>NZ_JACVZE010000001.1 GCF_015461805.1 Pseudomonas pisciculturae
GAGTTCCCTGAAGGGCCGTCGAAGACTACGACGTTGATAGGTTGGGTGTGTAAGCGCTGTGAGGCGTTGAGCTAACCAATACTAATTGCCCGTGAGGCTTGACCATATAACACCCAAGCAATTTGCTTCTCGAAAGAGCATCAGATTGCGGTGTGTGAAGACGATAGAACCGAAAGTTCGATGCTCACAAAACACCGAAAGCTATCACATACCCAATTTGCTGAAGCGAGGCCAACTGGTCACGACTCAGTACCCGAATTTCTTGACGACCATAGAGCATTGGAACCACCTGATCCCATCCCGAACTCAGCAGTGAAACGATGCATCGCCGATGGTAGTGTGGGGTTTCCCCATGTGAGAGTAGGTCATCGTCAAGATTAAATTCCGAAACCCCATTTGCGAAAGCAGATGGGGTTTTGTTTTGGGCGCGAGAAAAGTCCCACCAACGACTGACAAATTTGCACAGTTATTTCTGAACCAGACCACTAGAATAGCAACCTAACCTTTTTTAGAGCCCGAGCCCTATTTATGCCCGATCCGGTTGATGCCCACGAGGCGTCAGATTTACCACTGGACGACCTGGTGGCATGCCATGAGTGCGACTTGCTGATGCGCAAACCCGTGCTCGCCCTCGGCGAAAAAGCCCAATGCCCCCGCTGTGGTTACGAGCTGTACGCTCATCGCCATAACGTCGTGGAGCGAAGTCTCGCCTTGGTAATCGCAGCATTGCTGCTGTACATCCCAGCGAACTTTTTACCTATCATGCAGCTCAATCTGCTTGGGCAGTCGTCTGAAGATACCGTGTGGAGTGGTGTCGTCGCCCTGTTCGATACCGGCATGCAAGGCGTTGCCGTTGTAGTGTTCCTCTGCAGCATGGGCATCCCCCTACTTAAGCTGCTTTGCCAATTGGCAGTGTTGCTCAGCATTCGCTGGAAGGTCGGCCGCAGCTACGGACTGCTGCTCTACCGCATCTACCACCACATGAAAGATTGGGGAATGCTGGAGGTCTACCTGATGGGCGTACTGGTCGCGATCGTAAAGCTGGCGGACATGGCGTCTATCACCATCGGTCTGGGCCTGGTCTGCTTCGTAAGCCTATTGATGGTTCAGGTATTGCTTGAGGTGGTCATGTCGCCCCACCAGATTTGGCAGGCGTTGTCAGGAGAGGATGATCATGCGGGCGATTGATGCAGGCATTCTGATTTGTACCGAATGCCACGAGTTAAACAAGCAAGAATCGGACACCGACGAGCAAATGTGCACCCGTTGCGGTGCACTGATACATGCCCGTCGCCCCAACAGTCTTGCGCGTACTTGGGCACTGTTGATCACCGCCGCGATCTTGTACATTCCCGCCAACCTGTTGCCGATCATGACTATCAACACCCTCGGTCAGGGCGATCCCAGCACGATCATGGCCGGCGTGATCCAACTGGTTCAGCACGGCATGTTTCCCATCGCGGCGGTGGTGTTCATCGCCAGTATCCTGGTGCCGACATTCAAGCTGGTAGGCATTGGTCTGCTACTGTTCTCGGTGCAGCGCCACCAGCCGTTGTCCGCGCAGCAACGTATTGTGATGTACCGTTTTATTGAATTCATTGGCCGCTGGTCCATGCTGGATATCTTCGTGATCGCCATCCTGGTAGCGGTTGTAAACTTTGGGCGGCTTGCCAGTGTCGAGGCCAACCTCGGCGCTGCGGCGTTCGCCAGTGTGGTGATCTTGACGATGCTTGCCGCAGTAACTTTTGATCCCCGACTGATTTGGGATAACACGGAGTCGGACGACGACCATGAGTGATTTGCCTAAAGCCAAGACCCGCCCAGCGTCCAACTGGTCGGCCATTTGGGTATTGCCCCTGATTGCCTTGATCATCGGTGGATGGTTGGGGTGGCGTGCCTATTCCCAGCAAGGCATCGAGATCCAGGTACGCTTTGAAAGCGGCGAAGGTATCCAGGTCAACAAGACCGAAGTAGTCTACAAAGGCATGCCCGTGGGCAAGGTCAAAGCCCTGGCGCTGGACGACGAGGGCAGTAACCGCGGGGTGATTGCCACCATCGAGATGAACAAGGACGTCGATCAATACCTCAAGACCAATACGCGCTTCTGGTTGGTCAAGCCGAGCGTCAGCCTTGCCGGTATCACCGGGTTGGAAACGTTGGTCTCCGGTAACTACATCGCTGCCAGCCCAGGTGATGGCGAACCCACGCGCAAATTCAAGGCGCTCTCCGAAGAACCACCGCTTTCCGACGCCAAGCCAGGCCTGCACGTGACGCTCAAGGCTGATCGCCTGGGCTCGCTTAACCGTGGCAGCCCGGTCTTCTACAAGCAGATCCAAGTCGGCCAGGTCAAAAGCTACCTGCTTTCCGAGGATCAGAGCACTGTCGAGATCAAGGTCTATATCGAACCCACCTACGCCAACCTGGTGCGTAAACACACACGTTTCTGGAACGCCAGCGGCATCAGCATCGACGCCAATCTTTCCGGCGTGAAAGTGCGCAGCGAGTCCCTTTCCAGCATCGTCGCCGGCGGCATCGCCTTCGCCACGCCAGAGAACCGCAAGGACAGCCCGCCGACAGACCCGAGCCTGCCTTTCCGCCTGTACGAAGACTTTGATGCCGCCGCGGCTGGCATCAAGGTCAAGGTCAAGCTGAGCGATTTTGAAGGCCTGCAAGCCGGGCGCACCCCGGTGATGTACAAAGGCATCCAGGTCGGCAGCCTGAAAACCCTGAAAATCAACCCGGACCTTTCCAGCGCCAACGCTGAGCTGACCCTCGACCCCTTGGCGGAAGACTACCTGGTGCAGGACACCCAGTTCTGGGTGGTCAAACCGTCCATCTCCCTGGCCGGTATTACCGGGCTTGAGGCCTTGGTAAAAGGTAACTACATCGCCATCCGCCCCGGCGACAAAGGCACCCCACCTCAACGTGAGTACGTCGCCCGCGCCAAGGCGCCGCCCTTGGACCTACGCTCCCCAGGCCTGCACATGGTGTTGCTCACCGACAACCTGGGCTCTCTGGATGTGGGCAGCCCCATCCTCTACAAACAGGTCAAGGTCGGCTCGGTACAGAGCTACCAGTTCTCACGCAAGAAGAAGCAACTGGTGATAGGCGTCCATATCGAGAAGGAATACGAAAACCTGGTCAACGGTTCGACACGCTTCTGGAATGCCAGTGGCGTCACCCTGACCGGCGGCCTCACCGGTGGCATCCAGGTCAAGAGTGAGTCCCTGGCCAGCTTGATGGCCGGCGGTATTGCGTTCGAAACCCCTGAGCAGAATGTACCGCTGAAAAAGCGCATCCCGCGTTTCCGCCTCTTCGCCGACCGTGAAGCGGCCAACCAACATGGCACCCTGGTGACCATCAAGGTCGACCGCGCTGACGGCATGCGCCCCGGCACGCCGGTACGCTTCAAAGGCCTGGATGTAGGCACGATCGAAAGCGTCGACCTCAGTGCCGACATGCAATCGGTGCTGCTCAGTGCGCGCATCACCCAAGTGGCGGACCGCATCGCCCGCACCGGTAGCCAGTTCTGGGTGGTCAAGCCGGAGTTGGGCCTGATGAAAACCTCGAACCTGGAAACCTTGGTCACCGGCCAGTACATCGAAGTGCAACCTGCTGCGAAAAACGCCGGCCCGCAAAAGAACTTCGTTGCGCTGGACCAGCCGCCAGAGGCCGTCCACCGCGAGGAAGGCCTGAGCCTGACACTCAGTGCGGCACGCCGTGGTTCGTTGAAGGAAGGTGTGCCCGTAACCTACCGTGAGGTCACCGTCGGTAAAGTCATCGGCTACGAACTGGGCCAGACCGCCGACCGCGTGCTGATCCATATTCTGATCGAGCCTAAATATGCGCCGTTGGTGCGTGGCGGCAGCCGCTTCTGGAACACCAGCGGGTTTGGCCTGGACTTCGGCCTGTTTAAAGGTGCGACAGTTCGCACCGAATCGCTGGAAACCCTCGTCTCTGGTGGGATTGCCTTCGCTACACCCGACGGGGAGCGCATGGGCAATGCCGCACGGTCGCAGCAGACGTTCCCGTTGTTCGATAAGTTTGAAGAGGAATGGTTGACCTGGGCGCCTAAGATCCCGCTCGGCAAGTAGACCGAGGCGCGGCCATCGCGGGCAAGCCCGGCTCCCACAGTTGGAATGCGTACCCCTGTGGGAGCGGGCTTGCCCGCGAAGAGGCCTGAGCAGGCAACAAAAAAGGCCCCTGGATTCACATCCAGGGGCCTTTTTCATTTCAGTCCAGCCAATCAGACCTCATCCAGCTCCGGCTCATCCGCCTGCACATTCACCGTCGCCTTCACCCCATCATGACGGCGGATGTACTTCCAATCCGCCTCATCGATATAGATCCCGTTCGGCCCGCTTCCACCCTCCAGGTCGATCGCCACCTGGGCGGACACCTGCGGCTTCACACTGGCCAGAATCGGTACAAAACCCAGCTGCAAGCTGGTCTCCAGCAGCGCCGCCTGGTTTTTCTCATCGATGTCCGCCGCCTCGTCGAGGTAGTACGGCAAACGCACGCGCCCGGCCTGGTCGCGGTCCATCAGGTGCAGCAACAAGTACATGTTGGTCAGCGCCTTGATGGTCATGGTGGTGCCGTTGGACGCGGCGCCATCGATGTCGGTATGAATCACCGGTTGGCCATGCACCTTGGTGATCTCGAACGCCAGCTCGAACAAATCCTTGAGGCCCAACTGGTTATGGTTGGCGGCCACCAAACGGGCCAGGTATTCCTTGGCCTCTTCGTTCTTGTTGTCTTGCTCGGCGCTCTGGCTCAGGTCGAAGACCGACAGGGTTTCGCCCTCTTCATATTGACCGGCACTGTGGATGATCTGGTCGATATGCTTGAGGGCTTCCTTGTTCGGCGCCAGCACGATACGGAAGCTTTGCAAGTTGGAGACCTGACGCTTGTTGATCTCGCGGTTGAACAGCGCCAACTGATGCTCAAGGCTGTCGTAGTCGCTGCGAATATTGCGCAAAGTACGTGCGATATCGGTGACCGCGGCACGACGCGCCTTGCCCAACGTCAGCGCTTCATCGGTACGGTGCGCATAGGCGTTGATCAGCAGTTGTAGACGACGCTCGACATCATCTTCGCTGTCGAACTTGGCCACGCCCTTGAGGCGAACCTGAGCGTAAAGCGCCTCAATCTGGCCATCAGCGCGCAGCAAACCTTGCCAGCTGTCCTGATAGTCATTGAGCAACGGCAGCAGGTTGTCCATGGAATCATCGACCGGGTCCATGAACGGCGTGCCGAACGGAAGGTCTGCCGGCAACAGCTGACGACGGCGCAGTGCGTCATCCAGCGTGCGTTGCTTGGCTTCCATATCGCCAATCTGACGGCCCACCAGTTGCAGCTTGGCGGACAGTTGCTGGACGCGTTCGGTAAACGCATCACTGGAGCGTTTCAACTCATCCTGCGCCGCTTCCATCTGCGCCAGGTTTTCCAGTTTCTCGCCTTCTTCGGCGCTCAGGGTTTGCGCACGGCGGAAGTCTTCCAAAGCCTTCTGTGCATCCAGCACCTGTTGATACAGCGCTTCGGTCTGGGTCTTGCTCGCCGCCCGATCAGAGGCTACGGCCTGCTGGGTCTTGAGTTGCTTAAGCTCTTTTTCCAGACGCTCTTTCTGGTCGCGCAACGCGGCACGATCCGCCAGGGCCTGCAACGCTGGCGGCTCAATGTGGGAGATGTCGATGGACAGCCCCGGCACTTCAAAACGCTCGCCTTTGAAGCCATCAAGGATCTGCTCCAGGGATTTAACCCACTGGCCTTCCTCATCCAGCGTGATGCCATGCTCGCCCAGCGGCAGGCTGAACAGCGAACTGTTGAACAAGCGCATCAGACGCTCGACATCCTGCTGTGAGAATTCCTCACGCAGTTTGGCGTAGCTGTTGTTGTCCGCGTGATCCAGCTGCTGCTTGACCGACTTCAAACGTTTTTCCAGCTCGCGCAGACGCTCGTCCAAGTCCTCGGCGCTGAACTGCCGCGACTGTGCCAGGGCACCCGCCAGCTCATCGTGAGCGTCCTTGGCGGCCAGCAACTGCTGCTCCAGCACCTTCACGTCATCCACCAGCGCAAAGCGATGCTTGAGTACGGACAACTCACCCAGCCAACGCTGGATGCCGCTGATCTCACGCTCCAGGCGCATCAGCTCCTGGGTGCCGCCGCGCTGGTCGTTTTGCAGTGCGTCTTGCTCGCCGCGGTAGTGCTCGGCCTGGATGGTCAGCTCTTCCTTGCGCGCGCTGGCGTAGTCCGACCAGGTGCCCAGCAACGAATCCAGCAGTGGCGACAGGCGATGCAACTTGCCACGCAATACATCGCGCAGGCGCACGCCATTGGCCAGCGCCTCAACCAGTGGCCCAGCGGCCACCAACGAGTTGTAGTCCTGTTCCATGCGTCGCACATCGCGGAAAGCTTCTTCGCACGCCGCGATGTAATCCACACTGCCGGAACGCAGGCTGTGTTCGAACGCATCCAGGAACAATTGCTTGAGCTTGGCCGCGGTGATTTCACGCATGTGCAGCAGGTTGATAAACAGCGCACGGAAGGTCTTCAGGCTCTGCTCGCTGGTGGAGCGCAGCGGGATCAGCGTCAGGTCCAGCGGGATCGACGTATGGCCGCCCACCAACAAACGGCGCAATTCGTCCGGCTTGAGCTCGTAGGCCTTCAGGCCTTCGCGCTCCAGGTTGGTGAACAGCTCTTTCTGACGCAGGCAGGTGTCGTTCTTCTGGTAGTGGGCCAAGTCCAGCTTGCCGGCGTAGGCAAAGAACTGGTGGCCGAAACCACCGCCAGGGCCGCGACCGACCACACCAATAACGTGCGGGCCGTGGGGCAGGGAGACTTCCACGAGGATGTAGCTGGTGTCAGTGGCGAAGTAAAAGCGACGCGACTGTTCCAGGGTGTACTTGCCGAAACTCATGTCCGACATGCGCGCCAAAATCGGGAACTGCAAGGCGTTGATCGACGCGGATTTACCCAGGTTGTTCGCGCCATACACCGACAGCGGTTCTTCCAGCGGGAACAAACCCAGGCTGTAGCCGGCGGTGTTCAATAGGGCGAAGCGGCGGATGCCGTAGCGTTCCTTGCTCATGCGTCGGTCTCCTGTTCTTCGGCAATGGCGCGGGCCATGGCGTCTTCTTCGCTTTCTTCTTCGAAGTCACTCAGATCGAGCGGGTCATCGGTTTTCAGCAATTTTTCATCGCTGTCTTCGTCGATGATCACTGGCGCCGGCAATGGCAACACGCTGTGTACGCTGGCCGCCAGATCGCGATCTTGCTGCACTGACAAGCACACATCGAGGAAGCGGTGCATCGGCGGCAGGAAGCGATAGATACCGTTGTCTTCGCTGGCAAACCCGAGTTGGGTCATGCGGCGCATGATTTTTTCTTCAAGTTCTTCCTGAGTCTGCACTTCGGCCTGGATAAACAGGTCGCGGTACTTCTCCAGCAGCGACGGCAGCTCATCGCGGCCCAGGCTGCCGCCGTCGAGCACGGCGATCGGGTCGCGGCCCTGGTCGGCCAAGTGTTCGACGATGATGAAGGTGAACAACGCCAAGCGCTGCGCCGTCTTGTTCACCTGCGCGCTGGCGATGGCCGAGTCCGGCACGAAGTAGTAGAAACCGCGCGTATCGCACACCAGCTCAAAGCCCAGGGCCTTGAACAGCGTGCGGTATTGGTCCTGGAAGTTCGACAGCTGGGCGTACAGCTCCGGGTCGCGGCGGCTGACGTGATAACCCTTGAACAGCTCGCGAAAGATCGGCGCCAGCTGGGACAGTTCGGATAGATCAAGATGCATTGGGTGTACTCGCAGAATGCTCGGCCGCATCAGAGGAGGCCGGGAGCAGGGCGAAGGAGCGCAGGCTGACCTGGTGCTCGTGTGTGTGGTAATCGCGGCGTTCCAGGCGTTCGCGCTTGAAGCGCTTTTCGCGTGACAGGCGCGAGAACCAGTACAGCAATTCGTCGGTGGCGCCGTCCGGCTCTTGCTCCAGCAGCCAGGTCATCAGGTCTGGCATCGGCAGCGCGTCTTCGCAGCGTTCGAGCATTTCCTTGACCGTGCGCGGTGCACGCTGGGCGTCGCCCTTGTGGGATTTATGCGCCTTGGGGAATCGCGCCGGTTTCGGCTCGAAGTTCGCCAGTGCGTACACATAGGCTTCCACCTGGCTCGCGCTGCCCAGAAAGGTGCTTTGTGGGCGCGTAAACATCGGCATCGCCGCTTGCGGCACGGCGTCCAAACCCTTACGGCGAATGGCCGACAGGGCCAACGCCGCGCCACGGGTCACGGCGTTGTGCCGGCGCGCTTCTTCACGCAGCGGCAACAGCAATTCACGGGCATGGCGCAAGGTCAGCTGGGCGCTGGTCTGCATTTCGAGGATGCGTGCGTGGGTGCGCAGCAGCATGTCGTCGTCCACCAGGTGGCCGAGGCGCTGTTGCTCGGTGAGCATGCGTAGCAGCACATTTTCGACCTTGCGCACGCCTTGTTCGAAGGCGCCGTCGGCGTTCACCAGTTGGATCATCGGCTCAACGTATTCGTCCCAGGTTGCCAGTACCTCGGCATAACGCTGGCGCAACGGGATCTGCCGGTCGCTGGTCTTGGCGCGATCGGCCACGGCGGCGAGGGCTTGTTCATCGTTGGCGAGTTTTTTCAGCACGTCCCGTACGCGCATATCCAGCAAGCGCAGTTGGCGGGCGAGGTCGTGGCCATCACGAATGTCGAAAGCGTCCTGGATATAACCGGCCAAGCGCTCAAGGTGACGCAGGTAGGCTTCGATTTCCAGGCACAGGCCAAGCCGGTGCTCCTTGCGAAGATAAGCCAGGAAGTCGTGGATCTGCGCATTGAGCTCGAAACGGTTCGGGCTCTTGGCGACAGGTACCAGGATATCCAGGCGAATCCACACGTCCAGCAGGCTGGTGATGTCCTGGGGCGTGCTGTCCAGTTGTTGGGCGGCCAGTTGCGCGCGCAGCTCGCCAAGGCTCAAGGTGCCTTGGTCGAAGTGTTCGCACAGTGGCTCAAGTAAGGCCCAGTGTTCGGCGAGGGCGCGTAGGACGCGCTTGGGTTCGATCATGGGAATGGCCGGTTGGTTGGCGTTGAAAAGTCGCGATTGTACTGCATCAGGCCCGGGTTTTATCCACAGCCGGTCAGTGCGCAGTGGGCGATTGTTGCCGAACAGCGGTAGAATCCCCGCTCTTTAGTTATCCACAAGTGGCCGAGCTGTGCTTATCGAGTCCCGACGTCGCGCTTACTTGACTGCCATGCAGGTGGTCAACTGGCTGCCCCGCACCGAACTGCCGTTTGCCGCGCCGTCACGGCCCGAGCTGCTGGAGGCGCTTGAGCCCTATGAGGCATTCGAGGCTTCGGGTGAAGAAGCGGCTGCGCCGGTGGCGGTGGTCAAGGCTGAGGCGCCCGTGCGGCCAGTGGTGGAGCGGGCCAAGATTGAAGTGCCTCGGCCATCGCCGGTGACCAAGGCGGCCAAGGTGGCCGACCAGGCTGCCCCGGTGGTCAAGGCGCCTGTCGTCCAGCCACCGCGTTTTGCCCTGCAATTGCTGCGTGCCGGGCGTTGCCTGCTATTGGTGGAACTACCTACCGGCGAACGCTTCCAGACCCGCGACCCGGCCTACATGCTGCTCAAAGACATGCTGCGCGCCGCCGGCCTGCCCGACAGCCCGCAGATTATCGGTGATCCCGTGCGTTGGCCTCTGCTGGTGCGCGGCAACATGGACCAGGGCCCCGAAGCTGCGCGTGATTTTGTGCAAGGGTTTGTCTCGGCCCGCCTGGAAGACGAACCCTGCGTGTGCCTGTGGCTGATTGGCCTGCCCGCCGTGCGCTTTGCCGGTGAGGCCAACGCCGAAGCCTGGTACCGCGAGCTACAGGTCGAAGGCCTGGGCTCGGTATGGGCCCTGCCGGGCCTGGAATTATTAATGGAAGAGCCACAGCGTAAGGCTGATGTCTGGCAAGCCATGCGCCGGCTGATGGCGCGCTGGAAAACAACCGATGAGTGAGGCTTTATCCTTCCGCCCGATGACCGAGGCCGACCTCGATGCCGTGCTGAAAATCGAATACGCGGCGTTCAGCCACCCCTGGACCCGTGGGATTTTTCTCGACGGGCTGGGCAAGTACCAAATTTGGCTGATGTTTGAAGGTGAGCAGCAGGTGGGCCACGGGGTGGTGCAAATCATCCTCGATGAGGCGCATTTGCTGAACATCACCGTCAAGCCGGAAAACCAGGGGCGCGGTTTGGGGTTGGCGTTGCTTGAACACCTGATGTCCCGAGCGTATGCCGCCAGTGCGCGGGAGTGTTTCCTGGAGGTGCGTGATAGCAACACCGGGGCGTTTCGTTTGTATGAACGCTACGGTTTCAACGAGATTGGCCGTCGGCGCGATTACTACCCGGCCGTCGGCGGGCGCGAAGATGCCGTGGTGATGGCCTGCACGCTCGTCGACTAAACACACGATCCAATGTGAACACCGTTCCCTGTGGGAGCCGGGCTTGTCCGCGATGACGGTGTTTCATGCACCACCGCTATCGCAGGCAAGCCAGCTCCCACAAGGGCCAGTTTCACAATGAGTTGTGCGGTGAATCAGCGGTTGCCGTCTACCGGGTCAATATCGGCCAACTCGGCCTCATCCAACCCATTCCCGCCGCCAATCTCATCTTCATCCACAATACTCAAATCATAATCCGCCGGATTATCTTCGCCTTCCTCCCGTGCATCCCGCGCCCCATCTTCATGGATCAGGGTTTCAGGGCTCATATCATCGTCGGTCGGCTCATGATCATCCGTTGACGCGCCGGTTAGCCCCGCTTCGCGCACCCGTTCGTCGGGCATCAGGTGTTCGCGTTCACGGCGGGGGATCTCATCGCCAATCTCAGCAGTGGGCTCCTGCTCGTCAAAATCCAGCTCGCGCATCGACCCCATGCGGTCTTCGTTGTCATCAATGGGTTCGGGCTGCGTAGCGCCGTAGGGGCGTCGTGATTCAGTCATGGCCAATCCTCATACTGTGGGGCTTATAGTGTGTGGACAGGCGCGGCGCCCTAAAGATTCAAGCTTATTTGCGCTCGGCGTGACCTGGACGAGGGCTGGTCAGTCACAAAACTGCGCATCATTCCTGAGGCTTTCCCTGATGAACGAATTACAAGACCTGCTTGATAACAACGAACGCTGGGCGGATGCGATCAAACAGGAAGATCCCGAATTCTTCGCCAAGCTCGCCCGCCAGCAAACCCCCGAGTACCTCTGGATAGGCTGCTCCGACGCCCGCGTGCCGGCCAACGAGATTGTTGGCATGCTGCCGGGTGACCTGTTTGTGCACCGCAACGTGGCCAACGTGGTGCTGCACACCGACCTCAATTGCCTGTCGGTGATCCAGTACGCGGTCGACGTGCTCAAGGTCAAACACATTCTGGTCACCGGCCACTATGGTTGTGGCGGCGTGCGCGCCTCGATGCAGGACCGCCAGTTCGGCCTGATCGACGGTTGGCTGCGCACCATTCGTGACCTCTACTACGAAAACCGTGACGTACTCGCCCAGTTGCCGACCGAAGAAGAACGTGTCGACCGCATGTGCGAGCTCAACGTGATCCAGCAGGTGGCCAACGTTGGCCACACCAGCATTGTGCAAAACGCTTGGCACCGTGGGCAGAACCTGTCGATCCACGGCTGCATCTACGGCATCAAGGATGGCCGTTGGAAGAGCTTGAACACCACGATCAGTGGTTTTGAGCAGTTGCCACCGCAATATCGCCTGCGTCCGCTGGGCGAAGCCTAAGACGGTTTGCGTGCCTGCCACTGGGCCATGAACGCCTGGCCCTCGGCGTTCAGTTGTTGCTGCCGGCCGGTGATCCAGTGCCGGCAGCACAGCTCGTGGCATTCGCACGCAAACTGTCGGGACAATACGTCTTCGGTGACGGCGTAATCCATCGTGAGTACGTCGCCAGGCGAAATGGGGCGCAGGGTCCAGAGCTCCAGGTAGGTCGTATCGACAAACACGTTCGGGTTGCACGAATGCTGTAGCAGGCCGCAGAACCAGCAATCGTAAAGATGAATGCGTGAAGACAGCTGCACAGTCTGCGAGCGTCGTTCGCTCACCGCCCAGCCTGAAATCCTGGCAATACGTACACGGCTGTCGAAGGGTGTGCGTGCCTTGAGGCCATTGTTCTCCACCTGGAATTGACGGGTCGAGGGGTAGCCCTGTTCAACGGTCAGGGACTTGAATGGGTAAAGGCATGCAGGCGTGATGGTTTTAGCCTTATCCATGGCTTGAGTTTTCATAACTCTCCTTGGTTCGGCTGCAACGACCTGCGGATGTGATCTGACTGCCAGTCTTGCAGCAAATGGACGCCGCCCAAGACTTACTGATGTCGTGGCCGATTTCTACTGTCAAAGTTGACAGTAGAAATCGGCTTTTTTTGCGCTGCCCCCCCAGGTCACAGGGCTGGAGCCGCAACAGAGGGCGTCGGGGTTTCATTTTTCAGTTGTTTCAACTGGGCCTTGATGGCCGGCGTGGCGCATTTGGCATTGGCCTGATCTGGCGTCAGGTTGCGAACCGAGGTGTAAAACAACTCGCAGGTCTGCTCTTTGCGCGTGACCTGCCAGGTGTTCATACAGGCCTTGAGCTGCACATTTGGGTCGCTCGCAGGTTTTTGCCCCATGCCCGCTTGCCAACAGGCGGCGCTCAGGTCCTGGCCCATGACCTTCAGGCCCGCTTCGTCGGCTTGCTGCTCGTTACCGTCGTAGCTCGCGGGGTCGGCGGCATACCAGATGTAACTCGGGTGATTGGCGCCCAATACCGATACGGTTTTACCCGCCTCGGGGCTGATTTTCGCCAACCCCAGTACGCCCACGCTCTGCCCGTATTGCTGTTTGATCCAACTGCGTACCGGTGAGCCGAACGCCACCATCGGCAAAGAGCCGTTGGGTAACAGGCTCAATTCCTTGACCATGCGCGTTTGGTAATGGGTGAAGTAGCTGTAGACGTTTTCCAGGTCCTTGCCCGCATTGGAAGGCGCAGCGATGGGCGCGATATCGATAATGGTCTGGTAGGCCGGCGTCTCAGTGGCTGGGATGCCGTTGTCGGTCAGCAGGCTGGCCCAGCGGTCAGTGGTGGCCGATTCCAGGTAGTCCTGGGCCTGGGTCAGTGAATAATCCGGCGGGAAGTGCAGCAGCTCGATGCTCTTACGGTTTTGCAACGCCATGCCCAGCGGCAGGAACAGGTACCAGTTATAGGCCCACTTGCCATCAAGGTTGAGCTTGCTGGCGCCCTCGTACGCCAAATCGGCGGTATTGAGTAACGTGGTGAGGGGCTGGCCGTAGCTGTCGGGAACGCCGGTAAAAATTGCCGAGAGTTGCCCCTCCTGGCTCTTCACACTGACCTTGGCGCGGTTGTAGCCGTCCCGTTGCAGGCTTTGAACCAGATAATGCTCGGCAGTCTGTTCCAGCGTCCATGGCCGAAAGCAGATCACATTGCAGTTATTGGGGAACGCGAACAACTGGGTGACACGTTGCGTGCTCCCCAGTGGCACCTCGATATCGGCCTGTACGACCGCACTGGCCATCAGTGCGGCCAAGGTGTAGGACAGCCTGGTAGGTCTAAACATGCGTGGTTCCTTGTCAGCGAAAGCCCGTCTGCGCGGGGTGAAAACCCTTCCCTCACAGTAGCGGCTGACCAGCAAGGCCGCGTGTTAAATCACCCGGCGTGTCGCTATTGGATAAGAAAACCTACACGTCGAACTGCAAGGCATTGCTCAGGTCGCCCATGGGTTTCTGGCCACGGGCGATCATTGCGTCATCGCGCTGCTTGAGGCCGTCGAGTTTTTCCAACTGAAATACCCGCGTGATCAAGCGCAGGATCGATGCGGTGTCATACACCGTATGGTCCACCGTGCCTTTGCGCGCAAAGGGCGACACCACCAGCGCGGGAATCCGCGTGCCAGGGCCCCAGCGGTCGCCTTTGGGCGGTGCCACGTGGTCCCACCAGCCGCCGTTTTCATCGACGGTCACCACGACCACCATGTTTTTCCACTGCGGGCTCTCTTGCAGCACCTTCAAGGCGCGGGCGATATGGCGGTCGCCCGAGGCCACGTCGGCGTAACCGGCGTGCATGTTCAGGTTGCCTTGGGGCTTGTAGAAGCTCACCGCAGGCAACTTACCGGCCTGGGCATCGGCGAAAAACCGGTTGGTACTGGACTCATCGCCCAAACCGCCATCGCGCAGGCGTTTATCACGCTCGGCGCGGTTCTCGGGGCCCTGTTGCTTGAAGTAGTTGAAGGGTTGGTGGTGGTACTGGAAGTTCGGGATTTTCGGAATGCCACCCGAATCCTTGAATTGATCCAACGTGGCTTGCCAGGCGCCGGCATACCAGGCCCAGTCGACGTTCTTTTTCGACAGCTTGTCGCCAATATGCTCGTGGGTTTGCGGCACCAGCACGTTGGGCAGGTCGGGCTTGGAGTAATCGGGGTTTTGCGGGTCGCGAATCCAGGTCGGCCAGTAGGGCGGGGCGAGGGTGTTTACGGCGAAACCGTCCGGCGTCAGGGCACTGGGGCCGAACTGCGGCGCGCCGGTCATGGCGCTGGCCGGGGACTTTTCCAGCGGCTTGAGGCGCGGGTCGGTAGGGTCATCACTTTGCAGGGTGGCGATCTGCGCCTTGGCCACCGACTGCGCGGCATTCGGGTAAAACGGCGCGGTGGCGCTGATCAGGTACTGGTGGTTGAGAAACGAGCCACCGAAAGCGCCCTGGAAGAAGTTATCGCAGAGCACAAACTCCTTGGCCACATCCCACAGGCGCAGGGCATAACGGCTCTGAGCGTAATAACCCATCACCAGGCCGCCTGAATCGGCCCACGCGACGAAATTGTCATTCTTGCCGCCGTTGATCTGCATTTGGTTTTGATAGAACACGTGCCACAAGTCGCGGGTGACCAGGCTCAAGGGCAGGTCTTCGGCGTTCGGGCCTTTGAGGGCGAACGGCGCGTTTGGCAGGTTTTGCTGGAATTGCACTTCGCTGGGGTAGGTCACGCCGTCCACGCTTTGCGGGCCGACTTGCAGTACGCCGCCCCAGGCCGGGGGCAGGGTGGTCAGCAGGCTGCCGTCGCGGTCGCGTTGTTGAGTGTCTGCGGCAGAAAGTGCCGACAGTGGTTTCTCTACGCCAGGGAAATCCGCAAATAGATTGTTGAAGCTGCGGTTCTCGGCATAGATCACCACCACGGTTTTCACCTGATCTTGCAGGGCCTTGTCCAACTCTTGGGGCGTGAGCGGCTTCGCCACCGGCTTGACGGGTGTTTCGCTGGTATTGCCGCAGGCGCTCAAGGTCGCACCGACTCCCAAAACGGCCGCGCCCCCCAGGAAGCGCCGGCGGCTGGTGTCGACCGGCGCTTGAGTGATGGAATCGGGAGAAGGGCGGTCTTCGTGCTCATCGGTCATTGCGGGAATCCCAAGCGAGATGTTGCAAGATATTTCGCAGGACGGTAGCAATGCAGTGTGACGGAACGAAGACAGAGATTTGAATCAGCAAGTCATAGCAGGCGCAGTGCCATCTGGCTGCCGGCGCGCAGGTATTCCACCTGGGCCGTCAGTGCATCTTTGACGATGGCCTCACCCAAGTCAGTCAGCTTGGCTTTTTTTGCATCGATGACGCTGGTCTGCAAGAGTTGCATGACCACGTCCACGGCTTTCTGGAAGGCTGTCACATTGTTATGCAGCCCGAACTCCCTGATAACGGCTGCCATGCGGCGATCGGCATCGTCTCGCAAGGCCCTGTACTCGACGAACGACACGGTATCGTCCTTGTAGATTGCATTGATCAACTCTTCCAGTGATTTGGATAGCGGCGTCATCGGATTGTCCTTGGCGGTGTGTGAGCGGTAATCCGAATCAGGTTAATCAAAGACGTTGGCGCGCGAAGTCAGGGCTAACCTTTGTCGTGGGTGGGACAAGGCCGCGCACTTCACCAGAAAAGGCGGCCTTAAGTGGCAAGCGTGCTGCTGGCCACTTAAAGCGCGCTGCTGTTTTTAAGGCATTACCGGCGGTAAATACTTCAGCGTCGTCCCCAGCGCCCATAACAGAAACAACACCAGCGGCGTGTGCACCAGCAACTGCACAAACGAAAACCCAATCAAATCCCGCGCCTTCAACCCCAGCACCCCCAGCAGCGGCAGCATATAGAACGGGTTGATCAGGTTGGGCAGCGCTTCGGCCGCGTTGTAGATCTGCACCGCCCAGCCGAGGTGGTATTGCAGGTCATTGGCCACTTGCATCACGTAAGGCGCTTCGATGATCCACTTGCCGCCGCCCGACGGGATAAAGAAGCCCAGCACCGCCGAGTACACGCCCATCAACAGCGCATAGGTGTCGTGGGAGGCGATGGAGGTGAAGAAGGTAGAGATATGGTGCGCCAGGGTCTGGCCGTCGCCGCCCTTGACCACCGTCATCAGCGCGGCAATCGAGCCATACAGCGGAAACTGGATCAACACACCGGTGGTGGTTGGCACCGCACGGGCCACCGCATCGAGGAAACTGCGTGGGCGCCAGTGCAAGAGTGCGCCGGCCATGATGAACAGGAAGTTATAGGTGTTCAGCCCTGAAATCGCGCTGATCGCCGGCTTGGTCGAGAACTCATGAAACAGCCAGCCGGCCGCCAGCAACGCCAGCAGGATCGTCAGCAACGGGCTGTGTTCCAGCCACTCTCCCGGGCGGGTCGGTGCTTGGATCTTGGGCAGGTTGAACGCCGGGTCAACGCCACACGCCTTGGCATCACGCGCACTGTTCGGGCCGGGCGCAGTGGCGTAGGCGATGATCAGCGACACCACGATCAGCGCCAGCAAGAGCACACCCGATTGCCACAAGAAGATCGTGTCGGTGAACGGAATCACCCCGGTGATCGACAAAATCGACGGCGGCAAACTGGCCGGGTTGGCCTGCAACTGCGCCGCCGACGACGACAGCCCCAGCGCCCACACGGCGCCAAGCCCCAGATAAGCCGCCGCACCGGCCGCGCGGTAATCCATGCGCAAATCCGTACGACGCGCCAGCGCCCGCACCAGCAAACCGCCGAACACCAGGGACAGGCCCCAGTTCAACAAGGATGCAACCATAGAGATCAACGCCACCCAGGCCACGGCTGAGCGGCCGTTTTTTGGAATACGCGCCAGGCGGTCGATCAACTTCACCGCAGGCGGCGAACTGGCCACCACATAACCGCCGATCACCACAAAGGCCATCTGCATGGTGAACGGGATCAAGCTCCAGAAGCCGTCACCAAACGCCTTGGCCGCCTCGGTCGGTGCCGCGCCCATGCCCAGGGTCGCCACCGCAACGATGATCACGGCGAGGGCGGCAAACACCCACGAGTCGGGGAACCAGCGCTCGGCGAAGCTGGAACAGCGCAGGGCAAAGCGGGCATAGCGGCTTTCTTCGATAGCATCGGCCACGAGTCATTCCTCTTGTACTTATTATGGGGAGGCAATTTTTCGGCATGTTCCGCTACGGCCATTGATATGGGAATGCAGTTATCTTCATCGATCCATGAGGAAAACAAATATATCTGTCGCGATTGCCATCATCCGGCTCAACTCATAACCTGCACGCCATTTTGTTTGTCTGCCGAGCCTCATCATGACTGCCACCTTCTCTCCACAGGCGCAGCGTTTTTCCCGCTCCGACTACAAAACCCTGGGCCTGGCCGCCTTGGGTGGCGCGTTGGAAATCTACGACTTCATCATTTTCGTGTTCTTTGCGCTGACCCTCAGCCAATTGTTCTTCCCCCCGGAAATGCCTGAATGGCTGCGCCTGCTGCAAAGCTTTGGCATCTTCGTCACCGGCTATCTGGCACGCCCGCTGGGCGGCATCCTCATGGCGCACTTCGCCGATCACCTGGGGCGCAAGCGCGTATTCAGCCTGAGCATCCTGATGATGGCATTGCCCTGCCTGCTGATCGGCATCATGCCGACCTACGCGCAAATCGGTTATTTCGCACCGCTGATCCTGCTGGTGCTGCGGGTGCTTCAAGGCGCGGCCGTGGGGGGCGAGGTGCCTAGCGCGTGGACCTTTGTCGCCGAACACGCACCGACGAATCATCGCGGCTACGCCTTGGGGTTCCTGCAGGCGGGCCTGACCTTTGGCTACCTGCTCGGCGCACTCACCGCGACCTTGCTGGCGCAGGTTTTTACCCCGGCCGAGATCCTCGACTACGCCTGGCGTTTCCCCTTCCTATTGGGTGGGGTCTTCGGTGTGATCGGTGTTTGGCTGCGCCGCTGGCTCAGCGAAACCCCAGTGTTCCTCGAAATGCAGGCCCGCCGCCAGGCTGGCGCTGAGCTGCCCCTACGCACCGTATTGCGTGACCATCGGGCGGTGTTGCTACCGGCGATGATCCTCACGTGCGTACTCACGTCGGCCGTGGTGGTCCTCGTCGTTATCACCCCGACGATGATGCAAAAAACCTTTGGCATGACCCCTAGCCACACCTTTGCGTTGAGTGCGCTGGGCATCGTCTTCTTGAACATCGGCTGTGTGCTGGCCGGCCTGTTGGTAGACCGCATCGGCGCTTGGCGCGCGGTGTTGGTCTACAGCCTGCTGCTGCCGGTGGGGATTGCGCTGCTGTATGCCAGTTTGATCAACGGCGGTATCTGGCTGGGCGCGGCGTACGCCGTGGCGGGCCTGAGTTGCGGCGTGGTCGGTGCGGTACCGTCGGTGATGGTCGGTTTGTTTCCGGCCCAGGTACGGGTGTCGGGGATTTCGTTTACCTACAACATTGCCTACGCGTTGTGGGCGAGTACGACGCCGTTGATGCTGATTGCGTTGATGCCAACGAGCCCGTGGATTTGCGTGGGCTATTGCGTGGTGATGGGTGCGGTGGGGGTGGTGAGTGTGGCGCTGTTTGGCAAGCGCCACACCTTGGCGACCTGAGCGTCAGGTCAGGAAGTGCCAGAGCAACAGCGTACCTACCAGCCCGACCACCGACACAATCGTCTGCAACACCGACCACACCCAGATCGTCTGCTTCAACTGCAAGCCAAAGTACTCGCGCACCATCCAGAACCCGGCGTCGTTGACGTGGCAGAAGAACACTGAGCCGGCGCCAATCGCCAACGCTACCAACGAGCTTTGTGTCGCCGCCAACCCCGCCATCATCGGCGCCAGGATGCCGGCCGTCGTGGTGGTGGCAACGGTCGCCGAGCCGGTGGCCTGGCGCAATGCCACGGCGATCAACCACGCGAGTAGCAGGTATGGCATGTGGGCGCCTTCGGCGACCTTGCTGATGGTCTGGCTGACGCCGGCGTCCAGCAGGGTTTGCTTGAGGCCGCCGCCGGCGCCGATGGTCAGCAGTAACACGGCGATGGGGGCGAGGGCTTTGCGCAGGGTGTTACCGACTTCAGCTCGCGGCATGCCGGCGGCCCAGCCCAGGCAGATCACGGCGGCGATCACGGCCAAACCGAGGGCGATCAGCGGTTCACCCATGAATTTCAGGGTCAGGCCGATGGTGCTCTCTGCCGGCAGCGCGACTTTGGCCAAGGTGCTGCCTAGCATCAAAATCACCGGCAACAAAATGATCAGCAATGACACCGCAAAGCTCGGCTGGCGCGGTGCCTTGGGCGGTGCGCTGAAGAGCGCGCCGATATCCGCCGGCTCATCCACGTGCAGGCGCTTGGACAGCCAGTTGCCGTAGATCGGGCCCGCGAGGATCACCGCCGGCACCGCCAGGCAAAACCCCAGCAACATGGTCAGCCCCAGGTCGGCGTGCAGCGCGCCCACCGCAATCAGCGGCCCCGGATGCGGTGGCATCAGGGCGTGTAAGGTGGTCATGCCCGCGAGCGCCGGAATAGCGATTTTCAGCAGCGGCTGGTTCGAACGTTTGGCCATCACGAAGATGATCGGCACCATCATCACCAGGCCTACCTCGAAGAACAGCGGCAAGCCGATCACCATCGCGACCAGCGCCATCACCCAGGGCAGAGACTTGCCCTTGCCCAGCCCGAGCAGGGTGGTGGCAATTCGGTCTGCCGCGCCGGACTCAGCCATCAGCGCGCCCAGCATCGAACCCAAGGCAATGATGATCCCGGCTTCGCCAAGAATCGCCCCGGCACCCTTGCTGAACGCCTTGGCCACTTCTTCCGGTGGCAACCCGGCGCCGACCCCGGCGATGAAGGTGCCGATCAGGATCGACAGGAAGGGCGGTAGCTTGGTGGCGCTGATCAGCACAATGATGCTGGCGATGGCCAGCAGCACGCAAAACATCAGGCGGGTGTCGTGAACCATCCACGCGGCAGTCGATAACTCCAAAACGGGACTCCTTATCGAACAGATTGAGAAATTGTTACTTTTTGTTTCTGTCCGAAAAGCATACCTGATGCCGCGCTGGCCAAGTGCTGGTGTACTGTTTTGGTGCGATCAGTGGTAGTCGTCGTCAACGCCCGCTGTAGAGCCATTGCTGTCGTATTTGTAATTTTCCCTCCACCGCCCTGATAAGTCGCGAGCGCTACATTGCTGCAGCTTTGACTTCATGGGCGTGGAACTCTCGTTATGGCAATTTCCGTTAAAAACCTCTTGGGGGCGACGCTGTTGTGGGCGACCGCAAGTGCCGTCTCGGCACAAACCCTTAACTTCGATTCCGCCCTGCAAAGCGCATTTGCCAACAACCCCGATTTGGCGGCTGCCCGGTGGGAAATCGATATCGCCGAGGGCGGTCGCCAACAGGCCGGTTTGATCCCCAACCCGGTTGCTTCCTGGGATGCCGAAGACACCCGCCGCGATACCCGTACTACCACGATCAAACTCAGTCAGACGCTTGAACTGGGCGGCAAACGGGGGGCGCGTATCGACGTCGCCACACGCGCTCAGGAGGCGGCCGCGCTGACTCTGGAACAGCGCCGCAACGGTCTGCGCGCCGATGTGATCGACCGTTACTATGCGGCCCTGCGTGCCCAAGAGCGCCTCGATCTGGCGCAACGCTCTCTAACGTTGGCCGAGCGCGGCCTGATCGTCGCCAACGGTCGGGTTAGCGCAGGTAAATCATCGCCCGTGGAGGCCACTCGCGCTCAGGTGCAGCTTTCGGAAATACGGCTGGAGTTGAATCGCGCGCAGATTGGCCTTACCGATGCCTACCGTCGCCTGGCCACCAGTACCGGTAGCGCCACGCCGGACTTCCAGGCAGTTGCCGCACAAAGCCAATCGGCTCCACCCCTGCCATCAGCGACACAGTTACTGGCGCGCCTTGAGCAAACGGCCGAGTTGCGCCTGGCCGAACTGCAAATCCTGCAAAGCGAGGCCAGCGCGGGGTTGGAGAAAGCCCAGCGGGTTCCCGATCTCGATGTGTCTATCGGCAGCCAATACGACGCCAGTGCACGCGAGCGCGTGAACGTGTTGGGGGTATCGATGCCTATCCCGTTGTTCAACCGCAATCAGGGCAACGTACTCGCCGCTAGCCGTCGCGCGGACCAGGCTCGCGACCTGCGCAACGCCGTCGAGCTGCGCCTGCGCACTGAAACCCGGCAGGCTTTGGACCTGTGGCAAACCGCCAATACCGAAGTGCGCGGGTTCAACGAGCAGATTTTGCCCGCCGCACAAAACGCGGTGGACAGCGCCACCCGTGGCTTCGAGATGGGCAAATTCAACTTCCTCGAAGTGCTCGACGCCCAGCGCACCCTGATCGCAGCACGTACCCAGTACCTAGCGGCGACCGCCCAGGCCACCGACGCCTGGGTGCGCATCGAACGGATCTACGGCGACCTCGCCCGGTTTTGATTTCTCCAGGAGTGACCGATGAACAAACAATACGGCTTGGCGCTTGCCGTCGCCTTGGGCCTGATGCTGTCCGGTTTAGCAAAAGCCGACGAAGAAGAAGGTGCCCTCGAACTTACCGAGCAGCAAATCCAGGTGGCCGGTATTCAATTGGCACAGGCCCAGTCACGTTCGCTCAGCACCCTGTTGACGTTGCCGGCTGAGGTGCGTTTCGACGAAGACCGCACCTCGCACATCGTCCCGCGTACCGCGGGCGTGGTGGAGTCGGTGAAGGTCAACCTCGGCCAGTCGGTAAAAAAAGGTGAGCTGTTGGCGGTGATCGCCAGCCAGCAGATTTCCGACCAGCGCAGTGAGCTGGCTGCCAGCGAACGCCGCGTCGAACTGGCCCGCACCACATTGCAGCGCGAGCGCCAATTGTGGCAGGACAAAATCTCTGCCGAGCAGGATTACCTGCTAGCGCGCCAAACCTTGCAAGAGGCCGAAATCGCGCGAAACAACGCCCGTCAAAAGATGACCGCACTGAGTGGCAGCGCGGTATTGGCCGGCGGCAACCGCTACGAGCTGCGTGCGCCGTTCGCCGGTGTGGTGGTGGAAAAACACCTCGGCGTGGGTGAAGTGGTCAGCGAAACCAGCAACGCTTTCACCCTCTCGGACCTGTCCCAGGTGTGGGTGACCTTCGGTGTGTTTCCCAAGGACTTGAACAAGGTTCGAGTCGGCACACCGGTAAACGTCAGCTCCACCGAAATGGGCAACGAAGTGCTCGGTAACGTCGCCTACGTCGGCAGCCTGCTGGGTGAGCAGACGCGCACCGCCACTGTGCGTGTGACGGTACCCAACCCTGATGATGCCTGGCGCCCAGGTTTGTTTGTCAGCGTTCAGTTGGCCACCGAGACCTACACGGCCAAGGTCACCGTGCCCCAGGAAGCGATTCAGACCGTCGAGGACAAGCCTTCGGTGTTCGAGCGCACGGAGCACGGCTTTGTCACGCGTCACCTTGAATTGGGCATTAGCCAGGACGGCTATGTCGAAGTGCGCAAAGGTCTCGACGCCGGCGCGCAGGTGGCGACGGTTGGCAGCTTCATCCTCAAGTCCGAGCTGGGCAAAGGCTCGGCCGAGCACGCCCATTGATCCTGCGAGTGATTCCCCATGTTTGAGCGCCTTATCCAATTCGCCATCGAGCAGCGCATCATCGTGCTGCTGGCGGTGCTGTTGATGGCTGCAATCGGCATCGCCAGCTATCAGAAACTGCCTATCGATGCGGTGCCCGACATCACCAATGTGCAGGTACAGATCAACTCGGCAGCGGCCGGTTTTTCGCCGCTGGAAACCGAGCAGCGCATCACCTTTCCCATCGAAACCGCAATGGCCGGGCTGCCGGGGCTGCAGCAGACCCGATCGTTGTCACGCTCCGGGTTGTCCCAGGTGACGGTGATCTTCAAGGACGGCACCGACCTGTTCTTCGCCCGCCAATTGGTTAACGAACGCCTGCAAGGCGCCCGTGAACAATTACCCGCCGGTATCGAAACCGCGATGGGACCGATCTCCACCGGCCTTGGGGAAATTTTCTTGTGGGTCGTCGAGGCCGAAGACGGCGCGCTCAAGGAGGACGGCACGCCCTACACGCCCACCGACCTGCGTGTGATTCAGGACTGGATCATCAAGCCGCAGCTACGCAACGTGCCGGGCGTGGCCGAAATCAACACCATCGGCGGCTTTGCCAAGGAATACCAGATAGCCCCAGACCCCAAGCGTCTTGCGGCCTACAAGCTGACGTTGAATGACTTGGTCACGGCGCTGGAGCGTAACAATGCCAACGTGGGTGCCGGTTATATCGAGCGCAGTGGTGAACAGTTGCTGATCCGCGCACCGGGGCAGGTGGCGTCTATCGACGACATCGCCAATATTGTCATCACCACCTCGGACGGTACGCCGATCCGTGTTCGCAATGTTGCCCAGGTCGAGATCGGGCGTGAGTTGCGTACCGGCGCGGCCACGGAAAACGGCCGTGAAGTGGTGCTGGGGACCGTCTTCATGTTGATCGGTGAAAACAGCCGCAGCGTGTCTCAGGCCGTGGCGAAAAAACTTGAGGAGATCAACCGCACGCTGCCCATGGGCGTGGTGGCGGTCACGGTTTACGACCGCACCAATCTGGTTGAAAAAGCCATCGCCACCGTCAAGAAAAACCTCTTTGAAGGCGCATTGCTGGTGGTCGCGGTGCTGTTCCTGTTCCTTGGCAATATCCGCGCGGCATTGATCACGGCGATGGTGATTCCGCTGGCGATGCTGTTCACCTTTACCGGCATGTTCACCAATAAGGTCAGCGCCAACCTGATGAGTCTGGGCGCGCTGGACTTCGGCATTATCGTTGACGGCGCCGTGGTGATCGTCGAGAACGCTATTCGCCGCCTGGCCCATGCGCAACAGCGTCACGGTCGATTGTTAACCCGCAGCGAGCGCTTGCACGAAGTGTTCTCGGCCGCCAAGGAGGCACGACGGGCGCTGATTTTCGGGCAACTGATCATCATGGTGGTGTACCTGCCGATCTTCGCCCTCACCGGGGTCGCCGGGAAGATGTTCCACCCGATGGCGTTCACCGTGGTGATTGCCTTGCTCGGGGCGATGATCTTGTCGGTCACCTTTGTGCCGGCGGCCATTGCGCTGTTTGTGACCGGCAGGGTCAAGGAGGAAGAAAACCTGGTGATGCGCACGGCACGTCGGGCCTATGCGCCGGTGCTGGATTGGGTGATGGCGCGGCGAGCGCTAGTGTTTGGGCTGGCACTCTTGACCATCCTCGGCTCGGGTGTGGTCGCCAGCCGCATGGGCAGCGAATTTATCCCGAGCCTGAGTGAAGGTGACTTCGCTCAGCAGGCGTTACGCGTACCCGGCACCAGCCTGACGCAATCGGTGCAGATGCAGCAGCAGTTGGAAAAAACCTTGATGGCCCAGGTGCCGGAAATCCAACGGGTGTTCGCCCGTACTGGCACCGCGGAGATTGCGTCCGACCCCATGCCGCCCAATATCTCCGACAGCTACGTGATGCTCAAACCGACGGGCCAATGGCCTGATCCGAACAAATCTCGTGAGACGTTGATCGCCGATATCCAGCGCGTCAGTGCGATTGTGCCGGGCAGCGCGTACGAGCTGTCGCAACCGATCCAGCTGCGCTTCAATGAGCTGATTTCCGGGGTGCGCAGCGATGTGGCGGTGAAGGTGTTCGGCGATGACATGGCGGTGCTCAACACGACTGCCGGGGAGATCGCCGAGACCCTTAAAAAGCTCAACGGCGCGTCGGAAGTGAAGGTGGAGCAGACTTCCGGCCTGCCGGTGCTGACCATCAATATCGATCGCGACAAGGCCGCACGCTTTGGGCTGAATGTGGGCGATGTGCAGGACACCATTGCCGTCGCGGTGGGGGGGCGCCAGGCGGGCACGTTGTATGAAGGCGACCGGCGTTTCGATATGGTCGTGCGTTTGTCTGACGCATTGCGTACCGATATCGAAGGGCTGTCGCGTCTTTTGATCCCGGTGCCGGGTAACGCGTCCGACCAGTTGGGCTTTATCGCCTTGTCGCAAGTAGCCAGCCTCGACTTGGTGCTCGGCCCGAACCAGATCAGCCGCGAAAACGGCAAGCGCTTGGTGATCGTCAGCGCCAACGTGCGTGGGCGTGACATCGGCTCGTTCGTGGAGGAGGCCGAGGCCGCCATCATCGCCCAGGTGAACGTGCCGGCCGGTTACTGGACCACCTGGGGTGGCCAGTTCGAGCAGTTGAAGGAAGCCTCCGAGCGCCTGCGCATCGTGGTGCCGGTGGCATTGCTGCTGGTGTTCGGGCTGTTGTTCATGATGTTCAACAACCTCAAGGATGGGCTGCTGGTGTTTACCGGGATTCCATTCGCGTTGACCGGTGGGATCATGGCGCTGTGGTTGCGGGATATTCCACTGTCGATCTCGGCGGGGGTTGGGTTTATTGCCTTGTCCGGCGTGGCGGTGCTCAACGGGCTGGTGATGATCGCCTTTATCCGCAACCTGCGCGAAGAAGGGCGTTCTTTGGCGCAAGCGATCAACGAAGGCGCACTGACGCGACTGCGTCCGGTGCTGATGACGGCACTGGTGGCCTCCCTGGGGTTCATCCCCATGGCGCTCGCCACCGGCACTGGCGCCGAGGTACAACGGCCGTTGGCGACAGTGGTGATCGGCGGGATTATTTCTTCGACGTTACTGACCTTGCTGGTGTTGCCGGCGCTGTATCAATGGGCACATCGCAAGGAAGAGCAAACACCAACCGAAACCGTGTGAACCCGCCGGGCAGGCTGACTACTTCGGCTTGCCCCTGGTGCAAGGTCATGATCGACCGCACGATGGCCAGCCCCAGGCCGGTGCCGCCTTCGGTGCGGGCGCGGCTGCTGTCTACACGGTAGAAGCGCTCGAACAGATGCTGCAGGTGTTGCGCCTCGATACCCGCGCCGGGGTTGCTTACCGATACCGATGCTTTGTCTCCATAGGTCTCCACCAACAGCGAAATATGTGCGCCCGGTGGGCTGTGACGGATGGCATTGGACAGCAGGTTGGAGAGGGCTCTCTGGATCATCAGGCGGTCACCTTGTACCTGGGCCTCGCCGCTGAGGGTCAGGTTCAGGTGTTTGTCTTCGGCGCTCAGGGCGAACAGCTCCATCACCCGATGCGCTTCATCCGCCAGTGACACCGTCGTAAACGACGCTCGCGCCGCCGGGTGGCTGACCTGAGCCAGAAACAGCATGTCGCTGACGATGCGCGCCAGGCGCTCCAGCTCCTCGGTGTTGGACTCCAGCACGGCCTTGTATTCGTCTGGCGGGCGCTGGCGCGACAGCGTCACCTGGGCCTTGCCCATCAGGTTGGTCAGGGGGGCGCGCAATTCATGGGCGAGGTCGTCGGAAAACTGCGAGAGCTGCTGCACCCCCGCATCGAGGCGAGTGAGCATCACGTTGAAAGCCTGCGCCAACTCGCCGAGCTCAAAGGGCAGGTTGTCGAGGGTCAAACGATGGGTCAGGTCCTGGGTGGTGACTTTGGCCGCCACTTGGCTGAACTGTTTCAACGGTGCCAAGCCGCGCTGCACCAGCCACCAGGCGCCCATGCCGATCAGGATCAGCAGCATCGGCAACGCGATCACCGTGGCCCGCAGGTAAGCACTGAGCAATGCTTGGTCGTCCATACGGTCCAGGGACAGCAACACGCGTACCCGCTCGCCACTGGCCAGGCGCATCAGGCTGGACGCGCTGAGCACCTGGTTGCCGAAACTGTCCTGCCAGTTGAGGTAGCCCAGGGTTTCCCGGTGGGCATAGTGGGTAAGTAATGGCTCTTGGGGTTTTGCACCGATGCTCAGCAATACCCGGTTATCGGGTGCGGTGGCGATGATGGTCAGGTAGAAATTGTCATGGCCCATCACCAGGTCCATCAGCGAATGGGGGCGGTCGCGAATAGTGCGGGTGTCCAAGCCTTGCGCCAAGCTGTGCTGGATCTGCTCCATTTTGCTTTCCAGGCCCTTGCGCGCCAGTTTTTCCAGCTCAAAGGTCAGCGCCAGATAGGCCAAGGTCGCCAGCAACACCACCAGGCCGGCGCCCATCAGGCTGACGGTCAGCCCCAGGCGCATCGACAAACTGCCGGTTTTCATGGGCGGGCCTCCAGCACATAACCCACGCCGCGAATGGTGTGGATCAACTTGACCTCGCTCTGGTCATCCACCTTGGCCCGTAGGCGGCTTATGGAGACTTCCACCACATTGGTGTCGCAATCGAAATTCATGTCCCACACCAGGGAAATGATTTGCGTGCGGGTCATCACATCACCGGTTTGGCGCATCAACACCAGGAGCAGGGCGAATTCCTTGGTGGTCAGGTCGATACGCCGGCTGCCGCGATAGGCGCGATGGCGGCGCGGGTCGAGCTCCAGGTCCGAGACACGGAACACCTCCGGTTGCGGGATATGCTCGCTGCGTCGCAACAGGGTGCGCACCCTTGCGAGCAATTCGGGAAACTCGAAAGGTTTGACCAAGTAATCGTCGGCGCCCATGTCCAAGCCCTTGATCTTGTCGTCCAGTCGGCCGCGTGCCGTGAGCATCATCACCCGCTGGGTGCCGTTGCGGCGCAAGTGCTCCAGTACCTCCCAGCCATCTTTGCCGGGCAGGTTGACGTCGAGGATCACCAACTCATAGGCGTGTTGCATGGACAGGTGCAGGCCGTCGATGCCGTTGGCGGCACAGTCGACCACGTAGCCGCTTTCACTGAGGCCTTGTTGCAGGTAGGCGGCGGTTTTTTGCTCGTCCTCGACCACAAGGATACGCATGGGGATTTACCTTTTTTGAAAAGAAAGGGGGAATCCATTTCCTTATGGAGGCTTGTGAAAGGGATGTAGGAAAATTCTGAGATATGAAGTGGCTTCAGAGTCAACTGCGACCATCGGCCGCAATTAACGCGCGCACAAAAAAAACGCCCCAAGGGGGCGTTAAAAAATCATCTCTTTCCAAAGGAGCTACACAAAAGCTTCAGAGATGAATGTGCTCGGTGTTGTACGTTAAAGCCAGCGTACAAAGTTCAACGTAACGAGAAGCTGAGGCCCAGATTACGGTTTTGATAAATAACTAGTTGTGAACAGGTGTTAGTTAAACGCGATTGAATGTAATGACTCAACGCACCGCCATGCCCTGGTCGCCTAACAAATACGTAATGTTCTGGTGAACATTGCGTCAGGGTTGGTTGGTTAATCTCGGTACTGATCTTTCAGTCGAGGAAACGGCGATGAACTTTTATAAACTGACCCTGGGTGTATTAGCAGCAGTCCTGTCATTCGATGCATTGGCCGAACGCGGTGGGGACCGCACGTTTGCGCTGATGATGGAGCGTAATCAACAAGCGATGGTTGTGTATGCCGAAAAGAACGGAAAACCGGCACCCGAAGTCCAGGTGTTTCGCTACGGTATGAAGCTGGACATTGCCAAGGTGGTCAACGTCACCCCACCGATTCGCTCATGCAATCCGGTGCCGTCGCGCATGACCTATGAAGACTCCAGCGGCAAGCTCAATACCTTGGAGTATCAGGTGATGGGCGTCTGCCGAAGCAAGGAGGGTTAATGGATCCAAAAAAAGAGTTGGGTGCAGCGCTAAAGTCCTCTTCAGAAAACGCTCGCAGGGCCGATGCAGGTCAGATCATTCTCTCCAATTGACCATCGGTGCCCAATGTTCAACACCCGTTTGAAGCAGGAGCTGTCGGCTCTTCGCGAAGAATTGTCCAGCTTGCAACAGGTTAAGGAGAGCCTGGAAAGTGAAATGCTGTGTCTGACGCTGGATGCCGAAGGCCGGGTTGAATGGGCCAATACCAACTTTTTGCAGGAGTTGGTCTATCAGGGCACCCAGTTGCAGGGGCGTGCTATTGAAGAGCTGGTACCGGCGCATGCGCGCAAGGATGAGTTTCAGTTGCGCTTCAAGAATGCGCTGGTGCGTGGTGAGCATTTTGCGGGCACCGTGCGCTTGATGCGCGGCAACGGGCAGGAAGCGTGGTTGCGCTCGATTGTGCAGCCAGTACGTGGCCCGGACGGGCGTATCAAGCATTTCTCGATTTACTCCAGCGACCTCACCCGCACCATCGAGGGCTCCCGCGAGCATGAAAACCTGATCACCGCTCTCGTGCGCTCCACGGCCGTGATCGAGTTCGACCTGGGCGGGCACGTGCTGACCGCCAATGACCGCTTCCTCGGCGGCATGGGTTACAGCCTGGCGCAGATCCAGGGCAAACATCACCGTATGTTCTGCGAACCGCAGGAGCACAACAGCGCCGAGTACCAGGACTTCTGGAAACGCCTGAACAACGGTGAGTTCGTGGCGGCGCGCTTCAAGCGAGTGGACAGCCATGGCCGCGTGGTGTGGCTGGAAGCCACCTACAACCCAGTGCTGGACGCCACCGACCGCCTGTACAAAGTGGTCAAGTTCGCCACGGTGATTACCGACCAGGTCAACCGGGAGCAGGCCGTCGCCGAGGCCGCCAACATTGCCTACAGCACTTCCCTGCAAACCGACAACAGTGCCCAACGTGGCACTACGGTGGTGACCCAGGCTGTGGACGTGATGCGCGACCTCGCTACCCACATGCAGCAAGCCGGTGAGGGCATCGAGGCGCTGAACGCCCAATCCCAAGTGATCGGCAGCATCGTCAAGACCATCAGCGGCATCGCCGAACAAACCAACCTGCTGGCGCTCAACGCAGCCATTGAAGCGGCGCGTGCGGGCGAGCAGGGCCGGGGCTTTGCGGTAGTGGCCGATGAGGTACGCCAGTTGGCATCGCGCACCAGCAAGGCCACCGAGGAGATTGTCGGCGTGGTGCGTCAGAACCAGGACATGGCCCGCGATGCGGTCGCCCTGATGACCGACGGGCGCCTGCAAGCCGAGCAAGGCCTGGCCCTGGCGGCAGAGGCGGGCACGGTGATCGTGGAGATTCAGGACGGTGCGCAAAAAGTGGTCAGCGCCGTCGGACAGTTCGCCAACCAACTGTCGAGCTGAGCCGGGGGCTCAGGTATCGTAGGCGCTTTCTTGCTTGAAGAGCCGACCGTCCATGAGCCCTATTCACCGTCGCCCCGTTCCGTTGTCCAAGGCCTACCGCTTGCTCAATCACGGGCCTACCGTGCTGGTGAGCGCTGCACACAACGGTCGACGCAATATCATGGCCGCTGCCTGGGCCATGCCCCTGGATTTCGAGCCGCCGAAAGTCGCAGTGGTGCTGGACAAGGCCACGTGGACCCGCCAACTGCTGGAAGGCAGCGGCACCTTCGTGCTGCAAGTGCCGTGCGTGGCCCAGGCCGATCTGGTGCAAACGCTTGGCAACACCAGCGGCGCCGAGATGGACAAATTTGCCACTTACGGCCTGCAAACCTTCAACGGTGAACACACCGAAGCACCGCTGCTCGAAGGTTGCGTAGCCTGGCTTGAATGCCGCCTGTTGCCCGAACCCCACAACCAGCAAACCTACGATTTGTTTTTGGGCGAAGTGGTCGCGGCCTATGCCGACGAGCGCGTGTTCAGCGAAGGGCATTGGCACTTCGAAGGTCAGGATCAACTGCGCACCTTGCACCACATTGCCGGCGGTAACTTCCTGACCATCGGCGAGCCGATTACCGGGCGTCAGCTCTAAGCCGCTACCAGCGGGCGTTTGCCAAGGCTTCGGCAAACGCCATCAGCTTCGGTGAATATTGGCGCGACGGTGGGTACACCAACGCGATCGCCCGACTGCGCCCGGCGAAGGCGTCCAGCACCGGCACCAGGCGCCCGGCAGCCAGGTCGTCGCGCACCGCGAAGTCCATCACCTGTGCGATACCAAACCCGCCCACGGCGCCGTCCACCAGCGCATCGCCGATATCGAAGATCAGTCGCCCTTCGACGCTCACGTCCTGCACTTTGCCATCGAGCATGAACTGCCAATCCACCATGCGCCCGCTGCGCAGGTTACGCACGGTGAGGCAGTGGTGGTGCTTCAAGTCATCGACGCTGTGCGGCGTGCCGAAACGGGCGAGGTAGGCGGGCGAGGCCACGGTGACCCAACGCAATGGCGTCAATGCACGGGCGATCAGGCGTTGGTCCTGAATCTCACCGGTGCGCAGCAGGGCGTCGAAGCCTTCGTCGACGATATCCACCAAGCGGTCGGTCATCACCGCTTCGATGCGCAGCTCGGGGTAGCGTAACGTGAGTTCGCCAATCACTGGCATCACCACCTTGCGCCCGAACAGTGACGGCGTGCTGATTTTCAACAGGCCGGACGGGGTGCTGCGGCGGTCGATCAAAAGCTTTTCGGCTTCGGCGAGTTCCGCCAGCAAGGGTGCGCTGCGCTCGTACAGCATTTGCCCATCCGGCGTGAGGCTGACGCTGCGGGTGTTGCGCTGCAGCAGGCGCACGCCCAACTCGCTCTCCAAGCGCGAAATTGCCCGTGAAAGGCCGGATTGAGTCAGCCCCAGATCGCCAGCGGCACGGGTAAAGCTGCGGGTTTCGGCAACGCGGACCAACAGGCGAACAGCGTTCAGATCCATGATTAAAGTCATTACTGAAAGAGTGATAGCGGTATTTATCATCTGACGCGCATAAAAGACACTGGCCGGACTTCATTTTCGGACAGGACGCTGTGATGCCTTCCTCACGACCTTCAGGCTGGATGCTGGCGCTGCTGGCCACTGCCCAACTGATCATCGCCCTTGATGCGACCATCGTGTTTGTCGCCCTGCCGCAGATCGGCACTCACCTGGATTTTTCTTCGCAACAATTGCAGTGGGTGGTGAGCGCCTACAGCGTGGCCTTTGGCGGCTTCCTGCTGCTGGGCGGCAGGGCTACGGACTTGCTCGGCAAGCGACGGTTGTATCGGGTAGGGCAGTCGCTGTATGCACTGGCGTCCCTGGCGGCGGTGCTCGGTGGCAGCGCGGTATTGCTGGTGCTGGCGCGGGCGGTGCAGGGTGTGGGCGGGGCGTTGTTGTTTCCGGCGACCTTGGCGCTCATTAACACCCACTACGCCGAAGGGCCTGAACGTAACCGTGCGTTTGCAGTGTGGAGCGCGGCGTCGGCGGCCGGCCTGGCATTGGGCGCGTTGCTCGGGGGTGTATTGACCCAAGTGTGGGGCTGGGAAGCGGTGTTTCTGGTGAATGTGCCGTTGGCGGGCGGGTGTGCGTGGGCGGCGCGTTATTGGATTCCGGCCGATGGCGAGCGGGCGCGCGGGCGCAACTTCGATATCAGCGGTGCATTGACCGTGACCGTCGGCGGCACTTTGCTGGTGTTCGCGCTGGTACAGGGCCCGGAATGGGGTTGGACGGCACCGCCGACCCTGGGCTGCATTGCCTTGGCAGTAGCCTTGCTGGGGTTGTTCGCCTGGATCGAACATCGCGGCCGCGACCCGCTGATGCCGCTGCGCTTGCTTGCCTACCCCGAGCTGCGCATGGCCATGGTGCTTACGGCCGTGTTTATGAGCAGCTTTGGCGTGCAGTACTACTTCCTTGCGCTGTATTACCAACAGGTCTACGGCTACAGCGTGTTGCAGGCAGGGTTGGCGTTTTTGCCGGCGACCTTGGTGTGCACATTCGGCATCTGGCTGGCGGAGCGTTCGTTGGCCCGGATCGGGCTGCGCAACACGCTGGTCAGCGGGCAACTGGCGGGCGCCGTGGGTATTGCGCTGGTGTGTTGGGCGTTGCCCACAGGGGTAGGGTTCTGGTCGTTGTTGCCGGGGATTTTTATCCTGAGTATCGGCCAGGGCATGACTTGGACGGCGATGTGGGTGGCTGCGGGCCTGGGTATCCGGCCGGGAGAGCAGGGTGTGGCAGCGGGGATGGCATCTACCAGTCAGCAGATTGGTGGGGCGTTGGGGTTGGCGGTGCTGGTGTCGGTGGCGAGTGCCGGGGGGATTGAGTTGGCGTTGTGGTGGAGTGCGGCGGTGGCGTTGTTGGGGGCGGTGGTTGCGCTGAGGCTGAAGGAGAGCGGCGTTAAGCCGAACTCGATTTTGGAAACAACATAAAAAAATGTGGGAGCTGGCTTACCTGCGATAACGGTGTATCAGTCATCACTTTTGTAGCTGACCCGCCGCCATCGCAGGCAAGCCACCTCCCACATTGACTGCATTTCAATGCTGGGGAATCAGCGCCCCAGCATCTTCACCCAACGCGACGGCGGCATGCCGTAAGTGCTGCGAAATTGCCGGGTCATGTGGCTCTGGTCGGTGAACCCGGCAATCATCGCGGCGTCCACTAGTGACTGACCCTGATCCAGCAGGCTGCGCACCAGGTCCAACCGGCGCATCGTCAGGTAGCGATAAGGGCTGGTACCAAACAACAGGCGAAAGTCCCGCGACAACGCCCAGCGATCGCGCCCGGCGTGGTCGGCCATTTCATCCAGGGTGATGCTGCGGCCCAAGGCGCTGTGGATAAATTCCCGCGCGCGTTCGGCGGCCACATAATCGAAGGTCTTGCGGCTGATGATTTCGCCCGAGGCGCTGCTCAGTGCCAGGGCCAGGTCGAACATCGCATCCTGTTCCTGTAGCGGGTCTATGGGGCAGTCCAGATTTTGCAGCAGCACTTCGCTGGCGCGGAACAACCGTGTGTCTGTGGACAAGCCACCGGGGATAAACGGCAACGGTTTACCGCCGAGGATCTGCTGGATCAGCGCCGGCTCCACATAAATCATCCGGTACTTGAAGCCCTCCTCACTGCCAGCATGGCCGTCGTGGGTTTCATCGGGGTGAAGCACCATGGTCGTGCCTGGCAGGCTGTGGATCATCTCACCGCGATAATGAAAGCTCTGCACGCCCGACAAGGTCCGGCCAATGGCATAGGTGTCATGGCGATGAGGGTCGAAGGCGAAGCCAGCAAAGTACGCCTCGATACGGTCCAGGCCACTGGCATGCGGGGCGCGGTGCAGCCAGTCGAGGGTGCGGGTGGGGTTGCCCATGGTGACTTGTCACAAAAAGAGGTGGAAACACGTTAACCCAGTCTGCATCCCTTGTCTGCCGAGGTCTTGTACGATTGTGCAGGGCGGAGGCGAGGCCTATGATCGCCATTCGTGACCTGCGCTGATGGAGCTGCCGCCCATGGATATCGTAAACCCCGCCTACGTGGCGCCCTTGGTTTCGTTGGCCCTGCTGTGGACCGTGGCGGTGGTGACGCCGGGCCCCAACTTCTTCAACACCGCGCAACTGGCGGCCAGTTGCTCGCGCCGCCACGGCGTGGTGGCCTCGTCTGGCGTGGCCACTGGCACGATCATGTGGGGGCTGGCGGGTGGCCTGGGGATCAAGTCGCTGTTTACCGCCGCACCGATGCTGTACCTGGCCTTCAAGATCATCGGTGGCTGTTACCTCATCTACCTGGGGCTGAAACTGTTCAAGCGCTCGGCGCCAGCCTTGGGCCAGAACCTGTTGCCGGTCGAGCCTCGGCGCTCGCTGTTCTCGGCGTGGCGCCTGGGGCTGCTGGGTAACTTGTCCAACCCCAAGGCTGCGCTGTTCGTCGCCACCATCTTCGCCTCCACCATGCCGCCGTCGCCGTCGCCGATGCTGTTGACCCTGGCAGTGATCACCATGGCGACCTTGTCCTTCAGTTGGTACACCTGCGTCGCCCTAGTGTTTTCCAGCGAGCGCATGGCCAGCCTCTACAGCCGTTCCCGCAAGTGGCTCGACCGTTTCGCTGGCGGCTGCTACGTGCTGTTCGGCGCACATCTGGTAGCGAATCGCTGACGGGTCGTGGTAAGAAGCCTTACGTTCAACAGTGAGGCAGGGTCATGAGCAAGGTGCGGGTAGGTATTATTTTTGGTGGCCGTTCGGCGGAGCACGAAGTCTCGTTGCAGTCGGCGCGCAACATTGTCGATGCGCTGGACCGCACGCGTTTTGAGCCCGTGCTGATCGGCATCGACAAGGCCGGTCACTGGCACCTCAACGACACTTCCAACTTCCTGATCAACCAGGAAAACCCGGCCCTGATCGCCCTCAATCAATCCAACCGTGAGCTGGCCGTCGTGCCCGGCAAGGCCAGCCAGCAAGTGGTGGAAACCACCGGCAGCGGCCTGCTGGAACACATCGATGTGATCTTCCCCATCGTCCACGGCACCCTCGGCGAAGACGGTTGCCTGCAAGGCCTTTTGCGCATGGCGGACCTGCCCTTCGTCGGCTCCGACGTGCTGGGCTCGGCGATGTGCATGGACAAGGACATCAGCAAGCGCCTGCTGCGCGATGCGGGCATCGCCGTTACGCCGTTCATCACCCTTACGCGTCGCAACGCCGCACGCACTTCCTTTGAGACTGCGGTGAGCACGCTGGGCCTGCCAATGTTCGTCAAGCCGGCCAACCAGGGCTCATCGGTAGGTGTAAGCAGAGTTGCCGATGAAGTCGAATACCACGCTGCCATCGAACTGGCTCTGGGCTTTGATGAAAAAGTGCTGGTGGAGTCTGCCGTCAAAGGCCGTGAAATCGAATGTGCCGTACTGGGCAATGACGACCCCATCGCCAGCGGCTGCGGTGAGATCGTGGTGAGCAACGGCTTCTATTCCTATGACAGCAAATACATCGACGGCCAGGCGGCCCAGGTGGTGGTGCCGGCGGCGATCAGCACTGAGGCAAGCGAGCGTATTCGTGGCTTGGCCATCGAGGCGTTTGAAGTGCTGGGCTGCGCGGGTCTGGCGCGGGTCGATGTGTTTCTGACCGAGGACGGCCAAGTGCTGATCAACGAGATCAACTCACTGCCAGGCTTCACCCGCATCAGCATGTACCCCAAGCTGTGGCAGGCAGCGGGGATGAGCTACAGCGAGCTGGTCACTCGGCTGATTGAGTTGGCGCTGGAGCGGCATGCGGGGCGCAGGACGCTCAAGATTAGTCGCTGAGATTTCCCGGTATGAACGTGACCCCTGTGGCGAGGGAGCTTGCTCCCGTCGGGGGCGAAGCCCCCCTGGTCAGCTTGACGCGTTCTTTGAGTAAAAAACGCTGCGGCCGGTTTTGGGGCTGCTGCGCAGCCCAGCGGGAGCAAGCTCCCTCGCCACAATCCCTCCTCGCAGAGGGGCGGGCTTCGGCGATAGCCAAGTTGTCAGTCACCGACCGCTTCGCCCTCACGCCGAGGGTCTGCGCCACCTTCCAGCCTCACCTTGCCCTGGGCATCACGCGTGCGAACGATGGCCTGGACGCCGCTGGTCATATCGATCTCGCTCAGCGCATGGCCCTTGTCCTTGAGCGTCTGTTTCAAGGCCGGGCTGAACAACCCGTGTTCCAGCTCGGTCGCGCCGTTGCGGCTGCCGAAGTTGGGCAGGTTGATGGCGGCTTGCGGGTCAAGGTTCCAGTCGAGCATCGCCACTAGGGACTTGCTCACATACTCGATAATTTGCGATCCGCCTGGCGAGCCCACGGTAGCAAGCAGCTCGCCGCTGTTGCGGTCAAACACCAGTGTCGGCGCCATGGCCGAGCGCGGGCGCTTGCCGGGCTCGACGCGGTTGGCCACCGGCTGGCCGTTTTCTTCGGGGATGAACGAGAAGTCGGTCATCTGGTTGTTGAGCAAAAAGCCCTGAACCATCACATGGGCGCCGAATGCTGCCTCCACCGTGGTGGTCATCGACACGGCGCCACCCAGGTCATCCACTGCCACCACTTGCGAGGTGGAGATGCGCAGCGGTGAACGGTCCGGCGCGTAGGCCAACTGGACTCCCGCAGGTGTGCCCGGCTTGGCGGTGCCCATGCTGCGCTCGCCAATCAACGCAGCACGTTTGGCGAGATAGTCCGGGGCGACGAGACCGGCGACCGGCACCGGTACAAAATCGGCATCGGCCACGTACAACGCACGGTCGGCGAAGGCCAGGCGACCCGCTTCGGCGAGCAGGTGGACGGCTTCGGGCGTCGGCTCCTGGCCTGCCGGCGATGCGCTTTTCCGGGGTTTCATCGGCGCGATGGCGAGCTGTGGGTCGCGGGCTTCCAGCGCCTGCAACGTACCCAGGATCTGCGCAATGGCAATCCCGCCCGATGACGGTGGCGGCATGCCGCACACTTTCCATCGTTTGTAGTCGGTGCACAGCGGCGTGCGCTGCTTGGCGGTGTAGCTGCCGAGATCGGCTTGGGAGAGGCTGCCCGGATTGCGATGGCCCTGAACCTTGCGCGCAATTTCATCGGCAATCGGCCCGCGGTACAGCGCGTCCGGCCCTTCTTTGGCGATGCGCTTGAACACCGTGGCCAGCGCCGGGTTTTTCAACAACGTACCCGTGGCCTTGGGCGTGCCATCGGTGTTTAAAAAGTACACCGCCATGTCTGGCGAATTTGGGATGTATCGGTCAGCGGCGATCAGCGCATGCAGGCGTGGGGAAATCGCGAAGCCTTGTTCCGACAAGCGAATCGCCGGCTCAAACAGCTTGGCCCATGGCAGGCGCCCGGTTTGCTTATGAGCCATCTCCAGCGCCCGCAACACGCCCGGTGTACCCACCGAACGCCCACCGATCTGCGCCTGGGCAAAGGCCATCGGCGTGCCGTCCGCGTTGAGGAACAATCGCTCAGTCGCACCGGCCGGTGCGGTTTCGCGGCCGTCGTACGCGTGCACGTTTTTGCCGTCCCACAGCATGATGAAAGCACCGCCACCGATGCCCGACGATTGCGGTTCTACCAAGGTCAACACGGCCTGCATCGCAATCGCCGCATCAATCGCTGAGCCGCCCTGGCGCAACATTTCACGCCCGGCTTGGGCCGCCAGTGGGTTGGCGGCGGCGGCCATATGGCGTTCGGCGTGGCGGGTAGTGAGGTCGGTGCGGTAGCCCGACCCCAGCTCTGGTGCCGGTGGTTGTTCGTTGACTGGGGTATGACAGGCGGCCAGGGTGAGGGCTGTCGCAATCACAAACAGCTGCCGGCGGGAAATCAAAAGCACGCGCTGAACTCCGTTCATTTTGAGAATGATCTGTTGTCCTTGGGGCTGTACTTTTTACAGGTAAGTCGGACCCTGCGGATAGAGCTGCGGGTGGTCGGTACTTTTTTGCGGGCATAAAAAAACGGCCTACCTTTCGGTAAGCCGTTTTTAGTACTTGGTGGCTACACAGGGACTTGAACCCCGGACCCCAGCATTATGAATGCTATGCTCTAACCAACTGAGCTATGTAGCCAAGTGGCGCGCATTATTCGCTCAGAACGGCAATGCGTCAAGCATTTATTTTGAATTTTTATCTACGCTTTCAACTGTTTAAGAAAAAGCAGCTAATTCGGCGACGAGTGGTGGGGTGTACGTGGGCGTTGCGGTGAGGGCGACCTGAGGTGGGCGTGCGGTGGCTGCGGCGCTCGAAAGTTGGGCAGATATCCCTGCCGCCCAACAACGGCTAATTGGCCGGGCTTACGGATACAGCGGGTTGTGGGTGACGCGCTTCAGTTGTTCGCGAGCCCGCGACAGGCGGGACCTCACAGTGCCAATGGGGATATCCAGCGCGTCGGCAGTGTCTTGGTAGCTGCCGTCGGTCTCAAGGGATGCGTATAGCGTTTTGCGCATTTCCACCGGCAGGTCCTTGATGGCAATCAGGGTTTTTTCCAGCCGCCGGTTGATTTCGAACTCCCAATCCAGGTTGTTGTTCTCCTCTTGTCCATGCCACAGAGCTTCATCAAATTCGCAATGCACCGGTTTGGCGTACAGGCGCCGGAAGTGGTTGCGAATCAGGTTCTGTGCAATCCCGCACATCCAGGTGCTGAGAGTGGCCTGGCCGCTGAAGCGGTCCCGGTTGCGCCAGGCTTCGAGGTAGGTCAGTTGCAGGATGTCGTCGGCATCCTCGGGGTTCAATACACGCTTGTGAATAAAACGTCGGAGTTTTTTCTGATGGTCGTCCGTCAGGTGGAGCATGAATTGAGGCGAGCCGCCAACAAGGTGAGCCAATGCACCAATAGGGATATCCATGATTTTTTCCTCAGGGTAGACGCGATCGAAATGGAGTCGACGCAAAGCCCTTTAGCACTGGATGTGCCAAGCGGAAAAATCACATAACTATTTGATTTATATAGATAAATATCTTGAAATCGACTGTTTTCGTGCAGTTGTTTGCACAAAGCGGCCTAGGGGCGTGCGGGTCTTTTCAAAATACGGGGTGATGTTGAATTCCATGGAACCGAACCGGGGAGGTTTGCCACACAAGCACACACTCTCTGCACCGGCCTGTCCATGAAAGTTGAATCCATTCCCGACGTGCAAGCACTTCAAAGCCTGGATAGGCCTGCTGCTGTCAGCACGGCGCATGCTCAGGCATCTGTCGCAGCGCCGGCGGCGGACGACCTTGCCAATCTTTTCAGTCAGGAAGTGGCATTTAACAGCAAGGCTTTGAACCAGCGCGCGTTGGGCGCTCGAGTGACCCCGGTCGAGCAGCTGTCGCAGCTTTATGACCAGTTGGGGCACCCTGCCCAAGCGAATCTGGCTGCTATTTCGCGCCGCGTGCGCCTGCAACTCTTGCAACAGCCTGGCATCGATAAGCTGCTGGAGCTCACCGGCAATGATCCGGCCCGTACCTATGTGGTTCTGCGCCAGGTGACGGCCCAGGCAGAGGCTGAGGTGCGCAAGACCGAAGCGGCGTTGGCGCGCGATGCGCTAGCCAAGCTGGAGCTGCGCTATCAGCGGGAAATCCAGGCCGGCCTGAACATCGCGATGGCGTTGCATGTCGCCACTGACGATCCTCAAGAGCGCCAGGCAATGCGTGCGCTTTACTACGCGACCGTGGTGGTGCGCCAATCCTTGGCGACCATGATGCAGTCTCTGCTGGGCATATACGGCGGCGAGCAGTTCGCGGCCGGCCTCAATGTGATGCGCCGAGCGCTGGCAGATGATATTGCGGCGCAGGCGTCATCAATCCCGTCTGCCAAATTGCGCACACTCCTGCTCGGGCTGCAAAGCTGCGGTCAATTGGGCGGTACGTTGAGCCATTGTGTGCAGTTGATCCAACGCCTGAAGGTTGAACACGACGCGGTGGTGCTGCTTCAACGTTTGCTCGGGTATGCCAGCGGTGGTATCGCGCCTGCCGAGGTTCAGCGGCTGGCGGGGGACTTGACTGGGGCATCGTCCGGCGGCCAGTTGACCACGTTGAACGGGATTTACCCGATGCTCAAAAGCTTGCCGCTGCCGTTGTGGCGCGACAGCCGCGGGCGTCAGGAGGGCTTGCATAACGTGCTGGTGGTGATGGACGAGCTGACGCGCCTGGAGAAACTGCCCCCGCGCCCGAGTGATGATTCGAGGGGCCTGACGTGACTGCGTTGGCGAGCGTCAATCGGATACTGCTCAAGGTCGCGCAACGTGCCGAAGTGCTGGGCGCTGTAGTGGTCATGGCGATTGTGTTTATCTTCATAGTGCCGCTGCCGACCTGGCTGGTCGACATCCTGATCGCGCTGAATATCTGTATTTCCTGTTTGTTGATCGTGCTGGCGCTGTACCTGCCCGGGCCGTTGGCGTTCTCCTCGTTCCCGTCGATTTTGCTGCTGACCACCATGTTTCGCCTCGCGTTGTCGATTGCCACCACGCGCTTGATTCTGTTGGAGCAGGATGCCGGTGACATAGTCGAGGCATTCGGCAATTTTGTAGTGGGCGGCAACCTGGCGGTGGGCCTGGTGATCTTTATGATCCTCACCATCGTCAACTTCCTGGTGATCACCAAAGGCTCGGAGAGGGTCGCTGAGGTCGCTGCGCGGTTCAGTCTGGATGCAATGCCCGGCAAGCAGATGTCCATCGACAGCGATCTGCGTGCCGGCCTGATCGACGGCGCGCAGGCGCGGGACAAACGCGAGCAGCTATCGCGCGAGAGTCAGCTGTTCGGCGCCATGGATGGGGCGATGAAATTCGTCAAGGGCGATGCGATTGCGGGCCTGGTGATCGTGCTGATCAACCTGTTGGGCGGCTTCTCTACCGGTATGTTCCAGCACGGCATGAGCGCCGCCGACTCCATGGCGTTGTACTCGGTGCTGACCATCGGTGACGGCCTGATCGCACAGATCCCCGCGCTGCTGATCTCTCTGACCGCCGGCATGATCATTACCCGCGTTGCGCCGGATGCGCGCCGGGGCGTGACCAACATGGGCGCCGAAATTGCCCGGCAAATGACCAGCGAGCCCAAGAGCTGGATGATCGCCTCGGTGGGCATGCTGGCGTTTGCCGCGTTGCCCGGAATGCCGACGGTGGTATTTATCCTGATTGCGCTGGCAACCGGTTCTCTGGGGTATTACCTGGCGAAAGAGCGAAAGCGACAAAGCCAGCCCGAGGGGGGCGACAGCGACATCACCGCTGCGCACGACAACGGCGATGAAGACCTGCGTGCGTTCGACCCTTCACGCCCTTACCTGCTGCAGTTTCCTTCGCATTTGCAGAGCAGTCTCTTCGCCACGGAGTTGATGCAACGCATTCGCCAGACCCGTAACGGGCTGGTGGCCAACCTGGGCTTGACCCTCCCGGCATTTGAAGTCGAGTTTGTGCCAACGCTTGAGGACGATGAGCTGCGCTTCTGCGTCCATGAAATACCAGTGCTCAGGGCGACTATCGGTTCTTGGATGGCGGTGGAACGTGTCGGCCTGACGGCGCACGTTGAGGACGGCGTAGAAGGCCGGGTGGCACGGGAAGAAGAGGCGTGGGTGTGGCTGGCGCCGGATCATCCATTGCTCGATGACGAGCAACTGGAGCGCTTCACGGCCCAGGCCTTGGTTATTGAGCGCATGAGCCGGGCGATGATGCTCAGCGGCCCGCAGTTCTTGGGCGTGCAGGAGAGCAAGTCGATCCTCAGTTGGCTGGAGGCCAGCCAGCCCGAGTTGGTGCAAGAAGTGCAACGCATCATGCCGCTGTCACGTTTTTCGGCCGTATTGCAACGCCTGGCGAGTGAGGGTGTACCGCTGCGTGCCGTGCGCTTGATTGTCGAGTCGCTGGTTGAGTACGGCCAACATGAACGTGAGCCGGAGGCGCTGGCCGACTATGCACGCATTGCCCTCAAGGCACATATTTTTCACCAGCACAGCGAAGTCGATGGCCTGCATGCCTGGTTGCTGTCGCCCCAGACCGAAAACGTCCTGCGTGAAGCCCTGCGCCAGACTCAGACGGGGGTGTTCTTCGCCCTCGACAATGACAGCAGCGCGGTGCTGATCGAGCTGCTCAAACAAGCCTTCCCACTGCGCGCCAAAAGCAAGCGCGTGCTGCTGGTGGCGCAAGACCTGCGCAGCCCATTGCGAACCTTGTTGATTGAAGAGTTCAACCATGTGCCCGTGCTGTCGTTTGCCGAACTGGGCAGTGCCTCAAAGGTGAAAGTGCTGGGGCGTTTTGATCTGGACGGTGACGGGCATCTGCATGAGGCTGTGGCATGAATGCACGGCGCCACGCCCGCTGGGCGTCAGCCCCGATGAGGGCTGACGATGTTTGAGTTGCGGGTGCTCAATGGTTCACAGCAGGGCGCTGCCTTGCCGCTGTTTGGTGAGCAATGGTGTGTCGGCGCCAGCACTGAAGCCGATCTGGTGCTTTACGATCCCGCCATTGCGCAACGCCATGTGTGGGTCCGCCGGGCGGGCGATCGCTGGTCTGTACAGGCCGAAGCGGGGCTGATGCAGGATGCGTTTGGGACGTTGGTTGCGCAAATTGCCGACCTGGCTGCGGACCTGCCGTTTTCCATCAGCGGTATTCGACTCTGCGTGTCCCTTGCGGATCAGCCGTGGCCCACTGAACCTGAGCCGGTGGAGCAGGAGGTGCCCCACGATACACCGCAAGAGCTCCCGCTGAGCACGATGCCCAAATCGACACAGAAACGCTGGATGGGGGGGCTGCTGATGGTTGCCGTTCTGGTGATGGCGGTGGGCATGATGACCGGCGAAGACAGCCAGCCCGAAGCCTCACTGCTGCAGGCCTCAACGCAAAAAATCGAGCTGGTCTCTGCCCCCGAAGTGCGTCAGCAATTGCTCAAGATGCTCAATGAGCGCGACTTGGCGCAGCGAGTCACCTTGCAAGTGGTTAATGGGCAGGTGTCGCTCAGTGGTGAGGTCTCCCAAGAGCAGATGGCATTGCTGTCGCGCATGCTCGTGCGCTTTGCCGAACAGTTCGACAGCTCGGTGCCGGTGATGAGTCGGGTGCGCGAAGGCAGCAGCCAGCCGCCGTTCAAGATCGTGCAGATCATCGGCGGCCCGAACGGGCATGTCGTTCTGGAGGGCGGGCAGCGTCTGTTTCTTGGGGATGAGGTGGATGGGGTTCGTCTGGTTTCCATTGATAACGGTCGGCTGGTTTTCGATGGCCTGCACCGCTATGAGGTGCGCTGGTGACTCAAGACTTGCAGGCTCGTCTCGACGCTTGGCAACAGCGCCAGGCCGGTCATCTGGCAGCCTTTGCGCCAGTGGGGGTGCGCGGTCGTATCCAGCGCGTCAACGGTATGTTGCTGCAATGCCGGTTACCGCAGGCGCGCATCGGTGACTTGTGCAAGGTCGACAAAACCGGCGGTGACAGCATGCTCGCCGAGATCATTGGCTTCGACCACCAGGACGCGGTACTCAGTGCCTTGGGCAACCTTGAAGGGGTGCAGGTGGGTGCCAGCGTTGAGCGCCTGGGCGTGCCCCATCGCGTGTGCGTAGGCGATGACCTACTGGGGCAGGTGCTCGATGGTTTCGGGCGGCCGATTGTGGGGGACGGGCCTGGTGCGTTTGTCGATACCGACACCCAGGAGGCGACCAACGTACTGTGTGAAGCGCCGCTGCCCACCGAGCGCCCGCGCATCAGTCAGGCACTGGCCACCGGCGTGCGCTCGATTGATGGGTTGCTGACGCTGGGTGAAGGTCAGCGCGTGGGGCTGTTTGCCGGCGCGGGTTGCGGCAAGACCACCTTGCTGGCCGAGATCGCCCGTAACGTGGCGTGCGATGTGATCGTGTTCGGCCTGATTGGTGAGCGCGGGCGCGAGCTGCGTGAGTTTCTTGATCATGAGTTGGATGACCAATTGCGCGCCAAGGCGGTGTTGGTGTGTGCCACCTCGGACCGCTCCAGCATGGAGCGGGCGCGTGCTGCATTCACTGCCACGGCCTTGGCTGAAGGGTTCCGCCGTAAGGGGAAGAAGGTGTTGCTGCTGATTGACTCCCTGACCCGTTTTGCACGCGCCCAGCGTGAAATCGGCCTGGCGGCGGGTGAGCCGTTGGGCCGGGGTGGTTTGCCGCCGTCGGTCTATAGCTTGCTGCCACGGCTGGTGGAGCGCGCCGGTTTGACCCAAGAGGGAGCGATCACCGCGATCTACACCGTGCTGATCGAACAAGACTCCATGAGCGACCCGGTGGCCGATGAAGTGCGCTCTCTGCTCGACGGCCACATCGTACTGTCGCGCAAGCTTGCTGAACGCGGGCATTACCCCGCCGTAGACGTGCTGGCCAGCCTTTCGCGAATCCTGAGCAATGTGGCTGAGCCTGCGCACATCAAGGCCGGCACCGCGCTGCGGCGGCTGTTGTCGGCGTACCAGCAGATTGAGCTGATGCTCAAGTTGGGGGAATACCAGGCCGGCAACGATGAGCTCACCGACCGGGCGGTGCAGAGCCGCCAGGCAGTGGATGGCTTTCTGCGCCAGGACTTGCGCGAGCCTTCGCCACTGGCCTCCACCCTCGAACAACTGACGGAGCTGACGGCATATGTCCCTTTCTGAGCTGGAAACCCTGCGGCGCCTGCGCAGGCACCGTGCCGACCGTGCCGAGCGCACGCTGCGTGAGGCGGCGCGGCAACAACAAACCTTGTTGTCGCACATAGGCCAGGCTCAGGACGCGCTGGAGCAGTCGCGTCAACAGCAAGCCCTGCAAAGCGCGCAGTTGTTGAGCGAGCACCAGGGGCACGTTGTTTCGCTGCAGGCGCTCAGGTCCTGGGCGGCCAAGGAGCACACCCTGTCTGCCGACACCCTGCGTGACGATGGTCGTTTGCAGGCTCTGCACGGGCAGAAGGAGGCACACGTGATTGAGGTGCAACTCGCGCAAAAACAGGTCAGCCAATGCCTGCGCCAAGTAGAAAAACTCCAGGAGCTTTCAGCCCTGTTGGCGCAGGAGATGCCATGACTCAAGTCCCACCCAGCAAGTCTGAACGCCCACGCCCCGCGCGTGACGAGCGTGAAACGTCGGCAGGGATCGTGTTGCCGTGGGAGCAGGGGCGCCTTTTTTCGCAACTGTTTCGCGGCGAAGGCGAGGGCGAAGGGAAGGGCTTGCAGCACTCCAAGTGTCCATCGATGGCCAGCGCCGACCTGACACAGGTCGAGGCCTTTGCCGAACAGTTGGTGCCACGCTTCAACACGGCAACCCAGTGGCCACTGCAGGCGGCGTTTTTTTTGCCGCGCCTGGGCCGGGTTGACGTCAGCGCACGACGTGAGCAAGGGGCTTTGCACATTGAGCTGGATGCCGAGAGAGAGGACACACGTTTGTGGCTGGGCCGCGTACGACAGCACTGCCAGGCGCGCTTGAGCACTGACCTCGGGCGGCCTATCCATCTGACCATTGCCGACTCAGGCTCTCCATGAGGATTTCACCCCTGATATTACCTACGGTCGACAGCGCTACAGTAGACGCCTTGCGTCGGTTGGGAAAAGGTTTACGCCTGTCTTATCAGGTGGCTGGTCAGCATGGCGAATTGATCATGGAACCGGGCCATGCACCTGTCGGGGATACCGCCGTTGGCTTTGAAACCGCAGTGGGCGTACTGGCGTTCTCAGAGCCTGGGCCGGTGCTCAGTTTGCTCGGCGATTGCCCGGTGACGTTAGCCCCGCAGGGCAACGATTCTGACGCTTGGTTCTGGGCTTTATTTCAGCATCAACTCAGCCCGCAAGTGCAATCGCTGCTCGGTTTTTTGCGGTTGAAGACGGGCTCGAAACCCGCCGCGTTCAGTTGTCGACTGACGGTGACGTTGGGTGAGTCACGGGTGGTCGATTGCCTGAGGCTGACCCCGGAAACCTTCCTGACCCTGTGCGCTGCCGGCCCCTGGCAACCCTTGGCACCGCCGCTGCCCCCTGCGTTTGCGCTGTCACTGTCACTGCTACTTGGGCGTTCGCAGCTGCCTATCAGCGAAGTCAGCGGCATACGGCCGGGTGACGTACTGATGCTGACAAAACCGATGTTCAACGCCGAAGGTGAGGGGCACTTGCGCCTGGGCAGTCATCAGCTGCACGGGCGTCTTGACGATGACAACGGGACCTTGCGCTTTACTCTTTTTTCTATTGAGGACATGTGTGTGAATGAGGTGTTAGCTGACCAAAGCCAGGGCTACGATTGGAGCGACTCTTCGGTCGCCGAGGATCAGGCACCCATCGATGTATTCGGGCATGAGCCGTTCGACGAGTTGGCGATGAGCTTGACCGTGCGTTGCGGCACGCTGCAGTTGTCCCTGGGGGAGTTGCGTCAGCTTGCACCCGGTGCGGTGGTAGGAGTCTCGGGGTATGCGCCGGGGATGGCGGGCCTGTATTACGGTGACCGGCCCATCGGTCACGGCAAGCTTGTGGATGTGGACGGGCGCCTTGGCCTGCAGTTGTCCCGTGTGATTTTTTCCCGATGAATTGGCAGGGGATCGACCCCGTTCTGCTGGCGCTGTTTCTTGGCGCTGTGTCGTTGATGCCGATGCTGCTGATCGTGTGTACCGCGTTTCTGAAGATCGTCATTGTGCTGATGATTACGCGCAATGCCCTTGGCGTGCAGCAGGTGCCTCCCAGCATGGCGATCAATGGCATTGCCCTGGCGGCTACGCTGTTCATCATGGCTCCGGTGGGGTATGAAATCGCGCAGGTGGTCAAGGTCACCCCGGTGGACGTGACCAGCGTGCAGGCGTTCCAGGACACCAGCAGCCATGCGATCCAACCGTTGCGTGTGTTTATGTCGCGCAATACCGACCCTGACATTCTTACGCACCTGGTCGAAAACAGCGTGCGTATGTGGCCGCCGGAAATGGCCCAGGCCACCCATCGCGACGACCTGATCCTGCTGATTCCCGCCTACGTGCTGTCGCAGTTGCAGTCGGGGTTCGAAATTGGGTTTCTGATCTATATCCCGTTTATCGTCATCGACCTGATCGTCTCCAACCTGCTGCTGGCGCTGGGCATGCAGATGGTCTCGCCCATGACCATTTCACTGCCCCTCAAGCTGCTGCTCTTCGTGCTGGTTTCAGGGTGGTCACGGCTGCTCGACAGCCTGTTCCTGTCTTACCTCTGAGGCGTTTATGGACCCGATCGTGCTGTTCAAACAGGGCATGTTGTTGGTGGTCGTGCTATCGGCGCCACCGTTGATAGTGGCGGTGATCGTTGGCGTATTGACCTCCCTGGTGCAGGCGCTGATGCAGATTCAGGATCAAACCCTACCCTTCGGTATCAAGCTGGTGGCGGTGGGCATTACCTTGGTCTTGACCGGTCGCTGGATTGGCGTGGAGTTGATGCAATTGATCAATCTGACCTTCGACATGATTGCCCGCTCGGCATTGAACTGAGGTAACACGCTTGCAGGTTTATCTTGAGTATCTGCCCAGCCTGGTGATCGGCATGGCACGTATCTACCCCTGTGCGATTCTGGTGCCGGCATTCTGTTTTCAGCATATTCGAGGCCTGCCCCGACACATCATTGTGATGGTGATGGCCCTGATGCCTGCACCGGGTATTCATGCCGCCTTGCAGGGTCAGGAGCATTCGGTAGTGATGATCGCCGGGCTGGTGTTGAAAGAGACTGCCCTGGGTATCCTGCTTGGCGTGATGCTGGCCATGCCGTTCTGGTTGTTCGAGTCGGTAGGGGCCTTGCTGGACAACCAGCGCGGCGCGTTGACGGGGGGGCAGATCAACCCCTCCCTGGGGCCAGACGCCACGCCCATCGGGCATATGTTCAAGCAGTTGGCGATTTTCCTGCTGATGGTGACCCTGGGCCTGGGTGTGCTGACCCAGGTGATCTGGGACAGCTACCTGATCTGGCCGGCCACCACCTGGTTGCCGTTGCCTGCAGCCGATGGTTTCACCGTGTTCCTGGGGCTGTTGGGCGATACGTTTACCCACATGATGTTGTACGCCGCCCCCTTTATCGCGGTGTTGCTGTTACTGGAGTTTGGCGTGGCGCTGTTGAGCCTATACAGCCCGCAGTTGCAAGTGTCGTCGTTGGCGATGCCAATCAAGTGCCTGGCCGGGTTGGCGTTTCTACTGCTGTATCTGCCGTTGCTGCAAGACTTGATCGTCGGCCGGATGAGCCTGCTGGCTGATCTCAAACATACCCTGGGCCTGATGTTTCGGAGTGTGGAACCTTGAGTGACTCCGGCGAGAAAAAACACGCGGCAACCCCCAAAAAGCTGCGTGACCAGCGCAAAAAAGGCCAGGTTGCGCAGAGCCAGGACGTTGGCAAGCTGCTGGTCCTGACAGCCCTGAGCGAAATTGCGTTGTTCACGGCCGAGCCCAGCATGCAACGGTTTCAACAGTTGATGGCCCTGCCAATGAGGCGTATGGACCAACCCTTTGTGCGCGCATTGGAAGAAGTCCTGCTGGAAAGCCTATTGGTTTTTTTCTCGTTTGCCCTGTTGATGGCAGGGGTGGCAATTGCGATCAAATTGATCAGCAGTTGGCTGCAATTCGGGCTGTTGTTCGCACCGGAAACCTTAAAACCTGACTTCAACCGATTGAACCCGCTGAAACAGGCCAAGCAGATGTTTTCTGGCCAATCGGTGATGAACCTGCTGATGGGTTTGGCCAAGGCTGTGCTGCTGAGCCTGATTCTGTATGTGGTGATAGGCCCGTCACTGGGCGCATTGATCAGCCTGGCCAGCAGTGATCTACAAAGCTATGTGCGGGCTTTGATTGCGTTGTTTCGACACTTGCTGCATGTGTGCCTGGGGTTGCTGTTGGTGTTGGCGTTGATCGACCTGGCCTTGCAGAAGTACTTCTTTGCCAAGCGCATGCGCATGACTCAGGTGGAGGTGGTCAAGGAGTACAAAGACATGGAGGGCGACCCTCACGTCAAGGGCCAGCGTCGTCAGTTGGCCTACGAGATGGCCAACGAGGAGCCTAAGGTCAAGCTGCCCAAGTTGGAAGAGGCCGACATGTTGGTGGTCAACCCGACTCACTTCGCGGTTGCCCTGTACTACCGCCCCGGCAAGACACCTCTGCCGATGCTGGTAGAAAAAGGTACCGATGCCCAGGCCCGTGAATTGATCGCCCGAGCCAAACGGGCAGATATCCCTGTGATCCAGTGTGTGTGGCTGGCGCGCACGCTCTACACGCATAAACTGGGCTCGAATATTCCTCGCGATACGCTGCAAGCGGTTGCCTTCATTTACCGCACCTTGCGAGAACTGGATGATGAGGCCAAGCGCGAGACTCTGGAGATGCCTGAGCTGGATCAGCGTTGATCGACGCGATCCAGCGCCTCAAGCCCTGCCAGCGATAGCAAGCGGCTCTGGACTTTAACCAGTGACCCGTCGGCGGGTTCAAGGCTGTGCCAAAGCACCAGCGCATCGTCGCCATTGCAAAACACATAGCAGCCGTCGTACGCCAGTGCCTGTTCAAAGCGTCGTTCCAGCACGCGTTGTACTTGCCTGGCTTGCAACGCTTCGCGCTTTATCTGCAGCGCCAGGCCCAACTGCGCCCCGGCGTTGAGGGTGCGCAGCTCGATCCCTTTTGCCAGGGGCAGGTGAGTGGTGACGCCACTCACCAGATCGTTCAGCTCAGAGGTCATCGTTCAAGCGAGATGGTCTGGTGGTCCGAGCGCTCACCGGAAGGGCCGGGTTGCGTGCGCATGTGTTCTGGCCACCAGATCACCATCTTGTCGGCGCTAGATTGCGGGCGTGAACAGGAGTCACCCCGGCAGGTTGGCGCGCAGCCAGCCATAGCCAGCATCAGGCATATCAGTGTGAGGCTTGAAAGTAATCGGGTCATTCTGGTTTCTTCCCGGTTGGGGCGATCAAGGAGGGGCGCGAAACGCCGATGTGTTCGTCTTTCACCACCGGCCGCATGGCGATAAACACTTCGGCTTCTTCACCTGGCTTGAGCCAGGCGCGTGGCCAGGCCGTGACGGCCAGGGTTTGTGAGTTGCTGCACTCTTTTTCATCGATACGCACATGGCGGTTGTGTTGGTTGCGCAGCACCACGACCGCGACATTGAACTGCGGGCCGGCATACCACTGGCTACGCTCGGTGTTGAGCGCAAGCAGGTCGCGGGTCGAACACAAGGTGTTAAGGCCCAGTGGCATCGGCGCTGTTTTAAAGGCCGTGGGCACCTGACCGCTGACCAGTGTGGCCAACGCGTGGATCAGGTCGTTACGCTTGATCTCGGGGGCGTGCGGGGCCATGCGCCTGGCCAGTGGCTTGAGGGCTGCCTGCAACTCTGCCTGATCGGCCTGCGGTAGGTAGCGCGACGGGTCGGCCTGATCACCGATGACGCGCGGGGTGATGATAAACAGGCGCTCACGGCGATTGTTTTTGCGTTCGGTGGACGAAAACAGGGCTTTGCCCAACAAGGGGATGTCACCCAGAAGCGGGATCTTGTTGAGCGTGTCGGCATTTTCCGTGACATGAAAACCACCCACCACCAGAGAGCGCTTTTCCGCCATGACCGCCTGAGTACTGACCGCCCCCTTGCGTACATCCGGGCCGATGCGGTTGGGGTTGGACTCATCGAAATTGCCGTCTTCGATATCCACCGCCAGATGGATCTGGTGGCTACCGCGAGAGGTGATCACCCGTGGTACCACCTGGAAACTGGTGCCAACGGTAATCGGCAAGATAGTCGCGACTTCGTTGCCCGCTGTCAGGTATTGCGTGCGATTAAAGTCAATCACCGCTGGCTGGTTTTCCAGGGTCAGCACCGATGGGTTCGACACCAGGGTCGCCAGGCCGCGGCGTTCAAGCGCGCGTACATCGGCGAAAAAACCGTCCCTGTTGGATATCGACAATTGTGATGAAGTGCCTGGTGCAATGTTATTTACACCTGCGCGGAAACCACCATTCTGGAAGCCCCAGTTGACCCCGAACTCGCGCAGTTGAGTGCGCTCGATATCAAGAATGATGGCGTCGATTTCCACCAGCTTGCGCGCAATGTCGAGCTGGGCGATCAGGTCGCGATACATGCCGTGGCGTTCCGGCAAATCGTAGATCATCACTGCGTTGTTACGCACATCGGCTTCAACCCGAATGCGACCGGCCGATACCGGGGCGCGGGGCGTCAGCGACATCCCACCGCTCGGCTGGGCCTGGCCGGACGGAGGGCTAAGCATCTGGCCCAGAAGTGGGTTGCCCAGCCGGGGAAAGCCTTGGGCCATGGGCGAAATTACCGCGGCCCCTGAAGACGGGCCCTTGGTGGCCAATGCGGTGGCCGAGGGCGAGCGGGGTTCGAGTAACCCCTGCAGCATGCTGGCGACGCCGGGGATAAGCATCTTTTCGCCCCGGTAATCGATCTGCCGATCAGCCGCGTTCGCGAACTTCAGCGGGTAGGTCAGCACGCTTTGCTTTTCGTCGGCTGAGCGGCGCTGGCTGCTGAATTGCTTGATCTGCTCGATGTAACGCCTTGGGCCGGAGACCAGCACCACACCGTCCTCGGGCAGTTCCCCCCAGCCAAAGCGGCTATCGAGCAGGCCTATATCGGTGAGGGCCTGTTTGAGGTCGGCCACGGTATCGCTCGATACTTCCAGGCGCGCGGACTCCTGTTGGTCCAGGGCACTGATGTAAAGCGTGTTGTTGTACAGGTACCACTGAAAACGATGCTCCATCCCCAGTCGATCGAGCAGCGACTGCGGGGTACTTGCACGGATTTTCCCATTGACGTTGCCATCGAGCAGGCCTTCGATCTGCAATTGCGTACCAAAGGTCTGGGCGAAATCGTCAAGAACATCGCGCAGCGGCTTGTGCTCAGCCTCATAGGCGTAGGCGGTATTTTTCCATTCGGCGGGGATGGCCGCCAGGCTGCTGTGCAGTGGCAGTATCAACAGCGGTAGGGCGATCAGGCTGTGCCAGTGGGCACGTTTTGTAGTCGCAACGGGCAAGCCCGAGCGTTTGCGGGTCTTGTTATACATGGCAGGTTCTCTGTTTCAGTGCAGCAGCTGACGTAACGCAATCGCCTGGAACTTGCGCCCAGGCTTCGCCTGGCGAGCAATGACGCAGCGCCAGGTGTCGCGTTGGTTGAGAAGTGCTTCGAGCGCATTCAACAGATGATCCTGGCTGCAGTCCCGTGGCAGGCTCTGCACCAGCCAGAGATGACCGGTTACGGGGCAAAGCGCCAGAGCGCCTTTGAAATGCGCCAGGCTGGCGTGTCCGAGACGTTGCCAGGCCTGCAACGGGTAGGTTTGCAGGCCAGGATGCGTCAATTGAATGCGCAGCAGCAGGTGAAATTCATGGCGGTGCAGGCTCAGCTCGTCGTCGCTTTCATATAGCCGGGCCTGCTGTTCATGGCCATTGAGACAGTCGACCAACGGTTCGAGCCAGCGGCTAGGCGCTGTTTGTGAGTGCAAATTTGACAGTCTCTTGCAGGAAGCTCTGATAGGAAGAACTCAACGCCATATCAGAGACGAGGCTGGACTTTGTCTCGATCATCTGTTGAAACAGCATGGCTCGGTCTTCGCTGTCATGCGCGTCTTGAGCGCCGGCACTGATCTCATCGAAGCGTCTTTCGGCCTGGGCCATCTGCCGGTAGAGCCTGGGAAGTATGCGGTCATCACCAATCATCGGGTTGTCTCCAGTCGGTTGCTACTTCATGTGTGGCCACTGATGTGTAACGGGTTCCATCGGCTGACGCATTTGTTAATGCTTAGCGACGGGGGGCGTTATTTGAGGGGGGCAGGACGGATCGGGCATCAGATGTTCAACAGCCTCAACCCAATTGATATGAAAGCCCCCATCTTCTGTTTCGAGCATCAATGATTGGGCACTGACTTCGTTCTCGACGCGAAGCACCCAGGGCACATCACCGAGGCGTACGAGCCATTGCTCGACGGCTTCTCGGTCTTGTGGGTGACACAGTAGGGTCGCTTTGATGGGCGGCAGTTGAGCCTCCAACAGTTGGTTGAGCAGTGCCGTGATGCGTTGAGCGGGCGGCGTCTCGTCCAGGAGGCTTCGCAGGGCGATGTTGATTACTGAAGTGGCCACCTGTTCCAAGCTGTCGTGCATCGCCCGGCGCTCCGACTCCCAGTGTTGCAACTGGGTGTTGGCACGTTGCCAGAAATGAGTGCCCGCGTTTTCCAGGACACGCTCGCACTGGGCTTCGGCTTGGAGCATGAGCGTGCGTGCCTGCCCTCGGGCATGCTCGATCAGCTGACGGGCCTGTGTGTAGTCGGCGAGCATTTCCCGAGGAATCAGAGTGGTCGGTGGCTTGTCGGTGACGCTATGCAGCTCGATTTTCTGGGCGCAAAACATGCTGGGTGTTCTCACGAGGGCAGGCGTGGAGTTTCATTGAAGGTCGTTGATGTCGCTCGCCAAAGCGCGGCCTGCCACAAAGTGTCCAAGCGGCCATGGGTATTGAGCAGCCTTGGGTGTGTTTCAACCTCAAGCACTCGGTGACGGTCAAAGCTCAAGCGCAACCGCTGCCAGATCGCAGGTGAGACCCAGGCGCGCAGGCAATGCAGCGGGTCGTCGACAAACACCAGCATCGGGTCGGGAGCAAGTGCCTTGGTCAGGCGCAGGCACCAGAGGCGCAGCTCCTCATTCAAGCGGCTGTCGTGGCTGGGGCTGCATACCTCTTTGACTAACAGAAGAGCGAGATCTTGTTGTTGGCTACAGGACAGCACCAGTTGCAATACCGGGGCCGATGGGTGAGGAGGAAGTTCTGGCTCAATCTCGAATAAACGGCTCACCTGTTGATGATGAGCGCGTGAAAGCGCTGCTGTTTGCACAAAGCCCTTTTGCGTGCGCCAGTCGTGGTGAGCGCTTTCCCATGGGGAAGCCCACCATCGTACCCAGGTGAGGTCTTTACTCATTGACGTGCACGACTGCGGGCTCTACCGCCGGGGTGTTCATGGACCGTCGGCGCCAGAACAACCAGGCAGTGCCGCCCAGTACGAGCGCGATCAGGGGGGCCATAAGCGCGGTGCGCCAAAACCGAAGGTCTTGCCCGGGTATCAGAAATGGCCCGAGGTAAGTGAGCTGTTGTTGCTCTTGATAGGCGGTTGCGGGCACGAAAACGACAGTCAGCTTCTGTGTGTTCTCGATCGCTGAAGCCATGCCGGGGATGCTGCTGGCTACCATTCTGCGTACGCGGGGTTGGATGTTGTCCGGGTCCAGCCGCGGATCATGCTTGATAAACACAGAGGCGGATGCCGGTTGCACTGGCTCGCCAGGCGCCACCCGCTCAGGCAGCACAACGTGCACACGTGCAACGATGACGCCATCGATGTTCGACAAGGTGGCTTCCAGCTCTTGGGACAGTGCGTAGATGTAGCGTGCACGCTCTTCCAGCGGTGTGGAAATCACCCCTTCCTTGCGAAAGATATCCCCCAAGGTGGAGCGGGCCACCTTGGGCAGGCCGACGGCCTCCAGCGTGCGAACAGCTCGGCCAATGTCATTGGCCCGAACACGCACAACCACGCCGTCCTTTGCCGGAATCTTTTGGGCGCGGATCTGCTTATCGGCCAGCTCGGCAATCACTTCGTTGGCTTCCTGCTCCGACAGTTGGCGATGGAGTTCTACGTTTTCACTGCAGCCCGCCAGCATCAACGTCGATAAACACAAGAGTGTGATGGATAGATAGCGGTGCATGCGGCTATCCCATGGTGGCGATTTTGTCGACGCCTTTGACCAGCAAACCCAGCATCTTGACCCGTGCAACCACATCAAGATTCGCGGCCGCCAGTGATTCGGGCAGTGCATGGGCTTCCTTGGTCTGCTTGTTCAGCATCGTGTCACGCATCCCTCTTTTTACGCGCCTGGCTGCTGCAGACTCAGTGGCGCCTACGTTGAAGAGATTCGTGGCCGTGGAGGGCGCGACGCCATTGACTTGCTGGCCGGTGGGGTTCAGTTGCGCGTTAAAGAAATTGATGTCGGAAGTCCCGTTGTTTGCTGCAGGCACTTGAGCCTGGGTAGCGATGGCCCCGTTTTCCGCAAGCCCTGTGTGGGTGATGTACATATGAACCTTCCTCGAACAAGTGTCGGTTGTTGCGCCTGATGACCGTGACGACCTCCTCAAGCTGATCTGCCGAGGAGGCCGGCTTTACTTAGGCGAATCGCAGAGATTTCACACGGCCCGCTTTGGCTGTGGTGAGCTCTTGTTCTGCGGTTTTTGCCGCCTCTTCAACAACACGCTTTTCTTTGGCAGCATTGATTTGGTCCAGTTGTGCCTGGGAAGCGGCGCTTACATTGGAACCGCCGGAAGAATTGATAGAAGACATAGGGTCACCTTTGCGTAAGTCTCGATTGAAATGCTGATAGCGCTTGTCAGGCGTCGACAGCGTTGTGAGCGGTCTTGACGCTGCTCGTTTTGTGCGTGGTGATGGGCGTGAAGAGCGTTCCACCTGTATATAAGGTGTTTGTATGGAAGTGTTTCTTTTTTGAGTTTAGGTGAGTGTTATTGGCTGTATATTGCGGTGCGGGCGAATTCGTAGTTTATTTTTTTAGCGCTCTCGGTTGTTTCGTAACAGGGCCTCTCTGGTGGCTTTTTGTGGCAGCATTGTTGTTCGGAGTTATCTTGCTGGCGATGGGTTTGTTTGGCCTGGGTGAATGCGCTGATAAGGTTGCAGATAGACTTAATACACATGGTGTTTCCTGTCGTTTGTTGATCTCGGGGTACGTAGATAGTTTGTTACGTAAGCTATGTTGTGTATTTTTTGTGTCGCGTTCCACATGAGCTACTCAAGTGATATATCCAGTTGTTTCATCCGGTAGTAGAGAGTGCGCTTGGCGACGCCAAGCTCTGCTGCCGCACTGTCGACTTTATAGGCATGGCGATGCAGTGACTCTTCAATCAAGGCTTTCTCTAAGTGTTGTAGGCGCGCCTTCAGGTTCATTTCCGTATGGGGCGCAGGGCTTAAGGGCAGTGGGGGCAAACCCAGCACGAAGCGCTTGGCAGCGGAGCGAAGCTCGCGGACATTGCCATGCCAGCGATGACAGAGCAGTTGCTGCAACAGCGTGCTGGCAGGTTTCGACACCGGGCATTTAAAGGCGTCGGCTTCATGTTTGATCATGTCGAGGAACAACGGAATGATGCGCTCCTGGCGCTCCCGCAAGGGGGGAAGCTGGATGCTGACAACATTGAGACGAAAATACAGATCACGCCGAAAGGCCCCCCGTTCCACCATATCGTGCAAGGAGTGCTGGGCGGAGGCGATGACGCGCATGTCCACCTGGATAAACCGCGTCGAGCCCAGGCGCTCAATGCCGCGGCACTCCAACACCCTTAACAATTTGGCTTGCAGCGGCAGCGGCATGCTGTCGATTTCATCGAGGTACAAAGTGCCCAAGTGGGCCGCTTCTACAAAGCCGGCCCGCGATTGCATCGCGCCGGTATAGGCGCCGCTGTTGACGCCGAACAATTGGCTTTCGGCAAGGGTTTCCGGTATGGCGGCACAGTTGACCGCGACGAAGTTTCCTTTGCGCCCGGATAAGCAATGTATCCGTTGCGCCAAGGTGTCCTTGCCCGTACCGGTTTCTCCGAGTAACAGCACGTCAATATTGAGCGGTGCCGTATTGTTGACAGTAGATTCGATGGAGGGGCAATCGATAAAGGATATATCGGTAATGGGTATATTTTGATTAAGGGCCGACATGTTGTTATCGCTCAACTACGAGTGTCACTACAGAGGGTGCACCAAGTAAAGCGAAAAACATCAACATTGTCATCGTGTTTGCAGCGAGGGTTTTAGACTCATGAACCTCAGTTGTGGAACTTTAAATAAGTGCAAGCGATGCTTTGGCGTAAATGCGCTATCCAGCGTAAGGGGATTCTTAAAGGTTGATTGATTCGTTCGGTGGGCGCGCTATTTAGTGGGGTAAAGGTGTGTTTGGCACGCTGCATAACAGTGTATGCGGGTGTGTCGATGATTAAAACTGTGCGCACAAAAAAGCCGATGCTGGGCATCGGCTTTTTTTGTTACGGTAAGGCTTACACGTTGAAACGGAAGTGCATCACGTCGCCATCTTTAACGATGTATTCCTTGCCTTCCAGGCGCCATTTACCGGCTTCCTTGGCACCGGCTTCACCCTTGAACTGGATGAAGTCGTTATAGGCGATCACTTCAGCGCGGATAAAGCCTTTTTCGAAGTCGGTGTGGATCACGCCAGCAGCCTGCGGCGCGGTGGCGCCGACCTTGACGGTCCAGGCACGTACTTCTTCGACACCGGCAGTGAAGTAGGTTTGCAGATTGAGCATTTCGTAGCCGGCGCGGATCACGCGGTTCAGGCCAGGTTCTTCCAGGCCCAAGGCCTCAAGGAACATGTCTTTTTCTTCGCCGTCATCGAGCTCGGCAATTTCTGCTTCGATCTTGTTGCACACCGGCACCACGATGGCGCCTTCTTCGTCGGCGATAGCCTTGACCACGTCCAGCAGCGGGTTGTTCTCGAAGCCATCTTCCGCCACGTTGGCGATGTACATCACAGGCTTGGTGGTCAGCAGGTGGAAGCCTTTGATCACGGCCTTCTCGTCAACGCCCATGTTCTTCATCAGGCTGCGTGCAGGCTTGCCTTCGGTGAAGTGTGCGATCAGCTGTTCCAGCAGGCCTTTCTGGACCACTGCGTCCTTGTCGCCGCCTTTGGCGTTGCGCGCGACTTTCTGCAATTGCTTCTCGCAGCTGTCGAGGTCGGCGAAGATCAGTTCCAGGTCGATGATCTCGATGTCGCGTTTCGGGTCGACGCTGTTGGAGACGTGAATCACGTTCTCGTCTTCAAAGCAGCGGACCACGTGGGCAATGGCATCGGTTTCACGGATGTTGGCCAAAAATTTGTTACCCAGGCCTTCACCTTTCGAAGCACCGGCAACCAGGCCGGCGATGTCGACGAATTCCATGGTGGTCGGCAGGATGCGCTTTGGATTGACGATGGCTGCCAGGGCGTCCAGACGTGGGTCCGGCATCGGCACGATACCGCTGTTGGGCTCGATGGTGCAGAAGGGGAAGTTCTCCGCCGCAATACCGGACTTGGTCAGGGCGTTGAACAGGGTGGATTTGCCGACGTTGGGCAGGCCGACGATGCCGCAATTGAATCCCATGGTGTTTCCCCTCGGTAAGAGTCAGGCCTTCTGGCTGTGCAGGTTTTTCATCGCGCGGTTCCATTCACCGGCGAAGATATCCGGCAGCACGCCGAGGGCAAAGTCGATGCTGGCATCGAGTTTTTCCTGTTCGGCGCGTGGCGCACGACCCAGGACGAAATTTGAAACCATACTGGCAACGCCTGGGTGGCCAATGCCGAGCCGCAGACGGTAGAAATTATTCTGATTACCCAACTGCGCAATGATGTCGCGCAGGCCGTTGTGCCCGCCATGCCCGCCGCCCAGCTTAAGCTTGGCAACGCCGGGTGGCAGGTCCAGTTCGTCATGGGCCACCAGGATTTCTTCGGGTTTGATCCGGAAGAAACCCGCAAGCGCCGCGACAGCCTGGCCGCTGCGGTTCATGTAGGTGGTGGGAATCAGCAGACGAACATCCTGACCCTGATGCGAGAAGCGCCCGGTCAGGCCAAAATATTTGCGATCGGCCACAAGGTTTACATTCTGCGCGTGGGCGATACGCTCAACAAAAAGGGCCCCCGCGTTATGCCGGGTCTGTTCGTATTCGGCGCCTGGATTTCCCAGGCCAACGATCAGTTTAATGGCAGTCACGACAGGGGCCCTTCCTTTGGAGTTGTGGATAACATCGCCGACCTTGAGTGCGGCGAAAGTGGACAACACTACATCATTTACTCAAGAGTAAACGCCGCGTTATCGCCCGCTTTCTCGCTACGTTTCGGTCCGCGATGTTTCCTCAAGCTCCGGCAATACAGAGTGAATTACTCTGCAGCGCCTTCTTCAGCTTCTGGAGCAACGCGTGGAGCGTGTACGTTTGCAACAGCTTTGTCATCACCGTGAGCCAGTGCAACGAACTCAACGCCTTTAGGCGCTTTGAGGTCGGACAGGTGAACGATTGCGCCGATTTCCAGAGCCGACAGGTCGACTTCGATGAACTCAGGCAGATCTTTCGGCAGGCAAGTTACTTCGATTTCGTTCAGGACGTGCGAGATCTCGCCGCCTTTCTTAACCGGAGCTTCTTCACCAACAAAGTGCACAGGCACGATAGCGGTCAGTTTCTGGCCAGCTACGACGCGTACGAAGTCAGCGTGCAGTACGTGACCCTTGGACGGGTGACGTTGCAGAGCTTTGATGATTACGTTCTGCTTCTTGCCGCCAACGTTCAGTTCGATAACGTGGCTGTAGGCAGCATCGTTTTCGAGCAGTTTGGCGATTTCTTTGGCCAGCATGCTGATGGATTCAGGGGCTTTTTCGCCACCGTAAACTACAGCTGGAACCAGGCTTGCGAGACGACGCAGGCGGCGGCTCGCACCTTTCCCCAGGTCGGAACGCGCTTCAGCATTCAGAGTAAAATCGTTCATGTTGTATCTCCAAAATAACCACATTCGCCCCAGCGTTTGCGACCAGCGCTAAAGGCGATATGGGCAAAAAAGCCCCGCCCCAACACAATGCTGGGGCGGGGCGCTTTTCGTCAGTGAGGTGTACCGAAGGTTTGACCCTTAACGGAACATCGCGCTGATCGATTCTTCATTGCTGATGCGGCGAACCGCCTCGGCAACTACCGGTGCGATATCCAGTTGACGGATACGCGAACAGGCTTGAGCTGCTGCGGACAACGGGATGGTGTTAGTCACCACCAGTTCGTCCAGCATGGAGTTCTCGATGTTCTCGATCGCTCGGCCCGACAGCACAGGGTGTGTGCAGTAGGCGAAGACTTTTGCTGCACCGTGCTCTTTCAAGGCTTTCGCTGCGTGGCACAGGGTGCCGGCAGTGTCGACCATGTCATCAACCAGAATACAGGTACGCCCTTCGACATCACCGATGATATGCATCACTTCAGAGTGATTGGCTTTCTCACGGCGTTTGTCGATGATCCCGAGGTCCACGCCCAGGGATTTGGCAACGGCCCGTGCACGCACGACGCCACCAATGTCCGGGGACACGATCATCAGGTTTTCAAAGCGCTGGTCTTCGATGTCATCCACCAATACTGGCGAACCGTAGATGTTATCTACTGGAATATCGAAGAACCCCTGGATTTGGTCAGCGTGCAGGTCAACCGTGAGAACACGATCGATACCTACCACGGTCAGCATGTCAGCGACGACTTTCGCGCTGATAGCCACACGTGCAGAACGCGGACGGCGATCCTGACGGGCATAACCAAAGTAAGGGATTACAGCTGTGATTCGAGTCGCTGAGGAGCGGCGGAAGGCATCAGCCATCACGACGAGTTCCATCAGGTTATCGTTGGTCGGAGCGCAAGTCGGCTGAATAATGAAGACGTCTTTACCGCGGACGTTTTCATTGATCTCGGCTGTAATTTCGCCGTCGGAGAATTTACCGACAGAGATGTCACCGAGAGGGATATGCAGCTGACGTACAACACGCCGAGCCAGATCGGGGTTAGCATTCCCCGTAAAGACCATCATCTTGGACACGCGCAGTACCTAGAGGCTGAGGGTAACCTGGATGAGTATAGAAAATGGCAGGGGCGGCTGGATTCGAACCAACGCATGGCAGGATCAAAACCTGCTGCCTTACCGCTTGGCGACGCCCCTGTATCTGTTGCAACGAGTGCCTAACACTCGGTTCCTTTTAGAGCAGACTTTGCAGCTTGCGATGCAACATCGAAACGTTGCTTCCCTTTGCTACAAACCCTGTAAGGGTCTCTGTAAGAAGGGCCGAGACTTTATCAGCTTCAGCTTTGCTTGGGAAGCCCCCAAACACACAACTTCCAGTTCCGGTTAATTTTGCTTCGGTAAAATTACCTAACAAATTCAAAGCGTTACGTACCTCTGGATAACGCCTTGCTACAACCGGTAAGCAGTCATTTCGACTGTTTCCCTTGGGAACGGGGCGCACTTTAATGGGATCAGAGTTACGTGTCAACAACGGATCTGAAAAAATTTCTGCTGTACTTACAGATACTTGCGGCACAAGCACGACATACCACGGCTCTTCGGGCTCTACAGGGGTCAATATTTCGCCGACACCCTCAGCAAAAGCGGCGTGTCCGCGTACGAAAACCGGCACATCAGCGCCTAGTGTAAGGCCCAGCGCTGCGAGGCGATCATGGTCCCAACCCAGCTGCCACAAGTGATTCAGACCCAGCAGTGTGGTGGCGGCATTTGAGCTGCCGCCACCGATACCACCGCCCATGGGCAGGATTTTATCGATCCAGATGTCGATGCCGAGCGAACTTGCGGATTGTTCCTGAAGTTTTTTCGCCGCCTTCACGATCAGGTTGCTGTCGTGGGGCACGCCTTCGAATTCGGTGTGCAGCTTGATCACGCCATCGTCACGTACGGCGAAGGTCAGCTCATCGCCGTAATCGAGAAATTGAAACAGCGTCTGCAACTCGTGGTAGCCGTCTTCACGGCGACCCAGAATGTGCAGCATCAAATTGAGCTTTGCGGGGGAGGGCAGGGTCAGGCGTTCTACGGTCACGTTATTGCCCCAACTTGCGAGGTTGCCAGTCCTTGATCACCAGCGTGACGTCAAGGTCGGTGCCATGCAGCTTGATGCGCTCGGGCAGCCAATAACCGCTTTGTTCTACGTAGCTCAAATACTCGACCTGCCAGCCATCCTGCTCAAGGGTGGCCAGGCGGCTGTCACCGTTGAGGCCCAGGCGACTTTTGCTGTCGGGCGCTGGCAAGCCGCGCACCCACCACACAAGGTGGGATACCGGCAGTTTCCAGCCGATCTGTTCTTCCAGCAGCGCTTCCGGGGAGGTCGCCTCGTAGCGGCCCTGATTGGCCACTTCCAGGCTCACTTGCCCAGGTCGACCGGTCAGGCGCGCCGCGCCGCGCCCCAGCGGGCCAGAGAGGCGAATGTCGTAGTAGTCCTGGCGTTGCAGCCAGAACAAGGTGCCGCTGCCGGAATCTTTCGGCGCGCGTACTCCCACTTTGCCTTCGATCTGCCAGCCGTCGATGCTGCTGAGCTGGTCCTTGTGCTGTTTCCATTGCGCCGGGTTGCCCTGGCCTTCAACGGATTCACGGGCACCGAAGCCCGCACAACCGGCGAGCAGGGCGATAAGACTGAACACTACAACGTGGCGCAAGAACATAAGCTTAAAGGGTCTCGGAACCGGTCAGGCGCTTGATGGTGCCGCGCAGGATGGGGCTTTCGGGTTGTTCCTTGAGGAATTTTTCCCAGATTTGTCGCGCTTCGCGCTGCTTGCCATTGGCCCACAGCACTTCACCCAGGTGGGCGGCGACTTCCTGGTCGGGGAAGCGTTCCAGTGCCTGGCGCAGCAAGCGCTCGGCTTCGTCCAGGTTGCCCAGGCGGTAATTCACCCAGCCCAGACTGTCGAGTACAGCGGGGTCTTCCGGGTTGAGCTTGTGGGCTTGTTCGATCAATACCTTGGCTTCGTCATAGCGCGTGGTGCGGTCAGACAAGGTGTAGCCCAAGGCATTGAGGGCCATGGCGTTATCCGGGTCGCGCTTGATGATCAGGCGCAGGTCTTTTTCCATCTGCGCCAGGTCATTGCGTTTTTCCGCCTGCATGGCGCGGGTGTAGAGCAGGTTCAAATCGTCGGGGAATTGCAACAAGGCTTGTTGCAGCAATTTCCAGGCGCGCTCGCCCTGATTGTTGGCCGACAAGGTCTCGGCCTGAATCAGGTAAAGCTGGATCGCGTAATCCGGTTCAGCGTCCCGCGCCGCCGTCAGGCGCTTTTCTGCCTCATCGGTGCGGCCGTTGCTCATCAGGATATCGGCCTGGCGCAATTGGGCTGGCAGGTAGTCATTGCCGGGGCCGACCTGGGCGTATTCGAGCAGGGCGGCCTGCGGGTCGTTTTTCTCTTCAGCAATGCGGCCCAGGTTCAGGTGCGCCGAGTCCACATGGCTTTCGCGCTGGATCAGCTCTTCAAGGTAACCCTTGGCCTCGTCCCAGGCCTTGGCTTCCAGGCACACCAGCGCCAGGGAGTAACGCAGTTCGTCGTCGTCCGGGTATTGCTGGACCAGGTTGGCGAACTGCACTTTGGCGTCCTCCATGCGGTCCTGCTCTACCAACATGCGCGCATAGGTGAGGCGCAGGCGTTTGTCTTCCGGGTACTTCTTGATGCTTTTTTCCAGCAGCGGGATCGCTTCCTTGCCGCGATTGAGGTTTTGCAGCAGGCGGGCGCGCAGCAGGATCGGCGCGATTTCGCCTTCTTCCGGCGGGTTCTGCTCCAGCAACTTGAGCGCGGCATCCGCTTCATCGTCCTGTTGCAGCAGCAGCGCCTTGCCGAAAATCAGCTGGCTGTTCTTGGGGTGCTTTTGCAGCAGGCGATCAAAACTCTTCATCAGGCCATTGCGGGTGTCCTGATCGGTGTCGGCGGCCGACAGCGCGAGGAAGTCGAAATGGGTGTCGCCCTTGCCCTGCAAAACCTTCTCCATATAGACCATGGAGTCGTCATAGCGCCCGGCACGGGCCAGTTGAATGGCCGCCGCACGCTGCGCTTCGAGGTCGTCCGGCGCGTTTTTCGCCCAAATCAGCGACGTGTCCAGCGCGGCCTGGTCGGCCCCCAGGTACTCGGCGATGCGAAACGCCCGCTCGGAAATCCCCGGGTCCTGGGTGTTGATGGCCTGGGTCACGTAGTTATCCAGGGCAATATCGAAACGATTGCGCTGGCCGGCCAGCTCTGCACTGAGCAGGCTGAACACCGTTTCTTCACTGAACGAGGAATAAACCTTGGGCTTTTCAGGGGCGGGAGTGTTGTCTTCCACCGGCGGCGTACCGTCCGGCGACACGGGGGCCATAGCCTGGCAGCCGCTGAGGAAAACAAGAGCAAGGAGCAACGCGGAGGATCTATTCATATAGGAAGAGGACGACTAACCTGCGGTCGGATCATCATGACACAAGCCTTCGGCCAAACATAACCGAGTCTCAGTTGGCGCCTTTATAGACACAAGGCATTAGGACAATAGCTTACGGTGGTTGTTCTGAATCTTTCGAAGTAGGACAATTGTCGGCTTCCCGACATCATCAGCGATATTGAATGGCCTTCCTCGCACTCGGTATTAACCACAAGACTGCCTCTGTAGACGTGCGCGAGCGCGTGGCGTTTACGCCTGAGCAGTTGGTTGAGGCCTTGCAGCAGCTCTGCCGGCTCACCGACAGCCGCGAAGCTGCGATCCTTTCGACCTGCAATCGCAGCGAGCTTTATATAGAGCAGGAACATCTTTCAGCGGATGTCGTACTGCGCTGGCTGGCCGATTATCACCATTTGAGCCTCAACGAGCTGCGTGCGTGCGCTTATGTGCACGAAGAGGATGCGGCAGTTCGTCACATGATGCGTGTGGCGTCCGGTCTCGATTCGCTGGTGTTGGGTGAACCGCAGATTCTCGGTCAGATGAAGTCCGCCTACGCCGTTGCGCGTGAAGCCGGCACCGTTGGCCCGCTGCTGGGGCGCTTGTTCCAGGCCACGTTCAATTCGGCCAAGCAGGTGCGCACCGATACGGCCATCGGTGAAAACCCGGTGTCGGTGGCGTTTGCCGCCGTCAGCCTGGCCAAGCAGATTTTCAGTGACTTGCAGCGCAGCCAGGCCTTGTTGATCGGCGCCGGCGAGACCATCACTCTGGTCGCCCGCCACCTGCACGACCTGGGGGTCAAGCGTATCGTCGTCGCCAACCGTACCCTGGAGCGCGCGAGCATCCTCGCCGAACAGTTCGGTGCCCACGCCGTGCTGCTGGCGGATATCCCGGCCGAACTGGTGCGCAGCGATATCGTCATCAGCTCCACCGCCAGCCAATTGCCGATCCTCGGCAAAGGTGCGGTGGAAAGCGCGTTGAAACTGCGCAAGCACAAGCCGATTTTCATGGTGGATATCGCCGTTCCCCGGGATATCGAGCCCGAAGTCGGCGAGTTGGACGACGTTTACCTCTATAGCGTCGACGACCTGCACGAAGTGGTGGCCGAAAACCTCAAGAGCCGCCAGGGCGCTGCCCAGGCCGCCGAGGAAATGGTCAGCACCGGCGCCGAAGATTTCATGGTGCGCCTGCGTGAGCTGGCGGCGGTGGATGTGCTCAAGGCGTATCGTCAGCAGGGCGAACGCCTGCGCGACGAAGAGTTGATCAAGGCCCAGCGGTTATTGGCCAACGGCAGCAGCGCCGAAGACGTGCTGATGCAACTGGCCCGCGGCCTCACCAACAAACTGCTGCACGCACCCAGCGTACAATTAAAAAAGCTTACCGCCGAAGGCCGCCTCGATGCGCTGGCCATGGCCCAGGAACTCTTTGCCCTCGGTGAGGGCGCGTCAGAAAGCTCTTCGGATAAAAAACCGCAATGAAAGCGTCACTGCTCAATAAACTGGACGTGCTCCAGGACCGTTTCGAAGAACTGACCGCCTTGCTTGGCGATGGCGAAGTCATCTCCGATCAGACCAAGTTCCGCACTTATTCCAAGGAATACGCGGAAGTTGAGCCGATTGTGACCACCTATGGCCAATGGCTGAAAACCCAGGCCGACCTCGAAGGCGCTCAGGCGCTGCTCAAGGACAGCGACCCGGACATGCGCGAAATGGCCGTGGAAGAAGTCCGCGAAGCCAAAGATAAACTCGTCGCGCTGGAAGGCGACCTGCAACGCATGTTGCTGCCCAAAGACCCGAACGACGGGCGCAACGTGTTCCTCGAAATCCGCGCAGGCACCGGCGGTGATGAGGCGGCGATCTTCTCTGGCGACCTGTTCCGCATGTATTCGCGTTACGCCGAGCGTCGTGGCTGGCGGGTGGAGATCCTCTCTGAGAACGAAGGCGAGCATGGCGGCTATAAAGAAGTCATTGCGCGGGTTGAAGGCGACAACGTCTACGGCAAGCTGAAGTTCGAGTCTGGCGCGCATCGCGTACAGCGGGTTCCCGCCACCGAATCCCAGGGTCGCATCCACACCTCCGCCTGCACCGTGGCCGTGTTGCCCGAGCCGGACGAGCAGGAAGCCATCGAGATCAACCCGGCCGACTTGCGGGTCGACACCTACCGTTCGTCGGGCGCTGGCGGTCAGCACGTTAACAAGACCGACTCCGCTATCCGTATCACCCACTTGCCGTCGGGCATTGTGGTGGAGTGCCAGGAAGAACGCTCCCAGCACAAGAACCGTGCGCGGGCCATGTCCTGGCTGTCGGCCAAGCTCAACGACCAGCAGACCAGCGCCGCCGCCAACGCGATTGCCAGCGAGCGCAAGTTGCTGGTGGGCTCGGGCGACCGCTCCGAACGCATCCGTACTTATAACTTTGCCCAGGGCCGGGTGACCGACCACCGGGTCAACCTCACCCTGTATTCCCTGGACGAAATCCTTGCCGGTGGCGTCGACGCGGTGATCGAGCCGTTGCTCGCCGAATACCAGGCCGATCAGTTAGCGGCGATAGGTGAATAAATGACCATCATCGCCAGCCTGCTGCGCGCCGCCGACCTGCCCGACTCGCCCACTGCGCGCCTGGATGCCGAGCTTCTACTGGCGGCGGCTTTGGGCAAGTCCCGCAGTTACCTGCACACCTGGCCGGAAAAGATCGTTACCAGCGAAGACGCGCTGACCTTTGCCAGCTACCTGCAACGCCGCCGTGGCGGTGAGCCGGTGGCGTATATCCTTGGCCAGCAGGGCTTCTGGAAGCTCGACCTGGAGGTCGCGCCTCACACGTTGATTCCGCGCCCAGACACCGAATTGCTGGTGGAAGCCGCGCTGGAATTATTGCCGGCCACGCCCACCCAGGTGCTTGACCTTGGCACCGGCAGCGGTGCTATCGCCTTGGCGCTGGCCAGCGAGCGCCCAGCCTGGAAGGTCACCGCCGTCGACCGAGTACTGGAAGCTGTTGCCCTGGCCGAGCGCAATCGCCAGCGCCTGCACCTGAACAACGCCACGGTACTCAGCAGCCACTGGTTCAGCGCCCTGCAAGGCCGTACCTACGACCTGATCATCAGCAACCCGCCGTACATTGCCGCCAACGACCCACACCTGGCGGCCGGCGATGTACGCTTCGAACCGGCCAGCGCGCTGGTGGCGGGGCAGGATGGCCTGGACGACCTGCGCCACATCATCAAAGAGGCGCCGGCCCATTTGAAGGTCGGTGGCTGGCTGCTGCTCGAACACGGTTACGACCAGGCGCCGGCCGTGCGTGAGCTCTTACTGAAAGAAGGTTTCGAAGAGGTTCACAGCCGCATCGACCTCGGCGGCCACGAACGCATCACCCTGGGGCGCCGGCCGTGCTGACCGATCAGGAGCTGTTGCGCTATAGCCGACAGATTCTGTTGCAGCATGTCGACATCGATGGCCAATTGCGCCTGAAGAACGGCCGCGCCCTGATCATCGGCCTCGGTGGCCTGGGCGCGCCGGTGGCGTTGTATCTGGCGGCGGCAGGCGTCGGCGCGTTGCACCTGGCAGATTTCGACACCGTCGACCTCACCAACCTGCAACGCCAGATCATCCATGACACCGACAGCGTCGGGCAGACCAAGGTCGATTCGGCTCTGCGCCGCCTTACCGCGATCAACCCCGAGATCCAACTGATTGCCCATCGCACCGCGCTGGATGCCGATTCGCTCGCGGCGGCGGTAGCGGCGGTGGACGTGGTACTCGATTGCAGCGACAACTTCTCCACCCGCGAAGCCGTCAACGCGGCCTGTGTGGCTGCTGGCAAACCGTTGATCAGCGGCGCGGCGATTCGTCTTGAAGGGCAACTGTCGGTATTTGATCCGCGTCGCGCCGAGAGCCCGTGTTACCACTGTTTATACGGCCATGGCAGCGACACCGAACTCACCTGCAGCGAAGCCGGCGTGGTCGGCCCGCTGGTGGGCGTTGTCGGCAGCTTGCAAGCCTTGGAAGCCTTGAAGCTACTGGCCGGTTTCGGTGAGCCGTTGGTGGGCCGTTTGTTGCTGATCGATGCCTTGACCACACGTTTTCGCGAATTGCGCGTCAAGCGCGACCCCGGTTGCAGTGTGTGCGGGCCCTTGCATGGTTAAGGACGCGCCCATCGGTGTGTTCGATTCCGGCGTTGGCGGCTTGTCGGTGCTGGATGAAATCCAGCAATTGCTGCCCCACGAATCGCTGCTGTATGTGGCCGATTGCGGGCATATCCCTTATGGCGAGAAAAGTCCGGCGTTTATCCTTGAGCGTTCGCGGCAAGTCGCCGGGTTTTTCCGCGAAAAGGGCGCCAAGGCGTTTGTGATCGCCTGCAACACGGCGACCGTCGCGGCCGTTGCTGATTTACGCCAGGATTTCCCAGAGTGGCCGTTGGTGGGCATGGAGCCCGCCGTTAAACCCGCCGCCGCTGCCACCCGCAGTGGTGTAGTCGGCGTGCTCGCCACCACCGGCACCCTGCAAAGCGCCAAGTTCGCAGCCCTGCTCGACCGTTTTGCCACCGATGTGCGGGTGATCACCCAGCCGTGCCCAGGGCTGGTGGAGCTGATTGAAACCGGCGATCTGAACAGCCCGGCCCTACGCGTGATGTTGCAGGGCTATATCGAACCGCTGCTCAGCGCCGGTTGCGACACCATCATCCTCGGCTGCACCCATTACCCCTTTCTCAAGCCGCTCCTGGCGCAGATGCTGCCCCCCAGCATCATCCTCATCGACACCGGCGCCGCCGTGGCTCGCCAGCTCAAGCGGCTGCTGGGCGAGCGCGACCTGTTGGCCGCCGGCGAGGCTGAACCCGCCCAGTTCTGGACCAGCGGCGATGTGTGTCACCTAAGCAATATCCTGCCGACGCTATGGAAGTATCCCGGCGTCGTGCGAAGTTTCGGTGCGTGAAAAATTCGTGAAATACCGGTGTTATTAGCTGGAACTTCTGACTATTTGCCAGCTTCTATAGCGAGTTAGCTTGTACAAAACCCTATAACTTCGTTCGGCAAGGATGTTTCTTATGAAGCGCTTGTTCTGTTTGGCTGCGATTGCGGCCGTCGTAGTAGGACACTCTGTTTTGGCCCAGGCCGCCGGCCTGGAATTGGGTGTGGGGAGCACCAGTGATTCGACCATGACCTATCGGCTGGGGCTGACATCGGATTGGGACAAAAGCTGGTGGCAGAGCGATACCGGCCGATTGACCGGTTACTGGAGCGGCGCCTACACCTATTGGGACGGTGACAAGCGCGCCAGTGCCAGCAGCCTGTCGTTCTCGCCTGTGTTTGTGTATGAATTTGCCGGTGAGAGGGTCAAGCCCTACATCGAGGCAGGGATTGGCGTGGCAGTATTTTCCCGCACCAAGCTTGAAGACAACAACATCGGCCAGGCCTTCCAGTTCGAAGACCGCTTGGGTGTCGGCCTGCGCTTTGCCGGTGGGCATGAAGTGGGGATTCGTGCGATGCACTACTCCAACGCCGGCATCAGCAGCAATAACGACGGGGTAGAAAGCTACTCGCTGCACTACACCCTGGCGCTATAGCCCTTCTCCAATGTGGGAGGGGGCTTGCCCCCGATAGCTGAGTGTCAGTTAGCCCATCTGGTACTGATACACCGCCATCGGGGGCAAGCCCCCTCCCACATTTGGATCTCTACTCTCTTGGAATCAGCGGTAAGCAGTGGCAATCCCCTGCCGTTCTTCCAGGCACTCCGGCGCGCCCATCTCGAACTCCCGGCAAATCAACGGGCGTCGCTCATAGATCGTGCACATCATCGTGTCCCGATCCAGCGCCGCGCACCAGCCGTCGTCCAGGCGCAGCATGACTTCGCCGCCCCAATCGTCGGTGTCGATGTAACGCTCTGGCACGCCGGTGTCGGTGATCAGCATCACTTCCAGCTGGCAGCAGCAGGCCGCGCACGTCGAGCAGGTGACGGCGGGTTCGGCGATTTGGGTATGGGGGATGTTGGTCATAGGCGCGCAGTGTAAGGCAAGCCGGTGATGTGCGTATGGTTGCGCTGACGGGCGTCAGTGCCCAAGTTGGTCGGCGATCCAGTGCAGCAGGGGAAACAGCAGGGCCCAGAGCACGCTCAGGCCGATCAAGGTCGGCGTCGTGGCATAGCCGAAACTCACACCCGCCAACTGGCTGCCCGCGTAATACGACAGCGGCCCGCCTACGGCGCCCAACAGGCTGGCGCGCCACCAGGGCTGGGCGCTCCAGGCCAGGCAATGGCGCAGCGTCGTCGCCAGCACCGCCCACAGCAGTATCAGCCACATCGGAATCAGCGGCCCCGGCATGCTGAAATGAAACACACCAAACGTACGCAACGACGTGTCGATCACCGTCCCCAACAAGGTGATGGCGAGGATCACCTGCCCCTCCTTGGACCAGGCACTTACCCACAGCAGGTGGATGGCCAGCACGGCGACACCCACCAACAGCCATGGGCTATTGCCCCCCAACACACAGGCAAACCAGCCGCACTGGAACAGCACGGCGTTGGCCAGTGGTTTAAGCATTGAAGCGCCCGAGCAGCGGCGGGTTGAGGGCGGCCGGTTTGGCCAGCAGTAATTGCGCGGTGCCAATGGTGCGCTCCATAAACCCACCCTCGCAGTAGCACAGGTAAAACTCCCACAAACGCAGGAAGTACTCGTCGTAGCCCAACTCCCCAAGGCGGCCATGGGCTCGGCGAAAGTTCTCATGCCACAGGCGCAGGGTGCGTGCGTAATGCAGGCCGAAATCCTCCATGTGCATCAGGTTCATGTCGGTGTCGCGGCTGACGATCTCCAGCATCTTCTGCATGCAGGGCAGGGCGCCGCCGGGGAAGATATACCGCTGGATAAAATCGACGTTGTGCTTGGCCTGCTCGTAGCGCTGGTCACGAATGGTGATGGCTTGCAGCAGCATCAGGCCATCGCTCTTGAGCAACTGCGCGCATTGCTTGAAGTAGGTGGGCAGGAAGCGATGGCCCACCGCTTCGATCATCTCGATAGACACCAGCTTGTCGTAGTAGCCGGTGAGGTCGCGGTAGTCCTGCAATAGCAGCGTCACCTGGCCCTTCAAGCCCAGCGCCTCGATGCGTTTTTCGGTGTAGGCGAACTGCTCTTTCGACAGGGTTGTAGTGGTGACCTTGCACCCATAGTGCTGCGCTGCATACAGCGCCATGCTGCCCCAGCCGGTGCCGATTTCCAGCAGGTGATCGTCGGGCTTGAGCGCGAGTTTCTGGCAGATGCGCTCCAGTTTGTTCAATTGCGCCTGTTCCAGCGTGTCGTCGGGGGTCAGAAATTGCGCCGCCGAATACATCATGGTGGGGTCGAGGAATTCTTCGAACAGGTCATTGCCCAGGTCGTAGTGGGCGGCGATGTTTTTCTGCGAGCCTTTGCGCGTATTGCGGTTCAGCCAGTGCAGGCCTCTGGTGATGGGGCGTGCCACGCGCGCCAGGCCGCCTTCCATCGCGTCGAGTACGTCGAGGTTACTGACCATCACGCGCACTACGGTGGTCAGGTCCGGGCTGCTCCAGTAACCGTGAATATACGCCTCGCCGGCGCCGATGGAACCATTGGCCGCCACCATCCCCCACACTGCCGGGTCGAGAATCTGGATTTCTCCCAGCAACTGCGCTTCCCGTGCGCCAAACACCCGGCGCTCGCCGTCCTCGATCACCACCAGTTGACCGTGGCGAAGCTGGCCGAGTTGACGCAGCACCGCCTTGCGCAGCAGTGCAGTGGTCATGCCGTTGACGTTCAGGCGGTTGGCCTTGACCGATAAGCTAGGGGTTTTCATGGCGGCGATCCTTGGTATACCCGACTGCAGTGCTGGAGACGCCATCGGCGGCCTGGTGGGAAAAAATCGGTGTGCGTTTGAGTAACAGGCGAAGCGCCTGCCAGTAAATCGCGAGGCAGGTCTTGGCGGTCATCCACGGAAAGCGCCACAGGTAGCGATGCAGGCTGGCGCGATTCAGTGCTTCTTTTTCAAGGCTCAAGGTGGCATCGAAGACTTTTTGCGCACCCTGCCAGTCGGCCATATGCACGCCGAGACGGGCGGCGGGTGGGCTGAAGCTCATGCGGTATTCCAGGTCGCGAGGCAAAAACGGCGACACATGAAACGCCTTGGCCACGGCGAAATGCTGGTGTTCATCGGCATCCAGCGCCTGGGCGGGAAGCACGTAGTGGTAGCGCTCGCGCCATGGGGTGTTGGTCACTTCACACAGGATCGCAGCCAGTTGCCCATCGGCCTCGAAGCAGTAGAAGAAACTCACGGGGTTAAAAGCCAGGCCCCAACTGCGGGCCTGGGTCAGCAGGCAGATAACGCCCTGGGGTGTACGCCCCAAGGCCTTGCCGACTTCCTGGCGCACGGCATCGCTCAAGCTCATGCCGGTGCGCGTCAATTCACGCAGGTAATCCTGCTGGCGAAACCCGAAGGGCGCAAAACGACTGCGCCCGGCGAGGGGCGAGAGCCCCAGCACGAGGTGTTCTTCGCTTAAATCCAGGTACAGCAGGCCGATGCGGTAGCGAAAGGCGTGGGCCTTGGGCGTAAATCGGCGATGGGCAATCCAGCCGCTGTACAGGGCGCTGTTCACAGGCTTTCCCCAAAGGCTTGGGCGACGCGCAGAGCGCTGACCACGCCGTCTTCGTGAAAACCGTTGGCCCAGTAGGCGCCGCAGTAAAAGGTGTTGCGCACGCCAGAGACTTCTTCCCAGCGCCCTTGGGCTGCTACCGCCGCCAGGCTGTATTGCGGGTGAGCGTAGGTGTAGCGGGCCAACACTTTGAGCGGGTTGATTGCTGATGTTTGGTTAAGGCTGACGCAAAACGTGGTGGCGCTGTCGATGCCTTGCAGGATGTTCATGTCGTAGGTCACGGCCGCCTGGGCCTGCGCATTGCCGCTGAGCCGGTAATTCCAGCTCGCCCAGGCCAGTTTACGGTCGGGCAACAGGCGGGTGTCGGTGTGTAGCACCACGTCGTTATCGGCGTAGGGCATAGCGCCGAGGATCTCGTGTTCGGCCTGGGTCGGGTCGGCGAGCAAGGCCAGGGCCTGGTCGCTGTGGCAGGCGAACACCACGCGGTCGAAGGTCTCTGCGCCCATGGCGCTGTGGATAACCACGCTGTCGTCGGTGCGCTCAACTTTATCCACAGGGCAATTGAGGCGAATCTGCTCGCGAAAGCTGTGGGTCAGCGGTTCGATGTAGCGGCTGGAGCCGCCCTCGATCACGCACCACTGCGGGCGATTACTCACCGAGAGCAGGCCGTGGTTCTTGAAGAAGCGCACAAAGAACTGCAACGGAAAGCCCAGCATGTCGGCCAGGGACATCGACCAGATCGCCGCGCCCATCGGCACGATGTAATGCCGGATAAACCGCTCGCCGTAACCGCCCGCCGCGAGGTAGTCGCCCAAGGTCATGTCGGCGCTGATGCGCTGCTCTTGCAGGTCCAGCGGCGCCTGGCGGTTGAAGCGCAGAATGTCACGCAACATCCCCCAGAACCCCGGCGACAGGATGTTGCGCCGCTGGGCAAACAGGCTGTTGAGGTTATTGCCGTTGTACTCAAGGCCAGAGTTTTCATCGCACACCGAAAAACTCATTTCGGTGGGTTTAAACGTCACCCCGATCTGCCCCAGCAAGCGGATGAAGTTGGGGTAGGTCCAGTCGTTGAACACGATAAAACCCGTGTCCACCGCATAGCTTTTGCCCTCGACGGTCACATTGACCGTATGGGTATGCCCGCCGATGCGGTCGCCCGCTTCAAACACGGTGATCTCGTGCTGGCGACTGAGCAGATAGGCACTGGTAAGCCCGGCAATGCCGCTGCCGATAATGGCGATCTTCACAGGTCGTCCTTTTTCGGCGGTGGGCTGCGCAGCATGCGCTTGCCGATGATCAGTTGCGCACGGGCGGGCAGCTTCGACAGAGGCCACAGGGTGGCGATAAACAGCGCCGGAAAGGCGATTTCAAGTGGGCGTTTATGCAGCTTGGCAAAGATATGTTTAGCGGCTTTATCTGCCGGCCAGCTCAGTGGCATGGGAAAGTCGTTGCGCTCGGTCAGTGGCGTGTCGACAAAGCCTGGGCTGATCACCGTCACGTCGATATTTTCTGTCGACAGGCTGATGCGCAGGGATTCGAACAGGTAACGCAGGCCCGCCTTCGATGCGCCGTAGGCCTCGGCGCGGGGCATCGGCAGGTAGGTCACCGCGCTTGCGACGCCGACCAAGTGCGGCGTGTGGCCCGCGCGCAAAAGCGGCAGGGCGGCTTCGATGCAGTAACTGCTGGCCAGCAGGTTGGTGCGCACCACGTGTTCGATGATGGAGGCGTCAAATTGCTTGGCGTCCACATATTCGCAGGTGCCCGCGTTGAGGATCACGGTGTCCAGCGCCCCCCATTCGGTCGCGATCTGTTCACCGATTTCACGTACCGTCTGGCTGTTGGTCAAATCGCCAGCCACCACCAGGACTTGCCCTGGATAGTGTTCGGCCAGGGTGTCCAGCGGGGCTCTTGAGCGTGAGCTGACGGCAACGTGTGCGCCGCTTTCAAGCAGCTCGATCGCCAGTGCGGCACCAATGCCACTGCTGGCACCGGTCAACCAATAACGACGGGGAGACACTGTGTTCATCCCACTCTCCTTTTCAGCCAGCCGACGACGCCGCCCAGCACGGGCAGGTGTTCATAGAGCATGGCGCCGGCATCGAAATAGTCGCGATGGCGGTAGACCTTGTCGCGCCATAGCAAGTGCGAGCAGCCTTCCACCCGGATAACCTTGCCGCCGGCCAGGCGCGGGTGGCAAAAGCTCATCTTCCAGCGCAGGTAACCCTCGCCCTCGGCCACTTGATCAAACCCGTGGAAGTCGAAGCGCAGCTGGGTGACATTGCTGTAGAGCTCTGCGAAATAACTGTGCAGGGCGGTGAGCCCGTGCACCTCATGCAGCGGGTCGGTAAACGCGATGTCTTTGCTGTAGAGGCTGTCGAGCAGGTGCAAGTTGTGCTTGTCCAGCGTGGCAAAGGCCTGGGCGAAGCGCTGCAAGAAGTCACTCATGTTCACCTCCGGCCGCTTCCCGTGACGGCAGGCTGCGGAAGGCTGCCAGGGCACGCTCGCGGGATTTCTTCAGGTCGACAATCGAGCGCGGGTAATCCGCTACGCCGAACAGGCCGCCGACAGCTTCGGGGTTGTGGACTTCTTTTTTGTTCAGTGCGGCCAGCTCTGGCAGCCAGCGTTTGATAAACACGCCTTCACCATCGAATTTTTCCGACTGGCTCAACGGGCTGAAAATCCGGAAATACGGCGCCGAATCGGTACCGGTGGACGAGCTCCACTGCCAGCCGCCGTTGTTGGCCGCCAGGTCGCCGTCGATCAGGTGGCGCATAAAGAAACGCTCGCCCTCACGCCAGTCGATCAACAGGTTCTTGGTCAGGAACATCGCCACCACCATGCGCAGGCGGTTGTGCATCCAGCCGGTTTCGAGCAACTGGCGCATGGCGGCGTCGATGATCGGTAGGCCGGTGCGCGCCTCCTGCCAGGCGGCCAGGTCCTTGGGGGCGTTGCGCCACGCCACGGCTTCGGTTTCAGGGCGGAACGCACGGTGGCGCGACACCCGTGGGTAGCCCACCAGAATGTGTTTGTAGAACTCTCGCCACAGCAGCTCGTTGATCCAGGTGATGGCGCCCATGTCGCCACTTTCGAACTCGCCCTGGTTGGTTTGCAGCGCGGCATGCAGGCACTGGCGTGGCGAAACCACGCCCGCCGCGAGATACGCTGAGAGCTGGCTGGTGCCGGGTTTGGCCGGGAAGTCGCGCTCGTCCTTGTAGTAGCTGATCTGCTGATCGGCAAAGGTATCGAGGCGACGCCGCGCTTCGTCTTCACCGGCAGGCCACAGGGCGCGCAGGGTTTCGCTAGGGGGCTCAAAGCCATCAACGGTGTGCGGGATGGGATCGCTTTTAAGCTTGATCGCAGCCTGCGCTTTCGGCGCTGCCACCAAGCGCGGCAGGCTGCTGTGCAAGCGGGTGTAGCAGACCTTGCGAAACTGGCTGAACACCTTGAAGTAGGTGTCGGTTTTGGTCAGCACGCTGCCGGGCTGGAAAAACAATTGATCCAAGTAGCTATGGAAGGTCACGCCGTCGGCTTCCAGCGCTTTGGACACCGCTGCGTCACGACGGCTTTCGTGGATGCCGTATTCTTCGTTGACGTGCACCGACTCCACCGACAGTTCGCGGCACAGTTGGCTCAACACGGCGGGCGCATTGTTCCAGGTCGGGGCAGTGCGGATCAGCAGTGGAACATTCAGTTCAGCCAACGCCTTGCTCAGGTGTTGCAGGTTGCGCAACCAGAAGTCCACTTTGCACGGCGCATCGTCGTGGGCCCGCCACTGCTCGGGTGTGATCAGGTACACAGCCGCCATCGGACCCCGCTGGCTCGCGGCGGTCAGGGCGGTGTTGTCGTGTAGGCGCAGGTCGGTGCGCAGCCAGATCAGATGCATTTAAACGATTCCACGCTGGATCAGTAGCTGATGGGCCGACAACGGGTCTTCGGCCACGAACAATTGCGGGGTGTCACGGGTTAATACCGAGAACTCGTCCTGATGGATGCACACCGTTGGTCCGGCAATTAACGTTGGGCAACCCACACCGCTCAGAAGTTTTGTGAGTGCCGACAAGTGGAGGGCTTTGCTGGAATACAGCAGCACGGCACGCGGTTTCAGGTGTTCCACTGCCAAGGCCAGTTCGCCGGCTGGCAGCGGCCAATCGAACACTTCCACCGGGCAGTCGGCACTGCTGGCCAGCCAGGCGCTGAGCCACAGGTGCGGCTCAAGGGGCAGGTCGGAATGGTTGACCAGCAGCAGCGGCGCGCCGTGGAGTTGGCGATTGTTGTGGTAGATGCGCGCGCCAAACTTGCTGCGCAGCCATGACAGGAAAAACACCCGTTCCATCTGCGCGCCAAACTGGCCTTGCCAGCGCTGTTCGAGGTCGTTGAGCAGCGGCAGCATGAGTTGCTCGCACAAAGTGCGCGGCGGGTACAGCGCCATGGCCTGGTTGAAGGCATCGTCGACCCGGCGTTCGGCCAGTTCGCTGATGGCGTTCACCAGGGTCTGGCGCAGGGCGTGCCATTCATTTTCGACGGCATCGGGAATCGGTTGGGCGGAGTCGATCAGGCCTTTGACCTGGCTGACCGGCACGCCGCGATTGAGCCAGGTGAGGATGGTGTGGATGCGTTGCACGTGTTCGGCACTGAACAGGCGATGGCCCTTGGGCGTGCGCTGCGGCACGATCAGGCCATAGCGGCGCTCCCAGGCGCGCAGCGTCACGGCGTTGACGCCGGTCTGGCGCGCCACTTCGCGAATCGGCAGCCAGCCTTCTTCAAGGGCTTGGGCGAGGTCTTCGCCGGGTTCTTCCAGCAGGGCAGGGGTCATCATCTAGATCGCATTTCGCAGGCTGAGGTTTTCCGGGTGCGGCTGCAGGTAGGCCTGCTGCGCGATGTAGCGGTCCGGGTGTTGACGAAAGTGGTGTTTGAGCAAGGTCAGCGGCACTACGAGAGGTACGACACCGTGGCGGTATTGGCCGATGACAGTCTGCATTTCCTGTTTGTCATCGGCGCTGATGACCTGCTTGAGGTAGCCGCTGATGTGTTGCAGCACATTGGTGTGGGTGCCACGGGTGGCGCATTGCGTCAGGCCAGTCATCAAGTCGCTGAAATAGCAGGCGGCGAGTTCGTCGAGTTGGGTGCCCTTGCTCATGCTGCCCAACAGCTGCCCGAGGCTTTTGTAGTGCGCTGGACTGTGGGCCATCAGCAGGTATTTGTAGCGTGAGTGAAAGGCCAGCAGGCGGTGGCGGGTCAGGCCTTCGGCGAGCAGTTGTTGCCAGCTGGCATAAACAAACACGCGGGTGAGGAAGTTTTCCCGTAGCACCGGGTCATTCAGCCGGCCGTCTTCTTCCACCGGCAAATTGGGGTGACGTGAGCAGAACGCCTGGGCGTAGATACCCCGCCCGCCACCGTCCACTGGCGTACCGTTGTCGCGGTAGACCTTGACCCGTTCCAGGCCGCAAGAGGGCGACTTTTGCATAAAGATGTAACCGCACAGATCGGTGTGCTCTGCGGCCATTTGCTGACCGTAGTCGTCCAACGGTTGGGTCACGTTGAGTTCGCGGTGCACGGTGCCGACCGCCTGCGGGTGGGCGGGGTCACCCACCAGGCGAATCGGTTCACGAGGAATGCCTAGGCCGATGGCGACCTCGGGGCACAGTGGCACAAAGTCGAAGTAATCGGCGAGGGTTTGGCTGCACAGCAGGGATTGTTTATGTCCGCCGTTGAAGCGCACGTTCTCGCCCAACAGGCAGGCGCTGATGGCGATCTTCGGTTTGCGGGTGTTGGACATGGGCGAACCTCTGCAAGATTCCTGTACAAGATAGTGATCTTGTACAACTAAATCTCATCATAGGTTCGATGCTGTACAAGTCAAATTATTTGTACAAGTATTTTGCAGTGGCTATTGCCAGCCGATTTTCCAGTTATCGGCGTTTTGCAGGGTTTGCCAGCCGAGGCGTTCGGCGCGCCGGGTCATGACGGCTTGCAGCTCGATTTCCAGTACGGTGCCTTCTTCATCACGAAACAGCTCGGTGACCAGGAAGTGCTTTTCCTTGTTTTGAGGGCGTGCTGCTGTCCACTTCGACAGCAGCAATTTGGCGGGGTTGATGCGGTTCATTGCAGGTGCTCGATCAAGCGCCGCGCGGCTTCTTGACCGCTGAGCCAGGCACCTTCCACGCGCCCTGACAGGCACCAGTCGCCGCACACGTACAGGCCCAGGTCGGCGTCGGCCAGCACGCCGAATTCGTGGCTGTTGGACGGCCGTGCGTAGAGCCAGCGGTGCGCCAGGCTGAAGGACGGCGCGGGCATGGCGCTGTGCAGCAGTTCGGCGAACGCGCCGTGCAGATGTTCGATCACGGCTTCCTTGGGCAGGTCGAGGTGGGCCTTGCTCCAGGCGCTGGTGGCGTGTAGCACCCAGGTGTCTTGTAGGGCGTCGCGTCCAGGTTTACTGCGGTTGCGCGCCAGCCAGTCGAGGGGGCTGTCTTGCACGAAGCAGCCTTCCATGGGCGTATCCAGCGGTTTGTCGAAGGCCAGGGCGACGGCCCACGTCGGGTCCATTTTCACGCCGGCGGCGGCACTTGCCAGCTTGGGCGCGGCGGCCAGCAGGGCGGTAGCTTGTGGCGCGGGAGTGGCAATGACGACGTGGCTGAACGGGCCATGGCTTTCGCCGTCGGCGTCCAGCAGGTTCCAATGTTGGGTGCCTTGGAACACTTCAGTAATACGGCAACCGAACGCCACCGGCAGATCATCGAGCAGGGCGCGGGTGATGGCGCTCATGCGCGGCGTGCCGACCCAGCGGATCTGTTCATCGGGGGAGGGGGTCAGTTGGCCGGACTTGAAGTTGTACAGCTGGGGCTTCCACTGTTCGGCCCAACCGTTGCTTTGCCAACGCTGCACTTCGTTGACGAAGCGCCGGTCGCGGGCGGTGAAGTATTGCGCGCCCATGTCCAGTGCGCCGGCGTCGCTGCGCTTGCTGGACATGCGGCCACCACTGCCGCGGCTTTTATCGAAGAGTTGTACAACGTGCCCCGCGTCTTGTAACGCTCGGGCGGCGGAGAGACCGGCGATGCCGGTGCCAATGATCGCGATGGGAACAGTCATGGGGGGCCTCGTTTTACCTGTGTGCACAGACTACGCCGACACCAATAGCTGTACAATATTGTTTTTTGGTATAACTTTTGGCGTTCCTGTTCTAACGGCGTAGCCTATGGTTAAAGCTGAGGCTTAAACCAACGTTACGCCCGGGTACCAATGATCCCTGCTTATAAAATAGACCAGTGATCGGCGGCGAACGTTACATGAGGAGCGTCCCATGCATATTTTGCTGACCGGCGGTACGGGGTTGATCGGCCGTCAACTGTGCCAACACTGGCTCGCGCAGGGCCATCGCCTGACGGTGTGGAGTCGCCACCCGGAACAGGTCGCCAAGGTATGCGGCGCTCAGGTGTCGGGAGTCGACCGCTTACAACAGGTTATCGGCCCGGTGGACGCAGTCGTTAACCTGGCCGGCGCGCCCATTGCAGACCGGCCCTGGACCCACAAGCGTAAAGCCTTGCTGTGGAGCAGCCGCATCGGCCTCACTGAAACCTTGCTGGCGTGGCTCGAAGGCCTTGAGCAAAAACCGGCGGTGCTGGTTTCCGGTTCGGCCGTGGGGTGGTACGGCGACGGCGGCGAGCGCGAATTGACCGAGGCCAGCGGCCCGGTGCAAGACGACTTCCCCAGCCAGCTCTGTATTGCCTGGGAAGAAACCGCCCAACGCGCCGAAGCCTTGGGCATCCGCGTGGTATTGGTGCGTACCGGCCTTGTGCTCGCGGCTGAGGGCGGCTTTTTGTCGCGGCTGTTGTTGCCGTTCAAACTGGCGCTGGGCGGGCCTATCGGCAATGGTCGCCAGTGGATGCCGTGGGTGCATATCAAGGATCAAATCGCCCTGATTGATTTTCTTCTGCACAAGCCTGACGCCAGTGGTCCTTATAATGCCTGCGCGCCACACCCGGTACGTAACCGCGAGTTTGCCAAGACGCTCGGCCAGGTGCTGCACCGTCCGGCGTTCATGCCGATGCCGGCCTTCGCGTTGAAGGTGGGCCTGGGCGAGTTGTCCGGCCTGTTGTTGGGCGGGCAGAAGGCATTGCCCGAGCGCTTGCTGGCCGCCGGTTTCACTTTTCAGTTCACTGAGTTGCGTGCGGCTCTGGACGACTTGTCCAGCCGCCTCTAGAGATAGGATGTTGCATGACGGATCACGCGTTGTTACTGGTCAACCTGGGTTCACCGGCGTCCACTTCGGTGGCCGATGTGCGCAGCTACCTCAATCAGTTTCTGATGGACCCTTATGTGATCGACCTGCCGTGGCCGGTGCGGCGCTTGTTGGTGTCGCTGATCCTGATCAAGCGCCCCGAGCAGTCGGCGCATGCCTACGCGTCCATCTGGTGGGATGAGGGCTCGCCGCTGGTGGTGCTCAGCCGTCGCCTGCAACAGCAGATGACCACGCAGTGGACCCAAGGCCCGGTGGAGCTGGCGATGCGCTACGGCGAGCCGTCTATCGAAACCGTGCTAACCCGTCTCGCCGCGCAAGGCATTCGCAAAGTGACCCTGGCACCGCTGTACCCGCAGTTCGCCGACAGCACCGTGACCACGGTGATCGAAGAAGCCAAGCGCGTGGTGCGCGATAAAAAGCTCGATGTGCAGTTCTCGATCCTGCAACCGTTCTTTGATCAGCCCGAGTACCTCGACGCGTTGGTAACCAGTGCACGGCAGTACGTGGAGCAGGATTACGATCACTTGCTGCTGAGTTTCCACGGCTTGCCCGAGCGTCACCTGACCAAGCTCGACCCCACCGGCCAGCATTGCTTCAAGGACGCTGACTGCTGCAAGAACGCATCGGCCGAAGTGCTCAAGACGTGCTACCGCGCGCAGTGCTACAGCGTTGCCCGCGACTTTGCCGAGCGTTTGGGCTTGCCGGACGGCAAATGGTCGGTGGCGTTCCAGTCACGCCTGGGCCGAGCGAAGTGGATCGAACCCTATACCGAAGCGCGCCTGGAGGCCCTGGCCCAGCAAGGCGTGAAAAAGCTGCTGGTGATGTGCCCGGCGTTTGTGGCCGATTGCATTGAGACGCTCGAAGAGATCGGCGATCGCGGGCTGGAGCAGTTCCGCGAAGCGGGGGGCGAGGAGTTGGTGTTGGTGCCGTGTTTGAATGATGACCCGCAATGGGCGGTGGCGCTTAATACCTTGTGCGAACGGGCGCCAGCGACGCTGTAATCTAGCCAAGTGAAGATCAAAATGTGGGAGCGGGCTTGCTCGCGAATGCGGTGTATCAGTCACAGGTATTTTGACTGACCCGACGCATTCGCGAGCAAGCCCGCTCCCACATTTTTAACCGCGTTACAAGTTTAGGGTCAGGCTGACCGTGAGGTTGCGCGGCTCACCGGGGTTCACCCAATAATTGCTGTAAGACCGCTCGTAGTACTTCTCATCAAACAGGTTATTGAGGTTCAGGCCCACGGTGACATTCTCCGTGGCCTTGTAATGCGCCAGCAAATCCACCGTGTGGTACGCCGGTAGCTCAAAGCTTTTGCCCGCCTCACCCGAACGATCGCCTACATACGTGAACGCCGCCCCCAGGTCGGAACCACGCAACATCCCATCCTGAAACTCATACACCCCTAACAGACTGCCACTGCGCTTGGCCACACCCAGAATTCGGCTGCCGGCGGGGATGGTTTCATCACCCTTGGTCACTTCGGCGTCAATGTAGGCAAAGGCACCAATCACCCGCACGGCATCTGTCACTTGCCCGCTCAATTGCAGGTCTACACCCTGACTGCGGGCCTTGCCCACCGCACGGTTGAGGTTGGTGGCCGGGTCGAGGGTGAGGACGTTTTCTTTTTCGATATGGAACGCGGCAATGGTGGCGCTTAGGCGTTCGTCGAACAGCTCGGTCTTGACACCCACTTCATAGCCCACGCCTTCTTCCGGCTTGAAGGTTTTGCGGTTGGCGTCCTGCCCGCTGTTGGGTTTGAACGAAGTGGAGGCGTTGGCGAACACGCCGATTTCTGGGGTGAGCTGGTAGAGCAGGCCGGCGCGTTGGGTAAAGGCGTCGTGAGTCTGGTGGCTCTTGGGCGCACCGGTGAAGTCCTCGATGCTCTGGTCGAAATGTTCAAAGCGCGCGCCGATCATGCCGCGCAGACGGTCGGTGAAGACGATCTGGTCTTGCAGGTTCAACGCGTGGCTTTTGGTTTGCTCGAAAAAGTCGGTGCCGCTGCGCAGGCCGTTGGGTTTGGGTTGGCCGTAGACCGGGTTGTAGAGGTCGATGGCGTAGGGGCCGGCGATGGCGGTCACGCGTTCTTTCTTGCGGTAGTCCTCGTATTCGGTGCCGATCAGCAGTTCATGCTGCCAGCTGCCAATGTCGAACAGGCCGCGCAGTTCAAACTGGGTGATGCTGTCATGCCAACCCACGGAGCGTTCGCGGTAGCGGCGGTTGAGGGTGTGGCCGTCGGCGTTCAGTGCACGGTTTTCCGAGGCGTCGCCCCACAGGCTGCCTTGTTTGTAGTGGCTGGCCAGGCGCAGTTTCCAGGCGTCGTTGAGGTGATGTTCGAGGGTGGCTTGGATGCGATTGTTGTGGTTGTCGATATCGCCGTCGTTGGGCTCGCCGAGGAAGGTTGAGCGCGAGACGCCGGGCGCGTCGACGATGCCACGGTCGAAGGTGGAGCTGTGGCGCACGAATTCGCTTTCCACCAGCAGGCTGGTGTCCGGGTTCAACTGCCAGCTGAACGAAGGCGCGACGAACACGCGTTTGCTCTGCACGTGATCGCGGAAACTGTGGTTGTCTTCCACCGCCAGGTTGACCCGCGACAGCACGTAGCCGTCGCTGTCCAGCGGGGTGTTGACGTCGAGGGCGGTGCGATAGCGGTCCCAACTGCCAGCGCTGGTTTGCAGGGTGGTGAAAGCTTCGGGTTGTGGCTTCTTGGTGACGATGTTGACGGTGCCGCCGGGGTCACCACGGCCATACAGGCTGGCGGCGGGGCCCTTGAGCACTTCGATGCGTTCAATGTTGGCCGCGTCCGGCGTGCTCGGGTAGCCGCGATTGGCGCTGAAACCGTCCTGATAAAACTCTGACGTTGTGAACCCACGCACGCTGTATTCATACAGGGTGAGGCCGCCGAAGTTGTTTTGCTTGGACACGCCGCCAGCAAATTCCAGGGCACGTTCCACGTTGGTGCTGCCCAGGTCCTTGAGGACGGTGGCGGGGATCACGCTGATGGACTGTGGGATATCACGCAGTGCGGTGTCAGTCTTGGTCGCGCTGGCGGAGCGCGTGGCGCGGTAGCCGGTGACCGGGCTGGTGGCGGACTCATAGGCGTCGGTGGTGACGCTGATGGTCTCCAGCTCTACGGTATTATCTTCGGCGAAGGCGGGGTCGAGCAACAACCCCAGGGCCAGGCCAGCCATGGGGGCAATTCTTCGAGACGGCATGTTATATTGTTCCAAATCGATATTGAAACAATATAACATGCCGAATGAGAATGGATCGCTCTGAAATATATATAAACAGGTGTCCATGAGCGGACACCTGGGCGAGGGCGCTTATTCCTCTTCTTTCACCGGCGCAGGTGGCGGGCGCAGGCCGATTTCTGCTGAGAGCTTGATCTCTTTGCCGTTGCGCATCACCAGGATCGTCACCTTGTCGGTCGGCTTGATGCGCGCTACCTGGTTCATCGACTTGCGGCCATCGCCCGCGGGTTCACCGTCGATGCTCAGGATCACGTCGCCCAGTTGCAGGCCCGCTTTCTGCGCCGGGCCGTCACGGAAGATGCCGGCGACCACAATGCCTGGGCGCCCGGTCAGGCCAAACGACTCGGCCAGGTCTTTGGTCAGCGGCTGCACTTCAATCCCCAGCCAGCCGCGAATCACTTGGCCGTGTTCGATGATCGACTTCATCACTTCCGTCGCCAGCTTCACCGGGATCGCAAAACCGATGCCTTGGGAGCCGCCGGATTTGGAGAAAATCGCCGTGTTGATGCCCGTCAGGTTGCCATTGGCATCCACCAGCGCCCCACCAGAGTTGCCCGGGTTGATCGCTGCGTCGGTCTGGATGAAGTCTTCGTAGCTGTTGAGCCCCAACTGGTTGCGCCCGGTGGCGCTGATGATGCCCATGGTCACCGTCTGGCCGACCCCAAAAGGGTTGCCGATGGCCAGCGCCACGTCACCTACCCGCAGGCCGTCGGAGCGGCCGAGGGTGATGGAGGGCAGGCTCTTGAGGTCGATCTTCAATACCGCGAGGTCGGTTTCCGGGTCGCTGCCGACCACACGAGCCAAGGTTTCACGGCCATCACGCAAGGCCACCACAATTTGGTCGGCGCCGGTGGTCACGTGGTTGTTGGTGAGGATGTAGCCTTCCGGGCTCATGATCACGCCCGAACCCAGGCTGGATTCCATGCGCCGCTGCTTGGGCCCGTTGTCGCCGAAGTAACGGCGAAACTGCGGGTCTTCAAACAGCGGGTGCGCCGGTTTGTTGATGACCTTGGTGGTGTACAGGTTGACCACGGCCGGCGCGGCAATCACCACGGCATCGGCATAGGTCACCGGCCCTTGCACCACCGCGTTGGTTTGCGGGGCCTGCTGCATGTTCACATCCAGGCTCGGTAGGCCCACCAACTGGGGGAAACGTTGAATGATCAACATCGCGATCAGCACGCCAGCCAACAATGGCCATCCAAAAAAACGCAGCGCCTTGAGCATCAAGTAAGTCCTGACAGGTTGCAGGGGGCGGGAGAGCGCCCATAATGTCGCGCATTATACGAGGCTGCGAGCGCCTCGAACGGGATATTTAGGAGTCTTTTATGGCCGTTGCCCTGAGCACATTAGTCGACGAAGCTGACCGCTACTTGAACAGCGCTAAAATTGCCGATTACTGCCCCAATGGCCTGCAAGTGGAGGGGCGCCCGCAGGTGATGCGCATCGTCAGCGGCGTCACTGCAAGCCAAGCCCTGCTGGACGCGGCTGTCGAAGCCCAGGCGGATTTGATCCTGGTGCACCACGGCTATTTCTGGAAGGGGGAAAACCCCTGCGTCACCGGCATGAAGCAGCGTCGCCTCAAAACCCTGCTCAAGCACGACATCAGCTTGCTGGCCTACCACCTGCCGCTGGACCTGCATCCCGATGTGGGCAACAACGTGCAACTCGCCCGCCAACTGGACATCACCGTCGAAGGCCCGCTCGACCCGAGCAACCCCAAGGTCGTCGGCCTGGTCGGCTCCCTCGCCGAGCCTCTGTCGCCTCGCGACTTTGCCCGCCGCGTGCAGGAAGTCATGGGCCGTGAGCCGCTGTTGATCGAAGGCAGCGGGATGATCCGCCGCGTCGGCTGGTGCACCGGCGGTGGCCAGGGTTATATCGACGATGGGGTTGCGGCCGGGGTTGATCTGTTCCTCAGTGGAGAAGCCTCCGAGCAAACGTTCCACAGTGCGCGGGAAAACGACATCAGCTTCATCGCCGCCGGCCACCATGCCACTGAGCGCTATGGCGTGCAGGCCTTGGGCGATTACCTGGCGCGGCGCTTTGCATTGGAACACCTGTTCATCGACTGCCCCAACCCGATCTAACCAACACCGCAGAGCAAATGTGGGAGCTGGCTTGCCTGCGATAGCATCACCTCGGTATCACTGAAAGACCGAGGTGCCTGCATCGCAGACAAGCCAGCTCCCACAGAAAGCCCAAACTTGGGGGCATATTCATATACCGTTTCGATCTAGCCCGCTCCCTGAATAGAAGCAGGTGCTGTGCTAGCATGCCCCGCTCGAACACGGCCCGAAGGCCGTCCATAAGATCGTTTTTCCGTGAGTAACCATGGTCGACAAACTGACGCATCTGAAACAGCTGGAGGCGGAAAGCATCCACATCATCCGCGAGGTCGCCGCCGAGTTCGACAACCCGGTGATGCTCTACTCGATCGGTAAAGACTCCGCCGTGATGCTGCATCTGGCACGCAAGGCCTTCTTTCCGGGCAAACTGCCGTTCCCGGTGATGCACGTCGACACCCGCTGGAAATTCCAGGAGATGTACACGTTCCGCGACAAAATGGTCGAAGAACTGGGCCTGGACCTGATCACCCACGTCAACCCTGATGGGGTAGCGCAGGGCATCAACCCGTTCACCCACGGCAGCGCCAAGCACACCGATATCATGAAGACCGAAGGCCTCAAGCAAGCCCTCGATAAGCATGGTTTCGACGCAGCATTCGGCGGTGCCCGTCGCGATGAAGAGAAATCCCGTGCCAAAGAGCGCGTGTACTCGTTCCGCGACAGCAAACACCGCTGGGACCCGAAGAACCAGCGCCCGGAGCTGTGGAACGTCTACAACGGCAACGTCAACAAGGGTGAGTCCATCCGTGTGTTCCCGCTGTCCAACTGGACCGAGCTGGACATCTGGCAGTACATCTACCTCGAAGGCATCCCGATTGTGCCGCTGTACTTCGCCGCCGAGCGCGACGTGATCGAGAAGAACGGCACGTTGATCATGATCGACGACGACCGCATCCTTGAGCACTTGTCTGACGAAGACAAAGCCCGAATCGTCAAAAAGAAAGTACGTTTCCGTACCCTTGGCTGCTACCCGTTGACGGGCGCGGTGGAGTCCGAAGCCGAGACGCTGACGGACATCATTCAGGAAATGCTCCTGACGCGAACTTCCGAGCGCCAGGGCCGTGTCATCGACCACGATGGCGCAGGCTCGATGGAAGATAAAAAACGTCAAGGCTATTTCTAAGGGGCTGTCATGTCGCATCAATCTGATTTGATCAGCGAGGACATCCTCGCCTACCTGGGCCAGCACGAGCGCAAAGAGATGTTGCGCTTCCTGACCTGCGGCAACGTCGACGACGGCAAGAGCACCCTGATCGGGCGCCTGCTGCACGACTCCAAGATGATCTACGAAGATCATCTGGAAGCCATTACCCGCGATTCGAAAAAATCCGGCACTACCGGTGACGATATCGACCTGGCGTTGCTGGTCGACGGCTTGCAGGCCGAACGTGAGCAGGGCATCACCATCGATGTCGCTTATCGCTATTTCTCTACCGCCAAGCGTAAATTCATCATCGCCGATACCCCAGGCCATGAGCAGTACACCCGCAACATGGCCACCGGTGCGTCCACCTGTGACCTGGCGATCATCCTGATCGACGCCCGCTACGGCGTGCAGACCCAGACCCGTCGCCACAGCTACATCGCCTCGTTGCTGGGCATCAAGCACATCGTGATTGCCGTCAACAAGATGGACATCAACGGCTTTGACCAAAGCGTATTCGAGTCGATCAAGGCCGATTACCTGAAGTTCGCCGAAGGCATCGCGTTCAAGCCGAGCACCATGGCGTTCGTGCCGATGTCGGCGCTCAAGGGCGACAACGTGGTGAACAAGAGCGAGCGCTCGCCTTGGTACACCGGCCAGTCGCTGATGGAGATCCTCGAAACCGTCGAGATCGCCAACGACCGCAACTACACCGATCTGCGTTTCCCGGTGCAATACGTCAACCGTCCGAACCTGAACTTCCGTGGTTTCGCCGGCACCCTGGCCAGCGGCATCGTGCACAAGGGCGACGAAGTCGTGGTGTTGCCGTCGGGCAAGAGCAGCCGCGTCAAATCCATCGTCACCTTCGAAGGTGAGCTGGAGCACGCCGGCCCAGGCCAGGCTGTGACGCTGACCATGGAAGACGAGATCGACATCTCCCGTGGCGACCTGTTGGTGCATGCCGACAACGTGCCGCAAGTGACCGACGCCTTCGACGCCATGCTGGTGTGGATGGCCGAAGAGCCGATGCTGCCGGGCAAGAAATACGACATCAAGCGCGCCACCAGCTACGTGCCGGGTTCCATCACCAGCATCGTGCACCGTGTGGACGTGAACACCCTGGCCGAAGGCCCGGCAAGTTCGCTGCAATTGAACGAGATTGGCCGCGTCAAGGTCAGCCTCGACGCCGCCATCGCCCTGGACGGTTACGACAGCAACCGCACCACCGGTGCGTTCATCGTCATCGACCGCTTGACCAACGGCACCGTGGCTGCGGGCATGATCATCGCGCCGCCGGTTACCCACGGCAGCTCGGCGCAGCACGGCAAGTTGGCTCATGTGGCCACCGAAGAACGTGCCCAGCGCTTCGGCCAGCAACCGGCCACCGTGCTGTTCAGCGGCCTGTCGGGCGCTGGCAAGAGCACCTTGGCCTACGCGGTTGAGCGCAAGCTGTTCGACCTGGGCCGTGCGGTGTTCGTACTGGACGGCCAGAACCTGCGTCACGACCTGAACAAGGGCTTGCCGCAAGACCGTGCCGGTCGCACCGAGAACTGGCGTCGTGCCGCCCACGTGGCGCGCCAGTTCAACGAAGCGGGCCTGCTGACCCTGGCAGCGTTTGTCGCACCGGATGCCGAAGGCCGTGAACAGGCCAAGGCGTTGATCGGCGGTGACCGTCTGCTGACCGTTTACGTGCAAGCGTCGCCGTTGGTGTGCGCCGAGCGTGATCCGCAAGGTCTGTATGCGGCTGGTGGGGATAACATCCCTGGCGAATCCTTCCCGTACGACGTGCCGCTGAATGCCGATCTGGTGATCGACACCCAGGCGTTGTCGCTGGAAGAGAGCGTCAAGCAAGTGCTGGAGCTGTTGCGTCAGCGCGGCGCGATCTAACCCTCGCCGCCAAAAAAAGCCCGCCACCGATCACTCGGTGGCGGGCTTTTTTACTTCCTCAAGACCGGACTCGGTCAATGTGGGAGCTGGCTTGCCTGCGATAGCTGCCTGCCAGTTGATACATGTGTAGCTGACCCACCGCTATCGCAGGCAAGCCAGCTCCCACAGTTTGATCACTTTTTGTCTGGAAATTCGGTGTGCAGCTTGTCTAGCAGTGCATCCTTGTCTTCCCACAGCTTATTGATCCAACCTTGGAACGCCGTCCGGTACTCCCCATCCTGCTCATAATTCTTGCCGATGAATTCGGCCGGGATCTGCACCTCTTCAAACTGCACCACTACATCCTGCACATTCCCGCACAGCAAATCCCAATAGCCAGGGCGCCCGCCGGGATAATGGATGGTCACGTTCACCAATGACTTCAACTGCTCACCCATCGCATCCAACACAAACGCAATGCCACCCGCCTTGGGTTTGAGTAGGTAGCGGAACGGCGACTTCTGCTGTGCATGTTTGCCAGGGGTAAACCGCGTGCCTTCGGCAAAGTTGAAAATGCCCACCGGGTTGTCGCGAAACTTCGCACAGGTCTTGCGGGTGGTTTCCAGGTCTTTGCCTTTCTTCTCCGGGTGCTTTTCCAGGTACGCCTTGGAATAGCGCTTCATAAACGGGAAGCCCAGCGCCCACCACGCCAGGCCGATCACCGGCACCCAGATTAGCTCCTGCTTGAGGAAGAACTTGAGCGGGCGAATGCGGCGGTTGAGCACGTATTGCAGCACCATGATGTCGACCCAGCTTTGGTGGTTGCTGGTCACCAGGTACGAGTGTTGGTAGTCCAACCCCTCCAGGCCCGTCAGGTGCCAACGGGTGCGGCGCACCAGGTTCATCCAGCCCTTGTTGTTGGTTACCCAAGCCTCATGGGTGTGGTTCATCAGCCATTCGCTGAAACCCTTGGCGAACGGCAGTGCCTTGAACAACGCCACGATAAACAGGAATGAACACAACAGGATCGTGTTCAACGCCAACAACAGCGATGCGATCACGCCACGCACGGCGGCAGGTAGAAAAGCCAGCATTTAGATATCCATCGGTCGGTTGGCGGCTTGGATCGCAGTGAGTGCGATGGTGTACACGATGTCGTCCACCTGGGCGCCACGCGGCAGGTCGTTGACCGGTTTGCGCAGGCCTTGGAGCATCGGCCCCAGGCTCACGCAGTCGGCGCTGCGTTGCACGGCCTTATGCGTGGTGTTGCCGGTGTTGAGGTCGGGGAACACGAATACCGTAGCCTTGCCGGCGACCTGGCTGTTGGGGGCCAGTTGACGGGCAACGGTCTCGTTGGCGGCGGCGTCGTATTGCAGTGGGCCGTCGATCAGCAGCGAGCTTTGCTGTTCGTGGGCGAGCAGGGTGGCTTCGCGGACTTTTTCCACTTCTTCACCGCTGGCCGAGTCGCCGCTGGAATAGCTGATCATCGCCACTCGTGGCGTGATGCCGAATGCTGCGGCCGAGTCGGCGCTTTGCAGAGCGATTTCCGCCAGTTCCGCCGCGCTCGGGTGCGGGTTCATCACGCAGTCGCCGTATACCAGCACTTGCTCGGGGAACAGCATGAAGAACACCGACGACACCAGCGTGCAGCCCGGCGCGGTTTTAATCAGCTGCAGGGCCGGGCGGATGGTGTTGGCGGTGGAGTGGATGACGCCGGAGACCAGGCCGTCCACTTCATCCAGCGCAAGCATCATGGTGGCGATCACCACAGTGTCTTCCAGTTGCTGCTCGGCCATTGGCGCGTTGAGGCTTTTGCTTTTGCGCAGGGCCACCATCGGCTCGACGTAGCGTTGGCGAATCAGGTCAGGGTCGAGAATCTCAAGGCCTTCGGGCAATTCGATGCCCTGGGCGCGGGCGACCGCTTCCACTTCCTCAGGCTTTGCCAGCAACACGCAGCGGGCAATGCCGCGGGCCTGGCAAATGGCCGCAGCTTGTACGGTCAGCGGCTCGCTGCCTTCTGGCAAGACGATGCGCTTGTTGGCCGCTTGGGCGCGTTGGATCAACTGGTAGCGGAACACCGCCGGCGACAGGCGCATCTCCCGTGGCGTGCCGCAGCGTTGGTGCAGCCAGCGTGCGTCGAGGTGGCTGGCGACAAAATCGGTAATGATTTCGGCGCGCTCGCGGTCGTCGATGGGGATTTCTTTGTTAAGGCTGTTGAGCTGGTTGGCGGTGTCGTAGGAGCCGGTGCTCACCGACAGCACTGGCAGCCCCGCCTGGAACGCGCCACGGCACAGATCCATGATGCGCGGGTCGGGCAGGGTGTCACTGGTCAGCAACAGGCCGGCCAGGGGCACGCCGTTGATGGCGGCCAGGCTGACGGCGAGGATGATGTCGTCGCGATCGCCCGGCGTCACCACCAGCACGCCGGGCTTGAGCAGTTCCACGGTGTTGCGCATGGTGCGGGCGCAGATGATGATTTTGGTCATGCGCCGGGTTTCGTAATCGCCGGCATTGAGGATCTGCGCGCCCATCAGGTCGGCGACGTCACGGGTGCGCGGGGCGTTGAGTTCCGGTTGGTACGGAATGCACCCCAGCAGGCGGAAATCACCGCTGCGCAACAGCGGCGAATGCTCTTTCAAGCGTGCCGAAAAGGCATCCATGCTTTCGTCGGTGCGCACTTTGTTGAGGATCACGCCGAGCACTTTCGGGTCTTTCGGGCCGCCGAACAGTTGGGCTTGCAACTCCACGCGGCCGGAGAGCTCAGTGAGCACTTCGTTTTCCGGGGCTGAGACCAGAATCACTTCCGCATCCAGGCTCTTGGCCAGGTGCAGGTTGACCCGGGCTGCATAGCTGGCGTTGCGGGTCGGCACCATGCCTTCGACGATCAGCACGTCCTTACCCACGGCGGCTTGTTGATACAGGGTGATGATTTCTTCCAGCAGCTCGTCGAGCTGGCCGTCGCCGAGCATGCGCTCTACGTGGGCCAGGCCCAAGGGCTGTGGCGGCTTGAGGCCGTGGGTGCGCGCCACCAGCTCGGTGGAGCGTTCGGGGCCGGTGTCACCTGGGTGTGGCTGGGCAATCGGCTTGAAGAAGCCGACTTTCAGCCCGGCTCGCTCAAGGGTGCGCACCAGCCCGAGGCTGATGGAGGTCAGACCCACACCAAAATCGGTGGGCGCGATAAAAAAAGTCTGCATGCGAATTCTCTGGAGGTGCATGGCTTCGGTGGCGCTCTATGGTTGAGTGCCTACCGGGAATCAGGCGCCAAGGTTAGCGTTATTCGAGCGCTTGCGCACACCAGCCGCAGGCAAAGGGCTGGCCTATTTTTTCACGGCGTTGTGCGGGGTCGAGCACCCAGGTGCGGGACTGCCATGGCGGCTGGTGGCGCAGATGCTGGGTGTGGCCGCAGGAGAGCTCGGCAACCCAGTGCTGTTCGTCGTCCAGATGAAAACCGGTGATCGTCGAGTCGCTTGTTCGACCCCGTCCGTCCGGGTTCTGTTCGCTTTCGGGCAAATCCTTGTTTAGACTTGTCCGTTCTTCATTCTTATGCAAAAGGTCTCGCCCCATGACGATCGCCGCTAACAAGGCTGTCTCCATCGACTATACCCTGACCAACGACGCTGGTGAGGTCATCGACAGCTCCGCCGGCGGCGCGCCGCTGGTCTACCTGCAAGGCGCAGGTAACATTATCCCAGGCCTGGAAAAGGCTCTGGAAGGCAAGGCAGTTGGTGATGAACTGACCGTTGCCGTAGAACCTGAAGATGCCTACGGCGAGTACTCGGCCGAACTGGTCAGCACCCTGAGCCGCAGCATGTTCGAAGGCGTTGACGAGCTGGAAGTGGGCATGCAGTTCCACGCATCCGCGCCGGACGGCCAAATGCAGATCGTGACCATCCGTGATCTGGACGGCGACGACGTGACCGTCGACGGCAACCACCCGCTGGCTGGCCAGCGCCTGAACTTCCAAGTGAAGATCGTTGCCATCCGCGACGCTTCCCAAGAAGAAGTGGCTCACGGCCACGTTCACGGCGAAGGCGGTCACCAGCACTGATTGATGTATTGATCGGTTGCTAGCAAAACGCCCCGACTGGCTCGGGGCGTTTTTTTGCCTGAAAATTCACTGGGGTCAAAATGTGGGAGGGGCGGTGCGACGATTCGACTTGCCCCCGATAGCGGTGTGTCAGTGAAAGTATTTCTCACTGATCTGCCGCCATCGGGGGCAAGTCGAATCGTCGCACCGCCCCTCCCACATTTTGATCTGTGTATCTTGGCTATGACGCACAAACAAAAATGCCCCGGACCTTTCGGTACGGGGCATTTTTTAACTGTTACACAACCTGGGTTGCGATCCAGTTGTTACCACTTAGGCTGCAGCAGCGACGCTCAGAGCCTTGATGTGGCCATTCAGACGGCTCTTATGGCGAGCGGCCTTGTTCTTGTGGATGATGCCTTTATCGGCCATACGGTCGATAACTGGCACAGCCAGAACGTAAGCTGCTTGAGCTTTTTCAGCGTCTTTGGTGTCGATGGCTTTAACTACATTCTTGATGTAGGTACGAACCATGGAACGCAGGCTGGCGTTGTGGCTGCGACGCTTCTCAGCCTGTTTTGCACGTTTTTTGGCGGAAGGTGTGTTGGCCACCGTCGAGCTCCTCGAAAGACTTTTTAGGAAATAGCAAACAAAATAGGCCGCGAATCATGCCGATGACTTGATGGGTTGTCAAGGGCGGCTGATGCGAACTGCTGAGTGGTCGATCTGAAGAGGCGGGTGATTTATTTCCGGCGCTTGACCTGTAAACTCGCGAGCTTTGGCTCTGTGCTGTTGCAGGCGCGCAGTATCGCATAAGTAGGCGCTTTGTTCGCCTGCTGTTTATCTAAAGGCGCAATCTCTTTCAATGAATCTGCTCAAATCGTTGGCCGCCGTCAGCTCTATCACCATGATTTCCCGGGTTTTGGGGTTTGTGCGTGACACCCTGTTGGCACGCATTTTTGGTGCAAGCATGGCCACGGATGCGTTCTTTATTGCCTTTAAATTGCCAAATCTGCTGCGACGGATCTTCGCTGAAGGCGCGTTTTCCCAGGCATTCGTGCCGATTTTGGCCGAATACAAGACCCAGCAGGGTGAGGAAGCGACTCGCACCTTCATTGCCTACGTATCGGGCCTGCTGACCCTGGTGCTGATGCTGGTAACTGTCCTCGGCATGCTCGCCGCTCCCTGGGTGATCTGGGCCACGGCCCCCGGTTTTGCCAACACGCCGGAAAAATTCGCGCTGACCACCGACCTGTTGCGGGTGACGTTCCCTTATATATTGCTGATTTCCCTGTCGTCGCTGGCCGGGGCAATCCTCAACACGTGGAACCGTTTCTCGGTGCCTGCGTTCGTGCCGACCCTGCTGAACGTCAGCATGATCATCTTCGCGCTTTTTCTTACACCGTATTTCGATCCTCCCGTCATGGCCCTGGGTTGGGCCGTGCTGGCTGGCGGCCTGGCGCAATTGCTCTACCAACTGCCGCACCTGAAAAAGATCGGCATGCTCGTGTTGCCCCGCCTGAACCTCAAAGACACCGGCGTATGGCGCGTGATGCGCAATATGCTGCCCGCGATCCTGGGCGTGTCGGTGAGCCAGATTTCCCTGATTATCAACACGGCGTTCGCCTCGTTGCTGGTTTCGGGCTCGGTCTCGTGGATGTACTACGCCGACCGCCTGATGGAATTGCCATCCGGCGTGCTAGGCGTGGCGCTGGGCACCATTTTGCTGCCAACCCTGGCGCGTACCTACGCCAGCAAGGACCGCCAGGAATACTCGCGCATCCTCGATTGGGGCCTGCGCCTGTGCTTTGTGCTGGTATTGCCATGCGCCCTGGCCCTGGGGATTCTGGCCGAGCCGCTGACCGTGTCGCTGTTCCAGTACGGCCAATTTGATGCGCATGACGCATTGATGACTCAGCATGCGCTGGTCGCTTATTCCGTCGGCTTGCTTGGCATCATCGTGATCAAAGTGCTGGCGCCGGGCTTCTATGCGCAGCAAAACATCCGTACTCCGGTAAAAATCGCGATCTTCACGCTGATCGTCACGCAACTGCTCAACCTGGTGTTTATTGGCCCGTTGGCCCACGCCGGCCTGGCGCTGGCGATCAGTGCGGGCGCGTGCATCAATGCGGGCCTGCTGTTTTACCAACTGCGCAAGCAGCAGATGTTCCAGCCGCAGCCGGGCTGGGGCCTGTTTTCCCTCAAATTATTAGTGGCAGTGGCGGCGATGTCGGCGGTATTGCTGGGCCTGATGCACTTTATGCCCGCCTGGGATGAAGGCCATATGCTGGAGCGCTTCATGCGCCTGGGTGTATTGGTAGTGGCGGGCGTGGTGGTGTACTTCGGGATGTTGCTGCTGCAAGGCTTCCGCCTGCGGGATTTCAATCGCAAGTCCATAGGCTAGAGAGTTTGCCGCGATAAAACCGTTGTTTTATCGATTCGACCCATTTGGCCTGTTCTGTTGCCTGTCGTCCGGGGCCGGGTGTGGTTATAATCGACCACTTTATGAGCAAGAAGCGCGTTATGCAGCTGGTTCGAGGTCTCCACAACCTGCGCCCCCAGCATCGGGGCTGCGTCGCCACTATTGGCAACTTTGACGGTGTTCACCGTGGCCACCAGGCTATCCTGGCCCGGCTGCGCGAGCGCGCGGTCGAGTTGGGCGTGCCCAGCTGTGTGGTGATTTTTGAGCCACAGCCGCGGGAATACTTTACCCCCGAAACGGCCCCGGCTCGCCTGGCCCGCCTGCGGGACAAGCTGCAACTGCTGGCCGAAGAAGGTGTGGACCGCGTCCTCTGCCTGGCCTTCAACCAGCGTTTGCAAAGCCTCAGTGCTGCCGAGTTCGTCGACCGTATCCTGGTGGATGGCCTGGGCGTGCAGCACCTGGAGGTCGGCGACGACTTCCGTTTTGGTTGCGACCGCGTAGGCGATTTCGATTTCCTGCAACACGCCGGCGTCAATCAGGGTTTTACCGTCGAAGCCGCGCAAACCGTCGAGTTGGACGGGCTGCGCGTGAGCAGTACCCAGGTGCGTAACGCCCTGGCCGCTGCCGACTTCGCCTTGGCCGAGCGGTTGCTCGGTCGCCCGTTCCGTATTGCCGGGCGGGTATTGCACGGCCAGAAGCTGGCGCGCCAATTGGGCACGCCAACCGCCAACGTGCAACTCAAGCGCCGTCGTGTGCCACTCACCGGGGTTTACCTGGTGAGTGTCGACATCGACGGCCAGCCGTGGCCAGGAGTCGCCAACATAGGCGTCAGGCCCACGGTTGCAGGTGATGGCAAGGCCCACCTGGAAGTTCACCTTTTGGATTTTGCCGGTGATCTGTATGACCGGCGTTTGACGGTGGTTTTCCACCAGAAGCTGCGTGAAGAGCAGCGTTTCGCCTCGCTTGAGGCGTTGAAAACGGCGATCAATGCGGATGTCGCCGCCGCCCGTGCACTAGCCGCACCTAGCGCCCATCGCTAACCGAAGAGCCTTAAATGACCGACTATAAAGCCACGCTAAACCTTCCGGACACCGCCTTCCCAATGAAGGCCGGCCTGCCACAGCGCGAACCGCAGATCCTGCAGCGCTGGGACAGTATTGGCCTGTACGGAAAGTTGCGCGAAATTGGCAAGGATCGTCCGAAATTCGTCCTGCACGACGGCCCTCCTTATGCCAACGGCACGATTCACATCGGTCATGCACTGAACAAGATTCTCAAGGACATGATCCTGCGCTCGAAGACCCTGTCGGGCTTCGACGCGCCGTACGTGCCGGGTTGGGACTGCCACGGCCTGCCGATCGAGCACAAGGTCGAAGTAACCCACGGCAAAAACCTGGGCGCCGATAAAACCCGCGAACTGTGCCGTGCCTACGCCACCGAGCAGATCGAAGGGCAGAAGTCCGAATTCATCCGCCTGGGCGTGTTGGGCGAGTGGGACAACCCCTACAAGACCATGAACTTCAAGAACGAGGCCGGTGAAATCCGCGCCTTGGCCGAGATCGTCAAGGGCGGTTTCGTGTTCAAGGGCCTCAAGCCCGTGAACTGGTGCTTTGACTGCGGTTCGGCCCTGGCTGAAGCGGAAGTCGAGTACGAAGACAAAAAGTCCTCGACCATCGACGTGGCTTTCCCGATTGCCGATGAGGCCAAGCTGGCCGAGGCGTTTGGCCTGGCATCGCTGGCCAAGCCTGCCGCCATCGTGATCTGGACCACCACCCCGTGGACCATCCCGGCCAACCAGGCGCTGAACGTGCACCCGGAGTTCACCTACGCCCTGGTAGACGTCGGCGACCGCCTGCTGGTGCTGGCTGAAGAGATGGTTGAGGCCTGCCTGGCCCGTTATGAGCTGCAGGGTTCGGTCATCGCGACCACCACGGGTAGCGCGCTGGAACTGATCAACTTCCGTCACCCGTTCTATGACCGTCTGTCGCCGGTGTACCTGGCTGACTACGTGGAACTGGGCTCGGGTACCGGTATCGTTCACTGCTCGCCTGCTTACGGCGTAGATGACTTTGTCATCTGCAAGAAGTACGGCTTGGTCAACGATGACATCATCAATCCGGTGCAAAGCAACGGCGTCTACGTGCCGTCGCTGGAATTTTTCGGTGGCCAGTTCATCTTCAAGGCCGACCAGCCGATCATCGAGAAGCTGCGTGAAGTCGGTGCGCTGATGCAAACCGCGGCCATCCAGCACAGCTACATGCACTGCTGGCGCCACAAGACTCCGCTGATCTACCGCGCTACCGCGCAGTGGTTCATCGGCATGGACAAAGAACCGACTCAGGGCGACACCCTGCGTAACCGCGCGATCAAAGCCATCGAAGACACCAAGTTCGTCCCGGCCTGGGGCCAGGCGCGCCTGCACTCGATGATCGCCAACCGCCCGGACTGGTGCATCTCCCGCCAGCGCAACTGGGGCGTGCCGATCCCGTTCTTCCTGAACAAGGAAAGCGGCGAGCTGCACCCACGCACTGTTGAGCTGATGGAAGAAGTGGCCCTGCGCGTCGAACAGGAAGGCATCGAAGCCTGGTTCAAGCTGGACGCTGCTGAGCTGCTGGGCGATGAAGCGCCGCAGTACGACAAGATCAGCGACACCCTCGACGTATGGTTCGATTCGGGTACCACCCACTGGCACGTGCTGCGTGGCTCCCACCCGATGGGCCATGAAACCGGTCCGCGCGCTGACCTGTATCTGGAAGGCTCCGACCAACACCGTGGCTGGTTCCACTCGTCCCTGCTGACCGGTTGCGCCATCGACAACCACGCGCCGTACCGCGAACTGCTGACCCACGGTTTTACCGTCGATGAGACGGGCCGCAAGATGTCCAAGTCGCTGAAAAACGTGATCGAGCCGAAAAAGATCAACGACACCCTGGGCGCCGACATCATGCGTCTGTGGGTTGCGTCGACCGACTATTCGGGTGAGATCGCGGTATCGGACCAGATCCTGGCCCGTAGCGCCGATGCCTACCGTCGTATCCGCAATACCGCACGCTTCCTGCTGTCGAACCTGACCGGTTTCAACCCGGCCACCGACATCCTGCCGGCCGAGGACATGCTCGCCCTGGACCGTTGGGCCGTGGACCGTACTCTGTTGCTGCAACGCGAGTTGCAGGAAAACTACGGTGAATACCGCTTCTGGAATGTCTACTCGAAGATCCACAACTTCTGCGTGCAGGAGTTGGGTGGTTTCTACCTCGACATCATCAAGGACCGCCAGTACACCACCGGCGCCAACAGCAAGGCCCGCCGTTCGGCCCAGACCGCGCTGTTCCACATCTCCGAAGCGCTGGTGCGCTGGATCGCCCCGATCCTGGCCTTCACCGCCGACGAACTGTGGGAATACCTGCCGGGCGAGCGTAACGAGTCCGTGATGCTCAACACCTGGTATGAAGGCCTGACCGAACTGCCGGCCGACTTCGAACTGGGCCGCGAGTACTGGGAAGGCGTAATGGCCGTCAAGGTTGCGGTGAACAAGGAGCTGGAAGTTCAGCGTGCGGCCAAGGCCGTCGGTGGCAACCTGCAAGCCGAAGTCACCCTGTTTGCCGAGGAAGGCCTGACCGCCGACCTGGCCAAGCTGAGCAACGAACTGCGCTTCGTGCTGATCACCTCCACCGCGAGCCTGGCGCCTTTCGCCCAGGCTCCGGCAGACGCGGTCGCCACCGAGGTGCCGGGCCTGAAGCTCAAAGTGGTCAAGTCGGCCTTCGCCAAGTGCGCCCGTTGCTGGCACTGCCGTGAAGATGTCGGCGTAAACCCTGAGCACCCGGAAATCTGCGGTCGTTGCGTCGACAACATCAGCGGTGCTGGCGAGGTTCGCCACTATGCCTAATGCCGGCCGTTTCGGACGTCTGGGCTGGCTCGTATTGAGTTTGCTGGTCCTGGTCATTGACCAGGTCAGCAAGGCTCATTTCGAAGGCTCCCTGCAGATGTTCCAGCAGATCGTGGTGATCCCCGATTACTTCAGCTGGACCTTGGCCTACAACACGGGCGCCGCTTTCAGTTTCCTGGCGGATAGTGGCGGTTGGCAGCGTTGGCTGTTTGCCCTGATCGCCGTGGTGGTCAGCGCAGTGTTGGTAGTGTGGCTCAAACGCCTGGGCCGCGATGACACCTGGCTGGCTATCGCTTTGGCGCTAGTGTTGGGCGGCGCATTGGGCAACCTGTACGATCGCATTGCCCTGGGCCATGTGATCGATTTCATCCTCGTGCATTGGCAGAACCGCTGGTATTTCCCGGCATTCAACTTTGCCGACAGCGCCATCACCGTCGGTGCAATCATGCTGGCGTTGGACATGTTCAAGAGCAAGAAAACCGGAGAGACCGTCAATGACTGATCAGGTATTGGCTGAGCAACGCATCGGCCAGAACACGGAAGTCACTTTGCATTTTGCACTGCGCCTGGAGAACGGCGACACGGTCGACAGCACGTTCGACAAAGCCCCAGCCACCTTCAAGGTCGGCGACGGCAACCTGCTGCCAGGCTTCGAAGCGGCCCTGTTCGGTTTCAAGGCGGGCGACAAGCGCAACCTGCAGATCCTGCCGGAAAACGCCTTCGGCCAGCCCAACCCGCAAAACCTGCAGATCATCCCGCGCTCGCAATTCGAAGGCATGGACCTGTCGGAAGGCTTGCTGGTGATCTTCAATGATGCGGCGAATACCGAGCTGCCTGGTGTGGTGAAAACCTTCGATGACACCCAGGTGACTATCGACTTCAACCACCCGTTGGCCGGTAAAACCTTGACCTTTGACGTTGAAATCATCGACGTTAAAGCGCTCTGATTAACGACGCGGTTTAAAAAATGTGGGAGGGGGCTTGCCCCCGATAGCGGTGGGTCATTAGATAAATCTTTGACTGATACACCGCCATCGGGGGCAAGCCCCCTCCCACCTTTGATCTTCATTGTCAGTTGGGTTAGCGTCATACCTGACCCAAATAGCTGCAAGACACGAGGCACAGCATGCAAATCAAACTCGCCAACCCCCGTGGCTTCTGCGCCGGCGTGGACCGGGCGATCGAAATCGTCAACCGCGCCCTGGAAGTCTTCGGGCCACCGATTTATGTGCGCCATGAAGTCGTCCACAACAAATTCGTGGTCGAAGACCTGCGCGCACGCGGCGCTATCTTCGTCGAAGAGCTAGACCAAGTGCCTGACGACGTTATCGTAATCTTCAGCGCCCACGGTGTATCCCAGGCCGTGCGTACCGAAGCGGCAGGCCGTGGCCTGAAAGTCTTCGATGCCACCTGCCCGCTGGTCACCAAAGTGCATATCGAAGTTGCACGCTATAGCCGTGACGGCCGCGAGTGCATCCTGATCGGCCACGCCGGTCACCCGGAAGTCGAAGGCACCATGGGCCAGTACGACGCCAGCAACGGCGGTGCGATCTACCTTGTGGAAGACGAAAACGACGTCGCCAACCTGCAAGTACACAACCCCGAGCGCCTGGCATTCGTGACCCAGACCACGTTGTCCATGGACGACACCAGCCGCGTGATCGACGCGCTGCGCAGCCGATTCCCCGCCATCGGCGGGCCGCGCAAGGATGACATCTGCTACGCCACCCAAAACCGCCAGGATGCGGTCAAGCAACTGGCCAATGAGTGCGACGTAGTCCTGGTGGTCGGCAGCCCTAACAGCTCCAACTCCAACCGCCTGCGCGAATTGGCTGAGCGCATGGATACGCCGGCGTACCTGATCGACGGTGCCGAAGACATGCAGCGCAGTTGGTTCGATGGCGTTGAGCGTATCGGCATCACAGCAGGTGCCTCGGCCCCGGAAGTGCTGGTGCGCGGTGTGATCCAGCAACTGCACGCCTGGGGGGCAACCGGCGCTGACGAACTGGCCGGCCGCGAAGAGAACATCACGTTCTCGATGCCCAAGGAACTGCGGGTTCGCTCTCTGCTCTGAGCGTCAGTGTGCCGGAGCCACTCCGGCACAACGCCTGCTCGGCTTTGTCGCTGCGCAGGCTGATGCGCCCGCTGGGCGCCAGCACGACTTGGTACAGGCTTTGAGCCTGATCCGTGGCGCACACATGCACGGTGCCGGCACGAAATCCCCCGCCTGAAAATATCGGCTCGCCCAAGCCGCTGAAACGGACCTGACTCTTTACGGGGCCATTGCCCACGACCGACACCTGCCCACTGGCCTGGCGCTCCAGCAGCACCGGATTGTCGTCATCCAGGTGGCCACGCCCACTCACATCCAGGATCACCCGCCAGCCGTTACTCCACTCTTCGTCCAGCGCGTGGATAACCACCGGCCCGTTGCGCGTGATGGCTTCTGTGCGTGCATAGCGCAACCCCTGCGCCACAGATTGAGCTGCAGTTTGCTGGCGTTGTAACTCCAGCAGCCCCTTGAAACCAGGCACTGCGAGGTGAGCCAAGATACTGCCCAGCATCAGCCCGAGCAGCAGTTCGATCAGGGTAAAACCGCGTTGCCGCATGGGGCGCTCCTCCTTGGATGTGGGTACAGCCATAGGTATAGCGCCCGGTCCGTGATGCCGAGTGATGGCCTTTATGTCCAAAGTATTTCCCTTTGTTCCTGGAGCAGCACAGGTAAAAAACCGACGCTAGTCTTGGGCCGCGTAGCAGGGTTTTCCTGCATATTTTTTGGGCCTTCGACACGGACGACGACGGTAATGCTTGTATACCCCGCCACATTTTTCCCTCGCGCTACAACGCGCTCTGAAGCCGGCATGACGCTGATCGAGGTGCTGGTGACGGTGCTGATTCTCGCCGTCGGGCTACTGGGCGCGGCGGTGATCCAGCTCAGTGCGCTCAAGTTCACCGACAGCTCAAGGATGACCAGCCAGGCCAGTTTCATCGCTTACGACATGCTCGACCGAATTCGCGCCAACTCTGCCGTGGATTACGGCTGGGGCCGGGCCGCGGGCGCCTCTGCAAGCCCCACGGCCGCCAGTGTGCGTGACCTGGACCTACGTGATTTCGATGCCAATATCCTCGGTTTTGCCGGGGCGAGTGCCAAAGGTTCGGTGGTGGTCAGTGGCGACGAGGTGACCGTCAGTATCAGTTGGGATGACAGTCGGGGAGCTCACGCACCTGGCGCGTGGGAAACCTTTACCTTGACCAGTCGTAAGGAGGGCGCGCAATGAAGCGCTTTGCCCGCGGCTTCACTCTGGTGGAAGTGCTGTTGGCCCTGGCAGTGGGGCTTGTGTTGATACTTGGCGTGAGCCAGGTAGCGATCGGCTCGCGGGCTACCCAGGCCAGTCAGCAGGCCGCTATGTTGTTGCAGGACGATGCTCGGTTTGCCCTCGGGAAGATGATTCAGGATATCCGCCAAGCGGGCATGTTTGGCTGCTTGGCCACGACTGTTATCGACAATGCCCCGCCGGCCTTTGATCAGCCCATCAGTTGGCGCGCTGGAAGCGGTTCAAAGGCATTAACGTTGGTGGCTGCCGAGGTCGGCGGCGCAGGCAAGCCTGACTGGACAGTGTTGTCCGATTGCACGGGGGCTGCCCAGGCTTACGCCGGCAGCTCGCCTGTACCTGCTCCTGGGCAAATCCGTTTTGCGATACGCCAACTCACCTACACCTTCGAAGCCGGCCAGCTGAAACTCAGTACGCCTGCAACGCCCGCCAAGGCGGTGCTGGTGGATAACGTGCGGGCGTTCGATATCAGTTTTGGCATGGCGGCCAAGCCGACATCGACCTCAGTGGTGCGCTACGACGCTAACCCGGTCGACGCGTCCTTGATTCGTAGCGTGCGCATCCTGATGACGCTGCAAGACCCGAGCGGGCGCGTACAGGATCAAACCTACAGCGTCGTGGCGGCGCTGCGAAACCGTTTGGGGTAGGGCGGCCATGGTGCATTTCGACGGCGGTTACAAGCGCCAGGGCGGCATGGTCCTGCTGATGGGGCTGGTGTTTTTGCTGATGTTGTCGCTCATCAGCCTTTCATCCATGCAAGGCGCGATCGCTCAACAAAAAGTCGCCGGTAGTCTCTGGCATCGCAATCAGTCGTTTCAAAGTGCCGAGAGTGGCCTGAGGTTGGGGGAGGCTAGCGTGCGACGGGCATTTGCGACCTTGCCGATGTGCCAATCCGTAAGCGCTTGTGCGCCACCGGACGAGGCGTATTCAGTGATGGGCGCGGGTACGAACCCTGTTTCCGGCGTTGCGTGGGCTGCTCTGAAAGGCGGTCTCCATGGGGTGCAATTCCTGGGGCCGGCTTTAGGGTTGGCGCATTTGCCAGCGCAAACCCCGGCCGCGCTGTATCGAGTCACGGCGGTCGGGCTCAGCGGTCAGTCGCGCACGGTGCTGGAAAGTCTGTATGCACGGGTAGAGGAGGAGGGCGGCTCGCGATTTCGGCGAGTGGCGTGGCGACAACTTCAATAAGGAGCAGTGAAATGCGCATGGACAGCAGGGGCTTTACCCTGATCGAGTTACTGGTCGCCGTGGCGATCATCGCGCTGTTGGCCGGGATCGCATACCCCGGTTATACCGGCCATATGAAAAAGGTGTATCGCACGGAAATTGCCGCACTGCTGATCGAGCAAGCGCAGCACCTGGAGCGCTTTTATACGAGGAACGGCACTTTTATTGATGCAAGCGACGTCAGTGCAGGCAATGATCGCTATAGAATCACCGCAGCATTGACCCCTCAGGGTTTCTATCTGGTCGCTACGCCTGCCGTTGAGTCGGTAATGGCGGGTGACCCTTGCGGCGAGTTCAGCCTGACCAGCACCGGTGTGCGGGCCAATCCGGGCGCGGCCCCTGAAATGTCGCGCGTGCAGTGCTGGGGGCAATGATGAGAGTGCTGGATGGCTGGGCGCCGGGTGCGCTTGTTCCTATTTATCGGCTGGATCAAATGATGGCTAAGCAACAGCAGGTAGTGATTGTCGGTGGCGGAGTCATCGGCTTGTTGACGGCGTTCAACCTCGCGTCCCAGGGGCAGGCGGTTGTGCTGCTGGAGCGTGCGGGGTTGGGGCAGGAGTCGTCGTGGGCTGGCGGTGGCATTGTTTCGCCGTTGTATCCGTGGCGCTACAGCCCGGCAGTCACTGCATTGGCCCATTGGTCCCAGGATTTTTATCCACAGCTGGCTGAGCGTCTGTTTGATGCTACCGGTGTCGACCCGGAAGTTCACACCACGGGGCTGTATTGGCTAGACCTGGATGACGAAGCCGAAGCGCTTGCCTGGGCTGCTCGTGAAGGGCGGCCGTTGAGCAAAGTGGATGTGTCGGCGGCCCACGATGCGGTTCCGGTGCTGGGTGGTGGGTACTCTCAGGCGATCTACATGGCCAACGTGGCCAATGTGCGCAACCCGCGCCTGGTCAAGTCCCTCAAGGCTGCGCTGCTGGCATTGCCGGGCGTCACTATTCACGAGCAGTGCGAAGTGACCGGGTTCGCTCTGGATGGCGGCAATGTGGTCGGAGTGAACACGGCGGACGGTCCGATTTTCGGCGATCAGGTCGTATTGGCGGCAGGCGCGTGGAGTGGTGACTTGCTCGGCACATTGGGCCTGGCATTGCCGGTGGAGCCGGTCAAAGGCCAGATGATCCTGTACAAGTGCGCTTCGGACTTTTTGTCGAGCATGGTCCTGGCCAAAGGGCGTTATGCGATCCCTCGGCGTGACGGTCACATCCTGATCGGAAGCACCCTGGAGCATGAGGGCTACGACAAGACGCCGACCGAATCGGCACTGCAAAGCCTCAAGGCGTCTGCAGTAGAGTTGATTCCGGCCCTCGCTGACGCGCAAGTAGTAGGGCATTGGGCCGGGTTGCGGCCGGGTTCGCCAGAAGGTATTCCGTATATCGGCCCGGTGCCAGGCTTCAACGGGTTGTGGCTCAACTGCGGGCATTACCGCAATGGCCTGGTGCTTGCGCCGGCATCCTGCCAGTTGTTTGCCGATTTGTTACTGGGGCGCAGGCCGATTATCGACCCCGCACCTTATGCGCCAGCAGGTCGGATCAACGCTGGATAGACTTCGGGCCCTGCTCCAGGTGTGCCTGGGTGCAATACCACTGTTGGCCTGAACTCAGTGCGTGATTCTGTGGCAGATGTACGCCGCAGTGGGCGCAGCGCACCATCAGTGCGGCGCCTGGCTCGCTGGCACGTTGCTGCTTGGCGGCTGGGCTTTTGAATTTGCGCCAGAACCATACCGCGGCAGCAATAACGGCAATCCAGAACAGTAGACGAACCATGATGGGTAGTTTCTCGACGAGTAATGCGCCAGTTTAGCCAAGGACATCACAGGCGCACAGCGCAATAATGCTCGCCCATAAAAAAGGGAGCCTCGAAGGGCTCCCTTTTTTGCGTTGCGTCGACTGAATCAGTCAAACACACCGAAGGTCATGTAGCTGAACCACGAGCGGTCCTGGTTGTTGCCCAGGGCTTGCGGCTCTTCTTCTTCGATGACGTCGCCGTTTTCGTCGTGTGGCTTGAGGTCCGAAGGGATGGCCTCTTTGGCGTCCTGGAACTGCTTCATCACGTCTTGGTTGGCGCGGGTTTCGCCCGGCGGCAGCGGTGGACGGGACTCGATCAGGCCCAAGGTGTACTTGCTCAGCCACGAACGGTTGTCGGCTTCGGCAACCTGCGGCACGAACTGGCCGTCTTTCAGGCTTGGGTGGTCCGGGTAGTTGAGTTTGAGGGTTTCCAGGCTGGTGTTAGCCAGGTCGTCCAGGTGCAGACGCTGATAAGCCTCGGTCATCACAGCCAGGCCATCACCGACGGATGGGGTTTCCTGGAAGTTTTCCACTACATAGCGACCACGGTTGGCGGCGGCTACATAGGCCTGACGGGTCAGGTAGTAGTGAGCCACGTGGATTTCGTAGGACGCCAGCAGGTTGCGCAGGTAGATCATGCGCTGCTTGGCATCAGGCGCGTAGCGGCTGTTGGGGTAGCGGCTGGTCAGCTGGGCGAACTCGTTGTAGGAGTCGCGGGCAGCACCCGGGTCACGCTTGGTCATGTCCAGCGGCAGGAAGCGCGCCAGCAGGCCAACGTCCTGGTCGAACGAGGTCAGGCCCTTCATATAGTAGGCGTAGTCGACGTTCGGGTGCTGCGGGTGCAGGCGGATGAAGCGCTCTGCGGCAGACTTGGCGGCTTCCGGCTCGGCGTTCTTGTAGTTGGCGTAGATCAACTCAAGTTGGGCCTGGTCGGCGTAGCGCCCGAACGGATAGCGTGACTCCAGCGCCTTCAGCTTGGCTGTGGCGCTGGTGTAGCTATTGTTGTCCAAGTCTTTCTGAGCCAGTTGGTACAACTCGACTTCGCTCAGGTTTTCGTCGACGACTTCCTTTGTTGACGAGCAAGCAGCAGTCATGGCGAGGATGGCGATCAGCAGCAGGTGTTTCACTTGCATGGCGGCTTGCGTCCCTATGACGGCCGCTGTCTTGGGCGGGGCCGTCCTGTTATGATGAGCGCCCCGTTGAAAGCCTCGGGGCAAAAGACGCCGTATTTAACCACAAGCGCGCAGCCGAAACCAAAGGCTGTGCCACGCCTAGTCTGAGCATGTCCGATAAAATTGAACTTCGCGCAGAGGTGCCGTCCGAATTGGGCGGCCAACGCCTCGATCAAGTCGCCGCACAATTATTCGCTGAGCACTCGCGCTCGCGCCTTTCCGCCTGGATCAAAGACGGCCGCCTGACTGTGGATGGAGCGGTTATCCGCCCGCGAGACATAGTCCATGGCGGTGCGATTCTTGAGCTGACTGCCGAGCAGGAAGCCCAGGGAGAATGGATCGCCCAAGACATCGAGCTGGACATCGTCTATGAAGACGACGACATCCTGGTGATCAACAAACCCGCAGGCCTGGTGGTTCACCCGGCTGCCGGGCACGCTGATGGCACCTTGCTCAATGCCCTGCTGCACCACGTGCCGGACATCGTCAATGTCCCGCGCTGCGGCATCGTGCACCGTCTGGACAAGGACACCACCGGCTTGATGGTGGTCGCCAAGACCATTCAGGCGCAGACGCAGTTGGTCACACAATTGCAGAGCCGCAGCGTCAGCCGTATCTACGAGTGCATCGTGATCGGCGTCGTGGTGGCGGGTGGCAAGATCAACGCGCCTATCGGTCGTCACGGCCAGCAGCGCCAGCGTATGGCGGTGATGGAAGGCGGCAAGCAAGCCGTCAGCCACTACCGTGTGCTGGAGCGTTTCCGCTCCCACACCCATGTGCGGGTCAAGCTGGAAACCGGCCGTACCCACCAGATTCGTGTGCATATGGCCCACATCAACTTCCCGTTGGTCGGCGATCCGGCCTACGGTGGTCGCTTCCGCATTCCGCCTGCGGCCAGCCAAACCATGGTTGAGTCGTTGAAGTCGTTCCCGCGCCAGGCGCTGCATGCACGCTTCCTGGAACTGGATCATCCGACGAGCGGTAAGCGCATGAGCTGGGAATCGCCTCTGCCAGACGATTTGGTCTGGTTGTTGTCGCTGCTCAAGCAGGATCGCGAGGCGTTCATCGGATGAGTGACTGGCTGATTCCTGACTGGCCTGCGCCGGCTCAGGTGAAAGCCTGCGTCACCACCCGTGCGGGCGGCGTCAGTCTGGCGCCGTTCGACAGCCTCAACTTGGGCGATCATGTCGAGGACAGCCTGGAAGCTGTGCTTGAAAATCGTCGCCGTCTTAGCGATGCCTTCAATATTCAGCCGGCCTGGCTGCGTCAGGTTCACGGGGTAACTGTGGTCGAAGCCGACCCCAGTCGCACCGCCGAAGCGGATGGCAGTTGGACCAGCACCCCAGGCGTTGCCTGCACCTCAATGACTGCCGATTGCCTGCCCGCGTTGTTCTGCAACCGCGCAGGCACGCGTGTAGCGGCCGCTCACGCCGGTTGGCGTGGGTTGGCAGGTGGCGTGCTGGAAGCCGCTTTGGATAGTCTGGGTGCCGAGCCCGCGGATGTTCTGGTCTGGCTCGGCCCGGCCATCGGCCCGCAAGCCTTTGAAGTCGGCCCGGAAGTGCGTGAAGCCTTCATGCAGCAACTGCCGATCACCGCCGAAGCCTTCGTGCCCAGCCGCAACCCCGGCAAGTTCATGGCCGACATCTATAAGCTGGCCCGCCTGCGCCTTGCTGAGCAAGGAGTCACCGCTGTTTATGGTGGCGGTTTCTGCACCGTGAACGACCCGCGCTTCTTTTCTTACCGCCGCAGTGCTCGCACGGGTCGGTTTGCCTCCCTTATCTGGCTCGAACGCTAGACTCTCCTGACTTGGGTCAACTGTCTGACGCTTGAAACTTCCAGAATCCACCCCATCTATAAGGGTATCTGGCAGGTTTCTTCATTCAGGATGTTTTATAGCTCCGGCCTGCTCAAAAGGAAGGTGACTAATGCGTATTGATCGTTTAACCAGCAAATTACAGTTGGCATTGTCTGACTCTCAATCCCTGGCGGTGGGCCTCGACCACCCGGCCATCGAGCCTGCGCACTTGATGCAGGCGCTTCTGGAACAGCAAGGTGGTTCTATCAAGCCCTTGCTGATGCAGGTGGGCTTCGACGTCAACAGCCTGCGCAAGGAGTTGAGCAAAGAGCTCGACCAACTGCCAAAAATCCAAAACCCGACCGGCGACGTGAATATGTCCCAGGACCTGGCGCGCCTGCTTAACCAAGCAGACCGCCTGGCCCAGCAGAAAGGCGACCAGTTCATTTCCAGCGAACTGGTGCTGCTCGCCGCCATGGACGAAAACAGCAAGCTCGGCAAGTTGTTGCTGGGCCAGGGTGTGAGCAAGAAAGCCCTGGAAAACGCCATCAACAACCTGCGTGGCGGCGACGCGGTAAACGACCCCAACCATGAGGAGTCGCGCCAAGCCCTGGATAAATACACCGTCGACCTGACCAAGCGCGCCGAAGACGGCAAGCTCGACCCCGTGATCGGCCGTGACGATGAAATTCGTCGCACCATCCAGGTGTTGCAACGTCGCACCAAGAACAACCCGGTGCTGATCGGTGAGCCTGGCGTGGGTAAAACCGCGATTGCCGAAGGGTTGGCTCAGCGCATCATCAATGGTGAAGTGCCGGACGGCCTCAAAGGCAAGCGTTTGCTGTCCCTGGACATGGGGGCGTTGATCGCCGGTGCCAAGTTCCGTGGTGAGTTCGAAGAGCGTCTGAAATCCCTGCTTAATGAGCTGTCGAAGCAGGAAGGGCAAATCATTCTGTTTATCGACGAACTGCACACCATGGTCGGCGCCGGTAAAGGCGAAGGCTCGATGGATGCGGGCAACATGCTCAAGCCAGCCTTGGCGCGGGGTGAGTTGCACTGCGTTGGTGCCACTACGCTCAACGAATATCGCCAGTACATTGAAAAGGACGCGGCGCTTGAGCGTCGTTTCCAGAAAGTACTGGTGGAAGAGCCGAGCGAAGAGGACACCATCGCGATCCTGCGTGGCCTGAAAGAGCGTTATGAAGTCCACCATAAGGTGGCGATTACTGACGGCGCGATCATTGCGGCGGCCAAATTGAGCCATCGCTATATCACCGATCGTCAGTTGCCCGACAAGGCCATCGACTTGATCGACGAAGCGGCCAGCCGCATCCGCATGGAGATCGACTCCAAGCCGGAAGTGCTCGACCGTCTGGATCGGCGTTTGATTCAACTGAAAGTTGAGTCCCAGGCCCTGAAGAAAGAAGAAGACGACGCGGCGAAGAAACGCCTGGAAAAACTTCAGGAAGAAATCGTCCGTCTCGAACGCGAGTATTCGGACCTGGAAGAAATCTGGACCTCGGAAAAAGCCGAAGTGCAGGGCTCTGCGCAGATCCAGCAAAAAATCGAGCAGTCGCGCCAGGAGCTGGAAGCCGCGCGCCGTAAAGGCGACCTGAACCGCATGGCCGAGTTGCAGTACGGAGTGATCCCCGACCTGGAGCGCAGCCTGCAAATGGTCGACCAGCACGGTAAAAGCGAAAACCAGTTGCTGCGCAGCAAGGTGACCGAGGAAGAAATTGCCGAAGTCGTCTCGAAGTGGACCGGCATTCCGGTGTCGAAAATGCTCGAAGGTGAACGCGACAAGCTGCTGAAGATGGAAAGCCTGTTGCACCAACGCGTGATCGGCCAGGAAGAGGCCGTGGTGGCTGTGTCCAACGCAGTGCGGCGTTCGCGGGCCGGGTTGTCCGACCCTAATCGCCCAAGCGGCTCGTTCATGTTCCTCGGCCCGACCGGCGTAGGTAAGACCGAGCTGTGCAAGGCCTTGGCCGAGTTCCTCTTTGATACTGAAGAGGCCATGGTGCGGATCGATATGTCCGAGTTCATGGAGAAACACTCGGTGGCTCGTCTGATTGGCGCACCACCAGGCTATGTAGGCTACGAAGAAGGCGGTTACCTGACCGAAGCCGTGCGGCGTAAGCCTTACTCGGTGATCCTGCTGGATGAGGTCGAGAAGGCGCACCCGGATGTGTTCAACATCTTGCTGCAAGTGCTGGAAGATGGCCGTCTGACGGACAGTCATGGGCGTACCGTGGACTTTCGCAATACGGTGATCGTGATGACCTCCAACCTGGGCTCGGCGCAGATCCAGGAACTGGTTGGGGACCGCGAAGGCCAGCGTGCTGCTGTCATGGATGCGCTGACCAGCCACTTCCGCCCGGAATTTATCAACCGGGTCGACGAAGTGGTGATTTTCGAGCCTCTGGCGCGGGATCAGATCGCGGGCATCACCGAGATCCAGTTGGGTCGCCTGCGTAGCCGTCTGGCTGAGCGTGAGCTTAACCTGGTGTTGAGCGGCGAGGCGTTGGACAAGCTGATCGCGGTCGGTTACGACCCGGTGTATGGCGCACGGCCTCTGAAACGTGCGATCCAGCGCTGGATCGAGAACCCGCTGGCGCAGTTGATCCTGTCGGGCAGCTTTATGCCAGGCACCAGCGTCGAGGCGACCGTGGAAAACGACGAAATCGTCTTCCACTGAGACCTGCAACTGGCGTAATAAAAGAGGGCCCCGCATCGCGGGGCCTTTTTTTTCGATAGGGCGTTGAACTGTAAGGAAAAGGCTAGTAAAGTGCGCCCCGCAACAACGTCAGCCCACGGGTTTCTTCTCCCCAAGAAGAAATCAGAAACAAGCGCAAATCATTGTCTTAAAAGCAATTTAAAGGGTTGACAGGGGTTTTTAAGATTGTAGAATAGCGCGCCTCAGACATGACAACGTAGCGATACGGAAGACTCGAAGAGAAGGTTACACCGCAGTAGAAGTTGTACTTTGAAATATGTAGTTCCGTGATAGCTCAGTCGGTAGAGCAAATGACTGTTAATCATTGGGTCCCAGGTTCGAGTCCTGGTCACGGAGCCAATTTCAAGCCGGGGTATAGCGCAGTCCGGTAGCGCGCCTGCTTTGGGAGCAGGATGTCGGGAGTTCGAATCCCCCTACCCCGACCATATTTGGGTCGTTAGCTCAGTTGGTAGAGCAGTTGGCTTTTAACCAATTGGTCGTAGGTTCGAATCCCACACGACCCACCATTTTTGAGACCAGTTAACGCTGGAATCGAATCTTAAGATCAGAGGCCAAAAGCGCTGATCGAAGAAGGCGACTGAAAGGTCGCCTTTTTTTTACCGGGGTATAGCGCAGTCCGGTAGCGCGCCTGCTTTGGGAGCAGGATGTCAGGAGTTCGAATCCCCTTACCCCGACCATATTAAAAATCCTCGTATCGAAAGATACGGGGATTTTTTTTGTCTGTGAAAATCTGAAAAGCACCGCAGGACAAATGTGGGAGGGGGCTTGCCCCCGATGGCAGTGTGTCAGTCAACAAATCAGTGACTGATCTACCGCAATCGGGGGCAAGTCGAATCGTCGCACCGCCCCTCCCACATTGACCGAGCCCGACTTGGGCCCCGTTGTTAGTGCAGCTTGAGACGCGGCTCAGTCCCACGCCCAATCTTGCTCCCCAGCATCAACATCGCCGTGCGGAAGAAGCCATACAGCGCCATCTGGTGCATCCGGTACAACGACACATAAAACATCCGCGCCAACCAACCCTCCAGCATCACGCTACCGGTGAGGTTACCCATCAAGTTACCCACAGCAGAAAAACGCGACAGCGAAATCAGCGAGCCATAGTCGGTGTACTTGTAGCTCGGTAGGTCCTTGCCTTCGATACGCAATTTCAGCGACTTGGCCAGCAACGATGCCTGCTGGTGAGCGGCCTGGGCGCGTGGCGGTACGTTGCGGTCGGTGCCCGGTTGCGGGCAGGCGGCACAGTCGCCGAAGGCGAAGATGTTCTCGTCGCGGGTGGTTTGCAGTGTCGGCAACACCTGCAATTGGTTGATACGGTTGGTTTCCAGGCCATCGATTTCCTTGAGGAAGCCCGGTGCACGAATCCCGGCCGCCCAAACCTTGAGGCTGGCGGGAATCACCTGGCCGCTGCTGGTGATCAGCGCATCGGCCGTCACTTCGCTTACAGCCGAGTTGGTCAACACGGTTACGCCGAGTTTCTCCAGGGTTTTATGCACAGGCCCGCCAATACGCTCCGGCAGGGCAGGCAGCACCCGTGGGCCGGCTTCGATCAGGGTGATGTGCATGTTTTCTGGCTTGATGCGATCCAGGCCATAGGCTGCCAGTTCATGGGCGGCGTTGTGCAGTTCAGCAGCCAGTTCGACCCCGGTGGCGCCAGCGCCGACGATAGCTACGCTGATCTGCTCGACAGCGTCAGTCTGCCCGGCATGGGCGCGTAGATAGTGGTTGAGCAATTGCTGGTGGAAGCGCTCGGCCTGTTTGCGGGTATCGAGGAACAGGCAGTGTTGCGCCGCGCCCTCAGTGCCGAAGTCGTTGGTGGTACTGCCAACTGCTATCACCAGGCTGTCATAGCCCAGCACGCGCGCGGGCACCAGTTCGCGGCCTTCTTCGTCGAGAGTGGCGGCCAATTGGATTTTTTTCTGCTCACGGTCAAGCCCACTCATGCGCCCCAGTTGAAACTCGAAGTGGTTCCATTTGGCTTGGGCGACGTAATTGAGCTCATCTTCCGAAGAGTTCAGCGAGCCGGCAGCGACTTCGTGCAGCAGCGGCTTCCAGATATGGGTCAGGTTGGCGTCCACCAGCGTGATGCTGGCGGTACCGCGCTTGCCCAGAGTCTTACCCAGGCGGGTAGCCAACTCCAGGCCGCCGGCGCCGCCGCCGACGATAATAATACGATGGGTCATGGGGATATCTCGCAAGGCTAAAAGAAATCGGAGCAGTTACCCCCGCGAGCGCCAGGCAGCTCATAGCGTCAGGTAACTCAAAAGGCGGCTCAGCAGACCGAGCCCGATCACCACTACCAGCACCACACAGAGGAGCAGCCACGGCCGGAAAGGCTTGCGCTCGACTCTGTTCTGGGAGAGTTGCAGGTACTCTTCGACATGCTGTTGGTCATCGGGGTTCAGGCGGCTGGTCATAAATGGCCTCGTCAGGTAGACGTTGCAAAAGGGCGCCACGTTACAGTCCGGGGGCTCAGAGGCTGATGCCCACGTCGAACACTATGCTGCGGCCCAGGTTGTTGCGCAAGAAATCCGGTGCGTCCGGATGGGCAAACAGCACCCGTGCAAAGGTCGGCCCCACCAACGACAGCGAGCGCCAGCCTTGGCGCAGGTATTCGGTCGGTGGTGGGAAGTGGCTGTTGAGATCGAGCACTTCGCGCTTGAGGCTGGTGAAGGCGATGAGATCGAGCTCCCCCAAGTCCATCCCACGTTCTTTATAGTTGTGGGCCTTTTTGCGCAGTGTGGGTGCCAGGCGCAGCAGGAACTCATGGGCCGGGATGCGCCGGGGCTTGGCTTCGCGTCTTACCAATTGGCTCAGGGAGAATGCGCTGCGGCGACGCAGCAGTTCGTCGCGCCATTCGTCGTTCAGGCGCCGGCCTTCATCCAGTACGAAAAACACTTCGAAACTGGCATCGCGAAACAGCACGTCCGGAGGCTCTTGGCCGGCCGGGTGAAACTCTTCGGCACGGTAGGGCACGTTCAAGCCTTGCAGCAGGCGCTGGCAGACCCAACGCTCACGCTCCCACTTGCGGGCATTGGACAAAAACGCGTTGGCTTGTTCGGCCGCTACGGTGAGCAGGCGCAAGTAATCTGAGTCATCCATAGTTGCAGCTTAGCGTTCAAATGATGACCGCAGGAAGTCCCGCTGCAAAAGGTCGGTGTAGACTGGCGATCCGGCCATTAATCAAGAATGAGATTCGAAAATAAGGAGTGCCGCCGTGATCAGTGCTGCCGTGCTCGCACCGCAAACCCTCAGTGTTGGCTGGCTGTTGTATGCGCCGCTGGTGCTGTGGGCGATCCTGCGTTCGCCGTGGGTCGAGCTATTCGCCGACCGGCGGCGCCAGCATCTGTTGTTCGGCACTGTATTCGCGCTGTTTGTGCTGTGGTTGGTGCGGCGGGATTTCGATACCGGGGTGTCCTATCACTTTATCGGCATGACCGCCGTGACCCTGCTGTTGGACTGGCCTTTGGCAGTCGTCGGGGGCTTTGCCGCACAGATGGGCTTGATGTTGCTCGGGCGCCAGGACCTGGCCGCAGTCGGTATCAACGGCTTGCTGCTGATCGGGCTGCCGGTACTGGTCACCGAAGGCTGCGCGTTGCTGGTGGAGCGTGCCCAGCCGAAAAATCCCTTTGCGTATATCTTCTGCTCCGGCTTTTTTGCCGCCGCGCTGTCGGCGTTGCTCTGCCTGCTGTTCGGGCTGGGGCTACTGTGGTTCGACGGTATTTTTGCCATGCCCGAATGGCTGGAAGATTTCGTCGGCTACCTGTGGCTGATCATCTTCCCTGAAGCTTTTATCAACGGCATGGTGATCAGCGCGCTGGTGGTGTTTAGCCCGGAATGGCTGGAAACCTTCAACCGCACCCGCTACCTCTCGGCACCCTGGAAGGACGACGATTCACAGCGTTGATCCAAATCAAATCCTGGGCGCACCAGCAGGCCCATGCTCTGCAAAATTTTTCAGGAGCACGGATCATGAGTGTGTACGAATGGGCACGGCAGGAGTTGCGCAGAAGCCAGGACGCGGCCCAGGAAATCGGCTTTGACCCAGGCCTGACCCTGCGCGCGATGCTCAGTGCGGTGGTGCAGCAGAGCAAGGGCGTGCGCAGTTTTGAAGACTTGGCCGACGAGCTGCAATACCTTGCAGAAAACCTCGACGACCAGCAGGAATACGCCTTTATGCGCCCCTAGTGGCGCGGTGTCAGGTCTTCGGAAAACAGCTCGTCTTCGGCATCCGGGGCTACCGGAATCTTGTGTTCTTCAGCGGCCCAGGCACCCAGGTCGATGAGTTTGCAGCGGTCCGAGCAGAACGGCCGGTTGAGGTTGGTCGCTTTCCATTCCACGGGTGCGCCGCAGGTTGGGCATTCGACGGTCAAGGGTTGGCTCATGATCGGCCTCCACGCAAAGTAAGGTAAAAGTGGTGCAGTCGCTCGACCTCGCTGTGCAGCCAGGCGAGGTCCTTGTCATTGATCAGCACGTCATCGGCATGTGCCAGGCGGTCTTCACGGCTCGACTGGGCCTTGAGAATCGCCTGCACCTGCTGTTCGCTGATGCCGTCGCGCTGCAGGGTACGCTGAATTTGCAGCGATTGCGGCACGTCGATCACCAGGATGCGCTGGGTCATGCTGGACTGGCCGGACTCGATCAGCAACGGCGATACCAGTATCGCGTAAGGCGAACGGGCCCGTGCCAGGTGGCTGCGAATCTCTTCGCCAATCAACGGGTGCAGCAGCGCTTCGAGCCAGCGGCGCTCTTCGGGCACTTCAAAGATCAAGTTGCGCAACGCGGCGCGGTCTAACTGGCCGTCGGGTTGAAGCACGTCGTCGCCAAAATGTTCGGCGATGCGGGCAAGTGCCGGTCGCCCCGGCTCGACGACCCAACGGGCAGCATGATCGGCGTCCACCAGGTCGATGCCCTGGTCGATAAAGTGTTGGGCCGCCGCGCTTTTACCGCTGCCGATGCCGCCGGTAAGGCCGAGAATCCAGGGTGTTGCAACAGAAGTGGTCATTTGAAACCGACAGACTGCAAATAGAAGTCGGTTATTTGACCACCCCAGAGCAATGCAATCCAGCCGGCAATTGCCAGATACGGCCCAAACGGCATTGGCGCCGACGCCTGGGTCTTGCGCACACGCATCATGATCAACCCAATAAACACCCCTACCAGCGACGACATCAGCAGCGTCATCGGCAGTATCTGCCAGCCGCCCCAGGCCCCGAGCAGCGCCATTAGCTTGAAGTCACCGTAGCCCATGCCGTCCTTGCCGGTGGCCAGCTTGAACAGCCAGAACACACTCCACAGGCTCAGATACCCAATCACCGCGCCCCACAGGGCGTCGGGCAACGGCGTCAGCAGGTCGAAGCCGTTGACGATCAGCCCCAGCCACAACAGCGGCAGCACCAGTACATCGGGCAACAATTGGTGGTCGGCATCAATCAGGCTCATCGCTAGCAACCCCCAACTCAATAGCATCACTGCGCCCGCTTGCCAGCTGAAACCGAAATGCCAGGCCACGAACGCCGAGATCAACCCGCACGCCAGCTCAGTTAACGGGTAGCGGGCGCTGATCGCTCCCTGGCAATGGGCGCAGCGGCCCCGAAGTATCAGGTAGCTGAGCAGTGGGATATTTTCCCACGGGCGAATCGGGTGATTGCAGTGCGGGCAGCAGGAGTTGGGGTGCATCAGGTTGTAGGTCGGCTCGGCGGGGGCTGCGGGTAGGCCAAGCACCTCATGGGCCTGGGCGCGCCACTCCCGTTCGAGCATTTTTGGCAAGCGCCAAACCAGCACGTTGAGAAAGCTGCCGACGATCAGCCCCAGCACCAGTGCCAGCCAAGTAAAGGCCATCGGGTGTTCACTCAACAGCAGGCTCAAAATGCGCTCCCTAACTGAAATACCGGCAGGTACATGGCGATCACCAGTGTGCCGACAATGCTCCCCAGCAGCACCATGATCAGCGGCTCCATCAGGCTGGTGAGGTTGTCGACCTGGTTGTCTACCTGCGCCTCGTAGTGGCTGGCGACTTTTTCCAGCATGTGTTCCAGAGTGCCGGACTCTTCACCAATCGCCGTCATCTGGATCGCCATGCCGGGAAACAGGCCGCTGCTGGCCATGGATTGATTCAGTTGCATGCCGGTGGATACATCGTGACGCATATGCTCGATTGCCTGTTTGAACGGCCCATTGCCCGCTGCGCCCGCGACTGAAGCCAGTGCCTGCACCAACGGAACACCCGCCGCGAAGGTGGTGGACAGTGTGCGGGCGTAGCGGGCCACGGCCGAATTTTTCAGCAGTTTGCCTGCCAGGGGCGCTTTCAACAAACAGGCGTCCAGCCAATGGCGAAAATTGGGTCGCACCCGATAGGCCTGGCGAAATCCTGCAGCCCCTGCGCCGACGCCGAGTACCAGCATCCACCAGGCCTTCTGCATGAACTCGGACAGGGCAATGACCTGCAAGGTGAGCCCCGGCAGTTTGCCGTTCGCACCGGTAAACAGAGTCTGAAATTGCGGTACCACGTGGATCAACAGCACGCCGGTGACAAGGCTGGCGACCACCAGGACGGCGAGCGGGTAGGTCATGGCCTTTTTGATCCTGGCCTTGAGCTGTTCGCTTTTTTCCCGATGGACCGCCACGCGCTCCAGCAATGTTTCAAGGGCCCCAGACTGTTCGCCGGCGGCCACCAGGTTGCAATACAGTTCATCAAAATAGCGCGGCTGTTTGCGCAACGCTTCGGCCAGGTTGGTGCCGCTGGCGACCGCCTGTTTGAGCCCTTGCACCAGCTCACGTACAGGGCGGTTGTCGAAACCTTCGCTGATGATGTCGAACGCTTGCAGCAGCGCAACCCCGGCCCGAAGCAAGGTGGCCAGTTGGCGCGTGAACAGGGTGATATCCGACGCTTTGATCGGCGAGGTCAACCTCGGCAGCGTTGGCAGCTGCCTATGCACACGCTTTGGGCTGATACCCTGCTGGCGCAGTTGTGCCTTGATCAATGCAGGGTTGTGGCCCCGGGCTTGCCCGAATACGCGGCGGCCTTTGCGGTTGATGCCTTCCCAGGCGTAAATCATTGAAGCGTTGTCCATGTCACGGTTCCGCGCAGAGGTCGTTGAAGATTTATAGCTTAGTCAGATGAAAGATTCGGGCCGGCCGGTGGCCAACGATAAAATGTCAGAATGTGCGACATGCAGGCGCTCGTTCGCGTGCGGATGAGTACACTGGCGCCGCTGCACAACACGGGGCGCAGGACGTGCCTTGTCATGAGTTCTATCCTGGAGAGTGAATGTGATACGTCAAAAAGGTTTTACCCTGATCGAGCTGTTGATCGTCGTGGCAATCATCGGCATCTTGGCCACCATCGGCCTGCCCATGTACACCACGCACCAGGCGAAGGCCAAGTTCACTGCCGGCTTGGCAGAAATCACGGCGTTGAAGGCCGGTTATGAGTCCACCATCAACCAGGGCACAGTACCCACCCTGGCGTTGATCGGCGCCACTGGCGACACCACATCCAATTGCAAGATCGGCGTGACAGGCGATGTGGCCACCGGCGCGGGTACCCTCAGTTGCGAAATACTCGACGCTCCCGCGCCAGTGTTAAGCAAGGTCATCACCCTGACACGCAGCGCCACCACCGGTTGGAAATGCACGACAACCGCTGAAGAAAAATACGTCGCCAAGGGCTGCGGCACCGACGGGGCATAAGGGCTAAACCATCCACGTTAGAGGCGGCCGATGTCGTTATCCGTACAGCAGCGCGGCAGTCTTTTCCTGATAGTGACGGTATGCCTGCTGATTGTTGGGGTGTGTGCGCCGTTCAGCGGGCACGACCTGCAGCGCGTGATGCAGACTGCGATCGGGCTTTGCGCGGTGCTGTACGGGCTGTCGGTCACCCCCGGTGAGCGCTTGGTCGACCGGCCCACCGCGCTGGGCCTGGCTTTGATCATTGCGCTGGGGCTGGTGTCATCGGCTCGGGCGCACCAGCCGCTCTGGGCGTTCACCGAAGTCGCGTTGTTTATCGGCTGTGGGGCGATCACGGTGGCGTTTGCCTTGCTTCGGCGTCACGGCGGCGAGCCTTTGGACCGGGCCCTGATGCTCACTGTGGTGTTGCTCTGCCTGATCAAGTCGATCCAATACCTGTACGCAGGAGCGCTGGCATTCACCAGTGGCGAGCGAACCCTGGATACGGACCTGCTGCTGTCCAGCTTTTCCAACAAGCGTTTCTACGGCCAGTTCCAGACATTTACCCTGCCTCTTTTGGCGCTCCCTTTACTGATGCCGACTGTCTCGCGAACCTTGCGCGGTGCGGTGTTCGCATTGCTGTGCGCCTGGTGGTTGATCGCCGTCAGCGGCGGCACGCGCGGTACCTGGCTTGGCATGGGGGTGGCGTGCGCGGTGCTGGCACTGCTTGGGCCTTGGGGGCGTCGCTGGCTGGGTTGGCAACTGGCGGCCGTGTTTGGCGGGATCGTGCTGTATTGGCTGATATTCACGGTACTGGCGGGCTACCTCGGCATCGCGATTTCTGCGGACGCCAGTGATCGGCTGACCACCACCCTGTCGGGTCGTGGCCCGATCTGGTGGCAAGGCTGGCAGATGCTCGTCGAGCGGCCCTGGTTGGGCTTTGGGCCGATGCATTTTGCCGATATTGCCAACAGGGTCGCCGCCCATCCTCATCAGGCAGTCCTGCAATGGGCCGGTGAATGGGGTGTGCCATCGGCGGTGTGTGTCGCACTTTTAGCCTGGCGAGGCGGTTGGGCCACCTTGTGTGTGATACGCGCGCGAAGGCTGTCCACCGAGCGAGCGGACCTGCTGCGGTTGTGCCTGTTCGCCGCTTTGATCGGCGCGCTGGTGCAGTCGATGGTCGACGGCGTAATCGTGATGCCCAACTCCCAAGTATGGCTGGCGCTGGTGGTGGGCTGGCTGATGGCGCTGCATGTGTGGCAGGCTCCGGCGAAGCCTGTACGGCCTTTGCTCTGGACGCTGTGGAAAACATCGAGTGTGTTAGCCGTTGGTCTGTTGATAGTTATTGCCGTGCGCGACGTGCCACACATCAAGCAAGCCCAGCAGCAGTACCTCGACACCCATGACAACTTGCTGCAACCGCGCTTCTGGGCTCAGGGCGTGATCGCCCGCTGAAGGCCACAAGTTGCCGGACGCCCAATGCGGTGCTAGCTTTAGCCCACCGCCCGTGTAGCTCAGTTGGTAGAGCAGCGCACTCGTAACGCGAAGGTCGCAGGTTCGATTCCTGTCTCGGGCAAAAAGGCAACACCGTTCCAAAGGCAATGTTTTCAGATGATCCCAAGAATGGTTCTGAAGGCCAGACGAGCCGGCATCCAAGCCTGTTCTTTTGTATCTGCGCAACCTTGATGTCCCAGATGCATCCCCATTCCTCGATCCAAAGAGAACAACATGACCACGACTGAAATGACCCAGGAAGTTCGGCATCAAATAGCCCTCGAGAAATACCTTGAGGAATCGCCGCAGCTTAAAGAAGAGATCAAGGATCTAAGCGCCGATGATCAGCGCGACCAGATCCAGTGGGCATTCGAGGACGAGGCTGAAAGCCAGGGCCTTCAGCCTTGGGAACTGACCCTTAAGTACACCTCGACACCGGAAGAATTCGAATCAGCACGGTTGGTTTTGCACAAAGAGGCGGCCGAAGTGCTGGGCGTCGAATGGGACGAGTATTGCGAGATGAATAACCTCGTCGTCTAACCACTGCGACGGGCTTACTGTGGTGAGTGGGGCAAGCCCGCTCACCACAACACCATCACCTGCGTTTTAGATGCTCAGGCGCATGGACAAATCCACCGCCTTTACATCCTTGGTCATCGCGCCGATGGAGATGTAATCCACGCCGGTTTCAGCGATGGGTAGCAGGGTGCTTTCGTTGATCCCGCCGCTGGCTTCCAGCTTGGCCTTGCCGCCGTTCAGGCGCACGGCTTCACGCATGTCTTCCAGGCTCAATTCGTCGAGCATGATGATATCGGCGCCCGCTTCTAGCGCTTCGCGCAGTTCATCCAGGCTTTCCACTTCGATTTCCACCGGCTTGCCGGGGGCGATTTTGTGGGCGGCCGTAATGGCCTGGGCGATGCCACCGCAGGCGGCGATATGGTTTTCCTTGATCAGGAACGCGTCATACAAACCGATGCGATGGTTGTGGCAACCGCCGCAGGTCACCGCGTATTTTTGCGCCAGGCGCAGGCCGGGCAGGGTCTTGCGGGTGTCCAGCAACTTGACCTGAGTGCTCGCGACAAAATCCGCCAGGAACTGCGCGCGTGTGGCAACGCCAGACAGCATCTGCAGAAAATTCAACGCACTGCGTTCGCCGCTGAGCAGCGACCGCGCGGGGCCTTCGAGGCGAAACAGCACCTGATTGGGGCTGACACGTTCACCGTCGGCCACCTGCCAATGCACGGCAACCCGTGGGTCCAGTTGGCGGAACACCGCGTCCACCCAGGCCGTACCGCTGATAACGGCCGCATCGCGGGTGATGATCGTGGCCGTGGCTAGCCGTTCGGCCGGGATCAACTGCGCGGTGATGTCGCCGCTGCCGATGTCTTCCAGCAGTGCGCGGCGCACGTTGGCTTCGATTTCGGCGGTGAGGTCGGCAAGACGGAGGTTCGGCATAACAGGCTCCATAAACAAGGTGCTCCGATTATAGGGGCTGCGTGCGTTTGAACCCAGTGACCTACTCATTTACGAGCACATGACAGAGTGTGCTGGCGCAAACACCCCTGTTTGCAAGATAATCTCGCGCCTTGCAATTGACGTCATAGCTTTGACGTACGCCCATTACCGCCGTTTCAGGAGGCCAGGATGCACAATGACGGAAAGGTGGTGCCAATCAATAAGGCGCATGTCACGCCTTCGCCGCTGGCCCGACTGCCGGTGGTATTGCTGCAAGTACGCGATAAGGCCGCGCAACAGTTGCAGCAAGGTCTGCAGGAACTGTTTGATAACGCTGATGACACCCTGTTCGAGATGGCCGACAAGGCCCGCAATAACCTCGACCACCATATTTTCTTTGAAGCCATGCGTGACCTGCGCCTCAAGCGCAAGAATTTCGAGCGCGTGTTCATGGAGCGGCTTTTCGAAGCCTTTGCCTGCCTGGGCCAGGCCGGGCGCGGCGAGCGCCTATTGGTGCCCGTGGTGTCCTATGAAGCGCAACCGGGCACGTCCAGGGACGACCTGGAAAAAGCCCTGGCCCTTGAGGCCATGCTGGTTCGGGTGCGTCACCGCGACGGCCTGGCTCTGGGGCAGCTCACTTCGCGTTTGAGCGCCCTGCTGGGCAACCGCCTCCACGACGGCGAAAACCCCTTGGGCCCGGCGCTGCTGTGCGAGTTCTTCTTGCGGGCAGGACGCAGCCTGGGGGTAGAAATCCGCGTCAAGTTGATCATGCTCAAGCTTTTTGAAAAATACGTGCTCAGCGATGCCGATCAACTGTACAGCGAAGCCAATCAATTACTGGTGGCGACCGGCGTGCTTGCGGAACTCAAGGCGGTGCCGCCGCGCCGTCCTGGTGGGCGTGCTGCCCGCGACCCTCAGCGCGAAGACCCATTGCCGGCGGCAGACCCGCCGGTCGATGAGAGCGGCCAGCAAGCATTCGTCGCATTGCAGGCTTTGCTCACCACTGTGCGCGGAAGCATCGCGCCGACCCTTGAGGCCAGCGCAGAACCCCTGCCCATTACTACGCGAGACTTGCTGCGCCTGCTCTCTCACTTGCAGCAATACGTGCCCGAGCCTAACGCCGAAGACGACTTTGACCTGCGCAACCAGCTTGGGCAGTTGCTCACCCGCGTCAGCGTCAAGAGCGGCAAGTCGCGGGTCGTGGAGGCGGCAGACGAAGACGTGATCAATTTGGTCGCGATGCTGTTCGAATTTATCCTCAGCGACCGCGCCATTCCGAACGCCTTCCAGGCGTTGATTGGCCGCCTGCAGATCCCGATGCTGAAGGTGGCAGTGCTGGACAAAAGTTTTTTCAGTCGCCCCAACCACCCGGCGCGATGCCTGCTCAATGAAGTCGCGGCCGCCGTCATGGGCTGGAGCCTGCGCGATGATTATCAGCGCGACAACCTGTACCTGCGCATCGAGCAGGTGGTGCAGCGCTTGCTCAATGAGTTTGGCGAAGACCCGGCGATTTTTCCCCTGTTATTGGCAGAGCTGCGCACGTTTACCGCCGATGAGCGGCGGCGCAGTGAACTGCTGGAGCAACACACTCGCGATTCCGAGGAGGCACGCCTGCGTACAGAAGCGGTGCGCCAACGGGTGGCCGAGGTACTGAATCGACGTTTGTTGGGTAAGGTGCTGCCGCGCTCGGTGGTGTTGTTTGTGCAACAAGCCTGGAGCCAGGTGCTGTTGCTCGCCAACCTCAAGCACGGTGAGCAGTCGGTGCAATGGCAGGCGGGGCTGCGCACCCTGGACGAATTGGTCTGGAGCGTCAGCCTGCAAGACGACGCCGAATCGGGGCAGCATTTGTTGGAGCACGTGCCGGGTCTACTCAAGGCCCTGCGCGATGGTTTGACCAGTGCCGCGTTCGACCCTTTCAGTACCCGTGAATTTTTTGTGCGCTTGCAGGCCCTGCATATCCATGCACCCGAGGACGTCGATGAGTTGATTCACGTGCGTGAGCCTTTTGTGCTCAGCGCCGTATCGAACGAACACGTCGAATGCCTGCCGCACAATGACCCTGATCTGCTCAAGGCCCACCAGTTGCGGGTGGGTGGCTGGGTTGCGTTTGAAGAGGGCGAAGTCAATGCCCAGCGTTGCAAGCTCACCGCAATCATGGGGCCTGCCCACACCTATATATTTGTCAGCCACACGGGGCTCAAAGTGCTGGAGCAAAGCGTCGGCCAGTTGGCGTTGGCGTTCAAGCGCGGCGCGCTGCACACCCTCGACGACGGGCCATTGTTCGAGCGGGCGCTGGTGGCGGTGGTGAGCAGGCTGCGACAACTCAATCGCGGCAAGTGATCGCAACCACGGGGTCGAACGCGGCATACTGGTCACATTCTGTCTCGCTCAAGGAACCTGTATGCAGTTGGACCCCGCCAGCGGTTGGTGTGAGGGCATCCGTCATTGCCCGTCGCCCAACTTCAACGAGCGCCCCACAGGCGAAATCTCACTGTTGGTGGTGCACAACATCAGCCTGCCACCGGCGCAGTTCGCCACTGGTAAGGTGCAGGAGTTCTTCCAGAATCGCCTGGATGTCACGGAACATCCCTACTTTGAAGGGATCGCCGACCTACGAGTGTCCGCGCATTTTCTGATAGAGCGCGATGGCGCGGTGACGCAGTTTGTGTCGTGTACCGATCGAGCCTGGCATGCCGGGGTCTCGCGCTTCGAGGGGCGTGAGACCTGTAATGACTTTTCCTTGGGGATCGAGTTGGAAGGTACTGATGATCTGCCATTCACCGATGCTCAATACACGTCACTGATCGACCTGGCCCGCCAGTTGCTCGCGGCCTACCCGCGCATCACGGTCCAACGGATTTGTGGCCACAGCGATATCGCGCCGGGACGCAAGACCGATCCCGGCCCGGCTTTTGATTGGATGCGCTTTCGCAGCGCCCTGCAGGATGGAGGACATGCACGATGAGTTTCCTGGTGTTGGTGCTGGCGGTGTGGATCGAAAAATTCTCGGCCCTGCGCCAGCGGTTGCAACGTGACAGCGGGTGGCTGCGTGAGTTGGCCAAGCTGGAATCGAGCCCGCGTTTGGGCAAGCGGCCTTGGTTGGTCCTGACGCTGCTGGTGTTGTTGCCGGTGGCGTTGTTGGCACTGTTGCTGTTGGTGCTGGAGCCGGTGGCCTATGGCTTGCTGGCCCTGCCAGTGCACCTGCTGGTGGTGATTTATAGCCTGGGCCGTGGTGATCTCTTGGCCGGCCTTGGCCCCTTTCGCGATGCCTGGCGGCGTGGTGACTTGCAAGCCGCCGAGCACGTGGCCGAACGTGACCTGAACCTCGGTGCCGACAGCGGTGAGCAACTGCTTGAGCGCGTCCAGGGCCATCTGCTGTGGCAGGCCTACCAAAGCTTTTTCGCGGTGATCTTCTGGTACTTCCTGCTGGGCCCTGTCGCTGCACTGGCTTATCGCTTGCTGGCACTGGCCAGTGAGCATAGCCAGAACCCACTGGTGGCCGAACGCGCCGCGCAACTGCGCCACGCATTTGACTGGTTGCCCGTGCGTTTGCTGGCAGCGAGCTTTGCCCTGGTGGGCAACTTCGTTGCGGTCAGCCGCGTGATGCTCCACGAACTGCTGAGCTGGGACATCAGCGCTGCCCAATTGGTGGAGAAAGTCGGCCTGGTCGCCGCCGAAATCCCACCGCCGGTGGTGGGTGCCGACGGCATCACCAGCCTGGATCGCCTGTGGGAACTGCTGCTGCGCGCCGCGGTGCTGTGGTATGCCGGGTTTGCGATCTGGACCGTGCTGCCCTAAAACAGTGGGAGGGGGCTTGCCCCCGATAGCGGTGGTATCTACACAACTATCGACGCTGACTAAACCCGAAGCTCTGGCTCTGGCTCTGGCTCTGGCTCTGGCTCTGGCTCTGGCTCTGGCTCTGGCTTTTGATTTGGTTTTTGATCTTGATCTGAGGCGCCCCGTTAACCACGCTGGCCGAACGCAGGCTTGAATCCGTGGGTAACCCGGCAGGACGCCGGGTTAGCCGTCCTGGGCCAAGGATGGCCCATGACGGCGGCCCACGGATTCAAGCCGGAGTGAGGGCACACCGAGCCTAGGCGAGGTGCCGAGTGGTGGGGCAAGAGCCCTTTGGTTACTTTGGGGCTCTTTTCCAAAGTGACCCGCCGTAAGGGCGGAACCAATAGCAACCCTCACCAAAATAACGGATATGTACTCCGACAAAAAAACCTCTAGCGCCTGACACATAGCTATCGCAGGCAAGCCAGCTCCCACAGTCGATTCGGTTTCAACCCATCAACCTTACTCGCCTGCCGGGCCGTCACGGGAGCAAGCTCTCTCGCCACAGGTGCAGTGTTCGCCTTAACTGACTGGCAATAGGGCAAACCCTCTCCCACAGCTTTTTGCAGCATGCCCACTGTCGTTAACCTTAAGTTACAAAACTCCCTTCCAAATTGAGCTATACAGATGCTGGCTAACTGCCGCCCTGCGCTTCAATAAAAATAAAAGAAAGGGAGTTCACCTGTGAAGAGCTTGCTCTATCCCGCCGTCGCGCTGATGAATCGCCTGAGTTTCGGCATGAAATTCAGCCTGATCAGCGTGCTGTTCCTGCTGCCGATGCTGGCGACCAACTTTTACCTGGTGCGTGATTCCTGGCGCGAGTTCCAGGGCACTCGCATTGAATTGCAAAGCCTCGATCTACTCGGCAGTAGCCTGGCCCTGCGCCGTGACCTTGAAACCCTCAATAATCTGGTACAGATCAACGCCACCCTCGGCCAGTCCGGCAAGGCGGGTGACCTTGAGGGCAAGATCCGCGCGCTGGAGCAAGGCGTGTTGGACCGCCTGCAAGGCCTCAACGCCATGACCACCGACCCCGAGCAAATCGCGGCGTTTGAGGGCAAGCGCGATGAGTTGATCGGCGCCTTCAAAGCCCAGCAACAGGAAACCTCGCTGCTGAGTAAAAGTGCGCTGATCGGCAAACTGCTCAACAAGGCACAGATGCTCAGCCAGATCATCGCCAGTCAATCCGGCCTGAGCCGCGACCCCCAAAGTGATCTGCGCCAACTCAGCGAACTGATCACCAGCGTCACCCCGCAAGTCACCCAGACCCTGGGCGAAGGCCGGGCGATGGGCGCGTATTCCCTGGGCCAAGGCTTTCTGAACTCAGCCTCCAGTACCCGTTTTGATGAATTGCTGCAGCAGTTGGAAAAGCTCCAGGCGGAATATGGGTTGAAGTTGCAGGACGCCCTGGGCTCCAGCAAACCGGCGCACACCGCGCTCGACAGCCTTGCCGCGAGCAGCAACGCCAGCCTCAAGCAAGGCAGCGAGTTGTTTGAAGAGCAGGTGGTGATGGCCGAAACCTTGGATGCCCCTTGGCAAGGTTTCTACGACAACGTCAGCCAATTAATGGCCCAAACCTACCAACTCAATGAAGCCACCCTGACCTTTATCGGGCAGCAGTTAGAGCAGCGCCTGGCGCAGAACCGCACGCATATGGTGGTGTTGGTGTCGGCGCTGACGGCGGTGTTCTTGTTGATCTTTTATCTCTACGCCGGTTTCTACGCCTCCACCCGCACCACGCTTCGACGCCTGGCACTGATGATGGACAACGTCGCGGCCGGCGACATGACCGTCACGTTTGTAGCCCATAGCCGCGATGAACTGGGCGACCTGGGCCAGGTGTTCAATGGCACGGTGGCCAAGATCCATGACCTGATCGAGCGCGTCGGGCACACCGTCAGCCAGGTCGAGTTGCAGGCAGGCCAGGTGCAAACGGTGTCGGCTCAGAGCAATCAGGCGGTATCCGGCCAGCGCTCTCAGATCGAACAAGTGGCGACGGCCATGAACCAGATGTCATCCACCGCCCAGGAAGTGGCGCGCAGTGCGGCGGCGGCAGTCAGCAGTGCCCACAGCGTCAACGACGAAACCGTCAGCGGCCGTGGCCTGGTGCAATCCCAGCAAGGCAGTATTGCGCGGCTGGCGTCGGAGATTGACCTTTCGGTGCAAGTGATCAATCAGTTGGCCACCGACAGCCAGTCCATCAGCAGCGTCTTGGAAGTGATCAAAAGCATCGCCGAACAAACCAACCTGCTGGCGCTTAATGCCGCCATCGAGGCTGCACGGGCCGGCGAGCAAGGCCGAGGTTTTGCCGTCGTGGCCGATGAGGTGCGTACCTTGGCCCGGCGCACCCAGCGTTCTACCGAGGAAATCGAGCAGATGATCGGCCGACTGCACAGCGGTGTGGGGGCTGCGGTGAAAGCCATGGGCACCAGTCATGAAATGGCCAATGGCACGGTGGGGCAGTCGGAAAAGGTCCAGCAGGCGTTGGAAAATATCCTCGGTGCTGTGGGCATGATCGTCGATCAAAACCAGCAGATTGCCGCTGCCGTGGAGCAGCAGACCGCCGTCGCCCACGACATCGACCAGAACATCGTCGAAATCAATCGTGCCGGCGAGCACGCTGCCGAGGGTGCCCATCAGACCGAGGCAGCGAGTCGGCAGTTGTCGATGCAGGTGGTCGAGTTGAAACAACTGATCGGTGCATTTCGCGTGTAGGAAGCGAGGGTAGGATTAAGTTCTGATGGAAGTAGCACTTGTCTGGATTTGCTGGGTGACCTTTCATTGCGCCGCAGATGGGTGAGAATTTGTTTCACCTATTCATGGTTGCGGGAAGGCACGGCGATGAACGCAATAATCGGTATCAGAGGGCATTGCACCGAATGCGAAATGACCTTTGAGCTAAAGCCCTGGCAGCTGAACTCGATTGCCATCGATGAGCCATTTGAGTGTGCGTATTGCCAGTCGTGCCTGACGTTGCACAGCCGCAAACAACTGCGTCAATTTCGCGCCTTGAACCACTGGGCGCTGGTTCGCCCGAGCATGATTATCCTGACGAGCGCGACCTTGGTGGTAGCGCTGGTCATGGAGTGGGTAGGGCTGCTCAGTGTGATTGGGCAGTTCAATGTTTCGCTGGTGACGGTGCTGATTCATTTCCTGGTCTTACGTTACGCCCGTCATCGGCAAAGGATGACCCTTAACTTGCAGGCCACCCCCCCATTACCAATTGAACAACTCGCACGCGTTGCGTGTACTCGCCTGCGCCAACAGTAACGGTTCGATACCCATGCGCTCGGCCAGGGCGTGGCAGATATCGGGCAGGTGTTCGGGGCTGTTGCGTTGGCCGGGGTACATGGCGGGAGCCATGTCGGGTGAATCGGTTTCCAGTACCACTGCATCCAGTGGTAGTTGAGCCAATACCTTGTGCATCCGCAGCGCCTGGGGCCAAGTCGCCGCGCCGCCCAGGCCCAGCTTGAAACCGAGCTTGATGTACTCGCGGGCTTCTTCCTGGCTGCCGGCAAACGCATGGATGATGCCGCCACGGGGCAGGCGGATACGCTTGAGGGTAGCGATCACGGCTGCGTGGCTGCGCCGCACATGCAGCAGTGCCGGCAGTTGAAAGTCTACCGCCAGCTTGAGCTGGGCTTCAAACAGTGACTGCTGGCGCTCGCGGTCCAATGTTTCGAGAAAGTAATCCAAGCCAATCTCACCCACTGCGCACACTTGCCGATGGCCGTGCAGGCGGGTTAGCCAATCGCCCAGTTCTGTCAGGTCGGCGAGGCGATGTTCATCCAGGTAGACCGGGTGCAGGCCAAAGGCACCGAAGAGGCGTTCATCGGTTTGCACCAAGTCCCACAGCCGCTGCCAATTTTGCTGATACACCCCCAGCACTACCATGCGCTCCACACCCACCATACGGCTGTGGGCGAGGACTTCGCGGCGATCGTTGTCGAAGTCCGGGAAGTCCAAGTGGGTGTGGGTGTCGATCAACTCCACGCTCAGGCCTCGTGAATACGCTGCTTGAACGTACGGCCGATGGCGTGCACGCCAGGCTGGTAGTGCTCGTCTTCAATTGCGGCTAGGGCCAGCTTCAGCGCGGCGTCGGCGATCAGCTGATGTTGTTGGGCCATGGCGTTGACCGGCAGCGGCAAGAAGTCCAGCAACTGGGTGTCACCAAAGGTGCCCAGGCGCAGCGGGCGCGACTTGAGTGGGAAGTCATGCAGCGCGTCGAACACGCCTTGCAGCAGCACGTAGGAGGTGGTTACCAGCGCATCAGGCAAATGCCCCAAGCGTTGCAGCAATTGCTCCATCAATTGTCGGCCACAGTCACGGCTGAATGATTCGCCGTGCTCAATCAACACCTCGCCCTTGAAGCCTTGCAGCGCTTCGCCAAAGCCCGCCGCACGCTCCTGGCTGATACTCAACTCGGGGCGCGCACCGATCAGCACGATCTGCTTGGGCAGCGGTTGCAGCAGGCTGCTGGTCAATTGATGGCAGGCTTGGCGGTCATCGCTGACCACCGAGCAGAACTGCGCAGGGTCCATCACCCGGTCAATCGCAATCACCGGCAGGCCCTTGGCTTGCAGCTCACGGTAACTGTCATCGTTGGGCGGCAGGCAACTGGCCACGAACAACGCATCACAACGGCGGGCGCGAAACAGTTGCAGCAGTTGGCGCTCGCTGCCCGCGTCATCGTCGGAACTGGCGATCAGTAACTGATAGCCACGTGCCCGTGCGCCTTGCTCCAAAAGCTTGGCGATACGTGCGTAACTGGGGTTTTCCAGGTCGGGCAAGATAAAGCCCAAGGTACGCGTGTGCCGGCTGCGTAGCCCGGCCGCCTGGGGGTTGGGCGTAAAACCATGGGCTTCAACCACGGCGCGCACCCGTTCGACGGTCGCGCTGCTGATCCGTTGTTGTTCGGCCTTGCCATTGATGACATAGCTGGCGGTGGTTACGGACACACCGGCCAGACGTGCGATATCACTGAGTTTCAAACCGGGATTTCCTTGTTTTTTGGAGCTTGCCCCGACATTTTGTCCAATCGTAACCGATTCCTGTACACGACAGACGTCCTGACTCAAGCGCCGAGTGGTTCTTCAAGGATGCGCAATTAACGCGTAATCTGCCATAAATTATAGATTAAACGTTTCAGCAAGCGTATTTTTACGATATTCGCTGCTGAGTGGTCACTGCCAATTGACTACTCAGTCAGTTATTCCGAATCGCCCTTACACTGTTTATTCAAAACAATACCTAGTGCATTACTGCACTAACTAGGAGAACGGCATGCTTGAGCTCACTGTAGAGCAGATTTCCATGGGCCAAGTGGCTGTGGATAAATCTGCTGCCTTGCACCTGCTCGCTGAAAAATTGGTGGCCGATGGCCTGGTCGCTGAGGGTTACCTCAGTGGCTTGCAAGCCCGTGAAGCCCAAGGCTCGACCTTTCTCGGCCAAGGTATTGCCATCCCCCACGGCACCCCCGAAACCCGCGACCAAGTGCACTCCACTGGCGTGCGCCTGCTCCAGTTCCCCGAAGGGGTGGACTGGGGCGACGGCCAGATCGTGTACCTGGCTATCGGCATTGCCGCCAAATCCGACGAACACTTGCGCCTGCTGCAACTGCTCACCCGCGCCCTGGGTGAAACCGACCTGGGCCAGGCGTTGCGCCGTGCCGGTACTGGCGAAGCGTTGCTGAAACTGCTGCAAGGCGCGCCGCAGGAACTGGCGTTGGACGCGCAGATGATCAGCTTGGGCGTGTCTGCCGATGATTTTGAAGAGTTGGTATGGCGCGGCGCACGCCTGCTGCGCCAAGCCGATTGTGTGAGCAATGGTTTCGCTGCCGTCTTGCAGCAAGTCGACGCGCTGCCTTTGGGCGATGGCCTGTGGTGGCTGCACAGCGAGCAGACGGTAAAGCGCCCGGGCCTGGCCTTCGTCACCCCGGACAAACCCATGCGTTACCTTGGCCAACCGCTCAACGGTCTGTTCTGCCTGGCCAGCCTGGGTGAAGCCCACCAAGCCTTGCTGGAGCGTTTGTGCGTCTTGCTGATCGAAGGTCGTGGCCAGGAATTGGGCCGCGCCACCAGCAGCCGTGCGGTGCTCGAAGTGCTCGGCGGCGAATTGCCGCCCGACTGGCCCAGCGCCCGCATTACCCTGGCTAACGCCCATGGTCTGCATGCGCGGCCGGCGAAGATCCTCGCCCAATTGGCCAAAAGTTTTGATGGCGACATCCGCGTGCGCATCGTCGATGGCCCGGTGGGCGCCGTGTCGGTCAAAAGTCTGAGCAAGTTGCTGAGCCTGGGCGCACGCCGTGGTCAGGTGCTGGAATTTGTCGCTGAGCCGACGATTGCAGGCGATGCGTTGCCCGCGCTATTGGCTGCGGTGCAAGAGGGCCTTGGCGAAGAGGTAGAGCCGCCGCCCACCGCGAGCGCCCAGCCCGCGGCTGTCGATATCGAACCGGTGCTCAGCGCACCCGTGCCCGGCAGCCAGGTGCAAGCCATCGCCGCCGCACCGGGCATCGCTATCGGCCCTGCGCATATCCAGGTCCAGCAGGTGTTCGATTACCCGTTGCGTGGTGAGTCGTCGGCCATTGAGCGCCAGCGCCTGCAAGACGCTCTGGCCGAGGTGCGCCGTGATATCCAGGGTTTGATCGAACGCAGCAAATCCAAAGCGATCCGCGAAATTTTCATCACCCACCAGGAAATGCTCGACGACCCGGAACTCACCGACGAAGTCGACACCCGCCTCAAGCAAGGCGAAAGCGCTGAAGCTGCGTGGATGAGCGTGATCGAAGCTGCCGCCAAGCAGCAGGAGTCGTTGCAAGACGCCTTGCTCGCCGAACGTGCCGCCGACCTGCGTGACATCGGCCGCCGTGTGCTGGCGCAACTGTGCGGCGTTGAAACCGCTCAGGAGCCGAGCGAGCCCTACATTCTGGTGATGGATGAAGTCGGCCCGTCCGACGTCGCGCGCCTGGACCCAACCCGCGTCGCCGGCATCCTCACCGCCCGTGGCGGCGCCACGGCCCACAGCGCCATCGTCGCTCGCGCCCTCGGCATTCCGGCGCTGGTCGGCGCCGGCCCTGCCGTGTTGCTGCTCGCCTCGGGTACGCCGTTGTTGCTCGATGGCCAGCGCGGCCGCCTGCACGTGGACGCCGACGCGGCCACACTGCAACGGGCCACGGTTGAGCGCGACACCCGCGAACAACGCCTGCAAGCCGCCGCGGCCCAACGCCATGAACCCGCGCTGACCCGTGACGGCCACGCCGTGGAAGTGTTCGCCAATATCGGCGAAAGCGCCGGTGTTGCCAGCGCGGTGGAGCAGGGCGCCGAAGGCATCGGTTTGCTGCGCACCGAACTGATCTTTATGGCGCACCCGCAAGCGCCGGACGAAGCCACCCAGGAAGCCGAGTACCGCCGCGTGCTCGACGGCCTCGACGGTCGCCCGTTGGTGGTGCGCACCCTCGACGTGGGCGGCGACAAACCGCTGCCGTATTGGCCGATTGCCCAGGAAGAAAACCCCTTCCTCGGCGTGCGTGGCATTCGCCTGACCTTGCAACGTCCTCAGATCATGGAAGCGCAATTGCGCGCGCTGCTGCGCTCGGCGGATAACCGCCCTCTGCGCATCATGTTCCCCATGGTCGGCAGCGTCGATGAATGGCGTGCGGCGCGTGAGATGACTGAGCGCCTGCGCCTGGAAATCCCGGTGGCCGACCTGCAACTGGGCATCATGATCGAAGTGCCATCCGCCGCGTTGCTCGCGCCGGTTCTGGCCAAGGAAGTCGACTTTTTCAGCGTCGGCACCAACGACCTGACCCAGTACACCCTTGCCATCGACCGTGGCCACCCGACCCTGTCGGCCCAGGCCGATGGCCTGCACCCGGCGGTGTTGCAACTGATCGACATCACCGTGCGTGCCGCCCATGCCCATGGCAAATGGGTCGGCGTGTGCGGCGAACTGGCAGCTGACCCACTGGCAGTGCCGGTGCTGATCGGCCTGGGTGTGGATGAGTTGAGCGTGTCGGCCCGCAGCATTCCTGAAGTGAAGGCGCGGGTGCGTGAATTCAGTCTGAGCGAGGCCCAGGGCCTGGCGCAAAAAGCACTCGCGGTGGGTTCACCCGCCGAAGTGCGTGCTCTTGTGGAGGCCGTGTAAATGGCAAGGATTCTGACCCTGACGCTAAACCCGGCGTTGGACCTCACTCTACGCTTGGCGAACTTGGAGCCGGGCGCCGTCAACCGCAGCGAAACCATGCTCACCCACGCCGCCGGCAAGGGCGTGAACGTGGCGCAGGTGCTGGCGGATTTGGGCCATCAAGTGACCGTGGGCGGCTTTCTCGGCGAAGACAACCCGCAAGCCTTTGAAGCCTTGATCGCCCGTCGCGGTTTTGCCGATGCGTTTATCCGCGTGCCAGGCGAAACCCGCAGCAATATCAAGATTGCCGAGCAAGACGGCCGGGTGACCGACATCAATGCTCCAGGCCCGATGGTGAGCGAGCAGGCGCAGCAAGCGTTGTTTGATCAACTGGCGTGGATTGCGCCAGGTCACGACGCGGTGGTGGTCGCCGGTAGCTTGCCCCGTGGCGTCAGCCCAGAGTGGTTGCAGGCCCTGCTGGAACACTTGAAAAGCCTCGGCTTGAAAGTCGCCCTGGACACCAGTGGCGAGGCCCTGCGTGCGGGCCTCAAGGCTGGCCCGTGGTTGATCAAGCCCAATACCGAAGAACTCGCCGAGGCGTTGGATTGCCCTACCGATTCAGTCGCGCAACAGGCCCAGGCCGCCCAGCGCCTGCAACTGCAGGGTGTGCAGCATGTGGTGGTGTCCCACGGCGCCGATGGCGTGAACTGGTTCAGCCCGAGCGCAGCATTGCAGGCCACGCCGCCCAAAGTCACTGTCGCCAGCACGGTGGGCGCGGGTGACTCGCTGTTGGCCGGCATGCTGCACGGCTTGCTGAGTTTTGAAGCCCCTGAACAGACCCTGCGCCGGGCCACCGCGATTGCCGCGATGGCGGTGACGCAGATCGGTTTCGGCATCAGCGATGACGCGCAGTTGGCGCGTCTCGAAAGCGGCGTCCACGTGCGCACGCTCACAGAACAATAAGAGGGTTTGTGATGAAGTTAGCCATTGTTACTGCCTGCCCGAACGGCATGGTCACCAGTGTGCTGTGCGCCCGCTTGTTGGACGCCGCCGCGCAGCGCCAGGGCTGGAGCACCAGCGTCGAGGTGGTGGATGTGCAGCGCCCGGAGCGCCAGTTGTCCCAGGCGGTGATCGACGATGCCGAATGGGTGTTGCTGGTTAGCAGCGCGGCGGTGGATATGCAGCGGTTTGTCGGCAAGCGTGTGTTCCAGAGCACGCCAGCCCAGGCGCTGGCGGATGTGGAAGCGGTGTTGCGCCGTGGTGCTGAAGAGGCGCAGGTGTTTGTCGCGGCTGAGTCGGTGGCGAAAAACGCGCCGCGTATCGTCGCCGTCACCGCGTGCCCGACCGGCGTTGCCCACACCTTCATGGCCGCCGAAGCCTTGCAGCAAACCGCCAAGCGCCTGGGTTACGACTTGCAGGTCGAAACCCAGGGCTCGGTGGGCGCACGCACGCCGCTCAGTCCTGAGGCTATCGCCAATGCCGATGTGGTGTTGTTGGCAGCCGATATCGAAGTCGCCACCGAGCGCTTCGCGGGCAAGAAGATCTACCGCTGCGGCACCGGCATCGCCCTCAAGCAATCCGAAGCGACCCTCAACAAGGCCCTGGCCGAAGGTGCGGTGGAAAGCGCCGCGAGCGGTGCGGTGACCAAGTCGGAAAAAACCGGCGTGTACAAACACCTGCTCACCGGTGTGTCGTTCATGCTGCCGATGGTGGTGGCGGGCGGCTTGTTGATTGCCTTGTCGTTTGTGTTCGGCATCCATGCGTTCGAGCAGGAAGGCACCCTGGCCGCCGCGCTGAAAACCGTCGGTGACCGCGCCTTTATGCTGATGGTGCCGCTGCTGGCGGGTTACATCGCCTACTCGATTGCCGACCGTCCGGGCATTGCGCCGGGCATGATTGGCGGGCTGTTGGCGGGCACCTTGGGGGCAGGTTTTATCGGTGGCATCTTTGCCGGTTTCCTTGCCGGTTACTGCGTCAAGCTGATCACCCGTGCGGTGAAACTGCCCCAGAGCCTGGAGGCGCTCAAGCCGATTCTGATCATCCCGTTGCTGGCCAGTTTGTTTACGGGCCTGGCGATGATCTACCTGGTGGGGCCGCCAGTGGCGCGCATGCTGGTGGGGCTGACCGATTTTCTCAGCACCATGGGCACCACCAACGCGGTGCTGTTGGGCATTCTGCTGGGCGGCATGATGTGCGTCGATTTGGGCGGGCCGATCAACAAGGCGGCGTATGCGTTTTCCGTTGGCCTGTTGGCGGCCCACAGCGGCGCGCCGATGGCCGCGACCATGGCCGCCGGCATGGTGCCGCCGATTGGCATGGGCATCGCCACGTTCCTGGCGCGCCGCAAGTTTGCCCAGACCGAACGTGAGGCGGGCAAGGCGGCGATGATTTTGGGGATGTGCTTTATCTCCGAAGGCGCGATCCCGTTTGCGGCCAAAGACCCGTTGCGGGTGATCCCGGCGAGCATCGCCGGTGGTGCGTTGACGGGGGCGCTGTCGATGTATTTTGGCTGCGTGCTCGCGGCGCCGCATGGTGGGTTGTTTGTGTTGATTATTCCGAATGCGATGAACCATGCGTTGTTGTATTTGCTGGCGATTGTGGCGGGGAGCGTGGTGACCGGGGTGGTGTATGCGGTGATCAAGCGGCCGGAGGTGGTCGAGCTGACTGTGGCACCGGCTAAAGCCTGACGCGGTAAAAAATGTGGGAGGGGGCTTGCCCCCGATTGCAGTGTGTCAGCCGGTACAAATTTGACTGAACCACCGCTATCGGGGGCAAGCCCCCTCCCACATTTGATCTCCACAGATCTCCACTGGTCGCAAGATTAGTGTCATCTGCGCGTGCTTAAGTGGCCCTTTTGATAGCCAAAGAGGGCACCTGCATGAGCCACTTCAACCTCGGCCGTCGCCGCGTGATGCAAGCTGTCGGCGCTGGTCTGTTGCTGCCTGGCCTGGCGCCGGCGGTGATCGCTTCGGTGAAGGACCGCCCACAACTCACCGACGGTGTGCAGTCCGGCGACCTGTTGGGCGACCGCGCCATGATCTGGAGCCGCAGCGATCGCCCGGCGCGGATGGTGGTGGAGTGGGACACCCGCAGTATGTTCAGCAACCCGCGCCGGTTCGTATCGCCCCTGGCCGACAACCGCACCGACTTTACTGCCCGCGTCGAACTCACCGGCCTGCCCGCCGACCAGGCGATTTTCTACCGCGTGCACTTTGAAGACGCCCAGACCGGCATCGCCAGTGAGCCTTGGTTCGGCCACCTGCGCAGCGTGCCGCAACAGCGTCGCGATATTCGTTTTGTGTGGAGTGGCGACACTGTCGGCCAAGGCTTCGGCATCAACCCGGACATCGGCGGTATGCGCATCTACGAAGCCATGCGCCTGCGCCTGCCGGACTTTTTTATCCACAGTGGCGACACCATCTACGCCGACGGCCCGGTGCCCGCGCAACTTACGGTCGAAGACGGACGCATCTGGCGCAACATCACCACCGAAGCCAAGAGCAAAGTCGCCGAAACCCTCGATGAGTATCGCGGCAATTACCGTTACAACCTGATGGATGAAAACGTACGCCGCTTCAATGCCGAGGTGCCGCAAATCTGGCAGTGGGACGACCACGAGGTGGTGAACAACTGGTCCCCGAGCAAGCAGCTGGATGAGCGCTACCAGACCAAAGACATCAACACCTTGGTGGGCCGCGCACGCCAGGCTTGGCTGGAGTATTCACCGATGCGCCGCCAGGCCGCTGACGGTGGTGGGCGCATTTATCGCAAGCTCAGTTACGGCCCGCTATTGGATGTTTTCGTGTTGGATATGCGCAGTTATCGCGGGCCCAACGATGACAACCTGGGTGGCGCAAAACCCTTCCTTGGCCGTGAGCAACTGGACTGGCTCAAGCGTGAACTCAAGGGCTCCCAGGCGCAGTGGAAAGTGATTGCCGCCGACATGCCCATCGGCCTGGGCGTGCCTGACGGCGAGGTGAGCCCGGGCGTGCCGCGCTGGGAGGCCATCGCCAATAACGACCCGGGTGCGCCCCAAGGGCGTGAGCTGGAGATGGCCGAACTGCTGGGGTTTCTGCGGGCGCAGAAGGTACGCAACCACGTGTGGCTGACGGCGGATGTGCACTACTGCGCGGCGCACCATTATCACCCGGATCGGGCGGCGTTCCAGGATTTCGAACCGTTCTGGGAGTTTGTGGCCGGGCCGTTGAACGCGGGGAGTTTTGGGCCCAACCCGCTGGATAAAACCTTTGGGCCAGAGGTGGTATTCGAGAAAGCGCCGCCGGCGCAAAACACCTCGCCGTTTGCAGGGTTTCAGTTTTTTGGCGAGGTGCAGATTGATGGGCAGACGGGGGAGTTGACGGTCATCCTTCGGGATCTGGATGGGGTCTCTGTGTTCGAGCAAAAACTCCAACCCACCTGACCTGAAATACAATCAAACCTGTGGGAGCTGGCTTGCCTGCGATAGCGGTGTATCAGTAGCAAATGTGCAAGCTGACCCACCGCTATCGCAGGCAAGCCAGCTCCCACATTTACATCTTCATTGTCATGGAGAGGTCAGTACACATCCCGACGATAACGGCCCTGTTCAATCAAGCGTTCCACGGCTTCACTGCCCAGAATATCCACCAACGCCAGGTCCACCCCAGTCGCCATCCCCTGCAAACTGCCACACACATAAATCGCGGCCCCTTCAGCCAGCCATTTACGCAGCACCTCGGCGGACTCACGCAGGCGATCCTGCACGTAGATCTTCTCTTCCTGATCACGGGAAAACGCCAGATCCAGCAGCGCCAGGTCACCACTGGCCAGCCAACCTTGCAGCTCGTCCTGGCAGAGGAAGTCGTGGGCGATATTGCGTTCGCCAAACAACAGCCAGTTGCGTTGCTGGCCATCGGCAATGCGGGCCTTGAGCAAGCTGCGCAGGCCGGCCAAGCCGGTGCCGTTGCCCAGCAGGATCAGCGGCACGGGCGCATCGGGCAGGTGGAAGCCGCTGTTGCGGCGCAGGCGCAGGTTGATGGCCGTGCCGAGGGCGGCGTACTCGGTGAGCCAGCCGCTCGCCAAACCGAGGCTGCCGTCGGGGTGGCGTTCCTGGCGCACGATCAGTTCCAGCACGCCGTCGCTTGCGATCGAGGCGATGGAGTATTCGCGCATGCCCAAGGGCACCAGTGCGTCCACCAGCGCCTGGGCATGCAAACCGACCAGGTGCGCGCGATGGGTCGGGAGTTGGCGAGTGGCCAAGGCCTGGTCGAGGCTGTGGGCCAAACCATCGATCAGCACGCCGTCGCTGCCGGCCAGGCCCAGGCCCTGGAGGAAGTGCTCGATGGCCCATGGGCAATTGCGTGGCAACACTTCCACCAGGTCGCCGGCTTGCCAGGTCTGCGGCGAAGGGGGGGTGAGCCCCAGCATATAGACGTCGGAGCCGCTGCTGTCGCGGTTGAGCAGGGTGCGTTGGGTCAGCGTCCAGTTTTCATACTGGGCCGTCGGCCATGCCGCTGCGGGGGCGTGGCCGGTGAGTTGGCCCAGTTGTTGTTGCCAGTGCAGCAGGGCAGTGGTGTCGCCGCTGTCGACTTCCACCGGGGCGAACAACGGGTTGCCGCCCTGGTTGGTCAGCCAGAAATGCAGACGACGGGCAAAGCCGCAAAAATGTTCGTACTGGCGATCACCCAAGGCCAGTACCGAGTAGTTCAGGCCCTTGAGGGGCAGGTCCTGGCCGAGCACGCTACGCTCGAAACCGCGGGCGCTGTCGGGCGCTTCGCCGTCGCCAAAGGTGCTCACTACAAACAGCGCGTTTTGTGACTGGCGCAGATCGTCCTGGCTGACGCTGCCCAGCGCCTGCACCTTCACCGGCAACCCGGCGGCCTGCAATTGGCCCGCCGTTTGCCAGGCGAGTTGCTCGGCAAAACCGCTCTGGCTGGCAAAGCCGATCAGCCAGGCCGGGGCATCGCTGGCGTTGGCGCCGAGGCCTTTACGGGCATCGCGTACCTGGCGTTTTTTGCGACGACGGTCCAGGTAGAGCAGCCAGCCGGTGATAAAGAACAGCGGCATCAGCAGTGAGCTGACGGTGAGAATGATGCGCCCCGCCAGGCCGAAATAACTGCCGGTGTGCAGCGCATAGATGCTGGTCAGGATCTGCGCCTTGAACGTCTTGCTGGTGTACTGATCGTGGGATTTCACCTCACCGGTGGCCGGGTCCAGGTTGATCTGGTTCAGCGCACGGTCGTGGGGCGAATCCTTGAGCAGGTAGTAGACGGTGGCCGGTTGCCCCGCAACCGCTGGCATACGGATGTTGTAGGCGCTCAGGTCGGGGCCGGCATTGCTGTAGATGCTGCTCCATATCGCATCGTAATTGGCCACGGGGGCCGGGCCTGACGACGGCGGGCCACGTTTGCGCATAGGCTCGTTTTGCGGGGCGTCGGACAGCAGTTTGGTCACGCCCTGGCTGTACCAATCGTAGGACCAGGTCAGGCCGGTCAGCGCCGCCAGCAGGTAGGCCAGCAGGCACCAGGTGCCGAACACTGAGTGCAGGTCCCAATTGAAGCTGCGGCCTTTTTTGCGCCAGTCCAGGGTCAGCCACACGCGCCAGCTCGCCACCTGGCGCGGCCAGCGCAGGTACAGGCCGGAGAGGCAGAAAAACACCAGGATCAGCGTGCAAGCGCCGGTGATATTACGACCGGTTTCGCCCATGGCGAGGAAACGGTGCAGTTGCAGGACAAAACCGAACACATCCTGGCCGACGGCGTCGCCCATGTAGTCGCCGGTGTAGGGGTCGAAGTAGCGCATCTGGCCACGGCGCTCACCGGGTGGCGGGGTGAAGAATACGCGGGCGGCATTACCGCTCTCGCTTTCTACCCAGAGCATGGCCACGGTCTTGCCTTCGGTGGCTTCAAGCTTGCGCACCAGCTCAGCGGGCGGCAGTACACCGGCCTCGCGCTTCTCGACGCTCAGCACGGTGGGGTTGAGCGCCCGCAGGATTTCATCCTGAAACGAGACCGCAGCCCCGGTGATCCCCATCAAGGCCAGCACCAGCCCAGCGGTAATGCCGAAGAACCAGTGCAACTGGAACAGGGTTTTCTTCAACACGTCTGACTGCCTCGTCTATCTGGATGTGATTGTCACGGCGCGCATTATGCCGTGGGTTATCGAGAAATATTCTGTTTAACACGCAAAAGCCCCACGCATCCGATGCGTGGGGCTTTTAGCGTTTTGCTGCCCGCTTTTAGAAGTGGAAGCTGGTGGACAACAGCGCCGTGCGACCGGCTGCCTGGTTGGCAAAGTGCGAGGCGTACGCCTTGTCGTAGTAGGTCTTGTCAGTCAGGTTTTGCACGTTCAATTGCAGGTCGACGTTCTTGGTCAACTTGTAGCTGGCCATGGCGTCGTAGCGGGTGTAGGACGGCACGTAAACCGTGTTGGCCGCATCGCCGTAAACCTGGTCGACGTAGAACGCGCCGCCACCGATGGTCAGCTTCGGCGTCAGGTTGTAGGTGGTCCACAGGCTGAACGAGTTTTCCGGGGTGTTGGGCATCTGGTTGCCCTTGTTGGAGCCGGTCTGGACGACGCCCTGGCGGTTGCCGTTTTTGCCTGGGTCAACCAGCTCGGCTTTCAAGTAGCTGTAGCCGGCGAACACTTGCCATTGTTCGGTGATCTTGCCGCTGGCGGACAATTCCAGGCCGTCGACACGGGATTCACCGGCCGTTTCGTAAGTGTTGTTACTGACGAGGATACGGGTGTTTTTCTTCTCGGTACGGAACACCGCAGCCGACAGCGACAGGCGGTTGTGGAACAGGTCCCACTTGGTGCCCAGTTCGTAGTTGACGGTTTCTTCCGGTTGCAGGTCGCTGGTGTTGATGCCGGTCGGGATTGCGTTGTTGTCGACGCCTTCGCCCACCAGGCCGCCGGCTGGCGAGGCCGATGTGGCGTAGGAGGTGTAGATGCTGCCGTTATCCAGTGGCTTCCAGACCAGGCCGGCCTGCCAGTTGAAGAATTGGCTGTCGTCCTTGACCTTGCTGCGAGCCTTTACGGTGGAGGTCGGCACGGCGTTGATGTTGGCTTCGGTGTCGAAAGTGTCGTAGCGCAGGCCGACGTTCAGCAGCCATTTGGGGTCCAGTTCGATGGTATCGAACACATAGGCGGCGCGGCTGGTGGCCTTGGTGTTGGTGCCCATGTAGTTGCGCGCAATGGTGCCGTTCCAGGCGTCGTCCGGGTTCGGGTTGCTCAGCGAGGTGCACTGGCCACCCAGGCTGCCGGCGGCCACGGTGCAGGTCGGGTTAGCATTCGGAGTGACGGTATAGCCGCTGACGCGGGTTTCTTCGCCGGTGAATTCCAAACCGGTGGAGTAGCTGTGCTTGAAGCCCAACGCTTGGAAGCTGCCGAACAGGTCGGTTTGGTTGGTGGTCGTGGTGGTGGTCGACACACGGGTGTTGGCACGACGCCAAACGGTACCGAACTGGTTGACGTTGTGCTGGCTGTCGTCAGGTTGAGTGAGGATGTAATCCTGGCCCGTGCTGCCATGGCGCAGAGTATTTTTCAGCGTCATGTTGTCGTTCAAATCGTGTTCGATGGAGACCGTGCTGATATCGGCGCGTGTCTTGCGGAAGTCTCGATCTTTCAAACCGTAGAAGTTGCTGCTGTCTCCGCCGTCGATCGGTTTGTCGTGTACGTGGGCAGCGTTTGAGGCGGTGCTGCCGTAAGCGTATGGAATCCCCGAATCCGGCAGATCATTACTTTCCATATGGTAGTAGCTGAGGTTGACGCGGGTCGGGGTGCCCAGGCCAAAGGTCAGCGACGGCGCTACGCCCCAACGGTCGTAGTTGACTGCGTCGCGGCCTGCAACGTTTTGTTCGTGGCTCATCAGGTTCAGGCGGAATGCAGCGCTGTCATCCAGGAACTGACGGTTCACATCCAGCACGTAGCGGCGGGTCTGGTCGGAGCCGTAGGTGAAGCCACCGTTGGTGAAGTCCCGCGCTTGTGGGGTCTTGCTCACCAGGTTGAGGCTGCCACCGGCCGAGCCGCGACCGCCAAACGAGGAGTTCGGGCCTTTGCTGACTTCGATGGACTCGATGTCGAAAATCTCACGGCTCTGGCCGCCAGTGTCGCGCACGCCGTCCAGATAGGTGTCGCCTTGGGCGTCAAAACCACGGATGAAAGGGCGGTCGCCCTGTGGGTTGCCGCCTTCACCGGCACCGAAGGTGATGCCCGGCACGGTGCGCAAGGCATCCTGCAGCGAGGTGGCGGCGGTGTCCTTGAGCACTTGCTGCGGCACCACGGTGACCGAGCGTGGGGTGTCTACCAACGGCGCGGTGTACTTCTGCGAAGAGGCTTTTTCCACCTGGTAGGAGGTTTCGTCCTGTTCCTGGCCGGTGATGCTGGTGGCGCCAAGTGAAATGCTGTTGCGCTCGCCTTTCTGTTCAGTGTCCTCAGCCGCCTGCGCCAAGTGGGCGGCAGAGCTGGCAGTGAGGGCAACGCCGATGGCCGAAGCCAGCAGACGCGGTGAACTGGCGGGTGTTTTTATTGAAGTGCGCGACATGACGTGTCCTTTCCCCAAGGATGTGAGGCCGCGGAATATAGTGTTAACAAGTATTTCTATCAATTGCGATACATTGCTAATTGCACTGAATTTACATTCTTTACACTTTTTGCTTACGGTTATGACGATCTCGTTCGTCTACAGCGTTTTACAGGCTTGATAAGAATCAATACCATTGACGCCTCTCTGAAATCAGGTACTGCCCATGCTGCTGCACATCCCCGGCCTGTTCTCTCGTGAGGAAGTGCAGCGCATTCGCCAAGCCCTGGAAACCACCGATTGGGCCGACGGCAAAATCACCGCCGGGCACCAGTCGGCCAAGGCCAAACACAACCTGCAATTACCCGAAGGCCACCCCCTGGCCAAGGAAATCGGTGCGGCGATGCTGGAGCGGCTGTGGAAAAACCCGCTGTTTATGTCGGCGGCGTTACCCAACAAGGTCTTCCCGCCGCTGTTCAACTGCTACACCGAAGGCAAGAGCTTTGACTTCCATGTCGACAATGCCGTGCGCCAGGCGCGGGGCAGTGTTGAGCGGGTGCGCACCGACCTGTCGTCCACCTTGTTTTTCAGCGACCCCGACGAATACGACGGCGGCGAGCTGGAGATCCAGGACACCTTCGGCCTGCAACGGGTCAAGTTGCCCGCCGGCGACATGGTGCTGTACCCCGGCTCAAGCCTGCACAAAGTCAACGCCGTGACCCGTGGCGCGCGTTATGCCTCGTTCTTCTGGACCCAAAGCCTGGTGCGTGAAGACAGCCAACGCACCCTGCTGTTTGAAATGGACGGCGCGATCCAGCAACTCACCGCCGATGTGCCCGACCACCCGGCGCTGATCCAGCTGACTGGCACTTATCACAACCTGCTGCGCCGCTGGGCTGAGGTCTGACATGGGCTTTTTGCTGCGTCGTGAAGAAGTGCTCAACGTCGAGCAATTGCAAAGCATGCTTGACGACTCCCCGGTGCGCGCGGCCCAGGCCATCCTGATCGCGGCGAAAGAAGGCGTGGTCGATGCCCAGGCGTTGCTGGGGCAGATCCTGCTGGAAGGTCGAGGCATTGCCCAGGACGAAGCGCTGGCACTGCGCTGGTTCCAGATCGCGGCGCAAGGCGGGCACTTGATGGCGCGCAATATGGCCGGGCGTTGCCTGGAGCATGGCTGGGGCGGCGCGGCGGATGAAGCGCAAGCTGCGCGGCAGTACCGCATCGCTGCCGAGGCCGGATTGGATTGGGCCCAGTACAACTACGCCAACCTGCTGGCCACCGGCCGTGGTGTTGCCGAAGATCAACCTCAAGCGCTGGATTTTTATCGCCTGGCGGCTGAACAAGGCCACGCCAAGTCGATGAATCTACTGGGGCGTTACCTGGAAGACGGTCGGTTCTGCCCACAGGACCTGGAGGCGGCAGTGAGCTGGTATCGACGCTCGGCCGAAGGCGGGGACTTTCGCGGGCAGTTTAGCTACGCGGCGGTGTTGGCGGACAGAGGCGAGGTCGACGAAGCGCTGGCGTGGTTGGGCAAGGCGTTGGCGGGGGGGAATTTGAAGTTTTTGCGCACTGCGTATAAGGCGTTGGCAGCGGCGGATCATCCGCAGGTTCGGGCAATGGCTGAGGCTTATCAGCAGCGCGCTATCAGCTTTTCCTGACTCGTTAGGCCCTGGCAGGGTCAGGCACAAAAACTGACATTAGTTCTCTGGCGAAAGCAATTCTTGCTTCGTCATCATCGCATCACACAAGCCCGCTTGAAGTTTAAGCGGGCTTTTTCATTGGTGTGTCTTGTGTGTAAAAACCATTGTCATATGGCGGTGTGTAGGTTACACACTATGGGGTGAGGCGATGAGAAGTCGAGAGGTAATAGAACGACTGGTGGCGGATGGTTGGTTTGAAGTGGCGGTGAAGGGCAGTCATCACCAGTTCAAGCATCCGGTAAAGCGAGGGCGAGTAACGGTTCCTCATCCCAAGTCAGAGATCGCTAAAGGCACTCTGCATAGTATTTTCAAATCAGCAGGTATCAAGTGATGACCCCGCTTGATGCGTTGGACGGGCTCCCAGTGGCCTGTCCAAAGGAGGAACAATGAAATTTCCAGTGGTGGTACACAAAGACGCTGACTCGGATTACAGCGTGACTGTCCCGGATGCGCCGGGATGCTTCTCGGCGGGAGGGACCTTTTCCGAGGCGTTGGACAACGTCCGTGAGGCGCTTTCACTGCACCTTGAAGGGTTAGTCGCCGATCAGGAGCCGCTTCCCCAAGCGCAAGAGGTGGATGCTCATTTGGATAACCCCGATTTTGCAGGCGGTGTGTGGGCGATAGTCGATTTTGATCTCACGCCTTACTTGGGTAAGTCAGTAAGGTTCAACGCTTCGTTACCGGAACACCTGTTGCAGCGCATCGACGAGCGCGTGCACAAGGATCATCGCTATGCATCGCGGTCTGGCTTCCTGGCGACAGCGGCATTGCGCGAACTATCTGCGTAGCGAACACAAAAAAGCCCATGACATGTCATGGGCTTCTTCTTGCAGCTTGCCGCTAAAAATTACCGACGCGCTTAGACGTAGAACGACTTCAACGGCGGAAACCCATTGAACTCGACCGCGCTGTAGCTGGTGGTGTACGCACCGGTAGACAACCAGTACAAACGATCACCAATCGCCAGGTTCAACGGCAGGCCGTACTTGTAGTTCTCATACATGATGTCGGCGCTGTCGCAGGTAGGGCCGGCGATGACGACTTCTTCCATCTCGCCTTTCTTCTCGGTCCAGATCGGGAACTTGATGGCTTCGTCCATGGTTTCGATCAGGCCGGAGAACTTGCCCACATCCGTGTACACCCAACGCTCGACAGCGGTACGGGATTTACGCGCAACCAATACCACTTCACTGACCAGGATGCCGGCGTTGGCGATCAACGAACGGCCCGGCTCCAGGATGATTTCCGGCAGGTCGTCGCCGAAATCTTCCTTGAGGAAGCGGATGATTTCTTCAGCGTAGGTTTCCAGGCTGTTGGTGCGGGTGATGTAGTTGGCCGGGAAGCCGCCGCCCATGTTGATCAGCTTGAGGTGGATGTTGTCTTCTTCTTTCAGGCGCTCAAAGATCACTTTGACCTTGGCAATCGCGGCGTCCCACACGCTGATGTCGCGCTGCTGGGAACCCACGTGGAACGAGATGCCGTACGGCACCAGGCCCAGGTCACGGGCCAGGATCAGCAGGTCCATGGCCATGTCGGTCTGGCAGCCGAATTTGCGCGACAAAGGCCAGTCAGCCGTGGTCGAACCTTCGGTGAGGATACGCACATACACTTTCGAACCCGGCGCAGCCTTGGCGATGTTGCGCAGGTCGGCTTCGGAGTCGGTGGAGAACAGACGCACGCCTTTTTCAAAGAAGTAGCGGATGTCCTTGGATTTCTTGATGGTGTTGCCGTAGCTGATACGGTCGGCGCTGACGCCACGGTCCATCACCTTGTCCAGCTCATAGATCGAGGCGATGTCGAAGCTCGAACCCTTATCCTTGAGCAGGTCGATGATCTCGACCGCTGGGTTGGCCTTGACCGCGTAATAAACCTTGGCGAATTCGAAACCGGCGCGCAGGTCATCGTAGGCCTGGCTGATCATCGCGGTGTCGATCACCACGAACGGGGTTTCTTGCTTGTCGGCGAACGCCTTCATTTTGTCAAAGGTGGCGCGCGCGAAATAATCTTCGACGTTGATCGACATGCTGGAGACTCCTAAGGGCAAACTAGATTGATCAATGGGTGCAAATGAACGTCCTCCGTATCCCCACTTTGGTTCGCCTACTTCCCAAGGCATGTCGCCGAAAGCAAAAAGGCCACGGGAGGTACCGCTTCCCTTGGCCTTGCTGTCTCGTCGTCAGTACTTGAGCCGGATGGATCGTTTCCAGCATGGACGTTCGGCGCGAACTTTAGGGCTTGATGGGCGTGGGATCAACAAAAAATGTCGTGTTTTTGCACGCATTCGTCGCGGGGAGGGTTCGGTCCCTTTTTAACGGACCTTTGTGAACGTGTGATGTTCCTGCGGGCGGGATGATTACTGGCAGGCCTTCGCGCTATGAAGTCGAGGATTGTGCTGACCTCGCCTCAATGAAAATGGCATTGGTTGGGCAGACCCATCTGCGCCGGTGGCAGCATTCGCTATAACCGGCACGATGAGTGCTAATAATAAAATTGCCGGGTTTAGAGTGCATTAACAGTGATTGTTACGCTGGCCTTTACGTTTGGGTGACTTTGTATGTAAACACTGACTGTTAGTCTAAAAGTCCCAGTAGGTAAGTTTGTGGCGTAAAGTCTCGCGTGTGCAGAGCTAGGAGCTGCTGTGCCTATGCGAACAGCGGGGCCGGTTGAGCTCACGGACCATACGAAAGTAAGCTCGCGGTCCGGTATCGGCCTGCCTTGAGTATCGTGGGCGTAACCGGTTGGGGCGTGTTGCCAGTAGAGATCGCCGTTGATCTGACCGCCTCTACTAATGTTGAGTTCCCTTGTATACCCCATGCCCACTGTGCCGGGTACGTTGGTTGTGCTGTATTCGACGGAGGTGCCATTCTCTTCGGTTTTATCAATGTCTGGTTTTTTGTCCATGATCACGTTTCTCACTCAGTAGTTGGATTCGTTGTTCAGCGCAAGGCGGATATATATCCAAGCTAACTATGTTGTGATTTGTGCGAGTGGACTACTGTGATAAATGACAGTTTTTTAGAAGGAACGGTGATAAAGAATGGTTTTATTATTATGTCTGTAAAATGGGGCTGTGCGACGTAACATGCACAAAACCGCGCACTCACTAGAGTGAGTGCGCGGTACACGCACGGGGAATCAGGCCAACGCAGTCTCGGCAGGCGAGACGATACTGGTCTTGCCCCCACGGGATTTACCCGAACTCAGGTACTCAGCAATCGACTCCTGCGTCACCTCCCCGAGGAACACCCGCTCCGCATCCATCACCGGCAACCACGAGCGGTTGAACTCGTACATGCGCGACAGCAGGATGCGCAAATGCTCGTCATACGCCGCCGTGGCGTTGAACTCGCGCAGGTACTGGCCGCAGGTGCCGGCCTGACGGTGCAGGTCGCGACGTCGCACGTAACCCAGCGCCTTGTTCTCGGCACAGGTCACGACCACATAGCGGCGGTCGGTTTCGTCCATCAGTTCCAAGGCATCAGCCACCGGGGTTTCCGGGCTGACCGACGGGGCGTTGTCGGCGGCGTCTTCGGCTTTCACCAGCAGCAGGCGCTTGAGGGTGCTGTCCTGGCCCACGAAGTTGCTGACGAACTCGTCGGCCGGGTGCGCCAGCAGGGTGTCCGGATGGTCGATTTGCAGCAGCTTGCCGGCACGGAAGATTGCGATCTTGTCACCCAGCTTGATGGCTTCGTCGATGTCGTGGCTGACCATGATCACGGTCTTGTTCAGCGCCCGTTGCATCTCGAAGAACTCGTTCTGGATCATCTCGCGGTTGATCGGGTCGACCGCGCCGAACGGCTCGTCCATCAGCAGCAACGGGGCGTCGGCCGCCAGGGCGCGGATCACGCCGATACGCTGTTGCTGGCCTCCGGACAATTCACGCGGGTAGCGATGCAGGTACTGCTTGGGTTCCAGCTTGATCATGCTCATCAACTCGCGGGCGCGGTCGTGGCATTTCTGTTTGTCCCACCCGAGCAGTTTCGGCACGACCACGATGTTTTCTTCGATGGTCATGTTGGGGAACAGGCCGATCTGCTGGATCACATAACCGATGTTGCGACGCAGGGTCACCTCATCCAGGTCGGTGGTGTCTTCGCCGTTGATCAAAATCTTGCCCGAGGTGGGCTTGATCAGGCGGTTGATCATTTTCAGCGTGGTGCTCTTGCCGCAACCCGAAGGGCCGAGGAATACGCAAATTTCGCCTTCGTTAACGGTCAGGCTTACATCGTTGACGGCCGTTACAGTCTTGCCGTTGCTTTGGAAGGTCTTGGACAGGTTTTGAAGTTCGATCATTTGAGCAATCCTTTTGGAGTCAGCGAGCGTTGCAGCCATTGCAAAAGCAGGTCGGCGAAGATGGCCAGGAGACTGACCAGCACGGCGCCAACGATCAGCATCGACATGTCGCTGCGGCTGATGGAAGCCAGAATAAGTACACCCAGGCCACCGGCGCCGATGGTGGCGGCGATGGTCATTACACCGATGTTCATCACCACGGCGGTGCGTACACCGGCGAGGATCACCGGCACGGCAATTGGCAGTTCAACCATGCGCAGGCGCTGGCCGAAGGTCATGCCGATGCCTTTGGCGGCTTCGCGAATACCCGGTTCCACGCCGGTGAGGGCGAGGTAGGTGTTACGCATGATCGGCAATAGGGAGTAAAGGAACACGGCGGTGATCGCCGGCATCGGGCCCAGGCCTTGACCGAATTTGGAGTAAAACGGCAGCAGCAGGCCGAACAGCGCGATGGACGGCACGGTCAGCAACACTGTGGCGCTGGCTTGCAGCGGGCCGGCCAAGGTCGGGAAGCGCGTCATCAACACGCCCAGGGGCACGCCCACGACGATAGCCAGGATGACCGCAATGCCGACCAGGGTGATGTGCTGCCCGGTCAGATGCAGCACTTGGGCCCAATCAAGATGGGAAAAGGCGTTTAAAAATTCCATGTCTTCTCCTCGTTAGTTGATCGGATGCTGGCGCAGGAAGTCTGCGGCAACAGCGGAGGGGCTTTCGTGGTCGACGTCGACCCGCGCATTCAACTGGCGCATGGTTGCGTCATCGAACAGGGCGGCCAGTGGCTTGAGTTCGGCGGCCAGTTGCGGGTGCTTGTCGAGATACTCCTGACGGATCACTGGCGCGGCGGTGTAGTCCGGGAAGTAGTGCTTGTCGTCTTCCAGCAGCTTCAATTTAAACGCGTTGAGGCGACCGTCGGTGGTGTAGACCAAGCCTGCGAATACCTGGCCGTTTCGCAGTGCGGTGTAGACCAGGCCGGCGTCCATCTGTCGAGTGTTTTTGCGGGTCAGGTTCATGTCATAGAGCTTGACCATGCCTGCCAGGCCGTCGGAACGGTTGGCGAACTCGGTGTCCAGAGCCACCAGGCGATTGGCCTTGGCGTCTTGCGCTACGGCTTGGGTCAGGTCGCTGATGCTGTTGATCTCAGGATGTTCCTGCGCGACTTTCTCTGGCAGCGCCAGGGCATAGGTGTTGCTGAAGCGCGACGGCGAGAGCCAGACCAGGCCTTTTTTCGCGTCGAGTTCTTTCACCCGAGCGTAGGATTGTTCGCTGTCGAGTTTCTCGTCGACATGGTTGTAGGCCACCAGCGACACGCCGGTGTATTCCCAGATCAAATCCAGTTGCCCGCTTTCCTGGGCACTGCGCGCCAGGTTGCTGCCCAGGCCGCCGGTCACGCGAGTGTCGTAACCCTTGGTGCGCAGGTACTGGGAGGTGATTTCGGCCAGCAGGGTCTGTTCGGTGAACACCCGGGCACCGATACGGATCACCGGTTTTTCGGCGGCTTGCGCAAACCCTGCACACAGCAGGACGCAGCCTAATATCAAGCATAGTTTTTTCATGTGAATTCCTTTGCCAAGCCTTAAGACGGACGCAACCCGCGTTCCAGCCAGAGGCGGCTGGCCATGGTCACCAGACCGTCAAGCAGCAACGCCAGCAACGCGGTGCACGCGGCGCCGAGTAGCAATTGCGGCTGATTGTTCAGGGCGATGCCAGGGAAGATCAGACTGCCCAGGCTGTTGGCGCCAATCAGGAACGCCAGCGGGGCGGTACCTACGTTGATTGCCAGGGCCACGCGCACACCACCGATGATGATCGGCACAGCGTTGGGCAGTTCCACGCGAAGCAGCACCTGGCGCGGCGTCATGCCGATGCCGGTGGCGGCTTCTTTCAGGGAGCCCTGGACGTTTTTGAGGCCTTCGTAGGTGTTGCGCACGATGGGCAGGAGGGAGGCGAGGAACAGGGCGAAGATCGCCGGGCCGCTGCCGATGCCGAGTACGCCAAGCGCGATGGCCAGTACGGCCAGGGGAGGGACGGTGTTGCCGATGTTGAAAATCTGCATGAAGCGCTCTGCGCGCCCGACCATGTTCGGTCGGCTGAGCAGGATACCGGCGGGGATGCCCACAATCAGGGCTGCCAGCATGGAGACTAGAACAAGGATCAAATGAGCTTGCAGGTAAAACAACAAATCGTCGCGGTACAGTTCGATCGTGTTGATGCCGATCCAGTGGACCAGCAGGGCCAAGAGGGCGACGACAACCGCACCTCCTATCAGCCCTTTGCCATAGCGAATAGCCACAGGCGGACTCCTTTTTTCTTCTGTCGGCGAGCACATTTCCGAGCGGCAATGCCATTCCTGGCTGTCGGCGAATGTGATCGCGAAAAGCAGCTCGTCCATACCGGCAACGCGGTATTAATCCGAGCCATGAGCGCAGCCTCGTCAGGCTAACTTGCTGATTTTTCAGCCCCTGTTCCGAGTGCGTTAGCAGGGGAGTGGACGTCTCGACCTTTTAAAAGGTTCCATACTTGGCAGCATTTAGCCACCCCCAATCGGGTGAACGGTGGTCCGGCCCCTTGGGTTTGCGCTATACTCGCCGCCCTTTTTTGACTCACCTGCCAGGCGATTTCCCATGACCCACCAGGCCGCCGAAGTCGCGAAACGCCGCACTTTCGCCATTATTTCCCACCCCGATGCCGGTAAAACCACCATCACCGAGAAACTCTTGCTGATGGGCAAGGCAATCGCGGTGGCTGGCACGGTGAAATCCCGCAAATCCGACCGCCATGCAACATCCGACTGGATGGAAATGGAGAAGCAACGGGGTATTTCCATTACCACGTCGGTCATGCAGTTCCCGTATCGCGACCACATGGTCAACCTGCTCGACACCCCGGGCCACGAAGACTTCTCCGAAGACACCTACCGCACCCTGACCGCGGTGGACTCGGCGCTGATGGTGCTCGACGGCGGTAAAGGCGTCGAGCCACGTACCATCGCGCTGATGGACGTGTGCCGCCTGCGCGACACGCCCATCGTCAGCTTCATCAACAAACTCGACCGCGACATCCGCGACCCCATCGAGCTGTTGGATGAAATCGAAGCCGTCCTGAAGATCAAGGCCGCGCCGATCACCTGGCCGATTGGTTGCTACCGCGACTTCAAGGGTGTGTACCACCTGGCCGACGACTACATCATTGTCTACACCGCCGGCCACGGTCATGAGCGCACCGAAACCAAGATCATCGAGAAACTCGACTCGGACGAAGCCCGCGCCCACCTGGGTGACGAGTACGACCGTTTTGTTGACCAGTTGGAACTGGTGCAGGGCGCCTGCCATGAGTTCAACCAGCAGGAGTTCCTGGACGGCCAACTGACCCCAGTTTTCTTCGGGACCGCGTTGGGCAACTTCGGTGTGGACCATGTACTCGACGCAGTCGTCGACTGGGCGCCAAAGCCTCTGGCCCGTGTGGCCAACGAGCGCACCGTCGAGCCGGTTGAAGAGAAATTCACCGGCTTTGTGTTCAAGATCCAGGCGAACATGGACCCCAAGCACCGCGACCGCATCGCGTTCATGCGCATCTGCTCCGGGCGATACGAAAAAGGCATGAAGATGCGCCACGTGCGCACCGGCAAGGACGTACGCATCGGCGACGCCCTGACGTTCTTCTCCTCCGAGCGTGAACAGCTCGAAGAAGCCTACGCCGGCGACATCATCGGCCTGCACAACCATGGCACTATCCAGATCGGCGACACCTTCACCGAAGGCGAAGCGCTGGGCTTCACCGGTATCCCGCACTTCGCCCCGGAACTGTTCCGCCGCGTACGCCTGCGCGATCCGCTGAAATCCAAGCAACTGCGCCAAGGTTTGCAGCAACTGGCGGAAGAGGGCGCCACACAGGTGTTCTTCCCCGAGCGCAGCAACGACATCATCCTCGGCGCCGTCGGTGTGCTGCAGTTCGATGTGGTCGCCAGCCGTTTGAAAGAGGAATACAAGGTCGAGTGCTCGTATGAGCCGATCACCGTGTACTCCGCGCGCTGGATCGATTGCAGCGATAAGAAGAAGCTGGAAGAGTTCTCCAACAAGGCCGTGGAAAACCTCGCGATCGACGGCGGTGGTCACCTGACCTACCTAGCCCCGACCCGGGTGAACCTGGCGTTGATGGAGGAGCGGTGGCCGGATGTGAAGTTCCGCGCGACCCGCGAGCACCATTAAGGTCTGAGCGGTAAGAAGAAGGGTGAAGCCGTGATGGCTTCACCCTTTTTCATGCCCAACACAAATCAAAACTGTGGGAGCTGGCTTGCCTGCGATAACGGTGTATCAGTCGCCAATATGCAAGCTGACCCACCGCTATCGCAGGCAAGCCAGCTCCCACAGTTTGGTCTTCACTAGGCTTGGCATTGGCGAGAACCGTATATCGGGTCTAGTTTTTACCCACTGACCCTAAAGGAGACCGCTGTGTTTAGCATTCAACGCGTTATCCATCTGGTTCTACTCGCCGGCCTGGCATTACCCACCCTCCCAGCGCTGGCCGACGCCGGCACACCCCAATGGAAAGACACTGGCCCCGTCACCAAGCGCAAGCAGAACGAGGTCAACTCCGGCAGTTGGAAGCCCCAGGCCCAACCTGCGCCCAAGGAAGACGCCGAAAACCCCTATAACGAAGGGGAAGACAGCGAAACCTACGACGACGGCGATACCTGATCAGCGATTGGCGCAAACCCTGGAACGGAACTAGCTTGATTGACAGCGCCGGTCGAACGCTGGCGCACGTGATTCACTGACTGGACGGAAATCGACCATGACTATTTTTCAACGTTTAGTGCTGTTGTTGAAAGTGTTGGTTCTATTAACGCTGGGCACTGCCACTGCATGGGCCAATACCCCCGTGCAGAACCAGGCGCCTGGGTTTGTGGCGGCTAAGAACTTGCAGTTGGCCAAGAGCGAGTCAGAAGCCGGCGACAAAGGCCAAGGCGGCTCCGAAGATGACGACGACCAGCAAGCCCCGCCGGACGATGATGACGGCGGCAGCGAAGGTGACAGCGATACCTGAGCCGAGGCGAAAAAAAGCCCCATCTACCGGACTGATGCGCAATCCGACGGGTGGGGCAGTAGAACGCATGCAATGCCCTGGGCTTAATCCGCCAGGGCATTTTTGTTGCGGGTCACGCCACGAATTGCTCCGCATAGTGGCAAGCCACTTGGCGGTTATCCAGCGCCCGCAATTGCGGCTCCTCGGTGCTGCACCGCGCCGTCGCATACGGGCAGCGCTTGTGAAACGCACAGCCAGGCGGCGGGTTCAGCGGGTTGGGCAACTCGCCGACGATCTTGATCTTCGGCTTGTTCGGGTCCGGGTGGATGGTCGGGGTGGCCGACAGCAGCGCCTGGGTGTACGGGTGCAGCGGGCGGGCGTAGATGTCTTCCTTGGGGCCGACTTCAACCGGGCGGCCGAGGTACATCACCATCACGTCGTCGGCCACGTGTTGCACCACCGCGAGGTTGTGGGAAATGAACACGTAGGCGGTGTTGAATTCCTGCTGCAAGTCCATGAACAGGTTGAGCACCTGGGCCTGGATCGACACGTCCAGCGCCGAAGTCGGTTCATCCGCCACCAGCACTTTAGGTTGCAGCATCATGGCGCGAGCCAGGGCGATACGCTGGCGCTGGCCGCCGGAGAACATGTGCGGGTAACGGTGGTAGTGCTCGGGGCGCAGGCCCACTTGCTTCATCATCGCCTGCACTTTTTCGCGGCGTTCGGCGGCAGACAGGTTGGTGTTGATCAGCAGCGGCTCGCCCAGTTGATCACCGACTTTCTGCCGTGGGTTCAACGAGGCATACGGGCTCTGGAACACCATCTGCACGTCTTTGCGCAGTTGTTTGCGCTGGGCCTTGTCGGCGCCGGCGACTTCCTGGCCGGCGATTTTCAACGAGCCCGAAGATGGCTCTTCAATCAGCGTGAGCGCACGGGCGAGGGTGGATTTGCCGCAACCCGACTCGCCAACCACCGCGAGGGTCTTGCCAGCTTCCAGCTCGAAGGACACACCATTGAGGGCGCGGACCGTGGCGTGGCCCTTGAACAGGCCACGGGACACTTCATAGTGACGGGTCAGGTCGCGGGCGGTAAGAACGACGGCCATTACGCCACCTCCTGGTTCAAGGGGTAGAAGCAGCGCGCAAGGCTGTTGGTTTTCGGGTCAAGACCCGGGCGCTGGGTACGGCAGCTCTCCTGCACATACGGGCAGCGCGGCGACAGCAGGCAACCTTGCGGGCGGTCATAACGGCCCGGAACGATGCCGGGCAGCGTGGCCAGACGCGTGGCGCCCAGGCTGTGCTCGGGAATCGCCTTGAGCAGTGCTTCGCTGTAAGGGTGTGCCGGGATGTCGAACAACTGCGGCACCTGGCCAACTTCAACGGCTTGGCCGGCATACATCACGCACACGCGCTGGGCGGTTTCAGCCACCACTGCGAGGTCGTGGGTGATGAGTACCAGGCCCATGTTCTGCTCTTTTTGCAGGGCCAGCAGCAGCTCCATGATCTGCGCCTGGATGGTCACGTCCAACGCGGTGGTCGGTTCATCGGCGATCAGCAGTTTCGGTTCGCCGGCAATCGCCATGGCGATTGCAACACGCTGGCTCATACCGCCGGACAGTTGGTGCGGGTAGGCGTCCATGCGGCTGGCGGCGCCGGGGATTTCGACCTTTTCCAACAGTTCGATGGCACGCTTGCGCGCTTGCTTGCCGGACATTTTCAGGTGCAGGCGCAGCACTTCTTCAATCTGGAAACCCACGGTGTAGCTGGGGTTCAGCGCGGTCATCGGGTCTTGGAAGACCATCGCCAGATCTTTGCCGACGATCTGGCGGCGCTGGCGGTTGCTCAGTTTGAGCATATCCTTGCCGTCAAAGGTTAGCGCGTCGGCGGTGACGATGCCGGGGTGCTCGATCAGGCCCATCAGCGCCATCATGGTCACGGATTTACCCGAGCCCGACTCGCCAACGATCGCCAGTACTTCGCCCTTGTCGACCGAAATGTCGAGGCCATCGACTACCGGTACGGCAGTCTTGTCGCCGAAGCGCACGTTGAGATTCTTGATTTCTAACAGTGACATGGGAATCTCCTCAGGCGGCGTTCTTGAGTTTTGGGTCCAGCGCATCGCGCAGGCCGTCACCCATCAAGTTGATTGCCAGCACGCTGAGCAAAATGGTCAAACCCGGCAAACTCACTACCCACCAGGCGCGTTCGATGTAGTCACGGGCCGAGGCCAGCATGGTGCCCCACTCAGGGGTTGGCGGTTGTACGCCAAGGCCGAGGAAGCCCAGCGCGGCGGCATCGAGAATCGCCGAAGAGAAACTCAGGGTCGCCTGCACGATCAGCGGCGCCATGCAGTTGGGCAGCACGGTGATGAACATCAGGCGTGGCAAGCCGGCGCCAGCGAGGCGGGCGGCGGTCACGTAGTCACGGTTCAGTTCGCCCATCACCGCTGCGCGGGTCAGGCGCACATAGGACGGCAACGAAACGATGGCGATGGCGATCACAGTGTTGATCAGGCCAGGGCCGAGGATCGCGACAATGGCAACGGCCAGCAGCAGCGAGGGCAGGGCGAGCATGATGTCCATCAAGCGCATGATGGTCGGGCCGAGCAAGCGCGGGAAGAAGCCGGCGAACAAGCCCAGCAGGATGCCCGGAATCAGCGACATCACCACCGACGACAAACCGATCAGCAACGACAGGCGAGAGCCCTGGATCAGGCGCGAGAGCAAGTCACGGCCCAGTTCATCGGTACCGAGCAGGAACTGGATCTGCCCGCCTTCCAGCCACGACGGCGGGGTCAGCAGGAAGTCACGGTATTGCTCGCTCGGGTTATGCGGCGCGACCCAAGGGGCGAAAATCGCGCAGAACACGATCAGCAACATGAAAAACAGGCCGGCAACCGCGCCTTTGTTTTTGGAAAAGGCTTGCCAGAATTCTTTGTACGGGGACGGGTACAGCAGGCTTTGATCGACTGCTGACACGGGAGTAGGTGTGGTCATGGTCATGATCTCAGCGCTGGTGACGGATGCGTGGGTTGGCGAAGCCGTAGAGGATGTCCACCACGAAGTTCACCAGGATCACCAGACAGGCGATCAGCAAAATGCCGTTTTGCACCACCGGGTAGTCCCGCGCGCCAATGGCTTCGATCAGCCATTTGCCGATGCCGGGCCACGAGAAGATGGTTTCGGTCAGTACCGCGCCCGCCAACAGCGTGCCGACTTGCAGACCGACCACGGTCAGTACCGGAATCAGCGCGTTGCGCAGGCCGTGGACGAACACCACGCGTGCCGGCGACAGGCCTTTGGCCTTGGCGGTACGGATGTAGTCTTCGCGCAGTACTTCGAGCATCGATGAGCGGGTCATCCGCGCAATTACTGCCAGCGGGATGGTGCCCAGCACGATGGCCGGCAGGATCAAGTGGTGCAGCGCGTCCCAGAAGGCGTCAGGTTCGTCAGCCAGCAGGGTGTCGATCAGCATGAAGCCGGTGCGCGGCTCGATGTCGTAGAGCAGGTCGATACGCCCGGAAACCGGGGTCCAACCCAGGCTTACCGAGAAGAACATGATCAGGATCAGGCCCCACCAGAAGATCGGCATCGAATATCCCGCCAGGGAGATGCCCATCACCCCATGGTCGAACAGGGACCCTCGCTTCAAGGCCGCGATCACCCCGGCCAACAAGCCCAGGATACCGGCGAACAACAGGGCGGCCATGGACAGTTCCAGGGTCGCGGGGAACAGGGCGGTGAACTCGGTCCACACGCTGGTGCGGGTACGCAGGGATTCGCCAAGGTCGCCTTGGGCGAGCTTGCCGACGTAGTCCAGGTATTGCGCGTACAGCGGCTTGTTAAGGCCAAGGCGTTCCATTGCCTGTGCGTGCATCTCGGGGTCGACGCGCCGCTCGCCCATCATGACTTCGACGGGGTCGCCAGGGATCATGCGTATCAACGCAAACGTGAGCAACGTGATGCCGAAAAACGTGGGGATCAATAACCCCAATCGGCGGGCAATAAAACTAAACATCTTGTCGTGTACCTCAATCAGCCGGTTAGGCAAGTTCGGCACTGCCCAGGTGGGCGGTGCCGAGCGTTTTTCTTATTTACTTCACCTGGGTGGTGGCGAAGTTATTTGTACCCAGAGGGCTTTGTTGGAAGCCTTCTACGTTTTTGCGCATTGCCGTGAACAGTTTCGGATAAGCCATGGGAAGCCAGGGTTGGTCTTTTTCGAAAACGTCTTGTGCTTGTTCATAGAGTGCAGCGCGCTGGCCGGGTTCAGCGACGGCGCGCGCCTTGTCGATCAAGGCCTGAAACTCTTTATTACACCAGCGGGCGTAGTTTTCGCCGTTTTTAGCCGCATCGCAACTCAGGTTGGGCGTCAGGAAGTTGTCCGGGTCGCCGTTATCGCCCACCCAGCCCGCCGAAACCATGTCGTGCTCACCGTTTTTGGCACGCTTGAGCATCTCGCCCCATTCCATGACTTTGATATTCACCTTCAAGCCGACCTGCGCCAAGTCTGCCTGCATGCGCTGGGCGCCGAGCATCGGGTTGGGGTTGGTCGGGCCGCCACCGTTGCGGGTAAACAGGGTGAATTCGGTGCCTTCCGGTACGCCAGCTTCCTTGAGCAGGGCGCGGGCCTTGTCCAGGTCGCGGGGCGGGTTTTTAAGCTTGTCGCTGAAACCCAGCAAGGTCGGCGGATAAGGGCCGGTACCCACCACTGCATTGCCTTTGCCGAACAGGGCTTCGGTGTAGCCGGCCTTGTCGAATGCAATGTTGATGGCGTGGCGTACCCGTGGGTCGCTCATGTACTTGTGGGTGGTGTTCAACGCGGTGTAGCTGGTGGTCATCGCCGCCAGCTCATCGACTTTCAGGTTCGGGTCTTTCTTGATGCTGGGAATGTCATCCGGCTTGGGGAACAACGCGATCTGACATTCGTTGGCTTTGAGCTTCTGCAGGCGCACGTTGTTATCGGTGCTGATCGCGAGAATCAGCGGATCGACCTGCGGCTTGCCACGGAAGTAGTCCGGGTTGGCCTTGAACCGTGCCTGGGCGTCTTTCTGATAACGGGTGAAGACGAACGGGCCAGTACCGATGGGCTTGGCGTTGAGGTCTTCGGTCTTGCCGGATTTGAGCAACTGGTCGGCGTATTCCTTCGAGTGAATTGAAGAAAATGCCATTCCCAGGTCGGCCAAGAACGGCGCTTCGGGACGGGTCAGGGTAAAGACCACGGTGTGATCGTCAGTCTTCTCTACGCTCTTGAGCAGTTCCTTGAAGCCCATGCTTTCGAAGTATGGATAGCCCACGAGGGACTTCTTATGCCACGGGTGATTCGGGTCCAGCTGGCGCTGGAAGCTCCAAAGCACGTCGTCGGCATTCATATTGCGCGTGGGTTTGAAGTAGTCGGTGGTGTGGAACTTGATGTCGTCACGCAGGTGAAAGGTGTAGGTCAGGCCATCGGCGCTGATTTCCGGCAAGGCCTTGGCCAGTGCAGGAACCACTTCAGTGGTGCCAGGCTTGAAGTCCACCAGGCGGTTGAACATGGTTTCGGCAGCGGCATCAGCGGTCACGGCCGTGGTGTACAGCACCGGGTCGAAACCCTCCGGGCTGGCTTCGGTGCAGACCACCAGCGGTTTGGCCGAAATGCCGACAGCCACGCTCAACAGCGCAGCGGCCATGGCGGCTTGTAGCGGGAGCATTTTCATTCGGAGCCCTCTGCAATCGATGGGACCAGACAAGCGTAAACGGCGGGCTCGTCCTGAGCCCGCCGTTTACCTGGTGCTAATTAAAGAATGTTGAACGGGATAGTGGTAACCAGACGGAACTCTTTGATGGAGCCGTCAGATTGATTTGCGCTGCCACGGTGTTCGACGTAGGTGGCGCGAATCGCGGTGGCCTTGAGCGGGCCGCTCTGGATAGCGTAGCTGGTGCCGATGCCGTATTCCTGATGCTTCTCGCCATCCTGGGTCTTGATCTGCGCGCCGTAGCCGAGTGTGCCGTTGCCACTGTTGTAGTGAGTACCGTCAATGCCCCAGCCGCGTGCCGAGTAAACGTTGAACTTCAGGCCTGGCACGCCGTATTCGGCCATGTTGAGACCGTAGGCCACCTGGAAGGACTTCTCGTTCGGGCCGTTGAAGTCCGAGGTCAGGGAGTTGGCCAGGTAGATACCGTTGGTTTCGTGCAGGTAGTCGAAGTACTCGTTACCGTCCACTGCCTGATAAGCGAAAGTCAGGCTGTGCGCTTTGTGAGCCAGGCCAAAGGACAGGGAGTAGGTGTTGTTGTCGATCTCCCCCATCAGCTTTTTGCCTTCGTCTACGGTCTTGTAGTAGTTCAGGCTGGTGGTCAGGGCCAGGATCTGGCTGTCACCCAACTCGTGGGTCGCGCCGAAGTAGTACTGGTTCCAGAAGTCCTTGACGTTGGCGCCGAAGACGCTGGTCTTCAGGCTCTTGAACGGCTGGTAGTTGGCACCCAGGGTGTAGACCTTATCGGTCGTCGCGCCGTTTGCACCGCCGTCGCTGTACTCGGAACGGAATTTAGACAGGCTCTGTTCGGTACGCGGCGAAACGCGGTCGAACACGCCGCCCTGGAACGACAGGTTGGAGAATTCTTCGCTGTTGAAACTCACGCCCTCGAAGCTCGACGGCAGGGCACGGTTGCCGATGTTGTCGACAATTGGCGTGCTGAAATTTTGGCGACCGGCGGTCAGCGTGGTGTTCGATACACGGAACTGCACGTTGGCCAGGCCCAGTTTGCTCCACTGGTCTACAGCGTCGCCATTTTCGTGCGCCAGGGTACGGTTGGACGAGCCCTTGATATCACGACGGCTGCGGTCCAGCACCAGTGCGTTGTACACCGCTACTTCGGTTTTCACACCGACGGTGCCCTGGGTGAAACCCGAGCTGGCGTTGAGGATGGTGCCCTGTACCCAGTTGGTACGGTTACGGTCGGTCTTGGTGACACCGTGCTCTTTGTAGCTGAAGGTGCCCCCGCGGTATTTGCTTTCATGGGAGTACCAGTTACGCGTGGTGCCGCCCAGGCTGAAATCTTCGATAAAGCCTTTGGCCTCGCTTTGGGCGCTGGCGCCGGCCAGGGTGGTAGGAACGAATTCCTGGCTGGCGGGTTCAGCGTAGGCGGTGGCCGTGATGCTGCCGATGGCCAGGGCCAGAAGCGCTTTGCTGCTCAGTTTCATGGGTGAAGCTCCTTTGGTTCTCTTTTATATGCCGGTCTTTTTTGGTGATCCGGCTATTGGGTGTGGAACTCGTTCAAGCTATTGCAAACGTTTGCCGTAGGAAAATTCCTAAAAAAAGGCCGCACGTTTGCAGCAAGGCGGTGTTCGCCTTGCGCAATCCGGTTATTTTCTTATGGTGTGATACTGACGCCCGAGAACACGTTGCGGCCGAAGGGGCTCACTTTGAAACCTTCGACTTTCACGCTTAACGGCTGGTTAACCGTTGAGTGGGCGACGGGCGTGATCGGCACCTGCTGCTTGAGCAGTTGCTGCGCCTGTTTGTACAGAACAGTCCGTTGTTCGCGGTCGGTCACGACCTTGGCTTGCTTGATCAGCTTGTCGTACGCCGGGTCACACCACATGGAGTAGTTGTTCCCGCCGATGGCGTCGCAGCTGTACAGGGTGCCCAGCCAGTTGTCCGGGTCACCGTTGTCACCGGTCCAGCCGATCAGGCTGATATCGTGCTCACCGTTCTTGGTGCGCTTGATGTATTCGCCCCACTCGTAGCTGACGATCTTGACCTTGAGGCCGATTTTGGCCCAGTCGCTTTGCAGCATCTCGGCCATCAGCTTGGCGTTGGGGTTGTAGGGCCGCTGCACCGGCATCGCCCAGAGGGTGATCTCGGTGCCTTCCTTCACGCCGGCAGCCTTGAGCAACTCCTTGGCTTTTTCCGGGTTGTAGGCGGCGTCCTTGATGGTCTCGTCGTAAGACCACTGCGTCGGTGGCATGGCGTTGACCGCCAGTTGCCCCGCGCCCTGGTACACGGCGTTCAGGATGCTCTGCTTGTTCACCGCCATGTCCAGCGCCTGGCGCACTTCGAGCTGGTCGAATGGCTTGTGGCGCACGTTGTAGGCGATATAGCCGAGGTTGAAGCCTGGCTTGGTCAGCAGTTGCAGATTCGGGTCGGCCTTGAGGGCGTCGACGTCAGCCGGGCGTGGGTGCAGGGTGACCTGGCACTCGCCGGCCTTGAGCTTCTGCACCCGCACTGAGGCGTCGGTGTTGATGGCGAAGATCAGTTGGTCCAGCTGCACTTTGCTTGGGTCCCAGTACTGCTTGTTGGCCACATAACGGATCTGCGAATCCTTCTGATAGCGCTGGAACACAAACGGGCCGGTGCCGATCGGCTTCTGGTTGATGTCGCTGGGTTTGCCTGACTTGAGCAACTGCTCGGCGTATTCGGCCGACAAAATCGCGGCGAAGCTCATGGCGATGTTCTGCACAAACGCGGCGTCAACCGTGTTGAGGGTCATCACCACGGTGTGCGGGCCGGTTTTCTCGACCTTGGCAATGTTCTTGTTCAGGCTCATCCCGTTGAAGTACGGAAACTCGGTGGGGTAGGCCTTGCGAAACGGCTGATCGGCGTCAAGCATGCGGTTGAAGGTGAACAGCACGTCGTCGGCGTTGAAGTCCCGCGTCGGCTTGAATTCCTTGTTGCTGTGGAATTTCACCCCTTCACGCAGGTGAAAGGTGTAGGTCAGGCCGTCTTCGGAAATATCCCACTTGGTCGCCAGCGCAGGCACTACGTTGGTTGCGCCTTTTTCAAACTCGACCAGACGGTTGTACAGCGGCTCGGCCGCATCATTGTCGGTGGCGGTGGTGTATTGCGCGGTATCAAAGCCTGCCGGGCTGCCTTCAGAGCAGAACACCAGGCTCTTCTTGTCGGCGGCGTGGCCCATCATGGCCACAGCCAACAGGCTGGTGCCAAAGATTGCGGATAGAACGGTGGTATGGCGCATGACAATCCCGATCCTTGTTTGTAGTCGTTATCAGTGAGCAATCTCCCGACCTTTCAGACAGGGTGACATCACTGATCCCACGCATAGCAAGTGCCCTTCCTCAATTAGCGCCTCTGCTGTCCTACGACGTTATGGGTCGTGGGCTTCGCAGTAAATGCGCAAAATCGGACTGACCTTGTAGGCAATAGAGACATAGATCGCGGTTCGTTGCTGTAGGAAGCAACGAGTGCGAATGTGGTCTGTTTCCTACGGTCTGGGCGGATGCAATAACGGCGACGTTATGAAACGTCGCCGCCAATGACCCTTACTTGCCGCTGACGCTCACGCCGTAGAAGGAGTTCAGACCAAACGGGCTGATCTTGAAGTCCTGTACGGTGTTGCGCATGGGTTGATACACCGTCGAGTGCGCGATAGGTGTCATCGGGACTGCATCTTTGAGGATATGTTGCGCCTGCTTGTACAGCTCGGTGCGTTTGGCGACATCCGAAGTGGCCTTGGCTTCTTTTACGATGCCATCGAATTTCTTGTCGCACCATTTGGAGAAGTTGTTACCGCTCAGCGAGTCGCAGCCGAACAGCACGTTGAGCCAGTTGTCCGGGTCACCATTGTCACCGCTCCAGCCAATGATCATGGCCTGGTTCTCGCCACCCTTGGAGCGCTTGATGTACTCGCCCCACTCGTAGCTGGTGATTTTTACGTTCAGACCGATCTTCTTCCAGTCGTTTTGCAGCATTTCAGCCATCAGCTTGGCGTTCGGGTTGTACGGACGCTGAACCGGCATGGCCCACAGCACGATCTCGGTGCCTTCCTTGACGCCGGCTTCCTTGAGCAGCGCCTTGGCTTTCTCAGGGTCGAACTTGGCGTCCTTGATGGTGGTGTCATACGACCATTGGGTCGGCGGCATGGCGTTGACGGCCAGTTGACCGGCGCCCTGGTATACGGAGTCGATGATCTGCTGCTTGTTCACCGACATGTCCAAGGCCTGGCGCACGCGCAGGTCGGCCAGTGGGTTTGGCTGATCGCTGCCCTTGACCTTGTCCATCACGTTGTAAGCGATATAACCCAGGTTGAAACCGGCCTGGTTCGGCAGTTTCAGGTCTTTGTCTTCGCCCAGTGCCTTGAGGTCGGCCGGACGTGGGAACAGGGTGACTTGGCATTCATTCTTTTTGAGCTTCTGGATGCGCACCGACGGGTCAGTGGTGATGGCGAAGATCAGGTTGTCGATCTTCACGTCTTCAGGTTTCCAGTAGTCCTTGTTGCCGGTGTAGCGGATGTTCGAGTCTTTCTGGTAGCTCTTGAACACAAACGGCCCAGTGCCAATCGGCTTCTGGTTGATGTCTGCGGGCTTGCCTTCTTTCAACAGTTGGGCGGCGTATTCAGCCGACTGGATCGAAGCGAAGCTCATGGCCAGGTTCTGGATGAAAGCCGCGTCCACAGTGCCAAGGGTGAACTTGACGGTGTGGTCATCGACTTTCTCGATGTTCTTGATGTTGGTGTCCATCCCCATGTCCGTGAAGTACGGGAATTCGGTGGGGTAGGCTTTGCGGAACGGCTCGTCCTTGTTGATCATGCGGTTGAACGTGAACAGCACGTCATCAGCATTGAAGGTACGGGTCGGTTTGAAGTACGGGGTGGTGTGGAACTTCACGCCGTCGCGCAGGTGGAAGGTATACGTCAGGCCATCCGGGGACACATCCCAGCTAGTGGCCAGCCCAGGAATCACAGCGGTGCCGCCGCGCTCGAACTGGGTAAGACGGTTGAACATGGTTTCGGCCGAGGCATCGAAGTCTGTTCCGGTGGTGTACTGGCCTGGATCAAAACCGGCCGGGCTCCCTTCGGAGCAGAACACCAGGTTAGTCGCCGCTTGGGCGAACGGGGCTGCGGCCATAAGGCCAGCGCTAACAATTAACGGAATGACTGCGTGTTTAAGCATGTTGGCCTCATGATTTGTTGTCATTTTTGGTGGTGAGGGCGACCTCGTGAGCCGGCCTGCGGATACTTATGCAGGGGCCATACCCATTGCAAGATGCAGAACCGTTAGGAGGGGTAAAGAGTGGTACGAACGTACTGGAATGTCGCAATTATGAAACTTTGTACATAATTACGTACATATAGAGGGTTTTTTCGGTGCGCCAAGCGCACCAAAAAAGCACAACCGAGGCGTCTATCGCACTCGGTTGGGGCGCCACTGTTACTTATTTAGACTCACGCCGTAGAACGGTGTCAGGCCGAAGGGGCTGATCTTGAAGTCCTTCACTTCCTTGCGCAGCGGTTGGAAAACCGTCGAGTTCGCAATAGGTGTTATAGGTACTTGTTCTTTAAGAATTTTCTGCGCCTGTTGATACCACTTGATGCGCTGCTCACGGTCGTTGCTCACCTTGGCTTGTTGCACCAGTTTGTCGTAGGCCGGGTTACACCATTTGGCGTAGTTGCTGCCCTTGACCGCAGCACAACTGTAGAGCACGCCCAGCCAGTTATCGGGGTCGCCGTTGTCACCTGTCCAGCCATAAATCATCGCGTCGTGCTCGCCATTTTTGGCGCGCTTGATGTATTCGCCCCACTCATAGCTGACGATGTTGGCCTTGATGCCGATTTTTTCCCAATCCTGTTGGATCATCTGCGCTGACATTCGCGCATTGGGGTTGGACGCGCGCTGAACCGTCATTGCCCATAGGTTGATGGTCGTTCCAGGTGCAACCCCCGCTTCTTTTAGTAGCGCCTTGGCCTTGGTCGGATCATGGGGGGCGTCCTTGATCGCAGGGTCATAAGACCACTGCGCCGGAGGCAGCGCGTTCTGCGCCAATTGCCCGGCGCTCTGGTATACCGCCTTGATGATCGCCGGCTTGTCGATGGCCATGTCCAGGGCTTGACGTACCTTGAGCTGGTCCAGTGGGGGATGGGTCACGTTGTAGGCCAGAAAGCCCAGGTTGAAACCGGCTTGTTGCAGCACGCGCAGGTTGGGGTCTTGTTTCATCACATCGATATCGGCGGGGCGCGGGTAGCCGCTGACCTGGCATTCGCCGGCCTTGAGCTTTTGCAGGCGCGAGGCGGCGTCGGGGGTGATGGCGAGCACCAGGTTGTCCAGTTTCACGTCCTCGGGTTTCCAATACTGTTTATTGGCCACGTAGCGAATCTGCGAATCCTTCTGGTAGCGCTTGAACACGAAGGGGCCGGTGCCCACCGGTTTTTGGTTGATGTCGGAGGCAGTACCCTGCTTGAGCAATTGGGCAGCGTATTCGGCGGACTGCACCGAGGCAAAACTCATCGCCAGGTTTTGCACGAAGGCGGCGTCCACATTATTGAGGTTGAAGCGCACGCTGTGGTCGTCGAGTTTTTCGACGCTCTTGATCGTGGTGTTCAGCCCCATGTCGGTGAAGTAGGGCGACTCGGAAGGGTAGGCTTTGCGAAACGGACTCTCGGCATCCAGCAGGCGGTTGAAGGTGAACAGCACATCATCCGCGTTGAAGTCGCGGGTAGGGGTGAAAAAATCAGTGGTGTGGAACTTGACGCCATCGCGCAGGTGGAAGGTGTAGGTCAGGCCGTCTTTAGACACATCCCAGCGTGTCGCCAGGCCGGGCTCGACTTCGGTACCCCCGCGCTTGAACTGGGTCAGGCGGTTGAACACGGTTTCGGCCGACGCATCAAAATCGGTACCGCTGGTGTACTGGCTGGGGTCGAAACCGGCGGGGCTGGCTTCGGAGCAGTAGACCAGGGTGCTGGCCGCTTGGGCCAACGGCATAAAGGCCAACAGGCCAGCGGCGAGGAGCAGCGGTTTGAAGGTGATTCTTTCCATGGAGACCCCTGAAATGGCAGGCATAGATAAGCTGCCCAAACGAAAACGGCGGTCACCGAGGTTACCGCCGTTCAGGTGTGTCAGGTAAGGGGCGATTCGCCGGATTTGTGGATTCTACGAGGCGCGGACCTCGATGGTGGTGGGAGCATCCTTGTCGATTTCATAAGAACTTTCCAACCCGTTACCCTCCCGAATTGTGAAGGTTCTCTTGATGGTTACCTGATAACCAGGGACATTAGTGAGGTCTTGATCCGGGTTGGAGAGGTGTCCTTCAGAAGTGACATGGACTCTGGTCAGGCTCTTCGAAGCGTCGTATTCAATCTGGTACTGGGTATTCTTGGCCCCGAAGTAGTAGCCATCTTGCAGTTTCATTCCGTGCAAATCAGCAACGCCGGGTCCGATAGCGCCTTGGTGGGCCACTTCGGAGATCCGGGCGCGCAAATCGGCGTCGGGGATTACGGCCTCGAACTGGGCCAACCTTCTTTGGCTGAGAGCGTCTGCCGTGTCTGCAGCGGCATCCAGTCGCGTGGTCACGCGCACACCGTTTTCGGTAGTGGTGACGGTGTAAGGGTTGCGATTGAGATCCTTGATAAAGGGCGCCGAGTACTCACTTGTACTGTGTTCCGTAATGTGGGCTTGCTCTTCAGGCGCGACGGCAAATTCACTCTTGTCGACTTTCCAGAACGCATTGAACGTTCTTCTAATGACCCCGTTTTCTTCAAAGTTCATGGTGGAGAGCTCGATCTGGCTTCCCTCGCTGGCTTTCAATACTTTATCGAGCTTATCGGCCCCCGCCATTTGCGTGCCATCGACTTCGAGGAACTCATTGGCAAACGTGGCAGGGGCCTTTAGATCAACACTGGGGGTTGGCGAAACCGGGCGCTTCCAAGGCCACTTTATACCGGCATCTCCCGGAGCCCGTACCCACTCACCATCGCGGCCAGGATGAACTCTCATCACTGCCATTGCGGTGCTGGGATTAACAATTGAACTTGTACTGTCGCCAGCCTTGTACCAGTTTTCGATTTCAAACACTTGGCTAATGCCCGTTTCATCGGTGTAGCGGACAAAGTGCCAGCGCTCACCTTCGCTCCCTGTCAATCGGTAAACACCCAAGGCATCGGGTTGGACATTAGCGATGTACTCCTCGCCTCTAGGCACAACATAGTCGCTCATTTTGACCAGGCTCGACGACGGCGTCCGGACGCGAGGTGCATCGGGGGCAGGCTGTTTTTCTGGGGGGTATGTTCGTGGCTCTCGGGGTGTGCCTTCCTCGACGTTGACTGAGGGTTTTTCTGACGGTGGCAGTTGCTCTGTAGGCAATTCAAACGGATCTTTCGCCACCCCACTGGCGCCCGCCGAGAACAAGGTGTTGAGCGTGCCATCAAACACTTTCCAGGCACCGTCCTTGCGTTCTGCCTCGGTGTCGCCTGAAGCGGCTTTTTTCACCCCGAGGACTACTTCAGTCAGACCGGTAGCAACGGCAGCAGCGGCAAAGGGCCAACCTAAAGGCGCCAATTTGGCGAGAAGTTGAGCACCAACCGACACGTCATTTAGAAAAGTGTCCCAGCGCACCTCGCCGTTGGATTTGATCGCGATATCGGCATCGCTGCTCATACGAGTCTTCGCCTCATCCTTCAGATGGGTAAAGACGTCTCCTTCGATTTTGATGTCGCCACGGTCAATGGTTTTGCCTTCCCAGTTTTCCCAATCGCCGCTGGCAAGGTGAGCCAAAGATGAGTCAACACCGTACTTGCCAAAAGCGCCACCGTCCTGGCGGTTATAGGAAGAAAAGTGCGATGCCAGGGCCTCGCGTTTTCGTGGGTCCTTGGCTTGAGCGACCACCCAGTCGTCCATTTTCTTCAGCGAATCAAAGCGCAAAAATGCTGGGTTGGCGCCAGGAATGTAGAGAACTTGCCTGCCGTCCCGGCGGTTGTTCACATAGCTGTATTGGTTGTCATCCAGGTCGGCGAATCGAATGATATTGCTTGGGTACCCGTTGATGTCGAAAACATGTGCCCGTAGTTTGCCTTTCGCTGGCGCCTCGACCTGCAACTGGTCAAGGGTCACCGGAGCGTTCTCATCTACGGGAACGTTGGACGCCGCCTCCATGACCAACTTGTAGTCATCGCGGGTGAATTTTTGTTCGTCGGGTTGCAGGGCCTGTTCGGTTTTAGACTTACCCTCAAAAGCCTTTAATTGCTGGCGTGCCTTATCGACGAATGTGCCCTTCGCCACTGAGCGAAATTCACTTTCGTGGTTCGTCCAGAACTCGCTGTTGTTCTTGTCCGCAATATCCTCGAAATTGGCAGCCTTTACGCCCTTCATAAATACCGAAGGGCTGAATGGGAATTCGTTGTGCGCACCGTATCCCTTGTTCTTGCTTTGGTCTGGACCTTCGGTGTAAATCCCGCCGTTTGCATCAAGCTCGCCAGGAAGCTGGTCATGCCATGAGAAATTACTCATCACGGCTTCTGTCAGTGTTCTGGACTGGTGAGGTTCCTCATTGGGGTGCTCCCACCCTGAGCGTGCACGAGACTCTGTGACGCCGCCCTGAAACTGATGCAGGTACAGTTTGTCGGCATCCAATGGCTCAAGTTTGGCCAACTGATCTGCGGGCAAATGCTCCCTGAGGATTTTCTCTGCCAGTTTTTTTGCCTCAGCCCGCAGGTTTGGCATTGCTTCTGTCACGCCAATTGCCTGCTTTGTGTAAGCGAGTTTGGCAGGTGCCTGGGGATAGAACGTTTCGGCAGCAGCGCGCTGGGTTTCAAGGGCTTGTATCGATTGTGTTTGTTTTAGAGGGGCGTTGAAGGTTTTCTGGCTGTTCAACTGCTCGATACGCTGCTTGCTCTGACCGGCATTGGCGGTATTGCGTTCTCCATAAAACTCGGCGACCACCTTCATTGATGCCCCGATCAACCCAGTACCGAAAGCCGGACTCAGTGATTGATTGGGGGCGGGCGCAATGACTTTGGCCACGTCGAGCAAAGGCCCTGCAATTTGTCTCCAGCCCGATGTGTCGGTCAATTCAAACTGTTTCCAAGCCCCATCGACTTTCGCAGACAGACTGCCAGTGGAGGGCACGATTTTTACCGTCGATGGATCGATTTTCTGCTCACGCATCCAGTTCTGGGCGGTCGAGCCTTCAAACAGGTTTCGATAGAGCCCCAGCCATTGGCCCAGAACGGTCTGGTGCGGTATCGATATCAAGGCCACGGGCTGGCCGTCGACCTTGTTCTGCCATTGGCGAGTAAACCCTTCTAGCAGTTCTTCATCACCCGGCGCTGCGGGATTGGCGTTGGCAGCATGGCGTTTGTAAGCCTCTGCAACTGCACGTTGTTGCTCGGCCAGCGCCTCACTCCCGCGTAGGGAGGGTGATCGAAAGGCGTCTGTTTGCCCGACCTGCGGGAAGGTGCGTGTGCGTTCAAGCTCGCCCCTCGTAGCCTTTGTCAGGTCTGGCAAGCCGTAGAAGTGTGCAACCTTCCCCAGCTCAAATGTATCGCTGAAGGCATCGTTAAAGTGAACGGTATCCCCGCCTCCACTGGCGAGCACTTTGCCTGCCGACAGTATGGGGGCCGCGACAGCCGCCCATCCGGAGTTATCGTTCAGGTTGAAAGTCACGCGTTGGTGATTCAAACCCACCGAAATTGAGTTGCTGTCGGGAAGAATGACGATGCTCGCCGGGTTAATGCCCTTGCTCTTGATCCAGTCTTGAAAGTCAGGGGCTTTCAGCGCAATTGCCATTTGGGTTCGCCATTGGCCCAGGGTGGAGTTTGGGGGGATTTGAACCGCCGCGGCATATTCCCCTCTTGTGGACTTGAGGACGCTGAGGAAGTTTTGTACCAACTGGCTATCGCCTTGAGCGCGAGAGTTAGGCAGCGTGGCGGAATGTGGTGGGTTGTCTACGCGAGGTTCAGGTGAGGGTCGCAGGGTAGGAAGTGGCTGCTGCTTTAAGATAGAAGGTGTCATCTTTGGAGTTCTCGTCTTGGGTTTGAATACACGCCCGCAGATCACTCCTTGTCAGTCTGTGGATATTGATGTGTGTCGCAAACTGGACGAGTAACTCCATCATTAAGCGCTATTGTCAGTTACCGCTGATGACAGCAAATGAAAAACGGCGCACACCTGAGTGCGCACCGTCTTTGTGTTCGTAGGACTTTTACTGAAGTACTTCAATGACCCCGTCTGCCGACATGCTGACCTGGCTGGTGCCCGCTTCCACTTCAGGCGTCGGCGCTGAATCGGCCATTGCGGCTTTCATCATCATGCCGCCACGCGCGTAAGGCTGTGGATAACCGTTGGTGTTGAAGTTCAGGTTGACGATCTTGTAGCCCTTGCCGCCCAACGCATCGGTGGCCAGTTGGGCGCGTGCCTTGAACGCCGCAACCGCGTCCTTGAGCAGCGCGTCTTCGCTGGATTTGCGCGTAGCGTCGGCGATGGCGAAGTCCATGCTGTCCATTTTCAGGGTGTTGAGCAGCTCGCCCGTGAGCTTGGACAGCGCCGGGAAGTCTGCGCTTTCCAGGCGCAGTTCGGCGCGTTCACGCCAGCCGGTGATCTTCTGGGTTTTGTTGTCGTAGATCGGGTAGCTGTTACGGCTGCCCTGGCGCAGGGTCACGCCGTTGACTTCTCGGGCTTGGGCCAGGGCCTTGTTCATGGTGGTGGTGATTTCGGCGGCGAGCTTGGCCGGGTCGGTGTTCTGGGACTCGGTGTAGAAGGTCACGATCATCTTGTCGCGGGCTACCTCCTGGCTGACCTCCGCGCGCAGGGAAATCTGGTTGTAGTTCAGCGCATCGGCGGCCAGCGCAGGAAGGCTGGCAAGGGTGGCGACGCCGAGGGTGATAACGGCTGCACTGCGAGTGAAACGAGACATGAGAGCTCCTTGATAGTGGCTGTGTAGGTATAGCCGTGTTCGGTATGACTGTAGACGCTGGCATCGGGTTCTTCGGGTTTACACAATTCAAACAAATTGCACCTGCGCGGTTTTCCGGGTTAGAGGGCAGCGTCCGCCAGCGGGAAAACCACAGGCCTGTAGTCAAATGTCCACCATTTGAGGGGGTTCTTGAATACCCAATAAGGGTTATTTTTTTCCGGTTTGAATTCCTTGCTCTCTACACCGTCGTCGTCTGTGGGTTGGTCGATGTAAACCGGGTCCTCGCCGCTCTGATAAATAACTTCCGGGTCGCCCACTATTTTTTCGGCAGAGTACCGGGCAGTCACTTCACCGATGTAACCCTTTACCGGGCGTTCGGTGAGCCGCTGAAACTCGGCGGCGAAAGAGTTCTCGCCGAGCTTGCCTGAGTAACAACTCAGCAGGCGGATATTGTCGTAGTGCTGTGGGAAAATACCGTTGCGCTTGAGTGTGTCGAACAGGCCTTGTGGGGTGTGTTTGCGGCCCTTGTAGTAGATGTGCGTGCCGTCACCGTGGCCGATGATGTTGAGCCGATGCTGAGTGCCTTTTTTGTTCATGTCGGCGAAGGTGTAGAGGTTGTCTTCGACTCTTTTAAGGTTGTCCTTGGTGCCCGTGAGTGTGACGAGTTCGCCGTCCTCTGACAGGGTTTCGGTGACGGATGTCGCGGGTGCTGGCGAGTGGGTTTGGGCCGGCAGCTCATTGTCAATATCCAGAGTGATCGGGTCTCGCTCAAAGGGGGCAGGTGCCCGTGGCTGCTCGGTGGGGCGTTGCGCGTCGAGCACGGTGCCTTCCTCAACCACCTTGCGGGCCTGGCCCGCCACGCGCGTGGCGACGGGCAGTGCGGCGTTAAGTACGCCAAAGATCACGTGTTCGGTGCCGCCGGGCCGACCTTTGGCCATGTCATCTGCCCCGACCCCGGCTTCGGTGATTCCCGAAGCGATGTACAGCGCATCCAGCGCCAGCGCGACTTCAGGGATGGCAATGGCCAGCGGCGCGAACAGCATGGCTACCATCGCCGCTTTGCTCAGCCCAGACAGGATATTGGCTTTAACCACGTCGGCGTCAGTGGTGATCTGCTCTCGGGCGTCAGCGTACGAGCGCAGGCGTTGGCGCTCGCTGATCTGTTGAAAGACATCCCCTGTGGTGTCGATATCGGCTCCTGCGTTTGCCCGCCCCGTTGGGTTGTAGCTTTGTATCCCCAAGGTCTGTGACGGGTCCCAGGTATAACGGCGGCCAGGCTTTGGCCAGTTGGCCAGGCCGTGCAGCGTTTCATTGACGCCGGAATGCCACACGCTGCCTTTCAAGTCGTCATGTTTGAAATGCGACTCCAATGCTTTGAGCTTTGCTGGCTCGGCCGCCTGGCGTGCAAGCCAGTGCTTCATCTGATCAACGCTGTCAAAGGCATGAATTGGCGAAGAGTTGCCCGGAATGTAGAGCAGTGTCCGGTTGATCGGCTTGCGGTCGGCGTCCAGGCGCGTCGTTTTGTCGGTAATGACCATCAGGTCGGTCGATTCATAGCGACCCAGTCTCAGCAGCCCCACCTCCAGCCCAGGATCCGTTGGCGTGGGTAGCATCAAGTCGGTGAGCAAGATGTCAGCCCAAGCCTGTGTGCTGGCGGCCAGCCCGGTTGCGCGCATGACCAACTGCTTGTCTTGCAACGTAAGGCTGCCCGCCTGGTGTTGTGCGTCCGCCGCCTTGACGAGCGCCGCTTTAGCCACGATGGGGTACTTGCGGTCATGGCTGTCCCAGAACGTATTCAGAAACTCGGTGTGCGGACGGTGGAAGTCGGTGCTCCAAATCTGTGCCTTGAATGCGTGAGGTGACACGGGCAGTTGGGTCGAAGCGCCATAGGCCTGTGAACTGCCAACGGCTGCGGCGCTATAGATGCCTTGATAGGTATGAGTGATATGTGCGGACTCGCGTCCTGGGTTTATACGATCGGCCAAATCGAATGTACCTGGAGCCACCCGTGGCAGGTTGTCGACCAGCCTCACGGTCGGGCCACCGGTGTAGTGGGGCACCAATACGCCGTTGCCGGTTGGCGTGTCTTGGGCATTTTTGAGCATGGCTTGCGTCAGGCTGATCTGCTTGACGAGCTTGGCGGGGTAGGGTGGCGCTCCCGTGGTGTTGTAATCGAAGGTGGCCAGGTAAGTGTTGTCTGGGTCGATGTCCAGGTTCCATGTTTGCTTGAACATTTGCTTGACGGTCCGCGCGGCATCCTGTGTCGCGGTCTTAAAATCCCTGGCCAGGTGTTCGGCGTAGCTGTCGATATCGAGATTGGGGCCTAAAACGACAGGTGTAGCGATCTTTTCACCCGCCCCGACGGTTTTGCCTGGATCGGGGTTAACGCTGATCAGGTCGTAGTCAGTGCCACCGGCATTGAAGGCCCTCGGCTTAAGGGTTTGGATCAATAACTGCTCGTCGGGAGGATTTTGATCCAACGCGCGTTTCTGCCGACCTTGCGTGGCGCCTGAGCGGGGGTCATTTGTGTAGGATCGGTGAGCGGATAAAGTAGCATTTACACTCATAAGTCATATCCTGGGCGGTTGAAAATACACTCGCCCATCAATCTGGGCTTGGGCACTTGGGTGGCATCCGGTGAATGACGGTTCCTGAGCGAATGCCGCAGAATATGTGGCCGAGGCGTCTGTGGCGGTTTGCCGCACGTGCACTGCCGTCCTCGTGTGTTGGTTATACTCTCTGCGATCTGCCTGCAGCGCTCACCGGGAGAGCTCATGCTCGCCGCCGTAAAACTGACTTCCGCCACACGCCAGAACCTCTGGCGCCTGACGTTCATCCGTACCCTGGTACTGGCCGCACAGGCCGGCTCCGTGGGGCTCGCCTATTGGTTCGACCTGTTGCCGTTGCCCTGGCTGCAATTGGGCGTGACCCTCGGGTTCTCCATTGTGCTGTGTGTATTCACGGCTATTCGGCTGCGCACCACGTGGCCGGTAACTGAGCTGGAATACGCCCTGCAACTGGCCTGCGACCTGTTTATCCACAGTGTGTTGCTGTATTTCTCCGGGGGTTCCACCAACCCGTTTGTTTCTTATTACCTGGTGCCACTGACCATCGCCGCAGTGACGTTGCCATGGCGTTATTCGGTTGCGTTGTCGGGTATCGCGCTGGCGCTGTACACCCTGTTGCTGGCGCGCTTCTATCCGCTGCAAACCTTCCCGATCGCACGGGAAAACCTGCAGATCTACGGGATGTGGCTGAGTTTCGCCCTCTCCGCTGCCGTTATTACCTTTTTTGCCGCACGCATGGCCGAAGAACTGCGCCGCCAGGAAGAGCTGCGCGCCATTCGCCGTGAAGAAGGCCTGCGCGACCAGCAACTGCTGGCTGTCGCCACCCAGGCCGCCGGCGCCGCCCATGAGCTGGGCACGCCGTTGGCCACCATGAGCGTATTGCTCAACGAAATGACCCAGGACCATCACGACCCGGCGCTGCAAGAAGACCTCGGCGTGCTGCGTGAACAGGTCAAACAGTGCAAGCAGACCTTGCAGCAACTGGTACGCGCCGCTGAAGCCAATCGTCGCCTGGCGGTCGAGATGCAGGACGTCACCCAGTGGCTCGATGAAGCCCTCAACCGCTGGCACCTGATGCGTCCCGAGGCCAGTTATCGCTTCAATCTGCTCGGCCAAGGCACGGTGCCGCGCATGGCGCCGCCGCCGGACCTGACCCAGGCGCTGCTGAATCTGCTGAACAACGCCGCCGACGCCTGCCCTGAAGGCTTGGGCGTACAGTTGGACTGGGACGCCGAAGACGTGACCATCAGCATTCGCGACCACGGCGCCGGCGTGCCGTTGGCCATTGCCGAGCAGATCGGCAAACCGTTTTTTACCACCAAGGGCAAAGGCTTCGGCCTCGGCCTGTTTTTGAGCAAGGCCAGCGTGACCCGCGCGGGCGGCTCAGTGAAGCTCTATAGTCATGAGGAAGGCGGCACGCTCACCGAGCTGCGCCTGCCCCGTGTCGCACGAGGAGATATCGATGAGTGACGAGATCCAAGTCGAAGGCGAAGAACTGCCGCACCTGTTGCTGGTAGATGACGACGCCACCTTTACCCGCGTGATGGCGCGGGCCATGAGCCGTCGCGGTTTCCGCGTCAGCACCGCAGGTTCTGCCGAAGAAGGCCTGACTATCGCCCAGGCCGACCTGCCGGACTACGCCGCCCTCGACCTGAAAATGGACGGCGACTCGGGCCTGGTGCTGTTGCCCAAGCTGCTGGAACTCGACCCGGAAATGCGCGTGGTGATCCTCACCGGTTACTCCAGCATCGCCACCGCCGTCGAAGCCATCAAGCGCGGCGCCTGCAACTACCTGTGCAAGCCGGCGGATGCTGACGACGTGCTGGCCGCCTTGCTGTCCGAGCACGCCGACCTTGACACCCTGGTGCCGGAAAACCCGATGTCGGTAGACCGCTTGCAGTGGGAACACATCCAGCGTGTGCTCACCGAGCACGAAGGCAATATCTCTGCCACTGCCCGTGCCCTGGGCATGCACCGCCGCACCTTGCAGCGCAAGTTGCAGAAGCGTCCGGTACGTCGCTGAGCCGTATCTGAACATCAGCTGAACAGTCTGCTTCAGGCCGCACGGCGCGCCGAACCGATCATCTATGATCGGTTCAAACGCCTGTCACATTTTCTTACAGAGCCTGAACGATGAATCAGAACGCTGAGTACTCCGCGGTCAATGACGCGGTGCGTGGGCGATTCTTTCGCCGAACCTGGGCGATGATCACGCCCTATTGGCGCAGTGAAGAGAAGGGTAAGGCCTGGCTGCTACTGGTGGCGGTCATTGCACTGTCGCTGTTCAGCGTGGCGATCTCCGTGTGGATCAACCACTGGTACAAAGACTTCTACAACGCCCTGGAAAAGAAGGACACCGCGGCCTTCTGGCAACTGATCGGTTATTTCTGCGGGATCGCTGCCGTGGCGATTTTGGGCGCGGTGTACCGATCTTATCTGACCCAGATGCTGACCATCCGCTGGCGTGCCTGGCTCACCGAAAAGCATTTCGCTCGTTGGCTCGCCCACAAGAACTACTACCAGTTGGAGCAGGGCGGCTATACCGATAACCCGGACCAGCGGATCTCCGAAGACCTCAACAACTTCACGTCCAGCACCTTGAGCCTGGGCCTTGGTTTGCTGCGCAATGTGGTCAGCCTGGTGTCGTTCTCCATTATCTTGTGGGGCGTGTCGGGCAGTATCGAAGTGTTCGGCATCACCATCCCTGGCTACATGTTCTGGTGCGCGCTGCTGTATGCCGCCGTGGGCAGTTGGCTGACGCACTTGATTGGCCGTCGCTTGATCGGCCTGAGCAATAACCAGCAACGGTTCGAAGCCGACCTGCGTTTCTCCATGGTGCGTGTGCGTGAAAACGCCGAGAGCATTGCGCTTTACAACGGGGAGCCGAATGAAAACCAGCGCTTGAGCGCACGCTTCGGCAAGGTCTGGCACAACTTCTGGGACATCATGAAAGTGTCCAAGCGCTTGACCTTCTTCACTGCGGGTTACAGCCAGATTGCGATCATCTTTCCGTTTATCGTTGCCGCGCCGCGCTACTTCACCGGCAAGATTGAACTGGGCGAGCTGATGCAAATCAACTCGGCGTTTGGCAATGTGCAGGAGAACTTCAGCTGGTTTATCAGCGCGTATTCGGACCTGGCGTCGTGGCGCGCCACCAGTGATCGCTTGCTCAGCTTCCACCAAGCGATGAGTGACAACGAGCAGCGCCCACCGGCAATCGATGTACGCCCTGAAGGCGAACGCCTGGTGGTGCAGGGCTTGGGTATGGACCTGGCCGATGGCCGTCACTTGCTGGCCGATGCCGACATGAGCGTTGAACCCGGCCAGCGGGTGATGCTCAGTGGGCGGTCGGGCAGTGGCAAAAGCACCTTGCTGCGTGCGATGGGCCACCTCTGGCCAGCGGGGCACGGCAGTATTCGCCTGCCGGCGGCGCGCTACCTGTTCTTGCCGCAAAAGCCTTACCTGCCGATTGGTACGTTGAAGGCCGTGTTGAGTTATCCACAGGACGACAGCGTTTACCCGGCAGAACGTTATGCACAGGTGCTTGAGACGTGCCGCTTGCCGCATCTGATCAGCCGTCTTGACGAGGCCAACCACTGGCAACGCATGCTCTCGCCGGGTGAGCAGCAACGGTTGGCGTTTGCCCGTGCTTTATTGTTCGCGCCGCAGTGGCTGTACATGGATGAAGCGACGTCGGCCATGGATGAAGAGGATGAGGCGACGTTGTATCAGGCGTTGATCGATCAATTGCCGGGGTTGAGCATTGTGAGCGTGGGGCATCGCAGCAGCCTCAAGCGCTTCCATGGGCGGCATGTGCGGATCGAGGGTGGGTTGTTGCAGGAGCAACACCCCGTCTAAGGCTGTACTCAATCAATGTGGGAGCTGGCTTGCCTGCGATAGCGGTGTATCAGCGACAGATGAGCAAGCTGACCCGTCGCTATCGCAGGCAAGCCAGCTCCCACATTGGGTCTCCAGTGTTCTTTGAGAATGAGCCCCCAACAAAAAGCCCGGCTGATCATCGATCAGCCGGGCTTTTTAGTGCTTGAAGAAAGCTTACTTCTTCAAACCGTAATGCTCATCCAGCATCCCTGGGGCGTTCGGCGTTTTTGGCGCGTAGTCCCGTGGTGGCTCCTGGTTTTCCCGTGGCGGGGTCAGGCGCTCCCGTGGGGTTTGCGGTGCATCGGAATGCAGCGCAGCCAGCAGGCGCTGGCGGGTAATGTCGTCGAGGGCCAGGCGGTTAGCGCCATCGGCGAGGTGATCTTGCACTTCCTGGTAGCTCTGGGTGAGCTTCTTGACCAGGTTCGCGGTGCTATTGAAGTGGGTAACAACCTCGTTCTGATAACTGTCAAAACGTTCCTGAATGTCATCCAACTGACGCTGCGTGCGGTTAGGCGCGGCATTCGGCAGCAAGCGGGCAACCAGGAAACCAATGGCGACACCGGCAACCAGGGCGAGAGTCGGCAACAACCAAACTAAGAGCGAGTGTTCCACGAGTCCTTCCTCTATAAACGGCTTTGCTTTACGTTAACGGCTCAAACCTGCGCTGTATACCGCGATTAAGCTCGCAATGATGCCATGCACAGACTTTTAGCTAGACGAGTCGACCCTTTGAGAGGTCACGGAGTTCATTCCTTGCTCATGCGTGAAACCCCCGTTTTGATCGATGGCCCGGTAGGCCAATTGGAAGCCCTGTACCTGGACCACCCCGAGCCACGTGGCCTGGCGCTGATCTGCCACCCCAACCCGGTGCAGGGTGGGACCATGCTCAATAAAGTCGTATCGACCCTGCAACGCACCGCCCGCGATGCCGGTTTGATTACTTTGCGTTTCAATTACCGGGGCGTAGGCGCGAGCGCCGGTACCCACGACATGAGCACCGGCGAAGTGGACGATGCCGAAGCGGCGGCCACCTGGCTGCGGGAAAAACACCCGGACCTGCCGATCACTTTGCTGGGTTTCTCTTTCGGCGGTTATGTTGCAGCAAGTCTCGGCGGGCGTCTCGAAGCCAAGGGCGAACAACTCGCGCACCTGTTCATGGTGGCTGCTGCGGTGATGCGCCTGCGCGACACCGATGTACTGCCCCAAGGCTGCCCACTGACCCTGATCCAGCCGGAAACCGACGAAGTGGTCGACCCACAGACCGTCTACGACTGGTCCGCGGCCTTGAATCGCCCCCATGAGCTGCTGAAAGTGGCAGAATGCGGGCACTTTTTTCATGGCAAGCTCACCGACCTCAAGGATCTGGTGCTGCCGCGCCTCTCGAATTGATAGCAGTCTGATAAGCGATTACCCATGACGACTCGTACCCGTATCCTCACCGGCATTACCACCACCGGCACGCCGCACTTGGGCAACTACGCCGGTGCGATCCGCCCGGCGATCCTGGCCAGCCAGGACGCCAATGCCGACTCGTTCTACTTTCTGGCCGACTACCACGCCCTGATCAAATGCGATGACCCGCAGCGCATCCAGCGCTCGCGTATGGAAATCGCCGCGACCTGGCTGGCCGGTGGCCTGGATGTGAACCGGGTGACCTTCTACCGCCAGTCCGACATCCCGGAAATTCCCGAGCTGACCTGGCTGCTCACCTGCGTTGCCGCCAAAGGCCTGCTTAACCGCGCCCATGCGTACAAGGCCTCGGTAGACAAAAACGTCGAAACCGGCGAAGACCCGGACGCGGGCATCACCATGGGCCTGTACAGCTACCCTGTGTTGATGGCAGCGGACATCCTGATGTTCAACGCCCACAAGGTGCCGGTGGGCCGCGACCAGATCCAGCATGTGGAAATGGCCCGTGATATCGGCCAGCGCTTCAACCACCTGTTCGGCAAGGGCAAAGAATTCTTCACCATGCCCGAAGCGTTGATCGAAGAAAGCGTCGCCACGTTGCCGGGCCTCGATGGCCGCAAGATGTCCAAGAGCTACGACAACACCATCCCGTTGTTCACCAGCGCCAAGGACATGAAAGACGCCATCTCGCGCATCGTCACCGACTCCCGCGCCCCAGGCGAAGCCAAAGACCCGGATAACTCGCACCTGTTTACCTTGTTCCAGGCATTTGCCAGCAAGGCCCAGGAAGAAGCGTTCCGCGCCGAACTGCTACAAGGCCTGGGCTGGGGCGAGGCGAAGAACCGTCTGTTCCAACTGCTGGACGGCCAGCTGGGCGAAGCCCGCGAGCGTTACCACCAACTGATGTCGCGCCCGTCGGACATGGAAGACCTGCTGCTGGTCGGCGCCAAGAAAGCCCGTGCCGTGGCTGCACCCTTCCTGGCTGAGTTGCGTGAGGCGGTGGGCCTGCGTTCGTTTGTCGAGCAAGCCGCTGCGCCGGTTGCCGCCAAGAAGAAAGCTGCGAAAGCCGCGCGCTTCGTGAGCTTTCGCGAAGACGACGGTAGCTTCCGTTTCCGCCTGCTGGCCGCCGATGGCGAGCAATTGCTGCTGTCGCGCAACTTCGCTGACGGTAAAGCTGCTGGCGCTGTGACCAAGCAGCTGCAAAACGGTGACGCGCTGGACGTACGCGCCGAAGCCTTGGGCTTCAGCGTATGGCTGGACGGCGCAGCCGTGGCCGACAGTGCCGAGTTCGCTGACGCCGCCGCTCGCGACGCCGCCATCGCAGCCCTGCGCATCGCGTTGACCCCAATCGAAGATTGACCCGACCAAGGGTTGATTGCCATTAATCAGGGCCGTCGTTACAGTGACGGCCCGTTTTTGTTGCCTTGCTAACGAAATTATGACGCCCCTAGAACGATATCAAGCTGATCTGAAACGCCCTGAATTCTTCCATGACGCGGCCCAGGAAACGGCGGTGCGTCATTTGCAGCGCCTGTACGACGACCTCGTCGCGGCTTCGCAAAGCAAGCCAGGGATGTTCAGCAAGCTGTTTGGCAAGAAAGACCACACCCCGGTCAAAGGCCTGTACTTCTGGGGCGGCGTCGGCCGTGGCAAGACTTACCTGGTCGACACCTTCTTCGAAGCGCTGCCGTTCAAGGAAAAAGTCCGCACGCACTTCCACCGCTTCATGAAGCGTGTGCACGAGGAAATGAAGACTCTGCCGGGCGAGAAAAACCCGCTGACCATCATCGCCAAGCGGTTCTCCGACGAAGCGCGGGTGATCTGCTTCGATGAATTCTTCGTTTCCGACATCACCGACGCCATGATCCTTGGCACCTTGATGGAAGAGCTGTTCAAGAACGGCGTGACCCTGGTTGCCACCTCGAACATCGTGCCCGACGGCCTGTACAAGGACGGCCTGCAACGCGCGCGCTTCCTGCCGGCCATCGCGCTGATCAAGCAGCACACCGATATCGTCAACGTCGACAGCGGTGTCGACTACCGCCTGCGTCATCTGGAGCAAGCGGAGCTGTTCCACTTCCCGCTCAATGATGCGGCGCATGAAAGCCTGCGCAAGAGCTTCCGCGCTCTCACGCCGGAATGCACCCAGGCGGTGGAAAACGACAAGCTGATGATCGAGAACCGCGAAATCGTCGCCCTGCGCACCTGCGATGACGTGGCCTGGTTCGACTTCCGCGCCCTGTGCGACGGCCCACGCAGCCAGAACGATTACATCGAATTGGGCAAGATCTTCCACGCGGTGATTTTGAGCGGTGTGGAGCAGATGGGCGTGACCACTGACGATATCGCGCGACGTTTCATCAACATGGTCGATGAGTTTTACGATCGCAACGTGAAGCTGATCATCTCGGCTGAGGTTGAGCTGAAGGACCTGTACACCGGTGGTCGGTTGAACTTTGAATTCCAGCGTACGCTGAGCCGCTTGCTGGAAATGCAGTCCCATGAGTTCCTGTCTCGCGGGCACAAGCCTTAAGTCACTCTCCAGATCAATGGAGATCAAATGTGGGAGGGGGCTTGCTCCCGATAGCGGTGTATCAGTGCCAGTTGTACTAACTGACACACTGCTATCGGGGGCAAGCCCCCTCCCACATTTTGCCTTGTGTACATCCTTGCCTATGCGGCTTGTTGAAACTGCTGCCGATACTGATTCGGCGACAGCTCCGTGTGCTGCCTGAACAACCGCGCAAAGAAACTCGCATCGTCATACCCCACCTCATAACTGATGGTCTTGATGCTCTTGCGGCTGCCCGAGAGCAAGCCCTTGGCCGTCTCGATTCGCAGGCGTTGCAGGTAATGCAACGGCTTGTCACCGGTCGCGGTCTGGAAGCGGCGCATAAAGTTGCGGATGCTCATGCCGTGTTCCCGGGCGACGTCTTCAAAGCGGAACTTGTCGGCGAAATGCTCTTCGAGCCAGTGTTGGATCTGCAGGATGATCACGTCCTGGTGCAGCTTCTGCCCACCAAAACCAATACGCCCCGGCGAGTAGCTGCGTTGCACTTCGTAGAGGATGTCGCGGGCCACGGCCTGGGCGATATTGGCGCCGCAGAAGCGTTCGATCAGGTAGATATAGAGGTCGCACGCCGAAGTGGTGCCGCCAGCGCAATACAGGTTGTCGGCATCGGTGAGGTGCTTGTCCTGGTTGAGTTGCACCCGTGGGAAGCGTTCACTGAAGGCGTTGAAGAAGCGCCAGTAGGTGGTTGCCTCCTTGCCATCGAGCAAGCCGGCTTCGGCCAGCCAGAACACCCCGGTGGCTTCGCCGCAGAGCACGGCGCCGCGAGCGTGTTGCGCGCGCAGCCACGGGAGCACTTGGGGGTAGCGGGTGCAGAGGGCGTCGAAGTCGTCCCAGAAGGCCGGTAGCACGATGATATCGGCGTCTTCGAGGCCGCCGTCGACCGGCATGATCACATCACTGAAGCTGCGCACCGATTGCCCGTCGGGGCTGACCAGGCGCGTTTGAAAGCCAGGCGTCAGGCCCAGGCCTTGTTGCTTGCCGTAACGCAGGCTGGCGAGGTGGAAGAAATCCTTGGCTTGCATGAGGGTTGAAGCGAATACCCGATCAATGGCCAAAATGCTGACGCGCCGCAACGGCGTGGAGATTTGGTTAGACATAATTTCATTTATTCTTATAGGGGAAAGTGGTCACCAGACGGCTGGATCGTCTTATTTTTTGTCGCATGTGTCCAGTGTCCCGTGATGCCTTCGCGGCATAGGCTCTGTGGGCTCGTCTTTGTCCGACAATCCACGCAGGTGACCCATGATTCCCAGAACCTTGTTCAGCCCTGAGCACGAACTCTTTCGCGACAGCGTGCGCACCTTCCTCGAAAAAGACGCCGCGCCGTTCCATGGGCACTGGGAGAAGCAGGGTTATATCGACCGCAGCCTGTGGAGCAAGGCGGGGGAGGCGGGGATGCTGTGTTCCCACCTGCCGGAGGAATATGGCGGGTTGGGCGCAGATTTTCTCTACAGCGCGGTGGTGATCGAAGAGATCAGTCGGCTGGGTCTCACCGGCATCGGGTTTTCACTGCATTCGGACATCGTCGCGCCCTACATCCTGCATTACGGCAGTGAGGCGCTGAAGCACAAGTACTTGCCCAAATTGATCTCTGGCGAAATGGTCACGGCCATCGCGATGACCGAGCCTGGCGCCGGTTCCGACCTGCAAGGGGTGAAGACCACGGCGGTGCTGGACGGCGATGAATACGTGATCAACGGCTCAAAGACCTTTATCACCAACGGCTATCTGGCGGAGCTGGTGATCGTGGTGGCCAAGACCGATCCCAAGGCTGGCGCCAAGGGCACCAGCCTGTTTCTGGTTGAAGCCGACACGCCGGGTTTCGACAAAGGCAAGCGCCTGGAGAAGGTGGGCATGAAGGCTCAGGACACCTCGGAGTTGTTCTTCCAGGACGTGCGTGTACCCAAGGAGAACCTGTTGGGTCAGGCGGGCATGGGGTTCGCGTACTTGATGCAGGAGTTGCCTCAAGAGCGCTTGACCGTCGCAATTGGTGCGTTGTCATCTGCCGAAGCTGCGCTGCAGTGGACGTTGGAATACACCCGCGAGCGCAAGGCATTTGGCAAGGCGATTGCCGACTTCCAGAACACGCGGTTCAAGCTGGCGGAGATGGCCACCGAGATTCAGATTGGCCGTGTGTTTGTCGACAAGTGCATGGCGTTGCACCTGGAGGGCAAGCTGGATGTGCCTACCGCCGCGATGGCCAAGTACTGGGCCACGGACCTGCAATGCAAGGTGCTCGACGAGTGCGTGCAGTTGCACGGTGGCTACGGCTTTATGTGGGAATACCCGATTGCCAGGGCGTGGGCGGATGCGCGGGTGCAGCGGATTTATGCGGGGACTAACGAGATCATGAAGGAGATTATTGCGCGGTCGCTTTGATGATTTAGTTGTGCTGCTGAGGGCCTCTTCGCGAGCAAGCCCGCTCCCACATTCGACCGCATTCTCATGTCGGAGCTCGGTCAAATGTGGGAGCGGGCTTGCTCGCGAAAGCGGTTTACCGGTCAATCAAGGCGCAGGGTTCGGATGATCCTTCTGAATCGCCTCAATCCCCTCCAACACCTCTTTGGACAGCTTCAGGTCAGCACTGGCAATGTTGCTATCCAACTGCTCAAGCGAAGTGGCCCCGATGATATTGCTGGTCACAAACGGCTGTTGCGTCACAAACGCCAAGGCCATCTGCGCCGGGTCCAGGCCGTGCTCGCGCGCCAACGCCACATAACGGCTGCACGCCGCCTCCGACTGTGGGTTGAAATACCGGCTGAAACGGCTGTATTCGGTCAGGCGTGCCTTGGCCGGGCGTGCGCCACCTTCGTACTTGCCGCTGAGCATGCCGAACGCCAGGGGCGAGTAGGCCAGCAGGCCGCATTGTTCGCGAATCGCGACTTCTGCCAGGCCTACTTCAAAACTGCGGTTGAGCAGGTTGTAGGGGTTCTGGATCGACACCGCGCGCGTCCAGCCACGGGCTTCGGCCAGTGCCAGGAACTTCATGGTGCCCCACGGAGTTTCGTTGGACAGGCCGATGTGGCGGATCTTGCCGGCCTTCACTTGCTCGTCCAGCGCTTCGAGGGTTTCTTCCAGCGGGGTGAGGTCGTCTTCGTCCTTGTGCTTGTAGCTCAGTTGGCCGAAGAAGTTGGTGCTGCGCTCGGGCCAGTGCAGTTGGTAGAGGTCGATCCAGTCGGTCTGTAGGCGCTTGAGGCTGGCATCCAGTGCGTCGACGATGTGCTTGCGGTTGTGACGCAGGTGGCCGTCGCGGATGTAGTCGATGGTGTTGCCGGGGCCGGCGATCTTGCTGGCGAGAATCCAGTCGGCACGGTCGCCACGGCCTTTGAAGTAATTACCGATGTAACGCTCGGTGGTGGCATAGGTGTCGGCCTTGGGCGGCACCGGGTACATTTCGGCCGTGTCGAGGAAGTTGATCCCCGCGGCCTTGGCTCGCTCGATCTGTGCGAACGCCTCTGCCTCGCTGTTCTGCTCGCCCCAGGTCATGGTGCCCAAGGCTATCGCGCTCACGTTCAGATCTGTACGGCCCAGCTGTCGATAATCCATCGGGTACTCCTTCAGGGAAAACAATCATAAAAGCAGGTTGAATTTTTTTTCGCAATCTGCATAATTGCCCACCTCTTTCTGCAGTGGAAGTGATGCGCCGCCTGCCGAAGAATCTTGCCGTTGAACGGACGCGCCGACCCGAGCCCCCGATAGCGTCTGTATCCGGCTGCCTTTGACTTGTCAAAGTACGCACTATTCAGTAAGATCCGCCGTCTAATTTACAGGGCGGCCCCTGAGGCTATTAAAGAATGACAACTTTTACTGCAAAACCGGAAACAGTTCAGCGCGACTGGTTTGTCGTCGACGCCGCTGGTCAGACCCTGGGTCGTCTGGCCACTGAAGTCGCCAGCCGTCTGCGTGGCAAGCACAAGCCTGAGTACACCCCTCACGTTGATACCGGTGACTACATCGTGATCATCAACGCTGAGCAGGTACGTGTTACCGGCAACAAAGCGCAAGACAAAATGTACTACCGTCACTCCGGTTTCCCAGGCGGTATCAAGTCCTCGAACTTCGAAGGCCTGATCTCCAAGAAACCTGAAGCCCCGATCGAAATCGCGGTAAAAGGTATGCTGCCTAAGGGCCCACTGGGTCGCGATATGTTTCGCAAGCTGAAAGTCTATGCGGGCGCTGTACACCCTCATGCTGCTCAGCAGCCCCAAGAACTGAAGTTTTAACGGAATAGTTCATTATGTCGGCGACTCAAAATTACGGCACTGGCCGTCGCAAAACCGCAACCGCTCGCGTTTTCCTGCGTCCGGGTACTGGTAACATCTCGATCAACAACCGCACTCTGGAAAACTTCTTCGGTCGCGAAACTGCCCGCATGGTAGTTCGTCAGCCGCTGGAACTGACCGAGACCGTTGAAAAGTTCGACATCTACGTCACCGTTATCGGTGGCGGTGTAAGTGGTCAAGCTGGCGCAATCCGCCACGGTATCACTCGCGCTCTGATGCAGTACGACGAAACCCTGCGTGGCGCTCTGCGCAAAGCTGGCTTCGTTACTCGCGATGCTCGTGAAGTTGAACGTAAGAAAGTCGGTCTGCGTAAAGCGCGTAAGCGTCCGCAGTACTCGAAGCGTTAATTCGCTTTACGTTCCACAAAAACGCCCAGTCTCCTCACGGAGCTGGGCGTTTTTTATTGCCTGCGATTTATGCAAAAAAACGCCGTGACAACTTGCCACATCCGTAGAGCCCCTATACTACAAGGCCTGGAACCCGAGCTCCGGGTAATTCCCTTGTCAGAGTGTGGGCTTTTCATTACCATTCGGCAAAAATTTTATAAGTAAAGTTTCAACACTTAGTAGACGCCTGATTTAACAGGCCAAAAAGCTGATGGGAGAGGACTGAATGAGCAATGACGGCGTGAATGCAGGCCGGCGTCGCTTCTTGGTAGCAGCCACATCCGTGGTGGGTGCTGCAGGAGCGGTGGGGGCTGCGGTCCCGTTCGTGGGGTCATGGTTTCCCAGTGCCAAGGCGAAAGCCGCAGGTGCACCGGTGAAAGTGAATATCAGCAAGATCGAGCCAGGCCAGCAGATGATTGCTGAGTGGCGCGGCCAGCCGGTTTTCATTGTTCGCCGTACCGAGGAGATCCTGGGGAATCTGAAGAAAATCGAGGGTCAGCTGTCTGATCCCGACTCTAAAAATTCCGACCAACCCGCCTACGTCGATAAGGAAGTTCGCTCGATCAAGCCAGAGATTCTGCTGCTGATCGGTATCTGCACTCACTTGGGCTGTTCGCCTACTTTCCGTCCGGAAGTCGCGCCTGCCGACCTTGGCAAAGACTGGGTTGGTGGATACTTCTGCCCCTGCCATGGCTCGCACTACGACCTGGCCGGCCGCGTCTACAAGTCACAACCCGCGCCTTTGAACCTGCCAGTTCCGCCGCATCAATACGAGACTGACAGTATCGTTATCATTGGTGTCGACCAGGGGGAGAAGGCCTGATGAGCAAGTTCATGGATTGGGTGGATGCACGCTTCCCCGCCACAAAAATGTGGGAAGACCACCTCAGCAAGTATTACGCACCAAAAAACTTCAACTTCTTCTACTTCTTCGGCTCCCTGGCGCTGCTGGTGCTGGTCAACCAGATCGTGACCGGTGTCTGGCTGACGATGAGCTACACCCCGTCGGCCGAAGAGGCGTTCGCCTCCGTCGAATACATCATGCGCGACGTCGAGTACGGCTCGATCCTGCGCCTGCTGCACTCCACCGGTGCTTCGGCATTCTTTATCGTCGTGTACATGCACATGTTCCGTGGCCTGCTCTACGGGTCGTACCAGAAGCCCCGTGAGTTGGTGTGGGTCTTCGGCATGCTGATCTACCTGGCGCTGATGGCCGAAGCCTTCATGGGCTACCTGCTGCCCTGGGGCCAGATGTCGTACTGGGGCGCCCAGGTGATCATCTCGCTGTTCGGTGCCATTCCGGTGATCGGCAACGACCTGACCCAGTGGATTCGCGGTGACTACCTGATCTCCGGCATCACCCTGAACCGCTTCTTCGCCTTGCACGTTGTAGCCTTGCCGATCGTGATTCTGGGCTTGGTGGTGCTGCACATCCTGGCGCTGCACGAAGTGGGTTCTAACAACCCGGATGGCGTGGACATCAAGAAGCACAAGGACGAGAACGGCATCCCGCTGGATGGCATCCCGTTCCACCCTTACTACACCGTGAAAGACATTGTTGGCGTCGTCGTGTTCTTGTTCGTGTTTTGCTCGATCGTGTTCTTTTTCCCGGAGATGGGTGGTTATTTCCTGGAGAAGCCGAACTTCGAACAAGCCAACGCCTTCAAGACGCCTGAGCACATTGCGCCGGTTTGGTACTTCACGCCGTTCTACGCGATCTTGCGGGCGATTCCCGACAAACTCCTGGGCGTAATCGCCATGGGCGCAGCCATTGCGGTGCTGTTCGTGTTGCCTTGGCTCGACCGAAGCCCGGTCAAGTCCATGCGCTACAAGGGCTGGTTGAGCAAAATCTGGCTGTGGGTGTTCTGCATCTCGTTCGTGATCCTGGGTGTGCTGGGCGTATTGGCGCCGACCCCTGAGCGTACGCTGCTGTCGCAGGTCTGCACCTTCCTGTACTTCGCCTACTTCATTCTGATGCCGTTCTACACCCGGCTCGAGAAGACCAAACCGGTTCCGGAAAGGGTGACTGGCTGATGAAAAAATTATTCGTTGCATTGATGCTTGCGGCGCTGCCGCTGCTGTCTTTCGCCGCTGAGCACGGTGGCCCGCAGCTGGAAAAGGTCGATATCGACGTTTCCGACAAGGCGGCCATGCAGGATGGCCTGCGCACCTTCACCAACTACTGCATGGGCTGCCACAGCGCCAAGTTCCAGCGTTATGAGCGTGTGGCCGATGACTTGGGTATCCCCCATGACGTGATGCTCAGCCACTCGGTGTTCAGCGGTGCCAAAATTGGCGACCACATGAACATCGGCATGCAGCCCGCAGACGCCAAGACCTGGTTCGGCGCAGCCCCGCCCGACCTGACCCTGGTAGCCCGCGTGCGGGGTACCGATTGGCTCTACGGCTACTTGAAATCCTTCTACGAAGACCCGGCACGCCCTTATGGCGTGAACAACCGTGTGTTCCCGAATGTCGGCATGCCGAACGTTCTGGTCGGCCTGCAAGGCAAGCAAGTGGTAGGATGCAAGCAGATTCAGGTCGTGGAAGACGGCAAGAAGCAATACGATCCGTTGACCGGCACACCGTTGACTCATGAAGCCTGTGATCAACTGACGATAGAAACCCCCGGTGCGCTGACTGACGAGCAGTTCGACGAGAAGGTAAAAAATCTCGTGACCTTCCTGGCCTACTCGGCCAACCCGGTCAAATTGCAGCACCAGCGTATCGGTACCTATGTGTTGTTGTACCTGGCTTTCTTCTTTGTATTCGCCTATCTGCTCAAACGCGAATACTGGAAAGATGTGCATTGATCCAACCGTAAGCAATTGCTGTTAATCTTGCGCGCCCAGCGGCATCTCTGAATACGTAGCGACCTGGTTGAACCGGTTGTTACAGAGATGCTTTCTGGGCGCGCTCGTTTTTGAGCTTTCGATAATTTCAACAAGCGAGGAGGACCGCCATGGGCGTGACCAATCGGTTGGCCTGTTACTCCGACCCCGCCGACCACTATTCCCACCGAGTACGTATCGTGCTCGCAGAGAAGGGTGTCAGCGCCGAGATCATCACTGTGGAGGCGGGCCGTCAGCCGCCAAAACTGATCGAAGTGAACCCTTACGGCAGCCTGCCCACCCTGGTCGATCGTGACTTGGCGTTGTGGGAGTCCACCGTCGTGATGGAATACCTGGATGAGCGTTACCCACATCCACCTTTGCTGCCGGTGTACCCGGTGGCGCGTGCCAACAGCCGCTTGCTGATCCATCGGATCCAGCGTGACTGGTGCGGGTTGGTGGATCTGATTCTGGATACGCGTACAAAAGAGCCTGCCCGTGTACAGGCGCGTAAGGAATTGCGCGAGAGCCTGACCGGCGTTTCGCCGTTGTTCGCCGATAAACCTTTTTTCCTCAGTGAGGAACAAAGTTTGGTCGATTGCTGCCTATTACCGATACTCTGGCGCTTGCCGATTCTCGGTATTGAACTGCCGCGGCCTGCCAAGCCGCTGCTTGATTACATGGAGCGCCAGTTTGCGCGTGAGGCTTTCCAGGCGAGTCTGTCTGGTGTCGAACGCGATATGCGCTAAGGCTTAAGGAGCCGTTGATGAACTCCAGTCGACCTTACCTGGTCCGCGCGCTCTATGAGTGGATTGTGGACAACGATTGCACCCCGCACATGCTGGTCAATTCCGAATTTCCTGCGGTGCAGGTGCCGCAGGGTTTTGCCAGTGACGGGCAGATTGTGTTGAACGTGTCGCCCAGTGCCGTGCGCCACCTGCACATGGACAACGAAGCGGTGAGCTTCGAAGGGCGTTTCGGCGGTGTGCCGCACACGCTGTTCGTGCCGATTGGCGCCATCCTTGGGATCTACGCCCGGGAGAACGGCCAAGGCATGGTGTTTGATCTGGAGTCGCCTTTCGAGGATGACGAATCGATCGAAAACGAAGACGGCGATGACCTGCCGCCACCGGATGCCGAGCCACCGCGCCCAAGCGGTCGGCCAAGCCTCAAAGTGGTGAAGTAACCGGCTTTCGCCCTTGGGTGAGCCTGGAAAATGCCTCGACTTGCGTCGGGGCATTTTTTTGCGCGCAGGATAGGGGTGAAAGTCGCACCCGGACGGTGATCGTACAACAGTCATAAGCTATGATGCCTGCTCAAGCTCACCGAGATAGATGATTCATCATGGAAAACACCAACACCGCCCCTCGTCTTCCCCGCAAGCGCCGCAGCCTTGCCCAGGAATTGGTCACGGTGTTGTCCGAGCAGATCCGCGACGGTGAGCTCAAGCGCGGTGACAAGCTGCCCACCGAGTCGGCCATCATGGAAGCCCATGGCGTCAGCCGCACGGTGGTACGTGAAGCGATCTCGCGTTTGCAGGCGGCAGGGCAGGTGGAAACCCGCCATGGTATCGGCACCTTCGTGCTGGATACACCAAGCCCCAGCGGCTTTCGTATCGACCCGGCTACCGTCGTCACCCTGCGTGATGTGTTGGCGATTCTGGAGCTGCGTATCAGCCTGGAGGTGGAGTCCGCCGGCCTCGCTGCAATGCGCCGCACCGCTGAGCAACTGGCGACCATGCGTGCAGCTCTTGATGCCCTGAATGAAAGCGCGGCCCACGCTGGCGATGCGGTGGCGTCCGACTTTGCTTTCCATCTGGAAATTGCGCTGTCCACCGGCAACCGCTACTTCACCGACATCATGACCCACCTGGGCACCAGCATCATTCCGCGTACCCGCCTGAATTCGGCACGCTTGGCCCATGATGACCAGCAGCACTACATGAGCCGCTTGAGCCGTGAGCACGAAGAGATCTACGAAGCCATTGCCCGCCAGGATTCGGATGCGGCGCGTGCGGCCATGCGCTTGCACCTGACCAACAGCCGCGAGCGGCTGCGCCATGCCCATGAAGAGGCAGAAGCGCAGCGTAGTTGAGCTATTTGTTGATGGTCAGCGAGATCGGGTCAGAGCTGTTCGTTAGGCCGGACGTACCGATGGCTATGTAGCATAGCTGTGTGGTTTTATTCACGAATTGCTCTAAGGCCGTTTTTGGAACGTCTATTTTTACGTTCGTAAGCTGTTGATATTCTTCCGTGTCGTTATGCCATCTACCGGCACTGATTTTCGCTCCCTCCCAGGCAGGATTTTCCGGGTCAAGGCCAAGGATCACGTTCACGGTGCCGTCCGCAAAGAGAATGGCGTCTTCTGGAATGCTGACCACCAGAGGCCCGGTGAGCGTGGAAAGGCTGACCTCTGCTTGGTCAAATGGCTCAGTAACAGGAATATTGAGACCAGGGACTGGAAGTGCCATGGTGAAATCTCCGTGGTTATTGCTGCGTGGGGGGATTCAGAACCCAGATTCTTGGCTCCTAAGCGCGTTTATCCATCTCAACGGCCGTATCTGAAACTGTTAGAAATCACAGTTACGACAAACGGTGCTCCTCAAAGCGTCGCACGCGCTTGGCGCGCGCCCCCATCGCAGGATGAATAATTTCCTACCCCCAAAGGACCGCAGAATCAGGCGCTCACCCCAAGGCAGTGCGCGGCACTGACGAATTGCTGTTGACGAAATTATTTATAGTTGTACGATGACGTACGACATCAACAACCAACAATAATCTTTCGTCAGAAAGTCTTTACCCAGGGTGTTCGAAAAATGAATCCACAAGAACTGAAGTCCATCCTTTCCCACGGTCTGCTGTCTTTCCCGGTTACCGATTTCAATGCCCAGGGTGACTTCCACCAGGCGGGCTACATCAAGCGTCTGGAATGGCTCGCCCCTTACGGCGCCACTGCCTTGTTCGCGGCCGGCGGTACTGGTGAGTTTTTCTCCCTCGCTGCCAGCGAATATTCCCAAGTGGTGAAAACCGCCGTTGATACCTGCGCGACCAGCGTGCCGATTCTTGCCGGTGTCGGCGGTTCGACCCGCCAGGCCATCGAATACGCTCAAGAAGCCGAGCGCCTGGGTGCCAAGGGCCTGTTGTTGCTGCCGCACTACCTCACCGAAGCCAGCCAGGACGGCGTTGCCGCCCACGTTGAAGCCGTGTGCAAGTCGGTCAAAATCGGCGTGGTGGTGTACAACCGCAACGTTTGCCGCCTGACCGCGCCGCTGCTGGAACGCCTGGCTGAGCGTTGCCCGAACCTGATCGGCTATAAGGATGGCCTGGGCGATATCGAACTGATGGTTTCGATCCGCCGTCGTCTCGGTGATCGTTTCAGCTACCTCGGTGGCCTGCCGACTGCAGAGGTTTACGCCGCTGCCTACAAGGCCCTGGGGGTGCCGGTGTACTCCTCGGCGGTGTTCAACTTCATCCCGAAAACCGCGATGGATTTCTACCACGCCATTGCCAAGGATGATCACGCTACCGTTTCCAAGATCATCGACGACTTCTTCCTGCCGTACCTGGACATTCGTAACCGTAAATCCGGCTATGCCGTGAGCATCGTCAAGGCAGGCGCAAAAATCGTCGGCTATGACGCCGGCCCAGTGCGCACGCCGCTGACCGACCTGCTGCCAGAAGAATACGAAGCCCTCGCCGCGCTGATCGACAAGCAAGGCGCGCAATAACTTATCTACAAGGCCGCTGAGCAATCAGCGGCCTTTTGCGTCAGGAGAGAATTCGTGACCCAAGTCCAACGTTTTGATAACTACATCAATGGCCAGTGGGTGGCTGGAGCCGACTATTGCGTCAACCTCAACCCGTCGGAGTTGTCTGATGTCATTGGCGAATACGCCAAGGCTGACGTCGCTCAAGTCAACGCCGCTATCGATGCTGCTCGCGCCGCATTCCCTGCTTGGTCCACTTCTGGCATTCAGGCGCGTCATGATGCTCTGGACAAAGTCGGCAGCGAGATCCTCGCCCGTCGCGAAGAACTCGGCACCCTGCTGGCCCGGGAAGAGGGCAAGACCCTGCCCGAAGCCATCGGTGAAGTAACCCGCGCCGGTAATATCTTCAAGTTCTTCGCCGGCGAATGCCTGCGCTTGTCTGGCGACTACGTGCCGTCGGTACGCCCTGGCGTCAATGTGGAAGTCACTCGTGAGGCCTTGGGCGTGGTTGGCCTGATCACCCCGTGGAACTTCCCGATCGCCATCCCTGCCTGGAAAATCGCCCCGGCCCTGGCCTACGGCAACTGCGTGGTAATCAAACCCGCCGAGTTAGTACCGGGCTGCGCTTGGGCCCTGGCCGAAATAATCTCCCGCGCCGGTTTCCCGGCCGGTGTGTTCAACCTGGTGATGGGCAGTGGTCGCGTGGTTGGCGATGTACTGGTCAACAGCGCGAAAGTCGATGGCATCAGCTTCACCGGCTCCGTCGGTGTGGGCCGTCAGATCGCTGTCAGCTGTGTGTCGCGCCAGGCCAAAGTGCAGTTGGAAATGGGCGGCAAGAACCCGCAGATCATCCTCGACGACGCCGACCTCAAGCAGGCTGTCGAGCTGTCGGTGCAGAGCGCGTTCTATTCCACCGGCCAGCGTTGCACCGCTTCCAGCCGTCTTATTGTCACCGCGGGCATTCACGACCAGTTCGTGGCGGCGATGGCGGAGCGCATGAAGTCGATCAAGGTCGGCCACGCATTGAAAAGCGGCACCGATATCGGCCCGGTCGTCTCCCAGGCCCAGTTGGATCAGGACTTGAAGTACATCGACATCGGCCAAAGCGAGGGTGCGCGGCTGGTGAGCGGTGGCGGCCTGGTGACCTGCGACACCGAAGGCTACTACCTGGCGCCGACGCTGTTTGCCGACAGTGAAGCCGCCATGCGTATCAGCCGTGAAGAGATCTTCGGCCCGGTGGCCAACATAGTACGCGTGGCGGACTACGAGGCGGCGCTGGCCATGGCCAACGACACCGAGTTCGGTTTGTCGGCGGGCATTGCCACTACGTCGCTCAAGTACGCCAACCACTTCAAGCGCCACTCCCAGGCCGGGATGGTGATGGTCAACCTGCCGACCGCGGGTGTGGACTATCACGTTCCATTCGGTGGCCGTAAGGGCTCATCCTATGGTTCGCGTGAGCAAGGTCGCTATGCGCAAGAGTTCTACACCGTGGTGAAAACCAGCTACATCGGTTCGTAACACGTAACACCTGTCGGCACCGGTTCCTGTAGGAGCTGGCTTGCCTGCGATAGCATCACTGCGGTGTCACAGACACACCGAGGTGGCCGCATCGCCGGCAAGCCAGCTCCCACATAAAGCCGGTCCCGCAGACAACAAGACCATTACCCGCAAAAAAAATAATTAGTGGGAGTACTTCTACATGCAAGCGACCAAGCCGACCCACGTCCGCTATTTGATATTGCTCATGCTTTTTTTGGTGACCACCATCAACTACGCCGACCGGGCCACTATCGCCATCGCGGGCTCCAGCCTGCAAAAAGACCTCGGCATCGACGCGGTCACCCTCGGTTATATCTTCTCTGCATTCGGTTGGGCCTACGTGGCCGGGCAAATTCCCGGCGGCTGGCTGCTGGACCGATTCGGCTCGAAAAAAGTTTACGCCCTGAGCATCTTCACTTGGTCACTGTTCACCGTGCTGCAAGGCTATGTCGGTGAGTTCGGTGTCTCCACTGCCGTCGTTGCGCTGTTTATGCTGCGCTTCCTGGTGGGCCTGGCCGAAGCGCCATCGTTCCCCGGCAACGCCCGTATTGTGGCGGCCTGGTTTCCTACAGCTGAACGCGGCACCGCGTCGGCGATCTTCAACTCGGCGCAGTACTTCGCCACGGTGTTGTTCGCGCCGCTAATGGGCTGGATCGTCTACAGCTTCGGCTGGCAGCACGTGTTTATCGTGATGGGTGTGATCGGCATCGTCTTCTCGGGGATTTGGCTGAAAGTGATCTACAGCCCGCGCCAGCATCCAATGATCAACGAAGCCGAGTTCAACCACATTGCGGCCAACGGTGCGATGGTCGATATGGACCAGGACAAGGCCAAGGGTAAGAAAACCGACGGCCCGAAGTGGGATTACATCCGTCAGTTGCTGACCAATCGCATGATGCTTGGCGTGTACCTGGGCCAGTACTGCATCAATGGCATCACCTACTTCTTCCTGACCTGGTTCCCGGTGTACCTGGTACAAGACCGTGGCATGACCATCCTCAAGGCCGGTTTCATCGCCTCGTTGCCGGCGATCTGCGGGTTTATCGGCGGTGTTTTGGGCGGGGTGATTTCCGATTACCTGCTGCGCAAAGGCCATTCCCTGACCTTCGCCCGCAAAGCCCCGATCATTGCCGGGTTGCTGGTTTCCAGCAGCATCATCGCCTGCAACTACGTGGACGTGGAATGGATGGTGGTCGGCTTTATGGCTCTGGCCTTCTTCGGCAAAGGCGTTGGCGCACTCGGTTGGGCGGTGGTGTCCGACACCTCGCCGAAACAAATCGCCGGCCTCAGTGGCGGCTTGTTCAACACCTTCGGTAACCTGGCGTCGATCACTACGCCAATCGTGATCGGCTACATCATCAGCACCACCGGCTCGTTCAAGTGGGCCTTGGTATTCGTCGGCGCCAACGCGCTGGTGGCGGTGTTCAGCTACCTGGTCATCGTCGGCCCGATCAAGCGTGTCGTGCTCAAAGAGCCGCCAGCCAAGGGCCCTGAGTTGACCAACCTAACCGAAGCGCATTCCTGAGGGGCCGTGTGATGCAGTTGATTGAACATGCCGACTCGCCGCGCTCGATTCGTTTGCACGAGCGCGACAACGTGGTGATCGTGGTCAATGACCAGGGCGTACCGGCCGGGACCGAATTCCCGGACGGCCTGGTGACCGTGGATTTCATCCCCCAGAGCCACAAAGTGACCCTGGAAGATATCCCCGAGGGCGGTCAGATTATTCGCTACGGCCAGACCATTGGTTACGCCCTGGCGCCGATTCCGCGCGGCAGTTGGGTGCAGGAAGATCAACTGCGCATGCCCACCGCGCCACCGCTGGACAGCTTGCCGCTTTCTACCGAGGTGCCTGAAACCCAGGCGCCTTTGGAGGGGTTTTCCTTCGAGGGTTACCGCAATGCCGACGGCACCGTGGGCACGCGCAATATCCTCGGCATCACCACCACGGTGCAATGCGTAACGGGTGTGCTGGACCATGCGGTCAAGCGCATCAAGGATGAGCTGCTGCCCAAGTACCCCCATGTCGATGACGTGGTGGCACTTACCCACAGCTACGGCTGCGGGGTGGCCATTACGGCGACGGATGCCTACATCCCGATCCGCACCGTGCGCAACCTGGCGCGCAACCCCAACCTGGGCGGTGAAGCCTTGGTGATCAGCCTGGGCTGCGAAAAGTTGCAGGCCGGGCAGGTGATGCACGACAACGACAGCTCGGTCGACCTGAGCGAGCCGTGGCTGTATCGGTTGCAGGACTCCAGCCACGGTTTTACCGAAATGATCGAGCAGATCATGGAACTGGCCGAGACGCGCTTGAAGAAACTCGACCAGCGCCGCCGCGAAACTGTGCCGGCCTCGGAACTGATCCTGGGCATGCAGTGCGGCGGCAGCGATGCGTTTTCCGGGATCACCGCCAACCCGGCGCTGGGTTATGCCTCGGACTTGCTATTACGTGCCGGGGCGACGGTGATGTTTTCCGAAGTCACGGAAGTACGCGATGCCATTTACCTGCTGACTTCCCGCGCCGAGAGCAAGGAAGTGGCCCAGGAACTGGTGCGGGAAATGGACTGGTACGACCGTTACCTGGCCAAGGGCGAGGCCGATCGCAGCGCCAACACCACGCCAGGCAACAAGAAGGGCGGGTTGTCGAATATTGTCGAGAAGTCGTTGGGCTCTATCGTCAAGTCTGGCAGCAGCGCGATCAACGGCGTGCTGGGCCCTGGCGAGCGCTTCAAGGGCAAGGGCCTGATCTTTTGCGCCACGCCGGCCAGTGACTTTGTGTGTGGCACCTTGCAGTTGGCGGCCGGGATGAACCTGCATGTGTTCACCACTGGGCGTGGCACGCCGTATGGGCTGGCGATGGCGCCGGTGGTGAAGGTGTCGACGCGTACGGAATTGGCGCAGCGGTGGCCGGACCTTATCGATATCGATGCGGGGCGTATTGCCACCGGGCGCGCGAGCATTGAGGAGTTGGGGTGGGAGTTGTTCCACTTCTATCTGGATGTGGCCAGCGGCAAGAAGCAGACGTGGGCGGAGCGGCATAAGCTGCATAACGACATTACGTTGTTCAACCCCGCGCCGATTACCTGAGACCGAGTCGCCTGCTTCGCGAGCAAGCCCGCTCCCACATTTGACCGAGTTCGACCTTTGGAACGCGGTCAAATGTGGGAGCGGGCTTGCTCGCGAAGGCGTCTTGTCAGGCGCTACAGGTCAGCATGGCTTATCATTAGCCACCTAACGACGCTCACCAAGGTTACCCCGGCATGCTGGCTATCTTCCTCACCACCCTGACCATCACCGCGCCGGTGTTCGCCATGCTCTTCCTCGGTGTGCTGCTCAAGCGCATCAACTGGATCAACGACAACTTCATCCACACCGCTTCCTCCCTGGTGTTCAACGTCACCATGCCGGCGTTGCTGTTTCTGGGCATCCTGCATGCCGACCTGCATTCGGCGCTCAAGCCGGGTTTGCTGATTTATTTCGCCGTCGCGACGTTGGTCAGCTTTGCCCTGGCCTGGGGCTGGGCGATCTTTCGCTGCAAGCGCGAAGACCGGGGCATCTATGCCCAGGGGGCGTTTCGCGGCAATAACGGGGTGATCGGCTTGGCGCTGGCTGCCAGCATGTACGGCGACTACGGCATCTCGCTGGGCGCGATCCTCGCGGCGTTGGTGATCCTGTTCTACAACACGCTATCGACCATCGTGCTGGCGGTGTACAGCCCGGTGATCAAGTCCGACCCGTGGAGCATTTTCAAGAGTGTGGTGGCCAACCCGTTGATCATCAGCGTGATCGTGGCCGCGCCGTTTGCCTACTTTCAGATTGGCCTGCCGGGTTGGTTGGAAAAATCCTTGCAGTACCTCGCCGACACCACACTGCCGCTGGCGCTGATTTGCATCGGTGGCACCTTGTCATTGGCGGCATTGCGCAAGAGCGGCAACATGGCGTTGAGCGCGAGCCTGATGAAAATGGTCTGGCTGCCTGTTATCGCAACCTTGGGGGCTTGGCTGCTCGGCTTCCGAGGGCCGGAGTTGGGGATTTTGTTCCTGTACTTCGGTGCGCCGACGGCGGCTGCGAGTTTTGTGATGGCCAGGGCGGCGGAGGGCAATCATGAGCTGGCGGCGGCGATTATTGTGATCACCACGTTGATGGCGGCGGTGACCACCAATATTGGGATATTTGTGTTGCAGGCGGGGGGCTGGATCTGAATGTTGTGGTGTCTGTGAGGGCCAATCGGGGGCAAGTCGAATCGTCGCACCGCCCCTCCCACATTTGACCGAGTTCCAACATGAGAATGCGGTCGGATGTGGGAGGGGCGGTGCGACGATTCGACTTGCCCCCGATAGCTATCTGACAGTCACTGCTGATCAGCCTGGTACGCCTCAATCACTTCCTGCGCCGCACGAAACGCATCAATCGCCGCCGGCACGCCCGCATACACCGCGCAGTGCAGCAACGCCTCACGAATCTCTTCCACGGTACAGCCGTTATTCAGCGCGCCGCGCACATGGCCTTTAAGTTCCTGCGGGCACTTGAGCGCGGTGAGGGCGGCGAGGGTGATCAGGCTGCGGGTTTTCAGCGGCAAACCTTCACGGTTCCACACGCTACCCCAGGCATGTTCGTTGACGAAGTCCTGCAGCGGCTGGGTGAACTCGGTGGCATTGCCCAGCGCGCGGTCGACGAATACATCCCCCATGACCTGGCGACGCATTTCAACCCCGGGCTTTTTCTGATCGGTCATTGCGATTCCCTCTTGTGTTGGCGGCGCCAGGCTCGCAGCGTGCTGAACAACAGGAACGCCACCAGCACTGGCAAAACGTAATACAGCATCAGGTGTTCAAGCTTGGTCGCAAGCGGCATGCCGGTAGTGAACGCCATCACGTGCAGCCCGTACGCCAGGTACAGCCCCAGCAGCACCAGGCCTTCGGCGCGGGTTACGCGGTAGCCGGTGTAGAACACCGGCAGGCACAGCACCACGGCGGCGAGCATCACCGGCAGGTCGAAGTCCAAGGCGTTGGGCGATACCGACAGCGGGGAGGGCGCCACCAAGGCAGTGAAACCCAGTACCCCCAGCAGGTTGAACAGGTTGCTGCCGATCACGTTGCCCACGGCGATTTCACGCTCACCGCGCAAGGCGGCGATCAGCGATGTGGCCAAGCATGGCAGTGAGGTGCCGACGCCGATCAGGGTCAGGCCGATGATGCGTTCCGACAGGCCCAGGTCACTCGACACATCCACGGCCGCGCCGAGCAACAAATGCCCGGCCAGCACCAGGATCAGCAAGCCGCCGAGCATCAACAACACACTGCTCAGCCAAGGCGCCTTGGCCACCGTATCCAGCGTGCGCGGGCGTCGGGAATGGCGCGTCTGATAATGCAGCACACCGAGGTAGGCGAGCAGGGCTACCAGCAGCAACAGGCCGTCGATGGGCGTGAGTGCTTCATTGGCTGCGAGGGTAAACACCAGCAGCCCGGCGAGGATCATCACCGGGATATCCAGGCGCACCAGTTGGCGCGAGACCCGCAGCGGAATGATCAGCGCCGACAGGCCCAACGTCACGAGGATGTTGAAGATACTGCTGCCGATCACGCTGCCCACTGCAATATCGGTATTGCCGGCCAGGGTAGCTTGCAGACTCACGGTCATCTGCGGCGCGCTGCTGCCGAAGGCGACGATGCTCAGGCCGATGATCAACGGCCGTACCTTGAGGCTGGCGGCCAGGCGCACGGCGGCACGCACCAGAATCTCGGCGCCGACGATCAGCAGCAGCAGGCCGCTGACCAATTCCAGCAGGCTCCAGGGCGAGAGGGCGGTTAATCCGAAAATGGCCAAGGCTCCGTCAGTTAGTTGCTCATGGCTTGAACGCGCACGCGTGCCGTACCGCTGGAGATCATGCCCAGCTGTTCGGCGGCCTTGCGCGAAAGATCAATCAAGCGCCCACGGGTATGCGGCCCGCGATCATTGATGCGCACAACCACGGATTTGTCGTTGGCGAGATTGGTGACCTTGACCTGGGTGCCGAACGGCAATTGCCGGTGGGCGGCGGTCAGGGCGTTCTGGTTGAAGGGTTCACCGCTGGCGGTCTTTTTGCCATGGTGCTTGGCGCCGTAATAGGACGCGGTGCCGGTTTCATCGTAGCCGTTGGGATTGACGAGGCCGCCGCTGGCGCAGCCGGCCAACAGGGAGAACAGGGCCAGGAGGCCAATTAGGCGCTTCACTCAAGGTACCCCCATATCAAAGGTGGAAGAGACTTATGTGGGAGGGGGCTTGCCCCCGATAGCGGTGTGTCAGCCAAATATTCATCAACTGACACACCGCAATCGGGGGCAAGCCCCCTCCCATACAAAGCTGGCCCCACCGTGGGTCCGAGTTGAGCATGAGATCTCACCCGGACCATTCATCACTATCAGCCTTCGAGCTTGCTTTTAAGCAATTCGTTCACTTGCTGCGGGTTGGCCTTGCCTTTCGACGCTTTCATCGCCTGGCCCACAAAGAAGCCGAACATCTTGCCGCGCTTGGCTTCGTCTGCCGCGCGATATTGCTCGACTTGCTCGGCATTGGCCGCGAGCATTTCATCGAGAACGGCCGAGATGGCGCCGCTGTCGGTGACTTGCTTGAGGCCGCGCTTCTCGATGATTTCATCGGCGCTGCCTTCGCCTGCGGCCATGGCTTCGAACACGGTCTTGGCAATTTTGCCGGAGATGGTGTTGTCTTTGATGCGCAGCAGCATGCCGCCCAACTGCTCGGCAGTGACCGGGGCTTCGTCGATTTCCAGGCCCTGTTTGTTCAACAGGCTGCCCAGCTCAACCATGACCCAGTTGGCTGCCAATTTGGCGTCACCAGCAATGTTCACTACTTGCTCGAAGTAGTTGGCTTGCTCACGGCTGGAGGCCAGCACGCTGGCATCGTAGACCGACAGGCCAAACTGCTCCTGGAAGCGTTCGCGTTTCTGCTGCGGCAGTTCCGGCAGGGTGGTGCGCACGTCATTGAGGAACGAGTCCTCGATGACCACCGGCAACAAGTCCGGGTCGGGGAAGTAACGGTAGTCGTTGGCTTCCTCTTTGCTGCGCATGGCGCGGGTTTCGTCTTTGTTCGGGTCGTACAGGCGGGTTTGCTGGATGACCTTGCCGCCGTCTTCGATCAGCTCGATCTGGCGACGCACTTCGCTGTTGATCGCCTTCTCGATGAAGCGGAACGAGTTGACGTTCTTGATCTCGCAGCGCGTGCCGTACTCGGTCTGACCCTTGGGGCGGATCGACACGTTGCAGTCGCAACGCAGCGAGCCTTCGGCCATGTTGCCGTCACAGATGCCCAGGTAACGCACCAGCGCGTGGATCGTTTTTACGTAGGCCACGGCTTCCTTGGCGCTGCGCATGTCTGGCTCGGAGACGATCTCCAGCAGCGGCGTGCCGGCACGGTTCAGGTCGATACCGGTGGCGCCCGGGAATTCTTCGTGCAGGCTCTTGCCGGCGTCTTCTTCCAGGTGCGCGCGGGTTACACCGACGCGCTTGATGGTGCCGTCTTCCAGGGGGATGTCCAGGTGGCCCTTGCCAACAATCGGCAACTCCATCTGGCTGATCTGGTAGCCCTTGGGCAGGTCCGGATAGAAGTAGTTCTTGCGCGCGAACACGTTGTGCTGGCCGATCTCGGCGTCAATCGCCAGGCCGAACATCACCGCCATGCGCACCGCTTCCTGGTTCAGCACCGGCAGCACGCCGGGCATGCCCAGGTCTACCAGGCTGGCCTGGGTGTTGGGCTCGGAGCCGAACGTGGTGGCGCTACCGGAGAAAATCTTCGATTGGGTGGCGAGCTGGGTATGAATCTCCAGCCCGATCACGACTTCCCATTGCATAGTGTTCTCCTCAGAAGCCGGTAGGGGTGCGAGTGTGCCAGTCAGTATTCAACTGGTACTGGTGCGCCACATTGAGCAGGCGGCCTTCCTGGAAATACGGGGCGAGCAATTGCACGCCCACCGGCAGGCCATCGACGAAACCGGCAGGCATGGACAAGCCCGGCAAGCCCGCGAGGTTGGCGGTGATGGTGTACAGGTCTTCGAGGTACGCAGCCACCGGGTCGCCGTTCTTGGCACCGAGCTTCCAGGCCGGGTTTGGCGTGGTTGGGCCGAGGATCACGTCGACTTCTTCAAAGGCGGCCATGAAGTCGTTCTTCACCAGGCGACGGATTTTCTGCGCCTTGAGGTAGTACGCGTCGTAGTAGCCGGCCGACAGGGCGTAGGCACCGACCATGATGCGACGTTGTACTTCGGGGCCGAAGCCTTCGCCACGGGAGCGTTTGTACAGGTCGGTGAGGTCTTTGGGGTTTTCGCAGCGATAGCCGAAACGCACGCCGTCGAAACGCGACAGGTTGGAAGAGGCCTCTGCCGGCGCGATCACGTAGTACGCAGGAATCGCGTGCTGGTTGTTCGGCAGGCTGATTTCCTTGATCACGGCGCCGAGCTTTTCCAGCTCCTTGACGCTGTTGTGTACCAGCTCAGCGATACGTGGGTCGAGACCGGCGCTGAAGTATTCCTTCGGCACGCCGATGCGCAGGCCCTTGATCGAGGTGTTGAGGGTGGCGCTGTAGTCCGGCACCGGCTCGTCGATGCTGGTGGAGTCCTGTTTATCGAACCCTGCCATACCTTGTAACAAGATCGCGCAGTCTTCGGCGGTGCGAGCCAATGGGCCGCCCTGATCGAGGCTGGACGCATAGGCGATCATGCCCCAGCGGGAAACGCGACCGTAGGTCGGCTTCAAGCCGGTGAGGTTGGTGAACGCTGCGGGTTGGCGAATGGAACCGCCGGTGTCGGTGGCCGTGGCCGCCGGCAGGAAGCGCGCCGCAACCGCGGCTGCCGAACCACCGGACGAACCGCCTGGCACGTGTTCCAGGTTCCACGGGTTTTTCACCGCGCCGTAGTAGCTCGACTCGTTGGCCGAACCCATGGCGAATTCGTCCATGTTGGTCTTGCCCAGGGTCACAGCCCCGGCAGCGGCCAGCTTGGAGACCACGGTGGCGTCATAGGGCGCCTTGAAGTTGTCGAGCATCTTCGAGCCGCAGCTGGTGCGAATGCCCTGGGTGCAGAACAGGTCTTTGTGGGCGATAGGTGCGCCCAGCAGTGCGCCATTTTCACCGTTGGCGCGACGTACGTCGGCGGCCTTGGCCTGGCTCAGGGCCAGCTCTTCGGTGAGGCTGATAAAGCTGTTGACCTTGGGATCGTGCTCGGCGATGCGCGCAAGCAGGGTCTTGGTCAGCTCTTCGGAAGAAAACTTTTTGTCGGCGAGACCGCGGGCGATCTCGGCCAGAGTCATGTGATGCATGAAAGGCTCTTTCCCTTTAGTCGATGACTTTCGGAACCAGGTACAGGCCGTTTTCGACCGCTGGCGCGATGGACTGGTAGGCCTCGCGATTATTGCGCTCGGTCACGACGTCGGCGCGCAGGCGCTGACTGGCTTCCAGCGGGTGAGCCAGGGGCTCGATGCCGTCGGTATTCACGGCCTGCATTTGGTCAACCAGCCCGAGAATGCTGTTCAGGGCTGCGGTAATCGGTGGAAGATCGGCTTCAGCCAGGCCCAGGTGGGCCAGGTGAGCGATTTTTTCCACGTCGGAGCGGTCAAGCGCCATGGGATTCTCCAGTGGAAAACAGAACGGAGGGCGTCCGTGTGTTAGATTGTCGGAACACTACCGCATTTCTACGGTCATATGGCCGCGATTGTGGGGGTTGGTGCACAGAAAGTCGGCCAATTTAGCACATTGGCGCCTTGCCCAAAATCCCTGTCGTTGTTAGAGTTTGCCGCACTTTTTTACCCACGCGTTGCCTAGGGTCCTTTCCCCATGTTCAAGAAACTGCGTGGCATGTTTTCCAGCGATCTTTCCATTGACCTGGGCACTGCCAACACCCTTATTTACGTGCGCGAGCGCGGTATCGTCCTGAATGAGCCATCGGTTGTGGCCATTCGGACCCACGGTAATCAGAAAAGTGTCGTTGCCGTTGGCACCGAGGCCAAGCGCATGCTCGGCCGTACACCAGGCAATATTGCTGCCATTCGTCCGATGAAAGACGGCGTGATCGCCGACTTCAGTGTCTGCGAGAAGATGCTGCAGTACTTCATCAACAAGGTTCACGAAAACAGTTTCCTGCAGCCCAGCCCTCGTGTGCTGATCTGCGTTCCGTGCAAGTCCACCCAGGTTGAGCGTCGTGCCATCCGTGAATCGGCCCTTGGTGCCGGTGCTCGTGAAGTGTTCCTGATCGAAGAGCCAATGGCTGCTGCGATCGGTGCCGGCCTGCCGGTTGAAGAAGCCCGCGGTTCGATGGTGGTGGATATCGGTGGTGGTACCACTGAAATCGCCCTGATCTCCCTGAACGGTGTGGTGTATGCCGAATCCGTACGTGTAGGCGGCGACCGTTTCGACGAAGCGATCATCACTTATGTACGTCGTAACTACGGCAGCCTGATCGGTGAATCCACCGCTGAGCGCATCAAGCAGGAAATCGGTACTGCCTACCCGGGCGGCGAAGTGCGCGAAGTTGATGTGCGCGGTCGCAACCTGGCCGAAGGCGTTCCACGCGCGTTCACCCTGAACTCCAATGAAGTGCTGGAAGCTCTGCAAGAGTCGCTGGCAACCATCGTTCAGGCTGTTAAGAGCGCCCTGGAGCAATCGCCGCCGGAGCTGGCTTCCGACATCGCCGAGCGTGGCCTGGTGTTGACCGGTGGTGGCGCCTTGCTGCGTGACCTCGACAAGCTGCTGGCCCAAGAGACTGGCCTGCCGGTGATCGTTGCCGAAGACCCGCTGACCTGCGTTGCCCGTGGCGGTGGTCGTGCACTGGAAATGATGGATAAACACACCATGGACCTGCTTTCCAGCGAATAAGACCGTTGGTTGCGCCATGTTTCGCCCGCAGGCAGCACTTTGCAGTGCTGCCTGTTGGCGTTTATCTTCTTCAATCTGCATCCAGGCCGGTTAGATGCCGTATGAATAAAGAAAACATTTGCCTGGGAGGAGCGGCTTATTAAACCGCTTTTCGCCAAAGGCCCCTCATTGGGCGTGCGCCTGTTGGTGCTGGTCGTGCTTTCGGTCGCGCTGATGGTGGTCGATGCCCGCTTTGCACTGCTCAAGCCGGTGCGTAGCCAGATGTCGCTGGTGTTGATGCAGACTTACTGGATCACCGACCTGCCGCAACGTCTCTACCAGGGCGTGGCCAGCCAATTTGGCAGCCGCACCGAGCTGGTTGCCGAGAACGAAAAACTCAAGACTGAAAACCTGCTGTTGCAGGGGCGCATGCAAAAGCTGGCGGCCCTCACCGAGCAGAACGTTCGGCTGCGCGAGTTGCTCAATTCTTCTGCGTTGGTCAACGAAAAGGTCGAAGTGGCTGAGTTGATCGGCATGGACCCCAACCCCTTCACCCATCGCATCATCATCAACAAAGGTGAGCGCGACGGTGTGGTCCTGGGTCAGCCGGTGCTCGACGCTCGCGGCCTGATGGGCCAAGTGGTTGAGTTGATGCCCTACACCTCGCGGGTGCTGTTGCTGACGGACACCACCCACAGCATCCCGGTGCAGGTGAATCGCAACGGCCTGCGGGCGATTGCCAGCGGCACCGGCAACCCCGAGCGCCTGGAATTGCGTCACGTCGCCGATACGGCCGACATCAAGGAAGGCGATCTGCTGGTCAGCTCCGGTCTTGGCCAGCGTTTTCCGGCCGGTTACCCGGTGGCGACGGTCAAGGAAGTGATTCACGACTCCGGCCAGCCGTTCGCCATTGTGCGCGCTGTGCCGACCGCCGCCCTGAACCGCAGCCGCTACCTGCTGCTGGTATTCAGTGACAACCGAACCCCGGAGGAGCGTGCCAACGACGCTGCCCAGGCCCAGGAAGCGGAAGACAAGAAGAACGGCACCACGCCGGTTGTACCTGCCACTGTGCCCAAGCCCGCGGCGGTTACACCGGTTACGCCGGCAGCGACGCCTGCGGCAGCGGCACCTGTTGCTACGCCCGTCAAACCAGCGACGCACCCGGTCAAGCCTGCCGCGACCAAACCGCCTGCATCGACGCCGACCGCCACACCGACGGCTAAACCGCCTGCCGCTGCCCCGACTGCCCGCCCGGCAGCCACCGCTCCGGCCACCACGCGGCAGAGGGAGGAATAATGGCCGGTACTCATTCGCGCAATGGCTGGATCGTCTGGCTGACGTTCGCCATCGGCTTGCTGCTCAGCGTTTCGCCGTTGCCCCAATTCATGGAAATCCTGCGCCCGCTCTGGCTGGCGTTGCTGCTGGCCTTCTGGTCGCTGCACTTGCCGCATAAAGTGGGCATGGTCACCGCGATGTTCTTGGGCTTGGCGGAGGATGTGCTCTATGGCACCTTGCTGGGTCAGAACGCGTTGATCCTGACCCTGATCACCTTCTTGGTACTGTCGTTGCAGCAGCGTCTGCGCATGTTCCCGATGTGGCAGCAGAGCCTGGTGATCCTGGTGATTTTCGGCCTGGCCCAGCTTGTGCAGTTGTGGCTCAGCGCCTTGACTGGCAACCGTCAGCCTACCTTGGCGTTGGTACTCCCGGCCCTGGTCAGCGCGCTGCTGTGGCCCTGGATCAGTTTCGGCCTGCGTGGGTTACGTCGTCGCTATAAAATCAATTGAATGGATTGCGAGGCTCTGCCTGGTTATCGAACCCTACAGGGAGAGTCAGCAATGAATTCGCTTTATCTGGCCTCGGGCTCTCCGAGACGGCGTGAACTGCTGACCCAGATCGGTGTGCCGTTCACCGTGGTCAGCGCCGCCATTGATGAAACCCCTCTTACAAATGAATCCGCCGTTTCCTATGTCGAGCGCCTTGCGCGTGGCAAGGCCGCGGCGGGTTTTGCTGCGCTCGAAAACACCACATCTGCCTGCGTGCTGGGCGCCGACACCGCTGTGATCGTTGATGGCAAGATCCTCGGCAAGCCCGTGGACCAGGCCGATGCGCTGGCGATGTTGATGGCATTGGCGGGACGTGAGCATGAAGTGCTGACCGCCATTGCCCTCACCGACGGCCAGCGTTGCGAGGTTGTTTGTGTAAGCAGTCGTGTACGTTTTCGCGCCATTTCAGTCGGGGAGGCTACAACCTACTGGTACAGCGGCGAACCGCAGGACAAGGCGGGCGGCTATGCTATCCAAGGCTTGGGCTCGGTGTTTGTCGCCGGCCTCAATGGCAGTTATTCCGCCGTGGTAGGCCTGCCGGTGTGCGAAACCGCGCAACTGCTCGACCAATTCGGCATACCCTGTTGGCAAAACCTTACCGCGCGCTGATCGCCTGACGTGCGCGCCCAGCCTTAAGCGATCGGTCACTATTGTGAAAACGCCTGAACGAGACCCAGCCATGAGTGAAGAGATTCTGATCAATATCACGCCGATGGAATCGCGCGTGGCGGTGGTAGAGAACGGTGTTCTGCAAGAAGTGCACGTCGAGCGCACTCAGAAGCGCGGGATCGTTGGCAATATTTACAAAGGCAAGGTGGTGCGGGTACTGCCGGGCATGCAGGCCGCATTCGTCGACATCGGCCTGGACCGTGCTGCGTTTATCCATGCGTCAGAAATTTCCCTGCGCGAAGGCCCAGCGGTGGAAAGCATCAGCGCCCTCGTGCATGAAGGGCAGAGCCTGGTGGTGCAAGTCACCAAGGACCCCATCGGTTCCAAAGGCGCGCGCCTGACCACTCAGCTGTCGATTCCATCCCGCTACCTGGTGTACATGCCGCGCACTGCCCACGTCGGTATTTCCCTGAAGATCGAAGACGAAGGCGAGCGTGAGCGCCTGAAAAAGGTCGTCAGTGATTGTGTCGCCGCCGAAGGTATCAAGGAAACCGGTGGGTTTATCCTGCGCACTGCCGCCGAAGGTGCCGGCGCAGATGAAATCCTGATGGACATCCGTTACCTGCGACGCCTGTGGGACCAGATCGGCGCCCAGATCAAAACCATCGGCGCGCCCAGCGTGATCTATGAAGACCTCGGCCTGGCGCTGCGCACCCTGCGCGACTTGGTCAGCCCGAAGATTGAGAAAATTCGCATCGACTCGCGGGAAACCTTCCAGCGCACGACGCAATTTGTGGCCGAGCTGATGCCGGAAATTGCCGATCGCCTGGAACACTACCCCGGTGAACGGCCGATCTTCGACCTGTATGGCGTCGAAGACGAAATTCAGAAAGCCCTGGAGCGCAAAGTGCCGCTCAAGTCCGGCGGCTACCTGGTGGTAGACCCGGCAGAAGCCATGACCACCATCGACGTCAACACCGGCGCGTTCGTGGGCCATCGCAACCTCGAAGAAACCATCTTCAAGACCAACCTCGAAGCGGCCACCGCGATTGCCCGCCAGCTGCGTCTGCGTAACCTGGGCGGCATCATCATCATCGACTTCATCGACATGGAGGACGGTGAACACCAGCGCCAAGTGTTGCGCACCCTCGAGAAGCAGTTGGAGCGCGATCACGCCAAGACAAACATCATCGGCATCACCGAGTTGGGCCTGGTGCAGATGACCCGCAAGCGCACCCGCGAAAGCCTTGAACAGGTGTTGTGCGAGCCGTGCAGCAGCTGCCAGGGACGCGGCAAGTTGAAGACCCCGGAAACGGTTTGCTACGAGATTTTCCGGGAAATCTTACGGGAGGCGCGTGCCTATCAGGCCGAAGGTTATAGAGTGCTCGCCAACCAAAAAGTGGTCGACCGGCTGCTGGACGAAGAGTCCGGCAACGTTGCCGAACTGGAAGGGTTTATCGGGCGCACGATTCGCTTCCAGGTCGAAACCATGTATTCCCAGGAACAATACGACGTGGTGCTGCTCTGATCCCCATTCGCTTGCTTTTTACTGCCCTGAGGGTCGCCTGACATGGAGCGTCTGATACGCTTTTTTGCCGCTTTGACCCGTTGGGGCCTGGGCCTCTGCGCCCTGGCATTGGTGCTGGCAGCCGTGTACGTGAGCCTGGGGCGCGAGTTGACGCCACTGGTGGCTGAATATCGCGCCGAGGTCGAAGCCAAGGCCCAGGCCGCGGTGGATATGCCCCTGCAAATTGGTAGCCTTGAAGGCCGCTGGAGCGGTTTTGCCCCGGTGTTGCTGGCCCATGACGTGATGGTCGGTGAGGGCAGCAGTGCCCTGCGCCTGGACCAGGTCGAAGTGGTGCCGGATTTCTGGGCCAGCCTGATGGCGCGCGAGGTGCGTATTGCGCACCTGCAAGTCAGCGGCCTGCAACTGAGTGTGAAGGAGGACAAGGACGGCCACTGGGCCCTGCAAGGGCTGCCGGTACAGGACGACCAGCCGTTGGACCCGGAGCAGTTGCTCAAGCGCATGCAGAGGGTCAAGCGCGTGTCGTTGCTCGACAGCCAGGTGACCTTGCAGCCATTTGATCAGGCACCCAAGACTCTGACCTACGTCGGTCTGAGCCTGCACACCGGCCTGACCCGTCAACGCCTGGATGCACGCCTGACCTTGCCCGACGGCCAGCCCCTGGCCGTGAGCCTGCGCACACGCATTCGCGCGAGCCAATGGAAAGACGCTGAAGTGCAGGCATACCTGAGCCTGCCGCAAAGCGATTGGGCCAAGTGGATACCCGCCAAGCTGACCCAGCAATGGAAGCTCACGCAGTTCAAGGCTGGCGGCGAATTCTGGCTGACCTGGGCCAAGGGCGCCGTGCAAAGCGCCGTGGTGCGCCTCAATTCGCCGCAGGTGAAGGGTGGTTATGCCGAGCGTAAGCCGGTACATATTGAAAACCTTGCCCTGACTGCCTACCTGCAACGCAGCGATACCGGCCTGCGTGTGCTGTTCGATTCGCTGGCCATGAACCTGGGTGAAACCCGCTGGGAATCGCGCCTGCAATTGCAGCAAACCCTGGCGACTGACAAAGACCTGGAGGTCTGGAAGCTACAGGCTGACCGCCTGGACCTGACCCCCATCACGCCTCTGCTCAATGCCTTGGCACCGTTGCCAGAAGGGTTTGCCAAGACCCTCGAACACCTCAAAGCCACTGGCGTGTTGCGTAATGTGCTGGTGGACTTGCGCCCTCAAGACACCACCGACCAAAAAGTCAGCTTCGCCGCCAACCTTGAGCGCATCGGCTTTGATGCCTACTCCGGTGCACCGGCGGCGCGTAATGTCTCCGGCAGCATCAGCGGTGACCTGGGCCATGGCGAGTTGCGCATGGACAGCAAGGATTTTTCTCTGCACCTCGACCCCATCTTCGCCAAGCCATGGCAGTACATCCAGGCCAATGCACGGTTGACGTGGAAGCTCGATAAAGAGGGCTTCACCCTGATTGCTCCCTACATCAAGGTGCTGGGTGAAGAAGGCAAGATCGCTGCCGACTTCCTTATCCGCCTGCATTTTGATCACAGTCAGGAAGACTACATGGACCTGCGGGTCGGCATGGTCGAGGGCGATGGGCGTTTCACCCCCAAATACCTGCCGGCAGTGTTAAGCCCTGCGTTGGATGAATGGCTGCGCACTGCGATCCTCAAGGGGGCGGTGGATGAAGGGTTCTTCCAATACCAAGGCTCGCTGAATCACGATGCGTTGCCGGCGTCGCGCAATATCAGTCTGTTCTTCAAGGTGCATGATGCTGAGCTGGCATTCCAGCCGGGCTGGCCTCACGTCAGCAAGGTCAAGGGCGAAGTCTTTGTCGAGGAGAGCGGTGTACGCATCCTGGCGAGCAAGGGCCAGTTGCTGGATACCAAGGTCAAGGACATCTACGTCAATATTCCCCATGCGCCAGCGGGCAAGGATAGCCACTTGCTGCTTACCGGTGGTTTTGCTGGCGGCTTGGGCGATGGCCTGAAAATCCTTCAGGAAGCGCCGATTGGCACCGCATCGACCTTTGCCGGCTGGAAGGGCGAGGGCGACCTGCAAGGCAGCCTCGACCTGGATATCCCGCTGGCCAAGGGCACCGAGCCGAAAATCGTAGTGGACTTCAAGACGGACAAGGCGCGCCTGCAATTGGCCGAGCCGACCTTGGATTTGACCCAGCTCAAGGGCGAATTCCGCTTTGACAGTGCCAAGGGCCTCAGCGGTCAAAACATCACTGCCCAGGCATTTGATCGGCCGATCACGGCGCAGATCGCGGCCGATGGCAAGCCTGGCAATATCAGCACGCGCGTCACTGCCAAGGGCCAGGTCACGGTCAAGCGACTGACCGATTGGCTAAAAATCACACAGCCACTGCCGGTGTCCGGAGATATCCCGTACCAGTTGCAGCTGAATCTGGACGGCGCCGACAGCCAACTGATGGTCAGCTCCAACCTCAAGGGCGTGGCGGTGGACTTGCCGGCACCGTTTGGCATGCCGGCCAGCCAGGGGCGTGACAGCGTGTTTCGCATGACCTTGCAGGGCGCCGAGCGTCGTTACTGGTTCGATTATGGCGAGCTGGCCAATTTCACCTTTGCCGCGCCACCGGACAAGTTCAGTGATGGCCGTGGTGAACTGTTCCTTGGGGATGGCGATGCGCTGTTGCCCGCGGGCAAGGGCCTGCGTATTCGCGGGGTGTTGTCGGAACTCGATATCGACCCCTGGAAGAAGCTGGTGGACCGTTATGCCGGCAATGATCCGGGCGGTAGCGCCAAGCAACTGCTCAACGGTGCAGACTTCAAGATCGGCAAGCTGACCGGTTTTGGCACCCAGTTTGATCAAGTCAACCTCCAGCTGGACCGCAAGCCGGGCGCCTGGGGCCTGCAGCTCGCCAGCCAGCAAGCCAAAGGCACCGTCAATTTGCCGGACGCCAAGGGCGCACCGATTGCGGTCAACCTGCAATATGTGAAGTTACCGGCGGCAGACCCGACGGTACAGGCTGATGAAAACGCACCGGACCCGTTGGCCAATATCGACCCCAAGGATATTCCGGCGCTGGATATCGCCATCGATCAACTGTTCCAAGGCCCGGACCTGGTAGGCGCCTGGTCGTTGAAAATCCGGCCAACACCCAAAGGGCTAGCCTTCAGCAACCTGGACCTGGGCCTCAAGGGTATGCAGCTCAAGGGCGCCGGTGGTTGGGAAGGGGCCGTGGGCGATAGCGCCAGTTGGTACAAGGGGCGCCTGGACGGCAAGAACATTGCCGATGTGCTCAAGGGCTGGGGTTTTGCGCCTACAGTCACCAGCGAGGATTTCCATCTGGATGTAGATGGCCGCTGGCCCGGTTCGCCGGCCTATGTCGGGCCCAAGCGCTTCTCCGGCAGCCTGGACGCAGCGTTCCGCAAGGGCCAGTTCGTCGAAGTCGAAGGGGGCGCCCAGGCTCTGCGCGTGTTCGGCCTGCTGAACTTCAACTCCATCGGGCGCCGCTTGCGCCTGGACTTCTCTGACTTGCTCGGCAAGGGTTTGAGCTATGACCGGGTCAAAGGGGTACTGGCGGCCAGTAATGGCGTGTTCGTCACCCGCGAGCCGATAACCATGACCGGGCCTTCTACCAACCTGGAGCTTAATGGCACGTTGGACATGGTGGCCGACCGTGTCGACGCCAAGCTGTTGGTGACACTGCCGGTGACCAACAACCTGCCGATTGCTGCGCTGATCGTGGGTGCGCCGGCGATTGGCGGCGCGTTGTTCCTGATCGACAAGCTGATTGGGGACCGTATCGCGCGTTTCGCCAGCGTGCAGTACAAGGTTGAAGGCCCGTGGAAAGACCCGAAAATCACCTTCGACAAGCCTTTTGAAAAACCAAACTGAGAGGCTGTGGAGTAGCATGGCCCCATGCCCATTACGGAGTGTCGGCCCATGTCCTTTGCGGTAATTCAAATGGTCAGCCAGAGCGATGTGCTGGCTAACCTGGCCCAGGCCCGGCGCCTGTTGGAGCAGGCCGCGGCGGGTGGTGCGAAGCTTGCGGTGCTGCCGGAAAACTTCGCCGCCATGGGCCGCCGCGACGTGGCCGATATCGGCCGCGCCGAAGCGTTGGGCGAGGGCCCGATCCTGCCGTGGTTGAAACAGACCGCCCGCGACCTCACCTTATGGATAGTGGCCGGCACCTTGCCGCTGCCGCCTGACGGCCAGCCGAACGCCAAGTCCAATGCTTGCTCGCTGCTGGTCGACGATCGGGGTGAGATCGTTGCCCGTTACGACAAGCTGCACCTGTTCGATGTTGATGTCGCCGACACTCGCGGTCGATATCGTGAATCTGACGACTATGCTTTCGGGGGCAATGTAGTGGTGGCGGATACGCCCGTCGGCCGATTGGGCCTGACGGTGTGCTACGACTTGCGCTTCCCCGAGTTGTATAGCGAGTTGCGTGCGGCGGGGGCTGAACTGATTACCGCGCCTTCGGCGTTTACGGCGGTGACCGGTGCCGCGCACTGGGACGTGCTGATTCGCGCCCGGGCCATCGAGACCCAGTGCTACCTGCTGGCCGCCGCCCAGGGTGGCGTACACCCGGGGCCACGTGAAACCCACGGGCATGCGGCAATTGTCGACCCCTGGGGCCGAGTGCTGACACAACAGGATCAAGGCGAAGCGGTGTTGTTGGCCGAACGCGACAGCAGTGAACAAGCGTCGATAAGGGCGCGCATGCCGGTGGTCAACCATCGGCGCTTTTTCTCGCAGGGCGCACAGCGACCTGCTTCAGAACGATGAATTTAAGGCCAAACCTATGAGCGAGTTGTTGTCCTCAGTCAGTGAACACCTCCTGGCACCCGGTGGCGTGACCATCGAAAGTTTGCAAACCGTGCTGGGCGATCTCGCCGGGCCAGGCATTGATGCGGCTGATCTGTATTTCCAGGGGCAGATCTCCGAGTCCTGGGCACTGGAAGACGGCATCGTCAAGGAAGGTAGTTTCAACCTCGACCAAGGTGTAGGCGTGCGTGCGCAGTCCGGTGAAAAGACCGGGTTTGCCTATAGCAATGCCATCACCCTGGAAGCGTTGGGGCTCGCGGCACGCGCCGCACGTTCGATTTCCCGTGCCGGCCAAAATGGCACGGTACAGGCTTTCAGTACCCAGGATGTGGCCCAGTTGTATGCGCCGGATAACCCCCTGGAAGTGATCAGCCGCGCCGAGAAGGTCGAGCTGCTCAAGCGTGTCGACGCCGCTACCCGCGCTCTGGACCCGCGTATTCAGCAGGTTACGGTGAGCATGGCAGGTGTGTGGGAACGTATTTTGGTGGCGTCCACCGACGGCGGTCTGGCGGCGGATGTGCGGCCATTGGTGCGCTTTAACGTCAGTGTGATCGTCGAGCAGAACGGTCGTCGCGAGCGCGGCGGCCATGGTGGCGGCGGGCGTACCGACTACCGTTACTTCCTCGCCGAGGACCGCGCCATGGGTTATGCCCGTGAAGCGTTGCGTCAGGCACTGGTCAACCTGGAAGCCATTCCGGCGCCGGCCGGTACCTTGCCGGTCGTGTTGGGCTCGGGCTGGTCCGGCGTGTTGCTGCACGAAGCGGTAGGCCATGGCCTGGAAGGCGACTTCAACCGCAAGGGCAGCTCCGCCTACAGCGGGCGCATGGGCGAAATGGTTGCCTCCAAGCTGTGCACTATCGTCGATGACGGCACCCTGGCCGGTCGCCGCGGCTCGCTGAGCGTGGACGATGAAGGCACTCCTACCGAGTGCACCACCCTGATCGAAAACGGCGTGCTAAAGGGCTACATGCAAGACAAGCTCAATGCGCGTCTGATGGGCGTGGCGCGTACCGGTAACGGCCGCCGCGAATCTTACGCGCACCTGCCGATGCCACGCATGACCAACACTTATATGCTCGGTGGCGAAAGCGACCCGGCAGAAATTATTGCTTCGGTTAAACGCGGCATCTACTGCGCAAACCTCGGCGGCGGCCAGGTGGATATCACCAGCGGCAAGTTCGTGTTCTCCACCAGCGAGGCGTACCTGATCGAAGACGGCAAGATTACCGCGCCGGTCAAAGGGGCTACATTGATTGGCAACGGGCCAGAGGCCATGAGCAAAGTGTCGATGGTCGGCAACGACCTGTCGCTGGACAGCGGCGTAGGCACATGCGGGAAAGATGGGCAGTCGGTGCCGGTGGGTGTCGGCCAGCCAACGCTGAAGATTGATGCGATCACCGTGGGTGGCACGGGCTCGTAAAGGTTGGAGCTTCGGGTGGCGAAGGCCGCCACCCGGGGAAGAGGGTCAACGCAGGCCGCGTTGGGTCTCGTCCAGCTCACGGATGTATTTGAAGATTTTACGGCTGGTGGCCGGCGCCTTGTTATGCGCCTGCTCGTGCTGGGCCTGACGGATCAGGGAGCGCAATTGCTGGCGGTCCGCGTCCGGGTAGTCCAGTACGAATTTCTCCAGCACGGCGTCATCGCCCGAGATCAGGCGGTCACGCCAACGTTCCAGGTTGTGGAAGCGTTCGTTGTACTGGCGAGTGGAGGCATCGGTTTGATCGAGCAAGGCCAGAATGGCGTCAGTGTCCTGATCGCGCATCAGTTTGCCGATAAACATGATGTGCCGTTTACGCGCGATATTCGCCGTGTGTTTGGGCGCATCGGCCAAGGCCCGACGCATTTCGTCGGTCAACGGCAGTTTGGCAATCAAATCTTTCTTGAGCGTTGTAAGGCGCTCGCCGAGGTCAACCAGAGCATGCAGCTCGCGTTTGACCTGGGTTTTGCTTTTCTCCCCATCGAGGGAGTCGTCGTAAGAATCAACCATGGTGGCAGTCCGCAAAGAAACGCCGCCATGATAACCAGTCGGGGGCCGCTTGTCCGGCCCGGTCGCTCGATGGCCTTAACCGAAAGCAGAATTTGAGTGGAGAAAACCATGAGTGCAGCCCAAAGCGTCGGTCCGCAAGCGTTACCGGCACTGCAGGAACAAGTCGAGCAGATCCTTGCCGAGGCCAAGCGCCAGGGGGCCAGTGCCTGTGAAGTCGCAGTATCGCTGGAGCAGGGGCTGTCGACGTCGGTGCGTCAGCGGGAAGTGGAAACCGTTGAATTCAACCGTGACCAGGGCTTTGGCATCACCTTGTACGCAGGGCAACGCAAAGGTTCGGCCAGCACATCCGCCAGTGGTCCTGAGGCGATTCGCGAGACGGTCGCGGCGGCGCTGGCCATTGCCAAGCACACGTCCGAAGACGAAAGCTCGGGGCTGGCCGACAAGGCATTGATGGCCAAGGACTTGAAGGACTTCGATCTGTTCCATGCCTGGGACATCACCCCCGAGCAGGCGATCGAAAAGGCGCTGATTTGCGAAGCCGCCGCGTTCGACGCCGATGCACGCATCAAGAATGCAGATGGCACCACGTTGAGCACGCACCAGGGGTGCCGCGTATATGGCAACAGCCATGGTTTTATTGGCGGTTATGCCTCCACACGGCACAGCTTGAGCTGCGTGATGATCGCTGAGGCCAATGGCCAGATGCAGCGCGACTACTGGTACGACGTGAGCCGTCAGGGTGAGTTGCTGGCGGACCCGGTCAGCATTGGTCAGCGCGCTGCACAGCGTGCCGCGAGCCGCTTGGGCGCGCGTCCGGTGCCGACCTGCGAGGTGCCGGTGTTGTTTTCGGCGGAGCTGGCCGGTGGTTTGTTCGGCAGTTTCCTGGGGGCGATTTCCGGCGGCAATTTGTATCGCAAGTCGTCGTTCCTGGAAGGCGCAATTGGCCAGAAGCTGTTTCCTGAGTGGCTGACCCTCGATGAGCGCCCGCACTTGATGCGTGCCATGGGCAGCTCGGCGTTCGACGGTGATGGCTTGGCGACCTATGCCAAGCCGTTCGTCGAGAACGGTGAGCTGGTGTCCTACGTATTGGGTACTTACTCCGGTCGCAAACTTGGCCTGCCGAGCACCGCCAACTCGGGTGGTGTGCATAACTTGTTCGTCACCCACGGTGATGAAGACCAGGCGGCGTTGCTGCGCCGCATGGGGCGCGGCCTGTTGGTGACCGAACTGATGGGCCATGGCCTGAACATGGTCACCGGTGACTACTCCCGGGGGGCGGCGGGGTTCTGGGTTGAAAATGGCGAGATCCAATTCGCCGTCCAGGAAGTGACCATTGCCGGCAACATGCGCGATATGTTCAAGCAGATCGTGGCGGTGGGTAATGACCTGGAGCTGCGCAGCAATATTCGCACGGGGTCGGTCTTGATCGAGCGGATGACTGTCGCGGGCAGCTAATCCCCACAGCTTCACTAAAAAGGCGCGCTATCTCACAGATAGCGCGCCTTTTTTGTGGCTGCCTTGCAGGCGGATTAATGTTTTTGCGTTGCGTTGATTCTCAATATCATTTAATAATAAATATCATTACCGAATGAGCGTGGATCATGAGTTCTGTCCTGCATGAGGATCCTTATCTAGAGAGCTGGCGCTGGATGAGCCGCCAGATTCGTTGCGGCCTCAACCCCAACGAGCCGCGCCTGATCGAACATTACCTCAATGAGGGTCGATACCTGGCGTGTTGCACCGCGACCCATCCGTGGACGATCGCTGAAACCTCATTTCGTCTGTTACTCGACACCGCCAGCGATATCGCACTGCCCTGGCATTGGCGCTCCATGTGCCTGGACCAAGCCTGGCGCCCACTGCGTGACCTGGAAAAACTCTCCCACTGTGCCTGCCGCCTCAAACGCTGGCAGAGCTTTGCGTGGCGATTGGCGACCTGCCAATTACTGCCGTCTATTTCTCACTCCGACCTGGTGCAAGGATCTAACGATGAGTAACACCCGTATCGAACGCGACAGCATGGGCGAACTGCAGGTACCGGCCGAGGCTCTGTATGGCGCACAAACCCAGCGCGCGGTGAACAACTTCCCGATCAGCAATCAGCGTATGCCGGCGCAATTCATCCGCGCCCTGATCCTGGCCAAGGCCGCTGCGGCCAAGGTCAACGTCGATCTCAAGCAAATCAGCGAAGGGCAGGGCAAAGCCATTGTCGATGCCGCCCAGGGCTTGCTGGAAGGCGACTTCATGCAGCACTTCCCGGTGGACATCTTCCAGACCGGCTCCGGCACCAGCTCCAACATGAACGCCAATGAAGTGATTGCCACGCTGGCTACACGCTTGCTGGGCGAGGCGGTCAACCCTAACGACCACGTGAACTGCGGCCAGAGCAGCAACGACATCATCCCGACCACCATCCACGTCAGTGCGGCGTTGGTCTTGCACGAGCAGACGTTGCCGGCCCTGTTGCACCTGGTACAGGTGATTGAGCAGAAAGCCGAAGAGGTCCACCCGTTCATCAAAACCGGCCGTACTCACCTGATGGACGCCATGCCGGTACGCATGAGCCAGGTGCTCAATGGCTGGGCCGAGCAGCTCAAGGCCAATATCGGCCACCTGCAGGATCTACTCCCGAGCTTGCAGGCCCTTGCCCAAGGCGGCACTGCGGTGGGTACTGGGATCAACGCTCACCCTGAATTCGCTGCGCGTTTCAGCCAGCAACTGAGCAGCCTGACTGACGTGAAATTCACGCCGGGCAAAAACCTGTTTGCGCTGATCGGCTCCCAGGACACCGCCGTCGCGGTTTCCGGCCAGTTGAAGGCCGTTGCGGTCTCGCTGATGAAAATCGCCAATGACCTGCGCTGGATGAACTCCGGCCCCTTGGCCGGCTTGGGTGAAATCGAGTTGGAGGCCCTGCAGCCTGGTTCCTCGATCATGCCTGGCAAGGTCAACCCGGTGATCCCGGAGGCCACTGCAATGGTTGCCGCGCAAGTCATCGGCAATGACACGGTGATCACCGTCGCCGGTCAGTCGGGGAACTTCGAATTGAACGTGATGCTGCCAATCATCGCCCAGAACCTGCTCAGCAGCCTGGAGCTGCTGGCCAATGCCAGCCGCTTGCTGGCGGACAAGGCGATTGCGAGCTTCAAGGTCAACGAGGCCAAGCTCAAGGAAGCGCTGTCGCGCAACCCGATCCTGGTCACCGCGCTCAACCCGATCATTGGTTACCAGAAGGCCGCAGAAATCGCCAAGAAGGCCTACCAGCAAGGCCGCCCGGTGATTGATGTCGCTCTGGAATACACCGACTTGGACCGTAGCCAACTGGAAGTCCTGCTGGACCCGGAAAAACTCACGGCTGGCGGCGTGTAATCACCGACCCTGCTTTGGAGGCTCACCATGGAGCACTGGAAACGCACGATCGAACGGGCCAATCGCTGCTTTATGGCAGGCGAGTTGGTCGATGCTCGCGAGGCCTATTTGCAAGCCCTCGCCCTGGCCCAAGTGTTGTTCGAACGCTGGGCGGATGCCGACGAAGCAGTGGCGGCTTGCGTCATTTCTCATCACAACCTGGCGGACTTGCACCTGCGCCTGAACCAGCCGGAGGAAAGCGCGGAGTACCTCTGCGCGATCCATCAGCGCCTGCTGCAGACCATGCAAGACCAGCGCCTCAGCCCGCAATTGCGCGAGGCCGCGCTGCGTCAGAGCAGCAAGACCTACGTCGAACTGTTGAATTTCATCAGCGATCACGGCGAGTACCCGCGTACCCATCGGCTGCTGGGTAATACCGCGCCGCAACCGATCACGCCTCATTACGGAGCACATTGACATGTCCTATACCTTGCCTGCCTTGCCCTACGCCTACGATGCCCTGGAACCGCATATCGATGCGCAGACCATGGAAATCCACTACACCAAGCACCACCAGACCTATATCAACAACCTTAATGCCGCCGTCGAGGGCACCGAATTCGCCGGTTGGCCGGTAGAGAAACTCGTATCCAGCGTCCAGCAATTGCCGGAAAAACTGCGCGCCGCGGTCATCAACCAAGGTGGCGGCCACGCCAACCACTCGTTGTTCTGGGCCGTGATGTCGCCTAAAGGTGGCGGTAAGCCAGAAGGCGCCTTGGGTAAAGCCATCGACGAGCAATTGGGCGGCTTCGATAGTTTCAAAGAGGCGTTCACCAAGGCAGCCTTGACCCGGTTCGGCAGCGGTTGGGCCTGGCTGAGCGTTACCCCGCAAAAGACCTTGGTCGTCGAAAGCAGTGGTAATCAGGACAGCCCACTGATGAGCGGCAACACGCCTATCCTCGGCCTGGACGTGTGGGAGCACGCCTACTATCTGCTTTATCAGAACCGCCGCCCGGAATACATCAATGCCTTCTACAGTGTTGTTAACTGGCCGGAAGTCGCTGCGCGCTATCAAGCCGCGTTGGCTTGATATTCACCCTATAACAAGATCTAAGGCCGACTATGGGCACTGAAACACTGGCGATCAGCAGCGGGCGAATGTTTCGCTATGCGTTTGGTTCGTTGCTGCTATTGGCAGGTACGGCTTTGCTGGTGGCCCACGGGCTGGACTGGTTGAACCTGGAGCCACGTATCTTGCGTGCCTTGCAAGGTGGTGCCATCTGCGCCCTCGGCACGGCGCTTGGCGCCGTACCGGTGCTGGTGATTCGGCGGATGCCGGTGGCGCTGAGCGACACCTTGCTGGGCTTTGGTGCCGGGGTGATGTTGGCCGCGACGGCGTTTTCGCTGATCGTGCCGGGCATTGCCGCGGCTGAAAGCCTGGGGCTCTCGCCCTGGGGTGCGAGTGGCTTGATCAGCTTTGGCATCATGCTGGGGGCGTTCGGGTTGTACCTGGTCGACCGCAAGGTCTCCGGTGCCAGCCCTGAAATGCTGGTGGGTACGCCGGATAAGCCGGTGATCCCGCCGCGTATCTGGCTGTTTGTATTCGCCATCATTGCCCACAACATACCCGAAGGCATGGCGGTGGGCGTTTCGGCGGGCGGCGGTATGCCCGACGCAGACAGCCTGGCCATGGGCATTGCCTTGCAGGATGTGCCCGAAGGACTGGTGATTGCGTTGGTGTTGGCCGGTGCAGGGATGTCGCGGGTCAAGGCGTTCTTGATCGGCGCCGCTTCAGGCCTGGTAGAGCCGGTGTTTGCCGTGCTTTGCGCTTGGCTGGTGAGTTTGGCCGAAGTGCTGTTGCCTCTGGGCCTGGCGTTGGCTGCCGGTGCCATGTTGTTGGTGGTGACGCATGAAGTAATCCCCGAATCACGCCGCAATGGCCACGAAAAGCTCGCCAGCCTTGGCCTGTGCATCGGGTTTTGCTTGATGATGGTGATGGATACCGCGTTGGGGTGAAGTCATTGCGACTTCACGCCTGCCTCAGAGGGTGAGTTTACTCACCCTCATCAAAAAAGTTATTGATCAGCGCTACGAGCGCATTCATGGCCTCGTCTTCCTGCTCGCCTTCGGTTTTCAAATGAATCCTGGTGCCCTTGCCGGCTGCCAACATCATCATCGCCATAATACTTTTGCCATCGACCATGGACTCTGGCGTGCGCCCGGCGCGGATCTGGCAGGGAAACTGCCCGGCGACACCGACGAATTTGGCTGAGGCCCGGGCGTGCAGGCCCAGCTTGTTGATGATTTCAATTTCCAGAGCGGGCATCGCGGGGGTGTTCCTTTCAGCTAAGGTCGCGGTGGCGAACCTGGACGTTCTTGAGGGTTTGTTGCAGCACCTGGCCCAAACGCTCGGTCAGGTAGACCGAGCGGTGATGGCCGCCGGTGCAGCCAATGGCGATGGTGACATAGGCCCGGTTGCTCGCGGCAAAGCGTGGAAGCCATTTGAGCAGGTAGGAGGAAATGTCCTGGAACATCTCCTCCACATCCGGTTGCGCCGCCAGGTATTCGGCCACCGGCTGATCCAGCCCGGACTGGTCGCGCAATTCCGGTTTCCAGTAGGGGTTGGGCAGGCAGCGCACATCGAACACCAGGTCAGCATCCACCGGCATGCCACGCTTGAAGCCAAACGACTCTACAAGAAACGCGGTGCCCGGTTCAGGCTGGTTCAAAAGGCGCAGCTTGATGGCGTCGCGCAGCTGGTAGAGGTTGAGGCTGGTGGTGTTGATCTTGAGGTCAGCGAGGTCAATGATTGGCCCCAGCAGCTTGCTTTCGTCTTCGATGGCTTCGGCCAGCGAGCGATGGGGGCTGCTGAGGGGGTGGCGCCGGCGGGTTTCGGAGAACCGCTTGAGCAGGGTCTCTTCGTCGGCGTCCAGGTACAGTACATCGCAATGAATATGCTTGGCCCGCACTTCTTCAAGCAATTGCGGGAAGCGCTCAAGGTGGCTGGGCAGGTTGCGTGCATCAATCGAAACGGCTACCAGGGGTTGGGCCAGTTCGGTGTGGATCAGCGCGCGTTCCGCCAGTTCCGGCAACAGGCCGGCGGGCAGGTTGTCGATGCAATAGAAGCCGTTATCCTCAAGGACATTGAGGGCGGTGCTTTTACCCGAGCCGGAGCGGCCGCTGACGATGATCAAACGCATGATTACTGCCTGTTCTGTTCATCCAGGACAACCTGGTACAGCGCCTCGTTACTGCTGGCACTGCGCAGTTTGTCGCGTACGTCCTTGCGGTCAAGCATGCTGGCGATCTGCCGAAGCAGTTCCAGGTGTGCATCGGTGGCGGCTTCCGGGACCAGCAGAACGAACAGCAGGTCGACCGGTGCACCATCGATAGCATCGAAATCAATGGGTTTTTCCAGGTGTAGCAAGGCGCTGACAGGTGTTTCGCAGCCTTTGAGGCGGCAGTGAGGGATGGCGATGCCGTTACCAAAACCGGTCGAGCCGAGTTTTTCACGGGCAATCAGAGCCTCGAAGACATCCTGCATCTCCAGATCAGGCACTTGGCTGCTGATCAGGTTGGCAATTTGTTCAAGGGCTTTCTTTTTACTGCCGCCCGGCGCGTTCACGAGGGAACGGCCGGGGGTCAGGATGGTTTCAAGTCGAATCATGGGTGGGGAGTGTTAGCGGCCGGTGCCCTGGAGAAGGCTCTGCTGCTTTTCCTTATGCTTTTTAAGTTGGCGGTCAAGCTTGTCAGTCAAGGCATCGATTGATGCATACATGTCTTCATGCTCGGCATTGGCGACTATTTCGCCACCAGGAATCTGTAGGGTCGCTTCGATTTTCTGCTGAAGCTTATCGACCTTCATGATCACTTGCACATTGGTGATCTTGTCAAAATGACCCTCAAGCCGTTTCAGCTTCTGCTCAACGTATTCGCGCAGGGGAGGGGTGACTTCTACATGGTGTCCACTGATGTTGACTTGCATACAGCTTCTCCTTCGTTGCCAGTGCATAAAGCGGTGGGCAGAAATACCCACCACTGGAACGCTGTGGCCCGCCCGTCACATCAAACGCTTACGCTCGCTGGAAGGCGCGATCCCAAGGGATTCGCGGTACTTGGCGACGGTTCGACGGGCGACCTGAATGCCTTGTGCCTCCAGTAAACCAGCGATCTTACTGTCACTCAATGGCTTTTTCTGATTTTCAGCGGCAACCAGTTTTTTGATGATCGCGCGGATCGCCGTAGACGAGCATTCGCCGCCTTCAGAGGTGCTGACATGGCTGGAGAAAAAGTATTTCAGTTCATATATGCCCCGTGGGGTGTGCATGAACTTTTGCGTGGTCACCCGCGAAATCGTCGATTCGTGCATACCCACCGCCTCGGCGATGTCATGCAGAACCAAGGGTTTCATCGCTTCGTCGCCGTACTCCAGGAAGCCGCGCTGATGCTCGACAATCTGGGTGGCCACTTTCATCAGGGTTTCGTTGCGGCTTTGCAGGCTCTTGATGAACCAGCGCGCCTCCTGCAACTGATTGCGCATGAAGGTGTTGTCGGCGCTGGTGTCGGCGCGGCGTACAAAACCTGCGTATTGCGGGTTGACCCGCAGGCGCGGTACCGATTCCTGGTTCAGCTCCACCAGCCAGCGCTCGTTGTCCTTGCGCACGATCACGTCGGGGACGACGTATTCGGCTTCGCTCGATTCGATCTGTGAGCCGGGGCGCGGGTTGAGGCTCTGCACCAGCTCGATGACCTGGCGCAGGTCGTCTTCCTTGAGCTTCATGCGGCGCATCAATTGGCTGTAGTCGCGGCTGCCCAACAGGTCGATGTAGTCGGTGACCAGGCGCTGGGCTTCGGCGAGCCATGGGGTCTTGGCAGGCAGTTGGCGCAATTGCAGCAACAGGCATTCGCTGAGGCTGCGGGCGCCGATGCCGGCGGGCTCGAACTGCTGGATGCGGTGCAGGACGGCTTCGATTTCGTCCAGCTCAATGTCCAGCTCCGGGTCGAACGCCTCGAGGATTTCCTCAAGGGTTTCATCCAGGTAGCCCTGGTTGTTGATGCAGTCGATCAGGGTCACGGCGATCAGGCGATCGGTGTCCGACATCGGTGCAAGGTTCAGTTGCCACAAAAGATGGCTTTGCAGGCTCTCGCCGGCGGAGGTGCGGGTGGTGAAGTCCCACTCGTCATCGTCATTGCTGGGCAGGCTGCTGGCGCTGGTCTGGTAGACGTCTTCCCAGGCGGTGTCGACGGGAAGCTCGTTGGGAATGCGTTCGTTCCATTCGCCTTCCTCAAGGTTGTCCACCGTAGGGGCGGTTTCCTGATAGGAGGGTTCCTGCACGTCAGAATTGGGTTTTTGCTCGATGTTGTCGGCCAGTGGGTCTGCATTGTCGAAGTCGTCGCCTTCTTCCTGGCGTTCGAGCATCGGATTGGACTCAAGGGCTTCCTGGATCTCCTGTTGCAGGTCCAGTGTCGACAATTGGAGCAGGCGGATGGCCTGTTGCAGCTGCGGTGTCATCGTCAGCTGCTGGCCCATTCTCAGGACTAGCGATGGTTTCATGGCAGGGGCTTAACACCTTATTCGCCGGCGCAATGCGCCATCCACGACAGGGCGCGTGAGCGCCAAACATAAGCAAATTATATGCCTGATGTCGGGGGCTTTGCCTAGAGCGCGGTAACAATAAAAATCCGGAGGTTTTCATTGACTCCCGCGCGTCTTGGCCAGCGGCCGTGACACCACGGTGTTTACAGGCGGAACTCGTGACCCAGGTACACTTCCTTGACCAGCTCGTTGGCCAGGATAGTGGCAGAATCACCTTCGGCGATCAGTTGGCCATCGTTGACGATATAGGCGGTTTCGCAGATGTCGAGGGTTTCGCGCACGTTGTGGTCGGTGATCAGTACACCGATGCCCTTGGCCTTGAGGTGATGAATGATCTGCTTGATGTCGCCAACCGAGATCGGGTCGACGCCGGCAAACGGTTCGTCCAGCAGGATGAACTTGGGTGCAGTGGCCAGGGCGCGGGCGATTTCCACGCGGCGGCGCTCACCACCGGACAGGCTCATGCCGAGGTTGTCGCGAATGTGGTTGATGTGGAACTCCTGCAGCAGGCTTTCCAGCTCTTTGCGACGCCCATCACGGTCGAGCTCTTTGCGGGTCTCGAGAATCGCCATGATGTTATCGGCAACCGACAGTTTGCGGAAGATCGACGCTTCTTGCGGAAGATAGCCGATACCGGCGCGAGCACGACCGTGCATCGGCTGGTGACTCACGTCCAGGTCGTCGATCAGCACACGACCTTGGTCGGCCTGGACCAGGCCCACGATCATGTAGAAGCAAGTGGTCTTGCCGGCGCCGTTGGGGCCGAGCAAGCCGACGATCTGGCCGCTGTCGATCGACAGGCTGACGTCGCGCACGACCTGACGGCTTTTGTAGGCCTTGGCCAGATGCTGGGCTTTCAGGGTTGCCATTACTCGGCCTTCTTCTTCGGCTGGATAACCATGTCGATGCGCGGGCGCGGTGCGGTGACCTTGCTGCCATTGGCACGACCGGCGTTCGCGATCTGTTTCACGGTGTCGTAGGTGATCTTTTCACCTTCCGTGGAGTTGCCGTCAGGGCTGAGTACCTTGGCCTGGTCGATCAGCACAATGCGGTTCTGCTGGGCATGGTACTGGATGGTCTTGCCGTAGCCCTTCATCGGGCCGGCGTCGGTAGGGGACTGCTTCTGCTCGAAATAAGCCAGGTTGCCCACCGAGGTCACCACGTCAATGTCGCCATTTGGGGCGCGAGTGAGGGTGACCGTGTTGCCAGTGATCTTCATCGAGCCCTGGGTGATGATCACGCCGCCGGTATAAGTGGCAACGCCTTGCTTATCATCCAGTTGAGCGTCGTCAGCCGAGATGTGGATCGGCTGCTGGCTATCGTTCGGCAGAGCCCAGGCGCTCACGCTTCCCAGTGCTGCGCCCAAGCCGAGCAAAATAGGGAGAGTTTTAACGAGCCTCATACTGTCCTCTTACGTTCGATAGCAGGTGTATCCTGCTTTCTTTCAAATACGCTTTCATTCCCTTGCCAGTCGATACACCGCCAGCGCCGTCGATTCTAACGTCTTGCTCGGTCTGCGCATATTGCTTCTGCGGGAATACGGTCATGCGAGTGGTGGTAATCACGGTATTGCGGTTTTTATCGTCAGTACGTGCAACACGTACCGAATCGATCAGTTCCACCTCGGTACCGTCCGGGTTGACCTCGCCACGCTTGCTGGTGACGTGCCAGGGGAACTCGGTGCCGCGGTAGATATTCATGTCCGGGTTGGTCAGCAGGGTCACTTCAGTGGCCTTTACATGCTCGACCTTGTCGGACGTCATTTCGTACTGCAACTTGCCATCGGGCAAAAACTGCACGCTTTTGGCGTTAGTGGCGTAATAGTCGATAGCGCCTTCGTCAACCTGCGCAACAGGCTGGTCGAGAAAACGCTCCGGGCTGATATTCCAGTAGCCCACCGCCAGGAACAGCGCGGCGATGACCCCGAATAACAGGAAGTTGCGAATCTTTTTGCTCAGCATAAAACGCTCTATAGGTAGGCGGCGTGGGCCGCTTCAAGGCTGCCTTGGGCGCGCAGGATCAACTCGCAGAACTCGCGGGCGGCACCTTCGCCGCCACGGGCGGTGGTGATGCCATGGGCGTGCTCGCAAACAAACGCCGCCGCATTGGCAACGGCCATACCCAAGCCCACTCGGCGAATCACCGGCAAATCGGGCAGATCATCACCCAAATAGGCAACTTGCTCATAGCTTAGGTTGAGTTGGCCAAGAAGCTCGTCCAGAACCGCCAGTTTATCCTCGCGGCCCTGATACAGGTGAGGAATCCCCAGGTTTTGTGCGCGGCGTTCCACAACGGGGGTTTTTCTGCCGCTGATAATGGCTGTTTGCACGCCCGCTGCCATCAGCATCTTGATGCCTTGGCCGTCGAGGGTGTTGAACGTCTTGAACTCGCTGCCGTCTTCGAGGAAGTAGAGGCGGCCATCGGTCAATACGCCATCAACGTCGAAAATCGCCAGCTTGATGTTTTTGCCGCGTTGCAGCAGGTCGCCTGTCATTTACATCACTCCCGCACGCAGCAAGTCGTGCATGTTCAGGGCGCCAATCGGGTGGTCATTGTTATCTACCACCACCAGTGCACCAATTTTGTGGTCTTCCATGATCTTCAATGCTTCGGCTGCCAGCATTTCAGGGCGTGCAGTCTTGCCATGGGGCGTCATCACCGCGTCGATGGTCGCGGTGTGGATATCGATGGTGCGATCCAGGGTGCGGCGCAGGTCGCCGTCGGTGAATACCCCGGCGAGGGTGCCATCGGCTTCCAGGATCACGGTCATGCCCAGGCCCTTGCGGGTCATTTCCATGAGCGCGTCTTTGAGCAGCGTGCCTCGCGAGACGTGGGGCAATTCATCGCCCGAATGCATGACGTTCTCCACTTTCAGCAGCAGGCGGCGGCCCAGTGCGCCACCGGGATGGGAGAACGCGAAGTCTTCAGCGGTAAAGCCGCGGGCGTCCAGCAGCGCCACGGCCAGGGCGTCGCCCATGACCAGTGCGGCGGTGGTGGAGGAGGTCGGCGCCAGGTTCAGCGGGCAGGCCTCGTGGGCCACGTGAACATTGAGGTTCACCTCGGCGGCCTTGGCCAGCGTCGATTCCGGGTTACCGGTCAGGCTGATCATCTTGATGCCCAGGCGCTTGATCAGCGGCAGCAGGGTCACGATCTCGTTGGTGGTGCCGGAGTTGGACAGCGCCAGGATGATGTCATCCTTGGTGATCATGCCCATGTCGCCGTGGCTGGCTTCGGCCGGGTGTACGAAAAACGCGGTGGTCCCGGTGCTCGCCAGGGTCGCGGCTATCTTGTTGCCGACGTGGCCTGATTTACCCATGCCCACCACGACAACGCGGCCCTTGCTGGCCAGAATCATCTCGCAGGCGCGCACGAAATCTGCGTCGATATGCGCCAGCAAGCCTTCTACGGCTTCAAGTTCGAGGCGAATGGTGCGTTGTGCAGATTGAATAAGGTCGCTGGATTGGCTCATGTCTGAAATCGTATAGCCTGACGAAAAGTCGGCGATTATAGCGGTAATGATCAATTCACTCACGTAAGTTCGTCAGGAGTTATTCGGCAGGCCTGTGAGATTCCTTAGTCGGGAAACAAAGCCAGTAACATAGCCAGCAACGTTATTTCGCTGTCGCGCATCTGAACAAGCGCAGTTCCGGCCTTGGGCGCGTTGTACCAGCAGTGATATAGTTCGCCGCCAGTTCGGTCCGCCCAGCCCATGTGGCTAGCGATTGCACAAGCATTCAAACGTTTGTCGCAAACGTGGTGTCTGAGTGAGAGGCTGCATCCCAAGGAGTTTAGATGAGTGCCGATAACGCCTACGCGGTCGAGCTGAAGGGACTGACCTTCAAGCGCGGGACGCGCAGCATCTTCAATAACGTCGATATTCGCATTCCCCGCGGCAAGGTCACGGGCATCATGGGGCCTTCCGGTTGCGGCAAGACCACCCTGTTGCGCCTGATGGGCATGCAATTGCGCCCCAGCGCCGGCGAAGTGTGGGTCAACGGGCAGAACCTGCCGACCCTGTCGCGCAGTGACCTGTTCGACGCGCGCAAGCACATGGGTGTGCTGTTCCAGAGCGGTGCGCTGTTCACCGACCTCGATGTTTTCGAAAACGTCGCCTTCCCGCTGCGGGTGCATACCCAGCTGTCCGATGAAATGATTCGTGACATTGTGTTGCTGAAACTGCAGGCCGTCGGCCTTCGCGGCGCCATCGACCTGATGCCCGATGAGCTCTCCGGCGGCATGAAACGTCGCGTGGCCCTGGCCCGCGCCATTGCCCTCGACCCCCAGATTCTCATGTACGACGAGCCTTTCGTCGGCCAGGACCCGATTGCTATGGGCGTTCTGGTGCGGCTGATCCGCTTGCTCAACGACGCGTTGGGCATTACCAGCATCGTGGTTTCCCATGATCTTGCAGAAACCGCGAGCATTGCCGATTACCTTTATGTAGTCGGTGATGGCCAGGTGCTGGGGCAGGGTACGCCTGAAGAACTGATGAACGCCGATAACCCGCGCATTCGCCAATTCATGACCGGCGATCCCGATGGCCCTGTGCCGTTTCACTTTCCGGCAACGGATTACCGCTCAGACCTGCTGGGGAAGCGTTGATGCGCAAGACATCCATCATCGAGAAGGTTCGCCTTTTCGGTCGCTCGGGCATCGACATTGTTGAGGTGCTGGGCCGTTCGACGATTTTCCTGTTCCATGCCTTGCTCGGTCGCGGTGGCATCGGCGGCGGCTTCGGCCTGCTGATCAAGCAACTGCACGCAGTGGGCGTGATGTCCCTGGTGATCATCGTGGTCTCTGGGGTTTTCATCGGCATGGTGTTGGCGTTGCAGGGCTTCAATATCCTCTCCAGCTACGGTTCGGAGCAGGCAGTGGGGCAGATGGTCGCCCTGACCTTGTTGCGTGAACTGGGGCCGGTGGTCACCGCCTTGCTGTTCGCCGGGCGCGCGGGTTCTGCGTTGACCGCCGAAATCGGCAACATGAAGTCCACCGAACAGCTGTCCAGCCTGGAAATGATCGGCGTCGACCCGCTCAAATACATTGTTGCCCCGCGCCTGTGGGCCGGCTTCATTTCCCTGCCACTGCTGGCGATGATCTTCAGCGTGGTCGGTATCTGGGGCGGTTCGTGGGTGGCGGTGGACTGGCTGGGCGTCTACGACGGCTCCTACTGGGCCAACATGCAAAACAGCGTGACCTTCACTGGCGACGTGCTCAACGGCATCATAAAGAGCATCGTCTTCGCTTTTGTCGTCACCTGGATCGCCGTATTCCAAGGCTACGACTGTGAGCCCACCTCAGAAGGGATCAGTCGCGCCACCACCAAGACCGTTGTGTACGCCTCGCTGGCGGTACTGGGCCTTGACTTCATTTTGACCGCCTTGATGTTTGGAGATTTCTGATGCAAAACCGCACTGTGGAAATCGGTGTCGGCCTTTTCTTGCTGGCTGGCATCCTGGCTTTACTGTTGCTGGCTCTGCGGGTCAGTGGCCTTTCGGCCAGCCCCACCGCCGATACTTATAAACTTTATGCGTACTTCGACAATATCGCCGGTTTGACTGTCAGAGCTAAAGTGACCATGGCCGGTGTGACCATTGGCAAAGTCACGGCAATCGATCTGGATCGCGACAGCTTCACCGGTCGAGTGACAATGCAACTGGACAAGAAGGTAGATAACCTGCCGACCGACTCCACTGCATCTATCCTCACTGCGGGTCTGCTGGGCGAGAAGTACATCGGTGTCAGCGTGGGTGGGGAAACAGCCCTGCTCAAGGATGGCTCGACCATCCACGACACGCAGTCGTCGCTGGTGCTTGAAGACCTGATCGGAAAATTTTTGCTCAATACGGTCAATAAAGACGCCAAATGAGGAATCTGTTCATGATCTCTACCTTGCGACGTGGCCTGCTGGTACTGCTTGCAGCGTTACCGTTGATGGCCAACGCGGCAGGATCTGCGCACGAACTGGTGCAGGATACGACCAGCAAGATGTTGGCTGACCTGACGGCGAATAAAGAGCAGTACAAGCAAGACCCAACCAAGTTTTACGATGCGCTGAACACCATTGTCGGCCCGGTGGTCGATGCCGAAGGCATTTCGCGCAGCATCATGACGGTCAAGTATTCGCGCAAGGCAACCCCTGCGCAGATGCAGACCTTCCAGGAAAACTTCAAGAAAGGCCTGTTCCAGTTCTATGGCAACGCCTTGCTTGAGTACAACAACCAAGGTATTACCGTGGCGCCGGCGGGCGACGAGTCCGGTGACCGCACCAGCGTCAATATGAGCGTCAAGGGCAACAACGGCGCCGTGTACCCTGTGCAGTACACCCTGGAGAAGATCAACGGCGAGTGGAAGCTGCGCAACGTGATCATCAACGGCATCAATATCGGCAAGCTGTTCCGTGACCAGTTCGCCGACGCCATGCAGCGCAATGGCAACGACCTGGACAAGACCATCAATGGTTGGGCCGGTGAAGTGGCCAAGGCCAAAGAAGAAACCGACAAAGCTGCCGGGAAGCCTGCGCAATGACCGAGTCGGCGGTTCGTCTCGGCGACGCTGGTCAGCTGTACATCAGCGGCGTGCTGGATTACCGCAGCGGCCCGGCCTTGCGCAAGCACGGCCAGGCGCTGATCAAGTCCAGCGCTGCGCCTGAGGTGGTGCTGGATTGTTCGGCGGTGACCAAGTCCAGCAGTGTCGGTTTGTCGTTGCTGTTGTGCTTTATGCGTGATGCACAAGCGGCCAAAAAGCCGGTCAGCATTCGTGCGTTACCCGAAGACATGCGCGAAATTGCCCAGGTTTCCGGCTTGACCGAGCTGTTGGCGCACCCTTAATACACATTATTGGAGAGGCCCCCCGTCAGAGTCCTGCTATGCGGGGTTCGCAGGCGCGGGGCTTTTTTGTATGATGTGCGACCCGTGCGCACTGGGCGCCGATAGAGGTTGAGCATGCAGGCCCTAGAAGTTAAGAGCTTTCTTGAAGGAAAGCTGCCGGATACGACCGTAGAAGTTGAAGGCGAAGGCTGCAACTTCCAGCTGAACGTGATTAGCGATGAACTGGCGGCACTGAGCCCAGTCAAGCGTCAGCAGCAGATCTATGCCCATTTGAACCCGTGGATCACCGATGGCAGCATCCATGCGGTCACTATGAAATTTTTCAGCCGCGCGGCCTGGGCCGAGCGCACCTGAGCCCCCAAGGCGTCGAGATTCTTATGGATAAATTGATTATTACCGGCGGTGCCCGCCTTGATGGCGAGATTCGCATCTCTGGTGCAAAAAACTCCGCCTTGCCGATCCTGGCAGCGACCCTGCTGTGCGATGGCCCGGTTACCGTGGCCAACCTGCCGCACCTGCACGACATCACCACCATGATCGAGCTGTTCGGTCGTATGGGCATTGAGCCGGTGATCGACGAGAAACTGTCCGTCGAAATCGACCCGCGCACCATCAAGACCTTGATCGCCCCGTACGAACTGGTGAAAACCATGCGTGCGTCGATCCTGGTACTGGGCCCGATGGTTGCCCGTTTCGGCGAAGCCGAAGTTGCGCTGCCTGGCGGTTGCGCCATCGGTTCGCGTCCGGTAGACCTGCACATCCGTGGCCTCGAAGCCATGGGCGCGGTGATCGACGTCGAAGGCGGCTACATCAAGGCCAAGGCGCCGGAAGGCGGCCTGCGTGGCGCCAGCTTCTTCTTTGATACCGTCAGCGTGACCGGTACTGAGAACATAATGATGGCCGCTGCCCTGGCCAAAGGCCGCAGCGTGCTGCAAAACGCCGCGCGCGAGCCGGAAGTGGTCGACCTGGCCAACTTCCTGAACGCCATGGGCGCCAAGGTTTCCGGCGCCGGCACCGACACCATCACTATCGATGGTGTTGAGCGCCTGCACACCGCGACCTACAAGGTTATGCCCGACCGTATCGAGACCGGTACCTACCTGGTTGCCGCTGCTGTCACTGGCGGTCGCGTGAAGGTCAAGGATACCGATCCAACTATCCTGGAAGCGGTCCTGGAAAAACTGCGCGAGGCGGGTGCTGAAATCACCACCGGCGAAGACTGGATCGAGCTGAACATGCACGGCAAGCGGCCTAAAGCCGTCAACGTGCGCACTGCTCCGTACCCGGCGTTCCCAACCGACATGCAAGCGCAGTTCATCTCCTTGAACGCGATTGCCGAAGGCACCGGTGCCGTGATCGAGACCATCTTCGAAAACCGCTTCATGCACGTGTATGAACTGCACCGCATGGGCGCGAAGATCCAGGTTGAAGGCAACACCGCCATTGTTACCGGCACCGAGAAGCTCAAAGGCGCGCCAGTGATGGCGACCGACCTGCGCGCTTCGGCCAGCCTGGTGATCTCGGCGTTGATCGCCGAAGGCGACACGCTGATCGACCGCATCTACCACATTGACCGTGGTTACGAGTGCATCGAAGAAAAACTGCAGATGCTCGGCGCGAAAATTCGCCGCGTACCGGGCTAGTCTCCGGGGTTGTAATGGTGGTGAGAGGGTAAGCTCTCTCACCACAGGATTTGTTTAAAATCGAGGCTGTAATGGCCTCGATCTGTGTCTGGCGCCGTTTGCGACCGGACAGCAATAGCCTGATGAAGGACTGACGTTTCCCATGTTGACCATCGCACTGTCCAAGGGCCGCATCCTTGACGACACTTTGCCGCTTCTGGCTGAAGCGGGCATCGTGCCGACCGAGAATCCGGACAAGAGCCGCAAGCTGATCATCCCCACGACCCAGGACGATGTTCGCCTGTTGATCGTGCGGGCTACCGACGTGCCGACCTATGTTGAACATGGCGCAGCCGACCTGGGCGTCGCGGGTAAAGACGTGCTGATGGAATACGGCGGCCAGGGCCTGTACGAGCCCCTGGACCTGCGTATCGCCCTGTGCAAACTGATGACCGCCGGCCGTGTCGGTGATGTCGAGCCCAAAGGCCGCCTGCGCGTAGCCACCAAGTTCGTCAATGTCGCCAAGCGTTACTACGCCGAACAAGGTCGTCAGGTCGACATCATCAAGCTGTACGGCTCGATGGAGCTGGCGCCACTGATCGGCCTGGCCGACAAGATCATCGACGTGGTCGACACCGGCAACACCCTGCGTGCCAACGGTCTTGAGCCACAGGAATTCATTGCTGACATCAGCTCCCGCCTGATCGTCAACAAAGCATCGATGAAGATGCAGCACGCCCGTATCCAGGCGTTGATCGACACCCTGCGCAAGGCAGTGGAGTCGCGACACCGCGGTTGACCTACCCGCGTAGCTGAAAAGCTGCGCCCGTCTATCCGCCTCATAGCCAGAATTCTCAGGTGCCCAAGCGGAAACGACTGCTAATTTAGGGCGCCTGAGTTTTTGCCATTTCTATTGAGGCCCTCGCTATGACCACGTCCACTGCAATTGCCCGACTCAACGCTGCCGACCCGGATTTCGCCCATCATCTGGATCATCTGCTGAGCTGGGAAAGCGTGTCCGACGACTCGGTCAACCAGCGGGTGCTCGACATCATCAAGGCCGTACGCGAACGCGGCGACGCTGCGTTGGTGGATTTCACCCGTCAATTCGACGGCCTGGATGTCGCGTCGATGGCCGACCTGATCCTGCCCCGCGAACGCCTGGAGCTGGCCCTGACGCGCATCACCGCGCCTCAGCGCGAAGCCCTGGAAGTGGCGGCGGCGCGGGTGCGCAGCTACCACGAAAAACAGAAGCAGGACTCCTGGAGCTACACCGAGGCCGACGGCACCGTGCTGGGCCAGAAGGTCACGCCGCTGGACCGCGCCGGTCTGTACGTGCCGGGCGGTAAAGCTTCGTACCCGTCCTCAGTGCTGATGAACGCCATTCCGGCCAAAGTGGCTGGCGTGACCGAAGTGGTCATGGTCGTGCCGACCCCGCGCGGTGAAATCAACGAGCTGGTGCTGGCCGCCGCCTGCATCGCCGGTGTGGACCGTGTGTTCACCATCGGCGGCGCCCAAGCTGTCGCGGCTCTGGCCTATGGCACCGAAAGCGTGCCGAAAGTCGACAAGGTGGTTGGCCCCGGCAACATCTACGTCGCCACCGCCAAGCGCCACGTGTTTGGCCAGGTGGGTATCGACATGATCGCCGGCCCCTCGGAAATCCTCGTGGTGTGCGATGGCCAGACCGACCCGGACTGGATCGCCATGGACCTGTTCTCCCAGGCCGAGCACGACGAAGACGCCCAGGCGATCCTGGTCAGCCCGGATGCCGAGTTCCTCGACAAGGTTGCTGCCAGCATCGACAAACTGCTGCCAACCATGGACCGCGCCGAGATCATCGAGAAGTCGATCAACGGTCGTGGTGCGTTGATCCTGGTGAGCGACATGGAACAGGCCATCGAAGTGGCCAACCGCATCGCGCCGGAGCACTTGGAGTTGTCCGTGGCCGACCCACAGGCTTGGCTGCCATCGATTCGCCACGCCGGTGCGATCTTTATGGGTCGCCACACCAGCGAAGCCCTGGGCGACTACTGTGCAGGCCCGAACCACGTACTGCCGACCTCTGGCACTGCACGTTTCTCGTCGCCACTGGGGGTGTATGACTTCCAGAAGCGTTCGTCGATCATCTTTTGCTCCCCGCAGGGCGCCTCCGAGCTGGGCAAGACCGCCTCGGTACTGGCCCGTGGTGAGTCGCTGAGTGCCCACGCGCGCAGCGCCGAATATCGCATCCTCAAGGGAGAGTAAGGCATGAGCAAATTCTGGAGCCCCTTCGTCAAGGCCCTCGTGCCTTACGTGCCGGGTGAGCAACCGAAGCTGACCAAGCTGGTTAAGCTCAACACCAACGAAAACCCCTATGGCCCATCGCCCAAGGCATTGGCCGCGATGCAGGCCGAGTTGAACGACAACCTGCGCCTGTACCCCGACCCCAACAGCGACCTACTCAAGCAGGCCGTGGCCAAGTATTACGGGGTGGATGCCGGTAAAGTGTTCCTCGGCAACGGTTCCGACGAAGTCCTCGCGCACATCTTCCACGGCCTGTTCCAGCACGACCTGCCGCTGCTGTTTCCGGACATCAGCTACAGCTTCTACCCGGTTTATTGCGGCCTGTACGGCATCAAGTCCGACCCGGTGCCGCTGGATGAGCAGTTCCAGATCCGCGTGGCCGATTACGCCAAGCCCAACGGCGGCATCATCTTCCCCAACCCGAACGCGCCGACTGGCTGCGTGCTGGCGCTGGACGCCGTGGAGCAGATCCTCAAGGCCAGCCCGGATTCGGTGGTGGTGGTCGATGAAGCCTATATCGACTTTGGCGGCGAAACCGCCATTAGCCTGGTGGATCGCTACCCGAACTTGCTTGTTACCCAGACCCTGTCCAAATCGCGCTCACTGGCCGGTTTGCGGGTGGGCCTGGCCGTGGGCCATCCAGACCTGATCGAGGCGCTGGAGCGGGTCAAGAACAGCTTCAACTCGTATCCGTTGGATCGCCTGGCGATTGTTGGCGCGGCGGCGGCGTTCGAAGACCGCGAGCATTTCGACAAGACGTGCCGTTTGGTCATCGACAGTCGTGAGCAGGTTGTTGCTCAACTGGAAGGTAAAGGCTTTGAAGTGTTGCCATCGGCGGCCAACTTCATCTTTGCCCGGCACCCCAAGCACGACGCTGCCGGCCTGGCGGCCAAGTTGCGTGAGCAGGGCGTGATCGTGCGGCACTTCAAGCAGGAGCGGATTGCCCAGTTCCTGCGGATCAGCATTGGTACGCCGGAGCAGAACCAGGCGTTGATTGATGGTTTGGGTGAGCTCTAAGCCACACTGAAGACGTAAAAAATGTGGGAGGGGGCTTGCCCCCGATAGCAGTGTGTCAGTCGCTACATGTGTGACTGATACACCGCCATCGGGGGCAAGTCGAATCGTCGCACCGCCCCTCCCACATTGGTTTTGCGTTGGCAGTTAGAGCAGCGGCTCATCCGGCTTCTTGTTCTTCCAGCCATCATTGCCCGGCAGCAGCAGGTTCAAACCAATCGCCACCACCGCACACAGCGCGATGCCCTTAAGGCCGAAGTCATCCGGGCCAGTACCGGTGCCGACCAGCACACCGCCAATCCCGAACACCAACGTCACCGACACAATCACCAGATTGCGTGCCTCGCCCAGGTCGATCTTGTGGCGAATCAGCGTGTTCATTCCCACCGCTGCAATCGATCCGAACAGCAGACACAGAATCCCGCCCATTACCGGCACCGGGATGCTTTGCAGCAACGCGCCGAACTTACCGATAAACGCCAGGCTGATGGCAAACACCGCCGCCCAGGTCATGATCTTCGGGTTGTAGTTCTTGGTCAGCATCACCGCGCCCGTCACTTCTGCGTAGGTGGTATTCGGCGGGCCGCCAAACATCCCTGCGGCCGTGGTGGCGATGCCGTCACCCAGCAAGGTGCGGTGCAGGCCAGGTTTTTTCAGGTAGTCTCGACCGGTCACGCTGCCCACTGCTATCACACCACCGATATGTTCAATCGCCGGGGCCAGGGCCACTGGGACGATAAACAGGATCGCCTGCCAGTTGAACTCCGGCGCGGTGAAGTGGGGCAGGGCGAACCATGGGGCAGCGGCGATTTTTGCGGTGTCGACTACGCCAAAGTAGAACGACATGGCAAAGCCCACCAACACGCCGGAGATAATCGGCACCAAGCGGAAAATGCCCTTGCCGAACACCGCCACGATCAAGGTGGTCAGCAGTGCTGGCATCGAGATCAGCATCGCTGTTTTGTAAGGGATCAACTCGGCACCGTCACCGCCCTTGCCCATCGCCATGTTCGCCGCAATCGGCGCCATGGCCAGACCGATGGAGATGATCACCGGGCCAATGACCACCGGCGGCAGCAGCCGGTCGATAAAACCGGTGCCCTTGATCTTCACGGCCGCGCCCAGGAAGGTGTAGACGAAACCGGCTGCCATCACCCCGCCCATGGTCGCCGCCAGGCCGAATTGCTGCTTGGCGAGAATGATCGGGGTGATGAAAGCGAAGCTCGATGCCAGGAACACCGGCACCTGCCGCCCTGTCACCACCTGGAACAACAACGTGCCCAGGCCTGCGGTGAACAGTGCAACGTTTGGATCAAGACCTGTGATCAGCGGCATCAACACCAGCGCGCCAAATGCCACGAAGAGCATTTGTGCGCCAGACAGGATCTGGCGCCAAAGCGGGTCGTTGAATTCATCCTGCATGCTCACGCGTCCTTCTGTTTGGTGCCGAAGATCTTGTCACCGGCATCGCCCAGGCCTGGGATGATGTAGCCGTGTTCGTTCAGGCGCTCATCGATGGAAGCGGTGTAGATCTGCACATCCGGGTGAGCCTTCTCGACGGCGGCGATGCCTTCGGGCGCCGCCACCAGCACCATGGCGCGGATGTCTTTGCAGCCGGCTTTTTTCAGCAGGTCGATAGTGGCAACCATCGAGCTGCCCGTGGCGAGCATCGGGTCGATGATCATCGCCAGGCGCTCGTCGATTTCCGGGACGAGTTTTTCCAGGTAGGTGTGGGCCTGCAAGGTTTCTTCATTGCGGGCTACGCCCACGGCGCTGACCTTGGCGCCCGGGATCAGGCTGAGCACGCCTTCGAGCATGCCGATGCCGGCGCGCAAAATCGGCACCACGGTGATCTTCTTGCCGGCGATTTTTTCGACCTGCACGGGACCAGCCCAACCTGGGATCTCGTAGGTCTCCAGAGGCAGATCCTTGGTGGCTTCGTAGGTGAGCAACGCTCCGACTTCCTGAGCAAGCTCACGGAAATTCTTCGTGCTGATGTCGGCGCGGCGCATAAGGCCGAGTTTGTGTTGGATCAGCGGGTGGCGGATCTCGCGAGTGGGCATGGGAAAGGCTCCGGCGGCGGGCAAAAAAACCGGCCTAGATTAATCTATCCGAGGGTGTTGTCCTATAGACATCTAGCACGTTAGTCCATAAAGGCTTGCTCGGAGCGCACGAGAAGCGTACCTTCGCCCGCTTTTCTTGCCACAGCACCCCCTTGGAGAGCGCCATGTCCGCTGATCTTGAGCATATCCGTCAAATCATGCGTGAGGCTGATTGCCTGTACACCGAAGCGCAAGTCGAAGAAGCGATCGCCAAGGTTGGCGCACACATCACCCGCGAAATGGCCGACACCAACCCGGTGGTTTTCTGTGTGATGAACGGTGGCCTGATCTTCGCCGGTAAATTGCTGACCCACCTGCAATTCCCGCTGGAAGCCTCCTACCTGCACGCCACCCGTTATCGTAACGAAACCAGCGGCGGCGACTTGTTCTGGAAAGCCAAGCCGGAAGTGTCGTTCATCGACCGCGACGTGCTGATCATCGACGACATCCTCGACGAAGGTCACACCCTGGGCGCCATCATCGACTTCTGCAAACACGCCGGCGCGCGCAAAGTGCACACCGCCGTGCTGATCGACAAAGACCACGACCGTAAGGCCCGCCCTGAGTTGAAAGCCGATTTCGTTGGCCTGCCGTGCATCGACCGCTACATCTTCGGTTACGGCATGGACTACAAAGGCTACTGGCGCAACGCCAATGGGATTTACGCCGTCAAAGGCATGTAAACGCCCTACATTCAGGCCGGGGCCGGCATGCTAGAGTGCTTGGCCCTGTGTCTGGAGCCTTCCATGAGCCTGTTGATTCGCACCTGCGCCGCCCTGGCGCTGACCCTCAGCTTGCCCCTCGCTGCCGCACCCATGCACAGCCAATTCCTGCCCCCTGATGACCTCACCCTGCGCGCCGAAACGCCGGAACAGCAGCAACTGCTGCAAGTCACCGAATACGCGGTGGTGGTGGGTAACCAGCGTCAATCCAATCAGCAGCCGATCCCCGTCACCTCGCCGTTGATGATCCGCCTCAAGGGCAAGTCCCTGAATAAAGGCGCGACGATCAATCAGGTGGTGCTCAACTTCGATGCCGAAAGCAAAAGCCTGAAAAAGCCGGTGTATGACGACAAGAGCAAGACGCTGACGTTGTCGTATCCGGTGGCTCAATATCGGGTGATTGTCGACTTGCTGCGCAATGACACGCTGTATGTGCAGTTCCTCAGTTATGCCAACGGCCACATCTGGGCGGATCTGCACACCGGTGCCGTGCGTACCCGGTAGTCGCAACACCACAAGGCAAATGTGGGAGGGGGCTTGCCCCCGATTGCAGTGTGTCAGGCCCAGTATCTTCGACTGGTGCACCGCTATCGGGGGCAAGCCCCCTCCCACATGGGATCTCCACTGCTTTCGGAGCTTGCGTCTGGCAGGTAGACTTCCAGTCCCGTGTAAATGTCTGCAGGCTGGAGTCGGTAATGCGTAAAGATAAGAAACAGGTGATTGGTGACGAGATCGGCGACGATCAAATCAAGTTGTTCCTGGACTTCGAGCCGGTCGACGCGACTTCCCCGTCCCTGCACAAGCTGATCAAGGCCTACCGTGGCCTGCGTATCGACGACTTCGAGCGCTTCCTGGGCTTTTTCAAGGAAGCCGGTCTGGACCTCGACGGCAAGGATGAGCATGGCCAAACCTTCATCGACCTGATCAAAGACCAGCGCAACGCGGACGAGTACATCGTGTTGATCAACAACGCTCGCGGCTGATTATCCAAGACATAAAAAAACGCCCCGCTCTCATGCCGAGACCGGGGCGTTTTTTATTGCCTTGTGGCCTTAAGCGTAGCTCTCGGTCTCGGCGGCAGGCTCCACCAGCTCCAGGCTGATGTTGTTCTGCGTGTTGATCTTGCGATACAGCTCGGCGTCCGTTTCCAGAACCTTTTCCCGTGCCGGGAAAATTTCCTGCAACTTGGCCGCCCATTCACCGGCCGCCTTGCCAGGGAAGCACTTCTCGATCAGCTCCAGCATGATCGAAACGGTCACCGAAGCACCTGGGGACGCGCCCAGCAGGGCGGCCAGCGAGCCGTCCTTGGCCGCGACCAGCTCGGTGCCGAATTGCAGCACGCCGCCTTTCTTCGGGTCTTTCTTGATGATCTGCACCCGTTGGCCGGCCACTTCCAGGCGCCAGTCTTCGGCTTTGGCCTCAGGGTAGAAGCGGCGCAGGGATTCCAGGCGCTGTTCCATGGACTGGCGCACTTCGCTGACCAGGTACTTGGTCAGGTCCATGTTGTCCCGGGCCACGGCCAGCATCGGGCCGATGTTGCCGGCGCGAATCGACATGGGCAGGTCGAGGAACGAGCCGTGCTTGAGGAACTTGGTGGTGAAGCCGGCGTATGGCCCAAACAGCAGGGATTTCTTGCCGTCGACCACACGGGTGTCCAGGTGCGGCACGGACATCGGCGGCGAACCCACGGCGGCCTGGCTGTAGACCTTGGCCTGGTGGTGCTTGACCACGTCCGGGTTGTCGCAACGCAGCCACTGGCCGCTGACCGGGAAGCCGCCAAAGCCTTTGCTTTCTTCGATGCCCGAGGCTTGCAGCAGCGGCAGGGCCGCACCACCGGCGCCGAGGAACACGAACTTGGCATCCACTTCACGGCTGTTGCCGCTGTTGACGTCCTTGATGCTCACGGTCCAGCCCGCGCCGTTGCGCTTGAGGCCGGTGACACGCTTGCTGTACTTGACCTGGGCATCCGGCGCGCTGGTCAGGTGACCCAGCAGCTGGTTGGTCAGGGCGCCGAAGTTGACGTCGGTGCCGTTCATCACGCGGGTGGCGGCGATTTTTTCGTCGAGCGGGCGGCCCGGCATCATCAGCGGCATCCACTCAGCCATTTCGCTACGGTCTTCGGTGTAGTGCATGTCCGAAAACGCGTGGTGCTGGCTGAGGGATTCAAAGCGCTTCTTGAGGAAGTCCACGCCCTTTTCGCCTTGCACAAAGCTCAGATGCGGTACCGGGCTGATGAAGGACTTGGACGAGCCAAAGGTGCCCTTTTTGGTCAGGTACGCCCAGAACTGCTTCGACACCTCGAACTGGGTGTTGATGTGCACGGCTTTCTTGATGTCGATGGAGCCATCAGCCGCTTGCGGGGTGTAGTTCAGCTCACACAGCCCGGCGTGGCCGGTACCGGCGTTGTTCCACGGGTTGGAACTTTCCGCGGCACCCGAATCCATCAGCTCAACGACTTCCAGCGTGAGGCCGGGGTCGAGATCTTTGAGCAATACGGCCAGGGTGGCACTCATGATGCCGGCCCCTACCAGTACTACGTCGACTGCTTCGTTATGCGCCATTTAACGCGTCTCCAAAATCTGCAGCACCAAATTGACGGCATGGCTGCCAGGAGTGACGGGGCGGTTCACGTGTTGCCCCAGGTTACCCATGGCCAGGATCGCCATGTCCGTTTCGCAATTCTTTGCAACTTCAGCACACGCTTCCTGCCGGGCTAATCTGCCTATGAACGCATTCATGAGCGCCTGTGGCAATTCGACTTATGGTCAAAGCGTGCGATTCGTGCAATCAATCCGTAGCGGACAGGCTCAAGCTCCGGTTTTTAAGGCGTGCTCGGTCCTGTGTGGTTGGGCTGTTCCAGACGCTGATGGTGCTTGTACAAACGCCAAACTATTCATTTGCTCGCCACACTCTTGTGAAGTTGTGAAAACCCGTTTTTTTCACGCTCTTTTGAAGACGTGAACCTCAAAAAAGGGCTGCCCCAGCCTGGCACTTGGCCCGGACACCTTGCCGACACGCGGCAAAACGGGCAAACAACTCAAGTGGCCGAGCGCAATGGCAGCTCTGGCAGATTCGATATAAAGAGGGGTGGTTTGCAACGAAAACAGCAAGCACGCCAGCTCTATTCGATCTGTGTGGGCGGCTCTCTGTGGGCGTTTGGGAGGTTAATGCCGAGGCATTAACGATGTTGCGGGGCCCGATCAGGAGACGTCCTTATAATCGGGGGGAGATTGTAGCGAAGAACGTCACGGAAATGGGCGTGTTTTATGACTTTTATTAGGCGTTCGGTCAGGCGGCCAGCGGCTGGTGGCGTGACGACCGTACGGGGCGCGGGCTGACGCGGGCATGAGCCGGCAATGGGCGGTGCATCCAGTTCAAGCGAATCTCGTCGATTTCCACCCAGCCAGCGCTTGCGGGTGGTTGAGTGCACTCTTTGAACGCCTGGCAGCGACCTTGTGCATCGAGCAGGGCGAACTGGCGAAGCGCGGGTTTGCGAGTAAACAGCGACCAGAGAAAATGCATGGTGATCAACCTCCTTCAGATTGAGGCCAAGCATGCCTTCGCGGGATGACGAGTCGATGTACCGGCTGTGACATCTCGGTGACATCGAACCGTTGCGGCCACCGCAGGTCTCAGCTTTTATGTGACGCTGGTTCCCGGCAAGGGCGCCCCGCTATACTGCCGGCCTGTCGGTACCTGAATTCTGGAGAGAAGCGCATGTTGCAACGCCTGTTGTTCGGTTTGATCACTGTGACCAGCTTGACCCTGGTTGGCTGCGCCAACAGCCCGCAACAGCTGAGTCCGCAACCTAAACTCACTACGCAGTTGGCTCCGGTAGGTCATGGCCAGCCGGTGTCGGTGCGGGTGGTGGACGGTCGTCCGTCGCCGACGCTGGGTTCTCGTGGCGGCCTGTACCCGGAGACCGCGCTGGTGTCGGTGAACGCTCAGGACGTGTTGCCCAAGCTGCAGGCCCAGGCCGAAGCGGCCGTGCGTCTGCTGGGTTTCACCCCAGCCAACTCCCCTGGCGCGCCTCAGCTGACCATCACCTTGGCCGAGCTGAAGTACCAGTCGCCTAAAGATGGCCTGTATGTGACCGAAGCCTCCATTGGCGCGACCTTCAAGTCCGACGTTACCGCCGGCACCCGTCGCTACAGCGGCCGCTACGGCGCATCGCTCAACCAGCGCTTCGGTATGTCGCCGAACCAGGAAACCAACACCAAGCTGGTCAGCGACGTATTGAGCGACGCCTTGACCCGTCTGTTCAAAGACCCAAGCATCGGTTCGTTGCTCAGCTCGCAATAACCGATTCTTTAAAAAAAACCGGGCCCCGCGATGGGCCCGGTTTTTTTTCGCCTCCAGTTTCAGGCAGCGGTGTCGATACAGAAGTCCAGCAGGCTTACCCCGGTCAACAAGTCGGCCTCCGGCAAGTCGGCATGCTGGTGCCCGCCGAGGGCGCAATACACCAGCCAGTGGCGGTCCTGGACGTTGAATGCCAGGCCGCCGACCAGCGCCTCCTGCTCATCGCTTTGGGCGATCAGATACAGCCGATCCTGGTTGTGCGCGTGCAGCATGACAAGCTCCCGTACGTTCGAAGGGCAACAGAGTGGCTTGTTAAGGTGACGTTCAGGTGACGGCGTAAATTACTGGATACATTGGCCGTCCATTGGGGGTGGAGCGTTTTCGGCGCTGGCGGCCACTCTTGTTCAGGTGTGTATCTGGGCCGATACCCTGTCATTGTTTTTTCTGAGGTTTGTGATGGCGCTGTACGCTGTATTGATCAATGGTGTGGCTTTGGCCGTGGCCTGTCCGGGCGCGGCGCTGCTGCTCATCACCCGCCTGCGCGAACAGCGCGCGATGGCCAAGCTGACCGCACAGAGCGAAGACCGTGCGGTCGACCAGCCGATGCTGTTTCTGGATGTGCGCACCGAGCGGGCGCATCGTTTGGCGTACCGGATAGGGTTTGCCTGTTTGGGTTTGGCACTGCTGACTTCTTGGATCAGCACTCACCTCTAATCAACACTGCAAATAAAATGTGGGAGGGGGCTTGCCCCCGATTGCAGTGTGTCAGCCAAGTATTACTAAGCTGACACACCGCTATCGGGGGCAAGCCCCCTCCCACATTTTGATCAGTGTTGGCTTTAGAGGGGGATACCAGCCTTGACCCGGTACTGGTTACGCACCGGCGTCGCATACTGAACCACCAAAAACGGCCGGTGCTCAGCCGGGCACTCATTCAAGCGCCGTTCCCACTCGGCCTTCGCCTTGGCCAACTCATCCGCCGGGAACACCTCAGCCGCCATTGGCACCTGCAACTGCGGGTCGGCGTCGCTCCACTGGGCATACGCCAGGTAGTGCACCGGGAACAGGCGATAACCGCCGAGAATCTGCCGGTCCATTTCCATGGCCAGTACTTTGGTGTCTTCGAAGCGCTCGGTGATCGGCGGTGCGAAGTTGATGTGCACGCGGCCTTTATAGCCGGTTATGCCCAGGGCAATGCTCACATCATCCTCGCCCGGTGCCTTGCTATAGGTGCCCGTGGTGGCGCGGATGTACAACTCGCGTGCTTTGGCGGTATCGCAGGGGTCGTACTCGTAGCTGATGGACACCGGCGTCAGGTTCAGTGACTGGATCACCTCGGCAAACGGCTCGTCCTTGCGGCTGACGTGGAACATCTTGAGGATCGCCGACTCGGTGCGATCGTCCCCATCCTTGGCGCGGCCTTCGGCCTGGGCAATCCAGATCGACTCGCAGTCGTTGCGGATCGAATGGTTGATGTACGCCGACAGCAGGTTGAACGCCGCCATCTTTTCCTTTCGCCCGGTGATCGAGCGGTGCACGATAAAGCTCTTGTTCAGGCGCATCAGGTCGCTGACAAACGGCTTTTGCAGCAGGTTGTCGCCGATGGCGATGCGCGGCGTCGGCAGGCCGGCGTGGTACACGGCGTAATTGACGAAGGCCGGGTCCATCACGATGTCGCGGTGGTTGGCCAAAAACAGGTAGGCGGTGCCAGACTTGAGCTGCTCGACGCCGGTGTAGGTCACGCCGTCGGTCGCCCGGTCGATGGTGTGGTCGACGTAATACTCGACTTTGTCCTGCAGCGTGGCCACGGTGGTGACGCCGGCAAATTCACGGCGCAGCTTGCGGGCGATCATCGGCTTGAGAAACCAGCCCAGGGGGCCGGCGAAGCGCGGGAAGCGGAAGTGGGTCAGGATGTCCAGAAACGCCTTGTCACTGAACAGCCGGTCCAGCACTGCCGGGACTTCGCTGTCGTTGTAAGGTCGGATGGTATCGAATTGGCCCATCATGCTCTCTTGTTAGAAACGGCTAGGGTAAGTAAAGGAAATACCAGGGGGCGGCCCGAGTAATGGGCTCGGCCGGAAATAGCCCTGTAAATAGACCGGCGATTATACGCACAAGTCACTTTGGAGGCTGCGATGCTGGAAACTGCGACGTACGATTGTCCTTATTGTGGTGAAGAGGTCGATACGACGGTGGATTTGTCTGGAGGCGATCAGACTTATATAGAGGATTGCCAGGTGTGTTGCCGACCGATCATTTTCTATCTGCAAGTCCATGGTGATGAGTGGATGCTTGAAACCCGCAGCGAAAACGAATAACGGGTACGCCCATGCAACGGATCTACGAACCGGAAAACCTGATGGAGGGCGAGCTGTTGCAGCAGATGCTCGCCAGCGAGGGCATTGAGGCGCACCTGGTGGGTCGCCATTTGCTCGGTGGCACCGGCGAGCTGCCGATTTTCGGCCTGCTCGGCCTGGAGGTGGACAACGACCGGGCTGCGGACGCCCGTGAGCTGATTACCGCCTATATCGGCGCGCAACCGGTGCCCGGCGATGAACCCGACAGCTTCCCCGACGTGCTGGTCTGTTAGGCTGTCGGTCGGTTTACCCCAAGAGTCGTGTTACCCCATGTGTGGACGTTATGCCCTGTTTCGCTGGAACCCCACCTTTGCGGCCTTGCCGGGCTTCCCGGCCGACCAGCAGGCCCAGTGGAACATTTCTCCGAATGATTCTGTGCTGATCCAGCGCGCCACCGACGGCCAGCGCACCCTGGCCCGCGCCCGCTGGGGCCTGACACCGCCCTGGCTGACCGACCTCTCGCGTACCCCCGCCCATGCCCGCGCCGAAACCCTGGCCGAACAGCCGATGTTCCGTGAAGCCTTCCGTCAGCGCCGCTGCCTGTTGCCGGCCAATGGCTTCTACGAGTGGCGGGGCACCCAGCGCAAACGCCCGTACTGGTTGACGCCGGGGGAGGGCTCCACGTTGTTTTTTGCCGCCATCTGGGAAGCATACCCGGTGCAGGAACAGGTGTGGCTGAGCACGGCCGTGGTCACCCAGGCCGCGCAGAGTCAGCGGCGACCGTTGATTCTGGATGCGGCGGGGCAGGAGGCTTGGTTGAATCCAGAGACACCGGTGCATGTGTTGCAAGGGTTGCTGGCCAGTGAGCCCGTCGCGTTGCGTGAGCGCGTGTTGGCCAATATGGTTAATGATCCGAAGCTCAATGGGCCGGAGTGCCTGACACCGGCTTAGGTTCTCTATTGCCTGTTCTGGCCTCTTCGCGGGCAAGCCCGCTCCCACATTTGACCGCATTCTCATGTTGGAACTCGATCAACTGTGGGAGCTGGCTTGCCTGCGATGGCAGCCTCAAGGCCGCCCCAAACCCTAAACCTTGAACTGATTAATCAACCGCCGCTGCTGCTCCGCCAACTTGGTCAAATCCGCACTCGCCGCGCTGGACTCATCCGCGCCGCCCGCCACTTCATTGGCCACCTGGCCGATATTGATCACATTGCGGTTGATGTCCTCGGCCACCGCGCTTTGCTCTTCGGCCGCGCTAGCGATCTGGGTGTTCATGTCGTTGATCACTGACACTGCCTGAGTGATGGTCTCCAGCGCTTGAGCTGCCTTGGCCGCATGCTGCACGCTTTCATCTGTGCGGTTCTGACTATCCTCCATTACCCGCACCACCTCTCGCGTGCCCTGTTGCAGTTGCTGGATCATGGTCTGGATTTCTTCGGTGGCCTTCTGGGTTTTTTGCGCAAGGTTGCGCACCTCGTCGGCCACCACGGCAAAACCACGGCCTTGTTCGCCAGCCCGCGCTGCTTCGATGGCCGCGTTGAGGGCCAGCAGGTTGGTCTGCTCGGCGATGCCGCGAATGGCGATCAGGATGGCGTTGATGTTCTCGCTGTCCTTAGCCAGGGTCTGCACCACGCCGACGGCCTTGCCGATTTCTTCGGCCAGCGCGCCGATGGAGGTGGAAGTGTCACGCACAATGCGCATGCCCTGGCTCGCGGCCTGGTCGGCGTGGCTGGCGGCTTGCGCGGCCTGGGTGGCGTTGCGCGCCACGTCTTGCGCGGTGGCGGTCATCTCATGCACGGCGGTGGCGACCTGATCGATCTCCACCATCTGTTTATGCACGCCCTGGTTGGTGCGAATGGCGATGTCAGCGGTGTGTTCCGACGAGTCGCTGACCTTCTGCACCGAGCTCACCACCTGGGTAATCATGGCCTGCAGCTTGATCAGGAAGGTGTTGAAACCACTGGCGATGGCGCCCAATTCATCGGCACGATCACTGCTCAGGCGCCGTGTGAGGTCGCCTTCGCCTTGGGCGATGTCATTGAGCATGGCCACCATCTGTTTGAGCGGGCGGGCAATGCCGTGGCCTACCAGCCAGATGACCAGCAGGCCGATGCCGGCAATCACCAGGCCGGCGATGGCCATGCCGAAGATATCGGTCTTGCGCTGAGCCTCCAGATCGCTTTGCAGGGTGCGCAAGTCAGCCATCACTGCGCTCAGCGGCAGTTGCAGCATCAGGGTCCAGCGCGCATCGGTCTGGCCGATGTTGAACGGCAGGAACAACTCGATATGCCCGTGTTCCTCGTCGATGTCATAACGCACTTCGCCGACTTTCAGCTGGGCCAGGTTGCTCATTTCGTTACCGTCGAGCAGGTCGCTGGCTTTTTCACCGAGCTTGCTGGCGTCTTTGGTGTAAGCCACCAGGCGGCCGTTGCTGGAGATCAGCGCCAGCTCGCCGGCGCCATTGTAGAGCTTTTGATCGGCAGCGGTGAGCATGTCCTGGATGAAGTTCACCGACAGGTCGGCACCCACGATGCCCTGGAAGGTGCCGTCGATGATGATCGGCTCGATAAACGACGCCAGCATCACCATCGCATTGCCTACCTTGTAGGGGGCGGGGTCGATGGCGCAGGGTTTTTTGCTCTCTTTGGAGCACAGGTAGTACTCGCTGGCGCGCACGCCGGTGGAGAGGATTTTCTGGTCGGCCACGTCAGCCAGTTTATCCAGGCCCAGGCTGCCATCGGCATTGCGGTACCACCACGGCAGGAAGCGTCCGTCGGCACCCATGCCAGCGATAGGGCTGTCTACGTAGGCAGCGTCGTTGTGCTCAATCGCGTTGGGTTCCCAGCCGATGTAGGCGCCGAGGATTTTTGGGTTGCGCACCACGCTTTCGTGCAACAGGTTGATCAGTTGTTCACGGCCGACCTGCAAGGCTGGCCCGCCTTTGGCGTCTGTCATGCCGAGCAAGGCGTTGGTGGTGGCCAGGCCCTTGGCGGTCACCAGCGGTGCTTCCAGCTCGCGCTGGATCAAAGTGGCCTGGGTGTGTGCCAAGGTGGTGAGGCGTTGCTCGATGATTTGTTCGAATTGCGCCTGGGTGCGTTGCTGCACCATCGCTTGGGTGCGTGCGCCGGCGAATAAGGCATAGAGCACCAGCACCGCAACCACGCTCAGCACGATGGCCCCGGCCAAGGCTGCGACAGAAAACTGAATCGACTTGAATTTCATGGAAGCTCCGGGCGCAGCAGGGGGTGGCCGATCTCTTGGTATCGGCCACGGGCGCGAAAGGCATGAGGGTTTGTCCTACAAAATACTGTCGGATGTCGCAAACGGAATGCCTGCCGCCGTTACCGGGGCGTGTGAGATGTATCCTAAAATCAGCGGTTAAACGTCTGGTGTATCTGGCGCCGATACAAATGAGCGCCTACGATAGCCGCCATGTTTTCAGGGAGCGTGTTTATGAAGAAATCATTGGCGGTAAGTGGGTTGGTGGCAGCGTTGCTGCTGGCCGGGTGTCAGTCGGTCAACACCACCAGCGGCGGCGCCGTTGGGGTCGAGCGCAAGCAATATATGTTCAGCATGCTGTCGAGCCAGGAAGTCGACCAGATGTATGCCCAGTCCTATCAGCAGACGTTGGGCGAAGCCAGCAGCAAAGGCCAGGTGGACAAGACCAGCGCCAACGCCAAGCGGGTGCAGGCCATTGCCAAGCGCTTGATCGCCCAGGCGCCGACTTTCCGCCCCGATGCGGCGCAGTGGAAGTGGGAAGTGAACCTGATCAAGAGCGACGAGATGAACGCCAACTGCGGGCCTGGCGGCAAGATCTTCGTGTACAGCGCACTGATCGACAACCTCAAGCTGACGGACGACGAGTTGGCAGCGGTGATGGGCCATGAAATCGCCCACGCCTTGCGCGAACACGGCCGTGAAGCCATGTCCAAGGCCTACGGTATCGAGATGGCCAAGCAGGGCGCTGGTGCGTTGTTCGGCCTGGGCCAGGACAGCCTGGCACTGGCCGACACCGTGGCTAACTACGGCATGACCTTGCCTAACAGCCGCAGCAATGAAAACGAAGCAGACCTGATCGGCCTGGAGCTGTCGGCCCGTGCGGGATACAACCCGAATGCGGCCATTACGTTGTGGAACAAGATGGCCAAGGCGTCGGAAGGCTCGCCGCCGGAGTTTATGAGCACTCACCCGGCGTCTGACAGCCGGATCGCTTCGTTGCAGGCGGCGATTCCGAAGGTGATGCCGCTTTACCAGCAGGCCAAAAAGTCCTGATATTCAAGATAGTGTGAAGATCCAAATGTGGGAGGGGGCTTGCTCCCGATGGCGGTGTGTCAGCTAATGAATACTTGGCTGAAAAGCAGCTATCGGGGGCAAGCCCCCTCCCACATTGGATTGGGTTTACAAATTCAGATCCAGCCGCTGCTCTGCATGGCCTTGTACACAGCCACAATCGCCAGCACAAAAAACGCCGTCGCCGCCAACCGTCGAATCAACGTCAACGGCAGTTTCTCCGCCGCGAAATTCCCCGCCAATACCACCGGCACGTTGGCAATCAGCATGCCCACGGTCGTCCCGATAATCACCAGCCACAACTCCGGATACTGCGCGGCGAGCATCACCGTGGCGATCTGGGTCTTGTCACCGATTTCCGCCAGGAAGAACGCGATCAGCGTGGTCAGGAATGGCCCGAACTTACGGGTGGTGCTGGCTTCGTCATCGTCGAGCTTGTCGGGCACCAAGGTCCACAATGCGGTGGCGCAGAAGCTCGCCGCGAGAATCCAGTGCAACACCGCATCCGAGAAGAAGCTTCCGAACCACGCGCCCACGGCACCGGCGGCCGCATGGTTGGCCAGGGTCGCGGCGACGATGCCGGCGATGATCGGCCAGGGTTTGCGAAAGCGTGCAGCAAGGATGAGCGCGAGCAGTTGCGTCTTATCGCCGATTTCGGCCAAGGCAACGATTGCGGTAGGTACGAGTAGTGAATCCAGCATCAGGTAGGTTTCCAGGGGCGGGTCGACACGGCTATGACACGTACAGCCTTCCCGCCCCGGGTAAGGTGTGCGTGTCATAGGTCTTGTCAAACCCCGGTCCGTCTGTGCGGACTCCTGGGTCGCATACGCCATGGTCTGTTGACCAAGTATGTTGACGTATGCCGGACGAGCGTGGCGCTCGTGGGAGACTACTCCCCTAGGACGGAGCGGATTCTGCCTAGGCAAAACCCATTCGGCAAGCCTTCTTTTTCAAACGCCCGTCAGCCGCGCTTGGCACGGTAGATGCGAAAACCATTGCCCTCGGCCTTGATTGCGCACACGCCCAGATGCTCTTCGATCAGTGGTTGATACTTCAGGAAACTATTCGCCACAAGCCGCAGTTCGCCGCCTTTTGCCAGATGTTTAGCCGCTTTTCGCAGCAGGTTCTCAGTGGCGAAATAATCGGTGTGCACGCCGACATGAAACGGTGGGTTACTCAGAATCGTGTTCAAACCCATCGGCGCAGCGTCGATGCCATCACCGGTCAATACGTCGGCTTCCAGACCGTTGGCAGCCAAGGTCAAGCGGCTGCTGGCGGCGGCGAAGGCGTCCACATCCAGTAAGGTGACGGTGTTGTGCGGGTAGCGGCGTTTTACCGCAGCCCCCAGCACGCCCGCGCCGCAACCGAAGTCCAGCAAATGGCCGCTGGGCAGTTTGTCCAGGTGCTCCAGCAGCAATTCGGTGCCGCGGTCGAGGCGACCATGGCTGAATACCCCCGGCAAACTCACTACCTTGAGCGGGCCTTCGGCCAGTGGCACGTCAAAAACCTGCGCCAGGCTTTCCAGCTCGACCGCTTGCGGGGCGTTGGCCACGGTGATTTGCCACAGCTGGCAATGGCGTGCGCTGTCGAGCTTGCGCGGCTTGCCAAAGGGGGTCAGCTGCTTGGCTGCGCTTTCGATACCGGCTTTCTTCTCGCCCACCAGAAACAGCTCGGCGCCGGGCAAGCGTGCGGCCACGGCGTTGAGCAGGTAGTCGGTGAGGTCCTTGGACTTGGGCAGGAAGATCACCGCTGCACCAAACGTGCGCTCTGGCACATTCACACCGAACAGGCTGCGCTCGGGGAAGCGTGCGTCCAGCGCGGCCTGGTCGCCGGCATGCCAGCACCAGCCGTGGGCGTTGGGCAGGCGACCCAGCAGATCGTCGGCTGGTAAACCTACCAGCAGCAGGTTGCCTTGAAAAAGTTCGGCCTGACGAAGCAGTACTTCACTGCGCGGATCCATGGTCTGCTCCTTGAAAAGGGGCGCAGTTTATCAACTCACGACACGCTGCGGTGCGCCGCTGAAGAAGCCCCGGGCGTTTTCGGCCAACTGGCCGACGATACGCTGGCGCGCTTCACGACTGCCCCAGGCGTTATGGGGCGTGACGATCAGCCGAGGGATGTCGCCCGCCAGCAGCGGGTTGCCATTGACCGGTGGCTCCACGCTCAACACATCGGTCGCCGCACCGCCCAGATGGCCGCTGCGCAAGGCATCTGCCAGCGCCTGTTCGTTGATCAAACCACCGCGTGCCGTGTTGACCACAAACGCGCCAGGCTTGAGCAGCGCCAATTCGCGGGCGCCGATAAAGTCGCGGGTATGCTCGTTGAGTGGGCAGTGCAGGGTCAGCGCATCGACTTGCGCGAGCAGTTCATCCAACGGCACGCGGTCGGCGCGGGCCGGGCGGCCGGGGATCGCGCCGAGCACGACGCGCATGCCAAAGGCTTCGGCCAGGCGCGCCACGGCGCCGCCCAGTTCACCGTGGCCGAGCAGGCCGAGGGTCTTGCCTTCCAGCTCGACAATCGGGTGGTCCAGCAGGCAGAACTGCTTGGCCTGCTGCCATTTGCCGGCGGCGACATCCCGTTGATAGTCCTTCAGGCGCGTGGCCAGGTTGAGCAGCAGCATGATCGTGTGCTGCGCCACCGACGGCGTGCCATAGCCCTGGCAGTTGCTCACGGTAATGCCATGGGCGCGGGCAGCGTCGAGGTCGACGTTGTTGGTGCCGGTGGCCGACACCAGGATCAGCTTGAGCTCGGGGCATGCCGCCAGGGTTTCGGTGTTGAGGGCGATCTTGTTGCTGATGGCGACTTGGGCGCCTTGCAGGTGTTCGATGACATTTTGCGGTGTTGTATCCGCAAACAACTGCAGGTCGCTGAAGCTGTTGCGCAGTTCGCTGAGGTCCAGGTCCCCCAGGTCCAGGGACGGATGATCAAGAAAGACGGCGCGGCGATTGTTCGTCATCAACTGTACCTTTTGCGACAGGGTTCGTAGGCGTAATCTGCCGAGCCTATCAGATGAAATAATCAGTTACTCAATTGGAGTGAGCATGTACCTCGCCGAGTTTTTTACCGTCGTCCTGATCCACTTGTTGGCGGTGGCCAGCCCCGGCCCGGATTTCGCCGTAGTGGTGCGCGAAAGTGTTACCCATGGCCGACGCGCCGGTACTTGGGCGGCGCTGGGCGTGGGTTCGGCGATTTTCCTGCACGTTGGGTATTCGTTGCTGGGGATCGGCTTGATCGTGTCCCAGTCCATTGTGTTGTTCAACGCACTCAAATGGGCGGCCGCGGCGTACCTGCTGTACATCGGCTTCAAGGCCCTGCGTGCGCAGCCGGCCAAGCCTTTGGCCGAAGGTGAGTTGCACCCCGAGATGGGTGAGCGCACTGCGCGTCAGGCATTTACCTCAGGCTTTGTGACCAATGGGTTGAATCCCAAGGCCACGCTGTTTTTCCTGTCGCTGTTTACCGTGGTGATCAACCCGCACACGCCGCTGGCGATCCAGGCGGGTTACGGCGTTTACCTGGCCGTCGCGACAGGGCTGTGGTTCTGCCTGGTGGCGATGTTATTCAGCCAGCAGCGTGTGCGCGCCGGTTTTGCGCGGATGGGGCATTGGTTTGATCGGACCATGGGCGCGGTGTTGATTGCGATTGGTGTGAAGTTGGCCTTCACCAGTATGAAATAAGCGCTGCTCTAGAGCGGGCACATTAACAAATGTGGGAGGGGGCTTGCCCCCGATAGGGGTGGGTCAGTTACAGATAAGTTGGCTGACCTACCGCAATCGGGGGCAAGTCGAATCGTCGCACCGCCCCTCCCACATTGGGTTGCCGCACGGCTTCAATGCTGGCGCAAAGCTAGCATTCATTGCCCCCTGCAAATCATTCCTTTGGCTGATTTGGCTGAAACCTAAGCGCTCTACAGTGCAGATCTTTCAGCCAAGACCGTGCAGTCATAAAAAGGGATTCGTATGTTGCAGACCCGTATTATCCCGCCCGCCGAAGGCGCGTACTCATGCCCGCTGTTGATCAAACGCCTGTTGCTGTCGGGCACTCGCTACGAGAAAACCCGCGAAATCGTCTACCGCGACAAGCTGCGCTACACCTATCCAACCCTGATCGAACGGGTCGCTCGCCTGGCCAACGTGCTCACCGACGCCGGCGTTAAGGCTGGTGATACCGTGGCGGTGATGGACTGGGACAGCCATCGCTACCTGGAATGCATGTTTGCCATCCCGATGATCGGCGCGGTGATCCACACCATCAACGTACGCCTGTCGCCGGAGCAGATTCTCTACACCATGAACCACGCCGAAGACCGCTTTGTGCTGGTCAACAGCGAGTTTGTCGGGCTCTACCAGGCGATTGCCGGGCAACTCACGACGGTCGACAAGACGCTGCTGCTCACCGACGGCGAATCCAAGACCGCCGAACTGCCGAACCTGGTGGGTGAGTACGAAACCCTGCTGGCCGCCGCCAGCGCCCGATACGACTTCCAGGATTTCGACGAGCACTCCGTCGCGACCACCTTCTACACCACAGGCACCACCGGCAACCCCAAGGGCGTGTACTTCACCCATCGCCAGTTGGTGCTGCACACCATGGGCGTGGCGACCATCATGGGCAGCGTCGACAGTGTGCGCCTGCTGGGCACCAACGACGTGTACATGCCGATCACGCCGATGTTCCACGTGCACGCCTGGGGCTTGCCCTATGTGGCGACCATGCTCGGCCTGAAGCAGGTCTACCCCGGCCGTTACGACCCCGAATACCTGGTGGAGCTGTGGCGCAAGGAAAAGGTCACCTTCTCCCACTGCGTGCCGACCATCCTGCAAATGGTGCTCAACGCCAAGGCCGCTCAGAATGTGGATTTTGGCGGCTGGAAAATCGTCATCGGCGGCAGTGCGCTCAACCGCACACTGTACGAAGCGTCCAAGGCCCGTGGGATTCAACTGACGGCGGCGTACGGCATGTCCGAGACCGGGCCGCTGGTGTCGTGTGCCCACCTCAATGAAGAGCTGATGGCCGGCACCGAAGACGAACGCACCACCTATCGCATCAAGGCCGGCGTGCCCGGGCCGTTGGTGGAGGCGGCAATCATCGACAGCGACGGCAACTTCCTGCCCGCTGATGGCGAGTCCCAGGGCGAGCTGGTGCTACGCGCGCCGTGGCTGACCGAGGGTTACTACAACGAACCGCAGAAGGGCGCCGAGCTGTGGGCCGGCGGCTGGATGCACACCGGCGATGTGGCCACCCTGGATGCCTTCGGCGTGATCGACATTCGCGACCGCATCAAGGACGTGATCAAGACCGGCGGCGAGTGGGTCTCTTCCCTGGCGCTCGAAGACCTGGTCAGCCGTCACCCGGCGGTACGCGAAGTAGCGGTGGTGGGCATTGCCGATCCGCAGTGGGGCGAACGCCCGTTTGCGCTGTTGGTGGTGCGTGATGGCCATATGATAGGGGCCCGCGAGCTCAAGGAGCACCTCAAGCCGTTCGTGGAATTGGGGCACTTGAGCAAGTGGGCGATTCCGAGCCAGATCGCGGTTGTTACGGAAATTCCCAAGACCAGTGTCGGCAAGCTCGACAAAAAACGTATCCGCATCGACATCATCGAATGGCAGGCCAACAACAGCACATTCCTGTCCACCCTCTAGCACCCTTCGCCGCGCCCATTCGGGCGCGGCAATGCTCTATCTTGCGGCTCTACTTGTGATTTGCCGATTTTCAGCCATCCTTGCCTCGCCGGCCTTCGTCGGTGTGGCGAAAGGGTTGAGGCAGACGGGTCGGTGATGCAAATCACACTTTAGAGGGATCAAGCACTACCCCCTGCTGGCTATAGTCCCTTCCAGAGTTTTTCAAGGATGTTCCGCTTCGGGCCATGGGGGCTCGGCTGCCGAGCGGCATTGGAATCGTTGTATTCCGGCCGTTACACGCATCAACGAAAGAACTCACTGCCATAACAATAATGCACATGGAGTAGCGTCGATGACCTCAGTAAACCAGTTCTGGCGCCGGGCAAGATTGCCCCTGGCCGTCAGCCTCGCCTCTACGCTCGCCGGGCCTGCATTCGGCGTCAGTTTCAATATCGGTGAAATCGAAGGGAGCTTTGACTCGTCGCTGTCGGTGGGTGCCAGCTGGAGTACGTCCAAGGCCAACCGTGACCTGATCGGCGTCAACAACGGCGGCACGGGCTTGTCCCAGACTTCCGATGACGGCCACTTGAACTTCAAGCGTGGGGAGACCTTCTCGAAGATCTTCAAGGGCATTCATGACCTGGAACTGAAATACGGCGATACCGGTGTGTTTGTGCGGGGCAAGTACTGGTATGACTTTGAACTCAAGGACGAAAGCCGCCAGTTCAAGGACATCAGCGACAACAACCGCAAAGAAGGCGCCAAGTCGTCCGGCGGGCAGATTCTCGATGCGTTCGTTTATCACAACTATGCGGTTGCCGATCAGCCGGGCAGCGTGCGGTTTGGTAAGCAGGTGGTGAGCTGGGGTGAAAGTACCTTCATCGGCGGCGGCATCAACTCCATCAACCCGATCGATGTGTCGGCGTTCCGCCGTCCGGGTGCCGAGATCAAGGAAGGCTTGATTCCGGTCAACATGTTCTATGTCTCGCAAACCCTGACCGATAACCTGTCGGCCGAAGCGTTCTATCAGTTGGAATGGGACCAGACCGTTACTGACAACTGCGGGACATTCTTCTCGCAGCCGGACGTGATTTCCGATGGTTGCACCGACAACCTGCGCGTGCTGAACAGCCGCCGTACTTTGACCCCAGCCCAACTGGCGGGCCTGGCCTCGTTTGGTGTGGACGTTAACAACGAAGGCGTTCTGGTTCGTCGTGGTCCCGATCGTGACGCTCGCGACAGCGGCCAGTTCGGCGTTGCGTTCCACTACAACTTCGAGCCGCTGGACACCGAGTTCGGCGCGTATTTCATGAACTACCACAGCCGGGCGCCGATCTTCAGTGCACAAGGTGCGCCTCAGGCTTTCTACGGTACTAACAACCCAGCGATTGTCGCGGGCAACTCCAATTATTTCGTCGAGTACCCGGAAGACATTCGCCTGTACGGCTTGAGCTTTTCTACCACGTTGCCTACCGGCACCGCCTGGAGTGGTGAGTTGAGCTACCGGCCGAACGCGCCTGTACAACTGAGCACCACCGATATCCTGTACGCCGGTGTGACGCCGATCCCTGGCTACGGCAACGCGTCGGTGCTTAAAGGCTCGGCTGGTCAGGACCTGCATGGCTACCGTCGCAAAGAGGTTACCCAGTTCCAGACCACCTTCACGCACTTCTTCGATCAGGTGATGGGCGCCAGCCGCTTGACCACCGTCGGTGAAATCGGTGTGACCCACGTGGGCGGGCTGGAGAGCCGATCCGAGGCCCGTTATGGTCGCGACCCAGTCTTCGGCCCAGGTACGTTGCCAGGCGGGTTCTGCGGTACCTTGAACAACAGTACGGCTGTGGGCGGGGGCTTGCCCAATTCGTCTAGCCTGAACACCAATTGCAACAATGATGGCTTCACCACCGCCACATCTTGGGGCTATCGCGCCCGTGCTATCTGGGAATACCCGGACGTGTTCGCTGGCGTCAACCTCAAGCCTAGCGTTGCGTGGTCTCACGACGTCAAAGGCTACTCGCCAGGCCCTGGTGCCAACTTTGAAGAAGGTCGCAAGGCCGTCAGCTTGGGTGTGGATGCCGAGTATCAAAATACCTACACCGTCGGCTTGAACTACACCAACTTCTTTGGTGGCAAATTCAGCACGGTGGATGACCGCGACTTCGTTGCTCTGAGCATGGGCGTGAACTTCTAAGCACACTGCATTTCAGGAAGAACCAGAACATGAAAATAAGTAAAAATCTGTTGCAGGTGGGTGTGCTTGGGTTGTCGATCCTGGCGAGCAACGTCATGGCGGCAGTGTCGGCCGATGAAGCTGCCAAGCTGGGCACGAGCCTGACCCCGATGGGCGCCGAAATGGCCGGTAACGCAGCCGGCACCATTCCAAAATGGTCGCCGCTGCCAACCAACGCTGGCGCCGTCGATGCCCGTGGGTTCCTCGCTAACCCATACGCCAGCGAACAACCGCAGTTCACCATTACTGCCGCCAACGTTGAGCAGTACAAAGACAAGCTTGCGCCGGGGCAGTACGCGATGTTCAAGCGTTACCCTGAGTCCTTCAAGATGCCGGTCTACCCGACCCATCGCGGCGCCACGGTGCCGGCGGATGTGTTCGCAGCCATCAAGAAGAACGCCACCACCACCAACCTGGTGTCTGGCGGCAACGGCCTGGAAAACTTTGAAACCGCCGTGCCGTTTCCGATTCCCAAAAGTGGCGTGGAAGTGATCTGGAACCACATCACCCGCTATCGCGGCGGCAGCGTGACACGTCTGGTAACCCAGGCCACGCCGCAAACCAACGGTTCCTACAGCTTGGTGTACTTCAAAGACCAGTTCGTGTTCCGCGACAAGATGAAGGACTTCGACCCGAAAAACCCGGGCAACGTGCTGTTCTACTTCAAGCAGCAAGTCACCGCGCCAGCCCGTCTGGCCGGTGGTGTGCTGCTGGTGCACGAAACCCTGGACCAAGTGAAGGAGCCGCGTTCGGCGTGGGTCTACAACGCCGGCCAGCGCCGTGTGCGCCGGGCGCCGCAAGTGTCCTATGACGGCCCGGGTACTGCCGCCGACGGCCTGCGTACCTCCGACAACCTCGACATGTACAACGGCGCACCGGATCGCTACGACTGGAAGCTCGAAGGCAAGAAAGAAATCTACATCGCCTCCAACAGCTACAAGATCGACGATCCCAAGCTCAAGTACGCCGACATCATCAAGGCCGGCCACATCAACCAGGACCTGACCCGCTACGAGCTTCGCCGTGTCTGGCACGTGGTCGCCACCTTGAAAGAAGGCCAGCGTCACATCTACGCCAAGCGTGACTTCTTCATTGATGAAGACACCTGGCAAGCCGCGGTGATCGACCACTACGACGGTCGTGGCCAACTGTGGCGCGTCGCCGAAGCCCATGCCGAGAACTACTACGACAAACAAGTGCCGTGGTACGCCCTCGAAACCCTCTACGACTTGCAGTCCGGCCGCTATCTGGCTCTGGGTATGAAGAACGAAGAGAAGCAGGCGTATGACTTTGGCTTCACCGCCACCACCAGCGACTTCACCCCGGCGGCGTTGCGCCAGGATGGCGTTCGCTAACAGCTGCTGACCGAGGCCGCATCCTCGTAAGCTAAGCCCCGACTGGTTCGGGGCTTTTTTATTTGAAGATATTTTTTGTCTTAGTTCTTTTTCAGTCATTTGTTGCAAAGATCTACAAACCTGCTGCTTTTAACGCTAGTCTGCGGACATCTGCAATGCCGACCACAGCCTTCTACAAGAGCCCGGCGATGACTGATCTGTCCCGAATTCAAGGGCCTGCCAGTGCGGTAATCCCGACCCTGGAAGGTCGCTTCTACAGGCCGCCGCTGCCCGACGGCTACGTGCCGCGACCGCGGCTGTGCGAGCGGCTGAGTGCCGGTCTGGAAGGGCGTTTGCTGCTGGTCAGCGCGCCGGCCGGGTTTGGCAAGAGTTCGTTGGCGGTGGAGTTTTGCCAGAGCTTGCCGGCGCATTGGCAAAGCCTGTGGCTGGGCCTGAGCTCGCGGGACAACGACCCCGGACGCTTCCTCGAACGCCTGCTCGATGGCTTGCAGCAATACTTCCCGCAACTCGGCGCCCAATCGTTGGGCCTGCTGAAAATGCGTCAGCGTCACCAACCCTTTGCGTTTGAAGAATGGCTCGATGGCCTGCTCGATGAGCTGGCCGTGCACCTGTCCATCGGCGCGCCGCTGTTGCTGGTGCTGGATGACTACCACCTGGCCCAAGGCCCGGTACTGGACCGTTGCCTGCAATTCTTCCTCAATCATCTACCCGATGGCCTGGTGCTGCTGGTCACCAGCCGCCAGCGTCCGGACTGGCATCTGGCGCGGCTGCGACTGTCACGGCACCTGCTTGAGCTGCACGAGCAAGACCTGCGCATGACCCATGATGAATCCCTGGCGGTGCTGGATCGTCACAGCAACTCACTGCGCGGCGAAGCCCTTGATAACCTGATCCGTCGCAGCGAAGGCTGGGTGGCGGGCCTGCGCTTCTGGTTGCTGGCCGCTTCCGAAGCGGGTGATGAAGAGGCCTTACCTCAAAGCCTGCACGGCGGTGAAGGGCTCATACGTGATTACCTGCTCGAAGAAGTGATCGACTGCCTGCCGATCGAAGTACAGGCATTCCTGTTCGATACCGCGCCACTGGAGCGCTTTTGCAGCGAATTGTGTGATGGCGTGCGCGAAGCCCACGACAGCGCCGAAATACTGCGCTATCTGCAAGCTCACCAAGTGTTCCTCGTGCCGCTGGACGAGCAGGGGCACTGGTACCGTTATCACCATCTGTTTTCCGACTTGCTGCGCACCCGACGCGCCAGCAGCAATGTGCTGCCGGCCGCCAGCCTGCACCTGCGGGCGTGCCGCTGGTTCAACGCCCAGGGGTTGATTGACGAGGCGGTGGAACAGGCGCTGCGCGCTGGCCATCTGGATGTGGCGGCCAACCTGGTGCAGAACCTGTCCGAGGAACAACTGCTGGCCGAGCAGAATGTGGGCATGCTGCTGCGCTGGAAAATGGACCTGCCCGACAGCCTGCTGATCAGCACACCGCGGCTGATCGTGCTCTACAGCTGGGCGTTGGGCTTGGCCTGCCAGTTGGATGCGGCGGAAGAATTGTCCGGCTACCTCAGTCGCTTTCTGCCGGCACCCTCGGCGACTGCGCAGAAATCGATGCTGGCCCAATGGTTGGCGCTGAGCGGAATCATCGCCAGGGGCCGGGGTGATCGCGAACTGACCCAGCGCTATTGCAGCGAAGCCCTGGAAAGCCTGCCGCAACGACGTTATGGCCAGCGCTTGATGTGCTTGTCGACGCTCTCAAACCTGGCCATTGTCGACGCCGATCTATGGCGCGCCCGTGGCCTTAACCGCGAGTCTCTGGAGCTGGCGCAGCGTGTCGGCAACCCGTTGTTCGAGGCGCTGGCCCATTACGATCGCGCGCGGGTACTGCAAGCGCGTGGCGAAATCCTGCGTGCGCTCGACGAAGTGCGCCAGGGCTTGCAACGCCTGCATGGTCTGGCACCACAGCGGCTGTACGCCGTGCGTGCGCGGTTGTCACTGTATGAAGGTTTCCTGTTGCTGGTGCGTTGCCAACCCGAAGCCGGCCTCGCGCGTTTGCGCGCCGGCCTGACCGAAGCCCGCGCCTGCCGCGACATCAGCGTGCTGATCGGGCATTGCGTGATCGCCAACTTCGAAGGCCGGCGCAATGACTTCGCCAAGGCCTTCGCCGAACTGGCCGAGGCCGAGCGGCTGATGCATATCTGGGACGTGCCGCCGATCTACTACCTGGCGATGATTACCCTGATCAAATGTGAACTGTGGTTGGCCCAGGGCCGCACCGACCTGGCCGACGCCTGGTTGAGTCGCCTGGGTCAAACCTATAACGGTGAACACGCCGCTGCCGCACCGGAGTTTCATCCGCATTTGCCCCAGCATATCGGCCTGCAGCAGGCAGCGCTGGATGCCACGCTGCATCAACCTGGCGCTGCACTGCAACGCTTGGAAGCGCTGGCGCAACAGGCCCATGACAACGGGCGCCAGATGATCGCCCTGATGGCCCTGACCCAGCAGGCGCAACTGCTGTTGGGCAGTGGTCAGGAGACCAAGGCGCGTGCGGTCATGGTTCGAGCGCTTGAGGCAGGCGCTGGTGGCGCGTTGCAACCGTTCGAGCGCCTACTGGAAAACCATCCGGACTGGATGCGCCAGCAGCTTGGCAAAGATCCACACGGCCTGCTGAGCCAGAGCTTGCTGGCGCTGTTGCCGGCGGTCGTGGTGGCCGATGTTGCATCGACCCACGAGGCCCTGAGCACTCGTGAACTGGCGGTGCTGCAATTGATCGCCCAAGGGTGTTCCAACCAAGAGATCAGCAACCAGTTGTTCATATCCCTGCATACGGTCAAGACCCATGCCAGTCATATCAATAGCAAGCTTGGGGTAGAGCGGCGTACGCAAGCGGTGGCACGGGCGCAGGAGTTACGGTTGATTGGTTAAGGAGTGGCAGTCGGTGGCGAGCGTGTATGCACGCGTTACGCGGCGAAGCAGCCTCAGTCTGTTTTAATAGTGCAATTACGCTGGCGATATACGCCTGAAAGCGACATTTCACTTGCACGAGAGGCCCCTTAATGGAAACCGCCAAGCCGACGCTCATCCGCGAAACCTTTCCCGTCGGCCCCCTGCAGTGTAACTGCACCATCATCGGCGACCCCATCACCAAAAAAGCCATCGTGGTCGACCCTGGCGGCAACCACGAGCTGATCCTGGCGCGGCTCGACGCCTTGGGCCTCAAGGTGGTGAGCATCATCCATACCCATGCTCACCTCGATCACTTCCTGGCATCCGGGCAGTTGAAGGAGAAGACCGGTGCCACGTTGCACCTGCACAAGGAGGACCAGTTCCTGTGGGACAACCTTGAGATGCAGTGTCAGATGTTTCGCGTGCCCTACACCCCGGTTCCTGCGCCGGATCGCTGGCTTGAAGATGAGGAGGAGCTGGCCTGCGGTTGTGGCGTGGCGCTGCATACGCCGGGGCACACACCGGGCTCGATGAGTTTCTGGTTTGCCGATGCCAAGCTGCTGATTGCTGGCGATACACTGTTTCGACGCGGAGTAGGGCGCACGGACCTGTGGGGCGGCGACCAGGCGACCATCGTACGTTCGATCAAGCAGCGGCTCTACACGCTGGATGAGGGCGCTACCGTGGTAGCCGGTCACGGGCCGGATACGCGACTGGGCGATGAGATGCGTGAGAACCCGTTTGTGCGGGCGTGACGAGCTATAAAACCTACAAGGTTTGCAGCAAAAACGCAGGTCACGTTCAGCCTGTGTCTGCTACGGTTTCTGTAGCAGGCCAACTGCCGAATCTTTTGTTACAGCTTGGGGCGCCGCGATGGAATTTTTACCGCCGGTCGCGTTCCAAACTCGGCACAGGTCCATTGCCAATGTCCTTTGCACCATAGAATGCAAAAGTAGGAGCTTCCCTCATGTTCACTTCGCGTCGTCTGCTTGTTGTCGCCACCGTAGTCGCCCTGTTAAGCGGCTGTGCTAACCAAAATCCTTATGACGGCAGCAGCCAGGGACAGGCAAGTAATGAGTCTGGCGGCATGAGCAAGACCGCCAAGTACGGTGGCCTCGGAGCCATTGCCGGTGCTTTGGCCGGTGCGGCCATCGACCATAACAACCGTGGCAAGGGCGCGCTGATCGGCGCCGTGGTGGCCGGTGCAGGCGCAGCAGGCTACGGCTACTACGCCGACCAGCAAGAAAAGAAACTGCGCGAAAGCATGGCCAACACCGGTGTTGAAGTGCAGCGCCAAGGTGATCAGATCAAGCTGATCATGCCGGGCAATATCACCTTCGCTACCAACTCGGACGCCATCTCCAGCAGTTTCTACCAGCCGCTGAACAACCTGGCCAACTCCCTCAAACAGTTCAACCAGAACACCATCCAGATCGTTGGTTACACCGACAGCACCGGTACCCGCCAACTGAACATGGACCTGTCCCAGCGTCGCGCCCAGAGCGTGGCCAACTACCTGACCTCCCAAGGCGTAAGCGCTGCCAACCTGAGCGCACGCGGTGCCGGCCCGGATAACCCGATTGCCAGTAACGCCGACGTCAACGGCCGTGCCCAGAACCGTCGCGTGGAAGTGAACCTCGGCCCGATCCCAGGCCAGCAATACGGCCAGCCAGGCGCGCAAGCACCACAGCAAAACAACCAGTTCCAAGGCAACCCGTACTCGCAGTACCAATAAGCGTCAGCCACAAAAAAAGGGCGCCGTGCAGTCAATGCACGGCGCCCTTTTTTTGTTGCGTCTACATCAGTCGATGTATTCGAACACCTTCACGATCTTCTGTACGCCCGACACACCCTGCACCAGATTGGCCGCACGAGTCGCTTCCGCCTGGGTCAACAAACCCATCAGGTAAACGATCCCGTTGTCAGTCACCACCTTGATACGCGAGCCTGGGATCGCGTTATCGGTGAGCATCTGCGCCTTGATCTTGGTGGTCAGCAGTGCGTCATTGCTGATAGCCAGCAGGGTGATCGGGTCCATCACCTGCAATTCGTTGTGGACCTTCTTCACCCGTTGCACCGCCGAGGCGGCTTGTTCAGCTTGGGCCTTCAGGTCTGCACGCGGTGTCTGGCCGGCCAGCAGCACTACACCGTTGAAGCTGGTAACAACGATGCGCGATGCACCATTGCCCAAGTCGGTGGCGGCCTTGGCAACGTTGACTTCAACCTTTGTCTCGATCAGCGAGTCATCGATCTTGCTACCGAAGGTACGGGTGCCCTTATCGTCCTGAATGGGGGTGTCACGTGTCGCGGTGATAGCCGTGCTGCAACCGCTGATGCCGAGGCACAGCGCAATAGCCACTAGGCTGAGACGTTTAACGGTCATTCTTCACTCCCAAACAATTGGCTGTCGATCAGATCGCACAGGCAGTGGATCGCCAGCAGGTGGACTTCCTGAATACGTGCAGTGACATTGGCCGGAACGCGAATCTCCACGTCTTCGGGCAACAGCAGCGACGCCATGCCGCCGCCATCGCGACCGGTCAATGCTACGACAATCATTTCGCGATCATGTGCGGCCTGGATCGCTTGAATAATATTTGCCGAGTTGCCGCTGGTGGAAATCGCCAGCAGCACATCGCCCGGTTGGCCCAGGGCGCGGATCTGCTTGGAGAAGATTTCGTTGTAGCTGTAGTCGTTGGCGATCGAGGTGATCGTCGACGAGTCGGTAGTCAGGGCGATGGCTGGCAGGCTCGGGCGCTCTCGCTCGAAGCGGTTGAGCAGCTCGGACGAGAAATGCTGCGCATCACCGGCCGAACCGCCGTTGCCGCACGAAAGCATTTTGCCTTCGTTGAGCAAGGCATTGACCATGACCTGACTGGCTTGCTCGATGTGCGGTGCAAGTACGTCCATCGCCTGTTGCTTGGTGTCGATGCTGGCCTGGAAAAGCTGGCGAATTCGGGATTGCATGTCCATCTGTGTGACCTTAAGTAGCGCGGCTGTTTGGCACAGGAATGTGCAGCCCGCAAAGCAAAGAGCAAAAGTGTGTGGTGAAGATGCCTGGCGAATCAGCTGTCGAAGGCATTTTTCAGCCAGTTCAGATCAGCCTGACCAGACGGTGTGCTTTCTATGGCAACCACGTCGAAACGGCAGGGGGCGTCGGCCCAGCGATGCTCTTTTTGCAAAAAGAACTGCGCCGCGAGTATCAGCTTCTGACGCTTGCGCCCGTCAATACTGGCGAGCGCGCCACCCCATTGTGCGTGTTTTCTGTAGCGGACTTCGACGAATACTACTGTATCGCCGTCAAGCATGACCAGATCAAGCTCGCCGCGTTTACACAACCAGTTCTGCGCCAGCAGGCGCAGACCCTGTTGTTGCAAGTGCTTCAAGGCTTGAAGTTCGGCGTCCTTGCCGGTTTGTGCGCTGGACAGCTCGGGCATCAGCGCGGGGTGTCTGGCAGTCGCTGGATATCGCCGCCGACAAACTTGGCCCAAGGCATCTGGCGATCAACGCGCTGGTTGGCGCTGATGCCCAGGCTGCCCGACAAGCCGTCTACGCGGGTGTCTGGCAGTGCCTTGAGTTGCCCTAGGCGCGGCGCCAGGCGATAGGCGTCGACACCCATCGCATACAGGCGGCCGAGGCTGCCATTGGCTTGCGGCCATTGCGCGGCAACCTGGTTACGCAGCGGGTCAGTGGTGTTGAGCAGCCAAGGGGTTTCGCAGAACATCACGTTGGTCATGTCCAGGTACTGGTTCTTGTCACCGCTGGCGCTGAACACGTGGGACGTTGCGTACACCGGCACATCGCCAGCGTATTGGAAGTTCAGGGTTGGCTTGATTTGCTGGGCCAGTTGTGGGGTCACCGCCAGGAAGATGAACTCGATGTCCTGGCGACGCGACGGCTGTGCCGCTACGTCGGTGCCCACGGTGCTTTGCAGGCTCTTGGCGCGACCTTCGCTTTTGCGCAGTTGGAACAGGTCGGCGATCTGCTGGGCCAGGGCAACTGGCTGGTCAACGTACTCGACGCCGAGCACTGTGCCGCCATTGGCTTCCCAATCCTGGCGGAAAGCTTTGTAGACGCGCTCGCCCCATTCACCACGCGGCACCATCGCCGCGGCACGGTGCAGGCCGTCGGCGCGGGCACGGCGCGATACTTCACGAGCTTCATCTTCAGCCGCCAGGCCGAATTGGAACAGCTGCGGCGGGCCTTGATCGGTCTCGCTGTAGTTCAGCCCCAGCGTGGTGATTGGCAGTTGCGCACGTGCGCTCAACTGTTTAACCAGTGGTTTTTCCAGCGGGCCGACCACCAGTTGCACGCCAGCGGCCTGGGCCTTGGCATAGAAGTCATCCAGGGAGTTGAGGCGCGAGCTGTCATAAAACTCGATCACTGGCGGTTTCTGCCCGGCTTGTTCAGCCTGGTAGTGCGCGGCCATGAAACCTTCGCGCAGCGCTTTGCCGACGGAGGCCAGCGGGCCGTCCTGTGGCAGCAGCAGGGCGATTTTGTTCAGCGGCTGGCTGGCCAGCTCCTTGAGCTTGGTCAGCGGCAACGGCAGTTGCACGGCTGCCGGGTGGCCCGGGTTCTGGGCGCGCCAAGTGTCGATGGCCGTTTGCTGTTGCTCAAGCGTGCCGGCACCTTTTACGGATTGAGCCAGGGTAATCCAGCCATCGAGCGTCGGGTTGCCGCTGGCTTGCAGCTGGTCGGCAGGCAGGGCTGCGATCAGTGCCCAGATGGCTTCATGGTTGCTGGCGGCGGCATCGCCAGTCAGCAGCGGGGCCATTGCGACACGTTCGCGAGCGGCGGCTAACGTCTGGCCATCAGCTTCATAGGCGCGAGCATGCACGGTGCCGGTACGGATCTGCTGGTCAGCCGGCAGGTCCTTCAGGCTTTGCAGGCTTGGGTGATCCAGTGCCGTCAGGGCAGCCTTGGGCTGGTTACGCGCCATGGCCAGTTCGGCGGCCAGGGTGTTGGCAAAGACTTGCGCGGCTGGCTTGAGCGCATCCATTGGCACTTGCGCAAGAATCTGCGACGAGCGGCCAGGGTTGTTCTGCTTGTAGGCCATGTCTGCCGCACTCAGGCGCAGTAATGCGGCCTTTTCTGGCGTCTTGGCGGTAGTGGCCTGTTCGAGCAGTTGCTCGATACTGGCGTCCGGGGTCCGTGGAAGGTCGCCAAGGCTGGACGAGGGCGAGCTGGCGCAAGCGGCCAACAGGGCAGCAAGGCAGAGGGCGGAGAGCAGCCGCAGGCAAGCGATCATGTAAGTGTTCCTGATACCGATCAAATTAGCGTGGAATTGTACCCAAGCACTGGCCCAGGCGCGATGTTACTGGCGTGAAACCGTCGATTTAGGTCGTGCATTTGTGGCTATTGGCGATCGGCGGCTGAAAAGGCATCGGCCGTGATGGCATATTTTCAAGGCTGCTACGCGTTACAATGCGGCTTTTGCCAACCATCGAGGTGTGCGTTTTGACTGCTCCAGGTCCTTTGAATTCCACTGCAGGCTCGCTTTTTGTCGTGGCGACGCCCATTGGCAACCTGGACGACATCAGTGCTCGCGCGCTGAAGGTGTTGCGCGAGGTCAAATTGATCGCGGCCGAAGATACGCGTCACTCCCAGCGGTTGATGCAGCATTTTGGTATCAGCACGCCATTAGCGGCCTGCCATGAACACAACGAACGCGAAGAAGGCAGCCGGTTTATCGTGCGCCTGTTGGCCGGCGATGATGTGGCGCTGATCTCCGATGCGGGCACGCCGTTGATTTCCGATCCGGGTTATCACTTGGTACGTCAGGCGCGGGCCGCTGGTATCAATGTAGTGCCTGTTCCGGGCGCGTGCGCGCTCATCGCTGCATTGTCTGCGGCGGGTTTGCCGTCTGACCGGTTTATTTTCGAAGGTTTTTTGCCGGCCAAGGCCGTGGGGCGCCGCGCGCGCCTTCAGGCGTTGAAGGAAGAGCCGCGCACGCTGATCTTTTACGAAGCGCCTCATCGTATCCTTGAATGCTTGCAGGACATGGAGCTGGTGTTCGGCGGTGAGCGCCTGGCGCTGCTGGCCCGTGAGTTGACCAAGACCTTTGAAACCCTCAAGGGCTTGCCCCTGGAAGAGTTGCGCGCCTTTGTCGAAGGCGACAGCAATCAGCAGCGCGGCGAATGCGTAGTGCTCGTGGCGGGCTGGACTGCGCCGGAAAGTGAAGATGCGGTTAATAGCGAGGCGATGCGCATTCTGGATCTGTTGCTCAAGGAAATGCCCCTCAAGCGCGCTGCGGCCCTTGCGGCGGAGATCACTGGCCTGCGTAAAAACGTGTTGTACCAAGTTGCGCTGGATAAACAGAAAGCCGAATAGTTCAGGGGATGAACCTGTATTTCGTCTGAACGTGATGGCAATTCTGAACTTTTATTACTTGTCCTGAGGCCGCCGTGCCGTTAACCTGCGCGGCGGAGAGTCGATTGGACAGTCGCTGCCCTCTATGAAAATTAGGGGGGGGAGGAAAGTCCGGGCTCCATAGGGCGAAGTGCCAGGTAATGCCTGGGAGGCGTGAGCCTACGGAAAGTGCCACAGAAAATAACCGCCTAAGCACTTCGGTGCCGGTAAGGGTGAAAAGGTGCGGTAAGAGCGCACCGCACGACTGGCAACAGTTCGTGGCTAGGTAAACCCCACTTGGAGCAAGACCAAATAGGGTCCCAAGGCGTGGCCCGCGCTGGGACCGGGTAGGTTGCTAAAGGTGTCCAGTGATGGCCATCGTAGACGAATGACTGTTCAAGACAGAACCCGGCTTACAGATCGACTCTCCACCTTTTTTCTTCTGTTCGAATCTCGAACAGAAAACCGGTAGTAACGCAAGAATCCCTCCCTGCTGAATCATTGGCAGATGCATCTTCGTAATACCAAAAAAATCTTACTCTTAATAAATCACTTTAACTTTCGCCTATAGCTCTTTGAGCTATCTGTGCTTGTTGGGTCAGAAACATCGCCAAACTCTGGTTTCTCCTCCGTTTACGCTCCTAAATCTCCGTTCTGTAAGGCTTTTCCTTGAATCCGCGCCTTGACGGTGTGGTAGGCGCATTCCTATAGTGTGCGCAAGTGGCGGAAAGTGGCACAAAGTGGGTTTTTTGAACGTAAAACGCTAAAATTTGGAGAAACGCATCTGTGTTTCGCGGAGCTAACGCTATCAGTCTCGATGCAAAAGGCCGTCTCGCTATGCCGAGCCGGTATCGTGACGAGCTCATTTCGCGAAGTTCCGGGCAGTTGATCATCACCATTGATGCCGTTGACCCTTGTTTGTGTGTTTACCCCCTCGATGAGTGGGAGTTGATTGAAACCAAGTTGCGCGCTCTGCCTTCATTGCGTGAAGAAAACCGCCGGTTGCAGCGTTTGCTGATCGGTAATGCCGTCGACCTCGAGCTCGATGGCAGTGGTCGTTTCCTGGTGCCGCCGCGTTTGCGCGAGTACGCCAAGCTGGATAAGCGCGCAATGCTGGTGGGCCAACTGAACAAGTTCCAATTGTGGGACGAAGATGCCTGGGATGCTGTTTCTGCAGCTGACCTGGCTGCTATTCAACAACCGGGCGCTATGCCTGATGAACTGCGTGATTTGATCCTGTGACTATTGATAGCGGCTTTAACCACATCACCGTACTGCTTGACGAAGCCGTTGAGGCTCTCGCCGTACGCGCGGATGGCTGCTATTTGGATGGCACCTTCGGCAGGGGCGGGCACAGCCGGTTGATACTCAGCCAGCTCGGGTCCGACGGTAAATTGCTCGGGTTTGACAAAGACCCCCAAGCGATTGCCACCGGGCAAGCGCTAGCGGCCGAAGACGGCCGCTTTGTCGTTGTGCAGCGTAGCTTTGCCGAGCTGGGTGCCGAAGTCGCCGAGCGTGGCATGGCCGGCAAGGTGGCCGGGGTTTTGCTCGATCTGGGCGTGTCTTCGCCGCAGCTCGATGACCCTGAGCGTGGCTTCAGTTTCATGAATGACGGCCCGCTCGACATGCGCATGGACCCGACTCGGGGTATCAGCGCGGCCGAGTTCATCGCCACCGCTCCCCACGAAGAAATCACCCGCGTATTCAAGGAATACGGCGAAGAGCGCTTTGCTGGCCGCATGGCCCGCGCCGTGGTCGAGCGCCGTGAAATCCAGCCGTTCGAGCGCACCGCCGACCTGGCCGAAGTGCTCAAGGTTGCCAACCCGGCATGGGAAAAAGGCAAGAACCCCGCCACCCGTGCATTTCAGGGTCTGCGCATTCACGTCAACAACGAATTGGGTGACCTGGAGGCCGGCCTCGAAGCCGCCCTTGAGGCACTGGAAGTGGGCGGTCGCCTGGTGGTGATCAGCTTCCACTCCCTCGAAGACCGCATCGTCAAATTGTTCATGCGTCGTCTGGTCAAGGGTGAGTCCGATAACCTGCCGCGCAACCTGCCGGTGCGTTTCGAAGCTTTTGTGCCGAAAATCAAAATCCATGGCAAAGCGCAGTTCGCTTCCGAAGCCGAACTCAAGGCCAACCCACGCTCCCGTAGCGCCGTCATGCGTGTCGCGGAGAAGCTGCGGTGAGCAAGCTTTTCGCCAAGCCCCTCCCGGGCGGCAGCTTCTTCATGATGCTGCTGTACGTCGGCGTGCTGGTGTCCGCGATTGCGGTGTCTTACAGCGCGCACTACAACCGCCAACTGCTTAACACCCTGTACGGGGAGTTGAGCGTGCGCGATAAAGCGCAGGCGGAGTGGGGCCGGTTGATCCTGGAGCAAAGCACCTGGACGGCCCACAGCCGTATCGAAGTGCTGGCCACCGAGCAACTGAAAATGCACATTCCGGGCGCGGCTGAAGTCCGCATGGTGGCGCCATGATGAAACTCGAAGGCGCACTCTACCCTTGGCGCTTCCGCCTGATGCTCGGCTTGCTGGCATTGATGGTGGGTGCGATCGCCTGGCGGATCGTCGACCTGCAAGTGATCGATCGCGACTTCCTGATCGGCGAGGGTAACGCCCGCAGCCTGCGTCATATTCCGATTCCTGCGCACCGTGGCCTGATCACTGACCGCAACGGCGAGCCGCTGGCTGTCAGCACCCCGGTGACGACCCTGTGGGCCAACGCCAAGGAGTTGCAGGTGGCCAAGGACAAGTGGCCGCAACTTGCCGCCGCACTGGGCCAAGACCCCAAGGCCCTGGCCGAGCGCCTCGAAGCCCAGGCCAACAAAGAATTCATCTACCTGGTTCGCGGGCTTACCCCCGAGCAAGGCCAGCAAGTGCTCGACCTTAAAGTCCCCGGTGTCTACGGCATCGAGGAATTTCGTCGTTTCTACCCGGCCGGTGAAACCACCGCCCATATGGTCGGCTTCACCGATATCGATGACCACGGTCGCGAAGGTGTAGAGCTCGCCTACGATGAATGGCTCGCCGGGGTTCCCGGCAAACGACAAGTCATCAAGGATCGGCGCGGCAGGTTGATCAAGGATGTCCAAGTCACCAAAAACGCCAAGGCCGGTAAGCCCTTGGCGTTGTCGATTGACCTGCGTCTGCAATACCTGGCCAACCGCGAGCTGCGTAACGCCATCATCGAGAACGGCGCCAAGGCGGGCAGCCTGGTGATCATGGACGTCAAGACCGGCGAGATCCTGGCGATGGTCAACCAGCCGACCTACAACCCCAACAACCGTCGCAACCTGCAACCGGCGATGATGCGCAACCGCGCGATGATCGACGTGTTCGAGCCGGGTTCGACCATGAAAGCCATCTCCATGAGTGCCGCCCTCGAGACCGGGCGCTGGAAGCCCAGCGACAAGGTCGAGGTGTACCCAGGTACTTTGCAGTTGGGTAAATACACCATTCGTGACGTATCGCGCACTGAAGGTCCGGTGTTGGATTTGACAGGTATTCTGATCAACTCCAGTAACGTGGGCATGAGTAAGGTCGCCTTTGATATCGGCGGCGAAACCATCTACCACCTGGCGCAGAAAATTGGCCTGGGCCAACCCACCGGCCTCGACTTCCCTGGCGAGCGCGTGGGTAACCTGCCGAACTATCGCGACTGGAAAAAAGCCGAGACCGCCACGCTTTCCTATGGCTACGGCCTGTCGGTAACGGCGATCCAACTGGCCCACGCCTTCTCCGTACTGGCCAACAATGGCCGCATGGTGCCGCTGAGTTTGATCCACGTCGACGAAGCGCCGAAAGCCACCCAGGTGATCCCGGAAACCGTCGCCAAGACCATGCAAGGCATGCTGCAACAAGTGATCGAAGCGCCACGCGGCGTATTCCGTGCCCAGGTGCCGGCGTATCACGTGGCTGGCAAGTCCGGTACCGCCCGTAAGACCTCGGTGGGCACCAAGGGCTATGCCGAAAACTCCTACCGCTCGCTGTTCGCCGGTTTCGGCCCGATGAGCGACCCGCGCTACGCCATCGTTGTAGTGATTGATGAACCGAGTAAAGCAGGCTACTTCGGTGGCCTGGTATCGGCGCCGGTGTTCAGCAAAGTGATGTCCGGCACCCTGCGCCTGATGAACATCACGCCGGACAACCTGCCGCCGACTGAACAAGCGAATGCCGGACCACCGGCCGCTGCTGTAAAAGCCAATGGAGGGCGCGGCTGATGTCTCTTAGCCTGAACAAGATTTTTGCCCACGCCGGCCGCGATCTGCTGATTCGTGAATTGAGCCTGGACAGCCGTAATGTGCGCGCCGGTGACTTGTTCCTGGCGGTACCGGGCGGCAAGTACGATGGCCGTGAGCATATCGCCGACGCTTTGCAGCGCGGCGCTGCGGCAGTGGCTTATGAAGTGGAAGGCGCCACCGTGCTGCCGATCACTGACGTGCCGCTGATTCCGGTCAAAGGTTTGGCCAAGCAGTTGTCGGACATCGCCGGGCGCTTTTATGGCGACCCGAGCCGCCACCTCAATCTGGTTGGCGTCACGGGTACCAACGGCAAGACCAGCGTGACGCAACTGGTCGCCCAAGCCCTTGACCTGCTGGGCCAGCACTGCGGCATTGTCGGCACCCTCGGCACTGGCTTCTATGGCGCGCTGCAAAGCGGCCTGCACACCACACCGAACCCGATTGCCGTGCAAGCGACCCTGGCCGACCTGAAAAAAGCCGGTGCCAAGGCGGTTGCGATGGAAGTGTCGTCCCACGGTCTGGACCAGGGTCGTGTCACTGCGCTGGCCTTTGATGTGGCTGTGATGACCAACTTGTCCCGCGATCACCTGGACTACCACGGCACCATGGAGGCCTACGCGGCCGCCAAGGCCAAGCTGTTCTCCTGGAATGACCTCAAGTGCCGGGTGGTGAACCTGGACGACGAATTTGGCCGCCAATTGGCTGCCGAAGACGGCGAGTCGCGCCTGATCAGCTACAGCCTCACGGACTCCAGCGCTTACCTGTATTGCCGCGAAGCCCAATTCAATGACGAGGGCGTTCGCGCCACGTTGGTTACGCCCCAGGGCGAGCACCATTTGCGCAGCACCTTGCTCGGTCGTTTCAACCTGAGCAACGTGCTTGCCGCTGTCGGCGCGTTGCTGGGCCTGGATTACGCCCTGGATGAAATCCTGCGCGTGCTGCCCAAACTCGAAGGCCCCGCCGGTCGCATGCAGCGCCTGGGTGGCGGCACGCAGCCGCTGGTAGTGGTCGATTACGCCCACACGCCGGACGCGCTGGAAAAAGTCCTCGAAGCCCTGCGCCCTCACGCCAAGGGTAAGTTGTTGTGCCTGTTCGGCTGCGGCGGTGATCGTGATCGCGGCAAGCGCCCGTTGATGGCCGAGATCGTCGAGCGCCTGGCCGATGGCGTGCTCGTCACAGACGACAACCCACGCAGTGAAGACCCGAGCCAGATTTTCGATGACATCCGCGCAGGCTTCAAAGACGCGTCCAAGGCTACGTTTGTTGCCGGTCGCGGCGCTGCTATCGCCCAACTGATCGCCAGCGCCAGTGCTGACGACGTGGTGGTGTTGGCCGGCAAAGGCCACGAGGACTACCAGGAAATCAACGGCGAGCGCCATGCCTTCTCTGATTTGGTCGAGGCCGATCACGCCCTGACCGCTTGGGAGGTTGCCCATGCTTAAAGCGATGAAATTCAGCGAACTGACCCAGGCCCTGTCGGCCCGTGTACTGTCGAGCGATTGCAGCTTCGACGGTGTCAGTATCGACAGCCGCAACATCAAGCCAGGGCACCTGTTTGTTGCGCTGGCTGGCCCGCGCTTCGATGGTCACGACTACCTGAACGACGTCGCCGCCAAAGGTGCTGTCGGCGCGCTGGTACAGCGCGAAGTGCCGGACTCCACCTTGCCGCAATTGCTGGTGGCCGATACCAGATTGGCTCTGGGCCAGTTGGGTGCGTTGAACCGCGCTGCTTTCGACAAGCCCGTGGCAGCCATCACCGGCTCCAGCGGCAAGACCACGGTCAAGGAGCTGCTTGCCGGCATCCTGCGCACGCGCGGCCCTGTGCACGCCACCCGTGGCAACCTGAACAATGATTTCGGCGCTCCGCTGACCTTGCTCGAACTGGCCCCGGAACACACGGCGGCAGTGATCGAGCTGGGTGCCTCGCGCATCGGCGAAATCGCCTACACCGTGGCGCTGACCAAGCCCCACGTAGCGATCATCAATAACGCCGGTACCGCCCATGTCGGCGAATTTGGCGGCCCGGAAAAAATCGTCGAAGCCAAGGGCGAAATCCTCGAAGGCCTCGACGCATCGGGCACTGCTGTGCTGAACCTTGACGACAAGGCCTTCGAGACCTGGCGTGTACGTGCCGCCGGGCGCAAGGTGCTGACGTTTGCCGTGCTCAATGCAGCGGCTGATTTTCATGCGTCCGACATTACCGTTGACGCCCGTGGTTGCCCGTCCTTCACCTTGCATACCCCGCAAGGCAGTGAGCATGTGCAGTTGAACCTGCTGGGCAACCATAACGTCGCCAATGCCTTGGCGGCTGCCGCTGCGGCCTACGCCTTGGGCCTGTCGCTGTTCGGTACCGCCACGGGCCTCGGCGCGGTGCAGCCGGTGAAGGGCCGTACCGTGGCGCAGCTGGCTACCAATGGCATGCGCGTGATTGACGACACTTACAACGCCAACCAGTCCTCGGTCTGTGCCGCCATTGACCTGCTCAAAGGCTTCACAGGTCGCAAAGTGCTGGTGCTGGGTGATATCGCCGAGCTGGGTGACTGGGCCGAACAGTCCCACCGTGAAGTCGGCGCCTACGCCACCGGCAAAGCTGACGCGCTCTATGCGGTCGGCCCGAATATGGCCCACGCCGTCAACGCCTTCGGCCCCGGCGCACAACATTTCGCCACCCAGGCAGAGCTGATCCAGGCGCTGACGGCGGCCGAACAAGACAAACACACAACCATTTTGATCAAGGGATCGCGCAGCGCGGTGATGGAAAACGTCGTCGCGGCCTTGTGCGGTTCAAGTACGGAGAAACATTAATGCTGCTGCTGCTGGCTGAGTATCTGCAACAGTTCCACAAAGGCTTCGCGGTCTTTCAGTACCTGACCCTGCGCGGGATTCTGGGTGTGCTGACCGCGCTGTCTTTGTCGCTGTTCTTGGGGCCGTGGATGATCCGCACCCTGCAGAACCTGCAAATTGGTCAATCGGTTCGTAATGACGGCCCGCAGTCGCACCTGTCCAAATCCGGCACCCCGACCATGGGCGGCGCGCTGATCCTGTCGTCCATCGGCATCAGCACCTTGCTGTGGGCTGACCTGCACAACCGCTACGTGTGGACGGTGCTGCTGGTGACCCTGTTGTTCGGCGCCATCGGCTGGGTGGACGACTACCGCAAGGTGATCGAGAAGAATTCGAAAGGCCTGCCAAGCCGCTGGAAGTATTTCTGGCAGTCGGTGTTCGGCCTCGGCGCTGCAGTGTTCCTGTTCATGACTGCGCCAAGCGCGGTAGAAACCACCCTGATCATCCCGATGCTCAAGGACGCGAGCATTCCACTGGGCGTGGGCTTCGTGGTGCTGACCTACTTCGTGATCGTCGGCTCCAGCAACGCGGTGAACCTCACTGACGGCCTCGACGGCCTGGCGATCATGCCGACGGTGATGGTGGGCGGTGCGCTCGGCATCTTCTGCTACCTGTCGGGTAACGTGAAATTCGCTGAATACCTGCTGATCCCTTACGTACCGGGCGCGGGCGAGTTGATTGTGTTCTGCGGCGCGCTGATCGGTGCCGGCCTGGGCTTCCTGTGGTTCAACACCTACCCGGCGCAAGTCTTCATGGGCGACGTCGGCGCACTGGCGCTGGGCGCTGCCCTGGGCACCATCGCCGTGATCGTGCGCCAGGAAATCGTGCTGTTCATCATGGGCGGTGTGTTCGTGATGGAAACCCTGTCGGTGGTCATCCAGGTGGCCTCCTTCAAATTGACCGGGCGCCGCGTGTTTCGCATGGCGCCGATTCACCACCACTTTGAACTCAAGGGCTGGCCTGAGCCGCGCGTGATCGTGCGCTTCTGGATCATCACCGTGATTCTGGTACTGGTTGGCCTTGCCACCCTGAAACTGAGGTAGAAACGAGTGTCCCTGATCGCTTCAGACCACTTCCGCATCGTTGTCGGCCTCGGCAAGAGCGGCATGTCCCTGGTTCGCTTCCTGGCGAACCGGGGCAAGCCGTTTGCCGTGGCCGATACGCGGGAAAACCCACCGGAGCTGGTCACGCTGCGCCGTGACTACCCGCACGTGGAAGTGCGTTGTGGCGAGCTGGATGTCGAGTTTCTGTGCCGCGCTGATGAGCTTTACGTGAGCCCTGGCCTGGCCCTGGCGACACCGGCCCTGCAAGCGGCTGCGGCCCGTGGCGTGAAGTTGTCCGGCGATATCGACCTGTTTGCGCGTAACGCGAAAGCACCGATTATTGCCATCAGCGGTTCCAACGCGAAAAGCACCGTGACCACCCTGGTCGGTGAGATGGCGGCTGCAGCCGGCAAGCGTGTTGCCGTAGGCGGCAACCTTGGTGTGCCTGCATTGGACCTGCTCAGCGACGACGTCGAGCTGTACGTGATGGAGCTGTCGAGCTTCCAGCTGGAAACCACCCACGACCTCGGTGCCGAAGTGGCAACCGTGCTGAACGTGAGTGAAGACCACATGGACCGCTACAGCGGCCTGCCTGCCTATCACCTGGCCAAGCACCGGATCTTCCGCGGTGCCAAGCAATTTGTGGTCAACCGCCAGGATGCCCTGAGCCGTCCGCTGATAGGCGAGGGTATGCCTTGCTGGACCTTCGGCCTGAGCAAGCCAGACTTCAAAGCCTTTGGCATTCGTGAAGAGAACGGCGAGAAATACCTGGCCTTCGAATTCCAGAACCTGATGCCCGTGCGTGAGCTTAAGATCCGCGGCGCCCATAACCAGTCCAACGCCCTGGCGGCCTTGGCGCTGGGTCATGCTGTTGGTCTGCCATTCGACGCCATGCTGTCGGCCCTGCGCACTTTCGGTGGCCTTGAGCATCGCTGCCAGTGGGTGCGCGACCTTGACGGCGTGGGCTACTACAACGATTCCAAAGCCACCAACGTCGGTGCGGCCCTGGCTGCCATCGAAGGCCTGGGGGCCGATATCGACGGCAAGCTGGTGCTGATCGCCGGTGGCGATGGCAAGGGCGCCGACTTCAAGGACCTTAAAGGTCCGGCGGCCGCGCATTGCCGCGCCGTGGTGCTGATGGGCCGCGACTCCGATCTGATCGCCGCGGCCCTCGGTGACGGTGTGCCGCAAGTGCGCGCAACGTCCCTGGACGATGCCATAGCCCAATGCAAAGCCCTGGCCCAGCCCGGTGATGCGGTGTTGCTGTCGCCGGCGTGTGCCAGCTTCGACATGTTCAAGAACTACGAAGAGCGCGGCCAGTTGTTCGCCCGCGCAGTGGAGGGCTTGGCATGAGCATAAATTTCAGAAACATCATCAAACCGTACCCGTCGCCGATCATTACCGGGCGCGGCATCGACCTGGATTTCCCAATGCTCGCCGGTTGCCTCGCGCTGCTGGGCCTGGGGTTGGTGATGATCACCTCGGCGTCGTCCGAAGTGGCGGCCGTGCAGTCGGGCAACACCCTGTACATGATGATCCGTCACTTGGTGTACCTGGTGATCGGCCTCGGTGCGTGCATTGTGACCATGATGATCCCCATCGCCACTTGGCAGCGCTTGGGCTGGCTGATGCTGATCGGCGCGTTCGGCTTGCTGATCATGGTGATCCTCCCCGGCATCGGCCGTGAGGTGAACGGTTCGATGCGCTGGATTGGCTTTGGCGCGTTCAACGTGCAGCCGTCAGAAATCGCCAAGGTGTTCGTGGTGATTTACCTCGCCGGTTATCTGGTGCGTCGCCAGAAAGAAGTGCGCGAAAGCTGGATGGGCTTCTTCAAACCGTTCATCGTGCTGCTGCCCATGGCTGGCCTGTTGCTGATGGAGCCCGATTTCGGTGCCACGGTTGTAATGATGGGCGCGGCGGCGGCGATGCTGTTCCTCGGTGGCGTTGGGCTGCTCAGATTTGCCTTGATGGTCGTGTTGGCGGTGGTGGCGGTTTATCTGCTGGTTCTGGCGCAACCCTATCGGATGGCCCGTCTGATTACCTTTACCGACCCTTGGTCCGACCAGTTCGGCTCCGGCTACCAGTTGACCCAGGCGCTGATCGCCTTTGGTCGCGGCGGCTGGTTGGGTGTGGGGCTGGGGAACAGTGTGCAGAAGCAGTTTTACCTGCCGGAAGCCCACACTGACTTCGTATTCTCGGTACTTGCCGAAGAGCTTGGTGTAGTGGGTTCGTTATGCACCGTCGCGCTGTTTGTATTTGTCTGCGTGCGTGCTTTGTACATAGGCCTGTGGGCCGAGAAAGCCAAGCAGTTCTTCGCCGCGTACGTTGCTTACGGGTTGGCGTTTCTTTGGATCGGCCAGTTCCTGATTAACGTCGGGGTGAATATCGGGCGGCTGCCGACCAAGGGCCTGACCCTGCCGTTCCTCAGTTACGGCGGCAGTTCATTGGTCATTTGCTGTATCTGCCTGGGCTTGTTGCTGCGCATCGAGTGGGAGAGTCGAACCCACCTGGGCAGCGAAGAGACGGAATTCAGCGAAAGTGACTTTGCCGAGGAGCCAACCCATGGGCGCTAATGTGCTGATCATGGCGGGCGGCACCGGGGGCCACGTGTTCCCGGCCTTGGCGTGTGCGCGGGAATTCCAGAACCGTGGCTACAGCGTGCATTGGCTGGGCACGCCGCGTGGTATCGAAAACGAATTGGTGCCGAGTGCCGGTTTGCCGCTGCACCTGATCAACGTCAGCGGCCTGCGTGGCAAGAGCAAGTTGTCCTTGCTCAAGGCGCCGTTCGTGTTGCTCAAGGCGGTGTGGCAGGCGCGCAAGGTAATTCGCGACGTGAAGCCTGTGTGTGTGCTCGGTTTTGGTGGTTATGTGACCGGCCCAGGTGGAGTGGCCGCCAAGCTCGCTGGCGTGCCGGTGATCGTGCATGAGCAGAACGCCGTGGCCGGTACTGCCAACCGCTTGCTGGTGCCGTTGGCTGCACGGGTGTGCGAGGCGTTCCCGAAAACCTTTGGTGCCTCAAACAAACTGCGCACCACTGGCAACCCGGTGCGCACCGAACTGTTTATGGACATCGCCCGTGAAGCGTTGGCCGGGCGCAAGGCGCACCTGCTGATCATGGGTGGCAGCCTGGGCTCCGAGCCCTTGAATAAATTGCTGCCTGAGGCACTGGCGCAACTCCCTGTGGAACTGCGCCCGGAAGTCTTCCATCAGGCCGGCAAACACCACGGTGAAGTCACCGCCTCGCGCTATCGCGAAGCCGGTGTCGAGGCGAACGTACAGCCCTTCATCAAAGACATGGCCCAAGCCTACGGCTGGGCCGACCTGGTGGTTTGCCGCTCCGGCGCGCTGACCGTCAGTGAACTGGCCGCCGCCGGTCTGCCGTCCTTGCTGGTGCCTTTGCCCCATGCGATCGACGATCACCAGACCCGCAACGCCGAATATTTGGCCGGGGAGGGCGCTGCCTTCCTGCTGCCGCAAAGAACGACTGGCGCCGCCGATTTGGCCGCACGCCTGACCGAGGTTTTGATGCAACCGGAACGACTCAACAGCATGGCGAGCACCGCAAGCCGCCTGGCCAAACCTGACGCAACCCGCACCGTGGTCGATATCTGCCTGGAGGTGGCCCATGGTTGAGAATCAGAAAGCCATGCCACACCCGGAAATGCGCCGCATCCGTCGCATCCACTTCGTCGGTATCGGCGGCGTGGGCATGTGCGGCATTGCCGAAGTCTTGCTGAACCTGGGCTACCAAGTGTCCGGCTCCGACTTGAAAGAGTCGCCGGTCACCGACCGCCTGAAAAGTTTTGGCGCCCAGATCTTTATCGGCCACCGCGCCGAGAACGCTGCCGAGGCCGACGTGCTGGTGGTGTCCAGTGCCGTGAACACCTCCAACCCGGAAGTGGCCACTGCCCTTGAGCGCCGCATTCCCGTGGTGCCACGTGCCGAGATGCTGGCCGAGCTGATGCGTTATCGCCACGGCATCGCCGTCGCCGGTACCCACGGCAAGACCACCACCACCAGCCTGATCGCCTCGGTGTTCGCCGCTGGTGGCCTGGACCCGACCTTCGTGATCGGTGGCCGCCTGAATGCAGCTGGCACCAATGCACAACTGGGCACCAGCCGCTATCTGATCGCCGAAGCCGATGAAAGTGATGCCAGCTTCCTGCACCTGCAACCGCTGGTCGCCGTCGTCACCAACATCGACGAAGACCACATGGCAACCTACGACGGCGACTTCAACAAGTTGAAGAAAACTTTCGTCGAGTTCCTGCACAACCTGCCGTTCTACGGTTTGGCCGTGGTGTGCCTGGACGACCCGGTGGTGCGCGAAATCCTGCCGCTGGTCAAACGCCCAACGGTCACCTACGGTTTCAGCGAAGACGCCGACGTGCGTGCCATCAATGTTCGCCAAGAGGGCATGCAAACCTTCTTCACCGTGCTGCGCCCAGACCGCGAGCCGTTGGATGTGTCGGTGAACATGCCGGGCAACCACAACGTTCTCAACTCCCTGGCGACTATCTGCATCGCCACCGACGAGGGCGTCAGCGATGAAGCCATCGTCGCTGGCCTGTCGGGCTTTGCCGGTGTGGGCCGTCGCTTCCAGGTCTACGGCCAGTTGCCGGTAGAAGGTGGCGACGTGATGCTGGTGGACGACTATGGTCACCACCCCACCGAAGTCGCGGCCGTGATCAAGGCCGTGCGCGGTGGTTGGCCGGAGCGCCGTCTGGTGATGGTGTACCAGCCGCACCGTTACAGCCGTACCCGCGATTTGTACGACGACTTCGTGAATGTATTGGCCGATGCCAACGTGCTGTTGTTGATGGAGGTCTACCCGGCCGGTGAAGAGCCGATCCCGGGCGCCGACAGCCGCAAGCTGTGCAACAGCATCCGTCAGCGTGGCCAGTTGGACCCGATCTACATCGAGCGTGGTGTAGACCTGGCGCCGATCGTCAAGCCGCTGCTGCGTGCCGGTGACATTTTGCTATGCCAAGGCGCCGGTGACATTGGTGGCCTTGCCCCTAAATTGCTGGCGAGCCCGCTGTTTGCCGCCGCCGAAAAGGGGAAGTCGAAATGATCACTGACTACGCCTCCCTGTTTTCCACAATCGCCCCGGCTGATTTCGGTCGCGTCGCCGTACTGTTCGGCGGTAAAAGCGCTGAACGCGAAGTGTCGCTCAAGTCCGGCAACGCCGTGCTCGAAGCCCTGCAAAGTGCTGGCGTAAACGCGTTTGGCATCGACGTGGGCGACGACTTCCTCGCGCGCCTGCAGGCCGAAAAAATCGACCGCGCCTTCATCATTCTCCACGGTCGCGGCGGTGAAGACGGCAGCATGCAAGGCTTGCTGGAGTGTGCTGGCATCCCTTACACCGGCAGCGGCATCCTCGCTTCCGCGTTGGCCATGGACAAGTTGCGCACCAAGCAGGTGTGGCACAGCCTGGGTATTCCAACCCCGCGTCACAGCGTGTTGTGCAGCGAAGACGATTGTATTTCTGCAGCCAAGGAACTGGGCCTGCCTTTGATCGTCAAACCTGCCCATGAAGGCTCCAGTATCGGCATGGCCAAAGTGAACTCGGCCGCCGAATTGATCGACGCATGGAAAGCGGCAAGTACCTACGATTCGCAAGTGTTGGTGGAACAGTGGATCCAGGGTCCCGAGTACACCATCGCCACCCTGCGTGGCCAGGTTTTGCCGCCTATCGCATTGGGCACGCCCCACACCTTTTACGACTACGACGCCAAGTACGTGGCTTCCGATACCCAGTACCGGATCCCGTGTGGCCTCGACGCAGCCAAGGAACAAGAATTGATGGACCTCACGGCGAAAGCCTGTGAGGCGCTGGGTATCGCCGGTTGGGCGCGGGCAGACGTGATGCAGGACGACCAAGGCAATTTCTGGTTCCTGGAAGTCAACACGGCACCGGGCATGACCGACCACAGCTTGGTACCGATGGCTGCTCGCGCGGCCGGTCTGGATTTCCAGCAGTTGGTGCTGGCAATCCTCGCAGCAAGTATTGAGGCCCGAGGCTAAGACCATGAACGGCGCATCGCTTCGTCATCCGCAACCTCCAGCACCCGGCCGCAAGCCGGTGCCACGAGGTGCCAGCCGAATGGTGGCTAAAGAGCCGATGTCGGCGCGTCTGCCCAAAGCCAACTTTGGCTTTCTCAAGGCGCTGTTCTGGCCGGTGTTGCTGGTGGTGCTGGGCTTTGGAACCTACGAAGGCGCGCAGCGTCTGTTGCCCTATGCCGACCGGCCGATCACCAAGATCAGCGTGCAGGGCGACTTGAGCTACATCAGCCAGCAAGCGGTACAGCAGCGCATCGGCCCGTACCTGGCAGCGAGCTTCTTTACCATCGACCTGGCGGGTATGCGCGCCGAGTTGGAGCAGATGCCGTGGATCGCCCACGCTGAAGTGCGCCGTGTTTGGCCGGACCAGGTGACGATCCGCCTGGAAGAACAACTGCCCGTGGCCCGTTGGGGTGATGAGGCGCTGTTGAACAACCAGGGTCAGGCGTTCACCCCGCGTGAGTTGGCCAATTACGAGCACCTGCCGCAGCTGTTCGGGCCGCAGCGGGCACAGCAACAAGTGATGCAGCAGTACCAGGCCTTGAGCCAAATGCTGCGACCAATGGGCTTCTCCATCGCACGCCTGGAACTGCGTGAACGGGGTAGCTGGTTTTTGACTACCGGTGCAGGCAGTTCCGGCCCCGGCATCCAGTTGTTGCTCGGACGCGACCGCTTGGTGGAAAAGATGCGCCGCTTCATCGCCATCTATGACAAGACCTTGAAAGAACAGATTACGAACATTGCGAGCGTCGACCTGCGTTACGCCAACGGCCTTGCCGTCGGCTGGCGTGAACCGGCTGCGCCCACGGCAGCGCAACCCGCTGTCGCGAAGAATTAAGAAGAGGCAGGACCCATGGCAAACGTGCAAAGCGGCAAAATGATCGTCGGTCTCGATATCGGCACCTCCAAGGTGGTGGCGCTGGTGGGCGAGGTCGGTGAAGACGGCGTGATCGAGATCGTCGGTATTGGCACGCATCCGTCCCGGGGCCTGAAGAAGGGCGTGGTGGTGAACATCGAGTCCACCGTGCAATCGATCCAGCGCGCCATTGAAGAAGCGCAGCTGATGGCCGGTTGCCGGATTCACTCGGCGTTCGTCGGCGTGGCCGGCAACCATATCCGCAGCCTGAACTCTCACGGCATCGTGGCGATCCGCGACCGTGAAGTCAGCGCGGCCGACCTCGAGCGTGTACTCGACGCTGCCCAGGCCGTGGCGATCCCGGCTGACCAGCGCGTACTGCACACCCTGCCGCAGGACTACGTGATCGATAATCAGGAAGGCGTTCGCGAGCCCCTGGGCATGTCGGGTGTACGTCTGGAAGCCAAGGTTCACGTAGTGACCTGCGCCGTCAACGCCGCACAGAACATTGAAAAATGCGTGCGCCGCTGTGGCCTGGAAATCGACGACATCATTCTGGAACAACTGGCCTCGGCCTACTCGGTACTGACCGACGACGAAAAAGAACTGGGCGTGTGCCTGGTGGACATCGGCGGCGGCACCACTGACATTGCGATCTTCACCGAGGGTGCGATCCGTCACACCGCCGTGATCCCGATTGCGGGCGACCAGGTGACCAACGACATCGCCATGGCGCTGCGTACACCGACCCAGTACGCCGAAGAAATCAAGATCCGCTACGCCTGCGCCCTGGCCAAGCTGGCCGGTGCCGGCGAGACCATCAAGGTGCCAAGCGTGGGCGACCGTCCTCCGCGTGAACTGTCGCGCCAGGCCCTGGCCGAAGTGGTCGAGCCGCGCTACGACGAACTGTTCACCCTGATCCAGGCTGAACTGCGCCGCAGTGGCTACGAAGATTTGATCCCGGCCGGCATCGTGCTGACCGGTGGTACCTCGAAGATGGAAGGCGCGGTCGAACTCGCCGAAGAAATCTTCCACATGCCCGTGCGCCTGGGCGTGCCCCATGGCGTCAAAGGCCTGGGTGATGTGGTACGCAACCCGATTTATTCCACCGGTGTGGGCTTGTTGTTGTACGGGCTGCAAAAGCAGACCGACGGCATTTCCCTGTCGGGCCCAAGTATCCGTGACAGCTACCGCAGCGATGACGAGGCGAAAGCGCCGTTGTTCGAGCGTTTGCAGGCATGGGTCAAAGGCAACTTCTAAAGATTTACCGCGACACCGCTGTAAGCAGTAGGCGAAAAAACTAGAGATAACGAAAGGAGAGGGAACATGTTCGAACTCGTAGACAACATCCCCGCAAGCCCGGTCATCAAAGTGATCGGTGTCGGCGGTGGCGGCGGCAACGCTGTCAACCATATGGTCAAGAGCAACATTGAAGGCGTTGAATTCATCTGCGCCAACACTGATGCCCAGGCGCTGAAAAGCATCGGCGCGCGGACCATCCTGCAATTGGGCACAGCCGTGACCAAGGGCCTGGGCGCTGGCGCCAACCCGGAAGTCGGCCGTCAAGCCGCCCTGGAAGACCGCGAGCGTATTGCTGAAGTGCTGCAAGGCACCAACATGGTGTTCATCACCACTGGCATGGGCGGCGGTACCGGTACTGGTGCTGCGCCGATCATCGCCGAAGTGGCCAAGGAAATGGGCATTCTGACGGTCGCAGTCGTGACCCGTCCGTTCCCGTTCGAAGGTCGCAAGCGCATGCAGATCGCCGACGAAGGTATCCGTCTGCTGTCTGAAAGCGTCGACTCGTTGATCACTATTCCCAACGAGAAGCTGCTGACCATCCTGGGCAAGGACGCGAGCCTGCTGTCCGCATTCGCCAAGGCTGACGATGTACTGGCCGGTGCCGTTCGCGGTATTTCCGACATCATCAAGCGCCCAGGCATGATCAACGTCGACTTTGCCGACGTACGTACCGTGATGAGCGAAATGGGCATGGCGATGATGGGCACTGGCTGCGCCAGCGGTCCGAACCGTGCACGTGAAGCCACCGAAGCGGCCATCCGCAACCCGTTGCTTGAAGACGTGAACCTGCAAGGTGCACGCGGCATCCTGGTGAACATCACCGCCGGCCCTGACCTGTCCCTGGGTGAGTACTCCGACGTGGGTAGCATCATCGAAGCCTTCGCTTCCGAGCACGCCATGGTCAAAGTCGGTACCGTTATCGACCCAGACATGCGCGACGAGCTGCACGTGACCGTGGTTGCGACCGGCTTGGGTGCCAAAATCGAGAAGCCTGTGAAGGTCATCGACAACACCCTGCACACCACTCAGGCTAGCCAAGCGGCTGCTGCTCCAGCGCCTTCGCGCCAGGAATTGCCGTCGGTGAACTACCGTGATCTGGACCGTCCGACCGTGATGCGCAACCAGGCTCAGGCCGGTGCTGCGGCGTCCCGTAGCCCGAATCCGCAAGATGATCTGGACTACCTGGACATCCCGGCATTCCTGCGTCGTCAGGCCGATTGATGGAATGTATCAGAGCTATGAAGGTGATTGGTGTTCAGCAAAGGTCTGGTCTGCTATCATCGCCAGCCTTTGTTGATACCAGTTCGCAATTTGCGCTCAAGCGGTCCAAGCCATGATTAAACAACGCACCCTGAAGAATATTATCCGTGCCACAGGTGTAGGTCTGCACTCCGGGGAGAAGGTATACCTGACCCTCAAACCTGCACCTGTCGACACCGGCATCGTGTTTGTTCGTGCCGACCTGGACCCTGTCGTGCAGATTCCTGCTCGCGCGGAAAACGTTGGCGAAACCACGATGTCGACCACATTGGTCAACGGTGACGTCAAAGTGGACACGGTGGAGCACTTGCTCTCGGCCATGGCTGGCCTGGGCATCGATAACGCCTACGTCGAGCTCTCCGCGTCCGAAGTCCCCATCATGGATGGCAGCGCTGGACCCTTCGTATTTCTGATTCAATCTGCCGGCCTGGAAGAACAGGACGCAGCCAAGAAGTTCATTCGCATTCTGCGGGAAGTGACAGTTGAAGACGGCGACAAGCGCGCCACCTTCGTCCCGTTCGAAGGCTTTAAAGTGAGCTTTGAGATCGATTTCGATCACCCGGTATTCCGTGACCGCACCCAAAGTGCAAGCGTGGATTTTTCCAGCACTTCGTTTGTAAAAGAAGTCAGCCGCGCCCGTACCTTTGGTTTCATGAGTGACATCGAGTACCTGCGCAAGCACAACCTCGCACTCGGCGGCAGCGTTGAAAACGCCATCGTGGTCGACGCGGATGGTGTACTGAACGAAGACGGCCTTCGCTATGAAGACGAGTTCGTGAAGCACAAGATCCTCGATGCAATCGGTGACCTCTACCTGCTGGGCAATAGCCTGATAGGCGAGTTCAAAGGCTTCAAGTCGGGCCACGCCCTTAACAACCAGCTGCTGCGCAAGTTGATTGAGCAGACAGACGCTTGGGAAGTCGTGACCTTCGAAGATGCCAGCACCGCACCGATCTCTTACATGCGTCCCGTTGCGGCGGTGTAAGTAACAACTCTCTTTCTTTAGTTTTGAAAGGCTGCCTTCGGGTGGCCTTTTTTTATGCCTGCTATTTCTGATAACACCACTATTTAAATGTGGGAGGGGGCTTGCCCCCGATGGCAGTGTTTCAGTCACTACATTTGTAGCTGACCCACCGCTTTCGGGAGCAAGCCCCCTCCCACATTGGTCCTCATTCACCACTCAGAGGGTTGCAGCCTCCACGATCCGATTACGCCCCGTATGCTTGGCCTCATACAACGCCTGATCCGCACTCAACAACAACGCCTCCAGCGACATACGGCTGCGCTTGTCCCAGGTGCTCATGCCAATACTCACTGTAATCGGCCGCTCATCGCCCGCCACCCGTGGCAGGTGCTCAATACTGCTGCGGATATGTTCAGCGATTACCAACGCACCCTTGGCATCGGTATGGGGCAGCACCACAGCAAACTCCTCACCGCCATAACGGGCCGCGAGGTCGGCGGGGCGGCGGATGGTAGTGCCGATCACCTGGGCCACAGTGCGCAAGGCCTCGTCGCCGCCGTGATGGCCATGGCGGTCGTTGAAGGCCTTGAAGTGGTCTACATCAATCATCAACACGGTCAGCGGGTCGGCCGAACGTTGCGCGCGGTCCCACTCCAGGCGCAGGCGTTCGTCGAGTATGCGACGGTTGGCCAGGCCGGTGAGGGCGTCGGTGGCTGCCAGTTCTGACAGCACCCGCTCAGTACGATAGCGGCGGCGCAGTTCCCGGCGCAGCATCCAGGTCAGCCACAACAGGCCAATACACAGCACACCTGTGGCGCCGCTGGTGAGCAGGGCGGCGCGCTTCCAGGGGGCGAACACGTCTTCGGCCGACAGTGCTACCACGACGATCAGCGGCAGTTCACCGACATTGCTGAAGGTGTACAAGCGCTCCTGGCCGGTGATGGCGGAGATCGCCTGGAAGCTGCCTTCGCCTTCGCGCAGCATGCGTTTGAAGTTGGGGCGTTCGCTCAAGTCCTTGTTGATCATGTCGCGCTCCAGCAACGGCTGCTGGGCCAAGAGAATCCCCTTGGTGTTCAGCAGGTTGACGCTGCTGCCGTTGCCGATGGTGAGGCGATTGAACAGCTGGTCGAAGTACGCCAGCCGCATGGTGGCCACGGCCACCCCGGCAAACTCGCCATCGGGCCCTGAAATACGACGACTGAATGCAATGCGCCACACCTGGTCGCACGCGCAGTGGACCTTGAATGGGCGGCTGATAAACAGGCCCGCCTGGGTCGTGTTTTTATGGGCCAGGAAGTAGTCGCGGTCAGCAAAGTTGCGCGGTGCCGGCCATAAGGTCGAAGAGTCGGCGACTACCGCGCCGTTGGCGTCCAGTAACAGCACCTCGCCTTTGAACGGCGCGGCGATGGATTGATCAAACTGCACCAAGTGCCGAATGTCCGGGGTCACCTGGGACAAATCCCGGCGTGTGCTCGCGGTGATCAGCCCTTGCAGCGCCAAGTCATAGAGTTCGACGTTACGCAGGACATCGGCATTGATCAGTTGGGTAATGTTGGTGGTCGCGCGTTTGGCTGCTTGCAGCGTGCTGGCGTGCTCGCGTACCAGCAGCGCCGCAACAATCACCATGATCAGTACGACGGTGAGCCCACTGCCCAGAATCAGAAACAGCTCTGGGCGTGCTGGCAGGGTTCGAACATGAGGTTGACTCATCGGGCAGACTTCAGCTGTGGCAATGCTGGCAGTTTAGTTCTACGCGATGAAAATTAAACGGGTGGTTAAAAAGAAAGATCCGCGCTTCAGAACACGTTGATCGGGTAGTCGACGATCACACGGTACTCATCCACGTCGTTATCCACGGCTGAATAACCGTTGCTGCCCCGGTTGGTCGCCCATTGCAGGCGCACGGCCAAGTCTTTGGCCTTGCCGCCTTGCACCACGTATTTAAGGTCGATATCCCGTTCCCAGTGCTTGGCGTTTTTGCCATCGGCGCTGTACCAGTTGCTATAGCCGCGGCTTTGCGGGTCGACCTTGGTCAGGTCGGTCTTGCCGCTGATGTAGGACACGGCGGAGGTCAGGCCAGGCATGCCCAGGCCTGCGAAGTCGTAGGCGTACTTGAGTTTCCAGGAGCGCTCGTTGGGGCCGTTGAAGTCTGAGTATTGCTGGGAATTGTCCAGGTACACGCTGTCGCCCTGGGCGATGTAGTCGAACGGCGTGTTGCCGTTGACCCGTTGGTAGGCGGCGGTGACGCTGTGGTTGCCCACGCCTACGGTGAAATGCAGGCTGTAGGTGTTGTTGTCGATAGCCCCCAGCAGCGCCTGGCCGGTGTCCTGGCTGTGGTAATAGTGCAGGCCCGGGTTGAGGCTGACCAGGTCATTGAGTGCGTAGGTGTAGTCCAGGTCGTAGTAGTACTGGTGCCACACATCCTTGAGTTCGGAGGCGTAGAGGTTGCTGGTCAGCCCGGGAATGCCGCTGAACGACACGCCTGCCCAGTTCATGTGCTGGGCGTCGGTATGGCTTGGCAAGGCGCCATAGCTGGTGCCGATGCGCTGGTGGCCGCTCTGGTTGTAAAGCTTGGTGAAGCTGGCCTGGCCGCCTTCGAACATCCAGCCGTCGAAGCTGTGGTTGGTCAGGCTGACGCCCCGGAACGTCTGCGGCAGCATGCGCGTTGCGCCGCCGGCGATCACCGGGTTATTGAGGAACAGGTCACCGGCCTTCAATTCGGTGTCGAACGCGCGCATTTTCAGGGTGCCGCCCGCCGTGGAGAACGAGCCCGGCGCCTTGCCGTTGCCGCTGCCGTACGGAAGGATGCTCGAACCGTCGGTGCCGCCACCGCCGTCGAGTTTCAGGCCGAGCATGGCGTGGGCATCCAGGCCGAAACCGACGGTGCCCTGGGTGTAGCCGGATTCAAAGGTGCCGAGAAAGCCCTGGCCCCATTCCTTGCTGTCATCGGTGTGAACATCGCGGCGGTCGCGGTTCATGTAGTAGTTGCGGGTGTTGATAATGAGGTGTGAGCCTTCGACGAAACCGTCGGCGGGGGTGGCGTCTGCCGCGTGGGCAAGAGGGGCAATCGTTGCTGCAATCGCGAGGAATAACGGGGTGAACGTCAGCGAGTTCTTCACCGGTAAAGCTCCTTGGGTCAATCGAAAACGGCCAATGTCGTGGGGGTGTGCCTGGCCTTTTTTACGGCAAAAAAAAGCCGCTGAAAGTCAGCGGCTTTAAGACAGATTCCCAGTGTAGAGCCCTGGAAATAAGTCGAGGGAAATTCGGGTAAGCGGGAGGCTGCCTTTGCCGTCGCGCTCATCGATGCGTCAAATTAACGCAGGCGAGCGGTACGATACAGAGTGTAACAAGATAATGACTGTTGCCCAAATCGCAACAGTTTGGAGGCGCAAGGTTCATCTGATGCACCGCAATCCAAATGTGGGAGGGGGCTTAGACGGGCAAAGTGATGCCAAAGGTATTGCCACCCGCTTCGCTACGCACATACACATCCCCCCCATGCATCAGCGCAATCGCCTTGACGATGGCCAACCCCAACCCGTGATTGGCCCCGCTGTTGCTGCGCGACGCGTCCACCCGATAAAAACGTTCGAACAATCGCGGCAGGTGCTCACTGGCAATCGCCTCGCCGGGGTTGGTGACGCCAATGAACACTTGATGCTCCAGCATCTCAATGTTCACTTCGATCACCCGCCCAGGCGCGGTGTGTTGTACGGCGTTGCTTAACAGGTTGATCAGCGCGCGACGCAGGTGGGCTTTTTCGATCTGCACTTGGGCGTCGCCATGCACTCGCACCCGCACCTGGGCGTCTTCAAGAATGAAGTCCAGGTAGTCCAGCGTGGTCGCCACTTCATCGGCCAGGGAGCTTTCGATCAGTTTGGTCGCCTTGCTGCCCTGGTCGGCGCTGGCGAGGAACAGCATGTCGTTGATGATCGAACGCAGGCGCTCCAGTTCTTCGAGGTTCGATTGCAGCACCTCAAAATAATGCTCGGCCGAGCGCCCGCGGGTGAGGGCGACCTGGGTCTGGCCAATCAGGTTGGTCAGGGGCGAGCGCAGTTCGTGGGCGACATCGGCGTTGAACGACTCCAGGCGCGAATACGCCTGCTCCACACGGTCGAGGGTGGCGTTGAACGAGTTGACGAACTGGCTCAGCTCCGGCGGCAGCGGCGATAATTGCAAGCGCCCGGAGAGTTTGGGCGGTGCCAGTTTCTGCGCCTCATCCGAGAGTTTGCCCAGCGGCTTGAGGCCAATACGCGAGACCCAAAAGCCCAACAGCGCCGCCAGCACCACACCGATCAATGCCAGGCTGACCAACGCCACCAACAAATGATGCTGCGTGGCGCGAAAGTTTTCGGTGTCGATGGCGATCAGAAAGCGCAGCGGTGGGCGTTGTTCCTTGGCCGCAAATTGACTGACCAACACCTTGAGCGGGTATTCATGCCCTGGCAGGCGCAGGTCCCGTTTGCCGGTGGGCCCGGCGGCAAACTCACGGATCTGCGCATCGGGCTTGCCGTACTCGTAGTTGGGGTCGCTGCTCACCACCCAGAAGCGAATGCGCGTGTCTTCCTCGCTGAGCAATTTGAGCTTGGCCTGCATCTTCACCCAGTGGTCCGGCGTGCCGAACCGGTTTATCGAAGATTCGAGCACGCTGTACCGCGCATCCAACTCCGCCCCTGGCAGCAAACCCAGGCCTCGGTCCACCTGCTGGTACAGCACGCCGCCGATCAACAAAAAGATCAGTGCCGCCACCAGGGTAAACATACCGCTCAGGCGCAGGGCTATCGAGTTAGCTGACACTGCGGCTCTCCAGCACATAACCCATGCCCCGAATGGTGTGCAGCAGTTTTTGTTCAAACGGCCCGTCGAGCTTGGCCCGCAGGCGCTTGATTGCCACTTCCACCACGTTGGCGTCGCTGTCGAAATTGATGTCCCAGACCATCTCTGCGATGGCGGTCTTGGACAAGATCTCGCCCTGGCGCCGCGCCAACACGCTGAGCAGCGAGAACTCCTTGGCGGTCAGGTCCAGGCGCAGGCCGTTGCGACTGGCCTTGCGGCTGATCAGGTCGATCCACAGGTCGGCGACGGTCACCTGCACCGGCTCATGGCCGCCGCTGCGACGGGTCAGGGCTTGCAGGCGGGCCACCAGTTCGAGGAACGAAAACGGCTTGCCCAAATAATCATCGGCGCCTTCACGCAGACCGCGAATGCGGTCTTCCACGCGCTCGCGAGCGGTGAGCATGATCACCGGGGTCTGCTTGCGCGCACGCAAGGCGCGCAACACGCCGAAGCCGTCCAGGCCCGGTAGCATCACGTCGAGCACGATCACCGCGTAGTCGTTTTCCAGCGCCAGGTGCAGGCCCTCGACACCTTCGCGGGCCACATCAACGGTATAGCCCTGCTCTGTCAGGCCACGATGCAGGTAGTCCGCGGTTTTTTCTTCATCTTCAATAATCAGGACGCGCATGTCACCGCCTCAATCTGTGGTCGCCAACTCAGACGTTGGTTTGGGTCGGTGGAAAAACTTCTCAAGGTACAAGTATATGACCGGTGTGGTGAACAGCGTCAGCGCCTGGCTCACCAGCAAGCCGCCGACCACCGCGATACCCAGCGGCTGGCGCATCTCGGCACCCGGGCCGGCGCCGAGCATCAGCGGCACTGCGCCGAGCAGGGCGGCGAGGGTGGTCATGATGATCGGGCGAAAGCGCGTGACGCAGGCTTCGTAGATCGCCTCTTCAGGCGGCAACCCGCGCACGCGCTGGGCATCGAGGGCAAAGTCGATCATCAGAATGCCGTTTTTCTTCACGATGCCGATCAACAGCACCAGGCCGATCAGCGCCATGATCGAAAAATCCTGGCCCATCAGCGACAGCATGATCAGCGCGCCCAAACCCGCCGACGGCAAGGTCGAGATGATCGTCAGCGGGTGCACGAAACTTTCGTACAGCACACCGAGGATGATGTAGACCGCCACCAGCGCCGCCAGGATCAGCCACGGCTGGCTGGCCAACGAGCTCTGGAACGCCTGGGCCGCACCCTGGAAGTTGCCGATGATGGTGGTCGGCATGCCGATTTCATTCTTGGCCTGGTTGAGCATGATCACCGCGTCGCCCAGCGCCACGCCAGGCGCCAGGTTGAAAGACAGGTTGGCGGCCGGGAACATGCCGTCATGGCTGATGGACAACGGCCCCACGGTGGGCGGGTCGACCTTGGCCAGCGCCGACAGAGGCACCATCTCATTGGTCAGCGGCGAACGCAGGTAGAAAAAGTTGAGGCTTTCGGCCTTGCCGCGTTGCTGGGTGTCGAGTTCCAGCACCACCTGGTACTGGTTGATCTCGGTCTGGAATTCGTTGATCTGACGCTGGCCAAACGCGTCATACAGCGCCTGGTCCACATCGGTGGCGGTCAGGCCGAAGCGTGCCGCGGCCTGCCGGTCGATGCTGATATGGGTAATGCTGCCACCCAGTTGCAGGTCGTTGGACAGGTCGCGAAAAGCCGGGTTGGCGCGCAGTTTTTCGGTGAGGCGTTGGGTCCAGGTGTTGAGCGTCGGGCCGTCGTTGCTCTTGAGCACATATTGATATTGGGCGCGGCTGGGGCCGGAGCTCAAGTTGATGTCTTGCCCGGCGCGCAGGTACAGCACGATGCCCGGCACCTTCGCCAGTTTCGGCCGGATGCGATCGATAAACTGGCTGGCAGACACATCGCGGTCACCGCGGTCTTTCAAGGCGATCCAGAAGCGGCCATTGGCGATGGTCTGGTTGCTGCCGGTCACCCCCACCGAATGGGAAAACGCCTGCACCGCCGGGTCGTCCTTGACGATCTCGGCCAGGGCCTTGTGCTTGGCGACCATGTCCGGGTACGACACATCGGCCGCCGCTTCGCTGGTGCCCAGCACAAAACCGGTGTCTTGCACCGGGAAGAAACCCTTGGGGATAAACACATAGCCGACCACGGCCAGCGCCAGGGTCACCACGAAAATCGCGGCCATGCTGCGTTGATGGGCCAATGCCCGGCGCAAGTTGCGTGCGTAGCCGGCCAGCAGGCGTTCGCTGAAGCCGGGTTTGGCGTGGGCATGATGGGTGGGCGCGCGCATGAACAGTGCGGCCAGGGTAGGCGCCAACGTCAGCGAGACCACCACCGAAATCAAGATGGTCGATGTCGCCGTCAACGCAAACTCCTTGAACAAGCGCCCGACCACACCCCCCATGAACAGCAGCGGAATAAACGCGGCCACCAGCGAGAAGCTGATGGACACCACGGTAAAGCCAATCTCGCCAGCGCCCTTGATCGCCGCTTCGCGCTTGTCGAGCCCGGCTTCCAGGTGGCGGTGAATGTTTTCCACCACCACAATGGCATCGTCCACCACAAAGCCCACGGCGATCACGATCGCCACCAGCGTCAGGTTGTTGAGACTGAAGCCCATCAGGTACATCAGCGCAAAACTGGCAATCAGCGACACGCCGAGCACGCTGGACACAATCAGCGTCGCCGACAGCTGGCGCAGGAACAGCGCCATCACCGCCACCACCAGCAAAACCGCGATCAGCAGGGTCAATTCCACTTCATGCAACGAGGCGCGAATGGTCTTGGTGCGGTCGGTCAATACGCTGACCTGCACCGACGCCGGCAGCATGGCTTGCAGGCGCGGAAGTTCGGCTTGGATGCGGTCGACGGTCTCGACGATATTCGCGCCGGGTTGGCGGGAAATCACCAGGTTGACCCCCGGCGTATCGCCGGACCAGGCCTGCACGTAGGCGTTTTCCGAACCGTTGATAACTTTGGCGACGTCCCGCAGTTGAACCGGGGCGCCGTCTTTGTAAGACACGATTAACTGAGCGTATTCATCCGGGTGGAACAACTGGTCGTTGGTCGAGAGGGTCGACACGCTGTTCTCGCCGTAGATAGCGCCCTTGGCCAGGTTGAGGCTCGACTGCTGAATGGCCAGGCGGATATCGGCCAGCGTCAGGCCAATGGCCGCGAGTTTATCCGGGGAGGCTTGCACCCGAATCGCCGGGCGTTGCTGGCCGGTGATGTTGATCTGGCCGACGCCGTCGATCTGGCTGATCTGGCGGGCCAGCAGGGTTTCCACATAGTCGCTCAACTCGGTGCTGGGCATGCTGTCGGAGCTGACGCTGAGGATCAGCACCGGGCTGTCTGCCGGGTTGACCTTCTTCCAGGTCGGCAAGCTCGGCATATCGCTGGGGAGTTTTCCGGACGCGGTGTTGATCGCCGCCTGCACTTCCTGCGCGGCGGTATCGATGCTTTTGTCCAGGGTGAATTGCAGGGTCAGCAAGCTTGAGCCCAAGGCACTGCTGGAGGTCATTTGAGTCATGCCGGGGATGGCGCTGAATTGCACCTCCAGCGGCGTGGCCACGGACGACGCCATGGTGTCCGGGCTGGCGCCGGGCAGGGTGGCGCTGACCTGGATCGTCGGAAACTCCGCTTCCGGCAGTGGGGCGATGGCCAGCCGTGGGAAGGCGATCAGCCCCAGTAGCACCAGCGCGAACGTCAGCAGTAGCGTCGCGACGGGGTGGTCGACGCACCAGACCGAGGGCGACCGGCTCATCGTTGCACCTTGGCGTCGACGGTCTGGATCACTTGCGGCGGTTCTTTGAGCACCTCCACCTGGGCGCCCGCCTTGAGCCGCGACTGGCCGTCGCTGACCAGCATATCGCCGGCCTGTACGCCTTTGATGATGTTCACGTCGCTGTCCTGGTAGGTCACCTGCACGGGCACCACCTCGACCTTGTCACCGTTGAGCCGGTACACGAAGTGCGAATCCAGGCCGCGTTGCACTACGGTCGGCGGCACCACCAAGGCGTTTTTATCGAGGGCGGTCTGGATCTTGATGGTCACCAGTTGGCCCGGCCACAAGCGCTGCGAGGCGTTGCTGAACTCGGCCTTGACGCGCAGGGTGCCAGTGGTAGAGCTGATCTGGTTGTCGATCAGGCTCAAGTGGCCTTCACCGAGCAGGTCGCCGGTTTGGCTGTCGGTGTCGGCGCCCATGTAGGCATCGACACTGGCTTTGGTCGGTGCTGCGATCAAGCCTTGCAGGGTCGGCAACATCTGTTGAGGCAGGGAGAACTCGACAGCAATCGGGTCGATCTGGGTCACGGAGAACAGGCCCTGGGCATCGCTGGTACGCAGGAAGTTACCTTCATCGACCGTGCGTATGCCGACGCGCCCCGTCACCGGAGAGCGAATTTGCGTGTATGAAAGCTGAACTTGCGCCGAATCGATCGCCGCCTGGTTGCCCTGGGCGGTGGCTTTGAGCTGGTTGACCAGTGCTTGCTGCTGGTCGTAGGTCTGCTTGGACACGCCGTCGTCCACGCTGAGTTCTTTGTAGCGCTTGAGATTGACCTGCGCCACTTGCAACTGCGCCTGGCTTTCCCCCAGCTGTGCCTTGGCCTGGTCGAGGCTGGCGCGGATCGAGCGGTCGTCAATACTGGCCAGCAGGTCACCGGCCTTGACCAACTGGCCTTCCTTGACCAGCAGCTTGGTGAGGATGCCGTCCACTTGAGGGCGAATCACGACGCTGTGCAACGACAACACTGAACCGATCCCGCTGACATAGCGTGCAATATCCTGCTGCGCCACGTTCACCACCCGCACCGGGATTGCAGTGGGTGCCGCCAGTTTCGCCTTGGCCGGCCGGGTCAGTGCCCAGGCTGCAATAGCCAACACCACAAGGACACCCACGATCAGGGCGGTTTTCCGTTGAATTTGCATGGGGTGAGGCGCCAGGGCAAAGGATTGGATGAGTAGAGAGTCTTTATAGCCCTCCAACCCGGTCAGCAAGGTGACTGTTAACTGACAGCGCTGTCAGCAAAGCCAGACCATTCGTACAGGCGGTGGTTAAAGATCTGAGGCAGGCAGGTATACTGCGCGCCAGCGAGGCCCGCAAGCCGGCCCCGCGCCATTTTTTGCACGCTCCGGAGCTTCCATGACTTCCCCGACACAACCCCCTGTTGAAGCGACCGATATCGTCGATCCGGCCAGCGCCGAAGGTGTTGAGAAAACCGAGATTCCGGCGTTCAAGTTCCCATTCAAACCGGGTGAATTGGCCGGGGCGAAGAATGCCGCCCAGCCCTGGTACAAGAATGGCGCCAAGAACGGTCACACCAAGTCTCCGGGCATGGCCCCGCCGGGTACGCGTCGTTCGATGGGTAAACGCTGAGAATAGAGCTCTGTAATATTTGACGGCTTTTTCTTACATCTAGCGCTGATATTTCTGCTTGTAGGCCAGCATCCGTTTCTTGAAAGCTTGCCCAGCCTCCGCTCCTTCCTATGTTTTTAAACAGGGTGGGGCGTGGTGAGGCTGGTTTTTCCGGAAAAAAAGGATGCTTCCCTTGGCCCTGATACACATCTGTGTAGCGTTTGCCTTACTGCTGTCGGTTGATGCGGCAGCGGCCGGTGACCCACCGCGTAGTGAGATCCGTTTTGCCGTTGCCGCGCTGTTTCCTCCTTTCCAAAGCCGCAACCCGCAAGGGCAACTGGTCGGGCTGAATATCGATTTGGGTAATGCCCTGTGCCAGCAGATGAATGTGCGGTGCACTTGGGTTGACCAGGTGCTTGTAGAGAATTTCAAAGCCCTGGAGGCCAGGCAATTCGATGCCATCATGGGCATAGCCCCTACCCCGACGCGGCTGCGAGCGGTGAACTTCACCGATGACCTCTATCCCTTCACCACCCACTTGGTCGCGCGCAAGGCATCGGGCTTGTTGCCGACGGTACGGTCGCTCAAGGGCAAGCGGGTAGGCGTACTACTGGGGAGCAATCGTGAGGCCTTCGCCTTGGCCCAGTGGGCGCCCAAAGGCGTGGTCATCAAGAGTTTCTGGCTCAATCACGAATTGGTCAGCAGCCTGGTGGCAGGTGACATTGATGCGACCTTGCAAGGCTCCCTCGAAATTCGCGAGGCCCTCCTTGATACGCCCGAAGGCCGGGACTTCGGTTTTCTTGGCCCTACTGTTTCGGCTGAACTGTTGGGCGCCAGCGTCGCAATCGCGCTGCGCAAGCCCGATACCGCACTGCTCCAGGAACTCAACTTCGCGCTTGAGCAGTTGATGCAGAACGGTGAATACCAGCGAATCCTGCAGCCTTATCAACTGGATGCAATGCCTTCCAATTCGTAATGACCAACCATGGGCCAGAGCGTGAAGCTATCGCGGGCAAGCCCGTAGTCGACGGTGCTTCAACGTTGAAATGCATTCAAAATGTGGGAGCGGGCTTGCCCGCGAAGAGGCCAGTAAGGCCTACGCCGCCCTCAGCGAGATAAACGCATAATTGGCCGGCACCTCAGTCGCAACCTGCGCCCCCGCCTCCAGCACCTGCTCGGCGATGTCCATCCCCGACACATGAAACACCCACTCGTTGGCCACTGCCGGCTGATCTACCGCCAACTCGATCGCCCGGGCAAACGCGGCCATGTCCGGCAGGTAGGCGGTAAACCCATCCCCCTTGAGCGCGGTGGTGTGTATACCCAGCAAGGCGCAGACCGCTTCCTTGGTCTGCACGTCGTCACGGTCGGCCTGGCGTGAGCGCTGGATCAGATCGGCCAACTCCCGGTCCATCAACTCGCCGCCGATGATCATCGCCGGGCCCTGCTCCCAGGACTCCGGCGGGCAATCCTTGGCGGCAGGGTTCAACGGAATATGCGGGTTGATCTCCATCGGGTAGATACGGCACACCAACGGTCGTCGTTCATAGATGCGGCACAGGTTGTCTTCGTCAAGATTCCGGCAGCGTCCGGCGTTGTAGGCGGCAAAGGTGATCGCCACAAACGCCTCGGTGTTGCCGCTGGGCACCACCACCGAACGGCGTTCGGCGTGTTCGCGTTGTTGAAGGGGCAGGCCAAGGCCGTTGCCCAGGAACCCTTCCACCAGAACGATGACGTTACCGCCATCTGTCGCCCACATACGGGCTTCGTCGAGAGTCAGAGGGACGTGATGGTCGGTGCAGCATTTGCCGCAACCGACGCAGGAAAAGTGGGTGTTCATGGCGGATCTGTCACCAGGCAAGGTCAGAGGGCACGCTGTGACGGTGACGGGTTTCTGCCTCTGTTCACCGATGTACCTGCGATGGAAGCAAGTTGTGCGCCAGTGCCTATCAGTCTTCTTGCGCGACGTCCCGTAGGACAAATCTCATGCCCGCGCTTTCATACAGTTGCCGCGCCCGCAGATTGCTTTCCAGTACCTTGAGGTCCACATAGGGTTCGCCGCGCTGCTTGAACACCTGGAAACAGTGCAGCAACAAGGCGCGGCCCAGCCCTTGGCCCTGAGCACAGGGGTGTACAGAAAGGTTTTTGATAAAGGCGCTGGTCCAGCACTGGGCCACGCCGAGGATGCCGTCGGCGTTACTGGCTACCAGGCATAGACTGGGGTCGAACTCTGCGTCGGTGGTGAACTGGTGTTGCCAGGTTTCCAGGTTGGGCACGCGGCCGCCGCCTTGCTCCTGGGTCATGCGCAACACGGCATGGATCGCCGGGGCCAAGTCATCGCGGTAATGGTCCAACTGTGTACCGGCCGGCCATTGCGGGGCGGGTAGGCTGCCGGTGAGGTCGCGGCGCAGCAGTTGGAAATATTCGCTCACAGACCTTTTTGCGCCACGGTTTGCGCAGCGATCACCAAGGACTTGGTCAGCTCGGGCGACGAAAATTTGGTGAGCACCGAGTCGGCTCCGGCCAGGCGGGCTTTTTCGCTGTTCATCGCACTGTCCAGGGAGGTGTGCAACAGCACGTACAGCTCCTGGAAATCCGGGGTTTCGCGCAGGGTACGGGTGAGGGCGTAGCCGTCCATCTCGGACATTTCGATGTCTGACACCACCACATTGATCTGCTGCGCCGTGCCTTGCAGCTCCAACAGCACATCGATGGCTTCCTTGGCGCTGCGGGCGGTGTGGCAGGTCAGGCCGAGGTTACGCAGGGTGTGTACCGACTGTTGCAGGGCGACTTGGCTGTCGTCCACCACCAGGATGCGTGCATTGCCCAGCACTTCAGCCTCTTCCATGGTCAAGTCGGTGGGCGCGGTTTCGATCTGCGCCGGGGCGATGCCGTGGATGACTTTCTCGATATCCAACACCTGCACCAGACCGCCCTCCACCTGGGTTACCCCGGTGATAAACGAGCGATTGCCGCCTGCGCCGAAGGGCGGCGGGCGAATGTCGGTGGTCAGGCAGTGCACAATCTTGCTCACCGCCTGCACATGCAGGCCCTGCTTGGAGCGGCTCACGTCGGTGACGATCAGGCAGCCGCCGTCCGGGTCTTGCAGCGGCATTTCCCCCAGGGCACGGCTGAGGTCGATCACCGACAGCGAAGTGCCGCGCAGCGTGGCGATGCCTTTGACGTGGGGGTGCGACTCCGGCAGCTTGGTCAGCGGCGGGCAAGGGATGATTTCGCTGACTTTCAGCAGGTTGATCGCCATCAGCTTGCCGCTGCGCAAGGTAAAGAGCAGAAGCGAGAGTGAATCTGCGCGGGCTTTGGTGGTGGACATAAAAACCTTCTGTGGATCAGGGATGACGATCTATACAGAGTTATCGACTTGGAGCAGCCAGGCTTTAACCGGATTTACATGTCGGACTCGATCAATGTGGGAGGGGGCTTGCTCCCGATGAGGGTGGGTCAGCCAACACATCTGGTAGCTGATACACCGCCATCGGGAGCAAGCCCCCTCCCACATTGGATCTATGTCAGCCCTTCCACACCTGCGGGTTCACCAGATTCTGCGGGCGCTGGCCCAGCAGCGCGCTGCGCAGGTTCTCCAAGGCGCGGTTGGCCATGGCTTCGCGGGTTTCATTCGTCGCCGAACCGATATGCGGCAAGGTCACGGCATTGCTCAGTTGAAACAACGGCGATTCGCTCAGCGGCTCCTGCTCATACACATCCAGCCCCGCCCCACGAATACGCCCGGTTTGCAGCGCTTCGATCAACGCCGGTTCATCCACCACCGGGCCACGGGAAATATTGATCAGGATCGCGCTGGACTTCATCAGGCCCAGCTCGCGGGTGCTGATCAAGTGACGGGTCTTGTCGCTCAACGGCACCACCAGGCAGACAAAATCCGACTCGGCGAGCAACTGCTCCAGGCTGCGGAACTGCGCGCCCAGCTCCTGTTCCAGCTCGGTCTTGCGGCTGTTGCCGCTGTACAGGATCGGCATGTTGAACCCCAGGCGCCCACGACGGGCCACGGCGGCGCCGATATTGCCCATGCCGACGATGCCCAGGGTCTTGCCATGCACATCGCAACCGAACAACGGCGCACCGACGCTGGCTTTCCACTGGCCGGCCTTGGTCCAGGCGTCCAGCTCGGCCACGCGGCGTGCGCTGCTCATCAGCAGGGCGAAGGCCAGGTCGGCGGTGCTTTCGGTGAGGACATCGGGGGTGTTGGTGAGCATGATCCCGCGTTCATTGAAGTAGGGCACGTCGTAGTTGTCGTAGCCCACCGACACGCTGGACACCACTTCCAGCTTGCTCGCGCCTTGCAACTGCTCGCGCCCCAGTTTACGGCCCACACCGATCAAGCCGTGGGCGTGGGGCAGGGCTTCATTGAATTGAGCGTTGATGTCCCCCAGCTTGGGGTTGGGCGCGATCACCTCGAAGTCCTGTTGCAGGCGTTCGATCATTGGCGGCGTGACACGGCTGAAGGCGAGGACAGTCTTTTTCATTGCAGGCGGGCTCATCGACTACGGAAGAATGCCAAGCAAGCTAACATTCTTGGCCAGCATTGTCAGGACACTGCAAAACCAATGTGAACACAGTTCAAAAATGTGGGAGCAAGCCCCCTCCCACATTTGACCGTATCGTCTGATGGAGATCAGTTCGCCAAACGAGCGCCGCCCAACCCACCACTCACTTCATACGCCACCAACTCCGCCTGGTGCGCCGCCAGAATCTCCGGCAACGACCCGCGCAGGTATTCCACCCACGTCTTGATCTTCGCATCCAGGTACTGGCGCGAGGGGTAGATGGCGTACAGGTTCAGCTCCTGGGAGCGGTAGTTGGGCATTACCCGTACCAGCGTGCCGTTGCGCAACCCTTCAATCGCCGCATACACCGGCAACAGGCCAACACCCATGCCGCTGGTGATCGCAGTCTTCATCGCGTCGGCCGAGTTCACCAGGAACGGCGAGCTATTGATGGCCACGCTTTCTTGGCCTTCGGGGCCGTTGAACGTCCATTTGTCCAGCTGGATCACCGGGCTGACCAGGCGCAGGCAGGCGTGGTTGAGCAAGTCGTGGGGGCGTTGGGCACAGCCCTTGGCCTTGACGTAATCCGGCGAGGCGCAGGCGATGCTGTAGGTGATGCCCAAACGTTGCGACACGAAACCCGAGTCTGGCAGTTCGCTGGCCAGCACGATGGACACGTCGTAGCCCTCGTCCAGTAGGTCGGGCACGCGGTTGGCCAGGGTCAGGTCGAAGGTCACGTCGGGGTGGGTGCGACGGTAGCGGGCAATCGCGTCGATGACGAAGTGCTGGCCGATGCCGGTCATGGTATGCACTTTCAATTGCCCGGCGGGGCGCGCGTGGGCGTCGCTGGCTTCGGCCTCGGCTTCTTCTACATACGCCAGTATCTGTTCACAGCGCAGCAAATAACGTTTACCGGCCTCGGTGAGGGCAATACGGCGGGTGGTGCGGTTGAGCAAGCGGGTTTGCAGATGGGCCTCAAGATTAGAGACCGCGCGCGAGACGTTGGCCGTGGTGGTGTCCAGTTGCACGGCGGCGGCGGTGAAGCTGCCAGCTTCGGCCACACAACTGAAAGCGCGCATGTTTTGCAAAGTGTCCATGGGGTGTTCTCAAGGGAGATAGCAAATTGTGACAGAAAGTTACGCCGCCCAGTGATCCCTACCAACGGATTATCGCCTGAACGGTAACAAAGATTCACAGGAATGCCAGCTTATCGTCCTCTGAGCCGACGCCTAGAATTGCGCCACCTACCCTGCAATACCACCTCAGGAATTCGTTCGCCGTGCCGCGTCGCATCAGCAGAGAGCTGAAGACTCTCAATAACAGAGGGCTGAAGGCTCTCAGTGTTTGCGCCTTATCGTTAGCAATCAGCGGCTGTATCGGAACCGGAGGAATCGCCCCCCAAGGCCAGGCCCTCAGCGCCAACAACCTAGCCACCGACGAAGCAATCCAGAGCGCCGCCCAGGACGCCCATTGGCCCACCGCGCAATGGTGGCAAGCCTATGGCGACGCCCAGCTCAACCATTGGGTCGACCTCGCCACCCAAAACAGCCCAAGCATGGCCATGGCCGCCGCCCGTGTGCGTGAAGCACGGGCCATGGCCGGTTTGGCCGAGTCGGCCGAGTCGTTGCAGATCAACAGCGACACCACCCTCAAACGGCACAACTGGCCCAAGGATCAGTTCTACGGCCCCGGCGAATTGAGCGGCGCCACCACCTGGGACAACAATTCATCCCTGGGCCTGAGCTATGCCCTCGACCTGTGGGGCCGCGAAAGCAACACCACCGAGCGTGCCGTCGACCTCGCGCATATGAGTGTGGCCGAGTCACGCCAGGCCCAACTCGAATTGCAGAGCAACGTGGTGCGCGCCTATATCCAGCTGTCGTTGCACTACGCCAACCGCGATATCGTCGCCGCCACCCTGGCCCAGCAACAGCAGATCCTGGACCTGGCCAACAAACGCCTGAACGCCGGTATCGGCACGCACTTCGACGTCAGCCAGGCCGAAACGCCACTGCCGGAAACCCACCGCCAACTGGACGCCCTCGACGAAGAAATCGCCCTGAGCCGCAACCAGCTTGCCGCGTTGGCCGGCAAAGGGCCGGGGGAGGGCGCGCAGTTGCAACGCCCAAGCCTGTCCCTGGCCGCACCGCTGAAACTCCCATCGAGCCTGCCTGCTCAATTGCTCGGCCAGCGCCCGGACGTAGTCGCCAGCCGTTGGCAAGTCGCTGCCCAAGCCCGTGGCATCGATGTGGCCCATGCCGGGTTCTATCCCAACGTTGATCTGGTGGGCAGCCTCGGCTACATGGCCACCGGCGGCGGCATGCTGGAATTCTTGGCCGGTAAGAAATTCAACTACAACGTAGGCCCGGCGATCACCTTGCCGATCTTCGACGGTGGTCGCCTGCGTGCCGAACTGGGCGAAGCCAGCGCCGGTTATGACATCGCCGTGGCCAAGTACAACCAGACCCTGGTCAACGCGCTCAAGGGCATCAGCGACCAGTTGATTCGCCGTGAGTCCATGGACAAGCAGTCCACCTTCGCCGCCCAGTCGGTGGCTTCGGCGCAAAAAACCTACGACATCGCGATGATCGCCTACCAGCGTGGCCTGACCGACTACCTCAATGTGCTCAACGCCCAGACCTTGCTGTTTCACCAGCAGCAGATCCAGCAACAGGTCCAGGCCGCACGCCTGACTGCCCATGCCGAACTGGTCACCGCCCTGGGCGGCGGCGTGGGTGCGGGCAACGATGTGCCCCAAGACGCCAAGACCCTCCCAAGCAAGACCCCGGCGGCCCTCGCCGTGTTTGATCACTGAGTAGGATTGAATGACTCCCTTGCCTGCACCGCTGCGTTGGTTGCACGCCCTTGAGTGGCGCCGCGGTTTCTTTGACTGGGCACGCAGCGACGGCGTGACCTGGGTGTATATCTTCAAGGTGCTGATCGCCGCGTTCCTCACGCTTTGGTTGGCCATGCGCCTGGAACTGCCGCAGCCGCGAACCGCGATGATCACCGTATTTATCGTGATGCAACCGCAGAGCGGCCAGGTGTTCGCCAAGAGTTTCTACCGCTTTCTCGGCACCTTGGCGGGGTCGGCGGTGATGGTGTTGTTGATCGCGTTGTTTGCGCAAAACACTGAGTTGTTCCTCGGCGCGTTGGCGATCTGGGTCGGCATCTGCACCGCTGGCGCGACGCGTAATCGCAACTTTCGCGCGTATGGTTTTGTACTCGCTGGCTATACCGCTGCGATGGTGGGCCTGCCGGCGCTGGCGCATCCGGACGGCGCGTTTATGGCCGCCGTGTGGCGCGTACTGGAAATCTCCTTGGGCATTCTGTGTTCCACGCTGGTGAGCGCGGCGATCCTGCCGCAAACCAGCAGTGCCGCCATGCGCAACGCCTTGTACCAGCGCTTCGGCGTGTTTGCGCTATTCGTCACCGACGGCCTGCGTGGGCGCAGCCAGCGTGAAGGTTTCGAGGCCAGCAACGTGCGTTTTATCGCCGAAGCTGTGGGCCTGGAAGGGCTGCGCAGCCTCACCGTATTTGAAGACCCGCACATGCGTCGGCGTAACGGTCGGCTGAGTCGCCTCAACAGCGAATTCATGAGCATCACCACGCGCTTCAACGCCTTGCATCAGTTGCTTGAACGGCTGCGTAGCGATGAAGCGGATCACGTGGTGGCAGCAATCAAACCCGGCCTGCATGACCTTGCCGAATTGCTCGACGGTTTCTCCGGCCGCGCCCTGACCAGCCCTGACGCCGCGCGCCTGGTGGCTCAACTGAGCGCTTACAAGGACCAACTGCCCGCCAAGGTGCGTAGCTTGCGGGCAACCTTCCAGGGAGAGAGCCCCACCGAAGCCGAGCAGTTGGACTTCCACACCGCCTACGAGCTGCTTTACCGCTTCGTCGACGACCTGCACAACTACGCGCAGACCCATGCGTCCCTGGCCGACCACAGCCACGCTCGCGAAGACTGGGACGAAGCCTACACGCCCAAAACCAACTGGCTGGCCTGCGCCGCTTCGGGCATTCGTGCGTCGTTCATCCTCATTGTGCTTGGCAGCTATTGGGTCGCCACCGCTTGGCCGAGCGGTGCCACCATGACCTTGATCGCGGCGGCCACCGTCGGCCTGTCTGCCGCCACACCCAACCCCAAGCGCATGGCGTTCCAGATGGCCTGCGGCACCTTGATCGGCGCGCTGGTGGGCTTTGTCGAAATGTTCTTCGTGTTCCCCTGGATCGACGGCTTCCCGCTGCTGTGCGTGATGCTCGCACCGGTGATCATCCTCGGCGCGTTCCTGGCGTCACGCCCGCAATACGCAGGTGTCGGTGTTGGGCTGTTGATCTTCTTCAGCACGGGCTCGGTGCCGGACAACCTCACGGTCTACAACCCCTATACCTTTATCAACGACTACATCGCCATGATCATCGGCATGCTCGTCTGCGCGGCCGCAGGGGCGATCATCCTGCCGCCCAATAGCCGCTGGTTGTGGCGCCGTCTGGAGCAGGATTTACGCGAGCAAGTGGTGTATGCGATCAGCGGCAAGCTCAAGGGCCTGGCGTCGAGCTTTGAAAGCCGCACCCGCGACCTGCTGCACCAGGCCTATGGCCTGGCGGTCGGCCAGCCGCAGGTGCAGCGCGATTTGCTGCGCTGGATGTTTGTGGTGCTGGAAGTCGGCCACGCGATCATCGAGTTACGCAAGGAACAGGCGATTTTGCCGGTGCACCCGGCCTACGTCGAATCCCAGCCGTGGCGCCAGGCAATCCGCGTGATGGGCCGCTCGCTGGTGCGCCTGTTTTTGCAACCCAGCGCGAGCAACCTGGAGCGCAGCCTGATCGCCGTCGACCACGCCATCAGCCGCGTACAGGCCACCGACGAACCTTTCGCCCCGCACTTCGACACTTCAGCCCTGCGCCGGGTGAAGAGCTACCTGCACTTTATTCGCACCTCGTTGCTGGACCCGCAATCGCCCCTCGCTGCCCTAAAAGGAGTTACGCATGCCGCGTGAAATCGCCTTTCACGGCATATACATGCCGACCATGACCTTGATGTTCCTGATCGCGGCGGGGCTGGCCTGGGGGCTGGACCGTTTCCTGGCCGGGTTCGACCTGTACCGTTTTTTCTGGCACCCGGCGCTGCTGCGCCTGAGCCTGTTCGTTTGCCTGTTTGGCGCCCTGGCGCTGACCGTCTACCGTTGAGAACGCCCCGATGAAAAAGTTTTTCAGCCTGCTCGCGACCTTGCTGGTACTGGCTTTGGCCATCTGGATTGGCCGCACGTTGTGGGTGCACTACATGGAGACCCCGTGGACCCGCGACGGCCGCGTGCGCGCCGACATCATCAACGTCGCCGCCGACGTCACAGGCGAAGTGGTCGAGGTGCCGGTACGCGACAACCAGCTAGTCAAAAAGGGCGACCTGCTGATGCAGATCGACCCCGAGCACTATCGCATCGCCGTCAAACAGGCGCAGTCCCTCGTCGCCTCCCGCAAAGCCACCTGGGAAATGCGCAAGGTCAACGCCCACCGCCGCGCCGACCTCGACGCCCTGGTGATCTCCAAAGAGAACCGCGACGACGCCAGCAACATCGCCGACTCCGCCCTGGCCGATTACCAACATGCGCTGGCGCAACTGGAAGCGGCTGAGCTGAATCTGAAACGTACGCAAGTGCTGGCAGCGGTGGACGGCTACGTCACCAACCTCAACGTGCATCGCGGCGACTATGCGCGCATCGGCGAGGCGAAGATGGCCGTGGTGGATATGAACTCGTTCTGGGTCTACGGCTTCTTCGAAGAAACCAAATTGCCCCATGTGAAGGTGGGCGATAAAGCCGACATGCAATTGATGAGCGGCGAGACGTTAAAGGGCCACGTGGAAAGCATCTCGCGCGGCATCTACGACCGCGACAACCCCGAGAGCCGCGAACTGGTGGCGGATGTGAACCCGACGTTCAACTGGGTGCGGTTGGCGCAGCGGGTGCCGGTGCGGATTCACATTGATGAAGTGCCGCAAGGGGTGTTGTTGGCGGCGGGCATCACCTGCACCGTCATCGTCAACCAAACACAGAACTAAATGTGGGAGGGGCGGTGCGACGATTCGACTTGCTCCCGATGGCTGAGTGTCAGTCACCAGATGTATTGACTGACCCACCGCTATCGGGGGCAAGCCGAATCGTCGCACCGCCCCTCCCACATTTGTTGACCGCGTCAGGCCTTTATGAAGGTTTCATGCAGATGGCGCCAAAGCAGCGCGCCGCTGGCCTGTTTCTCGAATACCACCGTGGCGCGGCGGTCGGTTTGGGTGCCGCTGTCATCCACCTGACGCTCACGGTAAGTTACCGTTGCCCCACGCGCATGCCGGTCGATCCCGGCCATTTCACTCAAGGTTATTTTTAAACCGGGACGCATCCCGCCCAAACGGGTGAACAACGCATGGACTCCGGCCGCATTAACCCGTGTGCCGGTAGCCGGGGCGACCATCGTGAACTCCGGAGAGAAGCGGGCGAGCAGGTTTTGCAAGGTGCCTTCGGGCGCGACACCGGCAAACCATTGCTCGATTTCGATGTGGGTTTGGATGACTTCTTCGAAAAAGTCGCTGTAGTCGATCATTACAAACTCCTTGCTAATCCAAAGCGCTTCTTCAAGACACTTTCCAATAAACCTTTAGGCAAAAGCGCCGCCATCAACGGCAGCGCCCGGCTGCCATTGCCTGCGCGTAACAGGCGAGGCGGGGTTGCTTGCTGCACACCCTTGAGCACCTGCGCAGCAAATTCGCTGGCCGAGGTCGGGTTGTCTTGCGAGGCCTGGGAGCGGGCGCGGATGCCTTCGCGCAACGGCCACCATGGGGATTTTTCGCTGATCAGCAACTCAGCCTGGGCCCCGGCGTTTTTCGCAAAGCTTGTATCGATAGCGCCCGGCTGCACTTCCATCACGCGCACGCCAAAGGGCGCCAGTTCCATGCGCAGTGCGTCGCTCAAGGCATGCACGGCGGCCTTTGATGCGCAGTAGGCACCGGCAAACGGCGTCACCAACACCCCTGAAACACTGCCGATATTCACCACCAAGCCTTTACTGCGGCGCAGTGCCGGAAACAGCGCCTGGGTCACGCCGACGATGGAAAACACGTTGGTCTCGAATTGGCGCTGCATCGCTTCGGTGCCGCCATCGAGCAGCGGGCCCATTGCGCCGTAGCCAGCGTTGTTGACCAGCACATCCAGTTCGCCCAGTTGTTCGGCCAGGTGCTGCAGGGCGGCGCTGTCGTTGACGTCTAACTCGACTGCGTTAAAGCCCGCGGCAGCGAGCGCGGCGACGTCTTCCGCACGGCGAGCGCTGGCCCACACGTTGAAGCCTGCGGCTTTGAAGGCGTCAGCCAGGGCACGGCCGATGCCGCTGGAGCAGCCGGTGATCAGTACGTTGGGCATGAGTGAGTCCTTATTCGGGTTGGCCAGCTGGCGCAGGCGACGGCTGAGTATAACCAGCCTGGCAGTGGATGACCGATCGTCGGTTTTTAGGGTGAACCTGTCAGAGTTCACAGGTATGCGCCGCAAAAAAAGGGGCTAGGGTCGTTGTCATTGCTACTTCGTCTTTACGGTGATCAGAGCATGAAAGCTAAGCCAGAGCCCAAGTCCAAGACCAAACGTGTTACCTCCTCAGATTCAACCCAACCTGTTGCTCGAGCCGAGATCGAACCCGTTCCCAGCAAACGGCTGCTGAGTGGCCTGGTATCGAACGCCGCTGCGAAAAAAACCAAAAAAGGCAGGCTCAACTTTATCGACGCCTTGACTGAGATGGGCTGCAAATCGGTGTTCGATATCATCCGTGTGCCTTCGACGGTATTTATACAACGCTTGAGCCGACTGTCCGACGCCGACGGCGCCCTAGCGTATAAAAATGCCCAATGTTTCGCCCAGCAGATCGGCAGCCTTTACCGTGAGCACCTGGTGTCCAACGGCCAATACCAGCACATGACCCGGGCGACGGGGGTGCGCGGCATGGTAGAGGTGGGCCCCAGCTACCCGAACCTGTTCAAGGAAAACTGGGACCAGTTTTGCGCCGTCGGGGCGCTGTCGGCGGTGACTGGGGTGGTGGCCTATTTGGCGTCGATCTACCGGCTGGCGACAAATACCCTGGAAAAAAGTGGGGAGGGCACTGAGTACAAGATTTTTTTGGACACGCGGCGCCCTGACCTTAAGCACCTACTGATCGATCAGCACAGCACCCACACCGCTCGGCCCATGTTGGAGATCGTCAACGATGTGTTGTCGGCGGGGATCAAGGATTATCTGATAGAGGCAAACCACCCCGATAAAGACAAGCCGATTTACGAGTTGCTGGCCAAACGTCGCCATCCGTTTATGTTTCCCTACAACTTTGCCCATCACCAATGCCGGTTGGGGCTGGGTGGCAAGAAGCCTGAATTGGGGGAGTTGAATTATCGGATCAGCTTGCGGTTGCCGATCAACCAGCGACCTGAGAGTGATCATGGCTCGGTGCAACACATGTCGGTTGAGGCTCAGCGGTTGTTGTCGGGGTTGAGTCCGCAGCAGCAGGAGTTGTTGATTGAGCGTTCGTTGTTTACGACGTTTTATTTGACTAAGTCGGTGTTGAGCGCGGGGTGGCAAGGGCCGGGGGCTGTTTATCTGCTGCCACATGACAGGATCAACGGGGGGTATCTGGTATTAGCGCAGTCGACTGTTGATAACGTTAATCCATCAGCTGAGGGTTTAACAACGACGAACTCACCCGCGCACAACATAGCAACTATCCGTTTCTCAAGGGCCGGCAGCTCCGAACGTCTTATAAGATTTACTCTCCAATCCTCCGTACCGGAATTGGCCAGTAGATGGAGGCTAAATATTGGGCATCTCGGAAATGCGTACACCATTTCCCCATGGGTTATCGGATCTTCGAGTTTCCCGGCCGATAGCGATGGTTATCGCAGCACGATCAACCTGAACTTCGCCACCAACACTGTGCCTCATTTCAAGTCCGTTTTAAGCTTTACCCTCGTACTCGACGAGTTCTACAGCTTGACCTCTGAGCAAAGCGCTTTCTTTCTCAACGGTTACGGTGTTGATCACAGTGACGCACTGGTTTCACTCAACACCTTCCAGCAACAAACCGAACTCAACGCCAACCAGATCGAAGCGCTGTTGTCGCAGCGTACCCATTACCCGCGATTATCACCCAACTGCCACACCACCAACTTGCAAGTCGCCAAGGGAGGCATCGCCGGGCACTACGGCTCCTGTTACGTCAACGGCCATGGCTCCGACCGCTACGACACGGTCGAGCCTGCCACTGCGGCATCAATTATCAAGGACAAGTACGACAACGCGATGGGCCTCAAAGAGGAAACCAAGGGAGGTAAAACCGCCTGGTACCTGACCAAAACCTCACTAAATCGCTTCGACCGCCTGCAACGCATGATCCGCCTGCAACGCTGGATGGGCATCCCCTTTGCCAAGCTCGATACCCTGGTGATCAGCGCGATGCGCAGTGAAGGGGTAAATAACCTGACACTGGACTTCAACACCAACACGCTGAGAGTGTTGGGTGTGTACCGCTATTTAAATAACCGCTACAGCATTGAGCCGGAAGAGTTTGCCGCGCTGCTTCATCACATTGCGCCTTACTCCACCGGGGAGCGGTTGCCGTTGTTGGATGAGGTGTTCAATAAGTTTGCGTTGTTCGACCAGCCGCTGGTGCTCGACCAGCAAACGTTCACTATCGATAACCCGAATGCGAATTCACTGAGGACGCTGGCACAGCTGTGTGCCGGCCTTGGGGTGAGCGTCGAGTCACTGTTGCGCATGGCGGCGCAGACCATCAAGCATGTAGGCCCGCTTAAGCGTGATTTGAGCACGGTGTCGTCGATTTATCGTCAGGCGCGGGTGGCTCGTATGTTGGGGGTACCGGTGGACGAGGGGCTGGACATGGTCGAGTTGCTCGGCGGGGGGGATTATCAAAAATTGCTCTGTAACGGTGCGTTGACTGACTCCGCGTTCAAGCCGCTGAAGCGTGTTTCGCTTGAGGCGCTACTGATTGGGAACATGAGGCTTGTATTGAACCTGGTGGTTGATAGCTCCGGAAATGCTCCACTCATCAGCTTGCTGCCGGGATCCAACCTGCAGGTGTTTATGGGGTGGGACTTTGTGAGCATGGTCGAAACCCGGCTGTTCTCTCTTGTCAGCTCGCAGATTCTGCCGGGTTTTGAAGGTTTCCTTAAAAACGTCGACGGCAGCGTGTTAACCCTTGAGCCCCTAACAGGAGAGCAAGGTATCAGGCTGCTGACGGGCAAACAAATCACCCGAGACGCCTGGGATGTTTTGTTTGAACGCCCTCACATGGTGTCGTCACTGAACGTCAGATGTGGGCTTCAAGAAAGTCGTAAGCTTAGTGTCATCACTGTCGATAAAAACACCTACGGTTCAAGACACCCCGACGTTCTTGACCTGCTGATGCAACTGGATTGGTGCACGACCTGGCTTAAGGACAGCAAGCAGAACCTCAACGATGTACGGCGCTTGCTGGGCGTCAGCCCCGACGACTTCCTGCCGCGTGAAGGGTTGACCGACCGTTTCACAGGCCTGGCCGACGCGACGCGTGGGGCGTTGGTCACTGACGCGCAGATCCTGGCGCTCAACCTGCCAACCCATGAACTAGCGCGCAAGAGCAAAACGTCGCGTACCGTCGGCGCCCCCATCAACTGGCGTGAGGTACTGCTGCCGCTGCTGGATGCCCAAGGGCTGATAAAACCCCTGGAGCTGGAGCTGGTGGAAAACACCCTGGCGCAATTTCAAGTGCACCTTCGTGTTGCGGTCAACGCCCTCGAGCTTGAGCAAGACGTCAGGGGCGAGTGTGTAGAAAAAATCAGCAACCTCCTGCTGGGCGCCCATGACCGGCAATTGCGCTTGATTGAAGGGCTGGCACAGGAAGTGATCAATTTGCCCATGGACCGCGCTCAAGTGGTTATTTACTGGGCACAGACGTCGGTGCATGCACTCTTGTCTGCGCTGTTGAACCCACGCACCAAAGGCAGCGCCAAGGTTGATGACCCAGACCCGTTGTTGACTCAGCTTCAGCGCGTGCTGCGCTACGGGCAGGCTGCGTTGCATCTGGGGCTTAGCACTGCGGCTTTGCGGGTGTTCCAGGTGCGTTCCAGCTGGTTGCATGGCCTCAGTAGCGAGGGGGTGGTGCTGAGCTTGAAGACGTTTTATTTGCTGCACAGCTACAGCCAGTGGTTCCGCAGCCAAAGCCAGGCCGAGGAAGCGTTGTTGGGTTACTTCATCCTCGCCAACCCCGCTGTAGCCCAGCTCAAGACCAAAGCCCAGCGCAATGCGGTCAACCAGGAAGCAGCCACCGCGCTGGCGTCACTGCTGAAATGCAGCAAGGACGAGATCCTCATGTTGTTCGCCCAACTGCCATCCCTGCGCGCCTGCAGCATGGCCGAGGTGGATTGGATTCGGCGTTGTCAGGCCACGAGCCTGGCCAGCGGTTTACCCGCCAGAGATTTGCTGCGGGCAACGGCGCTGCATGTTGGCAGTACCGGTTCTGATTGGCAGGCCGTCGGTGAAGCGGTAATGGCCGCCCGTCACTGATCGTTGTTTCTTGTCCTTTGCGCACAAGGATTGACCATGAGCACGTCCATCGACAGCCAGTTACAGGAAACCCTGCGTGACGCCCTGGTGGCCTTCTTCTTGAGTGAAGTGGTGCCCAAGGCGGCGAAGTTTGTGGACGCGGGGTTGAGCGACAAAATCATCACGGCCAACGACCTGTATCAATACCTGCTGATCGACAACCAGGTCAGCCATGTGGTGCAGAGCAGCCCGGTGGCATCGGCCATCGCCAGTGTGCAGCAGTACATCAACGCGGCGTTGATGGGCATGGAGCCGGGGTATGAAAAATTTATCATGCAAGAGCACCTGATTACCTACTGGCGCACCATCCAGTGCCAGTACCCGACCTGGGCCGCCGACCAACAGTTGCGTTATAACCCGGAAAACTATATCGACCCGCAATTGCGCATGAGTAAGTCCAAGTACTTTCAACAACTGGAAATGGACATTAACCAGAACCGGATCAATTTCGACACGGCCCAAGAGGCGGTTAAGCATTACCTGAACAGTTTCGAAGAAGTGGCCAACCTCACGGTGATCAATGGTTATATCACCACTGATGACTTCAAGAACGGCATGTATTACTTCATTGGTAAATCCCAGAGCGAACAACTCCAGTATTACTGGCGCTCGGTGGACATGTCCCAACGCTCGCCCAAAAACATCAATCAGCCAGAGGGGGATAAGGTCGATAACCCGCAGTCGGGTGCCTGGTCGGATTGGCACAAGGCGAATCTGCCGATTTCTGCCAGCGCCATTGAACGCACTATTCGCCCGGTGTACTTCAATAACCGCTTGTGTGTGTTCTGGGTGGAGTTGATTGATCGCAGCCGGGAGGCGATGACGGTGGAGGTGGGTAAGCCTTATCAGCCCCCGGGACCTCAGATACCTTTGCCCGAGGTGATCGTGCAAACCAACCCGATGCTGCATTTGAATATGGTGTACAAAAAATATGATGACAGTTGGAGTGCGCCGTACACCTTGATTGAGGCGTGGAGTGAGTCGGCGTTGTTCGAGAGCCAGAGTGTGGTGGATTTGATTGAAAGTATTGCAGTACAGGACAACTCGACTTCGCCGGACACAATGTTTGTGGCAATGTATTTAGGCTATGCCGAGGGGGCGGCGAATAATGGGGAGCTGGACAGTTATGCTTTTTTAAAAACTGCGTTTATCGATAAAAATTTCAATGTTCAGCATGCTTTTCCAGAGGCAGGGGTGGTGCCCGAGGTGGGCGTTACTCAAGAAATTAGAAAGTACCACGTTTTGAGTTTTGGCCGTTTATTTGCTTTTGATAATAAACATGCTTTTCAGTTTAGGATTCCCGCTGTCACTATTGGTGTTAAAAGTGTCGAAACTTCATCGCCACTGCCAGCCGATGAGAATTGGAACTTTAAGGGCTGGTGGCAGAATAAAATAGCCGACCCAGTGAAAAATAAGGAGGTGAAATTTGACACTGTGACGCAACGGCTGGTATTTGAATCAAAGATTATGCAAGATATTTCTCTGCCTGCTGCGGATCAACTGGTCGTGCAGTTTGCCAGCGCTGATAGTGTGCGCAAATGGAATCTTTTCCTGAGAGTGCCGAGCGTTCACACGGGAGCATATGTAACGCTTCTGGAAGGTTCAAGGATAGAAGTCGTTTTAGGTGGTCCTGTGACTGGCTGGGGGAGCAATGTTATTAATATGACTCGTGGCTCGCAGTTTTTTAGCGGTATTTTACGGGACACTCTAAATTACGAAACCTGTACTTTGCCACGGCCCGAGGGGCAGGTGGTTAATCTTGTGGGCAAGATTTTTTCAACGACTGCATTCTCCTATCTAAAGGCTCAGCCTAGTGAGCTAAAACTTCACACCATTTCAAATGGAACTGATCATGCATTTTATAATGCAATTTCTTCGAGTGTTACCATCGAGCCAGCTGTGCATCGGTTTCGACATTGGGTTATGCATCCATTAGATTTATCTAATGTGACCGGCGGCAGGGCGGCATTAATTATGTCTAGTCCGTCCGAAGTCAGGAACCCTCCGGACACGCATTCTGTTTCGATAGCCATCAATGTTCAAACACTGCTGCCAGATTGGAATGTTAGCTGGCCAGTCGGCCAAAAAAAAATACCGCTTATCTACGGGATTGGGGTCGAGCGTACTGAGGGTGTCGGAGGCGGGGCTGCTTTAAAGCTCACCGAAGTCGAACTTGAGATTCTCCCAAGGGTCGGTGATTTACTGGTCGCCCCCCGCCTCAGCACCCGACCCAGCCCCACCCTGGGCGTCGCTGAATTCATCGATTTCCGCGGCTCGACTATCGAAAAAACCGATGGCAGCACCACCGCCCTACGCCAACCCATCCGTATGAACACCCTGTTCGCCCGCGAACTCATCAACAAAGCCAATATCGCCCTGGAGAGCCTGCTGGACTGGAGCACCCAATTGCTGCCCGAACCGCCCCTGGACCCCGCATCGGAAGACGATCGGATGGATTTTCGCGGCGCCAACGGCAAGTACTTCTGGGAGCTGTTCCTGCACCTGCCGTTCCTGGTCAGCCACCGCATGCTTTTAGAGCAACAGTTCGACGACGCCGAACGCTGGCTGGCGTTCATATTTGACCCGGCGCGCAAGCGCGGTAGCAGTACAAGTGGTCGCCCGGACTACTGGAACGTACGGCCATTGATGGACGACCCCGACCTCGACGCCGTCAGCCGCGCCCCCGCCGACCCGGACGGCATCGCCGAAAGCCACCCGGTGCGCTACCGCAAGGCGGTGTACCTGCATTACTTGAAAGTGTTGCTCAGCCGTGGCGACAACGCCTACCGGCAACTGACCCCCGACAGCCTCGGCGAGGCCAAGCTGTGGTACGTGCGCCTGCTCGACCTGCTGGGCCCACGGCCAGACGTGAAGCTGGTGGATAATTGGACGCCCATCACCCTGAAAACCCTGGCCGACAGCAGCAACCCCGGGTTGCGCCAGTATGAACAGCGCCTGATCGCGCAGGACCAATTACGCGAGGAGATGAGCATCTCCAGCAATGGCGAGTCGCGGTACGCGTTCCCCGAGCCGGCGTTATGCCTGCGCACCTTCACCCCAGACCTGACCCTGCAGACCCTGGACACCGGTTACCTGCGCTTGGCGTTCAACGAAAAATTGGTGGAGATGTGGGACCTGGTCGAGTCTCGACTGAGTAACTTGCGCAACAACCGCACCTTGGACGGCAAGCCTTTGTCCTTGTCGCTGTTTGCCTCACCACTGGACCCTCGTGAACTGCTGGCCGCCTTCGGCCAGGGCGCAGCCGCCGGCAGGGCAGGGCGTTTGTTGGCGCAAGCGGTGCCGCCGTATCGCTTCACGGTGATGCATGGTGCGGCCAGTAGCGCGGTGGAAACCTTGATCCAGTTTGGCCAGACCTTGTGGTCGCTGATCGAGCGTAAGGAGCAGGCGCAGTTTCAAGAGCTGCAACAGCAGCAGATGTTCGCGATGGCGCAGTTTGCGATTGACCTGCAGAAACAGGCAAAAGTTATTGATGAGCAACAGGTTAAGGCGTTGTGTGCCAGCAAGGCCGTTATTGAAGGGCGTTTGAAATTTTACAGTGAACGGGTCGGGGAGGGGATTGAAGAGGAAGGAGGAGATGAAGGTGGGAAGAAAATCTACCTCGATGAAGCAAAGGCGGCAGCGCAGCATATGGAAGGGGCAAATGCCGATAAAGCCAGTTGGATCTCCGAGGCAGTAGGCGCAGCTCTGAAATTGCCACCCAACGCTTTTGGTGGCGGTGGCGGGGGGGGCGCAGGTGTATGTATAGGGATACCGCCAACCCCAAGTGGAGGGGGAGGAGGGGCAGGCTCAGCAGGCGGTTGGCGTCTGGAAGGCGCGCCCCTGATTGTTGCAGCAATAGCCGCTGGTATTGCGAGTTTGGACCGTGCAAGTGCCATTGCTTTGGATCGCAGCGAACAGCTGCGTGAGCGACATGAGCAATGGAAGCTGGCCAAGGATCAGGCAGGCCTGGAGATCAAGCAAATCGAAGCGCAAGAGAAGGTGCTGCAAGAGCAAGCCAAGGCCACCGCCATTCAATTGCGCCAGGCCGAACTGGCGTTCGAACAAGCCAAAACGGCATACGACTTTCTAGGTAAACGCTTTACCAACGCGCAGCTGTACCAATGGCTCAATGGCCAGTTCGCCACGTTTTACTACCAAGCCTATGACGCCACCTTGTCGCTGTGCCTGGCAGCCGAGGCCTGTTTGCAGTACGAAACCGCCAACTTTTCCAGGCGGTTTATCCAGACCGGCGGCTGGAACGACAGCCGACGCGGGTTGGGCGCGGGTGAGGCGTTGAAGTTGCAGTTGTTGAATATGCGTTCGGCCCACCTGACGAACGACGAGCGCCTGTTGGAAATCACCAAGACCGTATCCCTGCGGCAGCTCAAAGCCATGGACGACAGCGATGAACTGATCAATAAAAACTGGGAAGGCATGCACGAGGACTTATTGGAGCACGGCGTAACCCGGTTCGAGTTGAGTGCAAAGATGTTCGAGGACGATTACCCAGGCTGTGAACGGCGCCGTATCCAACGCATGGGGGTCAGCCTGCCGTTGGTGCTGGGGCCATACGAGGACGTGGCCGTCACCCTGACCCAAACCTGGAGCGCGGTGCAGTTAGGCGGCACGCTCAAGGAAAACCTGCAAGCCAGCCAGCAAATCGTGTTGTCCCACGGTGACAACGATGACGGGCGATTCACCCCGGCCGGAGACGGGCGCTATGACGCGTTTGAAGGCACTGGCGCGATTTCACGCTGGGCGCTCGAGTTTACCGAGCAAGACCTTGATCTTCGCAAGCGGCAAATCAATGCCCTGCCCGACATTATCCTGCACCTGAGTTACACGGCCAAAGCCGGCCAGGAGTAGCCACCATGCCTAACGACGAGTCTTTGAGTGTCAACCTGCCGAGCCTGCCCAAGGGCGGTGGCGCGATCCGCAGCATCGGTGATGGCTTGGGCGCGGTGGGCGCCCGGGGAGCGGCCAGTGTCGAGTTACCTCTGCCGATTTCACCGGGGCGCGGTTTTGCCCCTGGGCTGTCGCTCAGTTACAGCAGCGGCATTGGTAACAGCCCCTTTGGCATAGGCTGGAGCAAGACGGTGGATGCTATCAGCCGGCGCGCCTCCAAGGGCGTACCGACCTACACCGATGAGGATATTTTCCTTGGCCCGGACGGTGGCGTGTTAATGCCTGAGCGGGACAGCAGTAGCGGCGTATTGATTGCCCGCATAGAAACCCAATACCGCGGGCTCAGCGTGGGCAGCCACCTGGTGACGCGTTATTGGCCGCGCACCGAAGGCGCCTTTGCGTTGATTGAACGCTGGACCTCAAGTACCGATCAGACGATGTTCTGGCTGGTGCACACACCCGATGGCAACCTGCATCTCTACGGCAAGGCTGACGAAGCACGCCGCGCCGACCCTGACGCCCCGACACGGGTAGCGGCCTGGCTGATCCAGGAAAGCCTCGACCCTCACGGCCAGCACGTAGCCTACGCCTACAAACCCGACAGTGACCCGGTGGCCCCCGGCCAGTCGCACGACTGTCGTGCGCAGCGCTATTTGCGGGAGGTTTATTACGGTAACGCCCAGGCCAGTGATCAGCTTTTTTCCTGGCGCGCAGAGGGTTGGGCCACGGTGCAGTGGCATTTTCATCTGGTGTTTGACTACGGTGAGCGCTGGCGGGATCGAGGCGGCTCCTGGCTATGCTGAAATTCAGCCTTGGGCCATTCGTGACGATGGGTTTTCGGACTACCGCTACGGCTTTGAGCTCAGGATCCGCCGCCTTTGCCGACAAGTCTTAATGTTTCACCGCTTCCCCCAACTGGGCGTGCAGCCGGTACTGGTGCAACGACTGTGGTTGGAATACCGCACGACGCCGCTGGGGTACACCCATCTGGTGGCGGCCCATTCCCAGGCGTGTGACGGTAACGGCAGGCTACACAGCCGCCCCCCCATGGAATTCACCTACCAGCCCTTCGCCCCTGCGTCGCACGCGAGCGGCTGGCAAGCGTTCGATGCGATGCCGGGTCTGAACGATGGCTACCGCTACCACTTGGTCGATCTGCTTGGCGAGGGCATTGCGGGCGTTCTGTACCGCAGTGATAAGGCCTGGTATTACCGTGCTCCCCAGCGGGCAGAACCGGCTGGCCATCGCGATGACGTGGTGTATGACCAGTGGCGCGAACTCGGCCCTATTCCAGTCGCCGACAGCACGCAGCCGGTGCGTCAATTTCTGACGGACATTACCGGCGATGGCAATCCGGATTGGGTCATGTCTCAACCTGGCTGGAGCGGTTTTTTCACCTGTCAGCCAGACGGCACCTGGGACAATTTCGCCCCACTCAATGCCGTCCCCAATGAATTTTTTCACCCACAGGTGCAATTGGCGGACCTGATGGGCGCTGGGCTGCAAGACCTGGTGATGATCGGGCCGCGCAGCGTGCGCCTGTATTCGAGCCTGCGAGCCGAGGGCTATGCAGGCGCTCAAGAGGTGGAACACAACGTTGACGATGACCGCTTGCCTCAATTCAGCCATTCGCGTCAGCATTTGGTGGCATTCAGCGATGTGTTGGGCAGTGGCCAGCAGCACCTGATCGAAGTGCGTCATAACAGGATCAAATGCTGGCCCAACCTGGGCAGAGGGCGCTTCGGCAAGGGGTTTGTGTGGTGCACCTTGCCTTTCTCTTATGAAGAGTTCGATGTCTCGCGGGTGATGTTCGCTGACTTCGATGGCTCGGGTGCCGCCGACCTGGTGATCCTTGAACCTGACTGCGCGCTGATCTACATGAATCGCTGCGGCAACGGTTTGGACGATGAGCCCCTGCGCCTGCCGTGGCCGACGGGCGTCACCTACGATCGGTTTTGCCAAGTCAGTTTTGCCGACCTGCAAGGGCAGGGGTATTCCAGCCTGGTACTGACGGTGCCCCACATGACGCCCCGGCATTGGCGTTATGACGCACTTGAGGCCAAGCCTTACCTGCTCAGTGGCACCAACAACAACCTGGGGGCCGCCGCGAGCATCGTCTACCGCAGTTCGGCCCAGGAGTGGTTGGATGAAAAGCACGAACTGACGGCACGAAACAAATCGGCGATCAGCTTGCTGCCTTTTTCCATGCCGTTGGTCAGCGTCCAGACCCAGCTGGATGAGATCACCGGTAACCAATTGACCCAACGATTTTCCTATCGCAATGCCTTTTACGATACGGTCGAGCGGGAATTTCAGGGGTTCGGTTTGCAGTACGCCACGGACTGCGAGGCCCAGGCGCAAGAGGGGCAGGAGGACGGCTATACCGCACCGGTGCTGCGTAAAACCTGGTTCCAGGTGGGGCCAGACCTCGACCCGCCACGTGATGATTTCTTCAGTGCCGACCCAAGCGCCGTACCTCTGGGCAGCGCGTTACTCAGTCATTATCACCTGGCAGACAAGAGCGACCAGTGGGTCGAGCCGGATGCGACTGAGCGCGTGCAGATGTGCTACGCGCTGTCGGGGCTGATGTTGCGCAGCGAAATCTACCCCCTGGATGACCCGCTGGGCGTGCCCTACAGCGTGGAGGAAAACCGTTATGCCGTGCGACGCCTCGACCCGCCGACCGGAGGCACGCATGCGGCCTATTCGGTGATGCAGGTACTGCCCCTGGAGGCGGTGGCTTACCAGTACGAGCGCGACGCCACCGACCCGATGTGTCAGAAAACCCTCGGCCTGGCCTGGGATGAGTTCGGTAACCTGACGCGGGGCGTCAGTGTGCACTATGCCCGCCGCATGACGGCTGCCGATGACCCTGCCTGCGCACTCGACCCCGGCGTTATCGAGCCCCAAAAACGCTGGTGGTGTGACGCCCATGATTCGGCACAGCAGTCTTATTACCTGACGGAAACCCTCGCGCAGTTCATTCACCTGACGGCACCCCAGGGTTGGCGCCTGGGGTTGCCCTACCTGCAACGCAGCAACGCCTTGGTGTTGAGCAAGGGCCATGGCCCGGCAGGCTTGACGCCTCAGACCGTCAGCTTTGAGCACTTCACGGCCGCTACGGCGGACAACCCGCTCAACCCCACTGCGCAACGTGTACTGGTAGGGCAATCGCTGCAGCGCTACCGCAAGCTGTCGGACGACAGTACGTGGCCGGACGGCCAGGCCGATTTCGAGGGTTTGCCCGACTACCTGGAAATCGCTGAACTCGACCACAAAGCCCTGACCGCCTACGACCTGCTCAAGGACGAGGACGGCACGATGCCGTTTGATCTTGAAGAAAAACTGATTGAGATCGGCTACCACCGCATGCCATGGGTGCTGGGCCCTGCCTTGGAGGCCAAACCCTTGTGGTCGGTCAAGCGTGGTTTTAACACCTACGCGTCGCTGTCGGACTTTCATCAGGTGACCTCGGTGCGCCAAACCCAAAGCCACGGTGTGACGTTGATGGGGTATGACATTTACCGTTGTCTGAATACGTCTGTGACGCTGCCCGATGGTTGCCAGACCAAGGTCGACAGCATCGACTATCGCCTGTTGCAGCCCACTCGCATCATCGATCCCAACCAAAATACCCAGGAAGCGTTACATGGCGCTTTCGGTCAGGTGCTTGCGACCAGCTTTTATGGCAGGGAACGCGGTGAGGCCGTAGGCTTCGACCCGATTGCCCAGTATCAGCGTCCTGACGACGACAGCCCCGCCAAGGCCATTGAGGCCCAGGGCGATGCATTGCAAGGCGCGGCTACCGCCTATTTTGAAAACCCGTTCAGTTGGATGGGCCGCGTGCCAGACGCCGATCGCCGAGACCTCGGCTGGCTCAACGAGTGCGTAGCACAAGGCGACCTGCTGCCCAGCGGTTACGTTCGTGCCAGCGCGCGCAGGCTTACAGCGAAGGATGACTTGACCCCGGCACGCCAACGTCTGTTGGCGCTGTTGGAGGCCGTGTCGCGTGAGCCGGTGCACGGGCTGATCCTGCAGGCGGATCGCTACCCGAATGACAGTGAGCGGCAGATTCGCATGGCAATCAGTTGTTGGGATGGCTTTGCCCGTTCGCTGCAAAGCAAGCAAAAGGTCGAAGATGGCTACGCCTATCACGTACTGGAAGACGGCACCCTGGCTTTGGGGGCGAATGGCGAGCCCATTACCCTGCAGAACGTGATGCGTTGGCGCGTTAGCGAACGCGTTGAATACAACAATAAAGGCCAGGTCGTCAGGGTGTACCGACCTTACTTTGCCGCTGCCTGGCGTTATATCAACGATGCCAGTTTCAGCCAGCACGGCTACCACGACGAACAGTTCTACGACCCCTTGGGGCGCCCGACTCACACGGTTCTTGCCAAGGAAGGCTACCTGCGGCGCCAGACCTATCATTGCTGGTACACCATCAGTGAGGATGAAAACGACACGTATGAAGAGGTGATGGCCGCCAAGGCTGAGACAGGTGCGAAAACGTCATGAACGCCGTGGTTCACACGCACACACCGAACCTGGTTGTGTACGACCCGCGCAGCCAAGTGGCTTGTGCAGTCGATTATTGCCGTAGCCATACGCAGGATTTGGCTCAGCGGCGGATTACCCGGACGCGATATGACGAGGCCGGTCGGGCAGTTGCCCAATGGGACCCGCGCTTGTACAACCTGCATATGGACGACCCCACAGTGCCGCCTAACCTGGCGAATGTTTACTCCCTGACCGGCCAGGTCTTGAGTACTCAAAGCGTCGATGCGGGCCTGCGTGTCCAACTCTTTGGCGAATCCGGCCAAGGGGTGTACTTCCAGGACGGCCGGGGCACGCAGCGCGAGGTTGAGTTTGATGCTTTGCTGCGGCCGTTAGCTGTCTTCGAGCAAGGCTTGTGTACAGAGCGTTTCACCTATGCGGGTGCTGATCCCATCGCAGCCAGTCACAACCAATGCAGGCAAATCATTCGCCATGATGACCCGGCGGGCACCCGTCATTTCAACGAGTACGCCATGGGCGGTGCAGTGCTGGATCAGGTGCAGCATTTTCTGCAAGCGCTGGACACGCCGGATTGGCCAATGCCAACGCAGCAGCGAGATGATTTGCTAGAACCTGGCGACGGTGCGCGTACATTGGCGTACCTCAATGCGCTGGGCGAGGTCATGCAACAGACCGATGCGGCAGGCAATCATCAGGGCTCCCACTACAGCGTTGATGGTCAGTTGCGTGAAGCCTGGCTACAGCTCAAAGACTCGCCAACGCGCAAGGTTCTGGTCAGCGCCATTACCTACGATGCCCACGGCAGAACCGAGCGCAAGACCCTGGGCAACGGCGTGATCAGCCAGTTTGAATACAGCCCTCAAGACGGTCGTTTGATGAACCTGCGCAGCCATCGCGGCAGTGGCGAGCGCTTGCAGGATCTGCACTACGTTTACGACCCGGTGGGGAATATTGTCAGCATCGAAGACAAGACCCTGGCGGTGCGTTTTTTTGCCAATCAGCGCATCGACCCCATCAGTTGCTTCTGGTACGACAGCCTCTACCAACTGTTCGAGGCCACCGGTTATGAAGCGGGCAGTGCGGGTAAAGGCCCGAATCAGCAGGCGGACCCTCGCGCCGTCGCCAACTTCCGCCAAACCTATCGCTATGACCTGGGCGGCAATCTGCTTGAGTTGATTCACCACGGGCCGCAAAACCACGGGCGGGTGTTGAAGGCAGCCCGCTACAGCAATCGCTGCTTGCCTGAACGGGATGGCGTACCGCCGACGGAGGCTGAGATTGCTGCTGCGTTTGATGCCAATGGCAACTTGTTGGCACTGGAAATGGGCCGAGCCCTAGAGTGGGATCATCGCAATCAACTGGCTCAGGTTCGGCCGGTGCAGCGTCAGTCAGCGCTCGATGACACTGAGCGCTATATCTACGGCGCCGACGGCATGCGCCAGCGCAAGGTGCGCACTGCACAGACCAACGCCCGCGCAGTCATCAGTGAAACACGCTATTTGCCGGGGCTGGAGATACGCAATGTCTACGGTGATGAGTTGCAGGTCATCACCGCCGGCGCCGTGCAGGTGTTGCACTGGGAAACGGCGCCGCCCAAGCGTATGGCGAATGATCAATTGCGCTACACCCTTGAGGACCATCTGGGCTCTTGCGCGTTGGAGTTGGACGCCGACGCGCGGGTGGTCAGTCGGGAAAGTTATCACCCGTTTGGCAGTACAGCGTTTTGGGAGCGGGGTGATTCGAGTGAGGAGAGTTATCGCACGTTGGGGTATTCGGGTAAGGAGCGGGATGCGACGGGGCTTTATTATTATGGGTTGCGGTATTACATCGCGTGGTTGCAGCGATGGCTCAATTCGGATCCAGCGGGGCCGATTGACGGGTTAAACCTGTACCGCATGGTTAGAAATAATCCCGTTACGTTGAACGACCCGGATGGGCTGAGCCCGACCGGAGATCTGGTGAGGAAGGTGCGCGAGTCCAAGGAGTTCTTACAGGAGTTTAAAGAAAATCCGGCTAAAGCACTTCGCTCCATGGAGAAAACACTACTCGAAAGCGGGTACCCATCTGCCCAAGTGACCGAAGCGTTGGCGCGTGTCAGCGCTCGTTTGAAAGAAGATGTTTCCGACGTAACCGCACGCACAGGTGCGATGAGCTTGGGCGCCCCGCAAAAAAAAATAAGTGCCGAACGATACGAGAATATGAAGACATTCTTCGACATCTACTCGACTAACGCAGGCGCAGCTGCAATAAACACCGCCATGAGAAACAACTCCGCGATCTCCTTGCAGGGAGCGAAAATTGTGTCAGAACTGTCGAGGCGTCACGGGGCTGAGCATTTCGAGGGGCGCTCGGGGCGGGAGCGTAAAGCGAACTTAATTGCGACAGCCGATACGCTCGATCGAAACGATATAAAGCACATTGCTAATACTCTTTACAAACAAGTCAACGAGAACACCAGCACCTTTTTCCGTGGCCAAAGCATCACCGACGAGGGTTTGGACCGTTTCTTAGAGGCCAAAGGCAGTGATACCGTTTTTTACTCCCCCAGTCTGCTCTCGGTCTCTCGGAGTAAAGCTGTAGCTGAAGAGTTCATGGGCGGTGGGCAGTTGGAACTACTGTTTGAGATCAAAGGATTCAGTGCATCCACTATGACCTCTTCACTGACAGCGAAGGGCGAGTCTGAGCATGTATTTTCGCCTCATGCTGACTTCAGAGTGATTAACGTCGGTACACGCGCGGCTAACAAAAACCAGTATTTGGTCAAGCTCGAAGAAATCAGGGGGCATCATGGGGAGCGAAAGGTGATGCCTTACTGAGCAGCTTTTGTTTGATAGGGCATTGCGTACATGAAATATCAAGCGTCAATCGCTGAAGCTACCTTGCAAATGCTCTGCACGAAACTCCAGGGTTTGTGCCCGATAACCAGGCCGCAATGGTGGTGTCGGCAGGCAATCCTCCCAGGTCGCCCCGGCCTGCAACTCGCCGGGGCCGCGATAGCGGGGGGCGGCGTAGACGTTGTCGGCCAGGTTCACCGTGTCACCGGGAGCATAGGCGGCGAGGCGCCAACGCAGTTCGGTGAGGGGCACGTCGTTGCCGTTGTTGAGGGTCAGTTTCAGTGGGCGGTCTGCGGGGCATTCCTGTGGCGCATAGCTGATGCGCAGTTCCAGGCGGGCCAGTTGCGAAGCTTCGCGGTTGTCCAGCCACACCACCCAAATGGCCACGAAACCCAGGCCCACGGCCGCAGCGAGTGACACAGGCAAGGCCTTGGCAGGGTAGCGCAACAGCAGGATCAGCCAAGTGATGATCAGGAGAACGCCGAAGAACATGGAGACCACCTCGAAATGTGAACGAGCATCCTAACTTAAGCGTAGGTGGGATTGGCTACCATGAGGGCTGTGCTTGGTAGGTACTGTGTTTTCTAACAGTAGCGCTCTAAGCCTCAGGCGCTAAGGTAACGTCAGCAGCAAAAATGGAGAGAGATGCCATGCCAGCCTTGCATCACCATACGCCGACCCTTTCCGTAGCCGACCCGCGAGGTTTGCCAGCCCAGTCGGTTGCGTACTTGCGATCTGTTGCAGGTGAGCAGGCGCGCAAGTGCGTCAATCGCACTGCCCACAATGTTGCTGGCAGAGCGATTGCCCAATGGGACCCGCGCTTGTACAACCTGCATATGGACGACCCCACAGTGCCGCCTAACCTGGCGACGGTTTACTCCCTGAGCGGCCACGTCTTGAGTACTCAAAGTGTCGATGCGGGCCTACGTGTCCAACTCTTTGGCGAATCCGGCCAAGGGGTGTACTTCCAGGACGGCCGGGGCACGCAGCGGGAGGTTGAGTTTGATGCTTTGCTGCGGCCGCTGGCTGTCTTCGAGCAAGGCTTGTGTACAGAACGTTTCACCTATTCGGGTGCTGATCCTGTCTCAGCCAGTCACAACCAATGCGGGCAAATCATTCGCCATGATGACCCGGCGGGCACCCGTCATTTCAACGAGTACGCCATGGGCGGTGCAGTGCTGGATCAGGTGCAGCATTTTCTGCAAGCACTGGACACGCCGGACTGGCCAATACCAGCGCAGCAGCGAGATGACTTGCTCGAACCTGGCGCCGGGGCGCGTACCGTGTCGTACGTAAATGCGCAGGGCGAGGTGCTGCAACAAACCGACGCGGCTGGCAATCACCAGGGCTCCCACTACAGCGTTGATGGTCAGTTGCGTGAAGCCTGGCTACAGCTCAAAGGCTCGCCAACGCGCAAGGTTCTGGTCAGCGCCATTACCTCCGATGCCCACGGCAAAACCGAGCGCAAGACCCTGGGCAACGGCGTCGTCAGCCAATTTGAGTACTGCCCTCAGGATGGTCGCTTGTTGCGCCTCTACAGCCATCGCGGCGGTGGCGAGCGCTTGCAGGATCTGCACTACGGTTACGACCCGGTGGGGAATATTGTCAGCATCGAGGACACGACCCTGGCGGTGCGTTTTTTTGCCAATCAGCGTATCGATCCGATCAGTTGGTTTTGGTACGACAGCCTCTACCAACTGATCAAGGCCACCGGCTATGAAGCTGGCAGTGCGAGTAAAGGGCCGAATCAGCAGGCTGACCCTCGCGCCGTCGCCAACTTCCGCCAGACCTACCACTTTGATCTGGGCGGCAATCTGCTTGAGTTGATTCACCACGGGCCGCAAAACCACGGGCGGGTGTTGAAGGCTGCCCGTTACAGCAATCGCTGCTTGCCTGAACGGGATGGCGTGCCGCCGACCGAGGCCGAAATCGCTGCTGCGTTTGATGCCAATGGCAATCTGCTCGAACTGGAATTGGGCCGAAGACTGCATTGGGATCAGCGTAACCAGTTGGCACAGGTTCGGCCGGTGGAACGTCAGTCAGCGCTCGATGACACTGAGCGCTATATCTACGGCGCCGACGGCATGCGCCGACGCAAGGTGCGCACCGCGCAAACCAATGCCCGTGCGGTCATCAGTGAAACACGCTATTTGCCGGGGCTGGAGATACGCAATGTCTACGGTGATGAGTTGCAGCTCATCACCGTCGGTGCGGTGCAGGTGCTGCACTGGGCAACGGCGCCGCCCAAGCGTATGGGTAATGATCAATTGCGTTACACCCTGGAAAATCACTTGGGCTCTTGCGCGTTGGAGTTGGACGCCGACGCGCGGGTGGTCAGTCGGGAAAGTTATCACCCGTTTGGCAGTACGGCGTTTTGGGAGCGGGGGGATTCGAGTGAGGAGACTTATCGCACGTTGGGGTATTCGGGCAAGGAGCGGGATGCGACGGGGCTTTATTATTATGGGTTCAGGTACTACATCGCGTGGTTGCAGCGATGGGTCAATCCTGATTCGAATGGAAACATAGATGGGTTTAATCTTTATCGGATGGTTAGAAATAATCCGATAGTTTGGATCGATAAAGAAGGCAAGCAGGCTACCCGTAAGGTGTTTGATGAAAAAGATGTTGAAGGAATGTCATCTATATTCGCTACGATAAAGTCTGGACTGGAAAAAAACGGTCTTGACCCTCACCAAACGCTTTTTATCTTGGTCGGCCGTAGTCCACTGGTGCTCGGTGCCTATATTGAAAAAAGCGGATTTCAAATTGCGAACTTGCAAATTTCCGGTATGGCGGGAGGGGTTGAAGTTTCTCCGCTGGATGCTTTGGGGGATGAGGAAAAAGCTAACAGACTAAACTTTTTGGAGCAATCGTTCGGCGCTAAATCCATTGGAATGCAGTCTGTAGTGGTTATTGACGAAGGCATCAGTGGTTCGAGTGCCTTCTCGGCCACCGGTTTGGTGAAAGAATATTTTGAGTCCAAAAACTCATCAGTGGTCACGAAAATGGCTACGATTTCGCAGCGAATAAATGATTCAAGATACGATGAGCACGAACAACGCTTTCTTCATCATGAAAGTAATCTGCTCTATGAAACTCCTTTGGATAAAACCCAAAGAGGGGTTCGGCGTTATATAAAGATTGGTACGGCACAAGTGGATAAAGGGTTGGCGTATGTGGAAAAGTTTGATTTCTTGGGGATGGATTCAGGCAAAACGCCCAGTGGCATAGATGTGCAGAAAAAAGCCCAGCTTGACTCGATGATGAGTGATGCGCTGCAAGAGTACGGAATAAATCCTGAGCCGGTACGGGCAAAAAAAGTCGGAAATTTTGGTGCGGGAAATGCGAGCGTTAAGAAATACAATAAAAAAAATTCTCCGAGTTTTTTGAGAACTTTATTCACGGCATTCACTGACGCGAAGTTTGGCATGTATAAGGCTTATGGATAGACGTACCTGAGTACGCCAAAAAAGCCCCCACCCAACCCACTGCGGATAGGGGACGCAATGGGCTGGGCGAGGGCTTCTTGTACGACTCTTTTACTGCGCGATAGTTTTCACCGAAACACCCCGCTCAACCGGCGTCGAGCGCCCGTAGATATCTTCAAACCGCTCGATATCGTCCTCACCCAGGTAGCTGCCCGATTGCACCTCGATAATCTCCAACGGGATCTTGCCCGGGTTGCGCAGGCGGTGCACCGAGGCGATCGGGATGTAGGTGGACTGGTTTTCACACAGCAGGAACACATTCTCGTCGCAGGTCACTTCGGCGGTGCCGCTGACCACGATCCAGTGTTCGGCGCGGTGGTGGTGCATTTGCAGCGACAGGCATGCGCCCGGCTTGACCGAGATGTGCTTGACCTGGAAGCGCCCGCCCATGTCCACCGAGTCGTAGGAGCCCCACGGGCGATAGACTTCGCAGTGGTTCTGGGTCTCGCTGCGGCCCTGTTCGTTGAGGGTGTTGACCATCTGCTTGACGCCCTGGACCTTGTCTTTGTGGGCAATCATCATCGCGTCCTTGGTTTCTACCACGACGATGTTTTCCAGGCCAATCACCGACACCAGCTTGCCGTTGCCGTGGATCATGCAGTTCTTGCTGTCCTGGATCACCACGTCGCCCTTGGTGACGTTGCCGTTGGCGTCTTTATCGTTGACCGCCCACAGCGACGCCCAGCAACCCACGTCGCTCCAACCGGCGCTCAGTGGCACCACGCAGGCGCGCTGGGTTTTTTCCATCACGGCGTAGTCGATGGAGTTGTCCGGGCAGCAGGCGAAAGTCGCTTCGTCGAAGGACACCGTGTCGGCATCCTGCTCGCTGCGCTCAAGGGTCAGCAGGCAGGTGTCGTAGATGTCCGGATCGTGCTTTTTCAGCTCTTCGAGGAAGCGACTGGCGCGGAACAGGAACATGCCGCTGTTCCAGAAATAACCGCCGCTTTTGACGAACTCGACGGCGCGTTTTTCATTGGGTTTTTCCACGAACTGCTCGACGCGGCTCACGCCTTCCGGCAGCAGCGAGTCAGCGGTGGACTTGATGTAGCCATAGCCGGTTTCCGGACGGGTCGCCGGTACGCCGAACAGCACCATCTCGCCACGCTCGGCGGCCACGGTGGCCAGGGCCAGGGCGCGTTGCAGGGCTTTCTGGTCGTCGATCACGTGGTCGGCGGGCAGCACCAGCATCAGCTCGTCGCGGCCTTCGTTGACGAGCATCATCGCGGTGAGGGCCACGGCCGGCGCGGTGTTACGGCCGAAGGGTTCCATCAGGATGCGTTGGCAGTCCAGCTTACGGGTGCTCAGTTGCTCGTTGACGATAAAGCGATGGTCCTTGTTGCAGACCACAATCGGTGTGTCCATGCCTTCGAATACCAGGCGTTCCAGGGTTTGCTGGAACAGCGTGTGCTCGCCGGTCAGGGCCAGGAATTGTTTTGGAAACTGTTTGCGGGAAAGCGGCCAAAGACGTGAGCCGCTACCACCGGAAAGGATTACTGGGATCATGTGTTTCTCCTTGAATCAATTTGGGTCAGAGCTACGAAGGTTTGTCGTTTCACTCTTGTTTTTGTCTCGGTTCGAACTGACCTGCTCGGTCCCTGTGGGAGCTGGCTTGCCTGCGATGCGGGCAACTCGGTGTTTCAGTTGCACCGAAGTGATGCCATCGCGGGCAAGCCCGGCTCCCACAGGGGATTGAGGTCAGTTCGAAAATTTAATCAACGGGTCGACACTGGGCGTTTCACCCACACTGGCGACAGGCTAGAGCCGGAGCCGGTGACGTACAGCACCGCTGCCTCACCGCGCTCCAGGGCCACTGGCTTCACATCACCGACTTTCTTGTCACCGTCATACAACGCCAGGCTTACCTTCACCGGGTTGATTTCGCGCTCGCCACGGCCCTTGGCGGCCACCGACTTGACCACATCGGTCTTGCCATCGGCAGTCTTCAAAGTCAGGGCCTTGTCACTCAGGTTTTGCACACGTACCAGGGATTTTTGCTTGTTCTTGAACGGCGGCTCTTCGATCAGTTGCGGTTGGCCGCTGCTGTTGTTGACCAGGGTGTAGTAGTGGTCGGCGGCGAGCTTGACCGGCACGGTCTGGCTGCCCAGCTTGGCGCTGTAGTCACCGCCCGGCATGAAGCTGAAGTCGCTGCTGGCCAGCGGCGCGACTTCGCTCAGGTTGGTGCTGCCAACGGTCGCGCTGACTTCCTGGTTGGAGGCGTTGTAAACGCGCACGAAGCTCGAACCTTTCGGCGCCACAGGGCCGTACAGGGCCGCATCACCGGCAACGGCCGACAGGGAAACCACGCTCAGGCCGGCTGCGAGTGCCAGGGTTTTAGCGAGACGACGAGGAGTTGTAGTGAAAGTCATGTGAGTTACCTCTCTTTCAGTTTTGCGCCCGGTCGGGCGTCTCGGATTTTGGGTTTTTAACTGGGGTGTTCAGTGCCATGTTTTGTTGGCGCGAACCGGCTTGTTTAAGTTGCGCAACCCACGACGGGTCGGCATCACCGATTTCGTTGTTGACAGGCAGATAGCGTTCAGGAAATTCCCAGATCAGCACTTGTGGCGGGCTGTTCTTGAAATCGTCACTTTTCAGGTAGCTGAGCATCGGCAGGATCGGGCCGTGGCCGTCTTCGGAGTAGTTGATGACGTCGCTGTGCAGGGCCTGCTTGAGTGCGCCGACGAAGTTCCAGTTGGGGTTGGCGCTGTAGCTGGTGCCCACCAATGCAACCGGAGTTTCGCTGTTGCTGAACAACGCATCGTCGCCACCGGTTTCGGCCAGGTGCGTCACGCGTTTTTCCAGCGGTTCCTTGGGTGGCATCAGGTTTTCAAACAGCGGGTCCAGGGGCAGGAACAGACGCAGGTCGCCTTTATGCGGTGCGGTGTTCTCGGCCTCGGTGACAAAGCGCTGTGGCTCGCCGCTCAGCGGGGTTTTCTCGGCAATGCCCTTGGCCAACTGCTTGGCGGCGATTTCTGCGCCGTCTGGGGTCCAGTGGGTGTCGGTACGCAGGAACACCTGCTTGCCGCTCAGCTTGGCCTGTTGCAGCGGGCCCAGCAGATCGGGAGCCGGGATGTTGTCGGCGGCGACACGAGCATGGAAGTCCTGATACAGGTTGGCGTGGATGCTGGCCGGTTTCACATCACCGATGTGTTCCGGGTACAGGCGCACTTTGGCCGGCACGATCGCCATCACCAGCTGAATGCCTTGGGCCTTGAGCTTCTGACGCACGCCTTCAACCAGCGCGTAGTTGCCTTGCAGGTTCTGGTCTTCGTTGACGATAGGGTTGAACTCTTCGTCGCTGTACAACCAGTGATCGCGGCCCAGCACCACGCCAGGGCGGCCTTCGTTGAACAGCTTGTAGTCCAGCGCCGCCCAGAGGTTGGTGCCGATGCGCTTGATCGGGAACTCGTCGTCGTAGTGGGTCTCGACGGCTTTGCTCCAGCGACCGTTAAGCACGGTGGCATCGGCGTTGGTGCTAAAGCCCAGGAAGCTGCGCAGCGACCAGGCGCCCAGGGCCAGCAGCACCACCAGGAACAGGCCGATATAGAGGACGCGTAATGAACGGGTCATGGTCGGCTCCCTCAGAATTGGAAGTAAAGGAACGGCGAGAAACTCTGCGCCGACAGTTTGAGAATCGACGCCACGAACAGCAGCAGCACCGCAGCGCGCATGGCGTAGCGTGGCCAGTCAGCGGTCCAGTAGGCCGGTTGTACGGCGGCGTCCTGGCCCACGGTGAAACCGGGCTGGTGGATGCTGCCAGGGTTGTCGCCAGGCACTGCCTTGATCAGGCTTGGGTCGGCTGGCTTGGTCTTCTCGGCAGGGCGGTTGGTGTAGAAATCGCGCAGACCGAAGAACGCCAAGGTTGCGTACGCCACCACCAGGGTTGCCACTTGCAGGCCGGTGAGGCTGGCGCGGTTGAGTTCCGACAGCGACCACTCGCCAAAGCTGAACATGGCGCCGTACATACGACCGGCAACGTGCAGGTTTTCAGAGCGGAAGATCACCCAGCCCATCACCACCAGCAGGAAGGTGAAGGCCCAGCGCAACACGTTGAAGCTGCGCGGTGCGGTGTTCAGGCCGATGGCTTTTTCAATCGCCAGCCACATGCCGTGCCAGGCGCCCCACACGACGTACGTGATGTTCGCACCGTGCCACAGACCACCGAGCAGCATGGTCAGGAACAGGTTGCGGTAGGTGGTCAGCGTGCCTTTGCGGTTGCCGCCCAACGTGATGTACAGGTAGTCACGCAGCCAGGTGGAGAGGCTGATGTGCCAGCGGCGCCAGAACTCGGTGATCGACTGGCTGATGTACGGCTGCTTGAAGTTTTCCATAAAGCGGAAACCCATCATCAAGCCCAAGCCGATGGCCATGTCGCTGTAGCCGGAGAAGTCGAAATACAGTTGCGCGGTATAGGCCAGCGCGCCAAGCCAGGCATCGCCCGTGGTGGGGTTTTGCAGGGCGAAGCAATGGTCGGCCACCACCGCGAGGGTGTCGGCAATAAACACCTTCTTGATGAAACCTTGCATAAACCGCGTGCAGCCCTCGGAGAACTTGTCGAGGGTGTGGGTGCGGTTGTTGAACTGGTCGGCCAGGTCGCGAAAGCGCAATACCGGGCCGGCAATCAAGTGCGGGAAGATCGCCACGAACGCCGCAAAGTCGATCAGGTTGCGGGTTGCAGGGGTGTCGCCGCGATACACGTCGATGATGTAGCTGATGGACTCGAAAATGTAGAACGAGATCCCGATCGGCAGCAGCACGTGGGTGAGGATGAACGGCTCCAGGCCCGCCGACTTCATCATCACGTTGATGCTGTCGACGCCGAAGTTGGCGTACTTGAAGTAGCCGAGGATGCACAGGTCGACTGCCACGCCGAGCAGCAGCCAGCGCTGGGCCGGCTTGGTGCGCACGCCGGCGGCACCGACTTTGAGGCCGATCCAGTAGTTCCACAGCGTCACGGCGGCGAACAGCGCCAAAAAGTCCACTCGCCACCAGGCGTAGAACACATAGCTGGCCAGCAGCAGCAGCAGGTTGCGATAGCGTTGCCCGCTCAAGTAGTACAAGCCGAGAAAGATCGGCAAGAACAGAAACAGGAACACATTGGACGAGAAAACCATCCCGATCTCTCCATGTTTAACCAACAGTCAAGGGCCGCAGCCCCCCCAAACCCCCCCACGATTTCGAAGGAGGGCGGTACAACAATTCCACTGCCAAAACCGGCTTCAAATGTGGGAGGGGGCTTGCCCCCGATGGCGGTGAGTCAGTCACCAGATGCATCCACTGATGCACCGCTATCGGGGGCAAGTCGAATCGTCGCACCGCCCCTCCCACATTTTTTTAACCGCGTTTCGTCAGCTACCTTTGTTGCCTTTTTCATGCGCCGGGTCGTAGACCTTGGTCAGGTCACCCCCCAGGCGGAAGGTCTTGAACGGCTGCATCCCGTGCTTGCGCTCCACCACATCCGGGGCGCAGGTGTAGAGGGTGCAGAAGGGTTCAAGCCAGGCATATTTCATGTCTTCCTTGAGGTCCTTCATGTCTTGTTCCTTGCCGTTCTTCTTCTCGAAGATCTCTGGGTCTTTCACCCCGGCCAGCACCTTGTCTCCCAGGCGTTTGAGTGCGCTGTTGTTTTCCTGGCGCAGATCAACACCGTTGACCAGGGCAAAACTGGCGATCATCGACAGAGGCGGCAGGGCGTAGTTGTGGTACGACAAGGCCCGTTGCTGGCGCTTCAATTCGTTTGGCAAGAAGCCCTGGTCATCGACCTGGTTCACGCCGACCTTGTATTCCTTCACCGACCAATCAAACAGGTCGCGACGGTTGGTGGCGATGGAGGTTGCCATTACCGACCAGGCGGCCCAGTACGAGTGGTTGTTGGTTTTTTCCAGCGGCAGGTTGTCCCAGTCGCTTACCACCTGATCGGCCAGTTTGTTGAACCAGGCTTCGATCAACTGCGCTTCCTGCTGGTGATTGGCCAACGGGTGAGACTCGGAAAACTTCAAGCGCACATAGGCCGAAGCCATGCTGCCCAACGCCCATTTGCGCATGGACTTGCCGGTGTGGTTGAAGTCCTTGGACATCAACGCATCGGCCTTGGCCCAGCTGGTGAGCCAATTCAACGTGCATTCCAACTGCTCCGGACGACCGTCGCGCATGAACTGCATCACGCGTTTGCTGGTGTCTTTTTCCAGCTTGGTGATGTCGGCGGTGCTGTCGCGAAAGGCTTTTTCGGACTGCACATTCAGCGTGGAACGGGCCTTGTCCGAGCCTTCGTACTTGCTGCGAAATTGCAGCGAGCCGGTGTACGGCGCCGGCATGGCGTCGCAGTCATTCTTGAAGTCGCCGGTCTTGAACGCTTCCACCGGGGCGAAATAACCCTGGGGCGGACGCAGTGGCGCGGCGGCGTTAACCGAGCCTGCAAACATCGCAAGGCCCAGTAACGTTGGAATCAATAACTTCTGCATAGGTAACCTCATTGCCCAAGTTGGGCGGTTTTTTGGCCGCCGCTTGGGAATACGTTGCGTGTGCAAATTTTCGCTTCAACCTTCTGCGCGCCCTTTTCTGGACCCTGCACTTCCACGGCCAGCAAGTTCTGCGAGGCCCAGTCTTCATCGGTGCGCAGTTCGAAGGCGAAACGCCCGTCTGTGTCGGATGTTTCGGGTTTCTCGATTTTGATGTCCTCGTGGCGCCCGTTCATGTACCAGAGGGTGGCTTGCAGGGTTTTCACCGACGGGTCGGCGAAGCGGATATCTACCTGGTGATTGGCGTTACGCAGGTCTTTGTTGGAACTGTTAACCATCAATTCGTTCTTGCCCGGCTTCAAAGAAGTGCTGGCTGTCAGCTGAGCGGTCTTGCCTTCGCAGCCGTTGTCGAGCAGCGACATCATCTGGCGGTAGATGGTCTCTTGATCCAGGCGGTACAGCGGCGAGAATTCCCATATCAAAATCTTTGGCGGGCTCTTCTGGAACTCATCGCTGCCCAGGTACTGGATCATCGAGCCTTCCAGGCCTCCGCCGGGGAAGGCGACGTTGAGGATGTCGGCGCCGATTTCCTGTTCCAGGAAGCCCGCGAAGTTGTAGTTCTTGCCGCTGTGGCTGGTGCCGACGAGGGTGATCTGCGGGTTGCCCGAATCGCCGAACAGGTCGCCGTCGCCCGCTTCGCCCTTGGGCTCGGTGGTGAACTGGTCCATGTACTGGATCGCGTAGCTGGTGCCACACAATTGCCCGGCCATGTTGTGCAGGGTGCCGGTCTTGCCCATGCGCCCGGAGCGGGTGGTCTCGAATTCACGCTTGGGGATATCCGCGAATTCAGGCATGGCACGCACTTTGGCGCCGACGATTTTTGCGGTGCGCTGGGCGCCGTAGGGGGTCCAGTGTTGGTCACCGCGGAAGTAGAAATCGTGGGCCGGCAGTTCATCCGGCAGTTGCTCATTGGTCAACGGCGACAGGTCCGGCACCACGTAACCCATCTTGGCGAATCGGCCGAGCATGGTCTTGTAGTTACCCAGGGCCTTGTCGAAATCGAACTTGGCTTTTTCTTCAGGATTGAGCTTATTGCGGTTCACCAGGCCACGGGTCGGCTGGTACACCACCACCAACTCGACGCCCTTGGCCTTGAACGCATCGTGCAGTTGCTGCATGCGTTTGTAGCCGGCGGGGCTGGTGTCGAATTCGGTGCGCAAGTCTTCCTGGGTACGGAACAGCCAGTCGCCCTGGGCTTGTACCAGAGTGGTGAAGTTCTGCTGGTAGCGCGTGGTGTAGTTCTTCGCGTCGTGGGCTGCCGGGCACAGGCTGCAGCACGGTTCGGCGGTGAACGTTGGCGCCTGGATTTCGTCGGCGCGTACGCCCTGGCTGGCCGCGAGCAGGCCGAGGGTCAGACCCGAGAGGCTCAGCAGTTTGATCATGTGTGGGTGCATAAGGGTCATCCTCAGTCCTGCAATTCGGTCTGGCGTTCGACAGGGTCGATCAGCACGGCTTTCTGCTGGCGCACCAGCAGGTCGAGAATTTCTTCCTGGCGATCACCAAGGATGCCGTTGAAGCTGATACCGCTGGATTTGGTCGGCGCCAGCATCGACACGCGGTACAGCTCCACGCTCAATGGCGAGTCGATGGACAGCGGCCCGCTGCCGTTACCGGCCAGTTCACCACCGACCACGATCAGCGACACCTGGGCGTCGAACGGGTCGAGGGCGATGTCGCGGTCGGTGTCGGTCAAGTCCTTGATGTGGCCGTACAGGCCGGTCAGCCCATTGGCCATCGAGGTGTTCTCGTACAGCTTGATATTCACGCTGTTACGCACGCGGATACCGTGGCGACGGTTGGCAATCACCTTGTTGCCCCACAGCAGGTTGTCACCGCTCTCATAGAGCGTGATGCCGTCGGTGTGGTTGCGGTAGAACTCGTTGTCGGCCACGTAGTTGTTGACGCTGTTACGGTCGAGTACCAGGCCCGAAAGCTTGTTGTCGTAGCTGCGGTTGTTGAAGATGAAGCTGTCGTTCACTTCTCGCGAAATGATGATGCCGTGCTTCTTCTTGGTGCCGTACACCGTGTTGTCGGCGATGATCAGGCCGTGGGAACGGTCGTGGGGGTCAATGCCGTAGACGATGTTGTCTTTGTAGGTGTTGCTCTTGATCACAAAGCCTTCGGTCTCGTAGCAGTAGAAGCCGTACCACATGTCCGAGAACTCGGAATCAATGATCCAGCCAGTCGGCTCCGAACGCTTGAGTACCTTGGCCATGTTTGGCGTGTACTGGGAAATACTCACCCCGTACGACTTACTGTTGGCATAGCCGAAGCTGGCCATCTTGGTCTTGGAGATGTAGGTCTCGGTGCCGCCCCAAGCCAACAGGAATGGGCGAAATTCCTTGGGCGACTTGAACAGCGCCGGGCCGTTGGCCTTTTCGCTCCAGCCGGTGACCTTGGTGTCACGCACAAACAACTGGCCGTCGTTGATCAGGAACGAACCGGCTTCCTGGGATAGGCGCAGCTCCTGGGTCTTCTTGTCGATTTCCAGGATGCCTTTGCGCCCGACCACGATGGGCAGTTTGGCGATGAACACGCCCGGCGACGTTTCGCTCAGGTACTGCTTGGGCACCTTGCCCAGCAGGTCCTTGAGGTTCATGTAGCCGTCGTCCACGAAGATCGCCTGGGGAATGCCGTGCTGGCGCACCACCCATTCGGCCATCTTGTTGTCACCGCCGATAAAGTCCTTGAGGGCGTCTTCCTGCATCATGCGGCGGATGCTGATTTTGCCGGGCTTGCTGCGCACGATCTTCTTTTCTATCGCCGCATCGGTGTAGCCCGACAGGTCAGGCAGGGCCGGCTTGGCCATTTCCAGCGGCGCGGTGGGCGGGCTGGAAATGGTGTAGGTCTTGGCCTGTTGCAGCTCTTTGGCGATGGTCGGCGCCTTGACCGGCTGCGCGGTGCTGGCGAAGGCTGTGGCACTGGCCATCAGCATCGCGGCAACGAGCATGTTTTGAGATTTCATCGCGCAGGCTCCCATCAGAATTTCCACACCACATCGACAAATGCGCGGTGCATGTAGGAATCGACTTTGCTGCCATACGCGTCGCCCGGCTTGAACACGCCGGCACGCAAACGTACCAGGGCCGACGGCTCGTCAATGGACTGGCTGAGGGCTGCCGGGAGCAGGCCTTTTTTGAAGTACTTGGTGACCACCAGGTCCATTTCCTGACCCAGGTCTTTTTTGCCGTCGGCCAGGGGCAGCGAGGTGCTGGAGACGATGTCGCCGGCCGAGTCAGTGGTGTTATCCAGCGCGGCGATACCGCTGCTGCTGACCGGCTTGTTGCCGTCGACACGCCAGAACTTGTGGTACACCAGGCTAGCGTCGTAGTCCTCGCGAAGCTGCCACGAGCCGAACAGGCTGATGGACTGCATGTTGTTCATCTCGCCGCGAAACGCTTCGCCGAAACGGTGCACGCGGGACTGGGTACCGGTCCAGTTCGAACGGTTGCTTTGCAGGCCGTTCTGCTCGTAGTCGGCGCTGGCACGGGCATAGGCCCCACCCACTTGCCACTGCGGGTCGAGGCGCAGGCGCAGGCCGATGTCGGTGGCCCAGCCACTCAAGTCGTCGCTGTTCTTGGCTTGGTCCGGGCGGGTGCCGTCGGATTTCAGCGCGTTGACCTTGTCGCGATCACCGCGCATACCGGTGATGCTCGCCCAGTAGTTGACGGTGCTGGTGTTGCGCCAGTTGTAGGCGTCGCTGTTGGCTTCGATGCCGAGCCAGGTCAGGTCGCCGTTCTCGCGCTTGTCCAGCGAGTCGGTGGCCACGCCCGGTTGCGGGTAGTCGAGCTTGCCGTTGTCATGGGTGTGGTGGCCGCGCAGGCCGATCCACTGGCCGGGCGTCCACTGGTAGGCGGCGTCGGCGTAAAGGTGCTGGCGGTCTTTATCGACGGGCGACAGTTCCTTGAGGTCGGTGCGGTATTCGCTGAAGCGCTCGGCGACGCCGACATTGGCTTTGAGCAAGGTGGTGTCGAAGGTCCAGTTCAGCGCTTCGATGTTGGTGTCGCGCCATTGGCCGTCGTCATTGCGCAGGCGTTGGCGACCCAGCTTGAGGATCTCGCCAGGGTAGGGCGTGAAGCCGCTGTAGCCGACCCAGAACTCACGCATGGCCAGGTAGTTTTTCTTGGCCTTGCGGTCGTTGTTGGTGGTCTGCTGGTTCACGTCATCGGAAGACTGTTGCAGCGTGTCGGTCTCGATGATGTCGCTCGACACGACAGCCTGGCCCATGGCGTAGGCGCTCCACGCGCCGCTTTCACCGTAGACCCACGGGCGCACATCCAGGCCGATACCGTTGACGTCGCCGCCTTTCTGGGTGCCGAGGTCGCGGTCATCTTCGGACTGCGCAGTGGCTTTGACTTCCAGGCCAAAATTCTTGGCTTCGGTCAGCGCGGCCAGGGTCGGGCACGACCACAGCAGGGCGAAGGTCAGGCCGATACCGGCCTTGACGAATGGGTTGAGCTTCATAGGGATTCCTCACCGTCGTCTTCTTCCAGGGCGTGCAGTTGCAACGTGCTCTGGGCCAGGGTGCCGCGGGTCGCCAGCTCTTGTTGCACCAGGCGTTGGCCTTGGGTGCGTTGCTCCGGTGTCAGCGGGGCCTCAAGTTGAGCGGCCAAGTCGTTGGCCTCTGGCGTGTCCTGGGCTTTAGCCAACTGGCTGAAGACATAGGCGTTCAATGGGTCGGGCTTGGTGCCCTTGCCTTGGGAAAACAATTGAGCGATGGCGAAGTCGGCGCTGTTCTGGCCGTTGCGCGCAGCGGTCAGCAAGTGGTCCAGGGCCTTTTGCGAATAGACCTGGCCCAAGTAGCCACGGCGGTAAATCTGGCCGAGGTAGTAATCGGCAGCCACTTCCTTGCCCTGGGCTTTTTCGAAGTGTGCTTCGGCAGCCTTGGCGTCGGCCGGCACCCACTTGCCTTCGTAGTAGAGCTTGCCCAGCAGCAGCTCGGCGCGGGGCTGGTCGGCGGCGCGGCCGTTGTCCAGGTACTTCATCATCTGGTCGACGTCGCCCAGTTCCGGGAAGTCGTAGAGCAGTTGCGCCAGGCTGACCCAAGAGGCCGGGTAGCCAGGGGCGATTTTTTCCAGCAGGGCCTGGGCGGTTTTTTCGTCCGGGGTGCCGAGGGTGGCATCGCCAAGTACGCGGGCCACGCTGTCGACACGCTGCGCAGTCACGGTGCCACGGCTGTAACCGGCTTCCATCTGCTTGAGCAACTCGGCCTGTTTCTCGGGCGCGGCTTGCTTCTGGTAAACCGTGGCCAGCTCGACGTAGCAGATATCGGTGGTGTTCAGCGCGGCCTTGCAGATGCGCTCCACATCATCCAAATGCTGGTCGTAAGTGCCTTGGGTCCGATACAGCAGCACCTGGGCCAGACCGGCTTCCGGGTAACCCGAGGCTTGCCATTTGCTGATCTGCTGCTGGGCGTTCACGTTCGGGAAACTGTGGGGGTATTGCAGGTACAGCATCGCCAGCGGGATCAGGGTGTTGCCTTCGCCATTGGCAAAGGCCTTTTTCAGCAGGCCTTCGGCTTCGTGGTGCTCGGCTTCGGTGCTGCCGGGCTTGGCCACCAAGAGACGACCCAGACGAGCCTGGGCACGGGGCGAGGTGTCTGCCGCTGCACGGTAGGTGGCTTCGGCCTGTTTGATCTGCGCCGGGTCGCGGGTGCCTACCTGGATATCGGCCAGGCCCACTTGGGCCTCGCTGTAGCCCAGGTCGGCCAGTTGCTGGTAGTTCTGCTGGGCGGTGACGGTGTCGCCACGCTTGAGTGCTTCGTTAGCCAAGCGTTGGTCGGGCAGGCCGACGCAACCGGCTAAAGAGATTGCCATTGCCAGGGCGCAGTAGGCCGAGGCGAAGTGCGATCTGCTCTGTGTGGGAGCTGGATTGCCTGCGATGGCGGTGTTGGATTCACCACCGCCATCGCGGGCAAGCCCGGCTCCCACAGAGGTCAACGGCGTATTCGGAAGAGTCATCACAGGCATGTCCTCGCTTACAGACCGTTGGCCATGGCTTTGTCGATCAGCCAGTTCAGCGATGGGCCACGGTCGCTGGTCACTTCCACCGGGCGACCGGCGTAGGTGCTGTCCAGCGGTGCGTCGGGCTTGATCTGCACGCGGATGTCAGAGGACAGGTCAGCGCTGTTCAGGCTGGTGCTGCTGACGATGGTGCCGGTGCGAATTTGCTCTTCGTCGGCCACCTGGAAGCTCACCGGGGTGCCTGGGCGAACATCGGCGAACTGGCGATAGGTGAAGCGCGCTTCAACATTGGCCAGGCTGCCGCGTGGCACCAGTTGGAAGATCACGTCGCCTTTGTTGGCGTACTGACCGTCGGCGACCATTTGCTGGGCCACTACGCAATCGCACGGCGAGGTCAGGGTGCCGGTCATCTGCTTGCCGAACAGTTCTTCAACCTTGGCCGGTTGCAGTTGGTCTTCGTCCAGGTGGCCTTTGAGTACATCGAGCATGCTGGTGCTGAACGTTGCCAGTGGCGCGCCTTTGGCGGCAATGCCGTCGCCCTTGAGCAGGCTTTGCACGGTGCCATCGCGCGGCATGGTCACGTTCATGCCCGGTACGCTGACCAGGCCGGCCTGGGCGTGGCTGACGAAGTACATGCCGTACACCGACTTGAAGATAAAACCGAAGGCCGCCAGACCGACGATGAAGATACCGGCGCTGAACACGACGGCGCGCAGGCGGCCGGCGGCGCTCATGTTGCTGCCGCTGTCCTTGACCTTGCGCGCCTTGGTGAAGTTGTCACGTTGCAGGGTGGCGAGCACGTCGCCCATGGATACGATATCGCCCGACAAGTGGGAGGTGATCAGGTGGCGCAGGGTGGAAATATCCTGTTGTTCCAGGTTCTGGAACTGGCAACCGGTGCGGCCGGTCTGGCGGTCGTAGGAGCGGATCTGCAGCTCAACGTCCATCGCCAGGCCCAGGTTATCGATCACAAACTGCAGGCGGCCTTTGTGCACTTCGCCGATATTCAGCGGCTGGGTCGCGGTGAATGCCAGGCCGCCGGCCGAGAGATCGATCACCCGCGCTTCGGTGGGTTTGCCGTCATTGCCGAAGAAGCGCAGTTTGGCCGGGATTTTGACCCGTGCGTGTTGGCGTTGGGCTTCGGATTCGTGGACAACGTTGACGTTTGCTTGGCTATTCATGGTGTGTAGTTCCTAGTTAATTCAGGCTTGGCAGGTTCAGACCATCATCAGCAACACGGCGACGAAGATGCTGCCGGCGGAGAAGGTCATGGTCCGAGACGACCAGGTGTTGAACCAACGTTGAAAGCTGGCCAAATCGCGGGTCAGTTTGGTGTCCTGGCGGGTCCAGGACTGTTGATCAAGGCGGAAGAACACGTAGATCTTCACCAGCGCGCCCATGATCTGGTTGTAATAGAGAATCGCCGGGTAAGCCGGGCCGATCTTGTGGCCGGAGCACGACAGCAACAGGGTGAGGATCAGGCGGGTTAGGCCGATCCACAGCAGGTACGCGAGGATGAACGCGCCGCCGTACTTGAAGGTGGCGATGATCGCGACCGTCAGGCCCAGCAGGGAGGTCCACATCGACACACGCTGGTCGAACAGCACGATGCTGGTGAACAGGCCGAGGCGACGCACACCCAGGCCCAGGGCGCGGGAGTTCTGGCGCAGGTTGTTGCCGTACCAGCGGAACATCAGCTTGCGGCTGGCCTTGATAAAGCTCTTTTCCGGCGGGTGTTCCACGGTGTGGATCGCAGCGTCCGGCACGTAGAAGGTGTCGTAGCCCAGGCGCATCAGGCTGAACCAGCTGGACTTGTCATCACCGGTCAAAAACTTGAAACGGCCCAGGCGCCAGTGTTGCAGCGAGTCGCTTTCCACATCGGCGATAAAGCCCGGGTCGGTAACGACGCTGGCACGGAACACCGACATGCGCCCGGTCATGGTCAGCACGCGCTTGGACAGGGCCATGGAGCACATGTTGATGTGGCGCTGGGCGAAGCGCAGCTTGTGCCACTCGCTCATGATGTAGCCGCCGCGTACTTCGCAGAACTCGTTGGTGGTCAGGCCGCCGACGTTGCCAAACAGCTGGAACCACGGCACGGTCTTGCGCACAACGCCTTCGGCGAGCACGGTGTCGCCATCGATCACGGCCACCACGGCGCGGTCATCCGGCAGGTGGCGGGAGATGGCGCGGAAACCAAAGGCCAGGCCGTCGCGCTTGCCGGTACCGGCGATGCGCACGAAGTCGAGCTTGACGTGCTCCGGCGGGTTCATCTTCTCCCACAGGCTTTTCACCAGCAGTTCATCGGACATTTCCACCAGCGAGCAGACCACGGTGGTAGGGAAGCCGCATTCGATGGCTTCACGAATCACCGAGCTGTACACCTGGGCGGTGGTCAGCGCGTCGATACGAAAGCTGGTGACCATCAGGAACACATGGGACGGGTCGGCGCTCTTGCCCAACTTGCGCACTTTGCGGCGCAGGTGGGGGTAGACCACATACAAAAACAACATGCCGCGAAAGAAATGCGTAGCACCCATCGAGTAGCGCCAGATACCCACGGCGCCAATCAGGAAAATAAAATTCTTCGACTCGGAGTCGAACGTACTCGCCGGCAGCAGCAGGGCGAGTCCCATCAGCAGGCTGAGGAAGAACAGCCAGCCGGCAGATTGCAGTAGGACGTGTTTTAACTTGGACATAAGCATCTTCCGAAGGTGAAGGAGGCTTCAGGCGGCGAGCGCTGGGGATGGAAACGCGCGCCGCCTGAAACTTGCCGTTGCTGTTACCAGCAGATGCCTTCGGTGCGACCGGTGGTGCAGGTCGCATTTTTCATGAAGCCCACCAGATCGATCACTTGCTTGCCGTGCGGTGCGTTCTGCGCCAAGGCACGGAATTTCTCGTCACGGTTGCCGAGGATGATCACGTCGGAGTTGTTGATCACATCATCGAAGTCCGAGTTGAGCAGGGACGACACGTGGGGGATCTTGCCTTCGATGTAGTCCTTGTTCGCACCGTGCACACGGGCGTACTCGACGTTGCTGTCGTAGATGCTCAGGTCGTAACCCTTGCCGATCAGCATTTCGGCCAGCTCTACGAGCGGGCTTTCACGCAGGTCGTCGGTACCGGCCTTGAAGCTCAGGCCCAGCAGCGCGACTCTGCGCTTGTCGTGGCCGGCAACGATGTCGAAGGCGTTCTGCACTTGGGACTCGTTGCTGCGCATCAGCGAGTTGAGCAGCGGTGCTTCCACGTCCAGGGAGCTGGCGCGGTAGGTGAGGGCACGCACGTCTTTGGGCAGGCACGAACCGCCGAAAGCGAAACCTGGGCGCATGTAGTACTGGGACAGGTTGAGAGTCTTGTCCTGGCAGACGACTTCCATCACTTCACGGCCATCGACGCCGACGGCCTTGGCGATGTTGCCGATCTCGTTGGCGAAGGTCACCTTGGTGGCGTGCCATACGTTGCAGGTGTACTTGATCATTTCGGCAACGGCGATGTCCTTGCGGATGATCGGTGCGTCGAGCTCTTCGTACAGCGACTGCAGGACATCACCGGAGGCTTTGTCGAACTCGCCGATGACGGTCATCGGTGGCAGGTCGTAGTCGGCAATGGCGGTGGATTCACGCAGGAATTCCGGGTTGACCGCCACACCGAAGTCGACGCCGGCTTTTTTGCCGGAGCAGTCTTCGAGGATCGGGATCACCACGTTGGCGACGGTGCCTGGCAGCACGGTGCTGCGCACGACCACGGTGTGGCGGGTGGCTTTGTCACGCAGCACAAAACCGATTTCGCGGCACACGGCTTCGATGTAGTCGAGTTCCAGGTCGCCGTTTTTCTTGCTCGGCGTACCGACGCAGATCATCGACAGGTCGGTGTCGCGGATGGCTTCGGCGAAGTTGGTGGTGCCGCGCAGACGACCGGTCTCGATCCCCTTGCTCAGCAGCTCGCCCAAGCCTGGTTCAACGATGGGCGATTTGCCGGCATTGATCAGGTCAATCTTTTCCTTGGAGATGTCTACGCCAACCACTTCGTGGCCACGGGAAGACAGGCAGCCGGCACAGACTGCGCCAACGTAACCCAAACCAAATATGCTGATGCGCATCGCATTTACCTCATTCTTAATCATGCCAATTAATGGCCGGAGTTCATGTTTGCAAGCGTCACTGATGCCACGAAAGTTAGGCGAATAGACGCCGACTTACCGCGTATAGGCATGTTTAATAACGAGTGACTAACTATTGCACTCAAGTTGTGCGCAACTTGGCCTTGTTATTGGGGCTTGCCCTGAAATGCAGCCAGCCTTCCTGGGAGAAGGGCTCGGCGCCAGTGCCGCAGGGCGCTGATAGAGGCGGTAAGCCTTTAAGTATCAATGCCTTGGGTTGTCTCACTGACCCATTAGGGGAAGCTTGGCCTTGGCCTTATAGGGAGAAGCAAATCATCCTTGCCGCCGCTCTTAACTAATCGGTTGGTAATGTGACCAATGAGTCAAAGTTTGATGTGACAACTTTGCTACTTCCGTTGGCCCTTATGTAAGTCATCTCCTACAGAAACAGAGAATTTCGTTACCGGTGGTATGAGCCGTGCGTTTGGACGAAGTTCCAGCCCGCTCATCCTGTTTCCGGAAATTTCTTGAAATATTAGGAAAGATGGCACTGGCATTATATTGATAGCACTTGCTATTTGGGCCAGTAGTTATGGGGAGTTGGCGCGGGGGGATAGTTTTGTGCCACTAGTGTTTTAAAAAAGTGGTGCCACTATGAAAAAAATTCAGAAATGTCGAGTGAAAGAAACGTTAGGTTTGCGACAAGATATTTTTTGACGTCAAAAAGTTGTCATTTCCATGGCTGAAATGCAGACAAAAATGTGGGAGGGGGCTTGCTCCCGATAGCGGTGTATCAGTAACCCATTCGGTGACTGACACTCTGCCATCGGGAGCAAGCCCCCTCCCACATTTGAACATCTGTGCTGCTGAGAGCTTTATTCCGGTGCGTGATCGCGCAAAAACACCAGGTTATCCGGTTTGGACTGCTCTGCATTGAAGCGATAACCCTGCACATCAAAGGCTTTGAGCTTGGCCGGGTCGCTGATGCGCTCTTCGATCACAAAGCGGCTCATCATGCCTCGGGCCTTCTTGGCGTAGAAGCTGATGATCTTGTACTGGCCGTTTTTGAAGTCCTTGAACTCGGTGTTGATGATCCGCGCGTTCAGGGCCGTGCGCTTGACCGCCGAGAAGTACTCGTTGGAGGCCAGGTTAAGCAGCACGTCGTCACCTTGCTCGGCCAAGGCTTCGTTCAGCCATTCGCTGATACGGGTGCCCCAGAAGGCATACAGGTCTTTGCCACGGGCGTTGGCCAGCTTGGTGCCCATCTCCAGGCGGTACGGCATCATCAGGTCCAGCGGGCGCAGCAGGCCGTAGAGGCCCGAGAGCATGCGAAGGTGGTCCTGGGCGTAGGTGAAGTCGGCTTCGCTGAAGGTTTGCGCGTTGAGGCCGGTGTACACGTCGCCCTTGAACGCCAGCAGCGCCTGCTTGGCGTTGGCCGGGGTAAATGCCGGGGTCCAACTGCCGAAACGGGCGGCGTTGAGGCCGCCGATCTTGTCGGACACGTGCATCAGCTCGCTGATTTGCGCCGGGCTCAACTCGCGCAGTTGCTCGATCAGTTCCTGGGAATGGTCCAGGAACTGCGGCTGGGTAAAGCGCTCGGTGGCAGGCGCGGTCTCGAAATCGAGGGTCTTGGCGGGGGAAATCACCGTCAGCATGAAGTCGTCTCCTTAAATCGTGCGGCGATTCTAGGGGCTTGGGCGTTTTGACTCCACCTATGATGGCGATAGGCACGATCCGTTATGATGGCCGGTAACTCTGGAGAGGGAGACCCCGTGTGCGAATAGCGCTTTTGTTGTCAGCTTGCCTGCTTTGCCTGAATGCCCAGGCGGCCCCGGTGGATGTCGCCAGCCTGGACCGTGGCACCTGGCCCGAAAAGCTCGGCAGCCCGGCGCTGTTCGATGTGGCTTCCCGAGCTGAAATCCTGATGTTTGCCCGCAGCCTTTCGGCCAGCGAAAGTCAGGATGAAGCGGCGCTCAAGCAACGCCTGGGTCTTAAAATCATCAACCTGGCCGCTATTGATGACCTGCGTCGTCAGCTCTGGCAGCGTCTGTTGGAGAACTACACCTTTGCCCAGCAGAGCTGCGAGGAAGATGCCTCCTTCTGCTATCTGGTAGAGAACATGGACGACCTGCGTGAGCAGGCCGGCAAGTTCGAGGTCAGCGAAAATTCCTTCTATACAGGCTGGGCCGCGCCGAGCCATACCTTCCATGAGCGTTATCTGGACGAATTGCTGCGCAAGGCTGCTCTGTTTCCGCAGATCAGCAGCGAAGTCGCCCGCTTCGGCGACCATGAGCGCAATGGCGATGAATTTAACGATCGGATGTTCCTGCTGACCTTCGACGGCGGCCCCGCGCCGGTCAGCGGTAATACCGACTGGCTCGCCGATTACCTGCGCAAACAGAAGATGAACGCCACCTTCTTTGTGTTGGGCAGCAGCCTGCAAACCCGCGTCGAGCGCAGTTCGGCCAGCGATGTGCAGGCGTTGTACCAGGGCCAGTGTGTCGGCACCCAGGGCTGGCAATACCGCTCCCACAGCCATTGGGTGGAGTGGCAGAGCTCCATCACTCGCACGGCCTCGCTGGCGCAGAACCTGATGCCGGAGAACTACGTGCCGCTGTTCCGCCCGCCCTACGGCCAGCGCCGCGCCGACAGCCAGGGTTTTTTCCAGTCTCAGGGCTTGCAGGTGGCGCTGTGGGACATCGATTCCCAGGATGACCCCGGCAAACTCAAGCCCGATGAGTCGGCGCAACGGGTGCTGACGCTGATGTTGCTGTGGCGCAAAGGTGTGATTGTGTTTCACGACACCCAGGACAAGGCGCGGGTGGCACTGCCGATGTTATTGCAGCAAACGGCGCAGAGCGGGCTGGGTTGGCAGGACTGCCGGGAAGCCTTTCGATAAAAAGATCAAGTGCCCGGCCCTGTTGGGGATAAGGTCTTTTTGGGGTGATTTTGTGCGACAAATCGATGCAGGCGGACTTCCGACTTTAACGGGGTACATGGCACTCGGCTAGTGCTATTCGTCATCCTGAAAAATAAACTTCAAAAAAGCGTCAAAGTGCTTTTTCCTGTCACATGTTTTGCGGTATTACGAAGTCAGATCGCCGGAACCTGCACCACAGGTGGCGTCTTCCAAGACTCCTCATGTGGGCATGCACTTGACGTCCCTCAGGTGCATTCGGTGGTCGAATCGAGGCGCAGCACCGCCCAGGTATTGCGTCGACTGGCTCCCACAAAAGGTGACCGAGTATGGATGATCATGGACGCACCCCTTCTTCCGACCAGCCAATCCTTTATGTGCTTGATACCAACGTATTGATCCACGATCCAAACGCTCTGCTCAACTTTGAAGAACACCACGTCGCCATCCCGATGATCGTGCTTGAGGAACTCGACAAACTCAAAAGCGGGCACCACAGCGTTGCCGCCGAATGCCGCCAGGCCATCCGCCTGATCGACAAGACATTGGGCGAAGCCTCACCTGAAGACGTTGAAGTCGGTGTGCCGATCCAGCGCGGCAAGAGCGGGCCCAAGGGCTTGCTGTCGATTTTGATGAGCAAGCGCAGCGAGCCCAACAGCCTGCTGCCGGAAAACCTCAACGACAACAAAATCATCAACCAATTGATCGACCTGCATGCGCGCGACAAGGACCTGCGCCTGGTGCTGGTGACCAAAGACATCAACATGCGCCTCAAGGCCCGTGCGTGTGGGATCGCGGCCGAGGACTACAGCACCGACCAACTGGTCGACGACGTCTCGATGCTGTCCCGCGGTTATCACACCGTGACCGGCTCCTTCTGGGACCTGGTCAGCAAGGTTGAAACCCGCCAGGACCACGGCCGCACCTGGCACCAGGTACAACTGATCGACAACCTGCCGGCGGTGCATATCAATGAATTCATCATCGACGAACAGGGCTTTGTGGGCTGGATCAAAGAGATCCAGGTCGACAAGCTGCTGATCCTCGACCTGCATCAGGAGCCCCTGTTGCACCAGGAAGCCTGGGGCCTGAAACCGCGTGACATCTACCAAAGCCTGGCGCTGTATGCGCTGCTCGACCCGGACATCCACCTGGTCAACCTGACGGGGGCTGCCGGTTCCGGTAAAACCATCCTCGCCCTGGCGGCTGCGATTGAGCAGACCATGGTGACCAAGCGTTATCGCCGCATCATCGCTACCCGCAGCGTGCAGGGCCTGGACCAGGAAATCGGCTTCCTTCCCGGCACCGAGGCGGAAAAAATGGAGCCGTGGCTGGGGGCGATCACCGACAACCTCGAAGCCTTGCACATGGATGACGAAAACACCCATGGCAGCGTCGACTACATCCTCAGCAAAGTGCCGTTGCAGTTCAAATCCCTCAACTACATTCGGGGTCGCAGCTTCCAGCAGAGTCTGATTTTGATCGATGAATGCCAGAACCTTACGCCGCACCAGATGAAAACCATCATCACCCGTGCTGGCGCCGGTTCCAAAGTGGTGTGCCTGGGCAACCTGGCACAGATCGACACCCCTTACCTGTCCGCGACCAGCTCCGGGCTGACCTACCTGACGGAACGCTTCAAAGACTTCCCGAACGGCGTGCATATTGCGCTGCAAGGGGTTCCACGTTCGATTCTGGCCGAGTACGCAGAGTCCCATCTGTAAACGCGGTCAATGTGGGAGGGGGCTTGCCCCCGATGGCTATGGCACATTCAACATCTCTGTTGACTGAGCCACTGCTATCGGGGGCAAGCCCCCTCCCACATTTTGATCAGCGATAGGTTTACAATCGCTGCTCCTGATCAGGAGTATCCCTGTGCTGACTCATCTCGATTCCCAAGGTCGCGCCCACATGGTCGACGTCACCGACAAAGCCGTGACGTTCCGTGAAGCGGTGGCGCAAGCCCGTGTGCGTATGTTGCCCGAGACCCTGAAAATGATTGTCGACGGCGCCCACCCCAAGGGCGACGTGTTTGCCGTGGCCCGTATTGCCGGGATCCAGGCGGCGAAGAAGACCAGTGACTTGATCCCCCTGTGCCACCCGCTGATGCTCACCGGCGTCAAGGTCGAGCTGAGCGCCGATGGCGTGGATGCGGTGAATATCGTGGCGCGCTGCAAGCTCTCCGGCCAGACCGGTGTGGAGATGGAAGCCCTTACTGCTGCCAGCGTCGCGGCCCTGACGATCTACGACATGTGCAAGGCCGTGGATCGAGGCATGACCATCGAAAGCATTCGCCTGCTGGAAAAGCTGGGCGGCAAGAGCGGGCACTTCAAGGCGGACCAGGCATGAGCATCAACGTATTGTTTTTTGCGCGTTACGCCGAAGCGGTGGGCTTTGACTCGCTGGAGATGGAGGGCGATTTCGCCACCGTCGATGCTGTACGTCTCGCGCTCGCTAATGATGCAGACTTTGCTGTGCTCAACGAAGCCAGCCTGATGTGCGCGCGCAACGAAGAGCTGTGTACGCTGGACGAGCCCCTCGTTGATGGCGATGAAGTAGCGTTCTTCCCGCCCGTAACGGGAGGCTGAGCATGGCCATTCGGGTGCAGATCGAGGCGTTTGACCCCGGTGCCGAAGTCAACGCCATGCACGCGGCCAATGTCGGCGTGGGGGCGGTGGTGAGCTTTGTCGGCTATGTACGCGACTTCAACGATGGTCGCGAGGTGTCGGGGATGTTTCTTGAGCACTATCCCGGCATGACTGAAAAGGCTTTGGCCAAGATTGTTGTCGAAGCGCAACAGCGCTGGCCGTTGCTCAAGTTGGAAGTGCTGCACCGCATCGGCGCGTTGGAGCCGGGAGAGCCGATTGTGTTTGTCGGGGTAGCCAGTGCCCATCGCCAGGCGGCGTTTGATGCCTGTGCGTTTGTGATGGATTACTTGAAGACCCGGGCGCCGTTTTGGAAGAAAGAAAACACCAGTGAAGGGCCGCGTTGGGTGGAAGGGCGTAGTAGCGATCACGCTGCCGCAGATCGCTGGAAGTCTTAGGCCCAGCACAAAACCAAATGTGGGAGCTGGCTTGCCTGCGATGCAGACACCTCGGTGTATCAGTTGCACCGAGGTGATGCTATCGCAGGCAAGCCAGCTCCCACATTTTTATCGCATTCCAGCTTTAGGGGCGTTTGCGCTCTACCGCTCGCAACAAATGCGTCGGCGGCGTCTCGCAGCTGATCTTACGACCCAGCAGTGCCTCAATCGATGGCAACTGATACGAGTCATCTTCCCCGGCAAAACTGATCGACACACCCGCAGCGCCTGCACGGCCGGTACGGCCAATACGGTGCACGTAGTCGTCCGGCACTTCCGGCAGGGTGAAGTTGATCACATGGCTAATGCCATCAATGTGAATGCCACGGCCCGCCACGTCAGTGGCCACCAATACGCGGATCTTGCCTTCTCGGAAGCCTTCCAGCGTCTTGATGCGCTTGTGCTGCGGTACATCGCCCGACAATTGCGCCGCGTTCACACCATCACGCACCAGGCGCTCTTCGATGCGGCGCACCTCGTCCTTGCGGTTGGCAAACACCATCACCCGCTCCCAACCGTTGTCGTTGATCAGGTTGTAGAGCAGTTTGTATTTGTCGGCACCGGCTACGGCGTAGATGTGTTGCTCGACGTTTTCGCTGGCCACGTTTTCCGCTTCGATCTCGACGATGGACGGGTCAGTCGTCCACTGCTTGGCGAGGTTCATCACGTCTTCGGTGAAGGTCGCGGAAAACAGCAGGGTCTGGCGTTCGGATTTTGGCGGGGTCTGGCGAATGATCTGGCGTACTTGCGGGATAAAGCCCATGTCGAGCATGCGGTCGGCTTCGTCCAGCACCATCACTTCGACCATGTCCAGGTGCACGTCGCCGCGCTGGTTGAAGTCCAGCAGGCGGCCCGGTGTCGCCACCAGGATGTCGCAGTGGCGGGCTTCGAGGTGCTTGAGTTGCTTGTCGAAGTCCATGCCGCCGACGAACGTCATCACGTTGAGGCCGGTGTACTTGGTCAGGTCGGCGGCGTCCTTGGCGATCTGCACCACCAGCTCCCGGGTCGGGGCGATGATCAGTGCGCGGGGCTCGCCCATGTAGCGTTCTTTCGGCGGCGGCGTCTGCAGCAACTGGGTGATGATCGAGATCAGGAACGCGGCAGTCTTGCCGGTGCCGGTCTGGGCGCGGCCGATGGCGTCTTTGCCCGCCAGGGTGAAGCCCAATACTTGCGCCTGGATCGGCGTGCAGTACGGGAAACCCAAATCTTGAATGGCGTGCATCAGTTCAGGGGCGAGCTTGAAATCGTGGAAGCGGGTCTTGCCTTCTTGGGGTTCGACGACGAAGTCTTCGAGTTTCCAAGGGATAACGGGCGGCTTGGGGGCACGTTCGCGGCGCGGTTTGGGAGCCGGTGCGGCTTCTTTTGCCGGTTCAGGCGCGGTCACCGTAGGCGTCGTCGGCTGTGCGACAGGCGCAGCACGCTCGGGCTGTTGACCGTCATTGCGGCTGCCGGCAGTCGGGGCAGGAGCACTGGGAACAGGCGCGAGTGGCTCGGCCTCGCTTTTGCCGAACATCTTCTTGAGTGCTTCGAGCACGGTGATCTCATTAATTGGTTAAGGAATGTACGCCGGCCAGTGTAATGCAAGAAACGGGCGCGGCGTAGTGTGTCTGTCATACGGCTACATAAACGCCGGTTTTCAGGCCAGGCGTGCGCTTAACCACGTGCCGATATCACGAATTTCTTCGGGTAACACTTCGTGACCCATTGGGTATTCCTGCCATGTCACGGTGACACCACGGCTCTTCAGGTGCTCGTAGGCACTGCGCCCCATGGCGTTCTGTACCACTTCATCGTACTGGCCGTGCAGGCACAGGGCTGGAATGCGCTGTTGGCTGGCGGACAACTCCAGCTCATCGCCAAACGTCGGCGCGTAGGTCGAGAGGGCGATCACGCCACCCAAGGCACCTTGCCATTTGGTAAACGCGGTGTGGTAAACCACCGCGCCGCCCTGGGAAAACCCAGCGAGGAAAATTCGCGAGGCGTCTATCCCGCTGCTTTTTTGTTCCTTGATCAAATCAGTGACCATTTTGGCCGACGCTTCCAGCTCTTCCAGGCTGATGGAGCGGGCCGGACTCATGGCCTTAATGTCGTACCAGCTGGGCATCTCGTAGCCGCCATTGATGGTCACCGGGCGAGTCGGCGCCTGGGGTAAAACGAAGCGGGTGCTCAGCAGGCTTTCTTGCAGCGCTTCGGCCACCGGCAGAAAGTCGTAGCGATCGGCACCCAGGCCATGCAACCAGATTACGCAGGCGTCTGCGGGCTTGGCGGGCTGAAGAATCAAGGGTTCGGTCATGTCTGCTCCATATATGTGCGTGCGCTCCGATTAAGTGCGACTCAACGGTGCGCCATAGGCTGATCTGTTAAGAGAATGTCGCAAGGTTGAATCTTTTGCGCTTGATAGTGGGCTGAAACGACTCAGCCATCACTCTGGTACGGGCCTTGCTATGTGTAGTTCGATGTCAGAGCTTTCCTGATTCGGTAACACTATCAGTGACTACCGTTGTGGGAAAGCAGCTGGAATTACCGCGAAAGCCTCAAGCTGCTTGACCCTAAAAAAAGCCAACACGGGTCAATACCGCCTCATAAGGGTGCGCTGAGGTTCGAGCTCCGACACAACAAGAGCAACTGGAGGTTTGAATGAAGGTATTGAAATCCACCCTGGCCATCGTGACTGCGGCGGCTGTACTGGGTGTCAGCGGTTTCGCCCAAGCCGGCGCCACCCTGGATGCCGTGCAGAAGAAAGGCTTCGTGCAATGTGGCGTGAGTGACGGCCTGCCGGGTTTCTCGGTACCGGATGCCAGCGGCAAGATCCTGGGGATCGACGCTGACGTGTGCCGCGCTGTGGCCGCTGCCGTGTTCGGCGACGCGACCAAGGTCAAGTTCAGCCAGTTGAACGCCAAGGAGCGTTTCACCGCGCTTCAATCGGGCGAAGTCGACATTCTGTCCCGTAATACCACCATGACCAGCTCCCGCGACGCCGGCATGGGCCTGAAATTCCCGGGCTTCATCACTTACTACGACGGCATCGGCTTCCTGGTAAACAACAAGCTGGGCGTGAAAAGTGCCAAGGAACTGGACGGTGCAACCATCTGCATCCAGGCCGGTACCACCACTGAGCTGAACGTTTCCGACTACTTCCGTGGCAACGGCCTCAAATACACCCCGATCACCTTCGACACCTCCGACGAAAGCGCCAAGTCGCTGGAATCCGGTCGTTGCGACGTACTGACCTCCGACAAGTCCCAACTGTTCGCCCAGCGCAGCAAGCTGGCCGCGCCGAAAGACTACGTGGTACTGCCGGAAACCATCTCCAAGGAGCCGCTGGGCCCGGTCGTGCGTAATGGCGACGACGAGTGGCTGGCCATCGTGCGCTGGGTTGGCTACGCCATGCTCAACGCTGAAGAAGCCGGTATCACCTCCAAAAACGTCGAAGCTGAAGCCAAGTCCACCAAGAACCCGGACGTTGCGCGTCTGCTCGGTGCTGACGGCGAATACGGCAAAGACCTGAAAGTGAAGAAAGACTGGGTTGTACAGATCGTCAAGCAAGTCGGTAACTACGGCGAAGTGTTCGAGCGCAACCTGGGCAAGAGCACCCCGCTGGAAATCGACCGTGGCCTGAACGCGCTGTGGAACGCCGGCGGCATTCAATACGCACCCCCTGTGCGCTGATCGCTGATGGTTCTATCACCCGGTGGGCCAACCGCCGGGTGATGTTCTGTTCCATTATTTTCGGGGCATTTCATGCAAAAACAAATCGGCGCACCCAAGCAGAAGCTCAGCTTCAGCGACCCCAAAGTGCGTGCGTGGCTCTTCCAGATCATCACGATTGTGGCGGTGATCTCGCTGGGCTGGTACCTCTTCGACAACACCCAGACCAACCTTCAGCACCGAGGCATTACCTCGGGTTTCGACTTTCTTGAACGCAGTGCCGGCTTTGGCATCGCGCAGCATTTGATCGACTACACCGAATCGGACAGCTATGCCCGAGTGTTTGTGATCGGTTTGCTCAACACCTTACTGGTCACCGTGATCGGCGTGATCCTGGCAACCCTGCTGGGTTTCGTGATCGGCGTGGCACGGCTGTCGCCGAACTGGATGATCAACAAGCTGGCGACCGTGTATGTGGAAGTGTTCCGCAATATTCCGCCGCTGCTGCAAATCCTGTTCTGGTATTTCGCGGTGTTCCTGACGATGCCGGGGCCGCGTAACAGCCACAACTTCGGCGATACCTTCTTTGTCAGCAGCCGTGGCCTGAACATGCCGGCAGCGATTGCTGCTGATGGGTTCTGGCCGTTTGTGGTAAGCATCGTGATTGCCATCGTGGCTATCGTGCTGATGTCGCGGTGGGCCAACAAACGCTTTGAAGCGACTGGCGTACCGTTCCACAAATTTTGGGCGGGCCTGGGGTTGTTCATCGTGATCCCGGCGTTGTGCACCTTGATCTTCGGCGCACCTGTTCACTGGGAAATGCCTGAACTCAAGGGTTTCAACTTTGTTGGCGGCTGGGTGTTGATCCCCGAACTGCTGGCACTGACCCTGGCGCTTACCGTGTACACGGCAGCCTTTATTGCCGAGATCGTGCGGTCGGGCATCAAGTCCGTCAGCCACGGCCAGACCGAAGCCGCGCGCTCCCTGGGCCTGCGGCCTGGGCCGACGCTGCGCAAGGTCATCATCCCGCAGGCCCTGCGGGTGATCATTCCGCCGCTGACCAGCCAATACCTCAACCTGGCGAAAAACTCGTCGTTGGCCGCCGGTATCGGTTACCCGGAAATGGTTTCGCTGTTTGCCGGCACGGTGCTCAATCAGACCGGCCAGGCCATCGAGGTTATTGCCATCACCATGAGCGTGTACCTGGCGATCAGCATCAGCATTTCCCTGCTGATGAACTGGTACAACAAGCGCATTGCGCTGATCGAGCGGTGAGGAAACGCACATGAGTTCGCATACTTTCAAACCTGATATGCCGCCGCCGAGCAAAGTCTTCGGCCCGGTGGCATGGATGCGCGCCAACCTGTTTTCCAGTTGGCTCAATACCCTGCTGACCCTGTTGGCGTTCTACCTGGTGTACCTGGTGGTACCGCCGATACTGCATTGGGCGATCCTGGATGCCAACTGGGTGGGCACTACCCGCGCCGACTGCACCAAGGAAGGCGCGTGCTGGGTGTTTATCCAACAGCGCTTCGGGCAGTTCATGTACGGCTACTACCCCGGCGACCTGCGCTGGCGCGTAGACCTGACCGTGTGGCTGGCCATCGTCGGCGTGGCGCCGTTGTTTATCTCGCGCTTCCAGCGCAAGGCGATCTACGGCCTGAGCTTTTTGGTGCTGTACCCGATCATCGCGTTCTTCCTGCTGCACGGCGGCATCTTCGGCCTGACCAACGTGGCGACCAGCCAATGGGGCGGCCTGATGCTGACCCTGGTGATCGCTACCGTCGGTATTGCCGGTGCCTTGCCATTGGGCATCGTGCTGGCGCTGGGGCGACGCTCGAACATGCCGGCGATTCGCGTGATCTGCGTGACGTTCATCGAGTTCTGGCGCGGCGTGCCGTTGATCACCGTGCTGTTCATGTCGTCGGTAATGCTGCCGTTGTTCCTGCCTGAGGGCATGGGCATCGACAAATTGCTGCGGGCATTGATCGGCGTGATCCTGTTCCAGTCGGCCTACGTGGCCGAAGTGGTACGCGGTGGCTTGCAGGCGATTCCCAAGGGTCAGTACGAAGCAGCCGCAGCAATGGGCCTGGGTTACTGGCGCAGCATGGGCCTGGTGATTCTGCCGCAAGCCCTGAAGCTGGTGATCCCTGGCATCGTTAACACCTTTATTGCGCTGTTCAAGGACACGAGCCTGGTGATCATCATCGGCCTGTTCGACCTGCTCAACAGCGTCAAGCAAGCCGCCGCCGACCCGAAATGGTTGGGCATGGCCACCGAAGGCTACGTGTTCGCGGCCCTGGTGTTCTGGATTTTCTGTTTTGGTATGTCGCGCTATTCCATTCATTTGGAACACAAGCTCGACACAGGCCACAAGCGTTAGGAGTTGATGTTATGAGCGAAGCGATCAAACAGCCTGTGAGCCCTGAAGGCATTATCCAGATGCAGGGCGTCAACAAGTGGTACGGCCAGTTCCACGTGTTGAAAGACATCAACCTCAACGTCAAGCAGGGCGAGCGTATCGTGCTGTGCGGCCCGTCGGGTTCGGGCAAGTCCACCACCATCCGTTGCCTCAACCGCTTGGAAGAACACCAGCAAGGCCGCATCGTGGTCGATGGCGTGGAACTGACAAACGACCTCAAGCAGATCGAAGCGATCCGCCGCGAAGTCGGCATGGTGTTCCAGCACTTCAACCTGTTCCCGCACCTGACCATCCTGCAAAACTGCACGCTGGCACCGATGTGGGTGCGCAAGATGCCCAAGCGCAAGGCCGAAGAAATCGCCATGCATTACCTGGAGCGCGTGCGTATCCCGGAGCAGGCCCACAAGTTTCCGGGGCAACTCTCTGGCGGTCAGCAACAGCGTGTGGCGATTGCCCGTGCCTTGTGCATGAAGCCGAAAATCATGCTGTTCGATGAGCCGACTTCGGCACTCGACCCGGAAATGGTGAAAGAAGTTTTGGACACCATGATCGGCCTGGCCGAAGACGGCATGACCATGTTGTGCGTGACCCACGAAATGGGCTTTGCGCGCACCGTGGCCAACCGCGTGATCTTCATGGACAAGGGCGAGATCGTCGAGCAGGCGGCGCCGAATGACTTCTTCGACAACCCGCAGAATGACCGGACCAAGTTGTTCTTGAGCCAGATTTTGCATTGATCGATGTGTGAATAAATAAACCCGGCCTGGTGCCGGGTTTATTTTTTGGAGCTAGGACGCTTTGAGCGTTTCAGCTTTATCGTGTTTGGTATAGGTAAAGGCGCCGCGCATATCGGCGCCTTCAGCCAAGGCTTTTGCGTCCGCCAGCAAATGCGGGTGACGATCCAGCAAGCGCATCAGTAACACCAAGGTTTTGGGGGCTAGCAGTTCGCCGCGTTCATAACGTGAGAAGGCATTGTGGCCGCCACCGGAGAGCAGTTCCACGGCCTCTTTCTGGGTAAGGTGCAGTTTGCGGCGGATGCGTTTCATCTCTGTGCCGATCATTTGTCGGGCTGCAACGACGAGTTCATCGCCTGCTTCTCCAAAACGGTCGGCGCTATCTGTATCCGGGTCCCAAAAGCCGTCTCCACATACATGACATTCCCAGCCGGAGAGATTATCCACCCGGCGCTCCATGCCTTTGACACTAATGGTTTCACTGCGGCCCTTGAAATAGTGCAGAGCGTCGGGTGCGCCGCAGATGTAGCAAAGCTCGGGTTCTTTCATTGGTTTTTCTCCTTGAAGGAGATCACCGGTGGCCTACCGTCTACGCGGTAAGTCACCTTGATGTAAATCTCCCTGCCTTTCGAGTGGGTGTGGTACACGTCCTGCCAGACTCGATGGTCCCCGTAAGTGGTCATCGATTTGTACAACATCCAGTTTTGTAACTCATAAATGACGTCTTGCATTTGCCCGATGCTGAAGCGCACTTCCCAGCCGCATTTTTGCGCTGACTGTGTAAAGGCGCTTCTCCCCAGCCGCCTCACATCCGCCTTTATCACCGCCAAATCGTAATGAGGTGTGTACTTTTCCATAAGACACCTGAGTTCAATAATTACCCTCTAAGGGTAATTTTACCAATCGAAAATACTGCTCCTTTTGCTGCCTAAGAAACCTAGTCCGTTGCTCTCGTAGGCACGTCCGAATAGGCTGTGGGAGATTTCATCGAATAATTAGCGCAAGCGCCTCTCCCTCTGCCGGCAGTTGATCAATGACCTCTCAAGCCCCAAAACCGCAGCGCACGCCCGAGCTGGAAGAACTGTTGATCGACGCCGAAGCCGACGACGACGTGGTGCAACACGACCACCCGCTGGTGAGTCGCCCGTGGCTATTGCTGTTGGGCCTTGTACTGGTGGCGTTGAACCTGCGCCCGGCGTTGTCGAGCCTGTCGCCGCTGCTCAATGACGTATCGACCAGCCTCGGCCTTTCGGCTGCCAGGGCGGGTTTGCTGACCACCTTGCCGGTGCTGTGCCTGGGGTTGTTTGCGCCCCTGGCGCCGATCCTGGCCCGGCGCTTTGGCGCCGAGCGCGTTGTGCTCGGGATTCTGCTAACGCTGGCCGCCGGCATCCTGCTGCGCAGTGCATTTGGGGAAGTGGGTTTGTTCGCGGGCAGCCTGATTGCCGGTGCGAGCATTGGCATCATCGGCGTGCTGCTGCCGGGCATCGTCAAGCGTGACTTCGCCAAACAGGCCGGCACCATGACCGGTGTGTACACCATGGCGCTGTGCCTGGGCGCGGCGCTGGCGGCGGGGGCCACGGTGCCCATCAGTCACTATTTTGGTGACAGCTGGAACATCGGCCTGGGCTTCTGGGTGGCGCCTGCGCTGTTGGCGGCGATGTTCTGGTTACCACAAATCGGGCAGAAACAGGGTGCGCATCGCGTCGCTTACCGGGTGAAAGGCTTGCTGCGTGACCCGCTGGCCTGGCAAGTGACGTTGTACATGGGCCTGCAATCGTCCCTGGCCTACATCGTGTTTGGCTGGGTGCCGTCGATTCTGATCAGTCGCGGCCTTAGCCCTACCGAAGCGGGGCTGGCGCTGTCTGGTTCGATTATCGTGCAACTGCTCAGCGCCCTCACCGCGCCGTGGTTGGCCACGCGCGGCAGGGACCAGCGCCTGGCCATCGTCGTGGTGATGGTGCTGACCCTCGGCGGCCTGTTCGGTTGCCTGTATGCCCCGATCGACGGTTTATGGGGCTGGGCCATTCTGCTCGGCCTGGGGCAGGGCGGTACTTTCAGTTTGGCGTTGACCTTGATCGTGCTGCGCTCGCGAGACGCTCACGTCGCCGCCAATCTATCGAGCATGGCTCAGGGTATTGGCTATACCCTGGCATCTCTCGGCCCGTTGGCGGTGGGGTTGATCCACGACTGGACCGGCGGCTGGGCTGCCACCGGTTGGGTGTTCGCCGTGATTGGCCTGGGCGCCATCGCTGCTGGCCTCGGTGCGGGGCGGGCGAAATACGTCGGCGTCAGCAGCGAGAAAGTCTAGAGATACAACACCTCCAGGGTTGCTGAACCGTCCATCACAATGTCGGTGCTCAGGTCCAGGTTCTGCTTGGCGTTGATCACCACCTCCAGGGTGAGGGTGCTGGTGAGGTTCTGGATCGCTGCCGGCCCGGCGGTACTGCCCTCGGTATCGGTAAAACCGAGCAGGCTTCTAGCGCCGACATCGATGGGGTTCAGGTTGGCCATGCGCCACGCGAGGCCGCCAGTGGTGGATTCGGTGCCATAGACCGGCGCCCAGCTATCGGCCGAGGTCTGCTTGGGGTCGAAGCTCAACGAATACACACCGATCTTGTTGCCGCTGTTATCGAGCCCCAATCCATAGTAAATCTCGCTGTTGACGTGGGCCGTGCCGTCGCGGTTGTCGCGCATGCGCAACGAATACTGCACGGGGCCGTTGCAAGTGAGCGTCAGGCTCAGGGATTTGCGTGGCAGACGCGTGCCGGTTGCGAGGTTGAGGTCTTGTTGGGAGATCTTGCCGAACTCGACCCTGCCATTGCCCGACAGGGTCGGCGTGCAGGAGGCGGGCGTGATCAGGCCGTTGACGTTCAGGTCGACGGTGGAAGCAGCGTTGGTCAAGGGGCTGAGCAACACGGTGAGGAGTGTCAGGTATCGATACATCATGTGAGTCTCCGATTGCGCTTAGAAGTAGATGATTTCCAGGGTCGCCGAACCGTCGAGGCGCACTTCACTGCTCAGGTCGAGGGTGTTGAGTGGCGCTATAAAGGTCTTCAGGTTCAGTTGTGCGTGCAGGGTTTTCAGTGCGTGGGGGCCTTCGGTGCTGCCGGCCGTTGCGGTAAAACCGAGCAGGCTGCGCGCGCCCAGGGGCAGTGGGTTGGCGCTGGCGCTGCTCCAGGCTGTGCCACCTGTGGTGGAGTCCGTGCGATACAACTGCGGCAGGTTGTCGGCGGTTGCCTGGGGGGGGTCGACGAGGAGGTAATACCGCCCGATTTTCTGACCGCGGTCATCCAGGCCCAGTCCGTAGGCGGTCTCATCGAGGCCTCCGGTGGCGGAGCCGTCGCGGTTGTCATGCATGACCAGGGCAAAGGGAGCCGGACCGTCGCAGTTAACCGTGAGGCTCAGCGGCCGTTCCGGCAGGGGGGTGTGGTTGTCGTGATTCAAGTCGCTGACTGACAATTTGCCGAAATTCACGATGCCATTGCTGGAGAGGCTCGGCACGCAGGCTGCGGGTGCGAATCGCGCTTGCAGGCTCAGCTCCCGCGAGCGCCCCGAGGCCGGGGCGTCGATCAGCCCTGAGGTTTCCCACGTCACGGCGTCACGCACCCGTACGGCCTCTTCGCGCGCCCAGGCGCTGACCTGCAGGTGCACGGAAAAGCTACGGCCCGTGGCGGGTTGACCATCGATCATCGGTACGACGCCATGGTCTGCCCGCCAACCGAGATTTGCGCCGACCAGGCTCGGCGCCTGGCCCTGGCCTGCGAGCAAGCCAAGCTCTACAGCGCGGCCATCCAGCACGCCGTCACGCACCTGCAGTTGGTAAGTGCCCCCTTGCGTGAAACGCAGGCGCTCGGTGCCGGCGGCCAATGCACGGTAGAACAGGCTCATGTCCTGAGGTTGCGGGCAGTTCAGCGTCAGGGACAGTTGCCGTTCGCCGAGCAGTCGTTCTGCTGTCGAGGTCGGTGCAACGGCGCGGTTCATCAGGCCGAAGTCCAGGCGCGATTCGCTGAGGTCCAGGCGGCACTCGTCCTGGGCCTGTACCACGCTGGCGCAGAGCAGCAAGGCGGTGAGGCAGTGGTGAAGCTTCATGGGCTTTTCCTCAAGGGTTCTGGCAGCGGGCCGGGGCCGTTTCGTAGTACACGTGCGGGTCGGCCTTGGCGGGCAACTCGAAGCGCAAATGGCAGCGGGGTTGGTCGGGGGCTTTGATCCACAGCGTGCGGGTGTCGAGGACATCGGGCAGAAACACCTGGTTGTGTTCCTGGACCAGGGTGATGAACTCGCCGTCTTCGGTGGTCACCGTCGAGCCCCTGGGAACGGGCCTGTCCAGGGTCAGCAGTGCCCGGCGGGTCAGGGCTACCCCGAACTCGACGCGCTCCACTGCGCCGCGCCCGGCCGAGACCACAGCCAGGCCGTTGTTGATGTCGGCATTGCGTGGCAGCGAGCGGGTTTGCACCTCCAACGGGCTGCGCCCATAGGCACTGAGTTGCGAGGCTACGGCCTGGCCTTGCCAGTCGGTCCACACCGGGCCGCTGGGGGTGTTGACCTTGATGCCGGCCATGTCGCCCACCGACAGCACGGCAAAGGTGTCGCGCACCGGGTAGGGCGAGAAGGTCACGCCGTCACCGTGCAGCACCACCGCGCCTCGTGCGCCGCCCTGGTAGCTCGAACGCTCGGCATCGGAGCGGGTGTAGTTGAAGTCCAGTTGGCTGTAGTACGGCAGGGCCGAAACGCCCAGGGATGATTCGACTTCGCGATCGCGTGTGTCATGTTCGACGCCGACGCGGTAAGCCAATTGATCATTGAGCTGTTCGTTAAGCCCAAGCCCCGTGCGATGCTCGCCACCGGAGTTACGCACCCACGCCCGCCCCCGGCGATTGCTGCCAAGCGGGACACTGACGGTCAGGTAAACGCTGTCATCGTTATAGCGTCGTCCGCCCATGTGCCATTCGGCTGTGGCAGACACCGACAGCCCGCCAACTTGCGTCCCCCAGGCGGCCAGGCCACGGCTGCTGTTGTCGCCCTGGAATGACGACGAGCGGGAAAAACCTGCCGTAAACGCACCCAGCTGCGGGTGGGACCACGAGGTGGTTGCGCTCTGCTGGTCGCGATAGCGCGAACGTTGCTGCTCGCGGGTGTCGGTGGTGTAGGTCGACTCGGTGAGGTCGCGGTAGCCCTGGGTGCGCCACGAATTGGCGGCCGTCAACGACCAGCGCTCGGTCAATTTCTGCGACCACGACAGGTCGGTTTGCACACCGCGCTCCTGGGTGCGCCGTGTGGCATCGGAGGCCACCAGCGCCAATTGCACCTGGCTGTCCTGCCAGGGCAACAACCCCAGGCTAAGCCCCGCCGATTTATAGGCCTCGGCCGCCAGCACCCCGCTACCCACGCTGACTTGCGGGTGCGGCGCGGCGCTGTAGCCGGCACTCACCACCCAGGGCTCGGCGCCCTCACTGTTGCCGATACTGCGTACTTGCCCGGCAGCCACCGAGTAGCCAGGGGCCGGCAAGCCAAGGCCGAGCATGGCGGCGGGTACGGTGAAGCGGCGTTCCTCGCCGGTGGCCTCCTTGACCGTCACTTCGACGTCGGAGCGCCCATTGAGGCGCGGCACATTACTCAAGGTAAACGGGCCGGCGGGCACCACGGTGGAGTGAATCAAGGTGCCGTTTTGCCGAACTTCGACCTGTGCCGGGCCATTGGCGATGCCATCAATGGTCGCGCCCTGGTTCTGGTCTTGCAGTGCCTCCTCGGTCAGCACCTGCACACCGGTGATCTGCGCACCCGCCAGCACGGGGTTGTAGAGGTTGATCTGCCCTGCCTGCAGCACCGCCTGATGGCGGGCGAATGTGCGCTGGGCGTAGGCGTCGAGGTGTGTAGTGCTTGAGGTGCGGTCCTGCCAGGTCTGCACCTGGCGGCTGCGTACGATCCAGTCGCCCGCGTTGAAACCCACCTCGGTATTGGCCGAGCCGAAGCGGCTGGTGTCGTCGCCGTAGTTGTTGTACAGACCGGTAAGGTCGTAATTGAGCAACGCGGCAAAACCTCCGGTTTGATACCCGGAAATATCCTGGCTGACCGGGCGCAGGGCTTGGGTGGGTACCACCAGCGACAGGCCCAGGTTAGCGGTGTCGGGTTCGATCACCGTCTGTGGGAACTCGTTGAGGAAGTCGTAGCAACTGTCTTCCTCCCCAGGGCCGGATGCCGGGACCACAAGCTGTGCGGCGTCCAGCAACGGTGGGTCGAAGCACAGTGCGCCTTGTCGATCGAAACTGATATCGACGCGCCCTCGGCGCTGGCCGTTGACTGTCAGGTTGAGCGCATGGCGACCCGGGCTGAAACGCGGTGATTGCATCAGCAGGTGGGCAAGTTCGGGGTCGATCCCGCGCTGGAGCAGGGTCTGTGAGTCAAAGGTGGCCCATACCGGGGTTGCCATAAGCCCCTGGCTGAGGGCCAGCACCATCAGTGGCAGGCGTGGTGAAACGCCGGGCACGGCGTTGCCGTCACGGTTATTCATGACTGTGTTCACACAAGTGCACTCTTCTCTGGATGGAGGTGCCCGTCGCGCTTCCCTATCGCGGCAGGTCGCCTTCCCGGTGGCCTTGCGTCGGTGGCCACTTCGTTATTATTGGCGCCAGTGCGTCCCTGGGCGCCGTTGCTTCACAGGGTGATGGGCGCTTCGTGGGCAGGTACGGCAAAGCCATAGACGGTGGCAGGTTGCATACGCACGGCAGTGGCGCCGGAACCGCTGGCGCTGACGGTCAGCGTTTCACCGGGCAGTACGTACGTGCGCGGCAGCATTGCCGTGCCGGTGCCAGGCAGCAGTAGCAGCTCCTGGGCCATGCGCACCACATAGGGCGTTGGGTTGTGGACGCTGAGCTGGTCGGCTTTCAAGGTCCAGGTGAGGCCCAGCCACGGGGTGCGGTTTGGGGCAAGCCCCTTGGGGTGAAGGATTACCGGCAGGTTCTGCCGCACGGTGACCCCTACTTGCGCACGCCCGGCTTCGGCGCGCGCGCGCTGCTCGGGCATACCTTCGAAAATCACGCGTTTAAGGCGCTGGGTTTTCAGGGGTTCGCTGGTTTGCAGAATGAAGCGCACCAGTTGACTCTTGGACGGCTCGACCCGCGTCAGCGGCGGGGTCACGAACAGCAGCGAGTCGGTGTCTTCGGGAATACTTTCAAGGCTCACGTGCAACAGGGCCAGTGTGTTGTCGGTGTTGGTCACCGACACGCTGGCCTCGCCATCGGCCTCGTTGACGATCACCACCGAGGTGTCCGGCACCATGCCGTCAGCACGTACGGTGGTTGTGCTCAGCACTGCCAGGGCGGCACAGCAGAGGTGCAGGCCCCAGCGCAGAACGGGAAAAGTAGGGTTCATGACAGGTTTCTCAAATGGGCCGCCCGAGACCCGGTATCTAGCCTGGGCGCGGGCAGCGCGTTATCAGAGGTAAATCAGGTCCAGCGTGATCGAGCCATCGAGGGGCACCCGCTCCTGGAGCGTCAAGGTGTTGGCCGGGCTGATCGAGGTGTCTACCCGCAGCGACGCCACCAGTTGCGCGATGGGCGTGGGCAGTGTCTCGCCCATTCGGGCAAATCCCATATACAGACCTGGGTACACATAAGGCTCCGGCTTCCAGGTCTCGCCCTTGTCGGGCGAGGCCAGGGTTTGCATGGGCAACATGTCGCCCACCGGCCCGCGCAGCGACAGGCTGACCCTGCCCAGGCGCTCGCCGGGGGCATGAATGTTCATGCCCAGTCCATATAAACGTTCCGGCTCCAGAGATGACTCCGGTTTGTTGTCGATGCCCGCCAGCGCGAACAACACTTTGGCGTCGCACACGATGCTGAAGCCCATTTGCTTGTCAGGCAGCACGGTGAATTGGCTGGGGTGCAGCGTCTTCGCCATGATTTCCTGGTAATCGACCAGACCGTTGTCCGACAGCGATACGGTGCAGGCGCGGGGCGTGATGAGCCCCTTGACGTCCAAGTCCACGGTTGAGGCGGCGTAGGTCAAGGGCGTAGCCGCGAATACAACGGTCAGGGCCAGCAAACGGGTAAGCGGGTTCATGCGATTAATACCTGATGTTGAACGGGTGGTACGGGCATCGGGTGGGGGTTACAGGTACCTGACGTCGATCGTGACCGAACCGTCAATGGTCGTGTCTTCGGCGATCGTCACGTCTTTTTTTGCATTAATGAACGGATTTACCTTGAGTTCGAACTGAGTATTTTTGGCGGGGATAGGCGTGCGTGCAGCGCCAGGATCGCGGATCGAGACCAGGAAGTCGGTTTGCACTCCATCGTCCGGCCAAAGGGTGCCCCAGGTGGAGCCGTTGTCCAGGGAAAAAATCGTTCCAACGGGCGCCAGGTCGGCAATGCCCTTGTCTAGAAACATGACGTAGCCGCCGATGTTCTGATCGCTGGCGGTTTTGCCGATGCCGAATTCGATGACGTTGCTCGCCGACTCGACGCGGTTGTCAGTGGCTTTCATGGCGAACAGCGTCGCGGCCTCGCAATCGACGTTCAATAGCAAAGTGTTTGAGGTCAGCTGGGTTCGGGTTTCTTCGTTGAGGTCCGCGACCGAAATCCGACCGAGTTCGATGGCGTTTTTCGACAGGCTCGGTACGCACGCCGACGGCACAATCAGGCCTTGAACCGTCAGGTCAGTGGTAGAGGCAGCAAACGCAGGCAAAGCGTTGCCGATCAGCAGGCCAGCGACGCTGGTGCAGAGTAGTTTTTTCATTGTGGGTAAAGCTCCATTGTTGGACTAGGAATACAGGGCTTACAGGGACTTACGGGACTTGCAGGGCTTACGGGTGTTACAGGTAACGCAACTCGACGGTCACGTGCCCGTCGAGGGGGACTTCATCGGTAAGGGTGAGGCTGTCGGCGCGGGCGATGCGCGTGTTGAGCGTGATGTCTGCATCGAAACTCGTCACCGCCATCGGCTGGGTGGGGTTGTCTACCGAGGCGACCGCCAGCAGGCTCAGATGATTCAACTGTGTGCCGACAAACCAACTGGCGCCGCCATCCAGGGACACAATGGTGCGCACAGGCGTCGTCAGGTCTGCCACGGGGTTGCTCAACCCCATCGAAACACTGCCTATATTTTCGTTGTTGGGGGTGGTGCCCAGGCCGTGATGGTTGGGAATCACCGCTGAGCCCTCGCGGTTGTCGAGCGTGGTCAAGGCAAACAGGGTTGCGCCTTCGCACCGCACTTCCAATTGCAAGGTATTGCGCGGCAACAGCGTGTTCCGGTCCGGGTGAAGGTCGCGCTTGGTGAGCTTGCCGTGGTCGACTTTGCCCTCATCCGACAACCCCGGTGTGCAGGCATTGGGGGTAATCATGCCGGTCACACTCAGGTCGGTATTGCTGGCCGCCAGTGCAGTGGTCGCGTTGGCCATCAGCAGGCTTGCCATCAGGGCTGTGATGCAGTGATTCATGGGGCAAATACCTTCGCGGATGGGTTACAGATACTTCACTTCCAGGGTTGCTGAACCATCGATGGGCACTTCGTTGCTAAGGTCCAGTTCTTGGGTGGGGGCGATGTAGGTCAGCACCTGCAGTTCGGTCATCAGTTCCTGGATCTGGATCGGCGCCCAGGCCCCACCGCTCTGGTCGCCAAAGCCCGCAAATTGCTGGGGAGGCCAGTTGGCGCCAGTGGCTTCGGTCCAGGTGTTGCCGTTATCCACCGAGGCAATAGGGGTGATGGCTACGCTGTCGGCCACCGGGTTGAGCAGGCGAAGGAGGAAGAAGCCCAGCTTCTGATTGCCATTGATGAGGTTGAGCCCGTAGCTCTGCCCGGAAATATCGCTGGAGGAACCTGCTCGGTTATCCACACCCTGCAATGCAAACAGGGTCGGCGCGTCACAGGTGACCTGTAGTTGCAGGGTTGCGTCGGCCAGCTTGGTCACTTGATCGACGCTCAAGTCTTTTGCCGACAGCTTGCCGTGCTCCACCGTACCCGCCGACAACAAAGGCGTGCAGGCGCTTGGCACAATCGTGCCGCTGACAGTCAGTTCAACACTGCTGGCGGCAAGCGCCTGCAAGGAGTTGGCAATCAAGAGTGCAGCGCAGAGCGCGGTGAGAGACGTTTTCATTTCCATATTCCAGACGATTCCATTACAAGGTATGCCGACCGCCTCACGAGATTGGCGGTGGTGTTTATAGACTTGGCAGCGTGATCCTGGCTGCTCCCCGCTTCGGGATGCGGCGCAATTTATCGAGGGCGGCTATTGCTGGAAATACAACAATTACGACAATCGGCGTAGGCTGAGAAAGGCGTCAGAAGAAGTATTTAGATATGTAGGAGAAAGGGTTTTTTCGTAGTTGTTGTATCGTCAAAAAACATTCATTTAACTATTTTCATTGTGTTTTTTGCGTAGTAAGCCATTCAAACGATTCGTCGGCGTTGCGCACTCGCAAGGTGCGCCCGGTGTGGTGGCGAGCCTGTCTCTCCGTTCGTAGTACCGAGTAGTCGAGGTGAACATGCAGCCGGGTAATCCACCCGACGAGGATGCCGATCGCGCGTCTTCGTCGTCACGCGTGGTGCCTGTGAAATGGCAAAGGTTGACGGTACTGGTGGTGGAGGATCACCCGGCCTACCGAATTTTGCTCGGTTGGATCCTGCATAGGCTGGCGCTCGGGTTTGTGGTGGTGGACGACGGCCAGGCAGCGTTGGCAGTCATGGAGCGCCAGCGCATCGACCTGGTGCTGACCGATTGCCAGATGCCCGTCATGGACGGCTACGCCATGACCCGGCAAGTGCGGCGCAACGAACGTCTGGCCGGTACTGCCCGCGTGCCGATCATTGCCTTTACGGCCACCCTTGGGCCAGAGCAGATTCAGAGGTGCCTGGCAGCCGGTATGGACGCCTGGTTACTCAAGCCCGTGACCTTCGAACAACTGCGCGACGTTCTTACCGATTGGTTATCCACCAGTGTCCGACCCTGTAAGTCTGCGGTCCCATCGCACTGGCCGACACGCGCAAGCCTGCTCGACACCTTTGGCAGCGCAACGACGGTGGCGCAACTGTTGCAAACCCTGGTTCGGGAAGCGCAAATGGACCTCGCCGTACTGACCGAGGCTCGCCGCACGCGGGATGCCTGTGCCACCGCACAGCATTTGCATCGTTTGATTGGAAGCGTCGCGTTTCTAGGGGCCGGCTCGCTGGAAACCCGTGGTGTACGGATGATTGACGCGGTGGCGCGAGAAGGGGTAGCGCAACACGCACGCTCACTCGGTGTGCTGCTCAAAGACATTCACAGCTACGTGAGGTACTTGTCTTCGCTATAAATTTGCAGGACGTTTCCGATCTTTATGTAGTCTTTAAGAGTAGGCAAGTTCTGTTTATTTTGTGGGCCTTAACCTGATGCTCATTGATTGCTGGACCGTGGCGGAAAACCCCGTTTTTCGGCGGTTGTGGCTGAAAGCCACTAGCGGTAACGTGCGCCAACTCAACTGGCAATCCAGGTGGTTCCCATGCTCCGTGTAATTATTGCTGACGATCATCCTATTGTGCGTATCGGGCAAAAAGTGGTGATCGAGGCCAATGGCAAGTGCAAGGTGGTAGGGGAGGCCGATGGCCCCGATCAACTCTTGGCGCTGGTGGCTCACCAGCCATGCGATGTGCTGGTGACCGACTTTGCCATGCCGGGCAATCAACAGGCAGACGGCTACGGGCTATTGGGCCTGCTGCATCGGCAATACCCCCAGGTACCGGTGATCCTGGTCACCATGTTTGCCAACGTGGCGACCCTGCGCGAGTCATTTGCCCATGGCGCCAGGGCCATCGTCGCCAAAAGCGCATCTGCCCGAGAGTTGCCGCAAGCGATCAAGGCGGTGTGTGGCGGCCAGACGTTTGTCAGCGAGTGTCTGCGCCAGCAACTGGTTGAGGCGGGCGCGGTGGGTCAGCAAACAGTGCCGCAGTTGTCAGGCAAGGAGCGCGAAGTGGTGCGCATGCTTGCCAGCGGTATGACCGTGAGTCAGATCGCGGCACGAGTCAATCGCAGTATCTCGACCATCAGCAAGCAGAAGAGCACGGCCATGAGCCGCTTGTGCATCTCCACCGATGTGGATTTGTTTGACTATGCACGCAGTAGTGGCATGGTGCCGTAAGTTCGCCTATTTACGTGGCGAATGTCAGTGGCCTTGGCCACACGGGCCGCTTATTGTGCGCCTACTCTTTCAACCCCTGCGGAGCCTGCCCATGAGTGATGCCCATAACACCCTGATCAACACGTTCTACAGCGCGTTCCAACGCCTGGACGCCGACGCCATGGCCGCCTGCTACACCGACGACGTGGTGTTCAGCGACCCGGCGTTCGGTGAACTGCGTGGCCGTGATGCCGGGGACATGTGGCGCATGCTCACCACCCGGGCCAAGGATTTCTCCCTGACGTACGACAGCGTGCGCAGCGATGAGCGCAGCGGTAGTGCGCGTTGGGTCGCCACCTATTTGTTCAGCGCCACGGGCAATACGGTGGTCAACGATATCCAGGCACGCTTTGTGTTTCGCGACGGCAAGATCAGCGAACACCACGACAGCTTCGATCTGTGGCGCTGGTCGCGTCAGGCGTTGGGCACCAAGGGCCTGCTGTTGGGCTGGACACCTTTGGTGAAAAACGCCGTACGTGCCCAGGCACTGCGCGGTTTGAAGGCATTCCAGGCCAGTCGTTGATAAGCTGTGCGCTCTTCTGGTCTTGCCGAACTGAACCGTGACTGATCCTTCCGAACCCAAACCCTGGTTCGTCTACCTGGTACGCGCCGCCAACGGCTCGCTGTATTGCGGCATCAGCAATGACCCAGTGCGCCGCTTCGCTTCTCACCAGAGCGGCAAGGGCGCGCGGTTTTTCTTGTCCAGCCCGGCGGTGGCGCTGGTGTACACCGAGCAATGCGCGAGCAAGGGCGAGGCGCTGCGTCAGGAGCGGCTGATCAAGAAGTTGAAGAAGAGCGCCAAGGAGTGCCTGGCGGCGAGTGGCTCATTGATTTGACTGATAAGTTCCCATCGCCCCTGATCGGGTTTTTGCAGGCTAAGCTAGCGGCTCATTCCTAGAGCGGAGCCTGGCATGTCTGAGTTGATCCTCCATCATTACCCGCAGTCCCCCTTCGCTGAAAAAGCCCGGCTGTTGCTGGGCTTCAAGGGTTTGTCCTGGCACTCGGTGCACATTTCGCCAGTGATGCCCAAGCCTGATCTCACAGCCCTGACCGGCGGCTATCGTAAAACTCCGGTGCTGCAAGTGGGCGCTGATATTTACTGCGACACGGCCTTGATCGCTCGCCGCCTGGAGCAGGAAAAAGCCGCACCGGCGCTGTTTCCCCAAGGCCTGGAGCTGGTCTCCCAGGGTTTCGCCGCCTGGGCCGATTCGGTGGTGTTTGCCCATGCCGTGGCGCTGGTGTTCCAGCCCGAATCCCTGGCGGTCAAATTTGCCAAGGTGGCGCCGCAAATGATCCAGGTGCTGGTGGCAGATCGCAGCAAACTCTTCAGCGGTGGCACGGCTGCTCGCGTGCAACTGGATCAGGCCCTGCATCAATGGCCGGCCATCGTCAGTCGCATCGATCAACAATTGCAGCACCAGGCGGGGGATTTTTTGTTTGGCGAGCCGTCGATTGCCGATTTCTCCCTGGCTCACCCGTTGTGGTTCCTCAAAGGGTCTTCGGTCACCGCACCGTTGGTCGATGCCTACCCCGCTGTCGCGGCCTGGCTGGATCGGGTGCTGAGCTTCGGCCATGGCACTGCCACCCAGATGAGCGCCGAACAAGCACTGGAAGTGGCGCGCGACGGGACCCCGGCGGTGCTGCCGGAAGAAATCTTCGAGGACTTGAACGGCTTCAAGGCTGGCCAGCAGGTGACGGTTTCGGCCACCGACTACGGCACCGACCCGGTTGCCGGTGAGTTGCTGTTTGCCGGGCGTGAAGAGCTGATTCTTCGCCGTACCGACGAGCGTGCCGGCATTGTGCATGTGCACTTCCCGCGCATGGGTTTTTGCATCCAGGCGCAATAAAGAAAATATTTTGCAAAGAAAGGTGAGGTAAACCGGCGGCCCACTCGTGTAGTGCTTTGAAACTGCGATCAATTCGCATTAACAGCGTTTTTTACACGGGTTCTCACAGCATGAAGTCGACGGCGGGCGGTTTGGTTAAACAGTGGCTGGGAGCCTCGGTATTGGCGGTATCGGGGCTGGCGTTGCTGCCCCTGTGCGTGGCACAGGCGCAGGAGCAGCAAAGCGCCCAGTTCAACTTTGCCCTGGCAGCCAAACCGCTGCCCCAGGCCTTGAGCGATTTCAGCCGGGTCACGGGCATCAGCGTGATCTACACCGATGAAGCGCCCTACGGCCTCAGTGCCCCGGCGGTCAGCGGCCAGATGAGCGCCACCCAGGCCCTGCAACGCTTGCTGGGCAACTCCGGCTTTACCTTCCGCCAGATCGACGCCCGCACCCTGGCCCTGGAGCCGGTGCCCACTGACGGCGCGTTGAACCTCGGTGCCACCACCATCAGCGGCGTTGGCCAGCAGGCCCAGGACAGCACCAGCTACCAACCGCCCCCCACCAGTTCGGTGATGCGCTCCCGCGGCCTGTTGCTGGAAACCCCGCAAACCGTCAACGTCGTGCCCGCCCAAGTGCTGCGCGACCAGACCCCACGCAACCTGGATGACGCGCTCGGCAACATCAGCGGTATCACCCAGGCCAACACCCTCGCCAGCACCCAGGACGCGGTGATGCTGCGCGGCTTTGGCGACAACCGTAACGGCTCGATCATGCGAGACGGTATGCCGGTGGTGCAGGGCCGCGCGCTGAATGCCACGGCCGAACGCGTCGAAGTGCTCAAGGGCCCCGCGTCGTTGCTGTACGGCATCCAGGACCCTGGCGGCGTAGTGAACATCGTCAGTAAAAAGCCCGAACTGGTGCAGTCCACCGCCCTGACCGTACGTGGCTCCACCTTCGGCGACGGCAAGAACGGCAGCGGCGGCAGCCTCGACACCACCGGCCCGATTGGCGATTCGGGCCTTGCGTATCGGCTGATCGTTGACCATGAAGACGAAGACTACTGGCGCAACTTCGGCACCCACCGCGAGACGCTGGTGGCGCCATCCCTGGCCTGGTATGGCGACAGCACCAAGCTGTTGCTCGCTTACGAGCACCGCGAATTTCTCTCGCCGTTCGACCGGGGTACCGCCATCGACCCCAAGACCAACCACCCGCTGAACATCCCGTCCACCCGACGCCTGGATGAACCCTTCAACAACATGGAAGGCCGCTCCGACCTGTACCGCTTCGAAGCCGACCACGACCTCAACGACGACTGGAAAGCCCACTTCGGTTACAGCTGGAACCGCGAAACCTACGACGCCAGCCAAGTGCGCGTCAGTGCGGTGAATGCCAACGGCACCCTGACGCGCAGGATGGACGGCACCAAAGGTGCGATCACCACGGACCGCTTCACCACGGCCAGCCTGGAAGGCAAGGTCAACGTGTTCGGCCTGCAGAACGATCTGGTGTTCGGTGTGGATGACGAATACCGCAAAATCTACCGTGCAGACCTGATTCGTCAGGCAGCCCGTAGCAGCTTCAACTACAACAACCCGGTGTACGGCAATGAAGTCGCCGGCACTACTGTGAGCGCCGCCGACAGCGCCCAGACTGACCTGCTGCGCAGCGACTCGCTGTTCTTCCAGGACGCCATTCACCTCACCGACCAGTGGATATTCGTCGCCGGTGCGCGCTACCAGATGTATGACCAGTACGCTGGCAAAGGCGTGCCGTTCAAGGCCAACACCGACGGCAATGGCCAGGCCTGGGTACCGCGTGCGGGCTTGGTGTATCGCTACACCGATGAGTTGTCGTTCTATGGCAGCTACACCGAATCGTTCAAACCCAACTCCACCATTGCCGCACTGGCCGATGGCAGCACGCTGACTGGCGACCTGACGCCGGAGAAATCCAAGTCGTGGGAACTGGGGGCCAAACTCGACATTCCGGGGCGTATTACCGCCAGCGCGGCATTGTTCAACATCGACAAGCGCAATGTGTTGGTGTCGTCGGAAGTGAGTGGAAGCACGGTCTACAGCCTGGCTGGCCAGGTACGCTCCCGCGGCCTTGAGTTGGACGCCACCGGCCAGTTGACCGACCAATGGAGCGTCATCGGCAGCTACGCCTACACCGATGCGCAAGACACTAAAGACAAAGACCCCACGCTTGAGGGCAACCGCTTGCAAAACGTGGCCAAGCACACCGGCTCGCTGTCGGTGGCTTATGACTTCGGCAGCATCTTCGGTGGTGATCAATTGCGCGTGGGCACTGGCGCACGTTATGTCGGCGAACGTGCAGGCGACGCCGCCAACGACTTCACCCTGCCGGGCTACACCGTGGCGGATGCCTTCGCCACCTACAACACCAAGATTGAAGGGCAGAAGGTCAAGTTTCAGCTCAACGTGAAGAACCTGTTCGACCGCACCTACTACACCTCGGCAGCCAGCCGGTTGTTTGTGTCGATTGGGGATGCGCGGCAGGTGTCGGTTTCCAGCACGTTGGAGTTCTAAGGCTGGGAAGAATCTTGTATGTGTTGAGTGGGATTGTTGTGGTGTGCGGGCAAGCCCGCTCACCACAACAAGCGCCCTCGCCACAAAGGGAGTGAGCTGGTAGCGTTGCCGCACAGTTTTTCGCGGAAACAAAACACCGATGCCATTTGCCAAGTTGATCGTCACCAGCGCAATGCTGTTTCTGCTGGGGGGGTGCGCGAGCGTTTCGCAGACCTCCTCCCCGGCCTCCCTGGATCATCTCCTGGCTGACCCTGCGCTGCAGGGCGCCACCGTCTCCTTGATGGTGCGCGACGATCGTGGCAACACGCTTTATCAGCACAACCCCCGTACGCGTTTGATTCCGGCCTCCAACCTCAAGCTCCTGACCACGGCGGCAGCAATGGATGTGCTGGGGCCGCAATACCGCTTCGCGACTCAACTCTTGAACACCGGTACGCAACAGGGCGAGCGCCTCACTGGCAACCTCTATCTGCGCGGCCTGGGCGACCCGACCGTGCAGTTCGCCGATTACCAGGCATTGGCCGCGCAACTGGCGCGCCAGGGTGTTCGCCAAGTGCAGGGCGATCTTGTGTTCGACGACACCTTCTTTGACGCCGAACGCTTGGGTGTCGACTGGGCCCAAGACGATGAAAGTACTTACTACGGTGCGCAGATTTCGGCGCTGACCGTGTCGCCCAATACCGATTTTGATGCCGGAACCTTGCTCGTTACCGCCAAGGCTCCCGTCGCGGTCGGCCAGCCGGTGAGTGTGGTGGTGAGCCCATCCACCGATTACGTGCAACTGAGCAACCGCGCCATCAGCGGCCCCGGTAACAGCTATGGCATCACCCGCCAGCACGGTACCAATGTGCTGCAATTGACCGGCGCATTGGCACCGGGCAAGCAAAGCCGGCAGTGGGTGAGTGTGTGGGAGCCGACGCAACTGGTGGCCAATCTGTTCGAGCAGGCGCTGGCGCAGCAAGGCATTGAGGTGCTTGGCCGGCGAGTGATCGGTGGTACCAGCCCGGCGACAGCCACGCCGTTGGCGGAGCATCAGTCTGCACCGTTGCAGGATCTGATCACGCCGCTGCTCAAACTGTCGAACAACAACATGTCCGAAGCCTTGCTCAAGGCCATGGGGCGCAAGACATCCAATGCGGGTACGGCACAGGCCGGCGCATTGGCGGTGGCGGCGTTTATGCGGCGCCAGGGGCTGGACCCAACCACGCTGAGCCAGGTAGATGGTTCGGGCTTGTCGCGGCGCAACCTGGTGTCGTCGCAAGCCCTCACTGATTTGTTGCTGGCAACGGCCAAACAGCCGTGGTTCGACGCCTGGTACAACGCCTTGCCGATTGCCGGCAATGCGGATCGCATGCGCGGCGGGAGCCTGCGCTACCGATTGCGCGGGACCGCGGCTGAAAACAACCTGCACGCCAAGACCGGCTCCATGGCCGGGGTGTCATCGTTGAGCGGCTATATCACCGACGCCGAGGGCCGGCGTCTGGTGTTTTCGATGATCAGCAATAACTACCTGAGTGACGCCACGGCCATTCGTGCCCTGGAAAACCGCATGGCGTTAGCCCTGACCCAGTGGCACGACTGACTCAGGGCTGATAGCCCATGCGCCAACTCACGGCCCGGCTCGCCGCCAGCAACTGCTGCGCCGCCGGGCCGTCTTCATCGGCATGGAACAACGAGGTGGGGCCCACCACGGTCATCACCGCCGCCACTTGCCCGACCGCGTTGAACACCGGCGCCGACAATGCGTCCACCCCGGGCATCAGCAACCCATGCACAAAGTGCAGGCCGCGGCTGCGGATCTGTTCACAGGTGGTGGCGTAGGCCTGATCGTCCGCCAACGAGTGGGCAATACCCGCCTGGACCTCGCGCTCACGTAATTCGACGGTTTCCCGCGTGGGCAGGAAGGCGCTGAACACCAGGCCGGTGGACGAACTGAGCAGAGGCAGCACCGAGCCCAGTTGCGTCACCACGGTCACTGCACGCACCGCCGGCTCGATATGCACCACCGTTGCGCCTTGATTGCCCCATACCGCCAGAAAGCAGGTTTCATTCAATTCATCGCGCAGCTCTGCCAGGGGTAGGGCGCCGACTTTCAACACATCCATGCTGCCCAGCGCCGCCAGGCCCACGCGCAAGGCTTCGCGACCCAGGCCGTAGTGGTTGGTGGCAACGTTCTGCTCGGCAAAGCCTGAGGCGATCAACGCCTGTAGATAGCGATGCACTTTGCTCGCTGGCATCTGCACATGCTCGGCCAGGCGCGACAGCGAGGTGGCCGGTGACAGCTCTGCGAGGGCCTTGAGGATATCTGTGCCCACTTCGGCCGAGCGGACTTTCTGTTTACCGGTGTCGCGGGGCTTTTCCATGGAGGGGCGGGAATCCGAGAGATGAATGGGCGTCTTTATAGCTTGACGGTCGATAGTGATCAAATTACGTTATGCGTAACTGGATTACGATAAAAACAACTTCCGTGTAGAGGATGATTCATGAACCTCGAATACCTGTCGGGCTTTGGCAATGAATTCGCCAGCGAAGCCCTGCCTGGCGCGCTGCCCGTTGGCCAGAACGCCCCGCAAAAAGCGCCCTACGGGCTGTACACCGAGCTCTTCTCCGGCACGGCCTTCACCATGGTGCGCAGCGAAGCCCGCCGTACCTGGCTGTACCGTATTCAGCCGTCGGCCAATCACCCGGCGTTTGTGAAGCTTGAGCGGCAGTTGGCCGGTGGGCCGCTGGGGGCGGTGACGCCGAACCGGTTGCGCTGGAACCCGTTGGATGTTCCCACAGAACCAACGGATTTTATCGATGGCCTTGTGGGCATGGTTGCCAACTCTGGGTCGGAAAAACCCTCAGGCATCAGCATCTATAACTACCGTGCAAACCGTTCGATGGAGCGGGTGTTCTTTAACGCCGACGGCGAACTGTTGATCGTTCCCGAGCAAGGCCGCCTGCGCATCGCCACCGAGTTGGGCGTGCTGGAAGTGGAGCCGCTGGAAATCGTCGTATTGCCACGGGGCCTGAAATTTCGCGTCGAACTGTTGGACGCACAGGCGCGCGGCTATGTCGCCGAGAACCACGGCGCGCCTCTGCGCCTGCCCGACCTCGGCCCTATCGGCAGTAACGGCCTTGCCAATCCGCGTGATTTCCTCACGCCGGTGGCCCACTACGAAGACCTGAAAAAACCGACAACCCTGGTGCAAAAATTCCTCGGCGAACTCTGGGCCTGCGAACTCGACCATTCCCCGCTCAACGTGGTGGCCTGGCACGGCAACAACGTGCCGTACAAATACGACCTGCGCCGTTTCAACACCATCGGCACGGTGAGTTTCGATCACCCGGACCCATCGATCTTCACCGTATTGACCTCGCCCACCAGCGTGCATGGCCTGGCCAACCTCGACTTCGTGATCTTCCCACCACGCTGGATGGTCGCCGAAAACACCTTCCGCCCGCCGTGGTTCCACCGCAACCTGATGAACGAATACATGGGTCTGATCCAGGGCGCCTATGACGCCAAGGCCGAGGGCTTTCTGCCGGGCGGTGCGTCGCTGCACAGCTGCATGAGCGCCCATGGCCCAGACGGCGAGACCTGCACCAAGGCGATCAACGCCGAGCTGGCGCCGCACAAGATCGATAACACCATGGCCTTTATGTTTGAGACCAGCCAAGTGCTGCGCCCCACGCAGTTCGCCCTCGAATGCGCGCAACTGCAAACCACCTACGACGCGTGCTGGGCCTCGCTGCCCGTCACGTTCAACCCGAATCGGAGATAAGCCATGACTCAATTAACCCCCACCCTAAGCTGGGTGACCTCCGCCAACGGTCATACGGATTTCCCTCTGCAAAACCTGCCTTTGGGCGTATTCAGTATCAACGGCTCGGCGCCGCGCACTGGCGTGGCGATTGGCGATGCGATCCTCGACCTGCATGCCGCCATCGACGAATTCGATGGTGAGGCCCGGCGCGCCGTCGAGGCCACTGCCGGCGGCCAACTCAACGCCTTTTTCGAGTTGGGCCGTGGCCCGCGTGTTGCGCTGCGCGAGCGCCTGCTGGAACTGTTGGCCGAAGGCAGCAAGCTGCACACCCGCGAGGCCCAGGTGCTGCACCGCGCTGCCGATTGCCAGATGCATCTACCGGCGCGGATCAATGACTACACCGACTTCTACGTGGGCATCGAGCATGCGCAGAACGTCGGCAAACTGTTCCGCCCCGACAACCCATTGCTGCCCAACTACAAGTACGTACCGATCGGCTATCACGGCCGCGCCTCGACTATTCGCCCATCGGGTGTCGATGTGCGCCGCCCTAAAGGCCAGACCCTGCCGGCCGGCGCCACTGAGCCAACCTTCGGCCCCTGCGCCCGGCTGGACTATGAACTGGAACTGGGCATCTGGATCGGCCAGGGCAATGCCATGGGCGACTCGATTGCCATTGGCGACGCCGCCGAACATATCGCCGGTTTCTGCCTGCTCAATGACTGGTCGGCACGGGACATCCAAGCCTGGGAATACCAGCCGCTGGGGCCGTTCCTCTCCAAAAGCTTTATCACCACGATTTCGCCCTGGGTGGTCACCGCCGAAGCCCTGGAACCGTTTCGCAAGGCCCAGCCAGCGCGCCCTGAAGGCGACCCGCAACCGCTGCCGTACCTGCTCGACAAGCGTGACCAGGCCGCCGGTGCGCTGGATATCGAACTGGAAGTGTTGTTGAGCACCGCCGCCATGCGCGAGCAGAACCTGCCGGCCCATCGCCTGGCGTTGAGCAACAGCCTGCATATGTACTGGACCGCCGCGCAGTTGGTGGCACACCACAGCGTCAACGGTTGCCAGTTGCAGGCGGGCGATCTGTTTGGTTCGGGCACTTTGTCCGGGCCGCAGGCGGGGCAGTTGGGCAGTCTGCTGGAGATGACCGAGGGCGGTAAAAAAGTGATTGAGTTGCCGTCCGGCGAAGTGCGCAAGTTCCTTGAAGACGGTGATGAAATCATCCTGCGTGCTCGTTGCAGTCGTGAAGGCTTTGCTTCCATCGGCTTCGGCGAATGCCGTGGCACCGTGGTCGCGGCGCGTTAAGAGGGCAGGGGGATGGAGCTTTATACCTACTACCGTTCCACCTCGTCGTATCGGGTGCGCATTGCGCTGGCGCTTAAAGGCCTGGCTTTCAACGCGGTGCCGGTCAACCTGCTGGTGCCGCCGGGCGGCGCCAATCGCCAGCCCGAGTACCTGGCGATCAACCCGCAAGGGCGTGTACCGGCCTTGCGTACCGATGACGGCGAGCTATTGATTCAGTCACCCGCAATCATTGAGTACCTGGACGAACGTTATCCACAGGCGCCGCTGCTCTCCGAAGACCTGGCGACCCGGGCCCATGAGCGTGCGGTGGCATCGATCATCGGTTGCGATATTCACCCGCTGCACAACTCCAGTACCCAGAACCTGTTGCGCCAGTGGGGGCATGATGAGGTGCAGGTGCTGGAGTGGATTGGTCATTGGATCAGCCAGGGGCTGGGAGCGGTGGAGCAGTTGATTGGGGAGCAGGGGTTTTGCTTCGGCGAGCAGCCGGGCATGGCGGACGCGTTTCTGATTCCCCAGTTGTATGCGGCCGAGCGCTTCAAAGTGCCGTTGGCGGCGTATCCGCGCATTGGGCGGGTGGCGGCGTTGGCGGCGCAGCATCCGGCCTTCATCAAAGCCCATCCGGCCAACCAACCTGACACACCTTAGGCCTTGCATCATCTGACGCGCTCAATGTGGGAGGGGGCTTGCCCCCGATAGCGGTGGTTCAGTTGATACCTGTGTGGCTGACACACCGCCATCGGGGGCAAGCCCCCTCCCACATTATTTAGTGCACGACTGAGTTTGGGGGCAGGTGGCCTAATCGCTCGGTCAGGCGTAGTCGCTGGATCGGGTCTTCACTGAGCAGTAGCGCATGCTCCAGGTCGAAACGTTCGGCGTTGGGGCAGTCCAGCCGCTGATACAGGCTGGCCCGCGCGAGGTAGTCGGCAGCGTTGGCGTTGCCCAGTTCCAATACACGTTCGGCGTCCACCAGGGCATCGAGCGGGGCGTCGTTGGCCAGGTGCAACTGGCGCAGGTTGCGTGACAGGCGTTGCAGGATCGAGCGTGGGGCGGCGGTGTGCAGGTGCTCGGCCTGCAACTTGAGGTTGGGGCCGTATTGGCGCTGTAGCAGTTCGCGGCAATCGTTGGGGTAAAGGCGTCGGCCGCCGCAGGGGTCGAGCAGATGGTCCGCTCCGGGTACTCGCAGCAGGAAGTGCCCCGGGAAATTCACGCCAACCATTGGGATATGCAGGCGCCGCGCCAGTTCAAGGGCGATCAGGCCCATGACCAGGGGCTGCCCGCGTTTGCGCAGCAATACTTTGTCCAGCAGGGCGGCGGCAGGGCGCAGCGGGGTGAAGTCGTCCTGGGCGAACCCCAGGTCATTCAGGCGACGCAGTAACGGCTGCCCCAACTCATCGGCCGGTAACATGGGCATGCCCACGCTGACCTGTTGTTGCAGCAGCGCCAGCTCCTGCAGGATCAGCAACGGTTGCACCGTTGCGTCATGCTCGGCAGCAATCCACAGCGCCGCTTCAAACAGCGCAGGGGGGGAACGGTCCAGGCAGGCGAAAAAGGCTTTGCGGGGATTCATTGCATTCTCCGGCGTATGCCCCCGTTTTAGCCTTGCTGGGAATTTTCGTCCAGTGGCTTAAGAAATATCCCACGCTCTTATGTCGCAGGGCCTGCAAAATAAGGCGGCTTATTCCAGCGTGTTTCGGCAGTTTTCTACCGCAAGCCTATACTTGGCCCACTACCAGAAGTGATTCGGGAGCTTGACGATGTTTGCTCTCATGCACAGCACCCGCCTTGAATCGCTGCACCTGAGCGTCGACCCGGCCACCGGGCTGAAGGCGGTTATCGCCATCCATAACAGCCGCCTTGGCCCCGCTCTTGGCGGCTGTCGTTATCTCTCCTACCCCGACGACGAAAGTGCCGTGGCCGATGCCGCGCGCCTGGCCCAAGGCATGAGCTACAAAGCGGCCCTGGCCGGTTTGCCGGTGGGCGGTGGCACCGCGGTGATCCTGCGCCCCGCGCATGTGCAAAGCCGCGCCGCACTGTTTGAAGCCTTTGGCCGTTGTATCGAAAAACTCGACGGCCGCTTCATCATTGCCATCGACAGCGGCACCTCAGTGGCCGACATGGACTGCATCGCCCAACAAACCCGCTTCGTCACCAGTACTACGGCGGCCGGCGACCCATCGTCCCACACGGCCATGGGTGTGTTTGCGGGCATTCGCACCACCGCCATGGCGCGCTTGGGCAGCGATAACCTAGAAGGCCTGCGCGTGGCGGTGCAGGGCCTGGGCAACGTCGGCTTTGCCTTGGCCGAACAACTGCATGCCGCCGGCGCCGAACTGCTGGTGAGCGACATCGACCACGGCAAGGTGCAATTGGCCATGGAGCAGTTGGGCGCACACCCGATTGCCAACGACGCCTTGCTCAGCACCCCCTGCGACATCCTTGCCCCTTGCGGCCTGGGCGCGGTGTTCAATCGCCAGAGTGTCGGCCAGTTGCGCTGCGCCGCCGTGGCCGGTTCGGCCAGTGCGCAATTGACCAACCTGGAGGTGGCCGATCAGTTGGAAGGGCGCGGCATCCTCTACGCCCCCGACTACGTCATCAACTCTGGCGGTTTGATCTACGTCGCGCTCAAGCACGGCGGCGCGGAACTGACCAGCATCACCGCGCACCTGTCCAACATCGGTACACGCCTCACTGAAATCTTCGCCCACGCCCAAGCCGAAAAACGCAGCCCAGCACGGGTCGCGAACGAATTGGCCGAACGCCTGTTGTACAAATAACCCGCGCATTAAAAAGGCCCTGAATCAATGATTCAGGGCCTGTTCAATTCGGGCTTTATTCCGCCGTAGCGTTCAGCAACTCAGACAGCGCGTCTGGTTGGCTCTTGAACGCCTTGGCAAAGACATCGCGATTCTTCGCCATGTAGATCCCGGCTTCTTCGACCTGCTGCTCGCTCAGCGACGGCACGGCCTTTTGCAACACTTCTGCCAGCAACTCAGCGAGTTCAAGCATCTTGTCATGACGGTCAGCTTCGGCTTTATCCATGAACAAACGCTCCAGATCTCGGCTGCTGCGGTATACCACTTCGACGGCCATTCACCACCTCACATGCCTTCACGATAGTTGTCTTTTACGACTACTGTATTTATATACAGCGAAAAGGGTAAGCCAAACCGAAGGGTTTGGGTAGCAGTTTTTTAATGTAGCCCGTATTTACAGGTTTGGAGTGCCTCATATCACCCCGCCATCATCTCACTCTGCAGTGCCTGGCCTTTTTTCTGCATGCAGAACAACCGTCACGTCCAACCCGCATTATCCGGTCGAGCCGACCTAAGGAAGCATCATCGTGAAAATCAACTGGGCCGAAAGGCTGCGCCAGAATGTGCATGAGCTGGCTGAGTCGCTGGGCAATCTGTTTGTCGAGTCGTTCCATTACCTGGCGCTGTTCGCCATTGGTGCGGTGACGGCCTGGGCGGCGGTGATGGAATTTCTGGGGATGCTGGAGAATGGGCACATCAAGATCGATGACATCTTGCTGCTGTTCATCTACCTGGAATTGGGGGCGATGGTCGGGATTTATTTCAAGACCAACCACATGCCGGTGCGCTTTTTGATCTACGTGGCTATCACTGCGCTGACGCGTCTGCTGATCTCCAACGTGTCCCACCACAACCCGCCAGACGTAGGCATCATCTACCTGTGCGGTGGGATTCTGCTGCTGGCATTCGCGATTCTGGTGGTGCGCTACGCCTCGTCGGCGTTCCCCTCGGTGAAAGTCGAAGGCCCGCGTCGCAAGGGCGAGGCGAGCCTGGAAACCGAGAAGGGCGAGCTTTAAAGCCCGACGCTAAAGGGCAGCGCTCGCGTTGGCGGGCGCTGCAACAGCTTGTGATCGCCATCAGTCATCACCGCCAAAATCTCCATGGCGCTGTGGCCCTGCTCAATGGCAATACCGAATTGAATGCTTTGCACCAGGCGCTTGAGCCGTTGCGGGTCGTTGCGTTGTTCGGCGCTGATCATGCGCTTGGCGACCACGCCCGCCTCGTTGGACAGGGTGAGCATGATGCTGCCGTCCAGCCGCTGGATGCTCAAATTGACGCGGTATTCAGGGGTGAAGGTGTCGGTGATGATCTGAAAAGGATTGTCCATGGTGCGTACCGCCTGATAAGAACCTGCAGTCATTGACGACCGGTGTCGGGATTAGTTCGCGTTTCCTGACCACCGGCCATTCACTAAAGTCCGTTTCCCTCAAGAGCTGTACAGCAAAGGGCGTGCCGTGCGGCGTTCTGCCAGGCAGTGGGATTTGAATGTGGGAGGGGGCTTGCCCCCGATGGCAGTGTGTCAGCCAAGTATTCATTGGTTGATGCACCGCTATCGGGGGCAAGCCCCCTCCCACATTTGACCCAAGTTGTGCTTGAGACCGGTGACCTGTTTCAGGGCAGTACCGAAAAAACGATCGCAGACAGCGCAATCAGCCCAATTACCACCACAAACACGTTCGACACTTGGCCCGAGTACTGGCGCAGCGACGGCACGCGGCGGATCGCGTACATCGGCATCAGGAACAGCAGGCACGCGATGATCGGCCCGCCCATGGTTTCGATCATGCCCAGGATGCTTGGGTTGAAGGTCGCCACGGCCCAGCAGGTCAGCACCATGAACAGCGCAGTGCTGCGCTCCAGCCATTTGGCCGACATTGAACGGTTACGCCCGCGCAAGGATTTGACGATCAAACCCTGGAAGCCTTCGCTGGCACCGATGTAATGGCCGAGGAAGGATTTGGTAATGGCCACCAAGGCGATCAATGGCGCTGCGTAAGCGATCACCGGGGTTTGGAAGTGGTTGGCCAGGTAAGACAGGATTGAAATGTTTTGCGCCTTGGCGGCTGCCAAGTCAGCTGGCGACAGCGCAAGTACGCAGCTGAAGCAGAAGAACATCACGGTCAACACCATCATGCCGTGGGCGGTGGCCAAAATGCCGCTGCTTTTGCGCTCGGCCTGGGGGCCGTACACGCGTTTTTGGTCGACGGCGAACGCGGAGATGATCGGCGAATGGTTGAACGAAAACACCATCACCGGGATCGCCAGCCACAGGGTCTTGAAGAACAGTGGCAACGGCATGCCTTCGCCAGCGGAGGCGAAAAATGCGCCGTTCCAGTTGGGGATAAGACTGAGTGCCAGTAACAGCAACGCCGCGACGAACGGGTACACCAGCACGCTCATGGCCTTGACGATCACGCCTTGGCCGCAACGTACGATCGCCATCAGACCGAGGATCAGCACCAGCGACAGGATCGCCCGAGGCGGCGGGGCGATGTGCAGTTGGTGCTCCATAAAGCTGCCCAGGGTGTTGGTCAGCGCCACGCTGTACACCAGCAGGATCGGGAAGATGGCAAAGAAATACAGCAGGGTGATCAGCTTGCCTGCGCCGACGCCGAAGTGTTCTTCGACCACTTCGGTTATGTCGCCGGATTTGCCCGACAACACAAAACGCGTCAGCCCACGGTGAGCGAAGAAGGTCATCGGGAAGGCCAGCAGCGCTAGCACGATCAACGGCCAGAAACCACCGACGCCAGCGTTGATCGGCAGAAATAGGGTGCCAGCGCCGATGGCGGTGCCGTACAGGCCGAGCATCCAAGTGGTGTCGTGTTTGGTCCAGCCCTTTGTAACGGTGTTGTCTACTGCATTCTCAACGGCAGGTGTACGTACATCGGTCATCGTTATTGCCTCGTTATTATTTTTGCGCGGGCTCACGTTGGGGCGGGTAGCAGTGCTCCGATCAGCACTCCACCCAGCTGACCGCCAGGCCGCCCCGTGAAGTTTCTTTGTACTTGTCATGCATATCGGCGCCGGTATCGCGCATGGTGCGGATCACCCGGTCGAGGGAGATGAAGTGTTTGCCGTCACCGCGCAGGGCCATTTGCGTGGCGTTGATGGCCTTGACGGCGGCGATGGCGTTGCGCTCGATGCACGGCACCTGAACCAGGCCACCGACGGGGTCGCAGGTGAGGCCGAGGTTGTGTTCCAGGCCGATTTCGGCGGCGTTTTCCAGTTGCTCGGGGGTGGCGCCAAGGATGTCGGCGAGCCCGGCGGCGGCCATGGCGCAGGCCGAACCGACCTCGCCCTGGCAGCCGACCTCGGCGCCGGAGATCGAGGCGTTTTTCTTGCACAGGATGCCGACAGCGGCGGCAGCCAGGAAGAAATTGACCACGTCGTCGTCGGACGCGTCGGCGTTGAATTTCATGTAGTAATGCAGCACCGCCGGGATGATCCCCGCCGCGCCATTGGTGGGCGCAGTGACCATGCGCCCGCCGGCGGCGTTTTCTTCGTTGACGGCGAGGGCAAACAGGTTCACCCACTCCATCGCCGACAGGGTCGAAGTGATGACATTCGGTTTGCCGATTTCCAACAGGCTGCGGTGCAATTTCGCCGCACGGCGTGGCACATCCAGGCCGCCGGGCAAGATGCCTTCATCGCGCAGGCCTTGCTCCACGCACTCGCGCATCACCGACCAGATATGAAGCAAACCACTGCGGATTTGTTCATCGCTACGCCAGGCCAGCTCGTTGGCCATCATCAATTCGGAAACCCGCAGGCCGTGCTTGTTGCACAAGGCCAGCAGTTCGACGGCGCTGGAAAAGTCGTAGGGCAATTCCACATCGCTGGTCGGCGCGATACCGGAGGCGGCCTCAGCCGCTTCGATGATGAAGCCGCCGCCCACTGAGTAGTAGGTTTGTTCGCTCAACAAGCCTTTGTCGCCATAGGCGTGCAGGGACATGGCGTTGGGGTGGTAGGGCAGGCTTTCATCCAGCAGCAGGAGGTCGGTGTGCCAGTTGAAGGCAATGTCCTGCTGGCCTGCGAGCAACAGGCGGCCAGACTCGCGCAGATGTTGAATGCGGCCGTTGATCGAAGTGGGGTCGACCGTGTCCGGCCATTCGCCCATCAGGCCCATGACGCAGGCGCGGTCGGTGGCATGGCCCACACCCGTGGCGGACAGCGAGCCGTATAGGCGCACTTCAACGCGGCGGGTGTCGCTCAGCAATTGTTGGTCGATCAGCGCCTGGGCAAAGGTCGCCGCCGCCCGCATGGGGCCGACGGTATGGGAGCTGGATGGGCCGATGCCCACTTTGAATAGATCGAAAACACTGATAGCCATGCTAAAGCCTTACAAGCAATGGAGTAGGAATCGCTGCCATGTTTTGTAGGACGAGCGCAATTGGCGCGATACTGAGCCTCTGGATCGGCACTGACCAACGAATTATCCTAAGACACCCTTTAGCAGGACTAAACCCTATGACCCGCCACCTTCATGGCCAGACCTACGTCTGGTTGCACGTTTTCTCCTGCGCCGCGCGGCATTTGTCGTTTACCCGCTGCGCTGAAGAACTGCACATCACGCCGGGGGCGGTGAGCCAGCAGATTCGCCAACTGGAGGAGCGCCTGGGTTTTCGTTTGTTTCATCGGCGCGCGCGGGGCGTGGAGCTAAGTGCAGAAGGGCAGCGACTGGCAGCGACGGTAGGGGAGGCTTACGGCAGCATCGATGCCGAATTGCAGCGGCTGGATGCGGGGATGATCAGCGGCACGTTACGCCTGCGTTCTATCCCTTCGTTTCTCGGCAAATGGCTGACGCCACGATTGCCGCGCTTGCAGCAACGTTTCCCGGATATTCAACTGCGCATGGTCGCCGAAGACAGCAGCATCGCGTTGCATGAGGGTGACTTCGACCTGGCCATCGACCTGAACGATGGCAGCTACCCCGGCCTGTTATCCACAGCCCTGTTGGATGAGCAAATTTTCCCGGTGTGCGCCCCGAGCCTGCTGCGCGGTCGCCCGCCGTTGCATGGCCCGGCCGATCTGGTGCATTTTCCGCTGCTACACGACATTACCGCCTGGCGTGGGAGTTATGAGTACGCCGAGTGGGAGTTTTACCTGAATGCCATCGGCTATCACGAAGCCGACGTACGCCGTGGTCACACGTTCAACCGCAACCACTTGACCATCGAAGCGGCCATCGCCGGGATGGGCGTGGCCATTGCTCGGCGTACCTTGCTCAATGATGAGCTGGAGCGCGGCACCTTGATCGTGCCGTTTGGCCTGGCTGTGCCCAATCACAAACGCTACGTGCTGCTGTACGCGCCAGGCGCGCTGAGCCATCCGGGCGTGCGGGCGGTGCATGATTGGCTGGTGGAAGAAGCAGAGATTTTTCGCGGATTGCACCCGTTGGGAGAGGGGCAATTATGAAGTCGGCTGGGCGTAAGAAGATGTAACTAACTCCCCACCCTAACAGTGTTTTTGCTCGTAGTCAGACTTAATTTGTAATGTGGGATTTATCTTTTCAAAGGGGTTGAATTGTTTCTCTGACTGCTCAATTGTGTAGTCAAGAGGTCATGGTTTCACCGCATCGGTGTTGCAGTTGTGACCTCTCGCGAGCTAGCTGAAATAAGGGAAGAACTATGCAAATCCAAGTCAATAGCGATAACCATATTGAAAGCAGCATCCGACTGGAGGAGTGGGTACGAACTACCATTGAGAGCACGCTCGACCGTTACGAAGAAGACCTGACCCGAGTGGAGGTCTACCTGCGGGATGAAAACGGCGACAAGCCTGGCCCGCACGATCTGAGTTGCCGCCTGGAAGCGCGGCCAAAAGGCCATCAACCGCTCTCGGTACTGCATAAAGCCGATACCCTGGAACAGGCGATCGATGGTGCAGCCACCAAGCTCGATCACGCGCTGGAGCATTTGTTTGGTCGACTGCAAGGCAAGCCACGCGCTGCCGGTAAAAGTCTGTCGGATACCAAGGTCAATGAAGATGAGCTTGAGCAGGAGTTTCTGGAAAAAGAACGCGCCGTGTTTAACAGCTGATAGCTGACAGTTCTTTCATCCCCTACCGAACGGGCCTGCATTTGCAGGCCCGTTTTCGTTACTGGCCGCGTCGGAAAAAATACCCGCTCAGCACGGCCAACCCGGCAGCCCCCACGCCCGCGAAGAGCATGGCCCAGCCAGCGCCATGGCGCAGTGCCACCCGGGCGTCGTCAGCGCTCAGGCCCAATAAGTCCAACTTGCCCGCCGCGATATTTTGGCTGATGGTCGGCCAATCCATTGCCGTGCTTGCGGGCAACAGGGCGGCCAGTTGATGGCTGATCCCCAGTAGCAACACCAAACCCATCAGCGCGATGTTGAGCGCCAGGGTGATCAGTCGTGCACTCAGGTCGATGCCCGAGGCCATGCCGGCGCGGTCGGCCGAGACTGAACCGGTGGTGGTGTTGGTGGTGGGTGAGTTGGTCAAGGCGAGGCCAACCCCGGCAATCATGCAACTGAGCAGCACCAGCACGATGCTCGGTTGGGCGGTACTGTTGGTGACCGCCATGCTCAAGAACCCCGCGCCCATCAGGCCCAGGCCGAGGGGGATGATGCGTTCGGCGCCGTAGCGCAGGGCCAGGCGTTCGGCCAGCGGCGGCACCAGCAAGGTGGGCAAGGTGTAGGCAAGCAGGGCGCCGCCGGTGGTGAGGGTGTCGTAGCCCAACCCCGCCTGGAAATACAGCGGCAGGTAGATCATGAACGGCCAGAAGCTGAAATTCATGCCGACCGAACCCATCAACGCGCCGTTGAAACGCTGGATACGAAACACTGAGAAATCGAACATCGGGTGGGCGCTGCGGCGTTCAACGTAGATGAACAGCAGCAATCCGGCCAACGACAAAGCAGCCCAGCCGAGCATGGCCGGTGTGCCGAAACCGTACTCGCTGCCCTGGGTAATGAAGTACACCAAGGCGAACACCGCCAGTGTCAGGGTGAGCATGCCGGCGATATCGAGGCGATGGCCGGCGGGGTCGCGAGACTCCTGCACGCTGATATGCAGCAGTCCCAATGTAAGCAAGGTCAGCGGCAAGTGGACGAGAAATACCCAGCGCCAGTCAGCCACCGCCAAGATCAACGCGCCGACCATCGGCCCGAACCCCAAGCCTATGCCGGCGATCACGCCCCACACCGCAAAGGCCCGCGCTCGTGCTGCCGGCTCGCGGAATTGGTGCGACAGAATCGCGAACTGACAGATCATCATCGCCCCAGCGCCAACGCCCTGTACGAAACGTGCCGTGATCAGCGTAGAAGCATCGCTGGCCAACCCACAGGCCAGCGAAGCGAAACCGAACAGCCATAAACACAGCACCAGCATGCGCCGGCGGCCAAAGCGATCCGCCAGCGTACCGGCGGCCATCAGCACGCTGGTGCAGGCCAGGGTGTAGGCATTCATGATCCATTGGGCGTCCTGGAAGCCGGTGCCCAGTTGCTGTTCGAGGGTGGGCAGGATGACGGGCACGCTGGAGATTTCCAGCCCGAACATCAGGGCCACCAGGCAGACGGCGGTGAGGGCCAGGCCGTTTCTGGTGGTGCTTGGCGTGCTGCGGGCCGATAACGTGGCGGCGGGGGGCATGTGATTCTCCTGAAAGATGACGTGCCGTTATTTTCAGGGGAATTCAGCGATTTATTCGTGATAAGTTTTCCGTTAATAGGGGAATCAAGGGCGACAATCCAACCATGGCCATCCCACGTTTTGACGGCGTTGAACTGTTTCTACACATTGTGGAAAGCGGCAACCTGACGGAGGCCGCCGAGCGGCTGAACCTCACGCGCTCCGCGGTCGGCAAAGGCCTGGCGCGGTTGGAGGCACGCTTGGGCACGCGCCTGTTGCAGCGCTCAACCCGACGCCAACATCTGACCGAAGATGGACAGGCATACTACGAGCATTGCCTACGCGCACTGGCAGAACTCGAAGCTGCCGAATCGGTACTGGAAAGCGGTCGGCAACAGCCAAGGGGACGCTTGAGGGCCAGCGTGCCGTTGGCGTTCGGGCATCACTATGCGGCGCCTGCGCTGTGGGGGTTGATGGAGCGTTTTCCAGAGTTGGAGATCGAGATTTCATTCTCTGACCGCATGACCGACCTGGTGCAGGAAGGCTTCGATATCGCCGTGCGCATCGGCTCATTACCCGACACCGATCGCCTGAACGCACGCCGTCTGGGGGAGCAGGCCATGGGCCTGGCCGCATCACCGGCCTATCTGCAACGCGTGGGTCGAATTAAGTCCAGCGATGATCTGACAGGCCATCGAGGCATTGCCTACAGAACCAACACCCCTCATCGCTCACGGATGAAATCGCCGCTGGTGCTGGACGACCTCCAGGCCGTGGCCGATGCCGCCATTGCAGGTGTTGGCCTGGCGTGGTTGCCGAGTTGGCTGATCGCCCATTACGTGCTGCGCGGTCAACTCGAAGCGGTGCTGCCGGAGTACCGCGAACAGCCTGCGCCGATTCACGTGCTCTGGCCGACCGCACCCCATATGCCGGCCAAAACCCGCTGCGCCATCGACGCGCTGGTAGCGGCCACCCCCAGTTGCCTGGCAGGCAACTGATGTGTGGCTAGAACGCGATAGAGGTCTGCACGTAGACCGTACGCGGCTCACCCACGTACTTGCCTTTGTTGTTGTCATCAAACGAGCGGGTGAAGTACTGGGTGTTGAAGATGTTTTTCACACCCACCGCCACGTTCAGATCCGACAGTTGCGGGCCGAAATCGTACGCGGCGCGGCTGCTGAACAGCATGTAGCCAGGGATGCGTCCGGTGCTGCCGTCAGCACTTTCCTGCTGGGTATTGGCGTTGTCGGCGAATTGGCTGCTCTGGAAGCTGCTGTCCACATTGAGTTTCCAACGGCCTTCGGTGTAACCCACACCCATCGTGCCTTTGTGCTTGGACGAGAAGGGCACGCGGTTGCCTTTGTTTGGGCCGTCTTCGCGGATGGTGGCATCGACGTAGGCGTAGCTGGCGTACACATCAAACCCTGCCAGTGCCGGGCTCAAACCGTCGAGGGCGTAGTTGACGCTGGTTTCGATACCTTGGTGGCGAGTCTCGCCACGGGCGATCACCGAGTCGTCGGTCTGGTTGCTTTCATATTGGTTGTCGAAGTTGATCAGGAAGGCGCCGATTTCTGCACGCAGGGTGCCGTCGTCATAGCGCGTGCCGATTTCCCAGGTGCGGGCCTTTTCCGGTTTGACTTGCCCACTGGGCACGCGCTTGGCCATCTGGCTGTACTGCACGCTGCCGAACGAGCCTTCGGTGTTGGCGTAGAGGTTCCAGCTGTCGGTGAGGTGGTAGAGCACGTTCAATGCCGGCAACGCGGTGCTGTAGTCGCCTTTGTAATTGAGGTTGTTGATGTGGTCGGTCTGCTGCGACTTGATCATTTCGTAGCGGATGCCCGGGGTGATGGTCCACTTGCCGATATCAATCCGGTCATCAATGAAGAACGCGTTGGCTTCGGTGCTGCCACGGGTGTCACGGTCGTTCTTGCTGCCGGTGTTGGGGATTTGCTGCTCGGCCGCGATCGGCGTGGTGTAGCGCAGCTCGTGGCCGGCTTCGTTGATGTAGCGATAGCCCACGCCCACTTCGTGACTGGTATTGCCAAGGTCGAAGCCTTGGGCGAAGCGGGTTTCGAGGCCGCGCACCCAGTATTCGCGAGGTGACAGTGACAGGAAGCGGGTCTGGTCGAGGTAGCCGTTGCGCAAGGTGGTGGTGAAGAAGGTGCTCACGGTGAATTCGCGGCGGTCTTCTTCGTAGCGGTAACCGGCGTTAAACATCGTACGGCGGCCCCAGAATTTGTCGTAGGGGCGGGTGGACTGATACGGGTCAGCCTTATAGTCCGCCACGTTCAAACCCCCAGGCATATCGGCCTGGCCTTCGTAGTACTGGGCCATGGCGTTGAAGCTGTTGGCTTCGTCCAGTTGGTAGTTGCCCTTGAGAATCAGGTCGTCGATGCGCGTGTTGCTGTTTTCACGCCAGTCGCCGCCACGGGTGCCGGAGTACAAAATCGCGCCGCCCAGGCCGTTGTCGGCGGTGCCGCCGGCCAGCAGGTTGGCGGTGGTCTTGAAGCCATCGTGGCTGGAGGACGGGCTGGTTTCAGTCTGGAAACCACCTTTGACCGTGGGTGCATCCGGGATCGCCCGGGTTACGAAGTTGACCACGCCGCCGACGTTTTGCGGGCCGTAGCGCACCGCGCCGCCGCCGCGAACCACGTCCACGGCGTCCATATTGCCCATGCTGATGGGCGCAAACGACAGCTGCGGTTGGCCGTAGGGCGCGAAGGGCACCGGAATGCCGTCCATCAACACCGTGGAGCGCGACGCCAGGCGCGGGTTGAGGCCGCGAATGCCGAAGTTCAGCGCCATGTCGTGGCTGCCGGTGCCGTTGTTTTCCGGGGCGTTGACGCCGGGGATGCGGTTGAGCACATCGCGGGCCTGGGTGGCGCCCTGGCGTTCGAACTCTTCACGGCGGATCACATCACGGGCGCCGGGGTGTTCGAACACATTGGTCTGCGCGGCGTCGCCGAGCCAGTCGCCGACCACGCTGGAGGTGCCCAACTCGATGGTCGCGGGAGCGTTGGCCGGTTGCAGGCTGTAGGCATTGTCGCCTTCGGCGCGGGCTTGCAGGCCGGTGCCTTCCAGCAGTTTTTGCAGGCCTTCGGCGGTGCTGAAATTGCCCGACAGACCACGGCTCTGCATGCCCGCAGTCACCTCGGAACCGAAGGAAATCAACACGCCGGCTTCGCGGCCAAATTGATTCAGCGCGGCTTCCAGCGACGACGGTGCGATGTGATAGGGCTTGGCGTCAGCGGCCATTGCTGCGGGCAGCACAGTAAGACTCAGGCTGGCGCCGAGTAGGAGTTGGCGCACAGTACGGGCAAGAAACGTCGGTTGCTGGGGCATGAAGAGCGGTCCTGAGAAGGAAGGATCAAGGTGGCTTTCCTTCTCTGTCACGCGAGGTGTGGAAAACGGCTCACACTTTTATCAAATGAATTTAAACCCGTGCCTGCACGGTGACCCAATAGCGGGTAAAGCGCCGCACCTTGACCGGCAGGCTGACTTCCAGCAGGTCGAGAATGCGCTCGCTGTCGTCCAGTGGGTAGCTGCCCGAGATGAGCAGGTTGGCTACCTGCGGGTCGCAGTTAACCTGGCCCCGGCGATAACGGCCCAGTTCGCCGAGGAAATCTTCCAGGCGCATGTGGGCAGCCACTAGCATGCCGTCGGCCCAGGCGCCGCTGTTGGCATCAGTAGGGCGCGGGGTGTCCCAGCCCTTGCGGGTGAAGTTGACTTGGTGCGCGGCCTGCACCGTCAGCGGCAGCCCGCTGTAGGTGTTGGGCATCACCTCGACCTGGCCGTCGAGCACTGCCAGTTGGGCGTGGTCGTTGAATTGGCGCACGTTGAACCGCGCCGTCTGGCTGGTGAGCAGGCCTTGGCCGGTCAATACGTTGAGCGGTGTGCTGCCTTTGGCGCCGGTCAGCAGTATTTCGCCTTCAAGCAGGCGGATCAGCCGCTGCTGGCCATCGAAATGCACATCCACCGCACTGCCGGTATTGAGCTGCAACTGGCTGCCATCCGCCAATTGCACCTTGCGGCGTTGGCCCACCGGGCTGCGGTAATCGGCGGTCAGTGGCGGCAGGATATGGTGCTGGCGCAGGCTCCACGCGGCGGCAGAACCGGCCCCCAGGATCAACAGCAGCTTGAGCGCCTGGCGACGGCTGGTGGAGGTCGGCGCGTTCAAGGCGGCGTGGGCCAGGGGCGAGGGCATGCCGCGTAGGCGTTGGTTGACGCGCTGCATGTGGTCCCAGGCACGCTGGTGTTCGCTGTGGGCATTGAGCCATTGCTGCCAGGCCGCTTGCTGGCGCGGGTTAAGTGCGCCTTGCTGCATTTGCATCAGCCAATTCACGGCTTGTTCGGCGACTTGGGTCGAGAAATTCATAGGGCGAAATAGCAGCGCATGGCCGCCTTGGTCAGGTGGCGTTTGACGGTGGCGATGGAGATACCCAATTGCGCGCCAATTTGCGCATAGGTGAGGCCATCGAGCTGGGCCAACAGGAACGCACGCTTGACCTGGACGGGCAGGCCATCGAGCAGTTGATCCAGCTCGACCAGGGTCTGCAGGATAATTGCGCGTTCTTCTTCTGACGGCGCCACGTGCTCAGGCATTTGTGCCAGGGCGTCGAGGTAGGCGCGTTCCAGGTCTTGGCGGCGGTAGAAGTTGAACAGCACGCGCTTGGCCACCGTGGTGAGGAAGGCGCGGGGTTCGATCAGTGTGGGTGTTTCACGGGCGGTGAGCACACGAATAAAGGTGTCTTGTGCCAGGTCTGCGGCGCTTTGCGGGCAGCCGAGCTTGCGTCGCAACCAGCCGGTGAGCCAGTGGTGATGGTCGTTGTACAGAACTTCGACGGTGTTGGACGGCTGCAACGGGAATACTCCACACGTATCGGCATACGTTAGAGAACAAGAATTGTTCGCATTGTAGGCGGCTGGGTGGGGTTCGGCAATGCGTCAGCGCAGGTGTTTCATCTGTTCTGTTTTGCTTATGAGAATATTTATCATTAATATTGCTGGCTGATGAACCTGGCGCCTCCTGCATGAAAAGCAAAACCTCACTTCCCGCACGTTACCGTTTGGCTGTCACTTCGCGCGTGCTCGCAGCGGTGGTCGGTGGCTACCTGATGGCCTCGCTGGCCGCCATCTGCCTGGCGTTATGGATGCCCACGTCCCGCGCCGATGCGGTGATCACCGGGATGATGAGCTCGTTTGTGTTCTATCTGCTGGCGGTGCTCTGGTGCTTTGCCTGCCGTACGGCATGGCGTGCCTGGTTTGGCGTGATGCTGCCCAGCGCCGCGTTTGCCACCCTGGCAGGCGTAGGGCTGTGGATGGTGCGCACATGAAAGAGGGCTTTCGCCAGGCGATGGCCTGGTTGCACACGTGGGCCGGGCTGATCTTTGGCTGGCTGCTGTTTGCGATTTTCCTGACGGGCACCTTGTCGTATTTCAAGGATGAGATCAGCCATTGGATGCAGCCCGAAATGCAGGCGTATCCACTGGACGATGCCCGCAGCCTGAACGTTGCGCAGACCTATCTGCAGCAAGTGGCGCCGAGCGCCGCACGTTGGTTTATCAACTTGCCAGACAGCCGCGACCCCGCCCTGACGGTGATGTGGCAAGACAAGATCGACCCCGGCAAGCGCGGCAATTTCACCCGCAAAACCCTCGACCCGGTGACCGGCCAAGACGTGCAGGCCCGCGAAAGCATGGGTGGCGACTTCTTCTATCGCTTCCACTTTCAACTGCAAATGCCCCACCCCTGGGGCCGCTGGCTGTCGACGATCGCCGCGATGGTGATGTTTGTTGCATTGATCACCGGCATCATCACCCACAAAAAAATCTTCAAGGACTTTTTCACCTTCCGCCCCCGCAAGGGCCAGCGCTCCTGGCTCGACGGGCATAACGCGGTGGGTGTGCTGGTGCTGCCTTTCCACTTGATGATCACCTACAGCAGCCTGGTGATTTTCATGAGCATGGTGATGCCGGCGCCGATCCTGGCCTCATATGGTGGCGATACCCGCGCGTTCTTCAACGAGGTGTTCCCCGCCACCAACAACGCACCGGCGCTGGGCCAGCCAGGCACGTTGATGCCGCTGTTGCCGATGTACGAGCAAGCACGGGCGCAATGGGATGGTGGCCATGTCGGGCGGCTGGGGGTCAATAACCCCGGTGATGTGAACGCCTCGGTGAATGTGTATCGCGCCAGTTCCGACAACGTGGTGCATGAATTCGACAGTATCGTGTCGTTCAACGGCAACACCGGTGAGTTGTTACGCGCCAGCGGCGAGCAGTCGCTGCCGGCAGTGATCGGTGGCAGTTTCTACGGCCTGCACATGGGCCATTTCGCCGGCCCGGTGCTGCGCTGGTTGTATTTTATCTGCGGCCTGGCGGGCACCGCGATGATTGGCACCGGCCTGGTGATCTGGCTGGGCAAACGTCAGCTCAAGCACGCCAAGACCGGCGTGATGCCATTTGAATTGCGCCTGGTGGAGGTGCTGAACATCGCCAGCATGTCCGGGCTGATGATCGCCATCGCTGCGTTCTTCTGGGCCAATCGCCTGCTGCCGGTGAGTGTTGCCGAGCGCTCTGATTGGGAAGTGCAAACCTTCTTTATTGCCTGGGGCGTAAGCCTGTTGCACGCGATTGTGCGTCGCGGTCGCCAGGGTTGGGTCGAGCAACTGAGCTGCGGCGCGCTGCTGTTTGTGGCGATTCCCGTGCTCAATGCACTTACAACCTCGCATCATCTGGGTGTTTCTCTGGCGACGGGCGACTGGGCCATGGCCGGTTTCGACCTGACGTGCCTGACCAGCGGTGTATTCCTCGGCTGGGCGGCCTGGAAGATGCAGCATCGTACCGCCGCGCAACCCAAGGCCGAACGCGCACGCCCATTGGCTTTCAAGCAGGAGGCGAACTGAATGCTCCTCGCACTCTTGATGTGTTACGCGGGGTTTACCGCGTTGTGCCTGGCCACCGACCGTCATCATGGCGAGCTGCTGCACAGCAAGCCGTCGCCCCGTCGGCGCCTGGGGCTACGTGCCGTCGGTTGGTTGCTGCTGACCGCTTCGATCTGGCCAGCCGTCACCATCGCTGGCTGGAGCCGGGGCCTGGTGGAGTGGTGCGCGGTGTTGATGCTCAGCGCATTGCTACTGGTGCTGTTATTGCCGTATCGGCCAAGGCTGGCCTTGATGTTGGCGGGCGTCGGCCTGCTGGCCAGCCCTGTTGCGGCTTTCGCCACCCTCTGAGCGCCCCTTCATGATGATCAGCACCCCGCCCGAATCCCAAGACAGCCAGCAGGCTGATGTGGCGGGCGGGCGTGCGCACTTTCTGCAAGTGTTCCTCTCCCAGCGTTCGCAGATGGAAGCCCTGGTCAGCCGGCGTGTGGGCTGTCGCGCCACGGCGGCGGACCTGGTGCAGGATTTATTCCTGCGCTTCTGGCGTCGGCCGTTGGTGCAGGTCGAAGAACTCAGCACCTACCTGCTGCGCTGCGCTGGCAACATTGCCATCGACCATCTGCGCAGTGAAGGCGCACGCGCGCGCAACAGCGAAAGTTGGATGCCCGAGCAGCAACATAACCAAAGCTGTGAACCCCAGGCCGCGCTTGAAGCAGGCAATGACCTGCGCCATGTCGAAGCCGCGCTGCGCAGTTTGCCGGAACGCACTCGGCAGATCTTCCTGCTCAACCGCATTCATGGCCGCAAGTACGCCGAAATCGCCAAGGCCATGGGTTTATCCCAAAGTGCCGTGGAAAAACATATGATGCGTGCCCTCGAAGCCTGCAAGGCCAGCCTTCGTGGACCCTCACCCCCACGCACGCCAGGGAAAGCACCGTGAACCGCACCCCCACGCCCGACCAGGAACACGCCGCCCTGGCCTGGCTGAGCCTGCTGCACGATCAGCCCAGCAGCGGTGACCAAGCCACGTTCAGCCGGTGGCTGCGGGCCGACCCCGCGCACATAGAAGCTTATTCACAGGCCCAGGTGCTGTGGGAGTTGAGCGAAATACCGGCACGTAAACTGGCAGACGAAGACGCGCTGGCATTACAGGGCTACCTCAATGCGATGAACACCTCCAGGCGTTCGCGGGTGGTGCGTTGGTCTGGTGCCTTGGCGATGGCCGCGTGCTTGCTGCTGATGGTGTCGTTGGGCGCGGGTTGGCAACCTTTACGCTGGGTCGATGACTTTGGCGCCGACTACGTGACTGCGCCGGGGGAAGTGAAAACCGTCACCCTGGCCGATCAATCCCTGGTCACCCTCGACGCCGACAGCGCGATTGCTGTGGATTTCAGCCACGGCGAGCGACATATCCAATTGCGTCGTGGCGCGGGGTTTTTTAGCGTGACCCACACGGGCCAATCCTTTGTAGTACAAGCGGGCACGGGGGAAGCGCGGGTGCTGGGCACTCAGTTTGAAGTGCGCCTGCAACCGGCAGGTGCGCAGGTGACGGTATTGTCTGGACGCGTTGGGGTAACACCCTCCAAGAGCGGCCAGCAGCAGATTCTGACGGCAGGCCAGCAAGTGGCCTACGCCGATGGCATCGCCGATCCGATGCACCCGGTCGACAGTGAATCACGCCTGGCTTGGCGCGACGGTTGGCTTAACTACTACAAGGCGCCGCTGGCCGATGTGGTCAAGGACCTGGAGCGTTACTACCCCGGCCGCATTTTGTTGCTCAACGACGAAATGGGCGCCAAGCGCGTGAGTGGCAGCTTTCCGAGCAAAGACCCGCAGGCGGTGCTGAATGCGTTGCAGGCCGTGCTGGGTTTCGAGCAGCACAATGTGCTCGGGCGGATGATCGTGGTGCGCTGATTACTTCAGCGCGGCCATGATCCTTTCGGGGTTGTAATCGCGAATCAGCGTGCCGTTGACGTCCACAAACGGAATTCCACCGCCGCCCAATGCCTCATACGCCTTGCGCGCCTGGGCGTCTTTCTCGATATCAAACGCCTGGTAAGGGATGCCCTTCTGGTCCAGGAAGCGGCGGATCTGCTTGCAGTACCCGCACCACTCGGTGGCATACAGCACCACCCGCGCCGAAGCCCGGGTTTGTTCCGAAACCACCTGCGACGGGTTAAACACCCGCTCGATCTTGCCCCAGTTCTGGATCACCACGACGACCAACAACACCAGCAGGACTTTCTTTAAAACCCCGCCGAGCATCAGTTACGGCGCTTGAGCTGGTCAGTCAGTTGGGTAGGCAAACCCTTGATGATCAAGGTGCCGGCCGCTTCGTCATACTCGATCTTGTCGCCCAGCAAGTGCGCTTCAAAGCTGATGGACAAACCCTCGGCGCGACCGGTGAAGCGGCGGAACTGGTTGAGGGTGCGTTTATCTGCCGGGATCTCCGGTGACAGGCCGTAGTCCTTGTTGCGGATATGGTCGTAGAACGCTTTAGGCCGATCTTCATCGATCAACCCCGACAGTTCTTCCAGGCCCATGGGCTCACCGAGCTTGGCCTGGCTGCTGGCGTAGTCCACCAGGGTCTTGGTTTTTTCGCGGGCGGACTCGTCCGGCAGGTCTTCGCTTTCAACGAAGTCACTGAAGGCCTTGAGCAGGGTGCGGGTCTCGCCTGGGCCGTCGACGCCTTCCTGGCAGCCGATGAAGTCGCGGAAGTATTCCGAGACCTTCTTGCCATTCTTGCCCTTGATGAACGAGATGTACTGCTTGGACTGCTTGTTGTTCTGCCACTCGGAGACGTTGATGCGCGCCGCCAGGTGCAACTGGCCCAGGTCCAGGTGGCGTGAAGGGGTCACGTCCAGCTCATCGGTCACCGCCACGCCTTCGCTGTGGTGCAGCAGTGCGATGGCCAGGTAGTCGGTCATGCCTTGTTGGTAGTGGGCGAACAACACGTGGCCGCCGGTGGAGAGGTTGGACTCTTCCATCAGCTTCTGCAGGTGCTCGACCGCCGTGCGACTGAAGGTGGTGAAATCCTGACCACCGTCGAAATACTCCTTCAACCAGCCGCTGAACGGGTGCGCGCCAGACTCGGCATGGAAGAAACCCCAGGCCTTGCCTTGTTTGGCGTTGTAGCTCTCGTTGAGGTCGGCAAGCATGTTCTCGATGGCGGCGGATTCGGACAGCTCTGAATCGCGGGCATGAAGAACTGCGGGTGTGCCGTCGGGTTTTTTGTCGATCAGGTGGACGATGCAATGACGGATCGGCATGGGCTTCTCGGCTGGTTGAAGGGGAGCGGTTGGCCTCCCCGAAAAGTCGCCCAGTGTACCGCACCCATTGGCCAAGACACGTGTTGTAGGGCATTTTGGACGCTCTCCGACGGGCCATATGCCTTTTTTTCACGGTTTAGAGCGATAAAGCTGACCAAAAGGGTAGGTAGAGGCGGATATTTCCCCGTCTCTGTGCTAGTTTTGCCCCGTCTTACGCCAAGTCTCGGCGTTAAGCGTGCATTCAGCATCTGTCAGGTCGAACCAATCCCCGTTTCAAGCATCTATAACCCCGATCTCCGTGGTTGTAGGCCTGGGGTGCCAGGCCTTGATGGTCGGGCTCGATGGCTGACACTGCACTCTGCAATCCATATGAATTTGATAGGGAAGGAACACCACAATGGCTATTACTAAAGACCAACTGATCGCTGACCTGGCTGAAGCAGTAGACGCACCGAAAACTACCGTGCGCGCTCTGCTGGACCAACTGGCTCAAGTTGTTGCTGATCAGCTGGAAAACGGCGGCGAAATCACTCTGCCAGGCGTTGGCAAACTGAAAGTGACCGAGCGTCCTGCCCGTACTGGCCGTAACCCTTCGACTGGCGCTGCCATCGAAATCGCTGCCAAGAAAGTTATCAAGCTGGTTGTGGCCAAAGGCCTGACCGACGCTGTTAACAAGTAAGACGCAGCAAAAAAAACCGTGCTCCGGAGCGATCCGGGCACGGTTTTTTGTTGCCTGCGATTTGCCTGCGCAGGCTTGGTTGTGGTGAGCGGGCTTGCCCCGCGCGGGGTGGCGAAGCCGCCCCAAACCGGCAATGAGGTTAGGTTGGAGAAACGCGGTGCTCCGAGTGGGGCTGCTTCGCAGCCCCGCGCGGGGCAAGCCCGCTCACCACAGAAAGCCCGCTCACAACAGTGAGTCAGTCGCGAACCCAGCGCTGGCGCCAGATCTGCTGTTCGTTCTTGGTCTGGAAGGTCCAGGCCACGAAGCGGCTTTGTTTCTGCCCTTGGGACATTTCCACCACCTGGCTTTCCAACACACCAGCCTTTTTCAGGGCCGTCTCGATCGCAGGCAAGTTCGACGCTTTTGACACCAAGGTGCTGAACCACAACACCTTGTGGGCAAAGTGCGCGCTCTCGGCGATCAACTGCGTGACAAAACGCGCTTCACCGCCTTCACACCACAGTTCAGCCGACTGGCCGCCGAAGTTCAGTACCGGCAATTTGCGCTTCGGATCTGCCTTGCCCAAGGCGCGCCATTTGCGCTCGCTGCCCTTGGTCGCTTCATCCATGGACGCATGGAAAGGCGGGTTGCACATGGTCAGGTCAAAGCGCTCACCCGGCTCCAACAGGCCCAGCAGGATCTGCTTGGGGTTGGTTTGCTGGCGCAGCTGAATAACCTTGCTCAGGTCATTGGACTGCACGATGGCCTTGGCCGCCGCCACGGCGATTGGGTCGACTTCGGAGCCGAGGAAGTTCCAGCGGTATTCCATATAGCCAATCAGCGGGTAGACGCAGTTGGCGCCCATGCCGATATCCAGCACCTTGACGATGGAGCCACGCGGGACCTTGCCGTCGTTGACGCTGGCCAGTATGTCGGCGAGGAAGTGCACGTAGTCCGCACGCCCAGGCACCGGTGGGCACAGGTAATCCGCCGGGATGTCCCAATGCTGGATGCCATAGAACGACTTGAGCAGCGCCCGGTTGAACACGCGCACAGCATCCGGGCTGGCGAAGTCGATGCTCTCTTTGCCGTAAGGGTTGAGGATCACGAATTTCGCCAGTTCCGGCGTGGTCTTGATCAGCGCCGGGAAGTCGTAACGGCCTGTGTGGCGGTTGCGTGGGTGCAGGGTCGCCTCTTTGCGCGGCGCGACGGGCTTGGCCGTGGCGGCGGTTTTAGGCTTCTTGCGTGGAGGCTTGGGCGTGCTGGGGGTGGTCATGATGATTCTGGGGTTGGCTCAATGTGGCGGGTATTGTCACACATCTTGGAGGCAACTCGGTCAACTGTGGGAGGGGGCTTGCCCCCGATGGCGGTGTATCAGCCAATTTGTAGGTTGCTGACACACCGCTATCGGGAGCAAGCCCCCTCCCACATTGACTGTATTGCCAGCCTGGCACCGGGGTATTTTGGGCAAAAAAAAGAGACCCGAAGGTCTCTTTTCTACACAGATTGCAGCTTACAGGCTGGAAATCCGCGCATGTTGCTCCGCCAGCTTGCCCAAGGCCTGTTCGGCCTCGGCCAACTTGGCGCGTTCTTTCTCGATCACTTCAGCCGGCGCCTTGTCGACGAACGCCGCGTTGGAGAGCTTGCCGCCCACCCGCTGCACTTCGCCTTGCAGGCGTGCGATCTCTTTGTCGAGACGGGCCAGTTCGGCGCCCTTGTCGATCAGGCCGGCCATTGGCACCAGCACTTCCATATCACCCACCAGTGCGGTGGCAGACAGCGGTGCTTCGGCGCCGTCAGCCAATACGGTGATCGACTCCAGCTTCGCCAGCTTCTTGAGCAGCGCATCGTTCTCAGTGAGACGACGCTGGTCTTCGGCACTGGCGTTCTTCACAAACACTGCCAAAGGCTTGCCCGGCCCGATGTTCATCTCGGCGCGGATGTTGCGCGTGCCGAGCATCAGGGTCTTGAGCCATTCGATATCGCTTTCGGCCGCCTCATCGATGCGTGCTTCATTGGCCACTGGCCAAGGTTGCAACATGATGGTCTTGCCTTCGATACCGGCCAGCGGCGCGAGGCGCTGCCAGATTTCTTCGGTGATGAACGGCATGAACGGGTGGGCCAGGCGCAGAGCCACTTCCAGCACGCGTACCAGGGTGCGACGGGTGCCGCGCTGGCGTTCGACCGGCGCGTTTTCGTCCCACAGCACGGGCTTGGACAGTTCCAGGTACCAGTCGCAATACTGGTTCCAGATGAACTCGTACAAGGCCTGTGCAGCCAGGTCGAAACGGAACTGGTCGAGTTGGCGGGTCACTTCGGCTTCGGTGCGTTGCAGCTGCGAGATGATCCAGCGATCCGCCAGGCTCAGCTCATAGGCTTCGCCGTTCTGGCCGCAGTCTTCGCCCTTATCCAGCACGTAGCGCGCCGCGTTCCAGATCTTGTTGCAGAAGTTGCGATAGCCTTCGACGCGGCCCATGTCGAACTTGATGTCGCGACCGGTGGACGCCAGCGAGCAGAACGTGAAGCGCAGGGCGTCGGTGCCGTAGCTGGCGATGCCGTCGGCGAATTCGTCGCGGGTCTGCTTCTCGATCTTCTTCGCCAGTTTTGGCTGCATCAGGCCCGAGGTGCGTTTCTGCACCAGGGTTTCCAGGTCGATGCCGTCGATGATGTCCAGCGGGTCCAACACGTTGCCCTTGGACTTGGACATCTTCTGGCCCTGGCCATCACGCACCAGGCCGTGCACGTACACGGTCTTGAACGGTACCTGCGGCGTGCCGTCCTCGTTCTTCACCAAGTGCATGGTCAACATGATCATCCGGGCAACCCAGAAGAAAATGATGTCGAAGCCGGTGACCAGCACGTCGGTGGAGTGGAATTTCTTCAGGAATTCGGTCTGCTGCGGCCAGCCCAGGGTGGAGAAGGTCCACAGGCCCGAGCTGAACCAGGTGTCCAGTACGTCGTTGTCCTGCTGCAGCGCGATGTCGGCACCGAGGTTGTGCTTGGCGCGCACTTCGGCTTCGTCGCGGCCTACGTAGACCTTGCCCGACTCGTCGTACCAGGCCGGAATACGGTGGCCCCACCACAGCTGACGGCTGATGCACCAGTCCTGGATGTCGCGCATCCACGAGAAGTACATGTTTTCGTACTGTTTTGGCACGAACTGGATACGGCCGTCTTCCACGGCAGCGATGGCAGGTTCTGCTAGCGGCTTGGTGGACACGTACCATTGGTCGGTCAGCCACGGCTCGATGATGGTGCCGGAGCGGTCGCCTTTCGGTACTTTCAGGCCGTGGTCGTCAACGCTGACCAGCAGGCCGGCAGCGTCAAAGGCGGCAACGATCTGCTTGCGCGCTTCGAAGCGGTCGAGGCCGGCGTATTCGGCCGGGATCTTACCATCGATGCTTTCGTTCAGCGTGCCGTCCAGGTTGAACACCTGGCAGGCCGGCAATACGGCCGCGTTCTTGTCGAAGATGTTCAGCAGCGGCAGGTTGTGGCGCTTGCCGACTTCGTAGTCGTTGAAGTCGTGGGCCGGGGTGATTTTCACGCAGCCGGTGCCGAATTCAGGGTCGCAGTAGTCGTCCGCGATAATCGGGATGCGACGGCCAACCAGCGGCAGCTCGACGAATTTGCCGATCAGGGCCTGGTAGCGTTCATCGTTCGGGTTAACCGCTACGGCGGCGTCGCCGAGCATGGTTTCCGGACGGGTGGTGGCGACGATCAGGTAGTCGTTGCCTTCAGCGGTCTTGGCACCGTCGGCGAGCGGATACTTGAGGTTCCACAGGAAGCCTTTTTCGTCGTGGTTTTCCACTTCGAGGTCGGAAATCGCCGTGTGCAACTTGGTGTCCCAGTTGACCAGGCGCTTGCCGCGGTAGATCAGGCCGTCTTCATGCAGGCGCACGAAGGCTTCTTTCACCGATTCCGACAGGCCGTCGTCCATGGTGAAGCGCTCGCGGCTCCAATCGACGGACGAACCCAGGCGACGGATCTGACGGCTGATATTGCCGCCGGACTGGTCCTTCCATTCCCAGATTTTCTCCAGGAATTTCTCGCGGCCCAGGTCATGACGGTTTTGGCCGGTGGCTTCGAGTTGGCGTTCCACCAGCATCTGGGTGGCGATACCGGCGTGGTCGGTACCCGGTTGCCACAGGGTGTTGCGGCCCTGCATGCGGCGGAAACGAATCAACGCATCCATGATCGCATTGTTGAAGCCATGGCCCATGTGCAGGCTGCCAGTGACGTTCGGTGGCGGAATCATGATGGTGTAGGACTCGCCCGCGCCTTGCGGGGCGAAATAATTCTCGGATTCCCAGGTGTTGTACCAGGAAGTTTCGATGGCGTGCGGCTGGTAGGTCTTATCCATGCGCGGCGGGACCCTAGTTGGCATTAATTCAGGAAAGCCGGCAAGTATAACGGGGGAGGACGAGGAGGGCGAGTTGAAGACAGGCTAAAGGTCGATGCAAAACCAATGTGGGAGCTGGCTTGCCTGCGATTGCGGAGCCTCAGTTAGTGAAGATGTTGACTGAGCAACCGCTATCGCAGGCAAGCCAGCTCCCACAGGGAATCTATGCAAGGCTCAGGATTGATACTGGCTGAGCAACCGCTCCATCCGTGCATCCATCCGCCGCTTGATCTCGGTTTCGATATGCGGGGCAAAGTCGTCGATCACGTCTTGCATGATCAACTGCGCAGCGGCGCGCAGCTCGTTGTCCAGGTGCAGCAGCAGTGCGTCGGGGCCTTTTTCGACAGCCGCGGGCTCTGGTGCAGCGGGTTTTCCATCCGCCAAATCGAACAACATCGGGATCTGCGGCTCGGCCTCGACCGTTTCGGTCAGCAGCGGCGGTTGCAAATCATCATCACCGAGCAACTGACGGATCGACTCAAGGTCATCCAGCAGGTGGTCGTCTTTTTTAAGGTTGGGAGTGTCCATCATTTACTCAAAGTCGTTGTAGCCGGTGATCCTGCAAAGGATAGCCCTGTTCGCGATAGAAACGGAAACTCTCCCGCGCGGCCTGACGAATAGCCGGGTCCTCTACTACTACCTCTGCCACACGGGCAAATGCCTTGGCAAAGGGCGGCACTTTCAGGTCCAGGTTGACCAGCAGGTCGTGGTGGTCGCCGCAACTGTCGCCCACGCCCAGTACGACCAGGCCTTCGGGTTCAGATTCGGCAGGGCCGTGAGGTACAAAGCTTTCACCCTTGAAGCGCCACAGGCGGGCATCGAGCTCGTCGCGTTGGGCAGTATCGCTGCAATGCAGGTAGATACGGTGGCCCATGCGCCAGGCTTTTTCGGTGAGCTTGCAGGCAAAGTCCAGGCGCGCGAGCGGGTCGGCGCTGGGCAATATATAGAAGTCGACTTGGGTCATTGCGGTTCCTGAGGCCGGGGCGGCACAGCGGCCGCCCCGGCATCTTCAGTTTCAGGCCTTGGCGCGATCCAGCAGGTACTGGGTCAGCAGGGGCACCGGACGGCCGGTGGCGCCCTTGTCTTTGCCGCCGCTGGTCCAGGCCGTGCCGGCGATGTCCAGGTGAGCCCAGTTGAAGTTCTTGGCAAAGCGCGATAGGAAGCAGGCGGCGGTGATGGTGCCGGCTTTCGGGCCGCCGATGTTGGCGATGTCGGCGAACGGGCTGTCCAACTGCTCCTGGTACTCATCGAACAGCGGCAGTTGCCAGGCGCGGTCGTCGGCCGCCTTGCCGGCGCTGAGCAGTTGCTCGATCAGCTCATCGCTGTTGCCCAGCAGGCCCGAGGTGTGGGAGCCCAAGGCAACGATGCAGGCACCGGTCAGGGTGGCGATGTCGATCACGGCTTGCGGCTTGAAACGTTCGGCGTAGGTCAGGGCATCGCACAGCACCAGGCGGCCTTCGGCGTCGGTGTTGAGGATCTCGACGGTCTGGCCGCTCATGGTGGTGACGATGTCGCCCGGACGCGCCGCGCCGCCGCTCGGCATGTTCTCGGCGCACGCCAGGATGCACACCAGGTTGATCGGCAGCTTGAGCTCCAGCACGGCACGCAGGGTGCCGAACACGCTGGCGGCGCCGCCCATGTCGTATTTCATCTCATCCATGCCCGCACCCGGCTTGAGGCTGATGCCGCCGGTGTCGAAGGTGATGCCTTTACCCACCAGGGCGTAAGGTTTCTCGGCTTTTTTGCCGCCGTTGTATTGCATCACGATCAAGCGTGGCGGCTGGTCGCTGCCCTGGCCCACGGCGTAGAACGAGCCCATGCCCAGTTCTTTGATCTTCTTCTCATCCAGGACTTCAACCTTGAGGCCCTTGAACTCCTTGCCCAGCGCCTTGGCCTGTTCGCCCAGGTAGGTTGGGTGGCAGATGTTCGGCGGCAGGTTGCCCAGGTCGCGGGTAAACGACATGCCGTTGGCGATGGCGGTGGCGTGGGTGGCGGCGCGCTGCACTTCAGCCTGGGCGGCCTTGATGGTCAGCAGGGTGATTTTCTTCAGGGCGCGGGGTTCGGCCTTGGTGCTCTTGAATTGGTCGAAGATGTAGCCGCCGTCCACCAGGGTTTCGGCCAGCAGGCGGGTCTTGCCGTAGCTGTCGCGGCCTTTTACAACGATTTCATCCAGCGCCAGCGTTGCATCGCTGCCGCCCAGGCCCTTGAGGGTGCTGAGGATGCTGCTGATGATTTTGCGGAACGGGCGGTCGCCCAATTCGGCGTCCTTGCCCACGCCCACCAGCAATACGCGGTCGGCCTTGAGGTTTGGCAGGCTTTGCAGCAGCAGGCTCTGGCCGACTTTGCCAGCCAGGTCGCCGCGCTTGAGGACCGCGCTGATCGCGCCGCCGCTCAGTTCGTCGAGTTGCTTGGCGGCCACGCCGAGTTTGCGGCCTTCGCCGATGGCGACCACGAGGGTGGCGGTTTTCAACGTTTCGGGGCTAACGCTTTTTACAACCAATTCCATTTTCGGGTCCCTTATAAAGGTCTGATAGCGATGCGTCTGTACGCAGGCTTTAATGCAGGGCAGCGGTGTAAGCCGCCCGCGACAAAGGCCGCAGTTTGAACCTCGGCGGCGGAGCCTGACAACCCTTGGTGCACGCTTTGTACGCGTGTATGAGCAAGCTCCGTGACAGGCACGGCCAATCACAGGATAATGCGCCATCTTTTTAGCCGGCCCCTTCAAACGGGCTGACTCGGTAAGCTTGCTTGTTTGGCCGCCTTAGCCTGACAACCCTGGAGTGTCTGGTTTGATTGTCTTCCGTTATCTGTCCCGCGAAGTCCTGTTGACCCTGAGTGCCGTGAGTGCGGTGCTGCTGGTCATCATCATGAGTGGTCGTTTCGTCAAATACCTGGCGCAGGCTGCCTCCGGCGCCCTCGACCCAGGCTCGCTGTTCCTGATCATGGGCTTTCGCCTGCCGGGCTTCTTGCAGCTGATTTTGCCGCTGGGCCTGTTCCTCGGGATCCTGCTGGCCTACGGCCGCCTGTATCTGGAAAGCGAAATGACCGTGCTCTCGGCCACCGGCATGAGCCAGCAACGCTTGCTGGGCATGACCATGATCCCGGCCGCTGGCGTCGCGCTGATCGTGGCCTGGTTGAGCCTGAGCCTGGCGCCGCAGGGTGCCATGCAGTTTCAACTGGTGCTGAACAAGCAGGACGCGATGACCGAGTTCGACACCCTCGAACCGGGCCGCTTCCAGGCCCTCAATGACGGCACGCGGGTAACCTACACCGAGACCCTGACCGAAGACCGCGCCAATCTCGGTGGCGTGTTTATCTCCGAGAAGCGCCTGGGCCAGGACAAGAAAGACCGTGGCATTTCCGTGCTGGTAGCCAATTCAGGCCGCCAGGAAGTACGCCCGGACGGCAGCCGCTACCTGATCCTCGAAAACGGCTACCGCTATGACGGCAGCCCTGGCCAGGCCGACTACCGTGCTATCCAGTACGACACCTACGGCGTGCTGCTGGCTCGCCCGGACGTGAGTAACGAAGTCACTGACCGTGACGCCATCCCGACATCGCAGCTGCTGGGCAGTGACGACCGGCGCTCCATCGCCGAGCTGCAATGGCGCATCTCCCTTCCGCTGCTAGTGTTCATCGTGACCCTGATGGCGGTGCCACTGTCGCGCGTCAACCCGCGCCAGGGCCGATTCCTCAAGCTGTTGCCGGCGATCCTGCTGTACATGGCTTACCTGACCATCCTGATTTCTGCCCGTGGCTCCCTGGAGAAGGGCAAGCTGTCGCCGACCCTGGGCCTGTGGTGGGTGCACGGGATCTTCCTGATGATCGGCCTGGGGCTGCTCTATTGGGAACCGATCCGTTTGAAAATGATGAGCCGTCGTGGCCAGAAGGAGTTGGCTCGTGGCTAAGCTCGATCGCTACATTGGTAGCAGCGTACTGATCGCCATCCTGGCGGTATTGGGCATCATCCTGGGGCTTGCGTCGTTGTTTGCCTTCATCGATGAGGTGGGCAACGTCACCGACAGCTACACCGTGTGGAACGTGCTGAGCTACGTGGCCCTCACCGCACCGCGTCGCCTGTACGACATGATGCCAATGGCCGCCCTGATCGGCTGCCTGATCGGCCTGGGCAGCCTGGCCAGCAACAGCGAACTGACCATCATGCGTGCCGCCGGTGTTTCTATCGGTCGTATCGTCTGGGCGGTCATGAAGCCGATGTTGCTGCTGATGGCGTGCAGCGTATTGATCGGCGAGTACGTCGCGCCACCGGCTGAAACCACCGCCCAGGCCAACCGCGCCTTGGCTCAGGGTTCGGGCGATGCGCAAAGCTCCAAGCACGGTCTGTGGCACCGCCAGGGTGACGAGTTCATTCACATCAACGCCGTGCAGCCGGGTGGCCTGTTGATTGGTGTGACGCGCTACACCTTTGATAAAGAACGTCACCTGCTGTCGTCCAGCTTCGCCAAACGTGCGCAGTACAGTGGCGAAAAATGGCAACTGAGCGATATCACCACCACCTACTTCCGCAACATCGGCCAGGGCACCAAGGCCAGCACCGAAGTCATCAATGCGCCGAGCGAAGAGTGGGATATCGCCCTCAAGCCGCAATTGCTCAGTACGGTGGTGATGATCCCTGAAAGCCTGCCGATCTCCGGCCTGTGGGGTTATATCCACTACCTGAAGGAACAGGGTCTGAACAACGGTCGTTACTGGCTGGCTTTTTGGGTCAAGGTGTTGCAGCCGGTGGTGACCGCCGCGTTGGTGTTGATGGCAATCTCGTTCATCTTCGGCCCGTTGCGCTCCGTGACCCTGGGTCAGCGCGTATTTACAGGGGTATTGGTGGGGTTCACCTTCCGTATCGCCCAGGATCTGCTTGGCCCATCGAGCTTGGTGTTTGGTTTCTCACCGCTGTTTGCGGTGCTGGTACCCACCGCCATCTGCGCCCTGGCCGGGTTCTGGCTGTTGCGCCGAGCCGGCTGATACCGCGCTTATGTTCAAAAAATGCCCCGGTCGAGCGATCGGGGCATTTTTGTTCTGGTCAGCAAAGATGACGTCCGGGCCGACCTTCAGGTACAATTCCCGGCTATTTTTCAGCGGGCAATCTGCCTGCAGCCTTTTTGAGTGTTGATCCGTGAGTGATTTGAGTCATATCCGCAATTTCTCCATCATCGCCCACATTGACCATGGCAAGTCGACGCTGGCCGACCGGTTCATTCAAATGTGCGGTGGCCTTGCCGAGCGTGAAATGGAAGCCCAGGTACTGGACTCCATGGACCTCGAGCGTGAGCGCGGCATCACCATCAAGGCCCATAGCGTTACCCTGTACTACACCGCAAAAGACGGTATCAAGTACCAGCTCAACTTCATTGACACCCCAGGCCACGTTGACTTCACCTACGAAGTCAGTCGCTCGCTGGCCGCCTGCGAAGGCGCCTTGCTGGTTGTGGACGCCGGCCAGGGCGTAGAAGCCCAGTCCGTCGCCAACTGCTACACCGCGATTGAGCAAGGCCTGGAAGTGATGCCGGTGCTGAACAAGATCGACCTGCCACAGGCCGACCCGGACCGCGTCAAAGAAGAAATCGAAAAAATCATTGGCATTGACGCCACCGACGCCGTCGAGTGCAGCGCCAAGACCGGCCTGGGCGTCGACGAAGTGCTTGAGCGCCTGGTCAAGACTATCCCCGCGCCTACCGGTAACTACGAAGATCCGCTGCAAGCGTTGATCATCGACTCCTGGTTCGACAACTACCTGGGCGTTGTCTCCCTGGTACGCGTGCGCCACGGCCGTGTGAAGAAGGGCGACAAGATCCTGGTCAAGTCCACCGGCAAGATCCACTTGGTGGACAGCGTCGGTGTATTCAACCCGAAACATACGGCTACCACTGACCTGAAGGCCGGTGAAGTAGGCTTCATCATTGCCGGTATCAAGGACATTCACGGTGCACCAGTAGGTGACACCCTGACCTTGAGCAGCACCCCCGATGTCGACGTGCTGCCGGGCTTCAAACGCATCCAGCCGCAGGTCTATGCCGGTCTGTTCCCGGTCAGCTCCGACGATTTCGAAGATTTCCGCGAAGCGCTGCAAAAGCTGACCCTCAACGACTCGTCGTTGCAGTACACCCCAGAAAGCTCCGACGCCTTGGGCTTCGGCTTCCGCTGCGGGTTCCTGGGCATGCTGCACATGGAGATCATCCAGGAGCGCCTTGAGCGCGAATACGACCTGGATCTGATCACCACCGCGCCGACCGTTATTTTTGAGCTGGCGCTGAAAACCGGTGAAACGATTTACGTCGATAACCCGTCCAAGCTTCCAGATCTGTCCTCCATCGAAGACATGCGCGAGCCGATCGTGCGGGCCAATATCCTGGTACCGCAGGAGCATCTGGGCAACGTGATTACCTTGTGTATCGAAAAGCGTGGCGTGCAGCACGACATGTTGTTCCTCGGTACCCAGGTGCAAGTGACTTACGATTTGCCGATGAACGAAGTGGTGCTCGACTTCTTCGACCGTCTCAAATCCACCAGTCGCGGCTATGCTTCGCTGGACTACCATTTCGATCGTTACCAATCGGCTAATCTGGTGAAACTGGATGTGCTGATCAACGGCGACAAGGTCGATGCCCTGGCACTCATCGTGCACAAGGACAACGCGCATTACAAAGGTCGCCAGCTGACCGAAAAGATGAAAGAACTGATTCCGCGCCAGATGTTCGACGTCGCGATCCAGGCCGCCATTGGCGGGCAGATCATTGCACGGACCTCCGTCAAGGCACTCAGAAAGAACGTACTGGCCAAATGCTACGGCGGTGACGTAAGCCGTAAGCGCAAGCTGCTTGAGAAGCAAAAGGCCGGTAAAAAACGCATGAAGCAAGTGGGCAACGTGGAAATTCCACAAGAAGCCTTCCTTGCGGTGCTCAGGTTGGATAGTTAGGTCCTATGTCACTAAATTTCCCGCTGTTGCTGGTCATTGCCGTCGCCGTTTGCGGTCTGTTGGCGTTGCTCGATCTGGTGTTCTTCGCCCCGCGTCGTCGGGCGGCTATCGCGTCCTATCAGGGCAGCGTCAGCCAGCCCGATGCCGTGGTCGTCGAGAAGCTCAACAAAGAGCCTTTGCTGGTTGAATACGGCAAGTCGTTCTTCCCGGTGTTGTTCATCGTGTTGGTGCTGCGTTCGTTCCTGGTGGAGCCTTTCCAGATCCCGTCGGGGTCGATGAAGCCTACTCTGGACGTGGGCGACTTCATCTTGGTGAACAAGTTTTCCTACGGGATTCGCTTGCCGGTGATCGACAAGAAAGTCATCGAAGTCGGTGACCCGCAGCGTGGCGATGTGATGGTGTTCCGCTACCCAAGCGACCCGAACGTCAACTACATCAAGCGTGTGGTTGGCCTGCCGGGCGACGTGATCACCTACACCGGTGACAAGCGCCTGCTCATCAACGGTGAGTCGGTGGCCGAGAAGTTGATTGGTTCCGAGCCGAACTCACTGGGCAGCGCCGAGCTGTACCAGGAGAAACTTGGCGCGGTAGAGCACGAGATCCGCAAGGAAATGTCGCGCTACCGCCAGCCTGGCGGTGAGTGGAAAGTGCCAGCCGGGCACTATTTCATGATGGGCGACAACCGCGACAACTCCAATGACAGCCGGTACTGGAATGACCCTTCCATTCCAAAGGACCTGCTGGGCATGGTTCCCGACGAAAACATCGTCGGCAAGGCCTTTGCAGTTTGGATGAGTTGGCCGGAGCCCAAGCTCAGCCACCTGCCGAACTTCTCGCGGGTCGGGCTGATCAAGTAATACAAGCGGCGCTGTTCACACAGCGCCGAATGCTTTTCTGGGGCTTGGACATTTTCCGGTCTCATGCAGCACCAACCAGGATTTGAATTTGAACACTGCGTCAATCGTCGATGGCCGCCGGTGCCACCAACTAGATATGGATAAACCGTGACCGTTTCTCTAGCACGTCTCGAGCGCCAGCTCGGCTACACCTTCAAGGATCAGGAACTGATGGTCCTTGCCCTCACACACCGCAGCTTTGCAGGGCGCAATAACGAACGCCTGGAATTCCTCGGTGATGCCATCCTCAATTTCGTCGCCGGTGAAGCGCTGTTCGAGCGTTTCCCTCAAGCCCGTGAAGGCCAGCTGTCGCGCCTGCGTGCACGCCTGGTAAAGGGTGAGACCCTGGCCGTACTGGCCCGCGGTTTTGGCTTGGGCGAGTACCTGCGCCTGGGTTCCGGCGAGTTGAAGAGCGGCGGTTTTCGGCGTGAATCGATCCTGGCCGACGCCCTCGAAGCGTTGATCGGTGCGATCTACCTGGATGCCGGCATGGAAGCGGCCAAAGAGCGGGTGACTGCCTGGCTGAACTCCGAGATCGAAAGCCTGACGCTGGTCGATACCAACAAAGATCCCAAGACCCGCCTGCAGGAATTCCTGCAGTCCCGTGGTTGCGAACTGCCACGCTACGAAGTGGTGGACATCCAGGGTGAGCCCCATTGCCGCGTGTTTTTCGTGGAATGTGAAATCACCTTATTGAACGAAAAAAGCCGAGGTCAGGGTGTGAGCCGTCGTATTGCCGAACAGGTAGCGGCCGCTGCAGCACTGATTGCCCTGGGCGTGGAGAATGGCCATGACTGATTCAACCGCAACACGCTGTGGCTATGTTGCCATCGTCGGCCGCCCGAACGTGGGCAAGTCCACGCTGCTGAACCACATTCTGGGGCAGAAGCTCGCGATTACCTCGCGCAAGCCGCAGACCACCCGCCACAACATGCTGGGCATCAAGACCGAAGGCAACGTGCAAGCGGTCTACGTTGATACCCCAGGCATGCACAAAGGCGGCGAGAAAGCCCTTAACCGCTACATGAACAAGACCGCTTCAGCGGCGTTGAAAGACGTCGACGTGGTGATCTTCGTGGTCGACCGCACCAAGTGGACCGACGAAGACCAGATGGTTCTGGAGCGTGTGCAGTACGTCACTGGCCCTTTGATCGTCGCGCTGAACAAGACCGACCGCATCGAAGACAAAGCCGAGCTGATGCCGCACCTGACCTGGTTGCAGGAACAACTGCCGAACGCCCAGATCATGCCGATTTCGGCCCAGCACGGTCACAACCTAGAGGCGCTGGAGCGCGTGATCGCCGGTTACCTGCCGGAGAACGAGCACTTCTTCCCGGAAGACCAGATCACCGATCGCAGCAGCCGCTTCCTTGCCGCCGAACTGGTGCGCGAGAAAATCATGCGCCAGATGGGCGCCGAGCTGCCGTACCAGATCACCGTCGAGATCGAAGAGTTCAAGCAGCAGGGCAAGACCTTGCACATTCATGCGCTGATTCTCGTCGAGCGTGATGGCCAGAAAAAAATCATCATTGGCGACAAGGGCGAGCGCATCAAGCGCATCGGCACCGAAGCGCGCAAGGACATGGAGTTGCTGTTCGATTCCAAGATCATGCTCAACCTGTGGGTGAAGGTTAAGGGTGGTTGGTCGGATGATGAGCGTGCACTGCGTTCCCTGGGCTACGGCGACCTCTAAGCGCACCGCAGTACACATGTGGGAGGGGGCTTGCCCCCGATAGCGGTGGTTCAGTTGACATATAAGTGACTGACACACTGCCATCGGGGGCAAGCCCCCTCCCACATTCGGTTTGTGTAGTTTTCAACAATGCATTCCAGCAGTGAGACCCCATGTCCCAACCCCTCAGCCAACCCGCCTACGTCCTGCACAGTCGCGCCTACCGCGAGACCAGCGCGTTGGTGGACTTCCTCACGCCCCAAGGCCGCCTGCGCGCAGTCTTGCGCAGTGCGCGGGGCAAGGCCGGCACACAGGCGCGGCCATTCGTGGCATTGGATGTGGAATTTCGCGGCAAGGGCGAGCTGAAAAACGTCGGCCGCCTGGAAAGCGTCGGCACCTCCGCTTGGCTCAATGGCGAAGCGCTGTTCAGCGGTCTGTACCTCAATGAACTGCTGATCCGCCTTCTCCCCGCCGAAGACCCGCACCCGGCGGTATTCGATCATTACGCCGCCACGTTGCTCGCCCTCGCCGAAGGCCGACCGCTGGAACCCTTGCTGCGTGCCTTTGAATGGCGCCTGCTAGACGACCTGGGCTACGGTTTCGAACTGGCCAATGACCTGCACGGCGAGCCCGTCGCCGCCGACGGCATGTACCGCCTGCAAGTGGACGCCGGCCTTGAGCGCGTCTACCTGCTGCAACCGGGCCTGTTCCAAGGCACCGAATTGCTCGCCATGAGCGAAGCCGACTGGAGTGCCCCCGGTGCCTTGTCTGCTGCCAAGCGTTTAATGCGCCAGGCCCTGGCCGTGCACTTGGGCGGGCGGCCACTGGTCAGTCGCGAGTTGTTTCGAAAGCCCTGACAACCCCGTGTATGCTGTGCAGCGTTTCTTTCCCTATTCAGGAGCGCTTCCGTGAGCACCAGTAATCGCATTCTTCTTGGCGTCAACATCGACCACGTCGCTACCCTGCGCCAGGCCCGGGGCACCCGTTACCCCGACCCGGTCAAGGCCGCGCTGGACGCCGAAGAAGCGGGCGCCGACGGCATCACCGTGCACCTGCGCGAAGACCGCCGGCACATCCAGGAGCGCGACGTACTGTTGCTCAAGGACGTGCTGCAAACCCGCATGAACTTCGAAATGGGCGTCACCGAAGAAATGATGGCGTTCGCCGAACGCATCCGCCCGGCGCATATCTGCCTGGTGCCGGAAACCCGCCAGGAACTCACCACCGAAGGCGGCCTCGACGTGGCTGGCCAGGAAGCGCGGATCAAGGCCGCGGTGGATCGCCTGTCGCAGATCGGCAGCGAAGTCTCGCTGTTCATCGACGCTGACGAGCGCCAGATCGAAGCCTCCCGCCGCGTTGGCGCGCCCGCCATCGAACTGCACACCGGGCGTTATGCCGATGCCACCACGCCGACCGAAGTGGCGGATGAGCTGCAACGCATTATCGACGGTGTTGCGGTGGGCTTGCGTGAAGGCCTGATCGTCAACGCCGGCCACGGCCTGCACTACCACAACGTTGAAGCCGTGGCTGCGATCAAGGGCATCAACGAGCTGAACATCGGCCACGCGCTGGTGGCCCACGCGCTGTTCGTCGGTTTCAAAGGCGCGGTTGCCGAGATGAAAGCCCTCATCCTGGCGGCTGCCAAGGCCTAAGCGAACACGCTCTAAAAATCACTGAAGTTCAAAATGTGGGAGGGGGCTTGCTCCCGATAGCGGTGGGTCAGTCACCTATTTACTAACTGACCCACCGCAATCGGGAGCAAGCCCCCTCCCACAGTTGATCTGTGGTGTATTCATAGCTGTGACCACCTAGCTAAACCCGCTGAATTCAGCCGTGCGGCAATGCGAAGCCTTACTGTTTAGCCGATGCAGGTGTATCGTATCTGCCCTTTGCAGGCCCTGGGCCTGCGGCAGATACGTGAGGTTGTTGTGTCCCGATCCTTTTCCCGTCGACAAATCCTGGGTGGTCTTGCAGGCCTAGCCGTCGTAGGCGTTGGTGCCGGTGGCGCCTACCGCTACTGGCTAGGGAAAGTCGCCGAGGCCGAGGCTGGGCACGATTACGAGTTGATCGCCGCACCGCTTGACGTAGAGCTGGTACCCGGTCACAAAACCGAGGCCTGGGCGTTTGGCCCGTCGGCGCCGGGCACTGAGTTGCGCGTACGCCAGGGCGAATGGCTGCGGGTGCGCTTTATCAACCACCTGCCGGTCGCCACCACCATCCACTGGCACGGCATCCGCCTGCCGTTGGAAATGGACGGCGTGCCCTACGTCTCCCAATTGCCGGTACTGCCTGGCGAATATTTCGACTATAAATTCCGCGTGCCCGACGCCGGCAGCTACTGGTATCACCCCCATGTGAACAGCAGCGAAGAACTTGGCCGTGGCCTGGTCGGCCCGTTGATCATCGAAGAGCGCGAGCCTACCGGTTTCAAGCACGAACGCACCCTGAGTCTGAAGAGTTGGCACGTGGACGAGGAGGGTGCCTTTGTTGCGTTCAGCATCCCCCGTGAAGCGGCGCGTGGCGGTACCGCCGGGCGCTTGTCGACCATCAACGGCGTGTCCCAGGCAGTGATCGACCTGCCAGCCGGGCAGATCACCCGCGTGCGCCTGCTCAACCTCGACAACACCCTGACCTATCGCATCAACATCCCCGACGCCGAAGCGCAAATCTACGCACTCGATGGCAACCCGGTGGAGCCGCGCCCATTGGGCAAGGAATACTGGTTGGGCCCCGGCATGCGTATTTGCCTGGCGATCAAGGCGCCGCCGGTTGGCGAAGAGCTGTCGATCCGCAACGGCCCGGTACGCCTGGGCACTTTCCGCTCCGTGGCCAGCACTGATGCGCCCACCGAATGGCCACCCGCATTGCCCGCCAACCCGATTGCCGAACCCGACCTGGCCAATGCCGAGAAACTCAACTTCAATTTCGAGTGGGTCGGCACGGTCTCCGTGGACGATGGCCGGCCCCCGAGCCTGTGGCAGATCAACGGCCAGGCTTGGGACATTACCGACAAGACCTGCGCCGACCGTCCCATCGCCAAGCTTGAGAAGGGCAAGAGCTACATTTTTGAATTGAAGAACATGACCCAGTATCAACACCCGATTCACCTGCACGGCATGAGCTTCAAGGTGATCGCCTCGAACCGCCACAAGGTGATTCCGTATTTCACCGACACCTACCTGTTGGGCAAGAACGAACGCGCCCGCGTGGCGTTGGTGGCGGATAACCCGGGGGTGTGGATGTTCCATTGCCACGTGATCGACCACATGGAAACCGGCCTGATGGCCGCTATCGAGGTGGCGTGATGCGCCAGATTCGCCCCGCTTCCATCATCGACCGCAGCCGCGACCAGGACTTCATGCGCGAAGCCCTGGCGCTCGCCGCCCAAGGCGCTGCCTTGGGTGAAGTCCCTGTAGGCGCTGTGCTGGTGCAAAACGGTGAAATCGTCGGCCGCGGCTTCAACTGCCCCATCAGCGGCAACGACCCCAGCGCCCATGCCGAGATGGTCGCCATCCGCAATGCCGCCCAGGCCATCAGCAACTATCGCCTGGTGGGCAGCACGCTGTATGTGACGCTGGAACCGTGCAGCATGTGCGCCGGCTTGATCGTGCATTCGCGGGTCGCGCGGGTGGTGTATGGCGCGCTTGAGCCCAAGGCTGGGATTGTGCAGAGCCAGGGGCAGTTTTTTACCCAGGGTTTTTTGAATCATCGGGTGTTGTTTGAAGGTGGGGTGTTGGCCGAAGAGTGCGGCGCGGTGCTGAGTGAGTTCTTCAAAGCCCGCCGGGCCAAGCCACAATCTAACTAATCTGCACAAACCAATGTGGGAGCTGGCTTGCCTGCGATAGCTATCTGTCAGTCAACACATCAGTGACTAACAGATAGCTATCGCAGGCAAGCCAGCTCCCACAGTTTTGATCTCTATTTATTCAGAGAAACCGCACGGTTATTTGCGAGCGATGATCACTGCCCGCATCGGCGCCGGCAGGCCTTCGATGGTTTTGCTGTGGTCTTCTGGGTCGAGGAAATCGCTGAGGGATTGATACTTCATCCACTCCGTACCCCGCTGTTCCTCGACGGTGGTCACGCTCACGTCCACACACCGTATCTCACTGAACCCCGCACGCCGCAGCCACAGCATCAGCGCCGGCACCGAGGGCAGGAACCACACGTTACGCATCTGCGCGTAGCGATCTTCCGGCACCAACACTTGCTGTTGATCGCCTTCGACGACCAAGGTTTCCAATACCAACTCGCCGCCCTTGACCAGGGTGTCTTTCAACGCCAGCAAATGCTCGATGGGCGAGCGCCGGTGGTAGAAAACCCCCATGGAAAACACCGTATCGAAGCCTTCCAGATTCGCCGGCAGGTCTTCAAACGGGAACGGTAAGTGCCACGCTTTAGGCTCGGACAAGTAACGCTGCACTGCCTGGAACTGGCAGAAAAACAACCAATTTGGGTCCACGCCAATCACACTGTCGGCGCCCGCACCCAGCATGCGCCACATGTAATAACCGTTACCGCAGCCCACATCGAGGATGCGCTTACCCTTCAAATTCAAATGCGGCGCAACGCGGGACCACTTCCAGTCCGAACGCCATTCGGTGTCCACGTGCACGCCAAACAGGTGGAACGGGCCTTTGCGCCAAGGGCTCAGGCCCATCAGTGCGGTGTGCATCTGCGCGCGGGTGGCGTCGTCGCAGTCGGTGTCCAGCACCAGGCCGTTCAACAGGTCTACTTCACTGGGCTGGATGGCCGGCAGCGCATCCAAGGCACTCTGCCAACGCTCCAGGTCGCCATGGCCTTTTTCCATCTTGCTATCGAGTTGCGCTTGCAGGCCCTGGGCCCACACGGCCAAAGGAGTGCCGACCAAATGGCGGGCGAGGGGGGAGAGATCAATCATGGCAAGGCAATCAACGAGGCAAAGTTAAGACACTGGAACCACGGCACGACTGTCGAGAACCCGGCCGCCAGCAGGCGTTCGCGGTGTTCTTCGAGGCTGTCGGGCTTCATGACGTTTTCGATGGCGCTGCGCTTCTGGGCGATTTCCAGTTCGCTGTAGCCGTTGGCGCGTTTGAACGCGATATGTAAATCGGTGAGCAGCGCATGTTCTTCGGGATCATTGAAGCGCAGCTTCTCCGAGAGAATCAGCGCACCGCCTGGTAGCAGCGACTGGCGGATGCGCGAGAGCAACGCCAGGCGCTCATCGGGGGCGATAAATTGCAGGGTGAAGTTCAACGCCACTACCGAGGCCGGTGCAAATTGCAAGGCGAGGATATCGCCTTCGATGACCTCGACCGGCAGCAACTCCTGAAACATCGAGTCCTGGCCGTTGAGGTACTCTCGGCAGCGCTCAACCATCGCGGCCGAGTTATCCACAGCGATCACTCGGCAACCGTCGGTGCGCACATGGCGGCGCAACGCCTGGGTGACGGCGCCAAGGGACGAACCCAGGTCGTACAGCACGCTATTGGGCTGGGCAAACTGCGCCGCCAATACACCGAGGTTTTCGACGATGGTCGGGTAACCCGGCACCGAGCGCTTGATCATGTCGGGGAACACCCGCACCACGTCCTCGTTAAAGGCGAAGTCCGGCACCTGGGGCAGGGGCTGGGCGAATAGGCGATCGGGTTCTTTGCTCACGGTTGTTCCGGCGACGAAGGGGAAAGACCGGCATTTTAGCCAAGTTGGCCCTCGCGTGCGCGGGTTGTCAGATCAGTCACGTGATAAATCGCACAGGATTACCACGTGGAATGGTCTGGTTAGCCGTTATGGAAAGAACTCGGCGTAAATAACGGTCTTCCCTTTGAGGCTGATCGATTTTCCTTCCGCGCTTTTTGTGATGACGTCGTAACGAAGTATGAAACGCGTGGAGTACCCAGACCAAGTGGTCTCAATACGGACCTTGCCGCTTTTTGCAAGAAAGTCCGTGCCCTCTGAATCGTCAGCTCGCCCGCGGTACTCCCTGTACAACAATTGGTAAAACAAGCCGTCCGATCCGTCCGCCGAATAGGTACCTGTCGGGATATCTTTGCTAAACGACAGCTCAAGACTTCTATGACTTTGAGGGGAGCTTTTGTTGAGGTCGATGACGAAATCTAGCTGACCGAAGAGTGAGTGCAGTTCGATATGGCTACTTTTGAACTTCGCCGCGTGGGGCGTGGTGAAGTTCGTTTTAGCTGACAGAGAAACTTTATAATCTGCCTCTTCCTGCTCTGTAGTGCTCATGGCCATTCCTTGCGTGTATGTGTCGGGAGCAGCAATTACACTACAGATGGATTTGAGCGGTGAACTGTCATAAATGACAGTGTTTTAGAAGGATTGGATATTACAGTTTTTGGGTTATCTCTTATTCTGCATCTTCAAGACCTGCTGCGATGCAAAGGCCGATGCAGTAATACCCCATTGGCCGAGCCAGTAAGTGGTAATCAGCCAATATGGCGCCGCATCGAACGCTACCACGAACCGATTGATGCCTATGAGCGTGTCGGAAAATACGAACGATGCCGCACCCGCCGCCGCCAATACGGCCGAGCGCTTCGATACGTCGCTGCCCAGTCGTGCCAACGCCCGCCACAGCATGGCGCTGATCACCAGTGCATACACCACCACCGGAATCAGCAAGTCACCCAGGCCGTGGGAGATCAGAATGCTCAACAGGATCGCGCCCACGCCCAGCGCCAATACCAATGGCAAGAGTGCCAACCGACGGCAGTCACTCAAATAGGCCTTCAAGTACGCCAGGTGCGCAAACAAGAAAGCGCCGAGCCCGAAGATAAACAGGTCGCCCGGCCAGGCGAGCAGCACGTCGCCCACCACAGAAAAAATCAGCCCCAGGCTGATCCAGCGTCGATAGTCGGTGGGCGGCGCGTCATGCAGCCAACCCAGCAGTGCCAGCACCGGTAACGGCTTGACCAGCAGGCACAGCAATGTGGCATGAGTGGCCAGGCCGTAGATAAAAGTGCCGGCGCCCATCAATGCAAGAATCAGCCATGGCATATCAGTTCACCGTGATAGCGCAGTCGAAGGTGTCGGCGGGTTCGGCTTCGGGCTCCCAAGGTTGTTGGGAGGTCAGGCGCAAGCGACCCTGGCCTGCGGCGAAGGCCTGGAAGCGCCAGGTGGACTGGCCGCCACCACCGATCACACCGGACTCCGAACTGCTGTAGACCTCGGGGCTCAGTGCGCGCAGCACGCCGCCGGCGGAATCCTGAATAGCCCAGCGGTAGCCGGTGGTGGGGTTGCTGGGTAGGGTGAGGGTCAGGTTTTGGCCCGATTTCAGCTGGAGTGGGCAGGCGCTCTGGCTGTCCACGGTGACGTTTTGCTTCGGCGCACTGGCGCACGCGGCCAGCAGGGCAAGGCTCAAGGGGAGAAGCAGACGGGCAGCGGTCATGGGGGCTCCGTTCATTCACGACGAAGGGCGAGCATAACCGAAGATGAGACAAGGTGTGACAGGAGGGAGTTGCGTTATGGCGGCTGACGCCATCGCGGGCAAGCCCGGCTCCCACAGGGATCGGTGTTGTTCATGACAACACGGTCAACTGTGGGAGGGGGCTTGCCCCCGATGAGGCCAGCCCAGGCGCTACATAACTGTCAGAACAGCACCTTGGCCACATCCGCAAACCGCTTGGCAAAGTGCACGGTCATGCCTTCTTTCAAATACTCCGGCAACTCTTCATAACTGCCCCGATTCGGCTCTGGCAGGATCAGCTCATGAATCTTCTGGCGCCGCGCCGCAATCACCTTCTCACGCACCCCGCCAATCGGCAGTACGTGCCCGGTCAGCGTCAGTTCGCCGGTCATGGCCACGCCTTTTTTCGGCGCCTGGTTACGCGCCAGTGAAAGCAACGCACTGGCCATGGTCACCCCGGCACTCGGGCCGTCTTTGGGCGTGGCGCCTTCCGGCACGTGCAAGTGTACGAAGGCTTCGTCGAAGAACTTCGGGTCACCGCCAAACGACTTCAGGTTCGAGCTGATGTAGCTGTAGGCAATTTCGGCAGACTCCTTCATCACCTCACCCAACTGCCCGGTGAGCTTGAAGCCACGGTTGAGCGTATGGATGCGCGTCGCCTCGATTGGCAAGGTCGCGCCGCCCATGCTGGTCCAGGCCAGACCGGTGATCACACCGGTACCTGAAAGCACCTGCTCATTGCGAAACACCGGCATGCCCAAGGAACTTTCCAGGTCTTTGTTGCCGATCTTGATCACCGAGTCTGGCTCATCGAGCAACTTGACCACCGCCTTGCGCACGAGCTTGCCCAGCTGTTTCTCCAACTGGCGTACCCCGGCTTCACGGGCATAACCGTCGATCAATGCACGCAGGGCGCCATCGCTGATGCTCAGGCTGGTTTTGGCCACGCCGGCTTTTTCCAGCTGTTTTGGCCACAGGTGGCGTTTGGCGATGGCGACTTTTTCTTCGGTGATATAGCCCGACAGGCGAATCACTTCCATGCGGTCCAACAACGGGCCGGGGATCGAGTCCAGGGTGTTGGCGGTGCACACGAACAGCACTTTGGACAGGTCCAGGCGCAGGTCGAGGTAGTGGTCGAGGAATTCGACGTTCTGCTCCGGGTCCAGGGTTTCCAGCAAGGCCGACGCCGGGTCGCCCTGGAAGCTCTGGCCCATCTTGTCGATCTCGTCGAGCATGATCACCGGGTTCATCACTTCAACATCTTTGAGCGCCTGCACCAGCTTGCCCGGCAGGGCGCCGATGTAGGTGCGGCGATGGCCTTTGATCTCAGCCTCGTCGCGCATGCCGCCGACGCTGAACCGATAGAACGGCCGCCCCAGCGACTCAGCGATGGATTTACCCACGCTGGTCTTGCCCACGCCCGGCGGGCCCACCAGCAGCACGATGGAGCCGGCGACTTCGCCTTTGTAGGCGCCCACCGCCAGGAACTCGAGGATACGGCTCTTGATGTCGTCCAGCCCGGCATGGTGTTTATCCAACACCTTGCGGGCGTGTTTGAGGTCGAGTTTGTCCTCGCCGTACACGCCCCAGGGCACCGAGGTGGCCCAGTCCAAATAGTTGCGTGTGACCGCGTATTCCGGCGAGCCGGTTTCGAGGATCGACAGCTTGTTCAGTTCTTCATCGATGCGTTTTTGCGCCTGGGGCGGCAGCACTTTGCCTTCCAGGCGTTGCTCGAACTGTTCCACATCGGCGCTGCGGTCGTCCTTGGTCAAACCCAGCTCTTGCTGGATGACCTTGAGCTGTTCCTTGAGGAAAAACTCGCGCTGGTGCTCGCCGATCTTGCGGTTCACCTCGGCCGACAGTTCTTTTTGCAGGCGCGCGACTTCAACTTCTTTGCGCAGCATCGGCAATACCTTTTCCATGCGTTTGAGCATGGGCACGCAGTCCAGCACTTCCTGCAACTCGTTACCGGTGGCCGAGGTCAACGCAGCGGCGAAGTCGGTGAGGGGTGAGGGGTCGTTGGGGCTGAAGCGGTTGAGGTAGTTCTTCAACTCTTCGCTGTACAGCGGGTTGAGCGGCAGCAGTTCCTTGATCGCATTGATCAGCGCCATGCCGTAGGCCTTGACCTCGTCGGTCGGCTGGGTGGGCTGGTGTGGGTATTCGACTTCCACCAGGTACGGCGGGCGATGATGTTTGAGCCAGGTCTTGATGCGTACGCGGGTCAGGCCCTGGGCGACGAATTGCAGTTTGCCGTTCTCGCGGCTGGCGTGGTGCACCTTTACCAGGGTGCCATACAGCGGCAGGGCGGAGGTGTCGAAGTGCCGTGGGTCTTCAGGTGGTGTTTCCATGAAGAACAGGGCAAGGGAGTGGTGGTCGGACTTGCTCACCAGCTCCAGGGTCTCGGCCCACGGCTCTTCATTGACGATGACCGGCAACACCTGCGCCGGAAAGAACGGCCGATTATGGATCGGGATGATATAGACCTTGTCCGGCAGGTTTTGCCCGGGGAGGGCCAGGCCAGTGTTGGACGAAGGGGTTTCAGCGTTTTCGGGGTCGGCGTAGTCGTTCAAGTCGTAATCAGGGAAGGCTTGCTGGTCGCTCATGGGGCACCTGCATAAGGAAGTATGCAGGTTAGATGGGGCAGGGCGGCGGTGGTTTCAATGGTGGGGGGCAGATAGCAACATATTGCATGATTTTTTAAGAACGCCGCAGGTCCAAATGTGGGAGCGGGCTTGCTCGCGAATGCGGTGGATCAGTCAAAGATGTATCTACTGACACACCGTATTCGCGAGCAAGCCCGCTCCCACATTTTGAATTGTGTTGAGTCAGCTGATTTTGTGGAGGTAGGAGGGGAGTGGTTGTTCCGGTAGAACCGACAACACCTTCAACCGCTGCAACATCCGCTGCCTGGCCCGCTGCAAATGCTCACGCAAATTCAACGCCGCCGCATCAAACGCCCCATGCAGCAATAACTCCAGAATCAACCGATGTTCGGCCAACATCGCCGGATCAGCGCCTATCCCCAGCAACCGGTAGAAAATCCGGCTGATGATCATCGGGCTCTGGCCTTGGCGAATCAGCGCGGCGATCTTGCGGTTCTGTAACCCGGCGAGGCAGCGTTGGTGCAAGTCCTCTTCGATCTGCTCGATGGCCTCCAGGCTGCAATGGGGGCTCTCCTGGGCGTCCAGCACCCGTTGCAACATGGCTTCGAGCAACTCGCGGTCAAGGTTCGGCGCGCTTTGGCGCAGGGCTTCGGGTTCGAGGCAGGCGCGCAGTTCGTAGTCTTCGGTGACTTCTCGTGCCGTTAGCGGGCCGGCCAGCCATTGGGAGTAGGGCTCTTTTTCCACCAGGCCACGGTCGCGCAAGCGCATCAGCGCTTCACGCACCACGGCGCGGCTGACGCCGTAGTGGTCGGCGGCGGCTTGCTCGTCCAGGCGGTAATGGCCGAAGGCAATGCAGGTAGACAGCGCCGCGCCGATCTCTTCGACGATGCGCTCGCCCAAGGGCCGCGTGTCCACCAGTTCATCTTCACCGTTGAGCCCCAGGTGCGTGTGGCTCAACGGCAGGCGCAACGGCTCCATGGCCAGGCCTTCAGGGTTGATCAGGTAACCCCGGCCGTTAAAGCGGCAGATCAAGCCTTCGGCGTGCAGCAGGTCCAGCGCCTTGCGCACCGGCACGCGGCTGGTGCCAAACAATTCAGCCAGCGGGGCTTCGAGTAAAACCAAGCCGTGGCGGGCGGTGCCGTTGACAATCGCGTCACGCAATACCTGGTGAATCATCGCGTAACGGGAGGCCGAGGCGGACACTGCTTTCATCGCTTTCTCAGGGGCTTGTAGGACGGTGGCCGGGGATTCTCTCATAAGTTGCGCCTGTCACCTTGCGCCACATCAGTGGCACTTTTTTGGGGCTCTGAATGTAGGAATGTTACTTTTCTGCACCAAAATGTACTTATTAATAAAAGATACATTATTTCATTGAAAGCGCTCTTCAGCGTTCAGGCAAGAATTTTTTCTAGCGATCAAGACCATCTATCCCGTGGCTCTGGGAGAAATCGCCAAACTACGTTTACCGCCATCGATTCAGGCTGGCACGAAAGCTGCCTTTATTAAATGTACATTTTATTAATATGTACGTTTTGTGAGGGTCATCTTGATGTCAGACGCCACTTCAATGGCCGAGGATTTCGCCAGCGGCCGCAACGACCCGGTGCAAGCCCTCGAACAGGCGCTTGCCCAGGCCGGTCAGTCGGCAGGCGTCTTCATCTCGCTGACCGCCGAGCGTGCCCGCCGTGAAGCCGAAGCCGCCGCCGCCCGCTGGCGCGCTGGCCAGCCATTGAGTGTGTTGGATGGCGTGCCCTTGGCCTGGAAAGACCTGTTTGACGTCGCCGGCAGCATCACCACCGCTGGCGCTGCCTATCGTCGCAACGCGCCCGCCGCCTTGCTCGATGCGCCAAGCGTCGGCTTGTTGTGCCGCGCCGGGATGGTCAGCGTGGGCAAGACCAACCTCAGCGAGCTGGCCTATTCCGGCCTCGGCCTGAACTTGCATTTCGGCACGCCCCACAACCCCCATGGCAGCGATCAACCACGCATCCCGGGCGGCTCGTCCTCGGGTTCGGCCGTGGCGGTGGCGGCCGGGATCGTGCCCATCGCCATGGGCACCGACACCGCCGGCTCGATCCGCATTCCCGCCGCCCTCAACGGCCTGGTGGGCTACCGCAGCAGTTGCCGGCGCTACAGCCGCGACGGCGTATTCCCGCTGGCCCATACCCTCGACAGCCTCGGCCCGCTCACCCGCAGCGTGCGCGATGCGCTGGCCATCGATGATCTGCTCCACGGCCGCCGCCAAACCCACAGCGCTCGCAGCCTCAAGGGCCAGCGCTTTGTGTTGGCGCAACAAGACGTGGAACCTGCCGTGCGCAATAACCTGCTGCGCGCCGTGGAGCAGTTGAAGGCCCAGGGTGCACTGATCGACGAGCGCGAATGCCCAACGTTCCAGGCCGCCCTTGAGCTGATCAGTCAGCACGGCTGGCTCGGTTCGTTCGAAGCCTTCGCCCTGCACCAAGGCTTGCTCGACAGCCCTGACGCCGCACAACTCGACCCCCGCGTACGCCGCCGCCTCGAAGCGGCGCGCACGTTGCCTGCCAGCCAACTGCTGCACCTGATCGACGCCCGCCGCCGCTTGCAACAGCAACTGGTGGACGACCTCGACGGCGCGATCCTGATCACCCCCACCGTCGCCCACGTTGCGCCCGCCTTGGCGCCGCTGGAAGCCGACGATGACCTCTTCGTCAAAACCAACCTCGCCACCCTGCGCCTGACCATGCCCGGCAGTTTGCTGGACATGCCCGGCGTGACCCTGCCCAGCGGCCGCGATGCCCAGGGCCTGCCCACTGGGCTGCTGCTCAGCGCCCCGACGGGGGAAGACGCGCGCCTGTTGCGTGCCGCGTTGTCCGTCGAATCCGTACTTAACGTTTAAGGAGACACATCATGGCTAAAGACATCCTTTGTGCATTTGGCGTCGACGTTGACGCCGTCGCCGGCTGGCTCGGTTCCTACGGCGGCGAAGACTCGCCGGACGACATCTCCCGCGGCCTGTTCGCCGGTGAAATCGGCGCGCCGCGCCTGCTCAAGTTGTTTGAGCGCTACGGCCTGCGCACCACGTGGTTTATTCCCGGTCACTCGATGGAAACTTTCCCCGAGCAAATGAAGGCCGTGGCCGACGCGGGTCACGAAATCGGCGTGCACGGCTACAGCCACGAAAACCCGATTGCGATGACCGCCGAGCAGGAAGAAATCGTGCTCGATAAATCCATCGAGCTGATCACCCAGGTTACCGGCAAGCGCCCAACGGGCTACGTCGCGCCGTGGTGGGAATTCAGCAAGGTCACCAACGAGCTGCTGTTGAAAAAAGGCATCAAGTACGACCACAGCCTGATGCACAACGATTTCCACCCCTACTACGTACGCAAGGGTGATACCTGGACCAAGATCGACTACAGCCAGCACCCCGACACCTGGATGAAACCCCTGGTGCGTGGCGAAGAGACCGACCTGGTGGAGATCCCGGCCAATTGGTACCTGGACGACCTGCCGCCAATGATGTTCATCAAAAAGGCCCCCAACAGCCACGGCTTCGTCAACCCGCGTCACCTCGAAGAAATGTGGCGCGACCAGTTCGACTGGGTCTACCGCGAACACGAACACGCGGTGTTCACCATGACCATCCACCCGGATGTCTCCGGCCGCCCGCAAGTGCTGCTGATGCTTGAGCGTTTGATCGAACACATCCAGAGCCATGCCGGCGTGCGCTTCGTCACCTTTGACGAAATCGCCGATGACTTTATCCGCCGTCAACCGCGTACCTGACCCTTAAAAAAACAGCCCCCACCCCCGAGGCGCGACTCATGTCCATCTACAACAAGCTTGACCTGACTGGCTGGAAACCCCGGCAACTGACCTCCAAGGAGGTACGTTTTGCCACCTGGATCGCGTTTTTCGCCTGGGTGTTTGCGGTGTATGACTTCATTCTTTTTGGCACTTTGCTGCCGGAGATCGGCCGGCACTTTGGCTGGGGTGAAGTGGAGCAAGCCGAGATCGCGACATGGGTTGCCGTGGGCACCGCCGTCGTTGCGCTGGCCATCGGGCCAATCGTCGACAAGTTGGGCCGTCGCAAAGGGATTATCTTCACCGTGGCCGGTTCTGCGCTGTGTTCGGCGTTGACCGCGATTGGCGGCGCATGGGGCAAGTCACCGCTGATTCTGATCCGTTCGCTGGGCGGCCTGGGTTACGCCGAAGAAACCGTCAACGCCACCTATTTGACCGAGCTGTATGGCGCCTCCGAAGACCCGCGCCTGACCAAGCGTCGCGGGTTTATCTACAGCCTGGTGCAGGGCGGCTGGCCGGTGGGTGCTTTGATCGCCGCCGGTTTGACCGCGCTGCTCTTGCCGATCATCGGCTGGCAGGGCTGCTTCATCTTTGCCGCGATCCCGGCGGTGGTGATCGCGATCATGGCGCGCAAGCTCAAGGAGAGCCCGCAGTTCCAGATCCATGAACGCATCAGCCAACTGCGCAAAAGCGGCGCGGTGACCGAAGCGCAAAACGTCGCCGTGACCTATGGCGTGGACTACGACGAACACAGCAAGGCGGGCCTGAAAGCCGCGTTCCGTGGCCCGGCCCGCCGTGCCACTTTGGTGATCGGTGCAGCGTTGTTGCTCAACTGGGCGGCGATCCAGGTGTTCAGCGTATTGGGCACCTCGGTGATCGTCAGCGTGCACCACATCTCGTTCGAGAACTCGCTGATCATTCTCGTGCTGTCGAACCTGGTGGGTTACTGCGGTTACCTCAGCCACGGCTGGATGGGTGACAAGATCGGCCGTCGCAATGTGATCGGCCTGGGCTGGATGCTTGGCGGCCTGGCGTTTGCCGGCATGCTGTTTGGCCCGAGCAATATGGCGATGGTGGTGGGGCTGTACAGCTTGGGCCTGTTCTTCCTGATCGGGCCGTACTCGGCGGCGTTGTTCTTTATCAGCGAGAGTTTCCCGACCAGCATCCGTGCCACCGGTGGCGCGATCATCCACGCGATGGGGCCGATTGGTGCCGTGGTCGCAGGCTTTGGCGCGACTCAGGTGTTGTCTGCCGGCAGCGACTGGCAGACCGCCGCGCTGTGGTTCGGCGCGGTGCCGTGCTTCCTGTCGGGCATGTTGATGTTTGCCGCACGCCATGTGCGTCCGGAAACCGTTCAGTAAGGAGTTTTAGATGAGCCGTAAAGTTGCCTTGATTACCGGTGCCGCCAGCGGCATCGGCCAAGCCCTCGCCGTGGCCTACGCGCGCAACGGTGTGGCGGTGGTCGGCGGGTATTACCCGGCCGATCCCCATGACCCGCAAACCACCGTCACGTTGGTGGAAGAAGCCGGCGGCGAGTGCCTGATGCTGCCGCTGGACGTGGGCAATACCGCCTCGGTGGATGCCCTGGCCGAGCAAGCCGTGCAGCACTTCGGTCGCCTTGATTACGCCGTGGCCAACGCCGGTTTGCTACGCCGTGCGCCGCTGCTGGAAATGACCGACGCACTGTGGGACGAGATGCTCAATGTCGACCTGACGGGGGTGATGCGCACCTTCCGCGCGGCCACGCGACATATGCACGAAGGCGGCGCGCTGGTGGCAATCTCGTCGATTGCTGGCGGCGTGTATGGCTGGCAGGAACACAGCCACTACGCGGCGGCCAAGGCCGGTGTGCCGGGGTTGTGCCGCTCGCTGGCGGTGGAATTGGCTGCCAAGGGCATTCGCTGCAATGCGGTGATTCCGGGGTTGATCGAGACGCCGCAATCGTTGGATGCGAAGAATTCGCTGGGGCCGGAAGGTTTGGCCAAGGCTGCGCGGGCAATCCCGTTGGGCCGGGTAGGGCGGGCGGATGAAGTGGCGTCGTTGGTGCAGTTTTTGACCAGTGAGGCGTCGAGTTATCTGACTGGCCAAAGCATCGTGATCGATGGCGGCCTGACCGTGCGCTGGCCAGACTAACGGGTGTACCTCATCCAAATGTGGGAGGGGGCTTGCCCCCGATAGCGGTGTGTCAGTCACAGGTGTTTTATCTGAAACACTGCCATCGGGGGCAAGCCCCCTCCCACATTGGAACTGTGTTTGCTGTAGGAGATGTGTATATGCCTCAACTCATTAACCGCCGCGCCGTCATCACCGGCGCCGGCAGCGGCATCGGTGCCGCCATCGCCCGCGCCTACGCCGTCGAAGGCGCCCGCCTGGTGCTGGCCGACCGCAACGCCGCCAGCCTCGCCGAAACCGCGATCACCTGCCGCAACCTCGGCGCCGAGGTGTTCGAATGCCTGGGCGACGTCGGCACCGTTGAAGGCGCCCAGGCCAGTGTGGACAAATGCGTCGAACACTTCGGCGGCATCGACATTTTGGTCAATAACGCCGGCATGCTCACTCAGGCGCGTTGCGTCGACCTCACCCTCGAGATGTGGAACGACATGTTGCGCGTTGACCTCACCAGCGTCTTCATCGCTAGCCAGCGCGCTTTGCCCCATATGCTCGCGCAACGTTGGGGGCGGATTATCAACGTGGCGTCCCAATTGGGCATCAAGGGCGGTGCTGAACTCACCCATTACGCCGCCGCCAAGGCTGGCGTGATCGGCTTCACTAAATCCCTGGCGTTGGAAGTGGCCAAGGACAATGTGCTGGTCAATGCCATCGCCCCAGGCCCCATTGAGACACCGTTGGTGGGCGGCATCAGCGACGACTGGAAACGCGCCAAGGCCAAGGAGTTGCCCCTGGGCCGCTTCGGCCTGGCCGATGAAGTGGGGCCCACCGCCGTGCTGCTGGCCAGCGAACCGGGCGGCAACCTGTTTGTCGGCCAGACCTTGGGCCCGAACTCCGGCGATGTCATGCCATGAGCGGGGTGTAGCCATGTGCGGACTCTGCGGGTTGCTCGGCGAAGACCTGCACTGGAGCGACCCCCTGGGCGATGAGTTGCCCAGGCGCCGCGAACGCTTGCGCCGGATAGCGGCGATCAACCAGGTGCTGGCGGTGTTCCGGCTCAAGGTCGAGGACTTCCAGGGCGCTTCATACCTGTTGCTCGGGGCCACCGGCAAGCAGGAACTGGCTAGTGGGTTGGATCAACTCTGGCAAGCCGCCGAAACCATGCTCGGCCGCCCGCTGGACCCCCTCGACCCCCAACTGCTCGACCATCTTGAACACTGACTGTGGCGAGGGAGCTTGCTCCCGCTGGGCTGCGCAGCGGCCCCAAAAGCTTGGGAGCGCTGCGCACTCCAGCGGGAGCAAGCTCCCTCGCCACAATGAGAGACGACTATGAGTATTGCGCTGAACGTCATCACCGGCTTCCTCGGCAGCGGCAAGACCACCTTGCTCAAGCGCCTGCTGCAAGGCGAAAGCCTCGGCGACACCGCGCTGCTGATCAACGAATTCGGCGACATCGGCATCGACCATCTGCTGGTGGAAGAAGTCGCACCCGACACCGTGCTGCTGCCCAGCGGCTGCGTCTGCTGCTCGATACGCGGCGAGTTGAAAGACGCGCTGCTCGGTCTGTTGCAACGCCGCGAGCGCGGTGAAATTCCTGCATTCAAACGCGTGATCCTGGAGACCACCGGCCTGGCCGACCCGGCGCCGATTCTCGCCACGTTGAACAATGACGTGCAACTGCGCGGGCGCTTTCATATCGGCCTGGTGGTCACCCTGGTGGACGCCAGCCACGCCGCCTTGCAAGAACGCCTGCACCCGGAGTGGCTGGCCCAGGTCGCAGCGGCAGATCGCCTGCTGCTGAGCAAGACCGACCTGGCCGGCGATTGCACGGCATTGCGCGCGCACTTGCAGGCGCTGAATGCCGGTACGCCGATCCTCGATACCCATGCTATCCACAGCGGCGACCAACTGTTACTCGGCGAAGGTTTGCGCAGCGCCGAGCCCACCGTCGAGGTCAACCGCTGGCAACTGCATCGATCCACCACGGCCACCCATGGCGCCGCGCAAGTGTGCAGCCTGACCTTCGACCAGCCACTGGACTGGGTCGGTTTCGGGGTGTGGTTGTCGATGCTGTTAAGATGCCACGGCGAACGAATCCTCCGGGTCAAAGGACTGCTCAACGTGAACGCCAGTAACGCCCCCATCGTCATCCATGGTGTGCAGCATTGCCTGCACGCGCCGGTGCACCTGCCTGCATGGCCGGGCACTGATCGGCAATCGCGCCTGGTGTTTATCCTGCGTGGCCTCGACCCTGCGCTGCTGCGCCGTTCGTTTGAAGCCTTCTCGCGGCGGTTCGCGGCATGATCACCTTGCGCGTGCTGGGCACTTCGGTGACTTTGTTGGAATGCCTGCGTGTGCGGGCTGAGCAGGAGCTGGGCATTCGCTTGGTGTATCAGGTGCATGACGTCGAACAGGCCCAGCGCATTGCGGTGATGCAGCCCGACAGCTACGACCTGTACGACCAGTGGTTCCACAATGTCGACTTCGTGTGGCCGGCGCGGGCGATCCAACCCATCGACACCCGGCGCATTGCGCTGTGGCACGAGATCAACGACTTGCCCAAGCGCGGGCGCCTTTCACCCAGTGACCGCCTTGGCGGCGGTAGCGTGCCCAGCGAGCGCCTGTTCGTGCAGCACGATGGCAGCCTCGCCAGCACCGTGACCGAGCGCATCAGCATGCTGCCCCTGACCCACAACGCCGACAGCTTTGCCTACCGCCCCGAGCGTTTGCCCGAAGGTTTTTGCCACGGCAATGAAAGCTGGGGCTGGCTGCTCGACCCGGCCTGGAGCGCCCGCACGGCCTTGCAGAGTGACGCCGCCATCGGCGCGCTGGATGCCGCACTGGCGGTGCAGGGCGCGGGGCTGGCGCAGTTCAACGACATCGGCAACATGAGCATCGAGGAGATCGACGTGCTCGCCGACATCCTGGTTCGCAAGCAGAAAGAGGGCCACTTCGCAGCGTTCTGGTCCGATGACGAAGAGGCGGCGCAATTGATGCTCAGCCCCAGCATCGATATCCAGAGCCTGTGGTCGCCGACCTTGATGCGCCTGCACCGTGCCGGGGTCAAATACCGTTTGGCGGTGCCGCGTGAAGGCTATCGCGCCTGGTTTGGCGGCTTGTCGCTGTCGCGGCATGCTCAAGGCCCGGTGCTGGATGCGGCGTATGCCTATTTGAATTGGTGGCTGTCCGGTTGGCCCGGCGCGGTCATGGCGCGCCAGGGTTACTACATCGGCAACCCGGCCCGTAGCCGTGACCACCTCAGCAGTGCCGAGTGGGACTATTGGTACGCCGGCAAACCTGCGCGCGAAGAGTTATTGGGCAGTGATGGTTTGCCGCTGATCGATATCGGCGAAGTGCGCGACGGTGGTTCGTACGAACAGCGCATGGGCCACATCGCGGTGTGGAACTCGGTGATGGATGAACACAACTATTTAGTGCGGCGCTGGGGGGACTTTATGCGGGCCCGCGGCTGATGATTGTCGCCAATAAAATGGCAGTAAAATCCCCGGTTTTATTGGGTGCACATATGGCTTGTCCCAGCTAATCTGCTCTAACCGAATATTCCACTCAAATGGATATTTTTTTGACGGTTGGTCAGATTGCCAGGAAAGCATATGACAAAGGGACCTAGTGGCGCAGAGCGGCGAGCGGTGTCCAGGGGCACGGCAATGAGATGGCGCCATACGTTCCAGACCCGTATCGCCGGGGTGCTGGCGCTGTTGCTGTTGGTGGTGGTCGCCGCCACCTACTTCGCGGTCAAGGTCGCCACTACCCGTGCGGTGGAAAACCAGGCACAAGTCCAATTGAAAACCGGTAGCCAGGTGTTCGAGCGCCTGCTGGACCTGCGTGGGCGCCGCCTGCAATACGGGCTGGACTGGCTCACCGTCGATATCCCGTTCAAACACGCCGTGGCCGAGGGCAACCCCGTGTCGATCCTGGCGGCCCTGCGTCGGCACGGCACCGGTATTCGGGCCAGTGAAGTGTTTGTGTTGGGCCTGGATGGCAAGGTCGTGGCCAGCACCTTGCCGGTGTTTGCCCGCGACCAGTTGTTCCCCTATGGCGACGCCCTGCGCCAAGCCCGGCGCAGGGGTTTGCAGATGCTCATCGTGGCCATGGACGAGCGCCCGTATCTGTTGGTGCAGGATGAAGTGCTCGACCCGATGCCTATTGCGCGCGTCGTGATGGGCTTTCCCATGGACAAACTGTTTGCCGATGAACTGCGGTCCATGAGCAGCCTGGAGGTGTCCTTCCTCAGCGTTCAGAACGACCGCCCCGGCCCGTTGTACAGCACCCAGCCGGATGCTTACCAGGCCACCCTCATCAGCCTGCTGCGTGATAAACACATCAACCCTGAGGCGCAGATCAACCTGTTCTATGGCCAGCGAGTACTCAGCCAAGTGTTGCCGCTGGCCAATACCGACGATGGCGATGAAGTGCGGGTGCTGCTGCAAAGCCCGCTGGACCATGCGCTGGAATCCTTTGCGCCGCTCGACCGGCAATTTTTGGGGATCGCCCTGGCGGTGCTGCTGGTGTCGCTGGCCGGCGCATTGTTTTTGGCGCGGCGCGTGTCGCGCCCGCTCACGGCCTTGGTAGAGGCGGCCGAGCGTATTGGTGCCGGTGACTACCGCACTCCGGTGCGGGTGCGCAGCAATGATGAATTCGGCTTGCTCGCCCGCGCCTTCAACGCGATGCAAAGCGGCATCGCCGTGCGTGAACGGCAACTGGCCCACAACGCCCTGCATGACCCACTGACCGGCCTGCCCAATCGCGCGCTGGCCATGGAGCGCCTGGGCAGTGCGATCAGCGCGCGCCGGCCCGTGGTGTTGCTGTACCTGGGCATCGAGAACTACCGAGTGATCAACGAAGGCTTCGGCCCCGAGGGCGTTGAAGAGATGCTGCGCGAAGCCAGCCGTTGTTTGGCCATGAGCCTGTTGGCCAGTGACACGGCGGCACGTATCGCTGGCAGTGAGTTCCTGGTGTTACTGGAAAACACCGAGATCGACCGCGCGGTGGCCCGTGCCGACCGCCTCTACGCGCTGCTCACCGAACCCCAGCGCATCGGCAATGACGAGGTGCGCCACGAGGTGAGCATAGGCATTGCCGCTTACCCGGCTGACGGCCAACAGGTGGAAGAGTTGATCAACCGTGCCGCCATCGCCCGGCATGATGCCGCGAGCCTGCCTGGGCATTTGCAGATCTACCAACAGGATCGCGACCTGGCCCACCAGCGCCAGATCACCTTGATCCGTGACCTGCGGCGCGCCGTTGTGGAGGGCGAATTATTCCTGTGCTACCAGCCAAAACTCGACCTCAAGAACGGTCACGTTCGCCAGGCCGAGGCGTTGTTGCGCTGGCAGCACCCGACGCTGGGGCAGGTGTCGCCGGCCGAATTCATCCCACTGGCCGAACGCACCGGCAGCATGGGCGGCCTGACCTTGTGGGTGATCGAAGAAGCCGTGCGCCAGATTGCCGAGTGGGCGCAGCGCGGTCTGCTTATCCAGCTGTCGGTGAATATCTCGGTGGACGACCTGGCCGATGATGACTTGGCGATTCGCGTCACCGCCTTGTTGATGCAGTACCAGGTGGAGGCGGAGCAATTGATCTTCGAAATCACCGAAAGCGCGATCATGCATAACCCGCAGCAAGCCCTCAGCGTGCTGGAGCAACTGCGCGGTTGTGGCATCAGCCTGTCGGTGGATGACTTCGGCACCGGCTATTCATCGCTCGCGCAATTGCAGCGTTTGCCGGTGCAGGAACTGAAGATCGACCAGTCCTTTGTGCGCAACCTCGACAGCACCAGCGGCGATGGGGTGATCGTGCGCTCCACGATTGAGATGAGCCACAACCTGGGGCTCAAGGTGGTGGCCGAAGGGGTGGAGTTCGCACCGAGCCTCAAGCTCCTCAAGTTATGGAACTGCGACACCGCCCAGGGCTACCTGATCAGTCGGCCATTGACCGCCATGGCATTTGAAATGTGGATGCGTCGCGAGCGGGTACCCCTCTAGAAAAGGCCTTGGTATTGCCTACAGATTTTTTGGCTGGGGCCGATATCTCCTACAAGGCTTGACCGTTTGCATAGGTTTTTACCGACCAGCGGTCGTAGCTCGTTGCAAATTCAATGGTGGCAATTTGCCTTGTTTGCGTCATCATCTGTGCCGTTACCGTCGTTGTGTGCCAAGGCAGGCCGTCTTTTTTCTATTGCCGTGCGGACCCTTGATGAATCGAATTTTTCTGCAGTTTTCCTTCGCCGCCGTGATGTTGTGCGCCCATGACGTGGCCGGCGCAGCAACGCTTGACGTGTTGATGCGCCAGGCCGACCAGACACCGGTCAGCGACGCCGTGATTACCCTGCAAGGCCCGGTGGGCACGCCCGCCGGTACACTCAAGGCCGACATGGACCAACGCGACCAGAAGTTCGCCCCCCATGTGTTGGCGGTGCACACCGGCACTCAGGTGCGCTTCCCCAACGGCGACAACATTCGCCATCAGGTCTACTCATTCTCCGCCGCCAAGCGCTTTGAACTGCGCCTGTACGAAGGCACGCCAACCGACCCGTTGCTGTTCGACAAACCTGGCGTGGTGGTACTGGGCTGCAATATCCACGACTGGATGCTCGGCTACATCTACGTGACCGACGACCCGCGCTTCGGCGTCAGCGATGCCCAAGGCCGCGTGCGCCTGAGCGACCTGCCGGCCGGTGCCTATCACGTCACCCTGTGGCACCCGCAACTGGCTGATATGCAGCCTCTGGACGGTGGCACCTTGAACATTCCCGCCACCGGCCTGAGCCACACCGTGCAGTTGAGCCTGGAGCCGCCGTCGGCTGACTTGCCACCCGCACCCACGCCGACCGCGTTTGGCGATGCCTTCAATCGAGCCGCCCGTGAAACTGCGCAGTAGTTTCCAGGCGCGTGTCGCCAGTGTGTTGATCCTGCTGTTGCTGGTGGTGATCGGTGCGCTGTACTTCAGCGTGAAAGCGGCCACCAGCGACGCCGTGCGCGGCCAGGCCAAGGCGCAGTTGGATGTGGGAGCGCGGGTCTTCGAGCGCTTGCTCGATGTGCGCGGTCGGCGCTTGGCCGATGGTGTGCAACTGTTGGCGGCAGACTTCGGTTTTCGCGACGCGGTGGCCAGCGGCGATTCGGCGACCATGCGCTCGGTGTTGCTTAACCACGGCAAGCGCATCAATGCCAGCGACATGATCCTGCTGGGCATGGACGGCACCGTTCTGGCCAGCACCCTCGACGATGTACCCGAGGGCTCGACCTTTCGTTATGACCAGGCGCTGCGCGATGCCCGGCGCAATCGCCAGGCCATGTTGATGGTGCCGCTGCAAGGCATGCCGCACTTGTTGGTCGAAGCGCCGGTGCTGGCGCCGCTGCCAATCGCCCGGGTGGTCATGGGCCTGCGCATGGACACCGCGTTCGCCGAAGAACTGCGCTCGCTGAGCAATCTGGAAGTGTCGTTCCTGAGCATTGATCGTCAGCAGCCGGGCGAGTTGGTCAGCACTCAGCCTCAGGTACTGCGCGACAGCATTGCCAGCCTGATGCGGGGGGAAGGCACCCGCCACGGCGTGTCGACCACCGAACACCAGGACCACAGTTTTCTCAGCCAATCGCTGGTGTTGGCCAGTAACGCCGACGGTCAGGTTCTGGCGTTGCTGCAAAGTCCGCTGGACGCGGCGATGCAGGCGTTCGTGCCGCTGGACGAGAAGATTCTGGGCATTGCCTTGATCGCGCTGATTGCCTCATTGATCGGTGCCTTGTTATTGGCGCGTGGGGTGTCGCGACCCGTTCAGGCCCTGGCGCTGGCGGCAGAACGTATCGGCCAGGGCGACTATCACACGCCTGTCACCCTGGAGCGTAGCGATGAGCTGGGGCGTTTAGCGTTGGCGGTCAATTCGATGCAAAGCGGCATCGCCGAGCGCGAGTTGCAACTGGCGCACAACGCCCTGCATGACCGTCTCACCGGGTTGCCCAACCGCGCATTGGTCATGGAGCGCCTGGGCAGTGCCATCGCCACGCAACGGCCGATGGCGTTGATCTACCTGGGTATCGACAACCTGCGCGCCGCCAGCGAAACCGCCGGGCTCGATGCGGTCGATCAGTTGTTGCTGCAAACCAGCCGCCGCCTGGAGGCCGTATTGCGCCCCGGAGATACCCTGGCGCATTTGATTGCCGACGAATTTCTCTTGCTGCTCGATGGCGCGGGCAGCGATGAAGCGGTGGGCATGGCCGACAAACTGCAGCAGTTGCTGCTGCGTCCGCAGCGCATCAACGGCCACGACCTCGCGCTCGATTGCCGCTTGGGCATCGCCGCGTACCCGGCCGATGGCGAAAGCGCACACACCTTGCTTGAACGTGCGGCCATTGCCATGAAAGACGCCGCGCAAATGCCGGGCCGCCTACAGATCTACGAGCAGGGCCGCGACCTCGCGCACCGCCGCCAGATCACCCTGATCCGCGACCTGCGCCACGCACCGAGCCAAGGCCAGCTGCTGCTGCATTACCAACCCAAGCTGGATATCCGCCAAGGCCACGTGCGCCAGGCCGAAGCCTTGCTGCGTTGGCAGCACCCGCAGTTCGGCATGGTCTCGCCGGCTGAATTCATCCCCCTGGCCGAGCGCTCGGGCAGCATTCAATTGCTGACCCACTGGGTGATCGAAGAGGGCATTCGCCAGCTCTGTGAATGGAACCGGCGCGGCTTGTACTTGCAGCTCTCGCTGAATATCTCGGCAGACGATTTGCTGGGTGATGAGCTGGCTCATCGGGTCTCGGCATTGTTGCGACGCTATAACTTGCCGGCTGAGCAACTGCTGTTCGAGATCACCGAAAGCGCGGTGATGCGCGAGCCGCAAAAGGCCCTGAAAGTCCTGCACCTGCTGCGTGACTGCGGCATCAGCCTGTCGGTGGATGACTTCGGCACCGGCTATTCATCGTTGGCGCACCTCAAGCGCCTGCCGGTGCAAGAGCTGAAGATCGACCAATCGTTCGTGCGCAACCTTGATGAAACCAGTGAAGACGCGGTGATCGTGCGTTCCACTATCGAGATGAGCCACAACCTGGGCCTCAAGGTGGTCGCCGAGGGCGTTGAGTACGCCCACAGCCTGCGCCTGCTGGAGCGCTGGCAGTGCGACACGGCCCAGGGTTACCTGATCAGTCGGCCCTTGAGCGCCGACGCTTTCGAAGCCTGGGTGGCGTTGCCCCTCAGTGCACAAACTTCCCTGGTTCATTGAGTGGCATGAACGTGCGTTTTTCTTTTTTGATCGGTTGCCTTGGTGCGCTGACCCTGCAAGCGGCGTGGGCCGATAACGGCCGCCTGATCGCCACCGGCGGCGCCAGCAGTATCGAAGGCACGGCGGGCGGCGGGATCACCCCGTGGGCGGTGCTGGCCGGTTATGGCGAGCAAGGTGAGTGGGGCGCTACAGCGTTCGCCACCACGGTCAACCTGCCGGACTATCGGTTGGACGTGGCCGGGCTGGCGCTGGCCTATGACAACCGGGTCGAGCTGTCTTTCGCCCGCCAACGCTTCGACCTTGGCACCCTCGTGCACAAACTGAACCTGCCCGAAGACAACCTCGGCCAGGACGTGCTGGGCCTTAAGGTGCGGCTGTTTGGCGATGTGATCTACGACACCTTGCCCCAGGTCTCGTTGGGCCTGGAATACAAACACCAGACCAATTTCGATATCCCCAACCTGGTAGGCGCCAAGCGCGACAGCGACGTCGAAGGCTACCTCGCCGCCAGCCGCTTGTTCATGGGCGCCGCCTTTGGCTACAACGTGCTGGTCAACGGCAGCCTGCGCTACAGCCGCGCCAATGAAACCGGCCTGCTGGGTTTTGGCGGCGACCGTCGCGACAGCCGCAGCCTGCTCAAGGAAGGCTCGGTGGCGCTGTTGTTCAACCCGCGTTGGGCGCTGGGCGTGGAATACCGCGAAAAGCCCGACAACCTGTCGTTTGCTGGTGAGAGCGATTGGGCGGATGTGTTTGTCGGTTACTTCCCGAACAAGCATGTGTCGTTTGTGTTGGCCTACGCACGCTTGGGCGAAATCGCCACGCTGGATAACCAGAACGGCACCTACCTGTCTGTGCAGGGGAGTTTCTAATGCGCGTACTACCCCTGGTGTTCGTCTTGTTGCTCAGCGCCTGCGCCCAGCAACCCCCCAAGGATGACAGCCTCTACCGCGACCTCGGCGCGATGCCGGGTATTACGCGGGTTGTCGAAGGCATGCTGCTCAACATTGCACGGGACGAACGCATCGTTGAGCGCTTCCGGCGCATCGATATCCAACGCTTGCGCAACAAACTGATCGAGCAGTTCTGCGTCGAGGCGGGCGGGCCGTGCACCTATACCGGCGACAGCATGGCGGAGAGTCACAAGGGCCAGAATGTGAGCCGCAGTGATTTCAATGCGTTGGTGGAAGACTTGATCAAGGCGATGGATCAAGAGGGCATCTCGGTGCCCGTACAAAATCGCCTGATTGCCCGATTGGCGGTGATGCGCGCAGAAGTGATAGAACACTGATCCCCCAGGCAATGAGGTTTAAATGTGGGAGGGGCGGTGCGACGATTCGACTTGCCCCCGATGACAGAGTGTCAGTCACTGCATCTGTTGACTGACACACCGCCATCGGGAGCAAGCCCCCTCCCACATTTGCCCCCATACATCAGGTAGAGGGTGGTTGGCTCTGGCTCTGGCTCTGGCTCTGGCTCTGGCTTTTGATCTTGACCTTAGGCGCCCCGTTAACCACGCTGGCCGGAGTGAGGGCACACCGAGCCTAGGCGAGGTGCCGAGTGGTGGGGCAAGAGCCCTTTGGTTACTTTGGGGCTCTTCCAAAGTGACTCGCCGTAAGGGCGAAACCAATATCAGCCTTCACCCAAATAACGGATATGTACCCCGCCCAAACCCCTCTAGCGCCCAACACATAGCCATCGGGGGCAAGCCCCCTCCCACATTTTGATCTTCGCCAGACATGAAAAAGGCGGCGACCCTCAACAGGTCGCCGCCTTTTTTGCTACCGGGATTGCTTAATCCGGCAGTTTAAACGCCATCACATAGTCACCCTGCTTGGTACCCAGGGAACCATGACCCCCCGCCACGACCAGCACATATTGCTTGCCGTCCTTGCCGGTGTAGGTCATCGGTGTAGTCTGCGCGCCTGCTGGCAGGCGGCCTTCCCACAGTTGCTTGCCGTTTTTCACGTCGTAGGCACGCAGGTACTGGTCAAGGGTACCGCTGAGGAACGCCACGCCACCCGCGGTGGTGAATGTACCGCCCAGGCTAGGCACGCCCATGGTCAGCGGGACTGGAACCGGCGAGCTGTCGCGCACGGTGCCATTCTTGTGCATCCAGATGGTTTTGTGGGTGGTCAGGTCGACCGCTGCCACATAGCCCCAGGCCGGTGCCTGGCACGGCAGGCCCATCGGCGACAGCAGTGCTTCGAGGATCACGCCGTATGGCGCGCCTTTGTTCGGCTGCACGCCTTCGGTTTCGCTGACACGTGGGCCTTGCTTGGCGATGTCGGCGGCCGGGATCAGCTTGGACTTGAACGCCATGTAGCTTGGGTTCACGAAGGCGATCTGGCGAACCGGGTCGACGGAGATACCGCCCCAGTCGAACACACCGAAGTTACCTGGGTAAACGATCGAGCCTTGCAGCGACGGCGGGGTGAACGGGCCGTCGTAGCGCATCGACTTGAAGTCGATCCGGCAGATCAGTTGGTCAAACGGCGTTACGCCCCACATGTCGCGTTCTTTCAACGGCGGCGGCATGAAGTTCAGGTCGGACTTGGGTTGGGTAGGGGAGGTACGATCGCCCGCTACTGCGCCCTGAGGAACCGGTATTTCGTTGACTGGAACCACCGGCTGGCCGTTGGTGCGGTCGAGCACGTAGATGCTGCCTTGCTTGGTCGACGCCATCACCGCTTGCTTCACGCCGTCAGCGGTCTTGATGTCGATCAGGGATGGCTGGCCGCCTACGTCCATGTCCCACAGGTCGTGGTGAGTGAACTGGAAGGTCCATTTCACGTGACCGGTGTCGATGTCCAGGGCGGTGAGGCCCGCTGCGTATTTCTCGGACTCATCGGTACGGTCGCCGCCGTACTGGTCGGGCATCTGGTTACCCATCGGCAGGTAAAGCATGCCGAGTTTTTCATCCACCGAGAACATGGACCACATGTTCGGCGAGTTGCGGGTGTAGGTCTTGCCTTCGGCCAACGGGGTGGTGTCGTCCGGGTTGCCGCTGTCCCAGTTCCACACCAGCTTGCCGGTGTGCACGTCGAACGCGCGGATCACGCCGCTTGGCTCGTCGGTAGAGACGTTGTCGGTCACGTGACCGCCGATCACGACCAGGTTCTTGGTCACGGCCGGTGGCGAGGTGGAGTAGTAACCGCCTGGGGCGAAGCTGCCAATGTTGGCACGCAGGTCGACCTGGCCTTTGTCACCGAAGTCTTCGCACATCTTGCCGGTGTCGGCGTTCAGGGCGATCAGACGGGTGTCGGCGGTTGGTACGAAGATGCGTTTCGGGCAGGCCGTCGGCGCGGTGGCCGGGCTGGCGCTGCCGGTTGGGCTCTGCTCGGAGGCGTACACAGCGTCATCGTGATACGACACGCCACGGCAGGTCATGTGGGCCCAACCCTTGAAGTTTTCAGCGCCTTGGCTGCTGATCTTCGGATCGAAACGCCAGATTTCCTTGCCGGTGTCCGGGTCCAGGGCAATCACTTGGCTGTGCGGGGTGCACACGTAGAGCATGCCGTTGACTTTGAGCGGGGTGTTTTCCGCCGTGGTCTCGCCCGGATCGTTAGGGCCAGGGATGTCGCCGGTGCGGTAGGTCCAGGCTGGCACCAACTTGCTGACGTTTTGCGGGGTGATCTGCGCCAGTGGCGAGTAACGATCACCGAAGGCCGAACGGCCATAGGAGTTCCAGTCGCCATCGGCCTGGGACGGTGCAGCGCTGGCCATGCCTGGTACGGCATCGCGGTCCAGTTGACCGGTCTTGACCATTTCACCTGGGTTGGTGAATTGGCTGGCCAGTGCGGCAACACCCGCGAGCACGACAGCAACGCTCAGCGCGCCAGTGCCCATTGGAGCAGGCTGGGTGCGCACCAACGGACGGCGAAACCACGGCAGCAGCATGACGATGCCCAGGGCGAACAGCAGTGCCAGGCGCGGCACCAACTGCCACCAGTCCAGGCCGACTTCCCACAAGGCCCACACCGTGCTGGCGAACAGCACCACTGCGTACAGGCCCAGCGCAGCGCGGTGGTTGGCCAGCAGCAAAATGCCGGTCAAGGCGATGCCGATACCGGCCAGCAGGTAGTACAGCGACCCGCCGAGCATCGTCAGCTTGATACCCCCGGCCAACAAGGCCAGGCCCATGATCAGCAGCAAGACGCCGAGCAGCCTGGGCAGCAGGCGGCTTTGGCTCGAAGCACCATCAGTGCTCATAGTGTGTTTCTCCGTTACGTTGGAATTATGTAACCCGATGCTTCTTCACTGTAGATGACGATTCGGCACAGGCTTGGTTCAGCGTTATTTGGTTTTTCTGGGGATAAGGGTGGTTATCCACAGGCGGGCGATTTATCCCCAGGCGCGGCGGGGTGTAAGACAGCGCTGTCTTTGCGTGAAGAGATATTCGGCAAGATGGGGTCGACCGGGAGGTGAAACGTTTCAGATTGTTGCCGGCAAGGATAAAGGGAGTGGGCGCAGAGAGAAAGGGTAAATAGCGATATGCATCATTTCTGATTTGGTAACAGTGACTAAGTGTCGCTGCAAAATGAGTGTGGGAGGGGGCAAGCCCCCTCCCACATTGGTTATGCAGTGAAGGTTAGAACGTGGTGCGAATCCCGAACTGCACACTGCGCCCCGGCGCCGGGGCAATGTCGCGCAGGATCGAGCTGGCATACCGCACGGTCTGGTTGGTCAGGTTTTCACCATTCACAAACGCCAGCCATTCGCTGCCGCCTACGTTGAAGCGATACCCCGCGCTCGCGCCGAGTGTGGTGTAGCCATCGGTGCCGCTTTCGTTATCCGGCATACGGCCTTGGCCGGCGGCGTGTTCTACGTCGATGCGGGCCTGCCAACGGTCCAATTCCCACAACAGCCCGCTGTTCAAACGCAGCGGGGCGATGCGGGGCAGGGCTTCGCCGGTATCGAGGTTGGTGGCGCGGGTGTAGTCACCCGACAGTTCCAGCGCAAATTTGCCGTAGGCACTTTCGCCAAGCTTCCAGTGGTCCTGGGCTTCAAAGCCTGCGAAACGGGCACGCACGCCAGAGTAGGTGTACTCAGGGATGCCATCCGCATCTTCTTCACCTTCATCGTTCAGCGTACGACCGCTGCCCAGCAGACCAATGTAGTTGGAGAAGTGGCTGTAGAACACGCCGAAGCTGCCCTTGTGGGTGCCATTGTCAAAGCGCAGGGCCAGGTCGCTGGACACCGCTTTTTCTTTTTTCAGGTTGGCATCGCCCAACTCGTAAGTGCCGGTGGCGACGTGGGCGCCGTTGGCGTACAGCTCGTAGAAGGTCGGTGCGCGCTCGGTGTAGCCCAGCGTGGCGGCCAGGGACCAAACCGGCGTGAGGGTGTAGACCGCGCCCGACGACAGGCTGCCGGCGGTGAAATCGTTGGACTTGTCGGCACCGGCAAAGCGTTCGTTGCCTTTGGCGTTCGGGTCGACGCTGGTGTGTTCCAGGCGCCCGCCGAGGCTGAGCTTGAGGCGCTCGGTGGCTTGCATCTCTTCGAGGATAAACAGCGCGCCGGCGTTGGTGTCGGTTTGCGGTACGAAGGCTTCTTCACCCAACGCAGAGAACTCGTTGCGCGTGACTTGGGCACCGACCACACCGTTAAACGGGCCGATCGGCTGGTGACGGGCTTCAACGCGGGCTTCATAGCCTTTGTTCTTGAAGATCGTGCCGGTTTCGCCGTCTTCGATCTCGCGGTGTTCGTAATCGGTGTAGCCCGCGTCGACTTTTACCGAGGTAAACGGGCCCTGCAGGTTGCGTACTTCGGACGCGAACGCGTAGTGCTCCTGCTGCATGCGGATGCGCACCGCCTGCTCGGCGGGGGAGCCGTAATTGCTGTCGTAGTTGCTGTAGGACAGCCCGGCGTAACCGTCGTCCCAGGTGTAGGAACCGCCGACTGCACCACCGTCCTGACGCCCGTCGCTGTTACCCAGGCGGCCGTTTTTGCCGGGGGCGTCGTCGCTCTCTGGCGCATGACGGCTGCGAGCCTGGCCAGGGATTTTCAGGTCGTTGAACTCCCGCGCATTGGCATCCAGGTGCAAGGCAAACGTGCCGTTGCCGGCTTCCAGTTTGCCCGCGCTGCTGCGGGTGGTGTCGGCGCCGCCGTAGCGCAGTTCGCCGGCGCCGTGGATGCCTTCGATGGCTTCGGTGGGGATGCGGTTGTCGAAGGTGTTGACCACGCCACCAATGGCGCTGCCGCCATACAGCAAGGCGGCCGGGCCGCGCACGATTTCGATGCGGTCGACGTTGATCGGGTCCAGCGGCACGGCGTGGTCATAGGACAGTGACGAGGCATCCAATGCGCCCACGCCATTGCGCAGGATGCGAATGCGGTCGCCATCCTGGCCACGAATAATGGGCCGGCTGGCACCCGGGCCAAAGTAGGAAGACGACACACCTGGCTGCTTGTTAAGGGTTTCGCCCAGGCTGCCTTTTTGTTGCAGGGTCAGCTCGTCGCCTTCCAATACGGTGGTGGGTGACGCCAGTTGTTCGCTGCCCAGCGGGTTGCCGGTGATGACTTGGGGTTGCAGCTCAAGGGCGTGAGCTTCGGAGCAAATCAGCAGGGCGGCGGCAAGCGGGGTCAAGCGCCACAGAGAAGAGAGGGACATCGGACATTCCTTGGCAAAACGACGAAAAGATTTGATATGTATAGTTACAATATAACATCACTTTTTTGCCAAGGGCGGGAACTTTTTTGTTCGTGCTAAAGTGCGCGGCTGTCTCTCCACTTTTTGTAAAAGGCCCGGCATGACCGCGACAAGCAACGACCCACTCCACGGTGTGACCCTGCAGCACGTCCTCACCACCCTGGTGGAACACTACGAATGGGAAGGTCTGGCCGAGCGCATTGATGTGCGTTGTTTCAAGAGTGACCCGAGCATCAAGTCGAGCCTGACCTTCCTGCGTAAGACCCCTTGGGCGCGTGAGAAAGTCGAAAGTTTGTACGTGAAACTGATGCGCACCAAACGCCCGCTGGATTGAGCCTGTGAAACGGTTTATCGCAGCGGCCGCCTTGGCGGGTTGGCTGGGGCTGGCGATTCAGCAATACCTGATTTTCTATTCGCGCTGGGCCTCCGGCGCCAGCCTGATGGGTGGGCTGATCAACTTTTTCAGCTTCTTCACCGTACTCACCAACACCCTGGCGGTGGTGGTGTTGAGCTATGCGCTGGTAAAGCGTGAATCACCCGTGCAGCGGTTTTTTCTCGCGCCGCGAATCAGCAGTGGCATCGCCGTGAGCATCGTGGTGGTAGGCCTGGCCTACAACGTGCTGCTGCGGCACTTGTGGCAACCTGAAGGCTTTCAATTTATCGCTGACGAGTTGCTGCACGACGTGATGCCGGTGCTGTTTTTTATCTACTGGTGGCGGTGTGTGCCCAAGGGCGATTTGCGCTTTAAAGATATCGGCGCCTGGGTGATTTACCCGTTGGTGTATTTCGCTTATGCGCTGCTGCGGGGGGATTTGCTCGGGCAGTATCAATACCCGTTCATTGATGTGGGCACCCTCGGTTACCCACAGGTGTTCGTGAATGCCGGGGGGATTTTGGCGGGGTTTGTGCTGGTTGCTGTGGCGGTGGTGGGGTTGGATAGGCTCCTGAAATCACCTCGAACCTGAAGTGGACACAGGACAAAATGTGGGAGGGGGCTTGCTCCCGATAGCGGTGTGTAAGTCAATACCTTAATGACTGAACCACCGCTATCGGGAGCAAGCCCCCTCCCACATTTGACCGAGTCAAACCTTAGGCTTCTTCGCTGCCTTCTTCGCTGCCTTCTGCGCGCCAGTAGCCCACGGCCTTGAGGAATTCCTCGTTGACCTTGTGCGTATCCAACAACACCCGGCGTACCTGGCGCGACAGTTTGCTTTCCATCGCCACAAAGCTGTACAGCGAGCCGCTCGGCAGCGTCAGTTTCTGCACCGTATCCAGCAAATCATCCTGGCCGCGAATCACCCAGATCACTTCAACATTGGCAGCGCTTTGCAGCGCCTGCTTTTCAGCCGCATTGGCGATCTCAATAACGGCGAGCACCGTGCGCCCAGCGGGCAATTCCTCCAGGCGCCGCGCAATGGCGGGCAGCGCGGTTTCATCGCCGATCAGCAGGTAGCTGTCGAACATATCCGGCACGATCATCGAGCCCCGTGGCCCGCCGATGTACAGGTGCTGGCCGACTTGAACCTGGTCGGCCCAGGTGGACGCTGGGCCATCGCCGTGCAGCACGAAGTCAATGTCCAGCTCGCCAATGCTCAGGTCGAAATGCCGAGGCGTGTAGTCGCGCATGGCCGGTTGCGGGCCGTCACCCTTGATGCTGAAGGTCGGGCTTTCCAGTGCGGCCTGTTCGGCGGCGTTCTGCGGGAACAGCAGCTTGATGTGATCGTCACTGCCCAGGCTGACAAACCCCGCCAGTTCAGGCCCGCCGAGGGTGATGCGGCGCATGCGTGGGGTGATGTCGACCACCCGCAGCACGTCCAGGCGGCGGCGTTTGATTTCGTGGGTCACGCGGTGAATGGTTTGAGTATTCATTGGTCTTTCCCGTCGGCAATGGCTTGGGCGGTGCGATTGAGCAGCGCCGCGACACGAACGATTTCTTCCGGGCTCCAGCGCCCGTGGTGCGAGTGCAAGGCATGGCGCAGGTTGTGCACGGCCTCGTGGATTTGCGGTGGGCGGTCCTGGCCACGCAAGGAGCGCTTGCTCACGTCAATGCGCATGCGTACGCCATCCAGGGCAATCGCTTGCTCGCTTAAGTAGAGACGACCGGCGTCGGTGATTGTGTAGCGTTTTTTTCCACCATCGGCATCGCCCTGGATCAAGTCGCTTTCTTCCAGGAAGGTCAGGGTGGGGTAGATCACGCCGGGACTTGGGGTGTAGGCGCCGTCGAACAGGCTTTCGATCTGGCGGATCAAGTCATAGCCGTGGCATGGCTGTTCGGCGATCAGCGCCGGCAGCAAGAGTTTCAGGTCGCCGGGCGCAAATACCCGGGGGCCGCGACCGCGGCCAGAGCGAGGGTCAAAGCCGTCGCGTGGGTGAGGATGGTCTCGCATCGTGGGAGCCTCTGTGTGTGTCTAGATATAACGTAAGATATATCTTAAGCAGCGCGCAAGCGCTCCCGACGAGCGGTCCGCCGCGGCTCAAACATTTTTTAACGCCTTAGTTGCTCATCATTCAATGAATACTAATGTTTTTAAGTTAATGTTATCCGCTTCTTACATACCTGGTCTGCACTAAAGTATTCTCATTAAGGCGCATGTAGCCTAATTCTTACAGCTGTATTTTAAGTTTTGGCAAATTGCCATAAATCTCCTATGTGTCCTGATGTAACGCGGCTACGCGGTGCGTTGAATTTCCCGGCTTACATTCTCAAGTTGAACGTCGACACTTACTTCGCTTCGAACGGGTTCCTATTTGCAATGCAATTAGTTGGAAAGACAGTTTGCGCATCGCGCTGTGAACTGAGCTTTTTAATCAGGGGCTACAACCGGATCGTCGCTTAACTGATAAACCCTACGCAGCACTGCGACGGGGTTTTTTCTAACACTATGTGAGTGCTTGCAAATGAAAACCAAAATGAAAACTGTGCTGTTGTCGGTAGGTCTGCTGGTGGGTTCGGCATCGGTTGTTCATGCGGCTGATGGGACGGTGACGTTTATTGGCTCGGTCCATTCGGGTGCCTGCTCCATCAAGCCTGAATCGGTGGACCAGTCAGTACACCTGGGGGCGATTGCCAAGCATCAATTGCAGTCGGGTGGCAAGTCTGAAGCCCGGCCTGTGCGTATTGAGCTTGAGGGTTGCGACCTGACGGGCCTGACCGATAACACCGTAACCACGACCTTCACCGGCGCGCCATCGACCGTTGTTCCTGGTGCGATTGGTACCGTCGGTGGTGCGGGTGGCGTGGGCATCATGATGACCCATGGCGGCAAGCTCGTTGAGCTGGGTGTCCCGACCACTCCACAGGCCATTGTCGCCGGTGATAACACGTTGGAGTTCGGTGCCTATGTGCAGGGCGCTGCCACGGGCACTATCGTCCCTGGCAATTTCAGCGCGGTCACCAATTTCACCTTGGCTTATCAGTAAGCGTTTCCCCCGCCACCTTGGGTGGCGGGGGAAAGCTGGCGGGAGATAAAGGTGAAAATATTCATAAGCCTCGCTATTACCTCTTTATCGGCAATGTGCGTCAGCCCTTGGGTTTTCGCACAGGCGTCGCCGCAAGGGGATGGGATCGTCATGCTGGGGGGGCAGGTTATGGACTCAGCGTGCGGGTTGGAACTGGCCAGTGCTGATCAAACCATCGATATGACGCCCGAACCCATTGGCCGGCTTCTGCGAAACACGCTGGGAGCCCCGCACCCCTTCCAATTGCGTCTGGTCAATTGCTCATTGACCCGCCCTGACCCATTGCGCCCAGGCGTCAACTTGCCGGATTGGGAGCACCTGCGCGTGACGTTTGACGGTGCTGCCGACAGGGGAGGGCGCTCTTTTGCAGCCTTTGGTGATTCCCAGGGCGTTGCCTTGCATATCTGGGATTCGGCGGGTGAGGAGAGCGTTCCGGGTGAGCCGATGGCGCTGCGCCCGTTGGCTGAAGGTGACATGACCCTTCACTACACGCTTCGACTGGTAGGTAACGGATTGCCGTTGGCGCCTGGGGCTCACGCAGCCGCAGTGCGGTTCAAGTTGGAATACTTTTGAACATTGATGGGTTGCTTTCATGTTGAATGCGTCGAAGATCAAAAAAACGCTGCGCCCGGGTCTAGTGGTTGGGTTGATGTCCTTGGCAGGCACTGCATGGGGTGCAGGGGATATCGAGTTTAATACCGACGTTCTTGATCTCAGTGATCGCACCAATATTGATTTGTCTCAGTTTGCCCGCAGTGGGTTCATTCTGCCTGGCACTTATTCGATGGTGGTGCAGATCAATAGCCAAGTTGTTGCTGAGCAATCGGTGGCGTTTTATCCGCCCGATGATGACCCCAAAGGAAGTAAAGCCTGTTTATCACAAAGTATTGTGGAACAGTTGGGGTTAAAAGCGTCCGGTGCTGACAAGCTTACTTGGTGGAAAGGCGGGGAGTGTCTGGATATTCAAGGCCTGCCCGGTATGGAGGTCAGTGGAGACCTGGCGACGTCCACGCTGAACATCAGCTTGCCCCAAGCCTACCTTGAATACAGCACGATCAACTGGGACCCGCCCTCTCGTTGGGACGACGGAGTGCCTGGGTTGTTGGTTGACTACAACATGACAGCACAATCGAGCTACCAGAAAAATGACGGGACACGCAATAACGTCAGTGGTAACGGAACCCTGGGCGCCAATGCCGGGGCCTGGCGCTTGCGGGCTGATTGGCAGGGGCGCGTCGACCAGGACCGCGATCAGCCGTCCAGGCGTTCGACGCTGGAGTGGAGCCGTTACTACGCTTACCGCGCTATCCCTTCGCTGAAGGCGCGCTTGGTGGTGGGCGAGAATTACCTGTATTCGGACCTGTTTGACAGCTTCCGTTTCACCGGTGCGGCCCTCAATTCCGATGAAAGCCAATTGCCGCCCAACTTGCGCGGTTATGCACCGGAAGTGGTCGGGGTCGCCAAGACCAATGCCAGGGTCATCATCAGCCAGCAGGGCCGTGTGTTGTATGAAACGCTGGTGGCGGCAGGGCCATTTCGTATCCAGGACCTTAACGACGCCGTCTCCGGCAGGCTGGATGTGCGCATAGAAGAACAGGACGGTACGGTACATACCTCCCAGGTCGATACCGCAGGCGTTCCTTACCTGACGCGCCCCGGGCAGGTTCGTTACAAACTGGCGACGGGGCGCCCGTCCAATCTTCAGTACGGCGCCGATGGAAACTATTTCGGCAGTGGCGAGTTCTCGTGGGGTGTCAGTAACGGCTGGTCGCTGTTTGGCGGCGCTATCACGGATAACAACTACCGTGCGTTATCGGTCGGCGTGGGTCGTGACCTGTTGGCGTTTGGTGCTGTATCGCTCGATGCCACTCAGTCCAACGCCCGGGTGTGGGATGAGACGCTCTCGGGCAAGTCCTACCGCCTTCAATACTCCAAGCACTTTGAAGAGTACGACAGCCAGGTCACCTTCGCCGGTTATCGGTTTTCCGAGAAGAACTACCTGAGCATGAGCGAGTACCTTGATGCGCGCCATTACGGGCGCAACGGCGAACTCGCCGGGATCGACGAGAACGGCAGTTGGAAACCCATCGGTGGCAGCAAGGCCCTGTACACGGCCACGGTCAACAAGCAGTTCCGTGATCTGGGCGCCACCGTTTACGCAAGCTACAACAAACAAACCTATTGGGAGCGGCCGGCCACTCAGCGTTGGAACGTGTCGGTGTCACGCTACTTCAATGTGGGCACCGTCAAGAACCTGAGCCTGTCCCTGAACCTGTATCGCACGCTGGATTACAACTACAAGGACAACGGCATGGCACTGACGGTCAGCCTGCCATTGGGGCGCACCGGCACACTGTCGCTGGACGCCAACAGGGCCGCAGGCGAAAACCGTTACTCAACGCGCTACAGCGATCGCTTTGATGAGCGCAACAGTTACCAGCTCAATGCGAGCAACAAAGCGGCCAGTGGTTACCTGAGTCACGTCGGTGATTATGCCGACATCGACATCGACCTTGCCGCAAGCCAGCAGGAAGGTAACTACACCAGCCTCAGTGTGTCTGCTCGTGGCGGTGGCACGCTAACGCAACACGGTGCAGCCCTGCACCGTACCAACAGTACTGGCGGAACTCGCTTGATGGTGGACACCGGTGGGGTGCCCGATGTGCCTGTTCGCGGTTACGGCACGCCGACCCGCAGCAACGTGTTCGGCAAGGCGGTCATTTCCGATGTCGGCAGTTATCAGCGTACGGCGGCCAGTGTCGATCTGGAAAGTTTGCCGGGCAACGTCGAGGCCACCCAATCGGTCACGCAACTGACGCTCACCGAAGGGGCTATCGGTTATCGATCCCTGGACGTGATTGCCGGTGAGAAGGCCATGGTGGTACTGCGACTGCCGGACGGCAGTTCACCGCCCTTCGGCGCGGTGGTGAAGAACATCAAGCAGCAAGACACCGGGATTGTGAATGACGGCGGGCAGGTCTACCTGAGCGGTATCCAGGCCGGCGAAGCGATGACCGTCAGTTGGGGCGGGTTCGAGCGCTGCGTCCTTACGCTCCCCGACGTCTTGCCTGCGGATGGCTTGACCGATGCCCTGCAACTGGGCTGCCAAGTGGTAGCCAACGATCAATCATCGCCCGAGCCAGCCTCGCTGACCGGGCAGCGTACCGATACGGAGAACACATCCTCATGATGCTCAATACGCGTCTCACCCTCCAGGCTTTCATGCTGTTGGCTCTGGGCTTGAGCCAGAGCGCCAATGCCGCTGTCGGCCTGGATCGTACCCGAGTGATTTTTGATGGCGGCAAAGAAGCCACCAGCGTGAATATCACCAACAACAACACCCAGTTACCGTACTTGGCCCAGGGTTGGATCGAGGACGAGGAGGGCAAGAAAATCACCTCGCCCTTGATCGTGCTGCCGCCGGTTCAGCGTTTGGAGCCTGGGAAGCAGAGCCAGGTGAAAGTGCAGGCGCTGCCGGCGGCCAAGTCATTGCCGCAGGATCGTGAAAGCGTCTTCTACTTCAACCTGAGGGAAATACCGCCGCGCAGCGACAAGGCCAACACCCTGCAAATTGCGCTGCAAACCCGGATCAAATTGTTCTACCGGCCGCAAGCCATTGCGCCGAGCCAGCAAGACTTGTCCAACCCCTGGCAGGAAAAGCTCACGCTTACCGTCGAAGGCGAACGTTATCAGGTGAACAACCCGACGCCTTATTACGTGACCCTGGTGGATGCGCGCAGTAGCAAAGACGGCAAAACCGTGTCGGGCTTTGAGCCACTGATGGTGCCGCCCAAAGGCTCGCTCACCTTGGGGCCAACGGCCAAGGCGCTCGGCGCAACGCCTCATCTTGCCTACGTGAACGATTACGGTGGCCGCCCGCTGCTGGCCTTCACCTGCACCGGCAGCGCTTGCACCGTGAGCGCGCAAGTATCGCCTGACAAGTAGCGCCTGCTGCTGGAGAACCTCATGAAGTCGCACACTGTGAAGGTCTTGGGCGGTCTGTTACTGGCTTTGGTCAGGAGCGCGCACGCCGAGGATATCGAGGGCATGAATGGGCTGCTGAACATAACAGGGTCCATGCATGAAACCCCTTGCAGCCTGGAGATGACATCGCTGCACCAAACCATTGACCTGGGTGCGGTGTCGGCCAGCCAGTTGCAACGGCCTGGTGATCAGGCAAAACCCATGTCGTTTCAACTGCGGTTTACCGATTGCCAGCGCACGGCTGGCAGCATCCGCAGTGAACGCACGGGCAACCTCACCTGGAGTGCCTTTCAACCCGTGTTGTCGGTGGCGTTTTTCGCGCCTGCCGATCCCGATGACCCACGGCTGGTGCAAGTGCAAGGCGTCAGTGGGATGGGCCTGCAATTGACCGATGCGCTGGGGCGGGACGTACAGCTGGGCTCACGGGGCGAACCGGTGTTTTTGCCTCTGGGCAGTAACACCCAGACGTGGCTGGTGCAGCCCACACGCACCGCCGCACCGTTGACCAGCGGGGCGTTTCGGGCCGTGGTGGATTTCAGGCTCAATTATGAGTAAGGGCAGAACGATGGCAACGTTAACCGGCCCATGGGCCATGTTTATCGGCGGCGGCGTGTTGTGGGCTGTCTGCCAGGGCGTGCAGGCTGAAACCAGCCTGACCATCCGCGCGGTCATCATCGCGCCGCCGCCGTGCGTCATCAACAACGGCACCACGCTCGATGTGCCGTTTGGCAATGACCTGCTGACGTCACGGGTCGACGGGGTGAATTACCGTCGAGGCGTGCCTTATACCGTCACCTGTGATTCGCCCTTCAGCAACGCCTTGATCCTGGAGCTCAGGGGCACAGGGGCGTCGTTCGATAACCGCGTGCTCGTGACCCGCAAGCCGGACCTCGGGGTAAAGCTGTTCATGAATGGTGCCGACTGGCCGCTCAACACCGCAGTGAATTTTACCTATCCAAACTTTCCGGTGGTGCAGGCGGTGCCCGTTAAACGTGCCGGCAGCACACTGACGGGAGGGCTCTTTGATGCGACCGCCACCCTGGTGGTCGACTATCAATGACGAGGAATGATCAATGACCTTTTGGCAGCCACGAGCGTTGCTCGCCTTGTGTTCCATCGGCCTGTGCAGTGCAGCGTCGGCCAACCTCACCTTTAGCGGTACGCTGAACGAGCCACCGCCCTGCACGATCGACGCGGGTAACACGATTGAAGTGGATTTCGGCGATGTCGGGGTCAAGCGCGTCGATGGCGTGAAATATCGCCGCGGGCTCGCGTACACCATCAGCTGCGGCCCGGCCACGCTGCCGTGGGAACTGAAGCTGAGTGTTAATGGCACCCCCACGACATTTGACGGTGCCGCGGTGCAGACCAATGTGCCTGCGTTGGGCATTCGGGTGTATCAGAACAACGTGCCGTTTGCGCTCAATACACCATTGGACATCACCCTGCCGTCACCGCCGGTATTGGAAGTTGTACCCGTCAAACAGCCAGGTGCCGTTCTGGCCCCCGCACGGTTTACAGCGGTGGCCACACTGTTGGCCGAATACGAGTAGGAGCTGAGCTTATGCGACATAAAACGGTTCGTAAGGCTTGGTCATGTGCCGGGCTGGCGTTACTGCTGACCTGCGGCCTGATGCCCAATGGGCAGGCGGCGGACAACCTGCGTTTGCAAGGCAATCTGGTGGAAGAAGCCTGCACAATCCGCCCCGGTGACGAGGCTATCACGTTGGAACTCTGGGACGTGACCAGCAAGCACCTCTACATCAACACGCGCACGCCGGGCAAAGGTTTCAAACTGCACCTGGAGGACTGCGACACCACGATTGGCAACACGGTCACCATCCAGTTCGGCGGCAGGGAAAACTCCGCGCTGCCAGGGCTTTTCGCGCTCGATGGTGGCAGTGGCGCCTCGGGTATCGGGGTCGGTTTGGAGACGCCAAGCAATAAGCCATTACCCGTGAATTCGGTCAGCGATGAGCAAGTATTGAGCAATGGCAGCAACGTGATTGAGCTAAAGGCCTATGTGCAGGGTGAGCCGCAAGCCATCAGTGATCAGACCATCGGGCACGGCACCTATACGGTGACCTCCACGTTTACGCTGGATTATCCGTAAGCGCCTCAGACAAACCTCAACTCTATCCAGGCTGCCCGCAGGGCAAGGCCTGGGTAGATGCGCAATGAGAGAACAAAATGAAACGACTTTATGGAGCCATGGTGCTTCTTGTCTTGATTGGTTTTACAACGACCGCGAAGGCAACTGATTGCCGTGTGAATGGCGGCGGTTGGATATTTGTAGGTGCAGGCGGGACGCTTAACTTGCAAGTCCCTGTCAATGTTCAACTGGGTGCGGACAGAACCCGAATCATGCTCGAAGGCGTGAGGTTGGAATGCCGGTTCACCCCCGGCGATTTCACGCCATCTCCGTGGGAAGACTATTGGTCAACGTCGTTAAGGGTCGGCCCAGCGTGGGTGCCAGGCCCCAAATTCGTCCGCGAAGGTACGGGCTTACGAATAAACGGAACGTACCGAAATACCCCGGTTCCCGATAATATTCGGGTGTCTACCATGCCCGATAACGCCATTGGTGTTCCGGTCGATGTAACCCCCTATATTTTGGTTCGCAACAGCCCGACCAACCCTATCGACATTCGAATAGGGGACACGCTCGGTAGGCTGAACCTCCTTCAGACCAACAACAATAGTCCCAACAGCTCAACGCTGGCCCTGACGTACACGGCGGCCAACAACTTCTCCATTTCCCCATCAACGTGCACGATCAACAATAACAACCCGATCGACATAAACTTCGGCAACGTACACCAACGGGCCATCGGCACCGACCCGCTCACAACGACCATTCGCCGTGACCACAGGCTCACCTACTCATGCCCGGACGGTGGAGTGACCTCACCGATCACTATTACCTACCAGGGCACCCGATCCTCGTTCGACAACCGCGCTCTGCTGATGAGCAACCCGGACGTAGGCACCGCCATGGTCCGTGCAGGTTCTGCAGTGCAAGTAGGTGGGTCGTTCCTGACTCGCATCGACAACAGCGTAGGGGGGGATGATGTGACATTTACCCTGGTACGGCGCGCGGGATCGTTACCCGCCGCCGGGCCCATCAGTGGGAGTGGCGTACTCGTGATGGGGGTGCCATGAAACGACTGTATGGCGTCATGACGCTGCTCGTCCTGATCGGTTTTACTACGACCGCGAAGGCAGCCACATGCCGTGTGAATGGTGGGCCGTGGGAGCCAATATTCGGGGAGCTACCCCTGCAGGTCCCCGTGACCGTTACCTTGGCCGCAGACCGTACCCGGATCACGATGGAGGGGGCACGGCTTGAATGTGGGTTTTCCAGAGGGTCGCAGAGCCCATCTTCCCGAGTGGATTTCTGGGCGACCGGCAGTGCGACGGGGACCCCATGGATACCGGGTCCAAAATTCGCCAATCAAGGCGCCGGCCTGCGAATTCTGGGCGGGCACTACAATATTCCTATTGCCCACGGTATTCGAATTGCCTCGTTGCCTGACGATTTGCGTGGTTACCCTATCGACGTTACGCCCTATATTCTGGTGCGCAACGACCCGACCAACCCGATCGATATTCGTGCCGGGGATATGCTCGGTACCCTGCGTCTCACCGCCACGAACAACTACAACGCAAGTGTCGCGAGCATCTCGGTCAGGTACATCGCCGCCAACAATTTCACCATCTCTCCCTCTGCATGCACGATCAACAATAACAACCCGATCGAGATCAACTTTGGCGATGTGCACCAACGGGCAATAGGCACCGACCCACTGACAACGACCATTCGCAGGGACTATAGGCTGACTTACACCTGCCCAGACCCCGGCATCACCACGCCGATCACCATTACCTACCAAGGCAGCCGGTCTTCCTTCGACCCTCGGCTATTGATGATGACTAATCCGGACGTGGGCACGGCCATGCTTCGTGCGGGGTCTGCGGTACAAGTGGGCGGTTCGTTCTTGACCCGCATTGACAACAGCATGGGCGGCGACGATGTGACGTTTACCCTGGTTCGGCGAGCGGGGGCCCTACCGACCGCTGGGCCTGTAACCGGGAGTGGCGTATTGGTAATGGGGGTGCCATGACTCGCCGATAAGACCTCGGTCGCGCGTTCGCGGCCGGGGCTTTTTCACAGCATTAGTCTACTTATCTACCGCCGCCCTGCGTTCTGCGCCCCCCATCCTGATGGCTCTTCCCATGCGCATGGAGCCAGCGCGATGAGCACATTGATTTCTCCCTCTCACTCGCCTACACCGCCGCAAATAAGCGGCTATCTGTATCAGATCGGCCACCAGCTGCAAGGCACCGACACACCGTTGTCGTCCAAGCGAACGCCCCCCGTCGAGTTGCAAAAGTTGGAACAGCTCAACGAAACCCTGCTCGCGCACCAGCACGTTCATACCGATCGAACCCGCGCGCTTTACGCCGGCCTTGCACAGGCCGACCTGCAGAGCGAGGAGGGTAAGCAACTGCTGGCGACCCTCAAGCGTGACCTCAAGCAGCAACTGCGCGGCCTGGATGAAGTCAGCCTGCTGGGCAGCAAAAGCCTGCGTACCTTCATGGCCAACGAGGCAGGCCTGGCGGCCTTGGCGCTGGAAGCCAAGCTGAATGTCCAGGACTATCTGCTGCACCGTGAAGAAGCACAGTTGGTGGAAAATCTTGGGCTGGGCCCCGCCTTTCGGCCCGGCGTTTACGCCCTGACATTCCACTATCAGACGCGCACCCTTGAGTTCGCCGAGGCCTTTGTGCTGACCGAAAAGAACACGCCGGTGGTCACGCAACTGACGACTGCGGCGGATGTCGGTTTTGTCGTACTGTTTACCCCGGCCCGTGGCTTCGAGTCGTTCAGCTCGCTGGCCGACCTGAACAGCCGCTTGCGCGCGGCCATGGCGGTGAACACCTGGCGTGAGGAGTTCATGGGCCTGCTGCCCCGCCAATACCAAGGGCTGTCAGCCATGGGCGTATGGCCCTTGGCGTTGGTGCCGATCAACGGTGAGCCACTGTGCGAGCATACTTATGACGCCAGCCTGGCCCGACGAGCACAGGATATCGATTGGGCCTTGAGCCTGGAGAACAACGCCAGCCATAGCGCGCAACAACTGCTCGCCGACTTGGACGCGGCGATCCGTGCAGCGCTGCCAGACCTGCGTGGGCGCCTGGAGCTTCGTGCACAACGTCTGCTCGACCGCTGCCTTGAATACAGCGCCCCCGCCTGGTACCGCAACGCCCACAGCAGCCAGCGCGAAGCCCTGGCACGCCACCTCGGCGAATACGATATGGCGCGCCAGACGTTATTGGACCTGCTCGGCCCTGCCGCCTCGCCGCATGCGCTGGCGCGCTACCAAATGCTCGAACAGCTCGCCAGTGATCTGGAGATCAACGACCTGGACCCCGACCGTCTGCTTGTCTGTACCCGTCGCAGCGTGGCCAGGGTCGGGCTCTACGAACAGAAACATACCCTGACCGAACTGGCGCTGCGCGGTCTGCACAGCGGCGATGAACGCGAAGGCTCGGCGTTCCTGCTCGGTACCACGATGACCTATGCCGGCGCACCGTTGGGCGAGGCCTACGAGGATCTGACACCGGCCTATCTGGCGACGCTGCTGAACACGCTTGAACCGCGTGTGGGCTTTGAGACCGTGCGGCGCGAGTCCTACGCCAAGCCGCAGATCCATACCGCCATCGAGCACATGCTCGACCGCCGAATCAACGCCCTGGCCTACACGGCAAAAGTGCAGAACCATATCACCGAGGCCGACTATCTGCGCTTTACGCGGCTGCGTCGCGGGGGCTCGACGCAACTGGGCGCCAGTACGGTTTCACTCAATGGCCTCGTACTCAAAGACCTGTGGCTGCTGCGCGAAACCGACGAGCAAGGGCGCGTCAAACGCTTGCTGCTGTGTACCCCTGAAGCGCCCCAGCCCCAGCAGTTTCATGGATTCGACGATGAAATCCTCTGCCAGGCGCATATCCTGGCCTGGTGCGATAACCCAACGATGCGTGCGTATCTGCTGGAGCAAGTCGCTTTCAAGTCCCGGGCAAGCCTTCGGACGTTCATGGCTGGCGTGGGCTTTATCCCGGCGCAGCAGGAATACCGGCATGTTACCTTCAGCGTCGCCAGCGCCCAGGTCGATTGCCTCAAGGCGCTGCGGGCCCGGCTGCTGGAAGTGCAGACCGACGATTACAACTGGGGCACCCCCGCCTGGTACCGCTCGGCCCCCGTGGCCCAGCGTCGACAGTTAACCGAGCTGGCGGAGCATGCCGAAGGCGCCGCAAACACCTTTGCGCAGAACCCGCTGTCCGATGCTCAGTTCCCGGCGTTCGAGCGCTTTCTTCATGCCCAGGCCAAAAAGCAGTTGAATGCGCTGCTGGGGCGCCAGCGGCAGAACGATATCGACCCTGATACCGTGTGGGTCCATTACCCCAAAGACGTCCCGGCCTTAACCCGCCCGGCGTCCGTCACCTATACCCGTTTGTATCGGGATGGTTTTGAAGATTCGGTGGGGTTTCTGGACGCCAAGTTCGAAACTGTCGCCACCTTCATGGGCCCGGCCGGGGTCGACCTGAGCAAGCTCACGCCACGTAACGTCGCGCTTTCGGTGCGCGGCGTGTGGATCGGCCAGCGTTACGCCGATGAGGTCAAAGCCAAACTGCAAGACCCCAGAAGCCAGGGCTACGCCTTGCGCCGCGATGCAACGCTGGCCATCCACCAATTGCAGTTGCATAACGCTGCGCTGGAGTCACGCCTCAAAGGCTATATCGCCCAGGTGGACCTTGACTGGCTGGTGCGCTGCATCAACAGCCTCGACGACAGCACGCCCGTGACCCGCCACGCCTACCAGGTGCATCGACTATTTATCGACGGCGATTGGGTGATCGACAACTACCTGTTCAGTCACGGCCTCAACCCGGTACTGCTGTATACCCCGCAAGCACCGGATGGTGTGTATGTGCGTGAAGCCAGGCAGTTCAACTATCTGCTGAAAAAAGTCGACGGCATGCTCGACTACTTCACTGGCCGTGTCGGCGTGCAGTCCAGAGTTCGGGTGCAACGCTTTCTGGAAGCCGCCAAGGCTGGCCTGCCGGACAGCCTCAACAGTACCGACCTTAGCCTGGCACGCTATGACTCGACCAAGCGCATTACGCCCTTGCTCAACGTACGTCACGACCTGTACGACATGAAACTGCAACGCAAGATCGATGATGTGGCCGCCACTACGGTCAACCGTACCGCCATGATCATGGGCTTGATCTGGAGCTGCGTTGAATCACTGATCGCTGTCGCCACCGCGCCGTTCCCGGTGCTGAGCCTGAGCCTGGGCCTGTTGATGGCGCTCAAGGACGGCATGCTGGCCCTGCACGCCTACAACCAGGGCGACACCGACGCTGCCCTGCATCACTTTATCGGCTACCTGGTTAACAGCCTCGGCGCCGTGTTCACCGACCTGCGCCCGGCGCTCAAGTCCATTGGCCCGTTGATCAAACCCATACGGCACTTGATGCGCCCCACCGCGCAACGCCAGGCCATGGCGCTGATCAAACAACTGGAGCCACCGACCCCCACGCCCGTCGGCATGCAGGCGGTGTTATTCGAAGGGCGACCGTTGTGGGCACCGAAGACTCCCGATGCCCTGGGCCGCTACCTGCTGTATCACCAGGACCCGGTAAGCGGCAAGCTGGCCTCGACGGCGCGGCTGGTCAACCAGGATGCCGATGGCCATTGGGTACGCTCGGGCCTCAAGGGCGGGGCGCCCAAAAAAACTGCGGCGACGCCTCATGCCTTGCAAAACTACGAAGTGCCGACGGACAAGGTGAAAGACTATGAAACTCTTTTGAGTTTCGACTTCAACAGGGGCACTTACCTCGACTCGTTGGCCGGTAGAGGCACTGGCGACGTCAGTTTGCTCGCGGAATTCGAACCGCTGCACGGCCCCTATGCCAAGGCGTCCCTGGAGCTGCAAATGAGTGCCACGACGTTCTTCAGTGAACTGGCGCCCATCGTGCCCAGAGCCGATGTACTGGTCTTCGAAACCACGGCGACCCATCGTCACATTCTGGAAAGTGCCCTCAAGGAAAACAAAGGCCTGATCGTGGGCGCGGCCCCCGGTTCTCTGGCCGGCAATCAGTTACTGATCGACAATATGCAAACCCTTTACGCGCAAGGCGTCAGGCGTCTGTACATCGAGTACCTGCCGGGTGATGTCTTCAGGGGTAAATTGGCCAAATTCAACGCGGGAGGCAACTTCAGGCACATCAAGGCCTACCTGAAAAACGTCGAGAACGGTCTGGGTATTCCCACCGACTCCGCTCACTCCTATCGCGCGTTGATCCTGGCCGCTCGCAGGGAAAAAATCACCGTCTGTGCGCTGGATGCGTCCACCGGTTACGACTTGGGCAGAGCGTTCAACCTGAGCAACGGCGCGGCGATCAGCCCTCGCCCCAATGCCCAGAGAAATTTCTACTCCCACCGGCTTATCGACGCCGACATCGCTGCACAACCCACCGACAGCTGGGTGGCCCTGACCGACAGTCGCCGTATCAGCACACACAACGCAACGCCAGGTTTGGCTGACCTGCAAAGGACTGTAGGTTTGCGCGTCGAGAATGTTACCCCTGGTCAACCGACAGGTATCTGGAAAGACGCGCCTGGCTCTATCGCCGACGACCCACTGGCCAAAGGTGACTTTAAACTGACCCTGGAAAGCACCTACAGCCAGCCCCAGAGCAACGTCACCCAGCCGGTGTCGCAAGCCGTCACCTACAGCCAGTTCGATATCGATCCCATGTTCAAGGACGAGTTACGCAGGCAACTGGGCGGAAAGTACGCGTTTGACACCCGTTATGGCTCAATGGACCCAAATGTCGCCGCCGCAGAAGGTGCCTTTAAAAAGACCCGCGAGCGCCTGGATAAAAGCGCAGGCGATTTTTTCAAGACCCTTGAACTGCCACCCCGGCCCACCTTGGCGCAGTTGCCGGAAACCATCACCCAAGAAGCGTTTATCAAGGAAAGCTACAAACACGCTCCTGGGCTGATTATCTGTGAGAGTCATGCTGAGCAAGCGAGCAAGGCGATGCTGATCGACCAGATGGCTACGCTCAAGGAGCAGGGCGTAAAAACCCTCTACATGGAACACCTGTTTACCGACCTGCACCAGGCTGATCTGGAGACGTTCCACCGAACCGGTGTGATGCCCAAACCGCTCAAGGATTACCTGTGGAGCATGGACAGTGGGCATATGCGCGAATACAGCGGGCCTCACACTTACTCCAGCGTCGTGGAGGTGGCCACCAAACACGGCATCCGTGTACGGGCACTGGACTGCGTCTCCAGTTACCACACCAAAGGCATGTCAAACGGCGATAGGTCCAGAATCTCGATGTTCAATTTCTTTGCCGATGAAGTGATCCGCCAAGACCAGGCGACCCAAGGCGCGCACCGGTGGGTGGCGCAGATGGGCGATGCCCACGTTCATGCGCACGAAGGGTTTGCAGGCGTCGCCCAGACGCAAGGCGCCATCAGCCTGCGTGTGTCCGATGTCCCGCAAGGTACCGCAACCGAGTTGCGCTCAGGGCAGCGTTGGAAGGTTGGGTACAAGAGCTCTTTGTACCCTGACAAGCTGAGGGCTGTGCGCAGCGATTATACGATGACGGTCGCTGTCCCGGGCGCACGCCCCTATGCCCCCTATTTGCCGATTGACCGGTCGCGCCTCACGCGACAGGGCTATTACATGGTGGAGCAACTGTCCCCTCACGACGTGAGCATTGTTCACCACTCGCGCAGCGGCGACATCCTTTCCACTCCCGTGCAGATCGATGATCAGGGGCGTTTCTTCATTGATCGCTGGCCGGACTTGAAAGACGAGCGTTTTGTCGAGTTTGAGCGTCTGCTTTCGGCGCTTGATCAAGTGATCAAACTCACGCGCATTCGTTAACTGGCACAACGTTGGGCATTGCGCCGTACCTGTGGCGAGTGAGTAAGCTCCCTCAACACTGGTACGGCGTACGTCGTTAAGCCATGGCCGCCGTTCAGAGATACGGCGATACACCTGACGGGTGCCCCGCCAGCGGTTGCGAGGGCACTGTCAAGGTGATCTGGACCTGCGAAGTTCAAGTACGATTGGTTCGCCCGCTTGCCTTGTCGAGGGCCTCGCGTGTCAGGCGGCGCATCCATTCCTGCTCGTTGTAGCCCAGGTCGTTGAGCAGGCGGTTGTAGGTGTCGTCGCTGATCGGCGCGTCGGCAAATGCCACGGTCTCGGGTACATCGAGTTCCTGCGCTAGCGCCTTGAGCTGTTCCCTCAGTTGCGGTTGTTGTGTCTCGAGCCATTGCGCCTGCAGGGGTTGCAGGTCATCCAGGCGGTAGAACTTCTGCGTGTACGCAATGACATTCTCTTGATAGAGGCTGTCGTGGGTTTCCCGCAGGAAGTGCTCCCAGTACGTTTCCAGCAACATCTGGTTGACCAGCCCGTCACCCTGGCCCAACTCCAGCACGGTGAGGTAGGCCTGCTCTATTTGTGCCGGGCTGACGCGGGCTGTCTCGCGGTACAGCATGTGGTCCGACAGCCAGGGCAGGTCCAGCCGCTTGGCTAAAGAGGTCTGGTAGGCGAGGTGCACATCGACTTCATCCACCGTGCCCGGTTCGCCGTCGACCAGCTGTGAGCGCAGCCGCAACCCTTCGCCACCGGCGTTTTTTTCGCGCAAGCGGCGGGCGATGTCCTCCTGCGCGACTTGGTTCAGGTGCTTGAAGCGCGCCGTGCCCTTGGCGAGGGTGACCAAGCGGCCTTCAAGCTCACTCAGCGATACTGAAAACCGCCGGGCTTCGCTGGCCATCACCTCGATGCCCATTTCATTGAAGATCTGTGCGCCACCATCGCCACACAAACCTGGGAAGCTTGACAGCCTGAACAGCCGCTCGCGCAGGGCGCTGTCGGCGTGGGTGGCGTTGATCAAGCGCCAGACCCGTTGCGCTTGCTCGCCTTTGTTGAGGGCATAGCGCTGCACGTCTTCAGGGTGCTCAAAAAACGTGGGAGGCTCCAGGAACTTGATGACTTCAAAGAAGCCCTGGGAGCCGTGTTCGGCTTCAACGGCGTCCCACAGTTGCTCGCGGATAAGGCGGGTGTCGGAGTCGGCGTCCTCCATCCAGGGGTCGCTGTTGCCCTGGGGTTCGTAGGTGCGATAAGGGTCCAGCCCGGCTTCGGTACGGTAGCGTTCGTACAGTTCGCGTTGATCATCGCTCAGGGCATTGCGGTCCAGGCGCGTGCGCGCCACGGTGCGGGCTGCGGTGGGTTCGGGCGTCAGCGGGGGCAGGCTTGTAATCGGGTTGCCGCTCAGGTTGAGGTCGAACGCCTCGTTTCTGGCGTGGGCAAACAGGCCGGCGGGCCATTGGCTGATCTGCGTATGGTTGAGGTCAAGGCGGCGCAAGTGGGGCATGCGGCGGATGTTGGGGGGGAGGTCCAGCGGGTTGTGGCTCAGGCTTATCACGTGCAGGCGACGTAGCGCGCTCAGCCGCAGGACGTCTTCAGGAAACAACGTCATGCGGTTGTTCGACAGGTTTAAGTTCTGCATAAAGCGCATGGCCTCCAGTTCTTGCGGCAAACGCGTGAGGCTGTTGTGGCTCAGGTCCAGGGAGCGCAATGACGGGAAGTGTTTGAGCAAGGGGCAATGGGTTTGGCTGAAGCGGCTCTGGCTCAGGCCCAGGTAGGTCACGTGCTCGAAGTTGACGGTCAGCGGGGGCGGGGAGTCGGGCAGCGGCACGCCGTCCAGGTCCAGCCGGGCACCGCTTTTGACGTTGCCCCAAGGGTCGGTGTATTCGGCGAAGCGATCGCCCCAGCAGTGTTCAAGTACATGCACCAGGCGTTTGCGCCTGATCTGTTGTTGATACTCCTCGGGGCTGCCTTTGGGGTGCAGGATGGGCGACTGCTTCCAGGCACGCAGTTGGGCGTGCAGGGTGTGTTTCTCAACGGTCAGGTCATTCAGGGTGGTGCCCAACTGGTCAGGGGGTATTTCGCTGATAAAGCGATTCAGGCGTTGGTCGTTCAAGCTCGGAAATATGCGCTGCAGCACGTCCCGGGCGTGCTCGGGATGGGTTGCAGCCGGGTTGGCGCGGCACCTGCTGAGCGTCGGCCCACCGAGCAAGTGTTGGGTGTGTCGGTCCATGACACGGTGGGTTTGAGGTGTGGCAAGCACCTGGCGTCGCTCGGCCAAGGGTTCAAGGGTGGTCATCAACCAGCGCTGGAAGGTGTCACCCTCACCGGGCTTGAAACCCAGGCGGGTCTCGTCGCCCAGGCTCAGCAGCACAGCCTCGTACAGGCTGGCAGGGCTGTGCAACAACTGGCCCTCGCCGTCATACACCGCATAGCCGAGGCTGTTATGCACCAGCACCCGGTGTGTGGTGGCCGTCGCCGGGCCGGCTTCACTGCGCAGGGGGCCGCTCAGGCTGGCCTCATGAATTTCGAGGTGGCGGTCGAACAGCGCATCGGTGTTGAGCAGCAGGGTTTTGAGCACCAGGTTTTCGGTCGCCGGGGTGGGCAATGCCGGGGGGTAAAAGCCTTCGTAGGCGCGTACTGACGTGGCGCTCACGTACAACTCACTGGCCTGGTTGCGCAAGCGCAGTGGCCAGCGTTGTGTGTCGGTAAAGGCCTGTCGCTCGTTGGGGCGGGCGGTGCCCAACACTGGCCGTGCCAGGCTTAGGTCCAGCTCTGGATGGTCCTGGCGCAGGCCGACAAGCTGCGGGTCGTCACTCGCTTGCGCGGCGCGGTGTAGGGCGGGTGCGATGTCGTCGGTCTGGCTCAATACGTAATCGGCCAGCTTGTCGCGCAAGGCTTGCACACGTTGTTCAGCGGGCACCTCGGCGCCCAGCAGTGTGGTGATCGCGGTGTCGTCGAGAAACCCCAGCACCCGCTCGGGTAAACGCCCGGACAAGACCTCACCCAGGCTCATGCGCAACGTGTCGACAGGGAGCGCAGCCTTGGCGCCATAGCAGTGCGAGCTGCCTGTCAGGTCGGGCTTGAGAAACACTTCCAGGGCTTTGTCCTGCGGCCAGCCCTCAAGCTCAGTGACCATTTGCTCAAACCAGTCGGCGGCCGGGTCCGGGCTCAAGGCTTGCCCCGTGCGAATCCGTTCACTGGCAATCGTGAGGGATTGTCGGGCCTCCAGGCGCTTGAGGCTGGCGTCGAGCAGCGGCGGCGGGGGTTCGTTATGCACGTACATCCGGCGCAGGTCTGCGTCTTCGGTGCCGCTGGCGATGCGCAGTTGCTCCAGCTGCGTATCGCTGAACGGTTGCACCCGATGGCCCAGGCGCCGCAGCAATTGCACGCGGTCCCAGGTGCGCGGCTGTTCGCCCTCATGGGTCACCGCGCCGTCGCCGTTCAATTGCAAACGCGGTCGGTAGGCGTGCGGGCGGTCGGGGTGAATGGCGCGGTGATCATCGTTGAGCGGGTCGTATTTTACCTCCAGGTGATGGGCCTCCAGGGCCAACAGGGTTTTGCCATCTTGGGTGTGAAGGCCGGCGGGGGAAGGGGCTGAGCCTTCGATAATCCTCAGGTTTTTTTGTGCATAGGGGCGGATGTCCGGGTTCCACAAACGCGGGGTACCTTCGCTGCGCTGCACCGGCACCAGGCCTTCGACAAACGATGAAAGTTTAGGTCGCACCAGCGTGCCGATATGGCCGCCAGCCGCAAACAGGGCGAATTGGATCACGCTGTCGGCCACCCCGATCACGTGCTCCCAGGCTTCGGTGCCACGGCCCTGCGCCCAGTCGAGAATGCCTTCGAACACATCGTCCATGATCTGGTAGGCGCTGTAGGCAAGCATCAATTCGCCCAGGCCTGGCACGAAGGGCGTCAGCACCAGCAGCGCCGCGTTGAGGATATCGGCGAGCATCTGTTCAAGGTTGTCCCACCAGGCCCAGCGCGCACGGCGGTCGACGTCTGCGGTAGAGAGCGCGATGTCGCGCGCGTCGTTGACGATTTTGTTCAACTGGGTGCGAAACAGGTAATCCCATAGCGTATCGGTGGCGGGCGTGGGTGGGCGCTGCTGGTAATCGTCCTGCCAGCGTTGCACGCTGAAGTACAGGTTGGGGTGGCTGATGGGCGTGTCTCTCCAACTCGGCCTGCTATCGCTAGGTGCCTGCTGATGCCATTTGACCTGGCTCAGCCGCGCATTGAGACCCGCGAAGAACGCGCCCCGCTCGCGATGGGGCACAAACTGGCTGAAGAACACTTGATAGCCTGCCTTGTCGCGCAATTGGCGGGTCAACTGCGCCATGAATGCCAACGGCGACGGGTATTCCTTGAGTGGGTGATCGGGGTCTTCGGCGACGTAGGCGATCACCCGGGTGCCGGGGGTGTTGATAAACAACACGATACCCACCAAGGCCACATTCATCAGGCTGAGGGTGTGCGCGTGTAGCGCAGCGCCGTCGAGCCGCGCATCCGCGTGATCATCGACGCATTTGAGCAGCGCGGCATGCCCGTGTTGTTTCAGGTCGCCCTTGAGCAGGGCTATATGGGCGGCGCTTTTCAGGGCTGCCTTGTGGCGGGCAACGGCCTCGTCGCGCAAGGTGCGGGCCAGCGCTGAATGATTGAAGCCGAGGGCGTGGGTGAGCTGTCGTTGATACTGGCCGCCGATATCCAGGGTGCGGCAAATCTGTTTGAACCGCTCAGCCGTGAGACGTGCACCGCTGATGCGGTGGTCGATCGACACCACGTCGCGTTGGCCGCGGGCGTCTTGCGGGCCGAGGAAGGCAAAGTCGAGAAAGGTGTCGCCGGCGGCAAAGTTGTACAGCGCCGCGTCGAGCAGGGAAAAGGTCTTGCTGCTTTGTGCGCCACTGACGTTGAGGGTCCACCAGGCCTTGGCGGCATCGACATAGATGCGCAGGTAGGTATTGCGTACGTCGATGTCGCCGTAGTCGGGGCGCAACGCGCTTTTGAGCAAGGGTTCGGCGAATGCATACACATCGTTCAAAGGGGCGAGCCGTTTATCCAGCGTGTTTTGGCGGTGCCAGTGTTCGGCAAGCGCGGCCTTTAACGAGGGGGTTGGGGCGCCAGTCTTGAAACCCACGGCCTTGAGCGCGGCGAGGCGCGTGCGTGTGGTCTGGGTCACCCAGGGTGGCAGGGTGGCGAGGATATGCGCGTGATGGGCACCGTTGTAGGAGGCGTCGGTTGTCGTTGAATCGGGCATGGATCAGGTCCTGGTAAGGTTGATCCATCAGTGTGTTTAAAGGGCTTCGAGCCGTGTGGCAGATAGATAGCACCGTCAGTGATTGGCCACGCACAATGCCGGGCCCTGCGATTGCAATAATGGGTTGAGAATCGGGGCCATGCCCTTGAGCACCTGCACCGGCAATGCCGAGGTAAAGGTGAAATTCTGCGCCGATGTGCCGGGCACAAAGGCGGTGAGGGTGCCGAAGTGATGGGCGCCGATGTAGAACACAAAGGTTGCCGTGCGGTTGATTGATTTGGAGCTCAGCATGCGCCCGCCGGTGCCCATTGCCTGCAGGCGGTTATCCCCGGTGCCGGTCTTGCCGCCCATGGCTAGCGGCGTGCCGTCTGGAAGCGTAAAGCTGCCGGCCACACGTTTGGCGGTACCGGCGTCGACCACTTGGGACAGTGCGCCGCGCAGTGCACTGGCGACTTCGCTGGGCAGCACGCGCTTGCCGCGGTTGGGGTCATTGACTACGCGGGTTTCGTAGGGTGTGCCGCTGGCGAATGTCAGGCTGTCGATGCGCAGCACCGGCAGGCGCACGCCGTCGTTGAGGATGATCCCCATCAGTTCTGCCAGGGCCGCCGGGCGGTCGCCCGAACTGCCTATCGCGGTGGCCAGCGACGGCACCAAATGGTCGAACGGGTAGCCCACTGCCTGCCAGCGTTGGTGGATATCAAGGAACGCTTCGATCTCCAGCATGGTGCGGATGCGGCTGTCGCGGGCGCTCTGATGGCGGCTCTTGAACAGCCAGCTGTAGACTTCCTGGCGCTCGAATTCACTGGCTTTGACCACCTCACCAAAGGTTGCCTCGGGGTGGTTGAGCAGGTAGCCCAGCAGCCACAGGTCCAGCGGGTGCACCTTGGCGATATAGCCTTGGTCTGGCAGGTCGTAGGCGCCTGGGCCGTAGCTTTGGTAGAGGCGGCCCAGACGTTCGTCGGTAAGCTTGTCGCTGGTTTTGACGTTTTTGAGGTGTGAGCGCACGAAGCTGTTGAAGCTCTCTTGGCTGGCCTGCGGTAACAGATACCGATGCACGGCCGCCAGGCGAATCGCAGTGGGGTGCAGGCTGTCCATGAAGGTGTCGAGGCGCGCCTGGGTGTCCTTGGTGCGGTATTTTTTCCAGAACTTGAGCAGGAATGCGGTGCCTTCGTGGTCGGCGAATTTGGCCAGGTATTCCTGGCGGCGCGGGTCGTTGTCGTCCTTGAGCAGGCGCGCGCTGTTGTCTTCGCCGGAGTACGTGGTGTAGCGCACCAGGTCTCGCATCAGGCGAATGAACGGCAGGTTGATCGACTCGCGCAGGGCGTCGCGCAGGGTCGGGCTGCGGCCGTTGTCTTCGTTGCGAAAGTTATGAAAGCGGTGCAGGCCGCCGCCGGTGAAAAACGCCTCGCCGGGGCTGGCCGAATAGGTGCGGTTGAGGGCTGCGTCGAGCATTTTTGCCAGGTCGCGGTCAGGGCTCTGGGCCAAATAGTCCAAGGCCCAGCGTGAGAGCGGGTCCTGGTCGGGTACCTCGACGTGTTTCAACTCGGCCGGTGTTTTTGCACCGTAGCGCGTGTGCAGCTCATTGATGATTTGCAGGTAAGTGGTCAGCACCCTCAGCTTGGCGGTGGAGCCCAGTTCCAGCTTGCTGCCTTCGTTGATATCGAAGGGCTGGTCGGTGTTGTCGGTTTGCACCCGCACGCGCGCGCCATCGGGCGTCAGTTCGAACAGCGTGAAGCTGTAGCGCACTTGGGGCGTGCTTTGTGGCGTGAGCAGGCGCGGGCCGAGCAAGCCCATTTGGGCGGCGAACGCGGGGTCGGCCAGGCGCTTGAGGTAGTCGGTGGTCTGGGCTTGCAACTCGCTTTGCAGGGTGCTGGTGGCGGACAGGTCGAGGCGATCGAGGTCATACAGCGGGCGGTCGAGCAGGCTGGCGAGGCGGCTGCGGGCGACGTTGATCGCTTTGTTGGTTTCCATCGGCTGGGTTGTGGGTTGCTGTTGCCAGTCGCGGAAGGTGACGTGAGCGGCGAGGGCGGCAGCGGTCAAGCCGGCTGGAATCACGTTGTTCTGCGCAAGCAGGCGCAGATGGCTGTCGGTCAATTGCGCCAGCTCCGCGCGGCCCTTGTTCAGGTAATGGGACGGCCGACGTTGGGCAATCATCAACGACAGCATCTGGCGCAGAGCCAGCCCGCGTGCGGCCAGGCTTGTCGGGTCTTGGGCGGTATCACTCAAGGCCTGGTTGACCTGATTGAAATCGGCGCCGTACCACACCCGCAACCCCTCGGCCATACCGTGCACCTCGCCGTGGCCCGGTACGGCCGACAGCGGCACACTGTTGAGGTAATCGCGCAGGATGTTCTGCCGGCTACCGAGTGTGTTCGGCCCGGCCTGGTAGGCCCTGACGCTGGCGGAAACCATCTGGCGTATCTTCTCGCCACCGGAAAGGGTCAGGCCCTCGGGCGAATGGCGATACTTTTCCAGTTGCGTGGCCAGGGTGCTGCCACCGGCGGTCTGCCCGGGCAAATGCATGAGTTTGGCCACCTGCGACCAGGCGGCCTTGGCAAAACGCGGCCAATCCACGGCCGGGTTGGCCAGGGGTTGCCTGGGGTCGAGCAGGTCACGATCTTCGATAAATAGCAGGCTCTGCGTCACCAGCGGCGGGATCGCGGCAAAGCTGGCGTAGAGTTGCTGTGGGTAGGTGAAGCTGTACAGCGGCGTGGCACGGCAATCGGTGATGCTCAGGCCGGCCTGGACTTTTTCTGCGTAGGGCACGAACAGCCCGCGCTGGGCGTAATCCGTCAGCGCCGGTGAGAAGCGTGCCTGGGCCTGGATCAGGTAATTGCGCTTGAGCAGGCGCGGCAGGAATTCATCGAGGGCGCTGTAGCCCAGGCGTTGGTCAAATGGGCCGTCGCCGGGGTAAATGATGGCGGCGCTGGCGCCGGGTTCCACCTGATAACTCAGCGAAGCGGCAAATGGGCTGAGGTGCTCGGCCTGCAGTCGTGAGGTGCGCATCTCTTTGCTGGCGGCCCATGCCAGGGCCACCACGGCGAGCAGCAGTATCAGCCACACCAGCCGCCACCACAGCTTTCGTGAGCGGGGGCTTTGTGGCAATGGCGGCTGATCCGGGCTGTCGGTGGGTACCGCTGCCTTGTTCGAATCGGTTTGCCATAAAGCGCCCATAGTCGATTGATCCATTTACGCAGATTGATCGGACCTGGTTAAAGCTTAGACGCTGGTGGGCGGTCAGGGGGAAATTGTCGAGTCAACGTTGCGAGTGCTTTGTGGCCGTCTCGAACTGTTCCAGCCGGGACGTATTTCTATACCGCCAGCAGCGCGCAGCCAGTCAGTACGTTGGCAGGTGGGCAGGCTGCCCATTCAATGACGCTGCACCATAGCTGTGCAATACTCGCCGCCGCTTAATAGGCGATGATTCCTACACAAGGCCGGAAATACCTCTCCGCAAAAGCCGCTTTTGCCGAGAGTTCTCGCTGAATCTTGCCTGTTATAGAGTGAAAAACCCTGGGTTGGGCTTTTTATACTGCACCCCCGCTGAACTGGCCTGGCCAGACGGGTTGGCCCATGAGGCCGGCACGGTGTGAGGGCGTCATGGCAGACCCGCCGTGGCGCCGAGCACGCGGTGGCTCAATCCAATAACAAGACGAGGTTGTACCCCTATGCCAGTTGGCAACCACCTGCCCCATGGCGAGACCGCTCAAGGCGGCCCGCTCAAACGTGAACTGGGTGAACGGCATATTCGCCTGATGGCCCTCGGCGCCTGCATCGGTGTCGGCCTGTTCCTGGGCTCGGCCAAGGCCATTGAAATGGCCGGCCCGGCGATCATGTTGTCCTACATCATTGGCGGCCTGGCGATCCTGGTGATCATGCGCGCCCTCGGCGAGATGGCGGTGCATAACCCCGTCGCCGGCTCCTTCAGCCGTTACGCCCAGGATTACCTCGGCCCGTTGGCGGGCTTTCTCACCGGCTGGAACTACTGGTTCCTGTGGTTGGTGACCTGCGTGGCGGAAATCACGGCCGTGGCCGTGTACATGGGCGTGTGGTTCCCCGACACGCCACGCTGGATCTGGGCCCTGGCGGCCTTGATCAGCATGGGCAGCATCAACCTGATCGCAGTCAAGGCCTTCGGTGAATTCGAGTTCTGGTTTGCCTTGATCAAAATCGTCACCATCATTGCGATGGTGATCGGCGGCGTCGGTATCATCGCGTTCGGCTTTGGCAATGACGGTGTAGCACTGGGTATCTCCAACCTTTGGGCCCACGGCGGCTTTATGCCCAATGGCGTGCAAGGCGTGTTGATGTCCCTGCAAATGGTGATGTTCGCCTACCTGGGGGTGGAGATGATCGGCCTCACTGCCGGTGAAGCGAAGAACCCGCAGAAGACCATTCCGAGTGCTATCGGCTCGGTGTTCTGGCGCATCCTGCTGTTCTATGTGGGCGCGTTGTTCGTGATCCTGTCGATCTACCCGTGGAATGAAATCGGCACCCAGGGCAGCCCGTTTGTGATGACGTTCGAGCGCCTGGGCATCAAGACCGCCGCTGGCATCATTAACTTTGTGGTGATCACTGCGGCATTGTCGTCCTGCAACGGCGGCATCTTCAGCACCGGGCGCATGCTCTACAGCCTGGCGCAGAACGGTCAGGCACCGGCCACGTTCGCCAAGACCTCCAGCAACGGCGTGCCGCGCAAGGCACTGCTGCTGTCGATCTTCGCGCTGCTGCTGGGTGTGTTGCTCAACTACCTGGTGCCGGAAAAAGTCTTCGTCTGGGTGACCTCGATTGCGACCTTCGGCGCGATCTGGACCTGGTTGATGATCCTGCTGGCCCAGCTCAAGTTTCGTAAGGGCCTGAGCCCTGCGGAGCAGGCCGGGCTCAAGTACCGCATGTGGCTGTACCCGGTCAGTTCCTACTTGGCATTGGCGTTCCTGTTGCTGGTAGTAGGCCTGATGGCGTACTTCCCCGACACCCGCGTGGCGCTGTATGTAGGGCCGGTATTCCTGGTGCTGCTGACGGTGGTGTTCTACGTGTTCAAGTTGCAACCGACCCAGGTTGGCCAGGGCACCGCGCGCTCGGTGTAATGTGAGTTCAAGGCTGCCTGTGCTGACAGGCAGCCTTGATCACCTCAAGCGTGGCGCAAGGCGTGGAGCGCCGCCTGCGTCAATTGGTCGATCAGTCGATTACGCTCCTCTGTTTCTTTGTCGAACAGTGCTTGCAGCTTTTCCAGGTGCTCATCGGAGCGCTTGTCTGGAACCTCCTTTTGCAATTGCCCGATCTTGTAGCGGATAGCATTCTTGATGGTAAGGAACGGTTCGGGAAAACGTCGCTCCAGGTAGTCGACCCAGAAATCGCGTGTCCTGTACGCGTTTGCCAGCCCTACAGACCCCTCCAGTCCCAACAGCATTTGCCTTGCATCCTGCACGTCCTTTTCGACCACACCGTAGCCATGCACCGAGTACAACATCTGGTCGACTTGAACCGGCAGGTTGAATTCTTCCCGCAACCTTACCCGATAAAACAGCACTATTTCGGCGGGGTCCGGTGAACGGTTTTCGATCGACAATCGAGTGATCTGGTTTTCTGCAAACTGATCCAGCTGTTCCAGGTAGTAAACCTGCTTGGCCAGGCCGAGCAGTTCCTGGTCGATGCGATTTTCGCCGTAACGCGCAAGTGTTTGATGGATTCGGTGCATAAGTTCCATGTTGCTGAACAGCAACATGGCGCCGTCGCCACAGGTGCCCGCCGCGCTGGTATTGAGGAACACTTTTTCACGCAGTTCGGTGGATTCGCCCAGCCCGTTGAGCAACCTCCAGACCCGACGTGTCAGTGTGGTTCGTGTTGCGCCGCCCTCTAGGTAATCGTGGGAATGCGTCAGGTCTGCCAACACTCTGAACACATCGTCAGGCCGCGCACCCTCCTGGCTCAGCAGGTGGCTCCACAGGTCCGTCGCCGGGGCATGTTGCGTTTTGTTGAGGGCGCTGAGCCAGGGGCTGATATTGCGCTCGGCCGGCAGCACGTGGGCGATGCCGGGAAAGGCGTCGGCCATGAAGATGTTGGTGTCGACGATGTATTGCGTAATGCGTTGGCGGGTTTGCGGGGACAGCGGATTGTCATGCAGGAAGGTATTGCGGTTGCGGATAGCGCCGTGGGGATGAGTGAACACTTGCTCGGGAATATCGGATATCCGGTTTTCCTGCAGGTGCAGCCCGATCAAACTCCTATGTGTTGCGGCGCCCATGGGCCATTGAGTGAGGTCGGTGCCCCGGAGGTTCAAGGTCGTCAGTTGGGTCATTCGGGTAATGTCCGGTGTCATTCCCAAGACGTTGCCGCTCAGGTTGAGCCTTTGCAGGTTGACCATCGTGGACAGGCGTGCAGAAGATTCGGTGGTTAATCGAATCCTGTTGGACTGCAAATCCAGGTGCAAGAGGTTCGCCATGTCGGTGATGGCGGTGGGGAGCTCAGTCAGTTGACAGTCGATTTCCAAGGCCTGTAGTCCTGGGAAGAGGGCCAGGAACGCATGGGCTGTGGAGGGGAAACTGTTCCCGGCCAGACTCAAGTGTTCGATGTGCCCGAAGCCTCTGAATCCTGTGCTGAAGGCCTCCATAGGCAGGTCGTTGTCGTCCAGTCGCAAGGTCAGTGACGTGGCGTCAATCAAGCCTGCTACAAAACTTCGTGGCGGCCCGTCACGTCGCCACGCCTTGCGCAACTGGTTGGCGATAAGGCGACGCTGGCCCAGATTCATGCCCAAGGGATCTGTCTCTACGTCGTCAACTGCGCGTGGGGTGTCGCTCCAGCGGGTCAGTTCCGTGTCCATAAAGTTGAATTCAGCCTGGCGCCGGTCAAGCTCGATCAGCGCTGCGGGCTCATCCAGGTTGAGCTGGCGGATGTAGGCGCGAGCGTTGTCAGTGTCGAATCTTGGATAGAGTCTCTGGACCCGGCTCACCAGGTCCGGCGCACGATTGCCTGAAAACGGCCAGAACCGGCTCCAGATGGGGTAAGCCAGGAACGAACGGTCCAGCCCCATCGCTGGTTGCAGCCAGGGTTGCAGATGGGGCAGATCGAGCAGGCTTTTGATTTCTACGCGCCGGGCCAGCGCCAATTGGGCGATCTGTTCCTTAAGGGGCGATAGGTCGAACTCATCGTTAATGCCCAGCGCAGTCCGCTCTGCGTCGCTCAAGGTCTGGACGATGGCCGACAGCAGGTTGCTGCCTCTGCTGGCAGCGTCTGTGATTGCCGTTCCCGCAGCGTTGTAGGCCTGGTAGACCCGGTGTCTTTTGACCAGCACCTTGCGCAACGTCCCGGCCGGGTTCCCGGCGCTCTCGATGCTGGGGCCGTTGAAGTGCCGCTCGCGTACTTCGACGCGCAGGTTGGTGGGCCAGCCGGGCACTTTACCGAGCACGTGCAGGGTGATCTTGTCGCTGTCGGGGTTGATCAGGTTGTCCAGGTACAGCCCTTCGAAGGCGCGGTTCAGGCGCAGCTCATGGGCGGTCAACCGCGCTTGTTCGCCCAGGCGCAGGCTGACCTTGCCGTGTTCGTGCAACTGCTTGAGTTCGCGCTGGGTGGCATGGTCCAGGATGGCTTCGACGGCGCGGTTGGGTAAGTCGGCATGTTGAGTCTTGAACCGCTCTCGTAGCCCATTGGCGCTGCCTTGCTCACTCTTTGCATAAAGCGACTCGAAGAGATCGGCCATTTCTTTCTGTGCAAACTCACTTATTTTTTTCACCAGTTTGAACAGTCGCTCTTCAGTCGTTGCGGGCAATTCCCCGAGCAGGGCGTTGATCAGTGAATCGCTTTTGGTGAGTTCGTTCAGCAGCCGGGCCTCTTTGTAGCTTTGCTCTGTTACCACGATGGCTTCGACGTTCGATCCCCCAGTGGCCGGATGTTGATATTGCACTTGATTGCGGGCGTCGACGATTTGCAGCCTGTGGTTTTGCGGCCACCCTGGCAGCCCGGATATCACCAACAGTTGCAGCTCAGGGTTTGCTTCTTTGGTGTTCGGGTCTACTTGCAGCGCGTTGATGAAGTGCTGAATCTGTTGCACGATCTTGAAACGCTTGCAGGTATCGGCCAGCAACGGCGGCGGTGGGTGGCCGGCGCGGTGAACCTGACGCAGTACGTGGTCTGGTGTGTCGGTCAGCGCGAGGATCTGATTGGCCCGTTGTTGGGTAAAGGCGTAGTCGCGATGGCCCAGGCGGCTGAACAGCTGATGGGTGTCCCAGGCCATGGGGTTTTCGCTGGCGAGTCGCCAGGCGCCGTGGCCGTTGTGCTCCAGCAGTGGGGTGTCGACACCGATCTTGGTTGGGTGCTTGAGCCGCCATTTGAAGCGGGTGCTATCGAAGACAATCGGGTACAGGCTGCCGGACAGCGGCAGGTAGTTTTTGCCCTCGATGGGGTAGATGCCGTCGGCCCTGGGCTTGAGTTGCGGTGACAGCGCCAAGTGGTGTTCGTACTGCACCAGTGAGCCATTGACCAGGCTCACAAACCCTTCGGGGTTGCGGCGGGCGCTCATGTTATCGCCCAGGGTTTTGCGCAGGCCCTTGGCGTCGGTGACGCTGTTCATGCCCAGCAGTGTTCGCTCGTGAGGGTGGAGCACCGAGGCGATGGCCAGATAGAAGCTGTCCTGGGCCGGCGAAACGGGGATCTCACTGTCGTTACGGATGTCGTAGCCGCAATAGCGACCGCCGTGGTGCAAGCGCAGGTTCACGGTGTTGTCGTCCAGCCCGCTGGGTACGAAGGTTTCGCCCAGGCTTACATCGGTGACCACAAACGGGCGCTTTAGGGTGTCGCGTATCAGTGCGCCGGCGAACTCCCTGGCCCAAAGGTCGGTGTCGGCATTGAATTCACGGGGGTTGTACAGGCTGTCGATCACGGCGTCGATGCGCAGCGCGGTGCGGTGATGGCTGATCACTTCAGCGAAGGCTGCCGGCAACGTGCCGCCGCTGAGAAAGGCAGCCTGCTCGCGGTTGGTCAACGGGTGGTCGGCGAGGATTCGGTCCAGGCTGACGGCGGTTAGCGGCGGGTTCAGGTCGCGCAGTTTTTTCAGCAAGGGTGTGACGGTGATCAACGCGGGGGATACCTTGATCGGCAGAAATCGCCTGGCCTGCATGGCCGTGGCGGGGTCGCCTTTCTCATAGCCCCAGTAATCGAACAGCGCCGAAAACAGGGCGTGTTGCTCGGTGTTTGCCAGTGTCGCGACCTGCTGGCGTACCTCACTGATGCGCGCCTCTTCGCTGGCGTTGGGTTGACCTTCTTTACCCAGCGTCGAGCCTGTCGGTTGCTGGCGAATGATCCGTTGCAGCCACTGCCCATCGCCTTCGTCATTGAGGCCGGTATAGCTGCCATCGTCCCTGCGCTTGAGGTTGATGGCGTGCGGCTGAGGCGGACGTTGTTCGGTTTTGCCATAGGTCTCGATCAATACGCCCCGCGCATCGTAGATATGCAGCAGGCTGTCGGTCGGCCAGCCGCTCAACTGGGTCAGCAGACAAAAGACCGTGCTGTCGGCGTGTGCTGGCATGTGCTCGGCATGGGCAAAGGTCGTGATGATCTGTCGGATCACCCGGTCGACCTGCAAGCGCCGCACGCCCTCGATCAGGTTCAGTGGCGCCGCCTCGCCGCGCCAGACCTTGTCCAGGGTCGTGCGTGTGGTGGCGGTGCTGCGCAGCATATGTTCAAGGTCGGCCGGCGGGACGGTCGAGGAGCCGTTGGGCAGCATGCGTTGCAGCAGCTCGTGGTTGGACATGACGTGGGCGTTGTGCAGGTCGAAGATCCACGCCTGAATCGCTGGGTCGAAAATAATCGGTGGTGTGTATCTGTCCCTGCCGTTGGTGAGCACATAGCGTTTATGCACCTCGTCATAGCGGACTTCGGCCAGTACATCCAACCCGCTCTGGCGCAGCTTGGCGTAGTGCCGGGCCTGGTGCGTGTAAATACCCAGTGCGTTAGGGGAGATACCGTTAACCAAGCGTTGATTGTCATGGGCATACGGCCGGGCATCGGCCTTCCAGAGCGCGTGGCTGCCGTCGGAGCGTGTGATTTTCTGTGGGTTGCCGAGTTGTTCCAGGTAAGCGTGCATGCGTTGGCGGTGCACCCGGCTGGCGGTTGAGATCAACCTGCCGCTGACCGCCAGGTCGGCCAAATCGGCCAGGGCCGAGGCAAACCCGCTAGCCTCGCCTTTGGCCACTTCATTAATGCCTTGGGCAGTGCTGTAGGTCAGGCTGCCCATCACCGCCAGCTGCATGACCCGATTCATGCCGGTCACCCCGCCAGGCAGTGGCGTGAGCAGCAGTTGCAGCACTTCGCCGGCAATCGCTGCTGATGCGTCCTTGAGGGCTTGCCAATCTTTTTCCGAGCGCTGTTCTGCCATGGCGTCCAGGTCTGCCTGGAAACGTTGGATTTGTCGCGCTGCATACGCCTGCACCAAGGTGAGTTCCCGGCCGGATTTGATGTCGGTATGAAAGCGGATGTGGTCCAGGGTCTTTTTCGGGAAGGCCTTGTGGAAGGCATCATACAAGTAGCCGGCGAGTGCATTGAGGTCTTTGGGCCGCTGCTCTTTGTCGATCAGTGACTTGAACACCGACAGGCCAATCAAGGGCAATTGCCTTGAAAACCAGCCCAGGTCTTTTTGGTCGTGACTGCTGATCAGTTGTCGGCGAAAGGCCAGTTCGGCAGCTTGCGCATCAGCGTGATATTGCAGGGCGCCGCCGGGGCGGGCTGGGAAATAGGACAACACACCAAGGCTAGCCACACGGATCAGCAGTAAAGGAACCGGCAGGGCCGTGTCCCACGGCACGAAGGGCACGGAGACGACGGGTGTGACACCTGAGTTCAGATTCAGCGTGTCGAAGGGCAATTGGGGCCCGGTGCCGGACAGGGCGGCGTTCAGTCGGTTGTAGTACTCCAGCGTCACGCCGGTGGTGGCACGGTTACGGTAGGCGTCGATCACGTCGAACAACAGGCTGGCTTTTGCCGACGCGATGAATAATTGTTGCAGTGGGGCGTTTGCGGCCATGGCCGTGCGGGTTTTATTGCGCAGTTGACCGCCCAGGTCCAATTCGCGCGCCGCTTTGATAAAGGTGGCAGTGTCCAGGCTTCGGTCATCGTCCGGGCCGACAATGTAGCTGGCCTCCACCAGGCTGAAACCGGAGTCACCGTGGATGGAGTGGGTGAAGCCGAAGTTCAGGCAAGCGGCTTCCCACAGCGACATCTGCTTGAGGTGTTCAATGTAGTGAAAGTCGTACTGGGCCCGTCGCGTACGCTGTCTGCCTTTAGGAATGGGCACGTAGCCGACGGGGACGAGCGGGTCTTGCGGGTCCCAGGGAAAGCCGCGCTCGCGTTTTTCCTTGTATCGGGTAAAGAGGGTGTATCGCTCTGGGTCGCGCCCGCCGATTTTCGACTGCAGTTGCGCGAGGCCTTGGGTCTTGAAGTCCTGGGTCAGCTTTTGTTGGGCCGTTTCCAGGGCGTCCAAGGCGTTCAGTGCCTCGCGTTGCAGGGCGAGATAGCGGGTTTTTTCTGTGGGAATCAAGCTGCCCAGTGCTTGATTCACATTCTGCTGAATCAGCTCCAGGGCTTCTTGACGGGACCAGGAAGTGCTGGATTGCAGGTTTCCAGATAAACCGTTGAGCAGTTGATGCGTTGACATGGACCATGACCTTTCACACTACGTGGAAGGCCATGGAAGCACCGCCGAACGCGCTGTTGGGGTTAACTATTTAATGAGGGCGGCGCGGGTGCTGCGGCCCGTTCTTGCAATGATTTGTCCAGGCGTTTGTTGAACTCCAGCCACGCGGCCAGTAGCCCCATCAGCACCACGCCCAATACCGCGCTGAACAGCTGCATGGCCAGCGCATCGCCCGCCATGGCATTGAGCATGTCCGCCAGCGGCGCCAGCAGTACGCCCAGGCAGAACACCTCCAGTGAGTAGCGGCCCATGCGGCAACTTTGTTGCGCCAGCCAGTGACGAGTCCAGCCAACGGTGGGCAACAGTTTGGCGGTGACATAGGCCAGCGCCAGGAAGTGCAACAGGCGTACCGGCGACAGGTCGGTCTTGCTGATGGGGTACAGCAGGTCACTGATAGCCGAAGGCATCCACGCGTCATGCACCTCGGGCCATCGCCAGGAAATCGTGATGACCCCGGCCAGCAGCGAGTAGACCGCCGCAGCAACAAACAATGGCTGCGTGGCCAGCCCACGGGCCTCGACCGGGCGTGGCTGGCTGGCATGGATCGCCGCCGCGCCGCCGAGCACGAACAGCAATTGCCAGGTCACCGGGTTGAAGTACCACACGCCATCGGCAATCGCTCGCAGGTTCCAGCCCATCCACGGTGCCAGCAGGTACACGGTCACCGACACTGCGACCACCGCCCAGGTCTTGCGCAGCAGCAGTGGCAACACCAGCGCCAGCCCGCCCAGCAATACGATGTACAGCGGCAACGGGTCCATCAGGTTGGGCTTGAAGCGCAACAGCAGCTCATCAGTGAGCGCCTGTTGCGGGTGGGTGACAAAGTGCGTCAGGCCCATTTCCTCGACGAGGTCACGGGTTTCCACATGGCTGTTGGCGAAGAACACGATGCCCATCAGCATCGCCAGCAAGAAAATATGCACCACGTACAACACCCAGGCACGCCGCAGGATTTTCAGCGAGGCAATCCAATAACCGTCGCGTTGCAGGATCTTGCCGTACGCCAGCACGGCGGCATAACCGGCGAGGAACACAAACACTTCTGCCGCATCGCTGAAACCGATGTTACGCAGGGTGATCTGGCCGAGAGGGTTGTGGGGGACGTGATCCCAGAAAATGAAGATCAACGCCAGGCCCCGAAAAAAATCGATGCGCGGGTCGCGTCCGTTCAGCATGGCAGCGGGCTCTTGTACAAAGGGTTTAGTAAGGACAGGCGAACGCGGGTGTTGTCATACGCCGCACGTCGGGCGGGCGCAGGTTGGCGGTATTTGTAAGCAATTGCAAAGGTTGGATATTACTGAATGTCTCTAGACATCAATGATCACCAACGAGCCATGGCTGCCGGCGAGTACGCCATGGGCGGTGCCGGCTTCAACGAGATACATCTGGCCGGCCTCCACGAGTACCGCTTCATCGTCGATGCTTAGGCGCAACTGGCCGCTGACCACCAGTAACCCTTCATTGTAATCATGGGTTTCTTCTTCATAGGCCTGCTCATCCATGCGCAACACTTTGATCCGTGCTGGGCCGACCTGGCCCAGGCGTGTAGATTTCCAGCTTTCAGGCAGTTGCCCGGCAATAGCAGTGAAGTCGAGTAACGGCATGTGAATCTCCTGGTTTCAACGATGCCGTCGGTGGTCCGGTTCAGCTTGAAAGTAGTGGTTTAAAATGCATCCATCAGCAGCACCCGGCACGGTTTGGCTTGGTAAGCATTGATCTGCGGCACCAGCCGGGTGAAGTGTTCGGTCTGGCAATGTGCATCAAGCGCTGCCTGGTCAGGCCATTGCTCGATAAAGATAAAGTGCCCTGGGTCTTTTTGATCGACAAATAAATCGTAGGCGATGCACAGCGGTTCCAGGCGGGTTTTTTCTACCAGCTCGGCGTACCACGGGCGCACGGTTTCCAGGTGTTCGGGTTGGATGAAATCTTCGGCGGTGACTTTCAACACGGTAACGATCCTTAGGCAGCAGCCACTTCATTGGCTTCAAAACTGTCGGCCCGTGCCATCTGCCACATGCGCGAGTAGAACTCGCCATTCACCTCGCCGGTGAGCAATTCGCCGGGTTTGAGAAACACATGCAGCTGCGAAAACAGCTTGATCTCGGTCGCCGACATGCGTCGTACCAAGTGCTTGGCTGACAATTGCGACGGATGATCAAGGCCCGCGGCAGCAAGCATTTCGGCCAGGGCCTTGAGGGTGTTGCGGTGGAAGTTGAACACGCGCTGGGCTTTGTCGGGCACCACCAGTGCGCGTTGGCGCAGCGGGTCTTGTGTAGCCACACCGGTTGGGCATTTGTTGGTGTGGCAGCTTTGGGACTGAATGCAGCCAATCGCAAACATAAAGCCGCGCGCCGAGTTGGCCCAGTCGGCGCCGATGGCCAGCACGCTGGCAATGTCGAATGCGCTGACGATCTTGCCGCTGGCCCCGAGCTTGATCTTGTCCCGCAGGTTCAGGCCCACCAGGGTGTTGTGCACAAACAGCAGCCCCTCACGCAACGGCACGCCGATATGGTCGGTGAACTCCACGGGCGCGGCGCCAGTGCCGCCTTCCTTGCCGTCGACCACGATAAAGTCCGGGAGGATGCCGGTTTCGAGCATGGCTTTGGCGATGCCCATGAATTCCCAAGGGTGCCCCAGGCAAAACTTGAAACCCACCGGTTTGCCGCCAGACAGCTCGCGCAGTTGGGCGATGAATTGCATCAGTTCGATAGGCGTGGAAAACGCGCTGTGGCGTGACGGCGAGATGCAGTCTTCGCCCATCAGGATGCCGCGGGTTTCGGCGATTTCCTGGGTGACTTTGTGTTTGGGCAAAATCCCGCCGTGGCCAGGCTTGGCGCCCTGGCTCATCTTGATCTCAATCATGCGCACCTGCGGGTTCTGTGCCTGCGTGGCGAAGCGCTCCGGGTCGAAACGGCCGTCGCTGGTGCGGCAGCCGAAGTAGCCGCTGCCCAGTTCCCAGGTCAGGTCGCCGCCGTGTTCGCGGTGGTAGGGGCTGATGCTGCCTTCGCCAGTGTCATGGGCAAAGTTGCCCAGTTTTGCACCTTGGTTCAGCGCACGAATGGCGTTGGCGCTCAACGAGCCGAAGCTCATCGCGGAGATATTGAACACTGACGCCGAATACGGTTGGGTGCATTGCGGGCCGCCGACGATCACGCGAAACGCGCTGGGGTCGCTCAATGGCGCGGGGCGCATGGAGTGGCCAATGAACTCGAAGCCTGACTGGTACACGTCGATCAGGGTGCCGAAGGGTTTGTCGGCGCTTTCGTTCTTGGCCCGCGAATACACCAGCGAACGCTGGGCCCGGGAGAAGGGCAGGGCGTCGCTGTCGGACTCCAGCAGGTACTGGCGGATTTCCGGGCGGATGGCCTCCACCAGGTAACGGATATTGCCCAGTATCGGGTAATTGCGGCGCACCGCGTGGGGGCTTTGCAGCAGGTCGAACAGGCCGATCAGGCTCAGCACGCCGGTGATCACCGTGATCGGCCACAGCCATTCGTGTTGGATAAAAGGGAGGCTGGCCAGGGTGAAAATGACGCACACGGCAAAGAAGGCGTAGCGGCTTAACAACGACAGGCTCATACGGTTTTCCTTAGGTTCAACTCTGTAGGTCGATCCGCCATTCTGCGCCTGTACTTGGAGCGCGAACAAGGATTGAAGGCTCTGGGTCGGCACGGGAACTGTTTGGGCTGCGCATGCCACGCATCGGCTGCAACGTTTAAGAAAATGCCCATAGGAATTTATTCATGCATATGAGTGCTGCTATTCACTTACCGCAATCGATTCAATTGCCGTCGGCCTTGGCGCAAGAAACCAACCCCCCACGGGTTGAAAACGCCGAGCAGGATGTACGTTCAAAACCTGGCTTCGCCACAGGCCGCCCACCTGGTGATCACCGCAGTGCTGATCGCATCATCGACGACAACCCCATTCTCAAGCGGCTCGGTCATCAGAAAGATATCAACCGGCACCTGGCTTACGAACGCTTGGGTGATTGGACTACCAACAATCCCGATTCGGATGCACGCGCCGATGCGGCTTTCAATGCTGCCCGAGTGCTCAATTACATCGACGCCTCGCTGTCTGCATCGGGCGAAGACCGTAAAGAGGCGAGCGGCAACGGTGACCTTGAGGGCATCACGAGCAGCGGAGATGCTCGGCACGGCACGCCTGCGGGTATGTGGAAAGACTTCACCGAGCAGGGCTATGGCGCATTGAGGGCAGACCATCGGCTGGATACGACCAGTGACTCCCATGTCAGGTCTGACGGCAGCAACAAAGACAATCTGCAGTGGGCTGCAGGCGAGACCGGCAGGAAACTCTGGTTTGCGCCCGGACTCAGCAATGTGTTGTTAGCCATCGGAAACTCTGCCTCGGGTCTTGGCCCTGCCCTCGCGGGTGCCAAGGCTGGAATCGACAAAACGATGAGTGACGGTCTGAGCGAGTCGATTAACGGTATCGTCACTGGCGATCTTCGAGCGGTCTTGCGAGGGGGCGTTAACCAGTTGAGAAAGAACGACGCCACACCGGAGTTCGTCAAGACGCTATTGGGTTCGGTCGGCGATTTAACGGCTTGAGGCGGCTGATGCCTGAAGAAAGGTCATTTTAGACTTATTGCAATCCGTTCTCGTTTGGGCGCATGATTTGTGTTACTGTATAACACTTATTTTGCACTCAGACGCCCCGGAGGCCTTATGAAAGCTGGTATTCATCCCGACTACCGTACTGTGCTGTTCCATGACACCGCTGCCGACGTGTTCTTTTTGATCGGCTCCACCGCCGACAGCGACCGCACTCACACCTACAGCGACGGCAACACTTACCCGTATATCCCGCTGGACGTCTCCAGCGCCTCACACCCGATCTACACCGGCCAACAACGCAAGACGCAGGCAGAAGGCCGGATTGCAGGGTTCAACAAGCGCTTTGCCGCGTTTGGTTCGAGCCCGAAAAAAGCAGAGGAGTGAGGCATACTTTGATCGAATGAGGGAGCCTGCGGGCTCCCACTTTGATTGCGGCGTGCCTGCAGGTCATGTGATCCTTGCGCCCTTTGCAGTCAAGGAAGCCATCCCATGCCCTCTACCATTCGCATCGCTGCCGCCCTGTTGATCGGCAAGGATGGCCAGACCCTGCTGGTGCGCAAGCGCGGTACCCAGGCGTTCATGCAGCCTGGCGGCAAGATCGACGCCGGCGAGCAACCGGCCCAAGCCCTGGCCCGTGAGCTGCACGAAGAACTCAACTTGCGCATCGATCCCAGCGCCGCCGTGTACCTGGGTAAATTCTCTGCGCCCGCCGTCAACGAGCCGGGTTTCACCGTGCATGCCGAGTTGTTCCAGGTGAATATCGACGTCGCCGTGACCCCCGCCGCCGAGATCGAAGAAGTGCGCTGGATCGACCCGACCGGCGACGGTGGCTTGCAACTGGCGCCGCTGACGCGCGATGTGATCCTGCCGTTTTATCGTCAATCGCTGACGGCATGAACATTCGCCCGCTGCGGGCCGACGACGCCGAGGCTTATCGAGCATTGATGCTTGAGGCCTATGGTGCGTACCCACGAGCGTTCACCTCCAGTGTGGCCGAGCGCGCAGCGATGCCGTTGAGCTGGTGGGAAAAACGCTTGGAGAGCCCGCTGGATATGTTGCTCGGTGCTTTTGACGAGGAGGCGCTGGCGGGCATAGTCGGCCTGGCCTTCGAGCCCCGGGAGAAGGCCAGGCACAAGGTGACGTTGTTTGGCATGTATGTGAATGCCAGCCATCAGCAAAAGGGGTTGGGTCGCCAGTTGGTCGAGGCAGCACTGGCTGAGGCGCGTCAACAACCGCGCCTCAAGCTGATCCAGCTGACCGTTACCGCCGGCAATGAGGCGGCGTTTGCGTTGTACCAGCGCTGCGGGTTCATCCAGTACGGCCTGGAGCCGCTGGCGGTGCGGGTGGGGGTCGAGTACTTCGACAAGATTCACATGTGGCGCGAGCTCAAGATCGACTGAGATTCACATGTGAAACCCGAGCCCGCCCCACACTTGAATCTTCATTGTTGTTGACGTCAGCGCACCGCGCTGACGCCATCCAAGGTCGAAAACGACGTGTCCTTGGCCGTCAGCAGAAAATCGCGCATGTACGGCGCATCCAGCATGTCTGCACGTATGCCTGCATACAGCGTCGCAAACAAACCTTTATCGCCCAGGCGCTTGGCCTTCACATAACCGCGTGAGCTGTATTCATGCAGCGCCCAATGGGGCATGCCGCACACCCCACGGCCGCTGGCGACCAGTTGCATCATCATCACCGTCAGTTCTGAGGTACGCACTTGGGCCGGTTCGATGTCGGCCGGTTCCAGGAAGCGCGTGAAGATATCCAGGCGGTCGCGCTCCACCGGGTAGGTGATCAGGGTTTCGGTGAGCAGGTCTTCGGGCACGATGTACGACTTGTTCGCCAGGGTGTGTTGGTTGGCCACTGCCAGCATGGCTTCGTAGGTGAACAACGGCACGTAGGTGATGCCCGGCAATTCCTGCGGGTCGGAGGTCACCACCAGGTCGAGGTCGCCTCGGGCCAGGGCCGGCAGCGGCGCGAAGGCGAAGCCGGAGGCCAGGTCGAGTTCGACTTCGGGCCAGGCGTCGCGGAACTGGTCGATGGTCGGCATCAGCCACTGAAAGCAACTGTGGCATTCAATGGCCATATGCAAACGCCCGGCGGTGCCGCCGGCCAGTCGCGCGATATCACGTTCGGCGCCGCGCAGCAGCGGCAGGGTAGCGTCGGCCAGTTGCAGCAGGCGCAGGCCGGCGCTGGTGAAACGCAGTGGCTTGGTCTTGCGCACGAACAGCGGCATACCCAGGCGCTCTTCCAACTCTTTGAACTGGTGAGACAGGGCAGACTGCGTCAGGTGCAGGCGTTCGGCGGCTTCGACCAGGCTGTCGGCCTCGCGCAAGGCGTGCAGGGTTTTCAGGTGGCGGATTTCCAGCACCTTGGCCTCCATGAGAAATTTTGATGAATAATGCGAATGCGTTGAGTTTGTCTCATGTTGGCAAGGCTGTCGACCGAGGCGTTTTTACAGGGTGATCATGAGGCGACCCACAGCGGTTCAATATGCGGGAGTGCCACCGACTGTCTGCCGATGTTGGAAAGCGGCAGCGCCGGGTATTCGGCGCGGGTCAGGTAGCGATGCTCCGGCAGTTTCAAATGGGCTTTTTCAAACTCGCCAAATGTTGCGGCCCCGCGGTTGTAATGGAAGTGCGCGTACCACAACAGCTTCGGCGGCGTCGACGTCAGGTTCCACACTTCATACTCCTGCATGAAGTCGCGACGTCCTCCCGGTTGCCTGGCCAGTTCTGCCATCGGGGCATTTCGGCGGATATCGACTGCGTGTTGTCCTACCAGGTCGTCAAGCATTCCATCGGTAGGTTTGCGGCTCGCCAGCGACTGCTGGGTCCGCAGGGTGCGTCCGGTGGTCGTCAGCTCCGTGGCTTTATCGCGTAGTTGATTGATCAACAGGTGTTCAGGCGCTAGTGGCTCAATGGCTTGGGCGCGTGCGCTTAACTCATCGGCCTCCCTGACCAGCATTTCCTGCAGATCGACTGGCAGCATGTCTTGGCGAGCATATCCCTGGACTTTGCCGATGTAGGCGTCTGTGGCGTCCAGTCGCGCCTGAGCCTCAGTGATCAAGGCCTGCGTGTTTTTGGCGGCGGGCACCGGTGTCAGTGCGGGCGGATTGACCCAGCGGTATCTGCCGCTGGGACTTTGTTCCCATATTTCAAGGCGCCCTTGGGCTCCCGTGAGGGTAAAGAGCCGCGTATGGGTAGACTCCGACCAGTTTTCTACGCCGATCAGCCACTGATGGTCCTCCGTTTCGAAAACCTTACGGGTCGCTTCCCCGGGGACGACAAGCTCCACTTCTTGCAAAGACTTTCGGGCACGCACGCTCATGTCATCCAGCAGCCCATACAGTTCAGGCAATTGACCGCTGTCGAAGTGTTGAGGATACGATGTTGCCCAGCGGTTCAAATTGCGCCGCGTACGCTCGTATGTCTCGATACAGGCATTGAGGAGGGCATTGCGTTGGACCCGGTTGGTGCTTACTTCCACCAGGTGATTCTGTATATACAGCGCGCGGTAGGCTGCATGCTTGGTGTTTTTCAAGGGCGCTTGCAGATAGTGCCAGGACACATCGCCAAGTTCTTTGCGGTGATCTACAAGCTCCAGCAGTGTGGTTGTTTTCGTATAACGAAGGTTTTTCGCCGACATGCGTCGGTTTATCACCTCGCAAGCGCCGGCCAATTTCTGTCGTTGGCTCGTGATGGTAACGAGCCTATTCCATGTGTTGAGCGTTTCGATCGCATTTTCTAACTGAAGAAGCATCGCGTAGTCGGCAAGACGCTTATCCCTGATCTGCTGCCTGAGCGCAGAGCGTGCCGTCAGTTGGTCAAACGGGGTCGCGTCCAGACGGTTGATTAACTCTTGAATGGCGTCACTGGAGAGCACGAGTTTCTCAGCCCTTATCTTGGCCAGCCATTGCGCTCTCCACGTGAGACCGTAGGCGACATCACTTTGGGCTCTAGTGGCACGATTCGCCCTGTTGCCGTGAGCAGCTTGTTCCAGTGGTGCAAGGTCCTGATTGAGCCGTTTGGCGAGGTCGATGCCTTCTGTCAGTTCTTTTTCAAATGTGTCGAGATCAACGGCTTCGCCTTTATCGTGACGGGTAGTGAGGCTCTCCACGCGCTGGCGATTGAGATCAAAGCTGCGATGGGTGGCTCTCGCACTGGACTCCAGTGCTCGCTGCTGGCGATAGGCACGGTTGGTCCACCAGGCGGGCAGGCGTTCGCGTATAGCCATCGGCCAGAGTGGCTCCATTGTGTCAGCCACATGCCCGAGCACTGCGCCGCCGCCAGCCAAACCGACAGGTTGAGCCGTGCCGTAGACACCAAAGTGGGTGTCCCATTGACCCGCTTCATCCAGGGCTATCGGTTGTTTGTAGGTTTTCAGCGAGTTGCCACTCAAACGCCAGTGCCCGTTGTGCAGTTCGATTTGATAGACGTTGCTCTGACGCAGTATGAAATTGCCATCTGCGTGGCGATAGACGTTGCGGTAAAGGCCGTGGATAGCGGTTTTCGCGTTGCCCAGATTGATGACTTTTTCGTATTCATAGCCCTTGAAACGCTGGGCTATGTGCCGGGCTTTCCAGTTGTTGGGTGTGAGCAAGAAACCGCCACTCATGAAGATATTGCGCAGTTGGCGGCTCAAGGTGCGGCTGACCACAGCGCTGGGGCTGATGCCTATCCCAGTAGCGACGTCCATGCCGGCATCGATCAACGCTAGCAGTACCTGAGTGATGTGCTGCATGCCTTGGGCATGGTCACCGCGCCGAAAAGCATCAACGGCGGCAAAGGCGCTGTCGATGCCATCGTTTATCCCAATCACCGTACCCACTATCGGCACAACACCGAGTGCCATCTTGATGTAGTTGAAGGTCTGTGTACCTTTCACGGCGTACAGTTCGAGGAACAATGCGCTGTTCGAACGAGAGCTGGCACGGTGGGCCTTTATCACACGGCCCATTTGCGCATTGAGCAGGTGGTTGGCCAATGACGTGGTAGCTGGCCAAGGTGTGCCGACGCCGATCAATGCGTCGAAATGCTTGAGCACCGCCTGGTTGATGCGGGCGACGTGATGGGCCTCGCTGCCCGACACGGCACGGTCGGCAAGATAGTTCACCATCTTGCTGTGCAGGCACAGATTGAACAGCGCCATGCGGGCCGCTTCAAGGCTGATGTAGCTGTGCAGGTATTGGCCGTCCGGGCTGTCGGGCAGATACAGCAGGGTGCTTCCCGAGTTTTTCTGATGGATAAATGTAATGCCCGATAAAGTGCTGGGGCCGTCTTCGGTATCGGGTCCACCCACCGTCAGTACGGCCGGGATCAGCTCAATGTTGTTGCCATCGGCCTGCCAGGCTTGAGATGTGGCGGCATCAATGGTGATGTCGAGGGTACGTAGCTCGATCGCATTGATGTGTTTTTGCAAGAATGCCTGACGTCCCTGAAGCTTAAGCAGCAGGCGGTGTGGTTCCAACAGGCATTCAAGTCGATGATCGCGAGTGAAGATCGCGCCCGATGAGTCGCCACGGTAAGTCTCGATAATCAGGTCTTCATAGCGTTGAGCCAAGTCCAGTTCAGTCACCAGCTTGCGCAGGTAACTGACGGTGAGCGCGGTCGTAAGTGCCTGCTTTTCAGAAGTGTCTGCGCTGACCTCTACCTTCATAAACCCCAGCCGCTCGTAGAGGCTCGAATCAATATTGCCCAGCGCCAGTTTCTCCAACGACATTTTTACCCGGGTAGCGCTGGGGACTGGCACATTTTTGGTGGGCGTACCTTGCGCGCCTGGCGCTTCAATAAAATGCTGCTGCCACGTCACTGATTCCGGCAAGTCAAGTTGAATGCTGAAGGGTTGTTTGAGTGAAAAGTCCCGTGACAGGCGTGCATCCAGGCGTTTTTTGCAAAAGCTGCCGACCTCAGGCAGTTTCAGGTTCAGCGCCTCTTCGGCGCGCCCGAACGCCCGGATATAGGCCTCGAGAATCGTTTTGAGCTCGGCCTTGTCGGTTGCCGACACGTGGCCGTGCCAGGGCGCCAAATTGGCAGCCAGCGTGCCGCTGCGGTTTTGCTCCTGAAGGTGCGCATAAGCCAATTCCCGTGCGGCGTGGAAGGGTACCCCCAGCTCATGGATGGCTTGCAGGCGCATGGGCGCCAGTTCACTGGCTTGGCGTGCGGTATCGTTGGGGGCTCGCTGCAGCATCTCTTCTATGTTGCTGACCCAACCATCGAGTTGCGCCGTGAGGCTGTACTCGAAGGGGGTTTGATTCAGCAGGGCGAGCCCTAGGAACTCTGTGTCCGAAGGCATTACTTGCAGCCACTGTTCAAGTGCTTCGCGCGAGTCGAAGCGTTGGAGGCCGCCTTGGCTACCAGGCCAATACAGCAACAAGCCCTGGGGGCTTGAGGCGTCGATCAGTGCCTCCTCCAGCGTGATGAGCAGCACGCCGTTCAGCTCTTTACTTTGGACTTTGGTTTCTCCGTTGATGCGTTCGGTGAGCGACAGCGTCAGGCAGGCCACTGACACTTTCAGCCCGGGATTCGGCGCTTGGAGGGGGGCAAACGCAGCCATGAGCATGTCGTATTCGTGTTGGGATATCTGATTGAGCTGACGCTGCAGGCGGGTTTCGGCGAGCAGACCCTTGAGTCGTGCCTGCAGTAAGCGTTGATAGTCGGGGTTCGTCTGCCGGGACAGCTCCAGCAGTTGGTGTTGAGGCTGTTGTTCCCACAGTGCGGTTGCTGCGGTATAGGCCTCGTTTTGCGCCTCGTGCAAGAGGTCGAGTTGGGCGCGAAAAGCAACCAGGCGCTCGTCGTTCGGGTCACCCGCGAAGTCTGGCCCCAGGAGGGTCTTGAACGCTTGCTGCTGCTGCAACAGCGCGAAGCGGCGCTGGCGCAATGGCAGGTCGGCGGTCAAGCCAGCGAATTCCATGGCTGGACTGTCGAGGGCTTCATCATCCTCCGGCTGTGTGGCCGGTAATGCAGGTTCTGAGGCAAGAAAACCCTGGTTACGTTGTCGCTCGTCCACCTGATTGGCTGCTTCAATACCCCTGTGCCCATGTTCGGCAAGGTTGTGACCGTAACTGTGCTTCAGGCTTTCTTGCTTGAGTTTTAGGCGATGCTCCAGCAGTTGGGTCATGCCGGCCTGTAGGGCGTCATTCACCTCGTGATAAACGATCAGATGATCGTGTTCAATCTCAGTCACACCTGCAAACAACTCGGGTTGCCCAAGCAGCCACTGCTCCATGTCGATGCGGTTGTTGAACAGCCTCAGCGCCGGCTGTTGAGTGGGCAGGTACAACAGCTGCAGGACGACGTCGCTGTCCAGCGTGATGACCAGCGAGCCCGGGATCTCGGCATCGTTGAAACCTACGCGTTTGAGCAGCAGTTGTTCGGTATAGATTTTCTGGCCGTCAAGCAGCACTTCACCGGTCGGTGGATCAAGGACTTTGAGCAACGGCTTCAGCTGATCGGCCGTGATGCTGCCCGTGGCGCAGGCTAGCTGCGCAGCGGCCTGGAGATGGTTGCTGTAGAGCGCGATAGCGTGATCGCGGCGCGACAACGGGGTGCCGGGGGCTCGCGTGAACCACCAGTAGGTTACCCAGGCGGTCCTCAAGGCGTGGTGTACATTCAGTTGGGTGAAGTGTTTGAGCAAGTCCAACGGCTGGGTGGCGTAGTGTTGTTTGTCATTTGGCAGGCCAATGACCCGGCAACGCTGGTAGAGCGCGGCGTAGTTGGGCAATTGATACATAAAAGCTACGGCCTGCGTCAGCGTGACGTAGCGCTCGGGCGTGTCGCCGGAGGCCGCGAAATGTAACTGTACGCTATCGCCATCCAGGCCCAGTTCTTCTTTGATGAACGTGGTGAGTGAGGCGTGGACACTGGGTGCGTCAGTGGTGAGCTTGAGCATTTGCGCTCGGCTGTCTTGCCAGCGCTGTGTGGCTTCCAGCAACAGGCTTTCATTCACGGGGCTAGACCCCGCGGAGTAAGGAACGAGCTCGTCGTTTACGGAAATCGGTACGGGGATATCGGGTGTATCAGTCATGGGGCGGCACTCAGAGAAATGGGCAGAACGGTGCAATACCGGTTGCAGCCTTATTTAAAAGTGCGTAGCGCCACGCAGAGGGATAGATAGTTAGCGAGCCGACCGTTGAGCGGCATTCATGAAACTGTCACGCAAGTGTGGCAGCGCGCTCGTACAAACTTCATCAGACTCGCGCTCTACTGGGGTTCTGCGTTTCGGTGTTTTCATGCGTGCGTTGTTTTTACTGGCCGCTCTACTGTTCGGCCTGCCGTCCTTTGCGGCTTCTCGATGTGATGTCAATGTCCCGACTCAAACGGTCGACCTGGCTCAGGTGAGCATTGCCTACCAGAGCATTGGCCGTGCGTCCGACCCTGCCTTGCTGCTGGTGATGGGCCTGGGCGGGCAGTTGATCCACTGGCCGGATGAAGTGGTGGTCGCGTTATGTGAGCAGGGTTTTCGGGTGATCCGCTATGACAACCGCGACGTCGGCCTGTCCATCTGGCGCCAGGCGCCGGCAAACGCCAACCTGACCTTTGAAGTGCTGCGTTACAAGCTTGGCCTGCCCGTGGCGGCCCCTTACACGCTGACCGACATGGCCGATGACGCCATCGGGTTGATGGACGCGTTGCAGATCCGGCAATTCCACGTGCTGGGTGTGAGCATGGGCGGCATGATCGCCCAGCATCTGGCGGCCATGGCGCCGCAGCGCGTAGAAAGCCTGACATTGATCATGACCAGCTCCGGGGCCGAAGGCCTGCCGGCACCGAATGCGGCGCTGGTGCAATTGTTGTCGCGACGCAGCGCGCCCAACCGTGAAGTCGCATTGGAACAACAGGCCGACCTGTTGGCGGCACTGGGCAGCCCGAATGTGCAGGATGATCGCCAGGCACTGCTGCACCAAGCGGCACTGTCCTACGACCGCGCCTTCAACCCCGAAGGCGTGAAGCGCCAGATCATGGCGATTCTTGCCGAACCGAGCCGCGTACCCTTACTCAACCAACTGCGAGTACCAACGCTGGTTGTACACGGCACTGCCGACCCGTTGCTGCCGGTGATGCACGGCGTGCACCTGGCGGCGCATATCCAGGGCAGTGAGTTGAGGCTGATTCCGGGCATGGCCCATCGTTTTCAGGAGGCGTTCAAGGCGCCGCTGCTGACGGCGGTGCTGCCGTATCTGCAAGCCCATCGTGAAGACGCGGCGCACTGGGCGCAGATTGACTTGGGCGAGCCTTCGAAGCTGCTGTGACATTGGTGTATCGTGCAACCTTTGCGGCGCATTAATGCAGCGAGGTTGCCCACCATGAGTACTCCCCTGAAAATCGATTTCGTCAGCGACGTGTCCTGCCCCTGGTGCATCATCGGCCTGCGCGGCTTGACCGACGCCCTCGACCAGCTGGGCGCCGAAGTACAGGCCGAGATCCATTTCCAGCCGTTCGAGCTGAACCCGAACATGCCCGCCGAAGGTCAGAACATCGTCGAGCACATCACTGAAAAATACGGCTCCAGCGCCGAAGAATCCCAAGCCAACCGTGCGCGCATCCGCGACATGGGCGCCGAGCTGGGCTTTGCCTTTCGTACCGATGGCCAGAGCCGTATCTACAACACCTTTGATGCCCATCGCCTGTTGCATTGGGCGGGTTTGGAAGGCTTGCAGTACAACCTCAAGGAAGCGCTGTTCAAGGCTTACTTCACTGATGGCCAAGACCCTTCCGACCACGCGACCCTGGCGATCATTGCCGAGGGCGTCGGCCTGGATATCAAGCGCGCGGCCCAGATTCTGGCTTCGGATGAATACGCCGCCGAGGTGCGTGAGCAGGAGCAACTGTGGGTATCCCGTGGCGTGACGTCGGTGCCGACCATTGTGTTCAACGATCAATACGCCGTGAGCGGTGGCCAGCCGGCCGAGGCGTTTGTGGGCGCGATTCGGCAGATTATCAACGAGTCCAAAAACTAAAGCCGAACACGGTTCAAAATGTGGGAGGGGGCTTGCTCCCGATGGCCGAGTGTCAGTCACTGTATTTGTTGACTGGCCCACCGCTATCGGGAGCAAGCCCCCTCCCACTTTTGTTTCTCATTGGTCTTGAGATAACTGCTGGCCCAGCCCTTGCATTGACCCCCTAAAGCCTTAGGGGGAACACTGCCTTGAACATCCTAGACCTCGACCACAGCCTCACCTGCCAGGCACCCATTGCCCGGCGTTTGGCCAGCGGCCGGGCCACGCGCATCGACCTGCTGGACCTAGGCCCGAAGCTGCGCCTGTGGTCCACCGAAAAAACCTGGAAGTCCTTCGCCGAGCGCCTGGCCCAACGGCCCCGACCCGTGGATGCGCGGCCAGAGATCCTGTTTGTCGGCTCCGGTGACTACCACCACCTCACGCCGGCCTTTCTCGCCGACCTCAAAGAACCCATCAGCCTGATCCACTTCGACAACCACCCCGACTGGGTGCGCTTTGCGCCCAAGCGCCACTGTGGCTCGTGGGTCAACCGCGCGTTGAAAATGCCGGCGATCAAACGCATCGTCACCCTTGGGCCCTGCAGCGACGACCTGCACAACCCGCAACTGCGTGGTGGCAACCTGGCCGCCCTCAAACGCGGGCAGTTGCAGCTGTTTCCCTGGCAGCACCCACCGTCGAAAGTCTGGGGCAGGGTAGGGGACGGTGCCGGCCACCGGCAGCAGGAAAATCATCTGCACTGGCGCAATTTGGCCGAGCTGGACTGGGCGCAGTTTCTCGACGAGATGATCGCCAGCCTGCCCACCGAAGCCATCTGGATCACCCTCGACAAAGACGTACTCGCCAGCGAAGACGCGGCCACCAACTGGGACCAGGGCGGCATGCGCCTGAGCCACTTGCTGCAAGCCTTGCGGGCGTTGGCGGCGGGTAAGCGCATCATCGGCATCGACGTGTGCGGCGAGTTCGCAACGCCCGCGTTCAGCAACGCGTTCAAGCGCTGGGAGGCCAAGTCTGACCAACCGCCGCCCGAGCGCTGGAGCGCGGAGGATTTGCAGCGCAATGCGGCCACCAATGAAGCCTTGATTGACCTGTTTGAGGAGCTGTTCCCGTGATGTTGACCGTCGTATTGCTGGTGGCGTTTTCCATCGTGCTCGATGTGATTGGCCAGTTGTGTTTCAAGCTTGGCCTGGACCGTTTGCCGGAGCTGGAGGGGGGCTTTCGACTGAATGCGTTCTGGGGCCAGGTGTTTAATGCGCCGTTGCTGTGGGCGGGCATCGGCGCCTATGTGATTGAGTTTTTTGTGTGGCTCGAAGCCTTGTCCCGCGCGCCGCTGAGTCTGCTGTTCCCGGCGGCTGCGCTGGCGTATTGCGGGGTGGTGCTGGCGGGCAAGGTAGTGCTTGGGGAAACGATCAGCCGCCGCCGTTGGGCGGGCACGCTGGTGATTACCTTGGGGGTGATGGTGGTGGCGATTGCGGGGAGTCAGGCATGAATGCGCACACGTGGTTGCATGGGCGCTTGGGCACTGTGGTGCTGTGGGCCTTGTTGATCTGCACCGAGAGCGCCGGGCAGTTGTTTACCAAGGTAGCCGGGGATCAATTGGGGCAGGTGGATTTCGACTGGCAGTGGCTGGGGGAGGTGGCCCGTAACCCTGGGATACTCGCCGCGATTGCCTGCTACATCAGCGCGTTTTTCGTGTGGATGCTGATCCTGCGGCGCAGCAGTTTATCCCTGGCATTCCCGCTGAGTTCGCTGGTGTTTGTGGTGGTGTTGCTGGGCTCGTGGCTGGGGCTGGGGGAGCATATCAGCCCGCTGCATTGGGTGGGGGTGGTGGTGATTATCGGCGGCATTGCGCTGTTGGCTGAGGGCGAAGAGAACTGAACAACCTGCTATGAAATGCAGACCCCTGTGGGAGCTGGCTTGCCTGCGATAGCGGTGGATCAGTCATTGCTGTACTGACTGATCCACCGCTATCGCAGGCAAGCCAGCTCCCACATTTTTTGCTCTGTGGTGAGTCAGTTGAATGTGTAGCTGATCGCCGTTTGCACCTGACCCTGATTCACATCGCCGGCCTGCTTGACGATGCTGCTATCGGCGGCTGAACCCACCAGGCGCACCCAACTGGCACTGGTCAGCAACGACCATTTGGGCGCCAGGGGAAACTCAAAGCTCTGGGTCAACGTAACGTTCTGGAAACCGCCGCTGGCGTTGTACGCCCCAATACCCGAAGCCGCAGATTCATTGGCGTCTACCCCGAAATACGTCTGGGTCTGGCGCGCATCGGCGAAGTTCGCCGCCAGGCCGCTGCTGCCGATAATCCCGCCACCCAGCGGGTACCCGAGTTCACCGCCGACCTTGCCCAGCGCACCGCTCTGCGAATGCCCTCCACCAACGGCCTGGCCCACCCGCGCATACACGCGCCAAAAGTCGGCCGGGGCGTACTGGATGAAACCGCCGACTTCGGCCATGTCCGACACATTGCGCAGCCCTTGTAACGCGCCGTTCGAGGTGCGCCCCTGCAAGTAATTGAGGTAGGGGCCGGCGGTAAAGCCGTTGCTGTTCAGCGCGCTCCAGGTCAGGCCGTCATCGGTGCTCAGGCTGACAGCGCCCCAGTCCAGGTCCACATAGGGCACGGGCCGTGTTTCGTAGCGGCTGCCGGTCGAGTCATGGGGTTGGTAGCTGACGCCCGCACCGACTTCACCGGTGATCGGCGCTGCCAGCGCGGTGTTGCAATAGCCCCATAGCCCAAGCAACCCGGCGAATACAGCTGAAGTGACGTTGCGCATGGAGCGGTTTCCTTCTCGTGACATACGCGCATGAACGCGCGAAGCGCACCGCTGGCGCAAGCACTCATGTTGTTTGTAGCAAGCTACAAAAATTGTAGCTTGCGCGACACATTTGCCACCGCAAGCCCAGCCCCGCTGGGCGCTGGCCACTTGGCACACTCCCTGCTCTACCCCTTGTGCAAGCGCATGCAGCGCGCTCCTCCAAGGTAAACAACGATGATCCACTGGCATATCGTGTGTGACTTCGACGGGACCATTACCCCCACCGATGTCATCGACAACGTCCTCCAACGCTTCGCCGGCCCCGAATGGGAAACCATCGAGCAGCAATGGCTGGATGGGCATATCGGTTCCCGCGAATGCCTGAGCCGCCAACTGGCGCTGATCAAGGCCACGCCGGCCGAACTGTTGGCGTACTTCGACAGCGTCGAGATCGACCCGGACTTTCCCGACTTCGTCGATCACGTCATGGGCCTGGGCGCCAGCATCGAAGTGGTCAGTGACGGCATCGAGCAAGGCATCGCCCGCATCCTGTCGCGCAACTACGTGACGTTGCTGCCGATCCTCGCCAACCGCTTGCGCCAGGTTGACCAGAACAGCTGGCGCATCGACTTCCCGTATTCCAGCGATGCCTGCCGTGCCGCCTCGGGCAACTGCAAGTGCAAGTCCACGCCGCGCAACAAGCGCGTGCTGGTGATTGGCGACGGCAAGTCCGACATGTGCGTGGCCTCCACCGCCGACTTCGTGTTCGCCAAGGGCAGCCTCGCCGACTACTGCGTCGCCAACAACATTGCTCATGCACGCTTCGACACGTTTGCCGAAGTGCCTGCCTTGCTGGCACTGCTCCCTCAAGGCATCGCCGCCAACGCCACCACCTTCAACACCTCTTCCGACAATCAGGAACTCTTCCACCATGTCTGATATCCGCATTGCTACCGCCGAAGACCAGATCCTTCTCGATAAAGAAGCCAAATACTGCTCGTACGGCGACACCGTTCACTACATTGAGCCGCCACGTATTTTCAGCCGTTGCGAAGGCTCCTACGTGTGGGACACCGAAGACCAGGCCTACCTCGACCTGCAAATGTGGTACTCGGCCGTCAACTTCGGCTACGCCAACCCGCGCTTGAACAACGCGTTGAAACAGCAGATCGACACCCTGCCGCAAATTGCCAGCCAGTACCTGCACAAGGGCAAGATCGAGCTGTCGGAAATGATCGCCGTGGACGCCAAGAACAAGTTCGGCCTCGACGGTCGTGTGCACTTCAACGTCGGCGGTTCGCAGTCCATCGAAGACTCCCTGAAGGTGGTGCGTAACGCTACCAACGGCAAGAGCCTGATGTTTGCCTTCGAAGGTGGTTACCACGGCCGTACGCTCGGCGCGTCATCGATCACCTCCAGCTACCGCTACCGTCGCCGCTACGGCCACTTTGGCGAGCGTGCGCAGTTCATCCCGTTCCCGTACCACTTCCGTGGCCCTAAAGGCATGACCAAGGAAGAATACGGCAGCCATTGCGTGCAGCAATTCGCCCGTCTGTTCGAGACCGAATACAACGGCGTGTGGGACCCGAAAGTCGGCTCCAGCGAATACGCCGCGTTTTACGTCGAGCCGATCCAGGGCACCGGTGGTTATGTGATCCCGCCGATGAACTTCTACCGCGAGCTCAAGCATGTGCTGGACCAGCACGGCATCCTGATGGTGTCGGATGAAATCCAGATGGGCTTCTACCGCACCGGCAAACTGTGGTCGATCGAGCACTTTGATGTACAACCTGACGTAATCGTGTTCGGCAAGGCACTGACCAACGGCCTCAACCCACTGGGCGGCATCTGGGCGCGTGAAGAGTTGATCAACCCGAAAATCTTCCCGCCAGGCTCGACCCACTCCACTTTCGCCTCCAACCCGTTGGGCACGGCGGTGGGCCTGGAAATGTTCAAGATGACCAGTGAAGTCGACTACGGCGCGATGGTCATGGCCAAGGGCAAATACTTCCTCGAAGGCTTGCAGGATTTGCAGAAGCGCTTCCCTATCATCGGCGACGTCGACGGCCTGGGCCTGGCGCTGCGCTGCGAAATCTGCGGGCCGGACGGCTTCACCCCAGACAAGGCGACCCTGGACTACATGGTCGAAGAGGGCATGAAAGGCGATATGGTAGTGGACGGCCAGAAACTCGGGCTGATCCTCGACGTGGGCGGTTACTACAAAAACGTGATCACCCTCGCACCGTCCCTGGAAATCAGCTACCCGGAGATCGACCTGGGCCTGAAGTTGCTGGAGCAACTGCTGGTGCGGGCGACCACACGGTGAAGCCGGCAGAGATCGACCTCGGTGAAGGTGATGCCGGTTTCGTTCTCGGTGAAGGTCCGGTCGGGGTCTTGTTGATCCACGGCCTGACCGGCACCCCAACGGAATTGCGCCAGGTCGCCAAAGGCCTGGCCAAGGCGGGCAACTGCACGGTGTACGTGCCCACCCTGGTCGGGCATTGCGGCGACAACAGCGACCTGCAGGCCACCGGCTGGCGCGACTGGTACGAGGGCGTGCGCAAGACCTTCGTGCAGATCAAGCAGCGGCATGCGCAGGTGTTTGTCGGCGGCTTGTCCATGGGCGCGGTGATGTCGATGTACCTGGCGTCGGAGCATCCGGGCCAGGTCGCCGGGTTGTTGATGTACTCCACCACGCTGAAGTACGACGGCTGGAGCATCCACAAAATGGCGTTCATCACGCCGTTGCTGATCCGTATTCCGTTTGGCGTGCGGCTGTTTCGGTTTACCGAAAAACCGCCCTACGGCATCAAGAACGAACGCTTGCGTGCCATCGTTGAGCGGCAGATGAAAGAGGGCGAAAGCAGCGAAGCGGGCTTGCTGACGATGGAAGGCGTGACCGTGCGTGAATTGCACTGGATGAACGCCGTGGTCAAGAAACGCATGCCGTCGATCCACGTACCGGCGCTGGTGCTGCATTCCATCGAGGACGACATCACCAGCCGCTGGAACGCTGACTATGTGGAACGCCACCTCGGCGGGCCGGTGACCAAGATCCTGTTGGACAACTGCTACCACATGATCACGGTCGACCTGCAATACCGGCGGGTTATAGAGCTCAGCGCCGAATTCATCGAGCAGCACGCTGCACCTACAGACGACCCCGTGTTGTGGCGAGGGAGCTTGCTCCCGCTGGGCAGCGAAGCTGCCCTGAAACCGGCCACCTCCTTTTAGCAGGAAAAACTTAGTGTTGATGATGGGGCTGCTTCGCAGCCCAGCGGGAGCAAGCTCCCTCGCCACAAAGGGATTCGATGTGATTACGACGCAAGCCTTTGCGACTATTAGGGCCATCCAGCGCAGTGCCTGGAACGACTTCTTCCCCGGTGCCCTGGAGGACTGGGACTATTACGTCGCCGTGGAACACGCCGCCATCGCTGATTTCCAGTGGCGTTACCTGGCGGTCTACGAGGATGGATCGCTGGTGGCCGTGGCCGCCGCATTCATCACCCATTACCGCCTCGATACCACGGTGTCGGGCGCCGGCAAGCGTTGGACCGAACGGGTGGAGCGAGTGTGGCCGGGGCTTTTGCAGTTGGGGCTGTATGCTCTCGGTTCTCCGGTAGCCGAACGCTGCGATGCAGGCTTCGCCAGCCATGTGCCCGAGGCGCGTCGCCCGTTGTTGCTCAAGCATTTGCTCACCGCCGCACGCCAGGATGCCGATGACTTCGGTATCGGCCTGGTGGCGATCAAGGATGCGCCGAGCAACGATCCACACTGGCGCGACAGTTGCCGCGCAGCGGGTTTTCAACAGATGCCGAGCCTGCCTACGGGTATTCTGCCGTTGCCCTACGGCTCGGTGGACGCCTACCTCGGTTCACTGGGCAAATCCACCCGCAAGGACCTGCGCCGCAAATTGCGTGCGCCAGGGCCTCGGGTAGAGTGGCGGCGCAACATCGACGACGTACTGCCCGAAATCATGCGCCTGTACGAAGCCACGCTGACCCGCGCCGAGTTGCAATTCGAACGCTTGCCTGCCGGCTATTTCACCGGCGTGCTCGAACGCCTTGCAGAGCGCGCCGCCTGTGTTCTTTACTGGGTAGACGAGCAACTGGTGGCGTTCAACCTGGTGCTGGTGGACGAACACCGCCTGGTGGACAAGTTTTTCGGGCATGACGTCGCGTTCACCCGCGACTACAACCTGTACTTTCGCAGTTGGCTGACCAATGTCGACTACTGTATTGAACACAATATTGCGCTGTACGAGTGCGGGCAGGCCGGGTATGCCAGTAAGCTGCGCCTGGGCTGCGAGTTTCGGGGCAACCGTGTGTATTTCCGCCACCGCAACCGGCTGGTCAACGGCCTGCTCATGCTTGTAAAACTGTTTATTCGACCGGACCGCTCCGACCCTGCCATGGCTGCTGCGATAAGCGAAACCTGATGATCACCAAGACCCGCCAGAAAGCCCGTCCGTTTGCCATTTCGCGTTGGAGCGTCCAGCGCAAGCTGGTGTTGGCGTTCTGGTTGGTCAGCGTGATTCCCACCATGATCGCGGCGGAGCTGGCGGCGACCACGCTGTCGCAGATCTTCGACAGCAACGTGCGCATCTGGCTGCAAGAGTCGACCAAGATCGTCAAGGACGAGATCGGTGACATCCTTCACGACAACGCGCGCATGGCTAAATTGTTCCTGCGCTACACCAGCCCGCCATCCAGCAAGACCGCCGCCAGGCACGACCGGCTCACCAGCGACATTGCCGATGCCACCGACATCGACGTGGTGGCGCTGATTCGCGTAAGCGATCACAAAACCGTGTTCAGCACGGCCTCCGACGATATCGTCAACCAGATCAGCCTCACCAGTAAGGCGGTGTTGCAGACCGTGCAGGTGGCGGGTGTGAGCACCGGCATCGTGGTCTCCACCTTCGAAACCACCCAGGATGGCGTGGATTACTTGCTGCTGGTGGCCACCTACCTGGACAGCAGTTTCCTCACCAGCGTGGCCGATGTGCACTCCCTCGACCTGCGCCTGTACCTGGCCAACCCTGACGGTTTCTCAGAAATTTTCTCGACCCAGCGCTTTGAGGATCACCCCTCGCGCATCCCTAAAAACATCGAAACCCTGATGCGCAGCACCAAGCAGCCCAGCGAGCAGTTCACCAATAACTACAGCGGGTTGTACTGGCCGATCTTCAGCGACGCCGGCGACCTGCAAGGCGTGATTTTCAGCGGCCTGCTGCGTCACACCAGCCTGGTGGGGTTGGTGAATCAGAGCAATTTGTTCGTGTTGATCTTCCTGGTCAGCTCGGCGCTGTCGCTGGCGGCCGGGGTGTTGGTGTCGCGGCGCTTGACCAAGCCGCTGCGGGATTTGTCCCAGGGCGTGAGCGCGGTGATTTCCGGCAATTACGCGCACCGCGTGCAGGTCAGCGGCGGCGACGAGCTGGCGCAGTTGAGCAGCACGTTCAACCACATGACCGAGCGCCTGGGGGAGTTGCATCACCTCGAAGCCCAGTTGCGCCGGCGTGACCGCCTGCATGCCCTGGGGGAAGTCGCCATGGGCCTGGCCCACGAGATCCGCAACCCGCTGGGCATCATCAAGACCGCCACGCAGTTGCTGCACCGCCGTGCTGACCTGGCGCAAACCGACAAGCGTCACCTGGAATACGTGATCAGCGAAGTCAGCCGCATCAACGAGTTGATCACCGAATTTCTAGATTTTGCCAAGCCCAACCCGCCGTTGCGGGTGTTGCTGCCGGCCCGTCCATTGGTGGATGAGCTCCTCGGCTTCTGCGCACCGGAGCTCGCCACTCACACCATCGATGCGGTGATTGATGACCAGGCGCCGGGCGCGATGATCTACGCCGATGCCAAGCAGCTCAAGCAGGCTTGCCTAAACCTGATCCTCAACGCCATTGACGCGATGCCCGAAGGCGGGCGCCTGACCTTGGGCATTCGCAGCGTGGATGACAACACCCTGATCAGCATCGCCGATACCGGCCAGGGCATCCCGGCCGAGATGATCGAACGCATCTTCACCCCGTTCGTCACCACCAAGGCTTCGGGTACGGGGTTGGGCCTGGCCAAAGTTTATTCAATCATGGAAAGTCACGACGGCCGCATCGAATGCACCAGCGAAAAAGATGCCGGTGCCACCTTCAGCCTGTACATTCCGGCGAGTGGCGAAGACGACGAGGACAGTCATGACGCATAACATTCTGGTAGTCGACGACGAACCCAAACTCTGCGACCTGCTGGCTTCGGCCCTGGGCCAGAACAACGTCCAGGTGTTTATCGCCGGCAATGGCCTGCACGCCCTCAAAGTGCTGGAGCAGGAAGACATCGACCTGGTCATCAGCGACTGGCGCATGCCCGGCATGGACGGGCCGGCGCTGCTGGCCGAGATCAAGGTGCGCTACCCCCAGGTGCCGGTGATCGTGATGACCGCCTACAGCACCGTGAAAAACGCCGTGCAGTCGATGCGCAACGGCGCCTACGACTACATCGCCAAACCGTTCGATATCGACGAGCTGGACATCACCGTGGCCAAGGCCCTGCAGTTTCGCGACATCCTGCGTGACAACGCCCGCCTGCGTGCCGAGCTGGATGAGCATGCGCAGTTCGACAGCCTGGTGGGCGACAGCCCGGCGTTTCGCAGCGTGCTGCAAGCGGTGGACTCGGTACGCGACAGCGCCGCCACCATCCTGCTCACCGGTGAGAGCGGCACTGGCAAGGAAATGGTCGCCCGTGCCATCCACAAGCACGGCAGCCGTGCCGACCAGCCTTTCGTGGCGGTGAACTGTGCGGCGATTCCCGAAGGGCTGCTTGAAAGCGAAATGTTCGGCCATCGCAAGGGCGCGTTTACCGGCGCGGTGGCGGACCGGGTAGGGCGCTTTCAGCAGGCAGACAAAGGCACATTGTTTCTGGATGAAGTGGGCGATATGCCCTTGGCGTTGCAGGCCAAGATCCTGCGGGCGTTGCAAGAGCGCGTAATCGAACCGGTGGGCGACCCCCGCGAACGCAAGGTGGATGTGCGGGTGATCGCTGCCACCAACAAGAACTTGCTGGAGGCGGTGGCCAACAAGGAGTTTCGCGAAGACCTGTATTACCGCCTTAACGTGTTCCCGATCCCCTTGCCGGCCTTGCGCGAGCGCGTTGAAGACATCGCGCCGCTGGCTCGTCACTTCGCCCACACGCTGAGTGCCACTGCGGGTAAACGCATTACAGGGTTCAGTGCCGAGGCGTTGCAGGCGATGGCGGCGTATCACTGGCCGGGCAATATTCGCGAGCTGCAAAATTGTGTGGAGCGGGCGACGATTGTGGCGGCAACGCCGGTGATCGAGGATATCGATTTGCCGGGGTATCTGTTTGCGTCCAAGCCGAGCGAGGGCGGGGTGACGGCGATCCTCAGCGATGGGCCGGGCGTTCCCCAGGACCTGGATGCGGCGCTGGCGGAGGTGGAGAAGGCGTACATATTGGCGGCGTTGCAGGAGAGTAATGGGGTGCAGGCTGCCGCGGCGCAAAAGATCGGGATTTCCGAGAGGAGCTTCTGGTATCGCCTTAAGAAGCTGGGCATTCAAGTCGACAAAATAGTCCGCTGACACAACTGAGATCAAAATGTGGGAGGGGGCTTGCCCCCGATAGCGGTGTGTCAGCCACAAATAAGCTAGCTGACCCACTGCAATCGGGGGCAAGCCCCCTCCCACATTTTTACCGAGTTGTGTCAGGAGTGCAGGCGTACCCAGATACTGACCAACACGGTAGCGGCTATCAGCCAGGCGACGGCCGCTACGGCCAGCGACGCCTCCAACCGCATTCGATCCACCATCACATACAACGTCGCCAAATACACAAAGTACGGAATGATTGACCACATCCCAAACAGGATGGTGGTCTTTAAGTCCTCCACCGAGCGGCCCTTGCCGACGATGTAGTGCGCGATCAGCGCAAACGTCGGAAACAGCGGCACCAGGCCAGCGATGTAGTAATTCTTGGTCTTGGCCAGCGCCGCCAAAATCAGCACCACCGCCGCACCCAGGGCGGCCTTCAAGAAAAGATCCATCAGTGACTCAACCCGTATTTTTTGACCTTGTCGAAAAGGGTGGTCTTGGCCATCCCCAGTTCCTGGCTGGCTTGGGTCAGGTTGCCGCCGCTGCGTTGCAGCGCGTCGTTAAGCAGGTTGCGCTCGAAGGCTTCCACTGCTTCGGTAAAGGCCAGGCCACCGCTGCCCGTGCCGGCGCCGCTTTTCTTGAAGGCGGGCAGGCCCAGGGCGAAGCGTTCGGCGACGTTGCGCAGTTCGCGCACGTTGCCGGGCCAGTCGTGGCTCATCAGGGTCGACAGGGTCTGGTTGTCCAACTCCGGCGCGGTGCGGTCGAAGCGCAGCGATGACTGCTGCAAAAAGTGTTCGAACAGTTGCAGGATGTCTTCGCGGCGTTCACGCAGGGGTGGCAGTTCCAAGGTGACCACGTTGAGGCGGTAGTAGAGGTCGCTGCGGAACTGGCTGGCGCGGCTCAGTTCGTCGAGGTCGGACTTGGTGGCGGCGATCACCCGGCAATCCACCGCCACGCTTTGGTTTGAACCCAGGCGTTCGAGGGTGCGCTCCTGCAATACCCGCAGCAACTTGATTTGCAGGTTGATCGGCATGCTCTCCACTTCGTCGAGAAACAGCGTGCCTTCGTGGGCGTGCTCGATCTTGCCGATGCGACGCTTGCCGGCACCCGTGAAGGCGTTGGCCTCGTGGCCGAAAATTTCGCTTTCGAACAGGTTCTCTGGCAGGCCGCCGCAGTTCAGGGCAACAAATTGATGACTGTGGCGGCGGCTGAAATCATGCAGGCAACGGGCGACCAGTTCCTTGCCGGTGCCGGTCTCGCCTTCGATCAGCACGTTGGCCGAGGTGTCGGCGACGTTGGCGATTAGTTCGCGCAGGTTTTGCATGGCCGGCGAGCGGCCGATGATGCGGCCTTCCAGCGAGTCACGCTCGGCCAGTTGGCGGCGCAGCGACCAGACTTCCCGCGCCAGCCCGCGTTGTTCCAGGGCGCGGCGGGCCACGTCTACCAAGCGTTCAGGGGAGAACGGTTTCTCCATGAAGTCATAGGCGCCGTTGCGCATCGCGCCCACCGCCATCGAGATATCGCCGTGCCCGGTAATCAACACCACCGGCAGGCTTTTATCCAGGGCCTTGAGGCGGGTCAGCAGCTCCAGGCCATCGATGCCCGGCAGGCGGATGTCGCTGATGACAATGCCCGCGAAGTTCTCGCCGACGCGCTGCAACGCCTCTTCGGCACTGCCCACGCCAACGCTGGGAATGTCTTCCAGGGCCAGGGCTTGCTGGCAGCCGAGCAATACATGGGGGTCGTCTTCGACAATCAGGACGGTGAGGTCGTTAGGGGCTGTAGCGTCAGTATTCATGTCGACTCAGCTTTTTGAGCGCCCGCCAACGGCAGGCTCAGGACAAAGGCAGTACCACCACTGGCCGGGTGTTCCACGGCGAGGTTGCCGCCGGTGGCGGCGGCGAGGCTGGCGGACAGGGTCAAGCCCAGGCCCAGGCCTTGCTCTCCGGGCTTGGTGGTGAAGAACGGTTCGAACAAATGTTTGCGTGCTTCGGGGTCGATGCCGTGGCCGTTGTCGCGCACCAGCAGGCGGTATTTGCCGTCGCTGCTGCTGCCTTCCAACCACAGCTCGGGGGCGGGTTGGGCCTGCATGGCGTCGACGGCATTACCGATCAGGTTGACCAGGATCTGCTCCAGGCGCGTCTGGTCGATCTGCAATTGAGCGTGAGAAAAGTCGCGGTGCACGGTCAGCGGCAGGCTGTCCAAGCGTGCGCCAAGTACCTGGAATGCGGCATCCACCGCTTTGATCAGGCTGGCTTCACCTTGGTCGTCACCGCGACGGGCAAAGGAGCGCAGGCTGGCGGTGATGCGGCCCATGCGGTCGATCAGTTCGTTGATGGTGTGCAGGTTGGCGCTGGCAGTGTCCAGGGCGCCGCGCTCCAGGAAGCGCACGGTGTTGCCGGACAACGTGCGCAGCGCCGCCAGTGGCTGGTTCAATTCATGGGCGATGCTGGTGGACATTTGGCCGATGGCCGCCAGCTTACCGGCTTGTACCAGCTCATCCTGGGCGCGGCGCAGGGTCTCTTCGGCCTGGCGGCGTTCGCGGATCTGGCCCTTGAGCCGCTCGTTGCTGGCGCGCAGGTCGGCGGTGCGTTCGGCAATCCGACGTTCCAGCTGGCTGTTGGCTTCTTGCAGGGCTTCCCGTGCCGCCAGGCGTGTGGCGATAACCTTGCGCCGTTCGTTCCAGGCGATCAGCAAGAACGCCACCAGCCCGAAGGCAACGGCCACCAGAATGCCCTGGTTGATGGCTGCGCGGCGCAGGTCATTGAGGGGCGTCAGTAAGGTGAAATTCCACGGCGTGTCGTTGAGCGGGCGGGTTTGCGCCAGGTAGCTGACTTCGTGCTCGTCGTTGACCACTTCGCTGTTGGCAGGGAAGGTGAGTTTCTCGGCGCCTTCGTTGAGGCGTTCGCGGGCCAGGGGCTCCAGCTCGTTGAGCGTCGCCCAGTAATATTGCAGGCTGTGGGCCAGGCGGTCTTTGGTGTCATCGCTCAGTGGGCGCACAGCCTTGAGGCGGCGGGCCGGGTCGCTGGACAGGATGATGATGCCGTTCTCATCGCTGACAAAGGCTTCGAGACGGGCGCGCTGCCAGCGTTCTTCAAGGGCTTCGAGGCGCACCTTGACCACGGCGACGCCGATGATCTTGCCGTGCTCTTCGAGGCCATGGGCCAGGTAATAGCCGGGCTCGCCGTTGGTGCTGCCGATACCGTAGAAACGGCCAGGCTGGCCACGCACGGCGTTCTGGAAATAGGCGCGGAAGGACAGGTCTTCACCCTGGTAACTGTCGGCATCGCGCCAGTTACTGGTGGCCAGCACGCGGCCGGTGGTGTCCATCACGTAAATAGCGCGGCTGCGGCTACGCCGGTTCAGGCCTTCGAGGTAGTCGTTGACGGACTTGCGGGTTTCCTGACTGGGGTTTGCCAGCAGCGTCGACACGCTGGACTCCAACTCCAGGAGGCTGGGCAGGTAGGTGTATTTGCTCAGTTCGCTTTCGACGGTACGGGCATGCAGCTCCAATTGGCGCTCGCCAGTGTCGCTGAGGGTGCGGATGCCATAGTACTCACTGACCCAGAAGCCGATATAACCCAGGCCGATCATCAGGGCGACGATCAACGGCGGCAGGAACAGTTGGCGAATCAGACGAGGCTTCACGGCAAGTGATGGCGGCGCGGCGCGAAATTGGTTGGGGTCGCATTTCATCACAGATGCCTTGGGTCAACCAGAGCTTGCCAGCCTGCGCGATCCAGTGTGGGAGGGGGCTTGCCCCCGATAGCAGTGTGTCAGTTGATAAATCAGGTGACTGATCCACCGCCATCGGGGGCAAGCCCCCTCCCACATGGACCCTGTTTCTGCAGGAGGAGCTGTGTAGGGCTTAGTGCTGCAGGATTTTCTCAAGGAAGTGCTGCGCGCGTTCGGAGCGGGCGCTGATGTCGCCGAAAAACTCTTCTTTCGGGCAGTCTTCGATGATCTTGCCGGCGTCCATGAAGATCACGCGGTCAGCCACTTTGCGGGCAAAGCCCATTTCGTGGGTTACGCACATCATGGTCATGCCTTCCTGGGCCAGTTGCACCATCACGTCGAGCACTTCGTTGACCATTTCCGGGTCAAGGGCCGAGGTCGGTTCGTCGAACAGCATGACGATCGGGTCCATCGCCAGGGCGCGAGCAATCGCCACACGCTGTTGCTGGCCGCCGGACAGTTGGCCCGGGTGCTTGTGGGCGTGAGCCGACAGGCCGACGCGCTCCAGCAGTTGCAGGCCTTTCTTGGTGGCTTCTTCCTTACTGCGGCCCAGGACCTTGATCTGCGCAATGGTCAGGTTTTCGGTGATGGTCAGGTGCGGGAACAGCTCGAAGTGCTGGAACACCATGCCCACGCGCGAGCGCAGTTTCGGCAGGTTGGTTTTCGGGTCGGCGATGGAGGTGCCGTCGACCACGATGTCGCCCTTCTGGAACGGTTCCAGTGCGTTGACGCACTTGATCAGGGTGGACTTGCCCGAGCCGGACGGCCCGCACACCACGATCACTTCGCCTTTTTTGACATCAGTGCTGCAATCGGTCAGCACCTGGAAGTCGCCATACCACTTGTTGATGTTCTTGATAGAGATCATACGGCAAACCTTTTTTGCAGACGCTTGACCAGCAGCGAGGCGGAAAAGCTGATGATGAAGTAGACGACACCGGCGAAGATCAGGAACTCGTTGGAGCGGCCGATGATGTCGCCGTTGGAGCGTGCGGAGTTGAGGAAGTCCACCAGGCCCACGGTGTAGACCAGCGAGGTGTCCTGGAACAGGATGATCGACTGTTGCAGCAGCAACGGGGTCATCTTGCGGAACGCCTGGGGCAGAATGATCAGGCGCATGGTCTGGCCATACGTCATGCCCATCGCTTGCGCTGCGCCCATCTGGCCCTTGGGGATCGACTGCACGCCGGCCCGTACGATTTCACAGAAGTACGCGGCTTCGAACATCATGAAGGCCACGACGCAGGAAGTGAACGCGCCAATCGGCGTGTCTTCGCCGGTGATCCAGCGCAATACGAACGGCACCGCCAGGTAGAACCAGGTGATCACCAGCAGAAGCGGGATCGAGCGGAAGTAGTTCACATAGGCGCCAGCCACACGCGACAGCAGTTTGCTGGACGACAAGCGCATCAGCGCGAGCACGGTGCCCAACGCGATGCCGCCAACCACACCCATGACCATCAACTGCAAGGTCATGACCATGCCGTTCCACAGGCCCGGGATAGCGGGGATGATGCCGCTGAAGTCGAGTTCCATTATTTACCCCCCACGGAGATCAGGCCAGGCACCGCGACTTTCTTCTCGACCAGGCGCATGAGCAACATCAGGCTCATGTTCAGGGTGAAGTAGATCAGCGTGGCCAGGGTGAAGGCTTCAAACAGGTTGGCCGAAAATTCGGCGGTCTGCTTGGTTTGCGCCAGCAGTTCCATCAAGCCGATCAAGGACGCCACGGAGGAGTTCTTGAAGACGTTGAGAAACTCAGAGGTAAGCGGCGGAATGATGATGCGGTAGGCCTGGGGCAGCAGCACGTTCCAGTAGATCTGCGGCAGCTTGAAGCCCATGGCGCGCGCGGCAGACTCTTGGCCACGCGGTAGCGCCTGGATGCCGGTACGCACTTGCTCACACACGCGGGCGGCGGTGAACAGGCCCAGGCACACGACGACGCTCAGGTAGGCCGAGGTGGTCGGGTTAAGGTCTTGTTTGTACCAGTCCTGCAGGTTTTGCGGCAGCAGGTCGGGAATCAGGAAGTACCAGATGAACAGCTGCACCAGCAGCGGCACGTTACGAAACAGTTCCACGTAGCAGGTCGCAATGCCCGATACGAGGCGGTTTGGCACGGTGCGCATGACCCCCAGAACGGAGCCAAGCAACAAGGCGATGATCCATGCCACGACAGCGATGGCGATGGTCCAGCCCAAACCGGCGATGTACCAGTCGAGATAGGTCTCGCTGCCCACGCCAGTGGACTTGAAGAACACGCCCCAGTCCCAGTTGTAATTCATTAGGGTCTCCCCTCAAATCGATCGATGTACAAGCACCCGCTTGGGGAAAATCCATTCCCACCCGGCGATGAACGCCAGGCACACGCGATCGGCTCGGAAACCGCCAGGTCGAGTGTTCCAATGTACAGCCAGCAGGTAGTAACAGACGCCTGGGGGAGGGTTGGCTCCCCCAGGAGGTAAGGTTAGATCAGTGTCAGATTTTTACGTCAGGCGCTGGCTTGTCGCTTGGGTTGGCGATCAGCTCTTTAACCTTTTCACTCATTGGGAAGTTCAGGTTCAGGCCTTTAGGTGGGATCGGGCTTTCGAACCACTTGCTGTAGATCTTGTTGATTTCGCCGGACTTGTACAGGGCGGTGATGGCGCCATCCACGGCTTTCTTGAAGTCCGGGTCACCTTTGCGAACCATGCACGCGTAGGCTTCGAAGGACTGTGGAGTACCGGTGATGACCCAATCATCCGGCTTCTTCGCCTTGGCTTCTTCGCCGGCCAGCAGGGCGTCGTCCATCATGAAAGCAACGGCACGGCCGCTTTCGAGCATTTGGAAGGATTCGCCGTGGTCTTTGGCGGAGATGACGTTCATGCCCATCTGCTTGTCGGCGTTCATCGCTTTGATGATGCGCTCGGACGTGGTGCCCGCGGTGGTCACGACGTTTTTGCCTTTCAGGTCGGCAAAATCGGTATAGGACGGTTTGCCTTCCTTGTCTTTCTTGACCAGCAGACGGGTGCCGATTTCGAAGATGTTGACGGTGAAATCAACTTGCTGGGCGCGTTCGGCGTTGTTGGTGGTGGAGCCGCACTCGAGGTCCGCAGTGCCGTTCTGGATCAGCGGAATACGGGTTTGCGAAGTAACCAGGTTGTACTTGGCCTTCAGGTCGGGTTTGTTCAGGTCTTTTTTCAGTTGTTCAACGACGGCCAGCTGAATGTCGTGGGAGTAGCCAACTGGTTTGCCCGAACCATCCGCGATGTAGGAAAACGGAATGGAGCTGTCGCGGTGCGCGAGGGTGATGGTGCCGGAGTCGTTGATTTTCTTCAGTGTGCCGGTGAGTTCGGCGGCGAAAACTGGAGTGCTGATCAGAGCAGCAGCGATAGCTGCGCCCAGGATATGGGGAACGATGCGCATCAATACTTCCTCGACATTTGTTTTTTTTATGAAGCCGGCTAAACGGCTCTCTTGTACAGCGAATGCCCATGACGGCTCCTGAGGCGTCTCAGGCAATCGTCCAAGAGTGTAGAGCATGAGTCGTGCCAGACCTGAATAAAAAGGTTAACCACATGATTTATATGAAGATTAACTTTGTGTGACTATTGTTTCAGAACTGTTGGGTACGGCAATCCGAATAGTGTAGGGGGATGGCGTTCGGAAAACCGAATGGAAAAGCAGGCATGAAAAAGCCCCTGAACCTTACGGCGCAGGGGCTTTTGTAGGCTTTAACTGTCAGGCCGCTTCAATCTTGCCGCGGTTCTGCTCAACCTTGGACAGGTAACGCTGCACGTTGTCTTGTTCCTCAGGGGTGGTGAACAAACCCAGCTTAGTTCGGCGCCACAATACGTCTTGCGGCTGGGTGACCCACTCTTCGGCGCAGAGGTAGTCGATCTCGCGGGTGTACAGGCCGCCACCCAGGTGTTCGCCCAGGTCGGCCAGCGATTGCACGCCCTCCAGCAAGCGCCAGGTGCGGCTGCCATAGGTGGTGGACCAGCGACGGGCGATTTCGCTCGGCACCCAGTCGAATTTACTGCGAATGGCGTCGGCCAGTGCTTCTGGCGTGGTCATGTCTTCGCCGCCGGGCAGGCTGGCGGTGGCTGTCCAACTCGGGCGCATCTGGGTGAAGTACGGCGCCAGCTGCGCCATCGCCGATTCAGCGAGCTTGCGATAAGTGGTCAGCTTGCCGCCAAACACCGACAGGATCGGCGCCTCGCCCGTACCGCCGGACAACGCCAGGGTGTAGTCGCGGGTAATGGCTGAGGGGTTATCCGACTCGTCGTTGCACAGCGGGCGCACCCCGGAGTAGGTGTGGACGATGTCGTCGCGGCTCACTTGTTTCTTGAAGTGCGCGTTGACCACTTTGAGCATGTAGTCGGTTTCACCTTCGGTGATCGCAACTTTCGCCGGGTCGCCGGTGTACTCGCGGTCGGTGGTGCCGATGATGGTCAGGTGGTTCAAGTACGGGATGGTGAAAACGATCCGCTGGTCTTCGTTCTGCAGGATGTGCGCGTGGGCGCCTTCGTACAGTTTTGGCACGATCAGGTGACTGCCCTGGATCAGGCGGATGCCGTAGGGCGAGTCGAGCTTCAAGTCGTCCTTGATGAACTTGGCGACCCACGGGCCAGCGGCGTTCACCAATGCGCGGGCGCGGATCGAGAACAGGCTGCCGTCGGCACGTTCCATGTTCATTTCCCACAGGCCCTTGCTGCGGTGTGCGCTGATGCAACGGGTCTGGGTGTGGATATGCGCGCCTTTTTCGCGGGCGGCCATGGCGTTCAGTACCACGAGACGGGCGTCATCGACCCAGCAGTCGGAGTACTCGAAGCCTTTGGTGATTTCACTTTTGAGCGGGCTGTCGGCGCCGAACTTGAGGCTTTTGGAGCCGGCGAGTTTTTCGCGCTTGCCGAGGTGGTCGTACAGGAACAGACCCGCGCGAATCATCCACGCAGGGCGCAGGTGCGGGCGGTGCGGCAATACGAAACGCATCTGCTTGACGATGTGCGGGGCCTTGGCCAGCAGCACTTCACGTTCGGCCAGGGCTTCGCGCACCAGACGGAATTCATAATGTTCGAGATAACGCAGGCCGCCGTGGATCAGCTTGCTGCTGGCCGAAGAGGTGTGGCTGGCCAGGTCATCCTTTTCGCAAAGGAATACCGACAAACCGCGACCGGCTGCGTCTGCTGCAATGCCGACGCCATTGATCCCGCCACCGATAACGGCGACGTCATAGACTTCGGCAAGCGGTGGAGCAGGCAAGGTGGAAGGGTTCATCGGCTGGCCTCGCGATTTATTCGTCTTGGAATTCGAACATTAATGTTCATTTGCGAAAATGGTAGCTGATAAACACGCGCACAGCCAGTCGACTTCGATTGAAAAAACTCATCGAAGGGTGGGGAAAGGAAAAATTGTGAACATTGGGGTGAGGCAGCCGTTGATAAATCGGCTGTCAGATAGATCGCCATCGGGGGCAAGTCGAGTCGTCGCACCGCCCCTCCCACATTTGAGCGCATTCCCATGTTGGAACTCGGTCAACTGTGGGAGGGGGCTTGCCCCCGATGGCGACGGTACAGGCGCTACACGACTTCCAGCCGAACCTTATGCTCATTCAACAACTGCACCAAAGCTGGCACCGGCTGCTGATCAGTCACTAAACAATCCACCAAACTGATCGGCCCCAATCGAATCATGGCATTGCGCCCGAATTTGCTGGAGTCCGCCGCCAGGATCACCTGACGTGCATTGGCGATGATGGCTTGTGAAACCCGCACTTCTTGATAATCGAAATCCAACAAACTGCCATCTTCATCAATGCCGCTGATCCCCACCAAGGCAAAGTCCACCTTGAACTGGTTGATGAAGTCGACACTGGCCTGGCCCACCACACCACCATCACGGCGCACATTACCGCCGGTCAGCAGCACGTCGAAGTCGTCCTTGGCGCTGAGCATGGTGGCCACGTTGAGGTTGTTGGTGATGATTTTCAGGTGACTGTGGTTGAGCAGCGCACGGGCGATGGATTCGGTGGTGGTGCCGATATTGATAAATAGCGAGGCGTGGTCGGGGATCTGCGCAGCAATGGCTTCGCCGATGCGCTGTTTCTCATCGCGCATTTGGTCGGCACGCATGGCGTACGCGGTGTTTTCGACACTGGAGTCATAGGCCGCGCCGCCGTGGTAGCGGCGCAACAGGTTGGCGTCCGCCAGCTGGTTGATATCGCGGCGGATGGTTTGCGGGGTGACTACGAATAGCTGCGCCATTTCCTCGATACTGACGTAGCCGCGTTCGCGGACCAGTTCGAGGATTTGTTGTTGGCGGGGAGGCAGATTCATTGGGCGTCCTTTGGGCTGCCATACAAAAGTGGCCCATGATGACGCAGGAATCTGCTCCCTGCCAGTTACAACCTTATTCAGCGCCTTCGTGGGGCTCCCAGTCGCGTGTGCGGCTGACTGCTTTTTGCCAGCCGGCGTAGAGTTTTTCTTTTTCCTTTTCTTCCAACTGCGGTTCGAATTCGCGTTCGATGACCGCCTTGCCACGCAACTCATCCAGGCTGCCCCAGAAGCCGCACGCCAGGCCGGCCAGGTACGCAGCACCGAGTGCAGTTGTCTCACGCATTTGCGGGCGCTCGACTTGGGTGCCGAGGATGTCGGCCTGGAATTGCATCAGGAAGTTGTTGGCCACCGCGCCGCCGTCTACACGCAGGGCCTTGAGGCGTTCGCCCGAGTCCTGTTGCATGGCGTCGAGTACGTCGCGGGTCTGGTAGGCAATCGACTCCAGGGCTGCGCGAATAATGTGATCCACACGTACGCCACGGGTCAGGCCGAACAGTGCGCCACGGGCATACGGGTCCCAGTACGGAGCGCCCAAGCCAGTGAAGGCTGGCACCAGGTACACGCCGTTGCTGTCTTTGACCTTGCCGGCGAAGTATTCGGTGTCGTGGGCGTCGTTGATGATTTTCAGCTCATCACGCAGCCACTGCACAGTAGAACCACCGTTGAACACGGCGCCTTCCAGGGCATAGGCCACTTCGCCGCGGGGGCCGCAGGCGATGGTGGTGAGCATGCCGTGCTTGGATTTCACGGCTTTGTCGCCGGTGTTCATCAGCAGGAAGCAACCGGTGCCGTAGGTGTTCTTGGCCTGACCAGCTTCGACGCACATTTGGCCGAACAGCGCGGCTTGCTGGTCACCGGCGATACCGCCGATGGCGATGCCACTCTTGGTACGGCCGTAGATTTCCGAGGACGACTTAACTTCTGGCAGCATTTCGCGCGGGATGTCGAGGATCTCCAGCATCTTCGCGTCCCACTCCAACGAGTGGATGTTGAAGAGCATGGTGCGCGAGGCGTTGGTGTAGTCGGTGACGTGGGTCTTGCCGCCGGTAAATTTCCAGATCAGCCAGCTGTCGACGGTGCCGAACAGCAGTTCGCCATTACGTGCACGCTCGCGGCTGCCTTCGACGTTGTCCAGGATCCACTTGAGCTTGGTGCCGGAGAAGTACGGGTCGGTAACCAGACCAGTGGTGTCGCTGATGTATTGCTCGTGGCCGTCGCGCTTGAGCTGCTGGCAGATCTCGGTGCTGCGGCGGCACTGCCAGACGATGGCGTTGTAGATCGGGCGGCCGGTGATTTTGTCCCAAACCACGGTGGTTTCACGCTGGTTGGTGATGCCGATGGCAGCCACCTGGTCATGGTGCAGGCCTGCCTGGGCCAGGGCTTCGACCATCACCGCGCTCTGGGTGGCGAAGATTTCCATCGGGTCGTGTTCGACCCAGCCCGCTTGTGGGTAATGCTGGGCGAATTCGCGCTGGGCGGTGCAGACCACGTTGGCGTCACGATCAAAGATGATCGCCCGGGAACTGGTGGTGCCTTGGTCGAGGGCAATGATGTAGTTCTTATTCTGAATGTCGGTCATGTCGAATGCCTTGGAAAATAAGAAAATCGGTAATCAGCCTGGGCTAAAAACGGGCAGGAAGGCCCAGACTGGCGCTGTCAGGAAATACGGGTCTTGCCATTGACTGCCGTGTCAGGTGTTGCTTCAGCTATAGCAGGTGCGGCGCTCGGCAGATGGCGGGCAATCAGCCCGCGATAGGCCGCAGCACCCAAGCATGCGCCGACAATCGGTCCGAAAATCGGTACCAGGAAGTAAGGAATATCGCGGCCGCCAGTAAAGGCTATTTCACCCCAGCCAGCGAAAAAGGTCATCAGCTTGGGCCCCAGATCCCGCGCCGGGTTCATCGCAAAACCGGTGAGTGGGCCCATGGCGCTGCCGATCACCGCGATCAGCAAGCCGATCAGCAGTGGTGCCAGCGGGCCACGCGGCAGGCCGTTGTTGTCATCGGTGAGGGCCATGATTACGCCCATCAGGATGGCGGTGATGACCATTTCCACCAGGAATGCCTGGGCGGTACTCAGCAGGGCATGGGGGTAGGTGGAGAATACCGACGCCAATTCCAGGCTGGCCTGTGTGCCACGGACCATATGGTGGGTTTGTTCGTAATCGAAAAACAGATTGCTGTAGAGGGTGTACACCAAGGCTGCCGAACAGAAAGCGCCGGCGATCTGGGCGAGGATATAGAAGGGCAGTTTGCGCTTGTCGAAATCGGCAAACAGGCACAGGGCGATACTCACCGCCGGGTTGAGGTGGGCTCCGGAAATACCGGCGCTCAGGTAGATCGCCATGCTGACGCCGACCCCCCAGATGACACTGATTTCCCACAAGCCAAAGCTGGCACCCGCAACCTTGAGCGCAGCGACACATCCTGTACCGAAGAAGATCAAAAGCGCAGTCCCCAGGAATTCGGCCATGCATTGGCTCGAAAGTGAAGGCTGTTGAAGAGCAGTTGTCATGGAAAACCTCAATTGTTGTTCTTGTCTGGCGCACGTTCTCAACGGAACGTTGCGCGATTTTCACCGTGGCAAGGATCCCCATCCCGGACACGGCTTGCTGCTTGAAAGCTGTAGGTCTATTCCTACAGTATTCGGAAACGAAAAAATATAGACAAGAATGACCGCTGTCAAAGGTCGAAAGTGAACCGTCAGTCACATTCAAACTATTGGCCTGATGAATGATCACGCTTGTCACACAGCGCGTGCACCTTAAGAGTGGGCGTACTAGAGCCTTTTACGTGGCCTTGGCCTAGAATTGGCCATCTGTTTGCCACGCCTGGAGCCAGCATGACCCCTGCATTGGACCTGTTGAAAAAAGTTCGCGCCGAACATCGTATTCACAGTTACGAACATGACCCCAAGGCGGCATCGTATGGCCTGGAGGCCGCGGAAAAATTGGGGCTTGATGCGGCGCAGGTGTTCAAGACCTTGCTGGCCAGCAGTGAGAAGGGAGAATTGTTGGTGGCGGTGGTGCCGGTCGTCGGAAGTCTGGACTTAAAAGCCTTGGCGCATGCGGCGGGGGTTAAAAAAGTCGAAATGGCCGACCCGGCGGCGGCCCAGCGCTCTACTGGCTATTTGCTGGGCGGTATCAGCCCGTTGGGGCAGAAGAAGCGCTTGCGTACTTTTATCGATGAGACGGCGCAGCCGTTTGCGACGATCTTTGTGAGTGCGGGGAGGCGGGGGTTGGAGGTGGAGTTGTCGGCAGCGGTGTTGGCCGAGCATACCCAGGCGAAATTTGCGCCGATCGGGCGGGCCTGAAATCCATTTTTAAAGCCTATGCAGTACCAATGTGTGGGAGGGGGCTTGCCCCCGATGACTGAGTGTCAGCCACTGCATTAGGTGACTGACCCATCGCCATCGGGGGCAAGCCCCCTCCCACATGTTTAACCAAGTTTCGTCAGGTAGCTGGGCTGTAGCGCCTAACACCTGAGTCGGTTTGCGGAATCTGCGCCGCCACACTGCCAGAAGCCTTGAACAGCACCAAATGCTCCGCCGCCACCCGAATCCCCACATCCGCACCAACCTGATGGTCAGCATGACTCGGGAAAATCGACTCCAGCTGCGCGCCCGTCGGCAGTTGCAAGCGATACAGGGTCGACGCACCCAGGAACGTCTTGCCCACAATCCGCGCTTTTAGCGCGCTGTCCGGCGCATAGACGATATCGTCCGGCCGCAGCAGCACATCCACTGCGCCACCGATAGGCCAGGAATAGGCACGGTTACCCCGCAGGTCACCCAGCTCAGTATTCACCGACTCCGGCGAGCTCAATTGGCCACGGATGAAATAACCCTGGCCGATAAAGCTTGCGACGTAAGGCGTCTGAGGCTCGTGATACAGGTTGTAGGGCGTATCCCACTGCTCAAGCCGACCTTCCTTGAAGACACCCACGTGATCGCTCACCGCAAACGCTTCTTCTTGATCGTGGGTGACCAGGATCGCACTGGTGCCCCGAGCCTTGAGAATATCGCGCACCTCGTGGCTGAGCTTGCGCCGCAGTTCGCCGTCAAGGTTGGAGAAGGGCTCATCGAGCAGCAACAATTGCGGCTCCGGCGCCAAAGCACGGGCGAGGGCGACACGTTGTTGCTGGCCGCCGGAGAGCTCGTGAGGGAAACGCTTGCCCAGGTTTTTCAAGTTGACCAACTCGAGCAACTCCGCAACCACGCGGTCTTTTTGCGGGTGCTTGCGAATGCCGAACGCGATGTTATCGGCCACGCTGAGGTGCGGAAACAGCGCGTAGTCCTGGAACACCATGCCGATGCGACGTTTCTCCGGAGCCAGTGTGAAACCGGCACTGGAGATCACTTCGCCCGCCAGGCTGATTTCGCCTTCATGCACAGGTTCAAAACCGGCAATGGCGCGCAGGGTAGTGGTCTTGCCACAGCCCGACGAGCCCAGCAGGCAGCCGATATCACCGGCGTTGAGGTGCAGATTGAGGTTCTGCACGACGCGTTGATCTTGATAGCCGCATGCCAGATTGCGCAGGTTCAGCAGGAATGGCTGGCTCATGCGTGGTGATACGAAGGCGGGACGAGGAATTCGAGCAGGGCCTTCTGTGCATGCAAGCGGTTTTCGGCCTGGTCCCAGGCAACCGAGCGTGGGTCGTCCAGCAGGTCGAGGCTGATTTCTTCGCCACGGTGCGCGGGTAGGCAATGCATGAACAGTACGTCCGGCGCGGCCAGGTCGAGTAGGGCACGGTTGACCTGATACGGGGCGAACAGGGCCAGGCGTTTGATGGTTTCGTCTTCCTGGCCCATGGAGGTCCAGACGTCGGTGCTCACCAGGTGTGCGCCGACCACGGCGTCACGCGGGTCGCGCACCAGGGTCACGCGGTCGCCGGCCTGTGCCAGGAAGCGTGCGTCAGGCTCGTAGCCTTCCGGGCAGGCAACACGTAGCTGGAAGTCGAACTGGATCGCCGCTTCTATATAGCTGTTGCACATGTTGTTGCCGTCGCCGATCCAGGCCACGGTCTTGCCTTGGATTGGGCCACGGTGCTCCAGGAAGGTTTGCATGTCGGCCAACAGCTGGCACGGGTGCAGGTCATCGGTCAGGCCGTTGATCACCGGTACGCGGGAGTGGGCGGCAAATTCGGTCACGGTGCTGTGGGCAAAGGTGCGGATCATCACCGCATCGAGCATGCTCGACATGACGATGGCGCTGTCGGCGATCGGCTCGCCACGGCCCAATTGGGTATCGCGCGACGACAGGAAGATGGCTTGGCCACCCAGTTGGATCATGCCAGCTTCGAAAGAGACGCGGGTGCGGGTCGACGACTTCTCGAAAATCATGCCGAGCACGCGGTTTTTCAAAGGCTCGAACAGTACGCCGCGGTTACGCAGGTCTTTAAGCTCAATGCCTCGACGGATCACGCTGACCAGCTCTTCGGGCGTGCAATCCATCAGGGAGAGAAAGTGCCTTGCGCTCATCATTAACTACCTTTTTGCAACAGACCGCAGATACTCAAAGCCTTGTTTATTGTGACAACGGGCGAGACCTGCGGCGAAAGCCGCACGGGGCGACGAAATAGGGGAAGGCGCGATCTTATAATTAAATGTCGCGTCTTACCAATAGGGCTACGGTTTTTATGGGTGTTCAAGAAGGGCGCCTGAGCGCTTTTGAAGACGGTTTCCAGACAGCAGCGGGCCATTTGTACACTGGCCCCGCAACCTTTTGCAATCCGGCGGGGCGGGCGCAGGCTAGGTTGCGTCGGTTTTGGAGGCCGTGTGGAAGTTTTTGAAACATTTACTCACGCTTAGCCATGGCCTGGCCTGATGCCCGTGGATTCACGGGACGAACGTTACTGGTGCTCGTCCCGGTCGCGGCCCATAGTCTGACAAAGCCCTAATAAAGAGACTGGCCATGACCAAGACTCTCCACCACCGTGCCTGCCATCTGTGTGAAGCCATCTGTGGCCTGACCCTTGAAACCACTCAGGCCGAGGACGGTAGCCTGGCGATCACCTCGATCAAGGGCGACGCGCTGGACACGTTCAGCCGTGGGCATATCTGCCCCAAGGCCGTGGCCTTGCAAGACATCCAGAACGACCCGGATCGCCTGCATCAACCGATGTTGCGGGTGGGGAGCGAATGGCAGCCGATTGCGTGGGAAGACGCCTTCGCGCTAGTCGCCGACCGGCTGGCCGACATTCAAGCGCGCCACGGGCAGAATGCGGTGGCGGTCTATCAGGGCAACCCCAGCGTGCACAACTACGGGCTGATGACTCACAGCAACTACTTCCTTGGCCTGCTCAAGACGCGAAACCGGTTTTCCGCGACTTCGGTGGACCAACTGCCTCATCACCTCACCAGTCATTTGATGTACGGCCATGGCCTGTTGTTGCCGATCCCGGATATCGACCACACCGACTTTATGTTGATCCTGGGCGGTAACCCGTTGGCGTCCAATGGCAGCATCATGACCGTGCCCGATGTGGAGAAGCGTCTCAAGGCCATCCAGGCCCGTGGCGGCAAAGTGGTGGTGGTCGACCCTCGGCGAAGCGAGACCGCAGCGATGGCTGATCAGCATCTGTTTGTACGCCCCGGTGGCGATGCAGCGCTGTTGTTCGGCGTGCTCAACACCCTGTTCAGCGAGAACCTGACGCGAGACAGTCATCTGCCGGTGGAAGGTCTTGATGAGGTGCGGGGTGCGATTGCCGGGTTTACCGCTGAGGCCATGAGCCGCCAATGCGCGATTCCGGCTGAGCAGATTCGCCAATTGGCTCGGGACTTTGCCGCCGCTGACAAGGCCGTTTGCTACGGGCGTATGGGGGTGTCTACGCAGGCGTTCGGCACCCTGTGTCACTGGCTGGTGCAATTGATCAACCTGGTCACCGGCAATCTGGACCGTGTCGGCGGCGCGTTATGCACTACGCCAGCGGTGGACCTGGTGGCGTCCACCGGCGGAGGGCATTTCAATCGTTGGCAGAGTCGGGTTTCCGGGCGTCCGGAATACGGTGGCGAGTTGCCTGTGTCGGCGCTGGCTGAGGAAATGCTGACCGAGGGTGAAGGGCAAATCCGCGCGCTGGTGACGGTGGCTGGCAACCCGGTGCTTTCTACGCCGAACGGTCGTCAGCTGGAACAGGCACTGGACGGACTGGAGTTCATGGTCAGCGTCGATCTCTATATCAACGAGACCACGCGTTATGCCGACTTGATCCTGCCGTCCACGTCGGCACTGGAAAACGATCACTACGACACAACGTTCAATATGTTCGCGGTGCGCAATGTCACCCGTTTTAATCGCGCCATCCTGCCCAAACCGCAAGGCGCGCTGCATGACTGGGAGATTTTCGTCGGCCTGGCCAAGGCGTTTGCAGCGCAGACGAGTGTGGCGCTCAAACCGACGATGGCGCCGGCGCAGATGATCGACTTCGGGCTGCGGGCCGGGGTGTACGGGGATGCGTCTGAGCATAAGCTGTCGGTCGCGATGCTGGCAGATCACCCCCATGGTGTGGACCTGGGGCCCTTGAAAGCTAACCTCAGTGAGCGCCTGAAAACCGCCGATGGCAAAGTGCAGGCAGCGCCATCGGTGATCCTCGCTGACCTCGTGCGTTTTGCTGCGCAGCCGATGCCTGTAGCCGACGAACTGCTGCTGATCGGCCGTCGACATGTGCGCAGCAATAATTCCTGGATGCATAACTATCACCGTTTGGTGAAGGGCAAGCCTCGGCATCAGTTGCTCATGCATCCCGATGATCTGGCCAGTCGGCAGTTGAGTGATGGCCAGCGTGTACGGGTAAGTTCACGCATTGGCATGATCGAGGTCGAAGTGGTCGCCAGCCTGGACATGATGCCCGGCGTGGTCAGCCTGCCCCACGGGTGGGGCCATGGCCGGGCGGGGGTACAGATGAGCATTGCCAGCGCTCAACCGGGCGCGAGTGCCAATGACTTGACCGACGAGCGGCAGCTGGACGAGTTGTCGGGCAACGCCGCACTCAACGGCGTGCCGGTGCAGGTAGCAGCCGCCTGAGCACCGCGCTGGAATTTTGCGTTACAATGCGCCACCGTGCCGACCTGTGAGTCGCAAAGTTCCAGCCGAGGTGTTCCATGGATATCATCGAAACGATCAAAGAGCAGATTGCTGCCAACACCATTCTGCTTTACATGAAGGGCGCGCCAAACGCTCCTCAGTGCGGTTTCTCCGCGAAGGCGTCCCAGGCGATCATGGCGTGCGGCGAGAAGTTCGCTTACGTGGATATCCTGCAAAACCCGGAAATCCGCGCCAACCTGCCAAAGTACGCCAACTGGCCGACTTTCCCACAACTGTGGGTTGCCGGTGAGCTGGTGGGTGGTAGCGACATCATCGTTGAGATGGCGGCTGATGGTTCGCTGCAAACGCTGATCAAAGACGCAGCGGCAAACGCGGCAGCCAAGACTGACGCTTGATTCGCGTGCAATAAAAAGCCCCGCTTCTCGTGAGAGAGCGGGGCTTTTTTGTACCTGTGTGCTGAGGGCTTACTCGCCCATCTGCGATTGCAGGTAGTTTTCCAGGCTGACTTTGTCGATCAGGCCCAGTTGGGTTTCCAGCCAGTCGATGTGTTCTTCCTGGTCTTCGAGGATGTCTTCCAGCAACTCACGGCTGCCGAAATCGCCCTTGGTTTCGCAATGAGCGATGGCGGCCTTGAGGTCGCTGTGGCTCTTGTGCTCGAACTTCAGGTCGCTGCTGATCATTTCCTGGGTGTGTTCGCCGATGTTCAGCTTGCCCAGGTCTTGTACGTTCGGCAGGCCTTCGAGGAACAGGATGCGCTTGATCAGCGCGTCGGCGTCTTTCATGGCCTTGATGGATTCTTTGTATTCACGCTTGCCCAGCTTTTCCAGGCCCCAATCGTCATACATGCGCGCATGCAGGAAGTACTGATTGATCGCGACCAGTTCATTGGCAAGGATTTTGTTGAGTTGCTGGATGACTGAGATGTCGCCTTTCATGACTGGGGTCCTGCCCTGTAATCGCTGTGTATGGGCGGAGTTTGAGCGGCCAAAACCCTAGTGTCAAACCTAAGTTATTGAATAATAAATGAAAATTAATCGGAATAAGAATGTTTGTGTTCCGCGTCTTGAAGCTAACTAATTGAATTACTGGCATAAAAAAACCGGACTCGAAGTCCGGTTCTTTAAAACACGCCAAATTAAGCGTGTGTAAATTCTGCTGAATAGGGGAGCGCGGCCTGGGCTGTCTGCAGCTGCGTCAGGGTTTCCCGTACCACTTGCTTGGCTAGGCAAGCACATTTACCGCACTGGCTGGCAACGCCGGTGGTTTCACGTACTTCCTTGTAGCTGCAGCAACCTTCGTAGATTGCTTCGCGGATTTGTCCGTCGGTGACGCCAGTACAGAGGCACACATACATAAGGGAGAACCGTCGCGGGTTTAAGGCTTAAGTGCGATGGATCTTAATGTTAACGAGAATGATTGTCAAAGTAGATTCGTAGGGTATTGGCCAGTAAAGCGCCCTCACTGACGAACGGTTTTTTCAGTGTATGATGGTCGGTCTTCACGAAGCGTGACTGCGTCACAGGGCTGTCGCTTATACACGGCAGACTGGGAGCAGTCCTTTTACTTCAATCGTCACCCTTACATCAGGAGATACCCAATGAGCGTACTCGTCGGCAAACAAGCCCCGGATTTCGACGTACCTGCCGTCCTCGGCAATGGCGAAATCGTAGACAGCTTCAAACTGTCTGAAGCCATCAAAGGCAAATACGGCCTGGTGTTCTTCTACCCGCTGGACTTCACCTTCGTGTGCCCTTCGGAGCTGATCGCTCTGGACCACCGCATGGACGATTTCAAGGCGCGCAACGTTGAAGTGGTAGCGGTCTCCATCGACTCCCATTTCACCCACAACGCCTGGCGTAACACCGCCATCAATGATGGCGGCATCGGCAAAGTCAAATACACCATGGCTGCCGACCTGAAACACGAAATTGCCAAGGCCTACGACGTTGAGTCCGAAGGCGGCGTGGCTTTCCGCGGCGCGTTCCTGATCGACGACAAAGGCGTTGTGCGCTCCCAGATCGTTAACGACCTGCCACTGGGCCGTAACATGGAAGAGCTGATCCGCCTGGTCGACGCCCTGCAATTCCACGAAGAGCACGGCGAAGTTTGCCCAGCCAACTGGAAAAAAGGCGACAAAGGCATGAACGCTTCGCCAGAAGGCGTTGCGGCTTACCTGACCGAGAACGCTGGCAAGCTGTAAGCCAGAATCGCGGTACAAAAAAACCGGCCTGAGATGGCCGGTTTTTTTATGCTCACAATATTGCTGGCGACGCTTGATTCATGTGGGAGGGGGCTTGCCAGTCAGTTAAGGCGAACACTGTACCTGTGGCGAGGGAGCTTGCTCCCGCTGGGTCGCGAAGCGGCCCCGCTCTTTGTATAAAAGAATGGGACTGCTGCGCAGTTCAGCGAGAGCAAGCTCCCTCGCCACTGGTTACTTTTTAGCCGTTTCGCCTCTTAACTGACTGGCATTAGGGCAAGCCCCGTCTCACATCAGTCGCCGAAATCTTCCCAACCGCCCATCTGTTTCCAACGATTGACGATGCCGCAGAACAGGTCGGCCGTCTTTTCAGTGTCGTAGCGGGCCGAGTGGGCCTCGCGACCGTCAAAGTCGATACCGGCTGCCTGGCACGCCTTGGCCAATACGGTCTGGCCATAAGCCAAGCCAGCCAGGGTGGCAGTGTCAAAGCTGGAAAACGGGTGGAACGGGTTGCGCTTCATGTCCAACCGCGCCACGGCGGCGTTCAGGAAGCCCAGGTCGAAGCTGCTGTTATGGCCCACCAGGATTGCGCGTTTGCAACCATTGGCCTTCAACGCCTTGCGTACGCCACGGAAGATGTCAGTCAGCGCTGCTTCTTCACTCACTGCCATGCGCAGCGGGTGATCGAGCTTGATCCCGGTGAACTCCAGGGCAGCAGCTTCGATGTTGGCGCCTTCAAATGGCTCGACGCGGAAGAAGTGGGTGTGTTCTGGATACACAAAGCCCTGTTCGTCCATGCCGATGGTGGTCGCGGCAATTTCCAGCAGTGCGTCGGTGGCGCAATTGAAACCGCCGGTTTCTACGTCAATGACGACAGGCAGGTAGCCGCGGAAACGTTCGGCCATCGGGTGACGCGAACCACCCCCACCGCCGTGCTCCTGTTCGTCGTCGTAATGGTCTTCACTCACTTGCTTTCCTCCAGCAGGCGCCAGCGCAGTGTTTCACCGGCGCGCAGCGGGATAACAGTCAGCTCGCCAAACGGCAGGCTGGCAGGGGCGGTCCAGTCTTCACGAACCAGGGTAATGCGATCGGTATTCGCCGGCAGGCCGTAGAAGCGCGGGCCGTTGAGGCTGGCGAAACCTTCAAGCTTGTCCAGGGCGTTGCGTTGTTCGAACGCTTCGGCATACAGCTCAATGGCCGCAAAAGCGGTGTAGCAACCGGCACAGCCACACGCGGCTTCTTTGGCGTGCTGGGCGTGGGGCGCCGAGTCGGTACCCAGGAAGAACTTCGGGTTGCCGCTGGTGGCGGCATCCAGCAGTGCCACCTGGTGGGTGTTGCGCTTGAGGATCGGCAAGCAGTAGAAGTGCGGCCGAATCCCGCCCACCAGCATGTGGTTGCGGTTGTACAGCAGGTGATGCGCAGTGATCGTTGCGCCGACGTTGGCCGAAGCCTCAGTCACGAACTCTACGGCGTCACGCGTGGTGATGTGCTCGAACACCACCTTGAGGGTCGGGAACAGCTCGACCACCCGGCGCATATGCTCGTCGATGAAGATCTTCTCGCGATCGAAAACATCGACATCGCCACGGGTGACTTCACCGTGGATCAGCAGCGGCATGCCGACTTCGGCCATGGCTTCGATGGCGGGCAGGATCTTGTCGATACTGGTCACGCCGGAATCGGAGTTGGTGGTCGCGCCCGCCGGGTACAGCTTGGCGGCGTGCACATAGCCGCTGGCCTTGGCTTCGCGAATCTCTTCGGGCTGGGTGCGGTCTGTGAGGTAAAGCACCATCAACGGTTCGAAGCGGCTGCCGGCCGGGCGCGCAGCGAGAATTCGCTGGCGATAGGCGTCGGCTTCAGCGGCATTACGCACCGGAGGTACCAGGTTAGGCATGATGATGGCGCGGCCAAACGTGCGCGCTACATCGGCCACGGTTTGGGGCAACGCAGCACCATCGCGAAGATGAATATGCCAGTCGTCGGGACGCAGCAGGGTCAGGCGGTCGGACATTGGGGATTCCAGGCGGGTCAATCTGGGGCGAATGCTACCGGAAAAGACTCTTGCAGGCACTCGCTATCAAGTTTTGCAGGATGCATCCGATAGCCTTTTGTATGCCTTATCGATGTATGACGCTTTGAAGTGTTGTAGAAACCAGTGGAGCCTCCCGTGCGCCAGCAATATCTAGCCCTGCTCAGTGTGTTCGCCAGCCTGCCTGCGATGGCCCTCACGTTCCAGACACGTCTGGAGAATATTGAGTGGAAGGTAGAGGGCGACCAGTTCGAGTGCCGCCTGACCCAACCGATCACCGATTTTGGCTCGGGTGAGTTCGTGCGCCGGGCCGGTGAGCAGGCGACATTTCGTCTGAAAGCCTATAACGGTTCATTGGGTGCAGGTTCGGCGACCCTGTTGGCAGCCGCGGCCCCATGGCAGCCCGGTCGGGGCGATATCAACCTCGGTGCTGTGCGTGCGGGCAGTGGCGATGTACTGTTCAACAGCTCCCAGGCTCAGGCCGGGCGCCTGTTCAACGGCTTGCTGGAGGGCCGCAGCCCCACCGTGCGACATTACGGGCGCCAAGGCGGCTACTCGGAAATCCGCCTGCTGCCGGTCAAGTTCAACAAGGCCTACAACGACTATCAACTGTGCACCGCCAAGCTGTTGCCGATGAATTACGACCAGGTCAAACAGACCGAGGTGGGGTTTCCTGGCGGTGGCATCGAGTTGGATGCAGCGGCCAAGCAGAAACTGTCGGTGATCCTGGCATACATGAAAGCCGATCCCACGGTTAACCATATCGAGCTCAATGGCCACTCTGACAACAGCGGTAATCGCCTGACCAACCGCGATGTCTCACGCCGACGTGCACTGGCGGTCATGGACTACTTCAAGGCCAATGGTATTCAGGAGTCGCAGGTCACAATGCGTTTCCATGGTGAAAGCTATCCTTTGGCACCCAATACCAATGCGGCCAACCGGGCGCGCAACCGCCGGGTCAATATCCAGCTGGAACGGGTAGCAGCCCCCGAGAAACCGGCACCCCAAGCCACTGCGCCGAGCAACCCTGCGGCGACTTCCTAAGGTGCGACCATCGGTCGCCCACTCGACATAATCTGTCGCTTTATCTTCATTTGCTGTCGCGCCCCTGTAATTTCGCGGTTTTGGTCGGTAGAATCGACGCCTTTCCGTAAAACCCGTGGAGTGATGGCATGGCCGACGTAAACAAGGTCGTTCTCGCGTATTCCGGCGGCCTGGACACTTCGGTGATCCTCAAGTGGCTGCAGGATACTTATAACTGTGAAGTGGTGACCTTCACCGCTGACCTGGGTCAGGGCGAAGAGGTCGAACCTGCACGTGCCAAGGCGCAAGCCATGGGCGTGAAAGAGATCTACATTGACGACCTGCGCGAAGAATTCGTCCGCGATTTCGTTTTCCCGATGTTTCGCGCCAACACCGTCTACGAAGGCGAGTACCTGCTGGGTACTTCCATCGCACGTCCGCTGATCGCCAAGCGCTTGATCGAAATCGCCAACGAAACCGGCGCTGACGCCATTTCCCATGGCGCCACCGGCAAGGGCAACGACCAGGTACGTTTCGAACTGGGCGCCTACGCCCTCAAGCCTGGCGTGAAAGTGATTGCCCCTTGGCGTGAATGGGACCTGCTGTCCCGTGAAAAGCTGATGGATTACGCTGAAAAGCACGCGATCCCAATCGAGCGTCACGGCAAGAAGAAGTCCCCGTACTCGATGGATGCCAACTTGCTGCACATCTCCTATGAAGGCGGCGTGCTGGAAGATACTTGGACCGAGCACGAAGAAGACATGTGGAAATGGACCGTCTCCCCGGAGAACGCTCCAGACAAGGCGCAATACCTGGAACTGACCTACCGTAACGGCGACATCGTCGCGCTGGACGGCGTCGAAATGACCCCGGCCACCGTGCTGGCGACCCTGAACCGTATCGGTGGCGAACACGGTATCGGCCGTCTCGACATCGTCGAGAACCGTTACGTGGGCATGAAGTCCCGTGGCTGCTACGAGACCCCAGGCGGCACCATCATGCTGCGCGCTCACCGCGCCATCGAGTCCATCACCCTGGACCGTGAAGTCGCTCACCTCAAAGATGAGCTGATGCCTAAGTACGCCAGCCTGATCTACACCGGCTACTGGTGGAGCCCTGAGCGCCTGATGCTGCAACAGATGATCGACGCTTCCCAGGCCCACGTAAACGGCGTTGTGCGCCTGAAGCTGTACAAGGGCAACGTGATCGTTACTGGTCGCAAGTCTGATGATTCGCTATTCGACGCCAATATCGCCACCTTCGAAGAAGATGGCGGCGCCTATAACCAGGCGGACGCGGCAGGCTTTATCAAGTTGAACGCGTTGCGCATGCGCATTGCCGCCAACAAAGGTCGTTCGCTGTTCTAAGTATCAGCGCGTTGTGAAAAGTGGCCCCTTGTTCAAGGGGCCATTTTTTTTGCCTGTGAATTTATAAGGGGGGTGTTTATAACGGTTAAACATGTGTAGGTGCTTTCTGTCAGAAATAATCACGGTTGTGGTTTCTAGCGAGTTTTTATTAAAAACCTGCAGCGTTGGAATAATTTTTTACAGCTGTATAGGAACTAGTCTTACAGAAAATTCACTCATACGGGTACGGCAAATATATAAAACGCTGAATAGTCTGTAGGAATTAAGGATGTAAGTGGATATGTTTAATGGAACTAAAATCGCTGTGGTTTACCCATCTGGTTTCTCGCTCACAGGAAGGAGGCAAGGGGTGTTTCCTGATAGTTGTGTGCGGCACGTTCACCCAGCCCCTCATGCCTTAGGGATATTTCACTCAAAATATGTAAGCCTCCGGAAAGGTCTGAAAGGCTGCATAAAAATGAATACGCCAGAGTTGGTGTTTTTTTGTAGGGCAATTCTCTTATCTTTGTGGGGTGGGTCTCTGCTTGCTGTTGCTTGGGGGGGAATGCTATGCCAACTAGGAAACGACTAGGCTATTGTGCTTGCTCTAAATAATTCGAACAGCGAAATTGGACTTTCTCATGAATAAAGTGCTGATCGTGGATGATCATCCCGTCATTCGTCTTGCTGTGCGTATGCTAATGGAGCGTCATGGTTATGAGGTCGTTGCCGAGACCGATAACGGTGTCGATGCGTTGCAACTTGCACGGGAGCATATGCCGGACATTGTCATACTGGATATTGGGATTCCCAAACTTGATGGCCTGGAAGTTATTTGTCGGCTGTCATCCACTAAGCAGGCAGTGCCCTTCAAGGTGCTGGTGCTTACGTCCCAGGCCCCTGGCCACTTTTCCATGCGATGCATGCAGGCAGGGGCTGCCGGCTACGTATGCAAGCAACAGGACCTGACCGAGTTGCTGAGTGCAATCAAGGCCGTCTTGTCGGGCTACAGCTACTTCCCGAACCAAGCGTTGAACTCGGTACGCTCCACTATGGGCAATGCCAGCGAGGCCGATATGGTCGAGCGTCTGTCAGGTCGAGAAATGATGGTGTTACAGCAATTGGCTCGGGGCAGGACCAACAAGGAGATTGCCGACGGCATGTTCCTCAGCAACAAGACCGTCAGTACCTATAAGACACGCCTGCTGCTCAAGCTCAATGCCCGCTCTCTCGTGGACCTGATCGAGTTGGCCCAGCGTAACGGGTTGGTATAAAGGAGAGCGTTGCACGCCACATAGCCTGGTTCACCGGCAACAAAAAGCCTCCGTCAGGGAGGCTTCCGGTCGTCGACTGCTCGACTCAGAGGTCGAAGTCGTAATCGGCCAATCGTTTCTGCAGGCGTCGCTCTTCCAGAAGATTATCGATAGTGCGGCGTTTGCTCAGATTGGTCTTGGCAACCTCTGCCACAGGCGCTTCTGCCCCGTCATCGTCCGACTCGACGAGGTCGTCTTCCACATCCAATTGTTCTTTGCCAGTGCTCATAAGGTTCACTCCAGGCTAAGACTGCCGTTGGCGCTCCTTATAACGATAATCCATGAGCGGGTAAAAAAGATTTTTTCAATCGATACATCAAAAAAACCAATGACCCCTCAATCGTCGGAGGTCTTCTCCTTGTATTCGCACAGGTCTTCGATGCGGCAGCTGCCGCAGCGCGGCTTGCGGGCCTGACACACATAGCGACCATGCAGTATCAGCCAGTGATGAGAATCGAGCAGATACGGCTTGGGTACAAATTTCATCAATTGCTTTTCCACCTCAACCACGTTCTTCCCACGGGCGATGCCGGTGCGGTTGCTCACCCGAAAAATATGGGTGTCTACCGCCATCGTCAGTTGTCGAAATGCAGTGTTGAGTACCACGTTGGCGGTTTTGCGGCCTACGCCTGGCAGAGCCTCCAGGGCTTCACGCGTCTGCGGCACTTCGCTGTCATGCAGCTCTACCAACAGGCGGCACGTCTCGATGACGTTCTTGGCCTTGCTGTTGTACAAACCAATGGTCTTGATGTATTCCGACAACCCCTCTACACCAAGCGCATAGATGGCTTCTGGCGTGTTGGCCACGGGGTACAGCTTTGCTGTGGCCTTGTTTACGCCCACGTCGGTGGACTGGGCTGACAGAATCACAGCAATCAGCAACTCGAACGGCGTTGAGTAGGCCAGCTCGGTCTTGGGCTCAGGGTTGTCTTCGTGAAACCTGTGGAAGATTTCCAGGCGTTTCGCGGCGTTCATAGGGCTGATAGTTCCTTGCAGGCGTCCACCTGACGCTGTGCTTCTTCAAACTTGCGTTGAGCGGCATTCACTTCATCCGCGCTGACCCCTGATTGGCGTTGCAGCTTGCTCACATCGGCGCGAGCGTAGGCCAGGGCGGTCTTCAGTTGTCGCAGTTGGCTGTCGATGGGCCGCTTTTGTACGCGCTGTAAATCCGGTAGCGGCTGCTCGGAGATGGCTTCAACAGCATGCAGGGCTTGGTCGGCATCTGCCAGCGCGGCGCTCAACGTTGCCAATTGCTGTGGGGGCGCGTTCAGATCCTGAGCCTTTTTCAGTTCGGCGCGACGCAGGGCCAGTTGAATTTTTGCGCGCTTGAGCTCGGGGTCTTTGGTTGTCGTTGGCGTAGGTGGGTTGGTCGCTTCAACTGCGGCGAGTGTTTGCTCGGCGGCTTCGAACTGTTGTTGCAGGACGATCAGTTGCGACTGCTGCTCAAAGGTCGGGGGATGGCCGAACGCCTTTAACGATTTATGCAATTGGGCGCGGCTCATTGCAACGCTGATTTTGGCTTGCTTGATTGCCGAGTCGTTGGCCGCGTGATGGCCAGCTCGCTGTGGCACTTGCACAGGTGTCGAGCGCTTGGCGCGAGCAAGGCGTTCTGCCAGCTTGAGTTCTTCTTCCCGGAGCAAGCGTGCGTTACGTTGTTCGAACCGTCTTCGAGCACGGTCACGCTTGAGGCTGCGCTCACGATGCTCGTGATCAGTGCGTGCAAGCCCGCCCACGATTGGCAGTACGGTCGTCAGCGGGCGCATTTCAATGCAGTCTACAGGGCAAGGCGCTACACACAGGTCGCAGCCGGTGCACTCATCAATGATCACGGTGTGCATCAGCTTGGCGGCGCCTACGATCGCATCCACCGGGCAGGCCTGAATGCATTTGGTGCAACCGATGCATTCAGCTTCACGAATATAGGCGACCTGTGCAGGGGCTTCGCCGCGGGTGATATCCAGCTCCAGCACCGGCACGCTCAGCAAATGTGCCAGGCCAGCGATAGTCTCCTGCCCACCCGGCGGGCATTTGTTGATGGCTTCGCCTTTGGCGATACCTTCGGCGTAAGGCTTGCAGCCAGGGTGCCCGCATTTGCCACATTGGGTCTGCGGCAGCAGCGCGTCGATACGTTGGATGAGGTTCATGCTGGGATCATTGGCATGCCGATCGGTTAAGTAGACGGAGCCTGTTGTGGTGAGCGGGCTTGCCCCGCGCAGGGCTGCGAAGCGGCCTCAATAAGGCCGCCTCGATTTGTCAGGCAAACCGTAGTGTCTGGTTTCAGGGCCGCTTCGCAGCCCAGCGCGGGGCAAGCCCGCTCACCACACCACAGACCTTGCAGCTTACTTGATACGTTGGCCCGGTTTGGCGCCGCTGTCAGGGCTCAGCAGGTAGATCTCTTCGCCGCCAGGGCCGGCCGCCATCACCATGCCTTCAGAGATGCCGAACTTCATTTTCCGTGGCTTGAGGTTGGCGATCATCATGGTCAGGCGACCATCGAGCTTGGACGGGTCCGGATAAGCGCTCTTGATGCCCGAGAACACGTTGCGTTGCTCGTCACCGATATCCAGTGTCAGGCGCAGCAGCTTGTCGGCGCCTTCCACGGCTTCGGCCTTGATGATCAGTGCAACGCGCAGGTCCACGGCAGCAAAGGCATCGAAGTCGATTTCCGGGGAAAGCGGGTCCTTGGCCAACTCGCCATTGCCTGCCGGTTTCGATGTGCCGGTGTCGGTCTGGCTGGCGACCAGGTCTTCTTTCGAAGCGTCGGTCATGGCCTGCACTTTGACAGGGTCGATACGGGTCATCAGCGGCTTGAATTCATTCAGCTGATGGTTGCTGAGCAAGGTGGTGTGGTCATTCCAGGTCAGCGGCGCAACGTTGAGGAACGCCTCGGCATCGGCGGCCAGCAGTGGCAACACTGGCTTGAGGAAGATCACCAACTGGCGGAACAGGTTGACGCCCGTGGCGCAGATCGCCTGGACCTCAGCCTGCTTGCCTTCCTGCTTGTTCAGCGACCACGGTGCCTTGTCGGCGATCCAGGCATTGGCACGGTCGGCCAGGCCCATGATCTCGCGCATGGCGCGAGCAAAGTCGCGGGCTTCATAGGCGTCGGCGATGCTTGGCGCGGCTGCCAGGAAGGCGTCGGTCAGCTCCGGCGCGGCATTTTCGGCCACCAGTACACCGGCATTGCCCTTGTTGATAAAACCGGCGCAACGGCTGGCGATGTTGACGACTTTGCCCACCAGGTCCGAGTTGACCTTCTGTACGAAGTCTTCCAGGTTAAGGTCCAGGTCGTCGACGCCACGGCCCAGCTTGGAGGCGTAGTAGTAGCGCAGGTATTCCGGCGACAGGTGGTCCAGGTACGTGCGTGCCTTGATAAAGGTGCCGCGGGACTTGGACATCTTCTGGCCGTTGACCGTCAGGTAGCCGTGCACGGCAATGCCGGTCGGCTTGCGGTAGCCTGAGCCTTCAAGCATCGCTGGCCAGAACAGGGCGTGGAAGTTGACGATGTCCTTGCCGATGAAGTGGTACAGCTCGGCCGTGGAGTCTTTGTTCCAGAACGCGTCGAAGTCCAGTTCCGGCGTGCGATCGCACAGGTTCTTGAAGCTGGCCATGTAGCCGATAGGGGCATCCAGCCATACGTAGAAGTACTTGCCTGGCTCGCCTGGAATTTCGAAGCCGAAGTAGGGCGCATCGCGGGAGATGTCCCACTGTTGCAAGCCGGCATCCAGCCACTCGGCGATCTTGTTGGCCACGGCGTCTTGCAGGGTGCCGCTGCGCGTCCAGGTTTGCAGCATCTGCTGGAAGTCCGGGAGCTTGAAGAAGAAGTGCTGGGAGTCCTTGAGCACCGGAGTGGCGCCGGAGATTGCCGACTTCGGGTCTTTCAAGTCAGTGGGTGCGTAGGTCGCACCGCATTTTTCGCAGTTGTCGCCGTACTGGTCTTCGGTGCCGCATTTCGGGCAGGTGCCCTTGATGAAGCGGTCGGCCAGGAACATTTTCTTTTCCGGGTCGAAGTACTGGGTGATCGAACGCTGGTCGATGTGCCCGGCGTCCTTCAACCGCAGGTAGATCTGGCTCGACAACTCGCGGTTTTCTTCGGCGTGGGTCGAATGGAAATTGTCGAAGTCCACCAGGAACTCGGCAAAGTCGGCGCTGTGTTCAGCCTGCACATTGGCGATCAGTTGTTCCGGGGTGATGCCTTCCTTTTCGGCGCGCAACATGATGGCCGAGCCGTGGGCGTCGTCCGCGCAGACATAAATGCATTGATTGCCGCGATGCTTCTGGAAGCGCACCCACATATCGGTCTGGATGTACTCAAGCATATGGCCAAGATGGATGGAACCATTGGCATAGGGCAGGGCGCTGGTGACGAGGATCTTGCGTGGCTCGGACATGGGGCTCGGCTACTTGATGAAACGGAGGTCGGCCACTATAAAGCGCCGGCAAATATATTTCACCCCGTGGCGTTGTTTCAGCATCTTCCTCTCCTGCGAAAGCATGCCGTTGGCCGGCTGGAACGGTTAGGATAGCCGCCTGTTTCAGTCAGTCTTTTTTCGGGAGTAGCCCATGAGCGCCGTCAATCGCGCAGCGGTGGAAGCCGTTCTTCGCCAGTACACCGACCCCTATTTGAACCAGGACCCGGTCAGTGCCGGCTGTGTACGTGCCATCGAGGTCCAGGGTGACCAGGTGTCGGTCCAGCTGGAGCTGGGCTATGCCGCAGGTCTGTTCAAGAGTGGTTGGGCGCAAATGCTACAAATGGCCATCGAAGGCCTGGACGGCGTGCGTTCGGCCAAGGTCGATATCCAGTGCGTGATTGCCCCGCACAAGGCACAGGCACAGATCCCTGGCCTGGCCAACGTCAAGAACGTGGTCGCCGTGGCGTCCGGCAAGGGCGGCGTGGGTAAGTCCACTACCGCTGCCAACCTGGCCCTGGCGCTGGCCCGTGAAGGTGCGCGCGTCGGCATTCTCGACGCCGATATCTACGGCCCGAGCCAAGGGGTGATGTTTGGCATCGCTGAAGGCACGCGACCGAAGGTGAAGGATCAGAAGTGGTTCGTACCCATCGAGTCTCACGGCGTGGAAGTCATGTCCATGGCCTTCCTGACCGATGACAACACGCCAATGGTCTGGCGCGGCCCGATGGTCTCCGGGGCCCTGTTGCAGTTGGTCACGCAGACCGCCTGGGGCGACCTGGACTACCTGGTGATCGACATGCCGCCAGGCACCGGCGATATCCAATTGACCCTGGCGCAGAAAGTCCCGGTGGCCGGCTCGGTGATTGTCACCACGCCTCAAGACCTGGCGCTACTCGACGCGAAAAAAGGCGTGGAGATGTTCCGCAAGGTCAATATCCCGGTGCTGGGCGTCGTGGAAAACATGGCGGTGCACATCTGCTCCAACTGCGGCCACGCCGAGCACCTGTTCGGGGAGGGCGGTGGTGAAAAGCTCGCGACTCAATACGGTGTTGAATTATTGGCCTCGCTGCCGCTGTCGATGCTGATCCGCGAGCAAGCTGACGGTGGTAAACCGACGGTTATTGCCGAGCCGGACAGTCAGATTGCCATGATTTATCAGGAGCTGGCTCGGCATGTGGGCGCGCGGATTGTCCTGCAAGAAGCCACTGCGCCAGCGATGCCGACCATCACTGTGAGCGACGACTAAGTAAGAAAAGCTGCTGGTTACGCTTATTCGCAATTGCTGGTGTAAGCATTCACTTACTTTCCCGTAAGTGAATGGTTTTTTCAGCCTGCGTGGGCCGCTCGAAAGCGCGAGAGTGTTTTCTATCTGGTTGAAATATAACAAATATTTTTAGTTGCTTCAGATGCTCGGCCTGTCAGCGTTCAAGTCGCATCCCGTTGAACATCTTTTGGAACTCTCTAAGATCAGCCCTGTGTCCACGGATTGACACAGCCATCACGGAACGATGGTTTGAAGGAATATCGCAGGATGCGATTCATCAGGATGATGAAAAGGAATACAGGGACTAGGGAAAAAATGTGGGCGGGTCATACCGCCCCTTTTTTTTGCCTGCAGGAAAGTAAAACGCACCATCCAGAAACGCAAAAAGGCCCGCAAGGGGCCTTTTTGGATGGCGACGCTATCAGCGTTCGAGGTCTGCAATCTTACCTTTTTTGCCATCCCATTCCGCTGCCTCGGGCATCGGATCTTTACGCTCAGTGATGTTCGGCCAGATTTCCGCCAGCTCGACGTTCAACTGAATAAATTCCTGCATCTCTGCCGGGACTTCATCCTCGGAGAAAATGGCGACGGCCGGGCATTCTGGCTCACACAGGGCGCAGTCGATGCACTCATCCGGGTGAATGACCAGGAAGTTCGGGCCTTCGTAGAAGCAGTCCACCGGACATACTTCCACGCAGTCGGTGTACTTGCACTTGATGCAGTTGTCGGTGACGACGAAGGTCATTTCTAATTCTCTCCTCAGGCGGCGGCAGCGAAACCCTTTGTGGCAGGGCTCGCGAGGTTCGGGAGCGATAGTCTGCAGGCCAGGCTAAAAGCCAGCAGCATCCCAAACCGCGCGAGAGTCTACCAGTTTGCAAGGCTGAGCGTTATATCCGAACCTTCAGTGCATATAACATTTCGAGCGCTTTGCGCGGCGTCATGTCGTCCAGGTCAAGCTTCGCCAACGCCTCCAGCACCGGGTGGGGCAGGCTGGCGAACATGTCGCTTTGGTGCGGCGCAGCCGGTTTGCTTGAGGCTTTGGCAGGGCTGGCAACCACGGTTTCGTGGGGTAAGGCCGTGGTTTCCAGGCGGCTGAGGTGCTCGCGGGCGCGGGCGATGACTTCGCTCGGCACGCCAGCCAGTTGAGCCACGGCCAAACCGTAGCTCTGGCTGGCCGGCCCAGGCAGCACGTGGTGCAGGAACACAATGCGCTCGTTGTGCTCGGTGGCATTGAGATGCACGTTGGCCACCAGCGGCTCGCTTTCCGGCAGTACAGTCAATTCGAAATAGTGGGTTGCAAACAGCGTATAGGCGCGCAGGTGGGCCAAACGCTCGGCAGCCGCCCATGCCAGCGACAGGCCGTCGAAGGTGCTGGTGCCGCGACCCACTTCGTCCATCAGCACCAGGCTGCGCTCGGTGGCGTTGTGCAGGATGTTGGCGGTTTCGCTCATTTCCACCATAAAGGTCGAACGGCCACCGGCCAGGTCATCGCTGGAACCGATCCGGGTGAAAATGCGATCCACCAGCGATAGCTCGCAACTGGCCGCCGGTACAAAGCTACCGATATGGGCCAGCAGCACGATCAACGCCGTCTGGCGCATGTAGGTGGATTTACCGCCCATGTTCGGGCCGGTGATCACCAGCATGCGGGTATCGTCGTCCAGCGAGAGGTCGTTGGCGACGAATGGCGTCGTCAATACCTGCTCCACCACGGGGTGGCGCCCCTGCACGATGCGCATGCACGGCTCGCTCACAAAACGCGGGCAGTTCAGGTCAAGGTTCAGCGCACGTTCGGCGAGGTTGCTCAGCACATCCAGCTCTGCCAAGGCGGCAGCAGTGTCTTGCAGCGGCGCCAGTTGGCTGATCAGGTCTTCCAGCAGGGCCTCATAGAGCATCTTTTCCCGGGCCAGGGCGCGGCTCTTGGCCGACAACGCCTTGTCTTCGAACTCTTTTAGCTCTGGGGTGATAAAGCGCTCGGCGCCCTTGAGGGTCTGGCGGCGCTGGTAGTCGATAGGTGCCGACTCGGCTTGCTTGCTGGGCAGCTCGATAAAGTAGCCATGTACGCGGTTGTAGCCGACCTTCAGGTTGGCCAGGCCGGTACGGGCTTTTTCGCGGGCTTCCAGGTCAATCAGGAACTGCCCGGCGTTTTCGCTCAGGGATTGCAACTCGTCCAGTTCGCTGTCGTAACCGGTCTTCAGCACGCCGCCATCACGGATGATGGCGGGCGGGTTGTCGATGATGGCTTTTTCCAACAGCGCGGCCAGTTCCGGGTAGGTGCTGGCGATCACAGCGAGTTGTTGCAGGTGCGGTGTTTCCAGATCGGTCAACGCGGCTTGCAGCTGCGGCAGGGCACTGAGGGCATCGCGCAGGCGCGCCAGGTCGCGAGGCCGCGCATTACGCAGGCCGATCCGCGCCAGGATGCGCTCGATATCGCCGATTTCCTTCAACTGCGGCTGCAGCTTTTCAAAGCGATAACCGTCCAGCAAGCAGGTAATAGACGTCTGACGGGCTTGCAGCACGCTCAAATCCCGCAGCGGGCGGTTTAGCCAGCGGGTCAGCAGGCGGCTGCCCATGGCGGTCTGGCAGCGGTCGACCACCGATTGCAAGGTGTTATCGCGCCCACCGGCCAGGTTGGTGTCCAGCTCCAGGTTGCGACGGCTGGCGCCATCGAGCACCACGGTGTCGTCCAGGCGCTCATGCCGCAGGCTGCGCAAGTGCGGCAGGGCGGTGCGCTGGGTTTCCTTGGCATAGCTGAGCAGGCAACCGGCGGCGCCGATGGCCAGGGTCAGGGTTTCGCAGCCGAAGCCTTTCAGGTCTTGCACGGAGAACTGCTGGCACAGACTTTTCAGCGCCGAGTCACGCTCGAAATCCCACGGCGCGCGACGTTTGGTCCCACGACGTTTTTCTGCTGGCAGGTCTTTTGGCCAATCATCCGGTATCAACAGTTCCACCGGATTGATGCGCTCAAGTTCGGCCAGCAGGTTTTCCCAGCCCTTGATCTCCAGCACACTGAAGTTACCGCTGGTGATGTCCAGCACCGACAGCCCGAACAGGCGCTCGTCGCCCAACACCGCTGCAATCAGGTTATCGCGACGCTCATCCAGCAGTGCCTCATCACTCACCGTGCCCGGCGTGATAATGCGCACTACCTGCCGCTCAACCGGCCCCTTACTGGTGGCCGGGTCGCCGATCTGCTCGCAGATCACCACCGACTCGCCCAGCTTCACCAGCTTGACCAGGTAACCTTCCAACGAATGGTAAGGAATGCCACACATCGGGATCGACTGCCCCGCCGACTGGCCGCGTGCGGTCAGGGTGATGTCCAGCAGTTTGGCGGCCTTCTTCGCGTCTTCGTAGAAGATCTCGTAGAAGTCGCCCATGCGATAGAACATCAACTGGTCAGGGTGCTGGTTTTTCAAGCGCCAGTACTGCTGCATCATCGGGGTGTGGGAGGACAGATCGGAAGTGTTTTTACTCATCAGATAGTTAGCAAATTCGTTGAAAGGAGTGGGGCAAAGGTGGGGCACTTGGCCCTGCTGATTTTGCGATGGCGGCAAGGTTAACACGCAAGCTCAGCCATTCGCAGGCCCGGAAAAATGCGGCCGCGATGCATAATTCATGCAATTTGGCATTTGCCAAGCTCTACAGCCCGCGTCACTATGCGCGCTATGCAAAAACGCAACGTTTCTATCGTTTTAAGAGAGCTGCTGGACCGCGACCGGATCTCCCCCACGGAGCTTCACCGGCGTACCGGCGTGCCTCAATCCACACTGTCGCGGATTCTCAACGGCAAGATCGTTGATCCCTCGGACAGGCACATTTCTCGTATCGCCGAGTACTTCAGCCTCAGCACCGACCAACTGCGCGGGCGTGTGGCACTGGGTGTTTTGCGAGAAGATACCCGTGACCCGATGCATTCGGAACTCAAGGATATAAGCCTCTGGGATGACGACACCCCCGTCAATGACGACGAGGTGTCGATCCCTTTTCTGCGCGAGGTTGAATTGGCGGCTGGGTCAGGTCGATTCGTTATCGAAGAAAGCGAGAAGGCCAGCCTTCGCTTTGGCAAGCGCAGCCTGCGGCACAACGGGGTTCAGTTCGATCAGGCGAAGTGTGTGACGGTGCGCGGCAACAGTATGTTGCCCGTGCTGCGTGATGGCGCGACGGTGGGTGTGAACGCAGGCAAGAGCGGGATTGGCGATATCGTCGATGGCGACTTGTATGCCATCAATCACAATGGGCAATTGCGGGTAAAACAGCTCTATCGCCTGCCTTCCGGGATTCGCCTGCGCAGTTTTAATCGCGATGAGCACCCGGACGAAGACTACAGTTTCCAGGAAATCCAGGATGAGCAGATCAGCATCCTCGGTCATGTGTTCTGGTGGGGGATGTACGCTCGTTAACTCCAATACGTAAGGTAAAGCCCGCCAATACGCGGGCTTTTTTTTGTCCGTAAAAAGCCGCTAATCCCTCTGCCAGCAAGGCTAAAAATGCAATGGTGCATTCATTTGGTGGATAAAATGCATTTATGCATTGACTGTATATCCATACATGCATATTCTCCATCTCACACCAGCCAACAAGGCCTGGTGGAGGTGGCAAGGATGCCGCCGAGCAAAACAAGGAAGACATGCAATATCGGCAAGGACGCCATCAGAGCGATGGCAAGGACGTCAGTTACCAGCGGCAAGGACGCCGACGCTTTTTAGTTTCATTGCTTAACAGACAGTTAAGCCGCATTCACTCCAGGAGGTGCAGCATGGCGATTGATCAGCAAGTAGTAGCAGAGCTCCCCATTTGGTTGGTCATCTTGCTTGCACTGATTGGCGGCGTGTGCGGGGAAATGTGGCGCGCCGACAAGGAGGGCGCGCGTGGCTGGGCCTTGATTCGACGGCTGGCATTGCGTTCGGGTGCGTGCATGGTCTGCGGGGTTTCGGCGGTGATGTTGTTGTATGCCGCCGGGCTGTCGGCGTGGACGGCAGCAGCAATCGGTTGCATGACTGCCATGGCGGGTGCTGATGCGGCCATCGGGCTTTATGAGCGCTGGTCTGCCAAGCGGATTGGGGTCAACGAGCCGCAGGATCGTCCTTGATGCTTGGGCGTGCAAACACTTTGAATCTTCCCGCCGCTTGCACGTGCGATTGGCTCCTGTAGGGTGGGCAAATTCCCCGCCCACCTCCGGAGACTACCGTGAAGGAAATCACTCAACTGGCTGCCGAATTGGGGCGCCGTCTACAGGTGCTCAATGCCCATGTCACCACCGCCGAGTCCTGCACCGGTGGCGGTATTGCGGAAGCCATTACGCGAATCCCGGGGAGCTCGGCGTGGTTCGAGGCGGGTTATGTCACCTATTCCAATCGACAGAAGACCCGGCAATTGAATGTGCCGGAAACCTTGTTTCCCAAAGTCGGGGCTGTCAGCCAGGAAGTGGTGGAGGCGATGGTCCGCGGAGCCCAGGAAAAAAGCCTGGCGCGATTCGCCGTGGCGGTCAGCGGTGTGGCGGGCCCGGATGGTGGTTCGCCGGACAAACCGGTCGGCACCGTATGGCTGGCCTTCGGTGTTGGCGAGGAGGTGACCGCCGAGCTCCAGCACTTCACCGGTAACCGCGACGAGGTCCGCCGACAAACGGTAAAGGCCGCCCTAGAGGGCTTGTTGCGACGAGCTGCAGTAGAAATAGAAAATCAGGGGTAGGCGATTTCAGATCTTTGTGGAACAATACTGTCTACTTATACAGGTGTTGGCCGTCAGGCCTTATTGATTACGTGAGGACTTTAATGGACGACAACAAGAAGAAAGCCTTGGCTGCGGCCCTGGGTCAGATCGAACGTCAATTCGGCAAGGGTGCCGTAATGCGTATGGGCGATCACGACCGTCAGGCGATCCCGGCTATTTCCACTGGCTCTCTGGGTCTGGACATTGCGCTCGGCATTGGCGGCCTGCCAAAAGGCCGTATCGTTGAAATCTACGGTCCTGAATCTTCCGGTAAAACCACCCTGACCCTGTCGGTGATTGCCCAAGCGCAAAAAATGGGCGCTACCTGTGCGTTCGTCGATGCCGAGCACGCCCTGGACCCTGAATACGCTGGCAAGCTGGGCGTCAACGTTGACGACCTGCTGGTTTCCCAGCCGGACACAGGTGAGCAAGCCCTCGAAATCACCGACATGCTGGTGCGCTCCAACGCCATCGACGTGATCGTGGTCGACTCCGTGGCAGCCTTGGTGCCGAAAGCTGAAATCGAAGGCGAAATGGGTGACATGCATGTGGGCCTGCAAGCCCGTCTGATGTCCCAGGCACTGCGTAAAATCACCGGTAACATCAAGAACGCCAACTGCTTGGTGATCTTCATCAACCAGATCCGTATGAAGATCGGCGTGATGTTCGGCAGCCCGGAAACCACCACCGGTGGTAACGCGTTGAAGTTCTACGCTTCGGTCCGTCTGGACATCCGTCGCACTGGCGCGGTGAAGGAAGGTGATGAGGTTGTCGGTAGCGAAACCCGCGTCAAAGTCGTGAAAAACAAAGTGGCCCCGCCTTTCCGTCAGGCTGAGTTCCAGATTCTTTACGGTAAGGGCATCTACCTGAACGGTGAGATGATCGACTTGGGCGTACTGCACGGTTTCGTCGAGAAGTCCGGCGCCTGGTATGCCTACAACGGCAGCAAGATCGGCCAAGGCAAGGCTAACTCGGCCAAGTTCCTGGCTGAGAACCCGGATATCGCCGCCACGCTTGAGAAGCAGATCCGCGACAAGCTGCTGACTGCAGCGCCAGACGTGAAAGCGGCTGCCAATCGTGAGCCTGTTGAAGAAGTAGAAGAAGCCGACACTGACATCTGATATTAACGATGACAGTTGTGCTGGATACACTCGTCGCCGTTCGGCGCACTGCTATGGACCTGCTCGCTCGCCGCGAGCACGGTCGAGTCGAGCTGACGCGTAAACTGCGTCAGCGCGGCGCAGAGCCCGAGATGATCGACACCGCTCTCGACCGTTTGACGGAAGAAGGGCTGTTGTCGGAGGCCCGATACCTCGAAAGTTTTGTCTCCTACCGAGCCCGTTCTGGCTACGGCCCGGCGCGAATTCGCGAAGAGCTGAGCCAGCGCGGCTTGCAACGTGCTGATATCGATCTTGCCCTGCGTGAATGCGGTATTAGCTGGCAGTCGCAGTTGGAAGATACCTGGCGTCGCAAGTTCTCTGGCCATCTGCCCATTGATGCCCGGGAGCGAGCAAAACAAGGGCGCTTCCTGAGCTATCGTGGTTTTTCTATGGAGATGATCAGCCGCTTGTTGAGCGGTCGAGACATGGACGACTGAGATCCAGGGCAACTTGGTTATGTCGAGCAGGTTTGCCGTGGTTAGCAGGCTTGCTGTGGTGAGCGGGCTTGCCCCGCGCTGGGCTGCGCAGCAGCCCCCACCTGCTTCAGACAGCCCCCGCAAAAAAGGCTCGCTATGAAAATAGCGGGCCTTTTTTTGCGCTCAAAGTATCAAGCCGGCTCCGGTGCTACCCGTTGTTGTGCCTTGCCCTGAGCCTGCGCCCAGTTCTCGGGTAAGTTGATGTAATCCACCAATTCTCGCAACCGGCCCTGATCGCGCCCGTTAAAGTTGAACACCAGCCGCGTCAAATGGCTGAACTTCGGTTCGTCATGCTCCTCACCCGTATAGGCAAGCTGCTGGAAGTCCCCGCTCAGACGCAGGCTGGCAAACTCATTTTGCAAGTGAGTCAACGCTCGATCACTGAGTGGGTGATGCATGCGCACTACAAATTCGCGTTTCAGCCAACGTGTGGAGTGGAAGTTGGCATAGAACCTGTTGATCTCGTCCACCGCCTCGTCAGCGCTGTAGACCAGCCGCACCAGCTTGAGATCGGTAGGCAGGATGTAGCGATTGGCTTCCAGTTGGCTACGGATAAAGTCCAAGGCGCCTTGCCAGAAACCACCCCCCGGCGCGTCCAGTAGTACCACGGGTACCAGGGGGCTCTTACCGGTCTGGATCAAGGTCAGCACTTCCAGTGCCTCGTCCAGTGTGCCGAAGCCGCCAGGGCACAGTACCAGTGCATCGGCCTCCTTGACGAAGAACAGTTTGCGCGTGAAAAAAAAGTGGAAAGACAGCAGATTGTCGGTGCCATCGATGGTGGGGTTGGCATGCTGTTCGAACGGCAGGGTAATGTTGAACCCCAAGCTGTGCTCCAACCCGGCACCCTCGTGTGCCGCTGCCATGATGCCGCCACCGCCGCCGGTAATCACCATCAGGTCTGATCGCGCGAGCAGCGCGCCAACTTCCCGAGCCAAGGCATAGAGCGGGCTTTCAATAGGCGTGCGCGCTGAGCCAAATACGGTGACCTTGCGACGCCCCTTGAATTGCTCCAGCACGCGGAAGGCGTTGTCCAGCTCTCGGATGGCTTGCAGGGTGATCTTGGCGTTCCAGCGGTCGCGGTCATCCTGGGCCATGCGCAGCACGGTGAGAATCATGTCGCGATACAGGGGGATATTCTTGCTGTTGGGGGCGATCAGCTGAAGTTGCGCCTCGACTTGCTGCGTGAGGTCGGCCCCGTTCTCTTTAAAATGTTGGAGCAGGCGGTCATTCGGTTCGTAAGGCATTCAACGTCTCCTTCTTGCAGGGCCCGGGTGGCCGACGAGCCATTCGCCGGAGGCTACGACACTGCATGTGTCGCTGCTTGCCGCAGGGGGCAACCTTCTTTTGCCCTGAAAATATGACAGAACAGCGTGGGAAGCGCTGTAAGTGAAAGGTCGGGATGACTTGATCATGGGCTGGAAAACCCTTGTCTGGCAACCACTTGTTGAGCTGGAGTTTAGTCGTTTTAGAGGAAGGTAACGCGAGGGAGGTGCGCACCACCGGACGGCAGTGCGTGAGGGTAACGTTCTTACTTTTTCTTCTTCGCCGCAGCCGGTGCAGGGCAATCGGCTTCAACGAATTTCACCGAGGCGACAGGACGGTTTGTCTTGTTCTCAGTGATCTCATAGCGCATCACTGCGCCCTTGGCCATAAGCTCGCGGTAGCCCTTGTTCAAACACACACTTTGACCCAGCTGGAAATACACAGCCTTGGGGTTCGCACGCATCTGCTCGGCGCGATCCGGCATGACGCTCAGGTGGTCGATCAACTGCATGCCTTCAACGGTATAGGCGACTTCCAGGGTCTTTTCGTCGATTTCCCGGGGTAAGTCTTTGTTGCTTTCTGCCGCGACGCTTTGCAGTTTCCTGTTCATTTGGGCCTCCAGCAGCGAGGCCGCCTGGGCGCCCACGGGCACTACCAGCGCTAGGGCGATGGATGGGGCGGCAAGACGCAGCATGGAACGCAGCATGAAACTCTCCTGATTCGGTTACTGGTGCATAGACCAGCCACTGCGCTGTGCGTTCAGTGGCGCGCAATTATAGGTGACGCCTTGCCACTACAGCCAGGCGTATCGCTGGTAAACTGCGGCCACTTAAGCCTTCCACGAGTTTTCACCGTGTCGATTTACCCGCACCCACGGCGCATCCTATGAGCCACGCCGTCTCCCGCCTGCGCACTCAGCGCCTGGCCCGCGCCGTCCGGCCGTTCCTCAATCGGGGTTCCCGCGCCGAACGCTGTACCGGTTGCCGAGTGATCCCCGAATACTGTCTGTGCGCGTGGCGCCCGAAGGTCGAGGCCCGCTCCGCCATGTGCCTGTTGATGCACGATGTCGAGCCGATGAAACCCAGCAACACCGGCTGGCTGATCGCGGACGTGATCGATGACACCACAGCATTCGCTTGGTCTCGCACCGAAGTCGACCCTGACCTGCTCACCTTGTTGGCCGACCCGCAGTGGCAGCCCTATATCGTGTTCCCTGGTGAATTCGTCACGCCCGAACGGGTGGTCAGCGAAGTGACGGTAAGCGAGGGCAAGCGCCCGCTGTTCATCCTGCTCGACGGCACATGGAGCGAAGCACGCAAGATGTTCCGCAAGAGCCCGTACCTGGAGCATTTGCCGGTACTGAGCCTGGCGCCCGAGCAACTGTCGCGCTACAAGCTGCGCCGCTCCAAGCGTGATGATCATTTCTGCACGGCCGAAGTCGCCGCCCTGTGCCTGGAGTTGGCCGATGACACCACCGCCAGCGAAGTCCTGGACGCCTACCTCGATGTGTTCAGTACGCATTATTTGGCGGCCAAGTTCCAATTACCCCTGGCCCCGACAGACAGCGTCCATACTCGTCTTGCGCCCTATATCCCGGCGGTATAGCCAGACGACGTTTGCATGATGGCACCGCAAACCCGCAACCCGCTAAAATGCCCGCAGGCGTAGTGCTTGACCCCCCAGGCTACGCTGGGCATTCTGGGCGCCGATTAGGGCGCAACCGTGATTTTTCGACGTCGTTTGCAGTGCGTTTGACGTTGAGCGTGCCCACGGGTGATAGCTGCCTGGCTATTACCTTGTGTACTGGCGAACCCTGAACCCATCAGGGCTCCCATAAAAAACAGGATCATTTAATCAATGGCCACATACGAAATCCTGATAGCCGATGACCACCCGCTGTTTCGCAGCGCCCTGCACCAAGCAGTGACGCTGGGCCTTGGCCCGGACGTGCGCCTGGTCGAAGTGGCCAGCATCGCCGAGCTGGAAGCCCGCCTCACCGAAAAATCCGACTGGGACCTGGTGCTGCTCGACCTGAACATGCCCGGCGCCTATGGTTTTTCGGGGCTGGTGCTGTTGCGCGGGCAATACCCGCAGATTCCCGTGGTGATGGTCTCGGCCCAGGAAGAAGCCGACGTGGTGGTGCGCTCCAAGGAGTTTGGCGCCAGCGGGTTCATCCCAAAATCCAGCGCCATGGAAGATATTCAGAACGCTGTGCGCACCGTGCTTGATGGCGATGTGTCCTGGCCGCCGCAGGCGTTTGAAGAAATCAACGTCTCCGACGAAGCCAAGGCTGCACGTGATGGCCTGGCCAGCCTGACGCCGCAGCAGTTCCGCGTTTTGACCATGGTCTGCGAAGGCTTGCTGAACAAGCAGATTGCCTATGAGCTGAGTGTGTCGGAAGCGACCATCAAGGCCCACGTGACGGCGATCTTCCGCAAGCTGGGCGTACGCACTCGCACCCAGGCTGCGCTGCTGTTGCAACAACTTGAGTCAATTTCACAGCACTAAGATGGAACCGATTCACGCTTTTTTGACTTTGCGTGATCTAGTTTCCCCCCACTCCTTCAGTTCAGTTGCCTACTTCTATGTCGCCTTTCAAGGGTCAAACCGGTATCAAGCGTATCTTCAATGCGGGAGGCTATTCCCTGGACGGCCTGCGTGCGGCTTTCACCGGCGAGGCGGCGTTTCGTCAGTTGGTGTTGCTCAACGTTATCTTGATCCCGCTGAGCTTTTTCCTGAACGTCAGCCGGGTCGAGCGTGCGCTGCTGATCGCGGTGTGCTTGCTGGCCCTGATCGTCGAGTTGCTCAACTCGGCGGTGGAGGCCGCTATCGACCGGATTTCCCTGGATCGCCACCCGCTGTCCAAGAATGCCAAGGACATGGGCAGCGCCGCGCAATTCGTGGCACTGACCATGATTACCCTGGTGTGGGCCGTCATCCTGATCTAAGCCTCAGGCAATGCTCGGCAGCACGATCTCGTCGCTGCGCTGAACCCCGGCGGTAAACGCGCGGCACAGCTCCAGAAACTCGCGCATCGCCGAGGTCTGGTACTTCTGTTTATGCCAGATGAAGTAGAACTGCCGGGCCAGGTCCAGGTCTGGCGTTTCAACCGGCACCAGGCTGCCACGGCGGAACGCATCGCGCAGTGCCAGCCGGGAAATGCAGCCGATCCCCAATCCCGATTCCACTGCCCGCTTGATCGCCTCGGTGTGTTCCAGCTCCAGGCGGATGTTCAGCGCGCTGCGGTGATGGCGCATGGCTTGATCAAACGTCAGGCGCGTGCCCGAGCCCTGTTCCCGTAAAATCCACGCCTCATGGGTCAACTCATCCATCGTCGCCACCCCGCGCTTGGCCAGGTGATGTTGCGGCGCGCAAAACACCACCAGCTCATCCTCGACCCAGGTTTGCACCTCGATATCCGGGTGGCTGCAGTCGCCTTCGATTAGACCCAGGTCAATTTCGTAGTGCGCTACCTGGTGCACGATATGCGCAGTGTTCTGCACATGCAGCTTCACCTGGCTCTCGGGATGCTGTTGCATAAAGCTGCCGATCAGCAGGGTGGCCAGGTAATTGCCGATGGTCAGGGTGGCACCGACCGCCAGGGAACCGAAGCCGGACTTGCCGTTGAGCAGGTCCTCGATCTCCTTGGCCTGATCCAGCAGCGCCACTGCCTGCGGTAAGAGCTGATGACCGAGCGCGTTGAGGCTCAGCCGTTTACCGGCGCGGTCGAATAATTGGCAGCTGGATTGACGCTCCAGCTCGGTGATCGAGGTGCTGGCGGCGGATTGAGATAAGGCCAGAAGGCCAGCAGCGCGGGAAACGCTTTCCTGCTGGGCGACGGCGACGAAGACTTGCAGTTGACGGAGAGTAAATCGCATATCGATATAACCGATAACCCTTATCTTAATAATCCAGTTAACAGATATTGTCGCCGCGATTAGAATGCGGTGCAATTGCGCGCCTCAATACTGCGCAGACCCATTTCCAGGAGTTCCCCGTACATGAGCAACATGAACCACGAGCGTGTCCTCAGTGTTCATCACTGGAACGACACTCTGTTCAGCTTCAAGTGCACCCGTGACCCGGGCCTGCGCTTCGAGAACGGTCAGTTCGTGATGATCGGCCTGCAACAGCCCAACGGCCGCCCGCTCATGCGCGCTTACTCCATTGCCAGCCCGAACTGGGAAGAGCATCTGGAGTTCTTCAGCATCAAGGTGCCGGATGGCCCGCTGACTTCCCAATTGCAGCACTTGAAGGAAGGCGACGAGATCATCATCAGCAAAAAACCGACAGGCACCCTGGTGCTTGACGATTTGAAGCCGGGCAAACACCTGTACTTGCTCAGCACCGGTACTGGCCTTGCTCCGTTCATGAGCGTGATCCAGGACCCGGAAACCTACGAGCGCTTTGAAAAAGTGATCCTGTGCCACGGCGTGCGTTACGTCAACGAAGTCGCCTACCGCGAATTCATCACCGAGCATCTGCCGCAGAACGAATTCTTCGGCGAGGCCCTGCGTGACAAGTTGATCTACTACCCAACCGTGACCCGCGAGCCGTTTGAAAACGAAGGCCGCCTGACCGACCTGATGCGCAGCGGCAAGCTGTTCACCGATATCGGTCTGCCTCCGATCAACCCCGAGGACGACCGCGCCATGCTGTGCGGCAGCCCAAGCATGTTGGACGAGACCAGCGAAGTGCTGAACAGCTTCGGCCTGAAAGTTTCGCCACGCATGCGTGAGCCGGGTGATTATTTGATCGAGCGTGCGTTCGTCGAGAAGTAAGCACTGCTACAAAAAATTGTGGGAGCTGGCTTGTGTGGGAGCTGGCTTGCCTGCGATAGCATCACCTCGGTTCAACTGAATGACCGCGGCGTTTGCATCGCAGGCAAGCCAGCTCCCACACAAGCAGCTCCCGCAGTTGTTTCTGGCGTTTATCCGGCTGGAAGCACTTCCAGCACACAAATCAGCCCCGCCTCGGGATAGTGCCACCGCACATCCACATCCCAAAACTGCGCGCCATACTCCCGCTCAGGCCCTGGCGTCTGATACGCCGGTCGCGGGTCCTGCGCCAAACACTGCTCAATCAACGCCACCAACGGCTCATCCAGCCGCTGAGCATGGCCTTGTGCCTGATGCAGGGCGGTCTTAAGCCACTGCACGGGAATCAGCGCGGGCGCACCACTGGCCATGTCATTGGTCGCGGTGTCGATGATGTCTGCGTACGGCACGTACGGCTTGATATCCAGCACCGGCGTGCCATCCAGCAGGTCGATCCCGGAAATCCACAGCTTGCCAGGCTCCACCTTGTCGAGCTTCACCACCGACTGGCCAATACCATTTGGTCGATGGGTCGCGCGGGTGGCAAATACGCCCATGGACGTGTTGCCGCCCAGGCGCGGCGGGCGCACCTTCAAGCGTGGCTTGTCTTCCAGGGCCTGGTGAAACAGGAACAGCAGCCACACATGGCTGACCTGCTCCAACCCCTGCACTGCCTCGCCGCCGTCAAACGGCGCCACCAGCTCCAGCACGCCACGGGCGGCCGGCGCCAGTTGCGGTTGGCGCGGGATGGCGAACTTCTCCTTGAAGCAGGAGCGCACAAAACCGACGGGCGAGACACTGTAGCTCATGGCTTAAGTACGAACCCGTAGGGTCAGGCCCTTGAGGAAATTACGCAGCAACTGGTCGCCACACGTACGGTAGTTGGTGTGACCAAACTTGCGGAACAACGCGCTCAGCTCAGGCTTGGACACCGGGAACTCGGCGGCCTTGAGAATCGCGTGCATGTCGTCTTCCTTCAGCTCGAAGGCCACGCGCAGCTTCTTGAGGATGATGTTGTTGGTCACCGGCGTTTCGATTGGCTGCGGCGGGCGGCTCTCGTCCTTACCGCGTTTGAAGATCACCAGGCCATCAAGGAAATACGCCATGACGTCATCCGGGCAGAACACGAAGCCCTCTTCCTCATCTTTCTTGAGGTAGGTCAGCAGGTCTTCCTTGGTCACGTCCATGCCGCCGAGCTTGATGATCTCGACCATCTTGTTGTCGCTGATGTCGAGCATGTAGCGCACGCTGCGCAGTACGTCGTTGTGAATCATGGTGGGCAATCCTGATATTCAACTGAGGGCACCGCCAAATCAGGCGGTGCCGAGAAAAGGGGAGCGGCTTAGAACTTCTCTTTGCCGGACAGGTAACGCCATTGGCCGACCGGCACTTTGCCGATAGATACGCCGCCGATGCGGATACGACGGATGGCAATGACTTTGAGGCCAACCGCTTCGCAGAACAGTGCTATCACGCCCGGCTGCGGGTTCTTCATCGCAAAACGCAGGCGGTTTTCGTTCTGCCAGCTGGCTTTGACTGCTGGCAGCTCCTTGCCTTTGTAAGTCAGGCCGTGGTTCAGGCGGTTGAGGCCGTGGGCAACCATGTCGCCTTCGACCTCCACGACGTATTCCTGCTCGATCTTGGCGGCATCGGCGGTCAACTTGCGCAGGATTTTCCAGTCCTGGGTAAACACCAGCAGGCCGCTGGCCTTGGCTTGCAGGTCGGCGCTGGCGGTCAGGCGCAGGAAGTGGCCCTTGAGCGGGCGCTTGCTGAAACGGTGCTCTTCGGACAAAGTCTCGGCGCTGATCGACGCCATCGCCGTTTCCGCATCCACACCCACGGGGGCGTGCAGCAGGATGGTCACCGGCTCAGGCACAGTGGCCTTGGCGTCCGGGTCCAGTTCGACTTTTTGAGTGGTGACCTTGAATTGCGGCTCGTCGATCACTTCACCGTCCACCGAGACCCAGCCGCCTTCGATAAACAGCTCAGCCTCCCGACGGGAGCAACCGACCAGTTCGATAAGGCGTTTGGAGAGGCGTATGGGGTCAGTCATGACAAGGGCCGTAGCAAAAGGGGGCGGCTATTGTACCTGTGTGGGGCCGGTTAATCCCGGACCCATTTCAGGGCAATGGCGTTATTTGGCTCAACTCGGTCTAAATGTGGGAGCGGCGTTGAGTCAGCCGCTACATATTTGTTGTTGCTGGCGCAAACGCAGATGCAGCAACGGATAAGGCTGGCCTAAACCATCATGCTCCGTCCGTCCGATCACCTCGAAGCCCTGCTTGATGTAGAAACCCAGGGCCTGCGGGTTCTGTTCGTTGACGTCCAGCTCATCGGCATTCATGTGCTCGATGGCATAACGCAGCAACTGCCGGCCAAGCCCCTGGCCTCGGTGTTGCGGGTCGACGAACAGCATCTCCACCTTGCCTGCCGCCACGCCGGCAAACCCGGTGATGCACTGGCGTACGTCTTTGGTGCAGATCAGCATCACGCAATCGAGGTAACGCGTGAGCACCAAGTCTTTCAGCAACACGATGTAACTGTCCGGCAGAAAGTCATGGGTGGCCCGTACCGATGCCTCCCAAATTCGCGCCAACTCTGCGTAGTCGCTGGTTTTAGGTGTATAGATAACCGAATGCTGACGCATGCCCGCCGTCCTTTACCGATGATTGGCAAAACGATAGACGTAAAAAAGCCCCGCATCTTGTCCAGAGGCAGGGCTTTTTAGATTGTTACCGACTTAGTCGCGCTTTTCAGCCCACAGGTCGTATTCGTCAGCGTCGGTCACAGTGCACCAGACCTTGTCGCCCGGCTTCAAACCGCTGGCATCGTCGATAAACACGTTACCGTCGATTTCCGGCGCGTCGAAGAAGCAACGGCCAACCGCACCTTGCTCGTCAACTTCGTCGATCAGCACTTCGATTTCCTTGCCGATGCGCAGTTGCAGACGGGCCGAGCTGATGGCCTGCTGATGGGCCATGAAGCGCTCCCAACGGTCTTGCTTGACGTCGTCTGGCACTACGGCCAGGTCCAGCAGGTTGGCCGGGGCACCTTCAACCGGGGAGTACTGGAAGCAACCCACGCGGTCCAGCTGCGCTTCGGTCAGCCAGTCCAGCAGGTACTGGAAGTCTTCTTCGGTCTCGCCAGGGAAGCCGACGATGAAGGTGGAGCGGATGATCAGCTCCGGGCAGATCTCGCGCCAGTTCTTGATGCGCGCCAGGGTCTTGTCTTCGAAGGCCGGGCGTTTCATGGCCTTGAGCACTTTCGGGCTGGCGTGCTGGAACGGGATGTCCAGGTACGGCAGGATCTTGCCGGCGGCCATCAGCGGGATCAGCTCGTCCACGTGCGGGTACGGGTAAACGTAGTGCAGGCGCACCCACACGCCCAGGCTGCTCAGGGCTTCACAGAGTTCGGTCATGCGGGTTTTCACCGGCGCGCCGTTCCAGAAACCGGTGCGGTACTTTACGTCGACGCCGTAGGCGCTGGTGTCTTGCGAGATCACCAACAGCTCTTTCACGCCGGATTTGACCAGGCGCTGGGCCTCGTCCAGCACGTCGCCGACCGGGCGGCTCACCAGCTTGCCGCGCATCGACGGGATGATGCAGAAGCTGCAACTGTGGTTGCAGCCTTCGGAAATCTTCAGGTATGCATAGTGGCGCGGGGTCAGCTTGATACCTTGCGGCGGCACCAGGTCGATCAGCGGGTTGTGGTCCTGACGCGGCGGCACCACTTCGTGCACGGCATTGACCACCTGCTCGTATTGCTGCGGGCCGGTCACGGCCAGCACGCTTGGGTGTACATTGCGGATATTGCCTTCTTCCACACCCATGCAGCCGGTCACGATGACCTTGCCGTTTTCCTTGATGGCTTCGCCGATCACTTCCAGGGATTCAGCCTTGGCCGAGTCGATGAAGCCGCAGGTGTTGACCACCACCACGTCCGCGTCCTGGTAAGTGGACACAACGTCATAGCCTTCCATACGCAGTTGCGTGAGGATGCGCTCGGAGTCAACGAGCGCCTTCGGGCAACCCAGGGAAACAAAGCCAACCTTGGGGTTGGCTTTTGCGGGAGTGGTGGACATGTCTAACCTCGGTATTGAATGACGCCGCCGGTCGGGCACGACAAGGCGGTGGACGGGCACTTGGTGTGCCTCTGATCAAAAAGTGCGCAATTCTAGCGGCGGGCGGGGCACTTGACCAGCTTTATGCGGGGAAATGCGACGAGTGCTTTGACTCTCTACTCCCCCGCAAGCCTCTTCGATAGCCCGATTTTATCTGGCAGCCGCAAGACCGCGGCGAAGTGCTTGTGGGCCGCTGGGCCGACAGCTACTTTTGGCATTCGCTTGCCGCTGCAGCTGCCGGTCGAGTTGTACGCCGTAAGGAAGCTGTTGCTCAGGAGTTTTGCATACAGCTTAAATCAGTGCCCTTTGATGGGTTTAAAGCATCGTTTGAAACATAGGTATGAGCCTTCTGTTTCCAAACTCACTTAAGTGGCTCGCATCATAGTAAAATGGACGTCCTGATTCACTTCCGCTGCACCTGTCGTCATGGCAAAGGTAAGGGACGGGATCAAGGATCGTTACACCACATTCGTTAGCAGCAGCGTCCTGTGTTTGATAGACGAAGGCATGTCTTTTTTTGTAGGCGTCCATCGTTATAGAGATTTCAGCGTTCGAGTTTACCGTGAGCCTGCGTGCAAGGTACTTGGGTACATTGAATGACATTTCCGGGAAAGGCCTAACCAAGTACACCTTGCGAGTTTTTGAAATCTTGCAAATCGTACTTACGTAGTTATCGGAGTATTCTTGTAGAAATGCAGGTACCGGGTGCTTGTAAGGCTTGCTGAAATAAATATAAGGCGAGTCTTTGGGTAATGTTGGTCCGCCTTCATCGCCTAGCGGGTAAGAGGAGGAGCGGTTGACGATGATTACAGGGATTTTAGCGTCTAGGTTTTTGAGCTTTTCGAATGCCCAATCATTAAACTCACGACATTGTCGGTCATTAACGACCAGGTTTAGTTTGAAGATTGTTGGGCAGCTGGCATAGCTCCACTCTTGTACTTTTAAGCTTTTGTCGGGTAATGCTGCTTCTACAGCGGTCACTACAGAGTTGGCATGACTGTCACCCCAAACGATGGCCGCGATATCGCCTTCACCGCCATAATTACAAGCGGGTGATTCAACCCCTTGCCCCAGCATGCATTCGTCGCGTCTCGGGTTGCTGTTAAGCGCTTCCTGTTCCGTCAAGGTAGTGTCCGTATTTAAACGGTCGGGAAAGCTTTTCTTTTTAAATAGCTGGCCCGCGTTAGCGATACAGAGTATTGCAATGGCTAACAATGCCGTATTTTTGAAAGCGGTATTCTGTCTTAGATAGTTTTGAGGGGTACGCTCAAAAGCATGATAGGACGCGGCGCCGAGAGCGACGGTTAAAATGATACCGACTACAATCCACCTTGGTTCCTCTTGGACTTGGAAGAACACAAGTGATACGACAATTGGCCAGTGCCACAAGTACAGCGAGTATGAGATTTTCCCACAGAGCTGCATCAGCCTGTTCTCAAGCAGCCAGAAGTTACCGGCTGCCCATATGACAATAGCGCAGCCAAGCACCGGTGCTAACGTTAGCGCTCCTGGCCACACTCCACTTTCTGTAAGAAATATGCTGGACAGGACGACGGCCGCAAGCCCTAGAAGCCCTAAAGCGTATCTGGCCTTCTTCTGAAGGGTCTTGCTTGGGAGTAAGTAAACTAATCCTCCAGCAGCCATTTCCCATGCTCGGGTGCCTATAGAGTAAAAGTTAATAGCGGCTCTGCTTTCAGCTATCAAGCTGGAAGCTAAATAGGAGGTGAGGGCGAGTAATGTGATAGCGCCGACTAGTGTCGATTGTCGTTTTGAAAATTTCGACACTGCCATAATTAATATTGGGTACAGTAAGTAAAACTGCCATTCAACCGAAAGTGACCATGTGTGCAGTAGGAATTTTTCATGTGAAGCGCTATCAAAGTATCCAGAGTCTTTCATGAATTGATGGTTGGAGAAAAATAGAACACTTGATTTTACTTGCTTGCCAAGCTCTTTTAGCTCCGCTGCTGGCAGAAAGAACCATCCCAATATCAAGAGCACCGTACACAAGGCTACCAGCGCTGGGAATATACGCTTGGCCCGAGCCAAGTAAAATTCGAAGAGGCTAAATTTTTCGTGCTTTATTTTGGAAGTGATTATTTCAGTCATTAAGTAACCTGAAATAACAAAAAACACATCAACGCCTACGAACCCCCCTCCAAAGCCACTGACGCCAAAGTGATATAAAATTACCGCGATCACAGCGACCGCTCTGAGACCATTGATATCTTTTCGAAAGGTAGCTTTCTGCACTGTGACTTATCCATGTCATTTAGCGGGTGGGAATCCGGCGCGCATGATGCCTGATGATTGGGCGTTAATAAACCAATTTGCCATCATCGATGCTTGAGGTGGAGGCCGTTGGGGCGATCGTAACTAGCCCTCGGAATCTCCATTGGTAAGGATTTTTTTGCGAAAGAGTACTTATCTCCCTCCCACCGACCGACTTATCCTGTTTTTCCTTCCCCATGAATGCTAGGCCTAAGTCTTTGCCGGCGTTGCCGCGCTCTACTTTGTGCGTGCTCAGGCCGCACCGTTTGAAGTCCTCAGTTGGGGTTGGCTTTTGTGGGAATGGTTGACATGTCTAACCTCGGTATTGAATGAGGCTGCCAGTCGGACACGACAAGGCGGTAGGCGGGCACTTGGTATGCCTCTGATCAAAAAGTGCGCAATTCTAGCGACGGGCAACACACTTGATCCGCTTTATGCAGGGAAATGCTCTCACCGCTGCGCTATGCTTCGCGCCGTTGCACACGGGTATTCCCCCGAGGTCAATAAAACGTCTGTTACGAGAAGTAAAACAGCGCATGCTACGGTCAGCTAAGGCGCGCTGTTTATAAAAGACCTCAGGTCAAAGGGCAGGAGTGGTTGATGGGTCAGGCAAGTAGTCCGGCGGCAGGCGCCGAGCATTCCACCGCGAAGCCGATTGGCATGTTGGTGGCCGCGGTCGGGGTGGTTTATGGCGATATCGGGACCAGCCCGCTCTACACCCTCAAAGAGGTGTTCAATGGCGGGTACGGGGTGCAGGTCAACCATGACGGCGTCTTGGGGATTCTGGCGCTGATTTTCTGGTCGCTGATCTGGGTCGTGTCGATCAAATACATGCTGTTTGTACTGCGCGCCGATAACCAGGGCGAAGGCGGCATTATGGCCCTCACCGCCTTGGCGCGGCGAGCGGCGGGGGAGCGCAAGAAGCTGCGCAGTTTCCTGGTGGTGTGCGGCCTGTGCGGCGCGGCGCTGTTTTACGGTGACAGCATGATCACCCCGGCGATTTCCGTATTGTCCGCCGTAGAGGGCCTGGAACTGGCGTTCGATGGCCTGGAGAAATGGGTCGTGCCCATTGCCCTGGTCGTGCTGGTGGCGTTGTTCCTTATCCAAAAGCACGGCACAGACCGTATCGGCAAGCTGTTCGGGCCGGTGATGGTGACCTGGTTTCTGGTGCTGGGCGGCCTGGGCATTTATGGCATCACCTTGCACCCTGAAGTGCTCAGTGCGATGAACCCGATGTGGGCCGTGCGCTTCTTCGAGGCTCACCCTGGCATTGGCGTGGCCATTCTCGGTGCGGTGGTGCTGGCACTGACCGGCGCCGAAGCGCTGTACGCCGACATGGGCCACTTCGGCCGCAAACCCATTGCCCGCGCCTGGTTCATCCTGGTGCTGCCAGCGCTGGTGCTCAACTACTTCGGCCAGGGCGCTATGCTGCTGGGCGACCCGGAAGCGGCCCGCAACCCGTTCTACCTGCTGGCGCCGAGTTGGGCGCTGATCCCGCTGGTGGTGTTGTCGACCCTGGCCACGGTGATCGCGTCCCAGGCGGTGATTTCGGGCGCATTCTCCCTGACCCGCCAGGCGATCCAACTGGGTTACATCCCGCGCATGCATATCCAGCACACCTCCAGCGCCGAGCAGGGCCAGATCTACATCGGCGCGGTGAATTGGTCGTTGATGGTCGGCGTGATTTTGCTGGTGCTCGGCTTCGAGTCCTCCAACGCACTGGCCTCGGCCTACGGCGTAGCCGTGACCGGGACCATGTTGATGACCACCATCTTGGTGTCGGCCGTCATGCTGCTGCTGTGGAAATGGCCGCCGATACTGGCGGTGCCGGTGCTGGTCTGCTGCCTGCTGGTGGACGGCCTGTACTTTGCCGCCAACGTGCCGAAGATCATTCAGGGCGGCGCCTTCCCGGTCTTGGCGGGGATTGTGCTGTTCGTGCTGATGACCACCTGGAAGCGCGGCAAGCAATTGCTGGTGGAGCGCCTCGACGAAGGCGGCTTGCCGTTGCCGATCTTTATCAGCAGCATTCGCGTGCAACCGCCCCATCGCGTGCAGGGCACGGCGGTGTTCCTCACGGCGCGCCCGGATGCAGTGCCCCACGCGCTGCTGCACAACCTGCTGCATAACCAGGTGTTGCACGAGCAAGTGGTGTTGCTCACGGTGGTTTACGAAGACATCCCACGGGTGCCGGCTGCGCGGCGTTTCGAGGTGGACTCCTTCGGTGACGGCTTCTTCCGTGTCATTCTGCATTTCGGTTTTACCGATGAGCCGGATGTGCCCGAAGCGCTGAAATTGTGCCACTTGGATGACCTGGACTTCAGCCCAATGCGCACCACCTATTTTCTCAGTCGCGAGACGGTGATTGCTTCGCGCATCAAGGGCATGGCGCGCTGGCGTGAAAGTCTGTTTGCCTTTATGTTGAAAAACGCCAACGGCAACCTGCGCTTCTTCAAGCTCCCGGTAAACCGGGTGATTGAGCTGGGCACCCAGGTCGAAATGTAAGCGCCAGCAGCACGGGAGCCGGCAATCGGCTCCCGCTTTGTGTCTGAACCCTGTGCAATCCACCGTTGTCGACTAGGCTCTAGGCACTGTTGAACAGTGCCCATAGAACTCAGAAGAGGTGCGCCATGAGTCAGCTGCTCGAACCCTACACCCTGCGCCAATTGACCCTGCTCAACCGCATTGCGGTGTCGCCGATGTGCCAATACTCCGCCGAAGATGGCTTGGCCAACGACTGGCACCTGGTGCACCTCGGCAGCCGTGCCGTGGGCGGCGCCGGGCTGATTTTTACCGAGGCCACCGCCGTGACCGCCGACGGCCGCATCACCGCCCAGGACCTGGGGCTGTGGAACGACGCCCAGATCGAACCGCTGCAACGCATCACTCGATTTATCGCGGCCCAAGGCGCTGTAGCCGGTATTCAACTGGCTCACGCCGGGCGCAAGGCCAGCACCCATCGGCCGTGGATCGGCAAGCATGGCAGCGTCAAGGTGGATGACGGCGGCTGGACACCGGTCGGGCCTTCGCCGATAGCCTTCGACCCGCAGCACACCCAACCCAAACCGTTGGATGAAGACCATATCCAGCAAGTGATCGCCGACTTTGTCGCCGCCGCCAAGCGCGCCCTGACCGCCGGTTTTGAAGTGGTAGAAATCCACGCCGCCCATGGCTACCTGCTGCATCAATTTCTGTCGCCCATCAGCAACCAGCGTCAGGACCAATACGGCGGCTCGTTTGAAAACCGCATCCGCCTGGTGCTGCAAGTGACTGCGGCCGTGCGCGAAGTGTGGCCCCAGGAGCTGCCGCTGTTTGTGCGGGTGTCGGCCACCGACTGGGTGGAAGACGGCTGGAACCCCGATGAAACCGTAGAGCTGGCGCGCCGCCTGAAAGACCTCGGCGTGGACCTGATCGACGTGTCCTCCGGCGGCACCGCCGCGAATGCCGAAATCCCCACCGGCCCTGGTTACCAGACGCGTTTTGCCGAGCGGGTGCGCAAGGAGTCGGGGATGGCCACTGGTACCGTTGGCATGATCACCGAGCCAGCCCAGGCCGAGCACATCCTGCGCACCTGCCAGGCCGATATCATCTTTCTTGCCCGGGAACTGTTGCGTGATCCGTACTGGCCATTACATGCCGACGATGACCTGGGTGGGCGCAAGGCAATCTGGCCGGCGCAGTACCAACGGGCCACCCATCGCGACCAGCCGATTCATGAGTCAGATCTGAGGGACTAAACCTCTAGGCACGCCACCAGAACCCACCCTGACCCGGTGGGTTTTTTATCGCCTGCAGGGTGGGAAAACCCTGTAGGTATTTGTTACCGCGATAGTTTTTTTAAGTAAATACTCTAAAAAAACCCCACAAACGGCGAGATAGTTTCTACGCTTAGGGTAGGTCTGGTTTCTGGCCCAGGGAGTCAGTCTGTTTGTCCACGGAGGCATTGCGCTTCACGGGAGGCGGGTAATGGGCGAAAGGAGTATTTGATCGTTATCAGGAGAAACAGTCCATGGCCAAGTCCAATGGTGTTGCGTGTGTGGTGGTGTCTTTTCTGACTCGCAGTGTGCTGCCGAGGCCTCGAAAGCTGAGTTCGGATGAGGCTGAATTGCTGGCGCAGTACCGCGCCCTGACCGAAAACGATCAGGTGGCAATGCGGTATTTGATTGGGGCGATGAAGAGCGTGTCGCGGTTTTAGTGGGCGGTTAAACCCTGTTGGAGCGGGCTTGCCCGCGATGCAGGCACCTCGGTGTGTCAGTCACACCGCGGTGATGCTATCGCAGGCAAGCCAGCTCCCACCTATACCGGCTCCAGGTTCAGAGCATCAAGTGTACTTACGCAGCTCTGGCGCTGGCGGGAAGTACTGGTACAGCCAGGTCTCACTCAAGGTGCGATCCTGGGTGCGGATAAACAACCGCAGTTCCACCGGCTCCACGCTGTCGCTGGTCGGGTACCAGTCGAACAGAATCCGGTAGCCCTTGATGTTATCGAGCACCAACACGCTGAAGTCTTTTACTTCGCCGTGGGAGCAAGTCACTACCGGCTCGATCCCAGTGCCGGCTGGCAGACGATCCAGGCCGCCGCCTTTGAAATCCACCGCAAAGCGACGAGCCCAAACCAGCGGGTAATGCTCGCCCGGTGCCCAGCCCTCGGTAAAACCGCCCATGCCGGAACGGGTCGCATCGACCTGCGCCAACGGTGTGCTCACCGGTGGCAACGCGCTCCAGTACAGCTTGTAGCCGTAGTTCAGCGATTCGCCGGCGGCCACGGGTTTCTTCGGCGTCCAGAAGGCCACGATGTTGTCCAGGGTTTCGCCGGTCGTAGGGATCTCCAACAGGTCGATGGAGCCTTCACCCCATGGCGTGGTGGGCTCGACCCACAGGCTTGGGCGCTTGCTGTACCAGTCCACGGTGTCCTGGTAGCTGGCGAACTCATGGTCGGTCTGCACCAGGCCGAAACCTTTCGGGTCTTTGTCGGCGAAGGCGTTGAACTGCAGCTTGGCCGGGTTGTTCAGCGGGCGGCAGATCCACTCGCCATTGCCGCGCCACATCGCCAGGCGGTCCGAGTCGTGGATTTGCGGGTGGATGGTGTCGCACATGCGGCGCTCGTGGGTGCCGCAGCTGAACATGCTGGTCATCGGTGCGATGCCCAGTTGCTCGATGGCGGTGCGTGCATTGATATGGGCGTCGATGGCCATCACCACTTGGTTGGCCTGGCAGTCGATATCGAAGCGGTAGGCACCGGTGGCGCTTGGCGAGTCGAGCAGGGCATACACCACGAAACGGGTGGCGTCTTTATCCGGGGTTTCGAACCAGAACTGCGTGAAGTCGGGGAATTCCTCGCGTTTTTTCGCGTAGGTGTCGATGGCCAGGCCTCGGGCCGAAAGGCCGTACTGCCCGGTGTTGTCCACCGCACGGAAGTAGCTGGCGCCAAGGAACGACAGCACGTCGTGGCGATCCAGTTCCGGTGCCTTGAACAGCTTGAAACCGGAGAAACCCAGGTCACCGGTCAGCTGTTTGGTGTCCACCGTGGTTTTTTCATAGTTGAACAGCGAAGGGCGGAAGTGCACCTCGCGGGCCTCTCTGGTCTTGGGGTCGACGCTGTGCATGCGCACCGGTGTCTTGAAACCCATGCCGACGTGGAAGAACTGCACGTCCAGTTGGCCGTTCAGTTCCTTCCACAGCGAATGCTTGCCGTCGTAGCCGATGGCGTTGAAATTCTGCGGGGTCATGGTCGCCAGGGTCGGCGGTAGCACCTGTTTGGTGTCTTTATAGGCGGTCCCGGCGAGTTGCTTGGCCTGGGCCTTCAGCGTTTCAAAATCGAACGACACGGCCTTGCCATCAGCGGCGCGGTTCCCGGCCCACGCCTGCGCGGCGAGCAGGCCGCTGGCGGACAAACCGGTGTAAGCCGCAATGGCCATGGAGGCTTTGAGCAAATTCCTGCGGTGCATAGAGACAACCTGTCGTGAGCAAATCCCGAGCCGTTCCTGGCGCGTAGCGGATAAGAAATTACGGTTCGGACATGCCTTCGGCCAAACGCAACGGACAATAAACAGACGCCGGATAGCTTAAGCGGTTCGATGACGTAGGAAAAATGATTGATAGCGGGGTGATGGCTCCGCATGTGAAACAAGATATGTATCAGTCCGCACTGCGTTACATCTGGAAGCACTATAGCTCGGGGCTTTTTGGCACTTAGTTTTACGCTGGGGGCCTATTGGTCCTATGAACTTTAGTGTCTGGAGGCTACGAATGAATACCCGTGGATTGCTCGATCAATTGCTCAAGTCTGGTCAGGACATGCTGCAAAACAAGGCTGGCGGCCAGCGTAAACAGGAAGACAAAGGCGCTTTGGGCGGTTTGCTCGGCGGTGGTGGCTTGGGCAGTCTGCTGGGCGGTGCCGGTGGCGGTGCATTGGCCGCAGGTGCCATGGGCCTGCTGCTGGGGAATAAAAAGGCGCGCAAATTCGGTGGCAAGGCTCTGACTTACGGCGGCTTGGCAGCGTTAGGTGTGATCGCCTACAAGGCCTATGGCAACTGGCAGGCCCAACAAGCCTCGGCGCCAAAAGGCGAACCGCAAACCATCGACCGTTTGCCACCGGCCGAGGTCGAACAACACAGTCAGGCCATCCTCAAGGCCCTGGTCGCTGCCGCGAAGGCTGACGGTCATGTAGACGAGCGCGAACGCACGCTGATCGAAGGCGAGTTCACTAAGCTCGATAACGACCGTGAATTGCAAAGCTGGCTACACGCCGAACTTAACAAACCCCTCGACCCTGCCGATGTCGCTCGCGCCGCCGGCACCCCGGAAATGGCTGCAGAGATGTACATCGCCAGCGTGATGCTGGTGGATGAGGAAAACTTCATGGAAAAGGCCTACCTCGACGAGTTGGCCCGCCAGCTCAAGCTTGAGCCAGGCCTAAAGGCTGAATTGGAAAAACAGGTGCGGCTGAACACTTAAGTACCTGCTGTACGCTGATCAACATGTGGGAGGGGGCTTGCCCCGATGGCGGTATTTCAGTCAAGTTACATGTGGCTGACGCACCTCTATCGGGGCATAGGTATCTACACAACCACTGCCACCCGCATCCCCCTGGCTGTGGCTGTGGCTGTGGCTGTGGTTTTTGATTTGGCTTTTGATCTTGATCTTAGGCGCCCCGTTAACCACGCTGGCCGAACGCAGGCTTGAATCCGTGGGTAACCCGGCAGGACGCCGGGTTAGCCGTCCTGGGCCAAGGATGGCCCATGACGGCGGCCCACGGATTCAAGCCGGAGTGAGGGCACACCGAGCCTAAGCGAGGTGCCGAGTGGTGGGGCAAGAGCCCTTTGGTTACTTTGGGGCTCTTTTCCAAAGTGACCCGCCGTAAGGGCGGAACCCATATCAGCCCTCACCCAAATAACGGATATGTACTCCGACAAAACCCCCTCCAGCGCCTGACACATAGCTACCGCAGGCAAGCCAGCTCCCACACTCGAGCCGGTTTACACCCGGTAAAACTCAGCCGACTGCCAGGTCGTCACGGGAGCAAGCTCCCTCGCCACAGGTCCAGCAGCAATGCTCAAAGTTGTGTAGATATCCATGCCCCGATGGCGGTGTTTCAGTCAAGTTACAGCTGGCTGATGCACCGCTATCGGGGGCAAGCCCCCTCCCACATTCGTATTCTGTGAGCACTCGATCAAAACCCATTGATTAATGAGGGCTTCTGCTCAGCTATACTCCCCCCATTTGAATGGCCCTTCGAGGAATTACTGTGAAGAACTGGACCTTGCGCCAACGCATCTTGGCAAGTTTTGCGGTCATTATCGCCATCATGCTGTTAATGGTTGTGGTCTCCTATTCACGGTTGCTGAAGATCGAAACCAGCGAAGTGGCGGTACGCGACGACGCAGTGCCGGGGGTTTACCTCAGTTCCATGATCCGCAGCGCGTGGGTCGACAGTTACCTGCAAACCCTCGAATTGCTGGGCCTGCGCGAAGACAAAAAGCTGAGCGATGCCGACAAGGCCGACTTCAAGTCTTTCGAAGCGCGCATCCTGCAGCAGATGGGCAATTACGAAAAAACCATCGCCTCCGGCAACGATCGCTCTGAGTTCGATAAATTCGAAGCGTTGCACCAGACCTACAACAAGAGCCTGACCACGGTGCTCGACAACTTGCAGAGCGGTAACCTGGCCGCTGCCCGCAAAGAGTTCGACACCCAGTTGACGCCGACGTGGACCGCAGGCCGCATGAAGCTCAACGACATCATTACCGAAAACAAGAACGTCGCTGATCGGGCGACCAACGCCATCGATGACGCGGTATCGGCGGCGAAAATCAGTATGTTCCTGTCCCTGGCCGTGGCGATCTTCGCTGCTGGCCTGTGTGGCCTGCTGCTGATGCGCGCAATCATGGCGCCGATGCAGCGCATCGTGGAAATCCTCGAGACCATGCGTGGCGGCGACCTGAGCAAGCGCCTGAATTTGGAGCGCAAAGACGAATTCAACGCGGTGGAAACCGGCTTCAACGATATGATGACCGAGCTCACGGCCCTGGTATCCCAGGCTCAGCGGTCGTCGGTGCAGGTCACCACCTCGGTGACTGAAATCGCAGCCACCTCCAAGCAACAACAAGCCACCGCCACTGAAACTGCCGCCACGACTACCGAGATCGGCGCCACTTCCCGCGAGATCGCCGCCACATCCAAGGATTTGGTGCGCACCATGACTGAAGTGTCCACCGCCGCCGACCAGGCCTCGGTAGCCGCCGGTTCCGGCCAGCAAGGCTTGGCGCGCATGGAAGAAACCATGCACTCGGTGATGGGCGCTGCGGACTTGGTAAACGCCAAGCTCGCAATCCTCAATGAGAAGGCCGGCAACATCAACCAGGTGGTGGTGACCATCGTCAAGGTTGCCGACCAGACCAACCTGTTGTCCCTCAACGCCGCCATCGAGGCCGAGAAGGCCGGTGAGTACGGGCGCGGTTTTGCCGTGGTCGCCACCGAAGTGCGTCGCCTGGCTGACCAGACCGCCGTGGCCACCTACGACATTGAACAGATGGTGCGCGAGATCCAGTCGGCGGTGTCGGCCGGTGTGATGGGCATGGACAAATTCTCCGAAGAAGTACGTCGCGGCATGTTCGAAGTGCAGCAAGTGGGCGAGCAACTGTCGCAGATCATCCACCAGGTACAGGCCCTGGCGCCGCGGGTGTTGATGGTCAACGAAGGCATGCAGGCCCAGGCTACCGGTGCCGAGCAGATCAATCACGCGCTGGTGCAACTGGGCGATGCCAGCAGCCAGACGGTGGAGTCCTTGCGCCAGGCCAGCTTTGCCATTGATGAACTGAGCCAGGTTGCGGTCGGTCTGCGCAGCGGCGTGTCGCGTTTCAAAGTCTGATGAGCGACCTCGCGGCTAAACGCGGCGCCGTCCCGGCAGCGAAAAAGGCATTGTTCCTGGTGTTTCACATCGGCAGCGAACGCTATGCCCTCAAAGCCACCGAAGTGGCCGAAGTGCTGCCGCGCCTGCCGCTCAAGCCCATTGCCCATGCGCCGCTGTGGGTGGCCGGCATCTTTGCCCATCGTGGCACGCTGGTGCCGGTGATCGACCTGAGCGCGCTGACCTTTGGCGCACCGGCCCAGGCTCGCACCAGCACGCGGCTGGTGCTGGTCAACTACCAACCCGAGCCGTGGAGTGAGCCGCGCTGGCTGGGGCTGATTCTCGAACAAGCCACCGACACCCTGCGTTGCGACCCGGCGCAGTTCCAGCCCTACGGCCTGGAGAACCGTCAGGCGCCTTACCTGGGGCCGGTGCGCGAAGACGCGTTGGGCCTGATGCAATGGATCGGCGTGAATGAGTTGCTCACCGACGATGTGCGCGCCGTGTTGTTTTCTGCCGAGTTGAGCGTATGAGCAACGACCCGCGGTTCTTTGCCTTCTTGAAGGAGCGCATCGGCCTGGACGTGGCATCCGTGGGAGAGGCCATCATCGAACGTGCGGTGCGCCAACGTATCCAGGCAACCCCCGGGCAGACGGCGGGCGAGTACTGGCAGCAACTGCAAAGCTCCCACGATGAGCAGCAAGCGCTGATCGAAGCGGTGATCGTCCCCGAGACCTGGTTTTTCCGTTACCCCGAATCTTTTGCGACCCTGGCCCGGCTGGCCAAGGCGCGGCTCGTCGACATCAAGCAGATGCGCGCATTGCGTATCCTCAGCTTGCCGTGTTCCACCGGCGAAGAGCCCTACTCGATTGCCATGTCCCTGCTGGACGCCGGCCTCGCGCCGCATCAGTTCAAGGTGTTGGGCCTGGATGTCAGCCCGTTGTCGGTGGAGCGTGCGCGGCGTGGGGTGTATGGCAAAAACTCGTTCCGTGGCGGTGATCTGGAGTTTCGTGACCGGTACTTCACCGAGTCTGCCGACGGCTTCCATATTGTCGATCGCGTGCGCGAACAGGTACGCCTGCAAGTCGGCAACCTGCTCGACCCGGCGCTGCTGGCCAATGAGGCGAGCTACGACTTCGTGTTCTGCCGCAACCTGCTGATCTACTTTGATCAGCCGACCCAGAAGCAAGTGTTCGATGTGCTCAAGGGCCTGACTCACGTCGATGGCGTGCTGTTTATCGGCCCCGCCGAGGGTAGCCTGTTGGGGCGTCATGGCATGCGTTCGATTGGGGCGCCGCAGTCATTCGCGTTCAGTCGTCAGGGGGCGCCGCACAAGCCTGAGCCGGCGTATGTGCCGGTCCCGATGCCGCCGCCCGTGCGTACGGCGGCATCGGTTCCGGTCAAGCCACGCCCGTTCAGTACGGTCACTGCCCAGGTGGTGCCGATCAAGGCGCTGTCGTCCGATGCAGACACGTTGCTCAGCCGCATCGCCACGCTCGCCAACGAAGGCAAAAGCGCCGAGGCCCGTGCCGCGTGCGAGCAATACTTGAACAGCCACCCGCCGTCCGCCCAGGTGTTTTACTGGCTCGGGCTGCTCAGCGATGTGGCTGGCAGTGCCCTGGAGGCCCAGGGGTTTTACCGCAAAGCCTTATACCTGGAGCCGCAGCACCCGCAGGCCTTGATGCACCTGGCCGCGTTGCTTGAGTCCCAGGGCGACAGTGCGGGGGCGCGCCGTTTACAGGCGCGGGCCGCCCGTAGCGAGCGAGCTGACAGTGAGTCCAAACGATGAGTAGCACTGACGCGCTCAATACCGCAGGCCTGGACCTGACCCTGGCCGACACCCAAGCCATCGATGACTGCTGGAACCGCATTGGCATTCATGGCGACAAGTCGTGCCCGCTGCTGGTGGACCACATCCACTGCCGCAACTGCTCGGTGTATTCCGCCGCCGCCACGCGCCTGCTGGACCGCTATGCCTTGCAGCAGGACGATCATCGCCCCCAGGCCGCCGTTGAGCGTGGCGAAGAGGTGGTCACCCGTTCGCTGCTGATGTTCCGGCTTGGCGAGGAATGGCTGGGCATCGCCACCCGCTGCCTGGTGGAAGTCGCCCCGCTGCAACCGATTCATTCCCTGCCACACCAGCGCTCCCGTGCCTTGCTGGGTGTGGCCAACGTGCGTGGCGCTTTGGTTGCGTGCCTGTCGCTGGTCGAACTGCTGGGCCTGGATGCCACAAATAGTGGCGCCAGCGGTGGGCGTATCATGCCGCGCATGCTGATCATTGCCGCCCAGGATGGTCCGGTGGTGGTGCCGGTGGATGAAGTCGACGGTATCCACGCCATCGATGAGCGCACCTTGAAGGCCGCATCGGCCTCCGGCACCCAGGCCAGCGCGCGCTTCACCCAAGGCGTGTTGCAGTGGAAAGGCCGCAGCCTGCGTTGGTTGGACGAGGCGCAATTGTTGTCCGCCGTGACCCGGAGCCTCACATGACCCCCGACCAGATGCGCGATGCCTCGCTGCTGGAACTGTTCAGCCTGGAAGCCGACGCGCAGACCCAGGTATTGAGCGCGGGCCTGCTGGCCCTGGAACGCAACCCGACCCAGGCCGACCAACTCGAAGCCTGTATGCGCGCCGCCCACTCCCTCAAGGGCGCGGCGCGGATTGTCGGGGTAGATGCTGGGGTCAGCGTCTCCCACGTGATGGAAGACTGCCTGGTCAGCGCCCAGGAAAGCCGGCTGTACCTGCAACCTGAGCATATCGACGCGCTGCTGCAAGGCACCGACCTGCTGATGCGCATCGCCACGCCCGGCAATGATGTCGGCCCGGCGGACATAGAGGCCTATGTGGCGTTGATGGAGCGCTTGCTCGACCCGTCCCAGGCGCCGGTGAAAGCTGCGCCGCCGCCAGCCCAAGCCCCAGTCGTTGAAGAGCTGCCGCCAGAACCCGAGCCCGCGCCGCCGGTTGTGGCCGAGCCGCCGCGCCAAAACAAACGCATGACCGAAGGCGGCGAGCGCGTGCTGCGGGTGACCGCCGAGCGCTTGAACAGCCTGTTGGACCTGTCGAGCAAGTCCCTGGTGGAAACCCAGCGACTCAAGCCTTACCTGGCCAGCCTGCAACGCTTGAAGCGCATGCAAAGCCAAAGCGTACGCGCCCTCGACACCCTGGACGGCCAACTCAAGACCCTGGACCTGAACCTCGAAGCCCAGGAAGCCCTGGCCGATACCCGTCGCCTGCTCAGTGAAGCCCAAGCCCTGCTGGCGGAAAAAACCGCCGAGCTGGACGAGTTCGGCTGGCAGGCCGGGCAGCGCGCCCAAGTGCTCTACGACACCGCACTGGCCTGCCGCATGCGGCCGTTCGCCGACGTGCTGGCCGGGCAAGTGCGCATGGTGCGTGACCTCGGCCGCAGCCTGGGCAAGCAAGTGCGCCTGGAGATCGAGGGTGAAAAAACCCAGGTCGACCGCGATGTACTGGAAAAACTCGAAGCGCCGCTCACCCACTTATTGCGCAATGCCGTCGACCACGGCATCGAAATGCCCGAGCAGCGCGTGCTGGCGGGCAAACCGGCTGAAGGCCTGATCCGCCTGCGCGCGTCCCATCAGGCCGGCTTGCTGGTGCTGGAACTGAGTGACGACGGCAATGGTGTCGACCTGGAGCGCCTGCGCGGCACCATCGTCGACCGCCACTTGTCGCCGCTGGAAACGGCGTTGCGCCTGAGCGAAGAAGAGCTGCTGACGTTCCTGTTCCTGCCGGGTTTCAGCCTGCGGGACAAGGTCACCGAAGTGTCCGGGCGTGGTGTTGGCCTGGATGCGGTGCAGCATATGGTGCGCCAACTGCGCGGCGCGGTGGTGCTGGAGCAAACGGCGGGGCAGGGCAGTCGTTTCCATCTGGAAGTGCCATTGACCCTGTCGGTGGTGCGCAGCCTGGTGGTGGAAGTCGGCGAAGAAGCCTACGCGTTCCCGCTGGCTCACATCGAACGCATGTGCGACCTGGCGCCGGACGACATCGTGCAGCTGGAAGGCCGCCAGCACTTCTGGCACGAAGGTCGGCACGTCGGCCTGGTGGCCGCCAGCCAATTGTTGCAGCGCCCACCGGGGCAAAATAACCAGGAGACCTTGAAGGTCGTGGTGATTCGCGAGCGCGATGCGGTCTATGGGATCGCCGTTGAACGCTTTATCGGCGAGCGCACCCTGGTGGTCTTGCCGCTGGATGATCGCCTGGGCAAGGTCCAGGATATCTCCGCCGGTGCCTTGCTCGACGACGGCTCGGTGGTGTTGATTGTCGACGTTGAAGACATGCTGCGTTCGGTAGACAAGCTGCTCAACACCGGCCGCCTGGAACGCATCGCCCGGCGCAGCCAGCAGGCCAGCGAAGCGCCGCGCAAGCGCGTGCTGGTGGTCGATGACTCACTCACCGTGCGTGAACTGCAACGCAAATTGCTGCTTAATCGCGGTTACGAAGTGGCGGTGGCGGTCGATGGCATGGACGGCTGGAACGCGTTGCGCTCCGAAGACTTCGACCTGTTGATCACTGATATTGATATGCCTCGCATGGACGGTATTGAATTGGTCACACTCTTGCGTCGTGATACTCGCCTGCAATCGTTGCCGGTGATGGTGGTGTCGTACAAAGACCGTGAAGAAGATCGACGCCGTGGCCTGGATGCCGGCGCCGACTATTATTTAGCCAAAGCCAGTTTCCACGATGACGCCCTGTTGGACGCCGTGGTGGAACTGATCGGAGGCGCGCGGGCATGAGGATTGCGATCGTCAATGATATGCCCCTGGCGGTCGAGGCCTTGCGCCGCGCCTTGAGTTTCGAGCCAGCCCATCAAGTGGTGTGGGTCGCGAGCAATGGCCTGGAAGCCGTGCAGCGCTGCGCCGAACTGACCCCGGACTTGATCCTGATGGACCTGATCATGCCGGTGATGGACGGCGTGGAGGCCACGCGCCAGATCATGGCCGAGACACCGTGCGCCATCGTCATCGTGACCGTTGACCGCCAGGCCAACGTCAGTCGCGTGTTCGAGGCCATGGGCCACGGCGCGCTGGATGTGGTCGATACGCCGCCTTTAGGCGTGGGCAACCCCAAGGATGCAGCGGCGCCGTTGTTGCGCAAGATCCTTAATATCGGCTGGCTTATCGGCCAGCGCGGCAGCCGCGTACGCGCAGAAACCGCGCCCCAGCGCATCACCGGCAAGCGCGAAAGCCTGGTGGCCATCGGCTCTTCGGCCGGTGGCCCGGCGGCGCTGGAAACCCTGCTCAAGGGCTTGCCCCGGGACTTTCCCGCCGCCATTGTGTTGGTGCAGCACGTGGACCAGGTGTTCGCCGCCGGTATGGCCGAATGGCTGAGCAGTGCCTCCGGCCTGCCGGTACGTCTGGCCCGCGAGGGTGAACCGCCGCAAAGCGGTGTGGTGCTGCTGGCCGGCACCAATCACCACATACGGTTATTAAAAAATGGCACGCTGGCCTATACCGCAGAACCGGTGAACGAGATTTATAGGCCTTCAATCGATGTGTTTTTTGAGAGTGTGGCCAGCCATTGGAATGGCGACGCTGTGGGTGTGCTGCTCACCGGCATGGGCCGCGACGGGGCCCAGGGCCTCAAGTTGTTGCGTGAACAAGGTTATTTGACCATCGCCCAGGATCAGCAGAGCTGCGCGGTGTATGGCATGCCCAAAGCGGCGGCGGCGATTGATGCTGCTGTTGAAATTCGCCCACTGGATAGAATTGCGCCCCGACTGTTGGAGGTCTTTGCAAAATGATGTCTGCCCTCCGCAGTGCTGGCTTGCAGGTAGTAATTCAGGTGACTGCACATGAATGATTTACAGATCGACGACATCAAGACCGACGAAAACGCCGCCATGGTGTTGCTGGTCGACGACCAGGCCATGATCGGCGAAGCCGTAAGGCGTGGCCTGGCCCACGAAGAAAACATCGACTTCCACTTCTGCGCCGACCCGCACCAGGCAATTGCCCAGGCGATCCGCATCAAGCCGACGGTGATCCTGCAGGATTTGGTGATGCCCGGCCTCGACGGCCTGACCCTGGTGCGCGAATACCGCAACCACCCGGCGACGCAGAACATCCCGATCATCGTGCTTTCTACCAAGGAAGATCCGCTGATCAAGAGCGCCGCGTTCTCGGCGGGGGCCAACGATTACCTGGTCAAGCTGCCGGACAATATCGAGCTGGTGGCGCGCATCCGCTATCACTCGCGCTCCTACATGACCCTGTTGCAACGGGATGCGGCTTATCGCGCGCTGCGGGTCAGCCAACAACAGCTGCTGGACACTAACCTGGTGCTGCAACGGCTGATGAACTCCGACGGCCTCACCGGGCTGTCCAACCGCCGCCACTTTGACGAATACCTGGAACTGGAATGGCGCCGCGCCATGCGTGACCAGACCCAGTTGTCGTTGCTGATGATCGACGTGGATTTCTTCAAGACCTACAACGACAGCTTTGGCCATGTCGAAGGTGACGAAGCCCTGCGCAAAGTTGCTGCCACCATCCGTGAAGCTAGCAGCCGGCCTTCGGATTTGCCGGCGCGTTACGGTGGTGAAGAGTTTGCGCTGGTGCTGCCGAATACCTCGCCGGGGGGCGCGCGGTTGGTGGCCGAGAAGCTGCGCATGGCCGTTGCGGCGCTGAAAATCCCGCACATCGCGCCGACCGAGGGTTCCAGCCTGACCGTCAGCATTGGCCTGTCCACGGTGGTGCCCCAACAGGGCAGCGATTGCCGGCAGGTGATATTGGCGGCGGACAAGGGGTTGTATACGGCCAAGCACAATGGTCGCAATCAGGTGGGGATCGAATAGTCTGAATTCACCGCAGGTCAAAATGTGGGAGGGGGCTTGCCCCCGATAGCGGTGGTTCAGTGGCAAATGTGCTGGCTGATGCACCGCAATCGGGGGCAAGCCCCCTCCCACATTTGGATCTTCATTGGTTATCAGGTTGCCGATTAACCCCCGCCTTTTCGCCAAGCGGGCTGCCGCTGCCCCCCGTTTGCCGTTATACTCGCCGGCTTTCAAAAGTTCGCCAACGAGTGCTGCCCGCCATGGAAATCAACCCGATCCTTAACACCATCAAGGACCTGTCCGAGCGCTCCGAAACTATTCGGGGGTATCTTTGACTACGATCAAAAGCATGAGCGTCTGACCGAAGTCAATCGCGAGCTTGAAGATCCTGCTGTCTGGAACAAACCTGAATACGCCCAGGAACTGGGCCGCGAGCGCGCTGCGCTGGCGCAGATCGTCGATACCCTCGACGAGCTGAACACCGGTCTGGCCGATTGCCGTGACCTGCTGGACATGGCCGTCGAAGAAGACGATGAAGGCGCAGTGGGCGATGTCGTCGCCGAGCTGGCCCGTCTAGAAGAAAACCTCGCCAAACTCGAATTCCGCCGCATGTTCAGCCATGAAATGGACCCGAACAACGCCTACCTGGACATCCAGGCCGGCTCCGGCGGCACCGAGGCCCAGGACTGGGCCAACATCCTGCTGCGCATGTACCTGCGCTGGGCGGATAAACGCGGTTTCGACGCCACCATCATGGAGCTGTCCGCCGGTGAAGTCGCCGGTATCAAGGGCGCGACCGTGCACATCAAGGGTGAATACGCCTTTGGCTGGTTGCGTACCGAGATCGGCGTGCACCGCCTGGTGCGTAAAAGCCCGTTCGACTCCGGTAACCGTCGCCACACCTCGTTCAGCGCGGTGTTCGTCTCGCCAGAGATCGACGACAAGGTCGAAATCGAGATCAACCCGGCTGACCTGCGTATCGACACCTACCGTTCCTCCGGTGCCGGTGGTCAGCACGTAAACACCACCGACTCGGCCGTACGTATCACCCACGTACCGACCAACACCGTGGTCAGTTGCCAGAACGAACGTTCCCAGCACGCCAACAAAGACACCGCCATGAAAATGCTGCGGGCCAAGTTGTACGAGCAGGAAATGCAGAAGCGCAACGCGGCTTCCCAGGCGCTGGAAGACACCAAGTCGGATATCGGCTGGGGTCACCAGATTCGCTCGTATGTGCTTGATGCGTCGCGGATCAAGGATCTGCGCACTAACATCGAACGCAGCGACTGCGACAAGGTGCTCGACGGCGACATCGACGAATACCTGGAAGCCAGCCTGAAATCGGGCCTGTAACACATGCTATGCGGGATTGGCTGACACCCCCGATCCCTGTGGGAGCGGGCTTGCCCGCGATCCCCAGCCGCAGGCTGGGGCAACGAACCTGATGGAAAATTTAAAGACATGAGCGACCAACAACTCGACCCGCAAGCCCTGCAACAGGAAGAAAACTCCCTGATCGCCCTGCGCAAGGAAAAGCTTGCTGCCGAGCGCGCCAAGGGCAATGCCTTCCCGAACGACTTCCGCCGTGAACACTACTGCGAAGACCTGCAGAAGAAATACGCGGACAAGACCAAGGAAGAGCTGGCAGAGGCTGCAATCCCGGTCAAGGTTGCCGGTCGCATCATGCTCAACCGTGGCTCGTTCATGGTGATCCAGGACATGACCGGTCGCATCCAGGTCTACGTCAACCGCAAGACCCTATCTGAAGAGACCCTGGCCTCGGTGAAAACCTGGGACATGGGCGACATCATTGCCGCCGTCGGCACCCTGGCCCGTTCCGGCAAGGGCGACCTGTACGTTGAAATGACCGAAGTGCGCCTGCTGACCAAGTCGCTGCGCCCACTGCCAGACAAGCACCACGGCCTGACCGACACCGAGCAGCGCTACCGCCAGCGCTACGTTGACCTGATCGTCAACGAAGACGTGCGCCACACCTTCCGTGTGCGCTCGCAGGTCATTGCGCACATCCGCACCTTCCTGATGCAGCGTGACTTCCTCGAAGTCGAAACCCCGATGCTGCAAACCATCCCGGGTGGTGCCGCAGCCAAGCCGTTCGAAACCCACCACAACGCGCTGGACATGGAAATGTTCCTGCGTATCGCGCCGGAGCTGTACCTCAAGCGCCTCGTTGTTGGCGGCTTCGAGAAAGTGTTCGAGATCAACCGCAACTTCCGTAACGAAGGCGTTTCGACCCGTCACAACCCCGAATTCACCATGTTGGAGTTCTACCAGGCTTACGCCGACTACGAAGACAACATGGACCTGACCGAAGAGCTGTTCCGCGAGCTGGCGCAGCTGGTGTTGGGCAGCACCGACGTGCCGTACGGCGACAAGGTGTTCCACTTCGGCGAGCCGTTCGTGCGCCTGTCGGTGTTTGATTCGATCCTCAAGTACAACCCTGAGTTGACTGCTGACGACCTGAACGACATCGACAAGGCCCGCGCCATCGCCAAGAAAGCCGGCGCCAAGGTGTTGGGCTTCGAAGGCCTGGGCAAACTGCAGGTGATGATTTTCGAAGAACTGGTGGAGCACAAGCTGGAGCAGCCGCACTTCATTACCCAGTACCCGTTCGAAGTGTCGCCGCTGGCCCGTCGCAACGATGACAACCCGAACGTCACTGACCGTTTCGAGTTGTTCATCGGCGGCCGCGAAATCGCCAACGCCTACTCCGAGCTTAACGATGCGGAAGACCAGGCCGAGCGCTTCATGGCCCAGGTGGCCGACAAGGACGCCGGCGACGACGAAGCCATGCACTACGACGCCGACTTCGTACGCGCCCTGGAATACGGCATGCCGCCAACGGCCGGTGAAGGTATCGGCATCGACCGCCTGGTGATGCTGTTGACCAACTCGCCGTCGATCCGCGACGTGATCTTGTTCCCGCACATGCGGCCACAAGCGTAAGCGTAGCGAAATCCGAAGCCGCCTTTTATAAGGCGGCTTTTTTATGTGGCGTTATTAAGCGTCAAGCAAACAGCGCCAGGTTTTGATCTATTCAAGGATGTGTGTCGTGAACCGCGTAATCGCTCAGGAAGGCGCCGCCGGCATTGCCGCCGCCGTGGTTGAAAGCGTCCAGTACCAGGGCCGCAAGGCCAGTCGTCGGGGCAGCGAGCAACGTAGGCAGGACATTCTCGATGCGGCCATGCGCATCGTGGTGCGCGATGGCGTGCGCGCCGTGCGCCATCGGGCGGTGGCGGCGGAGGCGGGGGTGCCGCTGTCGGCCACCACCTACTATTTCAAGGACATCGATGACCTGCTCACCGATACCTTTGCCCAATACGTCGAACGCAGCGCTGCCTTTATGGGCAAGCTGTGGGTGCGCAACGAAGGCCTGCTGCGGGAGATGGTCGCCTATGGCGATGGCAGCACGGAGTCGCGTTCCCAATTGGCCGATGACATTGCTCGGTTGACCGCTGACTATGTGCTGCGCCAGCTGATCAACCGTCGCGAACACTTGATGGCCGAGCAGGCCTTCCGCCAGGAGGCGCTGTTGAACCCGCGCCTGGCGGAATTGGTGCGCTCCCACCAACAGATTCTGTTGCAGGGCACGGAGCAGTTTTTCCAAGTGCTAGGCTCTCGGGAGCCACAGCAGGATGCCAAAGTGTTGACGGCGATAATCAGTCGGATGGAATATCAGGGCCTGCTGGGCAGCGCAGAGTCACTGACCGGTGAAGAGATGCTTGAGATCCTCAAGCGTTATATGCAGTTGGTGTTGGCTTCGGTGTAGCTATTTACAGCATCTGCTTTGTGTGGGAGGGGGCTTGCCCCCGATAGCTGCCTGTCAGTTGATGAATCAGGTGACTGACCCACCGCTATCGGGGGCAAGCCCCCTCCCACATAAAGCGGTTCTACAAAAAACTGGCGTGGAGTACTCGATGAAAAGCTGGCGTATTGCGGTCATCGCTTTGTCATTCCTGCTACTGAGCGGTTGCCTGGTGACCTTCAAAAAACCACTGCCAGCCCATGAAGCCGCGCCGAAAGGCTTGCTGGGCCAATGGTCGAGCAAAAACGCCTGGGGTGAGCCGCTCAACCTGCACATCACCAGCGCCGGTGGCCAGCGCTATAAAGCCGTAAGCTACCCTACAGCCAAACCCGACCAGCGTGATGAGTACCTGTTTACGGTGTCGCGCCATGGCAGTCGTTGGTATTTCTCGGCGCCATTGCCGGCCAAACTCGGCGGGCAGTTCATCCTGGGCGGCTTCGAATTCAACGAAAAACACGAATTGGTGGTCTACAACCTGGACCTGGACGCGATCCACCAGGCCATCGACCAGAAGCGCTTGCAGGGCAGCCCTGTGGAAACCGTCGAAGGCGACGGCGTAAGGGTGGACAGCCCCATGGACCAGGTATTCACCTACCTGGATGACCCGGCCAATGCCGATGTGTTCGTTGAAGCCGTGCGCTACCAGCGCGCGGGCAAATAACGTTTAAAGAGGAAGCACCGGGTGGACGATTACCAGCAGACGATACGCACCTTGTCTGATCGCATTGTGCTGGCGCAAACACCGATTCGCGTCCTCGACGCCGTGAAGTGGGACGAAAGCATTCGCCAAGGGTTCCTCAAGGCCAAGGGCAAGGAAATGCCGGCCGTTAGCCGCGACTATTACCTCAACCGGCCGCTATCTTTCGACTCCAGCGCGGTAAAGCTGGAGTTCCAGAACATCGAGCGCGACATCACCCGCCGCCTCGGCCAGTTCAGCCCGGTGGGGCAGATCATGCGTCGCATGTGCCGGGAATACCGCATGGTGGTGCGCATGCTCGAAGCGCGGGGCACCGAGGACTTCGGCCTGATCTCCCAGGAGCTGTACGGCGCCGCCTCCGATGCATTCCACGCCGGCGACCCGACCTTGGCCGACCTGGGCCTGATGCTCTCCGATTACCTGAACAACATCGACGGCCGTGGCGATTTGAAAGATGAGGCCAAGACCCTCACCGCCAAAGATGCCGTCGCCTTGTTGCAAACCCGTCTGAACAAGGTGTTTGGCGAGGCCGAAGAAACCATTCGTGTGTTCGAGTCCGACGGTATCGTCGCCGACGCCGCAGCGGGCGCCGACTACATCAAGATCCGCGCCGACGCGATGTTCAACGACCGTGACGTACGCGCGCTGGAGGTCCACGAAGGCCTGGTGCACGTCGGCACCACCCTCAACGGCCAGAACCAGCCGATCTGCACCTTCCTGTCCAAAGGCCCGCCGTCTTCTACCGTGACCCAGGAAGGCCTGGCGATTTTGATGGAGATCATCACCTTCGCCTCCTACCCCAGCCGCCTGCGCAAACTGACCAACCGCACCCGTGCCATCCATATGGTGGAGGAGGGCGCCGACTTCCTGCAGGTGTTTGAATTCTTCCGCGAGCAAGGCTTTGAAATGGCTGAAAGCTACGGCAATGCCAGTCGCGTATTCCGTGGCTCGGTGCCGACCGGTCTGCCGTTTACCAAGGATCTGTCCTACCTCAAGGGCTTTATCATGGTCTACAACTACATCCAGCTGGCCGTACGCAAAGGCAAGCTGGAACAAGTGCCGCTGTTGTTCTGCGGCAAGACCACCCTGGAAGACATGCGCACCCTGCGCCAACTGGTGGACGAAGGCCTGGTGGTGCCGCCCAAGTACCTGCCCGACCAGTTCCGCGACATGAACGCGTTGGCGGCGTGGATGTGCTTCTCCAACTTCCTTAACCACCTGAGCCTGGATCGGATTGAGGCGGATTACTCCAATATTCTTTGATCGGTTTTCCTGAAGAAACCGGATCAGAACTGTGGGAGGCTGGTGTGGGAGGGGGCTTGCTCCCGATTGCAGTGTGTCAGTCAATTGATATGTGTCTGACTCACCGCAATCGGGAGCAAGCCCCCTCCCACATAGGGATCTCCATTTGCTCGGATATTTCGAGTCAATCAAGAGGCTTCAACGGATGAGAATCCTCGGCATTCTGTGCCTGCTACTCACTTTGCACGGCTGCAGCTCCCTGCTGTTCTACCCCGAGCCGGGCCTGCCGTTCACGCCCGAAAAGGCCCGCCTGCAATACCGCGACGTCACCCTCACCACTGCCGACGGCGTAAAGCTCCATGCCTGGTGGCTACCAGCAAAACCCGGCGTGCCGCTTAAAGGCACGGTGCTTCACCTGCATGGCAATGGCGGCAACCTGGCCTGGCACTTGGGGGGGAGTTGGTGGCTACCCGAACAGGGTTACCAAGTATTGCTGGTGGACTATCGCGGCTATGGCCTGTCCGAAGGCAAGCCTTCATTGCCGGCGGTCTATCAGGACATCGATGCAGCCTTCAAGTGGGTCGACAACGCGCCCGAGACTCAAGGCCAGCCGCTGATTGTGCTGGGCCAGAGCCTGGGCGGCGCGTTGGCCGTGCACTACCTGGCAGAGCACCCGCAACGCCAATCCCAGCTCAAGGCCTTGGTGCTGGACGGCGTGCCCGCCAGTTATCGTGACGTAGGACAATTCGCCCTGAGCACCTCCTGGTTAACATGGCCCTTCCAGGTGCCCTTGTCCTGGCTGGTGCCGGACGCCGACAGTGCGATCTACGCCATTCCCCAGCTGACCGGTGTGCCCAAACTGTTGTTCCACAGCCTGGATGACCCGATCGTTCCGTTGGCCAACGGCATCCGCCTGTACCAGGCCGCGCCGCCGCCAAGGGTGTTGCAACTGACCCGCGGCGGCCATGTGCAGACGTTTGCCGACAAGACCTGGCAAACCGTGATGCTGCGGTATCTGGACGACCCGCAGCACTTCAACGGCCTACGCCGCTTGGGCGAAGTTCCGAATTACCCCATTCCTAAAGTCGATTCATCAGAGAGCCCGCAATGAGCGAAGAACGCAACATGATCCCGCTGATCCTCACTGGCATTGGCACCATCATCGGCACCGTCGGTTGCCTGTGGTTCTACGGTTACCTGCACTTCGCCAAACCGCAAGATGCGCTGCTGCTGAGTGACTTCACGATGCTCAAGACGGTGCCGGGCGAGGACTACAAGATTTCACTGACGCCGGCCGCCCAGGTCGCACAGTGTGTCGACGGTGTGCTGGTGATGTTTGATACCGAGCAGAAAGGCCTGAGCGGTGTGTTGGTGAACAACAAGAAACAGGCCGTTCGTTGTCTGGGGCAGGAAACACCGCAGTTGGCACAATAGCGACACCCACGTACGAAACATGCACATTGGTCGTGCGTGAAGGCTGTGGCCTCTTGTCGATTTCTGGTTCAAGGAATGTCAGGGGAATATTGCAGCGGAACCAAGTTGGATTGAACACCACAGATTTCGGACTGATCGGCAGCGCTGATCGGACCACGGTGTTTTCCAATTTGGAGTCAGCAAGTATGAATATGAGCATTAACCCCCAGTTTTCTCAGGGCAGTGTGGGCGGCGCCGGTGAGTCAGGCGGTAACCAGAAAGAGATCGATGCTCTAAAGAAACAGATCAAGGGCTTGGAGGAGCAGATAGCCGCCAAAAGTGAGCAGGGTTCGGGTGGCGCTCAAGGCGGTGGCGGTGAAGAAGACCCGTTGCAGCAGTTGCTGAAGATGTTGAAAGAGGCACTGGAGAAACTCACGGGCGGCCAAGGCGCCGGTGACTCCGCTGGCGCAGAAAGTGGAGGCGGCAAAATTCAGGCGGTAGTGGAGCAAACCAAGGCATCGATCGGTTTCTGATTAACGCTAAATAAAAAAGAACCCCGCTCATTCAGGCGGGGTTCTTTTTTACTGCATCAAACGATCAGTTAGCGACAGAAGACCGTGGCGCAACCGGCTGATTATCGTTGGAGATGGTCACCTCAACGCGACGGTTCATGGCGCGGCCCGACACGCTGCCATTATCGGCAACTGGGTATTCCTTGCCGTAACCCTGGGTCACGATGCGCGAAATGTCCACACCTTGCTGAGCCAGTGCGCGTTGCACAGAAGCCGCACGGCGCTCGGACAGGCTCTGGTTGTACGAATCGGAACCGGTGCTGTCGGTATAGCCTTCGACGATCACTTTACGGTCCGGGTTATCGCGCAGGAACTGCGCCAGCTTGGTGATGTTCACCAGGCCACTGGATTTCAGGTCGGACTTATTGGTGGCGAACAGCACATCACCAAAGGTCACCAGCGTGCCGCGATCGGTCTGCTTGGCATTGAGGCTGTCTTGCAGCTGCTTGATCTGCGCGTCACGGGCTTCAAGCAGTGCGCGGGCACGTTCGTCGCCAGCGTTTTTCAGCTTGGCTTCCGATTCACGCAGCACAATGGTGTCTTTGGCCACTTCAACGCGCTGGTTGGTCAGGTAGGCCAGTTGGTCGACTTTCTTCTGGTCTTCTTTATCGCGAAAAGCCTTGTCGGCTTTATCCAGCCATTCGCTGGCGTCTTTAGTTTCCAGCGCCGCAACTTTGGTGGCTTGCGGGTTGGCTTGCAGGGCCGAGTAGTTGGTCCGTGCGTTTTCCAGGTTCGCGTTCGGCGGGGTGGAGCAGGCCGCCAGGGCAACGCTCATCGCCAGCAGGGCAGGGATCATCAATTGTTTACGCATAGTCGTGTCGTCCTTTCAATTCGATATCGGGTGCAATGCAGTCAGTGGCGGCGGGTTATGGCTGTTTGATCACAGCGGGGCGCATGCCTTCCTGACGCAGCTCCTGAACAGCTTTCTGGGAGTCCTTCACAGCCTGTTCAGCCTTGGCGGCCTGGGACTTGCGCTCTGCAACGCGAGCGTCCCATTCAGCTTGTTCGGCCAGGCGACGGGCTTCGTCGTAGTTCTTGTCGTGCATGGCGATTTCGGCTTGTTTGAGCTTGTCCTGGGCCGACTTCATCTCTACGGCCGCGTACTCGGTGCCGCCGGCGCTGACGGCGCTGTTCACGGCCGATTGGGTCACGGCGTACTGCTCGGTCGGTGGGTTGCCGGCGCAGCCCGCCAGAACGAAGCTGGTGCCGATCGCCAGCGCGGCCAATTTAAGCCCGCGCAGGTGGTTAAACGAGGATTTGGCAGTGCTGGTCTTCATCGTCTTCAACTCCATTGGATAACTCCTGAAAAACTTCAAAATCCATCGTGCGAGGTCGGCTGCGGGCCCGGCGGGTAAGGCACATGACGCCAGTTCAAACGGCCGTTCCAAGTGATGGCTTACTGGTTGTGACCGGAGGCTTTTTTGAATAGTTCAGAGAAGATGGCGATTTGCCTAAAAAAATATCTGACTGATCGGTCAGTGCTAAAAAGTTGGAACTTCTGCGTTGCGCAGGGGTACGCCGGGCCTGGTTTTGGCCCGGAATAGAAGGGGTTTGAACGCGGTATCAGTGCTTTTGTTCGTCGGCGCTGGCCGACAAATCATGCAGGTAGCGGCGCGACAATGTGAGGAATTTAGGGGTAGGGCCGACGTCCTCGTAGAGCGGGTCGCCCTCTTCATCGGTGGCAATCACCTGCTGGCCCTTGATGTACGGGAAGCTCGCTTCCAGCTCTTCCAGGGCGGCGCCGATCAGTTCGCCGAGCAGTTCTTCGGTACTGCGTTTTGGGTACATCTCGGCGATGGCCGCTAGCCTTGCGGCGGACTCCATATCCAAATGAATGGCATATTCAGTCTTGGTCAAGCGACCCTTGGCGTTCTCTTCCCAATGCTGGGCCAGTTCTCGAATTTTCATGGCAACCTCAATAAAGCCCGGGATGGCAGGCGGTGATGAGTGACCGGTCGCAGGTGTGGATAAACACAGGCGACTCAAGTGTTGAGACTAGCTGCAAGTCACAAGGTTTAAAGTCTTGTCATAAAACGACGCTGGCGGCACTCTGGCAGACCTGCGCGTCCCGGATTTCTGGCTGGAGATTGGCTGATGAGTGATATCGATGCACGCTTGCGTGAGGATGTTCACCTGCTGGGTGAACTGTTGGGTAATACGATTCGAGAGCAGTACGGCGATGAATTTCTCGACAAGATCGAGCAGATTCGCAAAGGCGCCAAGGCCGACCGTCACGGTGCTGGTGATGAACTGAGCGCCAGCCTCAATCAGTTGCAGGAAGATGAGCTGCTGCCGGTGGCCAGGGCCTTCAACCAGTTTCTCAACCTGGCCAACATCGCTGAGCAGTATCAGTTGATTCACCGGCGCGACGAGTCGCAGCCAGCGCCGTTCGAGGCGCGTGTGTTGCCCGAGTTGCTGGCCCGCCTGCAAAGCGAAGGGCACAGCAACGAATCCCTGGCCCGCCAGTTGGGGCGCCTGGAGATCGAGCTGGTGCTCACCGCGCACCCCACCGAAGTGGCGCGTCGCACCCTGATCCAGAAATACGATGCCATCGCCGCCCAACTGGCGTTGCAGGACCACCGCGACCTCACCACGGCCGAGCGCGAACAGATTCGCGAGCGCCTGCAACGCCTGATCGCCGAAGCCTGGCACACCGAAGAAATCCGCCGCACCCGGCCCACCCCGGTAGACGAAGCCAAGTGGGGCTTTGCGGTGATCGAACACTCGCTGTGGCACGCCATCCCCAACTATTTGCGCAAGGCCGACCAGGCCCTGCACGCCGCTACCGGCCTGCGTCTGCCCCTGGAAGCGGCGCCGATTCGCTTCGCCTCGTGGATGGGCGGCGACCGTGATGGCAACCCGAACGTCACCGCACCGGTCACCCGCGAAGTGCTGCTGCTGGCGCGCTGGATGGCCGCTGATTTGTACCTGCGCGATATCGACCACCTGGCCTCCGAGCTGTCGATGCAACAGGCCAGTCCGGCCTTGCAGGCCAAGGTAGGCGACAGTGTTGAACCTTATCGCGCCTTGCTCAAGCAACTGCGTGAACGCCTGCGCGCCACGCGCCAATGGGCGCACACCGCGTTGAGCAGCAGCACCCCGGCGCCTGCCGATGTGCTTCAAAACAACCGCGACCTGCTCGACCCATTGGAGCTGTGCTACCAGTCGCTGCATGAATGCGGCATGGGCGTTATCGCTGACGGCCCACTGCTCGACTGCCTGCGGCGTGCCGTGACCTTCGGCCTGTTCCTGGTGCGTTTGGACGTACGCCAGGATTCCAGTCGGCATTCGGCGGCCATGACCGAGATCACCGATTACCTCGGCCTGGGCCGCTATGAAGACTGGGATGAAGACGCGCGCATCAGCTTCCTGATGAAGGAGCTGGCCAACCGTCGACCGTTGTTGCCGGGTTATTTCAAACCCTCGGCAGACACCGCAGAAGTCTTGAACACCTGTAAGGAAATCGCCGCTGCGCCGGCCGCCTCCCTGGGTTCGTATGTCATCTCCATGGCTGGCGCTGCGTCAGACGTACTCACCGTGCAACTGCTGCTTAAAGAGTCGGGCGTGCTGCGGCCCATGCGTGTCGTGCCGCTGTTCGAAACCCTGGCCGACCTGGATAACGCCGGCCCGGTGATCGAGCAACTGTTGCTATTGCCGGGTTACCGCGCGCGGTTGCATGGCCCGCAAGAAGTCATGATCGGCTATTCGGATTCTGCCAAGGACGCTGGCACCACCGCAGCCGCTTGGGCGCAGTACCGGGCGCAGGAACGGTTAGTGGAAATCTGCCGCGAGCAACAAGTGGAATTACTGCTGTTTCACGGTCGCGGTGGCACCGTGGGCCGTGGCGGCGGCCCGGCTCACGCGGCGATCCTGTCGCAGCCGCCGGGCTCGGTGGCGGGGCGGTTCCGTACCACCGAGCAGGGTGAAATGATCCGCTTCAAATTCGGCCTGCCAGATATCGCCGAGCAAAACCTCAACCTCTATCTGGCCGCGGTACTGGAAGCCACCTTGCTGCCACCGCCGCCACCGGAGCCGGCCTGGCGCCATTTGATGGATGAATTGGCGGCAGACGGTGTCAGCGCTTATCGCGCCGTCGTGCGGGAAAACCCGCAGTTCGTCGAATACTTTCGCCAATCCACCCCAGAGCAAGAGCTGGGTCGCTTGCCCTTGGGCAGCCGCCCCGCCAAGCGCCGTGCGGGCGGGATTGAAAGCCTGCGCGCCATCCCGTGGATCTTCGGCTGGACCCAGACCCGCCTGATGTTGCCGGCCTGGCTCGGTTGGGAAGCCGCTCTGACCAAGGCGTTGGCGCGTGGCGAAGGTGACCTGTTGGGGCAGATGCGCGAGCAGTGGCCGTTCTTTCGCACCCGTATCGACATGCTGGAGATGGTGCTTGCCAAGGCCGACGCCGATATCGCCGAGCTCTATGACGAGCGCCTGGTACAGCCAGACCTGCTGCCATTGGGCGCGCACTTACGCGACCTATTGTCGCAGGCCTGCGATGTGGTGCTTGGCCTGACCGGCCAGTCGCAACTGCTTGCCCACAGCCCGGACACTCTGGAGTTCATCCGCCTGCGCAACACCTATCTGGACCCGTTGCACTTGCTGCAAGCCGAGTTGCTGGCGCGCTCGCGTCAGCAGGAAGCAGCACAGGACAGCCCTCTGGAACAGGCGCTGCTGGTGTCTGTAGCAGGTATTGCCGCTGGGTTGCGCAACACGGGCTGAAGTTTTTTGCGTGTTCTCAATGGCTTGCAGAACAACGGCGCCGGCCGCCCCAAAAAAGGCGGTCGGCGTTTGAGCGAGTGGGTTGCACTCAGGCACACCCTACCTATGAAGCATGCCCTGCGCGGGTTCCTGCGACTTTTGGCGGCTTGTATGGATAGGGCCCGCTGTGTATCTTGATCAGCCTTTGGCCGTTTGATCGGCCTGGAACCACACTATTTTTTACGCGATTGGCCCCACGCGGCGAATCCGAGCGTCATCTCTATAAAAAATTGAGGAGCACATCAATGCGCGTCATTCTGCTGGGAGCTCCCGGGGCCGGTAAAGGTACTCAGGCAAAGTTCATCACTGAAAAATTCGGCATTCCACAAATCTCCACCGGCGACATGCTGCGTGCTGCCGTCAAGGCCGGCACCGAGCTGGGCCTGATCGCCAAGAGCGTGATGGACAGCGGTGGCCTGGTTTCCGATGACTTGATCATTAACCTGGTCAAAGAGCGCATCAGCCAGGAAGACTGCAAGAACGGTTTCCTGTTCGACGGCTTCCCACGCACCATTCCCCAGGCTGAAGCCTTGGTGAAGGCGGGCGTTGAGCTGGACGCGGTAGTCGAAATCGCCGTTGAAGATGAAGAGATCGTGCAGCGCATTGCCGGTCGTCGCGTTCACGAAGCCTCGGGCCGCGTGTACCACACCATCTACAACCCGCCAAAAGTGGAAGGCAAGGACGATGTCACCGGCGACGAGCTGGTACAGCGTAAAGACGACACTGAAGAAACCGTGCGTCATCGCCTGTCGGTCTACCACTCCCAGACCAAGCCGCTGGTGGCGTTCTACCAGGACCTGTCTGCTGCACAGGGCAAGCCGAAGTACAGCCACATCCCAGGTGTTGGCTCGGTTGAAGCGATCACTGCCAAAGTGCTGCAAGCACTGAGCTGATTGCTTGACTCGCTTCACGTATAACGGCCCGCTTGCGGGCCGTTGTTGTTTATACTGGCGCACTTTTTTTCGACTTGGACACCTACACCGATGAGCACCCTGCTGGCCCTGGACACCGCGACTGAAGCTTGCTCCGTTGCCCTGCTGCATGATGGCAAGGTCACGAGCCACTACGAGGTGATCCCGCGTCTGCACGCGCAGAAGCTGTTGCCGATGATCAAGCAACTGCTGGAAGACGCCGGTACTACCTTGGCTGCGGTAGATGCCATCGCCTTTGGCCGTGGGCCGGGCGCCTTCACCGGCGTGCGCATCGCCATCGGCGTGGTGCAGGGCCTGGCGTTCGCGTTGGAGCGCCCGGTATTGCCGGTGTCCAATTTGGCTGTACTGGCCCAACGCGCCCTGCGTGAGCACGGCGCTCATCAGGTGGCGGCGGCCATCGATGCACGCATGGATGAAGTGTATTGGGGCTGTTATCGCGAAATCGCCGGCGAGATGCGCCTGGTAGGCGTCGAAGCGGTACAACCACCCGAAGCATCCGTATTGCCGCAGGATGCCAGCGGTGACTGGTTCGGTGCGGGCACCGGTTGGGGTTATGGCGAGCGCATCGCCGTACCGTTGGTGGGCCAGGACGCCTCAATGCTGCCCCACGCTGAAGACTTGTTGACCCTTGCGCGATTTGCTTTTGAGCGCGGCGAAGCGATTCCTGCCGACCAGGCTGCACCGGTTTACCTGCGCGATAAAGTCGCTCAGACCAAAGCTGAGCGCGGGATTATTTGACGCCAAAAATGCTGGAAATTTGGGGTTAAATTCACCAATCGTCAGAATTTGCCCCCGCTTTTAAACCTTTTTCAAATTATGTGTTCTAGTTATCACCAGAGCATTTGCGCGTTATGGATGGCGCCACTAAAATGCCACTACTGATAGCGAGTTCGCGCCCATGCGTATTGATGGCTTTTCCTCACAGTCGTACCCAATCAAGCGTAAGCCACGCAAGGCAAACGCCACGGTGGACGATTCCGTCGAGGATTCGCCGGACTTCATCGAAGTCCAAGCCGACGCCCAGGCCAGTTCCCAGGCACGCATCAGCGGCCTTCCTGCCCGACAGCAAGACATGGTCTTCCCGCGCTCCATGAGCAAAAGCGTTGCCACCGCCCTGGCCAGCTACCTGACCACCGCCGGCTTTGTCGAATGGGATATGGAAGTGCTGGGCCTCGACATCCATATCTGATGCGCCTGCCTTACTTCATCGGCTGCCCGTCCTGGAGTGAAAACGCCTGGCGCGAGTACTTTTACCCCGCCGACGCCCGTTCCAGCGACTACCTCGCCCTCTATTCCCAGGTTTTCAACGCCGTTGAAGGCAACACCACGTTCTATGCCCGGCCTTCGGCCGCCACGGTGCAACGCTGGGCCGAGATAATGCCCGCCGATTTTCGCTTCACGGCCAAGTTTCCCGGTGACATCAGCCACGCGGGTGACCTGCGCGAACAGTTGCCGGCGGCCGAGAGTTTTGTCGGCTTGATGAGCCCATTGGGTGAGCGTGTTTCACCCCTGTGGCTGCAACTGTCGGCAAGTTTTTCACCCCAGCGTCTGGGCGAACTGGCCGGTTTCATCGATGGCCTTGAGCGCCCGTTGGCGGTAGAAGTGCGCCATCCTGAATTCTTCGCCAAGGGCGATGCCGAGCGCACGCTCAACCGCTTGCTGCGTGACCGCGGCGTTGAACGGATCTGCCTGGATTCACGCCCGCTGTTCAGTTGCACGTCCACCTCGGCGGCGGTGCTGCATGCCCAATCGAAGAAACCCAAGGTGCCGCCCCGGCCCGCCGCACTGACGTTGTTTCCCCAGGTGCGTTTTATCGGCCATCCGGAACTGGAGGCCAACGACCCGTTCTTGATTCCCTGGGTGGAAAAAGTCGCCGGGTGGATTGAAGAGGGCCGCACGCCCTACGTGTTCCTGCACACCTCGGATAACCGCCTCGCCGCCCAGCTAGCCTTGCGCTTTCACGACAAGCTGATGGCTCGCCTGCCTGGCCTGCCAGCGCTGCCGACCCTGGCCCGGCAACCCGCAGCGGAGCAACTGGGGTTACTCTAGGGCTCCTTTTTTCGCCTGGAGTCAGACATGGATGCTCAAACCCTTCGCGCCGAAACCTTCAAGGCCCTTCATGAGCGCGATCGCGCATTCGTGATGCCCAACCCGTGGGACGCGGGCTCGGCCATCATGCTGGCCAGCCTCGGTTTTGAAGCATTGGCTACTACCAGTGCGGGTTATGCGTTCAGCCTGGGGCGGCCGGATGCCGAGGGGGCATTGTCGCTTGAAGACACGCTGGTCAATGCGTCGATGATCGTGCAGGCCACGGCATTGCCGGTGGCCGCAGATTTGGAAAACGGTTTCAGCGACACCCCCGAAGGCTGCGCCCAGGCTATCCTGCGCGCGGCGGCTACGGGCGTCGTCGGCGGCTCCATCGAGGACGCTACCGGTATCGCGGCAGACCCGATCTACTCGTTTGATTTGTCCGTCGAGCGTGTGCAAACCGCTGTCGCCGCCGCCCGCAGCCTGCCATTCCCCTTCACCCTCACTGCCCGCGCCGAAAACCTCCTGCATGGTCGCCTGGATTTGCCCGACACCATCCGCCGCTTGCAAGCCTACGCCGAAGCCGGTGCCGACGTGCTGTATGCACCGGCCCTGCGCAGTGCCGAAGAGGTGCTGGCGGTGGTCAAGGCGGTCGCACCCAAGCCGGTGAACGTGTTGATGTCTGGCGGTTTGAACCTCAGCGTGGCGCAGTTGAGCGAGATGGGCGTGCGGCGGATCAGCGTCGGTTCGGCCCTGGCATTGGCAGCGTATGGCGAGTTCTACCGGGCGGCGCAGGAGGTGTATGAGTTGGGCACCTTTACCTTTACTGAGCGCAAGATGCCGTTCAGCCAGGCCAATCAGTTTTTCAAGGACTAAGCAGTGCGCTTTTTCAAAGTGGTGAGTGTGCTGCTGTTGCTGGTGGGTGCATTAGCGATTGGCGTATGGCGTGGTTGGGTCCCGTTACGCGCAGAATGGAACCCGTGGGCGCCGCTGGATGTGCGCGCCAGCCCCAACCTGCTGACGCGTTACAAGCTTGGGCGTTTGCAGGATGACCCGGCGCTGTGCGACCAAGTGCTGAAAACCTCCGGGTTGCGCGTTAGCCATCAAGCCGATACGCCCCCCGATGCGGCCTGCCCCTTGCGCAATACGTTGCGCGTGCAAGGTGCAGACGTGGGTTTAAGCAGCAGCTTTCTCGCCAGTTGCCCACTGGCCGTGGCCTTTGCCCTGTTCGAGCGCCATAGCCTGCAACCGGCGGCTCAAGCGGTATTCGGCCAGGCGGTGACGCGGGTCGATCACCTGGGCAGCTTTGCCTGTCGCAATATGTATAACCGTGCTGAGGGTAGGCTCAGCCAGCACGCTTCGGCCAACGCGCTGGATATTGCCGGTTTCCGCCTGGCGGACGGGCGCAGCATCAGCGTGCTCAAGGATTGGCCGGGGGATGGGGCGAATGCGCGGTTTCTGCGACAGGTGCGTGACAGCGCCTGCGATGATTTCAATGTGGTGTTGAGCCCGGATTACAACGCCGCGCACCGTAACCACTTTCATCTGGATATGGGGCGTTGGTGGGTGTGTCGCTGAGTGTCAGGCGGCCAGGCGCAGGTTCTGGGTAATCAGTGGGCGTGCCCAGTAGTAGTCGAAGTCCAGGGCCTTCTGCTGTGCGACCAGCTCTTCGGCTGGGTACGGCTCGGCGGCTGGTGGCAGCAGGTCCAGTTCGAACTCGGCGATGGGCAGGTGCAGTGGGCGCGGTTGCGGCGCCGCGCCAGGTTCAGGCAGCGGCTGGCCGGCGGTCAGCACGATGGGGCGAACCCAGCCGCTGTCGAAGTTTTGCTCGCGCTGTTGGGCGACGATTTCTTCGCCCGGGAACGGCGTCGCGGCCGGTGGCAGCAACTCGGTCTCGAATTCGGCAATCGGCAGGAACAGCGGCTCAGGTGGGGCGATTTCGGTCTCTGTCACATCGCACTCACGCTGGGTGAGGATCTGTGACAGCAGGTCGGCGCCAGCGCTGGGCTCTATTGCCGGGTCCAGCGGTTCTGGCGCTTGGGCAGCCAGCGCCAGCGGCGTATCGCCGAGCTGCTCGGCCAGCGCGCGGGCGAAGAAGTCCTGCCACACATGACTCACCCCGGCCAGCGCTTGGGTATTGCGCAGGCCGTAGTGGTTGTGGGTCGGCAGTACACCGATGGTTAGGGGAAGAATGTCTGACATTTTTCTCGGTCGACGCTCAGCTCTGGCAAAATACCTGACTGTTTTTTTTATCGGCCGATGTTTGCCGATCCTTAATATTTTTGAGCGTAGTGATTGATGAGCGAACAACCAGCAGCCAGCCGCATCCAGGTCGAGGCCATGGGCGAAGGTTTTAAGGCGCGTGCCGAGCAATGGGCATTGCAGCTCGGTCTGCCGCTACAGCTGGACGACGCGGAGTTTTCCCTGCAAGTCGGCGAGCATGGCCTACAGCTGCAACAGCTCGGACCTGACGCGCCGGGGCCGGTGCGGGTCGACTTCGTAGAAGGCGGCGCAGCGCATCGACGCCTGTACGGCGGGGGCAGCGGGCAGATGATCGCCAAGGCCGTAGGCGTCGCCCAAGGCGTGCGCCCACGGGTGTTGGACGCCACCGCCGGCCTGGGCAAGGACGCCTTCGTGCTCGCTAGCCTGGGTTGCGAGATGAACCTAATCGAGCGCCAGCCGCTGATCGGCGCCTTGCTCGAAGACGGCCTGGCACGCGGTGCGGATGACTTTGAAGTGGCGCCGATCGTGGCGCGGATGAAACTGCTCAAGGGCAATTCCATCGAGGTGATGCGCAATTGGGAAGGCGAGCCGCCCCAAGTGATTTACCTGGACCCGATGTTCCCGCACCGTGAGAAAACGGCGCTGGTGAAGAAGGAAATGCGCCTGTTCCGGCCATTGGTGGGCGATGATCCGGATGCGCCGGCCTTGCTGGCAGCGGCGTTGGCCCTGGCCAGCCACCGGGTGGTGGTCAAGCGCCCGCGCAAGGCGCCGTGTATCGAAGGGGCCAAGCCGAGTCATGCGTTGGATGGGAAGTCCAGTCGGTATGATATCTACCCCAAGAAAGCGCTCAAGCCTTAGGCCTTTGTGAGTCTTGCGGGCCTCATCGCGGGCAGGCCCGGCTCCCACATTTTGATCTGTGAATACCTTCAAATGTGGGAGCTGGCTTGCCTGCGATAGCGTCAGCCCAGGCAACACAAGGCTTCAGCCCCGATAAGCCCGCATAAACAACCCCACCACATCCTGCACATGCGCCTCGGCGGCCTCTTCACTCAACTGCCCACCACAGCCATACAGCAAGCAAAAATTCGCCGTGCCCTTGAGCAAGCAGAAGAAGTGCTCGGCTGCCGTAAACGGCTTGTCTATGCTCAACGCACCGCTCTGGTGGATCTTGCCGAGCAAGCGCTCCATGCCTTGCAGCATGCGCATCGGCCCGGCTTCAAAGAAGATCTGTGAGAGTTTCACGTCCTGATTGCCGGTGGTCATCATCAGGCGATGCAGGTTTACCGACTCCTCGCTGTTGATCAGGCGATGGAACCCCCGCGCAATATTCAGCAGCACCGTCTCTACGGGCATGCCGATCGGCAGTTCGAAGTACATCACCGGCAATTGTTCCTCGCACGTCGCCACGACAGCGGCGGTGAACAAGGTTTCCTTGTCGGTGAAGTGGCTGTAGACGGTCAGCTTCGACACGCCCGCTTGCAGTGCCACCGCGTCCATGCTGGTGCTGGCATAGCCATTACTCAAAAACAGGATTTTCGCTGCTTCGAGGATTGCCTGGCGTTTTGCCATGTCCTTGGGACGCCCAGGGCTGTTGGTGTTTACAGGATTGTCGGACATTGTGATGTTTATTACTGGACTGGTGAGTTTGGTATTAATAACATACCGGCCAGTATAATTATTCCTAGCTCCATTAGCGAAAGGTCCTTCAGCATGCGCAGCATTTTTCTGCCCTTTGCGTTGCCTGTCAGCCTGGTTCTCTTCCTGTCCGCCTGCGGCCATGAAGACGCGGCCCAGACTACCGTCCGCCCGGCCATGGTGGTGCAGCCACAGCCGTCGGCACAGTCGGCCGACAGCTTCCCCGGCGAAGTGCGCGCTCGTTATGAGCCGGACCTGGCCTTTCGCATTGGCGGCAAGGTCAGTAAACGCCTGGTGGAGGAGGGCGAGCGAGTGAAGGCCAACCAGCCGCTGGCCGAACTCGACCCTCAGGACGTGCGCCTGCAACTTGAGGCCACCCGAGCCCAGGTTGCCGCCGCCGAGGCCAACCTGAGTCTGGTGCGCGCCGAACGTGACCGCTACAAGACCTTGCTGGACCGTCAGATGGTCAGCCGCTCCCAGTATGACAATTCCGAAAACCTCTACCGATCCGGCGAAGCACGCCTCAAGCAGATCAAGGCCGAGTTCGACGTCGCCAGCAACCAGGCGGGTTACTCCGTACTGCGCGCGCCCCAGGATGGCGTGGTCGCCAAGCGTGCGGTGGAAGTCGGCCAAGTGGTCTCCGCCGGCCAGACCGTCTTCACCCTGGCCACCGATGGCGAGCGCGAAGTGCTGATCAGCTTGCCGGAGCAAGGTTTTGGCCGCTTCAAGATCGGCCAGCCGGTGGCGGTTGAGTTGTGGAGCCAGCCCGACCAGCGCTTTACCGGGCGCATTCGTGAGCTATCACCGGCGGCTGATCCGAAGTCACGCACCTTCGCTGCCCGTGTCGCGTTCACCGGCGGCAAAGTCCCGGCTGAACTGGGTCAAAGCGCACGGGTTTTCATACAGGCCGACGGCGTTATTCCATTGTCGGTGCCGCTGTCTGCCCTCAGTGCAGAGAACGGCGCGTCCTACGTCTGGCGCGTGCAGCCGGACAACACCCTCAAGCGCACACCCGTGCGTATCGGCGCCTTCGGTGAAAAAACCGTGCCGGTGCTGGAAGGCTTGGCCCCCACCGACTGGGTGATCGCCGCCGGCGTGCATGTACTCCATGAGGGCCAGCAAGTGCGCCCGGTGGATCGCTCCAACCGAGTGGTCAATCTGGCGGCCAAGGAGTAATCCCCGATGGGTTTCAATCTTTCCGAATGGGCGTTGCGTAATCGCCAGATCGTACTGTTCCTGATGATCCTGCTGGCCGTGGTTGGCACCTTGTCCTACACCAAGCTGGGGCAAAGCGAAGACCCGCCGTTTACCTTCAAGGCCATGGTAATCAAGACCAATTGGCCAGGGGCCACGGCCCAGGAAGTCTCGCGCCAGGTCACCGAGCGCATCGAAAAGAAGCTGATGGAAACCGGCGAGTACGAGCGCATTGTTTCGTTCTCGCGCCCTGGTGAGTCCACGGTGACCTTCATTGCCCGCGACTCCATGCACTCGGCGCAGATTCCCGAGTTGTGGTACCAAGTGCGCAAGAAGATCAGCGATATCCGCCAGACCTTGCCTCCGGATATCCAGGGCCCGTTTTTCAATGACGAGTTCGGCACCACCTTCGGCAATATCTACGCCCTGACTGGCGACGGCTTCGACTATGCCGTGCTCAAGGACTACGCTGACCGTATCCAGATTCAGCTGCAACGGGTTGCGGATGTGGGCAAGGTCGAGTTACTCGGCCTACAGGACGAGAAGATCTGGATCGAGCTGTCCAACCTCAAGCTCGCCACCCTCGGGCTGCCATTGGCCGCCGTACAGCAGGCACTGCAAGAGCAGAACGCAGTCTCCACCGCCGGGTTCTTCGAAACCCCAAGTGAGCGCGTGCAACTGCGCGTGTCAGGTAACTTCAAGACGGTGGAAGAGATCCGCAACTTCCCGATACGTGTCGGCGACCGCACCTTCCGTATCGGCGACGTGGCCGACATCCATCGCGGTTTCAACGACCCACCGGCGCCGCGTATGCGCTACATGGGCGCCGATGCCATTGGCCTGGCCGTGGCGATGCGCGACGGCGGCGATATCCTGGTATTGGGCAAGGCGCTCGAAGGCGAATTCGCACGCCTGCAAAAGAACCTTCCGGCCGGCATGGAGCTGCGCAAGGTGTCAGACCAGCCAGCGGCGGTGAAAACCAGCGTCGGCGAATTCGTGCAGGTCTTGGCCGAGGCATTGGCCATCGTGTTGCTGGTGAGCTTCTTCTCCCTCGGCGTACGCACCGGCATGGTGGTGGCCCTGGCGATTCCGCTGGTGCTGGCGATGACCTTTGCCAGCATGTATTACCTCGGCATCGGCCTGCACAAGATCTCCCTCGGCGCACTGGTACTGGCGCTCGGTTTGCTGGTGGATGACGCGATCATTGCCGTGGAAATGATGGCGATCAAAATGGAGCAGGGCTACGACCGTCTCAAGGCCGCCAGTTTCGCCTGGACCAGCACTGCGTTCCCGATGCTCACCGGTACGCTGATCACCGCAGCCGGCTTTCTGCCGATTGCCACCGCGCAATCCAGTACTGGCGAATACACCCGCTCGATCTTCCAGGTGGTGACTATCGCGCTGCTGGCGTCGTGGGTCGCTGCGGTGGTGTTTGTGCCGTACCTGGGCGAAAAGCTCCTGCCAGACCTGGCGAAAATTCACGCAGCCAAACACGGCGCCGACGGGCCAGATCCCTACGGCACGCCTTTCTATCAGCGTGTAAGGCGTCTGGTGGAGTGGTGTGTGAACCGTCGCAAAACCGTAATCGTGCTGACCCTGCTGCTGTTTATCGGCTCGGTGGCGCTCTTTCGCTTCGTGCCGCAGCAGTTCTTTCCGGCCTCCGGTCGCCAGGAGCTGATGGTCGACCTGAAACTGGCCGAAGGCGCCTCTCTTAGCAACACTGCCGATCAGGTCAAACGCCTGGAAGCCCTGCTCAAGGACCACACCGGGATCGAAAACTACGTGGCTTATGTCGGCACCGGTTCGCCGCGTTTCTACCTGCCCCTGGACCAGCAACTGCCGGCCGCCAGCTTCGCGCAAATCGTGGTGCTGGCGAAGACGATCGAAGAACGAGAAAGCCTGCGCACCTGGCTGATCGAAACCCTCAATGAGCAATTCCCTGACCTGCGTTCACGCGTCACCCGCCTCGAAAACGGCCCGCCCGTGGGCTATCCGGTGCAGTTTCGCGTGACCGGCGAGCACATCGAAGAAGTCCGCGCGCTGGCACGCAAAGTCGCGGCCAAGGTTCGCGAAAATACCCACGTGGTCAACGTGCACCTGGACTGGGAAGAGCCGAGCAAAATCGTCTACCTCAATATCGACCAGGACCGCGCCCGCGCCCTTGGCGTGAGCACGGCCAACCTGTCGAAATTTCTGCAGAGTTCGTTGACCGGCTCCAGCGTCAGCCAATACCGCGAGGACAACGAATTGATCGAGATCCTCCTGCGCGGGACTGTGCATGAACGCACTGAACTGTCGCTGCTGCCGAGCCTGGCAGTGCCGACCGACAATGGTAAAAGCGTGGCGCTGTCGCAAATCGCCACCCTCGAATACGGCTTTGAGGAAGGCATTATCTGGCACCGTAACCGCCTGCCCACCGTGACCGTTCGCGCCGATATCTACGGCAAGGAGCAACCGGCGACGCTGGTTCAGCAAATTCTGCCGACGCTCGCAGAGGTACGCGCCGAATTGCCGGACGGTTATCTTTTGGACGTAGGCGGTACCGTCGAAGACTCTGCACGCGGCCAGAACTCGGTGAAAGCCGGTGTACCGCTGTTTATCGTGGTGGTGTTGACCTTGCTGATGCTGCAACTGCGCAGCTTCTCACGCACTGCGATGGTGTTTCTGACGGCGCCGTTGGGCTTGATCGGCGTGACGTTGTTCCTGCTGATATTCCGCCAGCCATTCGGTTTCGTGGCCATGCTGGGCACCATCGCGCTGTCGGGGATGATCATGCGTAATTCGGTGATCCTGGTGGACCAGATCGAACAAGACATCAAGGCTGGCCTGGCGCCATGGCAAGCGATCATCGAAGCCACCGTGCGCCGCTTCCGCCCGATTGTGCTGACCGCACTGGCGGCCGTGCTGGCGATGATCCCGCTGTCGCGCAGCGTGTTCTTCGGGCCGATGGCCGTGGCGATCATGGGTGGGTTGATTGTGGCGACGGCGTTGACCCTATTGTTCCTGCCGGCCCTGTATGCTGCGTGGTTCCGAGTGAGGAAGGACGTCGCGTAATCATGTTGGCCACTGTTTCAGCCCTGCTGCTGTTATTGCTTGCCCCCGGCCCGACCAACACCCTGCTGTTCCGCGCAGGCGTGTTGTTTGGGCTGCGGGCTTCGTGGAAGTTGGCGTTTATCGAGTGCCTGGCCTACCTGCTGCAGGTTTCGCTGTGGGGCGTGGCGCTGTTGTATCTGGCGGCGTATTCGCCGTGGGCGATGAAGGCCACGCAATTGGCGGCGGCCTGCTACCTGCTGTATGTCTCGTACAAGCTCTGGCAGCGCAAGAACAGCTCTATCGATCCCAGCCGCGATCGTTTCTCCGGCCTGTATTTCTTCTGGCTGACGGTAATGAACCCCAAGGGGTTGTTGATCGTGTCGTTTATCGCACCGGTCGGCACCTTTGCCACGCTGTCAGGTTATGTCGGGTTCATGACCACGTTGGCGCTGGTGGTGATTCCTGTGGGGGCGGCGTGGATTGTGCTGGGTAGTCGCTTCGAAGGGATTCAAAAGGCCTGGTTGACGCCGTTGAAGATCAATCGCGCAACCTCGATTGCCATTGGTTGCTTTGCCACGTTGATGGTGGGGCGGTTGGCTGAGTCGGTGCTGCATTGAAGCAATCTGTGTCTCAGTTTTTACGGTTATTGAGATAGTCTGGTTTTTCTGCTGTACTCAAGTCTCAGAAATCATAAATTTGAGACATAGATGATCAAATTTCCACCGAAGGTGCCGGAAGGGGTTTTCGAACTCATCACCCGGGAGCCTCACCTTCAGCATCTTACTGACTATATGAGGCTGTCTCAGCCAACGGATAGTCGGGGACGCTATTTGCACTTTGATCAGCTACGGCATCGTTTCCCTCAGCATCTGGATCAGACCCTATGCTGGGGGATCGTAAAGTTCGAACGCTCGCGCCTGTATCAGGAAATACTGCCAGTAGGCACTCCAGTGGCCTGGTGCAACTTTGTATTAACGCCGACCGCACAACGTGTGGTCTCCACGGTCGACAGGTATGCCTCAACCGCCGCGCTTGAGTACATGAGCAGTAAGGTCGGGAAAGCTGCTCATATCAAGTATTTGCTTAACGATTTGATCGAAGATGAGGCCATCAGCAGCAGTCAGTTGGAAGGAGCGGCAACTACGACGCTCGTTGCAAAAGACATGTTGAAACGCGAACGGCTACCCAGAACTCCCGATGAAAAAATGATCATCGGTAATTACCAGATGATGCGGTTCGCATGGGAGAAGAGAAACGAACCGCTCAGTGTGGGCCTCATCGCGCAAATGCACGAGGTCGGTGTTGAGGGCATTGCAGATGATAAATATTCTCCCGGTAGCTTTCGTCTAAATGATGACGTGGTTGTCCAGGATGGCGATGGCAATGTTGTACATTCGCCACCTCCCGCAGCGGGGATTATCAAGCGGTTGGAGCGATTGGCGGATTGGATCAATACCTGTCACGACGATGCAACGACCAATCGGTATCTGCATCCACTGATCAAAGGAATTTCTCTACACTTTGCCTTGGGTTACGAGCACCCCTTTCGGGATGGCAATGGTCGTGTAGCGCGTGCATTGTTTTACTGGTTTATGTTTAAAAGCGATTACGCGGCATTCAGGTACATCTCCATCAGTGTCCTGCTGAAGAATGCAGCTGTTCAATACGGCACGTCTTATCTGTATACCGAGACGGATGAACTCGACCTGACGTACTTCATCGACTATCAGTGTTCCGTCGTGCAACGCGCAGTTGATGGCTTTAAGGAGTCTTACGAGAGAAGTGTTCGAGAGGCCGAGGTGTTCGAACGCTGGCTGTGGGAGTCGGGGCTTTATAAGAAACTCAATGAGAAACAGAAGACTGTATTTCAGGTCGCCAAGAGCGGTACTGCCAAGCAGTTCACAGCCGTTAATGTGAAGGAAAATCTAGGCTGTTCTTACAATACGGCGTCTGCCGTGCTCAACGGACTGGTTGATTTGAATATTTTTGTCAAAAAGAAGCAGGGTCGCGAGTGGATATTTTCAATGCGAGATCAGGCAGAAATACAAAAGAATTGGTTAAAGACGTCTCGTTGATTTGATGAATGCCCACGGTCCTCGAAACCGCGGGCATTGTGGGTATTACAACGCGCCAAACACTTTCTTCGCCAAACTGGTGGCCGCAGCCGCTGGGTTCTCGCGAATGGTTTCTTCCTGCTGCGCGATCATTTTGAACAGGCCGTCGAGCGCCTTTTCGGTCACGTAGTTTTCGACGTTGGCGCTCTTGGCGTCCACTGCGCCAAAGGCTGCCGCCTTACCGGCCAGGGCGTTGTATTGCTGGGCCACGCCAACCTTGTCAGTGGCAGCTTTGACGATGGGCAGGAACTTGGCGCGGATTTGTTCGCGGCTGCTTTTGTTCAGGTATTGGGTGGCCGAATCCTGGCCGCCGCTGAGAATGCCCTTGGCGTCGGTCACGCTCATGTTCTTCACGGCGTTCACCAGGATCGGCTGAGCCTGGGTCACGGCGGTTTCAGCGGCTTTGTTCATGCTGGTTTCGAGCTGGGTGACTTGATCACCCATGCCGAACATTTTCAGCTTGTCGGCGACGTTACCCAGCTTGCCGGGCAGGCCGATCTTCACTTCAGGGTTATTGCTGAAGCCTCCAGGTACGCCCAGTTGTTTCACGGCGATCTGTGCGCCCTGGGTCAGTGCGTCCTTGAGGCCGCCGCTGGCATCGCCTTGGGACAGGCTGCTCAAGTCCAGGGCCATGGCGTTGGCGCCGAGCAGCAGGCCAGCGCACAGGGCAGTAAAGCGAAGAGAGTTACGGAGCATGGGCACTTCCTTTTAATCGAATTCAGTGGGCCACAGCATCAACGCGCAGGCGCAAAGGTTGTGGGTCCTGGCCGTTGAGCTGCACAGAGTGCCGTTCGGTGGTGATAAACAGTAGCTTGCCATCCAGCTCGATGCGAGCACTCACCGAATAACTGTGGCCGGGCTTGACCTGGGCGGGGTCGTAGCTCAGGTGGAAGGGCAACGGCACCTGGCCTTTGACCGGGCCTTTCTGCTCGGCGAGGGTCACCGCCGGTGCGTCGGCCAGGGAGACGTCTTGCAGGCTGACGCTCAAGGTGGCGGTCGGCGGCAGGGCGATACGTTGCAGGTAGAACACTTCGCCATCAAGGCTGGCTTTGGGCGCAGGGCTCATGGACTGGCAAGCTCCAAGCAGGGCGGTAAGGCCGAAGAGGATGATCTTTTTCATGGTGTGGCTCCTTGTAAGCGGCGCCGGAAACCTCCCGGCGCCTTATTCAATCTAGCGGCTTTATTCAGTTTTGGGGGCCTGTGCTTCGACCGGCTCATCATCCACGCGATGTAACGCCACCTGGCGAATCGACAAGCGAATCTCCGCCGGCAGTACGCGCTTGGCCGCGCCCTCGGCCAGTTCGCCGAGCATATCGTGGTAACTCAATTTGCCGGCTTCATCGCGGCGCAGCACATCTTGCTCCAGCAATGTCTGGATGAAATGTCGGAAAAGGCTCTTGTCGAAGAACTCCGGTGCGTTCAGGCCATGCAGGATCGACAGGCGCTGGGCCATGATCGTGCACAGGTCTTCCAGCTCTTCGGCGCTGATGCTGCTCTGCCCGCTGTTGAGCAGCAGCGAGATCGCCATGTAAAAGCGTTGCAGGGTTTGGGCGATGCTCTTGGACAGCAGCGTCAGCAACACAAAGTGCCGCGAGCTCGGCGCCGGGCGCAGGTAGATGTTGTTTTCGAAGCGCAGCAGGCCCTGTTCGACGAAGGCTTCGAGCCATTGGTCGACGACCGTGTCCAACTCGTCCAGCGACCAGCGGATAAACAGTTCCGATTGCAGGTACGGGTACAGCGCGTGGGTGTAGCGCAGAATCTGCTCGCGGCTCATGCGCGAACTGCTCTGGAAGAAGCTCGCCAGCAACGCCGGCAGCGCGAAGATATGCAACACGTTGTTGCGGTAGTAGGTCATCAGGACGGCGTTCTGCTCGTCCAGGTACAGGATCTTACCGAGGGCGTCGCTCTGTTCCGACAGCAGGTCCATGTCCAAAACGTGCTTGATCAGCGCCAGGCCATCGCCCTCGGGCAAGGTGGTGTGAGGCGAGTAAGGCACGCGGCGCAGCAGCGCCAGGTACAGGTCCAGTTGGCGCGCCATGGCTTGTTCATCCAGGGCCAGGCGTGTGGTGGACAGCAACGCAAGCGCCACCAGGTTGACCGGGTTCACCGCTGCGGCTTCGTTCAGATGGCGCGCCACCTGCTCGCCGAGACGGTTGGTGGTTTCGTTGAGCCACGCCGGTTTGTAGTTCGGGCCCAGCTCTTGGGCGCGCCAATCCGGTTGCTCGCGGTCGAGGAATTCAGCCAGTTTGATCGGCTCGCCGAAGTTGACCGCCACCTGGCCAAAACGCTGCTTGAGCGCACCGACCACTTTGAAAATATCGAAGATCGATTCTTTCTTCTTGGTCGCACCGCGCAGTTCGCCGAGGTAGGTACGGCCTTCGAGCACGCGCTCATAGCCGATATACACCGGCACAAACACGATGGGCATGCGTGACGAGCGCAAGAAGCTGCGCAGGGTAATCGCCAGCATCCCGGTTTTTGGTTGCAGCATGCGCCCGGTGCGCGAGCGTCCGCCTTCGACGAAGTACTCCACCGGGAAGCCCTTGGTGAACAGCGTGTGCAGGTATTCGTTGAACACTGAGGTGTAGAGCGGGTTGCCCTTGAAGGTGCGGCGCATGAAAAACGCACCGCCACGGCGCAGCAGACTGCCGATGACTGGCATGTTCAGGTTGATGCCGGCGGCGATGTGCGGTGGGGTCAGGCCATTTTTGAACAGCAGATAGGACAGCAACAGATAGTCGATATGGCTGCGGTGACAAGGTACGTAGATCACCTCGTAACCCTGTGCAACCTTTTGCACGCCTTCGATGTTGTTGACCTTGATGCCGTCGTAGATTTTGTTCCAGAACCAGCTCAGCACCACTTCAAGGAAGCGGATGGCGGTGTAGGTGTAGTCCGAGGCGATCTCGTTACCGTAGCGCAGGGCCTGGGCCTTGGCTTTTTCGGGGCTGATCTTTTCTCTTTCGGCTTCATCCGCAATGGCCTGGCGCACCAGCGGCATATTCACCAAGCCTTTCACCAGGTTACGGCGATGGGACAGGTCGGGGCCGATCACAGCGGTTTTCAGGTTACGAAAGTGCACACGCAGGATGCGCTGGGCCATGCGCACGGTGCGTTCGTGACCTTTATTGTGCTCGATCAATTCACGCAGGTTGATAGGCGCAGAGAATTGCACGCGGGTCTTGCGACCCAGGATCAGGATGCTCAGCAACCGGCGCAGGCGGCCGGTAACGGCCCAGCTGTCGGCAAACAGCAGCTTCCACGGGCTGGACTCGCTTGCGGGGGACTGGCCCCAAAACACGCTGACGGGAATGATTTGTGCATTCTCTTCGGCATGCTCGGTGAGGGTATTGACCAGGCGGGTCAGGGTTGGCGGCGCGCCGCGCTTGTCCTGGCGGCCGAGCCAGTCTGGCTCCGGCGTGAGGTAGAAGAACGCCGCGGGTTCCATCAGCGGGCCTACCGATACCGGCAGCACCGGGCGCGGCAGGCCGGCCTTGGTGCACTCGGCATCGACCACGGCCAATTCGGTGAGGGAGGGCGATTGCAGGACGTAGAACACCGGCCGGCTGCGGTCCAGGTTGAGGGTAAGGGACGACTGGTTGATCGTCTCTGAGCGAACCCAGAGGTACAACAGTCGGCGCAAGGTGCCAAACACCAGACGGCGGAACGGGGAGCGGGTCATAGGCGAGCTGCTTCAAGTGGGTAAAACCGAGCAGGCGCTCGGGCGGGTAGTGTGCCGTATTCGCCGAAAATCGGCAAAAAAGCAGCGAAGTAAACTTGAGTTGATCGTTTTTGAGCCTGCCATATACTCGGCAGTTCAATGCGGCACTCAACAATAAAAATGCATGTGGGAGTAAAACAGATGGCAACGCGCGAAACCGGCAATGTGAAGTGGTTCAACGATGCGAAGGGCTATGGCTTTATACAGCGCGATGATGGCAAGGATGTGTTTGTGCACTACCGCGCCATTCGCGGTGACGGCCACCGCTCATTGGCCGAGGGCCAGCAGGTGGAATACGCCGTGGTAACCGGCGAGAAGGGGTTGCAGGCGGAGGATGTGGTGGGGCTCTGAACCCCTATTCCTGCATCACTGCTGAACCCATGTGGGAGGGGGCTTGCCCCCGATGGCGGTGTGTCAGCCATAAATGTTTAGCTGACACTCCCTCATCGGGGGCAAGCCCCCTCCCACATTTTGATCTGGGTTTGCAGTTCAAAATCAGGCAGTTTTCCAGGTGATCTGCTCTTCACCGTCGGCGCTGATACGAATCCAGGTGTCGGCGCTTTCTTCACCTTCTTCCTCAACCCACGTCCCCGGCGCGCAACGCACTTCCACGTTCAGCGAAGCAAACGCTGCACGGGCGCAAGCGATGTCGTCGTCCCACGGGGTCTGGTCGCTTTCCAGGTACAGGCTGTTCCACTTGCCGACGGCTTTAGGCAGCCAGGTCACGGGCACATTGCCGGCCTTGCACTTGTAGGTTTGGCCTTTTTGAACCCAGTCGGTGCACGGGCCCAGGGCTGCGCCTAGCCAGGCGGCGACGGCGCGGTGGTCGACGTCGGCGTCCTTCAGGTAAATCTCAATATCGGGTTGGCGCATGGATGTTCCTCGTTGCGGGATTCGAAAATCCATTCGCGGATAGTTAAAAGTCGATTATTGAAGCACGAAATAGTCGTAGCGCATCGATACGGTGACCAGCAGCGGTTCGGGCGCCTCGATCACTTCACTGCGGCGCTCGGCGCTGGCGCGCCAGCCGTGGGGCGTCATCGCCAGCAAATTGGCTCTGTCCTGGGGCTCGGCCAGGCTTAGCGTGAACTCCAGCATTTCGCTGTGTGCCAGGCTCATACCGTCCGGCACCAGGGCCAAGTGCTTGTCGTCGGTGTACTCACGCACTTCGTCGTAGAGGCGTTCGCGCAATTCCATCAGGTGGCCGCTGGTGGGGCCGACTTTCATCAAACCGCCGCCGGGGCTGAGCAGACGCTTGGCCTCTTGCCAGTCCAGCGGGCTGAATACACTGGCCAGGAATTGGCAGCTGGCGTCGGCCAACGGTACACGGGCCATGCTGGCGATCAACCACGTCAGCGACGGGTTGCGCTTGCAGGCGCGCTTGACCGCTTCCTTGGAGATATCCAGCGCATAACCGTCGGCCTGGGGCAGGGCGTCGGCGATTTGCGCGGTGTAGTAACCCTCGCCACAACCGATATCTACCCAGCGCTGCGGCGCGCGTTCAGCAGCCAATTCCGCCAGGCGCTTGGCCACCGGGGCGTAGTGCCCGGCGTTGAGGAAGTCGCGGCGCGCTTCGACCATGGCGAGGTTGTCGCCCGGGTCGCGGCTGTTCTTGTGCTGCACCGGCAACAGGTTCAGGTAACCCTGGCGCGCGCGGTCGAAGCGGTGCCCGGCCGGGCACGCCACGCCATTGTCCACCGCGTTGAGCGGGGCGCTGCAAATGGGGCAAGCCAGCATCAGGCGAGCAACTTGATCAGGGTCTGGTAGTAGATTTCGGTCAGCACATCGAGGTCGCTGGCCAGAATGCGCTCGTTGACCTGGTGGATCGTCGCGTTGACCGGGCCCAGCTCGACCACTTGTGTGCCCAGGGTGGCGATGAAGCGCCCATCCGAAGTGCCACCACTGGTGGACGCCTTGGTTTCGCGACCGGTGATCGCCTTGATGCTCGCGGAAACCGCATCCAGCAACGCGCCCGGTTCAGTGAGGAACGGCAGGCCCGACAGCGCCCACTCCACGTGCCAGTCCAGGCCGTGCTTGTCGAGGATCGCCGCAACGCGCTGTTGCAAGCCCTCAACGGTGGACTCGGTAGAGAAACGGAAGTTGAACACCGCCGTCAGGTCACCGGGGATCACATTGGTGGCGCCGGTGCCGGAATTGAGATTGGAGATCTGGAAGCTGGTCGGCGGGAAGAAGGTATTGCCGTCGTCCCAATGCTCGGTGGCCAGTTCGGCCAGGGCCGGAGCGGCCAGGTGGATCGGGTTCTTCGCCAAGTGCGGGTAGGCCACGTGGCCCTGTACACCGCGTACGGTCAGCGTCGCGCCGAGGGAGCCGCGACGGCCATTCTTGACCACATCGCCCACCAAGGTGGTGCTCGACGGCTCACCGACGATGCACCAGTCCAGGCGCTCCTTGCGGGCCGCCAGGCGTTCGATCACGGCCTTGGTGCCGTGGTGCGCCGGGCCTTCTTCGTCGCTGGTGATCAGGAAAGCCACCGAGCCTTTATGGTCCGGGTAGTCGGTGACGAAACGCTCGGACGCCACCAGCATGGCCGCAAGGCTGCCTTTCATGTCGGCTGCGCCACGCCCGCAGAGCATGCCGTTTTCATCGATCAACGCGTCGAACGGGTCGTTCTGCCAGGCCTGCACCGGGCCGGTGGGTACAACGTCAGTGTGACCGGCGAAGCACAGCACCGGGCCTTCGTGCTTGCCGTGGGTGGCCCAGAAGTTGTCCACGTCTTCGATGCGCATTGGCTCCAGCGCAAAACCGGCATCGCCCAGGCGCTGCATCATCAGCTTCTGGCAATCGGCGTCGATCGGCGTCACCGAGGGGCGACGGATCAGGTCGATGGCAAGTTGAAGGGTCGGCGAAAGGTCGGCATGGGCCGTCATGAAAAACTCCGGAAGCGTGTAATGGGCGCAGGACGTATGAGGACTCTGATGTGGCTCAGATCCAATGTGGGAGGGGGCAAGCCCCCTCCCACATAGAGCATAAGGGCAGGCCAAGTCGTGCAAAACGGCCGTTATCTTATAGCAAAACGGCGGCCAGAGGCCGCCGTTTAGTGCATTGCGCAAGTTTTTACACCGCAGGTGCAGGCTCAGGCATAGCCGCAGGTTTAGGCAGCGACGACAGGAACGCCATGATCAACGCCGCCACATACGGCAGCGATTGCACCAGCAGCATCACCACCCAGAAGCGAATGTCATTGCTCGGCAGGCCCTGCACCAGGTAGATCCCCAGCGCGGCGCCCCACAACAGCAGCATGATGAACATTTCTTCGCGTGCTTCGGAAATCGCCACCCAGAAGCCGTGGTTATCGGCGTTTTTAGGCGTACGAAAGAACGGAATGCTGCTGGTGAAGAAGCCATACAGCACCGCCTTGGCGATGGTGTGCGACAACGCCAAGCCAGCCAAGGCGGCGCAGAACGCATCTTTGAGGTTCACGCCCACGGCGCGGCGGTACAGGAAGACGATCTTGCCCACCTTGAACACAAACAGCGCCAACGGCGGGATCGCGAAAATCAGCAACGGCGGGTCAACCCGCGTCGGCACGATGATCATCGCCGCCGACCACAACAGTGCGCCCACGGTGAAGAAGATGTTCATGCCGTCCGCCACCCACGGCAACCAGCCCGCAAGGAAGTGGTAGCGCTGACCACGGGTCAACTCGGTGCCCTTGCCGCGCAGCAGGCTGGCGGTGTGACGCTTGATGATCTGAATCGCACCGTAGGCCCAGCGGAAACGCTGTTTCTTGAAGTCGATAAAGGTATCCGGCATCAAGCCCTTGCCGTAGCTATCGTGGTAATACGCTGCCGACAGACCTTTCTCGAATATCCGCAGGCCCAGTTCGGCGTCTTCACAGATGCACCAGTCAGCCCAACCCAATTCCTCTAGCACCGAGCGACGGGTCATGGTCATGGTGCCGTGCTGGATGATCGCGTCACGGTCGTTGCGGGTGACCATGCCGATATGGAAGAAGCCTTTGTATTCCGCGTAGCAGAGCTTCTTGAAGGTGCTTTCGTTCTGGTCGCGGTAGTCCTGTGGCGACTGCACCACGGCGATTTTAGGGTCGGCGAAGTGCGGCACCATGTGCTTGAGCCAGTTTGGCGACACGCAGTAGTCCGAGTCGATCACCGCGATCACTTCGGCATCCTTGGCGGTGTGCGGCAGCAGGTAGTTCAGCGCACCGCCCTTGAAACCAGCCAGGGGCGCGACGTGGAAGAACTTGAAGCGCGGGCCCAGGGTCTCGCAGTAATCACGCACCGGTTCCCAAACAGCCGGGTCTTTGGTGTTGTTGTCGATGATCAGGACTTCGTAGTCCGGGTAATCCAGTGCGGCGAGGGCGTCGAGGGTCTGTTTGACCATCTCCGGCGGCTCGTTGTAGCACGGCACATGGATCGACACTTTCGGGCGGTAGTCTGATTCGCCTTCCACCGGCAGGAATTCACGCCGGCGCTTGTGGGTCCATACCGCTTCCGCCAGCTCATGGGCTTCGGTCAGCAGCACGATAAACACGCCCAGGGCGCCGAGGGCCAAGAGGATGCCCACGGTGAGACTGAACCAGGTGCTGTATTGCTGGCTGTAGTCGTAACCGATCCATACCAACACCGAACCGCACAGGAACGCGATAAAGGTCAGAAAGGTGCGGCCACGCTGGCGCAGGGCCGAGCCGTCGATCATCAGCAGCGTCAGCGACAACAGCGCCAGCACCACCGAACCGATGGCCAGCACGCGCCATTGCGGGATCGCCACCACCGGGCCTTCAAAGTTGAATTTCTGCTGGCGCGCGCCGTTGAACACGCCCCAGTAAGCGCCGGCTGAGCCTTCGTCACTGACTTTCCACGGCTGATCGAATGCCTCGATCACGAAGTAGTTATAGCCTTGGCGATTGAGTTTATTTACCAGCGTACGCAGGTAAATCGCCTGGTCGGCCGGCGACGTTTCATTGCCTCCGCGCATGCGCCCGTTACTCGGCCAGCCCACTTCCGACAGCAGCAGCGGCTTTTTCGGGAACAGCTTCTTCAGATCCTTGGCGCGGTCGAGTACGTATTGGCCGGCCTTGTCCATCGGAATGTATTCCCAGAACGGCAGGATGTGCGCGGCGATCAGGTCGACGTGCTTGGCCAGCTGTGGGTTTTTTTCCCAGATGTCCCATTGCTCGGAGGTCGTGACCGGCACTTTGACGGCGGCGCGTACTCGGTCGAGCAACACGATCAGCGCTTCAGGGGTGATGTCTTTGCGGAATACGGCTTCGTTACCCACCACCACCCGCACCACACTGCGTGAGCTGTTGGCGATTTCGATGGCGCGCTGGATTTCGCGCTCGTTGCGTTCCAGGTCTGGGCTGATCCAGATGCCCAGGGTCACTCGCAGGCCGAACTCTTCCGCCAGCTTGGGAATGTCACCCAGGGTGCCATCGACCGAGTAGGTACGGATGTTGTCCGTCAGCTTGCTCATGATCGCAAGGTCCTGACGCATCTGCTCGTCAGTCGGGAACTGGTTTTTCTGTGGGAACTGGCCTTGCTGGAACGGCGAGTAGGAAAAACCGGAGATTTGCTCAGGCCAGTTGGGGGCGGTAACCGGGCGGTTGATCAGCGCCCAGAAACCGGTGAACAGCGCGGCAATTGCCAGCACGATCACCAGGTTGAGTCCAAATTTACGCGATGCCATGGTTATTTCGGGTTCCAAAGGGTGTGGAACGAAAAGAGGTGTCGGCCTGCGCCGAACGGCGCGCATCCTACACCGACGCTTCCCTTAAGCGTATAGCAGACAGAGAAAAGCCGGACTTTAGTCCGCGAAAGGTCATCTAAGTTCTTTACTTGTCACTTGTAGCTTAAAACTTGCCGCTGCGTAGCCCATAATGCGCGCCGGTTTTTGGGGTAATGGTCATGAGTACAGAAGATCCGCGGTTTGCAGGCGTCGCCCGCTTGTATGGCATTGAAGGCCTGGAACGCTTGAAAGCCGCTCATGTGGCGATCGTCGGTGTCGGCGGCGTGGGCTCGTGGGCGGCGGAAGCCATGGCCCGTTGCGGGGTGGGTGAGATTTCGCTGTTTGACTTGGACGATGTGTGTGTCAGCAACAGCAACCGCCAGTTGCACGCGCTGGACAGCACCGTGGGCAAACCCAAGGTCGAGGTGATGGCTGAGCGCCTGCGCGCGATCAACCCGGATTGCACCGTGCATGCGGTGGCTGACTTCGTGACCCGCGACACCATGGCCGAATACATCACGCCGAATATCGATTGCGTGATCGATTGCATTGATGCGGTGAATGCCAAGGCGGCACTGATTGCCTGGTGCAAGCGCCGCAAGATCCAAATCATCACCACCGGCGGCGCTGGCGGGCAGATCGACCCGACGCTGATCCAGGTGTGCGATTTGAACCGCACGTTCAATGACCCGCTGGCGTCGAAAGTGCGCTCTACCTTGCGCCGTGATTACAACTTCTCACGCACCGTGACCCGCCATTACAGCGTGCCGTGCGTGTTCTCCACCGAGCAACTGCGCTATCCCAAGCCGGATGGCAGCATTTGTTTGCAGAAGAGTTTTGTCGGGGATGGGGTGAAGCTGGACTGCGCCGGCGGGTTTGGCGCGGTAATGATGGTCACGGCCACGTTTGGCATGGTGGCGGCGACCAAGGCGGTGGACAAGATTGTGGCCGGGGTGCGCAGGCCTTCTGAGCGGGTCAAGCCTGCCTAAATCTCAGGGCCTTACACAATTCAAATGTGGGAGGGGGCTTGCTCCCGATAGCAGAGTGTCAGTCACTGAATAAGTTGACTGATCCATCGCTATCGGGAGCAAGCCCCTCCCACATTTAGTTTTGTGCCTGGCTTAATTCACGCATGCGCTGCAATACCGCATTCAGGCCATTGCTTCGGGACGGCGACAGTTGGCGCGAAAGGCCCAGTTGATTGAACCAATCCGGCAGATCAACCGCCTGCAACTCGGCGGCAGAAAGTCCATTGACCCGCGCCAGCAACAACGCCACCAACCCGCGAATCAACCGTGCATCACTGGCAGCAGCAAACTGCCAATGCCCATCCTGCAACCTTCCCACCAACCACACCAGGCTTTCACAACCCTGTACCAGGTTGGCGTCGACTTTATCTTCAGGCGCCAGCGGCGGCATGCGCTCGCCCCATTGCATCAACATCCGCGCGCGCTGCTCCCAACTGCCGACAGCCTGGAACGCTTCAAGTGCATTCGCCGCATCAACGGGCAAACTCATCGGAGCATATCCAGCGCTTGATCCAGCGCTTCAAAGAAACGCTCCACGTCATCGGAGTCGTTATACAGCGCCAGCGATACCCGAATCGCCCCTGACAGATGCATCGCCTTGAGCAATGGCATCGCGCAGTGATGGCCAGCGCGTACGGCAATCCCTTGCTCGGTCAACAGGTGCGCAAGGTCGGCGTTGTGCACCCCTTCGACCACAAAACTGACCAACGCCACCTGAGGTGAGCCCAGCACCTGCACGCCATTGCGTGCCTTGAGCCCGCGCAACAGGTAATCGTGCAGGGCCGCTTCATGGGCGATTACGGCCTGCTGATCCAGCGAACTCAGGTAATCCAGGCTGGCGCCCAGGCCGATCACGCTGGCAATCGGCGGGGTGCCGGCCTCAAAGCCCAATGGTGCCGGGCGAAAGCTGGCGCTGTGGTAGTCCGCCTGTTGCACCATCTCGCCGCCAAACTGCCAGTGGCGCAGGTGATGCAGGGCTTCATTGCGCCCAAACAGCACGCCAACGCCGTCCGGGCCGTAGAGCTTATGGCTGGAAAACACATAGAAGTCGCAACCCAGGGCCTGCACGTCGTGACGGCCATGGACGATGCCTTGGGCGCCATCGACCACTGTCAGGGCTCCGTGTGGCCGGGCCAGTGCCAGCAGGGCCTCCAACGGTTGCCAGGCGCCCAGCACGTTGGATAACTGGCTCACCGCTAGCAGCCGTGTGCGCGGGCCGATCAATTCGGCGGCGGCGGCGAGGTCGATCACGCCGTCATCGCCCAGCGGCAATACCACCAGCTCCAGAGCGCGACGCTTGGCCAGTTGCTGCCACGGCAGCAGGTTGGCGTGATGTTCCAGGGCGCTGATGACAATCTCATCGCCCGCATTGAATAAGTGCTCAAGGCCATAGGCCAAGAGGTTCAGCGCAGAGGTCGCGCCGTGGGTAAACACGATCTGCCCGCTGTCACCTGCGTGCAACCACTGCGCGACCTTGCTGCGGCTGTCTTCGAAAGCCTGGGTCGCGTGGGCGCCTGGCAAATGCTGGGCACGGTGCACATTGGCTGCGCCATTGGCGTAGTAATGGCTGATGGCGTCCAACAGGGCCTGGGGTTTTTGCGTGGTCGCGGCGTTGTCCAGATAAGTCTGGTCTTGCCGTTGCAGGGTGGCGATGGCCGGGAAATCGGCGCGCCAGGGGGAGGGCACAAGCATGGTGTTCAAGACTCGTATAAGCGAGCCCCAGGGTCGGGGCCCGCTAGTGGCATCGAGTGGCTGCTTAGTTGTGAGCGTGCAGCGCTTCGTTCAGTTCGATGGCCGATTTGTGGGTTTTGCACTCCACGGCACCGGTCTCGGAGTTGCGGCGGAACAGCAGGTCTGGCTGACCAGCCAAGTCACGTGCCTTGACCACCTTGACCAGTTGGTTTTGCTCGTCCAGCAGCGCAACCTTGGTACCGGCGGTGACGTACAGGCCCGATTCAACGGTGTTGCGGTCGCCCAACGGGATGCCGATACCGGCGTTGGCACCGATCAGGCAGCCTTCGCCGACCTTGATCACAATGTTGCCGCCACCCGACAGGGTGCCCATGGTGGAGCAACCGCCGCCCAGGTCCGAGCCCTTGCCAACAAACACGCCAGCCGATACACGGCCTTCGATCATGCCCGGGCCTTCGGTGCCGGCATTGAAGTTGACGAAACCTTCGTGCATCACGGTGGTGCCTTCGCCCACGTAGGCGCCCAGGCGGATACGCGCGGCGTCAGCGATACGCACGCCAGCCGGCACCACGTAGTCGGTCATTTTCGGGAACTTGTCCACCGAGAACACTTCCAGCAGCTCGCCACGCAGGCGCGCTTCCAGCTGGCGTTCGGCCAGCTCACCGATGTCGATCGCGCCTTGGCTGGTCCAGGCTACGTTCGGCAGCTGCGGGAACACACCGGCCAGGCTCAGGCCGTGAGGCTTGACCAGGCGATGGGAGAGCAGGTGCAGCTTGAGGTAGGCCTCAGGGGTGGAGGTCAGCGCGGCGTCTTCGGCCAGCAGGGTGGCGACCAACGGCGTGTGGCTTTCAGCCAAGCGGCTCAGCAGCGCGGCTTGGGTAGCGTCGACGCCTTTGAGTGCGTCGGCCAGTTGCAGGGCCTGGGTAACGGTAAAGGTGATGGCCTGGTTACCTTCGGTGTAACCCAGGATCGGCGCGATGGCGGCGACGATGTCGGCCGATGGGTTGAGCAACGGTTGTGCGTAAAACACTTCCAGCCAAGCACCTTGGCGGTTCTGAGTGCCGACGCCGAAGCCCAGGCTGAACAGGGAATTGGACATGCTGTTACCTCTACAAAAATGGAAAGGGCTGGCCTACTTGAGGGCCGCCGAATAAATATCTGGCTTGAAGCCAATCAGGGTTCTGTCACCGAGATCAAGCACCGGGCGCTTGATCATCGAGGGTTGTGCGAGCATCAATTCAATGGCTTTCGACTGATCGAGATCGGCTTTGCGTTCGTCTTCGAGTTTGCGAAAGGTGGTGCCCGCACGGTTCAAAACCACCTGCCAACCGTGCTCATTGCACCATTGGGTCAAGTGTTCGCGGTCGATACCGGCCGTTTTGTAGTCGTGGAACTCATAGCTCACCGCGTGCTCATCGAGCCAGGTGCGCGCTTTTTTCATGGTGTCGCAGGCTTTGATGCCGAAAAGGTGCAAGGTTTTGCTTGAAGCGGTCAAGGAATTGCCCCCCTTTGGACCAATGAAAACGAAAGGATCGGGATTATGCCACGACCAGCGGCCTGTGGTGCCGCTCGTCATGCTGGCGTGCGACTTATGTGCAAATGCCAGGCGGTAACATAGCCGGCTAATATGGCACTTCAAAGGCGCAGCGTTGCCTCAAGTGTGTCGTAGCAAGTCGATTGTCCGGGAACCCCGCTTTATGCAAACCGCCTACACCGTTCTTATCCTGCTGATGCTGGTCAGCGTTTCGCGTCTGGTTGGGCGTGTCATCCCCTTGCCGCTGCCGCTGGTGCAGATTGCCGCCGGTGCCCTGCTGGCCTGGCCCACGCTGGGGCTGCATGTAGCGCTGGACCCGGAGCTGTTCCTGTTTCTGTTCCTGCCGCCGCTATTGTTCTCCGACGGCTGGCGTATGCCCAAGCGTGAACTGTGGCGCTTGCGAGGGCCGATCCTGACCCTGGCGGTGGGGCTGGTGCTATTTACGGTTGTCGGTGCTGGTTACTTTATTCACTGGATTTTGCCGACAATCCCGCTGCCAGTAGCCTTCGCCCTGGCGGCCGTGTTGTCGCCAACGGATGCCGTGGCGGTGTCGGCCATTGCCCAGAACCGTCTGCCCACGCCGTTGATGCATATGTTGCAGGGTGAGGCGTTGATGAACGACGCGTCGGGCCTGGTGACCTTCAAGTTTGCCCTGGTGGCGGCGTTAACCGGGGTGTTTTCCCTGGCAGATGCCAGTCTTACGTTTGTCTTGGTGGCGGTAGGTGGCCTGGCTGTCGGCGTGGCATTGAGCTGGCTGGTCGGGCGGCTGCGCGCGTGGATGATTGCGCGCGGCTGGGATGACCCGGCCACACATGTCGTGTTCATGTTGCTGCTGCCGTTTGCCGCCTACGTCCTGGCTGAACGCCTGGGGGCGTCGGGCATTCTGTCTGCTGTGGCGGCCGGCATGATGCAAAGCTGGCTCGACCTGCTGCCGCGCCAGACCAGCACACGCTTGCTCAACCGCAGTGTCTGGTCGCTGTTGGAATTTGCGTTCAATGGTTTGATCTTTTTGCTGCTGGGCCTGCAACTGCCGGACATCATCAAGGCCGTGGTCAGTCATGAGCCGACACTATGGCCTGCCCTGTTTTATCGGTGCCTGGATGTACTCGCGATCTTCCTGGTGCTGGTGGTGTTGCGCTTTATCTGGGTACAGAGCATCTGGCGGCTGTCGGGCTTGCTGCGAAAACTGCGTGGGAAAAGTGAACTGACGCTGGTGCCGACCGCCCGTTCCTGCTGGCTGCTGACCGTCGGCGGTGTGCGTGGTGCCGTGACCCTGGCGGGGGTGATGTCGGTGCCGTTGCTGTTGGCGCCAGGCCAGGACTTTCCCGAGCGCGACCTGCTGATCTTTATCGCTGCCGGCGTAATCCTGCTGTCGCTGATTGCAGCGTGCATCGCCTTGCCGCTGTTGCTGCGTGGCATCGAAAAAAGTCCCGATGAAAAGCGCCACAAGGAAGTGCGCGAGGCTTGGAAGAAAACCGCCGTTGCGGCAATCCACGCGTTGGAGGTTGAGGAGGCCGGTGACTCTCAGGACGCTGCGCAGGCGGCGTTGGCTACGGAGCTCAAGGCGCGGATCATGTCGGAGTATCGTCACCAGCTCGAGGTGTTCAATGACTCGGCTGAAGCCCAGGCTTTGGCCTTCCAGATGGACCAACTGGAAAGCAAGCTGCGGCTTAAAGCCTTGCGAGCCCAGCGATTGGAGCTCTACAGGCTGAGCCGTCAGCACGAGATTGGTGATGATGTGTTACGTGAGGTGCTGGCTGATTTGGATATGAGTGAGGCTGGCCTGGCGCCACAGAGGTGATCCCTGGTATCTACTCGGTTGGTGCCTTGGGGTAAGTTTTTTTTGCCCAGGCGATGTCGTCCTCGCTGAGCATTGCGTTTCTTGAGTGGAACGTGTTTTCAGTGGTCAGCTCAGGGTTGATGGAGTAATGCATGATCGAGTCTGGGTCATAGGGCAATAACTCGTATTGATCGCTGCGCGGCAGGGGCAGCCAGTTGACTTGCTGTCGGGCGGCAGAAAAGTGCTGGTCAAGGCTGGGTTGGTGCCAAGGAATGTTGGCATCTGGATGTTGATGCGCGTGGTGTGCCCCCAGCATATGCCCGAATTCGTGCAATACAGTGCTGTCGAAGGTGGCGGTTGTGTGGTTGCTCGGCAGTATCATTGTTGGTTCCCAGGGGGCGACGCTCTGCGAATGGGTACCCACGGTCGATTGGCCGCCATGGTGCGGGTTCGCAGCGATTCTCACGTCACCTTCTTCACCCGTTACGAAGTCGAACTTGAGATTGATATGCGGCAACCATTGGCTGGCAGCTTTCTTGACTGCCAACTCGTAGGGGTCATCTATTTTGTAATCGTACATCGCGATCTTGATCGTGCTGTTTTGTGGCCAGTATGTAGCCAGCTCACCGACATTGCGCCGACTTCTGGAGAAGGTTTGGGTTTGAGGGGGCGCAGGGTCTGAGTGATTAACGCAAAGGGCGATAGTGTTGGTAATGGCAGAAGCGGAGATCATGGCGGTTTTCCTTTCCGCGGGCAGAGACGAACCTGAAGGTTTATTCGTCCCTGACGCAGGAAGGGTTCAGATCTTGGTTGTGAGAAATTGCGCGCTATTTACTTGTTACGGGTAATAAAATCCCGAATCCGCTGCGCCGCTTCCACGCACTCCGCCAACGGCGCGACCAGCGCCAGTCGCACGCGCCCGGCACCTGGGTTGAAACCGTCCACTTCACGAGACAGGTACGAACCCGGCACCACGGTCACATGCTCTTCCACAAACAGATCACGGCAGAACGCCGCGTCGTCGCCTTTCACATTCGGCCACAGGTAGAAACCGCCATCCGGGCTTTGTACGTCCAGCACCGGCTTGAGAATCGCCAGCACGGCGTCGAACTTCTCGCGATACAGGTCACGGTTGGCCAGTACGTGGGCCTCATCCTGCCAGGCAGCAATGCTCGCCAACTGGGTTTGCACCGGCATCGCACAGCCGTGGTAGGTGCGGTACAGCAGGAAGGCCTTGAGGATCTCGGCGTCGCCGGCTACAAAACCGGAGCGTAGGCCCGGCAGGTTGGAGCGCTTGGACAGGCTGTGGAACACCACGCAGCGTTTGAAGTCTTCGCGGCCCAGTTCGACGCAGGCGCTCAGCAGGCCCGGCGGCGGGGTTTGTTCGTCGAAGTACAACTCGCTGTAGCACTCGTCGGCGGCGATCACGAAGTCATATTCGTCGGCCAGGGCGATGAGTTTTTTCAAGGTCTCGACAGGAATCAACGCGCCGGTCGGGTTGCCGGGGGAGCACAGGAACAGGATTTGGCAGCGCTTCCAGATGTCCGGCGTCACGGCGTCGAAATCCGGGTTAAAGCCGTTGGCGTCCAGGCAGGGCAGGTAATGCGGCTTGGCCCCGGCCAGGAACGCGGCGCCTTCATAGATTTGGTAGAAAGGGTTCGGGCTCACCACCAGCGCATCGTCACCGCGATTGACCACGGTTTGGGTGAAGGCAAACAGTGCTTCGCGCGTGCCGTTGACCGGCAGGATATTACGCGCCGGGTCGAGCCAGCCTTTGGGCACGTCGAAGCGGCGTTCGCACCAGGCGCCGATGGCCTCGCGCAGGGCCGGGATACCGAGGGTAGTCGGGTAGACGGCCATCTGGTCGAGGTTATTGCTGAGTGCTTCGGCCACGAACGCCGGGGATTTGTGCTTTGGTTCACCGATGGACAAGGCAATCGGGCGCTTGTCCGGGTTTGGCGTGACGCTGCCCAGCAGGGCACGCAGTTTCTCGAACGGGTAGGGCTGGAGCTGGTTCAGGGCGTTGTTCATGTAAGCCTCTATCACGGTGTACGCAGACCTGGTGGGAGCTGGCTTGCCTGCGATGGCATCGCCTCGGTGTATCAGTGACACCGCGGTGTCTCTATCGCAGGCAAGCCAGCTCCCACAGGGGTCGTGTTTACAAAGTTAAATAATCAAATGGTCAGGCGGGTCAGTTCGACGCCCGGCTCCTGGGTCACGCTCAACTGCTCGACAATCGCCTCCTGCAACCGCACGCACAGCTCTGGGTCGGACAGCGGCTGGTTGTCGGCATCGGTGATGAAGAACACGTCTTCCACGCGCTCACCGAGGGTCGCAATCTTGGCGTTCTGCAACGACAGGTCGAACTCCAGGAAAATCCCGCCGATACGTGCCAGCAGGCCTGGACGATCCGGTGCGCTGAGTTCCAGTACCGTCACCGGCCGTTGGGCATCGTTGGAAATGGTCACCTGGGGCGCAAACGCAAAGTGCTTGAGCTGGCGCGGTACCCGGCGCTGGATGATGGTCGGGTAGTCGTCAGGGTTGCGCAGGGCCTCGGTAAGGCCTTCGCGGATTTTTTTGACCCGCGCCGGGTTGTCGCCAATCGACTCGCCTTCAGTGTCGAGCACGATATAGGTGTCGAGGGTGAACTGGCTGCTGGAGGTGATCACCCGTGCGTCATGGATGTTCAGGTTGAGCTGATCCATGGCCGCCACGGTCACGGCAAAGAAGTCGTGTTGGTCGGGTGCGTAGATGAAAATTTGCGTGCCGCCTTCGAATTCGCGCTGGGTGGTTTCCTTGATCAGTACCAGCGGGCCGCCGTCGACCGGTTGTTGCAGGATCGCGTCGCTGTGCCAGGCCACATCGCCAGCGGTGTGGCGCAGGAAGTAATCGTCCCCCAGTTGCGACCACAGTTGCTCAACGTCGTCCGGGTCATTGCCGCCGCGTACCAGGATGTCCAGGGCAGCGCTTTGGGTACGGCGGATCTGCTCTTCGCGGTCTACCGGGTTTTCCAGGCCACGGCGCAGGGCGCGCTTGGTCTCGGTGTAGAGCTGGCGCAGCAGGCTGGCGCGCCACGAGTTCCAAAGCGTCGGGTTGGTGGCGTTGATGTCAGAGACGGTCAGCACGTACAGGTAGTCCAGGCGGGTCTCGTCACCGACGATGCCGGCAAAATCGTGGATCACCTGTGGGTCGGACAGATCCTTGCGCTGGGCGGTGGTCGACATCACCAGATGGTTTTGCACCAGCCAGACGATCAGGCGGCTGTCCCACACGGGCAACTGGTGGCGCTGGCAGAAGGCTTCGGCGTCGACCGCGCCAACTTCCGAATGGTCGCCATGGCGGCCCTTGCCAATGTCGTGGTACAGCCCGGCCAGGTAGATCAACTCGGGCTTGGGCAGCTTGGCCATGAGCTTGCTGGCCAGCGGGAATTTCTCTGACACCTGGATGTATTGCAACTTACGCAGGTGCTTGATCAGGTTCAGAGTGTGGGCGTCTACCGTATAGATGTGGAACAGGTCGTGCTGCATCTGCCCGACGATAAAACCGAACTCCGGCAGGTAGCGCCCGAGGATGCCGTAACGGTTCATCCGCCGCAGGTTGCGGTGGATGCCGATCTTGCACTTGAACAGTTCGATAAACAGGCTGGTGTTGCGGATATCGTTGCGGAATTCGTCGTCGATCAAATGACGGTTTTCCCGCAGCAGGCGGATGGTATCGGCGCGCACGCCTTTGATTTCGGGCTGCTGGGCCATCAGCACGAAGATTTCCAGCATGGCGAACGGCGTGCGGCGGAACACATTGTCGTTACGCGCCTCGATATAGCCGTCATGCAGTTGGAAGCGGGCGTTGATCGGTTGCGGCGGCGCTTCGTCTTCAGGGGCCAGGATCACTTCTTCGAAGTGCTGGATGATCAGGTCGCTGAGCTGGGCGATGCTCATGACCACCCGGTAGTACTGCTGCATGAAGCTTTCGATGCTGGTCTTGGCGTCTTCGCCTTCAAAGCCCAGCAAGGTGGCGATGGAGCGTTGATGGTCAAACAGCAGGCGGTCTTCGGAGCGCCCGGCGAGCATGTGCAGGGCGTAGCGCACTTTCCACAAGAACTCCTGGGACGAGGCCAGCAGGGCGTTTTCGCTCTCCACCAGAAAGCCTTCGCCGGCGAGTGCCCGCAGGTTCAGGGTGCCGTACTGGCGACGAGCTACCCACAAAATAGTCTGGATGTCCCGCAGCCCGCCAGGCGAGCCTTTGACGTTGGGTTCCAGGTTGTATTCGGTGTCGTTGTACTTGTGGTGACGAGCCTTCTGCTCGGCACGCTTGGCGAGGAAAAAGTCCTTGCTTGGCCACATGTGCGCGGTACTGGTGACTTCGAGCATGCGCTGGCGCAGACGCTCTGGGCCGGCGATGGTGCGGCTTTCCATCAGGTTGGTGATGATGGTGAGGTCGGCGCGGGCTTCTTGGGCGCACTCGTCCACCGAGCGCACGCTCTGGCCGACTTCCAGGCCGATGTCCCACAGCAATGTGAGAAAGCGCTCGATGGAATCGCGAAAGATCTCATGGTCGGCGCTGTCCAGCAGGATCAGCAGGTCGATGTCGGAGTAGGGGTGCAGTTCACCGCGCCCGTAGCCGCCGACCGCCACCAGGGCAATATCGGCGTCTTCACTCCAGTTGAACTGCTCCCAAGCCTTTTGCAGGATGTTATCGACGAACCAGGCGCGGTCCTCGATCAGGCGGCGTATGTCCCGGCCACTGCGAAAGCGCTCATCGAGCACCTCGCGGGCCTGGCGGATCGCCTTCTTGAAAGCGGCGATGGGGCTCGCCTTCAGGGCCAGTTCGGCCTGGAACTGGCCACGGTCGAAGAGTTCGGGATCCACCTGGGGCATTGATCGGCTTTCCTTTCTATCTGTCAGTCAGTCATTACACCGTTGGGAAAACCTGTACAGCCTTTAGGCTGAAACGCGTGGGATCGTGTCGTCGGCGCGCAGGGTGAAGATCTCGTAGCCGGTCTCGGTGACCAGCAGGGTGTGTTCCCACTGGGCGGAGAGCTTGCGGTCCTTGGTGATGGCGGTCCAGCCGTCGCCCAGCACCTTGGTGTCGGCCTTGCCTTGGTTGATCATCGGCTCGATAGTGAAGGTCATGCCCGCTTTGAGCTCCATGCCGGTGCCGGCGCGGCCGTAGTGCAGGATTTGAGGCTCTTCGTGGAACACTGTGCCGATGCCGTGGCCGCAGAATTCACGTACCACCGAGAAGCCGTTCTTTTCAGCATGCTTCTGGATCACTTCACCGATGTCACCCAGGCGGCAGCCGGGTTTTACAATTTCGATGGCCTTGTACATGCATTCCTGAGTCACCTGGGACAGGCGCTCGGCCCAGACTGGCACGGTGCCGACGTGGAACATGCGGCTGGTGTCGCCGAAGTAGCGGTCCTTGATCACGGTGACGTCGATGTTCAGGGTGTCGCCGTCCTTCAATGGCTTGTCGCCCGGAATCCCGTGGCAGACCACGTGGTTGACCGAGGTGCAGATCGACTTGGGGAAGCCCTTGTAGTTCAGCGGTGCAGGAATGGCGCCTTGCACGTTGACTATATAGTCGTGGCAAATCTGGTTCAGGGTTTCGGTAGTGACGCCGGGCTTGACGTGCTCGGCGATCATTTCCAGCACGTCGGCTGCCAGTTTACCGGCGATGCGCATGCCGGCGATGTCTTCGGCGGTTTTCAAACTAACGGTCATACAGGCTCTCTCTAGCGCGACGCGCTGAAATCAATACGGTTTACGGGCGCGCGACAAAAGGTTACAGAATTCGCACAAGCCACAAAAAACGCGATTCTAACAGACGCTGGCGTCAAATCATGAGCCTCTGATGATCGCTTCTCTCTATAAGGTAGGGGTATATGGGCTCTATTCAAGGGCTTACGAGAATGCGGTCGGCGACAAATGTGATTGCTGGTTTCGTTTTTGCCGATGCTGTGGTATAAAATGCGCCGCTTTCCGGGGATACCCCGCAAAGCTTAAATCCACACACGTGTCGACACGATGACCTGGGTGCCGGAGGCCTTGATGCCGCTGGTTGGTCATTGGGATACGTGGAGGCCAAACCCGACTTATTAAGGAACTATCATGTCCCAAGTCAACATGCGCGATATGCTGAAGGCCGGTGTGCACTTCGGTCACCAGACCCGTTACTGGAACCCGAAAATGGGTAAATACATTTTCGGCGCGCGTAACAAGATTCACATTATCAACCTTGAAAAAACCCTGCCAATGTTCAACGAAGCTCTGACTTTCGTTGAGCGCCTGGCCCAGGGCAAAAACAAGATCCTGTTCGTCGGCACCAAGCGTTCCGCTGGCAAGATCGTTGCTGAAGAAGCAGCACGTTGCGGTTCGCCGTACGTCGACCACCGCTGGTTGGGCGGCATGCTGACCAACTTCAAAACCATCCGTGCTTCCATCAAGCGTCTGCGTGACCTTGAAGTGCAAGCCGAAGACGGTACTTTCGCCAAGCTGACCAAGAAAGAAGCGCTGATGCGCTCCCGTGACCTGGAAAAGCTCGATCGTTCCCTGGGTGGTATCAAGGACATGGGCGGTCTGCCTGACGCACTGTTCGTTATCGACGTTGATCACGAGCGCATCGCGATCACCGAAGCCAACAAGCTGGGCATCCCTGTTATCGGCGTAGTCGATACCAACAGCAGCCCGGAAGGCGTTGACTACATCATCCCAGGCAACGATGACGCAATCCGCGCTATCCAGCTGTACATGGGTTCGATGGCTGACGCTGTAATCCGTGGTCGCAACCACGTTGCTGGCGGTACCGAGCAGTTCGTTGAAGAAGCTCCGGTAGCTGCCGCTGAGTAATTAGCGCCCTGGCGTTGACTCAGTAAGCAAAAAGGGGGCTTGGCCCCCTTTTTGCCACCTCGAAAACCATTTGTCGGCAGCGCAGCTACATCATCTGTAACGTGCAGCGGCCTACAAGGGTGATTCGGGAAGAATTGATCCCCCGTTCGATCGGGTGGAATGGTTGAAAACCTATCCAAGAGGAATTTGAAAATGGCAGCAATTACTGCAGCGTTGGTTAAAGAACTGCGTGAGCGTACTGGCGAAGGCATGATGGATTGCAAGAAAGCCCTGGAAAAGGCTGACGGCGACATCGAAAAAGCCATTGATGACATGCGTGCTTCCGGCGCCATCAAGGCTGCCAAGAAAGCAGGCAACGTAGCTGCTGAAGGCGCGATCGCTCTGGTTGAAGACGGTAAATCCGCCGTTCTGCTGGAAGTGAACTCGCAGACCGACTTCCTGGCCCTGCAAGACGATTTCAAAGCCTTCGTTGCTGCCAGCGTTCAGAAAGCATTCGACGAGAAGCTGACTACTGTTGAGCCTCTGATCGAAGCTCAAGAAGCTGATCGTCTGGTACTGGTCGGCAAGGTTGGCGAAAACGTCAACATCCGTCGCCTGGTCCGCGTTGAAGGTGATGTTGTTGGTGGTTACCTGCACGGTAACAAGATCGGTGTTGCAGTTGTCCTGAAAGGCGGCAACGTCGAGCTGGCCAAAGACATCGCTATGCACGTAGCGGCCAGCAACCCTGAGTTCCTGCTGCCATCGGAAGTGTCCGCTGAAGCTGTTGAGCGCGAGAAAGCCGTGTTCCTGAGCCTGAACGCTGACAAGATCGCCGGCAAGCCGGAAAACATCGTTGAAAACATGATCAAAGGCCGTATCAGCAAGTTCCTGGCTGAGGCGAGCCTGGTTGAGCAGGCGTTCGTCAAGAACCCTGAAATCAAGGTTGGCGAACTGGCCAAGAAAGCCGGTGCTGAAATCGTTTCCTTCACCTACTTCAAAGTAGGCGACGGCATCGAGAAGCCGGTCGACAACTTCGCTGAAGAAGTTGCTGCCCAGCTGGCTGCCGCCAAGCAATAAGACAGTTTTCAACTGTCGCCCGAAAGAGGCTGCCCGCTCACGCGCGCAGCCTCTTTTCAAATGGGAAGGCCGATTTTATTTGGTTTCCCTTCGGAACTGGCTTACAAAGCCGTGTTCCGATGGCGCTGTAGCAGCGTCCAGCTAGAGTGAACGCAAGCCGTAAACGGCTCGCAAAGAATTTTTAAAAATACGCCGCAGGAGAGATTCGCAATGGCTCAGCAGGGCAGTGGTTATCAGGCTCGCTATAAACGCATTCTACTCAAGCTTAGCGGCGAGGCCCTGATGGGCTCCGAAGAGTTCGGGATCGACCCCAAGGTGCTCGACCGCATGGCGCTGGAAGTTGGCCAACTGGTCGGCATCGGCGTTCAGGTCGGCCTGGTGATTGGCGGCGGCAACCTGTTCCGCGGCGCAGCACTGAGTGCGGCCGGTATGGATCGGGTCACCGGCGACCACATGGGCATGCTGGCCACTGTGATGAACGCCCTGGCCATGCGCGATGCGCTGGAGCGCGCCAATATCTCGGCTATCGTGATGTCGGCTATTTCCATGGTGGGCGTGACCGATCACTATGATCGCCGCAAAGCCATGCGTCACCTGAACGCCAAGGAAGTGGTGATCTTCGCCGCCGGCACGGGTAACCCATTCTTCACCACCGACTCGGCCGCTTGCCTGCGTGCCATCGAGATCGATGCTGACGTGGTGCTCAAAGCCACCAAGGTAGACGGTGTGTACACCGCAGACCCATTCAAAGACCCGCATGCCGAGAAGTTCGATCATCTGACCTACGATGAAGTACTGGATCGCAAGCTGGGCGTGATGGACCTGACGGCTATTTGCCTGTGCCGCGACCACAAGATGCCGCTGCGCGTATTTAACATGAACAAGCCCGGCGCCCTGCTGAATATCGTACACGGCGGCGCAGAAGGGACTCTGATCGAGGAAGGCCAACAATGATCAACGAAATCAAGAAAGACGCCCAAGCGCGTATGCAAAAATCCCTGGAGTCTCTGAGCCACGCATTTGGCCAGATTCGTACCGGCAAGGCTCACCCAAGCATCCTGGGCAGCGTGATGGTGCCGTACTACGGTTCCGATACGCCTATCAGCAGCGTCGCCAACATCACCGTTAAAGACTCGCGCACCCTGCAAGTCGTGGCGTTTGAGCGCAACATGCTGGGCGCTGTCGACAAGGCCATCCAGAGCGCGGGCCTGAACCTCAACCCGACCAACCTGGGCGAGTTGTTGCTGATCTCCATGCCTGCCCTGACCGAAGAAACCCGTAAGGGCTTCACCAAGCAAGCGCGCAGCGCTGCCGAAGACGCCCGTGTTGCCGTGCGCAATATCCGTCGCGATGCCTTGGGTGACCTGAAGAAACTGGTCAAGGACAAAGAAATCAGCGAAGACGAAGAGCGTCGTGCCGTCGCCGATATCGATAAACTGACCAAAGATGCCGAGGCCCAGATCACCAAGGCCACCGAAGAAAAAGAAAAGGACCTGATGGCCGTATAAGGGGTCAGGACGCCTTCATGGAAAAGACCAAGCAGACTGTACCCTCTGTGGTGCCGCGCCATGTCGCGATCATCATGGATGGGAATAATCGCTGGGCGAAGAAACGCTTTATGCCGGGTGTTGCCGGGCATAAAGCGGGTGTCGATGCGGTGCGGGCTGTGATTGAGGTGTGCGCCGAGGCCAAGGTTGAAGTGTTGACCTTGTTCGCCTTCTCCAGTGAAAACTGGCAGCGGCCGGCCGAAGAAGTCAGTGCCTTGATGGACCTGTTCTTCAAGGCGTTGCGCCGTGAGGCCAAACGCCTCAATGACAACAACATCAGCCTGCGTATCATTGGTGATCGCTCGCGGTTCCATCCGGAATTGCAGGCCGCCATGCGCGAAGCCGAGGCTATTACCGCAGGTGCCAATCGTTTTGTGCTGCAGATTGCAGCCAACTACGGCGGCCAGTGGGACATCGCCCAGGCTGCACAGCGACTGGCTCGCGAAGTGCAGGCCGGTCATCTGCGACCGGAAGACATCACCCCCGAACTGCTGCAAACCTGCCTGGTCACTGGCGACCTGCCGCTACCAGACTTGTGCATCCGTACCGGTGGCGAGCACCGCATCAGCAATTTCCTGCTGTGGCAGTTGGCCTACACCGAGCTGTACTTCTCCGACCTGTTCTGGCCGGACTTCAAACACGATGCCATGCGTAATGCGCTGGCTGATTTCGCTTCCCGTCAGCGTCGCTTCGGTAAAACGAGCGAGCAGATCGAAGCTGGAGCCCGGGTTTAAATGCTTAAACAACGAATCATCACAGCACTGATCCTGTTGCCGATCGCCTTGTGCGGGTTTTTCCTGCTCGATGGTTCCGGTTTTGCGCTGTTTATCGGCCTGGTCGTGACCTTGGGTGCCTGGGAATGGGCGCGTCTGTCGGGTTTCAATGCGCAGTTGCCACGGGTGGTGTATGCCGCCGTCGTCGCATTCTTGCTGTTCCTGATGTACATCCTGCCGGAGCTTGCACCTTGGGTGTTGGGCGCGGCGGTCTTGTGGTGGGCATTGGCGACGTTCCTGGTGCTCACTTATCCGGGCACCAGCGGCAAGTGGTCGAGTGTGGCCTGCAAGCTGGTGATTGGCTTGTTGATACTGCTGCCGGCCTGGCAAGGTCTGGTGGAGATCAAGCGTTATCCTCTGGGCAACTATTTGATCATGGCGGTCATGGTGCTGGTGTGGGGCGCGGATATCGGCGCCTACTTCTCCGGCCGTGCGTTCGGCAAGCGCAAGCTGGCGCCAGCTGTCAGCCCGGGCAAGAGCTGGGAAGGCGTATACGGCGGCCTGGCGCTGACGCTGGTGATTACGCTGGTTGTCGGTGTGGTGCGTGATTGGTCGGTGAAGGAAATCTTCCTGGCCTTGTTGGGTACTGCCATCGTCGTGTTTATCTCGGTAGTGGGCGACCTCACCGAAAGCATGTTCAAGCGCCAGGCCGGGATCAAGGACAGCAGCAACCTGCTGCCAGGTCACGGTGGCGTTCTGGACCGCATCGACAGCCTGACCGCTGCAATCCCGATCTTCGCCGTGCTGTTGTGGATGACCGCTTCGTGAGCCGCCTGCAACAAGTGACCGTGCTGGGTGCGACCGGCTCGGTCGGGCTGAGCACCCTGGATGTGATTGCGCGCCATCCTGATCGCTATCAGGTGTTCGCGCTGACCGGTTTCACCCGTCTGGCTGAGCTGCTGGCCTTGTGCGTGCGCCATACGCCACGGTTTGCCGTGGTGCCTGAGGCAGCGGCCGCGCGAGGCTTGCAGGATGATCTGCGGGCTGCGGGCCTTGCCACCCAGGTGTTGGTGGGGGAGGAGGGGTTGTGCCAGGTTTCGGCGGATGCCGATGTGGACACCGTCGTCGCTGCCATTGTTGGCGCAGCAGGTCTGCGCCCGACCCTGGCAGCCGTCGATGCAGGCAAAAAGATCCTGCTGGCCAACAAAGAAGCGCTGGTGATGTCCGGTGCTCTCTTTATGCAGGCGGTACGCAAAAGCGGCGCCGTACTGCTGCCGCTCGATAGCGAGCACAATGCAATTTTCCAGTGCATGCCCGGCGACTACGCGCGTGGCTTGAGCCAGGTGGGCGTGCGTCGCATCCTGCTGACTGCTTCCGGCGGGCCGTTTCGACAGACGCCGTTGGCAGAGCTGGAGCAGGTTTCGCCTGACCAGGCGTGCGCGCATCCCAACTGGTCTATGGGGCGTAAAATCTCCGTGGATTCGGCGAGCATGATGAACAAAGGCCTGGAGTTGATCGAGGCCTGCTGGTTGTTCGATGCGCGCCCTGATCAGGTTGAGGTGGTGATCCACCCACAAAGTGTGATTCATTCCCTGGTTGATTATGTGGACGGCTCGGTATTGGCCCAATTGGGCAATCCCGATATGCGCACGCCGATCGCCAACGCGTTGGCCTGGCCGGAACGCATTGATTCCGGCGTAGCGCCGTTGGATCTGTTTGCGGTTGCCCGTCTGGACTTCGAAGCGCCGGACGAGCAGCGTTTCCCTTGCCTGCGTCTGGCGCGGCAAGCGGCCGAGGCGGGGAATAGCGCGCCGGCCATGCTTAATGCGGCCAACGAGGTAGCCGTGGCGGCGTTTCTCGACGGGCGCATCCGTTTCCCGCAGATCGCGAGTATCATCGAGGACGTCCTTGGGCTTGAGCCTGTCGTCGCGGTGAGCGATCTCGGGGCGGTGTTCGAGGCGGATACCAAGGCCCGGGCCCTGGCCGAACAATGGTTGGGTCGCAACGCGCGTTAGTCTGTTGGTGTGTTTGAGCCTGGCAGGCACTGGATTGGAATGCGGAGAAATTAGATGAGTGCGCTTTACATGATTGTCGGCACCCTGGTTGCTCTGGGTGTGCTGGTTACCTTCCACGAATTTGGCCACTTTTGGGTGGCGCGTCGTTGCGGCGTCAAGGTATTGCGCTTTTCCGTCGGTTTCGGCATGCCGCTGTTGCGCTGGCACGACCGTCGCGGCACCGAGTTCGTGATCGCCGCCATCCCGTTGGGTGGCTACGTCAAGATGCTTGATGAGCGCGAAGGCGAAGTGCCGGCTGATCAGTTGGACCAGTCGTTCAATCGCAAGACCGTTCGTCAGCGTATTGCCATTGTTGCCGCCGGCCCTATTGCCAACTTCCTGCTGGCAATCGTGTTTTTCTGGGTGCTGGCCATGATGGGCAGCCAGCAACTGCGCCCTGTGATCGGCGCGGTTGAGGCGGGCAGCATGGCGGCGCAGGCTGGTTTGCTCGCGGGTCAGGAAATTGTTTCGATTGATGGCGAGCCCACGGTGGGTTGGGGTGCGGTCAATTTGCAGTTGGTGCGTCGCCTGGGTGAAAGCGGCACGGTCAATGTCGTGGTGCGCGAGCAGGATTCCACCGCCGAGACGCCGCGTACACTGACCCTGGATCATTGGCTCAAAGGAGCCGATGAGCCTGACCCCATCAAGTCCCTGGGTATTCGCCCTTGGCGTCCGGCGCTGGCGCCGGTGCTGGCCGAGCTGGACCCGAAAGGCCCTGCACAGGCCGCGGGCCTGAAAACCGGCGACCGCTTGCTGGCCCTCGATGGTCAAGCGGTGAACGAATGGCAGCAAGTGGTTGATCTGGTGCGTGTACGCCCTGATACCAAAATTGTGCTGAAGGTTGAGCGCGATGGTGCTCAAATCGACGTCCCTGTCACCCTGGCGGTGCGTGGGGAGGCCAAGGCGGCTGGGGGTTACCTCGGTGCCGGCGTCAAGAGCCCGGAGTGGCCGCCTTCGATGTTGCGAGAGGTGAGTTACGGGCCGTTGGCAGCGATTGGCGAGGGTGCAAAACGCACTTGGACCATGAGCGTGCTGACCCTCGAATCCCTCAAGAAAATGTTGTTCGGCGAGCTCTCGGTAAAAAACTTGAGTGGACCGATAACCATTGCTAAAGTGGCGGGCGCTTCTGCCCAGTCGGGTGTCGCGGATTTCCTGAATTTCCTGGCTTATCTGAGTATTAGCCTGGGTGTTCTGAATTTGCTGCCCATTCCAGTATTGGATGGGGGGCATCTGTTGTTTTATCTGGTCGAGTGGGTGCGTGGTCGCCCCTTGTCAGATCGGGTGCAGGGTTGGGGGATACAGATCGGTATCAGTTTGGTGGTCGGGGTGATGTTGTTAGCCTTGGTCAACGATCTGGGACGTCTGTAACGCTTCGCTGAATTGCGAATCTGCCGCATTTTGCGGCAGTTTGTTTATTGCCAGTTGGAATAAGAAAGGACTTCATGAAACGTCTGCTGCTAACTGCGGTTCTCACCGTATTGATGATCGCCGAAGTTCACGCCGAGTCCTTCACCATCTCCGATATTCGCGTCAACGGCCTCCAGCGGGTTTCCGCGGGTAGCGTCTTTGGTGCCTTACCGTTGAACGTCGGTGAACAGGCTGATGACCGTCGCCTGGTGGAATCCACTCGTGCGCTGTTCAAAACCGGTTTCTTTCAAGACATCCAACTGGGTCGCGAAGGCAACGTCCTGGTCATCACCGTCGTCGAGCGGCCTTCCGTCGCCAGTATCGAGATCGAAGGCAACAAGGCGATCTCTACTGAAGACTTGATGAAAGGTCTGAAGCAATCCGGCCTGGCCGAAGGCGAGATCTTCCAGCGCGCCACCCTCGAAGGTGTGCGTAACGAGCTGCAACGCCAGTACGTTGCCCAGGGGCGCTACTCCGCGACCGTGGAAACGGAAGTGGTGCCACAGCCGCGTAACCGTGTTGGCCTGAAGGTCAATATCAACGAAGGCACTGTGGCGGCGATCCAGCACATCAACGTGGTGGGCAACACCAAGTTCTCCGATGATGACCTGATCGACCTGTTCGAGCTCAAGACCACCAACTGGCTGTCGTTCTTCAAGAACGACGACAAGTACGCCCGTGAAAAACTCTCTGGTGACCTGGAGCGCCTGCGTTCCTACTACCTGGACCGTGGCTATATCAACATGGATATCGCTTCGACCCAGGTGTCGATCACCCCGGACAAGAAGCACGTCTACATCACTGTCAACGTCAACGAAGGCGAGAAGTACAAGGTTCGTGACGTCAAGCTGAGTGGCGACCTGAAAGTACCTGAAGACCAGGTCAAGGCGCTGCTGCTGGTGCAGAAAGACCAAGTATTCTCGCGCAAGCTGATGACCACCACCTCCGAGCTGATCACCCGCCGCCTGGGTAACGAAGGCTATACCTTCGCCAACGTCAACGGCGTGCCGACGCCGCATGATGATGATCACACCGTAGACATCACCTTCGTTGTCGACCCGGGCAAGCGTGCCTATGTGAACCGCATCAACTTCCGTGGCAACACCAAGTCTGCAGACGAAGTGCTGCGTCGTGAAATGCGCCAGATGGAAGGTGGCTGGGCGTCGACTTACCTGATCGACCAGTCCAAGACCCGTCTTGAGCGCTTGGGTTTCTTTAAAGAAGTGAACGTCGAAACCCCGGCTGTACCGGGTGTGGACGACCAGGTTGACGTGAACTACGCAGTTGAAGAACAAGCGTCGGGTTCCATCACCGCCAGCGTCGGCTTTGCACAGAGTGCTGGTCTGATCCTGGGTGGTTCGATTACCCAGAACAACTTCCTCGGTACCGGTAACAAGGTGTCCATCGGCCTGACCCGCAGCGAATACCAGAGCCGCTATAACTTCGGTTATGTCGACCCCTACTGGACTGCTGACGGTGTGAGCCTGGGCTACAACGCCTTCTACCGCACCACCGACTACAAAGACCTCGACGTTGACGTTGCAAGCTATGCGATCGACAGCCTGGGTGCTGGCGTGAACATCGGTTACCCGATCAGTGAGACCTCGCGTCTGACCTTTGGCCTGACTGCGCAACAGGATGAGATCAAGACCGGCGTCTACACCGTGGACGAAATCTTTGACTTCACCCGTCGTGAAGGCGACAAGTTCCTGAACTTCAAGGCGTCTGCCGGCTGGTCCGAGTCGACCCTGAACAAAGGTGTACTGGCAACTCGTGGTCATTCCCAGAGCTTGACCCTGGAAACCACCACGCCGGGCAGCGACCTGTCGTTCTTCAAACTCGACTACCGCGGCCAGCTGTTCCAGCCGTTGAGCGACAACTACACCATGCGCCTGCACACTGAACTGGGCTATGGTGATGGTTATGGTTCGACCAATGGTCTGCCGTTCTACGAGAACTACTACGCAGGTGGTTTCAACTCTGTACGTGGTTTCAAAGACAGTACCTTGGGCCCACGTGGTACCCCGAGCCGTGGTGTAGGTGTCACCGGTAACCAAGGTACAGTGGCTGACTCTGACAACGACCCGCTGCCGTTCGGTGGTAACGTGTTGATCCAGGGTGGTGCAGAGATCCTGTTCCCGCTGCCGTTCGTGAAGGATCAACGCTCGCTGCGTACGTCGGTATTCTGGGACGTGGGTAACGTGTTCGACTCCAAGTGCGAGCAAATCCGTAACCCGAGTGGCGTGAAGTCCAACACCCAATGCAACGACGTGAGCCTGAGCAACCTGGCAAGTTCGGTAGGTGTAGGTGTGACCTGGGTGACTGCGCTTGGCCCATTGAGCTTTGCTCTGGCCATGCCGATCAAGAAACCGGATAACGCTGAAACCCAGATTTTCCAATTCTCCCTCGGCCAGACGTTCTAAGCGTCTGACCCAAGATAACGACAACGGATTCTGTAGGAGTACATCGTGCGTAAGTTGACTCAATTGGTTCTGCTGGCCACCGTGCTGGTAACCACCCCGGCCTTCGCCGAAATGAAAATCGCCGTCCTGAACTATCAGATGGCTCTGCTTGAATCCGACGCGGCCAAGAAATACGCCGTGGATGCCGAGAAGAAATTTGGCCCGCAACTGACCAAGCTCAAGACGCTGGAAAGCAGCGCCAAGGGCATCCAGGATCGTCTGGTAGCCGGTGGCGACAAGATGCAGCAAGGCGAGCGCGAGCGTCTGGAGCTTGAATTCAAGCAAAAGGCCCGTGACTACCAGTTCCAGTCCAAAGAGCTGAACGAAGCCAAGGCTGTAGCCGACCGCGAAATGCTGAAACAGCTGAAGCCGAAACTCGACAGCGCTGTGGAAGAAGTCATCAAGAAAGGTGCCTTTGACCTGGTGTTCGAGCGTGGCGCTGTGATCGACGTCAAGCCTCAATACGACATCACCCGCCAGGTGATCGAGCGCATGAACCAGCTGAAGTAAGCCATGACCGCGACTATCAAGCTCGGCGAGTTGGCCGAGTTCCTGGGGGCCGACTTGCGCGGCTCCCCGGAGAAAGAAATCACTGGGCTAGCCACCTTGCAGGAGGCTGGCCCAGCTCAGTTGAGCTTCCTTGCAAACCCCCAATACCGTAAATACCTCGTCGACAGCCAAGCCGCAGCCGTGTTGCTCAAAGCCGCTGACGCTGAGGGGTTTGCCGGGGATGCGCTGGTGGTGGCTGACCCGTACCTGGCATATGCGAAGGCATCGCACCTGTTCGATCCAAAACCCAAGGCAGCTGTCGGGATTCATCCGTCAGCGGTGATCGCCGATGATGCCCAGGTTGACCCTGCGGCCAGCATTGGTGCCTTTGCGGTGATCGAGAGTGGCGCGCGCATCGCGGCCGGCGTGACGGTTGGCGCGCACTGCTTTATCGGTGCGCGTTGCCAGATCGGCGCTGATGGCTGGTTGGCTCCACGCGTGACCCTGTACCACGATGTGCGTATCGGTGAGCGTGTGGTCATCCAATCGGGTGCTGTGATCGGCGGTGAAGGCTTTGGCTTTGCCAATTCCAAGGGTATCTGGAACAAGATTGCCCAGGTCGGCGGCGTATTGATCGGCGACGACGTGGAAATTGGCGTGAACACCGCTGTGGATCGCGGGGCCTTGGCCGATACCGTGATCGGTAACGGCGTGAAGCTCGACAACCAGATCCAGATCGCCCACAACGTTCAGATTGGCGATCACACCGCCATGGCGGCGTGCGTCGGCATTTCCGGCAGCACCAAGATCGGCAAGCATTGCATGCTCGCCGGTGGCGTTGGGTTGGTGGGGCATATCGATATCTGCGACAACGTTTTCATCACCGGCATGACCATGGTCACTCACTCGATTACCGAGCCAGGGGCCTACTCTTCCGGTACTGCCATGCAGCCCGCGGCTGAATGGCGCAAGAGTGCAGCGCGGTTGAGGCAGCTCGACGACATGGCTCGACGTCTCAAACAGCTGGAAAAGCGTGTTGTGGACGTGACCCCTGGCGGTAATGCTTCATCAGAAGGCTGATACCATTTCCATATCAAGTGTGCACAGCCGCTAGACTTGCCTCCTTGATTTGCTAGCGGGGCGTGCTTTTAGTTCGCCCGCCCCCAATCTTTATTACAGGCTTCCCCCCGAAATGATGGACATCAACGAGATTCGCGAATACCTGCCTCACCGTTACCCGTTCCTGCTGGTGGACCGCGTAGTGGACCTCAACGTCGAGGAAAAGCGCATTCGTGCCTACAAGAATGTCAGCATCAACGAACCGTTCTTCAATGGTCACTTCCCTGCGCATCCAATCATGCCGGGCGTGTTGATCATCGAGGCGATGGCCCAGGCTGCCGGTATCCTTGGTTTCAAAATGCTCGACCTCAAGCCTGCCGATGGCACGCTTTACTATTTCGTGGGCTCCGACAAGTTGCGTTTCCGCAACCCGGTTACCCCAGGTGACCAGTTGATCCTGGAAGCCAAGTTCATCAGTTGCAAGCGCCAGATCTGGAAGTTTGAATGCCAGGCTTCGGTGGATGGCAAGCCGGTGTGCTCTGCCGAGATCATCTGCGCGGAACGCAAACTATGAGTTTGATTGACCCTCGCGCAATCATCGATCCGTCGGCCGTTCTGGCCGCCGACGTCGAGGTCGGCCCTTGGTCGATCATCGGCGCAGGTGTTGAAATCGGCGAGGGGACTGTCATCGGGCCGCACGTGATCCTCAAAGGTCCGACCCGCATTGGCAAACACAATCGCATCTACCAGTTCTCCTCGGTAGGCGAAGACACCCCTGACATGAAGTACAAGGGTGAAGAGACACGTCTGGTAATCGGTGACCACAACATCATCCGTGAAGGCGTGACCATTCACCGTGGCACTGTGCAGGATCGTGCCGAGACCACCCTGGGTGATCACAACCTGATCATGGCCTATGCCCACATCGGCCACGACAGCGTCATTGGCAACCACTGCATTTTGGTCAACAACACCGCGTTGGCTGGCCATGTGCACGTGGATGACTGGGCGATCCTGTCTGGTTTCACCCTGGTGCATCAGTATTGCCATATCGGCGCCCACAGCTTTTCCGGCATGGGTACCGCCATCGGTAAGGACGTTCCGGCGTTCGTCACCGTGTTCGGCAACCCGGCTGAGGCCCGCAGCATGAACTTCGAAGGCATGCGCCGTCGTGGGTTCAGCGAAGAGGCAATCCACGCCCTGCGCCGAGCCTACAAAGTGGTTTACCGCCAAGGGCTCACCGTGGACCAGGCGTTGACCCAATTGGCCGAGCCGGCAGCGTTGTTCCCGGAAGTTGCGGTATTCCGTGACTCCATCCAGGCGTCGACTCGCGGCATCACCCGCTGATCATGGCCAATCTGCGTATTGCGCTGGTGGCCGGAGAAGCTTCCGGCGATATTCTCGGCGCAGGTCTTATGCGAGCCCTCAAGGCCCAGCACCCTGCGGTAGAGTTTATTGGCGTTGGCGGCCCGCTGATGCAGGCCGAAGGGCTCACTTCTTACTTCCCTATGGAGCGCCTGTCGGTCATGGGGCTGGTGGAAGTGTTGGGCCGCCTGCGTGAGCTGCTGGCTCGCCGCAAGCTGCTGATACAGACCCTGATCGAAGAAAAACCCGATGTCTTCATCGGCATTGACGCCCCGGACTTCACCCTCACTATCGAACTCAAGTTGCGTCAGGCCGGGATCAAGACCGTGCACTACGTCAGCCCGTCGGTGTGGGCGTGGCGGCAGAAGCGCGTGCTGAAGATCCGCGAAGGCTGCGACCTAATGCTGACCCTGTTGCCGTTTGAGGCCAGGTTCTACGAAGAGAAGGGTGTGCCGGTGCGGTTTGTCGGGCATACCCTGGCTGACACGATTCCATTGCAGGCTGATCGCGCTGCCGCTCGAGCTGAACTGGGCTTGGCTGATGGGCCTCTGGTTGCGCTGATGCCAGGCAGTCGCGGGGGGGAGGTCGGGCGACTAGCCAGCGTGTTTTTTGACGCGGCCGAACGCCTGATGGTCCTCAAGCCTGGCGTGCGCTTCGTATTACCCTGTGCGAGCCCGCAACGCCGCGCCCAGATCGAAACGCTTCTGGAAGGCCGCAACTTGCCGCTGACCTTGCTCGACGGCCAGTCGCACCTGGCCCTGGCGGCTTGTGATGCGGTACTGATCGCCTCCGGCACTGCAACCTTGGAGGCCTTGCTGTACAAGCGCCCGATGGTTGTGGCCTATCGCCTCGCGCCGCTGACCTTCTGGATTCTCAAGCGCATGGTCAAAAGCCCGTATATCTCCTTGCCCAACCTGTTGGCACAGCGCCTGTTGGTGCCGGAGTTGTTGCAGGACGATGCAACGCCTGAGGCCCTGGCGCAAACCGTACTCCCCTTGATCGACGGCGGCGAAGAGCAGACCCGTGGTTTTGACGACATTCACCGCACCCTGCGTCGTGATGCGTCCAACCAAGCGGCCGATGCCGTGCTGACCTTGATCGGTAAAAAGCAGGAAACCCTATGACGACGCAAATGGGCCTGGATTTCAGCCTGGTCGCACAAGCTCACGAGTTGGTCGCCGGCGTTGACGAAGTAGGGCGCGGCCCGTTGTGCGGCGCGGTCGTCACGGCGGCGGTGATTCTCGACCCGAACCGCCCGATCCTCGGCCTCAACGATTCGAAAAAACTCACCGAAGCCCGTCGCGAAAAGCTCTTCGACGAGATCTGCGAAAAAGCCTTGAGCTGGCATATCGCCCGCGCCGAAGTCGAAGAAATCGACGAGCTGAACATCCTCCACGCCACCATGCTCGCCATGCAGCGCGCGGTTGAGGGCCTGCACATCACACCAAAAATGGCGATGATCGACGGCAACCGCTGCCCCAAGCTGGCAATGCCGGCGGAAGCGGTGGTCAAGGGTGATAGCAAGGTGCCCGCCATTGCCGCTGCGTCGATCCTGGCCAAGGTCAGTCGCGATCGTGAAATGGCTGCTTTCGAATTGATCTACCCCGGCTACGGCATTGGCGGCCACAAAGGCTACCCGACGCCCGTTCATCTGGAAGCCTTGGCTCGCCTGGGCCCGACGCCGATCCACCGCCGCTCGTTTGCCCCGGTTCGCCTGGCTTACGAGGCACGGGAGAGTCTGAGCGAGGTGTAGTCGCGAGGCTGATGTTTTTGCCAAGGCCCGGTACAATCCGGGCCTTGTTGTTTCCACGTATAAGAGATCACTATGCCGGCTTCATTCGTTCACCTACGCCTGCACACTGAATACTCCCTGGTCGACGGCCTGGTACGGATCAAACCGCTGGTCAAAACCCTGGTGGGCATGAACATGCCTGCCGTCGCGGTAACCGATCAGAACAACATGTGTTCCCTGGTCAAGTTCTACAAAAACGCCATGGGTGCCGGCATCAAGCCGATCTGCGGCGCCGACCTGTGGCTGTCCAACAAAGACCCGGACAATGCCCTGAGCCGCATCAGCCTGCTGGCGATGAACGGCGTGGGTTATCGCAACCTCACCGAACTGATTTCCCGTGGTTTTATCGACGGCCAGCGCAATGGCTCGATCATCATCGAGCGCGAATGGGTCGCCGAGGCCAGCGAAGGCCTGATCATGCTGTCGGCCGCCAAAGAGGGCGAGATCGGCCTTGCGCTGCTGGGTGGCAACCCCCAGGAAGCCGAAGTGCTGGCCGGCGAGTGGATGCAGGTTTTCCCAGGGCGTTTCTATCTGGAAGTCCAGCGCACCAACCGTCCCAATGATGAAGAGCATCTGCACGCCGCCGTGGCCCTGGCCGACAAGCTGGGCGCACCTTTGGTGGCGACCAACGATGTGCGCTTTATCAAGAAAGAAGATTTCGAGGCCCACGAAACCCGGGTGTGCATCGGCGAAGGCCGGGCCCTGGATGACCCGCGTCGTTCAAAAAACTACAGCGAAGAGCAGTACCTCAAAAGCGCCGATGAGATGGCTGAGCTGTTCAGTGACCTGCCTGAGGCTCTGGAGAACTCGGTCGAGATTGCCAAGCGCTGCAATATCGAAGTGAAGCTGGGCAAGCACTTTTTGCCCAACTTCCCGATTCCCGATGGCATGACCATCGATGAGTATTTCCGCAAAGTGTCGTTTGATGGCCTGGAAGATCGCCTCAGCGTTCTGTTACCCAAAGACACTACCGAAGACTACGAAGCCAAGCGCCAGGTGTACGTCGATCGGTTGAATTTCGAGCTGGATATCATTATCCAGATGGGCTTCCCCGGCTACTTCCTGATCGTAATGGACTTTATCCAGTGGGCCAAAAGCAACGGCGTACCGGTAGGTCCTGGCCGAGGGTCGGGTGCTGGCTCGCTGGTGGCCTATGTACAGAAGATTACCGACCTCGACCCGCTTGAATATGACCTGCTGTTCGAACGGTTCCTGAACCCGGAACGGGTCTCCATGCCCGACTTCGACGTCGACTTCTGCATGGACGGCCGTGACCGCGTGATCGAATACGTGGCCGAAAAATACGGCCGCAACGCGGTTAGCCAGATCATCACCTTCGGTTCCATGGCCGCAAAGGCTGTAATCCGAGACGTGGCGCGGGTGCAGGGCAAGTCCTACGGACTGGCGGATCGCCTGTCGAAGATGATCCCATTCGAAGTCGGCATGACCCTGGAAAAGGCCTACGAGCAGGAAGAAATCCTGCGCGACTTCATCAAGATCGATGAAGAAGCCGCCGAAATCTGGGACATGGCCCGCAAGCTCGAGGGCGTGGTGCGTAACGTTGGTAAGCACGCCGGTGGTGTGGTTATCGCCCCTACCAAGCTCACCGATTTTTCGCCGATCTATTGCGACGAAGCCGGTGACGGCCTGGTAACCCAGTTCGACAAAGACGACGTCGAGGCGGCCGGCCTGGTGAAGTTCGACTTCCTGGGCCTGCGGACCCTGACCATCATCGACTGGGCACTCAAGACCATCAACCGCGAGCGTGCCAAGGTCGACGAAGAGCCGCTGGATATTGCGTTTATCCCGCTGGACGACAAGCCGACCTACCAGTTGCTGCAAAAAGCTGAAACCACAGCGGTGTTCCAGCTTGAATCCCGTGGCATGAAAGAGCTGATCAAAAAGCTCAAGCCCGACTGCCTGGAAGACTTGATCGCACTGGTGGCCCTGTTCCGTCCGGGCCCGCTGCAATCGGGCATGGTGGATGACTTTATCAACCGTAAGCACGGCCGGGCCGAACTGGCCTACCCGCACTCGGACTACCAGTACGAAGGCCTCAAACCGGTATTGGCGCCCACCTACGGCATCATCCTGTATCAAGAGCAGGTGATGCAGATCGCCCAGGTGATGGCGGGCTACACCCTTGGCGGTGCAGACATGCTGCGTCGCGCCATGGGTAAGAAAAAACCCGAAGAAATGGCCAAGCAGCGTGGCGGTTTCATTGAAGGGTGTGCCACCAACAATATCGACGCCGACCTCGCGGGTAACATCTTCGACCTGGTAGAGAAATTTGCCGGTTATGGCTTCAACAAATCCCACTCCGCCGCCTACGGCCTGGTGTCGTACCAGACTGCCTGGCTGAAAGCTCACTACCCGGCGCCGTTCATGGCCGCGGTACTCTCGGCGGATATGCACAACACCGACAAGGTCGTGACCTTGATCGAGGAAGTGCGCACCATGAAGCTGCGCCTCGACGCGCCGGACGTGAACGCCTCGGAGTTCAAGTTCACGGTGAACGACGAAGGCCGCATCATCTATGGCCTCGGCGCGATCAAGGGCGTGGGCGAAAGCCCGGTGGAGGCCATCGTCGAAGCGCGCCAGAGCGGGCCGTTCGCCGACCTGTTCGACTTCTGCGCACGGGTTGACCTCAAACGCATCAATAAACGGACCCTCGACGGCCTGATCCGCAGCGGCGCACTGGACCGTCTCGGCCCGTATTTCCACGATGAGCCGAAGGCCTACCAGGCCAATATCGACCGTAACCGTGCGGTGCTGCTCACCGCCATGGAAGAAGCGATCAAGGCCGCCGAGCAGACCGCCCGCACCCACGACAGCGGCCACGCCGACTTGTTTGGTGGGTTGTTCGTCGAAGAAGATGCGGATGTGTACGGTAACCACCGTAAGGCCAAGGAGCTGACCCTCAAGGAGCGTCTCAAAGGTGAGAAAGACACCTTGGGCCTGTACCTTACCGGTCACCCGATTGACGAATACGAAGGCGAAATTCGCCGTTTCGCCCGCCAGCGCATCATCGACCTGAAGCCTGCGCGTGATACCCAGACCGTTGCCGGCATGATCATCGCCCTGCGGGTGATGAAGAACAAAAAGGGCGACAAGATGGGCTTTGTCACCCTCGACGACCGTTCGGGGCGGATTGAAGCGTCGCTGTTTGCCGACGCTTTCCACTCCGCGCAGTCGTTGCTACAGACAGACGCCATGGTGGTAGTAGAAGGGGAGGTGAGCAACGATGACTTCTCTGGCGGCCTGCGGCTGCGGATCAAACGGGTGATGAGCATGGAAGATGCCCGCACCAACCTGGCCGAAAGCCTGCGCCTGAAGGTAAAAACCGAAGCGCTCAAGGGCGATCAGCTACGCTGGTTGGGCGACCTGCTCAAGCGCCACCGTGGCGCGTGCCCGGTGACCATGGAGTACACCGGCAGCGATGCCAAGGCCATGTTGCAGTTTGGTGAGACCTGGCGAATTGATCCCGCTGATGGCTTGATTCAAGCTTTGCGTGACCAGTTCGGGCGTGACAACGTCTTCCTCCAATACCGTTGACGGACAGCTGATAGCAAAACGCCTGTTCTCAACCAAACATTTAATCTCGACCTAGACGCGCCTCTCCCTTAAGGTAGGGCGCGAATAGACAACCGGCTGGCCAGGCACTCCTTGGCCGTCGACCCAAGACGGACGCTTATGAACCCGAATTTTCTTGATTTCGAACAGCCGATCGCTGACCTGCAAGCCAAGATCGAAGAACTACGCCTGGTCGGCAATGACAATTCGCTGAATATCGGCGATGAGATCGCCCGCCTGCAGGACAAGAGCAGCACCCTGACCGAAGACATCTTCGGCAAGCTGACCAGCTGGCAGATCGCGCGCCTGGCCCGCCACCCGCGCCGCCCGTACACCTTGGATTACATCCAGCACATCTTCACCGAGTTCGACGAGCTGCATGGCGACCGCCACTTCTCCGACGACGCAGCCATTGTGGGCGGTATCGCTCGCCTGGACGACCAGCCAGTGATGGTGATCGGTCACCAGAAAGGCCGTGAAGTGCGTGAGAAAGTGCGTCGCAACTTCGGCATGCCTCGCCCAGAGGGCTACCGCAAGGCGTGCCGCCTGATGGAAATGGCCGAGCGCTTCAAGATGCCGATCCTGACCTTCATCGACACTCCGGGTGCTTACCCAGGTATCGACGCCGAAGAGCGCAACCAGAGCGAAGCGATTGCCTGGAACCTGCGTGTCATGTCCCGCCTGAAAACCCCGATCATTGCCACTGTGATCGGCGAAGGTGGTTCGGGCGGTGCACTGGCCATTGGCGTGTGCGACCAACTGAACATGTTGCAATATTCGACTTATGCGGTGATCTCGCCGGAAGGTTGCGCTTCGATCCTGTGGAAAACCGCAGATAAAGCGCCGGATGCTGCTGAAGCGATGGGCATTACCGCCGATCGCCTCAAAGGCTTGGGTATCGTCGACAAAGTGATCGCCGAGCCGTTGGGCGGCGCCCATCGTGACCCGGCTGCTGCTGCCGCGACTATCCGTGCAGAACTGGGCTCGCAACTGGCGATGCTCAAGAAGCTGGATAACGAAGCGCTGCTCAAGCGCCGTTATGAGCGTCTGATGAGCTACGGCCTGTAAGGTCTACGCAGCCTTCAAAGTGGGAGCTGGCTTTTGTGGGAGCTGGCTTGCCTGCGATGCAGTCACCTCGGTACAACTGATGTATCGAGGTGACTGCATCGCAGGCAAGCCAGCTCCCACATTTGCTTTGTGTATGCTTGGTCAATGTATTCCAGCTTTGCGGCGATGATGTGTGATGAAACCAACTTTGCCCGCCAAACTTCTGCAAACCCTGGCCCCTTGGCGGAGTGCCCCGACTTGGCATATCGCTTTCTCCGGCGGTCTCGACTCGACTGTCCTGCTGCACCTTCTGGCCAACACCCAAGGGCTTCCCGCCTTCAGCGCAATCCATATCCATCACGGCCTGCAAGCCGCCGCCGATGCCTGGCCAGCCCATTGCCAGTCAGTTTGCGACAGCCTGGGCGTGCCCCTGCGCGTCGTGCGTGTGCAGGTTCTGCCCGGCGCCAGCGTTGAGCGTGCCGCCCGTGACGCGCGTTACAAAGCATTTTCCGAGATGATCGGGGCAGGTGAGGTCTTGCTGACGGGCCAGCATCGCGATGATCAGGCCGAAACCCTGTTGTTTCGCCTGCTGCGAGGCGCGGGTGTGCGTGGGCTGGCGGCAATGTCGGCCCATCGCCCTTTGGCCGGTGGCCATCTGGTGCGGCCGTTGCTGCATGTCTCGCGTGCAGAGTTGGCAGCCTACGCCCACGAGCATCAGCTCAAGTGGATCGAAGACCCTTCCAACGTCGACCCACGCTTCTCCCGCAATTACCTGCGCCACCGCGTGTTTCCAGCCCTCACGGAGCGCTGGCCCCAAGCCGTCTCGAGCCTGGCCCGCACCGCTGAACACCTCGGCGAGGCTCAGGGCTTGCTTGATGAGCTGGCATGCATGGACTTGCAGGCCGCCGATCAATCATCACCGTTTCCTTGGCTGCAATTACCGTCCCTGAAGCTCGCGCCGTTGCGCGAGCTTTCTGATCCTCGCCAGCGTAATGCCTTGCGTCATTGGCTGATTTCACTGACTCGTTTGCCCGATAGCGACCACTGGGCTGGTTGGTATTCCTTGCGTGACGCCAAGGGTGACGCCCAGCCGCAATGGCGCTTGGCCGACGGTGAATTGCACCGATGTGGCGAGCGTATCTGGTGGGTGCCTGCCACTTGGTCGGAATTCTCCCACGCAACAGTTAGCTGGCCCTCTGCGCAAAACCCACTAGAGTTACCCGGCAATGGTCGGCTCGAATTCAGCGGCAAGGCCCCTGAGGGCCCTTTGCATATCCGATATCGACAGGGCGGCGAAATGGTCGAAGTGCCAGGCCGCGGCCGGCGAGACTTGAAGCGCCTGCTCAATGAATGCGGGCTGCCGGGCTTTGTGCGTGGCAGATTGCCGCTGCTGTACAGGGGCGAGCAATTGCTGGTTGTGCCAACCCTGGCCGGGCTATGGCCCAACCCGGCAACCGACGGGCAATTACATTGGATGCCACAGACGTGCGATCAAGGTTTGAGCTGATAGAGCCTTTCCGGTAGACTACGCTCCCTTCTTGATACAACTTCTGTGGATTCTCCTGAATCGCAGCAGTTGCCGATTACCAAGCAGTCTTTGCTGGGCGATTCCAAAAAATGTGTAGCGATCAACGTACCGGTGTTTCATTGCTGGTCTGTCACAACGCGGCGGTTTTTTTGAAAGGTGCACTGTGATTAATGCAGGTGATCGGGGGCTTCGGCCTTCCTTCGCTTTCCCCGGCGGCTCGGACCGCTTTAACGCAGACTTCTAGGGTTTTTCATGACGCGCTACATATTCGTCACGGGCGGTGTTGTTTCTTCATTGGGGAAAGGCATCGCATCGGCTTCATTGGCGGCCATCCTGGAGGCGCGGGGACTTAAGGTCACCATGCTCAAGCTGGACCCGTACATCAACGTTGACCCGGGCACCATGAGCCCGTTCCAGCACGGTGAAGTGTTCGTCACCCACGACGGCGCTGAAACCGACCTGGACCTGGGCCACTACGAGCGGTTCATCCGCACGACCATGACCCAGAACAACAACTTCACCACCGGCCGTGTCTACGAGCACGTGCTGCGCAAAGAGCGCCGTGGTGACTACCTGGGTGCAACCATCCAGGTGATCCCGCACATCACCGACGAAATCAAGCGCCGCATCATCAAGGGTGCAGGCGATGCCGACGTGGCGATGGTCGAGATCGGTGGCACCGTGGGTGACATCGAATCCCAACCGTTCCTCGAAGCCATCCGCCAGTTGCGTTTCGAAGTCGGCGCCAAGCGCGCGATGTTGATGCACCTGACCTTGGTGCCGTACATCGCCACTGCTGGCGAAACCAAAACCAAGCCTACCCAGCACTCGGTCAAGGAACTGCGTTCCATCGGCCTGCAGCCGGATGTGCTGGTGTGCCGCTCCGATCACCCTATCGACATTTCCTCGCGTCGCAAGATCGCGCAATTCACCAACGTTGAAGAACGTGCGGTCATCGCGCTGGAAGACGCCGACACCATCTACAAGATCCCGGGCATCTTGCATTCGCAAGGCCTGGACGATTTTGTGGTCGAGCGTTTCGGCCTGCAATGCAACGGCGCGGACCTGTCCGAGTGGGAAGCCGTGGTCGACGCCAAGCTCAACCCTGAGCATGAAGTCACCATCGCCATGGTCGGCAAGTACATGGAGCTGCTGGACGCGTACAAGTCGCTGATCGAAGCGATGAGCCACGCCGGTATCAGCAACCGTACCAAGGTCAACCTGCGCTATATCGACTCCGAAGACATCGAGAACCAAGGCACCGCCTTGCTCGAAGGTGTGGACGCGATCCTCGTGCCTGGCGGTTTCGGCCTGCGTGGCGTGGAAGGCAAGATCACTGCCGTGCAGTACGCCCGTGAGAACAAGGTGCCGTACCTGGGTATCTGCTTGGGTATGCAAGTGGCCGTTATCGAGTTCGCCCGTAACGTGCTGGGCTGGAAAGACGCCAACTCCACCGAGTTCGACAGCAAGAGCGGTCACCCGGTCGTGGGCCTGATCACTGAGTGGGAAGATGCCACCGGCGCGGTCGAAACCCGTACCGAAACTTCTGACCTGGGCGGCACCATGCGCCTTGGTGCGCAGGATTGCCTGCTGGAAGCGGGCTCGCTGGTTCACGATTGCTACGGCAAGGACGTGATCGTCGAGCGTCACCGTCACCGCTACGAAGTGAACAACAACCTGCTGCCGCAAATCAAAGAGGCTGGCCTGAAAATCTCCGGTCGCTCCGGTGATGGCGCGCTGGTTGAAGTGGTCGAAGCTCCGGATCATCCATGGTTCGTCGCTTGCCAGTTCCACCCAGAGTTCACCTCGACTCCACGCGACGGTCACCCGTTGTTCAGCGGTTTCGTCAAAGCTGCACTGACGCAACACCAGAAGAAGGCGTAAACCTGATGGCCCAGAAGATCATTCGCGTCGGCGACATCGAGATTGCCAACGACAAGCCCATGGTGCTGTTTGGCGGCATGAACGTACTCGAAAGCCGCGACATGGCGATGCAGGTCTGTGAAGAGTACGTAAAGGTCACCCAGAAACTGGGTATCCCTTACGTGTTCAAGGCCAGCTTCGACAAGGCCAACCGTTCGTCCGTGACCTCCTATCGCGGCCCAGGCCTTGAAGAAGGCATGCGGATCTTCCAGGACATCAAGCAAGCCTTCGGCGTGCCGATCATCACCGACGTCCACGAGCCTGAACAGGCTGCCGTGGTCGCCGAGGTGTGCGACATCATCCAGTTGCCGGCCTTCCTGTCGCGCCAGACCGACCTGGTCGTCGCGATGGCCAAGACCGGCGCTGTGATCAATATCAAGAAAGCCCAGTTCCTCGCGCCCCAGGAGATGAAACACATCCTGAACAAGTGCGTCGAAGCGGGTAACGACCAGTTGATCCTCTGCGAGCGTGGTTCGAGCTTCGGCTACAACAACCTCGTGGTGGACATGCTCGGTTTCGGCATCATGAAACAGTTCGAATACCCGGTGTTCTTCGACGTGACCCACGCGCTGCAAATGCCGGGTGGTCGTGCCGACTCTGCGGGTGGGCGCCGTGCCCAGGTGCTGGACCTGGCCAAGGCCGGCATCAGCCAGTCCCTGGCTGGTCTGTTCCTGGAGGCCCACCCGGACCCGGACAACGCCAAGTGCGACGGCCCATGCGCCCTGCGCCTGGACAAGCTGGAGCCATTCCTGGCCCAGCTCAAGCAGTTGGACGAACTGGTCAAGAGTTTTCCGACGGTAGAAACCGCGTAAGCAGTGTTTCTCCGGTAAAGTATCCCACGCAAGGAGCTCAGGCCCCCGGGCCTGAGCCTTGTCGCCTGCAAGCCTGCCCCGTTGTTCCACCCTTGCGGTCGGTCAAAAGTTTCCCTTCAGCTGCGTCGTTTTCGTCAACTTTGGAGTGTTTACAACAATGGCAAAAATCGTCGACATCAAAGGTCGTGAAGTTCTCGACTCCCGTGGCAACCCCACCGTCGAAGCCGACGTGCTTCTCGATAACGGCATCATCGGCAGCGCCTGCGCGCCGTCCGGTGCGTCTACCGGTTCGCGCGAAGCGCTGGAACTGCGTGATGGCGACAAGAGCCGTTACCTGGGCAAAGGTGTACTCAAGGCCGTAGGCAACATCAATGGCCCGATCCGCGACCTGCTGCTGGGCAAAGACCCGGTTGACCAGAAAGCCCTTGACCTTGCGATGATCAAGCTCGACGGCACCGAAAACAAAGGCAGCCTGGGCGCCAACGCTATCCTCGCCGTATCCCTGGCTGCTGCCAAGGCCGCTGCCCAGGACCAGGACCTGCCGCTGTACGCCCACATCGCCAACCTGAACGGCACTCCGGGTGTTTACTCGATGCCGGTGCCGATGATGAACATCATCAACGGTGGCGAGCACGCCGATAACAACGTCGACATCCAGGAATTCATGGTTCAGCCGGTTGGCGCCAAGTCCTTCTCCGAAGGCCTGCGCATGGGCACCGAGATTTTCCATCACCTCAAGGCAGTACTGAAGGCCCGTGGCCTGAGCACTGCGGTGGGTGACGAAGGTGGTTTTGCACCCAACCTGGCGTCCAACGAAGATGCGCTGAAAGTGATCTCCGAAGCCGTGGCTAACGCTGGCTACAAGCTGGGCACCGACGTGACCCTGGCGCTGGACTGCGCGGCCAGCGAGTTCTACGAGGACGGTAAATACAACCTGTCCGGCGAAGGCCAAGTGTTCAACTCCGAAGGTTTCGCTGACTACCTGAAGGGCCTGACCGAACGCTACCCGATCATCTCGATCGAAGACGGCCTGGACGAATCCGATTGGGACGGCTGGAAAATCCTTACCGACAAAATCGGCGAGAAGATCCAACTGGTGGGCGACGACCTGTTCGTGACCAACACCAAGATCTTGAAAGAAGGCATCGACAAGTCGATCGCCAACTCGATCCTGATCAAGTTCAACCAGATTGGCACGCTGACTGAAACCCTGGAAGCCATCCAGATGGCCAAGGCTGCGGGCTATACCGCCGTGATCTCGCACCGCTCCGGCGAAACCGAAGATTCGACCATTGCCGACCTGGCCGTGGGCACTTCGGCGGGCCAGATCAAGACCGGTTCCCTGTGCCGTTCTGATCGCGTTTCCAAGTACAACCAATTGCTGCGTATCGAAGAGCAACTGGCTGGCAAGGCCAAGTACAACGGTCGCGGTGAGTTTCGCGGCTGATTCGTAAATGGTAAAAAGTCGGCGGATTGCGTCGGAAAACTCACGACAGTGTAGATTTCGACGCTAATCTGATGGCTACCTAGCACAAGCCTGGTTCTTCCAGGCTTCGTGCTATCAGTTGCTTCAAAAGTTTTACATGGCTGTCTTTTTTTACTGGATACCCGGATTTCGATGCGCAGTCCCAATTGGTTGTTCCTCGTCTTGCTCTTGTTGCTGGCTGGCCTGCAATACCGCCTTTGGGTCGGTAATGGCAGCTTTGCGCAGGTGAAAGACCTGACCGAGCAAATTGCTGCACAGCACGCCGAAAACGAGATCCTGCTGGAGCGCAACCGCGTCCTTGATGCTGAAGTGCTTGAGCTGAAAAAGGGGACCGAGACCGTTGAAGAGCGGGCTCGCCATGAGTTGGGCATGGTCAAGGAGGGCGAGACCCTCTACCAGTTGGCCAAATGAACACGTGTTTGCCGGCCTTCTGGGCCGTGATTCCTGCCGCGGGCGTCGGTGCCCGTATGGCTGCGGACCGTCCCAAGCAGTACCTGCAATTGGGCGGGCGCACAATTCTCGAACACAGCCTTGGCTGTTTTCTCGACCATCCTTCCCTCAAGGGCTTGGTGGTCAGTGTTGCTTCTGACGATCCTTATTGGCCTGGCCTGGCGTGTGCTGGCGACCCGCGTATACAGCGTGCGGACGGTGGCTCGGAGCGCTCAGGTTCGGTGCTCAATGCGCTGCTACAACTGAACGCCCAGGGGGCCAGTGATGATGATTGGGTGTTGGTGCACGATGCAGCGCGGCCGAACCTGAGTCGCGATGATCTGGATAAATTGCTCGTGGAGTTGGCGGATGACCCGGTAGGCGGATTGCTTGCCGTGCCGGCCCGCGACACCCTCAAGCGCGTCGATAAGCATGGGCGTGTGGTGGAAACTGTCGATCGCAGCCTGATCTGGCAAGCCTATACGCCGCAGATGTTCCGCCTGGGCGCCTTGCATCGCGCGTTGGCCGACAGCCTGGTGGCTGATGCGGTGATCACCGATGAAGCCTCCGCCATGGAATGGTCCGGGCAGGCGCCGCGTTTGATCGAAGGGCGCTCGGACAATATCAAGGTGACTCGGCCCGAGGATCTGGAGTGGTTGCGGTTGCGGTGGGCTAACCGGCGCTAGTTCGTGACACCGAGTCGACTTCATCGCAGGCAAGCCAGCTCCCACATTGGATCGCCCTTTCCCCTGACGACTCGGTCAACTGTGGGAGCCGGGCTTGCCCGCGATGGGGCCCGACCAGGCTGCCCATAATCACCGGCTGTACTCCGGCCTCCCAGCCAACCCCTCCTTCAAAAAGTCCACCAACTTCCTCACCTTCGGCGACAAATGCCGCTGCTGCGGATACAGCGCCCACACCGCCGTATTCGGCGGCTGGTGCGCCTCCAGCAACGACACCAGCGCGCCACTGTGCAGATGCTCCAGCACGTAATAATCCGGCAACTGACACAACCCAACCCCCTGCAACGCTGCATCCAGCACCGCCTGCCCACTGTTGCAGCGCCAGTTTCCCTGCACCCGCTGGGAAAATTCGCGCCCGTCCTGGGCCAGTTGCCAGATATCCGTACTGCCAATCAGGCAGTTATGCCGACTCAGTTCCGACAAGCTATGTGGCCGACCGTACCGTGCCAGGTAGGACGGCGACGCGCACAGATACATGCGTCGCGGCGCGAGGCGGCTGGCGACCATGCGTGAGTCCTGCAAGCGCCCCAGGCGAATCGCCAGGTCGAGGCCTTCGTGCACCAGGTCCAACTGGCGATTGCTTAGCTCAATGTCCACCCGCAACTGCGGATATTGCCCCATGAACCGCGTGACCAGCGGCACGATAAAACGCTCGCCATAAGCCACGGCGCAAGTCATGCGCAACATGCCCTTGGGCTCACTGGTGAGGTCGCCCACCGCACGCAATGCTTCTTCGCGGCCGTCTTGCAGGCGTTGGCAATGTTGCAAAAAAGTCTGCCCGGCCTCGGTCAGGGTCACCTTGCGAGTGCTTCGATACAGCAAGCGAGTCTGCAAGCGTTCTTCCAGGCGCGCCACTTGCCGGCTGATGTGGGACGAAGACACGCCCAAGCGCTCCGCCGCCGCAGTGAATTGGCTGCATTCAGCCACCGCGACAAACTCATCGATGCCTTCCCAGCGGTTTTCCAGCATGAGGATTATCCCTGTACAGCAATAATGTTTTGCTTTTGTTCGGATTATTAATCACTGGGCCATGTTTTACACTCTGCGCCTCAGTTTTTAATTCCTTGGAGAAACCCGGATGATCAAGTCCCGCGCTGCTGTAGCCTTCGAAGCCAAGAAGCCTCTGGAAATCGTTGAAGTGGATGTCGCCATGCCCAAGGCTGGCGAAGTGCTGTTGCGCGTGGTCGCATCCGGCGTGTGCCATACCGACGCCTACACCCTGTCGGGCGCCGATCCGGAAGGCATCTTCCCGTCGATCCTCGGCCATGAAGGCGGTGCGGTGGTTGAGGCCATCGGTGAAGGCGTGACGTCGGTGGCCGTGGGCGACCATGTGATTCCGCTGTACACCCCGGAATGCGGCAAGTGCAAATTCTGCCTGTCGGGCAAGACCAACCTCTGCCAGGCCATTCGCGCCACACAGGGCAAAGGCTTGATGCCAGACGGCACTACGCGTTTCTCCTACAAGGGCCAGCCGATTTTCCACTACATGGGTACCTCGACGTTCTCCGAGTACACCGTGCTGCCGGAAATCTCCGTGGCCAAGATTCCTAAAGAAGCCCCCCTGGAAAAAGTCTGCCTGCTGGGTTGTGGCGTCACCACCGGTATCGGCGCAGTGATCAACACTGCCAAGGTCAAACCGGGCGACACCGTGGCCATCTTCGGTCTCGGCGGTATTGGTCTGTCGGCCATCATCGGTGCGGTGAAAGCCAAGGCAGGTCGCATCATTGCCATCGACATTAACCCAGGCAAGTTCGAAATCGCCAAGCAACTGGGCGCCACCGATTGCATCAACCCGAAAGACTACGATCGCCCAATCCAGGACGTGATTGTCGACTTGACTGACGGCGGCGTGGACTTTTCCTTCGAGTGCATCGGTAACGTGCAACTGATGCGTGCTGCCCTTGAGTGCTGCCACAAAGGTTGGGGTGAGTCGGTGATCATCGGCGTGGCCGGTGCCGGCCAGGAAATCGCTACCCGCCCATTCCAACTGGTCACCGGTCGCGTCTGGCGCGGTTCGGCGTTCGGCGGCGTGCGCGGCCGTACCGAATTGCCAAGCTACGTTGAAATGGCCCAGACCGGCGAGATCCCGCTGGACACCTTCATCACCCACACCATGGGCCTGGAAGACATCAACAAAGCGTTTGACCTGATGCATGAAGGCAAGAGCATCCGTACCGTCATCCACTTCTGAGGTCGGCCATGAGTCTGGAAAACCTGTCGTGCCAGAAGAGCTTCGGCGGCTGGCATAAACGCTACAAGCATCACTCGCAAGTGCTCGGCTGCGACATGACCTTCGCCGTCTACCTGCCGCCGCAAGCGGAGCAGGGCGGCAAGTTGCCGGTGCTGTACTGGCTGTCCGGCTTGACCTGCACCGATGAGAACTTCATGCAGAAGGCCGGTGCCCAGCGCATGGCCGCCGAGCTGGGGCTGATCATCGTCGCGCCGGACACAAGTCCGCGCGGTCCCGGCGTGCCGGGTGATCCGGACAACGCGTGGGACTTCGGTCTTGGCGCGGGCTTCTATCTGAATGCCACCCAAGAACCCTGGGCCAAGCATTATCGGATGCATGACTACGTGGTGCAGGAATTGCCAGCATTGGTTGAAGCGCATTTCCCGGCTTCGGACAAGCGCGGTATCAGCGGCCACTCCATGGGCGGCCACGGTGCGTTGGTGTGTGCGTTGCGCAACCCGGGGCGTTACCTGTCGGTGTCGGCGTTTTCGCCGATCAACAACCCGATGGATTGCCCTTGGGGCCAGAAAGCCTTCTCCCGTTACCTGGGAGAAGAGCGCTCGAAATGGCGCGAATGGGATGCCTGCGTACTGATCAGCGAAGCCGCCGAAAAGCTGCCGCTGCTGGTGGATCAGGGCGATCGCGACGACTTCCTCGCCGTGCAGCTCAAGCCAGAAGCCTTGCAGCAAGCGGCGAAAGCGGCCAACCATCCGCTGGAACTGCGCCTGCAACCCGGCTACGACCACAGCTACTTCTTTATCGCCAGCTTCATCGAAGACCATTTGCGACACCATGGCCGTGCTTTGCTCGGTTAATGTGAGGCAAAAGTAGGTAGAATCACGCCCTGAATTAAATCGGGGCGTTTTTTTATGCGTATTGGCCACGGCTATGATGTGCACCGTTTCGCCGAAGGCGATTTCATCACCCTGGGCGGCGTGCGCATTGCACACCACCATGGGTTGCTGGCTCATTCCGACGGCGACGTTGTGCTGCATGCCTTGAGCGATGCCTTGCTCGGCGCGGCGGCGTTGGGCGATATCGGCAAGCACTTTCCGGACACTGACCCAACCTTCAAGGGTGCGGACAGCCGGGTATTGCTGCGCCATGTGGTCGGCCTGATCCATGCCAAGGGCTGGAAGGTTGGCAACGTCGATAACACCATCGTCGCCCAGGCGCCGAAAATGGCCCCCCATATTGAGTCGATGCGCGCGCTGATCGCTGCGGATCTGCACATTGAATTGGATCAAGTGAACGTGAAAGCAACCACCACCGAAAAGCTCGGGTTTACCGGTCGTGAAGAGGGCATTGCGGTGCACTCCGTCGCCCTGTTGCTGCGCGCATGAACGACCTGCAACTGCTGGGCCCGCGGGCCTATGGCGAGGCCTTGGGCAGCGCTGTACTGAAAGCTAGCGCTGAAGACTTCCAGGTCGATGAAGTACTCGACATCCCGCTGACCGGCGAAGGTGAGCACCTGTGGTTGTGGGTGGAGAAGCGCGGCCTTAACACTGAAGAGGCGGCGCGGCGTATCGCCAAGGCTGCTGGCGTGCCGTTGCGCACCGTCAGCTATGCCGGGCTCAAGGACCGCCAGGCGTTGACCCGCCAGTGGTTCAGCGTACAGCTGCCAGGCAAGGCCGACCCGGACATGAGTGCGGCTGAAAACGACACCCTCAAGATCCTCAAGACCGCTCGCCATAAGCGCAAGCTGCAACGCGGTGCGCATTCGGCCAACGGCTTCACCTTGCGCCTGACGCAACTGGCTGGTGATACCGCCGCCATCGACGCGCGCTTGCAACTGATTGCACAGCAGGGCATTCCCAATTACTTCGGTGCCCAGCGCTTTGGCCATAACGGCGGCAATGTGGTGGATGCCCGCGAATGGGCTGCCCGCAAGGCCTTGCCGGAGCAGCGCAATGTGCGTTCGCGTCTGCTGTCCACCGCCCGCAGCTTTCTGTTCAACAAAGTGCTGGCGGCGCGGGTTGCCGACGGCTCCTGGCAGCGCGCCCAGGTCGGCGACCTGCTGGCGTTTACTGACAGTCGCAGTTTTTTCCCGGCGGGGGAGGCTGAATGCAGCGACCCGCGCCTGGCGATCCTGGACCTGCACCCCACCGGCCCGCAGTGGGGCGAAGGCGACTCGCCGGCCAGCGGTGCCACCCACGCGTTGGAACAAGCGGTTGCCGCAGGTGAGGCTGACCTGCGCGATTGGCTGGTGAATGCCGGCATGAGCCAGGAACGGCGCATTCTGCGACTGCCCATTGGCGGGTTGACGTGGCATTATCCCGGTCCTGACATTCTGCAATTGGAATTCGTCCTGCCGGCCGGATGCTTCGCCACTGTACTGGTGCGCGAGCTTGTTGATCTGGTGCCGGTGGGGCAGACGGACAGCCCATGCGTATTCTGATATCAAACGATGACGGTGCCACCGCACCCGGCCTTGCCGCGCTCCATGCAGCGCTGGAAGATTACGCCGAGTGCGTGGTGGTTGCCCCCGACCAGGACAAGAGCGGCGCCAGCAGTTCGCTGACGCTCGACCGTCCCCTGCACCCGCAGGTTCTGGCCAATGGCTTTATCAGCGTGAACGGTACGCCCACCGACTGCGTGCACCTGGCAATCAACAGCTTGTTGGATCGGGAGCCGGACCTGGTCGTATCGGGCATCAACCTCGGCGCCAACCTGGGCGATGACGTGCTGTATTCCGGTACTGTTGCGGCTGCACTTGAGGGACGTTTTCTGGGCCGAACCTCGTTTGCTTTCTCGTTGGCTTCGCGCCAATTGGACAACCTGCCCACCGCTGCCTATTTCGCACGCAAGCTGGTGGAGGCCCATAGCTCCCTGGACCTGCCACCGCGCACGGTGCTGAACGTTAATTTCCCCAACTTGCCCTTTGAACACATTCGCGGGTTTCAATTGACGCGCCTCGGGCATCGTTCCCGCGCGGCTGCGCCATTGAAGCTGGTTGACCCGCGTGGCAAGGAAGGCTACTGGATCGCTGCGGCGGGCGACGCCGAGGACGGTGGCCCCGGCACAGACTTTCATGCGGTGATGCAAGGCTATATCTCGATTACCCCGTTGCAACTCGATCGCACCTTCAGTGATGCCTTCAGTAGTCTCGATGGCTGGCTGGAGGCGCTGAACTGATGGCTCGCGAACAAGACGACCTGTTGCGCCGTGGCATCGGGATGACCTCCCAGCGAACCCGTGAGCGTTTGATCCAGCGCCTGTACGAAGAGGGCTTGTCCAACGCCCAGGTGTTGGAAGTCATCCGGCGTACGCCTCGGCACTTGTTTGTCGATGAAGCCCTGGCCCACCGTGCCTACGAAGACACGGCGCTGCCTATCGGCCATAACCAGACCATCTCCCAGCCGTACATGGTGGCACGCATGAGCGAGCTGCTGTTGGCGGCGGGCCCGTTGGACAAGGTACTGGAAATCGGTACCGGCTCCGGTTACCAGACGGCCGTGTTGTCGCAATTGGTTGAGCGGGTGTTCTCGGTCGAGCGTATCAAGGTGCTGCAAGATCGCGCCAAGGAACGTCTGACAGAGCTGAACCTGCGCAACGTGGTATTCCGCTGGGGTGATGGCTGGGAGGGTTGGCCGGCGCTGGCACCTTACAACGGCATCATCGTCACCGCCGTGGCCACCGATGTGCCGCAAGCGTTGCTCGACCAACTGGCCCCTGGCGGGCGGCTGGTCATCCCGGTGGGCTCCGGCGAAGTGCAACAATTGATGCTCATTATCCGTGAGGCCGAAGGCTTTTCACGGCATGTGCTGGGCGCCGTGCGCTTTGTACCGTTGCTCAATGGCCCGCTGGCATGATCATTTTTCGCTGGCAGTGAATTCTGTGGGTGGGGATGTGTCTTACGGCGGGGTCTATTGAGTCAACATGGTCGAACGCCGGCGTTAAACATGATGAATTTTTCGTTTCAGTCGTGTGCCGGTAAAACGTCAATGCCCAGTTATACTTGCGTCATATTTCAAGCCTGATACAGGCGTTCATGTTCAGCCACCATAAAGGGAGCGGCGGGTGAGTCTCACAGGTCTTGCGCAGCGTATGAGTAAAACAAGCTTTCAGCGACTGGTGCTTGGCCTCGTCTTCAGCTCCGTGTTGGTAGGGTGTTCCAGCTCGCCGAGCAGCGGCGCGCGGGTGGTTGACCGCAATAATGCTGCGCCGCAAAAGCCCACGGTGACCACCGGCCAATATGTGGTGCGCAAGGGCGATACGATGTTCTCGATCGCCTTCCGTTATGGCTGGGACTACAAGGCGCTTGCAGCTCGTAACAATATTCCTGTGCCTTATACGATACATCCGGGTCAGACAATTCGCTTCGACGGGCGCACCGGTTCAACGCCCCCTGCGGTCGTGACAAACAGCACGTCTTCGCCGTCGTCTTCGAGCAAAACCACGATCATCACCAGGCCCGCAGGCACTGCCTCGCCAACGATTGCGAGCAAGCCGGCACCGGCTCCTTTGCCCCCTGCCGGGCCTGCTCCGACAGGTTGGGGATGGCCCTCAAACGGGGTGCTGATTGGAAAATTCTCTTCAAACGGTAGTTTGAATAAAGGCATTGATATCGCCGGGGATTTGGGACAGCCTGTTTTAGCTGCGTCTGATGGGACAGTGGTGTACGCCGGGAGTGGTTTACGGGGCTACGGCGAGCTGGTCATCATCAAACACAGCGATACCTACGTCAGTGCTTACGGTCATAACCGTAGGCTGTTGGTTCGGGAGGGGCAGCAGGTCAAAGTCGGACAGACAATTGCCGAAATGGGTTCAACGGGTACAGACCGGGTGAAACTGCACTTTGAGATTCGCCGCCAAGGGAAGCCTGTAGATCCGCTGCAATTCCTACCCCGTCGTTGATGTGTTGCCAGCCTGTTCCCTCACGTAGAAGGAACAGGCTCGAGCGTTGCCAAGGATATAGGCGTCGCTAGAGCTTGAGGTCGAACTCACCAAAGGACTATAACAATGGCTCTCAGTAAAGAAGCGCCGGAGTTTGACATCGACGATGAGGTTCTCCTTGTGGAGACCGGTATCGATATGGATTCGATGTCGAATGAGGGACCTGCTGTACCTTCAGTTCGCACCAAATCCAAGAACTCCACCGCGTTAAAGCAACACAAGTACATTGATTACACACGGGCGCTCGACGCGACCCAGCTGTATCTCAATGAAATCGGCTTTTCCCCTCTGCTTACCCCCGAAGAAGAAGTCCATTTTGCGCGCTTGTCGCAAAAGGGCGACCCGGCTGGGCGCAAGCGCATGATTGAAAGCAACCTGCGGCTGGTGGTGAAAATCGCCCGACGCTACGTCAATCGTGGGCTGTCGCTGCTGGACCTGATCGAGGAGGGCAACCTGGGCTTGATCCGGGCGGTGGAGAAGTTCGACCCTGAGCGGGGTTTCCGCTTTTCAACGTATGCCACCTGGTGGATCCGCCAGACCATCGAACGGGCGATCATGAATCAGACCCGTACGATCCGTTTGCCGATCCATGTGGTCAAGGAGCTCAACGTCTACCTGCGGGCAGCGCGTGAGCTTACGCAAAAACTCGATCATGAACCTTCGCCTGAAGAAATCGCCAACCTGCTGGAGAAGCCGGTAGGGGAGGTCAAGCGCATGCTCGGTTTGAATGAGCGCGTGTCTTCAGTCGATGTCTCGCTGGGTCCGGATTCGGATAAAACCCTGCTGGACACCCTCACCGATGATCGGCCTACAGATCCTTGCGAGCTGTTGCAGGACGATGATCTTTCCCAAAGTATTGACCAGTGGTTGTCTGAGCTCACCGACAAGCAGCGTGAGGTGGTGATTCGCCGCTTCGGCCTGCGCGGCCATGAGAGCAGCACCCTGGAGGATGTAGGCCTGGAGATCGGCTTGACCCGTGAGCGGGTGCGGCAGATCCAGGTAGAAGGGCTCAAGCGCTTGCGTGAGATCCTGGAGAAGAATGGCTTGTCGAGTGAGTCGTTGTTCCAATAAGAGCAAGAACGACGCAGTACAAAAGGTGGGAGGGGGCTTGCTCCCGATAGCGGTGTATCAGTGATGAAAGTATCAACTGAATCACCGCTATCGGGAGCAAGCCCCCTCCCACATTGTTTTGTGTCTGGCGATCTATTGGCGCAAAGCCAAATCCCAGGCATAAAAAAACCCCGCTTTTAAGGGCGGGGTTTTTTCGACTAAGTCAGTACAAGTTAGATAACTTGAACTTCTTCAGCTTGCATGCCTTTCTGACCGCGGGTAGCGATGAAAGAAACCTGTTGGCCTTCTTTCAGGCTTTTGAAGCCGTCGGATTGGATAGCTTTGAAGTGAACGAACAGGTCGTCACCGGATTGTGGAGTGATGAAGCCGAAGCCTTTTTCATCGTTGAACCACTTAACGGTACCAGTTTGGCGATTAGACATGGTGTATCTCCTTGGACAAAGTTAACTGCGACTCAGGAAAAGCCCTGGCCGAGACTGAGTGCAAAGAGCAGGAAAAATTCTTGGAGATGGTTGGATCGAAATTCAACATATCGTGTAGAGATTCTCAGTGACACAAGCAGCACAGTGGCGCCACCTTAACCCTTTTTCCGGAACGTGCCAATGGTATTTCCGAAGGTTTCTCTATTTTCGTGACTGGCGGTGGTATTTACCGTCCCCTGGCGGGGCAATACGAGTGCCCGCCCCGCGGGCTGTGGCTTATAGCCAGCGGCGCATTCGTCAAGAAAAGCCGTATGGCCTTTGAACCCCAACGCCGGCCCCGGTAAGATGCCCCACAGAATTTTTCCACCTCGCTATTCAGGACACCCGCCATGAGCATCAAATCGGACAAGTGGATTCGCCGCATGGCGCAAGAGCACGGCATGATCGAACCGTTCGTCGAGCGCCAGATCCGTGGCCAGGGCGATGCCCCGGTGATCTCCTACGGTGTTTCCAGCTACGGCTACGACGTGCGCTGCGCCGATGAATTCAAGGTGTTCACCAATATTAACTCGGCGATCGTCGACCCTAAGAACTTCGACGAAAAGAGCTTCGTCGACGTCAAGAGCGACGTGTGCATCATCCCGCCAAACTCCTTCGCCCTGGCGCGCACCGTGGAATTCTTCCGTATTCCCCGTGACGTGCTGACCATCTGCCTGGGTAAAAGCACCTACGCGCGTTGCGGCATTATCGTCAACGTGACGCCGCTTGAGCCCGAGTGGGAAGGCCACGTGACCCTGGAATTCTCCAACACCACCACCTTGCCGGCGAAGATCTATGCCAACGAGGGCGTGGCGCAGATGCTGTTCCTACAGTCTGACGAGGCCTGCGAAGTGTCCTATAAAGATCGTGCAGGCAAGTATCAGGGCCAGCGCGGCGTCACTCTCCCGCGCGCTTGATCGAAAGGTCTTACACGCGAAGGGAATTTGTCTGCGGGAAGTGACTCTATTGGGTGTACTGCCTCGGCGCGTGCAAAACGCGTCGAGCCACGCTTGAGGAGTACCGTATGAAGATCGACCCGCGAATCAGCGCAGAACTTGCTCGGCTTGAACCCAACCAGATTGGTGTTCTGGCCTGGTCCCTGATGGCCGATCCCGCCTACGCGGGCGGCATTCCCGGCCAACCCGAGCCGGATTACCCACAGCCTACCGAGCCCGGTGAGCCAACCCTGCCGGACGAGCCACCTCCCGCTCCAGTCGCCTGATTCTTAGGCTATCGGCCAGACATCATGATCGCCAATCACAAAGATTCGGCGGTCATTGCCCTGTTCCACTGCGTACCCCCCGGTAAACGCGCCAAATGCCGGCAGCAGGCTTATCTGCGTGCCGATTTGGTAGCACGGTAGCCGCAAGCTCTGCCGCCCCTTGCCGCGCAAGCGGTACACCGGATGCACATGCCCAGCCAGTACGTGGTGGCTACGATGTGCGTGCGGTTCGTGCTGCAACGCAAAGGGGCCCATCAGCAGCGGCTCAGGCACGACCTCTATCCGCAAGTCTGCGGGCGGGTCGCCTGCGCGTTTATCGTGATTGCCGCGAATCAGGGTCATCACCAGCCCCGAATGACGTTCACGCCAGGCGCGCAGGGCGCCCAAGGTGCCGCTGGCGTGTGAGCCAGGGCCGTGCAAAAAGTCCCCGAGAAAGATCATCTGGTCACAGGCATACGCCGACAGCAACCGATCCAGGCGCTCCAGATTGGCGGCAGTGGTGCCCTGCGGCACCGGTTGCCCGAGGCTGCGATAGGCCGAGGCCTTGCCAAAATGCGCGTCGGCAATCAGCAGGCAGCGGCGCGCGGGCCAGTAGATGGCCTTGTCCGCCAGCAACCACAGCTCCTCGCCCTCAAGTATCAGTGAATAGTGCATCAACGCTTCCCGTTATCTGCGACTTTTTCCAGGTCTTTGACCATCCGCGCAATGCGCTCTGAGAGCTTTTCCGAACTCATACTCTCGCGCATACGCTCAACCAGCAGTGGGAAGGCCAGCGGTGTCGGTCGTTCGATCAGGCGCAGGTCGAGTTTCAGCGCCGACAGGTGGCTTAACGTCTCTTCAAGCCTGCGAATATCCAACTCATCGCGCAGGACTTCTTCCCCGGCCTGGGTCAGCAACAGGTTCTGCGGGTCATATTGCTTGAACACTTCGAAGAACAAGCCACTGGATGCCTGCACCTGCCGCGTACTCTTTGGCGCGCCGGGGTAGCCGGCAAACACCAGCCCGGCGATGCGTGCGATTTCGCGAAAGCGGCGCAAGGCCAGTTCCCCGGCATTCAGGCTGGCAGCCACGTCATGCAGCAAGTGGTCAGGGCTCAGCAGCGCACCGTCTACCAGTAATGCAGGCCATTCCACCTCAGTGGCACTCAACAACTCCAGGCCGTAATCATTCACGGCAATCGAGAAGGTCACCGCTTGCTGTTGACTGACTCGCCACGCCAACAGGCTGGCCAAGCCAAGATGAACCTGACGCCCGGCGAATGGGTAGAGAAACAAGTGCCACCCTTCACGGGATTTCAACGTTTCAGCCAACAGATGCTCGCGCGTCGGTAGCCCGGACCAGCGCAACTGCGTCTGCAACAAGGGGCGCACCGCCTGCATCTCCGGCCCCGCGAACTGGCCGTGGGCTGCCGCATCCAAGCGCTCCACGACCGCCTGCGCGAGTTCATTGGAAAGGGGCATGCGCCCGCCATTCCAGCGCGGTACGGCGGCTTTTTTCGCAGTACTGCGGCGCACGTAGGCGGTCATGTTTTCCACTCGCACCAATTCCAGTAAACGCCCGGCAAACAGGAACCCATCACCGGGCTTGAGCCTGGCGATAAACCCTTCCTCGACACTGCCGAGGTTTTTGCCGCCACCGCCCTTGCTCCAGAATTTCAGCTGGATACTGGCATCGCTGACGATGGTGCCCACGCTCATGCGATGGCGGCGCGCCAGCCGTGCATCGGGCACGCGCCAGATGCCGTGTTCGTCGGGCTCCACGCGTCGGTAATCCGGATAAGCGGTCAGCGACAGACCGCCGTGGCGCACAAAACCCAAGGCCCAGGCCCAATCCTCATCCGTCAGGTCGCGATAAGCCCAGGCGCCGCGCACTTCGGCCAGCAGCGCATCGGGCGTAAAGCCACCGCCCAGCGCCATGCTTACCAGGTGTTGTACGAGCACATCCAGCGGCTTGTAAGGCGATTCCCGCGCCTCGATATGTCGCAGGGCAATTGCATCCTGAACGGCAGCCGCTTCCACCAACTCCAGGCTATGGGTCGGCACCAGCGTCACCCGCGACGGCCGCCCCGGCGCATGCCCCGAGCGCCCGGCACGTTGCATCAGGCGCGCCACGCCTTTGGCCGAGCCGATCTGTAACACCCGCACCACCGGCAGAAAATCCACCCCCAGGTCCAGGCTCGACGTGCACACCACCGCTTTGAGCTGGCCTTCTTTCAAGGCCCGCTCGACCCAGTCACGGGTTTCCCGCGACAACGAGCCATGGTGCAGCGCAATCACCCCTGCCCAGTCCGGGCGGGCATCCAGCAGTGCCTGGTACCAGATTTCCGATTGCGCCCGCGTGTTGGTGAACACCAGGCAGCTGCTGCTGGCGTCAACCTCGGCCACCACGTTGGGCAGCATCTTCAAGCCGATATGCCCGGCCCAGGGAAACCGTTCGGCAGTCGGCGGCAACAAGGTGTCGACACGCAGCTCTTTGGCCGTCTGCCCTTGCACGTTGATGCCATCGCCTTGTGGGATCAAGACGTCCAAGGCGTGGGATTGATTACCCAGCGTCGCCGAAATCCCCCACACCATCAGATCAGGGTGCCAGCGCCGCAGCCGCGCCAAGGCCAGTTGCAACTGCACACCGCGTTTATTGCCGATCAGCTCGTGCCATTCGTCCACCACCACCATGCGCACGTTCGCCAGGCTCACCTCGCTGTCGGCGCGGGCGAGCATCAGGGTTAGGCTTTCCGGGGTGGTGACCAGGGCAGTGGGTTGGCGCCGTGTTTGGCGTGCCCGCTCGCTGCTGCTGGTATCGCCGGTGCGCAGGCCGACGCTCCAGGGAATCTCTAACGCCCCCAGTGGCGCTTCAAGGGCGCGGGCGGTGTCGGCCGCCAGCGCGCGCATGGGGGTGATCCACAGCACCGTCAGGGGCTCGGTGGGCGGTTTGCGTTTGCCACTGGTGGGTGGGCGGGTGATGGCGAAGCGGTTAAGGGCGGCAAACCACAGCGCATAGGTTTTACCGGCACCGGTGCTGGCGTGCAGCAAACCCGATTGGCCAGCCTTGACCGCCGCCCACACGGCTTTCTGAAAGGCGAACGGCTTCCAGCCTTTGGCGGCAAACCATTGCTTGGCGAAGTCGTGAGGTTTTGCCATGCGTGCGCTGACGCTCTGAAGGGTCTATTGCAGAGACCCTTCAGGCAGCGCAAAGGTTTACTTCAAATTGCCACTGAGGAACTGTTGCAGGCGCTCGCTCTTGGGGTTGCCGAGCACATCCTCCGGCGCGCCTTGCTCCTCTACCAAGCCTTGGTGCAGGAACAACACCTGGCTCGATACCTTGCGGGCAAAGCTCATCTCGTGGGTCACCATGATCATGGTGCGGCCTTCCTCGGCCAGGCCCTGAATTACCTTGAGCACTTCACCCACTAGCTCGGGGTCGAGGGCCGAGGTGGGTTCGTCGAATAGCATCACCTCCGGCTCCATCGCCAACGCGCGAGCGATGGCCACCCGTTGCTGCTGGCCGCCGGAGAGAAACGCCGGGTATTGATCGGCCACGCGGGCCGGCAGGCCGACTTTGTCCAGGTAGCGACGGGCACGGTCTTCGGCGTCTTTCTTGCTGCAACCCAGCACCCGGCGTGGGGCCATGGTGATGTTTTCGAGCACGCTCATGTGGCTCCACAGGTTGAAATGCTGGAACACCATCGCCAGCCGTGTGCGCAGGCGCTGCAACTCGGCGTCGTCGGCTACGCGCATGCCATGGTGGTCGCTGACCATGCGGATCGGCTTGCCGTCGAGGGTCATGGCGCCGTCGTTGGGGGTTTCCAGGAAGTTGATGCAACGCAAAAATGTGCTTTTGCCCGAGCCGCTGGCGCCGATCAGGCTGATCACGTCACCGGTCTTGGCCTTGAGCGAGACACCTTTGAGCACCTCATTGTCGCCATAGCTTTTATGCAGGCCTTCAACGGTCAGTTTGTACATGGGGCGTGCATCCTCAAGGCGAAAGTAGATAGCCGCTGCGGTAGGCATCAAGGCCTGCGACATGGCCGATGACCATCCCGGCAGTGGCCATGCGGCGCAGCGAACGGGCGTAAAGCAGGCCGGCCTTTTGGCAGTGCACCGGCGTTACGCGGTCGGTAATGGGGTCGATGATTTCGGCGATCAGTTGCCCGGCTTCCAGGTATTCCCCCGGTAGCGCGCTGAACACCAGCAGGCCGCCTACGGGCGTGGCCACCGGTTCAACGCCGGCCAATGGCGTGGCCGGGTAGGGCAGGTCGGGCAGCGGTGCCACGTCGCCGGCAATTGCGCCGAAGTGAATCAGGTAGTCGATGATCGCTTGGCAATCGAGGGCGGCCAGGCCATGGTTGACGTCGCCCTGACCGCGTAACTCGACGGTCACCGAAAAGCTGCCCATGGGGATAGGGAAGCGCTCGCCGAAGCGTTGCTGCAACTGCCACCACACCAGGGTGAAACACTCATCGAAGGATTGCCCGCCGGAGTCGGTGGCCAAAAGGTTCGCCTCCGAGCCGATGTAGCGCGCCAGCGGCTCCACCCGGGGCCAGGCCTCAGGCGTGGTGTACAGGTGCGCCACTGCTTCGAAGTCGCAATGCAGGTCCAGTACCATATCGGCGTCGCAGGCCAGGCGTTGCAGTACCAGGCGTTGGGATTGCAATTGAGTACTGGCGGTTTGCGCGGCAAGTGCAGTGCAGAGGGCGTCGCGGATCAGCTTGATGTTGCGCTGGGGATCATCGCCGAGTCTGTCCTCGACTTGGTTGCCCACCGCTTCACTGAGGTCGACAAACAGGCGATTGAAGTTCTGCCCGCTCTCCAGTTCATAACGACCCAGCGGGATATCCATCAACACCTGTTCCAGCCCTACCGGGTTGGCGATGGGCACCAGCACGATCTCGCTGCGCAGGCGTCCGGCCTTTGCCAGCTCGGCCAGGCGCACCTTCAAGTGCCACGCCACCAGCATGCCCGGCAGCTCATCGGCGTGCAGCGACGACTGAATGTAAATCTTGCCTGCGGCCTGTTCGGGGCCGAAGTGAAAACTGTGAATCTGCCGCGCCGTACCTGGCACTGGCGCGATCAGTTCATGTACCTGATGACGCATACAAACTCCTTAATGACTCGGCCCGAGAAAGGCCAGCCAGCGGCGCTCCGCCAGGCGGAACAGCCCGACCAACGCAAAGGTCACGGTCAGGTAGATCAGCGCAGCGATGCCAAATGATTGAAAGGTCATGAAGGTGGCCGAGTTGGCATCCCGCGCCACTTTGAGGATGTCGGGGATCGTTGCGGTGAAGGCCACTGTGGTCGAGTGCAACATCAGGATCACTTCGTTGCTGTAGTAGGGCAGCGAGCGGCGCAATGCCGACGGCATGATCACGTAGGCGTATAGCTTCCAGCCGCTCAAGCCGTAGGCCTTGGCTGCTTCGACTTCGCCGTGGGCCATGCTGCGGATCGACCCGGCGAAAATCTCCGTGGTGTAGGCGCAGGTGTTGAGGGCGAAGGCCAGGATCGTGCAGTTCATCGCATCGCGAAAGAACGCATCCAGCAGCGGTTGCTCGCGCACGGCGGCGATGCTGTAGATGCCGGTGTAGCAGATCAGCAGCTGGATATAGAGCGGTGTGCCCCGAAACAGGTAGGTGTAGAACTGCACCGGCCAGCGTACCAGGCGATTGCGCGATACACGGGCAATGGACAGCGGGATCGACACCAGAAAGCCGATGACCAGCGCGGCGCTGAGCAGCCACATCGTCATGGCCAGGCCGGTGATGTGCTGGCCGTCGCTGTAAAGGAACGGGCGCCAGTATTCCTGCAAGAGTTCGATCATCGCACCGCCTCCCGTGAGCCTGCGGAGTAGCGGCGTTCAAGACGACGCAACACAAAGTTCGACGCGCTGGTGATCAACAGGTAGATCAACGCGGCGAGTACCAGGAAATAAAACAGTTGATAGGTGCTCTTGCCCGCATCCTGGGCGGCTTTGACCAGGTCGGCCAGGCCGATGATCGACACCAGGGCCGTGGCCTTGAGCATCACCATCCAGTTATTGCCGATGCCTGGCAGGGCAAAACGCATCATCTGCGGGAAGGTCACGTAGCGAAACCGCTGCCCGCGCTTGAGGCCATAGGCCGTGGCGGCTTCCAGTTGGCCACGGGGCACCGCGAGGATCGCGCCGCGAAAGGTCTCGGTGAAATACGCACCGTAGATAAAGCCCAGGGTGATCACCCCGGCGCTGAACGGGTCGATCTCGATGTATTCCCATTCCATAAAGTCGGTAAGACCGGTCAGCCAGGTTTGCAGGCTGTAGAAAATCAGCAGCATCAGCACCAAGTCAGGCACACCGCGAATCAGGGTGGTGTAGAGCTGGGCGGGGATGCGCAAGAAGGGCAGGCTGGACAGTTTGGCGCTCGCGCCGAGCAGGCCCAGCAATACGCTGACGGCCAACGACAGCACCGACAACTTGATGGTCATCCAGGTGCCTTGCAGCAACAGCGGGCCGAAACCCTTCAAGCTGAGCGCGCTCAGCCCGAGGGTTTGCAACAGTTCTTCGAACATAAATCAGGACCTATGGCGATAAAAAGGCGCCCCTCCCTTCGAAGGGGCGCCCAGGGCATTACTTGCCGCTGTACAGGTTCAGATCGCCAAAGTGTTTCTTCTGGATGGTGGCGTAGGTGCCATCATCGTGTAACGCTTTGATACCTTTATCCAGGAGCGCCTTCAGCTCAGTGTTACCTTGCTTGATACCGATGGCGGTTTTCGACGGCAGCAACGGGTCGTCAATGGCAGCGCTGACTTCGTAGCCGGCGCCGGCTGGCGACTTCAAAAAGCCCAGTTCGGCTTGCAGCATGTCCTGCACCGAGGCGTCGAGACGGCCGGAAGTCAGGTCGGCGTACACCTGGTCCTGGTTGGCGTAGGCCTTGGTGGTCACACCGGCTTTATCCAGCACGGCCTTGGCGTAGGCTTCCTGGATGGTGCCTTGCTCGTAGCCCACCGATTTACCCTTGAGCGACTCAGGTGTAGAGAACCCCGCGCCTTTCTTGAACACCAGCGAAGTCGGGCCGGAGAACAGTTCGTTGGAGAAGTCGATGGCCTTTTCACGCACCGGGGTCACGGTCATGGACGAAATCACACCGTCGAACTTGTTGGCTTTCAGGCCTGGAATCATGCCGTCGAAGTCACTTTCGACCCACTTGCACTTCACTTTCAGCTCGGCACAGATGGCATTGCCCAGGTCGATATCGAAGCCCACCAGGCTGCCGTCGGCAGCTTTGGATTCAAACGGCGCGTAGGACGGATCGACACCAAAACGCAATTCCTTGTATTCCTTGGCCAGCGCAGAACCTGCGGCCATGCACAGAGCCAGTGCAGAAAGGGTCAGCAATGCTTTTTTCATTATGTAATCCCTGGAAACCAAGATAAGCGCTTGTGGCGCGTTTTTAGGACTGTTACTGAACGGTGTCAGACGCAACACAGGTAGCAATTTCTGCACCATAGTTCCGAAAGTAGTTCCGAATGATCGTTTTAAAAGGTGGGAATAAGGAAAGCTGAGTGTAGGAGATGCCCGAAAGTGGGCACTGAAAATCCAGCGCACCATTTCAGCTCAGTTGAAGATCCAAATGTGGGAGGGGGCTTGCCCCCGATGGCGGTGTGTCAGCCACCAGATATTTTGACTGACACACTGCAATCGGGGGCAAGCCCCCTCCCACAGGTGTTTTGTGTCAGGTCAGTAAGTCTTGCAGTGTGGCCAGGCTATCGGCTTCTTCCACCGGCTTATCCTGCCGCCAGCGCAACATCCTCGGAAACCGCACCGCAATCCCGCTCTTATGCCGCTTGGACAGGGCAATCCCCTCGAACCCCAACTCAAACACCATGCTGGGCGTCACGCTGCTCACCGGGCCGAATTTTTCCACGGTGGTCTTGCGCACAATCCCATCGACCTTGCGCATTTCTTCGTCGGTGAGCCCGGAATAAGCCTTGGCGAACGGCACCAGCGTACGTTCGCTGCCGGGCGGGCCGTCCCACACGGCAAAGGTGTAGTCGCTATAGAGGCTGGCACGCCGACCGTGGCCACGCTGGGCGTAGATCAACACGGCATCGACGCTGAACGGGTCGACCTTCCACTTCCACCACAGGCCCATGTCCTTGGTGCGGCCCACGCCATACAGGCCTTTGCGATCCTTGAGCATCATGCCTTCCACGCCCAGGCTGCGGGAGGCTTCGCGTTGTTCGGCCAGATCGTCCCAGGTAGCGCCGCTCAACAGTGGTGAGGGTTGCAGCACCGGTTGGTTGCACTGGGCAATCACCTGTTCAAGCTGGGTGCGGCGTTCGGCTTGGGTGTGGTTGCGCCAATCGTCGCCCTGATGCTCCAACAGGTCATAGGCCAGGACGATCACCGGCGCTTCTTCGAGGACTTTCTTGCTCAACGTCTTGCGCCCGATCCTCTGTTGCAGCAGGGCAAAGGGTTGCACCGCGTTTTTCCACACCACGATTTCGCCGTCGATCACCGTGCCATCCGGCAGGCCGCTGACCAGGCCGTGAAGTTCGGGGAAGCGTTCGGTCACCAGTTCTTCGCCTCGGGACCAGATCCACAGGCGGCCGTCTCGCTTGACCAGTTGTGAACGGATGCCGTCCCACTTCCACTCCACCTGCCAGTCGGCGGGGGAGCCGAGCAGCGTGTCGAACTGCTCCACAGGTTGCGCCAGGCCATGGGCGAGAAAAAACGGATACGGCTGCCCGCCCCGTTGCGCATGCTCGTCCGGCGATTCAGCGGCGATCAGCTTGAGGTAACCCTCAGGCGTAGGACGGTTGGACAAATCCGTGTAGCCCACCAGTCGTTGGGCCACGCGCTTGCTGTCGAGGTCGGCCAGGGCGGCGAGGGCGCGGGTGACCAGCAATTTGGACACCCCTACACGAAAGCTGCCGGTGATTAACTTGATGCACACCATCAGGCTCGGTTGATCCAGCTGTGCCCACAGCGCAGGCAAGCGCTCGGCCAATTCCAGGGGCGGCAGGCCGCGCAGCGGCAGCAGTTTTTCTTCCAGCCAGACGGCCAGACCGTCTTCCGAGGTGTAGGGGGATTCCGGCAACAGCAGGGAAATGGTCTCTGCCAGATCACCTACCGACTGATAGCTCTCTTCAAATAACCACGGCTCGATACCGGACGCTTCGGTGGCCATATCCCGTAGCAAGCGCGTGGGCACCAGTTGCCGAGGTCGTCCGCCGGAGAGGAAGTACACCGCCCACGCGGCATCTTGCGGCGGCGCCTGGCGGAAATAGGCCTGCAACGCGGCAAGCTTGGCGTTGCTGGAGGTGGTGGCATCGAGGTTGGCGTACAGCTCGGCGAAGGCTTTCATACGCTGGCCTCTTCTTCGTCATCGCCGTATTCGGTAGTAAAACCCTGGGCGTCCAAGCCTTTTTCCCGCAGGTGGCGCACCAACACCCCCACAGAACCGTGGGTAACCATGACTCGTTCGGCGCCGGTTTGCTCGATGGCCCACAGCAGGCCGGGCCAGTCGGCGTGGTCCGACAGCACAAAGCCACGGTCGACGCCACGGCGTCGGCGCGTGCCACGCAGGCGCATCCAACCGCTGGCGAAGGCATCGCTGTAGTCGCCAAAGCGCTTGATCCAACTGCTGCCGCCAGCGGAAGGCGGGGCGATGATCAGGGCTTGGCGCAGCAGGGGGTCGTTTTTTTGGAAGTCACTGGCATAGAGGGTTTCGGGGATATAGATGCCAGCTTCGCGGTACACCCGGTTCAAGGGCTCGACCGCGCCATGGCTGAGGATCGGGCCGAGGCTGGCATCAATGCCATGCAGGATGCGCTGTGCCTTGCCGAAGGAATAACAGAACAACACGCTGGCCTTGCCGGCGGCGATATTGGCCTGCCACCAATCGTTGATCCCGGCAAAGATCTGCGCCTGAGGCTGCCAACGATAGATCGGCAGGCCGAAGGTGGATTCGGTGATAAAGGTGTGGCAGCGCACCGGTTCGAACGGCGCACAGGTGCCATCGGGTTCGACCTTGTAGTCGCCGGAGGCCACCCAGACCTCGCCTTGATATTCCAGGCGCACTTGGGCCGAGCCCAGGACATGCCCGGCGGGATGAAAACTCAGGGTGACGCCGTGATGCACCAACCGTTCGCCGTAGGCCAGGGTTTGCAGGTTGATGTCCTGGCCCAGTCGCGAGCGCAGGATGCCTTCGCCGGGGGCGGCGGCCAAGTAGTGCTGGTTGCCGGTGCGGGCGTGATCGCCATGGGCGTGGGTGATGACCGCACGATCCACCGGGCGCCAGGGGTCGATATAGAAATCGCCGGCGGGGCAGTAGAGGCCTTCGGGGCGGGCGATGACAAGGTCCATGGGCGTGCCGGGGGCGATGGGCTTATCAGGTATGAGGGGAGTGAGACTTGAGAAGTTCTATCTGATTGCATGCAGAACAAATGTGGGAGCTGGCTTGCCTGCGATGGCGGTGTATCAGTCACTGAAAGAGTGACTGACAGGGCCTCATCGCAGGCAAGCCAGCTCCCACATTTTGATCCGGTTTATGCAGTTACTTACCGGGGGTCAGTGTCAACCGAGCCTTGCCATACACCTTCTCAAAGTTCTGCGGCTGTATCGGGAAGCTCAGGTACTGCGCCTTGAGCGACGGGTCGATGCCATTGGCGTAGTTCGGGCTGGCCGGGTTGCCGGACTGGCCGATGCCGCCTTGGCCCATCATCGGTTCTACCTGGCCGAAGTCGACGATCATGCGCAGTGCTGGCACCTGGCTTGTAGTGAAATCCTGGCCCCAGTTGTACGGCGCCGGGTTCAAGGTGTTGTGATCGCCACCGGAAGCCAGCGGGCCACGAATCACTTGGCCATTGCTGTTCTTCCACGTGGTGGTGTGCAACTTGCCCCACTGCCAGGCCTTGTGATCAGCGCCCAGTTGGCTGTCGCCGGCGGTGATCGCGGCGGCCAGGCTGCGGGCCAGGATCGTCGGTTTGTCTTCTTTCTGTGCTGTGCGCACATCGTCCCAGAACGGGCTGTCTTCACGGCCCAGCAGGTGGTCGGCCTGGGCGGCGTAGGACAAGCTGGCGTTGCTGACAAACGCTTTCCAGCTGGCGCTGTTTTCCGGGCCGAGTTCGTCGAGGAAAATCTGCTTGGTGCTTTCTTGCAGGAACAATTCGTACAGCGCGGCATCGGCCGAGGTCGATACCAGACGGCCATCGAAGGCCATCAGGCGATTAAACGCCTCGCGTGCCTTGGCCTGCTCGGCCGCTGGCAGCGCATCAATCGCCTGTTTCAGCGGCTGGGCCATGCCCGGCGCCTGGAACATGGTCTTGAGTTTGGCTGCAAAGGTGGTGGTCTGGTCGTACTGCATGGCAATCATGCTGCGGCTGTCATGTTTGCCAGCATTGGCCAATTGGGCCAGGCGCTCGCTGCGCTCCGGTGCATCCCACGAGTTGGACAACTGCATGCCGTAACCCCGTGGCGCAGTGCGCTGGTTGGCGGTGCCGATCCAGCCTTGGGCCGGGTCCTGGTCGTAGGGGTGCAGCATGGCGTCGGCGTAGCCGTCCCAGTCAAAGCGCGTGTCCCAGCCCGGCGACGGCAGCAGGCCTTCGCCTTCGCGGCGGTTGGGGAAGCGACCGGTGACTTGCCAGCCGATATTGCTGGCGTCGGCGAACAGCATGTTCAGCGGGATCGCGCGAATTTCGCGGGTGGCGTCCGAGGCTTTGGCGACGTTTTGTGCGCGGGACAGGTCGAAGAACGCATCCAGGCTCTTGTCGTCCTTGAAGTCGGCGGTTTGCAGGGCCAGGCCCAAGCCGGTGGTCAGCGCCTGGCTGCTGTTGAGCAGGGCGCCGTGACGGGTTTCGTACACCACTTCGCGAATCGAGCGTTGGCCTTTGACGAAGAAGGTTTCGTTACGCACGCCGGCCGGTAGCCATTTGCCGTTGTTCTCGTAGTACAACGCGCTGCCTTGGCGTTTGACCTTTTCCAGGAACAGGTCCTGGGTGTCGCCCTTGACCGTGCTCATGCTCCAGGCCACTTTGCCGTTGAAACCGGACAGCAGGGTTGGCAAACCGGCAATCGAGGCACCGACGGCCTGGTATTTCGGCGCACGAATCTGCACGTAGTTCCATGGCGACGGTGCTTGCGGCTGGGCGGCCAGGTCGCCTGCCAACAGGCTTTTGCCGCTGCGGCTGCGTTGCGGGCCGATGGCCCAGTTGCTCGATGTGGTAACCGCCAGGGAATTGAGGCCGCTCAGTTGCTGGGTGACCGCATCCAACCCGGCCAGGCCGGTGATCTGGCTCAGGGCCACGCCTTTGAGTTTGTCAGCTTCGGCCAGCGGGATCGCTTCATCCGGGGCGCTTGGGGTGAGCCAGGCGAGTTTGTCGACACCGACTTTTTGCGCCAGCACCAGAGACGCAATCTCTTCCTGCAGGTTGGCCGACTCGCTGAAATTCAATAGGCAGAACAGCAGCGCCGAATCTTCTGGCTTCCAGTACTCAGGCTTGTAGCCCGTCTGGGCCAGGTCTGGCGGCAGCTTGTCGCGGTAGCGGAACAGGTAGGCATTGACGCCACGGGCGTATACCTCAAAGAAGCGCTTGAGGCGCGGGCTTGAGGCGTTGTACAGCTCGCCGGCGCTTTTTTTCAGGTTGACCGCCCGCATGAAACGGTCGACATCCAGCACCTCAGGCCCCGACATCTCTGCCAGACGGCCCTGGGCCAGCAGGCGCAGGGTGACCATCTGGGTGATGCGGTCACTGGCGTGCACATAGCCGAGGCTGAACAGCGCGTCGTGGAACGTGTTGCTTTCGATCAACGGCATGCCCTGGGCATTGCGACGCACCAACACGTTTTGTGCCAGGCCTTTGAGCGGTTGCACACCGGCAACCGGCGGCAGGGTGTCCTGGGTGCTCTGGAGTTGGCAACCGGCCAGGCTTAACGCACTGGCCACTGCCGCGGCAACGCCGAACCGGGGAAGAAAATGTGAGAGGGCTGGCGAGGCCATGGCAAAGCTCCTGCGGGGGTAGCGTCAGTAAAGGCGCTACGTTAGTGAGCGCGGCGATACGACGCAAGCGGGAGTTTTTGGATAAACGTGAGAACTTAAGACTTGTGCAGATCAATGTGGGAGGGGGCTTGCTCCCGATCGCAGGGTGTCAGTCACAGATGTTTCAACTGACACACCCTCATCGGGGGCAAGCCCCCTCCCACATTTGGATCTCATTTGCCTGGAGATCAGGACTTCGGCGGGTTGACCTTCTGCACCAACTCGTACGCCCGCACCGTCGCCGGCCGCTCCTTGATGCTATTGAACCAGCGATGCAAATGTGGGAAGTCTTCCAGCCGCTGGCTCTGCCACTTGTGGGAAACAATCCACGGGTAGATCGCCATATCGGCAATGCTGTAGGCCTCGCCCGCCACAAATGCGCGATCTGCTAAACGCCGATCCAGCACGCCATACAGGCGGGCGGTTTCATCGACGTAGCGCTTGATCGCGTAGGGGATCTTCTCCGGTGCGAACTGGCTGAAGTGGTGGTTTTGCCCAGCCATCGGCCCCAACCCGCCCATTTGCCAGAACAGCCATTGCAGCGCTTCCTGACGACCCCGTAGGTCTTGTGGAATGAACTGGCCGGTTTTTTCCGCGAGGTACAAAAGGATCGCCCCGGATTCAAACAGTGAAATCGGCGCGCCACCGTCGGTCGGTTTGTGATCGACGATGGCGGGGATGCGGTTATTGGGAGCGATCTTCAGGAAGTCTGGCTTGAACTGGTCGCCCTGGCCGATGTTGATCGGGTGTACCTCGTAGGGCAGGCCGGCTTCTTCCAGGAACAGCGATACTTTGTGACCGTTGGGGGTTGTCCAGTAATACAGGTCGATCATGAAGCTCTCCAATTGAGCGAATGCCTGTAGGTATAGGTGATGCTGGGTGTAAGAAAATTCAATGAAACATTTGCGCATACCCTTAGAAGCAATTCACACAGCGCCGTCCACCAACACCTGCAACGACTGCTGGGAGCAGTGCTCGATGCGCGCCCGTACGCGATAGACCTCGGCGAATAGCAGCGGGTCGAGCACCTCATCTGCTGTACCGCTGGCGTACAGGCGGCCTTGGCGCAGCACGGCGATACGGTCGGCAAAACGCGCGGCGAGGTTGATGTCGTGCAGCACTACCACGGCGATCAGGTTGTGTTCGCGTACCAGGTCGCGCACGCAGTCCATGACTTTCAATTGGTAATTGAGATCGAGGGCGCTGGTGGGCTCGTCCAGCAACATCACTTGGGGGCGGCGCGCGATCAGTTGGGCAAGGCTGACCAGTTGGCGCTGGCCACCGGATAACGTGCTCAACAGTTGATCGGCCAGATGGGCAATGCCGATGCGCTGCAATGCCTCGAACGCTTCACGCAGGCACGCGTCGCTGGACAGTGGAATGCCGTCCACATTGGCTACGCGCAAGGCGGCGATCACACTTTCCATCACACTGAGGCTCAACCCCGGCGGCAAGTTTTGCGGCATATAGGTGACGCGCCGTGCACGTTCGGCCACGGACATGGCCGACAGGTCGAGGTCACCCAGTCGCACAGCGCCTTGCATCTTTTCCAGCCCGGCCACCGCCCGTAACAAGGTCGACTTGCCAGCGCCATTGGGGCCGATCAAGGCGGTCAGGCTGCCGTGGGGCAGGGTGGGCAAACTCAGGTCATGCACGATCTGTCGACGGCCATAACTGACATTGGCGTTGTGGATGCTCAACCCTTTGCTCATAACTGCCTCCCGCGCTTGAACACCAGCACTACAAAAATCGGCACGCCCACCAACGCGGTGACGATGCCCACCGGTACGATCACGCCGGGCATGATCAACTTGCTGGCAATCGACGACAGCGACAGCAGCAACGCCCCGGTCAAGGCGCTGGCCGGCAGCAGGAAGCGTTGGTCTTCGCCCACCAGAATCCGCGCGATATGCGGACCTACCAGGCCGATAAATCCGATGGTGCCTACAAAGGCTACGGCGGTGGCTGACAACAGGCTGATGCGCAGCAACGAGAAAAAACGCAGGCGTTTCACATCCACGCCGAAGCTTTGGGCGCGATCTTCGCCCATGCGCAACAGGGTCAGACGTGGCGCGGCGCAGAAGGAGAACGGCAGCACCACCGCCACCACCAGGGCCAGGATGCCCAGTTTGTCCCAGTTGGCGCGGGTGACACTGCCCAGGGTCCAGAACACCAGTTGTTGCAGCACATCTTCGGTGGCCACCAGTTGCAGCAAGGCCACCACCGCATTGCAACTGAACACCAAGGCGATGCCGAACAGCACCAGGCTTTCTACCCCGGCACCGCGCAGGCGCGACATGGCTTGCAGCAAAAATACTGAGGCCGCCGCGAAGATGAAGGCTGAGATGGAGATTGCGGTGTTGGCCGACACGTACAGCGTGGTCACCGGAAATACGATGACCAGGGACGCGCCCAACGCGGCTGCCGACGACACGCCCAAGGTGAAGGGGCTGGCCAGCGGGTTATTCAAGATCGCCTGCATCTCGGCCCCGGCCAACGACAGTGCGCAGCCGACCAGCACCGCCATCAGCGCGTAGGGTAGGCGTACGTTCCAGATGATCACCTGGTCGGTGGGGCTTAGGTGGGAGGGGTGCAGGATTCCGTCGAGCAAGGCCAAGAGACCCATGCCCGATGGGCCGCTGGCCAGGTCCACCAGGATGGCGCAGACCAGTGCGGTGCCGAGCAGCGCCAGCAGCCAGGCGCGCCTCGCCAGCAGGCGACGGTAGCCATGGGTGGCGCTGGCGAGGTCGAGGGTTTGAGTGGTCATTTAACTCACACATTTTCGAGAACGATGAAGGTCCAAATGTGGGAGCGGGCTTGCTCGCGAATGCGGGGTGTCAGTCACTGGATATATCGACTGATACACCGCATTCGCGAGCAAGCCCGCTCCCACAGTTTTTACCGCGTTTCTACAGGGTGCTTACTGTCAATCCAGTAAGCACCCTGCAACGGCATCCCCAAAAACTGCTCGTTTATCTGCTCCATGGTCGCCTGCGGGTCGAGCTTGGCGAACACCTGCGGGTGCACCCACTTGGCCAACGCTTCAATCGCCAGCAGGTTGTACGGCGAGTTGTAGAAGTCATGCCACAGGCCGTGGGCATTGCCTTCGCGGATTGCACGAAGGTTGGCGAACTCCGGCCGTGCCAGCACCCGGTCAAACGCTTCGCGTGCTTCATCGGTGGGTACGCCAGCCCCCAGGATCAACCCCGGCTTGCGGTTTCCCGTGGCGATGTACACATCCGGGTCGGCCTTGAGCGCGTACTCCACGCTGATATCCCCCAGTGCACCCGGCACCACGCCGGCGGCGATATTGCGCCCGCCGACCAGTGTGATCAGTTCGCCCATGCCGCTCTTGCCCGTGGTATGCCCGGGCGCTTGCCAGACACCGGCCAGCAGCTCAAGAAAGACGCTTGGGCGCGTGCCAGAGGGCAAGGTGGCGACAGCCTCAGTGATGACCTTGATGTGTTGGTCATAGAACGCCAAGAAAGTCTTGGCCTGATCTTCACGCCCCAATGCCTGGCCCAGGGCGTTCATGCTGGCGTGGGTGCCTTGCACCGGGTTGATGCGAAAGTCGACGAACAACACCGGAATGCCGGCCTTGGCCAACACATCGGCGACCGGGCTGTGTTCGGTGGGGCCGTGGCCGGAAATGCTGAACACCGCCAGGTCCGGTTTAAGCGAGAGGATTTCCTCGGCGCTCACGCTTTGTTCCGACGCCTGGCCGATCAGGGGGATGTCTTTCACTGTCGGGAATTTCGCGACGTAGGCGTTATAGGTGTGCTGGTCCAGCAGCTTCATATCGTTCTGCCAGCCGACGATGCGTTGGAACGGCGCATCGCGGTCAAGCAAGGCAAAGGCCGAAATCAGCCGGCCTTCACCGAGGACAACGCGCTTTACGTTGTCGGTGACTTCGACCTTGCGGCCCAGCACATCGGTGATTTGCTGGGCCGCAGCGGTTTCGGTATGGCCAAGGACCAGCGCGGCAAACAGCACGCCGAGTTTGAGCAGTTGACGGGGTGTGCACATGGCGAGGGCTCCTGAGACGGGAAATTTAGAATTCATAATCGACGCTGGCGGTGAGGGTGCGCCCGGCGCCCGGAATGCCGTAAAGCTGGAAGCCGTCGAGGGAGGCGCCGACCTGGCTGTAATAGAACTTGTTGAACAGGTTGTTGAGGTTGAGGTTGACCGTCGTGTCTTTATTCACCTTGTATTGCGCGGCCACGTTGCTCAGCCAGTAGCCGGGGGCTTTTTCGTGGTCGCGGGTGTAGATCGCGTACACACCGGAGGCGCCGCTCGCATAGCTGCTGTTGTTGTTCAAGCCACCGACGTACTTGTTGTCGGTGTAGCGGCGTCGGCCCACGTATTGCTCGCCATAGCTCAGGCTCAGGGCGTCGGTGACGGCGTAGGTGGTCCACAGGTTGGCCGTCAGGTCAGGCACGTTCTTGGCTTCGGCGCCTTTGTTGATGCCTTTGGTCTGCACGCTCTTGAGCGCCGAGAAACCGCTGTAGGCGGTCCAGCGCGGGGTGATATTGCCTTGCAGGCCCAACTCGATACCGTCTACACGCTTGGCCGGCAGCGCACGTACCGGGGCGGATTCGCCGTCCTGATATTCCCAGGAGTTTTCCAGCTCGGTGCGAAAGATCGCCGCCGTGACATTGAGCATGTCGTGGGCAATGTCCCACTTGGTGCCCAACTCGTAGGTCTTGGATTTGGCCGGGCTGTAATTGCTGGTGCTCGCGGCGCCGTAGATCTGGTTGTTGGTGGACGCGCCGAGTGCCGAGGGTTGTGCCGCTTCGCTGTAGGACACGTAGATGCTGCCGTTGGGCAACGGCTTGAACACTGCGCCCACCCGACCGCTGACCGCACCGTCGCTGCTGCGGGTAGTGGCCTTGCCGCGTTGGCGGGTTTCGGCCTGCCAGTTGTCGTAACGCAGCGAGCCCAACACTTGCCATTGGTCATTGAGGGTGACGGTATCGCCCAGGTAGATGCCAGCGTTGTCGATCACCGAGCGTGGCTCGCCGACGCCTTTGGTGACATAGGTGCTGGCGAAGCTATGGCTGGGGTTGCTCATGTCGAACAGCATGTTGCCGTCCGGCACTTCGGCGTTGCGTTTCAGGCCGCCGTAAGTCTCGTGGTAGAACTCCAGGCCCGAGACCACGGCGTGTTGCAGGCTGCCGGTATTGAACGTGAAGCTGAAGTCGGTCTGGTTATCCAGGATGGTGTAGCGCTTGGACAAACCGAAGTCGCTGCCCCGCAGGATGCCGTAGGCGGTGTTACTGCTGTTCACGTAATCGGTGTAGGCGTTTACCGTGCTGCCCGGCACTTGGCTGATCGGGCCTACGCCGGTGTAGCCCAACGTCGCACAGCGGGCGCCGGTGCAAGTTTTATCGCCGCTGGCGCTGGCGGCAAAGAAGCGCGCCGGGGACAGCACGGCGAAGTTGTCGCTGCGTTCCCAGCGGGTCTGGTTGCGCAGGTTGGCGTCGTTCCAGTCGAAGTCGTGCTCGAAACGTGCGGTCAGCGAGGTGGTCTCGTTCTCTTGCGTGTAGAGGCTGGAGTCACCGTACCAATTGGAGCGCTTTACGCCGGGCATGCGGTCACCGTGAGTGCCGCGCTGGATGGGCACGCCGCCGTCCGGGGTGTTGGTGTCTTTCTGGTAGAAGGTGTCGATAAAAAAGCGCGTGTCGGTGCCCAAGCCGAAGCCGAACGAGGTGGCGATGCCCCAGCGGTCGTAGTCCACGTCGTCACGCTCGGACACCTGGTTGTAGTGCTTCATCAGATTGACGCGTACGGCGGTGGTGTCGTTCAGCTGTTTATTCAGGTCGGCGGTGAGGCGACGGTACGCGTCGGTGCCGATACCGGCGGACACTCGATTGGCGTCACCCAGGTGCGCTTCTTTGCTCACCAGGTTGACGCTGCCACCCACGGCGGAAACCCCGGATTCGATGGACCCTGTGCCCTTGAACACTTCGGCCTGTTGCAGGTTGAACGTGTCAGTGCGGGTGGACATGCCGGCATCGCGCACGCCGTCCACGGTCAGGCTTTGTTCGGACGAGAAGCCGCGGATCGAAAACAGATCGCCCCAGCCCAGGTTGCCCTCACCGGACATAAAGGTGATGCCCGGCACGTTGCGCAGCACTTCCTGCAGGGTTTGCGCGTTTTGTTCCTTGAGCACTTGTTGGGGCACGATGGTCACGCTTTGTGGCGCATCCAACAGCGGCTGGCTGATTTTTGCCGAGGTGACCCGGTCGACCTTGAAGGTGGAAGTGGCTTCGCCGTCGACCTTGATTTCCGGCAGGCTCAGCACGGAATCGTTAGTGGTGGCGCTGCTCGCGTCGGCCCAGGCAACCGGGGTTACGCTGCCGGCGGCCAGCAAGCCGAACATCGGCGCCAGGGTATTTTGCAGCGCATGGCTACGGGGTGTGGGCAATGTGATGGACGGTGGCATAGGATACATCCGAGTCTAAATTACAATTACTCTCATTTAGGTTCGGTAGTCTAAAGAGCGATTTCCCCTGCCATGCCCTGGCTTTGTATCGCTAATGCGTGATTATCGGTTCCTACAACATTCCATTACATTTGCGTACACGGCTGGCTGAACTTTCGGCTATTTGCTGCGTTTTATAGTTTTTCGGATTGACTGCCCATGGCCAAGCAAGACCACCTCCTGATCGTTGATGACGACCCGCAAATTCGCCAGTTGCTCTGCGACTACCTGAGCGATGCGGGCTTTCAGGTATCCACCGCCGCCGATGGCAAGGAGATGCGCCGGCGCCTGGAGTTGAATGTTATCGACCTGATCGTCCTCGACCTGATGCTGCCCGGCGAAGACGGCCTGAGCCTGTGCCGCGAACTGCGGGTAAGTTCCAACACGCCGGTGGTGATGCTCACCGCCAAGGGCTCGTTGATCGACCGCATCGTCGGGCTTGAAATCGGTGCCGACGATTACCTGCCCAAGCCGTTCGACCCCCGCGAGTTGTTGGTGCGGATCAAGGTGGTGCTGCGCCGGGTGCAGAGTTTTCCCGACCGTGCGCGTTTGGATGAGGCGCCGAGCATTCGTTTTGCTGGCTGGCAACTCGACACGCGGGCGCGGCAATTGCTGTCGCCGGACGGGGTGGTGGTCAGCCTGGGCAACTCGGATTACCGCGTGCTGCGCTTGTTGTTGCAGCACCCCAATCGGCCCTTGAGCCGCGACTTTTTGCTTAACCATGTGTTCGACAAAGACAGCACGCCGTTCGACCGTTCCATCGACGTGTGCGTCAGCCGCTTGCGCTCGCAACTGCCGGCCGGGTTGATCAAGACCGTGCGCAACGAGGGTTACATGCTAACCGCCGACGACGTGGCGCTGGAGTCGTGAGACTGCTGCCGCGTTCGCTGTTTGGGCGGTTGGTGCTGATTTTGGTCAGCGGCATGCTCGCGGCCCAGGCCCTGACCAGCAGCATCTGGTACGACCGGCGCCATGGCCAGGTGCTGGAGATTCCTGCGCGGCTGATCGCCACGCGGCTGGCGGATGTGGTGCGGTTGGTGCACAGCGACCCGCAGCAGGCTGATCAACTGATCAAGTTGCTCGACAGCCCACACTTTCATCTGACCCTCAGCGAGCAGGCGAGCGCAGTGCCCAGTAGCTTGCACGACAGTGACCGGCCCACTGAGCGGTTGCTCAAAAAGGTGCTGTCGGAGAAAACCGGTTACGCCCAGACCCTGATTCTTTTGCAGCTGTCCCTGGTGGACGGTGAAGGCCAAACCGCTGGGCTCTCCACCTTGCTCGGCTCCAAGCCGGTGGTGGGGCAATTCCTTATCGACCTGCGCCTGCCGGATGGGCGTTGGTTGCAAGTGGATGCGCGCGAGGAACAGGGCTGGACCAGCACCTCGCCGCTGGACCTATTGTTCGACTATGTGATGCGCATTTATCTGCTGCGGGTCTTGGTGCTGGTGGTGATTGCCCTGGTGGCCGTGCGCCTGGCCATCCGCCCGCTCAACGCCCTGGCCAAGGCAGCCGAAGCGCTGGGCCGGGACATCCAGCGCCCGCCATTATCGGAGGATGGCCCCACCGAAGTGCGCCGCGCAGCCCAGGCGTTCAACGCAATGCAACAACGCCTGATCGCCAACATCGCCGAGCGCACGCGTTTTCTTGCGGCGATTTCCCACGACCTGCGTTCACCCATCACACGCCTGCGCCTGCGCACCGAGATGCTTGACGACACCCGCACCCGTGAGCGTTTTCGCAGTGATTTGGAAGAAATGGAGCACATGGTCGCCAGCACCCTGGATTTTGTCAGCAGCGGCGAAATCAACGAGGCGCGACAGAACATCGACATCAATGCCTTGCTGCAAAGCCTGCAGGCGGATCTGGAAGACGTGGGCGAGAGCGTGCGAATCGAAGGCCGGGCGAAACAACCGTTACCGGGGTATGCCCGCAGTCTCAAGCGGTGTGTGCAGAACCTGTTGGAAAACGCAGTGCGCTATGGCAGCGATGTGGTGGTACGGGTTGAGGACGTGGCGGACAGCTTGACGATCACCATCAGCGACCGAGGGCCGGGGATTCCCCAGGAACAGCTGGAGCAGGTGATGGAGCCGTTTTATCGGGTGGAAGGGTCACGCAATGCCGAGACCGGCGGGTATGGGTTGGGGTTGAGCATTGCTCACACCATCGCCAGGGCGCATGAGGGGCGGTTGAGCTTGAGGAATAGGGAGGGCGGGGGCTTGGAAGTGGAGTTGCTGTTCCAACGCAAGAATAACGGATAAAACACGGTCCAAATGTGGGAGCTGGCTTGCCTGCGATGGCATCACCTCGGTATCACTGAAAGACCGAGTTGCCTGCATCGCAGGCAAGCCAGCTCCCACACAAGCCAGCTCCTGCATTGGCAGGATCAGGCCATCAAGCCCCGTGGCACTTCTTGAATTTCTTCTCGCTGCCGCATGGGCAAGGGTCGTTACGGCCAACGTCCTTCAACGCATTGCGCACTGGCTCCTGGTGAGCGTGGCCGCAGTTCGGGCCGTGGACATGACCGTGGTCGTGATCATGGTGATCGTGATGATCATGATCATGATCGTGGTTGCAGTCAGGACCATGGACATGGGGTTGCTGGGTCATCGATGTCGCTCCGGAATAAAATCGCCGGGGATTATCTCGCCATTGTGGGCCACCTGCACGTCATAACCGATGAATAATCCGGTTTTGAGCTCGCCGTCCAAGCGATAAGGCACGGGGCGGTCAGGATTTTTCAGCATTTTCACCACATCGCGGATCTGTGGCCACAGGTTGGTGCGCACCGACACCCGGAAAAACTTATGACTGCGCGGCGGTACGGTCAGCCATTCGTTGGACTCGCCTTCGGTCAACACGAAGTCCCCCAGGCTCACCTTGTAGATCAGGCCGCGCACCGTCAGGTCCGAGTCGTCGCGGTTGTCGACGCGAAAGAACAGCTTGAACCTCTGCTCCAGCAACTTGGCCCGTACCACTTCGACCTTCACCAGCGACACATGGGGCGGCGGTGAGTCGTCTTCGAACCAGGATGCGCACCCGGTCAGGCCGAAGGTTAACGCCAGCATCAAGCTGTACATCCGGAGCATGGCGTTAGTCCTGTGAACTATTAATTCTGTGAGCTTTAGAGGTAGCTGGAACAGCACTTCTTGAATTTCTGCCCGCTGCCGCACAAGCACGCGTCGTTGCGCCCGGCCTTCACGTCCACGGTCGGGTCGATGAAGTACCAGCGCCCCTCATTCTGTACGAAAGAAGACTGCTCGCGGTGGCTATGTTCGCCAGCGCTGTCATGCCAGCGGGCGGTGAAGGTCACGAATGCATGTTCCGGCTGGCCGCCGAACACTTCGGAGCTTTCCACCTCCAGGCCCAGCCAGGTGCTCTGGGCACTCCAGGCGCTGATGGCATCACGGTCCAGGCCGGCCTGTTGCGCAGGCAAGGTGGTCGCGACCAGATAGTCCACCAGCCCCAGCACGTAGGCGCTATAGCGCGAACGCATCAGCGCGCTGGCGCAGGGTGCCGGGTGGCCGGCGTGATAATGGCCGCAGCAGGCATCCAGCAGGTTGCCACTGCCGCAGGGGCAAATGGATGTACTCATTGGGTTACCACCAATACTTTCCAAAATTTTCCGGGTTGGCCCAGAAACGGGCGTTGAGCCAGTCCGGCACCTGTTTATAGTCAAGCAGATCGTAGGTAAACAGCGTCAGTACCTGCTCGTCGCGTTGGAAGCGCTCGCCGGCCTGCAGGGCCAGGGAGAAGAAGTCGGTGTCTTTCCAGTCGCAGGCGCCCAGGTCTACCAGCACGGCAATTTTGCTGGCATTGAGATTGCGAATGCCGCCGAGCAAGGTCAGGCCTTGGATTTTTGACAGGTGCTCCAGGCAATCGACCACCAGCGCCAGGTCAAAACGCTGCGCGGCAAGCTCGGCAGGCAACGGGCCGGGTGGGGCGATGGCGACTTGGGTGTCCGGGTGCGCCGCGTGAAAGGCGTCCAACGCCGGGAATTGGCTGGCACCCAATAGCAGCAGGCGTTTGGGCCGGTGTTGGTCGAGCAAGGCGGCCAGCGCTTGCTGGGGTGTACGGGCAGAAATACCGGCGGTCATCAGAGATCCTCACATCAGGACCGTAGAGACTAGCGCGGCTAAGCGTGTGGGCCTAGAGCGGGTAATCGCGAAAAGCCAGCCTTGCGGTGTCATCCTCAATGAATCCGGGGGTATGGCTGACTGGCGCAGATGAAAAGAGCCGTCTTTACTCCACCCATCGGCCCCCGCCGATCCCCTCAGGAGAAATCAGATGAGCATCATGCGAACAGCTCTACCCTTGATTCTGCTAACCGGAGTATTGACAGGTTGCGCAGGCTTGCAAAAAACCGATTGGCCCACCTGCGCCGCCTTGGGTGGTGTGACTGGCGCGGCGTTGGGTGCCACCGAAAGTTCTTCGTGGGCCGGCGGCGGCGCGTTGGTGGTCGGCGGTTTGGCCGGTGCCTATTGCTGGGTGCACGGCGATGGTGACGAAGACGGCGACGGCGTACCGGACAGTCGCGACAAGTGCCCGGGCACGCCTAAAGGCGTGCCGGTGGATGCCGATGGATGCCCACCTGTGGTTGCTGCGGTTGTCGAGGAGGTCGTGGTGGTCAAGGAAGAAACCATCGTGATTCGCGATGTGCACTTCCAGTTCGACTCGGCCAAATTGACGGCGGCAGATAAAACCACGCTCGACACCATCGCCACCCGCCTGAAACAGGAAGCCCCAAGTGCCCAACTGCGGGTCAGCGGGCATACCGACAGCGTCGGTAATGACGCCTACAACCAGAGGCTCTCGGAAAAACGTGCCCATTCCGTTACCGACTACCTGATTAGTGCAGGCGTACCTCGCAGCAACTTTGTGTCGGTAACCGGCGCGGGCGAAAGCCATCCGGTAGCAGACAACAAAACCGCAGATGGCCGCGCATTGAACCGCCGTACGGAAATCCAGATCAACCGCTGATAGCCCTTGCCCCTGTGTAACCCACAGGGGCATTGCCGGCGAACCTCGCTGAACGTCTCCCATCTCAAGTTTTTTGAAGCTTCACTGGCAAATCGCCGTTAGAAGTCGTTACTGTGCGTCCAAAGAAAAAATTAGAAGCAGTCTTCGAAAAAAATTCAGGGGAGCTCCACGATGCATAAGGTTTTACTGTTGGCCCTGTTGGTCAGCCCCGTTGCCCTGGCCCAGAGCGTCAGTGTTGAAACCAACTCGTTGATGCGACTGCCCAGCAGCACCAGCGTGCTGCAACTGGAACGCCTGGACGTGGCGGACTACGGCACGTTGCTGATTCCGGCGACCATCAGCCAGGTCACCGTGGATGAACTGCACCTTGGCCGCGAAGCCCGTATCGCCATCGTCCCCGGCAACAGCGCACTGCAATTGCAGGTACGCCATGCGCAACTGGATCACGGTAGCCAGATCACCTCGCGTGGCGCCCCCGGCACCCATGAAAAACCCGCCAAGGCTGGGCGTGACCTGACGTTGCGCATCAATTCTTTGGCGGCAGAAGAACTCTCGGTGGACGCCCGTGGCGGCGCCGGTGCCCAGGGGTATGCCGGACTGGACGGCGCCAATGGCGTAGACCCCGGTTGCACCTGGGGTTCGGCGGGGCGCGGTGCCAATGGCGATAACGGCGGTGACGGCCTGCCAGGCGGTGCCGGTGCGCTGGTGCGGGTAGAACTGCCGCAGAGCTTCCCGGCCGAGCAGATCAAGGTCTGGGTGGACGGCGGTGCCGGTGGGTTGGCCGGCACGGCGGGTAAACCTGGGCGTGGCGGGCAGTCCAAGGGCTGCCTGGTGTATCAGGCCGATGGCGGCGAGAAGGGCCGTGCCGGGTTGGAAGGGCAGCCGGGGCCTGCGGGGCCTGCAGGTTCTGTCACTATCCAGCGGCTCTGAGTCGTCTGGTCTGACGTCTTCGCGAGCAAGCCCGCTCCCACATTTGAAATGCATTCCAAATGTGGGAGCGGGCTTGCTCGCGAAGAGGCCATGACAAACACCATCAGAACATCGGCCGAGCAGAAGCAATCGCAACCACCACCAACCCCACAATCAAATTAATCCCCACCAAGCGCCGAATCTGCCCCAGCACCGCAGCCCCCACAGGCCAATCCTCAGCCGCTACCGCCGCGCGCAACTCCGGGAATTTCAACGCCTGGATACGGATAAACAACGCCGTCATCACCAGATACAACCCCATCATCACCTGCACATAACGCGGTGCTGTCTCAAACCCACTGAAGCGCAGCTGCAACAGGCCAATGCCGCTGATCGGCAAAACGGCTACCGCGACCCATACCCATACGAAAAAACGTTGAAACACATTTGCCCATAGCTTGAGCCGGGCAGGGCCCTCAAGTGCCGCCACAGCAGCGGGGCGCAGGATCATCCAGGCGAAAAACATACCGCCGACCCAGATCAGGGCGGCCAGTACATGCAGGGTGTAAGCGAGGCTAAACGCGGTCATTGTGGTACTCCGTTCTGCGCGGGATTCATTAGCGGGGTATGATAGCGGCCGATCCGAACCACTGAAAATTTATCCAGCGTTTTTTGCGCCCGACTATCCATGATCAGCACTGAACTCAAAACCACGATCCAGGGCGCCTACTCGCGTTTTCTCGAAGCCAAGAGCTTGAAACCGCGCTACGGTCAACGCCTGATGATCGCTGAAGTGGCCAAAGTCCTCGGCGATATCGACACCGACGACGAAGGCCGGCGCAGTGGCGACCCTGCGGTGGTGGCCGTCGAAGCCGGTACCGGTACGGGCAAAACCGTGGCCTACAGCCTGGCCGCGATCCCCACCGCCAAGGCTGCCGGCAAGCGCCTCGTGATTGCCACCGCCACCGTGGCCCTGCAAGAGCAGATCGTCTACAAAGACCTGCCCGACCTGATGCGCAACAGCGGCCTGAACTTCACCTTCGCCCTGGCCAAGGGCCGTGGGCGCTACATGTGCTTGTCCAAGCTCGATGTGTTGCTGCAAGAAGGCCACGCACAGACCGCCACGGCATCGCTGTTCGAAGAAGAAGGCTTCAAGATCGAAGTCGATGAAGTCAGCCAGAAGCTGTTCACCAGCATGATCGAAAAACTGGCGGGCAATAAATGGGACGGCGACCGCGACAGCTGGCCCACCGCCCTGGAAGACGCCGACTGGGCACGCCTGACCACCGACCACAGCCAATGCACCAATCGTCATTGCCCCAACTTTGGCCAGTGCGCCTTCTATAAGGCCCGCGAAGGCATGGGCAAGGTTGACGTGATCGTCACCAACCACGACATGGTCTTGGCCGACCTGGCCCTGGGGGGCGGTGCGGTATTGCCCGACCCACGCGACACCCTCTACGTCTTCGACGAAGGCCATCACCTGCCGGACAAGGCCATCGGCCACTTCGCCCACTACACCCGGCTGCGCTCCACTGCCGATTGGCTGGAGTCCACCGCCAAGAACCTCACCAAATTGCTGGCCCAGCACCCGCTGCCCGGCGACCTGGGCAAGCTGATCGAGCAGGTGCCGGAGCTGGCGCGCGAGATCAAGACCCAGCAGCAGTTCATGTTCAGCGCGTGCGAGCAGGTGGCCGACTTCAAGCCCGGCGAAGACGTGGAGAGCCGCGAGCGGCCACGGCATCGTTTCGTCGGCGGCTTGATCCCCGAGCATATGCGCGAAATGGGCATCGAGTTGAAGAAGGGCTTCTCGCGCTTGACCGACCTGTTTACCCGCCTCACCGACCTGCTCAAAGAGGGCATGGACGGCGAGGTCAATATCGGCATCGCCAGCAACCAGGCCGAAGAATGGTACCCGCTGTTTGGTAGCCTCTTGTCTCGCGCCCAAGGCAACTGGGAGCTGTGGACCGCCTTCACCGTCGAAGACCCGGAAGACAACCCGCCTATGGCGCGCTGGTTGACCCTGGCTGAAAGCGGTGCGCTGTTTGATATCGAGGTCAACGCAAGCCCGATCCTTGCCGCTGAGATGTTGCGCCGCAACCTGTGGAACGTGGCTTACGGCTGCCTGGTGACCTCGGCCACGCTGACTGCCCTGGGCACCTTCGACCGCTTCCGCATGCGAGCCGGCCTGCCGAAAAAGGCCGTCACCGCCGTGGTGCCGAGCCCCTTCCATCACGCCGACGCCGGTGTGCTGCGGGTGCCCGACCTCAAAGCCGACCCACGGGACGCCGCAGCCCACACCGCAGCCATTATCCGTGACCTGCCGGAGTTGGTAGAAGGTTCACGCGGCACCCTGGTGCTGTTCTCGTCGCGCAAGCAGATGCAGGACGTATTCGACGGCCTTGATCGCGACTGGCGCAAGCAGGTGTTTATCCAGGGCAACCTGTCCAAGCAGGAAACCCTCAACAAGCACAAGGCGCGGGTGGACGGCGGCGATTCCAGCGTGCTGTTCGGCCTGGCCAGTTTCGCTGAAGGCGTGGACTTGCCCGGCGCTTACTGCGAGCACGTAGTAATTGCCAAGATCCCGTTTTCGGTGCCGGATGACCCGGTCGAAGCGGCCCTGGCCGAGTGGATCGAAGCACGTGGCGGCAACCCGTTCATGGAAATCTCGGTGCCGGATGCTTCATTGAAGCTGGTGCAGGCCTGCGGGCGCTTGCTGCGTACCGAGGAAGACAGGGGCACCATCACCTTGCTCGACCGCCGTTTGGTCACGCAACGTTATGGCAAAGCTATTCTTAATGCTTTGCCGCCGTTCAGGCGCGAAATTTCTTAAACCACTGTGGGCGGTTTCGCCCACTTCGTGGTCTATCTCAATCATGTCATCAGGCCATTCACCGGCCGTCTGGGAGAACCTTGTTCGTATGATTCGCACGCTGCCCGCTCTTTTTGCCCTGCTATTCGCTGCGCCCTTGATGGCCGCGCCCACTGGGCAACAGACACTGTTCAACTTCGTCCGGCCTGCCGATGTGGTCAAGGTGGCGACCCTGGACGCCAGCTTGCCCCAATACAACGCCGAACAAACCCCCGAAGGCGAAGTGCTGCGCCGCATCACCTTCAACCCGGCGGCCGAACCGAGCCTGGTACTCAGCCCGCAGACCGGCGCGTGGGACTGGTCGCAATCGAGTGCCATGAGCCTGCGTATCCAGAGCGCCATGGATTGGGCGTTGACCCTCTATATCAAGGTGCAGAGCAATGACGGTCGCACGTTGGTCAGCCGGGTTGATCTGCCGGCGGGTCCGGCGCAGACCCTGCTCATCCCGCTGCAAGCCAACTCACCGCTCAGCCAGGGCATGAAAGCCGGCCCGCCGATGCCCATCACCGTAGACGGCCAGCGCGTATTGCTGGGCAGTAGCGCCGGGGAAGTCGACCGCAGCCAGGTGGTCTCGGTCACCTTGTCGATGATCAAGCCCAACGCCGCCCAAAGCATCTTGTTGGAACGCTTTGGCGTGCAGGACAGCGAGTCGGTGTTCAAGGCGGCCTACAGCGAATTGGTGGATGCTTACGGCCAATCCACCCGTGCGCGCTGGCCGGAGAAGGTTAGCAGCGACGAACAACTCAAGGCGGCGGCTGCCAAGGAGCAGCAACAGCTCCAAGGCTGGTTGGCCACGCGGGATAAATCCGCCCTAGACAAGTTCGGCGGCTGGAACAAAGGCCCCGCGTTTGACGCCACTGGGTTTTTTCGCACCGAGAAGCGCGACGGTCGCTGGTACCTGGTGACGCCGCAGGGGCATCCGTTCTACTCGCTGGGCGTGAACACTGTGGCGCCGGACAACAGCCAGACCTACGTGGCCGGCCGTGAATGGATGTTTGCCGCGTTGCCCAAGGGTGGCGAACCCTTCGACAAATACTATGGCAGCGGCGATAACCGTACCGGCAACGGTGCAGGCGAAGGTCGTAGTTTTGGTGCCGGGCGTTGGTATGACTTCTACGGCGCCAACTTGCAGCGCACCTACGGCGGTGACGGTTTTGACCTGCAGCGCTGGGTGAACCACACCCTCGACCGCCTGCAAGCCTGGGGTTTCAACACCGTCGGTAATTGGAGCGACGAAGACTTGGCCCGTGCCGACCGCGTGCCGTACACCATGCCGCTGTCGATTGTCGGTGACTACGCCAGCATCAGCACCGGCACCGACTGGTGGGGTGGCATGCCGGACCCGTTCGACCCGCGCTTCGCCATGGCCACCGAGCGCGCCGTAGCTATTGCGGCTCGTGATCACCGCGATGACCCTTGGTTGATCGGCTTTTTTGCCGATAACGAACTGGCTTGGGCCGGCCCTGGGGATGACCCTAAATCCCGCTACGCCTTGGCTTACGGCACGCTGCGCATGACCACCGACGTGCCGGCCAAGCGTGCGTTCCTCAAGCAACTGCGCGACAAATACCGCAACGAAGAGGGCTTGTCGAAAGCCTGGGGTATCGAACTGGCGGGTTGGGAGTTGATGGAAGACCCAGGCTTCGAGCCGCCGATGCCGAGTGCCGAGCATCCGGAAATCGAAGCCGACTTTAAATACTTCCAGAAGACCTTCGCCGACGCCTACTTCAAGACCATTTCCGACTCGCTCAAATGGCATGCGCCCAACCAGTTGCTGCTGGGGGGTCGCTATGCGGTGAGTACCCCGGAAGCCGTAGCCTCCTGCGCGCAATATTGCGATGTGCTGAGCTTCAACATGTACACACTCAAGCCACAAGACGGCTACGACTTCGCCGCCCTGCGTGCGTTGGATAAACCGGTGCTGATCACTGAGTTCAACTTCGGCTCGGCCGACCGTGGGCCGTTCTGGGGCGGCGTCACGCAAGTGGCGCGTGAAGATGATCGCGGTGTGGCCTATGGCAATTTCCTCAAGCAGGCCATGGCCGAACCGTCGATTGTCGGCGTGCACTGGTTCCAGTACCTGGACCAGCCTGTGACCGGTCGCTTGCTGGACGGCGAAAACGGCCATTTCGGTCTCGTGGGTATTACTGATGTGCCGTTCCAAGGCTTTGTCGATAGCGTGCGCAAGAGCAACCTGGCGGCGGTCGACCAACTGGGCAAGGAGGCCGAGAAGGCCAAGGCTGCCAGCGCCGTGCGTGAGGGTGAAGGCGGCAAAGGCGGGCATGAAGGCAGGGGCGCGGGGCAGGGCGCTGGGCATGCCGGTGGGCACTCCGGCAATGGCCATTGATTAAGGCTTGATGGGTTCACAAATCCTACAAGGGCTGGAACAATGCCGACCACTTTTTAGCGTGTTTTCTGAGGGCGTTCAGGTGCAGATTCAGGGTCATTACGAACTTCAGTTCGAAGCGGTACGCGAAGCCTTTGCCGCGTTGTTCGATGACCCGCAAGAGCGTGGCGCCGGGCTCTGCATCCAGATCGGCGGCGAAACCGTGGTCGACCTGTGGGCCGGCACCGCCGACAAAGACGGCACCGAGGCCTGGCACAGCGATACGATCGTCAACCTGTTTTCCTGCACCAAGACCTTCACGGCGGTTACGGCCCTGCAACTGGTGGCCGAGGGCAAGCTGCAACTGGACGCGCCAGTCGCCAAGTACTGGCCTGAGTTCGCCGCCGCCGGTAAAGAAACCATCACCCTGCGCCAATTGCTCTGCCACCAGGCCGGGTTGCCCGCGATACGCGAAATGTTGCCCACTGAAGCCTTGTACGACTGGCAGTTGATGGTCGACACCCTCGCTGCCGAAGCCCCTTGGTGGACGCCGGGTCAAGGCCATGGCTACGAAGCCATCACTTATGGTTGGCTGGTGGGTGAATTGCTGCGCCGCGCCGACGGCCGTGGGCCGGGCGAGTCCATCGTGGCACGGGTGGCGCGGCCATTGGGGCTGGACTTTCACGTAGGTCTGGCAGATGAAGAGTTTTATCGCGTTGCTCATATAGCGCGCAGCAAAGGCAATATGGGTGATGAAGCCGCGCAACGGTTACTTCAAGTAATGATGCGCGAGCCAACGGCAATGACTACACGAGCATTTGCCAACCCACCGTCTATTCTGACCAGCACTAATAAGCCCGAATGGCGGCGGATGCAGCAGCCGGCGGCAAATGGCCACGGTAATGCGCGCAGCCTGGCGGGTTTTTATAGCGGTTTGTTGGACGGAAGTTTGCTGGAAGCCGACATGCTTGAACAATTGACCCGCGAACACAGTATTGGGCCCGATAAAACATTATTGACACAAACCCGCTTTGGCCTGGGTTGCATGTTGGACCAACCGCACCTGCCCAACGCCACGTTCGGCCTTGGCCCACGTGCATTTGGGCATCCGGGAGCGGGCGGTTCGGTGGGCTTTGCCGACCCGGAGCACGATGTAGCGTTTGGTTTCGTGACTAATACATTGGGGCCTTATGTACTTATGGACCCACGCGCGCAGAAGTTGGTCAGAATATTGGCCGGTTGTCTGTAAACCCCTTGCTGTTTCACGTTTTTTTGTTACAAAGGCAACTATAAGAAGGCGCCGTAGGAAAAGTTGTAACTTTATTCTTCCTCAGGCGTCTGTTTAACGGGTCATCCAGACCCTCCGGTCTTTCTCATTTTGTGGATATATCATGTTATCGAACAAGTCCTTGGCACTGGCGCTTTGCCTCACCATTACTGGCTGCGCACAAACTCCACAAAATGATGCCGATGGCGGGCACTGGTGGTCATTCGGCTCTGACAAGGCCGCTACCAAGGACGCAGTGACCCCCACCGATGCCAAGCCGGTCGCTGGCGCCAAGCCCGCTGCACCTGCTGTTGCTGCTGCGCCCGCGCCTGCTGCCAAGACGGATACCGGCTCCAGCTGGTGGCCGTTCTCGTCCAAGAGTGCAGACGACAAAACTGCCGACGCCAAGGCTGATTTGAAAGCTGACCTCAAGGCCGCTACCCCAGCACCTGCCGCCGCCCCAGCCGTCGCCAAGTCCGACAGCGAGACGCATTGGTGGTGGCCTTTCGAAAGCAAGCCAAAACCACTGTCCAAGGTCGACGTGACCAACGTGCCAATGCCTGACCCGAAAATCACCCAGGCCTGGCTGGACGACTACGAGCCGCGCCTGCGTGCTGCCATCAAGGACAGCAACCTGCAACTGGAGCGCCGTGACAACGTATTGGTCGTGATCGCGCCGGTGGACGGCTCCTACAACCCGAAACGCCCGGCGATGTTGCTGCCGGTCACCTTGGGGCCGTTCACCCGTGTTGCGAAGGCGGTTGAAGCCGATCCAAAAACTGCCGTGCTGGTACTGGGCCACGTCGATGCCACCGGCACCGCGCCGGCCAGCCAGGCGTTGAGCAAAGAGCGTGCGCAGTCCATCGCTTCGATCTTCAGCCTGAGCGGCCTCAAGCAAGATCGCCTGATGCTGCGCGGTATGGGTGACCTGATGCCGCGTGCCGCCAACGACAGCACCCAAGGCCGTGCGCTGAACCGTCGCATGGAAATCATGTTCACTCAGCGTACAACTATGTTGGCCCTGCTGAGCAAGTACAACTCGGGCAAGACACCGCCTGTAGCTGAAATGGTGGCCGTGCAGAACGTTCCTGCTCCGGCACCTGCTGCTGCCAAAGCCCCAGCCAAAAAGGCTGCCGTCGCCAAGAAAGCCGCTGCCAAGCCGGCCGCCAAAAAGGCCCCGGCCAAGCCTGCTGCCAAGAAAGCGGCGCCGGCCAAAGCCAAGGCAGCTGCACCGGCTAACGACCAGGCGAAAAACTGATCTGTTGACCTAGAAGGATAAAGCCGCATGACCCAGGCACTGGCCGATATGCGCCGTGACTACACACGGGATGGTTTGAGCGAGGCGCAGGCCCCGAGCGAACCGTTTGCGTTGTTCCACCAGTGGTTTGGCGATGCGGTGAAAACCGAACAGCCGCCGGTGGAGGCCAATGCCATGACGCTGGCCACCGTTGACCAGGACGGTCGCCCCCACTGCCGCATCCTGCTGCTCAAGGGCCTGGATGCGCAGGGCTTTACCTTCTTCACCAACTATCAGAGTGCCAAGGGCGAACAGCTTGCAGCGCGCCCGTTCGCAGCCATGACTTTCTTCTGGCCGACCTTGGAGCGCCAGGTGCGCATCGAAGGTCGGGTGGTCAAGGTCACGCCTGAGGAGTCGGACGCTTATTACCAGGTGCGCCCGCTGGGCAGCCGCCTGGGGGCTTGGGCATCGCCGCAGAGCAAGGTCATTCGTGATCGTGAAGAACTGCAAGCGCTGCTCAAGGCCACCGAGCAGCGTTTCAGCGATACCCAGCCTGATTGCCCCGAGCATTGGGGCGGCTACCGTTTGTTGCCCGAGCGCATCGAGTTCTGGCAGGGCCGTGCCAGTCGCCTACATGATCGTCTGAACTACCGCCTGCAAGGGGCCGAGTGGACCCGCGAGCGCCTGGCGCCCTGAGCTGCACCTTTCGTCGTATAACCTGAATGTTGCACATCGCGCCGACGTCTCTATTCAAGAGGCTTCGGCTGCGTGCTGCTGTGTGACTACAATGCAATGACATTGCCGATATCTCTGGACACAAAAGCTGAGATACCGTTGATCGAGTTTTCGGGTACTGGCAGTCTGTACTCAGGCTGAATGAAAGCAGTTTTTTGCAGTGCTTGCCGTGACAGGCGCCAAGCTGCAGCGTTTAATGACCACCTGTCCTTTGGAGTTGATGCTATGCGTAAGTCCGTATTACTGGTTGCCTGCTTTACCACCCTGTCGTTGCTGCTGGGTGGCTGCGCCTCGAGTCTGACCGGCGACTCGTACTCCCGTGACGAAGCGCGTCGTGTGCAGACCGTGCGCATGGGTACCATCGAATCCCTGCGCCCGGTGAAAATCGAAGGCACCAAGACCCCAATCGGCGGCGCTGCCGGTGCAGTCATCGGCGGCGTTGGCGGCAGCGCCATCGGCGGCGGCCGTGGCAGCATCGTTACCGCAGTGATCGGTGCAGTAGCCGGCGGCCTGCTGGGCTCGGCCACCGAAGAAGGCCTGACCCGCACCCAAGGCGTGGAAATCACCGTTCGTGAAGACGACGGCAGCACGCGTGCCTATGTACAGGCCGTGCAGGAAAATGAAATCTTCCGCATTGGTGACCGCGTACGCATCATGACGGTTGATGGTACTAGCCGCGTTACTCGTTAAGCGCAGGCTGTAGAAACAAAAAACCCCAACCGGGTGACTGGTTGGGGTTTTTTGTTTTAAGTGCTGGGATCGCCCGGTCGCAAAAGACTCAGGCAATAAAAAACCGCCTTAGTAGGGCGGTTTTTATTGCTTACCCAGTTTTAAGCTGGGTTTGCATACTCACAGGACGCGATGACATGGAAGAAATACTACTGTCGATTGGCAGGGCGCGCAAGGTATAGCGATAAGTGGTGACGATCATTAGTGCAGTTTATTTATTTCCGTTTATCGCAAAAAATTGTCATAAAAATCTTGAGCCATCCACGGATTTGACCACGCTCGGTCACACCTTCGACCCGGTGGCTCAGTTTGTATCCACACCGTTCCACGTTCGATACTTTGTAGATTGGCTGGGCCATTGCCCAAGTTTTGGACCGACCGCCACGGGCTAGTAATCCGTGCCGGATTCATGCGGGAGGCCCATCAACCCAGCCACCTCAAAGGACGCGGTGACAGCTTCCGAAGGCCCACGTGTTCCGGTAAGTGCGCTGGAGGTATGGCCCAACTCACGGAGGGCCGAGTATGTCTAAGTTTGCACGACGTACGTGGAACCTCGTAGTGAATGCCCTACGTCTTTATCACGTATGGGTATTCCTGCGGGACAGCTTTGATGAGCTGTAAGGTCTGATAAGTGAAGCCCCCTTGGTTCAGACCGAGGGGGCTTTTTGGTTTCAAGGGCGGGTACTTCAGGCCTTCTTCCGACTCGCCATCGCCGTCACCGCGTAACCAATACACGCCGCCAGTATCGACCCGGTCAGAATCCCCATCCGGTCCTCACCAGCAAACTCACTGGCGCCCGGCACAAAGGCCAGGGAACCGACAAACAGGCTCATGGTAAAGCCGATACCGCACAGGATCGCCACGCCGAATACCTGGCCCCAATTGGCTCCGGAGGGCAGGGCGGCGATGCCGGTCTTGATGGCAAGCCAGGTGAGCCCGAACACGCCGACGGTCTTGCCAATCAGCAGGCCCGCAGCGATGCCCATCGGCACGTGGTGGGTGAAGCTTTCCAGGCTGACCCCGGCCAAGGACACACCGGCGTTGGCAAACGCGAACAACGGCAGGATGCCGTAGGCCACCCACGGGTGCAGGGCATGCTCCAGTGTCATCAACGGCGAAGGCTCGGCGTTCTTGGTACGCATCGGAATACAGAACGCCAATGTCACGCCGGCGAGGGTCGCGTGCACGCCACTCTTGAGCACGCACACCCACAGAATCAGGCCGATGATCAAGTACGGCCCGAGCTTGATGACACCCAGGCGATTCATTGCAATCAAGGCAATCAAGCAGGCACCCGCGCCTGCCAAGGCCGCACCGGACAGGTCGGCGGAATAGAACACTGCAATAACGATGATTGCGCCGAGGTCGTCGATGATCGCCAGGGTCATCAGGAACAGCTTCAGCGACACCGGCACGCGCTTGCCGAGCAACGCCAGCACACCCAGTGCAAAGGCGATATCAGTGGCCATGGGGATCGCCCAGCCGGAAAGCGCAGCCGGGTAGTCCTTGTTGATCGCCCAATAGATCAACGCCGGCACGACCATGCCGCCGATGGCCGCTGCGCCAGGCAACACCACTTGCGATGGCTTGGAGAGGTGGCCGTCGAGCAGTTCGCGTTTAACCTCCAGACCGATCAGCAGGAAGAACAGGGCCATCAGGCCATCGTTGATCCACAGCAAGGCCGGTTTGGCGATTTTCAGCGCGCCTATCTGTGCTACCACCGGCACTTCGAGAAAAGCGTTGTACAGGTGCGACAGCGGTGAGTTGTTGATGATCAGCGCCAAGGCGGCAGCCGCAATCAATAACAGGCCGCTGGCGGCTTCGAGCTGGAAGAAACGGGTGAAAGTGCTACGCAGAGGCAAGGGATGCTCTCCAATCAAGGTTCAATAGGTGGGTACCCTAACCCGTACGGTTAGTTGTTAAAACAAAAGTTATATTCTTATTTGTTATAAGCGGGAGGCCACGCCGACGTCGTTTTCGCAGCGTGTAATTGTGTGTCCAATTGAGTCATCACTGTACCTGTGTGCAGTGTAGGAAACCTCCTAAGATTGGTGCTGAAAACCCTTAGAGATTCCCATCATGAGCGACCACCGTCCCTGGGCCCGCGAAGCCATTCGCATCATTGAAGCGGACTTCCAGCGCAGCGCCGACACGCACCTGATCCCTTTGCCGTTGCCAGGTTTGCCGGGTATCGAGCTGTACTTCAAGGACGAGTCCAGCCACCCGACTGGCAGCCTAAAGCATCGGCTGGCCCGCTCGCTGTTTTTGTATGCGCTGTGCAATGGCTGGCTCAAGCCGGGTGCACCGGTGATCGAAGCCTCCAGCGGTTCCACAGCCATTTCCGAAGCCTACTTTGCACGTCTGCTCGGGCTAGCGTTTATTGCGGTAATGCCGGCCACGACCTCGCAGGAGAAAATCGCGCAGATTGCCTTCTATGGCGGCAAGAGCCACTTGGTGCAGGATCCGACGCAGATCTACGCAGAGTCCGAACGCTTGGCGCAGGAAAGTGGCGGTCATTTTATGGACCAGTTCACCTATGCCGAACGTGCCACCGACTGGCGGGCGAATAACAACATTGCTGAGTCGATCTTCCAACAGATGCGCTTTGAGCAGCATCCGGAGCCTAGCTGGCTGATCTCCAGCCCCGGCACCGGAGGCACCACTGCGACCTTGGGCCGCTACGTACGCTATCGCCAGCATTGCACCCGCGTACTGTGTGCTGACGCCGAGCGTTCGGTGTTTTTCGACTATTACCAAAGCGGTGATGTCAGCTTGCGCCTGGACTGCGGTTCACGCATCGAGGGCATTGGCCGGCCTCGGGTCGAGGCATCGTTCTTGCCCAAGGTGATTGACGCGATGGTCAAGGTGCCGGATGCACTGTCGCTGGCGGCCATGCATTACCTGGCTGAGCGGTTGGGGCGGCGGGTCGGGGGGTCCAGCGGGACTAACCTGATTGGCGCGCTCATGGCGGCGCAGCAGATGAAGGAGGCGGGTGAGTCGGGCTCAATCGTGGCGATTTTGTGTGATGGGGGAGAGCGGTATGCGACGACCTATTACGATCAGGCTTGGCTCAAAGCGCAAGGCTTTGAGTTGGATGGATTGATCGCGGCCGTTGCGGCGAGCGTGGAGCAGGGCGAGCCACTGCCCGATAGTATCCAGCGGGTCAATATCTGACACCCCAAAGAACTAATGTGGGAGCTGGCTTGCCTGCGATAGCGGGGTGTCAGTCAGTGAATATATCGACTGAGTCGCCGCCATCGCAGGCAAGCCAGCTCCCACATTTGATTTGCGGTGACTGGCTGATGCTAATCAGGCCTCAATGCCCAACATATCCCGCGCCAACGCCTCGGCAATACGAATGCCGTCCACACCTGCCGACAGAATCCCACCGGCATACCCAGCGCCTTCACCGGCGGGGAACAGGCCTTTGACGTTCAGGCTCTGCATCGACTCATTGCGGGTAATGCGCAACGGCGACGAGGTGCGCGTCTCGATCCCGGTCAACACTGCATCGTGTAGCGAGTAGCCTTTGATCTGCTTCTCGAACGCCGGCAGCGCTTCACGGATCGCCTCGATGGCGAAGTCTGGCAGAGCCAGGGCCAAGTCACCCAGGGATACGCCGGGCTTGTAGGACGGCTCCACACTGCCGATAGCCGTGGACGGTTTGCCAGCGATGAAGTCACCCACCAACTGCGCCGGGGCTTCATAGTTGCTGCCACCGAGGACGTAGGCGTGAGACTCCAGACGCTCCTGCAGTTCGATACCGGCCAGGGGGCTGCCTGGGTAGTCCACCTCAGGCGTGATACCGACCACGATGCCGGAGTTGGCATTGCGCTCGTTACGCGAGTACTGGCTCATGCCATTGGTGACGACACGGCCAGGCTCGGAAGTGGCCGCCACCACGGTGCCACCTGGGCACATGCAGAAGCTGTACACCGACCGACCGTTCTTGGCGTGGTGCACCAGCTTATAGTCGGCGGCGCCGAGTTTAGGGTGCCCGGCGTATTTGCCCAGGCGCGCAGCGTCGATCAGCGATTGCGGGTGCTCAATACGGAAACCCACCGAGAACGGCTTGGCCTCCATGTATACGCCACGGCCGTGGAGCATGCGGAAAGTGTCGCGGGCGCTATGGCCCAGGGCCAGGATCACGTGCCTGGAGAGAATCTGCTCGCCGCCGTCGACGACCACGCCGTTGAGCTGGCCATCTTCGATCAGCACATCGGTCACGCGCTGTTCGAAACGCACCTCACCGCCCAGGGCGATAATCTGCTCGCGCATGTTTTCCACCACGCCGGTCAGGCGGAAGGTACCGATGTGCGGTTTGCTGACGTAGAGGATTTCTTCTGGCGCGCCGGCTTTCACAAACTCATGCAGGACTTTGCGGCCGTGGAATTTCGGATCCTTGATCTGGCTGTACAGCTTGCCATCGGAAAAAGTCCCGGCGCCGCCTTCACCGAACTGCACGTTGGACTCTGGGTTGAGCACGCTTTTGCGCCACAGGCCCCAGGTGTCCTTGGTGCGCTGGCGCACTTCCTTGCCGCGTTCAAGAATGATCGGCTTGAAGCCCATCTGCGCCAGCAACAGCCCGGCGAAGATGCCGCAGGGGCCAAAACCCACCACGATGGGGCGTTCTGTCAGGCCTTGCGGCGCCTGGCCCACGACTTTGTAGCTGACATCCGGCGCCGTATTGACGTTGCGGTCATCGGCGAACTTGTTCAGCAGGGCGGCTTCGCCCTTAACGTTCAAGTCGATGGTGTAGATGAAGCACAGCTCTGACGATTTCTTGCGCGCGTCATAGCTGCGTTTGAACAGGGTGAAATCGAGCAGGTCATCACTGGCGATGCCCAGGCGCTGCACGATGGCAGGCCGCAGGTCTTCTTCGGGATGGTCGATGGGCAGCTTGAGTTCGGTGATTCGTAACATGACAGGGTCCGGTAGGCGGCGGAGAAAGAGGCCGGCTGTTTTGCAAACCGGCGATTATAAGCCCCAATAGCGGTTTCTCGTCATGTTAAAACAGCGCAGGGCGCAATCAATCGTCGCGCGAGCCGCCGAATGACGCGCAACCGCGTTGTACCTGGCCATTGACCCGCAACTCGGCGGTCATGTGTTGAAGGCTGCCGCTGGCACTGTCCACGCAACGTTGCGGGGCAACCCACAGCTCAACGTGCTGGTTGTTGGCTTCGGTCATCAGGTTGAAGCGCCCGTCACCGATTTGTTCTTCTACATAGGGTACTGCCAGCGGTGGCTGGCCTTCGCGTTCCAGCACCATGCCCTTGGCGGTGACGTTCATCGCCCAGGCCGGCTTGTGGCCGTTGGCGCGCAGGATCATGCGCTTGAAGTCCGGGTCGTTGCAGGCCGAGGTGGAGCGCTCGATACGATAGAGCTGTTGCAGGTCAACGCTGCCCTGCGTGCCGCTGGCGACGCCGGAGAACTTGCCACGCAGGTCGGCGAACAATGCCCCTTGCTCGCCGGCCAGGGAGGCGGCTTCTTGCAACACGTTAGTGCCGTTGCCGTCGTTGACGACGTAGTTGCGCGGGTCATTGCACGGCTGGAACAACAACTTGCCACCGACCGCTGTGAGCTCACCCTGCATACGGGTCAGCCCGGCGACGGACGGTTTTGCCGGCTCGTTCTCAAACATCTGGCAGGCGGCGAACAGAGGCAGCAGGGCAAACAGGGCAAGGTTACGGGCGGCGCGCATAGGGGGTCTCCAGACAAGTGCCGCCACGTTACGCAGGCTGGCGGAGCATCACAACCCCGCCGATCAGCTTCAGGCAATTCGTACAGATGTTGGATTCATCCAACGATAAAAGTCTGCCCGGTTTGTAGGCCTTCCACGCTTTTGGCGTACGCCAGTGCCACATCGGCACCCGGTACGGGCTTGTACCCACGGAAATACGGTGCATAGCTGCCCATGGCTTCCACCAGCACGTTTGCGCTCACCGAGTTGACGCGCAGGCCCCGGGGTAATTCGATAGCGGCGGCTTTGACAAAGGCGTCGATCGCGCCGTTGACCAGCGCAGCCGACGCGCCAGTACGGATCGGATCGCGGTTGAGAATGCCGCTGGTGAAGGTAAACGAGGCGCCGTCGTTGGCGTACGCCTGGCCGATCAGCAGCAGGTTGACCTGGCCCATCAGCTTGTCTCGCAGGCCCAGTTCAAAGTCGCTTTCGCTCATCTCGCCCAGTGCCACGAAGTTTACGCTGCCTGCTGCGCAGACCAGTGCGTCGAACTTACCGGTTTGCTCGAAGAGCTTGCGGATCGAGGCGCTGTCGCTGATATCCACCTGAAAGTCACCGCTGTTGCGGCCGATGCTGATCACGTCATGGCGCTGAGCCAGTTCTGCCTTGACCTTTGAGCCAACGGTGCCGCTGGCGCCAATCAATAGGATTTTCATGATGCTGTACCTCGGGGGGTAAGTGAGGGTTCAGTCTAGAGTGGCTTTTTGCGTGGATAAACGTGCTAATAGGCAACCTTTGGTTTTCAATTGGAAACAATCCATGAGCGAGATGGATGACTTGGCCGCCTTTGCGGTGTTGATTGAAGCGGGCAGTTTTACGCTGGCCGCCGAACAACTGGGTTGCAGTAAAGGCCAGTTGTCCAAGCGCATCAGCCAGCTGGAAGCACAGTTTTGTGTGGTGTTGCTGCACCGCACCACGCGCAAACTCAGTCTCACCGCCGCCGGTGCAGCGTTGTTGCCCCAGGCTCAGGCGCTGGTGGTGCAGGTAGACCGCGCGCGTCAGGCGTTGGCGCGGCTCAAGGACGATTTGGCCGGGCCGGTGCGTATGACCGTTCCGGTGTCACTGGGGGAAACATTCTTTGATGGCTTGTTGCTGGAGTTTTCCAAGCAATACCCGCAGGTGCAGATCGAACTGGAGCTGAACAACAGCTACCGGGACCTGGCGCGGGATGGCTTTGACCTGGGGGTTCGCTCTGGCGCGATTGAGAACGAACGCCTGGTGGCCAAGCCGTTGCTGGCCTGGCACGAAATGACCTGCGCCAGCCCGGCTTACCTTGAGCAACACGGCGAGCCGCAGACCCCGGCCGACCTGGCGGGTCATACCTGTTTGCTAAACAGCCACTACAGCGGTCGCGAAGAGTGGTTGTACCACCAGCAGCATGAGCTGCTGCGGGTGAGGGTCAGCGGCACCTTTGCCTCTAATCACTACAACCTGTTGAAAAAGGCTGCGCTGGTGGGCGCCGGTATCGCCCGACTGCCATCCTACTTGCTACCGGCGGAATTGGCTGACGGTCGATTGCGCTTGCTTCTGCGCGATTATCAGACGCGAAGCATGCCAATGTACCTGGTTCACCCTTACCAGGGCGGCTTGCCGCGTCGAACCCAAGTGCTGGCCGATTACCTGGTGGATTGGTTCAAGCGCAGTGGCGAGGCGCTCGACAGGTTTTAACGATAGCGGCGGGCGACCATGTGGTCGATGGACAGGCGACCTGGCCCCTTGGCCACCATCAGAAGCAGTACGGCAATCCAAGTGCCGTGGGTCGGGTAGGCGTCCGGGTAAACGAACAGTTGAATCACCAAGGTCATGCCGATCAGCGCCAGGGCCGAGAAACGCGTGGCGAGCCCTACCAGGATCAGCATTGGAAAAAAATGCTCAGCGAACGCTGCCATATGCGCCGCCACTTCGGGCGACAGCAACGGCACGTGGTACTCGCTGCGAAACAGCGGCAGCGTCGAAGCCGCGAGGCGCGGTTCTCCGAGTTGGAAAGCCCCGCCGATCAGGTCTACGGCAAAACCTTCGACCTTGGTCTGCCCGGATTTCCAGAACACGGCGGCAATCGAAAAGCGTGCGATAAAAGCGATCAGGCTGTAGGGGATTTTCTCGAAAAGCTCGATGGCTCGTTTAACCAGGCACGGTGGGGAAGTATTCATGGCGATACCTTGTGTTCAGTGTGCAGATGAGTGATAGCGCTGTGGTTTATCAGCAGCGTGAGGCATTGGTGCAGGTCGAATTCGGGCGCGGCGGCCAGGGCGAGCTCCACGGCCTGTTCCAGTGGTGTGCCGTGGGCCAGGCAATTGATAAAGGCCACTGAGCCGCTGTCAATGGCGAACACCTTGACCGCCAGGTTCTGGCGCAACACCAGTGCACCTTGGGCGTGCCAAGGGTTGAGGGTGGCCAGGCCGCCTTCGACCTGATGGGCGGCCCATACGGCAACCACGGCATAGGGGGAGGCCAGCGTGCCCAGCGAGGGGGTCAGTTGCAGGCGTAACCGACCCAGGTTCGTTTGGTCTTGCAGGGCCTGGAGTACGGCCTGCGGGGCCAGCGGCTGGCAGTCCGCCGCGTGATAGGCGTGGACCCGCAAGCGCTCCAGCCGTGCGATATCTGCCAGATAGGGCACGCTGGCGGCGGGCTCAAAGTCTTGGATGAACTCGGCAAAGGTGCTGCCATATTCGCTGATCAACGGGCTGGCGGGCGGGTGTGCCTGAACGTAGAGGGCAGCCATGGCCCGGAAAAACGCATCGCCTACCAGTTGCAGGGTCACGGGGTAGGCCGTGATCAATGCGTTGATCAACGAGCTGTGCACGTTGTTGCGATACACCGCGAAACGGCTGGCGGGGTCGGCACCGTTGCTGCTGAACAGGCCGTCGGGGCAGGTCAGTTCGGGCGCCAACAAGGCGACGGCGAAGTCGTCATGAAGGCTCATGGGTTCACCTGCGACAACTGCCAGTCGGCCTGCTGGGCTTCTGTCAGTAGTACGTTGAACGCTGGCACCTGGTTGTCACGTTCGATCAGTGTCGGCATAGGACCGATGCGCGCCAGTACCTGTTCGTAGAGCTGCCACACGGCGTTGTCGATGGGCGCACCGTGGTCATCGATCAGCAGACGGTCACCCAGGCTGTCAGTGTCTTCGGCAAACCCGGCCAGATGAATCTCACCCACCGCGTGCAACGGCAGGGCGTCGATGTAAGCCAGCGGATCGCGTTGGTGGTTAATGCACGACACGTAGACGTTGTTCACATCCAGCAGCAGGCCGCAGCCGGTACGACGAATGATCTCGCTGATGAAGTCGGTTTCGTCCAGGGTCGAGCGCTGGAATTGCAGGTAGGTTGAAGGATTTTCCAGCAGCATCGGCCGCTTGAGGGTGCTCTGCAGCTGGTCAACGTGTTCGCACACCCGTTGCAGGGTGATGCAGTCGTAGGCCAGGGGCAGCAAGTCATTGAGAAACACCGGCCCGTGGCTGGACCAGGCCAGGTGTTCGGAAAAGGACTGAGGTTGATAGCGATCAATCAGTGACGCCAATCGCGCCAGGTGTTCAAGGTCCAGCGGACCTTCCCCCCCGATGGACAGGCCCACGCCGTGCAATGACAGCGCGTACCTTTCGCGGATCAATCCCAGGTAATGATGAAAAGGGCCGCCAGCCACCATGTAGTTTTCGGCATGCACTTCAAAAAAACCGATGTCGGGTGAGGTCTCGAGCACTACGCTGAAATGCTCGGGCTTGAGGCCCAACCCGGCCCGGCGTGGGAGGCCGGGCGCCTGTAAGGATGAAGGTTTCATCATCAGTGCTCAGGCTTTGCGAGGTGTCAGGACTTGGCGGTGAAGGCTGCTTCCTGGCCGAAACCGGTCGGCGAGGTAGAGCTTGGGGTTTGGGTGCAGGTACCGGCGGGGACCAGTTTCCATGCGTTGGCCTGGTCTTTGGTTTTTGAGGTGCCAGCGCATGAGGTACCGGCGCCTGCGGCGCAATCGTTCTTGCCGGCTTCAGCGACGCCGAAGCACTTTTGCATATCGTCGCCAGCGTGGGCGGTGGTGGTGAGGGCGGACAGGCTCAGGGCAGAACCCAGGGCCATAACGAGGGCGGCGGCGGACAGTTTGGTGGTCATGGTGTGTCTCCAGCAGTGGGTGAATAGGCGGGCTTGAATGCCTGCTTGTACCACTAGAGGTAGCAGAGGTGAATCCATTACAAGGCAGTCATAAAAAACTTCAAACACCGCAAAACAAATGTGGGAGGGGGCTTGCCCCCGATGGCAGTGTGTCAGTCTCATTATCTGTGACTGATCCACCGCTATCGGGGGCAAGCCCCCTCCCACATTAAGCAACGCTTGCTTAGCCCCCGAGGTACGCCTCACGCACCTTCGGATCGGTCAGCAACTGCTCGCCAGTCCCTTGCATCACCACCCGGCCGTTTTCCAGTACATAGGCGCGGTCGGCGATTTTCAGCGCCTGGTTGGCGTTTTGCTCCACCAGGAACACCGTTACACCGTCCTTGCGCAGCTGTTCGATGATGTCGAAGATCTGCTGGATGATGATCGGCGCCAGGCCCAGGGATGGCTCGTCCAAGAGCAACAACTTGGGCTTGCTCATCAGCGCCCGGCCGATGGCGAGCATTTGCTGCTCGCCGCCGGACATGGTGCCACCGCGCTGGCTGAAGCGCTCCTTGAGCCGAGGGAAGAGGTGCAGCACCTTGTCCATCTGCTCCTGGAAGTCGCCCTTGTCGGTGAAGAACCCGCCCATCGCGAGGTTCTCTTCCACGGTCAGGCGCGAGAACACGCGACGGCCTTCGGGTACCACCGCAATGCTTTTGCGCATGATCTGCGAAGACTGCTGGCCCACCAGCTCCTCACCCATGTAGCGGATGCTGCCGCTATAGGCCTGGGGCGAACCACACAGGGTCATCAGCAAGGTCGACTTGCCGGCGCCGTTGGCACCGATCAGCGTGACGATTTCACCCTGGCGGATCTCCACGTTGACGCTGTGCAGGGCCTGGATCTTGCCGTAGAAAGTGGAAACGTTTTCGAATTGCAGCATTTTACGCTTCCCCCAAATAGGCTTTGATCACTTCAGGATTATCGCGGATCTGCTCCGGCGTTCCGTCGGCCAGTGGCGTGCCCTGGTTGATCACCACGATGTGGTCGGAAATGCTCATGACCAGTTTCATGTCGTGTTCGATCAACAGCACCGTGACGTTGTGTTCCTCACGCAGCACGCCGATGAGCGCCTTGAGGTCTTCGGTTTCCTTGGGGTTCAGGCCCGCGGCCGGTTCATCGAGCATGAGGATCCGCGGGCGGGTCATCATGCAGCGGGCGATTTCCAGGCGACGCTGTTGACCGTAAGCCAGGGTGCCAGCAGGGCGGTTGGCGAACTCGGTGAGGTTGACCTTGTCGAGCCAGTACGCCGCGAACTCCATGGCCTCGCGCTCGCTCTTGCGGAACGCCGGGGTCTTGAACAGGCCCGCCAGGAAGTTGGTGTTCAGATGACGGTGCTGGGCAATCAGCAGGTTCTCGACTGCCGTCATGTCCTTGAACAACCGTACGTTCTGGAAGGTGCGCACCACGCCTTTGCGGGCGATCTCGTGACCGGCCAGGCCCTGGATCGGCTGGCCGTCCAGCAGGATGCTGCCACCACTCGGTTTGTAGAAACCGGTGAGGCAGTTGAACACTGTGGTTTTGCCGGCGCCGTTGGGGCCGATCAGTGCAACCACTTGTTTCTCTTTCACGGTCAGGGCCACGCCGTTGACCGCGAGCAAACCGCCGAAGCGCATGCTCAAGTTTTCGACTTTCAGGATTTCGCGGCTCATTTGCGCAACTCCATGTGTGGACGTTGCATCGGCAGCAAACCTTGAGGGCGCCAGATCATCATCAGCACCATCATGGCGCCGAACATCAACATGCGGTATTCGCTGAACTCACGCATCATTTCCGGCAGCAGGATCATCACGATCGCGGCCAGGATCACGCCCAGTTGCGAGCCCATGCCACCCAATACCACGATGGCGAGGATGATCGCCGACTCGATAAAGGTGAACGATTCAGGCGTCACCAAACCTTGGCGAGCGGCGAAGAAGCTACCGGCGAAACCGGCGAACGCAGCACCCAGGGTAAAGGCGGAGAGCTTGATGATGGTCGGGTTCAGGCCCAAGGCGCGGCAGGCGATCTCATCTTCGCGCAGCGCTTCCCATGCACGGCCGATAGGCATGCGCAGCAGGCGGTTGATCACGAACAGCGCGGCCAGTGCCAGCAACAGTGCCACCAGGTACAGGAACACCACTTTGCTCACCGGGTTGTAGGCAATCCCGAAGTACTCGTGGAACGTCTGCATGCCCTCTGCGGCGGTGCGGTCGAACGACAGCCCGAAGAAGGTTGGCTTGGGGATGCTGCTGATGCCGTTGGGGCCACCGGTGATATCGGTGAGGTTACGCAGGAACAGCCGGATGATTTCACCGAAGCCCAGGGTCACGATCGCCAAATAGTCACCGCGCAAGCGCAGTACCGGGAAGCCCAGCAGGAAGCCGAACGTCGCCGCCGCCATACCGGCCAGCGGCAGGCAGATCCAGAAGCTCCAACCCAGGTAGTGCGACAGCAACGCGTAGGTGTAGGCACCCACGGCGTAGAAGCCCACATAACCCAGGTCGAGCAGGCCGGCCAGGCCCACCACGATGTTCAGGCCCAGGCCCAGCAACACGTAGATCAGGATCAGGGTGGCGATATCGACTGCGCCGCGTGAACCGAAGAACGGCCAGATCAACGCCGCCACGATCAGGCCGATGATGATGTAGCGCTGGGTGCGTGGCAGGGTCAGGAATTGGCTGACCTTAGGCGATACCAACGGGCCTCGATTGGCCTTGAACAAGGCACCGACCTGCTGGGTGAACAGCACACGCAGGAACATCAGCACCGAACACAGGGCAATGATGGTCAGGGTCACGGGACCGGTGCCATGCACTTCCAGGTTGATGCCGACAATGCTCAGCTTGAGGCCGAGTACCGGAAAGGCCACGGCCCAGACCAGCAAGGCGCTGAAAAACGCCGATTTAAGGTATCTGCTCATACTTTCTCAACCTCCGGACGGCCCAAAATGCCGGTCGGACGGAACAACAGCACCAGAACCAAGAGGCCGAACGCCACGACGTCCTTGTATTGATCGCCGAAGATATCGGCGCCGAATGCTTCGGCCACACCCAGCACCAGGCCACCGAGCATCGCGCCCGGGATACTGCCGATGCCGCCCAATACCGCCGCAGTAAAGGCCTTGAGGCCCACCAGGAAACCGGCGTTGGGGTTGATCACGCCATACTGCATGCTCAGCAGCACCGCCGCGACGGCGGCCAGCGCGGCACCGATCACGAAGGTCAGGGCAATGATGTTGTTGGTGTTGATGCCCAGCAGGTTGGCCATCTTGATGTCTTCGGCGCAAGCCCGGCAGGCGCGCCCCAGACGTGAGCGGGAGATGAACAGGGTCAGGCCCAGCATGGCCACCAGGGTGACGACGAAGACCAGGATCTGCATGTAGGAAATCAGGACTTCTTCCGCGCCGCCCGGGCCGAAGGAGAAGCTCCCCGGGATCAGGTTGGGGATGGATTTGTCCTTGGAGTCCTGGGACAGCAATACGGTGTTCTGCAGGAAAATCGACATGCCGATGGCAGAAATCAGCGGGATCAGACGGTTGCTGCCACGCAAGGGGCGATACGCAACGCGTTCGATACTGTAGCCATAGGCACTGGTTACGACGATCGACGCAAGAAACGCGGCGGTCATCAACAGCGGCAGGGAGTGGATACCCATCATGGCCAGCCCGGCAAGGGCGATGAAGGCCACGTAGGAGCCAATCATGTACACCTCGCCATGGGCGAAGTTGATCATTCCAATGATGCCGTAAACCATTGTGTAGCCAATGGCTATCAAGGCATAGGTGCTGCCAATGGTCAGGCCATTAACCAGCTGTTGGAAAAAATGATAGATCTCAGGCATTACAGCGCTCCTAAAAACCCGATACGCATTTCACTGGTGGAGTCATGTTCCGGCACTGGGCTGTGTTCTGTGACCACATTTGCCCAACGCGTTTGCCAGCGAACCGCTGGTGACGGTTTTAAGATTTTCAGGTGAGCCAGCGCCCGGATCGCGGGTGACAGGCCCATAAACCTCGTAAAACAAAGCCCACTGCTCTCACAGTGGGCTTGTTGGACCAGTAACGCCTGGCTTACTGAGGGGAAACTTCGGTTTTTGGTTTGCCGAAGTGCCATTCGTAGACCACGAATTTGAAGTCCTTCAGGTCGCCCTTGGCGTCAAAGCTCAGATCGCCGGTCGGGGTCTTGAAGGTGCCCGCGTGGATGGCTTCAGCCACTTTGGCGGTGTCTTCGCTTTTCGCTGTGGTGATTGCGTCGGCAATCACTTTCACAGCCGAGTAGGCCGGGAATACGAATGGACCGGTTGGGTCCTGCTTGTTCTTGGTGAACTCTTCAACGATGGCTTTGTTGGCCGGGTCGGTGTCGAAGGATTTCGGCAGGGTTACCAGCAGGCCTTCGGAAGCGCCTTGGGCGATCTGCGAAATGGAGTCGTTGCCGACGCCTTCTGGGCCCATGAACTTGGCGTTCAGGCCTTTTTCCTTGGCTTGGCGCAGGATCAGGCCCAGCTCTGGGTGGTAGCCGCCGTAGTAGACGAAGTCGACGTTGGCTTGCTTGAGTTTCTGGATGATCGAGGAGAAGTCTTTGTCGCCGGCGTTCAGGCCTTCGAAGACGGCAACTTTGGTGCCTTTCTTCTCGAGGGTCTGTTTAACGGCGGTGGCGATGCCTTCACCGTACTGCTGTTTGTCGTGCAGTACAGCAACGACTTTAGGCTTTACGTGGTCGGCGATGTAATTGCCGGCCGCTGGGCCCTGGGCGCTGTCCAGACCGATGGTACGGAAGATCAGCTTGTAGCCACGGGCGGTGATTTCCGGGCTGGTGGCAGCTGGGGTGATCATGATCACGCCTTCATCTTCATAGATGTCGGAAGCGGGCTGAGTGGAGCTGGAGCAGAGGTGGCCGATCACGAACTTGACGCCATCGTTGACCACTTTGTTGGCAACCGCAACGGCTTGTTTTGGATCGCAAGCGTCGTCGTATTCCTTGGCTTCGAGCAGTTTACCGTCGACGCCGCCCTTGGCGTTGATGTCGGCGATAGCTTGCTTGGCACCCATGAATTGCATGTCACCGTATTGCGTCACCGGGCCGGTTTTAGGCCCTGCGATGCCGATCTTGATGGTGTCGGCTGCGAACGAATGGCCGGCAACCCCAGCCAGGACCATAGCGGCAAACAGTTTGGAAATCTGCTTAGTAGCCTTATTCATAGTGCTCCACTCTTACTGTTGTATTTTTTATAGTTCTAGCGGCCTTGTGAGCGGCTGAACCGGATCAGATATCTCGGATATCCCCCCGGCAGTGCCCTGGCAACTGTACCGGTACAGTGTAGAGCGCCGGTTGATCGCTTGAAAAGCTGGCTGCTGGGGGCAAACGCCGAAGGTGTCGCTTAAATGAAAGAAAAAGACAGAATTGCGGCGGGTATTTTTTGATGCGTACGCTAACCCTTGGCTTTTCGGACACTTTCTATCGATGACTCATTTGCAACCGGGTTTTTCTACAAGAGTTGCGACGTTATGATTGCGCCGATTTTTTACTCAGGTGAATTCCCATGACGCAAGAACCTAGCACCCTCTATGCCAAGCTGCTCGGTGAAACCGCCGAAATATCCTGGAAGGAGCTTGAGCCGTTCTTTGCCAAGGGTGCCCTATTGTGGGTCGATGCCGGCCTGGATTTGATCGAAGCCGCAGAGGGAATGGCCGAAGACAACCGTGACAAAGTCGCTGCCTGGCTGGCCGCAGGGAGTCTTGGCGAAGTGTCTGCGACGCGGGCATTGGACCTTGTAGCGCGCGATCCGAGCCTTTGGGCGGTGGTGGTCTCGCCGTGGATTCTGGTCCAGGAAAGGGCGTCGTAAGAAAAGCCCGCACGAAAAAGGTGCATGTTTTTTGCGTTCGCAAGTGTGTAGCGGAGTAACCGCTCGGGCGGTGATGGCATCTTGCCGTAGAGAAAGGTCACAGCCCAGGGTGACGTGCACGTCACGGGAACAGTTTTTGTGCCTTCGAAGGGCTCGAAGAATTGTTTCGCGGTGTTAACAAAAGACGGTGTCGATCAGATAAATCTGTGGGAAGCGGTGAAAATCCGGTGGATTCCGGTAAAGTTCGCCGCATGTTCCATGGAGCCAGTCATGTCGTCAGCGCCCCTGCTTGAGAAAACACCCCATCAGTTGCTCTACCTTATCTACGGTAGCCAAGACGTTTACCGGCGCGAGGCGAAGTTCAGCGTCCTGACGGCCCTGGCGCACCTCAAGCAAGGCGAGTCGCTGTGTATCCGGGTTATGACTGACCGCCCTCAGGACTACATTGGCTGGCCGGTAGAAACCGTCGAGCTGGACGAGCAGACGCTGGCCCAGTGGCAGGGTGAAAACGGCTACACCCACCGCCGTAAAGCCTGTGCAATTGCCCATGGGCTGACGCTTGCGGATAAAACCCTGTTTGTCGATACCGACACGGTCTTCCTCAAGTCTCCCCATCGGGTGTTCGAACTCATCGAGCCCGGCCAGTACGTGATGGACGAGTTCGAGTACGACTGGAGTTATGTCTGCAAGCGTGCGGACTACCTCAAGTTGGGAGAGCACCTACATTTGCATGGCATCTCTTCCAGCAACAGCTTCAAACTCTACAACAGTGGCCTGTGCGGTGTGCGCAGCAGTGATACCCCGCTGCTTGAGACCTCGATTCGGCTAATTGATGAGTGGACCGCTGGCTCGTTCGAGATCCATACCATCGAGCAAGTCGCGATTTCCTTCGCCATGCGCGGCAACACGGTACGCGAAGCGCGAAAGTTCGTTCATCACTATTACGCCGACAAGCGTTTCTTCCATGCCATGCAGGCGCATTTTTTCAGCCAGCACGGTGAAGCCTTCGACCCTGCGCTGGTTGCGCGATGCCTGGACGTGCCCACGGTCAAACCGCTGCCGTCCCCTTGGCAGCGGCTTCGTATCAAATGGAAACTGCGCAATCAGCGCAAACACCTGAAAAGGGTCGGTCGCGACCTGCTCTACGGCAGTGCGGCGCCTGAGCACCCTTACTACGACGTATGCCGCCAGGGTTGGTGGGAGTCGGCATCCCGCGAAATTCGCGGCTGGGATGAAGCGGAGCAGCAGAAGTTCTTCGGTACAAGTGCTACCCACTGGCCGATACAATTACCCCGACCTTCGAAGCGCGCTGACGAGCAAAAGATTCTCGCCTTCCTGCGCCAACAGCAGGCGCGCTGACATGACGACGGCGCCAAGCGGCGCCGTCGCGCATTCTCAGGCGGTCTTACCGGTGTGGTTGTTCAACGAAATCACCTTGGTCTTGCCGATCCGGTGACGGTAGATCTCACGCAGGTACTTGATCGCCTTCTTCACGCAATCCCGTGACAGGCGAATGTCATTGATCGACACAAACTTCTCTTTGTCGTTGATCAACTCGCGGTACTTCTTCTCATACATCGGTTTGATCGCGTACCAGTTGGTATCGAGGATCTTCGCCGGGTTTTCAAACTCGTTGAGCAGCTCGTCGATACGGTCTTCGTCGAAGTCCTCGTGGATGATGAAATCCAGGATCGAGTTGTCCAGCGTGTCATCGAAACGGTACGGGTTGCGTGCAAAGCAGCGCTTGATGAACGCCACGATCAGCGTGAGGAAGTCGTCCGAGAGGCACGGGCTCTTGGCGATCAGGGTGGTCAGCGACAGGTTGGCCGACGCGCCGATCACCAGCGCATAGCGCTTGAGGGTGGTGTTGGGGAACAGGCTGTTGAGGTGAGTCTTGAGCCGGTTCAGGTCCATGTAGGACAGCTTGTAGTCCTTGGGCAGCGACACGATGGACACCACCGACGAGCAGTTCTTGAAGAAGTGCAGGTCATGCAGCGCCGCCGCGTCATACCCGGAGTTCTTGTATTGCTCCAGCGACGCCTTGTAACGCTTGGATTCAATCGGCAGCAGGCTGATGCCTTCGATGGCCTGGGTGACTTTGTTAAAGTGCGGCAGGTCGATGGAGCGGAAGAATAGGTCGTCGATGTTCAAGCGCTGCGGCTCTTTCTCGAACACCTTGAACTTGTCGCTCGACGGCGCCGGGGTTTCCGGCACGACCGATTCGGCATAGGCAATCGCCACCGGGCCGGCCAGGCTCATAAACAGGTCGTTGGCATCCAGGCGAATGGTTTCGCCGATGTCGATACCGGCGCGACGGAAGTAGTTCTGGTCGTAGTCGGTGGTCACCGCCTGGGCAGTGAGGATGTTGAAGATCTGCTGGGAGATGTACTGGTTGGCGTGTTTCTCCATGGCATTGACATCAATGTTCTGGATATTGCCGTCATCGCTTTCTTCGGCGTAACGCATGATGTCGTTGGAGATCAGCATCATCGCGTTCCAAGGCCGGATGCGGCCTTTCACGCTGGCTTCGCTGCTGTCTTCATTGTCGAAGTTGTACGAGAAATCCCATTCTTCCGACAGGTATTTGCACAGCAGGCGCCCGGCGTTGATGTGCAGCGCCTCGGACATTTCGCTGCGGTGGTCGGAAATGTTCGGCAGCACGCAGATGCCGCTGGTGAAGATCGGCTCGAATACGAAGGCGTGGCCGCTTTTGCTGTCGTGCTCATCGGCGGGTTTGGTGTCGAACGTCTTGTTCATGTACGAGTGCTGCTGGGCCAGGCCGAATTCCGAGGCCATGCCCGAACCGGTACCGCCGCCGGCGCTGAAGATCGAGAAGTACAGGCGCGACTGGTTGGCCTTGATGCCGCAAGAGTCGATCAGGTACGAGTGGATCATCTTCCAGTCTGGGCTGGAGAAACGCTGGGTGTCTTTGTTGAGGATGATCTTGGCCAAGTACTGGCCGAGGATCGGCGCGTTACCGGCGCCGCCGGCATGGACTTCCGACAGGTCCATGATTTTCATCTTGCTGTAGTCGCGCAAGAAGCCGCTTTTTTCGCCCTTGCGCGAGAAGCGGATGCGCCCCGCGATATCTTTGTCCAAGTCACCCAGCATCACCAACGGTTCCACCAGGAACACCGGTTTGCTGGCCTTGCCGCTGCCCAGGCGCAGGTTGTTGCGAATCCATTGGGCCGGGCTGTAGCCCTTGTCCGATGATTTATCGTCGGTGCTGAATTCGTTCAGGTAGAACTTGCGCGCGTTGTACACCAACTCCGCCACGTCCAGCGCAATGTTTGAACCGCAGCGGCCCAGGCCGATCAGGCACACCGACGGGAACTCCTGATCGCTGCGCGGCTCACCGTCGACGTCCAGGTGCGCGGGGCGCGGGAACACCATGTCGCGCAGGCCGTCGAGGTTGTCGAGGATGCGGTCGGTATTGGTTTCGGTGAAGTACAGGTATTGCTGGGTGGCCAGCGGGCGCGTGGTGCTCAATGACTTTGAAGCAGGGGGCTTGTCCGCAGGAGCTGGGAGCAACACGTCGGATACCACGGTGGCAGAGTTATTCTTGGAAGTCATTGTGCGCCATGTGCCTGGGCGGATGGCTGAAGCGAATCTGATGGCCATCACGCGATGAGAGTTCGCGACTTTTACAGTGCGTCCTTGTCTGGCACGGTGGGGTTTAGCCCTGATATTGACAGGGGAAACATGGCCAGACTCTGATGAATCGGCCGTTCGTCGGCGTTCTTTAGGCCGGTGATGGCGAAATGCCAAAGATTCGGCGTCAGCGAATTGGCCTAACGACTGAAGTGGGCCCGGAACGGGGAGGGGAAGGCTCTTTCTGAGCGCTGTTATCTTTACTGCCCGCCGTGCTGAACGGGTAAAGCGGGTTGCGCATGTCGATGCCCTGGATCACGCCGATGATGTCGTTGACCGACACCGCCGGGCTTAGCAGGTAGCCTTGCACGAAGTCGCAGCCATGCTTGAGCAGCAGCTCGAACTGGGCCTGGGTTTCTACCCCTTCGGTCACCACTTCCAGGTGCAGGGTATGGGCCATGCCAATAATCGCCTGGACGATCTCGATGTCGGCAGTGGACTTGGGGATATCCTGGATAAACGAGCGGTCGATTTTCAGGGTGTTGAGGGGCAAGCGTTTGAGGTAGGCGAGGGAGGAGTAGCCGGTGCCAAAGTCGTCGATGGCCAGGGACACCCCCAGCGCACGAATTTGCCGCAGCAACGCCAGGGTGCTGCTGATATTGCCCATCAGCGCGTTTTCCGTGACTTCCAGTTCCAGGCGATTGGCCGCGATGCCGCTGAACCGCAGGGCGTCTTCGATCTCATCCGCCAGCTCATCACGCGCCAGGTTCAACGCCGAGCAGTTCACTGCCATGGTCAGTTCGGTGTAGCCACGGTCTGACAGCAGGCTTAAATCGTGACAGGCCTGGCGCAGAACCCAGTGGTCGAGTTCAGCGATCAGGCCATTGTTTTCGGCGATGCCAATAAAACGATCCGGCGCCAGTAACCCGTGTTGCGGGTGCTGCCAGCGCACCAGCGCTTCCAGGCGGGTCACTTTGCCCAGCTTCATATCGAAGATCGGCTGGTAGAACAGCACCAGTTGGTTGCGGCTGCGCAAGGCGCCGCGCAGTTCTTCTTCCAGTTGCAGCTCGAGAAACGCGCGGGTCTTCAGGTTGGAGCTGAAGAAGGTCAGGCTGTTACGCCCAGTGTCCTTGGATTGGTACAGCGCCAGGTCGGCGGTTTTCAGCAGTTCTTCACTGGTCAGGCCATCGTCGGGAAACAGGCTGATCCCAATACTTGTTGTCATCACCATGCGCCGGCCAGCCAACTCAATGGGTTCTTTCATCTTTTGCATGATGCGTTGGGCCAAGTGCCGGGCTTCATCGCGGTGATGGACGCTGATCAGGATGCAGAACTCGTCGCCGCCAAAGCGCGCGACGACATCTTCATGGCTGCGCACCGAACCTTTGATATGCCCAGCCAGCACGGTGAGCAACTGGTCGCCGGCATCGTGACCGAGGCTGTCATTGATGCGCTTGAAGTGGTCGATATCGAGGAAGATCACCGCCATCATGCCGTGGGCAGTGGTTTTCTCAGCGAGTTTCTCCGCAAAAATCTGGTTGAAACCCCGGCGGTTAAGCAGGCTGGTCAGGGCGTCGTAGTGGGCCACCTGTTGCAAGGAGGCGCGGGCCTGGTCCAGTTCGGTGAGCAAGGCATTGACCCGCCGCAGGTCGCGTTCCTTGTGTTGCAGCTTTTTGTCCGCCAGGGCGGCGCTGATGCTGCTGCCGATCACCAGCAACGTAATGACGGCCACCGACAGGCCCAGTTGAATCGGGTTGTTATCTGGCGCCAATGACAAGTCAGCGCCGTTGGGCACGATCAGGCGCATGGCGGCCATGCCGGTGAAGTGCATGCTCAGGATGCCCGCCCCCAGCACCAGGCTGGCGGCGTATTTGAGCAATTGATGGAACACCCCCGTACCGTTGCGCAGGTAGCTCGACAACAGCAGGGCCGCCAGGCTTGCGCCGATGGCAATCGCCACCGAGGCGAGAAACAGTTCGGTCTCAAAGTACGACTGGGCCTGAGAGCGCATGGCCGACATGCCGACGTAATGCATCAGGGCGATGCCGATGCCCATCCACACGGATGCCAGCACGTACTGATGAAAGCGCAGGTGGGTATGACTGAGGGTTTTCATGGCGAACAACGACGCCACCAGGGCAATCAGCAGCGAGGCGAAGGTTGTGAGCAGTTCGTAGTGAATGGCAATGGGGGCCTGGAAGGCCAGCATGCTGATGAAGTGCGTGGACCAAATCCCCCCCGCGAGGCAGCCAGCCCCCAGCCAGCGCCAGTGGCGCTGTGCGGTGGGGTCTTCGACATGGCCGACACGTTCGGCCATGTCCAGCGTGCCAAACCCCGCCGCACAAGCGACCAGGTAAGCCAGCAGCACCAGAAAGGGGTTATGACTGCAATTGAGTAATAAGTGCCCGCTTTCTGGCAGGTCGGTGAAAAAATACAGACCCAGCCATTCCATAGCATGCCCCGCCATAGCGTCACGTCACTGCCTACGGCGATGACCTATGCAGACGAGTATAGAAGTCCTACAGAATTCGCCACGAGTAATGGCACTTTGCTCTCAACGATTTTGGCATGCGTTTCATAGCGTTTGATGCTAAGCGCTGATGGGCAGCTCCAGTTCGAACGGTGCTTCCAGGGGCGGCAGGCCGAAGGCTGCGCGGGCGGCATCGCAATCGACGTTGTGTATGCCCTCGTGCCAGGACGATTCAAACTCGCGGCAGGGGCTGGACCGTAGTTCATAAATTGAACAGCTCGTGCCTTTGCCCACTTCGCCCTCAAGGCTGCAGCAGCGTGTGGGCTTCTGGTCGGTACCGATCATCGCCACGCGCGTCGGGTTGATCTGTACGACCAGGTCATCGGGCACTGTTCCGCCGGATGAGGCGCATTCTCCCCAGAAGAAAGACACGCGAAAGTATGAACAGCAGGCACCGCAACTCAGACACGGACTGGCTTCGGACATGGGCGTCATCGATAAGAAAAAGGTGAGGGGGGTACTACAGGAAGGCTCGCCATTCTATCCGGGCCATGGCGGTTGGGAAGGGGGGCACGAACTTATATTTTTGTAGGCCAAGTCCCGTAGTACCGGGTGAAATCATGCCCTATCAGCTTTACGAATCATTACAGACAACCGCCGCTCGCCTGACTATGTTGCAGGTACCGGGCAGGATGCATCGGGCATCGCAGCTCTCATAACAATAAAAGAGACGGACCCATGCAGAACTCGACCCAAGCGGCGAATGCCTGGCGCATTCTGTTCCTGCTGTTCCTGGCCAACCTGTTCAATTTCTTCGACCGCACCATTCCGGCGATCATCATCGAACCGATCCGCATGGAGTGGCACCTGAGCGACTTCCAGCTCGGCATCATCGGCACCGCTTTCACCATCGTCTACGCGATTGCCGGCTTGCCGCTGGGGCGCATGGCCGACACCGGTTCGCGCAGCAAACTTATGGGCTGGGGCCTGTTTGCCTGGAGCGGGCTGACGGCGGTCAATGGCATGGTCGGCAGCTTCTGGACCTTTTTACTGGTGCGCATGGGCATCGGTATTGGCGAAGCCAGCTATGCGCCGGCGGCCAACTCGTTGATTGGCGACCTGTTCCCCGCACATCGCCGCGCCCGGGCCATGGGGATTTTCATGTTGGGGCTGCCGTTGGGGCTGTTGCTGGCGTTTTTCACCATCGGTTGGATGGTCAAGGCGTTCGACAGCTGGCGTGCGCCGTTCTTTATTGCCGCCGTGCCGGGGATGATCCTCGCGGTGTTCATGTTCTACATCAAGGAGCCCAAGCGCGGCGCGGCCGAGACCGTGCGAGTCTCCCAGGAGCGCGTCGACCGCCCGATTCGCCGCATCCTGGCGGTGCCCACATTCCTTTGGCTCGTGCTGGCAGGCCTGTGCTTCAACTTCGCCACCTATGCCTGCAACTCATTTTTGGTGCCGATGTTGCAGCGTTACTTCCTGATGCCATTGCAGGATGCCGCCGTCGCCACAGGCGTGATTGTCGGGTTGACCGGCCTGGTGGGGCTGACGTTGGGCGGCTGGATTGCCGACAAGATCCATCAGCGTGTGCCCAATGGGCGCCTGTTGTTTGCGGCGTTCAGCCTGATTATTTCCACGGTCACGACGGCCTGGGCGCTACACGCCGGGCGCATCGAGATCGGCGTGTTTGTGGCGCTGTTCAGTGTCGGTTGGCTGTTTGCCTATAACTTCTACACCTGCGTGTACACGGCTATCCAGGACGTGGTCGAACCGCGCCTGCGCGCCACGGCGATGGCGCTGTTTTTTGCTGGCTTGTACTTGCTGGGCGGCGGCATGGGGCCGATTGTGGTGGGCGGCCTGTCGGATCACTTTGCCCACTCGGCGATGTATGCGGCTGGCGCGCAGCAGATGACCGAGGCGTATAAAGCGGTAGGGTTGCATGACGCCATGTACCTGATCCCGGTGGCGCTGTTTTTGACCATGCTGTTTCTGTTCCAGGCGTCGCGGTGTTTTGTGCGCGATGCCAAGAAGATGAAGGAGGGGTTGAGTGGGATGCAGGTGCCGGCTTCGGCGGTGACGGCTTGAGACCCAGGTGACTTCATCGCAGGCAAGCCAGCTCCCACAGTTGACTGCATTCCACCGTTGGAACCCGGTCAACTGTGGGAGCCGGGCTTGCCCGCGATGAGGCCCTCAAGGCAGACAAAAGAAGGCCCGCATTGCGCGGGCCTTCTTTACTTCAAGCAACGATCAACCGGCGACCAATACCCGGATCGCTTCCAGTCGCAACGCCGCCTTATCCAGCATTGCCAACCCTTGCTCACGCTGGTTACGCAACGCCACCAACTCACTGTCACGCACGGTCGGGTTCACCGCCTGCAACGCGGTCAGGCGCGCCAGTTCTTCGTCGGTGTCGGCTGCCAGGCGTCGCTTGGCCTCGGCCACACGCTCAGTGTGGCGCGGGGTGATCTTCTCTTCACCGGCGTTGATCCGTGGCGTCAGCTGGTCGCGCTGCGCCTGGATAAACTTGTTGGCGCTGGCCCGTGGCACGCTTTCGAGCTGGTCGTTCAAGGTCACGAACGACACGCGGCTCGACAGGTCGTTGCCGTTGGTGTCCAGCAGGCAGCGCAGGGCGGCCGGTGGCAAGTAGCGGCCCAGTTGCAGCGCGCGCGGTGCAACCACTTCGCTGACGTAGAGCAGTTCCAGCAACACGGTGCCCGGCTTGAGTGCCTTGTTCTTGATCAGCGCCACGGCGGTGTTGCCCATGGAGCCGGACAGCACCAGGTCCATGCCGCCTTGCACCATCGGGTGTTCCCAGGTGATGAACTGCATGTCTTCACGCGACAGTGCCTGGTTACGGTCGTAGGTGATGGTCACACCTTCGTCGTCGCCCAGGGGGAAGCTGGCGTCGAGCATTTTTTCGCTGGGCTTCAAGATCAGCGCGTTTTCCGAATGGTCTTCGCTGTCGATGCCAAAGGCGTCGAACAGGGTTTCCATGTAGATCGGCAGGGCGAACTGGTCGTCTTGCTCAAAGATGTCCTCGACCAATGCGTCGCCCTCACCGGCACCACCGGAGTTGAGCTCCAGCAGGCGGTCGCGACCGGTGTGCAGCTCTTCTTCGAGGCGCTCGCGCTCGGCGCGGGCTTCGTCGATCAGGGCTTGCCACTCACCATCGTCGGCGTTTTCAAGCAGCGGCAGCAGGCGCGGGCCGAACTGATGCTGCAAGGCGTTGCCGGTCGGGCAGGTGTTGAGGAAGGCGTTCAGCGCCTCGTGGTACCACTGGAACAGGCGCTCTTGCGGGCTGGTTTCCAGGTACGGTACGTGCAGTTCGATCACGTGTTTCTGGCCGATCCGATCCAGACGGCCGATGCGCTGTTCCAGCAGATCGGGGTGGGACGGCAGATCAAACAGCACCAGGTGGTGGGAGAACTGGAAGTTGCGGCCTTCGCTGCCGATCTCGGAGCAGATCAGCACCTGGGCGCCGAATTCTTCATCAGCGAAGTAGGCGGCAGCGCGGTCACGTTCGAGGATGTTCATGCCCTCGTGAAACACCGTGGCCGGAATGCCGGAACGAACGCGCAGGGCGTCTTCCAGGTCCATGGCGGTTTCGGCGTGGGCGCAGATCACCAGCACCTTGGTGCGCTTGAGCATTTTGAGCTGGTCGATCAGCCACTCGACCCGTGGGTCGAAGCGCCACCAGCGGTTTTCTTCTTCGATGTCCGGCTGGGACTGGAAGCTGACTTCCGGGTACAACTCGGCGTGTTCGCCCAGCGGCAGCTCCAGGTATTCGTCCGGGTTTGGCAGCGGGTAGGCGTGCAGCTTACGTTCCGGGAAGCCTTGCACGGCAGCACGGGTATTACGGAACAACACGCGACCGGTGCCGTGGCGGTCAAGCAGCTCACGCACCAGGCGGGCGCTGGCTTCGGTGTCGCCATCGTTGACGGCGGTGAGCAGGGCTTCACCTTCGTTGCCGAGGAAACCCTGGATGGTGGCGTGGGCTTTTGGCGACAGGCGGCCCTTGTCCAGCAACTCCTGCACGGCTTCGGCCACCGGGCGATAGTTTTCGCTCTCGGCGCGGAAGGCGGCGAGATCGTGGAAGCGGTTCGGGTCGAGCAGGCGCAGACGGGCAAAGTGGCTGTCCTGGCCCAATTGCTCCGGGGTGGCGGTGAGCAGTAGCACGCCGGGAATCACTTCGGCCAGTTGCTCGACCAGGGCGTATTCGGGGCTGGCTTTTTCTTCATGCCACACCAAGTGGTGGGCTTCGTCGACCACCAGCAAGTCCCAACCGGCTGCGAACAGCGCGTCCTGGGCCTTCTCGTCGTCCACCAGCCATTCCAAAGCCACCAATGCAAGTTGGGTATCTTCGAAGGGGTTGGTGGCATCGCTTTCGATAAAGCGCTCTTCGTCAAACAGTGCAACTTGCAGGTTGAAGCGGCGGCGCATTTCTACCAGCCACTGGTGTTGCAGGTTTTCCGGCACCAGGATCAACACGCGGTTGGCACGGCCCGACAGCAGTTGGCGATGGATCACCAAACCGGCTTCGATGGTCTTGCCCAGGCCCACTTCGTCGGCCAGCAATACCCGTGGCGCGATACGGTCAGCGACTTCGCGGGCGATGTGCAGTTGGTGAGCAATCGGTTGCGCACGCACGCCACCCAGGCCCCAGAGCGAGGACTGCAATTGGCGGCTGGTGTGTTCCAGGGTGTGGTAACGCAGCGAGAACCACGCCAGCGGGTCGATCTGCCCGGCGAACAGACGGTCGCTGGCCAGGCGGAACTGGATGAAGTTGGAGAGTTGGGTTTCTGGCAGGGTGACCTGCTCGTTCTGCCCATTGAGGCCGTGGTAGACCAGCAAGCCGTCGACGTCGTCGACTTCCTGTACGGTCATTTTCCAGCCTTCGAAATGGGTGATGCTGTCGCCCGGCGAGAACCGCACGCGGGTGAGGGGCGCATTCCGTAGCGCATACTGGCGAGTGTCGCCAGTGGCCGGATAGAGCACGGTCAACAAGCGGCCGTCCTGTGCCAGAACGGTGCCTAACCCCAGCTCTGCTTCGCTGTCACTAATCCAGCGTTGCCCCGGTTGATACTGCTGCGCCATGCTGCCTGACTCCCGCCGTGAAAAAGCCGACTATCTTAACGGAACAAGCCCCTCATCCAAAGGACTCTGACAAAAACTACTCCGTTTGAGTGGGTGATCGGCAGGTGAAACGACGGGTGGCGGGCACTTGGGAGTGTCGACTGGGTCACAGCTTGGCGAGCGGGTGTTCAAGTCGCCCTGCAACCCGCCGACAGCCTGTTGACCAGGAGAGTAAACCTTATGCTGCCACCCATGCTGCCCGTCAGCGTTGTGCCGGTTACGTCACAACTTGATCCGGTGCGCCAGAAGCCGGACATTCCGCCCGTGGTGCCAGTGCAGCCGGGTTCCAATGAAAGCACCATCGATCTGAAAAAGGGCGACGCTGAGCAGTCGACCTTTCTGCTGCGCGAAGAGCAGCGTCGCCAGCAAGAGCAGCAAAAACGTCGGCGTGAAGCTGATGAGGATTCGGAGCAGCACCTGGCGATTCCGGGGGATTTGCTCAATGCCGACAACACTGTGCCGGTGATCCCGCTGATCGAAGACGCGCCACGCCAGGGGCTGTGGGTAGACATTGAGGTTTAATCGCGCAGTGCTCGCAGGGCCGCCAGCAACCGCTCGATGTCCTGGTCGTTGTTGAGCGGGCTCACAGAAACCCGCGCAACGCTGGCAAGGTCTCTGGCCTGCATATCCAACGGTGTGTAGGCCACACCGTTGGCGCCGATATTGATGCGCTGCAAACCCAACCGGCGCTTGAGTTCAAAGGCGTCCCAACCGCTGAGGTTGAAGGCGATCAAGCCTGAGTGACAGGTGCCCAGATCATGCAGGGTAAGGCCCGGAATCTCACGCAAGCCTTGGCGGATTCGCGCGCTGGTGTGTGAGACGCTTTCCCAGACCCGCTCGATTCCCCATCGGTTCATCTCCTGCAAGGCATTGCCCAACCCCGCCAATAGCGCGAACGACGCCTCGCTCGTTTCAAAACGTCGGGCGTCGCTGCGCAGGTCGAAACCGTCGGCGCTCCAGGGGGCCGAAAACACGTCGCGCTGGGCCGGGTTCAAGTGCTGCACAAACGCCGGGCGTACATAGAGCAACGCCGTACCCCGTGGCCCGCGCAGGTGTTTGCGGCCCGCCGACTTGAGCACATCGCACTGCAACGCCTGCACATCCACGGGCACTTGGCCGACGGCTTGGCCGGCATCGATGAAGTAGGGGATGCCATGACGCTTGGCCACTGCGCCGATAGCTTGGGCAGGGTTGATCAGGCCGCCGTTGGCCGGCAGCCAGGTGAGCTCGATCAGCTTTACGCGGTCGTCGATCATCGACTCCAGCGCCTGTGGGCAAACGGCGCCGGTGGCATCGCAGGGGATGACTTCCACGCGAGCGCCGGCTTGCACGGCGACTTGCATGCTTGCCAGGTTGCCGCCCCACTCGTGGCGACCTACCAGGATGCGGTCGCCGGGCTGCCAAGGGCCCAAGGCCTGGAACGCCAGGTTCCAGGCGGTCGAGCCGCTGCTGGCGAAGGCAATTGAGGCGGCGGCTGCGTTGAGTAATTGCGCAGCGGCGCTACGGGCGCTTTCCACCACCACGGCGCCGTGCTCGCTGGCCTCCATCGGGCCATCGCGGGCCTCGCGTTGCAGTTGCCCGATGATTGTGTCGAGGGTTGCCTGGCTGGGCAAGGAGGCGCCGGCGTGATTGAAGTGCACGATGCCGGACTGGCAGCCGGGCGTAGCCTCCCGCAGGCTGTGGATGTGCAGCGGGCTCACGGCAGCAGCTCGAAAATGGCGTCAACCTCCACCGCTACACCCGCAGGCAGGCTGCAAACGCCGACGGCCGTACGCACATGCCGGCCTTTGTCGCCCAGGGCGTTGACCAGCAGGTTGGAGGCGCCATTGGCGACTGCGCTTTGCTGTTTGAAGTCGGCGCTGCTGGCAATAAATACCCCAAGGCGCAGCGTGCGCACCAGGCGCGAAAGGTCATCCCCCAACGCCTCGCTCAGTTGGCCCAGCAGGCCGAGCGCCGCCAGCTCAGCCGCTTGGGTGCCTTCTTCATTGCTGAGGGATTCGCCCAGACGACCTATGTAGGCTGGCACGCCATCGATCAAGGGGATTTGCCCGGAGACAAACAGCTGGTTCTGGCTGATCACAGCGTTGACGTAGTTGGCAGCCGGCTGGCTCGGAGTCGGCAGCGTCAGGCCGAGGGCTTGGACGCGTTGGCGCAGGGAGTGGCTCATGATCAATCCTCAAGGGGTAGAGGGTTGAGCATGTTGGCTGGCGTGATGGGCGACAAACGCATAGATCTCACACGACGTATCGAAATATCTCACGTATCAAAGCAAGCTTTCTTCAACCACTGGCTGAAACACTCGGCCGCTTCACTGGCCCGGCCTTGCGGGGCGATCAGCCAGTAGCCGATTTCGCTGTGGTAGGGCGGCCAGTCGAAGGCTTCAACGAGGCTGCCGTCCTTGAGCCTGCGTTCGATCAGGCGGTGGCGGCCCATGGCGATGCCCTGGCCGGCCACGGCGGCTTCGACCACGATATTGTAGTCGTGCAGCATGACGCGGGGATGCTGGGCGAGGTCGACGTGGTAGTGCTCGGACCAATCGGTCCATTCGAACGGCCGGTGCGAGGTGGCCATCAGCAGCGGGCTATCATGCCGGGCCTTGAACGCCGGGCTGCAAACCGGCGAGATCACTTCCGGCATCAGGCGTGTGGCGTGTACGTCGGGCCAGTCGCCTTTGCCATAGCGGATGGCCAGGTCGACTTCGGCGCCAGCAACATTGGCCAGTTGAATCGCCGGTAACAACTCCACCTGGATATGCGGGTAGCGGTTAAGAAACTCAGCCAGGCGGGGTGCCAGCCATAGCGTGGCGAAGGACGCCAGCAAGCCAATACGCAATACCGTGATGCTCGGCGCGACCCGTTGGCTGCGCGTGGCGGCGGCAATGGCATCTAGAGCAGGGCGGATCTCGTCGTAGTACTGCTGGCCGTCGGCAGTTAGATCAATGGCGCGGGTGCGTCGGATAAACAGCGGTTTGCCCAGGTGTTGCTCAAGCTTGTGTACCTGGTGGCTCAACGCGCTCTGGGTGACCGACAATTCGTTGGCCGCCTTGATAAAGCTCAAATGCCGCGCCACGGCCTCGAAGGCGCGCAGGGCCAGCAACGGTGGAAGATCCTTGTGCAGTGCCACCGGGGTGCATCTCCTGACCTGGGAAAATGCCGATTTTGGGCGCTGACCTGCATTTTGTCGCCCGTAGATTTGCGGTGGGGCGGGGCAGGCCGCATTATTGAGGCATTCCCGCCACGACGTAGCCAAGCCATGAGTGATGACGACAAGCTGATCGACCTGAATGCCGAACGGGCCAAACGTGTCCACGACTTGAATGACAAGCGCCTCAATGAAGTGCGCCAGGCGTTTGAACACGCGATGCCGCTCGGCAAAGTTAAGAAAAAAACCAAGAACAAACCGAAAAAGCGTTGAGACAACCTGCATCCCTTGATGCAGGTCAGTTATTGCCCTTCTTTACGCCCCGTTGCGGGCGACATTGATCCCCGTCAATTTTCCAATCCGTCTTCTCGATTAACTTAGCCCTATCGCAACAGGGCAAGTGCAGGAGGCCGGTCATGTTTATCGATAATGTGGTATTTGCCGGAGTGCTGACGGTCAGCCTCATGGTGCTGTTTTTTGTAGGGTTTGGAATTTTTATCTGGAAAGACGCGAACAAGCGTAAAAAACCTTAAGTCTTTTCGGGTTACATGAGCACGCAAGGCATTTTGGGCGACTTCGGTCGCCCTTTTTTTTGTGCGCAAAATTTAATAAACAACACCGGCCTCCTGTGGGAGCGGGCTTGCTCGCGAATACGGTGTATCAGAAACAGATGTGCTGACTGACACACCGCATTCGCGAGCAAGCCCGCTCCCACATTTGAATCTGATTCGGCTTGAGATCAACTCATAGGCATAAAAAAAGGTGCGACCCTCGCGGATCGCACCTTTTTTATGCGGGGCTGGCTATCAGCTGCCCAGCGCCTTCGACGCCAACCAGAACAACCCGGCCGACAGGCCAACAGTTGCTGGCAGGGTCAGCACCCAGGCCATCAGGATGGTCTTGACGGTGCCGCCTTGCAGGCCGCTTTTGTTCGCGACCATCGTACCGGCCACGCCCGACGACAGCACGTGAGTGGTAGAAACCGGCAACGCAAAGATGTTGGCAAAGCCAATCATGGTCGCGGTGGTGATCTGTGCCGACATGCCCTGGGCGTACGTCATGCCCTGCTTGCCGATCTTCTCACCGATGGTCAGTACCACACGCTTCCAGCCGACCATGGTGCCCAGGCCCAAGGCCAGTGCAACGGCGAGGATGACCCAGAACGGGGCGTACTCAGTGGTGGCAGTCAGGTCTTTGCGCAGTTTGTCCAGGTCGGACTTCTCACGCGCTTCCAGGCCCGGCAGCTTGCCGACTTTCTTCGCGGTATCGTCCAGGCACAGCAGGTAGCGACGTACTTCGATGCGGTGGTCAGCGGTCAGCGAATGGTAGTCGGAGACACCTTTCAATGTGCCCAGCAGCGCCTCGATGGTCGGCTCGGTCTGTTGCGGGTTGCACTGGAACTTGCCCGGCAGATCGTTCTTCACGCTTTTGCCCAGGGCCAGGAACTCACCGAGGGTCTCGTGGTTGCGCTGGTAGAACTGGTTCAAGTGCAGGGTTGCGTCGCGAGTACGTTCGATCTGGTAGGTGGTGCTGCCCAGGTCCAGTACGAACTGGGCTGGGACGATACCGATCAACACCAGCATGATCAGACCGATGCCTTTCTGGCCATCGTTGGAACCGTGCACAAAGCTCACAGCCATGGCCGAAATCACCAGCACAAGACGATTCCAGAACGGCGGGTGCTTCTTGTCGTCGAGCTTGCGGCGCTGGTCCGGCGTCTTGTGCATCTTCGACAGCGGGCGCCACCATTTCAGGCCGATCAGCACCAGGGCTGCGACCAGGAAACCGGCCATCGGCGAGAACACCAGGGAGGCACCGATATCGATCGCTTTCTGCCAGTTCACACCGTCAGCCAGGGGGATATCGTTGATCAGGGCGTTGGCCAAGCCTACACCGAGGATCGAGCCGATCAGGGTGTGGGAGCTGGAAGCCGGGATACCGAAGTACCAGGTGCCCAGGTTCCAGGTGATTGCCGCTGCCAATAGCGAGAAGACCATGGCCAGGCCGTGGCCGGTGTTCACATTGATCAGCAACTCCACCGGCAGCAAGTGCACGATGGCGTAGGCGACGCCCACACCGCCGAGCAACACGCCGAGGAAGTTGAACACCCCGGAGAAGAACACGGCCAGGTGCGGCGGCATGGCTTTGGTATAGATGACTGTGGCCACCGCGTTAGCGGTGTCATGAAAGCCATTGATGAACTCGAAGGCGAGGACAAAGGCCAGGGCGAGCAACAGGCTCACTAGAACCCAAGCATCCAGTCCGCTGAATAAATCGATCATGAAGGTTTTCTGACCCGGTCGTAAGGGGGCGCGATTATGCCAGAAAACCTCGGTAATCGATGCACTAGCTGCTCATCGGTCACAATCTTCATTAGAAAATCAGGTAGGAAAGGCGCGCATCCCAGGGTTTTCGGGGGTTTGACAAGTCTTTGATTTGTAAAGCGGAGGGCGGGAATCGGTGCGGATTGTCACGAAAACGTCATGTCTGAAACATTTGTATGAAATTTCGCTGGTGCAAGTGAGATGCAAGGTGGCCGGATGCTGGCGGTGCGCTAGCATCCGAGGCCAAACCTTAGCGGTTCAAACCGAGTCGCTTATGGCTCCTCGGTTTTGAGTTCCTGTTCTATCTTTTGGATTTCCTGGGCAAATGCCTGGTCGAGCAGGCTGGCGCGCTTGCGCCATGGTTTGCGTTCAGGTTCAGGCTGGGCGGCGTAGGTGGTGACTTCCCCGCCGTAAACATCCTTGTAACGTTGTTCCTGGCGCTCAAGTTCCGCGCGCAGTTCATCTTTCGTCACATCGTTACCTAATTGAGTTGAGTGTAATTACATTGCAGCGTGATGCCTGAATTCGGCCCTTGGCATACTCCAACTTGAACCGTTCAAGTTTAAAGCAGCTAACAGAAACCCGTTGTTATAGCTGTCATTCGAGGCAGGTAGTTGCGACCGACCATGCACAGCCTGTGCATGACTTGGCGAGCTCTGCTCCCGATAGTGAAACCGGGCCGACCTCCGCACAAGGTGCATTATAGCGGCGCATTTGAATAACACTATCAGCGTAAAGTTAAAAAGCGTCAACTTCGTGTGAGGGTTTTGTTACACGCCGGTGTCGGTATTTGCTGAAAGATTGGCGTCATAAATTCCTCGCGACAGACGGCGCTGTTAACCCCCATTTAAACGCGTATTACGGGCTCGGTTCGGCGCCGCGCAAAATTGCGATTATCGGATAGCTGTCCGATAATCGCCCAATGTTGCTGGCCCTGCCTTGTGCATCCCGGTCTGCGCGGCTTGTAATAGCCAGTAACCATCCCTTGCGGTCGACAATAAGAGAAAGGACCCCGATATGAACGATCAATTGCGCAACTCTTTTGCGTCGGTGGCGCCGCCGATCGTTGCTTCAGCGGCCAAGCGTATCCAGGCGTTCACCGGTGACCCGGACTTCATGACCTCCCTGGCCCGTGGCCTCGCCGTGGTGCAGGCATTCCAGGAGCGTAAACGTCATCTCACCATCGCGCAGATCAGCCACCGCACCGAAATCCCCCGCGCCGCCGTGCGCCGTTGCCTGCATACCCTGATCAAACTGGGCTACGCCACCACCGATGGCCGCACGTATTCGTTGTTGCCCAAGGTGCTGACCCTGGGCCATGCCTACTTGTCTTCCACACCATTGGCCGTGTCGGCCCAGCCCTATCTGGACCGCATGAGTGAGCAACTGCACGAGGCGTGCAACATGGCCACCCTCGAAGGCGATGACATTCTCTACATCGCCCGTTCGGCCACGACCCAGCGCCTTATTTCCGTGGACTTGTCGGTAGGCGGGCGCCTGCCAGCGTATTGCACCTCCATGGGCCGCATCCTGCTGGCAGCGCTGGATGACGCTTCGCTGCACGAATACCTCGATCACGCCGACCTGCAAACCAAGACCAGCCGCACGTTGACCAGCCCGGATGCATTGCTCGAATGCCTGCAACAGGTCCGGCAGCAGGGCTGGTGCATCGTCGACCAGGAACTCGAACAAGGCCTGCGCTCCATCGCCGTGCCGGTGTACGACGCGTCTGGCCAAGTGCTGGCCGCCCTCAATGTCAGCACCCACGCCGGTCGGGTCAGCCGCGCCGACTTGGAGCAGCGCTTCCTGCCGAGCATGCTCACTGCCAGTCGTGAGCTCAGTGCGCAGCTGTTTGCCTAAGGTGTTCGGTGACCGCACAGATCCCGGCCTGATCAATTGACGGTGTTTCCCCTGACTTATTAATGTGCGGCAGCGCTGCTTTGAGCGCCCCCAATAATAATGGCGACCCCAGGTCGCCAGCCCGCCATCGGTGTGGAAATAACAATAATGAATCAGCCATCTGTCGGTACTACCCTGGACGTGCAGTCCTTTATCAACGCCCAGCCACTGTCTCGCTATCAGTGGCGCGTGGTGATCCTGTGTTTCCTCATCGTTTTCCTTGACGGTCTCGACACCGCTGCCATGGGCTTTATTGCGCCCGCGTTGTCCCAGGATTGGGGTATCGATCGCGCCAGCCTGGGCCCGGTGATGAGCGCCGCCTTGATCGGCATGGTCTTCGGCGCGCTCGGTTCTGGCCCGTTGGCAGACCGTTTCGGCCGCAAAGTCGTGTTGGTGGGCGCGGTGCTGGTGTTTGGCGCCTTCAGCCTGGCGTCGGCCTACAGCACTAACGTTGATCAACTGTTGGTACTGCGCTTTCTCACCGGGCTGGGCCTGGGGGCGGGCATGCCGAATGCAACGACGCTGCTCTCCGAATACACCCCCGAGCGCCACAAGTCGTTGTTGGTGACCAGCATGTTCTGCGGCTTCAACCTGGGCATGGCCGGGGGTGGCTTTATCTCCGCCAAGCTGATCCCGGCGTTTGGCTGGCACGCCTTGCTGATGATCGGCGGCATCCTGCCGTTGATCCTGGTGGTCGTGTTGGTGCTGTGGCTGCCGGAGTCAGCGCGTTACCTGGTGGTGCGCAACCGCGGCACCGACAAAGTGCGCAAGACCCTCTCACCCATCGAGCCGACCATCGTCGCCCAGGCCTCAGCGTTCAGCGTGCCGGAACAAAAAACCGTGAAGGCCCGCAACGTGTTTGCGGTGATCTTCTCCGGTACCTACAGCGCAGGCACCTTGTTGCTGTGGCTCACCTACTTTATGGGCCTGGTGATTGTTTACCTGCTCACCAGTTGGCTGCCAACCCTGATGCGCGACAGCGGCGCCAGCATGGAACAGGCCGCGTTTATTGGCGCGTTGTTCCAATTTGGCGGCGTGCTGAGCGCCGTGGGCGTGGGCTGGGCGATGGACCGGTTCAACCCCCACAAGGTCATCGGCACCTTCTACCTGCTGGCCGGGGTGTTTGCCTACGCGGTGGGGCAGAGCCTGGGCAATATCACGGTACTGGCGACGTTGGTGTTGATTGCCGGCATGTGCGTCAACGGGGCGCAATCGGCAATGCCATCGCTGGCGGCGCGTTTTTACCCGACCCAAGGCCGTGCCACGGGCGTGTCGTGGATGCTGGGTATCGGCCGCTTCGGCGCGATCCTCGGCGCCTGGATGGGCGCCACGTTGCTGGGGTTGGGCTGGAATTTCGAGCAAGTGCTGACGGCGTTGGTGATTCCGGCGGCGCTGGCTACCGCAGCGGTGATTATCAAAGGCATGGTCAGCCACGCTGATGCCACTTGAGGCTCGCCACGGTTAAACAGGTGGGAGGGGGCTTGCTCCCGATAGCGGAGTGTCAGTTATGGATAAGGTGACTGAACCACCGCTATCGGGGGCAAGCCCCCTCGCACATTGACCGAGTACAGCCGGCACAACAATCCGTTCGATAACCGAACACTGCGTCGATTATCGGATTGTCTGCCCCCAGGCCGCGCCTTAACCTTCATGCCACTCGACGCTCTCTCAGCGTCTTTTTCGATCCGTACGGCGGCGGCCCATGGCCAAGCCCCGGGAGAAACCTGATGCGTGATGTCTTTATCTGTGACGCCATTCGTACCCCCATCGGCCGTTTCGGCGGTGGCCTCTGCACCGTGCGTGCCGATGACCTGGCGGCACTGCCGCTCAAGGCCCTGATCGAACGCAACCCCTCGGTGGACTGGGCCGCAGTGGACGAGGTGTTCTTTGGCTGCGCCAACCAGGCCGGCGAAGACAACCGCAACGTTGCCCGCATGGCCCTGCTGCTCGCTGGCCTGCCTGAGAGCATTCCCGGCGTCACCCTCAACCGCTTATGCGCCTCGGGCATGGACGCCATCGGCACCGCTTTTCGCGCCATCGCCAGCGGCGAAATGGAGCTGGCGATTGCCGGTGGCGTCGAGTCGATGTCCCGCGCGCCGTTCGTGATGGGCAAGGCCGATGCAGCGTTTTCGCGCAACATGAAGCTGGAAGACACCACCATCGGCTGGCGTTTTATCAACCCGCTGATGAAGGCCCAATACGGCGTGGATGCGATGCCGCAGACCGCCGACAACGTCGCCGACGACTACAAGGTGTCCCGCGCTGACCAGGACGCCTTCGCCCTGCGCAGCCAGCAACGCACCGCCGCCGCCCAAGCCGCAGGCTTTTTCGCCGAAGAAATCGTGCCGGTGCGTGTCGCCCATAAAAAAGGCGAGACAGTGGTCGAGCACGACGAACATCCACGGGCCGACACCACGCTGGAAGCCCTGACCAAACTCAAACCGGTCAACGGCCCTGATAAAACCGTGACGGCGGGCAATGCCTCCGGCGTTAACGATGGCGCAGCAGCGCTGATCCTGGCCTCTGCCGAAGCCGTCAAAAAGCATGGCCTCACCGCCCGCGCCCGCGTACTCGGTATGGCCAGCGCCGGTGTTGCCCCCCGCGTGATGGGCATTGGCCCGGTGCCGGCGGTGCGCAAGCTGGTAGAGCGCCTGGGCCTGGCCGTTACCGACTTCGATGTGATCGAGCTCAATGAAGCCTTCGCCAGCCAAGGCTTGGCGGTGCTGCGTGAGCTGGGTATCGCCGATGATGCCCCGCAGGTGAACCCGAACGGCGGTGCCATCGCCCTCGGCCACCCGTTGGGCATGAGCGGGGCGCGGCTGGTGCTGACGGCCCTGCATCAACTCGAAAAAACCGGCGGCCGCAAAGGCCTGGCGACCATGTGCGTGGGCGTCGGCCAAGGCTTGGCCCTGGCGATTGAACGCGTTTAAGTTTGAATAAGAGAGGACTGCACCATGAGTGACAAGCCCGGTTACCGGCGCCCGCAAGCGGGCACCCAACCTGATTACCTGCACCCGGCCTACCAATCGACGAACGTGCGTTCGCCGTCCCAGCCGTTGGTGTTTCTGCCCCATTCGTTGTCGGAGATCACCGGCCCGACCATCGGCGCCGAGCGCGTCAATGAGAAGGACAACGACCTTACTGCCCAGCATGACGGCGAGCCACAGGGCGAGCGCATCATCATTCACGGCCGCGTGCTGGATGAAAATGGTCTGCCGGTGCCGGGCATTCTGGTGGAGATCTGGCAGGCCAACGCCGCCGGGCGCTACAACCACAAACGCGACGTGCACGACGCGCCGCTGGACCCGAACTTCACCGGCACCGGCCGCACCGTCACCGACGCCGAGGGCTGGTATCAGTTCCAGACCATCAAGCCCGGCGCCTACCCGTGGGGCAATCACCACAACGCGTGGCGCCCGGCGCATATCCACTTTTCGCTGTTTGGCCCAAGCGTGCTGACGCGGCTGGTCACGCAGATGTACTTCCCCGGTGACCCGCTGCTCGAATACGACCCGATCTACAACTGCGTGCCTGACACCTCGGCCAAACAGCGCCTGATCGCCAGTTTCGATCTGGAAAAAACCATTCCTTCCTATGCCCTCGGCTACCGCTGGGACATCATCCTGCGCGGCCGCGATGCCACGCCGATGGAGAAATGAGATGACCCTCAACGCGACCACGTCCCACACCGTTGGGCCGTATTACCACATCGGCCTGACCTGGCTGAACCGCGAAGACCTGACCACCGCCGCCACCCTGGGCGAGCGCGTGGCGATCAGCGGGCAAGTGGTGGATGGCAACGGTGATGTCGTCAACGACGCCATGCTCGAAGTCTGGCAGGCCAATGCCGCCGGCAAATACGACCACCCCGAAGATGAGCAAGACAAGGCCGTCGACCCTAACTTCGAAGGCTTTGGCCGCGTGCCGGTGGATGGGGAAGGGCGGTTTCGCTTTACCACCATCAAGCCGGGCGCTGTGCCGGGCTTGAAAGGCACGACCCAGGCGCCGCACCTGGTGGTCTTGGTGTTTGCCCGTGGGTTGGTGAAGCACCTGCTGACAAGGATTTATTTTGAGGGTGAGGCGCTGAATGGGGATGACCCGTTGTTGGCGTGTGTGCCGGCCGAGCGGCGCGGTACTTTGATTGCCAAGGCGGATGCCGAGGGTGTGCATCAGTGGAATGTGGTGTTGCAGGGCACAGATAAAGAAACCGTGTTCTTCGATTACTGAGGTGGTTGATAGGGCCCCATCGCAGGCAAGCCAGCTCCCACATTCGAATGTGTTCACAGATCAAAATGTGGGAGGGGGCTTGCCCCCGATGAGGCCCTGACTGTCACCACACATCCAAAGGTCTTGTTGCGGAACGAGCTTGTTGCAAAGTATGTCTAGGCTATAACCGTTCCCCTTGAGTGAAAAACCATGACAACAACAACGAGTCATTACACCGGAGAAGAACGCAGCAAAAGGATTTTTGCGATTGTCGGTGCTTCCTCCGGCAACCTCGTCGAATGGTTCGACTTCTACGTCTACGCCTTCTGCGCCATTTACTTTGCGCCGGCATTCTTCCCGTCGGACGACCCTACGGTGCAACTGCTCAACACCGCTGGCGTATTCGCCGCCGGGTTCCTGATGCGCCCGATTGGCGGCTGGCTGTTTGGCCGAGTGGCCGACAAACACGGCCGTAAAAACTCGATGATGATCTCGGTGCTGATGATGTGCGCCGGCTCCCTGGTGATTGCCTTTTTGCCCACTTACAAAGACATCGGTGCCTGGGCGCCGGCGTTGCTGTTGGTGGCGCGCCTGTTTCAGGGCTTGTCAGTGGGCGGCGAGTACGGCACCACCGCGACCTACATGAGTGAAGTCGCGCTCAAGGGCCAGCGTGGGTTCTTTGCCTCGTTCCAGTACGTGACCCTGATCGGCGGGCAACTGCTGGCGGTGCTGGTGGTGGTGATCCTGCAACAGATCCTCACCGAAGAAGAATTGCGTGCGTGGGGCTGGCGCATTCCCTTTGTGATCGGCGCCATTGCTGCGGTGATCTCGCTGCTGCTGCGTCGCACCCTCAAAGAAACCACCAGCAAGGAAATGCGCCAGGACAAGGACGCCGGCAGCATCGCCGCGCTGTTTCGCAACCACAAGGCCGCGTTCATCACCGTGCTGGGCTACACCGCCGGCGGCTCGCTGATTTTCTACACCTTCACCACTTACATGCAGAAGTACTTGGTGAACACCGCCGGGATGCACGCCAAGACCGCCAGCTACATCATGACCGGTGCGCTGTTTGTGTATATGTGCATGCAGCCGCTGTTCGGCATGCTCTCGGACAAGATCGGCCGTCGCAACTCGATGCTCTGGTTCGGCGCCCTTGGTACCCTGTGCACCGTGCCGATCCTGCTCACGCTGAAAACCGTCACCAGCCCGTTCCTGGCGTTTGTGCTGATCTCGCTGGCGTTGGCCATCGTGAGTTTCTACACCTCCATCAGCGGCCTGGTGAAGGCAGAAATGTTCCCGCCGCACGTGCGCGCCCTCGGTGTTGGCCTGGCGTATGCGGTGGCCAACGCGATCTTCGGCGGCTCGGCGGAGTACGTGGCCCTGGGCCTCAAATCCATGGGCATGGAAAACACCTTCTACTGGTACGTCACCGGCATGATGGCGGTGGCTTTCCTGTTCAGCTTGCGCTTGCCGAAACAGGCCGAGTACTTGCACCACGATCTGTAAGGAACGCGATATGACGCTGCGCACGAGCAACCAATTGTTCGACGCTTACTTCACGGCGGGCAGCATGGCCGAAGTGTTCTGCGACCAGGGACGCTTGCAGGGCATGCTGGATTTCGAAGCCGGGCTGGCCCGCGCCGAGGCCCAAGTGGGGCTGATCCCCCAGGCTGCCGTGGCCCCGATTGCCCAGGCCTGTCTGGCGTCGCTGTACGACGTGGACGCCCTCGGCATGGCGATTGCCACGGCGGGGAATTCAGCGATTCCGCTGGTCAAGGCGCTGGGCAAGTTGGTTGCCAGCGAAGATGCAGGGGCCGAACGCTATGTGCATTTGGGCGCTACCAGTCAGGATGTGATGGACACCGGCCTGGTGCTGCAACTTCGACAGGCGTTGGAATTGATCGAAGCAGACTTGGCGCGGCTGGGGGACATTCTCGCCGCCCAGGCCCAGGGTTACGCCGCTGTGCCGTTGGCCGGGCGTACTTGGTTGCAGCATGCGACACCGGTCACCCTGGGGATGAAGGTCGCCGGTTGGCTGGGGGCGGTGACCCGCAGTCGCCAACGCCTTGCCGAGCTGAAGCCGCGTCTGCTGGTGCTGCAATTTGGCGGTGCTTCCGGCACCCTGGCTGCGCTGGGAGAACAGGCCATGCCCGTGGCCGAAGCCTTGGCGGCGCAGTTGCAATTGACGCTGCCCGAGCAACCCTGGCACACCCAGCGTGATCGCCTGGTGGAGTTTGCCAGCGTGCTCGGCCTGATCGCCGGCAGCCTTGGCAAATTGGGCCGCGACGTCAGTTTGTTGATGCAGACCGAAGCGGGGGAAGTCTTCGAACCCTCGGCGCCGGGTAAAGGCGGGTCGTCCACCATGCCGCACAAACGCAACCCGGTGGGCGCTGCGGTGCTGATCAGCGCGGCGACCCGTGTGCCAGGCCTGGTGGCGACGATGTTCAGCGCCATGCCCCAAGAGCACGAGCGCAGCCTGGGTTTGTGGCATGCTGAGTGGGAAACCTTGCCGCAGATTTGCCGATTGGTGTCCGGGGCGTTGCAGCAGGCATTGCTGGTGAGCGAAGGGTTGGAAGTCGACGCCGAGCGCATGGGCCAAAACCTTGACCTGACCCAAGGCCTGGTCCTCGCCGAAGCCGTGAGCATCGTGCTGGCCCAACGCCTGGGTCGCGAGACGGCGCACCACCTGCTGGAACACTGCTGCAAACGCGCCGTCGCCGAGGGGCGCCACCTGCGTGCCGTATTGGCGGATGAACCGCAGATCACCGCCGAGCTGTCAGCGGCCGAACTCGACCGCCTGCTCGACCCGGCTCACTACTTGGGCCAGGCGCAAACCTGGGTCACCCGTGCAGTCGCCGAACACTTTGCTTGAGGGAACCACCGTGGCCTTTGTACAACTCGCCGATGGCGAACTGCATTACCAACTCGACGGGCCTGTGGATGCGCCGGTGCTGGTGCTCTCCAACTCGTTGGGCACCGACCTGCATATGTGGGACATCCAGATCCCGGCCTTCACCGAGCATTTTCGCGTGCTGCGCTTTGATACCCGCGGCCATGGCAAATCCCTGGTCACTGAAGGGCCCTACAGCATCGAGCAACTGGGCCGTGACGTAATCGCCCTGTTGGACGCACTGGATATCCAGCGTGCTCATTTCTGCGGCTTGTCCATGGGCGGCTTGATCGGCCAATGGCTGGGCATCCATGCCGGCGAGCGCCTGCACCGCCTGGTGGTGTGCAACACCGCCGCCAAAATCGGTACGCCTGAGATCTGGAACCCGCGTATCGAGACCGTGTTGCGCGATGGCGCGGCGGCGATGGAGGCCTTGCGGGATGCGTCGATTGCGCGCTGGTTCACTCCTGACTTTGCGGCAGCCAACCCGCACCAGGCTCGCCAGATCACCGACATGCTGGCCGCTACATCGCCCGAAGGTTATGCCGCCAACTGCGCCGCCGTGCGCGATGCGGATTTTCGAGAGCACGTGGCGTCGATCAAAGTACCGACCCTGATCATTGCCGGCACCGAAGATGCGGTCACGCCACCGGCGGGCGGGCACTTTATTCAGAACCACGTGCAAGGTGCCGAGTACGCCGAGTTCTATGCGGCGCACCTGTCCAATGTGCAGGCCGGTGCGGCGTTCAGTGAGTGTGTACTCGAATTCCTGCTGGCCCATTAATGTAGTGAGCGGGCTTGCTGTGGTGAGCGGGCTTGCCCCGCGCTGGGCTGCGAAGCAGCCCTAAAACCGGCGCCCCGGTGTATCAGGTACATGTACAGTGCCTGCAATGGGGCGGCTTCGCCACCCAGCGCGGGGCAAGCCCGCTCACCACAAAATTATCGAGGAGCTTTTTTGTGGACGAGAAACAACGTTATGCCGACGGCCTGCAAGTGCGCCGCGAAGTGCTGGGCGATGCCCATGTCGACCGCAGTCTCAATGCCCTGACCGAGTTCAACAGCGAGTTTCAGGAGATGATCACCCGCCATGCCTGGGGTGATATCTGGACCCGCCCCGGCCTGCCTCGGCACACCCGCAGCCTGATCACGATCGCGATGTTGATCGGCATGAACCGTACAGACGAATTGAAGTTGCACCTGCGCGCCGCCGCCAGCAACGGGGTGACCCGTGCCGAGATCAAAGAGGTGCTGATGCAGAGCGCGATTTACTGCGGGATACCAGCGGCGAATGCGACGTTTCACCTGGCTGAATCGGTGTGGGATGAACTGGGCGTCGAGTCCCGCCAACAATCCTGAACCTGAAACGCGATCAAAATGTGGGAGGGGGCTTGCCCCCGATAGCGGTGGGTCAGCTAAAGATCAGTTGACTGATGCACCGCCATCGGGGGCAAGCCCCCTCCCACATTTGTTCCGGTGTACACATGGGCTTCGGTGTATCAGTGTGAATCAGCATCCCACACCCAGTTCCACACGCCCGGCAGGTTCACCGGCTCAGTCACATCCTTGACCGATCTCGCCAATGCCGCCCGCTCCAATACGTCACGGTCGGTATAAAACGGCTGCGCCGCCGTCTTCACACCAGTGATCTGCGCGCTATCGAGCAGTATCTGCAAGTACTCCTGCATATGCCGCGCCGTATAGCGGTTGATGTCATGAAACGTCACCACCACCGGGATCACCCCATCCACCGTCGGCAACTCACCCAGGGCAATGCGTTCACGCACCACCGAGAGCTGCCGGATGAGATTGGCGCGGCGACGTGGGCTGCCATTGAACCCCCAGATCTTGCCGTCATTGGCACTCAAGTCCGTGAGCAATACATGCATGCCATGGCGCTGGTAGGCGGCAAAGGTACGACGGTCGTAATTCCAGAACGGCGGGCGTACCAGCAGTGGCGGTTTGCCGGTGATCGCGGCAATGTCGGCAGCGCCCTGGGCGAGGGTGCTTTCCAGCTCGGCGTTGTTTAGCCAGCGGTGGTTGGTGTGAAAACCGGTGGCTGTGTGAAACGCCAGGATATGACCGCCAGCGTATTCGCGCTCCATGGTCTTGCGACCCCGCGAACTGCCGCCCGAGCGAGCCGCTTCGGTCTGCAAAAAGAACACGGCCTTGATCCCCGGCAATATCGGGTTGTTGGCCAGGTCGGCCACCACTGAACGGCTCGGGTTGTTATAGCCCGAGGCGCTGGGGCCGTCATCGAAGGTCAGCAGAAAGCGGATCGGCGCCTGGGTTTGCAGGCGTTGTTCGGTCTGCGGCGTCAGGGCGATGGGCGCGCCGATGCAGCCGACAAGGCTCAGGGCCAGGGCAAACAAGGCAGTTGCGCGTAGGAAGGGTTTCATGGTGTGGCCGGGCTCGTTTGGAGACCGCTGCTGATTCAGCTCAGCAGCGGCAGGCGCGCACCATACAGCAAGGTCGATGACGGTTTACAGCAGACTGATCGGGTAACTGACGATCAGCCGGTTTTCATCGAACTCGTTGTTGCTGTAGTCCCGGCGCATGCTGGAGTTGCGCAGGCGCACCGTGAGATTTTTCGCAGCACCGCTTTGCACGGTGTAGCCGATTTCGCTCTCGCGGCCCCATTCCTTGCCGTCGGTAATCGTGCCGGTGTGAACGTTGCTGCCGCTGATATAACGGTTCATCAGCGTCAGGCCCGGTACACCGAGGGCGGCGAAGTTGTAGTCGTGACGCACCTGCCAGGATTTTTCCTGGGCGTTGTCATAGCTGGAGTTATAGCTGTCGTTGGCCAGGGTGCCGCCGCTGGTGCCGTTGACGCGCATCCACGCGTTGTTGCCGGTGAGTTTCTGCAGGCCGACATAGAAGGTGTTGCCGCCGTACTTGGCCGAGAACAGGCCGGACCAGGTCTTGTTGTCCAACTCGCCGGCACGGGCGCTGCCGTCGTCCTTGCCATAGAAGAACCCGAGGTTGGCGCCCAGGGTCCAGGCGCCCAGGGGCTGGCTGTGGATCAAGTTCACGTACTGCTGGCGGTAGATGTCCTTGAGCTGGGCATTCCACAGGCCGACCTGGGTGCGCTTGTCGTTGAACGCGTACTCGCCGCCCTGGAAGTTGAAACGGTCCGAGGTAAAGGCGGTTTTACCGGTCATCGACATATCAGTCATGCTGCTGTCGTCCCGCGGGCTGTTGGCGCGGAACTGGCCGCCATACAGGGTCAGGCCGTCGATTTCCTTCGACGTGATCTGCCCGCCACGCAGGGTTTGCGGCAGGGAACGGCCATCGTCAGAACGCAGGATCGGCAACACCGGCATCCATTCGCCCACCTTCACTTCGGTCTTGGAAAAACGCGCCTTGAACGCTACACCCAAGCGCCCGAACTCATCCGCCGGCCGACCGTCATGGTCCAGCGGCAGCAATTGCGTCCCGCCAGTACCGCGTCCGCCATCAAGCTTCAGCGAGTACAGGCCCAGCACATCCACACCGAAACCCACCGTGCCCTGGGTAAACCCGGACTTGGCGTCGAGAATGAAACTCTGCGTCCACTCCTGCGCACCGCCCTGGGTTTTGGTGGGGTTGGTGAAGTTGCGATTGAAGAAGAAATTTCGCAGGTTGAGATTGGCGCTGGCGTCTTCGAGAAAACCGTGTTCTTCAGCGACGACGGGCAAGGCAAGACTGGCGACAGCGGTTGCCAGCAAGAGCTGGCGCGGGTGGAAAGTGCTCATGGCGTAGGGACCTGTTGTTATTGGGGTTATGCAGGTGCGGGCCATGGTGCGGGGCGGTGTGGGGGCGGTGAAAGTGGGGGAGGGCGGGTTTTGGGCGGTGATCGAACGCAACTTGCCGGGCACTAAGGCCCGGCACTTTCAGGTTATGAACTGGGCGGGTCGAAGTGAGTCCACGGCACCGCCGGCAAGTAATGCTGCGCGGCAATGATCACCGCCACCATCACCACCAGGAACGCCGCTTGCAACGGGCTCCAGAAGGCCCAGTGCAGGCCGTTCAGCCACGGGTAGCCTTGGCTGAATTTATGGCTTATCTGGCCAATGCGTTTGGTGTGCAGCAGGTTGATCAGTAGCGCGCCGACATAGGTAACGATGCCCAGCACGCCGAGCATCAGGCCGCAGGCCACGAGCATGAGTGCCTGGGGCACGCCGTGGCGTATGACCAGCCAATATTTGTTGGGGTTGAGCCGTTTGGGGATCAGGTATTGGCTCAGCCACAGGTCGGGCACCCGGTAGGTCGAGCTCATGCTGGCCCAGAACTGGGTGACGCGAAAAGCGACCCCGGCGGGCACGAACGCCATCACCATAAAGAGCAGGGTCGACTGGATATCGAGTTGCGCGGAGGGGGTGTTGAGCAGGCTCAGGCCGATCCCCAGTGCGAACACGGCCCACACGCGAATAAACACCTGGGTGTAGATCGGCCGCGGTACAAATTTGCGCCAGAAGAACGCATCGGGATTTGGCAGCCGTTCAAGCAGTTTCGGGTAGCGCCAGGTGAGGACTTCGCCCAGGTGCTGGCAGGCGTTCCACTCGTTTTCGCCAAAACCTTCGATCATGCGGTGTTGTTGGGTGGTCGACATTGGCGTGAGCAACAGGCGCGCGGCCTGGGCATCGGCAGGCGGGTGACGCATCTCTTGGGCTTTGTCTTGCAGGTTGGCGTAGAAGCTTTCCTGCTCGCAGCGCGAGACCAGTTCGCGCCACATCCAGGCGGGTTCCGGGAATACACCTTTCTGGTCGTCCCAGCCAAACGTCTGGCACACCCGCTCGAACAGCGGCACGCTCCATTGACTGTCGTGCAGCAGTTGCAGCACGACGCGTTGCCATTGTTGCTGAAGGTCGAACACCCGCAGCCAGGGTTGGTGGCTGTACTGCGTGAGTTGGGTAATGAACTCGCGTTCGGCCTTTTGCTCCAGCAGCTCCTGCAAGGTGCGGCGGTAGTCCTGCAACAGTTCGCCGGTCAGTGCATCGTGCTGCCACGGGGTCATGGTCACCTGTTGCCAGGGCGTCAGCCATTCCAGGTGCTGCACGGCCCAGCTGCCGATTGCACAGCGCTCGCCCGGGTTATCGAAGCAGTGGCGCAACAGGCCGGTTTGAAACGCCTCGGTGCAGCCTTGTTGTTGCGCCTGGGCCCAACGTATATCGAGGTTGTGGGCGACAAGCCCATTGAGCAGCGCCTGGGCCGGGTCGGCCTTGGGCGCTTCGAACGGCGCCGGCTGCAGGGTGCTGATGTCCATCAGCTCGGCCAGGTCGTTTAGGTTGCCATAGGCCTGTTCAGCCACGGGGGCTTGAACGGTGGTGTCGTCTTCTTCCCAGTCGGCGCGCCAGCGTGAATAGGCCAGCGCTTCCTCATAGGCTTCGCGCAGGCGCTGGAAACCTTCGGCGTCGTCGTCCGGGCGGCAGCTTTTGAGCAGCCGCGCGTAGGTGCGCTTGATGGTGCGCTCGTCTGCCTCTTCCGGCAATTGCAGCAGGGTCCAGCAGTCCATGTGGTGTTCCCCTTAGCGCCAGAACCCGTTGTCGAGCTGCTCAAGTTGACGGGTCAGTTCACTGCGGGCATCGCGGATGCGGCGTTCGTCCTGGGTGTCGAGCACTTGCTGGAACTGCCCGGCCCAGTGCCCCAGTTGCTCGCGCAATTCGCCGAGGCTTTCCTGGTAGAGCCGTTCGAGGCGGGCAGTGAGCACGGTGTTGACTTGCTGGTCGCGGGGATGAACCTTCAACTGTGCCAGGGCTTGCAGGCGTTGCTGGATCTCGTCCGGGCTCAGCACGCCAGGGTTGTTCTCGATCACCAACGAATGTTGTTCGCCGGTCAGCGGGATATTCACCTGGGCTTCCAGCAGGCCGTTGTTGTCGTAGGTGAAGCGCACGTCCAGCGAGACCTCGCCGGCCTTGCGCTTGGGCACGGCAATGTCCAGTTGGCCCAGCTCGATGTTGTCCTTCACCAGGCGGCTTTCGCCCTGATAAATCTTGAGCAGCACCTGGCTCTGGTTATCGTGCAGGGTGACCACGCTCTTGACCCGGCTGACCGGCACGCTGCTGTTGCGCTCGATCAACGGCAGGTAGTGGCCGCTTTCGATATGGCCGCCGTACTGGTTCGAGGTTTCGATGCCCAGGGTGTAGGGGCAGACGTCGGTCAGCACCACTTCTTCGAGCGCTGCCGAACGGGCTTTGAGCGCGGCCTGGATTGCGGCGCCATGGGCCACCACTTGGTCGGGGTCGAGGCTGATGGACGGGAAGCGCCCGAACAACCCGGCGGCGAGTTTGCGCACCAGCGGCATGCGCGTGGTGCCGCCCACCAGCAGGATTTCATCCAGGTCGCCGACCCGAATTCGCGCATCGCGAAGGGCTCGTTCGATGGGCGCACGCAGGCGTTCCAACAGCGGGATATAGAGCTTGGCGAGTTCCTGCTGAGTGATGGTCTTGACCCATTGCTGACCGTCGACGCGCAGGGCGAAGTCGGCGCTGTCGTCCTGGCCCAGAGATTTGCGCACGCGCTCGGCTTCGCGACGCAGGGCTTGCAGCACACTGCTGGTGGGCGGGAAGCCCTCGGCATTGCGTTGGCTGTCGACGAAGTGTTCCAGCAGCAGGGTGTCGAAGTCTTCGCCGCCGAGGAAGTTATCACCGGCGCTGGCGCGCACTTCCATCACCCCGTCAAACAGCTCGATGATCGACACGTCGAAGGTGCCGCCGCCGAGGTCGAATACCAGAAACGAGGTTTCCTTATCGCGCTGATGCAGGCCGTAGGCAAGGGCAGCGGCGGTGGGTTCGTTGATCAGTTTTTCAACGTTGAGCCCGGCCAGCTCGCCAGCGATGCGTGTGGCCTTGCGTTGGCCGTCGCTGAAATAGGCGGGCACGCTGATCACGGCTTCGGTGACGGTTTGCCCGTAGGTGCGCTCAATGTCTTCCTTGAGGCTTTTAAGTACCAGCGCAGAGAGTTCTTCTGGGCGGAACGATTTATCGCCCAGGCGCACTTCGGTGGCGCTGCCCATATAGCGCTTGAACAGCGAGGTGGTCAGATGCGGGTGGGTATGCAGGCGCTCCTTGGCGGCTTGGCCTACCAGGATGCGGCCTTGGTCATCCAGGCCGACCACGCTTGGGGTGAGCAACTGGCCAAGGGCATTGGGCACCAATTCGGCGGCATCACCGCGCCATACCGCTGCGAGACTGTTGGTGGTCCCCAGGTCGATTCCTACGATCATTACGACAAGCTCCCTCTGTGGTCTGTAAGAATCTGTGACCAATTTTATCCTGAAAGGTTGAGCGAAAAGCAACTGTGGGAGGGGGCTTGCCCCCGATGGCGGTGTGTCAGTCACTGTATATGTTGACTGAACCACTGCTATCGGGGGCAAGCCCCCACCCACAGTTGGTCAGCAGTGTTCAGGAAATAGGGCATAAAAAAACCGCTTCCGGTGAGGGAAGCGGTTTGTTTTACAACTGCATCAGAACAACTTCAACTTCGGCGCGTCTTCTTTCAACGGCTCGTTCTGCGCCGTCTGTGCGCTCCAGCCACCGCCGAGGGCCTTGTACAGGTTGACCTCGCTGGTGAGCTGCGCCAGGCGGTCGGTGATCAGCGATTGCTGGGCACTGAACAGTTGGCGCTGGGCGTCGAGGAACGTCAGGTTGCTGTCGACACCAATGCGGTAGCGACGCTCGGCCAGGCGGTAGTAATCCTGGTTGGCGGCGACGAAACCGCGTTGGGCTTCCAGTTGCTGCTTGTAGGTTTCACGTGCGGCGAGGCCGTCGGACACTTCCTGGAAGCCGGTCTGGATGGCTTTCTCGTAGGTCGCCACGTTGATCTCTTTCTGGATCTTCGAGTAGTCCAGGCTGGCACGTAGGCTACCGGCGTTGAAGATCGGGATGTTGATCTGCGGGGCGAACGACCAGGTGCCCGAGCCGCCTTTGAACAGGCCGCCCAGGTCCGGGCTCAAGGTGCCGGCATTGGCCGTCAGGCTGATGCTTGGGAAGAACGCCGCACGGGCCGCGCCGATATTGGCGTTGGCCGCTTTCAGGTTGTACTCGGCTTGCAGGATGTCTGGGCGACGTTGCAGCAGGTCAGACGGCAAGCCGGCCGGCACTTCGCTGAGCAGGTCATCCGACAGCGGCTGGCTGGCGATATTCGCCGGCAGGCCGGTGCCCAACAGCAGGGTCAGGCTGTTTTCGTCCTGGGCCACCTGGCGGGTATAACGCGCCAGGGCAACCCGGGCGTTTTCCACCGAGGTGCGCGCCTGGCTCAGGTCGAGGGCCGAGGCTACGCCGACTTCTGCACTGCGCGAGGTGAGCTTGAAGCTCTGCTCGAACGCACCCAAGGTGTCCTGAGTCAGCTTGAGCAGCTCTTTGTCGGCCTGCCAGGTCACGTAGGCGGTTGCCACGTTGGCCACCAGGCTGATTTGGGTGCTGCGCCGTGCTTCTTCGGTGGCGAAGTACTTTTGAAGCGCTTCTTCACTGAGGCTGCGCACGCGACCGAACAGGTCCAGCTCATACGAGCTGATCCCGAGGGTGGCCGAATACGAGCTGGTGATGCCCGCTTCGCCGGTCTGCGAGGCACGCGCCGGCACGCGCTGGCGGCTGCCGCTGCCCGTGGCCGAGACGGCCGGGAACAGGTCAGCGCGCTGGATGCGGTACTGCGCGGCGTAGGCGTCGATGTTGAGGGCCGCGACACGCAGGTCGCGGTTGTTTTCGAGCGCAACCTGGATCAGCTGTTGCAGGGCAGGGTCATGGAAAAACTGCTTCCAGCCCTGCTCGGCAGCCGCCTGGTTCGGCGCCTGGGCCGACGAATACGCCGGGCCCTGCGGGAACTGTGCGGCTACCGGCGCTTCGGGGCGCTGATAGTCAGGTATCAGCGAGCAGCCACTGAGCACGAATGCGGTGACGGCTAAGGAAAGGAGCGACTTGCTCATTGGCCAGCCTCTTTAGGAGTTTGCTTGGGTTCTGTCTTTTTACGGTCGCCGATGGCGGACACGGTTGCGAAGAACAACGGTACCCAGAAGATCGCCAACACAGTGGCCGTGATCATACCGCCAATTACGCCAGTACCGATGGCGTGCTGGCTGCCTGAACCTGCGCCCGAGGAGATCGCCAGCGGCAGTACGCCGAGGATGAACGCCATGGAGGTCATAATGATCGGGCGCAGACGCATGCGGGAGGCTTCGATAGCCGCCTCGATCACGCCTTTGCCTTGCTCGTGAAGCTCTTTGGCGAATTCCACGATCAGGATGGCGTTTTTCGCCGCCAGGCCCACCGTCACCAACAAGCCCACCTGGAAGAACACGTCGTTGGACAAACCACGCATGCTGGTTGCAATCAGTGCACCCACCACACCCAACGGCACTACCAGTACCACCGCGATCGGGATCGACCAGCTCTCATACAGCGCCGCGAGGCAAAGGAACACCACCAACAGCGACAGTGCGTACAACGCAGGTGCCTGGGAGCCCGACAGACGTTCTTCGTACGACAAGCCCGTCCACGCGTAGCCAATACCTGCTGGCAGTTGCTTGGCGATGCGCTCGACTTCAGCCATGGCGTCACCGGTGCTGTAACCCGGTGCCGGCGTACCGAGGATTTCCATCGCCGCTACACCGTTATAGCGCGACAGCTTGGGCGAACCGAAGATCCACTTGCCCGAGGCGATGGCCGACAATGGCACCATCTTCCCGGAGTCGCTGCGCACGTACCATTTGTTCAGGTCTTCAGGCGACATGCGGCTGGCCGCTTCACCTTGCACGTACACCTTCTTCACCCGACCACGGTCGATGAAGTCGTTGACGTAGCTACCACCCAGGGCGATTGCCAGGGTCTGGTTGATGTTGGACAGCGTGATGCCTTGGGCGCTGGCCTTCTCGTCGTCAACGGTGAGCTCGTACTGCGGCTCGTCGTTCACGCCGTTAGGGCGCACGCCTGCGAGGATCTTGCTTTGTGCGGCCAGGCCGAGGAACTGGTTACGTGCAGCCATCAATTTCTCATGGCCGACACCGCCCTGGTCTTGCAGGAACACGTCGAAGCCGGTGGCGTTACCCAGTTCCAGTACAGACGGCGGCACGATGGCAAACACCATGGCGTCCTGGAACGTCTGCATGAAGTAGCCCTGGGCACGCTTGGCGATTTCGAATACCGACGTGGATGCATCACGCTCATCCCACGACTTGAGCATCACGAACGCCAGGCCCGAACTCTGGCCACGACCGGCGAAGTTGAAGCCGTTGACGGTAAACACCGATTTCACGCCTTTGCCTTCGCCTGGCTCGCCTTCCTTGTCGTTGAGCAAGTAGGCGCGCATGTCGTCGATGACTTTCTGTGTGCGCTCAGCCGAAGAACCTACCGGCGTTTGTACCTGGGCAAAGATCACGCCCTGGTCTTCGTCGGGCAGGAACGCAGCCGGGATGCGCATGAACAGCCAGATCATGCCGACCAAAATCAGGGCGTACACCAAGAACGCCGGGATCTTGTGCTTGATCATGTTGCCCACGCCGCGCTCGTAGCTCAGTACGCCACGGTCGAAGGTGCGGTTGAACCAGCCAAAGAAACCACGCTTGGGTTGGCCGTGTTTTTCCGGGTCGATCGGCTTGAGCATGGTGGCGCACAAGGCCGGGGTGAAGATCAGGGCAACCAGTACCGACAACGCCATGGCCGAAACGATGGTGATGGAGAACTGTTTGTAGATCACACCGGTGGAACCACCGAAGAACGCCATCGGCAGCAGGACCGCCGACAGTACCAGGGCAATACCCACCAGGGCGCCCTGGATCTGGCCCATGGATTTCACCGTCGCTTCTTTGGGCGACAGGTGTTCCTCGGCCATCACCCGCTCGACGTTTTCCACCACGACGATGGCATCGTCCACCAGCAAGCCGATGGCCAAAATCATGCCGAACATGGTCAGGGTGTTGATGGTGAAACCAAACGCCGCGAGGATGCCGAAGGTACCCAGCAATACCACCGGTACAGTCATGGTGGTGATGATGGTGGCGCGGAAGTTCTGCAAGAACAGGAACATCACCAGGAACACCAGCACGATCGCTTCGATCAGGGTGTGCACCACACCGGAGATCGATTCGGTTACTACAGGCGTGGTGTCATACGGCACCACCGCCTTCATGCCAGGCGGGAAGAACGGTTCCAGCGACGCGACCGTGGCGCGGATGGCCTTGGCGGTGTCGAGGGCGTTGGCACCCGACGCCAGTTTGATCGCCATACCGGAGGCCGGCTTGCCGTTGAACTGCGCACTGATGCTGTAGTTCTGGCCGCCCAGTTCGATACGTGCGACGTCGCCCAGACGAACCTGGGAACCGTCGGCATTGACCTTCATCAGGATGTTGCCGAACTGCTCAGCGGTTTGCAGGCGTGTCTTGCCGATGATAGTGGCGTTCAGCTGGTTGCCCGGCAGGGCAGGCAGGCCACCCAGTTGACCGGTAGCCACCTGTACGTTCTGCGCAGCGATAGCGGTGCTGACGTCGACCGGGGTCAACTGGTAGTTATTCAGCTTGGCCGGGTCGAGCCAGATACGCATGGCGTATTGCGAACCGAACACCTGGAAGTCACCCACCCCCGAAGTACGGGAGATCGGGTCCTGGATGTTGGACACGATGTAGTTGGAGAGGTCGTCCTTGGTCATGCTGCCGTCTTCCGACACCAGACCGATCACCATCAGGAAGTTCTTCACCGACTTGGTTACGCGGATACCCTGCTGCTGCACTTCTTGCGGCAGCAGCGGGGTCGCCAGGTTCAGCTTGTTCTGCACTTGAACCTGGGCGATGTCCGGGTTGGTACCCTGGTTGAACGTCGCGGTGATGGTCATGCTGCCGTCGGAGTTACTGTCCGAGGCGACATAACGCAGGTTGTCGATACCGTTGAGCTGTTGCTCGATGACTTGCACCACGGTGTCCTGCACGGTTTGTGCGGACGCGCCTGGGTAGGTCACCTGGATATCAATGGCGGTTGGCGCGATGGCCGGGTATTGGTTGATGGGCAACTTCAGGATCGACAGTGCCCCGACCAGCATGATCACCAGGGCAATCACCCAGGCGAAAATGGGACGGTCGATAAAAAATTTCGACATGGGTTACTCCCCTTTGCCAGCAGCGGCAGCAGGCGCAGCAGGAGCAGTACCGGCGGGCTTGGCGTTGTCAGCGTCCTTGACCTTGACCTCAACGCCCGGCTTGACGTACTGCAAGCCTTCGGTGATCACGCGGTCACCGGCGTTCAAGCCTTTTTCCACCAGCCAGTAGGCGCCGGCGGTACGGTTGGCCACCAGCACGCGCTGTTCAACCTTGTTGTCGGCATTGACGATGAGTGCGGTCGGGATGCCTTTGAGGTCACGGGTCACACCTTGCTGTGGAGCCAGGATCGCCTTGCTGTTCACACCGGCTTGCAGTTGGGCGTGTACAAACATGCCCGGCAGCAGGGTGTGGTCAGGGTTGGGGAACACGGCGCGCAGGGTCACGGAACCGGTGGTCTGGTCAACCGACACTTCGGAGAATTCCAGTTTGCCGTCTTGGCCATAGTCGCTGCCGTCTTCCAGGGTCAGCTTGACCTTGGCGGCGTTGGCGCCGGCTTTTTCCAGCTGACCGCTTTCCAGGTCGCGGCGCAGCTTCAGCATTTCGGCCGAAGACTGGGTGACGTCGACGTAGATCGGGTCCAGTTGCTGGATAACGGCCATGGAGTCGGTCTGGCCATTGCTGACCAGCGCGCCTTCGGTGACCGAAGAGCGGCCGATACGCCCGGAGATCGGCGCATACACCTTGGTGTAGCGCACGTTGATCTGGGCGGTTTGCACGTTGGCTTCGGCAGTCATGCGGTTGGCGACGGCGGTGTCGTATTCCTGACGGCTGACGGCTTGTTCATCGACCAACTGCTTATAGCGGTCGGAGATGGACTTGGTCTGGGTCAGGCTGGCCTGTGCGCTCTTGAGGGTTGCCTCGTACACCGACGGGTCGATCTGGTAGAGCTGTTGCCCTTCCTTCACGTCGCCGCCTTCTTTAAACAAGCGCTTGAGAATGATGCCGTTGACCTGAGGGCGAACTTCCGCAATGCGAAAGGCCGTGGTGCGGCCCGGCAGTTCGGAGGTCAAGGTAAAGGCTTGCGGTTGAATAGTGACCACGCCGACCTGAGGGGCTTGAGCGGGCGGAGCCGCTTCTTCCTTTTTACATCCGCTGAGCAGCGATGCCAGGGCGACGGCAGTGACCAGGGCGGTAACAGCTGGCTTAAGTTGCATGAAGATCCTCGGGTCAGGCGCGCAGGGTGCGCACAAGAAGGGTGGAAGGTTTAAAAATAAACGGCATGTAGATAAGTAGCTTGCTACGCAATATACTTACGTTCATGGTTGTTTGTAAACTCTTGACAGGCTTCGCGCAATGTTGACAAAGCAACGCCAAAAGCCTCGATTCCATTACGTTCGGCACCCATGACGGTGTCGTCCCACAAAATATTCAGATGATCGTCAACGGCTATTAATTCTGCGTTAACAATCGTCTCAAGTGTCCTGATTGAGGTTTTACTGCCATGGTTCGTCGTACCAAAGAGGAAGCTCAGGAAACGCGCAGCCAAATTCTCGACGCCGCCGAGCAAGCCTTTTATGAGCGCGGCGTTGCGCGCACCACGCTGGCGGACATCGCCGCGCTGGCGGGCGTGACGCGGGGCGCCATCTACTGGCATTTCAGTAACAAATCCGACTTGCTCCAGGCCTTGCTCGATACGCTGCACGAGCCACTGGACGACTTGGCCCGGGCCGGTGAAAGCGAGGACGAACTCGACCCGCTGGGCTGCATGCGCAAACTGCTGATTCGTTTGTTTCATCAAGTGGCCCTGGACCCGAAAACCCGACGCATCAACGAGATCCTGTTTCATAAGTGCGAATTCACCGATGAAATGTGCGACATGCGCCGCCAACGCCAGACTCATACGCTGGAATGCAACCTGCGCATCGGCCTGACCCTGCGTAACGCGGTGCATCGCGGGCAACTGCCGGAAAACCTCGACACCTCCCGTGGCGCGGTGTGCATTCATGCCTACATCAACGGGCTGATCGGCCAGTGGCTGCTGATACCTGACAGCTTCCAGTTGCACCAGGACGCCGAGCGCTGGGTGGATGCAGGGCTGGACATGCTGCGCCTGAGCCCCAGCCTGCGCAATTGAGACAAAATGCGTAATTGCATCCGGTTGTGTCAACAGTAAAGCCTAAGGATGGTCAATCGTCCTTCTGGCTGATCTGTGGGCTGACTTTATATACGGGCGGGTAGCCGGTTGATAGGTAGCCGGCTAAGTATTTTGTAGGGATTTTGTTGCAGGGGTGTGAAGGAGTGTTTCTTCCCGCTTCTGGAGTGCACCGATTTCAAATGTGGGAGGGGGCTTGCTCCCGATAGCGGTGTGTCAGTCAATACATGTGCTGACTGAACCACCGCTATCGGGAGCAAGCCCCCTCCCATATTGGATCACTGTACTACTTCAGATAGGCGATCAGATCGCCAAAGTCGGATAGTCGATGTAACCCACCGGTCCCTTGCTATAGAAAGTATCCGGACGCGCATCATTCAGCGGCGCATCCGCCTTCAATCGAGCCGGCAAATCCGGATTGGCAATAAACGGCACACCCCAGGCCACCGCATCCGCCTTACCTTCAGCCAACCACGCATTGGCGCTGTCCTTGGTAAAGCGCTCGTTGGCGATATACACGCCGCCGAAAGCCTTCTTCAGCTGCGGGCCGAGACTGTCAGCGCCTTCCTTCTCACGCGAGCAGATAAACGCAATGCCACGCTTGCCTAATTCACTGGCGACGTAGGTAAAGGTCTCAGCCAGGTTATCGTCGCCCATGTCATGGGAATCGGCACGCGGTGCCAAATGCACACCCACACGCCCGGCGCCCCAGATTTCGATGGCCGCGTCGGTCACTTCCAGCAACAGGCGCGCACGGTTTTCCAGGGAACCGCCGTAGTTGTCGGTGCGCTGGTTGGTGCTGCTTTGCAAGAACTGGTCGAGCAGGTAGCCGTTGGCACCGTGGATTTCCACGCCGTCAAAACCCGCAGCCTTGGCGTTTTCGGCACCGGTGCGGTAAGCGTCGATGATGTCGGCGATTTCTGCTGTTTCCAGGGCGCGCGGGGTCGGGTAGTCGGCCAAAGGGCGCACCAGGCTGACGTGGCCTTTAGGCTGGATCGCGCTCGGCGCCACCGGGGTTTCACCGTTCAGGTAGGACTCATGGGAAATACGCCCCACATGCCACAGTTGCAGGAAAATCTTGCCGCCCGCGCCGTGAATCGCCTTGGTCACGTTGGCCCAGCCGCGCACCTGGTCGTTGGACCAGATGCCCGGGGTGTCCGGGTAACCCACGCCCAGCGGTGTTACGGAGGTGGCTTCGCTGAGGATCAGCCCGGCGGAGGCACGTTGCACGTAGTACTCGGCCATCAGCGCGTTGGGTACGCGGCCCGCGTCGGCGCGGCAGCGGGTCAGCGGCGCCATGATGATGCGGTTCGACAGTTCCAGGTCGCCCAGTTTGATCGGATCGAAAATAGTCGTCATCGGTAAACACCTTCTCTTTGAAGTTGATCAGTGAGTCGCGGGGGCCAGGTCGGCGTCGCCGCCCTGACGGAAAGTAATCAAGGTCACCAGCAGCGCCAGAATCGCCAGCGCGCCGGCTGCCAGCGGCACGCTGGTCAGGCCGAAACCATGGGCAATCACGCTGCCGCCGACCCAGGCGCCGAGGGCGTTGCCGATGTTGAAGGCGCCGATGTTCAGGGTGGACACCAGGTTTGGTGCGGCCTTGCCGAAGGTCACCACGTTGATTTGCAGCGCCGGCACGGCGGCAAACGCAGCGGTGGCCCACAGGAACAGGGTGATTTCGGTCGGGATCAGCGCCACGCTGGTCCAGCTCAGCGCCGTCGAGATCACTGCCATGCTGATAAACACGCCGATCAAGGTGGCCGCCAGGCGTTTGTCCGCCAGCTTGCCGCCGATGATATTGCCCAGGGTCAGGCCCAGGCCGATCAGCAGCAGGGTCCAGGTCACGCCTTTTGGCGATACGCCGGTGACATCGCCCAGCAGCGGCGCGACGTAGGTGAAGAGGGTGAACATCGACGCAGAAAACAGCGCGGTCATGCTCAGCGACAACCAGATACCGGCACCCTTGAGGGCTGCCAGTTCGGCGCGCATGTCGAGTTTTTCTTCGTCACGCTTGGCCGGCAGGAAGCGGATCAGGCCGATCAACGCCACCACGCCAATCACCGTCACCGCCCAGAAGGTCGAGCGCCAACCGGCGGCCTGCCCCAGTGCGGTGCCCAGTGGCACGCCGAGCACGTTGGCCAGGGTCAAGCCGGTGAACATCAAGGCCACGGCCGACGCACGTTTGTTGGCGGGCACCAGGTTGGCGGCGACCACTGAGCCGATCCCGAAGAACGCGCCGTGGCACAACGCGGTGACCACACGGGCAAACATCAGCACGTTGTAGTCACTGGCCAGGGCGCAGAGCAGGTTGCCGATAATAAAGATGCCCATCAACGCTACCAGGGCAGCCTTGCGCGGCAGCTTGGCGGTGGCCAGTGCCATGAAGGGCGCGCCGATGGCCACGCCCAAGGCGTAGCCGGTCACCAGCCAGCCGGCGCCGGGGATCGACACGCCGAGGTCTGCGGCCACATCGGGCAACAGGCCCATGATGACGAACTCGGTGGTGCCGATGGCGAAGGCGCTCAGGGCCAGTATGAGTAGCGAGAGGGGCATTTTCGTTTCCTTTACAGCGGTTCGCTGATTTCAGAGCTGAGCTCTGTGATGAGCGCGTCGAGGAACGCTTGGATCGTTTCCTCGTTGCGTTTGAAAAAGTGCCACTGCCCGGCCTTCTGGCTGCTGATCAAACCCGCCCGTTGCAAGGTAGCCAGGTGGGCCGACACGGTCGACTGGGACAAGCCGCAGCGCTGGTCGATCTGCCCGGCACAGATGCCGTATTCGTGGTTGTGCAGTTGTTCGGGGAATTGCACTTTCGGGTCTTTGAGCCAGTTGAGAATGTCTCGCCGTACTGGGTGCGCCAGGGCTTTTATTATTTCGTCGAGGTCAATGGACATGGCAGGTGCTCGGTTTTTAAAGCGTTATATCGCGATGAAGCGAACCTTAAATCGTTATATCCCGATATACCAATATGATTTTGCTCTGAGGACAGGCCAAATCGGTATATCGGGTTATAACGATACGTTGGCAGCAGTGATAGACTGCGCGCCATGAATTATCTCGCACATCTGCATCTGGGCGGCCAACTTCCTGCGCAACTGCTGGGCAGCCTCTATGGCGATTTCGTCAAAGGCCGCCTGCAGGGCCAGTTCAGCCCGCAAATCGAAGCGGCGATCCAGCTGCATCGCTCGATCGACCGTTTCACCGACAGCCACCCGTTGGTGGGGGAGGCGTTGTCGCGCTTCAGCCTGACCCGCAGGCGCTATGCGGGGATTGTCCTCGATGTATTTTTCGACCACTGCCTGGCGCGGGATTGGGCGTTGTATGCCGACCAACCGCTGGAGCGCTTCACCTCGCAGGTGTACCGCGTGCTCGCCGCCGAGCCACAGTTGCCGGGGCGGTTGGCGCAGATTGCGCCGTGGATGGCGGCGGATGATTGGTTGGGGTCTTATCGCGAGTTTACGGTGATGGAGCAGGTGTTGCGGGGGATTTCGCGGCGGTTGACGCAGCCGCAGGAGTTGGGGTTTGCGATGCAGGAGTTGCGTGAGTTGTATGAGCCGTTGAGTGAAGACTTCCGGGTGTTCTACCCCGAACTGCAAGCCTTCGCCCAAATCCAACTGGCCACTGAGGTCTAAATGTGGGAGGGGGCTTGCTCCCGATGGCAGTGGTTCAGTCAATGTATGTAGTGACTGACACTCTGCTATCGGGAGCAAGCCCCCTCCCACATTTAGATCCCACATAAAGTGGGTTCTGTGTTCACTTAAGCTCAGGCGGCAAATGCCGGCCGAACATCAACCTGCTCAGCCTCCGGCACCGGCCCAAACAACACCTTCTGCACGGCCTGTTGCGCCTGATACGCCAGCGCCGCACGTTCCTGCCCGGCACAGGCAATTGGCTTGAGCACATGAATCTCCACATCGCCCTGGTCATTGCCAAACAAGCGCATCAGGTGCGAGAGCAAATCATCATCGCCAATAAACGGTGCCAACGGGTCCACTTGCCCATCGCGCAGGTAACGGATCGCCACCGGTTGCAGCGCCACATCCGCATCAATCGCACTGGCCAGCAAGCGCCCGTGGAAGGTGCGCAGGCTGCGCCCGTCAGTGGTGGTGCCTTCGGGGAACATCAGCAGCGGGTGCTGTTGCTCCAGATGACGGGTCATCTGCTTGCGGATCAACTGGCTGTCGCCTGACCCTCGGCGAATAAACAAACTGCCAGCCTTGGCCGCCAACCAACCGGCCACCGGCCAGGTGCGTACTTCGGCCTTGGACAAAAACGACATCGGCGCTACGGCGCCCAGCAGCGGAATATCGGTCCACGACACGTGATTGCTCACCCACAGCATTGGCTGCGTCGGCAACTCACCGTGCACGGTCACGCGAAAGGGCAGGGCATTGGTCAGTCGCGCCATGAAAAACCGCGACCAGCGCTGACGCCGCACCATCGAGTTGGCAATGCCCAGACGCTCGAACACACCAAACACACTGGCCATGCTCAAACCCAGCGCCACCACCACCAGCACGCGGGCAATGCGCCCGTACACCCGCAGGCGGCTCATCACATTGCAGCCTTGAAGTGGCGGGCATAACGCGGGCAGAGGTTGTCGCGCTTGAGCAGGATAAACACGTCGGCGACCTGGAAGTCTTCATCCCAGCATGGCTCGCCGCAGATCTTCGCCCCCAGGCGCATATACGCCTTGAGCAGCGGCGGCATTTCGGCGATGACGTTGGACGGCAAATCCAGAGCCGGCAGCGGTTTTTTCGGTTCGGCGCGCAGGTGTTCGTTGCACAGGTAGCGTTCACGCAGGCGCTGCATGATCGCGTGGGCCTGGATGCCGCCGTCGTGCATCGGGATGCTCGCGCAACCCATCAGGTAGCTGTAGCCGCCCTGGTTGAGCACTTCGGCCAGTTCGCCCCACAACACGGCGATGGTGCCGCCGTTGCGGTAGGCCGGGTCGACGCAGGTGCGGCCGATTTCCAGGATCGGGCCTTGCAAGTGGAGCAAGCCATGCAGGCTGAATTCTTCTTCGCTGTAGAACCGACCCAGGGTGCTGGCGGCCGCGTGGTCGAGCAAGCGGGTGGTGGCCACCAGGCGACCGGTATTCAAGTCCCGCACGCCGATGTGGCTGCAGTGAACATCATAGTCATCCATGTCCAGACCCAGCTCCGCGCCTTTCAGCTTGGCGTTGAACTCGCCGCTGAATACGTTGAACCGCAGGGCCTGGGCTTCCTGCAACGCCTGTGCGCCAACCAGGCGTTCGGCTTGCAGACGGCGTTCATTGCCGGTGTCGCTGATGCGGGCGATCTGAGTCATGGCGAGTCTCCGAGTGCCGGCCACGTTTCGGCCGGTCGACTTTGTTGTCCAAACTCAGGCTAGGCAGGCCCGGTGTCATCTCCATGAAGTTATGGTGACGCTTGGATGACAGCCCTCTATGTCGCAAATCTGTCATCCGCCTCGGCTAGGCTCGCGGGCTTGAGTGCCCCCTTGAGTTTGCGTCCATGGTCAGAGGCTTGTTGTGCGTTGCCCTGCTGTTCGTCACCGTTACCGCCCACGCCGAAGTCTGGCCTGACAAGGAGTGGGCCAAGGGCACCCAAATCGAAGGCCCTGCCGTCGATGCCTTGAATGCCTACGCCTTCCCTGCGCGAGACGACACCACCCGCCAAGGCCTGCGCACCGACGCGCTGTTGGTGATCCGCGACGGCGTTGTTGTGTACGAGCGCTACGCCGCGCCGACCACGGCCACTACCCCGCACCTGACCTGGTCCATCAGCAAAAGCTTGATGGCCACCGTGCTGGGCGTGGCCTACGGCGAAAACCGTTTCAAACTCACCGACCCGGCTGCGCGTTTCTACCCGCCGATGAAGCAGCACCCCAAGGTGACGATGGCCGATTTGCTGCACTGGGCCTCGGGCCTGGGCTGGCAGGAAGATTATGAGTACGCCCCGCTCAAGTCCTCAGTGGTGGCGATGCTCTACACCCGTGGCCGCAGCGATATGGCCGAGTTCGCCGCGCAAAGCGAAGCCGCCAGCGCGCCGGGTCAAACCTTCTGTTACTCCAGTGGCGACACCAACATCCTCTCCGCCACGCTTAAAGGGATGCTCGGCCACAAGGCTTACATGAGCTACCCGTGGGACGCGCTGTTCAAGCCGCTGGGCATTCGCAATGCGACGTGGGAAACCGATGCGGATGAAACCTTCGTTGCTTCTTCCTACGCCTATCTCACGGCTCGCGACCTGGCGCGAGTGGGTCTGCTGATGGCGCGGGACGGTCGCTGGGGTGATCAACAGTTGCTGCCCAACGATTGGATCGCCTTCAATCGCCAACCCTTCGCTTACTACAAGGCCGGCCAGGATGAAGCGGTGCCGGGTGGTCATTGGTGGCTCAACAGAGGCGAGCCACGGCCCTGGCCCGATGCGCCCAGCGACACCTTCGCCGCCCTCGGTCATTGGGGCCAGGCGCTGTATGTGATGCCAGAAAAGCGCCTGGTGATCGTGCGCTACGGCGATGACCGCGACGGGAGCTACCGTCACAATGAACTGCTCAAACGCGTACTTGCGGCGGTGCAGCCATGATCCGTCGTCGGCCGTTTACCAGTCTGTTTCTCCTGCTGCTGTTGGCGTTGCTCGGCTGGGTCTGGCACGAGCGCGTCAACCTGCAAGCCTTCCCCGACATCATCGCGGCCTACACCGCCAAGGAATATTGCTCGTGCCGCTATGTCGCCAATAACCCCGCCGAGTATTGCCAGGGCTATGTGAAGCAATACGTGCCCACCAGCGCATTCAGCGATAACCCGGAGCGCAGCGAAGTCACCGCCAGCGGGCTGGGCCGCACGCACACCGCCCGCTGGCTCGGTGACCGCCAGGGCTGCCGCCTGAACCCCTGACGCACCACACATCTCCTGTGGAAGTGATGGGCAGGGGGCCCTAAGGTTCCACAGGGTGGAACCACCTTTGATTGTCCTCGCGCGCGCATCGCGGTTAGCTGGCGGTGTGCAGCAAACAAGAACGGGAACACCCGACTGTGAGGAGAATCACCCATGCGCCCACACCAGCACATCCTGGATTGGCTCAGCGACGTCGCCAGCGACTTGCACGCCGTGCGTCAGGATATTCACGCCCATCCCGAACTCGGCTTTGAGGAAAACCGCACCAGTGCGCTGGTGGCCAAATCGCTGAGGGATTGGGGCTATGAGGTTCATACCGGCATCGGCAAGACCGGCGTAGTCGGCGTACTGCGTAACGGCGGCAGCTCACGCACCCTGGGCATCCGCGCCGACATGGACGCCTTGCCCATCATCGAAAATACCGGCGCGGCCTACACCAGCCAACACGCCGGGTGCATGCACGCCTGTGGGCATGACGGTCACACCACCATGCTGCTGGGTGCCGCGCGCTACCTGGCGGCCACGCGGCAATTCGACGGTACGCTGAACCTGATTTTCCAACCCGCTGAAGAAGGCCAGGGCGGCGCCGAAGCCATGCTCGCCGACGGTTTGCTGGAGCGCTTCCCTTGCGATGGCCTGTTCGGCATGCACAATATGCCGGGCTTGCCAGCGGGGCATCTGGGCCTGCGAGTGGGGCCGATGATGGCGTCCCAGGACTTGCTCACCGTCACGTTGGAAGGCGTCGGCGGTCACGGCTCCATGCCGCACCTGACGGTGGACCCGCTCGTGGCGGCGGCGAGCATGGTCATGGCATTGCAGACGGTAGTGGCGCGCAATATCGACACCCAGGAAGCTGCCGTGGTCACGGTCGGCGCCCTTCAAGCGGGCCAGGCTGCCAATGTAATTCCGCAAGAAGCATTGCTGCGCTTGAGCTTGCGCGCGCTCAACCCCAAAGTGCGCGAGCAGATGCTGGAGCGGGTGTTCGCCATCATCCAAACCCAGGCCGCCAGCTTCGGCTGTACTGTGCAGATCGAGCATCGCCCGGCGTACCCGGTGCTGGTCAACCACCCCGAAGAAACCGAGTTCGCCCGCCAGGTTGGTGTCGCCTTGCTTGGCACCGACGCCGTGGACGGTAACACCCGCACCCTGATGGGCAGTGAAGACTTCGCCTGGATGCTGCAGCGCTGCCCCGGCAGCTACCTGTTTATCGGCAACGGCGTGTCGCGGCCGATGGTGCATAACCCCGCCTATGACTTCAACGATGACATCCTGCTGACCGGCTCCGCCTATTGGGGCGCGCTGGCCGAGAGCTGGCTCAAGCCTGCCTGACGACTCGACTTTTTCTGCCGCTGGACCCTTTCCTACTTTCGGTTGAATGGAGTGTTCCTCATGCAGACTTCACACACAGGCGTATCCCGCACCCGCCAGGTGGTGGCGGCGGTAATCGGCAATGCGTTGGAATGGTATGACTTCATCGTTTACGGCTTTCTGGCGAGCATCATCGCCCGGCAGTTTTTCCCCTCAGACGATGAATACGCCTCGCTGCTGATGGCCTTGGCAACCTTCGGCGTGGGCTTTTTCATGCGCCCGGTGGGGGGCATCCTGTTGGGAATGTATTCGGACCGCAAAGGCCGCAAGGCGGCGATGCAGTTGATTATCCGGCTGATGACCGTGTCCATCGCGCTGATCGCCTTCGCGCCGAACTATGCCGCCATCGGCATGGGCGCGCCGTTGCTGATCGTGGTGGCGCGCATGCTCCAAGGCTTTGCCACCGGTGGTGAATACGCCAGTGCCACGGCGTTCCTGGTGGAAAGCGCACCGGCCCATCGCAAGGGATTGTATGGCTCCTGGCAATTGGTGGGGCAGTGCCTGGCGGTGTTTGGCGGGGCGGCGATGGTGGCGATGGTCACCCACTTCTTCTCGCCGGAAACCCTCGACCTGTGGGGCTGGCGCTTGCCGTTTGTGTTTGGCTTGCTGATCGGCCCGGTGGGGCTGTGGATTCGCCGGCATATGGAAGACCCCGAGGAATTTATCGAGGCGCGCAAACACGCGACCGGCCCGGCGCCGAGCCTGATGCAGGTGGTGCGTGAGTATCGGCGCAGCATCCTGGTGTCCATGGGGCTGGCGTGTGGCGCGACGGTGTCGTTTTACGTGGTGCTGGTTAACATGCCGACCTTCGCGCACAAAAGCCTCGGGCTGCCGCTGGATCAGGTATTGATGGTACAGATGTTGGCGGTGGCGCTGATGACCGTGGTGATTCCACTGTCGGGCATGCTCTCCGATCGCCTGGGGCGGCGCCCGGTATTGATGGCGTTCACCCTGGCGTTTTTCGTGATGGTCTACCCGCTGTATGTGTGGGTTGCCGCAGCGCCGTCGATCGAGCGTTTACTGGTGATGCAGGTGATGCTATGCACCGCCATCGGCGGGTTCTTCGGCCCGGCCCCGACTGCTTTGGCCGAGCAGTTCCCCATCGAAGTGCGCTCGACGGGTGTGTCAGTGGCCTATAACGTGGCAGTCATGGTGTTCGGTGGTTTCGCGCCGTTGATCGTGACTTGGCTGACCAAAGTGTTGGGCACGCCGGTAGCGCCATCGTTCTATGTGTTGTTCGCCTGCGTGTTGACGCTGATGGGCACTTATTGCATGCACGAGGCACCGCGGGCCAAGCGGCCGCAGCCGTTTTCGAGTGAGGTGAAGCCTTGAGTATTGTTGACTGGGATGCCACGCAATTGTCGCGCTCGATCCATGCGCGGCAGGTCTCGTGCGAAGAGGTGATGCAGGCGTACCTGGCGCAGATCCAACGCTTCAACCCAGGCGTGAATGCGCTGGTTTCACTGCGCAATGCCGATGAGGTACTGGCCGAAGCGCGGGCTTGTGATCGTGAGTTGGACCAAGGCCAGTCACGCGGCTGGATGCATGGCATGCCCCAGGCGATCAAGGACCTGGCGGCCACCAAGGGCGTGCGTACCACCTTGGGTTCGCCACTGTACGCCGAGCATGTGCCCACCGAAGACGCCATCAGCGTGGCGCGGGTGCGGGCCAGTGGCGCGATCATTATCGGCAAGACCAACGTGCCGGAATTCGGCCTGGGCTCGCAAACCTACAACACCTTGTTTGGCACCACCGGCAATGCCTACGACTCAAGCCTGGTAGCAGGCGGCAGCAGCGGCGGGGCGGCGGTGGCACTGGCGCTGCGTATGCTGCCGGTGGCGGATGGCAGCGATATGATGGGCTCGCTGCGCAACCCGGCGGCGTTCAACAATGTGTTTGGCCTACGACCGTCCCAAGGTCGAGTGCCTTACGGGCCGACGCCAGAACTGTTCGTGCAGCAGTTGGGCACCGAAGGCCCGATGGGCCGCAGCGTAACGGATGTGGCGCGCTTGCTGAGCATCCAGGCAGGTTACGACCCTCGGGTGCCGCTGTCGTCGAAGGATGATCCGGCGGTGCTGGGCCAACCGTTGCAACGGGATTTCAAAGGCATACGCCTGGGCTGGCTGGGCGACTACAACGGCTACCTGCCGATGGACGATGGCGTGCTGAGCCTGTGCGAATCGGCCCTCGGCGATTTCGCGACACTGGGTTGTGACGTGGAAAGCTGCCAGCCGGATTTTTCCATGGCGCGGCTGTGGCGCAGTTGGCTGGTGCATCGCCATTGGCTGGTGCACGGCAACTTGGGTGCGGCGTACGCCAACCCGCAAAAACGAGCGTTGCTCAAGCCCGAAGCACAATGGGAGGTGGAGGGCGGTCTGGGCCTGAGCGCGCAGCAGGTGTACCAGGCATCGGTGGACCGCAGTGAGTGGTATCGCGCCTTGGCCAAATTGTTCGAACGTTACCATTTCCTGTTGTTGCCCACGGCCCAAGTGTTCCCTTTCGATGCACAACAGCCGTGGCCACGCCTCGTGGGCGGGCGAGAAATGGACACTTATCATCGCTGGATGGAAGTCGTGATCGGCCCGACCCTGGCCGGTTTGCCAAGCATGAGCATTCCGGTGGGCTTTAACCCCCAGGGCCTGCCGATGGGCGTGCAGATCATCGGTCCAGCCCAGGCGGACCGGGCGGTGCTGCAATTGGCTTACGCCCATGAACAGTTGACGCAATGGGTGCAGCGTCGCCCGCCGGCGTGCCTTGAATCGATGGGTTGAGGGGCAACCGGGCCTGTATCTTGCTGTGAAAAATGATCATCCACCGGCATCAGGGAGATCGAACATGGCCGAGACAGGCACCGTACGCTCGGTTGAGCGCGCATTGGCTATCGTCGAATTACTGGGCAAGCACCAGGCCTTGGGGCTTGAGGAGTTGCACTACCTCACGGGTTTGCCCAAGGCCACCGTGTCACGCATGTTGCTGACCCTGCAGGATCAGGGCTGGGTTTACCGTGGCCTGAGCGACCGGCGTTACCGTCTGCGCGCCCAGCGTCTGTTTGGCGACACTCAGCAACGTTTCAAGCGCCAAGTGGTAGAAAGCGCCGCACCCTGGCTGCTGGAACTCAGCGAACGCACCGGCTTGGTGGTGGACTTGTCCTGCTTTGATGGCGAGCGCCTGGAAGTCATGGAAAGCGCGATCCCTGGCGTGCTGCGCAAGCTTTATCCCAACAACTGCCAGATCGTCGGCCAGCATGCCAGCCTGTTCCATTCGGCGATGGGCAAGGCGTGCCTCACCCAATTGCCAGCCGAAGAGGTGCTGCGTTTGGCAGGCCGCGAACAGGTGGCGGCGGATGAGCAATACCACGCTTGCGAGCAAAGCCAGCATCAGGGCTTTGGTCAGCGTACCGAAGGGTATTGGGAGTACCCGGTGCGGTTGCCGTTTTTGATTCGTGCGGTTGCATTGCCGGTGCGTGCGAATGGGCGCTTGGTGGGGAGCATGGCGCTGCACTGGCCGATGCATCAGGCACCGGTGGAGCGGGTGTTGAATCTGCATATGGCCAGTTTGGAGCAGGCCGTGGGTGAAGTGCAGCGGGCATTAGCCTGACGGAAGCATCGCCGCTGCCACATTGGATTTGCGCCGCTTGTGACATTGCGCTTAAGGTTCGTTCAGGTTTTTTTCCCACGAGTCTTTAATGTTCAACGCTTCTGTCATCAAACCCCTGGCCCTCGCCCTGCTGGCCGCCGCTGCCATGCCTGCCCATGCCGACTGGTACCTGGATAACGAGTCCTCTCGCTTGTCGTTCGTCACCACCAAGAACACCGAGATTGCCGAAGTCCATCGCTTCCTGGTGTTGCACGGCAAGGTCGACGGCAAAGGTGCTGCGCAGCTGGAAGTGGAGTTGGAGTCGGTCAATAGCGGCATCCCCATGCGTGACGAGCGCATGCGCAATGAGCTGTTCGAGATCAAGACTTTCCCCGACGCGCTGATCAACGCGCAAATCAACCTGCAACCCATCAACGATTTGGCGCCTGGCGCGCAGTTGGAATTGCGCCTGCCGCTGAGCGTCACCCTGCATGGCAAGACCCAGACCTACAGCGCCGAATTGCTCGCGACGCGTTTAGATGACCGGCGTTTCCAAGTGGTGACCCTGGAGCCGGTGGTGCTGCATGCCGAGGACTTTGACCTGATGCCCGGTGTCGCCGCGTTGCGCAAGGCGGCCGGGTTGGCCTCCATCAGTTTGTCGGTGCCGGTGGGTGCGGTGCTGATCTTTACGGCGCGTTGACCATGGCGGGCGCAGTGTTCCCGTGGCGCAGCGCCAACCGCTTCGAGTTGTTGATCGACGGCCCGGCTTTTTTCCCGCAGATGCTGGTGGACATTGCCCGCGCCGAGCGGCAAGTCGATCTGGAGTTGTACCTGGTGGAGGCCGGTGCGTGCGCCGACGCCTTGGTGCAGGCGCTGGTGCTGGCGGCCGAACGAGGCGTGCAAGTGCGTTGCCTGTTTGATGACTACGGCAGCCTGGCGTTTACCCTCGGGCTGCGTAAACGCCTGACCGATGCGGGCGTGGAGTTGCGCTTCTACAATCGCCTGAGTTGGCGCCGCTGGATGCGCAACTTGTACCGCGATCACCGCAAACTGCTGCTGATCGACCAAGGCATCGCTTTTGTCGGCGGCACCGGCGTGACCGATGAATTCTGGACGCCGGGCAGCAATAGCGCCGACTGGCACGAAGTGATGGTGCAAATCAGCGGCCCGCTGGTGCTGGACTGGCAGGCACTGTTCGACCGCCAATGGCACGCCAACGCCGCCCGCCGCGAATGGAAACCCGCCACCCGCTTCGGCCTGCCACGCTTGCCCAAGATGCCCGCCACCGGGCCTGGGCTTGGCCGCGTTGCCTATGCCGACGCCCGTCAACACCGCGACATCCTGCAATCGTTGATTCGTGCGTTGAACAGCGGCCAGCAGCGTATCTGGCTGGCCACGCCGTATTTTTTACCGACTTGGGGCGTACGTCGTGCGTTGCGCCGTGCAGCGGGAAGGGGAGTGGATGTGCGTTTGCTGCTCACCGGCCCGCGCACCGACCACCCCTCCGTGCGTTACGCCGGGCACCGTTACTACCCGCGCTTGCTGCGTTCGGGGGTGCAGATCTTTGAATACCAGCCGTGTTTCCTGCACCTGAAAATGGTGCTGGTGGATGACTGGGTGAGCGTGGGGTCGTGCAATTTCGACCATTGGAATTTGCGCTTCAATCTGGACGCCAATCTTGAGGCGCTGGACCCGGATTTAACGCAGGCAGTGGTGGGCAGCTTCGAGCGGGATTTTGCGCAGAGCCTGGCAGTGAGCCTGGAGACATGGCAGTCGCGGCCGCTGTGGCGGCGGGTGAAGCAGCGGGTGTGGGGGTGGATCGATCGGTTGGTGGTGAACCTGTTGGATCGGCGGGGGTAGCGCACCCCCGCCGTTGGCTCAAAACTGCAATGAGTACTGCGCGCTGATGCTGTGGTCCCGCGTGCGCTCGCCGCGTTGTTGGCTGAAGCCCAGCTCGATTGCGCTGTCGCGGGACAGGCGTGCGGTGGCGCCCAGATCCAGGTGGGTGCTGAGGCGATCCAACGGCGCGCCGCTGACGCTCATCACACGGCCTCCTTCCCACGCCGCCTGAGCGGTGGGTTGCAGGTCGCCGCTGGCACGGGTGTGTGCCAGGCCGCCGCGCACGCTCAACCACGATGGGCCGATCTGCGCCTTGCCCAAGTCAAGGTTGACCCGCACACCGCCGGTGGTCAGGTTGACGTTCTCATTGGAGCGTTTGCCGCGCAGTGCGGCCATGCCGCCGCTTTCGTTGAAGCCTTCGCTGCGCTGTTGCACGTTGGCCAGTTGCAGGTAGGGCTGCCAATCCCAGAAGTCATGGCTGAACTGATAATTGGCCTCGGCAAACGTCTGCACAGTAGTGCTGGTGTATTTGGCGGCCAGGCGGCTTTCTGCGCCGGGGAAGCTGACACGGCGTTTGGTCTGCACCTCGTGTTGCGCGTAGGCAATGCCGCCATAGAGGCCAAAAGCGCCCCAATTATGACCAGCGTGCAGGCCCAGTTGGCGGGTATCAACAGTCGCTTTACCGCGAGATCCAGTCTTCACTTCGCTGCTGCCGCTGCCTGCCACCACACCCAATCGTGTGCCTTGTTCCAACGGGTGATCGAAGCCGATCAGCAGGCCTGCGCTGCTGTGGGACGTACGCGCAGTGCCGTCATCGCCAGCCAATTGCCCGGACTGGCGAGGCAGTTGCACCCACGCGCCCTTATCCGTGATGTTTGGTCCGGCAGAGTGGCTGCCCTGCACAAGGCGTTGACGAGCGAGTACTGCCTGACGCAACACGCGGCTGTTTTCGAGCAACACCGCTTGGGTGCTGGCATGCAGTTCACCGCTCAACTGGTCCAGGGCAGAGGGCGCCTGTTCGGGAAACAGTGCTGTCAGGCGTTGCAGCAAAGGGGTGGGTTCGGCTTGAGCATCTGCCGCGGCGGCGACGGCGCGTTGGTTGGCAGTGCTCGCCGCCGAAGCCAGTGATTGGCCACGGCCGAACTCCACCCGCAAATCATTCCCCTGCCTGAACTGGGAAACGCTGAGGAAGGGCGAGAGTTCGCGATGGTTGATCGAGGAAAAGGCTCCGCTCAACGCACCTTTGGACTGGAGGATGGTGTAGCGCTGGCCCAAGGGGTAGCTGTTGGGTTGCGCACTCAGGTACAGCGTGCCGCCGTCGATGGAGGCCCTGCTGCTGACTTGCAGCTTCGCCGGATGTGCCTGGGGACTCAGGCTGGTCATCAGGGTTGAGCCTGCGGTTTGTTGGTAGTCGCCCTCGACAGCCAATGAGCCGTTCAGGCGCAGAACGCCGCCGTCGACGTTAACGTCCCCCTGGAGGTGACTGGTGCCGTCCAGCTCCAGAATGCCGTCCTTGAGCGTGGCCCCGGCGAAGCTGTTATTGCCGCTCAGGCGCAGCCAGCCGATACCGGTTTTTTCCAGGCGGCCGGGGCCGCTGATGTCGTTGCGCCAATCATCCCAGGCACCGCCTTGCCAGACAATCGCGCCGCCGGCGGCGCGGTCCATGTTTACTGCGGTATCGACGCGCAATTGGCCGGGGCCGTCGATGGCTTTTTTCAGGTTGATCAGGCCCCAGCCGTAGATATCGTCAACGCCCGGTTCGCCGAGATCGGTGGCGGTGGTCAGGAGGACGTCGCGGATTTGCGGGTTGTCGAGGTAGGGGAAACGTTCCATCAGCAGGGCCAGTGCGCCGGTGGCGTGAGGGGCGGCCATGGAGGTTCCGGTACTTAATGCATAACCGAGCTCTGGCTTATCGCCAGTCACTGCAAAGCCGTTGATATTACCGTCTTGGTCATAGTGGTACTCAGTCTGTATGGAACCTGTGACCCAGGACGAGTTGATGTCTGTCCCTGGCGCGGCAAGGCACCAATTTTCCGCAAAGCCGCAGCGCCTGGAAAAGTCGCCCAGAGCCAGCTCTTTATTCACGTTGACGACGGTCAACCAATAGGGCTCCAGCTCTGCCATGGCGCGTGGCAGGTTGGGGTGCAGCCCGGCGTTCGACGCTGTTTGAGGAGAGACGTGCGCTATGGGCGAGTTGCCCGCTGACCACACATGCAACATTCCATACTTGATAGCGTTGTCTGCTATGGCCTTGAGTTCTGCATAAATGGGGGAATCGGTTTGGCTTAATGCGCTATCGAGCTCGGTTTCAGTCGTAGGCGAAAATGAGCTTCCCCAACTTTGATTGACCACACGTATATTCTGCTTGTGCAACTCGGCATAGGTGGCGTCTACCGCTGCAACTGTCGGTTCGGGAGCCTTCAATAGGTCGGTTATTTCAATTGGGCCTCCCAAGTAGGTATTGCCGTACTTACGCACTGCACTCAAGTTGGCCGCATAAGCGACACCGTGAACTGCGGAACCATCACGACTGGCGAGCACGGTGCCGGCAACGTGAGTGCCATGAGCGTTATAGGTTGTCCCTACAAATTTGAGGTATTGATCAAGTTGCTCTCTGGTAATTGCTCCATCGGCTATAAGGTTTTCAAGGCTGGCCAATGCTTCAGGTGGCAATGAGTCGATCACTCTTACTGCCGCGCGGTCACCCTCAGTGTAAAAGCAGCCATTCTCCAGCAAGGTTCCACTCATACAACCGGCGTCAGCCATAAGGACACTGGCGTTTGACTTCCCGGCGAACTCACTGTGGCGCAAGTCGGTTCCCGAATCGTAAACCCCCACTTGCACTCCTGGGCCACTCAATCCCCGTGCATAAGCGAAATCTGCACCGATTGCCGCCAACCCCCAATTATTCTTGAACTCGTCACTGTGCCAACTGGCAGCGTCATGCAATCGGCCTTGCTCGATGTAGTTCGCCGCATCAACGGTGGTGCTCGACAGACAGGCGAGCACCAAGAGAGCGATAGCGTTTTGATTGAACGATGATTCAGCAGGCGATGTTCGGGTTGCCGACCGGGCGATTTTTGTGGGTGACATAATCCACACACCTGCACATGAAAATGGAGCTACAGGGTGCGCAATTGAGCAGTAGGAGGGATGTAGGGCCTGGATGGGACGGGGAGATGAAATCTTACTTTTTGCTGACAGAGGCGGGCCAGTACACAAGCCCCCTCTTTAAAAAGAGGGGGCTGCAGGTGTTACAACAACTCGAACGTCTGCTGCTGCACATCCTGGGAGTCCAACCCAATCTGCACATTGAACTCACCCGGTTCTGCCGCAAACTTGAGCTGGGTGTTGTAGAACTTCAAGTCTTCCTCGGTGATGGTGAAGTGCAACGTGCGCTCTTCGCCGGCCTTGAGCATGACTTTCTGGAAGTTCTTCAGCTCTTTGATCGGGCGGATCATCGAGCCGGCCACGTCCTGGATATACAACTGCACCACGGTTTCGCCATCGACCTTACCGGTGTTGGCCACGGTCACGCTGGCGTCGAGCTTGCCGGTCTTGTTCAGGGTAGTGGACGACAACGCCATATCCGACAGGGTGAAGGTGGTGTAGCTCAGGCCATAACCAAACGGGAATAGTGGCCCTGTGGTGTCATCGAAGTATTGCGAGGTGTAGTTACCCGGTTTGCCTGGAGTGAATGGGCGGCCGATGGTCAGGTGGTTGTAGTAGGTCGGAATCTGCCCCACCGAGCGTGGGAAGGTGATCGGCAGTTTGCCCGACGGGTTGTAGTCGCCAAACAGCACGTCGGCAATGGCGTTGCCGCCTTCGGTACCGGCAAACCAGGTTTCCAGGATCGCGTCGGCCTGTTGGTTCTCTTCAAGAATCGACAGCGGGCGGCCGTTCATCAATACCAACACCAGCGGCTTGCCGGTGGCCTTGAGGGCCTTGATCAGGTCGCGCTGGCTCTGGGGGATGTTCAGGTCGGTACGGCTTGAAGACTCGTGGGACATGCCACGGGACTCGCCCACAGCGGCCACGATGACATCCGCATCCTTAGCCGCCTTGACGGCCTCGTCGATCAGCACCTGGGGCGCGCGGGTGTCATCCACCACCTCCGGGGCATCGAAGTTGAGGAAGTTGAGGTAGTCCACCACGGCTTTGTCGCCGGTGATATTGGCGCCACGGGCGTAGATGATCTTGCCCTTTTCGCCGATCACTGCGTTCAGGCCGTCCAGCAGGGTGACCGATTGCTCGGGCTTACCGGCGGCGGCCCAACTGCCCATCATGTCGATCGGTGCCTTGGCCAGTGGGCCGACCAGGGCAATGGTCGCGGATTTTTTCAGCGGCAGGGTGTTGTTCTGGTTTTTCAGCAACACCAGGCTGCGGCGGGCGATATCGCGGGCCTCGGCACGGTGCAGGCGGCTGTCGGCGTAGGTGTCGGCCGGGTCATCCTCGGCCTTGCCGATGCGCAGGTACGGGTCTTTGAACAGGCCCATGTCGTACTTGGCGCCGAGCACTTCGCGCACGGCGTTATCGATGTCGCTTTGTTCGATTTCGCCGGATTTGAGCAGACCGGGCAATTCCTTGCCATACAGCGAGTCGTTCATGCTCATGTCGATGCCGGCCTTGATCGCCAGCTTGGCGGCTTCACGCCCGTCCTTGGCCACGCCGTGCTTGATCAGCTCGAAGATCGCGCCGTGGTCGCTCACGGTCAGGCCCTTGAAGCCCCAGTCGCGGCGCAACAGGTCATTCATCAGCCAGGTGTTGGCAGTGGCAGGCACGCCGTTGATGGAGTTCAGCGCCACCATCACGCCGCCGGAGCCGGCCTTGATCGCCGCGTGGTACGGCGGCAGGTAGTCCTGGTACATCTTGACCGGGCTCATGTCGACCACGTTGTAGTCGCGCCCGCCTTCCACCGCACCATACAGGGCGAAGTGCTTGACGCTGGCCATGATGCTGTCGGCATTGGCCGGGCTCACGCCCTGGAACGCCTTGACCATCACTTCGGCAATGCGCGAGACCAGGTAGGTGTCTTCGCCGAAACCTTCGGAGGTACGGCCCCAGCGCGGGTCACGGGAGATGTCGACCATCGGCGCAAAGGTGATGTCGAGGCTGTCGGCGGCGGCTTCCTGGGCAGCGATGCGCCCGGAGCGGCCGATGGCGTCCATGTCCCAGCTGGAGGCCAGCGCAATGCTGATCGGGAAAATCGTGCGGTGGCCGTGGATCACGTCGTAGGCGAAGAACATTGGGATCTTCAAGCGGCTGCGCATGGCCGCGTCCTGCATCGGGCGGTTTTCCGGGCGGGTGATGGAGTTGAAGGTGCCACCGATACGGCCGGCGGCGATTTCCTGGCGGATCAGCTCGCGGGGCATTTCGGGGCCGATGCTGATCAGGCGCAGTTGGCCGATCTTTTCATCGAGGGTCATTTGCTTGAGCAGGTCGCTGACGAAGGCGTCCTTGTCTTTAAGCGCAGCAGGCTTTGTTTCTGCCCATACGGGGTGACTGGCCAGAGTGGCAACAAGGCCGAGCAAACACAGCTTTTTCATGAATATCCTTTTTCGGCACACTGCACAGCAAAAATGCGCTGTTCTGCCAAAATGTGGGGAACATATGTTGTTGTTCGAGTGTTATTGCAGAAAATGCACCACACTTCTGAACTCTTATTTGTGCTGGGCATCTTTTTAGCTGATTGATCTGATGCAATCCAGTCGCGGCAGCGGATTATGCCTTACCGTTGCCAAATTCCATCAAGGTTCGCCAGGAGAAACACCATGCAAGTAGCACAAGGTTACCGCTGGGGCCTGAAAGCCGCAGTTTTGTTACTAATTAGTACCGTACTCAGCGGTTGCGGCATCAATAACATCCCAACCCTGGACGAACAGGCCAAGGCGGCCTGGGGTCAGGTGCAGAACCAGTACCAACGCCGCGCCGACCTGATCCCCAACTTGGTGGAAGTGGTCAAGGGCTACGCCGCCCATGAGCAAGACACGCTGACTGCCGTGATCGAAGCGCGGGCCAAGGCTACGTCGATCCAGGTGGATGCCAGTACTCTCGACAACCCGGAAAAACTCAAGCAGTTCCAGCAAGCGCAGGATGGTTTGAGCGGTGCGTTGAGCCGTTTGATGGTGGTGTCCGAGCGTTACCCGGACCTGAAGGCCAACCAGAACTTCCTGGCCCTGCAATCCCAGCTTGAAGGCACCGAAAACCGCATTGCCGTGGCCCGCCGCGACTTTATCCAGGCTGTGCAGGCCTATAACACTGAGATCCGCACCTTCCCTGGCCGCCTGTGGCACAGCGTGATGTACAGCGACTTGCCGATCCGCGCCACGTTTGAAGCCACCAGCGCCGATGCCGATAAAGCACCGCAAGTGAAGTTCAAATAACGCTGCATTGAGGTGTCGATGCGTTTATTAAGGATAGGCCTGGCGCTGTGGCTGTTGGCCTGCGTGGGCGCGGCCCAGGCGGCGCTGACCTTCCCGGCGCTGACGGGGCGGGTGGTGGACACCGCCCAGATGATCGACCCGGCTACACGCGAGCAGTTGACGCAGCAATTGCAGGCGCTGGAACAGACCTCCGGTGACCAGATCGTGGTGGTCACCGTGCCTGACTTGCAGGGCGTGCCCATTGAGGACTTCGGTTATCAATTGGGCCGCCACTGGGGCATTGGCCAGAAGGGCAAGGACAACGGCGCGTTGTTGATCGTGGCCCGCGATGAGCGCAAGTTGCGCATCGAAGTCGGCTATGGCCTCGAAGGCGTGCTCACCGATGCGCAGTCGTGGGTGATCATCAACCAGGTGATTGCGCCGAAGTTCAAGGCCGGCAATTTCAGCCAAGGCATCAGTGATGGTGTGGCGGCGATGGTGCAGGTAGTGGGCGGTGAGCCGCTGGCGGTGCCTGCGCATGTGGCGGATGCCAACTTTGCCAAGGATAATCCCGGGTTTTCCATCGGCCTGTTTATCCTGCTGATCGGCGTGTTGTGGCTGTGCAATCGTATGGGGCTGCCGGTGGGCGCGATCTTGCTGGCGATTCTGAGCAGCAGCGGACGCGGCGGCGGTGGGGGAGGCGGTGGTGGTGGTTTTCGCGGCGGCGGTGGCGGCTTCGGCGGCGGCGGCGCTTCGGGTGGCTGGTGATGATAATAATGAGAGAGCAAGCACAACCATGGCATTACTGACTGAACACGAGCAGCGCCAAGTCGCCGAAGCGATTGCCCGCGTCGAGAAAACCACCGACGCCGAACTGGTGACGGTACTCGCGGCCCGCGCCGACGACTACGCCTACATCCCGCTGCTATGGGCCAGTTTGATCGCGCTGGTGGTGCCGGGCGTGGTGCATTACCTGTCGGGCTACCTGACCATGTACACCTTGTTGCTGGCGCAGTGGGCGACGTTCATCGTGTTGTGCCTGGTGTTTCGCCTGCCCAAGGTCACCACGCGGCTGATCCCCCGATCGGTACGCCACTGGCGTGCGTCCAACCTGGCGCGACGCCAGTTCCTGGAGCAGAACCTGCACCACACGGTGGGCAGCACCGGGGTGCTGATTTTTGTCAGCGAGGCCGAGCGGTATGTAGAGATTCTGGTGGATGACGGGATTTCCAAGCGGTTGGATGACGGCAGTTGGGATGTGATCGTCAAGGCGTTTACCCAACAGGTGAAGCAGGGGCAGACGTTGGCGGGGTTTATCAGTTGCATTGAAGCCTGTGGCGAGTTGTTGAAGGTGCATGTGCCGGTGACCCAGACGCGTAATGAGCTGCCCAATCGCCTGGTCGTACTCGAATAGCCCATTCAATACCGAATCCAAATGTGGGCACTGTTTCATGTGGGAGCTGGCTTGCCTGCGATAGCATCACCTCGGTATATCTGACTCACCGAGGTGTCTGCATCGCAGGCAAGCCAGCTCCCACACAAGCCTGTTTTCACATTTGAGTTGTGGCTGCTCACTGACCGTTGATCAAATAACCCCGTGCCCTGAAGCCCCATCCCCCCTAAAATGCCCGGCATTCCCTGCCCGAGGCGTTTTTGTTCATGTCTGTTACCGCTCAACCTGTCAGCGATCATCACGCCCAGTTCATCGAATTGCTGAGCGACAGCCTCGCGCAGACCGCCTTTATCAAGCTGGTACTGGCCAAGTACGTCGGTGACGAGGCCGAGTTGCAGCGGCTGATCATCAAGCCTGTGACGGTCAAGGAACAGCCCTGCCTGTCCTTCGTCTATCGCTACAAGACCCGCGACATCACCAAGAACTTCCCCCAGGCCGACGGTGTGGCGGCAATTGCCGAGCTGTTGCCCACACAGTTCAAGAACGCCCACTTGTTGTCGCTGACCGACGAAGCCCAGCTGGAATACAGCAAGAAGAACAAAAGCTCGCTGTTTAAAAGCAAACCACAGCAACTACGTGAGGCGCCGTCTGCCGAGCATAATCGCGAGAAAAATCGCTTCCTCGACCTCAGCCGGCCGTTCCTCGCCGACCTGGGCGTGACCGACGCCAAGCAGGCGCTGATCCCGTCGATGTCGCGCAAGTGGAAGCAGATCAACAAGTTCATCGAAGTGTTCAGCCACGCGCTCACCACCTCACCCTTGAAGCTGGACCAACCCGTGCGCGTCGCCGATTTCGGCTCGGGCAAGGGCTACCTGACCTTCGCCATCCACGATTACCTGCGCAACACCCTCAAGGCCGAGGGTGAAGTGACGGGCGTTGAATTGCGCGAAGACATGGTGACCCTTTGCAACACCGCCGCCGCGCGCCTGGAGCACCCGGGGCTGGTGTTCAAATGTGGTGATGTGCGCAGCGTGGCACCCAGTGAGCTGGACGTGATGATCGCCCTGCATGCCTGCGACATCGCCACCGACTATGCGATACACACCGGCATTCGTTCGGGCGCGTCGATCATCATGTGTTCGCCGTGCTGCCATAAGCAGATTCGCCTGCAAATCCAAAGCCCGGCGCTGTTGAAGCCGATGCTGCAATACGGCTTGCACCTGGGGCAGCAGGCCGAGATGGTCACCGACAGCTTGCGTGCGTTGTACCTGGAAGCCTGTGGTTATGAAACCAAGGTGTTTGAGTTCATCTCGTTGGACCACACCAACAAGAACAAGATGATTTTGGCGGTGAAGCGGGCGGAGCCGGTGGATAACGCGCAGTTGCTGGAGAAGATCCAGGAATTGAAGGCGTTCTACCGCATCACCGAGCACTGCCTGGAAACTCTGTTGCGGGCGGATGGTTTCTTAAACTGAACATAGGTCAATGTGGGAGGGGGCTTGCTCCCGATAGCGGTGTGCCAGTCACCAGATTCATAGACTGATTCACCGCCATCGGGAGCAAGCCCCCTCCCACATTTAGACTGTGTTCGGCTTGGGAGCGGGCGCAGGCTGCACCGCCGTCTTGCGCCCCAACATCACTGTCCCAATCACCCCACACGCAAACACCCAAGTAATCGGCTCGATATGTTCCCCAAAGAACAACGCCGAAAACGCGATGGTGAAAAAGATCTGCAACAGCTGAATCTGACTGACCCGCGCAATCCCGCCCATGGCCAACCCTGCATACCAGGCGAAGAACCCCAAAAACTGCGAGAACAGCGACACATAGCCAAACGCCCACCAGGCGCGCATCGAAACCGCGCCCTGATGCTGCGCCGCCAGGTACCACACCGGGCCGATCAGCAGCGGCGTCGACAGCACCAGCGCCCAGCAGATCACTTGCCAGCCGCCCATTTCCTTGGCCAAGCGGCCGCCTTCGGCATACCCCAGGCCACCCACGGCAATCGCGCCGAGCATCAACAAATCGCCCGCCTGGATACTGCCGGCGCCAGTGATCAACGCATAACTCAACACCAACCCGCTGCCCAACGCCGCGCAGGCCCAAAAGGCTTTCGATGGCCGCTCATGGGACAACCACGCCGCATACAGCGCCACGCACAGCGGTTGCAGGCCGTTGACCAGCGCGCCATGGGACGCCGGCAAGGTCTGCATGGCCCAGGCCGATAACACCGGAAAACCGAGGATCACGCCCGCGATCACCAGGCACAGCCCGCGTACCTGACGCCAGGTCGGCCATTGCTCACGGCGCCACAGCAACAGCAGCGCTGCCGGAACCGCCGCGAACAACGCACGGCCCAGGCCGTTGAGCAATGGGTGGATTTCCTGCACCACGATGCGGGTGAAGGGCAGGGTCAGGCTGAAGATGATGACGCCCAACAGGCCGAGGGCCATGCCGGTGTTTTCGCGCGAGCTCATGGAGGTGGACCGAAATTCAGAGGGCTTCAAGGAAAGCCCATCTAGCCACAACCCCCTTAGATTGCGGGCCTACAGCTGAGTGCGGATTTATCCGTACAGTTGACTCCGGTGGGCGCGGGTTTGTGTGGGCGCCGGGCTTGCCCGCGATAGCATCACCTCGGTTTTACGGATGTACCGAGGTGCCTGCATCGCAGGCAAGCCAGCTCCCACTGAGGATTGTGGATTTATCGCAGTAATGTTTTCAGCTGCTCTATCCCCGCTTCGCTCAGTGGGAATACCGGTAGCCGAGGGTCACCCACCTCCAACCCGGTCAAACGCAAACCCGCCTTGATCGTCGCCGGCAACCCGCCCTTGAGAATGAACTCCAGCAACGGTAATTGGCGATAAAACAATGCCCGAGCCTCTGTCAGGTCATTGGCCAAAACTGCGTCGTACAGCGCCAGGTTGAGCTGTGGGATCAAGTTCGGCGCCGCCGTGCACCAGCCCTTGGCACCCGCTGCAAATGCTTCCAGCGCCAGAGGGTTGCAGCCGTTGTAGAACGGTACGTCGGTCTGGTGATGCAGCCGGTGCATGCGCTGAATATCCCCGGTGCTTTCCTTGACCATGGTCACGTTGGCGACGTGCTTGATGATGCGCAGGATCAAGTCCACCGACATGTCCGTGCCACTGGTGGCCGGGTTGTTGTAGAGCATGATCGGCACACCGATGCTGTCACCGATTGCGGCATAGTGGGCGAGGATTTCCGCTTCGCTGAGCTTCCAGTAAGAGGCCGGCAGCACCATCACCGCATCGGCGCCGTTGGCCTCGGCATAGCGTGCGCGGCGCACGGCTTTGGTGGTGGTGAGGTCTGACACGCTGACGATGGTCGGCACGCGCCGGGCGATCTTGGCCAGGCTGTAGGCGCTGACTTCATCCCACTCTGCATCGCTCAAATACGCGCCTTCGCCGGTGCTGCCCAGGGGCGCGATGGCGTGTACGCCGCTGGCGATCAAGCGGTCGATGGAGCGGCCCAGGGCGTCGAGGTCAATGCGCGAGCCGTCGGCGCTGAATGGGGTAATGGTGTAGCCGATGATGCCGTGAATGGTGGGGCTGGACATGGGAATTCTCCGCTCGAAAAAGGGCAATCAGTTCAGGCAGTCGGCGTGTTTACGCAGGTTCTGCCGGGCGTAGTAGTTGAACGCGGCGCCATGGCGCTTGGGCCGGGAGATCCAGTCATGGGCCTCGCGCCCCAGTTCCGGCAGGATCGGCTTGATGGTGCCGGCCGCCATCGCCAGCAACTGCAACTTGGCGGCGCGCTCAATCAATTGCGCGATCACGCAGGCTTCCTCGATGCTTGCCCCGGTGCTCAGTTGGCCGTGGTGCGAAAGCAGGATCGCGCGCTTGGCCCCCAAGGCTTCGGTGATGATTTCGCCTTCTTCATTGCCCACCGGTACCCCCGGCCAGGCCTCCAGGAATGCACAGTCTTCGTACAGCGGGCACAGGTCCATATGGGACACCTGCAGCGGCACTTCGAGCATCGACAGCGCGGCGATGTGCGTCGGGTGCGTGTGAATGATGCAGTTCACATCTGGTCGCCCACGGTACACCCAACTGTGAAAACGGTTGGCCGGGTTGGGAATGCCATGGCCTTCCAGCACTTCAAGATCCTCGTTCACCAGCAGCAGGTTGCTGGCAGTGATCTCGTCAAAGCCCAGGCCCAATTGCTGGGTGTAGTAAGTACCCTGTTCAGGCCCGCGTGCGGTGATTTGCCCGGCCAGGCCGGAGTCGTGACCCTTTTCGAACAGGATGCGGCATGTGAGCGCCAGCTTTTGGCGGTCGGTCCACGTATTATCCGCCAGGGTGTTTTGCATCTGGCTCAGTGCTTGCTTGACCAGTTGGTCTTTGGGGAGTGCTAATGTCTTGGCCATATCGGGTGCCCTTGGTGACTTCAGATGACACTAAAGATGCTATATGACACAAAGTGTCATTAGCAAGCACAGCCCATCGTTTTCTGCATGGATTAACCGCTGCACATGTCTATCCGTTTGAAATTACTAAGAAAAAAACTTGGCGTGACGCTTGAGGCCCTGGCTGAAAAATCCGGGATGACCAAGAGTTACCTGTCCAAGGTCGAGCGCGGGCTCAACACGCCGTCGATTGCTGCCGCGCTGAAATTGGCGAAGGCGTTGAATGTGAAGGTCGAAGAGTTGTTCAGCGAAGACAGCGTCAGCCTCGACAGCTACAGCCTGGTGCGCAGCCACGAGCGGCCGGACACCTCACCGGGTTACGCGGTGCTGGCCCATCAGGTCAGTGAACGCAGCCTGCTGCCATTCATCATTTACCCGCCGGCGGAGTTCACCGACAAGACCTTCAAGGAGCACGTTGGGGAAGAGTTTTTGTTCGTGCATGAAGGCCAGGTGGAAGTGGATTTCATGAATGAGCGGGTGATTCTGGAGCGCGGTGATGCACTGCACTTCAATGCGCAGAAGCCCCATCGGCTGCGGTCGGTAGGGCCGGTGCAGGCGCAGTTGTTGGTGGTGGTGCACAGCACTGAAGAGTGACCGCGATAGCTATTTGAAATGCTATTTAATGTGGGAGCTGGCTTGCCTGCGAAAGCGGTGGGTCAGCTTGCTCATTTGCCACTGACCCACCGCTTTCGCAGGCAAGCCAGCTCCCACAGTTGATCTGCTTTGTTCTGCAGATTAGCGTTCGACCGGGACGGACAGTGCAGGGTTGCCCAGCGCATGAGTACGCGCCGCAAAGAACCTCAGCTCAACTCCCGTGCCGTCGAACAACTGCGAATACCGCCGCTTCTGCTGGCGTATAAACCCATCACTGCGCCCCGACACCGAGATCGCTAGGGTGGTCAGTTTGGCCTGGCGAATGGCGTCCACCAGATGTTTATCCTGCGTCCCCAAGTCATGGCCGAACACGCACAAGGCCCCTTCATGACTCAGCAACTGCTCATAACAAAACGACAAGTAATCCGAACTGCGGATGGTCTTGAGCTTCTCTTCAACCTTGCCCTCGCTGACGAACAGCGGCACATCGTCCAAGGTCTTGATCGTGTTGTTGATGGCAAAGCTGCTGAGCAAGGTGCTGTCGGTGGACGGCAGTTTGCGTGCGGTGCCGTCCAGGTTACGCACCAGGTGCAGGCCGCCATGCAGGTAGAGGATGCGCGACGCTTGGGTATGGGTGTTGCGCAGGTCAAAACTGGCGTCGGCGCTGCGGAACAGGTCGTCGATGCCAGGCACGTGCAGGATCGCCCAATAGTTGAGCAAATCGTAGTTGCTGGTGAAGACGGTGGGGTAGCTCGCCAGTTCAGCGTTGATCGTTGCCAGGGTCGACGGTTGCACCAGGCGCCACGGGATATGCACGCCGTGGATGGTGTTGATCAATGCCTCCTTGATTGCGTAGTAGCGATTGCGCGGTGCGGCTGAGCTGACGGCCAGGGCCTTGTTGACCCGGCTGGTGGTTTTCAGCGCGCCCAAGGCCTGCTCGAAACTACGGGTTTGCAGGGCGTCGAACACGCTGAGTTCGGATTGGCTCAGGGGCTTTTCTTCGACGGTGCGGGCGTTTTCGAACAGCGAGTCGTAGGCAAAGTCTTCCCAGATCGTACGGCTGGCGCCGTTGCCGATCAGAATCCCGCTGAAGTCGATGGCACTGCGCAGTGCGCTCCAGTCTTCAAGGTGGGCGTCAATATCCTGGAAATCCTTCATCGCGGTGGGTCTACTCGAAATCGGCTGGTCGGTGACTTTATCACGGGTAGGCGTTGATCCTGATCAAGATGGCGTAGGCAGGCGAGGGCGATGCTGTAGGCATAAACGTTATCCGAGGATTCGCCATGAGCAGCACTTTCTTCATTCCCGCCGTCAACATCATGGGCACCGATTGCCTCGACGAAGCCATGACCGCCATTCGTAACTACGGTTTTCGCAAGGCGCTGATCGTCACCGACGCCGGGTTGGCCAAGGTAGGCGTGGCCGGCATGGTCGCCGAGAAACTCGCGATGCAAGACATCGATTCGGTGATCTACGACGGCGCCAAGCCCAACCCCAATGTGGACAATGTGGAGAAAGGCCTGGCGTTATTGCAGCAAAGCGCCTGTGATTTCGTAGTGTCCCTGGGTGGCGGCTCGCCCCATGACTGCGCCAAGGGCATCGCCCTGTGTGCCACCAACGGCGGGCGTATCGGCGACTATGAAGGCGTCGACCAGTCCAGCAAACCGCAATTGCCCTTGGTGGCTATTAACACCACCGCCGGTACCGCCAGCGAGATGACCCGCTTCTGCATCATCACCGACGAAACCCGCCACGTGAAAATGGCCATCGTCGACCGTAACGTTACGCCGCTGCTGTCGGTCAACGACCCCTCGTTGATGGTTGGCATGCCTAAGGGCCTGACCGCTGCCACCGGCATGGACGCCCTGACCCACGCCATCGAAGCGTACGTGTCCACCGCCGCCACGCCGATTACCGACGCCTGCGCTATCAAGGCCATAGAATTGATCAGCGCCAACCTGCGCCTGGCCGTGCGCGATGGCAGCGACAAGATCGCGCGGGAAAACATGGCTTACGCGCAGTTCCTCGCCGGCATGGCGTTCAACAATGCCTCCCTGGGTTTTGTGCACGCCATGGCCCACCAGCTTGGCGGTTTTTACGACCTGCCTCACGGCGTATGCAACGCGGTGTTGCTGCCCCATGTGCAAAGCTTCAATGCCAGCGTCAGCGCCAAACGCCTGAGCGACGTAGCCCGCGCGCTGGGCGCCGAGATCAAGGGCAGCACCGACGAGGAGGGGGCCCAAGCGGCCATCGCTGCCATTCGCAGCCTGGCCCACGACGTTGAAATCCCGGCGGGGTTGCGTGAGCTGGGGGCCAAGTTGCAGGACATTCCGTTGCTGGCCACCAATGCGCTGAAGGATGCGTGTGGGCTGACTAACCCACGGCGGGCGGATCAGCGTCAGATTGAGGAGATTTTTCGTAACGCTTTCTAAAAGGGGCAGTCACCAGCGGCAAGCGTTAAGCTACAAGGCGAACTGCGTTCAACTTGAGCTTGAAGTGTGCGGCTTGCCGCTGAGGTCCCCTTATGAGAGTTCTGTTATTCGGCGCCACCGGCATGGTCGGCCAAGGCGTGCTGCGTGAGTGCCTGCGGGCCGCCGACGTGCAGGAAGTGGTCGCCGTCGGCCGCACGCCGTTGACCCAGGAGCATGGCAAGCTGCATCAGGTATTGCACAGCGACATGCTGGATTTCCAACCCCTGGAAAACCTGCTGCAAGGCTTCGACGCCTGCTTCTTCTGCCTCGGCGTTTCGTCGGCGGGCATGAGCGAAACCAAGTACATCCACCTCACCTACGACCTCACTCTGGTGGCCGCCAGCACCCTGGCGCGGCTCAATCCGCAGATGACGTTTATCTATGTGTCCGGCGCCGGTACCGACAGTTCCGAGGCGGGCAAGTCGATGTGGGCGCGGGTCAAGGGCAAGACCGAGAACGCCTTGTTGCGCCTGCCGTTCAAGGCGGTGTATCTGTTTCGGCCGGGGGTGATTCAGCCATTGCATGGCGTGCGCTCGAAGACGCCGGTGTATCAGGCGTTTTATTCGACGCTGGGGCCTTTGCTGTCATTCGTGCGTCGGGTTAAACCAAGCTGGGTGGTGAGTACCGAGACCGTGGGCCGGGCGATGTTGCAGGCGGTCAGCCATGGCGCACCACAGCCGGTGGTGGAGCAGGCTGAGATCAACCGCTTGGCCAGCGAGCGTCACTGATGCTGCACACGGACGACATCCTCGGCAGCCTTGGCCTCACCGGCGCCGACATTCAACGCTTGAAAACCTCGGGAGTGGTGCAGTGATCAACGATTATTGCGATGCCTTGATCGTGCAGGAAGTGTCCCCGCGCGACGGCCTGCAGATCGAACCGACGTGGGTCGAAACCGTCGATAAGATCGCACTGATCGACCAGCTTTCCCTCGCCGGTTTTTCGCGGATCGAAGCCGGTTCGTTCGTCTCGCCCAAGGCTATCCCGGCCTTGCGCGATGGCGAACAAGTCTTCCAGGGCATCCAGCGCAAGCCGGGTGTGATCTACGTGGCGCTGATCCCCAACCTCAAGGGCGCCCAGCGCGCCATCGAGTCTCGCGCCGATGAATTGAACCTGGTGATGTCGGCCAGCCAGACCCACAACCTGGCCAATATGCGCATGCGGTGCGAGGCGTCGTTGGCGGCGTTTGGCGATATCGTCAGCTTTGCCACCGACCATCCCGTGCGCCTCAACGCCAGCATCGCCACCACCTTCGGCTGCCCGTTCGAGGGCAAGGTCGATGAAGACCGTGTGCTGCAAATCGTTGAGGCTTATCAAGCGCTGGGCATTCAAGGCATCAGCTTGGCCGACACCACCGGCATGGCCAACCCGCGTCAAGTGGGGCGCCTGGTCAAGCGGGTGTTGGAACGCGTATCCGCCAGCGATCTGACCCTGCATTTTCATAACACCCGTGGTTTGGGTTTGTGCAACGTGCTGGCCGCTTATGAAGCGGGCGCCCGACGTTTTGATGCGGCACTCGGTGGCCTGGGCGGCTGCCCGTTTGCGCCTGGGGCGTCGGGCAATATCTGCACCGAAGACTTGGTGAACCTGTGCGAAGAAATCGGCATTCCTACCGGCATCGACCTGCCGCACTTGTTGCAAATGTCCCGGCGTTTGCCGGCGTTGCTGGGCCATGATTTGCCCGGCCAAGTCGCCAAGGCCGGGCGTAATTGCGACCTGCATCCACCGCCGGCGTACATCGCCACGCTGTAACACGACACCAGACTATGGCTTGGGCGCGGCGTTGTTGCTGTGGGCCTGCCGCAAAAACTGCGCACCCTCGATAAGGGTTGATCAACCCGTCGTCGCCAGGGCGGGGTGCGGTGCGGCGCTGAACTGAATCAACGCCACGCCGCCGATCAACAATAACGCCCCCAACACGCGGGGCGTTGTCAGTTGGCGCTCCACTAGGCCGAACAGGCCAAAGTGGTCCAGCAGCAGCGAAGCGAGAATTTGCCCGGCCATGGCCAAGGCAATAAACCCCGACGCTCCCAGCTTGGGCAGCAGCATCAACGCCAGGGAAATAAAGCAAACACCAAACGCGCCCCCGGCCCACATCCACAATGGTGCCTTGCTGATAAAGGCCAGGCTCGGCAATGGCAACCGCAGCGCGACAATCACCGGTAGTAATACGATGATGCTCACCAGCAGTGACGCGAGGGTGGCCCACAAAGGGTGCCCAAGCCCGCGCCCCAGATTAGCGTTGATCGCACTTTGAAACGGCACGACGGCCCCGGCAATGACTGCCAACGCTAATAAGCCAGCCCAGTGCAATGAAGTCATATCGAAATCTCCCAGAGGTTTTGCTGGACTCTAGGGTATTCGTCGCGCAAATTTAAATTCCAAGTTCGTATGCCGGATATGCAGCCGATGAATGATCTGCGTCGTATCGACCTCAACCTGCTGGTGATCCTCGACGCCTTGCTCACTGAGCAACATGTCACCCGTGCGGCTGAGCGTTTGCATCTGAGCCAGCCGGCGGTCAGCCATGCATTGGCGCGCTTGAGGGATCTGTTGGGTGACCCCTTGTTGGTGCGCCAGGGCAGCACGTTGGTCCCGACTGCTCGTGCGCTGGAGTTGGCAACGCCGCTGGCCGAAGCCTTGGCCCACGTGCAGGCGTTGCTGGCACCGAACCGATTTGATCCGGCATCGGCCAAGCGGCGGTTTAGGGTGGCGATGTCTGACTACAGTGCCGCGATTTTCCTACCGGCGTTGGTGCGCGCTTTGCGTCGAGAGGCGCCCGGTATCGACCTGCAAATTGTCCAGGCCAGCCGCGAAGGCATGGTGGACGGTGTGCTTAACGGCGACCTCGACCTGGCCGCTGGCGTATTCCCCGATATGCCCGGCGAACTGCGCACCACGCCCTTGTTTGAAGAACACTACACCTGCCTGCTGGACCGCAACAGCCTGGCGGCTGATGGTTCTCTGGACTTGGCCACATACCTGTCGCGTCCCCATGTGCTTCTGGAAATGCGCGGCAGCGGCACTCCGGAAATCGAACGTGCGCTCACTGCAATTCGTCAGCGGCGACATGTGGCCATCAGCCTGCCGCATTGGGGCGTGGCGCCGCAGTTGATCCAGGGCACGGATTTAATTCTGACGGTGTCGTCCCGAGGGTTGCTCAACATCGATCACCCGGATCTGGTGAGCGTGCCACCGCCGTTTCATATTCCGTCGTTTGCGGTAGAGCTGGCGTGGCATGCGCGCCGGGGTGGGGATTTGGGGTTGCAGTGGTTGGTTGGGCGGGTGCAGGGTGTATTGTCGCAAGATCATCAATAACAGGAAAACCCCATGCTTTCAGGGCTTAACCACCTGACCTTGGCTGTCACTGATCTAAGTCGCAGCCTCAACTTCTACCATGCCTTGTTGCAGTTCAAGCTTGATGCCACTTGGGACAACGGCGCCTACCTTTCATTGCCAGGCCTGTGGCTGTGCTTGTCCGTTGACCCGCTGCGGGACGCGACGCCAGCCGCCGACTACACCCACTATGCGTTTACCGTCGGTGAGGGGGATTTCGCCGCGCTGGTCGAGCGGCTGCGAGCTACAGCGGTACGTGAATGGCGCGATAACCGCAGCGAAGGCGCGTCGTTCTATTTTCTTGACCCGGATGGTCACAAACTTGAGGCCCACGTCGGCGACCTGGAGTCACGTCTGCGCGCCTGCCGCGCTAAGCCCTATGCGGGAATGAAGTTTTATCCGTGATCCCCGAAAGTGCTTAATCCTCGCGTCGGGCCTGGCTGGAAACAGGCGAACCCGACAACCGTTCGTCGCACTAACAAGTTTTTTCTAAACCTTTGCCGCCTTGAAAATTCGAACTCTAGGCGGGGCGTGTTCCCCCGCACTTATTTTTTGCCCTGGAGGAACCCATCATGAGCCGCATGGCTATCCGGTTACGCACCGCCAGTTTCGCGATGCTGCTGGGCCTCGGCGCCAGCAATGCTTTCGCCCAGTCGCCCGCTGAATTTATCGAGCAGGCTTCGGCCAAAGGTATGGCCGATATCGAAACCAGTCGCATGGCCCACGCCAAAACCTCGTCCCAGGAAATCAAGGACTACACCATCGAGGTGATCAACGAGCGTACCCTGGCCAACCAACATTTGGCGGCCATTGCCAAGAAACTCGACCTGCCAGTGGCGCCGCGGGAAAAGATCGTCGACAAAGCCGAAACCCTGATGCCTGAGCTCAAGGACGGCGACTCGTTTGACGCCGCCTACACCGCGCAGCAGGTCAAGGAAAACGAAGACGCCATCGCGCTGTTCAAACAGGAAGGCGCGGCGTCCGATGTGCCGGAAATAAAAGCTCTGGTGGACGAGACGCTGCCCAAGTTGCAAGAGCGTCTGCAAAAGGCGCGTGCCCTGGCCTCCACCTACGGAAAAGGCCATCAAGGCGACGGTTGAGTGCGTTGCTGTACATGACAAACGGCGGTTGGATCTTCTCCCATCGCCGTTTTTTATGCCTGGTTCAAATCGGTCTTGCTGGGCGCTGCGTCGTCGGCTGCATGCCCGCAGCTGCTATTGAGACTGACGGTGCCAGTGTTGCCGATGCTGCGGTATTCCTGGCGCAGTTTTTCCAATTCTTTGCGGTCGAGGCCGTCTAGGCTGAGTACGGCGTTTTGCGCGTCCTTGCTGACACGCAGTAGCTCGTCGATCTTGATATGCAGGATGTCGTTGTCGCGGTTTTGCGTGTTCTGGATCAGAAACACCATCAGGAAAGTGATGATGGTGGTCGAGGTGTTGATGATCAATTGCCAGGTATCGTTGTAGTGGAAATACGGCCCGCTCAGGCTCCACGCCAGGATCAACGCCACTGCCGCATAAAAGGTCCGAGGGCTGCCGGCCCAGCGAGACAGGGATTGAGAGACTGCGGAGAATTTCATGACCGTTTTCCTTAAAAGGGGTGGGTGGTGAAATTATGGACCGCAGCGATTCTCTGAAATTTCTTTTTACAAATTTCAGGGTGAACACATTTGTACGTTTTTAATTAGAAGGCCAGTTCTGCCTGGCCCGTACCTTCCAGCGCGAGCAGGTACTGCTTGGCTTCAAGGCCACCGGCAAATCCGGTCAACCCGCCCGAGGCTCCAATCACCCGGTGACACGGTGCAATGATGGAGATGGGGTTACGCCCATTGGCCGCACCCACAGCGCGCACGGCCTTCGGGTTGCCGATCTGCTGGGCGATCTGGCTGTAGCTGCGGGTTTCGCCAAAAGGGATGGTGAGCAACGCTTGCCAGACCTGCTTCTGGAAATCGGTGCCGGTGAAATCCAATTCCAGCTCAAAGCGGTTGCGCGTGCCAGCAAAGTACTCTTTCAACTGCTGCTCGGTTTTCAGCAGTACCGGGCTCTCAGGCGCTTCATGCAGCTCGCCCAGGCGCACGCGGTTGGCGCGTTCTGTTTCCCACAGTATCGCGCTGAGTTTTCCATCGCGCGCTACCAGAGTGAGCTGGCCGACGGGGGAGAGCATGAGCTTATATTCATAGGGCATGGGGCGGGCTCCTGACTATGGGGTAGGGCAAGTCTAGAACGACGGAGCTATCGGTGAACTACGTTTCTTGCGATCGAATTACGCACCGATTCAGACGTTCCAATACGCCCCGTTGGCGAGCGGCGCATACCAGTAAAACAGCGAAAGATAGTAAAGCGCCTTGCGCAGCTACTGGGTGATATTAACGTCCACCGAGGCCCGGGTTGAGGCGGCGCACTTTAAACGGATGAAACCAGCGTAAATGGTATGCGCAATGCGCCAATGGGGCCTTCCCGAACGCCGCACATTTCATCGTGGACGCTGTGCTGCACCAGCACACAGGGAAACGGCACCACCTCTCGCAACAGGTCGCGCAGGTGTGTTGTCGAGCGAATACGCAGCGGCTGCTGATCATCGCCCAGCAGCGTCACCTGAGCGTGATTCAGCCGGATTCTCGCCAGGTAGACTCCACCCTCCAACGACAGCAGTTCCAACTCGCGCACTTCACCCTTCGCGGCCAATTCGGTCAGCTTGCGGATATTCATGCTTGCCTCTCACATTGGCGTGTTCATTGGCGACGAAAGAACAGCGTGACCTGGCCCCATTCGACGCCAAACTTGGTCATGCTGGAGCGGTTGATCAGCGTGTCCTCGTCCATCAGGTACATCCAGTCATCGAAACTCACCTCGTAGACAGAGCCGTCCACCGGCAGGTTTAGTCGATAACGCCAGCGCAGTGCGTTACCCGCCACTTCACCGATCGCCTCGCCGACCACATCACCCGCCCGACCGCGCCAGCGCCCGGGGCCATCGGGTGTCAGCGTCCACACTCGCTGTTGACGTGTGCCATCGCTGTACAGGAAGCGCTCGTCGAGAATCAAGGCGTTACCCTCACGCCGACTGGCGATATTCACTTCAAAGCGCTTGGCCACCTCCCCAGAGCGCTTTTGGAAAATCCCCCAGGCCTTGACGGGCTTGCTGAAGAAACGCTCCAGGTCCAGTTGCGGCTGCTGACTGGCGTAGTGCTCGACGCCTACATTGGCGCAACTACTCACACTCAATACCAGCAACAATGAAATCAGTAGACGTGTCATTGCTCGGCTCCGTGATTGCGCGCGGCGACGCTTCAGCGCTGTGAGTGATACTTATACAAAATAATAAATTTGTACAGGTATGTGCTGCGCCAACGCCAAACGCCTCAAATTTCAGCCATAAAAAAACCGGCCTCAAAGGACCGGTTTTTGTGCATCCCCCGTCAAAGAACAACCTGACGCGAGACCAAAATCTGAGTGGAGCGGGTAGAGGGAATCGAACCCTCGTCGGAAGCTTGGGAAGCTACTGTTCTACCATTAAACTATACCCGCTCAGAGCGGCTGACTTTGTACCAGATGTTCGCCGGGATTTGAAGTTTTTCTTCAAAAATGTGTGGGTTACGTGCATCAAACAAGCGTGTGTGGGAGCTGGCTTGCCTGCGATAGCTTCACCTTGGTATGCCTGCCACACCGAGGTGCCTGCATCGCGGGCAAGCCCGGCTCCCACACAAGCGGGCGTTTGCCGGGTTGTTCATTTCAGATCGCAAAGGCATGGTGTGTCTGGCCCTGGTGATACCGCAATCGGTTGGCCTGTCGCTCGGGTTTCAGGAACCCCACCACCGCCTCCCTGCTATCGCGGCACGCCGCTTTGTGCTCCATGTCCAGGAAGTGTCCGGTGGCCTGCACGGTGCTGAAGCTGCTGTTGGCCACGTGCTGGCCAAACAGCTTGGCGTCCTGGGCGCTGGTGTATTCGTCCCATTCGCCGTTTAAAAACAGCACCGGAATGTCGATCTGCTTGGCGGCCTTGAGGTAGCACAGCCGATCGCTATAAAGGACTTGGCTGATATGGAAGTGCATCTGCCCATATTCATGTTCGGCCAGGCTGCTCACATGTTTGTAGTTGAAGCGCTTGAACAGCGACGGCAGGTGTTTGCCGATGGTGCTGTTGACCAGGTGGCCGACACGGTCGCGGTCGAGGTTGCCGAGGTAGTCGACGCCCCGCTCCAGATAGTCACGCATGGGGGCGTTGATGACCGGAGAGAACGAGCTGATCACAGCCTTCTCGACGCGGCGAGGGCGGTGGGCGAGGGCGACCAGGGTGGCGGCGCCGCCCCATGAGAACGAGAGCACGTGTTCGGCGGCGAAGTGGTCGATGAGTTCCAGGAGGATCTGGCCTTCGACTTCCTTCGTCAGCATCTGCTCATGGCGGTTATGGATTTTGGACCGACCCGCGTAGGGCTGATCGTACAAAACCACATTGAATTGCGGGTGCAGGCTTTTGACGGTTTGGGCGAAGGATGCCGTGGTGGCCATCGAGCCGTTGACCAGGATGATGGTCTTTTCAGCCTTCTCCGCGCGATAGAACTCCGTGTAAACCCGATACTGACCCTGTATATCCAACACAGCGATTTCTGGCCTCATGTCGTAAGACTCCTGGCAAGCGGGTAGGGCGCGCAGGTAACACTGCACGAGCTTTGTGACAGGTAGGCATACGCCTGGAAATTGAAGGCCCATGTCGATCCGGTGAAGGCTGGCCGACGGGTGTTGTTATGGCGGGCATTTTGCCGAAGATGCCCGCAGATCAAGCGTTGCGGGCGGGCAAAGTGTTTCTTGGAGGTATAGGCGACTCGCCAGTCATATATTGGCTGGTGATTTTGATTCAAGCAGCACAGGTGTCACCCCGCAAGGCGAGCCGGCGGTTTTTTGCGTTCACCGGCTGAACGGTCGTCAGACCTGTCGAATTTCGTCGTCTGTCAGCGTCCGGTACTCACCTGGCGCGAGGGCGGCATCCAGCACCAGAGGCCCCATGCGCTCGCGATGCAGCCCGATCACCTTGTTATCGAAATGCCCGAACATGCGTTTCACCTGGTGGTAACGCCCTTCGATAATGCTCAGCCGCGCCGTCGTCGGCCCGAGCAGTCGCAGCTCGGCGGGTTGGGTGGTGAGGTCTTCAAAGGCGAAATACAGGCCGGCTGCAAAGGTGGCCGCGTACTCCGGGCCGATCACTTGCTCAGTCTCAACGAGGTAAATCTTGGGCAGTTTGGTCTGCGGTTGCGTCAGGCGCCGAGACCACTGGCCGTCATTGGTGATCAGCATGAGCCCTGTAGTGTTGAAATCCAGGCGACCGGCGATGTGCAGTTGGTCTTTGTTTGGCTCATCCAGCAGATCGAGAACCGTAGGGTGCTGCGGGTCTGAGGTTGCACTCACACAACCTTGGGGTTTATGCAGCATGAAATACCGTGCCGGTTTGCCTGCTTGAAGCACCTCAGCATCAACACATACTTGGCTGAATTCCCGCACCTCGTGGTGAGGATCGCTGACTGCCATACCATCGACGGTCACCCGACGTTCTACCAGCAACAGGCGCACTTGCTTGCGATTGAAACGAGGGAGGTTGCTGAGGAACCGATCAACGCGCATCGCAGTGCTTCAACTGTTCATCGACCTGGGCGCAGCGCGGGCACAGGCAGGCCTTGTTGCGCAGCTCATCGGGCAGGGCTTCAAGCACCGCCGGGTCGATGGTGACGCTGAAGCACCAGCACGCTTGATCGGCGGTACGCGGGTCAGCCAGGGTGCAGTCGTTGCGGGCGCCACAGGCGGGGCAGAGGGTTGGCGTGGTCATTGTTCGGTTCAGGCTGGAGGGTGCAAGGTTGCGGGTGATGCCCGGTGTGCCTTGCACGATACAGCGCTGCCCCGATGCAGGCTACTTACAGCTGGAACTTGCTCACCAACACGTTGAACGAAGTGGCCAGGCGCGACAGGTCTTGGCTGGAGGCGTTGGTCTGGTGGGCGCCGGCGGCGGTTTGGGTAGACAGGTCCTGGATGTTCAGCAGGTTGCGGTCCACTTCACGGGCCACCTGAGCCTGCTCTTCAGAGGCGGAAGCGATCACCAGATTGCGCTCGTTGATCTTTGCCACGCTGGTGGTGATCCGTTGCAAGGCTTCACCGGCGTTCTGCGCGAGGGTCTGGGTGTTATTGGCCCAGGTCAGGCTCTTGTTCATGGCGGCCACGGCGGCGTCGGCGCCGACTTGCACTTCGCCGATCATTTTTTCGATGTCGACGGTGGAGGTTTGGGTGCGATGGGCCAGGGCTCGCACTTCATCGGCCACCACGGCAAAACCGCGACCTTGCTCACCGGCCCGCGCTGCTTCGATGGCCGCGTTGAGGGCCAGCAGGTTGGTCTGGTCGGCGATGCCACGGATCACATCGATCACCTTGCCGATTTCGCGTACCTGGCCAGCGAGGTCGGCCACCGACTGCGTGGAGTCGTTGATCTCGCCCACCATCGAACTCATGCCGGACACCGCCTGTGCCACTTGCTGGCGACCGTCTTCAGCTTCAGTGGTGGCCTGGAGCGAGGCTTGCGAGGTGGAGACCGCGTTGCTCGCCACTTCGTCTACCGCAGCTGTCATCTGGTTGACGGCAGTGGCCGCTTGTTGGATTTCGTCATTTTGGCGGGTCAAGCCCCGGCTGCTTTCATCGGTGACCGCGCTCAGTTCTTCGGCGGCCGATGCGAGTTGGTCGGAGGCGTTGGCGATTTCCACCAGGGTGCTCTTCAGCCCGCCTTGCATGTCCGACAGCGCCATCAGCAATTGCCCGGCTTCGTCGGTGCGGTCGGTGACGATGGCCTGAGTCAGATCGCCATTGGCGATGCGCTGGGCGCTTTGCACCGCCTGGGCGATAGGGCGGGTGATCAGACGGGTGATCAGTACGCCAATAATGATCGCAATGATGAAGGCCAATACGATGCCGCTGATCATCCAGGTCAACGCGCTGTTGCGCAGGTCATCGGCGGCGATGGAACCTTCCTTGATCTGGCGATTGTTGGACTCGATCATCACGCGAATCAGCTCGCGCGCCTGACGAAACAGCTCATTGTTGGTGGAGTTGAGCTGACTGCGTGCCTGCTCGACCTGGCCGCCATCCAGCATCGAGATGATGCGTTCGGAGCTGCTGACGTAGGTTGGCCAGATCTGGTCGAGCTTATCGCCGGCTGCCCGCTCGTCGTCTTCCAGCGGTGTTGCGCGGTAGGTGGCGTAGGCGGCCTGGCTGCGTTTGAGTTCGCTGGCGATATCCTGGCGCACGCGGTCGCGGTCCTGGGGCGCGACGTCGCCTTTGCTGGCGTCCATCAAGCGGTACAGGCCGCGGTTGTGGGCGACCAGGCCATTGAGGGTGGCGGCGGTGTTGCTGACGGAGACCAGGTTGTTGGAGAAGGTCAGTTCCAGGGCTGTAGCGAGTCGAACGACGCCTTTGATGCCCAGCAGGCCAACTCCGAGGGTGACCAGTGCACACAGAAGAAATGAAAGCAGCAGCTTACTTGAGATTTTCATGGATCGAATCCGGCGAGGTTAGCGAAGGGCGCACGCTAGAGCCTCCCTGGCAAGGTGCGATATCATAGTGACATCATCGCAATGCGCAAAGTTTCCGGCCAGATAAATTTACTGAATCGATAAAGCTTTTTGAAGGATAAGGTCTATTCAGGCGTGGCATCACAAGGTTGTATCCACCCGTCTACTTAGGTGTATCAATCTGTTACTAAAGCGCACCAGATTCGGTTTTTGATGTCAGATATTTCGTCATTTGGTGAAAGCTGAATGCCGCTCCCCAGCGTCGCTGGAGGTGCTCTTTCGCGGTCCAGGAGGCCGCCATGTATCGACGACTGCTGCTCAGTGTTTTACTCGGTCTGACCCTTTCCGCTTGCGTGCCCTACTATGATGGAGGCCAAAGCTACTATCGATCCGAGGTCTATACCTCTCCGGCGCCGGCGTACTACTACGGCGGCGGCACGGCGTATCAATACCGCCGCGATTACTACCCGGCACCGCGCTACTACGCGCCTCAGCCGCGTTACTACTCGGCGCCGCGCTATTATCAGCCGGCACCCCGTTACTATCCGGCCGGACCTCGTGCCGGATACCGTCCGTATCCGAACCAGGGCTGGGGGGATCACGGCGGGAATGGCGGTCGTGGGCACGGTCGCGGTTCTGATCATGGAGGTGGCCGCGGCGGTCACCGTTGACGGGCCTGAACGGCAAGCGGCGCATGATGCGCCGCTTTTTTGCGGGCAAACACTTCAGTAGTCGGATAAATCCGCCAGTGGGTGCCGACCCTCCCACGCCTTGTGGAAGTGCGCTTGCACCACCGCTTGTGGCACAGTGTTGATGTCGGGCCAATGCCAGTGCGGCGTCTGGTCCTTGTCGATCAAGCGTGCGCGCACCCCTTCGCTGAACTCGGGATGGCAGCAGCAGTTGAGACTTAGGGTGTATTCCATCTGGAACACTTGGGCCAGGGACAGATGGCGTGCACGCTGAATCTGCTCCCACACCAGATGAGCCGTCAGCGGGCAGCCTTCGCTCAGGGTTTTGCCGGCACGGCTGAGCAGCGGGTCACTGTGATCACGCAGTTGGCTCAAGGCGCGCCAGGCACTGCGCACATCGCCCACGTCCAACCATTCATCGATCTGCGCGCGGCGCGGTAGCCACTGCGCTTCGGGCTGCTGGTCGATGGCTTCCTGGGCCAGGGCTTTGAACAGGCTGTTGAGCTGTATCTCGGTCTGTTCTTGCCAGTTCAGTTGCAGCAGGCCATCGAGCAGTTCGTCCTGTTGGTCGTCGCGCAGGAAGCGGTCGGCCAGGCCCAGGTCCAGCGCGTCACGCCCATTGATATGGGCACCGGTAAGGCCCAGAAATAAACCGAGCTTGCCGGGCAGGCGCGACAGGAACCAACTGGCGCCGACATCCGGATACAGGCCAATGCTGATCTCGGGCATGGCCAAGCGGCTGCTCGGCGTCACGATGCGCACCGCCGCACTTTGCAAAAGGCCCATGCCGCCCCCCAGCACGTAGCCATGGCCCCAGCAGATCAGCGGCTTGGGGTAGGTGTGCAGGCGGTAGTCCAGGCGGTATTCCGCAGCAAAAAACTGTGCGGCCAGGTCGGGCACGACACCCGGCTGCTCAAGGCACGCGATGGCCAGGCTGCGTACCTCGCCGCCGACGCAAAAAGCCTTGGGGCCGTTGCCGCGCAACAGTACGCAAACGATGTTCGGGTCTTTGGCCCAGGCGTCCAGGCGTTCGCCCAGGGCCAGGATCATCGGCAAGGAGAGGGCGTTGAGGGACTTTTCAGCGTCGAGGCTGGCGATGCCGATGCGGGCACCGTCGCTGCCGGTCAGCTCTTCGAAGTGCAGGTTCATCATGACCTCATTCGGGGGAGTGAGAGATCAGTATGATCTCTTGGTAGGAAAGTGCCGGATGTGTGTCAGATCAATTGACAAGCGGGGTTGGCTTTCCTAGGGTTCGCGTCATTCTTTTTTACAAGACCATTGAACCATGACCGAAGACGACCGTATCAAACTCGAACCCAGCTGGAAACATGCCCTGCGGGATGAGTTCGAGCAGCCGTACATGGCCCAATTGCGCGAGTTCCTGCGTCAGGAACATGCGGCCGGTAAAGAGATCTACCCGCCTGGCCCGCTGATTTTCAACGCGCTCAACTCAACGCCGCTGGACAAGGTCAAGGTGGTGATCCTCGGCCAAGACCCTTACCACGGCCCAGGGCAAGCCCACGGCCTATGCTTCTCGGTGCAGCCGGGCGTGCCGGCGCCGCCATCGCTGGTCAACATCTACAAAGAACTCAAGCGCGACCTGAACATCGACATCCCCAACCACGGCTACCTGCAAAGTTGGGCCGACCAAGGCGTGCTGATGCTCAACACCACGATGACAGTCGAGCGCGCCAATGCCAACGCCCACGCGGGCAAGGGCTGGCAGTTCTTTACTGATCGGATTATCGAAGTGGTCAGCGAGCATCAGCCGCACTTGGTATTTTTGCTGTGGGGCGCGCATGCCCAAGGCAAGCAGAAGCTGATTGATGCCACCAAGCACCTGGTGCTGACCTCGGTGCATCCGTCGCCGTTGTCGGCGTATCGGGGGTTCTTGGGCTGCGGGCATTTCAGCCGCACCAACAAGTTTCTTGAGCAGAATGGCGAGACGCCGATTGAGTGGCGGTTGCCGCCACTCTAATGCCCAATGCATTACAAATGTGCGAGGGGGCTTGCTCCCGATTGCGGTGTGTCTGTCACTCATTGATTGACTGACACACTGCAATCGGGAGCAAGCCCCCTCCCACATTTTGAACAGTGTTCGGCGTCAGATCTTGTCGGGCTGGCTATTCCAGCGTCTGAACAACGGCTCTGCCAAAAACAGCACAAACAACAAACGCATCACCTGCATCGCCGTCACCAGCGGCACCGACAGTTGCAAGGTCTCCGCCGTCAAACTCATCTCGGCAATCCCGCCGGGCATCATGCCCAGCGTCAGCGAGCGCAGGTCCAGATGGGTCAGGGCGCTCAAACCCACCGCCGCCAATGTGGCCAGCGCCATGGTCAAGGCCGTGCCCACCAAGGTACGGGCCATAAACGAAGGCGCACGGCGAAAGAACTGTCGGTTGAAGTGACACCCCAGCCCGCTGCCGATCAACCATTGGCCAATCTGGCTGCCGCCATCGGGCAAGCCGATATGCAAATCCCACACAACACTGGCGGTTGCACTGACCAACAGCGGCCCAAACAGCCACGGGTTTGGCTGGCGCAAACGCTGCCAACCCCAAGCCACCAACGCGCCTATCGGAAACAACGCGAACAGCCAAGGCCAACTCACCGGCGCCGGATGAAACTGCGGTGCGCCGCCGTCAAGCAGGTACTTGAAGATCGCTGGCACACACAGCACCACCACCAACACCCGCAAACTCTGCCCCGCCGCGACACGGCTAAGCACCGCGCCGTTACGTGCACCGAGGTTGACCATCTCACCGGAACCGCCCGGCATGCTGGAGAAAAACGCCGTGGCACGGTCTTCACCGCTGCGGCGCATCAACCACACGCCCACCACGCTCGACAGGCTGGTGACCAGCGCGCCAAAGAAGATCAGCCCGAAGTGACTCATCACCTGCTCGATCACCACCGGGGTGAAGTGCAGCCCGATACCTATCCCGACCACCCATTGGCCGCATTTGCGCCCTCCGGGTATTTCGGCCAACTGCCACGGCGTGAGGCAGCGCACCAGGATGATCGCCAGCAACGAGCCGACCATGTACGGCAAAGGCCAGCCGACGAGGCTGGCCAGGTAACCGCCGGCCAAGCCGACCAGCGGTGTTGCCCACCATTGTTTAAAGGTGACCTCAGACATCGGCCACGGCACGACGCTGCTGGGCACGTTTACGGTAGATACGCACCAGCGGGAACATCAGCATCAGCGCGGTCAGCACCCACACCCCAAAGGTGATTGGGCTCGACCAGAGGATGTCCAGCGCACCGTTGGAGATCGACAGCGCACGGCGCAGGTTCTGCTCCATCAAACCGCCGAGAATAAAGCCCAGCAGCACCGGCGAGAGGGGGAAGTCGAGCTTGCGCAGGATGTAACCGAAGATGCCGATGCCCACCATCAGGAACAGGTCGAAGGTGGTGGCGTGAACCGCGTATACACCAATCGCAGTGATGATGGCGATCACTGGCACCAGCGCCCAGTTCGGCACGGCGAGGATGCGGGTAAAGATGCGGATCATCGGGATGTTGAGGATCACCAGCATGATGTTGGCGATAAACAACGAAGCGATCAGGCCCCAGACGATGTCCGGTTGCTGTTGGAACAGCAGCGGGCCAGGGGTGATGTTGTACAGCGACAGCGCGCCGATCATCACCGCCGTGGTGCCCGAGCCGGGTACGCCGAGGGTCAGCATGGGCACCAGGGCACCACAAGCAGACGCGCCGATCGCAGTTTCTGGTGCAGCCAGGCCACGCATGTCGCCTTGGCCGAACTTGCCGCTGGCACCGGCCAGGCGTTTTTCGGTCATGTAGGCAACGGCCGAGGCCAACGTGGCGCCTGCACCTGGCAATACGCCCATGATGAAACCCAGCAGGCCGCAACGGATGTTAACTACAAAGACGGAGGACGCTTCCTTCAGGTTGAACATCATGCGTCCGGTAGCTTTTACGGCTTCCTGGCCACGGTGGGTTTTTTCCAGCAGCAACAGGATTTCGCTGATGGAGAACAGCCCCAGCACCAACACCACGAACTGGATGCCGTCGGTAAGGTGGATATTGTCGCCAGTGAAGCGGTAAACCCCGCTGTTGGCATCGATGCCAACTGCTGACAGGAACAGGCCGATCAGCGCCGCCACAAACGTCTTCAGCGGCTTGTCACCGGCCATGCCGCCCAGGCACACAATCGCAAACACCATCAGTACGAAATATTCCGCCGGGCCGAAGGCAATTGCCCATTTGGCCAATAGGGGCGCAAACAGCACCATGCCGCAGGTGGCGATAAACGCACCGATGAACGAACTCCATGCCGACAACGACAGCGCCACGCCGGCCAGGCCTTTGCGGGCCATTGGGTAGCCGTCGAGGGTGGTCATTACGGTGGAGGCTTCGCCTGGGATGTTGAGCAGGATCGAGCTGATACGGCCGCCGTATTCGCAGCCCAGGTACACCGCTGCCAGCAGGATCAGCGCCGATTCCGGCGGCAGGCCCAGGGCGAATGCGATGGGGATCAACAACGCCACGCCGTTGATCGGGCCCAGGCCCGGCAGCAGGCCGACCACGGTGCCGATCAAGGTGCCGCACAGCGCGGTCACCAGGTTGTAAGGGCTCAGCGCGACGCCGAAGCCTTGGCCCAAATAGCCAAAAGTATCCATATCAGTTCTCCAGAACGTCGAGCAGGCCAAGGGGCAACGGCACATCCATGGCTTTATCGAACAGCAGATAAAGGCCGATGGCCATGAGGCTGACGATCACCACGCTCGGCAACCAGCGGCCGCCATACAGGCGTGCCATGGGGATGCCGATCAACATGCTGCTGAGGATGAAACCCAGAGGTTCGAAGGTGCCGGCGAACACGATCAGCAGGCCGACGCAAATGCCGATCTTGATCAGGGTTTCGCGGTCTAGCGCGGGTTCTTCTTCAGTGTGCTTGGTCGGCTGTGGGCGAATGATCATGTAGATCAAGCCCAGGCTCATCAGCCCGAGCATCAACAGCGGGTAGGCCCGTGGCCCCACCGGTTCGTAGGAAAATGCAGCCTGATACGGCCACGCCATCAGCGCGAGGCCGGCGCAGACCAGCAGCATGATGCTGGCGAAAATGCGTTGTAAAAGCATAGGAAACTCCTAGGCCGCTTTTGTGGGAGCGGGCAAGCCCGAATGCCAGTCAATCAAGGGCGAGCGCAGTACCTGTGGCGAGGGAGCTTGCTCCCGCTGGACTGCGTAGCAGGCCCATTGTTGGGGCCGCTTCGCGACCCAGCGGGAGCAAGCTCCCTCGCCACAGGTTACTGTTGACTCTTTCTAGTTCTTAACTGACTGGCATTTGGGCACGCCTGCTCCCACAGAGGGGCGATTACTGGATCAGGCCAAACTCTTTGGCCAGCACTTTGTAGTCAGCCACTTGTTTCTTCACGTAGGTGTCCAGCTCCGGGCCGGTCATGGCAAACGGGAACAGCTCGCGCTGGTCACGCAGCTTGGCGAACTCGTCGGAGGCCAGCAGTTTGTCGAAGGCTTCTTTCCACCAGGCGTAGTCGGCATCGCTGACTTTTGGCCCGAGGTAGAAACCACGCACCACTGGCCAGACGATGTCGTAGCCTTGCTCTTTGGCGGTCGGAATGTTCTTCATTTCCGGCTCGTCCAGGCGCTCTTCGGAGAACACCGCCAGCAGGCGCATGTCACCGCTCAGGATGTGCGGCATGGAGTCGGAGATGTCGGTGCTGCCCACTTGGATGTGACCGCCAAGCAAGGCCGTGGCGATTTCGCCGCCGCCTTCGAGGGCCACGTAACGCAGCTCACGCGGGTTGATCCCGGCGGCCTTGGCGATCAACGCGGTTTGCATCCAGTCCTGGCTGCCGACGGTGCCGCCGGAACCGATGACCACGCTGCCCGGATCTTTCTTCAGGGCTTTGACGAGATCATCGAGGGTCTTGTAGGGCGAATCGGCTTTCACCGCGATGGCACCGTAGCTGGTACCCACCGCTGCCAACCAGCGCACGGCGCTTTCATCGAAGCGGCCGAACTTACCTTGGGCCAGGTTCAACAGCGAGCCGCTGGACCACGCTACCAGGGTGCCAGCGTCTGCCGGGCGCTGGGCGACCACGGCGTTGTAGGCCACCGCGCCGACGCCGCCGGGCATGTAGGTCACACGCATTGGTTTGCTCAGCAGCTTCTCGTTCACCAGCGCGCTCTGCGCCAGTTTGCAGGTCAGGTCAAAACCACCGCCGGGGGAGGCTGGTGCGATGCATTCCGGGCGCTTGGGTTCGTCGGCGGCCAGCAGTTGGCCGGCGAACAGCATGCAGCCGGCGGCGAGGGCCAATTTACGCAGTGAGAGGGTCATGTGTTATCTCCGTCTTTGTTGTTATAAGTGGCGACTACCAAAGAGCAATGCTGTAACTCACCAGCAAGCGCATTTCATCCGCATCACGGGCTGAATAATTGGAGCGGTACGTGGCATTACGCAGACGCACGGCCACATCCTTGAACGTGCCGCTTTGCACCACGTACTTGATCTCGCTGTTGCGCTCCCACTCTTTGCCGGTGTCGCCGTTCTTGAGCTTGATATTGTCACCCGAGAGGTAACGGCTCATAAAACTCAAACCCGGAATACCCAGTTTGGCGAAGTCGTAGTCGTAGCGTGCCTGCCAGGAGCGTTCTTCGGCGCCGGCAAAGTCGTTGATCTGCACGAAGTTGACCAGGTACGGGTCGCTGCCATCCACATACGGGAACGCGCTGTCACCGGACATGTGCTGGTAACCGGCGCTGAGCTTATGGCCATTGAGGGCATAGCTGAACAGGCCGTTGAGGGAGGTGTTGTCGATCTTGCCGCCACGGGCTGAGCCGGTGTCATCACTGATGGCCAGGCGCAGGTCGGTGGCGAAGGTGCCGGGGCCCATCGGGCGGGCGGCCACCAGGCCGAGGAAGTGCTGGCGGTACACGTCGTCGAGCTGGGCGAAGTGATAGCTGCCGGTGATCTTGTCGGCGAACTTATAGTCGGCGCCGCCGAAGTTGAAGTGCTTGCCGGTGGCGCCGCTGAGGAAGCGGCTGTTTTTGTTGTTGAGGGCGATGTCTTCGTAGTTGCTGTCGTCGCGGTCCTTGGCTTTGTCCAGGCGGCCACCGGTGAACACCAGGTTTTTGAATTCCTTGGAAGTGATCAGGCCACCGTTGAAGGTTTGCGGCAGGATGCGACCGTCGTTGGGCTTGAGGATTGGCAGCTCGGGAATCAGCGAACCGACTTTCAACTCGGTGGCAGAGATTTTCACTTTGCCGGTCAGGCCCAGCTTGGAGTACGAGTCGGCGGCGCGGCCATCGTCGTGGGTGGGCAGCAGGCCGGTGCCGGTGCGGTCGGGGCTGGAGTCGAGCTTGACCCCGAGCATGCCCAGCGCATCCACGCCAAAACCGACGGTGCCATCGGTGTAGCCTGATTGCAGGTTGAGCATAAAGCCCTGGGCCCATTCGTCGCGCTTGGATTGCTGGGCGCTGGTGCCGTCGCGGAAGTCGCGGTTGAAGTACATGTTGCGGGTTTCCAGTGTCGCGCTACTGTCTTCGAAGAAGGCAGCCTGGCTAAGCGGCGAAAAGCCGGCAAGGGCAGTGGCACTGGCAAGGGCGGTCTGGGTAAGGCGGGAAAAACGTACAGGCGGGCAAGCCTGGGGCTGTGTCGACAGCATCGTGGTGTACTCCGTTATTGTTCTTATTTTGGCGAAAACGCTTCGAGGCGTTTTTCGGGCGCGACGGCTCAGGTCGCTGGGCAGGCATGAGCTACCGTGTCTGGATGCTAAAGGGCGAAGCTTTCACTAACCTTTCAGCGGCCTTTCAATGTTTTCGGGCTTCACAGGGCAGGCCGCGCCTGTAAACTGCCCGGCAAAGTGTGGCGTTGACCACTCCTGAACGAGGTAGAAATCCATGCGTGTCCTCCTGGTTGAAGACCATCTGCAGCTTGCCGAAAGTGTCGCCCAGGCGCTCAAGAGCACGGGTTTGACCGTCGACGTATTGCACGACGGCGTGGCGGCGGACCTGGCCTTGAGCAGTGAGGAGTACGCCGCCGCGATCCTCGATGTAGGGCTGCCGCGCATGGATGGTTTCGAGGTGCTTGCGCGTTTGAGGGCTCGTGGGAAAAATCTGCCGGTGCTGATGCTGACGGCGCGCAGCGATGTGAAAGACCGCGTGCATGGCCTGAATCTCGGTGCTGACGACTATCTGGCCAAACCGTTCGAGTTGACCGAGTTAGAAGCACGGGTCAAAGCGCTATTGCGCCGCAGTGTGTTGGGCGGCGAGCGCCAACAAACTTGCGGCGTTCTTGTTTATGACCTCGACACGCGGCGCTTCACGGTTGGCGGCGAGTTGATGACGTTGACCTCCCGCGAGCAAGCGGTGCTTGAGGCACTGATCGCCCGCCCGGGCCGGGTGATGAGCAAGGAGCAACTCGCTTCCCAGGTGTTTGGCCTGGACGAAGAAGCCAGCCCCGATGCCATCGAAATCTACGTGCACCGCCTGCGCAAGAAACTCGACGGCCAGCCCATCGCCATCGTGACTTTCCGCGGCCTCGGCTACCTGCTGGAAGCCCGCGATGCATAAGCCCAGCAGCCTGCGCTGGCGGCTGCTGTGGAACCTGGCGCTGTTGCTGGTGCTGCTGATGCTGGCCAGCGGCATGAGTGCCTACTGGAACGGTCGCGAGGCGGCCGACACGGCCTACGACCGCACGCTGCTGGCGTCTGCCCGCACTATCGCCGCTGGCTTGACCCAAGTCGACGGCACCCTGAGCGCCAACGTGCCGTACGTGGCCCTGGACACCTTCGCTTACGACAGCGCCGGGCGTATTTACTACCAGGTCAATGACATCGATCAGAAGTTGATTTCGGGTTACGAAAACCTTCCCGGCCCGCCGCCCGGTACGCCGCGCACCGATGATTATCCAGCCTTGGCACGCTTTTACGACGCCGTTTATCAGGGCCAGCCCGTGCGGGTGGTGAGCCTGCTCAAAGCAGTTTCTGAACCGAATATGAATGGCATGGCCGAAATCCGCGTGGCCGAAACCGATGAAGCCCGCGTGAGCATGGCCCGCAGCCTGATGGCCGACACCTTGCTGCGGCTGGGCATGCTCGCAGTGGGGGCCTTGTTGCTGGTGTGGTTTGCCGTGAGTGCTGCGTTGCGCCCGCTGGAGCGCCTGCGCACGGCGGTAGAAGAGCGCCAGCCGGATGACCTGCGCCCACTGCCGCTGGTGGAAGTGCAACATGAGTTCGGCCCGCTGGTGCGCTCCCTCAATCACTTCACTGAACGGCTGCGCGGCCAGTTCGAGCGCCAGGCGCAGTTTATTGCCGACGCGGCCCACGAGTTGCGCACTCCACTTGCGGCGCTCAAGGCTCGCTTGGAACTGGGCCTGCGCAGCGACGCCCCAGACACCTGGCGCAGCACCCTGGAAACCGCCGCCCAAGGCACTGATCGTCTGACCCATCTGGCCAACCAATTGCTGTCCCTGGCCCGCATCGAAAACGGCGCCCGAGCGATTGCCGAGGGTGGCGCGCAGCTGTTGGACCTGAGCCAATTGGCCCGTGAACTGGGCATGGCCATGGCACCGCTGGCGCATGCACGGGGCGTTGCGTTGGCGTTGGAAGCTGACGAACCGGTATGGCTGCGCGGCGAGCCGACACTGTTGAACGAGTTATTGAGCAACCTGGTGGACAACGCCTTGGCCCACACGCCACCGGGCGGCAACGTGATTCTGCGGGTGACGGCGCCAGCGGTGCTGGAAGTGGAGGATGACGGCCCCGGCATTCCTTCGGATGAGCGCGACCGGGTGTTCGAGCGTTTCTACCGCCGCAGCCAGCAGGGCATGGGGTCTGGCTTGGGTCTGGCGATTGTGGGTGAGATCTGCCGGGCGCACCTGGCGCAGATCAGCCTGCACGATGGCGAGCGCGCCGGGCTTAAGGTGCGGGTCAGTTTTATCGCCGGTTGATCAGTAGAACATCGAGCGCGCTTCATCCAGCTCGGCCCGCAGGGCTTCACTGTAAGGGTCGACCCGCAGCTTCTTGAGGGCCGGCAGGGTAGACACCGGAAAGTCCGCCAGCGGATGATCGGTGCCGCGATGGCAATACAGTACGGCGATTTGCACCAGGTCGATGTAGTCGAGGCTGGCAGAGTCTCGTTCCAGGTTCAGGTATTGGCCTGGCAGTTTCGCCAGCATTTCCGGGAAGTCCCAACCGCTGAGCAATTTGTCCCCCAGCAGTGGGTGGATGCTGTCGATGACATGGTTGAGGCTGACCGGGTCGGAGAGCAACTCGTAGTGGTCTTCGGCGTACGTGAGGATCGGCAGCACGCCGATCTGATGCACCAGGCCGCCCAGGGCTGCCTGGTCTGGCTTGAGCTGACTGTGGCTGCGGCACAGCACATAACTCACACCGGCCACTTCCAGGCTGCGACGCCATACATCACGCATCTTCTGATCCACCGCATCGGAGCGGGCGTGGAAGATTTGCTCCATCACCAGGCCGATGGCCAGGTTACTGCTGTAGTTGGTGCCCAGCCGAGTGATAGCGGTGTGCAGGTCGGTGACTTCCTGGGTGGCGCGCAACAGCGGGCTGTTGACCACTTTGATCAGGCGTGCCGACAGCGCGGTATCGCGACCGATCACTTTGCTCAAGTGGCTGATGCTGATTTCCGGGTCTTCAGCGGCCTGACGAATGTTCAGGGCCACTTCCGGCAAAGTCGGCAGAACCAGGTCATCGTTGCCGATGGCCGTAACCAAAGCCTGTTGGACTTTTTCCGCCAGCTTGTTCATTCATGCTCTCTAGGGTGTTGCAAAAGGGTACGGCGACTAACGCTGGATCTCTCGATCACGGTCGAGTGTGTAGGGCAGGTCAAGCAGTTGCAGACCGGGGCCTTCCAGTGTGCCTAAGTGCACATCGCCACTATCGGCAGCTTCGGCTTGCAACACGGCCAGAAGTTCAATCACTTGGTCAGCTTTTGCGGCAATCACCACTTCGCCGATCGCGCTGTTATGGCTGGGGCAAAACAGCGGGGTGCCTGGCTCGGGCATCTCGGCCGAATTGAGGCTCAGGCGATACAGGCGGCGCTTGAGTTTGCCCAGGTACTGCATGCGCGCGACGATTTCCTGGCCGGTGTAGCAACCTTTCTTGAAACTCACGCCGCCCACGGCTTGCAGGTTAAGCATCTGCGGGATGAACAGCTCGCGGGTTTGCGCCATGACCTGGCCGATACCCGCGCGGACCTGGCCCAGCAGCCAATCATTCAACGGTTTTTCGTCGAGCTGCAATTGGCCGCGCACAGCGTCTGCTTGCTCGGCGGGTACCCAGAGTTCGGCACGGCCTGGGGATACGCGGATAGCGATCAGGGTTTCGGTGCGTGCGACGCTGTCGGTCTCGGCCGGTAGCTCAAGGCCGAGCTTGGCGAGTGCCGGTTCTGCGTTCACCAGGCCAAAACGCACCCAAGCGGCGCTTTCGTCGGTGAGCTTGGATTTGGAGAAGACCGCGTATTTCTTCAGGTCTGCCAGTTGTGGCTCCAGCAGTTCAGTAGCCATTGCCAGCAACACGCCGTCACCTTGCAGCAGGATGCGAAAGCTCGATTGCATGCGCCCCTTTTGCGTGCAGCGCGCGCCAAGACTGGCCTGGGTGTCGCTCAGGTAATTGAGGTTGCAGGTCAGTTGCCCTTGCAGGAACTTGGCAGCGTCGGCGCCGCGGACGGCGAGAACGCCTTCGTGGGACAGGGGGCAGAAGAAAGCAGAGTCAGCCATGGGTCATCGCAGGTCAAAAAGTCATGGGTGCATCATAGAGGGGCGCCCGGCAAATGGATAGTTTCCGTATGGGGCGACCAAAGCCGAGTGTCCCACTGTCGTCGGGCCTGTATACTTGCCGCCTATTTGAGGAGCGCTCCATGGTCGAAGATGTAGAAATCAATCGCCTCTACTGGCACAGCCGTCGCGGCATGCTTGAGTTGGATGTGTTGTTGGTGCCTTTCACCAAAGAGGTGTACGCAACGCTCAACCAGGTGGACCGCGACCTCTACGTCAGGCTGCTGACCTGCGAAGACCAGGACATGTTCGGCTGGTTCATGGAGCGCGCCGAATCTGAAGACCCAGAGCTGCAACGCATGGTTCGGATGATCCTGGATCGTGTCCAGCCCAAGTAACCCCGCTTTCGAATGCCGCTGGCAGGCCTCACGGCTGTTGCTGGCGGCGTATCTCCTCGCCCAGTTGTTCGCGTTGGGCGCGCTGTTGTCTCTCGATCTGCCTTATTCAAGCCTTGGCGTGTTGTTGTGTCTGACGCATGCCGTCTGGGCCTTGCCGCGTCATCTATTGTTGACTCACCGTTCGTCGATTCGTGGCTTGCGCCGTGACGCGGATGGCTGGCAGTTGTTCAGTGACGAGCGGGGTTGGCACGTTGTGCAGTTGCGTCCCGATAGCGTGGCATTGCCACTTATTGTGGTGCTGCGTTATCGGTTACCGGGCCAATGGTGGGTGCGTTCTGTTTGCGTGCCAGCGGATTCGCAGGTCGCCGATGTGCATCGACGCCTGCGGGTACGCTTGAAGTTCAGTCGCCGTAGGTGGTTGGCACCAGAATAGTGTCGCGGGCTTCGGGCAGCATCTCGGGGTAGTCGAGGGTGTAATGCAGGCCTCGGCTCTCTTTGCGTTCCATGGCTGAGCGAATCATCAGCTCCGCTACCTGGGCCAGGTTGCGCAGCTCGATCAGGTCGCGGCTGACTTTGTAGTTGCTATAGAACTCGTCGATCTCATCCAACAGCATACGCACCCGGTGCTGGGCCCGTTGCAGGCGCTTGGTGGTGCGCACGATCCCCACGTAGTCCCACATGAAGCGCCGCAGCTCATCCCAGTTGTGGGCGATGATCACGTCTTCGTCCGAATCGGTAACCTGGCTGGCATCCCAGCGGGGCAGGGCATCGGGCACGGGGATGGTCGGCAGTTGGTCGAGAATGTCTTCTGCTGCCGAACGCGCATACACAAAGCATTCGAGCAGCGAGTTGCTGGCCATGCGGTTGGCGCCGTGCAAGCCGGTAAAGCTGGTTTCGCCAATTGCATACAGGCCGGGCACGTCGGTGCGCCCATGCTGATCGACCATCACGCCGCCGCAGGTGTAGTGGGCGGCGGGCACCACCGGAATCGGGCCTTTGGTGATGTCGATATTGAATGCCAGGCAGCGTTCGTAGACGGTGGGGAAGTGGGTCTTGATAAAGGCTTCGGGCTTGTGGCTGATGTCCAGGTACACGCAGTCGATGCCCAGGCGCTTCATTTCGTGGTCGATGGCGCGGGCGACGATGTCCCGTGGGGCCAGTTCGGCACGTGGGTCGAAGCGCTGCATAAAGCGTTCGCCGTTGGGCAGTTTCAAGTGCGCACCTTCGCCGCGCAGGGCTTCGGTGATCAGGAAGCTCTTGGCCTGGGGGTGATACAGGCAAGTGGGGTGGAACTGGTTGAATTCCAGGTTGGCCACCCGGCAGCCCGAGCGCCAGGCCATGGCGATGCCGTCGCCGCAGGCACCGTCGGGGTTGCTGGTGTAGAGGTAGACCTTGGCCGCGCCGCCCGAGGCGAGAATGGTGAAGCGTGCACCGTAGGTGTCCACCTCACCGCTGGCGCGGTTGAGTACGTAGGCACCGAGGCAGCGCTCGCCTTCAAGGCCCAGGCGTTTTTCGGTGATCAGGTCGACGGCAACTCGCTGTTCCAGCAATTCAATGTTGGGGCGTTGGCGGGCTTGCTCTAGCAAAGTCTTGAAGATCGCAGCGCCCGTTGCGTCGGCGGCGTGGATGATACGGCGATGGCTGTGGCCGCCTTCGCGGGTCAGGTGGAATTCGAAACCACCGTCGTCATTGCCCGCGTGTTCGTCGCGCGTAAACGGCACGCCTTGGTCGATCAACCACTGGATCGCCTCACGACTGTGCTCGACGGTAAAGCGCACCGCCTCTTCATTGCACAGGCCGCCGCCAGCGTTGAGGGTGTCTTCGACATGGGACTGCACCGTGTCGGTGTCGTCCAATACCGCGGCGACACCGCCCTGGGCCCAAAATGTCGAGCCGTTGGCCAGGTCGCCCTTGCTCAGTACCGCAATCCGCAGGTGGCTAGGGAGGGTCAGCGCAAGACTCAAGCCGGCCGCGCCGCTACCGATCACCAGGACATCGTGTTGAAACTGTTGGCTCATTTGAAGGATTCCGCAAAAAGCGATCCGAAGAGGTGGCGCAAACAGGACGCCTGGATCGGCGAATCAAAGGGTCACACGGGCCACTAGTATATAGAGGGGCTGAGCGGCACAATAGCCGGGCATTCGTGGCAATGTGAGATTACGGTGCACGGCTAGGGTAAAATCAGCCAGTTATTGAAGCGGGAACTTTTTGCATAAGCCCCGACTCAATAGCAGGTTGCCCGAAAGCTGGGAAAACGTTGAGTTTATTGGCCCGTCGGGAGCATTGGACGCGTCAGAAAACCGGCGACAAGATTATTCGCGCAGCCGGCGTTGCCCGTGCTGCGTTTTTCGTGTGTGCCAAATCAGTGCGTGCCGGAAACTTGCTTGAAGGGGGAGAACTTTTGCGAAAAGACCGAGTCTATGTTTGCAAGCCTGATCGTTTAGTTATGCAAGCCTCCTTCAAGTACAACGAGGAGTGTTCATGCTAACCCAGGAAGAGGATCAGCAGCTGGTCGAGCGCGTTCAACGCGGCGACAAGCGAGCTTTTGATCTGCTAGTGCTGAAATACCAGCACAAAATTCTCGGGTTGATCGTGCGGTTTGTGCACGACACCCATGAAGCGCAGGACGTTGCACAGGAAGCCTTTATCAAGGCCTACCGTGCACTAGGCAACTTTCGCGGTGATAGTGCGTTTTACACGTGGCTATACCGTATCGCCATCAACACGGCGAAGAACTATCTGGTGTCTCGCGGACGCCGCCCACCAGATAGCGATGTAAGTTCAGAAGATGCTGAGTTTTACGATGGTGATCACGGCCTCAAAGATCTCGAGTCGCCGGAGCGAGCATTGCTGCGCGACGAGATCGAAGGAACCGTTCATCGCACAATTCAGCAACTGCCAGAAGATTTACGTACGGCGTTAACTTTACGTGAATTCGATGGTCTGAGTTACGAAGACATTGCGAGCGTCATGCAGTGTCCGGTGGGGACTGTAAGGTCACGGATTTTCCGGGCCCGGGAAGCCATCGATAAAGCCTTGCAACCGTTGTTGCAAGAGAACTAAAGACAGCGGCGACAGCCAAGAGAGGAACCGCCATGAGTCGTGATGCCCTGCAGGAATCGCTGTCCGCAGTGATGGATAACGAAGCGGATGAACTGGAACTTCGTCGAGTGCTCAACGCATTTGATGATGCCGAAACCCGTGATACCTGGTCTCGTTACCAAGTCGCTCGGGCGGTGATGCACAAGGATCTTCTAATCCCTCGTCTGGATATTGCTGCGGCCGTTTCTGCTGCACTGGCTGATGAAGCCGTTCCGGCTAAGGCTGCTCGTGGTCCATGGCGTAGCCTGGGTCGCCTGGCAGTGGCTGCCTCGGTGACTGTTGCCGTGCTGGCCGGTGTTCGCCTGTACAACCAGGACGAAATCGCCGGTGCCGAATTGGCCCAGCAGACCCAGCAACCGGTCATGGCCGGCCCGCAAGTCAAAGGCCCAGCGGTATTGGCCGGCTACAAGGAAAGCTCGGACGCCACCGGCCCAATGGCCAACGGTGTGCTGCAAGGGCAATCCGGCTGGCAGGACCAGCGTCTTCCAGGCTACTTGCGCCAACACGCACAGGAATCGGCCCTGAAAGGCACTGAAAGCGCTCTGCCTTACGCTCGCGCCGCAAGCCTGGAAAACCGCTGATTCGTAAGGAGCTTTATGCGCGCCATACCGCTCCTTACGCTTTTGCTCAGTAGTTGGCTTGCACTACCCGCCCACGCCGATGAGGCCCAAGATTGGCTGACTCGACTTGGGCGTGCAGAGCAGCAGCAAAGCTTTCAAGGTACGTTCGTCTACGAGCGTAACGGCAGTTTTTCTACCCACGACATCTGGCATCGTGTCCAGGATGGTCAAGTTCGCGAGCGGCTCTTGCAGCTCGACGGCTCGGCTCAGGAAGTTGTGCGTGTAGATGGTCGTACTCAATGTGTCAGCGGCACCCTTGTCGCCGGCATCGGTAATTCCCGTGACGCTCCTTCACGCGCGCTTGATCCGCAAAAACTCAATCAATTTTATGAACTGGCCGTTATCGGCAAATCTCGCGTGGCCGGTCGTAATGCGGTGATTATCGCAATCACGCCGCGTGATCAGTATCGTTATGGATTTGAGCTGCATTTGGACCGTGAAACCGCGCTGCCGCTTAAATCACTGTTGCTCAATGATCAGGCGCAGTTGCTGGAGCGGTTTCAATTCACGCGCTTGAATACTGCTGTCGCGCCGGATGATCGCGATCTGGCGCCTAGCAGCGAATGCACGCCTATCGCAGTCGCTAACAGCAATGCGCCGCAGGTGGAGTCTACTGAGTCTTGGCATCTGGAATGGCTGCCGCCGGGTTTCCAATTGACTAACAACAGTGCTCACAAAGACACCCAGACCAAGGCGACGGTCGACAGTCTGATGTTTGAAGATGGGCTGGCACGTTTCTCGGTGTTTCTTGAGCCAATCAGTGATGCGAGTGTTACGGAAACCCGTACTCAATTGGGCCCCACCGTTGCTGTTTCCCGCCGCTTGAATACGGCGGATGGCGAAATGATGGTCACCGTCGTTGGCGAGATTCCCATCGGCACTGCTGAGCGCATTGCACTGTCGGTGCGTGGTAAAAAAAAGACTGCCGCCAAGCCGTGAGCTGTTAATGCTGCGTTCATCTCGTCCTTTCACGCTACTTTCATGCCCTGTGATTCATAGTGAGCATGAAATGTTCGGATCAGTATTTTCACTTGCAAAAAACTCGCATGTTTTTTATAGATTTTTTAAAGGTCAGGGCTTGTCAGCTCTGGCCTTCTCTTGTTCGCGGAACAAAGATGTCGGTGGCAGTTTCCGGCGTTTCTTGAACCCTGTCGCTCAACCCTGCTCGTCGTAACGGGAGCTGTATGTCGATACCACGTTTGAAGTCGTACCTATCCATAGTCGCCACGGTGTTGGTGCTGGGCCAGGCCTTGCCTGCGCAAGCGGCCGATCTACCTGACTTTACCCAACTGGTCGAGCAGGCCTCGCCGGCTGTGGTCAACATCAGTACCACGCAAAAACTGCCGGACCGCAAAGTCTCCAACCAGCAGATGCCAGACCTCGAAGGCCTGCCGCCGATGCTGCGCGAGTTCTTCGAGCGCGGCATGCCGCAACAGCGCTCTCCTCGTAGCGGTGGTGGCCAGCGTGAAGCGCAGTCACTGGGCTCGGGCTTTATCATTTCGCCGGATGGCTACATCCTGACCAACAACCACGTGATTGCCGATGCCGACGAGATTCTCGTACGCCTGGCCGATCGCAGTGAATTGAAAGCCAAGCTGGTGGGCACTGATCCGCGTTCCGATGTGGCTTTGCTCAAGATCGAAGGTAAAGATCTACCCGTCCTGAAGTTGGGTAAATCCCAAGACTTGAAAGCCGGCCAGTGGGTTGTTGCCATCGGTTCGCCGTTTGGCTTTGACCACACCGTGACCCAAGGTATCGTCAGTGCCATTGGCCGCAGCCTGCCTAACGAAAACTACGTACCGTTCATCCAGACCGACGTGCCGATCAACCCGGGTAACTCCGGTGGCCCGCTGTTCAACCTGGCGGGCGAAGTAGTGGGGATCAACTCGCAGATCTACACCCGCTCCGGTGGTTTTATGGGTGTGTCGTTCGCCATTCCAATCGATGTGGCGATGGACGTTTCCAACCAACTGAAAAGCGGTGGCAAAGTCAGCCGTGGCTGGTTGGGCGTTGTTATTCAGGAAGTGAACAAAGACCTGGCTGAATCCTTCGGCCTCGACAAGCCGGCCGGTGCCCTGGTCGCGCAAATCCAAGACGATGGCCCGGCGGCCAAAGGTGGCTTGCAAGTCGGCGATGTGATCCTGAGCATGAACGGCCAGCCTATCGTCATGTCGGCTGACCTGCCGCACCTGGTGGGTGCACTGAAGGCGGGCAGCAAGGCCAAGCTGGAGGTGATCCGCGAAGGCAAGCGCCAGAACGTTGAGCTGACCGTAGGCGCAATCCCGGAAGAAGGCGCCACTCTGGATGCCCTGGGCAACGCCAAACCGGGTGCCGAGCGCAGCAGCAATCGCTTGGGTATCGCCGTTGCTGAGCTGACCGATGAGCAGAAGAAGAGCTTCGACCTTAAAAGCGGCGTAGTTATCAAAGAAGTGCAGGATGGCCCCGCATCGCTGATCGGCCTGCAGCCAGGGGATGTCATCACCCACCTGAACAACCAGGCGATCGACAGCACCAAGCAGTTCACCGACATCGCCAAGGCGCTGCCGAAGAACCGTTCGGTATCGATGCGCGTGTTGCGTCAGGGCCGTGCCAGCTTCATTACGTTCAAGCTGGCCGAGTAATCTGCTAGCGACATAACAAAAAGCCCCGCCTTCGTTTAACGAGGGCGGGGCTTTTTTGTGGGCGATGGATTTAGCTCATCATCCCTTTCACCAAGCGCTCTTGTTCGATCAGCTCACGCTGGCGAGCGTCGATGCGTGACGACAGTGGGAAGTTGCTGCCGGCACGGCGCTTGGCAAAGTCCAGTTGCTGAATGGCCTGCTGGAAGTCGCCGACCAAGGCAAAGTACTCGGCACGCGCTTGATGCAGGCCGATGATGTTGCCGGACAAGCCGCGTGTCTCGGCGACCTGGTACCAGACATCGGGATCATCAGGGCGGGATTTGAGCAGGCCGTCCAAGGCCTTTTCCGCCTCGGCGGTGCGGTTTTGCTTGAGCAGCAGGTCTACCCGAATCTGGTTCAGCGGGTAGTTGCCGGGATACTGGGTCAGCATTCGATCAGTACGCTGCTGGGCATCGGGCAGGTGGTTGTTGTCCATCTCCAACTGGATCAGCGCCAGATTGTAAGTGATGTCGTTCGGCGCCTTGGCAAGCAGTGCCGTCAGGTTCTCCCGTGCTTGCTTGAACTGCGAGCCTTTGATTTGCGCAATGGCCAGCCCGTAGCGCGCGACGTCGTTTTTCGGGTTTTCGTCGAGTTGTGCCTGGAAGCGTTTGGCGGCGAGGCCTGAGGTATCTTCGTATTGCAACTGCACCCGTGCGCGAATCAATTGATAGCGCAGGCTGTCTTCCTTGCCGCCAGCCTTGGCTTGCTCGGCACGGTTGCGGGTGTCGGCGATTCGAGATTCGGTCACCGGGTGCGTAAGCAGGAATTCTGGCGGTTTGGCATCAAAGCGGTATTGGCGCCCCAGGCGTTCGAACATGGACGGCATGGAGCGCGGGTCGTAGCCGGCTTTTTCCAGGTTGAGGATGCCGATACGGTCGGCTTCCTGTTCATTCTGGCGTGAGAAGCGTCGTTGTTCCTGGATCGCCGCTGCCTGGGTGCCGGCAATCGCGGCAATGCCTGCGTCGCCTGCGCCGGCCGCCGCGGCAATGATGCCGCCGAGCAAGGCGGCCATCATCGGGATCTGCATGCGCTGCTGCGCCTCCACGCCACGGGCGAAGTGGCGCTGGGACAAGTGCGCCAATTCGTGGGCCAGTACCGAAGCGTATTCCCCTTCGGTCTGAGCGTTGAGGAACAGGCCGCCGTTGACCCCGACAATCCCGCCGGGTGCCGCAAAGGCGTTCAATTGCGGGCTGTTGATCAGGATGAACTCGAGGCGCCGGTCATTCACCTGGCTAGTCTCTACCAGCTTGTACACGCTGGTTTCGACGTAATCCTTGAGCTGCGGATCGTTAAGCTGCGAGACCTGGCCCCGCAGGTAGGCCAGCCATGCGCGGCCCAATTGGTATTCCTGTTGTGGCGAGACAATGGCAGAACTGGCGTCGCCAAGTGACGGCAGGTCGTCAGCGAAGCCCGGGGAGGCCAGCAGGCAAGCCAGCGTCAGCAGGGTAGGGCGCAAAAAAGTCATGCACAAAGCCTTTCGACAAAGAGCTTACTGTAGCCGGACACTGAGCTTCGGACCAGATATTCTAAGCAGCCCAACCCTTGCCCGGAGTAAAACCATGACCGACGCTGTAGCCTTCGATGCCGAACTCGATGCCAGCGGCCTCAATTGCCCGCTGCCTTTGCTCAAGGCAAAGCTGGAGCTCAATCGGCTGGCCAGTGGTGCAGTGCTCAAGGTGATCGCTACCGATGCAGGCTCCCAGCGCGATTTCCGCACTTTTGCCAAGTTGGCCGGGCATACCCTGTTGCATGAAGAAGACGCCGCCGGTGTGTACCGTTACTGGTTGCGCAAGGCCTGAATCGTTTGCTCCCACCACCCGAGGTTGATTGATGTTCAAAGTGTTACGAGACTGGATTCAGCGCTACTTCTCCGATGAAGAGGCCGTGGTGTTGGCGGTGTTGCTGTTCCTGGCCTTTACGGCCGTGCTCACCTTGGGCGGCATGCTGGCGCCGGTACTGGCGGGGATGGTGCTGGCGTACTTGATGCAAGGCCTGGTCACCACCCTTGAGCGTCTGCGCCTGCCGGGCGGGGCGGCGGTGGGGTTGGTGTTTGCCTTGTTCATGGGCGTGCTGGTGCTGTTTATCGTGGTGGTGTTGCCGTTGTTGTGGCACCAACTGATTACGTTGTTCAACGAGTTGCCGGGCATGCTCGCCAAGTGGCAATCGTTGCTGCTGCTGTTGCCGGAGCGCTACCCGCACCTGGTGTCGGATGAGCAGGTGTTGCAGGCCATCGACGTGGCGCGTGGCGAGATCGGAAAGTTCGGGCAGTGGGCGCTGACCTTTTCCCTGTCCAGTCTTCCGCTGTTGGTCAACATCATGATCTACCTGGTGCTGGTGCCGATTCTGGTGTTCTTCTTTCTCAAAGACCGCGCCATGATCGGTCGCTGGGTGCGGGGCTATTTGCCGCGCGAACGGGCGTTGATCACCCGGGTGGCCGAGGAAATGAACCGGCAGATCGCCAATTACATCCGTGGCAAGGTGATTGAGATCATCATTTGCGGCGGCGTGACCTATATCGCCTTTATTGCCCTGGACCTGAACTACGCGGCATTGCTGGCATTGTTGGTGGGTGTATCGGTGGTGGTGCCGTATGTGGGCGCGGTGGTGGTGACGGTGCCGGTGACGCTGATCGCACTGTTCCAGTGGGGCTGGAGTGATCAGTTCATCTACCTGATGGCGGTGTACGGGATTATCCAGACCCTGGATGGCAACGTGCTGGTGCCGCTGCTGTTCTCGGAAGCAGTGAACCTGCACCCGGTGGCGATTATTTGTGCAGTGTTGTTGTTTGGCGGGCTGTGGGGGTTCTGGGGCGTGTTCTTTGCGATCCCCCTGGCAACATTGTTCAAGGCGGTGCTGGATGCGTGGCCGCGGCAAGAGCCGGTAGTCGCACCACTGTTGTGACTTTGCGGTGAGCGGGCTTGGTGGGGTGAGCCCGCTCACCGCACCAAGCCCGTCAGCGTTTCAGGCCTTGTTCAGCGCCTGCGCCGCCGCTAAAACTGCATCCACATGCCCTGGCACTTTCACGCCACGCCATTCCTGGCGCAACACACCCTCCTTGTCGATCAGGAACGTGCTGCGATCCACGCCCAGGTATTCCTTGCCGTACAGCTTCTTCAGCTTGATCACATCGAACAGCTGGCAAACCGCTTCGTCCTTGTCGCTGATCAGCTCGAAGGGGAATTCCTGCTTGCCCTTGAAGTTTTCGTGGGACTTCACGCTGTCGCGCGACACGCCAAACACTTCGGTATTGGCGGCCTTGAACGCGGCGTACTGATCACGAAAGCCCTGGCCTTCGGTGGTGCAGCCCGGGGTGCTGTCCTTCGGGTAGAAGTAGATCACCACTTGCTTGCCCTTCAGGGCGGCAAGGTTGAAAGTTTGGCCGCTGGTGGCTTGGGCTTCGAAATCCGCTACAGGTTGGTCGATGACAACCGCCATGGGTACTTCCTTACATTGGGTTCTGTGGGCGCCAAGGTTCGATCAGGGCGTCAAGGTTCAGGGCGTCGGCAAAGTCCAGGAACTGGTCGCGCAGCCAGCTGATCTGTACGCCGGCCGGCAGGGTCACGGTGAACGTGGCATTGAGCATGGTGCCGCCGGTTTGCGGGGCCTGGTAGGTGTCGCAGGTCAGGTTCTCCAGCTCGACGTTATGGTCGATAAAGAACTGGCACAGCTCATTGACGATGTCCGAGCGGTAGGCCGAGCTGACGTAGGCTACATAAGGCAGGGCCTGCGGGCGGTTTTCGAGGGCGGCGCTGCGCACCACGTTGACAGTGAAGTCGTGCTTCTTGGCCAGGCCGGGCAAGCCGGTTTCCAGGCGCGCCAGAGCGTCCCAGGTGCCAGAGATCTGCAACACCAGTGCGCTGCACTCGCCGTGGCGGGTCAGGCGGGAGGTCACGACAGCGCAGCGGTTTTCATGGCTGGCGCGGCACAGGACGTTGGTCAGCTCCATGGGGTTGGCGCCGAGGGCACTGATAACAAGGAATTGTTCGCGAACTGTGGGGGTGGACATGCAGCCTTCCTAAAACGATGAGCGGTCGATACTGTGAGGGCTGTATCGATCAAAGCATGAAGGGTAGCGAAAAGCGCCGCCAAGGGATAGGAGGTGGCGTTTTCATTACGTGATCGAGCTTATTTCATCCTGCTTCATGCCATGCTTTGGCCCAATGATGGCATTGCCCGTCGTTTAGTTGCGCCATAAGGCATCCTCAGGCGGTACTTCGCTTGTGCAAGCATCTTGGCGCCAGTACCATTACGGCTCTCTTTTTCCGGCAGGAGCGGTTGCATGATTGCGGGCAGTATGGTGGCACTGGTCACACCCATGGATGCACAAGGTCATCTCGACTGGGACAGCCTAGGCAAACTGGTGGACTTCCACCTGCAAGAAGGCACCAACGCCATCGTGGCGGTCGGCACCACAGGTGAGTCGGCCACCCTCGACGTGGAAGAACACATCCAGGTCATCGAATTCGTGGTCAAGCGCGTTGCGGGCCGCATTGCCGTCATCGCCGGTACGGGCGCCAACTCGACGCGTGAAGCGATCGAACTGACCAAAAACGCCAAGAAAGCCGGTGCCGATGCGTGCCTGCTGGTGACCCCGTACTACAACAAGCCGACCCAGGAAGGCTTGTACCAGCACTTTCGCACCATCGCCGAAGCTGTCGACATCCCGCAGATCCTCTACAACGTGCCGGGCCGCACCGCTTGCGACATGCAGGCCGCGACCGTGATCCGCCTGTCCACCGTGCCGAACATCATCGGTATCAAGGAAGCCACCGGCGACCTGCAGCGCGCCAAAGACATCCTGGCGGGCGTCAGCAGTGATTTCCTGCTGTATTCCGGCGATGACGCCACCGCTGTCGAGCTGATCCTGCTGGGTGGCAAAGGCAATATCTCCGTGACCGCCAACGTGGCCCCGCGTGCCATGAGCGAAATGTGCGCCGCCGCCATCGCTGGCGATGCCGTGACCGCGCGTGCGATCCACGAGAAGCTGATGCCGCTCAACAAGACACTGTTTATCGAATCCAACCCTATTCCCGTGAAGTGGGCGCTGACTGAAATGGGCATGATGCCGGACGGTATCCGTCTGCCGCTCACCCGTCTCAGCGAAGCCTGTCACGAACCGCTGCGACAGGCCCTGCGCCAGTCCGGCGTCCTGGTTTAATTGAGGAAGCACTACGCATGAAGCGATTGGCCGGACTTTCCGCACTTGCCTTGATTATCTCCAGCACCAGTGGCTGCGGTTGGATCTGGGGCCCGGAAGGCTACTTCCGTGACCGCGGTAGCGATTACCTGGAAGCCCAAGCAACCAAACCGATGCAATTGCCACCGGACGTCAACGTCGCCAAGCGCCTTGACCCGCTGCTGCCGATCCCGCGTAACGTTGCCGACGACACCACCAAGGGCGAGTACGTAGTGCCTCGTCCACAGCCGGTCTCGGCCGTGGCCGATGCAAGCGACTACAGCCTGCAAAAGAGCGGTGATTCACGCTGGATCGTAGCTCAGCGTCCACCTGCCGAAGTCTGGCCGGTTGCGGTTCAGTTCTTCCAGGACAACGGTTTTCGCATTGATGAGCAGCGCCCGCAGACCGGTGAATTCACCACTGCATGGCAGCAAGGCAGCGAGCTGTCCGCCACCATGGCCAAGCGCCTGCAAGCCGGTGGTGTAGCCGCCGACAGCGAAGCTCGTGTGCGTGTGCGCATTGAGCCAGGCGTGCAACGCAATACCAGCGAAGTCTATGTGGTAAGCGCCGAGCGTCCTGCCGGCAGCACCGCCAACGTCGATTTCACCAACCGTTCGGTCAACACCGGTGTCGATTCGGCATTGGTTGACGAGATGCTGGCCAGCATGAGCCGTATCTCCGAGAAGGGCGGTTCGGTTTCCCTCCTCGCTGCACGTGATTACGACACACCGAGCCGCGTCAGCCTCACCGAAGACGGCAGCGGCAACGTGGTGCTGAACCTCGGCGAAGACCTGGACCGTGCCTGGGCCAGCGTTGGTCGCGCGTTGGAGCAAGGCCCTTGGCGTGTTGAAGACATCAACCGCAGCCTGGGCCTGTACTACATCAACGTGGCTGAAAAAGCCGAGCGTAAAGATGACGAGCCAGGTTTCTTCGGCAAGCTGTTCGGCAGCACGCCGACCAAGGAAGAAATCGAAACCCGTGCCGAGCGTTACCAGGTTCGTTTGAGCAAGGTTGGCGAAAGCGTTCAAGTCACCGTCGAGAAGAACATCAACACCGTTGCGCCAGCTGAAACAGCGCGCAAAGTGTTGGGCGTGATTCAGGACAACCTGGGCTGAGCCAATGCGTTTTGCTGTTCTCGGTAGCGGTAGCCAAGGGAACGGCACGCTGGTCGCCCACGACGACACGTATGTACTGGTGGATTGTGGTTTCTCGTTAAAAGAAACCGAGCGGCGCCTGCTGCGCCTGGGGGTTCACCCCTCGCAGCTGAGCGCGATTCTGGTGACCCACGAACATGCCGACCACGTGCATGGCGTGGGTTTGCTGTCTCGGCGCTACAATCTTCCGGTGTACCTCAGTCGAGGCACCTTGCGCGGGATGCGCAAACCCATTGAACCCGCAGGTTTCCTGGCCGGTGGCGAGCAACTGCAAATCGGTGCCTTGAGCATCGATGTGATTGCCGTGGCGCATGACGCCCAAGAGCCTACGCAGTATGTTTTCAGTGATGGCGAGCGACGCTTCGGCGTGCTCACCGACCTGGGTTCCTACTGCTCCAGGGTGCTGGATGGTTACCGCGACCTCGATGCATTGATGATCGAGTCCAACCACTGCCGAGACCTGCTGGCTCGCGGTCATTACCCCTACTTTCTCAAGCAGCGGGTGGGCGGCGAACTGGGACATTTGAATAACCACCAGGCGGCGTACCTGGTGTATGAGTTGGGCTGGCAAGACCTGCAACACCTGGTCCTGGCCCACTTGAGCAGCAAGAACAACCTGCCGACGCTTGCCCGGCAATGTTTTGTCGACACCCTAGGGTGCGACCCGGACTGGCTGCAACTGGCCGATCAAGATTCAGGGCTCGACTGGCGACATATCGCCTAGCCCACCTCACTCAAAGCGGAGCCCATCATGGAAAAACGTGAAGAACTCTACCGCGGCAAGGCCAAATCGGTTTACAAGACCGACGACGCCAACCGCCTGATCCTGCTGTTTCGCAACGACACCTCGGCGTTCGACGGCAAGCGCATCGAACAACTTGATCGCAAGGGCATGGTGAACAACAAGTTCAACGCCTTCATCATGCAGAAACTCGAAGAGGCCGGCATTCCGACCCAATTCGACAAACTGCTGGGCGACAACGAGTGCCTGGTCAAGAAACTGGACATGATCCCTGTCGAGTGCGTCGTGCGTAACTACGCCGCCGGCAGCCTGGTCAAGCGTCTGGGCGTTGAAGAGGGCCTCAAGCTCAACCCTTACACCTTCGAACTGTTCCTGAAGGACGACGCCAAGGGCGACCCGTTCATCAACGAATCCCACGTCGTGGCGTTCGGCTGGGGCACTGCTGAGCAGCTGGCGCGCATGAAGGAGTTGTCCCTCAAGGTCAACGACGTGCTGAACAAGCTGTTCGACGACGCCGGCCTGCTGCTGGTGGACTTCAAGCTCGAATTCGGCGTATTCCACGACGGCTCCATCGTCCTTGGCGACGAATTCAGCCCGGACGGCTGCCGCCTGTGGGACAAGGACACCAAGAAGAAGATGGACAAAGACCGCTTCCGTCAAGGCCTCGGTGACGTTATCGAAGCCTACGAAGAAGTCGCCAATCGTCTCGGCGTACCGCTTTAATCGACGCAAGCATCTGATAGCACGGAAAAAAATCTCTCTTCGAGCTTTGCTTTCCTGAACTACGCTGTTATGATGCGCGCCGTTGGAGAGATGCCAGAGTGGCCGAATGGGACGGATTCGAAATCCGTTGTACCTTCACCGGTACCTAGGGTTCGAATCCCTATCTCTCCGCCATATTAAAAGCCCTTATATATCAATAAGTTATGAGGGTTTGGTAAGGCGATCTTGTACCAGCGCTTTGTACCAAGAAAATTGCCCTGATCTTTTGGATCGGGGCTTTTTTTTGCTTAATTTTATCTGACGAATCTAGTATGAAGTCTTGGTCAAATCCCGCGAGGTATCCGTTTCGTTTGTTTAATAAGCGTCAGGCACCCCATGCCCACTCCAACGGAGTAAACTCTTAGATTGCACGTGCTCAACGTCCTAACTTTGCAGGAGAATCCGTGAAACTCAATCAGCTATCTTTGCGGGATTACCGCTGTTTTGATGCGCTCGAAATTGATTTTCATCCGGAACTTACCGTTTTGGTTGCGAGCAATGGTGCAGGTAAAACATCGATTCTCGACGCTATCGCAATAGCATTTGGGCCTTATGTTGGGGCCTTCGATGAGGCTGTTGGCAAACATTTTGAGCCTAGTGACATTCGTCAGCTCCGAGCGCGAACCACGGTTACCCATGAGATGGAGTATTCCGCCAAGGGAGTAAGACTCGAAGCGAGAGGTATGATCCCTGGTAGCGTCGCAGAGCGACTAGATGATTTGCCATCAATATGGCGGCGGAGCCTCACTGGCCCGACTAAAACCAAGACGTCGGTCAAGGACGCAAAGGAGTTGAGAGATTACGGCAAGCGTATGCAGGAAGCTGTTCGTACGCCAGGCAGCGATGTGGTCTTGCCTCTGCTCGCTTATTATGGCACTGGTCGATTGTGGCAACAGAAAAATCAGAAAAGGCAGTCATGGTCCGAGAAAATTGTTCGGACGTCTCGCACTGTCGGGTATACCGACTGCTTGGACCCTGCATCCAAGTACAAAGCGTTCGTGGAGTGGTTCCGGTACTGGAACTTTAATGCCAAAGAACTGCGTATCAAGGCCTTGGAGCTGAGAGAAACGGCTGTCGTAAGCGAATTTGACGGGTATATCGAATCAGTCAGTGCTGCCGTCAATGCATGCCTCGAACCCGCCGGTTGGAAGAATATCGAGTACTCGTTCTCGCGGGATGCGTTGGTTGCCCATCACGATGATTTCGGTGAGCTTCCTGTTGAGTTATTGAGTGATGGTATTCGCAATATGATTGGCATGGTTGCGGATATCGGATTTCGAGCAACTAAGCTCAATGGCCAACTAGGGGCCCACGCCGCGAAGTCTACGCCAGGAATCGTGCTCATTGATGAGGTGGATATGCATCTTCATCCTCGATGGCAGCAGACGATTCTTTCGCAGCTTAGAGATGCATTTCCCAGACTTCAATTCATCGTGACCACTCACAGCCCACAGGTATTGACGACTGTACCTTCGGAGTCTATTCGTATTCTTCGGGGTAATAAGGTTTATTCGGCGCCGCCCGGTACGGAGGGTTCGGAACCGGAGCGAATGCTGAAGCAGGTGTTGGGGCTGGAAGAGGTACGTCCGCCTGGTAATGCTGCCACACAAGAATTAAAAGAGTACCTAGCGTTAGTTGATCGAGACCAATGGAGCAGTGAGCGTGCAAAAACGCTTCGCGAGCGATTGGATCGGCGCTATCAAGGGCAGGAACCTGCTTTGTTGGATGCTGACTTGCAAATTGATAATCGTAAATGGGAGTTGGGCGATTGAAGCGGGTGGCAAGAACTGCCGAGCCTGATGAATTGAAAGCCTATCGAGAAGCCAATCCGACGTTTGGCTGGGACGAGATGCGTCAGGATGCAGAAGGGCGTGCGGTCTATGACGTTATTCGCCCACGCCTGATTGAAGGTCAAGGCGGCATCTGCGCATTCTGTGAAATTGAGATCATAAGTCTCGATCCGACGCACTGCCGCGTCGAGCACTTTCATCCCAAATCAGACAGGGCAACACCTCACAACTGGGCACTGGACTGGCAGAACATGATTGCTGTCTGCATGGGCGGTTCACAACGACATCACGTCTTGCCTTATACGAAAGAGCCTTTACCTGAAAACCTTAGTTGCGATGCGCACAAGGATAAAATGATTCAGAGCCATCGGCTGGAGGAATGCTGCGAGGGGTGGATTATCAATCCGGTGGCTTTGCCCGCTTTCCCCAGGCTATTTTTCCTAGAAAAAAGCACTGGGGAATTGTTGCCAGATGGGCAATGTTGCTCGGAAGTCAGCATGGAGGGAAACAAACATCCTACTACTCAGGCGCTGGTAGAGCACACGATCAACATGCTGAATCTAAACTGTGACCGTTTGTGTGAGGCTCGGAAGAGCGTACTTTGGAATATTGAGCGTAACAAAAAGCGACTGCGTGATGCTGCGAAAACACCACAACAAGGTATGGATGAGTTGGCGGGCCGTTTTTTACAGCAGCGGTGGCCAGGCTTTTTTACTACTATCCGTTTCTGTCTAGGGGCCGCAGCGGAGCGATATCTACAAAACAACCAGTATCGTGGGTGATGGCGATAACCGTCCCGCTAACGCTTCGCTGAGTATCAGTGCCAATCAGCCGGAATGGCTTTTTGATACCGCATGTTTTCCAAGCTGATACTATATATCTGATCGAGTGATTAGTGCTGTATTTTTATACAGTTATAGCATAGCGGGCTCCATGCCTTATCCCACCGGCTCACAGGTTCCTAGGGGACCTTGAGGCTCAGACCAAGCTATGGCTGCGCCCTTTATGTCAGACGGATCGGTGGTCAAGGAAGAAGCCATAATGTGGAAAATGTATGGATACGACGCAACCTTTCCCGTCAGCTGCAACTAGTGATTCTCAGCTGCCTTTCGATGCCACACTTCTCTTCAAAGCACTCCAATATCAGCTATTAGTTGCGGTTGACTATTGCTATGCCTTGCAACCAGGGCAGTGTCTTTGGCTTGAGGTCTTTGGTGATGTGACCGTCCCAGGTGTCAATCAGACAGAGGTCAAGCTGTACACGGGCAAGTTGACCGATAGCCACACCAACCTCTGGAACACCCTTAAGAACTGGCTGCATGAGAACTTTGACCGCACTTCCTACCAGAGCTTGGTATTGCTCACTACCCAGGAATTTGGTGATCAGACTCTGCTGAAGGGATGGAATGAGATATCTCCAACCGCGAGGCTTGAGGTTTTGGAGACCATTTTCGCAGCCTCGCAGCCGGTCAAGAAAGTGGTGACGCCGACTGCAAAAAATCATGATCCTGATGCTGTGAAACTCTCCAAGGTTCAATCTCTGCAGCAGTATGTGATGGCCGCCGAGCGTCGCGCTGATCTGATGGATATTCTTGAGCGGATGCGGATAACAACGGGCGCAGATTCACTGGCACACCGTCTAGAAAAATTCGTGACAACCAACCTCAAGATCATTCGCCTTTCTAAGCACCAAAGGTTTATCGATGACCTCCTTGGCTTCATGAGCAGCACCGAGCTCGTGCAGAAGGGGTGGAAAATCACCCATGAAGCTTTTACCAACAAGTTGACCGAGCTCACCAAGCTCCACATGAAGCACCCGACCACCTTCCCACCGGTGGATGTGGCTGCGCTCAAGAAATCGATCGATATTGAGCAGATCAAACCTAAGTTGTTTGCTAGAAAAATAGTTGGGATTGGTGGGGAACATTTCCTTAAGAGGGCAGCTTTGCACCGTCTTGTTGCTGAGACAACGATTTCTGACCTCTATGCGGACGGCGAGCTATTCAAGAGCGATGTTGATCGATACATCAATAATCATCTGGAGCGTCATTTATATGGCCGGGAAAGTGCGATGCTTGAGTGCTTCGGGATCTCTTGCGCGACGCAACTCAAGACCCAGTCCATGAAATTTTATCTGGATCAGCATGCCACGGATGTTGAACAGTTCTGTGGCTTGGAAAGCACGATGACCGAGTTTCGCAATGGTATTTACCATATGCTAGCCGACGATGTGCCTGGCGATGAGGACGAGGAGTTTCACTGGAGGCTATGGAATGAGTAATTTGGCCTCGGATCATCTCTACACATTGCATAGGACGCCGTACGCTTTGGCGCCAGTAATTCAGAGCTTTTACGATGAGTGGGAGTCGAGAGAAAAAGACATACTACTGAGCTACTTGGTCCTCCCATTAGTGACTTACAAACCGATGCAGTCATTTCTGCACCTTGCCAAACGTAGTAGCTCCGTCAGGACGATGACTTCCGACACTGGCAGGCTGCTCGGGTTAGCACTGCGCGTTCAAGAGCTCAAACCCATCACCAATGCTGCGTTGCTGATATTGACAGCCGAAAAGAGTCTGGAAGTCACACCAGAGATGTCGGTGCTTTCCATCAACAAGCTTCGGTTGGGGAACGCTGATAAAAATTTGCTTAGATACAGCAAGAAATTGGCAATGGTGTTTTCTGACGAAAGCGTCGTCTCTATTTACAGGATGTTGGGGCTCAAGTCGTTATGAAGTGCTATGTAAGATACATCGGGGTGGTTGACCAAGATGACGTGGTTCATTCTGTGCCTTTTGAGCCGGGACTGAATATCATTACCGGAAAGTCATCCAAGGGTAAGAGTGCCATTCTTGATATTTTCGATTTCTGCATGGGCAGCTCCGAAGATACGATACCAGAAGGCGTCATCACCGAGCGGGCCAAGCTGTTTTTTACAGCCCTGCGGTTCCAGACCGTTGTCGTAGTCATTGGACGGCTACTAGGGACGAAACGTTGCTTCATTCGCGAGGTTTATGGGCCAGCCATTGACGATGTACATACGCTTATAGAGGACGCAAGCGCGTTTTTCGCCCCGTCGTTTTTCCAGCACCGGGATGAGTTTCTCAAGAGCCTGGGTCGGTATTTTCAGGTGACGCTCGAAAACATCGACGTTGACCCATTGCTCAAAGACATCACGGGCAAAAAAAGCGCCACACCTTCGGTTCGTAGCTTTTCGTCCTTCATGCTGCAGCATCAAAACCTGGTCGCAAACAAGCATGCGATCTTCTATCGATTCGAGGAAAAGCGAAAGCGCGACCAAGCGATCGAGCATTTCAAGATATTTATGGGGATCGTCGGTGAGGACTATTTTGACCTTGCCAAGGAGCATACGGAGGCCTACTACGAGTTGAAAAGGGCGCTCGCCCAGGTACCCAAGCAGGAAAAGATCGAGGCAGATTTCCTCGCAGAATTCGCCCGTTACCTCGCAGAATACGAGGCACTGGCTGGCCAGAAACTAACGGATCTGACTCCTGATGATATCTGGCGCAAACCCAAAGCGGCGCTTACTCATCTGACTGGTATAGCTGTTAGGGTTGATGGCCTGTCAAATGCGTTTGAAACCAAACGGGCAGAGCTGCAGGTCAAGAAAGCCGATCTGATGGCCTGCATCCAGAAAGCCTTGAACAAACGTTATCTATTGAAGGTGTCCACGGAGCAGGCATCGGGATTTGGGGAGTCCTTGACCTCACTTGCGATCCCTAAGTCTGCCAGTCTAGAGGAGACGGTATGCCCAGTCTGTGCCTCACAATCCGATGTTGCGGAAGATGAGGCCAATAAGCTTTCTGCTGCCATCCACTGGCTTAATGAGGAACTGAAGCTTTCCACATACGCGCGCGAAGGATTTGGTGAAGAGCGCCGGGTGGTAGACGGTGAAATCAAAGAGCTGCGTCAGCAGTTGGATGTCGTTCAGAAGGCCCTGAAACCGCTGGATGAGGAGGCCGAACGGCTGGATAAATCCAAATCCGTTGACGCCTCGGCTCAAAAGGCCAAGCTCAAGTTGGAGCTGGCTATTGAACGTTGTATCGAGCAGCCGCCTTCCCAGATGGCAGGTATGGTTGAGCACTGGCAGAAGCGGGTTGAGGAACTCGAAGGGCTGATGGCCAAGTTTGATGTCGAATCAAAACTATGGGCCCTCACAAATGATATCAACAAGAAAATGAAGTTGTTTGGGAGCAGATTTGATTTCGAAGAAACGTATAGGACAGGATCTTTAAAATTTGATGTTGATACATTTGATCTTTGGCATGAGAAGCCTAGTGACGGTGGGTTCCCCAAGAAAATATTCCTGCGCTCAATGGGGAGCGGCGCAAACTGGTTGTATTCCCATTTGACACTGTTCATGGCATTGCATTATCAATTCGCAGCTCATGACGCAAAGTGCAAGATTCCGCCCATTCTGTTCCTAGATCAGCCCACGCAGGTGTATTTCCCGTCAACCGATGATGCCGAAGATTTCAAGGCTGCTGACCTTCGTGGGGACAGAAAGACCGGAAAGACGCTCGACGACGATGTGAGCGCGGTCTCGGAAATGTTCACCGAGCTTGCTCGGTTCTGTGATGAGACGCTTAAGGAAACCGGTGTGATGCCACAGGTCATTGTCTGCGACCACGCCGACAGGCTGACTCTTGATAATGGGTATGTGTTTGAGAGATTTGTTCGCGCACGCTGGAGGACTAGAGGCCTGATCGCCGATTGACCTACCCAGCGGAAATAGTACTTTTTGTACCAGTATTTTGTACCAAAACTCAGCGGTAGCCCTCGTAGTGCTGGTGTTTCGGGTGCTGCAGAGTATTTCGCAGAGCGTCCCTATCTCTCCGCCATTACATAGAAAAAGCCCCGTAGCTGAATAAGCTACGGGGCTTTTTCGTTTTTAGTTGATTGTGCAACCTCGTCGCAAGCGTTTTACTCGTTATGGGTGCAGACAACCCTACTTTTTGCCCTTGGGCTTCGACGGTGTTTTTTTATCCGTTTCTTTCACCGTTTCCCTCGGCCTTTTCTTCGCCTCAGCCTCTGTCACGTACTCTCCTGTAACCGCATCACGATACTTGGTTGGCATATAGCCTCCTTGTCACGTCGCCACGTCGGCGACTCTCTCGATGCTAGCTCAGAGGTATAAGTGCACAAGCTTCAATGTGCGAGCGCTTATTACGAGGCTTGGCCCAATCGCGATTGCTGCTTAAATGGCCCAGCCCCAAAACTGAAAAAGCCTGCTGAACTCAATGATCAGCAGGCTTTTTAGTCGGCGCTGTCTAACTAGGCGGGTTGAGCCACCAAGCTATTACTCACCTTACGCCCCAACACCAACACCGTCACAAACCCCGCGCCCACCAATGCCGTGGCCAGGCTCAACAGCACTGCGCTGCCCATCTGATCGACGATCTGCCCACCGAAGAATGAGCCCAGTGCGATGATCACCTGGAACAAGGCCACGAACAGGGGCATGCCGCGTTCGACATCCTTGGGCGCTACGACAAACATCCAGATGCTGGCGCAGGCCGGGAAGGCGCCGAAAGCGAAGCCCCAGAGTGCGATCAGCATCGCGGCGCCGGTCATGCCGGTGGCGAAGTGGGGGAACAGGGCGGTGCTGGTGCCGATCATCAGCGCCACCAGCAGTAAGGTGTGGCGCACGCTGCGGTTGGCGGCGAAGCCGGCGAAGACGTTACCCATCACGCCTGCTGCGCCGTAGAGGAGTAGCAATGAGCCAATGGTCGGCCCGTCGAAGCCGGCGCTCTGTTTGAAGAACGGCGCGACATAGGTGTAGGCGGCAAAGTGCGCCAAGCCGATCAGCAACACGGCGATCAAACCAACCCGGGCTTGTGGGTTGATAAACAGGGCCGGCAGGTCGCTGACGCGAATGGCCTTTTCGGGGGTGAGCCGGGGTAGCAGCAAGACCTGCGCCAGCAGCACCGGCACGCCCACCAGCGCGGTGACCAGGAAGGTCATGCGCCAGCCCATCAGGCCGCTGAGCCAAGTGCCTACGGGCACGCCCAGCACGGTGGCCAGGGTCACTCCCATCATGATGATGGACGTGGCCTTCGCTACGCCCACGCCCTTGGGTGCCAGGCGGCCGCTGAGGGCGATCGCCGTTGCCCAGAACCCGCCAATACTGATACCCAGCAGTACGCGGCCGAACAGCAGCAGGCTGAAGTCGCTGGCATAGGCCACGACCGAGTTGGCGATGATCATGATCAGCGTCAGGCTGATCAGCAGATAGCGACGGTCCATGGTGCCAATGAAAACCGACAGCAACGGCGCGGCGAGGGCGGCCATGATGCCGGGCAGGGTCACCATCAGGCCTGCGTGACCGGCACTGATGCCCAGGTCACTGGCGACGTCGTTGAGTACGCCCACCGGCAGGAATTCACTGGTCACCAAGGCGAAGGCGCCCACAGCGACCGAGAGTATGGCCAGCCACTGTTGTTTGACGCTTTGTTGATTGTGTTCGGGGCGGCCGCGAGGGCGCTGGGAGGCGGTTGGCATGGTGTTCGGTTCCAAGAGGGGGCGTGTAGCCAGAAGCTGTGCGGGGAAATCTGCAGGCGATTATATAAATCGGTTGTCGCAATCGAGCAGGCGCTCCTCTCGATAGTAATCATCAGTGCAATCAATGCGGCGCTGATGGGGGGGGGCGCAGGGTCGTATCAGTAGGACGGGGTAACGTGATGTCTGAAGCGCCTGCCGATCGCAATGTTTGGCAGGCGCTTCAAGGGGGGGCTCTTTTGCTCGGCCTGCTTAAACGTGCGAGCCCAGCAATGATTCGGCCACTGCAACCAGGTTGTTTGTCGCGCTGGTGCTGCGCTTGTGAGTCGCAACGGGCAATGCCTGTGGCGACACGTTGGCGAGCGCCTCGGCCAATTGGTCTGGCAATGCGACTTCGACCGCAATGCCCATTTGTGCGTACGGAGAGTCCTGTGAGAACACGGAGCCCGCCACCGCAAGCACTGGCCGGCCCGCCAGGTGTGCCTCAAGCCCTACGGTGGAGCAGGTTACGACGACGATGTCGACGGCGTGCAGCAGCGTGGCAAGGTCTTCGCTGGATGGGCTTAAATCAACACGTGCTTGTCCTGGCTGGAACTGGACGCGCTCGCTTGGGTGATAGCGCACCACCAGTCGGTAACTTCCATTGCCTTTAACAAAGTCGCGCAGGCTTGTCTCGATTCGACGGGGCAGCGTCGGGTCACCGGTACGCGGCACAAATGGGTGTCGCTCGGGCTCCACCTGTGAGGCCCAGAGAATAACGGTTTCATCTTGCGCCCAGCCTTTGGTGTTGCGCATGGCGCGGCCGGCTTCGCGCGCTTGGGGCTGTTGCAACCGCTCGAACGCCGGATTGCCGGTCACCAACACGGTTTCGGCACGGCAGCCTTCGGACACGAACATGTCTCTGATCTGTTCGTTGAGAACGCAGATCCGACTCGCGTAGCCAGGTTTTTTTATCCACTGAATCTCTTGCAGCCCGAAAATATCCACGGCACAGATCGATGCGATCCCAAGCGCGCTGGCGGCCTCAAGCACCGCCTGTTCGCTGCGCGGCGAATTGGTCGCGATCACCAGCGAAGGGTTCAGCTCGTGCAGCCATCGTTTGAACAGCCCGACCGGGCAAAAGGCTTGGCGGCCTTTTTCAGCGAACAGCTGCGCTGCGCCTTGCGGGCCATGTTCGGCGACCAGTTCCCGGTAGTTAAGGCCCATATAGGCGATTGATTCGCTCAGTGGCACGCTGCCACCGGAGGGCATTTCTCGTGTCAGTTCTTGCCCCCAGGCGACGGCGTCGCAATTGCCTGCTTCAGGGAAGTCCTGGTAGCCAATGAATGGAATCCCGGCACGCTCCAGGTAAGCCCCGGCGGTGGTCAGTGCGAGAAAAACCAGCGTGTGTCCACGCGCTATCAAGCTGCGGGCCACCGGTGCCAGCATTGCGACATGTCCGCCGCCATACGCAACCAGCAAAATGGGCTTTTTGGCCGCTACTGGTGAGCCCGTAGCGGATACAACATCATTAGCAGTCATCAATGGCGCTCTCAAATTCAGCAGGCCTGGCACGCGCCGACCCAGTTTTCATTGCGTTTAGCTGCCACCCCCATTTGAGTAACGGGTTGCTCAAGGGCGCGAACGCTCCAGGGCGTCAGATAAAAGCCTTAAAGGGGCGTGATCATTGGTCCTGCGGCGCAGGATGGTGTCGCAGCCCCAGAAATCTAAGTGTCCATCGTGTAGCGTTGCCAGCCTCACAAAGGAGCAGTGGGATGGCAAGCGTCAACACCGTGAAACCGAAGAGGCCCCCTGCAATTGAAATGACCAGCAGTTTGCGGATCGGCCGTATGGGAGGGCCGAAGAAAAACAGCATGCCTGCAAGGCTGCCGATTGGAATAGCCAGTAGCAGCGCAATCGTCATGCCTGGCCTCAGGCCTGTATCCAGGCCATCGTGGGAAAGGAAGATCTTGCCCATCCCGTGCCCCAGCATTTGAACCAGGCCATGCAGGCCGCCCCCGAAGTAGTCCAGGTTCTTATCGATCGCGAGAAGAAAATACGACATGAACACGTAGCAGCAGGGTGCCAGCATCAAGAGGACCAGCAGGCTCCTGAGGTTCTTGAGCTTGACCCCTCCGTTTCTCCAGCGGTCGAGAAAGAACACGAAGATCGCAAAAAGCACGATTACAAACACCCCTGTGCTCACCGCCCCCAGCAGGCACGCGATTGCGCCCCGCAGTACAGGCCATTTGACTCGCAGTGTGGCTTTGCTCAAATCAATGCATAACGACACGCAAAGCAGCCAAGCGCTCCAGGCGATCACGCCGCGGCCATTCATGAGCATGTGGGCGAGAAAGAAGGCGCCCCATATCAGGTAAGGCGGGCTGGCAAGCTGGGTTTTACGCACGATGGCAGACCATACCGATGCGTTGAGCACCATGTACAGGCAGCAGTACAGCGAAAACCCCAGCCCCGGATAGGCATTCTCAAGCAGCAAGCCCGGATAGGCCACTAAGTAGCGGAACAGGTGCGGGTGTCCCACCAGCGACTCGAGCGTAGCTCGTTCCTTCCACAGGTCCAAAACCTGCGGCCAGGCCGAGAACTCCTTTACGCCGGACAGTGTAAGGGCCGCCATGACTGACAGGATGACCAGCGTTGAGACGCGTACTTTCATTCAGCAGGCCTAACAGTTTTTCTGCCAGTGATTCAGGGCAATGAGCGCGCGAATCTCCCGTGTGTTGTTTTGCTCACCGCAAATGTGGGCTTCATTCATCCGGGCCATGGCTGCTTCGTCAAACACGCCGACTGGCATGTTTTCCCGGCAGTAGTCAGCCTTTGTTGTTTTGAACCACTCACCCACCGGCACTGTGAACATCTGTTTTTTACGATAGGCCAAATTGTCACCAATTAAAGGGGCTACCGCTTTTTTGTACAGATATTTGGTAATGCCATCCTTGAGCTTGAGTGAGCCGGGCATGCGGAAGGCGAACTCCATCATGCGGTAGTCCAGAAAGGGCGTGCGCGCTTCAAGCGACACGGCCATGCCCATGCGGTCGGGTTTGACCAGATTGTTGCCGGACAGCAGCAGTTGCATGTCCAGGTACAGGGCCTGGTTGATGCGATCCTGGTGCGCGACGGCCTTGAAATACGGCGCTGCTACGTCAAAGGAGTCGACGCCGTCCAGTCGGGCCGCCAGTTCTGGCGTGTACAGCGCCTGCTTACCTTGGTGATTGAGTAGCGAAATGCTGTCGAAATAGTTGCGCTGGAATTCTTCGTCAGACCATGTCGCTGCTTCAGGCTGCGCAAAAAAATCACGGTGCTTGTCATAACCGGCGAACAATTCGTCGCCGCCATCGCCGGTCAGCACGACTTTCACATGCTCGGCTGCCAGTGCGGATACACGATAGGTTGGCAGGAAGGACACATCACCGTGGGGTTGGTCGCAGTGATAAGTTGCCATCGGCCACAGGTCCAGCATGTCCGGCTCCACTCGTTCCATGACATGTTGGGCGCCAAACCGCTCAGCAGCTTCCTGGGCATAGGCCGACTCATCGAAGCGTGGGTCGTCGAAGCCAATGCAGAAGGTCTTTACCGGCTCGCTCATATGCCGGGCCATCAAGCCGACGATGGTGCTCGAATCCACGCCGCCGGACAGGAATGCGCCAAACGGCACGTCGCAACGCAGTCGCAAACGTACGGCATCATCCAGAATGGTGTTGAACTCTTCGATCCATTCCTCTTCGCTACGCCCGTGAACGGGTTGAATGGCGGCCAGGTCCCACCAGCGTGAAACCTGGGTTTCATTCGCAGTGATCTTCATCAGATGCCCCGGCATCAGGTGACGCACGCCTTGATACAGCGTGAAGGGGGCTGGCACGTAGTTGAATGTGAGGTAGTGGTGCAGCGCCTCTTCATCCATGGCGGGGCGGGGCATGCCGGACTTCAGTATCGATTTGATCTCTGAGGCGAAGGTGATTTGCACGCCATCATCGTGGACATACAGCGGTTTGACGCCGATTCGATCGCGCACCAGATACACCGCCTGCTCGCGGGCATCGTAGATGGCAATGGCGAACATGCCATTGAGCTTGTCTACAAACGATATGCCGTCGCGCTCATAGAGGCGCAGCAATACCTCGGTGTCCGAGTGCGAGCGACAGGCGTAAGCCGTGCCGGCCAGTTCTTCAGCCAGCTCAAGGTGGTTGAATATTTCACCATTTTGCACAACGACGATGTTTGCGTCGTCGGAAATGAACGGCTGGTTGCCGCCTGCCAGGTCGATGATAGACAGGCGCTGATTACCCAGTGCCACGCCCGGCGCGCTGAATATGCCCTGGTCATCGGGGCCGCGATGACGAATGGAGTCGCCCATGGCACGCACGGTGTCTGGAGCCAGCGACTCGCCACGGCGATTAAAATAGCCAAAAATTCCGCACATTTCAGTTGCCGCCCTTTCCAAAAACTTGTTTGAACGTCAGTGCGATGATTTCAATATCCTTCATCAGCGACGCCTCTTGGACATATTGCAGATCCAATTGCTTGCGCTGTTGGTCGGTGGCGGCCGAGCGCAGGGTTGCTTGCGCAAGCCCCGTGATGCCGGGTCTGACGCTGTGCCGGATGCGCCATTCTTCATCGGTGTACAGCGGTCGTTGCGCTGGCACATCCGGGCGCGGCCCGACCAGGCTCATGTCTCCCAGCAGCACATTGAACAACTGTGGCAGCTCATCCAGGCTGGTGCGCCGGATGAATCGGCCTATTCGGGTGATGCGTGGGTCGCCGTCGGCAGTGGAGTAGCCGCCAAGGCTTTCGGCATTGAGTACCATGCTGCGGAACTTATAGATGAAAAACTCTCGGCCCCCACGCCCGACTCGCCGCTGTTTGAACAGCACGTGACCGGAGTCGGAGATATAGATGGCTGCTGCAACTCCAAGCAAGACAGGCGATAACGCCACAATCGCCCCGGTAGCGCAGAGCAAGTCAAAAAGCCTTTTCACGTTATCTCCTAATCCTGTCAGCGGAACGCAATACCAATAAACCAGCAGCCACCGCGCACGCAAAGACTGCGCCTGCGAGCAGGGTACGCCAAAAAACAAGGGGGCCAGGCAATAGCTGGGCGAGTGGTTTCAACGCCAGTACATCACACAGCCAGCCAACCAGCGCCACGCAGCCGATGGTGGCCAAACACAGCAAAATTCTACACGACTGCGCGCGATCGGGTCGTATGCCGCCCCGGCTTGCCGCCTGCATAAGGCTGATAGCGAGGATGAAGTGAAATACCGGGAGTGCTCCCATCAGCAGGGCAGGCTTGCCCGTCAGCAGCCCGGGCAGGCACAGCAGCGGAAGTATCAGCATGATCACGACCGTGCGGCGCAGTACCAATGCCGGCAACCGGCGTGCATTGAGTGCAGCGGCTGCGAGGCTGGCGATGCCTACCCATGGGACGCTCAGCAATGCGATCTGAGTCAGTGCGGTGATGTGAGCTTGCCCTTGCGCGCCGACACGGCCCGCTCCGAACAGGATGGCCACCACCGCATCCACAAATGGAAAGCCGCACAGCACCACCGCAACGGACAGTACCCATGAGCGATTGAGCCCCGAGCGCAGGATGGCATCGAACGTCGCGACGTCGTTCTGCTCGTGGGCTTCGCTGAGTCGCGGAAACGCCACGGTAGCGAGTGTTGTAATCAGAATGCCCAGCGGCAGTTCGACAAGTTTTATCGCATAGTTGAATGCCGCCAACTCGCCCTTGCCCAACCAGCTCGCGCCGGCACGCAGGGCGACCGGTACGAGGATTAGCAGGGATGCGGAGGCCAGCCCGGCTATGAAGCCGTGTACCAGGCGCCGATCCAGCAGCAGGCCTTGATGGGCATGCAGTACCTGGGGAGCACCTGTGCGCAGGGCCATCCACTGGCTGGTCCAGCGCAGCAAAGCCCCGGTCAGAATGCCTGCACACAGCAAGGCCAGGTAGCCATGGCCCCAAAACATTGCCAGTAGTAGCGCGGCGATGACGCAAAGATTGAAAAGCAGCGTGCCGCACCCGGCGATGAAGAAACGGTCCCGAGCATTAAGTGCAGCGGTGCTGACCCCGGACAGTGCGGCGAGTGGAATGGCCAATGCAATGGCGTAGATCATCCAGCCGTCCAGCCAATGCGTCGCACCTTGAAGGCCCGGGGCAAACAGCCATAACCACACCGATGGCGCCAACGCAAAACACAGCCCCAGCAGCGCAAATACTGCGCCGAACGCGAATGAAGCCTGCTTGAAAAGCGCTGCGGCCTGTGCGGGGTTCGCCGCACGCAGCGCGGGCACCAGGGCGACACCGATGCCGCCGGAAAGGAGGAGGTTGACCAGCAAGTCAGGCACCGTCAATAACACGATTGCGATGTCCGCTTGTTCAGACAAACCCAGCGACGATGCCAGCAATATCTCTCGGCCGAAACCGGCCAAGCGGCCGGCCATCAATGCCAGGCTCAGAAACAAACCGGCACTGAGTAAACTGCGCTGTCCCTGCGTCATCATTCAGCCGTTCGCCCTGCGTGCACGAATGGACGTGACAATGGCTTGCACGCCGGCCTGCACGCTCGTGTGGGCAGTCTGGAGCTGCTCCGGCGTCGCGTGCAGAAAGTGCTCATAGACGTCGCGAAGTTTTTGCACTTCGCCGGCAAAATCCATTTCGGCCTCAATCTGCGCAACAGACGACGCGTTGCGGTGGAACGCCCTGGACAGAATCGCAGCACTGGAGCCAAGTCGCGCATGTTCAGCGATCAGCAGTTCTGCGGGCAGCATGCCGTCGCCGACACGCGCCAAACCGCCGATACCGAAGGGCACTTCAGCCTCGCGCAGCACTGCGGCCAGCCCATCTACCGTGCCATTGGCCACCAGCTCGAACATGAAGTCCAGGCCTTGTTCCAAGTGCAGGTCGTTAAGGCCGATATGTACCTCATCAACACCCGGCACCTGCACGCATTCAGCCAGCGAGTTGGCAGCGCCCACCGTTTCGACCAGCAGATTGCACCGTGCCCGGCCGTTCACTGCTTGAGTAAAGGCACGAACCTCAGCGGCCCCCCTGAACATGGGAAGCATCAGGATATCGGCGCCGGCATCGATCGCTTGGTCGATCTCGGCCTGGCTGTGTTCATGGATCGGATTAATGCGCACCAGTAATCGCCCGGCAGGCACGGCGGGCCTCACACGGCGCACATCATCGAGCGTGTGCTTGCTGATGACGGTGTTCAGGTGGCCTTGGCGCGCCTGCTTGCCGTTGATTTCTGTATCAACAAAGATACGATCGACGCCGTTCTCGACAGCAAAGCTTGCCATCGTCGGGCAGTTGGTGATCAGGAGAAGCTTCATTTAGCGCTTTCTCGTGCAGTTAGTGGGGACGGCTCACTCTATTGAAAAATAGAGGGTGTGATTGGAATCGCGGGTCTTTCGGGTGAATTAACAGTCCAGGTGCATTTGGCTGTAGGAAATAATTACGCTTAAGTCCGGAAATCATGAAGGTCAAGAGTTGGCCGTAGGAACACTGTTTCGATTTTATTATCCGGTATTCCAAGAAACTCACGTACTTTTCTGTGTTTAACGCAGTGGTAAAGAACGGCATGTATTCACGCCCACTCCGTTTTGAAGTGGCCGGATGCGAGCGCGCCGGCATTATAGAGGAAATGATGTGCTGAAGGTGGGGCACTGGCAATCACAGTTTGCGTCACGCAAATATCGAGCCGTCGACCAGGGGTGGGTGTCATCTGTGGTGGTTGGGGCATTCCATTCTGCTCGCGTCACCTGAAGTCTTCTTGGGGTTGTCAGGCAAGGCCTGCTGGGCTTTGCCTTTGTGGGGCGCGCCGGCGGCATGGAGACGCGTCCTTTCTTTGTGTATAGTGCAGCGAAGATTTGGCGCTGCCTAACTTTACGCACGCCCTGCAGTGTGGTTGCTGGAACCAGGCATCATTGTCATCCGGCGAACCTGGCAGGCGACAAGGGAGTCCTCGTTGTTGTGCGCAGTGCCTACTAGTCCGACCTGAAGTCGGCGGGTTGCAACAACGTTGATCAAGCAGCGCTTTACGGCGAAATGAGTAGTAGGGCCGAGGTCGTTCGACTGGCCCCGGTAGTTATTTATATGTCTTCTGTTCCTGAGTAAATGTCAGGTGCAGGCACGTTAAGGGTTAAACGATGACTACAGTTTTGGTGACCGGCGCTGACGGCTTTATTGGCTCGCATTTGACCGAGTTGTTGGTACGCGAGGGTTATAAGGTTAAGGCACTTTCGCAATATAACTCGTTTAACTATTGGGGTTGGCTGGAGGACGTGGATTGCCTCTCGCAGATCGAGGTCCTCAACGGTGATGTGCGCGACCCCCATTATTGCAAACACATTACAAAGGGCGTGGATGTCGTCTTTCACCTCGCCGCGCTGATCGCCATCCCCTACTCCTATGTAGCGCCAGACAGTTACGTCGACACCAACGTCAAGGGCACGCTGAACATCTGCCAGGCGGCGCTCGAGAATGGCGTCAAGCGCGTCATCCATACCTCGACCAGCGAGGTGTATGGCACCGCGCAGTATGTGCCTATCGACGAAAAACATCCGCTGCAGGCGCAGTCGCCCTACAGCGCGTCGAAAATCGGTGCGGACGCGATGGCCATGAGCTTTTTCAACGCTTTTGACCTGCCGCTGACCATCGCACGCCCGTTCAATACCTACGGGCCTCGCCAGTCTGCGCGGGCAGTGATTCCGACCATCATCAGCCAGATTGCTGCCGGGCAGAAACAGATCAAACTCGGTGATGTGACGCCAACCCGTGACTTCAACTATGTTGCAGACACTTGCCGTGGCTTCCTTGAGCTTGCGCGCTGCGACCAGGCAATTGGCGAGACCGTCAATATCGGTTCGAACTTTGAGATTTCAGTCGGTGACACGCTTAACCTGATCCGTGATTTGATGGGCAGTGATGTCGAGTTCCTGACCGACGATCAGCGTATCCGCCCTGAGAAATCCGAAGTCTTCCGTTTGTGGTGTGATAACACCAAGATTCACGGCCTGACAGGCTTCAAACCCGAATTTTCCATTCGTGAAGGTTTGGAGAAGACCGTGGAGTGGTTCTCGCACCCTCAGAACCTGGCCAAATACAAAGCCAATATCTATAACGTTTGAGGTTCGCCATGTTTGACTCGCTTGTCAGGTTTGTACGCGAACACTACGGCACCAATGAATTCATCCCGCTGCACGCGCCGGTATTTGCCGGCAATGAGCAGCAGTATGTCGCCGATACCATCACCTCTACGTTCGTTTCGAGCGTAGGTGCCTTTGTCGATCGCTTCGAGCGGGACATGCAGGCCTATACCGGCAGCCCACGGGCAGTGGCGACCGTCAATGGTACCGCTGCGCTTCACGTCGCCTTGCTGCTCGCCGGCGTCAAGCCTGGCGATCTGGTCATTACTCAGTCGCTGACATTCGTGGCCACCTGTAACGCCATCGCCTATTGCGGCGCGCAACCGGTGTTCGTGGACGTGGATCGCCATACGCTTGGGCTTTCGCCGTCGGCGCTCGCAACGTGGCTTGAGGCGCAAGCGTTTGTCGATGCAGAGGGCCAGTGTCGCCTCAAAAAAGATGACCGCATTCTGCGCGCCTGTTTGCCGATGCACACCTTTGGCCACCCGGTAGCGCTGGATGAGTTGGTTGAGGTGTGCCGTCGTTGGGGGCTTGCGCTGGTGGAAGATGCCGCCGAGTCGCTGGGCAGTACGTACAAGGGGCAGCACACCGGCACGTTCGGCCTGATTGGTACGCTGAGCTTCAATGGCAACAAGGTGATCACAACCGGCGGCGGCGGCATGCTGCTGACGGGGGAGGCGCTGGGCGCCAAGGCCAAGCACCTGACCACCACAGCCAAGCAGCCGCACCCGTACGAATATGTGCATGATGAAGTGGGTTACAACTATCGTCTGCCGAATATCAACGCGGCCCTGGGCTGTGCTCAATTGGAACAGCTCGATTCGTTCCTTGAGGCCAAGCGCGGCCTGGCGATGCGCTACGCCGAAGAGTTGGCCGGCGGCGATCTGCAGTTTGTGCTTGAGCCTGAAGGCTGCCGCTCCAACTACTGGTTGAACGCCGTGATCTGCCAAGACCTGGCACAGCGCGATGCACTGCTCAAGGCCACCAACGATCAGGGCGTGATGACCCGCCCGATCTGGCGCTTGATGAACCACTTGCCCGCCTATCGCGACTGCATCACGGGTGACCTGAGCAACGCGCAGTGGCTGGAAGCGCGTGTGGTCAACCTGCCAAGCAGCGTGAAGGCACCGGAGCGCCCATGAGTCGTCGGATCGCCGTCTTTACCGGCACCCGGGCAGAGTACGGCCTGCTTTACTGGCTGATGAAAGGCATACAATCCAGTGAATTACTGGAGCTGCAGGTCATCGTCAGTTGCATGCACTTATCTCCCGAGTTCGGCGAAACGTGGCGCCAGATTCAGAGTGATGGCTTCGCTATCGATGCCAAGGTAGAGATGCTGCTGTCTTCCGATACCGATGTTGGCACGGTCAAATCCATGGGGTTGGGGACGTTGGGTTTTGCCGACGCACTCGATCGCCTGCGCCCTGACATGCTGGTAGTGCTGGGTGACCGATTCGAGGCGCTGAGCATCGTTCAAGCGGCCTTGATCATGCGGATCCCGGTTGCCCACCTGCACGGCGGTGAACTGACCGAAGGCGCCTATGATGACGCGATTCGGCATGCCATCAGCAAAATGTCCTACCTGCACTTTGTCGCGGCGCAACCGTATCGCCAGCGCGTCATCCAAATGGGCGAGGCCCCGGAGCGCGTGTTCAACGTGGGCGCGGTGGGGCTGGACCATCTCAAGCTGACCCCCGCGCTGTCTGCCAGTGAGCTGGCGCAGACCCTGGACTTTGACTTCAGCACGCCTTTTTTCCTGGTGACCTACCACCCGGTGACGATGCAGGAAGAAGACCCGGTTGCCAGTTTTGGCGCACTGTTGGCGGCGCTGGATGCATTTGGTCAGTATGGCGTGGTGCTCACGTATCCCAATGCCGACAATGGTGGACGCGCGATTATCCCGATGATCGAGGACTACGCTGCACGCAACGGCGCACGCGTGCTGGCCATTGCGTCCTTGGGCTTTCGGCGTTATCTCAGTGTCGTGGGCAAGGCTGCGGTTGTCGTGGGCAACTCTTCCAGCGGGCTTATCGAGGTGCCGTCTTTCGGTGTGCCGACGGTCGATATCGGCGCGCGCCAGGCGGGTAGGTTGTGCGCGGCCTCCGTCGTGCACTGCGAGCCTGAAACCGCGTCGATTGTGGCGGCCATTGAGACCGCGCTAAGCCAGCCTTTTGCCGATGCTTGCAAGGGAGTCGAGAACCCCTACGGGCAAGGTGATGCCGCCAGGCAGATTGTGCAGATCCTCGAAACCTGTGACGTCTCGGGTCACAAGTCTTTTCATGATTTGAGTTGACGTATGACAAAGCCAAATAAAGACGCCGTATACGTTATTGCCGAGGCCGGTGTGAATCACAACGGGCAGCGAGACCTGGCTTTCAAGCTCGTGGAGCTGGCGGCCCAGGCCGGTGCAGACGCGGTAAAGTTCCAGACCTTCGATGCCCGCAAGTTGGCGTCGGTCAGTGCACCCAAGGCGTTGTACCAGCAGCAGACCACCGACGCTGCGCAAAGCCAGTTGGCGATGCTCAAACAGTTGGAGTTGCCCAGGGAATGGCATGCCGAGTTGCAGGCCCATGCAGCGGCGTGCGGCATCGAGTTCATCAGCACGGCTTTCGACACTGACAGCCTGGCGTTCCTGGTTTCGCTGGGTATTCCCTTTTTCAAGGTGCCCTCTGGCGAGCTGACCAATGGCCCGTTGTTGTGGCAATTCGCCAGGACCGGCAAGCCACTGATTCTCTCGACCGGCATGGCCACCCTGAGTGAAGTGGAGCAGGGGCTGGCGATCGTGGCCCACGGCCTGGTCAACGAGCGTGAGCCGGCCGGCATGGATGAAGTGTGGCGGTGCTGGAGTGATGAGAGTGTCCGGCGCAAGCTGCAGGGGCATGTCACGCTGTTGCATTGCACGTCGCAGTACCCGACCCCCTTGTCGGAGGTCAACTTGCTGGCGATGGACACGCTGCGCCGTGCTTTCGGGCTTGAGGTGGGGTATTCGGACCACACCGAAGGTTTGCTTGTGCCCGTGGCAGCGGTTGCGCGGGGCGCTCGGGTGATCGAAAAGCACTTCACCCTGGACCGCACCATGCCAGGCCCTGATCACAAGGCTTCCTTGGAGCCGGATGAGCTGGCGCAGATGATTGTGCAGATTCGCGGTGTGGAGCAGGCGTTCGGGGTCGCGGCCAAGTCGCCTCAACCGAGCGAGTGGGACACGCGAAAGGCTGCTCGCCAGCAAGTCATCACTGTGCGCGACATTGCGCAAGGTGAGCGCTTTGCACGCGAAGACCTCAGCACCGCACGCTGTGGTGGCGGATTGCCTGCGGTATCGCTTTGGGAACGCGTTGGCACGACAGCTTCAAAAGCCTACCGTGCTGGCGAGGCCATCGAGTGATGCCGGCAATCGCCCCGGCGGTCGTCATGCTCGGCGCGGGAGGGCATGCAAAAGTCCTGCTGTCCCTGCTGCAGGCAATCGGCGCGGATGTGCGTGGGGTCTGTGATCCTGGTTTGGCAGCGCAGTCGGTGACGATGTGGCGGGGCATCGCGGTGTTGGGGGGCGACGAAGCCCTTGATCAGCTAGACCCCGCCAGCGTTGGCTTGGTTAATGGCATGGGGCAGACAGTGGGCTCCTTGCGCAGGCAAGGTTTGTTTGACGCGCTGTGTGCCAGAGGCTTTGGCTTTCCGGCGCTTGTTCATCCAGCGGCCTGGGTCGACCCCAGCGTCGTGCTGCACGCCGGCGTGCAGGTCATGGCCGGGGCGGTCATTCAGCCAGACGCGACGATTGGGGCCAATACAATCGTGAATACCGGGGCCAGGATTGACCACGACTGTACAATTGGCGACCACGTACATATCGCGCCCGGCGCAGTGCTCTGCGGAGCTGTTCAGGTTGCACGTGGCGCCTTCATCGGTGCAGGCTCGACCACGATACAAGGCGTCTCGATCGGCGAATCCTGTGTCGTGGGGGCCGGGGCCGTGTTAGTCAGGAATTTGCAGGCGGGGCATCGGGTGGTGGGTTCACCCGTGCGCATCAACGAATCGAAATAGAGAGTTCAACCGAAGACATCATGAATACAGTTGACCACCAAATATGGCGCAAAGCGTTACTGTCGCAGGGCGCGACCATTCAACAGGCCATCAGCAACCTGGACGAGTCCGGGATGCAGATCGTGCTTGTGATTTGTGCGCAAGGGCGTCTGCAGGGTAGCGTCACTGATGGCGATGTTCGGCGTGGCCTGCTGAGGGGCCTTGAACTGGATGGCCCCGTGGAGCAGATCATGTCTGCCAACCCGTTGGTTGTTCCGCCTGAGATGGGGCGTGAAATGGTGCTGCACCTCATGCACGCCAACAAGATCCACCAGCTTCCGATCGTTGACGCGGACCGCCATGTGGTGGGGTTGCATTTGTGGGATGAAGTCGTCGAAGCGGCAGATCGTCCCAATACCATGGTTATCATGGCCGGTGGTGTTGGCAAACGTTTGTTGCCATTCACCGAAGACTGCCCCAAGCCGATGCTGCCAGTCGGTGGCAAGCCGATGCTCGAATTGATCATCGATCGGGCCAAGATGGATGGGTTTACCAACTTCATCGTATCGGTACATTACCTTGGCCACATGATCGAAGAGTATTTCGGTGACGGCCACAAATGGGGCGTGAACATCAGCTACCTGCATGAAGACTCCCCACTGGGCACCGCAGGCGCCATCAGCTTGTTCAACCCACGGCCTACGGCGCCGTTTGTGGTCACCAACGGTGATGTCCTGAGCGACGTGCGCTACGGTGAAATGCTCGATTTCCACCTGCGCCATGACGCATCGGCCACTATGGCGGTCAGGCTCCATGAGTGGCAGAACCCTTTTGGCGTGGTTCGTACCGAAGGCATCAATATTGTCGGTTTCGACGAGAAGCCTATCCACAGAACCTACGTGAACGCAGGTATTTATGTCCTGGACCCGGCAGCGCTTGACGAGCTGGTTGTGGGAAGCTCATGCGACATGCCAACGCTGTTCGAGCGTCTTCAGCACAAGGGTGAAAGCACGATTGCTTATCCCATGCATGAGCCTTGGCTGGATGTAGGCCGCCCTGACGACCTGCAGCGGGCTCGCAATAAATATCCTGTTTGATTATTGATTTTGCAATCGGAGACCAATTTTGAAAATTTCCCCTAGCGCGTCGTTTGATCTTTCAAAGTTTGCGCAACCCAAAGGTGAGCTGGAAGTATTTTACGGCCTGCCACGTGACGTTCAGTTCTGCAAAATCTGCAACATGTCCAACCAGCAGCCGATGTCCAGTAACGAGTATGCACACAGTCACAGTTCGACCAAGACAACCCTGAGCTTTGATGAGCACGGCGTATGCCATGCCTGTAACTTCAACAAGCTCAAGGAAACCGGTGAAATCGATTGGGAAGAGCGCGAGCGCGAGCTGGTCGAGCTGTGCAACCGTTATCGCAAGAACGACGGTTCGTATGACTGCATCGTCGGCGGTAGTGGTGGCAAGGACAGCGCGATGCAGTCCCACTTGCTCAAGTACAAGTACGGCATGAACCCGCTGACGGTGACCTGGTCCCCGCACTTGTACACCGATATCGGCTGGAAAAACTTCCAGAACTGGCTGCATGTCGGTGGTTTCGACAACTTCCTCTATACCCCCAACGGCAAGATCCATCGCCTGCTGACACGCAACGCGACGATCAACCTGTTGCACCCGTTCCAGCCGTTCATCCTGGGTCAGAAGACCTACGTTGCGAAAATGGCTGCACAGTTCAACATCCCGCTGATTTTCTACGGAGAGATGCCGGGTGAGTACGGTGAGAAGATTTCTCACAAGACTACCGGCTATGCAACCCAGGGCCAGGAAGTGGAAAGCGAAGGCTTTTCGCTCGATTACCTGGGCAAAACAGACATCCGCGATGTATTCCTGGGCGGCAAGGCGATTGGCGAGTACCTCGACGAAGGCGTTCCACTGGTCGACCTCAAAGGCTACCTGCCTATGGCGCCGGACGTGCTCGAGAAGAAGGGTATCGACTTCAAGTACCTGGGCTACTACACCAAGTGGGTACCTCAGGAAGCCTACTACTACGCAGTGGAAAACACCGGCTTCGAGGCCAACCCAGTGCGTACCGAAGGTACCTACTCCAAGTACAACAGCCTCGATGATAAAGTCGACGGCTTCTTCTACTTCACGCGCTGGATCAAGTTTGGTGTCGGTCGCACGATGATGGACTCCGCTCAGGAAATCCGTAATCACCATATCGACAAGGACGAAGCGATTGCGCTGATGCAGCGTTATGAAGGCGAATACCCTTCGCGTTATGAAAAAGAGTTCCTCGATTACATCAGCATGACCCGCGAAGAGTTTCTGGCGACGTGCGACGAGTTCCGCTCCCCGCACTTGTGGCATGTCGTGGATGGTGAGTGGAAACTGCGTTACACGCCTTGGTCTGCTCAGGGCAGCGCTGAATGAGTAACACCCGACTGATTGCCCGCCTCGACGTAAAGGGCAAGGACCTCATCAAAGGCATTCACCTCGAAGGCCTGCGCAAAATCGGTGTGCCTAACGATTTTGCCATGCGCTATTACGAGCAAGGGATCGATGAGCTTATCTACATGGACTGCGTGGCCAGCCTGTATGGCCGCAACAGTCTGAGTGAGTTGATCGAGAACACAGCCAGAAATGTGTTCATTCCCTTGACCGTCGGCGGCGGCGTGCGCTCAGTGGATGACGTAGCGCATCTGCTGCGCTGCGGGGCAGACAAAGTGGCGGTCAATACCGCCGCTGTGGGCAACCCCGGTTTGATTACCGAGATTGCCCGGCGTTTCGGCAGCCAGTGCATGGTCCTTTCGGTCGAGGCCAAGACAGTTGGCCCACAGCGTTGGGAAGTGTTTACCGACAATGGGCGTGAGTCCACGGGCAAAGACCTGCTGGAGTGGGTCAAGCAAGCCGCCCAGCTCGGCGCTGGCGAGATCCTGCTGACCTCGGTCGACCGTGAAGGTACGCGCAAGGGCTTTGACCTTGAGTTGGTCAATGCGGTGACTGAGGCTGTGGATATTCCTGTGATCGCCAGTGGCGGCATGGGCAGCTCCGAACATGCCATCAGCGCGGTCAAGGCGGGGGCGGATGCCGTGGCAATGGCTGACATCCTGCACTACCAGCGCGTTTCTCTTGCTGATATTCGGCGCGATGTTTCTGCTGCGGGTGTACGGGTTCGATCCTATGAGTGATGTCATTACAGTTATTGATTACGGTGTCGGCAACCTCTTCAGTGTCCGTCGGGCGTTGGAGCATTGCGGCGCCAAGGTCGAGATGGTCTCTGACCCGAGCTTGCTGAAGGGCGCCAGCAAGGTTTTACTTCCAGGTGTCGGGGCTTTTGCCGATGCCATGCAGAACCTGTCGGCCGGCGGAATGGACCAGGCCATCATCGAGTTTGCACGCTCAGGGCGTCCGCTTCTGGGGATTTGCCTGGGGATGCAGATGCTGCTCGACAGCAGTGCCGAACACGGCCACACCCGTGGGTTGGGCTTGATCCCCGGCTCCGTTGAGCCGGTTCCGACAGTCGATAACCACGGGCAACGCTCGAAAGTGCCGCACATCGGTTGGTCCAGTCTGGTATTTCCCGAGGGGCGCACGACGTGGGAGGGCACACCGCTCGCCTCCGTCGACCCGGCGAACAGCGCGGTTTACTTCGTGCACTCGTACATGGCCGTGCCTGCAGATCCGGCTCACCGGATCGCCAACTGCATGCACGACGATACGGTCGTGGCTGCGGTGATCGGGCACAACAACGTCTGGGGCGCCCAGTTTCATCCCGAAAAAAGTGGCGAGATCGGTCTTTCGATCCTGTCCAGTTTTGTGGCAATGAAATGAAGATCCTGGCGGTGGTGCCAGCGCGAGGTGGCTCAAAGCGCCTGCCCGGCAAGAACATCAAGCTGCTGGGCGACCGCCCGTTGATTGCCTGGACGATAGAGGCCGCATTGCAGAGCGGCACGGCGTGTGCGGTTGTCGTCACTACCGATGATCCGCAGATCGGTGTTGTCGCACAAACCTACGGTGCCAGCGTTCCGGGCATGAGGCCCGCGCACCTGGCCACCGATACGGCGACCAGCGTCGATGTGGTGCTGCATGCGCTCGATGAGTACGAATCGGCTCACGGGCCGGTAGACGGCGTGATGCTCTTGCAGCCGACGTCGCCGTTTCGCAGTGCGCAGTCGATTTGTCGGGCGGTGGCGCTTTTCAAGGCGGACCCCTCGCGGCCCGTTGTCAGCGTGTGCGCGGCCAGTAGCCATCCTGCTTGGTGCTTCAGGCTTGAAGGCGACTCGATGGAGCCTTTTCTGGGGTGGGAACACCTCACCAAGCGCTCTCAGGACCTGGAGCCCGCGTGTACGCTAAGCGGCTCGATCTACCTGATCGCGCCCGACGTGTTGCGCGAGCACAAGCGTTTCGTGTTCCCTGGCACAGTGCCGATGTTGGTGGCTGACAGTGTTGAATCGCTGGATATCGATACGCCTGAGGATTGGAGCGCTGCACTGCTTGCCGTGGAGTCCCGCCCTTAAACGTGCCCCCTGAATACAGGGGGCGCATTTACAGAGATACTCGTCCCCGGCTCAAAACCATCGTTTTACCTGATGTCTTTTGGTTCGCCGCTAATGTCCTTCGGGCGTCAGTTCCAACACCCGATCTCTGCCACCCTCGGCCAACAGATAGGTGCCACGCCCCGTCGGCACAATCGACTGGGGCGCCTTCAAGAATGAAAGAATCGTCTGCTGGCGCCCCTGCTTATCAATCAGTAACAGCCGCGCCCGGTGCGTGGCATCTTCGTTGATCCACAGCCCGCGCTCGTCGCACATCAGGAATGTCGGCTGGTTCAGGTGACTCAGCACCACCGGGTCGCTGCCGTCGTCGGTCAGCTCACGCACCACGCCTTTTTGCTTTTCGGTGTAGAGCATGCGCCCATCGGTGCAGCGCACGATGGACTCGCCTTCCTGAAGCTGGTCGCGCAGTACAGTCAGAGACTTGTCGCTCCAGCGATAACGCAGCAAGCGTCCGACTGGCTTGCGGTCTTCGATGGCGTAGAGGTAGTCGCCGTCGTCCCACAGCCCTTGTACGCTTTCGCCTTTAAACAGCTCGGTGACCACGCCGTCCTTGTAGAAACTAACGGGCAGGTCGGCAGACTCCTGACTGAATACCCAACCGCCTCGGGTGGCGAACAGGCCGTCAGGTTTGGACAGGTTAGCGACCACCACTTCGCGCGTGCCATCGGGGTGGATGCGCACGATGCTGCCTTTTGCGTCGTCGAGCTCCTGGCTGACCATCAGCGAGCCGTCCGGCAGGGGCATCAACGAGGCCGCCTTGGGTACATCGCGGTGCACCACTTGGACATTCCAGCCGCTGGTTGCGCTCACGGGATAGAAGCTTTGCCAGGCGAAGAAACCGAGGGTGGCGAGGCAGAGCGCAGCCGTCACTGCCGCGCTGAGTCGTAGCGCAGGGTAGGGCGTTTTATTGTTGGAGGTCTTGGGCATTGATCGCTCGGTCGGTGGGTTTGGCATGCAGACTACGCAGGTGGGTGTTTTTTTCAATGCGCACGGGCCAGTCGCTAGCGCTTTCATACGATAATGCCACCCACCTCGACCACCCTGGCCACCTCCCGTGATCATCAATTTCGACCTCAACGACCTCCAGGCCTTTCGCGCCGTGGTAGACAAGGGCAGTTTTCGCGGCGCCGCCGAGGCCATCCGTATTTCGCAACCGGCCCTCAGCCGGCGTATCGAAAAGCTTGAGTCGGCCCTCGACGTGAAGCTGTTCGAGCGCACCACGCGGCGCGTCAGCCTGACCATGGTCGGTCGCGCCTTCCTGCCGCAAGTGGAGCGCATGCTCGACGATCTGGACGTCGCACTGATGGGCATCAGCAACGTCGCGTCCACGCGCATGGGCAACGTCACCATCGCCTGCGTGCCGTCCACGGCGTACTACTTCATGCCCCACGTGATCTCGGAATTCCACAAGCTGTATCCGAAAATTCGCTTGCGGGTGTTGGATGCCAGCGCTGGCGAGGTGTGCAACGCGGTGGAAAGTGGCGAGGCGGATTTCGGCGTGAGTTTCAGCGGCAGCCTGGCCGATGAAGTGGAGTTTGAGTTGCTGCTGCAAGAGCGCTATGTGCTGGCCTGTCGCCGTGATCATCCGCTGGCCGGGCGCGAGAGCGTGCCTTGGGCCGAAGCCTATGAACACGACTACATCACCGTGGACAAAACCTCGGGCAACCGCTTCCTGCTGGACCAGGCCTTGCGCGGCGTGCGGGTGAAAAAGCCGAGCATCTGCGAGACGCACCACGTGACCACGATGATCGGGCTGGTAGAAGCAGGGCTGGGCGTAGCGATGGTGCCGTCGATTGCAATGCCGGCCATCGAACACCCGATCCTGGTCAGCGTGCCGCTGGTAGAGCCGCAAGTGATGCGCAATGTGGGCTTGATAAAACGCCGCGGGCGAACATTGCCGCCAGCGGCGCTGGAGTTGGAGCGGTTGGTGCGCGAGATGCCGTTCCGGTCAGCGTGACACCGAGTCCAGGCCGGTGGATTGCACCACCGGTTGCGCTTCGGGCGAGGCCAGGTACTGCAACAGTGCCTTGGCCTGGGCCGGGTGCTCGGCATTCACCGTAATACCTGCCGCGAAGCGCGTCACCGATTGCACGTCTTCCGGGATCTTGCCGACGTAGGTCACCCCAGGCACCGGCAGCAATTCGGCCACCTGCTGCAAGCCCACTTCGTAATCGCCCTTGGCGACCTGTTCGGCCACCGGGATGCGTTCGATCATGGTGCCCTTGGCCGGCATGCCGAGTTTCTTGAACAGCTCCTTCTGCACATACACACCGCTGGCACTGTCCGAATACGCCACGGATTTGGCCTGGCTCAGCACCGTCCTGAGTTCGGCATCGGTGCCGATGGCGGGTTTGGCCGCGCCTGCTTTGACCACCAGGCCGATGCGCGAATCTGCCAGCTCCACGCGGGACGCCGGGTCGACCTTGCCTTGTTTGATCAAGTCATCCAGGGCGTAGCCGACCATGATCACCACATCGGCGTGTTCGCCACGGGCCAGGCGGTTGGGAATCGCTTCCGGCGCCTTGCCCATGGACGGGCCGAGGATAGTGTCCAGGGTGTCACCGCTGTGCTGGGCGTATTGCGGGCCCAGTAGTTTATAAGCGGCAGTGAAGCCGCCAGAAGTCATCACCTTGAGCTGTTCAGCCTGGGCCGTCAGCGCCAGGGCGCCAAGGGCCAGGGCCGTCAGGGTCTTGAGCAGAGCCTGCATCACGCCGCCTCCTGCATGACCTGGCCGCGGGTATTGGCGCGGCGATACAGCGCCAGGGTCGAGCACAGCGCGCACGCCGCCGCAAACATCATCCAATAGGCCGGCGAAGCCTTGTCTGCGGTGATGTGAATGAACCAGGTGGAAATCGCCGGGGTGAAACCGCCGAAGATCGCGGTTGCCAGGCTGTAGGCCAGGGAGAAACCCGCCACGCGCACTTCCACCGGCATGATCTCGGTGAGGGCCGGGATCATCGCCCCGTTGTACATGCCATAGAGGAAGGAGAACCACAGCAGCGTCTCCAGCATATGGGCGAAGCTGGGTGCGTTAACCACGTAGGACAGCGCCGGGTAGGCGGTCAGCACTGTGAGTACGGTCATGGCGATCAGCACCGGCTTGCGGCCGAAGCGGTCACTCAATGTGCCGCCGATGGGCAGCCAGACAAAGTTCGACACGGCCACCAGCAAGGTCACCAGCAATGCGTCGGAAGTGCTCAGTTGCAGCACGGTCTTGCCGAAGGTCGGTGCGTACACGGTGATCAGGTAGAACGCGGTGGTGGTCATGGCCACCATCAGCATGCCACCGATGACCACGGTCCAGTTCTTGACCAGCGTGGCCAGCACTTCGCGCATGGTCGGGCGATGCTTGCGGTTGGCGAACTCTTCGGTTTCCTGCAGGTTGCGACGCAGGATGAAAATGAACGGGATGATCACGCAGCCAATGGCGAACGGAATGCGCCAGCCCCAATCGGCCACCACTGCAGGGTCCATCCACACGTTCAGGCCATAGCCCAGCGCGGCGGCGACCACGATGGAGATCTGTTGGCTGCCCGATTGCCAGCTGGTGTAGAAACCTTTGCGGCCAGGCGTGGCCATTTCCGACAGGTAAACCGACACACCGCCCAGCTCTGCGCCAGCCGAGAAGCCTTGCAGCAAACGGCCCAGCAATACCAGCGCCGGCGCCCACAGGCCAATGGTGTGATAGCCCGGAACCAGCACGATCAGCAGCGTGCCGCTGGCCATGATCGACAAGGTCACGATCAGGCCTTTGCGACGACCGACGTCATCGATATAGGCACCCAAGATAATCGCGCCCAACGGCCGCATCAAAAAGCCCGCGCCGAACACGGCGAAGGTCATCATTAATGACGCAAACTCATTAGCGGCAGGGAAGAACGCGGCAGCGATGTAGGTGGCGTAGAAACCGAACAGGAAGAAGTCGAATTGTTCGAGGAAGTTGCCCGAAGTAACGCGGAATACCGCGCCAACTTTTGAGCGGGCAGAGTCGGGCCGGGTAGGGCTAGTCATGGTTTTGTGTCTCCAGCGTTCTTTTTAAAGTGCTTGTTTCGCCTAAGACCGAGGATAGTGGCTGACACATTTAGAAATGATAAGTGACAAATTTGGATTGATTGATGCGTACTGACTATCAATCGAGAGGGCGTCGAAACGCCCGACCCTGTTCTATGCTTGAAGGTGTGAGCAATTCTTACGGATGGGAGGTGGCAATGGCGGACCAACAGAAACGGCGGGATGAGCCTGAGCGGGAGCAACCCCGGCGGCGCGAGGAAGAAAAACCGCAGACCTGGAAACATCCAGATGACGGAACCGAGCTGTCCGAACGGGACCAGGAGCGCCCGCTCAAACCCTGATCCGCAAGACAACACGGATCAAATGTGGGAGCGGGCTTGCTCGCGAAAGCGCAGTGTCAGTCACCTGATTTACTGACTGATTCACCCCATTCGCGAGCAAGCCCGCTCCCGCAGGGGTTCTATGTTCAGCCTTGGATGGGCGTGCACAGCTCGACGAGGGTGCCGTCCGGGCAGCGCACATAAGACACCACCTGGCCCCAAGGCTTGGCGCTTGGCGCTGCCAACTCAGTCGCGCCGTGGGCCAGCGCTTTTGCGTGGGCGACCAGTACATCCTCAGTCACAAACCCCACCTCCATTCCCAACGGCTGCCGTGAGGCGTGGGCCTGCACATGCCCGCCCTTGAAATTCATCTCACCCAACTCATGTGCGGCAAACGACAACGTGGTGTCGCCGGTTTCCAGCTCGCCGTACGTGCCTGATTCATGCAGGAAACGGCGACTCAAACCGAAGGCTTTTTCAAAGAAGTCGAGGGAGGCCGCAACGTCCGGCACATAGATAATGGTGTAGGCAAATTTCATGGTTTGGCGTTCCTTGCTCAACATTGAATGGCCTGTCGTCAAACCCCGACACAACTATCGGCGCATAGACGCGGCTTACAGGGCTTTCTACACTGCGGCTTGTCTTGAGGGGAAGGGGCAGGCGCCGATGAATCGCAATGAATTACGCAAAGCCGACATCAACCTGATGGTGGTGTTCGAAGCGCTGATGCTTGAGCGCAATGTGACGCGGGTGGCGGAGAAGTTGTTTTTGGGCCAGCCGACCATCAGTTCGGCCCTCAACCGTCTGCGTACGTTGTTCAACGACCCGCTGTTTATTCGCGTCGGCCACCGCATGGAGCCTACGGCGCGTGCCGAAGAAATCATCCAGCACTTGTCGCCCGCCCTGGATTCGCTGTCGTCAGCCCTGAGCCTGACCCACGATTTTGACCCGTCCATCAGCACCATGACCTTCCGTATTGGTTTGTCCGATGACGTCGAGTTCGGCCTGTTGCCACCTCTGTTGCGCAGCCTGCGTCAGGAAGCACCGCAAGTGGTATTTGTGGTGCAGCATGTGGATTACTGGCGCATTCCTGATCTGCTGGCGTCCGGTGATATCACCGTTGGCATCACCCAGACCCGCGGCCTGCCGGCCAATGCCAAGCGCAAGTTGCTGCGCCATATTCGTCCGCGCATCCTGCGTGCCGATGCCTCTGATACACCGCTGACCCTCGATGAATACTGCGCGCGGCCCCATGTGCTGGTGTCCCATACCGCCAATGTGTCCGGGTTTGCCGATGAGTGGCTGGCAGAAATCGGCCGCAAGCGCCACGTGGTGTTGTCGGTGCCGCAGTACAGCGCGTTGCCAGCGCTGCTGGCCGGCACCGACCTGATCGCCAGCCTGCCGGACTACACGGCCGAAGCCATGGCCGTGTCGGGCCACCTGTTCTGTGAGCCGTTCCCGTTCGAGACGCCGACCCTGGATTTGTCCATGGTCTGGCTCAGCCACGTAGACACCGACCCGGCAGAGCGCTGGGTGCGTTCACGGTTGGAGGCGTTTATGAGCGACAGAGGGCTGGCGAACAAGGCTTGATGCTTTTTCCGTGATATATCTACGAACCTTCCTACGAAAGCCTCGGAGCTACCCATGCCGCACCTGCACCTGGAATACACCGCCAACCTGACGCAACTGGACACCGACAAGGCCCTGTTGCGCCTGAACCATGCGCTGGTGGCCTCCGGTCAGTTCGGCGCCGAGTTCGATATCAAGAGCCGTGCTCTCCAGGTCGAGAGTTTTCGCGTGGGCACCGGCCTGAATGAACGTGGGTTTGTTGCGGTACGCTTGGCGTTGCTCAGCGGGCGTTCGGCGCAGATCAAGAAGCAACTGTCGGAGAGCCTGTTGGCGGTGCTGCAAGATATCGGCGACTGGCCTGAAGGTGTGCAGGTGCAATTGAGCGTCGAGGTGCGCGACATGGATCGTGACACCTACAGCAAAGTCGCCATCGGCTGACGGGTTACAACAACCCCTGATCGGCACACACCTTCACCACCTGCTCCCGAAACCAGCTATTGGCGCTCTCCTGTTCACTGGTTTCATTCCACTGCATATCCAACGTAAAGCTCGGCAAACCGTTGGGCGCTTCGCAATGGCCAAACACCGTCGCGGGCGCCAGCAGTTTTTGCACGCGGCGGGGCAGGGTGACGATAAAGTCGGTGCCGGTGATCATCTTGAGTGCCGCGCTGTAGCTGTTGGCGCGCGCGACGACCTGGCGTTTGTGGGCCTGGCGCGTGAGCCAGCCGTCGATCATGTTGGTGTCGGATGTCCACGGGGTAGGGAACACGTGGCGCCGCTCTACGAATGATCGCAGGCTGAAGGCCGGTTCACGGGGCGCCGAGCGCTTGTCGAACACGCAGACCAAATCGTCCTCCAGCAGCATCTGGGTCTTGAAGCCTTTGTGGGCGCGATGAAAGTGCGGGCCGAAGCAGATCACCAGATCGAGGCGGCCCTCGCGCAGGTCGTCGGCAGGGATGTCGGTGCCCAGTTTGTGCACATTGACGATCACCGGCAGGTCATCAAGCACGAAGTGCTTCAGCAGGCGCGGCAAGATCAGTTGCTCGAAGTATTCCGGGGCGCAGACGTTGAAGGTCACGGCCTTCTGCGTGGGGTCAAACGCCGGGCCGCCGGCATGGCAGAGATTGATGCTGTCGAGGATCTTCTGCACATGGTCATACATGTGCGTGGCCTTGTTGGTCGGCCGCATGCCCGCCCGTGTGTTGATAAACAGCTCGTCTTCAAAGCTGGTGCGCAGCTTTTTCAGGCTATAGCTCACGGTGGACTGGCTGACGCACAGCGTTTCGGACACCTCGGTAACGCTGCTCTGGTCATAGACGGCGATAAACACCATCAAGTCCTGCATATCGAGCTTTCTGAGCAAGTTACTGTTTAGCATCGGTTTCGTCCGTAAACCCGTTGTACCGAACGCAGTACAAGGCAGCGCAAAAGCTTAACGGAACGGCAACACGACGTCAGCGGATATGTCGGGCGTACTGCGAGGGGTTGAAGCGCGTGACCATCAACAGCATCACCACCACAACGGCTGTCAGCGACCACCAGGCCCATTCGAAGCTGCCCAATTGGTCGCGGATCATGCCGGCGATCAGCGGTGAGAGCCCGGCAATCAGGTAGCCAATGCCTTGTACAAAGGCCGTCAGGCCACCGGCGCGACGGGGGTTGTCCACGTGGTCGAGGGACAGGATCAGGCTCATCGGAAACAACCCGCCAATGCCCAGGCCCAGCAAGCAGGGCCACAGCAGGCTCAGGTGTTGCGGGCTCAGAATCAGGCCGCAGAAGCCAATGATGATCAGCACCAGCAACACCGCGACTACCGCGCGTTTATCCTGGCGACGGTTGGCGATGGCCGGCGTGACCAGGCCGGATATTACCTCCATGGCCGTCAGAAAACCCAGCAGCAAACCGGCATTCTGTTCGCTCCAGCCTTGCTCTACGTAGTACGGCGCCAACCACGCGAGTACACAGGTGTAGGACGCCGTACCCAGGCCAAAGAAAATCGCCAGTAACCAAGCGCGACAGTTGCCGAAAAACGACTCTTGAGTGCCGGAACCGGCTTGCGGTAAGGGCGGTAATGCCGAGCGCTGCGCGTACCAAAACACCAGCGCCAGCACCGCCAACACGGCCCAGATCGCCAGGCCCACGCGCCAACTGCCGGTCTGCACCTGCACAAACGGCGCGAACGACGCCGCCAGCGCCGCGCCGCCCATGATGGCCGTGACATACAGCCCCATAAACAGCGAGACGTTATCGCTAAAGCGCGACTTGATCAGCGCCGGCATTACCGCCTGGATCATCGCAATGCCCACCCCGGCCGCGATGGCGCTGACGATCAACTCCAGCGCCGAATCCAGGAACAAACGCGACAACGTGGCCGCGCCAATCACCAGCAGCGACAGCACAATGCTGCGGTGTTCGCCAACGCGTTTGGCCAAGCCCATGCCAAAGAACATCGCCAAGCCCATGGCCATCACCGGCAACATGGTCAGCAATGCCGCGCTGCTGAAACTCAACGGCACGTCGCTGCGAATCGACGACAACAACGGGCCTACGGCCGCCATCGACGGGCGCAGGTTGAGGGCGACCAGCACGACGCTGAGCATCAGCCAAAGGGCGGTGGTGGGTTTTGTGTGAACGGTTTCCATGGGCAAGCCTTGAGTGAGCAAGTGCGAATCAGGCCATGGGCGGGGAGCTGGGGCAAATCAGAAAGTCGCAGGCGCTATCTAAAAAATACATTCAACTGACACAGCACAAATCAAAATGTGGGAGGGGGCTTGCCCCCTCCCACATTAGCCCCTAATTCACAGGGGGATTTTTGGTGTCAGTTGGCGCGGATCACATGCTTGATCTCCTGAAACGCCGCCAACCCCCACGGTCCCAGTTCACGACCCAGACTGCTCTGCTTGTAACCACCCCACGCCGTCTGCGGGAAGATCACCTGCGGCGCATTGATCCACACCAGCCCGGCCTGCAAGGCATTCGCCACACGCTCGGCCGTTTCGGCATTGCCACTGACCACACTGGCCACCAAGCCGAAATCACTGGCGTTGGCCAGGGCAATGGCCTCGTCCTCAGTGGTAAAACGCCTTACACACAGCACCGGCCCAAAGATTTCTTCATTCCACAACGCGCTGTCCAGCGGCACATCGGTAAACACTGTTGGGCGAATGAAAAAACCGTGGGGCAGATCGGCCGGGCGTTCGCCACCGCAGAGCAACCGTGCGCCACCCTCGATGCCACGCTGAATATGCCCCAGCACCCGCTGATACTGCGCCCGGTTGATCAGTGCGCCCATTTCCACTTCATCGGCAAACGGATCAGCAACACGGATGCCATTCGCCCGCGCCTGCAAGCGCCGCAGGAATTCATCCGCCAGGTTGTCGGCCACCAGCACACGACTGGTGGCGGAACACATCTGCCCGGCATTGAAAAAACCACCGCCGCACGTCAGCTCCACCGCCCGGTCGAGGTCGGCATCGGCCATCACCAGCATTGAAGATTTACCGCCCAACTCCAGGCTCACGCCCTTGATGGTTTCGGCGGCCCGTTGCATCACTTGCACGCCGACGGCGTTGCTGCCGGTGAAGGAAATCTTCGCCACGCGGCGGTCTGCTGCCAGTGGTGCGCCCACCTCCAGGCCGGTGCCGCACACGAGGTTGAACACGCCGGCGGGCAAACCGGCTTGGGCAATGATTCGTGCCAATTGCAGCTCGGCCAACGGCGTGACTTCCGAGGGCTTGAGCACCACGCAACAACCGGCGGCGAGGGCCGGGGCGAGTTTCCAGGCGGTGGTGACCATCGGGAAATTCCACGGCACGATCAGCCCCACCACGCCGCACGGTTCATGGCGCAGGCGCGCGCTGAAGTCCGCGCTCGGCAGTGCCACTGAGTGGTCTTGCCCTGCGTCCAGTTGCTCGGCGATACCGGCGTAGTACTCGAAGGTGGCGATCACGTCGTCTACATCGACGCCGGCTTCAAACAGCGGTTTGCCGTTGTTGCTCGACTGTAAATGCATCAGGTGTTCACGGTGTTCGCTGACGCCCTGGGCGATCTTGCGTAACAACGCACCACGATCACGGCCGGTGCTTTTCGACCAGTCGGCGAACGCTGCGCTTGCGGCCTCTACCGCCTGGTTGACCGCCGAGGCATCGCCCACGCTGACCTCGGCCAATGTGGTCTCGGTGGCCGGGTTGATCACCTCCAACACGGCATGGCCTGCACGCCATGCACCGTTGATATACACACCGTTCAACACTGCGCTCATACCGCGACCTCCTTCATCCAAAGTGCCTGGTCGATTTCAATCAGCGTCGGGCCCTGGCGATCAGCGGCGGCGCGTAATGCCGTGCGCAACGACGCGATGCCCTCGATGCGCTCGGCGGCGCAACCCAGTGCCTTGGCTACACCGATGAAGTCCGGGGTGTAGATGTCTACGCCAACGGGTTCGATGGCGCGGTTGAGCATGTATTTCTTGATCTCTTCATAGCCTTGGTTATTCCACAGCAGCACGATGATCGGCGTGCGCGCTTCCACGGCGCTGGCCAGTTCCGGCAAGGTGAATTGCAGCCCGCCGTCGCCGATCAGGCACACCACCGGTTGCCCGTCGCCACGCCCCAGCCAGGCGCCGATGGCGGCGGGCAGGGCATAGCCCAAGGTGCCGTAGCCGGTGGACGAGTTGAACCAGCGACGCGGGTGGTCGAGGTTCAGCGTCAGGTTGCCGCTGTACACCGGTTGGGTGGAGTCGCCTACCAGCACGGCGCCGGGCAGCTCCTGTAGCACGGTGTTGAGGAACAGGGTTTGCGCGCGGGTGGCGGCGTCCCATGAGGGATCCAATTCGGCCCACAACCGAGCGACGCGCAAGGCCCCCCAGTCGGCGTTGCGCGCGGGCAGGGGCGAACTGTTCAACTCTGCCAGCAAGGCCTCGGCGGCGATCTGTGCATCAGCCACCAACGCCACCTGTGGCGGGTAGTTGCGCACGCTCTGGTCGGGGTCGATATCGATGCGCAGCAACGCGCCGGGGATCTCGAAACCGCCGGCGAAGGTCACGTCATAGTCGGTCTCGGCCAGCTCGGTGCCGATGGCCAGCACCACGTCCGCTTCGGCCACCAAGGCGCGGGTGGCGACCAGGGTTTGGGTCGAGCCGATCAGCAACGGGTGAGCCCCTGGCAGCATGCCTTTGGCGTTGATGGTCAGCGCCACCGGCGCGCCAAGGGTTTCGGCGAGACGGGTTAGTTCGGGCGCCGCATCGATGGCGCCACCACCGGCCAGGATCAACGGCCGCTTGGCCGCTGCCAGCAACTGGCTCATCTGTTTGATCGCTGACGGCGCTGCACCGGCGCGGGCCACGCTCACTGGCTCACAGCCCAGCAGCGCGTCAGCGTTTTCCACCAGCACGTCCAGTGGAATCTCAATATGCACCGGCCGCGGCCGCCCGGCCTGGAACAGCGCAAACGCCCGCGCCAACACCCCCGGCAACTCCGCCGCCGACATCAAGGTATGGGAAAACGCCGCCACCCCGGCCATCATCGCGCCCTGGTTCGGCAGCTCATGCAGCTTGCCGCGCCCGCCGCCCAATTGGCTGCGCGACTGCACGCTGGAAATCACCAGCATCGGGATCGAGTCGGCATAGGCCTGGCCCATGGCCGTGGTGATATTGGTCATGCCGGGGCCGGTGATGATGAAGCACACGCCGGGCTTGCCGCTGGTGCGCGCATAACCGTCAGCCATAAAGCCGGCGCCCTGTTCGTGGCGCGGCGTGACGTGGCGGATGCTGGAACGGGCCAGGCCGCGATACAGCTCTACGGTGTGCACGCCGGGGATGCCGAACACCTGGTCTACGCCGTAGCCTTCCAGGAGCTTGACCAATACTTCGCCGCAGGTCGCCATGTGATGTCGCTCTTGTTATTGATTCGAGGCGGTATTGGACCGGCTGGCCGGTAGCGGCAACAATCGATAAAAAGTCATACTAGCCATGTCTCCACGTCATGGCTGCGCCCTTATGAAACGCCTCCCACCGCTGCCTGCGTTGCACACGTTCTGGGTCTGCGCCCAATGTTGCAACTTCACCCGTGCCGCCGAGCAGTTGCACATCACCCAAGGCGCCGTGAGCCGCCAGATTGCCGGGTTGGAAAACCATTTGGGCTATGCGCTGTTCCAGCGTCAGTCGCGGGGCTTGAGCCTGACCGAAGAAGGCCGCGAATGGTCCCTGCGCGCGCAGCAGGTTTTCGGCCTGATCGGTGATGCGGTGGAGCAGATCGGCAGCCGTCGCCACACCCTGCAACTCAAGGCCTCCACCTGCGTGATGCGCTGGTTGCTGCCGCGCTTGATGCAATGGCAAAAAGAACGCCCGGACGTGCCGGTGGAACTCACCACCACCGTGGCCTACACCGTGGACTTTCGCCGTGAGCAGTTCGACGCGGCGGTGATCTATGCGCCCATCGCTGAGCAGTCGGCCGAGGCGCGGCACTTGTTTGATGAGCAACTCACACCGGTCTGTGCGCCCGCGTTGTTGGCTGGTTTGAACCAGCCTGCGGATTTGCAGCAACACGTGCTCTTGCACCCTACGCGGGATGAGCGGGATTGGGCGTTGTGGCTGACGGCGGCGAGTACGCAGTTGAGCAACCTTGCGCAGGGGCATCATTTCGAAACCCTGGATTTGGCGATGACGGTGGCGTCCCAAGGCTCGGGCGTGGCGATTGGCGACAGTGCGTTGATTGGCGAGGATGTGAAGGCAGGGCGGTTGGTGATGCCGTTTGAGCTGCGGGTGCCGACGGGGATGGGGTATTACCTGGTGTATCCGCCGAGCACCGCGCCGTCCGAAGGGCTTGAAGTCCTGATGGATTGGCTGGTGAGCCAGGCGCAACACCCCTGACTCCAGAGGTCCAAATGTGGGAGGGGCGGTGCGACGATTCGACTTGCTCCCGATAGCGGTGTGTCAGTCAATATCTTAGTGACTGATACACCGCTATCGGGAGCAAGTCGAATCGTCGCACCGCCCCTCCCACAGTTTTTACCGCGTTACGTCAGTAACCTACGGTGAAGCGTTGCCGAGAGTGCTTGGGTGATTCCACTTCGTCGATCAACGCGATGGCATAGTCAGAGAAGCTGATCCAGCTTCTGCCTTTGCTACTGATGAGGAGGTGGTCTTGGCCCAAGCGGAAGTCTTCGGTGCGCACATCCTCAACGAACTCAGCCGATGGCGACAGGAAGGACCAATCCAATTCCTGCTCTTGGCGCAGTTTGTCGAGGAACACGCTGCCAGCGCTTGCCTCTTTACGGTACTCCTCAGGGAACCCAGCGCTGTCGATCACGCGCTCACCGCTTGGCAGCAGCAATGACCCTGCACCGCCCACCACCAACAGGCGTTTAACACCGGATTTTTTCACCGGCCCGATCACGGCTTCTGCTGGCACGGTCGCAAAATGTGCGGCACTGATCACCACATCACTGCCGCTAAGAGCCTTTTGCAGCTCCTCAGCATTCAGCGCATCAGCTTGTTTAACGGTCACCCCAGGTTTCACATCGATGGACTCAACATTACGTGCAATCGCCACCACGCTATGCCCGCGACGCAAGGCCTCTTCCAACAGTTGGCTACCCGCACGGCCACTGGCCCCAATGATTGCAATCTTGCTCATGTCGTTCTCCAGTCTGTCAGGGTTGTAAAAGCATTCACCACTTCATTTCGCCCTTGGCGACTTTGGCGCTCAGTTCCAGCGAGCTTTCGTCGGCGAGGGTGGGGTAACGTTTTTTCATGGCCGCGATCAGGGCGGCGGAATCCTTGGCTTTAGCCGTCTCAGTGTCGAAGGCCTTGATGTAGTCAGCAGTAAACGCCACCGAGGCCAGCGTCGGCGTGCCCAGGTAGTGGCCTGGAATCACCGTACGCGGTTTCAATTGCTGGATACGCTGCAAAGTGGCCAGCCAGTCTTTATGGGATTGAGCGCTCTGGGTGTCGGCCATCCACAGGTGAATGTTTTCGGCGACGACCACGCCACCGACCACGGCCTTGATGGACGGGACCCACACAAAACTGCGATCGGGCTGTGGGCCGTCGAGGCCGATGATTTCCAGTTGCTGGCCTTCAAGCGTCAGGCTGTGGCCGTCGAGTACGTTTGGCACTATGGTTTTAGCGGGCTTGTCGGCGCCCATTTTCGGGCCCCAGAACTCCAGTTTGCCGGCCACGGTTGCTTTGATGTGATCGACCACCGGCTGCGGTGCGAGCACTTTGGCATTGGGAAACGCGGCGGTCAGTGTGTCGAGGCCGAAGTAGTAGTCCGGGTCGCCATGGCTGATGTAGATGGTGGTCAGGTTTTTGCCGCTGGCACGGATTTTCTGCACCAGTTGCTCGGCCTGGCCCTTGCCGAATTGCGCGTCCACCAGGATCGCGTCTTTGGCACCGCTGACCAGCACCGAGCTGACCGGGAAGATCGCCGCTTCGCCTGGGTTATACACGTCGAGGGTCAGCTCGGCTGCCGCCGCGTGGGCGGCAAAGGCTAGCGCGGCGGTCGCCAGGGTCAAACGTTTGAGAGTCGAGAACATCGGGCAGCTCCTGCCATCGCATTAGAAGATGCACAGAGCTTAGTTGCACTAAACGCAACTAAAAATGCGATGCTGGAACATAGTTTGTTTCTAAAATCGAGCAGATCATGGACCGTCTTCAAGCAATGCGCGTGTTTGTCAGCGTGGTGGACCTGGGCAGCCAGTCAGCGGCGGCCGATCACCTGGACCTGTCCCGACCGGTGGTGTCGCGCTACCTGGCCGAGCTGGAAGACTGGGTTGGCGCCCGCTTGCTGCACCGCACCACGCGCAAGCTCAGCCTCACGGCCGCTGGTAGCGAAACGCTGCCAAGGTGCCGGCAAATGCTGGAACTGTGCGGCGACATGCAGGCTGCCGTCAGCGAGCCGGATGACACCCCCCGGGGCCTGTTGCGCCTGAGCGTCAGCACCTCGTTCGGGCAGTCGCAACTGGCCCAAGCCATTGCCGACTACGTCAAGCGCTACCCGCTGGTGACGGTCGACCTGCAAATGCTCGACCGCACGGTGAACCTGGTGGACGAGCGCATCGACCTGGCCATCCGCACCAGCAGCGATGTAGACCCCAGCCTGATCGCCCGGCGGCTTACGGTGTGCCGCTCGGTGGTGTGCGCCTCGCCGGGTTATCTGCTGGAACACCCACGCCCGTTGAAGGTTGAAGACCTGGCCCGGCACAATTGCCTGACCCACTCCTACTTCGGCAAAAGCCTGTGGCATTTCGAAGAGCGCGGTGAGCACGTCGCGGTGCCGGTCAACGGCAATATCACCTCCAACGAGGCCAGTACGTTATTGCGCGTGACCCTGGCCGGGGCCGGGGTGTCGATGCTGCCCAGCTACCAGGCGGGCGACTACATTCGCCGTGGCGAACTGGTGCGCCTGCTGCCCCAGGCCGAGCCCCGGCAGATGAACATCTACGCGGTCTATGCTTCGCGCAAGCACATGCCGTCGGCACTGCGCAGCCTGCTGGATTTCCTGGTGCTGCGGTTTCCCCAAGAACCCGCGTGGGACATCGGTCTGTAAGCCGACATAAACCTGTTGAATGACGTCCAATAATGGCAACTCGGCCGGGCTGACCTATGCTTTAAGCAGCACTGTTTGGATTCGTGCGGAGGTCTGTGCCATGACTCTAAAAATTAGAAAGTACCTGATGATTTTCGTCCTGTGCGCCTTGGCGACTGCGCTGTATGGCACCGCCGCCTACCGGGTTGAGCAGACGCGAATGCAGCCGTCGGCGTTCGCGATCAGTTGCCATCAGGATCAGTGCGTTCCACGCACCGGCAGTTTCAGCGCGTTGCGCTAAACCCGCCGCGACAAAAGACCAATGTGGGAGCTGGCTTGCCTGCGATGGCGGTGTTTCAGGCTACTGAATCAGTGGCTGGTGCATCGCTATCGCAGGCAAGCCAGCTCCCACAGAAGCCGCTTTCCACCGTTAGTTATTGGGTGCATCGGCTTTGATTTGCTCACGAAACGCCTTAGGCGAAAACCCCACCCGTCGACGAAACAGCCGGGAGAAGTTGGTCGGGTCTGAAAACCCCAATACTTCCGACATTTCATTGATGGTCATGCTGGTGTAGGTCAGCAGCCGTTTGGCTTCCAGCAACTGGCGGTCATGCATGATCTGCAACGCAGGCTGCCCGCCCAATTCGCGACATGTACCGTTCAGGTGTGAGACTGAGATACCCAGCTTGTGGGCCAAATCCTCGATCTTGGGGTGTTCGCGGTAATGCTGCTCGACCAATTGGGTGAACCGGCGGAAATACTCACGCCCTCGGGGTGCCCGCGAATGGCGGCGCTGGATGGCCTGGCGGCTGATCCACACCAGCAGCACGCTGACCAGGGCGTGCATCATCATGTCCCGTGCGGGTTGCTCGTCGGCGTATTCGTCCTGCAGGCGGGCGAATTGGCTGTTTAGGTAGTCGCTGTCCTTGCCTGCCGGGTAACTGCCCAGTGCCTGCAAACCGTCCAGCGTTGACCCCAATTGCGCCTGTAAATGGCTCACCAAGGGCGCCGATAACGTCACCACATAGCCTTCAACGTCTTCGGAAAACCGGAAGCCGTGCACGCACAACGGCGGCAAGACTTGCAGTGTCGCCTCGTTCAAGGTGGTGCGCTGACCTTCGATTTCAAGCTGCGCCTGGCCTTTGTGCACGTAAAGCAATTGACACAGATCCGCGTGCCGGTGGGGCTGGATTTCCCACTGGTATTCCCGACTGCGCCGGGAAATGGTTTCGCAGTGCAACAAATCGGGGGTTGGCCATTGCTGGTCTTCCCCGTAAAGCTTGAAGACCGGAATTGCGGTGTTGGTCATGGTTTCAATCCGATACCCAGGAGAGTGGTGCGGTAATCGCCCCGATTGGCAAAAAGCGCAGGCTTTGGCTCAGTTTTCACCTTCTTATGCCGGCCACTCAAGTGAAAAATGTCAGCGACAAGACAGATGACAACGCTTTCACCCTAACCGTTCGGGTGGAACTTGCAGGCGATAAAAATAATGAAAACCCTGAAAACCCAAGTCGCCATTATTGGCGCCGGCCCCTCCGGGCTGTTGCTCGGCCAACTGCTGCACAACGCTGGTATCCAGACCGTTATCCTGGAGCGCCAGACGGGCGACTATGTGCAAGGCCGCATCCGTGCCGGGGTGTTGGAGCAAGGCATGGTCGATCTGTTGCGCCAGGCGGGTGTCAGCCAGCGTATGGATGCCGAAGGCCTGGTGCATGACGGGTTCGAGCTGGCCCTCAATGGCCGACTAACCCACATCGACCTCAAGGCGTTGACCGGCGGCCAATCGGTGATGATCTATGGTCAGACCGAGGTCACCCGTGACCTGATGGCCGCCCGCGCCGCAGCAGGCGCCACCACGCTGTACGAAGCGCGTCATGTGCAGCCCCATGATCTTAAAAGTGATCGCCCCTGGCTCAGCTTCGAGCATCAGGGCGAAGCCTTTCGACTGGAGTGTGACTACATCGCCGGGTGCGATGGCTTCCACGGCGTTGCCCGCCAATCGATCCCGGCCGATTCGCTGAAAATTTTCGAAAGGGTTTACCCGTTCGGCTGGCTGGGCATCCTCGCCGATACGCCGCCGGTGCACGCCGAGTTGGTGTATGCCAAGCATGCGCGTGGCTTTGCGCTGTGCAGCATGCGCTCGCCCACCCGCAGCCGTTACTACCTGCAAGTGCCGGTGGAAGAACCCCTGGATGAATGGCCGGATGAGCGGTTCTGGGGCGAGCTTAAAACCCGCCTGCCCAGCGAATTGGCCGAGCAGTTGGTCACCGGGCCTTCGATCGAAAAAAGCATCGCGCCACTGCGCAGCTTTGTGGTGGAGCCGATGCAGTACGGGCGCCTGTTCTTGCTCGGGGATGCGGCGCACATCGTGCCGCCCACTGGCGCCAAGGGCCTGAACCTGGCCGCCAGTGATGTGAGCACCTTGTACCGTATCCTGCTCAAGGTGTACGGCGAGGGGCGGGTGGACTTGCTCCAGCGCTACTCGGCGATCTGCCTGCGTCGCGTTTGGAAGGCCGAGCGGTTTTCGTGGTGGATGACCTCGATGTTGCACCAGTTCCCGCAGGCGGACGGTTTCAGCCAGCGTATCGCCGAGAGTGAGTTGGACTACTTCATTCACTCCGAAGCGGGCCGCAAGACCATCGCAGAAAATTACGTCGGACTTCCTTACGAAGCTATTGAATAGCCTGCTATCGTACTCAGCATTCCCGCAGGCCACCTGTACCTGCGGGCTCTGCTCGAAGGTTTAATCGTGACCCAGCTTCAACATCCCGCTCCTGCGCTCCCCGCTGTGCGCAGCATCCTCGCTGCGCTGATGCTGGCGATCTTCCTCGGTGCGCTGGACCAGACCATCGTCGCCGTGTCCATGCCGGCCATTTCTGCGCAGTTCCATGACGTGAACCTGTTGGCTTGGGTGATCTCTGGCTACATGGTGGCAATGACCGTGGCGGTGCCGATCTACGGCAAGCTCGGCGACTTGTATGGGCGGCGGCCGATGATGCTGATCGGCATGGGCCTGTTCACCGTGGCCTCGCTGTTCTGTGGCATGGCGCAAAGCATGGAGCAATTGGTGCTGGCGCGTGTGCTGCAGGGCATTGGCGCTGGCGGGATGATCTCGGTCAGCCAGGCGATCATCGGCGACATCATCCCACCCCGTGAGCGCGGGCGTTACCAGGGCTATTTCAGCGGCATGTACGCCGTGGCCAGCGTGGCCGGGCCGGTACTGGGCGGCTACATGACTGAGTACCTGTCGTGGCGCTGGGTGTTTTTGATCAATCTACCGTTGGGCGCCGGCGCCTGGTACGTGGCCCATCGCACCCTGGTGGGCCTGCCCGTGCCGCAGCGCAAGCCGATCATCGATTACCTCGGCACGGTGCTGATGATCATCGGCTTGACCGCCATGCTGTTGGGCATCACCGAAATTGGCCAGGGCCATCATTGGCGTGACCATGAAGTGCTGGGCCTTCTCGCCTGTGGGCTGGTGGCATTGACGCTGTTCGTCTGGCACGAGCGCCGTGTGCGGGAGCCGTTGTTGCCGATGCACCTGTTTGCCAATCGCAGCGCCGTACTGTGCTGGTGCACGGTGTTTTTCACCAGTTTCCAAGCGATTTCCCTGACGGTGCTGATGCCCCTGCGTTACCAGACAGTGACCGGCGGCGGTGCCGACAGTGCCGCCTTGCACCTGCTGCCCTTGGCCATGGGCTTGCCGATTGGCGCGTATTCGGCCGGGCGCATGACGTCGGTAACGGGGCGTTATAAACCCATGATCCTTTGCGGCGCACTGTTGAGCCCATTGGCGATCCTGGGCATGGCGTTCAGCGCCCCGCAGGCGGTGCTGATGACGGGCGTATTTATGCTGCTCTGCGGGATCGCTGCCGGTTTGCAATTCCCCACCTCGTTGGTGGGGTCGCAAAACTCGGTGGAGCAACGGGATATCGGCGTGGCCACCAGCACCACCAACCTGTTCCGCTCATTGGGCGGGGCGGTGGGCGTGGCGTGCATGTCGGCGTTACTGTTGGCGCTGTTGCAGGATTCCAGTTTTGCCCAGATGGCCAGTGGCGCGTTGGTGAGCGAGGGGGGCTCGGGCAACGTATTGCTCGACGGCCTCAACGCCGCCGCTGGCCCTGCGCAAGATGCATTGCGCGGGGAGTTGGCGTTGACGTTTCGGCACTTGTTGATGGTGAGTGCGGCGGTATCGCTGTTGGGGTTGGCGGCGGCGATTGCGATGCCAAACCGGGTGTTGCGCGGCCGTGAAGACAAGGCACGCTAGCTGACACGATGAAGATCAAAATGTGGGAGCTGGCTTGCCTGCGATGGCGGCGTGTCAGTTGACACATTTGCTACTGATACACCGCCCTCGCAGCACAGGTATCTACACACCTACTGGACCTAACAAAATCCGAAGCTCTGGCTCTGGCTCTGGCTCTGGCTCTGGCTCTGGCTCTGGCTCTTGATTTGGCTTTTGATCTTGATCTTAGGCGCCCCGTTAACCACGCTGGCCGAACGCAGGCTTGAATCCGTGGGTAACCCGGCAGGACGCCGGGTTAGCCGTCCTGGGCCAAGGATGGCCCATGACGGCGGCCCACGGATTCAAGCCGGAGTGAGGGCACACCGAGCATTAGCGAGGTGCCGAGTGGTGGGGCAAGAGCCTTTTGGTTACTTTTGGGCTCTTTCCAAAAGTGACCCGCCGTAAGGGCGGAACCCATATCAGCCCTCACCCAAATAACGGATATGTACTCCGACAAAACCCCTTCTAGCGTCTGACACATAGCTATCGCAGGCAAGCCAGCTCCCACATTAGCGCGGTGTACATCCCACAAAACTCGGCCACATGACAGGCCGCCTTCGCGAGCAAGCCCGCTCCCACACTCGAACCGGTTTACACCCGGTAAAACTCAGCCGACCGACAGACCGTCACGGGAGCAAGCTCCCTCACTACAGGTCCAGCGCACTGCTCAACGTTGTGTAGTTGCCTATGGCTATTGAAGGCAAGCCCCACCGTTGATTGCATTTCAAGGTAGGTCAGGGGCTGTAGTAGCCGACAGCAACCATGAAATGCCCAACCTTGCGCACATACGCATGCTTGTTCTCAACCTTGTCGGTCACCGGGTTCTTCCACCGGTATTTGTATTCCCCCTGATCCTGCTCAGCCATCAACTTGAGGATCGGCTCACCCACCGGCTTGCCATCCGGGTCTTTAATCTTGGCAAAGTCGGTATTGATCAGCCGCAGGTTGGTGCCATGGGCCACATAGCGTTGGGTGTCGAGGTCCACCACAAACACATACAGGTCATCCTGCAGGAAGCCACCCTGCAATGAGTTGATCGCCTTGAGGGTGCCGGCTTCATCCTTGACCAGCGCTTGCGCCGCCTTGTTGCGCAGCGCCCGTGCCTGTTCCGGAGTGGCCCGTGGCAGGTAGTAACCCACCGCCAGGATGCGCTCGCCGACCCGCTGGTAAAACACATGCTTGCGCTCGACCTTGCCGTCATTCCAGTTTTGCCAGCGGTAGTCGGCTTGCTGGATGCCCTGGCCTTCGGGCACCTGGAGCGCGTCCTTGAACGACTGGCGCAAGTCCGGCCCCAGCACTTCGCTGACATCACGCCCGATCAACGCGGAAGAGGGGCCGCCGCTGGCCAGCAGCACACCCTGCGTATCCACCACAAACACATAGCGGTCATGGTCGACAAACTCCCCCTGACGGCTGAACGCGGCAAACGCCTTGTCGCCATGGCTCTGGTAGTACGCCAAGGCTTTTTCCAGTAGCGCCTTGGCCGCCGTGGCGTCTTCTTCTTGTGTATTGGCCGCGTGCGCCTGGCTGAAACACAACAGCAGCAGCCAGGTGATTCGGAGCATTGCCTTCATGGCCCGTCCCTCGTTCTTGTTGGTGTGACAAGAGCGTAGACGGCTGTGGTTCACGTGGCAGAATGTTTAGCCATGTTGCAACCAAACTCCGCCAAGCCTGAATTGAACAGCCTATCCAGGCGTGTGAGGCTGAGGGCATCTCTCTGACTGTGACTCCTGCATGGACGTCTCTCCCGATACGCTCCCCGAGCTGGCCTTCTGGGCGCTGTTCCACTGCCGGCATGCCCGCCCGCCGGATTCCCTGCTCCTACGTTGATCTACCCAATGGATGACGCGCATTCGCGCGCCTGCCCGATACAAACGTATGAGTATTCCCATGAGTGTTTTTGCGAGCCTGCACGAAGCCCAATCCTTTCTTGAACAGCACCCGCATATCGAGATGTTCGAGTTGTTTATTCTCGACAACAACGGCGTACCCCGTGGCAAGTTGTTGCACCGCGACGAGTTGCTGGCGGTTTACGTAAGCGGTCGGCCGTTGCCCAGCACCATCCTGGGGCTGACTATCAACGGCGACGATGTGGAGAACTCCGGGCTGGTGTGGGACGTCGGCGATATCGACTGCCGCGCCTACCCGATCAGCGGCAGCTTGCAGCCCATGCCCTGGCGTCTGATCCCCACGGCGGCGGTGCAAGTCAGCATGCATCCCACCGAAGGCTTGCCGGCCACGGTGGCCGACCCTCGGCATTTACTGGCCAAGGTCATCGACGGGCTCAAGGCTGATGGCTATTACCCGGTAATGGCGGCGGAGCTGGAGTTCTACCTGCTGGACCAGAAACCCGACAGCCATGGCCGCCCTCAACCTGCGCGGGACACGGACGGCGGCCGCCCACGCTCGACCCAGGTCTACGGCCTGCGCGAGCTGGAGCAGATCGAGCCCTTCCTGGCCGACCTTTATAGCGCCTGCAAACTGCAAGGCATCCCGGCGCGCACGGCGATTTCCGAGTACGCGCCGGGCCAGGTCGAGATCACCCTTGAACATCGCGCCGACGCCCTGCAAGCCATGGACGAAGCGGTGCGTTACAAACGCCTGGTCAAGGGCGTGGCCCACAAGCATGGGATGAGCGCCTGTTTTATGGCCAAGCCCTTCGATGACTTGGCCGGCACCGGCATGCACATGCACGTCAGCCTGGCGGATGCCGAGGGCAATAACCTGTTCGCCAGCGAAGCCGCTGACGGCACGCCGCTGTTGCGCCAGGCGGTGGGCGGCATGCTCAGTACCTTGCTCGATTCGTTATTGATGTTTTGCCCCAACGCCAACTCCTATCGCCGCTTCCAGACCAATAGCTACGCGCCGTTGGCTGCCACCTGGGGCGTGGACAACCGCACCGTCAGCCTGCGCGTGCCCGGCGGCCCGGCCAACTCCCGGCATATCGAGCACCGCATCTGCGGCGCTGACGCCAACCCTTACCTGGCCGCCGCCGCGATATTGGCCGGTATCCACCGAGGCATCCGTGAGCAACGCGACCCTGGCGCCCCGGTAGAAGGCAACGGCTACGCCCAGGCCAAGGAGCTGCTACCCACCGACTGGCTCACCACGTTGCGTGCGCTGGAAGGCTCAAGCTGGGCGCGGGAGGCATTTGGCAGCGAGTTCCTCAGCGTGTACCTGGCGGTGAAACGCGCCGAATATCGCCAGTTCATGGGGGAGGTAGGTGAGCAGGATTGGCGCTGGTATTTGCATCAGGCGTGAGTTGCGGTGGTTTCGACCTTTTTTTCACGTTGCAGTGGTTAAGCTGCCAATCAAGGTCGTTCACTACCGTTTCACTTACATGAGCCCGTGATGTCGCCACACACTCCTTCTTCCATCGAGATCGAATACGCCGAGCGCTGTGACCGTGAGCATGCACGCGTCTGCGGTGACACGCGCCCGCCGGGGTTGCGTCAGCGCCTGGAGGTCTGGCGCAACCGATGGTTGGTGCGCCAGGCCCTGAAAGTGGCTGGCGAACCGGGGTTGATCCTGGACCTGGCCTGCGGCTCGGGGCGTTTTTGGCCGGTGCTGGCCGAGCACGTCAACCGCGTGATCCTGGCTTCGGACAACTCCCAGGCCATGCTCGACCATGCCTGCACCCATCACCCGGCGGCATTGCTCAAACGGGTGAAGACGTTCCAGGGCTCGGCGTTTTCCATAGGCCTTTCGGCGAACGCGGTGGATTGCATTTTCTGTCTGGAATTGTTTCGTCATGTGCCCAGCAGCGACGGGCGCATGGCGTTGTTGCGCGAGTTTCATCGGGTCAGCCGCGACACGGTGATTGTCTCCGTCAATGCTCGTACAGCGGTAGAGGACGAGTTCCGCCAGGCGGGCTTCAAGGTTCTGCATCAGCAAGAGTTCATACCGGGTTCAAACCTGTGGCGTGTCTACGTGCTGCGTAAGAGAGGATAACTTCCGTCTGTCGGACTATTCTTTAGCGCCTATCAGAGTTTTCATGGTTGGCTGTGCACTGCGGATGCTCGCAACTCCCTTTCGCGATATATACTGCGCGCCATTCTTCAAGGGAGAGCCGTGTGGCCATCGATATTCACTGGATCTGCGACAACGATAGCCTCGGCCAGCATTGCGCCGAATGGCAGCAGTTGCCATTCGTCGCCCTCGACACCGAATTCATGCGGGTCGACACCTTTTACCCCATTGCCGGGCTGATCCAGATCGGTGATGGCGTGCGCGCTTACCTGATCGATCCCCTGACCATCGACAATTGGCAACCCTTGGCCGCGCTGCTGGAAAACCCAGCGGTGATCAAGGTGGTGCATGCCTGCAGCGAAGACCTCGAAGTGCTGCTGCGCCTGACCGGTAGCCTGCCGGTGCCGCTGTTTGATACCCAGTTGGCCGCCGCTTATCTGAATCTCGGTTTCTCCATGGGCTATTCGCGCCTGGTGCAAGCCGTGCTGGATATCGAACTGCCCAAGGGCGAAACCCGCTCGGACTGGCTGCAGCGGCCATTGTCCGAGACGCAGATCAGCTACGCCGCTGAAGATGCACTGCACTTGGCCGAAGTCTATATCCGCCTGCGCCCGCAACTGTCTGACGACAAGTACGCCTGGGTGCTGGAAGACGGAGCCGAGTTGGTGGCCAACCTGCGCCGCGAAGTCGACCCCTACGAGGTGTACCGCGACGCCAAGCTGGCCTGGAAGCTCAGCCGTGCCCAACTCGCCGTGCTGCGCGAGCTATGTGCCTGGCGCGAGCAGCAAGCCCGCGCCCGTGACCTGCCGCGTAACCGCATCATCCGTGAACACTCGCTGTGGCCCCTGGCAAAAACCCAGCCGGATAACCTCGCTGCGCTGGGCAAGATCGAAGACATGCACCCGCGTACCGTGCGCCACGATGGGCAGTTCCTGCTGGACCTGATCAAGCGTGCTGGCAGTGTGTCTATCGACCAATGGCCGCCCGCCGTTGCTGAGCCGTTGCCGGTGGACGCCGCCACGCTGATCAAGCAATTGCGTGCCCTGGGCCAGGCCGAAGCCGAGCGCCTGGACATGGCGCCAGAACTGATGCTGCGCAAGAAAACCCTCGAAGCCCTGGTCAAAAGTGGCTACCCCGATGGGCCTTATAAGTTACCCGACTCGCTGCGTGGCTGGCGCCGCGAGTTGATGGGCCAGGCGCTGCTCGACAGTCTGGCCACCGCCGGAGAACAGCCTTGAAACGTATTTGCTCCATCTACCGCAGCCCTAAACGCGCCGGCATGTACCTTTACGTGCTGAAAAGCGATGTGCTGGAACGTGTTCCCGAAGGCTTGCTCGCCGTGTTCGGCAAGCCAGTACATGCGTTCAACCTGGTACTGACGCCCGAGCGCAAACTGCAACAGGAAGACATCGCCCAGGTTCTGGAAAACCTCGATAAGCAGGGCTATCACCTGCAAATGCCGCCGCCCGAGGACGAGTACATCGAACACTTGCCCGAAGAACTGCTGCGCCGCAACGACCCGATGTGATCGGTGGGTGCCCTGCCTGGGGCACCGTCTTCAATAGAATCATATTAGTGGGCGGTGGCCGTAAGGATGCGCGCGGCCGTCTGCACTGTTTTTGAAAGGTTTAAGCATGCGTGTTCTGATTGCTGAACAGGATCACCCGCTCTACGCCCAGTTGCTGGGCGAAGTGGCGCCGGAGCTTGAAGTGCTCACCAGCGGCGACTCGGCCGAACTGTCGCGCCTGGCCGCCGATTGCCCGGTATGGCTGGGGCAGCCGGACCTGTTGGCGACGCTGTTGCGCCAGGGTCATCAGCCCCAGTGGTTGCAGTCGACCTGGGCCGGCATCACCCCGTTGCTGGCCGATGGCTTGCGTCGCGATTATCGTCTAACCCGCGCTGTGGGCATCTATGGCCAAGTTATGGCTGAGTTTGTGCTCACCTACATGCTGGGCCACGAGCGCGAAGTGCTGGCGCGGCTGGTCAGCCAGGTAGAGCGCAAGTGGGACGACCGCACGGGCCAGAGCCTGGCGGGGCGCAAGGTGTTGATCGTGGGCACTGGCGATATCGGCCAGAGCGTTGCCCAGTTCCTGGTGCCGTTTGGTGTGAAGCTGTATGGCATCGCCAGCACTGCGCGCGAGCAAGCCCCCTTCATTGAGGTGGCCGGGCTTGACCAACTGGGCCGGCTGGTGGGGGAGGTGGACTACGTGATCAACCTGCTGCCCAACACGCCGAGCACGCATGATGTGTACGACGCAGCGCTGTTCAAGCAATTCAAGCCGACCGGGTTGTTTATCAACGTGGGGCGCGGTGTTGCCGTGGTGGACGCTGACTTGGTCGAAGCCTTGAAGGAAGGGCACTTGGCGGGCGCGGTGATTGATGTGTGCCGCCAGGAGCCGCTGCCGCAACGGCATCCGTTCTGGACCGCCTGGGGGCTGTTGCTGACCGGGCACAGCTCGGCGCCGACTTCGCCGCAGCTCATGGTGGAATTGTTCATGCAGAACGTGCGGGCGTATCAGGCCAAGCAAGCGCTGCGCGGCGAGGTGGATTTCGCGCGCGGCTACTGACACAGCGCAGTAAAAAATGTGGGAGGGGGCTTGCCCCCGATAGCGGTGGAACAGTCAGCACATCGGTTGCTGACCCACCGTCATCGGGGGCAAGCCCCCTCCCACATTTCATCATGCATCAGTCTTAGAGACTGAAGTCACCTTCTGAAACCAACTCGCTCAACGGCCGACGCGGGCTCGGCACTTCACGACCTTGCAGGTATTCCGGCAACGTCGACTTATCCCCCAGCTTGCCAATCGCCACGGCGGCGTGCAGCGCATAGCCTTCCGGGATTTTCAGCTCTTTGCGCGTCAATTCCTGATCGAAACCGGCCATGCCATGGGTGTGCCAGCCGCTGATACTCGCTTGCAGCGCCAGATGGCCCCAGGCCGAACCGGTGTCGAAGGTGTGCCACAGCGCCGGGGTTTCTTCGCTGGCGCCGGGGGCGGTGAAGTCGGTTTTCGAGGCGATGATCACCAGGGCCGACGCATGCTGTGCCCAGCCACGGTTGAATTCATTCAGCAAACCCAGGAAACGCTCCCAGTCCGGCGTGTCGCGGCGTGCGTAGAGAAAACGCCAAGGCTGCGAGTTGTAGGCGGACGGTGCCCAGCGAGCGGCTTCGAAGAAGCTCAGCAGGGTTTCTTGCGGGATGCTCTCGCCGGTAAAGGCTCGGGGCGACCAGCGTTCGGTGAACTGAGTGTGGATCGGGTAATCGGCAACACGTGTCATGGGCAGCAGTTCCTGAGGGTCAATTCGGCGTTCAAAACTACTGCGCGGCCACTAGACTGACAAGTGTTGTTACACCGCCAGTCGTAAGCGCTTGGTTCCGCGGGGCTTGGGCACTAGACTGGCGGCCTTTTCACCTACCGATACTGATGTAGAGCCATGGCCGCCAAAGTCGAACCTTTCTGGATACGCAAAACCCTTGAACACCTCGACCAGGAGGAGTGGGAGTCGTTGTGCGACGGTTGTGGCCTGTGCTGCCTGCAAAAGCTTGAGGATGAAGACGACAACAGCGTCTATTACACACGCATCGCCTGCAAACTGCTGGACCTGAAAACCTGCCAGTGCACCGACTACCCCAACCGCCGCGCCTCGGTGCCCGACTGTATCCAACTCACCCCAGGCCAGGCCGACCAGTTCAAATGGCTGCCGCCGACTTGCGGTTATCGCTTGGTCAGCGAGCGCAAGGACCTGCCGCTGTGGCACCACCTGGTCTGCGGCGACCGCGACGCCGTGCACCATGAACGCATTTCCCAGTCCGGGCGCATGCTCAGCGAAGGCAGCGTGCCCGAAGACGACTGGGAGGATTACCTGATTTTCCGCGCAGGCTGAAAGAGGAGTGTGTATGAGGTGGGGAACAGAGCTGGCCGCCAGCCTGATGTTGCTGGCGTTGAGCAGTTCGGCGTGGTGCGCGAAGAAAGTCGACCTGGATTATCACGTCAAGTTACTGCCCCAGAGCGATCAGGCTGAGGTGCGGGTGAGCTTGTCCCAAGGCTCGGCGGTGCGCAGCCTGAACTTCGATTTGGGCCACGACGGTGACTACAGCGACTTCAAGGCCGATGGCCAGTGGAGCATCACCGACCACCGTGGCCTGTGGCAGCCCAGCGCCAATAAAGCCAGCCTGACCTACCGCGTACGCCTGACCCATGCACGCAACCCCGGCACCTATGAAGCCCGCATGACGCCAAGCTGGGCGCTGTTTCGCGGTGAAGACCTGGTGCCACCTGCACGGCTCGACCAGCAGGATGGCGTCGAGTTGGTTTCGCGGCTGGCCTTTGAGCTGCCCGCCGGCTGGAAAAGCATCGAAACCGCCTGGCCACGCATCGGCAAGCACAAATTTCGCATCGACAACGTATCGCGTCTATTCGACCGGCCTACGGGCTGGATGCTTGCAGGCACCCTGGGCAGCCGCCGGGTGCGCCTGGGCGAAACCGAAGTCACCGTCGCGTCACCCAAAGGCCAGGCCATGCGCCGCATGGGTGTGCTGACGTTGTTGACCTTCGTCTGGCCCCAGGTCGAGGCGGCGTTCCCACGGCATCCGGCCAAGTTGCTGGTGGTGGGGGCCAGCGACCCGATGCGCCGTGGAGCGTTTTCGGCCCGCGACTCGATCTACCTCAACAGCCGCACGCCGCTGGTCAGCGAAAACGGCAGTAGCCCGCTGATTCGCGAAGTGGTGCAGGCAATCGGTCGCTTTAACGATCATGAGCGCAGTGACTGGATCAGCGAAGGCATCGCCGAGTATTACGCCATTGAGTTGGTGCGCCGCGCTGGCGGGGTTACCGATGAGCGTTATCAGGCGATTCAGGCGCGGTTGACGAAGGAAGGCAAGGACGTGACCACCCTGCGTGGCGAGCATGTCAGCGGCGCCACGGTGTCGCGGGCGGTGGTGGTGTTACAGGAGTTGGATCGGGAGATTCGGGTGAAAACCCACAACAAGCGCTCGCTGGATGATTTGGCCCAGGCAGTGATGCGGGCTAACAGCATTACGACGGCGGAGTTTGTGAAGCTGGCCGAAAGCATCCTCGGCGAACCCTCGGTGGTGCTGGACAGCAAATTGCTGCACTGATCCAAAGCCATACACAAAACCAAATGTGGGAGCGGGCTTGCTCGCGAAAGCGGTGTGTCAGTTAGCTCATCTTTAACTGACACACCGCTTTCGCGAGCAAGCCCGCTCCCACATTTAGATCTCCATTGTTTGGGAGATCTTCTTTAGCCAGTGGTTTTTTCAGCGGCCACTTCTGCCTTGGTCTTCAGGTTTTTCAGCTCCGCACCGGCCCGCTCGATCTTCGTACGCACGCTGTTCATCTCCTGACGCCCCTGTTCCAACTTGTCCTTCAGCGAGCTATGCCCGGTAAACCCCCGCGCCAGCGCCACGCCGCCAATCGCCACTTGGATCAAACCGAAAATCCCGCCACGGCGCAGGCCTTTGCCCACCATCATCACGCCACCGGCCACTGAGCCGATGCGCTCCCAACCGTGCACGTTCTGCGTGGGTTGGGTTTCGAACGGCGTGTGTTCGATGATAGGTCGCAAGGTTTTGCTGTCGCTCATGATCTGTCTCCAACAAGGCTAGTGATAAATAGCTGACTGCCCACAGGCGCCGGATGTTCCGAAAAAATCAGTACTTGGGGCCCGAACGGGTGTTGTTGCCCTTGGCCAGGCGGTCGTAGAGCACCACATTGACGGTGGCGGCGAGGTTCATGCAGCCGGTGGTCGGGATGTACACCACGTCTTCACACCAGTCGCGGATCTCTTTATCGAGAGAGCCGTCTTCGGGGCCAAAGATGTACAGCGCGCGGTCGGGGTGGGTGTACTCGGGCAGGGGGCGCGCACCTTCCACCAGCTCCACGGCGACAGGGATGCAGCCCAGCGGCAGGATTTTTTTCAGGTCATCGATGCCGATCAGCGGAATGTCGTGGTGGACCTTCTTGGTGTCGGTGACGAAATCCCGCGCACGCTCGTAACGCACGCCGGTGTAGAACACCGAGGCCACGCCGTAGCAACCGGCGGCGCGCATGACCGAGCCGACGTTTTCGGGGGATTTGGGGTTATACAGACCGATGCAGCTGTAGCGTTTATTGCCCACGGGGAAGGGTGCCTTGGAGGAAAAGACTCGGATTATACGGCCTGTGGATGGTGTGGTGTTTGTGAGATCGCCTTCGCAGGCAAGCCAGCTCCCACACTTGACTGCTTTTCAACGTTGGAATGCATTCAAGTGTGGGAGCTGGCTTGCCTGCGATGAGGCCAGTACAGCCAACAGACGACTATCAGTCGTCCTTCTTCATCAACCCCGCCAACGCCGCAAACGGGTTATGCGTGGCTTTGGCAATCGTCGGGCTGCTGGTAGAGCCTTCACCGAAGTACTGCTGGTCGGTGTAGCGCGAGTGTTCGTTGTCGTGGCAGTACAGGCACAGCAACTCCCAGTTGGAGCCGTCCTGGGGGTTGTCGTCATGATTGTGGTTGCGGTGGTGCACGGTCAGTTCGCTCAGGCGTTTGCCAGCAAATTCGCGGGCGCAGCGGCCGCAGACGTGCGGGTACATCTTCAAAGCTTTGTCGCGGTAGCCCATTTCGCGGTCGCGCTGGGCATCGGCGAGGATGCGGTCCAGCTTGGCGGTGTGGGAGGGCGGGTTGGTCGAGCTCATCATGGCTCCTGTCTTTTGGTGGTCACGGATACGCTTGATTCTAGCCGTTCACGGCGTAATTAGCCCTTGAGCTTTTCGGCGATCCAGATGGTATGCCGCGTGCCCTTGTTGCCGTGGGCAAACACCTGCACTTCTTCAGCCTTGAAACCGGCCTTGCGCAGTTTGTCGCTGAACAGCTTGTCGGCGCTGGCCGACCACACCGCCAGCACGCCTTTGGGGCGCAGGGCCTTGGCGCAGGCGGCCAGGCCACCGGCGGAGTACAGCCAGCTGTTGGCTTTTTGCGTGAGGCCTTCGGGGCCGTTGTCGACGTCGAGCATGATGGCGTCGAAGCCCTGGGGCTCGGCTTGCAGCACCTTGGCCACGTCTTCCATGCGGATCACGGTGCGCGGGTCGAGCAGCGGCCGGCCGGATTTTTCCCCCAGTGGGCCGCGGTTCCATTCCACGACGCCCGGCACCAATTCTGCCACCACCACCTCGCTGTTCTTGCCCAGGTGTTTGAGGGCCGAGGCCAGGGTAAAACCCATGCCCAAGCCCCCGATCAACACCCGTGAACCTGGGCGGCCGGCCACCTTGCGGCAAGGGATTTCGGCCAGCGCATCTTCTGAGCCGTGCATGCGCGTGTTCATCAATTGGCCGCCGTCACCGCCCTGGATCTTGATGACAAAATCCTCGCCGTATTCGAACAGGCACAAGGCACCGCCGTTGTCGGGGATCGGGGTGGTGTCGAGCAGAACGAAACGTTTCATGGAAATCTCATTGGGAAGGGCATTCTTGCGCGGTTGGGAGTAGCCTTGTGGCATTCCGGTCAGGCCATGGAGCCATCGATGAAGTGCAGCATTCTAACGGTCATTGTGCTTGGCGCGCTCGCATTGGGTGCGGCGCAGGCTCAGGAGTTGCAAACCGTACCGGTCGCGCCAGCCCCGACGCCAGGCGCTCCGGGCACCCCGACGCCGACGTTGTACCCGCAAGTCACCCCGCCTGCCGTGCCCAAGACGAACGGCTCGCCACCCTTGGTGCCCATCGTATTACCGACCCCGCCGAAGGACCAGGCTGTGCCTGGCCTACAGCAAAACGACAGTAAACCGAAGGCATCCGGTAGTTAAAATTGTTGTGACAGCAATTGCCCGTCGACCATGCGCAGGCGCCTGGACAGGGCAATAGCAATAGCGCGGATGATTTTGGCTGCGACGCGAGGTGCTTCGTTGAGCATCTTTTCCAGGGAGTCCTTGCCCAGGTTCAACAACACGCAATCACTGGCGGCTACGCAACCGGCGGAGCGCCGTTCGCCGTCGAGCACAGCCATTTCACCAAACGCCCGGCCACTGCGCAGGGTAGCGATGGTCAGGCGCTGGCCGTCGTGATGGGTTTTCTGTACTGCCACTTGGCCGCTATGGATGATGCACATAAAGGTGCCGGCATCGCCCTCCAGGAAAATCACCTCGTCTCGGGCAATGCTGCTGATATTGAAGTAGCCGGCGGCGATGTGAAAATCTTCCGGCAGCAAGGGGTCGAACAGGCCGCAGTCCATCAGCATGTCGCGGATTTCATTGTTTAACAACGTAGGTTCTGACATAGCGGCAATCTTGGTCCGTCAATCTTGTAGGGCGGTCTTGTGTTCAGACAAAACCGCCGCGCTAAGTTCCTAAATCAAACCCAGTGCCTTGAACACAAATGCATATTCGAGCGCTACGTCACGTAATCCCTGGTAACGCCCGCTCATGCCGCCGTGGCCGGCGCCCAGTTCGGTCTTGAGCAACAGCAGGTTGTCGTCGGTCTTGGTGTCGCGCAATTTGGCTACCCACTTGGCCGCTTCCCAGTACTGCACGCGGCTGTCGTTGTAGCCGGCGATTACCAGCAGGTGTGGATAAGCCTGGGCGCTCACGTTTTCGTACGGCGCGTAGGCCTTGATGCGTTCGTACACCTCGGGCTCTTCGGGGTTGCCCCACTCGTCGTACTCAGTGATGGTCAGCGGCAGCTCCGGGTCGAGCATGGTGTTGAGTACATCGACGAACGGCACTTCGGCAATCGCTGCCTGAAACAGCTCCGGGCGCTGGTTGAGCACGGCGCCGATCAACAGGCCGCCGGCACTGCCGCCGCTGATCGCCAGTTGCTGGGAGGTGGTCAAACCCTCGGCGATCAAGTGCTCGGCGCAGGCGATAAAGTCGCTGAAGGTGTTCTGCTTGTGCTCCTGCTTGCCATTGCGGTACCAGGCTTCGCCCAGTTCACCGCCGCCGCGCACGTGGGCGATGGCAAACGCCACGCCCCGGTCCAGCAGGCTCAGGCGTGCATGGGAGAACCATGGGTCGAGGCTCGAACCGTAGGCGCCGTAGCCGTACAGGTACAGCGGTGTGGGCTTGCCGAGCTGGTCGCGCTTGACCACCAGACTGATGGGCACCTGGGTACCATCGGCAGACGTCGCCCACAGCCGCTGGCTCACATAATCGTCGGCGTTAAACGTGCCGAGCACCGGGGTTTCCTTGAGCACCTGTTGTGCGCCGCTGGCCAGGTCCAACTGACGCACCTGGGCTGGGCGGTTCAGGGCTTCGTAGCGCAGACGGATTTTGTCGCTGGTAAATTCCAGGCTGTTTTGTACGTAGAGGCTATAGGCGGCGTCGGGCAATTCCACGCGATACGCCGGCACGCCCTGCGGGTGCACTTCGATTACCGGCAAGCCGCCGATACGCAGGCTCAGGGTCATGGCGCCAGTGTTGAGGCTGACGCCGTCGAGCATCACTTCGTCGCTGTGGGGGATCAGGTTCTGCCACTCATCCTCGGTCGGCACGTCGCCAATGTCGGTGGCAGTGAACAGGGCGTAGTTGATGCCATCACGGTTGCTGCGGATAAACCATGTCCACGCGCCATTGAGTTGGCCATGGTCGACATCGTATTCATGGTCTTCGACACGCGGCGCCAGGCAGGTGAAATCCAGCTGTGGCTGGTCGGCGTCCAGTGCCCAGATTTCGCTGGTGGTTTTGCTGCCCAGGGCCAGCAGCAACTGGCGCTCCGAGCTGGAACGGTAGCAGTGCAGGAAGAAACGGCCGTCGGGCTCGTGGAACACTTGCTGCGCCGCCGTGCCGTCCAGGCGATAGCGGTACAGCTTGTGCGGGCGGTGGGTGTCGTCCAGCTCGCCGAAAAACAGGGTCAGGCTGTCATTGGCCCAGGTCATGCTGCCGTCGCAGTCCTGGAACTCCAGCTCGCTGACTTTGCCGCTGGCTAATTCCTTCACGTACAGGGTGTAGATCTCTTCACCACTGGTATCGAGGCTGTAGGCCAGGCGCTGGTGGTCGGGGCTGATGCTGAACGCGCCCAGGGAGAAGAAGCCGCCATTGGCCAATACGTTCGGGTCCAGCAGCAGTTCTTCGCTGCTATCGTCGACCAGGTTGCTGTCATCGGCCGGGCGGTGGCAGCGGTAGTGACGGGCGTACTCGTCGCCGGCGGTGGTGCGCGTGTAGTACAGGTACGGGCCCCATGGGGAGGGCAGGGACAGGTCGGTTTCGAGGATGCGCCCCTTGATCTCTTCGAACAGGGTTTCGCGCAGTGCCTGTTGGTCAGCGAGCTGCGCCTCCTGCCAGGCATTTTCAGCCTTGAGGTAGTCGAGCACCTCGGGCGTGTCACGCTCTTGCAGCCAGGCATACGGGTCTTGGCCTGGGGCTTTGCGGGCGATCGGGGCGGTGGATATAGGCATGGATCACTCTCTGACTGGCGGACGGTGGCAGGCTTTGCAGCCGCGACACGCAAAAGCCGTTATCATAGCCGCCTCTTTGCCAGCCTTGCCATGGACACCATGACCGAGAACGACTATCTGACCGCTTGGGGCCTCTACGCCTTCGCCGCTTTGGGCTGCCTGTTGGTGTGGTGGCGCATGACCCGCTGGATCTGGCGTTGGTTGCGCGAGCCGCTGCAATTGTTGATGGCGGTGTTGCTGTTCAGCCCGACCATTGTCGACCCGGTCAAGACCCAGTTCGCACCGGCCGTGGCCATCACTGCCCTGGACCTGTTGCTCAAGGTCGGCAATAACGCCTGGCGGGCCATTTCCGATTTGTTCATGTACGCGATGATCGCCTTTGCGGTGTACATCGTGATTGTGTTGATTCGCTGGCCCATCGAGCGCGCCGCCAACGCCCGCCGTGAGCGCAAGGCCGCTGCTGATGCGGCCCTGGCGGCAGAGCCAACAGAAGACGACGAACCTTTCCGCCGCCCGGCGCCTGTGGGCGGTATGCGCGTCGAACCGCGCCTTTAACGTTGCAGCGAGAGCCCTGGCATGTGTGAATTATTGGGCATGAGTGCCAACGTCCCCACCGACATCGTGTTCAGCTTTACCGGGTTGATGCAGCGCGGTGGGCGCACCGGCCCCCACCGTGACGGTTGGGGCATCGCTTTCTACGAAGGCCGTGGCCTGCGCCTGTTCCAGGACCCGGCCGCCAGCAGCGAGTCGGAAGTTGCACTGCTGGTGCAGCGTTACCCCATCAAGAGTGAAGTGGTGATCGGCCATATCCGCCAGGCCAATGTGGGCAAGGTGTGCCTGTCCAACACGCACCCGTTCGTGCGCGAATTGTGGGGCCGCAACTGGTGCTTCGCCCACAACGGCCAACTGGCGGACTTCAACCCGCGTGCCACGTTCTATCGACCCGTAGGCGATACCGACAGCGAAGCGGCGTTCTGTGACCTGCTCAACCGTGTACGCGAAGCCTTCCCGGAGCCGGTGGACATCGAGCAGATGCTGCCGGACCTGATCGCCGCCTGCGCCGAATACCGCAGCAAAGGCGTGTTCAACTGCCTGCTCAGCGATGGTGATTGGTTGTTCTGCTATTGCTCGACCAAATTGGCGCAGATCACTCGTCGCGCTCCCTTTGGCCCGGCGCGCTTGAAAGATGTCGACGTGATCGTCGATTTTCAGGCCGAAACCACGCCCAATGACGTGGTCACGGTGATCGCCACCGAGCCGTTGACCGACAACGAAAACTGGACCCGCTACGAACCGGGCCAATGGAGCCTGTGGCGACGCGGTGAATGCGTCAGCCAGGGCATTACCGAGTAAGGATATCGACCATGTTGCTGAGCTACTTGCGGTTGGTGTTGTTTGCCATTGGGTTGTTGGTCGGTGTGCAGGTGCCGGGGTTTATCAGCGACTACGCCAAGCGCGTTGAAGCGCACCTGATCGAGGCCCAGACTGGCCTGCGCGGGTTTGAGACCACCGCGCAGCAGTTCTTCAAGGGTGATATGCAGGCGCTGGTGGCGCATTACCGCGCCAGCGACGACCCGGTGTTCCAGAGCGATGCCAGCAGCCTGGGCGCGATGCTCGATCGCCAGGTGGCGTTGGACAAGCAATTCCAGGCGATGCAAGGGCCGTGGTACATCCGCGTGCTGCAAGTGGCGGTGGCGGCAGACCCGGATATTCGCCAGGAGACCTGGAACGGCTATAGCTATCAGATTTTGCTGACGCCGGAGGCCATGGGCTGGGGCTTGGGCGGGGCGATGTTGTTGTCGTTTGGGCTGGAATGCCTGTTCCGGCTGATCGACTGGGTGGTGTTGGGCGGCAAGCGCCTGCGCCAGAGTCGGCCGATTGAAGAGCGTGACCTGAAAGGTCTCTAAAGCCCAACTCGGTAAAATGTGGGAGCTGGCTTGCCTGCGATAGCGGTGGGTCAGCCAGCAAATCTGTTACTGATCCACCGCTATCGCAGGCAAGCCAGCTCCCACAGGTTTAATCGGGTTTCGTCAGGGTCATTCTGTCTTCGCCGACTTCTACCGCATACCGCGCCACCACCTTCTGGCACAACCCCACAATTTCCTCCACCAATTCCACCCCCACCCGCCACGACACCACCACCTGCAAATTCGGCAAACGCTGTTCCATCGGCAACATCACCAACTCGCCCCGCGCCAGTTCCTCCATCACCAGTACCGGCGGCAGCGCGCCCACCCCGAACCCATCACGCAGCAACCGGGTAATCGCCGACACCGAGTTCACACAGTTCATGCGTGGCGCGGCCACGCCGTTGGCTTGCATCAGGCTGAGTACGTCCTGGTGCGGGTGGGAGTTTTTCGAGTAAGTGATGATGCGCTCCTGGGCCAGTTCGGCGAGGGAGGCGTAGTCGCGGTGGTAAATCGACTGGCTGGCGACGATCCAGGCCATGGGGTGGCTGCACAATTCGAGGCTGCGCACGGTTTCGAGGCGCAGCAGGTCGGTTTGCAGGATCAGGTCGAGGAAACCTTTTTGCAGCTGATCGCTGAGGTTCAGTGCCGTATCGGCGACTAGCTCGATTTCTACCAAGGGGAAATGGTCCATCAGCTCGGCCACCAACGGGCTGAGCCAAGTGTGGATCACTGTATCCATGGCGCCGATGCGGATGCGCCCGACCTTGCTGCTGGTGGTCTCCAGGGACTGCTTCAAGCCCTGCATCGTCACCATCATCTGCTCGGCATAATCGAGCACCTTCAAGCCTTCGGGTGTCAGGCTCACGCCGCGCGAGTCGCGCAGAAACAGCTTCACCCCCAACTCGCTTTCCAGCACCGCGATACGGCTGGAAATCGAGGCCTGGGTGGTGAACAACTTCTCGGCGGTCAGGCGAAAGCTCTTGAGCTTGGCCACCCAGACGAAGGTTTCGAGGAACTTCAAATTCATGGGATCAACTTTTTCTTATGCATGGATCGGTTTTTATTAGTTGGACGCCGCAGGGTGCCGGCGCCAAAAATCGAGTTATTCCACGATAAGCGTCGTAGGGGGCTCAGGACAAGTTGCGAGTTCTGCGTTAAAAATCCCACACTACAAAAAAACAAAGCCTACAGGAGCGCCCCAACCGTGAGCCGTTTGCTACTCAATTGCGATATTGGCGAAAGCTTTGGCAACTGGACCATGGGTCTGGACGCCGAGGTCATGCCGTTTATCGATTGCGCCAACGTGGCCTGCGGCTTCCATGCCGGCGACCCGAGCATCATGCGCAAGACGGTCAGCCTGGCGCTCAAGCATGGCGTGCAAATTGGTGCGCACCCCGCCTACCAGGACTTGCAAGGCTTCGGCCGCCGCTCCATGGCCTACACGCCGCAGGAAATCCAGGACCTGTTGCACTACCAGATTGGCGCGCTCGACGGCATCTGCCGCGCTCAAGGCACGCGCGTCAGCTATGTCAAACCTCACGGTGCGATGTACAACGACATGATGGCCAACCCGGTGCAATTACGTGCCGTGATTCAGGCTATTGCGGCCTACGGCGACCTGCCGCTGATGCTGCTGGCCACCCGCGACAACAGCGCCGCCCAAGCGCTGGGTGATGAGTTCGGCGTGACCCTGTGGTTTGAAGCCTTCGCCGATCGCGCCTATGACAACAAGGGCCACTTGGTGTCGCGCCAACTGCCGGGCGCCGTGCATCACGATGCCGAGACCATCCTCCAACAAGCCCTGACCCTTTCCCGTGGCGACGCGCTGACCGCCAGCGATGGCAGCCCGCTGGTATTGCAGGCCAACACCCTGTGCGTGCACGGCGATAACGCCAGCTCCATCGCCGCCGTACAGCGCATCCGCGAGGCGTTGAAGCCCGCATGAAGCCACGGATTGAAGTAGTCGCCATCGACTGCCTGATGGTGCGTCTGTTTGATGCAATCGCCGAAACCAATATGCCGTGGATGCTCGCCGCCACGGGGCGTTTACGCGAAGGTTTTGGCGCCGCATTGGTAGACCTGGTGCCGTCGTACACCACCTTGATGGTGCATTACGACCTCACCGCGTTGTGCCCGGCCCAGGCGCGTGCATTGATCGACACCGCCCTCACCGATCTGCAACCCCAGGCCCAGGGCAGTGGCCAATGCCATGTGCTGCCGGTGTGGTACGACCTGAGCGTCGGCCCCGAGCTGACTTTGCTCAGCCGGCGCAGTGGCCTGTCGGTGGACGAAGTGATTCGTTGCCACAGCGCCCACGAATACCAAGTGTTCGCCCTCGGCTTTGCGCCAGGGTTCGCCTTTATGGGGTTGGTGGATGAAGTCCTTGCCACGCCACGCCTAAACACCCCGCGAAAGCGCGTGGCGGCAGGCAGCGTCGGCATCGCCGAACGACAAACCGCCGCTTACCCAGTGGTCTCGCCAGGCGGCTGGAACCTGATCGGCCGCACCCCGGCCAAACTGTTCGACCGCGAGCGTGACGGCTACAGCTTGATGCAGCCCGGCGACACGGTGCGCTTTGAGCCCGTCGATCACGCCGAATTTATCAAACTGGGTGGCGATGACACGCCGTTGGAGGCGCAGGCATGAGCCGCTTGTTAATCGAGGCCAGCACGCCGCTGTGCCTGTTGCAGGACGCTGGCCGTTTTGGTGTAAGGCATTTGGGCGTAACTCAGGGCGGAGCGCTGGATTGGGTGTCGATGTCTTGGGCCAACTGGCTGCTGGGCAATACGCTGGATGCACCGGTGGTGGAAATCACCCTGGGCGGTTTTACCGTGCTGGCTGAAGAGTATTGCTTGCTGGCCTTGGCCGGTGCGGACTTGGGCGCCTATATCGACGAACGTGCCATCAGCCCTGGTCGCAGTTTTATCCTGCAAAAGGGCCAACGCTTGCGTTTCACCCAGCCGTTCAACGGCGCGCGGGCTTACCTGGCGGCGCCTGGCGGGTTTGATGCGCCCGCTGTGCTCGGCAGTTGCGCCACGGTTGTGCGTGAGGAATTAGGTGGCGTGGACGGCTTCGGCAAGGCATTGGCCGAAGGCGGGCACTTGGCCTACTCCGGTACAGGCGGCGCGATGAAGGTGTTGAGTGCGCCGGATGTGCAATCTGGCAAACCGTTGGACGTGATTGTCGGCGCCCAAATCGGCCAATTCAGCGGGCAAAGCCTGTTCGATGCCTTTAACACTGAATGGGCCCTCGACAGCCGCGCCGACCGCATGGGCGTGCGCCTGCTGGGCACACCGTTGCAGTATCAGGGGCCGTCGTTGATTTCCGAAGGGATACCGTTGGGGGCAATCCAGGTGCCGCCGGATGGGCAGCCGATTGTGTTGCTTAATGATCGACAGACAATTGGCGGTTACCCGCGACTGGGTGCGCTGACGCCGTTGGCGTTGGCGAGGCTGGCGCAATGCCTGCCGGGGGAAACGGTTCGGCTGGCGCCCGTGGTGCAGGAGACGGCGCATCGGCAGCAGGTGGAGTATTTGCGCAGGTTTAGGGCGTAAGGGCGCTTAAGGATAAGTCCTACGACGTAGCCCTATTTGTCGTCTTTGTTTCCTGGCGGTCGCCATGAAAGCCTTGGTCGGGTCATTCCCCATTAAGGCTTTACCATGCGCTACTTGAAGATTTACGCACACGACGTATTCGAAAACGATGTGCCGGATGTGGTCTATCTGGAGTTTCACGACGCTACCCGCACGCCGACGCTGGTTCATCAAGCCACGACCTTCGATATCACCGATGACGGGAAACTTGACTGGGTGATCGCCGATGATGTGAACCAGGACGGTGTCATCGATGCAGTTGATCGTGCTCAGGCGATTGAACTCGCCCAGCTGTTTCTTGCGTTCAACTGGTTCAGCCTCGACGAGCCTTTCGATAAGTACTTGAAAGTATTTGCCCGGGATTTTGATGGTAATGGCGTGCCAGACACGGTGCGGCTGCATTTTCATCAAGGCGAGGGGGCACCGACCGATGAAAGCATTGCCTACACCGCGGCGATCTATGCGGATGGCAATGGCCTTGGTGGGGTTTCGATCAACCAGGACGTCAACAATGACGGCAAGGTCGACAGTCGGGACGCCCAACTGGTTAAACAGTTCTCTGCGTTGTTCCTGAAGTTCGGCTGGATTGACGCCCCGAACTGCTGATGAAAAGCCTGTAGCCGCAGCACGCGGCTACAGGTTGCTGGTTACTTTGACAAAAAGCGCATCCCTTCCTCAAGACCACGCAGTGTCAGCGGGTACATCTGGTCTTCTACCAACTCCCGCACAATCCCCGTCGATGCCGTATAGCCCCAGGTGTCCTTCGGATACGGGTTAATCCAGATCAGCTTCTTGTACTTGGCCATGAAGCGCTGCATCCACACATACCCCGGCTCTTCATTCCAATGCTCGACGCTGCCGCCAGCCTGGGTGATCTCATACGGTGCCATCGACGCATCGCCGATAAAGATCACTTTGTAGTCAGCGCCGTACCTGTGCAGCAGGTCTTGGGTCGACGTGCGCTCCGAGGTGCGGCGCGCGTTGTTCTTCCACACCGACTCGTACACGAAGTTGTGGAAGTAAAAGTACTCCAGGTGCTTGAACTCGGTCTTGCAGGCCGAGAACAGCTCTTCGCAGATTTTGACGTGGGCGTCCATCGAGCCGCCGATATCGAACAGCAACAGCAGCTTGATGGTGTTACGGCGCTCGGGGCGCATCTGGATATTCAGCAAGCCGGCATCACGGGCGGTGTGGTCGATGGTGCCGTCGATATCCAGCTCTTCGGCCGCGCCCTGGCGTGCAAACTTGCGCAGGCGGCGCAGGGCGATTTTGATATTGCGCGTTCCCAGCTCTACCTGATCATCGAGGTTCTTGTACTCGCGCTGGTCCCAGACTTTAACGGCCTTACCCTGGCGCTTGCCCGCGTCACCCACCCGAATGCCTTCGGGGTTGTAGCCGCCGGAGCCGAACGGGCTGGTGCCACCAGTGCCGATCCATTTGTTACCGCCGGCGTGGCGTTCTTTCTGTTCTTCCAGGCGCTTCTTGAATTCCTCGATCAACTTGTCGAGGCCGCCCAGGGATTGGATCTGCGCGCGTTCTTCATCGCTCAGCGAACGTTCGAACTCCTTGCGCAGCCAGTCTTCGGGGATCAGCGCCTGCAGGTGGTCGTCGAGTTTTTCCAGGCCGTTGAAATACGCACCGAAGGCCCGGTCGAACTTGTCGAAATGCCGCTCGTCCTTGACCAGAATCGCCCGGGCCAAGTAGTAGAACTCGTCCATGTCGGCGAAGGTCACGCGCATTTTCAGCGCGTTGATCAGGTCGAGCAGCTCGCGCACCGACACCGGCACCTTGGCGGCGCGCATCTCATTGAACAGGTTGAGCAGCATCAGCGATTACCGCGACGGCTCATGAACGCCAGACGCTCCAGCAACTGCACGTCTTGCTCGTTCTTCACCAGGGCACCGGCCAAAGGCGGGATGGCCTTGGTGGGGTCGCGCTCGCGCAAAACGGCTTCGCCGATATTGTCGGCCATCAGCAGCTTGAGCCAGTCCACCAGTTCGGAGGTAGAGGGTTTTTTCTTCAGGCCTGGCACTTTGCGCACGTCGAAGAACACGTCCAGTGCTTCGCTGACCAGGTCTTTCTTGATGTCGGGGTAGTGCACGTCGACGATTTTTTGCAGGGTGGTGCGGTCGGGGAAGGCGATGTAGTGGAAGAAACAGCGGCGCAGGAAGGCGTCCGGCAGTTCTTTTTCGTTGTTGGAGGTAATGATGATGATCGGGCGCTTCTTGGCCTTGATGGTCTCGTCGATTTCGTAGACGTAGAACTCCATCTTGTCGAGTTCTTGCAGCAGGTCGTTGGGGAACTCGATGTCGGCCTTGTCGATTTCATCGATCAGCAAAATCACCCGCTCTTCGGACTCGAACGCTTCCCAAAGCTTGCCCTTTTTCAGGTAGTTGCGTACGTCGTGAACCTTATCTACGCCCAGCTGCGAGTCGCGCAGGCGGCTCACTGCGTCGTACTCATACAGACCCTGGTGGGCTTTAGTGGTGGACTTGATGTGCCAGGTGATCAACTTGGCGCCGAAGGACTCGGCCAGTTGCTCGGCGAGCATGGTCTTGCCAGTGCCGGGCTCGCCCTTGACCAGCAATGGCCGTTCCAGGGTGATGGCGGCGTTGACGGCCAGTTTCAGGTCATCGGTAGCCACATAGGCCTGGGTGCCTTCGAACTTCATCGGTGTTTCCTCGCATTCATCAATGCCCGGACTATACCGCGCAGCCCCGGCGACTGTGAACGCAGACGGGTTATTCAGTCTCTGAATGGGCGGTCACGCCACAATCTGAAGGTGTACGCCGGAAAATGTGGGAGGGGGCGTGCCCCCGATAGCGGTGGTTCAGTTATTGATTTGTTGACTGACACACTGCTATCGCAGTTTAGTCCGTGCTGGGCTTGGGTTGTTCGTAGCGTGCATTGAAGGCCTGAATGAAACCATTACGCAAAATCGCCAAAAACGCCGAGAACGCGCTGACATCCTGCTGATGCACGCTGCCACTCAGCTCCACCCGGGTGGCGAATTGGTTCTTTTGCTGGTTTTTCAGTACGGTCTCGCTAGCGCCGACTACCGCCTCCCAGATCGAACGGAAGATGTTCTTGTCTTTGTTTTCCACGTCCTGCTTCCAGTCGAACACTTCCACATCCCGCAGCAGCGGCTTGATATAGCCGGTGAGTTGGCCCTTTTCCGCTTGGGCCTCGATTACCACATCGCCGGTGCCGGCCTTGAAGTCGAACTTGCCGTAGGCTGAAGCAAAGTCATTCATGCGCTTGAGTTGCAGGTCTTTGGCGCGAAAGCGGAACTCGAAGTTTTCGAAATTGCTCAGCGGGTCAAAGGTGGCGGTGGCTTCAAGCGGGGCCTGGCCTTGCAGCAGGGCCTTGCCGTCGAAGCGTGCATCGCGCTTGCCTTGGACGTCGACCACGTTGGTCAGGTTGTAGAAGCTGGCATTCACATCGGTGGCGTTGATGTTCACCGGCGGTTTGGAGTTGAAGTTGCGAAAGGTGATCTTGCCGTCTTCGATGCGTACTTCATCGAGGGTAATGGGCGCCAACTTGCTTAACTGCTCGCGCCAGTCGGTGCCTTTACCGGTCTGGGACGCCTGCTTGTTGGCGCCGCCATCGACGAAGTTCACCTCAGGGTTGATAAAGCGCACCTTGGCGACGACGGCATGGTCGTTGATCAATGACTGCCAACTCACCGACAGGTCGATCAACGGTACCTTGACGAAAGGTACTGGCACCTTGCCATCGACCTTGATGATCTCCAGGCCATTGATCTTGTACGCGCCGCGCCACAGGGCCAGGTCCACGTCGCTGATGCGGCCACGGTAGTCACCCATGTCGGCAAGCTTGTCATTCAAGTAGTTACGCACAAGGTAGGGCAGGGCGAGATCCAGGGCGACCAGCACCACTACAAGCGCGGCGACCGTCCAGATTGGCCAACTGAAGCGACGTTTCATGGGGCGTTCTCCTTACAAGTAGGTGGTTGACCCTCGTCGGGCGCGCAACGTTCCTCTGACTGGACGCTTCGCACCTCTAGGCATACCCTTGTGAGCTTCCTGAAACCGCCAAATAGGACCCGCCATGAGCCGCATTTTTGCAGACAACGCGCACTCCATCGGTAACACGCCCCTGGTACAGATCAACCGCATCGCCCCACGCGGCGTGACCATCCTGGCCAAAATCGAAGGGCGTAACCCCGGTTATTCGGTGAAGTGCCGCATTGGCGCAAACATGATCTGGGACGCCGAAAGCACCGGCAAACTCAAACCGGGCATGACCATTGTCGAACCGACTTCGGGCAATACCGGCATCGGCCTGGCGTTTGTCGCCGCCGCCCGTGGCTACAAGCTGCTGCTGACCATGCCGGCGTCGATGAGCATCGAGCGGCGCAAGGTCCTCAAGGCTCTGGGCGCTGAACTGGTGCTGACTGAGCCGGCCAAGGGCATGAAGGGCGCCATTGAGAAAGCCGCTGAAATCGTCGCCAGCGACCCGGCCCAGTACTTTATGCCGGGCCAGTTCGAAAACCCGGCCAACCCGGCGATCCACGAGAAAACCACCGGCCCCGAGATTTGGAACGACACCGATGGCGCCGTGGACGTGCTGGTGGCGGGCGTGGGCACAGGCGGCACCATCACGGGCGTGTCGCGTTACATCAAGAACATCGCGGGCAAGCAGATTCTGTCGGTGGCCGTGGAGCCTATCGTGTCGCCGGTGATCACCCAGGCCCTGGCCGGTGAAGAGATCAAGCCCAGCCCCCATAAGATCCAGGGTATCGGCGCCGGTTTCGTGCCGAAGAACCTCGATCTGTCGATGGTTGACCGTGTGGAGTTGGCCAGCGATGAAGAGTCCAAGGCTATGGCTCTGCGCCTGATGCAGGAGGAGGGGATTTTGTGCGGTATTTCCTGTGGCGCGGCGATGGCCGTGGCCGTGCGCCTGGCGCAGAAGCCGGAGATGCAAGGCAAGACTATTGTGGTGATTCTGCCGGACTCCGGCGAGCGCTACCTGTCGAGCATGCTGTTCAGCGATCTGTTTACCGAGCAGGAAAACCAGGCTTGATGTGTGTCAGCACCGATACCTTGGGCCTTCTGCATACTGGCCCAAGTGTTTATGATGCCCGGCGCATTTTTTCAGGAGTTGCTGCATGACCTTTTCTTTGGCCGCCAAGCTGTCGGTGCTGCTGGTGTTTATCGGCAGCACGCTTTACGTGCACCTGCGCGGCAAGGCCCGCTTACCGGTGTTGCGCCAGTTCGTCAACCATTCGGCGCTGTTCGCCCCCTATAACGCCTTGATGTACCTGTTTTCGGCGGTGCCGTCCAAGCCCTACCTGGACCGCAGCAAATTCCCCGAACTGGACGTACTCAAGGACAACTGGGAAGTGATCCGCGAAGAGGCCATGCACCTGTTCGACGAGGGTTACATTCGCGCGGCCGAAAAGAATAACGACGCCGGTTTTGGTTCGTTCTTCAAGAAAGGCTGGAAGCGCTTCTACCTCAAGTGGTACGACAAACCGCTGCCCTCGGCCGAGGCCCTGTGCCCGAAGACCGTGGCGCTGGTGAGCAGCATTCCCAACGTCAAAGGCGCGATGTTTGCGCTGTTGCCGGGTGGCAGCCACCTCAACCCGCACCGCGACCCGTTTGCCGGCTCGCTGCGTTATCACTTGGGGTTGTCCACGCCGAACTCTGATGCCTGCCGTATCTTTGTCGATGGCGAGGAGTACGCCTGGCGCGACGGTGATGACGTGATGTTCGATGAAACTTACGTGCACTGGGTGAAGAACGAGACTGAAACCACCCGCGTGATCCTGTTCTGCGACATCGAACGGCCGCTGAGCAACGGCTTCATGACCCGCGTCAACCGTTGGGTCAGCAAGCAATTGGGCCGCGCTACCGCGCCGCAGAACCTGGATGACGAGCGTGTGGGCGGGATCAACCAGGCGTATGCCTGGAGCAAGACATTCAGCGACAAGTTCAGCGGGGTGGTGAAGCAGTGGAAGCGTAAGCATCCGAAGGCTTACCGCGTTGCGCGGCCGATTTTGGCGGTGGTGGTTTTGCTGCTGCTGTGGAAATGGCTGTTCGGCTGATCTAAAGCTGTCAATACAGTCAACATGTGGGAGGGGGCTTGCCCCCGATAGCGGTGTGTCAGGTTAGACATCTGTACCTGATCCACCGCCATCGGGGGCAAGCCCCCTCCCACATTTGATCTTCTTTGTCTGTTGGTTAGCTGGCGATCAGCTGGCGCAGTACGTAGTGCAAGATGCCCCCCGCCTTGAAGTACTCCACTTCATTAAGCGTATCAATCCGACACAACACATCGACCTTCTCTGTACTCCCATCCTCCCGCGTAATCACCAAAGTCAGGTTCATGCGCGGCACGATCTCCACGTCCGTCAGCCCCAGGATATCGATCTTCTCCTTGCCACTGAGCTTGAGGCTTTTGCGGTTCTGGTCCAGCTTGAACTGCAACGGCAGCACGCCCATGCCCACCAGGTTGGAACGGTGAATCCGTTCGAAGCTCTCAGCGATCACCGCCTTCACCCCCAGCAGGTTCGTGCCCTTGGCCGCCCAGTCGCGGCTTGAGCCCGTACCGTATTCCTGCCCGGCGATCACCACCAGCGGCGTACCCGACGCCTGGTATTTCATCGACGCGTCGTAGATCGCCATTTTCTCGCCAGTGGGGATATACAGCGTGTTGCCGCCTTCCTCGCCACCCAGCATTTCATTGCGGATACGGATATTGGCAAACGTGCCGCGCATCATCACTTCATGGTTGCCGCGGCGTGAGCCGTAGGAGTTGAAGTCGCGCGGTTCCACGCCTTGTTCGCGCAGGTAGCGGCCGGCGGGGCTGTCGGTTTTGATATTGCCGGCGGGGGAGATGTGGTCGGTGGTCACCGAGTCGCCCAGCAGGGCCAGTACATTGGCGCCCTGCACATCCTTGATCACCGGCAAAGGCCCGGCAATGTCGTCGAAGAATGGCGGGTGCTGAATGTAGGTAGAGTCCGACTGCCACACGTAGGTTGCGGCCTGCGGTACTTCAATGGCCTGCCACTGCGCATCGCCGGCAAACACCTCGGCGTATTCCTTGTGAAACATGCCGGTGCTGACCTGGGCCACCGCGTCGGCGATTTCCTGGCTGGTGGGCCAGATGTCCTTGAGGTACACCGGTTTGCCGTTCTTATCGTTACCTAGCGGCTCGCTGCTGATATCGATACGCACGGTGCCGGCCAACGCATAGGCGACCACCAGTGGTGGTGAGGCCAGCCAGTTGGTTTTCACCAGCGGGTGCACACGGCCTTCGAAGTTGCGGTTGCCGGAGAGCACCGAGGCCACGGCAAGGTCGGCCTTTTGGATGGCTTTTTCAATCGGCTCGGGCAAGGGGCCGGAGTTGCCGATGCAGGTGGTGCAGCCGTAACCCACCAGGTCGAAGCCGAGTGTGTCCAGATACTGGGTGAGGCCTGCCGCCTTGTAGTAGTCAGTGACCACTTTGGAGCCCGGGGCCAGGGAAGTCTTGACCCAAGGCTTGCGGGTCAGGCCCTTTTCCACGGCCTTTTTGGCCACCAGGCCGGCCGCCATCATCACGCTGGGGTTGGAGGTATTGGTGCACGAGGTGATCGCTGCGATGACCACGGCGCCGTTTTTCAGGCGATAAGTCTGACCTTCGTATTCGTAATCGGCTTCTCCCACCAGGTCGGCATTGCCAACGGCCACGCCACCACCGCCTTCGCTTTCCAGGCGGCCTTCTTCTTTGTTGGCGGGTTTGAATTGCAGGTCGAGAAAATCGCTGAACGCCTGGGCCACATTCGGCAGCGATACGCGGTCTTGCGGGCGTTTCGGCCCGGCGAGGCTGGCTTCGACGCTGCCCATGTCCAGGGCCAGGCTGTCGGTGAACACCGGCTCTTGGCCTGCGATGCGCCACAGGCCCTGGGCTTTGGTGTAGGCCTCTACCAATTTCACGGTTTCTGACGGGCGGCCCGACAAGCGCAGGTAGTCCAGCGTCACCTCATCCACCGGGAAGAAGCCGCAGGTGGCGCCGTATTCCGGGGCCATGTTGGCAATGGTGGCTCGGTCGGCCAGGGGCAGGTCGGCGAGGCCATCGCCGTAGAATTCGACGAATTTACCCACCACGCCTTTTTTGCGCAGCATCTGGGTGACCGTCAGTACCAAGTCGGTAGCGGTGATGCCTTCCTTCAACTTGCCGGTGAGCTTGAAGCCGATCACTTCCGGGATCAGCATCGACACCGGTTGGCCGAGCATGGCCGCTTCGGCTTCGATACCGCCCACGCCCCAGCCGAGTACGCCCAGGCCATTGATCATGGTGGTGTGGGAGTCGGTGCCCACTAACGTGTCCGGGAAAGCGTAGGTGCGGCCGTCTTCATCCTTGGTCCACACGGTGCGGCCCAGGTATTCGAGGTTGACCTGGTGGCAGATGCCGGTGCCCGGTGGCACTACGCTGAAGTTGTCGAAGGCGCTCTGGCCCCAGCGCAGGAAGGCGTAGCGTTCGCCGTTGCGCTGCATTTCGATATCGACGTTTTGCTCAAAGGCGTCGGCGTTGCCGAACTTGTCGACCATCACCGAGTGGTCGATCACCAGGTCTACCGGCGACAGCGGGTTGATGCGCTGCGGGTCGCCACCGGCCTTGGCCACGGCGGCACGCATGGCGGCCAGGTCGACCACGGCGGGTACGCCGGTAAAGTCCTGCATCAGCACGCGGGCAGGGCGGTATTGGATCTCGCGGTCGGATTGGCGCTCTTTGAGCCAGTCGGCAATGGCCTTGAGGTCGGCGCCGGTGACTGTCTTGCTGTCTTCCCAGCGCAGCAGGTTTTCCAGCAGCACCTTGAGGGACATCGGCAGCTTGCTCAGGTCACCCAGGCTCTTGGCGGCTTCGGGCAGGCTGAAGTAGTGGTAGGTTTTGCTGTCTATTTCAAGGGTCTTAAGGGTTCTCAGGCTATCAAGCGATGACATGACACGACTCCTTATGGTCCGCACGGCTACGGACCTGACGGGACGAACAGAGCTATCAACTTAGCCCTGTTTTCATTAGCAGGCTAATAACTGGACTCTATGGTTAAGTCCAAGGTTCCGAACTCGGCTATCATGCGCGCGTTTTCATGACAGACATTGCGATAGCGCAATGCCGGTTGAGTCACCAGGAGAGTTGATGAACACCCTTTTTATGCACTGCCGCCCGGGTTTTGAAGGCGAAGTCTGTTCCGAGATCGCGGACCTCGCCGCGCGCCTGAACGTTTCCGGCTACGCCAAGGCCAAGACCGGCAGCGCCTGCGCCGAATTTGTCTGCACCGAAGAAGACGGCGCCCAGCGCCTGATGCACGGCCAGCGGTTTGCCGAGCTGATCTTCCCAAGGCAGTGGGCGCGCGGTGTGTTCATCGACCTGCCAGAGACCGACCGCATCAGCGTGATCCTTGCCCATCTGCGCGAATTCCCGGTGTGCGGCAGCCTGTGGCTGGAAATGGTCGACACCAATGACGGTAAAGAGCTGTCGAACTTCTGCAAGAAATTCGAAGTGCACCTGCGCAAAGCCCTGCTCAACGCCGGCAAGCTGGTGGACGACCCAAGCAAGCCGCGCCTGCTGCTGACCTTCAAGAGTGGCCGCGAGGTGTTCATGGGCCTGGCCGAGTCGAACAACTCGGCGATGTGGCCCATGGGCATCCCGCGCCTGAAGTTCCCGCGTGACGCGCCAAGCCGTTCGACCCTCAAGCTGGAAGAGGCCTGGCACCACTTCATCCCCCGTGACCAGTGGGACGAGCGCCTGCACGGCGACATGACCGGCGTAGACCTGGGCGCCGCCCCCGGCGGCTGGACCTGGCAACTGGTCAACCGTGGCATGCTGGTCACCGCCATCGACAACGGCCCCATGGCCGAAAGCCTGATGGACACCGGCCTGGTGCAACACTTGATGGCCGACGGCTTCACCTTCGTGCCCAAGCAGCCGGTGGACTGGATGGTCTGCGATATCGTCGAGAAACCGGCGCGCAACGCAGCCCTGCTGGAAACCTGGATTGGCGAAGGGCATTGCCGCGAGGCGGTGGTGAACTTGAAGTTGCCGATGAAGCAGCGGTATGCCGAGGTGAAGCGTTTGCTCGAACGTATCGAGGAAGGCTTCAAGGCGCGAGGCATTCGGGTTGAGATTGGCTGCAAGCAGCTGTATCACGACCGTGAGGAAGTGACGTGCCACTTGCGTCGCCTGGAAACCCCGAAGAAACCCAAGAACCGCTGATCGAAAGCCCAGCACCGCTCAAAATGTGGGAGCTGGCTTGCCTGCGATAGCGGTATAACTATCGACACCTATGTTGAATGTGCCCCGGTCATCGCGGGCAAGCCCGCTCCCACACAAGAGCGGGCCGGTTTAAGGAGTGAGAGATGAGCCAACCCCAGGATCTACCCGTCGACGGCACCTTGGACGCCACCGGCCTCAACTGCCCCGAGCCCGTGATGATGCTGCACCAGCACATCCGCGACCTGGCGCCGGGCGGCCTGCTCAAGGTGATCGCCACCGACCCGTCCACCCGCCGCGACATTCCCAAGTTCTGCGTGTTCCTGGACCACGAACTGGTGGATCAGCAAGAGCAGGCCGGCACTTACCTGTACTGGATTCGCAAGAAGTCCGTTTAACCCTGGGCTTCAACCGCGCGAATGCGTCGGCGTGCACTGCGCGTCAGGCGCACCACCAACATCCCCGCCGCACAACTCAGGCCCACGATCAGCCCTTGCCACAAGCCGCTTGGGCCGCTGGGTTCGCCGAGCCAATGGGTCAGCCCCAGCGCGTAACCCACCGGCAGCCCCACGCCCCAATAGGCAAACAGCGTCAGCACCATGGTCACCCGGGTGTCTTGGAAGCCACGCAATGCACCCGCGGCCGTGACCTGGATCGAGTCGGAGAACTGGAACAGCGCAGAAAACACAATCAGCGTCGAAGCCAGGTGGATCACGATCGGGTCCGGGGTGTAGATCGCCGCAATCTGCTCGCGGAACACCAGCATCAGACCGCACGACAGGCAGGCGTACGCCAGCGCCGTGCCCATGCCTACCCCGGCGGCGAAGCGCGCCTCACGTGGCTGGCCACGGCCCAGGGCCTGGCCGACGCGAACGGTGATGGCCATGCTCAGGGAGTAGGGGATCATGAACACCAGGGAGCTGACGTTCAAAGCGATCTGATGCCCGGAGACCACCGTGGCACCCAGGCTGCCGATCAGCAGGGCGATCACGGCGAAAATGCTCGACTCGGCAAAGATCGCGATGCCGATGGGCAAGCCTATGCCCAGTACGCGCTTGATCACTGCCCATTGTGGCCAGTCGAAACGCTTGAACAATTCGCTGCTTTGATACGCCGCCCCATAGCGTGTCCACACGGCCAGCCCGAGCAGCATCGCCCACATCGAAATGGCCGTGGCCCAGCCGCAGCCCACGCCGCCCATGGCCGGCACGCCCAGGTGACCGTAGATGAAGATGTAGTTGAGCGGAATATTCAGCGCCAGGCCAAACAGGCCCATGACCATGCTTGGTCGGGTGCGGCCCAGGCCCTCGCTGAAACAGCGCAGCACGTAGTACAGCGCAATGGCTGGCATGCCGGCGGCGATGCCGTGCAGGTAGCCCATGGACGGGTTGATCAGGTCGGGCTCAACCTTCATCGCATGCAGGATCGGTTCGGCGCACAGCAGCAAGAGCGCACCCATGACCCCCACCACGACGGCCAGCCACAGCGATTGGCGCACCAACGGCCCGATCTCGTTGAACTGCCCGGCGCCGTAGCGTTGGGCGACTTTTGGCGTGGTCGCCAACAGGGTGCCGCTCATCAGCAGGTACACAGGAATCCAAATCGAATTACCCAGGCCCACTGCCGCCAGGTCTTGGGGGCTGACGCGCCCGGCCATTACTGCATCGACAAAGCTCATGGCGGTGGTGGCCAATTGGCCGATCATGATCGGCAAGGCCAGCGTCAGCAGGTCGCGCACTTCCCGGCTGATGCGGGCGGGGCGGGTGAGGGGGGCGATGGCAGTGTTCACGTACGGGTGTCCAGGAATAAGGGAGACGCAAGGCCGGCGGATTCTACGCCTTGACGCAATGGTCAGGAAAAAACCTGTGTTGGGGATTTGTAAGCGCCCTTCCAAACACCGAAAATCCCCTGTGGGAGGGGGCTTGCTCCCGATAGCATTGGATCAGTCACTGGCTATATTGACTGGCCCACTACTATCGGGAGCAAGCCCCCTCCCACAGGGGATCTGAGCTGTTACACGAAGCGCATCTGTGTACACTGCCCCTCCGCCAAAGGAGCCTGCCATGCTGATTGTTGCCGACGAAAATATTCCGCTGCTCGACGCTTTCTTCCAAGGGTTTGGCGAGATTCGCCGGGTGCCCGGCCGTTCCATTGACCGCGCCACCGTCGAGCAGGCCGATGTGTTGTTGGTGCGCTCGGTGACCAACGTCAATCGCGGGCTGCTGGAAGGCTCGAAGGTGCGCTTTGTCGGCACCTGCACCATCGGCACCGACCATCTGGACCTCGACTACTTCAAGCAGGCCGGCATCCAGTGGTCCAGCGCCCCAGGCTGTAACGCCCGTGGAGTAGTGGACTACGTGCTGGGTAGCCTGCAGACCCTGGCCGAGATCGAAGGCGTCGACCTCAACCAACGCACCTACGGCGTGGTCGGCGCAGGGGAGGTCGGTGGCCGGTTGGTCAAGGTGCTCAAGGGGCTGGGCTGGAACGTGCTGGTGTGCGACCCGCCGCGCCAGATCGCCGAAGACGGTGATTATGTCAGCCTGGCGCAGATCATCGAGCAGTGCGATGTGATCAGCCTGCATACCCCACTGACCAAGTCCGGTAATGGCTCGACCTGGCACCTGTTCGACCGCCAGCGCCTCAACCAGCTCAAGCCCGGCACCTGGCTGATCAACGCCAGTCGTGGCCCGGTGGTGGATAACGCAGCGCTGCGCGAAGTGCTGTTGGAGCGCGAAGACCTGCAAGCCGTGCTGGACGTATGGGAAGGCGAGCCGCAAGTGGACGTCGACCTGGCCGACCTGTGCGTGCTGGCCACCCCGCATATCGCCGGTTATAGCCTCGAAGGCCGCCAGCGTGGCACGGCGCAGATCTATCAGGCGTTCTGTGCTCATCTGGGGCAGGAGCCGAGCATTCAACTGAGTGATTTATTGCCGCCGCTGTGGCTGGCGCAAGTGCACCTCAATGCTGAGACGGACCCGGCCTGGGCGCTGGCCACCCTGTGCCGCAGCGTGTACGACCCGCGCCGGGACGATGCGGATTTTCGTCGCAGCCTTGTAGGAACCGTTGAAGAGCAACGCACGGCTTTCGACCTGCTGCGCAAGCATTACCCCGCGCGCCGCGAGATCGATGGACTGAAGGTGCACATCAATGGTGAGTCCGCGGCGCTGTCGCAGATAGTCTTGGCACTCGGCGCCGAGGCCATCTAAGCGGCCATAAAAAACCCGGCCACCAGGGCCGGGTTTAAAAGAGCGTGGGCGCTTCAGCCTCGCTGGGCAGGTTTGACCAGTCGCTGTTCCAGCTCGCTGCACGCTTGCTGGATCATCTCTTCGGTAATCTGCACTTCGCGGCCGCTGGCATCGATGTACGTGCACGGCAACTGCTGCGGCTGGCGGATCACTTCAATCTTGGCATCGCTGCTGGTTTGCAAGGTCATGGCCTGTCTCCTCATCAGGTTGTGTACCGACTCTAATACCCCCGCGTGACCGGGCTGTTACAACTCCATACATGATCAGCGGTTCGAACACCCAGTCCACCAGAAACCACTACGGATTTCCAGCCACGCATTAGACCGATAGTCTCTAGGAGCCCTTATCGGCGGGCATAATTAACCTGACTCATTGCTATTGGCCCAAGTTCCCCCCATGTAGAGGTACTGGTTCCTCATCGGTGATGCCCTCCATGTTCTCAGCCCGTCAACGTCGTGCAATTCGCTTGGCCAGCCGTTTTATTGCGCCTTATCGCTGGCAAGCGCTGGGCGCTTTGGTGGCGCTTATCGTCACCGCAGGCATCACCTTATCCATGGGGCAGGGCATTCGGCTGCTGGTAGACCAGGGTTTCATGACCCAGTCACCGCACCTGCTCAACCAGTCCATCGGCTTGTTTATGTTGCTGGTGCTGGGCCTGGCCGTGGGCACCTTTGCGCGGTTTTACCTGGTGTCGTGGATCGGTGAGCGGGTGGTCGCGGACATTCGGCGGCAGGTGTTCAACCATTTGATCTACCTGCACCCCGGTTTCTATGAGAACAACCGCAGCTCGGAAATACAGTCGCGGCTGACCACCGACACCACCTTGCTGCAATCGGTGATCGGCTCGTCGCTGTCGCTGTTTCTACGCAATGCCCTGATGGTCATCGGCGGCATCGTGCTGCTGTTTGTCACCAACCCCAAGCTCACCAGCATCGTGGTGGTGGCGCTGCCGTTGGTGCTGGCGCCGATCCTGATCTTCGGCCGCCGCGTGCGCAGCCTGTCACGCCAAAGCCAGGACCGTATCGCCGATGTGGGCAGCTACGTGTCCGAGACCCTCGGCCAGATCAAGACCGTGCAGGCCTATAACCATCAGGTACAGGACGAGCAGCGCTTCGCCGTGACGGTGGAAGAGGCCTTCACCACCGCGCGCAAACGCATCGTGCAGCGCGCCTGGCTGATTACCCTGGTGATCATGTTGGTACTGGGCGCCGTGGGCGTGATGCTGTGGGTCGGCGGTATGGACGTGATCGGCGGGCGCATTTCTGGCGGTGAGCTGGCAGCGTTTGTGTTTTACAGCCTGATCGTCGGCAGCGCCGTCGGCACCCTGAGTGAAGTGCTCGGCGAGTTACAGCGCGCCGCCGGTGCTGCCGAGCGCATCGGCGAATTGTTGCAGTCGAGCAATGAAATCCAGGCGCCAGTCACTGGCACGGTGCAATTGCCCCAGCGTGTCAGCGGTAGCATGGCGTTGCAGGACCTGCGCTTTTCCTACCCGTCACGGCCTGACAGCTACGCCATCGACGGCCTGAACCTGACCATCAATCCCGGCGAAACCCTGGCCTTGGTTGGCCCGTCAGGCGCCGGCAAATCGACGATCTTCGACCTGCTGCTGCGCTTCTACGACCCGCAGCACGGCCGCATCCTGCTCGACGGTCACCCGCTGACTGAACTCGACCCGATGGACCTGCGCCGTCACTTCGCCCTCGTGTCCCAAAGCCCGGCGCTGTTTTACGGCAGCGTCGAAGAAAACATCCGCTACGGCAACCCGGCCGCGACCTTCGAGCAGGTCGAAGCCGCCGCCCGTATCGCCCATGCCCACGACTTCATCCTGCAAATGCCCGACGGCTACCAGACGCACCTCGGCGACGGCGGCATGGGCCTCTCTGGCGGCCAACGCCAACGCCTGGCCATCGCCCGTGCGTTGTTGGTGGATGCGCCGATACTGCTGTTGGACGAAGCCACCAGCGCCCTGGATGCGCAGAGCGAGCATTTGATCCAGCAAGCCCTGCCGCAACTGATGCAGGGGCGCACCACGCTGGTGATCGCCCATCGATTGGCGACGGTGAAGAATGCCGACCGCATTGCCGTGATGGACCTGGGCAAGCTTGTGGCCGTGGGCACGCATCAGCAGTTGATTGCGAGTAATGCGCTGTATGCGCGGTTGGCGGCGTTGCAGTTCAGTGATGGGATGGAGCAGGTTCAAGACTGATCAGGCGTCATTGAGGCTTTTGTGGCGAGCGAGCAAGCTCGCTCGCCACAGGGGATACGTGTCATTGATCATCAAAATAGCGCTCATGCCAATCCACCAACGGCTGTGGCGAGTTGAGCTTCTGCCCGTAGATCACCGAATAAGACAACACGTTCTGCACATATTGACGGGTTTCGTCGAACGGAATGCTCTCTACCCACACGTCAAAGCTCAGGTGATCGGCGCCGCGTAGCCATTGGCGCACGCGGCCAGGGCCGGCGTTATAGGCGGCGGAGGCGAGCACGCGGTTGCCATTGAACTGGCTGTGCACCTGGCTCAGGTAAGCCGCGCCTAGCTGGATGTTTTTGTCCGGGTCCAGCACTTGGGCCGGGGAGGCCAGGGGGATGCTGAATTTGCGCGCAGTCTCTTTGGCGGTGCCGGGCATCAGTTGCATCAGGCCGCTGGCGCCGACGCCGGAGCGGGCGTCGTCCATGAAGGCGCTTTCCTGGCGGGTGATGGCGAACACCCAGCTCGAATGCAGGCCACGTACCTTGGCTTCGCGCACCAGGGTGTCGCGGTGGGCCATCGGGAAGCGGATGTCCAAATCGTCCCAATACTGCGCTTGGCTAATGGTGCGGATCGCCGGGAAGTACCACTTCATGTCGTAGGCCAGCTTGGCCTGGGCGACCATTTCATCGCGGTTGAAGTGACGGCTGACGTGGTACCACTCGCGACGGCCATCGACAATCTGGCCGCGGGCGTAGAACTCCAGGGCGCGACGTACACCGGGGGTGTTGCGCACTTTGCTGACCAGCGCCTGACTCATCACCAAGGGTTTGTTTTTCAACTGGTAGGGAGCCTTGGAGCGGTCGGCGGCGAGAAAGCCGTAAAAGTCGCGTTCTTGCGCCAGGTGTTTGTACAGGACCAGGGTTTGCGGGTTTTTTGGCTCGGCGAGCTCCAGGCTGCGGGCTTGCCAGTAACGCCAGCGGTTTGAGGTCGCCAGGTCTTGTGGGAGTTTACGGGTCAACTGGTAGGCATCTTCCCAGCGGGCCAGACGCAACAGCAAGCGCAGGCGCCACTCCGATACCGTGTTGTCACGCAGTTCAGGGTCGTACTTGGTCATCACCTCAAGGGCACGCGGGTCGTAGCGCTTGGCCAGGGTCAGGCCGATCTCGCGGGCAATGGCCACTTTTTCGTCACGGGAGAAGCGCATGCTGCTGGCGTAGCCGTCGAGCAGGGCCATGGCCTTGTCGGGGTCTTGGCGCGCCAGGCGACGCAGACCGAGGCCCACGGCGTCCGACATGGCTTCGTTGGCCGGCTGAAAGCGTGATGGGTCGCTGAGCATGTCTGGCTTTTGTGCCACGTCCACCATCAAGCGGCCTTGGGCGCCGAGGGTGGGCAGGGTTTTCACCAGGCTGTTGGCCAGCGCGTAGTTGCGCGCTTCGGCGGCCATTTTGGCGCGGTCCCAGATTTTTTGTTCGGTGAGTTGGCCGGCAGCCGCCCATTGCCCGAAGGTGACATCGCAGGCAGCTGGTTGGGATTTACCCGTCATCCACAGCTTTTCGGTGGTCTTGTAACCTTCGGCCTTTAGATTGTGGGTGAGTTGGTATTGGCCATGCAGGCAGTCCAGCTCGACGAAATTAAGCTTGGGGTCGTAGTACTTTTCAAAGGTCTGCCAGTCGCCACGGTCGGCCAGCCAGCGCAACCAGCGCAGTTTCATCCAGTTGGCCTGGGGCAGATCGCCGTTCTTGGCGAGGAATTGTTCAATTTCCTCGTTGCTGGCGGTTTTCAGGCGCGCGGTCAGTTCGTCGTAGGCCAGGTAGGGCGTCAACGGATAGTCGGCCAGGGCCTGGCTGTATTGCATATACGGGCCGCTATCGCCCTTGGCCAGGGCGCGTTTGGCTTCATCGTAATACTGGCGTTGGGTGGTGAGGTCCACGGCCTGGGCGGATTGAACGGCGGTGGCGGAAAGAAGCAGACAAGATAAAAAGTTGAAAAGGCGACTGCGCATGAGACGTCCGTGCAGAGAAATCACGACTAGCACCGGCATTGCCGACACTGATTGCCCCTAGCTTAGCCTTTTGCCAGCGGCCGGCGAAAGCTTTGCTGGCCGGTTCGCATGGGTTGGCGAGAAATGTCCTACAGAACGTACCAGCAATGAAAATGCCGGCCGCATCCCACCCCTAACTCAGGTAGAATGCGCGCCCAGTTTTTGGAGAAGCGTATGACCCTGCTCAAATTCAGCGATGTGTCCCTTGCTTTCGGCGCCATGCCGTTGTTGGACAAGGTGTCCTGGCAGATCGCCCGTGGTGAGCGGGTGTGCATCATCGGCCGCAACGGCACCGGCAAGTCCAGCATGATGAAGCTGGTCAAGGGCGATCAGAAGCCTGATGACGGCTCCGTGTGGCGCGCCCCGGGCCTCAAGATTGGCGAATTGCCGCAAGAATTGCCGGTGGCCGACGGACGGACGGTGTTCGACGTGGTTGCCGAAGGCCTCGACGGCGTCGGCGAGTTGCTGGCCCAGTACCACCACCTGGCGCAAAACTGCGTCACCGAGGAAGACCTGGACAAGCTGATGCATGTCCAGCAAGACCTCGAAGCCCGTGACGGCTGGCGCTTGCAGCAATTGGTCGACAGCACCCTGAGCCGCCTGCAACTGCCGGCCGACAAGACCCTCGCCGAGTTGTCCGGCGGCTGGCGTCGTCGCGTGTTGCTGGCCCAGGCCTTGGTGTCCGAGCCGGACCTGCTGCTGCTCGATGAGCCAACCAACCACCTGGACATCGGAGCGATCGCCTGGCTGGAAGAAGCCCTCAAGGATTTCCAGGGCGCCGTGCTGTTTATCACGCACGACCGTTCCTTCCTGCAAAACCTGGCGACCCGCATCCTTGAGCTGGACCGTGGCGGCCTGATCGACTGGAACGGCGATTACGCCAGCTTCCTGGTGCACAAGGAAGCCACCCTGGCCGCCGAAGAAACCGCCAACGCGCTGTTCGACAAGAAACTGGCCCAGGAAGAAGTCTGGATTCGCCAGGGCATCAAGGCGCGCCGTACCCGTAACGAAGGCCGTGTGCGTGCCTTGAAAGCCCTGCGTGTTGAGCGCAGCGAGCGTCGCGAGCGCACCGGTAAGGCCAATATCCAACTGGATACCGCCGACAAGTCGGGCAAGCAAGTGATGGTGCTGGAGAACGTCAGCTTCCACCACCCGGACGGCCCGTTCCTGATCAAGGACTTCTCCATGGTCTTGCAGCGCGGCGACCGTATTGGTTTGCTGGGCGCCAACGGTACCGGCAAGACCACGTTGCTCAAGCTGATGCTCAACGGTCTGCAACCGACCAGCGGCACCGTGGAAGAGGGCACACGCATAGACGTGGCGTACTTCGACCAATTGCGCCACCAGTTGGACCTGGAAAAGACCGTGATCGACAACGTGGCCGAAGGTCGCGACTTTATCGACATCGACGGCCAGAGCCGCCACGTGCTCAGCTACTTGGGCGACTTCCTGTTCAGCCCGCAGCGTGCACGTACGCCGGTCAAAGCCTTGTCCGGTGGTGAGCGTGCGCGCCTGCTGCTGGCCAAGTTGTTCAGTAAACCGGCGAACCTGCTGGTGCTCGACGAACCGACCAACGACCTGGACGTAGAAACCCTCGAATTGCTGGAAGAAGTGCTGCTGACCTTCAACGGCACCGTACTGATGGTCAGTCACGACCGGGCATTCCTCGACAACGTGGTCACCAGCACCCTGGTCTTCGAAGGTGAGGGCAAGGTGCGCGAGTACGTCGGTGGTTATCAGGACTGGTTGCGCCAGGGCGGCTCGCCGCGCTTGCTGGGCGTGACCGAGAGCAAGTCTGGCAAGGCCGACTTGAATTCGGCAGTGGTGACTCCAGTGGCCGCTGCTGCTGAGCCGGTTCAAGACGCTGCACCGGCTGCCAAGAAAAAACTGAGCTACAAGCTGCAACGCGAGCTGGAAGCCTTGCCGGGTGATATCGACGCCAAGGAACAGCAGATCGCCGCGGTTGAAGCGGAAATGGCTGACGCAGGTTTTTACCTGCGTCCGGCGGTAGAAACTGCCAAGGTCATTGCTTCGCTGGAAACGTTGAACCAGGAGTTGGAAGTGCTGGTGGAGCGTTGGGCTGAGTTGGATGCCTGAGTGATCTCGGCGCATTAAAAAAGCCCGGCGTTCATTCGTATGAACGCCGGGCTTTTTATATGAAATGCGATCAAAAAAATGTGGGAGCTGGCTTGCCTGCGATAGCGGTGTATCAGTCGCCGAGTGCATCGACTGACAGATCGCTATCGCGGGCAAGCCCGCTCCCACATGTTGATCTCGGTAGGGCTTAAGGGGCTTTGACCAGCTTGACGGCCAGCACATCGCACGGCGCACCGTGCAGCACATCATTGGCAGTCGAACCCAGCAACAACGCCAAACCATGTCGACCATGGCTACCGACCACGATCAGGTCACAAGCCTTTTCTTTGGCCAGGTGGTGGATTTCCTGGCGCGGCTGGCCGTAAGTCAGGTGGCAGTCTTCCTTTTTCAGGTGCGGGTACTTGAGAATCAAGCGGTCCAGGCGCTCCTTGGCCTGGTCAAATTGTTGTTGCTGCAACTGGGAAAGATCCATCGGCACGTCACCGCCAAAGGCCATGGCCATGGGCTCGACGATATGCACCAGCGACAGTATGGCGCCATTGGCCAATGCAGATTCTTGTGCGCGCTTGATCACTGGATCGCACTCTTCGGTCAGGTCTACGGCGACCAGAATATGTACGTAGGGCATGAGGCGTTCCTCCAAGGGACTGCAATAAATTCAGTATGGCTGCTTTCAAGCGGATGGGGTTGCGTCAGGTCAAATCCGCTCATCTAGAAATTCGGGAGTACACATATGACGGTCTGGATAGTGGTGTCAATCCTTGTGGTGGTTCTGAGCCCCCTTGCGTGGCTGCGCCCGTCGCGCCATCAGAGCGGGCGCATGGCCCTGCGCATGGAGGCGCGCCGCATCGGCTTGGCCATGCAACTGGCCCCCCAGGAATGGCCGCATTGGCTCAAGCAGGAGCCGCCGAGCCCTTGCGCGCAGTACTGCCGGCCACGGCGTGGCAGCACGCCAGCCCTCTGGAGTTATTGGCAGCTGGAGCCCGGGGTGTGGGTCAATCAGTGGCGCGAAGTGTGCGTCGATGAGAAGTTGTTGCCGCATTTTGCGACGCTGCCGGACAACGTCTACAAAGTTGAGGCCGACAAGCAGATGATTGCGCTGTATTGGGGTGAAAAGGGCGAGATGAGCGTATTGAAAGCCATCGATACGTTACTCAGGGCGCTGGCTTGATAAACGCAGAGCAATAAAAAGCCCGACATCATCATCGGGCTGGAGTTGGCCAGGCAGGCCGGTAATTTCGTGTTACTCGCGTCGGATGTTCATCCAGGCGCCTTACAGTTGCGGCTAGCCTAGCCGTATATCCCGTTGTGTACAGCCTTTTTCCGCATATTTTCCATTATTGATTTCGTGAATATTTGAATATTGACGGAGCGAAGGCCTATGGTCGGGGTTCTGAAATGACTGGAAAGTCGCGTTTTTACTAGCCTTTGGAGCGATTGACAATTGCCCGGAATTGGATGAAGGTGGCGTACCCAAATCAAACGGGCGTATGAATTGAGCGTTTGTCTGTCAGACGGCTCATACAGAATCCCGACTAGCGCATTGGCGGGTGTGCCTGGCAAAAGGGCGTGAACATTGACTCAATCATCAATGTCCAACCCTGGGCCAGCGTCCAATGTGTACTGTTCAGCTTCCATATCGTGGAGATCAGTTGATGATTTACGAAGGTAAAGCCATCACGGTTAAGGCTCTTGAAAGTGGCATCGTCGAACTGAAGTTCGACCTCAAGGGTGAGTCCGTCAACAAGTTCAACCGTCTAACCCTGAATGAATTGCGTCAGGCTGTAGACACCATCAAAGCAGATGCTTCGATCAAGGGCGTGATCGTTTCCAGCGGCAAGGACGTGTTTATCGTCGGCGCTGACATCACCGAATTCGTCGACAACTTCAAGCTGCCCGATGCCGAGCTGGTGGCTGGCAACCTCGAAGCCAACAAGATTTTCAGCGATTTTGAAGACCTCAACGTACCGACCGTTGCCGCGATCAATGGCATCGCGTTGGGCGGTGGCTTGGAAATGTGCCTGGCGGCAGACTTCCGTGTCATGGCCGCGACCGCAAAAATCGGCCTGCCAGAAGTCAAACTGGGCATCTACCCAGGGTTTGGCGGCACCGTGCGCCTGCCGCGCCTGATCGGTGCCGACAACGCTATTGAGTGGATCGCCGCCGGTAAAGAAAACCGTGCTGAAGACGCCCTGAAAGTCGGTGCCGTCGACGCTGTGGTTGCACCGGATAAACTGGCCGAAGCCGCACTGAACCTGATCAAGGGCGCCATCAGCGGCGAATTTGACTACAAGGCCAAGCGTCAGCCGAAGCTCGAAAAACTCAAGCTCAACGCCATCGAACAAATGATGTCGTTCGAAACTGCCAAAGGTTTCGTTGCTGGCCAGGCTGGCCCGAACTACCCGGCGCCGGTCGAAGCGATCAAGACTATCCAGAAAGCGGCGAACTTCGGTCGCGACAAAGCCCTGGAAATTGAAGCCGCTGGCTTCGTCAAACTGGCGAAAACCTCGGCTGCACAAAGCCTGATCGGCTTGTTCCTGAACGATCAGGAACTGAAGAAAAAGGCCAAGGCCTACGACGAGATCGCCCGTGACGTGAAGCAGGCTGCCGTACTCGGCGCCGGCATCATGGGTGGCGGTATCGCCTATCAGTCGGCGTCTAAAGGCACGCCGATCCTGATGAAAGACATCAACGAGCACGGTATCGAGCAAGGTCTGGCCGAAGCCGCCAAGCTGCTGGTCGGTCGCGTTGATAAAGGTCGCATGACCGCTGCGAAAATGGCTGAAGTGCTTAACGGTATTCGTCCTACGCTGTCCTACGGCGATTTCGGCCACGTCGACCTGGTGGTCGAAGCGGTTGTCGAGAACCCGAAGGTCAAGCAGGCGGTACTGGCTGAAGTTGAAGGCCATGTCAAAGACGACACCATCCTGGCCTCGAACACCTCGACCATTTCCATCTCGCTGCTGGCCAAAGCCCTCAAGCGTCCGGAAAACTTCGTCGGCATGCACTTCTTCAACCCAGTGCACATGATGCCGCTGGTGGAAGTGATCCGTGGCGAGAAGTCCAGCGAGTTGGCTGTTGCCACCACCGTTGCCTACGCCAAGAAAATGGGCAAGAACCCGATCGTGGTCAATGATTGCCCGGGCTTTTTGGTCAACCGCGTGCTGTTCCCGTACTTTGGCGGTTTCGCCAAGTTGGTCAGCGCGGGTGTGGACTTCGTGCGTATCGACAAAGTGATGGAAAAATTCGGCTGGCCAATGGGCCCGGCGTACCTGATGGACGTGGTCGGTATCGACACCGGCCACCACGGTCGCGACGTTATGGCTGAAGGCTTCCCGGACCGCATGAAAGACGACCGCCGCTCGGCGATCGACGCGCTCTACGAAGCCAAGCGCCTGGGCCAGAAGAATGGCAAAGGCTTCTACGCCTACGAGGCCGACAAGAAGGGCAAGCAGAAGAAAGTCGCCGACCCGTCGGTACATGAAGTGCTTGCGCCGGTCATCTACGAGCAGCGTGAGGTGTCGGACGAAGACATCATCAACTGGATGATGATCGCCCTGTGCCTTGAGACCGTGCGTTGCCTGGAAGACGGCATCGTGGAAACCGCCGCCGAAGCCGATATGGGCCTGGTATACGGTATTGGTTTCCCTCCATTCCGTGGCGGTGCGCTGCGTTACATCGACTCGATCGGTGTGGCCGAATTCGTTGCCCTGGCTGATCAATACGCTGATCTGGGCCCGCTGTACCACCCGACCGCGAAGCTGCGTGAAATGGCCAAGAATGGCCAGAGCTTCTTCGGTTAAGCGCCCAGACGAATAGAGCGAGAATATTTATGAGCTTGAATCCAAGAGACGTGGTGATTGTCGACTTCGGTCGCACGCCAATGGGCCGCTCCAAGGGCGGCATGCACCGCAACACCCGTGCCGAAGATATGTCGGCGCACCTGATCAGCAAGCTGCTGGAGCGCAACGTCAAGGTTGATCCGAACGAAGTCGAAGACGTGATCTGGGGCTGCGTCAACCAGACCCTGGAGCAGGGCTGGAACATCGCGCGCATGGCCTCCTTGATGACGCAGATCCCGCACACGGCTGCCGGCCAGACCGTCAGCCGCCTGTGTGGCTCGTCGATGAGCGCCCTGCACACCGCAGCGCAAGCGATCATGACCGGCAACGGTGATGTGTTCGTGGTCGGCGGCGTGGAGCACATGGGCCACGTGAGCATGATGCACGGCGTCGATCCAAACCCGCACATGTCGCTGTACGCGGCGAAAGCCTCGGGCATGATGGGCCTGACTGCGGAAATGCTCGGCAAAATGCATGGCATTACCCGTGAAGCTCAGGACGCCTTCGGCCTGCGCTCCCACCAACTCGCCCACAAGGCGACCGTGGAAGGCAAGTTCAAGGATGAAATCATCCCGATGAACGGTTACGACGAGAACGGTTTCCTGAAGCTGTTCGACTACGACGAAACCATCCGTCCGGACACTACCCTGGAAAGCCTGGCGGCCTTGAAGCCGGCGTTCAATCCAAAGGGTGGCACCGTGACAGCGGGCACTTCGTCGCAAATTACCGATGGTGCCTCGTGCATGATCGTGATGTCGGCGCAGCGTGCCCAAGACCTGGGCATCCAGCCGCTCGCGGTAATCCGCTCGATGGCAGTGGCAGGTGTGGACCCGGCGATCATGGGCTATGGTCCAGTACCGGCCACACAAAAAGCCTTGAAGCGCGCAGGCCTTTCCATCTCCGACATCGACTTCTTCGAGCTCAACGAAGCTTTCGCCGCACAGGCCCTGCCAGTGCTGAAAGATTTGAAAGTACTCGACAAGATGAACGAGAAGGTTAACCTGCACGGCGGTGCGATTGCCCTGGGCCACCCATTCGGTTGCTCCGGTGCACGTATCTCCGGCACTTTGCTCAACGTGATGAAGCAAAATGGCGGCAACCTCGGGGTAGCCACCATGTGCATTGGTCTCGGCCAAGGCATCTCCACCGTCTTCGAACGCGTCTAAGCGTTGAGTTGACGGAAGCCGGGGCCCAGTGCCCCGGTTTTTGTTTTTTGGCAGTTTCGTAATTTTTTTTTAACAAATTTTGTAAGAGGGCCAGAGCATGCAAGTCGAACCAGGGCTCTATCAACATTATAAGGGGCCGCAGTACCGCGTTTTTAATGTGGCGCGGCACTCCGAGACCGAAGAAGAAGTGGTGTTCTACCAAGCACTGTATGGCGATTACGGCTTTTGGGTGCGCCCGTTGAGCATGTTCCTGGAGACCGTCGAGGTTGACGGCAAGCAGGTCCCGCGCTTTGCTTTGGTGCAGGTCGAACCCAGTCTTTTTTCAGGGCAATAACGGCAGGCCGCGCAGACTGCTGCGCTTGACCTCACCTTGTTGCCACTATATATAGCGTTGCCGCGACAGGCGCCAACTGCCTTTCACTTCTCGAATTCAGGAATTTTCCGATCCATGGGCAAATCGCTGGTCATTGTGGAATCCCCGGCTAAGGCCAAGACCATCAACAAGTACTTGGGTAACGAGTACGTGGTGAAGTCGAGTATCGGCCATATCCGAGACCTGCCCACCAGCGGTTCGGCTAGCGCCAGCAAGGAGCCAGCCGCCAAGCGCGGCAAAGCGGCTGCGGGCGAAGGTCCGGTGCTCAGCCCTAAAGAGAAAGCGCGCAAGCAGCTGGTCTCGCGCATGGGTGTAGACCCGGATCATGGCTGGAAGGCCAAGTACGAGATCCTTCCGGGCAAGGAAAAGGTCATCGAAGAGCTGCGCCGGCTCGCCAAAGATGCCGACACCATCTATCTCGCAACGGACTTGGACCGCGAAGGGGAGGCCATTGCCTGGCACCTGCGGGAAGCCATCGGCGGTGACGACAGCCGCTACAAGCGTGTGGTGTTCAACGAAATTACCAAGAAAGCCATCCAGGAAGCCTTCTCCAAGCCGGGTGAGCTGGACATTGACCGCGTTAACGCCCAGCAGGCGCGTCGCTTCCTCGATCGCGTCGTGGGCTACATGGTCTCGCCGCTGCTGTGGGCCAAGATCGCCCGTGGCTTGTCCGCTGGCCGTGTGCAATCGGTTGCGGTAAAGCTGGTGGTGGAGCGTGAGCGTGAGATCCGTGCGTTCATCCCTGAAGAGTACTGGGAAGTTCACGCCGATCTCGGCACTGCCAAGGGCGCCAACGTGCGCTTTGAAGTGGCCCGCGAGAAGGGCGAGGCCTTCAAGCCGCTGAACGAAGCCCAGGCCATGGCTGCGCTGGAGAAGCTCAAATCTTCCAGCTACAGCATCGTCAAGCGCGAAGACAAGCCGACCAGCAGCAAGCCTTCGGCACCGTTCATTACGTCCACCCTGCAACAGGCCGCGAGTAACCGCCTGGGCTTCGGTGTGAAGAAAACCATGATGATGGCTCAGCGTCTGTACGAAGCTGGCTACATCACGTATATGCGTACTGACTCCACCAACCTGTCGCAAGACGCAGTGGCGATGGCGCGTACTTATATTGAAGGCGAGTTCGGCGAGAAGTACCTGCCGGAGAAGCCTAACGTCTACAGCAGCAAGGAAGGCGCACAGGAGGCTCACGAAGCGATTCGTCCTTCCGACGCCAACACCACGCCAGCCAAGCTGACTGGCATGGAGCGCGACGCTGAGCGCCTCTACGAGCTGATCTGGCGCCAGTTCCTGGCCTGCCAGATGCTGCCGGCGCAATACCTGTCCACCACTGTGACCGTGGCGGCGTCCGACTTCGAGCTGCGTGCCAAGGGCCGTATCCTCAAGTTCGACGGCTATACCCGCGTCATGCCGCAAATCGCCAAGCCTGGCGATGACGACGTGCTGCCGGACATGGCTCAAGGCGACACACTGAAGCTGATCAAGCTCGACCCGTCCCAGCACTTCACCAAGCCGCCGGCCCGTTATTCGGAAGCCAGCCTGGTAAAAGAGATGGAAAAACGCGGTATCGGTCGTCCGTCGACCTACGCGGCGATCATCTCGACCATCCAGGATCGTGGCTACGTTGCGCTGCATAACCGTCGTTTCTATTCGGAAAAGATGGGCGACATCGTTACCGAACGCCTCTCCGAGAGCTTCTCCAACCTGATGGACTACGGCTTCACCGCCGGTATGGAGGAGAACCTCGATGACGTCGCCCAGGGCGAGCGCGACTGGAAAAATGTGCTGGACGAGTTCTACGGCGACTTCAAGAAGAAGCTCGAAGTAGCCGAAAGCCCAGAAAACGGCATGCGTGCCAACCAGCCGGTGATGACCGACATCCCGTGCCAGACCTGTGGCCGGCCGATGCAGATCCGTACTGCATCCACTGGTGTGTTCCTCGGTTGCTCGGGCTACAGCCTGCCGCCGAAAGAGCGCTGCAAGGCCACCGTTAACCTGGTACCGGGTGATGAAATCGCGGCCGATGACGAGGGTGAATCCGAGTCGTTGGTACTGCGTGGCAAGCACCGTTGCCCGATCTGCAGCACGGCGATGGACGCCTACCTGCTGGACGAGAAGCACAAGTTGCACATCTGCGGTAACAACCCGGATTGCAACGGCTATGAGATTGAAGAAGGCACCTATCGCATCAAGGGTTATGAAGGCCCGAGCCTGGAGTGCGACAAGTGCGGCAGCGAGATGCAGCTCAAGACTGGCCGTTTCGGCAAGTTCTTCGGTTGCACCAACCCGACGTGCAAGAACACCCGCAAGCTGCTTAAAAGCGGTGATGCGGCGCCGCCGAAGATGGACCCGGTGAAGATGCCTGAGCTTAAGTGCGAGAAGGTTAACGACACCTACATCCTGCGTGACGGTGCTTCTGGGCTGTTCCTGGCCGCCAGCCAGTTCCCGAAAAACCGCGAGACCCGAGCGCCTTTGGTGCTGGAGATCGTGCCGCACAAGGATGAGATTGATCCCAAGTACCACTTCCTGTGTGAAGCGCCGAAGAAGGACCCGGATGGTCGCCCAGCCGTGATCCGCTACAGCCGCAAGACCAAGGAGCAGTACGTGCAGACCGAAGTGGACGGCAAGCCTACCGGCTGGAAAGCGTTCTATGACGGTGGCAAGTGGAAGGTCGAGGACAAGCGCCAAGGCGCTTGATCGACTAAGCTGCAAATGCAAAGGCCGCCTGAAAGGGCGGCCTTTTTTTACGCTTGCAGTGCGCTCGGTTGATCCGTGACACTGTTGGGCCAGCATCACGCCTCTTTTCGTTGTGGAGACTGCCGTTATGGCCAACGAACTCTATACCCGTACCAATCAGAAAATTTACTTCTCGGGTTTGTCCCTGGAAGCCCTTGGCCGTGCCGAGGAGGGGAAGGAGATAAATGCCATCGGGCTGGTTCAGGCGGGGCGTGAAGCGGCGTTGTTCCACCTCTACGGTGCTTTGCTGGGTCTGTGTCATGAAATTGCCGGGTTCTATCGCTTGCCCCAGGCCGGCTCGCCTCGTGCAGAAATGATCATGAATCGTGAGGTGCTGGACACGATGGCGATCCCTGAGCTGGCTGAATTGGTCGAAATGGCTCAAAGCCCAGACAGTTGGGTGGCGCGTTTGCTTAAGGCGCATGCCGATATGTTCCAGCCGCCGCGCGTTCCCCATGTGCCCAAGGGTGATGTGACTCAGCCGCTTATCGTGGCGGTTTCGCTGGAAGACGACGAGCCTAAGCCGCTGAGTCGAGTAGAGTTGGAAAGCTGGCGCCAGGAACTCAAAAAGATGGCGCTACGCTTTCGCGAAGGCTTGAACGAGTGCTGAGGCACCCCCATTGTTCTGTTACACAGCACAAGCCACCGTTCATCAAGCTGTAAAGAAACCTCTTCAGATCCTCAGCGATGCCGGGTGGATGACTGATATAATCCCGGCCTTTCGTGGAGAACAGATTTTTATGCCAACGTCCTTTCTGGAAATTGTTGAATTGCCTGACGGCCGAATCGAGCTGCGCCGGGCTGAGGACGAGGGTTCTCTGGTAACGTTGGATTTTTCCGAGGACGCTAAAGCGTTCCTGCAAGGCCAGCACGTAGAGGTGGCCAAGGCCATGTTGAGCGTGGGTGTACAAATGGCCGGTCGCTTGGCGGAAGGCGAGCCGGAGAAGGATGAGGGGCCGCGGGTGCTTCACTGAGGTCTGTGGTTGCGTGATTTTTTGTAGTTGCGCGTGCTTCTGTGGCGAGCGAGCTTGCTCGCGCTGGGCTGCGTAGCGGCCCCAAATAGAGTGATGCGGTACATCAGGCATTCCACGGTGCCTGCTTTGGGGCTGCTTCGCAGCCCAGCGCGAGCAAGCTCGCTCGCCACAAAAAGCCCACCCACCCGCAGGTAGGCCTTTCACTTCAGCCCAATCGAATATTCAAGCTCTGAGCATCGCCCGTCCGTGCGGCACTGATCAGTTGCTGCTTGGCACTCGCATTTAACGGATTCAACCAACTCACCACCGTGTGGCTACGGCCCAGTCGCAACGCTTCGCAGGTCAGTTGCTGGGCACTTTGCGCACCGCGTGGCTGTAGCAACAGGATACGCTCGCGGTTGAGGCCGGCGTCCCGCAGCCAGGCCTGGGTCAGGCTGGCGGGTGGGGCGATCAGTGTCAGCCAACGAGCGTCCTGCTCCTCGCTGAGTTCACGCAGGATCGGCGCCAGCAGGCTTAGGCAGCTGCCAGCAGCACCGCGCAACGACAATTCACTGAACGCCTCAGGCTCGGCGCTCCAGGGCGCCTCGACCGTTTCCTTGAGGATGGGCGCAAGGGGTTGGGCCATAAAGGCCTCGAACAGCGACAGTTGTGTGTGTTGTGGGGTGTGCACGAGCTGCATGATGCCTCCTTTAGCGGCGAATAACGCCGACGCTCAGGCCTTCGATCACCAGGTCCTGATCTTTCAGGTTCACTTCAATCGGGGCGAACTCAGGGTTCTCGGCCAGGAGCCAGACCTTGCTGCCTTCGCGTTTGAAGCGTTTGACGGTGACTTCATCGCCGATACGGGCGACGACGATCTGGCCATTACGGGCTTCGCGGGTGGTGTGGACGGCCAGCAGGTCGCCATCGAAGATGCCCACGTCCTTCATGCTCATGCCATGTACCCGCAACAGATAGTCGGCACGAGGGTGGAAGAAGGTCGGGTTTATGTTGCAGGACTCCTCGACATGCTGCTGTGCCAGGATCGGCGCACCCGCAGCAACGCGGCCGATAATGGGCAGTGTCGATTCGTCGGCCTTGGCTTCGAAGCCAGGGATGCGAATGCCGCGGGAAGCACCGGGGGTCATCTCGATCGCGCCTTTGCGAGCGAGGGCCTTGAGGTGTTCTTCGGCGGCGTTGGGGGACTTGAACCCCAGTTCCAGCGCAATTTCTGCCCGAGTCGGCGGGTAGCCGTTGTCATCGAGGCAGCGCTTGATAAAAGCCAGAATCTCAGCTTGGCGTGGCGTCAGTTTTAGCATGTTGATCGCTCTGTCTTTTTATACAGTGACTGGGATTATATACAGTGAATTGCGCTTGGCAATCATCCTTTTTAGCGACTCCGCTGGACGGTCATCAGGCATTCGCCCTACAGGGCATAGATAGCGGGCCTACAGACGGAGGTGGATGTGATTAAATAGCGATGAAATACATGACTGCCCGGCCGGAATGCGAACCCGCAGGCTTGACAAGACACAACCTGAAACGTATGTTTCAAACAAGTGTTTGTCAGGCGGAGTAGCCATGGCCCAGTCGGAAACCGTTGAACGCATTCTCGATGCTGCCGAGCAATTGTTCGCGGAAAAAGGATTTGCTGAAACTTCATTGCGGCTGATTACCAGCAAGGCCGGGGTTAACCTCGCGGCAGTGAACTACCATTTCGGCTCGAAGAAGGCCCTGATCCAGGCAGTGTTCTCACGCTTCCTGGGGCCGTTCTGCGCCAGTCTCGACCGTGAGCTGGAGCGTCGCCAGGCCAAGGCCGACAACAAGCCAACCCTGGAAGACCTGCTGGAAATGCTGGTAGAGCAGGCGCTGGTGGTGCAGCCCCGCAGCGGCAACGACCTGTCCATCTTTATGCGCCTTCTGGGCCTGGCATTCAGCCAGAGCCAGGGTCACCTACGACGTTACCTGGAAGACATGTACGGCAAGGTATTCCGCCGTTATATGCTGTTGGTCAACGAGGCGGCCCCACGTATTCCGCCGATCGAACTGTTCTGGCGCGTGCACTTCATGCTCGGTGCTGCCGCGTTCAGCATGTCTGGGATCAAGGCGTTGCGTGCCATTGCCGAGACCGATTTCGGCGTGAACACTTCCATTGAACAGGTGATGCGCCTGATGGTGCCTTTCCTCGCTGCCGGCATGCGCGCCGAAACCGGCGTGACCGACCCGGCCATGGCCGCCGCTCAATTGCGCCCACGCAGTAAAACCGCTCCGGCTGTCGCCAAGGTGTGACCGCCCCGGGTGTGCGCGGCCGCTTGCATCCGCTAAGCTAGCCGCCATGCCCATTTCAGCTATTTACTCACAACCCGTTGTGCTCATCGCGCCATTTGCGTCGTGTGAGGGCAACGGGTTGCGTGCGTTATTTAAGGAAGGTTTATGACTGCTGCCCTACAAGGCTCTTTGATGGTCGACGTTGCCGGCACCTGGCTGACGGCCGAGGATCGCCACCTGTTGCGCCAGCCTGAAGTGGGTGGCTTGATCATTTTTGCGCGCAATATCGAGCATCCGCGGCAGGTGCGGGAATTGAGCGCCGCGATCCGGGCGGTGCGTCCGGACTTGCTGTTGGCGGTCGACCAGGAAGGCGGGCGTGTGCAGCGCCTACGCCAAGGCTTTGTGCGCCTCCCGGCTATGCGTGCACTGGCGGACAACCCCAACGCCGAGTACCTGGCCGAGCAGTGCGGCTGGATCATGGCCACCGAAGTGCTGGCCGTAGGCCTGGACCTGAGCTTCGCCCCGGTGCTGGATCTGGACTACCAGCGCAGCGCCGTGGTGGGCACCCGTTCCTTCGAAGGTGATCCTGAGCGTGCTGCTGTGCTCGCTGGCGCTTTCATTCGCGGCATGAACAGCGCTGGCATGGCCGCCACGGGCAAGCACTTCCCAGGGCACGGTTGGGCTGAGGCGGATTCCCACGTTGCGATTCCCAATGATGAGCGCAGCCTGGAGCAGATTCGTGCCAATGACCTGGTGCCTTTCGCACGCCTGAGCAAGCAACTGGCGGCTGTGATGCCGGCCCACGTGATTTACCCGCAGGTTGATGCCCAGCCGGCCGGTTTTTCGCGCCGTTGGTTGCAGGACATCCTGCGTGGCGAGTTGCAGTTCGATGGGGTGATTTTCAGCGATGACCTGTCCATGGCCGGTGCCCATGTGGTGGGTGATGCGGCCAGTCGGATTGAGGCTGCACTGACCGCTGGTTGCGACATGGGCCTGGTGTGCAACGATCGTGCGGCGGCTGAACTGGCGCTGAGCGCTGCGCAGCGGATGAAGGTTACGCCGTCGGCGCGGATTGCGCGGATGCGTGGGCAGGCGATTGCTTCGACGGACTATAAGCAGGATCCCCGGTGGTTGGCAGCGCTGACTGCGTTGCGTGATGCTCAGTTGATCGGCTGAAGACCGCGCCGCGGCCATCGCAGGCAAGCCAGCTCCCACATTCGACCGAGTTCCAACTTTGGAATGCAGTCAAATGTGGGAGCGGGCTTGCCCGCGATAGCGATCTAACAGTCAGCGCTTCTCTTGCTTGTTGGGCAGCGGCGCAAACAACGCCTCGATATCTTCATTGCCCAACTGCCAATCCCCCGTCGTACGCCCGTCCAATACACCCGCCGCCAGGTCGGATTTTTCCTTCTGCAGGTGTTGGATTTTTTCCTCCACCGTGCCTCGGGCAATCATCTTGTAAACGAACACCGGCTTCTCTTGCCCTATGCGATACGCACGGTCAGTCGCCTGGTTTTCCGTGGCTGGGTTCCACCACGGGTCGTAGTGGATCACGGTATCGGCTTCAGTCAGGTTCAGGCCCACGCCACCAGCCTTCAGGCTAATCAGAAAGATCTGTAGCTTGCCGCTCTGGAAGTCCTTCACGGGCGTACGCCGGTCGCGGGTCTGGCCGGTCAGCAGGGCGTAGGCAATATCACGTTTTTTCAGCTCGATTTCGATCAGGCTCAACATCGAGGTGAACTGGGAAAACAGCAAAATCCGCCGTCCCTCGGCAAACAACTCATCGAGCATTTCCATCAGGCTGTCGAGCTTGCCCGAGCTGCTGCCACGGGCGGGCAGGGCGGCATCGTTGATCAGGCGCAAATCGCAGCACACCTGGCGCAGTTTGAGCAGTGCCTCAAGAATAATGATTTGGCTGCGCGCCACGCCCTTGCGGGTGATTTCGTCGCGGACCTTCTTGTCCATCGCCAGGCGCATGGTTTCGTATACGTCGCGCTGGGCTTCGTTGAGGTCGACCCAATGGATGATTTCGGTCTTGGGCGGCAGCTCAGTAGCCACTTGCTCTTTGGTGCGGCGTAGCAGAAACGGTTTGATCCGACCATTAAGGTGCTGCAATCGCACATCACTGGCGCGCTTTTCGATAGGCACACGGTAATCACGATTAAAACTCTTCACGTCCCCCAGCCAGCCCGGCAGCAGGAAGTGAAACAGCGACCATAACTCGCCCAGGTGGTTCTCCAGTGGTGTACCGCTCAGGCACAGGCGTTGTCGTGCATTTAGCTCGCGCGCTGCTTGGGCGGCCTTGCTGGACGGGTTCTTGATGTACTGGGCTTCATCGAGGATCAGCACATGCAAAGGCTGGGCGGCGAGCCGTTCGATGTCCTTGGGCAGCAGGGCATAGGTGGTCAGCAGCAGGTCATAGTCCGCCAGGTTTGCGAAATGTTTCTTGCGACCAGCACCATACAGCGCCAGCACCTTGAGCTGTGGGGTGAAGTGCGCCGCTTCATCCAGCCAGTTGGGAATCAAACTGGTGGGCATTACCACCATGCACGGTCGATCCAGGCGCCCGGCGGCTTTCTCGGTGAGAATATGCGCTAGGGTCTGTAGGGTTTTGCCCAGGCCCATGTCATCGGCAAGAATCCCACCGACGTCGAGTTGGCGCAGCGACTGCATCCAGCTCAAGCCTTCGAGCTGATAGGGGCGCAAGGTCGCGTTCAACCCTTCGGGCGCCACGCTGGTGAAGTCCTTGATGTCCCGCAGGCGCTGGGCGAAGTTGCGGATTTTCTCGCCGCCCTCCCATTGCAGGGGCAGGTCTTCCAGCGGGTTGAGGCGGATTGCATCGGCCTTGGCGAGGCGCAATGTCGTGGTGCCGGATTCCTGTAGGTAAAACTCACCGAGGGTTGCCAGCACGGGTTTCAAGCGGCCGTAGGGCAGCGCCACTTGCAGCGGGCCGTGGCCATTGGGCAGGCCCGGAATATTCACCAGGATCAGTTCATCATCGCGACGCCGCGCAAGTTTCTCCGGGTTGAGAATCTCGGTGTGGGAGCGCATAAGGTTCAACAGGATCGGCAGCAAGCTCAGCCGCTCACCGTTGACGATAATCCCCAGCTCCAGATCAAACCAATCACGCTCCGGTCCTTCATCGACGGTGGCGTACCAGTCATCGACGGCGCTGAGGTCAAAGCCGAAGTCTTCATCGATCTGCAACTCCCAGCCCTCGGCGCGCAAGGTAGGCGATGCATTTAACGTGAAGTTCAACCAGGCGCTGTCATTGACCATCTCGAACAGCTCGCCGGCGCTCTCTGGCAGGGCTTTGCTCTGGCGTGTGGCGATCTTGAAACCCAGTAAACGCAATTGCTCGCGATACGGCTGCTCCAGCTCCGGGTGCCGCTTGATGCGAAGGCTTTGGGTTTCTTGGCGCACCACGATATCAGCGTTCTTTTGCCCACTGACATAGTTGCCCAGGTAGTTGAATGACAGCGCCGCCCGGTGCTGGATATAGCGCTGCATCTTGCCGTTGCGTGGTTCAAAAGCGCTGAACTCCACGCTGGCCAGCCACAGTCGCGGCACTGGCGGCACATCCTCCATCACCACCTGCGGTAACGTCACGCGGTTATCCAGCACGGCCTGGAGTTTTTCCAGCAGTTCGGCGTCCTGGGCGGCGGCGGGGTAGGCCAGGGTTTCCTGCACCTTGAACAACACGGCGGCGATGTGTTTGCAGTTGGTGTGCACCGGGCATGTGCAGCGGCTGTCCACCAGGATCAGTGCCCCCTTGGCTGACTCGCGCAGTGAAATGGTCTGGCGATAAACGTTGCCGCCTGAGCCTTCGCAGCTGGCGACGATGGTGCTGTCGCCGGACTCGACGATGCGCACGCGGTTTTCCAGGGCATAACGCCGCCCGCGCTCAAGGCTTTGCTCTTTAAAGCGATTGGCCCACGACGGGGCCAGGGGTTTGGTCAACGGCGACGTCAGGGGCATGGCGCTAGATCAGTCCTGAATGTCGGGCGGAGGCGCGCTGGGTGGCTTGGCGGTCAGCGAGGTGATCTTGATCAGCAGCGCCAAGTGGCCGCCGTCCAGGTAGTTGAGCTGGTTGTTCTTGGTGCGCACGTCGGTCTGGCTCAGGTGTTCGCTGGCGATCACGCTGCCGTTGCTGTCGAACTGGTTGATCCAGAAGTTGGCGTCGATGTCGGTGAAGCGCCCCAATTGCAAGCTCAGTACGCCCTCGATGGGGAACTGGCCGAACTGCTCCTGGCCATCGGTGATAGCAATTTTTACCGGTTGCTCGCCGAGGTTCTGCTCCCACGCCTTGTGCGCCAACACGGTGTAGCTGGTGTCAGCGCGCAGCTTGTCGACGATGTTATTCAGGCGTGGCGGGCTCATTTTATCGCCCAGGCGTACCGCCCCGGCATCCCAGTTTTCCGGCGCAGCGCGGCTGTTGATCACCGGCTCCGCGTTCTGGCGCACCAGGATCATTTCCACCTGGTACGGGCTGTCGGCGAATGCCGACGGGGCCACGACCACCAACAACAGGCTCAGGATGCGGAACAGGCGCATGACGGCGTCCTTCAAACGGATTTGGGGATGAGGCGCTCAAACAGCGCCTCCAATGTATTAAAGCGTTCTTCGGCGCGTTCCATCGGCACCATGAACTTGAACAGCGTAGCCCCTTCGAACTTGTAGCGGTTGGGCTGGCCCTGGATCAGCTTGATCAGTACCAACGGGTCTACCGGTGTCTGCGCTTCGAATTCGATGCGCCCACCTTGCGGCCCGGCATCGACCTTCTTGATGCCCAACTGCTCGGCCTGCAATTTGAGCAGGGTCAGGCGCACCAGGTTCTTGGTCGGTTCCGGCAACAGGCCGAAGCGGTCGATCATCTCCACCTGCAAGTCCTTGAGACCTTCTTCGTCGGTGGCCGAGGCGATGCGCTTGTACAGGATCAGGCGTGCATGCACATCCGGCAGGTAGTCTTCGGGGATCAACGCTGGCAAGCGCAGGTTGATTTCCGGGCCACCGCCCAGCGGTTGATCGAGGTTTGGCTGTTCACCCTTGCGGATCGCTTTCACGGCGCGCTCAAGCATCTCCATATACAGGGTGAAGCCCACGGCCTGGATCTGCCCGCTCTGGCCGTCGCCCAGCAATTCGCCGGCGCCACGGATTTCCAGGTCGTTGGTGGCCAGTACAAAACCGGCGCCCAGGTCCTGGGTGTTGGCGATGGCCTCCAGGCGCTTCTCTGCGTCGGAGGTGATCTGTTGGCGTGGCGGCGTGAGCAAGTAGGCATAGGCCTGGTGGTGACTGCGCCCGACGCGGCCGCGCAGTTGGTGCAACTGCGCCAGGCCGAACTTGTCGGCCCGCTCGATGATGATGGTGTTGGCGCTCGGCACGTCGATGCCGGTCTCGATGATGGTCGAGGCGATCAGCACGTTGAAGCGCTTGTGGTAGAAGTCGCTCATCACTTGTTCGAGTTCACGTTCGCGCATCTGCCCGTGGCCGATGGCGATACGGGCCTCCGGCACCAGTTCAGCGAGGTCGGCGGCGCATTTCTCGATGGTCTTCACGTCGTTGTGCAGGTAGTACACCTGCCCACCGCGCAGCAGTTCGCGCAGCAGCGCTTCCTTGACCGTGCTTTTGTTCTGCTCCATCACGAAAGTGCGCACCGACAAACGGCGCGCCGGCGGCGTGGCGATGATCGACAAGTCGCGCATGCCCGACACGGCCATATTCAGCGTGCGCGGAATCGGTGTGGCGGTGAGGGTAAGAATGTCGACTTCACTGCGCAGGGCCTTGAGCTGTTCTTTCTGGCGCACACCAAAGCGGTGTTCTTCGTCGATGATTACCAGGCCCAGGTTTTTGATCTTCACATCGTCCGACAGCAGCTTGTGGGTGCCGATCACGATGTCGATCTTGCCTTCGGCCAAGTCGGCAACCGCAGCATTCACTTCTTTGGCCGACTTGAAGCGGCTCATCACTTCGACGGTCACCGGCCAATCGGCAAAACGGTCGCGGAAGCTGTTGTAGTGCTGTTGGGCGAGCAGGGTGGTTGGGACCAAAATCGCTACTTGGCGGCCGCCGTGCACGGCGATAAAGGCCGCGCGCATGGCCACCTCGGTCTTGCCGAAGCCCACGTCGCCGCAGACCAGGCGGTCCATCGGCTTGGGCGCGAGCATGTCGGCGCGTACGGCTTCGATGGTGGTTTGCTGGTCTGGGGTTTCTTCGAAGGCAAAGCCTGCGCTGAAGGTGGCGTAGTCGGCTTTCGGGTCGGCAAACGCGTAGCCTTCGCGTGCCGCACGCCGGGCATAGATATCGAGCAGTTCGGCGGCCACATCGCGCACCTGCTCGGCGGCTTTGCGTTTGGCTTTCTGCCAGGTTTCGGAACCCAGGCGGTGCAACGGCGCCAGGGCGTCGTCGCTGCCGGTGTAGCGGGCGATCAGGTGCAGGCTGGCCACTGGCACATAGAGCTTGGCGCCCTCGGCGTATTCCATGGTGAGGAATTCGGCGGCCTGGTTGTCGATCTCCAGGGTTTGCAGGCCCAGGTAGCGGCCCACGCCGTGGTCGATGTGCACCACCGGCGCGCCTTCGCGCAGTTCGGTGAGGTTCTTGATCACCGCGTCGTTGTTGGCGTCGGCGCGTTTTTCGCGGCGACGGCGCTGCATCACGCGCTGGCCGAACAACGGGCTTTCGGCGATCAGCGCCAGGGCCGGGTCTTCCAGCAGCAAGCCTTCGTCCAGCGGTGCGATGGTGATCGCCAGGCGGTCTTTACCTTTTACAAAGTCTGGCCAGCTGTCGACGGTTTTCGGGCGCAGCTTCAGGCGTTCCAGCAGCTCCAGCAGCACTTCACGGCGGCCGGCGGATTCGGCGGTAAACAGCACACGGCCGGGGAAGTCGCCGAGGAAGTTGGACAGCGCTTCCAGCGGCTGATTGGCCTTGGCTTCAATCGCCAGGTTAGGCAGTGCCTGCGCGGGGAAGCGCTCGCGGCCGCTGCCGGCGTCCACGTCTTGTTGGCTGGCGACCACGCGCGGCCAGCTTTTCAGGCGGGCGAAGCAGTCTTCTACCGGCAGGAACAGTTCGGCGGGCGGCAATAAAGGTCGGGATGGATCGACGCGGCGCTCTTCGTAGCGGTTGCGCACGTCGTTCCAGAAGTTTTCCGCCGCCTGCTCGATGCCCGGCAGCGAGAACACTTGGGTGTCCTGGGGCAGGTAATCGAACAGGGTCGAGGTTTCGTCGAAGAACAGCGGCAGGTAGTACTCGATACCGGCCGGTGTAATCCCGCTGCTTAAATCCTGGAAGATCGGGCAGCGGCGGAAGTCGACGTCGAAGCGTTCACGAAAGCGCGCCTTGAAGCGCGTGACCGCGTCTTTTTGCAGCGGGAACTCGCGGGCGGGCAGCAGCTTGATCGATTCCACCTTGTCGATGGAACGCTGGTTCTCGGGATCGAAGGTGCGCAGCGTCTCGATTTCGTCATCGAACAGGTCGATGCGGTAGGGCAGTTTGCTGCCCATCGGGAACAGGTCGATCAGCGCACCGCGCACCGCGAACTCACCGTGCTCGTACACCGTGTCGACGCAGCGGTAGCCGCTGGCTTCCAGGCGCGTGCGCATTTGCTCCACATCGAGCTTCTGGCCGACATCCAGCACCAGGCTGCTGCCCAGCAGGAACTTGGTCGGCGCCAGGCGATGCAAGGCCGTGGTGATCGGCACCACCAGCACGCCGTGGGCCAGTTCCGGCAGGCGGTACAGGCTGGCGATGCGCTGGGAGATGATGTCCTGGTGCGGCGAGAACAGGTCGTAGGGCAGGGTTTCCCAGTCGGGAAAATGCAGCACCGGCAAATCGGGGGCGAAGAAGCTCAGCTCCTGCTCCAGCCGTTCGGCACTTTGGCTGTCGGCGGTCAGCAGCAAGGTAAAGCGCTTGGCTGCGCTGGCAGCCTCGGCAATGGCCAGGCTCAGGGCGGCACCGGGCAGGTTGCCCCAGTGCTGTTTGCCTGCCGCAGCAGGGAGTAGCGGTAGACGCAGGACGGGCACGGAAGGTTGAGCTCCAAGCGTTGCGACAAAGTCGGTAATTGTAACGGTGCGAGGCGCCGTCTGTCAGTTGCTGACTGAGCCTAATACGGTTTGTAGGAAATGTAGTGGCTAAGACAAACAATGGCGGGTTTTGACTCAATATGTAGTGCCAAAACCTGCGAGGTTTTCGGAGAGTTACGGACAAGTTGGCGTTGTCGCTTAACTAGTGGCCTTCTGGAACCCGCGTATTTACTGGGCTCCAGCGCGGTGTCATTTTTTCGCAAGCTGTTTTTGTTGCGGGGCGCGCATTGCTCAGAGGGCAGTCGGGCGGCATAATGTAGCCCCTTTTTTCTGCCCCTACATGTGGAAGGTTCCCGTGACTCAGAAGCCCGACCAGTGTCTTGGTGAATGGATCGACCGTGAAGCACTCGCAGAAGCGATGATTCCGCTTATCGGCCAGCTGTACCGCAATAACAATGTGGTGAGCTCGATCTATGGCCGCAGCCTGATCAACCAGTCTGTCATCGCGATTCTCAAAGCTCACCGCTTTGCGCGTCATCGTTCTGCCGACGACAGCGAACTCTCCGTCCACGAAACATTCCCACTGCTCAAAGCCATGAGCGAGCTCAAGCTCGGCGCGGCTTCGGTAGACCTGGGCAAGTTGGCCTACAAATTCCGTAAAGAAGGTGCTGGCCGTAGCGCTGAGCAGTTCGTACGCGAAGAGATGGCTGACGTGGTTGGCCAGCAAAACGCCGCTGCCCGTAAAGGCACTGACGTTGTGCTGTACGGCTTCGGTCGTATCGGCCGCCTGCTGGCGCGTATCCTGATCGAAAAAACCGGTGGCGGCGACGGCCTGCGCCTGCGTGCCATTGTTGTGCGCAAAGGTGCCGAGAACGACCTGACCAAGCGCGCCAGCCTGCTGCGTCGTGACTCGGTGCACGGTCCGTTCAACGGCACCATCGTCATCGACGAAGAAAACAACACCATTACCGCCAACGGTAACCTGATCCAGGTGATCTACGCGAAGAACCCGACTGAGGTGGACTACACCCAGTACGGCATCAAGGACGCCCTGCTGGTGGACAACACCGGCGTATGGCGTGATGCCGAGGGCCTGGGCCAGCACCTGACCTGCCCGGGTATCGACCGCGTTGTCCTGACCGCACCGGGCAAGGGCAAGCTGAAGAACATCGTGCATGGCATCAACCATGGCGAAATCACCGCTGACGACAAGATCGTGTCCGCCGCTTCCTGCACCACCAACGCCATCGTGCCGGTGCTGAAAGCTGTGAATGACAAGTTCGGTATCGTTAACGGTCACGTTGAGACGGTTCACTCGTACACCAACGACCAGAACCTGATCGACAACTTCCACAAAGGCGATCGCCGTGGCCGTAGCGCCGCGTTGAACATGGTGATCACCGAGACCGGTGCTGCCACCGCTGCTGCCAAGGCCCTGCCTGAGCTGGCCGGCAAGCTGACCGGCAACGCGATCCGCGTCCCGACGCCAAACGTGTCGATGGCCATTCTCAACCTGAACCTTGAGAAAGCCGCCACCCGCGAAGAGATGAACGAGTACCTGCGCTACATGGCGCTGCACTCCGATCTGCATAAGCAAATCGACTTCGTCAACTCGCAGGAAGTGGTCTCCACCGACTTCGTTGGCTCGCGCCACGCCGGTGTGGTGGACGCCGAGGCGACCATCACCCAGGACAACCGTGTTGTGCTGTACGTGTGGTACGACAACGAGTTCGGCTACAGCTGCCAGGTGGTTCGCGTGATGGAAGACATGGCTGGGGTTAACCCGCCTGCGTTTCCGCGCTAACCCTTTGCAGTAAATGAAAAGGCCCCGACTGGTTCGGGGCTTTTTTATGCCTGGGAGTTTTGTGCTGCCTGACAGGGCCTCATCGGGGGCAAGCCCCCTCCCACACTGACTGTGTTCACAGGTCTAGATATGTGAATACAGTCAAATGTGGGAGGGGGCTTGCCCCCGATGAGGCCAGAACTGACACCCTGCTAATCCAGCAACCCCTCCGACAACCCCTTGGGCGCCAACCAAATCCCCAGGTAAGCCTTCGCCAATCCAACATCGGGGCTACTGAACACCACCTCCCCATTGATCTCCAGATTCAACCCACGCCCAGGGCGAAAATCCAGCGCATAGCGATCACCCTTTTGGATGTCGCGAAAGCGCGCATGCAGCATGTCCACCTCTGGCTTCAATCGGGCGCTGACTTGCTGGCGCTTCAACGTGGTATTGGCGGCCTTGATCACATCGCTGCGGTCGATATCGCGAAAGTAATACAGCTCAAGGCGCAGATCCGTTTGTTGCTCCCAGGCAAGCCTTGCGCGCACGTCGGCGGGGGCGTACAGCGCTGCCGCGTAGACATCCGCCCAGAGGTAGGTCAGCACCACCTGGTTTTTCAGGGCTGATCCATGGGATTGCGCAGCAAAACCGGCCTGCCGAAGCCGGTCCGCCTCATTGGCCTGCACCGCGACCGACAACATCAGTAATAAACACAAAGCGACATGTCGCATAATGGCCAGTCCTGTAAAAGGTGCGTGCTGGCAGTGTAATTGCATTTTCCTTACCCTGTAGTGACGGCAAAACTGGCCTACGACGCGACCAAGGGTTAATGTGCGCGGCGTTGAGCCTTATATAGACTGTGCCCCGGTTCACACACTTGAGCCAAAATGTCCTTCATGACCGCTGGCCGCGGCATGATTTAGCCAGGCGTCCCAACCGTGCGCCTGGCCTGTTCTGAGGAGTACGCATGGCTGTCTACAACTACGACGTGGTGGTACTGGGTTCCGGCCCAGCTGGAGAAGGTGCGGCGATGAACGCCGCCAAAGCTGGGCGCAAGGTGGCGATGGTCGATAGCCGTCGCCAGGTCGGCGGCAACTGCACCCACCTGGGTACCATCCCGTCCAAGGCCTTGCGTCACTCAGTGCGCCAGATCATGCAGTTCAACACCAACCCGATGTTCCGGGCCATTGGTGAGCCGCGCTGGTTCTCGTTCCCGGACGTGCTCAAAAGCGCCGAGAAAGTCATCTCCAAGCAAGTCGCATCGCGCACTGGCTACTACGCCCGTAACCGTGTCGATTTGTTCTTCGGCACCGGCAGCTTCGCCGACGAGCAAACCATCGAAGTGGTCTGCCCCAACGGCGTGGTCGAGAAGCTGGTGGCCAAGCACATCATCATCGCCACAGGTTCGCGCCCGTATCGCCCGGCCGATATCGATTTTCACCACCCGCGTATCTACGATAGCGACACCATCCTGAGCCTGGGCCACACCCCGCGCAAACTGATCATCTACGGCGCCGGCGTGATCGGCTGTGAATACGCCTCGATCTTCAGCGGCCTGGGTGTGCTGGTTGAATTGGTGGACAACCGCGACCAGTTGCTGAGCTTCCTCGACTCGGAAATTTCCCAGGCGTTGAGCTACCACTTCAGTAACAACAACATCACCGTGCGCCATAACGAAGAGTATGAGCGGGTCGAAGGCCTGGACAACGGCGTGATCCTGCACCTCAAGTCCGGCAAGAAGATCAAGGCCGACGCCTTGCTGTGGTGCAACGGCCGTACCGGCAACACCGACAAGCTGGGTATGGAAAACATCGGCGTGAAGGTCAACAGCCGTGGCCAGATCGAAGTGGATGAGAACTACCGTACCTGCGTAGCGAACATCTACGGCGCCGGTGACGTGATCGGCTGGCCAAGCCTGGCCAGTGCGGCGCATGACCAGGGCCGTTCGGCTGCTGGCAGCATCGTCGACAATGGCAGCTGGCGCTATGTAAACGATGTGCCGACCGGGATCTACACCATTCCCGAGATCAGCTCCATCGGCAAGAACGAGCACGAACTGACCAAGGCCAAAGTGCCTTACGAAGTGGGCAAGGCGTTCTTCAAGAGCATGGCGCGTGCACAGATCGCCGGTGAGCCTCAGGGCATGCTGAAGATCCTGTTCCACCGTGAAACCCTGGAAGTCCTCGGCGTGCATTGCTTCGGCTACCAGGCTTCGGAGATCGTGCACATCGGCCAGGCCATCATGAACCAGCCGGGTGAACTCAATACCCTCAAGTATTTTGTGAACACCACGTTCAACTACCCGACCATGGCTGAAGCCTACCGGGTAGCGGCCTACGACGGCCTCAACCGGCTTTTTTGAGCGGCTCCGGCCGGTGGCCTGAGCCGGCCGGGGAGACCGATTTCAGTAATTCTCGAGAGTGGCAGTGGCCAAACCGGGAAAGTCTGTAATCAGGCTATCTACGCCGAAGTCGGCGAGCCTGCGCATCAGCGCAGGTTCGTTGACCGTCCATACGGACACGTGCAAGCCCTGGCGCTGGGCTTTTTCCAGACGCTCAGGGGTGCACAACGTCCAGTTCAACGCCAAATACTCGCAACCGTAGTTCTGTGCGACCTTCAACGGGTCGAGCCAGGCGTATTCGGCCACCAGGCCGCGTGACAGGTCGGGGGTGAGCTCAACGGCTGCCTTCAATACTTCCCGCGAGCTTGAGGTCACAGTGACCTTGTCCATCAGGCCAAAGCGCACGGCCATTTCGCGAATCGCAAGTACCGTGGTGGCTGCGCGGGTGCGCGAGGCGCTTTTGACTTCCAGTTGCCAGTGATCGAAGTCGCATTTTTCGAACAGCTCTTCCAGGCGTGGGATCGGGCAGGGCTTGATCCAGCCCGGGCCGCCTTTGCGTGCGTCCATTTTCACCAGGTCTGCTGCCGAATACTCGACGACCTTGCCGCGCCGGTCGGTGGTGCGTTTGAGGGTGGGGTCGTGGATGACCATCAACTCGCCGTCCATGGACAGGTGCAAATCCAATTCGCAGCGGCGTACGCCGTGCTTGAGGCACTCCTGAAAGCTGGTCAGGGTGTTTTCCGGTGCTTCGCCTTTGGCACCGCGGTGGCCGTAGATCAGGGTCACAGTTGCTCCTATGCGCCAGCTCGTCTGGCGGGGTGAATGCTATTCAGGTGTCTTGGGCGTCGCTTTGTTCCCGCGCCAGGCGGCGTTCCTGGGCTTGTTTCTGCAAGATGTAGCGCGCCAGCAGCTGGCGCTGGGCGTCGGTCATGGATTCGAACTCAGTGCCCACATCAAAACCGTCACCCTTGGGGTCGCAATGCGTCACTCGCGCACGCAGCAACAGGCCGAGCGCCTGGGGCATCAGCACCAGCTTGATCGCCAGGTGTGCGCCAGGGGCGAGGGCGGTCGGGTGTTGGAAGTCGATGCCGCCTTCGGAAATGATCACCGGCTGTGGCGCACCGACTTCATTGCGCAGGCTTTGCGCCATAACCTGGCTAAGGAGGTCAAGGCGTTTGTTCTGGACTTTGAGGAAGGCCGCCAGGCTGCGATCTTTCTCGCTAATCTGGCGCAGCAGGTGCTGGGCCTCGAATTCGCTCAAGTGCAACTCACTGAGCAGATTGAACAGCGGCGAATCATCCAGCAACACTTCCTTGCTCGCCGCTTCGGGGGCAGACAGGCTTTTGATTTGAAGTGCGATCATGTCGTCGATACGGTAGTATTCGCGGCGCTCTTCTTCATCTAATGTCGACATGGCGAACCCCAGCTAGCGTTAATGGTCTGAGTGTAAAGCTGCTTATCAGACCCCGCCACCGGGACGTCTTCTTTTCCTCCGAACAAGCCCCGACATGTTCAGACCTCTCTTCGTATTTATCGGCACGCGTTATACCCGTGCAAAACGTCGCAATCATTTTGTGTCGTTCATTTCCTTGACCTCGATGATCGGGCTCGCCTTGGGCGTGGTCGTGATGATCGTGGTGCTGTCGGTGATGAACGGCTTCGATCATGAAATGCGCACCCGCGTGCTGGGCATGGTGCCCCACGCGACCATTGAGGGCGACGCGCCCATCAGTGACTGGCAAAGCCTGGCCGACAAGGTCAAGCAGAACCCCAAGGTAGTGGCCGTCGCGCCATTCACCCAGATGCAGGGGTTGCTGACCAATAATGGCAAGGTGCAGAAAATCCTGCTCAATGCCATCGATCCGGCCCAGGAGCGCAAGGTTTCGATCATCGACAAGTTCATGCTGCAAGGCAAACTCGATGACCTGGCCCCCGGCGAGTTTGGCATCGTGATCGGCGACAAGGCGGCGGCCAAGCTCGGTGTGACGCTCGGCGACAAGCTGACCTTCGTCGCGCCGGAAGTCACCGTGACCCCGGCCGGCATGTTCCCGCGCATGAAGCGCTTTACCGTGGTGGGCACCTTCCACGTCGGCGCCGGCGAGATCGACGGTTACCTCGGCCTCACCAATCTCACCGACCTGGCCCGCCTGCATCGCTGGCAGCCAGACCAGGTACAAGGCCTGCGCCTGAAGTTCAACGACCTGTTCGACGCGCCGCGTGCCGCGTGGGACATCGCCCAGCATCTTGGCGAGAGCCAGTATTACGCCCGCGACTGGACCCGCACCCACGGCAACCTGTACCAGGCGATCCGCATGGAAAAAGCCATGATCGGCCTGTTGTTGCTGCTGATCGTCGCCGTAGCTGCGTTCAACATCATCTCCACGCTGGTGATGGTGGTGAATGACAAGAAGGGTGACATTGCCATCCTGCGCACCCTTGGCGCCACGCCGGGGCAGATCATGGCGATCTTCATGGTGCAGGGCACGGTGATCGGCGTGGTCGGCACCTTGATCGGCACGGCGGTCGGCATCCTGGCTGCGCTGAATGTGAGCGCCGCCATTGCCGGGCTCGAAACCCTGATCGGTCACAAATTTCTCAACGCCGACGTCTACTTCATCGATTACTTGCCGTCCCAGGTGCAAACCCAGGACGTGTTGATGGTGGGCGGCGCTGCGTTGGTATTGAGCTTCCTTGCCACCCTGTATCCAGCCTGGCGCGCGGCACGTACCCAGCCAGCACAGGCCTTACGTTATGAGTGAATCGGGCATGAGTGAAAAAGCAATCTTGAGCTGCCGCAACCTGGGCAAATCCTACGAGGAAGGCCCGGAATCGGTGGTGGTGCTGGCCAACCTGCAACTGGAGCTGCACCCCGGCGAGCGCGTGGCGATTGTCGGCAGTTCCGGCTCTGGCAAAAGTACCTTGCTGAACCTGTTGGGCGGCCTTGATACGCCGTCCCAGGGCAGTGTGTGGCTGGCGGGCGAAGAGCTGTCGGCCCTTGGTGAAAAGGCTCGTGGTCAGTTGCGTAACCGCTCCCTCGGCTTTGTGTACCAGTTCCACCACTTGTTGCCGGAATTCACCGCGCTGGAAAACGTGTGCATGCCGCTGTTGATCGGCAAGACCGCGATCCCTGAGGCCCGCCAGCGTGCCAAGGCGCTGCTTGAGCGTGTCGGTTTGGGCCATCGCCTGGAGCACAAGCCGGCTGAACTGTCGGGCGGCGAGCGCCAACGTGTGGCCATCGCCCGTGCGTTGGTCAACAACCCAGGCCTGGTGATGCTCGACGAACCGACTGGCAACCTCGACTCCCACACGGCCCAGGGCATCAAGGACTTGATGCTGGAGCTGAGCACCCAGATGCGCACCGCGTTCCTGGTGGTGACCCATGACATGAGCATGGCCCGCCAGATGGACCGCGTGTTGCACCTGCAGGAAGGTCATCTGGTCGCCATCTGACCTGTTTCAAACCCGGTGTCTGACGCCGGGTTTTCTATTTTTTCAACGGTGCCCGCGAATGTTCAGACCGTTATCGATTTTCATCGGCACGCGCTATACCCGCGCCAAGCGCCGCAACCGTTTTGTTTCGTTTATCTCGATGACCTCGATGATCGGCCTCGCCCTGGGTGTGCTGGCGATGATTGTGGTGTTGTCGGTAATGAACGGCTTCCAGCGTGAAATGAGCTCGCGCATCCTGGGTATGGTGCCCCACGCCACTATCGTCGGTGTCAACCCGATTGATGATTGGCAGCCGGTGGCCGCTGCGGCGATGAAGAACCCTGAGGTGACTGCCGCAGTACCCTTCACGCAGATGGATGGCATGTTCTCCTACAAGGGGGCGATGCAGCCGATCGAGATCAGCGGCGTCGACCCGGCCCAGGAAGGCAAGGTATCGATCGTTGCCCAGCATATCGTGCAGGGTAAACTCGAAGACCTGAAAGCCGGTGAGTTCGGCGTGGTGGTGGGTGAAATCACCGCGCGGCGTTTTCGCTTGAGCGTGGGTGACAAGCTGACCCTGATCGTGCCGGAAATCAGCACCGCACCCGGTGGCATCACCCCGCGCATGCAGCGCTTGAACGTGGTGGGCATCTTTAAGGTCGGCGCCGAGCTGGATGGCTCCATGGCGCTGATCCATATGGCTGACGCGGCCGAGATCCAGCACTGGCAGCCGAACCAGGTGCAGAGCGTGCGCCTGGCGGTGAAAGACCTTTACGCGGCGCCCAAGGTCTCGGCCGATGTCGCCGCCAGCCTGGGCGCGGCCTACAAGGCCGATGACTGGACCCACACCCAGGGCAGCCTGTTCAGCGCGATGAAGATGGAAAAAACCATGATCGGCCTGTTGCTGCTGATGATTGTCGCGGTCGCCGCGTTCAACATCATCGCCACCTTGATCATGGTGGTGAACGACAAGGGCGCGGACATCGCGATCTTGCGCACCATCGGCGCCACGCCACGGCAGATCATGGCGATCTTCATGGTGCAGGGCACCGTCATCGGCATCGTCGGCACCCTGATCGGCGGCGTGCTGGGGGTGATTGCGGCGCTGAACGTGAGTGAGCTGGTGGGCTGGGTGGAGCGGGTGACCGGGCAGCATATCTTCAGTTCGGACGTGTACTTTGTCAGCAACCTGCCTTCGGAGCTGCAAGGTGGGGATGTGGTGCTGATTTGCACGGCGGGGTTTGTGTTGAGCTTTTTGGCGACGCTGTATCCGGCGTATCGGGCGGCGAAGATTGAGCCGGCGCATGCGCTGAGATATTCGTAAGGCTTTAGGCCGCTATCGCAGGCAAGCCAGCTCCCACATTTGACTGTATTCACAAATCTAAATGTGGGAGGGGGCTTGCCCCCGATTGGGCCGGCACTGCTTGCATCAATCGACCTTGGGCAACTCAATCACAAACCTTGTCCATCCTGCTTCAGATTCACAAAAAATCCTCCCCCCGTGCGCTCGCACAATCGACTGCGTAATCGCCAACCCCAGCCCCGCATGCTCGCTGCTGCCCTCATGCCGCGCCGGATCAGCCCGGTAAAATCGATCAAACAACCTTGGCAGTAACTGCGCAGGAATACCTTCGCCGCTGTTCTCAACAGTCAGCCTTATGCCATCTTCAATCCGTACTCGCACCTCGCCCCCCACCGGGGTAAACCGCATCGCGTTATCCAGCAAGTTCGACAACGCCCGACGCAACATGCCGCGGTCCCCGGCGACGTGAGCCGTGCCTTCGCGCACCAGACTGATTTGCGCGTCTTCTGCGAGCAACGCAAAAAACTCCAGCAACGCATCCACTTCATCGGCCAGGGCCAGCGACTCGCGCTTGGGTACCAGCAAGCCGTGATCGGCCTTGGCCAGATACAACATGTCGTTTACAAGCTGCGCCATCCATTGCAGCTCTTCGAGGTTGCTGTGCAGTGCCTCACGGTAATCCTCCAGCGGGCGCGGTTGGGTGAGGATGACCTGGGTGTGGGTGAGCAGGTTCGACAGTGGCGTGCGTAGTTCATGGGCGATATCGGCGGAGAAGGCCGAGAGACGCTGAAAGGCATCGTCCAGGCGTTCGAGCATGGCGTTGAAAGCTTGGGCCAGATCTGCCAGTTCCGCTGGCATCTGTTGCTGCGGCAGACGCTGGGTCAGGGAGTGGGCTGACACACTCGCGGCCACTTCCCCCATGCGCCGCAAGGGCCGCAACCCACTGCGTGCGGCCCAGGCACCGAGCAGTGCGGTGGCCAGGGCCGAGAGGCCGACGGTGAGCCAGATCAGGTGCTGCATGCGTTGCAGAAAGTGCTGATGGTGGGTGATGTCGAGCATCAGGCTCAGGCGTGGCGAATCCGGCTGGCCGGCGATCAGCGGCACGTTGTACACGCGATAGTCCGTACCGGCGCTCTGCACGCGGTGCAGGCCGGGGGAGTCGGGTAGCGCGACGCCCGGTGCGCCATCCAGCCAACGCTGGCCGGCCGCGCTGATACGCAGGGCGAGATCGGGTTGGCGATTGAGTTCTGCGCGCAACTGCGCTTGCCGTTGGGCGAACAACTGCGGTGTGTCGACGCCTTGCAAGGTGCTGCGCAAGGCGCTCAGTTTGCTATCGAGCAGTTGCTGATCCAGCTCGACAAAGTGCGCTTCGCTGGCGCGGTTGAACAACACGCCAGCGAGCAACGAGACCACGGCGGTGCAGGCGGCAAACAGCAGCGCCAGGCGGCTGGTGAGAGACAGGCGCTGAATCAACTGCATCGTTCCTCCAGCACATAGCCCATGCCGCGTACGGTATGGATCAGTTTGTTGGGGTAGTTATCGTCGACTTTCAGGCGCAGTCGGCGGATGGCGACTTCGATGATGTTGGTGTCGCTGTCGAAATTCATGTCCCAGACCTGGGAGGCGATCAGTGACTTGGGCAGCACTTCGCCCTGACGGCGCAGCAGCAGTTCCAGCAGGGAAAACTCCTTGGCGGTGAGGTCGATGCGTTGGCCGTTGCGCTCGACACGACGGCGTATCAGGTCCAGGCGCAGGTCGGCCAGCTGCAGGGAGGTTTCCTGGGGCGCGCTGCCACCTCGGCGCAAGAGGCTGCGCACCCGCGCCAGCAGTTCGGAAAAGGCGAAGGGCTTGACCAGGTAATCGTCGGCGCCCAGCTCCAGGCCGTGCACGCGGTCTTCCACCGCATCGCGGGCGGTGAGGAACAGCACTGGAATCTCCAGGCCAGCACCCCGCACTGCTTGCAGGATTTGCCAGCCATCGCGGCCCGGCAGCATCACGTCCAGAATCAGCAGGTCGTAGTCACCGGTCAATGCCAGGTGTTGCCCGGTGATGCCGTCGGCCACCAACTCGGTGGTAAAACCCGCTTCGGCCAGGCCCTGGCGCAGGTAGTGGCCGGTTTTCAGTTGGTCTTCGACGATCAGCAGTTTCATGGGCGACTCTTGGTAATGTGGTACGACGGGCTTTATACCGTGGGTTCTGCGATAAGGGCGCAACCTGACAAAGTTGTAATCTAGCAGTCAGCTGGCTGGCAGCGGCGTCATCATAGGGTGCGTGTCAGACGGTTGACCTATTTTTGGAGAAGAGCGATGGCGTTGCGTAAATCCCTGTTGTTGGCGGGTTGCCTATTGGCATTGAGTGTTGAAGCGATGGCAGATGCGGCTCATACCTATGGGTTTGGCCATGCAGCAGCGACAGCCGAAGCAACACGTACTGTTGAAGTGACGCTGCAGGATATTTCCTTTTCGCCCACATCTTTGAATGTAAAAGCCGGTGAGACCGTGCGCTTTGTACTGGTCAACAAAGGCCGGTTGCTCCATGAATTCAACCTGGGCGACGCGGCGATGCATGCCGAACACCAGAAGGAAATGTTACAGATGCAGGCCAGCGGCATGCTCACTGCCACCGGGATGGGCAAAATGGACCACAGTACAATGGGCCATGGCGCGATGAAGCATGATGATCCCAACAGCGTGTTGGTCGAACCCGGCAAAACGGCCGAACTGACCTGGACCTTTACCAAGAGCACGGGCCTGGAGTTTGCCTGCAACCTGCCTGGGCACTACCAAGCGGGCATGGTCGGAGAGCTGAACGTCGAGTAGGCAGCAAAGGCGGGGGCAAAGGCTGGTAGACTGGCGCGGTTTATTTAGCCAGGTTTCCGCCATGCATCCCGCAGCCGAACATTCGCCGCTGGGCAAGTCCAGTGAATACATCTCCACTTACACCCCTTCATTGCTGTTCCCGATTCCGCGCGCCGCCAAGTGGGCCGAGCTGGGCCTGAGTGCCGAGACGCTGCCCTACAAGGGTGTGGATTTCTGGAACTGCTTCGAACTGTCCTGGCTGCTGCCGTCGGGCAAGCCGGTGGTGGCCATTGGTGAGTTCAGCATCCCGGCTGAGTCGCCGAACATCATTGAGTCCAAATCCTTCAAGTTGTACCTCAACTCGCTGAACCAGACTGCATATGCCGATACGGCCAGCCTGGAAGCGACGCTGCGTAACGACCTCAGCGCTGCCGCCGGCAAACCGGTGAGCGTGCGTATCCGCAGCCTGGCCGAGATCGAGGCCGAGGGCGTGATGGCGTTGCCGGGTGTGTGCATCGATGACCTGGAGATCAGCGTTAGTAACTACGAGCACCCACGGCCGGAGCTGCTGCGTTGCGATGACACGCGCATCGTTGAAGAGAGCGTGCACAGCCATCTGCTCAAATCCAACTGCCCGGTGACCAGTCAGCCGGATTGGGGCAGCGTGGTGGTGGAATACCGTGGATCGGCGCTGGATCACGCAAGCTTGCTGGAATACATCGTGAGCTTTCGCCAGCACTCCGACTTTCACGAGCAGTGCGTGGAGCGCATCTTTCTGGACTTGCAGCGCTTGCTCAAACCAGAGAAGTTGACCGTGTATGCGCGCTATGTGCGGCGGGGTGGGTTGGATATCAACCCGTATCGCAGCACTGAGGGTGTGGCGTTCCAGAACGTGCGACTGGCGCGTCAGTAAATTTCACCCAAATCAAATGTGGGAGGGGGCTTGCCCCCGATGGCGGTGTATCAGTCGATGAATCTGTTGACTGACACTGCGCTATCGGGGGCAAGCCCCCTCCCACATTTTGGTTCAGCACTGGGCTTGGTTGGCGGATCAAATGCCGATATTGCCCAGGGTGATCATGATATTGCGCAGTGTTCCGGAAATAACCGGGTGTTCAGCGTCGAACTCAATGGCCGCTTGATTCACATCATCGGAAATACTAGGGGTCTGGGTAGCCGGCTCCAGCTCAAGTTGCAGCTCAAACTTGGCAATCAGGGCTTCCAGCGCTTCACGCTTTTCCAATGGCAGCGGCGGCTCCTGTTCCAATTGCCCGCGCAGGATCTCGACCTGTTCTTCCAGCTTTTTGCGATCAGGCATGACGGTCTTCCTTTTATCGATAGTCACTGGCATAGACCACGGCACGCCGTGAAAGGTCTACGGGCTGACCTGTAGATTAATCCACCGGCGCCGACTGTGCATGATCTCGATCAGGGCTTCTCGCCTTTAAGCTGGCGCAAGCTGATATCGGCCAGGCAAGTGCCGAGCTCGCCAAGGTGGTCGATCACCGAATGCACCCCTAGCCCGTACAACGCCACGGTGGCCTTGCCGCGCTTGTGTTCGCGCTCCTGTTCGCTCAGGGCCTGCCATTGCTCAGGCGCCATGCCGCACAGTGAACCGCAGGAGGCCAGGCCGATGGTCCACAGCCCGGCATTGAGCCCCGATTGCAGTAAGCGCGGCTCACCGCTGACCAATACGCAGCCTTCCAGGCGTTCAATATTCAGTTCCATCAAGGCCTGCCAGCACGCGTGGGGCGCGGGCCAGCGAATAGGGGAGGGCGCTATTGCCTTGAGCCAGGTAGGCAGTACGGCGGCCAGTGACGTGGTGATGGTGGGGGGAAGTTCATCCAGCCAGGCACAGGGGACGCCCTGTTCCTTCAAGCTGCGCAGGATTTTCAGGGCGCCCGGCGTAGCCTGGGAGTCGGCGCTGGGTGAATCGGTGCGCGCCTGGGAACCGAAGTCCACTAAACAGCCACTCAGGCCAAACAACACGGCAGTCAAGGCGGGTGCGCTGGCGATGGCTATTTCGGCGTGGGGCATATCGATATCCCTGAAATAGCCGTGACGCTATCGAGTCAGGATGACAACCCGATGACACGGGTTGAAATTGTAGGAATTTTCCCCGTTACTGCCTAAATGCGTACTTCCGTCATATACTCACCGCCTCATTCAGGGCATAGCGCCCATGACAGACCATTCAAGGAGCAAAAGCTATGCGCTGGAGCCACTACTTCGCTCAGCTGTCGGTGTGTGCCACTGTCCTGCTGGCCCCGTTCACCGTGCAAGCAGCGTCGGAAGACGATCCATGGGAAAGCATCAATCGTCCGATCTTTACGTTTAACGACACGGTCGATACCTATGCCCTCAAGCCATTGGCCCAGGGTTACGAGTGGATCACTCCGCAATTTGTCGAGGACGGCATCCACAATTTCTTCCGCAATATCGGCGACGTTGGCAACCTGGCCAACAACGTATTGCAACTCAAGCCCCATAATGCCGGCGTCGATACCGCCCGCCTGTTGGTCAACACGACCTTTGGCGTGCTGGGCTTTATCGATGTGGGCACCAAAATGGGGCTGCAACGCAGTGATGAAGACTTCGGTCAGACCCTCGGTTACTGGGGCGTTGGCAGCGGTCCATACGTGATGCTGCCGCTGCTGGGCCCTAGCACCTTGCGTGATGCGCCGTCCAAGTACGTCGACAGCTACACCCAGCCGTACCGTTATATGGATGATGTTTCCCTGCGCAACAGCTTGATCGGCCTCAGCCTTGTCGATACCCGCGCCAGCCTGCTCGACAGTGAGAAGCTGATCACTGGCGATAAGTACACCTTTATCCGTAATGCTTACCTGCAGAACCGTGAGTTCAAGGTCAAGGACGGCAAGGTTGTCGACGACTTTTAAGTCGTGACGTTTTGAAACGAAAAAAGGCGACCTGAGGGTCGCCTTTTTTATGTGCGGCTTTTTAGTACATTTTCAGGATCTTGAGGCCCAAATGTTGGTCGGGGCCATTTGTCTTGGTCCAAACCACTTCGGTATCCGCCTCAAGCCCCGTGAGGGCGGCGTGCTCAGAATCAATGCGCACCTTCAACTGGTCGCCTACCTTGAATTGGCGAGGCGCCTGCACCTGCATACCGGAGCTGGAAAGGTCCACGCAAACCCCGGCAATCTCCTGCCCCGCGTGGATCAGCGACACATCGGCCTCCACACGCATGCGGATGAAATCGCGTTTTTCGGCGTAGTCACGCTCGTGTTCGCCCATGGGTTCCATCCTTACTTTGTGTTGTGGTGGTGGGTGTTCTTATAACTCCCGGTGATTTGCGATGTAAAGACGCCCGGCGACCATCGGCATGAGCTTGAAACCCCTGACGGATGGGAGTACCGTCTGCGCCTTAGAAGGGCACCTCTGCTTTACCGTTGTGCGTGGGTCAAAAGCCTATGCTTTGTAGGACAGAGAGGCTAGAAAGCGAATCCAGTACGTGAGCCCGGCCATTGTCGAGTCACTTACGCCAACCTAATTCTGGCGCCGTTTGCCCACATGCAAAAAACCAGTGCCACGCTGCTGATAATCGATGACGACGAAGTAGTGCGCGCGAGTCTCGCGGCCTATTTGGAAGACAGTGGGTTCAGCGTCCTGCAGGCCAGCAATGGTCAACAGGGTCTCCAGGTATTCGAGCGCGACCAGCCCGACCTCGTGATCTGCGATCTGCGCATGCCCCAGATGGGCGGCTTGGAGCTGATTCGCCAGGTGACCGAGCTGGCCCCGCAAACGCCGGTGATCGTCGTGTCTGGCGCTGGGGTCATGAATGACGCCGTCGAGGCTCTGCGCCTGGGGGCTGCCGACTACCTGATCAAGCCCCTGGAAGACCTCGCGGTACTGGAGCATTCGGTGCGACGTGCCCTGGATCGTGCGCGCCTGCTGCAAGAAAACCAGCGCTACCGCGAAAAGCTCGAAACGGCCAACCGCGAACTTGAAGCGAGTTTGAACTTGCTTCAGGAAGACCAGAATGCCGGTCGCCAGGTGCAGATGAACATGTTGCCGGTCAGCCCTTGGTCCATCGACGAGTTCCAGTTTGCGCACCAGATCATCCCGTCTTTGTACCTGTCGGGTGATTTTGTCGATTATTTCCGCGTTGATGAGCGTCGCGTGGCGTTTTACCTGGCCGATGTATCCGGCCATGGGGCTTCCTCCGCTTTTGTCACCGTGTTGTTGAAGTTCATGACGACACGGTTGTTGTTCGAATCCAAGCGCAACGGCACCTTGCCGGAGTTCACCCCCTCCGAGGTGCTTGGCCACATCAACCGAGGCCTGATCAGCTGCAAGCTGGGCAAGCACGTGACGATGGTGGGCGGCGTGATCGATGAAGAAACCGGTCTTTTGACCTACAGCATTGGCGGTCACCTGCCGATGCCTGTTTTGTACACTCCCGACAGTGTGCGCTACCTGGAAGGCCGTGGCCTGCCCGTAGGCTTGTTCAATGAAGCCACGTACGAAGACCACATCCTGGAGCTGCCACCGACGTTCAGCCTTACGCTGATGTCTGATGGCATCCTGGACTTGCTTCCAGAGCCTACACTCAAGGAGAAAGAAGCCGCCTTGCCCCAAAAGGTCAAGGCAGCGGGCGGCAGCCTGGATGGCCTGCGGCAAGTGTTTGGATTGGCCACGCTTGGGGAGATGCCGGATGATATCGCCCTATTGGTGTTGAGCAGGAATCTTTGATGAGTACCGGAAGAATCCAATTCGCCGAGCAAGACGGGACCTTTGTCCTGAAATTTGTCGGTGAAGTGCGCCTGACCTTATGTTCAGCGCTGGATGCGACGATTGAGCGGATTTTCACAGCGTTGAATTTCTCGGCGATCGTGATTGATCTGACCGAAACCCGCAGCATCGATAGCACCACCCTTGGGCTGTTGGCCAAGCTGTCCATTCTGTCTCGGCAGAAGGTCGGCCTGTTGCCGACGGTCGTCACCACGCACGAAGATATCACCCGTCTGCTGCAGTCCATGGGGTTTGATCAGGTGTTCAACATCGTTGATCGGCCGATTCCATGCCCTGAGTGCCTGACTGACCTGCCGTCGCAGGACCAGTCCGAAGAAGTCGTGCGCATCAAAGTGCTGGAAGCGCACAAGATCCTGATGGGCTTGAACGAGTCCAATCGTGAAGCTTTCCACGATCTCGTCAACGCGCTAGAGCGCCACTAATTCTCCTTGAGAAATACGGTCAAAATGTGGGAACGGGCAAGCCCGCTCCCACATTTTGATTTGAGTTCGGCTCTATGTCGGCGAATGAAAAAAGGGCGCTACCCTCACAGGTAGCGCCCTTTTTGGTGCAGCCAGCCTTACAGCTTGGCAGTCAACAGCGCCTCAAGCTTCTCTTGGTCTCGGGCAAACTGACGAATGCCCTCAGCCAGCTTCTCGGTAGCCATCGCATCCTCGTTGGACTCCCAACGGAACTGCGCTTCAGTCAAATGCACCCGCGCCTCACCGGCATGCCCCGGCGAGAGCTTGCGCTCCAGCTTGCCATTATCGGCGGCCAGTTTTTCCAGCAGGTCCGGGCTGATGGTCAGGCGATCGCAGCCCGCCAGTTCTTCGATCTGGCTCAGGTTGCGGAAACTCGCACCCATGACCACGGTTTTGTAGTCATTGGCCTTGTAGTAGTTGTAGATGCGGGTCACCGACTGCACGCCTGGATCGTCGGAGCCGGTGTAGTCGTTACCGTTGGCCTTTTTGTACCAATCGTAGATGCGGCCCACAAATGGCGAAATCAGAAACACGCCGGCTTCTGCGCAAGCCACGGCCTGGGCGAAGGAGAACAGCAGGGTCAGGTTGGTCTGGATGCCTTCTTTTTCCAGCTTCTCGGCAGCACGGATGCCTTCCCAGGTGGCGGCAATCTTGATCAGCACACGATCACGGCCAATGCCGGCTTTTTCGTACAGGTCGATCAGACGGTGCGCGCGCTTGAGTACGGCGTCGGTGTCGAACGACAGGCGTGCATCCACCTCGGTGGAGATACGGCCTGGCACCACTTTCAGTATTTCTTGGCCCACGGCCACTGCAAAACGGTCACTGGCCAGGCCGACGTCACCGTTACAGTCCTGCACGCACTCATCCAGCAGCTTGGCATACGCCGGGATCGAAGCGGCTTTGAGCAGCAGTGAAGGATTGGTGGTGGCGTCTTGCGGTTTGACCCGAGCGATCGCTTCAAAGTCGCCGGTATCGGCTACGACGGTGGTGATCTGTTTGAGTTGTTCCAGCTTGGAAGTCATGGGCGTGCTCTGTCCTATGGGTCTGGTGACATTACGCGAGCGCAGACAGCCACTCAAGGGCGCAAATGCGTTCAACGGCCCGCCGTGGCAACAACTGAGAACAGTGGTTTGAATGGCGGGCCTGACTGCTAAATAGGAGGGCTAAACACCGAACAGGTTCAACCCGAAAGCGCTTTCAGCGACCCTCAAGCAATGCGCCGGCTTGATCCAGCAGTGTCAGTGGGTCTGGCGCCTTATGAATATCCACCGACAATAACTGGCGAAACTTGCGAGCCCCAGGGAAGCCCGTGCCCAGTCCCAGGATGTGCCGCGTGATGTGGTGCATCGAACCGCCCGTTGCCAAATGCTCGGCAATATAGGGGCGTAACTGCACCAGCGCCTCTGCTCGGCTGATCACCGGCTGCGTGCTGGCGAACAACTGCTGGTCCACCTGCGCCAACAAATACGGGTTGTGATAAGCCTCACGGCCCAGCATGACCCCATCGAAAGTCTGCAAATGCGCGTGGCAGTCTTCCAGCGTCTTGATGCCACCGTTGAGAATGATCTCCAGCTCAGGGAAGTCGCGCTTCAGCTGGGCGGCCACGTCATAACGCAGCGGTGGAATGTCCCGGTTCTCTTTGGGTGACAACCCCTCGAGAATCGCAATCCGTGCATGCACGGTAAAGCTGGTGCAGCCTGCGTCCTTCACCTGGCCGACAAAATCACACAGCTGGGCATAACTGTCCCGGCCGTTGATGCCGATCCGATGCTTGATCGTGACCGGGGTTGACACTGCGTCCCGCATCGCCTTCACGCAATCTGCCACCAGAGCAGGGTGGGCCATCAGAATCGCGCCAATCATATTGTTCTGCACGCGGTCGCTGGGGCAGCCGACGTTAAGGTTCACCTCGTCGTACCCGGCAGCCTCCGCCATGCGTGCGCAAGCCGCCAGCTCGGCGGGAACACTGCCGCCCAGTTGTAGGGCGAGCGGATGCTCCGCGTCGTTATGGCGCAGGAAGCGCTCATGGTCGCCATGCAGGATAGCGCCCGTGGTGACCATCTCGGTGTAGAGCAGGGTGTGCTTGGAGAGCAGGCGCAGGAAGAAGCGGCAGTGGCGGTCCGTCCAATCCATCATCGGGGCAACGCTAAAGCGCCGAGACAGTGCGGGGCTTGATTCTGCTGGGCTAACGCTCTGGTTTTGAATCATTTTACTCAACGTGTCTTTAACGTGTTTATGGGCGTTTTCGGGTGTGCTTTGGATCTTGGAGGTACGATGTACCACCCCAAAACTGGCGCGTACCCCTTCGATACGGAAACTGTCAGGGGAAGAAAGCTGGCGGATGGACCTGTTAGCGATACCGCTTAGATCTGCATCAAGCGCGAGGGTGTGCAAGTCTACCAAGAGAGGCAGACCTTCGCCCGGAAACAGTTCGGCTCCCTGGTGTTTCACGCTCCCTACCTCTGAATCAAGTCAAGATCTCCTCGCCGTGGCAATTGGCATGCTGCGAGATGCTTGCACCTGCCTGAGCCTCAATTCAAAGACCGTGTTGCACTTGGCTACTGCATTCGCGATAATTAAAGATTGTAGGAAAATTCCTACAATCTTTTTTATGAAGCCTAAGTGGGTTATAGCGAGTGGAAAAATATTACGGTATCCAATACCTTCGCGGTATAGCGGCGTTGTTCGTGATCTGTTACCACTCAATGGTTATGTCCGCTGTTGTTCCATACTTTAGTAGCCCTAGAGGTGAGTTCGGGGTTGATATTTTTTTTGTGATATCTGGTTTTGTCATGTGGGTGGCAACAGAAAATAAGTCCACTAATACATTGTCCTTCTGGAAGTCACGGATTTTGCGTGTTATTCCGCTTTATTGGGTGTTTACGCTTTGCTTTGTTTGTGCGGTGGTTCTGATGCCTTCGTTATTTTTTAATTCGAGGGGGCTTGATCCGTTTTTTGTTATAAAGTCTTTTCTGTTAATTCCTGCCATAAATCCTGATGTTGGAGAGATGACGCCCATCTATACAATAGGCTGGACCTTGGTTTATGAGATGTTTTTCTATTTTGTGTTTGGGTTTAGTCTTCTATTGATAGGCCTGAAAAAGAGGCTCGCTTTCGTATTTGGCGTGGTGGGCGGATTGGCCTGCTGTGGGATGATTTTTGATTTCGAAGGGGTGGTGCTGAGCACCTATACAAACTCTATTATGTTGGAGTTTTTGGCTGGGGTGGGGCTGGGATACTGTCGAGCTTACTTCCTTAAGGCTAACTTGAAGATCGGGATTGGGTTGGTGATCTTATCGCTCGTAGCGTTGTTTACCTATCGTGCGGACCCGTCTTCGAGATTTTTGATTTACGGAGTGCCATCGTTAATGTTGGTGGCCGGGGTCGTCATTCTAGAAAAATATATTAAGCGCCACGTCAGTAAGTTGCCTTTGTTCTTTGGGGAAATATCGTATTCGCTTTACTTGTCACACCCCATCTCGCAAAGGGTGTGGTATGTGGTGTTTGTATTGGCGTTTGGGCAGATTTTGAATAAGGACCTGGCCATCTACTATTTTGTAGGGGCAGTTTCTATCGGCGTGCTTGGGGGCGTAGTTTGCTATTACGTGCTGGAGAAGCCGCTGCTTCGTTTAACACGCTTGGGAAGTCGTCTCTCAATAAAGCGCAGTCTCGCATAAATCATTTAGGCATGTTTGCGTAAAGTTTACGCACAGCCATTTACTATAAATTAATACGCTTCACATAGTGTGGGTGCAGGAGCAAAAATGAAAAAACGGATTGAAATAAATCAAAAAGAAAATTTTGCAGCAAATTTTGGGATTGTTAACAGATCCTCTGCGATTTTTTATTATGTGTCATCTTCCAGCGTAAAAACCAAGATTTCCTTCATGAATTACTGGAAGGAAAAGCGTGGCCTGGAAGTGTTGGTGGTTGCATCGCTGCGTGACATGTCAGGAACGCTGTGCAGCCGTGAGTCTCTGTCCTTCACCGATGGCGACGTGATCAACTATCAACCGCATACGCATGATGACTTTGAAGGTAGTGTCGAGATTGAAATCTTCGCTATAAAAAACATGTTCATACCCTATGCCGCCATCATTGCATATTATGAAACGGCCAATGGGGTGACGCTTGTTCATAGTTATGCACGTGCGTATTCGCGACATGAGGTTGAAGATAAGAGAACCATTTCTTCGGGTGAGGAAGGTTGCTGGACGCTGCGGGACAGTGCTTTAGAACGTTCGTTCTGCGTGTTTCATAACGGGCCGCGAGAGGTTCCTGAGCAAACTGCAACGCTGGAAGTTATTAGCGGCGATTCCTCAGGCAGTCGCATGCAGGCTGAAATAAAATTACCAGCCTTGAAAGCGTACGAAACCATCAAGATTGCCCCAAGAGATTACTTCGCGAACCTCGTTGACTTTCTAGATGGCAAGCCGGGCAGCGCCAATCTCTCCTTTAACCTGGGGGAGGGCTTCACGCGGATGCTCGTGGGAACTGAAGCCATTGATGGCACCGATATGCAGGTTACCCACTCGAACTTCAACTACAGTAAGCATGCGACAGACTTGCTGGAGGTGGATGATGCGGTAGGCTACATGTATATCCCGCCCATCAATATTAAAAACGCTTCCGTTTTGGTCTATCCAGACTCACAGCCTGGCTCTTATTCATTTGAACTGAATGACCAGTCTCATCAGTTCGCTTCTGGGCAGCGTTACGAAACCTCCTGCCAAGGTGGTATGGCTATTTTTAGCAGGACTGACGGTCGACTTCCTAGCCGAATCGTGACTGCAATTGTGGGAAGTGATTCCTCTGAGCGAATCCCATGTGAAATGTCACTGGGGATTCTGACAGCTGTTCAGCCGAAGAAAAGACTGTGGTGGGGTCCGGTACGCGAGGATGTTTCCCACTCAACCGCACTGTTGACTCATGCTCTTCCGGAAATTTACGGGGCGGTAGCAGAAGGCACATTGGAAGTAAGCCTTTACTCCTCAATGAAAAAGGAAACGCTGAAACAATCTCTGAACTTCGACATGCTTGAAGCTTTTGAGTCGGGCGTTCCTTTAACTGATATCTTCTCCGGTGCGAGAGAGTTTTTAGACGGCGCTCCTGGGTACTACAGTCTGTACTCCGATTACCCAGGGTTTACTGTTTACTCGGTAATACGTAAAGAAGGTGGCTCGGTTTGCATTGAGCACGGTTTCTAAGGCCGTATTTCTACAGCAATCGTATTTACGCCTCTTCCGTTGTTAGGAGAGGGCTAAGCGAAGCCTAAATGCCTGCGGCTTGTCCAGGTAGCTGATAGTTGCAGGCATTGGGCGATTTGAGTGGGTAGGGCAGAGGCTGAGCAGAGAATCCATCGGAAGGATTCCTGCGACGCCTCGTCAGCCCGTAATAACCGTCCCGTTATGAAAAATCTCACGCCGGGCGCGGCGGCTGATGTTTTCATGTTTGCTCAGGCTGTACATCTCTTCAAAGCGGCTTGCATCAATGCCGTCGTATTTGCGCAGTTCTTCCTGAACCATTTGGTCGAAATCGCGCTCGATCACGAACCGGAAAATCTCCCGGCGGTAATAAAAGCCGAATTGGAATGCCAGCACCTCGGTCAGGTGATCTGTGGGGGTGAGGAAGCAGTTCTCCAGGTCGATTGCCTTGGCGAGCGTTGGTTGCTCAAGGTTGATCATCACGTTGTTGGCCCAAAAGTCCATGTGCACGATGTTTTTGCTGTGCAGGGCGCGCAGCAGGTTGAACGACACGCTGATCAGGCTCTGGATATCGCGGGTTTGTTCGAGCCATTCCAGTCCATTGAGGTGGCCATCCAGCATCTGGGTAAAGATGAAATATTCCTGGATCAGGCCAAGCGCGGACTTGCGGTAACCGAAGCCATACAAGGGGGCTACCGGCGCCCCACGTTGCTGTGCGCCGAACGTGTTGATCACTTCTTCTACTGGCCAGTCGAAAGCACCATCACGTTTTGCGCGGCCCAAGGTCACCCTTAGCTTAGGGCGCAGGCTGTCGAGCGGCTGGGATTTGGCGAACAGGTCGCTCTCCATTCCTTTGAGCGGTGCGCTGATGCGGTCTTGCAACTCGTGGCGTGCGTCGATCAGATCCTGAATCGCCTGCTGAGCGCTGATGTCAGCGATGTCTACGGTGAAAACCGTTGCGTTGCGATGGTTGAGTGTCGTTGGAAAGCCCTGGAGCACACTTCTGTCAGGAAAGCTCAAAACACATCCTTGTCATTTATGAAATATGTAGGACATGTTACAGATTGATGTCATTGGATCCAACCTGAACCCAACCTGTCTGAAAGTGAAATTTATTTAATTTTGGTGGGCTTGAGTTGATTTTCGGTTGACTTGGTGGTTATTTTGTGGGTTTTTGTCGTCGCGTATCCGTTGCACTGGATAGGCAATGAAAATAGGTATGGGAAATTAAAGGCAAAATGCAGTGGCGGCCAATAGCCGTCACTGCATTATTTAAAGTTGGCCAGCGAGTTTTTGATTGAGCCTAAGTGTGGTCTGTCTGCTTGTGTTGGCGGATGATGCAACGGCTAATCACAAATACACTGCCAAGTAATAGACCCAGAAATGCCCCCAGCACAGTAAGTTTCTTGGCGCTCATGCTGTTGACGATTTTGACTTCATCAAGCGCATTGAAGGCTCTGACATCGTTCTTGGCAGCCGAAGCCGGTAGGCTGAGGGATAAAGCGTCGTTGTTTGCCTTGTCCAAGGCCGCTTTCAATTGAGCAGCAGCGTGTTCTGAGGTGCGGGCAGTGGTCGAAGCAATATAGAGGATGGGTTCGCTGTTGCCGGTTTTGGGTGCTGTCTCTCTCAAGGAAATGGACTGGGAAGCCATCACGCCCATTGCAGTATAGAAAAGGTCGTTTTGTATAGCGCTATACAGCCCCGATTGCGCGGGTTGTGAATGTTCGCCGACGCTCTCTTCCTGGCCATTAACTTCTTTATATAAATTATAAAGCGACGGTTTGGTGATGTAAGTGCTCGCGGTCCATTGTTCGGGCATTACCCCATAGAGAGACAGCGAGATAAGAATGCCTGCAACGGTTGTTGCCAGGATCGTTAGTTTGTGGCTCCAAAGCGTTTGGAGTAAGGGGATCAACTCTATTTCATCATTCTGGGGGCGAGGCGCGGGATTCGTTGAAATGCTCACGAAAAGTTCCTTTCTAAACGTCCCCGGATTGTAGAGAAAAAAATACAATCTGCCATTGAATATTCGGGGGGAGTATTCGGGGGGAAGTTTTCCTACCCCCCACCTTTGTATCAATGCCCGCCCTGCATCCGTCGAGCGATCAGGTAAATGCCGAGCCCCACCAATGCGGTGGCCGCACCTATATAGCCCGTACTCGTCCAGCCCAGCCCCGCCGTAATTGCCATCCCGCCAAACCATGGGCCCAATGCGTTCGCCAGGTTGAAGGCCGCGTGGTTGGATGCAGCCGCCAGGCTCGGTGCTTCATGGGCGATGTCCATCAACCGGATTTGCAGCGGTGCGGCCAGCGATATCATGGTGCCGACCAGGCCAATGCCCAACAACACGCCCCACACTGACCCCGCAGCAAACGGGAAGAACACCAGCACGGCCGTCGACCACACCAGGATCAAACCCACCGCACGGAACTGCATGCGGTCAAACAGCTTGCCGCCGGCGATATTGCCGATAATTGCGCCCGCGCCAAAGGCTGCCAGGCCAAAGGGAATCCACTGCGGCGATACCTTGGTCACTTCGAGCATCGTCGGTGCCAGGTAGCTGAACACGCAGAACATCCCTGCAAAACCGATTGCAGCGATGGCCAGTGCCATCCATACCTGGGGTTTGGTGAAGGCGCGCAGTTCTTTACGAGGGTCGCTGCGCGGCTCGTCGCGCCTGTCTGGGACAAAGCGCCAGACCAACGCGATGGTGCACAGGGCAATGACGCTCACCAGTGCAAACGCTGAACGCCATCCCAGGTATTGGCCAAGAAATGTAGCAATGGGGTTGCCCAGTAGCATCGCCAGGGTCAGCCCCATCATCACCCGTGCCACGGCGCCGGCGCGCTTGTCGCTGGGCACCATGCTCGATGCCACCACAGCGGCGATACCGAAGTAGGCGCCGTGGGGCAGGCCGCTGATAAAGCGAAAGGCTACCAGCGAGCCAAAGGTCGGTGTAAACGCTGTGGCCAGGTTGCCCAAGGCATACAGCCCCATCAGTAACAGCAGCATATGTTTGCGCAATAATTTGGCGCCGAGAATTGCCAGCAGTGGCGCGCCGACCATTACCCCCAGCGCATAGGCGCTGATGGCGTGGCCCACCTGGGGTTCGCTCAGGTGCAGGTTGTTGGCGATCTCGGGCATCAAACCCATGATGGCGAATTCGCCGGTACCGATAGCGAAAGCGCCCACGGCCATGGCAGCTTCCATTTTGGCGGCGCTGCGCGCGGGCAGGATGTGCCCGGGTGTTTGGTGGATAGACATGGATCGCTCTGTTCTGATGGATTGCACGAAGGAGTCGCCGATGCTACGCAAGCAGCGGCGAAGGTGTCTAGAACGGGCCGTGGGGTGATAGTTCAATGCAGTTTGGCGCCTGTGACCTCAGGTCGCGCCCGCCAAGCTTGCTAAAACCGGCGTTTTAGCGCTGTCAATTGGCCAAACAGCGCATATCGCCCGTTTAGCGTGATATTCTGCGCGCCGTCTTGGTCTAGTCTCTATCTGGTACGTACACCCGTATACGTCCCAGCGATTGGCTGTTGCCCAGGTAGCTGAAGCCAATAATGATAAAAAGTCAGCGCAGAAGGGACATAAAAGTGAGGTCGATACGTCGGCCTTGTGTGCCCACCCTGCGGCCCTCAAGTGAATGTGCGAACCCCGCGGTGCGTTGCCTGGCGCAGCGTGATGAAGGCTTGCTCACGATTTGGGGCGGTAGGGCGGATGGCGTTTTATCATAGGTGCTACTGATGTTTAAAAAAGTAAACACTGCCTTGCTGGGGCTGGCTTTGTCGCTGGGGATCAGTTCCGTTCACGCGGAAGAGGCAAAGAAAGTCGATGTGCTGCTGATCGGCGGCGGCATCATGAGTGCAACCCTGGGTGTATGGCTCAATGAGCTGCAGCCGGACTGGTCGATGGAAATGGTCGAGCGCCTCGATGGCGTCGCCCAGGAAAGCTCCAACGGCTGGAACAACGCGGGTACCGGTCACTCGGCGTTGGCTGAGCTGAACTACACCCCGGAAGACAAGAACGGCAACGTTGAGATCCCGAAAGCGGTCGAGATCAACGAAGCGTTCCAGATCTCCCGTCAGTTCTGGTCGTGGCAGGTCCGCCAGGGCGTGCTGAAGAACCCACGTTCGTTCATCAACTCCACTCCGCACATGAGCTTTGTGTGGGGCGATGACAACATCAAGTTCCTGAAGAAGCGTTACGAAGCCCTGCAAGCCAGCCCGCTGTTTGCCGGCATGCAGTACTCCGAAGACCCGGCGCAGATCGCCAAGTGGGTTCCGCTGATGATGGAAGGGCGTGACCCGAACCAGAAAATCGCTGCCACCTGGTCGCCGATCGGTACCGACATGAACTTCGGCGAGATCACCCGCCAGTTCGTCGCTCACCTGCAAACCACCCCTAAGTTCGACCTGAAACTGTCGAGCGAAGTGCAGGACATCACCAAGAACGCCGACGGTTCGTGGCGTGTGAGCTACAAAAACCTGAAAGACGGCACCAAGACTGAAACCGACGCCAAGTTCGTGTTTATCGGCGCGGGTGGCGGTGCACTGCACCTGCTGCAAAAGTCCGGCATTCCTGAAGCCAAGGAATACGCTGGCTTCCCGGTAGGTGGCTCGTTCCTCGTGACCGAGAACCCAACCGTTGCCGAGCAACACCTGGCCAAGGCCTACGGCAAAGCCTCGGTTGGCGCGCCACCGATGTCGGTTCCACACTTGGACACCCGCGTGCTGGATGGCAAGCGTGTGATTCTGTTTGGCCCGTTCGCGACTTTCTCGACCAAGTTCCTGAAAGAAGGCTCGTACCTGGACCTGCTGACCAGCACCACCACCCACAACATCTGGCCAATGACCAAAGTCGGTATTCGTGAATACCCACTGGTCGAGTACCTTGCTGGCCAACTGATGCTGTCGGATGATGACCGCTTCAATGCCCTGAAAGAGTACTTCCCGAACGCCAAGAAAGAAGACTGGCGTCTGTGGCAAGCCGGTCAGCGCGTGCAGATCATCAAGCGTGACGAAGAGCAGGGCGGCGTCCTGAAACTCGGTACAGAAGTGGTCAGCTCCGCCGACAACACCATTGCAGGCCTGTTGGGTGCATCGCCAGGCGCGTCCACCGCGGCTCCGATCATGCTGACCGTGCTGCAAAAAGTGTTCAAGGACAAGGTTGCGACCCCTGAGTGGCAGGCCAAACTGCACCAGATCGTACCGAGCTACGGCACCAAGCTGAACGAAAGCCCGGAAGCGGTTGCCAAGGAATGGGCGTATACCGCCGAAATCCTGCAACTGACTCCACCGCCTGCTATCCCGCAGATGGTTGCTCCTAAGGCGACTGAGGCTGCCAAGCCTGCGGCAGAGCCGAGCAAGCCAGCGTCTGACCTGGCGCTGTAAGCCAAGTCGAGCTGCAACAAAGCCCGCTGAACCGGTAACGGTCAGCGGGCTTTTTGTTGGCTGTTTGCAGTGAGCGCGATTGTCAGGCTTTGGTGGGGTTACGTTCGGGGTGGGGCAGCTCAACCCTTCGCTCGGCCGCCGCCAGTGCTGCCTTCAAGCCGGCTTGGTCCAGCGCAATGCAATAAGCTGGTTTGGCACGTTCAAATCGCCAACTTTCATTCAGCCCGCCTGCATCCACCGCATCAAAACCTAGCTCATCGAGCAGCTGGATTACCTGCGCCTTTGCCGCAGCGTCATCTGCTGCTACCGGGAGTGCGCGGCGACCTGAAGCGCCATGAGGGCGTGCGTCCAGCATCAACTCGGGCGCAAAGATCGCGTTGAACACTTTCACCACGTGTGACTGTGAAAAATGCTCGGCGATCAGCCGGCTGGTGGTGGTTTCAAAGCGGTCCAGGGCAGGGAAATGTCCGTCGCGGTCCGGGTAGTAATTATTGGGGTCCATCACCGTTTTACCTTTCAGCCACTGCGCGGGCACGTTGCGGTAATGCTCAAACGGGATGGCGACCAGTACAACGTCACCAAACCGGGCTGCATCTTCAGCGCTGCCCACTTGGGCGCCGGGTATGCCGCTGCGCACGCTGCTCATGGTGTGTGGGCCGCGGGAGTTGCTCAGCATCACCTCATGCCCGGCAGCCAGCGCCAGTTCGGCCACGGCGCGCCCGATAAAGCCTGCTCCAATAACGCCAATCTTCATGTCCTTGCTCCGTTGAGTTGCGGGAGTGGCTATGATGATTGGCTACTGAGCGGCGATAAATAATCAATAACGTGTCGCTGTTGTTACTGAGGGTTGTGAATAGTGGATCGCCTTTCCAGCATGAATGCCTTTGTAATGGCCGCCGAGTTGGGCTCCTATGCGCGTGCCGCTGCGCGTTTGAATATGTCGCCACAGATGGTGGCCAAACATGTCGCGGCCCTAGAGCAACGACTCGGTGCCCGTTTACTTAACCGCACCACGCGACGGCAAAGCCTCACTGAGTTGGGGAGCGCGTACTACGAGCGTTGCCGGCACATTTTGGCGGAGGCCGATGCCGCTGATTCGCTCGCACAGATCATGAACGACACGCCGCGCGGCAAGCTGAAAATCACCGCCCCGGTGACCTTCGGTTCCTACAGTCTGATGCCATTGGTGACTCAGTTTCTGCGTGATCATCCGGATGTGGAAATCGACCTGAACCTGACGGATCGTTTCGTCGACCTGGTGGAGGAGGGCTATGAGGTGGCATTCCGGATTGGCCCCCTGGCGACCAGCAGCCTTACGGCCCGGCCCCTGGCGCCTTATCAACTGGTGGCCTGCGCTGCGCCCGCCTATTTGTCGGCACGGGGCGCGCCCTTGGTACCGGCAGACCTTGAACAGCATGAATGCCTCGGTTACGTCTTCTGGTCGCGACCGGCGGATCGGGAATGGGCGTTCCAGCAAGGCTCTGCTGTGTCGAGGGTGCAGGTGTCCAGTCGCTTGCAGGTCAATGAGAGCCGCGCCCTGATGTCTGCTGCGTTGGATGGTTTTGGCATTGTTCTCGGCCCGCAAGACTTTTTGCGCGGGGCGCTGGATAGGGGCGAGCTTGTGCGGGTACTGCCGGGGTTTGATCCGCCGAGCCGCCCGATGCATCTGGTGTATACGGCGAATCGGCAACGCACGGCCAAGCTGCGGTGCTTTGTTGAGGCTGTGCTGCTGCGTTTCGGGCGCGACGGGTTCAGCAGCCCGACAGATATCACCTGTTAAAAATGATTCGGGGCCGAGCAGGAACCAGGGTGGTTGGGTTCGCTGAACCTTGGCTAGCCAGGCTTTTTGGTGCCCAGCAGACGAACCTCCCGCAACAGCGCGGCACCGAGTTGATCGGTGCCCAATTCTCTGTAGCCCACTGCTTTTATCTCGCCGTTTTCTTCCGCCTGGATGATGATCACCGGTGTTTCCTTGCCGGTGGCTTCGTCGATGTGCATGGCGTACTGCGGAATATCCAGCTTTATCGGGGTGCCTGCTGCTTGACCTTTCACATTGATCAGAAATGCCGCACAACCTGTGTCTACATCCGCACTGGTGGCGGGCCGGCCGCTGACAAAACAGCTGTGCGGCAGGTCGGGCCAGGTGATGGCTTCGGCATTGGCCTGCGTAGAGGCTATGAGCAAGGCAGCGAGAACAAATGTGCGCACGTGAATCTGTCTCTAAAACAAGGTTGAGCGTTTTTACCAAAGCCTGGAGGTAGTGGCAATGCAGCGGCTCATGTCAGCCGTTTCATCCCAGCACCCTTGGCGGCGTTAAGGTCAAACGTAGCCGTGTACTCACAGCCGGCCCCATGGGCGCAACGCTCTATAAGGCAGTCGGCAAAATCGGCTTTGCTCGCGGTGAAGCGCCGCAGCGCCTGCCAGATGATCTCGGCATGTTCGATGGTCAGTTCACGGGTGCGCAGCAGCGTTTCCAGTACGGTCACAATGTCGCTTTTCGCCGATGTGTAGCAGCTTTGTAAAACCCAGACCAACTCCACCACGGACACCAGGCTGACAAAGCCCGGAGAAAATGCAGTGAGCGACTCGATCAGCTCGGATGCCTTGGGCGATTGCACCGGATCATCCTGGGTTACGTAGCGCACCAGCACATTGGTATCCAGGCCGATCATCCAGCATTCGCTCCTTGAGCCGCGATAGCACGGTTCATGTCTTCAAGGGAAACCGCTTTGGTGGGCTTCTGGATAAGGCCCTTGAGGTCATGCACGGTTTTGCTGGCTGCAATGATGGAAAACTTGCCGTCTTCCATCTCGACAAATTCGACGCGGTCTCCGGTTTCGAGGCCCAGGGCCGTTCTGACCTGGACGGGAATGGTGATTTGCCCTTTTGAGGTGAGTGTTGCGGTTGCCATAGTGACGGTCTCCATCGTGATGCTCCTTACCTTAGGGTAAGGAGTAATGGAGGACAAGATCCGTTGGTCCATAGGTTGCTCGTAGGTTGGGGGTGAATCGGAATAAGTAAAACCTAGTCCGACTCACGCCCATTCGCATACCTTTGTGAGCAATCAAAGCGCTACAACATGTGACTCAATACTGGCCCTTATTGCACTACGCGATAGCACGGCACGTAGGCCGCACCACCTGGTAGCTTCATGCGGTGCTGGGCGACAAATGCCTGCAACAACTCGTCCAGCGGCTTCATGATGGCCGGGTCGCCGTGGATCTCATACGGGCCGTTCTGCTCGATCAGGCGGATGCCCTTGTCCTTCACGTTGCCCGCCACAATCCCGGAGAATGCTCGGCGCAGGTTGGCTGCCAGTTCATGGGGTGGCAGCGAATGGCTCAGTTGCAGGCTGGCCATATTGGCGTGGGTCGGGTCGAACGGGCGCTGGAAGCCCTCGTCGATCTTCAGCAGCCAATTGAAGTGGAAAGCGTCATTGCGCTCGCGACGGAACTGCTTCACCTCCTTGAGCCCAACAGTCATCTGGCGCGCCACTTCGGCCGGGTCGTCGATGATGATCTGGTAGTGCGCCTGCGCAGCTTCGCCCAGGGTGGCGCCGACAAATGCATGCAGTTGTTGCAGGTAGGGCGCGGCGTGTTTCGGCCCGGTGAGGATGACCGGGAACGGCAGGTCGCGGTTGTCCGGGTGCATGAGGATGCCCAGCAGGTACAGGAACTCTTCGGCGGTACCGGCGCCACCGGGGAAGATGATGATGCCGTGGCCCACGCGCACGAATGCTTCAAGGCGTTTTTCGATGTCCGGCAGGATCACCAGCTCGTTGACGATTGGGTTCGGCGCTTCTGCCGCGATGATGCCGGGCTCGGTCAGGCCCAGGTAGCGCCCGCCGGTGATGCGTTGCTTGGCGTGGGAAATGGTCGCGCCCTTCATCGGCCCTTTCATCACGCCGGGGCCACAGCCGGTGCACACATCAAGGCTGCGCAGGCCCAGTTCATGGCCGACTTTCTTGGTGTATTTGTATTCTTCGGTATTGATCGAGTGCCCGCCCCAGCACACCACGATCTTCGGCTCGACGCCGGGGCGCAACGTACGGGCGTTGCGCAGCAGGTGGAACACGTAGTCGGTGATGCCCTGAGAGTTGCTGAGGTCGATGCGCTGACTGTCCAACTCATTTTCGGTGTAGACGATGTCACGCAGGGCGCTGAACAACATCTCGCGGGTGCTGGCGATCATTTCGCCATCAACGAACGCATCGGCCGGCGCATTCAGCAGTTCAAGGCGCACGCCGCGATCCTGCTGGTGGATGCGCACTTCAAAGTCTTGGTAGGCGTCGAGGATAGTCTTGGCGTTGTCGATATGTGCGCCGGTGTTGAGGATGGCCAGGGCGCACTGGCGAAACAGGGTGTAGGTGCTACCGGTGCCGGCTTCGCTCAGTTGCTGCACTTCACGTTGGGAGAGGGTTTCGAGGCTGCCTTTGGGGCTGACGGAGGCGTTGATCACTTGACGTTGGGGCATTCTGATTCCTTGAAAGCACAGCCACCGCACCCGCAGCGGGCCGCGATGGCTTGAGAATGATGGGCGCCGAATACGGTCGCACGAGACGGATATTTACCTCAGGCCCTGTGCCGAGTGCAAACACCGTCCAGCACCATCATGCCGCAGAACTTACTGAATCAGCTTCCAGTTTTTGTAGAAAACCCGACGCAGGGTAAAGACCATCCCGGCAAACCCCGCGATCAGGGCGTTGAGCACCAAAGGCAACGGCGTCGGCCGCACGATATCGATAAACAGGCAGTAACGCTTTGCGTCGTTCTTGTTGAAGGAGGCATGCATCAGCGTGTCGTCGAAGATAAACAGCGGGTCATCGTGCCAGTAGTGCTTGTGATTGCCCACTTGGATGTAAACACCCTCGTGATGAGGCGCCGGCGCCATGTTGTAAAGCACGCGGAACATCATGCGCAGCGGGCCGAAGTGAAAGGAGGTCGAGCGGTTTTCGTTGAAGACCGACACGCCGATGGTCTTCACGAATGGCAGTTTTTCCCGCAGTGCCGGGATATCGAGTGTGGTTTCGATGGGCCGACCGTACCATTGAAAAAACAACATGCCGCGCTTTTTCTCGGCCATGCGTTCATCCAGGTAACCAATGATTTCATCTTTGTGGGCCATGGCGTCGTTGATCACCTGTTGCAGGTCTGCACGCCAGGCGGGTGGCAAGTCGTGCATCGTATAAACGTGGCGGTTACGCGAACTCAGCAGATCAAACAACGTGTTGAACGGTGCCAGCAGCCAGGTGTTGCGACCACTGCCGATAAAGTATTTTTTGAGGGTGGGCATGTCGTACAGGCCGTTACGCAGGAAGTCGTAAATACCGCAGACGAGCACCAGGCTGAGAAACACCACGGTGGTTTCGGGGAACACATCGATGATCAGCAGTACGCCCAGTACCCAGGCGACCGATATCGCTTTTTTACGCAAAGCAGGCTTGTTCATGCAGCAGAGCTCCAGCAGGACGCCATTCGACAGGTCCGGGTCCCTGGCTGCGAGTGGTGGGGGTTTGAAACATATTGAAACAACTGCGCCATGATAAGGCGTCCTGCGCCGTTTGAGCGTTATAAATATTGCGAAATTGTGAAGGCTTTACTCCGTTTTTAACGGGATAGGTGTTTTACCGATTGGATTTTGTAAACAGAAGATTTGCGACTATCGTGACGCTTCGGTTTTTCGGACGTCATAGACCGGTACGAATGAAGTTGAATGGCCACCACTGGCCGTCGACCCCTTGGAAGAGGCAGAAATTTTATGATCATCAAACCGCGGGTTCGTGGCTTTATCTGTGTGACCGCTCACCCTGTTGGCTGTGAAGCGAACGTCAAAGAGCAGATCGACTACGTTACCCAGCACGGCGCCATTGAAGGCGGCCCCAAGAAGGTGCTGGTCCTGGGCGCTTCCACCGGCTACGGCCTGGCCGCGCGCATCAGTGCTGCGTTTGGCTGCGGCGCCGATACCCTGGGCGTGTTTTTTGAGAAAGAAGGCGAAGAAGGCAAGCTGAGCTCGGCCGGCTGGTACAACAGCGCCGCGTTCGAGAAGTTTGCTGTCGAAAAAGGCCTGTACGCCAAGAGCATCAACGGCGACGCGTTCTCTGATGAGATCAAGCGCCTGACTATCGAAACCATCAAGAAAGACCTGGGCAAGATCGACCTGGTGGTCTACAGCCTGGCCGCGCCACGCCGTACCGACCCGCAAGGCGTGGTGCACAACTCCACCCTCAAGCCGATCGGCAAGGCCGTGACCCTGCGCGGTATCAACACCGACAAAGGCGTGGTGGTCGACACCACCCTTGAGCCCGCGACCCAGGAAGAAATCGACGGCACCGTCAAAGTGATGGGCGGTGAAGACTGGCAGCTGTGGATCGACGCCCTGCGTGACGCCGATGTACTGGCCGAAGGCGCCAAGACCACTGCGTTCACCTACCTCGGCGAGAAGCTGACCCAGGACATCTACTGGAACGGCTCCATCGGCGAAGCCAAGAAAGACCTGGACAAAAAAGTCCTGACCCTGCGCGACAACCTTGCCGCACTCAAGGGTGACGCCCGCGTGTCGGTGCTCAAGGCTGTGGTCACCCAGGCCAGCTCGGCGATCCCAATCATGCCGCTGTACCTGTCGCTGCTGTTTAAAGTGATGAAAGAGCAGGGCACCCACGAAGGTTGCATCGAGCAGGTCTACGGCCTGTTCAAGGACAGCCTCTACGGCAACGAGCCGAAACTCGACGCCGACGGCCGCCTGCGTGCCGACCTGGCCGAGCTTGAGCCCAAGGTCCAGGACGCTGTGGCTGCACTGTGGAACCAGGTCACCGACGACAACGTCAACGAGATCAGTGATTTTGCCGGCTACAAGGCTGAGTTCCTGCGCTTGTTCGGTTTCGAGATCGACGGTGTGGACTACGAAGCTGATGTGAACCCGACTGTGAAGATCAATGGCTTGGTTCAAGCCTAAACACGGTCAAAAAATGTGAGAGGGGGCTTGCTCCCGATTGCGGTATGTCAGTCAGCTAATCTGTGGCTGACACACCGCGATCGGGAGCAAGCCCCCTCCCACATTTGACCTGTGTGTTTTTCAGAACCGTCTTACACGCCAGTTGCTGCTCAGATCTGCCAGACTCCTTCCGCTATCACTCACGCTAACGGAGGATCTGATGACGATTCGTGCAGTAGTTTTTGATTTCGGCGGTGTCCTGTTCGATTGGAACCCGCACCACCTGTACCGCAAGCTGATTGCCGACGATCACGAGCGGCAATGGTTCCTCGATACCATCTGCACTCAAGCCTGGAACACCGAGCAAGACGCCGGTCGCTCCCTTGCCGAGGGCACCCGCAGCCTGATCGAGCAACATCCCCACCATGAGCGCCTGATCCAGGCCTATTACGAGCGTTGGCACGAGATGTTGCGGGGCCCGCTGCCCGAAGGCGTGGCGATTCTCAAGGCGTTGCACCAGGCAAATATGCCGTTGTTCGGGCTCACCAACTGGTCGGCAGAGACCTTTCCCTATGCGTTGGCCAATTACCCGTTTCTCCAGCATTTTCGTGACATCGTGGTGTCGGGTGAGTTGAAGTTGATCAAGCCTGATCCGGCGATCTATCACGCCAGCCTGAGCCAGGTGCGCGCCTATTTGCCTGACATACAGCCCGCTGAAGTTGTGTTTATCGATGATGTCGAGGGCAATATCGACGCTGCCGTGGCTCTTGGCTGGCAAGGTATCCATCATGTGTCGGCCGAGCGCACCGCCGCGCAGTTGCGTGAGTGGGGAGTGGGCTTTTAGCGCGCCCATTTTTCCATCACAAAGTCGACAAAAGCCCGCAGTTTCGGCAGACGGTAACGGTCTTGGCCATACAGCACGTGCATGGGGCGGCTCGGCAACTGATAGGTGGTCAGCAAGGCCACCAGCTTGCCGGTCTGCAGGTCCGGCTGCACCAGGGCATCGGGCAACATGACGATGCCCATGCCTTGCACAGCCGCCTGGCGTAGGCCTTGGGAGCTATTGATGGTCAGTGAGCCGGATACCGGCACCTCCACTTCGCCTTCTTCGCCAGTCATGCGCCACAGCTTGTCGGCGTTGCGCCAATCGTCGGTGGAAGGGTAGGCGAACGCCAGGCAGTCATGTTGCTGCAAATCTTCAGGGGTTTGCGGTATACCGCGCCGTGCCAGGTAATCAGGTGAGGCGCAGAGGGTGATGGTGTAGTCCTGCATCGGCCGGGCGATCAGGCTTGAAGGCTCCAATTCGCCGAGGCGGATGGCCACGTCGAAGCCGCTGTCGACCATGTCCACGCGCTGGTTGCTGAGCACGACGTAGAGTTTGATCAACGGGTAGCGTTGGGCAAATTCGCTCAAGGCCGGCGCCAGGCGCTCCGTGCCAAAGGCTGGCGGAGCAGTGATACGCAAGGTGCCTTTGGGTATCTCGCTGTGTGCCTGTTCGGCCAGTTGTTCGGAGTCTGCCACCAGCCCCAGTACTTCCAGGCAACGTTGGTAATACTGCCCACCAAATTCCGTGAGGCTTTGTTTGCGCGTGGTGCGCTTGAGCAGGCTGACGCCCAGGCGTTGCTCCAAGGCGCGCAGATGGTTGCCGACCATGGTGGTCGACAGACCGCACGCCTGGGCGGCTGCGGTCATGCTGCCGGTTTCCACCACCTTCACATATACCGACATTGCCTGGAATAAATCCATTATCAAGCCCTGATTTAAAGTCATTGCAGGAATGTGCAGTTTATCCATCACTGGTGGCTAACGATACTGGCGCCATCACAACGATGCACTGGAGCCCGCCACCATGACCGCCGCCTGCCTGATGACCACTTACCAACCTTTGGCCCTGAGCTTTACCCGCGGCCTGGGCACGCGCCTGTGGGACCAGCAAGGTCGCGAGTACCTGGATGCCGTGGCCGGTGTGGCGGTGACCAACGTCGGTCACTCTCACCCCAGGTTGGTGACGGCCATCAGTGAACAAGCCGGTTTGTTGTTGCATACCTCCAACCTCTACAGCATCGATTGGCAACAACGGTTGGCCCAGCGCCTGACCCAGCTGTCCGGCCTGGACCGTGCCTTCTTCAACAACTCCGGCGCCGAAGCCAACGAAACCGCGCTGAAACTGGCGCGGTTGCATGGCTGGAAAAAGGGCATTGAGGAACCGTTGGTGGTGGTGATGGAAAACGCCTTTCACGGTCGCACCCTCGGCACGATGGCGGCCAGTGACGGGCCCTCGGTACGCCTGGGTTTTCAACGGCTGCCGGGGGATTTCCTCAAGGTCGGCTTTGGCGATATGGCTGCGATAGAGGCGATCACTAGAGCCTTTGGTGCACGTATCGCCGCGGTGCTGCTGGAACCTATCCAGGGTGAAAGCGGCGTACTGCCAGCGCCGCCGGGCTACCTGCGGGCCTTGCGCGATCACTGCACCCGTCACGGTTGGCTGCTTATGCTCGACGAAATCCAGACCGGCATCGGTCGTACCGGCGCCTGGTTTGCCTTCCAGCATGAAGGCATCGTTCCTGACGTGATGACCCTGGCAAAAGGCCTCGGCAACGGCGTGCCCATCGGCGCGTGCCTGGCCCGGTCGGCGGTGGCTCAACTGTTCACGCCCGGTAGCCATGGCAGCACATTTGGCGGTAACCCGCTGGCGTGTCGTGTGGGGTGTACCGTGCTGGATATCATCGAAGAGCAGGGCTTGCTGCACAATGCTGCGCAACAAGGCGAGCGCCTGCTGGCGCGGTTGCGGGTTGAGCTGGCCGAGCATCCGCAGGTACTGGCGATTCGTGGGCAAGGCCTGATGATCGGTATCGAGTTGGCTAGCCCTTATCGCGACCTGGCCCTGCGCGCCGCGCAAGAGCATGGTCTGCTGATTAACGTGACACGGGGCAAGATCATTCGTTTGTTGCCGCCGTTGACCCTGGATGCCAAGGAGGTGGAAATGATCGTACGGGCCATTACCCGTTTACTTGCTTGAAATATGATCAAAATGTGGGAGCTGGCTTGCCTGCGATAACGGAGAGCCAGTGACTAATGTGCTCACTGATACACCGCTATCGCAGGCAAGCCAGCTCCCACAAGGTATCTCCATTGTTTTCAGAGGTCATGCCCATTCAGCCACTCCTGGTTCATGGTCTCCTTGTCCCCCAGGTAATCCAGCAGCCACGCCATTGCCGGCGACAATTTGTTCTGCGCCCACGCCACACACGAGGGACTGGCCGGAAACGGCCGGCTCAACTGCAAGGCCACCAGTTCACCGCGCTCAATCCACGGCAACACCTGATGCGCCGGCGCCATGCCAACGCACAAGCCATCGCGCAGGCAATCGATGGCCGACGGCCAATTCGGCACCACCAGCCGCCGCTGGTTATCCAGGGTCCAGGTGTCGCGCTTGGGCAGGTTGCGCGACGTGTCGGTCATGCACAGCGAGGCGTAGGGGCGCAATTGGTCGTCGCTGAGCAAACCTTCCAGTGCTGCCAGTGGATGCTTCGCGCTGACCACACACAGCCAGTTCAGCAAACCCATATCGCGAAAGCTGAAGTGGCTGGCCACCGGTACAGCGCTGGTGGCGCCGATCACAATGTCAGTGCGCTCGTCCGCCAGGGCATCCCACACGCCGTTGTACACCTCGTACTCCAGCAACAACTCCACCTCGGGAAACTGCCGGTAGAAATCCAACACCAATTGCCGGCAGCGTTGGGGTTTGACGATGGAGTCCACCGCCACCTTCAACTGGCCGCTCCAACCATTGGCCACTTGCTGGCACAGGCGCCTTGTGCCGAGCATTTTTTTCATCACGCCGCGAGCCTCTTCTATAAAGAGGCGGCCGGCGGGCGTCAGTTCCACATCGCGATGGCGTCGCACGAACAAGGGCACTGCCAGCCATTCTTCAATCTGACGCACTGTGTAGCTGATGGCCGACGGCACGCGGTGCAATTCCTGGGCGGCTGCGCTGAAACTGCCATGGCGCGCCACCGCATCGACTACATCCAGGGAGTATTCGGACCACATCGTCGCTGCCTTCAAAATTATTGATAGAGGTGTCCAATTATTATCGCTTCACACACAAACTGTCAGCTTCATAATGGGCGCCAGTCAGCAAATAGTTTGATGGCAGGATCTACAAGGCGTCGATGAAAAATTCTTTTGGTTTCACCTGGTATCTGGCGGGGCTGAGCATGCTCGGTTATCTCGCCATGGACATGTACTTGCCTGCGTTTGGCGCCATGGGCGAGCAGTTGCAGATTGGCGCGGGGGCGGTGGGCGCCAGCCTGAGTATTTTCCTCGCCGGCTTTGCGGTGGGGCAGTTGTTGTGGGGGCCGTTGTCTGACCGCTTGGGGCGCAAGCCGATTCTGCTTGCCGGCCTTAGCCTGTTCGTACTGGGCTGTGCGGGGATGTTCTGGGTCGAGACTGCGCCGCAACTGCTGGCGCTGCGCTTTATGCAAGCGATTGGCGTGTGTTCCGCCGCCGTGAGCTGGCAAGCGCTGGTAATTGACCGCTACCCGGCGGACAAGGCCCATCGCGTGTTCGCCAGCATCATGCCGTTGATGTCACTGTCACCAGCCCTGGCGCCGCTGTTGGGCGCGATGGTGTTGAATCACCTTGGCTGGCAGGCGATCTTCGGGGTATTGCTGGGGGTGTCGTTGCTGTTGCTGCTGCCTACATTATTCCTGCGCACCGTGCCGAAACGCCAGGCGGTTGAAGGTGAAACTTCACGCCTGGGCTACGGCCAGTTGCTGACCTCTCGCGTGTTTACCGGCAACGTGATGATGTTCGCCGCATGCTCGGCCAGCTTCTTCGCCTGGCTGACCGCGTCACCGTTCATCCTCGGAGACATGGGCTACAGCCCGAATGACATCGGCCTGAGCTACGTGCTGCCGACGTTGGCTTTTCTGGTGGGCGGCTACAGCTGCCGCAGTGCCTTGCAGCATTTGCAGGGTAAGACGCTGTTGCCGTGGTTGCTGCTGGCTTACTGCATCAGCATGGTGGCGTTGTATCTGGTTGCCACGTTGACCGTGCCGACCCTTACGACTTTATTGATTCCGTTCTGCCTGATGGCACTGGTCAACGGTGCCAGTTATCCCATCGTCGTGGCGAATGCGCTGATGCCCTTTGCAGAAAATTCCGGCAAGGCGGCGGCGCTGCAAAATACGCTGCAATTGGGGCTGTGCTTTTTAAGCAGCTTGTTGGTGTCGTCGATGATTGACCAGCCCCTGTTGATTACCGTGATCGTGATGCTGGCGACGGCGCCGTTGGCGGTGTTGGGGTATTGGTTGGCGCGGCCGAAATCGGATAATTCGGAACTGGCAAAGGCTTGACCTGGCAATACGGTAAAAAAATGTGGGAGGGGGCTTGCTCCCGATAGCGGTGTGTCAGTCAGCATTTTCAGTACTGACACTCCACAATCGGGAGCAAGCCCCCTCCCACATTTTGATTGGGTTTCTTCAGTGTTTAAGCTGCATGAGTTAGAAGGTGATTTCCATATTCACCGTCGGCGTCGACGTGCGGCTACCCCGGCCACCGTCCACACCAAACTTGTTATGCCAGTACTCGTAGCCCACCCCGAGATACAGGTTCGGCTTCACGCTCTTGCCCGGTCGCACTGCCACCATCAACGCCGTACGCATCAGCGCTTCCGGCGCGGTATCGCGGCCATGGTAATCCTCGCCTTTTTCCCCAACGTAATTGATGAAACCCTGGAATTTCGCCCCATGGTTGGCGATCTCGAACGGGCGCATCCACGTCAGGTTGAGCATGTAGGTATCGTCGAACGTGTGGTTCGACTCCCGGGCGCCAGGGATGCCGGTGTGGTTCTTTTCCTTGTAGTACATCAGGCTCAGGTCCAACACGCCGACGGTATTGAACTTGAGGGTCGGGCCAATCACCAGGGCACGCTTTTTGGCGGAGGCGAAGTTGTTGTTGCGGTTCGCGTCGAAGCCCAGGGTCAGCGCGTAATCCTTGATCACACCGGTGCCCAGCGGTACATCGAACACCCGTGATGCGTACAACTGATGCCGGTACACCGCATACACCTCACTGCCACCATGATCGGTGCCCTTGCGTGGGTCGCGGCTGTCGGAGAGGAACACATCCAGGTTCAGGAAGTTGCTGCCGTATTGGTAGCCGCTGGCGTGGGTAAAGCTGTAGATGCGCTTGCTGAAATCGTCGGGGTTATTGGGATTGGTGAACTGTTGGCCGTAGCGAAACCCTACGCTGTTGTTCATCCATTCCACCGCGACGGCCTCCCCGCCGCCGAGCAGGGTGAGCAATACGGTTGCGCCGTGCAGTGCCTTTTTCATTGTTTTAGTTCCTTTGGCGTTTGGCTCATGACGGCCTTGCAGGGGCCGACCGGCGCAGTATCAGCACAAGGGCGGCGTGCGCCAAAGAACAGAATCTCGCCTGGGCCGATGCCGAATCGGCAGCAACGAAACTGCCGTTAAAGTCAGGAAATACGCGGCGCGCAGAGCGTTTCTTCCCGTTCGCGCAGGGCGATTTCCTCGCCCAGCAAGTGGGTTAGGGCTTGCACTGCTACCGGCAGGTCGCGGTCTTTGCGGGCATACACGCCGAGGTCGCTGAAGATGCCGCCCTGGTCACTCAAGGGGATATGCAGCAGTTCGCCGCGTGCCAGGTCGGCCTCGATGCCGATACGGGTCTGAAAGGCGATGCCCAATTGCTGGCGCGCCAACTGCCGGGCCAACTCCATGGAGTTGCTGTGCAGCAAGGGTTTGTTCGCGGCCGCTGTGCGCTTATGCAACGGGGCGATCAGGTGATGCACCGACAGCTCGCTCTTGGCCTGGATCACCCCATGTTCGCAACACTGCCCGTAGCTGACCCTGGCCTCACCGGCCAACGGGTGGGTGGGGGCCATCAGTGCACCCAAGCGGAAATGCCCGACACACAGCTGCGTAATTTCAGCGTTTCGGGGTAGGGCAAAGGCCAGCCCAACATCAGCCTGGCCATTGGTCACCGCACTTGGGATCGACTGCGAACCTTGCACCGTCACGCCAATCGTCACCTGCGGGTAACGCTCGCGCATGCGCTTGAGGGCGGCGGGCAGCAGTTCGACGGCGGCACCTTCCACCGTGGCAATTTCCACATGGCCAGTCTGCACACCGTGCAAGCCATCCAGTTCGCCGCGCATCCGTTCCACATCCTGCAACAGCAGCGTCACGTGGCGGGTGAGGATCTCACCGGCGGCTGTTACCCGCAGCCCGCCCGGCAGGCGATCGAACAGTGGCGTGCCCATTTCATCTTCCAGCTTGAGGATCTGTCGGTTCACCGCCGATGACGCCACGTTAAGGCGACGCGCCGCCTCCCGGATCGAATGACAGCGCCGCACCATGTCGAAGTAATAGATCGCTGGGGCGTGAATACGCAGCTTACGGTTGAGCATTTTTTTTCAGGTCCTTTTGCGCACGGCTTCAAGCCACAGGGCAGGGCGGCTGAATGGATTTTTGTAACGACTGGGTAGAGCCTATTGTGGGATTGATTGTATACAACTCTATGGACATCCCTTGATTCCTTTGCATACAGTGATTGCACAACAAAAACAGAGATCCCCTCACCATGACTATCCCGAAGGCGTCACCGCAGCGGCCTGAAGATGAAAATCTAGGCGTCGCGGCCAACATGGCTTACGGCCTGCAGCATGTGCTCACCATGTACGGCGGCATCGTTGCCGTACCGCTGATCGTCGGCCAGGCGGCCGGTCTGTCGCCGGCGGATATCGGCTTGCTGATCGCCGCGTCGTTGTTTGCCGGTGGCCTGGCCACACTCTTGCAAACCCTTGGCCTGCCGTTTTTTGGCTGTCAGTTGCCGCTGGTGCAGGGTGTGTCCTTCGCCGGTGTGGCGACGATGGTGGCGATTGTGGGCAGCGACGGCGCCGGCGGGGTGCCGGCGATTCTCGGGGCGGTGATGGCCGCGTCGTTTATCGGCTTATTGATCACGCCGGTGTTCTCGCGGATCACCAAGTTTTTCCCGCCCCTGGTGACCGGCATCGTGATTACCACCATCGGCTTGACCCTAATGCCCGTTGCAGCGCGCTGGGCGATGGGCGGTAACAGCCGCGCGGCAGATTTCGGCAGCATGTCGAATGTCGGCCTGGCGGCGCTCACTTTGGTATTGGTGCTGTTGTTGAGCAAGATCGGCAGCGCGACCATCTCGCGCCTGTCGATCCTGCTGGCGATGGTGATTGGCACCGTGATTGCGGTGTTCCTGGGCATGGCGGACTTCTCGGGCGTCACCCAAGGGCCGATGTTCGGCTTCCCTACACCATTCCATTTCGGCATGCCAACCTTCCATGTGGCAGCGATCATTTCCATGTGCATCGTAGTGATGGTGACCCTGGTGGAAACCTCGGCGGACATCCTGGCGGTGGGCGAAATCATCGACACCAAGATTGACTCCAAACGCTTGGGCAACGGCCTGCGTGCCGATATGTTGTCGAGCATGTTCGCGCCGATTTTCGGTTCGTTCACCCAGAGCGCGTTCGCCCAGAACGTCGGCCTGGTGGCGGTTACCGGGGTCAAAAGCCGTTTTGTAGTGGCGACCGGCGGGTTGTTTCTGGTGATCCTCGGGCTGCTGCCGTTCATGGGCCGGGTCATCGCGGCCGTGCCAACGTCGGTGTTGGGCGGGGCGGGCATCGTGCTGTTTGGTACCGTGGCGGCGAGCGGCATTCGGACGCTGTCGAAGGTGGATTACCGCAACAATATGAACCTGATTATTGTGGCGACTTCCATCGGTTTCGGCATGATTCCCATCGCGGCGCCCAGCTTTTATGATCAGTTCCCGAGTTGGTTCGCGACCATTTTCCATTCGGGTATCAGCTCGTCGGCGATCATGGCGATCCTACTGAACTTGGCGTTCAACCACTTCACCGCGGGGAATTCGGACCAGCAGTCGGTGTTTGTGGCGGGGACTGAGCGCAGCTTGTGCTTCCGTGATGTATCGGAACTGCGCGACGGGGATTATTTCAAGGGCGGCAAGCTGTTTGACGCCGAGGGTCGGGAGATTCCGTTGGTGGCCGATGCCCCGAAGAAAGTCACACAAGCTGAGGCCAGCGAAGTCTAAATGTGGGAGGGGGGGGGCCCCCCACCCATATTGGAACTTATCCAGGATTGTGGTTCAGCCAGCCTTGAGTGCTTTGTACGGCACCGAGCACGCCTCATCCAAAAACTTCAGCACTGTCCCCATGCACGCTTGGCGTTCTTCCACATGGGGCATGTGGCTGGAGTCTTCAAACAGTGCCCAGCGCACGTCGGCAATTTCATCCAGGAACGGCTTGACCACCAGCGGCGTGGCCTCGTCGTGCCGGCCGGAAATCACCAGGGTCGGCACGTTGATCGCCGACAGGCGGCCGATGGATTTCCAATCTTTCAAGCTACCGATGACGTGGAACTCGGTCGGGCCACTCATGGCGTGATACACCGTGGGGTCTGAGTCCACTTGGGCAAAGGTGCGCGCCACTTCTTCCGGCCAAGGGTTGACCCGGCAAACGTGCTGGTCATAGAACACCCGCGATGCTGCGAGGTATTCCGGGTCTTGGTAAGTGCCGGCGGCCTCATGCTTGAGCAAGGTTTCATGCACGCCTTTGGGCAACAGGGTGCGCAGGCGGTTGGCTTCGCTGACCCAGGTGCGCATGCATGTCGGCGAGTTGGCCGGGATAAACGCGCGTAACCCCTTGGGCTGCAAGATCGCGTGCTCGCTACCGAGCATGCCACCCCAGGACTGGCCGAGGATCGCGTAGTTGTCGCTGATCTGCAGGTGCTCCAGCAGATTGTTCAGCTCTTCGAGGAACAGACCGACGGTCCAGAAGGACGGGTCTTTGTCGGGCAAATGCGTGGAGCGCCCGTTGCCCAGCTGGTCATAGTGGATGACGGCATGGCCGCTGGCGGCAACGTCCTTGAACGCGTCGACATAATCATGGGTGCAGCCTGGGCCGCCGTGGATCACCACCAGCGGTGTACGGCCGCTGTTCAGGTCACCGGTGACACGGTACCAAGTCTGGTAGGCGCCAAACGCCGCATACCCTTCGCGGATTTTTTCGATGAATTCCATTTCGTGCCCTGCTCTGAAAAAAAGGATCAGGGCCACGATAATCCGTGCGGGCAATTCAGGTAACTAGCAAAACAGCTAGGTTTTTACTGCTGGGTCAGTCTTCGAGCAGACGGTAGTGGGTGGCGCGCACCACGGCTTGTACGCGGTTCTTGGCGCCCAGCTTGTGCATCGCCGAGGCCAAGTGCAGGGTGACCACCGCCAGTGAACGGCTCAATTGACTGGCGATTTCGGCAGCTGTCAGGCCGTCCGCAGCCCATTTGAGGCACTCGCGTTCACGTTTGGTCAGGTGGATATGCGGGTAGGTGCGTAGCTCTTTGCCGAACAGCGGGTAGGCGGCTTCCTGCAAGGCATGGGAAATCAGGCTGAAATCCGACAAGGTCTGCTGCGCATCTTGCAGTACGGCGCGCGCCTTGCCGGTACGCAGGCCGGTCAGCGACGCAAAGCCGCCACGGGGCAGGTGGATCGGCACGCTGACGCCGCAGGTCAGTTGCTGGTCATGCAGGTAGGAGGAAACCGGGGCGTGGCAGGGGTCGATGATTTTTTGCAGGGCAGTATCGGCTTTGGGGTCGTAGGACCACACGAAGGGTGACACGCTGCTCAGGGCCAGATGTTGCACCGGATCGATCTGGTAAAACCCTTCGCTGCACCACAGGGTGTGCCAGCCTGGCGGCGTGTTGCGCAGCTCCAGCACCGAAGGGGTGATCAGTGCACCATCCTGGTCAATGGGCACAGGCGTGTAGTCATACACCAAGGCATCGAAACCCAACTGCTGGGCAAGGACAAAGGTGTTGTCCATCTGCTCGTCCAGGCTCCTGCCCGGCATCAGACGGTGATTGAAGGCGGTTAGCTTGGCCAGCATCCGTTCTGCTCCCGAATTCATTTGAATCTCGACTTGCTGCAAGTAGAATGCCACGCCCCGGCGAAGGACTGCCAGGCCAAACCTATAAGAAATGCTAGGTTATGGACGCACGGCAACCTCGGTAGTGTTGGCCTGTTAAGCGGCCGCTGCCTGCGAGGCCGATACAACACAAGGAATGTATGCATGTGGCGTGAAATTGCCCCCGACCAGCAATACAACGTGCAAGTCGACGGTCATAACCTCGTGGTCTACAGCTTTGGCGAAGGTGATGAGGTGCTGTTGTGCCTCAACGGCGGGCCAGGCCTGCCGTGTGACTACTTGCGCGACGCCCATGGCTGGCTCAAAGACCATAACCTGCGAGTGGTTGCATTCGACCAGCTTGGCACGGGCGCATCAGCCAGACCGACCGACGTTTCACTGTGGGAAATCCGCCGTTATGTCGAAGAAGTCGAAACCGTGCGCCAAACCCTGGGCCTGGGCCGCGTGCATTTGCTCGGGCATTCCTGGGGTGGGTGGCTGGGTATCGAATACGCCATCCATTATCCCGACGCCCTGAAAAGCCTGATCCTCGAAAACACCGTCGGCGACATTCCGCACCTGTCCCAAGAGCTAGAGCGCCTGCGCGGCGCCCTCGGCAGCGAAACCGTGGCCATGATGCAGCGCCACGAGGCCATGGGCACCCTGGACCACCCGCAGTACCAGGCCGCAATCACCTTGCTCAACTACCGCCACGTGTGTCGCCTCGACGAGTGGCCCGAGCCGGTCAAACGCTCCCTTGGCGACTGGAACATGGGGCCTTACGAAACCATGCAAGGCCCCAACGAATTCCTCTACATCGGCAACCTCAAGGACTGGAATCGCCTCAAGGAGATGGCCGCGTTCAAGATGCCGATGCTGATCACTACCGGCCAGCACGACGAACTCACTCCGGCCTGCGCCATGCGCATGAAGGTGGCAGCCAAGCACGCCGAACTGCATGTATTCCCCAACAGCAGCCATATGCCGTTCTACGAAGAACCCCAGGCGTATTTCCCAGTGCTGCTGGACTTTCTTGCGCGTCACCGAGGCTGACGGATGAACCTGTCGCGCTACCGCTTTGTACTGTCCCGGCCGCTGCAATTGCTGCCGGTGCTGTTTGGCATCAGCCTGATTACCTTTGTGCTGGTGCGCTCGATACCTGGCGACCCGGCGCGTGCGCTGCTGGGCTCGCGCAGCACACCCGACGCCTTGCTTAAAATCCGCGCCCAGTACGGGCTCGACCAGCCGCTGTGGCTGCAATATTTCTACTTCCTGAAAAACCTGCTCAAGGGCGATCTCGGCCAATCCCTGTTGTATAAGGTCGATGCGCTGAAACTGATCGTCACCCGCATCGAGCCGACCCTGGTGCTGGTGCTGGGCAGCGTGGTGCTTGCATTGTTGATCGCGGTACCGCTGGCGACCGTAGCCGCACGCAATAAGGGCGGCTGGGCCGACAACCTGATTCGCGTGTTCACCACCGTCGGTCTGGGCATGCCGGCGTTTTGGCTGGGCTTGATGCTGATCCTGTTGTTGAGCGTGCAGTGGGGGCTGTTTCCGGTCTCTGGCTACGGCCGCACCTGGCTGGACAAGGCCCACCATATGGTGCTGCCGTGCCTGACCATCGCCCTGGCACTCTCGGCTGTGTTGGTACGCAACCTGCGGGCGAGCATGTTGATGGAATTGCAGGCTGACCACGTCACCGCAGCACGGGCGCGCGGGTTGCCTGAAGCGGCGGTGTTTCGCCGTCATGTGTTGCCCAACTCTCTGGTGCCGGCGGTCAACCTGCTGGCAGTGAATATCGGTTGGCTGATCAGCGGCACGGTGGTGATCGAAAGCCTTTTCGCCATCCCCGGTATCGGCCAATTGCTGGTGCGCGGCATCTTTACCCGCGACTACATGGTGGTGCAGGGCGTGGCCATGGTGCTGGCCTGCGCGACGGTGGTGGTCAACTTTATCGCCGATGTCGTCACGGTGACCCTTGACCCCCGGGTGAAGATGCAATGAGCAGCCGCCCATTGATTGCCCCGTGGCGTCTGCGCCTGCGTTTTGGTTTTCGCGATGGCCGCCTGACCGCGGCATGGGGGCTGTTGATTCTGCTGGTGTGGATTGCGCTTGCGCTGTTTGCGCCGTGGGTCGCGCCCTATGACCCGATTGCGCAAAACACCGATCTCAGCCTGCTTGGCCCGAGCGTGGCCTATCCCTTTGGTACGGACAATTACGGTCGCGACATTCTTTCGCGAGTGATCTGGGGCGCACGCATTGACCTGCAATTGGCGGTCATCGGCGTGATCTTCCCGTTTCTGATCGGCACCTTTGTGGGCGCGGTCTCGGGCTATATCGGCGGGCGTTTCGACAGCGTATGCATGCGCGTGATCGACGTGATTCTGGCGTTTCCGTTTCTGGTGTTGATGCTGGCGATCATGGCCATCCTCGGGCCGGGCTTGCAGAGCTTTTATATCGCCATGGCGCTGGTGGGGTGGGTGTCGTATGCGCGGCTGATCCGTTCGCAGATTCTGGTGCTCAAAGAAAGCGATTTTGCCCTGGCTGCTAAAAGCCTGGGCTTTGGTCACGGGCGCATTCTGTTCCGGCACCTGCTGCCCAATGCGATGTTCGGCTCGATTGTATTTTCCATGTCTGACGCCGTACTGGTGCTGCTCAATGGCGCTGCCGTGAGCTACCTGGGCTTGGGTGTGCAACCGCCCACCGCCGAGTGGGGGACGATGGTTGCCGAAGGGCAAGCCTTTATCACCACGGCTTGGTGGATCTGCACGTTTCCGGGGTTGGCCATTGTGACCCTGGCCATGGGCTTCAGCCTGCTGGCTGACGGTGTCGCGCAAGTGCTGGGGGATCGCTCATGAGTCTGTTGCAGGTGCAGGACCTGAGCGTGATCGCCACGAATGCCGGGCGCGATGTGACCCTGGTTGACCGCGTGTCTTTTGACCTGGCCGAGGGTGAGATTCTGGGTTTGGTGGGCGAGAGCGGTTCGGGCAAGACCATGGCCTGTCGCGGTTTGATACGTTTGCTGCCGTCGCCGAATCTACGGGTGCACGGTGGCGCTGTGAGGCTTGCCGGTCAGGATTTATTGCAGCTGGACGATGCCGGCATGCGCGCCGTACGCGGCGGGCAACTGGGCATGATCTTTCAGAACCCCAGCAGCCACCTCGACCCGTTGATGCGCATCGGTGAGCAGATCGCCGAGGGCATTCGTCTGCATCAAGGCGCATCGAAAAAAGACGCACGCAGGCAGGCCATCGACGTGTTGCGTCAGGTGGGCATCCCCGATCCTCAGGCGCGTGTCGACAATTACCCGCACGAATTTTCCGGCGGCATGCGTCAGCGGGCGATGATCGCCGTGGCGCTGGGCTGCAACCCGAAAGTGCTGATTGCCGACGAGCCGACCACCGCCCTCGATGTGACGGTGCAGGCGCAAATCCTGCGGTTGTTGCTGGACCTGCGCGATCAGCGGGGCCTGTCGATCATCATGATTACCCACGACCTGGGCGTGGTGGCGCAGACCTGTGATTCCATCGCGGTGATGTACGCCGGGCGCCTTTGTGAGCTCGGCAGCAAATACGACCTGCTGGCCCATCCGCAACACCCGTACACCGCTGGCCTGATCGACTGCCAGCCAGCCCACAGTAGCGGTCACGCGTTGTTGCGCACCATCCCCGGGCAGCCGCCGTTGCTGGACGCCTTGCCCGCCGGATGCCGGTTCAACCCGCGTTGCTCGCACGTCGGCGCCTTGTGTACCGAGGTGTTGCCCGAGGGCGCGCGCGTGGCGTGTCACTACCCGTTGGAGGCGCGCCCATGAGCCTGTTGCAGATCAAGGATCTGGAAGTGAAGTTCGCCGCGTCCGGCACCGGCTTTTTCGGGCTTAACAAGCAGTGGGTGAGGGCGGTGAATGGTGTGTCGCTGAGCCTGGCGGCGGGTGAAACGTTGGGGCTGGTGGGGGAGTCCGGCAGCGGCAAAAGCACCCTCGGTCGGGCGATTTTGCACCTTAACCCCATCAGTGCAGGCCAGGTGCTGTTCGATGGCATCGACATGGCCCACGGCAGCCCCATCGACATCGCCCGCTTGCGCCATGAAACCGCGATGATCTTCCAAGACCCCTACGCGGCGCTGAACCCGCGCCACACCATCGGCGAAACCCTTGCCGAAGTGCTGCGAGTACAACGCAAGGTCACTGCCGCGCAGATTCCCGCGCGTGTTAATGAGCTGCTCGACCTTGTCGGCCTGCGCCCCGAGCTTGCCAGCCGCAAACCCGGCTCCCTCAGCGGCGGCCAGTGCCAGCGCGTCGGCATCGCGCGGGCGTTGGCCGTGGAGCCGCGCCTGATCATCGCCGATGAATGCGTGGCGGCGTTGGATGTGTCGATCCAGGGCCAGATCATCAACCTGTTGCTTGAGCTGCAACAGCGCATGAACCTGGCGATCCTGTTTATCGCCCATGACCTGGCCATCGTGCGTCGCCTGTGCGACCGAGTGGCGGTGATGTACCTGGGCAAGATCGTTGAGGAGGGGCCGGTGGAGGCTGTATTTACCGCGCCACGCCATCCGTACACGGCGGCGCTGATCCAGGCGATTCCAGAGATTGACCCCCATCGGCCTTTGCCTACCGAACCCCTGCCGGGGGAGCCACCGAGCCCGCTGAATTTGCCTGCCGGCTGCGCCTTTCACCCGCGCTGCCGGCATGCGCAGGCCATGTGTTCCGTAGTGTTGCCGCCTACCCACTTCCTGCACGAGCATCGGTACAGTTGCGTGCTTGAACAGCCGTTGACCCTTCCTGCCGTTATAAACAAGGAGTTATGACATGCAATCGCGCCACTTGAAGCTACTCGCCGCGGCGACGCTCACCGCTTGGTCCCTTACTGCCGGGTTGGCGCACGCCGCCGGTGTCTTGACCATCGGCTGCCGTGAAGACAGCACCACGTTCGACCCGATCAAAAGCGCGCAAAATCGCGATACTTGGGTATTCGCCAACGTCTACGACACCTTGGTGCGCGTGGATAACCTGGGCACCAAGATGGAACCGGGGCTGGCAGAAAGCTGGGATATCTCCAAGGATGGCCTGACCTACACTTTCAAACTGCGTGATGCGAAGTTCTCTGACGGCTCGGCGATCACCGCTGAAGATGCGGCGTTCAGCCTGCTGCGTATTCGCGACAACAAGGCTTCACTGTGGGCTGACCCTTTCAACCTGATCGACACTGCCAAGGCGGCTGACACCAAAACCCTGGTGGTCACGCTCAAGACCCCTGCCGTAGCCTTCCTCTCACAACTGGCGTCGCCGACGGTGTCGATCCTGTCGGAAAAAGCCATGACCAAGATGGGCGAAGACGCCTACTCGGAAAACCCGGTGACGTCCGGTGCGTTTACCGTGGACGAGTGGCGCAAGGGCGATCGGGTGATCCTGAAAAAGAACCCGAACTTCTGGCAAGCCAAGAACGTGAGCCTGGACGGTGTGGAGTGGGTCTCGGTGACCGACGACAACACCCGCATGCGCATGGTGCAGAACAACGAACTGGACACCGCGATCTTCGTGCCCTTTTCGCGGGTAGAAGAGCTGAAGAAAGATAAAAACGTGGTGGTGCATTCCGACCCGTCCACCCGTGAAGATCACCTGCTAATCAACCACGAGCACGGCTTGCTGGCCAAGCCGGAAGTACGCCAGGCGCTGGACATGGCCATCGATAAACAATCGCTGGTGAAGACCGCCACCTTCGGTCAAGGCACCGTGGCCTATTCCTACATCCCTAAGGGTTCGCTGTACCACTACGCCAACAACCTGCAACGCCCGTACGACCCGACCGAAGCCAAAAAGCTGTTGGCCGCCGCGGGTGCCAAGGACTTGAAGCTGAACTACGTGGTCAACGCCGGTAACGAAGCCGACGAGCAGATTGCGGTGATCATCAAGGACCAGTTGGCCAAGGTCGGCGTCACCGCCAACCTGCAAAAGGTCGACCCGACCCAAAGCTGGCAGATGCTGGTGGACGGTGAGTACGACATTTCGGTGATGTACTGGACCAACGACATCCTCGACCCGGACCAGAAAACCACCTTCGTGCTGGGCCACGACACCAACCAGAACTACATGACCCGTTACAAGAACGACAAGGTCAAAGATCTGGTCGCGGCTGCGCGAATCGAGGCCGACCCGGTCAAGCGCGAGCAGATGTATGTGGAGTTGCAGAAGTTGGCGAAGCAGGATGTGAACTGGATTGACCTGTACTACAGCCCGTACATCAATATTTCACGCAGCAATATCAGCAACTTCCTGCAAAACCCGCTGGGCCGTTTCACCCTTGAAGAAGTGGTGAAAAACTAACCTCTCAAGCCCAACGCAAAACCAAATGTGGGAGGGGCTTGCCCCCGATAGCGGTGTGTCAGTCACTGTATGTATTGACTGACCCACTGCAATCGGGAGCAAGTCGAACCGTCGCACCGCCCCTCCCACATTTAGCCCTGCGGCGTTTCGACTACTGTGCGTCGAACGCCTGCCCATTGATGCCGGTACTGTCCGGCCCCATCAGGTACAAATACACCGGCATAATTTCCTCCGGCGTCGGGTTGTCCGTCGGGTTCTCGCCCGGATACGCCTGGGCCCGCATGCTGGTGCGTGTGGCACCTGGGTTGATGCTGTTGGCCCGCACTGGCGCGACAGTGTCGAGCTCATCGGCCAACGTCTGCATCAAGCCTTCAGTGGCAAACTTCGACACCCCGTAAGCCCCCCAATACGCCCGGCCCTTGCGCCCGACGCTGCTGGAGGTGAACACCACCGACGCATCCTGGGACAGCTTGAGCAGCGGCAGCAACGTGCTGGTCAGCATGAACATCGCGTTGACGTTCACGTGCATCACCCGCATGAAGTTCTCGCCAGACAACTGCTCGATCGGCGTACGTGGGCCGATGATCGAGGCGTTGTGCAGCAGGCCGTCGAGGTGGCCGAACTCTTTTTCGATCATTGCCGCCAGCTCATCGTATTGATGGGGCAGGGCGGTCTCCAGATTGAACGGGATCACCACCGGCTGAGCATGGCCGGCCGCTTCGATCTCGTCATAGACTTGGGCCAGGTTGGCTTCGGTCTTGCCGAGCAACAGCACGATGGCGCCGTGGGCGGCGTAGGTTTTCGCCGCTGCTGCGCCAATCCCGCGCCCGGCGCCGGTCACCAGGATCACCCGGCCCTTGAGCAGTTCTGGACGTGCAGAGTAATCAAACATAAATAGCCTCGACAAAATTCACAGTGGTACAGCTCTCAATTTGGAATCCTATTCCTGTGGGAGCTGGCTTGCCTGCGATAGCGGTCTCCAATCTGGCATGTGTGCTGGCTGACACTGCGCCATCGCAGGCAAGCCAGCTCCCACATTGACCTCAGTGTTTGCAGGTTCTTCGAGCCATCAGCAACTGCACAGCGCGTTATCCAGCACCTTGCGCAGTTCCAACGGGTGATCCACCACCACGTCGGCGCCCCAGTGACGCGGGTTGTCGTCCGGGTGGATATAGCCATAGGTAACCGCAGCAGTGCGGGTGCCCGCATCACGGCCAGACTCGATATCCCGCAAATCATCGCCTACGAACAACACACTGGCCGGGTCCAGGCCCAGCATTTTGCACGCCAGGATCATCGGCTCCGGGTCTGGCTTGCTGTTTTTCACATGGTCCGGGCAGATCAGCAACGCCGAGCGCTCGGCCAAGCCCAGTTGCTGCATGATCGGTTCGGCAAAGCGCAGTGGCTTGTTGGTGACCACGCCCCAGATCAAGTTGGCCTTCTCAATGTCTTCCAGCAACTCGGCCATGCCGTCGAACAGTTTGCTGTGCACCGCACAACCCTTGACGTAACGCTCCAGGAATTCCAGGCGCAGTTCTTCAAAGCCTGGGGATTCGGGGTCCATCGAGAACGTTACGGCAACCATTGCCCGCGCACCGCCGGAGATTTCATCGCGGATGTGCTGGTCGTTGATCGGCGCCAGGCCGCGGTCAGCGCGCATGGCCTGGCAGATGGCGATAAAGTCCGGCGCGGTGTCCAGCAGGGTGCCGTCCATGTCGAAGAGAACTGCTCGCAACTTCACAGGCTTACTCCTCGCGCAGGGTCTGGATCATGTAGTTGACGTCAACGTCGTTGGCCAGCTTGTAGTGCTTGGTCAGCGGGTTGTAGGTCAGGCCGATGATGTCCTTGACGGTCAGGCCAGCCTGGCGGCTCCATGCACCCAGCTCGGACGGGCGGATGAATTTCTTGAAGTCATGGGTGCCGCGCGGCAGCAGCTTCATGATGTATTCGGCGCCGATGATCGCGAACAGGTAGGCCTTGGGGTTGCGGTTGATGGTGGAGAAGAACACCTGGCCGCCCGGCTTGACCATGCGAAAGCACGCGCGGATCACCGACGACGGGTCTGGTACGTGCTCAAGCATCTCAAGGCAGGTGACCACGTCGAACTGCTCGGGCATTTCCTCAGCCAGGTCTTCGGCGGTGATCTGGCGATATTCCACGCTCACGCCCGATTCCAGCTGGTGCAGTTGGGCCACGGCCAGCGGTGCTTCGCCCATGTCGATACCCATCACAGTGGCGCCGCGCTGGGCCATCGCTTCGCTGAGGATGCCGCCGCCGCAACCGACGTCCAGCACCTTTTTGCCCGCCAGGTTGACGCGCTCATCGATCCAGTTGACCCGCAGCGGGTTAATGTCGTGCAGCGGCTTGAACTCGCTTTCGCGGTCCCACCAGCGGTGAGCCAGGGCTTCGAATTTGGCGATTTCAGCGTGGTCGACGTTGCTCATGGTGAATCCTCTAAATCTGATAAATCGGTTTGTCGACCTTGAATGCGTGCATTCAAGGCCGGCGTTATTCGCTGTGCCCGCTGATGCGTTGGCCCCAGGCAATGGCCGTGGCGGTCAACTGTTGTTCATCCATGCGGGTCAATTGCCGGTCGTCGAGCAACTGCTTGCCGGCGACCCAAAGGTGTTTCACGCAATCACGCCCGGTGGCATAGATAAGTTGTGAGACCGGATCGTAGATCGGTTGTTGCGCCAGCCCCGACAAGTCGAAGGCGACGATATCTGCAGCCTTACCCACTTCCAGCGAGCCGATCTCGCTTTCCAGGCCCATGGCCCGCGCACCATTGAGCGTAGCCATTCGTAGCGCGCGGTGGGCGTCCAGGGCAGTAGCGGAGCCGGCGACGGCCTTGGCCAGCATCGCTGCAGTGCGGGTTTCGCCCAACAGGTCCAAATCGTTGTTGCTGGCGGCGCCATCGGTGCCGATGGCCACATTGACGCCAGCCTGCCACAGACGCTCCACCGGGCAAAAGCCGCTGGCCAGTTTCAGGTTCGATTCCGGGCAGTGGATGATGCTGGTGTTGCTTTCTACCAGCAAAGCCAGGTCGTCCTCGCTGATTTGGGTCATATGAACGGCCTGGAAGCGCGGGCCCAACAGCCCGAGGCGGCCCAGGCGTGCTAATGGCCGTTCGCCAGTCTTCTCGACAGCTTGCTGCACTTCAAAGGCGGTTTCGTGAACGTGCATGTGGATCGCAGCGTCCAGCTCTTCGGCGATCACCCGGATCTTTTCCAGGTTGTCGTCGCACACGGTGTACGGCGCATGGGGGCCAAAGGTGATCTTGATGCGTGGGTGGTGCTTGAGGTCGCCGAACAGCTCGATGCCCTGGCGGATCGCCTCGTCGGCGTTGCTGGCGCCGGGGATCGGGAAGTCGAGGATGGGGATCGCGATCTGCGCGCGCATGCCACTGTTGTGCACGCAGTCGCTGGCGACCTTGGGGTAGAAGTACATGTCCGAGAAGCAGGTGATGCCGCCCTTGAGCTGCTCGGCGATGGCCAGGTCGGTTCCGTCACGTACGAACGCCTCATCGACCCACTTGGCCTCGGCGGGCCAGATGTGTTTTTCCAGCCAGGTCATCAGCGGAAGGTCATCGGCGAGGCCGCGAAACAAGCTCATTGCGGCGTGCCCGTGGGCATTGATCAGGCCGGGGCTGAGCAGCATGCCCGGCAACTCGCGGGTTTCGGTGGCGGCAAGCTTCAGTGCCGCCGCGCGCGGGCCGATAAACGCGATACGCCCGTCACGGATGCCCAGGCCGTGTCCCTTGAGCACCACGCCGGCGGGTTCGACGGGTACCAGCCAGGTCGGCAGTAGCAACAAGTCGAGCGGGGCGGCAGTGGCGGTCATCGAAGGCTTCTTCCCAGGCAGCTATAAAAGAAGGGCGAAGTATACCCGAGCGTCTTGGCTGGCGGATCGCTATAATCGGCGGCTTTTGTTCATGAGTGCGGAGTAGGGAATGCGCGATCGACTGTTGGCTGCCCAGAAAGTGAAAGCCATCGATTGGCGCGACGGCGCGCTGCATCTGCTCGATCAACGCGCCTTGCCGTCCCGTGAAAGCTGGGTCGCTTGCTCAACGGTTGATGAGGTGGCTGCGGCTATTCGCTCGATGGTGGTGCGTGGTGCCTCGGCTATCGGCATCAGCGCCGCCTATGGCCTGGTGCTTGCCGCCCGTGAGCGGATCGCCGAGGGCGGTGACTGGCAAGCAGCGTGGGAAGAAGACTACGCACTGTTGGCCGATACGCGCCCGACCGCCTCGAACTTGTTTTGGGCCCTCAAGCGCATGCGCGACCGCCTGGACCGGGTCAAGAAGCACGCTGATCCGCTGGCGGTGCTGGAGGCCGAGGCGATTGCGATTCATGAGAGTGATCGTGAAGCCAATCTTGTCATGGCCCAGTTGGGCGTGGAGCGAATCCGCAAGCATCAGGGCAACGCCCAGGCGATCCTGACCCATGGCAACGCGGGTGCGCTCTCGACCGGCGGTGTCGGCACGGCGCTGGGGGTGATTCGCGGGGCTTTCCTGGAGGGCTTGGTGGAGCAGGTCTACGCCAACGAAACCCGCCCGTGGCTGCAGGGGTCGCGGCTGACGGCCTGGGAGTTGGCGGGTGAGGGCATTCCGGTGACGGTGAATGCCGACTCGGCCGGCGCGCATATCCTCAAGACCAAGGGCGTGACTTGGGTAATCGTCGGCGCTGACTGCATTACCGCCAATGGCGATGTGATCAGCAAGATCGGCACTTACCAGCTTGCGGTGTGCGCCATGCATCACGGCGTGCGCTTTATGGTGGTGGCGCCGAGTTCGACCATTGACTTGATGCTGGCCACTGGCGATGACGTCGCGTTGGAAGAGCGTGATACCGATGAGTTGCTGGAGATCGTCGGCCAGCGCTTGGGCGTGGAGGCGTTTAATCCGGTGTTCGATGTGACGCCCGCTGACTTGATCGATGTGATCGTGACTGAAAAGGGTGTTGTTGAGCGACCGGACGTAGCCAAGCTGGCTAAGTTGATGTGCCGTAAGCGGCTGCATTGAGGGCTTGGGTGCCGGTGAGATTGCTATCGGGGGCAAGCCCCCTCCCACCTTTTGAATGTGTTCACACTTCAAGTATGGGTGGGGGGCTTGCTCCCGATTGGCCTCAAAAGTCAACAAAACCCTCGGATCTGCCCTCAAAAAATAGCCTCAGTCCATCTCTAAGCCTCTCTCGTCCCCCTCAAGCCTGTCACCCGTCAACTAACTATGCACCATGCGCATCAGGGGGATAGGTGCGTGGCGGCGATTGTGATAACATCCGGCGGTTTCCAGGGCCGCCCCGAGGGGTTGCCTATAACGTGCAGATCCGTGTCATAACTCGTTGATTTGTCGTAAGTCGTTGTCAGGCACCGTGCCGGCAGCGGCGAGCTTCGTTCGTCCCATATGGATGTGACGAGGTTTCACCCGAAAAAGGAATCAGGCTTCTCATGGGCGAACTGGCCAAAGAAATCCTCCCGGTCAATATCGAAGACGAGCTGAAACAGTCCTACCTCGACTACGCGATGAGCGTAATTGTCGGTCGGGCACTGCCTGATGCGCGCGATGGCTTGAAGCCCGTGCACCGGCGTGTGCTGTTCGCGATGAGCGAGCTGGGTAACGACTGGAACAAGCCGTACAAGAAATCTGCCCGTGTTGTCGGTGACGTGATCGGTAAGTATCACCCTCACGGCGACACTGCGGTGTACGACACCATCGTTCGGATGGCCCAGCCGTTTTCCCTGCGCTATCTGCTGGTAGATGGCCAGGGCAACTTCGGTTCGGTCGACGGCGACAACGCTGCGGCCATGCGATACACCGAAGTACGCATGACCAAGCTGGCGCACGAGTTGCTGGCCGACCTGCACAAAGAAACCGTGGACTGGGTGCCGAACTACGACGGCACCGAAATGATCCCGGCTGTCATGCCTACCCGTATTCCCAACCTGCTGGTCAATGGTTCCAGCGGTATTGCCGTGGGCATGGCCACCAACATCCCGCCGCACAACCTCGGTGAAGTCATCGACGGTTGCCTGGCCCTCATCGACAACCCCGAGTTGACCGTCGATGAGCTGATGCAATACATCCCGGGTCCGGACTTCCCGACCGCCGCGATCATCAACGGTCGCGCTGGCATCATCGAAGCCTACCGCACCGGCCGTGGCCGCATTTACATGCGCGCCCGCTCGATGATCGAAGACATCGACAAGGTCGGTGGCCGCCAGCAGATCGTCATCACCGAACTCCCATACCAGTTGAACAAGGCACGCCTGATCGAGAAGATCGCCGAGCTGGTTAAAGAGAAGAAGCTTGAAGGCATCACCGAGCTGCGCGACGAGTCCGACAAAGACGGTATGCGCGTGGTGATCGAGCTGCGTCGTGGCGAAGTGCCTGAGGTTATCCTCAACAACCTCTACGCCCAGACTCAGCTGCAAAGCGTGTTTGGTATCAACGTGGTTGCACTGATCGACGGCCGCCCGCGCATCCTGAATCTCAAGGATCTGCTGGAAGCCTTCGTGCGTCACCGTCGCGAAGTGGTCACCCGCCGTACCGTGTTCGAACTGCGCAAGGCCCGCGAGCGCGGCCACATCCTGGAAGGCCAGGCAGTTGCGCTGTCGAACATCGACCCGGTGATCGCCCTGATCAAAGCTTCGCCGACCCCATCGGAAGCGAAAGAAGCGCTGATCAAGATGCCGTGGGAATCCAGTGCTGTAGTGGCCATGGTTGAGCGTGCCGGTGCCGATTCGTGCCGTCCCGAGACCCTGGACCCGCAATACGGTCTGCGTGAAGGCAAGTACTTCCTGTCGCCGGAACAGGCCCAGGCCATCCTGGAGCTGCGTCTGCACCGTCTGACCGGCCTGGAGCACGAGAAGCTGCTGGCCGAGTACCAGGAGATTCTTAACCAGATCGGCGAGCTGATCCGTATCCTCAATAGCGCTGTGCGCCTGATGGAAGTGATCCGCGAAGAGCTGGAAGTGATCCGCGCCGAATACGGCGACGTGCGCCGCACCGAAATCCTCGATGCACGCCTCGACCTGACCCTGGGTGACATGATCCCGGAAGAAGAGCGCGTCGTGACCATCTCCCATGGTGGCTATGCCAAGACCCAGCCGCTGGCTGCGTACCAGGCTCAGCGTCGTGGCGGTAAAGGTAAATCGGCTACCGGCGTCAAGGATGAGGACTACATCGCTCACCTGCTGGTTGCCAACAGCCACACCACGCTGCTGCTGTTCTCCAGCAAGGGCAAGGTGTACTGGCTGAAAACCTACGAAATCCCTGAGGCATCCCGTGCCGCCCGTGGTCGCCCACTGGTCAACCTGCTGCCGCTGGACAGTGATGAGTACATCACCACCATGTTGCCGGTCGAGGAATACACCGAAGGTCACTTCATCTTCATGGCGACTGCCAAAGGCACCGTGAAGAAGACCCCGCTGGAATCCTTCAGCCGCCAGCGCAGCGTGGGCCTGATCGCCCTGGAGCTGGACGAAGGCGACGTACTGATCTCCGCTGCCATCACCGATGGCGAGCGTGAAGTCATGCTGTTCTCCGACGGCGGCAAGGTTACGCGCTTCAAGGAATCCGACGTTCGCGCCATGGGCCGTACCGCCCGCGGTGTTCGCGGCATGCGTTTGCCAGAAGGGCAGAAGCTGATTTCGATGCTGATCCCGGAAGAAGGCAGCCAGATCCTCACCGCTTCGGCGCGTGGTTACGGCAAGCGTACCGCTATCAGCGAGTTCCCGGAGTACAAGCGCGGCGGCCAAGGCGTGATCGCGATGGTCAGCAACGACCGCAACGGCCGTCTGGTCGGCGCAGTCCAGGTGCTCGATGGCGAGGAGATCATGCTGATTTCCGACCAAGGCACCCTGGTACGAACCCGTGTGGCTGAAGTATCGAGCCTGGGCCGTAACACTCAGGGTGTGACCTTGATCAAGCTGGCCAGCGACGAGACATTGGTAGGCCTGGAGCGTGTCCAGGAGCCGTCGGAAGTTGAAGGCGAAGAGCTGGAAGGCGAGGAATTTGAAGGCGAGGTCATCGCAACTGGCGATGACAACGTCGACGAGCCAACCCTCGACGCTGCCGCAGACGAAGAAGAACCGCAGGAATAAGCGGACACACAGGGGGCGGATGAAGATTCGCCCCCTTGTTGTTTGTCCCTTATGAAATAACACATCCTTTGGCTGGATGCGGTCAATGTGGGAGCTGGCTTGCCTGCGATGGCAGCGCCGCGGTATCACTGCGATACCGAGGTGCCCTTATCGCAGGCAAGCCAGCTCCCACAGGCGTTCGCTCCAGAGAAAGGGTGTTGCCGAACATGATTGCAGCCCCACCAGATCAGAGTGAGATTGGATGTGAGCAAGAGAGCCTATAACTTCTGTGCCGGTCCCGCGGCGCTTCCTGAAGCAGTCCTGCAGCGTGCGCAGGGTGAACTCCTCGACTGGCATGGCAAAGGCCTCTCCGTGATGGAAATGAGCCATCGCAGCGATGAGTTCGTGTCAATTGCCAACAAAGCCGAGCAGGATCTGCGCGACTTGCTGGACATCCCCTCCAACTACAAAGTGTTGTTCCTGCAAGGCGGTGCCAGCCAGCAGTTCGCCCAGATCCCGTTGAACCTGCTGCCGGAAGACGGCACGGCCGACTACATCGACACCGGCATCTGGGGCCAGAAGGCCATTGAAGAGGCGTCGCGCTACGGCAACGTCAACGTGGCAGGCACTGCCAAGCCTTACGACTACTTCGCCATTCCTGGTCAGAACGAGTGGAAGCTCTCGAAGGACGCGGCCTACGTTCACTACGTGCAGAACGAGACCATCGGCGGCCTGGAGTTCGACTGGGTGCCAGAAGTGGGCGACGTTCCATTGGTGTGCGACATGTCCTCGGACATCCTCTCGCGCCCAATCGATGTGTCCAAGTACGGCATGATCTACGCCGGCGCCCAGAAGAACATCGGCCCGAGCGGCATTCTGGTCAACATCATCCGCGAAGACTTGTTGGGTCGTGCCCGTTCGTTGTGCCCGACCATGCTCAACTACAAGGTCGCGGCCGATAACGGCTCGATGTACAACACCCCGCCGGCATTCGCCTGGTACCTGTCTGGCCTGGTGTTCGAGTGGCTGAAAGAGCAGGGCGGTGTCGCCGCCATGGGCAAGCTGAACGAAGAGAAGAAGCGCACCCTGTACGACTTCATCGACGCCAGCGGCCTGTACAGCAACCCGATCAACCTCAGCGACCGCTCGTGGATGAACGTGCCGTTCCGTCTGGCTGACGATCGCCTGGACAAACCGTTCCTGGCCGGCGCCGACGCACGCGGCCTGCTGAACCTCAAGGGCCACCGCTCGGTCGGTGGCATGCGCGCCTCTATCTACAACGCTGTCGACATCAACGCGATCAACGCGCTGGTGGCCTACATGGCAGAGTTCGAAAAGGAACACGGCTAATGTCTGAGCAAGAACTCAAGGCCCTGCGCGTACGCATTGACAGCCTGGATGAGAAAGTCCTGGAGTTGATCAGTGAGCGCGCGCGCTGTGCCCAGGAAGTGGCCCGGGTGAAGATGGCGTCCTTGGCGGAAGGCGAAGTGCCGGTGTTCTACCGGCCTGAGCGTGAAGCCCAGGTGCTCAAACGTGTAATGGAGCGCAACAAGGGCCCGCTGGGCAACGAAGAGATGGCGCGGTTGTTCCGTGAAATCATGTCGTCGTGCCTGGCCCTGGAGCAGCCGCTGAAAGTGGCGTACCTCGGCCCGGAAGGCACCTTTACCCAAGCCGCCGCCATGAAGCACTTCGGTCACGCTGTGATCAGCAAGCCGATGGCCGCGATTGACGAAGTGTTCCGCGAAGTCGCCGCCGGTGCGGTGAATTTTGGCGTAGTGCCGGTGGAAAACTCCACTGAAGGCGCGGTCAACCACACGCTGGACAGCTTCCTTGAGCACGACATGGTGATCTGCGGTGAAGTTGAGCTGCGCATCCACCACCACCTGCTGGTGGGCGAGAACACCAAGACCGACAGCATCAGCCGTATCTACTCCCACGCCCAGTCTCTGGCCCAGTGCCGCAAGTGGCTGGACGCGCACTACCCGAATGTCGAGCGCGTGGCGGTGTCCAGCAACGCTGAAGCAGCCAAGCGGGTCAAGGGTGAGTGGAATTCGGCGGCCATCGCCGGTGACATGGCAGCAGGCCTGTACGGCCTGACGCGCTTGGCCGAAAAAATCGAAGACCGCCCGGACAACTCCACGCGATTCCTGATGATCGGTAGCCAGGAAGTGCCACCGACCGGCGACGACAAGACGTCGATCATCGTCTCCATGAGCAACAAGCCCGGCGCGCTGCATGAGCTGCTGGTGCCGTTCCATGACAACGGGATTGACCTGACGCGCATCGAGACCCGTCCTTCGCGCAGCGGTAAATGGACCTACGTGTTCTTTATCGATTTCATCGGTCATCACCGTGACCCGCTGGTTAAAGGTGTGCTCGAGAAAATCAGTCAGGAAGCGGTGGCACTCAAGGTGCTGGGCTCTTACCCGAAAGCGGTTTTGTGAGGCGTTAACATGAGTGGCAACTTCCTCGCCCTGGCACAGCCGGGCGTGCAACAACTGTCGCCTTACGTCCCGGGCAAGCCTGTGGATGAGTTGGCACGCGAGTTGAATCTGGACCCGTCCAAAATCGTCAAGTTGGCGAGCAACGAAAATCCGCTGGGCCCCAGCCCCAAAGTACTGGCGGCGATTCGTGAAGAGTTGGCTGAGCTGACGCGGTACCCTGATGGTAATGGCTTTGCGCTCAAGTCCTTGCTGGCTGAGAAGTGCCGGGTGGAGCTGAGCCAGGTCACCCTGGGCAACGGTTCCAATGACATTCTGGAACTGGTCGGTCGTGCCTACCTGGCGCCGGGGCTGAATGCAGTGTTCAGCGAGCACGCCTTCGCTGTTTACCCGATCGTCACCCAGGCTGTAGGGGCTGATGCACGCGTCATTCCTGCCAGGGAGTGGGGTCACGACCTGCCGGCCATGCTGGCGGCCATCGATGCCCAGACCCGCGTGGTGTTTATCGCCAACCCGAACAACCCGACCGGCACCTGGTTTGACGCGCAGGCGCTGGATGACTTCCTGCAAGACGTGCCTGAACACGTGCTGGTGGTCCTGGACGAGGCCTACATCGAGTACGCCGAAGGCAGCGACCTGCCGGACGGCCTGGACTTCCTGGCGGCCTACCCGAACCTGCTGGTGTCGCGCACCTTCTCCAAGGCCTATGGCTTGGCGTCGCTGCGGGTGGGTTATGGCCTGTCCGCCCCTGTCGTCGCCGACGTGCTGAACCGCGTGCGCCAACCGTTCAACGTCAACAGCCTTGCCCTGGCGGCAGCCTGTGCGGCGGTGAAGGATGCCGACTACCTGGAAGAAGGCCGTCGCCTCAACGAAAGCGGCATGCGGCAACTTCAGGAAGGTTTTAGCGAGTTGGGCCTGGGCTGGATTCCATCCAAGGGCAACTTCATCTGCGTCGACCTCGGCCAAGTAGCGGCCCCGGTGTTTCAGGGCTTGCTGCGCGAAGGTGTAATTGTGCGTCCAGTGGCTAACTACGGCATGCCGAACCACTTGCGTATCACCATCGGCTTGCCGGCAGAGAACGCCCGCTTCCTGGAGGCGTTGGCCAAGGTTCTGGCTCGTGGTTGATGTCACTGCACTGCAACCTGCTGTGCCTATGATCGGTCGCTTGGTGGTGGTCGGGCTGGGCTTGATCGGTGGCTCCTTCGCCAAAGGCCTGCGTGAAAGCGGGCTGTGTGGCGAAGTGGTCGGTGTGGACCTCGACCCGCAATCGCGCCAGTTGGCGGTTGAGTTGGGCGTAGTGGACCGCTGCGAGGCAGACTTGGCGCTCGCGTGCCAAGGCGCTGACGTGATCCAGCTTGCCGTGCCGATACTGGCCATGGAGAAATTGCTGGGGCTGTTGGCTGGCATGGATCTGGGCGATGCGATCCTGACGGACGTCGGCAGTGCCAAGGGTAATGTGGTGCGTGCGGCGCAACTGGCCTTTGGCGGCATGCCAGCGCGGTTCGTGCCGGGGCATCCGATTGCCGGTTCCGAGCAGAGCGGGGTGGAGGCCTCCAATGCGCAGCTGTTCCGTCGCCATAAAGTGATCCTCACCCCGCTTGCGCAAACCGATGCAGCTGCGCTGGCCGTGGTGGATCGTCTTTGGCGTGAGCTGGGTGCCGATGTGGAGCATATGCAGGTCGAGCGCCACGACGAAGTGCTGGCGGCGACCAGTCATCTGCCGCACCTGCTGGCCTTTGGTCTGGTGGACTCGTTGGCCAAGCGCAACGAAAACCTCGATATTTTCCGTTACGCTGCCGGTGGCTTCCGCGATTTCACGCGCATTGCCGGCAGCGATCCGGTCATGTGGCACGACATCTTCCTCGCCAATCGCGAAGCGGTGTTGCGCACCCTGGACACCTTCCGCAGTGATCTCGACGCCCTGCGCGACGCGGTCGATGCCGGGGATGGTCATCAGCTATTGGGCGTGTTTACCCGTGCGCGGGTAGCGCGTGAGCATTTCAGCAAGATCCTGGCGCGCCGGGCCTATATGGAAACGGCGGTGAATGCCGATGAGCTGGCGTTTATCGCCAAGCCGGGCGGCCGTTTAAAGGGCAGCATTCGGGTGCCGGGCGACAAGTCGATCTCCCATCGGTCGATCATGCTGGGTTCTCTGGCTGAGGGTGTGACCGAGGTGGAAGGTTTCCTGGAAGGCGAAGATGCCTTGGCGACCCTGCAGGCGTTTCGTGACATGGGCGTGGTGATTGAAGGCCCGCACCATGGGCGTGTGACTATTCATGGCGTAGGCTTGCATGGCTTGAAGCCGGCGCCGGGGCCGATTTATCTGGGTAATTCCGGTACGTCGATGCGATTGCTGTCCGGGTTGTTGGCGGCGCAGCGCTTTGACAGCGTGTTAACCGGTGACGCCTCGCTGTCCAGGCGCCCGATGAATCGCGTGGCCAAGCCACTGCGAGAAATGGGCGCTGTGATCGAGACCGGGCTGGACGGGCACCCGCCACTGACCATTCGTGGTGGTCAGGCGCTGAAGGGCCTGATGTATGAAATGCCGATGGCCAGTGCTCAGGTCAAGTCTGCTCTGTTGTTGGCCGGGATGTATGCCGAAGGCAAGACCTCGGTGACTGAGCCTGCGCCGACTCGCGACCATACCGAGCGTATGTTGCATGGCTTTGGTTATCCGGTGGTGGTGGAGGGCGCGACGGCGTCGGTGGAGTCTGGTCATGTGTTGAAAGCTACCCATATTGAAGTGCCGGGAGATATTTCCTCTTCAGCGTTCTTCCTGGTGGCCGCCACGATTGCCGAGGGCTCCGAGTTGTTGTTGGAGCATGTCGGCATCAATCCGACGCGCACCGGGGTGATCGATATCCTACGGCTGATGGGGGCGGATATCACCCTGGAGAACCCGCGCGAAGTGGGTGGCGAACCGGTCGCTGACTTGCGTGTGCGTGCGGCAGCGTTGACGGGGATCGAGATTCCCGAGGCGCTGGTGCCGTTGGCGATTGATGAGTTCCCAGTGCTGTTTGTCGCGGCGGCCTGTGCTGAAGGGCGGACCGTGTTACGGGGCGCTGCAGAGCTGCGTGTGAAAGAATCCGACCGTATCCAGGTGATGGCCGATGGTCTGCTGGCGCTGGGGGTGAAGTGTGAACCGACCCCTGATGGGATTATCATTGATGGTGGCCTGATGGGCGGTGGCGAAGTCCATGCCCATGGCGATCATCGGATTGCCATGGCTTTCAGCGTGGCTTCCCTGCGGGCGGCGGCGCCGATTCGTATCCGTGACTGCGCCAATGTAGCTACGTCTTTTCCGAACTTTCTTACACTGTGTGCCCACGTCGGCATCCGTGTTGCCCAAGAGGCTCAATTGTGAATATCAAAGCACCGGTGATTACCATCGACGGGCCAAGCGGCTCGGGCAAAGGCACGATCGCCGGCATCCTGGCCAAGCGCCTGGGCTGGTGCCTGCTGGACTCCGGCGCGCTTTACCGCCTGCTGGCGTTTGCCGCACGCAACCATGGCGTCGACCTGACCAACGAAGAATCCTTGAAGCTGCTGGCGGCGCACCTTGATGTGCAGTTCGTCGGGGCGACGGAAGGTCATCCCCAGCGCATCATCCTCGAAGGCGACGACGTGACGGATGATCTGCGTAACGAACAAGTTGGTTCCTGGGCCTCCCAGATAGCTGCGCTGCCGGCGGTGCGCGATGCTTTGCTGCAGCGCCAGCGGGCATTTCAGGAGCCGCCTGGCCTGGTGGCCGATGGTCGCGACATGGGCACCGTCGTGTTTCCCGAGGCGCCATTGAAAGTTTTCCTGACAGCCAGCGCCGAGGAGCGTGCTCGCCGCCGCTACTTGCAGTTGAAGGGCAAAGTCGAAGGTGTTAGTCTGTCGAGTCTGCTAGATGAGATCCGTGCACGTGATGAACGTGACACCCAGCGTGCGGTAGCCCCGCTCAAACCGGCGGCTGACGCCATACAGCTGGATTCCACGGAGTTGTCCATCGAGCAGGTGCTGGAACGCATCTTGAGTGAAATCGCCATTCGCGATATCGCCGGGTGATCAAGAAGGCCGCAGGGGACCAGTCATAGTCCTGCGGTGGCTTCTTTTAACTGAAACTGACCCACACCGTCTGGGGTGTGGAGATGGGCGTATTCTTCGCCCTTATCAACAGGAATTAAAATGAGCGAAAGCTTTGCGGAACTCTTTGAAGAAAGCCTAAAAACCCTGAACCTTCAGGCAGGCTCCATCATCACCGGTGTTATCGTTGATATCGATTACCAAGCTCGCTGGGTAACCGTTCACGCTGGTCTGAAGTCTGAAGCTCTGATCCCGCTGGAACAGTTCTACAACGATGCTGGTGACCTGACTATCAATGTCGGTGACGAAGTTCACGTTGCTCTGGACTCGGTTGAAGACGGTTTCGGTGAAACCAAGCTGTCCCGTGAAAAAGCCAAGCGCGCTGAATGCTGGATTGTTCTCGAAGCAGCCTTCGCAGCTGAAGAAGTGGTCAAGGGCGTTATCAACGGTAAGGTTAAAGGCGGCTTCACTGTCGACGTTAACGGCATCCGTGCGTTCCTGCCAGGTTCTTTGGTCGACGTTCGTCCTGTGCGCGACACCACGCACCTGGAAGGCAAAGAACTCGAATTCAAGGTCATCAAACTCGACCAGAAACGCAACAACGTTGTCGTTTCCCGTCGCAGCGTCCTGGAAGCAGAGAACTCCGCCGAGCGTGAAGCTCTGCTGGAATCCCTGCAGGAAGGCCAACAAGTCAAAGGTATCGTCAAAAACCTCACCGATTACGGCGCATTCGTCGATCTGGGTGGCGTGGATGGCCTGCTGCACATTACCGACATGGCTTGGAAGCGCATCAAGCATCCTTCCGAAATCGTCAACGTTGGCGACGAGATCGATGTCAAGGTTCTGAAATACGATCGCGAACGCAACCGTGTTTCCCTGGGCCTGAAGCAACTGGGTGAAGATCCATGGGTCGCTATCAAAGCCCGTTACCCAGAAAGCACTCGCGTAACTGCTCGTGTTACCAACCTGACTGACTACGGCTGCTTCGCAGAGCTGGAAGAAGGCGTTGAAGGCCTGGTACACGTTTCCGAAATGGACTGGACCAACAAAAACATCCACCCTTCGAAAGTCGTACAAGTCGGCGACGAAGTGGAAGTTATGGTTCTGGACATCGACGAAGAGCGTCGTCGTATCTCCCTGGGCATCAAGCAGTGCAAATCTAACCCATGGGAAGATTTCTCTGGCCAGTTCAACAAGGGCGATAAAATCTCCGGCACCATCAAGTCGATCACCGATTTCGGTATCTTCATTGGTCTGGACGGCGGCATCGACGGCCTGGTTCACCTGTCCGACATCTCCTGGAACGAAGTTGGCGAAGAAGCTGTTCGTCGTTTCAAGAAGGGCGACGAGCTGGATACCGTTATCCTGTCGGTTGACCCAGAGCGCGAGCGCATCTCCCTGGGTATCAAGCAGCTGGAAAGCGACCCGTTCTCTGAATACGTTCAGGACAACGACAAAGGCGCAATCGTTAAAGGCATCGTGAAGGAAGTTGACGCTAAAGGCGCCATCATCACTCTGGCCGACGATATCGAAGCAACTCTGAAAGCCTCCGAAATCAGCCGTGACCGCGTTGAAGACGCGCGCAACGTTCTGAAAGAAGGCCAGGAAGTAGAAGCCAAGATCATCAGCGTTGACCGCAAGAGCCGTGTAATCCAGCTCTCCATCAAGTCGAAAGACGATGCTGAAGAGAAAGAAGCCATCCAAAGCTTGAAAGACAAGCCTTCGGATAGCATCGCTGCTGGTCCTACCACTCTGGGCGACCTGTTGCGTGCACAAATGGAAAAACAGAACTAAGTTCTGTCAGACCATAGAAAAAGGGCGACTTCGGTCGCCCTTTTTTGTGCCTGAAATTCGTTGAACCAACAATACCGAACCAAGGCGCGTAGCTCAGTGTCAGAACTGACTATAGTCCTAATAAAAGCGGTTTCCGTGTTTTGGCTTCAATAAGGATTTGAATGAACAAGCTTATCGTCGTATTCGTAGTGGTAATGCTTGCAGGGTGCTCAGTCACCAGTGCCAAGACCCACGCCAGGCGCGGCGTCAGCGGCATTGAAGTCGATTGCTCGGGCCTGGGCAACAGCTGGGACAAGTGCGAAAGCCGCGCCGCCCGAGAGTGCAAGATGCAGGGCTATAAGGTCATCACGCGATCCAGTGATGCCAAGGACGAAGAGGGCGACTACCTCTTCGGTTGGAACCCTGCCGGCGCTGTTACCCGCACCATGCTGGTGATCTGCAATTGAGGGTGTAAGGCGTGTATTGCGGGCACCTATCTAACCCGCAGATAAGTTACTGCGTGGGCTGTTCAAATACATCAAGTCATGCTAAAACCTTCGAAGCGCTTTTCCTAGCTGCTTGAAAAAGAAGGGAAAAATATGACGAAGTCGGAGTTGATCGAACGAATTGTCACCCATCAAGGGCTGCTTTCATCCAAGGATGTTGAGCTGGCTATCAAGACTATGCTCGAACAAATGTCCCAGTGCCTGGCCACCGGGGACCGCATTGAGATTCGGGGGTTTGGGAGTTTTTCGTTGCACTACCGTGCACCGCGTGTGGGTCGCAATCCTAAGACTGGGCAGTCGGTGAGTCTGGATGGGAAATTTGTGCCTCATTTCAAGCCGGGGAAGGAGTTGCGGGATCGGGTGAATGAGGATGAGGAAGAGGGGGTTTGAGGGGTATTTGGGTAGGAGAAAGTTATGCGTGGGTTTAAGCGCCTTTTGCTGATCGTTGCAGTGCTGGTAATAGCTGTAGCAGTATTAGGGTTTGTTTTGGAGAATCAAAATACCGTATCCCTTAGATTTTTGGGGTGGGAGAGTGGTCAACTGCCAGTGGCGGTTTTTGTCGTGATTGCCCTGATTGTTGGCATGCTAGCGGGGCCCATGATAAGGGCGTTATTTTATTATGGTGGCCGTAAGAAGGCTGCGAGTAAATTCGCTGACAGACTTTAGTTACGCCTGTGGTGGTTGGATTTAGTTTTTTACGTGGCGGTTTATTTTCACCGCTTAGAAGCGCGCTGGTTGTGTGGAATGGTTATTCTGCGCGATAGTGTTAGTTTGCGTGCGGCGCTTTTTTGTTAGTGCCGTGTTACCCCAGTGTCCCCCTCCCCAAGCACTTTTTGTCTGTGTTTTTAGAGAAAAGGTGCCTAGCTTTCATGTTCCTCTCTCGCACTCGGTGATGACGCAATGTCATCTGATCGCCTCTTTCCATATTCCTGTATTGACAGCGTATAGCTTGGTAGGGCGGGTCTGAAATCCGCAATTTCTGAGCGAGGCACCACGGGTAAACATAGTATGATATCTGACACAAAGGTATTGGGAGCTGTTTGAGTGGATGAAGGGGTTATGGACAAATTGAGAGGGGTGCTGCTAGGTTTTTCCAGGCGCACAAAACGACTGATTCAGGTTGCCACTGATGTCGTTCTGGTGTGGGTGGCGTTGTGGCTGGCTTTTGCCGTTAGGCTGGGCGTGGACGAAATGTTCAATCCCTTGATCAACCCCCTGATCTTTCACTTTTGGCTGTTCCTTGCAGCTCCTGTCGTCGCTATTCCTCTATTTATCCGTTTTGGTATGTACCGCGCAGTCATGCGTTACTTCGGCAATGACGCGCTAATAGCGATCATCAAGGCTGTCACTCTGTCTTCTCTGGTTTTGGGGGTTGTTGTCTACTGGTACAGCAACCATCAGCACGTAGTGCCACGCTCGATCATTTTCAACTATTGGTGGTTGAGCATGATCATGGTCGGTGGGCTTCGTTTGGCCATGCGCCAGTATTTCCTGGGCGATTGGTTTTCTGCATCTCAACACGTGCCTTTTACCAGCCGTGATGACGGATTGCCGCGTGTGGCGATTTACGGTGCGGGGGCTGCCGGTAATCAACTGGTAGCAGCACTGCGAATGGGGCGTGCGATGCGTCCAGTCGCCTTTATCGATGACGACGCCAGTATCTCTGATCGTGTCATTTCAGGCTTGCAGGTTTATAAGCCTAAGCACATCCAGTCAATGATTGAGGCCACGGGCGCTCAGGAAATATTACTCGCAATTCCTTCTTCAAACCGTGGTCGTCGTCGAGAAATCCTCAGCTTTCTTGAGGGGTTTCCACTTCATGTACGCAGTGTTCCAGGCTTCATGGATCTGGCGAGCGGCCGGGTCAAAGTCGATGACATTCAAGAGGTCGATATTGCAGATCTGCTCGGCCGTGACGCAGTTCCAGCCCAAGGTGACTTGCTGGAGCACTGCATCAAGGGGCAAAGTGTTCTAGTCACCGGAGCGGGCGGTTCAATTGGTTCCGAGTTGTGCCGACAGATTTTGGTCCTTGGGCCTACTGTATTGATTTTGTACGACCACAGTGAGTTCAACCTCTACAGTATTCTTTGCGAACTTGAACAACGAATTACCCGCGAGTCGCTACCCGTTAAGCTGCTACCAATCTTGGGTTCCGTACGTAACCCTGGCAAGCTTCTCGACGTGATGAAAACCTGGAAAACAGATACGGTTTATCATGCCGCTGCTTATAAGCACGTGCCGATGGTTGAGCATAATATTGCAGAGGGCGTGCTGAATAACGTCATAGGCACCTTGAATACCGCTCAAGCTGCGCTCCAGTCGGGAGTTGCCAACTTTGTGCTGATCTCCACGGATAAGGCTGTGCGTCCGACCAATGTCATGGGCAGCACCAAGCGGTTGGCCGAGCTGACCTTGCAAGCGCTTAGTCATGAGTTAGCTCCGGTATTGTTCGGAGACAAATCAAATGTTTCGAGAGTTAACAAAACTCGCTTCACCATGGTCCGCTTTGGCAACGTATTGGGCTCGTCCGGCTCTGTGATTCCGTTGTTCCATAAGCAGATCCAGTCAGGTGGCCCTTTGACGGTTACCCACCCAAAAATCACCCGTTACTTCATGACTATCCCAGAGGCCGCACAGTTGGTTATCCAGGCAGGCTCCATGGGGCAGGGTGGAGATGTTTTTGTGCTGGATATGGGCGAACCGGTCAAGATCATCGAGTTGGCGGAGAAGATGATTCATCTTTCCGGCCTGAGCGTGCGCTCCGACAAAAAACCTCACGGCGACATAGCCATTGAATTCACGGGCCTACGCCCTGGCGAAAAGCTTTACGAAGAATTGTTAATTGGCGACAACGTCGTCGCCACCCAGCACCCGATGATCATGAGTGCAAACGAAGATCATCTCTCTTGGGACGTGCTCAAGGGCAAGCTGGTTGAATTGCTGGCCGCTGTGGAACACGACGATTACACCCGAGTCCGCCAGCTCCTGCGCGACACCGTCAGCGGCTACTCCCCCGACGGCGAAATCGTCGATTGGATCTATCAACAACGCCGTTTGGAACCCTGACTTAACACCCTGTTACTCAACCATTTTTGACGAATCCCCAAGATCACCTAAGTTTGAAAAGCAGCTTCGGAAAAGCTGCTTTTCACTTACCGATCCCAAGGAGCGTCAAATGCAAACCCCTTACCTCACCTCCCTCATCTTCGCCTTCCTCACCACCCTCTCCGTCACCGCCACCGCAGCCCCCTCCATCAAACCCGAAGCCCCAACCCCCATCTCCGCGCAGATGTCCAAAAACGAGCAATCGGCCAAGGTCAACCTCAACGCGGCCGACGCCGAGACCCTGCGTCGTGACCTATTCGGCATTGGCGCCGCCAAAGCCAAGGCGATCATCGCCTACCGCGAGAGCAACGGGCCGTTTACAGCGGTGGATGAGTTGTTGGAGGTGAAGGGGATCGGCAAGGCGTTGCTGGAGAAGAATCGCGATAGGTTGGCGCTGAACTAAATACTCATCAAGCCAGGAGGCCGGTCATTGATCGGCCTTTTCTGTCTCCGGGATTTGAGTTTTCAGGCTCTCGCGCACCACGTCCATGATCCGCAGTGCCAGTGCTGGGTCTGTAACGCTTCTGGCCAGCACCAATGCCCCTACCAATGTCGACATCATCACCAGGCCCTGGGCATCGCCCTGGCCATTGTCGAGTGCCGTTTCGATCTGCTCGACCCGTGCTGCGAGCACGGCATCTGTCGTTGCACTGTGTTGGCCTCTAAGCCCCAGTTCGGATGACATGGTGGGCAGCGGGCAGCCCTGGTCTGGCGATGTGAGGTGCCATTCCGAGAGGTAACTATCAATAAACGCTTCCAGCGGCCGTTCCTGGCTGAAGAGCATCTGGCAGTGGGCGTCCAGTTCTGCAGCGGCGGCCTGCAGGGCTTTTTCCACCAGTTCGTCCTTGGACGTGAAGTGTGCGTAGAACCCGCCGTGGGTCAGGTTCAGTGCTTTCATCAATGGCTGCAAGCCCGTTGCACCAATGCCGTCGCGGCGAAAGCGTACGGACGCCTCTTTGATGATGCGTTGGTGAGTCTGGGCTTTATGGTCTTGTGAATAACGCATTGGGCTGCCTCGGGAACATGCCGGCATGTTAACGAAATTGGACCTTTTTAAACATCTCGGCAATGCCTCGTCACGTTGGCATGAAAAATGGTTATCTCTAAGCTACGGATTGTTCAACAATCGAGAATTGACCCATGACGCTCACTTCATCTTTAGCCGACCAGATCGCTCTGGAACTTCGTGCCGACATCATCGGTGGGCGACTTGTGCCAGGCATGGCCTTGGTGGAGGTGGAGTTAGTGAAGGCTTATAACGCCTCGCGCAATACGATCCGTGAGGCGTTGCACCGTCTGGGGCAGGAAGGGTTGACCCGCTATGTGCGTAATAAGGGGGTTATGGTCCGGCGTCTGGAACGCGAAGAGGTGCGCGATTTGTTTGTAGTCCGTCGCACGCTCGAATTGCAGGCCATTGCCCAGAGTAACGCGCTCACTGACGATCAATCCGAACGCATGCAAAACGCCATCGATGCCACCACCCTGGCGCGGGAGCGAGAGGATTGGCGTGCGGTTGCCACTCACAGCCTGGTGTTCCACCAACAGATCGTCGGCTTGATGCGCAGCCCGCTGTTCGATGAGTTTTTCGCCCAAGTGATTGCCCAGTTACGCCTGGTGTTTTGCGCTGCGCCCGATGAGCAGCGTTTCCAGTCGCCCTGGCTGGAGCGTGACCGTGAGATTTATCAACTATTGGTTCAGCAGGACAAGCCGGCGGCAGGGGAGGCGATGAGTCTGTACCTGGATGATTCTGAGCGCCTGTCGTTGGCCCTGTTTTCCTAACCCCGATGGAGGATCCAAATCATGTTCAAAGACTATCCGGCGGCCTATCAAGTCAGTAAAGGCTCGGCGTTGCAGGTCGACACAGCGTTTTACGAGCGCATTCGGGACCAAAGACAACAGCGCACCTTGATCGAACAGTTCGAGGTACCCATCCGTACGGGTCGGGCGTGGAAGGTCCCGGCGGGCCATGTGTTTCGTGTCACGACGCCGGTTGGCCCGCAGGTGGGGGACTTCAACGTGTGGAACGCCAATGACCCTCGCGAACGTCTATGGGCTGCGCGTACTCGGCAGTTACAGGGTGCCCATGTCAGTACCCACGACCGGCTATGGTCGAACTTGCCATTTTTAAGACCGCTGGTGACCATCACCGATGACAGCCTGGCGAGTTATGGCATCGATGAGCACGGCGGTCGCTTGCACGATTTGCTTGGCACACGCTGCGATCCTTATGTGAACCGTATGCTGACTGGCGAAGACTTTCATCATCACTGCCACTCGAACCTGACCCGTGCGGTATTACCTCACGGCTTGACGGAGTTCGACGTGCATGACGTGTTGAATATTTTCCAGTGCACGGGCCTCAATCACGACGATATGTACTTCATGAAGGCCTGCCCGGCGCAGAAGGGCGACTACCTGGAGTTCTTTGCCGAGATTGATCTGCTGTGTGCGTTATCGACGTGCCCGGGTGGGGATTTGTCGCTGCCCATGTGGGGGCCGCAGGCGCAGGACCCGTTGACGGTGTGTCGTCCGTTGGGGGTTGAGATCTATCGGTTGGAGGAGGCGTTGCTCAGCGGCTGGAGCCAACCGGAGCGTGCTGCCTACAACGGGCAGCACGGCTTGCAGATTGCCCGGGCGGATTGGGAGTAGGGCTTGGAGGGGCTGCTTCGCAGCCCAGCGGGAGCAAGCTCCCTCGCCACAGGTGTTGGTCAGGTGCCATCAGCGATCCTGCGCATCCTTGGCATCCGCCTGCGCATTGCGTTCGGCCACGCGCTTGCGTTGTTCGTCGGTGAGTTCGACTTTGTTGGCGCTGTCACGCAGCATCAACAGGCCACCGACGATCGACCCGATCGCGACCACTAAAATCAACCATGCATACCACGGCATAAGGCTCTCCTTGAGGCAGATTGCCGTGGGAGAATTTTCCCACGGGAATAACTGCTTTGAGTAACGGGCTTTCTGACTAGTTCAGTGTAGGCCCGTTCTGCCTCCAGTAGATCAGAGCCCGGTCAACATCGCATCTGCCGGTGCATCGGCGCGGGCTTGGGCGGTGAGTTGGAAGTAGGCAAAGCCCACTGCCATAAAGCCCAGGAAGATCAGCCCGATCAGCGTGTTGAACCACGCCATGGCCACCAGGCACACCACGGCCAATACCAAGGCAATGCCCGGTACGATCGGATAGCCCGGGGCGCGGAAGGTGCGTTCCAGCAGCGGTTCGGTCTTACGCAGTTTGAACAGGCTGAGCATGCTCATGATGTACATCACGATGGCGCCGAAGACAGCCATGGTGATCATCGCCGCGGTGAGTGTCATGCCGCCCAGGTTGATCAGGCCGTCGCTGTAGATGGCGGCGATACCGACCACGCCGCCAGCGATGATTGCGCGGTGGGGTGTCTGAAAACGCGACAGTTTGGCGAGGAAAGACGGCAGGTAACCGGCGCGCGCCAGCGCGAAGAATTGGCGTGAGTAGCCGAGGATGATGCCGTGGAAGCTTGCCACCAGGCCGAACAGGCCGATCCACACCAGCATGTGCAGCCAGCCGGAGTTGTCGCCCACCACGGTTTTCATGGCTTGTGGCAGTGGGTCGTTGATGTTCGACAAGGTGCGCCAGTCGCCCACGCCGCCAGCGAAGAACATCACGCCCATGGCCAGGATCACCAAGGTCAGGATGCCGCTGATGTAGGCTTTTGGAATGGTGCGCTTAGGGTCTTTCGCTTCTTCGGCAGCCATGGCCGCGCCTTCAATGGCGAGGAAGAACCAGATAGCGAAGGGGATCGCCGCAAACATGCCGGCGATTGCCGGCGCGCCAAAGGTGTCTGAACCGGCCCAGCCGTTCAGGGCGAAGTTGCTGAAGCTGAACGCTGGCGCGACGACGCCCATGAATACCAGCAGTTCGGCGACCGCGAGTACGCACACCACCAGTTCAAAGGTCGCGGCAAGTTTAACGCCGAGGATGTTCAGGCCCATGAACACAATGTACGCGCCGACGGCTGCGTGCTTAGGGTCCAGCGCCGGGAATTGCACATTCAGGTAGGCGCCGATCGCCAGGGCGATGGCCGGCGGGGCGAAGACGAATTCTATCAAGGTGGCCAGGCCGGCGATCAGGCCGCCTTTCTCACCGAAGGCTCGACGGCTGTAGGCAAAGGGGCCGCCTGCGTGAGGAATCGCGGTCGTCAATTCAGTGAAACTGAAGATAAAGCAGGTGTACATCGCCGCGACCATCAACGAGGTCACCAAAAAGCCCAAGGTGCCGGCGACGCCCCAGCCGTAGCTCCAGCCGAAGTACTCGCCTGAAATCACCAGGCCGACGGCGATGCCCCAAAGATGCAGGGTGCCTAAGGTGGGTTTGAGTTGTGTGTTCATGTGTTGCTCTCCCTGAACCGGTTGGAATGATTCAAGGTGTTGCAGCGGGCATGCCATGCGGCAGAACTGTGTCGTAAAGCGGCGCAACTGTCGCCTAGGGGATGGTTTTGCGTTTGAAAAAAACCGGTATTGCACCAGTTGAGTGCGGTGGTGCCTGGGCGGGCGCTATCGGGGGCAAGCCCCCTCCCACATTTTGACCGGTGGCCGCAGGCCAAGTGTGAGAGGGGGCTTGCCCCCGATGAGGCCCACCCAGGCACCGAAAAATCCCCTGTAACCCCCGCATAAAACCACTCTTTACGCCGTCTTTACGCCCCACCCACGCCCTCGCTCTCGTTCCTTTACACCACTCCTGCCGACAATTGCTCCACACGCGGCAACACGCCGCTAAACGGAGAGACTTCCATGAGTGTTCTGGACGGGGTGTCACTGCTATTGGCCGTGGCGCTGTTCATTTATCTGCTGGTTGCGCTGTTACGCGCGGATCGGAACTAGGAGCGGGCCATGCACAGTTATGACTATTGGCTGATCATTGCCTTTTTTGCCGTGGTGCTGGTACCTGCACCGTTCCTGGGGCGGTTCTATTACAAGGTCATGGAGGGCCAGCGAACCTGGCTCACACCGGTATTGGGCCCCGTGGAACGTGCGTGTTATCGCCTGTCGGGTGTCGACGAGCATCAGGAGCAGAGCTGGCAGAAATACGCGTTGGCGTTGCTGGCATTCAACCTGGCGGGGTTTGTGCTGTTGTTCACGATCCTGTTGTTCCAGGACTATCTCCCACTCAACCCGCAGAAGTTGCCGGGCCAGGAGTGGACGTTGGCCTTCAACACCGCAGTCAGTTTCATGACCAACACCAACTGGCAGTCCTACAGTGGTGAGGCGTCTCTCAGTTACCTCAGCCAGATGGCTGGTCTGACGGTGCAGAACTTCGTCAGCGCCGCCACTGGCCTTGCCGTGCTGGTCGCTTTATGTCGTGGGATCGGTCGTAAATCCGCCCAGACCCTGGGCAATTTCTGGGTCGATATGACTCGCGCTACTCTCTACGGCTTATTGCCGTTGTGCCTGCTGCTGGCGCTGTTCCTGGTGTGGCAGGGCGTGCCGCAAACCTTCGCCCATTATGTGGATGCCGTGACCCTGCAAGGCGTGGATCAAGTGATCCCCCTGGGCCCGGCGGCCAGTCAGATTGCAATCAAGCAGTTGGGCACCAACGGTGGCGGCTTCTTTGGCGTCAACTCGGCGCATCCGTTTGAAGACCCGACGGCGTGGGCCAATCTGTTCGAAGTGGCGTCGATCATCCTGATCCCTGTAGCGCTGGTGTTCACCTTTGGCCACTACGTCAAAGACCTGCGCCAGAGCCGCGCGATCCTTGGCTGCATGCTCGCGTTGTTCCTGATCGGCGGCGCCACGTCGCTGTGGTCCGAATACCAACCCAACCCAACCTTGAACCACCCAGCCGTGGAGCAAGCCGCACCGCTGGAAGGCAAGGAATCGCGCTTCGGCACCACCGGCACCGTGTTGTGGTCGGTGACCACCACGGCGGCATCCAACGGCTCCGTCAACGGCATGCAAGACAGCCTCAGCCCCCTCAGCGGCATGGTGGCAATGGTCAACATGATGGTTGGCGAAGTGATCTTCGGTGGCGTCGGCGCGGGCATGTACGGCATGTTGCTCAACGTGCTGATCGCGGTGTTCCTCGCCGGGTTGATGATTGGCCGAACCCCGGAATACCTCGGCAAGAAGCTCCAGGCCAAAGAAGTGCAATTGCTGGTAGTGACCTTGCTGGTCATGCCGGTTGGCGTGCTCGTGCTGGGCGCAATCGCTGCCAGCCTGCCAGGCCCGGCGAGTGCCATCAGCAACCCTGGCCCCCACGGTTTCAGCCAGTTGCTTTACGCCTACACCTCGGCCAGCGCCAACAACGGCTCGGCGTTCGGCGGTTTCAGTGCCAACACCGCGTTCCACAACCTGATGCTGGGCTTGGGCATGTTGATCGGCCGCTTCGGCTACATCCTCCCGGTACTGGCCCTGGCCGGCAGCCTGGCGATGAAGAAGGCCGCACCGATTGGCCAGAACAGCTTCCCTACCCATGGCGCGCTGTTCGTGACCCTGTTGACCGTGACCATTTTGCTGGTGGGCGGCCTGACTTTCCTGCCAACGCTGGCGCTGGGCCCGATTGCTGAACATCTGAGTATGGCTGCTCCTAAATAGAGAGCTAAGAGGGATATGAACATGAATATGCCTGCAAAAAATGCCGCTCCCGTAACCACCCAGGAGCCCGCTAAAACCGCTATCTCCGCGCTGTGGCGCCCGGCGCTGGTGCAAGCCTTCGTCAAGCTGGACCCACGCCAGCTGCAACGCTCGCCGGTGATGCTGGTGGTCGAACTGACCGCCATCCTCACCACCGTGTTGTGCTTCGTGCCCGACACGGCCGTGCCGACCTTTGTCGCCGTGCAGATCGCCGTGTGGCTGTGGTTCACCGTGCTGTTCGCCAACTTCGCCGAAGCCTTGGCCGAAGGGCGTGGCAAGGCCCGCGCCGACAGCCTCAAGGCCGGCAGTGAAGGCCTGAGTGCGCGGCGTAAAGAGGCTGATGGCAGCTTCAAAGTGGTGCCGGCCACCAGCCTGCGCAAGGGGGACGTGGTGCGCGTCGCCGCCGGGGAAATGATCCCCGGTGACGGCGAGGTTATCGAAGGTATCGCGGCGGTCAACGAAGCGGCGATCACGGGCGAGTCTGCGCCGGTTATCCGCGAATCCGGCGGCGACCGTTCTGCCGTTACCGGCAATACACGGCTGGTGTCGGACTGGCTGCTGGTCCGCATCACCGCCAACCCCGGTGAGTCGACCCTCGATCGTATGATTGCCCTGGTGGAAGGCGCCAAGCGCCAGAAAACCCCCAACGAAGTCGCGCTGGATATCCTGCTGATCGGCCTGACCCTGATCTTCCTGCTGGTGGTGGTGACGCTGCAGCCGTTCGCCCATTTCGCCAATGGCAGCTTGCCGCTGGTGTTCTTGGTCGCACTGCTGGTGACGCTGATTCCTACAACCATTGGCGGCTTGTTGTCGGCCATCGGCATCGCAGGCATGGACCGCTTGGTGCGCCTCAACGTGATCGCCAAGTCCGGCCGTGCCGTGGAGGCGGCAGGGGACGTGCACGTGTTGCTGCTGGACAAGACCGGCACCATCACCTTTGGTAACCGTCGTTGCTCGGCAGTGGTGGCGGCGCCTGGCGTCAGCGGCAAGGAAGTCGCCGAAGGTGCGCTGTTTGCCTCCTTGGCGGACGACACGGCAGAAGGCAAATCCATCGTCGAGTACCTGCGCGCCCTGCACCCACAAGCCGAGCCATCCCCGGACGAGCTCACCGCAGTGCCGTTCAGCGCTGAAACCCGTTTGTCTGGCGTCGATTACCAAGGCCGCGTGTTCCGCAAAGGCGCGGTGGATTCGTTACTCACCTTCATCGGCCAACAGCGCCGCGACCTGCTACCGGCACTGTCGCGGGAAATCGACAAGATCGCCCAAAGTGGTGGCACGCCGTTGCTGGTGTGCGCCGATGGCAAATTGCTCGGCGCGATCCACCTCAAGGACGTGGTCAAGCCTGGCATTCGTGAACGATTCGCCGAGCTGCGCAAACTGGGCATCCGCACCGTGATGGTCACTGGCGACAACCCGCTGACCGCCGCTGCGATTGCCGCCGAAGCCGGTGTGGATGACGTGCTGGCCGAAGCCACGCCAGAGAAAAAACTCGCGCGCATTCGCCACGAACAGAACGACGGTCGCCTCGTCGCCATGTGCGGCGACGGCGCCAACGACGCCCCGGCCTTGGCCCAGGCTGACGTGGGCATGGCGATGAACGACGGCACCCAGGCCGCCCGCGAAGCGGCCAACATGGTCGACCTCGACAGTGACCCCACCAAGCTGCTGGACGTGGTGCAGATCGGCAAGGAGCTGTTGGTGACCCGTGGCGCGCTCACGACCTTTTCCATCGCCAACGACGTGGCCAAGTACTTCGCGATCCTGCCGGCGCTGTTCGCCTCGATCTACCCGCAACTGGGCGTGCTCAACGTGATGCACCTGCAAAGCCCGCAGAGCGCGATCCTCTCAGCCATCGTGTTTAACGCCTTGATCATCGTGGTGCTGATTCCCCTGGCACTGCGCGGTGTGCGGGTGCAGGCGGCGAGTGCGGCGGCATTGCTGCGGCGCAACCTGTTGATCTACGGCCTGGGTGGCCTGCTGGTGCCTTTTGTGGGCATCAAGGCAATCGACATGCTGCTCACCGCGCTGCACCTGGTGTAATTGACACACGTTTTTTGTGGCGAGGGAGCTTGCTCCCGTTCGGCTGCGTAGCAGTCGTAGAGCTTGGGACCGCTGCGCGGTCCAACGGGAGCAAGCTCCCTCGCCACAAGGTTTCTCGACTGACTAGAGGAAATGAACATGACAACTATCGTCCGCCCGGCCCTGAGCCTGTTGGTCCTCATGACCCTGATCACCGGCGTCGCTTACCCCCTGGTGGTGACTGGCGTCGCCCAAGTTGCCTTCCCCGACCAGGCCAACGGCAGCCTGGTGCGCGACGCCAGTGGCAAGGTGCGCGGCTCCAGCTTGATCGCCCAGGATTTTACCGGTGATGGCTGGTTCCACCCGCGCCCATCAGCCGGCGCTTTTGCGACGGTTTCCAGTAGCGCCAGCAACCTTGGCCCGAGTAACCCGGCATTGGCGACGCGCATTTTTGACGATGCCAGTAAACAGCTGGTTCCAGGCCAGGGGCCGGTACCTTTGGCGTTGTTGACTACCTCCGGTAGCGGTCTTGATCCACACTTGCCACCGCAGGCGATTGCCTATCAACTGGCGCGAGTGGCGGCGGCGCGGAATGTGCCGGTGTCGACCTTGCAGCGGTTGCTGGATGAGCACATCGAAAGCCCGTTGGTGGGGCCGCCGGTGGTGAATGTGCTGGCGCTGAACATGGCCCTGGAAAAACTGTAACCCTCTGTGGGAGGGGGCTTGCCCCCGATTGGGGTGGGTCAGCCAGCATATTTGTTACTGATACACCGCTATCGGGGGCAAGCCCCCTCCCACATTAGATCTCCAGTGCATTTGAAATTTTGAAGGAACCCCCCAGCATGAGCGACTCCGGCCGCGCCGATGCCCTGCTAGCCGATCTGCCCCGCAACGGCCGTGGCCGGCTTAAAGTTTTTCTCGGCGCTGCGCCCGGGGTGGGCAAGACCTACGCCATGCTCCAGGCCGCTCACACCCAGCTGCGCCAGGGCGTCAAATTGGTCGCCGGAGTGGTCGAAACCCACGGGCGCGCCGAGACCGAAGCCTTGCTCAGCGGCCTGCCACAACAGCCGTTGCTGCGCAGCGAATACCGTGGCGTGATGCTCGAAGAGATGGACCTCGACGGCCTGCTCGCCGCCAAGCCCAAGCTGGTGCTCGTGGACGAGTTGGCCCACAGCAACGCCCCCGGCAGCCGTCATGAAAAGCGTTGGCAAGATATCCAAGAATTGCTCGCCGCTGGCATCAACGTGTTCACCACGGTCAACGTCCAGCACCTGGAAAGCCTCAACGACCAAGTGCGCGGCATCACCGGTGTGCAGGTGCGTGAGACCTTGCCCGACTGGGTGCTGCAAGAGGCCGACGAACTGCTGCTGATCGATCTGCCATCGCGAGAACTGTTGGAGCGTCTGCGCGACGGCAAAGTCTATGTGCCGGAACAGGCCCGCGCGGCCATCGATGCATTCTTCACCCAAACCAACCTGATGGCCCTGCGCGAACTGGCGATGCAAACCGCCGCCGCCCACGTCGATGATGATTTGGCCCAAGGCTATCGCCAACTCGGCCAGGCGGCTCCGGCCGTTCGCGGCCGCTTGCTGGTGGGCGTGGACGGCGATGCCCAGGCCGAACGCCTGGTGCGTCATGCGAGCCGCGTGGCCCAACGGCGACATTTGCCGTGGAGCCTGGTGCATATCGACAACGGTGGTGCGCGGGATGAGCAGTCGCGGCTGCGCCTGCAAAATGCCCAGCAACTGGCCGAGCGCCTGGGTGGGGAAGTGGTGTTGCTGCGCGCAGGGGAGGTGGCCAAAACGCTCATCCAGCACGCCGCTGAGCGCCGTGCCAGCCTACTGTTGGTGGGGCAGTCGCGGATGCGCTGGCGGCGTCGACTGTTTGGTGGCGGGTTGGCGGCGCGGTTGTTGCGCAATGCCCGGGGCCTGGAAATCAACGTCCTCGACAGCGACGACATCCCCGCACCGCCGCGCTTGCCGGATGTGCGCGGGCTGGTGTGGTTCGACTACGGCCTGGCGGTGGTGGCGACGGTCGTGGCGGCGGCGGTGGCGTGGGCGGTATCCAGCGTATTGCCGCTGCCGAATATCTCTCTGGTCTTCCTCGCTGCCGTGTTGCTGGTGGCCGTGCGCAGCAGCTTGGGGCCGTCCCTGGTGTGCGCAGCGTTGTCGTTCATGACCTACGACTTCCTGTTTATCCCGCCGAATTTCTCTTTCGCCATCCAGCGCGAAGAGGACGTGCTGACGCTGTTGTTTTTCCTGTTGATGGCGGCGCTCACCGGTAACCTGGCTGCCCGTCAGCGTCGACAGTTGCAGGCACTGCGCGATACCCAGGAAGAAACCAGCGAACTGCTCGACCTGTCGCGCAAACTCACCGCCGCCACCGACCGCCAAGCGGTGATCAGCGCGGCGGCCCATCATCTGGAAGGCTGGAGCGACCTGGAACTGTGCCTGGTCAATCGCGATGGCCAAGGCGCTTGGACAGTCGAAACCGGCGCGCCGCTGACCCTCACCGAAGCCGAACGCGCCGCCGCCGACTGGGCCTGGCAGCACGATCAACCGGCGGGCAAGGGCACCGGCACGCTGCCCTTTGGGCGTTGGTGGTGGTGGCCGTTATCGGGTGAAGAGGGGCCGCTGGGTTTGCTCGGTGTCAGCCCCAAGCCCGGGCTGGAATTAAGCGGGCAACGGCGCCGTTTGTTGACCGCCTTGAGCCAGCCCCTGGCCCAGGCACTGGCGCGGGCGCAACTGGCGCAGGAGTTGGAATCTGCCCGGCTGCACGGCGAAACCGAGCAACTGCGCAGTGCCTTGCTGGCATCGGTATCCCACGATTTGCGCACGCCGCTGACCGCCATGCGCGGCAGCATCGACAGCCTGCTGGCCCTCGGTGAAGCCATCCCCTTGGAAGACCGTCGCGAATTGCTCGAAGGCACCCGCGATGAAGCCGAGCGGCTCGACCGTTACATCCAGAACCTGTTGGACATGACCCGCCTCGGTCATGGCGCCTTGAAACTCGCACGGGATTGGGTGTCGCCCGGCGATATCGTCGGCAGCGCCCTCGGCCGTCTGCGCGCAGTGCTGGCGCCCTTGCAGGTGCGCGCCGAGGTGCCTGCGCAGTTGCCCTTGTTGTATGTGCACGCGGCGTTGATCGAGCAAGCGCTGGTCAATGTGCTGGAAAACGCCGCGCGATTTTCACCCGCCCACGGGCGTTTGCAGGTGAGTGCTGGCGTGGCGGATAACCAGCTGTTTTTCGCTGTGGCCGATGAAGGGCCGGGCATTCCCGAGGACGAGCGCGCAAAGATCTTCGACATGTTCTACACCGCCGCACGCGGCGACCGGGGCGGGCAGGGCACCGGCCTCGGCCTGGCGATCTGCCAGGGCATGGTCGGCGCTCACGGCGGGCATATCAGCGTGGCCGATGGCATTGAAGGGCGCGGCACCTGCATCACCTTGTTCCTGCCCTTGCCGACTCAGCCTGGCCTGGAGCGCGAGGCATGAGCTACCCTGTTTTCTTCAACGATTTTGATTGGACACCATGAGCCAGACCGCGACGATTTTGGTCATTGATGACGAACCGCAGATCCGTAAATTCCTGCGCATCAGCCTGGCCTCCCAAGGCTATAAGGTGATCGAGGCCGGCACCGGCAACGAGGGCCTGGCCCAGGCCGCGTTGAGCAAGCCGGACCTGTTGGTGCTCGACCTCGGCCTGCCGGACATGGACGGCCAGCAGGTGCTGCGCGAGTTTCGCGAGTGGTCGAGCGTGCCAGTGTTGGTGCTGTCGGTACGGGCCAGCGAAGGGCAGAAAGTCGAAGCCCTGGATGGCGGCGCCAATGACTACGTGACCAAGCCGTTTGGCATCCAGGAATTTCTCGCCCGCGTGCGCGCTTTACTGCGTCAGGCGCCGGCAGGCGAAGCCCAAGAGGCGGCCTTGCTCTTCGGCCCTCTGACGGTCGACCTGGCCTACCGCCGTGTGCTGCTGGACGGCGCCGAAGTGGCGCTCACGCGTAAGGAATACGCAGTGCTGGCGCAACTGGCCCGGCACCCGGGGCGGGTGATTACCCAGCAGCAACTGCTCAAGGATATCTGGGGGCCGACCCATACCGAGGACAGTCACTACCTGCGGATTGTGGTGGGGCATTTGCGCCAGAAACTGGCGGATGATCCTACTCAGCCGAGGTTTATCGTGACGGAGGCAGGGGTGGGGTATCGGTTGTTGAGTGCCTAGATTTGTGGTGCCTGGTCGGGCCTCATCGGGGGCAAGTCGAATCGTCGCACCGCCCCTCCCACATTAACTGCGTACTACCTGAAGAAATGCGGTCAAGTGTGGGAGGGGGCTTGCCCCCGATGGGGCCATCAGCAACACCAAAAATCTCAGTGCTGCTCACTCTCATACCGATCCAATGTATCACTGGCAATCTCGCGCCCCAACGCGATCAACTCCGGCGCCTTGTAAAACTCGAAAAACCGGCACACCCGCTTCGGCACGTTGATCAATACATCCGGCGGGTACCCGGCGATTTTGTACTGCGCCAGTGAGGTCTGCATCACCTCGAAGCTCTGGTTGATCAAATCCAGCAGCGACGCCGGCCCGACGTTATCGATGATGAACGAACCGGTTGCCGATTTTGGCGCGCCTTGTTTTTCCGGTGCGGCGGCCGGCTGTTGGCATTCGGGTTCGGCAGAGTCCAGCCATGGGTTGATCTCTGCCGCCTCAGCCAGCAAGGCTTCTTGCTCCAGTTTCATCAACTGCTCGGCTTGCTTGCGCCGAAACGGCAGGTGCGAACCCAGTGATTTCGCCAAATTGTTGAAGCGACTCTTGAACGCCGGCGGGCGCTGGATCACCGGCAAGTGATAGTGCTTCTGGTTGGTGGCGTTGAGGTTGACCGCGATGATCAAATCGCAGTGGCTCGACACCACTGGCACGATGGGCAGCGGGTTGAGCAGGCCGCCGTCCACCAGCATACGGTTGCCCTGCATCACTGGGGTGAACAGGCTGGGGATCGCCGCCGAGGCGCGCATGGCCTGGTGCAGGCAGCCTTCCTGGAACCAGATTTCCTGTTGATTGGTGAGGTCGGTGGCGACGGCGGTGTACGGGATGCGCAGTTCCTCGATGTTGAGTTCGCCGACGATCTTGCGGATCTGCCCGAAGACCTTCTCGCCGCGAATCGCCCCCAAGCGGAAACTCACGTCCACCAGACGCAATACGTCGAGGTAGTCGAGGCTTTCGATCCAGTTTCGATACTCATCCAGTTTGCCGGCGGCGTAAATCCCGCCCACCACGGCCCCCATGGAACAACCGGCGACACAGGCGATGTCGTAGCCGCGGCGCTCGATCTCTTCGATCACCCCGATATGGGCGTAACCTCGGGCGCCACCGGAGCCGAGTACCAAGGCAACACGTTTTTTCATGGTCCATGTCCTTCCCAAGGCAGGCGCCCACAATGCACCTATTGAGGGGCCCGCTTCAATCGCTGGTGGTGTCTATACTATTTTTCCAGAGTAGCCGTGGTACTCGGGTATGCTCTGGCAATAGGTACGATCGATTTCAGGCTAAGGACAAGGCACTTTTCCATGTAGGCAACGTCTACAACGTACGACTGTTTTTTCTTTATTTTGAGGTGTCATCGATGAAAGCCTGGATGTGTGTGCCTGTGATCGTGTTGGCCCTGGCTGGTTGTGCCGGGAAAACCGCGTACCGCGACAGCTGCGGCACCCAATTGGACGCCGCGTGGCATGAGCTGGACCTGGCCAAGGCCGAAGGTTTCGCCGGCACGGTGAGCTACTCCAAGGCCCTGTCCCTGTTGACTGGCGCCAAGACTCAACAGCAATTTGAAGCGTTTGAAGGCTGTGCCAATAAGGCCGAGAAAGCGCGGTTCTACATTCGTGAGTCCCGCGCCGGGCGTTGACCTGTAGCGGCGGGTAGGATTTTTCATCAGCAGGTGGGGGCAGGATGTCAGCGTTGGTCGATCAGTTAGTCGCTCAGGTCATCGGCCTGGAAGTAGGGTTACTGAGCTGCCAGGCTCGCCTCGCCGCCATCACCGATGATGAGGCCCTGCACGACCTGCGCACGACGGTGCGCCGCCTGCGCAGCTTGTTGCGCCCTCTGCGGGGTTTGCCGGGGGTCGAGCAGCTTGAGCTGGCCGCCAGCACGGTTGGCCAATTGACTACGCCGCTACGCGACCGCGAGGTGCTGGCGGCGTATTTGCATCAGCATGGCTACCATGACGCAGCGAACCGTCGCCTGCGCCTGCAACCCGACGCCTATCGCCATGTGGCGCAGAGCCCTGAGCTGGCGCATCTGCTGCTTATTCTCGACGCTTTCCCGCGTTTTGTCCGCGCCTCCCAACATCAGAAGTTGCTCAAGGGCCTGCGCCCGCGCATCGAGAAGCGTCTTGCGAAGCAATGGCAAAAACTCGATGAAGCGCTTAAAGACCCCGGTCATGATCGCCACCGCCTGCGGTTATTGATCAAGCGCGTGCGTTATGCCGCCGAAGCCTATCCCGAACTGGACAAGCTTCCCGCCAACGCCATGTCTCACCTCAAAAAAGCCCAAGGCGCCCTGGGTGACTGGCACGACTGCTGGCAGTGGCTGGCCCAGGCCGAACATCAGCCGGATCTGCAGCCCTGCGTGGCCATATGGCAGCGCACCATGGCCAAGGCCGAAGGGCGGTCCGATCGTGTGCTGGATAAACTCAGCGCTACTTGTTTCTAGATCTGTCCGGTTTTTGGCCGGAATAAGCGCTGTGCCTGGCGGGTGCGATGGTTAAGATCCTCCCTCTGTTCTGATTGATGTGAGGTCGCCATGCGCTTTAGTGATTTGCTCGACGCCGCCCGTAGCAACCCGCTGGATGTCACCATTCCCGCCGGATGGGCCCAGGGCCGTGCCTCGTTCGGTGGCCTGGTGGCCGCATTGCAATACGAAGCCTTGCGCGCCGAGGTCCCGGCTGATCGCAGCCTGCGCTCGCTGGCGATCACTTTTGTCGGCCCGGTTGCGCCGGATGTACCGGCCAGTTATCAAGTTGAAGTACTGCGCGAAGGCAAGGCAGTCAGCCAATTGCTCGGCCGAGTCGTGCAGAACGGCGAAGTCGCGACCCTGGTACAAGCCAGTTTTGGTGCGCCTCGCGAATCCGAGATCGACGTCGCCGCAGAACCTGCGCCAGTGTTCAAGCATTGGGATGAATGCCAGGAGCTGCCCTACATCAAAGGCGTCACCCCGGAATTCATGCGACACCTGGCGATGCGCTGGAGCGTTGGCGGCTTGCCATTTACCGGCAATAAATCCCGCGACATGGGCGGCTGGGTACGCCTGCGGGGGGATGTGAAAGAAGAACCGCTGACCGAGGCGCATATCCTCGCGTTGGTCGATGCCTGGCCGCCTTCGGTGCTACCGCATCTGAAGAAACCAGCACCCGGCAGTACGCTGACCTGGACCATCGAATTTATCCAGCCCTTGCACGACCTCACCACGCTCGACTGGTGCCAATACCAAGTCAGCATCGAACATGCTCGTGATGGCTATGGTCATGCTGCTGCTGCACTCTGGAGCCCGACTGGTGAGTTGATCGCGATCAGCCGCCAGACTGTGGTGGTGTTTGGCTGAATCTCAAAAGTGTTGGCCGTGCAGAGTTTCCAGCTTGCGGCCGTGGCGTTGCAGCACCACGCCGGCCAGTACACCGACAACGCCTACGGCAATGCTGCCTGCACTCAGGCTGAACACACCGGAGGCGATCAATAGAACGCCAATGATCAACAGCGGCGCAGCGATCAGCTGCAGCCCGAGGTTGGTCGGGTGCTTGTGGCTTTGCGGCTGGATGCGCCATTGCCAGGCTGGGAAGTTGGGGTGACGTTTGCCCATGATGGTGAATCCTCTGTCCGTTGAAATGACTTGGGCTGAGTTTAGGTGGGGGCAGGTGGGGTGGCGAATCAAAGCTCGCTATTGGCCTCATAGAGCGTATGCGTACCCGAGCTAATAAGGGCTAGAAAAAATAATCATCTGGGCTGTTCATATAGGCATTCGGGTCGCAAAGTGAAATGTATTCAGCCTTGAATTCGATTAGAGCGTTTTTATTAGCCGCTTGAAAATGAAACTGACCGTTTATCTTTGTGATACTCACGGTGAAAACTTCACGTAAGGGAATATTTTCTATTTTTAGATCTCGAATGCCGTGGCAATCAATTCCCATTCTGCAGGTGTTGTAGCCCTTGTCTTCCCATTTTTTTGGTAATGCATCCGGGAATTCAGGAATGTCGAATCCTATTCCTAAGGACGGCCGGTCGTTTTCTATCTGCAAGGAAAATAGAGCGATTTTCCCAATTTCTACAGGCTGACTAAATAACTTTTCAAAGAAGATATTTTGGCCTACTTCTTTCCAGTATTTCATCTGTTGCCTCTGAAGTGGTGACGTTTTCTGGTTCCGGAAATGCCGTCGTACAGATTACGTATTCAAAGTGAAGGCAGTATTTTTTTGTGTTTGTCGCCTTTTGGTTTTTTGCAGGGAGACTAGCTGTGTATGTATTCGTACACCATGGATCGAGAGACCTCTTTGATTTGTAAAGCATCAATAGCGTTTACTAATATTGATGAGTGCATCGAATGACAAATGAGTTGAGCTACGCCGTGCGTTTCGGCGTCGTAAAATCTAAATGTTATGCTTTCACTGCCAGCTAGTATTATTTTGAAGTCTTCCGTGGTGGTAATATCGGTTATATGGCTTAATCGCTGCCATAGTTGGTCTTCTAAGTTTTCTTGTTTTAGCATTAAAGTTAGTGATCTGCGATAGCTCTTAAGTTTGGCAGGGTCTATTTTTTTGGGGTCTTTATTTAGGTGTTCTATTCCTGAATACACTAAGTTTTCTTCATTTTTCTTGAATACGTCTTTTGGGGCTGAGTTGCTCCTAAAATGCTTTAGTGTTAGATATTCTTGCGTCTTGGTCCGTTGAGGAAAACTCGTGGTATACCACGTTAATATCACCGGCCATTCACTTGTCAGCAGCGAGGCGAATAAGCGCCAGGTCGTCCAGACGCTTTGGAAATCTTGGTTGAGAAGCGAGATCGTCAAGTAATCTCCGTCATTAGTTGGATATAATTGGTCCCAAGGGTGTATGCCAGTTTGATATATGAAAACAGTGTCCATTGTTTATTTCCTGTAGTTTGTGTGGGTGTCGTCACCAATGGCTAAGGGGACTTTTAAGCGGTTGATTTTAACTTCGGTATTAAAGTGAGGCCCATGATTGCCTTTCTCATGCCCTAAAGAGTGTTCTCGGATCTCGATAACTTTATGATTTAATTCGAACGTATAGACCCTTCCTGGAGTGTATCGACCTTGGTCGGTGATGGCTTCTCGAGAAATAGCTTTGGGGTGCTGTGTCGTAGGAATTCCGCCAATTGCTTTTGCTCTTCTGAACGCTCCGTTCCTTGATAGCTTAGTATCCGAGCCTTTGGGCGGCTCAACGTCTCCCTCATTTACTTTAGCGCTTTCCTCCGGGTCTTCAGCGCGATGTTTCGGTTTACATCCATTGGAACCCGGACACTTGTTCAACCCAAGCGGGTCCACCCACGCAGTAGGGTTCGGCGCGTATTTATACGCGTTGACCCCACCCGCCAACTTCACCGGGTCAGGCGTCAGGTAGCGACCGATATCCGGATTGTAGTAGCGATGGCGGTTGTAGTGCAGCCCGTTTTCTTGGTCGAAGTACTGGCCCTGAAATCGTATTGGGTTGTCGACTTTTCCGATATCGAGCCGGCTGATTTCTCCGTAGGCACGGTAATGCGCGGACCAGACAATTTCGCCTTCGGGCGTGGTGAGCTCCTGGGGTGTGCCGAGGTGGTCGAGTTGGTAGTGGTAGGGCTTGGTTGCTTTGGGGCCGAAACCATCCAACATGACCAGTGGGCGGAAGCTGTCGGGTTCGTAGATGAAACTGCGGTGTTTATCTTTGTGGTGTTCGGCGATCAGCTTGTCGCCTTGCCAGAAAAACTCCGTGGTGATGCCGTCGACGGTTTTGCTGATGCGCCTGCCGAAAGGGTCGTAGCGGTAGCTGGCGGCTTGGCCGTTGGGTTTGGTGACGCTTATTAACCGATGTTGGCAGTCGTAGCGGTATTCGGTGACGTGCTGCGGGCCCTTGCCGCGTCGTTCACGGATCAGATTGCCGAAGGCGTCGTAGTCGTAGTGGTTGTCGCCCTGCATCAACAGACGATTGCCAGCCACGATGTCGGGGCCGGGGCGGTCTTGCATGAGCAGGTTGCTAGCCGGGTCGTAGCCGAAGCGTTCTTGCAGGTCTTGGGAATGGTCGGCGCGGGTTAGGCGGTTGAGTGGGTCGTACTGGTAGCGGTGTTCGCCCTTGCGGGTGTCGAGCAGGCGGGTGAGGTTGCTGGATTTGTCGTAGTCGTATTGGCGTTGGTAGAGGTAGTGATTTTGTTGGGTGACGGCGTGGGCGTGGAGGCGCTGTTGGTCGTCGTAGTGGTAGTGGCTGAGGAGTTGGCCTTGTTGACGTTGGTGTTCCTGGCCGGACTTGAATAGATGTGAGGTAAGCGTTGAACCGTTGAGTTCGACGGTCGCTAGGTGACCGCCTTTGGCATGATTAAAAACCACACGGTTGTTATCCGGCAGGCGCAATTTCTGAAGCTGGCCGCAGGCGTCGTAGCCATAGCGCAAGGTGCCCCAGCCTTGGTGTTCGGCGGTGAGGCGGTTTTGTTGGTCGTATTCGTAGGCTAGAAACCAGTGACTGTCATCGACGCTAAGGAGATTGCCTTGGCGGTCGTAGGAGTAGTCGACAGGCTTCCCATCTGGAAGGGTTTTTCGTACGAGACGCCCGGCGTGATCCCGCTCGTAGCGGGTGACGAGCTGACTACTGTCATCGCCATGCTCGATCTTTTCTTGCAGATTGCCGTTGAGGTCGTAGACGTAGGCGGTGCGCTGGCCATCGAATCCGGTTTCCTGTTGGATCAGGCCGTTGGCGTGATACTGCAACCGGTAGGTTTCGCCGACTTCGTTTTCGATTTCAGTCAGCAACAACCGAACATTGTCGTATCGGTATTTAACCTGGGTGCCATCGGCATTGATGCGACGGCTGATCAGGTGCAAACCATCCGCGTACTCGTAGCGCGTAACACGCCCGAGCTCATCACGCTCGGCGGTGATTTTTCCGTAGGGGTTGTAGCTGTATTCCCTGCAAGCACCGCCCGGCAGGACTACCCGAACCAAGCGCCCCACGCTGTCCCACTGATACTGGGTCAGCGCACCGTGCTCATCCTCACGCGCAATTTGCCGCCCAATATCGTCATAGCGATACCGCTTGATCCCACCATTGGGCAGCTGTTCTTCAGTGAGCTGTCCGCGCGCATTCCAGACCAGCCGCTGGCTACTGTTATCCGGGTACCAAACCCCAATCAGCTGCCCGTTTTTGTTGTAGGTGTAATCGGTGAAATGCCCCTCAGGATCAATCTTGCGCGTGACGTCGCCCTGATCATTACGCTCATACTTCCAAACCGCGTCACCCCGCCGTACAACCCGTACGAAGCCGTTGTCATGCTCGTAGGATGTGGGCTCGTCATCCCCGGGAAACAGCGCCACCAACCGGCCAGCGTCGTCGTACTGATACGCCGTCACCGCCCCCAGCGGGTCTTGCTCGACGGTCAGCCGACCTTTGTTATCGTAGGACTTGAAGTGCTCAGCACCGTCCGGATCAACCCGCTGCACCAGCCTTGCTCGCTGGTCATGCACGTAGACTTCCTGACTGCCATCGGCGTTAAACACCGTGACGCGGCCGTTGTTATCCCACACATACCGCGTGTCCATCTGCGAAAAACTGGCCCAATGCCGGACACATCGCGCCGCCTTGCCAGACCGTTCCCACGCCCAAAAGAAACTCGCCCCACCGGCCAAACCCCGTTCAAGAATGACGTGCTGGTCGTCGTAGCGATAAACCTCGCTTTCGCCTACGGCATTGGTCGCCGAAACCAACCTGCCAAGTGCGTCATAGGTGTAGGAAACAACGTTGTGCTCAGTCACCCAGACGTAGGGCTCACGACCCTTTGCCCGCTGAATCTGGTAATCCACCGCAACAATGCGACTAGACTCATAACGCAAAAACAGCGAATGCCCTACAGCGTTACCAACCCGCTCAACACGCCCCAAAACATCCCGGGAAATACGCAGCCGGTTGCCATACGCATCACTGATCGCCGTCAGCGAACCGTTAACGAAGTGGTAAAAACGTGAGGCTTGAGCCAGCACCAACTCATCCGGCTTCTCGCCCAGATGAATCGCCGCTTCAGCCAAGCTATTGGTAATCGCAGGCCGAGAAGAAGAGGGCAAGGGCAGGGCAATCGACCGATTTTCATGATCGGTCCACACCACCGAGTCACCCACAACAGAAAGCCGATGCGCCAGCGAGTGACTCCAGCCAAACCCCAACCCGCAATCCACTTCCACGGCGCTGGTGCGGTACAACCGGGTCCACTCAAACGGCAAAATCCCGTCCAGCGAACCATCGGTCAGGGTCAGCAATTCCTCCCCGGTAACCATCGACACCGGGCAGCCATCAGTGGCTGTTCTATCCGAACTTGAAGCCGCATCCCCATTCGGGTTCTTGCCCGAAGCCGGCACATCATCCACCGGCTCTTGGCGAACCAACGCCGTCCGCTGCCTACCCTTGCCCCGAACCATCGCCACCGGGTTCGAAACCAACTCATCCCCAGCTTTCAACGGCACCGCTGGAATCACCTTGGTCGGCGTCGCCGGCCCGCCAAGCAACAAGGGCTTAGCCGCCTCCACATGCGGTTCCAGGCGCGGCCCAACCAGTTGATCCGCCAGCTTCTCCAGCCACTTGCGCACTCGACCGGATTTGATATGGCCCAACACCTGAGCACCCAGGCGAATCTGCACGCCCATGCCCCGCGTCGCCCAGATCAGCAGCAGGTTGATCAGCACTTCCCCTGTGATCTCGCCGACCACTTCGTACATCTGCGGTGGCGGCAGCATGCGCAACCAGGCGACCATGGCCGACAGGTAGATGAACAGCAGCGGCTCATCACTGAGCACCAACAAGCCATTGGCGATCGCGTCCTTGCTCAGCTTCAGCAGCGCATCGAGTTCGGCCTGAGAGATGTATTGCAGCAACTTCTCGCTGTTGGCCTTGAGATCCGCCAATAGGTCATAGAGCTGCGTGACGTTGTCCCAAAGGTTGTAGAGCGCCTTGGCGATCCCACTTGAAAACGCCACGCCTTGCATCGCGCTGCGCTCCAAAGGCGTGGCGTGGGCAAAGTCTTTCCACAGCGGTTTAAACGTACTGGCCCATTCATCGCGAAGATCCGCGCCCAGCCCCTCGATCACCGACTGATAAGACGCGTACAGCGCCTTGACGTGATCCTTGGAAACGTTGGGGTAGAAGGTGATTTGGTAACGCTGGTCGCGGGTGCAGTCGTTGACTTCAAGAATGCCGCTGGGGCCGATCACGTGATGGATCTGCGCGCCAATCGGGCTGCCGTCTGGTGCAATGCCTTGCAGCATCACGGGGGTGTTGCCGATGGGCACGAACTGCGTGCTCTCGAACATATGGACCAGGGTCAATGAACCTTGGGTCTTGCACTGGGCGACTGTACGTTGGGACTTTTGAGAGGAGGCTGGGGCGACCAGTACGACCTCATCGCCAACCTTGAATACCTGTTCTACCTCAAGCGCAGAGAAGCTCCAGAAGCTTTCGGCCCACTCGTCAAAGTCGTTCAGGCAGGCGCGGAAATCACGCAAGACGTTTTCAACGTCCGGCGTCTTGGCATCCATAGGGGCCAGGACCAGCCTGGCGATAACCGGGATCAAGACATGGCCCAGGAGAACTGGGCGTCGGAAGAGAGGTGCATCGGCGGTCCCTCGCGCTGGTTGGTCAGGCGAGAGACTTTGGAGAGGTTGGTAGGGAAAAGAAGTCGGCGTTATTCGCCAGGAATATTAGGAAGTTTCACCTAAACCGGGGATAAACCGCGCTTTGGATGTAGGGGGAGGATTACGTGGTGAAGAGTCCTACAGCTTCAGCTGCCCAATCGCTTTGCTTAACTCCCCAGCCAAGGTTGCTAGTTGGTTGCTGGTGGTCGCCGAATCCACCGTTTGTTGCACGGTATTTTCGGTCACATCGCGAATGCTCACTACCGCCCGGTTCATCTCTTCGGCAACATGACTTTGCTGTTCAGCGGCGACGGCGATCTGGGTGTTGCTTTCGCGCATCTGTGCCACGGCGCCAGTGATTTGCGCGAGGGCGATGCCGGCTTCCTGGGCTTGTTGCACACAGTCGTCGGCTTTGAACGAGCTTTCCTGCATGAAGTCCACGGCGTCGCGGGTGCCGGCTTGCAATGCCGAAACCATGCGGGTGATTTCGTCAGTGGAGCTTTGCACGCGCTTGGCGAGGTTGCGCACTTCGTCAGCGACCACGGCAAACCCACGGCCCATTTCGCCGGCGCGGGCGGCTTCGATGGCGGCGTTGAGGGCGAGCAGGTTGGTCTGTTCGGCGATGCTGTGGATCACACTCACCACACCGTTGATTTTCTGGCTGTCTTCGGCGAGTTTCTGGATCATTTCGGCAGTCTGTTGCACGCCGGTCGACAGCCCTGCAATGGAGCGTTGCACACGGATGACTACTTCCTGACCACTGCCGGCAAGGGTGTCGGCGGTCTGGGACAGGTCGCGCGTGGCGCCGGCATGTTGGGCGATGTGGTAGACGGTGGCAGTCATTTCGTTGATGGCGGTGGCGGCCTGGTCAGTTTCGCTTTGTTGGCCGAGCATGCCGTGCTGCACGTCGTTCATGCTGTTGGCCAGGCGTGCGGCGCCATCGTCCAGCTGCTGGGCGGTGCGTGCCACGGTGCTGACCACGCGCTGGTAGCCGGCCTGCATGGCGTTGAAGGCACTGGCCATCTGGCCGACTTCATCTTTACACGCCAGGGGCACGCGGGCCGAGAGGTCGCCGGTTTTCTCCACGTGCAACATCACGTCCTTAAGGGTGTTGAGCTGGCTGAGCAGGAAGCGGATCAGTAACTGTGAAGCGCCTAGCATCGCCAACATCAGGATGGCCACGGCCACGGCGTAATTGGCAAAACGTTCACCGAATACCTGGCTCAGGCTGGGTGCAAAAGCCAGCACCGCAACCTGTTGGCCGTCGGCGCGGGCGATCACTTCAGCGCCCATCAATGGGTTCTCGCCAAACAACGGCATGTGATTGAGTTCGACCCAACCGTTGGCATTGCTCAGGGCTGACAGATCCTGATCGTTCAGTTGTGGGGTTTGGCTGCGAGCGAAGGTGAGCCAATGCGCGTCTTGGGGCAATGCCTTGTCGGCCGGCCAGGCGCTGAGCAGGCGGCCCTGGGCTTGCGCTGAGGCTTGGGACGCATCGCTGCGCGCCTGTTGTTCGAGCTGCACGGCGTACAGCACCAGCAACAAGGTGGTGATAAAGGCGACCGCGTTGACGGCCCAAAATTTGTATTTAAGCGAGATATTGCTAAGCCAGGCACCCATGGAAGGTTTTCTCTGATAGCGGAAACAGCATTGGCAAGGTGCCATTATTGTGCCGCTACTGAGGAAGCCGGTTTTGACATGGGTCAATGCGCCGCATCAATCCACGGCAGGCAACCCGAAAAACGAACGTGCGCTGGCGGTAGTGTGCTGCGCCAGGTCTTCCATGCTTTCGTTGCGATGCAAAGCGACTTCACGCAGGACTTCGGGCAGATACGCCGGTTCGTTACGGCCATTTTTTGGCTTGGGACGCAGGGTGCGCGGCAACAGGTAGGGCGCATCACTCTCCAGCATCAGACGGCCTCGGGGGATCTCCCTGACAAGCGGATGCAGGTGCATCCCACGGCGCTCGTCGCAGATCCAGCCGGTGATGCCAATGTGCAAGTCGAGGTCGAGGTAGCTGAACAGCGCCTGTTGCTCGCCGGTGAAGCAATGCACCACGGCGGCAGTGAGGTGGTCGCGGTAGTCCTTGAGGATCTCCAGTAGGCGCCCGTTGGCATCTCGCTCGTGCAGGAACACCGGCAGTTTCAGCTCGACGGCCAGGGCCAGGTGTTCTTCGAGGACTTTTTCCTGTTGCGGGCGCGGTGAGAAATCCCGATTGAAATCCAGCCCGCATTCGCCCACTGCACGCACGCGGCTTTCGCTGAGCAGGCTGCGCAAGCGCTGGGCGCTGTCGCCGTTCCAGTCGCTGGCAGAGTGGGGGTGGATGCCGGCCGTGCTGGACAGGCGCTGGCCGCTTTCATCGAAGTTTACGCAAAGTTCCAGGGCCTGTTCGCTGCCCTCGACGCTGGTGCCGGTGAGCACCAATTGTTGCACGCCGGCAGCATAGGCTCGGTCGAGAACGGCTTGGTGTTTCTCGGCGAAACTGGGGTTGGTCAGGTTGACGCCGATATCAATGAGTTGCATGGTGCTACCTCCGCCTGCGGCCGGAAAGCATATCAGAGCTGTAGATTTATAAGAAAATCGAAGAACTACAACGAGTTATCGCTGTCTTTGAACGTCGCAAGTTCATTGTGGTTGGCTGAACGCCTTGCCCTGTGCCACGGTTGCGCGCAAAGCCTGCGCATTAAGCGCTCTGTTTCTGACCCCCATCGTCTCGTTTTTCGCGAGGACGTTGGCCAGTATTCTTTTCCGGAGAGCGGATGATCCGACCCTCGGCGTTGCTTGTGTTGTGCCTGACGTTACTGCTGCCCATCGCGGCGGTCGCGCGTCTGGACGGGCCGCTGGAAGTGACCAAGCCCGGCAAGGTCCGCGACTTGGCGGAAATCCGCTCCAGCCGTACCCTGCGGGTTTTGGTCAACCAGAGCCGTAACAGTTCCGGCGAGGTGCAAGGCCAGGCTATCGGTGTCGAGTACCATCGCCTGCGCGCCTTTGAGCAATACCTCAATGGCCATGCCCGCGATGGCCAGGCGATCAGCCTCAAAATCATTCCCAAGGCCAAGGATCAACTGCTCGGCGCCCTGGCCCGTGGCGAAGGCGATCTGGTGGCCCCCGGTGAATTACTGGACGTGAAGGCTGCGCACAAAATCAGCGCGAGTGACCCGATTGCCAGCGATATACCGTTGTGGCTGGTGGGCGTGAAAGGCGAGCGTCGCTTTACCAAGTTGGAGCAACTCTCTGGCCGCACCCTGGCGCTGACCACTGGCAGCGCGGCGGCGGACGCCATCAGCCAGGTCAACCAGAAGCTGGCGCTGCACAAGCAGCCGCCGGTGAAAGTGGAGTGGGTTGACCCGACCCTGGCCGTCGAAGACGTGCTGGAGATGGTCCAAGCCGGTATCTTTCACCTGACCATTGTCGAGAAGCCAATTGCCGAGCGCTGGTCGAAGATCCTGCCCAAGTTGCGTTTCGACAAGCAGGTGGTGATCAACGAACCGGGCGACGAGTATTGGTTTGTGCGCCAGGACGCCTCGATGCTGCGGGCGAGCATTGATCGATTTCTCAAGACTTATCGAACCCCATCCGACCAGGATGTGGCATTCCAGCGTATCTACCGACGCCTCTATCAAGTGCGTAACCCGCTCGCCCGCGTCGATCGCCAACGTCTGGAAAAACTACGGCCTGTGCTGCAAAAGCACGCGCGCGAGCAGGGTATGGACTGGCTGAACCTGGCCGCACTGGCCTTCAAGGAGTCCGCGCTGGACCCCAGCGCCCGCAACAGCGGTGGCCCCACGGGGCTCATGCAGATAACGCCGTCGGCGGCGCAGCGGGTGGGTGTCAACAACATCGAAAGTCTCGATAGCAATGTGCAGGCGGGTGCGCGTTACCTGGCGATGATCCGTCGCAAGTTCTTTGCCAGCCCCAAGCTCAACGAGCGTGAACGCATGGCCTTTGTGCTGGCCGCTTACAACATGGGGCCGGAGCGCGTGCAGGGCATGCGCACCGAGGCCAAACGCCGGGGGCTCAACCCCAACCAGTGGTTCTTCCAGGTGGAGCGCATTGCCATGGAGCAGGTGGGGATGGGCGGCGTCAGCTATGTTAATAGTGTCAACAAGTACTACTTGGCGTTTGATCGGGAGCGGGAGTCCCTGGAGCCGCCAGCGCCGAAAATTGCCTTACGCCAATAATCGATTTTATCGATGTTAATTAGGCATTTTTTCGGCTTTTATCATTCTTTAATCTGATTAATATAGCGGCCAACCAACCCCTACTTTGAAAAGGATTATCACCATGAGCCCACTGATCAAAAGCATCCTGTCCACCCGCGCCGGTTACGGCCTGACCATCCTGCGTATTGTGGTTGGCATCATCTTCGCCGCCCACGGTTCGCAAAAACTATTTGGCTGGTTTGGTGGCTACGGCCTGGCCGGCACTGCCCAGTGGATGGAAAGCATCGGCCTTGCGCCAGGTACCTTGATGGCGCTGCTGTCGGGTGGCACCGAGTTCTTCGCCGGCCTGGCACTGATCATCGGCTTGCTGGTTCGCCCTGCGGCACTGGGCCTGGCCATCCTGTCGGTGGTAGCGATTTTCTCGGTGCATATCCACAACGGTCTGTTCATGGCCAATAACGGTTATGAGTTCGCACTGGCCTTGCTGGCCGGCTCGCTGGCGGTGCTGCTCGAAGGTGCCGGCAAGCTGTCGGCTGATCGCGCCATCGCTAACTGATTACCCGTAGAACCTTCAAGAGGCCCGCCATGTGCGGGCCTTTTGCTGCTCGGGATTCTTGACACCGCACTGTTGGCTTCTCTAGGATGCCGCTCATGCGCCGATTTAAACAGCTAATTGCGGGGCGCCATGGGTGACCTATCACGGTCCCGACAGAAGCGATTACATCGCTTCGAAATTCCGCTAAAGCGCTGGTTCGGTGTTGCCTCTCACCTGCCCGCAGACTTTTGAGGCAGAGACTCGACACGATGAATGCATTACGCCCCCTGATTCGCCTGGCTCCGATCACCGCGGACCTCACTCAACGCAATCCTAAAATCCTCTTGGGCGGCAAGCACCAGCCGACGCTGTTGCGTTACCTGGATGGCTGGCCTCGTCGTACCGGGCGGCCTTCGGCGTTCCTGATCCAGTTTGTTGAGGACGGCGACTCTCTGGCCCGATTTGCCAATAATAGTTTCGACCTTGCTGTTATCCAGGCTCCCAGTGCCAGCAACGCGGGTGAAGTTATCCGCCAGTTGACGCGTATTGCCCGGCAAGGGTTGATTGCGCGCCGTTGAAGCGTCAGTAGAGCTCAGAGGGCGGAACGGGGCGGCGGCGATAGCGCCACAGGTAAACACCCAGGGCTGTCAGGCCCAGCAGCGCTGGCACGGGTACGATAAGCCAGAACCTCACGTTTCGCTCCAGGCTATGCACGGGCGCATAGGCCTGTATCTTCAGTTCTCGCAGTTCCATCGGCAGGCGCAATCGTTCCTTGTTGAGTGCCTGTAACTGGGTATTCGTGTCGATGGCCTCTGTACCCAATGCAGTTGTTGACGGGTTCAAGCGTTGCCATTCCTTCTCGGCTTGCGCCAGCCGTCGCACCAAGTCGGCGGCTTGGGTCTGATAGTCGTGCTCGGCTGCTTCGCGCAGATTTTCCAGTACGTGTAATGAACGGTCCGTGGCCGCGAGAGGGCGAATGTTTGCCAGCTCATCCGGGGCTGCCAGGTTATCCAATGTATTGAGCACAAACAGGCTGTTGGTGTTTTGTATTTGGCTTTCCAAGTGCTCGCCGAGCAAGTCGGTGTCAGCGACAACTACCACATGAATCTGTGCTGATTTTTGCAGGCCTGGGGACAGTTCACCGACGCCATCGGGGAACGCCGAGTAGGCCGGCCCCTCAATTCGGGCGGCGATGGCGTGGCGTTGCCCCGTAGTGGTTACTTCTGCGTCCAGTGCGTCTGCCCCTACGAGCGCAGATTGCCGTGAGCTGTTGAGCAGTGGGGTGAAGCGAGTCTGGCTTTTATCAGTGGGTGTCAGGGTGCCGCTGCTGGATAAGGTCACTGAGTCGAGTTTCCAGGTGCTGACATCGTTCGTTGTCATTGCCTTTCGTGGCAGCGTCAATGTGGACGGTTGCTGGTCTGGTAGAGCGTAAGTGTTATCGATCAGTATCTTGTCGTTCTGCATCATCACGCCCCAACTGGCGAGCAGTTCGTCCAGTGGGGCGGGTGGATGTGTCTCCTCCGATTGTCGTTCGCTCAGCGGGTCGATAAACATCAGCACCTTGCCGCCTCCCAGTACGAACTGATCAACCGCATACAGTGTTTGTTCTGACAACCTGCGAGGGTGTACGAGCATCAGAACCTTTGTGCGGGGGGGGATGTGATCGGCATTCGGCTCCAGTTCCAAAACGTCGAAGTGCCGGTGTAGCTCCTGCACCAAGGACTCGATTGATTCCTCCGGTGATAACCCAGATAAGAGCGCAATGGCAGGTGGCTCGGGATTTAGGATTTGGGTGATCAGGTGGCTGATTTCATATTCAAGAAGAGGTTCTCTATCGGCGCTGAATGACTCGATGCGTTGTGCTGTCTGGCCATCGCGGGTGCCTATAAGGCCCCGAAAGCCCTCGTTGTCTTCAAGGCCATACAGCCTTGCCTTGTAGGCATCTTCTGAAAAAGGAGCGGGATTTATGATGTGTAGATTGATCATGCCCTTCGCTGCTTTCTCGAATGCCTTGAGCTTTTCTTCAACCTTTTTTGCGTAATGTTTTCGCGCGCCCGGTGTGCTTGAATCGAAATAATAGAAGTCCAGCGGAGCGTCCAGCCTGAAAAGCAATTGCAATACGGCGGGCGATAAGGTGTTGGTCTTTTGCTGGGATAAGTCCCAGCGCAGATCCGGAAGTTTGGGGGCCCAGACCAGATTAAAAGCCAGGAAAAGTAGCAAAATGACGGTAAGCGTTATGCCAGTGCGCAAAGTGGATCGCATCGAGAATGGCCTTCTCAGCGCTTTTTGTAGTTGAGGAGCACAATCGTCGCCGCGAGAAAAGCAACAATCATGCTGATGAAGTACAAGACATCTCGAGCCAGCAGAGAGCCATGGTCGATCATGCCAAAGCGCAGAAATGGACTGAGTGACGCCAGGCTATCGATGACCCAGATAGGCGTTTGATGCTCAAGTGCGTCCAAGACAGAAGATAAACCGCCAGCCATCAACAGCAAACACAGTGTCAATATGAAAATAACCAAGCGTTGATGTGTCAGCGCGCAAATGAAAAAGCCGACCGAAAGATAAGTGCCGGCCAATAACCAACTGGCCAGGAACTGTGTGGCAATGACCAGGTTGTCTGCAGTTCCGAGCACATTGATAGCTATTACAATTGGAAATGTCAGCAGTAGGGCCAAACCCGCTGTTGCCCAGGCGGCCAAATACTTGCCTGTGATGAGCTCTGTCTGTGTGAGGGGTAGAGTTGTCAAGAAATCGATGAAGCCGGCCTCGTGTTCACAGGACAGGAGTTGCGTTGAAAGTGCGGGAATCAATAAGAGGTACAACCACGGGTGAAAATGGAAGAAAGCCTGCAAGTGACTGCCACCATGTACCAGCCATTGACTGGTGTATAACCCCAGTGTTGCGGACATCAGAACAAACGCAGTAATGCTTAGGTAGGTGGTCGGCGCCGATAAATAGCTGGAAAGTTGACGGCGGAATACAGCATGCAATGCGTTCAAAGGGGCGCCTCATGGCTTAAATGATGAACAACATCGCTCAGGCGACCGGGCTCCATTTTCAGTGAGTGAACCTGCCAGTGCCGGTTGGCAATCAGTGCATTGACCGCTGGAAGAATGCTGTGGCCCGGCATGGCCAGTACCGTCACCGTGCCGGGGCGCAGACGGTCTTCTTCAATGCCTGCAACGCCGGGCAGCACCGCAAGTGCCAGCAGGTCCAGTGCGGATTCTGAAGCCAGTGTCACGGCTTGGAAGTGTCGTGAACTGCGCAGCAGTTCGGGCATAGGGGAATCGGCCAGCAGGCAGCCGTCTCCAATGACCAGGCCGCGAGTGCAGGTATCGGCCAGAGACTCGCAATCGCGCGAGGCAATGATCACCGTCATTTCTTCGGTCAATGATTGGATAAGTGCCCTGATCTTGCCCTGTTGGTGAGACGCCAGGCCTTCGCAGGGTTCATCCAATAGAAGAACGGCAGGGTCATGCAGGATAGCTTGGGCAATCGCGACTTTGCGTTTCAGACCCGTCGCGAGCGTACTGATCGGGTGCCCGATTAACGATGAGAGTTCAAGTTGCATGACTACCCTGTCGACGCGCTTGCGTTTTTCAGCACCGCTGAATCCGCGAAGCGTGGCAATAAAATCGAGCAAGCTACTGACGGACATTGACGGATGGCTGAATTCCGCAGGTTGATAGCCTACGGCTTGGCTGGCTTGGCGTGCGTGCGTGCGGGTATCGAAACCGAGGATACTCACCTGGCCAGAAGAGGGGCTTGTCGAGCCAGCCAATATTTTTAACAGTGTCGTTTTAGTGGGCCCTTCTGATCCAAATAATCCAAGGCATTCCTGTCGTTGTGCGGACAACGAGAAATCATTTATTACGTTTTTTTTGTTCAGTTTTTTTGTCAGGTTACTTATCTCGATCATTATGCTGCTCTGATGAGTTAGTTTGGCAATATGTCTGAAGAGGTAAGCACCTTGAAGGGGCAGGAGCTTGGGGTGGGATGTTACATTCAACCAGAAGGTTTGAATATGTGCTGACGATTTAACAGGACAAGTCCTACAGCTGAGTTTGAGGCGTCTGCAAGTAAACGTTATATGATGGGGGCGTTGAATGGTTGGGTGTCTAGCTGTGGTTTTGTGGTGGTTTTGTGGTGGTTTAATTGATGCTTAATTATCGTGAGGCCTGATTGTCGTGATGCTTCTACGTACCCTTGTTATAGAACGCTCAGATGAGGATGCTCCACTCAATGGTGCGTTACTCTGTGGTTTTGCTGTTCCCCAAATAGCCTCAAACTTTCTCGTGTACAGTCTTGATGAAGAGACTGAGCCCGGAAGGGCCCGGGTATATGTGGCGGCATTGCGTAAAAAACTCGAGCGCTACTTTTTGAGCGGTGTTGACGCCCAGGAGGACCTGCACATTGCCATGCAGGTGTTCAAGCAGATACTGACGCTGGCGGCCGCCAGTGCGAAACCCGCCAGCGACACCGATACTCAGATTCCTTATCATTTTGTCGACCTGAAAGACTGCAAATTGCCGGCCGCCCGGCCAGGAGATCATCATTCGGTCATCATCAAGAAAGCCTTGGTGATGAAGGTGATTACCTTGGGGGCCTCTGTACCTGCGTCTGCAGCGATCGAAAGCGCTACATTGATTGTTCCGTCCATTCGGTTTTCTTCCCAAATGGTCTCGCCACCCAGGGAGATAAAGCCTGAGGAGGAGGCTCAGCCGCCATTGCTGGAGCAACTGGTCGAGCCGCAGCGCCAGTTCGTCGCGCCTGCGGTACCGGAGGCGCCGGCGCTTCTTGCTCCCCCCCTCTGTGAGTCACCGGTGCAGAGCGCACCGACCGAGCTTACGTCATTGTTTGAAGTAGACAGCGCCTTGACCAGCCTCGCGCGCGTTGCTCAGGAACTGACTATGCAAAAAACAGCCGTGCTCAAGCGGGAGGAAGCGCTTGAGAATTGGTATGGTCAGTTGCAGCACAAGCAGGTCGAGCTTGATCAGCTTCGCCAGGAACTGGTCAATCGAACGCTGGAAAAGGAGGCCACCCTGCAATTGCGCACCCAGGCGCTGGAGAGTCGTGAAGCACAGTTGGCGGACGCTTTCGTTGCTCAGCAGCACGAGCAGGAGCGAATGGAGGGGCTAGCCGCTGCCGTTGAAAAGCGGGTTGCCCATGCATACAGTCAAGAGTTGGTGGTGCGTCAGAAAAGAGAAAGGTTGGCAGCCATGTTGACGCAATTGCGGGACGGGCGGCAGAGCCTGCAAGCAATGCTGTTTGAGTTTGATCAGACGTTGGACGGTGTGGTCAAACTCGACGACTCGGCCCACGTCGGCGGTGGTTTCGGTGGAGGGGCGATGTGAGGCAATCTGTCTGATGGCCTGGCTACTTTCTCGCGTTCATTTATCATCCTGCTCTGTTCGTCGGCGCCAAGCCTTGAGGTTGTGGCATATTGGAATCAATGGACATTTCCAGGGGATGCAAGCGTTTGAGTACCAAGCTGATTACCAAAGAGGGTCATGAGGCGCTGAAAAAGGAGCTCGACTACCTGTGGCGGGAGAAGCGCCCGGACACCACGCGCAAGGTGACATGGGCCGCCTCCCTGGGCGATCGCAGCGAGAACGCGGACTATCAGTACAACAAGAAGCTGCTGCGCGAGATAGACCGGCGCGTGCGTTACCTGCGCAAGCGCCTGGAAGACATGCGCGTAGTGGAGTACATGCCCGAACAAGAGGGCAAAGTGTTTTTCGGCGCCTGGGTCGATATCGAAAACGAGCAGGGCGAGACCAAGCGTTTTCGAATCGTGGGTTATGACGAGATTTATGATCGGATGGACTACATTTCCATCGACTCACCGATGGCCCGTGCACTGCTGCGCAAGGAAGTGGACGATGAGGCTGTCGTCCACACCCCGGGCGGTGAAGTGTGCTGGTGGATTACCGGCATCGAATACGTGAAGTAAGCAATGCGGGCCTGCACCCAATGATGAGTGCGGGCCCGCGTTGTTTCAGCCTTCGCGCAATACGGTCAGCGGGCTGGCATTCAATGCACGACGCGTACCGAATACCCCCGCGCCACCGATCAGCACCGCGCCGATCACCGGCAACAGCAGCAGCCACGGATGGGGGTGCCAGGCCAGGTCAAACGCATAGCGGTACAGTACGAAGGTCACCAACTCTGTGCCCAGTGCCGCCAATAGCCCGCTGACGGCACCCAGCAATCCGAACTCGATACGCCTGGCCTTGACCAGCAACTTGCGTTCGGCTCCCAGTGCGCGCAGTAGCGCGCCTTGGCGAATACGCTCATCCAAGGTGGCTTGCAGCCCTGAAAACAGCACCGCCATCCCCGCCGCCAGTACAAAGAGCAGCACGTATTCCACCGCCAACGTCACTTGGGCGAGGATGCTGCGCAACTGCTCAAGCAGCGCCTCGACCTGAAGGATGGTCACCGCCGGAAATGCTCTGGACAGGTCGACGATCTGCTGGTCATGACCAGGTGCCAGATAGAAGCTGGTCAGGTAGGTCGCCGGCAGGTTCGTCAAAGTGCCCGGTTGGAAAATCATGAAGAAGTTGGGCTGGAAGTTATCCCAGTTGATGGTTCTCAGGCTGGTGACCCGCGCTTCGCGATTTTCCCCACCGATGGTGAACACCAAGTGATCGTTAAGCTTGAGCTTGAGGCTTTCTGCGACCTTGGCTTCGACCGACACGCCGGGAATTTCATTGGTGGGTTGCTGCGACCACCACGAACCTGCGGTCAGGACATTGCCCGGTGGCAGGTCGGCGGCCCAGGTCAGGCTCAGGTCGCGCTGCACGGCGCGGTCGCCGCTGGAGTCCTTGCTGACGATCTCTTGCACCGGCTCGCCATTGATGCTGATCAGGCGGCCAGGCACCACTGGGTAGAGTGGCGCGGATTGCGCTTGCACTTCCAGCAGGCGAGCGCCAAAGGCGTCCTTGTCGGCTGGCAGGATGTTCAGGGCGAAATAGTTGGGCGCATCCTTGGGTAGCTGGTTTTGCCAGGTGTCGAGCAACTCACCACGCAGCAGGGCGATCAAACCCATGGACAATAGGATCAGGCCAAACGCCAGGGATTGCCCAGCGGCCGCCAAGGGGTGACGCAGCAATTGGCCCAGCCCCAGACGCCAAGGCAAAGAGGCTCGCGCCAGCAGGCGACGCAGGCTTTGCAGCAATAGCAGGAGCAAGCCGCCCAGGATCAGTGCAGCAACTACGCCACCCCCGAGCAGGGCAAACGTCAGCACCAGATCAAGGCTCAGACGCCACATGATCAAGCCCAGGGCGAACAGTGCTGCGCCGTAGACCATCCAGGTACTGGATGGAATGGGCAGCAGGTCGCGGCGTAAAACCCGCAGTGGCGGCACGCGACCCAAGGCTGCCAAGGGAGGCAGTGCGAAGCCGGCGAGAGCGACCAGCCCTGTGCCGACCCCGGCGATCGCTGGCAACAGCCCACCGGGCGGAACGTCCGCCGGCAGCAGGTCATGCAAAAAGAAGAACAGGCCAAACTGCGCCAGCCAGCCGAGCAAGGCGCCGGCCAGGCTGGCCAGCAGGCCCAGTACGCTCAGCTGCAGGCTGAACAGCAACATGGCTTCTCGCCGCGACAGCCCCAGGCAGCGCAACAACGCACTGGCATCGAAGCGTCGGGTGGCGAAGCGGTTGGCCGACAGCGCCACGGCCACACCGGCCAGCAACACCGCGACCAGGCTGGCCATATTCAGGTAGCGCTCGGCCTTGCCCAGGGCGCCACCGATCTGTTGGTTGCCGTCACGTGAGTCTTGCAAGCGCTGGTTGGCGGCAAGCCCTGGCTTGATCAGGTCACGATAGGTCTGCAGAACCGTGCTGCCCTGGGGGCCTCGCCACAGTTCGCGGTAACTGACGCGGCTACCGGGTTGCACTACGCCGGTGGCTTCCAGGTCCGCAAGGTTGATCATCACCCTGGGCGTGAGGCTGTAGAAGTTGCCAGCACGGTCGGGTTCATAGGTAAGGATGCGGGCCAGGCGAAGGGTCTTCATGCCCACATCAATGCTGTCGCCGACCTTGAGGTCTAGCGCGGTCAGCAGCCGTGCCTCCACCCAGGCTTCACCCGGTTTCGGCCCGCCGCCTGGCGTTTCGTCACCAAAGGGCACGGTGGCGCTTTTCAACTCGCCCCGAAGCGGGTATTGCTCGTTGACCGCCTTGATACTGGAAAGCTGGATGCCATTATCGGTGGCGATGACGCTGGAGAACTCCACCACGCGAGCGTGATCCAGGCCCAGCTCGGTGCCGGACTTGATTTGTTCGGGCCGCGCTGGCGAGCTGCCTTCGAGTACCAGGTCGGCACCCAGGAACTCGGTGGCGCGCAATAGCATGGCGCCGTTGAGGCGCGCACCGAAGTAACCGATGGCCGTGCTGGCCGCCACGGCCACCACCAGGGCGAAGAACAACACACGCAATTCGCCGGCGCGGGCATCACGCAGCAATTGGCGCATGGCAAGGCTGAACAGGCGCAACAGCGGCAAACGTGCCATCAAGGCTCCAGGGGGGCGACCATCAGGCCGGCTTCAAGACGGATGAGGCGTCGGCAGCGATGGGCCAGGCGCTCGTCATGGGTGACCAGCACCAGGGTCGTGCCGCTTTCTTTATTGAGTTCGAACAACAGGTCGCTAATGCGCTCGCCGGTATGGCTGTCGAGGTTGCCGGTGGGTTCGTCAGCAAACAGCACATCGGGTTCGGCCGCAAAAGCGCGGGCAATCGCCACCCGTTGCTGTTCACCACCGGAGAGTTGGCGCGGCGAATGGGTGAGGCGTTGGCCCAGGCCTACACGCTCAAGCAGGTGGCGAGCGCGTTCGCGGGCATCTTTGCGGCCGTCCAGCTCCAGCGGCAGCATGACGTTTTCCAGTGCGTTGAGGCTGTCGAGCAGTTGGAACGACTGGAATACGAAGCCCACGTGTTCGGCACGGATGCGTGCGCGCTGGTCTTCGTCGAGGCTGCTCAGCGCTTGCCCGGCGAGCGTGACTTCGCCGCTGCTGGGCAGGTCAAGGCCGGCCAGCAGGCCGAGGAGGGTGGATTTGCCTGAACCGGAGCTGCCGACGATAGCCAGGCTATCGCCCTTGTTCAGTTCCAGGCTCAGTTCGTGCAGGATAGTCAGTTCACCTTCCGCGCTGGGAACCACTTTGCTAAGGTTCCGCGCGGTGAGAATGCTTGCGCCCATGGAGAATCCGATGCGAATGTGGTTTTTGAGTGCTGGCCTGGCCTTGATGTGCATGGCCCAGAACGCAGCGGCGGGTACAGTCCTGATCGTTGGCGATAGTATCAGTGCCGGTTTCGGCCTGGATACCCGCAAAGGGTGGGTAGCATTGCTGGAGCAACGGCTCAAGAACGAAGGTTTCGACGATAAAGTGGTCAATGCCTCTATCAGTGGCGACACCAGTGCCGGAGGCCTGGCGCGGCTGCCGGCGGCGCTTGCAGAGCATAAGCCGGACGTGGTGGTTATCGAGTTGGGCGGCAATGACGGGCTGCGCGGGCAACCGCCAGCGCAATTGAAACAAAATCTTGCGTCGATGATTGACCAGTCCAAGGCAGGCGGTGCCAAGGTGTTGCTGTTGGGTATGCAGTTGCCGCCCAATTATGGCCCGCGCTACACCACTGCGTTCGCCGAAATCTATGGCGTGCTGGCCAAGGAAAAAAACGTCCCGCTGGTACCGTTTTTCCTGGAGGGCGTGGGCGGTCATCCGGAGCTGATGCAGGCTGATCAACTTCATCCTGCAGTCGGCGCCCAGGGCAAGTTGCTGGAAAATGTCTGGCCGACGCTAAAACCGCTGTTATGACGCTTTTCTACCGGCAGGCTTTCGGCTAAGGTGGCGCCCCCCCGATTTGGAGCCCCTGATGTCGCGTCCTGCCTGGTCCCTGTTTAACTACCAACTGATCGAGCCGGACGAGCAGTTGGATTTGTTCGCCTGCCAGGAAGTGCGGGTGCATCTGGTCGCGCGTCAATTGGAACTGGGCGGCTCCATCGATCGCACGTTGTGCGGCACTTTACTGCCCGCCCAACCGCGGTGGTCGCGGGTTGACCGTTCGATTTTCCAGGACCAGCGCCTGTGCCCCCTGTGCCGGGCTATTCTCGAGTCCCAGAAGCGTGGCACGCCGCCGATCTGGCCGGAGCTGCGTTTCGAGTTGTAAGGGGCAGCTAGAAGCGCGCTTCACGTATACAATCGATTTTTACCTACCCGTCGTTATGCGAAGGATTTTCCGGATGTTGTCGCGCCTCTCCGTCGTCACCTGCTGCCTGTCTCTCACTGCACTCTGTGCGGCTGGCGCCGCGTCAGCCTTGCAGTTGCCCTTGCCACCACCGGGTGAAGACATCGTCGGCCAGGTCCAGGTGATCAAGGCCAAGTACGAAGACACCTTTGCCGACCTGGGCACCACCTATGACTTGGGCTATTCGGAGATGGTCGCGGCCAACCCGGGTGTGGATGCCTGGTTGCCGGGGGCGGGCACCGAGATCGTACTGCCGACGCGCTTCATCCTGCCGCCAGGCCCGCGCGAAGGTATTGTGATCAACCTTGCGGAATACCGGCTCTACTACTATCCCAAGGGCCAGAACGTGGTCTACACCTTTCCGTTGGGAATCGGCCGTGAAGGCTGGGGCTCGCCCATCGCCCACACCAGCATCATCGCCAAGACACCCAACCCGACCTGGACCCCGCCTGCCTCGATCAAGGCCGAGCATGCTGCCAATGGCGACCCGCTGCCCAACGTGGTCCCGGCCGGCCCGAACAACCCCTTGGGTCCGTTCAAGTTCACCCTGGGCACGCCGGGTTACCTGATCCATGGCTCCAACATGAAGTTCGGCATCGGCACTCGTACCAGCCATGGCTGCTTCCGCATGTTCAACAACAACGTGCTGGAAATGGCCGGCATGGTGCCAGTGGGCACATCGGTGCGAATCATCAGCGACGCCTACAAGTTCGGTCGCAGCGGCGGCAAGGTCTACCTCGAAGCGCACACACCGTTGAATGACGATGGCACACCGTCGGTGGTCGACAAGCACACGGCGGTGATTAACGCCTTGCTCAAGCGTGAAGACCTGGCCAATCAGCTGCGCGTGAACTGGGATCAAGTGCGTGATGTGGTTGCGGCCGAAGATGGCTTGCCGACTGAAATCGGCGTGCCGGGCGGGGCACCGATTGCCTCCAGCGCGCCGATCGACCTGCAATAGGGTCAAGACTACTGTGGCGAGCAAGCTTGCTTGCGCTGGGGTGCGAAGCGCCCCCAAAAGCGGGGACTGCTGCGCAGTCAACGGGAGCAAGCTCCCTCGCCACAGGAAATTCGGGCAATAAAAAAGCCGACCCATAAATGGATCGGCTTGATAACAACCCCGAGGGATTATTACTTGCGGCTAGCTTTTTCAAGCATACGCAGAGCGCGCTCGTTAGCTTCGTCAGCAGTCTGTTGTGCTTTTTGAGCAGCAGCCAGAGCTTCATCAGCTTTACGGTAGGCTTCGTCTGCACGAGCCTGGGAGCGAGCTGCTGCGTCTTCAGTTGCAGTCAGACGTGCTTCGGTTTCTTTGGAGACGCTGCTGCAACCGGTAGCCAGAACTGCGGCCAGAGCCAGTGCAGAGAATTTCAGAACGTTGTTCATCGTGTTCCCCTTCAAGGACTTTCTATTAAATGGCTAGTTTCTCAGAGTGAGCTAATAGCCGGCGTACATACTACCCATTACTTGTAGTAAGTAAACTGACGTAGCGCAAGAAGCAAAAAAAATTCTCGCACCGAATCTATTTTGGCTAATCTTTTGAAGGTTTGTATAAAAACCGTTCAATTTTTTTCATTCAGGTGAACATTCGATCCGGGCTGAAAGGGCCGGCCCGCATGTGCTGGACGCAGTGCGCAGATCAATATTTATATATCCATGCTGACACTTACGTTTGGTGTGGCTTTGCCGGCCCCAGCATCTTTTACGCATCTAGAGGTGACTTTAAGAGCGCCTGTTCGTCTCAAGGTTCAACTGCCGGCAATGTTCAGGCTTTCGATCCCCGGTTGATCGAGGCCCTTTCTATATCCACCTGTGGCAGGGGATGACGAGCGCGCCTTGAGCAATTTCAGGATTGGTGCCTACTATTCCCCCACGTGCAGGTGTGAGCGCTCAAGGTTTTCTCGTTGTCGAAACCGGCACGGGGTGGCGTAGATGTTCCTTCGCCGGAAAAACATCGGTAAGGTAGGGGTCAGAAACCAAGACCCGCGAGGAGTAGTGATGAGCGAGGCGTTGTCCATCCACCATGACCAGGCTGGTCATCAGTTCGAGACCAATGTGGACGGTCATCGTGCCTATCTGACCTATATGGACCTCGGTAAACAGACCCTGGATATCTATCGGACCTTCGTGCCCAATGCACTGCGCGGTCGTGGTATTGCGGCGGCGTTGACCGAAGAAGCCCTGAAGTTTGCCGATGAGGCTGGCTACACGGTGATCCCGTCCTGCTCCTATGTCGAACGCTACATGGAGCGCCATCAGCGCCATGCCGCGAAGCTGTAAGGCATAAAACCGCAGCATGAAAAACGCCGGGCTTAGCCCGGCGTTTTTGTGTGCGCAATACGGTGTCAGGTGCGTTTGCGGGTAGGCAATACGTCCTTGAGCTTGGCGTGCATGCTGCGCAGGGTGTTTTCGGTGGCCGCCCAGTCGATGCAGGCATCGGTGATCGACACGCCGTACTGCAAGTCGGCCAGGTCTTTTGGAATCGCCTGGCAACCCCAGTTCAGATGGCTCTCGACCATCAAGCCGATAATCGACTGGTTGCCTTCCAGGATCTGGTTGGCGACGTTTTCCATCACCAGCGGTTGCAGGGCCGGGTCTTTGTTGGAGTTGGCGTGGCTGCAGTCGACCATGATGTTCGGCTTGATCTTGGCCTTGTTCAGCGCCTGCTCGCACAGGGCAACGCTGACCGAATCATAGTTGGGCTTGCCGTTGCCGCCACGCAGCACCACGTGACCGTAGGCGTTGCCCTTGGTGGTGACGATAGAGACGCCACCTTCCTGGTTGATGCCCAGGAAACGGTGCGGGCTGGAGACCGATTGCAGCGCGTTGATCGCCACGGTCAGGCCGCCGTCGGTGCCGTTCTTGAAGCCCACGGCCGAAGACAAGCCGGACGCCATCTCACGGTGAGTTTGGGATTCAGTGGTGCGCGCGCCAATGGCAGACCAGCTGATCAGGTCCTGCAAATATTGCGGGGAGATCGGGTCCAGCGCTTCGGTGGCGGTGGGCAGGCCCATTTCGGCCAGGTCCAGCAGCAACTGACGACCGATGTGCAAGCCGTCCTGGATCTTGAACGAGTCATCCAGGTACGGATCGTTGATCAAGCCTTTCCAGCCAACGGTAGTGCGCGGCTTCTCGAAATAGACGCGCATCACCAGGTACAAGGTGTCCGACACTTCCGCGGCCAGCACCTTGAGGCGCTCGGCGTATTCGTGGGCAGCCTTGAGATCGTGGATCGAGCAAGGCCCGATAACGACGAAGAGGCGGTGGTCGGTGCCGTCGAGAATCTCGCGGATAACTTCGCGGCCCTTGGTGACGGTCTGCAGGGCAGCGTCGCTCAGGGGGATTTCGCGCTTGAGCTGATCAGGTGTGATCAGCGTCTCGTTGGATTCGACGTTTAGGTCATTGATCGGTAAATCAGCCATCGTGTTACTCGTCAGGGTCACGGGTGCCGGCCGCCAGCCATCCCCGTGCGGCGGAGCACAGCATGATTTGAATGCAGGGGGGAGGAACCTTAGCGCGTAACACGGGCCCGCGACAATGGGCAAAGCCCGCTTTAATCCAGTGCTGGCGCCACAAAGGCTTCATGGGAGAACTCGACGGCATGGCGCGACACCCACTCGCGCGCCAGGGCTTCGAATTGCGCAGGTGTCGGTTGGGCGTCTTCGTGCTGGCGGCAGTAGCGCTCTATCCTGCATGCTTGCTCACCCATACGTGCACCGAACAGTGCATGTTCATCGGTAAACGAGATGCCGATGCGGTAGCCGTTTTCAGCCTTGCGGCACCACGCTACGTAGCCTGGATAACGGGCGGTTGGCCCAAGGGATGGGATCTGCAGATCAACCGCCGTACCCTGGCGCCAGGCGCGCGGCCAGTGGCAAGCGATGCCGCCCAGGCCGTGAGTGAGCAGGCGTTGACGCGGGATGGCGGGAGAGGGGCGTTGGATTAACTCGACAGCGACATCATCAGGGTGAGGTAAAAAACGACCCATGTACACGGACTCCGAGCACCGTTCTGTTGACGGCGGTGGCAGCAGTATAGTGAAGGAACTGGAATTGACCGACCTGGATATTGACCAGCAATTGCTGGGATTGCCAGGTATTTCGCTGGTGGTCTTCACAAGCGTGGGCTGCTCCAGCTGCCGTTGGGCACGCCAACAGGTGCCGGCTTGGCCGTTGCCGGTGGACCGCGTGTGCTGGGTGGATGCCGGGCACAACGGCGGCGCTGTCGAACGCTACCAGATCTTTCATTTGCCCGCGTTGTTTGTGGTGTGCGAGGGTCAGTTCCTCGGGCAAATACAGACACGTCTTACGCTAGCCGACGTGACCGGCGCGATTAATCTAGCGCTCACCCGCACTCCAGAGGATCTGCCATGACAGTACAGTCGCCACGCATTGGCATTATCGGCACCGGCGCCATCGGGGGTTTTTACGGCGTGATGCTGGCGCGCGCCGGTTTCGACGTGCACTTTTTGTTGCGCAGTGAGTACGCGGCGGTCAGCGAGCGCGGCTTGCATGTCAACAGCGCGGTGCATGGCCCTTTGCACCTGCACCCGGTGCAAGCCTATGCCCGCGCCGCTGATATGCCGGCGTGTGATTGGTTGCTTGTGGGTACCAAGTCCACCGGTAACGTAGAGCTTGCGCCCACCATCGCCCAACTCGCGGCGCCGGACGCCAAGATCGTGTTGCTGCAAAACGGTCTGGATGTTGAGGACAGCTTGCGCGAGCACCTGCCAGCGTCGCTGCACCTGCTGGGCGGGCTCTGCTACATCGGCGTGCATCGCTCTGCGCCCGGCGTGGTCGAACATCAGGCTTTGGGCCGGGTTAACCTGGGATACCACAGCGGCACGGCGGCTAATGATGAAGCGCTTCAGAAGGTGATTGTCGAAGCCGGCGCCGCGCTGTTTCATAAGGCAGGCATCGAATCTCAGGCCATGGCCAACGTGCACCTGGCCCGCTGGCACAAGCTGGTGTGGAACGTGCCCTACAACGGCCTCTCTGTACTCTTGGGCACCGGTACTACGGCGATGATGGCGGACGAGTCCAGCCGTGAATTGATCCAGGCGCTGATGGCCGAAGTGGTGCAGGGCGCCCATGCCTGTGGTCACGAGATTCCCGCCAGCTACGCCCAGCAGATGTTCGCCATGACTGAAACCATGGACGACTACCTGCCCAGCATGTACCACGACCACATTCATAAACGCCCGCTGGAACTGGCAGCGATCTACGCACGGCCTTTAGCTGCCGCCAAGGCAGCGGGCTGTGAATTACCGAGCATGCAGGCGCTGTACCAGGCCTTGAGTTTTATTGATCGGCATAACCGCTGAGTCGAGGGGCATATTTATGGCAAAGGGATTGGGCGACAAATTGGTGCTGGCGATTTCTTCGAGCGCGCTGTTCGATCTAAGCGACAGCCACAAGGTTTACCTGGCCCAAGGCGTCGAGGCCTACCGCAAATACCAGATCGAACATGAGGAAGAGATTCTCGAGACCGGCGATGCTTTTGCACTGGTCAAAAAGTTGCTGAGCCTTAATGCCAGCCTGGGCCGGGCCCGCGTTGAAGTGGTGCTGGTATCGCGCAACAGTGCGGACACGGGTTTGCGGGTGTTTAACTCGATCCAGCATTACGGCTTGGATATTTCCCGCGCCGCTTTTGTAGGAGGGCGTAGTCCTTATCCTTATTTGGCGGCCTTTGGTTGCCATCTGTTTCTTTCGACCCATGCTGAAGATGTACGCAGTGCCCTCGATGCTGGTTTTGCCGCGGCGACGATTTTGTCGGGCGGCCCAAATCGGGCCTCCAGCGATGAACTGCGGATTGCCTTTGACGGTGACGCGGTGCTGTTCTCCGATGAGTCTGAGCGCGTGTATCAGGCTGGCGGGTTGGAAGCGTTCCAGGCCAGCGAGCGGGAGTCGGCGCGCCAGCCGTTGCATGGCGGCCCTTTCAAAGGCTTCCTGGCGGCGCTCAATCTGCTGCAACGAGAGTTTGCGCACGACCAATGCCCGATCCGCACTGCGTTGGTTACCGCTCGTTCGGCACCGTCCCACGAGCGGGTGATCCGCACCTTGCGCGAGTGGGATATTCGACTGGACGAGTCGTTGTTTCTCGGTGGGCTGGAGAAGTCCGCGTTTCTCGAAGCCTTCGCCGCCGATGTGTTTTTCGATGACCAGGCCGGTCATTGCGAAAAGGCCAGGGAAGTCGTGGCCACCGGACACGTGCCCCACGGTATCAGTAATGAGGTCAGGGTTCAGTCTGAGAGCTAAGTCAGTCGAAGTCAGCGAGGCGCTGCTAAGCTCATTTCATCTCCGCCATCCTGGCAGTTTCAGGGGGTTCTATGATTCGTTCGATGTTGTACGCCACAGACTTGGGTCTTTACGCGCCTTATGTAATGCAGCATGCACTGGCGCTGGCGCGAACGTTCAAGGCGGACCTGTATGTGATTCACGTCGTCGAGCCCATCGGGCTGTTCGCCGAATCGGTGTTACAAAGCTACCTTGATGAGAAGGCTTTGAGCGAATGGCAGAGCCAGGGGTTGACCACCGTGATGGCAACCATCGAACAGCGGGTGCTGGACAGTTTTCGTGAGGAATTGGGGGACGAGGAGCAGGACCTGAAGTTGATTCGCTCGGTACGGGTGATCCAGGGGGACCCCTGCGAGGTGATTCTCGACCAGATGCGCAAACTGTCCGTAGACCTGCTTATTGTCGGCAGTCATAGCCATGCAACCGCAGCGGCCACGCCGCTTGGGCGCACCGCTGCTCGGGTGCTGCAGTTGTCTACGGTGCCGGTTTACCTGGTGCCCTCGCTACAACGTCGACGCAGTGATGACGTGTGATGGTTAGAAAACGATAAAAAGTTCTAGATTTATCCATCGAACCTTTAATATAGTTATATACCGTCGCTGATACCCGTGGCGTCTATCTGCTTTGAGGGACACATATGAAGCTTCAACAACTGCGCTACATCTGGGAAGTGGCGCACCACGACCTCAACGTTTCCGCTACCGCTCAAAGCCTCTACACCTCGCAACCCGGTATCAGCAAGCAGATCCGCCTGCTCGAAGACGAGCTGGGTGTCGAAGTATTTGCCCGCAGCGGCAAGCACCTGACCCGCGTCACGCCGGCCGGTGAGCGTATCATCACCACCGCTGGCGAGATCCTGCGCAAAGTCGAAAGCATCAAGCAGATCGCCCAGGAATTCTCCAACGAGAAGAAGGGCACCCTGTCCATCGCCACTACTCACACCCAGGCACGTTATGCATTGCCGCCGGTGATCCGCGATTTCATTAAGCAGTATCCGGATGTTGCCCTGCACATGCACCAGGGTTCGCCGATGCAGATCGCCGAGATGGCCGCTGACGGTACCGTCGATTTCGCCATCGCCACCGAAGCCCTTGAGCTGTTCGGCGACCTGGTGATGATGCCGTGCTACCGCTGGAACCGTTGCGTGGTAGTGCCCCAAGGTCACCCGTTGGCCAAGCTGCCGAAGCTGACCCTGGAAGCCTTGGCTGAATACCCGATCGTGACTTACGTATTTGGTTTCACCGGCCGCTCCAAGCTCGACGAAGCCTTCAGCCATCGCGGCCTTACGCCAAAAGTCGTGTTCACCGCGGCCGACGCCGACGTGATCAAGACTTACGTGCGCCTAGGCTTGGGCGTGGGCATCGTCGCGAAGATGGCGGTCGACACTAACCTCGACAAAGATCTGGTGGTACTCGATGCCAGTGAGCTGTTTGAGTCCAGCGTGACCAAGATCGGTTTCCGTCGCGGCACGTTCCTGCGTGGTTTCATGTGTGACTTCATTGAGAAGTTCGCGCCGCACCTGACTCGCGAAGTCATGGCCAAGGCGATCCAGTGCCACAACAAGCAGGAACTCGAAGAGCTGTTCGAAGGTGTTGAACTGCCTGTCCACTGAGTGCTGTGGTGAGCGGGCTTGCCCCGCGCTGGGTGGCGAAGCCGCCCTAAAACCTAGCACCGCAGTGCACCTGACACACCTTGGCGGCCTTGTTGGGCGGCTTCGCCACCCGGCGCGGGGCAAGCCCGCTCACTACAATTGCGGCGGGGTTGGTTTATTTGGCCTCGGTGACCGTAAACAGTTGCCGAGCGCCGGCCACCAGAATCTCCACCTCATCCCCTTCGAACTTGCCCAGCAGGCTTTTGCCCAGAGGCGAGCGCGGGGTGATGACGGTCACCGGTTGGCCCACCACATCCACTTTCAACCCCGCCGCATCCGGCGCCAGGAACAGCCACTGTTGGCGACCATTTTCGTCTTCCAGGCCCAGTAGCGCGCCGACCTCTATTCCTCGCTGATCATCGTAGGCACGCAGTGGCATGTTCTGGCACAGCGCCAGTGCCTGCTTGATTTCCTCGACCCGCTTGGCCTGCCCAGCCGCAAGGTACGAAGCTTCCAACCCCAGCGTGTCGTATTTATTTTCCGCGATGTTTTCTTCGTGGGTCGCGGTTTCGTAGGCGGTCTGTGCGGCGCGCTGGGCGATACCGAGGTCGACGGTGAGCTTCTCTAGCACGAGCTGGTGGACGGCGTGTTTATTCATGGTCATCAATCACAGAATTGCAGGACATTGGTCCGGGTCTTTTCGTTGGGGGCGTTCTGGTCCTGTTGCAGCCAGAACTGGCATTTGGGGTTGGATAGGTTGCGCGCATTGTTACGGGCCTGGTCCAGGGTTTGCTGCTGTTCCTGCTTATGCAGGTTTTCCTGATATTGCTCGAACATGCGGTTGGGCGGCTCGGGTGTCACCACCGTTGGCTTGGCCAACTGTTCAACTGCCTGGGCCACGGGTGCAAGGCTTTGCGGGAACAGATAGCGCGACGCCAGCCAAGTGGTCAGTGCAATGGCGATAAACCCCAGCCACACGCCCAGGGCGATAGCGACACACAGCTTGAGCAGCGACAACGGACGATCAGACATGACTGCCTCCTGGCGGGCATTTACGGCATGGCGGCGATTGTCGCACAGCCACTGTGCAGAATAATCACGATCAAGCCTTCTGCATTCGCGCATTTATGCGGACAATCGAGCCTTTGAGCGTTGGAGCCCGGAATGAAAGCCCGCTGGGATATTTTTTGCAGCGTCGTCGACAACTTCGGCGACATCGGCGTGACCTGGCGCCTGGCCCGTCAGTTGGTGGCGGAGCATGGTTGTGACGTGCGCTTGTGGGTTGATGACCTTCGCGCCTTCGAGCGTATGTGCCCTGAGATCGATGTGCAGTTGAGTCTGCAGTGGCAGGAGGGTGTCGAAGTGCGTCACTGGCCGGCCGAATGGGTGGGTGCACCCGCTGCGGATGTGGTGATCGCTGCATTCGCCTGCCAGTTGCCGCCCGACTATATGGAGGCCATGGCCGAGCGCGAACGCGCACCCCTATGGATGAATTTGGATTACCTGAGTGCCGAAGACTGGGTGGTGGGCTGTCATCGCTTGCCCTCGGTGAAGTACAAAGGTGTGCAGAAGTACTTCTTCTTTCCTGGTTTTCGCCCTGGCACCGGCGGCCTGCTGCGCGAGACTCACTTGCTGGAGCAGCGTCGGGCGTTTCAGCAAGATGGTGCTGCGCAGCGACAATTCCTGCAAACCCTGGGGGTATTTCCTGCCGAGGGTACCCAGCTGATTTCATTGTTTGCCTACGAAAATGCCGGGCTGGCCCGTTGGCTGGACGTGTTATCGACCAGCGGCTATGCCACTCATCTATTGGTGCCCGAGGGCCGAATCCTGGGTGATGTGGCGCGTTGGCTTGGGGTCGAAGGGCTGGTGGCGGGGGATATCCATCAACGCGACGCTCTGACGGTGCAGGTGCTGGCGTTCGTGCGCCAGGAACAATATGACCGCTTGCTGTGGTGCTGCGACTTTAATGCGGTACGCGGCGAAGACTCGTTCGTACGCGCCCAATGGGCCGGCCGGCCGCTGTTGTGGCACATCTATCGCCAGGACGAGGACATTCACCTCGACAAGCTTGATGCCTTCCTGGCGCTTTACACCGCCGCCTTGTCGCCGGCTGCGGGCGCTGCAGTGGTTGCGCTTTGGCAAGCCTGGAACACTGATGGCGATATGGCGCAGGCCTGGAAAATGTTGCTGGAGCACTGGCCCGAAGTGAACCAGCACGCTGAAAACTGGTGTCTGGAACAGGCCTTGCAGGCCGATCTTGCGACGGCGCTGGTACAGTTTTATGAAAGTTGGATATGATACGCCACCTTGAATTTTGTAAATCCCATCCAAATTTCGGATATATGCAATGAAAACTGGTAAAGAACTGAAACCCGGTACAGTGATCCGTCTCGAAAACGACCCTTGGCTGGTTCAGAAAGCTGAGTTCACCAAGTCTGGTCGTAACAGCGCAATCATGAAGACCAAGCTGAAGAACCTGCTGACCGGTTACAAGACCGAGATCGTTTACAGCGCCGACGACAAACTGGACGACGTGATCCTCGACCGCAAAGAAGCGACCCTGTCGTTCATCAGCGGCGACACCTACACGTTCATGGACACCACCGACTACACCATGTACGAGCTGAACGCTGAAGACATCGAAGCCGTTCTGCCGTTCGTGGAAGAAGGTATGGAAGACGTCTGCGAAGCTATCTTCTTCGAAGACCGCCTGGTTTCCGTAGAGCTGCCGACCACTATCGTGCGTCAGGTTGACTACACCGAAGGTTCCGCTCGCGGTGACACTTCGGGCAAGGTGATGAAGCCTGCCAAACTGAAAAACGGTACCGAACTGGCCGTTGCAGATTTCATCGAAATCGGCGACCTGATCGAGATCGACACCCGCGAAGGTGGTTCGTACAAAGGCCGCGCCAAGAAGTAATTCTGGCCCCGCCGATACGAAAAAAACCCGACGTTGAGTCGGGTTTTTTTATGGGCGACTGTTTATTCAGACGGTTACGTGCAGGCGTACATCAACGTTGCCGCGGGTAGCGTTGGAGTACGGGCACACTTGGTGAGCGGCGTCGACCAGGCTTTGCGCGTCGTCCTGGTCCAGGCCCGGCAGGCTGATGTGCAGGTCGATGTCCAGGCCGAAACCGCCGGGGATTTGACCGATGCCAACATGGGCCGTGATCGAAGCGTCATCCGGGATTTTACGTTTGGTCTGGCTGGCGACAAACTTGAGCGCACCGATAAAGCAGGCCGAGTAGCCGGCGGCGAACAGTTGCTCAGGGTTGGTGGCTTGGCCACCGGCACCGCCCAGTTCTTTGGGGGTGGAGAGTTTGACGTCGAGGATGTTGTCGCTGGAAACAGCGCGACCATCACGGCCGCCGGTTGCGGTAGCTACTGCTGTGTAGAGAGTTTGCATGGTGAGGTCCTCTTGGTTTGTAGCGCTAAATGTTTGCGCGCTAAGTAGTTGGTGAGGTGAATGTATAGCGCTAATGTTTAGCGCGCAAGATAATTTTTGAAATTATTTTGCGATGTGCAGTTTTCTGATACACCACAAAACCCAATGTGGGAGCTGGCTTGCCTGCGATCGCGGTTTCTCAGTCAAAATCTTAGGTGACTGTCACACCGTCATCGCAGGCAAGCCAGCTCCCACATTTGAGATATTGGCTGGCCGAGCTACCGCGTCAAACGCTGGCCTGCAGGTTGGCCCGCAGCGCAATCAAATCAGCCTGCAGCTTGCGCAACTGCTCCAACTCCAACCCGCTGGCGCCCAGGATGCACTGCGGAATCCCCATGGCCTTGTCCTGCAAAGCGCACCCCGCATCAGTCAATTCCACCACCACCACCCGTTCATCCTCACGATTGCGGGTACGGCTCAACAGCCCTTCAGCCTCCAGACGCTTGAGCAGGGGAGTAAGGGAGCCCGGATCTGTCAGCAGTCGACTGCTGATTTCACCAACGGTCAAACTATCTTCTTCCCACAGCACCATCATGGCCAGGTACTGCGGGTAGGTCAGGCCAAGGGCTTGCAGCAGTGGCTTGTAGACTTTGGTCATCAGCAGCGACGTGGAATGCAGGGCGAAACACAACTGGTTGTCCAGCATCAGGGATTCGCAGGGGGCGGGGTTCTTGCTCATGGTGGTACCTCGGGAACGCGTGTCTGGGCTGAAATCTAGCGGGCAAATGTTTAATGCGCCAGACAATTCTGGCCAGGCACTCAGATCAAGCCGCTTTGCAGTGCGAGATCCCACGGTGGGATTGGGCTGAAACGGGTTTTCAGGTATTCCAGCAACAAACGGCTGCGGGCGTTGGGTTGTTGTTCCAGGCGCAAGGCATAGATGCCCGTGGTCTCTGGGCTGGGCAAGCCGTCTTCGCAAAACAGTGGCAGGAGTTCGCCGCGGACTAAATATTCACTGGCCAGCCAGGTAGGCAGGTGGGCGATGCCCAGCCCGGCCAAGGCGCCGGAGAGTAGGGCCTCGGCATTGTTGGCACTCATGCGAATGCGTTGCGGGCGATAGGTGGCGCGGCGCCCATCCAGTTCAAATCGCCAGGCGAACATCGGTGCCAGGCCGTCCCAATCAAGGCCGTCGTGTTCGCTGAGCTCGCGAGGGTGGGTCGGCGTGCCACGGCTTTTCAGGTAGGCCGGGCTGGCGCAGGCGATTCGCACGATGCTGGCCAGGGGCGTGGCGATCAAGCGGGTATCGACGATATGCCCAGCCCGCAGCACCAGGTCGACCTTGCCCAGGTGCGCGCCCTGCATGTCCACAAAGCTGTCGATCAAATGCAGATGCACATCCAGCCCGGGGTACACGTTGAGGAAGTCTGCAATCACCGGTGCCAAGTGCCTGCGGCCAAACGCCGCCGGTGCATCCACGCGGATCAAACCTTCTGGTGCATGGCTCAGGGATACCGCCTCGGCCCGCGCCAGTTGCAGCTCGCGGACGATGCGCCGCGCCCGCTCGGCAAACGCCAGCCCCGCCGGGGTCGGCACTACCGCGTGGGTGCTGCGTTGGAACAGTTGGCTGCCTACTGAGCTTTCCAGGCTATCGATGCGCCTTGCCACGGCCGAAGGTGTCAGGGGATGACGACGCGCGGCGGCAGAAAAGCTGCCGGTCTCCAGTACATCGAGAAACAAACTGAGTTGATCGGTCAGGGTATTTGGGTTCATCGACTGTGCGCTTATGCGAGATTGGCACAGCCATTGTGCGTTGCTGTGCGTTTCCGTGCCATAGACGACTGCGTAGCATGCAAGCCTTGAGATTGGGGAGTAGGTGAAAGTGTTGGATTTAGCGTTGTACCTGGTGTTGGGCGTGGCGTTGGGCACTGTAGGCGGCCTGTTCGGGATCGGCGGCGGGTTGATCGCGATCCCGGTGCTGGGTGTGTTTTTTGGTCTGGACCAGCAGATTGCCCAAGGCACTGCGTTGGTGATGGTGGTGCCCAATGTGATGCTGGCCCTGTGGCGTTATCACCAGCGCAATCCCATCTACCTGCGCCATGCATTGCCCTTGGGCGTTATGGGCTTCGCCTTCGCGTGGCTGGGTTCGATCTGGGCAGTGGGCCTGGATGCGGGCTTGATGCGCATCGGCTTTATCGCGTTTCTGGTGGCACTGTCGGCCTATAACCTGCTGCGCATGTTTACCCGCAATGCACCGCCCACCGCCCAGATGCGTTATTCCTGGCCGTGGCTGGGCGTGCTTGGCGCCGCGTCCGGGTCGATGGGGGGGTTGTTTGGCGTGGGTGGTGCGGTGATCGCCACGCCGGTGCTGACCAGCCTGTTTGGCACCACTCAGGTAGTTGCCCAAGGTCTGTCATTGGCGTTGGCGCTGCCGAGTACGGGAGTGACCTTGGTGACCTACGCTTGGCACCACGAGGTGGACTGGCTGATCGGCGTGCCCCTGGCGGTGGGCGGCCTGCTCAGTATCAGTTGGGGCGTGAAAGTTGCCCACGCCTTGCCGGAGCGCACACTGCGGGGTTTGTTTTGCGGCTTCCTGGTGGTCTGCGCAGTGATGCTGGCCTTTAAAGTTTAAAGCCCTCGATGATGTACTCGGCCAGGCATTCGGTGATGGGCGAGGTCATGTGTGGGTTACGCAGCAAATGCAGGTTCATCGACGGCAGCGGCGGCAAACCCTCATCGCTGCCAAGCACGCGCAGGTCGTCAGCGACCAGGCTTTGCATGCTGATCATTACTGCAAGGCCCGCGCTGACCACTGCCTGGATCGCAGCGCCGTTGGTGCTGTGGTAGGCCAGGCGGTAATCCCGCCCGGCGGCCTCCAGCGCTGAACGGGCCCACTGGGTGTAGAGGCAGCCGGCACCCGAAACCGCGAGGGGTAGGGTCTCGTGTTCGTCCACGCAGAAGCACGGCGCGCCAGCCCACACCATACGTTCAGTGCGCAGCAACTCACCCATTTCATTGCCGGGCTCGCGGCTGATCACGGTCAGCGCCAGGTCTCGGCGCTGCATCAGCACGTTGGATGACTCGCAGTGCATCTCGATCTGAATCAGCGGGTAGGCCTTGGAAAACGGCTTGAGAATGCCCGGCAAAAAGCGCATCACGTAGTCGTCCGGCGTACCAATGCGCACCAACCCCACCATATGGGGCTCGCGCAGGGTGTTGAACACTTCGCTGTGCAGTTTCAGGATGCGCCGCGCATAGCCCAGCAGCACCTGGCCCTCGGGCGTCAGCCGCACCTGACGGCCATCGCGTTCGAACAGCTTGCGTTGCAGCACGTCCTCTTCCAGGCGTTTCATCTGCATGCTCACCGCCGATTGAGTGCGGTTGACCTGCTCGCCGGCGCGGGTAAAACCGCCCTGATCGGCGATGGCGACGAAGGTGCGCAGCACTTCAGTGTCGATACTTGGGAAGGTCGTCAATTCATGAATCTCTGAGATGTATTGCATAAGAAACATTCGTTGGATTGATCTTAAGCGCCCGCTCAAACTTGCGCCATCCCCACGGGAGGGCGAGAAGATGAAAGGTCAAAGAGGTTTTATATTGATGACGAAGCGGCCGTTCACCGGGATGCTGAATGCACTGTGTCGGTGGCATGAGCGCCAATTGCTGGCGAACTTGAGCGATGACGCACTCAAGGACATTGGGCTCAACCGCGGCGATGTGGAGCAGGAGCGTCGACTGCCGGTGTGGCAAGACCCCCTGCGAAAGTAACCCGGATGCAGTAGGGTAGTCGGCGAGCCTCCCTGGAGAATTCCATGCCCGCCGACCTGTGCTTTTCACTCAAACAAGCTCGACGCATGGCGCTGGCAGCCCAAGGGTTTTCAGGGCGCCAAGTGCCGGCGCTGATTAAACCCACGCACCTCAATCGCTTGATCGAACGTCTCGGCGTGTTGCAGATCGACTCGGTCAACGCGGTGGTGCGTTCCCATTACCTGCCGCTGTTTTCCCGCTTGGGTAATTACTCCCCATTGATGCTTGAGCAGGCCGCCTGGAGCCAGGGCCGGCGGCGTTCGCTGTTCGAGTATTGGGGGCATGAGGCGTCATTGCTGCCGATGGCGTTGTACCCGTTGATGCGCTGGCGCATGGAGCGGGCCAAGTTGGGATTGGGGATTTATGCTCAGATGGCGCGCTTTGGTCGTGAGCAGCAAGCCATCATTGAGCGCGTGTTGAAGATCGTCGAGCAGCAGGGCGCAGTAGGGGCGGGCAGTTTGTCCACCCGCGAAGAGCGCGCCGGCCCCTGGTGGGACTGGAGTAATGAAAAGCATGCGCTGGAATGGCTGTTCGCCGCAGGCTTGGTGACGGTTGCCGGTCGACGTGGGTTTGAACGCCTCTATGATTTGCCGGAGCGGGTGATCCCCGGTGAGCACCTGCACAGCACTGTCGGGGAGGCTCAAGCCCAGCGCGGTTTGCTATTGCACAGCGCAACTGCATTGGGTGTGGGCACCGAAAAGGACCTGCGCGATTACTTTCGCCTAGACCCGGCCGACAGCCGCAATCGCCTGGCTGAACTGGTGGAAGACGGCCAACTGCTGGCCTGTCAGGTGCAAGGCTGGAAGCAGCCGGCGTATTGCCTGCCCGAGCCAAAAGTACCGCGCAAAGTGACCGCCAGCGCCTTGTTATCGCCCTTCGATTCACTGGTCTGGGAGCGCAGCCGTACCGAGCGATTGTTCGATTTTCGTTATCGCCTGGAAATCTACACACCGCAAGACAAGCGGGTGTACGGCTACTACGTGCTGCCGTTTTTGCACAACGAACGGATTGCTGCTCGCGTTGACCTGCGGGCCGAGCGGGCCAATGGCTGTCTAGCGGTGCATGCGGTGCATGAAGAAGAGCTGGGGTTGGATGAGGAGGGGATGCTGGCGTTGGCGCTGAATCTGCGGCAAATGGCGGATTGGCTGGGGTTGGAGCGGGTGCAGGTTAATTGCCTGAGGGGGAGTGCGGATCGGTTAAGGCTTGCCATGGGGATTAGTCTTTAGGGCCTCATCTGGGGCAAGCCCCCTCCCACATTTTGATGCGTGAACACATTCAAAGGTGGGAGGGGGCTTGCCCCCGATGGGGCCCTAAAAGGCAACAACAATCTCAGCGCTTAACCTGCTTCAACGTCTCGGCAATCAAAAACGCCAACTCCAGCGACTGATCGGCATTCATCCGCGGGTCGCAGTGGGTGTGATAACGGTCCGACAAACCATCCTCGGTAATTGGCCGTGCGCCGCCGATGCATTCGGTGACGTTCTGCCCGGTCATCTCGATATGAATCCCGCCGGCATAGCTGCCTTCGGCCTGGTGCACCTGGAAGAACTCCTTCACTTCGCCGAGGATCTGCGCAAAGTCACGGGTCTTGTAGCCGCTGCTGGCCTTGATGGTGTTGCCGTGCATCGGGTCGGAGCTCCACAGCACCTGCTTGCCCTCGCGCTGCACGGCACGGATCAGGTTGGGCAGGTGGTCGCCGACCTTGCCTGCACCCATGCGTGCGATCAGGTTGAGGCGGCCAGGATCGTTGTCCGGGTTGAGGATGTCGATCAGGCGGATCAGGTCATCGGGGTTCATGCTCGGGCCGACCTTGACGCCGATCGGGTTGTTCACCCCACGCAGGAACTCGACGTGAGCGCCGTCCAGCTGGCGGGTGCGGTCGCCGATCCACAGCATATGGGCCGAGCAGTCGTAGTAGTCGTTGGTCAGGCTGTCACGGCGTACAAAGGCTTGTTCGTAGTTGAGCAACAGTGCTTCGTGGGCGGTGAAGAAGCTGGTTTCGCGCAATTGCGGTGAGCTGTCCATGCCGCAGGCGCGCATGAAGGCCAGTGTCTCGTCGATGCGGTCGGCCAGTTGGCTGTATTTTTCGGCCAGGGCGGAGTTGGCGATGAAGTCCAGGTTCCACTTGTGCACTTGGTGCAGGTCAGCAAAACCGCCTTGGGCGAAGGCGCGCAGCAAGTTCAGGGTGGCGGTGGACTGGTGATAGGACTGCAACAGGCGGTCTGGGTCGGGCACACGGCTTTTTTCATCGAAGCCAATGCCGTTGACGATGTCGCCACGGTAGGCGGGCAGGGTGATGCCGTCGATGGTTTCGTCGTTGGCCGAACGCGGCTTGGCGAACTGGCCGGCCATGCGCCCGACTTTTACCACCGGGCAACCGGCGGCGAAGGTCATCACAATGGCCATCTGCAACAGCACTTTGAAGGTGTCGCGAATCTTGGCGGCGGAGAATTCGACAAAGCTCTCGGCGCAGTCACCGCCCTGCAACAGGAAGGCGCGACCCTGGGTGACTTCGGCAAACTGACGGCGCAACTCGCGGGCCTCCCCGGCGAATACCAACGGCGGGTAGCTGGCCAGGCTTTGCTCCACTTGCAGCAAGTGCGCAGCGTCCGGGTACTGGGGTTGTTGCTGGATCGGCAGGGCGCGCCAGCTGTCGGGGCTCCAGGGTTGGCTCATCATGAACTCGATAGGGTGATTGACGGTCGGGCGCCAATGTTATCAGCAATTAGTGCGTGACCTGTTGCCGCCGGTTGGCCGACAATCGCGCCTTTGGCGTACAGCAAACCCTTTAGGAGTAGTGATGACAGAGGAGCGTGTCGAGCACCTGCTGGCCGAGGTCCATGATGACTTCGGCATGATCCGTGTGCTCGAAGTGGCCGATTACCGGTTTCTCGAATTCGGCGACGCCATCGAGCAAAGCTGCGTGTTCACTGCTGACCCTAGCTGGCTGGAGTACGATTACACCCGCGCCATGCTCATTGGTGCGCTGTGCCATGAGCAGCCCGAGAGTGCGTTGTTCCTCGGCCTGGGCGCCGGCACGCTGACCCAGGCGTGCCTCAAGTTTCTGCCGCTGGAAGATGTGGAAGCGATCGAGTTGCGCCCGGATGTACCGCGCTTGGCCATCGAGTACCTGGGGCTGGACGACGATCCGCGCCTGTATATCCGCATTGGCGACGCCCTGCAATTGCTGGAGACTGCCGAATCCGCTGATTTGATTTTTGTCGACCTGTATACCGATGTCGGCCCGGGTGTCGGGCACCTGGCCTGGAGTTTTCTGGAGAATTGCCAGAAGAAGCTCAACCCCGGCGGCTGGCTGGTAATCAACCAGTGGGCCACCGATGATGGCAAGCCACTGGGCGCAGCGTTGTTGCGTGGGTTGTATCACCGGCATTATTGGGAATTGCCGGTGAAGGAGGGCAATGTGATTTTGCTGGTGCCTTCGGAACTGGATCAGGAGTTGGATCTTGAAGCGCTTTCGGCCCGTGCCGAGGCCCTGGCGCCACGTTTGGGGTATTCGTTGCAGGCGTTGATCAAGGCGATTCGGCCGGCTACCTAGTTGCCTCTGCCGACGCCATCGCGGGCAAGCCCGCTCCCACATTCGACCGCATTTCAACATTGGAACTCGGTCAAGTGTGGGAGGGGGCTTGCCCCCGATGGCCGTCTCAAGACAGTCAAATACCCTTGAACACCCCCGGCCGCTTCTCAACCATCGCCCGCACCCCCTCCTTGGCATCCTCACTGTTCAGTAATTTAGCCACCATCGGCGGCAACGCCGCAGCCGCCACGGTTTCCCCTTCCATCCGCGCCAACCGTGCCGACATCAACGTCGCCTGGACACCCAATGGCGCCTGGCGCGCAATGCGGTTGGCGAGTTCGACAGCGCGAGGCAACAAATCTTCACTGGCCATCACTTCCTGCACCAGCCCGAGGCGCAGCGCTTCATGGGCGTCGAACTCATCGCCGGTCAGTAGCCAGCGCATCGCATTGCCCCAGCCGGCAATCTGATGAAGGCGCAATGTCGCACCACCAAACGGAAAGATCCCACGCTGCACTTCCATCTGGGCAAAGCGGGTATTGCTGGCGCAAAGGTTGATATCTGCCGCCAGCATCAACTCGATACCAATCGTCAGGCAGTAACCTTGAGCGGCGACGATCACCGGTTTGCTCACACGCGGGCCAGCAAATACACCCCACGGATCGCACCCGCCCAAAGGGGGTTGCCAGCCGCCAGCCATCACCGCGCTGACATTCGCCAAGTCCAGCCCGGCGGTGAAGTGCTCGCCGTGGGCAAACACCACGGCGACCCGTGCCTCGGTATTTCGATCAAATTCGCCATACGCCAGGCTCAGCTCATTGAGCAGATCCAGGTCGAAGGCATTGCGCTTGGCCACCCGATCCAGGCCCAACAACAGGACGTGGCCCTGTAACTCACGACTGACGCGACTGCTGCTGGCTTGATTCATGGGGTGTGCCCTCGGGGCGCTGGGAAGGGTTTCGGACCAAAGGTCGCAAAGGTTAGGTGAACCGTTTAAGCGTTATGACCAGCAGCGCCGGGCCTTTGAAAAATAGACCCTGGCTGTGTTATCTGCAAAGACTGTGACGCAGCGCGGTATATCGGTGCATTGGGATAAAAAAAGCTCCCTTTTTCAGGTATTTCCGGTATAGTGCGCGCCGGCCTTTAACCGGGCCGCGTTTAGGTAGCGCAATTCCCCGAAGTCAGCTTCGGCTGCACGTCCGCACAGCGGACTCTCCCTTGACGAATCTTTTTTCTTTCATTCGTTTTCGCAAATCCCCGCCGACAAAGCAGCCAGGGCGACTCTTGAGTCTCAACACGGCATGCGCAGCTTTGGAGCATGGGTCTTTGCGGATGCACTTAGAGGCAGACCCATGACCCAGGAAACCGGCGGCTTCGCCGCTTTTAATCTTAACCCGAACATTCTTGCTGCCGTCATCGCGACTGGCTACGAAGAACCTTCGGCGATTCAGCAGCAATCGATCCCGATCATCATGGCCGGCAAGGACATGATTGGCCAGGCGCAAACCGGTACCGGTAAAACCGCCGCCTTCGCCCTGCCTATCCTGCACTGCATCGATCCTGCCAAGCGCGAGCCGCAAGCCCTGATCCTGGCGCCAACCCGTGAGTTGGCGCTGCAAGTAGCAACCGCTTTCGAAACCTACGCCAAGCAAATGCCAGGCGTTACCGTTGTGGCCGTTTACGGCGGCGCGCCTATGGGCCCACAACTGAAAGCAATCCGTAATGGCGCACAGATCGTTGTCGCCACGCCGGGCCGTCTGTGCGACCACCTGCGTCGTGACGAAAAAGTCCTGTCGACCGTGAACCACCTGGTTCTGGACGAAGCTGACGAAATGTTGAAGCTGGGCTTCATGGATGACCTGGAAGTCATCTTCAAGGCACTGCCACCGACCCGTCAGACCGTACTGTTCTCGGCTACCCTGCCACAGTCGATCCGTGCCATTGCCGAGCGTCACCTGCGTGACCCAGAGCACGTCAAGATCCAGACCAAAACCCAGACCGTTACCGCGATCGAACAGGCTCACCTGTTGGTTCACGCTGACCAGAAGACCTCGGCTGTATTGAGCCTGCTGGAAGTCGAAGACTTCGACGCCCTGATCATGTTCGTGCGCACCAAGCAAGCGACCCTGGACCTGGCCAGTGCCCTGGAAGCCAAAGGCTATAAAGCCGCTGCGCTGAACGGTGACATCGCCCAGAACCAACGTGAGCGCGTTATCGACTCCCTCAAGGATGGCCGTCTGGACATCGTTGTAGCGACCGACGTTGCTGCTCGTGGCCTCGACGTTCCACGTATCACCCACGTGTTCAACGTTGACATGCCTTACGATCCAGAGTCCTACGTTCACCGTATCGGCCGTACTGGCCGTGCCGGTCGCGAAGGTCGTGCACTGCTGCTGGTGACTCCACGTGAGCGCCGCATGCTGCAAGTGATCGAGCGTGTAACCGGTCAGAAAGTTGCCGAAGTCCGCCTGCCGGATGCTCAGGCCGTTCTGGATGCTCGCATCAAGAAACTGACCAACAGCCTGTCGCCTCTGGTGGCTGACGCTGAATCGACCCACGGCGACCTGCTGGACCGCCTGACCGCCGATATCGGCTGCACCCCACGTGCCTTGGCTGCAGCCCTGCTGCGCAAAGCGACCAACGGTCAGGCCCTGACCCTGGCAGCTATCGAGAAAGAACGCCCACTGGTTCCGAACAGCGCGCCACGCGGTGATCGTCCTGAGCGTACTGGCGACCGTCCAGACCGTGGTGATCGTGAGCGTCGCGCTCCGGTTCCATTGGCTGAAGGCCGTGCTCGTTGCCGTACCGCGCTGGGCGCGCGTGATGGTATCGCTGCCAAGAACCTGCTGGGCGCTATCCTCAACGAGGGTGGCCTGGCACGTGAAGCCATTGGTCGCATCCAGGTCCGTGACAGCTTCTCCCTGGTGGAGCTGCCGGAAGACGGTCTGGAAAAATTGCTGGCCAAGCTCAAAGACACGCGCGTTGCCGGTAAGCAGCTCAAACTGCGTCGCTACCGCGAAGATTGATCTGCCCTTGGGCTGATTGATCGCACATAAAAAATCCCCGACTGGTTCGGGGATTTTTTTTGCCTTGCCTATTTTGGATCAATCCCCAATCAAATGTGGGAGGGGGCTTGCCCCCGATAGCAGTATTTCAGTGAGGGATGTGTCTGCTGACCCACCGCTATCGGGGGCAAGCCCCCTCCCACATTTTGATTTGTTTCAGCCAAAACGGTAGATGTCCATTCCGAGAGCTCCCATGGTGAAGCCTTGGTGCGCCACGCTGAAATCACCGCCAGCGCCTCGCGCAAAGTACAGCGGCAGTAGATGCTCGTCACTGGGATGGCTGCGGACCGCATGAGGTGCTTGCCGCCGATAGTCGTGCAGCGCCGCCTCGTCATTGGCGGTTAGCTTATCTACCACCCAATCCCGAAAATCCCGTGCCCAGGGCTCGATACTCTCTGGGCCGGCGTGCCAGTCCAGCTCACCCAGGTTGTGGGTGATGCTACCGGAACCGATCAACAACACACCTTGCTCGCGCAAGCTGGCCAGCGCATGCCCGACCCGTGTTTGCAGGGCAGGGCCCATGCGGCTGGGTAGCGAAACCTGCACCACCGGGATATCCGCTGCCGGGTACATCAGCGACAGTGGCACCCACGTGCCGTGGTCAAAGGGGCGACGCTCATCGATACGGGCATTCAAGCCGTCGGCGTGCAGTAGCTCGACAATCTCGGTGGCCAGTTGCGGATCGCCGGGCGCCGGGTATTGCACGGCAAACAATTCGCGGGGGAAACCGCCGAAGTCGTGCCAAGTTTCCGGGGCATTGCCGCCGCTGACCAATAATTCATGGCTTTCCCAGTGCGCCGACACCACCACGATCGCTTTGGGGCGTGGCATTTCGGCCGCGAGGCGTTGAAGCGCCGGGCCGCTGGCACCGGGTTGTAGCGCGAGCATGGGAGAACCGTGGGAGATAAACAGGCTAGGGAACATAAGTAGGGTCCTGAGCGTTAACATGGGCCCATCTTCAATCAGATCATTGATCTAAATCTAATATAAGTTTTAGCGCTATTTGATCGAATTTTCTGGGGTGACTCATGGAGCCTAAGTTTTGGCAGGAGCGCTGGGCGCGCAATCAGATCGGCTTTCACTTGCCTGAGGTCAACTCTTACCTGCAACGACACTGGCCGCGGTTGGCCCTCGCTGAGGGCGCCAAGGTGCTGGTGCCGTTGTGTGGCAAAAGCCTGGACCTTATGTGGCTCGCCAGCCAAGGCCTGCGGGTTATGGGTGTGGAGTTGTCGGAGCACGCCGTTGAGGCTTTTTTCAGTGAGCAGAACTTGACGCCACGTATTACCCGCCAGGGTGTGTTCAAGGTGTATCAGGCGGGTTTGATCGAGATTTGGTGTGGTGATTTTTTTGCATTGGAGGCTGAGGTTCTAGTCGATTGCTCTGCGCTGTATGACCGCGCCGCGCTGATCGCTTTGCCGCCGCTGATGCGCGCGCAATACGCCGAACGCCTCAATAGCGTGTTGCGACCAGGCTGCCAAGTGCTATTGATTACGCTTGATTACGAGCAGGCACTAAAAGCCGGGCCACCGTTCGCGGTGGCAGATGAGGAAGTAAAGGTATTGCTGGGAGCGCACTGGGCGCTGGAGGTGTTGCAGGAACAAGACATCCTGGGTGAGAGCTGGAAGTTTGTGCAGGACGGCGTCACACGGCTTGAGGAGCGTGTGTATCTGTTGATCAAGCACTGACAATCCCATCGCCATCGCCGGCAAGCCCGCTCCCACAGGAGAGTGCATTCCAAATGTGGGAGCGGGCTTGCCCGCGATGATGGCAGAAGCCTTGACGCACAATCCAGCGGGCAAAAAAAGGGGGCGATCAGATCGCCCCCTTCTTTTTGTGTTGCTGGCTATCAGCCCCGACGACGCAGTGCGTCGATACGCTCTTCCAGCGGCGGGTGGCTCATGAACATGCGAGCCAGGCCCTGCTTGATGCCGCCGTTGATGCCAAAGGCGGTCAGGCTGTCGGGCATATGCACCGGCAGGCCCTGTTCCGAGCGCAGGCGTTGCAGCGCGCTGATCATTGCGCTGGTGCCTGCCAGGCGAGCGCCGGCTTCGTCTGCGCGGAACTCACGTTTACGCGAGAACCACATCACGATGGCGCTGGCCAGGAAGCCCAGGACTATTTCGGCAAAGATGGTCGCCACGAAGTAGGCGATACCGCGACCTTCCTCGTTCTTGAAAATCACCTTGTCGACAAAGTTGCCGATGATCCGTGCGAAGAACATCACGAAGGTGTTCACCACGCCCTGCACCAGCGCCAGGGTGATCATGTCGCCATTGGCCACGTGGCCGATCTCGTGCGCCAGCACTGCCTTGACTTCATCGGGCGAGAAACGCTCCAGAAGCCCTTGGCTGACGGCGACGAGCGCGTCGTTCTTGTTCCAGCCCGTGGCGAAGGCGTTGGCCTCGTAAGCCGGGAAAATCCCCACCTCGGGCATTTTGATGCCGGCCTCCCGAGACAACTGCTCCACGGTTTGCATCAGCCATTGTTCATGGCGGGTGCGTGGTTGGGTGATGATCTGGGTGCTGGTGCTCATCTTCGCCATCCACTTGGAGATGAACAGCGAGAACAGCGAGCCTGCAAAACCAAAGACCGCACAGAAAATCAGCAGCTGATTGAGGTTGAGATCAACCCCGTTGGCCGCCATGAACCCGTTGAAGCCGAAAAGGCTCAGGGTGATGCTGGCAATCAGCACGACCGCCAGGTTAGTGGCCAAGAACAGCAGGATGCGCATCATGGTTGTAGAGTTCTCCTCATGCTTAATATGTCGCGTACTGCGGGGTATATAAGGTGCGGCTTGGGGCTATTCAACCGAGGGACTATTTCAAACTGTGTCCTACAGCATGAATGTAGAGCCTTGAAGGGTTTTTCCCACAATGAAAAGGCCGGCTGATTAGCTCGCCGCTGCCTTGCAACCCCGTGATTATAGGGGGGCGGTGGGCAAGCGAGTGCCGCTGACGTGAAAGTGAGAGGGCAGGGTAGAGAAGTGTTGCCAGATACTCGCTGTACGACCGAATGCCGGTCGTACAGCGCTACATCCGTTACTGGCGATAAGACTTGATGAAGTTGCCGATGCGACCAATGGCCATTTCCAGGTCATCCACACGTGGCAGCGTCACCACGCGGAAGTGATCCGGCCACGGCCAGTTGAACGCTGTGCCCTGAACGACCAGCAGTTTTTCCGACAGTAGCAGGTCGAGTACGAACTTCTCGTCGTTGAAGATCGGGCATACCTTGGGGTCGATACGCGGGAAGGCGTACAGCGCGCCCATGGGTTTCACGCAGCTCACGCCGGGGATCGCGTTGAGCAACTCCCAGGTGCGGTTACGTTGTTCCAGCAAGCGGCCTTGGGGCAAGACCAGATCGTTAATGCTCTGGTAGCCGCCGAGGGCGGTCTGAATCGCGTGCTGGCTTGGCACGTTGGCGCACAGGCGCATGTTGGCCAGCATGTCGATGCCTTCGATGTAGCTCTGGGCATTGTGCTTGGGGCCGGAAATGGCGATCCAGCCGGAGCGGAAGCCCGCCACGCGGTAGGACTTGGACAGACCGTTGAAGGTCAGGCACAGCAGGTCTGGCGCCAGGGAGGCGGTGCACACGTGCACGGCATCGTCGTAGAGGATCTTGTCGTAGATCTCGTCGGAGAACACCACCAGGTTGTGCTGGCGTGCCAGCTCAAGCATGCCCAGCAGCACTTCTTTGGAGTACACCGCACCGGTCGGGTTGTTCGGGTTGATGATCACCAGGGCCTTGGTGTTCGGTGTGATCTTGGCCTTGATGTCGGCCAGGTCCGGGAACCAGTCGGCGCCTTCGTCACACAGGTAGTGCACCGGGTGGCCGCCGGCCAGGGTTACGGCGGCGGTCCACAGCGGGTAGTCCGGCGCGGGTACCAGCACTTCGTCGCCGTTGTTGAGCAGGGCTTGCATGGACATCACGATCAGCTCGGACACGCCATTGCCCAGGTAGATGTCTTCGATGCCGACGCCTTCGACCTGCTTTTGCTGGTAGTACTGCATCACCGCCTTGCGCGCGCTGAACAGGCCCTTGGAGTCACTGTAGCCCTGGGCAGTCGGCAGGTTGCGGATCACGTCCTGGAGGATTTCGTCCGGCGCTTCGAAACCAAACGGCGCCGGGTTGCCAATGTTCAGCTTGAGGATGCGATGGCCTTCCTCTTCCAGGCGCTTGGCGTGCTTGAGCACTGGGCCGCGAATGTCGTAGCAGACGTTGGCGAGCTTGTTCGATTTGCTGACCTGCATGGCGATGTGATCCTGAAAATGAACGATCCAGACGATAGGGGCACTACCGTACTGTGAATCCTGCGGGCCCCGCACCCATAAATACGTTTGAATGCCGGTAGCGCGGGTGCCAGACTGGCGTTTTGAAGAGGCGCAATCATACGTGCCACCTGATCCAGCGAAAAGATACAGATCAGGGTTTTTCAGTTGCCGAGGTGTATCGATGGAAAAGTTGCAGAAAACCCTTCAGGAATGGCAGGACATGCTCGACCCGGCGCAGTACCAGGTGTGCCGTCTCAAGGGCACCGAGCGGCCGTTCTCCGGCAAGTACAATGCCACCACCACGGACGGCGTTTACCACTGCATTTGCTGCAATGAGCCGCTGTTTGACTCCAGTACCAAATTCGATGCTGGCTGCGGCTGGCCCAGCTTCTACGAGCCGATTGCCGAGCGCGCGATGATCGAGATTCGCGACGTCAGCCACGGCATGATCCGTACCGAAGTCACCTGCGCCAAGTGCGATGCACACCTGGGCCATGTGTTCCCGGATGGCCCGCCGCCGACGGGGCTGCGCTACTGCATCAACTCGGTGTGCCTGGACTTCGTCCCCCGCTAAATCGAAGGGTATGCAGGTCAAAATGTGGGAGGGGGTCGATCGAATCGTCGCATCGCCCCTCCCAAATTGATTACGGTTTAAGCTATATAAATTGCACGCAATTGAATTGAGCGCTATGTTTCTGCTCCTTACCCCTTCGATATCGAGGCGTTGCCATGACCGACACCCTGCTGAGCATCCCGTGTACCACCATCAAGGGTGAGCAAAAGACCCTGGCCGATTTCTCAGGCAAGGCGATCCTGGTGGTCAACACCGCCAGCAAATGTGGTTTCACCCCACAGTACAAGGGCCTGGAGCAGCTCTGGCAGCAGTACAAGGACCAGGGCCTGGTGGTGCTGGGGTTCCCCTGCAACCAGTTCGGTAAACAGGAGCCGGGTAACGAAGGGGCGATTTCCGAGTTCTGCGAGCTGAACTTCGGTGTCAGCTTTCCGCTGTTCAAGAAGATTGACGTCAATGGCAGCGAAGCTCACCCACTGTTCGTCCAACTGAAAAAACAGGCGCCGGGCCTGTTGGGTTCCAAGGGCATCAAGTGGAACTTCACCAAGTTCCTCATCGGCCGCGATGGTCAGGTGGTCAAGCGTTTCGCCCCTACCACCAAGCCGCAGGACCTGACTCAAGAGATCGAAGCCCTGCTCAAATGACCGTATCCCTGGCTCTCGATAATCAGCTGTGCTTCAAGCTCTATGCCGCCTCAAGAGCCGTCACGCGTGCCTACAAACCGATGCTGGACCAACTGGGGCTGACCTACCCGCAATACTTGGTGATGTTGGTGTTGTGGGAATGGCATGACGAAAGTCCGGCACACCCGACGGTCAAGGCATTGGGCGAACGCCTGATGCTCGACTCGGGCACGCTCACGCCGTTGCTCAAACGCCTTGAGCAGCTTGAGCTGGTGCGCCGCCGACGCAGCGCCAAGGACGAGCGGGAAGTGCACTTGAGCCTCAGCGAGGCGGGTGTGCAACTTCGCGACCAGACGCGCGCCCTCAAGACCCGTTTACTGTGCGACAGCGGTGTCGACTTGAATCAGGCTGATGCCCTGCGCGCTGGCCTGGATCACCTGCTGCGCCAGATCACAGACTTGTCGTTGTCGGCACCCACAGGTCCAGCAATCCGCTGAGTTCCTCGCGCCGAAACGGCTTGGCCAGGTAGTCATTCATCCCGGCCGCCCGGCAACGCTCGCGCTCTTCAGGCAAGGCGTTGGCGGTCAGGGCGACGATTGGCAGGTCTGGCCAGCGCCCGCTGCGACGAATCTGCCGGCTGGCCTCATAGCCATCCATCACCGGCATGTTGCAGTCCATCAACACCATGTCAAAGCGTTGTTCTTCCAGGAACTTGAGCGCCTCGCCACCGTGGGCTGCCACGATCACTTCACACCCCAGTTTGCTGAGCATGCCCTTGGCCACCAGTTGGTTAACCGGGTTGTCTTCGACCAGCAGGATGCGTGCGCGATGGGCCAGCGGGGCGGCCTCCATCTGGATAGGGTCGAGGATCAGTTGCGCATCGCTGCGCAGGTTGCGTTGCAGAATCTGGTACAGCGCGTTGCGGCTCAATGGGCGCGCCTGCTGCTGCAACGGTGCGAGTGCCGCTACTTCCTCACTGGGCATGAAGTTGCCATAGGCGGTCACCAGCAGGATCGGCGCGGCGATAATAGGGCGCAGGCGGAACAGACATTGTGGGCAATCAGTGATCAGCAGGTCCGGGGTTTGCCCGCTGACGTCTTCATCGCGAGGATAACAGCGCGGTGTCAGCCCCCAGTGAGGCAGCAGCGTTGTCAGCAGCTCCGTCAGGCCACTGTCAGCACTGGTAACGGCAATCACCTCGCCCGTGAGGGATGCCTGTCGTGTGGCGGGCAAATGGGGAGGCAGCGGCAATTCGGCGCAGAACTGGCTGCCAAAGCCGACTTCCGAGCTGATGCTCAAGCGGCCTTTCATGGCCTCGCACAAGTTGTGTGTCAGGGCCAGGCCCAGGCCCGTGCCGCCATATTGGCGGGTGATGCCTGCGCCGGCCTGGGTGAACGGTTGAAAAATTTTCAACTGGGCATCCTGCGCAATGCCGATGCCGGTATCACACACCTCAATGCGTACCCGGCCATCGACACTGCTCAGGCGCACGTCCACTCGACCGAAGCGGGTGAACTTCAAGGCATTGGACAGCAAGTTACTGACGATCTGCCTTACCCGGGTTGGGTCGCCCAGCACTTGGGCCGGAAACTGTGGGTCGATCAGGCAGGTCAGCTCGACATTCGGCGCAGCGTTCTGCGACAGCAGGTTGGCGGTGTCTTCCACCTGTGCGCCGAGGTCGAAGGGGATACGCTCCAGTTCCAATTGGCCAGCGTCGAACTTGGACAGGTCAAGAATATCGTTGAGCAGTTCAACCAACACCTTGCCCGAATCATGAGCGATAGACAGTTGCTGGCGTTGCTCGGCGTTGAGCGGGCTGTCCAGCGACAAGGCGATCATGCCCAGCAAGCCGTTGAGCGGGGTACGGATTTCATGGCTCATGTTCGCCAAAAACGCCGCCCGTGCCTGGGCCATGCCCAGTGCATTTACCTTCGCCGCTTCCAATTCATCGTTGGACTGGCTCAGCCGCTGGTTGCTGGCCTTGAGTTCCAGGGTACGGGCGGACACGATGTCCTCCAATTGCCCCAAGTATTCGGTCAGTCTGTCTTCAGCGTGGCGACGCTGCTGGATCTCGGTTTCCATGTTCTCAAACTGCTGGTTGGCGACGGTGACCAATACGCCGATTTCGTCATGCTCGTGGCCGGGCGGGCAGTCCAGGCGTGCCTGCTTGCGGTTGCTCAACTCACGAATAATGCGTACCAGTGGCTGGGTCAGCATCACGTAGAACAGGCCCAGCAGGATGCCGGTCAACAGCAGGCTGCGCACAAAACCATTGAGCAGGGTAATTTCGGCGCGACGCAGGAAGCGACTGCCGAAGGCGTAGGTGTCCACATCCAGATGCAGTACCCCCAGAGACTCGTTAGGCATATGACTCAAGAACAGTCGGTCTTCGAACTGGCGGTTGGCGTCAAACAGGAAGTCGCTGATGGGGCGGTAGGTGCTTTCCTTGCGCGGCCGCTCGACATTGGCCAACACCACGCCGTTGTTGTCGATCAACTGCGCGCGGATGATGGCGGGGGAGCGCAGCAGGCCAAGGGTCAGTTCCTGGGCCAGTTCGGCGTCGATGTTGTAGGCGATGCGCGAGGCAGGGTTGTGGCTGATTTCCAGCAGCGAAGCAATTTCACGGTTGATGGATGCGTCTTCGCTGGCATAATCAATGCCGATTTGGATCAGGCTGAGCAAGGTTCCCAAGACGAAACCGACCAGCACAGTCAATCTGGCTTGTTTATAAGACAAGCGGTGGGCGAACTTGATATCCATCGAGTGTTGAACCACTTCACGTTTCCCTTCGCCCGGCAAGCATAGCTGAACATCCACAGGCTCAGGTCTGCCCGGCATGAATCGTTTTTTTATGCAGCCTCAAGCGCTCTGCCGCAGGGCTGCCAATACGCCATCTTTTGCAAGAAGTTGCCAGAGGAATCATCGTGGATAACCGATTGAATGCCTTTCTTGAGCGGGCCGATGCAGTACTTGCCCGCCTGGAACCCTTGTTGCCTGCACCTCGCCAACCCATCGACTGGAACCAATGCCTGGCCGCCCGTTGGCAGCGTGAAGGCCGTGCCGGCTTCCTGCTGCCGCTGGACGTGAGCCTGGACATGCGCCTGTCCGACTTGATTGGCGTGGACAAACAACGCGAGCAACTGGCCCGCAACACCCAACAGTTCCTCGATGGCCTGCCCGCCAACCACGCGCTGCTATGGGGCTCGCGCGGTACCGGAAAATCGTCCATGGTGCGCGCCTTGCTGGCCCAACACGCCAAGGCCGGCCTGCGTCTGATCGAGATTGAGCGCGATCACCTCGCCGACCTGCCGCGTGTGGTCGAACAACTGCTCAAGCTGCCACAGCGTTTCATCCTGTTCTGCGACGACCTGTCGTTTGAAGCCGGCGAAGGCGACTACCGTGTGCTCAAAAGCGTGCTGGACGGCTCTCTTGAGCAGGCGCCGGAAAACGTCTTGCTGTACGCCACCTCCAACCGCCGCCACCTGGTGCCGGAAAATCAGAGCGATAACGACAACTGGAAGCGCGTGGATGGTGAGTTGCACCCCAGCGAAGCGGTGGAAGACAAGATTGCCTTATCCGACCGTTTTGGCCTGTGGCTGTCGTTTTACCCGTTCACCCAGGAACACTTCCTTGAGGTGGTGCAACACTGGATCGGCGAGCTGGCCAGCAAGGCCAACTTGCAGTGGCAGCGCGATGAAGCCCTCGACATTCTCGCCGTGCGCTGGGCGACGGGTCGTGGTAACCGCAACGGTCGTTGCGCGTATCAATTCGCCCGTTATTGGGTGGGTCTCAAATTGCTGGAGCGTCAACCATGATTGATCTACAACAGGCTGGCACCGGCCTTGATGGCTACGCCATGCTCTGTGCGCAGCTGGAATCGCTGCTGGCCGATGAGCGCGACTTTATCGCCAACAGTGCGCAGTTTTCGGCGTTCCTGTTTAATCAGATCGACGACCTGAACTGGGCCGGCTTTTACCTCAATCGCAATGAAGAATTGGTGCTGGGGCCGTTCCAGGGCCAAATCGCGTGTGTGCGTATACCGTTTGGTCGCGGCGTGTGTGGTGCCGCGGCTGCGACGCGCCAAACCCAGCGGGTGGAGGATGTGCATGAGTTTCCCGGGCACATCGCCTGTGACAGCGCATCGAACAGCGAGCTGGTTGTGCCCTTGGTCAAGGACGGCAAATTGATTGGCGTCCTTGACCTCGACAGCCCGTCGCTGGCGCGTTTCACCCTCCAAGACCAGGCGGGCATTGAGCAGTTAGCGGCGATTTTTCTACGCTTGACTGACTGCTGAGGCGTTACATCGGGAGCGAGTGGGGTCGCTCGCTCCTGCCTAACCCTGTGCCTGTAGGCCATCCAGTTGCGTTTGCAGTTTCCTTTCCAGTTCAAGCATGAGTTTTTCCAGCGTCTTGATACCGATTTCAACCAGAGGCAGTTCATCCTCTCGGGTACATGCCTGCTCCAACGCCTCGCACTGAGCGGCCAGTAGCGTGGCTTGTACGATGCGCGCAGCGCCCTTGATCTTGTGGGCTTGTTCGATGATCTCCTGGAGCGACGCCTGTCGCGCCAATAGGGCAACGATCACCTGGCGGTCATGACGACTGCTGCTCAATAGCTCTTCAAGCAAGCGCCGGCTCAGTTGGGGGTCGCCTCCCGTCAGCGCGTCCAGGCTGCTCAGATCCAGCGGTGTACCGCTAGGTTGGGGGCCAATTTGCGCCAGCCGCCGTTCCAGCACCGTGAGGCTGATGGGTTTGAAGAGGCAGTCGTTCATCCCGGCTTCAGCGCAGCGCCGTTTCTCTTCAGGCTGGGCGTTGGCCGTAAAACCCACTATGACGCAAGGAGGCAACTCCTCGCGTTGTTCGTACTCTCGGATCGAACGGCTTAACTCATAGCCGTTCATGATGGGCATGTTGCAATCGGCGATTACCAGGTCGAAGTGCTCCTGGCGCCAAGCCTGGAAGCCGGCCGCACCATGCTGGGCTGCGGTGAACTGATGACCCAGGTAACCCAATTGCTGGCACATCAGCAGGCGGTTGGCGGGGTGATCATCGACCACCAGCACATTGAGCACGGGCGCAGGTGTGGGGGTTGTCGGCTTGAGCTCCTGCGTCGCATTGTCCGGCTGCAGGCAGTTCATTTTCAGATTGACATGCACTTGTGTGCCCACCATGGGGACGCTGCTGAGGCTTAGTTGCCCACCCATCATCGAGCACAGGCTGCGACAGATCACCAGCCCCAGGCCTGCGCCGCTACGCGCCAAGTGCCCCGAATTGTCGGCCTGGGCGAATGGTTCAAACAGGCGCAATTGGTCTTCCCGGCTGATGCCGATACCCGTGTCCTCTACCACCAGCCTCATTTCGACCTGTTGCGCCAGCTCGGTAGCCTGCACGTCCACTTTTATCTTCACCTCGCCGCGCTCGGTGAATTTGATGGCATTGCTTACCAGGTTTGATAGCACCTGCTTGAAGCGCAATGGGTCGATCAATACGTCGGTGTCGTCGAGCCCAGGCTTGAATTCCAGCAGCAAACTGAGCGTCTTCTGGCGGGCCAAGCCGTCGAACACGCGGACCACCGATGCGATCACTTCCTTCAGGTTGACCCGTTCAGGGGCCAGGCTTAGTCGTCCTGACTCGATACGCGCGATGTCGAGGATGTCGCCGATCAGCTCCAGCAGGTCCTTGGCCGAGTTGTAGGCTACTTCGATCGCCGGGCGATCCAGATGGCCTTGATCTGCTCGCTTGAGCGTCAGCTCCAGCATGCCGATGACGGCATTCATCGGCGTGCGGATTTCGTGGCTCATAGTCGCGAGGAAGGTGCTTTTGGCGCGGTTGGCCTCGTCGGCACGCTCCTTGGCTGCGCGCAGCTCATCGAACAGCTGGCGCCGTTCGCTGATGTCTATCCAGCCGCCGATGATGCCTTGGACTTCGCCAGTCGAATCGCGATACGGCAGGATCCAGTGGTAGATCGTCAGCTTCTTCCCGCGGATGTGCAGGGACCGATCCAGGATCAGCGGGTTGCCTTGCGCGACTACGCGCTGGTAGTCGGCATGGTATTGCGACGCCTCTGTTTCGAGCGCCGTACTGATCTGAAGGGCGCTTTTGCCGATCACATCCTCGCGCTTGACGTCGAACACTTGCAGGTAGCTGTCATTACAGGTCTGCAGCAGACCTTGCCGGTCGCGTACGTAAATCGGATGGGGGGTTTCGTTGACCAGTGCGCGCATGAACTCGAACTGATCGTTGAGAGCGCGCTCGGCCATCCTGCGGTGCTTGATCTGCCGGCGCATGTAGGCGTTCCAGGCCAGCGAAATCGAGAGCAGCAGCCCGGTGCCGATGATGATTTGGGCAATAAGGGAATGGTAATTGCGCCAGTAGCTGTCGGACGCGGCGGTGTAGCCTCGCCAGCGACTGTTGATCACCCCGAGTTCATCTGGAGCGATACTGAGCAGCGCCTTGTCGAGGATCGAGCTCAATTCCGTGGCATCCCGTGAGGTGGCCAGTGTGAAGAGGGCTGGAAGCGTGCCGATGCTGGTGCTGATCTGTAATTTGTCCTGGAAGACCTTGGAAGAAAGAAAATAGTTGGCGACCACCAGCGAGTTCACCGCACCGTCAACTTGCCCTTGGGCCAGCAGTTCCGAAGCCTTGAAGGTGTCATTGGTTTCCACCAGCAGAATGTGAGGGAAATCCTTGCGCAGGAAGGGTTCAAGCGGATTGCCCTGGGTGATCGCCAGTCGCTTGCCCGCCATTTGCTCCAGCGACAGCGGAGCATCGGGCTCCTTGCGCGTCAGCAACACGTAGGAGTTTTCCAGGTAAGGGCGGCTGAAATTCAGCTGCGTCTCTCGCTCGGTGCTGGGAACAATCGCGCCGATGATATCGGCTCTGCCAGCAGCAATTTGTTCGATCATCGCATTGACGTTACGCCCGCGTTGAATCTCGAAGCGCAGCCCGGTCCGCAGGCGTATCAGCTCCAATAGGTCGGCGGTGATGCCGCGCAAACTGCCATCGGTATCGAAGAATGTTAGCGGTGCAAACGTTTCATTGGCGATCACCTTGACCACAGGGTGTTCTTTCAGCCAGCGCTCTTCGCGTTGGGTCAGTTGCAACTTCTTGTCAGTCAGCAGGATATCGCTGCCGGCACTCCAACGTTTGGCGATGTTTTCCCGTTCATGGGTGGGCAGTGCCGCCAGCACGGCGTTGACGATACTCAAGAGAGTGTGCTGATCCTGGCGCAAGGCAAAGCTGAATCCGTAGGCTTCGTGCTTGCCGAAGTTGGCCATATGGATGTTTTTGAGATAGCCCTTATTGATCATGTAATGGGTGGAAATTGTGTCGCCAAGAAACACATCAGCCTGGTCGAATGCCACCGCATTCAACGCATTCTGATAGGAGGGGTAAGCTCGGATAACCGCCTCGGGATACAGCTTTTGCACCTCGTCCAATGGCAGGTAATGGTAGACCAGGCTCAAGCGCAGGCCGGCCAAGCTGTTGCTTAGGCTGCGGCTTTCCCCTTCACGCGTGACCAGAACCGGCTGGTCTACGGCATATGGTGTTGAAAGCGTGAGCAATGGATGGATGGCCTCAAAGCTATTGGAGGACCCCAGTAGATCGATTTCACCTGACTCCAGTGCCTGAATGGACGCTTCTCGGGAGGGGTAGCGCTGCACCCTGATGGGGAGCGCCAATGCCTTGGACAAAACCCCGGCGTAATCGGCGGTGATGCCTTCGTAGTCATACCCGCTCGACGTGATGTCGAAGGGCGGATAGTCGGGGGCAGCCGTACCTAGTACCAGCTCGCGTTTGTTCTGCAACCATCCGAGTTGGGTCTTGTTCAGCGGGGTGTCGAGTTGGACGGTACCTGCGCGGCTCAGTAAATTGTAGTGCTCTGGTTGGGGTTGAGCGGCGAGCACGGTAGTGCTCAAGCACACGCCTGCGCTGAATGTAATTAAATAGTCCTTTATACACCTGGGCATCCGCTTTCTCACACTAGCGCGTTTCGTTTTGCCAACTCGATAAGTTCTACCAAGGACTTTGCCTTGAGTTTTTGCATAAGCCTCTTTTTGTAAGTGCTGACGGTTTTATTACTTAAGAACATGCCCTTGGCGATTTCTTTGTTGGTGCGGCCTTGTGCAAAAAGTTGCAAAACCATTAGTTCTCGATCGTTGACGGTTTTGAAGAGCTCCAGCTCTTCGCAGTTGCTATCCTGGCCGCCGGGATTCAAGGCTTGGCTGGGGAAATAGTTATAACCGGATAGTACAGCTCGGATCGCACTCATCAATTCACTCAGGTCGCCTTCCTTGCACACATAGCCATCAGCGCCGGAGCGCATGCAGCGGGTCGCGAACAAGGTGGGGGATTGTGCCGTCAGGATGAGGGTCTTCATCGAGGTGTTCATGGCGTTAAAGCGACACAGCACTTCGAGCCCATCTAGCTTTGGAATACTGATGTCCAGAATGATCAAGTCTGGAAGGCATTCGCGAACCATTTGTATTGCATCACACCCGTTATCGGTTTCGCCAACGACCTTATAACCTTCATGTTCCAGCAGCATTCGAATGGCCAGCCTGATAACAGGGTGGTCATCGATGATGAAAACTGTGTTCATAATCACATTCCATGCAAGTGCAAATAAAGCGGGCACATTAGCTCAGAAGTTGCAGGGGGAGGACGAAGGTCAGGGGGTGAGGATACAAATCAGGAAACTTCCTACAACAAAAAAGGCATCGGCTCACGTATTGCCAAGGCTTTGTGGGCGTCCACATCAGCGCTTGACGCGCGTTGAGAAGCAATCCGAATGCCCGACGTTCAATGGTTGGTTTTCTTATGAACTAATGTTTAATTTCCTACGTGGATTAAGGCCATAAGTTCATCCCGGTTTAAAGGTTTCGATAAATAGCCAAGTAGCGGCAGATTACGGTGCAGGGCTTGTTTGATGAGGTTCGCGAGTTCAGTTGCAGGCAGGCTACTGAGTAAAATGGCGTGCACTATAAAGCCTCGGCGTTTGGCGATATCGATCAACTCCAACCCAGGCAAGTCAGGCAGGCACTGATCGCACAACATAAGGTCGAAGGGGGCGTTGCACTGTGTCATCACACGAATTGCCTGTTCGGCGTTCTCAGCCAGGGTTAATTGAGTGAAGCCGAAGCTATTTAGTAGGCATTGGGTCGCAAGGAGTTGAAAGGGGTGATCCTCCACCAGCAGGAGACGAAGGTGAGACTTGAGCATAGGGCGGGCACACGATGAGTCAGGCGGCGATTGGGCGGGACTTAAAAGCGTGCGCGATTATTCATCGGGTACTTGTATGAATTCGATCAGGCTGCTCTGTTCCCTTCGTAGGGAGATTCTTATCAGGGAACAGGCGCGTGATCGAAAGGCTATTGAGGGCTGGAGCGCCCGGTCATCTCTCGGGCCATTTCGGTGGCGTAGCTATCGGTCATGCCGGCGATGAAGTCGATCATGCGCAGGAACGACGCGTGCAGCGGCCACGCCGGGTTCGGTGCGTTGTTGCCCAGCAGGTCGAGGATGCGTCGGTTTTTGAACGATGGCGTGCGCCCGCCATGCTGCTCAAGGGCAGCGCCGCAGAACGCGTTCAGGAGGATTTCCAGGGTGGTGTAGGCGCCAATCTCATGCAGGGTCTTGCGCTTGTCCTGGAAAATCTTCTTGCGAGCCATGTCTTTGGCGTCCAGCACGCAACGCTTGGCCGGGCCGTGCATATGCTCGACCAGGTCGCCGGGCAAGGTGCCCGCCAATAACGCATCCTGCTGTTCGACGAAAGCTGTGGCAGCGGCGTTGGTCAGGTGTTCGATGGCCTTGCCGCGCAGAATCGCCAGCTTGCGCCGGCGGGAGTCCTGCGGGCCCAATTGCCGATAAGTTTGCGGTAGGTCGTCGCCCACCAGATTGAGCAGCAACGACTCGACCTCAGCGTACTCCAGCAACTCCATTTCCAGGCCGTCTTCCAGGTCGATCAGGGCGTAGCAGATATCGTCCGCCGCCTCCATCAGGTACACCAACGGGTGACGGGCCCAGCGTTGCTCCTCAAGCTGCGGCAGGCCAAGCTTGTGGGCGATCTGTTCAAGAATCGGCAGCTCGCTCTGATAACAGCCGAATTTGTGTTTCTTGTAACCCAGGGAGTCGGCGTGGCGAGCAGTCCAGGGGTATTTCAGGTAAGTGCCCAAGGTGGCGTAGGTCAGCCGCGTGCCGCCGTCGAACTGGTGGTACTCCAGTTGAGTCAACACCCGAAAGCCTTGGGCGTTGCCTTCGAAATTGAGGAAGTCATTGCGCTCGGCGCTGCTCATGTCGTCCAGCCAGCCGCGTCCTGCCGCCTGCTGGAACCAATGGCGGATCGCGTCTTCGCCGGAGTGCCCGAACGGAGGGTTGCCGATGTCATGGGCCAGGCAGGCCGATTGCACCACCATGCCCAGATCGCTCGGGTCGCACCAGTCGGGCAGGGCGCTGCGCAAGGTTTCGCCCACACGCATGCCGAGGGAGCGGCCCACGCAGCTGACTTCCAGAGAGTGGGTCAGGCGGGTGTGGATGTGGTCGTTGCTGGACACCGGGTGCACTTGGGTCTTGCGGCCCAGGCGGCGGAATGCGCCAGAGAAAATAATGCGGTCATGGTCTTTGTGAAACGGGCTGCGGCCCAATTCTTCCGGGCTGTGCAGGGGCTTTCCAAGACGTTCGCGGGTCAGCAGGGTGGGCCAATCCAAGGCGGGTACTCTCCGTGCGGTGAATGACCCTCTCAGCTTCCCGGTTCAGGGCGGCCTGGGCAAGCAAAAATCTACAGCCCGGCGGCGTCGATATCGATTAGCAGCAAGCGCTGACCGTTATCGAAGAATTGTCCGGCGGTGAGGCAGTACTGGTTGGTCGTAGCGTCGCGGTAGGTCGAGGACAAGGTCAAGCGTCGTTCATCCCAGCCTTCGGCCAGCAGGTGATAGAAGTACGGTCGCCACGACCAGTTATGCCCAAGGTAGCGGCTGTCGGCTTGCCAGGCGTCGTGACGCCACTCGAAATTGGGTGTCAGTTGGGTACCGTGCCGGTCGCATTGATAAAACCGCAGCAACCACGGGAAGGCCGGCAGTTGGGGCAATTGGCTCAGCGGCGCCTGCGCCTGGGCCCAGTTCTGCAGGATCTTCATCAGCTCGGCCAGTTGTTGGCGCAGTTGCATGATGCGGCCACGTTCCGCCAGTTTTTGCTGCACATACGCTGCACGCAGTTGGGCAAAACGTGGCACGAAGGCATCAGCGGCGAACCAGTCCAACTGCGCTTGGGCAAACAAATAGCCCTGGACGTAACGCGAGCCGCACTCCAGAGCGAAATTCAACTGGGCCTCGGTCTCCACGCCTTCGGCGATGATCCAGCAGCCGGTCTTCTCAGCCATTTGCGCCAGCGCTCGCACCACTTCACTGCTGGGCCCGCCACGGGCGGCTTCCTGGAACAGGCGCATGTCCAACTTGAGGATGTCTGGCTGCAACGCCAGCACGCGGTCGAGCTGGGAATACCCCGCGCCAAAGTCATCGATGGCGATGCGTGCACCGGCCTCGCGATAACGTGCAACCACATCGGCCAGGCGTTGGATGTCGCCGCCCAGTTCAGTGATCTCGAACACGATGCGCTGTGGATCGACCCCGTGGCTGTGGATCTGCTTGAGACTCGGCAGCGCCTGGCCGGGGCGCAACCGGTTGATCCAGCGCGGCGAGATATTGATGCTCATGAACCAGTCTTCAGGGGCTTCATGCAGGCGGCTCAACGCGTTGTCGCGAATCTGGCGGTCGAGCCGGCGCAAGGTCACACCTGGCGTGCGTGGGTCGGCGAACAGCGGCCCTACAGACTGCAAGCGACCGTCAGCCTGGCGCAAACGGCCCAAGGCCTCGACGCCAGCGATGCGGCCGGTGGCTGTGTCGATAAACGGCTGGAAGCAGGCGAGCGGTTGCCCGTCGATCACGGGGCCTCCTTAAAAGAATTAGCGAAAAAAGGCCCGGGCCTCCAAAACAAGGACCGGGCCATTCTGTTAGCAAGAATGCAGCCAGCCAGGCTCAACTTTTACGCGAACTGCCTTGCATCGCCAATTTGATCAATGGAATCAGGCCTGCACCGAGCCGCACCAGGCGCGTAAGGCTGCTGATACTGCCGCCCTTGGCGCCTTTGCCGGTAAAGAAGCCCATCAGCGTCACGGCGGCCACGCCCCACAGCGGCGCGTGCTTGATGCCCAGGTTGTCCTGCCAGTTCTGACCCAGGTTGCGCACCTTGGTCAGCGGTACCAGCAGTTGCTGGGACTCGTGGCGGATCTCCTGGCGGTGCATCTCCATGCGCAGGCGGATCAAAGCCTTGCGCATCTCCCGACGTGACGTGTTGTGTGGCAATTCAGGTCGGCTCATGGCAGCAGGCGCTCCCGGTCATTGGCCAATTCTTCGAGGGTGGCGTGGAACGGCGTGGACTCATCGAACACCGCCGCTTTCAAGCGCACCCCGCAGAAGGCTGCGGCCAAGCTGTAGAACACGCAGAGGCAGATGATGCCTGTGAGGCGGTAGCCGGTGTCCCACACCAGAATCATCACCAGGGTCGACAACCCCACCAGCAACAACAGCGCAAACACCAGCGCCAAGCCGGCAAACAGCAGCAGGCTGACGGTGCGCGCCTTTTGCTCCTGTAACTCAATGCCAAACAATTCGACGTGGCTGTGCAGCAAGCCCAGTACGGCCGCGCCCAGACGCCTTGAGGTTGTGCCCGTAGACGAGCCGGTTTCGCCGATAGACATAAAGTTAGCGCCTTGTAGCCAGCAGGCCGATCAGAAAGCCCACGCCAGCGGCAATGCCCACTGACTGCCAAGGGTTGGCTTGTACGTAATCTTCGGTGGCGGTGACGGCCGCCTGGCCGCGTTCGCGCAGGGAGTCTTCGGTCAATTGCAGGGTTTCACGGGCCTTGAGCAGGCTATCGTGAATCTTGGAGCGCAGCTCATCGGCCTGGTCGCCGGCCAGCACCTTGGTGTCGTCCAGCAGTTTTTCAGTATCACTGACCAGGGTTTGAAAATCCGCCATCAGTATTTCTTGAGCAGTCTTTGCAGTTCTTCTGGCCATGGTTATCTCCGTGATTGGCTGATCTTTACATTTGGTTTCGAGTCACCGGTATCGGTGAAGGTTCAGTGCAATTGTCTGGTACAGCTTTTGCTTTGCCTTGGTGCGCATGCCTCGGGGCTTGCGCTGAATCCGGGCGGTGGGGCAGGAAGCCTTCAAAAACCTTACCCTAAATAACTGAAACTCGCGGAAAAACCCTGTCGGCAACGGCCTGTTGAGTTGATCGCTGCGCTAAAGCGGTTCACGCCTTCTTAAGAGGGTGGGGCCGAGAGTGCCAATTTAGTGCGCGCAACCCCTGCTTGAACCGCTTTGGTGCTTTTTGTCTTTATTACAGGCCTGCCAACCTCCATGGAAAATTTGCAAAGCGCGGTGGACACCCTCGTCCACAGCTCCAACACCCTGTTTATCCTGATCGGTGCTGTCATGGTTCTGGCCATGCACGCTGGTTTCGCGTTCCTGGAAGTCGGCACGGTGCGCCAGAAGAACCAGGTCAACGCCTTGTCGAAGATCCTCAGCGACTTCGCCATCTCCACACTGGCCTATTTCTTTATAGGCTATTGGATCTCCTACGGCGTCAGCTTCATGCAACCGGCGGCGGTGATCAGCGCCGATCATGGTTATGGCCTGGTGAAGTTCTTCTTTTTGCTGACCTTCGCGGCGGCTATCCCGGCGATTATCTCTGGCGGCATCGCCGAGCGGGCACGTTTTGTTCCGCAACTGTGTGCCACCGCGCTGATCGTGGCGTTTATCTACCCGTTCTTTGAAGGCATGGTGTGGAACGGCAACTTCGGCCTGCAAGCCTGGTTGCTTGCGACCTTTGGCGCCAGCTTCCATGACTTTGCCGGGTCTGTGGTGGTACACGCCATGGGCGGCTGGCTGGCGCTGGCGGCGGTGCTGTTGTTGGGGCCACGCAATGGGCGCTATCGCGATGGGCGATTGGTGGCGTTTGCGCCGTCGAGCATTCCGTTTCTGGCGCTAGGTTCGTGGATTTTGATTGTCGGCTGGTTCGGCTTTAACGTGATGAGCGCCCAAACCCTCAATGGCGTCAGCGGCCTGGTGGCGGTCAACTCGTTGATGGCGATGGTCGGCGGCACGGTGGCGGCGCTGATTATCGGCCGCAATGACCCCGGCTTCCTGCACAACGGCCCGTTGGCCGGGCTGGTGGCGATCTGCGCTGGGTCCGACTTGATGCACCCGGTGGGCGCGCTGGTCACCGGCGTAGTCGCCGGAGGCCTGTTTGTGTGGTGCTTTATTGCGGCCCAGGATCGCTGGAAGATCGACGACGTGCTTGGCGTATGGCCACTGCACGGCCTGTGCGGCGTGTGGGGCGGTATCGCCTGCGGCATCTTCGGCCAAACGGCATTGGGTGGCCTGGGCGGTGTCAGCCTGATCAGCCAGTTGATCGGCACCGCCCTTGGCGTGGTGGTGGCGCTGGGCGGCGGCTTGTTGGTGTATGGCGTGATCAAGCGTGTATCCGGGCTGCGCCTGAGCCAGGAAGAGGAGTATTACGGCGCTGACTTGTCGATCCATAAGATTGGTGCGGTCAGTCAGGATTGATCGGCGGGTCTGCCGGCGGATAGAAACCATGCAGTAGGCGATAGCGGTTCTGCCGCACTTCATCGACCCGCGCCTGTACCTGTTGGTCCGGCAGGCCCAGCAGGACCAAGGCGTGGGAGGCGAGCATCAGGCTCGATTCCAATAGTTCGGGCACCACCTCACTGGCGCCCGCAGCCTTCAGCTCGGCCAATTGGCTGTCATCGCGGGTACGCACCAGGATCGGCACTTGCGGGTTGATCCGCCGCGCCTCCTTCAACACCACCAGCGCCACATCGGTGTTGTCCACGGCAATCACTACCAGTCGTGCCCGCTCCAAGCCCACTGCACTGAGCAACGCCCCCCGGCGACAATCACCGTAATGCACGCTGCTGTCTTCGGTGGCGGCTTCCTGCACCCGCTCCGGGTCGTCATCCAACGCGATAAACGCCTGTTGTTCGCGATGCAAAAAGCGCCCGATGGATTGGCCTACACGACCATAGCCACAGATCACTGCATGCCCGCGCAGCTCGGCGTTAAGGGCGGTGATTTGCTCAAGCTGCACCTGTTGATTGGGTTTGCGGTGCAGGCGCAGGGCGACACTCGGCGCGGCGCGTAACAACAGCGGGGTGAGCAGCATCGAGCAAAAGGTAGCCGCGAGCAGCAAACCATTGAACTCATCCGGAATCAGCCGGCTCTGCTGCATCTGCGCCATCAGCGCAAAACAGAACTCACCGCCCTGGGCCAGGGCCAAGCCACTGCGCCACGCCGTTTCACTGTCGCTGCCGCGCAGTTTGACCAACGCGGCGACCACGCAACCTTTGACCAGCATCAAGGCCAGGGTCAGGCCGAGGATCAGCAGGCTGTGGCTGACGAACAATTGCAGGTCGATCAACATGCCGATGCTGACGAAAAACAGCCCCAGCAGGATGTCGCGAAATGGTCGGATATCCGCTTCGATCTGATGACGGTAATGGCTTTCCCCCAACAACATGCCGGCGAGAAAGGCGCCAAGGGCAGGGGACAGGCCCAGCAAATGCGTGAGCCACGCGGTGAGCAACACGATCACCAGCGCCAACAGCACAAACAGCTCCGCCGAGTGGGACGCGGCGACTTCATGGAACAAACGTGGCAACAGCCAGCGACTCGCAAACAGCAGGCCGACAAACAGCACCACAGTCTTGCCCAGGGTCAACGGCAGCGCCAGATACCAGGCCTGCTCGCCGGTGCCGGCAAACACCGGCACCAGGGTCAGCAGCAATACCGCGACCACATCCTGGAACAGCAGCACGCCAATCGCGTTCTGGCCGTGGCTGCTGAATATTTCCCCTAGGCTGGTCAGCTCCTTGCTGACGATGGCCGTGGACGACAGTGCCAGCCCGGCACCCAGCAACAAGGCGATGCCTGGCGCCACACCCAGGGCCATCAATAAAAGCCCCAGCAGCCCACCGCACCCCAGCACTTGCAGACTGCCCAGGCCAAATACCACGCGGCGTAGCGCGAGCATCTTGGTCAGAGAAAACTCCAGGCCCAGGGAAAACAGCAGGAACACCACCCCCAACTCGGCAAGGTCGGGCAGCTCTTCGCTGTCATTCACCCAATCGAGGGCGGTAGGCCCCACGGCCAGGCCAACGCACAGGTAGCCCAGCACGGGAGGCAATCGCAGCCGGCGAAATAGCGCAATCACCACCAGGGAAGAGGCCAGGATGATCAGCAGATTGGCAAACACGCGCATCTCCATTGCAAAGGGGGCAGGCAAAAAGCGGTGAGAATCGCTGAATCAGTTATAGGTCATGGTGATCTGGGTCAGGGTTTATTGTGTGGGCTTGCCTGAAGGTGAATGTGCGGGCTTAGAATGCATGCCTACTTTCTGATCAGGTCCATTCGCCATGCTTCCTGAATGCCAGCTGTTCGGCACCCTGGGTTGCCATCTTTGTGAGATTGCCGAAGCCGAAATCATGCCGTTGGTCGAACACGGGCTATTGGTGGAACTGGTGGATATCACCCACCCCGCCGACCTCACTGAAGCCTACGGCCTGCGGATTCCGGTGCTTCGCCGGGTCGACACCGGCGCCGAACTGGACTGGCCGTTCGACGCCGAACAGGTCGTCGCCTTCCTCGGCTAAGGTTTATGCGATGGCGGGTTTCCGAATATTACGTTACTGTATGTTTGTACAGCGATTGAATAGAGGGAACGCCCGTGGTGAATGTTGAACAATTGAAAAGCAGCGTCAATCGCATGTCCGCCGACGTCGTGCGCGACGCGGTGAACGAGCTGCGCCTCGACGGCCTGGTCACGGAAGGCAAGACGCCGTTTAACAAAGTGCATTTCAATACCTGTTTTGCCGAGATCGAAGCGTTGTTCCAGCGCGCCGGTTACCACAAGCAATTGGATGTGGTGGGTTACCAAGGCTTGTTGTACGCGTTGTACGATCCTGGCCGCTGGGAGGCGGTAGACGTGCTGCGCTGGCTCAAGGAATTCACCGAGGCCGCCAGTGCGTCGCCGATCCTGCGGGCCGAATTGGCCAAGGCCTGAACCATGCGGGATAATGCCCGCCGGTTTTCTCCAGGCTTTGCGCATGCCCACTTCGATTTTTATCCCGTCCGAGCACCAAGCCAGCACGTTGTACTTGCCGCCGGGAGCTTGGGCGACCGTGCTCGATTGCCTGTGCGAACATTTTCCGGCGATCAGCCGTGAACACTGGCTGGACCGCATCGCTCGTGGCCGAGTGCTGGACATCAACGGCAGCCCCATCAGCCTGGACCTGGCCTACAAGGAAGGCCTGTGCATCTACTACTTCCGCGAAGTGCCGAATGAAAAGGTGATCCCCGTACAGGAAACCATCCTGTACGCGGACGAACACCTGGTGGTCGCCGACAAGCCGCATTTCCTGCCAGTGACACCCGCCGGTGAATACGTCGAGCAAACCCTTTTGCGTCGCTTGATCCGCCGCCTGGGCAACCCGGCGCTGGTGCCCCTGCACCGTATCGACCGGCATACGGCAGGGCTGGTGTTGTTCTCCGCCAACCCGGCCACTCGCTCGGCTTATCAGCAGCTGTTTCCTACGCGCAAGATCGATAAGTTCTACGAAGCCATTGCGCCTGCCTTGCCTGAGCAGGCCTTTCCGCTGGTGCACAAAAGCCGCCTGGTGGATGGCGAACCGTTTTTTCGCATGCAGGAAGGCCCGGGCGCGAGTAATACCGAAACGGCGGTTGAAGTGCGCGAAAAGAATGGCGATCTATGGCGCTACGGCCTGTTCCCGGTGACGGGCAAGAAGCACCAGTTGCGGGTGCATATGACGGCGCTCGGCGCGAGTATCTGCAATGACCCGTTTTACCCGCATGTAGTCAAGGACGCCGTGGACGACTACGCCAACCCGCTCAAGCTACTGGCCCAAGGCGTGCGCTTTATCGACCCGGTGACCGGTGAAGAGCGCAGTTTTCGCAGTGAGATCACCCTCGACTGGTGATCCCCGAAAACAACAAGGCCCGCGCGAGGCGGGCCTTGTTGGCAAACGTTAAGATTTACAGATCTTTAACGGTGCGAACCTGATCTTTGTTGATGCGGGTGCGCTTGCCGTCCAGTTGTTCAAATTCGTAGAAACCCGAATCTTCGTTGTATTTCGGGGTGTCGACGGCCTGGATTTCGCGACCGTCATTCAGGGTGATCACTGTTGGCGACGCGCAACCAGCGAGGGTAGCGAGGCCCAGTGCAAGCATGAGAGCGGCGATGGTCCGTTGAGTCATGGTGTTGTCTCCGAAAGAATTCTTTTGAAATGCTGACCTTGTGACGCGCGCGGCGTCGACAAAGTTCCGGGTGCGAGGTTCATTCTGACACGCCCGACCTCGGGAGCAACAGCTCGGGTGTATTCAGGTTGGCCAGGCGCGGGTCATCCGCCGGGCATTCCAGGCCCACGCCACCCAATTGCAGAAGAATCTTGCGTGGGCTGCGTTCACCGGCGTCCCAGGCCTGTTCTACCGCAGTTTGCAGGCCGGTGGGGATGACACAGATCAAGGGTTCCCAGAATTCACCGTGGCGCACCATTACGGGCAGCAGCGGGTTGCGTTGCGCGGTCGCACGTAACTCGGTTAACAAACCGGCATCTATTTGCGGCACATCGCACGGCAAGATCAGCATATGCGTGTGGCGTGCGACGGCCAATCCCGCACGGATGCCGGCGAGCGGGCCGGGGAAGTCCGGGCTGTCGTCGCTCACCACTTGGTCGGCATACGCGCCGTAGCGTTCATGATTGCGGTTGCACGAAATGATCAAGTCATCCGTGAGTGGCCGGACCAGGCGCTGCAAATGGGCAATCAGGGGCTCGCCCTGCCAGTCGAGCAAGCCTTTATCCTGGCCGCCCATGCGTTGGCCGCGCCCTCCGGCCAGCAGCAGGATCGAACAGGGCAGGGCTGAAGAATCGAGAGACATGGCGGTTCCGCTGCGGCAGGCAAATAGGGCCCTGTGATATAACACCGGCCTGTTTCTTCGACAACCGGACCGTGCCATGAAAGCCAAGGCTGATGCGCCCTTCGTACCCCTGAACATTGCTGTACTGACCGTCAGCGACACCCGCACCCTGGACACCGACACCTCGGGCCAGGTCTTCGTCGATCGCCTCACCGCCGCCGGGCATAACCTGGCCGAGCGCGTGTTGCTCAAGGACGACCTTTACAAAATCCGCGCCCAAGTCGCCCACTGGATCGCCGAAGACGTGGTGCAAGTGGTGCTGATCACCGGCGGCACCGGCTTCACCGGCCGCGACAGCACCCCCGAAGCCGTGAGCTGCCTGCTCGACAAGCAAGTCGACGGCTTTGGCGAATTGTTCCGCCAGATCTCCGTGGCTGATATCGGCACCTCCACCGTGCAATCGCGCGCCTTGGCCGGTTTGGCCAATGGCACGTTGGTGTGCTGCCTGCCGGGTTCCACCAACGCGGTGCGCACCGGTTGGGACGGCATCCTCGCCGAGCAGTTGGACAACCGCCATCGCCCGTGCAACTTCGTGCCGCACCTCAAGCAGGCCGAGCCTTGTGAATCCCGTGGGTAAGCCGGGCAAGACCGGCACCTTGATCCCGGTAGAGCAAGCGCTGAAACAGCTGCTGGACATGGCCGAAGCCGCGCCGATCCGCGAGCAGCAAACCTTGGCCCTGGCGGATTGTGACGGCCGTGTATTGGCGCAAGACCTGGTCTCCACCCTCGACCTGCCGCCGTGGCCCAACAGCGCCATGGACGGTTATGCCCTGCGCCTTGCGGACTGGAACGGCGAACCGCTGGTGGTCAGCCAACGTATCTTTGCCGGCCAGGCGCCCGAGCCCTTGGCCGCTGGCACCTGCGCCCGAATTTTCACTGGCGCGCCCGTGCCTGAAGGCGCCGACTGCGTAGAAATGCAGGAAAACGCCATCGTTCATCCCGACGAGCGCGTGAGCTTCACCGAGTCGTTGCAGCTTAATCAGAACATCCGCCCGCAAGGCCAAGAGACGACTGTCGGTGAGTTGGTCTTGACCACAGGCACACGCTTGGGGCCGATTGAGCTGGGGCTTGCCGCGTCCCTGGGTGTTGACCAGTTGGCCGTCATCCGCCGCCCGCGCGTTGCTGTGCTGTCCACCGGCGATGAGCTGATCGAACCGGGCCTGCCGCTGGGCCCTGGGCAGATCTACAACAGCAACCGTCGCGTGCTGTGTTCGTGGCTCACGCGCATGGGGTGTGAAGTCATCGACGCTGGCATCCTGCCCGATGACCTGGAACAGACCCGCACGCGATTGGCGGGGTTGAATGCGGTTGACCTGATTCTCTCCACCGGCGGTGTGTCGGTGGGCGAGGCTGACTTCCTCGGTATCGCCCTGCGCGAAGAGGGCGAACTGGCGCTGTGGAAACTCGCGATCAAACCCGGCAAGCCGCTGACCTTCGGGCATTTTCGTGGCGTGCCGGTGATCGGCCTGCCGGGCAACCCGGCCTCGACGCTGGTGACCTTTGCGTTGCTGGCGCGGCCTTATCTACTGCGCCGCCAAGGTGTTGCCGATGTAGCGCCGCTGCGTTTCGAAGTGCCGGTGGGGTTCGAGTGGCCCAAGCCGGGCAACCGCCGCGAGTACCTGCGTGGGCGTATCGAACAGGGCAAGGCGATTATTTACCGCAATCAAAGCTCCGGCGTGCTGCGCAGCGCGGCGTGGGCTGAAGGGTTTGTTGAGGTATTGGAAGGGACGACGCTGACGATGGGGGATACCGTCAACTTCATCCCCCTCAGTGAAGTCTTGAACTAAACACACATCCCCTGTGGGAGGGGGCTTGCCCCCGATGAGGGTGTGTCAGTCACAGATGTTTCAACTGACACTCCCTCATCGGGGGCAAGCCCCCTCCCACATTAGTTCTATGTCTATTCAGTAGTCATCCCCACGCTCCGTCACATCCCGCTCCACCGGCCCCGCATCCGGGTCATACCCCACCGGGAACTTACCTTTCAACGTCCAGGCAAACGCGATGATCTCGGCGACGGTGCGGTACAGCTCTTCGGGAATACTGTCCCCCAACTCCATGCGTGCCAGCAGCTTTACCAGCTCGGCATTCTCATAGATCGGCACTTCGTTTTCCCGCGCCAATTTCAGAATCGCTTCGGCGAGCGCATCGTCGCCTTTGGCCGTCAAAGTGGGCGCTTGCTGGCCGTCATATTTGAGCGCAATCGCCTGGCGCGGTGGGCTTGTGTCTTTCATGCCGTTTCATCCACCCAGCGTTGCTCCAATCCGGTTTTCGGCCCGCGTGGCGGGGTGCCGACGTGGCAATCGAGGTCGCCGACGTTAATGCCCGAAGTCACCAGGCGTTCGCGCAAATGACCCAGGTGGCTTTCAATCAAGCTCGCGGTAAAGGCGCGTGTCGCCCACAACTGGCTCGACAGCTTGCCCTGACTCAATTGCGCCTGAACCTGCAACGGCCCGAGCGGCTCCATGTCGAAAGCCAGCTCTACGCGCCAGAGCATCTGTTTGGCGTCCTTCTTGTCTTTGCGTTCGGGCTGGTCTTTGTCCGGCGCCGGCTCTTCGCGTTGGAACTTGACCTGCAGCGGCACGATGTCCTGCAAGGTGCGCAGGGGGATTTCCAATTGCCAGGTGGTTTGCAGGCGGCCATCGGCGGTGGTGCCGGTTTGTTCCAGGCTCGACAGTTGATGGCTCTGCAAGCGCGAGATGGCGGCGGCAGCCAGGCGCAGGAGGTTTTCCAGGTCACCTTCGCCTTCCAATTTCGCCATCAGCCGTTCAGGCAGCGGAAAGCCCGCGGGGGACTGGCGGGCGCTGACCTGGCCAAGTGTATTGAGCGGGCTGCGCACGAAGTTGGGCATGACTTGGGCCAACGTATTCGCCGCGAGGATTGCATTGAGGTTGGTGCTGGCGGGTAAGGCAGGCAGCAAGTCGGCCACCAGGCGCAGCAGGGCGCCTTTCATATCCAGCGGTGGCACCCCCGGGTTCTGCCCAGCGAGCAGTTTGGCTTCTAGAAAGGCGCCGCTGTTTTGCACCACCTGCGCCAGCACCTTGGGGTTACTGACCTGAGCCAGATCGGGCAAGGCTGCCAGTAAGCGGTCGGCGGCGCTGCGCAGTTCGGCAGAGGTGCTTTCATTGCGCGGCAGGTTTTGCAGGGCAGTGAAGACCGCATCCAGCGAGCCCTGGCGACTTTGCTGGGTCGAGAGTTGCTGGGTGACGGCCAGTTGATCCTTCAGCCCGCTGAGCGGAACAAAATTCAGCGTCTGCGCGTTCTGTACGACGGCGCTGAGCAAACTTCCAACCCGCAGCGGCTGTGGGCTTTCCAGCGTCAACGTTGAACCCGCCAAGGCGTTATTGAGCACAGTCACCAGCGAACGGTAGATCGCCGGCTGCGCCGTGCCTTGGGGCAGCATTTGGGTGGTCAGCACCTTGGCCTGCAACAGCGTGCCGACGGGCAGCTTGGCAGTGTCGATGCGGGTTAGGGCCGCCACATTGGCGCTGATCGCCTGCTGCAAGCTCAAGGTCAGGTTGCCCGCCGGCGTCTGGCTCACCGCCACATTGCTGCCCAACGGCAAAGGTTGCGTACTGCTGGCCTGCACCAGCGTCTGGCGACCACCCTCCAGGGTCAGCTTGAGCAACAACTGAAAGGCTTCACCGCCTTGCTTGAGGGCGATCACCTCGGCGTTAACGGTTTTACCCGGCGTGATCAAGCCGATCTGCGGCTCCAGCAGTTTCAACAACTCACCGGCCGCAGGCGCGGTCGCCGCCCCGCTGGTCGGGGCAGGTGGGAGCACAGGAAGGTTGATCTCGCCGGTCATCGTCTACGCCGTCTTGAAGGAAATTGCCCTCTTTAGAGTAGGGCATCGCATGTATAATGCCGCCCGTCTGCAAAGAGAGCGCTGAAAACCTCACAACTATTTGATCCAGCTCTCTAAAATCGGTCGCCAAAGCCGTTATTGTGCATCTTTCTTTAACGGCCGCTGCACCGCCGACTTGAACCGTAAAGGCCCGCGATCTTTTGACCAGCCCTCTTCTTGAAGCCGTAGCGCTCTCCTGTGAACGCGACCTGCGCCTGCTGTTCGAACACCTCGAACTGCGGCTGACGGGCGGCGATATGGTGCAGGTCAGTGGCCCCAACGGCAGCGGCAAGACCAGTTTGCTGCGCCTGCTGGCTGGCTTGATGCAGCCGACGGCTGGTGAGGTTCGGCTCAACGGCAAGCCGCTGAACGAACAACGCACTGAGCTGGCGCGCAACCTGATCTGGATCGGCCACGCCGCTGGCATCAAGGACGTGCTCACCGCCGAAGAAAACCTCAGCTGGCTCAGCGCCCTGCATCATCCTGCTTCCCGCGACGCCATCTGGCAGGCCTTGGCCGCTGTGGGCCTCAAGGGTTTTGAAGACGTTCCTTGTCATACCTTGTCCGCCGGCCAGCAGCGCCGCGTGGCGTTGGCGCGTTTGTATTTGCCGGGCCCGCCGTTGTGGATTCTCGATGAGCCGTTCACTGCCCTCGATAAACAAGGCGTCGCTCAGTTGGAAGCACACCTGGCACAGCACTGCGAGCAGGGCGGGCTGGTGGTGCTCACCACCCATCACACCCTCAATCGGATGCCCGCCGGTTACCGCGACCTCGACCTTGGCCGGTGGTCAGCATGAGTGTGTTTGCCCTGCTGGTCGCCCGCGAAGCGCGGCTGTTGTGCCGTCGCCCGGCCGAACTGGCCAACCCGTTGGTATTCTTTGCCATCGTGATTGCACTGTTCCCGTTGGCGGTCGGCCCTGAGACTAAACTGTTGCAAACCTTGTCTCCGGGACTGGTGTGGGTGGCGGCGCTTTTATCGGTTCTGCTCTCGCTGGACGGGCTGTTTCGCAGTGATTTTGAAGACGGTTCCCTGGAACAGTGGGTCCTTTCGTCGCACCCTTTGCCACTACTGGTCTTGGCAAAGGTGCTGGCACACTGGGCTTTTTCCGGCTTGGCGCTAGTCTTGCTCTCGCCGCTGATGGCGATGATGCTCGGCTTGCCCACCGAGTGCCTGCCGATTCTGCTGCTGAGCCTGTTGCTCGGCACGCCGGTGCTCAGCCTGTTGGGCGCAGTGGGCGCGGCGTTGACCGTCGGTTTGAAGCGCGGCGGCCTGTTGCTGGCGCTGTTGATTCTGCCTTTGTATATCCCGGTGTTGATCCTGGGCAGCGGTGCGTTGCAAGCCGCGCTCATGGGCATGCCGGCGACCGGTTACCTCTTGTGGCTTGGTAGCCTGACCGCCCTGGCGGTAACCCTGACACCTTTTGCTATAGCGGCCGGCCTGAAGATCAGCGTCGGCGAATAATGAGGTCTGGCTGAGCGTTGTCTCAGCCAGTAAAGACCCTAAGCTGCTTGCACAGACAAGCCGCAACCGTGATGGAAACAGCAATGAACTGGACCTGGTTTCACAAGCTCGGCTCGCCCAAATGGTTCTACGGTATCAGCGGCAAGCTGCTGCCGTGGTTGAGCATCGCTGCCGTATTGCTGATCGGCATCGGCCTGGTCTGGGGGCTGGCTTTCGCGCCGCCGGACTACCAGCAAGGCAACAGCTTTCGCATCATTTATATCCACGTACCCGCCGCGATGCTGGCCCAGTCCTGCTACGTGATGCTGGCCGTGTGCGGCATCGTCGGCCTGGTGTGGAAGATGAAGCTGGCCGACGTCGCCCTGCAATGCGCCGCGCCCATCGGCGCGTGGATGACCGCCGTGGCGCTGGTTACCGGCGCGATCTGGGGCAAGCCGACCTGGGGCTCGTGGTGGGTGTGGGATGCGCGACTAACGTCCATGTTGATCCTGTTGTTCCTGTACTTCGGTCTCATTGCACTGGGCAACGCTATCAGTAATCGTGACAGCGCCGCCAAGGCCTGTGCGGTGCTGGCGATTGTTGGCGTGATCAATATCCCGATCATCAAGTACTCGGTGGAGTGGTGGAACACCCTGCACCAGGGCGCCACCTTCACCCTCACCGAAAAACCGGCCATGCCCGTGGAAATGTGGGCGCCGCTGCTGCTGATGGTGCTGGGGTTCTACTGCTTCTTCGGCGCGGTGCTGCTGATGCGCATGCGCCTTGAAGTGCTCAAGCGTGAAGCCCGCACCAGTTGGGTCAAGGCTGAAGTTCAAAGCAGCCTGGGGGCGCGCGCATGAGTTTTGCTTCGTTCAGTGATTTTCTCGCCATGGGCCATCACGGCCTTTACGTCTGGACGGCCTATGGCATCTGCCTGGCGGTGCTGGCCCTCAACGTCGCCGCGCCGATCCTGGCCCGCAAGCGTTACCTGCAACAAGAGGCGCGTCGTCTGCGCCGGGAGACCGAAAAGTGAATCCGCTGCGTAGAAAGCGTCTGTTGATCATCCTTGCCATCCTGGCCGGCGTCGGCATTGCCGTGGCCCTGGCCTTGAGCGCCCTGCAGCAGAACATCAACCTGTTCTACACCCCGACCCAGATCGCCAATGGCGAAGCGCCCATCGATACGCGCATCCGCGCCGGCGGCATGGTGGAACAGGGCTCGCTCAAACGTTCTGGCGACTCCCTCGACGTGACCTTCGTGGTCACCGACTTCAGCAAGTCCGTGACCATCAGTTATCGCGGCATCCTCCCGGACCTGTTCCGCGAAGGCCAGGGCATCGTCGCCCTGGGCAAGCTCAACGCTCAAGGCGTGGTGGTGGCCGATGAAGTGCTGGCCAAGCACGATGAGAAATACATGCCGCCCGAAGTCACCAAAGCCCTGAAAGACAGCGGCCAGTCCGCACCCACGCCCGCCAAGGAGGGTTGAGTGATGACGTCTGCACTGTTTATTCCAGAGCTCGGCCACTTGGCGATGATCCTCGCCCTGTGTTTTGCCGTTGTGCAAGCCGTGGTGCCGCTGCTCGGTGCCTGGCGCGGTGACCGCCTGTGGATGAGCCTGGCGCAGCCGGCGGCCTGGGGCCAATTTGCGTTCCTGTTGTTTGCCTTCGGCTGCCTGACCTACGCCTTTATGACTGACGACTTTTCTGTCGCGTATGTGGCCAATAACTCTAATAGCGCGCTGCCTTGGTACTACAAGTTCAGCGCCGTGTGGGGCGCCCACGAAGGGTCGTTGCTGCTGTGGGCGTTGATCCTCGGCGGCTGGACCTTTGCCGTGTCGGTGTTCTCGCGCCAACTGCCGCAAGTGATGCTGGCGCGGGTGCTGGCGGTGATGGGCATGATCAGCATCGGGTTCCTGCTGTTTTTGATCATGACCTCCAACCCGTTCACGCGCATCCTGCCGCAGATCCCGGCGAACGGGCATGACCTCAACCCCTTGCTGCAAGACATCGGCCTGATCGTGCACCCGCCGATGCTCTACATGGGGTACGTCGGTTTCTCGGTGGCCTTCGCGTTTGCCATCGCCGCGTTGCTCGGGGGGCGTCTCGACGCTGCCTGGGCACGTTGGTCGCGGCCCTGGACCATCGTCGCCTGGGCCTTCCTCGGCATTGGCATCACCCTCGGTTCGTGGTGGGCCTACTACGAACTTGGCTGGGGCGGCTGGTGGTTCTGGGACCCGGTGGAAAACGCTTCCTTCATGCCTTGGCTGGTGGGCACGGCGCTGATTCACTCGCTGGCGGTTACTGAAAAACGTGGCGTGTTCAAAAGCTGGACCGTGCTGCTGGCGATTGCGGCGTTTTCCCTCAGCCTGTTGGGTACGTTCCTGGTGCGTTCGGGCGTATTGACGTCGGTGCACGCGTTTGCGTCCGACCCGGCGCGGGGCGTGTTCATCCTGATCTTCCTGTTGTGTGTGGTTGGCGGTTCCTTGACCCTGTTCGCCCTGCGCGCACCGGTGGTCAAGAGCCAGGTCGGCTTCAACCTGTGGTCGCGGGAAACCCTGCTGCTGGGCAATAACCTGGTGTTGGTGGTGGCCGCCTCGATGATCCTGCTCGGCACGCTGTACCCGTTGGTATTGGATGCCCTGAGCGGCGCCAAGCTGTCCGTCGGCCCGCCGTACTTCAACGCGCTGTTTATTCCGTTGATGGGCCTGTTGATGGTGGTAATGGCGGTCGGCGTATTGGTGCGCTGGAAAGACACCCCGGTGAAATGGCTGGCGGGCATGTTGATGCCGGTCTTGCTGGGCAGCGTGGCGCTGGCGGTGATCGCCGGGTTCGCTTACGGCGATTTCAACTGGGCGGTGCTGGCCACCTTCCTGCTGGCGGCCTGGGTGTTGCTGGCCGGTGTGCGCGATATCGTCGACAAGACCCGTCACAAAGGTTTGATCAAGGGTTTGCCGACGTTGACCCGCAGCTATTGGGGCATGCAGATCGCCCATATCGGCATCGCTGTGTGCGCGCTGGGCGTGGTGTTGTCCAGCCAGAACAGCGCCGAGCGTGACCTGCGCCTGGCGCCGGGCGAGTCCATGGACCTGGCCGGTTACCAGTTTATTTTTGAAGGCGCCAAGCACTTTGAGGGGCCGAACTTCACGTCCGACAAAGGCACGGTGCGCGTCGTGCGTAACGGCAAGCAAGTGGCCGTACTGCACCCGGAAAAACGCCTGTACACCGTGCAAAGCTCGATGATGACCGAAGCCGGCATCGACGCAGGTTTCACCCGTGACCTTTATGTGGCGCTGGGTGAACCGTTGGGCGAGGGCGCCTGGGCGGTGCGGGTGCATGTGAAACCGTTTGTGCGCTGGATCTGGTTCGGCGGCTTGCTCACCGGGTTTGGTGGGTTGCTTGCCGCGTTGGACCGCCGGTACAGGGTCAAGGTCAAGAGCCGGGTGCGTGAAGCCCTCGGCATGCAGGGAGCTGCGGTATGAAGCGGTGGTTGATGGCGATCCCTCTGATTGTATTTTTGCTGGGCGCGGTGATCTTGTATCGGGGCCTCTACCTGGACCCGTCCGAGCTGCCGTCGGCCATGATCGGCAAACCGTTCCCGGCGTTCAGCCTGCCAACAGTGCAGGGCGATAAAACCCTGACCCAAGCTGACCTGCTGGGCAAACCGGCGCTGGTCAACGTGTGGGGCACCTGGTGCATCTCCTGCCGCGTCGAGCACCCGGTACTCAACAAACTCGCCGAGAAGGGCGTGGTGATCTACGGCATCAACTACAAGGACGACAATGCTGCCGCCTTGAAGTGGCTGGCGGAGTTCCATAACCCGTACCAGTTGGATATCCGCGATGAAGACGGCAACCTCGGCCTCAACCTCGGTGTGTACGGCGCGCCGGAAACCTTCTTCATCGACGCCAAGGGTGTGATCCGCGACAAGTACGTCGGCGTGATCGACGAAGTGGTGTGGCGCGAGCAACTGGCCGCCAAGTACCAGGCGCTGGTCGATGAGGCCAAGCCATGAAGCGCTTGTTAGCCGCCGCTGTGTTGGCGCTGGGGTTGGCGGGCGTCGCCCACGCGGCCATCGACACCTACGAATTTGCCAACGACGGTGACCGCGAGCGCTTTCGCGAACTGACCAAGGAACTGCGCTGCCCCAAGTGCCAGAACCAGGACATCGCCGACTCCAACGCGCCCATTGCCACAGACTTGCGCCGAGAGATTTTCCGCATGCTGGGGGAGGGCAAGGACAATCAGCAGATCATCGACTTCATGGTCGACCGCTACGGTGATTTCGTGCGCTACAAACCCGCGCTCACCGGCAAGACTGCGCTGCTGTGGTTTGGCCCTGCCGGGTTGTTGTTGACCGGTGTCGTGGTGATGGCCGTGATCGTGCGCCGCCGCCGTGCAGCGCCTACCGATGGTTCAGACGCGCTATCCCCTGACGAGCGCAAACGCCTCGACCAATTGCTGGACACCAAGACTGATGATTGATTTTTGGCTCGCAGCCGGCTTGCTGCTCCTGATTGCCCTGAGTTTCCTGTTGATCCCCGTAATGCGCGGCCGTCGTGCCCAGCGTGAAGAGGACCGCACCGCGTTAAACGTGGCGCTGTACCAAGAGCGCGTTGCCGAGTTGCAAGTGCAGCAGGACGAAGGTGTGCTCAATGCCGCCCAACTCGACACCGGTCGCGCCGAAGCCGCCCGCGAATTGCTCGCCGACACCGAAGGTGTGGAAAAACCCCGCGAGTCGCGTCTGGGCAAACCGCTGCCGTTGTTCGCTGCGATCCTTGTGCCTGTATTGGGCGTGGCGCTGTATCTGCATTATGGTGCCAGCGATAAGGTCGAGTTGACCCGCGAGTTCTCCCAGCCGCCCGTGTCCATCGAAGACATGACCCACCGCCTGGAGCGCGCCGCCGCCGCCCAGCCAGACTCTGCCGAAGGCTTGTACTTCCTGGGGCGCGCCTACATGGCCCAAGGCCGTTCTGCCGATGCAGCCAAGGTCTTCGAACGCACCGTGGCCCTGGCCGGTCGCCAACCGGAATTGCTCGGCCAGTGGGCCCAGGCCCAGTACTTTGCCGATAACAAACAGTGGTCGTCCAAGGTCCAGGCCTTGACCGACGAGGCCTTGAAGCAGGACCCGAAAGAAGTCACCAGCCTCGGGCTGCTGGGCATCGCCGCGTTTGAAGGCCAGCGCTATCAGGAAGCGATCGATTACTGGAACCGTCTGCTGGCTCAACTGCCGCCGCAAGATAGCTCCCGTGCAGCACTGCAAGGTGGCATCGACCGGGCCGCTGAGAAACTCAAAGAAAGCGGTGGTACTGTCGCCCAAGCGCCTAAGGCCGTTCTTAAAGTGCGCGTGGATTTGTCGGCTGACGTGAAGGCCAAATCCCTGCCGGCCGACAGCGTATTCATCTTTGCCCGCGCCGTCTCCGGCCCGCCGGCGCCTCTGGCGGCCAAGCGTGTCACGGTCGCCGATTTGCCGGTTACGGTTGAGCTGGGCGATGCCGACGCGATGATGCCCCAGTTGAAACTGTCGAACTTCCCCGAAGTCCAACTCGTTGCGCGCATATCCCGAGCAGGTCTTCCGACCGCTGGCGAGTGGATCGGCCGCAGCCAACCCTTGGCCAGTACTACAACTGCCTTGCAACAGCTGACTATCGACAGTCCGGATAAGTAATTTTGAGGAAACGCCCATGACCGCATTTGCACGCATCACCCTGCTCAGCCTGGTATTGGGCCTGAGCGCTTGTGCGGTCCACCGGCCACCTCCTGCGCCCACCGGCCCGACCATCCCGCCGTCAGGGCCGTCGACCCAGCCCAGCACCAAACCCTCCGGCCCGGTAACCCCGGCGCCGAAAAAAACCGTGCCGACGTCGTCGCCCACCTTCGCGCCGCCGCCGGGTGCCGCCAGCCATTGGGACGGCAACATGAAGGTTTACGTGCTGGATGACCAGCCCGATACCTTCTACCGCCAGCGCACCTACTACCGCTGGAGCAACGGCTGGAGCCGCTCCATCAGCCCGAATGGGCCGTGGGAAGACACCAACGTGCAGGGTGTGCCACCGGGGTTGAGTAAAAAGTACGCGCAATAACAAAAGGCGACCTTTGTAAGGTCGCCTTTTTTTCGGCTTGAAAAACAAACTGATGTGGGAGCTGGCTTGCCTGCGATAGCTGTGTGTCAGCTACGAATTGGCTAGCTGACCCATCGCTATCGCAGGCAAGCCAGCTCCCACAGGAGATATCATTCACCGCCAGGACTTGGGAAAGAACGAGTCGCGCGCAGATGAGACGACCGGGGGATGGAAACCCGGCAGGGGTATGCCTATCTGCGCGCAACTCGTTAGACATAATGAGTAATGGATCAACGTCGGTCAGTAGGATGAATCCTGATTTGTGTGCTGAAACTCGAACGTGTGATCGATTTGAGTGACGAGGCGCTGTTATCGCGGATGGCGATGGGTTGCCGCGGGTGCTACAAGTGTGGCCAGAAATGAAGAGAGTGTTTTGATGGCAGGCAGATTGATCTATCTCATCGGGCCGTCCGGCTCGGGCAAGGACAGCCTGCTGGATGCTGCGCGCCCACGCTTGGCCGAGCGCGGCTGCCGCATCGTGCGCCGCGTCATCACGCGCTCGGCGGAGGCGGTTGGTGAGGCGGCGCAAGGTGTGAGCCCGGAACAGTTCGCAGCGATGTGCGCGGAGGGTGCGTTTGCCCTCAGTTGGCAGGCGAATGGGTTGTCCTACGGTATCCCTCGCGAGATTGATGATTGGCTCGCTGCGGGGGACGACGTGCTGGTTAACGGCTCCCGCGCGCACCTGGCGCACGCGCGTGCGCGTTATCCGGCCTTACGGGTGTTGCTGCTGACGGTTGACCAGGCGGTGTTGCGTCAACGCTTGATCGCACGCGGGCGGGAAACGTTGGCTGATATCGAAGATCGATTGGCGCGCAATGCGCGGTTTACCTGCGAACTCATTGCCGGCAACTGCACCGGTTTGTTCGTATTGGATAACTCTGGCCCGTTGGAACATACAGTCGAGCGCCTACTGTGCTGCCTGGATCCTGGCGTCTTAGCCTGAGACGACGAACCCGCTGTGTATGCAAATGCCCCGTCGAACAGCTCCACTTTCAATATCCAGTAAAACAGCCGTCAGTCAGCATTGCGTATTTTGTGCTTGAGTAAAGATAACTCTAGGGTTATTTTTATTCAGGCCAAGCCAAGGAGGCTGCGGTGCAAAGCAGGTTATTGATCAAGGAACTGCAAGAGGCAGGCTGGGTGTTGGATCGGGTCACGGGCAGTCATCATATTTTTACTCATCGATACAACCCGTACACGATCCCGGTGCCCCATCCCAAAAAGGATCTGCCTCTAGGCACCGTCAGAAGCATCAGGAAACGTGCCGGCTTGTTTGAGTTTTAAGGAGAGCATTCATGCAATACCCAATCTGTATCGAATGGGGCGACGACTTCATCGCCACCGGTATCCAGATCCCCGATATTCCGGGCGCAGTGACCGCTGGCGACAGTTTTGAAGAGGCGTACAACGCCGCAGTAGAGGTTGCGCACATCATGCTGCAAGAGATTGCCGCTGAGGGTGGGCCGATTCCGATGCCTACCTCGGTCGCCCATCATCACGAAAACGAAGATTACGCCGGTATGGGCTGGGGGATGTTGGAGTTGGACATCTCGCCCTATCTGGGCAAGACCGAGAAGGTCAATGTGACCTTGCCCGGTTATGTCATCCAGCGTATCGACCGCTATGTGCGGGAGCACAAGGTCAAAAGCCGCTCGTCATTTCTGGCGGATGCGGCGTTGGAGAAGTTGGTTCGTTCCTGAGGCTGATCAGGCAGTCGCCACCGAAGGCTCGCGCGAAGCACTCAAAAAGCGCAGCAGCGCCACCAGCGGGAATGCACTGCCCACCAGCATCACGCCCAGCCAGCCGCCGTGTTCGTACACGCTGCTGGCAATCGCCGAACCGAACGCGCCGCCGATGAAGATACTGGTCATGTACAGCGCATTCAGGCGGCTGCGGCTGTTGGCGTCGAGGGCGTAGATGGCACGTTGGCCCAGCACCATGTTCATCTGCACGCAGAAGTCCAGCACTACGCCGGTGACGGCCAGGCCGATCACGCTGTACAACGGGTGCACGAACGCCGGCAGGAAGCTCAAGGCACCAAACAGCATGGCCAGCAGCGAGGCGCGGTGGGTGTGGCCGGCATCGGCCAGGCGACCGGCGAGGGGGGCGGCGATGGCGCCCAGGGCGCCCACCAGGGCAAACAGTGCAATCTCGCTTTGGCTCAGGCCGTGGTTACGCGCCAGCTCCAGCGGGGCGGCGGTCCAGAACAGACTGAAAGTCGCGAACATGCAGCCTTGGTAAAACGCCCGTTGACGCAGTATCGGCTGGCTGCGCAGCAAGGTGCCGAGGGAGCGCAGCAGTTGGCCATAGCTGGCGCTGTGATCCGGCTGGCGCTTGGGAATGGTGATCAACAGCACCACGCTGATAAACGCCATCAACCCGGCTGCCGCCATGAACATCGCTCGCCAGCCGAAGTGATCCGCCACCACGCTGGACACCGGCCGCGCCAGCAAGATGCCCAGCAACAGGCCACCCATGATGCTGCCCACCACACGGCCACGGGATTCAGCCGGGGCCAGGTGCGCCGCCAATGGGATCAGGATTTGCACCGACACCGAGCTGAAACCGATCAATAACGACACCAGCAAGAACAGGTTCGGCTGCTCAGTGAAGGCCGCGCCCAATAGGCTGGCAATGGCCAGTACGGTGGTGGCGATCATCAGCTTGCGGTTTTCCAGCAAGTCACCCAGGGGCACCAGGAAGAACAGGCCCAGGGCGTAGCCGATTTGCGTCAACGAGACGATCAGGCTGGCCATGGCCGGCGTCAGGCCGATGTCGGGCGCGATCAGTTCGATGATCGGCTGCGCGTAGTAGATGTTGGCGACGATTGCGCCGCAGCAAAACGCAAACAGCATCACCATGCTCCGGGTCATGGTGCTTGTAGCGTGGGAAGTTGCGTTCATGGTGTTCTCATAGAAGCGGAAGAAAGTGCAGCGAGCCTAAAACCATGAGCGTGACTCGGGTAGGCCGTTGGCAGTGATAACACTCATGCCTGGCAATGATACATTCAGAAACAACTGCAATCTTCCAATCTGCTACACAAAACAATGTGGGAGGGGGCTTGCCCCCGATTGCAGTGGGTCAGTGAAGGATACTCCAACTGATGCACCGCAATCGGGGGCAAGCCCCCTCCCACAAAGGTTGCTGCGTTTTTCGGGTCAGTTATTGACCGCTGTAGATCTGGTCAAACACCCCTCCATCATTGAAGTGAGTCTTCTGCACGGTACGCCAGTCACCAAAGGTCTTCTCTACCGATAAAAAGTCGACTTTCGGGAAACGGTCGGTGTACTTGGCCAGCACCTTCGGGTCACGTGGGCGCAGGTAGTTGTTGGCAGCGATTTCCTGGCCTTCGGGCGACCACAGGTACTTCAAGTAGTCTTCAGCCGCCACGCGGGTGCCTTTCTTCTCGACCACTTTGTCGACCACCGACACCGGCGGCTCAGCCTCGGCGGAAACGCTTGGGTAAATCACTTCGAACTGATCACGGCCGAATTCACGGGCGATCATTTCCGCCTCGTTCTCAAAGGTCACCAGTACGTCGCCAATCTGGTTGGTCATGAACGTGGTGGTAGCGGCACGGCCACCGGTGTCCAGCACTGGCGCTTGTTTGAACAGCTTGCCGACAAAGGCCTTGGCCTTGTTTTCGTCGCCGCCGTTCTTGAGCACATAGCCCCAGGCCGACAGGTAGGTGTAGCGGCCGTTACCCGAGGTTTTCGGGTTGGGCACGATCACTTGCACGCCATCTTTGAGCAAGTCCGGCCAGTCTTTCAGGGCTTTTGGGTTGCCTTTGCGCACGATAAACACAGTGGCGGAGGTGAAGGGTGCGCTGTTGTTGGGCAGGCGCGTAACCCAGTTGTCCGGCACCAGTTTGCCGTTGTCCACCAAGGCATTGATGTCGGTGGCCATGTTCATGGTGATCACGTCAGCCGGCAGGCCGTCGATCACCGAGCGCGCTTGTTTGCTGGAGCCACCGAAGGACATTTGTAAGGTCAGCTTGTCGTTCGGGTGCTCGGCTTCCCAGTGTTTCTGGAAGGCGGCGTTGTAGTCCTTGTAGAAATCGCGCATCACGTCGTAGGAGACGTTGAGCAGTGTGACGGGGGCAGCCTGCACGGCGCCCGCCAGGGCAAGGCCGGCGGCCAGGAGAGAGGCGCTAACGAGTTTTTTCACTGCTCATTCCTTGTTGTTCGAGAATTGGTGTGAGGCACAATGCCAGCGACTATAGCCGGGGCCGCATAGTCGCTTAAAGATTAAAAAGAACTTTGCTTATTCCACTTTCTTAAAAAGCCCGTTGCCGCAACGTGAGCAGAACGCCGCGTTGGGCTCGTGGGTGTTTTTCTTGCACACCGGGCAGTCATGTTGCAGCTGTTCACCGCGCATGGCGCTGGCCAGTTCCGCGGTGAAAATGCCGGTGGGCACGGCGATGATCGAATAACCGGTGATCATCACCAGTGACGAAATCACCTGGCCCAGCGGCGTCTTCGGCACGATATCGCCGAAGCCCACGGTGGTCAGGGTCACGATGGCCCAATAGATGCCCTTGGGGATGCTGGTAAAGCCGTGTTCCGGGCCTTCAATCACGTACATCAAGGTGCCGAACACCGTCACCAGGGTGCACACGCTCACCAAAAACACCACGATCTTCTGCTTGCTGCCCCGCAGCGCCGCCATCAGGTAGTTAGCCTGCTTGAGGTACGGGCTGAGCTTGAGCACACGGAAGATGCGCAGCATGCGGATGATGCGGATGATTAACAGGTACTGCGCATCGCTGTAATACAGCGCCAGGATGCCGGGCACGATGGCCAGCAAGTCCACCAGCCCATAAAAGCTGAAGGCATAGCGCAACGGCTTGGGCGAGCAGTACAGGCGTAAGCCGTACTCGATGGCAAAGATAATGGTAAAGCCCCACTCGATGTACGCCAGCACATCGGCGTAGTTCTGGTGCACCTCGTCGATGCTGTCGAGCATCACGATCACCAGGCTGGCGAGGATGATCAACAGCAGGATGCCGTCAAAGCGTCTTCCTGCGTTGGTGTCGGTCTGGAAAATCATGACGTAGAGCCGCTGGCGCCAGTCGTTGTTGCTGTCCATAAATCCCGCCTGAAACTGATATCGAGCAAGCCTAGGGGGATTCGAAGGGGCTGTCCATGCGGCGATTCCTGAGGGTTCGGCAGCCGGCGTGCACCAACCAGCAGGCAAGGATAAACGGGGCGGTCAGCGCAGGCAGGTGCAGGGCGGCGAAGCCTGACGTAAGGATGATCGCCAGCAGGATGCCGAGCAGTGGCAGCCAGGGTTGGCGACGTGTGTGGCTTAGGGCCAATGCGGCCAACGCCGGGTTGTAACTGTGCAGGCCGAGTAGGGCGCTGGTGGGTTCGCCTAACAGTAGGCCGATCAGTACACCAACGCTGGCGCCAACCAGTGCCCAGATGGCAGCGCGCCGATTGGCGAGCCACAGGCCAAGGGCAATCAACACTCCAGCCAAGGGCTGATCCAGCAACATGATCTGTGCAAGGCCGGTGAGGGGCGCGGCGAGGACGGGCAGGCTGTTTGGTTCGCTCAAGACAACGGTGCTCTCTGGCACGCTGACCAAGAGCAACCAGCCGAGGCCGACAAAGGGTGCGGTGTAGGCGGGCAGGGTCGCATGTTTCAACCATTGCCGCGTCAGCATCGCCGCCAGGCCACCGCACGCCAGGATCAGCGGGGGCAACAAAGCCGACCAGGCGAAATGCTGGCTGATCAACAAGCCCAGCAACACGCCGTTGTAGCTATACAGGCCAGCCTGGCGCTCGGCCTTGGGATAGCCTCGGCGCTGGGCCGTGAGCAAACCCGCGACGCCACCCAGCAGTGCCCCTGCGAACAAGGCCGGGGCGCCGATCAGGATGGCCAATAGGCACAGCAGGCCGCACAGCGGGTTACGCTGGAGGAAAATCTGGCTGAAGCCGTTGAGCAGGGCTTCGGCCCAGTCGGGGCAGGTTGGGTTGTGCATGGTGGTTAGTCAGTTAGACCGAGTTGCCCTTATCGCAGGCAAGCCACCTCCCACACTTGATTGGGTTCACAGATTTACTTACGTGAACGCAGTCAAAATGTGGGAGGGGGCTTGCCCCCGATGAGGCCCTGACAGACGCTAAATCAACGTCTCTATGCGCAGCGAATTGGTCGACCCCGGCTGCCCAAACGGCACCCCCGCGGTAATCACCAACGTATCCCCGCGCTGCGCCATGCCTTGTGCCTGGGCAATCTCCAAGGCGGTGGAGCACACCTCATCCACCTGACGCAGTCGGTCGTTGACTACCGAGTGCACGCCCCACGCCACGCTCAAGCGCCGTGCCGTGGACAGGTTCGGCGTAAGGTTGAGAATCGGCGCCACCGGCCGTTCCCGCGCCGCCCGCAGGCTGGAGCTGCCCGACTCGCTGTAGTTCACCAGCACCGCCACCGGCAGGATGCTGCTGATACGGCGGATCGCGCAGCTGATGGCGTCCGACACCGTGGCGTCCGCCTTGGGCCGGCTCACGTCCAGCTGGGTTTGGTAGTCCGGGCCGTTTTCCACTTGGCGGATGATCTTGCTCATCATCTGCACGGCTTCCAGCGGATACTCGCCGGACGCGGTTTCGGCCGATAGCATCACTGCATCCGCGCCTTCAGCGACGGCATTGGCTACATCAGTGACTTCCGCTCGAGTTGGCGCGGGGGAGAAGCGCATCGACTCAAGCATCTGCGTGGCCACCACCACCGGCTTACCCAGCTCGCGGCAGGTGCTGATGATGTCTTTCTGGATTTGCGGCACGCTCTCGGCCGGCACTTCAACGCCCAAGTCCCCTCTGGCAACCATGATCGCGTCGCTCAGCTCAGCGATTTCCCGCAGGCGCTGCACAGCGGATGGCTTCTCGATCTTGGCCATCAAAAATGCCTTGTCGCCGATCAGTTCGCGGGCTTCGCGGATGTCTTCCGGGCGCTGCACGAACGACAGCGCCACCCAGTCCACCCCCAGCTCCAGGCCAAAGCTCAAGTCGCGCCGATCCTTGGCGGTCAATGGGCTCAGTTCCAACAACGCTTGTGGGACGTTCACACCTTTGCGGTCCGACAGTTCGCCGCCGTTGAGCACGGTGGTGTCGATGGCATCGGTGTGCTTGGTGATCACCCGTAGGCGCAGCTTGCCGTCGTCCAGCAGCAGGTCCATGCCGGGTTCAAGTGCGGCGATGATTTCTGGGTGGGGCAGGTTGACCCGGCGTTCATCGCCCGGCGTCTCGTCGAGGTCCAGGCGCAATGCCTGGCCGCGCACCAGTTGCACCTTGCCCTCGGCAAATCGCCCCACACGCAGCTTCGGCCCTTGCAGGTCCATGAGGATGCCCAGTGGGTAGTTAAGCTGGCGCTCGACCTGGCGAATCCACTGGTAGCGCTGGGCGTGGTCGGCATGGTCGCCGTGGCTGAAATTGAGCCGGAAGATATTCACCCCGGCTTCCACCAGCTCGCGGATGTCATCGATACCGTCGGTGGCAGGCCCCAGGGTGGCGAGGATTTTGACCTTTTTGTCAGGCGTCATGTGGCGGGTTCCCAAGAATCAGAATGGCGCGAAAATCGTTGACGTTGGTGCGCGTCGGCTCGGTGACGATCAACCCGTCGAGGGCGGCGAAATAGCCGTAGCCGTTGTTGTTGTCCAGCTCATCGCTGGCCGACAGGCCGAGGGCTTCGGCACGCGAATAACTGCACGGGGTCATGATCGCGCCGGCGTTGTCTTCCGAGCCGTCGATGCCGTCGGTGTCACCGGCCAGGGCATACACGCCGGGCAGGCCTTTGAGGCTGTCGGTGAGGCTCAACAGAAACTCGGCGTTGCGACCGCCACGGCCATTGCCGCGCACGGTGACGGTGGTTTCGCCGCCGGACAGGATCACGCACGGCGCCGCCAGCGGCTGGCCGTGCTGCACGATTTGCCGGGCGATACCGGCGTGCACTTTGGCCACGTCCCGTGCTTCGCCTTCGAGGTCACCGAGGATCAACGGGCTGAACCCGGCCTGGCGCACTTTTACCGCCACGGCTTCAAGGGATTGCTGGGGCCGGGCGATCAATTGGAAGTGGCTGCGGGCGAGCACCGGGTCGCCGGGCTTGATGGTTTCCGAGGCGGGGTTTTGCAACCAACTGCGCACCGAAGCCGGGGCGTCGATGTTGTAGCGTTTGAGGATCGCCAGCGCTTGGGTCGAGGTGCTCGGGTCGCCGACGGTTGGGCCGGAGGCAATCACCGTGGCCTGGTCGCCCGGCACATCGGAAATCGCATAGGTGTACACCGTGGCTGGCCATGCGGCCTTGGCCAGCCGGCCGCCCTTGATCGCCGACAGATGCTTGCGTACGCAATTCATCTCGCCAATGGTGGCGCCGGACTTGAGCAAGGCTTTGTTGATAGTTTGCTTATCGGCCAGGGTGATGCCTTCGGCCGGTAGGGCCAGCAGGGCCGAACCGCCGCCGGAGAGCAGGAAGATCACGCGGTCGTCTTCGCCCAGGTTACTGATCAGTGCCAGCACGCGCTTGGCCACGGCCAGGCCAGCAGCGTCGGGCACGGGGTGGGCGGCTTCGACCACTTCGATTTTCTTGCAGGGCGCGCCGTGGCCGTAGCGGGTGACCACCAGGCCGGTGACTTCACCTTGCCAGCAGTTTTCGACGACGAGGGCCATGGCAGCCGCAGCCTTGCCGGCGCCGATCACGATCACACGGCCGCTGCGGTCGGCGGGCAGGTAGGGTTCAAGGATTTGCCGGGGGTGGGCGGCGTCGATGGCTGTGGCAAACAGCTCACGAAGCAGGTGTTGCGGATCGACCGACATAAGCGGGCTCCCGGGGATTTTTTGTTATTAGAGGTGCAGCAATGGCAGGCATTGAAATGCAATCAAACTGTGAGAGGGGGCTTGCCCCCGATAGCGGTGTGTCAGTTGCCAATTACTTAGCTGACCCACTGCAATCGGGGGCAAGCCCCCTCCCACATTTGATCGCATTTCAGATCAGGGGTTATTTGTCGCGAATCGAGAAGTTGGCCATATGCTCCAACCCTTTGATCAGCGCCGAGTGGTCCCAGTTGCCACCCCCAATCGCCGTGCAAGTACTGAACACCTGCTGTGTACCTGCAGTGTTCGGCAAGTTGATCCCCAGCTCCTTGGCACCGGCCAGCGCCAGGTTCAAATCCTTCTGGTGCAGGTTGATACGGAAACCCGGATCAAAGGTGCCCTTGATCATGCGTTCGCCATGCACTTCCAGAATCTTCGACGAAGCAAACCCACCCATCAGCGCTTCACGCACTTTGGCCGGGTCAGCGCCGTTCTTGGAGGCGAACAGCAGCGCTTCAGCCACCGCCTGGATGTTCAGCGCCACGATGATCTGGTTGGCCACCTTGGCGGTCTGGCCGTCACCATTGCCGCCCACCAGGGTGATGTTCTTGCCCATCGCCTGGAACAGCGGCAGGGCGCGTTCAAAGGTGTGTGGCTCGCCGCCGATCATGATGCTCAGGGTGCCGGCTTTGGCACCGACTTCACCGCCGGACACGGGCGCGTCGAGGTACTGCGCGCCGGTCTCGTTGATCTTGGCCGCGAAGGCTTTGGTGGCGGTTGGGGAGATCGAGCTCATGTCAATCACGACTTTGTTTGGCGACAGGCCAGCGGCCACGCCGTCGGCACGGAAAAGCACGTCGTCGACCTGTGGGGTGTCCGGCACCATGACGATGATGAACTCGGCTTCCTGGGCCACTTGCTGCGGGCTGGCCAGGGCGATGGCGCCCGCATCGATCAGGGCTTGTGGGGCCTTGCCATGGTGTTCGGAGAGAAACAGTTGGTGACCTGCTTTTTGCAGGTTGGCGGCCATGGGTTGGCCCATGATGCCGGTGCCGATAAATCCGATTTTAGCCATGAGAAATTCCTCTTGTCAGTGCACCCCAGGACCCCTGTGGGAGGGGGCTTGCCCCCGATAGCGGTGTGTCAGGCGAATGTGTATTGACTGGTTCGCCGCCATCGGGGGCAAGCCCCCTCCCACATGGGTTTGGTGGTGTGTTTGTTAGATGGCGTTGTGGGTTTTGAGCCAGCCAAGGCCGGCTTCGGTGGTGGTCAGCGGTTTGTATTCGCAACCCACCCAACCCTGGTAACCAATGCGGTCCAGATGCTCGAACAGGAACCGATAGTTGATCTCGCCGGTCCCCGGCTCATTGCGCCCAGGGTTGTCCGCCAACTGAATGTGGTTGATCTCACCCAAGTGCGCGGCCATGGTGCGGGCCAAATCGCCCTCCATGATTTGCATGTGATAGATGTCGTATTGCAGGAACAGATTGGCGCTGCCCACCTGCTCGCGAATCGACAGGGCTTGCGCGGTGTTGTTCAGGTAGAAACCCGGGATGTCGCGGGTGTTGATCATCTCCATCACCAGCTTGATGCCCGCGGCTTGCAGCTTGTCGGCCGCGTACTTGAGGTTGGCGACGAAGGTGTCTTCCAGGACTTGATCGTCTACACCTTGCGGGCGAATCCCTGCCAGGCAGTTGATCTGGGTGTTACCCAGCACTTGTGCATAGGCGATCGCCAGCTTGACCCCGGCCCGGAACTCCTCGACCCGGTCCGGGTGGCACGCCAGGCCGCGTTCGCCCTTGGCCCAGTCACCGGCCGGCAGGTTGAACAGCACTTGGGTCAGGCCGTTGGCGTCCAGGTGGGCCTTGATTTCGGCTGAGCTGAACTCATACGGGAACAGATACTCGACACCTTCAAAGCCCGCATCGGCAGCTGCTTTAAAGCGCGCGAGAAAGTCCTGCTCGGTAAACAGCATCGACAGGTTGGCGGCAAAACGCGGCATAAGGTTCTCCTTAATCGAGCAGGGAAATGGCAGTCGGCGCGTCGTTGCCCACCAGTGCCAAATCTTCGAATTCGTTGACGGCGTTGATCTCGGTGCCCATGGAAATATTGGTCACGCGCTCCAGGATGATTTCGACGATCACTGGCACCTTGAACTCTTCGATCATCTCTTGTGCCTTGCGCAATGCCGGCTGGATCTGGCCCGGCTCGAACACCCGCAGGGCTTTGCAACCCAAGCCTTCGGCGACGGCAACGTGGTCGACGCCATAGCCGTTCAATTCCGGCGCGTTGAGGTTGTCGAAAGACAGCTGCACGCAGTAGTCCATCTCAAACCCGCGTTGCGCCTGGCGGATCAGGCCCAGGTAAGAGTTGTTCACCACCACGTGGATGTACGGCAGCTTGAATTGCGCGCCCACGGCCAGCTCTTCGATCATGAACTGGAAGTCATAGTCGCCCGACAGCGCCACCACTTTGCGGGTTGGGTCAGCCTTGACCACACCGAGGGCGGCGGGGATGGTCCAACCCAGTGGGCCGGCCTGGCCGCAGTTGATCCAATGACGTGGCTTGTACACGTGCAGGAACTGCGCGCCGGCAATCTGCGACAGGCCGATGGTGCTGACGTAGCAGGTGTCTTTGCCGAACACCTGGTTCATCTCTTCGTAGACGCGTTGCGGCTTGACCGGCACGTTGTCGAAGTGGGTCTTGCGGTGCAGGGTGGCTTTGCGCTGCTGGCAGTCGTTCAACCAGGCGCTGCGGTCCTTGAGCTTGCCGGCGGCTTTCCACTCGCGGGCCACTTCGATGAACATCGTCAGGGCGGAACCGGCGTCGGAGACGATGCCCAGGTCCGGGGTGAACACGCGGCCGATCTGCGTCGGCTCGATGTCGACGTGAATGAATTTGCGGCCTTCGGTGTACACCTCGACCGAACCGGTGTGGCGGTTGGCCCAGCGGTTGCCGATGCCCAGCACCACGTCCGACTTGAGCATCGTCGCGTTGCCATACCGATGGGAGGTTTGCAGGCCGACCATGCCCACCATCAGTGGGTGATCGTCGGGGATGGTGCCCCAGCCCATCAGGGTCGGGATCACCGGGATGCCGGTCAGCTCGGCGAACTCCACCAGTAGCTCGCTGGCGTCGGCGTTGATCACGCCGCCGCCGCTCACCAGCAGTGGGCGTTCAGCCTGATCCAGCAGGGCCAGGGCCTTTTCAACCTGGATACGGGTGGCCAGTGGCTTGGCCAGCGGCAATGGCTGATAGGCATCGATATCGAATTCGATCTCGGCCATCTGCACATCGAACGGCAGGTCGATCAGCACCGGGCCGGGGCGGCCGGAGCGCATTTCATAGAAGGCTTTCTGGAAGGCATACGGCACCTGGCCGGGTTCCAGAACGGTGGTCGCCCACTTGGTCACCGGCTTGACGATGCTGGTGATATCAACGGCCTGGAAATCTTCCTTGTGCATCCGTGCACGGGGCGCTTGGCCGGTGATGCACAGGATCGGGATCGAGTCGGCCGAGGCGCTGTACAGGCCGGTGACCATGTCGGTGCCCGCCGGGCCCGAAGTGCCGATGCACACGCCGATATTGCCGGCCTTGGTGCGGGTGTAACCCTCGGCCATGTGGGAGGCGCCTTCAACGTGGCGAGCAAGGACGTGATCGATGCCACCCACCTTCTGCAAGGCCGAGTACAGCGGGTTGATCGCAGCGCCTGGGATACCGAAGGCGGTGTCCACGCCTTCACGGCGCATTACCAGAACGGCGGCTTCGATTGCTCTCATTTTGCTCATGGTTTTGGTGCCTCTTGCGTTTTGTAATTGTATACAAGTGGTGTCTGGTCAAAGTGTATTCACGGCGAGCTACGTAGGTCAATCCATTTTATGGGTGAGCCATTGCGTTCGTCGGAAGGCATTTTTTCGACGTATGGGGGCTTTGTGCGAAAATATTGTATACAAAAACAAATGTCATTGTGTTCTATTTGTTTGATCGAGCATCTGATCAAACAGACCTCCACCGCTTTCCCAATAACAAAAGAAGGACGGCACCATGAGCGCTTTAACCTTGAAAATTGCTACCCAACTGGCCAGCCAGGCCCTTATCGCAGGGCGCGCCATTTCGGCGGCACCGTTGACCATCGCCGTGCTCGACAGCGGCGGCCACCTGGTCACCTTGCAACGCGAAGACGGCGCCAGCCTGCTGCGCCCGCAAATCGCCATCGGCAAGGCCTGGGGCGCAATCGCCCTGGGCAAGGGCTCACGCCTGCTGGCGCTGGACGCGCAGCAACGGCCAGCATTTATCGCGGCGTTGAACAGCTTGGGGCAGGGCAGTGTGGTGCCGGCGCCGGGTGGGGTGTTGATTCGGGATCAGGATGGGATGGTGCTGGGAGCGATTGGGATCAGCGGGGATACGTCGGATATTGATGAGCAGTGTGCGATAACGGCGATTGAGGGGGTGGGGTTGTTGGCGGATGCGGGGGTGGCGGCTTGATTTGATGTGACTGGGAGGGCCTCTTCGCGAGCAAGCCCGCTCCCACATTCTGACCGCATTCCAAAGTCGAAACTCGGTCGAGTGTGGGAGCGGGCTTGCTCGCGAAAGGGGCAACTCGGTCTCTGCTCTAAACCCAGATTGCATCCCACAGCGGATAGTCGCCAATGCGCTCCACCAACCCCGCCCGCAGAGGATTGGCCACCACATACCGAGCCATTTTCACCAAGTCATCTTCTTTGCGCAGTGCCCGATCATGAAAGCTGGTTTGCCAGAGGCGACCTTTACGGCCCGTTGCGCCGTTCACGGTTCGAGTGCTTTTGGATTTTACCTGGCACATCAAATCACCCAGTGAGCCCTTTTTAAGCTCCACCAACCAGTGGAAGTGATCGGGCATTACTACCCACGCCAGTGAGTTCGCCAATCGTTGATACTGCGCGAGTCTGAATTGCCAAACCACCAAGCGGCCCAGATGAAAGTTGCTGAATATCGGTACACGTTCGTGGGTGTTGGTAGTGATCAGGTAGATGCGGTTGGGTTCGCTGAACCGCCCGATGCGCAGGCGGTGTGATGTGGCTAGATCAGGCATTCCATGGCCGCTCTTCAGTGGGGGTTCTGAGAGGCTAGATCTCGGTGGGTGATGCTGATTGGCAGGCTTTTGGCAGGATGTGTCTGGTCGGGCGCTATCGCGGGCAAGCCCGCTCCCACAGGGGATTTGCGGTGTTTTACAGTTTGTGTGCGACGCGGAACAGTGTGGGAGCTGGCTTGCCTGCGATGGCCTCACCACGGTGCATCAGTCCGGCTCACACCCCTTCAATACCAACCGAATAATCGTCAACGCCGCCGCCTCATAATCCGCCTCATCCAACTTGGCTTTCCCTGTCACCGCCGAGATCTGCCAGTCAAAATCCGCATAGGTCTGCGTCGCCGCCCAGATGCTGAACATCAGGTGGTTGGGGTCAATGGCCGCAATGAGGCCGCGATCCACCCAATTTTGGATGCACGCAATGTTGTGCTTGGCCTGGGCGTTCAACTGTTCGACCTGCTCAGCACTGAGGTGCGGCGCGCCGTGCATGATTTCGCTCGCAAACACCTTGGAGGCAAAGGGCAAATCGCGGGAGATACGGATTTTTGAGCGGATATAGTTGCTGAGCACTTCTTTGGGCTCGCCGTCGGGGTTGAACGGCGTAGACGCGGCCAGGATCGGCTCGATAATGCTTTCGAGCACCTCTCGGTAGAGGTTGTCCTTGGACTTGAAGTAGTAATACACGTTGGGCTTGGGCAGCCCGGCCTTGGCGGCAATGTCGCTGGTTTTGGTCGCGGCGAAGCCCTTGTCGGCAAACTCCTCGCTCGCCGCCCGCAGGATCTTTTCTTTGTTGCGCTCGCGAATGCTGCTCATAAACCTGGGAGTTCCTTGCCAAGACTGGCGGTTGCGCATGGTAGCACCGGCTATCCGCGAGCCTCAACAATGCGCCCGCAATGCTCTGCGCCGCGCTATGCTCGCCTAATCCCCTTTTACGGAAGACCGATTCATGGCAGGTAGCAGCTTGTTGGTATTGATCGACGATATCGCCGCGGTACTCGATGACGTTGCCCTGATGACAAAAATGGCCGCGAAGAAGACCGCCGGCGCGCTGGGCGACGACCTCGCGCTCAATGCCCAGCAGGTGTCCGGTGTGCGTGCCGAGCGCGAAATTCCGGTGGTGTGGGCGGTTGCCAAAGGCTCATTTATTAACAAATTGATCCTGGTGCCCACCGCGCTGTTGATCAGCGCATTCGCGCCGTGGGCAGTGACGCCATTGTTGATGATCGGCGGCGCATACCTGTGTTTCGAGGGCTTTGAGAAACTCGCGCATAAATTCCTCCACAGCAAAGTCGAGGACCAGGCGGAACATGCTCAGTTGGTGGAAGCGGTGGCCGACCCTGCCACTGACCTGGTGGCTTTCGAAAAAGACAAGATCAAAGGCGCGATCCGCACCGACTTCATCCTCTCCGCCGAAATCATCGCCATCACTCTCGGCACCGTGGCCGACGCGCCGCTGATGCAGCAGGTGATCGTGCTCTCGGGCATCGCCATCGTCATGACGGTGGGCGTCTACGGGCTGGTGGCGGGCATCGTCAAGCTGGACGACCTGGGCCTGTGGCTCACCCAGAAACCCGGCCAGGCAGCGCGTAGTATCGGCGGCGCGATTTTGCGTGCGGCGCCTTATATGATGAAGAGTCTGTCGGTGATCGGCACGGCGGCAATGTTCCTGGTCGGCGGCGGCATCCTGACCCATGGCGTGCCAGTGGTGCATCACTGGATCGAGACCGTCAGCCAAGGCGCGGGCGGCCTGGCGTGGTTGGTGCCGGTGCTGCTCAATGGGGTGGCGGGGATTGTCGCGGGAGCCGTCGTACTGGCGCTGGTCAGCGTGTTCGGCAAAGCCTGGAAAGCCGTTAAAAACTGAAATCGAGGGTGAAAAAAAGGCCATTCAATCGAATGGCCTTTTTTTGTGCCGCTTGATTACTCGGCAATCTGCAACTTACGCGATTCCGTATAGATGTAGCGCACCTTCTCATACTCAAACGGCGAGTTCATCTGGCCGTAACGGAAGCTGGTCTGGTAACGCCTGTCGACGGCACGCAGTGCCCAGATTTCCGGGTGGTTGGAGCTGACTTCAGCCACGTTGAGGAAGTTGATCTGTGTCTCGGCGGTGTAGTCGACGATCAGCCCGGTGGTGTCGCGCAGGTTGGACGGGCCGAACACTGGCAGCACCAGGTACGCGCCGCCAGGTACGCCATAGAAACCCAGGGTTTGGCCGAAGTCTTCACTTTGGCGCGGCAGGCCCATGGCGGTGGCCGGGTCCCAAAGGCCAGCAACGCCGATGGTGGTATTGAGCAGCAGGCGGCCGGTGGTTTCCAGGGAGCGGTGGCCTTTGAGTTGCAGCAGGCTGTTCAACAGGTTGGGCACGTCGCCCAGGTTGTTGAAAAAGTTGCTCACGCCGGTACGTAGGAAACTTGGCGTAACGTAGGTGTAACCGTTGACGACGGGCAGGAACACCCATTGGTCGAAGCGGTAGTTGAAGTGGTAGACGCGACGGTTCCAGGCCTCAAGCGGGTCATACACGTTGAGCGCGGTGAGCGTCGAACGCTCGAACTCGCGCTGGTCCAGGCCCGGGTTGAACTTGAGCTTGGTCAGCGGTTGCTTGAAGCCGTCGGCGCCCACCACGGTAGGTTCGTGAGCCTTGCTGTTGTCGGCATTGGCTACGCCTGCGCACATCATTGCGGCAAGCAGCAGAAGATATTTAGCCACGGAAGAACTCCAGCATGGCGTCGGCGTTGACGCGGTAATTGAGGTTGCCGCAGTGGCCGCCCAGTGGGTAGACGGTCAAGCGATCGCCGAAGGTTTCACGCAGGAAACCCAGGTCGCCAGGGCCGAGGATCACGTCGTCGGCGTTATGCATGACCGCGATTTTCGGGCTGGTGTGCAGGTAGTCCTTGAGGGCGTACAAGCTCACCTGGTCAACCAGTTGCAACAGGCTGCCGCCGTCGGAGCGCGCGCGCCACATCGGGATCACTTGTTCGGTGAGGTAGCAATCGAAGTCGCATTGCAGCGCACGCTTGAGGAACGGCGTGAGGCTGGTGCCTTCGGTGATCGGGTGCTTGGGCGGGATGATCAGGCCGCGGCGATTGATCAGGTCCGAGGTAAAGGCGATGTCGGCCGCCGAGAAGCGGAACGAGGTGCCAATCAGCATGGCCATCTGTTCGTTGGTCAGGTGCTGCTTGGATTGCTGGAAGTCGTAGAGCAGGGCGTCGTTGAGGTCGATGTAGCCCTTTTGCTGGAAGTAGCGGGTCAGCTTGTTCAACACCAGCTCATAGAAGGTGGTGGAGTTGTTGATGCCCTTGACCTCGGTCTGTACCAGCTTGTCGAGGTTGGTGATCGAGGTGTAGAGGTTGACCGGCGGGTTGAGAAGCAAGACTTTCTTGAAGTTGAAGCTGCGGCGGGTCTCGTCCAGTTTGGCCACGAAAGCCGCGTCCAGGCCGCCGAGGCTGTAGCCGGTGAGATAGAAGTCTGTCACTGGCAACGAAGCGTTTTGCGCACGCACCGCTTGCATCACGCGGTACATGTCTTCGGCGTCTTCCTGGGTGATCCCCGGGGTGGCGAAGCGCGAGGCTGCACTGATGAAGTCGAAGCTGGTGGGCGAGGACAACTGAACCACGTGGTAGCCGGCCTGGTAATACAGCTTTTTCAGGTATTCGTTGATGCTGCTGTCAAACCGCGCACCGGTGCCTGCGATCAGGAAGATCAGCGGCGCGGCGCGATCTTGCTTGGCGATGCGGTAGGTGAGCTTTTTTACCGCCCAGAAGTTGTCCGGCAGGCTGAACTCACGCTCGGGGCGCATATTCAGGGTGTAGTCGGACTGGTTGATCTCGTCGTCGCTTGGCAGCTTGGGCCGAAGGTCGGGCGGCGTGGTGGCGATGGTCGCTTCAAACGGGTTGGTCAAAGGGTAGCCATAGCTGGCTTGGTCAATATCGACGGCCAGTGCTGACGCACTCAGAAAAAGGCTGCCCAGTAAGGCAGCACAGCGCAAGGAACGGAGCATGACTTAATCCCTAGGAGGAAACGTGCTTAATGAAGTTCGCAGGCTATGACCACCGCGCTGTCGCCGAAGTGCCATCACACGGCACGAAATGTCGGAAAATAACGTCGGAATCGGGGTAATAGTAGCCAGACGATACACTTTGCCACGCGTTGATGAACACTAATTGTGTGTATGCGCCTTGCTAACGGCCGCCGGGGCATTAAGCTGAGCGCCGTTTTTGCCTATTGGAGTGCCCCCATGTCCCGTCGTTTGCCGCTGATTTTGCTGCTTATTGCCCTGCCGCTGTGGCTGGCCGCCAGTTATGGGGCGCGCTATGGCTTTATGGAAGATGGCAGTTGGGTGGGGGTTTGCGCCGACGAAGCCAGCCGCTGGGAATGCCAGCTGCGTTCGAACCTGGGCTTGATGATTCACTTCAAGGTGCTGGGCTGGGCGGCGCTGATCAGCGCGGTGCTGGCGTTTGTCGTGCCGGGTCGTGCGGGGTGGGGGTTGGCGGTGCTGGGGATGGTGTTTGGGTTGCCGGCGCTGGCGTTGTACAACACCACGTTTGCGGTGTTTGCGGTGGTGATTGCGGGGTTGCGGTTGGTCAGGAAGGCTGGGGTTGCCTGATAGGGCCTCTTCGCAGGCAAGCCAGCTCCCACACTTGACCGCATTTCAAGGGATGTACTCGGTCAAAGGTGGGAGCTGGCTTGCCTGCGATAGCGGTGTTAAGCCTTGCGCACCCGCAAGCAACGCCACAAGGCTCCAACCATCAACACGCTAACCACCGCCCAACCCCAAGCCTGCTGATTCAACAGGCCCTCACGGTACAACTGCGGCGCAATCCCGGCCCCGATGATAAAGGCCAGTAGCGCAAGCTCCCGACGCGGCCCGGTCACCGGGCGTAACAGGTATACCAAGGCCGGCAACACCAGCGCCGCACTTGGGAAGCTGCGATAGCGCGGGTCAAACACCAGCATCAGCATCATCACCGCCCCTGCAAACCCCGCAATCGCCACCAGCCAGCCAGCCCGCTGTTCCAGCCAGTTGAATGCACGGCCGCGCCAGTTTTCGCGAGTGCTCAAGGCCAGTGCAGCATGGGCCAGTACCAGCAGGTTCAGTGCGAGCAACAACCCTGCCCATACCCATTCATCGTTAAAACGCGCAGTGACACGGGTCAGCTCGGCCCAGGCGCCAATGGAGCAGGCTGCTACGGCACCCAGCAGTGGAAGGGCAATGGCAGCGCGCGTGCTACGTACGCGACCGCCCAACACCAAGGTGGTCAGCAGGATAATCCCGCCGACCCCCAGCCACAGCGGCCAATACGGTACGTTGGTCACCGGCCCGGCGAGGATGCCCTTGTCTTGGCGGTCTGCATCGAACAAGCCCCAGTAACCGCCCACCGCACCTTCGCTGGCGCGCTTCCACGGCTGGTCAAAGGCTTCGATCAAGTTGTAGTGCCAGCCATTGGCCTCGGCCATGGCCACGAAACCGCGCATGAACTTGGCTTCGTTGACGCGGCTTGGCACGGCGGTTTCACGCTGGCGACCTTCGCTGGGCCAGCCGGTTTCACCGATCAGGATGTCTTTGGGGGCGAACTTGTTGCCGAAGGTCTGGCGTACATCACCCACGTGCTTGAGGGCCTGGTCGATGCTGGAGGGGTCGTCTTCCCAGTACGGCAGCAGGTGGATAGTGAGGAAGTCCACCGCCGGGGCGATTTCGGGGTGTTGCAGCCAGAATTCCCACACGTCTGCGTAGGTCACCGGCTGCTTGATCTGGCTTTTGACGGTATGGATCAGCGTCACCAGTTGTTTGGCGGTGACTTCTTTGCGCAGCAGCGCCTCGTTGCCGACGATGACCGAAGTGATCACGTCTGGGTGGGCGTTGGCCGAGGCGATCAGTTGAGCGACTTCTTTCTCGGTCGCCACCGGGTCGCTGCTGACCCAGGCGCCGGCCATGACTGTCAGGCCGTGTTTGCGCGCCATGTCCGGCAAGGCTTCCAGGCCGGTCATGGAGTAGGTGCGAATGCACTCAAAGCGAGTGGCCAGCAACGCGAGGTCTGCATCCATACGCTCAGGTCGTAGCTTGAACGGCTGGTCGAATGGGGATTGGTCTTTATCGAATGGCGTATAGGACGCGCACTGCATCTTGTGGCTGGCGCTGGCCACGTCCGGCAATACCACCGGCCGGCCGAGGCCATACCAGTAACCGACCATAGCCAGTAGGCCAAGGAGCAAGGCGAAGAAATAGGGCAGGGCAGGGAAGCGGGCAGTCGCAGGCATGGTCGGCTTATCTGGGGGAGCAAAGGCGCGCATCTTACCCGTAATTCACCCGTCCCAGTTGGGCTGCATAATTTAGACATGCAAAGTTCGGGCGGGATTTTGACGTCAAGTCCTACAAGTCATCCTACTGGCGTTGTGATGTCGTTTACGGCTTGTATGAGGTCGCTGACAGAGCAGGTCGAAGGCTGCGTCAGGTTGATGATCAAGGCATCAGCACTCCACTGATGTCAGTGCAATAGGATCGATGCGCGTGAAGGGGGCGCGGTGCACCATATAACAACAGGTTGACGTCGCTCGGCATCCGTCGGGCGCAGCACTTTCGGGGAAGTACGATGAAGATGCGACGACTCTTGGGCGCAGCTGCCACTCTGGTAGTTGCGATGAGCTCCACACTGGCCAGCGCCGACAGCAAAACCCTGAGCATCGGCTATGTAGATGGCTGGTCTGACAGCGTGGCCACCACCCACGTGGCGGCAGAGGTGATCAAACAAAAGCTCGGTTATGACGTCAAGCTGCAAGCGGTAGCCACCGGGATCATGTGGCAAGGCGTGGCCACCGGCAAACTCGATGCCATGCTCTCGGCCTGGCTGCCTGTGACTCACGGTGAATACTGGACCAAGAACAAAGACAAGGTGGTCGACTACGGCCCCAACTTCAAGGACGCGAAAATCGGCCTGATCGTGCCGGAGTACGTGAAAGCCAAGTCCATCGAAGACCTCAAGACCGACACCACCTTCAAGAATAAAATCGTCGGCATCGACGCAGGTTCAGGCGTGATGCTCAAGACCGACGAAGCCATCAAGGCTTACGGTCTGGACTACAAGCTGCAAGCCAGTTCGGGCGCGGCGATGATCGCCGAACTGACCCGTGCCGAAGACAAGCAGGAATCCATTGCCGTCACCGGTTGGGTGCCACACTGGATGTTCGCCAAGTGGAAACTGCGATTCCTGGAAGATCCAAAAGGCATTTATGGTGCTGCTGAAACCGTTAACAGCATCGGCAGCAAAGGCCTGGAAAAGAAAGCGCCGGAAGTTGCGGCCTTCCTGAAGAAATTCCAGTGGGCTTCCAAGGATGAGATCGGCGAAGTCATGCTGGCGATCCAAGAGGGCGCCAAGCCTGATGCGGCGGCCAAGGATTGGGTAGCCAAGCACCCTGAGCGTGTAGCTGAGTGGACTGCTAAGTAAGACTGTAGCTGTAACCCATGTGGGAGGGGGCTTGCCCCCGATGAGGGAGTGTCAGTTGAAATATCAATGACTGACACTCCGCCATCGGGGGCAAGCCCCCTCCCACATTGATTTCACCCTCTGTAAATCCTCCTGCATCCCCAAAAACCCTCGCTACACTCGATCTAAGACTAAGGTCGTCTGGAACCTGTCCCGCAGCCGAATACAGTGGATACGTTCCAAAATAATAAAAAAGCTGTGCTGCGAGGATAAAAACAATGAACGACAGCATTTACCTCTCGATTCAAAACAGCCCGCGCTTCAAGGAGCTGGTGAGAAAAAGGGAACGATTCGCCTGGATTCTCTCGGCAATCATGCTAGGGCTTTACTCCGCTTTCATCCTGTTGATCGCCTACGGGCCACAAGTGCTGGGGGCCAAGATCAGCCCCGGTTCCTCGATTACCTGGGGCATTCCCCTGGGCGTCGGATTGATTGTGTCCGCCTTCATCCTGACCGGCATCTATGTGCGTCGGGCCAACGGCGAATTTGACGACCTGAACAATGCGATTCTCAAGGAGGCTGCGCAATGATCGGTCGTCTACTGGCACTACTCGGCGCTTCGTTCTTTGCTCCGGCCCTTTGGGCTGCGGACGCATTGACCGGTGAAGTGCACAAGCAGCCCCTGAACGTATCGGCCATCGTGATGTTTGTCGCGTTTGTCGGTGCCACCCTGTGCATCACCTATTGGGCGTCCAAGCGCAACAAGTCGGCGGCCGACTACTATGCCGCTGGCGGCAAGATCACCGGTTTCCAAAACGGCCTGGCGATTGCGGGCGATTACATGTCGGCGGCGTCCTTTTTGGGGATTTCCGCGCTGGTGTATACCTCCGGTTATGACGGCCTGATCTACTCGATCGGCTTCCTGGTGGGCTGGCCGATCATTCTGTTCCTGATCGCCGAGCGCCTGCGTAACCTGGGCAAGTACACCTTTGCCGACGTGGCGTCCTACCGCCTCGGGCAAACCCAGATCCGCAGCCTGTCGGCCTGTGGTTCCCTGGTGGTGGTGGCGTTCTACCTGATCGCGCAGATGGTAGGCGCAGGCAAGCTGATTCAGCTGCTGTTCGGCCTGGACTACCACGTTGCGGTGATTCTGGTGGGTATCCTGATGTGCCTGTATGTGCTGTTCGGCGGCATGCTGGCGACCACGTGGGTGCAGATCATCAAGGCGGTGCTGCTGCTGTCCGGTGCGTCGTTCATGGCGTTGATGGTAATGAAGCACGTCAACTTCGACTTCAACGCACTGTTCGCCGAGGCGATCAAGGTTCACCCTAAAGGCGAGGCGATCATGAGCCCCGGCGGCTTGGTGAAAGACCCGATTTCGGCATTCTCCCTCGGGCTTGCGCTGATGTTCGGTACCGCTGGCCTGCCACATATCCTGATGCGCTTCTTCACCGTCAGCGATGCTAAAGAAGCGCGCAAAAGCGTGTTCTACGCCACGGGTTTCATCGGTTACTTCTACATTCTGACCTTTATCATCGGCTTCGGCGCGATCCTGCTGGTCAGTACCAACCCGGCGTTCAAAGATGCTGCAGGCGCCTTGCTTGGCGGTAACAACATGGCGGCGGTGCACCTGGCCAACGCGGTGGGCGGCAGTATCTTCCTGGGCTTCATCTCGGCTGTGGCGTTCGCCACCATCCTCGCGGTGGTTGCCGGCTTGACCCTGGCGGGTGCTTCGGCGGTGTCCCATGACCTGTATGCCAGCGTGATCAAGAAAGGCAAAGCCAACGATAAGGATGAGATTCGCGTCTCGAAGATCACCACTATCGCCTTGGGCGTACTGGCTATCGGCCTGGGGATCCTGTTCGAAAGCCAGAACATCGCGTTCATGGTTGGCCTGGCGTTCTCCATTGCGGCCAGTTGTAACTTCCCGGTGTTGCTGCTTTCCATGTACTGGAAAAACCTCACCACCCGTGGCGCCATGATTGGCGGCTGGCTGGGCTTGATCAGTGCCGTGGGCCTGATGGTGCTCGGCCCGACCATTTGGGTGTCGATCCTGCACCATGAGAAAGCTATCTTCCCTTACGAATACCCGGCGCTGTTCTCGATGATCATTGCGTTCGTCGGCATCTGGTTCTTCTCCATCACCGACAAGTCGGCGGCGGCAGAGAAAGAGCGTGCGCTGTACTTCCCGCAGTTTGTGCGTTCGCAGACTGGCTTGGGGGCGAGCGGGGCGGTTAATCACTAAGGTTGTGGTTGGGTAAGAAATGCCCCGGTCGAAAGGCCGGGGTATTTTTTTGCCTGGGGTTATGGGGTGGCTGTCCGGGCCTCATCGCAGGCAAGCCAGCTCCCACATTCGACCGGGTACATCCCTTGGAATGCATTCAAATGTGGGAGCTGGCTTGCCTGCGATGGCGATGGTGCTGGCGAAACAAACAAAAACGGCCTCCGCTAAGGGAGGCCGTTTTCAATTGCAGCTAAGCGTAACGCTTACTTGCGATCTTCCAGCTTGGAGATGTCACGCGACTCGTAGCCGGTGTACAGCTGGCGCGGGCGGCCAATCTTGTACGGGCTGGAGAGCATTTCTTTCCAGTGGGAGATCCAGCCCACGGTCCGCGCCAGGGCGAAGATCACGGTGAACATGCTGGTTGGAATGCCGATCGCCTTGAGGATGATCCCCGAGTAGAAGTCGACGTTCGGGTACAGCGAGCGTTCGATGAAGTACGGATCGGTCAGGGCGATCTCTTCCAGGCGCATGGCCAGTTCGAGTTGCGGATCGTTCTTGATGCCCAGTTCCTTCAACACTTCGTCGCAGGTCTTCTTCATCACGGTGGCGCGCGGGTCGCGGTTCTTGTAGACCCGGTGACCGAAGCCCATCAACTTGAACGGATCGTTCTTGTCCTTGGCCTTGGCGATGAACTTGTCGATGTTGGAGACATCGCCGATTTCATCGAGCATGGTCAATACGGCTTCGTTCGCACCGCCGTGGGCAGGGCCCCACAGTGCAGCGATACCGGCGGCGATACAGGCGAACGGGTTGGCACCCGAAGAGCCGGCCAGACGTACGGTAGAAGTCGAGGCGTTCTGTTCGTGGTCGGCGTGGAGGATGAAGATCTTGTCCATCGCGGCGGCCAGTACCGGGCTGATCGGTTTGATCTCGCACGGGGTGTTGAACATCATGTGCAGGAAGTTTTCCGCGTACGTCAGGTCGTTGCGCGGGTACATCATGGGTTGGCCCATGGAGTACTTGTAAACCATCGCGGCCAGGGTCGGCATCTTGGCAACCAGGCGGATCGCGGAGATTTCGCGATGCTGCGGGTTATTGATGTCGAGGGAGTCGTGATAGAAGGCCGACAGGGCGCCGACTACACCGCACATGACAGCCATCGGGTGGGCGTCGCGACGGAAGCCGTTGAAGAAGGTCTTCAACTGCTCGTGAACCATGGTGTGGTTCTTAACGGTGCTGACGAACTGGGCTTTTTGCTCGGCTGTTGGCAGTTCGCCATTTAGCAGCAGGTAGCAGGTTTCCAGGTAGTCCGACTTTTCAGCCAGTTGCTCGATCGGGTAGCCCCGATGCAGCAGAATGCCATTGTCGCCATCGATATAGGTGATCTTCGACTCGCAAGAGGCGGTCGACATGAAGCCTGGGTCGAAAGTGAAACGGCCCGTGGCCGTCAGGCCCCGTACGTCGATAACATCGGGACCAACGGTGCCGGTTAAAATGGGCAGCTCGACGGGGGCTGCGCCCTCGATGATCAACTGCGCTTTTTTGTCAGCCATGTGGCCTCCTATTTATGCTTCAAATCATCAGACAGACCCCCCACGCAGGGCCCGCACCACTATATTGATATAAATCCAGATGTCAATTTGCCTAAAGTCTTGCGCCAGAAGGCTTTAACCGTACTTTTTCCTCGAAATTGACTGCCATTTACGCCTTTTATCCCGCCAGCGCAATCCGCTATTAGGGTGAGGCGGGCGCGTTGTCATTAGTAACCTAACTGTCTATACTCGGCCACCGACCGCCAAGGGCTTTTGGGCTTGCTTTCATTGGGGGTCGCACTCCCTGGGTGGTGCTACCTGACCAGTGCACTCCCCTACAACTTTGCCCTGATTGTTAGGGGCTCTTCAGTGTGAAAAAAAAGCCGTGAAGAATAGCCAACGACCTGTAAACCTAGACCTAAGGACCATCAAACTCCCCATCACCGGCGTTACGTCGTTCCTGCACCGTGTTTCCGGCATCATCCTGTTCCTGGGCCTGGGCATCATGCTTTATGCATTGAGCAAATCCCTGGGTTCCGAGGAAGGTTACGCCGAGGTGAAGGCATGCTTGACCAGCCCGCTGGCCAAGTTCGTAGCATGGGGCCTCCTGTCCGCTCTGCTGTATCACCTGGTAGCCGGTGTGCGCCACTTGATCATGGATGCGGGTATCGGTGAGACGCTGGAAGGCGGCCGCCTGGGCTCGAAAATCATCATCGCCATTTCCGTGGTGTTGATCGTTCTGGCAGGAGTTTGGATATGGTAACCAGCGTTACGAACCTTTCGCGTTCGGGCCTCTATGACTGGATGGCACAACGTGTGTCTGCGGTCGTTCTCGCGGCTTATTTCATTTTCCTGATCGGATACCTCGTCGCAAACCCAGGCATTGGCTATGAGCAATGGCACGGCCTGTTTGCCCACAATGCGATGCGAATCTTCAGTCTGCTGGCCCTTGTAGCCCTGGGCGCACACGCCTGGGTTGGCATGTGGACCATCGCGACCGACTACCTGACGCCGATGGCGCTGGGCAAGTCCGCGACAGCAGTACGTTTTCTCTTCCAGGCAGTCTGCGGCGTCGCGATGTTCGCTTACTTCGTCTGGGGTGTGCAGATTCTTTGGGGTATCTGATTCATGGCTAACATTCCAACTATTTCATTCGACGCCATCATTATTGGTGGCGGCGGTGCTGGCATGCGCGCTGCACTGCAGCTGGCCCAGGGCGGTCACAAGACTGCCGTGATCACCAAGGTGTTCCCGACGCGTTCCCACACCGTATCGGCCCAGGGTGGCATCACCTGCGCCATCGCTTCCGCCGACCCGAACGATGACTGGCGCTGGCACATGTACGATACCGTCAAGGGTTCCGACTACATCGGTGACCAGGACGCTATCGAATACATGTGTCAGGAAGGCCCGGCCGCGGTGTTCGAACTGGACCACATGGGTCTGCCGTTCTCCCGTACCGAACAAGGCCGTATCTACCAGCGTCCATTCGGCGGTCAGTCGAAGGATTACGGTAAAGGCGGGCAGGCTGCCCGTACCTGCGCCGCGTCCGACCGTACTGGTCACGCGCTGCTGCACACCCTTTATCAGGGCAACCTGAAAGCCGGTACCACGTTCCTGAACGAGTACTACGCTGTCGACCTGGTGAAGAACTCCCAAGGCGAGTTCGTCGGTGTGATCGCCATCTGCATCGAAACCGGTGAAACCACCTACATCCGTGCCAAGGCCACCGTGCTGGCGACCGGCGGTGCAGGCCGTATCTACGCTTCGACCACCAACGCCCTGATCAACACCGGTGACGGCGTAGGCATGGCGCTGCGTGCTGGCGTGCCGGTACAAGACATTGAAATGTGGCAGTTCCACCCGACCGGCATCGCCGGCGCTGGTGTACTGGTTACCGAAGGTTGCCGTGGTGAAGGTGGATACCTGATCAACAAGCATGGCGAGCGTTTCATGGAGCGTTATGCTCCGAACGCGAAAGACCTGGCTGGCCGTGACGTTGTTGCTCGTTCGATGGTTAAAGAAATCATCGCCGGTAACGGCTGTGGCCCGAACGGCGACCACGTGATGCTCAAGCTCGATCACCTGGGCGAGGAAGTGCTGCACAGCCGCCTGCCAGGTATCTGTGAGCTGTCCAAGACCTTTGCTCACGTTGACCCGGTACTGGCGCCAGTACCAGTGGTTCCGACTTGCCACTATATGATGGGCGGCGTGCCGACCAACATTCATGGCCAGGCGATCACCCAGAACGCCGAAGGCGTGGACGAGATCATCCACGGTCTGTTCGCTGTAGGCGAAGTGGCTTGCGTATCGGTACACGGTGCCAACCGTCTGGGCGGCAACTCGCTGCTCGACCTGGTGGTATTCGGCCGTGCTGCTGGCCTGCACCTGGAAAAAGCGCTGACTGACGGCATCGAATACGATGACGCCACCGACGCCAACATCGAAGCTGCCCTGGCGCGTCTGAATGCTCTGAACGAGCGTACCGATGGCGAAGACGTGGCAACCCTGCGTCGCGAGCTGCAAAGCTGCATGCAGAACTACTTCGGTGTGTTCCGTACCGGCGAATACATGCAGAAGGGCATTGCCCAGTTGGCCGACCTGCGCACGCGCATCGCCAACGTCAAGATCAACGATAAGAGCCAGGCGTTCAACACCGCTCGTATCGAAGCCCTTGAGCTGCAAAACCTGCTGGAAGTGGCCGAAGCGACCGCAATCGCTGCCGAGGTTCGTAAAGAATCCCGTGGTGCCCACGCCCGTGAAGACTTTGAAGACCGCGACGACGAAAACTGGTTGTGCCACACCCTGTACTTCCCGGGTGACAAGCGCGTAACCAAGCGTGCCGTGAACTTCTCGCCGAAGACGGTTCCGACGTTTGAACCGAAGATTCGGACTTACTAAGGGTGGCTGCCATGTTGAAAGTCAGTGTTTATCGCTACAACCCTGATCAGGACGCTGCGCCGTTCATGCAGGAGTTCCAGGTCGATACCGGTGGTAAAGACCTGATGGTGCTGGATGTATTGGCACTGATCAAAGAGCAGGACGAAGGCTTCTCGTATCGTCGCTCTTGCCGTGAAGGTGTGTGCGGTTCCGACGGCATGAACATCAACGGTAAAAACGGCCTGGCGTGCATCACGCCGCTGTCTGCCGTGGTTAAAGGCAACAAGCTGATCGTTCGTCCTCTGCCAGGTTTGCCGGTTATCCGTGACCTGGTCGTCGATATGAGCATCTTCTACAAGCAATACGAGAAAGTTAAGCCGTTCCTGCAGAACGACACGCCGGCTCCGGCCATCGAGCGTCTGCAGTCCCCGGAAGAGCGTGAGAAGCTTGACGGTCTGTACGAGTGCATCCTGTGCGCTTGCTGCTCGACCTCTTGCCCGTCCTTCTGGTGGAACCCGGACAAGTTCCTGGGCCCAGCTGCCCTGCTGCAAGCGTACCGCTTCCTGGCAGACAGCCGTGACACCAAGACATCCGAGCGTCTGGCTTCGCTGGATGACCCGTTCAGCGTATTCCGCTGCCGCGGGATCATGAACTGCGTCAACGTATGTCCCAAAGGCCTGAACCCGACTAAGGCCATTGGTCACATCCGTAACATGCTGCTGCAAAGCGGCGTGTAACGACGTTGTAGTAAAAGCAGGACCGTTGTGCCCGTAAATGCTACGGCGCAGGCTTCAACCGGCGCCGTAGTTTTAACTTGAGCAGCGACTTACAAAGCCGCAGCTCTTATTTTGAAGAAATGAGACAAGCAGGGGCATTCGGGTTGGTACCCGAACTATCAGCGTGATCCTAAGTGGCTTGTTTTGGTCGCTGCACTTGGCCTTTTGCAAGCAAACTCGGTGTTTTCGCCGGTGGTGTCCCCAAATCGAGGGTGACCAAGCATGCAAGAAAGCGTGATGCAGCGCATGTGGAACAGCGGCTATCTTTCAGGTGGTAACGCTGCCTATGTGGAAGAGCTTTATGAGCTCTACCTGCACGACCCTAACGCTGTGCCAGAAGAATGGCGCACCAAATTTCAGACGTTGTCTTCAGACGGCAACGCTGCCACCGATGTATCGCATGCAACAATTCGCGATCAGTTCGTGCTGCTGGCAAAGAACCAGCGCCGCGCCCAACCGGTTTCCGCCGGCAGCGTGAGCAGTGAGCATGAGAAGAAGCAAGTTGAAGTACTGCGACTGATCCAGGCCTATCGGATGCGCGGCCACCAGGCGGCCCAGCTTGACCCGCTGGGGCTCTGGAAGCGTCCTGCACCTGCTGACCTGTCGATCAATCATTACGGCTTGACCAATGCCGATCTTGATACGACCTTCCGTGCCGGCGACCTGTTCATCGGCAAAGAGGAAGCGAGCCTACGCGAAATTCACGAAGCGTTGCAGCAGACATATTGCCGCACCATTGGCGCTGAGTTCACGCACATCACCGATTCCGAGCAACGCCACTGGTTCCAGCATCGCCTGGAAGGTGTGCGTGGCCGTCCGGTTTTGTCCGCCGACGTACGCAGCCACCTGCTTGAGCGCGTAACCGCTGCCGAAGGCCTGGAAAAATACCTGGGTACCAAATACCCGGGCACCAAGCGTTTCGGCCTCGAAGGCGGCGAAAGCCTGATCCCGATGCTCGACGAGCTGATCCAGCGTTCCGGTTCGTACGGCACCAAGGAAATCGTGATCGGCATGGCTCACCGTGGTCGCCTGAACGTGTTGGTCAACACCTTCGGCAAGAACCCGCGTGAACTGTTCGACGAGTTCGAAGGCAAGAAGAAGGTCGAGCTGGGTTCCGGTGACGTTAAATACCACCAGGGCTTCTCGTCCAACGTCATGACGACCGGCGGTGAAGTTCACCTGGCCATGGCCTTCAACCCATCCCACCTGGAAATCGTTTCTCCAGTGGTCGAGGGTTCGGTCCGTGCTCGCCAGGATCGTCGTAACGACACCACCGGTGAAAAGGTTCTGCCGATTTCCCTCCACGGTGACGCGGCATTCGCCGGTCAAGGCGTGGTGCTGGAAACGTTCCAGATGTCGCAGACTCGCGGCTTCAAGACCGGCGGCACCGTTCACATCGTCATCAACAACCAGGTTGGCTTCACCATAAGCAACCCACTGGACGCGCGCTCCACCGAGTACGCCACCGACGTTGCCAAGATGATCCAGGCGCCGATCCTCCATGTGAATGGTGATGATCCGGAAGCCGTACTGTTTGTGACCCAACTGGCTGTCGACTACCGCATGCAGTTCAAGCGTGACGTGGTGATCGACCTGGTTTGCTACCGCCGTCGCGGTCACAACGAAGCCGACGAACCAAGCGGCACCCAGCCGTTGATGTACCAGCAGATCACCAAGCAGCGCACCACCCGTGAGCTGTACGCCGAGAGCCTGATCAAGGCCGGTGTGATTGACGAAGCACGTGTTCAGGCGAAGATCGATGAATACCGCAACGCGCTGGACAACGGCCTGCACGTAGTGAAAAGCCTGGTCAAAGAGCCGAACAAAGAGCTGTTCGTGGACTGGCGTCCGTACCTGGGTCACACCTGGACTGCGCGTCACGACACCTCGTTCGACCTGAAAACCTTGCAGGAACTGTCTGCCAAGCTGCTGGAAATTCCAGACGGCTTCGTGGTTCAGCGCCAGGTTGCGAAGATCTACGAAGACCGTCAAAAAATGCAAGCCGGCGGCCTGCCGATCAACTGGGGTTACGCCGAAACCATGGCGTACGCGACCCTGGCGTTCGAAGGTCACCCGATCCGCATGACCGGCCAGGACATCGGCCGTGGTACGTTCTCGCACCGTCACGCGGTATTGCACAACCAGAAAGACGCGGGCACCTACATCCCGTTGCAGAACCTGTACGAAGGCCAGCCACGTTTCGACCTGTACGACTCGTTCCTGTCCGAAGAAGCCGTACTGGCGTTCGAATATGGCTACTCCACCACCACGCCTAACGCGCTGGTGATCTGGGAAGCCCAGTTCGGCGACTTCGCCAACGGTGCCCAGGTGGTTATCGACCAGTTCATCACCAGCGGCGAGCACAAGTGGGGCCGTCTGTGCGGTCTGACCATGCTGCTGCCACACGGTTATGAAGGTCAGGGTCCGGAGCACTCTTCGGCCCGTCTGGAGCGTTACCTGCAACTGTGCGCCGAGCACAACATCCAGGTGTGCGTGCCGACTACCCCGGCCCAGATCTACCACTTGCTGCGTCGTCAGGTGATCCGCCCGCTGCGCAAGCCGCTGGTAGTGCTGACCCCGAAATCGCTGTTGCGTCATAAATTGGCCATCTCGACACTGGAAGATCTGGCGGACGGTTCGTTCCAGACCGTGATTCCAGAAATCGACACGCTGGACGCGGCCAAAGTGACTCGCCTCGTGCTGTGCAGCGGCAAGGTCTACTACGACTTGCTGGAAAAACGTCGTGCCGAAGGCCGTGAAGACATCGCCATCGTGCGTATCGAGCAGCTTTACCCGTTCCCGGAAGACGACCTGATGGAAGCCATCGCGGCTTACACCAACCTCACCAATGTGGTGTGGTGCCAGGAAGAGCCGATGAACCAGGGCGCGTGGTACAGCAGCCAGCATCACCTGCGTCGCAGCATGGGTAACCACAACAAGGCGCTGAACCTGGAGTACGCCGGTCGCGATGCTTCGGCCGCACCTGCCTGTGGTTATGCGTCGATGCACGCCGAGCAGCAGGAAAAACTGCTGCAAGATGCTTTCACTGTTTAACGCCTTCGCGCTGACTGAAACCGAATTTTAAGGACACACAGATAATGGCTATCGAAATCAAAGCCCCGTCATTCCCGGAATCGGTTGCCGATGGCACCGTTGCCACCTGGCACAAGAAACCAGGCGACGCTGTAAAGCGTGACGACCTGATCGTCGACATCGAGACCGACAAAGTCGTTCTGGAAGTGTTGGCTGAAGCTGACGGCGTGCTGGGCGCAATCGTTGCCGAAGAAGGCGCTACCGTTCTGTCGAACCAGGTACTGGGCTCGATCGAAGCGGGCAGCGCTGCTGCCGCTGCTCCTGCCGCCGCTGCACCGGCTGCTTCGGCTCCTGCTGCCGCCCCGGCTGCTGGCGCTGAAGACCCAATCGCCGCACCAGCTGCACGTCAGCTGGCCGAAGAAAACGGCATCAACCTGGCTTCCATCAAAGGCACTGGCAAAGACGGCCGCGTGACCAAGGAAGACGTGGTTGCTGCTGTTGAAGCCAAGAAAAACGCTCCAGCTGCTGCACCTGCCAAGGCTGCTGCCCCGGCTGCTGCTGCGCCTGTGTTCGCTGCTGGTGACCGCACCGAGAAGCGCGTACCGATGACCCGCGTACGTGCCACCGTGGCCAAGCGTCTGGTTGAAGCTCAGTCGAACATGGCGATGCTGACCACTTTCAACGAAGTCGACATGACCGAAGTCATGGCCCTGCGTTCGAAGTACAAGGACCTGTTCGAGAAGAGCCACAACGGCGTGCGCCTGGGCTTCATGTCGTTCTTCGTGAAAGCGGCCACCGAAGCGCTGAAACGCTTCCCGGCAGTCAACGCTTCCATCGACGGCGGCGACATCGTTTACCATGGCTACGCAGACGTCGGCGTTGCCGTGTCCAGCGACCGTGGCCTGGTGGTACCTGTTCTGCGTAACGCCGAACTGATGAGCCTGGCTGAAATCGAAGGCGGCATCGCCGGCTTCGGCAAGAAAGCCCGTGACGGCAAGCTGACCATCGACGAGATGACCGGCGGTACCTTCACTATCACCAACGGTGGTACCTTCGGTTCGATGATGTCGACGCCGATCGTCAACCCGCCGCAAGCTGCGATCCTGGGCATGCACAACATCATCCAGCGTCCGATGGCCATCAACGGTCAAGTCGTGATCCGCCCAATGATGTACCTGGCACTGTCTTACGATCACCGCCTGATCGATGGTAAAGAAGCCGTGACTTTCCTGGTGACCATCAAGAACCTGCTGGAAGACCCGGCTCGTCTGCTGCTGGACATCTAAAAGACGCAGCAACACGTTGCGAGCTACAGGCTGTAGGAAAAAGCAGCCTGGTTTGCAACGTGTCGCTTGAAGCTTGTCGCTGAATAGAGGAACTATTTTCATGTCGCAGAAATTTGACGTTGTAGTGATTGGTGCAGGTCCTGGCGGCTACGTTGCCGCCATCAAGGCTGCACAACTGGGCCTCTCGACTGCTTGCATCGAAAAATACACCGACAAGGAAGGCAAACTGGCGCTGGGCGGTACTTGCCTGAACGTTGGTTGCATTCCTTCCAAGGCGCTGCTGGACAGCTCCTGGAAATTCCACGAAGCCCAAGACGGCTTCGCGATCCACGGCATCAACCATGCTGGCGTGACCATGGACGTGCCAGCAATGGTCGGCCGTAAAGCCAACATCGTTAAAGGCCTGACTTCCGGCGTTGCCACCTTGTTCAAGGCCAACGGCGTCACTTCCCTGCAAGGCCACGGCAAACTGCTGGCCGGCAAGAAAGTCGAAATCACCAAGCCAGACGGCTCGGTTGAAGTCATCGAAGCTGAAAACGTGATCCTGGCTCCAGGTTCGCGCCCAATCGACATTCCGCCTGCTCCAGTTGACCAGAACGTGATCGTCGATTCGACCGGCGCCCTGGAATTCCAATCGGTTCCAAAACGTCTGGGCGTGATCGGCGCTGGCGTGATCGGCCTGGAACTGGGTTCGGTATGGTCCCGCCTGGGTTCGGAAGTGACCGTTCTGGAAGCCCTGGACACGTTCCTGCTGGCTGCCGACACCGCAGTGTCCAAAGAAGCGCTGAAAACCCTGACCAAACAAGGTCTGGACATCAAGTTGGGCGCTCGCGTGACCGGCTCGAAAGTCAACGGCGAAGAAGTTGTCGTTAACTACACCGACAAGGATGGCGAAAAAACCATCACTTTCGACAAGCTGATCGTAGCCGTTGGTCGCCGCCCAGTGACCACCGACCTGCTGGCTTCCGACAGCGGCGTGAGTATCGACGAGCGTGGTTTCATCCACGTTGACGATCACTGCGCAACCTCCGTACCTGGCGTATACGCCATTGGTGACGTGGTTCGCGGCATGATGCTGGCGCACAAGGCTTCCGAAGAAGGCATCATGGTTGTCGAGCGCATCAAGGGTCACAAAACCCAGATGAACTACGACCTGATCCCATCGGTTATCTACACCCACCCGGAAATTGCATGGGTCGGCAAGAACGAACAGCAGTTGAAAGCTGAAGGCGTTGAAGTTAACGTCGGCACCTTCCCGTTTGCCGCTTCTGGCCGTGCCATGGCAGCGAACGACACCGGTGGTTTTGTCAAAGTCATCGCTGATGCCAAGACTGACCGCGTATTGGGCGTGCACGTAATTGGCCCGAGCGCTGCAGAACTGGTTCAGCAAGGCGCAATCGGTATGGAATTCGGCACCAGTGCCGAAGACCTGGGCATGATGGTCTTCTCCCATCCAACCCTGTCCGAAGCGTTGCACGAAGCTGCGTTGGCAGTGAATGGCGGCGCCATCCACATCGCCAACCGCAAGAAGCGCTAAGCGAGATAATAAGAAACCACGGCGGAGTTGCCCGTCGTGAGCCTTGCGAGCAAGACTCACCGCGGAATATCCGCTGGACGCAGCCTTGCGCAGCTTTACGGGCCTTGAGCCCCGCAAGTTGCGCAAGCAGCAGTCACAGGTGGCGCGGCACTCATAATGAGCGCAGCGCCGAATGCGCAGTACCTAACGAAGACGGTAAAAAGCATGAATCTTCACGAGTATCAGGGTAAGCAGCTGTTCGCTGAATACGGCCTGCCAGTATCCAAGGGCTACGCAGTAGACACCCCGGAAGCAGCAGCAGAAGCTTGCGACAAAATCGGTGGTACCGAGTGGGTTGTCAAAGCCCAGGTCCACGCTGGTGGTCGCGGTAAAGCGGGCGGCGTTAAGCTGGTTCGCAGCAAAGAAGACGCCAAGGCCTTCGCACAGCAGTGGCTGGGCAAGCGTCTGGTGACTTACCAGACTGATGCCAATGGCCAGCCAGTCACCAAGATCCTGGTTGAATCGTGCACTGATATCGCTAAAGAGCTGTACCTGGGCGCTGTCGTTGACCGTTCGAGCCGTCGCATCGTGTTCATGGCCTCCACCGAAGGTGGCGTGGACATTGAGAAGATCGCTCACGAAACCCCAGAAAAAATTCTGAAAGCTACTATCGACCCACTGGTTGGCGCTCAGCCATTCCAGGGTCGCGAGCTGGCTTTCCAGCTGGGCCTGGAAGGCAAGCAAGTTGCCCAGTTCGCCAAGATCTTCGTAGGTCTGGCCAAACTGTTCCAGGATCACGATCTGGCTCTGCTGGAAGTGAACCCGCTGGTGATCAAGGCTGATGGCGATCTGCACTGCCTGGACGCCAAGATCAACATCGACGCCAACGCCATGTACCGTCAGCCTAAGCTGAAGACTTTCCACGATCCGTCCCAAGACGATCCGCGCGAAGCGCACGCTGCCAAGTTCGAACTGAACTACGTAGCCCTGGAAGGTAACATCGGTTGCATGGTCAACGGTGCTGGCCTGGCCATGGGTACCATGGACATCGTCAACCTGCATGGCGGCAAACCAGCCAACTTCCTCGACGTGGGCGGTGGTGCTACCAAAGAACGCGTAACCGAAGCGTTCAAGATCATCCTGTCCGACTCCAACGTCGCTGCAGTACTGGTCAACATCTTCGGCGGCATCGTTCGTTGCGACATGATTGCCGAAGGCATCATCGGTGCAGTGAAAGAAGTTGGCGTTAAAATCCCGGTTGTTGTTCGCCTTGAAGGTAACAACGCTGAACTGGGCGCTAAAGTACTGGCAGAAAGCGGTTTGAACATCATCGCGGCTACCAGCCTGACCGACGCTGCTCAACAAGTTGTCAAAGCTGCGGAGGGCAAATAATGAGCGTCCTGATCAATAAAGACACCAAAGTTATCTGCCAGGGTATTACCGGTTCGCAAGGTAGTTTCCACACCCAGCAAGCCATCGAATACGGCACCAAGATGGTTGGCGGCGTAACTCCGGGCAAAGGCGGCACCGAGCACCTGGGCCTGCCAGTGTTCAACACCGTGAAAGATGCTGTGGCTCAAACTGGCGCTACTGCCAGCGTGATCTACGTACCGGCTCCTTTCTGCAAAGACTCGATCCTGGAAGCAGCTTTCGGCGGCATCAAGCTGATCGTTTGCATCACCGAAGGCATTCCTACCCTGGACATGCTGGACGCTAAAGTTAAGTGCGACGAGCTGGGTGTTACCCTGATCGGCCCTAACTGCCCAGGCGTGATCACCCCAGGCGAATGCAAGATCGGCATCATGCCAGGTCACATTCACTTGCCAGGTAAAGTCGGTATCGTTTCCCGTTCCGGCACCCTGACCTACGAAGCTGTCAAGCAGACTACTGACGCCGGTTTCGGTCAGTCGACTTGCGTCGGCATCGGCGGTGACCCGATCCCTGGCTCGAACTTCATCGACATCCTGAAACTGTTCCAGGAAGACCCGAAGACCGAAGCGATCGTGATGATCGGTGAGATCGGCGGTTCGGCTGAAGAAGAAGCGGCTGCCTACATCAAGGCACACGTGACCAAGCCGGTTGTTTCCTACATCGCTGGTGTGACTGCCCCTGCTGGCAAGCGCATGGGCCATGCTGGCGCAATCATCTCTGGCGGCAAAGGCACTGCAGACGAGAAGTTTGCTGCCCTGGAAGACGCAGGCGTTAAAACCGTGCGTTCGCTGGCAGACATCGGCAAGGCTTTGTCCGAGCTGACCGGTTGGGCTGTCAAGTAAGCCTCGCGCTTAGCTGACGCTTTACCAAGCAAAGGCCACCTTCGGGTGGCCTTTGTGCATTTCGGATTTGCCCATTTGTCGGGGGCTTACTCGGTCGAATGTGGGAGCTGGCTTGCCTGCGATAGCGGTGTATCAGGACCCGATGAGCTGGTTGATGAACCGCTATCGCAGGCAAGCCAGCTCCCACAGGGGAATCTATTGCCAAGTTAAGTATGAAAACGCGACATTTGAATGTCGCTTATCGGACAGTTCGCCCCGCAACAGTGCGTTTGTCAGCCGATTTCTGTACCCTAGCCGCCTCTTTATGCGTGTGCCTCCCAAAAGGAAGCCCCGCGCTAGACCGGTCGGCCCCCATCAGGGCTGGCAGTATTTCCCTCATCCACAGGGAACCCCTCTCTAAATTCCGATTCAGTAGTGTGGTATTTCCCGAAATGAAAGTGTTGAAAAGCCAGGATATCCTGGCGTTGGGCTTTATGACCTTTGCCCTGTTCGTGGGCGCTGGCAACATCATCTTCCCGCCTATCGTTGGTTTGCAGTCCGGGCCTCATGTCTGGATGGCAGCGCTGGGCTTCCTGGTCACCGCAGTCGGTCTGCCGGTGGTTACCGTGGTCGCCCTGGCCAAGGTCGGCGGCGGTATGGACGCTTTGAGTAGCCCGATCGGCAAGATCGCCGGTGGCCTGCTTGCGGCGGCGGCGTATCTGGCGGTAGGGCCGCTGTTCGCCACCCCGCGTACCGCGACCGTGTCGTTTGAAGTGGGCCTGGCACCGTTGACCGGTGAGAGCCCGCTGGCGCTGTTCCTTTACAGCTCGGTGTATTTCCTGGTGGTGTTCTTCGTGTCCCTGTACCCAGGGCGACTGCTGGATACCGTGGGCCGCTTCCTCGCACCGCTGAAGATCATTGCGCTGGCCGTACTCGGCATTGCCGCATTCGCGTTGCCTGCCGGTGAAGTGGGCGTCGCCACCCCGGAATACGTTGCGGCACCGTTTTCTCAAGGCTTCATCAATGGTTACCTGACCATGGACACTCTGGGCGCGCTGGTATTCGGCATCGTGATTGTCAACGCGATCCGCTCCCGTGGCGTTGAGTCGCCCAAGCTGATCACCCGCTACGCGATCATCGCCGGGTTGATTGCCGGCGTGGGCCTGGCGTTGGTGTATGTCAGCCTGTTCCGCTTGGGTGCTGGCAGCCATGAAGTCGCCGCTGGTGCCGCCAATGGCGCCGCCGTTTTACACGCCTATGTGCAGCACACCTTCGGTTCGTTGGGCAGTGGTTTCCTGGCCGTGCTGATCTCTCTGGCGTGCCTGGTCACTGCCGTAGGCCTGACCTGCGCCTGCGCCGAGTACTTCAGCAAAATCCTGCCGCTGTCCTACAAGACTCTGGTCGTGATTCTGGCGCTGTTCTCGCTGTTTGTGTCCAATCTGGGCCTGACCAAGCTGATTGCCTTCTCGATCCCGGTGCTTACCGCGATCTACCCGCCGTGCATCGTGCTGGTGGCCCTGAGCTTCTGCAAAGACTTCTGGCAGGAACAGGGCCGCATCGTTGGCCCGGTGATGCTGGTGTCGTTCATCTTTGGCTGCATCGATGCGCTCAAGGGCGCAGGCCTGGCAGACTGGATGCCTGCGCAGTTGCTGAATCTGCCGCTGAGCGAGCAGGGCCTGGCGTGGCTGGTGCCGTCGGTGATGGTGCTGGTGGTAGCGGTGGTGATTGACCGCATGTTGGGCAAGCGTAGCGAAGCGATCGCTTAAGCAGTAAAGGCTGTACCGAAATGCCCCGTATCAATCGATACGGGGCATTTTTTATGGGCGGCTGGCAGTGTCTTTTTGCCTGGGCTAGCGTCGAACAGGCTGCACAATTTTATAATTGGAACGCGGCCAAAGTGGGAGCTGGCTTGCCTGCGATTACGGTATGTCAGTTAGCGCATCAGTGACTGGACAGACGCCATCGCAGGCAAGCCAGCTCCCACATTGACCGCGTTCGTCATTCTTGCTGTGAACAAGGACCCGCATGTCGTTCGTCGAAACCAACCAGATCCACCTGCTCGCCGCCTTCTGGTTCGCCCTGTGCTGGGGCGGCTACACCCGTTATGCCACCTGGAAAGCCCGGGACACCGCTTGCCTGGCCAGCGTGCTGCATCTGTATCGCGAAGACTGGATGCGCCGCATGCTGCTGCGTGACAACCGCATCGCCGACGCCAGTGTCATCGGCAACCTGGAGCGCAACGCGTCGTTCTTTGCCTCCAGCACCTTGATCATCCTTGCCGGCATTCTCACCGTGCTGGGTGCCTCGGAGCGGGCAGTGTCGTTGCTGGCGGATATCCCAATGGTGCAGCAGGCCTCCCAAGGCATGTCGGAGATCAAGCTGCTGTGCTTGGCGCTGGTCTTTGTCTACGCGTTCTTCACGTTCAGCTGGTGCATGCGTCAATACAACTTCGCCGCCGTCTTGGTGGGGTCGGCACCGATGATCGGTGAGCGGCATGTGTCGGAGCAGGAGCGCAATGCCTTTGCCCTGCGCGCCGCACGGGTGATTTCGATGGCGGCCAACCAGTTCAACTTTGGCCTGCGGTCTTATTATTTCGGCATGACCATGCTGGCATGGTTTGTCAGCCCCTGGCTGTTCATGTTGATGAGCAGCGGGGTGGTGGTGGTGCTGTATCGCCGAGAGTTTCATTCCGACGTACTGCAAGTGATGGTCTATACGCCAACGGACATGCCGCTGCCTGAGCCCGCTAAAGAGCCTGCTTAATCCATTCAGTGTGTAAGTTGCGCGACTAAAAACAGCAGACAAAGTAAAGCCCGCTATCTAAGCGGGCTTTCTTTTTACAGCGAAGCTATTTCAAACCGCGGTCTTAAGAACCGGTGGCTGGCGTAGCGGGTGCTGCTTCTTTTGCGGCGGCTGCGTTCGATTCAGCCTGAGCTTTGGCAGCATCGGCGTTTTCTTTCGCAGCGTCGTTCACTTTATCCTGAGCCTTTGCCATGTCTTGCTGAGCTTGCTCAGAATGTGCAGCGGCGTCTTGGGCTTTGTCTTCGGATTTTTTGTCGCAGGCAGCGAGACCGAGGGCAGCGGCGAGCATCATGGAAATAGCTAAAGTCTTACGCATGGGTTGTTTCTCCTTATTGAAGATATCTACTGGCCTTTCGAGCATGGCGGTTCGGCATTAGTTCCTTTTTTTGTGTAGATATATAAACCACTGACTTAAAGGAACTTTTTGCCACATTGCTGATTTAGCCGATCACTACTAATAAGAGTCTTGAACGAATGACCGAAAACCCTTTGTTAGAGCGTGCGTCACGCTTTGTCTCGGCCTTGCGCCATTGTCAGGTATTGGGAATTACCACCCATGATGCGAGCGAGGAGGGCATCACGCTGATCATGCCTTACGCCCCGCAACTTGTCGGCGACCCCCATACCGGCGTGATCCACGGCGGTGCCTTGACCTCCCTGATGGACACCGCCTGCGGCATGGCCACCCTCTGTGTATTGCCGGAGTTCGAGGTGTGCCCGACCCTCGACCTGCGCATCGACTACATGCACCCGGCCGAACCGCACAAGCCCGTGTACGGCTTCGCCCAGTGCTACCGGGTGACCACCGACGTGATCTTCACCCGTGGTTTCGCCTATCAGGACGACCCGCAGCAACCCATCGCGCATGTGGTCGGCACATTTATGCGCATGGGCAAGCGCCTTAAAGGCACACAAGGGCTGGGCAGTAAGATTAAGGGAGCGCAAGCATGAGCCATCGATTCAAGACCCGGCTGGAGCAGGCCCATGCGCGGGGTAATTACGACGCGCTGCTGGATTTGATCCCCTACGCCAAGCTGATCGGCATCGACTGCACACGGCTGGGGGATGAATTGCTGTTTCGCCTGCCGGCCAACAAGGACAATATTGGTAACCCTATATTGCCAGCTCTCCATGGCGGCGTGATCGCAGGCTTTATGGAGCTGTCTGCGGCGCTGCATCTGTTGGTGTTCACCGGCGCTCCAGGCCTGCCCAAGATCATCGACTTCTCCCTGGATTACCTGCGTGCCGGCCAGTTTCGCGACACCTACGCCAAGTGCCAGGTGTGGCGCCAGGGCCGAAGGGTAGCGAATGTGGCCATCACTGCCTGGCAAAGCACTGCGGCCGAGCCGATCGCCACCGCTCGCGCGCATTTCAAGATTGAGGAGGCGAGCCACCCTTGAAATCCCTGTCTTAGCCCCCAACTTTGATGACAACCCGCCGCCAACCCTCAAGGGCGCGGCCACTGCCATCCAATTGGAGTTTGATGACCATGAGCGTGGAAACTCAAAAGGAAACCCTGGGCTTCCAGACCGAGGTAAAGCAACTGCTGCACCTCATGATCCATTCGCTGTATTCCAACAAGGAAATTTTCCTTCGCGAATTGATCTCTAACGCCTCTGACGCTGTCGACAAATTACGTTTCGAAGCCCTGTCCAAGCCTGAGTTGCTGGAAGGTGGCGCCGAGCTGAAAATCCGTGTGAGCTTCGACAAAGACGCCAAGACCGTCACCCTCGAAGACAACGGCATCGGCATGAGCCGTGAAGACGCGATTACCCACCTGGGTACCATCGCCAAATCCGGCACCGCTGATTTCATGAAGAATCTGTCGGGCGACCAGAAAAAAGATTCCCACCTGATCGGTCAGTTCGGTGTGGGCTTCTACTCGGCGTTTATCGTCGCCGATAAAGTTGAAGTATTCAGCCGTCGTGCCGGCCTGGCGGCCAGCGAAGGCGTGCATTGGTCGTCCTTGGGTGAGGGCGAGTTTGAAATCGCCACCATCGACAAGGCTGACCGTGGCACCCGTATCGTGCTGCACCTCAAAGACGCTGAAGATGAGTTCGCTGACGGCTACCGCCTGCGCAACATCATCAAGAAGTACTCCGACCACATCGCCTTGCCGATTGAGCTGCCAAAAGAGCAAGCAGCCGCCGAAGGCGAAGAAAAGCCTGCGCTTGAATGGGAAACCGTCAACCGCGCCAGCGCTCTGTGGACCCGTCCGCGTACCGAGATCAAGGACGAGGAATACCAGGAGTTCTACAAGCACATCGGTCACGACTACGAAAACCCGCTGAGCTGGAGCCACAACAAGGTCGAAGGCAAGCTGGAATACAGCTCGCTGCTCTACGTGCCGGCCCGTGCTCCGTTCGACCTGTATCAGCGTGAAGCGCCTAAAGGCCTGAAGCTCTACGTACAGCGCGTGTTTGTGATGGACCAGGCAGAATCCTTCCTGCCGCTGTACCTGCGCTTTATCAAAGGCGTAGTCGACTCCAACGATTTGTCGCTGAACGTGTCGCGAGAAATCCTGCAGAAAGACCCGATCATCGACTCCATGAAGTCGGCGCTGACCAAGCGCGTACTCGACATGCTGGAAAAACTGGCGAAGAACGAGCCTGAGCAATACAAAGGCTTCTGGAAAAACTTCGGCCAAGTCATGAAAGAAGGCCCAGCTGAAGATTTCGCCAACAAAGAAAAAATCGCCGGCCTGCTGCGTTTTGCCTCAACTCATGAAGAGGGTGGCGAGCAAGTCGTGTCGCTGGCCGAGTACTTGGCGCGCGCCAAGGAAGGTCAGGACAAGATCTACTACCTGACAGGCGAAACCTACGCCCAGATCAAGAACAGCCCGCACCTGGAAGTCTTCCGCAAGAAAGGCATCGAAGTGCTGCTGCTGACTGACCGTATCGATGAGTGGCTGATGAGCTACCTCAACGAGTTCGACGGCAAGTCCTTCGTCGACGTGGCCCGTGGTGACCTGGACCTGGGTAACCTGGACTCCGAAGAAGAGAAGAAAGAAGCCGAAGAAGTGGCCAAGGCCAAAGAAGGCTTGGTTGAGCGTATCAAGGCGTCCCTGGGTGATGCTGTCAGCGAAGTGCGGGTTTCCCACCGTCTGACCGATTCCCCGGCGATCCTGGCCATCGGCGAAGCGGACTTGGGCATGCAAATGCGCCAGATCCTCGAAGCCAGCGGCCAGAAGGTGCCGGATTCCAAGCCGATCTTCGAATTCAACCCGGCTCACCCGCTGATCGAGAAACTCGACAGCGAGCAGAGTGAAGAGCGCTTTGGCGACCTGTCGCACATCCTCTTCGACCAGGCAGCTCTGGCCGCCGGCGACAGCTTGAAAGACCCGGCCGCGTACGTGCGTCGCCTGAACAAGCTGTTGGTTGAACTGTCGGTTTGACCCCGTAGTAGAAAAACCCGCTTCGGCGGGTTTTTTCGTTCTAGTGCACCTCAACTGGAGTAAATGATGAGCCAAGTCACTGTACGTTCCGTGGTCTATCAGATTGATGGCCAGTCTTACGAAAGCCGCTTGGCGTTTGATGCCAGCCAGAAGGGCCCGCTGCCCGGCCTGGTGATGGCGCCGAACTGGATGGGGGTGAGTGCGGGTGCCGAAGAGATCGCCAAGAGCGTGGCCAGTAAAGGCTATGTGGTATTGGTTGCTGACCTGTACGGGCAGACCGTGCGCCCGACCAATGGCGATGAAGCCGGGGCGGCGATGATGCCGTTGAAGAACGACAACCCGAAGCTGCTCAAGCTGATGCAGGCTGCCTTGGAGCAGCTGCAAGGCCAGGCTGAAGTCGATACGTCGAAGCTGGCGACATTTGGTTTCTGCTTTGGCGGTTTCTGCTCGCTGGAGCTGGCACGTACCGGAGCGCCGTTGAAGGCCGCGGTATCGTTCCACGGCACCATCGACACCCAGAACCCGGCGGGCGCAAAACACGTCAAGGGCTCAGTGCTGGTGCTGCACGGTGCTTCCGATCCGTTGGTGCCGAGAGAGCAGCTGCCGGTATTTGAAGAAGAAATGAATGCAGCCGGTGTGGATTGGCAATTGCTGAGCTACGGCGGTGCGGTGCATTCCTTTACCGACCCGCATGCCAATGTGCCGGGCAAGATGATGTATGACGCGAAGACGGCCAAGCGGGCGTTCAAGTCGATGCATGATTTGTTGGATGAAGTGTTCGGGGGCTGAGTTTTTTAGCGTCTGATCCGGCCTCATCGGGGGCAAGCCCCCTCCCACACTTGACTGTATTCACAAATAGAAATGTGTGAACCCAATCCAATGTGGGAGGGGGCTTGCCCCCGATGGCTATTTTCCAGGCAACTCAATTCTGTCTGTTTCACCCGGCACCGTCGGCCAATCCCCAGCCGCCCACCGCTGCCTGGCCTGCTCGATCCTGGCAGGATCACTCGCCACAAAATTCCAATTGATGCGTCGTGGCCCGTCCAACGGCGCGCCGCCAAACACCACTAAATGGCAGTCGCTTTCGGCGAACAGTGTCATTTCCTGCCCGGCCGGCAATACCACCAGGCTATGCACCTCAAGCGGCTCGCCGTCCAGCTGCGCTTCACCCTCCAGCACATACACCGCCCGCTCCTCATGCTCATTGGGAATCAACAGCGTGGTGGCCGTCTGCATCCGCACCTCGCCATACAAGGTGGGAGACAGTACCGGGACCGGTGATTTCAGGCAGAAACCATTGCCTGCAATCATCCTGATCTGCACCCCCAGGTTGTCACTGACCGGCAAGCTGGCTGCCGGGTGATGGCTGTAGTGGCCCGGCCCGGTTTCATGGTCCTGGGGCGAGGCCAGCCACACTTGCAGGCCATGCAGGCTGAAGCCGGCGGCCTTGATCGCTTCGGGTGTGCGTTCAACATGAGCAATCGCGCTGCCAGCCGTCATCCAGCTCACATCACCGGCCTGAACGACCTGGTCCGAGCCCAGGCTGTCCTTATGCTGCAAGGCGCCTTCGAACAGGTAGGTGAGGGTGGAGAGCCCGATATGCGGGTGCTGGCGGATATTCATGCCGCTGCCCGGCGCGTACTGGGTAAGCAACATATGGTCGAAAAACACAAAGGGCCCGACGCTGCGGCACTCCCGCGAAGGCAGTGGGCGCAGGATCGGTTGGCCCTCGACGTCTTCGGGGCGAGGGCGGATCACGGTGAGGGTGGTCATGGTGCGTCCCTGTCTGAGCGGGTTGGATGCTGCTGAGCATAACCCGCTCGACGGGAGGTTGGCGCTATTGGCTGAAGGCACCTTCCGACAGTTTTGTCTCGATAGTGACGTCGGCGGTGGTCATCAGCTTGTGTACCGGGCAACGATCGGCCACGCGGTGCAGCTCATCACGTTGTTCGTCGGTGAGCACGCCCTTGAGGGTGAGCTTGACGGCAAGTTTGTATTTGCCCTTTTGCTCCTCGGTGCTGTCGTGGGTAACTTCCACGGTCACGCCAGTGAGGGGGATGTTCTTTTTCTGGGCGTAGAGTTTGACGGTCAGGGCCTTGCATGAGGCCAGGGCTGCGTCGAAGTAGTCGTGGGGCGAGGGCGCCGAGTCATCGCCGCCCAGGCTCTTGGGCAGGTCGGTGAACAGTTCATGGTTGTCGATATTGAGGCTATGACGGAAGTTGTCGGCGTTCAGGGTATTGACGGTAACAGGCATGGCAAACCTCACGAGGCGGCAGGATGAAGGTCATGCAGTTATAGGGCATGCTGGCACTTAGGTGTTCCGTGTTTTTTGTTGGATGAACCCCGGCAGGGCACGCAAGGTCTACCCGTATCAGCCCTTATCGAGGTTTTATCGTGCCCTGGACTCGCTTGAGCCTTGCCCTGTTGCTTGCTGTCAGTAGCCTTCCCACGCAGGCTCGCGACTATGCCTACAGCGATGCGCACCTGCATTACGTGGATTTTTTCCAGGAAACCGCGGGCATGGACGCACTGCTCAAGGCCATGGCTGACAATCGCATCGAGCATGTGATGATTTCCGGTATCCCGGTCGCGAAGAAGTGGCACGAGGACGAACCCAAACGCCCGCGCTACTACGCCGGCGATGACGCCGATGCCTATTGGTACAGCGCTACCGATGTGATCGTCGCGGCCGCCGTGAACAAATTGGCACCCGAACAGCGTCGGCAGTTGCATCCTTTTTTGTCGGGCTTCAATCCCAATGACAAGAATTCCGCTGCGCATATCCAGCGCATGCTCGACCTCAACCCCGGCCTTTGGCAGGGGATCGGCGAGGTCTTTACCCGCCATGACGACCTTACAGCCCTCACGTCTGGTGACACGCCACGTGCCAACAACGAGGCGATGACGCGCATTTACCACCTGGCAGCCGAAAACGATCTGCCGGTGATGCTGCATTCCAACATCACCTCCAAGCGTGAGCGCAATCCCCTGTACCTGGCGGAAGTGGAAGAGCCGCTGCGCAATCACCCGCACACGCGTTTTATCTGGGCCCATGGCGGTACAAGCAAGGAGATCCACCGGCACCAGGTGCAAATGGACTTTTTACTGCCGACCTTGAGTCGACTGCTGGAAGCCTACCCGAATCTGTACATTGACCTGTCCTGGAGCATGCTCACGCCGTATTTGCTCGATGAGGCAGGCAAGCCCCGCGCGGAGTGGGTAAAGCTGGTGGAGCGCTTCCCGGAGCGTTTTATGCTGGGGTCGGACGTGGTAGGGCGTTTCAGCAAGCTAGGTAAGGAGATGCGCCGTTTTGATCCCTTTCTCGACGCATTACCCGAGGCAGTCGCGTACAAAGTCGCCCGCGACAACTTCCTGAGCATCCTGCCTAAAACCACTCGCGATCAGGTTGTACGTTGATATCGCGTTTTCGTCTTACGTAAAAAAGCTGAGGCGCCGATACCTTTCAAGAGCCAGCTGCAATTGGATGCAGCGCATTTGGAAGGAACCAGGGCATGAGCATCAGAAGTTTGAATATCGCCCCACGGGCAGGGTTGGGGTTTGGTGTACTGGGGCTGATGGTGTTTGCCCTGGGCGCCTTTGCCCTGTTGCAGATGGCCAATATGCGCCAGCAGTCGGAGCAAGTGGAGAGCAATTGGCTGCCCAGCGTGATGGCGGTGGGGGAGATGAGCCAGGACCTGTTGCGAATTCGAGCGTTGACGCTGCGGCTGTTACTCAACCGCGACCCTCAATCATTGACGCAGAACGAACAGAAACTCACTGACCTGAAAAATGGCCTGCATCAGGCCCAGGCCCTCTATGAAGCGCTGATCGTGTTGCCGCAGGAGCGCGCTTTATTTGATCGCTTCAAGGCTCAGGAGCAGCAGTACCTGCAACGCCAGGAACAGGTCATGGGGTTTTCCACCGCCAATCAGTTGGACGAGGCGATCAAGGTCGTCAACGGCGAAATGAATCAACTGGCCGATGAAATGGCCAAGACCCTGCATGAACTGGTGAGCCTCAATAAAGCCAATGCCAATCAGGCGGCCAGCCAGTCACAAAGTGTATTCAGCCAATCGCGCAGTTGGGTCATCGGCATGATCGCGCTCGCGGCGCTGGTCACCATCGGCTTGGCGGTATGGCTGACCCGCAGCATTGTGCTGCCGTTGGCACAGTCGCTAAAAGTCGCCCAGGGCGTTGCCAGTGGTGACCTGACTGCGCAGATCAGCGTGAGTGGCAAGGATGAGCCGGCGCGCTTGCAGCAGGCCCTCAAGGAGATGCAGGAAAACCTGCGCGATACGATTCGCCAGATTGCCGAATCATCGAACCAGTTGGCCTCCGCTTCCGAAGAGCTCAGTTGCGTCACCGAGGATGCGACCCGGGGCCTGAGCCAGCAAAACCAGGAAATCGAACAGGCCGCCACAGCGGTCAATCAGATGACGGCGGCGGTGGAGGAAGTGGCGAGCAACGCGGTGGCCACCTCCCAGGCGTCTCGCGAGTCTGACCGCATCGCTCAGCAGGGGCGTGAGCAGGTGCACCAGACAGTGGTGTCGATTGAAGCGCTGGCCACCGATGTCACCGATAACGTGACGCAGGTCGAAGACTTGGCGCAGAAGGTCTATGGCATCAGCAAAGTGTTGGATGTGATCCGTTCGATTGCCGAGCAGACCAACCTGCTGGCGCTCAATGCGGCGATTGAAGCGGCGCGCGCCGGGGATGCCGGGCGCGGTTTTGCAGTGGTGGCCGATGAGGTCCGGGCCCTGGCTCATCGCACTCAGCAATCGACCCGGGAAATCGAGCAGATGATCAGCGGGATTCAGCAAGGCACCGATCAGGCGGTCAGCTCGATGCAGCAGAGCAACACCCGTGCTCGGTCCACGCTGGATATCGCCAAGTCGGCGGGGAGTGCGTTGGAGGCGATTGCGTCGGCGTTCACCCTGATCAATGAGCGCAACCTGGTAATCGCCAGTGCGTCGGAGCAACAGGCGGCGGTGGCGCGGGAGGTGGATCGCAATCTGATGAATATTCGCGATTTGGCGCATCAGACATCTGCCGGGGCCAATCAGACGAGCGCGGCGAGCCAGGAGTTGTCGCGGTTGGCGGTGGGGCTCAATAGCATGGTGGCGCGGTTTTCGGTGTAGGGCGGGAGGGCTCAATCGCAGGCAAGCCAGCTCCCACAGGGGAATGCATTCCAAATGTGGGAGCTGGCTTGCCTGCGATGAGGGCGACTCGGTCTTAAATCCATCACCCATAAAAAAGCCCCGAACCAGTCGGGGCTTTTTCATGCAATCAAGCTACAGGTCTTACTTGCCCTGCCAGCGTTTCAGCACCAGGGTGGCGTTAGTGCCACCGAAGCCGAAGCTGTTGCTCATCACGGTGTCGATCTTGGCGTTTTCAACGGTCTTGAGCTGGATCGGCATGTCAGCGACAGCTGGGTCCAGTTCATCGATGTTGGCCGAGCCGGCAATGAAGTTGCCTTCCATCATCAGCAGGCAGTAGATCGCTTCGTGAACGCCCGCGGCGCCCAGGGAGTGACCCGACAGGCTCTTGGTAGAGCTGATCGCCGGAGCCTTGTCGCCGAATACCGCACGCACGCCTTCCATTTCCTTGGCGTCGCCGACCGGAGTCGAGGTGCCGTGGGTGTTCAGGTAGTCGATTGGGGTATCAACGGTGGACATTGCCATCTGCATGCAGCGGATGGCGCCTTCACCGCTTGGCGCAACCATGTCGTAGCCGTCGGACGTCGCGCCGTAGCCAACGATTTCGGCGTAGATCTTGGCGCCGCGGGCCAGAGCATGTTCCAGCTCCTCGACCACGACCATGCCGCCACCGCCGGCGATGACGAAACCGTCACGCTTGGCGTCGTAGGCGCGGGAGGCTTTTTCCGGCGTTTCGTTGTACTGGGTGGACAGTGCGCCCATGGCGTCGAACAGGAACGATTGGCTCCAATGCTCTTCTTCACCGCCGCCGGCGAACACGATGTCTTGTTTGCCCAGCTGGATCTGCTCAACCGCAGTACCGATGCAGTGAGCACTGGTGGCGCAGGCCGAGGAGATCGAGTAGTTCACGCCCTTGATGGCAAATGGCGTGGCCAGGCAGGCCGAAACGGTGCTGCCCATGGTCCGCGTTACACGGTACGGGCCAACGCGCTTCACGCCTTTTTCGCGAAGGATGTCCAGCGCTTCCATTTGGTTCAGGGTGGATGCGCCGCCCGAGCCGGCGATCAGACCGGTGCGTACGTTGGAAACCTGGTCTTCGCTCAGGCCGGAGTCGGCGATTGCGTCTTTCATCGCCAGGTAGGCGTAGGCGGCAGCGTGGCCGACGAAGCGATAGATCTTGCGATCGATCAGTTCTTCGAGGGGCAGGTCGATGGAGCCGGAAACCTGGCTACGCAGACCCATTTCGGCATATTCCGGGTTGAAGCGGATGCCAGGGCGACTTGCACGCAGGTTAGCGGTGACGGTCTCTTTGTCATTGCCCAGGCAAGAAACGATGCCCAGACCAGTGATAACGACGCGGCGCATGCGGATAACCCTTAAAAGTTGTCAGTGGAAGTGAATACGCCGACGCGAAGGCCTTCGGCAGTATAGATCTCGCGACCGTCGACGCTCACCGAACCATCGGCGATGGCCAGGTTCAGCTTGCCCTTGAGGACGCGCTTGATCTGAATGTTATAGGTGACTTTCTTGGCGGTCGGCAGCACCTGGCCAAAGAACTTCACTTCGCCCGAACCCAGGGCGCGACCGCGACCCGGCAGGCCTTGCCAGCCGAGGAAGAAACCGACCAGTTGCCACATGGCGTCGAGACCCAGGCAGCCTGGCATTACAGGATCGCCTTCGAAATGGCAGGCAAAGAACCACAGGTCCGGGGTGATATCCAGCTCGGCGACCAATTCACCTTTGCCGTACTTGCCACCCTCTTCGCTGATATGGGTGATGCGATCCACCATCAGCATGTTCGGGGCGGGCAGTTGCGCGTTACCTGGGCCGAACAGCTCACCGCGACTGCAGCGCAGCAGGTCTTCCCGAGTAAAGGCGTTTTGTTTGGTCATGCGAGCTCCTCAATAATCCCATGCGGCAGGGTAGGGCAAATCTTCCCGAACCGAATGAAGCGTTCATGCCTCATGTCGGCAGCCTACACATAGACTATTGCGTTGTAGTGAAAGTCACAGCGGTAAGGTACTCAATGTACACTTGTTCACTGAAATTTTAAACCGGGCCTGTTTATCGGCCCGTTCGGGTGCCTAAGACTGCCGCACTTTCGTCTTTCACGCCAGTCGGAGTTGGTTGATGGCGCGGCGCTATTGCACCCAGCGCTGCAGGATTTGCTGCAAATCGATGCGTTTGAACGGCTTGGCCAGGTAATCGTTCATGCCCGCTGCCAGGCACGCCTCGCGATCGCCCTGCAAGGCGTTGGCGGTAAGGGCGATGATCGGCAGGTCGGCGCAGCCCGGTAATTGGCGAATCTGTCGGGTGGCTTCGTAGCCGTCGATCAACGGCAAGCGGCAGTCCATCAGAATTGCCGTAAAAATCAGGCTCTCGGCGCTGCGGATCGCTTCGACGCCGTCGGTGGCCAAGCTCACTTCAAAGCCCAGGCTGCGCAACATGGCTTCCACCACGGTGCGGTTGACCGGGTTGTCTTCCACCAGCAGTACATGGCGGCCGTCCCCGGCGCTCGCTTTGCCTTCGCCGTCGGCGGCAATGGCGGGCAGGCGCTGTTGGTCGATGGCCAGCGGTATCTCCAGCGTGAACACCGAGCCCCGGCCTTCTTCGCTCTGGGCGCGCAACGTGCCGCCCATGCGCTCGGCCAGGGTGCGGGCGATGGGCAGGCCCAAGCCGGTGCCGCCGTAACGCCTTGAAATGGAACTGTCGGCCTGCTGGAATGCGTCGAACATTAACTCCAGGCGCTCGGCAGAGATGCCAATGCCGCTGTCGCGCACGGTGCAGGTGAACCATACGAGCTCATGGTCCAGTGCTTGGCAATGCGGCTCGACGGTCACACTCCCATGCTCGGTGAACTTCAGCGCATTGCCAATCAAGTTCACCAGGATCTGGCGGATGCGCGTCGGGTCGCCCTGCACCCGCAGCGTGTCCACGCCAGAGGGAATCGATAGCTTGAGCGCCAACCCGCGTTGCTGGGCGCTGTGCTGAAAGGCCTGGCCGCAGCTGTTGAGCAGGTCTGCCAGGTTGAACGGAATGTGCTCCAGCTCCAGGGCCGCTCGTTCGATACGCGAGAAATCGAGGATGTCGTTGATCACCTTGAGCAAATGCTCGGTGGACTCCGAGGCCAGCGCCGCGTATTCGGTCTGCTCCTCGGTCATCTCGGTGGTTTCCAGCAATTGCAGCATGCCCAGCACGCCATTCATCGGCGTGCGCAATTCGTGGCTCATCATCGCCAGGAAGTCGGACTTGGCGTTGTTGGCGCGTTCGGCTTCTTCGCGGGTCTGGATCAACTGGGCCATGGCCTGCTGCTGTTCGCGGCTGGCATGGTTGAGGCCTTCGGCAAGGTTGTTGATATGCCGCGAAAGGTCGCCCAGCTCCGAGTCATCCACAATCGGCAGCGGGGTTTTGTAGTCGCCTTGCTGAATGGCTTTTACAGCATTGCCCATGGCACTGATCGGTTGCGACAGGCTGGCCGCCAGGCGCCGGGCCAGTAGAAAGGTAAACAGCAGGGCAAATAACGCGAGGATGCCGGCCTTGAACAGGATCTCCTGCTGGCGCTGGCTGAACGCATCATTGGACATGCCGACGATCACCCGGCCCAGGTAGTCTGCACGCGGCGCCTTGGGTTCGTTGAGGTTGTCCTGAAAGAAGTCATTGCCCAGCTGGATATGTTGCAGGCGGATCGGCGCCTGGAATACTTTCACCGACAGCGAACGGTCGTGTCGCTCCGACGGTTGTTCGACGTACACCAGGATGTTTTCGCTGCTGTCCTGAATCTCCAAAAAACGTACGTGAGGCGTTGCCAGCGTGGCACGCAGCAAACTTTCGAGCACATCGTTGTTGCCGGAAATCACCCCGTATTCGGTGGCGGGCGCCAATTGGTTGGCGATCAGCTGGCCGGTGTGGTCCAGTTCCTGGCGCAAGTCCTGGATACGCACGAAGGTGAAGAAGCTGATCAACAGCAACGTTAGCAACAGCGCCGGGCCCAGGGTAATGAGCTGCGTGCGGGTGTTGATGTCCCAGCGTCGACGCAAGGTCATGGGCGTTTTTCTCCTTCGGCCAGTCGGGCGGTGACGCTGGCTTCATTCACCTGTTCGATCCCCAGTGAACGTGCCACTTGCGGGTTACCCACGACTTTGAAGTGCTCCGGGTACAACGAGTGCGGCCAACTGGCGGGCGGGTGATCCAGCAGGCGGTCAAGCACGGCCAGCCAGTCGGTTTGGTCGCTGTAGGTGCTAGCCAGGCTGCCGGCGCGCACGAACCCCGCGTTAGGGCCCACCAGCGGCAGTTGCTGGGCATAGCTACTCAGTAACAGGTTTTTTGCGGTTTTGGAGTTGTACAGGTGCGGGTCGTCGAGGCCGAGCAGCACGTCGCTGTTCCTGAACAAGGTTTGCAGTGGGCGGCTGTCATAAATGCTGTCCCAGCGCTGGGTCACGATTTCCAGGCCCATGGGGGCGGCGAATTGGCGCAGCTCGGGTAGCAGGAATTCACTGTCAGCGCCGTAGAGCACGCCGATACGCCGCGCTTGGGGCAGGATAGTGGCGATCAGATGCAGTTGGCGGTCCAGCGGCGGGTCGCTCCACAACAGGCTGATATGGGCGTGCTGGGTGGTGCCGAGGCGTTGCTGGGCCTGGAGTCGGCTGATGCGCAGTACAAGGGTTGGCGGGCCCTGGGTATCTTGCAGGCGCCAGTCGAGCGCCGGCAGGTCCAGCAGGACAAGGCGCGTGCCCGCTGGCAATCGGCTCGGTGCTGGTAGACCCTCCAGTGCGGTGAAGGTGACGCGGTCTTCAGGGCGCCGTTCGGCCAGGGCTTGGGTAAAGGCTTGCACCCCAGCACTGTCATCGGCGGCGGTCAGCAGGATATCGGCGCTCCAGGCAGGCGAGGCCAGCAGCAGGCACGCCAGTAGCGCAGCGCGTCGCCAGACGGTATAGATAAAGAAGAAGGTCATCCGTGACGAGTTGCCCATGTCAGAACTCTAACTCCGCGCTGAAGTAGAGTGCGTGGCGATGGTCGTAGTTGTTATCGGCCCAGGTGGTGGGCTGGTTATCGAGGCGTTGTTGCAACATGCCGGCCAGCTCCACATTGGCTTTGCCCAGGGCAATGCGCTTGGCCACCCGCAGGTCGACCCGTTCGAAACGATATTGGTTGAGTGCGTCGTCGCCATAGTAAAACAACGCACTGGACCAACCTTGGCCCCATTCGCGTAGCCAGCCGGCCGAGCCACTGTTGCGAGCAGTCTGGGCCTTGTCCCGCGGGTTGCTGGTGGTGGCGTCGACGTAAGCATAGGTAAGCCGCAGGCGGTCGGCATTGCTCACGCGCCAGTCGAACTGGGACTCGGCACCGGTAAACCGCGAGCTGTTGGCGTTACTGGCAATGTATTGGTTATTGCGCAGCGGCGAGCTGATCATGTCGGTGATTTCGTCGTAGAACACCTTTATGTCCATGTTCAGCCCGATGTCGGCAAAGAACCCGTTATAGCCCAGTTCCCGTGACTTCATCATCTCTTTGTCGAGGTTGCCAGGGCCCCGTGTCTTTACGAAGTATTGCCCGCTGGTCTGGCCGTAGGCCGGGGAGCTGAGGTTGGTGACGCGGTAGCTCCAGTTGACATTGTTCTCGAACATGTCGGGCGAGCGGATCGCTTCGGAGTAAACCGCGCGCAGGCCGTGGCGTGGGTTGATCAAATAGTTGACGGCTACCCGTGGCGTCAGTGAGCTGCCGCTCAGGCGTGTGTCTTCGAACATGGCGCCGCCTTGTAGCAACCAATGTTCGCTGGCGCGCCATTCCAGTTGGCCGAACAGGCGCCAGGTGGTGTCGTCCAGGGTGCCGTTGAAATAGGTGTCGGAGTCGGCGCGGTCGTAGCGGTAGTTGATGCCGCTGACCAGGCGTAGGCTCTCGGACAGGCTGAGGGTGTCCTGAATCTCCAGGTCATAGCGGCTTTCGCGTGTGCTCTGATCGATATCGCCGCACACGCTTTGGTTATTGCCGTTGCGCCATTGGTTTAACACCTCGTTGGCCAGCGCTTGCTCGGCGGCTGTGCCCGGTGGTGCGCTGCCCTGGCTGTAGGTGTCCATATGCCGGGCCAGCAACTCGGCGTAGTTGGGGTTGAGTTGCCACAGTTGGGTCAGCTCCGGGCTGAACGAGACCTTGGCGTCGCAGGCTTTCCAGATTTGCCGGCGTTCCCATTGCTGGGCCGAGCCTTGGATGTAGAGGCTGTGGTCGGGGTTGAAATCGAAGTTCCAGCGCAGGGAACCGGCGTAGTCCTTGGCGGTGGCGTCAGAGTTATTACCACCTTCGGTAATCCCGGCGAATACCGGTGTGTAGGTATACGGGCGCTGGTTGGTGCCTTCCTTCGCATCCAGTTGCCAGTCGATGCTTTGCTGCGCGTTAAGGGTCTGGCTCACTGCGAGGCTGAAGCGATTGATGCGGCGACTGTCACGGCGGTCGGCGCCGGCGGCGTCGCTGTCGAAGCCATCGTCTTGCTGGCCGGAGAGCGACAGGCGCAAATCACCGGTTTCCCAACCCACGCCCTGGCTGGCATAGAGGTCGTTGATGCCGCGTTCGCCGCGCACCACCTTCACCCGCGTGCCCTGGCTGTTGGCGGGCGAGCGCGTAAGGATATTGACCACCGCCATCAAGGCATTGGCGCCGTAACTGACGGTGTTGGGGCCGCGAAACACTTCGATGCGCTCGATATCTTCCATGGCCACTGGAATATCGCTCCAGTCCACCGTGGCCAGACCGGCGCGGTAGACCGAGCGGCCATCGATCAACACCTGCATGCGCCGTGCATCGCTGGCGCTGGTGCCGTGGTAGTTCACGGCGGCCTGGTTGCCGGTGGCGTAGCCGACCATCATCCCTGGCACCAGGCGTAGCAATTCGCTGATGTCCCGTGCGCCACTGGCCTTGATCAGCTCGTTGTCGATCACGGTCATGCTGCCAGGCACGGCAGCGGCCGATTGCTTGAGGCGCGTGGCGGTCAATACCTGGGGCAGCGGTTGGTTGTCGAGGAACAGATCATCGGCCAGCGTCGGTGCGCTGCAGATCAACATCAACCACAGGGATGAGCGGGGAGGAGGGCCCAAATACACGGAACGGCCTTGATAATTGCGGATAGCCGCCCATGTTAACTGAGGTGAAGTCTTTTGCCAGTCGCGGGACTTGTATTTACTTCACACACGCGTGGCATTTTCCGACAAGCGTGTGAATTGACACGGGGGCTGGCCGCAAGCGGGTCGCTCCGTATAATGCCGCCATCGCCACTGGTATGGATTAACGGATTGCATATGACTGAACAGCGCCCTATTGCGGTCCTGGGAGGCGGAAGTTTTGGTACCGCCGTGGCTAACCTGCTGGCCGAGAATGGTCATGCCGTGCGCCAGTGGATGCGTGATCCCGAGCAGGCCGAAGCGATTCGGGTTAACCGGGAAAACCCGCGTTACCTCAAGGGCATCAAGATTCATCCGGCGGTCGAGCCGGTGACGGACTTGCTCGCCACCCTCAACGAATGCGACCTGAGCTTTGTCGCGTTGCCCTCCAGCGCGCTGCGTTCGGTGCTGGCGCCCCATGCCGAGCGTCTGGCCGGCAAGCTGCTGGTCAGCTTGACCAAGGGCATCGAGGCGCAGACCTTCAAGCTGATGAGCGAAATCCTCGAAGAGATCGCCCCGCAAGCGCGTATTGGCGTGCTGTCCGGGCCGAACCTGGCGCGGGAAGTGGCCGAGCACGCGCTGACGGCCACCGTGGTTGCCAGTGAAGACGAAGAACTGTGTGAGCGCGTGCAGGCGGTGCTGCATGGCCGCACTTTCCGCGTCTACGCCAGCAGCGACCGCTTCGGCGTCGAACTGGGCGGTGCGTTGAAAAACGTCTATGCCATCATCGCCGGCATGGCTGTAGCGCTGGGTATGGGCGAAAACACCAAGAGCATGCTGATCACCCGGGCCTTGGCCGAGATGACGCGCTTTGCGGTGAGCCAGGGTGCCAACCCGATGACCTTCCTTGGGCTGGCGGGCGTGGGTGACTTGATCGTCACCTGCTCCTCGCCGAAAAGCCGTAACTACCAGGTGGGTTTTGCCTTGGGCCAGGGCTTGAGCCTGGAAGATGCGGTGACGCGTTTGGGCGAAGTGGCTGAAGGGGTCAACACCCTCAAGGTGCTCAAGGCCAAGGCTCAGGAAGCGGGCGTGTATATGCCGCTGGTCGCCGGGCTGCATGCGATCCTGTTTGAAGGGCGCACCTTGAACCAGGTCATCGAGCTGCTGATGCGTGCCGAGCCGAAAACCGATGTCGACTTTATTTCCACCAGTGGTTTCAACTGAGGAACGCGCCATGAATGAACCGAAAGCAGCCCCCAAGTACGAGTCCATTGTTCTGCGCATCCTGTGGATGTTGGTGTTTGCCCTGGTGTGGCAAGTCGCGCAGTTCCTGCTCGGGGCATTGGTGATCGTGCAACTGATCTACCGTTTGATCTACAGCGCACCGAACCTGGGCTTGATGAATTTTGGCGATAGCCTTAGCCAGTTTCTGGCACAGATCGGCCGCTTTGGCAGCTTCCACACCGAACAGAAACCGTGGCCGTTCGCCGATTGGCCAACGCCGCGCGCACCCGAGGGCGAAGCCGCCCACAGCGTGCCGCCGGCGCCGCACCCGGCCCGTGATGAGGAGCCAAAGCTTTGAAGCTCTGGGTTTTGCGTCATGGTGAAGCCGAGGGGCATGCCCGCACCGATGCCGAGCGTAATCTTACCGAGCAGGGTCGCGGCGAGGTGTTGCGCAGCGCCGCGCACCTGATCGGCCAGCCCATCAGTGCCATTATCGCCAGCCCCTATGTACGGGCGCAGCAGACAGCCCATCTGGTACGTGAAGCCTTGGGCTTTGAGCCTGAAATTCGCACGGTGCCGTGGCTGACACCCGAAGGTAACCCCCAGCAGGTGCTGGAAAAACTCGACACCGATGACAACGTGCTACTGGTCAGCCACCAGCCTTTGGTGGGCAGCCTGATCAGCTTTTTGCAGCACGGTCATCAGCGCCAGCCGCAACCGATGTACACCGCCAGTTTGGCGGAGCTGGAAGGGGATTTCCCGCTGGCGGGGCTGATGAGCCTGGTCAGCGTGAAGAATCCGTAGGCTTTATCGCAGCTTTGTGTGTGCTATATAGTCAACCAAGCAAGTGCTTGGTTGGCTATCGTCGGACCACAAAGGAGCGCGTCCCATGCCCGTTGCTTTTCGTTTGCCGTTGCAGGTCTTCTTCGAACGTGAAGCGCGACATCCGCGCCAAACCTATCTGGTTCAACCCATTGGCGGTAGCGAGGTACAGCGCCTCACGTGGGGCGAGGTGGGCCACCAGGCCCGTTGCGCGGCGCACTGGCTGCGTGCCCGGGAGTTGCCCCACGGCTCGCACATTGCGCTGATTTCAAAAAACTGTGCGCACTGGATCATCACCGACCTGGCGATCTGGATGGCCGGGCACGTCTCGGTGCCGCTTTACCCCAACCTCACCGCCGATTCCGTCGCCCATGTGCTCAGCCACTCCGAAGCCGCGCTGGTGTTTATCGGCAAGCTCGACGACTGGCCCGCCATGGCGCCCGGTGTGCTGGCGCAGGTGCCGACCATCAGTCTGCCGCTGTGCCCGGAGGGCGAATTCGATTTCAGTTGGGCCGACCTGCAAGCCTGCTCGCCGATCCAGGACGAACCCACCCCTGCGGCGTCGGACCTGGCCACCATCATCTATACCTCCGGCACAACCGGCTTGCCCAAAGGCGTGATGCACAGCTTCGGCGCCCTGGGCTTTGCGGCCACCCGTGGCACCGAGTTGTTTGGCCTGGGGGAGGGCGACCGATTGCTGTCGTATTTGCCGCTGTGCCATGTGGCGGAGCGGATGTTTGTGGAGATGGCGTCGATCTACACCGGGCAAACCGTATTTTTCGCTGAAAGCCTGGATACTTTTCTGACGGATTTACGTAGGGCAAGGCCGACCGCATTGTTTGGCGTGCCACGTATCTGGACCAAATTTCAGCTGGGTGTTTTCGCCAAAATCCCGCAAAAACGCCTGGACACCTTGCTGCGCCTGCCTTTCATCGGCAAGCGTGTGGGCCGAAAGGTACTGGCCGGGCTGGGGCTGGACGCGCTGCGCGTTGCCCTTTCAGGCGCTGCACCCGTGCCCGAGGCGCTGTTGCGCTGGTATCAACGCCTGGGCCTGGACGTGCTTGAGGTGTATGGCATGACCGAGAGCTGCGGCTATTCCCATGTGTGTCGCCCCGGCCAGCAAAAAATCGGTTGGATCGGCCTGCCGTGCCCCGGGGTTGAAGTGCGCATAGACACTACCGGCGAAGTGCAGGTGCGCAGTGGCGCGACCATGCTCGGCTACTTCAAAGACCCACACAAAACCGCCGAGACCCTCACCGCCGATGGCTTCCTGCGCACCGGCGACAAGGGCGAGCAAGACGCCGATGGCCGTCTGCGCCTCACCGGGCGACTCAAGGAGATCTTCAAGACCAGCAAGGGCAAATATGTGGCCCCGGCACCGATTGAAAACCGTTTGGCCGAACATGGGCGGATCGAGCAAGTCTGCGTGGTAGGCGATGGCCTCACCGCACCGATAGGCTTATGCGTGTTATCGGCGGCAGGCGAGGACTCGGGGTTGCGCGCAAGCCTTGAGCGCTGGCTGGAACAGGTCAATCAGACGCTGGACAAGCATGAGCGCCTACGCCAATTGGTGGTGGTGAGGGACAACTGGGCCGTGGAAAACGGCTTTCTGACGCCGACCTTGAAGATCAAGCGCAACGTGATCGAATCGACTTACGGTGAATATTTCCAAATGTGGAGCGAGCGTTCCGAAACCGTTCTGTGGCAGGATTAGGGGCGTAATAAAACCAATAAGGACACTACCCATGAGCTTGTGGCGCACCCAACCGAATATCGAACAACTCAACGCGATCCAGAAAAACACCATCGGCGAGCTGCTCGATATTCGCTTTGAAAGCTTTGACGACGAGTCCCTGACCGCCAGCATGGTGGTCGACCCTCGTACCCATCAGCCCTTTGGCCTGTTGCACGGCGGTGCGTCGGTGGTGTTGGCAGAAAGTATCGGCTCAATGGCCGCCTACCTGTGCATCGACCCCAGCAAGTTTTATTGCGTGGGCCTGGAGGTCAATGCCAACCACTTGCGCGGAGTGCGCAGCGGGCGGGTGACGGCGGTGGCGCGGGCGATCCATATCGGCCGTACCACTCAGGTTTGGGATATCCGCCTTACCAACGATGAGGGCAAGGCCAGCTGCGTGTCGCGCCTGACCATGGCGGTGGTGCCACTGGGCGAGAACCCGCCGGTTCGATAGGCGTGGCGTGAGTGTCATCATTCCTGGCAGTTACAGTCATTGCTGTGCTGCCCTGGGCTGGTGACAATCGATGTCTGTTTTAAATAGATGGAACCGGTATGTCGCAGCACGTGTTTTTTGCCCACGCCAATGGCTTCCCTTCGGCCACCTACGGCAAGTTGTTTGCCGCCCTGGCCCCGGAATACGCAGTGGCTCACTTGCCGCAGCACGGTCACGACCCCAGGTTTCCGGTGGATGACAACTGGCAGAACCTGGTGGACGAATTGATCCACCACCTGGAGCAACAGCCAGAGCCGGTGTGGGGCGTGGGCCATTCCTTGGGTGGCGTGTTGCACCTGCATGCGGCCATGCGTTGCCCGCAGCTGTATCGCGGCGTGGTGATGCTCGACTCACCGGTGCTGACCCGCGCCGACCGCTGGGTGATTCGTGCGGCCAAGCGCTTCGGTTTTATCGACCGCCTGACCCCGGCCGGGCGCACCCTGGGCCGGCGTGAAGAATTCAGCGATTTGGCCGCCGCCCGCAGCTATTTTGCTGGTAAGACCCTGTTCCGTGGCTTTGACCCGGAATGCTTCGACGCCTACCTGCAACATGGCTTGCAGCAAGTGGGCGATCGCCTGCGATTGCGTTTTGACCCGGCCACCGAAATCAGCATCTACCGCGGCGTGCCCCACACCAGCCCCGGCCAGGTGCGCCAATTGAAAGTACCCCTGGCGGTGGTGCGTGGTCGCCAGAGCCGCGTGGTGATGCGTCACCACGCCAGCGGCGTCGATCGCCTGCCCATGGGCGAGATGCTCACCATGCCCGGCGGCCACATGTTCCCCCTTGAACGCCCCCAGGACACTGCGACCCTGATCAAGAACCTGTTTTCCCGCTGGCAAGCCCGCGAGCGCAATTGCGCATGAGTGCGCCGGTCGAGGAAGTGCGCCTTAGCCTGCCGCACATTGAGTTGGCGGCCCATCTGTTCGGCCCCGAGGATGGCCTTCCGGTAATCGCCCTGCATGGCTGGCTGGACAACGCCAACAGCTTTGCGCGGTTGGCGCCCAAGCTTGAGGGTTTGCGCATCGTGGCCCTGGACATGGCAGGGCATGGGCATTCGGCCCATCGTCCTGCCGGCGCCGGGTATGCCTTGTGGGATTACGTCTTTGATGTGCTGCAAGTCGCCGAACAACTGGGCTGGAAACGTTTTGCATTACTTGGCCACTCCCTCGGCGCCATCGTCTCCCTGGTGTTGGCTGGCGCCTTGCCGGAGCGAGTGACGCACCTTGGGTTGATCGATGGGGTGATCCCGCCAACCGCCAGCGGCGAGAACGCGGCCGAGCGCTTGGGCATGGCTTTGCAGGCGCAATTGAGCCTGCAGGACAAGCGCAAACCGGTTTACAGCACCCTGGATCGTGCAGTTGAAGCGCGCATGAAAGGCTTGGTTGCCGTCAGCCGCGAAGCTGCCGAACTGCTGGCCCAGCGCGGTTTGATGCCGGTACCGGGCGGTTATACCTGGCGCACCGACAGTCGACTTACCCTGGCGTCGCCGATGCGTCTGACAGACGAACAAGCTATGGCTTTCGTGCGGCGCGTGAGTTGCCCTGCGCAGTTGGTAGTAGCCGCTGACGGCATGTTGGCGAAACATCCCGAATTGCTTTCCCAGCTACCCTTCACGGTGACCACGCTGCCAGGCGGCCATCATTTGCACTTGAATGATGAGCCCGGCGCGCTCCTTGTTGCAGACTGTTTCAATAGGTTCTTCTGCGCGCCTTGACTTGGGGCGGTCAACTGCCGAGGCTGGGCGGATTGAAAGGGAGTCAACCATGAATAAACTCAACATTGCTGCGACCTCCGATGGCCTGGGCTCGTTGATCTTATGAGCGTGCGTAACGGATGTATCCGTGTACTGGGCCTGAGCCTTCTGAGCCCATTGGTATTTGCCGCCGACGTCCCGGGTAGTCAGGACCTGCCCACAGTAGCCCGTCAGGTCGACGCGCAAATCGTCGATTACCGCCCAGCGGAAGAAAAAGAACGCATCTACCCCATGGGCGCCATCCGCAAGATCAGCGGCCAATTGCGCTACGACGGCCAGGCCATTGCCCGCGGCCAAATCACTGCCGTCACTTATGAACTACCCGCCGAGCACACCTCCAGTGCTGCGTTTACTGCCACTCGCGAAGCGTTGCAGGAGCAGGGCGCGCAGTTATTGTTCTGGTGCAAGGCCCGTGATTGTGGCGAAAGCAGCCTGTGGGCCAATGAGGTCTTCGGCAACGCCAAGTTGGTCGGCGCCGATGGCCAGCAGGAATACCTGTTGTTGCGCCTGGCTGCGCCGCAGGACAACTCCCTGGTGGCGCTGTACGGCATCACCCGCGGCAACCGTCGCGCCTATCTGCATGTAGAGCAACTGGACGCCAGCGCGCCCTTGGGTGATTTGCTGCCCACCTCGGCAACCTTGCTGCGCGAGCTCAAAAGCACTGGCGAGCTGGATTTTCCCGCGTTGGGCGCCGAGCCTGATGAGACCTGGCTGACCTTGATTTCGCGCGGGTTGAACCTCGACACCACCTTGCGCGTGAGTTTGACCGGGCCAACCGCCGAGGCCTGGCGCCAAGGCCTGATCGACAGTGGCGTGCGCGCCGCGCGCCTGGAAACAGGCACCGATGATGCCAAGGGCCTGCACCTGCATCTGATACGCTAAGCGTCACGGGGCGAACGGACCCGTGCCGTTCGCCTAAGCTAGTTTCCTAACATCTGTTTCTAGAGAACCCCCATGCTCAATAACGATCGCCTGCTGGTGCAAATCCTGCTGCTGGTGCTGTTTGGTGCCAGCTTCTGGGTGATGGCGCCGTTCTGGTCGGCGCTGTTCTGGGGCGCGGTGCTGGCGTTTGCCAGTTGGCCGCTGATGCGACTGCTCACCCGCGCGCTGGGTGGCCGCGAATCCCTGGCCGCCGGCATCCTCACCCTGGGCTGGATGTTGTTGGTAGCAGTCCCCTTGGTGTGGCTGGGGTTTAACCTGGCGGACCACGTACGCGATGCCGTGGCGCTGATCAAGGATATTCAGGTCGATGGCCTGCCCCACTCGCCCACTTGGCTGGGGTCGATCCCTATTGTCGGCGACCGCCTGGTCGCGATGTGGGACAGCATCGACCAGCAGGGTGCGGCATTGATGGTGACGTTAAAACCCTATCTGGGTCAGGTGGGCAATTGGTTACTGGCGCGCAGCGCACAGATCGGCGGCGGCATCCTTGAGCTGACCCTGAGCCTGGTGTTCGTGTTTTTCTTCTATCGGGACGGCCCGCGCCTGGCGATGTTTGTGCACCGTCTGCTGGAGCGCTTGATCGGCGAACGTGCCGGCTACTACATCGAATTGGTGGCAGGCACTGTGCAACGAGTGGTCAACGGCGTGATTGGCACAGCCGCCGCCCAGGCGCTGCTGGCGCTGATTGGCTTCCTGATCGCCGGTGTGCCGGGGGCGCTAGTACTGGGGATCGTCACCTTCCTGCTCAGCCTGATCCCCATGGGCCCGCCGTTGGTGTGGATCCCGGCCACGGCGTGGCTGGCCTGGAAAGGCGACTACACCTACGCGGTGTTCCTTGGTGTCTGGGGCACGTTCATCATCAGCGGCGTCGACAACGTGTTAAAGCCCTACCTGATCAGCCGGGGTGGCAACCTGCCGCTGGTGATCGTGTTGCTCGGGGTATTTGGCGGGTTGATTGCCTTTGGCTTCATAGGCCTGTTTATTGGCCCGACGTTGCTGGCGGTGGCGTATAGCTTGTTGATGGATTGGAGTGCGACCCAAGCGCAAGGTCGCCGAGAAGACAAATCGATCTAACTGAAAGGGCGTTATCCATGTGGGAGCGGGCTTGCTCCCGATAGCAGAGTGTCAGGCATCGAATGCTTTGACTGATACACCGCTATCGGGAGCAAGCCCCCTCTCACATTTGACCTGTGTTTGCTTTCTAGGCCCTTGGTAGCCACAAGACCGCCGTCAGCCCACCGCCTGGCGTTTCTTCCAAGGTTAGACGCCCGCCCAGGCGCTCAACCGCCTCCTTGGAAATCGTCATCCCCAACCCAACGCCACCGGAATTGCGGTTACGCGAGCCTTCCAGCCGATAAAATGGCTCGAACACCGTCTCGCGCATATCCGCAGCAATGCCGGGGCCGTGGTCGATCACGCGAATCACCAGCGCTTCACGGCTGTCTTGCAGCTCCACACGCGCAGTGCCTGCGTAACGCAACGCGTTGTCGATCAGGTTGTTGAGGGCTGACCGCAAGGCCATCGGCTGTACCTGCAAGGGCGCGCAGGTGCCGGCGAATTGCACATCAGAGCCCTGGTCCTGGGCGTTTTCGCTCATCGACTCCACCAGCGCCTGCACGTCCAGCCAATGTCGGGTTTCGCTGGTGCGTTGCTCGTGCAGATAGCTCAACGTGGCGTCGAGCATGGCGATCATGTCGTTCAGGTCTTGGCGCATCTGACCTTGCAGCCGGGTGTCTTCGATCTGTTCCAGGCGCAATTTGAGGCGTGACAGCGGGGTGCGCAGGTCATGGGAGACCGCGCCCAGCATGCGTGCACGTTGGCTGACCTGCTCGCGGATGCGTCTCTGCATCAGGTTGAAGGTGTACGCCGCTTGCCGAGCCTCCCGTGGGCCAGACTCGTCCAAGGGCGGGCTGTCGAGGTCCAGGCTCAGTTGCTCGGCGGCATCGCTCAGGCGCTGGATCGGCCGGCTTAACAGCTTGGCACCGTACCAGGCGGCGATGATCAGCGAGATGAACTGGAACGTCAGCGGCACCAGCGGGCCGCCGAACCAAGGGCGATGGCGTTCCTTGTTGAGCGGCACCATGGTGCCGTCCGGCTGCTCTACAAAGGTTTCCTGGGGCGGCGGTGGCGGAGGGCCGTAATAGCGGAACCAGGAAATCGCTAGCACATGGGCCAGCACGATGCCCACCAGCAACACGCCAAACAGCCGACCGAACAGCGTGTTGAAGGGGGCACGCATCAGCCTATGTCTCGGGCGTCGAATAGATAGCCTTCGCCCCGCACGGTCTTGATCAACTGCGGAGCCTTGGGGTCGTCCCCCAGTTTTTGCCGCAAGCGCGACACCAGCAAGTCGATGCTGCGATCGAAGGCCTCGATGGAGCGCCCTCGGGCAGCGTCCAGCAATTGTTCACGGCTCAGCACCCGGCGCGGGCGTTCGATAAATACCCACAACAGGCGGAACTCGGCGTTGGACAGCGGCACCACCAGGCCATCGTCGGCCACCAGCTGGCGCAGTACGCTGTTGAGGCGCCAGTTGTCGAAGCGGATATTGGCACGCTGTTCGGTGCGATCATCGCGCACACGGCGCAGGATGGTTTGGATACGGGCCACCAGTTCACGCGGCTCGAACGGCTTGGACATGTAGTCGTCGGCGCCCAGTTCCAGGCCGATGATGCGGTCGGTGGGTTCGCAGCGGGCGGTGAGCATCAGGATCGGGATGTCCGATTCCGAACGCAGCCACCGGCACAGCGACAGACCGTCTTCGCCCGGCAGCATCAGGTCAAGCACCACCACGTCAAAGGTTTCGGCCTGCATGGCCTGGCGCATCGCGGTGCCATCGGTCACGCCGGTGGCGAGAATATTGAAACGCGCCAGGTAATCGATCAGCAGCTCGCGAATCGGCACATCGTCATCGACGATCAGTGCGCGGGTGTTCCAGCGTTTGTCGTCGGCGATCACCGCGCTTTTGTGCTCGTCATTCGGCGGGACGGAAGGGGTATGCATAGTGCGATCATCTGCCTGGTTGTTGCGGTCAGCATAGGCGCCCAGCCACATGGCTGGAAGTGCTGGTCGGTGGGTCGTGCGAGCGAGCCTAGCCGTGGGGCGTGTTGGGGGCATGTCGTGAATGTATCAGCTTTGAAATATATGGCTAAAATGCCCGCGCGAGGGCGGTTGGTCAGTATTTACCGATCATCGGATCCCGCAACGGCGCTGCTTGCGCTACAATCCGCGCCGATTTCGACTTGCCTGAGAGCCCATTCCAATGTCCGTCTGCCAGACTCCTATCATCGTCGCCCTGGATTACCCCACTCGTGACGCCGCACTGAAGCTGGCTGACCAGTTGGACCCCAAGCTTTGCCGGGTCAAGGTCGGCAAGGAACTGTTCACCAGCTGCGCCGCAGAAATCGTCGGCACCCTGCGTGACAAAGGCTTCGAGGTGTTCCTCGATCTTAAATTCCACGATATTCCCAACACCACCGCCATGGCCGTGAAGGCCGCCGCCGAAATGGGCGTGTGGATGGTCAACGTGCACTGCTCCGGCGGCCTGCGCATGATGACCGCCTGCCGCGAAGTGCTGGAACAGCGCAGCGGCCCCAAGCCTTTGTTGATCGGCGTGACCGTGCTGACCAGCATGGAGCGCGAAGACCTGGCCGGTATCGGCCTGGACATCGAGCCTCAAGAGCAAGTGCTGCGCCTGGCCGCCCTGGCCCAGAAAGCCGGTTTGGATGGCCTGGTGTGTTCGGCCTTGGAAGCCCAGGCGTTGAAGACGGCGCATCCGTCGTTGCAACTGGTGACCCCGGGCATTCGCCCTGCGGGCAGCGCACAGGATGACCAGCGCCGTATCCTCACGCCGCGTCAGGCTTTGGATGCGGGTTCGGACTACCTGGTGATTGGTCGCCCGATCAGCCAGGCGGCGGACCCTGCGAAGGCGTTGGCGGCGGTAGTTGCCGAGATCGCCTGATCTCTAAAGTAAACACAGTTCCAAATGTGGGAGGGGCGGTGCGACGATTCGACTTGCCCCCGATTACGGTGTGTCAGCCAGCTTATTTTTAGCTGATGCACCGCCATCGGGGGCAAGTCGAATCGTCGCACCGCCCCTCCCACATTTAGATCACCCATCACCAGATAGATTTGGGGTGTGTCAGCTGACCTTCAGCACCAACTTCCCAAAGTTCTCCCCGTTGAACAGCTTCATCAACGTCTCCGGGAACGTCTCCAGCCCCTCCACGATATCTTCCTTGCTCTTGAGCTTGCCCTGAGCCATCCAGCCGCCCATCTCTTGCCCGGCGGCGGCAAAGTTCGCGGCGTGGTCCATCACCACAAAACCTTCCATGCGTGCACGATTGACCAGCAGTGACAAATAGTTGGCCGGGCCTTTCACGGCTTCCTTATTGTTGTACTGGCTGATTGCGCCGCAGATTACTACCCGTGCTTTCAACGCCAGGCGGCTAAGTACCGCGTCGAGAATATCGCCGCCGACGTTGTCGAAATACACATCCACGCCTTTAGGGCACTCGCGCTTGAGGGCGGCGGGTACGTCTTCGTTTTTGTAGTCGATGGCGGCGTCAAAACCCAGCTCGTCCACCAGGAACTTGCACTTGTCGGCGCCGCCGGCAATGCCTACCACACGGCAGCCTTTGATCTTGGCGATCTGCCCGGCAATGCTGCCCACCGCGCCCGCCGCGCCGGAGATCACCACGGTTTCGCCGGCTTTGGGTGCGCCGGTGTCCAACAGGGCGAAGTAGGCCGTCATGCCGGTCATGCCCAAGGCGGACAGATAACGCGGCAACGGCGCCAATTTCGGATCGACTTTGTAGAAGCCTCGCGGTTCACCCAGGAAATAATCCTGTACGCCCAGGGCGCCATTCACGTAGTCCCCGACCGCGAATTTTGGGTTATTCGACGCGACCACCTTACCTACGCCCAGTGCGCGCATTACTTCACCGATGCCGACCGGTGGGATGTAGGACTTGCCTTCATTCATCCAGCCGCGCATGGCCGGGTCCAGCGACAGGTATTCATTGCGCACCAGCACCTGTCCGTCCTGAGGCGTGCCCACGGGCACTTCCTGGTAGGTGAAGGTTTCCCGCGTGGCGGCGCCGACCGGGCGTTTGGCGAGCAGGAATTGGCGGTTGGTCTGGGCGGTCATGGCAGGGACTCTTCTGGAAATGAACCTAGAGTGATAGACCTTCAGTGCCTTTGAGGCAAGACCGGCTTCAGGTGCGAATGCAGGCTGATAGGCGCTGCCAATAGTGCTGACGCGCTTATCACGGTGTTGGTTAGACTCGCCCTACGGTTACCTTCCCTACAGGACATCCCTCCATGAGCATGACGTTTTCCGGCCAGGTTGCCCTGGTCACTGGCGCCGCCGCCGGTATTGGCCGCGCCACCGCGCTGGCGTTCGCCGCCGAAGGTTTGAAGGTTGTGGTTGCCGACCTGGACGTGGCCGGCGGTGAGGGCACCGTGGCGCTGATCCAGCAGGGCGGTGGTGATGCGTTGTTTGTGCGTTGCAACGTCACCGTGGACGCGGATGTGCAGCAGTTGATGGCTCAGACCATCGCTGCTTATGGCCGCCTGGACTACGCCTTCAACAACGCCGGGATCGAGATCGAGAAAGGCAAGTTGGCCGACGGCACGTTGGACGAGTTCGACGCGATCATGGGCGTCAACGTCAAAGGCGTCTGGTTGTGCATGAAATATCAATTGCCGCTGCTGCTGGCCCAAGGGGGAGGGGCAATTGTCAACACTGCGTCGGTGGCGGGTTTGGGGGCTGCGCCGAAGATGAGCATCTATGCAGCCTCTAAGCACGCGGTGATCGGCCTGACCAAATCGGCAGCCATCGAATATGCGAAGAAGAGCATCCGCGTCAACGCAGTCTGCCCGGCGGTGATCGATACCGATATGTTCCGGCGCGCCTATGAAGCCGACCCGCGCAAGGCAGATTTCGCTGCCGCCATGCACCCGGTAGGGCGCATCGGCAAAGTCGAAGAGATCGCCAGCGCGGTGCTGTACCTGTGTAGCGATGGGGCGGCATTTACCACTGGGCAGGCCTTGGCGGTAGACGGTGGCGCTACGGCGATCTAAGAACTTTCGCCGCCCTCTATTCGAAAAGGTTTGGGGGGCTGTGAGGTTTTTCCTCGACTGGCGAAGTGCCTTGTCAGAATGTGTATCACTAGGTAAATAACTCAATAAAATCAATACTTTAATAAATTTTAGCCGCCGGTGTTTTTGGGCTTCTGTGCTTAACTGTTTTGGGTTGAATAACAGACAGTGAAGTGAGTGGCTCATGGATTTAGGGATCGATCGACAAGCCCTTGTACCGGTGGTGCAGCAAATCGTCAGCGCGGTGGCGCAGTGGATTCGCAAGAGCGGGGCAAGCCCCGGGACTCGCCTGCCGTCCATCCGGCAATTGGCCCTGGATAACCTGCTTAGCCAGTCCAGCGTGATCGAAGCCTGCGAGCGCATGGTCGCCCAAGGCGTGCTGGTGTCCAAGCAGGGCTCGGGGTTTGTGGTGGCTCAGCCGCCCGTGTTGAACGAAGGTCAATGGTATGAAGGCGCGGAGCAGGGGTGGGGCGTCTTTGTCGATAACCCGTTGGGAGAGTTGAAGTTGGGTTGTGGCTGGCTGCCGGATGCCTGGCGCGAAAGCGACGACATCAGTTATGCCATCCGCGAAGTCACCCGTACCGACACGGCCGGTTTGTTCAACTACAGCACGCCCTTGGGGCTGCCCGCGCTGCGTGAGCAGTTGCTCAAGCGCCTTACCCGGCTTCATATTCCTTCCAGCCTCGAACGCATCCTTACTACGGCAGGTGCCAGCCATGCCCAGGACTTGTTGATCCGTATGCTGCTTAAGCCCGGCGATTGCGTGGTCGTGGAAACCCCGGGCTACGGCAACCTCTATCGGCAACTGGCTTTTCAGGGCGTGACCTTGCTGGAAGTGCCCCGCACCCGTGGCGGCCCGGACATTCCGACGCTGGAAGCGCTGCTGCAACAGCATCGGCCCAAGTGCCTGTTTATCAACAGCCTGTATCACAACCCCACCGGCACCAGCCTGTGTCGTGGCGTGGCCGAGCGCCTGCTCGATCTCGCTCACCGCAAGAACTTCCTGATCATCGAAGAAGACGTGCTGGGCGACCTGCAACATGCCAGTTGCACCCGGCTTTCTGCCATGCCCCACGATGACCGGGTGATCTATATCGCGAGCTTCTCCAAAACCCTGAGCAGTGCGTTACGGGTGGGCTACCTCAGCGCCAGCAAGGCAATCGTCGCGCAATTGGCCAGCCTCAAAACCCTGACCGGTTTCGGCACCTCAAGGTTTGCCGAGGCGGTGGTCGCGACCCTGCTGGCCAACGGCACCTACCGCAAGTGGGTGCAGCGCCTGCGCAAGCGCTTGAGCAGCGAAATGGCCGACACGTTGCAAGTGCTGGAGGATGAGGAGTGGGAGGTGTTTGCTGTGCCGGCGGGCGGCATGTTCCTCTGGGCTCGACCTAGGGCAGCGAGCGCCTCGCGATTGTCGGCGTGTGCCCAGCGGCTGGGCGTGTTGTTGTCGCCCGGGGCGCTGTTCAGCCCGAACGCTGAACACAGTGACTGGCTGCGCATCAATGTGGCCTATGCCTGCGATCAGCGGGCGCAGGCATTGTTCCGTGACCTGGGCCCCGCCAGATCGACCTCGACCATTCTGAAAACGACGAGCATGTAGCTTTTTGCCATTATTGTGGCGCCAACGTCTTGTGTTCAGTGCCTTGCGGTTGCCAATCTGGCTGCTGGTAAATCGGGCTTGATGGCATCTGCCATTGCAAGAGGACTCAAGTGCAATGATTTCGGCCGTGCAACGACGTTTCGCCAACCTGGGTATGGCAAAAAAACTGAGCCTGGGTTTTGCCCTGGTCCTGCTGCTCACGGCCTTGGTGGCGGCCATAGGTGTGTGGTCCCTGCAAACCGTTGCCCAGCGCTTCGAAGGCTTGAACGCCATGTCGTCGCTCAACAGCGGTTTGCTCAAGGTGCGCCTGATCGAGCAGGACTACGCACTGCATGCTGACCCCAAGGCCGTCGACGCCCTACACGAAAGCGTCGACGCCTTGACGGCTCTGGCGACCCGCCTCAAAGCGCAGTCGGCAGCCAATGAGCCAGTGATGAGCGAGGTCGAGCAGGCCCTGGCCGCCTATCGCAAGGCCTTCGATGAGTTCGTCGAGCTGACCCAGACCAAAGACCTGGCGCTGGAAATGGCCAGTTGGTCGGTGTCCAGCGTCGCCAATAACCTCGACGTGTTGCAGGCCGGGCTGGCGGACGACGGTGGCTATGGCCTCAAGGAAAGCCAAGGCAAGGAGGGCGCCGAGTTTATCGAGCAGGCGGGGCAGGTGAGTCAGGTTTCGCGCCTGATGCTGCAAGCGATGAACGAAGCTCGGGTGCGTCTGGACCAGAGCCGCAGGGTGAGCGAAGACGAGGCCGAACAAGGCAAGATCGAGCAGGCGGACCAGGCTTTGGCCCAGGTCGAACAGTTGAAAACCTCGGTCAAGGACCCCGGCTATCAGACGGTGCTGAATGAGGTCTCTGGGCATATCGCCGCCTTCAGCGAAAAGCTGGGCGAATACACCGGCTTGCTGGCCCAGGAAAAGGTGGTCTACAAACAGCTCAATGATCGGGCGGCCCAGGTGGTCAGCCGTGTCAACCTGGCCTACGACGCCGAAGACCAGTCGATGCAGGCACAATTGAAGAAAAGCACACTGCTGATTATCGGCTCGTCGGCGCTGGCCCTGCTAGTCGGGTTGATTGCGGCCTGGGTGATCACCCGTTTGATCGTCACGCCGCTGCGCAGTGTCATTGCAGTGGCCCAGCAGATTGCTGCCGGCGACCTGAGCGGGCGGATGGAGGTCAGTCGCCGCGATGAAATCGGTCAACTGATGCAGGCGATGCAACAGATGGGCAATGGCCTTAGCCAGATGGTCAGCGGTTTGCAGGCGGGTATCGAACAGTTGGCCAGTTCTGCGCATTCGCTGTCCAGCGTGACCGAGCAGACCAATGTCGAAGTCAGCAGCCAGAAGGAAGAAACCGAGCAGGTGGCCACGGCAATGAACCAGATGACCGCCACGGTGCACGACGTGGCGCGCAATGCCGAAGAGGCTGCGCAGGCCGCGCAGACGGCGGACGACAAAGTTGATAGCGGCCAGCAGGTGGTACGTCAGAGTTTGCAGCGTATCGAGCAGCTTGCGACGTCGAGCACCAGCGCGAGCGCCAGTATCGAAAGCCTCAGCGCGGAGATCCAGAATATCGGCACCGTGCTGGGTGTGATCAAAAGCGTGGCCGAACAGACCAACTTGCTGGCCCTCAACGCCGCCATTGAGGCCGCCCGCGCCGGTGAACAGGGGCGTGGCTTTGCGGTGGTGGCCGATGAGGTGCGGGCATTGGCCAAGCGCACCCAGCAGTCCACGGAAGAAATCGAGCGGCTGGTCAGTACCTTGCGCAGTGCCGCGCAATCTTCGGTGCAGCAGATCCAGCAAAGTGGCGAGTTGGTGAAGCTGGCGGTCAGTGATGCGCTGGAGACTGAAAGCGCCTTGGGCAGCATTGCCGTGGCAGTGTCATTGATTCAGCAGATGAACCAACAGATTGCGGCGGCGGCCGAGCAGCAAAGCTCAGTGGCCGAAGAGATCAACCGCAGTGTCACCAGCATTCGCGCCAGCGCCGATCAGTCGGCGTTGAGCATGCAGGGCAATGCCGCGTCGAGTATCCAGTTGGCGCAATTGGGCACGGAACTCAAAGGCATGGTGGGGCACTTCCGCCTTTGACCGCCGCCCGCGCGCAGCGACCAAGGGGCAGGGCGATCAGGCGTTGTTGGCGAGAAAGGTCAGCAGCGCCTCGTTGACGTACTCCGGGTTTTCGCGCGCACTGATATGACCGGCTTCTGGAATCAGGATCAGGCTGCAACCGATCAGATCGGCCATTTGCTGGGCTTCGGCGGGTGGCCGGGGCTTGTCGTGTTCGCCGCACATGACCTGAGTCGTGTCGGCGTCCAGGCGCGACAGTTGTTGCAGTACATCCTCACGGCTGAAAATCAGCCTACCCAGCGGCACGATGCTGTCGAGCAGACGTTCGCGCGAATGCGCTTGCAGCGACGCCCGAAAGTCCTGGTACAGCGCCGATTCGCGGTCGATGCCCGGGCGAAAGAAGATCGGTGCGATTACATCCAGCAGCGCCTCAGGGATGGCGCCGGCGTCTTCGATCATCTTGAACAGCGAGAAATAGTACTGGCGCGTGGCTTCGGGCTCGGCGCCGAGGTAGGTGTCCATCAGTACCAGGCTGTTGACGCGTTGCGGTGCCCGCAGCGCCAAGCGTGCGCCCCACATGCCGCCCACCGACAGCCCCACCAGGTTGATCTGCTTGATGTCCAGGTGGTCCAGCAGGGCGAGGGCCTGGCGCGCCAGGTCGTCGAGGGAGCGGGTGTGTGCAGGCAGCGGCCCCGATTCGCCATGGCCCCATAGTTCCGGGACGATCACGCGGTACTGCTGCGACAGGGCTTCAATCTGTGGCGCCCACATCTCGAAGCCCCACAGGTAGCTGGACCCCAGCAGGACGACGGGGCCGGTGCCCTGGTCGAGATAGTGCAGCGGTTGTCCATCAATGACGGCGACAGGCATGGCGGGCCTCTGACTTCATGGAGTGAGGGGCATTTTTTACGCTAGTCGTGGGCGGGGGGATAGATGCAAAGTGATGGCATGTGGCGAACAGGGTTCGCCACAGGGGGAGGGCGTGATCAGTCGTAGATGACTTTCTTTTTCCACTCGGCGTCGGTGTCGGCCTCTTTCAGGCCTTCGGTCAATTCATTGACCTCGTCTTCGGCGGGCTTGCTGTTGGTCAGCACCGTGGAGTTGGCGCGGGCCAGTTGCGCTTCGAGGTGTTGCAGTTGTGCGCTGTAGACCACCGGCTCCGGCTGTTTGCGCAGGTATTGCACGCCACGTTCGAACGCCAGGCGCGCCTGGCCGGGTTGGCCTTGCTGCAGGGCGTGCTGGCCGAGGTTGTTGAAGAACTCGATGTGCAGCAGTACCAGGATATGTCGAATCTCTTTGATCCAGTGCTTGGCCTCGTTGGCCGGCAGGAAGCCGTCCTGGGCTGCACGGGTAACCTGGCCATGCAAGGCTTCGAGCAAAAAGCGCACGTCCTTGGCCTTGGCTTCGGTCTGGATCGGAGCAGGTGGGTTGTTCACCGGGATCGATTCGCCCTGGGCGACCTGGGCAGTCAACTCGATGATGCGGGCCTTGATCGGGGCACTGGTCTTATTGAGGTTGAGCAAGCGCTGATTGACATTGAGCTCCAGGCGCGTCAGCAACAATTTAAGCGCCGGGGTCATCAATTGGCCGGGGAAGGTCTCGGTGATTTCACCGCAACGGCGCAGCCGATCATTGAGCTCGATCTCGGTGCGTTTCTTCTCCAGCTTGTTGTTTTCCACCACGTGGTTCATGTAGCCAATGGCGATCAGTATTACGATCCCGGCTATTACCAGCAGGGTGATCATGAGTGGTGTCACCGGTGTGACCTCTTTATAGGGTTTGCTGTGGAGTGTAGTGACTGGGCCATCCGGCGGATAGGGCTGATCGACCAGTTGCTCAGGTAGATGCTTCTATATAGGTAATCGTTCCATGAGTAGATGCACATTGCCATCATTTGCCGGCGGCAACTATAACGCCTTGTCGAGCGCCAGAATATAGGCGCCAAGGCCCAGACGGGCAGAATCCCCATACAGGCCGGTAAAGCAGGGGGAAGTCATTGATTTTAATAAATTTATCCTTGGGGGTTGACGACCTCCCAATCCATCCATAGAATGCGCGCCACTTAAAGCGTAAAGCACACAGCGAAACGCGGCGAGTAGTGAATGTTGTACGTGTGTCCCCTTCGTCTAGTGGCCTAGGACACCGCCCTTTCACGGCGGTAACAGGGGTTCGAGTCCCCTAGGGGACGCCATATGCGGGAATAGCTCAGTTGGTAGAGCACGACCTTGCCAAGGTCGGGGTCGCGAGTTCGAGTCTCGTTTCCCGCTCCAAGTTTAAGCAGTGTGGCTCTCGGGCGGCACTGAGTGAAACCAGGGCAGAATCTTCGGATTTAACCTCTGGGCACTGGAATACACACCATGTGTTTCAGTAGCGTGTCCCCTTCGTCTAGTGGCCTAGGACACCGCCCTTTCACGGCGGTAACAGGGGTTCGAGTCCCCTAGGGGACGCCATTTGCGGGAATAGCTCAGTTGGTAGAGCACGACCTTGCCAAGGTCGGGGTCGCGAGTTCGAGTCTCGTTTCCCGCTCCATATTCAACAAAAACGCCGATCAGAGATGATCGGCGTTTTTGTTTGTCTGCGATTTGTGCCGGGTAAAAAAAGCCCGCCATCACGGCGGGCTCATTCTGCTATCAGAGTTTAGGCAGTTGGCCGATGCGCCCCATCATTTCGGTCACAATTTGCAGGTCCAGCAAGAACTGGTCGACCGTCTTGAACTCATTGTCGGTGTGCCCGGTGTATTTCACCTCCGGGCGCGCGAGGCCGAACTGCACGCCATTGGGCAATTCATGCACCGAGGTCGCGCCGGCCGAGGTGCCGAACTTGTGCTCCATCCCCAGGTTCTCACTGGCCACAGCCAGCAGCGCTTTCACCCATTCACCTTCCGGGTTGCGGTACATCGGCTCGGCCACCGAGTAGGTGAAGTCCACTGCTACCTTGGTTTTCTTGTCCCAGGCGCTCAGCTTCTCGGCGATCTCTGCCTTGAGCTTTTCCGGCGATTTGCCCTTCGGCACCCGCAGGTTCACAGCCAGCTTGAAGGCCTTGTCATCAAGCCCCACAAACGTCAGCGAAGTGGTCAGCGGCCCCATGAACTCATCGGAGAAGCCCACGCCCAACTTGCCGCCCAGGTAATCCAGGCCCCAATTGTCGGCCGCATAGCGCGCGGCGTCGGTGATGTGGTTGTGCTTGAGCGCGATTTTGCCGTCAATGCTGTGGATCAGCTCCAGCATGCGCGCCACCGGGTTGATGCCCGACTCAGGTTCGGATGAGTGCGCCGAAACGCCCGTCACCGTCAGCTTGACCTCTTTGCCGACCACCTTGGCTGCCACTTCGAAATCGCCGCCGTGGCTTTTGACGTATTGCGCCCCGGCCTTTTGCAGGCTGGCGGCCAGCTCGGCGGGTTTGTCGCTGACAAAGGTCGCTACCGAGGCGGACGGAATCTGGTTGGTGGCCATGCCGCCGGTCATCGAAATGATTTCTGCGCCTTTGCCGTCACCCTTGCGCCGCGGGAACGTAGCCATCACCGTGCCGTAGCCTTTCTCGGCAATCACCACCGGGTAGCCGCCGTCCAGCGCCAGGTTGTACTGGGGCGTCGGGTTCTTTTCGAAGTAATAGGGGATCGCGTCGCCAGAGGTTTCTTCGGTGGTGTCCACCAACAGTTTGAAGTTGCGCGCCAGTGGCAGCTTTTCTTCCTTGATCACTTTCATGGCATACATCGCCACCACGATACCGTTCTTGTCATCCTCGGTTCCCCGGCCGTACATGCGGTCGCCGATCAACGTGACCTTGAACGGGTCAAGCTGGGTGCCATCCTTGAGCACCCAATTCTCCGGCGTCACCGGCACCACGTCGGCGTGGGCGTGGATGCCGACGACTTCATCGCCGCTGCCTTCCAGCGAAATTTCGTACACACGGTTATCGATGTTGCGGAAAGTCAGGTTGAAGGCTTTGGCCAGGTCCTGGATCTTGCCGGCGATCTTGATAAATTCCGGGTTTTTGTACTGGGGGACGCCGTCTACGTTGAACGTTGGGATTTCCACCAGCTCACGCAGGGTTTCGGTGGCGGCTTTGCCGTACTTCACGCGCGTATAGATACCGAGCAGGCGATTGATCTCGTTCTGCTGGTCGGCACTCAGGGTTTTGTTGTCGAGAAAGGCCTTGATCGCCGGGCCCACGTCGCTGGCTTTACCCAGGTCGCCCTTGCCCAGGGCACCAAGGAAACCACGGAAGTCGCTGACGGATGTTTCGTTGAAACGCTTGAGAATGGTCGCGCTTTGGTCTGGGGTGATATTGGCAAATGCAGGTGCGGTGATGGCCGAAAGGCTTGCGGCGAACAGAGTCGCAGCCGCCAGTTGCTTAAGTGGGAAGTGCATTGCTGGAGCATTCCTTTGCAGGTAATAAGTAGGAAGTTTCTGACCGAATCGTCAGAAACATTTTCACACACTACCATTAGTCAGGTGCGCGTCGTCAATGCTGGCGCGCGGTGCTATGCGCAGATTTCGTAGCGCACCGACAGCGCCCCTTTTTTCTCCGACAACGCCAAAATTGTCACCTGGCCCAACTCGCTCAACGCTTGCACATGTGTGCCGCCGCAAGCGTAGGCGGGCAGTTCGCCGAAGCCGACTTCGCGGGTGCCGTCCTCCAGCGTCATCTGGCGTGGGTAGTCGGCGGCGATCCATTGGTTGACCTGCTGTTGAATGGCGTCGGCGTCGATGGTTTGCGCCGCTTCACCACGGATAAAAGTGATCTTTCCTTCCCCGGGCCAGTGATGGGCCTTGATCGGCATCCAGCCCAGGGTTTCGCCGACATTGCCGATCAAGTGCCCGGCAGAATGCAGGCGGGTATGCAGGGCGCGCCGCTGCTCATCAACGCGTGCGGTGATCGGGCCTGGCGTTACGGGTTGATCGACGTAGTGCACCACCCGATCGGCCTCTTGGGTGACCCGTACGACTTGGCTGTCGCCCAGCCAGCCGGTATCGAACGGTTGCCCACCACCTTGGGGGTGGAAGATCGTCGATTGCAACGTGACGGCGAATAAACCTTCGTGGGGGGCGCAATTGAGCACTTCCAATTCGGCAGTCAGGTGGTCGTGGGTGAAAAACAGGCGCTCGGTCATTATCTACATCCGCATCAGGGTTCTGCGGGCAGTATAAATAGTGCATGGATGGGTGATAATCGGCTCAATTATCAATGGACCTGTGCGTCATGAGCATCAATCTTCCTTTGCCACTGCTGGGCGAAATGGCGACGTTTGTCAAAGTAGTGGAAACCGGCAGCTTTTCGCAGGCTGCCCGGCAGATGGGCGCTTCGCCTTCCGCGGTGAGCCGCAGCATCTCGCGCCTGGAAAAGGCCCTCGCCACGCGCCTGTTACAACGCACCACGCGCAAACTGCGCCTGAGCGAGGGCGGTGAGGAGGTGTTCAAGCGTTGCCAGGAGATGGTCAATGCGGCGCGCTCGGTGATGGAGATCAGCGGCCAGTTCACCCATGAAGCTGAAGGCCTGGTGCGGGTCAGTGTGCCAAAGGCTGTGGGGCGCTTTGTGATCCATCCCCATATGCCGGAGTTCCTGCGGCGTTATCCCAAGGTGGATGTGCAGCTGATTCTTGAGGATCGGCCGGTGGATTTGATCGATGACAACCTGGACTTGATCCTGCGCATTTCCGACAGCCCGCCGCCAGGGCTGGTTGGGCGGCCGTTGTTTCCCATCGAGCATTTGCTGTGCGCGACACCGCAGTACCTGGCCGAGCACGGCACGCCCGAGCACCCTAATGATTTGTTAAACCACAGCTGTATTTACCTGGGGGAAACCCCGGCGGATGCTCGCTGGAAATTCCGCCAGGCCGGCAAGACCGTCACGGTCGGCGTGCGCGGGCGGTATGCGGCGAATCACACCGGGGTGCGGCTGGATGCGGTGTTGCAGCACGTAGGGATTGGCAGCTTGCCGTACTTCACGGCGCGCCATGCGCTGGAGGCGGGGGAGGTGGTGCAGGTGTTGGGGCAGTGGGATTTTATTGCGTCGTACCATGGCGAGGTGTGGTTGTTGCATTCGCCGACGCGGTACTTGCCACCGAAGTTGCGGGTGTTTATCGATTATTTGGTGGAGTGCATGGCCAGGGAGCCGACATTGCGCCAGCGGTAGGAATGCGGTGCAAATGTGGGAGGGGGCTTGCCCCCTCCCACATTTAGATCCACAGTGTCCGTCAGGATCAGTGCTTGCTCTGGTCATCCGGCATGGCCAGCAGCTGCTTTTCCTGGTTCCAGTCGAAGGGTTCGTCGTTTTGTTCAGCTTCGAAGCGACGTTCTTCCAGAGCCTGGTACAGGTCCAGCTCTTCGTCGGGCATGAAGTGCAGGCAGTCACCGCCAAAGAACCACAGCAGGTCGCGCGGCACCAGGTGGGCAATTTGCGGGTAACGCAGGATGACCTGACTCATCAGGTCCTGGCCCAGGTACTGGCTTTCGATCGGGTCGATAGGCAGCAGGGCGCGCAATTCGTCGAAACGCTCCAGGAACAGCAAATGGCTTTCCTCGGGAACCTGTTCGGCTTCGCCGACGGCAACCAGGATGCTGCGCAGGTGGTCGAGCAAGACGAGATGATCGGCAACGACGTTGGACACGAGATAAGTCCTCTAAAGCAAAAACGGGCGCGAGAGTATATAGCTCACGCGCCCGTTTTTATACGACCGCTGGGATCAGCGGATTTTACCCTCGGTATGGGCCAGCTCGTCCTTGCTGAAATCATCCACGTCGATCACCTTGCGCCGCGCTGCTTCGGCATCACGAAGGGTTTGCGCTTCGGCCGGTTGCAGCACGCCGGCCTGTAGTGCCGCATCGATGGCGTGCTCGCCGGCCGCCGGTTTGACCTGGCCGCTCTTGAGCGCGACATGCAGTTTTTTCTGCAGCGGATGGCTGGCACCCAGCAAGTCGTAGGCATGTTGCAGGGCGCCTACCGGATCTTCGGCCGATTGCGGGCGGTAGCAGCCAGCCAGCAGCTCTTCCAGGGTAGGGTCGCCTTTGGCACGGCCGATCACCGCAGCCACTTCGGCATCCAGTGCGTCGGACGGCCCGGTGTGGCGACGACCGAACGGGAACACGATCACCCGTAGCAGGCAGCCCAGCACTTTGTTCGGGAAGTTGCTCAGCAGCTCGTCCAGCGCACGTTCGGATTGGCCGAGGCTTTCTTCCATGGCCCAGGCAAACAGCGGCTCCAGGTGGTCTGGAGAATCAAGGTCGTGATAACGCTTGAGCGCTGCAGAGGCCAGGTACATGTGGCTCAGCACATCCCCCAGGCGTGCCGACAAGCGTTCGCGGCGCTTCAACTCACCGCCCAGCAGCATCATGCTCAGGTCGGCCAGCAGGGCGAACGCCGCCGCCTGGCGGTTCAGCGCACGGAAGTAACCCTGGCTCAGGCGATTGCCCGGCGCTTTTTCGAAGTGGCCCACGCCCAGGTTCAATACCAGCGTGCTGGCAGCGTTGCTCACGGCAAAACCAATGTGCTGCATCAGCAGCCCATCGAATTCCTTGAGCGCCTGGTCATGGTCTTCACGCCCGGCCAGGGCCATTTCCTTGAGTACGAACGGATGGCAGCGAATGGCGCCCTGACCGAAGATCATCAGGTTGCGCGACAGGATATTCGCGCCTTCCACCGTAATGAAGATCGGCGCACCCTGCCAGCTACGGCCCAGGTAGTTGTTGGGGCCCATGATAATGCCCTTGCCGCCGTGCACATCCATGGCGTGGCTGATGCACTCGCGGCCGCGTTCGGTGAGGTGATACTTGAGGATCGCCGACAGCACCGAGGGTTTCTCCCCCAGGTCCACTGCGTTGGCGGTGAGCATGCGCGCGCTGTCCATCAGCCAGGCATTGCCGCCGATGCGCGCCAAGGCTTCCTGAATACCCTCGAAAGCAGACAGCGGCACGTTGAACTGCTCGCGCACCTGGGCGTACTGGCCGGTCACCAGGCTGGTGAACTTGGCCGCGCCAGTGCCCACCGCAGGCAGGGAGATAGAACGGCCTACCGACAGGCAGTTCATCAGCATCATCCAGCCCTTGCCGAGCATTTCCTGGCCGCCGATCAGGAACTCCAGCGGGATGAACACATCCTTGCCGGAGTTGGGGCCGTTCATGAACGCAGCGCCCAAGGGCAGGTGGCGGCGGCCGATTTCGACGCCAGGGGTGTCGGTGGGGATCAGCGCCAGGCTGATGCCCAGGTCTTCCACATCGCCCAGCAGGTGGTCGGGGTCATGGGCCTTGAAGGCCAGGCCCAGCAGCGTCGCGACCGGGCCGAGGGTGATGTAGCGTTTTTCCCAGTTCAGGCGCAGGCCGAGGGTTTCCTTACCTTCCCATTCGCCTTTGCAGATCACGCCGGTGTCGGGCATGGCGCCGGCGTCTGAGCCGGCCAAGGGGCCGGTGAGGGCAAAGCACGGGATGTCATCGCCACGGGCCAGGCGCGGCAGGTAGTGGTTACGTTGTTCGTCGGTGCCGTAATGCAGCAGCAGCTCGGCCGGGCCGAGGGAGTTGGGCACCATCACGGTGGAGGCCAAATCGCCGCTACGGGTGGCGAGTTTCATTGCGACCTGAGAGTGGGCGTAGGCCGAGAAACCCTTGCCGCCATATTCCTTGGGGATGATCAGCGCGAAGAAGCCGTGGGTCTTGATGTGCTCCCATGCGGCGGGCGGCAGGTCCATGGCCTGGCCGATTTCCCAATCGCTGACCATCGCACAGAGTTCTTCGGTAGGGCCGTCGATGAAAGCCTGTTCTTCTTCGGTCAGTTTCACCTTGGGGTACGCGAGCAGCTTGTCCCAGTCCGGGCGACCGCTGAACAGTTCGCCGTCCCACCAGACGGTGCCAGCATCGATGGCGTCGCGCTCGGTTTCTGACATCGGCGGCAAGACTTTCTGGAACCAGCTGAACAGCGGCTTGGTGAAGTACTGGCGGCGCAGATCCGGCAGTAGCAGGGGCGCTGCGACAGCGGCCAGCAGCACCCAGAAGATCACCAGCAACAGGCCCGGCGCGTGGCTCCAGACGCCCATCGCCAGCAGGTAGACGGCGACCACGCCCAAGGCGGGCAGGGGGGCGACGCGGCGGTGCGCCAGGTAGGCAATGCCGAGCACCAGAACCAGTATCCACAACAACAGCATATTCAATCCTCCGTGAAACCAAGGGCGAAACCACCCAGGAGCTTAGTCGGCATCCGAACAAGCGGGTGGTCAGGGTGTTACGAGATTTGGCTGATTCGTCGTTATCGGCGCGCCCGGCCTGTGGTTAGACTCCAGGCTTCCTTCGGAGATAACGCTCATGGATACGTACTTGCGTCCCAGCCGCTTCATCGATAGTGACCACCCTGCGGTGGTGGAGTTCGCCGAAAAACACCGCGGTCCCAGCGCGGCCCCGCGTGACCAGGCAGTCAGTCTTTATTACGCCGTCCGTGAGGCGATTCGCTACAACCCTTACACCTTCAGTCGTGACCCAGGTACCTTGAGCGCCAGCTTTGCCCTGGCGGCCGGTGAAAGCTATTGCGTGCCCAAGGCCACCTTGCTCGCCGCTTGCGCTCGGCACTGCGGCATCCCGGCGCGTATCGGCCTGGCGGATGTACGTAATCATTTATCGACGCCACGCCTGATCACCTTGCTCAAAAGCGATGTGTTTGCCATGCACGGGTACACCGAGCTGTATCTGGATGGGCGTTGGGTCAAGGCCACTCCGGCGTTCAATCAGCAACTGTGCGAGCTGTTTGATGTGCCGCCTTTGGAATTCGACGGGATCAACGACAGCGTTTTCCACGCGTTCAACCGCCAAGGCCAGCGATCGATGGAGTACGTGGTGGATCATGGGCAATTTCCTGACGTGCCCGAAGCGTTTTTCTTCGAGCATATCCGCCAGTGTTACCCGCATCTGTTCGCCGAAGACATGCCCGAATTACTGGGTGATATGCACACCGATTTAAGCCGAGCCTGAACCGGCGTATGCTGCTGCGCTCACCAAACCATAAGGCACGGTCATGCTGAAAATCTGGGGTCGTAAAAATTCATCAAACGTCAGGAAGGCCCTGTGGTGCGCCGAAGAGCTCGGCCTGGACTATGAAGCAATTGATGCGGGCGGGGCTTTTGGTGTGGTCGACACGCCGCATTACCGGGCGTTGAACCCCAACGGGCGAGTGCCGATGATCGAAGACGGCGACTTCGTGTTGTGGGAGTCCAATACCATCGTGCGCTACCTGTGCGCCAAGCAAGGCTCCAGCTGGTACCCGACTGATCTTAAAGCGCGGGCCAGCGCGGAAAAATGGATGGACTGGACCACCTCCACACTCGCCGAGCCCTTCAAGACGGTGTTCTGGGGCATCCTGCGCACCCCCGCAGAAAAACAGAACTGGGACAACATTCACGCCGGGCGCCAAGCCTGTATCGATGCGCTGAGCACAGTAGACAAAGCCCTCGCCGAACAGCCGTATCTGTCGGGCAGCGAGATCGGTATCGGTGACATCCCTCTGGGCTGCTTTGCTTACGCGTGGTTTGAAATGCCTATCGAGCGGCCCGCAATGCCCCATCTAGAGGCCTGGTATCAGCGCCTGCAACAACGCCCGGCCTACCGCAAAGCGGTCATGACCGCGTTGACTTAATACCCACTATTAATACGGGTGACTGTACTTGTGCGGCGCGGGCAAGCACCATGTTTGTCATGCGCCGCCGTTGAACTACCTGGGCTGCGTCCTCATCTACCCTTTCTATTCCCTTCTTTGGTGCGTATTCCGATATGAGTTCCGCTCTGTCCATCCGGCAGCTAACCAAAACCTACGGCAACGGTTTCCAGGCCCTGAGTGGTATCGATCTGGACGTTGCCGAAGGTGATTTCTTCGCCTTGCTCGGCCCTAACGGTGCCGGCAAATCCACCACCATCGGCATCCTCTCGACCCTGGTCAACAAGACCAGCGGTACGGTGAATATCTTTGGTCATGACCTGGACAAATCCCCGGCAGCGCTCAAGCGTTCCATCGGCGTGGTGCCCCAGGAATTCAATTTCAACCAGTTTGAAAAGACCTTCGACATCGTTGTGACCCAGGCGGGTTACTACGGCATCCCGGCGAAAATCGCCAAGGAGCGCGCCGAGCAATACCTGACCCAGTTGGGCCTGTGGGACAAGCGCGACGTGCCATCACGCTCACTGTCTGGCGGCATGAAGCGGCGCCTGATGATCGCCCGCGCACTGGTGCACGAGCCGCGCCTGCTGATTCTCGATGAGCCCACGGCTGGCGTGGACATCGAATTGCGTCGCTCGATGTGGGCCTTTCTCACCGAGTTGAACGAGAAGGGCATCACCATCATCCTCACCACCCACTACCTGGAAGAGGCTGAGCAGCTGTGCCGCAACATCGGCATCATCGACCACGGCACCATCGTCGAGAACACCAGCATGCGTAACCTGCTGGGCCAGTTGCATGTGGAAACCTTTTTGCTCGATCTGAAGAACAACCTGTCGGTGCCGCCGCAACTGCTTGGCTACCCAAGCCGTCTGGTGGACAGCCACACGCTGGAAGTGCAGGTGGACAAAGCCATGGGCATCACCGCGCTGTTCACACAGCTGGCGACCCAGAACATCGAAGTGCTGAGCCTGCGTAATAAAACCAATCGCCTTGAGGAGTTGTTCGTGTCCCTGGTGGAGAAAAATCTGGCCAAGGTGGCGTTATGAGTTCTGAACTGCAACCCAACCTCGTCGCGCTGCACACCATCGTCTATCGCGAAGTGAAGCGCTTTACCCGCATCTGGCCGCAGACGTTGCTGCCGCCGGCGATCACCATGGTCTTGTACTTCGTGATCTTCGGTAACCTGATCGGCCGACAGATTGGCGACATGGGTGGCTTCACCTACATGGAGTACATCGTGCCGGGGCTGATCATGATGTCGGTGATCACCAACTCCTACGGCAACGTGGTATCGAGTTTCTTCGGCAGCAAGTTCCAGCGCTCTATCGAGGAGCTGATGGTGTCGCCGGTGTCGCCCCACACTATTTTGATCGGCTACACCTTGGGTGGCGTGCTGCGTGGGTTGATGGTCGGTGTGATCGTAACCTTGCTGTCGCTGTTCTTCACCCACCTGCAGGTGCATCACCTGGGCGTCACCATTTTGGTGGTGGTGCTGACGGCGACGATCTTCTCGTTGCTGGGGTTTATCAACGCGGTGTTTGCACGCAACTTCGATGATATTTCGATCATCCCGACGTTTGTGCTGACGCCGTTGACCTACTTGGGCGGGGTGTTCTACTCGATCTCGTTGCTGCCGCCGTTCTGGCAGACCGTGTCGCTGGCCAACCCGGTGCTGCATATGGTCAATGCGTTCCGCTACGGCATCCTGGGGGTGTCGGATATCAAGATCAGCGTGGCGATCACGTTTATGTTGGTGGCGACCGTTGTGCTGTATATCGGCTGCGCGAAGCTGCTGGTAAGTGGTCGCGGGATGCGCACCTAACTTACTGAATGCATGCAGTAAAAAATGTGGGAGGGGGCTTGCTCCCGATAGCGGTGGGTCAGTCAACTAAGTGGTGACTGACACTCCGCTATCGGGAGCAAGCCCCCTCCCACATTTGGTTTTGTGTATAGGCTTTAGGTTTGCAGCGCCAATTCGATCAGGTCGTGGAGTTCCTCTACCTGCAACGGCGCACTCGCAAACAGAATCCTGAACACTGTCGGCGCCGCCAGTAGGTTGATCAGTCGGTCTACCGTGGGCGGCGAGCTGTCGGGGTAACGATCCACAATCACCTGCAACTGCCCACCAATCAGCGCCACGCAATACCCCGGCGTCTGGCTGCATTGCACGTCGCGCATCATGTTGCGCCCAGGCTCAGAACTCATCTCATCCAGGTACTGCTCGGCCCAGGCTTGCAGGTCGCCGCGCAGGCTGCCGGTATTGGCAGGCTCGCTGTCTGGGCGCATACGCGCCAGGGCCACGTCGGCGAGCAGCGCAGAAAGGTCGCCCCAGCGCCGGTAGATAGTCGATGGCGTGACGCCTGCGCGCGCCGCAATCATCGGCACGGTCACGCTGGATCGCTCATGGGCGTCCAGCAGTTCGCGCACCGCCAAATGGACGGATTCTTGTACCCGGGCACTACGGCCCCCCGGGCGGAGGCCTTCTTTTATCGCCATGTTTGCGACCTTAACACAAAGAATTTGCTTTAAGCGCTGGCCAGTAGCACACTCAGCAAAAGCAAAATATTAGCTTTAGCGGAGCGTGCGCATGCCCAGCAATACTTCCAACCGTTCCAGCCTGGTGTTCCTGGCGATCACGTTGCTGACCTTCTTGGCGGCTTCCAGCGCGCCGACGCCGTTGTACCACTTGTATCAGGAGGGCCTGCATTTTTCCGCGGGCATGCTCACGCTGATCTTTGGTGTGTACGCCATCAGCCTGTTGGCGGCGCTGCTGACGGTGGGCTCGCTGTCGGACCATCTCGGGCGCAAGCCGGTGATTTTCGCCGCCTTGGTCCTCGATATGCTGGCGATGCTGCTGTTTATCAATGAAGGCAGCGTGGCTTGGCTGATTGCTGCACGCACCGTGCAAGGTTTTGCGACCGGCATGGCGACTGCCGTGTTGGGGGCGGCGTTGCTCGACACCGATCGCCAGCAAGGCCCGCTGGTTAACAGCGTGGCACCTTTGCTGGGCATGGCCTGCGGCGCGATGGGCAGCAGTGTGCTGGTGGAGTTCGCACCACTGCCGACGCAATTGATCTACTGGGCGTTGTTCGGGCTGATGCTGGTGCAGGCTGTGTATGTGTGGCGCTTGCCGGAAACCGTAAGCCGCATTCCGGGTGCACTGGCTTCGTTGCGCCCGACCCTGCATGTACCGCCGCAGGCACGCCGGGCATTATGGTTGTCGTTGCCGGTGGACATTGCGGTGTGGGCGATGGGTGGGTTTTATCTGTCGCTGGCGCCTTCGCTGGTGCGGGCGGCGACCGGCTCCACGTCCAACCTGATCGGCGGCGGGCTGGTGGCAGTGCTGACGTTGAGCGGTGCGCTGATGATCTTCACTCTGCGCAATCGCGCGGCGGACAAAGTTTTGCGATTGGGCGCAAGCCTGCTGGCCGTGGGTGTGACGTTGATCCTGACGGCGGTGCACAGCGCCAGCCTACCGCTGTTTTTCATTGCCACGCTGATCGCGGGCAGTGGCTTTGGCGCTGGATTCCTGGGCGCGTTGCGCAGTGTCGTGCCACTGGCGTTGCCCCATGAACGGGCGGGGCTGATGTCGGCGTTTTATGTGCTGAGTTACTTGGCGTTTTGCCTGCCGTCATTGCTGGCGGGCAATCTGATCCGCAGTTTCGGTTTGATCGCCACCACCGATGGCTATGGCGTTGTGTTGATTGTGCTGTCCCTAAGTGCGCTGGCCGGTTTGCTTGTGCAGAGCTCCGCTTCCAAGGCTTATAGGTAAAACAGATAACAGTTAGAGAAATTACCCGTTATATAGATATTCGATCCGGTTCTATCATGGTCTCAACCTCATGCGAGGAAGAGGATTACCCATGACGTGCTCCAATACCTTCAGCTACAAACCCTTCAGTCACCTGACCCGACCACGGGAAGTGATTCGCCAGTTCACCCCCAACTGGTTCGCCGCGACCATGGGCACCGGGGTGCTGGCCTTGGCGCTTGCGCAACTGCCGGTCAGGTTGCCAGGTGTGCACGCCCTTGCCGAAGGGCTGTGGTTTTTCACCATTGGCCTGTTTGTTGTGTTCAGCGTTCTGTATGCCGCCCGGTGGGTGATGTTTTTCCATGAGGCGCGGCGCATCTTCGGGCATTCCACGGTCTCGATGTTTTTCGGCACCATTCCCATGGGGCTGGCGACCATTCTCAACGGCTTGTTGCTGTTTGGCCTGCCGCGTTGGGGCGAAGGGGTCATACCCCTGGCCGAAGCGCTGTGGTGGCTGGACGTCGCCATGGCCATGGCCTGCGGCGTGTTGATCCCCTTCATGATGTTTACGCGCCAGGAGCACAGCATTGACCAGATGACGGCCGTCTGGTTGTTGCCGGTGGTCGCCGCTGAAGTCGCCGCCGCCAGCGGTGGCCTGTTGGCACCGCATTTGGCTGACGCGCATTCGCAACTGGTGATGCTGGTGACCAGCTACGTGCTGTGGGCGTTTTCGCTGCCGGTGGCGTTCAGCATCCTCACCATCCTGATGTTGCGCATGGCCCTGCACAAACTACCTCACGCCAATATGGCCGCGTCGAGCTGGCTGGCCTTGGGGCCCATCGGCACCGGTGCTCTGGGCATGTTGTTGCTGGGTGGCGATGCCCCGATGATCTTCGCCGCCAATGGTTTGCCGCGAGTGGGTGAAATGGCCGAGGGCCTGGGCCTGGTGGCAGGCATCACCCTATGGGGTTTTGGCCTGTGGTGGATGCTGATCGCGGTGTTGATCACCCTGCGTTACCTGCGCGCCGGTATTCCGTTCAACTTGGGCTGGTGGGGTTTTACCTTCCCGCTGGGGGTGTATGCCCTGGCCACATTGAAACTGGCGAGCTTGTTGCACCTGGGTTTTTTCAGTGTGTTCGGTTGTGTGTTGGTGGTGGCATTGGCGCTGATGTGGCTGATCGTCGCCAAGCGCACGGTGCTGGGGGCCTATAAAGGTGAGCTTTTTGTTTCACCGTGCATTGCAGGACTAGGGAATAAGTAAGCGCGATTAGGTAAAGTCGTGGCCTGGAAAATCTATAACACCTACAGGCCACGCAGGAACACGGACGATGAGCCACCCCTCGCAATTCACCTTGCTGCGCACACGGCGCTTTCTGCCGTTTTTCATCACCCAGTTATTGGGCGCTTTCAACGACAACATCTTCAAGCAGTCGCTGATCCTCGCCATTCTCTACAAGCTGACCATCGACGGCGACCGCTCGATTTGGGTCAATCTGTGCGCATTGCTGTTTATCCTGCCGTTCTTTCTGTTCTCGGCACTGGCCGGGCAGTTTGGTGAAAAATTCAACAAGGACGCGTTGATCCGCGCGATCAAGATCGGCGAGATCGTGATCATGGCCGTGGGCGCCGCCGGCTTTCTGACCAACCATCTGGAGCTGATGCTGCTGGCGCTGTTTGCCATGGGCACCCACTCGGCGCTGTTCGGCCCGGTGAAGTACTCGATCATGCCCCAGGCCCTGCACGAGGATGAGCTGGTGGGCGGTAACGGCCTGGTGGAAATGGGCACGTTTTTGGCGATCCTGGCGGGCACTATTGGCGCGGGGATCATGATGTCGTCCACGCACTATGCGCCAGTAGTGGCGGTGGCGATTGTTGGCGTGGCGGTGTTGGGCTACCTGGCCAGCCGCAGTATTCCGCGGGCGGCAGCCTCGACCCCGCAGCTTCGATTGAACTGGAATATCTTCAGCGAATCCTGGGCCACCTTGCGCCTTGGTTTGGGGCAGACGCCAGCGGTGTCGCGTTCCATCGTCGGTAACTCGTGGTTCTGGTTTGTCGGTGCGATCTACCTGACGCAGATCCCGGCCTATGCCAAGGAATGGTTGTACGGCGACGAAACCGTCGTAACGCTGATACTCACCGTGTTCTCGGTAGGCATCGCGCTGGGTTCAATGCTCTGCGAAAAACTCTCCGGCCGTAAGGTGGAAATCGGCCTGGTGCCTTTCGGCTCGTTTGGCCTGACGGTGTTCGGTCTGCTGCTGTGGTGGCATTCGGGCGGTTTCCCGCAGAATGTGCAGCCCAACGACTGGCTGGCGGTGCTCAGCTACGGCCAGGCCTGGTGGGTATTGGCGGATATCCTCGGGCTGGGCGTGTTCGGTGGCTTCTATATCGTGCCACTGTATGCGCTGATCCAATCGCGCACCGCCGAGCACGAGCGCGCGCGGGTGATTGCGGCCAACAACATCCTCAACGCGTTGTTCATGGTGGTGTCGGCAATTGTGTCGATCGTGCTGCTCAGCGTCGCGAAGCTGTCGATCCCCGAGCTGTTCCTGGTGGTGTCGTTGCTCAACATCGCGGTGAACACCTACATCTTCAAGATCGTCCCCGAGTTCACAATGCGTTTCATGATCTGGCTGCTCAGCCATTCCATGTACCGCGTGGAGCATCGCAACCTGGAGGCCATCCCGGATGAAGGCGCGGCGTTGCTGGTGTGCAACCACGTGTCGTTTGTGGATGCGCTGTTGATTGGCGGCGCAGTGCGTCGGCCGATTCGCTTTGTCATGTACTACAAGATTTACCGTTTGCCGGTGCTGAATTTTATCTTTCGTACAGCTGGGGCGATTCCGATTGCCGGGCGTAATGAAGATATCCAGATCTACGAAAAGGCCTTCACGCGGATTGCCCAGTACCTGAAGGAAGGGGAGTTGGTGTGCATCTTCCCGGAGGGCAAGTTGACTGCCGACGGTGAGATGAACGAGTTTCGCGGCGGGGTGACGCGGATTCTGGAGGAGGCGCCGGTACCGGTGGTTCCGCTGGCATTGCAGGGTTTGTGGGGGAGCTTTTTCAGTCGTGATCCGAAGAAGGGGTTTCTGCATCGAATCTGGTCGCGGGTGGTGTTGGTGGCGGGGGAGCCGGTGGATGGGCCGACGCCTGCGAGGTTGCAAGAGGTGGTGGGTGAGTTGCGGGGGAGTGTCAGGTAGTTTTTGTGTTGGATGTACCGGCCACATCGGGGGCAAGCCCCCTCCCACATTTGACCGAGTTGTTCAGACGAGCGCGGTCTAGTGTGGGAGGGGGCTTGCCCCCGATGGCGGTAGTAGCCTAAGTACTAATCTTGAGGCCGATAAGCCCGCAGATAATCAACGCCACACTGGCCAACCGAAACAACGCCATGGATTCCCCAAACAGGATAATCCCGGCAATCACTGTGCCCACGGCGCCCACGCCAGTCCAGATCGCATAAGCAGTGCCCAGGGGCAACTCCTTCATGGCCAGCCCCAGCAGGCCGAGGCTGACGGCCATGGCAGCGATCGTCAGGGCGGTAGGCAATGGCTTGCTGAAGCCGTCGGTGTACTTCAAGCCAACGGCCCAGCCAACTTCAAACAACCCGGCAAAAAACAGAATGATCCAGGACATGATGACCCCTCTATAGACGTGGGGTCGTCCCCGGATTAGGCGCTTGAGAGCGTCGCGAGGTCGTCCCCGCGAAGCTCCGTAGAGTGCCGAACATTGATCCGGGGATCAAGTTTGCGGGGTGTTTTCCAGAACGCGACGGTCTTCCTTTTCGCTCATGCGGCGGAAGTAAGTCGACAGCAGTGCCCCGGAAATATTGTGCCAGACGCTGAACAGCGCACTCGGCACCGCCGCCAGTGGCGAGAAGTGCGCGCTGGCCAATGCGGCCCCCAGCCCGGAGTTCTGCATGCCCACTTCCAGCGCCAGCGACTTGCGCTGGGCCAATGGCAACTTGAACACGCGGCCGGTAAAGTAGCCCAGCAGATAACCGAAGCTGTTGTGCAGCATGACCACAGCCATGATCAGCAGGCCCGACTCGGCGATCTTCGCCTGGCTGGCGGCGACCACTGCGGCAACGATGATCACGATGCTCACCACCGACACCAGCGGCAACACGTCCACGGCATGGCGGACCTTTTCACCCAGCACGCGTTGCGCCACTACGCCCAGCACGATCGGCAGCAGCACCACTTGCAGGATCGACCAGAACAACTCCATGAACGACACCGGCAACCAGGCCGACGCCAGCAGCCAGATCAGCGCCGGTGTGAGCAGCGGGGCGAGGAGGGTGGTGACGGCAGCGATAGCCACCGACAACGCCAGGTCGCCACGGGCCAGCCAGGTCATGACGTTGGACGAAGTGCCACTTGGGCAGCAACCGACCAGGATCACACCGACGGCAATTTCTGGCGGCAGGTTAAACGCCTGGCACAGCAACCAGGCCACGCCCGGCATGATCACAAAGTGCGCGACCACGCCCAATGCCACACGCCATGGATGGCGGGCGACCTCGGCGAAGTCATCAATTTTGAGGGTCAGCCCCATGCCGAACATCACCAGGCCCAGCAGCGGCACGATGGCGGTTTTCAGGCCGATGAACCAGCTGGGTTCGAGGAACGCGAGCACCGCGAAGATCAGCACCCAGTAGGCGAAGGTATTGCCGACGAAGCGGCTGAGTGCGGCGAGAGCGCGCATGGGATGTCCTTGTTGTTGGATTCTTGAAATGTAAATGCAATCAAATGTGGGAGGGGGCTTGCTCCCGATGGCGGTGGATCAGCACATATTTCTGTTGACTGACACACTGCAATCGGGAGTAAGCCCCCTCCCACATTTTGATCATCACAGGGCTTAGATGCCTTGTGGGGTCTCTTCACCGCCGAGGGCTTCAACCAGCGCCGGGATGAACTCGCCAAACGTCAGCATCATCAGCGTAAAGCTCGCATCCAGCTGGCCCAGGGCTTCGTCGCCGCCGTCCTGTTCAGCCTGGTCTTGCAGCAGGTCTTCGAATTTCAGGCGCTTGACGGTCATCTTGTCGTCGAGCATGAAGGACAACTTGTCCTGCCAGGCCAGGGACAGCTGAGTCACGACTTTGCCGGTGGTCAGGTGCAGTTGGATCTCTTCGCCGGTCAGGTCCTGACGCTTGCAACGCACGATGCCGCCGTCTTCGTGGGTGTCGCGCAGTTCGCATTCGTCGAGGACGAAGAAGTCATCGGCCGGTTTCTGGGTGGTGACCCAGTCAGTCATGATTGCGGTCGGCGCAGTTTTTACTGTGAGTGGGCGAACCGGCAGGGTGCCGATCACTTCACGCAGGGTCGACAGCAGGTCTTCGGCGCGTTTAGGGCTGGCCGAGTTCACCAGGATCAGGCCTTGTTTCGGCGCGATGGCGGCGAAGGTCGACGAGCGACGGATGAAGGCGCGCGGCAGGAAGGCCTGGATGATTTCATCCTTGAGCTGGTCGCGTTCCTTCTTATAGACCTTGCGCATTTGCTCGGCCTCTATTTCCTCTACCTTCTCTTTAAGTGCATCACGCACCACGCTGCCCGGCAAGATGCGTTCTTCCTTGCGCGCAGCGATCAGCAGGAAGTCGCCGCTGACGTGAACCAGGGGAGCGTCTTCACCTTTACCAAAAGGCGCGACGAAACCGTAAGTGGTCAACTCCTGGCTAGCACAAGGGCGCGCCAGTTTGGTGGCCATTGCAGTTTCCAACGCCTCGGCATCAACAGGCAGATCTTGGGTCAGGCGATAGATAAGCAGGTTCTTGAACCACATGGGGTGAGTCTCTCCTTTATACAAAGGCGGGCATTATTGTCTTGATAACGTCTGAGGCCAACCCTGCCTAAGCCATTGGAAGGCCTCAAAAAAAAGATTTAAGAAAGTGCTTGCCAGACCTAGGGTCGCTCCGTAGAATGCGCGCCACACCGAGACGAAGGGTGATTAGCTCAGCTGGGAGAGCATCTGCCTTACAAGCAGAGGGTCGGCGGTTCGATCCCGTCATCACCCACCATTCGCCTCATGTGTTACGCGCAGCGGTAGTTCAGTCGGTTAGAATACCGGCCTGTCACGCCGGGGGTCGCGGGTTCGAGTCCCGTCCGCTGCGCCATATTCGGTAACCTGGAACGCTGAACGCCAGGTCACCACAGAAAGCCCGCTTAATCGCGGGCTTTTCTTTGTCCGAAATATGGCAAAAAATCGCGATTTAAACTTTTTTTAAATAAATTGCATTTAAATCAAGACATTACGTTTTTTTGGTGTATGATGCGCCCACACCGAAACGAAGGGTGATTAGCTCAGCTGGGAGAGCATCTGCCTTACAAGCAGAGGGTCGGCGGTTCGATCCCGTCATCACCCACCATTCGCTTCAAGTGTTACGCGCAGCGGTAGTTCAGTCGGTTAGAATACCGGCCTGTCACGCCGGGGGTCGCGGGTTCGAGTCCCGTCCGCTGCGCCATATTCGGTAACCTGGAACACTGAACGCCAGGTCACCACAAGAAGCCCGCTCATTGAGCGGGCTTTTTTTCGTCTGGATTTTTTTCCTTGTACGTCTGGCGTGTGGCCAGGTGCTCAAAGCAGAAAGACGCAGTGCCGAACACGGCGATGATGGTCAGTACGAGCATGCCGAGGGTTGAGCTTTCCACGGTGATTTCCTACGGGCGATGGGGTAGGTGTTCACGGTAGAGGCGGGGTGAACGCGGCTCAATAGACCCGACGCAAACCTTACGACGCCGGGCCTATTGTTACGCACTCTTTACGGGGCGTTACGGCTGTGGCGGTAGTCGCTCACGGCTTCGTACACCGCCTTGCGCAAGCGGTTGATGCCGCCGATAGGCCGGTGTTCTGCTACGCCAAACCATGGGTTGAACGACTGGTTGTCGCACGCCAGGTTCAATTGCGGGGTGTCGAAGTCCTGCGCAGGGATTTTCACCTTGGCCACGGTTTCAAACGGCGCATCGCTCTCTTTCCATTCGATGCTGGTGTCTTCGATCGGCATGAATTTTTGCGGGTTCTGCCGCTGGATCTGCAGCACAAAACACGCCGGTACGCGGTCGGTGGAGAGCTGTTGGCTCAAGGCACTGCGAAGGAAGTTCGGCAGGTCCTGGTTCTGTTTGGGCAGTGCGTATTCCGGGCAGCTTTGTGGGTCGGGCGCGACGCGGAATTTGGCATTGGCCGCACCGAACTTGTAGGGCGATACCGAAAAGTAGGTGGTCTGCGTCGGGCTCGCCGGTGCGGGGGCCAGGGTCGCCAGGGCGATAAACAAATGACGCACCTGCCAACTGCGCGGGTCGATTGTGGGAAAGAACGCCAGCACCTTTTTGCCGTCTGCTTGAGCACCGATGTTCTGCGCGTATTCCGCCACATCGCTGACAAAAAAGTTCGGGTGGCTGAACATCACAAAATCCTGTTCCGTGCGCGATTGCTGGTCGGCCAGCAACTGCTTGCCTGGCACATCCAGCAGCTTGAGCGCCATGCCCCGGGCATCGCGAATGCTGTCGAACTGCGGATAAGCGTTGCCGTTGGACAGCCGCATCACCGCCTGCCAGGTTTTGCCCGGCTCGGCGAACACGCCTTGGCGCAGTGCCGGGTCGAGATCGGCCACCACGCTGACTTCGGCCTTCACGCAGCCGTGGGCCTTGGCATGCGCATCACGCAGGTAACGCGTGCCTTCGCGGTGCTGGTCGACGATGCGCACTGCCGTCTGGATGATGCCTTGGGTCATTGCCGCTTCGCCCGGCGGGATCTGTTCATTGGGCGACACCGGGCCGTTGTGCTGCCAGGCGTACCAGGCGCTGGCGCCCAGCCAGCCGAGCAGGCCCAGGCCCACCAACCACAGCAGGGTCTTGCCGAGAAACGCGCCGATCCGCAGCCATAGGCGGGCGAGCAGGGAAGGTCGGTCGTAGGGGGATCGAATCATCATGGCAGTTGTTGCTCCAGCGGGCCGCCCAGCACTTTGAGGTATTCCAGCAGCGCCCAGCGTTCCTGCGGCAGCAGACTGCGGCCGATGACGCCATTGCCACGTTTGCCGGCACGGAATTCGTGCCCGCTGTTGTGGTTGCCGGTGATTTTGGTGTCGAACAGGAAGGCATTCTTGAACGCGCCGGCTTCAAAACCCAGGTGACGCGGGTCGTAGTTAAAGGTGCCTTTATAGAAGGTGGTGCTGCGCTCGTCCTGGGGCGAGAGCAATTGGTAGATCGTCGGCACCGAGCCGTTGTGCAGGAACGGTGGCGTGGCCCACACCCCCGCCAATGGCCGCGCCTTGTAGGCGCGCAGTTCGCGCACGCCGATGGGCAGGCCGAAGCCGTCGAGGCTTGGGCGTTCTGCTGGCGTGACGCCGGCGGCGCGGTAGGCGTGGTCTTCGACGAAGGCGGTGACGTAGGCCAGGCCTTTGGCCACTGACATTTTCTTCAGGTCCAGGGGGTCGCTTGGCGTGGGGTGCAGCTCGACATTCAGCTCGGCCAGTTCCGCCGGGTCCCATTGCAGGGCACTAAGGTCGTAGCGTTGGTCTGCAATATTGCTGGCGGTGCCTGGGTCGGTGCCGATGTAGTCCACGGGCAGCATTTTCAGTTGTTGCACCGGTCGGCCGTTTTCCTGGGTGACGGCGGGCACATGGCAGCCAGCGCAGTTTTCGCTGAACAGTGCGCGGCCCTGGGCGGCGAGGGGCTTGTCGATGGCGCCGAACAACGCTTCGGGCCACGTAGGTGGCTTGAGACGTTGCAGGGTTTCTTCGATCAGGTTGAGGTCGCGCACCCGCACGCTGGAGGGGTAGCGGGCATCGCCCTGGAGCGGTTGGCCAGCGCTGTCGAAGAAGGTCAGTGTGGCGCCTACACCAAGGGCTTCGCCGATATTGCGCGCCATGGGCTGCTGGGCCGAGCCGTTCCATTGCACCCAATCGAAGGTCCAGATATCCCACAGCTGTGGGTAGTCCACTGGCGCATTGGCGATGCGATAGTTGTCTGGGGAAATCGCGTCGCCAAAGCTGGCATTGGCGATGCGCCCGAAGGCGTCGGTGCGGCCCGGGCCTTCTTCGGTGGGGTAGAGGCCGCGATGGGTGTCGTTCCAGGCGACCTTGAGGAAGGTGTTCAGCGACTGCTTGAAGTCCTGGCGCAGTTGGCTGTGCTGGGCGTCATAGCGGTCTCCCAATACCTGGCGGGCGAAGCGTTCGAATTTCCACGGGTTGTAGTAAGTGGCGGCGAGGCTTGCGACAAGGGCCTGGCCGAAGCTGCCACCGCGCAGGGTCGGTACGCTGGAGGGCAGCACGTGCTGGGCCGAGCCGCCGTCGATACGCAAGGCCTGGCCTTTGAAATGCAACTCGCCGGTGTGGCAGGCGGCGCAGGTGATGTCCAGGTATTCGGCAGTGCTGTCGGCGTTCTTGTGGCGGGCGAAGCCCACGGGGAGGTTGCCGGGGTTTTGCGGGGTGGGTACTTGCTTGGGGTCTACCAGAAAACCAAAGCGCGCCAGGTATTCGGGGGTGGCGAAACGCTGCTCGGAAAATGGCAATTCCAGGGCGGTGAACCAGTCGTAATGCAGGCCTTTTACCTGGGTGCCCTGGGGCGTGAAGTAGTAAGTCTGCCGGTCGGCGGCACTCCATTGGTTTTGGTAATGCACCTGTTCCACGGGCACGTAGTCCGGGAGTTTGGGGTTGATGATGAAGTAGATCACCACGGCCAGAACGAGGCCTATCAGCGTGAGGATCAGGAGTAAGGCACGGGAAAAAATGCGCAAGCTGGCTATCCTTGTCGAGTGGTAGCGCTGTTATGCCACTAGGCCGTAGGTGCGGCAAGTGGCCATTAACGCCGTCAGGGTCTGTCCCACGATCCGTCGCGGGCCCTCATCATGAATGAAAATGCTTTTAAACACGTGAACTTATCAGAAGTTTCCTGCTCAGATGCCGGTAGCCATTGGTCGTGGCCGCCTGATAAGCTCGCGACTTTATTCGATTGCCCTTTTGGCGCATGAACAAGGAAATAGCATGAAACAGCATCGGTTGGCGGCGGCGGTGGCCCTGGTTAGCCTGGTACTTGCGGGTTGTGATTCGCAGACCAGCGTAGAGCTGAAAACCCCGGCGCAGAAAGCTTCCTACGGCATCGGCCTGAACATGGGCAAGAGCCTTGCCCAAGAAGGCATGGATGACCTGGATTCCAAAGCAGTAGCCCAAGGCATCGAAGATGCCGTCGGCAAAAAAGAGCAGAAGCTCAAAGACGACGAACTGGTTGAAGCGTTTGCCGCACTGCAAAAGCGTGCTGAAGAACGCATGACCAAAATGAGCGAAGAGTCGGCAAGCGCCGGCAAGAAATTCCTCGAAGACAACGCCAAGAAAGACGGCGTCGTCACCACCGCTTCCGGTCTGCAGTACAAGATCACCAAGAAAGCCGACGGCGCACAGCCTAAGCCGACTGACGTGGTGACTGTTCACTACACCGGCAAGCTCACCAACGGCACCACCTTTGACAGCTCCGTAGATCGCGGTAGCCCGATTGACCTGCCGGTCAGCGGCGTGATCCCGGGTTGGGTCGAAGGCCTGCAACTGATGCACGTGGGCGAGAAGGTTGAGCTGTACATTCCTTCTGACCTGGCCTACGGCGCACAGAGCCCGAGCCCGGCGATTCCAGCCAACTCCGTGCTGGTGTTCGACCTGGAACTGCTGGCCATCAAGGACCCAGCCAAGGCTGAAGCACCTGACGCACCAGAAGCACCAGCCGCCAAGAAGTAATCGGCTGCTGAGCACACAACGCCCCGTCTTGACGGGGCGTTGTTGTTTCTGTCTTTTGCTGACTGCTTTTAATGTGGGAGGGGGCCTGCCCCCGATGAGGGCGTGTCAGTTGGCAAGTATGTAGCTGACCCACTGCAATCGGGAGCAAGCTCCCTCGCCACAGGTTCAGCGCAATACTCGGCGTTGTGTGGGTACTCTGCTCATTGGAAGCAAGCCCACTGCTACATTGAACCGCTGGCAGATCCGAACGAACGTCCGCAGCTTGCAACAGTCTGATATAACACTCGAGCACGGGTAGCCGCACATCAACGCCAAGTCAATGAAATCTTGGGTTTTTTTTATGTGCGCAAAAAACGCCCGATCTAACTGCAGGCCTTGTAGGCTGTGGCTTTCAGCCTGTAAAACAGGCTCTGTTCACAAGGTTATCCACAATTTGTGTGGATAACATTTTCTTACGCCTGGAACTGGAGTGACGAATGAAACCACCCTTCAATTTCACCCGATTCCTGCCGATGGCTGCCCGCCTGCTCGGCCGTGGCCGTTTGCCCACCTTGCTGTTCGCCGTCGCCGCCAAAGGCTCAAGCCAGGGCAATCGACTGGGCAAGCTCAAGGATGACCTCAGGTTGTTACAGGCTTTGTGCCTGGCGTACTGGCGCGGTGAGTATCGGGCCATCAGCCCCAAGGCGCTGATTTCAGTGGTGGCGGGGCTGATGTACTTTCTCAGCCCTATCGATGCTATCCCGGACTTTATCCCCATGTTCGGCATGCTCGACGACATCGCTGTATTGGCCTGGGTCATGAAGACCCTGGATGGCGAACTGAGCGCCTTTCGCGCCTGGCGTGAGGCACAGCGCCCGGAAAAACTCGCCGTGGTCGAGCGCCTGCCCGCGACGCCTGCCTTGCTGGCCAAGGAAAATCCGCAAAAAAACTGACAACGCAGTTATCCCCCTGCGACCTTTGTGGCTGTTAGGATTACACTCCTAAGGAAAGAGCTTACTAAGTAAGTGCAGTTATCCTACGGGGCAGTCATGGATATTCAGATCATTTCACGCAATGGCGAACCCGAATACGCGGTGTTGCCATGGGACCAGTACCAGGCGCTGTTAAAAGCTGCCGGTCAGCAACAACCCGCTACACCTCCTTCTTCTACACCTGCCCAACCTGCACCTGACCAGGCTCTGCGCCCGCTCGCAGATCTGCGCGGCTTGCGCGAGGCCAAGGGCTTGGCGATTGAAACCCTGGCGCGCACCGTGGGCATCAGCCCCTCGTACCTTGGTTTGATTGAAAGTGGTGAACGCCAGCCGGATGCCGCGATCCGCCGCAGCTTGGCCTGGGAATTAGGCGTTGCAGGTTGGAGGGATGAATCTTGAGCCTACGTATCAGTCGTCAACACTGGGATGGGTTGCTCAACGAACTGGACCAGGCGCGCCGCCAGCGCCATTTGCTGACCTACCGTGCGTTGCTGGAGCGCCTGCAATTCCCCACGCCGGCCATGCAGACCCTTGCCGCTGCGTTGGAGCACCTGGCGGCGTTGGACGCCAAGGCCGAGCAGCCATTGCGCAGCTCGTTGGTGATCAGCCAGGGGGCTAGCCGCCTGCCGCGTACAGGTTTCTTCGAGTGTGTGGAACGCCTGGGGCGTTTTAGCGGGCCCTCCGATGGCGTAGCGGCCGCCTCCTGGCACGCCTCCGAGGTGGTGCGGGTGTTTGAGTACGAGTACCCGGAGTCTGCCGAGGCTTAAAGCGCTTGAGGCAGCGCGTCCATGCTGTCGATCACATGGATGCTGTAGCCGGCCATGTCCTTGGCATGGTGCTTGGCTTGCGAAGCCAACTCTGCCAACTGGCTGGCATCGAGTTGTCCACAGGCCTGTGGATATAAATGCACCACGCCGATAGACAGCGACAACAACGCGAATTCCTGGCGCACTCCCTGGCGGTTCAGCGCCACGAAGCAGCCGGCTTCAAGGTGTTCGGCGCGGTAGAAACGGCGGCACTGGGTGTGGAAGTCATCCAGCAACTGGTTGAGTCGCTTGCGCCAGTCTTGCGGCCCCAGCACCAGCAAAAAATCATCGCCGCCAATGTGCCCGACAAAGTCGCGGCTGGGGTCCACCCGGTCGTTCAGGCACTGCGCCAGGCACAGCAACACCTCATCCCCGCGCCCATAGCCGTAGATATCGTTGAACGGCTTGAAGCTGTCGATATCCACGTAGCAAATCACCGACTCCCGCTGCTGTTGCAGCAACCGCGTGAGGCATTGCTGGATCGGCACGTTGCCCGGAAGCAGGGTGAGTGGGTTGGCGTAGCGGGCCTGTTGGATTTTCAGTTCGGTGATCAGCTTGAGCACATCGATCACCCGGCCCAGCCCCAGGTAATCGCCGTTGAGGGTGATGATGAAATCTTCTTCGATGCGCTGCCGCGCACGGCTGGTGAGCAAGCGGCTGACCTGTTGCAGCGACTGGCTCAGCTCCACCGCCAAAAAATCGGTGCTCATCAGGCGGCTGATGGGTTTGCGCGCAAACAGGTCGGTGGCGAACGGCTTGAGCAGCGCATCCGACAGCGAATGCCGGTGCACGATGCCCACTGGCTGGCCGCGCCCATCCAGCACCGCGAGGGAGTTGAGGTTGGCCTGGCGCCGGAACGCCTCCAGCACCTGGGCGGTGGCGGTGTCCTGGTCCATCGCCGGTTGCTCGTTGAGCAGGGCGCTCAGGTCACTGCCTTCTTCGCTCAGGGCCACGTTGGCGCTGTCGGGCTTGGGCAGCATCTGGCGCGCTTCCTGGGGCGGATGTTCCTGTGGTCGGCAAAGCAGGTAGCCCTGGACCAGGTCCACCCCCATCTCTGTCAGCACCGCCAGCTCTTCGGGCAGCTCAATGCCTTCGGCAATCACCTGGGCGCGTGAAGCCTTGGCGATTTGCAGGATAGAGCCGACAAACTCGCGCTTGAGCGCATCCTGATGGATGCCGTCGATAAAGTGCCGGTCGATCTTCACGTAATCCGGGCGCAGTTCCGACCACAAACGCAGGCTGGAGTAACCGGCACCCAAGTCATCAAGGGCGATCGAGAAGCCCATATTGCGGTAGTGGTGCAGGGCGGTTTGCAGCAGGTCGAAATCGTCGGTAGGGGTTTGCTCGGTGAGCTCGATCACCACCTGGCTCGGTGGGATGCCGTAGTCATGCAGCAGTTGCAAGGTGCGCCCCGGTTGGTGCGCAGTTTCCATCAACGATTCGGGGGAGACATTCAAAAACAGCTTGCCCGGCAGCTTCTGGTCGCTGAAGCGTCGACATGCACTCTCGCGGCAAGCCATTTCCAGCTCACTGAGGCGCCCCGCCTGACTGGCCACCGAGAACAAGGCGACGGGGGAGTGCAGTGGGCTGTTCGACGGGCCGCGGCTCAGGGCTTCGTAGCCGAGAATGCGCCGTTCGGACAGGCAGATGATCGGTTGGAACAGGCTGTGCAAACTGCCTTGAGCCAGGATAGAGCCCAATGCATTCAGCTGTTCGGTCATGGTCATGGCGATCTCGATCGAAAAAAAAGGACCGCAGGCGGTGAGCCTGCGGTCCTTCATTTCACGACAGAATGATGTCTATATGATGACAGCTCGCTGAACGGTCACATTAAATTGCCATCATTTACTGCTTGGCGACCTGCTTGGTGATCTTCAGGTAGTCCAGCAGGATCCGGCCCGTCTCGGCCAGGTACGCGTCGTCTTCCGGCTTGGTTTTATCCGCCTCGGTCGGCAGCGCATCTTCGTCTTCTTTTTTCAGCTCTTTGAGTGGGTCTTCGCCCTTGGCTTTGCGGCGGATGTTTTCCAGCACCAGCTGCTGATTTTCGATATCGGCGTGCTGCTTGCGACGGTCCACTTCATTGAGGCTGACGGACTTTTCTTCCATCAGCTTCTTGGCCAGGGCCAGCTTGTCGCGGATGAACACGAACTCGGCATCCTTGGCGGAGCGGGTATCGTGGTCAGCCTTCAACTGCGCCAGGAAAGGCTTGAACGGGTCCGACGCGGGCTTGATCGCAGGGCGGATGGTGTCCCACGGCATGGCTTCCGGCAGGGCGCTTTCGCCGATTTCCTTGGTGTCGATAATCGACGGGAAATCGATGTCCGGCAGTACGCCCTGATGCTGGGTGCTCTGCCCGGAAACCCGGTAGAACTTGGCCAACGTCAGTTTGAGCTCGCCATGGTTCAGCGGCTGGATGGTCTGCACGGTGCCTTTGCCGAAGGTCTGGCCGCCGATGATCAGTGCACGGTGGTAGTCCTGCATGGCGCCGGCGAAAATCTCCGAAGCCGAGGCTGAGAGGCGGTTGACCAGCAACGCCATCGGGCCTTTGTAGAAGGCGCCCGGGTTCTCGTCTTCCAGTACATCCACACGGCCGTCAGCGTTGCGTACCAACACGGTCGGGCCCTTGTCGATAAACAGGCTGGTCAGCTCGGTGGCTTCCTGCAGGGAGCCGCCGCCGTTGTTACGCAGGTCGATGACCACGCCGTCGACTTTTTCTTTCTGCAGTTCTGTCAGGATTTTCTTAACGTCGCGGGTGGTGGACTTGTAGTCCGGGTCGCCCGCACGGAACGCCTTGAAGTCCAGGTAGAAGGCAGGGATCTCAATCACGCCCAGCTTGTAGTCCTTGCCATCCTGCTTGAGGTTGAGGACTTTCTTCTGCACGGCCTGGTCTTCGAGCTTCACCGCTTCACGGGTGATGGACACGATCTTGCTGGTCTGGTCGTTGGGCGCATTGGTGTGCGGAATCACTTCCAGGCGCACCACGCTGCCTTTAGGGCCGCGGATCAGCTTGACCACTTCGTCCAGGCGCCAGCCGACTACATCGACCATCTCTTTGTCGGCCTGGGCCACACCGATGATCTTGTCAGCCGGAGCAACCTGCTTGGTCTTGTCTGCCGGACCTGCTGGCACCAGACGCACAATCTTCACCTGGTCATTGTCGCTTTGCAGGACGGCACCGATGCCTTCCAGGGACAGACTCATATTGATATCGAAGTTTTCCGCGTTATCTGGCGACAGATAATTGGTGTGCGGGTCGTAGGACATCGCGAAGGTGTTGATGTAGGCCTGGAAGATATCTTCGGCACGGGTCTGGTCCAGGCGCGCCAGTTGATTCTTGTAGCGCTTGGTCAACAGCTCTTGAATCGCTTTAGGCTCTTTGCCGGCGATCTTCAAGCGCAGCACTTCGTCCTTGACGCGTTTGCGCCACAGGTCGTCGAGGGCGGCGGTGCTGGTCAGCCAAGGGGCGTCCTTGCGGTCCACCAGAAGCGTTTCTTTTTGGGTGAAGTCGAGCTTGTCGGTGCCCTTGCTCAGCTCGGCCAGGGCGAAGTCCAGACGCGCTTTGACGCGGTCCAGGTAACGCTTGTAAATGGTGAAGCCGGGCTGCAGGTCGCCGCTCTTGAGGAAGTCGTCGAACTGGGTTTTCCACTTGTCGAACTCAGCGATATCGCTGGCCAGGAAGTAGCTGCGCGACGGGTCCAGCAGCTTGAGGTAGCTGTCATAGATGATCACCGAGCGCGCGTCGTCCAGCGGCGGCTTGCTGTAGTGATGACGCTTGAGCAACTCGACGACGTTAAGGCTTGCAATCACCTCATCGCGATCTGGCTGAAGGTTGTCCCAGCTGTTGGCTGCGAACGTATTGGTCGACATCGACGCGAAGCCGAGACCAATGAAAAGAGCGAGGGCGGTGCTGGGGAACAAATGCTTCATGCTGATTCGACGCGGGGGCAATTGATAACGCATATTAGGCCGTCTTTGAGGGAGCCGGTTCCATATGGTCCGGTCGCATAATGCAAAAAGCCCGGCGATACAGCTACGGGCTCAGTCCAGACTCACTATGGAGGCACTGTGAAAGCATTGCAAGGCGTTGACGGTCACGTGGAGTGGTTGGATGAAGCCAGTCCTACATGCGATGTAGGCCAAGTTCGCATTCGTGTGGCGGCAGCGGGGCTTAATCGCGCCGATTTATTACAACGTGCCGGGCTCTATCCACCGCCCCCAGGCGCCAGCGCTGTGCTCGGCCTGGAGTGCTCCGGGGTGATCAGCGAAGTGGGTGCGGGCTCGTCCTGGCAGGTGGGCGACCGCGTCTGTGCACTGCTGGCCGGCGGCGGTATGGCCGAAGAAGTGGTGGTGGATGCGCGGCACGTGCTGCCAGTACCGGAAGGGTTGTCGCTGATCGAAGCGGCAGCATTGCCTGAGGTGTACAGCACGGCGTGGCTCAACCTGTTCCAACTGGCAGGCCTCAAGCCGGGTGAAAAAGTGCTGTTGCATGCCGGCGCGAGTGGCGTGGGGTCTGCGGCGATCCAGTTGTGTAAGGCGTTTGGCAGCCCGTGCTGGGTCAGCGTCGGCTCGGCGGAGCGCCTGGCGTACTGCGAAGAACTGGGCGCCCAGGGCGGCGTGGTACGTACCGACGGCATCGAGGCGCTGCGCGATTTTGGGCCGTTTGATGTGATTCTTGACCCTGTGGGCGGCGACTATGCTGCGCTGGACCTCAAGCTGCTGGCCTTGGATGGGCGTTGGGTATTGATCGGTTTGATGGGCGGCCGGGAGGCAAAACTGGATCTGGCGCAGGTGCTGGGCAAGCGCATTCAATTGCTGGGCTCGACTCTGCGTAGCCGCAGTGATCAGTTCAAGGCTGACCTCTTCAGCGATTTGAGCCAGCATGTGTGGCCATTGTTCGTGGAGGGCCGCTTGAGCCCGCAACTGGCCAAAACCTTTGCGATCAAGGATGCCGAGGCGGCGTTTGCTGAATTGGCGACCAATCAGGTTTCCGGGAAGTTGGTGTTGGTGATTGATGACGCGTTGACCTGATCTCGATTTGAAATGCGGTCACTGTGGGAGGGGGCTTGCTCCCGATGGCGGTGTGTCAGATGAAACATTCTTCACTGTCACACCGCTATCAGGGGCACGCCCCCTCCCACATTTGGATCTAGGTTGAATCAGATCCAGTGGTGGATGGGCCAACCGGCTTCTTCGGCATGCTCACGCAGTACCGGATCCGGGTTCACCACCTGCGGATGATCCACCTTCAGCAGCAACGGTAAATCATTGCGCGAATCCGAATAGAAATACGCCCCCTCCAGCGTCTCACCTTCATGCTCCAACCATTCCAGCAACCGCGTGATCTTGCCTTCGCGATAGGTCAGCACGCCCACGGTATGCCCGCTGTACACGCCGTGGCTGACTTCCAGGTCGATGCCCAACACCTCATCGATACCAATGCGCGCCGCAATCGGTTTGACCAGATGTGTACCCGAAGCGGAAATCACCAGTATCCGGTCGCCATTGGCCCGGTGGCGGGCGATGGTCTTGGTGGCGTCGCTGTAGATCAGCGGTTCGATCACGTCCTCGACCCACGGCTCCACCAAGTGTTCGATCTCCTCCGGCGTGCGGCCGATCATCGGCTCCAGGCTGAAGTCCATGAAGTCTTCCATTAGCAGCTTGCCCTGGCTGTAGGCGTCCATCAGTTCATGGTTCTTGCGCATGAACGACTCCGGGTCGACCCAGCCCAGGCGGCCCATCTGCTCGCTCCACAGCGTGGCGCAGTCGCCGTGGATCAAGGTGTCGTCCAGATCAAAAATTACCAATGCCATCGGTCAGGCTCTCTTGTTAAAACGTTGCGTCAGGCTACTTCACACAGGGCGCTTGGGTCGATGGAAAGTGCCAGGCGTTGCCCGTCCGGGTGCAGGTCATCGGCCGAGCGGTTGAGCACATCCACCACCAGCTCGACGCCGCGCGCTTCGATGCGGTAGCGGATCACGTTGCCCAACAGGCTGTGGCTGCGCACCAACGCATCCAGCTCGCCGTTGCGGCTCAGTTCGATGGCTTCGGGGCGAATGGCGATACGGCCGTTGATGGGCCGTTGCAGCAGTTGGCTGGCCTTGTCGGCGTCCAGCAGGTTGTAGTTGCCGATAAAACCGGCGGCGAATACGTCCACGGGGGCGGTGTAGAGGGTTTCGGCGTCGCCGCTCTGCACGATCTTGCCCTGGTTCATCAGGAAGATGCGGTCAGACATGGTCAGGGCTTCTTCCTGGTCATGGGTCACGAAGATCGTGGTCAGCCCCAACTCACGCTGGATCTGGCGGATCTGCTCTCGCAAGTGCTTGCGAATCCGCGCATCCAGTGCCGACAAAGGCTCATCCAGCAGCAACAGGCGTGGACGAGTCACCAGTGAGCGGGCGAGGGCCACGCGCTGGCATTGGCCCCCGGACATCTGGTGCGGATAACGGCCGGCTAGGTCCTTGAGCTCTACCAGTTGTAGCACTTCCTGCACGCGTTTGTGGCTGTCGTCGGCATTGACCTTTTGCATGCGCAGGCCGAAGGCGACGTTTTGTTCCACGGTCATGTTGGGGAACAGGGCATAGCTCTGGAACACCATGCCGATGTTACGTTTCTGGGGGCTCAGCGGGACGATGTCTTGCCCGTCCAGCAGAATCTTCCCACTGTCCACTGAGGTCAGCCCGGCGATGCAGCGCAGCAGGGTCGACTTGCCGCAACCGGACGGGCCGAGCAGCGTGACGAACTCACCCTTGGCAATCTCGCAGTTGATATCACTGAACACCGGCGTGCCGGCGTAGCCTTTTTGCAGGTGTTGCACGCTGACGAAGCTCATTGGCTTTTGTCCTTGTTCAAGATATTGGCGGCCCAAGTCAGCACCAGCACAAAGAAGAAGTACGAAATCACGACGGCACTGGTGAAGTGGCCGCTGCTGTTGCGCATGTTGTTGAGGTACACCTGTAGGGTTTCGTAGCGGGTACCCACCAGGATATTGGCGAATACAAACTCACCGAACAGGAACGAGAACGACAGCAATAGCGCGACCATCAGGCCTTTGCGCAGGTTCGGCAGCACCACCAGGATCGCCGCCTGCCAGGTACTGGCGCCGAGCAGTTGGGAGGCGTCCATCAGGTCGCGCAGGTTGATGGCTTGCAGGTTGTTGGTAATCGCTCGGTACATGAACGGCAATGCCACGGTGAAGTAGCAGCCGATCAGAATCCACGGCGTGCCCACCATTGCCAACGGCCCGGAGCCGTAAAGTTGCAGCAGCCCCACCGACGACACCACCGGCGGCACTGCAAAGGGCAGCAGGATCAGGATGTTCATCAGCGCATCGAGCCGGGGGAAGTGGTAATGCACCACAAACAGCAGCGGCAGAATCAAGACCACCGACAGGATGAGTGCGCCCACACACACCAGCAACGACTGCCCGAAGGCCATCAGAAAGCGTGGGTCGCTCCACAGCTGCACGTACCATTTCACGGTAAAGCCGGCGGGCAAAATGGTTGCCGACCAACTGCTGGCAATCGAATAGACAAAGGTGCCAATCAGCGGCAACACCAGGATCGCAAACAAGACCCACACCACGATGCGGTGGTAGAGCGCGGCCGGGCCGGCTTCAGCGCGAGACATGGTAGCTCCTCTTGAGCAGCAGTTGATGCACTACGGTGACCACGGTCATCAGTGCCACCAGCACCACGGCCAGGGCGCTGGCCATGTTCGGGTCGAGGGACACATCCCCCGAGACCAGGCCCGCGATACGGATCGGCAGCACGTTGAAGTTGCCGGTAGTCAGCGCGTAGACCGTGGCGTAAGCGCCGAGGGCGTTGGCCACCAGAATCACGAAGGTGCCCAGCAATGCCGGCGTCAGCACTGGCAGGCCGATATGCCGCCAGAACTGCCAGCCATTCGCACCCAGTAATGCTGCCGACTCGCGCCAGTCTTCGCGCAAGGCGTCGAAAGCCGGGTAGAGCAGCAGCACGCCGAGGGGAATCTGGAAGTAGGTGTAAAGGATGATCAGCCCGGTCTTGGAGTAGAGGTTGAAGTCCTCAATGATCCCCGCCTGCTTGAGCATTATGGTGATGCTGCCGTTGAACCCCAGCAAAATGATGAAGGCAAAGGCCAGGGGCACACCGGAAAAGTTGCTGGTCATGTTGGCAAACGCGGTGACGAAATTGCGCAGCGGCGAATCCACCCGGCGCAGTGAGTAGCTGCCCAGCGTGGCGATGATGATGCCGAAGATGCTCGAGTAGAAGCTGATCTCCAAGCTGAACTGGATGGCTTGGAGGTAGAACTTCGAGCTGAAGATACGCGTGAAGTTTTCCAGGCCCCAGCCGGCTTCTTCAGTTTGCAGGCTGTTGATCAACACCCACACCAATGGGGCAATTTCGAACACGATAAAGAACAACGCGAACGGCACCAGGCACAGGAGTGCCAGCCATTTACCACGGGTCATTTCAACAGCTCCCGGCAGATAGGTTTGTCGTGGGGCACGCCCAGCAGTTCGCAGACGGTGCCGCATAAATCGGTCTGTTTGGGCGCGGCTTTTGCGTCAAGGCTGAAGGCATCGCCGAGGACAAACAGGGGCACTTCACGTTCTTCGGGCAGCAGGCCGTTGTGGGAGCGGTCGTTGTTCATGCCATGGTCGGCGGTCACCAACACCTGATAGCCCGCGTTGAGCCAGGCTTGCAGGTAGTCGGCCAGGATGATGTCGGCCGAACGTGCACTGTTGCGGTACTGCGGGGTGTCGAGGCCGTGCTTGTGGCCGGCGTCGTCGATGTTCATCGGGTGCACCACCATAAAGTCCGGGGTGTGCTTGAGGCGCAAGCTTTCAGCATCGGCGAACAGGTGGGAATCGGGGTAGTGGTCATTCCAGTAGAAATGCCCGTGCTGGATCGCCAGCGCCTTGTCGTCGGTATGACGATCCCGTGCGGCGAGAAAGGGCGTGCGGTTATACAACTCGCTGACCCAATGGTAGGCCGCCGCCGCAGTCGTGAGACCGGCGTCGGTAGCGTAATGGAAAATGCTGCGCTGGTTGGACAGGCGCGAGACGTTGTTGTGCACGATGCCGCTCTGGATCGGTGGCACACCGGTGAGGATGCACTCATACAGCGGGCGGGACAGGGCGGGCAGCTCACATTCCAGTTTGTAGAGGGCTGCGCGGCCGGCGCCGACGTAGGCCTGCAAGTGCCCCATGGCGTGCCTCGCAACCTCGAAGTTCAGGCCGTCGAGCACCACAAGGATGACGTTGTGCTTCATGGGGGAGGTTGCTCCGCAACGGATGGACTTGAATCTCTTTATCTGGAGAAACAGGGATCAAGTGTGGGAGGGGGCAAGCCCCCTCCCACATTGGATTTCCAGTGGATTTCCAATGTGGGGAATAGCCTTACTTCATTTCTACGATGACCTGCTCATTCCACAACTGCGGCAGCTTCTTGGAAGTGGCTTCCCAGGCATCGGCATCCTTGATCGGCTGCGGGTTGGCCTTGGTGTACTGCTCGCCAGGGATCAGGTTCTTGGCGATATCGGCCGGCAGTTTCAAGTCGGTTTCAGCACGGATCGGGCGTGCATTGCCCTTGGCCAGGTTGAGTTGGCCGGCATCGCTGAAGATGTATTCGCGGGTCAGCTTGGCGGCGTTCGGGTGCTTGGCGTATTTGTTGATGATGGTGGTGTAGCCGGATTTCACCGAGCCGTCCGACGGGATCAGCACCACGTAGTCATCCGGGTTGGCCATCTTGGCCTTGTAGCTCAGGCCGTTGAAGTCCCAGACGATGCCCACTTCGACTTCGCCTTTTTCCATGGTGGCAATGGTCGGGTTGGACAGCGACAGGCGGCCTTGTTGGGCGATCTTGGTGAAAAATTGCAGGCCTGGTGCGATGTTCTTTTCATCGCCCTTGTTGGCGATGGCTGCGGCCAGTACGGCGTTGGACGCTTGGGCGGCGGTGCTCACGTCACCGACAGACACCTTGTATTTGCCCGATTGCAGGTCAGCCCAACTGGTCGGTACTTCGGAGCCGTGCAGCAGCTTTTTGTTGACGATAAACGCAATGGTGCCGGTGTAGGCCAAGGCCCAGTGACCGTCTTTGTCTTTCGCCCAGTCCGGCACCTGGGCCCAGGTGGAGGGTTTATAAGGCTGGGTCACTTCCTGCTTCACCGCGATCGGGCCAAACGCCGCCCCGACGTCGCCGATATCCGCACTGGCGTTGTCTTTTTCCGCCTTGAACTTGGCGATTTCCTGGGCCGAGCTCATGTCGGTGTCGATGTGCTTGAGGCCATAGGTCTTGGCAAGGTCTTCCCAGGTGCCTTTCCAGTTGGCCCAGTCATCGGGCATGCCGACACTGTTCACGGCGCCTTCTGCTTTCGCAGCGGCTTCCAACGTTTTTAGATCGGTATCAGCGGCCATGGCGGCGGTGCACATGGCAATGGTCGAGCCTAACAGTGATGCCAGGAAAAGCTGTTTCATCCGAAGCTCCTATGGGCGTGTTCAACGCTGCGTTTTAAATCGACGTTTGCGGTGGTGTTGGTCTAGGTCAGCAATACCTGAGCCAATCTAGGCTCAGCGGATGACAGTTTCGTGTCGATGTCGTTTTTATATCGCTGATGTCGTAAGACGCTGAGTGAGCGTAGACCATGCTCAAGTGCCCGCATTGATTGGACTTGGCCGATGTATTGCAGGGTGTGCTGCGGGGGGTCGACACGGGGTGTCATCTGTCGGTCATCTGCAATGCCTAGGCTGGCACGTAGCCGCAGACGCCCAGATAAGGCGCGGTTTGTGCACCCGAACAGTGCTGGTCTAGTCCAGATAGGTAACGTTGATGCGTGATGAGGCAATCAAGGCGGTAACCTCCATCGGTCTGGCGCTGCAAGAGCAGATCGACCACGGGCTGTTGCCGCCCGCGAGCAAGTTGCCCGCTGAGCGCAAGCTCAGCGAGTTGTTTGGTACCACTCGCATTACCGTGCGCGAAGCCTTGTTACAGCTGGAGGCTCAGGGGCAGATTTACCGTGAGGAGCGTCGCGGCTGGTTTGTCTCGCCGCCGCGGTTGGCCTACAACCTGATGCAGCGTAGTCACTTTCACGCGATGGTCAGCGATCAGGGCCGGGTGGCCTCCACCGAAGTGATCTCGGCGCGGCTGCAACCGGCGTCGGCGGCGGTGTGTGCGTGGTTGCAGTTGCCGGCGTTGTCCAGCGTGATCCAGATCTGCCGGGGCCGACGCATTGATGGTCGGCTGGTGTTGTATGTGGAGCACTACCTGAACCCGCAGTACTTTGCGGGGATTCTGGAGTGCGATTTGAACCAGTCGATGACCGAGTTGTATGCACGCAAGTACGACTTGCACTACGGGCGGGTGCGCTTTGAAATCGTGCCGACGTCACTGCCGGTGGAGGCTGCCGCGGCGTTGCGCGTGTCGGTAGGTAGCCCGGGCTTGCGCATCGCCCGGGTCAACTATGACCAGCATCAGCGTTTGATCGATTGCGACCTGGAGTTCTGGCGGCATGATGCCATCCATGTAGGCGTGGATGTCATGGGCTCAGGGTCTTGAGCACCTGATCCACATTGGTCTCCAACTCCGTCACCGGCTCTGCGCTATCAACGTTCAACACCAGCAATTGTGACCCGCCTGCGGTCACCGCCGCCTTCACAGCTTCACTCGGCTGGCGATGGTGAAGCACAACGGCGACATCGTTGTCTTTCAACTCAGCACTCAGTTTCTGCAAATCCTCGGCGGTCCAATCGGCATCAGGCCGGGCATCGGTGCTGACGACCTCCAGGTTCAAACTGCTGACCAGATAAGCGAAATGATCGCTCAAACTGACCACCGTAAGGTTGTCCGCCTTGGCCAGTCGCGCTTCGCTGTCGGCGGTGAGTTTGAGCAAGCGTTGCTTGAGGGCGGCGAGGTTGGCGTCGATCTTCGGTTTGGCGCTGGGTGCCAGGCGGCTCAGGTCAGCGGCGAGCACATCGGCCATGCGGCCCATGTTGTTGCTCGATTGCCACGGCTGGCTGTTCAAACCATCGGTGACGCCCGGCTGTATGGCGATGCCAGGCAAACCGCCGTCCACCGGGCGCGCGGCATCCACTTCGACAATGCGGATATTGCTGCGGCGTGCCACCGGGTAGAGCGGGTCGTCCGCCCACAGGGAACGCAGGCCGATGGCTGCGTCGGCTTCCACTGCCAATTTGCCGAGCGCCGGTGCGCCACGGCCGGTGAAGTAGGACACTTGGCGTGAGCCAGGCAGGTTGGCCGGTGCAGCACGTTCAAGTTGCACATCGGTGCCTTTGAGCAACACCTCGGCCAAGCCATGGGTGATCGGCAGCGAGGCCAGCACTTTTACCGGCTTCTTGGCGTTGGTCAGGGCAGCATGGCCCAGACCGTGATTGGCTTTGAAGTCCTTCGTGTCGAAGCCGTCGACAGCCGCCAGCGCGGGGGTGGTGATCAAGCAAGCGATGGCCAAGGCCAGTGGGCGAAAAACGGGGCGCATCATCCAATATTCCCTTTGAGGCTGGGCACAATGCCGCGTGCGATGGCAGCGAAGGCGAAGGCGATACCGGCCATCAGAATGATCGCGGCACCGGATGGGATAGGCAGGTCGAAGATGATCGGCAGCAGAATGCCGCACAGGGTGCTCACCGTGGCGATTACCACCGACACCCAGAAGAAGCCCTTGAGCGACTGGCTCAACAGGCGCGCAGCAGCGGCCGGGATCACCAGCAACGCACCCACCAGGATCGCGCCGATCACCTTGACCGCCGCCACCGTGATCAGCGTCACCAGGATCACGAACAGGTAATCCAAAGTCTTCACCGCCACGCCGCGCACTGCGGCCAGCTGTGGGTTAAAGCTGGCGAGCATGATGCGGTTGTATAGCGGGAGCGCCAGGGCCATCACCAGCGAGCCGACAATTGCCAGCACCAGCAGGTCATTGCCGTTGACCGTCAGTACCGACCCGAACAGCACGTTTTCGAGGATGTGTACGTTGATCTTGCCCGCCAGGATCAGCAGCAGGCTCGCACCCAGTGCCAGGGACACCGAGAGGAACACGCCGATCAAAGTGTCCGGCGCCAGGCCGGTACGGTTGCGCAGGTAATTGAGCAGGATGCCAAACAACAGGCAGTAGCCGAACAGCGCGCCGTATGGGCCGGTGTAGGGTTCGCCCAACAGAATGCCCACGGCCACGCCGGTGAGCGCCGCATGCCCGACCGCTTCCGAGAAAAACGCAAAGCGCTTGACCACCACCAGCGTACCCAAACCGCCCAACACCGGGCCGATCAACAGGCCGGCAAGCAGGGCGTTGACCACAAAACCATAGGCCAGCGCTTCCGGCAGATACCCGGAAGAGGCCCAGCCCTGGACCATCAAGCGAAAGGCTTCATAACTCATTGCGCCGGGCTCCGAGGGTGGGTGGAGAACAGGGTCAGCAAGCGGTCCGGCGTCAGCGCTTCTTTCGGCGTTGCGTCGAACAGCACGTGGCGGTTCAGACCGGTGACGCGATCGGCCAGGCGGCCCACGGCTTCCAGGTCGTGTTCGATCCACAAGACGGTGATGCCGGCGAGGCGCCAGTCATTGAGCAGGCGCTCGAACACCTGGATGCCGGCTTCATCGAGGGCTGACATCGGCTCATCCAGCACCAGCAAGTGCGGTGCCGGAATCAAGCCTTGGGCGAGTAGCACGCGCTGACGCTCACCGCCAGACAGCGCACCCATGCGCCGCTTGCGTTTGTCCTGCATGCCTACACGCTCAAGCGCATCACCGATGGCGCCAGCGTAATGCTTGGACAGGCCAAGAAACGCCGGTCGCCGCTGGCACATGGCGGCCATGAAGTCATCGACGGTCATCGGCAGGCCCCGGTCGAACTCCAACGCCTGAGGTACATAACCGATGGTGCCTACCGCGTTCGGCCATTGCAGGCGCAATTGCCCCTGGTGCGGTGTTTGCCCCAACAACGTTTTGATCAGCGAGCTCTTGCCGCCGCCATTGGGGCCGACCAGCGCGTGGATGCTGCCGGGCTCAACCTGGAAACTTACACCGTCGAGGATCACTGTGCGGCCCAGGGTCAGGGACACGTTATCGAACTCAATCGTCGGGCCAATGCTGGCCACTTTCAGTTGCTGCGCCGCTGTCATGCCCCCGACTCCTGGATCGCCCGGACCACGGTGTTGAGGTTGCCGGTCATTTCCACTTCGTACTTCTCAGGGCTGTATTCGCCGTAGGAAATATGCGACAGCGGGTACAGCTTGACCCCGGATTCACGCTGGATGGTCTCGACGTAGGTGGATGGGAAATCCATCTCCGAGAAGATCACCTTCACGTCCAGGGCGCGCAGTTCGTCGATGGTCTTTTTCAACTGGCTCGGGCTGGGCTCGATACCGTGGGCTGGTTCGACCACGGCGGTGACTTCCAGGCCAAACTCGCGCAGCAGGTAGTCATAGGCCGCGTGAACGGTGGCCACGCGTAAGTCCGGGTTGGGCGCGCTGGTCAGCTTGGCCAGGGCATCGGCACGCATCTGGCGCAGGCGTTTGCCATAGGCGCGCGCGTTCTGGGTGTAGGTCTTGGCGTTGTCCGGGTCGAGCTTGCCCAGCTCGCGGGCGATATTGTTGACCTGGGCAATCGAGGCGCTGATCGACAGGAAGGTGTGCGGGTTGACCACCTTGCCCGCACCGCGCGCGGCATTGCCGGTAGCAGCCAGCAGCGGCACGTTGGCGTTGGCTTCGATCACCGGGATGTCCGGGCGCTCACTGGTGGCGATCATGCGGTCGGCGAAATCATCGTGGCCGACGCCGTTGAGCACGATCACATCCAGGCTGCCGATGCGCTTGATGTCGTCGGCACGCGGCTCATAGGCGTGGGGGTTGAAGCCGGCAGGAATTAGCGGCACGACTTCGGCCTTGTCGCCGACGATATTGCTCACGTAGCTGTAGTACGGGTGCAGGGTGATGCCAATACGCAGGCGCTTGGCCGCCTCAGCGTTCGCCAGTGGGGCGAGCATCAGGCTGAACAAACCGACCAGCAACAGGCGCAACAGGGGAGATGATTTAGACATAGGCAATCGGTCTTCTCGTTCAGTGGCGGTGCTGGCGGGTCACGCCGGCATCGAATTGCGCAACCACCTGCTGCCAGCCCGCTGCGATCAGCGCCTGGTCAGAGAGGTCGGAAGGGGCGGCCAGGTTGGCGCTGCGGTTGAGCCAGATATCCGGCTCGGCCCCGTGCACGCGCATCAGCAGCGAGCCGCTGGTGCTGGGCACCTGGCTCAAGCCCAGGTAGGTCGAAGGCTCCAACACCTGCCAGCGGTGATCGCCACGGCTGACCGAGCTGGCATCTTGGGCGAACGGTGCAAAACCTTCTTCGGCCAGTTGGGCCGGGGTGGGCAGGGTGCTTTGTTCCTGCTGCAACAACTGGATTTCATCCAGGGTCACCCGCAGGTCGGCGTAGATGCCTTGCTCGGCAGCATTCAGGTCGCGGCGTGCGTCCAGTTGGTGGCCGGGTACGGCGGCCACCTCCTGGGTTTCACCGTGCAACGCGATCACCGAGCCCGCCACCGCCAGGATGATCAGGCACAACAGCAAGACGTAGAGGGTTTCGTGACCGGCACCGGCGGGGCGTACAACCTGTGTGGTACTCATTGCGGCTGGATGTCCGCTTGGTCGATTTCCACCACGTGGCCGGGGCCCGCATCAAACAGTACGTAGAATTCGGCGGACGGTTTCTTGAAGGTCAGGGTCGAGTCCTGGCCCAGCTTGCCGGGCACCAGGATGGTTTCGTCGTAGCCGATCACATCCAGGGTCACGCCGGGAGCACCACTGCCGTCGGAGAAGCCGCCAGTGCACTGGATCTGCTCGCCGGCGATTTCCTTGCATTCGCACATCGGGTTGTGGGCCAGGGCGACGGTACTGAAACCGGCGCCTATCAACAATACGGCGCAAGCGCGCATCAACGTCATGGTTTAACTCCTTGCTTGTTCAGCCAGGCAATAGTGGCAGGCGAGGCCTGGCTCAGCGGGATGGAACCTTGGTGCATCGTGCCGTCCCAGCCTTCCATGGTGACCCACACTTGGGCGTCGGCTGGCGTATTGGTCGGCACTGGCAATGCAGCGCCCATTCGGTACGGTGTGCCGAAGAAGATCACCCCGGCAGCCCGCAGGCTTCGCGGTTTGCCGATGCGCAGGTAAGTGGCCTTGACCTGGTCGCCACAGGTGTCGCACAGGGCTGCGTTGAAGAATTTCATCGGGCCAGCCGGGTCGGGGGTCGGGCCTTCATTGCGAAACTCGGCGAGGGTCAGGCTCCATGGCCCCACCTGTACTTCACCCGCTACTCGCTCGCCAATGCCTGTATCGCCGCGAAACAGCGCGGCATCGGCAAAGTACTTGGGCATAAAGCCCAAAGGCACCAGCAGGAGCAGGATATTGATGTGGAAGCGCCATTTGAGCCAAAAGGCCCGCAGTGGCGAAGGCGGTACAGCGGCAGCGACCTTGCTCATCGGTTGCCCTCCGTGGTTTCAGCCTGCATGGCTGGGATAGGGGCGGGTTGGCGTTGCGCCTTGTTGGTACGCTTGAGTGCGTTGAGGCTGGCCAGGGCGGTGCGCTTGGTCCAGATCAGCAGGCCGCTCAATACCATCATGCTCAGCACCAGGCCGAAGAATGCCCAGATCAGCTTGATCCAGATGCCGCCGAAGTCGCCGGTGTGCAGCGGGCGCATGGATTCTGTGACGAACTCCAGGGTGGAGCGGTCGGACAGCATGTGCGAGACGGCGATTTCACCGTCATACGGGTTCAGTTGGGCGGTTTGGAACATCAGCGGGTACCAGCCCCGGCCACCAATGGTCACATGGCTGTAGGCATTGAGGGGCAGGAACACAAAGCTGGCCTCCAGCCCTGGAATGCGCTGTGTGGCGATTTCAATCGCTTGATCCAACCCAATCATCGGCGCGGGTACGCCAGGTGCTGACAGGGGGACTTTTTCCCGAGCAACCACCGGCACCACGGGCTCGCTGGAAATCGAAATCTGGTTATCCCCCAGAATCGCCTGGATCAGGAACCAGGTGCCGGTGATGGAAATGACGGCGATAAACCAGATCGACCAGATACCGCTCAGACGGTGGAAGTCACCCCAGAAGATGCGTGCACCGTGGCGGATGCGAAGGGTCGGCTTGAGAAAGCCCTTCCAGAAACGCTTGTACACCACAAGCCCTGTGACCAGCGATGCCAGCATCGGTAAACCCAGCAGTGAGACCAGGTACCAACCCCAACTGTAGCCATTGGTAAATGGCACCAGCCACCAGCCGTGCAGGGCGCGGGTGAACTGCTGGAAGTCAAACGAGGGGCTGATGCCCTGGATGGCGCCGGTGTAAGGGTTGGCGTAAGCCGCCACAGCGCGCCCGTCGGGGTAGGTAAGGCGTACCGTCAGCGCGAAGTGTGACTCGTCAGGGCGAATGATCGCGCGCACGAGCACCTTGGGGTCTTCGCGTTTGATGGCGGCGATTACCTGCTCGAAGCTCAGCAGTTCGGCGTCGTCCGAGGGTTTGCTTGCACGGATATCCGGGTTGGCCAGCCAGACGATTTCCTGGCTCACCACCGCCAGGGTGCCGGTAAAACAGACGATCAGTACAAAGAACCAGATGGGCAATGCCAACCAGCTGTGTACGAGAAACCAGAGTTTTGAGCGTGACTTCTTCGACATGTGAATGGGAGTCTTGATCGGAGGGGGGCAGTAGGGGCCCGGAAAAGGCCGGTCGTAGCTTTTGCTGACGCGACGGGCTGTATCTAAGTTAAGACGGATGAGAATGAGAAATCCCTAAGCTACAAATGAAAGAAAATGTTTCAGCGGCCTGTCATCAAACACGAAACATGTTCCCAGCTATCACCCGGGCGCCATTGATGGGGCTTCGGGGCTGCGTAGGATGGGCTCATACCGTTGAGCGAGCCCCTCAAAAATGACTGCCAGAACCCTCTACGACAAACACATCGATTCCCACACGGTGTGCCCCCTGGATGATCAGGGCCATGTCCTTCTTTATATAGACCGCCAGGTCATCAACGAATACACCAGCCCCCAGGCGTTTAGCGGCCTGCGTGAGGCCGGCCGTGGTGTATGGCGCCCAGGCACGGCGCTGGCGGTGGTGGACCATGTAAACCCCACCACCCCCAAGCGTACTGCCGCGATGCCCGATGCCGGCGGGGCGCGGCAGGTGTCATACCTGGCGGAGAACTGCCGGGACTTCGGCATCGAACTGCTGGACATTCTCGACAAGCGCCAAGGCATCGAACACGTGATCGCCCCGGAGCAGGGGTTTATCCTGCCGGGCATGGTGATCGCCGCTGGCGACAGTCACACCACCACCTATGGTGCCTTGGGGGCCTTCGGTTTTGGCATCGGCACCTCGGAAATCGAACACCTGCTGGCGTCCCAGACCCTGGTGTATAAACGCCTGAAAACCCTGCGCGTGACGGTCGATGGCGCGTTGGCCCCAGGCCTGACCTCCAAGGATGTAATCATGGCGCTGATCGGTAAGATCGGCGCCTCTGGTGCCACCGGGTATGCCATCGAGTTCTGCGGTTCTACCGTCGATGCGTTGAGCGTCGAGGCGCGCATGACCATCTGCAACATGGCGGTGGAAGCCGGCGCGCGGGGAGCCTTCATGGCGCCGGATGAAAAAGTCTTCGCCTACCTCAAAGGCAAACCCCGTGCCCCGAAGGGCGAGCTCTGGGAGCAGGCGCTGGTGGGCTGGCGCCAATTGCATTCGGATGCCGACGCATTGTTCGACCGGGAAGTGCACCTCGACGCCACTACCCTGGAGCCTATGGTCACCTGGGGCACCAGCCCCGACCAGGCCGCACCTATCGGCGCCCGCGTGCCTAACCCGCAGGAGGTTAGCGACCTGATCCTGCGTCAGGACATACAACGCGCCCTCCATTACATGGGCCTGGAAGCCGGCATGCCACTGAGCGATATCGTCATCAGCCACGCGTTTATTGGCTCCTGCACCAATGCCCGCATCGAAGACCTGCGTGACGCTGCCAGTGTGGTGCGTGGCAAGCATGTTGCCGATCACGTGCGGGCGATGATCGTGCCGGGCTCCACCGAAGTGCGTGACCAGGCCGAAGCCGAAGGGCTGGCGGCGATCTTTATCGACGCAGGCTTCGAATGGCGCCAATCAGGCTGCTCGATGTGCCTGGCCATGAACGACGATGTGCTGGCCCCCGGCGACCGCTGCGCGTCGAGCACCAACCGCAACTTCGAAGGCCGCCAGGGCGCCGGCGCACGGACTCACCTCATGAGCCCGGCAATGGTTGCTGCTGCTGCCATCAGCGGCCGGCTGACTGATATCCGCCATTTTGGAGACCGCCCATGAGCCTGCAACCCTTTACCCAGGTCACCGGCAAGGCCGCGCCGATGCTGGCGGCAAACATCGACACCGACGTGATCATGCCCAAGCAGTTTCTCAAGGGCATCGACCGCAGCGGCCTGGACCGTGGGTTGTTTTTCGACCTGCGTTTCTTGCCGTCCGGCGAACCCAACCCCGGCTTCGTGCTGAACCAACCGGCCTGGCAGGGCGCAAGTTTTATGGTGGTGGGGGCGAATTTTGGCTGTGGCTCCAGCCGTGAGCACGCCGTGTGGGGGTTGAAGCAGATGGGCATTCGGGCGCTGATCGGCAGCAGCTTTGCCGGGATCTTCTACGACAACTGCCAGCGTAATGGGGTGTTGTTGATCAGCTTGGAGGAGGCGGTGGTGAAGCGGTTGGGACACACGGTGAGCGTGGCCGAGCAGGCGCAGATCAGTGTGGACCTGCAAGCACAGGAAATTCGCTTGGCCAATGGCGAGTTGATCCCCTTCCAGATCGATACCCTGCGCAAGACGGCACTGTTGCTGGGGCTGGATGCGATTGGCAGCACCTTGCAGCGCAGTGAGCAGATCAAGGCCTTCGAGCGTCAGCATCTAAAAACCAACCCTTGGCTAAGCTGACACACCGCAGAATCAATTGTGGGAGGGGGCTTGCCCCCGATGGCAGTGGACCGGTGAAAAATTTAGCCACTGACCCGCCGCTATCGGGGGCAAGCCCCCTCCCACATTTTGATTGGGTTCTCAAGGCTAGGGCGCTGGCTAGATTGAGAGCCCCTTGAAATGCTCCTGCAAAAACTCCACACACGCCCGCAGCTTCCCGGAGTGCGCCAACCGTGTCGGGTACACGGCCCACACATTGGCGCTCTGGGTGTAGTCATGCAGCACCTGCACCAGCGTGCCCTGCTCCAGCAACGGTTTCACATCCCACATCGAGCGCAGCAATACGCCGCGCCCATCCAATGCCCACTGCAACACGATCTCGCCATTGTTCGACGACAGCGGCCCGCGTACGCGCACGTTTTCTGCGCTGCCTTCGCGCTCCAGATCCCAGATGCCAAACCCGTTGTCGCGCTCCTTGATCACCAGGCAGTCGTGTTGCGAGAGGTCGCTCAGTTGCTGTGGCGTGCCGCGCCGCTCCAGGTAAGCGGGGGCGGCGCACAATACTCGGCGATTGCTCACCAGTTGTCGGCCAATGTGTTGGCCGGGGATATCATCGCCAACGCGAATTTCCAGGTCGAACCCTTCGCTGACGATATCCACCACGCGGTCGAACAGGTCCAGTCGGATTTCCAGGTCCGGGTACTGCTGCGCCAGCAACGACAGGGCCGGGGCCACGTGGTTGCGCCCGAAGCCGAAGCTGCTGCACAGATGCAAGTGGCCGCGCGGGCTATCGTGGGCATCGGATAGCTCGTCGCTGAGTTGCTGGAAGTCTTCGAGGATGCGCACGGCCCAACGCTGCACCCGTTCACCGTCTTCGGTGAGGGCGACGCGTCGGCTGGTGCGGTGCAGCAGTCGGGTGGCCAGGGTGGTTTCGAGGATCTGGATACGCTTGCTGACATACGCCGGCGACAGCCCCAGCTCATCGGCGGCCGCAGCGAAGCCGGCCTTGCGGATCACAGTCAGGAACACCCGCAGGTCTTCGGGCAGGGGCACGGTATCTTTCTTGTTGTTCATCACAGACAGGGCTGGCGGCATGAGCCGCCAGAATAGCACTCAGCACAGGAAGTTCAGGGCTTCGTCCAGCAATAACTCGGGGGCTTCTTCGGCGATGTAATGGCCAGCCGGCAGGGCCTTGCCCCGCACGTCGGTGGCGACTTTCTGCCACTCCTTGAGCGGCTCGAAACAGCGGCCGACGGTGCCTTCGGCGCCCCACATCACCAGCAACGGCAAGTTGAGGTGGTTGCCGGCGTCGATATCCGCCTGGTCGTGTTCAAGGTCGATGCCGGCGGCGGCGCGGTAGTCTTCGCAGATACCGGTGGCGGTGCCGGGGAGTTTCAGGCAGCGCAGGTATTCGGCAAACGCTTCGTCGGTGAACGGCTTGAGCCCGGCGCTGCGGCTGCCCATCACACTGCGCAGGTACAGCTCGGGGTTGCCCTCGATCAAGGCTTCCGGCAACGGCGCCGGGCGGATCAGGAAAAACCAGTGCCAATAGGCGCGGGCAAAAGCTTCGTCGGTTTGCGCATACATCGACAGAGTGGGGGCGATATCCAGCAGCACCATGCGTTGCAAGGCGGTTGGGTGATCCAGGGCCAGGCGATGGGCCACGCGGGCACCGCGGTCGTGGGCCAGCACCGAGAAGGTATCGAAGCCCAGAGCGCTCATCAGCTCTACGTTATCGCGGGCCATTTCCCGTTTGGAATAGTGCGTGTGATGGTCACTGGCCGGTGGCTTGCTGCTGTCACCGTAACCGCGCAGGTCGGCGGCAACCACGGTGAAGTGCTCGGCCAACTGTTCGGCGACCTTGTGCCAGATCACGTGGGTTTGCGGGTGCCCGTGCAGCAGAAGCAGGCCGGGCCCCGCGCCACCTTTGCGGTAGCTGATGCTGACGCCATTGACGTGGCATTGGTGCTTTTTGAAACCGGCGAACATGGAATGATTCCTTGTGATGGTTGCTTGCATCCTGGAATCACACGATCGCCGGGGCAAGGGGGAAAGTGTGGAGGGGGTGTTCATGAAGTGTGTTGTAGGTGGCCGGCTTGATATGGCCATTGAGTCGATGAAAATCCAATGTGGGAGCGGGCTTGCTCGCGAAAGCGGAGTGTCAGCCTGCACATGTGTGACTGATATACCGCTTTCGCGAGCAAGCCCGCTCCCACATTTGAATAGGTGTAGTCCTTGGAACTCAGCCCTGCTTGAACATATCTTCGGCACGCTGGCGAATCTGCGCCTCAGTCAAATCTTCCTTATGGGTCGCCAGAAACCATACGTGCCCGAACGGGTCTTTCAGCGTACCCGAACGGTCGCCGTAGAACTGGTCCTTGGGTTCTGAGATCACGGTACCCCCTGCGGTAATGGCCTGTTTGTACTGCGCGTCCACATCGCTCACATAAAGATGGATGCCGACACTGGTGTGGCCGTCACGTGGGCTGCCGAACGCGCTTTCATCGCAAGGTGAGCCGAGCATGATCGGCGAGTCGCCGATGCGCAGTTCAGCGTGGCCGACCTTGCCGTCGGGCATATCCAGGCGCATGACCTGGACGGCGTTGAAGGCTTGCTTGTAGAACTCGATGGCCTCGGCGGCTTTATCGACGCCCAGGTACGGCGTGATGCTGTGGAAGCCCTCGGGGATGGGGTTGACGCTCATTTCGTTCTCCTTGGCGGATGGTTTTGAGGGATGGAGTTTTTACTATAGGTCACGTATCGCGTGGCTTACGGCCAACCGACGAGGTGTCCGCCAGGCAACAGTGAACGTGCAGTTTGCTGCGCCACAACCGGACTTTTCCTGCGTTTAACGGCCAAACAGCGGGCTTCAGGGCTCGGCACAGAAGCTGCAATACCCAAGACAAACCATTCGCCCGAGAGCGTTGTATGTCTGTACTGCCTGTATCTGCCCATTTCCCGATCCACACCCCTCGCGCCGAATTGATCCGCGACGAATCCCAGGCCATTGCCGTTGCGCACCGCGTGGCTGCGCTATTGCTGGAGCAAGACGCCGAACGTGACCGCACGCGCCAGGTGCCCGCCGAGGTGGTGGACCTGTATTCCAACAGTGGCCTGTGGGGCATCAGCGTGCCGCGTGAGTTTGGTGGGGCGCAGGTGTCCTACGCGGTACTGGCCCAAGTGATTGCGATTATCTCGGCGGCCGATCCGTCCTTGGGGCAGATCCCACAGAATCACTACTGCCTGCTGGAAGATATCCGCCTGCAAGGTACGCCCGAGCAGCGGGCGCATTTCTTCGGCCTGGCGTTGCAGGGCCATCGTTTTGCCAATGCGCTGTCGGAAACCGGTGGCAAGCACGTGCAAGACATACAGGCCACTGTCCGTCGCGAAGGTGATGGCTATGTGATCAACGGTCGCAAGGGGTATTGCACGGGGTCGCTGTATGCACACTGGCTAGCGGTCTTGGCGTTGGATGAACAACAGAACGCCCAGCTTGCCTTTGTACCGCGTGGCACCGAAGGGCTGGTGGTGGTCGACGATTGGGACAGCATGGGCCAGCGCACAACGTCTAGTGGCACAGTGATCGCGCAGGACTTGCGGGTGCCTGCGTTCAATCTGTTTCCTACCCACAAATCCTACGATTCGCCGACCTTGGCTGGCCCTTTCGCACAACTGACTACCGCCGCCATCGACGCCGGCATCGCTCGCGCCGCGCTGCGTGACACCGTGCAGTTTGTGCAGCAATTCGCGCGACCGTGGATCGACGCTGGCGTGGAAACAGCCAGTGAAGACCCGCTGACCATTATTCAGGTCGGCGCCCTGGATATCCGCCTGGAAGCCGCCGAAGCATTGCTGGAACGTGCCGGTTTTGCCCTCGATGCCGCACGCCCGTCGCCCGATGAAGACAACATCGCCCATGCCTCCCTCGCCGTGGCCCGTGCCAAGGTGCTCACCACCGAAATCGCCATCGAAGCCAGCAACAAACTGTTCGAACTCGGCGGCACCCGGTCGACCTTGAAAAAGCACAACTTCGACCGTCACTGGCGTAACGCACGGGTTCACACCCTGCACGACCCGGTGCGCTGGAAGTATCACGTGGTCGGCAACTGGTTGCTCAACGGCGTCAAGCCACCGCGCCACGATTGGTCGTGATCGATGGCTGAATTATTCAAGAACATCTACTGGGCCGACATCGGCCAAGCCTGTCTGGAAACCCTGAGCATGCTCGCCGCGGCCCTGGGTTTTACGGTGCTGCTGGGGTTGCCTCTGGGGGTGCTGCTGTTTTTGACCGGCAAGCGCCAACTGCACGAGGCGCTGGTGGTGTATCGGCTGCTGTCGGTGGTGGTGAACGTGCTGCGCTCGCTGCCGTTCATCATCCTGCTGATTGTGTTGATCCCGTTGACCACCTTGCTGGTGGGCACTTCTCTTGGCGTGCCGGGCACTATCCCGCCGCTGGTGGTGGGGTGCACGCCGTTCTTTGCGCGGCTGGTGGAAACCGCACTGCGTGAAGTGGATCGCGGAGTGGTCGAGGCCACCCAATCGATGGGCGCCAGCACCTGGCAGGTGATCCGCCATACGCTGCTGCCGGAAGCCAGGGGCGGGCTGCTGGCGGCGGTGACCGTGACCGCCATTGTGCTGGTGGACTACACGGCCATGGCCGGGGTGATCGGTGGCGGGGGCCTGGGAGACCTGGCGATTCGCTACGGCTACCAGCGGTTCCAGACCGATGTGATGGTGGTGACCGTGGTGCTGCTGTTGGTGCTGGTGCAGGCCTTGCAGATGACCGGTGACCGTTTGGTGGCGCGTTACAGCCGCCGTTGATTCCTATAACAACTGCCTTCGGAGCATGTATGAAAAAGTCCCTGGCCATCTTGGCTGCTGTCCTGTCGTTCAATGCCATCGCCAATGAAAAGTTGGTGGTGGGTGCCACACCCGTGCCTCACGCTGAAATCCTCGAGTTCGTCAAACCGGTACTGGCCAAGGAAGGGGTGGACTTGCAGATCAAAGTCTTCACTGACTTTATCCAGCCCAACCAGCAACTGGCGCTGAAGAATATCGACGCCAACTACTACCAGTACCGGCCATTCCTGGATGACTACAACAAGACCCGCCACACCGACCTGGTGCCGGTGGTGGGTGTGCATATCGAGCCGTTCGGCGCCTACTCGACGCGCATCAAGAACCTCTCGGAGTTGAAGGACGGTGCCACCGTGTCGATCCCCAACGACCCGGTCAATACCGGCCGTGCCCTGGTGCTGCTGGATGAAGCCGGGCTGATCAAGCTCAAAGACCCGAGCAACACCCTCAGCACCCCACGGGATATCGCGGACAACCCCAAACACCTGAAAATCCGCGAACTTGAAGGCGCCTTGCTGGCGCGCTCGGTCAGCCAAGTGGATTTGGCGTTTGTGTTTGCCAACTACGCGCTGGAAGCGGGGATTGATACCAACAGCGCGTTGATTGTGGAGAAGGGCACGTCGCTGTACGTCGAGTACCTGGTGGCACGGCCGGACAACATCAACGACCCGCGTATCCAGAAGCTGGCCAAGGCGTTGAATTCGGACGAAGTTCGCCAGTTCATTCTGACGCGCTACAAGGGCCAGATTGCTCCCGGTTTCTAAGAGCGACAAAGTTCAAATGTGGGACCCGACAAGCCAGCTCCCACATTGATCGGGTTCTCAGTTCAGGATTGTGCGGTGGGCTCCAGCAACTGAGCCCCCGGCCCACGCTCCCCCAACTGATCATCCTGATTACGCAATGGGCACGCCTCCATCGACAAACACCCACAGCCAATACAGCCATTGAGCTTGTCCCGCAGCAGCAACAATTTGTTGATGCGCTCATCCAGATCTTCGCGCCACAACGCTGACAAACGCTCCCAGTCCTTGGCCGTCGGCGTACGCCCATCCGGCAGCGCCTGCAATGCCTCGCCAATGGTGGCCAATGGAATGCCCAAGCGCTGAGCAATCTTGATCACCACTACCCGCCGTAACACATCCCGTGGATAACGCCGCTGATTGCCCGCATTGCGATTGCTTTTGATCAGCCCCTTGGTCTCGTAGAAATGCAGGGCTGTGACCGCCACGCCGCTGCGGGCCGCCAATTGACCGACGGTGAGTTCTTTGTTGAGCATGAAAACTCCAAAACAACGCTTGACCTTGACTTAACTAGAGGTTTTACCCTGCGTGGCATCGAATCGCAAGATTCTGCCTACATAGAAAGGGGAGTGTTCATGCAGGTATCAGAGAAGAGTCGCAGTTTCACTCAACTGATCGAATTCCAGATCGAGCCCCAGCAGCAATTCGCCCTGGTGGCGGCGCTGTCGATTCAAAGCGAGCGACTGGCGCTGGGCCATGGTGGTTTCTTGAGTGCGAGCGTGCAGGTCAGCGAAGACGGGCGACGAGTGCTTAATTACCTGCAATGGCAGTCTCGCGAGGATGGCGAGGCAGCGTTCAGGCGCTTTGAGCAGGGCGAGGAAGATTTCTGGACGTTGATTCGCACCCACCAGGCCACTGCCGTGACCTTCGGTTCGTTCCAGGTGCTGCGCAGTTTCGAGCGCAGCCATGACAACGCGTTGCACTGTCGCCTAAATGGATAGGTGCAGCATCCGCTCGCCTTGCAGGTTTTCGCCTGGCCGGCGCTTGTTGACCGCCAACTCGCCGATCTTGATCAGGCGGGTACGGGTGACGTTGCGGCTCAGGCCCAGCAGGTTGGCGGTGTGCACCTGGTTGTAGTGGCTGAAACGGTAGGCGGCACGCAGCAACGCATCCTCGACTTTTTCGTGCAGGGCGCCGGCCTGTTCTTCAAACAGTTTTTGGAAGGCGCGCGCAAGCAAGGCTTCTGCGCTGTTGTCGGTGCCGTGCTGGCTGTCGTCCTGACGCTCGATGCGCATGTTCGACAGGCGCAGATCGTCCCGTTCGATCACGCCGTTGCGGCAAATCAGCAGGGTGTGGTGGATCACGTTTTCCAGCTCGCGGATATTGCCTGGCCAACTGTAGCTCTTGAGTTTGTGCTCGGCCTCGCGGCTGATGGTGATGGGGCCGTAGCCCAGACGCTGGCTGTAGGCGTCGATAAAGTGCCGGGTCAGTGGCAGCACATCGCCGGGCCGGTCGCGTAGCGGGCTGAGCTCCAGGCTGACCACATCGAGGCGGTAGTAGAGGTCTTCACGAAAATGCCCTGCGTTGATGGCCTTTTCCAGTTGCACGTTGGTCGCGGCCAATACGCGCACGTTAATCGGAATGCTCTTACGCGAACCTAAGCGCACGACTTCACGCTCCTGTAGGACGCGCAGCAGCTTTACCTGGATTGCCATGGGCAAGTCGCCGATCTCGTCGAGGAACAAGGTGCCGCCGTCGGCCTCTTCGAACCAACCCGCCTTGGCACTCAGGGCGCCGGTAAAGGCGCCTTTTTCGTGGCCGAACAGTTCCGCTTCCACCAGGGATTCAGAGAACGCCCCGCAGTTCACTGCCACGAAGGGTCGGTTGCGCCGGGCGCTGAGGTTGTGGATATGCCGAGCCACCAGCTCTTTACCGGTGCCGGTTTCGCCGATGATCAGCACGCTGGCTTCGCTGGGCGCCACTTGCTGGATGTGGTCGAGCAGTGCCTGGGATTTAGGGTCTTCAAACACCTGGGCCGTAGCGCGGATCGAGGTCGCAAGGGCGGGCGAGGGCGGTAGGGTTAAAAGCTGCATGGGCACCTCTTCTTATGAGTAAAACGTTGGGATCGGCAGGGACTGGTTCAACGCCCAATCCCCCAGTTCGTGAAGTTTGTAGTCCACCGGGTCGTGCAGGGTTTGCGTGCGCAAATTGCGCCAGTGCCGGTCCAGGCGCAGCGAGGCGTGGGTGGAGCGTGCGCCGGTGACTTCGAACAGGCGGCTGCACAGGTCCAGGCCCTCGCGCGTGGCGGCGACCTTCGCAGTGGCGATGGCGATCGCCAGTTGGCCGCGTTCGTGCTCACTCAGTGCGGGGCCTTTGGCCCAGGCCTGGTCGAGCAACTCGGCGGCACGCTCTACCAATAGACGCACGCCTTCCAAGGCCACCCAGAACTCGCCGTAGTGATGCAGCACGTAAGGGTCGTTGCGCACCTCGATGGAGGAGGATTTATGCCAGGCGCGGGTTTCGGTCAGGGTGTAGTTGCGGGCTTCTTCAAAGGCGCCTTCGGCAATTCCGAGAAACATATGGGTAAAGGTCAATTGCGCGATCAGCGGGCGCAGGCAGGCAAACGGTGTGCTCAGCGGGCCGGGATCGAGCAGCAACTCCGATTCCTCGACGCGCACCCGTTCGAAGCTGGCGCTGCCGCTGTCGGTCTGGCGCTGGCCGATATTGTTCCAGTCGTTGTGCAGGGTAATGCCGCTGCGGCCACTGGGGATCGCGGCGATCAACAGTTTGCCGCCGGCGGTTTCATCCACTGCCGAAGCGATCAGCATCTCCGAGTCGCTGGCGCCGGAGCAGAAGCTCTTCTTGCCCGAGAACTCGCGCCAGCCGCCAAAATCCTTGACCACGGTGCGTGTGTCCAGCGGGTTAAGGGCGTTGCCCCAGAACCAATTCTTGCGTGCGGTTTGTTCGAACCAGGGTTGCCATTGGTCCGGGCGCGAAAACAGGCGCACGGTGGCGAGCATCAGGTGATGAAAACCGAAGACGTGGGCGATGGAGCTATCGACCTTGGCGAACTCACGCACGATGCCGAGGGTATCGCTCCAGCGTGCGCCGAGGCCGCCGTATTGGGTGGGAATACTCAGGGCCAGCAGGCCACTTTGGCGCAGGGCGTCACGTTCGGCTTTTGGCGTGCCACCGCGCTCGTCGCGCTCGACAGCGGTGAGGGCGAATTCGGCGGCCAGTAGTTTTGCGGTCTGCAAGGGGGAGGGCAGGACGCTGTGGGGTTTGGCTGTCACGCGATGTTCCTCAATAAAAAGGTCAAAAGCCGAGCGCTATCTGATGGGTGATCAAGATCAAGTGTGGGAGCTGGCTTGCCTGCGATGGCTTCACCCCGGTGTTACTGAAGCACCGAGTCGCCTGCATCGCGGGCAAGTCGAATTGTCGCACCGCCGCTCCCACATAAAGCAGTTATCAGCGCATTCAGGATTTATTCGGCAATACATCGTTGGCAATCATTTCGCCAAACGGGCCGGTGAGGTTGGTGATGCCACGGCCGGCAAGGCTGGCATACGGCTCCGGCAGCAGCGGGAACACCAGTTCGGCAAACCGATACGCCTCCTCCAAATGTGGGTAGCCAGAGAAGATGAAGCTCTCGATCCCCAAGTCGGCGTACTCCTTGATGCGCTCCGCCACTTGTTGCGGGTTGCCCACTAGTGCGGTACCAGCACCGCCACGTACCAGACCTACGCCAGCCCACAGATTGGGGGCGATTTCCAGGTTGTCGCGACGCCCGTCGTGCAGGGCGGCCATGCGGCGCTGGCCTTCGGAATCAAAACGCGAGAAAGATTTTTGCGCTGCGGCGATGGTGTCGTCGCTGATGTGTTCGATCAATTTGTCGGCAGCTTTCCAGGCGTCTTCTTCGGTTTCGCGCACGATCACATGCAAGCGGATACCGAACTTCACGGTTCGACCGTGGCGGGCGGCGCGTTCACGCACGTCTGCCAGTTTTTCGGCGACGGCGGCGGGTGGCTCGCCCCAGGTCAGGTAGACGTCCACTTGTTCAGCGGCGAGGTCGTGGGCGGCGTCGGAAGAACCGCCGAAATACAGTGGCGGATAAGGCTTCTGCACGGGTGGGTAAAGGGCCTTGGCATTTTGTACGCGCAGGTGCTTGCCTTCGAAATCTACCGATTCGCCCTGCAACACACGGCGCCAGATCTTGAGAAATTCGTCCGAGACTTCGTAGCGCTCGCTGTGGTCGAGGAAGCTGCCGTCGCCCCGGTTTTCATCGGGGTCGCCGCCGGTCACCACGTTGATCAGCAAGCGGCCATTGGACAGGCGATCCAGGGTGGCCGCCATGCGTGCCGACACCGTGGGCGAGATGATGCCTGGCCGAATCGCCACCAGATAGCGCAGGCGCTCGGTTAGCGGTACCAGGGCCGAGGCGATGACCCAGGAGTCTTCGCACGAGCGCCCGGTAGGAATCAACACGCCGTAGTAGCCCAGGCTGTCAGCCGCCTGGGCGACTTGCTTCAGATAATTGAGGGTGACCGGTCGCGCCCCTTGGGTGGTGCCCAGGTAATGACCGTCGCCATGGGTTGGCAGAAACCAGAAAACATCCATGACAAATCCTTATGCGATTTTCAGCAGAGAAGGGGAGTGCGCAGTAAACAAAGGTGCTGCGCGTTCTGCCGCCAGTTGAATACGGGCTTTCAATAAGTCGTTGGTTATTTGGTAGTCGGTGAAGTCGGCTTCGGTGGCATATACGCCGATCGGCAAGGTCAAGGCCTGGAAGAAGCTGAACAGCGGGCGCAGTTGGTGATCGAGCACCAGCGCATGGCGCTCGCTGCCACCGGTGGCGGCCAGCAGCACCGGCGTATTGATCAGCGCGTTCAGGCCAACCAGGTCAAACAGGTGCTTGAGCAGCCCAGGGTAGGAGCCGCGATACACCGGGGCGGCGACGATCAGCAGGTCGGCCTGTTCAATGGCCAACAGTTGGGTTTCGACGTCGGCGGGCAGTTCATCACGGGACAGTGCACCGCCGAGTGGCCGTGCGATGTCGCCCAGTTCGATCAATGTGGTCTGGATCGGCAGCAATGTAGCCAACTCGGCCAGAATCGCCTGGGTCAGCACCAAGGTATGGGACGGGCGCCAGGTTCCGCCGGAGAGGGCAACGACATTCAGGGGACGGGTCATGAACAGTTCCTTTTTCAACAGTGGTTCGTAGCAGGTGTTGAGCAAGAGCTGTACCAACGGGTGCAGGCCTTGAACGGCGTGAGTTGCAGGCTCACTGCTGAAAAATTCGGCTGTTGTCTGCCTGGTTATTTGTTGAATGACTGTTGCTTGGGCAACAGTTGCGTGGTGAACAGTGTGGGTTCGTGTGAAGCCATTTATAGAGGGTTCTTTTTATTCCGTAAACGAACGTATTTCCATATTTATAGATCATATGGAAATATGAAGGGCTGGCTATCGAGGGTGCTTTAGTGGTTGATAGCAACTATCACGGGAGGTGATTTTTCACTGCGAAGAGGCGGGAGTAGCCTGTGTTCATTGACTTGAAACCCACTTCGCAGAGCCGCCGCCATGAACCGATTCCTTGTTGTTTCTTTATTGTTTGTCACCTCCGTTCTCGCTGGGTGTGCGACCCATCCTTCGCCTGAATTGCGCCCTTATACGGCGGAAGAAACCAAGCAGTTGGCGCTGGAGGCACTGGGCCGTCGCGGCCTGTCGTTTGATGACTATCAACAGCAGCGCGCGGCCTTGATGGGCCAACCGCAGAAGTCCTACGGCTTTGATAACCAGGGCGAGATGAACGCCGAACGCAGCGTGGTGTTGCATGGTCGTCCCAGTTGAGCCTGCGCTCGGTGACAAAAAGCCCGAGGTGTTCCTAACAGAACCTCGGGCTTTTTGTTTTCCATGGCGTGACTTCAGCCTGTTAAGCTCAATTCCAGGAGCGTTCCTACGCACATTTACATCACATGGTCCTTTTTTAATGGCATTCGATCGGTTAAACCTGACGACCTCTGTTTCGGTCGATGCCCCTGAGAGGCTGCTCTCGGGAACCTGCTCTGCGAGTCTTCTAACGTCATGAATAAACGTCCGCTGTATTTCGACTACGCCGCTACTACCCCGGTGGACGAGCGGGTCATCCAGGTGATGGTTGAATGTCTGGGCTTCAATGCCAATTTTGGTAACCCTGCGTCCAGTTCCCATGCGTTCGGCCAAGCGGCCAGGCAAACGGTTGAACAGGCGCGTCGGCAAGTGGCTGAGTTGGTCGGCGCCCAGCCAGAGCAGATCGTCTGGACCTCCGGTGCCACCGAGTCCAACAACCTCGCGATCAAGGGCGTGGCCCAGGCTCGGGGCGTGTCGGGTGGGCATATCATCACCAGTCAGATCGAACACAAAGCTACTCTCGATACCGCGCGGCAACAGCAAGAAGCCGGCGTGGCCGTGACCTACCTGGTGCCGGACGCCGATGGCTTGATCAGCGCCGATGCGGTCAGCCAAGCGTTGCGCGAAGACACCTTCCTGGTGTCGTTGATGCTGGTGAACAACGAACTGGGCACGCTCAATGACATCCCGGCCATCGGCGCGCGCGTGCGTGAACACGGCGCCTTGCTGCATGTGGATGCGGCACAAGGGGCGGGTAAGGTGGCGATCGACCTGGCCGAATGGCCAGTGGATCTGATGTCGTTTTCTGCCCACAAGCTGTACGGCCCCAAAGGCATCGGTGCGTTGTACGTCGGCCCACGGGCACAGCAGAAAGTGTTGGCGCAGATTCACGGCGGTGGTCACGAAGGGGGCTTGCGCTCTGGCACCCTGGCGACTCATCAGATTGCCGGCATGGGCACTGCATTCGCTTTGGCATCGGCGTCTTTTGCTGAAGAAAAAGCGCTGATCGTGGCCCTGCGTCAGCGCCTGCTGGATCAGTTGGAAACGGTTGCAGGCGTGCGCCTTAATGGCAGCGCGACGCAGCGCATTCCACACACCTTGAGCCTTACTTTTGGCGAAGGGGAATTCAACTCCGCTGCATTGAGCGCGGGTATCGCGTTTTCTGCGACCTCGGCCTGCAATTCGGCGAGCAATGCACCGTCCCACGTCCTCTTGGCGTTGGGGCATGACGCACGCAGCGCCGGCCGCACCATTCGCTTGAGCCTGGGCCGGTTTACCACCGAACAGGATATCGATGAGGCGGTGCAGTTGATCAAGGCCGCGCTGGCCAGTGCACCGGCGTTCTGGGCGGTCTGATTCATTTAGCGCAATACATAATAATTATTCGTGGTTAGCAGGAGACACAATGAGTACGCAGCCCTTGACCCATGGAACGGTTCCCCAGCGCTTGGCGCAAACCCGTGAACTGATGAGCCGCGAGGGTATTCATGCCTTGCTGGTGCCGTCGGCCGACCCGCACTTGTCCGAGTACTTGCCGGGTTACTGGCAGGGGCGCCAATGGTTGTCGGGGTTTCATGGGTCGGTGGGCACGCTAATTGTCACCGCCGATTTCGCCGGTGTCTGGGCCGACAGCCGTTACTGGGAACAGGCGACCAAGGAACTCAAGGGCAGCGGCATCGAGTTGGTTAAACTGCTGCCGGGCCAACCCGGCCCGCTGGAGTGGCTGGCCGAGCAGACCCCGCAAGGCGGCGTGGTCGCGGTGGACGGTGCGGTGATGGCGGTTGCATCAGCGCGTACCTTGGGCGGCAAGTTGGCGGAGCGTGGTGCGCGCTTGCGTACCGATATCGATCTGCTGAATCACGTCTGGCAAGACCGTCCGGCGTTGCCGAACCAGCCTATTTATCAACACTTACCGCCGCAGGCGACGGTAAGTCGTGGTGAAAAACTCAGCACATTGCGCGCCAGCCTGAAAGAGAAGGGGGCTGACTGGCATTTCATCGCCACCCTGGATGACATCGCCTGGTTGTTCAACCTGCGTGGCGGTGACGTTTCGTTTAACCCGGTGTTTGTGTCCTTTGCATTGATCAATCAGCAGCAGGCCACGTTGTTTGTGGCGCTGAATAAAGTCGATGCCGAACTGCGTGCGGTGTTGGAACTCGATGGCGTGACGCTGCGTGACTACAGCGAAGTGGCGGACGCGTTGCGCGCTGTGCCGGCGGGTGCCAGCGTGCAAGTTGATCCGGCACGCGTTACCGCCGGTTTGCTGGAGAACCTCGATACAAGCGTCAAATTGATCGAAGGGTTGAACCCGACGACGTTGGCCAAGTCCCGTAAGAGCCTTGCGGATGCAGAGCATATCCGTCAGGCAATGGAGCAGGACGGCGCGGCGTTGTGCGAATTCTTCACCTGGTTGGACAGCGCGCTGGGGCGTGAGCGCATTACCGAGCTGACCATCGATGAGCATCTGACCGCAGCGCGTACCCGTCGCCCAGATTATGTGTCGCTGAGTTTCAACACCATCGCGGCCTACAACGCCAACGGCGCGATGCCTCATTATCACGCGACTGAGCAAGAGCACGCGCTGATCGAGGGGGACGGCTTGTTGCTGATCGACTCGGGCGGCCAATACTTGGGCGGCACTACGGATATCACGCGGATGGTGCCCATCGGTACGCCGAGTGAAGAGCAGAAACGTGACTGCACCCGTGTGCTAAAGGGCGTGATTGCGTTGTCCCGTGCGCATTTCCCTAAAGGGATTCTGTCGCCACTGTTGGACGCCATCGCACGTGCGCCCATCTGGGCCGAAGGCGTGGACTACGGTCACGGTACAGGGCACGGCGTAGGTTATTTCCTCAATGTGCATGAAGGCCCGCAAGTGATCGCCTATCAGGCGGCCGCAGCGCCGCAAACCGCGATGCAGCCGGGGATGATCACCTCCATTGAACCAGGTACGTATCGTCCTGGGCGTTGGGGCGTGCGCATCGAGAACCTGGTGTTGAACCGTGAAGCGGGTAAGACCGAGTTCGGTGAGTTCCTGAAGTTCGAAACGTTGACGTTGTGCCCGATCGACACCCGTTGCCTGCAACCGTCGCTGCTGACGGCAGACGAGCGCGAGTGGTTCAACGCTTACCATGCCGAGGTGCGTGAGCGCCTGAGCCCGTTGCTCAGTGGTGCTGCGTTGGAGTGGTTGCAGGTGCGTACGGCCGCTATCTGATCAGCTGCAATCCGGCGCCCAGAGCAGGGCGTCGGTCACACTCGGTGAACCGTGTCGAAGGCTCTATAGGGAGTAGAGCAGTCAAGAGTGGACTGCTCGGTCGATTATTTACAGATGACGATCATGCTGCGGCTGGTGTAGCCGGCAGGGTTGAGGCCGAAGGGGTAATCCCCTGGTTCTTCGGAATTATCACCAGACTTGGCGATGACCCGATAACCCTTGGCGCCGCACGAATTGGTTGCACTGGTGTAGCACTGGTCCCAGGAAGAGGACAGGCCGGAGCAGTTGATATGCAACCCTTTTTTGCCTCGTTTTACTTCTGTCTTGGTGGTAGCGGCACAGCCAGCAACGGCCAAGACCATCAAAAGTATCAAAATTCGCTTCATTCCTATCCTTAATAGCCACTTCGCAATGCTAGAAGCTGGCCCTACTCGCTCTCGAGTGTAGCGTTCGCGCTGTCCCTGTCGAAATTCTCCATGAATGACATTCGTTTACGGCTTAAACATGGCCTAAATGAGCGGCAAATGCCAGAGCTACATTCAAAGAAGAGTCAATCAGCTGGAACCAGCGGCTTTGACTCGTTATGCATCGTCAGTGTTGCCCCTACGGAGGCCAGGATAATGCACGTGATAGCCAACCATTGCGCCAGGGACAGGTGTTCTTGCAGGAAGAGCAGACCGGAAAGCGCGCCGAATGCGGGCTCTATGCTCATGAGGGTACTGAAGGTGCGGGCCGGTAAGCGTGTCAGCGCGACCATCTCCAGGGTGTAGGGCAATGCGGTGGAAAGAATAGCGACACCGAGGGCGACCGGGATCAATGCGGGAGTCAGTAGTGCGGCGCCTGCATGCATGATGCCGATTGGCGCAACAAACAACGCGGCGATCATCACGCCAAGGGCAGCGGTCTGAACGCCGTTGTCATTACCGGCTTTCTGGCCAAACAGGATGTACAGCGCCCAGCAGATTCCGGCGCCCAATGCGTAGGCTGCTCCGAGTGGGTCGATGCCTTGGCTGGCTTCCCCCATGGGAATCAACAACAACAGGCCAGTGATCGCAAGCGCAATCCAAAGGAAATCGACCGCCCGGCGCGATGCGTAGATGGCTACCGCGAGTGGCCCAGTGAATTCGAGCGCTACCGCAATGCCCAGTGGGACGCTGCGTAAAGACATATAGAAGAGGAAATTCATGCCTCCCAATGCCATCCCGTAGATGATGACAGTGCGCAGCGACTTTGCTGTCAGCTTCGCCCGCCATGGACGCAATAGCAGCAGCATGATCACGCTGGCGAAAATCAGGCGCAGGGCGGTGGTGCCTTGTGCACCTACTATAGGAAACATGCTTTTGGCCAAGGAGGCACCGGACTGGACGGAAGCCATGGCAATCAGCAGCAGGCCAATGGGGAACAGTGCCGGGGCCAGGCTGCGGGAGGAGGTGGTCATCGAGGGGGTGTGTCCAAGGTCATATTGAGAGATGCATCTGGCGCTATCATGCTTAAGTGTTGTGTGTTGAGCAATATATTGCTCAAAAAGCCTTGTGGGCCACCTTATATAGAGAAGAGCGGTGTGTTTTGGCCATATTGATAGAAAACTCGAATTAAAGGTTGACGCCAGATTCTGGAAGCCTATAATTCGCCGCACTTCCGGCGCAGTCGAAACGGAAAACTCCTTGGTAAACAATGAGTTATGCAGTTTTCGGCAGCAGGTTGCTTCAGTTCATCGAGGCGGTCAGGAAGTTGAAAAAGAGGTGTTGACAGCAGCGTGTAACGCTGTAGAATTCGCCTCCCGCTGATGAGAGATCTGAAGCGCAAGTGGTTGAAGTTGTTGAAGAAATCTTCGAAAGCTTCTGAAAA
>NZ_JACVZE010000010.1 GCF_015461805.1 Pseudomonas pisciculturae
TCGGTTCAGGGGCTTGCCCGCCTGGGCGGCGTAGGTTGACCCGTAAACGCAGGGGCAGTGTTTGCGAATTGTTGCCGCTGGTACGGATGACGTTGGCAAATACCGGGTCGGCCCAGGCTTCACGCACAACGTTGAGGGGCACGGTGAACGGAATGCGGGTCAGGTGCTCGTCACCGTCGCGGATCTGGTTAAGCGCTACCAGAACGCCGGCCCAATAAAGCTGGAAGGTGGTGGCGATCGGCGTGTTGAGAGGGCGGGCAATATGCACCACCAAAGGCACCTCGACATGTCGCAGGCCAAGGCCGCCGTCGGCGCGCTCGCGATCGCCGGGAATCGGTGGGTACAGCAGGCCGATTTCGACGGCTGGTAAGTCCGGGTTGAAGGGGCTTGGCGGCTGGCGGCGCTTGGTCATGGCGATTTCCTCTCGGGCAAGTAGGCCGCATATGCGGCACTTGGCTGTGAGTGGAATCAGACACTGCTTTGGTGAGTGCGGCTACTGTCAAAGTTGACAGGGGGAAGAGTTGAGCCGCAAGCGCTTAGCCCTCCAATCCCATAAGGTACGCAACACCGCAATAACGCATCGCTTTGGCGAAAGTGACCACAAGTAAAAACCGCCATAGCGGCTCGCGCATAATGCCGGCAACCAGGGTCAATGGATCACCGATCACGGGCACCCAACTGAGCAAAAGTGTCCAGTAGCCCCAGCGATGGTAGTGGGCGCGGGCCTTGTCCAACTGCTTGTCGCTGACCGGAAACCATCGCCGGTCCTTGAAGTGTTCTACCCAACGCCCCAACCACCAGTTCACCAGCGAGCCCAGCACATTGCCCAGCGTGGCAATACCCAACAGCAGCCACAGGCTGTAATGCCCACTGATCAACAGACCCGCCAGCACCGCTTCCGATTGCAGGGGCAACAAGGTCGCAGCGCCAAACGCCGCGACGAACAACCCCAGGTAACCCATCAGCACTGATCAGTGCGCCGGGTATTCGGCCACCACCACATCGCTGCCGTCTCGGGTCAAGCCGATAACTTGGTAGGCCTCGCTGCGGCCTTCAACTTCCATGCCCGGTGAACCCATGGGCATGCCCGGTGCAGCGATGCCGAGCAGGTCATCGCGTTTGCGCAGGGCCAACACTTGTTCGGCGGGTACATGACCTTCGACAAATTTGCCATCGATCACGGCGGTATGGCACGAGCCCAGGCGTGGCGCGACACCGAGGCGCTGCTTGACGGCACTCATGTCGGCTTCCACATGGTCATTGACCTTGAAGCCGTTGCTTTCCAGATGGCTGATCCATTTTTTGCAGCAGCCGCAGTTTGCATCGCGGTGCACGTCGATGGGGATCAGGTCGGCCGCCTGAACAAGGGTGGCCGTGAAGAGGGCGCCCATCAGGGCCAATCGCAATGGGGTTTTCATGTTAGGGCTCGCAGGTCGGGGAACGTCGTCAGAACGCGGCGATCATGACGACGTCATCGCAGGCAAGCCAGCCCCCACCGGGTAGTAATGTTTCAAAATTATACGAAGGTTGGGTTTTCCAGCCGGTGCTTGAGCTGGTCCAAGGCGATGGCAGACAGTTCGATCATGCGCTCATGCAGCGTTGCCAACTGCAATTCGGTTTCATAGATCAACACGCGCTTGAACAGCGTGCCGCCTTGATGGGGCAGTAGAAAGTAATGGATGGAACCATCGACGGCCAGGGAGGTGAACACCGTCTTGAATTCCGCCGGGCGGCGCGCGATCTGCACGCGATAACTCATGGGCACACGCACGCCCAGCAGGTCGATGTACTCGGTAAAACGGGTGCCTGCGGGCAGTGACCCGCAGGTGCCGGTGTCGGCACTCAGGGAGGTGGGATGCCATTCATGCCAGCGGTCCGGCTGGGTCACATAGTCATAAACAGCATCGATGGGGGCTTTGATAAAGCGTTCCTGACTGATCCGCTCCAAGCGGACCGATTGCTCGGCTGCGCGCATGGCACACCTCCTGTGTCGCGACTAGGAGATGTCAGAATAGTCCTACTCCCGCACATTGCACGGGAGTGTTTCAGCCATTTATCACCTCACCTTGAAACGGCTCATCAATGCAATCACCCGACCGTTGGCCTCCAACAGGCTGTGTGTATTGGTTTCAGTGGCATGGCCGCTCTGCACCAGTTCTTCAACCATATGTCGGATCTGCACCATGCTGCGGTTGATCTCCTCGGTCACAGCGCTCTGCTGTTCGGCGGCGGTGGCGATCTGGGTGCTGAGGTTGTTGATATGGCTGACCGAGCCGGCCATCTCATCCAGGCCGGTGTTCACTCGTGCGGTGGCGTCTGCGGCTGACTGGCAACTGGCCTGGGTGTTTTCCATGGCCGTCACTGACGAGCTCACGCCCGTGGTCAGACGCGCCAGCATCTCATTGATCTGCGACGTGCTGGCCTGGGTGCGGGCGGCCAGCGCACGGACTTCGTCGGCCACCACCGCAAAGCCACGGCCTTGCTCGCCGGCGCGGGCGGCTTCGATGGCGGCGTTCAGGGCGAGCAGGTTGGTCTGGCCGGCGATTGCGCCGATCACGCCGAGGGTTTCGGTGATGCGGGCGGCGTCCTGGCGCATGTTTTCCACGGTGTGGGTGGCGCTGGACACTTCGCCGATCAACGCACTGACGCTGCTGGAGGCTTCGCCTACCACGACGCGTGAGCGGTCGGCGTGCTCATTGGCACGTTGCGTGAAGGCAGCCGTCTCGGCAGCATTCTGCGCGACGGTGTCGGCGGTCGAACTCATCTCGGTGATGGCCGTGACCGTCTGATCGGTTTCCGACGCATGACGCACCAGGATGCGATTGGTTTGCGCCGATGTGTGCTGCAACTGCTCCAGGCCCGACGACATCGCGCCTGTAGCCTGGGTCACTTCGCCGATCATGTTTTGCAGGTAGACGATAAAGCGGTTGACCGAGTGGCCGATGGCGCCCAGTTCGTCTTCGGCGCGAATGACAATGCGACGCGTGAGGTCGGCATCCCCGGCAGACAGAGCATCGATATTGGTTTTGAGCGACTTCATGCGTTGCACCAACTGGCGAATCGCATACGCTGCGAGCAGTACCAGCAACAACACCATAGGGATTTGCAACAGCGCCAGGGTGCCAAGCACGTCGTCACGCTGGGCAGTTATCAAAGAGGTGGGCAGGGCGGTGGCAAGGAACCACGGCGTGCCTTCGATGGGGCGCATATAGAAGGTGCTGGCCACGCCGCCATTATCGAACTCGCTACGTTGCAGCGCCTGGTCGCGGCGGGCCAAGGCTTTGCTGACCTGGACGGCAAACGCCGAGGTGCCGGTGAGCTCACTGATGTTCTTCAACACCACCGGGCCGCTGATGCGCGAGCTGTTGCTGATGATTTTGCCGTCGGCTTCGACGATCAGCATTTGCCCGCCGATGTCTTTTTCCTTGCTGGCTACCAAATCGTTGAAGAAGCCCAAGGTGACATCGATGGTTGCGACGCCATAGGCTGCGCCGTCACGCGCGATAGCCATGGCGCAGTTGGTGCGCGGCTCCTGGCTGGCATCGTCTTTGTAGGCTGCGGCCCATGCACATTGGCCACGTGGCGAGGCGAGACCGCCTTTGTACCAGCTCTGGTCGTAATAATTCGGGGCGGGGTCGCTGTTCCAGAACGTATTGACGGTGAGTTTGCCCGACGCGTCGCGGTGCCAGAACGTGCTGTGCTTGTTGCGCCCCAGCGTGCGCTGGTTGGGCAAGGGCCAGATGCCGCCGCCGAAGACTTTCAGTTCGCCATACTGATCGACCAGGCCAGGCAGGACCTTATCGATGGCATCGCTGTCGAGCAATGGGATGGTCTGGGTGATGCTGCGTTGCTGGGCCTGAACCTTGTTCAACTCGCCCTGGATCTGTTCGGCAACTTCACTGACGCGGTTGAGCACCACCTGTTCTTCGGTTTGGCGCAGCTTGGGCGCAACCAATTGGCCGATACCGACCACGGTCAATACAAATAACACCAGGACAAACAGCACCAGAAACAGTGTGTAACGGGCTTGGATAGAGCGCAGTGGGGGCATGGGGCCGTCCTTACGAAGCGTTTATTATCGACGCGGCTTTGTTAGAGCTTCGTCGGGCTATCGGCTTGGCAAGAAAGAGCTTTAGGTACGATCGTGCAAGAAAGTAGAGCGCCTTTTCAGGCGCTCCCTTGTCAGATATCCAGCATGGCCATCACGGCTTGCGGGTAGCGCAGGCCGGCGGTGGCGTCGGCGGGGAAGATCGCTTCCAGTGCCGCCAGCTCGTTTGCGCTGAGGTTGATGGACACGGCCGCCACGTTTTCTTCCAGGTATCTACGCTGCTTGGTCCCGGGAATAGGGATGATGTAGTCCCCCTGCGCCAATACCCAGGCCAGTGCCAGTTGCCCGGCGGTGACGCCTTTGTCAGCCGCCAACGCCTGGACTTGCTTTACCAATTGCAGATTTTTGCTGAAGTTTTCGCCTTGGAAGCGTGGGCTGAAGCGGCGGTAGTCATCGGCAGCGAAGTCGTCCGGGCTGTTCAGGGCACCGGTCAGAAAGCCACGGCCCAGCGGGCTGTAGGGCACAAAGGCGATGCCCAGGCGTTGGCAGGCGGCGAGGCAGCCGTTGTCTTGTTGGTCGCGGCTCCATAGGGAGTACTCGCTTTGCAGGGCGCTGATTGGGTGCACCTTGTGGGCGCGTTCCAGGGTTGCGGCCGAAGCTTCGCTCAGTCCCAGGTAACGCACCTTGCCTTGATGCACCAGTTCGGCCATGGCGCCAACGGTTTCTTCGATGGCCACATCGGGGTCGATGCGGTGTTGGTAATACAAGTCCAACGTTTCTACGCCGAGGCGTTGCAGGGTGCCGTCGATGGCGTTGCGGATGTACTCGGGGCGGCCATTTACACCACGCAGCGCGGGGTTGGCCGGGTCGCGCACAATGCCAAATTTGCTGGCCAGGAACACGTGGTCACGCTTGCCGGCGAGGGCTTTGCCGATCAGTTGCTCATTGGTGTGCGGGCCGTAAATGTCGGCGGTGTCGAGGAAATTCACGCCCAATTCCAAAGCGCGGTGCAGGGTCGCAACGGCTTCTGTGGTGTCGCTGCCGGTGGTGTAGAAGTCAGTCATGCCCATGCAGCCGAGGCCGATAGCGCTGACGTGGGGGCCGTTGAGGCCGAGTTGACGGGTTTGCATGGGTTTGGCTCCGGGTTGTTGAAGGGCTCTATTGTTATCCTCGACAAAATCTGGATAAACCGGCTAAAAGCACTATCACTATTCGTAATATCTAAACAATTGAATGAGGAGCCGCCCCTTGGACCGTTTCAACGCGATGCGCGTGTTCACTCGGATTGTCGAGCTGGGTGGGTTCGCCAAGGCTGCCGACAGCCTGCAATTGCCCCGCGCGTCGGTGACCATCCTGATCAAACAGCTGGAAGCGCACCTGGGGGTGCAGCTGTTGCAGCGCACCACGCGACAAGTCAGTACCACGCTTGACGGCGCCGCGTACTATCGGCGCTGTGTGCGGCTACTCGCGGATCTGGAGGAAACCGAGGCGGTATTTTCTGCTCAGCGCCAGAGCCCACGCGGCACGCTGAGCGTGAATATGCCGTCGGGCATCGGACGCTTGGTTGTGATTCCCGCATTACCTGCCTTCACTGCACGCTATCCGCAGATCGAGCTGGAGATCGGCCTCAACGACCGGCCCGTGGACCTGATCCGCGAAGGTGTGGATTGCGTGCTGCGCGGTGGCCTGGCCCTGGATGAATCGCTGGTGGCGCGCCCCTTGGCGCAGATGGACCAGTTGACCTTGGCAAGCCCGGCGTATCTGGCGCGCATGGGCACACCGCAGTCGATTGATGACTTGGCCGCCCACCGGATGGTTGAGTATGTCTCCAGCGCGAGTGGCAAACGCTATGGGCTGGAATTTTTTATCGGCAGCGAATTACGCCCGGTCAATTTACCCAAGTGGGTCTCGGTCAACAGCTCAGACGGTTATTTTGCTGCGTGTGAGGCCGGGTACGGCTTGATCCAGGCGCCGCACTATCACGCCAAGCGCCAGTTGGCCGAGGGGACACTGGTAGAGGTGCTTGCACAGTTGGCCGTGCCCAAGATGGCACTGTCGGCACTGTACCCGCCCCATCGGCAGCTGTCTCAGCGGGTGAGGGTGTTTGTCGACTGGTTGGTTGAGTTGTGTGCACGGCCGGATATAGGGTTGCATCGGGGGTGAGATCAGGCGCCGGGCGAGCCAAATTTTGTCATCGCCTGTAATATAAGAGCCCGCCAGCCCAAGCCGACCCTATCACTGGGTACGTGTTTGGCGTGGTCGGCGCTACACAGTGGATATATTTTTTCAGGTTCAGGAACCCGTCATGACACAAAAGCAGCGTTTGAAATATTCGATTCTGATTGCCTTGGCCGTATTGGCGACGATGTTTGGCCTGTCCTATTTGCAGAACACCGGGGTTATCAGCGAGAAAACCTTCCAGATCATCGCCATTGCCGTCGCCGTGGTCGTTGTAGTGATCAATGGCATCATGCGTCGCAAGGTCAAGCTTTAACGTCGAAGTCAGTCGCGACCTTCGAGTACCTTGGCAGCCTCTTCATGGAGGCTGTAGCTTTTATCCGCGTTGAGGGTGATCACACCCTCGCTGCACAGGCGCTTGAGCACCTCGCGCACGCTGAGAAATGACAACGGGATGCCCAGTTCGAGTAAATGGCTATGCACACCGCGTACCCCGAGGGTGCGCTGGTTGTCGGCCGCAGTGAGCAGGGCGTCGATCACCTTCAGCCGAATCAGGCTGGTACGTAAACCGAAGCACTTGAGCAAATGACGAATGCGCTGGTTGCCTTGTTCGGGCGCTTTGCCGAACGTTTGTGAGCCGCTGCCGAAACTGGCATCGGCGGCCGGTGAATGTCCATCCGTGGGCACTTGCGGGTTGTACATGCAAAACACTCCTTATCAGAGCCTGATCAGGAAAAAATGAGCGCTCTTAAGTAATAAGACGAACGAGCGTGCGAAATCATGAAGTGATGCATGTAGAAATTTTGTCGGTATCGGTTTTGTCACACCTTTTTCGCACGGAATAAACATCCGTCGACGCTAAATTTTTCCCGGTTTTTTGCGTCCTTACGGTGGGGGAGTTGCCCCTGGTGAGGATGTTCAATTTGACTGTGGAGTCTGCGTGATTATTTCCAAAGGGTTATCCAGGGTATGCGTGGCAGGGGTGTTGCTGGGGTTGAGCCTGGCCGCGTCGGCACGGGAGCAGGTGACGCAGGCTTCGGCGGATATCCGTCGCACCAGTTTCGGGGTGCCGCACATCCGCGCAGCTGACGAACGTGGCCTGGGCTTGGGTATTGGTTACGCGTACGCCCAGGACAACCTGTGCCTGCTGGCCAATGAAGTGGTCACGGTGAACGGGGAGCGCGCGCGCTACTTCGGGCCCGAGCAAGCGACTTTGGAAGAGCGCAACAACCTGGCCAGTGACGTGTTTTTCACGTGGCTCAACACGCCACACGCCGTTGCCGCATTTTGGAAGGCGCAGACCCCGCAGATTCGCCAGCGTATTGAAGGCTATGTGGCCGGCTACAACCGCTATCTAAAAGAGCAGGGCGCACCGGCGCAGTGTCAGGCGGCCTGGGTGCGGCCGCTAGTGGCCGAGGATTTGGTCAAGTTGACCCGTAGGCTGCTGGTAGAAGGTGGTGTCGGCCAATTCGCCGAAGCGCTGGTCGGCGCGAAGCCACCGCAGGCCACCGCCAGCGTAGAACTGGGCGTCAAGGCCTTCGATCTGGCCGCCGCCAATCAACAGCGTTTCAGTTTTGACCGCGGCAGTAACGCGGTGGCCGTGGGGCGTGATCGCTCGTTCAATGGCCGTGGCATGCTGTTGGCCAACCCTCATTTCCCGTGGGTGGGCGGCATGCGGTTCTATCAAATGCACCTGACTATCCCAGGCCAGCTGGATGTAATGGGCGCCGCGTTACCGGGCCTGCCGGTGATCAACATCGGTTTTAATCAGCATGTGGCGTGGACTCACACAGTCGATACCTCCAAACATTTCACCCTGTACCGCCTGACCCTGGACCCCAAGGACTCCACGCGTTACCTGCTCGACGGCAAATCCCTGCCGCTGGATAAAACCTCGGTAACCGTGCAGGTCAAACAAGCTGATGGCAGCCTCAAGGCTCAATCCCACACGGTCTACAGCTCGCAATTCGGCCCGGTGGTGCAATGGCCCGGCAAGCTGGACTGGGACAGCCACTACGCGTTCAGCCTGCGCGATGCCAATCTGGGCAACGACCGCGTGCTGCAACAGTGGTACGCCATGAACCGCGCCGCCAGCCTAAAAGAGCTGCAAGCTTCGGTGCATACCCTGCAAGGCATCCCGTGGGTCAACACCTTGGCCGCCGATGACCAGGGCCAGAGCCTGTACATGAACCTCTCTGTGGTGCCCAACGTGAGCGCGGCCAAACTGGCGCAATGCAGCGACCCGCGTGCGGGCCTGAAAATGATCATGCTCGACGGTGCACACAGCGCTTGCGCCTGGGACGTCGACCCGCGTGCAGCTCAGGCCGGCATCTTTGCGGCCGACCAACTGCCGCAGCTGCAGCGCACCGACTATGTGCAGCACTCCAATGACTCTGCGTGGCTCGCCAACCGCAAGGCGCCGCTGACCGGGTTCTCGCCGGTGATCAGCCAGGACCACATCGGCCTCGGCGCTCGCGCACGGTTCGCCCTGCAACGCTTGCAGTCCCTCGACAAGCAACCCATCAGCGTCGCCGACCTGCAACACATGGTGATGGACAACGAGGTGTACCTGGCCGGCCAAGTCATGCCCGACCTGTTGGCGTTCTGCGCCAAACAGCTTGGCACCGACGCCAGCGCCTTGCAGCCGGTGTGCACCAGCCTGAAAAACTGGGACCAGCACGCCAACCTCGATAGCGGCGTGGGCCTGGTGCACTTCATCAACCTGATGGGCCACCTGCAGCAAATCCCCGATGCCTGGCGCGTCGCCTTCGACCCAGACCAGCCGCTTACCACGCCACGGGGCGTGGCTATCGACCGTGAGCCTGTGGCCAAAGCCCTGAGGGAAGCCATGCTGGCCTCCGCCAGCGACGTCGCCAAGCTTGGCCTTACCGCCAATAGCCGGTGGGGCGACCTCCAGGTCTCAGGCCAAACCCCGATCCACGGAGGCCCACAGGCACTCGGCATCTATAACGCCATGCAAACCGTGCCTCGTGCCGACGGCAAGCGCGAAGTGATCAGCGGCAGCAGCTACTTGCAAATCGTGACCTTCGACGAAAAAGGCCCACACGCCGAGGGCGTACTCGCGTTCTCACAGTCGAGCAACCCTGCGTCCGCACACGCCAAGGATCAGACCCAAGCCTTCTCCCAGAAAAAGCTCAGCGTGGTGCCCTTCACCGAAGCCCAGATCAAGGCTGACCCCCACTATCAGGAGCAACGGATCAAGGAGTAGGGCAGCCACGCAACCCCTTGATGCCAATACGAAATATTTTTGAAATCAAGGGGTTGCACGCTTTGGTAAATACGTACATAATGGCGCCCATCGAACGCAATGAAGTATTAAAAACTTCAATGTATTCAATGAGTTAGAGTAGAGACAGGGTTTTATAGCCCACTCAAGTTTTTATGCGGTGAGTGTTAGCAGTTTTGACATTGATCGTTTGAGGCCGAGTAGCAAAATGGTTATGCAGCGGATTGCAAATCCGCCTACGCCGGTTCGATTCCGACCTCGGCCTCCACTCTTGAAAACCCCGTAGATCAATGGTCTACGGGGTTTTTTATTGCGTGCGATTTATGAACCGTTCCGCAACTTTTGAGATGAGTTCCGCAACCTAAGTTGCGGAACGCTCATAGCTAGTCATCCGACTTCGTGTTTTTGGTGGCTTTCATTATGCGGGCAAGCGAAATGTCACTGGTCGCCGCAACGTCGTCAGCTGTACCGAATTTTCTATCACGTCCCGCGAAGATTATTTTGTAGCTGCTTTCCTCATCGACCGAGAACGACAATGGCTCGTGATCAATTTTCGCATGAGCATCGGCCGCGCGAGGGTATTGGCCAACGAGCTCCCCCATAGATTTTGGTGGTCGGGATTTTTTATCAAAGAAAAGTGATGTGTAGTCTTGTATGGCGGAGCGTGCATGCATATCACCTCGAAAGTCAGTGATGCCCTTTGCCATTCCAAAAAAATACATAAGCACACATGACAGGAATAGAAGATGAAAAAGAGGTTGTCGTTTTAGGGTGCGCTCAATCGTTTTCGTACTTTCGCGGTTGGCTTCCGTTTTTTTGCTTTCGATCCAGTCACTAAAGATGAGTTGCTCGGTATAGGTATCATTTGCCAATAGAAGTATGAAAGCGATTGCGCCAAAAAAAAATCCGCCGCCCAGCTCGATCAGTGTGTCATTACTGATTTTAAGTGCGGTGATTAATGTCCCTGCCGCTGCGAGATAAGTCAGGTCTAACTTTTGATAGGTTCTGGCACTTTGTCGCATCGCTGATAACGTTTCGGAGTCAAAACTTTCCGAGATATGTGCAGGTTCGTTGCTCATAGGAATCCATTCATGCAATTGAGGTTACTAATCTATTATATCTATTGACGAATTTAGGAGAAGGAGCCGACTCTATTTTGTTGGTTTAACAATCTCCCCTACACGGCGGTAGACTTTTTTGGTCATTTCTTCCGTTGTGTGGCCAAGCAGGCGGCTAGCGTGCGTCAGCTCGATTTCGCTGGCGGCTTTCGGTCGGATGTCCTTGAACTGGAACTGACGGATCAGTACAGCTAGTGCAGCATCGCCTGCTGCTCCGGCCTTAATGGCGGCATTCTCACGGGCGTCGTCCCAGCGATTGCGGAGCATCTGCTGGCTCATGCGCAAGCCGGACGAGTTGGTGATCAGTCGTGATGTTTTGATGCCGTTGAGTGCACGGCGTTCTTGTAGGTCGTTGATGAAGGTACTTAATACAGACTGCACGCCCTCATCTTCTAGGCGCAGGCGAAGCTTCTTCGAGGTTTTCCCTTGCTTGACCAGCAAGAACCCAGCGTTCAGGTCAGTAGTTGCAACCGCAAGTACGTCGGCTGGGCGCTGGCCAGTCAGATAGGCCAAGTCCATCGCATCCTTGAGCTCCTGCACGGCTACGTCGTACACCGCATTCCATACGATATCGCCAGCGTAATAGTCCCGTGGCGTCTCTTTGTTGCGGCGAACGCCGAAGCAAGGGTTGGCATTGTTGGTAAGGCCCCATTCCCGTGCAATCGTGAACATGTGGGATAGCAGCGCAATTTCCCGGTTGGCTCTGGTCTTTGCGGTTCTGGCATCCCGATACTGCGCGATCACTTGTGGCGTGATTGAATCAATGGGGGCTTTTTCAAAGGCCTTCTTGAGTTGTTTAAGTTCCTTCATGTTGTCGGACTGAGTGCGCAAGCCCTTGGTAGGGATGATCTCTTTCACATACCTGTCGAACAAGAAGCCCAGCAAATGGCTGGGCTTCGGGGCCGCGCGCCGCTCCAGCCTGGCCCATTCCACTTTCGCCTGGTCGAGGTCGCCGCCAAGTGGAATCTCCTTCCGTTTTCCGTTGGCGTCCCTGCCGTTGTAGTAATACCCAATCCAAACTTTCCCGCTTTTGCGTTTGTGGCATCGCCGGATCATGCGCGGGGGCAGATCCCGGTTGGCTGTTGATTTCTGGCGCATTGATCAGCTCACGTTCGCTAGGTCGAGCGTCCAGGTTTCGGCCGCTGGATTGACTGCAGAGGGTTTAACGCCAGCCAGTTTCATGCGTGCGTACACCCGGCCCACGATGGGGCGGCGCGCGCCAGTCAGAACGTGCTCCCAGTGGTTGTCGATCAACCACTGGATTTGCTTCGATGGGATCTGGTAGCCAGTGATAGTGGCCAGCTCCTCGTCGGCAAGGGTCTCGCTTTGGAATTCCATCATCATGCCCCCGAGCCTTGTTCGGAATTAGTGCTCATAGCCTTCATGTGGACTCGGCCTCCGATGTAGTGCCAGTCAACCTTCCACCCAGTGACCGCCGAAAAATTGCGGCATATGACCTCGGCAGTTTCCTTGGGGATATCCACGACGCAGACGCTTTTGCCTTTGCTATAAACATCTTGATCGCATGCGCCCTGTTCTCCCGGGGGCAGCACGGCCGAGCTAGCGATATTTACTCGCTCGATGTAGGCGGGTAGGAGCGTTGGCGGGAACGTATCTTCCCAGGGCTTAACGTTGCGTTTGGCCGAGTCCTGGAGCTGACCGACATGCCCGACCAGCTCCCGTACGAGACCGGGGTAATCCGGTACATCGTAGAAACTGCAAAGCGTTGGGTCGGGAAGCGTATCGGCTTCCAGTTCGTTGACGCGTTCCAGCAGCAGCTTGTTGCGCTCTGACTCCCATTTAAGGCCAGCGTAGGCAGCATCAAGGCGCTGTTGCAGCGTGTCGTAGTCTTCCTCGCGGACGCAGCGGATGTTCTTCGCTTCATGCGACCAGAAGTGCTGCACGTGCGCCGCGGGTATGGGCTTATCGAGCAGCTCCGTTAGCCTCAGCAATGTATTCAGCATGTTGAGGGAGGTGCAGGGGTGCGCTTGGTATTGCAACAGCTTCACAAGGCGCTCAACTTCATCGCGTGGCACGGTAATCAATTGGTTATCGCTCATGCTGCCTCCGTGGTGCGGCCCACTGATGTGTTCGTTGGGAGCGACAATGGGCCATCGCCACCCCGAGCAATGCCGGCGTGTAAATCAACCCCTCTGCCCGCCAACATGCCCGCGATCTGAGCGTCAAGGTCCAGCTCGATCTCTGGAGATTTGCGCGTTTTTGCGATGCCGATGCTCGATAGGTATTCCGCTATCAGTGATTTGTCTTGGCTCTGTACGGCCACCAGCTCACGGCCATCGCTCGTTGCGCTGTGATCGTCTTCCCCTTGTGGTACCAGTGCCAGCAACTTCCCGTATACCTGGCCTACCCACGCCAAGGCGAAGTGATCACCTGCCGTCTCTGCGGTGTAAGAGCTGCGGTACTTGCCCGAACGGACACCGGCGACATATTGCTTGCGCGCCAGCTTAAGCTTGGTAAGCAGGGTTTCGTACGCGTATAGGGCAATATGCTGGGAGGGTGTGACACCGATGAAAGACGCGCGCTCTAACGGCCGGTGCTTGATCTTGCACCACTCAATAACGCGCAGTGATGAGCAGTTAAACACTGCCGCAACCGACGCGCTGAGTTGTTGGTCCCAGGCGGGGCGACGGGTGGCGCGCGAGAACTGAGACTCGACTTCGCCGACGTCGCTGAGCTTGACGTCCATCTCAGTCAAGCGGTATTCGCGCATCAGGGACTGAGCTTGGCGCAGGGCGGTAGCCGCTTCGTTCTCATTGGCGCTTTGCGATAGGGCGAGGCAGTGCTTGATCTTGCGGATAGCACGCTCAAGTTTTTTCTCGTCAATGTGATCGCTGGTCATGCCGCATCCTCCGAGCTGAGTGGCGCGGGGTAGGCTGCTAACCACATTTTCGCAGCGAAGGCCGTGAGCTGGCGGCGCTGTCTGTTTACCCTAGCGACCATGATCTCTGTGCCAGGGAATGCCTGCCAGGTTTCCACTGCCAATCCCAGTGACGTAGTGATTTTGGTCATCAGTTCATGGTCTGCAATGGTGCAAGCCGGGGAGCCGGCGTGCTGCATGCGAGCCAAGGTAACGCCGCGATCAAAGCCACGGGCGAAGGCTTTCTTGCTGGCTCTAATCAGGAAAAAGGCGGTTGCAACCCAGCCGATTAGCAGGCCTATTGCGATGATGTAGGTTTCGATTTGCATGTGCTGTATGCCTCGTTAGAGCCCGCCGCCGGACAGTTTGGTGAGAGGACGGCGGCGGGGTGTTGCAGGGAGTTATTTAGAACGTGGCTTCATAGAGCGGCACGTCGGTGATGTCGCCTTCGATCTTGGCGCGCACGGCGTTGTAGGCTTCTTCGAGCACCTTGTCGGCGCGCACCAGTTCGTACCACATGGCCAGGCGACCCTCCTGAATGCGATAGCGGAAGCGGGCGGGTACGCAGAAGGTGTCGCCGCCGAGGAACGGCTTGAGGGCTATGTAGAACTCTTCGGGAATACGCAACTGGCCAGCTTCGCCGGCACGCCCGTCGATCTCTTCGTTGTAGGTCAGTTGCACTTGGCCGTTATCGAGGCGGGTGCCCTGGCGGAACGTGATGTTCTTCTTGGCTTCTAGGGTGCGGCTGATTTCGAGCATGTCGGCAGCGCTTGGGGGGTTCTCATGCTCGGGGTGGTGGGTGATGTCCTTCACGTTGTCTTCGATGAACTCGGCGAAGGTGGCTTGGTCCATGCGCTTGCGGTCTTTTTCCTTCCAGTTGCCCCATTCAACGGTGGTCGGGCAGCGGTACGTCGCCACGTGATCTCGCCAGGCTGGTGCGGCCGGATCGTGGTAGTCGATCACCGCTGTGAAAGTGCGTCCCTCGGGGCCGTTGCAAAATACAGCCGTGGCCTGGGTGGAAAAGCGATTCACGTAGCTGATGAACGACTCGGCATCGAGCACGGTGAGTTTTTGCTTGATGCGCGTAGGTGCGGGCAGCAGATGCTCCAGGCTTTCGATTCTGACCTCGCTCGGTACAAGTGCCAGCGGCGCAGGAATGCCAGGGACATCGATTGGCTTGCCGAGGGCTTGGGCCAGTGTGACCAGGTGCTGTAGGGCTTGTTGCATTGGATGTGCTCCAGTGGGTGACGGTTTGGTGAGAGGTTGGTGGGGCGGTTTTTACTGGCTGACCTGGCGCAATGCTCCAGGCCCAGGTTCGTCCTCGACACTGCGCAGCGGGATTTCCTGCTGGCGCGGGTCGCGGCGGGTGATGTTGCCTTCGGGCGTGAGGAAGAACAGGGACGTGCCACGCGCGAGCACGGGCTCTTTGGTTTTAACGTCGGCCTTCACGGTCATCTGGCCACCGCCATCAGGCTTGTAGGTGAGCTTGATAGTCAGGTCTCCACCCTTGCCGGTCATGCGGATGGCGTCGATCAGGCTGTGCTGGGCCTCGGTGAGTTCGTCCAGCAAACCGCCGGCCTCGATGTCACGCAGGGTGTCCATAAAGGGACGTGCTTTAGCGTTCATGTGCTGTGCCTCATTGGATGTATCGCCCCTGGTCGGCAGGGGCTACCGTTTGAATCAGGCCGCTTGCTTCGTCGCCTGGGCGTCGAGGTAGTCGGCCAGGTCGTGCAGGTAAACGACTGGCTTGGCGCGGGCCGAGCAGTGCAGGCGCTTGACCACCAGCTCGATTCGACCGGCTCTGATTTCGCTCAGCAGGTAGCGGTCGGTGCGGATGTGCGTGAAGTACTGTTCGCGCACGGCGGTCAAGGTTGGGCACGGCGTGGCGAACTGGCGGCGGAGTTGTTCCAGGGTGGTGGTCACGCGGACTCCTCCCCATGCCCCTCCTTTCGGGGCACCAGCTTGAGGCGGATCAATTCGGCAAGGCCTTCTTTACTCTTGCCTTTGGCCGCTGCAAGGACGTTACCCTCGGCGTCTGCGACGACGGCGCCGTACGGGTATTCCGGGCACTTGACCGGCGTCACGTAGACAACCTGGTCATCGGCGATAACAGCGTCGACGCAGCGGAACACTTCGGCCAGCTCGACCGACACGCACGGCAATGCCTCCAATAGCTCGACGGCTTCGGCTGACGCGCCAATCAGCGTGGCGCGGCTGATCACGCCGGGGTGGTTGAGGTACATCGGCACAAGTTTCAGTGCGCCTACAGCGGCGTTGATGGCGTTAGGCTTCATGCTGCGGCGTCCTTCTTGGTGATGGTGATGTTCAACTTCTTGGCGATCCAATCGACGCCGGCTTCCTTGACCATCACGACGGCGTAATGCACGGGCTTGCCGATGGTGGGGTTCCAGCGCACGCGGGCGTCCGAGAACAGGTAGCCGCGTTCGCGGTGTGCGCTAGCCAGGTCGCCGGATGAGTTGATAACGCCGAGCTCCCGCAACCTGGTGCGGAAGGCTCGGGGCTTGAGCCCGAGCAAAGCGGCGGTTTGATCCAGGGTGCGGTTCATGGTTGCGACCTCAGGCAGACAGCTGTTTTGGTTGTTGCTGCCGTTCGCGAATCATGAGGAATATCTCATCAAGCGAACGCAAGAACTCCTCGACAGTGCCGTTGTTGAACATCAACAGGTCATCCTTGTTGCCCGCGACACCGGCTTCGCTGACGTGGGGATTCACGACCTGGGCGTCGGCCCGGCTAATGTGAACGATCGTGCCGCCGCGGCGCCTGATGAGGTCAGCTTCGTTCTCAAAGCGCACGTCGCTGACAACGAAGCCGAGTACCGCCCCAAGAGCCTTGGTCATGTAGTCGAGGTTCTGCTGTGCGAGCTTCACCCAAACGTCGGGGTGAACGGTGTTGCGTGCCCACTCTGTGCCCATCGACTGCATCAATTGACGGGGCGAGCGATCAAGCCAGGCAAGAGGCTGTTCCTTGCGGTCGCCTTCAAAATCGCTCGGGTCGAGATTGAAGATCGCCATCAGACCGTCGCGAAGCGGATCAGCGAAGGCGTAGTGCTCCAGCAGGTACGTGCGAACCAAGTGTTCGGCGGCAGTCGTTTTGCCGGAGCGGGCGCGGCCGGTGAGGCCAATGAGGATCGGCTTCATGCTGCGGCCTCCACGGCGAGGTAGCCCTGGGTCCACGCCAACAAATCTATTAGATTCCGTTGGCCCTCCACTTCAGTGATGCGTTCTGGCCAAGTGGTAGTGGATGCGAATACGACGTCCATGTGCGGCGTCGTAAAGAATCCCTTGGAATCGTAGTCATGATCAATTGGGCGCAACGTAACGGTAGCGGTGCCAACATGGCCGGAAAGATTGTAGAAGGCATGCCATTTGCCCTGAGCGTTGATCAGAAGGCAGGTGGAGAGGATTTGCAGCATCAACTCTTCGATGGTGGGATTCATGCTGCATCGCCTCCCCATGGGCCCTGGTCGTCAGCGATGACAACTGCGGGGGCGCTGGACATGGTGACGCGACCGAGGTTAACGATGACCAGCAGGCCGGTGCTGCGCTGGATGCGCTCAACCGCGGCGGGGCTGGTGGCTGCTGCCGGGTGGAGATACACCGGGCAGCGATTGTTGTGCTGTGTTGTTTGCATGGCTCGTAACCTGTGGTGAGAGGAGTACGAGCCAAAATTAGCAATAGCTAAATTATAATGCAATAGCAGATGCTAAATTAGTTTGGTTTGGTGTCAGGCCTACTCGGTTTGGGGTACATCCCAATACACGCGAATAGCGCCATCGTCTTGAAAAGTGACGTGCACACCATCGGTCTCTGTAATCGCTTCTATGATCTGATCCCAATCTTCCTGGGCCTCATCTGGTGCTTTCGAGATGATCGCAGCGTGTGCCTTTTGGGCGGCGGGGGCATTTATTATTTTCTGTAGCCGCGCGCCGAGCAGCTCGATGGACGTGGTTGGGGCGGGGCTTTTGGGGTTGGGCTTTGCCATAGGATCCTCCTTGGTTACTGTATGCTAATACAGTATTCCGAGAGGATTCCTACGGCAAGAAAAAAAGAGCACATATGTACTCTTTACGGTGAGAGGCAATAAAAAGCCCGCATAAGCGGGCTTCTATCGTCGGGCGTCCAATCACAGTTTTTTAGCATTCCAAACCAGCAAAACTCTGGCTTGGATATGGACCTTCTCAAGGTCAGCGCCCTCTATCATGATCGCTGGATACACCGGATTATCAGAAATCATGCGTAAGGAGCCGCCAGTAAGGCGCTGCAAACGCTTTATGAAAAGATCTCCATCCAGTGTGAACACGTACACCGCGTCAGTTCTTATGTCCGTGATACCGCGATCTACAAGCAGGGAATCGCCGTCGCGAAACGTACCATTCATGCTGTCGCCGTCGCCGGTAATGATGGCCAGGTTTTCAATCCCGGAAAACGCGAGGCCTTGGGTTTTAATCCAGTCTAGGTGGACCGTAATTTCGCGTATGACCTCGATCTGATGATCGGGCGGTACATTGCCTGATCCCATTGACGCGGCGACATTGAGGTGCGGGATAGTTACAAACCCCAGAGACTCCATCACCTTCTTTTTACCAGGCAGTACAGGGTGGACCGAATTGGTATCGGTCTCGTCACCAACCGGCTGAGTAGGCGCTACAAGCGTTCCAGGAGCGAGTTGGATCTTTGCCTCAAGCGAGGACGCGGCTTTCTCGCCGAGCTTCCTGTGGCCTGTTAATAGCTGCGACAAATAGGACGCGTCCAACCCGTGCTGATTGGCAAAGTCCTTCTGTGTAAGCCCTGCCATTGCGTGGCGTAGAGCCTTAATGCGCTGTTCGTAGATATCCATTTCTCATGATCGCTTGACGTTAGCAAACAGTAAATTACGGTTTGCTATTGCTGTGCTGATTAGCAATTGCTAATCTGCGTATCCAGAACGGAGGTGCACATGACTCTGCACGAATTTTTGAAAGGTCTTAACAAGACGGATCTAGAGGCGTTCGCGAGCAAATGCGACACCTCGGCAGGACAGCTTCGGCAGGTCGCATATTGCAATCGCCGAGCAAGTGCGGCTCTCGCAGTCAACATTGAGCGTGAGTCCAAAGGGGCTGTGGTCTGCGAAGTGATGCGCCCCGATATAGATTGGGCGTACCTGCGCGGTTCTGAAGCGGCTTAAACAGGTGCCGGAACTGGGGCCTCTCACCACAAGATTTCCCCAGTCCGGCTACGACGACATACAGCACATGCACATCGGTCGTGGTCGTAGGATAGGGCGTGCCCGTTTCTATGACTAGACCGTAAACGGGGAATTTACGGTTATGAGTCGAACAGAACAGTCACCGGCCATCGCGCCGGTTCTTTCACTTCGCAAGGCAATCTATCGCGCAGCGCATGACTTCCATGGCGGTGTCACCGCACTGGCGCTCGATATGGTCATGGACTACGACAGCCTGCAAAAGAAGGTCAAGCACGACTTCGAACAGCGCTGGCTTGATCCTGATGAGTTGGAAGAGGTGATACGCCTGACGGCCAACCCCTTGTTGCTGGATGCCTTGATGCGTCCCGCAGGGATGGTTTGGTACAAGCCGGAAGCTGCGGCGCCGACCAAGGAAGCCTTGCTGGCTGTCAGCAAGGTGTTGCACCAAACAGGCCTGTTTGTTTCCAGCATGCATGAAGGTGCTGCCGACAACATCTGGGAGCCGCACGAGGTTGAATGCCTGGAGAAGCACGGCGCCGACGTGATCCGCGCGGTGCTGGGCATTATGGCCGGGGCCAGGGAAGCGATGGAGGCCCGCCAGAATGTCTGATGATATCGATATGGCCAACGAAGCCGCCGAACGCTTCCGCCTGCATGCATTGGCGTGCCGTCCGCGCCCGACGTGCTCTGTCAGCGCGCAATTCTGTGAGGATTGCAACGAACCCATCCCGTTACTTCGTCAACAGACGATCCAGGGTTGTGCGACCTGCGTCAGTTGCCAGGGGTTGCGGGAGCGGCGGCGATGAGCGAGCAATCCACTGGCGCTGCAATATCGTCCTGGGCTCGCCGCTACATCGAAACCTTTAACCTTGCCCTGGTGCCGATTGACCCGGGCGAGAAGGCACCGAAGGGCAAGGGTTGGAACAAACCGGGCGGTTACATTACCGACCCGGCAGCCGCCGAAGCATTCTGGCAACGCAACCCCAACCACAACCTAGGCGTCGTGCTCGGGCCTAGCCGTGTCTGCTCGTTGGACGTGGACGATGTGCAGTGGACGCGGTTTGTGTTGTTTGACCAGATGGGCCTCGATCTGGATGCCATGTCGGTGGTTTATCCGACCATCGTGGGTAACCCGTTGCGGTTTCGTGTGCTGTTCAAGATGCCCGATGACATCGAGCTGACGCGTCACTCGCTTTCCTGGCCCAACGAGAAAGACCCTGACGGATCGATTCACAAGGGGCTATTGGCTCGGGCCAAGGCCGCGAAAGAGCAGGGCGATACTGTCGGTGAGGAGGCAGCCCAGGCAGAAGCCGACGAATACAAGCGTTTCACGGTGTTTGAACTGCGTGCGGGCCTGGTGCAGGACGTGTTCCCGCCATCGATCCATCCGGGCACTGGCAAGCCGTATACCTGGCGCACGCCGCCGAGTGCCGCTGATGGTCTGCCGGTGCTTACCAACGAACTGCTGAATATTTGGCAGAATTGGGATGTCTTCAAGCGCAATGCCGAGGCCGCGTGCCCTTGGGCACCGAAGCCCAAGAAGCCTGCCGCGAAACCAATCAAGCGTGCTCCACCCGCAGACGGCAAACCCTCGGTGATCGATGAGTTCAACCGCTGCCACGATGTGGAAGAGCTATTGCGTGCCCATGACTACATCAAGCGCGGCAACAAATGGCTCTACCCCCATAGCAGTACCGGGCTACCAGGTGTGACGGTCACCGACCGCAAGGTCTATTCGCACCACGGCGCGGACCCGCTGGCCAACGGTCACCAGAATGACGCTTTTGAGGTGTTTTGCCTGCTGGACCACGATGGCGACCAGTCTAGGGCGGTGAAGGACGCGGCCCGAATGCTGGGCATGCAGCACGCCTCGCGCCCAGCCCCACAAGATCTTCCCCCGGCCCCATCGGCGGATGCCCGCGTGCAGGACTCTGGCGAGCCGGCCAGTGAGGCTGCTCCTGCTGCTGACGGGGGGGCGGGGGAGGTGCTGACCTATGAGCAAGTGCTCCGGCGTTATGTGTTGGTTGAGGGCACCACTCAGGTGTGGGATCTCGACAAGTCGCGGGTCATGAAAAAAACCGCTTTTGAGGCCCGCGTCGGTAAGCCGTTGGCGAAACAGTGGATTGACGACACGAGTAAAAAGCTGATCTCGGACGACAAGGTTAAGGAGATCGAGCAGGCCCGCAAGATGGCCGGCAAGAAGGGCGGTGCGCTTAACCTGGAGCCGATTGAACGCTATGTGTACATCGACGGTACCAAGGACGTTTGGGACCGGGAGAAGAAACGCCGCGTTGCCGAAGGCGCCGTCAAGATGGCCATCGGTGATATGTACGGCATGTGGTTGAACAGCCCGGAGCGGCGCGTGGTCGACGTGGAGAACATCGTGTTCGACCCGACGATGACCAAAGACCCCAACCTTTACATCAATACGTTCGACGGGTTGCCCATGGAGCCAGCCCGTGATGACGCCGCGTGCGAGAACCTGCGGTGGTTGATCTCGTTCCTGTGCAACCACGATAAATCGTCGAACGATTGGCTGGTGAAGTGGTTGGCGTACCCGTTGCAGCACCTGGGCGCGAAGATGGATACGGCGGTGCTGGCTCACTCGACCATGGAAGGCTCGGGCAAAAGCCTGCTGTTCGCCGATGCCTTCGGATTACTTTACGGCCAGTACGCCGCCACGGTCGGGCAGACGCAGCTCGAAAGCAACTTCAACGCGTGGCAAAGCCGAAAACTGTGGGCAGTGTTTGAAGAGGTGGTGAGCCGTGACCAGCGTTACAACCAGGTGGGCAAGATCAAGCACCTGGTCACCGGCAAAACGGTGCGCATGGAGTCCAAGTTCATCAACGGTTGGGAGGAAGCCAACCACATGAACGCGGCGTTCCTCAGTAACGAGATTATGCCCTGGCCCATTGCACCCAGCGATCGACGTATGTTGGTGCTGTGGCCGATGGAGACGTTGCCGGTGGAGCGCCAGAAGGCCGTGGGCCGCGAGTTGGAGAACGGTGGTGTCGCGGCACTGTACGCGTGGCTGTTGTCCGTTGACCTCGGTGACTTCGATCAACGCACCAGACCACCCAGCACCGAGGCGCGTGAGCGGTTGGTGGCGTTGAGTCGGGCCAGTTGGCAGACGTTCCTGTTCCTCTGGCAATACGGCGAGCTTGGGCGTGATATGTGGGGCGCCTGTTTGTCGACCGACGTCTACGCGATGTTTCTGGAGTGGTGCCACCGTAACAAAGAGCATGTGATGAGCCAGACGAAATTCTCGTTGTTCATCAGCTCGGAGGTGGACAAGACCCGCGCCATCCCCTGGACCGATGGCAGCAACCGCAAGTTTGGAGCGTTCTTCTTTCCCCGCGATGACCAGGCTTCCCAGCCCCCATCACTCAGGTCGGCCGATCTGGGCAAGGCGGTGGTCGCTTGGCGGGCTGCGGCGCGTCTGGCGGGCTGGAACGTCGACAACTGGGACCACATCAAGGCGGCAGCGGCATGAGTCCGGTTAAAAGTGTGTTGGGTGTGTTGGGTGTGTGTTGGGTTGGTTTTCGATACCCCACACAATTTAGAGCACTCTATTTCGCGGCTTTCCGGCTGGTGTGTTGGGTGTGTTGGGTTTGTCGTCGCGCACGCGCATGGGCGACGTTAATTGAACCCATGGCAGCAAGATTTTTTTCTTATGCGAGAACCGTTAAACCCAACACACCCAACACACTCAACACATTTGATTTAAAGCTATTGAATTTAAAGGGTTTTAGGTGTGTTGGGTTTGTGTTGGGTAGGGTGTTTTTTGTGTTGGGTTGGGTTTTGAGCGTGGGAGCAGGGCGATGATCGAAGAAATGGAAACTCTGTTGAAGTATTGGGGCGAGCAAACACGGCGCTGTGGCTCTGCCGGCGGTCTGGGCAGTCCAATGGCCACGATCATGGAATGGGGTGGTTGCGCTCCCCGTGGTACGCCTGGCCCTCGGAGCCTGCTTGATGGCGGTGCTGGCATTGATGCTGTTGCGCAAGAGGTTGCAGCGGCGCTGGCTGAGGTGAGTCGACAGGATGAGCGCGGTCACATGCTGGAGCGTCTGGCGGTGGTTCGTTATACCGATGAATCGGCCCCAACGTGGTTGATGCAGTTGCACCTGGTCGGTTCCTCATCCCGGGCGAAGCAGACCTACTATGACTGGGTGCATAGTCTTCATCTGCGGTTGCTACAGGTATTGGCTGATCGGTCTGGGGCAAGAAAGTGGCTTACCGCTGGTCAGGGCGCTTTGCCTCAAAGTCTCCTCAAAGCTGCGTCAAAGTTGCGGCGAGTCAGTTAACCGAAATTGCCCCCTTTTCGGTTCCGTACTCAGGGGGTAAAAAGTCCCCACGATATGGAATTTGCGCCTCGGCGCTGACCTCGCACGTGCTGTGCAGCTTTACCCGGTTCCCCTAGACCGGTCACTTAACCCCGCTTCGGCGGGGTTTTCTTTTTCTGCCCGATGGGTGTCTGCAATGGAGTATCAGCATGGGCGAGCCAGCAAGCACGGCTGCAACTGTTGTCGTGGCCGGCGGTGCCGGTGCTGCTGTAACTGGGCTGTTCACCGGGATTGATGCACTGGCTGTCATCGGTGCTCTTGCTGGTGCACTGGTGTTCTTCACCACCACCGAGGAGTTGCCGGTATGGAAGCGGGTGGTGTTCCTTCTGGTGTCCTTCGTCATGGGCTATCTGTTCGCCCCGGGCCTTGGCGAGTTGGAATTGTGGGGCATTCGGCCGTTCAAGCATTCCGGGCCCGCTGCATTCGGCGCGTCGGTGCTGGTGGTCACGGTCGCACTCGCCATCATCAAGCGACGCGGTATCGATGCCGAACCGCATGGGAGGCAGGATGGATAGTCACGTGATTCAGCAGGTGCTTACCCAGGCCACGTTCTGGTTGTGTGTTGCGTTGTTCGTTCGCCTATTCACCTTCCAGCGGCGGGGCGCACGGTTCCGCCGTGACATGAGCTTTCTTGCCTGGTTGGTGATGGTAGCTTCCGGTGCCGTCATCGTTTACATCGGCAAGGGTCAGTTGATCATGCCTCGTAACTCGTGGCCGCTGGTGCTGCTGCTGGCAGTGTTCGTCGGGTCGGTGTGCCAGAGTTCGGGCAACCTGGCTCGGGTATGGAGAGTGGGCTGATGAGCAAGGTGTCTGATGACCGGCGCGGTAGCAGTACGGAGCGCGGTTATGGGTACAAGTGGCAGAAGTCCCGCGACGCTCACTTGCGTGCGAACCCTTACTGCACGATGTGTTCGACTGATCAGCGGCCGGTCGCGGCCAGCGTTGTCGACCACAAGGTCGCCCCCAAGCTAAAGGACGCCAAGGACAGCGGCGATCCGGTGCGCCTCAAGGCTGCATGGAAGCTGTTCTGGAATCCTGCTAACTGGGCGAGCCTCTGCAAGTTCTGCCACGACTCGACCAAGCAGCGGATGGAGCGGACCGGCACGGTGCCTGGCTGCAAGCCTGACGGTCGGCCTGTTGATCCTGGGCATCACTGGAATCGGTGACCATAGGTCGAAAATGCACCAAAAAAGCGCGCCCCGGAGGGTAGGGGGGGTGAAAAACCTTTTTGGAAATTTCTTCTAGACCGCTCGCCCCCCGTCGTGTGCAAAGTCGGGATAAATGAGGGAGGGGGGGTATCAACAAGACAGGGGTATTTATGGCCGGAAACGGAAACTCGGGTCGCCCTGGAACGCCGGCGGCGCTGAAATTGCTGCAAGGAAACCGTGGTCGCGAAAACGTCAGCGATCTGTTGGCTCAGGTCGCAGCTCCACCGGTACCGGTTGGTGCACCGCCGATGCCAGACGTGCTTTCTGCTGATGCAATCGCTGAGTGGGAGCAGCTGGTGCCAGCGCTGATCTCCCTGGGCATCGTTTCTAAATTGGATTCGATGGCGCTGGCTACCTACTGCCAGGCGACCGCCGACTGGCGTCGGTACCAGCGGCTCATCACGAAGCGCAATGACGCCTCCGAAGATGACCTGGGCGGCGACATCCAGACCTTCAAAACCGGCGCGCAGCAAATGCACGTCCTTCGCCAGCTTGCGAATGACGCCGAAAAGCGCGCCAACGCCGCCGGCGCCCAGTTCGGTCTGTCGCCTATGTCCCGGCGCAATCTGAAAACGTCGCCGGCGCCGCAAGGTGAGCTATTCCCCAATGAGCAACGAGACGCCGCAGACAAGTACTTCACCTGATGATCGCGTCAGTGCGTTTGCGCTGGCGGTGTTGGCTGGCGATATCGTCGCCGGTCCTGATGTCCGCAACGCCTGCAAACGGCATCTACAAGACCTGAAACACGGGCCAGCCCGTGGCTTGATCTGGGATCGTGGCAAGGCCAACCGAGCCATAGGTTTTTTCGAAGATGTGCTTTGCCTAAACGGCGGCGACTACGAAGGCATGCCTTTCCTGCTGGCCCCGTGGCAAGCGTTTGTTATCGGCAGTCTGTTCGGCTGGACGACGCAGGACGGGTACCGCCGCTTCCGCCTGGGCTACATCGAGACCGGCAAAGGCTCTGGCAAAAGCCCTCTGGTGGCCGGCATCGGCTTGTATGGCTTGGTGTCAGATGGCGAGCAGCGCGCCGAGATCTACGCCGCTGCGACCAAGCGCGATCAGGCGATGATCCTGTTTCGTGACGCCGTGTCTATGGTCGAAATGTCCACCAAGCTGCGCTCTCGCTTAGTCCCGTCTGGTCGCGACGAAAAGGTGTGGAACCTGTTCTACCCAAACACCAATTCGTTCTTCCGGCCGATCAGTGCCGACGAAGGCAAGTCAGGCCCCCGGCCACACATCGGCCTGCTTGATGAAGTGCACGAACACAAAACCGCCGCCACCGTGAACATGATGCGCGCCGGTACCAAGAACCGCCGCAAGGCCATGGTGGTGATGATCACCAACAGCGGCTCCGACAAGAAAACGGTGTGCGGTCAGTATCATGATCTGGGCGTGCGGATCTGCGCCGGTATTGAGGATGACGACAGCTTTTTCGCCTTCATCTGTTCGCTCGACAAGGACGACGATCCGTTCAAAGACGAAAGTTGCTGGGCGAAGGTTAACCCCTCGCTCGATCACATCGCCGAAGGCCAGGCGGATGGCATCCCGGGTCGCAAGTACTTGCGCGAGCAGGTGAAGGCCGCACGGGGGTTGCCAGCTCAAGAGTCGGTGGTGCGGCGTCTGAACTTCTGCGAGTGGACCCAGGCCGACGCCCCATGGATATCGTGGGCGGTTTGGAAGCAGGCGGAAGAGCGCGTGCCGATGCGGATGTTGCGCAACCGGCGCTGCGTCGGCGGGCTCGACCTCGCAAGTACCACGGACTTGACGGCTTTTGTTCTGCTGTTCTGGCCGGCTCCGCACGATCCGCATTGGCGGATGCTGCCGTACTTCTGGATCCCGGACGACGATCTGCAAGGTCGTGAGGATCGCGACAAGGTGCCTTATGCAATGTGGGTCAAGGCCGGGCACCTTGAAACAACGCCGGGGCGAGCGATCAGTAAGCTGCACGTACTACGGCGCCTGGTCACCATCACTGCCTACTTCGGCGTGGAGCGCATCGCGTACGACCGCTGGCGGATCGAAGACTTGCTGCAACTGATGTCGGAATACGACATCACGCTGCCCGAGATGGTGGGGTTCGGCCAAGGGTACAAGGACATGGGCCCAGCCGTAGATGAGTTTGAGCGGCGCCTGCTGGGCTTGGCCCCCAAACCCGAGGGTGACGTAGTTATTGACCTTGACCCCAGTGAGTGGGAGCTGGTCGAAAGCGAGACAGTAGAAACCCTGCGGCACGACGGTAACCCGGTAATGACCTGGAACGCAGGCAACGCGGTAATCGTTTCTGACCCTGCCAACAACCGCAAGGCTGACAAGGCCAAGGCTACGGGCCGCATCGACGGCATTGTCGCCGGCATCATGGCCACCGGCATCAGCGGTAAAGCCGCCGGCGCTGGTGGTAAATCCATCTACGACGAAGGGGTCGGTATATGAAATTGGTCATCCTGTCCTGGCTGTCCGGCCTGCTGGGCTTCTGCCTGCTGGTCGGCGGTGTGGCGATGGTCCACGTGCCCGCTGCGTGTGTCGTGGCGGGTGTCGGGCTTATGGCCTGGTCCCGGCTGGCGGATCGCGCAGCTGCTGCCTTGCAACCCAAACCCAAAGGAGGTTGAGCATGTTCTTTTCAAGCGTGCTCGGCGAAGGGCGCGGCAACCTTACTGAAACCGGGAGCGGCTTCTGGCGCGGCTTGATTGGCAGCGGGCGCAACAGCTCCGGGGTGAAGGTCACGCCGGAGTCAGCGTTGGGTTTGCCGATCCTGCAGAACTGCGTCACGTTGCTGGCCGAGACCATGGGCCAGTTGCCTTGTGAGATGTACAAGCGTCTGGACAAAGGCCAGCGCGAATCGGCGATTAACCATCCGGCCTACGACGTGCTGCGGTACCAGCCGAACGGCTTTCAGACGCCGTACGAGTTCATGGAGTGCATGCAGGGTGCCGCTGGCTTACGCGGCAACGGCTACAGCTTCATTGACCGCCGCGAAGACGGCAATGTGGTGGCGCTCTGGCCGTTGTGCAACGACAAGGTGCAGGTGCTCAAGGGCGGCGATATGTTGCCGTACTACCGAATCGGTGGCGGTGAAGCGCTGCCGATGCGCATGGTTCACCATGTTCGCTGGTTCAGTACCAACCACTACGTCGGCTTGTCGCCGATTGAGGTGCACGCCGATTCGTTGGGGCTGGCCCAGGCTGTCAGGCAGTACACGGGCAAGAGCTTTGCCAACGGTGTGACGGTCTCCGGTGTGATCGAGCGGCCACGCGAAGCGCCCGCGATCAAGGATCAGGGCAGCATCGACAAGATCGTCGACCAGTGGGGTCAGAAGTTCGGCGGCATGGACAACGCCAAGAAGGTGGCCTTGCTGCAAGAGGGCATGACCTTCAAGCCTGTTTCCATGAACAACGTGGATGCCGAGGTGCTGGGGATTCTCAAAACCACCGGTACCGATATCGCCCGGATCTACAAGATCCCGCTGCCCATGGTCAACGACCTGGAGAAGTCCAACTACAACACCCTTGAGCAGCTGATGATTCAGTTCGTGGTGTTCGCGTTGCTGCCGTGGGTTAAGCGTCACGAACAGTCGATGATGCGTGACTTCCTGTTGCCCGCCGACCGGCGCAACTACTTCATCGAATTCAACCTCTCCGGGTTACTGCGTGGCGACCAGAAGAGCCGTTACGAAGCCTATGCCATTGGGCGGCAGTGGGGCTGGCTCAGCGCCAATGACATCCGGCGCCTGGAGAACATGCCGCCTGTTATCGGTGGTGACATCTACATGCAACCGCTGAATATGGTTGACGCGGGTAAGGGCGGTGCTGACTTGGCCAACCCTGCCGTGCGCGCCCAGCTGGAAATGCAGCACGCTCAAATTGAGAGGATTCTGGCGCAATGAAAAACTACCTACGAGCCTCCAGCCTGCTGTTCAATCAGCCGCTGTTGGTAATGCCTGACATGTTGGACCTCGGCGTACGCTGGGCCAACCAGGTGATGAGCCTGAACATCGTCAACATTGGCGCTGCTGGCGCTGCCGGCTTGTGGTCGGATGACGGGATGGACCGTATCGCTCAGCGCGAAGAAGAACGCCGCACCGCAATCGCTCGCACCGGTATCGAGGTAATTCCCGTCAGCGGCGTGTTGGTCAGTCGCGGCAGCCATATCGGCATGTGCGAAACGATGACCAGCTATGAGCAGCTTCGGAGCCAGATTCGTAACGCAGTTGCTGACCCCATGGTCGAACGGATCGTGTTGGACATCGACAGTCCAGGCGGTTCTGCCGTGGGGGCTTTCGAACTGGCGGCAGATATCCGCGATATGGCCCAGCAAAAGCCGATCACCGGCATCGTCAACTTCATGGCCTATAGCGGCGGCTACCTGTTGGGTTCGGCTTGTAGCGAGCTGGTGGTGAGCCAGACCAGCGGTGTCGGTTCCATCGGCGTTATCGCCAGCCACATGGATCGCTCCAAGATGGAGGAGGGCATGGGCGTCAAGGTGACCACGGTGTTTGCCGGCGCTCACAAAAACGATCTCAGCCCTCATGAACCCTTGAGCGACCAGTCGCTCAAGTACCTCAACGACGTGGTGCAAGAGAGTTACCAGCTCTTCGTCAACGCCGTGGCTGAATACCGGGGGCTGTCTGTTCAACAGGTGATGGCGACCGAGGCCGGGCTTTACCGAGGCCAGGCTGGCATCAGCGCCGGGCTTGCTGACCGAATGCAGAGCCCGCAACAGGCCGTTGATGACCTTTCCCATTCTGTCGCGGTAAGCCGTGCGAGCCGCCAGGGTGGCCGCATCGCGGTTCGCGCCGCAGCACTGAATCTTCAAACACTGAGCTGACCGCGTTCGCGGCACTCATCGAAGCCCGCCTAGTGCGGGTTTTTTAATGCCCAGGAGGCACCATGTCCCTTGTACTTCAAATGCGTAGCGAACGCGCCCAGTTGGTGGCTCAGGTCCAGGCACTCGCCAAGATTGAGTCAGACGGCGGGAATTTGTCCGTCGAGCAGTTGGCACAGTTCACCCAGTTGGAAACGCAAATCAACGACTTGACAGCGAAGCTAGCCCGCGCCGAATCGACTGAGCGCCTTGTTGCCGCCGGTGCAGTGCCGGTTGCTGAAAGCGCCCAGGGTATTAATAGCCCGCCGACGCATATTTCTGGGCCCTATGCGCAGAAACCTGAGCCGGGTGTGCGAATGGCTCAAATGGTACGTTTGCTGGCTGCTGCCCAGGGTAATCAGCATCAGGCGGCACAGATGGCGCAGCAGGCTGGATACGCGCCCGAAGTGGCAATGGCGTTGAGCACGGTCACGCCGGGGGCCGGGGGTGTACTGATTCCAACGAACTTCTCGTCTGAGATTATCGAAGCGCTCCGGCCCATGTCGATTGTGCGCAAGATGGGCACCCGCAGTTTGCCGCTGAACAATGGCAACCTGACTCAGCCGCGAATCACCGGGAATACCGTAGTCACCTACATCGGGACCGAGCAGGACATTCCAATCACCGGTATGACGTTCGCGGACACCAAGCTGTCTGCCAAAAAGGCGGCAGCGATTGTGCCGATCTCGAATGACTTGATTGCTAATGCCGGGATCAATCCACGCATTGATAGTCTGGTGGTAGAGGATTTGGCGGTTTCTATGGGCCTTTCCGAGGATCTTCACTTCATTCGGGCAGATGGTTCCGGTTCGTTGCCGAAGGGCATGCGTTACTGGGCGCTACCATTCAACGTTTTGCCGGCGCCTGCGGTTGCAGACCTCACCCTGGAGAAGATTGACCTCTTCTGCGGCGGAATGATGCTTCGCATCGAAACCGCGAACGTGATGATGAAGTCCTGCGGGTGGTTGATGCACCCACGTACGCTGCGTTGGTTGCAGACGCTGCGCGACGGAAACGGCAACAAGGCATATCCCGAAATTGAACAGGGCCTTTTCAAGGGCTATCCGGTGGGGCTGAGCAACCAGATCCCAGTGAACCTCGGTGCGGGCGGTGATGAGTCGGAATTCTACTTCGTGAACTTCGCCGACATGATGATCGGCGAAGACATGGACTTGACCATCGCTTTCAGCAACGAAGCGTCCTACAAGGATGCTGACGGCAATATGGTCAGCGCCTTCCAGCGCGATCAGACCCTGGTGAAAGTCATCGCCAAGCACGACTTCGGTCCACGTCATGTGGAGTGCATCGTGGTTGCCGTCGCCGTCAAGTGGGGCGCGGGCATGTAATCCCCTTGCCCCGCCTTGGCGGGGCTTTGCATCTCAGAGGTCAATGTCATGAGCGATAAAATTGTGGTGCGTTTTCTGAAAGCCTGGCGCGGCTATTCAGTGGACGAGTTGGCGGGGTTTGATCCGGCTGTAGTTGACGGCTTGGAGTTGAAAGGCTTTGCCGAGATCTACGAGCGCGCGGGTGTCGCTGCGAAGGCTAAGGCACCGAAAAAAGCAGCCCAGAAGGCGGCTGATAAACCCCCAGCTGGTGCCGGCGACGAGAAGGAATTATCCGGTGGTGCTGGCGGAGAAGGTGGTGAAGGCGGTGATCTGGACGCGGGCACCGGTGGCGATGATGACGACGACGCGAAGCCATAAGTCATGGCTCGCCGAATCGAATACACCGGCGCGCCGGTCCTGACGCTTGACCAGGTGGCGTTCCAGTGCCGTGTTGAGCCGGAAGACATGGCGCCGGAGCTGATCGAACAGATCATCATCCCCGGCGTCACCACGCAATGCGAGTCGAAGACGGGTGCGGCAATTCGCGGTGCGGTGTACGAAGAAGAGTGGCCAGCAGACCGACAGAATGGGCACGCCCTCGATGTTGGTCAGGCAAGCGAGATTGTTTCGGTATTCTCCCTGCAGTCCGACGGTAGCTGGGTCGAGCAAGTTGGCCCCTTCGATCTGCGTCAGGATCAGCGGGAAAGTTTTCTACACTTCCCCGCAGCACGGCCCGCTGGTCGGCTCCGCATCCGCTACAAGGCCGGACTGGATATGGACATCCACCCAGGCGTACGCAACTGGCTGTTGATGGCAGCAGCGACGATCTATCGTCACCCGGAGATGTTCCTGGTGGGGCAGACGCTCTCTGAGTTGCCATCAACGTTTCTTGACCACCTGGTGGCCGAGATCACCTTACCGCCGAGGTTCTGACCATGGCCATGCGCGAACCCAGTGCCGGCGAACTGGACCGGCGTATCACCCTGCGATTGCGGTCAGACACCCCGGCGCCTGATCAGGGCCTCGACTCGCTGTTCACTGACCAGAAGCGGCGGTGGGCGAAGATTGAGCCGGTCGGAACGGCTGTCTATGCCAATGGCGTCCAGACAGAGGTGAAAATCACCCACCGGATCATCTTCTATTACTTGAAGGGTATGAGCGATTCGCATGAAGTCGTCCACGGCGGTTCGATCTACCGGGTAAAGCGTGTGGCTGATATGAATGGCACTCGGCGCTTTACGATACTGGAGGTCGAAGAGCTGGGGGCGCTTCAGCCAAGTGGGAGTATCTATGGCTAACTCGGTTGGCGTCGACGGCTACATTCACATCGAAGGCTTCGAAAATTTTCACCGCGACTCTTTCGACAAAAAGAAGATCAAGGCTGCAATGCGCAAGGCGGGCAAGTTGGTTCGCCAGCGCGCTCAGCTAAACGTCGCATTGTCCCGTGGCCAAGACAGCTACCCAGTAAATCGAACCGGCGCCTTGCTGGATTCGATCAACTTCAAGGTGTCCCGGTCGGGGTTCCTGGTGAAGATTGCCCCGTACAAAACGGGGGCCATGTCTGAGTACTATCCGGCCTACCTGCACTACGGGGTCAAGCAGGGGCGTCGGATCAAAAAGCTGGCACCGGGTGAAGGCCGTGGCAAGAGCAACCGGCGCCGTAAGGGCGCCCGCGCTGCTTTGGTCGCTGAACGCAAGAGCAACGGCTGGCGGATTGAGCCGCGGGCCAACTACATGAGCGACGCGCTGCAGGACTCGTCGTCGGCAGTTCGTGAGATTTTGTCGCAAGCCTTTGCCGACGCTCTCGGCTGACATTGACCTGACAAATAACCTCGCCTCGGCGGGGTTTTTTATTACCTGGAATTCGCCCATGAAGATCTCCCCAATCGTCGCCCATCTGCGCAAGTACTGCCCCAGCTTCTCAGGGCGTGTGGCTGGCGGCATTGATTTCGAGGCAGTTGCCGCCAGTGCAAAGCTGAGTCACCCCTCTGCGTATGTGATCGCGGTGTCTGACAAGTTCACTGAAAACGACGTGCAGAACGGGCTGCGCCAGGCCATCACCGATTTTTTCGATGTGGTGCTGGTGGTGGACACCCGAGATGAGCGGGGCCAGGAGGCGGCAGATCTTACCCATCTGTTCCGTGCGGAGATCTGGCGGGCTTTGGTTGCCTGGGTTCCCGCGCCGGAATACACGCCGATTGAATACGCCGGTGGCGAGTTGCTTTCTATCAACCGCAGCCGGGTGGTTTACCGCTTTACCTTCTCGGCGAGCTTCCAGATCGGGCGCAACGCCGCGAGTGACCCGGCGGAAACCTGGCAGGAACTTGAGCTGGATGGCTTGCCCGGTTTTACCGGCGTTGATTTTGACATGGACTGCATTGATCCCGCCGACCCCAACCTGCAACGACCCGGCCCGGATGGGCGCATCGAAGTGAAATTCTCAGGAGACGTAACACCATGACTAAGCGCATCACTGTGGTGCCGGCCGATGGCCGCGCCGTGCCTGACCCGGAGGCTGGCGACCTGTTGCCCGACGCGGGTCGTGAGGTTCCCGACAACGCGTATTGGCGCCGCCGCTTGGCCGATGCCGACATCACCGTTAAAACCCCCACCAAGGCCGTCAAGGCGGCGAAAACCGAGGAGCCTAAATAATGGCTATTGGATTCAGCAATATCCCGGCGGACTTGCGGGTGCCGCTGTTTTACGCGGAGATGGACAACTCGGCGGCCAACACTGCGTCGTCGGCGATGCGCCGCCTGATCGTTGCCCAGGTCAATAGCGACGCTGGCGGTGAGGGTGTCGGTGAGCTGGTTCTGGTCCCGAGCCTGGGCTTGGCCAAGAGCATCGGCGGCTCTGGCTCAATGCTCGCAGCAATGTACGAAGCGTGGCGCAAGGTAGACCCCGTCGGTGAGGTATGGTGCTTGCCGTTGCAAAACGACGAAGGCGTTGTCGCCACTGCAACCGTTACGATCACGGGCTCTGCAACGGAATCCGGGCTGCTGAATCTGTACATCGGCGGCGTGCGAGTGCAGGCAACGGTGACGGCCGCTGCGACGCCAACCGTTGCGGCCTCTGCACTGGCTGTGAAGGTCAATGCCACCCAAGACCTGCCTGTCACCGCTGATGCATCGGCGGGCGTCGTTACCCTTACCTGCAAGTGGAAGGGTGACAGTGGTAACGATATCAGCCTGCAGCTCAACCGCATGGGTAAAACCAACGGCGAAGTTACCCCGGCTGGTCTCGCGGTTGTCCTGACCAAAATGACTGCCGGGGTTGGCGTGCCTGACCAGGTCGATGCACTTGCTGCCTTGGGTGACGAACCCTTCGAGTTCCTGTGTGTGCCTTGGACCGATACCAACACCCTGGACGCTTGGAAGGGGGCGATGGATGACAGCACCGGGCGCTGGAGTTATGCCAAGCAATTGTTCGGGCACGTGTACGGGGCCAAGCGCGGCACGGTAGGTACTTTGGTAGCAGCGGGTCAGGCTCGGAATGATCAGCACGTCACCATCCAGGCAATGGAGACTGGTGTGCCGCAGCCATTTTGGGTGCAGGCCGCGTCGTTGGCTGCGCGCACGGCGGTGTTCATCTCTGCTGATGCCAGCCGCCCGACGCAAAGCGGAACGATGCCAGGCCTGGATCCTGCCCCGGCCAGTGAGCGATTCATGCTCACGGAGCGCCAGTCGTTGCTCAGCTACGGCATCGCCACTGCGTACTACGAAGGTGGTTATGTGCGCATTCAGCGCTCGATCACCACGTACCAGAAGAATGCCTACGGCCAAGCGGATAACTCCTACTTGGACAGCGAGACCATGCATCAGTCAGCGTTCGTAATCCGCCGGATGCAGGGCGTCGTGACCAGTAAGTATGGCCGCCATAAGGCAGCCAACGATGGTACCCAGTTCGGAGCGGGTCAGCCGATCGTGACGTCAAGTGTCATTCGTGGCGAGCTGATCGCGCAATACATCCAGCTGGAGCTGGAAGGTCACGTAGAAAACTCAGAGTTGTTCGCTGAGTATTTGATTGTTGAGCGTGATAGCCGCGATCCGAGCCGGTTCAACGTGCTATTTCCGCCTGATTACATCAACGGACTGCGGGTGTTCGCGATGCTCAATCAGTTCCGCCTGCAATACAGCGACGTTGCTTAACCCCACTCGCCGCACTTTCTGAACAACCCCAGCCCGCCCAGTGCGGGCTTTTGCATTCTGGAGACTATGACCATGGGTCAATTAGTGGCGGGTACCACCTACGTCAAAGTGGATGGCGTCCAACTGACTATCACTGGGGGCGCCGAAGCCCCTTTGATGGACGTGAAGCGGGAGACGGTTTTTCCGGGTTACTACAAGGAAGAGGAGCTGCCGCCGTACATAAAGATGACCGCGCTTCTCACGCCCGATTTTCCAATCAGTAAGTTGGTAAATGGCCGGGATATGACGGTCACCACCGAATTCAAGAATGGGCGTGTGTACGTTCTCGTCGGTGCCTACTTGGTTGATGAGCCTTCCCACAAAGCTGACGACGGCACTGTTGAACTGCAATTTGATGGCATCAAGGGGAAATGGCAATGAGCTTAACAGTAACGTTGCAAGTGCCAATTGAAGCCCACGGCGAGACAGTAACCCAGTTGAATCTCCGGCGCCCGACAGTGCAAGAGGTGCGGGCGATAAAGTCGTTGCCCTACAAGATCGGTCAAGACGAAGAGGTCAAAATCGACACGGATGTCGCGGCCAAATACATCGCTGTTTGCGCTGCAATCCCAGCTTCATCGGTCAATCAGTTGGACCTATCAGACCTGAACGACCTCGCTTGGGCCATCACCCGTTTTTTCATGAACGCGGCATCAGCGAAGTCTCCGACCTGATAGCCGTCGCTTATGACCTCGCCTGGTTCTGGAAGACTGACCCCGAGCTGATGATGGCCAGGCCCTTGGACGTGCTCTGTGAGTCACTGGAGCACGCCCAGCGAATCAACAAAACACAGCAGGCATAGCCATGGATAAGTTTCAGCTCAAGGCGTTGATCACCGGCGTCGACAAGTTGTCGCCGAAGTTGGCTGGGATTCAAAAGAACGTTGGGACATTTAGGAAGAACCTTGAAAAAACCGGCCTCGGAAAAATCGGCATCAAGGATCTGATCACAGGCGGCGCCCTGGCCGCACCGTTTGCGGTGGGGGCGCGTTCGGCGATTGAATTCGAATCCCAAATGGCGGACGTAAAGAAGGTCGTTAACTTCGATACACCGGACCAGTTTAAAAAAATGGGAGATGACATCACGCGGATGTCAGAGGTGCTTCCTATGACGGCAGGCGATATTGCCAAAATCGTCGCTGCCGGCGGTCAGGCTGGGTTCGCATCAGATGAGCTATTGGGGTTTGCCGAGGCCGCGTTAAAGATGGGCGTGGCGTTTGACCAAACTGCTGAGCAGAGCGGCGACATGATGTCGACTTGGCGAACCTCTTTCAAATTGACGCAGACAGGCGTCAATAGCTTGGCCGACCGTATTAACTATCTTGGCAACACCGGCAAGGCGAACACCAAGCAAATTTCCGACATCGTTACAAGGGTGGGGCCTCTCGGTGCGGTTGCGGGGCTCGCGTCTGGTCAAATTGCGGCGCTTGGCGCGACGATGGCGAGTGTGGGTGTCGAGCAGGAAGTGGCAGCCACTGGGATCAAGAACTTCATGTTGTCGATGACGAAAGGGACATCGGCAACGAAGGCCCAGTCGCAGGCGTTCAAGGCGATCCGGCTTGACTCCAAGGAGGTGGCGAAGTCGATGCAGACAGATGCTCAGGGCACCATCCTGAATATCCTGGAGCGAATTGGAAAGGTTGATGCAGCCTCCCGCGTTGGCTTGTTGACCCAGATGTTCGGAACCGAATCGGTAACCTCCATCGTCTCGTTGGTCACGAACCTCGATTTGCTTAAGAGCAATTTGACGAAAGTGGGGGATGCCACGCTTTACGCGGGCTCGATGGAAAAGGAATACGCATCGCGTGCCGCCACCACAGAGAACAATTTGGGCCTGCTTAAGAATGCGACCGAGAGCGTCTCAAAGGCTATTGGTGGCGCATTTCTGGAAAGTATTAATGATGTCGTGAATGCCGTGCGGCCTATGGTGGTCCAGCTCGCAAAGTTAATTGAGGCTAACCCCGCAGTCGTAAGGGGGGTTGCGGCTGCTGGTATCGCGTTTACAGCGCTGCGGCTCGGCATCGTCTCCACCATTGTGGCCACGAAGTTGCTTTCTTTCGCGTTGAAAACAAACCCCATCGGGCTTATCGCGACAGGTATCGCGGTGGCGGCAGGACTTATCGTTGCAAATTGGTCTGCAATTGCCCCGTACTTTCAGTCCATGTGGGCCAAGATTAAAGGCCCCACAATGGCAGCCTGGGATATGTTCAAGACCTTTGTTTCATGGACACCCATCGGTCTGATCATGTCCAACTGGGGGCCGTTGACGGATTTTTTCAAAGCTATATGGGGAGTCCTGGTTGCGATCTCTGTGCCCGTGATGGACTTCCTCAAGACAATGTTTGACTGGTCTCCTCTGGGGTACATCGTCAAGAACTGGGAACCCATCAGTGCCTGGTTCAAAAGCTTGTGGGAAAAACTGCGGCCAATCATCGAACCTATGATGAAGTTCTTCGGCGGCGGGGAGGGCGGTGATGGTCTCATCGAGACGGCCACCAGCAAGGCCAATGCCTTTGCCGATCAGCAGCGCCTGCGCAACGCGGGAGTCGGTGGGGGCACGGGTGAGTTTCTCCAGGCTAATGCAGTGCAGATGGCACAGAACCGCCAGTTGGCCAACAACTCGCAACTAGGTATCAACCCCGGCCAACTGCTGCAGGCGCCCAGCAAGATGCCTGCGCCGGGCAGTCTGCTGCAACAAACAGCCGCCGCCAACGCGCAGAACCTAAACGGCAAAATCGACATCAACCTCAACGGCGCGCCGCCTGGTACCACCGTGGAGCAGTCGCAAACCAATCAGCGCGGCCTAACCATCAAGCCCAATATCGGCCAGCGCACAGTCGGCACGCAGAGGTAGCCAATGGAACAAACGTGGCGTGATCAGCTGTTGCCCGCCTCATACCGGGGCATCAGCTTTTTGATCGAGCGGGCCGGCGTCCCGGTCGGGCAGAAGGGCCAGTTGCATGAGTTCCCGCAGCGGGACGAGCCCTACTTCGAACCGCTGGGCAAACAGGCGCAAGTCCACCGGATGAGCGCCTGGGTGATTGGTGACGATTGCTTCGAACGGCGCGACAAGTTGCAGGAAGCATTGCAGACGAAAGGCGCTGGTGAGCTGGTGCACCCCTGGCTTGGCCGGATGCTGGTTAAGGCGGGGGAGTGCGATCTGACCCATGATCGCCGGGAAGGTGGCGTTGCCAGGTTTGAACTGACGTTCTACCCCGATACGCCGCGCAAGTTTCCCACGGCCACGGCGAACACGCGGCAGCAGGTGGTCAAGTCGTCGGAAGGTTTGTTGGACTCGGCCCTTGCCCGCTACAAGGCCGCGATGGAAAAAATCGACAAGGCGCGGCTCAGTGTCATCGGGCTTCGCAATAGCCTGTCGGGCGTGTACGGCGCGATTCAGCGCCAGTTCGCTCCCTTGGTGGGGTTGTTCACCAACCTCAGCGGTTTTGTGCAGTCGCTTATCAACTCACCCGGTGCGCTGGGTGCGTTGTTCTCCAGCTATTTCAGCGACTTCACCGGGCTGGATTTTTCAAGCCCCGGTTCAAGCTACCGCGCGACGGTGGCCACCGCATCGCAGCACACGTCGGCAGTGAACGATATCAACACCGTCACCCAGGCCAACGGGGTGGATACCAGCGCCATGGCCCAGGCTACGGCCGACCTGGTGCAAGACGCCTTGCTGGTGCAGGTCGGGTTAATCATCAGTGAGATGCCTGTGTCAATTCGCCCGGCGGTGATGGACTCGGTACCGGCGATTGATCAGCAGGCCGTGTCGCCGGTGGATCGGCCCGAGGTGCCAGTGGCAGATGACGTGCTTGAGCTGCGCGACACGCTCAGTGAGGCTATCTGGGAGGCATCGCTTAAGGCTGATCCTGATCACTACCGGGCGCTGACCACCATGCGCCAGGTGCTGGTAAAGCACCTGACCGCCGTGGCCGCGTCCGGTGTGCGTTTGGTGGACATGACGCCGGCTGAAACGTTGCCGGCGCTGGTGCTCGCCTACAGGCGCTTTGGCGACTCCACGCGGGCAGGGGAGATTGTGCAGCGCAACCGCATCAGTCACCCGGGGTTTGTACCGCCGGTGTCGCTCAAGATCGCTCAGGAGTAACCCATGCTCGATGCATCGAATGCCGTCAGCCTGACCGTTGACGGCCTGGACTATGGCGGCTGGAAAAACGTCGAGATCTCCGCAGGGCTGGAACGCCAGGCCCGCGACTTCAACCTCGGCATAACGTGGAAGTGGCCGGGTCAGCCTATCGCGATCCCGATCCGCCAAGGCTCCAAGTGCCAGGTGTGGATTGGTGGCGACCTGGTGCTGACCGGCTGGGTATTTGCCTCACCGATAGCCTACGACGATAAGAGCATCACATTGACAATCTCCGGCCGCTCGCTGACTGCCGACCTGGTGGACTGCGCGGCGGTCAACAAACCGGGGCAGTGGAGCGGCCAGGGCGTGCTGGCCATCGTGAAGGCGCTGGCCGCGCCGTATGGCATCAAGGTGCGAAGCGAGATCGCCGAAACCGGCACGCTGTCCGATCACACGATTGAGCCAGGTGAGACGGTGTTTGAGTCCATCGACCGTCTGCTGACCCTGTTCCGGGTGTTCTCCACGGATGACGCCACGGGCATGGCAGTGCTGTCGAAGCCCGGCAGCGAAGGCTGGGCCAGCGACAAGCTTGAAGTAGGGCGCAACATTCTGACCGGTGATGCGGGCTTGGATTTCTCCGGGGTATTTTCCGAGTACCGGGTTCTTGGCCAGCGCAGCGGGACCGATACCGAGTTTGGCGAAAAGGCGGCTGAGGTTTCCGCCGTGGTCACGGATGACCGCACCACCCGCAAGCGCGTGATGATCATCAAGGAGTCCGGCCAACTGAGCGACAAGCTCGCAATGGACCGGGCTCGGTGGGAAAGCGTCACCCGCATCGGCAAGGCGTTGAGCACTACTTACAAGGTGCAAGGGTGGCGCCAGTCGAACGGCGCGCTGTGGAAGCACAACATGTTGGTGCGGGTGGTGGATCCCATCATCGGCATGGACCGCGACATGCTGATTTCGGAGATCACCTATTCCCTCACGGAAAGTGGCACCGTCACCACGATGGTGGTCGGCCCGCCCGACAGTTTCGAGCCCGAACCGAACGACCGGCACAAAGACCGCAAGCTCAAGAAGGGCGGCAAGGCCGACAACTTCGAATACCTACTCCCTGCTGACTGGAAGCCATCCGAATGAGCCTGATGAATCTGCTTGTGCGCGGAACGGTGGTGCTGGCCAACTCCGCGAAAAAGATGCAGGCCTTGCAAATGCGGCTTTTGGCTGGCGAGGTCAAAGACAACTTGGAGCACTTTGAGCCGTACGGGTTTACCAGCCGCCCGCTTCCAGGTGCTGAGGGCATCACCGCATTTCTGGGTGGTGATCGATCTCACGGCGTGGTGTTAGTGGTCGCTGATCGTCGCTATCGGATCCTGGCCATGGAAGAGGGTGAGGTGGCCGTGCATACCGATGAGGGCGACAAGATCCACCTCAAGCGCGGTCGGATCATCGACATCGAAACCCGTGTCCTGAACGTCAAGGCCGATGTGGCGGTGAACTTCGACACGCCGTTGATCACCCAGACAGGTCAGATTGTTTCCGATGGCGACCAGATCGCCGGCGGCATCAGTCAGGTTGGGCACCTGCACGACAAAGTGACGCCAGGCCAAGGTCAGAGCGGCCCGCCCGTTGGAGGTGCTGAATGATCTTCGCCCCAAGCCGAGAAGCTTCGCTGAGGCGCGCGGTGGTTATCAGCCTGTTTACCTGGCGCCGCGCCGAGACGGATGACCCGCTCGATGACGATGAGCGCTACGGCTGGTGGGGTGACAGCTACCCCAGCAGTGCTGATGACCGTATCGGCTCGCGGTTATGGCTGCTGCGGCGGGTCAAGCTGACCGCCGATACCCGCCGTGATGCCGAGTTCTACGCTCGTGAGGCGTTGAAGTGGCTGATCGAGGATGAAGATGTTGACAACATCGAAATCCTCAGCGAGCAGGTAGGCGCCAACCGGCTGAACCTGCGGGTCATCCTTATCATCAGCACCGGCGCACGCCTGGAAATCAACTCAAACCAACTGTGGCAGGTGATCTATGCCGTTTGAAACGCCAACGTTACCGGTGCTAGTCAGCCGTACCCAGAGTGACCTGGCCAGCGACGCGCTGCGGCGCTCAGATGCACAGGTCTTATCGCGTGCATTGAGCGGTACAGCCTATGGGCTGTACGGCTACCTGGACTGGATTGCACAACAGATTCTGCCCGATACGGCCGATGAGGAAACCCTGGAACGCGTTGCCAACTTGCGCTTGAGCCAACCGCGAAAGCCCGCCCAGCCGGCAGAGGGCACTGCCAGCTTCACGGCTGCCGCTGGCCGGCTGGTGGATGTCGATACGGTGATGCAGTCAAACGACGGCCGGGCGTATCGCGTCACCGAAAGCGTGACCACGGTCGCGGGTGCCAACACCGCCCAGCTTGAAGCGGTCGACGCGGGCACGTTGGGCAACATCGAAGCGGGCATGGTGCTGACGTTGATTCAGCCGGTCGAGGGGCTGATCAGCACCTTCACGGTGTTGGCCCCTGGCTTGATCGGGGGCATTGCCCAGGAAAGTATTGAGTCGCTACGCGCGCGAGTGATGCGGTCGTACCGCGTAATTCCGCATGGCGGCTCGGCGGACGACTACGAAACCTGGGCTTTGGAAGTGCCAGGTATCACTCGTGCCTGGTGCCGACGGAAATTCATGGGGCCGGGTACCGTTGGCTTGTTCGTGATGCGCGACGATGACGCCAACCCGATCCCCGATGCCGCCCAGCTCGCGGAGGTGAAAGCCTATATCGAGCCGCTACGGCCAGTCACGGCAGAACTGTTTTTGCTTGCACCCGTACAGGCGCCGGTGGTGTATCAAATTCGCCTTACGCCCGACACCAGCGCTGTTCGTGCTGCTGTTGCGGTGCAGCTGCAAGACTTGCACAACCGTGAAGCTGGCCTTGGCGACAAGCTGTTGATCAGTCATATCCGTGAGTCCATCAGCAGCGCCACGGGCGAAACCGATCACGAGCTGGTATCGCCAACGGCTGATGTACTGGCCGCAACCAATCAGTTGCTGACCTTCGGGGGTTGCCTATGGCTGGATTAAGAACCGCCGAGCAGTACCGCGCCCAACTGCAAGCGCTGCTCCCAGCCGGACCTGCATGGGATCCGGAGTTGGTCCCTGAGGTGGGGCTGATCTTGTCGGGAGTCTCCACGGAGTTCGCCAGGCTTGAGGGCAGGGCGGCCGACATCCTCAACGAGATGGACCCAGGCGGGGTGAGTGAGCTGGTACCCGATTGGGAAAAGGTGATGGGCCTGCCGGACGAATGTCTAGGCCTCAACCCGGCGTTCGAGGATCGCCGCCTGGCGGTTCGCCGTCGTCTTGTTGAAGTGGGTGGCCAGAGCCGCGCGTACTTCATCGAGATCGCCGTGAGCCAGGGATACCCCGGCGCAACCATTACTGAATACCGAGCGCCCCGCATGGGGCGTTCCCGTTTTGGCTCTGCGCACTTCGGAACTTGGGGTGCCCAGTTCATGTGGGTGCTCAATACCGGTGGACGCCAGCGCGCCGGCCGGCGTTTCGGTGCGAGCTTTTGGGGTGAACGGTTCGGTACCAACCCTGGGGACGCGCTTGAATGCCTGATCCGCAGGCCGGCGCCGGCGCACACCGTCGTGCACATTAATTATGACTAAGGGGTGAAACGTGGACTTTCCAAAAAGTGTACCTGGTGTTGGGTTGGTCAATGGGGAGTTCATTGACGAGGATCCGTTGGCGGCAACGCCGGGGTCATTGATCCCCTCTGTTTGGGGGAACTCGGTCACGCATGAAATATTGAATGTGATTAAAGATGCCGGGCTTGAGCCTGCCGAAGCCGATAATACCCAGCTATCGAAAGCGATTAAGGGGCTCGTTGACGAAGTTTCTGTGACGTTCGCTAGCCAGGAAGATGCAGAAGCCGGAACCGATACAACTAAGGCAATGAGCGCAAAGCGGGTTTTTCAGGCGATTGCAAAGGTTGTAACCCAGGCAACGGAAGTTGCATTTGGTTGGCTGAAAATCGCCACCCTGTCGCAAGCCAACTCCGGCACCGATGATGCTACGGCTATAACGCCCAAAAAGCAGGCCGCTGTAATCCAGACTCAAACCCTGAATTCAGGATCGACGGGAGGCACGGCCACTGCGTATACTCTTACCGGTATCCCTGGACTGGCTTCATACGTCACTAAGTTACGGCTGAACGTAACTTTCCACATCGACAGCGGCGCCAACCCGACTATCAACGTAAACGGTTTGGGCGATAAACGTCTTAAGCGATATAACAATGTAGGTGCCAAAGTCAGCGCTGTGGTGACTGCCGGTTTCATATCGGACATCCTCTACGACGGCACAGATTTTTTGGTAATGAACCAAATACCGGTGGCGGCTGCGTTGTCGCAAGGGCAATGCAAGTTGGGCAAAGTCGGCGCGAACATCGTGTTGTCCCAATTAAACGGCAATAACATTATTATCGGTGGGGCACCCCAAATCGTCCCTAGTACCGGCGTATCCCTTGCTCCTACCGGGCTGACGCCAGGCATCCTGTACTACATATACGCCTTCATGTCTGCCGGGGTTATGACTCTCGAAGCTAGTGCTGCTGGGCATGCGACAGACGCAGATACTGGCGTAGAAATCAAGTTGGGAGATGCTTCGCGCACTTTGGTTGGCATGGTGCGTCCAGTTGCCGGCCCCGCCTTTCAAGATACGGCAGCTCAACGCTTTGTACTCAGCTACTTTAACCGAGTGAATATAACTGCTTCGGCACCACTCACAGCAAACGTATCTACAAGTTCTGCAACTTACGTTGAACTTTCTTCAGTATTTCGCTGTGAGTATCTGTCTTGGGGCAATGAGCAAGTGAAAATGAAGTTTGACGGCAGTATTACCTCGGTAGCAGCCGTCACGTCCCTGATGTACATTGCGCTATCTCTAGATGCTACGGCCCTCCAAGACGGCTCTCTTATTTGCTCCACGGTAAGTTCGGGCGTAACAATTCCCGGAGCGTCAAGCAGCCCTCCAAATGTTACTGAGGGGTATCATTTCACGTCCGTATTTGGGAGAGCTAGCGGTGGTCAAACGCTCACTTGCTTAGGCGCGTCGTCTGCCCCAGATCGATGCGTTGTAAAAACCACCGTGAGGGGTTAAGAAAATGGCCAAGACCAAAGCTAAAAAGCAGATCGGTCCAAATTTTCACTATGAGCTTGTCGAAGCTGGGGTGCTCGGGCTGCCGTTTGGGTGGACCAGCGACGGGGATTTCACGTTCAACGAAGACATGACCCAAGAGCAAACCGAAGCCGTCTTGGCGGTATACGAGGCCCATGACCCAGCGAAAGAAGTAGAACAGGCAGCAGCTGAATAACCATTTGCTGTAAATGAATAACCCGGCCGCCATGAGCGGTTTTTTATTGCCTGGAGAAAAGCAATGGCACGTCTTTCCGAATCGATCGCCGGCGGCCGTAACGCGCTAGCGTTCCTCGATATGCTCGCCTGGTCCGAGGGCACCAGCACCTCTCCAGCCACGGCCATGGATGGTTACGACGTGATCGTCACTGGCATCGACGGCAAGCCTGAGGTGTTCAAGGACTTCACTGATCACCCATTCGCCAAGGGGCGCGCGTCGAAGGTCATCAACAGTAAGGGGCTGACATCCCCCGCTTCTGGCCGGTACCAGCAGATGCTGAAGGACTGGCCGCATTACAAGGCCTTGCTCAAACTGCCGGACTTCAGCCCGATCAGTCAGGACTTGCTGGCATTGCAGCACATTCGCGAGTGCCGGGCCTTGCCTGACGTCTTTGCCGGACGGATCGAGACGGCTATCTCTAAGTGTCGACGCATCTGGTCCAGCCTGCCGGGGGCCGGTTATGGCCAGCGAGAACACCGGCTGGAGGATCTGCTGAGGCGGTACCGCCTGGCGGGTGGGGTGATGTCGTGACACCGCTGGATAAGCTGATCGGGGTTGGCCTTGCCGTGGCGCTACTGCTGGTCTTGGGTGCCGGCGCTGGGGTCTGGCTTGCTGCTCGCCACTACCGGCCGCTACTAGAGGCGGCTAACAACGACCTGACCAGCACCAAGACTGCCCGTGACAACCTGGTAACGCTCGCGGGCGAGCAGGGCAGGAAACTCGGGGAGCTGGTGCTTGCCGGGGAGTTGCGGGAGCGGAATGCCACGTTGGCGCAGGAGAAGGCGAGCCAAGAGGCCCAGCCAGACTACGCCGCAGCCAATCAGCTGTTGCGGGAGCGGACTGGTGGTGACCCGGCTCACACTGCCGCGTCGCTCATCGATCAGGAGTTGGGGCTATGAGGTATCTGTTTGTGGTGCTGGCTCTGGTGCTGGCTGGGTGCGCGGGCAGGGAGCCCGAGGTGCGCACTGTTCGGGTGGAGGTGCCGGTGCTGGTGCCGTGCAAAACGACGGCAGTGGCAATTCCCCCGTGGGCAGCGCAGGGGCTCAGGAAGTCCGACAGCTTAGAGGTGAAGGTACGGGCATTGCTGGCTGAGCGACGACAGCGGATCGGTTATGAGCGTCAATTGGTGGCAGCGGTTGTTGCGTGTCATTAAAGGCGCGTTTCGCGCCCACGACCTGCAGCGATAAATTCCGCTCACCAGGTCTCATTCTGCAATCGCTCAATCTCCTTATGCTCGGACCATTTACCCTGCACATCAAGGTCAATGTAGCCTTCTCCCGAGCGCGAAAGGTTTGTCTTCGGGTCGTTGTTCCGCTGGATCTCCTCGAATGCAGGTCGAGAATCCTCATGGCTTTCATCTTTCTGAAAGAATTTCTTTATCCCGGCAAGCATGTGAGTCCCTCCTAATTTTTTCGGTCCGAAAAGTCTAACAAAGCTTGCCAATAGGCATGGGCAAGAATCTTGCGTGTTTTCGCTGACAGCATATCTGATTTGAGGATGGACTACGTTCGGCAATGCTCTTCCTGGCTGAGCTCTGATGCTATGGCAGAAGCCGACGCGGCGAGTCGTAATCCATTCCGCAATTGGATTCATGCCCCCTGAATTTAGAGGGCTCCAGCTATACAAGATCTTCAGTGTTGCGGAATTTATTTGAACGTAAGCTATTGAATAATAAAAACTAATTTGTGGATTGCAAATCCGCCTACGCCGGTTCGATTCCGACCTCGGCCTCCACTCTTGAAAACCCCGTAGATTAACGTCTACGGGGTTTTTTATTGGCTGCAAAACAGCAAGACGATTTACCCCTCTTTAACGCAGAGCCCGTTTCACAGCTCAACTCGCTTGCGCGCGCGTAATACGCTGACTCTTTACCTCAGCGGCATACGCCCCCATCTTTTCTTTCTGAACGGCAAGCAAACCACAGATCTTCATGAGTGCCACCGCTTCCACCGGCGTTCTGGCGCTCGCGGCTATAGCCTTCAGCTCAACGATCGACCATCCGATCACGGCCGCCACGTCTTCCAAGTCGTAAAACAGTTCCTGCTGCGCAGTCCTGGCCCCGTCGAGGCCTTGTATCAACTCTTGCATCTCTTATCTCCGGGGCTCGATTACCGAGCGTCGCGGTAGCGTGCGCGGTCAAAAACAAAGTTTGTAACTCGGGCCATACAAACCCTACCAACACGTTACACGAAACCCGTGACGCACCCGTGGTTGCGCTGTCTTACCTTGCGAGAAGTTAATCTCGCCAAGTAGAGAGTGTTGTCATGAAGTTGAATTACCTAACCAAGGCGGCCGTTGTTGTCGCACTGTTGTCGACCTTGTCAGGCTGCTGGATGTTCATGCCACCAGGCGGCGGGGGTGGTGGTCACGGTGGTGGCGGTCACGGCCAAGGCGGTGGTGGCGGCGGCGGTGGCGGCCCGCGGTACTGATAGGCAATGGAGGCAAGCCACGGCAAGTGGCTTGCCTCTTTTTTTGCCTGAAGTAAATCACAGGCAAAGAAAAGCCCGCATGGGGCGTGCGGGCTAAAGGGATGTTCATTAGGAGCTGGGTCTACCCTAGGTCATCGTCTGTGAAAGGTTTGTGAAAAGCCTTGGAAACAACCCGCCGCAAAAAAGTGTATGCCTCGATCCGCTTTTAGCTGTACGGGGCGGCAATGCCCGCAACGCACTACTGTCGCAGGCATACCACACCGCTTGGATGCCGCATCATGATTATGTCTACCAGTCTCTTATCGGCCTTTGTGCTGTTCGCCTTCGTGTCCTCGATCACGCCAGGCCCCAATAACACGATGTTGCTGGCCTCGGGGGTCAACTTCGGGTTTCGCCGTTCGATGCCTCACGCGTTGGGGATCAGCGTCGGTTTCATGGTGTTGGTGATTTCGGTTGGCCTGGGGCTTGGGGAAGTGTTCAAGGTGTTCCCATGGGCCTATACCGTATTGCGCTATGTGGGCGCAGCGTACCTGTTGTACCTGGCGTGGAAGATTGCGACGGCGGGGGGCATGTCCGACAGCGAAGATAAGCATGGCAAGCCCATGACGTTTCTGGGGGCCGCAGCGTTCCAGTGGGTCAACCCCAAGGCCTGGATCATGGCGTTGGGCGCCATCACCACCTACACACCCGCCGAGGGTTATGTCACCAATGTGTTGGTGATCGCGCTGGTATTTGCGGTGGTCAACCTGCCTAGCGTCTGCGTGTGGGTCGGTTGCGGCACAGGGCTGCGCAATGTGCTGCGTGAGCCGCGCTGGCTGCGGCTGTTCAACTGGTCAATGGCCGGGTTGCTGGTACTGTCCCTGTACCCGATGTTGTTTGCCAGCTGAGGTCACACTGGCGAAATGGTTGCGAGCAAGCCGATACCAATGGTCAATACCAAAAAACCGAACAGAAAAAGTGCCATCTTGGTCATAAGGCCTCCGAAGGGAAGGGCGACAGAAGTGTCGGGAATGGGTCTATTGTCCACCCAGGGCAGATTTCGGTACAGACGCAGATAGTGATCAAAAAACCGTATCAGATGCGCGCGCATGCGCTGGGCCATGGGTTGTGCAGGGTGGTGATTTTCTAAAGATCAGTCAGGCTGTCAGCGGTTTAATTCGTTGTGTGCCCCCACAACCTGTATCTTCCTACAAGGCACCAGGCAGTTTCCGTAGTGCGAGGCCATATGCAACGTCTGTTGAGCAAATACCGTTACGTCCTGATTTTCTGGCTGTGTTTTGGCATATTCCGTACCTCCCTGGCGGACTGGAACCCGATCCCGTCCGGCTCCATGCGCCCGACCCTGGTGGAAGGCGATGTAGTCTTAGTGAACCGCGTGGCCTATGACCTCAAGCTGCCGCTCACCGATATCTCGTTGATCAAGCTGGATAACCCGCAACGGGGTGATGTGGTGACCTTCACTTCACCCAAGGACGGCGTGCGCCTGATCAAGCGAATCGTCGGCATCCCAGGCGATACGCTGCAAATGAAGGACGAAGTGTTGTGGGTCAATGGCGTGCCGGCCACCTACCTCGACGCGCAATCGATCAGCGAGCGGGTTGCCCCCGGCCAATTTATCCAGGGCATCAAGCTCACCGAACACGCCGCCGCACGTCAGCGCACGGTGCAGTTCATGCCGCAGGTACGCGCCCGCCGCGATTTTGGCCCACTGCAGGTGCCTGCCGACCACTATTTCATGCTGGGAGACAACCGCGACAACAGCGCCGATTCCAGGTACATCGGCTTTGTGCCGCGTCGGTTGCTGATTGGGCATGCGCACCATATCCTCGCGTCGGCGCAGATCCTGGATCACTGGATGCCACGATTTCGCCGATTTGGGGCGCCGATCCTCTAAGATGGCGCCCACTGCATCAACAATAATTAATAGTGGGCTGAGCCTCGATGGAAAGACGTCAATTCAGCGGTGGCATGAAGGGTAAGAACCTGCGCTACCTCAATGAAACCCAGCAGCCGGCGTCGGTCACTCGCGTCGGCTTCTTGCTGCTGGAACACTTCTCCCTGCCCGCATTCACCCAGACCCTCGACACCCTCGTCACGGCCAACCTGCTACGCCCCGATCTGTTTGCGTCACGCACCTTTGGCTGCGCAGCGGATGAAGTGATCAGTGACCTCGGCCTGGTCATCCGCCCCGATGCGCGCCTGGACATCGCCGCTTTGCCTGAGCTTGACCTGCTGGTGATCTGCGGCGGGTTTCGCACCGAGCTCAAGGCCAGCGAAGACTTCACCCACCTGTTGCGCAGCGCAGCTGAACAGGGCATCACCCTGGCCGGTCTATGGAATGGCTCATGGTTTCTCGGCCGCGCAGGCCTGTTGCAGGATTACCGCTGTGCGATCCACCCCGAACATCGCCCGGCGCTGGCGGAAGTGGCCAAGGCCGCGCAAGTCACGAGCGAACCCTACGTCATCGACCGCGACCGACTGACCGCGTCCAGCCCCTCGGGCGCGTTCCATATGGCCCTGGATTGGATCAAAGGCCTGCACGGCAAAGCGCTGGTAGAAGGCATTGAAGACATCCTGGCCTTTGAAGAATCGCGCTACCGGCGCATCAAACCCACTGAAAACGTCAGCGTCAGCGCGCCCTTGCGCGAGGTGGTCAAGCTGATGGACGCCAACCTCGAAGAGCCTCTAGAGCTGGACCAACTCGCCGTCTACGCCGGCCGCTCGCGGCGTCAGCTCGAACGGCTGTTCAAGGAACAACTGGGCACCACGCCGCAGCGCTACTACATGGAACTGCGCGTGACCGAGGCGCGGCGCTTGTTGCAGCACACCGAACTGTCACAAGTTGAAGTGCTGGTGGCGTGCGGGTTCGTATCGCCAAGCCATTTCAGCAAGTGCTACAGCTCGTACTTCGGCTATCGCCCCTCGAAGGAGAAGCGGTTGGTCAAGTAGGCGCGCGGTCGCAAGGATGGTGCTGACTGATCGCTGCCACAGGGGATCGGCGTTGTTGCCAGTACTCGCGTCTGGCGTAGATCCCCTGTGGGAGCTGGCTTGCCTGCGATGGCGATGGTGCAGTCAACCGATTCATCGGCTCACCTTAAATAGCGCTCTATCACCTCAAAACCGGTCCAGTCGATAGGGCCCGAGTGCCGGTATCTGCGCTCGCTGCCCCTGCGGATGATCCAGTAGCCCCACCATCTGCGCCGTCACCGCCGCCTGCGTCAACCCCAGATGCTGATGCCCGAACGCAAGCAACACCTTGCCGTCGCATACCCGGTCAATGATCGGCAGCGAGTCTGGCAGCGAAGGTCTGAAGCCCATCCACGGCGTAGCATTGTCCGCATTCAAATCCTCCCGAAACAGCCCCTTGCTCAACCGATGCAACTGCCAGGCGCGCGCCATGTTTGCTGGGCGTTCGAGGCCTGCGAACTCAACCGTGCCGGCCAGGCGTAAGCCGTCAGCCATGGGCGTCATGATGAACTTTCGTTCCAGCGAAGTGACTGCGAAGGGCAGGCGATTGTGTTCGTTGGGCAGCATCAGGTGATAGCCGCGTTCGGTTTCCAGCGGCACTGTTTTGCCTGTGAGTGTCGCAGTCAGTTTGGCGGAGTGCGCGCCACAGGCGATCAGCACCTGGCGTGCCGTGAACAAGCCTTGGTCGGTGCTAAGCGTCACGCCGTGTTCTTCAACGCGCCCAGCCAACACCTGGCGCTTGAGGAACTGCACGCCACAGGCCTTGGCTGCATTGACCAGCTCACACACCACCTGATGGGGGTCGAGAAAGTGGCCGGTCGCGGGGAAAAACAGCCCACCTAAAATCCGCTCACTTAGCTGCGGTGCAGCGTGTTGTACGGCTTCGGCGGGCCACAAAACAACCGGCACCTGTTGCTGTTGCATGCGCTGGCGCAAGGCTTGGAGGGTCGCGCGCGATTCAGGGTGCTCAAACACCAACAATGAGCCTTCCTCGCGCAACAACTGCGGGCGTTCGATGCTATGCAACAGCTGCTGCCACGCCCCCAGGCTGGCCTCGTTAAGCGCGCGAACACCGGCCACGCTGCGCTGATATTGCGCCGGGCGCAGGTTCAGCAGCAGGCGAACAAACCAGGGCAGGGCACGGGGCAGGTACTTCCAGTCCAGACGCAGGGGCCCCATGGGGTCCAACAGCATGGTCGGCAAACGCCTGATGATCGACATGTCAGCAATGGGGAACACCTGTTCGCTCGCCAAGTGCCCGGCGTTGCCATAGGACGCGCCCATCCCCGGCTCCTGTTGATCAAGCACGACGACGCGCTTGCCTTGGCGGGCCAGTTGCAGGGCGCAGGCGACGCCGATAATGCCCGCGCCGACCACGACGATATCGTTATCGGGCATGGGCTAGACCATGTTCTGTTCCGCCGACCAATTGGCGTACCACTGGCGGAACAACCCATATTGTTGCTCGGCATAGCGGCGCTGGGCATCGCTGAGTACATCGCTCTCGTTGAAGTGCAGGGCGTATTCCGTATCGCCGTTGAGCACCATCAGGTGTTTGTAATACAGCACCAGGTCGCAGCCTTCGTCGAACGACGAGAGCACCGCCAGTGCGCCCTCCAATTCGACGGCCAGGCGGCGGGCCCTGGCATCGCCCTTGGCCGCTTGTTTGCTCAGGGCCACCAGTTGCAGCACTTCGCGGGGCAGGGCATTGCCCACGCCAGTGATGGCGCCGGTGGCGTTGCAGTTGACGAAACCGTGCACCACTTGGGTGTCTACACCGACCATCAGGGTCACGTTATCGTCGTGAGAGGTGATGTGTTCAGCGGCGTAGCGCAGGTCTGCGCCGCCGCCAAACTCCTTGAAACCGATGAGGTTGGGGTGTTCGCGGCGCAGTTCAAAGAACAGCTCGGCGCGGGTGGCGAAGCCGTAGTAAGGGCTGTTGTAGATCACCGCCGGCAGGTTCGGCGCCGCGTTGAGGATCGCCGAGAAATGCGCCTTTTGCGCAGCAACCGAGGCGCCACGGGATAACAGCCGTGGAATCACCATCAAGCCCTGAGCGCCGACCTTGGCCGCGTGCGCCGCATGGCCGACAGCTTCGCGACTGTTCACCGCCCCGGTACCCACTATGGTCGGCACACCCGACGCCACCAGGAGTGCTACGCCTTGCTGACGCTCGGCTTCGGTGAGCAGCGGCCAGTCACCCATGGAGCCGCAATACACCACCGCGCTCATCCCGGCATCGATCAACTGACGCCCCTTGGCGACCAGCGCGTCGAAATCCGGCTTGCGCTCGGCGGTGCAGGGGGTCATCAGGGCGGGAATGCACCCGGTGAAGATGTTCTCGCTCATGGCGCTAACTCCTTGGAATGTTCAAGTGGCGAGAGGCTCAGATGCCCCAGGCGAAAGGGTCCTGTTCGTCGATCAGCAAGGTGCTGTCGGCGGTCATGTAGGCGCGGCCGGTAATGAACGGGCGCACGCGCTCGCCATCCCATTCGTAGCGGCCTGCGAATTGGCTGCCGGTGATGCTGGCTTGAACCCAGGTTTCTCCGGGCTTGAGCTTGCCATCTGCGGCTAGGCACGCGAGTTTGGCGCTGGTGCCGGTGCCACACGGCGATCGGTCATAGGCTTTGCCCGGGCACATTACGAAGTTGCGGCTGTCGGCGTGGGAGTCATCGGCGAACAGTTCGATATGGTCGATCAACGCACCCTCGGCGCCACGAATACCTTGGTCGTCCAGGGCCTTGAGCATCGCCCAGGTGTAGTCGGTGAGGGCATCGACGTTGTCCATCCGCAGGCTTTTGCCGTGGTCGGACACCAGGAAAAACCAGTTACCGCCCCAGGCGATATCGCCCTTGACCATGCCGTGCCCCGGGACCAATACAGCGACTTGTTGGCGATAACGGTAGGAGGGCACGTTGCCCAACGTGACCTTGCCGTCGTCATGCAAGGTTGCCGTCACGCAGCCCACTGGCGTATCGAGGGTGTGCACGCCGGGTGCGATGCGACCCAAATAATGCAAGGACGCAACCAGGCCGATAGTTCCGTGGCCACACATGCCCAGGTAACCGGCGTTGTTGAAGAAGATCACGCCGCAGGTGGCGCCCTGGGTGACCGGCGCGCAGTACAGCGCGCCCACCAGCACATCATTGCCCCGGGGCTCCAGCAGGCAGGCGCGGCGCCAGTGGTCATGGTCGGTGCGCAGGCTGTGCAGTTGCTCGGCGAGGGTGGCGCCGGTCAATTCAGGAAAGCCATTGAGTACCAGGCGCGTGGGTTCGCCGCCGGTGTGGGAGTCGATCACGTGCAGTCGCTTCATAACGCGCTCCAGGCAGTGGGCAGGCATGGCCCCACAGTGCGCTGATGAAAGGCGCCGCGCTTGATGTTTTTTAGGGGTATGGATGACGAAATCAGCACAGTTGCCTTCGCTCGACAGCGCACAGGGCATGGTGCAATCTGCTCCACATCGAAAGGGCAGCATGGGGCACCACAGTCATGATGCAGAACGCGTTTGCGAGCCTTTGCAGCGGGGAAGAGGCGAATCGCCCGCAGAATATCGAGCAGTTGTTGGCCAGCGTCGTGCAGGTATTGCCGATGCTGGATGTGATCCCCAATGCGGCGATTTTCCTCAAGGACACCCAAGCGCGTTACCTGCTTGCCAACCGCACCCTGGTGCAACGTTGCGGCCTTAAAGACTTGCGACCCTTGCTGGGCAAGACCAGCGCTGAAGTCTTCCCCGCACAACTGGGCCCCGGCTACACCGAGCAGGACCGCCGCGTGCTGGAAGACGGGTTTGTGCTAGAAGACCAACTCGAATTACACCTCTACGGCACCCGCGAACCCGGTTGGTGCCTGACCCACAAATGGCCGCTCCACGACTGCAACGGTGTGATTATCGGGCTAGCCGGCATCTCGGTAGACCTGCAAACAGCCAGCGAAACCCACCCGGCGTACCAACGTCTTGCAGCCGTGGATGCGCACATCCGCACCCACTTCAACCGCCGTGTGACCCTGAGTGAGTTGACGCGGATCGCCGGCATTTCCGTTGCGCAACTGGAGCGCTATTGCAAACGCGTGTTCCACCTGACGCCCCGGCAGATGATCCAAAAAGTGCGACTGGAGCACGCCCACCGCCTGTTGCATACCGACCTGCCGATTACCGCAGTAGCGTTGCAGTGTGGGTATACCGACCACAGTGCGTTTAGCCGGCAGTTCAAGGCCTCCACCGGGTTTACGCCGAGGCAATACCGCGAAACCTGAAGGCCTTGGAATACAGATCCTACGGACAAGGGGGCTCCAACTGTGGGAGCGGGCAAGCCAGCTCCCACAGTTGATCGCATTTCAACGGGGTGTACGCGGTGCAAATGTGGGAGCTGTCGAGCTTTAGCGAGGCTGCGAAGGCGGCGGTGCGGGCGATAGAGATGTTGGGCCTGAAGCACCGTTTTTGCAGGCAGGCCAGCTTCCACAATTCTGATCGCATTCAGTCTGGGAGGGCTGCATATACCGCCCGGTATATGGACCATTTTCAGTCCCCTCGTTAGCTTCCCTCCTCAGGATTTACCAAGGTAACCAACGAGGAGCGACCCATGGGGCGACTGAGCGGCAAAGTGGCATTAATCAGTGGCGGGGCGGGCGGTTGCGGCCTGGCAGTGTCGCAATTATTCGCGAGTGAAGGGGCCAAGGTTGCGATTCTCGACCTGCCCAGCAGCGACGGTGAAGCCGTCGCCGAGCGCATCAATGCCGAAGGCGGTAGCGCGTATTTCCTGCCCACCGACGTCTCGATAGCCGATCAGGTAAACCACTCGGTCAGGCTCGCCGAACAGCGCTTTGGCGCGATCACAGTCTTGATGAACCACGCTGGTACCATTGCCGCCGGGCCGTTCCTGGAAACCGCCGAGGCGGATTGGGAGCGCCTGATGAACATCAACGTCAAAAGCATGTTCCTGGTCACCAAGGCCGTGCTGCCAGGCATGATCGAGGCAGGGGGCGGCAGCATTATTTCGACGTCTTCCATCTCTGCCGTGGCTGGTACGCCGATGGAAGTGCTGTACTGCACCACCAAAGGCGCCTGCCACATGTTTGCACGGGCGATTTCGGTAGAATTCCGTGATCGCAATATCCGCAGCAACGCCATTTGCCCTGGCTTTATCGCCACCGCCCATGGCAAGCGCGAGTTGGATTTGCTGCGAGGCCTGGGTGTGGATGCCTCCGACGCGGCGATCAGCGCAATGCAAGGCCGGCTGTGTGAGCCGTCCGAGGTGGCCAAGGCCGCACTGTTCCTGGCCAGCGACGATGCCAGCTTCGTCAATGGCGCCCACCTGTTTGTCGACAATGGCTACACCGCACTCTGAGTCAGATAACTGACCGTCAATAAGAACACCTTCTGCAACACCCATCTGCCCAACAATAACTTTCTAAAAAGCAGAGGCTGCAATGGAACATATAGGCACGTATGTCATTTACGTCATCATGGTGTGCGCCGTCATTGGCGGGCTGGCATCGGTATTCAGTGCCGAGTCGGAGCTGGCCAAAGAGTTCAACGCCGGCATCCACAGCATTGGGCCGATTTTCTTGCCCGTCGCGGGCATCATGGCCGCCATTCCCTTCATCACCAGTTTCATCACCAAGCTGTTAGCGCCAATTTTTCTGGCGATGGGCTCGGATGCCGGCATTGCCGGGCCGATTTTCATTGCCGCCGACCTGGGTGGTTATCAACTGGCCCACGCGTTGTCGCAAAGCCCGGAAGGCTGGATTCTGGGGCTGATCACCGGGTTTCAGTCCGGCTCCACGGTGATTTTCGTGATCCCGGTGGGCCTGGCGATGCTGGCCAAGGCCGATCACAAATACATGGCGCTGGGCATCATGGCCGGGCTGCTGAGTATCCCCATCAGCATCATCATGATTGCCATGGGCATCGAGTTTCTGGGGCTGGGTGTGCGGCCGGACATCGCCACCTTTGGTGCGCCGACCCAAGCGCTGCATTTTGACCTGGGCATGCTGGTGCGTAACCTGATGCCGCTGATCCTGTTCTGCTTCGCCCTGGCTGCCGCGTTGCGCTTCTTGCCCAACCTGATGGTGCAGATTTTCCTGCGTCTGGGCCAAGTGGTGTACGGCGCGGTAACGCTGGTGCTGGTGGCGTCCATCGTCGAATATTTCACCGGGTTTTTCAGCACGGTGTTCGGCACCTGGGGCTTTGCGCCGATCATCGCCGACAAAGAAGACCAGTTCCGCGCCCTTGAGATCGCCGGCTACGTGGGCATCATGCTCTGCGGTGCGTTCCCGATGGTCTATCTGATCAAGCGCTTTCTGTCGCGCCCCATCGAAAAAGCCGCTGCGTTGCTCGGGCTGTCAGCGGTAGGCGCTGCGGGCCTGCTGGCTGCGTCGGCAAACATCCTGGCGATGTTCCGCCTGGTGCAGGACATGCCACCCAAAGACAAGGTGCTGGTGATCGCCTTTTCGGTGTGCGCCGCGTTCACGTTTGGCGATCACTTGGCCTATTCTGCCAACTTCCAGCCTTCGCTGATTGTGCCGTTGATTATCGGTAAACTCGGCGGCGGCCTGCTCGGCATGGCACTTGCTTACTGGTTGGCCGTGCCCAAGGCCCTCGAACTCGGGGAGCAGGACCGCAAGCAGCGGTTGCCTGTAGGCACGCCCGAACTGACCTGACAAGAAGTGTGGCAACCATGAGAGACGCAGACGCGAAGATGCTCTCGACCCTGATCGGAGCCGTTGGCACCGATCGCCTGGGGGCGTGCATCGATACAGCGCTGAGAAGCACCCTGGCGTTCGATATGAGTTGTGGCTACCTGTTCCGTTTCAACAGGTCACCCTTGTTGATCCACAACGGCTACAACCGCTCGGTACCGGAAAAAACCCTGGGTGCCTACCAGCGCGGCGGCTATCTGCTCGACCCATTCTACGTGGCCTGCATCAACGATCACCCGGCCGGCGTGTGGCGCATGAGCGACCTGGCACCCGACTGTTTCTTTTCTTCGGGGTTTGCCATTTCCCCGGATCTGCACCCCTGTGTGTCATCCGAACACGGCACGCAGATTGAAGAAATCGGCTTTATCGTGCCGGTGCAGCCCGGCGTCGCAGTGGTGTACTCGCTGATGCGCAACCTGAAAAATGGCGCGTTTCTATCCTCTGAGATCAAGGCACTGGAAACCCTGGCACCGGTGATCAGCGCCTTGCTGGAGCTGCATTGCCGGCTCAAACACAGCGATTTTTACGCCAGTGTGCAACACGGCGATGCACGCTCAGAAGACGCATTTGTGCACATCCTCCAGGGGCAACTGACAGAAACTCAACGCTACATCGCCAAGCTGATCCTGCAAGGCCATAGCAGTCACTCGATTGCGGCGGTGCTCAATATCAGTGAAGGCACCGTGAAGGTGCATAAACACAACATCTACCAACGGCTCGACATCTGCACCAATGCCGAGTTGTTCCGCTTGTTTATCGGCTACCTCACCGGGCCGGCCAGCGCCATGTTGGTTGACTGAGGTGCTCGGCGAAAAAATCCGAGAGCGCCTTGATCTTCATCGGCCGGCTACGGGCCGAGGGGGTGACGAAATACAAACCGCCCGTGGCCATTTTCCACTGCGGTAGAAGCACTTCCAGGCGCCCATCCGCCAGGTATTCACTGGCGATGAATTCCGGCAGTTCGGCAATCGCCAGACCGTCGAGCAGCACCGGTAGCAGTGCTTCGGAGTTGGTCACTCGCAGCGGGCCATTGGGCGTCACATCTTCGGCGCTGCCGTCGTCGTGGGTAAATCGCCAGACCTGGCTGCGTGCACGGTAGGCGTAACTCATGCACGCGCGCGCGCTCAGTTCCCGTGGGTGAGCGGGGCGCCCGTTAGCGTCGAGATAGGCGGGCGCAGCGACCAGGTATTGGGTGACGGCACATAAGTGTCGCGCTACCAGGGAAGAGTCGGGCAGGGTGGCGATGCGCAACGCCGCATCGAAGCCGTCGGCGATCAAGTCGACCGAGGCGTCCGAGAGGTGCAAGTCCACCGTCAACTCCGGGTACAGCGCCATCAACTTAGGCAGCAACGGCGCCACCCAGCGCACACCAAACGCCATCGGCACCGCCAGCCGCACATGCCCGCGTGGTTGCACCGACAGTTCGCGGGCGTCGCTTTCCACCTGCTCGGCCTGTCGATACACCTCACCGGCCCTGGCCGCCATGCTGATGCCGAACTCGGTCAACGCCAGTTGCCGCGACGTGCGGTTGAACAAGCGCCCGCCCAGGCGCTCTTCCAAACGCGCCACCGCCCGCGACACGGTGGGCACGGACACGCCCATCAGCCGCGCCGCCGCTGCGAATGAACCTTCCTCTGCCACTTTGGCAAACATGGCCAAGCCTTCGAAATCCGGGAGTTTGCTCATTTCAAATCTGCAACGATGAGTTTCAGATGATTCTATTTTGAAAGTAGTGGGCCGTCGATATGCTTCTCCCACACCGCAACAACTTACCTACCGAAAAGAGGAAAACATCATGGCTCGCAAACTCGAAGGCAAAATCGCACTGGTTACCGGCGGCACCACTGGCATCGGCCTGGCCACCGCCCACCGCTTCGCCGCTGAAGGCGCCCACGTCTACATCACTGGCCGCCGTCGCGCCGAACTGGATGCCGCTGTCGCCCTGGTGGGCAACGCCACTGGCGTGCAGGTGGATTCGACCCAGTTGGATCAACTGGACGCACTGTACGAACAGATCCAAGGTAGCCACGGCCACCTCGACGTTCTGTTCGCCAACGCTGGCGGAGGTTCCATGTTGCCCCTGGGTGAGATCACCGAAGACCACTTCGACGCCACCTTCGACCGCAATGTAAAAAGCGTACTGTTTACCGTACAAAAAGCCTTGCCCCTGCTGGCCAAGAACGCCTCGGTGATCCTTACCGGCTCCACTGCCGCCAGTGCTGGCACTCCGGCCTTCAGTGTGTACGCCGCGTCCAAGGCCGCCGTGCGCTCCTTTGCCCGTAACTGGATCCTCGACCTCAAAGACCGCCACGTACGCATCAACACCATCAGCCCCGGCGCCACCCGCACCCCGGGCCTGGTCGACCTGGCCGGCCCCGACGCCGCACAGCAACAAGGCTTGCTCGACTACCTGGCCTCGCAGATCCCAATGGGCCGCGTGGGCGAACCCGAAGAAATCGCCGCTGCTGCGCTGTTCCTGGCGTCGGACGATGCGAGTTTCGTCAACGGGATCGAGTTGTTCGTCGACGGTGGCCAGCAGCAAGTCTGAGCCGGGTCACGTGTGACGAGGGAGCTTGCTCCCGTTGGATTGCGCAGCAATCCCAGTCTAAAAACTGGGGCCGCTTCGCAGCCCAGCGCGAGCAAGCTCCCTCGCCACAGTTACATTGCAATGCAACGAATGGCCCGCCACACCCCTCATATGTCTACTAGCGACTTTTCAAGACCACGGGGACAGGGCTTATGACAGCGGCTGAAAACAACCATGTGAACTGGCTGGTAGAACAGTCGATGCTCTACGCAGCACGCCAGCGCGCCAAGCTCTATTCGGGCCAGGGTCGGTTGTGGCAACAGCCTTATGCGCATACCCGCCCACGGGACGCCACGGCGTTATCGTCGGTGTGGTTCACCGCCTACCCCGCGTCGATCGTGACCCGCGAAGGCGGTACGGTGCTGGAGGCCCTGGGCGACGAAACCCTGTGGCATGCGCTGTCGAAGATCGGTATTCAGGGCATCCATAACGGCCCTCTGAAGAAATCCGGTGGCCTCAGTGGCACGCGGCATACGCCGACTATCGACGGCAATTTCGACCGCATCAGCTTTGAAATTGATCCCGAGCTGGGCACCGAAGCCCAATTGCAGGCGATGACGCGCATGGCAGCGGCCCACAATGCGGTGATCATTGACGACGTGATCCCGTCCCACACCGGCAAGGGCGCTGACTTTCGCCTGGCCGAGATGGCGTACGAGGACTATCCCGGCCTGTACCACATGGTAGAGATCCGCGAAGAAGACTGGCCTTTGCTGCCAGATGTCGCCGAAGGCCGTGACGCGCAGAACCTCAGCCCGTTGCAGGTGGATGCATTGCGCGACAAGCATTACATCGTCGGCCAACTGCAACGGGTGATCTTTTTCGAACCCGGCGTGAAGGAAACCGACTGGAGCACCACGCCGGTTGTGGTTGGCGTGGATGGCAAGCCGCGTCGCTGGGTATACCTGCATTACTTCAAGGAAGGCCAGCCGTCACTGAACTGGCTGGACCCCACCTTCGCCGCGCAACAGATGATCATCGGTGACGCCCTGCATGCCATCGACGTGATGGGCGCCAAGATCCTGCGCCTGGATGCCAATGGCTTTCTGGGTGTGGAGCGCAAGCTCGACGGCACAGCGTGGTCCGAAAGCCACCCGCTGTCGATCACCGGCAACCAGCTGATTGGCGGGGCGATTCGCAAGGCCGGTGGTTTCAGCTTCCAGGAATTGAACCTCACGGTGGACGACATTGCCGCGATGTCCCACGGCGGTGCTGACCTGTCCTATGACTTCATCACCCGGCCGGCTTACCAGCATGCGCTGTTGATGGGCGACACCGAGTTCTTGCGCCTGATGCTTCGCCAGATGCACAGCCTGGGCATCGACCCAGGCTCGTTGATCCACGCGTTGCAGAATCACGATGAGCTCACGTTGGAACTGGTGCACTTCTGGACGCTGCATGCCCACGACACCTTCCTGTACCAGGGTCAGACTTTCCCCGGCAATATCTTGCGCGAGCACATCCGCGAGCAGATGTACGAACGCCTGGCGGGCGAGCATGCTCCGTACAACCTCAAGTTCGTGACCAATGGAGTGTCGTGCACCACCGCCAGCATTATTACGGCGGCGTTGGGTATTCGAGACCTGGAGGCGATCACCCAGGCCGATATTCAACAGATTCGGCAGATTCACCTGCTGCTGGTGATGTACAACGCGATGCAGCCTGGGGTGTTTGCCTTGTCCGGCTGGGATTTAGTCGGTGCGCTGCCGTTGGCGGCCGATGAGGTCGGGCATTTGATGCAGGACGGTGATACCCGCTGGGTGCATCGCGGGGCTTACGACTTGGTGGACTTGAACCCGGAGGCTGAACTGTCCGCCGGGCACATGCCACGCGCCAGAACCTTATATGGCAGCCTGAACAGCCAACTTCAGGACCCGGATTCCTTTGCCTCGCAACTGCAAAAAATCCTCGCGGTGCGCCGCGCTTACGACATCGCCGCCAGCCGCCAGATTCTGGTGCCGGACGTGCAGCACCCAGGGCTGTTAGTGATGGTTCACGAATTGCCTGCGGGCAAAGGTACGCAAATCACGGCGTTGAATTTCGGCGCTGCGCCGATCACTGAAACCCTGCACCTGCCGGACATTGCCGCCGGGTTGGTGGTGGACATCATCAATGAGCGGGTTGAGGGGGATTTGACGGCAGAAGGGGAGTTCACCATTACGCTGGATGCGTACGAAGGACTGGCGCTACGGGTTATCAGCAGCGCTCCAATGGTGTGACCGAACGCGGTCAAAAATGTGGGAGCTGGCTTGCCTGCGATAGCGGTGTGTCAGCCACCACCGCTATCGCAGGCAAGCCAGCTCCCACAGGGTTCAGCGCAAACCTTTAGAGGCCCGCAGCGTTGATCAGCGGGTTACCGCTCTGCCCAGGCGTACCACCGGATTTGTAGGCGTTGACCACCACGCCTCGCTTGTCGAATTCCACCACGGTGTTCTCAAACTTGTTCGGCTGGAACGGCAGGGCCGGGATCAGCGTGTAAGTGTAGGTCCACACTTCCTTGCCCATGATCTCGGCTTTCTGCGGCGGGTTGCCGATGGCGGCGATGACATCGGCCTGGCGGGTCTTGCCTTTCTGGAACGCGTCGACTTGCTGCTGGCTCACGTAGGTGCCGGTGCTGTAGTCGAGTTTGGAGGTGACTTTCTTGGCGGCGGCGCAACCACTGAGCAGCGCCACGCTGAGGGCGGCGGCGGCGAAAATGCTGACTTTGTTCAAACGATTAATTCCCTTTGACGTGCGGGTGTGCATGATAGCGAAGTGATGCTATTGGCCGCGAATCCTAAAGGCTTTTATCCATAAAGTCATCTGTAATGCTTGTGCTAGAGCGGTTGTAGCTGAAACCGGTAACCCACCCCGTACAACGACTCAATCGGCGTTTCCCCAGGGCAGGCCTGTTCCAGCTTGCGTCGCAGGTTGCGGATATGGCTGTCCACCGTGCGGTCAGTGACCACGCGGTGGTCGGAGTAGATTTGGTCCAGCAATTGGTCGCGGGAAAATACCCGGCTGGGGCTGCGGGCGAAGGTGTTGAGCAGGCGCAGTTCAAGGGGCGTGAGGTCCAGGGCGATACCGTCGAGGGTGGCCAGGTATTGCGCCTCGTCGAGCACCAGGCGCGGCGCCGCACTGTTCAGCAGTTGTGGGCCACGGCGCAGAATGGCCTTGACCCTGGCCACCACTTCACGCGGGCTGAAGGGTTTGCAGATGTAGTCGTCGGCGCCCAGTTCAAGGCCCAGCAGGCGGTCCACTTCTTCGACGCGGGCGGTGATCATGATGATTGGCACCGCGCTGAAGCCGCGCAGGTCCTGGCACAGTTGCATGCCATCGCGGCCTGGCAGCATCAGGTCCAGCAGGATCAGCTTGGGGTCGTGGGCGCGCACAGCGGGCACCACTTGCAGGCCGTTGTCCAGGCACAGGGTCTGGTAGCCGGCGGAGATCAGGTAGTCCTGCATCAGCGCGGCGAGCTTGGGTTCGTCTTCGACAATCAGGATCGGGCGTTCATCGTGCATGGCTTACAGGCTCCGGGGCAGGCGCAGGGTCAGCCACAGGCCGCCGAGCGGCGAATGATCGGCTTGCAGGCTGCCATCGTGGGCCAAGGCGATGCTGCGACAGATCGCCAGGCCCAGGCCCGCGCCGCCACTCTCGCGGTTGCGGGAGGATTCGCCCCGGTAGAAGCGCTCGAATAGCTTCGGCAATTGGCTCGCCGACACGCCGGGGCCGGAGTCGAGAAAGTCGACCCGTACGGCGTCGCGCTCAACGCCGACACTGATGCGCAATGTGCCGTTTGCATCGGTGTAGCGCACAGCGTTTTCCAGCAGATTGGAGAATAACTGTTGCAAGCGATTGGCATCCGCCAGCACTTCCAAAGGAGTGTGCGGCAGCGCCAACTCGATCTGCAACGGTCGCGCAGCGAAGCGCTCCTGGTACATCGCGACGCTGTGTTCGAGCAAATCGTTAAGCACGCACGGGGCCTTGCGATAGGTCAGGGCGCCGATATCTGCCAGCGACAGCTCGTATAGATCATCCACCAACTTGCTGAGCATGCTGACCTCGCCTTGCAGCGACTTCATGGAGTGAGTGTCGAGGGTGCGCACGCCGTCTTCAATGGCCTCTAACTCGCCGCGCAGCACCGAAAGCGGCGTACGCAGTTCATGAGACACATCGGCCATGAATTCGCGGCGCATCTGTTCGTTGCGCTCCAGGGTGTAGGCGAGCTGGTTGAAGTCCCGGGCCAATTGTCCCACTTCATCATTGGACGCCACTGCGACCCGGCTGCTGTAGTCGCCACTGGCCAAACGGTGAGTGGCTGCGGCAACGCGCTTGACCGGCTCAAGCAAGGTGCGGGCGATCCACCAGGCGATCAGCATCGCCAAAAGCAATGAAAACAGGCCCATGACCAGGCTGGTACGAAACTGGTACTGCTGAAAACGTTCGCCCCCGGCTTCGGTCACGCTCTGAAATGGCGTCACGGCCAGCCAGCCAACGGTTTTACCGGCCACGACAATGGGCAGCGCCAGGGCGTCATCACCAATGGCGGGGTAACCGGTGACACGTTTTTTGTCTTTATCGAGCAGGGCGATGCGAAACAGCGCACCTGTCAGGTCCGAAATCTGCGGGGTTCTTAAGTCGCGCACGGCCTGTTGCTCACCGGGCTCAGGGCGCATCACCTCAAACCAGCGATCGGGTTGGTTGCGAAAGAACTCCCAACTGCCCTCGCGCTCATACGCGGCGGCCAGGCGCGGCAGCACTGGCGCCATGCGCTCAAGCGCCTGTTCATTGATATAGCCGAGAAAGCCACGGCCAAAACTCCAACTGGTGGCCACCCCCATGCTGAGGATGACCAGCAACACGCCGGCCAGTACCGCGACAAACAACTTGGTGGAAATACTCAGCTTCATGAACAGGGCCGTAGAAAAGGGACGCGACCATTTAGGCCCCCGCGCGCAAAAGATTCAACCCAGCCGGGCAATCTTCAATTTTCCTGCACATTTGGCTCGCAGCATAAGGGTAAGGCTAGCGCCATCCCGTTTTGCAGAGGCAGATATGTCGACCAAATTCTTCGCCAAATACTTGGTTACCGCCGCGGTTGTCCTTTCATTGATCATTCTCGCTGTGCTCGGTGGTTGCTCGGCTGGCGACCGGGCGCCGCAGGCCGTTACGCCGACGGTGACAGTACTGACGGTGCAACCCAAAACCCAGGTGCTGACCACCGAATTGGCCGGGCGCACCCAGGCCTTTATGGTCGCCGAGATCCGCCCGCAGGTCGGCGGCATTGTGCAGCAGCGCCTGTTTGTCGAAGGCGCCGAGGTCAAGGTCGGCCAGGCCCTTTACCAACTCGACGCTGCGCCCTACAAAGCCGCACTGGCCCAGGCCGAAGCGACCTTGAGTAAAGCCCGCGCCACCTTGAAGTCGGCGAAAACCACTGCCACCCGTAACGCGCAACTGGTAAAGATCGACGCCATCAGCCAGCAAACCAACGAAGACGCGCAAGCCGCGCTGCTGACGGCTGCCGCCGATGTGCAGGTAGCCCAGGCCGACGTCGACACCGCCCGCATCAACCTGGCCTACACCCGCATCAGCTCGCCGGTGGCCGGGCGCATTGAAACCTCCACCGTCACCCCCGGGGCGCTGGTGGTGGCCAACCAGGACACGGCGCTGACCACCGTGCAGCAACTCGACCCGATTTACGTCGACGTCACCCAATCCACCAGCGAGCTACTCGGCCTCAAGCGTGACCTGGCCAGCGGGCTGTTGCAGGCCAACAGCGACGGCGAAGCGCGCATCCGTCTAAAACTCGATGACGGCAGCACTTACAATCACGAGGGCCGCCTCAAGTTCAGCGGCGTCAGCGTCAACCAAAGCACCGGCACCGTGACCTTGCGGGCGGTGTTCGCCAACCCCGATCACCTGTTGCTACCGGGCATGTACGTGCGCGGCGAGCTGGAACAGGCCCGCGATGACCAGGCGATCCTGGTGCCACAAAAGGCCGTGACCCGCAGCGCCAGCGGCGTGACCTCGGTGCTGGTGGTAGTGGACGGTAAGGTTGAGCAACGCGTTATGACCGTCAACCGCGCCGTGGGCAACCAATGGTGGGTCACTGCCGGTTTACAGGCCGGTGACCAGGTGATCGTCGAAGGCGGGCAGAAGGTGCGGGTTGGCGCCGTGGTGCAAACCCAGGCCGTGGACGCCGGCGCACTGGCGAAGGAGGGTTGAACATGGCGCGTTTCTTTATTGATCGACCGATTTTTGCCTGGGTCATCGCCATCGTGATCATGCTCGGCGGCGCGCTGTCCATCAGCCAATTGCCGCTTGAGCAGTACCCGGACATCGCACCGCCCACGGTGCGTATCTCCGCCACTTACACCGGCGCATCGGCCAAGACCGTTGAAGACTCGGTCACCCAGGTGATTGAACAGGCCCTCACCGGCCTGGACAACCTCACCTACATGTCGTCCTCCAGCAGTTCGGCGGGCAGCGCCAGCATCAACCTGACCTTCGGCGCCGGCACCGACCCGGATGTTGCGCAAATGCAGGTGCAAAACAAGCTGCAACAAGCCGAATCGCGCTTGCCCCAGTCGGTGCAGAGCGAAGGCCTGACGGTGACCAAGGGCGGCTCGGACTTCCTGATGATTGCCGCGCTCGCCTCGGACAACCCCACGGTGACCGGCACCCAGATCGGCGATTACATCTCCAGCACCTTGCTCGACTCCATCAGTCGCATCGATGGCGTGGGCGAGGTCAAAACCCTGGGTTCGGGCTACGCCATGCGCATCTGGCTCGACCCGGCCCTGCTGGAAAAGTACGCGCTGATGCCCTCAGACGTCAGCGCTGCCCTTGAAGCGCAAAATACTGAAGTGTCCGCCGGCCAACTCGGTGCATTGCCCGCCGCCAAGGGCCAGCAACTCAACGCCACCATCACCGCCCGCAGCAAACTGCAAACCGCCGAGGAGTTTCGCGATGTAGTCGTCAAGTCCACCAGCGACGGCGCGGTCGTGCTGCTGGGCGATGTAGCGACGGTGGAACTGGGCAGCGAGAGCTACGACGTCAACTCGGCCCTCAACGGCAAGCCGGCCGCGGCCATGGGCGTGCAACTGGCGGCGGGCGCCAATGCGCTGGACGTGGGCGAGGCGGTCAAGGCCAAACTCAAGGAAATGGAACCGTACTACCCGACCGAAATGCAGCTCAAAAACGTGATCGCCTACGACACCACGCCGTTCGTGAGCCTGTCCATCGAGGAAGTGGTCAAGTCCTTGGGCGAGGCCATTGTGCTGGTGGTGCTGATCATGTTCCTGTTCCTGCAAAACCTGCGGGCCACGTTGATTCCGGCGATCACCGTGCCGGTGGTGTTGCTCGGCACCTTTGGGGTGTTGGCGCTGTTTGGGTATTCGATCAATACCCTGACCATGTTCGCCATGGTACTCGCCATCGGCTTGCTGGTGGATGATGCGATTGTGGTGGTGGAAAACGTCGAGCGGGTGATGAGCGAAGAGGGGCTACCGGCCCTTGAGGCCACGCGTAAATCCATGGCGGAAATCACCAGCGCATTGATCGGCATCGCGCTGGTGCTGAGCGCGGTGTTTATCCCGATGGCGTTTTTTGGCGGTTCCACCGGGATTATCTACCGGCAGTTCTCCGTGACCATCGTCTCGGCCATGGTGCTCTCGGTGCTGGTGGCGATGACGTTGACACCGGCGCTGTGCGCCACGCTGCTTAAACCCGCCGACGCCCATGGCACGCAGCGGGGCTTCTTCGGTTGGTTCAACCGCAGTTTCGAACGATGCTCGGCGCGTTATGAAGGTTTGGTCGGCGCGGTATTGCAACGCGGGCGCCGCAGCCTGTTGGTGTACGCGCTGGTGGCCCTGGCCATGGCGGCCGGTTACGCCAGCCTGCCCACCTCGTTTTTGCCGGATGAAGACCAGGGCATTCTAATGGCCCAGATCCAGTTGCCGGTGGGTGCCACCGACAGCCGCACCCAGGCGGTCATGACCCAGTTTGAGGCTTACATGCTCAAGCAGCCTGAAGTCGAGGCGATGATCAGCATCACCGGCCTGGGCATGGGCGGTAACAGCCAGAACACCGCACGCGCCTTTATCCGCCTCAAGGACTGGAGCGAGCGCTCTGCCAGTGGCCAGGATGCGGCGTCGATTGCCCAGCGTGCCACCCTGGCACTGAAAAGCGTTGGCGATGCCGATGTGTTCGTCATGCAGCCACCGGCCGTGCGTGGCCTGGGGCAAAGCTCGGGGTTTGACTTGCAGCTCAAGGACCTTGGCGGCCTGGGCCACGACGCATTGGTGGCGGCCCGTGAGCAATTTATCGAACTGGCAAAACAAGACCCGCGCCTGCTAGGTGTACGCAGCAACGGCCTGGACGATACGCCGCAGCTCAAGGTCACCATCGACGACCGCAAGGCCGGTGCCTTGAGCCTCACCACCAGCGACATCAACACCACCTTGTCCACTGCTTTGGGTGGCAGCTATGTGAATGACTTCCTCAACCAAGGCCGCGTGAAGAAAGTCTACGTGCAAGGAGCCGCGGATTCGCGCATGCAGGCAGCGGACCTGGATCACTGGTTTGTGCGCAACAGCAATGACGAGATGGTGCCGTTTTCGTCCTTCGCCAGCAGTTCGTGGAGCTACGGCTCGCCGTTGCTGGAACGCTACAACGGCAGCGCATCCCTGGAAGTGGTCGGCGACCCGGCCCCCGGCGTGAGTTCTGGCGATGCCATGGACGCAGTGGAAGCCATCGCCAAGCAACTGCCCCAGGGCATCGGTTATGAGTGGACCGGGCAGTCTTACCAATTGCGTTTGTCGGGCTCACAGGCGCCGTTGCTGTACGGGGTATCGGTGCTGTTTGTGTTTTTGTGCCTGGCGGCGTTATACGAGAGCTGGTCGGTGCCGTTTTCGGTGATTCTGGTGGTGCCGTTGGGTGTGGTCGGTGCGGTACTCGCAACGCGGTTTACCGGCTTGAGCAATGACGTGTACTTCCAGGTGGGGCTGTTGACCACCGTGGGGCTGGCGGCGAAGAACGCGATCCTGATCGTCGAGTTCGCCAAGCACCTGCAAGAGCAGGGCGCAAGCTTGCGCGATGCGACACTCACCGCCGTGCGCCAGCGCCTGCGGCCGATCCTCATGACCTCATTGGCCTTCATGTTTGGCGTACTGCCCCTGGCCATCAGCAGCGGCGCAGGTTCCGCTGGCCGCCGTGCCATCGGTACTGGCGTGCTGGGCGGCATGTTCAGCGCGACGGTGCTGGGGATCTTCTTTGTTCCGCTGTTCTTTGTGCTGATCCGCCGCCGCTTTGGCCGCGTGAGCACCGCAACCCAAACCGTCCAGAAAGGTGACGCATGATGAGGTTCCCTTGGCCGATCCTGGCCGCACTGGCCCTGAGTGGCTGCATCAACCTGGCGCCGGATTACCAGCAGCCCGAGGCCCCGGTGCCGACTGAGTGGCAAGCCACCGCCAACGGCGAAGTGGCGGCGGATATCCAGTGGCAGCAGTTCTTCACCGACAGCCGTTTGGCCCAACTGCAAACCCTGGCCCTGGCCAACAACCGCGATCTGCGCCTGGCCAGCCTTAACATCGAGAAGGCCCAGGCCCAGTACCGCATCCAGCGGGCGGCGGCGTTTCCAACGATTGATGCAGGTGTCAGCGGCACCCACACACGCACCGCCAGCACCGGCACCACGCACGACTACAGCGCACAGTTGGGGCTGAGCAGCTACGAAGTGGACGTGTTCGGCCGCGTGCAAAACCTGCAAGACGAAGCGCTGGAAGCCTACCTGGCCCTTACTGAAACCAAGCGCAGCACTCAGATCAGCCTGGTGGCCGAAGTGGGCACCGCCTGGCTGACCCTGGCCGCTGACAACGAACGCCTGCAATTGGCCGAAGACACCTTGGCCAGTCAGCAAGCCACCTATGAACTCACCCAGCGCAGCCACGCACTGGGCGGCTCGGCAGCACTCGCCGTAGCCCAGGCGCAAACCACCGTCGAGTCGGCACGGGTCGATGTGGCGCAGTACCAGAGCCAGATTCTCCAGGACCGCAACGCCTTGCGCCTGCTGGTAGGCAGCGACATCCCCGACGCCTTGTTACCGGGCACTCGCCTGCAATCGGCGGCCGCGTTGGTGCAGGTGCCGGCCGAGTTACCGTCGAGCCTGTTGCAGCGCCGCCCTGATGTGTTAGCGGCAGAGCACAGCCTCAAGTCGGCCAATATCGATATCGGCGCGGGCCGTGCGGCGTTCTTTCCCAGCATCAGCCTGACGGCGAATGCCGGCTCGGCGAGCTCGGCGTTATCCGGTCTGTTCAAGGCCGGCAGCGGTGCCTGGACCTTTGCGCCGAGCATCAGCCTGCCGATCTTCGACGCCGGCAGTAACCGCGCCACGCTGGATGGGGCGAAGGTCGAGAAGGAGATTCAGGTGCAGACCTATCAACAAACCCTGCAAACCGCGTTCAAGGAAGTGGCGGACGCGTTGGCAGTGCGTAGCACGTTGGACCAGCGATTGGCGGCGCAGCAGGCGTTGACCGATGCCAGCCAGAAGAGCTTCGAGCTGTCGGATGCGCTGTATCGTGGGGGCTACCAAAGCTATCTCGAAGCGCTCGATTCCCAACGCTCGCTGTACAGCGCCCAGCAGGACTTGATCACCTTGCGCCTGGCCGAGCAAAGCAACCGCGTGACCTTATATAAAGTCATGGGCGGTGGCTGGCAATAACTGACACACACCAATCCAACTGTGGAAGGAGGCCAATGTGGGAGGGGGCTTGCCCCCGATGGCGGTGGGTCAGTCACTATAGCGTGCACTGGCCCACTGCCCCTGGGTTGTCAGCGTCTGCCAGAGGGCAGGTCACAGTAACAAGGCGCTGCGGGGAGATCAAAAAAGACCTCGGGCGCCCGGCGTTTGGACCGAGCCATGAACCATTCCAACATCAGGTATTCGGGCAAACCATAACGCCAGTATTGCTCGCCGTGGCGCACGAAATGCACGTCCTGGCTATCGGCAGGGCGGCTGTAGATAAACGCGTTTTCGATGCCATAGACCTCAAACGAAGAGCCGCCCGTTTCCGGCCGTCGCACCAAGTGATCAGCCGCCAGCAACACATCGAACGGAGCCAACCCGGCACGGCTCAATTTCGCCGCTTCAGTGGCACTGCAAGCGGTAGCAATCGCGTAGTAACCCAAACGGTTGAGCATCTTCTCAATCAGCAGGACATGGGCGTGCAAGGCGTCCACGATAAGAATGCGCAGCTGTTTATCGATCATGGGCACTACCTGTCAGCGTACGGTTTGGAGGGGCCTAGCGTAGCGATGACAGGTCAGGATTGGATTAAGACAGTTCTTAAAATGCTCACTGGGATGTGTGCCAGGCTTGAACACTGAGTACACCGCCGATCCCCTGTGGGAGCTGGCTTGCCTGCGATGGCGATGCATCAGCCACAGAAAGTATTGCTGATGTACCTGGACCCAAATGTGGGAGCGGGCTGTGGTGAGCGGGCTTGTCCCGCGCTGGGCTGCGAAGCAACCCTATTGGATCTCCAGTGAACCCATCGGGGGGCAACCCCCCTCACCACAGCAAGCCCGCTCTCACATGTTTACGCTTCGCTCACAAGGCAGCTGACTGCGCCGCCTGTAGCACCCTCAGCAAATTCCCGCTCCAGATATTCCCCACCTGCTGCTCGGTATACCCGGCATCCAACAACCGCTGGGTAATCACCGGCAGTTGGCTCACATCTTCAAGGTCGGTAAGCCCGCCACCACCATCCCAGTCCGCACCAATCCCCACATGCTCCGGCCCGGCCACTTCCAGCAGATGCAGCAGGTGCTTCATAAACACATCAAGGTCTGCCTTGGGCTGGGCGAAGCGTTCATTGATCGTGTCGCGCTCCTGATACAGGTCCTTGACCTGCTGCGGGCTCAGGGCCGCGAGGTTGTGAAAGCGCGCCCCCAATGCGGCCATGGCTTTGTTGCGTTCCGGGTTTTGCTTGAGCGGGATCAGATAGTCGCTATAGGCGTTGACCTGAATTACCCCACCCTTGGCCGCCAGTTGGCGCACCCGGTTGTCGTCCAGATTGCGTGGGTGCGGGTTGACCGCGCGGCTGCTGGAGTGGGAGGCGATGATCGGTGCCGTGGACAACGCCAACATCTGGTCGAACACCGCATCGCTGGCGTGGGACACGTCCAGCAAAATGCCGAGGCGGTTGGCCCGTTGCACCAGGTCGCGGCCCTTTGGGCTCAGGCCTTTCCATTCCGGCAGGGCGGTGGCCGAGTCCGCCAGGTCGTTGTTCATAAAGTGCACCAGTCCGAGCATGCGCAACCCTTGGCGGTAGTAGGTGTTCAGCAGTTCGGGGTCGGAACTGAGTGGGTCGGCGTTCTCCATGCTGATAAACACCACGCGCTTGCCTTGGGCAGCGATGCGCCGGGCATCGTCGGCGGTAAGGGCCAGGGCGAAGCTGTCGGGGTTGCGGTCGATCACATCGCGAATACGGGTGAGGGTGGCCAAGCCATAGGCGCTGGCATAAGCGCGGCCTTCCTCGGTGCGTGGGCCTTGTGGCGTGTACACCGCAAAGAAGCCGCCGTCCAACCCGCCTTCGCGCATGCGCGGCAGGTCGACTTGGCTGCCGTCCTGACGGTACTCATGGCGTTCGATAATGTTCCAACCGGGGCGGGTCAGGGTCAGCGGTGTGTCGAGGTGGCTGTCCAGCACCAGCAAGCGTTGATGCAGGGCGAGGGTGCTGGGGCTGACGTTGGTCTGGGCGTTGGCCAATAGCGGCAACAGGGCAAGTAACAGCAGGCGCTTGGTCATGTTCAGAACTCCATGCTCAAGGTACTTTGGAAGGTGCGCGGTGAGCCTGGCCGGAACACGGCGGGGCCGCTGGTGCTGGTGAGGATGTAGCCCAGGTAGTCCTTGTCGAAGAGGTTGTCGATGTTGAAACGCAGCTTCACGTTTTTCAGCGGGCCGTAATGCAGCTGCTCGCCACCCAGGTCCAGGTAGGCGTTGTACAGGGTGTAGCCGGGCACCGATTCGCTGTTGGTGAAGTTGCTGTAGCGCTCGCCGATATAACGCGCCGAGAAGTTCAGCAATGCCCACGGCGCCAGCTCGTAGGTAACCCCGGCCTGGGCCAGCCAGCGCGGGCTGTCGGGTACATCGTTGTCGCGGATCGACAGGCCGGCGGCGTCGTTCTGGAACGTGGACTTGTTGTAGGTCAGGTTGCCATTGAGCACAATCTTGTCCGACAGCACGGGCGGCTTCCATTGCCCGCTCAATTCAGTGCCATAAGCCTGCACCTTGCCGACGTTCTGGTAGTAGGTTTCTACCTGGCTGCTGCCGGGCACCGGTGAGGCGAAGGCTTGCAAGCGGTTGTCGAAGTCGGTGCGATACAGCGCCCACGAAGCGTTGAACGTTGGGCGGTTGATGCGGTAACCCACCTCGTAGTTCTTCGCCCGCTCGGCATCCGGTGGCGGTGCGCTGGGGCTGGCGGCGCGGAAGATATCGTCGGCGCCACGGGGCAGGGCCATGTTTTCGGAGTAGGAGGCAAACACCTGGGTGTCGTCGGTGAGGTTGTAGACCAACCCGGCCTGGGGCAGGAAGGCGTCGTTCCACTGGGTGCTGATACGCGGCTGGCGATTGTTGATGTAGTCGCCGGCATTGCGGTAGCCCTCGATGCGGTACTTGAGGTTCAGGCTCTTGAAACCCAATTGCAGGCGCAGGCGGTCATCGAGCAGGGTCCAGGTGTCTTTGAGGTGGTATTGCAGCGAGTTGCGCGTGGAGCTGAAATCCCCTTGCCGGTGTACGGGCTCATTGAACAACGGCGTGCCATCCGGGCTGCCATCGGTGAGGTTGTAGCGCGCCTGCTGGCGGTTGAACACATCGGTTTCGGCCCACAGGCCGGTATCGATCTGGTGCTGGCCGACTTCCCATTGCAAGCCGGTACGCCCGCCAAAACGGTGACCGCTGAGGGACGACAATCCGTATTGCACGCCCCTGGGTGCGAACAGGCCGTCCACATTGCTTTCGGCATTGTGCAGGGCCAGCGAGGTGGCGTAGGCCTCGGGGGATACGCCAAAGCCTTTCTTGGCCTCGTAGTACAGCGTGGTGTAGTTGAGTAAATCCGGGCGGATCTCGAACTGGCCGCCCAGGCTGTACAACGTATCACGCCGCTGGTTGACCGCCTGTTTGTAGTACTGGTTGTAATTGGTGTTGCTGTAGCGCACCCCCGGTACGGTTTCGGGCAGGTTCGGCAGGCTGCCCAGGTAGGCGAAATCTCGGCCGGAGCGCCCGAATGGATCGTTGGCGGTGCCTTCGTACTGGGCGATGCTGACGTAGGGCGAGTCATAGTCATAGAACGAGTTGTGCACGGCGCGCAGCCACACTTCGTCACGATCACCGAAGCGGTAGCGCACCTTGGCTTCCAAGTGTTCACGGTCGATGGTGCCGGGGCCGCGCCATAGGTCGCCGTCGATTTTCGAACGGCTGAAATAGGCCGACAGGCCCTGGTGCTCGCCGGTCTGCAACCTGACAAAACTGCGCCGCAGGCTGTCGCTACCCAGTGTGTAAGACAAACTCACGCCGGGCTCAGGCGCCGGGTTGCTGGTTTGGTAATCCACATAGGGCCCAAGCGATGCATAACCCGATTGCGACACATCGCCAGCGCCAGTCGAGGCCGTTACCCGTTCGGTGTTTTCGTTGTCGACGTAACGATAGATCGGGCTGCCGCCAAACTGGTCGGTACGACCCAACGGCACGCCGTCGATAGAGAAGCCGATCTGTTGCAGGTTGAACGCCCGCACAAACACCGAGTTGCCGAACTCGTACAAGCCCAGCGCATCGTTGACCTGCACGTTGAAGCCCGGCAGGGCTTCGAGCATTTTCAGCCCCGACGTACCGGCCGGCGCCGATTGCAGCGCCTGGTGTGAGATGGCCAGGGTATTGCTGATCTTGTCTTCGCCGATGGCGGCGCTGGCTTCGGTTACCCGTGCGCCCACCACCTCGACTTTGCTCAGTTGCGGTTCGGTGTCGCTGGCGGCCTGTGCCGCCCACGTTGTATCGGCCAGCAACAAGCTGACGAGCAGGGTCTTGCGGTACTGAGCAATCATTGTCGGTCCTTGGCAAAAGTGTGGCGTCAGAGCCCGGCGTAGGCCTGGGCGAGAAACTCGGGCTGGGCCCATTCGTGCACGCTGAAGTCGTTCTGCAAGAAGCCGCGCTGCACCAGGAAGTCCTTTTTCAGCTCTAGGGCGGCGAGGTTCTGGGGGCCTAGTTGCGGTACGAAATCCAGTTCGGCGATGGCACTGCGGATAAAGGCCGCATCCGGCAGGAAGGTGACCCGGGTGAACAGTTCTGCGGCGGCATCGCGGTGCTGGTTGATCCAGCGCCCGGCACGGATCGCAGCACGCAGGAACGCCACCACCACCTGCGGGTGTTCCTCGGCAAAGGCGCGGTTGACGGTGGTGGCGTAGGGGCCGTTATGGTTCTTGAGGGTCCAGTCCGGGTAGCGTTCCAGGTCTTCGATCACGGTGAATTCGCCGCTGGCCAGCAATGCCGGTACATGCCCGGCAGCAATGTGCACTGCGTCCACGCGGCCTTCGGCCAAGGCGCGCACCTCGTGCCCGGGCTTGCCGTGCAGGCCATGCAGTTGCGACCAGAATGCCGAAGGCTTTATGGCGGGTTGCAAGGTGTGGGGGTCGCCTTCGTCTTCCAGTTCGATCAGGCGTACTTGCGACGGCTCCAGCCCCGCCAGTTGCAGGGCGTTGAACAGGCCGTGCTCGGCCAACGCCTTGAGCACATCCACCCGCGCCTTGTTGCGGCTGACCGGTACACCGATGCGCTTGCCGAACAGGTCGGCCACCTGGCGGATGCGCCCGTCGGCACGCACCAGCACCTGGCCGGCGCGTTGGGTGGCGGTGGTGGCCACCAGCAGCGTGTCGGCCTGGTCGGCACGTGCCCACAGCGCCGGTACTGCGCCGCCGTCGCGGATCAGGCGTGCTTCACCGTGAGTGAAGTGGGGCAGCCAGCCCTGGTTGTCGGGCAGCGAGCGCAGATAGATCGCCTCGGCGCCGACACGCTGGTATTCCTCATCCAGCCAGCCGAGTTCCACGGCGATGTTGGACGCGACCAACAGCGGGCAAATGCTGTAGTGGGTAGGCAATGGTTGGCTCATGGCAGACTCCTTGATGATGGTGGGTGACTCAGGTGTTCGAAGCCTTGTTGCAGGTCGGCGATCAGGTCCTCGACCGCTTCAAGGCCCACATGCAAGCGCAGCAATACGCCGGGGGCGATCTGTGCGGTGGGGTGGGGCTTTTGGGTGCGGATCAGGCTTTCGAAACCGCCCCAACTGGCGCCCATGGAAAACAACTGGAGGCTTTCAAGAAAGGTCTTTGTCGCGGCTTCGCAGATGGGTTTGAGCACCACGCCAAACAGGCCCGTCGAGCCGAGAAAGTCGCGATTGAACACCTCATGCCCCGTGGAATCCGGCAATGCAGGGTGCAGCACCTGGGCAACTTCCTGGCGTTGTTGCAGCCAACGCGCAACGGCCAGGGCATTGCTTTCGTGCTGACGCAAGCGCACGCCGAGGGTGCGCAGGCCCCGCAGGCCGAGGTAGGCGTCGTCGGCACTGGCGATGTAGCCCAATTGCCGCACGGTTTCGCGCACGCCGGCGTACAAGGCCTCAGTGGTCACGATCACGCCGAGCATGGCGTCGCTGTGACCCACCAAGTACTTGGTGGCGGCATGGATCGAGATGTCCACGCCGTGTTCGAACGCCTTGAAGAACAGCGGCGTGGCCCAGGTGTTATCCAGCATCAATAGCGCGCCATGGGCATGGGCAACACGGGCGAGGGCGGGGATGTCTTGTACTTCAAAGGTGCTGGAGCCGGGGGCTTCGGCGTACACCAGGCGGGTGTTCGGTTGGATCAAGGCAGCGATGTCTGCGCCAAGCATCGGCGCGAAATAGCTGGCCTGGATGCCGTAGCGCGGCAGAATCTGGTCAAACACCTGGCGCGCATGCCAATAGCAGTTGTCGGTCACCAGGATATGGTCGCCGGCCCGTGCTACCGCCAGCACCGCGCCGACAATCGCCGCCAACCCACTGGGCATGATCAACCCGCGAAAACCGCCTTCCAACTGGGCCACGGCATCTTCGAACGCCGCGGTGGTGGGGTTGCCGTTGCGGCCGTAGATATGGCCGCGATAGTGCGGGTCGTCCGCATTGGCCAGATGATCGGCGAGGGTACTGGTGTCGGGCCAGATAAACGTGGAACTGCGATACACCGGCGTATTGACAGTGCCTGCGTGGTGGGCAGGGTCGCGGCCCAGATGGGTCAGTAAGGTATCGTCGCGCATGCTCATTGCCGCTCCAGCCGTTTGGCCCAACGTGAAAGGGGGTAGATGTAGAGAAAGAACGCGACAAAGACCAAGCCGTAGGCCGGTAGCAGCAGGTCACTGCGCAATTGGGTCGAGAGATGGGTTTGTACGGTGGTCATCAATTCTTCCACCCCGAGCAAGTTGGCCAGGGAGGTAGACATGGTCACCGCGCAATACAGGTTCACCCACGGCGCAACCAGGCTCGGCAGGGTCTGCGGGATGATCACGTAGCGCAGTGCCTGGCCGTGGCGTAACCCCAAGGCCTGGGCCGCTTCCCATTGGCCGATCGGCACCGCTCGCACCGCGCCGCGCACGATCTCCGAGACGTAGCCGATGGCCGGCAACGCCAGGCCCAGTGCCACCTTGAGCCAGTCCGGCAACTGCCACCAACGCCCGGCCCAGTGCACTTCATAGGGCAACAGGTAGGCGACGTAGAACATCACCACCAGCCATGGCAGGTTGCGTAGCAAACGGCTTAAGTGCCCGGCGGCCCGGCGCAAATTGGCGTGGGCGCTGACCTGCACGCTGCCGAGCAATACACCGGCGACGGTCGCCACCAGCATCGCCGTGACGCCCATCAGAATGTTCAGGCCAAAGCCTTGTAGCAGCGCCGGCGCCCACTGCCACAGCAACACAAACGGCTCAGGCGGCATTGGGCAACTCCTGGCCAGGCAGACGCAGGCGTGCTTCGAGGCGGCGCAGCAACCAACTGCTGGCGCCAATCAGCAGCAGCCACACCAGCAACAGCACCTGCATCATCTCGGCGACATTGAAGTTGTCAGACCAGATCCGGTTGCTCGCATAGAGCAATTCCGGCACGGCAATCGCGTAGGCAATCGAGGTGGACTTGATCGTCTGCACCACCGTATTGCCCATCGCTGGCAGGCTGTTGCGCAGGGCCAGTGGCAGCACGATATGCAGCAACACTGTGCGCCCGTGCATCCCCAGGGCGGCCGCCGCGTTGAGCGTCGAGCGTGGTACGGCGTCGATCCCGGCGCGCAGGTTCTGTGCCTGGAACGCGCCGTTGTGCAGGCCGATCACGATGATCGCCCACTGCGTGCCGTTGAGCAGGCGCACGCCGTCCACCATCGGCAGCAGCGCACCTACGCCGAAATAGAAGAAAAACAATTGCACCAGCAGGGGGGTGTTGCGAAACAACGCGACGTAAGCGCCGCTGATAGCGCGCCACACCGGATGGCGTGAACCCAGGCCTGCTGCACCGAAAACTGCGAGCAACAGCGACAGCCCGATACTCGCCACCGACAAGCCCAAGGTCAGGCCCAGGCCCAGCAAGAAGCGCTCACGGTCCATTGGGTCCCACAGGATGCTCAACAGCACGCCATGCTGTTCCAGCCACAGACGCAGGCTGACTTCACTCATGCCGTGCCTGCACATGCTGCTGCGCCACCCAGGCATTGGGTGCCAGGCCGTAGCGCTGCTCCAGTTGGATGATCAACCCATTGGCATGCCAACCTTCGACAATGCCCGACACCGCCGCCAGCAGCTCCGGTTGGCCCTTGCGCAGTGCAATGCCCCACGGCGCCGGGTCTTGGCCCGGCAGCTTCACCTCGTAATCGGCCCACTCCGGCTGGCGGGCGAGGGCGCTGTACAAGGCGTCGTCGCCCATTGCGCCCAGGCAACGGCTGTCTGCCACGGCTTTGCGCACTTCGGCGGTGCCATTGAACGAAGCGAATTGCACGCCGTAGCGGCTTTCGAATGGGCGTACCCACACACTGGTGGCGGGTGCGCACAGGGTCTTGCCGCGCAGGCTTTCCCAATCGGAAACGGCTGTGGATTTGGGCGCGAAGACCGTGGCGGCGGAGCTATAGAAACCGGGGCTGGCGAAATCGACTTCGAGGCGGCGGGCGGGGGTGTCGAGTAACGACGTGACCAGTACTTCACAGCGGCCTTGATCGAGGAACAGCAAGCGGTTCAGCGGGTTGACCTGCACCAGTGAAAGCTTCAAGGGCTGGCCGACGCGGGTGGAGAGTTGGTGTTGCAGGTCGACGATCAAATCCATGATCAGACCGGAGGGTTTGCCGTCTGCATCGAGGGTTTTGAAGGGGGGGAATTCGTCGCTGGTGCAGACGTTCAAGGTGCCACGCGATTGTGCGCGTTCCAGGAGGGGTTCGGCGAAAGCGGGAAGCGAGCCCACCGCTAATAACGCCGCCAAGGCCAAGGAGGAGTAGAGATGCACTCGGGCTAATCCGAGAGGCTCGGCGGCTTGAAGGGCGCCTTCGCGAGCAAGTCGAATCGTCGCACCGCCGCTCCCACATTTAGACCGTGTTGCGCTTGATGGAATTGGGTTGGCTGCTAGATCGCTATCGGGGGCAAGCCCCCTCCCACATTTGGACGGCGGTGTATTGGTCATGATGCGCTCCAACCCAGGCGTGAGCGCTGCGCCGCGCCTTGGGGGAACGGTTGGGGTGTGCCCAGTTGAGCAGCCAGAAACGTCAGGTACGCCGCTTCTTCCAGATTGATCAGCAAACGCGTGGCCGCGAGGACGTCGCATTCAGACCAGGCAAATGGCCCGTGATTGACCAACAACGCCGCCGGCGCCCGCGGGTGCTCACGCAAGGCATCCACCACCGGCTGCGGCGCATAACGCGGGCCCCAGGCCGTCAACGGAATCTCCTGGTCTTCGTCCAACACGCCGAGCAACTGCGTGGCATGCGCCCGTAGCGGCCGCCCCGCAATGGCGAAAGCGGTGAGATACGGCGAGTGCGTATGGATCACCGCATTCACCTGCGGCCGTTCGCGATAGATCGCCGCGTGCAGCACTGCCACCTCCTTGAGGTTGTCCGTGAGGCTGCCTTGGCTGTGCTGCAAATCGAAATCCACAATCGCCGCCACGCCACTGTCGGCCCCGCTCAACGAGGCAATCACCAAGCGTTGCTCACCGGGAATACGCAGGCTGATATTGCCCGCCTCATTGGCCGACAACACCTGGTGCTTGATCAGCAATTGCTTGGCCTGGGCAAAGTCTTGTTCGAACACTTGGGTAAAACGCACAGGGTCAAAACTCATGGGAAGTCCTCAGAAGCGGTAGTCGGCTTTCACGTAGTAGAAGGCGCCTTCGGCACCCGCCGGGGAGATGCTCTGGTAGGCCACGCGCCCGCCGACGAAGCGGTTGGCCACGTCGATCTTGTCCGGGTAGCTGTCAAACACGTTGTTGCCGCCCAGGGTCAGGGTCAGGGCCTGGGTGATGTCGTAGGACACGCTGGCGTTGCTCACCCATTGCGCCGAAAAGGTCTGGTCGCGGGCTTCGCCCAGGTTGGAGTCGAGGGTGTAGGTGCCGTAGCGAATGGTGTTCCAACTCGCCTGCCACGGGCCTTTGCGCCAGTCGGCACCGAGTATCAGCTTGCTGTTGGGCGAGGCGCTTTCAACGTAGCTGAGGGCTTCGCGGTTGATCAGGGTGATACCGCTACCGGCCAACGGGCCGGGGTTGCCCTTGATGTCGGTGACCTGGGTCTTGCTGTAGTTGAAGGCGCCGTTGAGGGTCAGTTGGCTGGCGTCGGCCAGGTCGAGGCGATAGTGGGCGGCCACGTCGACGCCGCTGGTCTTGGTGTTGAGGGCGTTGGTGAAAAAGCTCACACCGGAGTAGTTGCCATAGCCCTGGTTGGCCAGAATCTGGCTGACCTGTGTGCCGCTGAGGGTTTCGGACAGGGCGATGCGGTCCTTGATGCGAATGTGATAGGCATCGACGCTGACACTGGCCCGCTCGATGGGCTGCCACACCACGCCCAGGGACAGGCTGGTGGATCTTTCCGGCTTCAAGTCGCTGGCACCGAGGGCGCGGGCTACCGGTGTGTTCACGCTGACGGTGCCGACTTGGTACGCGGTGGGGTCGCCCGCCTTGAATTCGGTCTGGGTCGCCGAGGTGCCGATCTGGCCCAGCGTGGGCGCGCGGTAGCCACTGCTCACGGTTGAACGCAGCCCCCACTGCGGGGTGAAGTCATAGCGTGCGGAAAGCTTGCCAGTGGTGGTCGTGCCGAAGTCGTCGTAATGCTCGCTACGCCCGGCCAGGCCCAGTTGCAGTTGCTCGGTGACCTGTTGCTCCAGGCCCAGGTAGCCGCCGAACACGTGGCGCGCATAGCGGCCTTCGTCGCTGTCCTGGGTGCCGGGGAACCCTTGGGCGCCGCCAGCGCGGGCGGGCAGTGTGGTGCCATGGACCCAGGAGGCGAGGTCGCCGGCGATCACTTCATACGACTCGTTGCGCCAGGCCAGCCCGCTGGAAAATACCAGGGGGCCGGCACCCCAGCCCACCTTGAATTCCTTTACGTGGTCGAGGCTGACGTTGGTCTGCTCATTGACCAGCGCGCCCGCATTGAAGCGGGTGGGGCTGCTGGGGCCGAGGCTCGCATTCAGCGAATCACTGAGGTGGTAGTCGATGCGGTTGCGCCCGTAGTTGGCGCTCAGGTCAAAGGTGCCGAGGCGGTCATCGCGCATCTTCACGCCGCCCGTGACCGAAGCATCCCGCGAGCGTACGTCCAGCAGTGGTAAGAAGCCGTTGGGGTACACGTCAGTCAGGTTGTTGGCATCGATGGGGCGGCGAAAGGTGGCCTGGGATTCGCCGGTGCGGTCTTGATACGTAGCGAAGCCGTAGAGGTCGACGCGGTCGTTCAAGGACAGGCCGCTGTTGAGGGCCAGGTTCCAGTCCTCAAGGCCCGGCGAGCCGTAGCGCCAGTGCCGGTCGGCATCCGCTTCGCGCGCGTCACCTGTTGGGTAGAACTGGCGCCCATCGGTGCCGCCAGTGGAGGTGCGCTCGGCCCGCAGGCCTTCACCGCTGAGGGTGAGAAAACCATCGCCGGGCAAGGTGAAACCGGTCCAGCCGCCCACTGAGCGGCGAAACCCGTCGCCCTTGGTGTACTTGCCAAAGGTGCTGTTTACGGCGCCACCGTGGTCCTGCTCCTTGAGCACAATGTTGACCACCCCGGCAATCGCATCCGAGCCGTATTGGGCCGAAGCACCGTCGCGCAGCACTTCGATATGGTCGACGGCACTGACGGGAATGGTCGATAAGTCCACTGCTTGCGAGCCACGCCCGATAGTGGCCTTGGTGTTGACGAAGGCCGAGGCATGCCGGCGCTTGCCGTTGACCAGCACCAGCACTTGGTCGGCCGCCAGCCCGCGCAGCGACACCGGCCGCTGCGACGACACGCCATCGGTGCCGTTGACCTGCGGGTAGTTCACTGACGGCACTAGGGTTTCCAGGGCTTTGGCCAGGTTGTCGGTGCCGGCGCGCTCCAGTTGCTCGCTGCTGATCACATCCACCGGGGCGGCGCTTTGCAGCGCAGTCACGTCGCTGCGCCGGGTGCCGATCACCTCGACGGATTTAAGGCGCGGCGCTTGGGGCTCGCTGCTGATCGCGGCGGCCGGTGCGGCGGTGTTGGCGAGGCGATGAATCAAGACCGCGCCGCTGGCGGCCTGGCTGAAGCCCAACTGTGAGCCGCTCAAGGCAATCCCCAATGCCTGTGCCTGGCTCAAGCGACCCTGGATCGCCCGGCTTGCCCGGCCTTCTACCAGGGGTGGGTCGAACGCGATCGAATGGCCGCTCTGTTGGGAAATGCTCAGCAGCACTTCATCCAAGGGCCCGGCTGGGATATTGAAGTCGATGACGTTTTGCACCGACGCCGCCTCAGTCTGGGCCAGCGCCAGTGTTGGCAGCGCCAGGCCGCCCAAGGCCAAAGCGCAGGCCAACGGGGCCAGGGTGAATCCTGTTTTCAACATGCCAATCTGCTCCGGGTCGTGATGTTCTTTACGACCTTGAGCAACTTCGCAGGCAAATTTTCAGTACTAAGTTAGAACGCTTAGTTCGGTGCCTAGATGATTTTGTTGTGCGCATAAGCTTCGAACAAACTGATCTAAGTGTGCAGTGAAAATATAAGGGAGTATCTGCACAAGGGTACTGACAGCCAGCACCGGTTGTCCGCGCAATGCCTGCATAGTTCGCCGTGGTGAACTTGCAGGGCGGTCTGCACGCTTACGGAAAAGCTCACCAGGAGACAGATGCCCATGTCTAAAGTGCCAGCACTACAGTTACCTAGCCGTTCGGTCAGTAGCGGCGAAAAAACGTTTCAGCGTAGCCTTCCCTCCGTAATCAAAGGAGGAGATTGCTATGTCTGAAGCCTTGGCTATTCGTTGTGAAAACACCGTGCCCCGCAGCATGGTGCACCGTGCTGCCGTCAGCGAAGTGTTCCTGACCGGTGCGGAGTTAGTGAAAGAAGGGCACTTTCGTTGCAGCGCGCAACTACCGCGCACCCACAGTTACTTCAGTGAACATACTCACCGCGCCGCGCACTACGACATGTTGTTGTTGCTCGAAGTGTTTCGTCAGGCGTCGATTTATATTTCCCATGCGTTCCTCGATGTCAGCGCCCAAGACAAGTTCATCTACCTGGACAGCGTCACCCGCGTGACCGAGCGTAGTTTACTGGTAGTGGGCGATCGCCCGGCATCGGCGCAGATCGACGTGTATGTGGTGGACGAATACCTGCGCCATGGCGAGCGCAGTGGCGTGACGCTCAATATGTCGCTGAGCATTAACGGCGAAGTGGCCGCCCGCCATGAGCGCATGAGCATTCGCTGGATGAGTGGCGCGGCGTGGAACAAAATGCGGGCCCGTGGCCTCGCGGCCATACCCGCCGATGCCGACCCATTGGCGCAGTTGCCACCTCCCTTGAGCCCCTCTGCGGTGGGCCGGCATTGGTTGAATAACGTGGTGTTGGGCCGTGACCTGGAGCAGGGCGCCGACAGCCTGGTGGCGCCGCTGATCGTCGACCTGAACAACCCGGCGATCTTCGACCACCCCCTGGACCATATCCCCGGCATGTTGCTGCTCGAAGGCTTCCGGCAGGTCGCCCTGGTGGTGGCCGACCGGCAATTGCAGACCGGCCCGGAGCAACTGCTGTTGTCCAGTTGCCATGTGGTGTTCACCCGCTTTGGCGAATTCGGCTTGCCCACGCGGGTGCGCGCCGACCTCAATCGCCTGGCCCGCGATGAACACGGCCGTATCAGCCTTGCGCTGGAGGTAGAGCAGGGCGGCGCAGTGATCGCCACTGCCGAGCTTGAGTTGCTGCCCCTGGTCGCTACCCAGCCGTTGACGCTGGTGGCAGGGGGTGTGCGATGAGCGATTTGCAGTTTATCTGGTTCGATTTCGGCGGCGTGTTGTCGCCGCCCATCCCCGCGTTGTTTGAGCAGTACCAGGTCAAGACCGGCCTGGCCCCGCGTGTGTTGCAGCAGGCCATGAGCGATGTGGCCGATGAGTTGGGTGTGCCCATGCTGGCGCCGGTCGAGAGTGCCTTGCTCAGCGAAAAGGACTGGGGCCAACGCCTGGAGTTGGCGCTGCGCCGCCGTGACCCGCACATCGACTTGAGCCGCGCCCGCCTGCAAACCTTCGGCGCGCAATGGTTCGCTGGCGTGCCGGCCAATGCGCCGTTGGTGGCGGCAGTGCGGTCGCTCAAACGCGCCGGTTTTCGCGTCGGCATCCTCACCAATAACGTGGTGGAGTGGGAGCAGCACTGGCGCGCCATGGTGGGCTTGGACGAGGTGGTCGACTTGATCGTCGACTCCAGCCAGGAGCGCACCCGCAAGCCCGAAACGGCATTTTTTCAGGCAGCAATTACGCGCTCAGGCGTGGCCGCCGAACACAGCCTGTTGATCGACGATGTCATCGAAAACATCGAAGCCGCCGGTGCATTGGGCTGGCAAGTGCTGCATTTCGCCGACAACCATCAAGCGCTCACCCAGTTGCAGCGCCTCACGGGCGTCAGCCTGTTGCAACCCGTCGTGGAGCCTGCCTGATGAATAGCGCCGTGATTGCCGAACCCCAGGTTACCGTTGCGCGCATTCCCAACTTGGACGCGCCGCCCGCTTATCAACCCGCCAGCCCGGCCAATGGCTTGCCCAGGATTCTGTTGCCCAGCGGCCATCTGGCGTTTCACCTGACCCGTTACGAACACGTGCAGGCGTTGCTGCTGGACAACCGCGCGATCCGCGCCCCGTGCAACGAAGAGGACGGTGCAAGTTTTCTGCCCACCATCACGCCGCCGGAGCTGCTGCTCAACAACGACATTCCCGACCATGGCCGCCTGCGTAAAGTGGTCGCTCGGGACTTCAGCCCCAGTGGCGTCACGGTGCTGCGCGAGAGGACTGAGCAAGCCACCCATGAACGCCTCGACGTGCTGCAACGCCAGGCCCCCGGTGCGGACTTGTTTGCCCAGGTACTCGACCATATCCCCGCGACCGTGGACTGCCAGTTGCTCGGCGTTCCGTTGAGCGACCGCGAGTACTACCGGCCCTTGAGTCACACCGTGCAAGTGGCTTCGGATGCCGATGTGCCCGAGCTGCTCAACCAGTTCTGGGGCGTGTACAACTACCTGACCGACTTGGTGACCGGCGCCCGGCCGACTCACCCGGACGGCCTTATCCAGCGTTTCGTCGCCAGTCGCGCCGACAGCGAGCCGCCGCTCAATGACAAGGAGCTGGTCGGTATTCTGTTGGGCGTGCTGATCGGCGGCGACCAGAACATCCTCACCGTGCTGACCAAGTCGGTGTACACCCTGTTGGCCGCGCCGCAACTGTGGCAGCAATTGGTCGATGACCCGGCGCTGATCCCGAACGCCGTCGAAGAGCTGCTGCGGGTGATCCCGTTGGGCACTATCTCGACCTTCCCGCGCCTGGCCAGTGTCGACCTGGAAGGGCCGTGGGGGCTGATCCCCGAAGGCAGCATCATCTATGCCGACGCGTTCGCGGCCAACCGTGACCCGGCGGTGTTCCCCGAGCCTTTGGCGATTCGCCTGGACCGCAACGACGCCCGGCATTTGCAGTTCGGCTACGGCATGCACAACTGCATGGGCGCCGCGTTGGCGCGCCTGGAAATCACCACGGTGTTGCAGATACTCGTGCAACGCTTCCCCAACCTGCGCCTGGCGGTGCCGGCGGACCAGGTGCCCTGGGTCGACGGCATTATCCTGCGCCGTCCTGCCCGCTTGCCGGTGCACGGCTTCACTTCAACCTGACCCTGGAAGGACCCATGAAAAACTCGTTTGCCGATACGGCTCTACTCACCATTATCCTGCTGGCGATTTTCGTCGTACCCAGCTCCATCTCTGGCACAGCCTTGGCGTTGCCGGCGATTGGCGCGGATATCCAGGCGCCGTTGACCAGCCTGCAATGGGTGGTCAATGCCTTTAACCTGGCGTTTGCCTGCTTCACCCTGGCGTGGGGCGCGCTAGCTGATCGGCTGGGACGCAAACGTTGCTTTGTGGCCGGGGCGTCGTTGTATGTGGTGGCTTCCGTGCTGTCGGCCGTGGCCGAGAGTGCGTGGCTGCTGGATGCGGCGCGGGGGCTGGCGGGTATCGGGGCGGCGGCGATTTTCTCGTGTGGCATCGCCATTTTGTCCACCCACTTTGAGGGCCCGGCGCGGCTGCGGGCGTTTGCCTTGTTCGGCACCGTGGCAGGGCTGGGGGTGAGCCTGGGGCCGACCTTGTCCGGTCTGCTGCTGGACAGCGTCGGTTGGCGCGCGATTTTCTGGGCCCATGCAGTGACGTTGTTGATTGTGTTGTTGGGCAGCCCGTTGATCACCCGTGACGGCGTACTGGCTGAGCGTACCGCCCGTTTCGACGTGCCCGGTGCGACCTTGTTTGTACTCGCGTTGTTGGCATTGATGGTGGCCATCGTGCAGGGCTCGCAGTGGGGCTGGACCAGCCCTGGCGTGCTGGGCCTGGTGGCGGTGGCAGCGGTGTTATTGGCGCTATTTACCTGGCAAGAGCGGCGCCATTTGCAGCCGATGCTCGACCTGTCGTTGCTGTCGAGCGGGCCGTTTGTGGGGCTGGCGTTGGTCACCGTTGCGGCGTCGTTTGGCTTCGTGACGCTGCTGACTTACCTGCCAAGCTACCTGTTTGGCGTGCTGCAATTGAGCGCGACCCATGCGGGCTTGGCGATGTTGCTGCTGACGGTGCCGATGCTGTTCTGCCCGATTCTGGCGGGCAAATGGGCGGCGCGCGGGGTGTCGGCCATCGGCATTCTCAAGGCCAGCCTGCTTGCGCTGTTGGTGGGCGTGGTGGCGTTGGCGCTGGTCAGCCAGGTGGGTGTGACGCTGTGGCAATTGGCACTGCCATTGTTGCTGGTAGGTATCGGCATGGGGCTGTCGGCCGGGCTGGTCGATGGCTTGGCTCTCAAGACCGTACCAGAGCAAAAAGCCGGTATGGCGGCGGGGTTACTCAACACCTTCCGGTTGGGCAGCGAAGCAATTGCAGTGGCCTTGTACGGTTCGCTATTGGCGACCTTGCTCGACACCCAACTGCGCGGCGCCTTGAGTCGCCTGGCACCTGACGCCAGCACGCTGCAACGCTGGGTCGACGAAGTGGCTGCCGGCAATCTCACCGGCTCGTTGCAAGCGCTGAACACCGAACAGGCCGGCACCGTGCACAGCCTGTTTATCGGCGGCTATGACAGTGCCTTCCACGGCGTGCTGTGGGTGTTGGCGGCGATTCTGCTGGTACTGACCCTGGTGGTCACCTGGTTGGTGCGCCCGCTGCGTCAGCAGGAGCGTACCGAGGCACAACTGGCAACCCACTGACCGCGTTGCTACACCGCCTGCGAGGGTTGCAGGCGGAGTATTTACGTGGCTGAAAGGTTGTCGACGGTTATGCAAAAAATGCAGTGTGTTAACTGTTTTTATTCTTTTATCTAGCGAAGCCCACTGGGGCAAACTGGATTCACCTGCCAGGATGCAGGTCTACCTCAACCCGACAGGCCCACCACCACTTGTCCGCTGGCGTGTGCAGTCCATGAAGATTATGGACCTATGGACCCGAATGCCTTGCTCAAGACCCGACTCATCGGGCAGATCTTCCAGCAGCACTACAGCTGGCTGTGCGCGCGCTTGTCGTACCGCACCGGTTGCAGCCACAGCGCCGAGGACATTGCCGCCGAGACCTTCCTCAAGGTGTGGATGCTGCCCGACCCCACGGCAATCCGCGAGCCGCGCGCGCTACTGACCACCATCGCGCAACGCCTGATGTACGAGAGCTGGCGCCGTCGCGACCTGGAAAAAGCCTACTTGCAGATCCTCGCCGACGTGCCGGAGCACGTGCACCCATCGCCCCAGGAGCAGTTGATACTGATCGAGAGCCTGCTGGCCATCGACCGCCTGCTGGATGGGTTGTCGGGGCAAGCGAAGGCGGTGTTCGTGCATAGCCAGCTGGATGGCATGACCTACACGCAGATCAGCGAACGGCTGGGGCTGTCACTGGGGCGTATTCACCAGTTGATGACCCAGGCCCTGCGTGCCTGTTATGTGGGGTTGAGCGAGTGAGCAAACACCCGTTGAACGACCCGGTGGCCGAGGAGGCCATCGGTTGGCTGGTGCAGCTCCAGTCCGGTGATTTCACCCCTGCGCAACAGGATGCGCTGGACGAATGGCGCAGCACCTCGGCTCATCATCGCCAGGTGTACCAGCAACTCATCGCCGGCCTCGATCAGCTCAAGGCCTCGCCGTGGCGCGGCCGTTCAAGCGCGCAGCTGTTACGCAGCCTGGAACAGCCCAACAGCCGTCGCGCCTTTCTGCGCACCAGCCTGTGTGCCGTAGGGCTGGCGGCGGGGGTAGGGTGGGTGTCGCGGTTTGAAGAAGCGGGGCAAACCTACGCCACCGGCACCGCTGAGCGGCGTACCTGGCAACTGGCCGATGGCAGCACCCTCAAGCTCAACGCCCGCAGCCAGGTGCTGTCGCAACCATCAGCCGAGCCGCACAGCCTGCAATTACGTGCCGGTGAAATGCTGGTGAATGCGCTGCGCCCGTTACAGGTCGACACCCGAGCGGGTCGCATTAGCACCACCCGTGGGCGGCTGATGCTGAGCGAGCAGGGCAGTGCTATGCGTTTGGTCACCCTGGACGCTGACGCTATGCTGCACTTCGAAGGCGGCACCCAGCAACGCATCGCCATGCACCAAAGTACGCTGTTCGATCACCAGCGCATCCTCACCCAAGTGCCCATGGCCGCGACCGAAACCGCCTGGCTCGACGGCTGGCTGGTGGTGCGTAACCAGACGCTGGCCACGGTGGTGGATGCGATTCGGCCGTATCGCAGTGGCATTGTGCGGTTGGATGCCAGGGTGGCGGGGTTGCGCGTGACAGGCCGCTTTCCGTTGGATGATGCGCGCCAGACGCTGGAGGCACTGGAGCAGAGCTTGCCGATCACAGTTCGCCAGTGGGGGGATGTGGTTGTGTTGATTGGAGCGCGAGCTTAAGGCACAGAGACCACTTGTGGGAGGGGCTTGCTCCCGATAGCGGTGTATCAGCCAATGCTTGTGTTGACTGACCCAGCGCCATCGGGGGCAAGCCCCTCCCACATTTGGATCTGGCCAGGCTCAGGAGATAGGTACACCGCCAAGCCCATGTGGGAGGGGCTTGCCCCCGATGGCGGTGGGTCAGCTTGCACAGGTGGTGGCTGAGCCACAGCTATCGTGGGCAAGCCCACTTTCACATTTGGATTTGGTTGGGATCAGTAGAGCTGCGGCACGATCAGTTCCGGCGGCGTGGGGCTGCGCGAATATTCCTCGTGCCGCACGCGTTGGGGCAGCTCGATCACCGGCAACTCCACTTCTTCATAGGGCATCTGCCCCAGCAGGTGGTTGATGCAGTTGAGTCGGGCCTTCTTCTTGTCGTCGGCCTGCACCACCCACCACGGTGCTTCGGCGATGTGGGTGCGGTCTAGCATGATTTCCTTGGCCTTGGTGTAGGCCTCCCAGCGCCGGCGGGATTCGAGGTCCATGGGGCTGAGCTTCCACTGTTTGAGCGGGTCGTGGATGCGGCTCAAAAAGCGCAAGTGTTGCTCCTGGTCGGAAATGGAGAACCAGTATTTGATCAGTTGTATGCCGGAGCGGGCCAACATGCGCTCGAATTCCGGCACGGTTCGAAAAAACTCTTCGTACTGGTCGTCATTGCAAAAGCCCATGACTTGCTCAACGCCTGCGCGGTTATACCAACTGCGGTCGAACAGCACGATTTCACCAGCGGCCGGCAGGTGCGACACATAACGCTGGAAGTACCACTGGGTCTGTTCACGGTCATTGGGAGCGGGCAGGGCGGCCACCCGGCACACTCGCGGGTTGAGACGTTGTGTGATGCGTTTGATCACGCCGCCTTTACCCGCAGCATCGCGGCCCTCGAAAAGGATCACCACTTTATGGCCGGTCTTGACCACCCAGCTCTGCAATTTCACCAATTCGCCCTGCAAGCGGAACAGCTCGCTGAAATAAATCCGGCGGGCAGCTTTTTCGGGGCTTTCACCGACGTGGTCATCAAACAGCGCGTTGAGGTCATGCCCGTCTTCAGACAGTTCCAGTTCCAGCTCTTCATCGCTGTGATCCAGCAATTCGCGGTGGATGCGTTGCATCAAGGCGTCTTCTACTGAGGACATGGGTGCCGCTCGCGTGGGGGGAGATGGCAAATTCATAGACGCAATTTGTTACCAACCAATGACATCAAAAGGCCTGTTCGAGGGGGTGGAAGAGGCAAACGCGGCAATTTGCCATTCCACGTTCATAAAAGCGTAACAAGAATGTTGCAGAGTGCCCGAGCCCGAAATTCACAAGGATTTTCCTGAATGAAACGTCTGATGAAGTCTGCTGCACTCGCCGTTGCGGTTTCTCTTAGTGCCACTTCGGTGTTTGCTGCCGAAAGCATCCGCCTGACCGGCTCCGGCGCAAGTTTCCCGGCTCCGATCTACCTCACCTGGTTCAAGGATTTCAGCAAGAAAACCGAAGGTGTCACCGTTGACTACCAATCCAAGGGTAGCGGCGCAGGTGTGCAGGACTTCCTGAACAAGACCGTTGATTTCGCCGCCAGCGACTCGGCCATGAAAGACGAAGACATTGCCAAGGTGGCCGAAGGCGCTCAGTTGCTGCCGATGACCGCTGGCGAAATCGTGCTGGCCTACAACCTGCCGGGTAGCCCTAAGGGTTTGAAGCTGCCGCGTGATGTTTACTCGAACATCTTCCTGGGCAAGATCACCAAGTGGAATGACCCGCAGATCGTCGCCGCCAACCCAGGCATCAAACTGACCGACATGCCGATCACTGTGGTCGTACGTGCTGACTCCAGCGGTACCACTGCCGTGTTCACCAAGCACTTGGCGGCCATCAATGCCGAATTCAAGACTGCACTGGGCGAAGGCAACACCGTCAACTGGCCTGCCACTGACAAATTCATCAAATCGCCGAAAAACGACGGTGTAACCGCCACCGTGCGCCAGACCCCGGGCGCCATCGGCTACATCGAGTATGGCTTCGCCAAACTGGCCAAGGTCGACTTCGCCGAGCTGCAAAACAAGGCCGGTCACTACGTCGTGCCTAACGCCGAAAGCGGTGCCGAAGCACTGGCTGCTGTCACCATGCCGGAAAACCTGATCGCCTGGCTGCCAGACCCGGCCGGTGCCAAGTCCTACCCGATCACCACCTACACCTGGATGATCTTCCGCAAGGACAACGGCAACCCAGCCAAGGCCAAGGCCATGCGTGAAATGGTCGAGTACAGCTTGACCGAAGGTCAGAAAATCGCTGACTCGATGGGCTACATCCCGCTGCCTAAGTCGGTAGTCGACCAGGTTCGCAAAGCGTCCGCCAACATCCAGTAAGGCTCGCGAGACCTCCTTCGGCGTGCGCTGCCCGCCACGCCGAACGAGTTTCCCCCCTGTTCCGGAATTAGCCCATGAACACACCTTTTGTCGTACCGGTTAACCCGGATTCTGCTTGCCGACCACCGTCTACCAAAGACTTCCTGGTTGATCGCACCTTCCGTGGGCTTGCACGCATTGGCGTGGTGCTGGTGCTGGCGCTGGTCTTCGCGCTGGTTTTCGAAGTAGGGCGCAAGGCACTTCCCGGCATGGAAAAACATGGCCTGGACGTGATTTTTGGTAGCGTCTGGGACGTTAACCAAGGCAAGTACGGCATTCTGCCGGCGATTTGGGGCACGCTTTACAGTGCTTTCATCGCACTGCTGATCGCAGGCTTTTTCGGCGTCAGCATGGCGATCTTCCTCACCCAAGACTTTTTGCCAGCAAAACTGGCGGCGGTGTTTCGCACCATCGTCGAATTGCTCGCTGCCATCCCCAGCGTCGTCTACGGCCTGTGGGGTATCTATGTGGTGATCCCGGCCATCCGCCCGCTCACCGCGTGGCTGAACACTGAACTGGGCTGGATTCCTTTTTTCGGCACGTCCCTGAGCGGGCCGGGCTTGCTGCCAGCAGCGCTGGTACTGGCCATCATGATTCTGCCGACCATTGCCGCGGTTTCCCAGGACGCCCTTACGGCAGTCCCGATGAAAACCAAGCAGGCGGCCTACGGCATGGGCACTACCCACTGGGAAGCGATTCTCAAGGTGATGGTGCCGTCTGCGGCCACCGGCATCTTCGGCTCCCTTGTGCTGGGCCTGGGACGTGCACTGGGTGAAACCATGGCCCTGGCCATGCTGGTGGGCAACGCCAACAACATCTCACTGTCGCTGTTTGCTCCGGCCAACACCCTGGCGGCCTTGCTGGCGCTGAACTTCCCCGAAGCCGGCCCGACCGAGATCGAGGTATTGATGTACGCCGCACTGGTGCTGATGTTTATCACGCTGCTGGTGAACGTCCTCGGCTCGATGATCATGCTCTACGCCCAGCGGGGTAACAAACAATGACTAACCTGAACTCCCCCATCACGGCCATGCCGAGCTTGCAGCGCAAGTTCGAAGGCCGCGCCCTGCGCAGCCTGGTGCTGACCACGCTGGTGTGGGCTGGCGCAGTACTGGCCAGCGTGCCATTGATTTCTGTGCTGTACATGCTGATCACCCGTGGCGGTGCACGCCTGAGCCTGGAAGTGTTCACCGAACTGCCCCCGACTGGTTTCGAGACCGGCGGTGGCTTCGGTAACGCCATGGCCGGTACTTTTGTGATGGTCGGCATCGCAGCCGCTATCGCAGTGCCCGTAGGCATCATGGCCGCGATCTTCCTGGCCGAGTTGGGCCCCGACAGCAAGCTGGCCAACGCCGCACGGTTTGCCGCCAAGATGCTCACCGGCTTGCCGTCGATCCTGGCAGGTGTATTTGCCTACGCTCTGGTCGTGATGACCACCGGCACCTACTCGGCCCCGGCCGGTGGCGTGGCGCTGGCGGTACTGATGCTGCCCATCGTGGTGCTGACGGCCGAAGAGTCGATGCGCATGGTGCCCAAGATCATGAAGGACGCCGCCTACGGCATGGGTTGCACCCGCTCCCAGGTGATCTGGAAGATCGTGTTGCCCACCGGCATGCCGGCGATCCTCACCGGCGTGATGCTCGCTGTAGCACGTGCCGCGGGCGAAACCGCACCGTTGCTGTTTACCGCCTTGTTCAGCAACTACTGGATCTACCACGACGGCAGCCTGGCGGTGATGAACCCGACCGCCTCCCTGGCCGTGCTGATCTACAACTTCTCCGGCATGCCGTTCGACAACCAGCTTGAGCTCGCATGGGCGGCCTCGTTGGTGCTGGTAATGATCGTGCTGGTCGTGAATATCGTGAGCCGTATTTTCGGCAAGCCCAAGTATTAAGAACGGGAGCACCTGAACTTTGAACGTATCTACTGCGCAAATTGCCCGTCCGTTTGTTACCGAGTCGCCTGTGGTCATGGACTGCAAACTGGACAAGATTTTCTACGGTAACTTCCTGGCTGTACGTGACAGCCATGTGCCGATCGAAAAGAACAAAATCACCGGCTTTATCGGCCCGTCCGGCTGCGGCAAAAGTACTGTGCTGCGCAGCCTCAACCGCATGAACGACCTGGTCAAGGGCTTCCGTTTTGAGGGGCATGTGCATTTCCTCGGGCAGGACGTGTACGGCAAGGGCGTCGACCCGGTAGTGGTGCGCCGCTACATCGGCATGGTGTTCCAACAGCCCAACCCGTTCTCGATGAGCATTTTCGACAACGTGGCCTTTGGCCTGCGCCTTAATCGCTACAAAGGCGACCTCGGTGACCGCGTCAAGCACGCCCTGCAAGGCGCCGCGCTGTGGGATGAAGTCAAAGACAAGCTCAAGGTCAGCGGCCTGTCGCTCTCCGGCGGCCAACAGCAACGCCTGTGCATCGCCCGCGCTATCGCCACTGAGCCAGAAGTGCTGTTGCTGGACGAACCCTGCTCGGCACTCGACCCTATCGCTACCCGTCGCGTCGAAGAGCTGATGGTCGAGTTGAAAAAGGACTACACCATCGCCCTGGTGACCCACAACATGCAGCAGGCGATCCGTGTGGCCGATACCACGGCGTTTTTCTCGGTGGATATTTCCCAGGGCACCCGCACGGGCTACCTGGTGGAGATGGGGCCTACCGCCCAGATCTTTGAAAACCCACGGGAACAAATGACCGGGGACTACATCAGCGGCAAGTTCAGCTGATTGACCTATGCACCGTTTTTCAGGATTGCCAATGACTGCAACACGTCGTCTTGATCTGGGCGCGATTGAGCGCGCCCTGCGTGAGGTGCAGAGCCGTTTTACTGCGCTCAGCCGCGACTTTGACGAGCCGCGCGACCCTCTGACCGACGAGGTGTTGCAGAATGTGCTTGATGGTTATGCCCTGATTGACGAGTATGTCGCGCGGGGTGTGGACCTGTTTGATCTTCAGCAACTGAACCTGATGCTGGAAATCAACGCCACCGTGCTCTGCGGCAAAGACCCGGTGCGTCGGCAAGAATACGCCCAGCACCTGGCGGCGACAGAGCAACACTTTTTCAACAATGTGGAAGGCGGCATCAAGGATCTGCACAGCTGGTACTGCAAGCACCACGGTGAATCGGTGTGGAAGCGTGCCGCCGGCGTGTACGTGCGGGTGCTCAGCAAGCCGCAGCTGTTTATCGAAGGCAATCACCGCAGTGGCTCGCTGATCGTGAGCTACCTGCTGATGCGCGAGGGGCTGGCGCCGTTTGTGCTGACATTGGCCAACGCCGAGGGTTACTTCAACCCGTCTTCGGTTATTCGCAACTCCGCTAAACATGGTGTGAAGGCTTTGTACGAATTGCCCAAGATCAAAAAGAAGTACGCCGCTTTCCTGGAAGATAACGCCGCTGACCCGGCGCAATTTTTCCTTGGGGACACACAGGCCCCTGTTTACCAGAGTGGCTACTGATGGGAAGGAATCCAGTGCTCGACACCGTAAAGAACGTGCTCAACCCACAGCGCGTGCGTATTTCATTTGATATCGATGACACCCTGGCCTGCCAGCCGCACCACAGCGCCGCTGAAGAGAGCAAGCTGCCGGAGTGCGTGCACCGCTGGCTGGGCGAGCCATTGCGCAATGGCACCCGCGCCTTGATCCGTGAGTTGCGTCGCCAAAATTGCAGTATCTGGGTCTATACCTCGTCAGGCCGTACCCCGGCCTACATCCGCCGCTGGTTGTTGTTGTATGGCATCCACGTCGATGGCGTGGTAAACAGCGTGCGCCACGGCGAGGCCCTTGCGGCGCGCGGGTTGTCGAACGCACCTTCGAAACTGCCGACAGCGTTTGATATCGACCTGCATGTGGACGACTCCGAAGGCGTGCAGATCGAGGGTCACGACCATGGTTTTCGCGTGGTGGTAGTGAGCCCGGAAGACGAGCAGTGGGCGCAGAAGGTGCTTGCAGCCGTTGCCCACGTGCAGGCACAGCTTGCCTGGCAGCAACAACCGCGTCGGCACAAGGTGCCAGCGCCGGTCTATTCGGGCATTACCCTCAACGGCTGAGTGCTCACCTGTGGCGAGGGAGCTCTGCGTACTTAAGAGGGTGCGATTCAGCAGGGCTTGATTTGATGGGCGCCAGCGCCGAGCGTCCTCCTGAACATGATCGATTTGATCTGCGTCTGCACGTAGCGCTGTGACACTGTTGTGGATGACGTGAACAGTGCCAGCAACGTCAATCCATCCTTCTTGAGATCCAGCGAACCGGCCAAGGTCAGTGCCGCTTCACCACTCTTTTGCAGCGCAGCGAGGCTTACCGATTGCTGTGTTAACCCGCCCGCACCCGCATTGATATCGGTAAAACCTGATACCTCGACACGCTCTGTGGGGGTCGTCAACGTGCCACTGACACAGCCAAAAGCCTGCTGACTTGACGCGCTTACGTGCAGTTTCAGGTGATGCCCATCCGCCGCCAGCCATGTGCCATTTAGCGGGTTGTCTTGCTCTGAAACCAGAGCGGGCGCGACTTTGCATGGCGCTATGGCCTCAGCTGCAACGCGTCGATAGCTCAGTTTGTCGAGGTACGTGCCTTGATTAGCCAGATCGGGAAAGTCATTGGTAACGACGAGCAAGTGCGACAGCTTGAGCCGGTCCTCGCCTGTAACCCGGTGGAGTTGGCCGCACAAACCCGACACCCAATGCCAACTGGGGTCCGCCGGCCCTTCATCCAGCGCGTGCCACTCGATCGTCAATGCCACTGGCAGCCCTTTTTCCTGCGATGGGTAGGTGCTCGACTGATAACCCGTTATCGCGTATCGCCCCGTTGAGCCCGTCGACGATTGATAGGCGCCGGTAACTACGTTACCCGCGACCGTCAACGTCATCACTGAGCCGTAGCCATTTTTCCAAGTGCCCGTGACGGATAACGGCGGGGCTGTTTCGACAGTGGCTGCGGTCGGGCTGAGCACGAATTTTTTACTGACAAGCGTGCGCGCCTGGGTATCAAAACGTTGTGAGGATGAGCGGCTGATAATCTGTGGCCCGTCCGGGCGATTGAACAACCACACGCCCACCGGCGCCAGTGAGTAAGTGCCAGGGCGACATTGCACCACACGATATTCATAAACGGTGTAGCAATGCTCCATCACCAGCGAACCCACCAACACCAGGTCAGCCAGCCCCAGCGGCTCGAATTGCGCAAGGGTTTTACCTTGGTCCGGGCCTTCCTCGATCAGGACGTTGTACAGGTCGGCACCCAGGGTAATCTCGCCATCGGCGAAGCCCAGAACAACCTCTGGATTGCCGCCCCGAGCAATGCGCTCAAGGGTTTGGCGCATCAGCCGGTCATCCCCTTTGAACCCGGATGTGCCAGAGTCCAGCGCGAAGGTCACGTTTGTGGCCAAGACGTCTGCGCCGACGGTGTAAGACACCAAGGGTGTCGACCAGATGTATTCCACACCGCGCACTTTGTTGTAGAGCGCCCACGGCAGAAACAGGCGCGGGCCGACGGTTTTGCTCGCATCTACTGCGCCCATTTGGCATACGCCGCGACGCAAAGAAGGGTTCAAGTCGAAGGTGACGAAGGGTTGTCGCGGATCGATTTTGCCGCTGTTCATCAACGTCTGAAATACAAACGAGCTGCTGGCGTCGACATAAGCGCTGCTGCTGGGAAAGCCAATGCCACCGTCCCAGTCCAACTGGCGAAACTGCGCACCGGTGTAGTCTGCCGCCAGCATAAGTTGGGTGGGCAGCTTCGTGTCGTTCAGGGTCAGTACCTCCGAACCCAACTCAGCCTGCAGGGTGCCCCAGGGGCCAAAGCTGTAGGGCCGTTGCAGGCAGTCGGTGAAGGCAAAACTGCTGGACGCCTGATAGTCAAACCGACCCCCGCTGTAGTGTTGGCAACGGTCAGGGGCGCACAGGCTGGAGGTTATCCAGGTGATGTTGGTGCCGGTGTCCAGCGACAGTTTCAGGCACTGCCCCGGTGTACCGACCAACACTGTCGTATACCAAGGGCTGGCGCCGTTATTTTGGCAAGGGCCGCGTTGCAGGGTGACGGTGATCCCGTCAGCCTGTTGTCGAGTGTTCATGATGAATTCCGTTTCTACTGTGCGATGGGGTCACCTCAATGGGTGACCCGTTTGAGCTCCGCACCTATTAAATCCCACAGGGCAGGGGACGGCTGTCAGCCCAGGCACAGCGCGCATGCCTGAAAGCGCGATACGCACCGTGCTAATCCAACGCTTTGCCCTCGGTTTCAGGAATGAACAGCACCAGTAACACCGTGACCAGCATGAAGGCATTGATGAAGGTGGTGGTCATGTTGAACGAGGCGCCGTAAGCCACCAGTGCGCCGATCAACGACGGCGCCAGGATATTGGCCACTCGCTGGGCAAAAATCGCCCAGCCATAACCGATGGTACGCAGCGGGGTCGGGTACAGCTCGGCGATCCAGGTGCCCCACACGCCCCATGCACCCAAGCTGAAGAACGCCAGGGCGAAGTTGCTCAGGTACAGCATTTCCAGGCTTTGCGCATTGGCAAAGCCGTAGCCCGCGACGACTGAGGCACTGATGAAACCGATGATGATGTTTTTGCGGCCATAGCGATGGGTGAGCCACGATGCCGCCATGTAGCCTGGGATCATGCACAGTGCCGACAGCGCGATAAACCCGTAGCTTTGCGGCAGGCTCAGCCCGCGTTGCTGCAACAGCGTCGGCAGCCAGGTCTGTAAACCCCAGTAGCCCCAGGAGAAGGTGAAGTTCACCAGGATCTGCAAAGCGCTGATCTTGAGTAACGCCGGCGAAAACAACTCGCGCTGGCGCCCTAACGTCGTTTGGTCCACTTGCAGCAAGCAATTCTCGGGTATTTGCACGGTGCCACGGCTTAATCGCTTAATGACCGCGCGCGCCTGCGGCTGGCGCTTGACGTTGGCCAGCCAATACGGCGACTCCGGCACCCAACGCGCTACCACCAGCGCCCACAAACCACCCAGTGAACTCACCACGATGATCGTGCGCCAGCCATAGGGCATCAACCATACGGTCGCACCCAGCGCCAGCAGCATGCCGATTGGCCAGCCCGAGGCCAGGTACACGGTCAGCGCGCCGCGATAGCGTACGGGCAATAGTTCCTGATAGTGGGCAAACGTCACGACCATCATGCCCACTGCCGCCACACCCGACAGCAGCCGCAACGCGTACAACGTGGCGTAGTCCGGGGCAAATGCGCTCGCCAGCGACACCACGCCGTAGCTGGACAAGCTCCAGATGACCGCACCCTTGCGGCCAATGCGTTCGGCCAGCTTGCCCCAGACCAGCGAGCCCAGCAGCATGCCGATGAACATGGCGCCGATCAAATGGCCGACGGCGAGCGCATCCAGGGAAAAGTCTCGGGCGATCAGCGGCGCGGTGTAGACAATGATCATCATCTCCCACGCCTCAATGGCGAACACAAAGAACAGCGCCAGGCAGCACTTGAGGTGTTCGCGGGTCAGGGGTACGTCTCTGAATACATCGCCCACTTGGCGAGTGGAGGTGTAGGTGGAGGTGCAGCTGCCTTGTGCGGGCACTGGCGTGACGTCGCTCATAATGAATGCTCCGAGTAAGGGCTAGGCTTGCACGCGGTTACCAATCGGCACCGGGCCCTGAAACAGGCCAAAGGCTTCTATTTCGGCTTCCGGCGGCGGCTCGCAACTGCCGACGCGGCTGGGGCTCCAGCCGAAGCGCTGCTTCATGCCCGCCATGGCTTCGGCCATCTTGAACGCGGCAACTACCGGGTCGATCACGGGCACACCGACCTCGCGCTGCACCTGTTCGAAGAAGCCAAACTCAATCGTGCAACCGAGGATGATGGCCTCCGCGCCATCTTCCTCAACGGCCAAAAAAGCTTGCTCTATGATCTTGCGACGGGTGAGAGCCGGGTCTTTCTGGAACGCATCGACGCCCATGCCCAGCGCACGCATTGAGGCGAGTCGATCCGCCGCGCCGTAGCCGCGTACGCGCTCGCGCATCTGCTCCATCCATTTGTCACGTCCAACGATGATCGAATAACGGTTAGCCAGTTGATCGGCGATCTGCAAGCTGGCCTGGCAGGGGGCAACGACCAGGCAATTGCCGGAGATTTCCCGGGCGTCTTCCAGGGCTGGGTCGTAGAAGCAGCCAATCACCAGGGCATCGATGTTTTGCTGCGCGCAATCGCGGGCAATGCGTACCGTACGCTCGTAGGTCATTGCCTCGTAGGCCCGGTACTCCAGGTGTGTGGGGCTGGGTTTCATATCGAACGACACCACCTCGATGCGTGTCGACGGCTGCTTGATACCGTGCAACAGGTCGGCGATCGGTGCGTTGAATGTCGAGCAACCAATGGGGTTAAGCCAACGCACCGTCACGGGTACATCGTGTGGCGGGGGAGTGGGAGTTGGGGTGTGCATAGGGTATTTCCTCGAATAGTGGGGCCAAAGGGGCTAGAAAAACTTCACCAGCGCCATGGTCAGCTCATTGGAATGGGCCAGGTTGGCGCTGTGGTAGTAGTCGACATTCAGATTTGCAGACAGGTAGAGCCCCTGTTGAGAAAAACCTGTGTAGGTCATCGATGGTCCGATTTTTCCAACCCGCGACTCGGCGTAGTCCGAGGCGGTTCGATTGTTGATGTGGTAGACGTGATGCACGCCCAGCCATAAATCGTCGGTGACGAGGTAACCGGCGGCGACGTTGGCCAGCCATAGGCTGACACCGCCTTGCAAGCGCTTGGGGTCGCCGGTGCCCAAATCGGTGGTGTTGCGGTTACGTGCGGCGTAATGGATGCCGACCGGAGTGAAGGTGGCGGCAAATTTACCCACGCGCAGGTAGTTGGCAAGGCTGAAGCTCACCGCATAGCGGTTGGCGAAGGCGCCATAACCCGCGAGCTCGTTATTGCCGTTGGGGAACTCGACCGACAGCGTCGGGTTGGTCCAGAACGTGGTGTAGTCATCGGCGCCGTAGGCGCTGGTGGGCTCGACCACGTTGTAGTAGTAGGCAAAGCCGAGATTGGGCGAGGCGATGCCCCATGGGCTGACGCTTTTCGCATCGCGGGTGCTGGCGTAACCGGGTACAGCACCGACCCAGAACTGTAATTGGTCGCGGGTGGTGTCGGTAAAGCCAGTCTCGGAAAAGTACGCAAGCACCGTGTTGCCGCCAGCTCGTACGTTGCCGGCGGTGTTGCGGTTGAAGGTTGGAAAAGTTTCGAGGGCCCAGCGTCCAGGCAGCCCTGGCTGGCCAAAGCCGATGAATTGTTCGGCTTGGATAGAAGGGCTGCTGCCCACCACCAAAGCCAGCGAGCACACGGCGCCGAAGCGCGATAGCGGATGTTGCAACATGACGGTTCCCTCTTATTGTTTTAGGTGAACGCATGGAAAGCCGCCTAGCGGCGGCGGGTTTGAATCAGGGGGTAACGCCATACACGGCGCGGGCGGTTTGCGCGTCGAGGTAGCCATTCTTCAGGTCGTCGCGCACAGCCGCTGGGTCGCGGGCGGCGGGTGGGCCGTAGCCACCGCCGGCCCCGGTGCGCACCCGCACCACATCGCCGGCATTGAGGGGGATGCTGCTGGCCATGGCGTACCGTTGCGGCGGGTTGCCGTCGCGCAGCACTTCGACGTAGTTGGGCGTACCGTCCAGGCCCTGTTGCAGGCCCCAGGGCGGCACCACCGAGCGGGTATAGCCGCAGGTCAGGAAGCTGCCATCGGCGCGCACGCGGTAGTCGATACAGATACCGCGACCGCCCCGGAACTGGCCGTGGCCCCCCGGCTCGACGTTGAGCGCCATACGCTCGACATACAGGCCGTAGCGGGCTTCGCAAACTTCCACCGGGCAGTTGTAGGTTTCGCCATGCAGGCCTGAGTACACCGCGTTATTGCCATCGCGGCCCGGTTCGGCACCCCAACCACCGATTTGGGGCTCCACCAGGGTGAAAGCGCGTCCGGTGTCCGGGTGCCGGCCGCCGATGATGGTGGCGCACACCGAGGCAAAATTGCCGGCAGGCAAGCGGTCGGGGAACCGTTGGGCCAGGCAGCGCAGGATCAGGTCATGCACCCGAATCAGGTTTTCGAAGTAGAAGCCTTCGGCGGCCGGTGGCAGGGCATCGAACAGCGTACCTGGGCGGGTCAGCACATTCAGCGGCCGGAAAGTACCGCCGTTAGTCACACCTTGCGGGGCGGTGAGGGCTTTGAATGCCATTTGCGCCGCTACTACCGCGCCGTCGCGGCTGAGGTTGGTCGGCCCTGCACACTGGTCGGGGTTGTCACGCAGGTCGATGGTCAGTTCTCGGTCGTGGATCTGCACCGATACCGTGAATAGACTGCCATCGTCCTGCGGCTCTACCAGTGAGAGGTTGAAGTTGGGCAACTCGGCCAGGGCTTTGCGCGAAACCTTTTCGCCGAGGTCCATAAAGTCGCGCATTGCCAGCAAGAACAAGTCCCGGCCGTATTTGGCCGTCAACTCACGCAGGCGCACGGCGCCACTGCGTACGGCGGCCACCCCAGCCCACAGGTCGCCTTCCATGAAGTCCGGCATACGCGTGTTGGCCTGCAAAATCTGCAACACCGAACGAATCGGTTGGCCACGGCTGATCAACTTGACCGAGCACAGGCGCAGGCCTTCCTGAAAGATATCCGTGGCCTGGGTCGACAGCGAGCCGGGGACCATGCCCCCTACATCGTTCCAGTGGGCGATATTGGCGGTCCAGGCCACGCAGCGGCCTTCGGCAAACACCGGCATGGCCAGCACCACATCGTTGAGGTGGGTCACTGCGCCGCTGTGGGGGTCGTTGCAGATGAACACATCACCGTCTTGGATTTCGCCAGGGCCGGCATGTTGCAGCAGGATCTGTTTGACCGCTTTGTCGAGCACCCCCACAAAGGCCGGAATACCCGCGCCGGAGCTGGCGATTTCACCGTGGGCGTCGGTGATGCCGGTGCCCATGTCGAGCACTTCATAGATCACCGGGCTCATGGCGGCCTTACGCATGGCCACAAACATTTCGTCAGCAATGGCTTGCAGCGAGTTCTGGATGATGTCACGGGTAAAGATGTCGAGTGTGTGCATGGCTAAACTCCGGTCAGCCGTGGATCGTGATGTGCAGGTTGCCGAGGTAGTCGACCTGCACCCGGTTGTGTGGGTGAACGACGACGGTGGTGCCGGCGTCTTCGACAATGGCGGGGCCGTCGAAACACATCTGGGGTTCCAGCAGGGAGTAGTCGTAGAGGGCTGCGTCGTGGATGCCGTCTGTGGCGTAATCGACGACGCGATGGCCCTTGCGTGCGGCCTCCAGCGTGCGTCCGGTAACCGGCAGGGGTTCGGGGGTCAGCTTGTCAATTTGAGCGATGGCGACCAGATGGAAACCGACGATCTCCACGGGAGCGTCGAGGCAGTAGGTGTAGTGCTGCTCGTACAGCGTGTGGAAGCGATGCTCGATGTGTGCCCAGTCGCGGTCGAGGTGTTCGTCGGCCTCCAGCGGCACTTCCACCGAGTGCTCCTGGTTCTGGTAGCGCAGCTTGCAATGCACCTTCAATTCGACTCGCTCTGGAGGCACTGCCTCGGCAATGAATTGCTCACGGGCCGAGGCCATCAGCTCGTTCAGAAACACCTGGGTATGTACCTGTGCTTGCGGCTGGGTGGTATCGACAAAGCGATTGATAAACAGGTCACGCCGCAAATCCGACAGCGTCATGCCCCAGGCCGAAAACACCGAAGCCCCACGCGGCACAATGACCTTTCTGACGCCGAGTTCCTGGGCAAGGGCGACGGCATGCAGCGCGCCACCGCCGCCGAAGGCCATCAGGGTCAGCTCGCGCGGATCGTGGCCACGGCTCAACGACACCAGCTTCAGGGCATTGACCATGTTGTTGTTGGCCAGGCGCACCACACCACGGGCAATTTCATCGGCGGGCAGTGCCAAACGCTCGCTCAGCAGGCTGAACCCATCCGCCACCGCACGTAGATCGGCCATCACTTCGCCGCCGCAGAAGTAGGCCGGGTTGATGCGCCCCAATGCGAGATTGGCATCGGTGGTGGTGATGTCGGTGCCACCGTTGCCATAAGCTGCTGGGCCGGGCAGGGCGCCTGCGGATTGAGGGCCGACATGCAGCTTGTCGAAGCTGTCGACCCAGGCGATGGAACCACCGCCGTTGCCGATTTCCACCAGGTCGACCACGGGCACCATGATGGGGTAGCCGGCATTGATGCGGTCGCGTTCGATCCAGTAGTCCGTTTTGATCGCGACCTGGCCGTTGCGGATCAGCGCGCATTTGGCCGTGGTGCCGCCGATGTCCAGCCCCAGCAGGTTGGGCTCGTCAATCAGGCGTCCCAGCTCGGCGGCCGCCCAGAAACCGCTGGCCGGCCCGGATTCGACCATGGTGATCGGGATATCCCTGGCATGGGCCACGCTGTCGACACCGCAATTGGACTGCATGATGTACAGGGGCGCCTCGTAGCCTGCGCTGCGCAGGCCGGCCTCCAGCTCATCGAGGTAGCGTGCCGCGATCGGTTGTACGTAGGCCGACAGCACCGTGGTGCTGGAGCGCTCGTACTCACGCCATTCGCGGGTGATCTGGTGCGAGGCGACCACCGACACTTGCGGCCAGAGCCGCTTTACCTCGGCCAACACCGCCTGCTCGTGCACCGGGTTGGCATAGGCATGCAGCAGGCAAATGGCGATTGCTTCTACGCCGTCGGCGCGCAACGTTTCGATTATGGCGGGCAGCACATCCAGCACCAAGGGTTCGCGTTCACGGCCATCGGTGTGCAGGCGCCCGGCGATTTCCTGGCGCAGGTAACGCGGCACAAAAGGCGCGGGTTTGACCCATTTCAGGTTGAAATAGTCTGGGCGATTGGCCCGGGCGATTTCCAGGATGTCGCGAAAGCCGCGGGTGGTGATCAGCGCGGTCTTGACCCCACGTCGCTCGGTAAGCGCATTGATCACCACGGTGGTGCCATGGGCGAGAAAGTCGACGTCCGGCAGCGTCACCCGCGCCTTTTTGATGACATTGAGAATGCCTTGGGCAAAGTTCGGTGGCGTGGTGTCGACCTTTGCCGTACGAATGGTCTGCTGGCCGGTGACCGGGTCACTTTCGAAGTACACCAGGTCGGTGAAAGTGCCGCCCACGTCGGTGGCCACGCGCACGGTTTTACGGCTTGTTTGCACAGTGCATCTCCTGGAGGGTGTTCTCATTGGAAGCAGGAGAAGGCCGACATCGTGCCCCTCGTTGCTGAAGGTCACGATGCTAGGCAGGGCGTTGGAAGGGGGCCATGGGTGGCGCGGGTAGGCTGCGGTCCAATAGGCGCCTTGACCTACCCGCCTGGGTAGGTTGGTGGCTTAGGCGGTGGTGCCCAGGTGCCCTTGACGTATCGCCGCGCTGATTGCGCCGGTGCGGTTGTCTACGCCCAATTTGGCGAACAGATGCTTGAGGTGGAACTTCACCGTGTTCTCGGAGATATCCAGTGCCTGGGCAATGGCCTTATTGGATTGCCCGCTGGCGAGTAACGCCAGTACCTGAGCTTCCTTGCCACTGAGCGCCAACTGTGCAGGCATTGGGTGCGCACGCCAGCCACGCAGTCGCGTGATGATCGTAGTCAGTAGCGGTGTTGGTTTGTCGTAGGCCTCCAGTGCGGGTAACAGGCACGGGCCGACTTCCAGCAACAGGCCGGGCAGGGTGTGTTGCGTAATGGGCGCCAGGGCCCTGTCGAGTTCTTCAGCCAGGAACTGTTGGCCTTTGCCTGTGGCCGCCAACGCCATTAACCTCAAGCGCCAGGCGGGTAGGTGCAAGCCTTTAGCCTCCATCTTGTCAGCGGCGCGTTGCAGGCGTAGCAACGCCGCCCCCGAAAAACCGCTGTGCAATTGAACGCGCGCGACCGCCAGGTTAGCCGCTTCCTGACTGCGCCAGTCTTCGCTGTGATCGGCAATCTGCTCAAGGTTTGCTTGCAGGACGGCTTGACGTGCAATGTGCACTTGCCCTCCCTGCACCAGGGCGTCGATACGCCACGCCTGTGTCAGGCGCGATAGCCTTGGCCATTGGCGCGTGCCCGCCAGTCGTGCCACATGGTCCAGTTCCTGTAGCGCAGCGTGCAGCCCGTGACTGCGCAAGCGAGTGCGCCAAGCGACTTCCGCCGTGACGGCGACAACATCCAGCCAGCCATCGGCATGCTCCAATGCTGCCCAGCCATCATCCCGCCAAGGCTGGGTTTCAGGCCATGTTCCTCGCCAATAGAGTTGGCGTGCCTTGAAGCAGCCGACCAATGCTCGCAACGAACTTTCTGGACCAAAGTGGCGGTCGGCAAAAGCCAGTGCGTCTTCGACCAATGTGTTGGCTTCATTGATGTGGCCCGTTAACGCTAACGCCTGCGCTTCATGGATACGACAGTAATTTTCGCCACGAGGGCTGGCGATCACTCGCATCTTGACGTGAGCGTCCTGGATGAGGTGAAGGCTCAATGCCAGATCGCCACGGGTCAGGGCTGCCAGTGCGTGCACGCACTCTAATGTCGCTTGTGCCAGGGTCTGGTCGAGGGGGTAAGGGCTGCTGTGAAACGTCGAAATATCGGCGTCAAGACGATCAAAACAGTCCTGATAAGCATCCGCCAGGGTTTGGATAACGTGAAAGTCGCGCGCGAGTCGAGCGTCCCCGACCACGGAGGCTTGGGCCAGGCGCAGCAGCTGCGCTGACAGCTTGTGATCCCCCAACTTGGCGTGCAGATAGGCCTGGAGAAGGAGCAGATCTGGCTGGTTGTTGCGGGTGACGGCGTCAAACTGACTCAACAGCCCTTGGGCATAACGAATGCCATGGTGTAGCACCAATTCCCAGCCGCCTGCGCTGACCACCAGGTTTACCGACAGCGGGATGTCGCCCGCTTTGAGCGCGTGATGGACGGCTTGGCTCCAGTCTTTCTGCTGTGCCAACCAATGTGCGGCAGCGCGGTGGATGGTTTGGGTCTGTTGGCTGTCGACACGCAGGCGCAGGAAGTCGCGCAGCAAGGCGTGATAGCGAAACCACTGGCGTTCGGGGTCGAGGGGGATCAGCAGCGTGTCGAGGTGAGTCAGTTGCCTCAGAAGGTCAGCGCTGCCGTGGCTGCCGCGCACAGCATCGGCTAAATCGGCATTGAAACGTTGCAGCACAGAGGTTTGCAACAGCAGTGCCTGGCAGTCTTCGGACAGGCTGTTGAATATATGCGCGGTGAGGTAGTTCGCGACGTCTGCAACGCCCCCGGAGAACGCCGTTAACCCGTACATCGAACCGTCAATGCTGGTGCGCCACAGACGTGCCAATTGCACGGCCACGGCCCAACCCTCGGTAGCGATGTGCACGCGGCATAGGTCAATTTCATCTAACTCATCGCCCAGGATGCCCCGAACTTCAGGCAAAGACAGCATCAGCTCCCGGGCACCGATCTCATGCAGCCAGCCTCTGGCTTTCCAGCGTGACAGCGGCCAGTCCGGGCGAGCCCTGCTGGCGACCACCCAACGCAATCCCGACGAAGCTTGCTCCATTAATACACCTAGCATCACACCCACCTCTGGGCTGGCAGCGAGGTGATAGTCATCCAAAAAAAACGTGATCGCACGATCCTCTTCGGCGAGCGCACGCAGCAGCGCCTGGGTCGTGCGTTGTGGTTGCACATCCAAGGCTTGCGAGGCAGCCAGGCGTGGCAAGTGCGCCAGCGCAACGCCGGCATGGTCCAGCGCAAGGATCAGGTACGCAAGGAAGCGGTTGGGGTCTGCGTCAGCCTCGTCCAGTGACAGCCAGGCCACTACGGCGTTGGGTGACTGATGCTGTATTGCGGCGTGCCATTGCATCAGCACCGTGGTTTTACCGTAGCCGGCGGGGGCCGTGAGCAGCGTCAGTGGTACCTGGGCGTTCGTATGCATCGAGGCCAGCAAGGTCTCACGCACGACGCAGGTGAGCATTGACTGTGCAGGCGTGAGTTTACTGATCCAATACCAGGCATTGGATGAGTGAAGGGGCGGTTTTTGGTTCATGGAGAGGCGCACCAATGAAGGGCTATTGGGGGCCGTTTTAACAGCAAATTACCGGGTGTGTTGATTGAGTGTGTTACCCGTAGTTTCTAAGCGTTGAGCGTGGCGGCGACCAGAAACTAAGTGGCGGGTTAGGGGCGGCTCCACGCTCAAACGTAATCCTCCTTCGACAACTTGGGTCGTGGGTTCGACCCCAGATGACTGGAGGTCGATGATAGTGTCGTGTTGATGTAGTTCACCAGCGTGCGAACGGCATCTACTTTACCTAGCCCGGTAACGTCGGCCATACCGTCGCAGCGATTCTGCAGATCAGCAAACACTCGGTTGCGAAAAGCTGGGTTCAACGTCTCTAGATCTTCAGGTGTCGCGTCACGATTGAATAGCCGTGCTCGGCGCTCATCTTCATCAAGGTGCACCAGGATTGTCAGATTGGGCACGGGAAAATGCCTTGAAAGGCTCTCTAAATCAGCTACCACGCCACGGCTTTTTGCGTAAGCAATGGTGGAAGCCCAGTAACGGTCCATCACCACCCAGTGCCCTTGTTCGACCTGCCGTCTCGCTGCATTACCTTGGCTGGAGACACTCGCGGCATAGAACAGGGCCTTTGCCAACTCGTCATGGGCAAAAGCGGTGAGTACAAGAGGCCTGGCCTGTGTAAGGGCATCACCGGGAGTGCTCATGGCCACGCCCGCGAAGTGTTCAGCGAGCCCCTTCACAAGGGTGGACTTGCCCACACCATCCAACCCCTCCAACGCAATGAATGCAGCCATGTCAGCTCCTTTGTTCAAGCATGTCGGCAATGTGCTCCATCCGGGCATGATCCGCTTCGGTGAAGCTGTTGCTCGCGATTACGATGGGTATGTGCTGATCGCCTCGCTCCACAAAGCCGTGGCGTTCTCGTTCTTCGTAGAGCGGTGTGCCGCGCAGTAACATAAGTGGCCAGGCTCGAATTCGCGGGATTTGCTGTTGCACGCACCAGTCGACGCTTTGCTGAAAAGAGTCGTAGGTCTGGTTCGGCAGCCCGTAGATCAAGGACACCTCGAAGTCCAGGCCGCGGGCGTGTAGATCGCGGATTGTCCGTTCCACCACATCCATGCGGTTAGGGCGACCAATCGCCCGGTACTCGGCTTCGATGATGGTCTGCAGGCCGAACTCCAAGGTCACGGATAGGCCATCCAGTGTGTCCAGGAATGCAGAAGTGCACATTTCAAAGCGGCACTGCAGGGCGAGATGCGCCGTGAGCCCCGCGGTCTTTGCCTGCTCCAAAATATCGATGGCACGTTGTGGATTTGCGTGGAAGATTGGGTCCAACACCGATATCCGTTCAACCCCGTGAGCTGCAAAAAGGGCCAGTTCGCGACCGAGGCGGTCTTGATGGAATGTTTGGTTTATTAGCCTGACACCGGGCTCGCGGTGCTGGCAGAACGAGCATTTGAATGGACACCCGCGCTGAGTTTCCCAGCGAATGTTTCGCTGCAGCGGCGCGGTACCGGACAGCCAAGGGGAGGGCAGAATAAGCAAGTCGTGATCGGCTTTACCGCCGAGGTCAGGAGTGCCGGCCATGTGGGTGCCGCAGCTCACCGTTGGTCCGTCGGTGGCAAGCGCGACCATCGCCATTTCGCCTTGACCTCGCACGAAAACATCGGCCTCTGGGTAAGCCTCCTCCAGGGCGCCTCTTTTCATGTACGAAATCTGCGGGCCGCCCAGCACTACCGTAACGTCAAGTCGCTTGATCTGGTGCAACAGGTGCGACACTGCGTCGTCGTTCCATACATAGACCCCAAACCCGACCAGGCAAGGTTGCCCTACCTCGCAAATGGCCTCTTCTAGCTGGCGCTGAACCTGCTCAAGCGAGAAGCTGGGGCTATTCACCTGGGCGTCAACGATTTTCAACGGAACGCCCGCGGCCTGCAGGGCCGCGGCGATCGAGGCGATGCCAAGACCGGTACGGCCATCCTGAGGGCGGCGCCAGTCCAGCGATACAAGAACCACAGGTTTCATGGCTGAGCTCCATAGACGTCATGTTGATACCGTTCTGCGTGGCCATGCTGGCGCCGCCGCACGTCACCGCGAAAGTTCAGAAAGGCTCGGTGGTCACCCGGTGTGCCGGGTACGATGACCAGCCCGCGGCCGCACGGTGGGACCAGCTTGCCGTGGCGCCCCTTGATCAGCGTCCATCCTTGTTTCAATAGGTCCTGGGCCAGTTGGTTGATGCTTTTATCGTTGCTCAAGTGCATGGTGCCGCCTCTGCTGGGTTTGGATTTGCGGACGATGCCGCAGAGACGGGGGGAGGGGCTCGACAGTAAAGAGAAAGAAAAATGGAAAAATGCCCGGGGGCCTTAGGTCCGGCTCTGCAGGTGCCCTATGAGGTATTGGACAACATGGTCCTGCTTGTAGAGTGTCGCAGCCCAGAGGGCATCCTTTTGGGCTAGCGGCGAGTCGTTATCCAAGGATAGCCAGGGGTCACCACCTGCACTGATCATGGCTTTGAGTACCGCCAAATCCCCCAGTTGTGCTGCGTTGAGTGTGGGCGTCCAATAGCCATCGTGGCCATTCGTGTCTGGATAGCGGCAGTTCGGATCCGCGTCGTTAGCCAGCAAGGCCATCACTACTGCCCGCCGGGCCGGCGCCTCGCCTCGATAGTGATCCATGGCTTCCTGGTGGATCTTTGCAGCCATCGGGTTGTTAAGGAACGCATATTGCGCCTGTCTATTGGGGGCCAGCTCGATGTCGAAAATCGCAGACGCGTTGGCATCGTAGATGTCTGCAGGTGTTCGCCCTGCAAGATAGGCTTCTCGCTGATGAACCATATCCGGCAGTAGGCAATCAGCGAGCTTGCCCATGGCGTAGATGAGTGAACTCGCAGAGGTGTAGCAGGCCTGCGCCGGGTCGGCGCCCTTCTCAAGTAGAGACACGACAATCTCGGGATCGCCGATGTTTATAGCCAGCCAGAGTGCAGTCTGCCGGCGGGTTGATGCTTCAAGGTTAATCGTCTTTGCCTCGATCGGTAGGGTCAGCAGGTACCTCACTACGTCAAGGTCTTTAGTGTCTTCAGCTCTTCGCAAGGCGGTAATAAGCGGATGCTCGCCTGACTCCTCGACCACGATGTCCATGCTGGCACCCTTCGCGACCAGTGCTTTCACGTCCGCCAGGCTCCCGAACATGATCGCCCTCATAAATACGCTGTAGCGAACACTGCCTTGCGCTTCGGCGCTGATTCGATTGGGCTTGGCCAAGTCCTTCGCTGACAGCTTGAAAGGTTGGTCGATAACAATGTCGCGATAGGGCGCGGGGATGCGCTTTACGGCTTTGAGCGGTGCGAATACGTTGTTGAACTCTTGTGATAGCCGTCGCATATGCTGGTTGTCCAGCTCAGATTTAGGGCCCGTATTCAAACCGAGCAGGTACAAGTCGTCCCAGTACTGGTTGGAGCGAACCTTATCGTTAACCCCAACCGCATAGCACAGGGCCTCTCGAAGGATATCGTGCTGGATTGGCCCACCGCGCCACCAGGCGGCCTGATGAGCTTGTTCAAAGTAGGACAGCGCCTGCTCTTTGCGTTCCACCCCTGCGTAGTACCGCGCAGTCATCAACAACCACAGTGGCCGATATTCTGCTGCTGCAGTTGGCCCCCCGACCTCACACAACGAGTGGAGCAAGCTAAGGTTTTGTTCGATGGCAGCGCAGTGTTGTTTGGCGTCGCTAAGCAGTTGATTGAGACGTACGATTACAGGACCAACCCGCTGCAGCAGGTCGGCGTCAAACGGCGCCGCTGTGCCGTGTAGATCCTCGACAACCTGATCAAGAGTTCGCAGCTTGGGCAATTCCAGCTGGTCGACCATGGCGCTTACTTTCTTGCGTAATGATTGGCTGAAGGACTGCACCCAGACGACCATAGCGAGCCAGCCGGTGAGGCGCTTGGTTTGTGCCTCACTCAGCGAGCTGCCTTGGAAGGCCGCACGCACTGCCTCCAAGTAGGGCCAACTCAGCTTGCCGATCGGTCCACCATTTTGCCAACGCTCAAGTGTCCGCACGTCTACATCGCGGTGATTGCCGAGTTGGTCGCGGATCAGGCGCCCCGGTAGCCCAGTCTGGGCCTGCGCCGCCCGCAACCAATGAGCAAAAGGGCTTTCCCACCAACGAGTGCCGTGCATCGAAGGAATGTTTGCCGTCGCTCGCTTGATGATCGCCGCAATTTCAATGAGCACAAGCCTCAAGGCGATCGGCCGAGCAGGTCGTCCGAGCGTGCGGGTATCTACCTGGCGGGCCATGTACCTGAGGACCATCGCATAACGCGCCCAACCTGAGCGTACCAGGTGCCGCCATTCGTGGCCGCCGTCCTTGTCTATCGCTGCGATCCATTGCTCTGCACTCTGCGTTAGCAACTCATAGTTGCTTCCTCGGCGCGCCTCCACGGCCTGGTCATCCAGGTCTTTCACGGTACCGCGCTGAACAAAGTGAGGCCGATATCCAGTGGAGGTAATGAGTGAACGAAGCGACGCACCAGGTTTCGGCAGAAGAGAGTGGTTCATCCTTGATCCTTAAACATAGAGCAGCTGCTGATATTGCAGAGTAATGGCCAGCCGCTGGTGGCGGCAATCTACCGAGCGATCTTTTCACCGTCACACTAGCAGTTACCAGCACCAACCCAACATGCGGCGCTTGCTCTGGAATTAGGGCCGAGCATCAGCGATATCTGGGCGCAGGCTGAAGAGCTCAAGGAGGGAGCGCGTAGGATTCACCTGAGCGAAATTGCACGGTCCCTTGCAGGCACCGCCAAGCCGTTGGCGCGATGCTGCGCCGTGTCAGTGAGTGCGATCTAGCACATCACCAAAAATCGAACTCAGGATGTACAAGTTGATGTACTAAACATGTTGGGCAGCAGTGAATACGGAAGAAAATCCTGAAAACAAAAAAACCTGCGCAAGGCAGGTTCTCTGTGGGTTTCAGCGACTTCCTAGGAGGTCGTGAAACGTAATGATGGTGCCCGAACCCGGAATCGAACCGGGACGCCCTTACGAGCGGGGGATTTTAAGTCCCATGCGTCTACCAGTTTCGCCATTCGGGCGGCAGCGCGATGTTGCAGGGTTGGGAATATATAGACCCAGGCGCTTTGATGCAAGGTCGAATGGCTGCATTGTTGCGTCGGCACGTGCAGGAAAAAGCTTGATAGATCAGTGATCTACGCCGGGTTTAAGAGAGCGCTTAGTAAGCACCCGCTACCGCAGCCACACCACTGACAATCGCAATCCCGGAGCTGCTGCCCAGCCGAGTGGCGCCTGCCTCGATCATCGCCAGGGCCGTGGCCACGTCGCGCACGCCGCCGGAGGCTTTCACGCCGATCAGCGGGCCGACGACGTCGCGCATCAAGCGCACGTCCGCCAATGTGGCGCCGCCATGGCCAAAGCCGGTGGAGGTCTTGACGAAGGCGACGTTCAAGTCTCGGCAAATCACGCAGGCCTGGGTCTTCTGGTCATCGTTGAGTAGGCCTGTTTCCAGGATCACTTTCAGCGGCACCGTGCCGCAGGCCTTGAGCACGTGGGCGATGTCGTCGCGTACCAGGTCCAGCAGGCCGTCTTTCAACCAGCCGATGTTCAGCACCATGTCGATTTCCCGCGCACCGGCCTGGATGGCCAAGTGAGCTTCATGGGCCTTGGCGCCGCTTAGGCCTGCTCCCAGCGGGAAGCCGACGACGGCGCACACCAGCGACGGTGCATCCGCCAGACACTCGACGGCCAGCGGCACGTTGGCGCTGTTGACGCACACGGATTTAAAGCCATAAGTACGGGCTTCTTCGCACAGTTGGCGGATGCTTGCCTGGGAGGCATCGGCCGCCAGCAGGGTGTGGTCGATATAGGCAGCGAGGGACGCGGTGTCTTGGGGCATGGCAGAAGTCCTGTGGGGGAGGGTGCTGGCAAAAGCCTGTTTGTGTTAAGTTGAATGCATTAAATGTGAACTAAATAACATTGTAAATGGATTTTGTGAGCCGTTTTGTCACTCGGCCGCATTCAATCAGGGTGAGTACGCAGTGGATTCAAAGAAAACCGAACGATTCAAAGCCATGCACAAAGCCTTGCAAGGGGTGGCAGCGGTGCACCTGCGGGATATGGCCGCGTTGCTCGGCGTGTCGGAAATGACCCTGCGCCGCGACCTCGTCAGCAACGCCCAAGGCCTGCGTCTGTTGGGCGGCCACGTTACGCGCAGCGGTGCACCGGAGCCCGATTACCAAGTGGCCGAGCAGGACCTGCGCAACATCGCCGAGAAGCGCCAGATCGGCCAGCAGGCCGCCAGCCTGGTGCGTCCGGGCGATACGATTTTTATCGATTGCGGTACCACCACGCCGTTTATCGTCGATGCGTTGCCCGATGATCTGGAGTTCACCGCGCTGTGCAACTCCCTCAACGTAATGCTCAAACTCCAGCAAAAGCCGCTATGCACGCTGATTCTTTGCGGCGGTATGCTGGATCGGCGCAACCTCGTTTTCGAAAGCCGCGCCGAGGCTGGAATCATCGATGGCATACGCGTCGCCTGGGCGTTCATCTCTGCTGCCGGGGTCAGCTCGGCCCATGGCGTGACCTGTTACAACCTCAATGAAGTGGACGTTAAACAGCGTGTGATGGCGCGGGCGCAGACCTGTGTATTGGTGGCCGACCACAGTAAGTTCGACCAGGTGCGCGCCGCGCATTTCGCCGAGCTGGCGGATTTTCAGCGGGTGGTCAGCGACCCAGGCTTGTCCCCCGCCCAGCAGAAAGTCATCCAGGAGGGCGGCGCAATACTGATGGTGTGATTTTTATATCGTATGTTTGGATTCTAACAAAATAGCCTTGACACCTTCGGGCACAAGGCATAGTTTTCAAATGTGATCGCGGTTCACATTTGTGAGCACGGCCTCGCTGAAGGCCGCGCCCGAATCCAGACAACAATAAAAATAGGAATCACCATGCTACAGATAGCCCGTAAACCTGTTCATGTGCTGTCCCTTGCCCTGGCTGTCGCGGCCTCGGTGCTGGCATTGAATGCCCAGGCCAAGGACCTGAAGATCGGTTTCAGCCAGGTCACCCTCCAATCCCCCTTCTATGTGCAGTTGCGCGACGGTGCCAAAGCCGCTGCAGCCAAAGACGGCGACGAGCTGATTTTCCTCGATGCCAACGGCGACATCAGCAAGCAGAACAATGATATCCAGGACCTGCTGACCCGTAAGGTCGATGTGTTGATCATCAACGCAGTCAACCCGGATGCGGTTGGTGCCTCGCTCGAAGCGGCCAAGCGCGCCAAGGTGCCGGTCATCGCTGTGGACCGCGCCATCAATGCCCCCGTCGCCGCGACCATTGGCCGTAACAATGCAGAGATGGGCGAGCTTTCCGGCAAGGCGCTGGTGGCAGCACTCAAGCAAAAAGGCGTGGTCACCGGCAAGATCATCGAGATTCAGGGCGATGCTGGCGGCACTGTCATGAAGGAACGCCGCAAAGGCTTCCACACGGCGCTGGCCGGTACTGACTTCAAGATTATCGACGGCCCCTACAGCGAATATATGCGCGCCAACGCGGTAACGGCGATGCAAGACCTGCTGCAAGCCCACCCCGACCTCAAGGCCGTTATCGCCCATAACGACGACATGGCCATGGGTGCCCTGCAAGTGCTTAACGAAAGCGGCAAGAAAAACGTACTGGTCGCCGGTGTGGATGGCCTGTCGGAAGCCATCAACGCCATCCAGAATGGCGACCAATACGTCGCCACCGCCCTCAATGACCCACGCTACCTCGGCGAAGTCGCGATTGAAGCGGCCCGCGGCCTGGTGAGCGGCAAGACCATCCCGGCGTTCGTCGATGCCGGCACCACAGTCGTGACCAAGGCCAATGCGGCCGAGGTCAAGCACGACGCCACCTTTGGCGAATACCGCCCCGGCGCGCTCTAAGCGAGCCCACCACTGCATTGTCTACTCAACAGGGGATTTCACTGTGAAAGCTGCCGTCATGTACAAACCGGGTGATATCCGGGTCGAAGACGTTCCAAAACCTACGGTAAAAGCTGGCCACGCACTGGTGCGCGTTGCTGCGTGCGGGGTGTGCGGTTCGGATATTCCACGGATGCTGAGCAAGGGCGCCCACGTGATGCCGCTGATTTGCGGCCATGAATTTGCCGGCTATATCGAAGAGATCGGCAGCGGCATCGAGGGTTACGCGATCGGCGAACTGGTGACCGTGCCGCCGATGATCCCCGATGTCACCAGCGACCAGTACGCCCGTGGCTTTCCGTCGCGCTGCGAGCGCTACGACTATTTTGGCAGCCGCCGTGATGGCGCCTACGCCGAATTCGTCAACGTGCCGCTGAGCAACCTGATCAAAGTGCCCGTCGGCATGGACCCGATTGCCGCGTCGCTGGTAGACCCTGCGGCGATTGCCCTGCATGCCATCTGGAAGTCGGACTTCAAGGCCGGGCAGAGCGGGGCGGTGGTGGGTTGCGGGCCGATTGGCCTGTTTGTGATCCAGTGGCTGCGCATCATGGGCGCCAAGGACATCGTCGCCATCGACATCGCTGAAGAAAAACTCGCCATGGCCCGAGAGGCCGGTGCGACCCACACCTTACTCAGTGGCGCCTCGGATGCGGACTTGCCGCGTTGCCAACTGGTGATCGAAGCCGCGGGCCACCCTAGCTCCATCAACCAGGCTGTGCAGCTGACCAAGGCCGGTGGTCACGTGGTGTTTATCGGTATTCCTGCTGGCGAAGTGCCGCTGAGCACCGCGACCTTTTCCCACTTCCTGCGCCAGGAAATCTCCCTGCACGGCGCCTGGAACTCGTTCTCCGCACCTTTCCCAGGGGACGAGTGGACCGCCTCTATCGACAAGCTGGCCACGGGTGAGCTGAAGTGGAAGTTCATGATCACCCACGACCTGCCACTGGCTGAACTGCCGTCGATGTTCCAGCGTTACGCAGACCGCAGTGAAGTGGCTGCCAAGGTCATTTTCCGCCCGTGATGCAACGCCAGCCCTGCAACCCTCGTGTTGCAGGGCTAAAAACAAAAAGCGTCGGCACTTAAAGACGCAGGAGGACTACCGATGACCTTGTTGTTGGGACTGGATTTCGGAACAGGTGGTGTGCGCGCTGGCTTATACGACCTGCACAGCCACAAACTGGTGCAGGTGGCCGAGGCGTCCTACACCACGCAATACCCGCAGTTGGGCTGGGCCGAGCAGGCGCCGGCCGACTGGTGGTCGGCACTGGGCAAGGCGTGCCGGCAACTGATGAGCCAGGCTGGGCACCCGCAAGTGGCAGCGGTGTGCGTCGCAACCACTGCATCTACAGTGGTGGCTGCCCAGGCCGACGGCCAGCCCCTGGCCCCTGCATTGTTATGGATGGATTGCCGCGCGGCGGTGGAATCGGCGCGCACCGCTCATATCACGCACCCGATGATGAATCAGGGCGGCGATGCGGTGGAGTGGCTGGTGCCCAAGGCCATGTGGCTGGCCGAGCATGAGCCCCAGATCTATCGGCGCGCCGCACGTATCTGCGAAGCGGTGGACTGGATCAACTTTCAGCTCACCGGCCGCTGGGTGGCGTCACAACTCAACGCCAGTTGCAAATGGAACTACGACACCCTGCAACAACGCTTCCCTGTTGAGCTCTATGCCGAACTGGGCATCCCGGAGCTTGCAGAAAAACTGCCACCGGAGGTGATCAAGGTCGGCGGGCGTATCGGCCCGTTGACCGGCGAGGCGGCCAATCACCTGGGCCTGAGCCGTGAAACGTTGGTGGCGCAAGGCGGTATCGATGCTCATATGGCCATGCTGAGCGCGGGCACTACGGGCGCCGGTGAGCTGCTGTTCATCGGCGGCACATCGGTGGTGCAACTAATGCACACGCCCAAGCGTATCGACGTACCGGGTATCTGGGGGCCTTACCCCGACGCGTTGCTCGATGGCCAATGGCTGATGGAAGGCGGGCAGGTCTCGGCGGGGTCGATCCTCAACTGGCTGGCACAAAAGATGTTCGGCCTGGACGATGCTGGCCACCAGAAGCTGATCCGTCAGGCGGCCGAGTTGCAGCCGGGCTCCACCGGCCTGTTGGTGCTTGATTACTGGATGGGCAACCGCACGCCGTATCGCTCGCCGGATATGCGCGGGGCGATCATGGGCTTGTCCCTCAACCATGACCGGCATGACCTCTACCGCGCCTCGGTTGAAGCCATCGCACTGGGTTCGGCCAACATCTTTCATACCTGGCGCAGCGAAGGCATCGAGATTACCCGCGTGGTCGCTGCCGGGGGGTTCCAGAAGAACCCGCTGTGGTTGCAGGCAACGGTCGACGCCACCGGCGTGCCCTTTGAAATGGTGCCTCACGACAACCTCACCCTGATCGGCACCGCTGCCGCGGCTGCCTGCGCCCTTGGCGAGTTCAGCGATTTGCAGCAAGCCGCCACCGATTTCACCACCGTTGGCCGCCTGATCGATCCGGACCCGTACGCCCACGAACAGTACATCGAACTGCTCGACCGTTACCGTGCCGCCACCGACAGCGTGGCGCCCATCAGCTGCAAGCCACCGGCGAACCGCGTGCTCGGTGTAAGGCCAGCAGCATGAGCGCCGAATCGCTGTCCCCCAAACTCACCGGCGACTCCCAGCGCGATGACCTGATGGTGCAGGTCGCCAAGCTCTACTATGACCTGGAAAAGACCCAGAGCGAGATCTCCAAGGAAACCGGCCTGACCCGCTGGCAAGTCAGCCGCCTGCTGCGCGATGCTCGGGATTGTGGGGTGGTGCGTATCGACATCGTTGCCCATTCGGCCCGAGTGCCTGCACTCGAAGTGGCCTTGCAGCGCCGCTTCGGCTTGCGCGAAGCCTTGGTGCTGGACGTGGAAGATGACGATGCGCTGAACGTGGTTACCCAAGCCGCTGCGCGCTACCTGTGCAACTTGCAACCTCAGCCCGCGCTGATAGGCGTGTCCTGGGGGCGCACCCTGACCAAGATGGCCCAATGGCTGGTGCCGCGCTGGAACGAAGGGGTCAATGTGGTGCTGCTCAATGGCGCGATCAATACGCGCTCTACCGGAGAGCCCAACCATAACGTTGCCGAACGCTTTGCCCAGGCGGCGCGAGGCCAAGCCACCTTGCTGCCGGTGCCGGCGATCCTCGGCCATGCCCACACCCGGCAAGCGCTGGAGCAAGACCCGGTCATCGCCCAGGTCATGCGGCTTGGCGAGCAAGCGCCGGTGGCGTGTTTCAGTCTGGGGGAGTTGTCTGATCATTCGGTGTTGATGGAGTCGGGTTATATCGACCGGCCTTTGCTTGCCGAGTTGGAGCGCCTCGGCGCGGTCGGCGACATCATGGGCCGCTTTATCGGCATGGACGGCGAGCCCGTGCTGCCGGAGTTGGACGAACGCACCCTGGGCCTGCGCCTATCGGCCCTGCGTGAAAAAACCTGGTCAATTGCCGTGTGCGTCGGTGCCCACAAGCACCGCATCGTGCACGCCAGCGTCAAGGCCGGTTACGTCAACGTGCTGGCTACCGACGCCGCTACCGCCCGCTATTTGCTGGAGCAGGATCATGAATGAGTTGGCCCTGGAAATTCGCCACGTCAGCAAACGGTTTCCGCCGAACGTGATTGCTCTTACCGATGCATCCCTGGACGTGCGGCCCGGCGAAGTGCATTGCCTGCTCGGCGCCAATGGCGCGGGCAAAAGCACGCTGTTGAAAATCGTCGCCGGTGCCCATCGCCCGGATGGCGGCGATATGTCCATCGCAGGTCGCCCGGTGGAGCTGAAGAACCCACAGCAGGCGCGCCAGGCTGGCATCGCGATGATCTACCAGGAACTGGACCTGATCCCGCAGATGACCGTCGAAGAAAACCTGATGCTCGGCTACGCACCACGGCGTTTCGGCATGATCGACCGGGGCAAGCGCAGCGCGTTGGCCAAGGCGGCGCTGTTGCGGGTCGGGGCCAATTTTGCGAGTACCGACCGGGTTGGCAGCCTGTCGATTGCCAATCAGCAATTGGCGGCGATCGCCCGTGCGTTGACCTGCGAGGCCAAGGTGGTGGTGATGGATGAGCCGTCGGCCGCGCTGAATGAGACTGAGCTCAAGCAGGTGTTCCAGGTGATTCGCGAAATCACCGCTGCGGGCGTTGCGGTGTTGTATGTGAGCCATCGACTTAACGAGATCCGTGAGATTGGTGACCGGGTCACCGTGCTGCGTGCCGGGTGCACGTTGCAAACCCATGAACTGGCGCAGATCGATGATCAGGCGCTGATTGCCGCTGTGGTCGGCGAGCACCGCGACCTGCTGGAGCGCAGCCCGCGCCAGCCGCCACGAGAGGCATTGGCGCTGAATATCCGGCGTTTGCAAGGCGCCCAAGGCCTGGACGTGCGCGACTTGCAGGTACGCCAGGGTGAAATCGTCGGCCTGGCGGGGCTCAACGGTGCAGGCCGCAGCACCTTGCTCAAGGCCTTGTTTGGCGTGGGGCGCAATGACAGCGATGTCGAACTGTTTGGCGAAACCTATCGCCCGTTGACGTCGCGCCAGGCGATCCGCCAGGGCGTCGGCTTGGTCCCGGAAAACCGCAAGACCGAAGGCCTGCTGCTGGACGCGCCGATCTACCGCAACGCCTGCCTGGTGCATGCGCGCCATTTGCGTTGGTATTCCCACCGCCAAGCCAAGGACCGCGCCGGCCCGGTGCTGCAACGCCTGCAAACCAAGCTCGACAACCTGGAGCAACCGGTGCGCCAGCTCTCGGGTGGCAATCAGCAAAAGGTGGTGATGGCCAAGTGGGTGATCGACGGTGCGCGCTTGTTATTGCTCGACGAGCCCAGCCGTGGCCTCGATGTGGGCGCCAAGGCCGACCTTTACGCCCTGGCGCGCAGCCTCGCGCAGGAAGGCGCGGGCGTGCTGGTGGCCAGCAGCGAGCTGGATGAGTTGTACGTCAATTGTGACCGGATCTGGGTCATGCACGAAGGGCGCAACGCGGTGTGTTTCGACCCACTGAGTGCCAGTCGTGACCAGATCGACCAGGCCATCCTTATTGGTAAAAGAGTGTAGAACCATGACTATCGCCAGTAACCCGACACCCGTGTTCGACAAGCCTATAGCCCTTACCACCCACCGTCGCAGCGCAGTGCTGGAATGGGTGATGCGCTACAACTTCGTATTTATCTTTTTGTTCGCCGTGGTGGTAGCAACGTTCTTGTCGGATGATTTTTTGACCTTCGGCAACATCGCCAACCTGTTTCAGCAAGGGGCTATTGTCGGCATTGTTGCCATCGGCATGACCTTTGTGATTCTTACCGCGAATATCGATCTGTCGGTGGGCAGTTTGTGCGCCTTCGGCGGCATCCTGGTGGCGGTGCTGTTGCAAAACCAGGTCAGCGGTTGGCTGGCGGTGCCGGCCACCTTGTTGGTGGGGTTGGCGATTGGCACCTTGATGGGCAGCCTGACGGTGTTCGGTAAAGTGCCGAGCTTTATCATCACCCTGGCCGGGTTGGTGTCGTTACGGGGCGCAACCTTTCTGGCCTCGGACGGCGCGCCCATTGGTGGCTTGCCGGCAAGCTTCACCGGTTTTGGCTCGTCGATGATCGATATTTTGCCAAGCGCCGGCATTGTGTTTCCGGTGCTGGGGCTGATTTTTATCCTGATCACCGTGATTGCCTGGCTGGTGCTGCGCTACACGGTGTTTGGCGAGTACGTGCTGGCCACCGGGGGCAACCTCGAAGCGGCGCGCTTGTCCGGTGTGCCGGTGCGGGCGGTGACCATTGGGGTGTTTGCGATCTGCGGCGGCTTGGCGGCATTTGCCGGCCTGCTGATGACCTCGCGCCTGCACGTCGGCCAACCCACGGCGGCCCAGGGCCTGGAACTGGACGCCATCGCCGCCGTGGTGCTGGGCGGCACTAGCCTGTTCGGTGGGCGAGGCAGCGTGGTGGGCACGGCGGTTGCGGTGATGTTGCTGCAAGTGCTGCGCAATATCTTCAATTTGCTCGGGCTGGGTTCGTTTTATCAAATGGCGATTACCGGCGTGATCATTGTGTTGGCGATTTTGCTCAACCGTTTGATCGACCATTACGCTGGGCGCACCTGAGGACAGAAACGGATGAATGCACCACAGATCAAGGCCGTCATCTTCGATATGGACGGCCTGTTGCTCGACACCGAGGGCGTCTATACCGAGGTCACGCAAATCATTTCCGACCGCTACGGCGGCCGGGCATTTGACTGGCAGTTCAAGCAGAACACCATTGGCCTGGGGGCGTACGACCTGGCGAGCTATATCGTGCGCTCGCTGGAGTTACCCATCAGCCCCGAGACGTTTCTGGAGCTGCGTACTCCGTTGATGAACGAGCGTTTTCCCCACGCTGGCGCCATGCCGGGTGCCGAAGCACTGGTGCGGCATTTAAAGGCCCAGGGTGTGCCGATTGCCGTGGGCACTAGCTCATCGCGGGATTACTTCGACTTGAAGATCAGCCGGCATCGGGAATGGTTTGGGTTGTTTGACGCGATTGTCACGGCGGACGATCCGCAGGTGGGTGCTGCCAAGCCAGCTCCGGATATCTTCCTGGTGGCGGCCCGACGCTTGGGTGTCGATCCGGCCGATTGCCTGGTGTTTGAGGACTCACCGTTTGGGATTACGGCGGCGAAGGCGGCGGGGATGTATGCGGTCGCGATCCCGGACCCGGCGATGCCTGAAGAGAAGTTTCGACATGCTGACGGGCGGCTGCTCAGTCTCGAAGCTTTCGAGCCAGAGCAGTGGGGCTTACCGCAATATTGAGACCGATGCAGAACCAATGTGGGAGCGGGCTTGCTCGCGAATACGGTACATCAGCCACTGAATCTGTCGACTGATACACCGCATTCGCGAGCAAGCCCGCTCCCACATTTGGCCAGGTGTGACCTTAAACGAATGGCTGCCCATGAAACCCACGAGGCACCCGCTGTAACCCTGGCAGGTCAGTCAGCCGCTGGGTCCACACACTGCGCCAATCACCGGCGGGATGGGCCTTGGCCTTACGGTTCGCTCGGCGCGCCGCATTGCGCTGTACGCGGCGCGCTTCCTTGTAGGCATCGGTATTGCGGCAGGTACGGCATTTGACCCGGTTCAGCTCAGTGCTGGAAGGGAGGTTGGTGCCGTGGTGGCCACAGGCTAAGTGACCAGCGACCTTGAAGTGAATGACCATGTAAGCGTCTCCTTCTTGTGGGGGGGCGCGCATCGGTAGACCCACAATGCACGCGGGGAGGGCGGGAGCAGCAAAAGCCCCGGCACCTGAAGTTACGACCCCACGAGGGTGACGACGTTCGATCTTCAGTCGATCAGCGCCAACAGGTCAGTGTCGCCCACATCCACCCCAGCTTGGGACAGCAGGGTGGTCGCCTGGCCTCGGTGGTGCGTCTGATGGTTGAAAAAATGCACCAACAGGCTGAAGAAGGGCTTGTCTGCCGCCATGCCACGCATGTTGTGGTACGTGAGGCGCTGGTCAAGATCGGGCGCTTGCACGGTGTGAGCCCAGTCGATGATCAACTGATCAAGCCAGCCGCGATAGGCGGCCAGCTCGCGGATATCGGCAAAGGCCAGGTGCTTGAGATCGGCAGGCGCAGCAATAGCGTCCAGCGGGCTCAGGCTTGCATAGCCCGCCGGGTGCCGGGCAAAGCGCTTGAGCCAAACGGTATCACCCAAGGCCAGGTGGTTCAGCGTGCCGAGGATCGAGCCGAAAAATGCCTGTCGATCCAGACGCAGATCCGCGTCGCTCAGCTTGCCGGCCGCATCGTAGAGCTTGCGGTTCATCCATTGGTTGTAGCGCGCCAGCAGCATGATGTGTTCGGTCCGGTTCACGCGAGGTTCCCTCGAAGGCAAGTGATGCCATCATAAGCCGCGGCCGCTCGGCGGTCATGGTGTTCCGGCTGGTGCGGGCTATGGTTGTTAGACGCCAACACTGCGCCCTGGGAGGGTGACACCATGAACACCAGCGATCTACTCGAACAGCTCTTGCGCGCCGGGCAATCGGGAGGGGCCTCTTCGGGCGGTGGCCTGGGCGGGTTGCTCGGGGGGCTATTGAAAAGCAACCGTACCGGCAATGCCTCAGCGGGTGGTGGTTTGGGTGATTTATTGGGCGGCCTGGGCGGCATGCTTGGCGGTGGCGCTGCGTCGCGCCCAACCCAGGGGCGGTCTGGCGGCATGAATTACGCAGCGCTGGCCTCCCTTGGCATGGCGGCCTTCCAGGCCTATCAAGCCTGGCAGCGTCAGCAGGCGAGTGCGCCGCAGCAGTCTCTGCAGACCGTGGACCAACTCGATGGCGCGCAAGCCGAAGCCCACAGCCATGCGGTGTTGCGCGCCTTGATCGCGGCTGCCAAGGCCGACGGGCGCATTGATGAAAAAGAGCAGCAGCTGATTTCCAGTGAGTTGGGCCGACATACGGATGACCCGCAGTTGCAGCAGTGGCTCGACGCCGAAGTCGCCAAGCCCCTGGATGCGGCAGACTTCGCCGAATTCGCCAATGACCCGGCAGTGGCGGCCGAGGTCTACCTGGCCAGCGTGATGCTGGTAGACGACCAGCAGGACGCGGAGCGCAATTACCTCGACGACCTCGCGGCTCAATTGCAAATCGACCCGCAATTGCAAGTGCATCTGGAGCAACAAGCCCATCAAACGGTCTAGCTATCTTTAATTGGCGATGCCTTGGGCGGCCAACACGGCCAGATAGATCAACACCAGCCCGCAAGCGCCATGACTGACGCGTTGCCAGGTTGGAGATGCATTCTTGCGTAATAGATTGACCAACCCTGCGATCAGGAAACATGAAAGCACCGAGGCCAACATGAAACCTGCAAAGAACATCAGGGTTTGCCCGTGGCTCGGGGTGGCGCCGACGATGCCTGACAACGCGCTGCCCAGCGCGCCCCAATAGACAATGTTCTTCGGGTTGGCCAGCGAGATGGCGGCGCCCACTGCCAACGCATTTTTGCTGGACCCAGCCGACACGCTGTCTGCCTGGGGCAGGCGCCGTGCATCCATCAGGCTTTGCACGCCAAGCCAGGCCAGGTACAGCGCACAGGCAACAGTCAGTGGCACGCGCACGGCGTCATGTTGGATCAACAAAGCGATGCCGGTGAGGCCGATCACCGCCCAAACGGCGTCGCCTACCAGCGAACCGACCTGTACCAGCAGCGCCGGAGTAAAGCCATGCAGCAAGCCGCGGCGCAGGGTTTCGGCGAGCACGGCGCCGGGGGAGAGGCAAAAGACAAAACCGAATACCAGCGCATAAAAGAAGATCGACAGCATGCCCGCGTCCTTTCAGGAAAGTGCGAAAGCATACGCTGGCAGCGGCCAGCAAATCGACTGCTGAATGATCAAAACCCCTGATTCAGAGCGTCAGGCGCAACGCGAGAGCGGCAAGGGTGATGAGCAACACGGGCAACGTCAGCACGATCCCCACTTTGAAGTAGTAACCCCACGTGATGGTGATGCCCTTGCGCGCCAGGATATGCAACCACAACAACGTCGCCAGGCTGCCGATGGGGGTGATTTTCGGGCCCAGGTCGCTGCCGATCACATTGGCGTAGATCATTGCGTCCTTGATCACGCCCACGGCATGGCTGGACTCGATCGAAAGCGCACCGATCAACACTGTTGGCAGGTTATTCATCACCGACGACAGCAGCGCCGTCAGCAGGCCGGTGCCCAGTGCTGCGCCCCACACGCCATGGGCGGCGAAGGTATCCAGCCACGTCGCCAGGTAAGTGGTGAGCCCCGCGTTGCGCAAACCGTAGACCACCAGGTACATACCCAGGGAGAACACCACGATCTGCCAAGGTGCTTCCTTGAGCACCTTGCGGGTTGAAATCTTGTGGCCCTTGGCGGCGATCACCAGCAAGAGCAGGGCACACGCCGCAGAAATCGCACTGATGGGGATACCCAGGGGTTCCAGGGCGAAACAGCCGATCAACAGGATGCCCAACACCCACCAGCCGGCGCGAAAGGTGGCGCGGTCGTGCACGGCGCTGGCGGGGTCATCCAGGTCGGCCGGGTCGTAGGTCGCTGGAATATCACGGCGGAAAAACCACAGCAGCACCGCCAAGGTCGCTGCCACGCTCACCAGGTTGACCGGCACCATCACCGCCGCGTACTCGTTAAAACCGATCTTGAAATAATCCGCGGAGACGATATTCACCAGGTTCGACACGACCAGCGGCAGGCTCGCGGTATCGGCGATAAACCCCGCGCCCATCACAAAGGCCAAGGTCGCCGCCGGGGAAAACCGCAGCGCCAGCAGCATCGACATGACGATAGGGGTCAGGATCAACGCTGCACCGTCATTGGCAAACAGCGCTGACACCAGCGCGCCCAGCAGCACCATATAAGCAAACAGCCGCCGACCCCGGCCACGGCCCCAACGCGCCACATGCAGCGCTGCCCAGGCAAAGAAGCCCGCCTCATCCAGCAGCAGGCTGATGATGATCAGTGCGACAAAAGTGCCGGTGGCGTTCCAGATGATGTGCCACACCACTGGAATATCCGCCAGGCTGATCACGCCACAGGCCAACGCCAGGATTGCACCCAGGCTGGCGCTCCAGCCTACGCCCAGGCCTTTGGGTTGCCAGATGACCAGCACGATGGTGAGCAAGAAGATGCCAACGGCAATAAGCATGAATGTCCCCGAGAAGGCTAAAAAGAGCCTAAAGATTGACCTGCGCCAACGTCTATTAATTCAGCCACAAGTATCTGAAATTAAAATGAAACACGCGTGTCCTAAAGTGCCCGACCATTGATGATAAAGGAAGTAACCGCGTGACCCGTGCCACTCGCAATTTGCGCAAGACCCTCGATGCCGTCGCAGAAAATAACGAAACGGCGGCATTTGACCTGATGCGCGCCGTCGAAAAGCTTGGTGACGAGGTGCTGCGCCAACGCTTGCTCAATACCATCCACCGATTGAACCAGGATGCCTACGAACTGCGCGAGGCACGGGATTCGCTGGAGCTGGTGTCGGTCAGGCTTGCCTGAGCAAGATCGTTCAAGACAAGCCCCTTAAGTGACTGGCATGCTTGCCGACTGTCTGTCGATGAGCCGTCTCCATGCCTACCGCCTTACCTCACTACGCGTTCGCGCGTGGCGCAATCGCTGTTATTCCACTGTCTCTGGCGTGCGCGCCATGGGGCCTGTTGGCCGGTTCCATGGCTATCGATGCGCAATTTACGCCACTGCAAGCCCAAGGGTTGTCCGCCATTGTGTTTGCCGGCGCCGCGCAGCTGGTTGCCATCGGCATGGTCAAGAGTGGCGCCAGCCTGATTTCTATCGTGCTGACTACTTTGTTGCTGACGTCCCAGCATTTGCTCTACGGCATGCACATGCGACCGACCTTGTCGGCGCTCAATACGCGCTGGCGCATGAGCCTGGGCTTTTTGCTCACCGACGAATTCTTCGCGTTGGTCAGCCACTATGACCGCCAGACCTTTAATCGCTGGTATGCCTTGGGCGTCGGCCTGACGTTTTATATCGCCTGGAACCTGTTCACGCTGGCCGGCATCGTGCTCGGTAAAAGCATTCCCGGGCTGGATCAGTTGGGGTTGGAGTTCTCCATTGCCGCCACGTTTATTGCGCTGATCACCCCGGTGGTACGCGATGTGCCGACGGTGGTCTGCGTGGCGGTCTCTTTGCTGTGTTCGGTGTGGTTGAGCTTCCTGCATTGGGAGTCGGCCGTGGTGGTGTCTGGCTTGTTGGGCATGAGCGCGGGCTATGTGTGCAAGCGGCTGGGAGTGGGGCAGCGATGATCTACATCATGATTGTGCTGATGGGCCTAGTGGTGTTTCTCAACCGCTACCTGTTTATCGAACCACGCCTGCCGGTACGCCTTAATCGTGGCGCACGCGAGTTTCTCGGGTTTGCCGTGCCGGGGATGCTCACAGCGATTTGCGGGCCGATCATTTTTCTGGCCGATCACCAGCACCTCAACCTCAGCCCGACCAACCCTTACCTGTTGGCAGGTATCAGCGCGGTGGCATTGATGTACTGGACGCGCAACGTGCTGCTCACCGTACTGCTGAGCATGGCGTTGTTTTACCTGTTTCGTTGGCTGCTCTGATGCTCCCCCCTAAGCCTGGGCAAAAAAAAGCCCGCGGGAGGGCGGGCATCAAGGGAGACTTCTAAAAATGAGCCAGGCCACTATAGGCGGCGCATTCTCACTTTACAGTGAAACAAAATTCATCGTGCAGACAGCAAAGCAGCCCCAGACGGGGCTGCCATACTGCATCAGCTTTTCGCGTTGAGCTTGCGTAGTTCTTCGTAAGTGGCCGACTGGACGAACCAGAAACCCGAAATGATGCACCACGTCAAAGTGCCGCCCACCAAGACCGCCAGGCCCGACAGGAAGCTCGCGCTGAACATCGTAACCAAGCCAATGAGCCATACGAAGCCCAGTGCGATGTAGAGAACGGAGTTGTTGACGCTGATGACGAAATCTTTCATGACGCTTCCTTGTAGAAAATATCCCGTGGCCTCCTCAGTGAGACCAACGGCGACATCATAATGCCATGCCCGAGGGCGGCGCCAGCCTGATTGCTGCTCAAGTAAAGATGGTAGAGTCGCGTTTTTTTCCAACGGAGCGATGGCATGCATAAGGTGGTAGTTGGCGCATTGGTACTGGCAGCACTGGCCGGTTGCGCGGGATCGAAGATGCAGGACGCCCGCGCAGGCACACCTTACAAAACCCTGGCCTCGGACAAGGCGACCCTGGTGGTTGCCGAATGCATCCAGTTTGGCTGGCAGGACGAGACGGTGTTTGGTGTGGACGCCGGTGGTTTCAAGGAGCCTGTCGGCGCTGGCGGTTATACCGTGTACACCACGGGCGGTGACTACTTTGTCGATGTGCAAAGCGCTGGCGCCGGTTCGAGCGTGAAGTACTACGCAATCGAAGACACGATGCCTGCCAAGCGCCGTTTGGCGGCACTCGCAACCTGTCTGTAGTCCTTTGCCTTAGTGCTTTTGGGAAATGCCCGGCACGACACGCGTGGCACATTCGCTTATGATTCACACCGCTCGCCCGGCATGATGGCTCTTTACCAGTACACGGATGTCGAGGCTGGAAGGTCGGGCGAGCTTCCCCTCTTTCTCAGCGAGGCATGAAACCCAAATGCCAACGCCTGGGGATTTTCAATGACACCACGCCCAATAAACCCGCCAGTACACCGCTGACCCACAGCGCTTGAAGGCCCATTTGCTGCTCTAGCAGCGCGCCAATCACCGCACCCACGAACATTCCCGCCCACGGCACCAGTTGCACCCGCCAGCCGTTGCGGCGCTCGCCGAGCATCCATCGTCCCAATCCGCGCCCGAAGCGCGAGAGCGCCCCCGTTACGTAAGTGAGGCCCACCGGCAAGCCGTTGACCTCTTCTACGGCCGCATTGAGCATCCCCATCGCAATGATCGCCGCAAGCAGCGCAGGCAAGGCGTCAGTAGCGGGCAACAAGGCGCCGCCGCACAGCAATGCCCCGATGCACAGCAACAAGGGCAGGGCGTGTCGTCGCCCCAGCCGGGTAACCAGCACGCCCAGCGCATTGCCCAGTACAAAGGTGGCTATCAGCAACAGCAACCGCCCCGTCAGGCCCAGGTCTGCGGCACTGATCGCGACCGCCAGGCGTGTGGTGTTACCGCTCATGAAGGATACAAAGTCGCCGGTGGCCATAAAACCGATGGCATCCGTCATGCCGGCCAATACCGATAGGCTCGCCACCAGCATCAAGCCCACCCGGCCACGCCAGCGCTGATGGCGGGCAAGTACGGTGTTCGTAACGGGCTTGCGGGGCAAAGGCAGCATGGGGCCGGGCTCCTCGGTGAGACTATCCGGCCATCACGGTAGGACGCTTCGGCGACGTACGCAATAACCTTAGACGCGCTTGAGCTGCCACTCTCCATTGGCCCAGCTCAAGGTGTGCGTTGGCCGGATCGCCTGGCTGAACGCCTCATCATGGGACACGGCTATCACCGCCCCGGTAAACCCTTGCAGCGCCTGTTCAAAGGCGACCACCGATTCCAGGTCCAAGTGATTGGTGGGTTCATCCAGCAAGAGCAGTTGCGCGGGGGCTGCGCGCCACAGGGCAACGGCCATCGCCGCTTTCAGGCGCTCGCCGCCGCTGAGTTGCCCGGCAGGTTGCGTCACCCGCCGGGCATCCAGTTGCAACAAGGCCAGGCGCGTACGCAGTTCGGCTTCGACGAGCGGTGTGTCGAGCAGGTTGAGCTGTTCGATGAGGGAGCGCTGATCATCGAGCAGCCCAAGATATTGGTCGATGTAGGCGCTGGGCACATGCACGCTGGATTCACCGCTCACCGCCTGTAATTGGCCTGACAGCACCTTGAGCAACGTGGATTTACCGCAACCGTTTGGCCCACGCACGGCGACGCGAACGGGGCCCGTCAGGTGGATATTGAGGCTCGCGGGTGGCAACCAGGGCAGTTGCACATCCACGAGGCTCAGCAACTGTCGGCCGTTAGGCACCGTTGAGGCCGGGAGCGCCAGCAAGGTCGGGGAGTCTTGCGATACGCGCTCGTATGCCTGGCGCACCCGTGTGTCGAGCTCACGCTTGTGTTCGCTGTGAGCGCTGCGCACGGTGCTGTTGATCTCGGTAGCCGCGGCTTTCCACCTCGACCGGGTAAAGCGGTCGACGTTGGCCGTTTCGGCGTTCTTACGCGAGCGAGCAGCAGTGCGTTGCAGGGTGTCGTGGTTTTTTTGCAAACGTCGTTGCTCGCGGTTGCGCTCCAAGCGCGCATGGTCCAAGGCGGCAATGGCCGCACGCTGTTCAATTTCGCGTTGCGCACGATAGGCGTCGTAGTTGCCGCCATAGACCTGGGCCCCCTGGGGTGAAAGTTCGATGATGCGGCCCAGGGTGTTGAGCAGCTGCCGGTCATGACTGACCACGACCAAGCCGCCCCGCCAGTCCGCCAGCACACGCAGCAACCACTGGCGGCCCGCGCTATCGAGGTGGTTGGTGGGCTCATCCAACACCAGCAATTGAGGTGAGCTCAGTATGGCGCCGATGATCATGACGCGAGCCAGTTGACCGCCACTGAGTTGATCCGCCGGCGAGTCAGTCTTCAGATGTGCCAGCGCTGCGTTGTCCAGCGCAGTTCGCAAGCGTTCGGCGAGGTCCCAGCGCGCATCGATCAGTTCAAGGTCATCCACCTCGGCTGTGCCGTTGGCCATGCGTTCAAGTGCGGCCAGAATCGGCGCCGTTCCGGTGAGGTCGGCGACGGTGTCCCCCGGCGTCACCCCCACACGTTGTGGGACGTATGCCACGCTGGCCGTCACATGCACTGTGCCAGAGGTGGGTGAAAGCCGGCCGACGATCAACTTCGCCAGAATGCTTTTACCCCGACCGTTACGCCCCACGATACCGGTGGGGGTGTGGTCGATGGACAGGTTGAGGTCATCCAGCAGAGTTTCGCCATTGGCGAACTGAAAGGACAGGTGTTGCAAGGAAACCAGCGCGGGCAGCCGTTTGAAGTCAGTCATCAGCACCTCCAAAAAAATGTCGAACAGGCCAACAAGCTCGCCAGGCGGCTTGTTGCAGATACATTTTGGAAGGCTTAGTGATTCACGTCGGCGGTCATCCCGTGGGAATAAAGGTGGCCAAGACTAACGTGCCTTGGCTTTACCCTTCAAGTCGGCGGTCAGTTGTTCAAGGAACATAGCCAAGGCCACTTCCTCTGCCTTAAGCCCTTTGCGCAGTCGGGGCTTGGGCAGCCTGGACAGTTCGCCGAGGCTGAAATGCTCCAGCACGGCCGGGTGTATATAGCACTTGCGGCACACCGCCGGGGTGTTGCCCAACTGTTTGGCGACGTCCTTGACCATCGCCACCACATGCCGCTTGGCATCGGACTCCGGCTGCCACTCCAACTCCCGCAATACCGCTAGCGCCATCGCTGTACCCGCCCACGTGCGGTAGTCCTTGGCGGTAAAGTCGGCGCCAGTGAGGCTATGCAGGTAGGCATTCACATCGTGGGAGCTAACGGTATGGCGCTCACCGTCTTCGTCCAGGTACTGGAACAGGTTCTGCCCCGGTAACTCCAGGCACCGCTTGACCACCGTGGCCAGGCGCCGGTCCTTGACGCTGATCTGGTGCTCAACCCCGCTCTTGCCACGAAACTGGAACTTGATCTCGCTGCCTTTGACGTCCACATGGCGGGTGCGCAGGGTGGTTAGCCCGTAGGATTTATTGTCCCGTGCATACTGGGCGTTGCCGACGCGGATCAGCGTCGCGTCCAGCAGCATCACCACCGTGGCCAACACTTTTTCGCGGGTAAACCCGGGCTCAGCCATTTGCGCCTCCAACTGTTTACGCAGTTTGGGCAGCGCGTTGCCAAAGTCCTGAAGGCGCGAATACTTATCGCTGTCGCGGACCTCACGCCAGCGTTCGTGATAGCGGTATTGCTTACGGCCGCGAGCATCACGCCCGGTAGCTTGCAAATGGCCGCGAGGGTCGGCGCAGATCCACACATCGGTGTAGGCGGGCGGCACTGCCAGTGCGTTCAGACGCTGGATCTCTTTGGGGTCTTGGATGCGTGACCCCTTCGCATCGAAATACTGGAACTTGCCCCGCAGCGTTTTGCGGCGAATTCCGGGCTGGGTGTCATCAACGTAATGTAAATCGCGGGGCAAGTCGGCGTCGGGCATGGCAGGCGATCCTCAAGGCATGTTTGATTGACCGCAGCCGTGTGCGGTCGTGCCAAAAGGTTTCTACGCCAGTACCGCCACCGCCTTGATCTGTGCCCACAGCGCAAGGCCAGGGCGCAGTTGCAACTGGTCGCGGGAGAAGCGGGTGATGCGTGCCAGCAACGGCGTGCCGCCTGCGTTCAAACGCACAAGGACGTGGGCCTGGTTGTCTGCGCCTAGCTCCTGAACGACCGTCACCGGCAGGCGGTTGAGGATGCTGCTGTGTTCCTCGGCTTGCAGGCTGAGGCTCACGTCCCGTGCCTGCACCTTGACCCGCAACGCTTTGCCCAACACCAGTGGCGCGTGGGCCACGCGCATATGCAGGGGGCTGTCGGGCAGTTGCAGAGTCAGCAGTTGGTAATGCTCATCGTAGGCGCTGACGGTGCCATTGATGACCACCCCAGCGTCATCGCCCGAGGCCATGGGCAGGTCCAGGCGCGCCAGGGTTTCGCCGATGGGGCCGCTCGCCAGGGCCTTGCCGTCGTTGAGTAATACGATGTGATCGGCCAGGCGCGCCACTTCATCCTGGGCGTGGCTGACGTACAGCACGGGGATGTCCAGCTCATCATGCAAACGTTCCAGGTACGGCAGGATTTCACTTTTGCGCTGGCTGTCCAGGGCTGCCAGGGGTTCGTCCATCAGCAACAGCTTGGGGCTGGTGAGCAACGCGCGCGCGATACCGATGCGTTGGCGCTCACCGCCGGAGAGGTGCTGAGGGTGGCGGTCGAGCAAGTGGCCGATGCCCAGCAACTCAGTGGCATGGGCCATGTCCACGCGGCGCTGCTGACGCGGGATGCGCTTGAGGCCGAATTCCAGGTTGGCACGTACCGACAAGTGCGGGAAGAGGCTGGCTTCCTGGAACACATAACCCAGCGCCCGTTTGTGTGGCGCTACGAACAACCCGTTGCGGCTGTCTTGCCAGACCTCATCGTTGATCTGGATAAACCCGTCTTCAGCCCGCTCCAGCCCCGCGATGCAGCGCAGGCAGGTGGTCTTGCCCGAGCCGGAGTGCCCGTAAAGTGCGGTCACTCCCCGACCGGGCAAGTGCAAATCCACATCGAGGGCAAAGCCCGAATACTTGAGTTGCAGGCGCACATCAATCATCGCTATCAGCTCCAGCCCATCTTCGTTTTACGGCTGGAGTACAGCGCCAGCAATACCAGAAACGCAAACACCACCATCGAGCCCGCCAGCCAATGGGCCTGGGCGTATTCCATGGCTTCCACATGATCATAGATCTGTACTGAAACCACGCGGGTCTTGTCGGGGATATTGCCGCCGATCATCAACACAACGCCGAACTCACCGACGGTATGAGCGAAACCCAGAATCGACGCCGTGATAAAGCCTGGGCGGGCCAGGGGTAGGATCACGCTGAAAAACGTGTCCCAAGGATTGGCTCTCAACGTAGCCGCCACTTCCAAGGGGCGTGTGCCGATGGCGGAGAAGGCGTTCTGTAACGGCTGCACCACAAACGGCATGGAATAGATCACCGAGCCAATCACCAGCCCGGCGAAACTGAAGGTGAGGGTGCCCAAACCCAGCCACTGAGTGAACTGGCCGAAGTAACCGTTGGGCCCCATGGTCAACAGCAGGTAGAAGCCGATGACCGTCGGCGGCAACACCAACGGCAAGGCCACGACTGCGCCAATGGGGCCACGCCACCACGAACGGGTGCGCGACAGCCACAGGGCAATCGGAGTGCCGATGATCAGCAGGATCACCGTGGTCAGTGACGCCAGTTTGATGGTCAACCAGATGGCGGAAAAATCGGCACTCGATAGGGGCATTTAGAGCTCGTAACCGTAGGACTTGATAACAGCAGCGGCTTTTGGCCCCTTGAGGTATTCAACCAGCGCCTTGGCCGCGGCGCTGTCTTTACCCTTGTTGAGGATGACGGCGTCCTGCTTGATGGGGTCGTGCATCGACGACGGGACGATCCACGCCGAACCGCTGGTGACTTTGCCGTCTTTGTAGATCTGCGACAAGGCCACAAAGCCCAACTCGGCATTGCCGGTGGATACAAACTGATAGGCCTGGGTGATGTTCTGGCCTTCGACGATCTTGTCTTTGACCTTGTCGGTCAAGCCTTCCCTGGCCAGTACTTGGGTAGCCGCCAGGCCATACGGCGCGGCTTTCGGGTTGGCGATGGACAAATGCTTGAAGGCGCTCTGCTTCAAGACGTCGCCCTTGGCGTCCACATAGCCCTCTTTGGCAGACCACAGCGCCAGAGTGCCCACTGCGTAAGTGAAGCGCGAACCTTTGACGGTGTCGCCTTCGTTTTCGAGTTTTTGCGGGGTGGTGTCGTCGGCACTCAGGAATACTTCAAACGGCGCGCCATTCTTGATCTGCGTATAGAACTGCCCGGTAGCGCCATACGCTGCGACCAGTTTGTGGCCGGTGTCCTTCTCGAAGTCGGCAGCAATTGCCTGGATCGGTGCGGTGAAGTTGGCGGCGACGGCCACCTGGACTTCATCGGCGTGGGCTGAACCGAAAGCGAGGGCGGCGACCATTGCGGCCAGGCGTGAGACACGAATCATCATGAAGCAGCTCCTTGGGATGTACGGCTTGTTATAGGTAGAAGGTGATACCGCTATTTACGGGAATATATAGCGGTTCGCCATTGCCGGTACAGCCCAACGTTGCCTCAGATGTCAGTGGTGATTGAACTTGGCCAGCGCCTGTTCGGCCAATTCGCGAGTCAGATCATAAGTGGAGATGTCTTTGCCCAGGCGCAATGCCTGGCCTGACCACAGGTTGCTGAAACCGGCTTCATCCTTGGCCTTGAGCGGTATCAAGGCGCCACCCGCCGTAGGAAACGCCGGGGCGCTCGGGTTGATTGCGCCCAATTCGCGCATGACCCGGTTGACGATGCCTCGCGCTGGCCGCCCGGTGAACAGGTTGGTCAACGCCGTTTCGCTGGCCTGGGCGTTGCGCAGCGCATGGTGATGGGAAGGGGTGACGTTGGCTTCGGGCGTAAACAAATAGGCAGTGCCGATTTGTACCGCAGAAGCGCCCAACGCAAACGCGGCGACGATCCCGCGTGCGTCAGCAATACCGCCGGCGGCAATCACTGGCACGCTGACAGCGTCGACGATTTGCGGCAGCAGGGCGAACAGGCCTATCTGGGTGTTGAGATCGTCGCTGAGAAACAAACCGCGATGCCCACCGGCCTCGATGCCCATGGCGATAATGGCGTTGCAACCGTGCTGTTCCAGCCAGATGGCCTCCTCTACGGTGGTTGCTGAAGACAGCACTTTCGCACCCGTTGCTTTTACCCGGTCAAGCAGTGACTTTTCCGGCAAGCCAAAGTGAAAACTGACGACTTCGGGGCGGAACGCTTCGACCACCTGGCAGGCCGCCTCGTTGAATGGCTCGCGGTTGGACACGGGCGTAGGTGCGTCATAGTCCGCGCCCAGCTCACGATAGTAGGGCTCAAGCAGCGCCTTCCAGAGACGGTCGCGGGCGGGGTCGGCCTTGGGCGGTTGATGGCAGAAGAAGTTGACATTGATCGGCCGTGTGCTGGCCTGGCGGATGGTGGTCAACGCTTCGCGCAGCTGCTCATTGCTCAACGCCGCCGCTGGCAGCGAGCCAAGCGCGCCGGCGTTATTCGCGGCGATGACCATGGCGGTGGTGGTGCCCACGGCCATGGGGGCCTGGATGATGGGCAGTTCGATACCCAGCAGGTCAAGAAGGCGGGTGTCTGGCCAGGTGCTCATGGGATGCGTCTCCAGCGTTAGTGAGGCTTTTCGCTGTTTTAACAGGGCCCTCGGCACCCGGCCAGTCTGTTTTATTCACTGGACGACGCGGATGTTTCGTGCAGCGACTGTCAGTCGATGGCGTGGCCCAGTACCGCGTGGATACGCTGGGCAATGTGGGCCGCATGGGTTTCCAGGGCGAAGTGGCCAGTGTCGAGCAACTCCACCACGGTGTTGGCGTTGTCGGCCTGGTAGGCATGGGCGCCTGGCGGGATGAAGAACGGGTCGTTCTGACCCCAGATCACCAGCGCCGGCACTTGTGTGGCCTTGAAAAATGCCTGGAATGCCGGGTACAGGGTCAGGTTGTTGCGGTAGTCGTAGAACAGGTCCAACTGGATATCTTCGTTGCCCGGTCGTTGCATCAGCAGCACATCGAGCATGTAGGACTCCGGCGCCACTAACTCCGGCTGTTTGACGCCCTGCAGGTACTGATAGCGCGTGCCTTCCAGGCCGAGTACGCCGTTGCGAACCACCTCGCGATTGGCGGCGCTTGGATCAGCCCAGTAAGCGCGAATCGGTGCCCAGGAATCCCCCAGGCCTTCGAGGTAGGCATTGCCATTTTGCGAGACCAGTGCGCTGACCCGTTCAGGATGCGCCACCGCCAGGCGTAAACCCACGGGTGCGCCATAGTCGAACACGTACAGGGCGTAGCGGCTCAATGCGAGCGCCTCGACAAAATGCCCTACGGTGAGCGCCAGGTTGTCGAATGTGTAGTGATAATTGCGCTGAGCTGGTACTTCGGTGAAGCCAAACCCTGGTAGGTCTGGAGCGATCACGCGAAAGCGCGTGGCGAGCAAGGGGATCAGGTTGCGGTACATATGGGATGAGCTGGGGAAACCATGCAGCAACAACATCACCGGGGCTGTCGGGTCGCCGGCCTCGCGGTAGAACATGCGCACGCCATCTGCGTCGATGTGGCGATAGTGGACAACGGGAGTGGGGGTGATCATTTTGGTCTCGCCTCGCGTAACTTGAATAACTGTGTATAGGGGTTACTCGAAGCAAAATCTGCGCTCATACATGTAACCTGTCAAATGATTTATTCGGGTTATTTTTTATGCTCGAGTAACTATTATTTGAAGCCAATAGCGGTTACGATCCCTGCGCGCTTACGAGGAATGAACATGATTGCCACTGAACCGCTGGAACCCTACGTGCTTGCCGATGACCCGGTATTGGACATGCTCAACACCCGCGCCAACGTCGACGGCGAGCCCTTTGAGTTCTGGCAAAGCGACGCGGATGTAGAGCGTTGGCTGGTGCGCTTGGGGTGGGTTACGCAGGGTGAGATACCGACATTCGAGGCCGGCAGCTTGCTCGCTGCGGCCAAGGCATTGCGCGAAGTGATCCGTGGGGTGCTGGAACCGCGCAAGGCTGGCAAGCAGGGCGATCCCGCTGCGCTCAACAGCTTTTTGCGCAAGGCCGTGAGCCACCCGCAATTGACGTGGCCGGCGCCGGGCGAATTACGCTTGGAGCGTCAGCGCAAATTGCAGACGCCGGAGCAGTTCCTGGCGCCGATTGCCGAAGCCGCTGCCGTCTTGTTGGTGGACGGTGACTTCAATCTGATCCGCACCTGCGAGCATCCCGAGTGCGTGTTGTGGTTTTATGATCGCACCAAGGCCCATAAACGCCGGTGGTGCAGCATGGCGCTATGCGGCAACCGGCATAAGGTTGCTGAATTCCGCAAGCGCAAGCAGCTTTAAGTGTCGCGTTCGCGTTCCAACAGCTGCCGCTTGCGTTCAACCCCCCAGCGATAACCCGACAAGTCACCGTTGCTGCGCACTACGCGATGGCACGGAATCGCCACCGCTAGGCTGTTGGCGCCGCAGGCCTGTGCCACGGCACGAAAGGATGTCGGCGCGCCGATAAGCTCGGCAATTTGCCCGTAGCTGGCGGTGCTCCCTAATGGAATCTCACGTAAAGCCTGCCAAACCCGCTGCTGAAAGGCAGTGCCACGCAGGTCGAGCGGTAGGTTCAGGCCGAGGGCGGGGGCTTCGACAAACCCCACCACTTGGGCAACCACCTGTTCGAAGCTGCGGTCGGCACCCACGAGATTGGCCTTGGGAAACTGATCTTGCAGGTCGCGTACCAATTTATCCGGTTCATCCCCCAGCAGAATCGCGCAGACGCCGCGACGGCTCTGCGCCACCAGAATGGCCCCCAGCGAACACTGCCCGACGGCAAACAGGATTTCACTGTTGGTGCCGCCGGCTTTGTAATCACCCGGTTTCATGCCGAGCACCTGGTTGGCTGACTCGTAGAAGCGGCTATTGGAGTTGAAGCCTGCGTCATACAACGCATCTGTCACCGAGTGTTGGCCCTTTAGCCCATCGCGCACCTTGCGCGAACGATGGGCACTGACGTAACCCTTGGGCGTCAGGCCGGTAACGGCCTTGAACACGCGATGAAAGTGGAAGGGGCTCAGGCCGGCTTGGGCGGCGAGGGTTTCAAGGCTGGGTGGGGCGTCGGCCTGCTCGATGTGCCGACAGGCATTGGCCACCAGTAGGGCGTGATGGGCTGCCACTTGCGTGCGGTCAGCGTTGGCGCGTTTATTCGCCCGGTAACCGGCGGCCTCAGCTTGGGCAGCAGAGTCGAAAAACTCGACATTTTCGCGGCGCGGCAGGCGGGATGTACTACTGGGGCGGCAATACACGCCGGTGGTTTTCACGCCATACACAAACAGGCCATCGGCCTTGGGGTCGCGGGCCAGGATCGCGGCCCAGCGGGTGTCGTGTTCGGTTGTCATGGTCAGCACTCTTGACGGATGTTGAGCAGACTAACGGGGTTGCACGCCACGGGCACTCCGAAGCTTGCGGTCAAATCAGCCGGCGGTGCGGAAGGTGAGGTTAATGCGTTGCGGCCCCATGACGGCGTGCACGCCTTCCTTGATGGGCATTACGCCATGAAAGCGCAGGCGATCAACCCCACCCCAAACCGCTATGTCACCGTGAAACAGCGAGACTTTTTGAGTCTTGTCACTGCGCGCGTGGCCACCAAACAGGAAAATCGCCGGCAAACCCAAAGACACCGAAACCACTGGCGCAGTGTAGCGGCGTTCATTTTTGTCCTGGTGCAGGGACATTTTGGCGCCTGGCACATAGCGGTTGATCAAGCAGGCGTCGGGGGCGAAATTGGCAAAGCCAGCGTCGGCTGCCGCCTGAATCGCCAGTTGGCGCAAGGCATCCGGCATGCTCGGCCAGGGCTGCTGGCTGCGCGGGTCGATCGGGCTGTAGCGGTAGCCGCGAGGGTCGGTGGTCCAACCCAGCGCGCCGCAACTGCTCAAGGCTGCCGACATGGTGAAGCCACCGGGAGTGACCATCTGTCGAAATGGCGATTGGGCCAGCACGTGCCGTAACTCAGGGAGAAGACGCTCAATCCAGGGCAGGGCATAGCCCCTTAGCACGTAGGACTCTTCGCCGATCTGCTCACGCCCGGCCGGTTGTTGCAGGGCGTCGTCGGCGAACAAGTCCGCAGTGGGGCCGGGCATGGCTTTAGAGCGCCTTGCTCACATTGATGTCGGTGATTTCATCCGACGCATCGTGAATTTTCGCCAGCGCTTGCTTGGCTTCTTCGACGCTGTTGCTTTGCAGTTGAGCGAACTCGAAGCGGCGTTCACCGTTGAGTTTGTACTTGATGACGTATTTAGTGGTGGTAGTCACGGCTCTTTCCTGTTGGGTGGTCAGCTCAGCTCAACTTGGTGCTGGTGCGACGCACAATGCGGATCTTGTGGGACAAGGTCGGCTTTTTGGTCACGCTGATGGCGCGGCGTGTCACCACATCCAGGGTGATGTTCCAAAACCCGGTGCTGGGCGCGGTGATCTTGGCCGGGAACTTGTCGAATGCGCCGCCGTGGTAAGTATGGCGACCGCCGTTCTTGAAGCTGCGAAAGTTGGCGTCGCTCATCAGGCGGATGTTGCACGTTTGCGAGCATTCGATGACAACAATGTCTCCCTCGTTGAGGTGCTCGCGCTGGTGGATGAATTTCATGGGGTGTCTCCAGAAGGGCTTTTTCTGAAAAATCAGAACGATACGTAGGTTAAGATGGAGTTTATCAGCCCCAGCGCGTTTATTATCGCGTCGTCTTCGACGACATCGACAATTTAAAACAGTTATTTACCGAGTTATCAGGGATAAATCCTACGTTTGCGGGAGAAATTTACCATCCCCGCTGTCGTAGGGTCTTTATTGGAGGTTATGTATGAAGTGGAGTGTGTTGGTTCTAGCCTTGGCGATAGGTGGGTGTGCTTCGGTTGCAGATATCAAGCAGACCCCGCCGACCTTGGCGGTGATTTCCGGGAAGAAACCTCAGGAATACGCCGCGTGTGTGGTGCAGAAGCTGTCTGCTACTCGCCGGCCGCCGCAGATCGAGCCCCACAAGGAAGGCGTACAGGTCATCGTCCCGCAGAAATTCTCGGCTGACCCGTCAGCTATTTTTGTGATTGAAGAACGTTCTAGCGGCAGCAGTATCAAGCTCTACGAGAGCATGTCCAATGTGCCTATCCGCCCGGCTGATGTGAAAAAGGCAGGCGAAGAGTGTATTTCCGGCTGATGCCGTGACGGAAAATCAGATATGAAGCGTGAACACGTCAAAGCCCGCCAGGCCGAAGGTCATATTACGGCCACCCATGTCATCCAGAACCCCGCTGACCTTGACGAATGGATCGTCTTCTTCAAGAAGGGCGATGGGCGCAGTTTTTTCCTGGTGGACGATCAGGACGAAGTCGAATCTTTTGCCAGCGTTGATACGCTGACCGAGACCTTGCGCGGGCTGGGGATCAAGTTTGCCGAGATCCACCTGTAGCGCGTGGGTTACTTGCAAACCACCACGACGCTGCGACTTTTAAAGTTGCCCACGTCTTGGCCAAGCGTCTTGTCGGCCTCCTTGAGCGAGGGCGTGCCCTCAGTCCCAACAATGCGGTAGCCGGTACCTGCGCAGGACGCATCGGCTTTTTCGTAGCAACTGGCCCAGGAGTTGGCTTCGCCCGAGCAATCGATGGTCAGGCCTTGCTCACCGTTTTTCAGGTAGACGTCAGAAGTGGTAGTGCAGCCGGCGAGCGCCAGTACCGCAGTCAGTGCCAGTAATTTATTCATGGTAGGTCGTCGTCGAGGGTGTTGGAGGAGGGCGCTGACACTGTCGTGGGGCGTCTGCGGCAGATTATAGCGAACGGCCATCAACGTACAGACAAACACAAAAAAGCCCCTTGATCGGGGCTTTATAGTAGCGGGCGCGAGGTTTACTTGACCTTGGGGCGCTTGCTTGATGCGTGGCCAGCTTCATCGACAAAGACTTCGGCCACTGCGATAGCTTGGGCTTCGCTCTCGAATACGCCGGCGACGCTATCACCGTGGAAGTTGATCAGGTGCCAGCCGTCCGCTCGCTTTGTGATCAGGTAGCCGTTCACGCCTTTTGGTTCTGACATCTAATATGAATCTCGTGGTCTGTTTCAAAGACGCTAATGATAGCGCCAAACGTCGCGGGGCGGCGCAAGTTATTCCAGGCCAGTGTCCTGCCTGAAAAAGCATGCTAAAAAGGTTATTGCCGTGTCGACGGTGAAGCTCTTCGTAAGATTCGCGGAACTTACGCCGACATTTTTTCTCTATGATGACATCGCAACGCCAGCAGCCCCCATTGTAAGGTGGCTGCGGCCTGATTAGACTGCGCCGAATTTCGTACGCACAGCCCTTTGTAAGGACTTATATGATCAAGAAATGCTTGTTCCCAGCAGCCGGTTACGGCACTCGCTTCCTGCCAGCGACCAAAGCCATGCCCAAAGAGATGCTGCCGGTGGTGAACAAGCCACTGATTCAGTACGGCGTTGAAGAGGCATTGGATGCCGGCCTGAACGAAATCTCCATCGTGACCGGCCGTGGTAAGCGCGCACTGGAAGACCACTTCGACATCAGCTACGAGCTGGAAAACCAGATCAAGGGCACCGACAAGGAAAAATACCTGGTCGGCATCCGCAAGCTGTTGGACGAGTGTTCGTTCTCGTACACCCGTCAGACTCAGATGAAAGGCCTGGGTCACGCGATCTTGACCGGTCGCCCACTGATCGGTGACGAACCATTCGCCGTGGTACTGGCGGACGACTTGTGCGTCAACCTCGAAGGTGATGGTGTACTGACCCAGATGGTCAAGCTCTATCAGAAATACCGCTGCACCATCGTTGCCGTTCAGGAAGTTGATCCTCAAGAGACCAACAAGTACGGCGTGATTGCTGGCGACGATATCGGCGATGGCCTGATTCGCGTGCGTGACATGGTTGAGAAGCCAGCGCCGGAAGATGCCCCGTCGAACCTGGCGATCATCGGTCGTTACATCCTGACCCCGGACATCTTCAAGCTGATCGAAGAAACCGAGCCAGGCAAGGGTGGCGAGATCCAGATTACTGACGCCCTGCTGAAGCAAGCCAAAGACGGTTGCGTGATTGCCTACAAATTCAAAGGCCGTCGTTTTGACTGCGGTGGCGCTGAAGGCTACATCGAAGCGACCAACTTCTGCTACGAGCACTTCTACAAGACTGGCAAGGCTTACTGATTCACGGTAGCCCCCACGTTGAGTAGAAAGAAAGCCACCTTCGGGTGGCTTTTTCGTTTTTCAGCCCCATGTAAGTCGGTATGCTGATTGCCTGCCGAGGAGAGTGAAATGGCCTACGATTTTGACCTGTATGTAATTGGCGCCGGTTCCGGCGGTGTTCGCGCAGCGCGTTTCGCTGCGGGTTTTGGCGCCAAGGTAGCCGTTGCGGAAAGCCGCTACCTGGGTGGCACATGCGTAAATGTGGGCTGCGTGCCGAAAAAACTGCTGGTTTACGGCGCGCACTTTGCCGAGGATTTCGAGCAGGCCAGCGGTTTTGGCTGGTCGCTGGGTGAAGCGAACTTCGATTGGGCGACCCTGATCGCCAACAAAGACCGCGAGATCAACCGCCTCAATGGCATCTACCGCAATCTGCTGGTCAACAGCGGTGTGACCTTGCACGAAGGGCATGCGCGCCTGGTCGATCCGCACCAGGTTGAGATCAACGGTGAGCGCTTCACCGCCAAGCACATCATGATCGCCACCGGCGGCTGGCCGCAGATCCCGGAGATTCCAGGGAGTGAGCACGCTATTGGCTCCAATGAGGCGTTTTTCCTCAAGGAGCTGCCTAAGCGTGTACTGGTCGTGGGTGGTGGTTATATCGCCGTCGAGTTCGCCGGTATTTTCCACGGGCTGGGCGCACAGACCTCGCTGCTGTATCGCGGCGACCTATTCCTGCGTGGTTTCGACGGCTCAGTACGTACCCATCTCAAGGAAGAGCTGACCAAGCGCGGGCTGGACTTGCAGTTCAATGCCGATATCGAGCGCATCGACAAGCAGGCAGATGGCAGCCTCAAGGCCACCCTGAAAGACGGGCGCGTGCTGGAGGCAGATTGCGTGTTCTACGCTACCGGGCGCCGCCCGATGCTCGACAACCTGGGGCTGGAAAACACCGGCGTCAAACTCGACAAGCGTGGCTTTGTTGAAGTGGACGACCTGTACCAAACCGCCGAGTCGTCGATCCTGGCGATTGGTGATGTGATCGGTCGCGTGCAGCTGACGCCAGTGGCGCTGGCCGAAGGCATGGCTGTGGCGCGCCGCCTGTTCAAGCCGGAGCAATACCGGCCAGTGGATTACGCGATGATCCCGACGGCGGTGTTCAGTCTGCCGAACATCGGCACGGTTGGCCTGACGGAAGAAGAGGCCAAAGAGAAAGGCCACAAGGTTCAGATTTTCGAAAGCCGTTTCCGGCCGATGAAGTTGACCCTGACGGACTGCCAGGAAAAAACCTTGATGAAGCTGGTAGTCGATGCCGACACCGACAAGGTGTTGGGCTGCCATATGGTCGGTCCGGATGCCGGCGAGATCGTCCAGGGCCTGGCGATCGCGCTCAAGGCGGGCGCGACCAAGCGGCATTTCGACGAAACCATTGGCGTGCATCCTACAGCGGCGGAAGAGTTCGTCACCATGCGCACGCCTGTGGCCGACTGATCAGCCTTCTGGGGTGGTGTCTGGCGCCGTTGCAACGACGGCCGCCAGGCGCAGCGCCTCGATACTGGCCTGGGCCTTGATCAGGTCCAGTTCCAGGGTTTTGGTGGTGTGCTGGTGCTCGGTCAGCGCCTCTTGGCGCGACTGGCTTTCCAGCACCGCAACTCGCAGGCGCTCCTGAAGCAGGGTGCGCTCGCCGTCGATCTTGCTCACCTGCTCGTTCAGCTTGTGGTGCGCAATCTGGTCTTTGCGGGTTTGCTCCTGCAGCGCGGCCAGCTCCTTTGTCGTCACCCGATGTTCAATCAATAGTCGTTCGTTGTCGCGATGCAGTTGGGTGATTTCATCCTGACGCACCAGCGCGCTTTGTTGCGCCTGGCGCAATTCTGCCTGCACTTGCTGGAGCTGGCCTTCGTGACGGCGCTGTTCCTGCTCGCGCTGGTCTTTGATCGCGTTGCGGTAGTGCTCAAGCGCGTCCCGGGCGTGCAGGTGCTTTTCTTCCAGCGAACGAATCTGTTCGTCCTTGTCGTTGAGGCGCAACTCGTAATCGCTGCAGGCCTGGCTGAGCCCGGCATTACGGGTTTGTTCGGTCTGCAGGCTAGTGCTGGCGGTTTGCAGGGCGGCGCTTTCGTCTGCCAGCGCGGCCGCCTGGATATCGAATCGTTGTTTTAGTTGGCCATGGGCCTCTTCAAGCGCGGACAGCTGAGAGAGAAGGGCGCCTTTGTGCTGCTCAAATTGCGCCAGAGCCAGATCAATTGGCTCTTGGGCTTTTTCTTTCAGGCGTTGAGCCAGGCGGGCGACCAATTCACCCAGCTCGTCATCGAGGGGTGCCTGGGTGATGGTCAGTCGGGTTTCGCTGTCGTCCAGCTCCTTCAGGTAGCGGTGAATCGTGGTTTTTGAGCCGGTATTGCCCATTTCGATGCGAACGGCGTCGATGCTTGGGTTCTCGCCGCGAGCGAGGATTGCCAGACGTGCTGTTTGAACGACTGCTTTATTAATGCCACCGCGAGCCATGGGGTCTCCGTCGATTTAGTACTGTGGTATGTATTACGTATATACGTACTATATCATGATTATATATTTATTTAAATTCATGATTTAACAGATGGGATATTGGCGTATTATCCCGTGTCATAACCGTTTCAGGCGCGCAAACGCCCGCCAGCAGTACGAATAGGCCTCCTATGAGCGATCTGGACCGTTACCTGAACGCCGCAACCCGCGATAACACGCGGCGCAGCTACCGCGCAGCCATCGAACATTTCGAGGTGAGTTGGGGTGGGTTCCTGCCCGCCACCAGCGATAGCGTGGCGCGATACCTGGTGGCGCATGCCGGGGTGTTGGCGGTTAACACGTTGAAGTTGCGGCTCTCGGCCTTGGCGCAATGGCATACGAGCCAGGGTTTCCCCGACCCGACCAAGGCGCCCGTAGTGCGCAAGGTGCTCAAGGGGATCCGTGCCGTACACCCCGCGCAGGAAAAGCAGGCCGAGCCATTGCAGCTCAAGCATCTGGAACAGGTGGTTGCTTCTTTGGAGAGCGAGGCGAGGGATGCCGCCCACGACCCGGCTCGTCTGCTGCGCGCCAAGCGCGACACGGCATTGATCCTGCTGGGATTCTGGCGCGGCTTTCGCAGTGATGAGTTGTGCCGGCTGAGCATCGAGCATGTGCAGGCCACCCCCGGCGCCGGTATCAGCCTGTATCTACCCCGCAGCAAAAGTGACCGCAACAACCTCGGCAAGACGTATCACACCCCGGCGTTGCTGCGGCTTTGCCCGGTGCAGGCGTACACCGAATGGCTCAGTGCATCTGCGTTGGTGCGCGGCCCGGTGTTTCGTGCAATAGACCGCTGGGGCAACCTGGGAGAGGAGGGCTTGCACGCCAACAGCGTGATCCCGCTACTGCGCCAGGCGTTAGAGCGCGCAGGCATCCCTGCCGAGCAATACACCAGCCATTCACTGCGGCGCGGCTTTGCCACCTGGGCCCATCGCAGTGGATGGGATTTGAAGTCGTTGATGACTTACGTCGGCTGGAGCGACATGAAATCGGCCATGCGCTATGTTGAATCGACACCCTTTCTCGGCATGACCTTGGCGACGCAACCGCTGATTTGAGATTTCTTCTATTAATACAGTCACCTGATAGGGAAAACCAATCGTCAGCATCAGGTTTGCCAATGAGCCATCAGCGCGCAGAGTGGGTAGGATTCACTCCATCAACTTATTAACCCTTCTACAAAACCTGACGGAGAGTCAACGATGCCTATCATCAACAGCCAAGTAAAACCGTTCAAAGCTACCGCCTACAAAAACGGCAACTTCGTAGATGTGACCGACGCTGACCTGAAAGGCAAGTGGTCCGTGGTGTTCTTCTACCCAGCCGACTTCACCTTCGTTTGCCCAACCGAGCTGGAAGACCTGGCTGACAACTACGCCGAATTCCAGAAACTGGGCGTCGAAATCTACAGCGTTTCTACCGACACCCACTTTGCCCATGCTGCCTGGCACAACACTTCGCCAGCCATCGGCAAAATCCAGTACACCATGATCGGCGACCCAACCCTGACCATCTCCCGCAACTTCGACGTACTGATCGAAGAAGCTGGCCTGGCAGACCGCGGTACTTTCGTGATCAACCCAGAAGGTCAGATCAAGATCGTTGAGCTGAACGACGGCGGTGTTGGCCGTGACGCTTCCGAGCTGCTGCGCAAAATCAAGGCTGCTCAGTACGTCGCTGCCCACCCAGGCGAAGTGTGCCCAGCCAAGTGGAAAGAAGGCGAGGCCACTCTGGCTCCGTCCCTGGACCTGGTCGGCAAGATCTAAGTCTGTGAAACACCTCAGGGCGGATATCACCGCACCTTAAGTAAGCTGCAACCGCCCTCAAAAACGCCCGGGCGAGATTCGCTCGGGCGTTTTTTTATACCCAGAAGTACCAGAATTAAAGGAATCGCCCGTATGTTGGACGCCAATCTTAAAGCTCAGTTGAAGTCGTACCTGGAGCGGGTCACCCAGCCGATCGAGATTATCGCCTCTCTCGACGACGGTGCGAAATCCCAGGAAATGCTTGCCCTTTTGCAGGATGTTGTCAGCCTCACCACGCTGATTACCCTGAAAACCGATGGCGATGATGCGCGCAAGCCGTCGTTCTCCATCAACCGCCCGGGTGCCGAGATCAGCCTGCGTTTCGCCGGCATACCAATGGGCCATGAATTCACTTCGCTGGTGCTGGCCCTGCTGCAAGTCGGTGGCCACCCGTCGAAGGCCAGTGTCGAAGTGATTGAACAGATCCGCGCCCTCAAAGGCGAGTTCAGCTTCGAGACTTACTTCTCGCTGTCCTGCCAGAACTGCCCGGACGTGGTGCAGGCGCTGAACCTGATGGCCGTGCTCAACCCTAACATCCGCCACGTCGCCATCGACGGCGCGCTGTTCCAGGCTGAAGTCGATGAGCGCCAGATCATGGCGGTGCCGAGTGTTTACCTGAACGGTGTGAACTTCGGCCAAGGCCGCATGGGCCTGGAAGAAATTCTCGCCAAGCTCGACACCAGTGGCATCGAAAAAGCGGCTGAGAAAATCAGCGCCAAAGATGCATTTGATGTACTGGTTGTTGGCGGTGGCCCCGCCGGTTCGGCAGCCGCTATCTACGCCGCACGCAAAGGTATTCGTACCGGCGTTGCCGCTGAACGTTTTGGCGGGCAAGTACTGGACACCATGTCCATCGAGAACTTCATCTCGGTACAGGAAACCGAAGGACCGAAACTGGCCAGCGCGCTTGAGGCCCATGTGCGTCAATACGATGTCGACATCATGAACCTGCAACGTGCAAGCAGCCTGATCCCTGCGAAAAACCCCGGTGACTTGCACGAGATTCGCTTTGAAAGCGGTGCGACGCTCAAGTCCAAGACCGTGATCCTGGCCACCGGTGCCCGCTGGCGCGAAATGGGTGTGCCGGGCGAGCAGGAATACAAGGCCAAGGGCGTGTGCTTCTGCCCACATTGCGATGGCCCGTTGTTTAAAGGCAAGCGCGTCGCGGTGATTGGTGGCGGTAACTCCGGCGTTGAAGCGGCCATTGACCTGGCCGGTATCGTCAGCCACGTCACCTTGCTTGAATTCGATAGCAAGCTGCGCGCCGACGCCGTATTGCAGCGCAAGCTCTACAGCCTGCCAAACGTGGACGTGATCACCAGTGCGCTGACCAGTGAAGTCAAAGGTGATGGCCAGAAAGTTACCGGTCTGGCGTACAAAGACCGTGACAGTGGCGAGTTCAAGACTGTCGACCTGGAAGGTATCTTTGTGCAGATCGGTTTGCTGCCCAACACCGACTGGCTCAAAGGCTCTGTCGAACTGACGCCTCGCGGCGAAATCATTGTCGATGCCCGTGGCGAGACTTCGCTGCCTGGTGTATTCGCCGCCGGCGATGTGACCACTGTGCCGTACAAGCAGATCGTGATCGCAGTAGGCGAGGGCGCCAAGGCTTCACTGAGCGCTTTTGATCACCTGATCCGTACGTCTGCGCCTGCGTAAATTCGGGCCCGGAAATAAAAAACCCCATGAGTGATCATGGGGTTTTTTATTGCGTCAGGTTTTTACATCGGTGCTGGCTGGATGATCTCGACCCAGTACGCATCCGGGTCTTTGATGAATGCCAGGCTTTTCATACGGCCATCAGTCAGGCGCTTCTGGAAGTCGCAACCCAAGGCTTCGAATCGTTCGCACGCGGCAACGATATCCGGCACCGAAATACAGATATGGCCAAAGCCACGCGGGTCGGTATTGCCGTTGTGGTAAGCGAAGTCGGCATCGTTTTCGGTGCCGTGGTTGTGGGTCAGCTCCAGGATGCCTGGGATCGACTTCATCCACTGGGTGCGCGCGGCAGCGTCAGCCGGGATCTGGGATTTGTCCACCAAGGCCAGGAAATACAGGCTGAATTCCGCTTCCGGGAAGTCGCGCTTCTCAACCAGGGAGAAGCCCAGGATGCGGGTGTAGAAGTCCAGCGACTTGGTAATGTCTTTGACCCGCAACATCGTGTGGTTGAAGACGAAGTTCGACGTGGCGGTATCAGGTTGGGCAGTGACGCCAGGGAAAGTGTTCAAATCGTGCAGGCTCATGGGCCCTCCAAAGAAAAATGGGGCAAGTACGGGCGGTCCCTTGGCTTGCGGCTGGCATCCGTGCAGCGGGGCCATGATACGCAACGCCCGCCTGCTGCGCCAAATGAAAAAGGTCACGCAAGCCTTGCGAGCTGCAGGGGCGGGGCTCAGACTTTGTGGTTCGAACCTTGGGTGCTTTTCGTAATGATCGAATTTCGTAAACTGTTTTTGACCTTAACGGGCTTGCTGCTGGCCAGCCCTTTTGTGTTGGCGGCCGACCCGCAAATCCAGTGGCCCAGCGGTTGGCAAGTCGAAGAGGTAGCGCCAGGCAACGACGCCGAGCCAACAAACCAATCGGTTTCCCGCCAGCGTGCAATCAAGCCTGACGAAAACGGTGCGACATTGATGGTGATGGAGCTGACGGCGACGCCTATTGAGGTGGGGCACAACGTTAATCTTCAGGGCGTATTGCTGGAGATGCGCAAGTCCATTCAGAAAGATTTCGCCCAAGGGGGTTATCAAAGTGTGTGCAATAAGATGCACCCCGCAACATTGAGTCGCCTTGAAGCGCTGGAGACTACTTGCGTGATTACCGAAAACGGACGTCACGTGCTGTCACAAACACTGGTGGGGGCTGTAGATAATGATAAGGCCTATGTTTTTTCATACGCCGGTCAAGCAGATGCGTACGAAACCAGCAAGGATGAAGTCCGCTCTGTACGCGATAGCTTGAAACTTTAAATGCGCTGTCTGCATCGACAGTGAACAAAGTGAAATGTTATTTAAGTTCGGTTTCGAACACCGACATAAAAAAGCCCCGCGAAGGCGGGGCTCTTTGTTAGTGCGCTCGGATCACTTGCGCAACCAGGAATCTACAGTGGCGGCGCCGTGCTGTTCTTTCCAGGCTTTGAGGCCGCGGTGGTTGCCACCTTTGGTTTCGATCAGCTCGCCAGTGTGTGGGTTCTGGTAAACCTTGACCACACGTGCGCGGCGCTGCTTTGGTGCAGCAACGTTAGAGGCGCTGGACTTGCCAGGGTTTGGATCAAGGATCGAAATGATGTCGCGCAGACCTTTGCCGTAGGTCTTCATCAGGCCTTGAAGCTTTTCTTCAAATTCGATTTCTTTCTTCAGGCCGGCATCGTTCTTCAAGGATTCGAGCTGGGCAAGCTGCTCTTGAAGGGCTTTTTCTGCTGCGCGAAATTCGGCGAGTCTGGACAAAATCTGTACTCCAATAGTGTATTTGGCTGTTATCAACTACACACAAAGCTAAAAGCCAAAAGCGTTAAGGCGACTCGAGAAAGTGGCCGTCCTGCGGGTGCTGCACAGGCAGGAAAAATTGTAGTAGTTAATCCGCTAAGAGTAAATCACGTCCTTAGCCAAAATAACATTATCTGAGCGTGCCAAGTGTATGGCTATTGAGCGATTGAATGAACTCATCGCACGGTAATGGCTTGCCGAACAGGTAGCCTTGCAAGAAATCTACCCCTTGCGCCGCCAGATATTCGCACTGCTCGGCGGTTTCCACACCCTCGGCGACGATGCCCAGATCGAGCTTCCCACAGAGTTCAATGATGCTGTCAAGAATATGTCTGGATAATGCGTCTGCACCGATCATGGCAACAAAACTCTGATCAATCTTCAAGTAGTCCACATTGAAGTTTCGCAAGTAGCCCAGACTTGAATGCCCGGTGCCGAAGTCGTCAATGGCGATCATCACCCCCAATTGATGCAGGGCATCGAACAACCGGCGCGTGATATCGGTAGGCTTGATCAGTTCACGCTCGGTCAACTCAAGCACCAACGTGATCTGGCCCGGCGAGAAAGCGGCAAGAAACTCGCGGCAGTCCTCAACCAGCTCCAGGTCTTGGCAATGCCGGGCGGTGATGTTCACGCCAATATGGAACCCGGGGGCGAAGCGCTCGGCGTGCGGCGCCAGTTGCGCCGCCGTTTGGCGCAGCAGTGCACGCGTCATCGGTACGATCAGGCCCGAGTGTTCGGCCAGGGGAATAAACAGATCAGGCCTCACCAAGCCTTCTTTCGGATGATTCCAGCGCATCAACACTTCGCAGCCCGCCCACTCACGGGTATCGCCGCGCACCACCGGTTGGTAGTACGCGATGAACTCATTGGCGCCGAGCGCCCGCTGCAACTCGTGAGTCGGCGCAGACGAACGCTTTTGCAGCCAGTGGGCGAGGGCACCCGCCAGTACGCCAAAGAACACCACCAGGCAGAACACGGCCGGGTAGCGCGCCTTCATATAGCGCCACACTTCGCCCGCCGGCATGCCAGCATCAACGCTGTAGTCATAACGCTGGGACGCCAGATGATGGTGGGCGACGGCAAATACCGGCACAGCGCCATCATGCACCTTGCCATCGTCCGCCAGCCAATGGGGGCCAACGTGCAACACCAGGTGCGCATAGCGGCTGATCAGGCGTAAGGCGTTGGTCAGGTGGTAGCCGTCAATCGAGGCGAAAGCGCCGCGATCGCCGTCGACCAGTCGGTAAACTAAAAGTGCGGTATCGGGCGTTACCGGGTTGCCATTCATTAACCACAACTGGCCGTTAACGTAGTTGTCCGGGTTCACCGCTGACAGGTAATCGCCGCCAAACAGTGAACTGCAATAAATTTTTCTCTGCCAGGACAGCGTCGTCGCCCGCACAAACGGGCGTCGTGTAACTTGTTCGCGCAACGCCAATTGCGCCCCGTTGTCACACGTTTGCCCCGCCAGGGGCAGTAACGCCTGGGCGGCAAGGGCGGTATTGTCGAGCATCAAGTCGAATTGGCGAACCGCCTCCTCAGCGGTTTGCGCGGTGCTTTGTTGCAGGCTGCGCTCGGCTTGCCAGTGCAGGATAAGCACACCCAAGGCAATCGGCAGCAGGCCGCTGATGGCGATAATCAGGTAACGCGTGGCGCGCTTTCGCGGGCCGTTGACGGTCAGGGGCATTGGGAGAGCGGCCTGTTACAAGGTGAGAGTCGCGCCGTCGGGCATATCAGGTTTATCCGATAATAGATTGCGACACGCAATTAAGCTCGCCGTCCGTGAACGACAGGCGTTGGGCCAGGCGAATAAAAGCCAAGGTAGCCGGAGTTGCCTGCCGCTGGTCCAATACCGCCAAGCCGATTTCACGACTGACCGTCGGAGAAAGCGGGCGCACCTGGTAAGGCAAAAAGGGCGTCTCGGGCAGCGACCCTTCTGCCACGATACTCACACCGTCGCCTCGGCTCACCGCCTGTAAGGTGCTGAGCAGTTGCGAACAGCGGTAGCGCACATTAGGCGTCAGCTGTGCGGCACTGAACAACCGCGAGACCAGCTCCAGCGACCCAGCCTCGGTGAGTATGAACGGGTCGTCGCACAGCAGCTGCAACGTCAGGCTAGGCCTTGTAGCCAGCGGGTGGTCAGTGGGCAGGAGGGCGACCATCTGGTCTTTGTACAACGCAAAGGTGTCGAAGCGCTCGTGCCCCATCACCACAAAACCCACGTCGATACGCCGATCATCCAGCCATTGTATGACTTGACGATCGGGCCCTTCGTCCACATGCACCTCAATGCCCGGGTAATCGCGCCGAAACGCCTTCAGGATGCGCGGCAGCAGGCGGTTGGACGCTGTGGGGCCGAATGAACCGATGCGCAGGGTGCCACGCTTCATGCCTCGAGCATCGGCGGCTTCTTGCAGCAGCGTGTTGGCCAGCCCCAGCATGGCGCGTGCGCGCAGCAGCAGTTGTTGGCCGATATCGCTGAGTTCCACCAGCGACTGGTGGCGTCGAAACAGCTCCACCCCCAATTCCTGCTCCAATGCTTTGATTGCATGGGACACCGCCGATTGGCTGATACCCAAGCGATGGGCTGCGCTTGTGAAACCCTGCAGCTCGGCAACCAGAGAGAATATTTCCAGCTGAGTCAGGGTCATGAGCAATCACTCATTTTACGATGATGAAGTATTACGCGAAGAATACGGCAATCCTGTCCCGATTGAGCCATACCGCATGCACGAATCCTCCGACCGTTTGACCTACCTTAAGCTGACCGCTGTCACCATGATCTGGGGCGGTACCTTTGTGGCCGGGCGCTACCTGGCTGCAGGGGTAGACCCGCTGTTGGCCGCGAGCCTGCGTTTTATACTGGCGAGCCTGGCGCTGCTGCTTTTTTTGGGGGTGTCGCGCACGCCTCTGGCGCGTCCGAGCGCGGCACAGATGGCGCGTTTGACGGTGCTGGGGTTCTTCGGGATCTTTTTCTACAACCTGTGCTTTTTTTACGGTCTGCTCTCTATCAACGCGTCTCGGGCAGCGTTGATCGTGGCGCTGAACCCGGCGGTTATCGGCCTCGCCTCTTGGCTGTTGTTCAAAGAGCGCTTGAGCGCGAGCAAAGTGCTGGGCATTGGCCTATGCCTGGGCGGTGCTGTTACGGTTATTGTCAGTCGCGACGCGCAACAGGTGCAGGGTGCGGCGAGCAGTTGGCTGGGAGATGTGTTGATTTTCGGCTGCGTGGTGGCCTGGGGTGTCTACTCATTGGGTTCTCGAAGGCTTAACCAGAGCCTTGGGCCGTTGCAGACAGTGACGTGGTCGATATTGCTTGGAACCGCGATGCTTACACTCACCACGTTTGCAATGGGGCGGGTGTCGGTGCAATCCCTCAGCGTGTTCCATTTACCCCAGTGGTTGAGCTTGATGTACCTCGGCGTACTGGGTTCGGCCGTGGCCTATATCGGCTATTACGACGGTATCCGGCGTATCGGTACCACCCGTTCCGGCGCGTTTATCGCCCTTAACCCGCTGACCGCGGTGGTGTGTGGTGCGCTGCTGCTGGACGAGCGCATGACGGGCCCTATGCTGCTGGGTGGGGCCGTGATCCTGCTGGGCATTTACCTGTGCAACAAACCCCTTGCGCGAGCCAGGCTAATGGGGATTTGATAAGAGTACGGACAAACTCGGTTACGCTGTGTAGAATCGATTTACGCATACAAGAATACGGACTTGCGCTCACGCAAGCCTTAGCCGTCAGAGACTGATGTAATCATGAAGCTACTCGGCTCCCCCCTCATCTTTGGTGACTTCCTCGCCCGCAGTGTGCGGGGCCTTTCCTGTGCGCCACCCTCGCAGTTCATCCTTGCTCGCAATTAACACTGTGTTTATGACAAGAATGATGAGGTGCCTCCATGGCAGATCTATACGAAAACCCAATGGGCCTGATGGGCTTTGAATTTATCGAATTCGCCTCGCCGACACCGGGCCTTCTGGAGCCGATCTTCGAGATCATGGGCTTCTCCAAAGTCGCGACCCACCGCTCCAAGAATGTACACCTGTACCGCCAGGGCGAGATCAACCTGATCCTCAACAACGAGCCCCACAGCATCGCCTCCTACTTTGCGGCTGAGCATGGCCCGTCAGTGTGCGGCATGGCGTTCCGCGTCAAGGACTCGCAACAAGCCTACAACCGTGCCCTGGAACTCGGCGCCCAGCCGATCCATATCGAAACCGGCCCGATGGAGCTGAATCTGCCGGCCATCAAGGGTATCGGCGGTGCGCCGTTGTACCTGATCGACCGGTTCGGTGAGGGCAGCTCGATCTATGACATCGACTTCGTCTTTATCGAAGGCGTGGACCGCAACCCGCAGGGCGCAGGCCTCAAGGTTATCGACCACCTGACTCACAACGTTTACCGCGGCCGCATGGCGTACTGGGCCAACTTCTACGAGAAGCTGTTCAACTTCCGTGAAGCGCGCTACTTCGATATCAAGGGCGAGTACACCGGCCTGACCTCCAAGGCCATGAGCGCGCCGGACGGTATGATCCGCATCCCGCTCAACGAAGAGTCGTCCAAGGGCGCTGGCCAGATCGAAGAGTTCTTGATGCAGTTCAATGGCGAGGGCATTCAGCACGTCGCGTTCCTCACCGACGACCTGGTCACGACGTGGGACGCGCTGAAGAAAATCGGCATGCGCTTCATGACCGCGCCGCCAGACACCTATTACGAAATGCTTGAAGGCCGCCTGCCGAACCATGGTGAGCCCGTGGACCAGTTGCAAGCACGGGGTATTTTGCTGGACGGTTCGTCCATCGCAGGTGACAAGCGTCTGCTGCTGCAAATTTTCTCGGAAACCCTGATGGGCCCGGTGTTCTTCGAATTCATCCAGCGCAAGGGCGATGATGGCTTCGGTGAGGGCAACTTCAAGGCTTTGTTCGAGTCCATCGAGCGTGACCAGGTGCGTCGTGGCGTACTGACCACCGACTGATACGTGTAAAAAAGCCCGGCCGAGGTGACCCCGGCCGGGCTTTTTATTGCGTGCACATCAGGCTTTGCGCTGTCGTACCAAGTGCTTGAAGCCCTCATACACCAGCACCATCACCGCCAACCAGATCGGGATATAGGTCAGCCATTCGCCGCCCTTGATCCCTTCGCCCAGCAGCAGTGCCACGCCCAGCAGCAGTACCGGCTCAACGTAGCTGAGCAGGCCAAACAGGCTGAAGGCCAGCAAACGGCTGGCAATGATGTAGCTCACCAGCGCCGAAGCACTGATCAGCCCGAGCAAGGGAATTAACGCATACAGCTTGGGGTGGGCGTCCATTACCGCAAAACCCTGTTCGCCGCTTTGCACGAACCACCAGGCCACGGGGAGCATAAATGCCATGTCGAGCCACAGCCCGCCGAGATGATCGGTCTTGAGGTATTTGCGCACGATGAAGTAGACCGGGTAACCGACGATCACCACCAGCGTCGCCCAGGAGAAACCGCCGGCCTGATACAACTCGTTCAATACACCGAGCCCGGCGAAAAATACGGCGATCTTCTGCAGATACGAAAGCTGCTCACCCCACACCAGGCGACCGGTCAGCACCATCGTCAGCGGCAGCAGAAAGTAACCTACCGACACATCCAGGCTGCGCCCGTTCAACGGCGCCCACATGAACAGCCACAACTGCACCCCCAGCAGGGCGGAAGACAGCACCACGCCGCCGATCAACGCAGGCTTGGCCGCCAGGATGCGCAACAGCTCCCACACCCGTCGCCATTCGCCGCTGACGATCATGAACACCGTCATGCACGGCATGGTCAGCAGCATGCGCCAGCCAAAAATTTCCAGGCCGCTCAGGGGCGTGAGCAATGATGTGAAGTAATACATCACCGCAAACAACGTCGAAGCCGCAACCGATAACACAACACCTTTAGACACGCTGTCCTCGCGAAAACAGATGGTTACAAAGAGGAGAGGATTATGGTGCTTTTAGCGCAGGCGTGTTGCGCTGTTTTGGGGCGGTTTGCGCGAAATTGTGGCGAGGGCGCTTGCTCCCGCTGAACTGCGCAGCAGCCCCCGGCATTATTGGGGGCGCTTCGCACCCCAGCGCAAGCAAGCTTGCTCGCCACAGGGGATCGGTTTATGGGCGAGCGATGCGACCAGAAACAAAATGCCCCACATCGTTAAAGCCTGGCGTAGACGAATGCCCCGGCGTCACCAGCGAGTCGATAAACGCCTCATCTTCAGCCGTGATCTTCACCGCCAGGGCACCGGTGTAGGCATCCCACTGTGCTTCGGTACGTGGCCCGACAATTGCCGAGCTGACCGCACCATTGTTCAGCACCCAGGCAATCGCAAACTCGACAATGCCCACGCCACGGCCCTGGGTGTACTGCTGGATCTGCTGGGCAATGCGCAGCGACTCCATGCGCCATTCGGTTTCGAGGATGCGCTTGTCCTGGCGGGCGGCACGGCTGCCGGCTTCGGGGGTGACATCCGGTGCATATTTACCGCTGAGCACGCCTCGAGCCAGCGGGCTGTAAGGCACTACACCCAAACCGTAGGCGGCAGCGGCGGTGATCTGTTCGACCTCCGCCTGGCGGTTGACGATGTTGTACAACGGCTGGCTGATCACCGGTTTATCGACACCCAGGCGCTCAGCCACGCGAATCACTTCGGCGATGCGCCAGCCACGGTAGTTGGACAGGCCCCAATAACGGATCTTGCCTTGGCGAATCAGGTCGCCGATGGCCGACACCGTCACTTCCAGCGGCGTGTCGTGGTCTTCACGGTGCAGGTAGTAGATGTCCAGGTAATCGGTATCCAGGCGGGTGAGGCTGGCTTCCAGTGCGTTGAAAATGCGCTTGCGACTCAGGCCGCTGCGATTGGGCAGGCCGTCGATGGGGCCAATCGCGACTTTGGACGCCAGCACCCAATCTTCACGGTGACGGGCAATGGCTTCGCCGACGATTTCTTCCGAACGCCCGCCGGTGTACACATCCGCCGTGTCGATAAAGTTGATGCCATGGTCCCAGGCCTTGTCGATGATGCGCAGCGAGTCCTCGGTGCTGGTCTGTTCGCCAAACATCATGGTGCCCAAGGTCAAGGCGCTGACCTTCAACCCGGACTGGCCCAATGTGCGGTAAATCATGCAAAGCTCCTCTTGGCCGAAAAACGTGCCCTATGCAATACCAGACTCAGAGGCTCTGGAACAAGCCCTTGGCGCATTTGTTCATGGTTTGAGCAACGCCTCGCAACGCGCCTGCACAAATCGATGCAGCACCTTCACCCGCTCTGACACTTGCAGGCGATGAGGGCACATCAGGTTGAACGGCGTGGGTTCGCCTTGCCACTCGGGCAGCAACGGCACCAGGCGCCCGGCCTTGAAATCACGTGCCACATCCAGGTTGGCCTTATAGGCGATGCCGTGGCCGGCCAATGCCCAGCGCCGCACGATTTCACCGTCGTCGCTCAGGTAATCACCTGTCACCTCGACCTGTTGGTGCAACCCGTCCCGATAGAAATTCCAGGTGCTGTTCGCCTGGCCCCGGCGCATATAACGCAGCGTGCTGTGCTGCGCCAAATCCGCCGGCGTGCGCGGTGTACCGCGCCGCGCCAGGTAGTCGGGGCTGGCACAGGGAATGCGATGGTGGCCCGGCACCACCGGCAGCGCCACCAGGCTGGAGTCCCTGGGCACGCCAAAACGCAAAGCGATGTCGACGGTGTCGCGGAACAGGTCGGCGTTGCTGTCGTTAAGCAACAACTGGATGCGGATCTCAGGGTGCAGCACCTTAAACTCATCCAGCCAGCCCAGCAGCACATTGCGCCCGAAATCCGAAGGCGCCGACAACTGCATCAGCCCGCTCAGGCTTTGGCCTTGCTGTTTGATCGCACGTTCGCCTTCCGACAACGCCTCCAGGGCCAGGCGCACGCTGTCCAGATAACGCGCGCCTTCTTCGGTGAGGCGCATGCTGCGGGTCGAGCGCGCCAGCAGGCGAATGCCCAGCCGGGTTTCCAGGCGCTTGAGGGCGATACTGGCCGCTGCGGGCGTGAGGTCAAGGCCGCGCGCCGCCGCTGAGAGGCTGCCGGTGTCGGCGGTGCGCACGAAGACTTCAAGGTCGAGGGTAGAGCTCATTTGTAAAAATCCTTTAAAGATCTTGTCGTTTTACCGGGATTTTTCGCTGATTGCCAAGCTGAGAGGATGAGCGCTCACTTACTCACTCGGAATCTTTTCCCATGACTTCACCCCTTAATGGCCAAACCGTCATCGTGATCGGCGGCAGCAGCGGTATCGGCGCCGCCGTGGCCAAGGCCGCAGCCGCTCGCGGTGCCAAGGTGGTACTCGCCGGGCGGCGCCTGGCCACGGGCATCGAGAACGGCCTGCGCAGCGAACCCGTAGACGTGACCGATGCCGCGTCCCTGCAACGCCTGTTCGAAACGGTGGGGCGCTTCGATCACTTGGTCTACACCTCCGGCCCCTCGGTACGCGCCAAGACATTGGTTGAGACCGACCTGGATGAGGCCCAGGAAAATTTCAATGTGAAACTCTGGGGCTCGTTGCGTGCGATCCAACAGGCGCTACCGTACCTCGACGAGCACGGCAGCATCAGCCTGACCTCCGGGCAACTGGGGCGTAAATTAGTGCCTGGGCAGTTCGTCAAAGTCGGCATCAACGCCGCGACGGAAGCCCTGGGCAAGCAATTGGCCAAGGAGTTGGCACCGCGTCGGGTCAATGTCATCTGCCCTGGGGTGATTGATACGCCCGCTTATGCAGGGTTGGCTGAGGAACAGCGGCTGGCGATGTTTGCCAAGACCGGCGGCGCATTGCCGGTTGGGCGGGTAGGGCAGGCAGAGGAAGTGGCGGCGGGGTATGTGCTGGCCATGGAAAATGGCTTTATGACGGGTGCCGTGATCGACATCGACGGCGGCGGCCAGCTGTAAACACAGGCCAAACTGTGGGAGGGGGCTTGCCCCCGATAGCAGAGTGTCAGTCGACATCGTCATTGACTGATACCCCGCCATCGGGGGCAAGCCCCCTCCCACAGGGACCGAGTTACGCCTTCAAGGTACGGGTCATGCGCAACGCCAACACACTGCCGGCCACAATCACCGCCGCCAACAGGTACAGCGCCATATCCGTCGAGCCGGTGGCATCCTTCACAAACCCAACGATATACGGGCTGAGAAACCCCGCCATCTGGCCCATGGAGTTAATCAACGCCAAACCACCGGCCGCAGCACCCGCGCTCAGCATGGCAGTGGGCACCGGCCAAAACATCGGCAGCCCGGTCAGGGCGCCCATGGTGGCGATGGTCAAGCCGAGAATCGCAATGGCCGGCGTGGTGGCGAAGTTCACCGCAATCACCAGGCCAATCGCACCCATCAACATCGGTACTACCAAGTGCCAGCGACGCTCCTTGCGCAAGTCTGCCGAGCGGCCCACCAGCAACATAAACACTGCGGCCAGCAGATACGGGATCGCACTCAGCCAGCCGATCACCAGGTTATCGCTGAACCCCAGGTTCTTGATGATCGACGGCAGCCAAAAGTTGATCGCGTACACACCGCTCTGGATGCAGAAGTAGATCAGGCCGAACGCCCAGATCGCCGGGTTTTTGAACACCTCGGCGAGGGAGTCTGTGGTGGTTTTCGGCTTGTTGGCCAAGTCGGTGGCTTGGTCGGCTTCCAACACGGCGCGCTCGTGAGGCTTGAGCCACGTGGCGTTGGCAAAGCTGTCGCTGAGCAGGAAGTAGGCGAGGGCGCCCAGGATCACAGTCGGGACGCCTTGCAGCAGGAACATCCACTGCCAGCCCGCAAGGCCTCCTTGGCCAGCGGCGAAGTGGTTGAGGATCCAGCCAGAGAATGGGCTGCCGAGTAAACCCGACACCGGGATCGCCGACATGAACAGCGCCATGATGCGCCCGCGGCGGAACGTCGGGAACCACTGCGAGAGGTACAACACCACACCCGGAAAGAAGCCGGCTTCAGCCGCACCGGTAAACAGACGCAAGGTGTAGAAGTGTGTCGGCGTGGTAACAAACAGCAGGCAGGTCGACAAGGTGCCCCAGACGATCATCATCAAGGCAATCCAGCGCCGCGGACCGAACTTGGTCAACGCCAGGTTGCTCGGCACGCCGCACAGCACGTAGCCGATAAAGAAGATGCCGGCACCCAGGCCGTACACGGTTTCACTGAATTTCAACGCATCAAGCATCTGCAACTTGGCAAAGCCAACGTTTACCCGGTCGAGGTAATTGAACAGATAGCAGATAAAGATGAAGGGGATCAGGCGCAGGGTAATGCGCTTGTAGATGGCGTTTTTATCGTCATCGGTGGCCAGTGTGGCAGCGGCGCTCTGTGACATGGGAGTCTCTCTTTATTATGATTTTTCGCGATGCGAGGGTAACGTTGATCGCCCAAACAGTCTCGGTGACGTCATGGGGTACTGTCTTTGTGCTTGCGCACAGTGAAGCAACCTTTGCGCTGTGCTGGTGAACAACTACTCATTCCAGGAAGTTAGCCCCATGTTCGAGTTGGATCACGACTTGGCGCAGGATATTGTCGATCGAACCATGGCCATCCTGCCCTACAACGTTAATGTCATGGACAGTCAGGGGCTGATTCTCGGCAGCGGCGAGCCGGAGCGTATCAATACCCGCCACGAGGGCGCGCAGTTGGTCTTGGCCAATGGCCGTGTGGTGGAAATCGACGGGCAAACCGCCAAGCACCTCAAGGGCGTACAACCGGGCATTAATCTGCCGTTACTGCATGACCAGCGCCTGATCGGCGTGCTTGGCATCACGGGTGAGCCTGACGGTCTGCGCACCTACGCCGAACTGGTGCGTATGACGGCGGAAATGCTCGTCAGCCATCGCCACCAGCAAGCCGAGCAACAATGGCGACGCCAGCGTTGCGACGATCTGCTGGCCTTGCTACTGGCCGACAGCGGCGACTCGCCGCGTTTGGTCGATGAAGCCCAACAATTGGGGCTCAAGCCACAGATGGCGCGTACACCCTACCTGTTCGAACTCGGCGCGGGGCAATCGGCAGAGGCCTTGAGCGCGTGGTTGACCTCCCGTTATCCGGACAGCTGGTGCGTCAGCTCGGCGCAATTCTCCTTGTTGTGGTGCAGGCCTGCGGCGGTGCAGGTGGACAACCCGCGCCTGCTGGAGAAACTCGACGGCCTGGGCTGGAACATCCTACGGGTGGCCGTCGGCGGGCAGGCCGAGGGTTTGGCAGGGCTGCGCCGCTGCTATCGTCGTGTCGGCGATCTGCTGGCCTACGGGCGGGATATTTTGCCGCAGTCGCGGCTGCTGACCCTCAGCCGTTATCGTCTGCCCGTGATGCTATGGCGCCATCGCAACGACGACGCCCTCGACGAGCTGCTCAACCCGTTGCGCAAAGTACTGGCCAAAGACAACAACGGCCAACTGCTGGCCACCCTGCGCAGTTGGTGTGAACACAACGGGCAAAGCCAAGCCTGCGCCGATGCCCTGGGCATTCATCGCAACAGCTTGCGTTACCGTATGGAGCGCATCGCCGAACTCAGTGGCGTCGACCCGTTGACCCTCGATGGCATGCTCGCGCTTTATCTCGGTGTGCAGCTCTTGCCCCAGGCTTTGTCGGAATGAACAACAAACCTATGCCGCACTTGTGCATCGGACCGGCGTCATTGCTGGTGCCAGCTGGCAGCATGGGCGTTATAAAAACCGGCAACAGAATACCGAGAGAAAGCCCATGAAAATCATCATCGCCCCCGACTCGTTCAAGGACAGCCTGAGTGCCGAAGGGGTCGCCCAAGCGATTGCCGCAGGGTTGGCCGAGGTCTGGCCGGATGCCGAGTTGGTCCAATGCCCCATGGCAGACGGTGGTGAAGGCACGGTTGAATCAGTCCTCGCTGCCTGTAACGGCGAGTTACGCAGCCAGACGGTCAAAGGCCCGCTGGGCACAACCGTTGAAGCCCACTGGGGCTGGCTGGCCGACAGCCATACCGCACTCATCGAAATGGCCGAAGCCAGTGGCCTGCAATTGGTGCCGCCGGGCCAGCGCGATGCCTGCACCAGCAGCACCTATGGCACCGGTGAATTGATTCGCGCGGCTTTGGACCTCGGCGCCGAGCGCATCATCCTGGCGATTGGCGGCAGCGCCACCAACGATGGCGGCGCTGGCGCGATGCAGGCCCTTGGTGTGCGCTTGTTCGATAGCGAGGAACACGCCTTGCCACCGGGCGGCCTCGCGTTGGCCCGACTGGCCCATATCAACCTTGAGCAACTCGACCCGCGCCTGGCGCAAGTGCGTTTCGAGATCGCCGCCGACGTGAACAACCCCCTGTGCGGCCCCCACGGCGCCTCAGCGATTTTCGGCCCGCAAAAAGGTGCCACCTCCCAGCAGGTGCAACAATTGGACGCCGCTCTCGGCCACTTCGCCGACCACTGCGCCAAGGTGCTGCCCAAGGATGTACGCGACGAGCCTGGCAGCGGCGCCGCAGGTGGCCTGGGCTTCGCCGCCAAAGCCTTTCTTGGTGCGCAATTTCGCGCCGGTGTGGAAGTGGTCGCCGAACTGGTAGGTTTGGAGGCGGTCGTGCGTGGCGCAGACCTCGTCATCACCGGCGAAGGCCGTTTCGACGCCCAGACCCTGCGCGGTAAAACGCCTTTTGGTGTGGCGCGTATTGCTCGGCAGCACAACGTGCCGGTCATTGTGATCGCCGGTACGCTGGGGGAGGGTTATGAGCAGATGTATGCCCATGGCGTGGACGCAGCCTTCGCCTTGCCTTGCGGGCCGATGAGCCTGGAACAAGCGTGCGATGAGGCGCCGCGCCTGCTGCGCGAACGGGCCTCGGCTATTGCGCGAGTGTGGCGATTAGCAGCCCTGCGGGCTAATCAATGACACCCAGCGCCAGCCGTTCGATCCATTGTTTCTGAAACGCCAGCAACGCGGCCTTGGGCTGCTGCAACTGAACCAGTGCCAGCATCGGATCGTCCACCGCCGTGCGCACACCCGACAATTCCTCCAAAGTCGCCAGCCCGCAAAACGGCACGTAGGCTTCGCTGTAGCCCCCCTCATGTACCAACACCAGGCGCCCCTGGCACAGGCGCTCGGCCGCCTGGCGCACGCAACGGGTCATCAGCCGAAACGATTCGCTGTGCAGCAGCATCCGCGCGAGCGGGTCGACGGCGTTGGCGTCAAAGCCGCAGGCGACAATGATCAGCTCTGGCTCGAAACGCTCCAGCGCCGGCACGACGATGCGCGTCATTGCATACAGGTAAGCGTCGTGACCACACCCCGGCGGTAACGGAATATTGATGTTCGCCCCCAGCCCAGCACCTCGGCCACATTCGTTTTCGCCGCTGTAGCCGGGGGGGGGGGGTAGCACGCGTCCTGATGCAGGGAGATGGTCAATACATCAGCGCGCTCCTCGAAAATCGATTGTGTACCGTTGCCATGGTGCACATCCCAGTCGATCACTGCGACCTTGCCCAGCCCGCTACGGGCTTTGGCGGCTTCTATGGCGATGTTGGCGAGAAAGCAAAAGCCCATGGCGTCGCTCGCCAGGCAGTGATGCCCCGGCGGTCGCGATAGCGAATAGGCGTTATCGGCCAGGCCTTTGAGCACGGCGTCAACGGCTGCGATGGTCAGGCCGGCGCAAAGCCGGGCAATCTCGTAACTGCCCGGGCCGATCGGCGCCTGTGGTCCGAGGTCACCACCGCCGGCATCGCTTAAGGCCTTGAAACGCTGCAAGTACTCACGACCGTGGACGCGCAGCAGGTCTGCTTCATTGGCGACAGCAGCGCTGTGCATGTGCAGGTGATGGCTGAGGCCGGACACATCCAGCAGGCTTTTGAGGCGCCGCTTGGTTTCAGGTGACTCGGCATGCCCACTGCCGACAGGCGGCTGTACCCAGCCACCCACCGGCAAGGTCAGCGCATGGGCACTGGCACTGTGCCAAAGGCTCATTTCATCAAAGAAAAACGCGGTGCTTCGGTTCATAAGGCATCCACTTCAACGGCAGGTTTGGGGTGGCTGGCGAGGACCATTACCAGGGCCAACAGCTAGCCTCGATCAGGCGCCCGCCGATGGCCAAGCCGCCACCGATCATCAGGTTGGAGGCATACATCAGCTTGCCGCTCTGATCCAGGCCCGCCAGGCTGGCAAGTATCGGTGCAGCAGAGAGCGGTCGCTATCGTTCAGCTGCAGGATGCAGCCGAATGACATGTAGGAGGTGTCTGGACTCGTCAGAACAATGCTGTTGCCCCTACACTGGCAGGCCACTTGTCTTTCAAAGGATGAAACACAATGCACACGCCTGAGCCCCATATCGTCATCCAGCGCTTTAACGAGGCCCACCTTGAGGGCGTCGCAGCGCTCTATAACGAACCTGCGGTGTGCCGACAGGTGCTGCAAATGCCTTTTCAGTCGGCTGAGTCCTGGCGCAAGAAGCTGGTGATGGACAACGAACGGCGGCTGCAACTGGTAGCGCTGCACGGCGGTGAAGTGATCGGCCAGTTGGGCCTGGAGCAATATCTGCGTGTACGCCAGAGCCATGTCGGTTCGTTCGGTATGGGGGTGGCGACGGCCTGGCAGGGCAAGGGCGTGGGCTCGCGCCTGCTGGCCGCCGCGCTGGACGTGGCCGATAACTGGATGAACCTGCACCGTGTGGAGCTCACGGTGTATGCCGACAACGAGGCCGCGCAGAACCTGTACCGCAAATTCGGCTTCGAGGTTGAAGGTCGGCTGCGCGACTACGCCGTGCGCGATGGCAAGTATGTCGACACCGTCAGCATGGCGCGCCTGCGCACCTCGATTTAACCCTGCAACGCAAACGCCACCGCAGCCTGCGCATGCAGCTCGGTGGTGTCCAGCAGCGGCAGGTCGCTGTGTTGCGGTTTGATCAGCAGGCCGATTTCCGTACAGCCCAGGATAATTGCCTGGGCGCCACGTGCGGCCAGCGACGCGATCACGCGCTGGTAAACCTGGCGTGAGGCATCGCTGATGACACCCACGCACAACTCGTCATAGATGATCCGGTGCACGGCCTTACGCTCATCCGCATCAGGCACCAGCACGGTCAGGCCGTGGTCGGTGAGGCGGGATTTAAGAAAGTCCTGTTCCATGGTGAACGCCGTACCCAACAGACCGACCGTCAGCGTGCCCGCCTCGACAGCGGCCAACCCGGCCGCATCCGCGATATGTAAAAACGGGATCGACACTGCCGCCTCGATACGCGGCGCCACCCGGTGCATGGTGTTGGTACACAGCACCACACAGTCGGCGCCCCCAGCTTGCAGGCGGCGCGCGGCGTCTTCGAGAATCAGCGCGGCGTCGTCCCAGCGCCCGGCATGTTGGGCTTGCTCGACGGGGCCAAAGTCCACGCTGTACATCACTATCTGCGCCGAGCGCAGCGGGCCGAGCCTGTCGCGCACGTGCTGATTAATGATGCGGTAGTATTCGGCGCTGGACTCCCAGCTCATGCCGCCGATTAAGCCGATGGTGCGCATGCGATGCTCCGGACAAGGAATGTCGCCTCACCTTACCCATTGACTAGGGATTAGTCATACGCAGTTGCCGACCAAATGACCGGAGCAGTTCCCTTGCGGGCGTTATTCATACGCCATGCCCGTGCATCTGCCATGATCGACCCTCGCAACTTGGCTCACCGGAGGAAATCCGCAATGGACGATGTACAGCAACTGGGCGAGATGCTCCGTCACTACGCCGACAGCGAAGCGCATAAAAAGCAGCAATTGGCCGTACAGTCGGCCCGCTGGGCGCAAAAGCTCGGTGAGCTGTTCACGCAGGTCGAGCACTGGCTGGAGCCGGTTAAAAGCGTGGGGTTGCTTGACGTTCATCGAGAAGCCTATGTGGCCAGCGGCCCGAGCGTGCCGGTGGAGACCTCGACCTTCAAGACTGAGAAGCTGCTCGTGCAGATCACTGGCAAGACCGTGGAATTCGTGCCGGAGGTGATGGGCGCAGGCGGGTTGATTTCGGTGTCGGTTATGGGCCTGACCGCTGCGCGCCATGGGAGTGTTTCACTGGTGCTGCCAGCGGATAAAAACGACTGGGTGTGGAAGAAAACCAACGGTCTCAAAGACCCGGACACCTCGGCCTTTGACGCAAACTTCCTGGCGTCCCAGTTGCAGGCGCTGATTCCACGCGAGCGCGGTTAAGCACACTACCTGGTCGACTCATAGGCCGCTATCGCAGGCAAGCCAGCTCCCACACTTGCCCGAGCTCCAACATGAGAATGCGGTCAAATGTGGGAGCTGGCTTGCCTGCGATAGCGGTGTATCAAGCCCGGAGAAGCCCGCTGAATCACCGCTATCACTGCCCCGACAACGGCGGCAACCGTCGTTTTACCGGGGTTTTCTTGACGATGGCGGTGTTGGTTTCGGCGTAGGCATTGAGCCGGTCGAGCAGCGTGTCCAGCTGTTCCATGGTGCGCACATGCAAGCGCGCGATAAAACAATCATCGCCGGTGACCTTGTCGCATTCGGTGAACTCCGGGATCGCCTGAATCTGGCGCTCCACCTCCTGCAACTTCCCCGGCAACGGCCGAATGCGCACGATGGCTTGCAACAAATAGCCGAAATGCTTGGGGTCGATGGCGACGGTGTAGTGGGTCAGCACACCGCGTTCTTCCAGGCGACGCAGGCGCTCGCCAACGCTGGGCGAAGACAGCCCGGTAATGCCCGCCAGAGCCTTGAGGGAAAGACGCGAGTCATCCATCAAGGCAGCGATCAGTTGCTGGTCGATAGTGTCAATCATGGTATTGGCCTAATAAGAAAAGGTGATCCGCAGGTTTTGCCTTTTTTAGTCGCTGGAGCCACTGCCGAGCAGATTGCCATAATTGGGCCTCATTTGAGGAGCGTGCATCGTGGACACATCAATTCGTCGCGGTTCGTGGGAAATGGTCGCCGCCATGCTGATCTCCGGCACCATTGGCTGGTTTGTGCTGGTGTCGGGTGTGTCGGTGATCGAAGTGGTGTTCTGGCGCTGCGTGATCGGCGCGTTGACGCTGCTGCTGGTGTGCGCGTTACTGGGCTACCTGCGGCTCGATCTGCTGAGTTGGGCCAAGCTCGGGCTGGCAATGCTCAGCGGTGTGGCCATCGTCGGTAATTGGTTGCTGCTGTTTGAGTCCTATGCCCATGCGTCCATCGCCATCAGTACGGCGGTGTACAACGTGCAGCCGTTCATGTTGGTGATGCTGGCGGCGGTGTTTCTCGGTGAAAAAATCACCGTGCAGAAGTTGGCGTGGTTGAGTGTTGCATTCCTCGGCATGTTGGCGATCATGACGGCCCATGGCGATCAGCAGAGTGGCGGGGGCTACCTGGCAGGCATCGCGCTGGCGTTGGGCGCGGCGTTTTTGTATGCGATTGCGGCGCTGATCATCAAGCGTTTGAAGGCGGTGCCGCCGCATTTGATGGCGTTGATTCAGGTCACGACCGGGGCTGCGCTGCTGGCGCCTTTGGTGCTCTGGAACAGCTTGCCCGCTGGGCCCAATGCCTGGGCGGCGCTGGTGACGCTCGGTGTGGTGCACACCGGTTTGATGTACGTATTGCTCTACGGCGCGATCCAGAAATTACCGACAGCCCTGACCGGCGCACTGTCGTTTATCTACCCGATTGCGGCAATCTTTGTGGACTGGTTTGCCTTCGGGCATCGCCTGGGCTGGCTGCAATGGTTGGGCGTGGCGGCGATTTTACTCGCCGCTGCGGGGTTGCAGCGGGGCTGGTGGTGGCCCAGCCCCGAGGGGGTTAGTGCGTGCCCTGGAAAATAATATTTTCCGGGTTGAAATGCTCCACCGCGCTCCCAGGCTGCGGCAGGCCGAGGATATGCCCCTTGATCTTGCCCACCACATGCATTTCGCAGGGCTTACAGTCGAATTTCAAGGTCAACACTTCATCGCCATGAATCAACTGCATCGGCGCCACCTTGGTCTTCACGCCCGTCACACCCTTGGCCTGTTTAGGGCACAGGTTGAACGAGAAGCGCAGGCAGTGCTTGGTGATCATCACCGGCACTTCACCGGTTTCTTCATGGGCTTCGAAGGCGGCGTCGATCAGCTTCACACCGTGGCGGTGATAAAAATCACGGGCCTTTTGGTTGTAGACGTTGGCCAGGAACGACAGGTGCGCTTCCGGGTACACCGGCGCGGGTGAGGTTTCGGCTTTACGGCCACCACGGGGGTGAGCCGCCACACGGGCCACGGTCAACGCTTCGATCACTTCGCGGCGCAAGGCCTTGAGCTGCGAGTTGGGAATGAAGAACGCCTGCGGCGCATCCAGTTGGATGTCAGTGGCGTGGTATTCGGTGGTGCCCAGTTGGCCGAGCAGGTCGCGCAAGGTGTCCAGCGCTTGCTCAGGCTTATTGGCCACGCCGAACGGGCCGGGCAGGGTGACGCTGGCGTGGATGCCCTCTTCGCTGGTGGCGGTGACTTCCAACTGGTCTTCACGCAGGCGTGCGGCCCAGGTCAGGCCGATACGACGCTCGGACGAGGTTTTGAGCAACGCCTGTTGCCAGTTATGGTCCAGGTTGCGGTTCAGCGGGTGGTTGGGGCGCAACTGGTGCAAGCCGGCCGGCATTTCGTTTGGCTCGACGCGGTAGCGGTAGCGCTTCTCGCCGTCTTCCTCAAACTCGCCTTTAGGCTCGGCAATGTTGGCCCGAAAGCCCACCACTTCGCGCTTGACCAGCACATTGAGCCCGTCGCCGTTGGACAACGGCTCATGGGTAATCACCTGCAAGTCACGCTTGCCGGCTTTTTCCACCACGCCCACCGGCAGGCCGGTGAAGGTCGGGGTGTCGAAGGCGCCGATGTCGACCTTGCGGTCGGTGACGAAATAGTCGGTGCTGCCCCGGTGGAAGGTTTTTTCCGGATCGGGCAGGAAGAAGTGCGCGGTACGGCCGCTGGACGCACGGGCCAGGTCCGGACGGTCTTCAAGCACTTCATCGAGGCGTTGGCGGTAATAGGCAGTGATGTTCTTCACATAGCCCATGTCCTTGTAGCGGCCTTCGATCTTGAACGAACGCACGCCGGCTTCGACCAGTGCGCGAATGTTGGCGCTCTGGTTGTTGTCTTTCATCGACAGCAGGTGCTTTTCAAAGGCCACGACGCGGCCCTGGTCATCTTTCAAAGTGTACGGCAGGCGGCAAGCCTGGGAGCAATCGCCACGGTTGGCGCTGCGGCCATTCTGCGCGTGGGAGATATTGCACTGCCCGGAGAACGCCACGCACAAGGCGCCGTGGATGAAAAACTCGATGGCGGCATCGGTCTCATCGGCGATGGCGCGAATCTCTTGCAGGTTCAGCTCACGGGCCAATACCAACTGGGAGAAACCGGCCTGGTCGAGAAACTTCGCGCGGCCCAGGGTGCGGATATCGGTCTGGGTGCTGGCATGCAGCTCGATGGGCGGGATGTCCAGCTCCATCACACCCAGGTCTTGCACGATCAACGCGTCGACACCGGCGTCGTACAGCTGATGGATCAGCTTGCGTGCCGGTTCCAGTTCGTTGTCATGCAAGATGGTGTTGATCGTGGTGAACACGCGCGCGTGGTAACGGCGGGCGAATTCCACCAGCGACGCGATATCGCTCACGTCGTTACAAGCGTTGTGGCGGGCGCCAAAGCTTGGGCCACCGATGTAGATGGCGTCGGCGCCATGCAAGATAGCCTCGCGTGCGATGGCAACATCGCGGGCAGGGCTGAGCAATTCAAGGTGATGCTTGGGCAAGGACATAGTTTTTTTAGTCAGGCTTGTCACGGTTGAGGCGCGCATTGTAGCTGTGAAACGCTGGGGGGGCACCTACCGCAGGGCTGTCTGCTTGAGTAGCAATATCTGAAGTGTCAATGAAGTGCAAATGTGGGAGGGGGCCTGCTCCCGATGAGGGCGTGTCAGTTATTACAGTTCTGACTGACACACCGCTATCGGGAGCAAGCCCCCTCCCACATTTTTGAACGAGTTGGGCTTAGGCTTTTGCGGCCATTGCAGTCACTTCGACGCGCATGCCTTCTACCGCCAGCGCGGCCACGCCCACCGCCGCACGCACCGGCCATGGCTTGGCAAAAAAGCGCTTGTAGACTTCGTTGAATGCAGCGCGGTCGGCCATGTCGGTGAGGTAGATAGTCAGGTGCATTACCCGGTCCATCGAACTGCCGGCTTTTTCCAGGGCAACTTTCAGCGCTTGCAGGGTGCATTCGCTTTGCAGCGTCACGTCGCCCAGCTCCAGGCTGCCATCGGCACGGGTCGGGATCTGGGTGGAGACCAGGATGCCGTTGAAGCCGATCACGTCGGACGAAATGGAGTCGGCATCCGGGTCGGGGGTGTAGGACAGGTCTTGATTGGCCATGGGCGCCTCTTGTTGGCGGTAAACAGAAGGCGCCCATGGTCCTCGAAAAGCGCGTCTGGGGCAAACCGGGCCAGCAACCAAATTGTGTAGCAACGATGACGCAGTTGTCGCAGCGCATGCGACAACTGTCGCGCCCTCGAAAATCCTAAGTCACCCCCGAAACCCCTTTAAACAGGCACCTTCAGGCCGGCCATGGACATGGCATGGGGGTTGCTGAGCTCCTGTTGCGCAGCGCGAATGCTTCGCTACTAATAAGAATCAGGAGTTCTCCATGCCGCAGACCAGCCTCGCCACCGCTTGCAAGAAGCCGCTCAACGTCCTGTTTGTCGCATTGGCCATTCACCTCAGTACTGCGCCGGCCTGGGCGCAAGACGTGCCGGCCAACGTCGACGGCCAGCGCATTATCGCTGCCGACAAGGAGCCCGGTAACTGGATGAGCACCGGGCGTACCTATGATGAACAGCGCTACAGCCCGCTCACTAACATCACCGCGCAGAACGTCGGCCAGTTGGGCCTGGCGTGGAGCTACAAGCTCGACCTGGATCGTGGTGTGGAAGCCACGCCCATCGTGGTGGATGGCGTGATGTACACCACTGGGCCGTTTTCCGTGGTGTATGCCCTGGATGCGCGAGACGGCAAGTTGCTGTGGAAATATGACCCCAAATCCGACCGCAACCGCGCGGGCGAAGCCTGTTGCGACGCCGTGAACCGGGGGGTGGCGGTGTGGAAGGGCAAGGTGTATGTCGGCGTGCTCGACGGGCGCCTGGAGGCCATTGACGCCAAGACCGGCCAACTGGCCTGGTCGGTGGATACCCGGGCCGACCACAAGCGCAGCTACACCATCACCGGCGCGCCTCGCGTGGTCAACGGCAAGGTGGTGATCGGCAACGGCGGCGCCGAATTTGGTGTGCGTGGCTACGTCACCGCCTACGACGCAGAATCCGGCAAGCAGGCCTGGCGCTTCTACACGGTGCCCGGCGATCCCAAGCTGCCTCCAGAAGACAAGGCCATGGAGATTGCCGCCAAGACCTGGCACGGCGACGCCTTCGTCGAACAGGGCGGTGGCGGTACCGCGTGGGACTCATTTGCCTACGACCCGGAGCTGAACCTGCTGTACATCGGCGTCGGCAACGGGTCGATGTGGGACCCCAAATGGCGCAGCCAGGCCAAGGGCGACAACTTGTTCCTGTCTTCAATCGTCGCCGTCAACGCCGACACCGGCGAATATGCCTGGCATTACCAGACCACACCGGGCGACGCCTGGGACTACACCGCCACCCAGCACATGATCCTCGCCGAGCTGCCGATTGACGGCAAGCAACGCAAGGTGCTGATGCAGGCGCCCAAGAACGGCTTCTTTTATGTGATCGACCGTGCCACTGGCGAGTTGCTCTCGGCCAAGGGCATCGTGCCGCAGAGCTGGACCAAGGGTATGGACATGAAAACCGGGCGGCCGATTCTCGACGAGGAAAACGCCGCCTATTGGAAGGACGGCAAGCGCAAGCTGGTCACGCCGGCTTTCTGGGGCGCCCACGACTGGCAGCCGATGTCCTACAACCCCAACACCGGGTTGGTGTATATCCCGGCGCACATCATGTCCGCCTACTACGAACACATACCCGAAGCACCCAAGCGCAACCCGTTCAAGAGCATGTACCAGCTGGGCCTGCGCACGGGGATGATGCCCGAGAACGCCGAGGGCCTGCTGGAAATGGCCAAGGGCTGGTCGGGCAAGTTGATCGCCTGGGACCCGGTCAAGCAAAAGGCTGCCTGGGAAGTGCCCTACGTGACCATCTTCAACGGCGGCACGCTGAGCACCGCCGGCAACCTGGTATTCGAAGGCAGCGCCGACGGGCGGGTAATTGCCTACGCCGCTGACACCGGCAAGAAGCTCTGGGAACAACCGGCCGCCAGCGGCGTGATGGCGGCGCCGATCACCTACAGCGTGGACGGTGAGCAATACGTCACGTTCATGGCCGGCTGGGGCGGCGCGTTTTCAACGTTCGCCGGGGCCTTGTCGCTGCGGGCCGGGGTGCAGCCGTTTTCCCAGGTGCTGACCTACAAGCTCGGGGGCACGGCGAAACTGCGTGAACCCGCGCCGCCTGCCAACACCCCTGAGCCGCCGGCGTTGAGCACCGACACCGCGTCGATCGAGGCCGGCGCCAAGCTTTATGACGGTTATTGCTCGCAGTGCCACGGCATCCATGCCGTCAGCGGCGGCGTGCTGCCGGACCTGCGCAAGCTGACCCAGGAAAAACACCAGATGTTCCTCGGCATTCTGTTTGGCGGTCGCGTACCCGATGGCATGCCGTCGTTTGCCGACGCCTTTACCCCTGAGCAGGTGGACCAGATCCATCAATACCTGATCAAACGCAGCCACGACCTGAAAAAAGAAGGCGGTGTCTGGAAAACCTTCAGCGCCCAGTAACGGCCCCGTGCGGGCCGGCCCAAGGGCGGGCACGCGTGTTTTGACTTTGTCTGCGAGAGCACAACCATGCCTGAATTGAACGACTACCAGAATTTCATCGCCAACGCCTTCGTGCCCAGCGAGCAGCTTATCGACGTCCATAACCCGGCCAATGCCAAACTGTTGGGGCGGGTGCCACAGGCCAGCCACGACCAGGTCGAGGCTGCCATCGCCGCCGCACGCCAGGCGCAAAAGGCCTGGGCCGCACGCCCGGCCATCGAGCGTGCCGGCTACTTGCGTGCGATTGCCACCAAGGTGCGCGACAACGCCGAGCGCCTGGCGCACATCATCACGGCCGAGCAAGGCAAGGTGCTTGGGCTGGCCCGGGTGGAAGTGAACTTTACCGCCGACTACCTTGACTACATGGCCGAGTGGGCGCGGCGCCTGGAAGGCGAAGTGCTGACCAGCGACCGGGTGGGCGAAAGCATCTTCCTGCTGCGCAAGCCCTTGGGCGTGGTCGCCGGCGTGTTGCCGTGGAATTTCCCGTTCTTCCTGATCGCCCGCAAGATGGCGCCGGCACTGATCACCGGTAATACCATCGTGATCAAGCCCAGCGAAGAAACCCCGATCAACTGCTTTGAATTTGCACGGCTGGTGGCCGAAACCGACCTGCCAGCAGGGGTGTTCAACGTGGTCAGCGGCACGGGCGCGACGGTCGGCCACAGTTTGACCAGCCACGCCGGTGTCGACCTGATCAGCTTCACCGGCAGCGTCGATACGGGTTCAAGGATCATGGCAGCGGCAGCGCCGAATATCACCAAGCTCAACCTGGAACTGGGCGGCAAGGCCCCGGCGATAGTACTGGCGGATGCCGACCTGGACCTGGCTGCAAAGGCCATCACCGCATCGCGCATCATCAACACTGGCCAGGTCTGCAACTGCGCCGAGCGTGTCTATGTGCAGCGCAAGGTCGCCGATTCGTTTATCGAACAGATTGCCGCGTCGATGGCGGCTACACGCTATGGCGACCCGTTGGCCGAACAGGACCTGGACATGGGGCCGCTGATCAACCAGGCCGCGCTGGATAAGGTCGCCCGCATGGTCAAGACCGCGACAGGGCAGGGTGCGCAGGTGATCACGGGCGGCGCGGTGGCTGACAAGGGGCAGGGCTTTCATTACCAACCGACGGTGCTGGCAGGCTGCAACAGCGACATGGAGATCATGCGCGAGGAGATTTTCGGGCCGGTGCTGCCGATCCAGATTGTCGAAGACCTGGACGAAGCCATTGCTCTGGCCAATGCCAGTGAATACGGGCTCACCTCATCGCTGTACACCCGCAGCCTGAGCGCCGCGATGCAGGCCAGCAACCGCCTGGACTTCGGCGAAACCTACATCAACCGTGAAAACTTCGAGGCCATGCAAGGCTTCCACGCGGGCACCCGCAAGTCGGGGATTGGCGGGGCAGATGGCAAGCATGGGCTGTACGAGTACACCCATACCCATGTGGTGTATATCCAGATCTAGAAGCCATAGAAGCTGCAAAACCTGGGGCGAGGGCGCTTGCGCTCTCGCCACTGATCAAGGCTGATCGTTCGGCGCGATGACCGCGTGTTTTTTCATCTTGCGGTACAACGTGGAGCGCGAGATCCCCAGCTGCGCGGCGGCGGCACTGATGTTCCAGCGATGCTGGCGCAAGGTTGCCTGCAGGTGGCGTGATTCGTTATCGCCCAGTTGATCGGCCAGGTTGCCGGCAGGGGCGGGCGCACCCACCAACACCTCCGTGGGCAGGCAGTCCCTGTCGAGGCTGCCGTGCTCAGCCAGGGCCACGGCATAGCGCAGGCTGTTGAGCAGTTGGCGAATATTGCCCGGCCATTCGTAACCCAGCAGGCAATCGCGGGCCTCAGGCGTCAGCTGTACGCCCTCAGCGCCAGGTTGGGCGGCAAGCAATCTGTCGAGCAGCAGGCTGCGGTCCTCGCGGTGGCGCAACGCGGGCAGTGCCAGATTCATGCCGGCCAGTCGGTAGTACAGATCCTCGCGAAAGTGCTTCTCACGGATCATGGTCTCCAGGTTCTGGTGAGTGGCCGAGATCACTTGTACGTTGAGCGGCACAGGCGCTTTGGCGCCCAAGGGGGAAATTTCACGCTCGGCCAATACGCGTAGCAAGCGCGTTTGCAGGTGGGCCGGCATGTCGCCGATTTCGTCGAGGAACAAGGTACCGCCGTTTGCCTGTTCCAGTTTGCCTTTCATGCCCTTCTTGCTGGCACCGGTGAAGCTGCCGGCACGGTAGCCGAACAACTCACTTTCAATCAGCGCTTCCGGAATCGCAGCGCAATTGAGCGCCACGAACGGCCCCCGCTGCTGGCTGCTGGCCTGATGGATCGCGCGGGCGAAGGCTTCCTTGCCGGTGCCGGTTTCGCCGGTGATCAGGATCGAGATGCCTTTATCGATGATTTTGCGCACGCGCTCGACACTGCGCTGCAACGTCGGGTCGCCGCCGGCCAGTTGCTGCAGGTCCGGGTGGGTAGGGCGCGGCGCTGCGGCAACCGCCGCAGGGCGATGCTGGATAGACGGAATACGCAGGCCCACGTCCAACAACGCTTCACCCTGTAGGGCACGCAAACGCACGCCGCGGGCGCCGCCTTGGGTGAATTGCAGCAGCTCATCCACGCTGGCCGGTAGCAGCCTGCCAATCGGCGTCCCCAGCAGGGCCGGTACTCGCGCTTCATCTGCGGCCACAAACGCTGCACGATTGGCACCAATGACCCGCCCGCTCTCGTCCAGGGCCAGCAATTGCTCGTTGGCCAGGTCGGCGATCTCATCGATGGGTTTAAGGGAGAGTGTGAGGCGGTCGCGGTACATCTGACGAAAGTGCGCGTTTTCGATCAGGCGCGCGTACATGATCACCAGTTGCAACGTCAGGTATTGGCTTTCCCGTGGGCCATCGCTATTGAGGCACGTGGCGTTCAGGCACCCGCGCAGCAGGCCCTGGGCGTCGAATATCGGCGCCACCGAGCAACTCAGGCCCGCATTGGCCGCCAGGAAGTGTTCCGCACGGTGAATGATCAAGGGCTGCGCGGCGGCGAGCGTGGTGCCGATTCCGTTGGTGCCCACGATGGATTCATCCCAGCGCGCGCCCACCACCAGGCCGGAGCGCGTGTAGGCCCGGTCCTGGCTGGGCAGCCGGGCGTCGAGGGTCACACCGTGCTCATCGCTGAGCAGCACCGCAAAACCGGCCGGCACCACGCGACGGGCCAAACCGTTGAGGCCCTGGCTGGCAATCGCAAGGTATTGTTGGTGCTGCTGCTGATGGCGACGAATGTCTTCGGCGCAGAGTACGTTCTGGCGACTGGCCGCGCCGGGGTCGAGGCGATGCTCGACCACGCTGCGGTACCAGGATTGCGCGATCACAGCATCAGGCTGAATACCGCGAGCGCAGAAGTGATCGTTGACGAACGCCGCGAGTTCGCCGGGGCTGGTCTGCGCGATAGGCTGAGTCATGGAGAGCTCCCATCACCTATAAAACCCGTAGCGGAATTCACGGTGATTTTTTGTTGTCGGGTTTAGCGTATGACAGATGACTACCATAGCCGGTGTCGCGGGGTATTCCATACTGCTTTGGTTTAACGACTCATATATGGGCCAAGTCATCGGCCTCCAGCGATGCGGTCAACGTGGTGAAAGCCGACTCAGTGGAAGAGGCTGTCAATGATTTCAAATTGTATCCGCGACAGAGTACCCACACTGCCAACGTCAACAGATACGCGGCGATGAGTTCATTCATGAGCCGCGCTCACATGGGTATATCGACTGAGTGACGTAGTCGCTTTGCCGGGTCACCGCTAGATTCGCGCTGAGCCAATCAAGCAGGATCAGCCGATGGCGATCAAATGTGTCAACACCCTTGAAATTCGCCTGTCCGAAGCCGTCGAATCGACCTTCGAAGAGACCGCCAGGTCTTGCCTCCAGACACTCCAACTGAGTGCAGGATGCCTGGAGTACACACTGACCCAAAGCACGCGGGAGGTCGGCCTCTGGTGGCTTACCGGCTACTGGGAAAGTGAAGACCGGATGAACCGCTCGTTCAAGAGCGACCCGATGATGCAGCTGCTCAACAGCTTGGTCGACGCGGGGGCCCAGCTGATTTTTTGGCGCTTCGTTCCCGAACCCGCTGTCGCGCAAGACGATAGCGCCAACCGCGCAGCCCTCGATCTCTGAACTGAATTCACCTGTCGTCGATTTGTTATCGGAGTCATCAGTGCTGATACGTACCGTGATGGTGGCCTTGCGCCGCCCCCTTACATTTGTAGTGATGGCCTTACTCGTTTTGATTGTCGGCCCCCTGACTGCCATGCGCACGCCTACCGATATTTTTCCGGAGATACGGATACCGGTGATTGCGGTGGCATGGCAGTACACCGGGTTGCCACCCGACCCGATGGCGGGGCGCATCTCTACGGTTTTTCAACGGCTGCTGACGGCGTCAGTCAACGACATCGAGCACATAGAATCCAATACCTACCCTGGCGTCGGCGTCGTGAAGATTTTCTTCCAGCCGGGCGTCGACATTGCCGTAGCCAACGCGCAGATCACCGCGGCATCGCAGGTTGCACTGCGGCAGATGCCCGCCGGTATCCAGCCGCCGGTGATCCTCAACTACAACGCGGCGACGGTGCCGATCCTGCAGCTGGCACTTTCGGGGGAGGGGTTGTCGGAGCAGCAATTGTTCGACCTGGGTATGAACACCGTTCGAACGCCCCTGATTACTGTGCCGGGCGTTGTGATGCCGTTGCCTTACGGTGGCAAACAACGCCAGGTTCAGATTGACGTGAACCCTGCTGCGCTGCAGGCCCGGGGGCTCTCGGCCCAGGACGTATCTGCCGCGTTGGCGGCCCACAATATTCTGGTGCCAATAGGTAGCCAAAAGATCGGCGAGCTGGAATACACCCTGCAGCTCAACGGTGCGCCTTCGGCGATCGATGAGTTGGGATTGCTGCCGGTCAAAGTGGTGAACGGCAGCACGATCTATCTGCGCGACGTCGCCGATGTGCATGACGGCAATGCCCCGCAGACCAATATCGTGCATGTCGACGGTAGCCGGTCAGTGCTGATGTCGGTGCTCAAGAATGGCTCGGCGTCGACGCTGGCCATTGTCGATGGCATCCGGGCACAGATCGCAGCGCTCAAGCCGGGCTGGCCGCAGGCGCTGGTCGTGCAGCCGATCAACGATCAGTCATTGTTCGTGCGTGCCGCCATCAAGGGCGTTGTGCTCGAAGGGGCCATTGCTGCGGCGCTGACCAGCGTGATGATCTTGCTGTTCCTCGGCAGTTGGCGCTCGACGGTGATCATTGCGGTGTCAATTCCCTTGGCGATCCTGGGTTCGCTGATCATCCTGGCGGCCCTGGGTGAAACCCTCAACCTGATGACGCTCGGAGGGTTGGCGCTGGCCATCGGGATCCTGGTGGACGACGCCACGGTGACCATCGAAAACGTCAACTGGCACCTGGAGCAGGGCAAGGACGTCGAGACGGCCATCCTGGACGGCGCACACCAGATCGTCACGCCGGCATTCGTGTCGCTGCTGTGTATCTGCATCGCGTTTGTTCCGATGTTCTTTCTTGAAGGGGTTTCGCGGTATCTGTTCGTCCCCATGGCTGAAGCCGTGATCTTCGCCATGATCTGCTCCTTTATCCTGTCCAGGACGTTGGTGCCGACCATGGCCAAGTACCTGCTGAAACCGCATCAGGCCCATCCTGAACGCCAACCGGCTTCGCGCAATCCGCTGGTACGTTTTCAGCGCGGGTTCGAACGCGGTTTTGATCGGCTTCGCCAGCGCTATCAGTCTGTGCTCGAAGGTGCGTTGCGCCGCCGTAAAGCATTCCTGCTGGGCTTCATGGCGGTGGTGACACTCTCGTTTGGCCTGGTGCCCTTCATTGGCAGCAACTTTTTCCCGACGGTGGATTCCGGGCAGGTCCTGATGCATGTGCGCGTACCGGTGGGCACTCGCGTGGAGGAGACAGCCTCACGGTTTGCGCAAATAGAAGAGGCGATACGCAGCATCATCCCGGCTGAGGAAATCACCACCTTGGTCGATAACATCGGCCTGCCACCGAGCAACATCAACCTGACCTACAACAATACAGGGGTCATGGGCTCCCAGGACGGCGATTTCCAGATTGCGCTGCGCTCAGGCCACCAGCCGACCGCTGGCTATGTGAAGAAGCTCCGTGAAGTCTTGCCTGAGCGATTCCCCGACAGCACGTTTTCGTTCCCCCCGGCGGACATTGTCAGCCAGATCCTCAACTTTGGTGCCCCGGCACCCATCGACATCCAGGTCAGGGGCAACAATGTTGACGCGAACTTTGCCTACGCGCAGCAACTGCTCAAGCGGATCCGCACGGTGCCGGGCCTGGCCGACGCGCGCATCCTGCAATCGAACAAGGCGCCGGTGTTCAACGTCGACCTGGATCGTACCCAGGCTCAATTGCTGGGCTTGACCACGCGCGATGTCACCAACAGCCTGGTGGTCAACCTGGCCGGCAGCAGCCAGGTCGCACCGACCTACTGGCTCAACCCCACCAACGGCGTGAGCTACCCCATCGTCTTGCAAACGCCCCAGCCAAAGCTGGATTCGTTGGCGGCCCTGGCGAACCTGCCGGTGGGCAACGGCAGCGCCGCGACCGTCACGACCCTCGGCGCGGTCGCGGATTTCAAGCGCACAACGGGCAGCGGCATGGTCAGCCAGTACAACGTTCAACCCATGGTGCAGATCCATGCGGCCACCCAAGACCGCGACCTCGGTGCTGTCGCCAAGGACATCCGGCAGATCATTGCGCAGATGGCCGATGAAGTGCCGCGCGGCAGCACGGTCAACCTGATGGGCCAGGTCCAGACCATGGAACGGGCGTTCTCCGGTCTGTTGTACGGCTTGCTGGGTGCCGTCGTGCTCATCTACCTGTTGATCGTGGTCAATTTTCAATCTTGGGTGGATCCAGCGGTCATCGTCTCTGGCCTGTCCGCCGCGCTTGCCGGGATCGCCTGGATGCTCTTCGCCACGGGCACCACGTTGTCGGTGCCTGCGTTGACCGGGGCGATCATGTGCATGGGGGTAGCCACGGCCAACAGCGTGCTGGTGATCAGTTTTGCCCGCGAGCGCCTGCACGTGCTGGGTGATGCGACAGCCGCAGCGCTGGAAGCCGGTATCGCTCGACTGCGCCCGGTATTGATGACGGCACTGGCAATGATCCTCGGCATGCTGCCCATGGCGTTGGGTCTGGGGGAGGGCGGTGAGCAGAACGCCCCATTGGGGCGCGCCGTAATCGGCGGCCTGTTGTTTGCGACCGTCGCAACCTTGTTGTTTGTCCCGGTGCTGTTCAGCGTGGCGCACCGCAATGATTTTCGTACTGAACCCAAGCCGCACTTAGTCCCTGGAGCAATCTGAGATGCCTGTGAAAACCCACCCTGATCGCAGCCCATCTGGGCGCCTTGTGCTGATCGTTGGGGCAATGGCGACGGCCGGCGTCATCCTTATCGTTGGCTGGGCAAGCCGCCATTCGCAAGCGGGTCAGTTGGAGCAGATGGCCGAGCGCAAACGGATCGCCACGGTTGCACTTGTTGTCCCCCAGCGGGTCATGCCGGCCTCGTTGCAACTGCCAGGGCGTATCGAAGCCTGGTCGCGGGCGCCGTTGTATGCGCGGGTCAGCGGCTACTTGAAGCAGTGGGACCGGGACATAGGATCACGGGTCAAAGCCGGCGAGCTGTTGGCGCAGATCGATGCCCCCGACCTGGACCAGCAGTTGCGCCAGGCGCGCGCAGCGCTGGCGACTGCCCGCAGCGAAATGTCCCTTGCCGGCACCACCGCCAAACGCTGGGAGCAACTGCGAGAGAGCGAAGCGGTATCCCTTCAGGAAGTCGAGGAGCGCCGCGGCGACCTCGCCACCAAGCGATCCCAAGTCAACGAAGCGCAAGCCAACGTCGATCGGTTGCAGGCGTTGCAGGGTTATACCCGGATTGTCGCGCCGTTTGACGGGGTCGTGACTGCCCGTAACACCGATGTCGGCGCATTGATCAATGTCGGGATGACCGTTGGCAGCGAATTGTTCGTGGTCTCCGATGTGAGCCGCCTGCGCGTCTATGTCAGCGTCCCGCAGCGTCAACTGGCGTGGATAAAAGTCGGTACCCGGGCCACACTCAGCGTGCCGGAACGCCCGGGACAGACATTCGATGCCACGGTGCGATCCCTGGCCCAGGCCGTCGATGTTGAAACCGGCGCGATGCGCGTTCAACTGAGCGTGGAAAACCAGCGTGGAGACTTGCTGCCCGGATCGTTTGCCTCTGTGCTGTTTGAAGGTACGCCTGCACCCACTGCGCTCAGCCTCCCTCCCAGCGCGCTGATCGTTGGCAAGGCCGGCGTGCAGATCGCGACGGTCGATGACACCGGCACCGTGCAGCTGAAGCCGGTCACGGTGACCCGTGACTACGGCACCTACCTTGAATTCGCGGACGGGGTCAGGCAGGCCGACCAGGTCATTGCCAACCCACCCGACGGGTTAAGTTCAGGTGACAAGGTACGAATCATGCGGGCTGAGATCACGGCTTCAGAGTGACGCGTTGGCTTTGGTGTCGACCTGGATTCCTGACAGCGTCGTGGCTGCCATTAGTGCAGCATGATCTGGGATATGCTTTAGGTCGATTACTCTATGAATGAGGCTCATCAATGGCGCGTGAAGGATATGCCGACCTGCTGGCGTTTGTGGCCGTCGCACGGGAGCGCAGCTTTACGCGCGCGGCCGCGCAACTCGGCGTTTCGCAATCAGCGCTGAGTCATACCATCCGCTCCCTGGAAACCAGACTCGGCGTACGTCTGCTGACGCGTACCACGCGAAGCGTGGCGCCGACGGAAGCCGGCGAGCATCTGTTCAACAAGCTGGCGCCGCGTTTCGAAGAGATCGAGGCGGGCCTTGCCGAAGTGGTCGAGCTGCGTGATTCGCCTCGCGGGACCCTGCGTATATCAGCCACCGACTACGCGGCGAACTCGGTGCTGTGGCCGCGTCTCGCCGAGTTTTTGCCACGGTTTCCCGATATCAACATCGAAATCGCCACCGATTATGGCCTGACCGATATTGTTGCCGAGCGCTATGACATTGGCGTACGCCTGGGCAATCAGGTTGCCCAGGACATGATTGCGGTCCGGATCGGCCCTGATCTGCGCATGGCGATGGTCGCCTCGCCGGCGTATCTGCACGCACACCCGACGCCACAGGCTCCGGAAGACCTGGCTGCGCATAACTGCATCAATCTGCGGCTCCCAACCCATGGAGGTTGTTACCCATGGGAACTGGCAAACGGGGCCCGCGAAATGCAAGTGCGAGTGCAGGGGCAACTCACGTTCAATGGCACCTACCCGATGCTCGCGGCTGCACTGGATGGCTGTGGAGTGGCTTATCTGCCTGAAGACCTGGTGAAAGATCACGTTGCCGCCGGGCGTCTTTGCTGGGTGCTGGAGCCGTGGTTCCCGACCTTTCCGGGCTTGCACATTTATTACCCCAGTCGGCGACAGTCATCGCGGGCACTCAGCCTGGTCGTGGATGCACTGCGCTACAAGGCCTGAAGCATTCATGAGCCCGCCTCATAGCCGTATCCTTTTCCTGCACCTTAATCACTGACTGGAATGGCACTAGGATCAATTCATCTTTCAAACGCCTTAGAGGGTTAATGATGAATTACCGTTACCTGGGCCGCAGTGCCCTGAAAGTATCGCCGTTGTGCCTGGGTGCCATGATGTTTGGCGGCGAGACCGACGAAGCGACCAGTAAACGCATCATCGATAAGGCCGGTGCCGCCGGCATCAATTTTATCGACACGGCTGACGCCTACCATGCCGGGCGTTCCGAGGAAGTCGTCGGCCGATCCATTGCAGCGCTGCGTGACAACTGGGTGGTGGCCACCAAGTTCGGTTATCCGTCGTCGACTGATGCAGGCCCGAATCAGCAGGGGCAGTCGCGCAAGTGGATTATCCAGAACGTAGAGGCCAGCCTCAAACGCCTGGATACCGACTATATCGACATCCTGTATTTCCACCGCACCCTCAGTGATGTGCCGATGGAAGAAGGCTTGCGAGCGATTGACGACCTGATTCGTCAGGGCAAGATCCGCTATTACGGGGTGTCCAATTTCCATGGCTGGAAAATCGCCGAAATGGTCCGTATTGCCGATTCGCTGGGCATCCAGCGGCCCACGGTCAGCCAGCCGTTGTACAACATCGTCAATCGAAGCGCCGAGGTCGAACAGCTACCGGTCGCCGGCAACTACGGCATTGGCGTTGTTCCCTACAGCCCGCTTGCCCGTGGCGTGCTCAGTGGCAAGTACCCCGTGGACGCGCCGCCGCCGGCTGATACGAGGGCAGGGCGTGGCGACAAGCGTATCCAGCAGACCGAATGGCGCCCCGAATCCCTGCAAATTGCGCAGACCATCGCCCGGCACGCTACTGATCGGGGCACTACGTCCGTGGCGTTTGCCATCGCCTGGGTGTTGAGAAATCAACTGATCAGTGCAGCGATCGCCGGCCCTCGTACCGAAGCTCACTGGGACAGCTACATGGATGCGTTAGGGCTGGCGCTGGGGCCGGATGATGAACAGTTGGTCGACAGCCTGGTGGTGCCGGGCCACGCGTCGACCCATGGTTTCACGGATCCGGGCTACCCGGTTGAAGGTCGTAAAGTCGGTTGAAGCGACTGAGCCTCAGCGGTTGACGTTCTTTGGCAAGTGAGCGGGTGCTGCCTCGCGTTCCAGTGCCGAGCCGTAAGCGAAGCTCTAGCCCATGCAACCCAAGCCAATGGCTGAGACTTGGAGTCCGCTTTTACCCAAATGACGTTTCTGCATGTTTCGTCTCCTTCGCAACCAGGTAACTGATTGGTACACTTTGAATTCCTGTGCATCACTCAACAATTGGCACATTGCCTCATGCACACCTGAGGGGAATTCACTAATGATCCGTGCTGGCCTTCCTGAGCTGACGGCCTTCGTCGCCATTGCCGAGCAACGCAGCTTCAGCGGGGCCGCCAAGATTCTTGGCGTGTCGGCGTCGGCGCTGAGCCATTCCATGCGGGGCCTGGAATCTCGCCTGGAGCTGCGTTTGTTCAACCGCACAACTCGCTCGGTAGCACTGACGGAGGCGGGGGAACAGCTGTTCAATCGCGTGCAACCGCTGTTGGGCGATCTTGAATGCGCGGTGAACGACGTGACCTCAGAGCGCAATACGCCTTCCGGGTCGTTACGGCTGAGCGCGTCGGAATCATCGTTCAAACCGCTGATCCGTCACGTGATGCCTGATTTTTTGCGCGACAACCCTCAGATCCACATTGAATGCATCGCGGACAGTCGCCTGGTCGATATCGTGGCGGATGGGTTCGATGCCGGTATCCGTCTGTTCGATGATGTGCCCCGTGACATGATCGCGATCCGATTCGGCCCGGACATTCGTTTTGCGGCGCTAGCCTCGCCCGACTATCTCAACCGGCATCCCGCCCCCCTTGTACCGCATGACCTCAAGGACCATCGCTGCATTCGCTTTCGCTTCGCCAGCGGTACCTTGTTTCGCTGGGACCTGGGTTACCAGGGAAGAAATGCCAGCATTGACGTCGATGGGCCAATGACAATGGACAACATCAACCTGATGACGGAAGCGGCGTTGGCCGGTATCGGCATTGCGTGGCTGCCGGAGCATCAGGTCGAGGATCATCTGCGGGCCGGTCGCCTGGTTCATCTATTGCCCGACTGGGGCCCTTACTATCCAGGCGCGTGCCTGTATTACCCGGCCAACCGGCACCCGCCGATGGCCCTGCGAATGTTCGCCGAGGCTGTACGTGAATGGGCACGCGGCCAATTGAAATAGGCGCCGCGAGCCCACGCGTCAAGTGCCCGCACTGGACGATTACGGTTGTGACTCACCGTACCAGTAATGGGCAGTGACGCCTCCGTCCATGAGAAAATCGCTACCGGTGATGAAGGTACCTTCAGGCCCCATCAGCAATGCCGCTACGGCGCCCACTTCATCGGGCGTGCCCCCGCGTTTGGCGGCACTGGATTCGATCATGCGTCGGTAACCGTCTCCACGCGGCCCTGACAACTCATCCCGCGCCAACGGTGTAAAGATGATGCCAGGGCTGATGGTGTTCACCCGCGCGCCGCGCTTGCCCCAGCGCACCGCCTGGGCAGCAACGCGCAGGGAGTTGCCACGTTTGGAGATCTGGTAGGCATTCAGAGGGTCGGTTACCCGGTCGGGTTGCAGCATCGGCAACCCGAGCAAATCCTCAGTCGGCGTCAACGCCAGGGCTTTATTCTGCTCTGCGGTAAGGGCTGGCAAACGATGGCCTGACTGCGATGCGATGACGATTGCGGACCCTCCTTTGGCAATGACTTCACCGAACAACTCCAGGACCAGGGCTGTGCCATACAGGTCGACCCGTAAAATGGTCGCAGGTGCAGCCTGGGACGGTGAAACACCGGCGGCATGGATGACGCCGGTGATGTCGCCGATGCTTGCCGAGAACGCGACGAGTGCCTGCACAGATGCGCGCGACGACACGTCAACCGATGACGTGGAGACCTCGAAACCGGCATCGCTCAATACCTTGGCGGCGGCCTTGGCGGTGTCTTCGCGCAGGTCGGCGAGTACCACATGTTTGCCAGCGCTGACACGGCGGGCGATGGCTTGGCCAATCGAACCAGCGCCAATTACCACAGTTACATCGGTCATTTTCGTAGTCTCTGGAATGTCTTGACGCAACTTTACGGTGAGAAACGCTCGGTGATTAGCCGCACGATTGAACGCGCCCTTGTGAGTTGAATTCAGCAGTTGAGGGAATCAGGCCTGACGAGAGTCGCCGCTCAAACGTTCCTCGTCGTTGATGGCCCTTTTTTTGGGCTCATTTTTTGGTGCGCCGGCAGCGCTGCGAACAATAACGAACCTCATCCCAACAGCGCGCCCATTTTTTTCTCCATGTGAAAGCAAGGCCGCATGTCACGCAGGTTTTTTCCGCAAGCTGGCTTTTTTTCACAATCACCCCCCTGTTGATGTCGGTCAGCATTCTCAGCATAAATTTTGAACCTATCCCAGCGGTCATCCCCCTAATGCTGTGCAGATAGCCGCCGGCTCAGGCTGACCCTGGGTTGTCCCATTACACGCAAAAGTAAGGTGATGTATGAAGAGTGAACAAGTCGAAGGTGTAGCAGAAAAGGTTGCAGGCAAGGCACAGAGCGTCGTTGGAAAACTTTTTGGGGACTCGAAGCTGGAAGCCGAAGGGGCTGGACGCCAAGCGGCCGGCCAGCTGACTCAAACCTATGGCGATGCACTGGACAGCGTATCTGCGTTCGTCAAAGAGAAACCAGTCGCCGCGATTGCAATTGGCGCGGTGGCCCTGCTGGTGATGGACCGTCTGTTTCGCCGCTGAGCCGAATGAGAGGACTCGCGTAGGGGCGTTCCTTAACGGCTTGCGCCCTTGGGCGTAAAGCCCTGCTTGCCCGGCAAGTTGACGCCAGAAAATAATCCTCTCGCGCCGCGTAAAGTCAGGTATTCCTCAGCCGATAGCGAATCAATACACACGGTTTTTCGCGCGGCTGAGGGTACGGCATGTTCAATCAAGCACTCAAAACACAACTCGCTGCCAGGACGGCCGAAACCACCGAATTCAAAGGACTGATCGGCGCACTGGAGCGCTCCATGGCTGTGGTCGAATTTGACCTGAACGGCAAGGTGCTGCGGGCCAACGATAAGTTCCAGACAACCTTGGGCTATACAGCTGATCAGTTGGCCGGCAAGCCTCACCGTGAATTTTGTCTACCGGCGCTGACCAACAGCCCGGCCTACAGCCAGTTCTGGGCCGATCTCAAGGCGGGCAAGTTTGTCTCCGGCACGTTCAAGCGGGTGGACGCCAAAGGCCGTACCCTCTGGCTCGAAGCCAGTTATAACCCGGTGCTCGATGACCGAGGCCAGGTGCTGAAAGTGGTCAAGTATGCCCTCGACGTCACCCACAAGGTCGAGCAAGAGGCCGCTATCCACAGCAAGTTGGCCGCCCTTGATCGCGCCATGGCGGTGATCGAGTTCGACTTGAGTGGTGTGGTGCTGGACGCCAACGCCAACTTCTTGAATGTGATGGGTTATGCCCTGGCCGAAATCAAAGGCAAACAGCACCGTCTGTTTTGTGAAAACGAGCTGATCAACAGCCACGAATACGCCGACTTCTGGCGCCGCTTGAACAACGGCGAGTTCTTCACCGGGCAATTCAAACGCCTGGGCAAACATGGCCGGGTGGTGTGGCTGGAGGCCAGTTACAACCCGGTGTATGACGGCGACGGTAAGCTGATCAAGATCGTCAAGTTCGCCAGCGACATCACCGAGCGTGTAGAAAAGTTCGAGGAAGATTCCCGTGGCGCGTCGCGGGCCTACCATATTTCTTCCGAGACCGAGCGCTTCGCCGAACATGGCACCCAAGTGATCCAGGAGACCGCCACCGAGATGCGCCGCATTGCCGACAACATTGGCGAATCTGCAAGGCTAGTAGGGCAGCTGGGCGAACGTTCTGAACAAATCACCGCCATCGTCAATACCATTCGCGGCATCGCCGACCAGACCAACCTACTGGCGCTCAATGCGGCCATCGAAGCAGCCAGGGCAGGGGATCAAGGGCGTGGGTTTGCGGTGGTGGCTGACGAGGTGCGGCAACTGGCCGGGCGTACCAGTCGCTCCACGGCAGAAATTGCCGAGATGATCGGTATGATCCTCTCTGAAACCCGCGACGCGGTGAGCAGCATGCAAGCGACCCAGGAAGGCGCACAAAGAGGCGTTAGCCTGGCGGACCAGGCCGGCTCCGTGATCTTGCAGATTCGCACCAGTACCAGTGATGCGGTCGAAGCCGTCAGTATGTTTGCGTCGAAGCTGGACGAGTCGGACGTCATTCCCAAAACTGCCGCAGGTTGGATGGGCTGATCAGGATACGCCGGCCAGCAGCAGGGCCGGCGCACCCTGGCCGCTACAGCAGGGTAAACGGGTAATCGACGATCAGCCGCAGCTCGTTCAACTTGCCATCGCCCTGGTCGGCATTCGACGACACGATGGCATCGCGCACCCGCAGCGACAGGTTTTTTGCAGGGCCGCTCTGGATCACGTATTTGGCTTCCAGGTCGGTCTCGTGGTGCGCGCCATCCGAGCCGTAGTCGTTGACATACGCGCTGTGCTCCGGTGTGTGGGTGCCGTCGATGTCGGAACCGTTGATGTAGCGGCCCATGAAACTCAGCCCCGGCACGCCATAGCTGGCCATATTCAAATCATAACGAATCCCCCACGACTGCTCGCCCGGGCCGTTGAAGTCGCCCCATTGCACCGAGTTGGCCAAAAACACCGAATCGCCGCCTTCGCCCGCGCCGTTGTTGCCGGTGCCAATGTAGTCAAACGGCGTGTCGCCATGCACTTTCTGGAACGACAACGTCAGTGTGTGGGCCTGCATAAACGAATACGCCGCCGCCAACGAGTACGTGGTGTTGTTGATCGCACCGGCCTTGGCGCTGCCGGTGTCGAGGGTGCGGTAGAGGTTGCCATCAAGCGCCAGGGATTGGTCATGCGCCAGCGGGATCACGTAGTTGAGGTTGGTGTAGTACTGGCGCCAGATGTCTTGCAGCTCACCGGCATACAGCGTCGCGCTCAGCGACGGCGTGAAGGTGTATTTGCCGCCGACAAAGCTCGCACTGCTGGCGGGGATATTGGCGTAGGTCGCATAGATATCGTGGTCATGATTGCTGGTCATGCCGCTGTTGGTGCTGGTGAAGTGCCCGGCTTCCAGGTCCAGCCCGGCGATTTCGCTGCTGGTCAAGTCAAAACCGGTGGCGGTCTGCGGCAGCAGGCGTGTACCGCCCGTAGCGAAGACGGGGGCAGTGGGTTGCATATCACCGAATTTCAGTTCGGTTTTGGACACCTTGATTTTCACCGCAGCGCCCACGGAACCGTAGGCATTTTGCGGGTCGCCATGGCGGTCGGTGGGCAAATCGCCGGTACCCGCGTCCTCATGGGTGGCGTCCAGTTTCAGCCCGCCGTAGGCGTAGGCATCGACCCCGAAACCGATAGTGCCCTGGGTGAAGCCCGAGGCGTAGTTGAGCATCGCGCCTTGGGTCCAATCGCGGTTATCGGCCTTGTTGCTTTGGCGATCGCGGTCGAAGTAGTAGTTACGCAACAAGCCGGTGAGGCTGCTGCCCTCGACAAACCCCTTGGAATCGGCCTGGTCCGTCACGGACTCGGCAAAGGCCATCTGACTGATACCGGCACACACGGCCAGTGCTAACAGGCTCGACTGTTTGATCATGTAATTAGCTTCCCCAGGATAATGAACGCGCGCACAGAAACACCGCACTGTTTGAAAGGTGCAAAAGGTTTTTTGGCAGAGTTTGGTAAGTGAGGCGTTACGGTTTTTTATTGTGTTCGGCGTGGTTGCCGAGGCTGATTCTAAGCACAGTTTGCGGGGGTTGCAGCGGGGCAGAGGATGAAACTCGATTAATAAAACTTCACGTTTTTTAATCGGCGAGGGGCGTAGGGTAGGGCTTGTCTTAGCCGCTCTGCTTCGACAACATCCTTTGGTTGCCGCCGCAGATATTGCGGCGGATTTTTTCGTTGGCGTTGTTGTTTAGTGAGTGGCTTGGTTGAACTTAGTACGCCAAGCCTTGCAGTGCGATACCCATCGCAAACGGGGTCACGTTAGCGGGCGCAGCCTTCATCTGATTGCGATAACCCAGCGGGCTGGTGCCCAGCTTTTTCTGAAACACGCGCCGCATGCGCTCCTCACGCCCAAAGCCAACCGTTTCGGCAATCCGCTTGATGGGCTCACTGGTTGTCGCCAGTACGCGACAGGCCGCCTCCAGGCGCAAACTCTCTACCGCTTGAGCCGGTGTCTCACCCGTGGCAGCTACATAGGCCCGTGCAAAATGGCGCGGGCTCATGCCGAATTGCTCAGCCAACTGCTCCACCCGTAGGTCGCCATTGAGGTTCCCCGCTATCCAGGCATGCAGGCGCGCCAGCCGCACATCGGGGTCGGTGCGCAAGGCGGTGGTTTGGGCGTTGAGCGAGGCACTCAATTGCGGTTGTTGTGCCGAGCGCCACAGGAACACCGTGAAATAGCGGGCCAGTGCCAGTGCGGCCTGTGGGCCGAGATCGTGCTCGACCAACCCAAGGGCCAGGTCGATACCGGCGGTGGCTCCGCCACAGGTCCATAGATTGTTGTCATGCAGGTACAACGCGTCGGTCTGGCAGATGACCTTGGGGTAGCGTGCTTGTAATTCCTCGGCGAATTTCCAATGAGTCACCACCTTGCGCCCATCCAGCAGCCCGGCGGCGGCCAATGCGAAAGCACCGGTGCCGATCGAGCACAGCCGGCGAATGTGGGGCGCGCGCCGGCTTAGCCAGGCACAGGCCTGCTCGTTCGCTTCCAGCGCCGCCATGCCCGGGCCGCCCGCAACAATCAACGTATCAATGACCGGCGCCTGGTGGTCGACCTGTTCCAGCGACAGCGTGGTGGCGCTGATGCCGGAGACCGAAGTGATCTGCCCGCCCAGCGGTGAAGCGAGCAGCAGCCGATAAGGTGGCTGCGCGACAAAGTCACCCCCGAGCAGGCGCGGAATCGCTGCGAACACCTCCAGTGGCCCGGCTGCGTTGAGCAACAGCAGGTCGTCAAAGGCGAGTACGACGACCGTGCGTGTGGCGCTGTCCGACGTGGCAGGAAAGGAGGGGTGTTTGGCATGGAGCGGCACGGCGAGCCTCGACATACTGGGTTCAACGCAAAAATGAGGCCACGACAATGACGCTAAAACCTGACGCTGCCAAGCACCCCCTGTTGCGGCGCCTGCTCGTGCTGGCGTGCCTGGCGACGGCGTTGGTCGTGCAACCGGTGTCGGCGGCCCTGCATGTGGGCGATCAAAGCGGGTTGATCCAAGCCATGCTGCACGCCGCAGGAGAGGACAAGGACCTGCCGGATGCGCTGGTGTGGCACCCGTTCACAGCCGGCACCACGTTACTTGAAGCCCTGAGCGCAGGCGCAATCGACGTCGGCGTAGTGGGCAACGCGCCGCCGATCTTTGCCCAGGCGGGTGGGTTTGATGTGCGCATCATCGGCGTGGCGAAGGGGGCACAGAACAACAATGCGCTGTTGCTGCCCGAAGGGTCGAGCGTCCAGCAAGTTGCCGACCTGAAGGGCAGGCGCGTGGCGGTCGCCAAAGGCACCAGCGGGCATTACCTGTTGTTGGCGGCGTTACGCCAGGCCGGGCTGACATCGCGGGATGTGAACATTACCTACGCGAGCCCGATTGATGCGCAAAACGCCTTCGCCAGTGGCCGGCTGGAGGCGTGGTCGGTGTGGTACCCCTTTGTCGGGCAGGCGACTTCCCGTGGGGCACGCATACTGGTTGACGGCAGCTCGTGGCCGGAAGCCGGGCAGAACTTCACCGTAGCCAGTATCAAGGCCCTGGCGGATCCTGATCGCGCCGCGCAGGCTGGCGACCTGCTGGCGCGACTGGCAAGGGCGCAAACCTGGGCCACCGCACACCCGGATGCCTGGGCCGAAGTGTTTGCCCAGACCACTCGACTACCGGTGCCACTGGTGCGCGACATGCTGGCCCACCAGAACCTGAGCTACGCCCCCATAGACGCATCAGTGATCGCCTTGCAACAGCGCATTGCGGATATGTTCGCCGCTGAGCGCGTGATCCCACAGCCGCTGGACGTCGAACATATGTTCGACTCGCACTTCAACGCCTTACTGCCAACGCCTAACTGACTGTTCGTTTTCAGCCTTGCCGGCCTACGCCCGGCAGGGGTTCCTGCACCTGGAGAAAAGCCATGCACCGCACCACGCTCAAGCGTCAGAAGACCGGTCTTATCGGCGTAGACCACGCCCGCAGCGCCGGCGGCTACACCTTGTTTGCTCCGCAAACAGCCGATGGCAACGTGTTTTTGATCGACCTGGAGGGCGAAGTCGTACACCGCTGGAAGTTGCCCCAGCGGCCTGGTCGCGATGCTGTGATCCTGCCCAACGGCAACCTCGGCTACAACGGCAATCACCCCGATTCCCCTGAACTCTTCCCAGGCTGGGCGGTATGGCACGGCGGCGCATTCAGCGAAGTCACCCCAGAAGGCGAAGTAGTGTGGCAACACACTGATCTGCTGCACCATCACGACGCCCAATGGCTGGACAATGGCAACCTGCTGTACACCACCGTCGAACCGTTGAGTGCTCAGTTGGCAAGCCGCGTGGTGGGCGGGGTTCCCGGCAGCGAGGCCGCAGGAGGGGTGATCTACGCGGACGTAGTCAAGGAGGTCGATCGCCAAGGCCAAGTCGTGTGGGAATGGCGCAGCTGGGAGCACCTCAACCCTGAGGACTACCCGCTGCATGACACCTTCGAGCGCTACCACTGGCCGATGACCAATGCGGTGTCGCCAGGCCGCGATGGCAAGGTCATTCTCAGCCTGCGAAGTGTCTCGTCAGTGATTGCTGTGCAGCGTGGCAGCGGTGAGGTGTTGTGGCGTCTGGGCCACGACCTGGTGGCGCAGCAGCACTGCCCGAGCGAGCTGGAAAACGGCAATGTGCTGGTGTTTGATAACGGTATTTCCCGTCCGCATATCAGCATGCCGCATTCGCGCATCCTCGAAATTGACCCGCTGACACAGCGCATCGAATGGCAATACGCCGACACGCCAGGTTATGCCTTTTTCACGCCGTTCATGGGGGGCGCCCAGCGGTTGCATAACGGCAATACGCTGGTGACCGAGGCCAACTTCGGCCGTTTGTTCGAAGTCACACCGGCTGGCGACGTGGTGTGGGAATACATCAACCCGCATTTCGCCACCTACCCGGATGAAGCGTCCCGTCGCTACCTACCGGGGGAAAACAACGCGATCTTCCGCGCTCACCGTTACCAGCGCCAAGATCTGCCCTGGCTACGTGATTGACCAAACGGTGAGCCAGCTGTTGACGTGATTACTCTTTGACGTCCATGAACTCTTCAGCCCACGCCACATAGCTTTCCGGCAACGTGTAGGTGTGGGTCAGCTCAGTGGCACTGAGGTTGGAGGTGCTGTGGGTCAACTGGCGCTGGGCGCGCAGGCTGTCATAGGTGGCCTTGATCGCCGCAAAGTAAGCGCCGTGACCGGCTACCACCACGCGTACGCCAAGGCTGGCCAGACGCTCTGCGTCATGCAGCTTGGGGTTGCCGTAGGTCACCAACATCAGCGGTACCGTGAGGTGCTCAGCGATCTTTTCCAGGTGATCAAAATCACTCACGCCAACCATGCAGATGCCATCGGCACCGGCTTTTTGATACGCCTGGGTGCGTTCGATCACCGCCTCGGTCGGCAGCACGCCGGCGTTGGTACGGGCGATGATCGACAGTTCTGGATCAACTCGTGCTTCGAGCGCAGCGCGGACTTTGCCGATGCCTTCATCGATAGAGATGAGATCGGTGGACTTACGCCCGAATTGCGCAGGCAGCAGGGTGTCTTCAATAGTCAACGCGGCCACGCCGGCGCGCTCAAGCTCTTCGACAGTGCGCATCACGTTCAAGGCATTGCCGTAGCCGTGGTCGGCGTCGGCAATGAACGGCAGTTGGGCGACGCGGCCAATACGGGTGGCCTGCTCGACAAACTCACTCAGCGTGATAAGCGCGAAATCGGGCGCTGCCAGTACCTGAAGCGAGGCCACGGAGCCTCCCAGGATGCCAACCTCAAAACCCAGGTCGGCGGCAATGCGTGCAGACATCGGGTCAAAGACAGAAGCGGTTTCAACGCACGTTGGCGTTGCAAGCAGTTCACGGAAATTACGGCGCAGGGCTGTGTGAGACTTTTTCGGCATGATCTTTCCTGGTTGGGGCCATTGACTGCATACGATCAATGCCTATTGGTAGACCTGTGAGACTACCATGTAGGAAAACGCAGGATTATGACGTTTGAGAATGGGCTATGCGTAATGCACATACGGGTGCACCTCAATAGGGCACAGCTCACGCACTAAATGCATATAGCGCATTATTACTGAATTAGGTTATGCATTATTAGTATTTTACATCCAGCGCTCAGCCCTTCATGGTGACCCCCTCATGAATACTGCCGAGACCGCGCGCGCGGATCGACCTGAACTGTCTATCAAGACATCTGGAGACGAACGTGCGTTACCTGACGAAACTGGCGACCGGCATAGCCGCTACCTTGCTGTGCCTGACGGCGCAGGCGCAAACCCTGGTGGTGGGCGACCAAAGCTACAACGCCCAGGCGGTAATGGAAGCGGCGGGGGTGTTGAACGATCTGCCTTATACCCTTGAATGGAAGCAATTCACCGCCGGCTCGCCGGTGGCCGAAGCACTGAACGCCAACAGCCTGGATATCGGTTTGTTGGGGGATGCGCCGGTGTTGTTCCTGGGCGCATTGGGCGCTCCGATCAAGGTGATTGCCGTCACCCGGCAAAACCTGGAGGGCGTGGCCATCCTGGTGAAAAAAGAATCGTCGATCCATAGCCTCGCCGACCTCAAGGGCAAGCGCGCCGCCGTATGGAAGGGCTCCTGGAGCCAGCAACTGCTGTTCACCGCCCTCGACAAAGCTGGCGTGCCACGGGATTCACTGGAGCTGCGCTACCTCAGCGCACTGGACGCTTCCCACGCACTGGAAGGCGGTTCGGTTGACGTCATCGCCACTTGGGAACCCTACGTTACGCAGCAAGAGCGACAGGGTGCTCGTGTGCTGGCGACCGCTGAGGGGTTGATTCCGGCCCAAAGTTACATTGCCGCCAACACCAAGGCTGTGGACGCCAAGCGCGCACAGATCAGCGATTTTCTCCAACGCTTGAAGAAAGCCCGCGAGTGGACCGCCCAAAGCCCAAGCAACACCGACGCCTACGCAGATGCGTGGGCCAAGCGCACCCGGGCCGACGCCGACATTGCCCGCGCCTGGTTTGCCAGGGCACGCACAACGGTTGAGCCACTGACAGCCCAGTCGCCGGTGGAGGCGCAAAAGACCGTGGACTTCTTTGCAGGCCAGGGCCTGGTCAAGTCTTACCCGGCAGCCAGCCTGTTCGACGCCTCTTTCTCGGCCTCGTTACAACCCGCCGTCGCCAAACAACAGCCCTGAACGCGCTGCAAGGAATACCTGACACATGAGCAAAAGACAGCTGAAACTCGGCGCCTTGACCATGGGCTGCGGCGGGCCAGGTCGCCATAACCTGTGGCTTGACCCTCAATTACCGGCCGATGCCAGCGTGAATATCGACTGGTACATCGACATTGCACGTCAGGCCGAGGCGGCGTTGTTCGACCTGATGTTTATTGTCGACAGCCAGTTCATTACACCGGGTTCGCCCTCCCACTACCTCAATCGCCTGGAGCCGCTGACACTGTTATCGGCACTGGCGGTGAGCACGCGGCATTTGGGCCTGGTGGGCACGCTGACCACGTCCTACAACTCGCCGTATAACGTCGCACGGCGACTGGCCTCCCTGGATCTGATCAGCAAAGGCCGCGCCGGCTGGAACGTCGTCACCAGCGGCGATGCGGGCACTGCGGGTAATTACAGTCGCGATGAGCACTATGATTACGACACCCGCTACGGCCGCGCGGCTGAACACGTTCAGGTGGTGCAGGGGCTGTGGAATTCCTACGAAGACGACGCTTTCGTTCGTGACAGAGCCACGGGCCAGTTTCTCGACTCAAGCAAACTGCACAGTTTGAATCACAGCGGCGAGCACTTTTCGGTGGTGGGCCCGCTAAACATCCAACGCTCACCTCAAGGCCAGCCGGTGATATTCCAGGCCGGCGACTCGGAGCAAGGCCGTGATCTTGGCGCCGCCACGGCAGATGTGATCTTCACCCACGCGGCCAGCATCGAACAGGGCCAGGCTTTTTACCAGGATATAAAGGGCAGGGCGGTGAAGCATGGTCGTCACCCGGAGCAATTACTCGTCATGCCCGGCGCTGAAATCTACGTAGGTGATACAGACGCCCACGCCCGTGAAATCGAGCAGCATTACCATCAGGCCGACCATAGCTTTGAACTCGCGCTGAAGGAGTTTGGGCGTAATTTCGGTTGGCACGATTTCAGCCAATACGACCTCGATGCGCCGTTCCCCCAAGAAAGCCTGGAAGCAGCACGCAGTAGCTTTTTCACTGCCGCCAAACGCATCGCCGACCAGGCGCGGGAGAAAGGCTTTACCTTGCGCCAGGCGGTTGAGTTCGGGAGGCAGTTGCGACCGGGCGCATTTGTTGGCACGGCCGACACCGTCGCACAGAAAATGGCGGATTGGTTTGAAGCACGGGCCGTGGATGGTTTCAACATTTACATCGGGCACCCGGAACAGTTCAAGCGGTTCACGCAGCAAGTCATTCCCTTGCTGCAAGCGCGAGGGGTGTATCGCACGGCGTATGAAGGGACGACGTTGCGTGAAAGCCTGGGGTTGCAGATTCCGAGGTTTGGGCGCGCAATTAGTGATACAGGGGCTTGAAGTTTTTCGACGTCTTCACCGTTTCGTTGAGCTCAGCCAGATAGGGCAGGGGCGAGAACTCGAAGATCGCGGTGCGGGAGATCGCGTGTAAGAGCATGGATACAAAGGTCACGACGTGTGAAACATCACCGGGTTCAGTCTTAAATATGGAGATCACCGATTTGTAGTTGCGGTGCTTGGGAAACGGTGTGAGCCCTGAGCCGCCGGCCAATGTATTGGAATGCAGGATCAAACCGTCTTGAATGCTGAGAATGAGGTTGAAGCCGATATGTTCGCTGGTGGTATCACGGTCGTACAGCATCTGGCTGAGGCGCCAGTTGTTCATGGTGTGAAAACCAGTGATTTGGTCGCAGACCAGGAAGGACACCACGTTCAACTCTTCAAAATACTTCGGATTGAACACCAGGCTTTTATAGTCTTGGGTTTGCGCAGGCGTGCTTGGCGCCACGCCACCTTTGAAATCACTCAATGCTTGTTCCAGGTGGGTAAAGTCCAGCCACTTGTTGAACTCGTCAGGGGCGACCGTCGTCAGGTGATGAATGATCGACTCAGACAAGCCGGCAGGCCTGATGGGGAAGGGGTTGTTCGGCGTACACTCCCTGATGCGTTTGTTGTCGCGCATCACATCAATGGCTTTCCTCAAGCTCCCAAAGTCCAAAGTCGACTTCACCTCACCTAACGCGACCACGGTTTCGTACGGGAAAAACCTGGCGCCCGCAGACTCCAGTGTCGGCGTGTTTTCCGCGTCATACACCACCAGATCAATCTGTTTGGTTCGGGTTGACGCCGTGTTGACCGCAAAGCCATCACCGATGGAAAAATGCTTGGGCAAGAATTTGTTGATGAGCGACGCCACGATCCGCTCGCGATAACTACCAAATTCGCCTGCATGCGTCAGGTTGTTATGGGCATCTTCATCCTTGAACAAAGCCCTGGCATCTTCAAACTCCTTCATGAATTCGTGGGCGGCTTTAGTGATCAGTATTTCCAGTGGGTTATTGGTAGACGTCAACGGCGGGCACCTTAGTGTTCAAAACCAGCATGGGCACATAGTGGCGTCGTGGCGGCGTAGCCACAAGCCCACAGCGAAACGTCGAACCTTCACGGGGTAAATGCGGTTAGAGTGCTCACCAATGTCTAAATCGCTATGTGAATAATGAATCGTCCGCTGTTTATCTCTTTCGATGGGCCTAAGGGCACCGGCAAGACCACGTTGCTAGAGACGGTCACGGGCGCACTGAGGGCAGACAACAAGAAAGTCGTGCGGCTGTGTGAGAGAAAAAGCGACCCTGACCGGGGTGAAACCATGGCTCTGGTTAATGACCTCGTCAGGAATCCTTCTAGGGAACTGGAATGGGTGGTGTGCCAACGATTTGCTGAAAGCCGCCGTTGGATTTCCGAGCATGTGCTGACGAAGCAGCCGCTAGACAGCATCATCTTGATTGATCGCTGGTATCCGTCTGATGCCGCATTTCGCCACGCAATCCCGTTTGCAGAGATCCTGCAGTTGAACAAGGAACGGGGCGTGCAAATACCTGACCTGCACGTGGGCGTTATCACGGATCCGGATGTTTCCTGGACGCGGGCAGCCACACGATCACGGGGGCTGGGCGGCACGGTGATACAAAGGTACGCAGAACATGTCACGTGTACCGAGATGTTCGAACAGGCTGTTGCAGGTCAGGGTTGGGTTTTGTGCCGTAATGAAGGAACGATCGAAGACGCAACGAGGCAGGTGGTGGCTGAGATCGGTAAAGTCTGGCGGTGATGGTCAAAGGGGAGCCAGAGGTTGCTGCAAGCATGTGTAGCCTAATACACAATTTAACAAGTGGGTGATGTCATATGTTCATAAGCCACTCACGGGCCGGAGATTGCTGACTCAAAGTCCTCGAAACGAATGCGGGCGTTCATCGATTGACGTTCATAAACCTGACTTTACTGGACTCAGTTCAAGGCAAAGAAGTTTCTAAGAAGCTTGGGCCGACTCACAGTGTCGCAAAATTGCAGAAAAGTGCGAGGACACCATATTTATGCTGGACGTTAATTTTAATGAGGAAGTGATTATTTTTCTCCGGAATCTCAACCGTTTGATAGACAGTACAATCATTGGTCGAAGGACTCCATCAATGCTCTGTCGAGGGACTCTCGATTAGTATGATGGTTACTCAGCTGAGGATTTAGATGAGAAGGTTCAGCGTATTACTCATTAAAAATGAAACTCGCGCAGAAATAAATTTGCTTGATCATATGGTGAAAGCACCTAGAATCTCAAGTACTTATACGGATGCTGAGGCGGTTTTGTATTGTGATCTAGAGGAAAGAGAACAGGTCAAAATGGAGATAGTCACTACGGAGAGTACTTTAATTGAACACCATTAACAATGTCGATCGGTGGGAAGTGTTTGCCTTGCCAAGCTGAATATTTTAGAAGTGCAGGTTAATAATTGTACTTTCTGAAACGGCGCAACGATGTTCAGCCTAAGCATTTTTAGCTTTTAAAGCATGCCTTGCTAACGAAAAGCTACTTAAGACTTGCTAGAGCTTTGTTCCGTTTCCCATGGAGGTATGAATTTATCGTCAATCAAGTCTGTAGCCTTAAGAGATGGTCGATACTTACCGTCTCCAAGTGACGCCAAATTAATTTCTCTAATGGTCGTATTGTACCTATCAGCCAACGATTTGAAATCGTTATCAAGGTATGCTGCTTCACCTAGTAATCCACTCAATTTGTACTCCATCTGAGTTTTGGTAAGGCCAAAGCTATCGCGCTTTCCTTCGAGGGCCAGTTTAATTAATCTAATTTTTCTAAACCTAGCATTGGGAACTCTCAATACCCCCTCAGCAACCACCGTGCCAGTAATATGCTTAGGAACCTCTGCCCCGAAAAGACGTGTTTTCTTGGTAGCTGTCACATGTCCATGTTTTTTCACTATTTTTTGGACTTCCCATAGAAAATCGTGGGTTATGTGAGAGCCCGAAAATGTCAGGTCGTCAACATAGCAAGTGAATTGTAGGTTGGAGTTTTTCGCCAAGACACTCAGTTCGTCAAATAATGGCTTGTTAGAATAAAACGACAGTAGGGGGCTTAAGGGGCTCCCCGTCGGGATGCAGTCATCGCAAGTAACGAGTTCGGCATAAAAATTGGCTATGTCGCCTGGGCACTCAAGCCGATCCCTGAAAAAATTAAACACATGAGACTTTTTAGTTGATCGAAAAAAATTGCTAATATCTAGCGTCGCCACCATACAGCCACTCAAGTGCTGTTCAGCATTCCTCTTATATGACGTTCCCTTTAAAGCTGATTGCATGTACTCAGGTACTTTGACACAACGTAGTAACTTCAGAATGCGCTCGTGAATAGCTAGTAGTTTTCCTTTAGGCTTTTGCACCCAGCGAGTTTTAGATGGCTTGCCAATTTTGAAAGGATCAGGTTTGGGAGTCATCTCAAAGCGTTTGTAATCTCCTATGCTACATAGAAGGTCATGGATGCTGAGAGAGAGAATAGCTGCTAACTTCGATCGTGAAGTGGTTTTGTACAACGCGCTTTGTGATATCTCATAGGACTTTTTCTCTTGCTTAGCCTTTTTTACTCGCTTTGGCTTCATTTTTATTTTCAATCCATTCGAGAAGATGAATTACTTTTTTAGCTACGCCCACGCGCAATTTGTCTGACGGCTTAGGCGCGTCGAGATTTTCAGAAAAGAACAGTATTGATGATAACGGAATATCAAATCGATTGCTGTATTTTCCTAGCAATTCGATAGTCGGTTGTTTTTTGCCTGACTCTAGCTCGGAAAGGTGGGAATTCGAGATTCCCAGTTCCTTACTCAGCTCTGTTTGCGACAGATCGTGGTAGGTTCGAATCAAGCGTAATGCCTGGTTCAGCATCACAGCATCCTCATTAGTAAGTGACAACAGCGGGGGTTAGGCATTAGAAGAGCTCACGAAGATTTTCCATTAGTTTTGGCCAGTGTTTGTCGATCAGAGGAAACAAAAATTCGATCCACCTTACAGTCCACATCATCAGCCTTAACCACTTAACAATCTTTCGTTTTCTAACAACCGAACGTCGTTTGGCGGGTTTTTCAATTTTCATGGGCTTTACCTCAGTTGCCCCTCTCAGACGTTGAGAAGGTCTCGCATGCAACTGGATAGAAAATTGGAGCAAACGACGCTTTTCCCCCCTTCTGAGCACCTGCTTCCGACTCGCACGGAAGCAGTATCCCCACGTCTCCGGATCCCTGTGCTGCCGGGTGCCGAAGCGCTTGGGAAAGGGTTTAGAGGCAAGCCTCCACTGGACCGAAGCCCTCACAACAGCGAGATGATCTCCTTACCGCAGATGCAGGCTAACCGAGGCTTCGCGATAAGTCAAAAATATTCGCCAATAGCGAATTTTTTTAGTCCGAAGGGCTGCGGCTTGCTCCAGCTACAGCTCAGGAAATATTTGCCTTACTCTCTTTTCTGCTGTCCTTCAGACAAGCGCTGCGCTTTCTAAAAAACTGAGAGCCCGCAACAAAACGGCACTTTCGGCATGGCGTTTTGCGAGCCAGGTGTAAAGGCTGAGGGTGGCGAGGATATTTGCAGGCCGGTGTTGAGGTCTTGGTAGGTCATGGATTGCCCCGGCAGTGTCGGGGTTGTTGCGGGGGATTGCGGGCGCATGGGGGCGCCTCAGGTTTTGCGGGGGCCAGAATTACTCACGCCGCTATGGTGGGCGGCGTGGGTGTGGAGGGCTTTAATTGGGCATAGGGAGGATGCTGGGGCGAAGGCATTTAGAACATAGGTCGAATGCTGCACTTCAGTGGCCAGTGGCTATAATTCGAATTCAGCTAAAAACACAGGGAGTGCTATGTGAACGATCAAGTCGAAGTCAATACCATTGATAAAAAGAGATTCAGCGCTCTAGTCGGGCCGTCTCGCAAGCCCAACGCAGCGTTGTTCAGCAATGAAATCGGTTGGTTCGCCAACCCAGATGAGACAGTTCTCGGCGTATTACTCCACGATATTGATGATGAATATGCATGGGTAACCTTAGGGCGCGATGAAATTGGCCGATATAGAGCTTTCGATGTCGGCTCATGCCTTGAGAGTAAAGGTGAAGCCGAAAAAGCCTTGATTAATAAAATTATCGAGATCACCAACTCTGGAAAAACCGAGTTCCCTCAACGGGACAAAGGGAAAGCTCTCGATTTATTCGAGATAGTAGTTTCCGACGAAAAAATACATCCATTCTTTAGAAAGCTTAGCGAAGCACCAGGTTTTACCGCTGCCAAGGGTATCATTGACGAAATGATGCCTCATTTCATAGATATAGACGGGAATTTCATCGAGCAGTTTCAGTCCGCAGGATTCGATGCGCGAATTTGGGAGCTCTATCTGAATGCATACTTTATTGAAGAGGGATTCGAGTTTAATCGATCTTTCTATGCACCAGACTTTAACTTGGAAAAATATGGTCAAAAAGTCTGTGTGGAAGCTACTATCGTAGGTCGTGCTAAGCCTCTAAGCGCGGAAGAGGCAAGCCGCTCCTCAGAGCCAATGACCCATGAGCAGATTTTAGAAAAGACAATGAATGAGATGCCGATAAAATTTGGCAGTCCTCTTTACTCGAAGCTCAAGAAGGAATATTGGAAGCATGAGCATGTCGCAGGCAATCCTTTAATTTTTGCGATTGCGGATTTCCACGACCAGCAATCGATGCTTTGGAGTTCAACTGCCCTGCCAAATTATCTTTACGGTGTACGTCATAATTTCCACTACGACGAAAACGGAACATTGATCATAGATCCTGTAATCATTGAAAACCATAAGCACGCAGCAAAAAAAATTCCGTCGGGTTATTTCTTACAAGAAGGCGCTGAATATGTAAGTGCAGTGTTGTTTTCTAATAGTGGTACGATCTCAAAATTCAATAGAATGGGGGCGCAGGCAGGCTTTGGCGCTGACAATGTCATACTGATCCGCAAGGGCTTTTGTTATGATCACAATGAGAATGCTTCAGCTCCTAAGGTATTTTCTTATCGCGTTACAAGTGAATGCAATGAAGGTTGGGCCGAGGGGCTTTCAATGTTTCATAACCCCAACGCTCTGCATCCGGTAAATCCCGAGCTATTTCCTTCTGTAGCCCATCATTTCTTTGAAGATGGCCAAATAGTCAGTAACCTGCCTGAGTTTCATCCTTACTCGTCCACTACTAGTATTTTGAATGTGGTTGACGACGAGGAGTGGGAGAAAATGAAAAATAAGAGAGGCGTTTAACTTTTAGAAAAGCGCCAAGCAAATAATTGCTTGGTGCTCCTTCAGCTCAATTTTTCTGTTTTTTAGCGACAATCAATGGGCCGTACTCCATTTTATATACTGCGAATTAATTGATCCGTTCTCGTTTGGTTTTATTGAAGGCGTTTTTCATGTTTGTCTTCCGCTGGGGCGGCGAGATGGACGATGCGAAGTACTCAGTGGGATGCCACTAACATGAGTGCTAAGCAGCCAAATGCGCCTTTGACGATCAGAGGGTAGGTTTGAGCGCTTCTGGCAAATGGTCTTGGTTTGTGAAAGTTATGGCAGCGATGCTTATGCAGGCCACGCGTCGGTAGCGGTTGTATTGGCGGGCCAGTGCCGAATGTTGGGCGGCGATGTCCGTTATGTCTTGGCCTTAGGCGTCTTGCCTCGTGAGAACAAATCAAGCGAGAAGGTAGGCATGCCTGTGAATTGGTCAAGTGTATTGGTTGTGGTTGAAAGCAGCTGAGACCAAGGCTTTATCGTTGGCTGGCACATATTCCTGTATTGTTAGCGCCACTGAGGGCGAGAAACCTGCTTGGCGGGGGTGGATTGCTGACTTACAGATATTCCTAAGGAAGAAGCATGCGTTCAGCGTGGTCAGTGGATGGCAAGGATCTAAATACAAAACCTCGGACAGGGGGCGCCATTGCCGAAAAGGGATTTACGTTCCAGAAGGCCTACGCGCTGGTCAGGCTTACTTGGCTGCTCACGGGCGAAAAGGGTCTTGTTGAGCTGCGGTACGAAGGAGCTCAGGACATTGACCTCAGGTTTGTTGGAAATCGTGAGGTCTTGACTCAGGCAAAAGATCACCAGCCTGGCAGTTTCAGCTACTCGAAGCTTAAAGATGTAATTGCTGGTTTTGCACGGGACCTCATCACAGCCACCGCTCGAGGGAGCCATGGTGAGGACTCCCCTAGTTTTCGCCTAGTTTGCACAAGTGCTCCTTATGAGGAGAGTGCATTTCAGATTTTTCGACGAGTTTTCGTTAAGGACCATGCGCAGGCGATTAAACCGCTGATTTCGACGCAATACAGAGAAGGCTTGGACGAGGACCAGGTGCTTAAGTGCCTGGTCAAAGTTTTGGAGCATGCAACGTTCGAGATTATTCTCCATGAAGATGCGATAGCAGACCTAAATGCCCAAGCGTCTTGGAATCTCGTGAGATTTGGGGTACCCCCCGAGCACGTTCGCTCCAGTGTTGCAAGGTTGCAGGCGGCGCTGGTGCCGCGGGCGACCTTTCAGCTCTCAGATGTGGTCGAGAACCTAGTGGGGCTGCCAGATGGGCATCCAGGTAAGGATGGAGCAGCTTGTCGGTTGTTGCCGGCTCAGCACTTTCTCGAATTGACAAGTTCGATGCGAACTGCATTTCTTCATGGTGCGGTGCAAAGTTTATGGGCAGCAGTCGCCAACGATCTAGATGTATCAAGATCTGAAGTTTCAGGAGTCCGGCAAGCGTTGATCGACGTTCAGATCTCGGGCGGAATGGTTGTCGTTGAGGGAAATTCAGGCACCGGGAAAAGCGCGCTGGTTCGTCGTATTGCTTGGGATGCTCATCGAGCAGGAACACACCTTGTGCTAGAAGTTGTCGTACCCGGTGAGGTGGAGGATGCGAACTGGAAAACGATTCTTAGTTTACTGGCACTCTCCAGCAAACCACTGCTACTGGTAATCGATGATGTATGGCGCCATCGTGAGTTCGTTGAAGCGCTGGAGCGTCATATTAGGCCTGGATTGTGTGTCGTTGGAACGAGTCGGCCTGTGATCCTCTCCCAGAAGTCAGAAGTGACCATGCTCGCGGTCCATCCTGTACGGCTGGGGCCGCTCTCAGATGAGCTTGTTGGAGATCTGCGCCGCCTTGTCGGCGCAGATCAAAATACTGCCCCGCAGGTGGGTAATGGACAAGTCGCAAGGTTTATGGAACATGGGCAACTGTTGGCCTTGTCGCTAACTTTGCAAGGCGGTTCGTTGAATGAATTTGCCGCTAACATTCTCCGGCCTCTGCGCAGTAAATTGACATTCGATGGATTTTTGGGCCTTTGCATTTCTGGCCGCTATGACCAATCGGCTCCACTATCGTTGTTCGAACGCATTCGACCCGATGGGGTGGCGTTCTGGAAAGACGAGAGCTTCTTTGGGTTAGTGGCAGTTCAAAAGACAAAAAATGGAGTCTCTCGATTAAAGGTCGGCCATTCTCTGGTCGCTCAAGCAATTATCGAAAATGAGGATGAGAGCGTTGTCAATCGTACAATCTATTTTTGCGAGGCGTGCGATTCAGAGATCGTGGCGGAGCGAAGGTTTGTGGTCCGTTTACTCAGGGACGTGCTTGCTGATGACGATCTGTTAGAAGATGTGAAATCGAAACGCAAACTCTTGGCCGCAGCTATTCACAAACTACTCGATAATGCTTCTTTCTCGGATGCTCATCGTTTGGCGAAGATGCTCGTGTCGCTCGGCCAACCCGCGCTTGCGCAAAAATTTCTTGCTGCCGCGAAGGCGGACCGCGTAATAGATAGTGTTGACGTTGGCCTAGCACTGAGTTTTAGACGGCGTGAAGATTATGAAGAGCTCTATCCGCGCATCCTCGAATTCTTCGAAAGTGAGCCGAATGCTCCCGGCCGACGTCGGTTTGTGTATCGAGTACAGGACCTTGGTTCGCCTGCGCAGCAGCTTGCAGTTATTGAGCAGACTGCAAACTGGGTGATGAAGCACGACTTTCCAGCCGAGGAAACACTTGCGGTCCTGCAGCTTGGGGTCAGTGCCAGGGAGCGCGGGGCTACATTACGGTTGCAGCCAATGATTCAGGCATACCTCGAATCAGATTCCCTCGATATAGATATTCTCCATGCTGCTATTTCACCTTCTCGACGCATGAGAATACCTGAGCTTTCGTGCAACCTGATCCGTTCAGTCATGAGTGTCCTTCATGGGGCAGAGGTATGGAGCTCACGCCACAAGAGTTTGGTGCGGAGGGTCGCTGAGCTTGCTACATCTGAGCTCGATGAGGGCACCAGAAGTGCTTTGGGGGAGATGATCATTGCAACCTTTGACGAGGATGAGAGTCGAGCAAAGCGGGTGAAGACGGTTAGGGCCGCTATTATTGTGGGAGGCGTTGAAACGACTATGCTGATTAGCGATGAAATTCTCGCCATGAAGGCCCTAGGCTGGGAAGAGGCTGATCAACTCCAACGCCATTTTAACCATCGGTTTAAGCGCGCCTAGAGCTGGTTTCACTTGATGGGCAAAGGCGTGCAGCTGGATGTTCTACATATTGGCGAGGGCTTGGGGCTGGCTGCCGTGATGTATTTAAGTTGAACAGATATCCGGGTAATCATTGGGTTCCTTGAATGGAGGAAGGGGTTAGTCTCATGGAGAAAGCTCAAAAAGTATTAGATGCGTTGAATGCATATAAGAATAAGATGATTGATGCCAGTCAGCTTAGGCGGGCTATCAATCAGCGATTTAGTAGTGAGTTGAGGGCGTTGCGCGATGAAAAGGATCGCGTCGACAGCTTTGAGGGTGAAGAATTACCTCGCTCAATGAACAACATGTTTTACTACAGTCTCCGTACAGGGAATGCAACTGCTTACGGAGCGAAGCACTTGTTTTTGAGTGACCAGATATCAGCCGCTCACTTGCATCGAAATCGTCACTATCAGTGGGTGCTCGCTGAAGCCTATGAGGGCTTTGAAGACTTTCTGGAGTCTATCTATGCTGCGGTCGGATTTGCTGATCCTGATTTCTGGGTGCCCTCAGAGTTCAAGCCTGCTTGGAATGTCGATCCTGCTACGCAAAATTATGAATGGCATGTTGAGCAAGTTAAATATAAGAAAAATAAGCCGCGCAGTATATTGGTCAGCTTTAGGAACGCGTTCAAGGAGCTTCGAGACATAGAAGTTAGTAATAAGTGCGCCGTCCACGCTCCGTTTGAAATTAGCTTGATTTCAAAGCTGCGTCATCTGATAGTGCATAATGCTGGGAGGGTGGAAAACAAGGATGAAGTTATCCGCAGAGCGCTCACTGAGGCAGCTGTTAATGACAAGGATAAAGACGCTCTTACTGTCAGGGCAGGTATGTTTTTCAATAGATTTAAAGATAGTAAGGAAGAACTTGTGTTTCTGGTAGGGCACGAAAATCCACATTTCAGTTTTATATCTACTTATAATTTGGAGGACTTGCTCGGGTTTTTAGTGAGTTATGCTCAGGAGCTGACAGAAATCTGCATGAAACACCTCTACCCCCATCGCTATCCTTAACCAGTATTTGCTTCGTCCCTTTTCCGAGATCAGATGCAGGTGCTTACGAGCGCGAGAGCTCAATACATACAGAAGCCTGCTCGCCGCAATTTTTCAGGTAGCGCGTCAGCGCTACCCAGCGTTTAAGGCTGTAATCGAGGGCCTTGCCCCATATCCGAAATTGTGCAGTTACTGCCTCCGGCTGTCTTTACTGCACGAACCGTACGTCAAGGCGTAGAAAGGCCAGTCAACTGGCATGGTGCTTCCTCGGCATAATCAAAAATGGCGCTGAAGGCGTAAAGAGGCGTTTCTCGATGCGAATTTTTTGAGGAGTATACAGCCCTCTAAACCGGACTCTGTATCTGGGGCTGAGAGGCAGGTTGGGCGCATACCTATCTTGTACGAGACTGCCGAGAGTGTTCCGAGCTCCGGCCTTTCCATAGCGCCTGGTAATGGCTTCTTGATGTCAGTCCGGTTACGCTGATGCCCATCAGGGAGGAGGCGCGATGAGCCAGTACCTTTTAAGTTTTGCAAGGCAGAACCTTGAGGGGCGCACTGATGCTTACCTGGTGCTTCTCTGGTGTATATACCAGGCTAACCAAAGCAAGGGCCGCTACTCCGATCACATCAAATCACACATCACCACGGCGTCGGATCAGCTGCTGGGGCGCAACTACCAACGTGTCGCTGCTCGCTTCAAGAAAGTGCTTGATAAAAGGTCTGAACTGGATCGAATACCACCCTCGGGCTTGAGAGCGTTGGATTACCTTCGCGTCAAGAATTTCCGTGGCTTTGGGGAGTTTGGCGCCGACGATAAAGGAACGTTCATTCGATTCAGTAGGCTGAAAAACATTTTCTACGCGCCCAATGGTGGCGGTAAATCATCACTCTGCGAAGCCATCGAAATTTGCACCACTGGGGACATCAAGGAAGCCGCTAGGCGCAAGACCAAGGTGAAGCAGTACATCGCACGAGGAGAAACCAAGCCTCAGCTCGCTCTCTGGGGAACGAATAAGCTCAAAATTGCGCCCAGTATCAGTTGGTCGAGCTGTTTCATTGATCGCAATCGCCTTCAGGAGTTTTCGCTCCTGGGCTCCAAGGACACAGGCAGTGGCGAAAGTGATGTCTTGGCCACCTTGTTCGGATTGGAAGAGCTTCAAGAAGTCATCTCTCGTTTCGTCCGCCCTGAAAGTTTTACGCTCAAAGCATTTATGCGTGCCGACCAAGCCGAGGCACTGACCAACCTTGAACGCGCTCGAACAGAACTAGGTCAACAGAGGAGCAAGCACAGGGCAGATCTTCAAGCCGCGGTTTCGGAGATATGTCAGCTCTTGGGGCTGCGGCCCGATCAGGATTTTGAAATTCGACCAAAGGTACAGCGGCTGCGCAAAACGATAGACATGCACATCCGTGGGGCCGAGCGACTGCGAGCAGCCAAAGCACCAGTGGTCATTCCTGTGAAAGGCGTTGCACGTACTTCTGCCATCGCCAAGCGGTTGCTCAACCGCAGAACCCAGATCGAGACAATTTTTCTACAAAGGGCCAGTGACGTTAACTATCGCGCGGTTTTTGAAGCCTTGGAAGCCATTGAACAACAGTCTGAGCAAACCTGTCCTGCCTGTTTGACGCCACTTGATCAGGTCACGGTGAACCCGTTTGAAAGGGCTCGCGACCAGATCAAAGCGCTCGGAGCATTGGAGGCCCTGAAGCAATCCAAGCTGAAAAATGATGCTCAAGTTGTCCTGTGTGCTTCAAGGATCGCTACTGGGATCAGTTCCGTGAAAGGTAATGTTTACGCTGATGTACCTTGCCCACTGGCGATGGACGCGTTGGAAGCGGTGCTCGCAGAATTCCATACGGCCACTGATCGCTCGACAGTGGCGGCGTCTGTCCTCAATGCTTTCATCGCGCTCTGTGCTGACAGTACAGCCCAAATCGAGACCTATCTGCGCGCCTGCGAGCGTAAGCGGCGGGCGGTTGACCAGGCAGAAGTTCAAGCGGCCCGTCTCGATGAGCTAATCGAACACCTCAAGAAGATAGATGAATCGTTGAAGCGAAAGTTCGACATCAAAACCCGTGCAGAAACCGAGTTCAAAACCGCCAATAACAGGATGCTTGCCTTGATAGGGCAGAGATCAGTTTTGCTCAACGATTCGGTGGATAACAGTCACTTCAACCAGTTGCTCAAGGATCTTGAGGCTGAATACCGAACGCTGTATGGCGACCTGCTGGATTACAAGCTAGATCTCGAGAAGGCGCGCATTACAGGGATCGAAGCCAAGGCTTCCGAGTATTACCGAGCGATCAATAACCATGACGATGACCATGAGCAGATAGAGGCCCTGGCCTTTGAAAAGCTCACGGAGAGCTACCGGATCAAGATCACCAATGTGGACGGATCTCAGCTGGATGCGTTTGCTGTGCTCAGCGAGGGGCATCTGAGGGCATTGGGCTTATCGATTCTTCTGGCAATGGCTGAGAAAAACAACTTTCCCCTCATCGTCTTTGATGACGTCGTCAATGCGATCGACACGGATCACCGATCCAACATCATTGATCTGTTTTTCAATGACACTTACCTGCGTCGGATCCAGATGGTGGTGACCACCCATGATCGCCTCTTCTGGGAGCGCTTCTGCATCATCGCTGACCGTCATCCTCAATGCGACCAGCACGCAAACCATGTGCTCAGCTACACGAACAAAGGTATCGTGGTCATTGATCACGCAGGTGGTTTTCAGAAAAAGGTGCACGTGGCGCTGTCGGTTTTCGACGTTCGGCAAGCATTGCTGTATTGCCGGATCTGGTTCGAGTCCATGGTGCTGGAGTTCTGCATTGAGAACGGCGTCCAGGTCACCGCGAACTTCAACAAATCGCAGCTCAAGAAGAGTATGTACCTGCAGGTGAGCCTGGAGCACACCTTCAAGCTGGTGGAGCCCTTCATTGACTACGACCTTTCTCATTTCAATTTCATCAAGAATGACCTAGTGAACTGGGGTGGCCAAAACCAGGAGCACCACGCCTTTGATGAAGGAAGCCTAAACTTTGTACACTCCAAGACAAGTGGTGAGGTCCTGAAAATCTACGATGCCATCCGCTTTCTGGAATGCCAGCTCTTCATGTACAAAAAGAGGGAGTCCGGAGAAAGGTACCTTGCAGAGGTGAATGAAAAAATCGAGAAGGGCCGCAGGAAATTGGCAGGACTCGCCAGGGCACCGGAAGAGGTGCAACAAGAACATCAGGTCGGGTTAAAGGCGCTGGAAAAGCGCGCCATTGAGCTAACCCAAGAGCTTCAGTTCATCGAGCGCTGCGTAGTGAGCGTTGCTGACCGCGAGCGAGCCAGGGATCTGCCAGCTGAGTTGCCGCCCACCTAGCCGGCATGTTGCAAGCCGCTGTCTGGATGGTTGCTCGAATGATCAGTTTGAACCGCCCTGCGTTTTGTAAATACCTCGTTGCCTTAAACTGATATCGAGTACGAGGAGCCCTGAGCAAGCCGCGTCTGGCTAAAAACACAACGGCGATAAAAGGGTGAATACGAGGGAACGTCTTATGAGAGTTCAGAGCAACACATCAGAAAGGCAAAAGCCCGGTCGTTACCGGGCTTTGCAGATCCCTCTAGGGAAGATAAAGCTCAAGTGCCTCAAGGGCTACCAGCCAAACTCTACGAGCGGTTGGCGCACATGTCAACGCTTTGCGTGTGGGACGAAGTAGTTAGGATATGTGTACCGTAATGTGTAGTCGTCAGAGCTGAGACAGTCCTGTCTAGCACTGTGGGCAGGTTACCATGCCGCAATCTGTAGTCGATACGAAGACTACTCAGCCTGATTATCGGGTGTCTCTCAACGGTGCCATTACTGATTCTACGTCCAAACCGTTCATAAGGCAGTTGTGTGCTATTACTGACAGAGCCTCGAAAAGCTTGTCTCGCTGTCTTGCCAACGCAGCGTTCTCCGCTTGAAGACTTGCAATACGCTCTTCTAGACTCCTGCGCCGGCGGGCACCATCCGGATCCCTCCCGCTTTCTCTCATTTGAACAATACGGGCGGCCTCAATTCTTTCTCCACGGTCACCTCCTAGCGTAGCTCGGCTTGTCAGGCCCAACCGGCGCTGCACCTCCGGTCGGGAAATGGGAACGATCTCCACTCCTGAGCTAATCATCTGGGCGAGGAGAGCGTCTATTGCTTCGTCAAGAGTGCCGCCCCTCAATGTCTGTCGTCGTGCCATAGTTGCCCCTAGTCATCTGATACCGAACTGTGTCGTTTGTCCGAGTCCACAACCGTGATTGGACGCCCGTTTGGAAACACGCGTTGCACACCTCCATTGGTATCGCGTGCAAGGACAGATTTTAAATTCTTGAGCTTGTTTTCCTGGTCTGCTAGCCATACATCGCTGCCTGCCTCCCCGGTGCCTGCGTCGCGCATGATGGATATTGCCTGCGTCAGATTCTTGGCTTGTTTTTCAAGGTTGACCCGCTCCGATGGAGTGCCCATCAGATGTAGATGCGAGCAGCCATTCCAGCATTGAAGATGCTTAGGGCAGGGGGCCTGGGAGAAATCGTGGATACAACCTCCGAAAGGGGTCACATGCAGCGCCGTGGCGTGTACGGTGAGGAATGCTTCCGCAGTTGTTGTACCTTTATCTGATAGCAAAGCATGGTAACTATCGGTCAAAGCGCCATGAATTCGCTTACCTCTTATGGCTGTATGTAGAAAGTCGAGGCGCTCGTGATAGCTATTGAACGCCAGAAACTCATGATGGGCAGCGGTGTTTTCTTCAATGCTCGTGTGTTGGTAATAAACATTCTGGTCGAGGCGTTTTCGCCCCAGAGCCAATGCTTGCTGAACATCGCTCATACCGGTCAAGTGGTAAATTGTGTTCCGCCAGTGTCTAGGTTGGTGGCTTGTTAGCCTAATCGGAGTTCCATCGGATTCGGTTAATGAACGACGCGAAAAAATGGACGTATATTTTTCATCGTCACCTAATGCGTGATTGATATCCCCGAGGGTGACCCGACGCGGGACCGCACGAAACACATTCGCCTCACGTCCACCGAAACGAAATTGGCCGTCGAAAGCGATCGCAAGCGTTTCGCTGGTTCTAAGTACGATACGAACTTGTCCCCCGACATTTTCTGTCAATGCCGCGTGCCCACGGATCCTCGGGACGATCAGTCGCTCAATCTCCCCGGCGACGTAACGTCGCTTTAACGACCTTCCTTGCTTTTCATCCGGTTCATCGTCAAATGGATGGACACCGTTGCGTGTGTCTTCAGCAGGCGCAGGTACTGGTCACGTGTTCGTGAACTGATCTGCTGAAAAAGTACAGTGCCAGCTTTGCCGATTCGGGCGATCAGATTATCGGCATGACGGCCACTTTGGAGCCAAATAGCGTAACCGTCCAGCAAAGCCAGAATCGCCTCAAAGTGGCAGGCCAAGATGGCCTCATCGATATCCAGATCTCGGCTTTTGGCATAGGCGTAGAAAGCCTGGATCGCGCGCAGGTGCGCCGCAGCCGTGTTGTAAGCCCGGTGCTTGAGTTTGAGTTGGACGTAGATGAACGGAATGAGTATGGGCAACGGCGTCGCATCACCAGCTTGTACAAGCAGCGGTAGTCGTTGACCTGAAGAGAACCTGCACTGGATCAGTTTCATCGACAGCTACCTCATTCAAGGACTCGCCATGAACACGAAACACATGGCCCGTTGAGAGAGTAGACGTCAAATACGAATTGGTCGAATCAGTGACTTACGTAGCTTATGAACATATCTGACATAGCACCTCGTTTAACATAATATACATTATGCGTAATACCGTATTGCGCATTCAGGGTCAGTCCACAGTAGATTTCAAACCTCACTCCCTCGCCTTGATGCCATGCCCAATGGCGCCTTTGGCAAACCTCATCTTTACTCGCTGCATGGACGCCGCCACCGCCTGAGGTTTTGCATGAAGCACATTATCTGCGCTGCGCTTTTATCCGTGCTGCTCACAGGCTGCGATGTCAGCTTCAATAAAACGCCGCCCAAAACCATCGCATCTGAACCTTCTACCGAAGAACAACAACGCCAGGTGTTCAATGCCACGGTTGAGTTTCTGCAGTTACTGGATACAGGTCGTGTCAATCAAACCTGGTCAACCTCCAGTCCGCTGCTTCAAGCGACAACGTCTGAATTGATGTGGACCAATGGCATCAAGGCCATACGCCTGGGCCTTGGCGACTATGTCGAACGTACCAGCGCCAATATCGGGTTTACCACGCAGATGCCGGATGTGCCGGCCGGCAGCTATGCGGTTGTCGAGTGCGTGACGACGTTTAGCACCGGGCCTGCGATGGAGAACATCGTATTACGTGATGACGATAACCAGTGGCGTGTGGTGGGTTATTCGGTCAATAAGCGCTTTTTGGGTGGCGACGAGCCTGACAACAAGTCGCCCTGACCTGCCTCTATATATATAATGTAATTATAACTAAACTAAATAGTCATTTAGTTTAGTTATATCAAAGGCGAAACCGATCCACCGATTGCGACAGCTCCCCCGCCAACGACGACAACTCGTCCGTCGTTGACGCTGTGGTCGCGATCACCCGGCTATTGCTTTGCGACATCCCGGCAATCATCTCCACTTGGTGGGCAATTTCATTGCTGGCCAGGCTCTGCTCGCCGATGGTGCGGGAAATGTCATTCACCAGTTCCGTGGTCTTGAGCGTGGCCTGGAGAATCTCGCGGATTGCCCGTTCGACTTCTGCGGTCACTGCCATGCCTTTGTCGACCTGAGCAACCCCCTCCTCCATGCTGGTCACCGCTTCCCGGGTGTTTTGCTGGATGCGTGCGACCATGCTGGCAATTTCCTGGGTCGATGCGCTGGTACGGCCCGCCAGGCTGCGGACTTCATCCGCCACTACGGCAAAGCCGCGTCCCTGCTCGCCGGCGCGGGCGGCTTCGATCGCGGCGTTCAGGGCCAACAGGTTGGTCTGGTCGGCGATGCCTTTGATCACCTGGATGATGCTGAAAATCGCCTCGGACTCTTTGTCCAGCGTACGAATAACCTGAGCCGACTGCTGCGCTGAGCGAGCGATGCCATCCATGTCGTCGACGACCTGATGTATCACCCGACCACCCTCCTTGGCCAGCGCCTCGGCCTGATTGGCCATGTCCAAGGCGCGGCCGGCATGCCGAGTAATCTCTTCGATGCTGGCGGTCATTTCACTCGCTGCCGCCGCCATGGTGCTGGCGGCAGCGCTTTGTTGCTGACTGCTGTCGGCGACTTCATGGCAGCCATGGCTCAGTTGTTCGCTCTTGCCGTTGACGCCATGGGCGTTGCTGCGCACCACTTCGATCATGCCGCGCAAATCGCGCTGCATGGTGGCGAGGCTGCGAATCAACGCACTGGCTTCGTCGTTGCGACGAGGCGCGACAATCGGTTCGCTCAAGTTGCCACGGGCGATACTGGCGGCAATGCGGCTGGCGGTTTGCAGTGGCCCCATGATGCTCAGCAACACCCAGCGGCCCTGGGCCAACAGCAACAACAGGCTGGCGATCAATACCGCACCCAGGGTGACGTTGGCGGTGCTGATGGTCTGCCGAGTGCCGGTACTGGTTTTTTGGGTATCGTCCTCGATCAGCTCGCTCAGGCTCGCCATTTGGTCTTCAAGCTGGCTGAACGCGACATTGAATGTCTGCAATTGCTCGCGTGCGGCCTCGGGATTATCCAGAGCCTGGGCGACGATGCGCTCACCCGTGCTGATATAAGTGTCGAGGCTCGGGCGGATTTTTTCCAAAGAGGCCTTGAGGGTTGGGTCCAATGGCAGCTTGAGGTTGTCTGCCAGCACCTGGCGAAAATGCTCGGCATGCTCCTGCAGCGAACTGTTGACCTCGGCCGGAGTGCTGGTGCTTTTCCCCAGGCCCACCAACATGGCCGACAGCACGTCGGCGCGCAGTGCGTCGTGCATCATGTCGGCTTCCATGTGGTTTCGCAGCACCGTCATGCTGACCTCATTGGCCTGTACGGCATGGCCCATCCGGGTGTTTCCCACATAACTGGCCAAGCTCATGATCAATGCGGTGATCAGCCCGGTCGCAATCAACAGTATCAAGCGCAATTTGATCGTCATGCTGTTATCCCCGTGCCTGGGTCGCCGGTTGAGAGCCCTACCGCAAACGCCTCTGCTTACAGCGTTATCGGCATCCATTGCTTGTTATTGAAGCCCAACTTTGCGGATTTGCGCAGATCCCTTAAGCTGACCGACCTTTGCTCCACCCGGAACTGCCCATGTCTCGAAGTATCGTCCACCTCGCCCTGCTGCTGGGCTTGATCACGGCCGTTGGCCCCTTCGCCATCGACATCTACCTGCCCGCCCTGCCCACGCTCGGCACCAGCCTGAATGCGTCGCCGGCCGCAGTACAGATGAGCTTGATCGTGTTCTTCATCATCATCGGCGTGTGCCAGCTGTTCTATGGCCCGATCAGCGACGTGTTTGGGCGCAAGCCGCCGATCTACGCCGGGCTGGTGATTTTTGCGATTGGCAGCATTGGCTGTGCGCTGGCCCCGACTATTGAAGCGCTGATCGGCTTTCGTGCCTTGCAGGCCTTCGGTGCCTGTGCCGGCATGGTGATTCCCCGCGCGATTGTGCGCGACCTGTACACCGGCCATGAAGCCGCGCGCTTGATGGCCCTGCTGATGCTGGTGATGAGCGTCTCACCGATTCTCGCTCCGTTGGCCGGTAGCCTGGTGATTTCGCTGTGGAGCTGGCGCGAAGTATTCGCGGTGCTGGCCGTGGTGTCGCTGGCGTGCCTGGTGATGACCGCCGTGCAACTGCCGGAAACCCACCCGGCCGAACGGCGCCTGGGCAAGACCTTGGGCAGCGCCTTCGGCAGTTATGGCGCATTGTTGCGCGACCCCGTGTTTAATGGCCTGGCGGTGGTCAGCGGGTTTGGCCTGGCGACGTTCTTCGTGTTCATCGGCAGTGCGCCCTTCGTGTACATCGAGCATTACGGCCTGACGCCGACCCAGTTCAGCCTGGGATTTGCGCTCAATGCAGCGTCGTTTTTCACCATGAGCCAGCTCACTGCCCGCCTGAGCGCGCGTTTTGGCCTGCCATCGCTGATTCGTTGGTCGGTAGTGGCTGTGGCTGCAGTCATGGCGTTGCTGGCACTCACCACACTGTGGGTCGACAGCCTTGCGGTGATGATGACCTTGCTGTTTATCGGCTTCGGTTTTCTCGGCCTGTTGCTGCCGGCGGCCGGGGTGCTGTCCCTTGAGGATCACGGCGCGGTGGCGGGTTCTGCATCGGCGTTGCTGGGGGCGATCCAGATGATTACGGCTGCGGGGTCCATGGCGCTGGTAGGGATCTACGCCGATCACACCCCAGCGCCGATGCTGATTGGCATTGCCCTGTGTGCACTCGCCGCCATGCTGACGGTGATGTGGACCCTGCAGCGCTTGCCGGCGCACTTGGCGAGCGCCCCGCCCTCCTCCTGAGCAAGCCTGGTGCGGGCCCGCTCCCACCGTTTGATCTTCGTCTATAGGTCAAACCGATCAACCGCCCGCCTGCGCTCATTGTCGTCGCGCACGTCATAACTGGCAGTGGTTTGGATATTGGTGTGGTGCGCCAGCTTCTGCGCAATCGACAGGTCATGTTCCTCGATCACCCGCGTGATAAACGAGCGGCGAAAGTCATGGGGCATGATCTTCACGCCGACCTGTTCGCCACGCTGGCGAGCGATGTAATAAATCGCGTGTTTTGTGATGCGCTCTCGGGTGATGTGGCTCCCCCGGCGAATGCGGTTGAACAGGAATGCATCGTCCTGCTCACCCTCCTTGAGCTGCTCGCGACGAAAATCCAGCCACGCCTGCAACTTCGCAAACGCCCAGTCTGGCGCGTACTTGAGCAGTTCTTTGTTGCCCTTGCCGATCACCCGCAGGCTGCGCTCGGCAAAGTTGAGCTGCGCCAGATCGAGGTTGACCGACTCCGACTTGCGCATGCCCGAGCCATAGAGGATGCCGATCAGTGCCGCATCCCGCAGGCCCTGGGGGCGAGGGTCGGCGGCGCAGACGTCCATCATCTCTCGAATCAGTGTACGCCGCAGGTTGCGGCCCTGGCCCAGCCGGGTGCCGGGCGCCGGCTTGACCGTGCGCATGCGCAGCAAGTGTTCCTGGGTGATCAGGCTCATGCGCCAGGCCTCATTCATCACCCCGCGTACCGCGTTCACATACAGCGATGAAGTATTCGGCGCATAGCCGTCTTCGCGCAAGGCGGCGACCAGGGCTATGACGTGTTCGGGCTGCAACAGGTGCCAGTTGATGTCTTCGAGGTTGATGTCTTCGAAGCCCAGGCGGTCGGCGGCGTCTTGCAGCACGTAGCGCATGGTCAGTTGGCTGGAGGGCGCCAGGCGGGTGAGATAAAGGGTCAGCGGGTTGCGGATAGACTCGGTCAAGTTGAATCAGCCTTTGGATTAAATACCTTAAACAAGCCGTTGTTTATTCAAAGTATTTAGTGAGTTGGCGAAGGCCGAGTCTAACGCAGGATCGGCCCTGGCACCAAATCATGGGGCGGTGTCGTCGTCCTCGGTAGGCTCTTGCGGCTGGGACTGGGCCTGGCCCCATTCACTGTCCTGTTTCTGCATAAGGGCGAACCAGTGCTGACGCATAAACGTCAGGTACGCTGGCGGCGCCTTGGCAAAATCCTTCTCGTCGCCATAACAACCCGGCAGCGGCAGCTCGGTGCCCTGCTCCTTGTATTGGCTGACCAGCGCCTGCTGCGCGGCGACGCTGCAATCCTTGGGCAGGGGCATGCCGCGCAGTGCGCCGGCATCCTCGTCCCACCAGCTCGCGCCGTAGCGGTCGACGCCGCGAAGGCGAAACTTTTCGGACTTGCCCACGTGCATGATCAATTTGAATTCGTTGGGGCTGACATCGCTGGTACAAGTGCGCGAATAACCTACAGTCGCCTGTGTGATGCCATCGCCGGTCAGGTCGGTGACCTTGGTTGCAGCCATGTCAAAGCGCAGCGCTGCGTCGAATTCGCAATGCTGCACATCGTCATAAAGCATCCACACGCGTTTAGGGCGGTTGCCGTCGATCAGGTACTGCGCCGCATACACAAACGCCGACTGGGTGCCGTCGTCGTCACGCTCGCTGACCTGCTCGGCCAACACCAGCAGGTTCTTGCCTTGGTGATCGTCCCAGGTATAGGCCGCGATCTGCTTGCCACGCACTTCAACGCCATCGGGCACCTGGTCGATGCTGGTCAGCGCCACGCCCTCGTCGGCGCGCACAGTGGTGACACACGCCACGCTCATCAACAAACCCATCAACACTGGCCGCAACTGGCCGCGTAAAAGCTGCACGCTATTCATCCGAGTACCCTGGCAAGAGACGGCTTACTTTACCGGCACTTGAGGCGCATTGCAGAGAAGATTCTTCAATAAATGGTATTGCGCAGGGTGCGAACGAGAGCCTTACTCAACACCCTGATTACTTAGCTGAACACTGGCTGTCTACCGGTCAAATAAACGAGTTTTTCATCCGCCTTTCATATTCGTTCTACATTTTTGCGCTTAGTCTTAATACACAACTTCAGAGCAAACCGCGCTACACCGGCTAACCTGTTGATTATGCTTTATCTTTGGCACCGTTGATAAAGTCTGCGGTCTAGACATTCGCCCCATGATTGTTGCTGTCTTCAAGCGCCAAGTTGCTTTAACCCCCGAGGTCATGAATCTTTGAAACCCTACCCTATTCATTGCGTGTCGATCGTTATCCCGGTCTACAACGAACAAGAAAGCCTGCCTGAACTGCTGCGCCGAACGACCGCAGCCTGCAAGCAATTGGCCTACGAATACGAAATCATCCTGGTGGATGACGGTAGCCGCGACAACTCGGCGCAAATGCTCGAAGACGCTGCATCGCAGGACGGCAGCAAGGTGGTCGCGGTGATCCTCAACCGCAACTATGGCCAGCACGCAGCGATCATGGCCGGGTTTGAGCAGTGCCGGGGCGAGGTGGTGATTACCCTCGACGCCGACCTGCAAAACCCGCCGGAAGAAATCCCGCGTCTGGTCGAACAGGCCGCCCTCGGTTATGACGTGGTTGCCACCGTGCGCAACAACCGCCAGGACTCGGCCTTTCGCCGCTGGCCGTCGCGCCTGATCAACCTGGCCGTGCAACGCTCCACCGGCGTGGCCATGACCGACTACGGCTGCATGCTGCGCGCATACCGGCGCACCATCGTCGACGCCATGCTCGCCTGCCGTGAGCGCAGCACGTTTATTCCGATCCTCGCTAACGGCTTTGCGCGCCACACCACTGAGATTCTGGTGCACCACGCCGAGCGCGAGCACGGTGAGTCCAAGTACAGCGCCATGCGCCTGATCAGCCTGATGTTCGACCTGCTGACGTGCATGACCACCACCCCGCTGCGTCTGCTTTCCATCGTCGGTTTTAGCCTGGCGGCCCTGGGCATGCTGTTTGCCTTTGCGTTGATCATTTTGCGCCTGGCCTTTGGCGCCGAATGGGCCGGCGACGGCATGTTCGTGTTGTTTGCGGTGTTGTTCGTGTTTACCGGTGGCCAGTTCATCGGCATGGGCCTGTTGGGTGAATACCTGGGCCGCATGTACAGCGACGTGCGCGCCCGCCCACGGTTCTTTATCGAAAAAGTGCTGCGCAACACACCGCCGCCACCGACACCAGCGGTCGTCGTCGACGGCCTCGCGTCTTCCCATATTTCCACTTCTGCTGATCAGGTCCAATCATGAGTTCAAAAGCTGTTGTATTCGCGTACCACGATATTGGGTGTGCTGGGATTGAAGCATTGCTCGCCACCGGTTACGAAATTGCTGCCGTGTTCACCCATGCCGACGACCCCAAGGAAAACAACTTCTACGGCTCCGTCGCCCAGCTCTGCGCCCGCAACGGCATCCCGGTGCACGCCCCGGAAGACGCCAACCACCCGCTGTGGGTCGAGCGTATCGCCAAGCTCAACCCGGACTATCTCTTCTCCTTCTACTACCGCAACCTGCTGAGCGAGCCCGTGTTGGCCACCGCCCGCAAAGGCGCGTTCAACCTGCACGGCTCGCTGCTGCCCAAATACCGTGGCCGCGCCCCAGCCAACTGGGTGCTGGTCAACGGCGAGACCGAGACCGGCGTGACTCTGCACCGCATGGTCAAGCGTGCCGACGCGGGTGCGATCCTGGCCCAGCAGAAGGTCATCATCGAGCGCAGCGACACCGGCCTGAGCCTGCACGCCAAACTGCGTGACGCCGCCACCCACCTGCTGCGTGATGCGCTGCCGCAACTGGCCGCCGGCAAGCTGAGCGAGACCGCCCAGGACGAAAGCCAAGCCAGCTGTTTTGGTCGTCGTACCGCTGCCGATGGCAAGCTGGAGTGGAAAAAACCGGCCGAGGAGCTGTTCAACCTCGTGCGCGCGGTGACCCAACCCTATCCGGGCGCCTTCTGCGCCGTGGGCGAGCACAAGCTGATCGTGTGGCAAGCTGAAGTCATCAAGGGCAACGACGGCCTGGCACCAGGCCGCGTAATCAGCGTCAACCCGCTGCGCATCGCTTGCGGTGAAGACTCCCTGGAAATCAAGTTCGGCCAGCGCAACGACAACGGCCTGTACCTGGCCGGGCCTTCCCTGGCCAATGAACTGGGCCTGGTGGACGGCTCGGTGCTGCGCGGCGCCGAGTCTGGCCGCAAGCCACGCCGTACCCGCGTGCTGATCCTGGGGGTGAACGGCTTTATCGGTAACCACCTGTCCGAGCGCCTGCTGCGTGACGACCGTTACGAAGTCTACGGCCTGGACATCGGCTCCGACGCCATCGAACGCCTGCGCAGCCACCCCAACTTCCACTACGTGGAAGGCGACATCAGCATCCACACCGAGTGGATCGAGTACCACATCAAGAAGTGCGACGTGGTGCTGCCGCTGGTAGCGATCGCCACGCCGATCGAATACACCCGCAACCCACTGCGCGTGTTCGAGTTGGACTTCGAAGAAAACCTCAAGCTGGTGCGCTACTGCGTCAAATACAACAAGCGCGTGATCTTCCCGTCGACCTCCGAAGTCTATGGCATGTGCCAAGACCAGTACTTCGATGAAGACACCTCCAACCTGGTGGTCGGCCCGGTCAACAAGCAACGCTGGATCTACTCGGTCTCCAAGCAACTGCTGGACCGCGTGATCTGGGCCTACGGCGACAAAGGCCTGAAATTCACCCTGTTCCGTCCGTTCAACTGGATGGGCCCGCGCCTGGACCGCCTGGATTCGGCGCGCATCGGCAGCTCCCGCGCCATTACCCAGTTGATCCTCAACCTGGTGGAAGGCACGCCAATCCGCCTGTTTGACGGTGGCGAGCAGAAGCGCTGCTTCACCGACATCGCCGACGGTATCGAAGCCCTGGCGCGCATCATCGATAACGACAACGGTGTGTGCGACGGCCAGATCATCAACATCGGCAACCCTGAAAACGAGGCGAGCATCCGTCAATTGGGCGAAGAGCTGCTGCGTCAGTTCGAAGCCCACCCGCTGCGCGGCAACTTCCCGCCGTTCGCGGGCTTTCGCGATGTTGAGAGCAAGGCGTTCTACGGCACCGGTTACCAGGATGTGGCCCACCGCAAGCCAAGCATCGACAACGCCAAGCGCCTGTTGAACTGGGAGCCGACCGTAGAGATGAGCGAAACCATTGGCAACACGCTGGACTTCTTCTTGCGTGAAGCCATGCTCGAAATCGCGGACAAGCGCTGATGCAGGCAGGTCTACGCATCGACGTCGACACCTACCGTGGCACCCGTGAAGGTGTGCCGCGGTTGCTCGAAACCCTGGACTCCGCCTCGGTTAAGGCGACGTTTTTCTTCAGTGTCGGGCCGGACAACATGGGGCGCCACTTGTGGCGCCTCATCCGCCCGCAGTTCCTGTGGAAGATGCTGCGCTCCAACGCAGTGGGTTTGTATGGCCTGGATATCCTGCTGGCCGGCACGGCGTGGCCGGGTAAGCCGATTGGTCGTGACCTGGGGCATTTGATGCGCCAGGCCAAGGCTGCCGGGCATGAGGTCGGTTTGCACGCCTGGGATCACCACGGCTGGCAGGCCAACGCCGGGCGCTGGAGCGAAGCGCAGTTGGTGGAGCAGATCCGCCGGGGCGTTGACACCCTAAACGACATTCTCGGTGAACCCATCGACTGTTCAGCCGCTGCCGGCTGGCGTGCCGATGAGCGCGTGGTGCAAGCCAAGCAAGGGTTTAACTTTCGCTACAACAGCGATTGCCGGGGCAGCCGCCTGTTTCGTCCAACCTTGGCCGATGGCAGCGCGGGCACCCCACAAATTCCGGTAGACCTGCCGACCTTCGACGAAGTCGTCGGGCCGGTGGTGGCTGCCAAAGACTTCAATGGGTTCATCCTAGACCGTTTTGCCGCGTCGAAGCTGAACGTCTACACGATCCACGCAGAAGTGGAAGGGATTCTGATGGCCAACGATTTTCGCCAACTGCTCGCCCAGGCAGGGCAGCGCGGCATCGACTTCAAACCCTTGGGCGACCTGTTGCCCGCGGATGTGACCACGCTCCCCCAACAACACCTGGTACGTGGCGCCTTACCTGGCCGCGAGGGCTGGCTGGGAGTGCAGCAAGCATGATCCGCCGTTGGGCGTTGCCCCTGCTCCTGATGGCTTTTGGCGTGTTTTACCTGTTGCCACTGGCCACCCATGGCCTGTGGATTCCGGATGAAACCCGCTACGCACAGATCAGCCAGGAAATGCTGCTGACCGGCAAATGGGCGTCGCCGCACTTCATGGGCATTCGCTACTTTGAAAAACCAGCGGCGGGTTACTGGATGATTGCGCTGGGCCAGGCGATCTTCGGGCAGAACCTGTTCGGCGTGCGTTTCGCCTCGGCCTTGAGCACCGGTTTGAGCATCGTGCTGGTGTACCTGGTATCGCGCCGTTTGTGGAATGACCCGCACAAAAGCCTGATCAGCACCGTGCTGTACATGAGCTTTGTCAGCATTGCGGCACTGGGCGGTTATGCCAACCTCGATCCGCAGTTCACCTTCTGGGTCAACCTGACCGGTGTCGCGCTGTGGTTTTGCTTTGACAGCACCACCCGCAACGGTCGCCTGGCTGCCTGGGCGTTGCTGGGGTTTGCCTGTGGTATGGGCTTTATGACCAAGGGCTTTCTGGCCTGGCTGCTGCCGGTGCTGATCGCCCTGCCCTACGCGGTTTGGCAAAAACGCTTTCGCGAGCTGCTGGCTTATGGCTTGGTCGCAGTTGTCGTGGCGATTGTAGTGAGCCTGCCGTGGGCCCTGGCGGTGCACGTGCAAGAGCCTGATTACTGGAACTTTTTCTTCTGGCACGAGCATATCCAACGCTTTGCCGGCGAAGATGCCCAGCATGCTGAGCCGTTCTGGTACTACCTGCCGTTGCTGGTTGCGTTCTCGCTGCCCTGGGTTGCCCTGCTGCCATCGACGCTCAAGCAAGCTTGGCAGGCGAAACGCGCCCCTCAAATAGGCTTTGTGCTGTTGTGGCTGCTGATGCCCCTGGCGTTTTTCAGCCTGGCCAAGGGTAAGTTGCCCTCCTACATCATGCCGTGCCTGTTGCCGCTGGCTTTGTTGATGGGCTCGACCCTGGCCGACAAACTTGCGCAGGGTCGCAGCCGCGCCCTGCGCATCAACGGCTGGTTGAACCTGACGCTGGGTGTCGTGGCCGTGCTGGCGCTGACCTGGTTCCAATTGAAGAAGCCAGTGTACGAACACGGCGAGGAAACCCTCAGCCTGATGCTGGTGTTTGTCTTCCTGTTCGGCTGGATCATCGCCAACCTGCTGCAGGCCGCACGCCCCTTGAAACTGTGGGCCGCACCGCTGATCGGCAGTGGCTTGCTCGTGGCCTTGGTGCCGGCTGCGCTGCCCCACTCGGTGGTCTACAACAAAACCCCGGATCAATTCATCATCGATCACGTGCACGAACTGCAGCCAGCCACCGCGTTGCTCAGCAATGACCTGGGCGCCGCATCAGCCCTGTCATGGCGCCTGGCACGTCCCGACGTGACGCTCTACAACACCGTCGGCGAAGTGAAATACGGTCTCGCCTACCCGGATGCCAGCCAGCACAAGGTGGATACCAGCCAAATCCAGCAATGGATGAGCGCTGCACGCAAAAAAGGTGCGGTCGGCGTGGTAATGCGGGTTAAAGGTGACGATGAAATTGCCGAAGTTGCATTGCTGCCCAATGACGGCCAGCGCTATGAGCAAGGCAATCTCATGATTCTGATCTTCCCGCAGGTTACCCAATGATCACCCTGCTGCTGCTATTGGCAGCGTGCCTGCTCACGTGCATGGGCCAGGTGGCGCAGAAGTTCGCCGTGGAAAGCTGGCGCCACCTGCCCGATGGCTGGGCACTGAAACTGCGTTCGCCGTGGCTGTGGGCGGCGTTGGCTTGCCTGGGCCTGGGCCTGCTGGTGTGGTTGTTGGTGTTGCAGCGCCTGGAAGTCGGCATTGCCTACCCGATGCTCAGCCTGAACTTTGTGCTGGTGACCCTGGTGGCGCGGTTTGTGTTCCATGAACCGATCGATACCCGCCACTGGTTGGGTGTGGCGATGGTGATTGCCGGCGTCGTGCTGCTGGGGCGCCAGGTATGAGCCGCCTACAGGGTTTTGCCTTGGCATTGGGCAGCGTCGGCCTCGTCAGTGCTGCCCAGTTGGGCATGCGCTGGAGCATGACGCGCTTGCCGCTGCCCAACGAATGGTTAAGCGCCCGGATTGATGTTGGCGCGCTCGGCATGGTGCTGCTGGCGATCTTCGCCTATGCGCTGTCGATGCTCTGTTGGCTCGGCGCCCTCAAACACTTGCCTTTGGGCCGCGCCTATTCGTTGCTGAGTATCAGCTACGCGCTGGTGTACCTGCTGGCCGCCAGCCTGCCAGTGTTCAACGAGCATTTTTCGCTTTCAAAAACCCTGGGGGTGGCCTTGGTCATCCTTGGTGTTGTAGTTATCAACTCTCGCCGTGCTAGCACTACAAGTCCCAGGAATACCCCATGAAAATCAGTGTATTTGGTAGCGGTTACGTCGGCCTGGTGCAGGCCACTGTATTAGCTGAAGTCGGTCACGATGTCATTTGCATGGACGTGGACAAAAACAAAGTCGAGCAACTGCAAAAAGGCCATGTGACCATTTTCGAGCCGGGGCTGGCTTCGATGGTCAAGGAAAACCTGGAAAGCGGACGCCTGACCTTCACCCATGACGAAAAAATCGCCGTCGAACACGGTGAAGTACTGTTTATCGCCGTGGGCACGCCATCGGACGAGGACGGTTCGGCCGACCTCAAGTACGTGCTGTCGGTGGGCGATGCCGTGGCCCGTCACCGCAGCAACCCGGTGATCCTGGTGGAAAAGTCCACCGTGCCCGTCGGCACCGGTGACACCCTGCGCGCCCACATGGAAAAAGCCCTGCACGTGGCCGGCCGGCACCTGGAGTTCGATATCGTCTCCAACCCTGAATTCCTCAAGGAAGGCTCGGCGGTCGCCGACTGCCGCCGCCCGGACCGCATCGTGATCGGCTGCGAGCGTGAAGAGGTGCGCGACGTCATGCGCGACCTGTACGCGCCCTTTAACCGCAACCACGATCGCATCATCTTCATGGACGTGCGCAGCGCCGAACTGACCAAGTACGCGGCCAACTGCATGCTCGCCACCAAGATCAGCTTTATCAACCAGATCGCCGAGCTGGCCGAACACCTGGGCGCCGACATCGAGGCCGTGCGCCAGGGTATCGGCGCCGACTCGCGTATCGGCTATCACTTTATCTACCCCGGTTGCGGCTACGGCGGCTCGTGCTTCCCCAAGGACATGCGCGCCCTGATCCACAGCGCCAAGCAAGCCAATTGCTCCAGTGATCTTTTGCAAGCGGTGGAAGCCATCAACCAGCGCCAGAAGAGCAAGCTGTTTGAGCGCATCAACGCGTTCTTCAAAGGCAACTTGCGGGGCAAGACGTTCGCCTTGTGGGGCCTGGCCTTCAAGCCCAACACCGATGACATGCGCGATGCGCCAAGCCGGGTATTGATGGAAGCCTTATGGGCGGCTGGCGCCAACGTGCGTGCCTTTGACCCGGAAGCCATGCAGGAAACCCAACGCATCTACGGCGACGACCCACGGCTGATGCTGATGGGCACCCCGGAATCAACCCTGGGCGGCGCCGACGCACTGATCGTCTGCACCGAGTGGCAGCAATTCAAGGCCCCGGACTTCGACCTGATCCACCAGCGTCTCAAAACCCCGGTGATCTTCGACGGCCGCAACCTGTACGACGGCGAGCGCCTTGCGCGCAAAGGCTTCCAGTACTACCCGATTGGGCGTGGCGACTCCTGCCAGTTGCCGATTCCCCAGCAGCAGTGGGTGCCTCAGGTCGTGGAAGCCGGATAGGTGAACACAGCCCGACCGCCCCTGTTGAATACAACCGTGCGCCAGCAATCCATCGCTTTGGGTGTGTTGGCGCTGTTGTTGTTTATTGCTGGCAACTGGCACCAGGCGATCATTGGTTTTGACTCGCGCTTTGTGGTGTTCGCCCAGGAGATGCTGCGTCATGGGCCGAGCTTTTTCCCCACCACGTACGGGCAGCCGTATGCCGACTACCTGGCCACCTCGACCCTGCTGACCTGGCTGGTGTCGTTGCCGTTGGGCCAGGTCACCAGTTTTACCGCTTGGTTGCCGACGGCGATTGCCTCGGCCTGCATCGTCACGCTGGTCTATCGCCTCACCGCGCCCCACTCTTCGCGCTGGGGCCTGTTGAGCGTGGCGATGTTGCTGCTCAGCAGCACGTTCGTCAGCGAAACCCGGGCAGTGTCCCTCGACCAGATGCTCGCTGCAGTGGCACTGGCGGTGTTTTACCTGGGTTATGCCCATGATCACTTCGGCGCCAGCAAACGCCTGCATTGGCTGTACGCGTTGCTGATCATCGGTTTCGCGATTCGCGGGCCCATCGGGCTGGTGATTCCCACCGGCGTGCTGTGCAGCTACTACCTGATCAATCGGCAATGGCGCCCGCTGTTCGGCTTCGGGCTGGTCGCCCTGGCATTGCTGGTGGCGTGCGTCGGCGTGCTGTTGCTGCTGGCCAAGCTCAGCGGCGGCGAAGCGTTCATGCAGGACGTGATCCGCATGCAGTTCCTGGGGCGCATGGATGGCAGCGAAGGCTCCAGCGGCGTGCTGTATTACTTCACCAGCTCGCTGGGTAATTACGCCTTCGCCTACCCGGTGGCGCTGCTGGTGCTGCTTGCGGTGGCTGCAGGCGGGCGTCGCCAGCCAGACCCAGCCTTGCAACTGGTCTTGTACTGCGCAGCCGCGGGCTTGCTGGTGATGCTCGGCCTGTCGGTTCCTCAAGCGAAGAAAGCACGTTATGTGCTGGCGATGCTGCCCATGGCGGCAATCATTGCGGCGTACCCCTTCCAGGTCGCCCACGGACGGCTGTTCGCGTGGCTGCGGGGTTTGATGCTGGGAATATGGGTGCTGTTGCCGGCACTGTTGGCGGTCGCGCTGCTGGTTGTGCGGCGCCGTTATGCCGAGCGGTTGGACCACCTTGAGCTGATCTTCGCAGTGCTCGCTACCCTGCAAGTCGTGGCGTTACTGGCCGTGCTCAAGCCACGCATGCGCCCGGTCGGGCCGGCGATCACAGCCGTATTGGCGTTGTGGGCCACCTACATCATGGTGGTCGAACCGTTGCAGCGCAGCCTCTACGACACCCGCACCTTCAGTCTCGCCGCCAAGGCCATGATCCAGCAGGATCCCGCGCCAGTAGTGCTGCACGGCTTGGGCAAGGATGCTAAAGCGATCAAGTTCATGGTCAGCTACGATTGCGACCGTGTACCGCTGTTTACGCAACGGCCTGCTGACCTGAACCGAATTCCTACCCCGGCGTGGCTGGTCATGAGCGCTGAGGATTTCGCAACGCTGCAAGACCCGCGCTTTCGCGCCATAACGCCGGCGTTGAGGGGGGAGTTCGATATGAACCCGTATGTGCTGCTGCACTTGGATAAGTCCAACGCACCCTAACTGCATTAATATTGCATTTAACCCTCATTAATATGCATTGGCGACGTGCTAACAGGCGCGGCACACTGCACAGGTTCCTTCCCCCAATGTTGGAACTTTCCAAAAGGCTTCTCCGGGCAACCAGACAAGCCTTTTTTTTGCCTGCCGTTTATGGACTGCCCTTTGATGCTCGCTCGCTGGTTCCCCGCTGCAATCAACACCCACCCCACGGAATGGAGCCGTGCCGCCATCGGCATGGCTCTGGGCACAATGTTCAGTGTCTGGGTGTGCGCCCAGGTGTTTGGCATGGACGTCGCCCTCCATCTTCTCGGGCCACTTGGCGCCTCGGCAGTGTTGCTGTTTGCCGTGTCATCCGGCGCGTTGGCGCAACCGTGGTCGATCATCGGCAGCTACCTGTGCGCAGGCGTTGTCGCCTTGCTGGTCGCTCGCGTACTCGGGCGCACCCTGGGCAGCGCTTGCCTGGCGGCGGGCATGACCGTGGTGTTGATCTGCTGGCTGCGCTGCCTGCACCCGCCCGCTGGTGGCCTGGCGATGACGCTGGTGTTGACCGACCCGGTGTCAGCCGGCCTGGGCTGGTATGAACTGGGCGCGGTGATGCTCGGTGCCGGCACGCTGCTGGCGTGTGCGCTGGCCTATAACAACGCCACGCGCACGCGCTACCCCAAGGGTGGTGTCGACACACCGGCGGTTACCGTGGGCGGCCCTGCGGCGCCTGTCGACCCAGCGATAACCGCTGCCGACCTGAAACTGGCGTTGGCTGACATGGAGCAGTTCTACGATATCGAACCCAGTGAGTTGGAACAGTTGATCCATGCCGCTGAACACCACGCGAGGCGGCGCAGCATCGGCCAAGTGCTCGCACAGCGGTGACGAACGGGCTTGCACTCGGGGATTTGAATACTAACGTTTAAAAGTCACTTGGCATTGTCTGCTGTTCATCCTGAAGTCTGGGTCGCCGTATACCAGTTGCGAAGACATGAAACGTCTGGCCAAAGATTGGTGTTCACGTGCGGTGATCCAAACGGGTAGCCCCTGCCCGCCTCTCCCATTGCACAGTTGCCCATCGCTCTGCACGCCGGCCCTCATGCCCAGGTGGTTTCGAATTGTGCGTTCGGGCCTGGAGCATCTCACCGTGGACCATAACTTACAAAAGCTGCTGCGCTCGACCTTGTTCGACGCCAGATCGCGTTATCACTTACCCCTCAGGGCCTACATGGACCTGACCATCCAGCGCATGCACGCTATTTTCGATGCGGGGCTCATCAACAACGACATGTGGCTGGGCCAGCCCCACGGGGCACGCTTTCGCGAGCTGTGCGAGCTGATCGGCCAGATCGGCGCCTACGATTACGCCCTGTATTCGTCGTTGGTCGATCACATGATCGCGGCCAATGCGTTGCTGACCCAAGGCAGCCCCGCGCAAGTGGCGCGCTTTCACGACGAAGTGACGCAGATGCACGCGGTGTACGCCTTCGGCTGCACTGAAATCGCCAGCGGCACCGACGTACGCAACCTCAAGACACGCGTGACCTACGACAGCCAGCAACACGGCCTGTTACTGGACTCACCCAGCGCGGATGCGTGCAAATACTGGATCGGCAATAGCCTGTACGCCGCACAGGTCGTAATGGTGCTCGCGCAATTGCACGCCAATGGCGAAGACCAGGGGCACCATTGGTTTCGTGTGCGAATTCGCGACAGCGAAAACGGCCCGTTACTGCCAGGCGTCACCGTCATGGCCTGCGACCCCAAAGGCGGCATTCATGCCAACCAGGTCGCTGGCCTGCGCTTTAACCAGATGCCGTTGAGCACCGACGCACTGTTGCAACGGCATGCGCGGTTTACCGCCGAGGGTCAATTTGTCAGCGACCTGCCCAAAAGCGAGCGCTTTATCAATGCGCTCGAGACCTTCCTGCAGGAACGCCTGCTGCTGATGGCTGCCTCGCGGCATGGGGCGGGGTTAAGCGCCCATTTGACCTATCGATTCGCCCAGCACCGCCAGGTGCAAACCGGGTCATCCATGGGGCCTTTGCTGGCCAACCCGTTGTTCCGCCAGCGTCTTTACAGCGCGCAGCTCAAAGCGATTGCGCTCAAGTACCTGGAGCAGGCCATCCTCACGCGCTTCGAACGCCAATGGCAGCACATAGAGCAGCGCAAGCAACTGCATATCCTCGCCGCCTTAAGCAAATGCATCGGCACCTGGATGGGCCTGGAGATCATCGCCCAGTGCCGTGAGTTGTGCGGCTCGCAAGGTTTTCACCACTACAACCAGATCGTCACGATGCGCATGGACTTCGAAATAAGCCCCACGTTTGCCGGTGACAACAGCGTGATGGCCTACCAGGTGATCAAAGACGCACTGACGCGGCCACGCTTCGACAACGATCCGCCCAGCAACCTTGGTCAGCAGATTGAGCAACGCATTGTTAAGCAGTGCCGCCAGCCCAAGGGTTTCACCCATCAACAAGCCGTTGGCCTGGCCTACGCCCGCGCCCTGGACCTGATCATCCAAGAAGCTCAACACCAGCAACTCGACTCCGGTATGCAGGCTGACTTGACCCGTGTGTTCATGCACTACCTGCACCCTTGGAACACATCCGCAATGCCACAGCCACGCGCCAGCGCGGCCCGCGTCACAAAGCTTGCCGCCTGGCTCAAGCCACACAAGTTGCTGGTCAGCGCGCCGATCGCCCACGCCGATTACATCCAGCAGTTCACCCGAGCACTGTATGAGGAGCAATGAACATGGACGCCCAATGGAAACCTGACTTTTGCGACCCCGAGACTATTCGCGACCCCTACCCTGCCTTCGCCTATTTGCGTGAGCATAACCCGGTGTACTGGAGCGACCAACACAAGGCTTGGCTGCTGACTCGCTATGACGACGTACATGCAGCACAAGGCGATGCCGCCCGTTACTCATCGGACAGGATGCGTCAGTTGGTCAATGTCCAACTGCCTCCCGATAAACGCGCGCTGTTTGAACCGTTTATCGAGAAGGCCTCGCAGTGGATGTACTCCCAGGATGGCAAGGTGCATCAGGCCAGCCGCCACTTGTTGGGCAAGGCGTTCACACCGCGCTCCATCGAGGCGTTGCGCGCAGACATTGAGGCGGTCACCGATGAAATCCTGTCATCCTTGGGCCCCGCGCCGGAACTCATGAGTAAAGTGTTCAATCAAGTGCCGGCCAGGGTGCTGGCGATGCTGTACGGCATCCCCAAAAAAGACGCGCTCAAGTTGCGCCGCTGGACAGACGTGATCCTGATGTTCCTGGTAGGCAACTTCGAGGCTGATGGGCCATCGAGAGCGTTGCAGGGCTTGGAAGAAATGTATGAGTACTTTGGCAAGCTGATCGATAGGCGAAAAAAAATACCCAAAGATGACCTGGTCAGCCGGGTAATCGCTGCCGCAGGCCCCGACGCGAGCAAGGACGATCTGCTGGCCCAAGTGGTGTTCGTACTCGTCGCAGGCTATACCACCAGCGCCGATATGCTCGGGATCGGCCTTTGGTATCTGCTGCGCAACCCCGAACAACTGAGCGCGTTGCTGGCTGACCCTTCGCTGACCAAACCCGCCGTCGAAGAAATGTTGCGTATCGACCCCTCTGGGCAATTCAGTCATCGCGTATTGACAGAGGATGTGCACCTCAGAGGCCAGACACTGCGCAAAGGCGATCTGGTTTACCTCATGCGGGCTGCAGCCAATCGAGACCCTGAACACTTTGTCGACCCCGACCGCTTTGACATTCGACGTGAGAAAAACAAGCACCTGGCCTTTGGGCTCGGTGTGCATTTTTGCTTGGGCCCGGCGCTGTTTCGTCTGGAAGCCGAGGTGTTATTCACGCGCCTGCTGCAGCGGTTTCCAACGCTGCGCCTCTCAGAAAAGAAACCGCCGGTATGGCGTACCAACAACCTGCAGTTTCGCGGTCTGAAAACCTTGCACGTCGATCTGGAGCCTGTTGACACGTGCCCGTCGATACAACGCTGTTTCTCGGCAGCGCCCTGGGAGAAAAACGGCGGCTACTGCCGTGCGTTACGGGCCGGCAACCTCGTGGTCACCAGCGGCACCGTAGCGTTCGACGAAGACGGCAACCCTTACGCGCCAGGTGACGTTTATCGCCAGACCCGGCGCTGCCTGGAGATCATCGAGACCGCACTCCAGCAGTTGGGTGTGGACCGAACCCTGGTGGTCGCCACGCGCATGTACACCCAGGATGTCGCCCGCTGGCCGCAAATCGCCAAGGCCCATCAGGAGTTTTTCAGCCAATGTCCGCCCACCACCATGTTGCTGGGGGTCAAGGAGTTGATCGCGCCCGAATATCTGATAGAGATCGAGGCACAGGCATGGACCGGCCAGTGATGACGCCCGACAGCGTACGCACTGCCGTGCGGGATGCCGTGGTCATGTCAGTGCATGAGCGCTCGATCCCAGGCCCTGACCGTCCCGTGCGTGTCAGAGTGTACGGGCCGGCCATGGCGCCGCCGGTGCCGGTGTTGCTGTACTTTCACGGCGGCGGTTGGGTGGCAGGTGACCTGGACACCCACGACAGCTTCTGCCGGGTCATCTGTGAGTGGGCCGGTTGCGCAGTCGTCGCCGTGGACTATGCCAGGCCCCCCGAGCATCGCTTTCCGGCGGCCATTGACGACTGTTATGCCGTCACCGAGTGGGTCGCCGCTCACGGGTCGGCACTCGGCATAGACAGCAGACGCCTCGCCGTTGCCGGTGGTGGCTCAGGCGGCGGCCTGGCAGCCGTTATCTGCCAGCGCGCCCGCGATTGCGCAGGGCCAGCGATCGGCTTTCAACTGCTGCTTTACCCGGTGCTTGATTGCCTGGCCAGCAACCGCTCTCGAAACGACTTTGCTCAAGGGGATGGGCTGACCGCAAGCCTGATGGACTGGTATGTGAGCCAGTATGTACCCGAAGGGCATTCCTTGGCTGACCCACGGCTTTCACCGGCGCGCCACCCCGTGTTGCGCGGCTTGCCGCAAGCGCTGATCGTGACTGCCGGCCTGGACCTACTGCGCGACGAGGGCCGAGCCTATGCCCGTCAGCTGAGAAAAGCGGGAGTACGCGTCAGCCATTGGGAGTATGCAGGCGTGCACCACGGTTTTATCAACTATCCAGGTGCCGCCCCCAAGGCCCGGCGTGCCATCCTGCACTGTGCCGAGGCATTGTCAGCGTATTTTCACCCGCGCGGTGCTCGTGCATAAATGCAACAACTACCTGCATGATTGACGGTTGTACTGGGCAAATTTGCACTGGTACGATCGCGAGATGGTTCGTACGCGAACATCTTGATAAAGAACAATAAAAGCAGGGAGTTAGAGATGACTGCTCAGGTTTCATCCGAGGCAAGCCGTGTCGAATCAAGTCAAGAAGAGGTGCTGGCCGACGTCCGCAACCATATCGGCCACCTTACCCTCAATCGCCCCGCCGGCTTGAATGCCATCACCCTGGGCATGGTCCGCAGCCTGACCCATCAGTTGCAGGCGTGGGCCGATGACCCGAGCGTCTACGCCGTGGTATTGCGAGGTGCCGGTGAAAAAGCCTTCTGCGCCGGCGGTGATATTCGTTCCCTGTACGACAGCTTCAAAGACGGCGACACGCTGCACCAGGACTTTTTCGTCGAGGAATACGCACTGGACCTGGCCATCCACCATTACCGCAAACCGGTCCTGGCGCTGATGGACGGCTTCGTGCTGGGCGGTGGCATGGGCCTGGTGCAAGGCGCCGACCTGCGCGTGGTCACTGAGCGCAGCCGCTTGGCGATGCCCGAAGTGGCCATCGGTTACTTCCCCGACGTGGGCGGCAGCTACTTCCTGTCGCGCATCCCCGGCGAGCTGGGCATTTACCTCGGCGTGACAGGCGTGCAAATCCGTGCCGCCGACGCGCTGTACTGCGGCCTGGCAGACTGGCACCTCGACAGCGCCCGGCTGGCAGATCTCGACCACAAGCTCGACCATCTGCACTGGCACGACTCGCCGCTCAAGGACCTGCAAGGCGTACTGGCCAAAATAGCTGTGCAACAGCTGCCCGACGCGCCGCTGGCCGCCTTGCGCCCGGTGATCGACCACTTTTTCGCCCTGCCGGATGTGCCTAGCATCGTCGAGCAATTGCAAGCGGTCACCGTTGCCGACAGCCATGAGTGGGCGCTGGCCACCGCCAGGCTCATGCAAACCCGCTCGCCCTTGGCCATGGCCGTAACCCTGGAAATGCTGCGCCGTGGCCGACGCCTGCCGCTAGAGCAGTGCTTTGCCCTCGAACTGCACCTGGACCAACAATGGTTTGAGCGTGGCGACCTCATCGAAGGCGTGCGCGCCCTGATCATCGACAAGGACAAAACCCCGCGCTGGAACCCGCCCACCCTCCACGGGCTGGATGCCAGCCATGTCGAAAGCTTTTTTCATCACTTCAAGCAGGTTGCGAACTAAGCCATGCAAGATATTGAATACACAGAAGAACAAGTCATGATTCGCGACATGGCCCGTGACTTCGCCCGTGGTGAAATAGCCCCTCACGCCCAAGCCTGGGAAAAGGCCGGCTGGATCGATGACGGCTTGGTGACCAAAATGGGTGAACTCGGCTTCCTCGGCATGGTGGTGCCAGAAGAATGGGGCGGTACTTACGTCGATTACGTGGCCTACGCCCTCGCTGTCGAAGAGATTTCTGCCGGTGACGGTGCCACTGGCGCACTGATGAGCATTCATAATTCAGTCGGTTGCGGGCCGATCCTCAACTACGGCACAACTGCACAGAAAGAAACCTGGCTCGCCGACCTCGCCAGCGGCCAGGCGATTGGCTGCTTTTGCCTCACCGAACCGCAGGCCGGCTCCGAAGCCCACAACCTGCGCACCCGCGCCGAACTGCGCGACGGCCAGTGGGTGATCAATGGCGCCAAACAGTTCGTCAGCAATGGCAAACGCGCCAAGCTGGCCATCGTGTTTGCAGTGACAGACCCCAACCTGGGCAAGAAAGGTATTTCCGCGTTCCTGGTACCGACTGACACCCCTGGCTTTGTGGTGGACCGCACCGAACACAAGATGGGCATTCGTGCCTCGGACACCTGCGCCGTCACGCTCAACCAATGCACCGTGCCCGAAGCCAACCTGTTGGGTGGACGCGGCAAGGGCCTGGCCATTGCCCTGTCCAACCTGGAAGGCGGCCGCATTGGCATCGCCGCCCAGGCGCTGGGCATCGCGCGTGCAGCCTTTGAGGCGGCGCTCGCCTATGCCCGCGACCGCGTGCAGTTCGACAAGGCGATCATTGAACATCAGAGCGTTGCCAACCTGCTGGCAGATATGCAAACCCGGCTCAACGCTGCACGCCTGTTGATCCTGCACGCGGCCCGTCTGCGCAGTGCTGGCAAACCATGCCTGTCGGAAGCGTCCCAGGCCAAGCTGTTTGCCTCGGAAATGGCCGAGAAGGTGTGTTCGTCAGCCATGCAGATTCATGGCGGGTATGGGTATCTGGAAGATTACCCGGTGGAGCGTTACTACCGGGATGCGCGGATCACACAGATTTACGAGGGTACGAGCGAGATTCAGCGGATGGTGATTGCCAGGGAGCTCAAGAACTACCCGCTCTAACTGACACACCGACAACCAAATGTGGGAGGGGGCTTACCCCCCGATTGCAGTGGGTCAGCTACAGGTAAGCTGACTGAACCACCGCTATCGGGAGCAAGCCCCCTCCCACAGTTTTTATCTTCATGTACCAGATAGAGAGTGGTCAGCTCTAACTGCCACACCACAAAATCAATGTGGGAGCGGGCTTGCTCCCGATAGCGGAGTGTCAGTCAACATATCAGGTGACTGAACCACCGCATTCGCAAGCAAGCCCGCTCCCACACTTTGATCGCCAGCGTGTGCTAAATACGATTACTTATCCTTGAACTCCGGCGCCCGCTTGGCCACAAACGCCGCCATGCCTTCCTTCTGATCCAGCGTGGCAAACGCCGCATGGAACACCCGGCGTTCAAAACGCACGCCTTCAGACAGGCTCACTTCAAACGCCCGGTTCACGCTTTCCTTGACCATCATGCTGATAGGCACCGACTTGCCGGCAATCAAGGTGGCGACTTTCAGCGCTTCTTCCAGCAGCTCATCAGCGGGCACGATGCGCGCAACGATGCCGCAGCGCTCTGCTTCGACCGCATCGATAAAACGCCCGGTCAGGCACATCTCCATGGCCTTGGCCTTGCCCACCGCACGGGTCAGACGTTGGGTGCCGCCCATGCCTGGCAGTACGCCGAGGTTGATTTCTGGCTGGCCGAACTTCGCGCCATCGCCCGCCAGGATAAAGTCACACATCAGCGCCAGCTCGCAGCCACCGCCCAGGGCGAAGCCGTTGACAGCGGCAATAATCGGCTTGCGGCGGTTGGCCACTCGGTCGCTGTCGCTGAACAGGTCGTCGAGGTAGATTTGCGGGTAGGTCAGCTCGGCCATTTCCTTGATATCGGCGCCGGCGGCGAAGGCTTTCTTCGAGCCGGTCAACACGATGCAGCCGATTTCAGGGTTGGCTTCCAAGCCATCCAGCGCCTGGTTCAGTTCACTGACCAACTGCGCGTTCAACGCATTCAAGGCCTGGGGGCGATTGAGGGTAATCAGCCCGACGCGGCCCTGGATGTCGAGCAAAATCGTTTCGTAACTCATGTATCGGCTCCTTAGAGATTGCGTGAGATGACCATGCGCTGGATATCGCTGGTGCCTTCATAAATCTGGCAGACCCGCACGTCGCGGTAGATCCGCTCCAGCGGGAAGTCGCTCAGGTAACCGTAACCGCCCAGGGTTTGCAAGGCAGCGGAACAGACTTTTTCGGCCATTTCCGAAGCAAACAGCTTGGCCATGGACGCCTCGACCAGTGCCGGCTTGCCACTGTCGCGCAGCGCGGCGGCGTAATGCACCATCTGCCGGGCGACGGCGATTTGCGTGGCCATGTCGGCCAAGCGAAAGGCCACAGCCTGGTGCTCAATGATGGCCTTGCCGAAGCTTTCGCGCTCTCGGGCATAGTCGCGGGCGGCTTCAAAGGCGGCGCGGGCCATGCCCACCGCTTGCGAAGCAATGCCTACGCGACCACCTTCGAGGTTGGCCAGGGCGATGCGGTAGCCTTCGCCCTCCTCGCCCAAGCGGTTGGCTACCGGCACCTTCACATCCTCAAACAGGATCTGGCAGGTGTCGGACGCGTGCTGACCGAGTTTGTCTTCAACTCGCGCCACGCTGTAGCCCGGCGAGTCGGTGGGCACGATAAATGCGCTGATGCCGCGCTTGCCCGCTGCGGGGTCGGTCACCGCAAACACGATCACCACCCCGGCGTTTTGCCCGGAAGTAATGAACTGTTTGCAGCCGTTGAGCACGTAATGATCGCCTTCGAGGCGTGCGCGGCTTTTCAGGCTGCTGGCATCGGAGCCCGCCTGTGGCTCGGTCAATGCAAAGGCGCCGAGCATAGCGCCGCTGGCCAAAGGTTTGAGGAAGCGCTCTTTCTGCTCGTCATTGCCAAACTTGAGTATCGGCACGCACCCCACCGAGTTGTGTACGCTCATGATGGTGGAGCAGGCGCCGTCGCCAGCAGCGATTTCTTCCAGGGCCATGGCGTAGGCCAGGTACCCCGTATCGCAACCGCCCCACTGTTCCGGCACCAGCATGCCGAAAAAGCCCAGCTCGGCCATTTCGCCGATGGCCTCTTTGGGAAAGCGGTGCTCGCGGTCCCATTCGGCGGCGAAAGGTTTGAGACGCTCCTGGGCAAACTGCCGGGCCGCGTCGCTGATTTGCAATTGTTCGTCATTGGGCAGCATGGTGATTGGTCCTTAGTACAGGCATTCGACGGCCATGGCCGTGGCTTCACCACCGCCGATGCAAATCGCAGCGACACCACGCTTAAGGCCGTTTTGGCGCAGGGCCGAGAGCAGGGTCACGAGGATACGCGCACCCGAGGCGCCAATCGGATGGCCCAGGGCGCAGGCGCCGCCGTGGATATTGACCTTGGCGTGGGGGATTTCGAGTTTGCTCATGGTGACCAGGCTGACCACGGCGAAGGCTTCGTTGATCTCAAACAAGTCGACCTCGTCAAGCGTCCAGCCGGTCTTGGTCATCAGCTTGCGAATCGCACCGACCGGCGCCACCGGGAACAACCCCGGCTCGTCGGCAAACGCCGCGTGCCCATGGATCACCGCCAACGGTTTGAGACCGCGCTTGAGCGCTTCGGACTGGCGCATCAGCAGCAGCGCCGCCGCACCGTCGGAGATAGAACTGGAATTGGCCGCCGTCACCGTACCGCCTTCGCGGAACGCGGGTTTCAAGCTGCTGATCTTCTCAGGCTTGGCCTTGGGTGGCTGCTCGTCGTGCTCGATGGTCTTCTGCTCTTTACCCACGGTGACGTGCACCGGGACGATCTCGGCCGCGAAGCTACCATGGGCAATGGCTTCCTGCGCGCGGGTCAATGAGGCGATGGCGAAGGCGTCCTGTGCTTCGCGGGAAAAACCGTTGTACTGGGCGCAGTCCTCGGCAAAAGTGCCCATCAGGCGGCCTTTGTCGTAGGCGTCTTCAAGGCCGTCGAGGAACATATGGTCCAGCACGCGGCCGTGGCCCATGCGATAGCCGCTGCGGGCACGGTCGAGCAGGTAAGGGGCGTTGGACATGCTTTCCATGCCGCCAGCAATAACGACATCGACGCTGCCGGCCAACAGTGAATCATGGGCCAGGATCGCGGCCTCCATGCCTGAACCGCACATCTTGTTGAGGGTGGTGCAACGGGTCGACTTGTCCAGCCCTGCACCCAGCGCAGCCTGGCGTGCCGGTGCCTGGCCGAGGCCGGCGGGCAGTACGCAGCCGAACAGCACTTCATCCACAGCGTCGGTGGCGATACCAGCACGTTCGACAGCGGCACGAATCGCGGCAGAACCCAGCTGGGGTGCAGTCAGGCCCTTGAGGTCGCCCTGGAAACCGCCCATGGGGGTGCGCACGGCGCTGACAATTACGATGGGATCAGTCATCTCAAAAAACTCCTTACTTGGCCGCCATGCGCAAGGCACCGTCGAGACGGATCACCTCGCCATTGAGCATGCTGTTTTCAATGATGTGCCGCACCAGTGCAGCGTATTCAGCGGGTTTACCCAGGCGCGGCGGGAATGGCACGCCGGCGGCCAAGGAGTCGCGAACTTCAGGGGTCATGCCTGCCATCATCGGGGTTTCGAAAATGCCGGGGGCGATGGTCATGACGCGGATGCCAAAGCGCGCCAATTCGCGAGCGGCTGGCAAGGTGAGGCTGGCAATAGCGCCCTTGGACGCCGAATACGCCGCCTGGCCGATCTGCCCGTCAAACGCGGCGACCGAGGCGGTGTTGATGATCACGCCGCGCTCGCCGTCGGCATTCGCCTCGGTCTCGGCAATGGCCGCAGCGGCCAGGCGCAACAGGTTGAAGCTGCCGATAAGGTTGACGTTGATCACTTGGGCAAAACTGGCCAGCGCGTGGGGGCCGTTCTTACCGAGGATCTTCTCGCCACGTACCACGCCTGCGCAGTTCACCAAACCGTGCAGCCCACCAAAGGCGGCGACCGTGGCGTGTACGGCAGCTTGGGCTGCGGCTTCCTGGCTGATATCGGCGACCGCACTGCGGGCGTTATCCCCCAACTGCTCGGCCTTGGCCGCCACAGCGTCTGCGTTCAGGTCGACCAGCATCACCTTGGCACCAGCCGCCACCAGCATTTCTGCGGTAGCGGCACCCAGGCCGGATGCGCCGCCGCTGACCAGGAACACCTTGTTTTCAATCTGCATTTTTATTTTCCTTGGGCTATCAGAATGGTCCAGATAGTCGCCCCGACGCGCGCGTGCAGCAATGGTCAAAGCCATCAATATGACTGACTGGTTTGGCCAGTGATCGACCGCGCCGATCAACCGGTCGGCCCAAGCGATTGGACGCCCCGCCTACCAGCTTCTAACCTGATGGCCTGCGCCACCAAAGAAGTCCTCCCGCTGATGATCGTGCGTCCAAAGCCCAACTTGCTGGGTATCCTGTTTTCCCTCAAGGGCTCGATTGCCAAGCGCATCGCCTTGCGCAGCCTGATGGTCACGCTACTGGCCTCGGTGATTGTGCTGGTAGAAACCCTGCACCCCGCCTACTTCTCCAAGGTCAATGCCACGCCGTTCACACTGCTGGGCCTGTCGTTGTCGATCTTCATGAGTTTTCGCAACAACGCCTGCTATGACCGTTGGTGGGAAGGCCGCAAGCAATTGGGCCAGATGATTATCGATATGCGCTCGCTGGCCCGCGAAACCCAGGTGCTTGGCGACTGCGCGGAGCGCGCAGGCCTGCTGCGCGGGTTGTGCGGGTTTGCCCATGGCTTGATTGCAAGATTGCGCTTTGAAGATGAGGCCCGGGCTATCAAGCCCTGGATCGGCATAGAGGCGGGCCACCCAAACCTCCCCGATAACGTGCTGCAAAAACTCGGGGCGCGGTTTTCAGTATTGGCCGAGCAGGGTGTGATCAGCGAATGGCGCTACACCCAGTGGGAAGCGCGTTTGGTCAGCCTCAGCCAGGTGCAGGCTTCGTGCGAGCGCATCAAAAGCATGCCGCTGCCCTTCCCTTACACCCTGCTGCTGCACCGCACCATTTACCTGTTCTGCATCCTGTTGCCGTTTGCCATGGCTGAGCCGTTGGGTTGGCTCACGCCGGTGTTCACCGCCATCGTCAGCTACACGTTTTTTGGCCTGGATGAGATTGGCGATGACCTCGAAGACCCGTTCGGCTTCGACGAGAATGACCTGCCGTGCAATGCCATCGTGCGCACCCTGGAGCGCGAGATGCTCGCCGCCCTCGGTGAAACCGAGCTGCCGCCAGCCCTTGAGCCGGCTGATTACGTGCTCACCTGATACGGGTTTGACACTCGCCGTGGTCTGGCCGAAGCTGGCGGCTTTGCGATAGCTCGGACGCCTGCATGTCAAAGTCACGCCGTTACTCCATCATCGGCCTGTGCGCCCTGTTGTTTGTTGTCTTGCTCACTTGGTATTTCACCCGCACCACCCCGGTGAGCGTACCTGCCACGATTGCCCACGGTTATTCAAAAGCCCTGAAACAAGCGCGCAATGGCGAGCCCGGCGCGGCGCGGGTGCTGTATCAGCAATTGGCCCGGCCGGACCTCTCTCCTGAACGCCGCGCCGCACTGCACGCCGAGCTGCCCAACTACCCCAGCCCACAGGCGTTGAAACTGGCAGACAAAGACTTGGTCAGCGACTCCCCGCTGGTGCGCGAAGCCGCGATCCACAGCATCGTCGGCCTGGTGCCCTCCGGCCAGCGAACGCTATTGCTGGGCCCGGCATTGGACGACCCCGAACAAAGCGTGCGTTTCACCGCCGCCAATGCCTTGCTGGGGCTCTCACCCGACACCCTGGGTTTGTATTTCGGGCCCTTGCAGCAAGTGCTCGATGAATTCGTGAAGCAACTCAAGGCGCAGCCCGAAACCGCCGAAAACTGGATTCAGCGGGCGCAGTTGTATATCCACAGCGCTTTGCTCCCGGATGCGCAGAATGCCCTGGAGCAAGCCATGCGCCTTGAGCCCGACAACCTGCAGGCCGTGGTCGCCCAGATCGAGTTGCTCGACAAGCAAGGCAAGTCCGAAGAGTCCCGTCAACTATTGGCCCGCCAGTTGGCTGCCCACCCCGAGTCGGCTTACCTGCAACACGCGCTGGGCATGTGGTTGCTGCACCATGGCGAGCGGCCGTATGCGCTGCTGGGCCTTTCAAAAGCGGTAGAGCTTGAATCGGACAATCAGGATTACCGCTACGACCTGGCCACGACCCTGCACGCCCAGCATGAGCTGGAGGCCGCCCAACGCCAGTTGGAAGAAATCATCCAGCGCCATCCGGCCAACCGCAAGGCGCGGGTGTTGCTGGTCAATTACTGGACAGAAAGCGGCCAGTTGCAGAATGTCCAGGTGCTGCTGGCGCAGCTTGAACAGCAGAATCCGGATGATCCCGCGTTGCAGCAAGGTCTTTGAAAACTACAGAGGCCTTGTACAAATTTTACAAACTGTGGAACGGCTACGTGCCACTAAGGTCAAGTGATTAAGGCGCGCCAGAGGTGGTGCGCACCTCTATTTGTACGTGACCTGAGGGTACTCCTTGACTACATCCAATGCGCAGTTCAGTGAAAAGGCCGCTACCGGCATCGAAGGTCTGGATGACATTCTTTCCGGCGGCCTGTCGCGCAGCCACCTGTTCCTGCTGGAAGGTGAGCCGGGCACTGGTAAAACGACCGTTGCGCTGCACTTCCTGCAGGCCGGCGCCAAGAATGGTGAGCGATCGCTCTACATCACCCTGTCGGAAACCGAGCGCGAATTGCGCCAGGGCGCGAAGTCTCATGGGTGGGACCTGGACGACAATATCCATATTTTCGAACTGACGCCGCCAGAAAGCCTGCTCAACGCTGAGCACCAGCAAAGCCTGCTGTACTCCTCTGACCTGGAGTTGGGCGAAGCTACGCGGCAGATCTTCGAAGTCGTCGAACGGGTCAAGCCTACGCGCGTCGTGCTGGACAGCCTTTCCGAGATTCGCCTGCTGGCACAAAGCTCCCTGCGCTATCGCCGGCAGATTTTGGCGATCAAGCACTATTTCGTGCGTTACGACGCTACCGTGTTGCTGTTGGACGACCTGACCACCGAGTCCCTCGACAAGACGGTACACAGTGTGGCGCACGGCGTGATCCGGCTGGAGGAACTCACCCCCACCTACGGCGCCGAACGTCGGCGAGTGCGCGTCGTGAAGTATCGGGGCCAGAAATACCGGGGCGGCTTCCATGACTTCACCATCATGCAGGGTGGCGTGCAGGTGTTTCCGCGCCTTGTCGCCGCAGAACACCGTGGCGGCTACAACCGCCAGACACTGACCAGCGGCATCAAAGAGCTGGACTCTCTGCTCGGCGGAGGCATCGAGACCGGCTCCAGCACCCTGATCCTGGGGCCAGCCGGTACGGGCAAGTCGCTAATCTCGATGATCTTCGCTGCCTCCGCCGTGGCCCGAGGCGAAAAAGCGGCGCTGTTTATCTTTGACGAAGAGCTGGGGCTGTTGTTCGAGCGTATGAAGAACATGGGCATAGACCTGGAGGCCCTGCAGGCTACGGGCAATCTGCTCATCGAACAGGTGGACGCTGCCGAGCTGTCGCCTGGAGAGTTCTCCCACCGTGTGCGACGCTGTGTGGATGAGCGCGGGATCAAAACCGTGGTGATCGACAGCATCAACGGCTATACGGCCGCCATGCCGGAAGAGAACGCGCTCATCCTGCATATGCACGAGTTGCTGCTTTACCTCAATCGCCGTGGCGCGGCGACCTTTATGACCGTCGCCCAGCATGGGTTGGTGGGCGATATGCAGGCGCCGGTAGACATCACCTATCTGGCCGACACCGTCATTCTGCTGCGCTACTTCGAGGCCGTCGGTGAAGTCCGTCGCGCGATTTCGATCATCAAGAAACGCACCGGCTCCCACGAGTCGACAATCCGCGAATACCGCATCGGCAGCCGCGGCATGACGGTGGGTGAGCCATTGAACAACTTCCAGGGTGTACTACGCGGCATTCCTACGTACATGGGCGCGGGCTCCCCCCTGCTCAAGGATCAAGGCTAGTGGCGGACCTTTCTCCCGTATCCGAACGTGCCATTATCCTCGCGCCCCTGGGGCGCGACGGGGCACTGGCATTAATGATGCTCAACGAGGCGGGTTTCAGTGGCACCGTCACCACCGACTTGAACGCACTCTGTGAGGCGCTGGTACACGGCAGCGGTGTGCTTATCATTGCTGCTGAAGCCCTGCGCGGCGTTGACCTGGAGCCGTTGCTTGAGTACTTGCATCAGCAGCCGGCCTGGTCAGACCTGCCCATTGTTTTGATGACCCACCACGGCGGCAGCGGTCAAATCGGCTCCAGTCAATTCAGCGGGTTACTGGGCAACGTCACCTTCCTGGAGCGGCCCTTCCACCCGGTGACGTTGATCAGCCTGGTGAGCACCGCCCTGCGTGGCCGTCGCCGGCAATACGAAGCCCGCGACCGCTTGATCGACCTGAGCGAAAGTGAGTTGCGCCTGCAACGCACGCTGGAAACCCTCGAACAACAGGTAGAAGAACGCACCGCCCAATTGCGTCATAACGAAGAAGCCTTGCGTCAGTCACAAAAAATGGAAGCCGTTGGCCAATTGACCGGTGGCATCGCCCATGACTTCAACAACATGCTCACCGGCATCATCGGGAGCCTGGAGCTGCTGCGAAGGCGTGTGTCCCGTGGCAAGCTCGACGACCTGGACAGTTTGATCGATCTGGGCGTCACCTCAGCCAACCGTGCCGCTGGCCTCACCCATCGCCTGCTGGCGTTTTCCCGCCGGCAATCGCTGGATTCAAAACCGGTGGAGATCAACCAACTGGTGGCTTCCATGGGCGAGTTGCTGCAGCGCAGCATCAATGAAAGCATCACGCTCGACATGCGCTTAACCGACGAGCTATGGACGGCCGAAGCCGACCCCAATCAACTGGAAAGCGCCCTGCTCAACCTGGTCATCAATGCACGCGATGCCATGCCCAATGGCGGGAGCTTGCGGGTGGAGACCACCAATCGCCATCTGGACAGCGTATTTACAGCGGCCTACGGCACCCTTAAGCCTGGCGATTACGTCGAGCTGAGCGTCAGCGACACCGGTTGCGGCATACCTGAAGGCTTGATGAGCCGGGTATTCGATCCCTTCTTCACCACCAAACCGATTGGCCAGGGCACCGGCCTAGGGCTGTCGATGATCTATGGCTTTGCGCGCCAGTCTCATGGGCACGTGACGATTCATAGTGAAGTAGACAAGGGCACTACGGTGAGCCTGTTTCTGCCCCGCTATATCGGTGAAATCGTCGCGGATGTGGCGGCAGACCCGGCAATGCTGCCCTTCGCCCAGGCCGGCGAAACGGTGCTGATCGTCGAAGACGACCCAGCGGTGCGCGTGTTGGTCAGCGCGGTGCTCAAGGAACTGGGATACGGCTTTGTCGAGGCCGCAGACGCCAACACGGCATTGCCGATCATCGAATCCGACCAGCGTATTGACTTGATGATCAGTGACGTTGGCCTGCCTGGCATGAACGGCCGGCAGTTGGCGGAAATCGGCCGACAGGTTCGCCCCAACCTCAAGGTGTTGTTTATTACGGGGTATGCCGAACATGCAGCGGTGCGGGGCGGGTTCCTGGACCCCGGGATGCAGCTGATCACCAAGCCCTTCACCTTCGACCTGTTGACGGCCAAAGTGCGCGAGATGATCCGCGTGTAGTGAGCGGGCTTGCCCCGCGCTGGGCTGCGAAGCGGCCCTAATCGGGCCAACGAACTCCTTCAGGTAGAACCTGATTGCCTGGTTTTGGGGCCGCTTCGCAGCCCAGCGCGGGGCAAGCCCGCTCACTACAGGAGGCAGGTCAAGCCAGCAAGCGTTGGATGTGCTCCTGCAACGTATCCAGGTCAAACGGCTTGGCCAGGATCGGCGCATTGCGCGTGATCGGGCTATTGCAGTCGAGAATTTCCTGGGGGTAGCCGCTGATAAAGATCACTTTCAGCTCTGGTCGCAACATGATCGCAGGCTCGGCGATCTGCACTCCGGAAATCCCACCCGGTAAACGGTAATCGGTGACCATCAGGTCCAGGTGCGGCTTGGTCGCGAGGATTTCAAAGGCCTGCTCCCCATCGATGGCCTTCAACACCCGATAGCCCAGGCCGGCCAGGTATTCACCCAGCACAAACATAATGGATTCGTCATCCTCGACGATCAGAACGACATCTTGTGCATCTTCACTCATGGGGAACCTTTGTCCGGTCAATTGCTGCAATTACGACCATGGGGTCACGCAGAAGGTTGCGTCGAGGTGACGATTGATTTCATGGCGATGTTTCAAGGGGCAGGCACACTCGAAACAGGGCCCCCTCGCCTATCTGGCTCTCGACCTCAATTGCGCCACCGTGGGCCGCAACGATCTGCTCGGAAATAAACAGCCCAAGCCCCAGCCCGGCCGCAACCTGGCTGGCGGAAACGCGCTCGAATTGCTGGAAAATTCGTTTCTGATTGTCTTCGCTGATACCAATGCCACGGTCACGCACTTCGATCCGCGCCTCACCGTGTTCGGTGTAGACACGCACATCCACCGGGCTCTTGGCCCCGTAGCGCAGTGCGTTAGTCAGTAGGTTAGTGACCACTTGCTCAATACGAAACTCATCCCAATGGCCTTCCACCGGGCCTTCAGCTACCAAGTGCATGGACGAATCCGCAGCCGCCACTTGCGGCGCGAAGTTCTCCACCAGGTTGCGCACCAGTTGGGCCAGGTCAAAGCGCGCCGGGCGAATCGACAGCTTGCCGGTGCGAATCCGCGAGACGTCGAGCATGTCTTCGATCAGGCGAATCAGGCTCTGGATCTGGCGCTCGTCGCGGTCGACCATGGCGTGCATCTTGTCGAGGGTGAACGCGGCGGCGTTGTCCCGCGCCAGGTGCATCTTGCGCAGTTGGGTTTCCAGAATCAGGCCGTTGAGGGGCGTACGCACTTCGTGGGCAACGATGGACATGAAGTCATCACGCATACGCACGGCTTGCTCAAGCTGCGCTTGCGTGGCCTGCAAGCGGTTCAACAACAGTTCTTGCTCGCGACGGCTGCGCTCCAGGGCTTCGACCTGCTGTTTCATGGCCTTGCTCTGGCGGTACAGATCGACGAACACGTTGACCTTGCTCTTGACCGCGTGGATATCCAGGGGCTTGTGCAAGAAGTCTACTGCGCCGCTTTCATAGCCCTTGAAGGCGTAGTTGAGTTCGCGGCCGGCGGCGCTGACGAACACAATCGGGATGTTCTTGGTCTTTTCGGTACCGCGCATCAACTCGGCCAACTCGAAACCGTTCATGCCGGGCATCTGCACGTCGAGAATCGCCATGGCGAACTCGTGCTCCAGCAACAGGGACAAGGCCTCGTCGGCGCTCAATGCCTTGAATACCTGACGGTCTTCACGCTTGATCAGCGCTTCGAGGGCCAGCAGGTTCTCCGGCAGATCGTCGACGATCAGCAGTTTGGCCTGGACAGTACTTAACATGGGGAATATTCCAGGGAAGCCAGCAGTGAGCCAATGCGGCTCAGCGACAGAATGTGGTCAGGTGTGTGCAACGCCAGCGCAGCACGGGGCATGACGGCGACACGCGCCTCTGCCGGGTCTTGTACAACAGTGATGCCGCCTTGCTGCTTGACGAAGGCCAGGCCTCGGGCACCGTCATGGTTGGCGCCGGTCAACAGGATCGCCAACAAGCCCTTGCCGAAGGCATCCGCAGCCGACTCAAACAGAATATCGATCGCTGGCCGCGAGTGGTGCACCCGGTCTTCCTGGCTCAGGGACAGGCTGCGATCATGCTCCACCGACAAGTGATAGCCGGGGCCCGCGAAGTAGAGGGTGCCCGGCTGGAGCACTTCCTTGTCACGCGCCTCCACCACCGGCATTGCCACACGGCGGTCAAACACTTCTGCCAACTGGCTGCGGCGCTCGTCCGGCAAGTGCAGCACCGTAATGATCGGCAAACCGAAATCCGCGGGCAGCTCGGCAAAAACCGTCAGCAACGCCTCGACGCCGCCGGCGGATGCGCCGATGACGATAGCTTCTATGCCCCGGACCAATGCCGGGCTGGCAGCCGCTTCATTCATAGTTTGCGGTAGATCCGTTCCTGTTTGACCAAGGGTTCGAATTGTTTGCCGAAGGCCGAGAAGTCCAGGGTCTCCTTGCTGCCCAGCACCAGGAAGCCGCGATGGCACAGCGACTCGTGGAACAACCCAAACGCACGATCCTGCAATTTTTTATTGAAATAAATCAATACGTTACGACACGAAATTAATTGAGTTTCTGAGAATACACTATCGGTCGCCAGGCTGTGGTCGGCAAACGTTACGTTTTCTCGCAGGGTCTTATCGAAAATCGCGTAATCGTAAGCCGCGGTGTAGTAGTCGGCAAAGGAACGCTGCCCGCCCGCCTGCTGGTAGTTTGCAGTGTAAGCCCTTACATTCTCCAGGGAAAAGATACCCTGCTTGGCCTTGTCCAGCGACGCCGGGTTGATGTCGGTGGCATAGATGATCGTACGTTCCAGCAAGCCTTCTTCGCGCAGCAGGATGGCCATGGAGTACACCTCCTCGCCCGTGCTGCAACCGGCAATCCATATTTTGATCGACGGGTAGGTCTTGAGCAGCGGCACGACTTCCTGGCGGATCGCCAAAAAGTGCGACGGGTCGCGGAACATCTCGCTCACCGGAATCGTAAGAAATTGCAGCAACTGCATAAACGCCGCCGGGTCGTGTAGCACCCGCTCTTGCAGCGCTGAGATGGTCGCGCAGTCGAACTGGCGCAACGCATGGGCCACGCGGCGTTTTACCGACGCACCGGAGTAGTCGCGAAAGTCATAGCTGTACTTGAGGTAAATCGCCTCGATCAACAGGCGCAGCTCAATATCGCTGCTTTTTTCCAAGAAACTTCGCTCCACTTAAATGCGTTCCATCTTCGGTAGCCATACGCGAATCAGTGAGAACAGACGGTCCAGATCAATCGGCTTGGCCAGGTAATCGTTGGAGCCGGCCGCGAGGCAGCGCTCCTGATCGTCCTTCATGGCCTTGGCCGTCACCGCAATGATCGGCAGCTTTTTCCAGCGCGGGTCCTGGCGAATCAAGGCGGTGGCCTCGTAACCGTCCATTTCCGGCATCATCACGTCCATCAGCACCAGGTCGATATCTTCAACTTCATTGAGTTTGTCGATGGCTTCACGGCCGTTACGCCCGATCACCACCACGGCGCCTTTGTGCTCCAGGGCGCTGGTCAGGGCGAAGATGTTGCGCACATCGTCGTCGACCAACAGGATCTTGCGCCCCTCGAAGACCTTGTCGCGGCTGCGGGCGGTCTTGAGCATCTTTTGGCGATCATGGGACAGCTGCGATTCGACTTTGTGCAGAAAAAGTGTGACCTCGTCCAGCAAACGCTCTGGCGAGCGAGCGCCCTTGATGATGATTGAGCGCGAATACTTGCGCAGCTCGGCCTCTTCATCGCGGGTGAGGTTGCGCCCGGTGTAGACGATGACCGGTGGGAACGAGCAGATATCCTCGGTGGCCATGCGCTTGAGCAGCTCATTGCCGAGCATGTCCGGCAGCTTGAGGTCGATGATCATGCAGTCGTAGACGTTGGTGCGCAGCAGGTCCAAGGCGGCCTGGGCGTAGCCGACGTCGGTGATTTCGATGTCATCGTCGCCGATCAGGCGAGCAATGCTGTCACGTTGTAGGTCATCGTCTTCCACCAGCAGCACGCGCTTGACCTTCTGGGTCAGCTTGGCTTCCAGGCGGGCAAACACGTCCTTGAGTTCTTCGCGGGTGGTGGGCTTGACCGCATAGCCGATGGCGCCCATGTGCATGGCGGCTTCGACACGGTCTTCGACCGAGATTACGTGCACCGGGATATGCCGGGTGCCGGCGTGTTCCTTCAGGCGTTGCAGCACGGTCAGCCCGGAGTGGTCCGGCAGGCGCATGTCCAGCAGGATGGCATCAGGAAGGTACTCCTCGGCCAGGCTGTAGCCTTCGTCTGCACCATGGGCGACCAGGCAGTTGTAGCCCAGCTCGTGGGCGAGATCGAAAAGGATGCGGGCAAAGTTCGGCTCATCTTCCACCACCAGGATGCAGCGCGTGGTGAACGGCGCTTTGTCACGATCATCGGCAAAGCGCGGGATCAGATTGGTATCGGCTATCGGCAGCGGCGAGACCTTGATCGGTGCGGGCGCTACCACCACCTGGCGTGGCTGCTCGATTGGCGCAGCGTCTTCCTCGCGTTCTACATACTGCTCCGGCAGTACCAACGTGAAGACGCTGCCCTTGCCCGGCTCGCTGGTGACGCTGATATAGCCACCGAGCAAGGTGGCCAGGTCGCGGGAAATCGACAGGCCCAGGCCGGTGCCGCCGTAACGACGGTTGGTGGTGCCGTCGGCCTGGCGGAACGCTTCGAAGATACTTTCTTGCTGGTCCGGTGCAATGCCGATACCCGAATCGCGCACAGTGAAGGCAATCCCCTCCCCCGGCGCCCGGCCGACCGACAGGCTGACGTCGCCGTGCTCGGTAAACTTGACGGCGTTGGACAACAGGTTCTTGAGGATCTGCTCCAAGCGCTGTCGGTCGGTAAACAGCATGACCGGCGTGCCTTCCTGCACTTCGACCTGAAAACCCAGCTTACGGTCGGCTGCCAGTGGCTCGAACATGCCACGCAGGCCGTCCACCAGGCGTGTCACGCTGGAGTTCTCGGGGCGCATTTCAAGCTTGCCGGCTTCAACCTTGGAAATATCGAGGATGTCGTTGATCAGGTTAAGCAGGTCATTGCCGGCCGAATAAATCGACTCGGCAAACTTGACCTGTTCGGCGCTGAGGTTTTCCTGGGGGTTTTCAGCCAGCAGCTTGGCCAGAATCAACGAACTGTTGAGCGGCGTGCGCAGCTCGTGGGACATGTTGGCGAGAAACTCTGACTTGTACTTGCTGGAGCGCTGCAACTCGTCGGCGCGATCTTCCAGATCAAGCTGGGCCTGGCTCAGCTCAACGTTCTTGCGGTCCATGGCGTCGCGTTGCTCGGCCAGGGTTTGGGTCTGTTCGGCCAGTTGCTCGTTGGTCTGTTCCAGTTCGGCCTGCTGCGTCTCCAGGTGGGCCTGGGACTCCTTGAGGATGCGCGACTGTTCTTCCAGCTCTTCGTTGGCGGTCTTGAGTTCCTCCTGCTGCACTTGCAGCTCTTCGTTGAGCTGCTGAGTCTCGGCCAGCACCTCCTGCAAGCGCTGGCGATAACGGGCGGCTTCGATGGAGGTGCCGATATTGCCAGCGATCAGCTCCAGCAACTCGACATCGCGATCTTCCAGTGGGCGCAGGAAGCCCAGCTCGATCACACCATTGACGCGGTCATCATCGCTGGTAGGCATCACCAGCACGCTGCGGGTCGAGCCTTCTCCTAGGCCGGAGCTGACCTTGAAGTAATCCACCGGTACATCGTCCAGCCGAATCAGGCGATCCAGTTGGGCGGCCTGACCGACAATGCCCTCGTCGCTGTAGATCGACTGTTCCAGCTGCGACTGCTCACGGGAGAAACCATAGGTGGCCACGCGCTTGAGGCCGCCGTGTTCTTCGCGCACGTACAGCGCGGCAACGGCCGAGCCCATGTATTGGGCGAAAAACTGCAAGATATTACGGCCCAACATGCTCAGGGTGAGCTGCCCCAGCACCTGCTCGGCCAGTTCGGTCTGGCCGTTACGTAGCCAGGCCTGCTGTTCAAGACGTCGCGCAATCTTTTGTTGTGACGCGAGGTTTGCGCTGTAACTCTCTGAAAGTACGAGTAAATTTTTTCTACCATTATAGGCAAGAAAGCCACTCAGCCCGAGCACAAACAGCAGATACAAGGTGACGCTGATTACCGTGGCGCGGGTAACTTCTTCATTGCGGCTAATACGGAACTGCTGCTCCATGGCCACAGCATCGTCGTATTCCTTGCGAATTTCATCGGTCAACCGCTTGCCGCGCCCCGCCTTGACCGCGCTGCGGTAGTCGCCGCTCTGACGCTGCATATCAATCATCGACTGGGCGTAATTGTTCCACTCGGCCTGCATGGCCTCCAGACGCTTGAGGCGATCTACCTGCTGAGGGTTGTCCGCTACCAGCTCCTGGAGGTTGCGCAGGTCAGCAATGATTCGCGGCTTGGCCACTTCGTAAGGGTCGAGAAAATGCTCGTCGCCAGTGATCAGGAACCCGCGCATGCCGGTTTCCAGGTCAACCGTCAGTTTTGACGACTCATTGAGGTTATTGATAACCCGGTCGGTGTGCTCCACCCACTGGATCACCGTCAGCAAATAGGTGATCAGGCACACGAAAAACGCGGCGCTGAGCACGCCCACACCCAATGGAAGCGCAACGTTACGGCTCAGGAGAGTACGAAAGCTCTTTTCATCGACGGACGACGCAGGAGTCATGGGCATGCCTTGGCCAAATACTGGAAAAGCCGGGAGTTTGCCCCAAAGTGGCGGGCAAGACCATTTTTCTGGAACGGTTTTGTACAGATTCCTACAGCGGAACAGGCTATTCTCTCGCATCTTTTTTATTGCATTGTTTTTACGGCCAGCGGGAACTTGTCGGGAGTCCGCGCTTACTCATGGAAGAGGCCGGTCTGAATAGCCGCCTGTCACCCTCGCCTTTTTCGGGAATTCCATATTATGTCCGCAGTCACCTCCACCATTCTTGTCGTTGAAGACGATGCCATCGTGCGCATGCTCATCGTCGATGTTCTGGAGGAGTTGGAGTTCAGCGTGCTTGAGGCGGCTGATGCCGAAGAGGCGCTAGCAGTGGTTCAGAACGTTGACCAAATCATTGACCTGATGATGACCGATGTCGGCCTGCCGGACATGGACGGCAAACAACTGGCGGGCAAAGTACGTGAACTGCGGCCCAGCCTGCCGATCCTGTTTGCCAGCGGCTATGCCGAGAATATCGACGTGCCTGCTGGCATGCAGGTGATCGCCAAACCGTTTTCAATCGATCAACTGCGCGACAAAGTCAAATCGATGTTGCCTGCCGGCTGAGGTTGGCCGAGTTTTGTGGGATGTACAGCGCGCTAATGTGGGAGCTGGCTTGCCTGCGATAGCTATGCGTCAGGCGCTAGAGGGTTTTTTGTTGGAGTGCATATCCGTTATTTAGGTAACGGCGGCTTATGGTTCCGCCCTTACGGCGGGTCACTTTTGGAAGGACCCAAAAGTAACCAAAAGGTCCTCGCCCCACCACTCGGCACCTCGCCTAGGCTCGGTGTGCCCTCACTCCGGCTTGAATCCGTGGGCCGCCGCCACGCGCCATCCATGGCGCGGGGCGGCTAACCCGGCGTCCTGCCGGGTTACCCACGGATTCAAGCCTGCGTTCGGCCAGCGTGGTTAACGGGGCGCCTGAGATCAAGATCAAAAGCCAAATCAAGAGCCAGAGCCAGAGCTTTGGGTTTGTGTAGATACCTATGTCCCCTAGGTGCAGCCGCGCCCTGCTTCATCTTATTCGCCGAGATTAACGTGACGTTCGGTCAATAAAACTGGAAACTCGGCGCGTTCATTTCACGCCCGTCTAAAAGATCTCTGGAAGGACGCAACAACATGATTGGAAAACCGACGCGCCTGCTGTTGGCGAGCCTCTCGCTACTGATGAGTACCGGTGCCCTGGCCGACTTCACGGCCACCCCTGCCGAAGCCCGTGCCATCGCCAAGGAAGCCTATTTGTATGGCTACCCGGTGGTAGCGATGTACAAGACGCTCTACACCCAGGCCGTTGACAAGGGCGGCGCCCATTTCAAGGCGCCGTTCAACCGCATTGGTAGCACCGCCCAGGTGTTCACGCCCAAAGACGCCGCGCACCTTACGCCCAATGCCGACACCCCCTACTCGTTTGTGTGGATGGACCTGCGCAAAGAGCCTCTGGTGCTGACGCTGCCGAAGATCGAAGACAATCGCTATTACTCGGTGCAGTTGATCGACCTCTACACGCAGAACATCGCGTACCTGGGCACCCGCAGCACCGGCAACAATGGCGGCCACTACATGATCGCCGGGCCGGACTGGAAAGGTCAGCAACCGGTGGACGTTGACCGCGTGGTGTACAGCGAAAGCAACATCGCCTATGCGCTGTATCGCACCCAGTTGTTTGACGAGAAAGACCTGAGCAAGGTCAAGCAGATTCAGGCCGGCTATAAAGTGCAGCCGCTGAGCAACTACGTCAAACAGCCGGCACCGGCAGCGGTAGCGAAGATCGAATGGCCCAAGCCCATGGCTACCATGACTGAAGGCCCGCAACTGTTTCGCTATCTCAACTTTATGCTGGCCTTTGCTGCGCCACAGGACAGTGAAAAAGACCTTCTGGCACGCTTTGCCAAGATCGGCATTGCCCCCGGTGCGCCGTTCAAGCTCAACCAGTTGACCGCCGAACAACGCAAGGCGCTGGAAGACGGGATCAGCGATGGCCGTGCCGAGTTCGCTGCGTTCAAAAAAGACAAGCTCGACACCCAGCAAGTGGCCAAGGGCGACCTGTTCGGCAGCCGCGACCGCCTGAAGAACAACTACCTGTACCGCTACGCCGGGGCTGACCTGGGCATGTTTGGCAACTCCACCGATGAAGCCACTCACTTGGAGTATGTCGTCGACAGTGAAGGCAAGCCAGCCAACGGCGCGCGCCACAGCTACACCGTGCACTTCGCCAAGGACCAACTGCCGCCGGCCGACGCTTTCTGGTCGCTGACCATGTACGACGCCAAGACCAAGCTGCTGGTGCCTAACCACAAGAAACGCTACCTGATCAATTCCGGGATGATGCCCAACCTCAAGCTGGACGACGACGGCGGCCTCACGCTGGCGTTGCAGCACCACGAACCACCCAAAGCGGAACAAGCCAACTGGTTGCCGGCCCCACCCGGGCCATTTTATGCCGTGCTGCGGATTTACCTGCCAAAGCCGGAAGTCATCAGCGGTCAATGGAAACTGCCGGCGCTGACGCCACTCAAGTAATACTCGGTACTCAATGATGAATTACTGGAATGTGCTAGGCCTGACGCCGGATGCCGATAGCCGCACGATCAAGCGCCAGTACGCGGCGCTGCTGAAAAAAACCCGACCGGACGATGACCCCGAAGGTTTTCAGCGCCTGCGTGAAGCCTATGAGGCTGCGTTGCAATGGAGCGCGCAGCCGCAGGAGACCGTCGACATCATCGTCGACGATCTGGAGCAGCCCCTGGAGCAACGCTATCAGGCGGCAATGGCCGACGCCACAGCGCTGTTCTTCGAGATCCATTTGCTGCATCGCAGCGTCGAAGGCGAACTCGATGCCAACGACACGCGCTGGGCATTCGCGACCTTCAACTGGCTAACCGCCTGGCAGCGGCTTGAGCTGCCGACGGCCCTGATCGAAACGCTCGAACGCCAGCACCGCGCAGCCTTGCAGCAACCGTTGCGCCAAGCACTTGAGCACAAAGATGAGGCAGCCTTCCTGGCCGCCTATATCGCCGCGCGCGATGAGCATGCGTGGGTAAACAACCACCCCCATGCCGAGTGGTTCAACGGGTGGCTGGCCAGGCTGCTGGCCCAGAATCATTACTGGTCCAGCGCAGTGTTCGCGGCGGTGTGTGCGGGCCAAAACTGGCATGGCGGCACTGACCATGGTTGCCCAGCCGGTGACTGGGCATTGCTGTTACGGCGCCAACAAGGGCCGGTCTTCATTGCACGCCAACGTGCGTTAGCCGCCGAACCGCCCTTCACGCCCCAGCAACGGGCCGCACGTTTGTTGCTGGCACCGATGAGCCTGGCTCAGCGACGTGCTTTCGCCCAGCGGTTTGACGAGCACGACTGGAAAGCCTGCCAGGCCCTCAGCGCTGATATCTATGCCGACCACGTCGCCATCGCCGAAGCCATGCCCGGTGGCACCGTGTATTTCTGGCAAGGTTGGGATAAAGCCACAGACACCTGGCCCTGGATCGTCGCGTTGGTGTTGAGTTGCCTGGTGGGTGTGCTGGTCAAGGCTGAGCGTCTGGCCGGTCATGTGGTACCGACGCTGGGCTATGGAGTGCTGTGGTCGCTGGGCGCCGTGGTCGGTGCCGGGCTGGCTTGGCAAGTCTGGCGGCCACTGGCCCACCAATACCGCGTGCTGGATGAACGACTCAGCGAGCGCCTGCCGCTCAAGTTGCTGCCCATACGAGACCTGGTGCCCGGCGCAGTCCTGGCCGCTGCGCTGGGGTATGTCTTCAGCCCGGTCGCCAGCCTGACGCTGGTGAGCACCCTCGCCCTGATCGGCCTGATCAAACGCCCATTCAGCAACCACCACACACCCTGGACCGTACGCCACCCCCGCTGGACCAACGCAGGCCTGGTGCTATTTGTACTTTTTGGGATCGCCCTCTACAGCGGTCTCGTCTTGCTCGACCGGCAGAGCTTGCTCAACCGCAACCAGGGCCTGCAACAGTGGACCGAGCGGCTGTGCAGCCGCATGCCACGCACGGACACAGACTGCCAAGCGCCCGCCACGCAAGTGCAGTGGTACGGCCAGGAGGCCCCGCAATGAACCCGAAGTTGTTACTGCCTATCAGTCTGGTGCTGGGCTTGGGACTGCTCGGCGTGGCCGGCGCCACCAAGCCCCTGCAACGGGTGCAGTTGTGGCTCGACCAGCGCGACGGCCCCCACACCGCAACCGCCAGCGCCCTCGCACCCATCATCGACTGCGTTAACCGCATCGACCGCGATACGCGCCTGGCGTATTACCGTAAGCGCTCAACCCAGCCCGAGGCGCCTGATACGGATAAATTTGGCGACCGTAACGAAGCCGAGCCACGCCTGATCCAGGCGTCGGTGTGTTCGCAGTTGTACACCCTGAAACTGGAACGCCAGCAGCCGGGCAGTCGATTGCTCAGCCTTGCCAGTGACTACGCCTACCAACTGAATAAATTCACCTCGCTGGCAAACATGGTCACACCGGTCTATCGGGTCGACGGCGTACCGCCAAGCGCTCGGCAAATGGTGGCCGAGGTGATGAACAAGCACTTGGCGCAGGAACTGGAAAAAAAGGGCGACGACTACGTGCGGGCGTCCACTGATCTGCGCAAGCAATTGGAGGATGAAGACCTGAGCGTACGCCCGGCACAACTGGCAGTGCTGGAGTCACGATTTGGCCGGGATGTGCATTGGCACATCCTCAATTACATGATCGCGGCACGTGAAGCCGTGAATCAGATCGAACACGGCATGCGCGACAAAAGCCTCACGCCGCAAACCGTCGCGACGCTGGCGGCAACGCTGCAACAGGCCGCCGAGGGCGCCAAGGCCTACATCCGCAGGCCCGCCAGCCCGGAGCGCGATGAAGCAGCCGAGTACATGTGGCAGGCCATTACGCCGGCGGCAGATGCCTACCTCACCGCGCTACACACACTGGAGCAAGACTGGCGAGGCCGCGCGAAACCGCAGCAACTGAGCGACGACTACTACCTCGTCACCCGCCGCTACGACGCCCTGCTCAGCTACTACAACCGGCAGGCGCGTAATTCGTTCTAGTGCGTGTGCAGCTTCACATAGGACTGGTGCAGGTCTGACGCCCAACCGTCGATCACGCTTTTGACATCGCCGGCCTGCATCACTTGGGCGTCGTTGGAAAGCGGCTTGCCGGTGCCTTTGCGCACCACTTGGGCAAGCACCTTGCCGTTGGCGCCGTCGAGGAACTGCGCCTCGGTGCCCAGGGTGGTCTCCTGGTCCCGAATGCCGGTGCCCGTGCTCACCGCTGCGAGCACCAGTGCCACCGGCACGTACTCATAGGGCTTGAGGGCCTCGGTCTTGCTGCTCACCGCAGTAATGGCGGCACGCACCACAATCACGCCCGGCCCGGGCGCATTGGCCAGGGGCAGTGATTTTACCAACTCACGCTTGAGCGCCTGGTTGTAGTAGGCATTGATGCCGTTGAGGGTACTCTGCGGGATCTTCGCCGTGGCCTGGGGCTTGGGGTAGAACTGGGTCGGCTCAACGTACACCGCGTGGTAGCGGCTCAAGTCCAGCTTGGGATCAACCCAGCGCATTACCTCGGCACCCGACGGTGACTGGGCCTGCTTGAGTTGGCTGTAGTCCGACAGGAAGCCGGAATACTCGTCCGGCTGGGTGACTTTGCTGGCACAGCCTGTCATTGCGATTGAAGCGAGGCAGAGCGTGCTGACCATGAGCCTTGGTTTCATCATTGAACTCCCTGGCGGTTATCACAGAAACATTGAGCTGTAGGTATAGCCAATCCTGGGAAATTAGCTCAAAGCCCCCACCGTTGAACGCGTTCACCCCCTTGAAATGCGCTCAACTGTGGGAGGGGGCTTGCCCCCGATGGCGGTGGTGCAGGCACAACACCTCTATGCCCGCTGCATCTACCCATGCAGCGTCTTAGCCGCTACCAACAAGCCCTGAAACTGGCGATAACGCGCTTGCAGCACCGGCCGTTGGGCCAGGTCGGGCATATACCGAGCCTTCACCGGCATCCCCGCCTGCAACAAGTGCTCTCCCTGCCCGATCGCCAAAAACCCCAATTTCGCCGCCCCTATGCACGCGCTTAGCTCGCTGCCCTGCAAGGTAAAGATTTCGCGTTGCAGGATATTGGCCAGCAACTGCGCCCAGTACTCACTGCGCGCGCCGCCGCCCACCAAGGCGCACGCACCCACCTGGGCGCCAGCCGATTGCACCGCGTGCAAGGCATCCAGCAGGCCGAAGCCCACGCCTTCCATGACCGCATAGCCAAGCATGGCCGGCGTGCAGTCGTGGCCCAGGTTCATGAAACCGCCACGCAACAACGGGTCGTTATGGGGCGTGCGCTCACCGGCCAGGTACGGCAGAAATAACGGGGTGCTTGCCGGCACCGGCTGCTCAATTGGCAATTGCGCCTGCACCTGCTGCAGCAACGTCTGTTCATCCATGGTGCCCGTCAGCCGGGTCACCCAACGCAGGCAACTGGCGCCGGCCAGCATGGCGCCCATGGTGTACCAACGGTTGGGCAGCGCATGGCAAAAGCTATGCACGGCGCTGGCCGGGTTGCCGGCGGCATGGTCGGTAATCGCCACAATCGCGGCACTGGTGCCGAGGGTAATAAAGCCGTCACCGGCGTTGATTGCGCCGATGCCCACAGCGGCCACGGGATTGTCGCCTCCACCGCCGGCAATCACCACGCCAGCCGGCAACCCCATGTCGCTTGCGCTCACACGGGCGCTCGCTGAGCCGCCCTCCACCAACCTGGGCATTTGCTCAGGCACAAGGCCGGTGGCACGCAGCATCGGGCTGAACCACTGCCGTTGCGCCACGTCCAGCCACAACGTACCGGCCGCATCGGACATCTCGCTGATGCGCTCACCACTTAACCGCAGACGCAGGTAATCCTTGGGTGACAGCACGCAATCGATCGCGTTGAACACGTCGGGCTCATGGCGTTGCAACCACAGCAATTTCGGCGCCGTAAGGCCGGCCATGGGCAAGCTGCCGGTGGTCTGGGCAAATCCGGCACACAACTGCTGCGCCTCATTAATAGCGCGGGAGTCGTCCCACAGGATCGCGGGATACAACACGCGGTTGTCACCCCCCAGCAGTACCGCGCCGTGCATCTGCCCCGACAGGCCGATACAGGCAACGCGCGCAAAGGCTTCGTGTTCACGCAACTGCGCAAGCGCTTGTAGACAGGCTTGCCACCAGTCTTCTGGGGCCTGTTCGGACCAACCGCTATGGCGTCGCGATACGCTCAGGCGTACGCCGGCCTGGGCCAATACAGCGCCATCGAGGTCCATCAGAACCGCCTTGAGTTCCGAGGTGCCGAGGTCTATGCCGAGGGATACAGGGTTGCTCATACGCAGCTCATTCCAGTCCAGTACAGCCACATGAGTGACGCAATTGAAGGCGTGGTGCCAGGCGCACACGGGCGATCGGCGCCGTCGGCACGGCCATGCGTTGCAGCAACAAATGCACCGCCCGGGCACCGAGGGCCTTGACCGGCTGTGCAATCAACGTCAGGCGCGGCACAAAAAAGTCCGCCCAGTCAAAATCATCAAACCCCACCAAGGCCATCTGCCCCGGCACCTCAATGTGCGCATCGCGCAGGGCATGCATGGCGCCCAGGGTCATCAGGTTGTTGCCGGCCATGATCGCTGTGGGCGGTGCATGCAGCGCCAGTAACTGAGCGGTGGCGGCCCGCGCGGGCTCACTGCTGGAACCGCCAGACACCAACAATTGGGGGTCAAACTCAATGCCCGCCGCGTGTAACGCAGCGCGGTAACCCGCGACGCGCTCATCCGTCGTACCCAGCCCCTCACGCCCCGCAATAAAGCCGATGCGTCGGTGCCCGTGCTCGATTAAATGCGTGATCAGCGCCTGGGTAGACTGGGTATTCTCCACCCCGACCTGATCGAATTGTTCGCCCAGCATGCGGTCCACCAACACCGTTGGCACCGCGTTGGCCCGCAGGTATTGCAACGCCCTGGAGCCAGTGGTCGGCGCCAGCAGAATGCCGTCGACCCGCCGATGATGCAGCGCCGCGACCACCCGAAGCTCTTGCTCCGGGTCATCGTGGGTATCGACAAACAACATCATGTAGCCGTGCTTGGCGCACTCGGTTTCAATCGCGTGTACCGTTTCACTGAAGTAATGATTGGACAACGCCGAGATCGCCACACCAATGGTGTTAGTGCTCGAACGGGCCAACGAGCGCGCCAGGGTGTTGGGGATGTAACCCAACGCCTGGATCGCTTGCTGCACCGCCTGCACCGTGGCCGGGCTGACCTTGCGGGTGCCGTTCAACACGTGGGACACGGTGGATGCCGACACGCCGGCCCTGCTTGCCACGTCATCCATGGTCACCACGCTGGCGTTCCTCTCAATAAATCAATGTTTACTCGACCAGCCACTGTACGTACCGACGTTATCGCGGGTGACCAATTTTGGCGTGAGCAGGGTAACTGCTTCGCTGGGCGCTTTGTCATTGAGCAGGTCATTGCCCACATCCACTGCGGTTTGGGCCATGGCCCAGGGGTCTTGGCTGGATGAGGCCTGGATCTGCGTCTCGGTTTTCAAGGCGTTCTCGATGTCGGGCGCACCGTCTACCGAGGTAATGATGATGCCGCTGCGCTTGAGCTGCTTGGCCGCCAGGTCACTGCCGATAGCTTGCGGGTCGTTGATTGCAAACAGGCCGTCGATTTTCGGGAAGCGCGTGAGATAACCCTGCATCACGTTCAGGCCACCTTCGCGCGAGCCCTTGCCGTCCTGGTCATCAGACAGCACCTTGATATCCGGCGCACCGGCCAGCGCGGCCTTGCAGCCTTTGACGCGGTCGGTCACGGCGGTGACTTGCGGGCCGTTTTGGATGATCACATTGCCCTTGCCCCCGAGCTTGTCCACCAGGTACTGGCAGGCCAGCTTGCCGGCTTCGACGTTGTCGGTCTGCACCGTGGCATTCACGCCTTTGGCGTCCACATCCACGGCCACCACGACGATGCCGGCGTCACGGGCTTTCTTGATCGCCGAGGCCATGGCCGATGGGTCGACGGCGTTGATCAGGATCAAATCGACCTTGGACGAGATAAAGTTGTCGATCTGCGAGAACTGCTTACTCAAGTCATAGTCGGCCGACACCGACGTGACCTTCACATTGGGGTTAAGCGCCTTGGCCCTCGCCGTGGCGCCATCGGCCAGGGTCACGAAGTACGGGTTGCCCAACGAGCCCATGCTGATGCCCAAGGCTTTCAACTCACGGGCCTCCACGGCTTGGGACATCAGGGCAGCCAAGGCAATAACGGGAAATACGCGTTTGAAGTTCATGCCGGTCTCTCTTGTGATTGTTGTATGAGTGAAATCAGGTCCGCGCACCGGACTGGCGATAACGATCCAGCGCTACCGCGCCAATGATCACGATGCCCTTGATGATGTACTGCCAGATATCCGATACCCCCAACAGCACCAAGCCGTTGGTGAGTACCGCGATAATCAGCGCCCCGATCAGCGTGCCGCCGATGGTGCCGACACCGCCGGTAAAGCTGGTGCCACCCAGGATCACCGCCGCAATCGCATCCAGCTCATAGGATTGCCCCAGTTGCAGGCCGTTGGCTGCAAACAGCCGCGAGGCGCTCATCACCGCCCCCAGCCCGGCCAATGCACCGGACATGGCGTAGACAAACAGCAGCACCTTCCACACCTTGATGCCCGACAACCGCGCTGCTTCCGGGTTACCGCCCACGGAATAGATCTGCACCCCCATGACCGTGCGCCGCAGAATGAACCACGACAGCGCCACCACCGCCACGGCAATCACCACCAACCACGGCACGCCGAGGATCGAGTCATTGCCGATAAACGCAAACGGCAGGTCGGGGTTGAATACGGTCTTGTCATCGGCCAGCAGCCGCGCCAAACCGCGCATGGCGGTAAGCGCACCAAGGGTGACGATAAAGGGCGGCAGGCGCATAAATGCGATCAGCCCACCGTTGACCAACCCCAGCAACAGGCCAAAACCAATACCGGCCGCAATCCCGAACATGCCGAACTGCGGCGACATTGAAGCCTGCAACGCCACCACGGCGGACGCCGCCAGGATCGCCCCCACCGACAGGTCGATGCCCGCTGTGAGGATCACAAAGGTCATGCCCGCCGCCAGCACCACGTTGACCGACGCCTGCTGGGTGATGATCGACAGGTTCTGCACGGTCAAAAAGTTCTCGCTGGCCAGGGCAAAGCCCACCAGCAGCAGCACCAGCACCGGCAACATGCCCACGGTGCGCATCAGTTCGCGGGCGCGTTCAGCCTTGCCCATCGTTGCAATATTCAACTCAGCCATTGGCAGCCACCTGATCGCCACCGGTGGCGAGGTCAATAATACGTTCCTGGGAGATGACGTGGCCCGAGGCCCCGCCGACTTCAGCCACCAACTGGCCTTCGCGCATGATCAGCACGCGGTCGCAGGTGCCGATGATTTCCGGCAGCTCGCTGGAGATCACCACCACGCCCACGCCCGCCAATGCCAGTTGATTGATGATGCGGTAGATCTCGGACTTGGAGCCGATGTCCACGCCACGGGTGGGCTCATCAAGGATCAGCACATGGGGCTTGACCTCCAACAGCCGCGCCAGCAGCACCTTCTGCTGGTTGCCGCCGGACAGTGAGCCCACATTGACTTTGCCCGACGCCACGCGGATCGACAGCGACTTGATCGCGTCATTGGAACGCTGCGCGCCATGCCCGCGATCCAGCACGCCACCGGCGTGGGCGTCCGGCACACAGGCGCAAACGTTGATGTTGTCGGCCACGCTCATGTCGAGGAACAGGCCCTGGGCCTTGCGGTCTTCGGTGAGGTAAACGACACCGGCGCCAATCGCGTCCGCGGGGGTGCGCAGTTGCGTGATGGTCTTGCCAACCACTTCCAGCGTGCCCGAGGTGCGCGGGTCGGCAGCAAAGATCAGCCGCGCAAGCTCCGTGCGCCCTGCCCCCACCAGCCCGGCGATGCCCAGCACTTCACCCGCATGCAAGTCGAAACTGCAATGGCGCACGCGCTTGCCGTCGGCCATGTCGCGCACGCGCATCACCACGTTGCCGGGGTTATAGGCGGCGTGCTCCTTTTTATAGAACCCGGAGAGGTCGCGCCCCACCATCATCTTCACCAGCACCTCAGCCGACAGCGCCTCACGGGTCAGTTCGCCGATGTAGTGGCCGTCGCGCAGCACCGACACCCGGTCTGACAACTCGTAAATCTCGGCCATGCGGTGGCTGATATAGATGATCGCCAGGCCTTGGCTGCGCAGTTGCTTGATCAGCGCAAACAGGCGGTCAGTCTCGCGGGACGACAGCGGCGTAGTGGGTTCGTCCATCACCAGGATCCTGGCGTGGCCATGCAGGGCGCGGGCGATTTCGACCAATTGGCGCTCGGCAATCGACAGGTTGCTGACCTGGGTGGCCGGGGTGAATTCGGCGCCCAGCCGTTGCAGCACCTCGATGCAACCGGCCTGCATGCCCTTGCGGTCGATGGTCCAGCCGCGCCGCAGTTCACGGCCCAGGTAGATGTTTTCGGCCACGCTGAGGTTGGGGCACAGGCTCAGTTCCTGGTAGATCACGGCGATGCCGAGGGCTTTGGCGGTAGCAGGGTCGAAGGTGGCGACCGGTTCACCGCCGATGCGGATTTCACCGCCTGGGTCGGCCTGGTAGGCGCCAGAGAGGATTTTCATCAAGGTGGATTTGCCGGCGCCGTTCTCCCCCATCAAGGCGTGGATTTCGCCGGGGTAGACCTTCAGGCCGACATTCTTGAGCACGCGCAGACCGTTGAAGGTCTTGCTGATGCCCTGCATCTCAAGCAAGGGTTCAAGGCTCATGAATGAGCTCCTGGATTTATTATTTTTATTGTGTGGTCACGCCCATGAAGGCCATGGGCGAACCTGAGTGCTACCGACTCTAATGGAGACACATTTGTTTACGCAAGCGCTTGCGTATGCCGTTTATCGGCTGATTAAACGTTTCACCCTGCAAAAATGCTGCGACTTCATGCCGCGTGACTGACTTCAAACAAGCCCACCAACTTCTGCAATTTGTTGGCATTGGCCCGCACTGTCTGCGCGCTGCTTTGCATCACACTCACCGTTACCCGCATCTGCTCGGAAGAATGACTGACCTGCTTGATGGTCTTGCCATAGTCCAGGCTGCGTGCGTTGAGCTGCTGGATGATGCTGAACATGCTTTCCACGGCCTGGTGCAGTTGGACATTCTCCGACGAGGCCTCTTCGGCCAGACGCAGGCTGTTGTCAACGTCCGTGACCCCGCTGTCCATAAAGCTCACCGCCTTTTGGGTCTCACCCTGCAGCCCTTCGACCATCTGCCGGATATCGTCTGCCGCTTGGGAAGTGCGCAGCGCCAGGCTGCGAACTTCATCGGCAACCACCGCAAACCCGCGCCCGTGTTCACCGGCGCGTGCCGCTTCGATGGCCGCATTGAGCGCCAGCAGATTGGTCTGATTGGTGATGGTGCTGATCAACCCGGTGATCGAGCTGATCTGCGCCATACGGTTGTCGAGTAACTGCACGCTCTCGCTGGAGCGCAGCACCACTTCGCGAATCGACTGGGTGCCGGCCTGGACCGCCTGAAACTGTTCACGCGCACGGTGCACCACTTCGTCCATGGCCTGCTTCATTTGCTCGGCGCTGACTGACGCCTGTTGGATTTCTCCCAGTTGCTCTTCGACAATGATCATCATGCGGTGAGTGGCGTCGGCTACTTCAATCGACATCGCCCCGGCCTCCTGGCTACGGCCGAGCATCATCTGGTTGGTACTGCCGACGCTGTGACTGGCCTTGACCACCTGGCCCACTACTGAATCGAGCCGGTCGATAAAACTGTTGATCCAGCGGCTCATCTCACCGGTTTCATCATTGACCATCCGCCCGGTGTCCAGCCGTTGGCGCAGGTTGCCCTCGCCTTCGGCAATGGTGCGAATCACATCGGTCATTTCGTCCAGGCGCCTGGCCAGGCGTTTGGGGCCAAGGCGGCTGAACAACAGTGCCGCGACGCCCATGCTGAGCACTTCGAGCGCGTCGAGCCAGGGTTGGGTAAGGCCGCTGTAGTGCTGGGCCAGGAAGTTGCTCGCAAACAAGCCCGCCATGGTCGCCAGGTAAGGCTTCATCAACCCGTGGCTCAAGGAGCGGCGGCGGTAGACCTCCTCAAGATCGGCCTCGCACATCATGCCCCAACGGTCCGGCGAACCGGGCAGCTCAAACGTCACGCCCTTGCCGACGACAGGGATGTGTCGGTAGTCGGAATAACCGGGATAGGTCACAAACAGGTTGGAGCCCTTGCGGATGGTTTCCCGCACGCCGGGATGCAACTGTTGCGTAGCGGGGTCGATAAAGCGCAACTCCAGCTCGGTGTGGCGTTGGATCTGTACGGTTTTCCACGGCGTGTGCACGCCGCTCTTGAGGTTCTCGCCATGGGTGAAGGCGCCGTCTTCGAAGCGTGAGCGCGACAAGGCGATGCCCGCTTGAATCGACGGGTCGAAACGCGACTGCACCATGAACAGGTAGTTGTCACCAGACTCCGGGTAGATGTGCCCGGCTTCGCGCTGAATCAGGTCACCGAGGATGTCGTTGGGTACGCGCCCGCACAAGCAACCCACCACCCGCCCCTCGCGGGCCAGCGGCTGATAAAACATCAGCGTGACTTCATCATGAAAGCGCGACGACGACGGCCCGATTTCCAGGGTCAGCGGGTCGATATACGGGCCGTGCAGAAACGGCGCTTTTAAACCGGCAGCCAAGGCCTCGGCACTGAGGTGTCGAGGTGCTGCCGGGCTCCAGGTGGATGCCTGCACCTGGCCACTCGTATCGACTACAAACAGCTCGGAAAAATCGCTGGCCTGGCGCAACTTGTCGAGCAGCAAGGTGTTGTCGCCAGGGCCTGCCTCGCCCGCCAGAGCGCATGAGAGTTCACTGAGATGTTCCCACTGTTCCCGAGCCCAGTTTTGCAGGAGTTTGACCCGGGTATCGGCAAAGGCATCGAAGGTGCGCTCCATCACCGGGTACAGCGACCGATTAAGGCGGCAGGACCAGCCCATGGAAAGCTTGCCGGTCTTACCCAGCCACGGTAGCCAGGATTTTTCGGAGGGTGACAACTGCATGGCGGCGCTCGATAAGCTCATGGCATTTCTCCCGAAGTGATATCCAATTGCCATGACCTAACGCAATTACCACGCCAGATAGCTAGCTAACTACCGACTCCAGGCTTTCCGCCACCCAGCCTTTCGACAAGCGTCACAAAATGGTGCGCTATCAGTAGGTTGCACCAGATTGTTGCCAACGGATGATCGTTCAAGCCCATTGATCCGCCGGTGACGCAGTGACCGATGTCGCGGGTTGTTACCTTTGAGTGCAAGGTCACTGGAATCAGCCGCGCCCTACTGACACCAATGCAAGTGCCCCCAATCGAGTGCTCGCCGGATGATACTTTCGCTGCTGTCTCATGTGTTCTCACCCTCCCCGCCGGCCCCTGCGCTTGCAGCGAAGAATGCCGCCCCCTCGCTGAGTCGAGTTGTCGAAGACGACGAAGAGGCGGTGTCAGCATCCCGGCATGAAGCCCGCCCACCTCACGGCGACCTGGGAGGTGCCTTATCCTGGCCGGCGTCGTTGAACAAGGCGCAACGCGCCGATCTGTACACCGACAACCTGTTTGACCAACTGACCCGCCAGCGGCCGTGGTCGGCCGCCGAGCTCGCCGACCCGCGCCAGGTGGTTGCCCTGATGCTCCAGTCAGAGCCGGCTCAGGCATTGGGCAAAAAACTCCAGGAGCGCCACCAGGCGTTACCCGGCAGCGCCGATGACCTGGTATTGGCCGCACTGCAGCTTTCTTTGGACAAAGCCGCTGTGGAGCAATCCCCTCGCGGCATCGTTGCCGGCTACGATCTGTCACAGGCTGAGCATTGGGGCAGGCACCCTTCTATAGTCAAGCAAGGGCTGATTGAGCATTTGATCAAAGGCAAGGTCGCCACCGCCGAGCTCGCGCCCGTTGCAGCGGCCCTGTTGCTGGCCCACCGCGCGCCCGCGTATTGGGTGCGTGACCTCCCCGAAACCCTGAAGGTGGGTTCCCACGCGTGGGTCACCTTCAGCACCGCCGTGGCCCGTGTCGAACACCAGACGCCGGGGGCGACATCGAGCATGAGCTTTGCGCAGGTAATGGCGCGCGGCAACCTGGCACCGACAACCCCTGAGGATCAAGCCGTCGAACGCGCGGCGCTGCATGACGCACTCAAAGATTGGGGTGTCGCCAATGGCCTGATCCGTTTCGACCCTGACGACCACTACACAGACGCCCAGCTAAACGAGGTTCACCAGCACTTCAACCTACAACTGGAACAACTGAACGCGGCCCTGCTCACCTTCGCCACGCCGATACCGGGCCGTACGCAGCGCGCATTGGCCGAACTGCGGCGGGTCTACGGCGACAAGTTACCCCTTGAAGACAAGTGCATTACGCTGCGCAACAGCACCCCAGGCTATAAAGGCCCCTACTCCGTACTGGACCTGTATCAGGACGGGAAGCTGGTGATTACCAATAACGCCTGGACCTCTTCCAACGCGGCACTGCCTTACAGCGCGGTCCTAAAAAAAACCAGCCTGTTGGCTGATATCAATGTGCTCAAAAGTACATTTGAAGAGGACATCAAGCGCTACCTCACCGACCTGAAAAGCGCCCTCACCGTGCAAGTCAAATTGATGATCTCGGCCCTGCCCCTGCAAACCAGAGACACGCTGGAGCGTGGTGAACTCAAGCTGTTCAAACTCGCCACGGTGCCCAATCGCGGGCTGGAGTCACATAAACACGAAGAGATCACCAATACCTTGCTGTTCAATGCCGGCGCACCTCACCTTAACTTCGAGGTTGACCTGAGTGGGGGGCGGATCGTGTCGCGCCCGGAGTACGGGATACTGGAAAAGCCCGATAATCCCTACCCGGAATTTCCCATTCCATTCGTCAAAGTGCTGGCGTTCAAATCGACAGATGAGTATTGCCAAGTCATTTATGAGGCAAACCCGGTTACGCAAAAACCTGTCGAAGGGCATAACCAGGCCATCCCGGACAGTTTCAACAGCCCACGCAGCGCATACCTCGCCGAGGCCACGCTCGCACAACTGGATTTTGACAAACTGGGGCAGCAAGCCCGCGGCGTGACCACGTTTGATACCGAGCAAACGCCGCTCAAGGTCGCCCACGGGATCGTGACCGGGTTGGTTCCCTTTTACTCGGCTGTCGAGCACTTTCGAATGGGCCGCACGGGCAAAGGCAGCGCCGACCTGGTGGTCGATCTATTCGGCTTCATGGTGTTTGCCGGTGCGCTGGCAAAGGTGGCCAAAGTTGCGCAAACCACCGCGTCGCTCAGCACAAAGCTCGCGCGGACTGCCCGCATCCTTGGGCGAGCCACCCTCAGCGCGCTTAATCCGGTGGACGGCTTGGGTGATATGGCCAAGGGGGTTGCCCGATTCGGGCGAAAACTTGGAAAACTGGGCGTTAAAGGTCTTCGGCGCTTGAGCCCCGACGTTCACGAAGTGACGTACCGTGCCGTGATTGAAGGCAAGGATGTGGCAAAGGGCAGCATGAAAACAGCCGATGGCATCGAGCTCCAGGCGCTCGCCAAGTATGATCACGGCTCAGGTAAGTGGTACCACTACAACGCCAAAACCGGCGAGGCCTATGGGCTGCCCATCCGTTTCAACCCGCAAGCGGCGGGTTTGCAGCGCCCGATCAGCCACAGCCAGTTGCTGAACAAGCTGGATATTGCCCTGGCAAAAAAACCTGATATGGCCAAAGCCGCCTGTTACGAAGCCGCGCTAAGGGTCGGGATCGTTGAAGGCACGGTAATGCCCAAGACCCTCGACTGGGTTTTGCACGTAACCAATGACGCCCAGTCAATCGGCACACGCTATACACAGGCTTACAAGCACCTGATGGGCATCACGTCCAGCAACACCACCAAGACGTTCAAACCCGAGGCCATTACCGAATCCGGCATTCTGAATGTTAAGCGTGCAGGTCAAACCGAGCCCTTTTCTCACACGGTCTACATACAGCGGTCGAAGACCGGCGAGTTGTTTCTGTTCAACAAAAACGACCCGAGCCTGGACATGGCCATGGCCGCTCGCAATCAGTCACCTGTCACGGCTGGGGCCTGCCAGGTCTACGCATTGGACAACACTGGCAAGGCCAACCTGCAAAAATGGCTGGATGGCCCACCGGCGCGAGAAATGGCTTACACGCCCACCCGCGAGCTCAACGCAAGTGTTTTGCGCATGGCACCCTGATAGCAATCACTGCGGTTCACGCAGCGGCACCTCTGCATCATCCATCAACGATCCTGGATCTTCATTGCCGGGGTCGTTGAGCTCTTCCTCTTCTTCGTCCTCCCGATCATCTTCCGGCACCGGTGCCATGACAGCCTCCTTCGGCCCTTGTTCAGGAGCCCGGATTATCCACTTGGATGTAAAACGCGTACGCCCCCAGCAACAGCCAAAACACCATAAACAGCCACGGCGCACGCATTGAGAATAGCAGCGACTTGCGATAGCCCTTGTGGGACGACTCGACCTCGGAAAACAGCGGCGATTCGTCGTAGGCCAGGCCCATCACCGGTTCGCTGCGCAGCAACTCGCTTTGTTTGTAGTGCCAATGGTCGATGATTTCGTACGCCGCGCGGATACCCGGCCACGCATTCAGCGAACTGAGAACGCCCAGCAGCACCAGAAACACGGGCACCACCAGGGTGAACAGCTTGCCCCACTCCGGGTTGAGATTGCCCATGCCGGAAACAAACGCGATCACCAAAAACGATTGTGCCGTGAGGTAGGCGTCGGTGCGGTTGGCCAGGATGGTGGTTTCGTACTGGATCTCACGCCGGTAGAAGTCCAGGCGGTCCTTGGGCGAGCCGAAAATCTTGGCGTTGTGTTCGCTGTGATCGGTCAGGGCTGTTTCCGGGGATTGTGGCGAGATGATTCTGGGCACGGTGGTGCTCCATTGGGGTTCAAGCCCTTTTAGAAGAACCGGCGTTGTGTGAAGTTCAAGTTTGTTCATGCACCAATGTCGGGCATGTAGTGAGCGGGCTTGCCCCCCGCTGGGCTGCGAAGCGGCCCAAAAAATGGGAGCGCTGCGCACTCCAGCGCGGGGCAAGCCCGCTCACTACAAGAGCCCGGCATTTTGAGTGTTTCGGCACAGGCATTGCTTTATCCATTCATCACTGCCGGCCTTAGGGGTACTGGAATGGCTCGATCCTTCTTCGATGAAATGAATGACGCAGACGGCAAGTGCCGTGCGCATTATCAAGATTTCTCCCGCTGGCTGGCCAATACGCCTCCAGAGCTGCTGGCACAGCGACGCCGCGAAGCCGACTTGCTGTTTCACCGCGCCGGGATCACCTTCACCCTGTATGGCGACGAGCAAGACACCGAGCGCCTCATCCCCTTCGACATCATCCCCAGAAGCATCCCCGCCAGTGAGTGGAACCTGATCGAACGTGGCTGTATTCAGCGGGTCAACGCGCTGAACATGTTCCTGGCCGACATTTACCACGACCAGCGCATCATCAAGGCCGGGATCATTCCCGCCGATCAGGTGCTGGGCAACGAGGGTTACCAAAAGGCCATGATTGGCCTGCACCTGCACCGCAACATCTACTCGCATATTTCAGGGGTTGACCTGGTACGCGACGGCGACGGCACTTACTACGTACTCGAAGACAACCTGCGCACCCCCAGCGGCGTGAGCTACATGCTCGAAGACCGCAAAATGATGATGCGCCTGTTCCCCGAGGTGTTCGCCAAACAACGCATCGCGCCGGTAGACCACTACCCCAACCTGCTGCTCAAGACCCTCAAAAGCTCCAGCCGCCTGGATAACCCCAATGTGGTGGTGCTCACCCCTGGGCGTTTCAACAGCGCGTTCTTCGAGCACGCGTTCCTGGCGCGGGAAATGGGTGTAGAGCTGGTGGAAGGCGCCGACCTGTTCGTGCAGGACTTGAAAGTATTTATGCGCACCACCGATGGCCCCAAACCGGTGGACGTGATTTATCGGCGAATCGACGATGCGTTCCTCGACCCCAAAGCCTTCAACCCCGACTCGATGCTCGGTGTACCGGGCCTGGTGGCGGCGTACTGCGCGGGCAATGTAGTGCTGGCCAACGCCATCGGCACCGGTGTGGCTGATGACAAGTCGATTTACCCCTACGTGCCGGAAATGATCCGCTTCTACCTCGATGAGGAGCCCGTGTTGCAGAACGTGCCGACCTTCCAGTGCCGCAAGCCTGATGAGCTGTCCCACGTGCTGGCGCACCTGCCGGAACTGGTGGTCAAGGAAACCCAGGGCTCCGGCGGCTACGGCATGCTGGTGGGCCCGGCCTCCAGCGCCGCTGAGATCGAAGACTTCCGCCAACGCATCAAGGCGCGCCCCCATGCGTACATCGCCCAACCCACGCTGAGCCTGTCCACCTGCCCCACCTTTGTCGAAAACGGCATCGCGCCCCGGCATATCGACCTGCGGCCCTTCGTGCTTTCGGGCAAGGAAACCCGCCTGGTGCCCGGAGGCCTCACGCGGGTGGCACTGCGTGAAGGCTCACTGATCGTCAACTCGTCGCAGGGCGGCGGAACCAAGGACACCTGGGTGGTGGAGGGCTGAGTATGTTGAGTAGAACCGCCGCAGATCTGTACTGGATGTCCCGCTACCTGGAACGCGCCGAGAACCTGGCCCGCATGCTCGAAGTCAGTTACTCCCTGTCGCTGATGCCCCAGGCCGGGCGCAGCGATGGCCTGGATGAACTGGCGATGTCGCTACTCAGCAGCGGCACCCTGGACAGTTACCTGGAACGCCACACACAACTGGACGCCGAGCGCATGCTGCACTTCTTCGCCCTCGACGAAGAAAACCCCGCCAGCATCTATAACTGCCTGCGCGCCGCCCGGGGCAATGCCCACGCGGTACGCGGTCGCATAACCGCCGACATGTGGGAAAACCTCAACGCCACCTGGCTGGAAATGCGCAGCATCGCCGCCGGCGGCCTGGCGCGACATGGCATCAGCCACTTCTGTGATTGGGTCAAGCAGCGTTCGCACCTGTTCCGGGGCGCTACTTCCGGGACGATCATGCGTAATGACGCCTATCGGTTTATCCGCCTGGGCACCTTTGTCGAGCGCGCCGACAATACCTTGCGCCTGCTGGATGCGCGTTATGAGATGTTTGGTGAAGAGTCGGAAGAAGTCAGCGACGTGTCGGCACGTGGTTATTACCAGTGGAGCGCCCTGCTCCGCGCGTTGTCGTCATTCGAGGCGTATACCGAGCTGTACCCCAACGCGTTGAACGCGCGCTCCGTTTCCGAGTTGCTGTTGTTGCGCAGTGATGTGCCGCGCTCGTTGCATGCGTGTATCGAGGAGTTGAGCCATATCCTGGCGGACCTCCCCGGCAGTTATGGCCGTGCGGCGCAGCGCTTGGCCGCCGAGTTCGAGGCGCGGCTGAGGTATACGGGCATTGATGAGATTTTGCAGGATGGGTTGCATAGCCGGCTGACGGACTTTATCGACAGTGTGCGCGAGTTGGCGCGGGCGATTCACAGTTCTTACTTGGAAGTCTTGTAATCCAAGGGCGGTTATGGAGTTGTCCATCTCCGCCCCCACTCCACCAGCAAGAAAAAGCGTAATCGCGGCAATCGCTTTCTGGTGGCCCGTTACTACACCGACGGCTAAAGCCGCTTGATTACAAAATAGGCGATATCGTAATCATTGCCATCATGGGTGGCGAGGAGATGATTTACCCTGAATTCAATCATGGTGGTGTTCGCTACAAATTCACCTTCAAGCACATGCCAGTTCGTACCAGTGAGAGAGATAGCGGGTACCAATATCCCTTGGCTGGTTTCTAGGGAAATTATCGGAATATTAGAGGTTCCCCCGATATATACGCGAGCAAATTGTGTTCTAAATTGATAGCGTGCGCCTATGCGCATATTTTCGAAGGTTTTTTTTAGCAGCACGCCGACCTTGTTACTGTAGCTGTTGTTGAACAAGCGAACGCGTCCTTGATCAACTCTGAAACGCAAGTCCCTAGGGTCAGCAGCAGGGCCTATTTCCCAACCATTAAAAGAATAATTATCAAAGGGCGTAAAATCGAGAGATAAGTCTTCTTGTTTCATAACAGAGTATTGGGTTTCTCGGAAACTGATCGCATCCGCCTCAACGGTACTCCCACTAAACGCCGCCTTGAACTCCATAATCAGCACCGAGCCATGATCCAGCTCTTTCAAGTAATCGTAAGGAATGGGGTATTCAAAGTAACCATTGGCGATCCAGCCCGCATTGACGTAAGCCCCTGCACTGCCGTCATAGAGCGTATGCGCATAATCCACACCATTCTTTTTGCCCTTGAGGCGCAGCCAAACAGGCCATGGCGCGGTAATAAACGGCCAGGTACCCACATATGACGTCGCCCCTTCGGTCACTTTCGTCAGGTCCAATATCTGGGTATGTGGGTCCGCTTCGTTGATGCGGATAATCGTTTTATTCAGCTCATCTTGCGGTATCGGCGTCACTGTCACGGTTAACGCTTGTGATTCTTTCTGTTTACCGGCGCGTGTCACTTCATACCTGATCGTCACGATTTTATTGCCGTTACCAATGTTGGCCGCAACCGTCTCCCTGGAAACATCAAACTCTACCCACTGCGTGGCCGCATCGCCCCACTTGCTGGGGATGTCAGGCGAGCCGTCACCCGGCGTGCCGCTCACGTAGGCTTTGATCTCGTCGTCGTTACGCATCCCGGCATAACTGACCCGTAACTTGCTGCCATTCAGGGCATCCAGTGGGACCAGCGTCGCCGTGCCTGGGCCGGTAATGACCGCTTGGATCAAGTCCGGTGGCGGCAGGTCTGCCAAGCCCTCGGCGATCAGCACGGGCGTGATTTCAGAGTAGCGTGGCCTTTCTGTGCCGCGTTCAAGGATGTACCAGGCAAGTACCTCGTGGCCCAGATTGGCCGCGATGAAGGCGTGCGCCACCACAAACTTGGTCTGGGCGCCACTTTGCACCACATCTTTTTCTACCTGGGTGCTGGCCAGCGGCCCACTCCAAAACAGTGTCATCCGGTCGCCAACCAAGGTGCCGGTGAACGGGGCAACCACCTCGGCGCCACTCGGCACATCGCCCGGGTCCAGTTGGCCGCCGCTTTCCTTCTCGATCTGCGGCGCCGGCATGTCACGCTTGGGTTCGCCTACTTGGTAGCTTTCGCGCAGTGATTCCAGCCCGTTGCGCAGCAGCACGTAGAACACCTCCATGCGCAGCCCGTCAAACCGCTTGATATTGGCGTCCGTCAGCACAAACGACAACGTGCCGTTGTTGTTGGGGAGGCTGTCAAACCGTGCACTGACTTTGTATTCGATGGTGTTGCTAGCGTCGCTGTACAACAGGTTGACTTGAATTTCATCGTCAGGACGCCACAGGGCCTGCGCAGGAAACTGCACGGTAATCGCCGTAAGGTCCGGGTCGAGAATGCCGCCCACTTGCTCCACCACCCAAGGCGCTGGCCAGCGGATAACCTCGCCAATGACCGACAAAAATAGATTATGCGAGCGCTTGGGCGGTTGCCCGTTGCCTTCGAGTCGGTAATGCACCACTGCGCTGCCTTTGGCGATGGCCTTGACCAGCTCATTCGGTACATCGAAATAATACGTTCTGCCGCCAGGTAGCTCCTGGTTGCCAACGTGCGGCACCGAGCCACTTTCGCCGG
>NZ_JACVZE010000011.1 GCF_015461805.1 Pseudomonas pisciculturae
TACTTATCGCGTTACAACACCGTTCGGCCGCATAGCTACAACGGCTACCGATCACCAGTCGCTCACGAGCGACTGGTGGGATAAACCGTAAATGGTGTCCAAGATTACTTGACCAGATCAGCTTGCCCCCGATGAGGGAGTGTCAGTTCATACATCTGCATCTGACACACCGCAATCGGGGGCAAGCCCCCTCCCACAGTTGATCTCATTTGTCTGGAGGGGCGTTGACAACCTGGGGAATCAATATCAATACTTCGGCATAGTCATACGACAACCTACAACAAAAATTGGAATCTCAATGACCACCACCACCCCTGCTCCCTTCAACCGCCTACTCCTCACCGGTGCCGCCGGCGGGCTGGGCAAAGTCCTGCGTGAGCGCCTGCGCCCCTACGCCCAGGTGCTGCGTCTTTCCGACATCGCCAACATGGCACCGGCCCAGGCCCACGAAGAAGTCCAACCCTGCGACCTCGCCGACAAACAAGCTGTGCACCACTTGGTGGAAGGCGTCGACGCCATCCTGCACTTTGGCGGTGTGTCGGTAGAGCGCTCCTTCGAAGAAGTGCTGGGCGCCAATATCAGCGGTATTTTCCATATCTACGAAGCCGCCCGCCGCCATGGCGTCAAACGGGTGATCTTCGCCAGCTCCAACCACGTGATCGGCTTCTATAAACAGGGCGAGCAACTCGACGCCCACTCCCCGCGCCGCCCCGACAGCTACTACGGTTTGTCCAAGTCCTACGGCGAAGACATGGCCAGCTTCTACTTCGACCGCTACGGCATCGAGACCGTGAGCATTCGCATCGGCTCCTCGTTCCCCGAACCACACAACCGCCGAATGATGCACACCTGGCTGAGCTTCGACGACCTCACCCAACTGCTGGAACGCGCGCTGTACACCCCCAATGTCGGCCACACCGTGGTCTACGGTATGTCGGACAACCTCGACACCTGGTGGGACAACCGCTACGCCGCGCATCTGGGTTTTTCCCCCAAAGACACTTCCGAAGTCTTCCGCGCCCAGGTAGAAACCCAGCCGCCAGTGGCTGCCGATGACCCGGCCAAGGTCTACCAGGGCGGTGCGTTCTGCGCCGCCGGCCCGTTCGGGGACTGACCATGGACGCTGAACTGATCGTCGACGCCCGCAATGCCGTGGGCGAATGCCCGGTGTGGGTGCCTGAGGAAAACGCCCTGTACTGGGTGGATATCCCCAACGGCGGCCTGCAACGCTGGAGCGCTACCAGCGGCCATGTTGCCGCCTGGACTGCCCCGCACATGCTCGCCTGTATCGCCCGCACCGATGCGGGCAACTGGGTCGCGGGCATGGAAACCGGGTTTTTCCAACTCACTCCGCACAACGACGGCAGCCTCGACACCACGCTTCTGGCCGGCATCGAGCACCCACGCGACGACATGCGCTTGAACGATGGCCGCTGTGATCGCCAAGGCCGTTTCTGGGCCGGCAGCATGGTGCTGAACATGGGCTTGAACGCGGCCGAGGGCACCCTTTACCGCTATGCATCCGGCACCGCGCCCCATGCCGAACTGGGCGGTTTCATTACCCTGAACGGCCTGGCCTTCAGCCCCGATGGCCGCACGATGTACGCCTCGGACTCCCACCCCCTGGTGCAGAAAATCTGGGCCTTCGACTACGACATCGACAGCGGCACGCCGTCCAACCGCCGCGTATTTGCAGACATGAACAACTACTTGGGTCGCCCCGACGGCGCAGCGGTAGACGCCGAAGGCTGCTACTGGATCTGCGCCAACGACGCAGGCCTCATCCACCGTTTCACCCCCGAGGGGCGCCTCGACCGCTCCCTCAGCGTTCCCGTGAAAAAGCCCACCATGTGCGCCTTTGGCGGCAGTCGGCTGGACACCCTGTTCGTCACCTCCATTCGTGATGACCACAGTGACCAGTCGCTCTCCGGCGGCGTATTCGCCCTCAACCCCGGCGTCCAAGGACTGCCCGAACCCCGCTTTACCGTCTAGCTGCATCGCTGTGCCTTGAATACAAAAATAACAAGACAGGAGACGCACCCCATGGACTTCAAACGCACCTTGCTCGCCGCTGCATTCATCACCCTCAGCAGCGCAGCCCATGCGCTGGAAATCAAATTCGCCGACATCCACCCCGCCGGCTACCCCACCGTTGTTGCCGAAGAAAACATGGGCAAAGCCCTGACCAAAGAGAGCAATGGCGAACTGACCTTCAAGTATTTCCCGGGCGGCGTGCTGGGGTCGGAGAAAGAGGTGGTCGAACAGGCCCAGGTCGGCGCCGTCCAGATGACCCGCGTCAGCCTCGGCATCGTCGGCCCGGTAGTACCGGACGTGAACGTGTTCAACCTGCCGTTTGTGTTCCGCGATCAGGCGCACATGCGCAAGGTCATCGACGGCGAAATCGGCGACGAGATTCTCGCCAAGATCACCGACTCCGAGTTCGGTCTGGTGGCCCTGGCCTGGATGGACGGCGGCACGCGCAACCTCTACACCAAAAAACCGGTACGCAAGATCGAAGACCTCAAGGGCATGAAGATTCGTGTGCAGGGCAACCCGCTGTTCATCGAAGCCTTCAATGAAATGGGCGCCAACGGCATTGCCATGGACACCGGCGAGATCTTCAGCGCCTTGCAGACCGGGGTCATCGACGGCGCTGAAAACAACCCGCCGACCCTGCTGGAACACAACCATTTCCAGAACGCCAAGTACTACACCCTCACCGAGCATTTGATTTTGCCCGAGCCCATCGTGATGTCGAAAATCACCTGGAACAAACTCACCCCTGCGCAGCAAGTCATGGTGAAAAACGCCGCCAAGGCCGCCCAGGCTGACGAGCGTGTGCTGTGGGATGCCAAGTCCGCCAGCAGCGAAGCCAAGTTGAAAGCTGCGGGTGTGGAGTTCATCACCGTCGACAAAAAACCCTTCTATGACGCCACCGCGCCGGTTCGCGCCAAATACGGTGCGGCGTACGCCGACATCATCCAGCGCATCGACGCCGTTCAGTAACGCCCTCCTTCCCTAGCAAGGCCCGGCGCGGTCGGCTGTTCTTGTAGAGCGCCGCGCCCGGTTACGGTGAACGCCATGAAGAATTTAGTGCTGCGCATCAACGACCGCATTTACATGACCTGCATCTGGGTCGCCGGCCTCTCGGTATTGGGAGTCGCGCTGATCATCCCCTGGGGCATCTTCGCCCGCTACATCCTCGGCACCGGCTCCAGCTGGCCGGAACCCACCGCTATTTTGCTGATGCTGGTGTTCACCTTTATCGGCGCCGCCGCCAGCTACCGCGCCGGTGCGCATATGTCGGTGGCAATGATCACCGACCGGTTGCCCCCCCAACAACGGCGCATCGTCGGGGTTTTCTCCCAACTGTTGATGGCGACCATCTGCCTATTCATGACCATCTGGGGCAGCAAATTGTGCCTGTCCACCTGGAACCAGTTCATGAGCGCCATCCCCACCCTGCGCGTCGGCATTACTTATATGCCGATCCCGATTGGCGGGCTGTTGACCCTGGTATTCGTGCTGGAAAAACTCTTGCTCGGCGACCAAAGCCAACGCCGCGTGGTGCGTTTCGACCTGGTTGAAGAAAGCGAAGGGGCTGCCTGATATGGACGCATTGATTCTGTTGGGCAGCTTTATCGCCTTGATCCTTATTGGCATGCCGGTGGCCTACGCCCTGGGCTTGTCGGCGCTGATTGGCGCGTGGTGGATCGACATTCCGTTCCAGGCCCTGATGATTCAGGTGGCCGGCGGGGTGAACAAGTTTTCGCTGATGGCGATACCGTTCTTTGTATTGGCCGGGGCAATCATGGCCGAGGGCGGCATGTCGCGGCGGTTGGTGGCGTTTGCCGGGGTGCTGGTGGGTTTTGTGCGCGGCGGGCTGTCGCTGGTCAACATCATGGCCTCGACGTTCTTTGGCGCAATCTCTGGCTCCTCGGTGGCCGACACGGCCTCGGTGGGCTCGGTGCTGATCCCGGAAATGGAACGACGCGGCTACCCACGGGAATTCGCCACGGCGGTGACCATCAGTGGCTCGGTACAGGCGCTGCTGACCCCGCCCAGCCATAACTCGGTGCTCTACTCCCTGGCAGCCGGCGGCACTGTGTCCATCGCCTCGCTGTTCATGGCCGGCGTGGTGCCGGGCTTGCTGATGAGCGCGTGCCTGATGGTGCTGTGCCTGATCTTCGCGAAAAAGCGCGACTACCCCAAGGGCGAAGTCATTCCCCTCAAGCAGGCGCTGAAAATCTGCGCCGACGCGCTCTGGGGCCTGATGGCCATGGTGATCATCCTCGGCGGCATCCTGTCGGGCATCTTCACGGCTACCGAGTCTGCTGCGATTGCGGTGCTGTGGGCGTTCTTTGTGACCATGTTCATCTACCGCGACTACAAATGGAGTGAGCTGCCCAAGCTGATGCACCGCACGGTGCGCACCATTTCCATCGTGATGATCCTGATCGCTTTTGCCGCCAGCTTTGGCTACATCATGACCTTGATGCAGATCCCGGCGAAGATCACCACGATGTTCCTGACGCTGTCAGACAACCGCTACGTGATTCTGATGTGCATCAACGCCATGTTGCTGCTGCTGGGCACGGTGATGGACATGGCGCCGCTGATCTTGATCCTGACGCCGATTTTGTTGCCGGTGGTGCTGGGTATCGGCGTCGACCCGGTGCACTTTGGCATGATCATGCTGGTGAACCTGGGGATCGGGTTGATTACCCCGCCTGTGGGCGCGGTGCTGTTCGTGGGCGCGGCGGTGGGCAAGGTGAGTATCGAGAAGACCGTGAAGGCGTTGCTGCCGTTTTATGGGGTGCTGTTTCTGGTGTTGATGGCGGTGACTTATATTCCGGCATTGTCGCTGTGGCTACCGGGTGTGGTCCTGTAAACCCACTTCATCCGGCAAATGTAGATCCACTGTGGGAGGGGGCTTGCTCCCGATTGCGGTGTGTCAGTGAAGTATGTATTGACTGACACACTGCAATCGGGAGCAAGCCCCCTCCCACATTTTGATCTTCTGTGTTTGTTCTAATTCATATGGCGGGACACCATGCCTTCAGACCTCATTGAACTGCGCGATCACCTCACCCACCTAACCCTCGCCCCCGCCGTGGGTGGCAGCATCGCCAACTGGCACGTCCTCGCCACCGGCCAACCGCTGTTGCGCCATAACGATGAACACGCCCAGCTCCCCGGGAAACTGGGGTGCTATCCGCTGGCCCCCTGGTCCAACCGGATCGGCGAAGGCGGTTTCGACAACCCCGACGGCTGGCTGGCGTTGGCGCCTAATAGCCTGACCGATCCATTGCCGATCCACGGCTCGGCCTGGCAACAGGCATGGCACGTGGTCAGCCAATCGGCGAATGAAGTGGTGCTTGAGGTGGTGTGTGATACCCCGTTTTCCTATCGTGCCGAGCAACGATTCAGGTTGGATAACGGTGAGCTGAGCATCACCTTGCGGGTTACCCATCTGGCAGAAAAGCCCGCCTGGCATGGGTTGGGTTTGCACCCCTATTTCCCACGTACAGCCGGCACCCGCTTACAAGCCAAGGCGTCTGAGGTGTGGCTGAGCGATGCGTCCAAGCTGCCCACCGGCAGGGTGCCTGTGCCGGATGAGTGGAATTTCGAGCAGCTCAAACCGTTGCCGGAAGGCTTGGTGGACAATGGGTTTTGCCAGTGGGATGGGCACTGTCTGATCGAACAACCGGAGTTGGGATACACGCTGGAATGCCAGGCCAGCGGCGCGGATTACTTCCTGTTGTTCTGCCCGCCGGGGTTGGGGTTCTTTTGTGTTGAGCCGGTGAGTCATCCGGTGAATGCGCATCATCTTCCAGCAAGACCGGGGTTGAGATTGCTGGAGCAGGGCCAGTCAGCCCACCTCGAATTTACTTTGAAATACCTTCCAAATGTGGGAGCTGGCTTGCCTGCGATAGCGGTACATCAGTAAAAGATGCATCAACTGACACATAGCTATCGCAGGCAAGCCAGCTCCCACATTTTTGATCACTGTTGTGTCAGTGTCAGGGCGGGCTGTTTTTAAGGCGCCCTGCGGTATCAATACTCACCACCACCGACAACCCCGGCCGCAAACGCTCGCTCTCGGCCTGATCCGGGTCCACCGTAATCCGCACCGGCACCCGCTGGGCAATTTTCACAAAGTTGCCCGTGGCGTTGTCCGCCTGCAACAAGCTGAACTCCGACCCGGTGGCCGGCGAAATATGCTGCACCGTGCCGTGAAACTTGCGGTGGTTCAGCGCATCCACAGTGAACGTCACCGGCTGCCCCACCTGCACGTTATCCATCTGGGTTTCCTTCATATTGGCGATCACCCAAAGCTGCGGCGGCACCAGTGCCATCAACTGCGCGCCGGAGTTGACGTAGGCCCCCAGGCGCACACCAATCTGCCCCAACTGGCCGTCGCGGGGCGCGGTGATGCGGGTGTTGGAGAGGTCAATACGCGCCAGTTCCACCGCCGCATCGGCACTCGCCACCGCCGCTTCCAGGGAGCCACGGTTGACGATCACCGTTTGCAAATCCTGACGGGCGATTTCCAGGCTGGCCTGGGCCTGAGCTACCGCAGCGATAGTCTGCGCATTCGCCGCCCGGGTCACGTCCAGCTCGCGCTTGGACACCGACCCATCGCTGATCAGCTCTTCGTTGCGGCGTAAGTCGGCCAGGCTTTTACGCGCCTGGGCCTGGCTGTCCGCCAATGCCGCCTGACGCAGCTTGATGGTGGCTTCGGCACTGTTGCGCTGTTGCACCACATTGGCCAATGACGCCTTCTGCACAGCCAGTTGCGCCAGGGCTTGGTCCAGGCGCTGCTTGTAGATACGGTCATCAAGGCGCACCAACAGGTCGCCGGCCTTCACGTATTGGAAGTCCTGCACCGGCACTTCAAACACGTAGCCCGCCAGTTGCGGCCCGATGATCGTGACCTGCCCGCGAACCAACGCGTTTTCAGTGGTTTCTACCGCACTGCTGAAGGGCGGCAGTTGCCAGGCATACAGCACGATCAGCACACCGACGATGGCGATCGCGGCAAAGCCCAGGGACGAGATAATCCGCACCCGCAAGGGCCGCAGCTCGGTTGGCACGGCGCCCGGCGGAGTGCTGCCTTCGGGGGTGGAGGCGATGGCGGTGGTGGTGGTGGTTGAAGGTTCGGTCATTGAGGTGCGCCGCTGGGTTGAACGGGAGTGGCTGCTGCTTTGGTGGTGCTCATCAGCCACAGACTGCGGATAAAGATCCAGATCATGGTCAGCATCGCGATGATCGCGATCAGCATGAATACATCGTTGTAGGCCATGACATTCGCCTCACGGGTGGCCGCCGTGGCCAGGCTGCGAATGCCCATCAAGTTGCGCAGCTCGGGGTCGGCGATAACGCCACCGTAGGCCGAGCCGCCACTGCTCACCCGCGCCGCCACACGCGGGTCGAGCAAGGTCAGGTGTTCGACGATCATGCTGGAATGAAACTTCTCCCGCACGATCTGGAACGTGCCCAGAAGCGCGGCGCCAATCAGGCCGCCGAGGTTCTGGCAGATGCCGAACATCACCGAAAAACTCACCAGGTTGCGTGGGTTGGCCAGCACGTTCTTGGTGCCCAACACCATGGTCGGCCCCAGGAAGAACGTACCGCCGAAGCCTAGCAGGAACTGGCTGATGTACAGGTTTTCAGGCCGGGTCAGGTTGCTGGAAAAGCTGTCCATCACCGACCCCGTGGCCATCAACGCCAGGGAAATAACCAAGGGCATCAACAGGTGCGCCGGGTTGATAGTCAAGGCACTCACCACCAACCCGGCAATCGCCCCGGCCAGCATCACCACATACAGCGTGTGCATCTGCTGGTAGCTCATATTAAGCACCTGCATGAACCCCACGGCGCCGGTGGACTGCTCCGACAGCACCATGCGAATCAGGATCACCGCCAGCGCTAGGCGAATCATCACGCCGCTGCCCAGCCAGCGAGTCATCAGCATCGGGTTGGTGCGGTTATGCTCGATGGCCAGGCCGGCCATGATCAGCACCAGGGAACAGGCCGAGGCTACGCCGATCCACGGAGCTTCGAGCCACCAGTCGATACGGCCCAGGGACAACACCGCGCACAGTAACGCAACGCCGGTGGCAAGGATCGCGAAGGTGAGAAAGTCGAGTTTTTCAAAGGTCTTGAAGCGGTCGCCCGGCGGCAACTTGAGCAGGAACACGCAGCCCAGGCAGATCAGTGCCATCCCCAGTTCAAACAGGTACAAGCCTCGCCATTCGGCAATTTGCAGCAAATCTTCTGAGAACAACCGCGCCAGCGGCAACGCCAACTGCGCCGTGCCCAAGCCCAACACCAGCGCCTTCAAACGCCACTTTGCCGGGAATGCCTGGATCATGTAGTACAAACCCAACGAACTCAGCGCCGCGCCCACCATGCCGTGGGCCGCCCGCACCGCAATGGCCGAGCTGAGGTCGTTGACGAACAAATGCCCGAAGGTCACCAGCGCATACAGCACCAGGAACACCTCGGTGAACGCCCGCAGGCCGAACTGTTGGCGAAACTTCACCAGCAGCAGGTTCATGCACACGTTGGTCATCACGTAGGCGGCTGGCAGCCAGGCCATTTCGGCAGTGGTCGCGCCGAGTGCGCCTTGCAGGTATTGCAGGTTGGCGATCACCAGCGCATTGCCCAGGCCGCCGGTGATTGCCACCAACACGCCGACCATCGCAAACAGCCAGCGCTTGTACGTGGGGTGCAAAGGCGTCGACGGCGAACCGGGCAGGTTCGGGCGCTCGTGGGGTTCCCAGGTGCGGGGGGTGTATTTGTTCATTCGATGACTCAGGTAAACCAGTACTCAGAGACAGTAAACCTGAGCGGAGTTCATCTTGCCATCGTGGGGGTACAAATGATTTCTCTGCTGGACACAGTCCAAATGCGGGAGGGGGCTTGCCCCCGATGGCAGTGGGTCAGTCAGAATATTTGTTACTGACCCACCGCTATCGGGGGCAAGCCCCCTCCCACATGGGATCTCCTTTGTATTCAGACGACTCATTCCAGGTCAGATCCAGCCGAGCCAGCTCCAGTAGGTGGCGGCAAACACCAGCATCAGCCCATAGCCAATCAGCGTCACCAGAATCCCCACCTTGGCAAACTGCCGCGCCGTGAACGTCCCGGTCCCCAAACACACCATATTTTGTGGCGCATTGATCGGCAGGATAAACCCGTAGCTCATCACAAACCCCAGCAACATCGTCATGCCCAAGCGGCTGAACTCTCCCGGCAAGGTCTGCAACACCGCGATCAAAATCGGCAATAACGCCGAGGTCAACGCCGTGGCGCTGGCAAACCCCAGGTGAATCAGGATCAGGAACGCGCCCAAAATCGCAAACACGCCCAACGGCCCGACCTGATCCAACCCGGTGTGCGCCACCACGGCAGAACCCAGCCATTGCCCGGCCTGAGTGGTCAGCAGCGCCGTGCCCAAACTGATCCCCACCCCAAACACAATCACCGTGCCCCACGGAATGCGCGACTGCACATCCTTCCAGGTCATCACACCGATACCCGGCATCAACAGGATCACCAAGCCTGCGTAGGTGGTCGAGGTGGTATCGAAGTTGTGCAAGCGCCCTTCTGTTGCCCACGCCAGCAGCAGCAACACCGACACGGTCAGCAAGCGTTTCTGCGGCCCGGTCATGGGGCCTATGTCCACCAGCGACTGGGCCACCGCCTCTTTACCGCCAGGAATGCTGTCGGTCTCTGGTGGCAGCAGCTTGAGCACCAAAAACAACAATACCGCCGACATGATCAGCGCCCACGGCGCCCCCGCGATCAGCCAGTCGATCCACGACACGCGCTGGCCGAGCATCTTGTCCATAAAGCCGACGGTCAGCAGGTTTTGCGCGGCGGCGGTCTGGATGCCGACGTTCCAGATGCTGGTGCCCTGGGCCACCACAATCATGATCCCTGCGGCGATGTTGGAGCGTTTGTCCACGCCAAACGCGGCAATCACCCCCATCATGATCGGCACCACACAGGCACTGCGCGCCGTGGCGCTGGGCACCACCAGGCTGAGCAGGATGGTTACCGCAATCGCCCCCAGCAGAATGCGCCGGGTGCTGGTGCCGACCCGGCTCAAGGTCACCAGCGCGATACGCCGGTCCAGCCCGGTGTGGGTCATGGCCGCCGCGATAAACAACGCACCTGCAACCAGCGCCAACGCCGGGTTGGAGAACCCCGTGAGCGCCATGCTGATGGCCGGGCTGGTGCCGATCAGGTGTGTGGGGTCTTGCAGCGATGGCGCGGTGCCCAGCAAAAAAGCCATCAAGGAGGTGATCATGATCGCGCTGGCCTCATAGGAGACAGCCTCGGTGATCCATACCACCACGGCAAACGCGAGGATCGCCAGCATGCGATGCCCGGCCACCGGCAAATCGACGGGCAGCGGCAACAGCAGCACGCCGGCCATCATCAGCACGGCGATGAACAGGCCCAGGGGTAGTTTGAAGGAGGCTGCGCTCATGGGGGTGCTCCAAGGCTCTAAATCAAGCTTTGAGCATGGGGCAAAAGCGTCTGCGACGTGTTGACTAGTATCAATCGGCTTGAATGTGGGAGGGGGCTTGCTCCCGATGGCGGTGTGTCAGCTACAGATATAGTCACTGACACACTGCCATCGGGAGCAAGCCCCCTCCCACATTGGATTGGGTTTACAGGGCACGTTCAGCCGAGCAACTGGCTCAACACCGCCCGCAACTTCCCGGGCTTGACCGGTTTATTCAGCAACGGTGCTTCCAGGCGGCGCAACGCGCGGCGGCACTGGTCGGTGCGATCGGCCGTGATGATCACCGCCGGGATCTTGCAGGCAAAATGCTCGCGCAAATGCTTGATCACCTCACAGCCCACCACCCCATGGTCCAGGTGATAGTCCGCCAGAATCAGTTCCGGCGCCCTGCCCTGCAACGCGTCCATGGCGCCAGCTTCATCGGTGGCCGTGAGCACTTCGCAGCCCCACTGTTCAAGCAGGGCACTCATGCTTTCAAGGATGCTGGTTTCATTGTCGATCACCAGCAAACGCCGCCCCGGCAACGGATTGCCAGTGGTCGGCTGCACCGGCAGTTGACTGATCGGCAGCGGCATTTCGGCGCTCAGGGGCACTTCGATGCTGAACATCGAGCCCCGCCCCGGCCAGGAACGCACGGCAATCGGGTAGCCAAGGATCTCGGCGATGCGCTCCACAATCGCCAACCCCAGCCCCACGCCCTTGCGGTCCGCCGCACGGCCGACGTCCAGCTGGTTGAACTCCAGAAAGATCGCCTCCAGCCGGTCCGCCGCAATCCCGCGCCCGGTGTCCCACACTTCAAGGCGCAGGCAATCGCCCCGACGTCGCGCGCCCAACAAGACGCAACCCTCGTCGGTGTAGCGGCAGGCATTGCTCAAGAAGTTACGCAGAATCCGCGTCAACAACCGCAAATCGGTACGCACCGCATACCGTCCCATATGCACCCGCAGGTTCAACCCAGCCGCCTGGGCCACCGATTGAAACTCCGACAGCAGCGGCGCAAACACTTCATCCAGGCGGTACAGGGCCACGTCCGGCTTGACCGCCGCCTGGTCGAGCCGCGAAATATCCAGCAAATCGGTGAGCAAATCCTCGGCGCCTTCCAGCGCTTGGTGCGTACGCTCCACCAGTACCTGCTCGACCTCGGGCAATTGTCGCTCGCGCAACGTGGCGATCAACAGGCGTGCAGCGTTGAGCGGTTGCAGAAGATCATGGCTGGCGGCGGCGAGGTATTTATCCTTGCTGCGGTTGGCCGCCTCGGCGGCATCGCGGGCGGCGCGCAGGTTGAGGTTGGCTTCCAGCAATTCATCGGTGCGGGCGGCAACGCGCTGCTCCAGCTCGTCGTTGAGGCGGATATAACGCTTGCGCTCGGCCTCCAGCTCATCGAGTCGTGCGGTCAGCTCCGGGTAGTGGCTTTTGCGTGCCGACTGGTCCCCCAGCCCCAACAGGGCCGACAGCGCACGCTGCTGGTCGTCAGAGTGCTTCGCCATAGACGACCTCGACGTCACGCTGGCTCGACTCCCGAGGGTTGGTGAGGATGCACGGGTCATCCATCGCATGCTCGGACAAAAACGGAATATCCGCCACGCGCACGCCGTGCAGGCCGAGGGTCTCGTGAAAGCCGATCGCATGTTTGAGCGCGATCAAGTGGTCCACCAAGCGCCCGCAGATCTGCCGATGATTCAGGCCGCGACAGTCGATACCAAACGTCTCGGCAATCACCTGGAAGCGCTCCGGCGCCGAGTTGTAGTTGAACGCCACCACATGCTCCACCAGCACCGCGTTGCACAAGCCGTGGGGCAAGTCGAGAAAGCCGCCAAGGCTGTGGGACATCGCGTGCACCGCACCCAGGATCGCATTGGAAAACGCCAACCCGGCCTGCATGCTGCCCAGCATGATCTTCTCGCGCAGGGCAATGTCGGTGGGGTTGGCGATCATCTGCACCAGGTTGCCGTTGATCAGCCGCATGGCCTCCAACGCATGGGGGTCGGTCAGCGGGCCATGGCCGGTGGAGACAAACGCCTCAATGGCATGCACCAGCGCATCGATACCGGTACAGGCCGACAGGAACGGGTCCATGCTGGCGGTGGTTTCCGGGTCGATCAACGACACATCCGGCACCACCGCCTTGCTGACGATGGAGAATTTCATACGTTCCTGCTGGTTGGAGATGATCACGAACTGCGACACATCCGCCGACGTGCCAGCGGTGGTAGGGATCAGGATCAACGGCGGGCTGGGCACGCGAATGGTGTCCACCCCTTCGAACTCAAGGATGCTGCGCCCATGGGCCACCACGATGCCAATAGCCTTGCCGCAGTCCATGGGGCTGCCGCCGCCAATGGCCACGATCACGTCACAGTGGTTTTCGCGGTACACCTCAGCACCGGTCATGACTTCTTCAACGCGAGGGTTGGGCGAGACGGCGCTGTACAGGCAGTAGTCGATACCAATGGCTTGCAGGCTGGCTTCCACATCGGCGACCCAACCGGCGGCGATCACGCCGGGGTCGCTGACCACCAGCACCTTGCGTGCACCAAAGGTCTTCGCGTAATTGCCGACGTTGTGCCGGCAACCGGCACCAAAGATGATTTCAGGAGAAACGAATTTACGCAGGAGGCTCAGGTTTGGGCTCATCGGAAAGCCTGTTTTTATTATTTTGGAAGAATGCGCTCCACACTAACCGATCCGAGGGCGAATGCAATCAGACCAAAGGGGCATCTCCCAAACGGTCCCGGCCAGCGCGCGGCTGGCCGGGGGGTGCATCAACGGCTGGCGAAGTACATGGTCACTTCAAAGCCGATACGCAGGTCGGTAAACGCGGGTTTAGTCCACATGGGGCGTTCCTCTTGTTGTGCCGGTAGATTCCGGTTTGGTCATTAATGCATGGGGGGTGCGGGGGGGTGAATGGTACTTTCGAAGGAGTTGGCTGTATGCATTAGTCTCAGGCACACAGAGATCAAAATGTGGGAGGGGGCTTGCTCCCGATTGCAGTGTGTCAGCCAACCCATGTGTGGCTGACACACTGCAATCGGGAGCAAGCCCCCTCCCACAATGGACTGCATTTCAAGTCTGGGGGGGTTAGAAGAAACCCAGCGGATTGATGTCGTAGCTCACCAGCAAATTCTTGGTCTGCTGGTAGTGATCCAACATCATCTTGTGGTTCTCACGCCCCACACCCGACTTCTTGTACCCACCAAACGCCGCATGCGCCGGGTACAGGTGATAACAGTTGGTCCACACCCGGCCCGCCTTGATCGCCCGGCCCATGCGGTACGCACGGTTGATGTCGCGGGTCCACAAGCCAGCCCCGAGGCCGAATTCGCTGTCGTTCGCAATGGCCAGGGCTTCGGCTTCGTCCTTGAAGGTGGTCACGCCCACCACCGGGCCGAAGATTTCTTCCTGGAACACGCGCATCTTGTTGTGGCCCTTGAGCAGGGTCGGCTGGATGTAATAGCCGCTGGACAGGTCGCCCTCCAAACGCTCGGCCGCGCCGCCGGTGAGCAGCACCGCGCCCTCTTCCTGGGCGATTTTGAGGTACGAGAGGATCTTGTCGAACTGCTGTTCAGACGCCTGGGCGCCGACCATGGTCTCGGTGTCCAGCGGGTTGCCGCGCTTGATCTTGACGATCTTCTGCATCACCACCTTCATGAAGTCGTCGTAGATCGACTCCTGCACCAGCGCCCGCGACGGGCAGGTGCACACTTCGCCCTGGTTGAAAAACGCCAATACCAAGCCTTCGGCAGCCTTTTCGATGAACTGCGGCTCGGCCTGCATGATGTCTTCGAAGAAGATGTTCGGCGACTTGCCGCCCAGCTCCACGGTGGACGGAATGATGTTTTCGGCAGCGGCATGCATGATGTGCGCGCCTACCGGGGTGGAGCCGGTAAAGGCGATCTTGGCGATGCGCTTGCTGGTGGCCAAGGCCTCCCCCGCTTCGCGACCAAAGCCTTGCACGATGTTGAGCACGCCCGGCGGCAGCAGATCATTGATCAGCTCGGCAAACACCATGATCGACAGCGGCGTCTGCTCAGCCGGCTTGAGCACGATGCAGTTACCGGCCGCCAATGCAGGCGCGAGTTTCCAGGCGGCCATCAGCAGCGGAAAGTTCCACGGGATAATCTGCCCGACCACGCCCAGCGGCTCATGGAAGTGATAGGCGGCGGTCAGTTCGTTGATTTCGGCGGCGCCGCCTTCCTGGGCGCGGATGCAACCGGCGAAATAACGGAAGTGGTCAGCCGCCAGGGGCACGTCGGCGTTAAGGGTTTCGCGCACGGCCTTGCCGTTGTCCCAGGTCTCGGCCACGGCCAGTACTTCAAGGTTCTGCTCGATGCGGTCGGCGATTTTCAGCAGCACCAGGGAACGGTCCTGGGCGCTGGTTTTGCCCCAGGCATCGGCAGCAGCATGGGCAGCGTCGAGGGCTTTTTCGATATCGGCGGCGCTGGAACGCGGGAACTCGGCGATGACTTCGCCGGTGACCGGCGAGGTGTTGGTGAAGTAGTTGCCATCGACGGGCGCGACAAATTCACCGCCGATGTAATTGCCATAGCGCGCCTTGAAGCTGACGACGGCGCCAGGGGTGCCGGGTTGTGCGTAGATCATGGTGAGGCCTCTGTCGGGGTCCGGGCCTGTCGGTCAACAGGCGATGACCCGATAGTAAAGAGCCCCCGCTGCCGGGCGAATGCGCCGTTGGCAGGGGGGTTGTTGTCATTTGGTCGTAGAACTAGTGCTTGGCCACCAGCTCCTTGGGCAACTTGAAGGTCCAAAGCATGCCGCCCTGGTTGAAGTCCTTCACGCGCTTGGCCACTTCACCGCCCCACAGCGGCACCGCGCCGCCCCAGCCGGAGACCACCGAGACGTACTGCTCGCCGTCCATGTCCCAGGTCACCGGCGAGCCGAGCACGCCGGAGCCGGTCTGGAACTCCCAGACCTTCTCGCCGGTCTTGGCGTTGAACGCTTGCAGGAAACCTTCCGGCGTCCCGGTGAACACCAGGTTGCCCTTGGTGGTCAGCACCCCGCCCCACAGCGGCGCGAAGTTTTTGTGGCGCCACACTTCCTTGCCGGTTTTCGGGTCGATGGCGCGCAGCACGCCGATGTAGTCCTCGTTCAACGGTTTGATGGTGAAGCCCGCGCCGAGGAATGCCGCGCCTTTTTTATAGGCGATGCCTTCGTTCCAGATGTCCATGCCCCATTCGTTGGACGGCACGTAGAACAGCCCAGTGTCGCGGTTGTAGGCCATCGGCATCCAGTTCTTTGCACCGAGGAACGCGGGTGCGACGAAAACCGACGTGCCCTTGGTTTCACTGCCCGGCGCGCCGGGGCGGCTGGCCTCGTTGTAGATCGGCCGACCGTTCTTATCCAGGCCGGTGGCCCAGGTGATTTTGTCCACGAACGGGAAACCGCGGATGAACTTGCCGTTGGTGCGGTCCAGCACGTAGAAGAACCCGTTGCGGTCGGCGGTGGCTGCCGCTTTGATTTCCTTGCCGCCTTCGGTGTAGTTGAACGAGATCAGCTCGTTCACGCCGTCAAAGTCCCAGCCATCGTGGGGGGTGCTCTGGAAGTGCCATTTGATGGTGCCGTCGTCCGGGTTCAGCGCCAGGCGCGAGGAGGAATAGAGGTTGTCGCCAGGGCGCAGGTGGGAGTTCCACGGTGCCGGGTTGCCGGTGCCGAACAGCAGCAGGTTGGTTTCCGGGTCGTAGTAGCCGCCCAGCCACGGCGCGGCGCCGCCGGTTTTCCACAAATCGCCCGGCCAGGTCTTGCCTGCTTCGCCGCCGGAGATGCCGTTTTCCACCGCCTTGCCGTCTTTATAGACATAGCCCATATGGCCTTCGACAGTCGGACGACTCCACAGCAGGTCGCCGTTTTTCGGGTCGTAGGCTTCGATCTTGCCCACCACGCCGAACTCGCCGCCGGCCACGCCGGTGATCAGCTTGCCGTTGATCACCAGGGGCGCGGCGCTGATGGAGTAGCCTTCCTTGTGGTCGGCGACCTTCTTGCTCCACACCACTTTGCCGGTGTCTTTGTTCAGGGCCACGAGTTTGGCGTCGAGGGTGCCGAAGAACACCAGGTCGCCGTACAACGCCACGCCACGGTTGATCACGTCACAGCACGGGCGGATGTCATCGGGCAGGCGCGCGTCGTATTGCCAGAGTTTCTTGCCGGTGCGCGCATCCACTGCGAACACCCGCGAGTAGGAACCGGTGAGGTACATCACCCCGTCCTTGACCATCGGTTGCGCCTGCTGGCCGCGCTGTTTCTCACCGCCAAACGAAAACGCCCAGATCGGGCGCAGTTCCTTGACGTTGTCCACGTTCAGCGTGTCCAGCGGGCTGTAGCGCTGGCCCTGCACACCGAGGCCGTTGGTGACGATCTGCTCGGGGTTTTTCGGGTCCTGGAGAATGTCCTGGTCGGTGACAGCGGCCAGGGCCTGGCCGGACAACAGGATGGCACCGAGCAACACACTCAAGGCGAAGGGTTGGCGACGTGCGGGTTGGGTCATGACGGCTACCTCTGCGGTTTTTGTTATACCCGGGAAATTTTCCCGGTCTGGTGCAGATTCTTGGCCGCAGGGGCGCTTGTCACAATTGACCGCAGTATCGAGTTTGCTAGTTCCTTAGTAGCGGGTGCATATGCTCGCGCTCGTAGCGCGGGTACAGGTGGCTGACACTGCGGATCAATTCATAGCGGCTCAGGCTGATCGTGGCGAAGCGTTCAGGGATGGAGCTGCGGATCATCTCGGTCATGTCATTGCCGTGGGCGGCGCCGTCGCGCAACAGTTGATCGAGCCAGGTCAGGTAGTCGCGCATTTGTTCGAAGGGTTGCGCATCGGTGGCAATCGGACCATGGCCGGGCACCACCAGGGTCCAGGGCAGGTTTTGCAAGGTGGCAATGTCGGCCAACCACGCAGCGAGTCCGGGGCTATTGGGCGTGGTCAAGGCGCGCTGGTAAAACACCAGGTCGCCAGCGAACAGCACGCCGGTGTTCTGGTCGAATATCGCCAAGTCCGCGCCGGTATGCCCGGTAAGCGCCAGCAGACGCAAATCGTGGTTGCCGAAGCTGCGCACGCCGGGTTCCAGCGTCTGTGTCGGCAGCACCACTTCGGTGCCGCGCATCCAGTCGCCGACCATGCGATAGAGGTTTTCGGCCATGCTTTCGCCCTGCTCATGCAGCAGCTTTGTGGTGTCGGCCAGGGCGCCGATGGGCACGTCCTTGAACGCTTGGTTGCCCAGGGCATGGTCGGGGTGATGATGGGTCAGCAACACCTGGATCACCGGTTTGGGGGTGACGCTGGCGATGGCCTGGCGCAGCGCTTCGCCGTAGCGTTTGGACGGCCCGGTGTCGATCACCACCACGCCCGCCTGGGTGACGATAAAGGCCACATTGACGATATTGCCGCCGTTGGCCTTGGCGAAATTGTCGGTGCTGCCTTCCAGCAGCCAGGTGTCCTCGGCGATCTTCCGGGGTTTGAGGGCGTAGTCCAGGTCGGCCACGGCGGGCAGGCTCAGGGCCAGGCAGAACAACAGTATCCAGCGCATGCCGCGCTCCTTTGGGTCAGGGGATGGCTGCGTCGAACTCGTTGCCGCTGTTGTCACGCAATACCAGACGGGTTTGCCCGGTGCCTTCGATATCAAAGGCCAGGTTGGGGTTCTCGCTGACTGCCGGGAACAGCTCCAGCTCGGCCATCACCTGGCCTTTGTCGCCCAGCAATTGCGCGTGGTTGAGGTAAAACTCAGGGATGCCGCTGACCATGCCGTTGTCCATCGGGTGCGCCACCTGCACCCGCACGCGGCTGTACTCGCCACGGGGGTAACGCCCGCCAAGCACCTCGCCGATATGCTCTTCCCAGCCCGGCTGGGTGCGCACCACGCTCGGCGCAGTACAACCGCCGCCCGCCGCATCGATCAGGGTGGAACCCACATGCCACACGCCGTCATCGGTGAGCACCGCCGCCCGCAACGGCGTGGCCTGCTCGATGCGAATGCGCAGCGACAACCACGGCAACACCCCAGCCTTGGGTTGGAAGTCGACGATTTTCGGCAACGGGTTCAATTCGGCCCAAGCGAAGATGCGCACCACACGGCCCTTGAATGCCCGTGCGTCGATCTCCAGCGGCACCTGGCGCGCATCCTCGGCGAACGGTGGCGCCAGCAGCTTGACCTGATCATCGAACACAAACGGCGCGTTATTGAGCAATTGCTTGTGATAGAACGCCCACATCACCGACGGCACTGGGTCTACCTCGGTGGCCTGCACCGTCCACGGCAACAGGCAAGCCAGCAGGCAGATCAGGCGCCCGTTCATTGGTACATCTCGGGCACTTCGTAGCGCAGGCCGTAGTGGCTGTAGATGGCTTGCAGGCTGCCGTCGCGGATCAGGCCTTCCAGCGCCTCTTCCACCGCATAGGCCAGTTGCCGATTGCTTTCGTGCACCGCCATGCCGATCTCCCAACGTTGTCGGCCCATGTTCGGGTAAGCGTTTTCCGCCAGGGCCAGTTGCGGGTCGTGGGCCTGATGCACCTGCCAATCGATTTCGCCGCGCATGGCCATCACCGCGTCGACCTGCCCGGCTTTCATCGCCGCGAAGGCCTGGGGCACGTTGGGGTAGTGGCGGGTCTTGGCGGCAAGCATGCCGTTGAACACCGAGGTGAGATAGAACGAGGGCACGCTGTCGACTTCGACGCCAATCGGGTGTTCCTGGAACACCGCCACACTGGCCACGGAGTCCAGGCGACGGCGGTCATAGGCGACCTGCCATTGTTCGTTCTGGTACGGCCCGAACATCACCACATGGCCGTTTTCCAGCTCGCCCTGGTCGTTGCGCTTTTGCGTGTATTTGTGATCGTAGGGCGCGCGCATCATCAGGTCGGCCAGTTGCTGGTTATGCAGCTGGCTGCCGCGCCAGATGTAGTCGCGCAGGTCGTCGTCGAGCTTCTCGCCGGCAGGTGCCCAGATCAGTTGCAACTGCACCCCCAGGGCCTTGGCCAGGGCCTGGGCCAGTTCCACGTCCACCCCGCGCGGGGTGCCGCCGTCTTCAAAGCTGTAGGGGGCAAAATCGTTGTACACCGCCACCTTCAACTCACCGGCGGCGATCATCTGGTCATAGCTGCGCACCTGCGCCTGTGCCGCCTGGCAGCACAGCAAGGCCAGGCTTAACACCAGGCTGATCAGGCGCATGGCTTACTCCTCGACGCGCACGGAATCCAGATACGTACGCACCGCCCACAGGGCTTCCTGGCTCAGGTAGTCGGCCATTTTTGGCATGTAGACCCGACCGTCGCGCACTGCGCCGTGGCGCACACGCTCAACGAACCACTCATCCCCGGCGTCGCCTTCATCGAGCATGCGCAGGTCAGGCGCGATGCCGCCGGACTTGGCTTCCAGCCCGTGGCACGCGGCGCAGTTCTGGTTGTACGCGGAGGAACCGATTTCAACGGCTTTGTCGTGCTCGGGGGACTTGCGATAGGGGTTGTTGGCTGCCCACCCATCGGCGTCCAGCGGCACGCCCGCGTCCTTGATCGGGGTCAGGCCCTTGGTCTCCACCGCTTGGGGCACCACGTTGCCATGGGCCCAGACGTTACTCACACCGATTGCACCCATCAGCAGGCCGGCCACCAGCAAGGCGTTGCGTTTTGTTGTCATTATTTTTGTCCTCTCAGATTGCACGCAAACCCCATGGTTCGAGGTTATGGCAACCATCTTAGGAAGCCCCGTGGCCGGGCCGTATGCTGCTTTGGTGGCCGCGCCCTCCTCCCTTGGTAGTAGGGCTTGTGGGGCAGGGCCAAATCAGATGCGGTTCGGGAAGTCTTCCCGGCAACAGCGGGAAGTTTTCCGTATCCAGCCACCGCCCCGGCGCACCACCCTGTGCAGGCCAAAACCTCCACTGGGAACTGCAAACCATGACAATAAGATCGCTCCCCTCCCGCTCCCCCCTAAGCCTTGCCGTGCAAGCCTTTTTGCTGGTGGGCAGCCTGTCCTTCAGTGCGGCAAGCTTTGCCGCCGCCGAGCCTGCTACCAAGCCAACTCGCAACGTCACCTGGGAAGACATCGCCAACGACCACCTGACCACCAAGGACGTGCTGCAATACGGCATGGGCACCAACGCCCAGCGCTGGAGCCCGTTGGCCCAGGTCAATGACAAGAACGTGTTCAAGCTCACGCCGGCCTGGTCCTATTCCTTCGGCGACGAGAAACAACGCGGCCAGGAATCCCAGGCCATCGTCAGCGACGGCGTGGTCTACGTCACCGGCTCCTACTCCCGCGTGTTCGCCCTGGATGCGAAGACCGGCAAACGCCTGTGGACCTACAACCACCGCCTGCCCGACAACATTCGCCCGTGCTGCGACGTGGTCAACCGGGGCGCGGCGATCTTCGGCGACAAGATCTACTTCGGCACCCTCGACGCACGCCTGATCGCCCTCGACAAAAACACCGGCAAAGTGGTGTGGAACAAAAAATTCGGCGACCACGCCGCCGGCTACACCATGACCGGCGCCCCGGTGCTGATCAAAGATAAAGTCAGCGGCAAAGTGCTGTTGATCCACGGCAGCTCCGGCGATGAGTTCGGCGTGGTCGGCCAGCTGTATGCCCGCGACCCGGACACCGGCGAAGAAGTGTGGATGCGCCCGTTCGTCGAAGGCCACATGGGCCGCCTCAACGGCAAGGACAGCACCCCTACCGGCGACGTCAAAGCCCCTTCGTGGCCGGATGACCCCACCACCGAAACCGGCAAGGTCGAGGCCTGGAGCCACGGCGGCGGCGCGCCTTGGCAGAGCGCAAGTTTTGATGCCGAGACCAACACCATCATCGTCGGCGCCGGCAACCCCGGCCCGTGGAACACCTGGGCGCGCACCTCCAAGGACGGCAACCCCCACGATTTCGACAGCCTCTACACCTCGGGCCAGGTCGGCGTCGACCCCAGCACCGGCGAAGTGAAGTGGTTCTATCAGCACACGCCAAACGACGCCTGGGACTTCTCCGGCAACAACGAGCTGGTGCTGTTCGACTACAAGGACAAAGACGGCAAGGTCACCAAGGCCACCGGCCACGCCGACCGCAACGGCTTCTTCTATGTAGTGGACCGCAACAACGGCAAGTTGCAAAACGCCTTCCCCTTCGTCGACAACATCACCTGGGCCAGCCACATCGACCTGAAAACCGGCCGCCCCGTGGAGAACGAAGGCCAGCGCCCGGCCAAGCCGTTGCCGGGTGAAACCAAGGGCAAGCCGGTGGAAGTGTCGCCGCCGTTCCTCGGGGGCAAGAACTGGAACCCTATGGCCTACAGCCAGGACACCGGCCTGTTCTACATCCCGGGCAACCAGTGGAAAGAGGAATACTGGACCGAAGAGGTCAACTACAAAAAAGGCTCGGCGTACCTGGGCATGGGTTTCCGCATCAAGCGTATGTATGACGACCACGTCGGCACCCTACGGGCGATGAACCCGACCACCGGCAAGGTGGTGTGGGAGCACAAGGAACACCTGCCGCTGTGGGCCGGCGTGCTGGCGACCAAGGGCAACCTGGTGTTCACCGGCACCGGCGACGGTTTCTTCAAGGCCTTCGACGCCAAAACCGGCAAGGAGCTGTGGAAGTTCCAGACCGGCAGCGGCATCGTCTCCCCGCCGATCACCTGGGAGCAGGATGGCGAGCAGTACATCGGCGTCACCGTCGGCTACGGCGGCGCGGTGCCGTTGTGGGGCGGCGACATGGCTGAGTTGACCAAGCCGGTGGCACAGGGCGGGTCGTTCTGGGTGTTCAAGATCCCGAGTTGGGATCAGAAAACCGCCCAAAAATAACCATTAGATGATGCGGGGGCTGCCGTTTGTGGCGAGGGAGCTTGCTCCCGCTGGGCTGCGAAGCGGCCCCCGCTTTTCCTCCAGCAACACTGTGCAGCCAGGTTTTGCGCCGGCTGCGCCGTCGAGCGGGAGCAAGCTCCCTCGCCACAGAGGTTTTGCGATGAACTACCTGCCTTTATTACTCCTGCTATCCCTACCCCTCGCCCATGCCGACGACGACACCCTCGTCATCAACGGCTGCACCATCACCGAACACAGCCAATGCCCCGGCGCAAACCTCAAGGGCGCCAACCTACGCAACCAGAACCTCAGCGGAATGAACCTCGCCGGCGCCGACCTGCGCGATGCCGACCTGCGCCACGCCAACCTGGACCTGGCCAACCTGGAAAAAGCCCAACTGCAAGGCGCCAACCTCACCCGCGCCAGCCTGCAACAAGCCAACCTGCGGCTAGCGGACTTCACGAATGCAAACCTGATGGCCGTACAAGGCTGGGGCCTGTTTGCCCAGGGCGCACAATTTGAAAACGCCAACCTCAGCGCTGCGTACCTGCAATTTGCGCGGCTGTCGGGGGCGAAGATGCACAAGGTCAATCTCCGTGCTGCGGACCTGGAAATGACCTGGTTGAGCAAGGCGGACCTGCAAGGGGCAGATTTGAGTGATGCAAATCTGCAAGAAGCCAAGTTCGGTGAAAGCAACCTGGAAAAGGCCACGCTGACGGGCAGCAGGCAGCATTATGCGAATTTTCAGGATGCGAATATGGAGGGGTGTAAGGATTGTCCGACGACGTGGGATCGCTGAAAACACCGCATATCCATGGTGATGACCAGACAGCCATTTGAGCATTGCGCAGGGCCTGTGGCGAGGGAGCTTGCTCCCGTGACGGCCTGGCAGTCGAGCGGGTTTTACCGGGTGTACTCGGGCCAAATGTGGGAGGGGGCTTGCTCCCGATGGCGGTTTTTCGGTGTGCATATCCGTTATTTGGGTAACGGCGGCTATGGGTTCCGCCCTTACGGCGGGTCACTTTGGAAAAGAGCCCCAAAGTAACCAAAGGGCTCTTGCCCCACCACTCGGTGTCTCGCCTAGGCTCGACATGCCCTCACTCCGGCTTGAATCCGTGGGCCGCCGCAATGGGCCATCCATGGCCCAGTGCGGCTAACCCGGCGTCCTGCCGGGTTGCCCACGGATTCAAGCCTGCGTTCGGCCAGCGTGGTTAACGGGGCGCCTAAGATCAAGATCAAAAGCCAAATCAAAAGCCAGAGCCAGAGCCAGAGCCAGAGCCAGAGCCAGAGCCAGAGCCAGAGCCAGAGCCAGAGCCAGAGCCAGCGCAGATCAAGATCTATCAGAAAATGGAGAGCAATTATGGGAAGAGCGGCGTTTGTCCTGTTACCCCGCCACCCCGTATCAATCCCCACATGCACTTACTCGACATGGGAGCTGACCTGCGACTTGCTCTTAAGTGAATAAAACGATGCTATAAGCCGAAACCATCCTAATCCAAACTAAGTGCAAGAATAGTATGAATGCCATTTCCGCCCCACAGGTAGGAAAATTCGGCAGAAGTAGGAAGCATCCTTCAAAAATATAAAACTCCTAGGAATTTTCGGAAAACATCAAAGCTCTTTGACCGACAGGGAGATTGCGATTATAAATTGACAGCACAGCACAACCCAAACAAAGAAACACAGGAGATACGTTATGCGCAATGAAAATGCAATTAACTAAGTCACTCGAGGCCATCTTCCATGACTATAAAAACAAGCTGTGAAAATAATGAACAAAGCCAATACCTTGCAGGCAATACATCCTCAAAAATAGAGGACAGCTTAATTGCTTCAAGGAAAATATTTATAACCGGCGAGATCAATCATATGCTTGCCCGCGAAGTCATAAGACAGCTTCACGCGCTTGCGTATATAAACAACGACCCCATAGTTATCTTTATAAGCTCACCGGGCGGACATGTGGAATCGGGAGACATGATTTATGACGCGATAAAATTTGTTAAGCCCAAAATTATTACAATAGGATCTGGATGGGTCGCGAGTGCTGGCGCGCTAATTTTTGTAGCTGCTGAAAAAGAAAACAGATATTCCCTGCCTAATACACGATTCCTTCTTCATCAACCCTCTGGCGGTTTCCATGGAAGAGCGGAAGACTTTGATGCTTATTCAAAAGAAATCAACTGGATGAAGGAACGCCTAAACAAAATATTTTCTGACGCTACAGGCCAACCCATCGAAACGATCGAACTCAATACCGAGCGTGACTTTTGGTTAAGCGCTCAAGAATCCGTGGAGTATGGTCTTGTTCATAAAATAGTGACTTCAGAACATGAAATCCAATAAAGCACAACAACCCCGCCCCCATCTAGTAAGTGCCCCAATTACCGTCTCAGTCCTAAAGAGGTTGTCTGAAACCGCACTATCACCCCGCCACCCGCACCACCCCCATATCAATCCCCACATGCACCAATTCCGCATGGGAACTCACCTGCAACTTGCTCTTGAGCAAAGTCAGGTGGTTGGACACGGTCTTGCTGCTGATACTCAACTGCTCAGCAATCTGCCTGGCCGGGGTGCCTTTGGCGAGCATCAGGAAGATCTCCATTTCTCGCGGGGTCATGCTGTGCAGGCGGGGGTCGGTGGGTTGGCAGGCCAGTTGGGTGGCCAGGGGTTGTTCGATGTAGGCGTGGCCGTCGAGGATGCGCCGTACGGCTTCGATCAGCACCTGGGGCGCGGAGCTTTTGGTCAGGTAGCCTGAGGCGCCGGCGTCGAGGGCCTGGCGCACCAGGGGCAGTTCGTCGTGCATGCTGAAAAACAATACCCGCAGTTGGGGCAAGCGTTGGCGCAGGCGGCGGGTGGTTTCCAGGCCGCTGATGCCGGGCAGGCCGAAGTCCATGATTACCAGGTTGGGCACCGCTTCTTGCACGCGGGCCAGGGCTTCTTCGCCGCTGGCGGCTTCGCGCACTTCAATCGCCGGTAGCAGCGCGCGCAGCAGGCTGGCGTAGCCCTGGCGCACCACGGCGTGGTCGTCCACCAACAGAATATTCATAGGGCCTCCACAGGCATGTTCAACGCCAGCGCCCAGCCTCTGCCGGGGTGGCTGATGATGGTCAATTCGCCGCCCAGACAGCGGGCGCGTTCGTACATTGAGTACAGGCCCACGCCGGGGCGCTGGGGTTGTTGGGCGCCGTGGCCGTTGTCGCGCACCCACAGGCGCAGACGCGAGCCGCGATGTTGCAGGCGTACGCGTACCTGGCTGGCGTCGGCGTGGCGCACGATGTTGGTCAGGGCTTCCTGGAGCAAGCGATACAGGTGGGTCTTGTTGGCCGGGGACAACGGCGGCATTGCTGCGCTGACCTGGAGTTGGCAGTCGATGCCATGGCTGGCGCGCCATTGCGCTACCAGCATGGCGAAGGCTTCGGACATCGGCAGGTGTTGCAGGGCCACCGGGTACAGGTCGTGGACCAGCACACGAAAGCCCTGCTGCAAGTGTTCGCAGTGTTCTTCCAACAGGCCCACGGTGCGCGCCAGTGTGTCGGGTTGATGAGCGATCAGCGGCAGCAGGCACACTTGGGCGCGAATCCCCGCGAGGTATTGGCCAAGGTCGTCGTGCAGGGTCTGGGCCAGGTGGGTGCGCTCTTGCTCCTGCACCGCCAGCAGGGTTTGGGTCAGCCGGGTGTTGTCGGTGCGGGCCTGTTCGAGGGCAGCGGTCATGCGGTTGAAATGCAGCGCCAATTGCTGGGCTTCCGGCACATCGGCACTGCGCAGACGCACATTGAGGCGGCCGCTGCACACCTGTTGCAGGGCCAGCAGCAGTTCGTCCAGAACGCCCATGCCCCGGCGCACGGCCCAGCGGATGGTCAGCAAGCTCAGGGCCAGCGCCAGGGCACAGAGGCCCAGCAGTTGTTGCAGGGAGTCCCAGACTTCATCGATCTCATCACGCGGGTCAACGGCGATGGACACGCGGCGGCCATCGGCCAAGTCAAGCACTTGGGCACTGTGACGCGCCTGGGCAAATAGCAGGCGCCCTAGCCACGCGTCGAGGCCGTCCTGCTGCGGCGCTTGCGCGGTTTCGCCGGGGGCCAGCCAATGCACGCGCACATGGCGCAGGCTGGCGGTGAGGCGCGGTTGCAGGCTGGCCGGGTCACGCTCGGCGGTTTCGCTGAGGTAATGCACCACCGCTTCGGCCGATTGCAGTTCGCGTTCCACATCCGCCAGGGCCTGGTGCATCAGCAGCGCCGTGCAGGCGCAGGTCACCAGGGCGAAGAAGCCGCAGACCCACAGGTTGATCCGCCACAGCGCCGACATGTCCCACCCCCGAACAGCCTATTGAGGCTCCATGCTAAGACCCAATCGCACGCAGCGAGCTACTACCTTGGTACTGCCCCAGCGCTACTTTCTGCATATTTGCAGGGGTAGCGGGGCTTTATATGCTGACGCCTCCTGTCGTGGAGTGCCTTATGCGCAAGCTGCCCCCTTACGCCGTGATCTGCCTGTTGGCAATCGCCTGGGCCTGCGCCGGCCAGGCGGCCGAGGCACCGTTGCAGGTGCAGATCGGCTACCTGGGCTATCGGCCTGACCCAGGGCCGCTGCTGTCCAACGTCATTCCTGAACCGGCGGATGCCGGGTTGCGCGGGGCTGAGCTTGCGATCATCGACAGCAACAGCACCGGCGCCTTTCTCAACCAGCGCTACAGCCTGATCGACGCCACGGTGGACACACCTGAAGCGTTGCTCGCCGCCGCAAAAAACCAACACGACCAGGGCCTGCGTCTGTTCGTGGTCAACGCCCCCGCCGCCAGCCTGCGCCAACTCAGCGCTGCAATGCCCGACAGCCTGCTGTTCAACGCCGGCAGCCCCGACGACAGCCTGCGCAGCACCGACTGCCTGGGCAACGTGCTGCACAGCCTGCCCAGCCGCGCCATGCTGGCCGATGCGCTGGCGCAGTTTCTGGTGCTGCGCAAATGGCAAAAAGCGCTGCTGATCGTGGGCCCCACCGAAGACGACCAAGCCTACGCCGCCGCCCTGCGCCGCGCCGCCAAGCGCTTTGGCGTGCAACTGGTGGCCGAGAAGCAATGGCGCTTCGACAACGACCAACGCCGCAGCGCCCAAGCAGATATGCCGCTGTTCACCCAAACCGCCGAATACGATGTGGTGCTGGTGGCCGACGAGCGCGGCGACTTCGGCGAGTACGTGCCCTACCAGACCTGGTACCCGCGCCCAGTCGCCGGCACCCAGGGCCTGACCCCCACCGGCTGGCACAAAACCGTGGAAACCTACGGCGCCGCACAACTGCAAAAACGCTTCGAGGCCCGGGCCGGGCGCTGGATGAACGACCGCGACTTCGCCGCCTGGATGGCGGTGCGCAGCGTGGCCAGCGCCGTGAGCAAGCTGCGTCAGGTGGACCCGATGAGCATCCGCCAATTGGCGATAAGCGAGCGGTTGCCCCTCGACGGTTTCAAGGGTCGCAAACTCAGCTATCGCCCGTGGAATGGCGAGCTGCGCCAACCGATCCCCATCGTGCAACCCCGCGCCCTGGTCAGCACCTCGCCCCAGGAAGGTTTTCTGCACCCCTTCAACGAAATGGACAGCCTGGGCTACGACAAACCCGAGGTCACTTGCCGCTTTCCCTAAACACGCACAACAACAATAAGGAATACGCCATGCGCCGCACCCTGCTCTCCTGCGCCCTGCTGCTTGCCGCCGGACACGCCGTGGCCGCCACGGCCTGGGTCTCCAACGAAAAAGACAACAGCCTGAGCCTGATCGACATGCAGACCCTGCAAGTCACCGACACGCTTAAAGTCGGCCAGCGCCCCCGTGGCCTGCTGCTGTCCCATGACAACAAGCTGCTGTACATCTGCGCCAGCGACTCGGACCGGGTGCAGGTGATGGACGTGGCCACGCGCAAGATCATTAAGGAACTGCCCTCGGGCAAAGACCCCGAGCAATTTGCCCTGCACCCCAATAACCGCTGGCTGTACGTCTCCAACGAGGACGATGCGCTGGTCACCGTGATCGATACCGAAACCTCCAAGGTGCTCGGCCAGATCAACGTCGGCGTCGAGCCCGAAGGTATGGCGGTAAGCCCGGATGGCAAGTGGGCGGTCAACACCAGCGAAACCACCAACATGCTGCACTGGATCGACACCAGCACCCAGACCCTGGCCGACAGTACCCTGGTGGACCAGCGCCCGCGTTTCGTCGAGTTCAACCACGATGGCACACAGCTGTGGGCCTCGGCGGAAATCGGCGGCACCGTGACCATCCTCGATGTGGCCAGCCGCGCCATCCTCAAGACCCTGACCTTCAAGATCAAAGGTGTACACCCCGACAAAGTGCAGCCGGTGGGCATCAAGCTCAGCGCCGATGGCAAATACGGTTTTGTCGCCCTGGGCCCGGCCAACCACGTAGCGGTGATCGACGCCAAGACCTACGAGATTCTCGACTACCTGCTGGTGGGTCGCCGCGTGTGGCAGCTGGCATTTACCCCGGATGAGAAACAACTGCTGGCCACCAACGGCGTGAGCGGCGACGTGTCGGTGATCGACGTGGACAGCCTCAAGGTGATCAAGTCGGTCAAGGTCGGGCGCTACCCGTGGGGCGTGGTGGTTACGCCATGAACGCCCTGGACGCCAGCGCCATCAGCTTTGCCTACGGTGCGCGCAAAGCTTTGGTGGATGTGAATTTCAGCCTGGCGCCCGGGCGGTTTGCGGCATTGCTGGGGCCCAATGGCGCGGGCAAATCGACGTTGATTGCCTTGCTCACGCGCCTGTATGACTTGCAAAGCGGCGACATCCGCGTGGGCGGCCATTCACTGCGCGAAAAACCCCGCGAAGCCCTGCGACAGCTGGGCGTGGTGTTCCAGCAAAGCACCCTGGACCTGGACTTGAGCGTCGAACAAAACCTGCGCTACCACGCTGCGCTGCATGGCCTTTCACGTCGCCAGACCGGCCTACGGGTAGACGCCGAATTGGCGCGCCAGGCCCTGGGCGAGCGACGCAGGGAAAAGGTCCGCGACCTCAACGGCGGCCACCGTCGCCGCGTGGAAATCGCCCGCGCCTTGCTGCATGAACCGCGCCTGCTGCTGCTCGATGAAGCCAGCGTCGGCCTCGACCCGGCCAGCCGCCTGGCGCTGAACCAACATGTGCGCACGCTGTGCCTGGAACAAGGCATCGGCGTGTTGTGGACCACTCACCTGCTGGATGAAGTACAACCCGACGACGCCTTGATGATTCTGCATCAGGGCCGCCTGGTGGCCAGCGGGCAACTCGACAGCCTGCTGCTGGAGCAAGGCGGCGATCTGGGTGGTTTGTTTGCGCGATTGACCCGAACAGGAGCCCTGGCATGAACGCCTACTGGCAATGCTTCAACGGCATCGTACTGCGCGAATGGCTGCGCTTTGTGCTGCAACGCACACGTTTTCTCAGCGCCCTGGTGCGCCCGTTGCTGTGGCTGTTGGTGTTCGCCGCAGGCTTTCGGGCGGCGTTGGGCATTTCGGTGATCGAACCCTACGACACCTACATTCCCTACGAGGTCTACATCATTCCGGGGCTGGCCTGCATGATCCTGCTGTTCAATGGCATGCAGGGCTCGCTGTCGATGGTCTATGACCGCGAGATGGGCAGCATGCGCGTGCTGCTCACCAGCCCGTTGCCGCGCACCTTTCTGCTGTGCAGCAAGTTGTTGGCGACCTCGTTGATCTCGTTGTTGCAGGTCTACGGTTTTCTGGCGATTGCCTGGGTGTACGGCGTGCAACCGCCAGCCATGGGCTTGTTGGTGGCGTTGCCGGCGTTGTTGCTGGTGGCGTTGATGCTCAGTGCCCTGGGGTTGTTGCTGTCCAACGCGATCCGGCAACTGGAGAACTTCGCCGGAGTGATGAATTTCGTGATCTTCCCGCTGTTCTTCATGTCGTCGGCGCTCTACCCGCTGTGGAAGATGCGCGACTCCAGCGAGTGGCTGTATTGGCTGTGTGCGATCAACCCGTTCACCCATGCCGTCGAGCTGGTGCGCTTTGCCCTGTACGAACGTTTCGCCGGCCTGGCGTTGGCGGTGTGCCTGGGGCTGACCCTGGTGTTTAGCGTACTGGCGGTGCTGACCTTCAACCCGCAGCACGCCGCACTGCGCAAAAAAGGCTGAAAACCTACTACTTTGGTACTGGTTTTCCTGTCTATCGTCGCATTCCCAAGGCAGCAGGACTGGCGTGTAATGGGCGCATAACGATAAGGATTGCCCCACCATGCTGCCCGTCCGACTGCCCTTGCTGGCCTTGCTGTGCCTGCTCTGCCTCAACGCCCAGGCTGACACGCCGTTGTTTTCTGCCGATGGCTACCGCATCAGCCTGTACCGCAGCCCCACGCCCGACCAAGTGAGCGGCGCGACCATCATCGACACCCCTGCCCTGCAAGCCCTGCTCAACCAGGCGACCACACCGGTATTGATCGACGTGTACCGCCGCCAATACCTGCAAGGCCGCTTCATCGAAGACCAGCCCCACGCCAACTTGCCCGGCAGCCATTGGCTGGCCAATACCGGCGACGGCGACCTCACGCCCGAGTGGCAAAGCTACTTGGTGCGCCACCTGTACAAGTTCACCGGCGGTCAGCTCGCGCGCCCGCTGGTCTTCTATTGCCGCTCCGATTGCTGGCTGAGTTGGAACGCGGTAAAACGAGCCACCCAATTGGGCTATACCTCTGTGTATTGGTATCGCGACGGGCTGGATGCATGGGAAGCGGCAAAACTGCCAGTGACGGCTGCAACACCCGAACCCTTTGAATAAAAAACCACAACAAGAAGGTGAACGGCCATGTACAAAATCCTGATCGCCGACGATCACCCGCTGTTTCGCGAAGCGATCCACAATGTGATAAGCGACGGTTTCCCCGGCAGTGATGTGATGGAAACCGCCGACCTGGACAGCGCCCTCGCCCTGACCCAGGACCACGACGACCTCGACTTGATCCTGCTGGACCTGAACATGCCCGGCATGCACGGCCTCAACGGGCTGATCAACCTGCGCAACGAGTCACCGACTATCCCCGTGGTGATCGTCTCGGCCGAGCAAGACAAGCAGATCGTGCTGCAAGCCATCACCTATGGTGCCGTGGGCTTTATCACCAAGTCTTCGCCACGCCTGCAAATGACCGAGGCGATCCAGCAGATTCTCAACGGCAACGTGTACCTGCCGCCAGACATCATCCGCACCCAGAAGAGCACCAGCCAACGCCGCCTCAACGACAGCCCGGGCTTTGCGCCGGAGCTGTTGCAGGCGCTGACCCGCAAGCAATTGCTGGTGCTGGAGCGCATGACCAAGGGGGAGTCGAACAAGCAGATTGCCTATACGTTGGAGATTGCCGAGACCACGGTGAAAGCGCATGTGTCGGCGATATTGCGAAAGTTGAATGTGCATAATCGGGTGCAGGCAATTCTCAGTGCTGGGGACATTGATTTCGGCTCGTACCTGCGCCGCTGACCTCTCAGACATAGGGAGATCAAAATGTGGGAGGGGGCTTGCCCCCGATTGCTGAGTGTCAGTCAACATCTACTTGGCTGACACACTGCCATCGGGGGCAAGCCCCCTCCCACATTTTATTCGGTGTTTTGTCAGGGGCGTCCGAGCAGGTGGCTCATCGCTGTTTTCAACTTCATCGGCCGCACCGGCTTATGCATCAACGTATGCCCCAACTCCCGAATCTGCTGTTTTAGCTCATTGCTGTAGTTGGCGGTAATCATCAACGCCGGCACCGCACTCCCTCGCCGGGCGTTGATGCGGGCCACGGCATCCACACCGTTCTGGTCATCATCGAGGTGGTAGTCGGCAATCAATAAATCCGCCTCGGCATGATAGTTGTCTACCTGCCGCGCCAAATCCTGCTCTGACAACGCGGTGATCACCTGGCAACCCCAGCCCTCCAGCAACGTACGCATACCGGCGCAGATCGCCGCGTCGTTATCCAGCACCCACACCCGCGCGCCTTGCAGGCGCTCAAGCAAGACTTCGCTCATGCATGGCATGGGCAGTGACTTGGGCGCGGTGGCGCTCAGGGGCACTTCCACGCAAAACATCGAGCCCTTGCCCGGCCAGGATTTGACGGTGATGCGGTGGCCGAGAATCCCGGCGATTTTTTCGACAATGGCCAGGCCCAACCCCAGCCCGCGATCCTGGTCGGGGCGCTGCACATCGCCGCGCTTGAACTCCTGGAAAATCTCTTCCAAACGGTCTTCGGCAATGCCCATGCCGCTGTCCCACACTTGGATCAGCAGCCGCTGGTTCTGACGCCGGCAACCCAACACCACCCGGCCCTTGTAGGTGTAGCGCAGTGCATTGCTCAACAGGTTGCGCAGAATGCGCGCCAGCAGCTGGATATCGCTGCGCACCAGCGCCGAGCAACCGACAAAGTGCAATTGCAGGCCTTCGGCGCGTGCCAGTTCGGTGTATTCGGCGGCGAGGTTGTCCAGCAGTTCGCTGAGGGCGAACGGGGCGATATCGGCCTTGATCACGCCGGCGTCGAGCTTGGAAATATCCACCAGGGTGCCCAGCAAATTCTCCACGTCTTCCAGGGAGTTGCTCACGTTGCGCACCAGGGTTTCGCTGGGGCGTTCGAGCAAGGCGCTGGTAAACAGGCGGGCGGCGTTCAGCGGTTGCAGCAGGTCGTGGCTGACGGCGGCGAGGAATTTGGTTTTTGACAGGTTGGCCTGTTCGGCTTCCTGCTTGGCTTCGCGCAGGCGGGTTTCCATGCGGCGACGTTCGTCGATTTCCTTGAGCAGTTGGTCGTTGAGGGCGGTGAGCTCTGAGGTGCGCTGGGCCACGCGCTGTTCCAGGTGCTGATAGGCCTGGTGCAGGGCTTCGGCGGTGCGGCGGCGTTCAGTAATATCGCGGATCAGCACAAAGATGCCCACCACTTCGCCCGTCGCCAGCAGGTTGGGCACGTAGGAGCGCAGCATGTAGCGCTCCTGGTTGTTGATATTGGTTTCGGCAAACTCAAAGGTCACGCTCTCGCCCGCCAAGGCGCGGGTGACGTAGGCATCCAGGCGCTGGCAGTGCTGCTCGCTGTGCACTTCCCGCAGGCTCTGGCCGAGCATCATGCCGCGCGGCCAGCAGTACCATTCTTCATAGACCTTGTTGGTGAATTCGTAGACCAGGTCGGCATTCAGGTAGCCGATCAGGGCCGGTACGTTGTCGGTGATCAGGCGGATCCAGCGTTCGCTTTCCTGGGCTTTTTGTGCGGCGGCCTGTTCGCCCCGCAGGGTTTCGGCGCGCAGGCGGGCGTTGATCAGCAGGTGGTTGCTGGCCTTGAGTTCGGCCATCGCCTGGTTGAGCGCATCAGTGCGTTCGCGCACTTGCTCGGCGAGCACCACCGAATGCTGGAAGGTGGTGTAAGGGTTGTTGCCTTGGGTCATGCCGGATTCGATGCGCTCGATCAGCGCCGCGTTGATCCGCGTCAGCTTCTGGTTGGCCTGTTGCAACTGCGCAACCTGCGCGTGCAGTTCAGCGTCGGCCACGGGCAATGGCGACCCCAGTGAAGGTCTGGTTGATGTGCATGCCATTGAACTGTTCTCCGTAGGTGTTGAAGCCCAGCACCCGTTGGTCGCGCAGGTAGTTGCCGATCTGCTCCAGATCGCCGTTGTCTTCGAGCTCCATGCGCCGCAAAAAACAATCGCAGCCAATGGTCAGCAACAGATCGCCAAGGCGCGCTTGCAGGCCGTCGAACAAGGCTTCGAGGTTCGGCAGGATCGGGCCGGGCTTCATCACCGTCAGCACGATGCCGTTCTCTACCGCGCAGTAGAAGCTCAGGCTCAGGTCTTCGTGCACCTGCTGGATGGCACGCACGTAGTACTGGTCGTGGATGCGCACCGCCAGCGGGTGGGCGGCGAAGGTGCGATGGTCAAGGTCGGCCACCGCCACGCCGATATGCCGCGCGTATTCTTCGGCGGCGGGTTCGGCGTTGAGTTCATACACTCGACGTGACGGGCTGTCGGCGCCGGTGACCACCAGTTTTTCCGTGCGCGGCAGGATGTGGTGGGTGGTGAACACCTCAAAATCCAGCCAGGTATTGACCAGCACCACTACCGCCGCGCCGCTGTGGAACACGCCGTTGAAGTACACGTGGGTGTGGGTCAGGAAGTTGTCATCGCCGGCCGAGCCGCCGAAGTGCGGAATATCCCCCAGGGCTGCGCTGAGGGCGGCGAGTACCATTTCTTCGCGGCTGGACAGGCCGTCGAGCAAGGTCAAGGCGAAGGTGTTGCCCTTGATCGGCGCCAGGGTGTTGCTGCGACAGCCACCGACCAGCCGCTCGACCATGTCCTGAGCGCCGATCAGGCTGAAATGCTCGACCTCATCGATCAGTTCCGTGGCGATGGAAAAATGCGCATGGTTAAAGCCCATCGCCGTGATGCAATTGCGCCCGTAGCCTTGGGGCGTGATCTCGCCAGCACTGGTGCAACCCACCACGCGCACGTTGCCAAAGCACTGTTGCAGCGCTTGGCCGAGGGCCTGGAGGTTGTAGGAGGCGGAGCAGAAAAACAGCACGAAGCCCAGGTACGGATGTAGCAGTTGGCGGGCCAACTCTTCAGCGGCCTGCCCTGGGTCGGTGGCCTGGGACATGGCGCTGACTACGCCTTCACTGTTGTGCATCGTTGGTTTCCCCCTCTGAAGTTTGAGTGTACGAAGGCTGGGGGGTTGGACCTATGCTACTTGGGTACTGGGTGGGGGGATGCGATGGGATGAATATCTCAAGACTACTCTCTCAAAAGCAGTGGAGATCAAATGTGGGAGGGGGCTTGCTCCCGATGGCAGTGTGTCAGTCACTGCATTAGTTGACTGATGTTCCGCTATCGGGAGCAAGCCCCCTCCCACATTTTGATTGCATTTCAGATGACTACCAAGTCAAGACAGCACCTACTGCAAAGGTGTCCGTGTCTTCATTCTGCGCACTGGTGTCATGCCCCTTGATCTGAAACTGGTTGTACTCCGCCACCAGCTTCAGGTTGGCATTCACATCATGGAACAACGCAATGCCACGGGTTTCATAATCCGCCCCGCTGCCCACCACGCCGTTGCCGTCATCCTTGGTCTTGCCATAGGACAGCGCCAAACGGTTCTTGCCCAGCTTGTACGAGCCCTGCACCAGGTAGCCGTTGCTGTCGACATTGCGCAGAGTGGCTTCGCCAGCGTTGTTGGTGAAAAACGGGTTGATGCCTTTGGCCTGGAAGCCCGAGCCGGTCAGCGACAAGCCGCCCATTTTTGCCTGCACGCCGTAGCCCAGGCCCTTCGACGTAACGCTGGCCACGGTGGAGTCGGTGTTGTCGGAGGTCTGGTAGCTGCCGTTGAGCCAGCTGTAGATCTTCGCCCCGCCCACGTCGAACTGGTAGGTGATCTCGCTCTCGGTGCGTGGGTTCTTCTGGTAGGCCTTACCCAACGCACTGCTGTCGTTGGTGTCGACCGGGTCCATGATGCCGACGGCCACGCGCAGGCCGTCCATCAACGGGGTGCGGTAGGTGATCTGCGAGGTGGGGAATGGGTACGGGTAGCCGCTGCCGATATTGCCGAACGACACGCCGCCGCCGTCCACCAGGCCCAGGCTGTCGCTGACCTGGCCGTAGCCTGCGAGCAGTTCGTCCAAGAGGATGTTGGAGCGGGCAAACAGGCCGAAGTCCTTGCCGATCAGCACTTCGCCCCATTCGGGGTTGGCCACGGTGCCGTAGAACTGGCGCACGTCGATGGCAGTGTCGGTGCCGTTGGTTTCGCTGTCGTTGATGGTCACCCAGAACGACGCACGGGCGCCGAGCTTGAGATCGTCAACCTGCTTGCCCATGTTGAAGCCCAGGTAGTTGGGCAAAAAGCCCATTTTCACGCGGGACTGGCGACGGTCGTATTGGTCACCGGCGCGGTCGACGTCGCTGTTGACGTAGAAGGCGTTGATGTAGCCATCGGTGGAGAAGGTGGTTTCGTCCTTGTCGTACAGCATGATTTCGGCGCTGGCGAACGGGCTCAGGCCCAGGCCGACGATAAAAGCTGGCAACAGACGCAGGGGGACATTCTTATTGTTATGCATGGCGCGCTCCGCAACGGGGACTTGATGTCGGAGGCGATTATCGAAAGCCCGAAGGCCACGGCCTACGCTGCCTTGGCCGTGGTTTCGGAATGCTTTGGGCGGGCCGTGGGTGCCCGGCAAGTTCGGCGTAAGCCGGGCCCGGCACTTAGTGCGTAAGACCGGCCTTGGCCAACATGCCCACAGCCACCAGTACACACAGGCTGGCAAACCCCACTTGCAAGGTGCGCGCCGGGATCACCGAACACAGGCGCCGACCGACGAGCATGCCGACGATGCTCGCACCGATAAACACCCAGCCCACCGGTTCGATGCGCACCCCGGCATGGAACGCGCCGGCCACGCCGATCAGGGAAATCAGGCTGATCACCATCAGGGAAGTGGCGACGATGCCGCGCATCTGCACATCAGTGAGTTGCTTGAACGCCGGCACGATCAGGAAGCCGCCGCCCACGCCCAGCAGGCCGGACACGGCGCCGGTCACCGCGCCCAACGCCGCCAAGGTGGCGCTGCACTTGGCGGTCCAGGCCAGGCGGCCGGTCTGTTGGTCGAGCATGCAATTCTTCTGGCCCCAGGACGCGGTGCCGTGGTCACTCGGCCCCGGCTCGGTTTTTTCGCGCTGCAACATGCGCCAGGCCACCAGCACCATCAGCGCACTGAACAGGCCCATCAGCACGGCTTCCGGCAATTGGTGGGCGAAGAACACCCCGACTGGCGAAAACAGCGCGCCCAACAAGGCGATCAATAGCGCGGCGCGATAACGCACCAAGCCGTGGCGCAAACCGTCGATGGCCCCTACCGCCGCTGCCGCGCCTACTGCGAGCAGCGACACCGGTGCGGCCTGGGTCATGCTCAGCCCTAACCCCAACACCAACGCCGGCACCCCGAGGATGCCACCGCCCGCACCCGTCAGGCCCATCACCAGGCCCATCAACAACCCCAAACAACTTGCCAGCAACATTCAATTCACCTTAGGCAGGAAGCTGCCGTGTGGCGTCACATCCCGCAGTAGCGATCCTTTGCCCAGGACCGTTTGTTTCACTTAAGCTGGCAAGCCTATGTGCAAATCACGTCGATACCAAGGACCACCGTCATGCCAGCTCTGATCCAAGCCTTTTTGGACGAAGCGTCGTCGACCTACACCTACGTCCTGCATGAGGCCGATAACGGCCCCTGCGCCATCGTCGATTCGGTGCTCAACTACGACCCCGCCTCCGGGCGCACCGACACGCGCCAGGCCGATAAGGTGATCGCCTATGTGCGCGAACATCGCCTGCAGGTCGAGTGGCTGCTGGAGACCCATGCCCACGCCGACCACTTGTCTGCCGCGCCCTACCTGCGCCGCACCTTGGGCGGCAAGATTGCAATTGGCCAGTCCATCAGTACCGTGCAGGACGTGTTCAAAAACCTGTTCAACCTGGAGCCCGAATTTCGCGTGGACGGCTCGCAGTTCGATCACCTGTTTGCGCCGGATGAAGTGTTTCATATCGGCAACATCAAGGCCCAGGCCCTGCACGTGCCGGGGCATACGCCGGCAGACATGGCCTACTTGATCGACGACCGGTTGATCCTGGTAGGCGACACGCTGTTTATGCCGGACGTGGGCACTGCGCGTTGTGACTTCCCGGGTGGCGATGCGCGGCAGTTGTTTGCGTCGATGCGCAAGTTGCTGGCTTATCCGCCTCAGACGCGACTGTACGTATGCCATGACTACCCACCCGAGGGGCGGGAGGCAAAATGCCTGACGACGGTAGCGGAGCAGCGAGCGGGCAATATTCATGTGCATGACGGCGTGGATGAGGCGCAGTTTGTCGAAATGCGCACCCGCCGTGATGCAGGGTTGGGAATGCCCACGCTGCTGCTGCCGGCGATCCAGGTGAATGTGCGTGCGGGAAATATGCCGCCAGCGGAAGACAATGGGGTGGTGTACCTGAAGATCCCGGTCGATCGCCTTTAAGGGGGGGTTAACCGTTATTGAAATATCAACCTTCGCACAATGACTATGTAAGTAACGCCCGCGACGGATAGCCACTGACAAAATCCAGGGACAACCATCCTATGGAGAACTTGCTGAACATGGACATCCGGCGCAACCACCGCGATCTTTCAACCGAACAAAAAGCCACCTTGGTCAAAGCCATTTGGGCGCTCAAAAATCACCTGCCGAGCATCCTCAAGCTCGGCGAGCAAAAACGCTACGATGACTTTGTGCAAATCCACCGCAACTCCATGGGCGGGGCAAATCCGCTGGTGCCCAACCCACATGGAAACCCGCTGTTTTATCCGTGGCACCGCATCCTTATCCGTCAGTTTGAACTGGCGCTGAAGGAAGCCGCCCAAAACCCGGATATCACCCTGCCCTACTGGGATTGGCAGCTAACAGGGCGCAGCAACCCCTTCACCCCCAACTTCATGGGTGGCAACGGCGACAGCATGCAAAATCAACGCGTCACCACCGGACCTTTTGCGTATTCGAGCCAGATGTTTCCCATCCGTGTCTGGGACTCTGCCAAAGGCGATGAGGGGCTGCGACGCAACCTGGGGGAGGAGCGGGATCGTGCACTCCCCCGCCCCGAGGACGTCATTTCTGCCTTGGCCAGAACCCCCTATTGGGGAGAGGAAGGATGGGAGAACGTCAGCGAGGACACGCTGCACAACAGAGTCCACAGTTGGATCGGCGGCAACATGGGCGAGGCGTCGTCTTCCAACGACCCAATCTTTTTCCTGCACCACTGCTATCTGGACTACTTGTGGGAGCAATGGCGTAAGCAACATCCACTCACTGAACCGTTCCAACCCAGAGCCGACGCTCCAAACGGCGTGCTGGGCTCCAGGCTGGTTTTCAACCCACCCGACGAACCAGCACCCTGGCCACAAACCTGGGCTGTAGAGCAAACGCTGAGCACTGAAGCGCTCGGTTACAGATACGAATGACTCAGTTGCCCAAACTGATGCCATTGGCCGGCAGGGGTAACGCCGTCTTGTAACGCACCTGCTTCAAGGCAAAGCTTGAGCGGATGTTGGCCACACCGGGCACTTTGGTCAAAAAATCCATCATGAAGCGCTCCAACGACTGGATCGTCGGCACCAGCACCCGGATCAAATAGTCCGGGTCGCCGGCCATCAGGTAGCACTCCATCACCTCCGGTCGGTCGGAGATCGCGCCTTCGAACTGCTGCAACGCCAGCTCATTCTGTTTTTCCAGGCTCACGTGGATAAACACGTTCACGTGCAGCCCCAGTAAATCGGCGTCCAGCAGGGTGACTTGCTCGCGGATCAGGCCTAACTCTTCCATCGCCTTCACCCGGTTGAAACATGGCGTGGGCGACAGGTTGACCGAGCGGGCCAGGTCGGCGTTGGTGATGCGCGCGTTCTCTTGCAGGGCGTTGAGAATGCCGATATCGGTACGGTCCAGTTTGCGCATGAGACAAAATCACCTGCATATTATGTTTATGCAGATTTTTTATCCGCAAATGATCTTAAGCGCAACGAAACAGAGATAAATATTCTTCTACGCCCCGCCTATGATTGTTGTAGGACAAGATTTCCCCTACCCGGGGACTGACTGTCAGCTAGCGCGCCCACTACAAGAAATTCACAAGATAGAGCGTAGAAGCCATGACCCAGCAGTATGAACCACTGCGCCTGCACGTCCCTGAACCCTCGGGCCGCCCAGGCTGCAAGACCGACTTCACTTACCTGCGCCTGACCGACGCCGGCACAGTGCGCAAACCTGCCATTGACGTAGAACCCGCCGACACCGCCGACCTGGCCAAGGGCCTGATCCGGGTGCTCGACGACCAGGGCCAGGCCCTGGGGCCGTGGGCCGAAGGCGTCCCCGCCGAGATCAAGCGCAAAGGCATGCGCGCGATGCTCAAGACGCGCATCTTTGACAACCGCATGGTGGTCGCCCAGCGTCAGAAAAAAATGTCGTTCTACATGCAAAGCCTTGGCGAAGAAGCCATCGGCAGCGCCCAGGCCCTGGCCTTGAACATCGACGACATGTGCTTCCCCACCTACCGCCAGCAAAGCATCCTGATGGCGCGCGAAGTGCCCTTGGTGGATTTGATCTGCCAACTGCTGTCCAACGAGCGCGACCCGCTCAAGGGCCGTCAGTTGCCGATCATGTATTCGGTAAAAGACGCAGGCTTTTTCACCATTTCCGGCAACCTCGCCACTCAATTCGTACAAGGCGTGGGCTGGGGCATGGCCTCGGCGATCAAGGGCGATACCAAGATCGCCTCCGCCTGGATCGGTGACGGCGCTACCGCTGAGTCCGACTTTCACACCGCCCTCACCTTTGCCCACGTCTACCGCGCGCCGGTGATCCTCAACGTGGTCAACAACCAATGGGCCATCTCCACCTTCCAGGCGATTGCCGGCGGTGAAGCCACGACCTTCGCCGGACGCGGCGTCGGTTGCGGCATCGCCTCCCTGCGTGTGGACGGCAACGACTTCATCGCGGTGTACGCCGCCTCTGCCTGGGCTGCCGAGCGCGCGCGCCGCAACCTGGGGCCGACGCTGATCGAGTGGGTCACTTACCGTGCCGGCCCGCACTCTACGTCCGATGATCCTTCCAAGTACCGCCCCGCCGACGACTGGAGCCACTTCCCCTTGGGCGACCCGATTGCCCGCCTCAAGCAGCACCTGATCCAGATTGGCCAGTGGTCCGAAGAGGAGCACGCGGCGGTCAGCGCTGAGCTTGAAGCCGAAGTGATCGGCGCACAGAAAGAAGCCGAACAGTACGGCACCCTCGCCGGCGGCCAGATTCCAAGCGCCGCGACCATGTTCGAAGATGTCTATAAAGAGATGCCGGAGCACTTGAAGCGCCAGCGTCAAGAGTTGGGGATCTGACATGAACGATCACAACAACAGCATTGAAGTGGAAACCGCCATGACCACCACGACCATGACCATGATCCAGGCCCTGCGCTCGGCCATGGATGTGATGCTCGAACGCGACGACAACGTGGTGGTATTCGGCCAGGACGTCGGCTACTTCGGCGGCGTGTTCCGCTGCACCGAAGGCCTGCAAACCAAGTACGGCAGTTCGCGGGTGTTTGACGCGCCGATTTCCGAAAGTGGCATTGTCGGCGTGGCCGTAGGCATGGGCGCCTACGGCTTGCGCCCGGTGGCCGAAATCCAGTTCGCCGACTACGTCTACCCTGCCACTGACCAGATCATCTCTGAAGCTGCACGCTTGCGGTATCGTTCGGCCGGCCAGTTCACGGCGCCACTGACCATGCGCATGCCCTGCGGTGGCGGCATCTACGGCGGCCAGACCCACAGCCAGAGTATCGAAGCGGTGTTCACCCAGGTCTGCGGCCTGCGCACGGTGATGCCGTCAAACCCCTATGACGCCAAGGGACTGCTGATCGCCTCCATCGAAAACGATGACCCGGTGATCTTCCTTGAGCCCAAGCGCCTGTACAACGGCCCGTTCGACGGCCATCACGACCGCCCGGTGACCCCGTGGTCGAAACACCCCCAAGCACAAGTGCCGGATGGTTACTACACCGTGCCGCTGGACGTGGCCGCCATCGTGCGCCCAGGTTCTGCCGTCACCGTGCTGACCTACGGCACCACCGTGTATGTGTCCCAAGTGGCCGCCGAAGAAACCGGCATCGACGCCGAAGTCATCGACCTGCGCAGCCTGTGGCCACTGGACCTGGAAACCATCGTCAAATCCGTGAAAAAGACCGGCCGTTGCGTGGTGGTGCATGAAGCCACCCGCACCTGCGGCTTTGGTGCCGAGTTGGTGTCGCTGGTGCAGGAGCATTGCTTCCATCACCTGGAAGCGCCGATCGAACGCGTGACCGGTTGGGACACCCCCTACCCCCACGCGCAAGAGTGGGCGTATTTCCCAGGGCCGTCCCGTGTGGGCGCAGCGTTGAAACGGGTTATGGAGGTCTGAATGGGCACGCACGTTATCAAGATGCCGGACATTGGCGAAGGCATCGCGGAAGTTGAACTGTCGGTCTGGCATGTGAAGGTCGGCGACCTGGTGGTTGAAGACCAGGTGCTGGCGGATGTGATGACCGACAAGGCGATGGTAGACATTCCCTCGCCGGTGCACGGCAAGGTGATTTCCCTCGGCGGCGAGCCAGGTGAAGTCATGGCGGTGGGCAGTATTTTGATCAGCATTGAAGTGGAAGGTGCGGGCAACGCCAAGGATGTGCCGGTGGTGAAGGAGGCGCCGAAGGCTGAACCTGTCGCAGAAGCCAAGCCCGCGCCAGTGGCTGAAACCAAACCAGTCATAAAGGCTGCTGCGGCGCCAGTTGCCCGCGATGCCGACGAACGCCCGCTGGCCTCCCCCGCCGTGCGCAAGCACGCATTGGATGCTGGCATTCAGTTGCGTCTGGTCCAGGGCACAGGCCCTGCGGGCCGAGTTCTCCACGAAGACCTCGACGCGTACTTGCAACAAGGCACGGCGAAGGCTTCATCCACAGCCAACCCTTACGCCGAACGCAATACCGAAGAACAGATCCCGGTGATCGGCATGCGCCGCAAGATCGCCCAGCGTATGCAGGACGCCACCCGCCGCGCCGCACATTTCAGCTACGTGGAAGAGATTGACGTCACCGCCCTGGACGAGCTGCGCGTGCACCTCAACGAAAAACACGGCGCCGCCCGCGGCAAGCTGACCCTGCTGCCGTTCATTGTGCGTGCCATGGTCGTCGCGCTGCGAGACTTCCCGCAGATCAACGCCCGTTACGACGACGACGCCCAGGTCATCACCCGCCTCGGCGCGGTGCATGTGGGCGTCGCTACCCAGAGCGATGTTGGCCTGATGGTGCCGGTGGTTCGCCACGCCGAAGCCCGCAGCCTGTGGGGCAATGCCGAGGAAATCGCGCGTTTGGCCACGGCCGCACGCAACGGCAAGGCCAGCCGTGACGAGCTCTCCGGCTCGACCATTACCCTGACCAGCCTGGGCGCGTTGGGCGGCATCGTCAGCACGCCGGTGCTGAACTTGCCGGAAGTGGCCATCGTCGGCGTCAACCGCATCGTTGAACGGCCGATGGTGATCAAGGGCCAGATCGTGGTGCGCAAGATGATGAACCTCTCCAGCTCGTTCGATCACCGGGTGGTCGATGGCATGGACGCGGCGCAATTCATCCAGGCCATTCGCGGCCTGCTCGAACAACCCGCCAGCCTGTTCCTGGAGTAAGTCATGTCTCAGACTTTAAATACGACGCTGCTGATTATCGGCGGCGGCCCTGGCGGGTATGTGGCCGCGATTCGGGCCGGCCAGCTCGGTATCCCGACGATCCTGGTGGAAGGCCAGGCACTGGGCGGTACCTGCCTGAATATCGGCTGCATCCCGTCCAAGGCCCTGATCCATGTGGCTGAGCAGTTCCAGCAAACCATCCACCATAGCCAGGGCTCACAACTGGGTATCGAAGTGGATGTGCCGACCCTGGACATCCGCAAAAGCGTGGAATGGAAAGATGGCATTGTCGACCGCCTGACCACCGGTGTTGCGGCGCTGTTGAAAAAACACAAAGTGCAGGTGATCCACGGCTGGGCCAAGGTGGTGGACGGCAAGACCGTCGACGTCGGCGAGCAGCGTATCCAGTGTGAACACCTGCTGTTGGCGACCGGTTCTACCAGCGTCAACCTGCCGATGCTGCCGATTGGCGGGCCGATCATTTCGTCCACCGAAGCGTTGGCGCCGACCCGCGTGCCTAAACGTCTGATCGTGGTGGGTGGCGGCTATATCGGCCTGGAGCTGGGCATTGCCTACCGCAAGCTCGGCGCCGAGGTGAGTGTGGTCGAGGCGCAGGACCGTATCCTGCCGGCCTACGATGCCGAACTGACAGCGCCTGTGAACGAATCCCTCAAGCAACTGGGCGTGAAGCTGTACCTCAAACACAGCGTCACCGGGTTTGCAGATGGCAACCTGCAAGTGCGCGACCCGAACGGCGACACCGTGTCGCTGGCCACTGATCAGGTGCTGGTGGCCGTTGGTCGAAAACCCAATACACATGGCTGGAACCTCGAAGCGCTGAACCTGACGATGAACGGCGCAGCGATCAAGATCGACAACCATTGCCAGACCAGCATGCGCAACGTGTATGCCATCGGTGACCTGAGCGGCGAGCCGATGCTGGCCCACCGCGCCATGGCCCAGGGTGAAATGGTCGCCGAACTGATCAGCGGCCTAACTCGTGAATTCAACCCGGCGGCGATCCCGGCAGTCTGTTTTACCGACCCGGAACTGGTGGTGGTCGGCAAGACGCCCGATGAAGCCAAGGCTGCTGGGCTGGACTGCATCGTGTCGAGCTTCCCGTTCGCCGCCAATGGCCGGGCCATGACCCTCGAGTCGAAAACCGGGTTTGTTCGGGTGGTGGCGCGGCGCGATAACAACCTGATCGTCGGCTGGCAAGCGGTCGGGGTGGGTGTGTCGGAGCTGTCCACCGCCTTCGGCCTGAGCCTGGAAATGGGTGCGCGCCTGGAAGATGTGGCAGGCACCATTCATGCCCATCCGACCCTTGGCGAAGCCGTGCAGGAAGCGGCTTTAAGGGCGCTGGGGCACGCGTTGCATCTGTAAATCCGTGGCGAGGCCATCGCGGGCAAGCCCGGCTCCCACAGGGGAATGCATTCCAACTGTGGGAGCTGGCTTGCCTGCGATAGCGATGGATCAGCCAATACACAGGCTGAAGGTGTCCACCCGGTGGCTCCCACACAAGCCAAGAATGAAGTATTGTTGCGCCCATTCAGAAAAAAACCGACTTGACCAACGATAGAGGGTGTCATGGGTAACGAAAGCATCAATTGGGACAAGCTGGGCTTTGACTACATCAAGACCGACAAACGGTTTATCCAGATTTTCAAAGACGGCGAGTGGCAAGAAGGCACCCTGACCGACGACAACGTGCTGCACATCAGCGAGGGCTCCACCGCCCTGCACTATGGCCAGCAATGCTTTGAAGGCCTGAAGGCCTACCGTTGCAAGGACGGTTCGATCAACCTGTTCCGCCCCGACCAGAACGCCGCCCGCATGCAACGCAGCTGCGCCCGCCTGCTGATGCCGCATGTGCCGACCGACGTGTTCATCGACGCCTGCAAACAAGTAGTCAAGGCCAACGAGCGGTTTATCCCGCCGTACGGCAGTGGCGGCGCGCTGTACCTGCGCCCGTTCGTGATCGGCACCGGTGACAACATCGGCGTGCGTACCGCACCGGAGTTCATCTTCTCCGTGTTTGCCATCCCGGTTGGCGCCTACTTCAAGGGCGGCCTGGTGCCACACAACTTCCAGATCTCCACCTTCGACCGCGCCGCGCCACAAGGCACCGGTGCCGCCAAGGTCGGTGGCAACTACGCCGCCAGCCTGATGCCAGGTTCCGAAGCCAAGAAAGCCGGCTTCGCCGATGCGATCTACCTGGACCCAATGACCCACTCCAAGATTGAAGAGGTCGGTTCGGCCAACTTCTTCGGGATCACCCACGACAACCAGTTCATCACGCCGAAGTCGCCTTCGGTACTGCCAGGCATCACCCGCCTGTCGCTGATCGAACTGGCCAAGACCCGCCTGGGCCTGGACGTGGTTGAAGGTGAAGTGTTCATCGACAAGCTGGACCAGTTCAAGGAAGCCGGCGCCTGCGGTACCGCTGCGGTGATCTCGCCGATCGGCGGCATCCAGTACAACGGCAAGCTGCATGTGTTCCACAGCGAGACTGAAGTGGGCCCGATCACCCAGAAGCTTTATAAAGAGCTGACCGGTGTGCAGACCGGTGATGTTGAAGCGCCAGAGGGTTGGATCGTCAAGGTCTAAGCCACGCAGCGTTTACCCATGTGGGAGGGGGCTTGCTCCCGATAGCGGTGGTTCAGTCAATATTTCAGTGACTGACACTCCGCTATCGGGGGCAAGCCCCCTCCCACATTTGATCTCCGGTGTTTTCAGGGGATGTTCTCGACAATCTTCTTGCCCATGCTAATCCTCGGCTCCACCCCATACCCCAACGCCTCGTAAAACCCCGTCACCGCATCATTGCCACTGGTGATCTGCAGGTTGATCTTCATACAGCCCAAGGCCGTCAACGCCTGCTCTGCATGTCGCACCAACGAAGACCCCAGCCCATGACGCCGATAGTCGGCGTGCACCGCCACCGAATACAGCCAACCACGATGGCCGTCGTAGCCGGCGAGAATGGTGCCGATCACGGCTTTTTTATCTGTCGCTACAAAGAACAAACCATCGTTGACGGCGAGCTTCTTGTCGATCGCCAGAGTGGGCAGGTTATGGGCGGTGTCATAGCCAAAAGCCTCCTGCCACAAAGCCACCACTTGAGCGCGATGCTGACGGTCGCGATACAGCCCAATGGGATGCCGCGACAGCAACGCCTTTTCCATCACCAGGGTACGTTCATTGCCGTGGTAAACGTCGCGCACGCTGTGAAACCCCAGCTTGGTATAGAACGGCTCGGCAGTCAGTGAAGACGGCACGCTCAGTACCGTCACGCCAGATTCGCGGGCACGCAGTTCGATCTCGATCATCAAAAGCCGACCGATCCCCTGCCCCTGCAGCGCCGGGTTGACGAACACCGAGCGCACGACGTTGGCATCCAGCGCTGCTGTGGCCACGATGACCTCGCCCTGCACCGCCACCAGCACAACCCGTCGCTTGAGCAAGGCCAGCACCGCTTCAGGGGTGAAGTTACTGGCAACCCGGGCGATCACATCCGCCGGGTAATCCTGCGCATTGCTGCTGTGCAGGGCTGCCAGGATCACCTGGCTGATGCTTTCGGCGTCAAAGGGTTGGGCGGGGCGAACGGTGGTCGACATGCAGGGCTCCTTGCTGAAAACAGATATCAAAACCACCCCCATACTAATGTGGGAGCTGGCTTGCCTGCGATAGCGGTCTGTCAGTCAACACATCTGGCACTGATACACCGCCATCGGGGGCAAGCCCCCTCCCACATTTGACTGCATTTCAAAGCCGGCAGCCGATTCGGTTGTACCACCTCCCCTTTCAGCTTTCCCGGCTGAGCGCCCCCGCTGTTTCAGCCGGGATTCATCCCGCACAACCGACAAAATACTCCTCACCGCCCAACCCCATGGACCCGTGCCCCCATGCAAACCACCAACACCGTCTTGATGATCCGCCCGGCGCGCTTTGCCTTCAACCCGGACACCGCGATCAACAACCGCTTCCAGCGCCAGCCCCTCGACCCGCTCGGCGCGCAACAGAAAGCGCTGCAAGAGTTCGACGGTTATGTCGACACCCTGCGCCAGCATGGCGTGGAAGTGTTGGTGGTACAGGACACGCCTGCGCCCCACACCCCCGACTCGATCTTCCCCAATAACTGGTGGAGCAGCCACGCCGACGGCAGCCTGGTGCTGTACCCGATGGAAGGCCAGAACCGCCGGCTGGAACGCGACAAAGGCGTGCTTCAAGTGCTGGAACAACGTTTTGCGATCAACAGCACCATCGACCTGAGCCACCTGGAGCAACAGAACATCTTCCTCGAAGGCACCGGCAGCATGGTGCTCGACCGTCAACACCGCATCAGCTACGCCTGCCACTCCGGGCGCACCCACCACGACGCCCTGCGCCAGTTCGCCGAACGCCTCGACTATCAGCTCTGCGTATTCCACGCCGTCGACCGCCACCACGCGCCGATCTACCACAGCAACGTGATGATGAGCGTGGGCCGCGACCTCTCGGTGGTGTGCCTGCAAGCCTTGCCCGATGCCGATGAGCGCCTGGCCCTGGAGCGCTCCCTGCGCGACACCGGCAAAGACATCCTTGCCCTGAACTTCGACCAACTCGAAGCCTTCGCCGGCAACATGCTTGAAGTGCACGACCGCGACGGGCAGCCGTTGCTGGTGATGTCTGCCAGCGCCTGGGGCGCCCTGCAACCGGCGCAGCGCCAGCATGTCGAGCGCCACACGCGACCAGTGGTGGTGAACATCGACAACATCGAACGCATCGGCGGTGGCAGTGCCCGCTGCATGTTGGCGGAAGTGCACCTGCCTGCCCGCCCCTCATTTCAATAAGGAGTCTTGCCATGACCCGTTATATCGACGTCAACGACCTCAGCTACCTGGTTTCGCAAAAAAGCCTGCAAACCTGCATCAGCGAAATGGCCGAGTACATCCGCGCCGACTACCTGCGCTGGCAGGACTTCGAAAAGTGCGCACGCCTGGCCAACCACTCGCCCGATGGCGTGATTGAGCTGATGCCGGTGTCGGATGCGTCGCTGTACGCCTTCAAGTATGTAAACGGCCACCCAAAAAACACCCTGGCCGGGATGCTCACGGTCATGGCCTTCGGCGCCCTGGGGGATGTGGACACCGGCAAGCCCGTGCTGCTGGCGGAAATGACCCTGACCACCGCGATCCGTACCGCCGCCACCTCGGCCCTGGTGGCACGCTACCTGGCCCGCGACAACAGCCGCAGCATGGCGCTGATCGGCAACGGTTCCCAGAGTGAATTCCAGGCGCTGGCCTTCCACGCCATGCTCGGCATCAATGAGATTCGCCTGTTCGACATCGACGCCAAGGCTACCGCCAAGCTGGCAGCCAACCTCAAGGCGTTCCCGGCGATCAAGGTCATTGTGGCCGCCAGCGTGGCCGACGCGGTGAAAGGTGCAGACATCGTCACCACCGTCACGGCCGATAAAGCGTACGCCACCATCCTGACCGACGAGATGATCGAGCCCGGCATGCACCTCAACGCCGTGGGCGGCGACTGCCCCGGCAAAACCGAGCTGGACCGACGTATCGTTGAACGCGCCCGGGTGATCGTCGAGTACGAGCCACAAAGCCGTATTGAAGGTGAGATCCAGCATATGCCTGAAGACTCGCCGGTGACGGAGCTGTGGCAAGTGATCAACGGCCAGCAACCCGGGCGTGAGAACGCACGCCAAATCACCCTGTTCGACTCCGTGGGCTTTGCCATCGAAGACTACTCGGCCCTGCGGTATGTGCTGGACGTCGCCAAAGCACTCGATATCGGTAGCGAACTGGAGCTGGTGCCCGACCTGGCCGACCCCAAAGATCTGTTTGCGCGCCTGGCCCAGCAACCAGCGCTACAGCACAAAAAGCGCGCCTGAGACCGCTCTGGTCTGCCCCTTTGCGTGGGGGGCGGGCCAGATTCAGCGAACCGCAAAGCCGATTCAGCGGGTTCCACAGCCGATTCCGCTGCATTGCACTTTTTAACAGCGCAATTTGCGCTTCGTGCGAGGGGTAAACGACACAAAAAACGCACCACCATGAAGCATTCTCTCCCCCAACAAAAACGATTTGTTTCAACCTTATTACTGCCCCTGACATCAATTACAAAATATAGGGACCACACCATGACTCCATTGCGATCACTGTTCGCTGCGTTGCTGTTGCCACTGTGCGCCACTGCCGCCCAGGCCCAAGAGTGGAAAGAAATCCGCTTTGGCGTATTCCCCGAATACCCGCCTTTCGAATCCGTGGCCGCCGACGGCAGCCTGCAAGGCTTCGATATCGAATTGGGCAACGCCATCTGCGCCAAGCTCGAAGTCAAATGCACCTGGGTACACAACGAATTCGACGGCATGATCCCGGCCCTGCGCGCACGCAAGTTCGACGCCATCATGTCGTCCATGGCCGTGACCCCGGCGCGTGAAAAAGTTATCGACTTCACCGACCGCCTGTTCCTCAGCCCGACGTCGGTGATCACCCGCAAAAGCGCCGAGTTTGGCGACACACCTGAATCGCTCAAAGGCAGGCAAGTCGGCGTGCTGCAAGGCTCGTTGCAAGAAGCCTATGCCCGTGCGCACCTGGCCAAGCTTGGCGCGCAGATCAAGGCGTACCAGTCCCAGGAACAGAACTACGCCGACCTGCAGAACGGGCGCCTCGACGCGACCCTGACCGACAAGCTCGAAGCCCAGCTCAACTTCCTGTCCAAGCCCGAAGGCGCCGACTTCAAGACCGGCCCGGCGTTCAAAGACCCGACTTTGCCGCTGGACATCGCCATGGGCCTGCGCAAGAACGACCAGGACCTGCGTACGCTGATCAATAAGGGCATTGCGGCCGTGCAGGCGGATGGCACTTACGCGCAGATCCAGAAGAAGTACTTCGGGGATCAGGACATCTACAACGAGTAATGCCACTGCCTTCCAGTGGGCACTGGCTTTGGTGGGAGGGGGCTTGCCCCCGATAGCGGTGGGTCAGCTGATACACCTGTTACTGACACACCCTCATCGGGGGCAAGCCCCCTCCCACAAAAAGCCTCTTGCACAATAAATCTGTGCGCTCCATCGAGATGCTTCCCATGAATGAACTCCTCAACCTGCAAGGCTACGGCCCCATGCTGGCCCAGGGTGCCTGGATGACGCTCAAGCTCGCGTTCCTCGCCCTGGCCCTGAGCCTCACCCTCGGCCTGATCGCCGCTGGCGCCAAACTCTCCAGCGCTAAATGGCTGCGGGTTCCGGCCACGCTCTACACCACGCTGATTCGCAGCGTGCCAGACCTGGTGCTGATCCTGCTGATCTTCTACAGCCTGCAACTGTGGCTCAACGACCTGACCGAAATGTTTGGCTGGGACTACTTTGAAATCGACCCCTTTACCGCCGGTGTAGTGACCCTGGGGTTTATCTACGGCGCGTATTTCACCGAGAACTTCCGAGGCGCGATCCTCAGCGTGCCGGTGGGCCAGCTGGAGGCCGCCACTGCCTACGGTTTGAGCCGCTGGCAGCGATTTCACCTGGTGCTGTTCCCGCAGCTGATGCGCTTTGCCCTGCCGGGCCTGGGCAATAACTGGCTGGTGCTGCTCAAGAGCACGGCGCTGGTGTCGATCATCGGCCTGTCGGATTTGGTCAAGGCTGCGCAAAACGCCGGCAAGACCACCAACGAGCCGTTGTATTTCCTGATCCTCGCGGGCCTGGTCTACCTGGTGATCACCACCCTCTCCAACCGCATCTTCAAGCGCCTCGAACGGCGCTATAACCTCGGCATCAAGGGGATGGCGCGATGATCGAACTGTTCCAGCAATACGGCCTGGCTTACCTGTTCAGCGATGGCGCGGGGTTGTCAGGCGTGGCCATGACGTTATGGCTGTTCATTGTCTCGGTGGTGTTCGGTTTTTTGCTGTCGATCCCCCTGGCCCTGGCACGGGTTTCGGAGCACTTCTGGCTGCGCTGGCCGGTGGAGGTCTATACCTACCTGTTTCGCGGCACGCCGCTGTATATCCAATTGCTGATTTGCTACACCGGGCTATACAGCCTGGAGGTGGTGCAGGACAACGCCCTGCTCAACCAGTTTTTCCGCAATGCACTGAACTGCACCCTGCTGGCCTTTGTGCTGAACACCTGCGCCTACACCGTGGAAATTTTCGCCGGGGCGATTCGTAATATTCCCCATGGTGAGATCGAAGCGGCCCGCGCCTATGGCCTTCACGGCTGGCGGCTAAACCTGTTTGTGGTCGTACCGGCAGCCTTGCGCCGCGCATTGCCGGCCTACAGCAATGAAATGATCCTGATGCTGCACGCCACATCGCTGGCGTTTACCGCCACCGTCGCCGACATCCTCAAGGTGGCCCGCGACGCCAACGCCGAAACGTTCTTGACGTTCCAGGCTTTCGGTATCGCCGCCCTGCTCTACATGCTGCTGTCCTTTGCACTGGTGGGCCTGTTTCGACTGGCCGAACGTCGCTGGATGCGTTTTCTTGTTCCTACCCGAGGCTAACCCATGAATCAGTCCGCGCAGGCCCTGGCCGCTTATCCTATTGATGTAACCGCTGCAAAACCCGTCACCGCCGCCGTCAAGCTGCAAGTCGAAGGCATCCACAAGCGTTATGGCGAACACGAAGTGCTCAAGGGCGTATCCCTCAACGCCCGCAATGGCGATGTGATCAGCCTGATCGGCGCCAGCGGCTCGGGCAAAAGCACGATGCTGCGTTGCATCAACTTCCTCGAACAGCCGGACGCCGGGGTCATCACCCTCGACGGCATCAGCATCGAAATGCAGCAAGGCCGCGCCGGCACCCGCGCACCGCACCAGGCCCAGTTGCAAAACCTGCGTACACGCCTGGCGATGGTGTTCCAACACTTCAACCTGTGGAGCCACATGACCGTGCTGGAAAACATCACCATGGCCCCGCGCCGGGTGCTGGGCGTCAGCGCCGCCGACGCAGAAAAACGCGCGCGCCTGTACCTGGACAAAGTCGGCCTGCCAGGTCGCGTGGCCGATCAATACCCGGCGTTCCTCTCGGGTGGCCAACAGCAGCGCGTGGCGATTGCCCGTGCGCTGGCCATGGAACCGGAGATCATCCTGTTTGATGAGCCCACCTCAGCCCTCGACCCGGAGCTTGTAGGGGAAGTCCTCAAAGTCATACAGACGTTGGCCGAGGAAGGTCGTACCATGCTGATGGTCACCCACGAGATGGGCTTTGCCCGCCAGGTGTCCAGCCAAGTGCTGTTCTTGCATCAGGGCCGAGTCGAGGAACAAGGCGGCGCCGAGATCCTCGACCACCCTCAGAGCGAGCGCTTGCAGCAATTTCTTTCCAACCGTTTGAAGTGAACCCATGGATACCAAGGCCAACGGACCCCATTCTTCCCCTGCGCTGGATCGCATCGATGAAGCCATCATCGAAGTGTTGCGACACCAGGGGCGCATCACCTACGAAAAGCTTTCCTCGCTGGTGCACCTCACGCCCAGGCCTTGCCTGGAACGGGTGCGCAAGCTGGAACGGCGCGGGGTGATCCGTGGGTATGGGGCGATCATCGATGTGCAGATGGTGTCACCGGGGTTATCGCTGCTGGTGCTGGTGGCCTTGTCCAATCAAAGCGGGCGTTCGGCGCAAAAGGCCTTCGAGGCCTGTGTGAAGGCGTGCCCGCAGGTGTTCGAATGCCAGTTGATCAGCGGGCCATTCGATTACAGCCTGCGCATGCGCTGTCGGGATATGGAGCATTACCGGGTGCTGACAGAGACCTGGTTGAACAATGATGAGCTGCATATCGATAAGTTGGTGGCGCATCCGGAGTTGGCGGTGGTCAAGAACACTGCTACAGAGCTGGCCTGACCTCCTATTTCCAAAACAATGAAGATCCAACGTGGGAGCTGGCTTGCCTGCGATGGCGGTGTCTCAGTCAGCCTTGATTTGACTGACCCACCGCCATCGCAGGCAAGCCAGCTCCCACATTGATCGGGTTCGCAATTTTCTTGCCGGGCTTGGCCCCAATCAACTTCGCCTGCCCATCCTTCTGCTTCCCCGTCCGCGCCTCGCTGATCAACCCCGGGATCAACTTGCCCTCCGGCAAGTTCTTCCAGAAGCGGCTGGGCAGGTGCCCTTCCATCACCTTGGGGTTCAAGCGTGCCGGGTTGAAGATATGGCTGTAGTAGGTCAACCACATTTCACTGTGAGGGTCGTCGACATTTTGGGCCAGTTGGCGCCAGGCCTCAGGGCACTCGCGTTGATGAATCAACTGCACGCCGTCGTAATACACCCCATCCAATGGCGTGGCGATCATCCAGCGATGGCGCCCCATGCGCCCAACAAAATGCTGGCTGGCAGATTTCAGTATGTCGTGCGCCGGCTCATGCCAGGCCACGTATTGCGGCAGCTCCAAGCCAGCCTCAGCCGGCAGCGCAATAAACCGCACAAACGCATGCAGGTGGTGGGCTTCGCGGCTCACTTGCTTGATGCGCCGTTGCAACTCGCTGCCCAGTCGGTCCCCCGCCAGCATCGCCGTGCGATCACCATGGCTGACCCGCCACAACACTTCATACAACAGGCTCCAACGTTGGTCGCCGTGATAACAGGCGGCCGACTCCAGCAACTCCAGCAGCGCCTTGGGCACTCGCGTCTGGAACGGCCCAAGGCCTTCGGGGATCGGCTGATCGGTGGCAAACAGATCCGCCACTTCAGCTTCGCCCCAACTGACCTGACTGGGGTCTACCTGGTGGCTGAGCAGCCAACGCGCCTGTTCGCGCCAGGTGCTGAACAGGTTGTCGCACTCCAGGCTGATCACCCCCATAACCCCATTTGTTGCGGTTGCGGGCGGTCGCGCAGTTGCTCGCGCAGCAGCACGCTGGTGCTGTCGGCCTGTTGCGGGTGGTAGTCGCTGGTGATGAAAAACGGCTTGGCCTTGGCCAGTACGCAACGCATGCGGGCCAGGTCTTCAAAGCGGATCTTGCGTTCGCGGCGCAAATCTACCAGCCGTTGGGTGGTGCGCAGGCCAATGCCGGGGATACGCGCGATCAAGGTGGGTTCGGCGCGGTTCAGGTCCAGGGGGAATACGTCGCGATGTTCCAGCGCCCAGGCCAGCTTGGGGTCGATGTCCAGGGCCAGGTGGCCGGGGCCTTCGAACAATTCGTTGGCGCTGAACCCGTAGCTGCGCAGCAGAAAGTCGGCCTGATACAGGCGGTGCTCACGCATCAGCGGCGGTGCCGCCAGGGGCACGCTTTTAGGGCTGTTGGGAATCGGACTGAACGCCGAGTAATACACCCGGCGCAGTTTGAAACTGCCGTACAACGCCTCGGCACCATGGAGGATGGTGCTGTCGTCTGTATCGTCGGCACCGACGATCAATTGCGTACTTTGCCCGGCCGGGGCGAAACGCGGCGCACGCGGCTCGTTGAGCACGGTCTGCTCGCCGGTGTAGATGGTTTGCATGGCCTGCTTGATCGACACCACCGTTTTTTCCGGCGCCAGGGTCTTCAGGCTGGCCTCGGTGGGCAACTCAAGATTGACGCTCAGTCGGTCGGCATAACGCCCGGCCTCGGCGATCAATGCCGGGTCTGCATCGGGGATGGTCTTGAGGTGGATATAGCCGCGAAAGTCATGCTCTTCGCGCAGCAGCTTCGCCACGCGCACCAGCTGCTCCATGGTGTAGTCGGACGAACGAATGATGCCGGAGCTGAGAAACAGCCCGCTGACGCAATTGCGTCGATAGAAATCCAGGGTCAGGGTGACCACCTCCTCCGGGCTGAAACGAGCACGAGGCACATCGCTGGAGCGGCGGTTGACGCAGTATTGGCAGTCGTAGAGGCAGAAGTTGGTGAGCAACACCTTGAGCAACGAGACGCAGCGCCCGTCAGGTGTGTAGCTATGGCAAATGCCCATGCCATCGGTGGAGCCAAGCCCTGCCTTGCCCTCGGAGCTGCGCTTGGGCGCACCACTGCTGGCGCAGGAGGCGTCGTACTTGGCGGCGTCGGCGAGGATGCTGAGTTTTTCGATCAACTGCATGAGGGGCTACCGATACTGGTTTTTTGTACAGTATCAGGCAGCCCCGCCTGTCACAAGCGCAGCCCGTCAGCTGGCAGTGGCCAACAGCACATCCTGCACCGAGCGGCCTTTGCCACGATGGCGGTCGTTTTCATACAGCGACGCAGCAATTTCATCGGCGCGAATCGGCAAAATCGACAGCAACGTGTCGCTCAAACCGTGGCTGGCCTGGCTGAAGCCCTGGATATAGATACCGGCCTTGCAGCGCTCGTCAGTGACGATGCGGTAGTCGCGCGCCACTTCGAAGTCGCCCATGTACTCTTCCAGCGGCGCCAGCAATTGACGGTGGGTCTGACGTTCATAACCGGTGGCCAGCACCACGGCGTCGTAATGATTGACGCTGGTGTCACCGTTGGCGTTGTTGCGCAAGGTCAGTTCGACACCCAGTGGGCCGGCCACGGCCTTCTCGACCACGGTCATGGTGCGGAACGCGTGACGGGCGATGCCGGAGACTTTCTGGCGGTAGAAAATCCCGTAGATCCGTTCGATCAGGTCCAGGTCCACCACCGAATAGTTGGTGTTCTGGTATTCGGCCACCAGGCGCTCGCGCTCAGCACCGACCTGCTGAAACACCAGGTCGGTAAAGGCCGGCGAGAATACTTCGTTGACGAATGGGCTGTCATCGGCCGGCTTGAGTGCCGAACCGCGCAAGATCATGTCGACCTGCACCGAAGGGTAGCTGTCGTTCAGGTCGATAAAGGCTTCGGCCGCGCTCTGGCCACCGCCGATGATCGCGATGCGCATCGCCTTGCCTTCCACGCACGGTTGTTGCGCCATACGCGCCAGGTACTGGGAGTGGTGGAACACACGGCTATCGTCCTTGAGCCCCTTGAACGCCGCCGGCACCCGCGGTGTGCCACCGGCACTGACCACCACAGAACGCGTGGTGCGAACATGCTGCTCGCCCTGAGCGTCCCGGGAGATCACCCGCAGCGCCTCTACCTGCTGCTGATGCAGGATCGGCTCAATGGCCAGCACTTCCTCGCCATAACGGCCCTGGCCCTGGAACTGCGCGGCGACCCAGCGCAGGTAGTCGTTGTACTCCATGCGGCACGGGTAGAAGGTGCCCAGGTTGATGAAATCTACCAAGCGGTCGTGGGCTTTGAGGTAGTTGACGAAGGAGTACGGGCTGGTGGGGTTACGCAGGGTGACGAGGTCCTTGAGGAAGGAAATCTGCAACTCGCTCTGAGTCACCAGGGTATTGCCGTGCCAGCGGTAGTCGGCCTGCTTGTCGAGAAATAGCGCGTCGAGTTTGCCTTGGGTTTTCTCTCGTTCTTGCAGGGCGATGGCCAGCGCCAGGTTCGATGGGCCGAAACCAATACCGATAAGGTCGTGAACCGCGGGCGAAGCAATTGCCTGTGTCATTCCAGTGTCCTCTGGATAAGCCCCGTGGCGTTGGGGCGGGAAAACCTTCGAGACCTGAAGGCTGAACAACAGGTCGTGTGTTGATAGGAAACGAGGACAGTGAAATAAAATTTAACTGATCTGCGATCAGTGCGCGTCCCACTCGCGCATCCGCAGCCGGCAATGCTTCATCGCATTGACGATGTGTTTTTCCACCAGGGCGCGGGAAATATTCAGGCGTTCGGCAATTTGCAGGTGGGTCAGCCCCTCCAGCTTGCGCAGCAGGAAGCTGTCGCGGCAAGCCCCTGGCAGCTCGGCCAGTGCGCGTTCGAGCAACTCCAGGCGCTGGCCCTGGTCGTGGCTGGCGTGGGGTGAACTGGGGGAAAAGCGTTCTTCGGCATCGAGTATTTCCAGCGGCTCGGACTGACGCAGAGCGTTGCGTCGGTGGCCGTCGATCACCAGGTTCAGCGCGGTGCGGTACAAAAATGCGCGCGGCTGGTCGATGGGCGTGTCGCTGGAGCGCTCCAGTATCCGGACGTAAGCGTCATGCACCACATCTTCGGCCACCTGACGGTTGCCCAGCTTGGCGTTAAGGAAACACACCAGCTCGCGATAGTAGTTTTCCAACATGACTCCCGACCGCCGGAAAGGGGCGGTATCAATTCCCTGAGTGCTTAAAGATGACAGCCCACACGATGATGGCAGTTTGGGCTAGTGCAATTTATAGTAATTCTCATCTACTTTTAAAGAAGTCTTGCGCCAACGGTCGATTTTTTTACGTAAGCGACCTGTTACACGGTGTGTAACAGCCTAAATCCCCAGTCAATTCTCTCGTTTACCTGTCAGCTCTGCGCAACTGCGCTCCGAACTTTCCTGGCTGGAACCTAAGCATGAAACGCCCTCGACCTGCCCGACGCGCCCTGCTAGTTATTGCGTGCCTGATACCTGTACTCGCCGTCGCCGCCTGGCAGGTGCTGCCACCGGGCCGCGACAGCCTGACCACCGTCACCGTGACTCGCGGCAATATCGAAAGCAGCGTTACCGCGCTGGGCACCCTGCAACCGCGTCGTTATGTGGATGTGGGTGCCCAGGCGTCCGGGCAGATTCAGAAGATCCACGTCGAGGCCGGCGATCAAGTCAAGGCCGGCCAGTTATTGGTGGAAATCGACCCCTCTACGCAAAAAGCCAAGCTGGACGCCAGCCGCTACGCCATCGAAAACCTCAAGGCCCAGTTGCAAGAGCAGAAAGCCCTGCATGCACTGGCACGCCAGAAGTACCAGCGCCAGCAGCGCCTGGCGGCCGGCAATGCAACCCGCGAAGAAGATGTGCAAACCGCCAAGGCCGAGCTGAGCGCTACCCAGGCACGGGTCGACATGTTCCAGGCGCAGATACTTCAAGCCCAGGCCAGCCTGCGCAGCGATGAAGCCGAGCTGGGCTACACGCGTATTTATGCACCGATGGACGGCACCGTGGTGGCGGTGGACGCGCGCGTCGGCCAGACCCTCAACGCCCAACAACAGACACCGTTGATCCTGCGGATCGCCAAACTCTCGCCCATGACCGTGTGGGCCGAAGTCTCGGAGGCCGATATCGGCCACGTCAAACCCGGCATGACGGCCTACTTCACCACGCTGAGCGGCGGCAATCGTCGTTGGGCCAGTACGGTGCGGCAGATTCTGCCAATCCCGCCCAAGCCGTTGAACGAAACACAGGGCAGCGGCAGCCCTTCCAGTTCGAGCAAAAGCGGTACGGGCCGCGTGGTGCTGTACACCGTGCTGCTGGATGTAGAGAACACCGATAACGCGTTGATGGCCGAAATGACCACCCAGGTGTTTTTCGTCGCCAGTCACGTCAAGGATACCCTCACCGCCCCGGTTGCCGCGTTGCTGGGCACCGCAAGCGCCGACCGGCAGACCGCCCGCGTGGTGACCAGCAATGGCCGTATCGAGGAACGCCAGGTGCAGCTGGGTATCAGCGACCGCCTGCGAGTGCAGGTACTCGACGGCCTCAGCGAAGGTGACCACCTGTTGATCGGCCCGGCCGACGGTAACGGGGGTTAAGTTGACCACGCCTCTGATCGAACTCAAGAACATCCGCAAATCCTACGGCGGCGGTGACAGCCCTCAGGTCGATGTGCTGCGTGGTATCGACCTGGCGATCCATGCCGGGGAGTTTGTCGCCATTGTCGGGGCTTCCGGCTCCGGCAAGTCCACCTTGATGAATATCCTCGGCTGCCTCGACCGGCCCAGTGTGGGCGAGTACCTGTTCGCCGGTGAAAACGTTGCCCACCTGGGCAGTGATGAGCTGGCCTGGCTGCGCCGCGAGGCATTTGGTTTCGTGTTCCAGGGCTACCACCTGATCCCCTCGGGCTCGGCCCAGGAAAACGTCGAGATGCCGGCGATCTATGCCGGCATCAGCGCCGCCGAGCGCCATGCCCGCGCCAACGCCCTGCTCACGCGCCTGGGCCTGGCCGAACGCACCGGCAACCGTCCGCACCAGCTTTCCGGTGGCCAGCAGCAAAGGGTGTCGATTGCGCGCGCCTTGATGAACGGCGGCCATATCATCCTTGCCGACGAGCCCACCGGCGCCCTGGACAGTCACAGCGGCAAGGAAGTGATGGCCCTGCTGGACGAGCTTGCCAGCCAGGGCCACGTGGTGATCCTGATCACCCACGACCGCGAAGTGGCCGCGCGGGCCAACCGCATTATTGAAATTCGCGATGGCCTGATCATCAGCGACTCGGCCAATGACAGTGACGTTGCACCCGCGGCCACGACCGGCGCCCTGCAAGCCGTGGACCTGCGTCAACGCCTGATCGACGGCAGCGAGCACAATGGCGCGTGGAAAGCCGAGTTGCTGGACGCGGTACAAGCGGCCTGGCGCGTGATGTGGATCAACCGCTTTCGCACCGCGCTGACCTTGTTGGGGATCATCATCGGCGTAGCGTCGGTGGTGGTGATGCTGGCAGTGGGCGAAGGCAGCAAGCGCCAGGTCATGGCCCAGATGGGCGCGTTCGGCTCCAACATTTTGTACCTGAGCGGCTCGTCGCCCAACCCGCGTACGCCCCGGGGGGTGATCACCCTCAATGACGTCGAGGCGCTGGGGGCGCTGCCCCAGGTTCAGCGCATCATGCCGGTTAACGGCAGCGAGGCCGGGGTGCGGTTTGGCAACGTCGACTACATGGCCTATGTGGGCGGTAACGACACTAACTTCCCGCAGATTTTCAATTGGCCGGTGGTCGAGGGCAGTTATTTCACCCCTGCGGACGAGCGCAGCGGCGCCACGGTCGCGGTGATCGGCCATCGCATCCGCGAGAAGCTGTTCAAGGGCCAGATCAACCCAATCGGCCAGTACATCCTGATCGAAAATGTGCCGTTCCAGGTGATCGGCGTACTGGCGGAAAAAGGCGCTGCGTCCGGTGACAAAGACAGCGACGACCGTATTGCCATCCCCTACACCGCCGCCAGCGTTCGCCTGTTCGGCAGCTACGACCCCGAGTACGTGGTGATTGCCGCTGCGGATGCACGCAAGGTGCACGATGCCGAAGTGGCCATCGACCAGTTGATGCAAAGACTGCACAACGGCAAGCGCGACTACGAGCTGACCAACAACGCCGCGATGATCCAGGCTGAGGCCCGCACGCAGAACACGCTGTCGCTGATGCTTGGCTCGATTGCCGCGATTTCGCTGTTGGTGGGCGGTATCGGGGTGATGAACATCATGTTGATGACGGTGCGCGAACGTACCCGCGAAATCGGGATTCGCATGGCCACCGGCGCACGCCAACGCGACATCCTGCGCCAGTTCCTGACCGAAGCGGTGATGCTTTCGGTGGTCGGCGGGCTATGTGGCATCGCCCTGGCCCTGCTGGTTGGCGGGGTGTTGGTGCTCGCCAAGGTGGCGGTGCAATTTTCCCTGGTGGCGGTGCTGGGTGCATTTGGTTGTGCACTGGTCACCGGCGTCGTATTCGGCTTTATGCCGGCCCGTAAAGCTGCCCGGCTCGATCCGGTTAAGGCGTTAACCAGTGAATAAACGATGCATCCCCCCGCACCTCTGCGCCCTTAGCCTGTGCGCGCTACTGAGCGCCTGCACCGGCACTGCGCCCGTCGTCGACAGCGGTATCGCACCACCGGCGACCTGGCAATTTGCCGAGCGCGAGGCGGCCCAGGCCACTAACCAGCAATGGTGGACGCAGTTTGGCAGCCCGCAACTCAACCGCCTGGTAGAGCAGGCTCGCCGCGACAGTTTCGATGTGGCGGGCGCCATGGCTCGGGTGCGCCAGGCTCAAGCCAGCGCCGTGATTGCTGGCGCGCCGTTGTTGCCCGAAGTGAATTTCAACCTTACGGCCAGCCGCCAGAAATTGTTGCGCGGCAACGGCGGCCCCGACCTTGATGCCACCCAAAGCGATGACGTGGCCGACAGTTTTGGGGCCAATTTCAGCGCCCGCTATGAAGTGGATTTCTGGGGCGGCCGCGCCGCAGCCCGCGACAGTGCGCTACACAGCTTGCGCGCCAGTGAATTCGACCAGGCCACCGTGGAACTGACCCTGCTGAGCAACGTGGCCGACCGCTACGCGCAAACCCTCGCGGCGCGCCAGCGTCAACAGATCGCCGAGTTGAACCTGGCCAACGCGCGCAACGTGCTCGGGTTGGTGCAAACCCGCTATGACGCGGGTTCCGCCACGGCGCTGGAATTGGCCCAACAGAAAAGCCTGGTGGCCAGCCAGCAGCGGCAACTGCCGCTGATCCAGCAAGTCGCGGAAGAAGCCCAGATCACCCTGGCGGCCCTCCTCGGTGAGCCGGTACAGGCGCTGGACCTGGGGACGGAAACGTTCCAGGCCCTGCACTGGCCCACCATTGGCGCCGCAATGCCCAGCCAATTGCTGAGCCGTCGCCCGGATATTGCCAAGGCAGAAGCGCAGTTGGCTGCAGCGCAGGCGGATGTCACCGTGGCCCGCGCCGCGATGCTACCTGCCGTGACCCTGGGCGCCACCCTGGGTTCCGATGCCTACAAAGCCGTGGAAATCCTGCGCAGCCCCTACTACACCCTGACGGCCGGCCTGGTGGGCCCGATATTCAACAACGGTCGTTTAAGCGCCGAGCGCGATAAGGCTCGCGCACGCCAGGATGAGCTGCTGCAAACCTATCGCGGCGCGATCATCAACGGCTTCGCGGAGGTGGAAAAAACCCTCAGCAGCATCACCCGCCTCGATCAGCAGCGCCAGTGGCAAAGTGAGGAGCTGCAACAGGCGCAAACCGCGTTCCAGATCGCCGAAAGCCGTTACCAGGCAGGGGCCGAAGACCTGCTTACCGTGCTGGAAACCCAACGCACGCTCTACACCGCCCAGGACCTGAACGTGCAACTGCGACTGTCGCGCCTGCAAGCCAGTATCGCGCTGTACAAGGCGCTGGGAGGCGGCTGGAAAACGGAGATCTGATAAACAAAAGTCACGTTTCGTACACACCCTGTTTTGTCCTCCTACATTTTTCCCCCCGTAGTCCTTGGTAAAAAAGTCGCTCCGAATAAGAAGCCACAACAGTGGCTTCTTTTTCCCACACGACTGATCAGGACTGCAGATGAAATCCCGCTCAACTGCACGTGCCAGGGCCTTGCGATGCCTGGTGCTGCTGGCTACCCTGACCCCCGCCCTCGGCCATACCGCCACACCGTCGTCGCCGTTCGGCATCGAATGGTTTCTCGACTGCCAGCAACCGACGCTGGCGCGACTGGACCCGGAGGTTGTCGAGCGCACCCAATGCGGCATCGTCACTGCGCCTCTGGACCACGCCAAACCTGAACGCGGCAGCATCAGCTTCGACATCACGCGCGTGGGCGCCAGAAAACCGCTTTCTCGCCAGGGCGCACTGTTCGCCAACCCCGGCGGCCCCGGCCTGGATGCCGGGGGTGCGTTTGCCGTGCACTTGGCCTCCGTATGGAAGCATTACGCCCGGCAACCCCAATGGGGCGACACCTATCGCCTGCTGGCCGACACCTATGACGTGGTCGAAGTTACCCCGCGTGGGCTGGGCAGCGCACCGGGGTCGCGCCTGGAGTGCCGCTCCGACGGCCTAATCGTGCCGCAAGCGGATGCCAGCGAAGACCGCAGCGAAGCCAACCTGGCCGCCGTGCGCGACAATGCCAGACTGATTGCCCAAGCCTGCGCCACCCACCCATTGACGCCCTACATCACCACCGAGCAAACCGCCCGCGACCTGGAATTTGTGCGCAAGCAACTGGGCGAGTTGCAGTTCAATTATCTCGGCAATGCCTATGGCACCTGGCTCGGCGCCTGGTACGGCGGCCTGTTCCCTGCACATGTGGGGCGCATGGTGCTGGACTCCAATATCAACTGGACGTCTACCTTTGAACACGCAAGCTTTATCGTGGCTGGCGAGAAGGAGAAGATTTTTGATCGCTTCGTCGCCCACCCCGCCGCCCTTGACCCTGGCGTGTACCAACTGGGTGACAGCCCCTTCGCCGTGCGCCGTGTCTTCATGGACCTGCTGCCCAGCGTGCGCACGTCGCTGCGCTCCAACAACCGCTACTACAGCGATCCTGCTGGCCTGATGGGAGCCCATCTGCTCAGCCGCTGGCTGCGCGAAACGCCTGACGGCGATGACCTCACGCTTGAAGCGCGTGCCCGGGCTTATCAGTTCAGCCCCGACCCGGCGGTTGAAGAACGGGCCAAACAGATGTTCAGCCTGCTGCTGCAGCGCGTTCGCGAACCTTTGCAGGCCAGCGCCCCCAAACCCGGGCCACTGCGGATGTCGGCGGCTGACTCGGTAAAAACCGCGATTTTGTGCAACGACTCGGTGTACTCCAGCGAAGCGATATGGCAACAGAAAGAGGAAGAGTCCCTTGCCCGCCACCCTGTGGCCGGTAGCGCCCAGGAAGCGCGCCAGTGCACCACGTGGCCACGCAAACATGCCAACCCGTTGCCGCACAAAGCGCTGGCCCAGCTCGACAGTTTGTTGATGGTGCAAGCCGAATTCGATGACCAGGCCCCGTCCTCCGGTGCCGCCTGGGCATTCGAACGCACCTTCCCGGCCAGCCGCGTACAACTTAAGGACACCTATGCCCACGGTGTGTCATTCAGCGGGGTGAGTGCCTGTGTCAACCAGTGGGTCGGCGATTACCTGGTACACGGCACCAAACCACCTCGATCAACAGTATGCAGCGATGCCCAGGCCGTACAGTAACCAGGCACTGCGCCAGGACTGACTCGGTGCTATCCTCGCGACCTCACTGATTCCAGAGCGGTTGCGCAATGCCGAGCAAGCACACGTCGATAGGTCTTTTCCTGGCGCTGGCCAAGCGCGCTGACGCGAAGTAGCAAGCATGGATATCGAACTGGCCCGCACCTTTCTCGAAATCACCCGCTGCGGCAGCCTGGCGGCGGCGGCCGAGAAGCTGCACGTCACCCAGACCGCCATCACCGCCCGGGTCAAAAGCCTCGAAAGCCAATTGGGCAGCACGCTGTTTGTGCGCAACCGCGCCGGTGCACGCCTGACTGCCGATGGCGAGGCGTTCGTGGTGTACGCCAACCAGCTGCTGCAAACCTGGGAAGCGGCAAAACGCGACCTGCCGTTGCCCGACGGCTATCGCAACGTGTTGCATATCGGTGGCGAGGTCAGCTTGTGCAACCCGTTGATGCTTGGCTGGGCCCAGGCCCTGCGCGACCACATCCCCGGCCATGCGCTGCGCACCGAAGTGCGCGAAGGCGACTACCTGCTACGGCAGTTGGAACTGGGGGTATTGGATGCTGCGCTGGTGTTTCAGCCGCAGTACTGGCCGGGCTTGCAGGTGGAGCAGGTGCTGGAAGAAAAGCTGATTCTGGTGCAGCTGGTGAGCAAGCCTGCACCCTACGTGTATATCGACTGGGGCCCAGGCTTTCGCCAGCAACATGACACTGCCCTGCCCGACAAGGCCCGTGCCGCGCTGAGTTTCAACCTCGGGCCACTGGCGTTGCAGTACATCCTTGAGAACGGTGGCTCGGGTTACTTCCGTACCCGCGTGGTACAGAGCTATCTGGACAGTGGCGTGATGCAACGTGTGCCCAAGGCCCCGGAGTTCAACTTCCCCACGTACCTGGTGTATTCCCGGGCACGGGACTCAGCGGTGTTGCAGCAGGCGTTGGAGTTGTTGCGGGGCGTGGTCAAGGCCGAGAGTGATTGGTCGCAACGCTGGGACCCACTGATTTAGCCCTGCCCCGGTCAAAAATGTGGGGCACCCGATGGCGCGTGAGAGTCGAGCCACAAAGGCAGCCAGACTTCGCCATGAGGCCCCACCCGAAAAGATTGCTCAAGTATTGTTCGTGATACTGCTGGCGGTGCGACCCAGCCTCAAGCGTTTTTAGATGGCCAAGGGCTTGGAGACAATGATATCGGTTGGCTTGAGCGCCTTATCACTGTCAATCAACAACAGGAAGTTCGGCTTACCGTTCCCATTCGTATCAATCTCTAACCGGGCTTGCTTGGCATGCTGATCGTAACTGAGCACGGCTTCATTACGTTTTGCACTGAACTGCGACGCCAGTTCCACCGGCCGTTGGAGCTTCTTGCCTTTCGGCTTGCGCCCGGCGGTTTGCGAACCTTGAACTGCTGCTTGTGTACCTGAAGCCTTTTCACTTTTCAGATGCATCTGCGAGACATCGATCTTATCTTTCCCCGATACAAAATCAGTGATTCGGTCAGCCTGGCCTGGCCTCGACTGTTTGGCATTCAAGAACCTGTAAGTATTGTTTCCGCCATTACCGGTCATCGCATTCTGCGCACGGTTGCTGATGAACACATCGTCTCCCGTACCACCGACGGCATTCTCGATCGTGGCGCCCTTGGCGATAAACACATTGCCCTTCATGCCACCGACACTGGAAGCCTTGCCCGGGCTCATATTGATGAGTTGGCTATGATGAAAGCCTGAGAAGTCCATGGTATCAACCCCGGCACTGTCCCATATGGTAAACACCGGAGCATCGCTGGAATGCTTCAAACGGAAGTCTTCACGATCTGCATTGGAGTTGAAACCGTAGGTTGTATCGCCTTTACGGGCATTGGTATTAGCACCATAGATCTTTTGGGCGGCCGCTATGTCATCCACCATGGGGCCCCTGGCGTAGTGTTTACTGCCGTTCTTGGTGAAGTCTTGACCCGTGTAGAGCTCATCCCGGTAACTCATCACGCTATAGCCTAAGGAATCCTCGGCATAAGTCGTCGTGCCATCGTCGTCATGTGGATGGGACAGCCCCAACGCGTGCCCCACCTCATGGACATAGCTTTTAAGACGGCCATTTGTTAGGGATGGGGCAGTGTTGGCCTCGTCATGACCGTCAAAATAAACATCCGATGTGAGCACCGTTCGTGGAATCCGCGGGTTTTGGGCTAGAAAACGCTGCGTTGACTCAGTCGGCAGCCCGGTTGCCTCGGCAATTACAAGCTCACCGTCCTCCTTGGGCGAGAAATTGCCGAAACCAACATTGCCCTCCGCACTGCCTACAGTACTGCCCTGCGTAAAACGTAGGTTTGCGACATCCGCCCAGGAAGCCATCGCGTCCCGAGCCGCAGTCTTTTGCGCGTCGCCAAACTCGCTGAACCCGCCAAACTTGTACAGGGAAAAAAGCGGCCCGGGAGCCGTTTGGAATTGATAGGTGATATCCGTGCGACCATCATTGTTGATGTCATGCCAACGCTTACCGCTGCGTGTTAGCACGCCCGCTGCCTGGTCAGTGGTGTAGGAAGGTTTCCCGTCGAAGATACGTTTACCTCCGCGCCCCTGATGGTCAATCGGAAGCGTTGGGAAGCTGGGGGAGGCCATGGTATTTATACTGGACATATTTTTGCGATTCCTGATCGATGCAAAGATGAAATTGCGCATTCTCTAAAAGGTTTGCGCTCAACCTGCGTATATATGGAACCAGCGCAGGACGATCAGGTTCATCAGACTAATCTACAACACCTGTCACAAGAGCCCAGAAGTAGAGCTGGAAAAACAACCAGCACTTTGTCTGAGTTTTCGTATACACAGGTGTAAGCGGTGAGCACACAGGCCCACTCGCATAAGTCGACTTGGGCGCGCGCCGAAGCTGTTGCGAACCGTGGCCAAGGCTTGATGGGACGGGCCACAGTGTTGTGGCCTACCGCCCGTAAAACTCGCACATTCCCGATCAGCAACTAAGCTCACCAACCAACAAAAAAGCCGAGCACCCGTGGTACGTGGGAACCGGGCCAAAATGATCATCAGGAATCGTCATGAGCACCCGTCCAAAAAAACTCCGTCATATGCTGTTCGTATTGCTGCTGGCAGTGGTCACCTTTTTGCTGTTAATGCCCACCAAGGTGCAACCGGTGAACTGGGCACCGCCCAAGGCGCCGTCGATGAAGGAAGGCCCCTTCGCCGAAAACCTGCGGCTCAAGGGCGTGCAAAAAATCGGCGCCCAGGACATCGCCGGCCCCGAAGCCTTGGTGCTGGATGCCCAGGGCTTTCTGATCAGCGGCCTGCACGACGGGCGCATCATCCGCACCTCGCCCGACAGCCACACCCTGGAGGTGCTGGCCAACACCGGCGGCCGCCCACTGGGCCTGGCGCTGCACCCGGATGGGCGCCTGATCATTGCCGATGGCATCAAGGGCCTGCTGGCGCTTGATGCTAATCGCCAACTCACCACTTTGAGCACCGGCGCCGATGGCGTGCCGTTCGGCTTCACCGACGACGTGACCGTGGACGTGAGCGGGCGCTATGCGTATTTCAGCGATGCGTCGAGCCGCTGGGGGTATGGCCAGGACGGCGAGGCGGTGATCGAACATGGCGGCGATGGCCGGCTGCTGCGCTATGACTTCAGCAACGGCACCACCGAGGTGCTGTTGGGCCAGTTGCAATTCGCCAACGGCGTAGCCCTGGGCCCGGATGAAAACTATGTATTGGTGAATGAGACCGGCGCCTATCGCATCAGCCGCTACTGGCTCAAGGGCGAACGCACTGGCAGCCATGACCTGTTTATCGACAACCTCCCCGGCCTGCCGGACAACCTCAGTTTCAATGGCCAGGACCGTTTCTGGGTAGCCCTGTACTCACCGCGCAACCCACTGCTCGATAGCTTTGCCGGCTACCCACTGCTACGCAAGGTAATGGTGCGGGCCCTGATGGTGGTGCCCAAGCCCATCGAGCGCAAAGCGTTTGTGCTGGGGCTGGATACCGACGGCAACGTCATTGCCAATTTGCAGGATGGCAGCGCGGGCAATTACTCGCCCATTACCACTGCGCGCGAATATGGCGACTGGTTGTACCTGGGCTCGTTGAAGAGCACGAGCATGGCGCGCTTGCCGTTGTCGCTGGCGTTGGCGCGCTGACTCAAAACAGGCCCGTTAATAACCCGTCATTTCCAGATACCCCACACCACCTTCAAACTGCACAGGCCCTTCCCAGTATGGAATGCTCAGGTTCATCCAAGCCTTCGGGTTGATGGCCTGGGGCGTGATATCCAGCTGCTTGCCGGGAATTTTCAGTGACCAACGCGTGGGTAGCTTGCGGCCATCGAGGGTTGTGGTGTTCAGCGGCGTCAGTTGGATATCGGCGTTGTGCAAGGTCTGCGCCTGGCCTTGCGCGTCGATCCAGGTGCCGGTCAGGTAGCCGGTGCCGTCGGTTTGCCGTACGCGAAACAGCATCAATTGTTCGCCCCGGTCCAGGTGCAGGGAGAACCAGTCCCAGCCGGTCTGGCTGGCGGCCAAGGGTTGACTGCTCCACTCGCGGTCAAGCCAGGCCGGGCCGCTGACCTGGTAGGTACGGCCGTCGATACTCACGCTGCCCTTGGCGGTAAAAAACGGCTGGCTGTAGTAGTAGGACGCCTGGCCCTGATCGGATTTTCGGCTGTAGCCGTTGTCGCCTTGCAGCACCAGCGGGCGGCTGGAGGTCAGGTGCAAGTCGTAGGCGAACTGCTTATCGCTGGCCTTGAGTTGCATGTCCGCCAAGGGGCTCTCAGCACCGGGTTGGCTGGCGAAATTCCAATCGTCGATCCAGGCACTGAACGGCATCGCCTGGGCACCGGCCTGGCCAACGCCGCCACGGGCCAAGCGTTCGGCAGCATAGTGGTGGGTCGCCGAGGTAACAGCGGCGTGGCCGAGCCACACAGTGGAGTCGTGCCAGCCGGCTTGGGTGGGCCCGGCCTTCAGGGCATTGCGAAACAGCGTCCATTGCACGCCAAACACATTGCCCTGGGCATCCTTAAGGTTGGCCGTGACGTACCACCACTCAATGCGAAAGCCTGGGTGAGGCCCGTGGTCCTCGGGAAAGCTGAACACCTTGCCGGGCACCACTTGGGCAAAGTCCGCCGCGTCACTGCCCAAACCGGCGAAACTTTGCGGCGGCGCAGGGGCCTGGTCGCAGGCGCTCAACATCAGAAACACCAACCACCACCACGGCTTAATCCTCATGGGCAAACGTCCTCAATAAGTCCGCAGGACGGCTGCGGTACAACTGCCACAGCGGCCAGGCGCAAGCCAACAGCGTGGCCAGCATCGCCAGCCCCAGCAACTGGGCAAGCTGCCACGGAAATACCTGCAACGGCAGGCGCCAGCCAAAAGCCTGCACGTTGATCACCGCGTCCAGGCACCAGGCCAGCAGCAACCCCAATGGCAAGGCCAGGATCAGCGTAAGTACCGCCAACAGCCAGGTTTGCCCCAAGTTGAGCAGCATCAATTGGCGACGCGTCACGCCCAATGCCCACAACGGTGCGAGCTGGCCGAGGCGGCTCTGGCTTTGGGTGAGCAGGCTGATGAACAGCGCGACGCCAGCCACGCCCAGGGTCAGGCTGTTGAGGGCGGCAGTGGCGGCGAAGGTGCGTTCGAACACCTGGCTCGACCAACCCTTGAGTTGCTGTTGATCGACGATGCGGCTGTCGTCCAGGGTAAACGCGTGCTGAAGTTCACGCACCAATGGCGCCACATTCGGCGGCGCGACCCGCAGGTTGAAACGCGCCGGGGACAAGCTCGGCCAATGCGTCAGCAGATGCCTGGAATTAACCAGCAGGTGACCCTTGGGGTTGCCGTAGTCGGCGTAGATTCCTATCACCTTGGGAGCCCACACACCCTGTGGCGTGGGGATGCTGACCGTGCCCCCCAACTTCACCGCGAGCCTGCGGGCCAGTTGTTCGCTAAGCATTACAGTGTCGCCTTGCTGCAATTGGTCCCAGGGTTCGCTCGCCGCGTCCAGCAAGGGCCAGTGCTGGCGATAGGTCGGGTCGTCGACCACGCCAAACAGCTCCGCCGGCCAGCCCTGCAATTGCACAGCAACCTGCCAGGTGGGCAGCACGGTGTGTACCAAGGGTTGCTGCGCCAGCCAAGTGCCGAGCTGCTCGGCCTGGGCTGGGGTTTGTGGGTTGAGGTACAGCTCGGCCGTCAGGCGTTGTTCCAGCCAGTTATTGAAAGTGTGACGAAAACCCGATGTCATCGAGCCCGCGCCGATATTCGCGGCCAAGGCCAGCAGCAATGCCATCAGCGCCAGGCTCAAGGCCGGCAGTTGTTGCCGACAGTCGGCCAGAAACCACTGGCCGAGCACCGAACGGCTGCGGCCCATTACCGTCTTCAACAGCGCATTGAGCAGCACCGGCAACCCCAGTGCGGCACCCAGTAGCAAAGCGGCCATCAACACAAAACCCGCAGCCAGGCTGTCGCCGAGCCAGAGTGCCAACACAGCGATCAGCAGCGCCGCACTCGCGACCCAGCCTTGGCGCCGTAACCAGCGGCCATGGGCCTCGTGCCAGGCCTGAGCATTGGCCAGCGCCAGCAGCGGCAGGCGCGACGCACGCCACAGACTGCTCGCGCCGGCAAGCAACGCGCCAAGCAGGCTGAGGCCCAAGCCCGCGCCCCACCACCATGGGCTCAGATTCAGTTGCCCAGGCACCTCAGCGCCATACAGGCCACGCAGGCTGGCAGCCACATCCGGCAGCAACAGGCTCGCCAACAAATAACCGCTGGCTACGCCGAGCACACCACCCAGCAGTGAAAGCACGCCCAACTCCACACTCAGGCTGAGGATCAACAGGCGCACGCTGACCCCGCAGGCGCGCAACGTGCGCAGCAGCCCACGCCGTTGCTCCAGGGCCAGCCCGATGGCGGCATGCACGATAAACAGCCCCACCACAAAAGATAAAAACCCCAATGCGTCGAGGTTCAGGTGAAAGCTTTCGGTGAGGCGCGAGAGGTTGTTGTCTTCGCCCTGCTTGAGTTGCAGCCCGGCGGGTGGCGTGGGATTACTGGCGGCGTAGGCCTTGTCCAGCAACAGGCGTGACAGACGCTCGGGCATGTCCAACAGCGGTTGGGCGAAGCCGATATCGGTGAGCAACAGGCCAGGCGCCATGTCCCCTTGGGGTTGCAGCGGTGGCAGTGCGTGGCCACTCAAGGTTGTCGGCTGCTGGCCCTCGCGCAACCCCAAGGCCTGCAAGGTTTGGGGTGCTATCCAGGTGCGACCCGGCGGCTCAAAAAACGCCAGCATCTGCGCCTGGTTCAAACGCTGCCCCGCCACCGCACCGCTGCCGGGAAGTGACAAGGGGTCGATGCCCATCAATTGCAGGCGCACGTGCTCATGGCCCTCAAGCTGCACCCGCCCCTGCACCACGGGCGACACTGGCCAGCCAGCGCGGCGCAACTGGGCGAACAACGCTTGCGGGACGCTGGCACCGTCCGGCGCACTGAGGCTGGCCTGGGGTTCGCCGCCGATCAACTGGCTGGCACGCGCATAGCTGTCCCGCGCCTGGCTGTTCAGCGCTTGCACACCGGTCAACAGCGCAGTGGCCAGCCACAACCCGGTCAGCACACTGAAAAACTGCACAGGATGGCGTCGCCAATGGCTCAGCAGCGCGCGCAACGTCCAATAAAACACGTTCACGTTGGCATGACCTGCCCGCGCTGCAACACCACTTGCTGGTCCAGCCGCGCGGCGATGCGCGGGCTGTGGGTGACCATCAACAGGCTGGTGGGGCTGTCGCGCAGCAAATCCAGCAGCAGGTTCAGCACGTCGTCGCTGGTGGCTTCATCCAGGTTGCCGGTGGGTTCATCCGCCAGCAGCAAGCCTGGCCGCGACGCCAATGCACGGCCCACCGCCACCCGTTGCTGCTGGCCGCCAGAGAGCTGCTCGGGATAACGCTTGAGCACGTCGCCCAGGCCAAGGCGCTCCACCAGTTGCGCTTGCCATTGCGGGTCGAAGCGCCCTGCCAGGCGCGCTTGGAACGCCAGGTTGTCATCGACGCGCAAACTGCCGATCAAGTTGAACTGCTGGAACACCAGGCCGATCTCCGTGCGGCGCCAGTGGGCCAGCTGGGATTCGTTGAGTTGGTCGAGACGTTGCTCGCCCACCTGAATGCTGCCGCTGTCCACCCGGTCGAGCCCAGCCACCAGGTGCAATAACGTGCTCTTGCCGCTGCCCGACTCGCCCATCAACGCCAGGCTGGTGCGCGCCGCCAACTGCAAGTCGACACCCGCCAATACTGCCAGCGGGCCCTGGGGCGTGGCATAGCTCTTGAAAACACCTTGCACCTGCAACATGGCAACACTCGTTTGAGAGGGGGCAATCGAGAATAACGGCTGTGTATCAACACCACGCAAATTTTTCACATGGTTTTCACCGGCCGGCTACCCGGCGCACTTTAAATTACCGGCCATCTGTCACGCGCCGGTAACTTTTAAGTGGCCACGTCTGACAACTTTTAACCGCATCAGTGTTCAGCGAAAAGACAGCAGCCCTATGACAGCCTCCAGCTTCAGTACGGGTATCCGCCAACGCGTTGCGACTCATTACTACAACAATGCCGACTGAGCCCAAGGTGAATAAAGTGGTTGATCTTGCCCTGACCAAAGCGCGCTCGCCGCGGGCCTTACTCAAGCGCCTGACCCGGCTTTGGCTGGGGCTTAGCGTCATCGCGTTGTTACTCGCCGGCAGCACCTTGTGGCCCCGGTCGCCACAGAACCTGGGTATCGGCAATCGCCTGCTCACGTCTCAAGTCGTACCGCTGTGGCGCGACGGCGACGTGATCGTGCTGGTGCGCCATGAAGAGCGCTGCGACCGCTCGACAAACCCCTGCCTGGGCCCTGTCGAAGGCCTGACCATCAACGGTAGCCAACAGGCCGAAAACCTCGGCAAGTCCTTTAAATTACTGGGCATGGAAGGCAGCGACGTACTCGCCAGCCCCGCCATCCGCACCGCCCAGACCTTGCGTTTCATGTTCGGCAAAAACGAGCTGACCTCAGGCCAGCAAGCCGTCTGCGGCGCGGCCATGGGCGAAGAATTGCTCAGTCACAAAACCCCAGGACGCAACCTGGTTTTTGTCACTCACAGCGGCTGCATCGCAGACTTCGAAAAGACCCTGGGCTTCCCCCACGCCGCCTTCCCCGAGTACGGCAGTGCCTTGTTCGTGCAGGTTTTACCCCATGGCAAGTTCAAGACCCTGGGCCTCTTGAACAATCAAGATTGGCCGCTCGCACTCAAACAACTCTAGAACTTACTCACCGCCCGACAGGGCCCCTATTCAGCAAAACGACAGCCCTGTTCTGGCATGTTTAGTTGTGCCTGTTAGTTAAGGACGTCATGACTACTCTCACCGACTTAGTGAAAACCTTGTTGTTCTACGCTATGACTTCACTGCACCCACGCCGTGCCACGAAACGTCAAGGAGCGACGTTGTGATGACCCGTTTAAAACCCCTGCCACTCTTATTACTGGCCTTCGCCGCGTTTTATTTATTGCCGCTTGGCCTGCACGGTTTGTGGATCCCGGATGAAACCCGCTACGCCCAGGTCAGCCAGGAGATGCTGCTGAGCGGCAACTGGGTGGCACCGCACTTCATGGGCATCCGCTATTTCGAAAAACCCGCCGCCGGCTATTGGCTGATCGCCTTGGGCCAGGGGGTGTTTGGCCAGAACCTGTTTGGTGTGCGCATCGCTTCGGCCCTCACCAGCGGCCTGAGCGTACTGCTCGCCTACCTGATCGCCCGCCGCCTGTGGAATGACCCGCGCAAAAGCTTCGCCTGCGCCCTGCTCTATTTGAGTTTTGGATTGGTCGCCGGGCAAGCGGGGTATTCCAACCTCGATCCGCAATTCACCTTGTGGGTCAATTTGAGCCTGGTTGCCCTATGGTTCGCGCTCGACAGTCGCACCACCGCTGGCCGCCTTGGCGCCTGGGCACTGTTGGGCCTGGCGTGCGCCATGGGGTTCATGACCAAGGGCTTTCTCGCCTGGGTGCTGCCGGTGCTGATCGCCGTGCCCTATATGCTCTGGCAACGCCGCAGCGGTGAATTACTGCGTTACGGCCCGCTGGCGGTGGGCGTGGCAGTGTTGGTGTGCATGCCATGGGTACTGGCGATTCACCTTAAGGAACCGGACTTCTGGCGGTTCTTCTTCTGGAACGAACATATCCGCCGCTTCAGCGCCGACAACGCGCAACACGTGCGCCCTTGGTGGTTCTTTTTGCCGATCATCGCCGTGTCCTGCCTGCCCTGGATGGGCCTGCTGCCCAAAACCTTACACCAGGCCTGGCAGCAAAAACGCCAACCGGCCATTACCTTCCTGGCCCTATGGCTGCTGCTGCCGCTGGGTTTGTTCAGCTTGAGCAACGGCAAACTGCCCACCTACATCATGCCGTGCCTGCTGCCCTTGGCGTTGCTGATGGGGCATACCCTGGTCGAGCTTATCAACTCGGGCCGCACCCGAATTATCCGCATCAATGGTCTGCTCAACATCGTGATCGGCGTGGCGGCGATGATCGGCCTGATTTACCTGCAAGTCGCACAACCCCTGTACGGCAACACCCCTACCGAGCGATTTGCCCTGTGCCTGGCGCTGATCGTATTGCTGGTGTGGACGCTTGCCAACCTGCTGCAAACCTGGCGCCCGCTGACGCTGTGGGCGATGCCGGCCTTGGGCATTGGTTTGCTGGTAGCCCTACTGCCGGTGGGCATGCCGGCGCAGGTGAGCGATAACGAAATGCCCGATCAATTTGTGCTGGAGCATCTGCAAGAATTGCAGCAAACCCACGCCCTGTTGAGCAACGAACTGGGCAGCGCCAGCGCCCTGGCCTGGCGCCTGCAACGGCCAGACATAGCCTTGTATGACACCGAGGGTGAACTGCGTTACGGCTTGCAGTACGCCGATTCAATGCAGCGCAAGGTTGAATTGGATCAGGTACAGGCCTGGCTCCATGAGGCGCGCCAACACGGCTCGGTGGGGGTGTTGATGCGGGTCAACAGCGCGAGTGAGCGGCGGGAGGCCGAGCGACTGCCGTTGGGGGGAACGCGTTATAGCAAGGGGTATCTGGAGTTGATCGTTTATCCGCAGTTACCGTGAAGGGGCAGGTTGGTGGGTATTATTTATCTAAAAACTCAAAAACATCATTTGCATAAAACCCATTCTCGACAAGAATTTTATCCACTTGCGACTTGGTCATAGCTTCAGACATCTGCAGCTGCCTTAACGCTTTTAACAACGACTGTGAGTTCAATTTCGAGCCACCGTTTCTGGGGCCTACTAAACTCTCATTTTGGAAATTCAGGATTTCGTAGTTAGGGACCGTTATGTTCATTCGCCAACCCCCTACAGAGGTTTCCGATAACTGACTTCACGCACATCGAGCGACACTGAAAAACTATACCCTCGCGAAAAAAACCTACAACTTACACGCCCATCACCTGTAGGAAATTAACTACCAGCAACTAGGAATTTTCTTGCAGGGAGATCAGATATTCAGTTATTGCTCTAAATACGGATCTGAAATCCGATTATGAATAAGCAGAATACGGCCCGTAAAAATAATGGCTTACGTTGCGACGCCCTATATAAACAAGCGCCGCTAAATAAAATACAAGTCTGAATACCTAAATTTTTTATTGAAAAAAACAGCAAGCACCCGACAAGCGGTATGTATTCACATCACTTAAATAATAGAACTAGCGATCAGGTGTGATCTTATTTTTACCCCGTTCATGTGGAATGTCGGCTTCGAACCTTAACCCCACCACCTGTTCCCGCACCGCCTTCCCCTCCGCCCGATTGCGAATAAACCCGGCCCTGGTAAACCGCTCCAGAAACGGTACAGCCTGGGTTTTATCCGGCGTCGCCAATGGTTGCTCGGCCACATCGCCAAACAGCGTATAGGCCGCCGTCGTCAGGTGGCGTGTGTTGAGGTCGCCAGTGAGCCGACCGTTCTGGAGCACGATGGCGCGATTGGTCACTCGTTGCAGATCAGACAAGCGTTGGGAGATATAGAGAATAGCTACGCCCCGTGCGCGCTGACTGTCGATGAGGCCGAGCAGCCGCTCGGCGTCGGGCTCCGACAGGGCGGCGGTGGGTTCGTCGAGGATCAGCAACTTGGGTTGCAGCGCGAAGGCTCGGGCCAGTACCAGCAGTTGGCGGTCTGCTTGGCCGAGGCGCTCGACCGGTTGCAGCAGTGGCAGGTCCAGGCCCAGCGCGGCGGCGATGGCTTCGGCGCGTTGCAGCAGGCTTTTGCGGTTGAGTAGAAAGTCTGCGTCGGGCTGGCCCAGTTCATCGAGCAGCAGGTTCTCGGCCACGCTCAGGCCGGGGGCGATGGCGTCATCCGGGTTTTGATGCACCGCCACAATGCCCACACGCCGCGCCGATAGTTGCGAGACAAATCGCTGGCGCTGGCCATTGACCCACAGCTCACCGCTATCCGGCGCCAAAGTGCCGCTGAGGATCTTCACCAGGGTCGACTTGCCCGCGCCTACGGCCCCCAGCATCGCCACCCCTTCACCGGGATAAATATCCAGGCTGATTTGATCCAGCGCCCGCTGGGCACCGAAGGTTTTGCATAGATCACGCAGGCGGATCAGGGGCTCGGGGTTGCTCATGGCGAGTCTCTAGGACCGAACGATGACTCACTACAACGCTAAATCGCGTTGATTTATTCCAGACAACAATGAGTTAGGTGCCGAATTAAAGGCATTACCTGATGAACAATCCAATAGCTGAATGGCATAGCGGGACACTTTTTAGCTATAAGCCCACGATGGTAGTTTGTTGAATGCTTTCAGCAGCTTATCGGGAATCTGCTGCATCCGTTGGTGACCGGGCGAATTTCCGAAGGCTGGTCGCACACGATGGGCAGGTCTTAAAATTGGGTACTCGTTAACACCCCATTCCTCATTGTAGAAAGTAGGTCAGTGTGGGAGCTGGCTTGCCTGCGATGGCATCAACTGGCTGTGCCTGATGTGCCGAGTTGCCTGCATCGCAGGCAAGCCAGCTCCCACACTAGAGCGGTATACATCCAACAAAACTCAACCGCATGACAACCCCGCTCCCACACGGCTCTACCCCACCGTGATTTATTGATAGGGAATCAAGCGATCCCGATCCAGATCACGCATCAGTTCACTCAACATTTCACTTTCACTGCGCGGTTCGGTCATGGGTATGTACCAGGTGGTAGCCGTCCAACCGCCGCGCTTATAGGCGTAGGCCTTGACCAATTGCCCATCCTTGTACAACGAGCCATGCAATTGGCGCTCGTAGGTGTACGGAATGGGCACCGTCAGCAACGTCAACGCGCCGAGTACAGCAGGAAGCACGCCGGCGCCTTTGCCGCCGCTCTGGTCCACCAACAGGCTGTAGCCGGTCTTGCTGAAACCCCCATCCAGAAAACTGAACGCCCCGGTTTCACGCAGACGCTCAATGACTTCGCGTTGCTTCTGCTGGTCGAAACGCGTTGCCGGCGGCGGCAGGGTCACGCTCATCGGCACGTAGGCGCGTTCGGCCTTGTAATCCAGGGGCTTGAGCGCCGTGCTGCAACCGCTGAGCAGCAGTACAGCGGCCAGTAATGTCGTCCGGATCATTGCGCTTGCTCCTTGGGCAGCAGGCCATCGCGTTGCACATCCTGGGCGAAGGCGCGGGTGATACGGCCGACGTTCTCTTGCTGCATGCCGCCGCTGCCATCGAGCAACCAGGTGTATTTTTGCGTGACGTTGCGGTAGCTGTACTGCTTCAACGGCTTGCCGTCGTGTTGCAGGGAAAACTCGGTGGTGGTGTCGATGCTCTGGGACAACGGCAACAGAAACAGGGTGGCCGTGCTCAGCAAAATCACCGGGAACGGCGGCAGGTCGCGCTGGCTGTTGTAGCGGATCAACACCGTATAGTCCCCCGGCTTGCCCATACCGGTCTCGACGCTGCGAAACACCCCGGTTTCGCGCAGGTGGTTGCGGATTTGCGCAGCGGTGAGCGGGTCATCGACCATCACGTGGATCGGCTGGAGGTAGTCCTGGCCGTCGGGCAATGTGCGTTCGGGCAAGGTGTTGGTGGTCGCGCAGCCCGTCAGCAGGGCCACGGCGCCCAGGGCGATAAAGCGGTTCATGGGCGTTTCTCCTGGGGGCTCTGACCCGCACCACCGGGCAGCGGCACGACGATGTAGGGGGCGGCACTGCGGTAATCCAGCGGCATCAGCTCCAGCGACGGCAAGCCAGGCACAGATTGGCGCGCGATGGCCTCATCGCGCGCCTGCTGGTCACGCCAACGGAACGCGCACGAGCCACCCAGGCACAACGAGCGAAACTCGCCCAGGTAATACGCCTTGCCCGCTTGCAGCCGCAGTGGCAGGTTGAATTTCTCCCGCGCCTGCACCGAGGTATAGGTGGTGCCCAACGTGGGTGAATAGTTGCTGGAGAAGAACTGGAAATCATAAAACTCATAATCCCCAGGCTTGAGTGGCAGCACGAACACACTGGCGGCGCCGTCCATTTCCTTCACGTCCTGGGGCGTTTCACGGCCCATGCCGATCCATATGCCGGCCGCACCGTACTCGGAGCCGCGTTTGCGAAACAACAGGCGTTGGTTGGGCGCGGGAGATGCCAACAGGCTTTGCGGGCCGATAGACCCCACCAGGTAGGCCACCGGTTCATTAGGGCCGGGTAGCAGCGGCGCGCTGACCATCGACGCGGGTTGAGTGCCACAGCCGGTCAAGGCGGCGGCCATTAAAAACAAGGCCAAGGGCCTGGAAAAGCAAGACATGTTCGATCCTGAGCACGGGCATAAGGGAAGCAGCAGACGGCCCAGGACAAGCATGCATTGGCCCTCCTGGCGCTGCGCCTCGCGTCGCTGCGAGGGGCCCGCATGGTACGGGAGCGACGGGGGCGTTGACCAGCGATGCAGAGGCTCGACGCACTGCTATCATCTAGACACTATTCATGACACGGAGGTCTCTATGCGCCTGACAATGGCTCCAGCCCTACTGCTGACCGCCCTCGCCCTCACCGGCTGCAGCATCAAACAAACCGTCACCCCTGTAACGTTCACCAGCGCCCCGGCCCCGCAGATCTGCATGATCCCCGCCGAAGGCCTGCGTGCCGGGTTCAACACGACCTACACCGCACAGCTGCGAAGCAAGGGCTTCCAGACCCGGGAGTTGCCGCCAGGTACTCCGCCGGCCAGTTGTGCACTGGCGACCACTTACATCGGCCAATGGAGTTGGGACATGGCCCTGTACATGAGCTATGCCGACATCCAAGTGTTTGAGAATGGCCGACGCATCGGCCAAGCGTTGTATGACTCAACTTCGGGTGGCGCGCGGATGGGCAAGTTTATCGATGCCCAAAGCAAGATCATCGAAATGACCGATCAGTTATTCCCGAATGCCTCCTACGGCACACCGCAGGTTAGCCAATTCCCATAGCCAGGCTGAAGGGCGAAAACTCCATAAACCGCCACTTCAACGCCAGCGCCGCCGGGCGTCGCACCACCTGTTCCACGCTCACCGTCCACAACCGCTGCGCCCCTTCGAACTCGGCCACTCGCGGCCCACTGAGGATCAAGGCGGTGCGCCCGGTAACCTGCAATACGTCTCCCGATTCGAAGTCGATAAACAACAGCCCCGCCACCGGGTTGGCGTGCAGGTTACCGAGGGTGTTGAAGAACTGGTTGCCGGCAAAGTCGGGGATGGTCAACAGGTTGCCGTCAACACGCACAAACCCGCTATTGCCACCGCGATGGGAGACGTCTACCGAGCGTTCGCCCTCTGCGTCGATGTAGCTGGCAACAAAGAAGGTGTCGGCGTTGCGGATCATCGCTTGCGCGGTGTCATCCAACACCGTGGCGCGCTCGGCGAGGTTACCGGGTTTGCGGGCGACGGCCTCTACCGGCCGCAGTTGGATGTACTTGGGGCAGTTGCCGTAGGTGTGCACCACGTCAACCGAGAAACCCTCGTAGTCCAGGGCACCGATGCGGCCGTTCATGCGGTTGCGTCGGCGGGTATTGAGGTCGATGCCCAGCAGGCCCACTGCGCCACCCTGGCGCAAGGCCGAGCGTGCCGGGTCGCTCATCGATGGAAGGCTATCGACCTGCAAGGTGTGCGGGTGCGGTGAATGGGCAAAGCCTGGGGCGCCTTCCACCATCGTCGCCCAGGGGATGCCTTGGTCGTCAACGACAGCAAGCAACAGGTACGGCAGCAAGGGGTAGAAGTCCCGGTGTTGTTCGGGCAGGTGATCGCGGATCACCTTGGGCCCGATCATCGCCATGCGTTCGGCCACGCCAACCGCTTCTTGCAGGTGCCGTTCGCCAGCATGCCAGGGGGACTGTTCAATCGGATTCATGGTCATCACCTTCCTCGGGCACAGCCAGGAGCCTCTTAGGATAGTCGGCCAGCCGCACATTGCCTTACCGCGCAAGGCGCTACGCCCATCACCGCTCTTGCAGCCGCTCGCGTAAAAAACGATGCCCCACCGAAAACAATCGTCGATACGTCAACAACACCGCGCCCACGGTGCCCAACGCTGACGACGCCGCAATCAAGAACATGATCACGATCTGGTACCGCACCGCGTCCACCGGGCTTTCCCCCGCCAGTACCTGGCCGGTCATCATGCCGGGCAGGCTGACGATGCCGACCACGGTCATCTGGTTGAGCGTGGGGATCATCCCCGCCCGCACGGCCTGGCGGATCGGCTCCTGGGCGGCTTCCCAGCGTGAGCCGCCGAGGGCCAGGATCATCTCGATGGTGTTGCGCCCCGAGGTCAGCTCCTGGGTCATGCGCTCGATGCCCAAGGACACACCGGTAAGCGTGTTGCCCAGGATCATGCCCAAAATCGGGATCGCATACTGCGGCTCGTACCAAGGGTGGATGCGGATCACCGCAAACAACCCCACCGCCGTCACCAGCCACGAACTGCCCCACACCGACAAAATGCTGTCGACCCGCTGCCCCTTGTACGTTCGGCGCCCGCGCCCGGCCGCCGAGAGGCCGGCAATCAGGGTCATGGCGCACATCAGCGGCAGCACCACATACCAATAGGCAAACTCGAACACCCACCCCAGCAGGTAACCGATGGCCAGCAGTTGCACCACGGTGCGCACGGCCGCCCACAGCAATTGGCGGCCCAGGCCCAGGCGCAGCAACAATGACAGCGCGCCGTTGATGAGAATCAGCGAGGCGGCGATGCTCATGTCCAGGGCGGTGAGGTTTTGATAGTTCATGGTTGGGCCGCCCCGCTCAACACGCCGGCACTCATGTGCAGGTGCAGCGTGCTCATGCGCCGCGCCTGTTCCAGGTCATGGGACACCCAGATACATGCGCGGGTGTTATCGCCGGCAAACCAGGCGTCGATCAACGCTTCCACTTCGCGGGATGAGGTGGGGTCGAGGGCAGCGGTAGGTTCGTCCAGCAACAGCACCTCCGGGTTCAGTTGCAGCGTGCGGATCAGCGAGACCACCTGAGACTCGCCACCCGACAAATCGGCCGCGTTTTTTGCCAGGAAGTCGGGCGCCTTGCCAGCATGCCCCAATAACGTGGTGACCGTGGCCAGGTCGAAGCTGCGCTTGTGTGAAGTCTTGAGGCTGAACGGAAAGCGCAGGTTGTCTTCCACCGTGCCTTCGATCAGCGCCGGGCGCTGGGACAGGTAGCTGATATGGCAGCGGTAATGGGGAATCTGTGCGTTGCTGATCGCTTGGCCATTCCACAGGATCTGCCCTGAAGTCGGCGCATCCAGCAGGGCCAAGGCGCGCAGGAACACACTTTTGCCGGAGCCGGAAGAACCGGTGATGGACACACGATCGGCGGCATTCAAAGTGAAATCAGTGGGTTGAAGCAAGGCCACATGGCGGCGCTCGTCAAAGCGCGTAAGGGCGCGGGTTTCAATCAATGGGGTGTCAGTCATGAACTCACTACTCGGGGAACAACTTGCAATAAAATACCTCACTGCCTATATTCCCCGCCTGGCGTTTTCTACGCCACCTTCCGCGGAAAGGGCTGCGCCCAAGACACTGCAACACCCTCATTTTTTACGACTCCCAACCTTAAAGCGGACAAGGTTCATACAAGGAGCTCGTATGTCTCAACACTTCAACACCGACGGCCGTCTCAACCTTGAGCAGCAGCGCAAGCGCGCCAAGGAACTGTTGCCGCGCCTCAAGGCCCAGGACCCCAGCGCCACACTGTCCCAAGCCCAATGGGAGATCGCCAAGCAACTGGGGTTCCGCAGTTGGCCCAAGCTCAAGGCCCATGTCGATGCCATCGACTTTGCCGCACGCCATCCCGATTTTGCCGCCAGCGATGAGGCCCGTACCACCCACTGGCGCTGCGGTAATGACATCGCCCACAGCCTGCAACTGGCCGGGTTCAAGGGCCAGTTTCAGATGCTCAGCGACCCGTTGTGCATGGGGCCGGTGCGTGATTTGCCCACCGCGGACTATCAAGCGCTGCGCAGCACCTTCATCAGCCAGGCATTTGCCATGGATAAGGACGACGCGGCACGCAGGCTGGCCGACGAATACATCCAACTCGAAGCCCTGGCCAATGCCGAACACAGCGTGCTGTGGTGCGAAGCCGATGCCTATGACCAACTGTTCCTGATCCGCGCATTAGCGGGCTTGGAGCGGGCACCGTGCAAGCTGGAGCTGATCGAGGTCGACCGCATCCCTGGCGTGCAACGCTTTATCGGCATCGGCCAACTGGCCCCGGACCTGCTCGCCTGGCTATGGCCGCAGCGGCGTTTGATCGAGGATGACGCGGTGCACTTGGCCAAACAGGCGTGGGCAGCCTATTGCGACAGCACGCCGCTCAAGTGGGCCGAATTGGCCCATGGCAACCACCCCGCCCTGCCCTTTATGGCGCCCGCCTTGTTGCGCCAATTGCAGGAACTGCCCGGTGCGCGTGACGGATTATCGCTGACCGAACGCCTGACCCTGGCCTACCTCGCCGAAGCAGGCCCCAAACCGGCTGGCCGGGTGTTCGCCGAATTGATGGCCAAGCGCGAACCACTGCCGTTTCTGGGGGACATGATGTTCTTTGCGTTGTTGCGGCCGTTGATCGATGGTGCGGCGCCGCTGTTGACGGAGACAGAGGCAGGTTTGGTGCTGACGCAATTGGGTCAGGCCGTGCTCGATGGGCAGGCGTATTGGTTGGAGCACGCCAGTCATGAGCGATGGGTGGGTGGTGTTTGTCTGCGGCCTGGAGGAGCGCATTGGATGCTTGATGAGCAGCTCCAGCCCGTGCTGAATAGTCACTAGCACCACGGGCTCCCTGTGGGAGGGGGCTTGCTCCCGATGGCGGTGTGTCAGTCAGCACATCTGTTACTGTTACACCGCTATCGGGAGCAAGCCCTCTCCCACATTTATAACTGTGTTAAGGCTGGCTGAGGTGTTCCAGGGTGTAGCGCAGCGACGCCGGCAACATCGGGCCGTGGCTCAGGCCAGGAAAGGCCTGGTACTGCACCGTCAACCCCTGCACCCGCTGCAAATCCCCCAACAGTTTCTTCGCCGCCCCATCCCCTTTCGGCCCATGTTGCATCGACGGGCTCGCCGGTTCCTCATCCCCGCGCATCATCAGCAAGGTCGGGTGTTTGCCCCTGAACCGCTGCGTCAACCCCTCGGTATGAATCACCCCACCGTTCCACCACAACGACGGGCTCGCCGCCGCGTATTCATCGAACGCATCCGGCCGGGTCATCAGCGTGTACAGCACCAACAACCCACCGTAGGAATGCCCCCACAGCAACTGCCGCTTGGGCTTTTCTTCCAGTCGCTGGTTGATCAATGGGCGGATCTGCTGGGTCAGCAGATCCAGGAACGGCTCCGCCCCGCCACTCGGCACATCGGTCAATGGGTCCCGTTGCACGCCCTCGCCCACCTGCGGCGTGTAGTCGAAGGTGCGCGCCGTGCGTTCGATACGCAGCGGCGTGGCGTACCCCACTGCCACCAGCACCGGCGGCGTGGGGCTGTGGGACAGGCGGTTGAGCAACGCCGTATCCAACGCCGCCATCGCCGCGTTGCCGTCCAGCAGGTAGGCCACCGGGTTGGCCGCGCTGACCTTGAGCGGGCGGCCCAGCCAGATGCGGTAGTGGCGGGCGCCGTCGGCGGAGTCCAGTTCCAGGGTGCTGAAGCTGTAGTCGCTGGCCTCGCGCAATACCTTGGCGTCCATCAACTGGTCCGGTGCGGGTTTGGCAAGCGCACATTGGGCAACGAGCAGCGCCAGGAAGATCCCACAGCGCATCAGAACGACGCCGTCAGGCTAGTGAACAGCGTTCGGCCAGACTGGTTGTAAGTGGCCGCACCCGCGCCGTCGATGTTGTTCACGCCTTGGGCATTGCCCTCGCGCCACAAGCGTTTGTCGAACACGTTGTCCACACCGGCGGTGAGGCTCAGGTTTTTGGTGATCGCATAGGTGCCGCTCACCCCGGCGATGGCATACGGCGACAGCTGGTTGTTCGACGTGCCCGTCACGCGGTAGCCGTGGTAGTCGTATTTTTTTGGGGTTTGCTTGCCGTACCAGGCCACGTTCGCTTGCACAGACAGGTCCTGGGTCACTTGCCAGTCGAGCATGGAGTTAAGGGTGAATTTTGGCGTTACCGACAGCACATCGCCGGTCTGTTTGTTTTTCGATTGCAGCATGTAGGTGAAGTTGTTGGACCAGGTCAGCGATTCGGCCAACGGCAAGGTGAGGTTGCCTTCGAGCCCTTCGACCAGTGCCTTGGGCACGTTTTCCCACTGGAACACGTTGGCACCGGCGGTGGTACCGGTACCACCCGTGGCGGTACCGACCGGGGTCAGGCCGGATTCGATCTTGTTCTTGTAGTCGTTGCGAAAGTACGTCAACCCAGCGACCACGCCGTCGTTGCGGTACTCGATACCCAGCTCTTTGTTGACGCTGGTTTCTGCCTCAAGGTCGGCGTTACCTTGCAGGTAGCAACTCTTGGTGGAGCCGTAGCAACCCTGGCCGTTGCTGTACAGCAAGTAGTTGGGGTTGAGCTGATACAGGTTCGGCGCCTTGTAGGAACGCGCGATGCCGGCCTTCAAGGTCAGGGTGTCGGTGAGCACCTGGGACAGGTTCAACGACGGGCTCCAGTTGTCGCCGACGATATCGTGGTGGTCCAGGCGCAGGCCGGGGGTCAGCCGCGTGCCGGGGCGCAGTTCGATGTTATCTTCGGCAAACACCGAGAAGATCCGCGACGACGACGTGCTGCTGCGGTTGGTGCTGGTCAGCCCGGCCACGCTGCCGCCTGCGGTGGTGGTCTGGGTGTTGGCGCTCGGGTCGTCGAGCTTGGACTCGACCCACTCGGTGCCCAGGGTCAGCACCTGTTCGAAACCCAAGTGCAGCGGCAGGCTGACTTCGCCGTGGGCGGTCAGGTCACGCAGTGTGGTGGTGTAGAAATCGGTGTTGGCGAAGATGCCTTCGGTGCCGCCCGCGAGGCCTTCGTTGATACGGCTGTTGCGGGTCTTTTCGTATTGCAGGTAGGCCAGGCTGCTGCCCAAATCCCATTCGCCACGGTGGGTCAGCGCGTAGTGTTCGCGGTAGAGGATGTTGGTCTCATGGCCGAGCATGCTTTTCACGCTGGCATTGCTGTTGGTGTTCTGGGTATCGCCGGTATAGATGTTGCCCTGGCGGCTGAAGCCGGCCTCCAGGTCGAGTGTTTGCTCAGGGGTCATTTTCCAGCTGAGCAGGCCGTTGACGTCCTTGTTGCGCACGCCTTCGCGCCCCGCCGGCAGCGTGCCGATCTGGGTGCCGTAGCGGGTGGATTCGTGGCCGCTGTTGATGTCGGCATCGTCGGCGTTGGTCTTGGCGATATTGCCGTACACGCGGTAGCTGAGGTTATCGGTGATCGGGCCGTTGAGGCCAAAGTTCATGCGCTCGGTCTCGCCTTCTTCTTTGTGCTGGGCGAAGTTGTGATAAATCGTGGCCGAGCCGTGGGTCTCGGTGCCCGGTTGCTTGGTGATGATATTCACCACGCCACCCGCTGCGCCGTTGCCGTAACGGGCGGCGGCTGGGCCACGGATGACTTCGATGCGTTCTACTTGGTCGGCCGGCACCCAGTTGGTGTCGCCACGGCTGTCACGCTCGCCACGCCAGCCGTAGCGCACAGAGTTGCGGCTGCTGACCGGTTTGCCGTCCACCAGAATCAAGGTGTTTTCCGGGCCCATGCCACGGATGTCGATCTGGCGGTTGTTGCCGCGCTGGCCGCTGCTGGAGTTACCGGTGAGGTTCACCCCCGGCATGGTGCGGATGATCTCCGACAGGTCGTTGGCTGGAGGGCGCTTCTTGATGTCTTCAGCGGTGATGATCGACACGCCAGGCATCTGCTTGATCTCTTCCTGAGCGGTGCCCAATACGGTCTGGGTCGGCAGCTCCATCTGCGCGGGGGCTTCGGCCTCGGCGGCAAAGCCGGCAACGGGCAAGAAGCTGCAAATACTCACGGCAAGCAGGGACAAGCGGAACATGGGGCGATCTCCAAACGTCTACCCGACCGATAGCGGCGGGCCATCAAAGATCGCAGATGATAATCAGATGCAATAACGAGTAAAGAAACTTAACTTTCTAAACATTTGCCGCTGGCAAGCGCAGGTTCATGCGCAAACCCTGGGCGCCACGGGTGGCCCACAACTCGCCGCCCTGCAGTTCGATGGCACGTCGGGCAATGCTCAAACCCAGGCCAAAACCGGTGCCCACAGTGCCGTCCAGGCGCAGGTAGGCTTCGAAGATGCGTTCAAGGTCATCCTTGGCAACCCCAGGCCCCTGGTCTTCGATCACCAACCACCAACAGTCGCCTTCACGCCAGCCGCTCAGGCGGATCACCCCCTGTTCGGGCGAATGGCGGATGGCATTGCGCAGGATATTTTCCAGGGCCTGGGCAAAGCTGTTGAGGTGCACATGCAATTGGCAGCGGCTGTCCAACTCACAGACCAAACGGTCCAGCGGCCAGCCGGTTTCGAAGTGTGCGTCCTGCGCCAAAGCTTCCCAGACCGAGGCCACCACGACATCTTCGGCTTCGAGGCGCGGTTGTTCGGTGTCGAGCCAGGCCAGGTTGAGGGAGTCGTCCACCAGCCGGCGCATCTCTTCCACCTCCCGCGACAAGCGTTGCTGCAACTGCTCGCGGGGCAGGCCACTTTCACTGGCGATGGTCAAGCGGGCCAAAGGCGTGCGGATTTCATGGGACAAGGTGCGCAGCAATTGCCGCTGTTGATGCAGGTTCTGGCGTAGGCGCTCGGCCATGTGTTCGTAGGCACGGGCCAACTCACCCAGCTCATCCGAACGCCACGTCACGGTGCTGCTGGCCAGCGGCGCCAAGTCGCCGGCACTCAGCGCATTGGCGCGCTCGCGCAGTTCATTCAACGGTTGCACCAAATGCCGATACAGCAGCAACCCCAACCCCAGCGCCAACAACACCGGCACCACGCCGTGGGTCAATACGTGGGTCCACGGCGTCAGCCCTGGCGGCAACAGGCGCTCGGGCAATTGCATCACCAAGCGGCCGCGCTCCGGGTGATGGGGGAAGGCGATGCTCACATACGGCAGCTCATCCTCCAGCCGCTTGCTCATCGGCCAACTGAGTTTGCGCATGAAGGTCAGGTGGCCGACCTGCTCGGCACTCAGCGGCGTGGTGCCCAGGCTTTGCAGGTAGTCATCGAGCACCGCGACCCAGGTGTGCTCGCGCTGCTCCAGCGCCAGGCGCCAGCGCTCCACTGCCTGCGCATCGCCACTGGCCGCGACCTGTTCGGCCTCAGCGGCATAGGCGGCCAGGGCGATGCGGTCCGGTTGCTCCAGAAAGTAGGTGTTGCGCTCAACCTGCAAGCCCCAGCTCCACACCAGCCACACCAGCAGTAGGCAAAAGCCCACTTGCAGCATCGCCATCTTCCACAGCAGTGGGTGCCGACGCTGCATCAAGCGCCTTCGCACATCAGTACGTAGCCTTGGTGGCGCACCGCGTCGATGCGCATGCCCTGAACGTCGATGGCCGCCAGCTTGCGCCGCAGGTTGCACACGTGTACATCCAGGCCACGGTCCAGGCGGGTGTAGGGCCGATGCAGCACATGCTGGTAAAGGAAGGGCTTGGTCAGCGCTTCACCGGCGTGTTCGTGGAGCGTGCACAACAGGCGAAATTCCGAGGTGGTGAGCCCGGCGGCAATGCCGTTCAAGCGCACGTCCCGCGCATAGGTGTCGAACTGCAACGCCGAAGGTCGAGCAAACGACTGCGGCGCTTGGGTACCGCAATCAATCGCCACGCGGCGCAGCAAGGCGTCGATGCGCACATCCAGTTCGGCCAGGCTGAAGGGCTTGGGCAGGTAATCGTCGGCGCCCTGGCTGAAGCCAGTGATGCGGTCCTGCTCGGCGCCAAGGGCCGACATCAAGATCACCGGCGTGCCCCGCTCATGGCGCAGGCGCGAGAGAATCGTCAGCCCGCTTTCATGGGGCAGCATGATGTCCAGCAGGATCAGTTCCACCGGCGAGTGCAGGGCCATGGCCAGGCCCTGGTCACCGCGATGGCTGCTACTGAGGCTGAAACCACGAGCGCTCAGGTGATTGCACAAGTGCGTGCACAGCTCGACGTCATCCTCGATGACAAGAATGCGCGGGGTGGGCATTGGGGGTGACGCCAGATGATAAGTATTCACAGTTACGTCAGTTTCGCATTCGACGAAACATTTCGCAACGTGGTCAATTTTCCTGGGATTGGCTAAGGTGCCGCCCACGCACCCTTTAACTGCGAGACTTTTGCATGCGTAACTTGATCATCGCCAGCCTCTGCCTGCTCGCAGGTTGCCAACAAACCCCACCGGCCAACGACCAACTTGACGCCGTGCTCTGGACCCAAACCTCCATCGAGCACGAGTTGATCTACCGCCAGCTCTTCGCCAACGCCACCCGCCAACTCGACGTGGCCCTGGCCGACCCAACCTGGGACGCCCTGCCCTTCGCCCCACGCAACCTGAACGGCCTGCCGCCGGCGGTGGTGGTGGATATCGACGAGACCGTGCTGGACAACGTGCCGCTCAACGCCCGCGATGTGCTCAACAATCAAATCTATTCCTATGACCGCTGGAACACCTGGGTCGACCAGGCCAAGGCCCAGGCCTTGCCCGGCGCGGTGGCCTTTTTGCAAGCGGCCGAACACAAAGGCATCAAGGTTTACTACGTGACCAATCGCGAGCACAGCCAGGTTGCGGCGACGTTGCGGAACTTGCGCCTGCGGGGCTTTCCGATCCAGAGCGAAGCGCAGATCCTGGCCGCCAGCACCCCCACCGGCCACTGCGAAAGCGCCGGCTACGGCAAGACCTGCCGCCGCCAATGGATCGCCAGCCATGCACGGGTGCTGTTGATGGCCGGGGATTCGCTTGGGGACTTTGTGCAGGCCGAGCACAACACCCTCGCCGATCAGCGCAAGGCGGTGGAGCCTTATGTGAACTGGCTGGGGCAGCGCTGGTTCCTGCTGCCCAACCCGACTTATGGCAACTGGTACAGCGCGCCGTATGGCGATGACGATAAATTGCCGTTCGAGCGCAAGCGCCAGCTTAAGCAGCAGGCGTTGCAGTTGGAGCAGTAGGCTGCGGTACTGGGCGGGCTCACCACAATAATCCCACTCCCCCCACAACAGGCCCACTCACCACAACAAGCCCGCTCATTACAGCTGGCGTTAGAACAAGCGCCCGCCCAAGGGGTATTCCACCGCCAGGCGAATCTGGTTGGCATCCAGCTCCGCCTGCGCCGCGTTGCCCCGATGCACGGCATGGCGCAGGGTGAACGCAAGGTTCTTCGCCACGCCGGACTGCACCACGTAGCGTGCCTGCACGTCCCGCTCCCAATGCTTGCCACCCTCGCCATACCCGAGCCAGGCGTAGCCGCCGTTGGGGTCCATGTGGCTGCCGTCGATGCCGCTGCCACGCACATACAAGGCCGCCAACGTCAGGCCGGGCACGCCGTAGCCCGCCAGGTCCAGGTCATACCGGGCCTGCCAGGATGCCTCACGCGGCGCATTGAAATCCGACAGCGCCACCGCGTTACTCAGGTAAATCGCCCCGCGTGTCACGTAGTCAAACGGCGTATCGCCGCTGACTTTCTGATAGCCGACACCGACGCTGTGGGCACCGAGTTTGTAGGTCGACATCAGGCTCCAGGTGGTGTTGTCGATGCGCCCCGATAACGCCTTGCCGGTGTCTGTGGTTCGGTAGAAGTTCAGGTCAAACACCAACGACTGACCGGGCACCAGTGACCGGGTGTAGACCGCGCCCAGGTAGTGCTGGCGCCAGGTATCCTCATAATGGGCACTGAACAGGCTGGCGCTCAGCCCCTTGATCGCCGTGTTACGCACGCCCACCAAATCAAAACGATTGCCCTGCTTGCCGTTGGAGTAGTTGACGACAAAACCCTGGTCATGACTGCTGGCGTTGCGGTCGGTGCTCTCGTTGAAGTGACCGGCGAACAGGGTGGTGGCAGGCAACTCGCGGCTGGTCAATAACCAGCCGGTGGCGGTTTCTGGCAGCAGGCGGCTGTCGGACGAGGCAAACACCGGGGTTTTAACCCGTTGCTCGCCGTAGCGCAGTTCGGTCGAAGAAAAACGCAGCTTGGCCACCGCGCCACCGCGGCTGGATTGGCCCTTGGGGTGGCCATCATTATCGACGCCCAACAGCCGCGCCTTGCCGGCACGCCCGCCACCGCTGTCCAGCGCCCAGGCGGAATAAACGTGGGCGTCCAAGCCAAAACCGACGGTGCCGGTGGTAAAGCCCGAGGTGTAGTCGGCCATCAGGCCATAGGCCCACTCTTCGGCCAGGTCACTGCGTTCGGCTCTGGGTTTGTAGGCATTGCGCGCGCCATTGCTGACGGCGCCGTGTTGATAGTCGCGGCGGTCGTAGACGCTGCGGTTGAGCAGGTTCCATTGGCTGGCGTCGATAAAACCGGTGGCGCTGTCTTGTTCGGCGGCAAAGGCGAGCAGGCTCTGCCCGCCCAATGCCAATAGCAGGGTGCGGCTCGAGAAAGTCTTCACGGTGTCGCTCCAGTCAAAGGTGTTGCGCAAGGTGCGCAACACCGTGGGTGACGTCAGAGGTATTTGAGGATCGCGATATCGCGACGGCGCTGCTTGAGGTTGGCGAACCAACGCGTGGGGAAGAACAACAATACGCCGAGGATCACACTCCACAACCACACCGCCGGCAGGTCGTCAAAGCCGTAATAAGTGCCCTGGTTGGCGCCCCAGATCGCCAGCGCCACCAGGTACATGGCCTTGAGCACGTACAGGTGCAGCAGGTAGAAAAACATCGGCGCACCGCCATAGATCGCCAGGGTCGCGGTGCTCCAGCGGTCCTGGGCCTTCTCGAAAAACGCCAGCAGCAGCAACGACAGCGCCAGGGTTGGCATGAGGAACATCAGCGACGGCGGGTACTTCTTCGCACTCATAAAGCTCATGAACGTGCGCAGCGCATCACCGGTCTGCACCCAGGGTTTTTCGCCGTAGACGTTGAGGTAGCGGATAAACACAAACGCCACCAACAGGCCCACGCCCAACTTGATCAACCGCGAGATACGCACGGCCGAGGGCGTGTCTTTGCCAAACCACGGGCCAATGCCCCAGCCCAGCAGAATCACGCCGATCCATGGCAATATCGGGTAGGTCGTACGCGCCCGTGTGAACTCGGTGATGTCGATAAATACCCGCTGATGCAGGATCGACCACGGCACATAGAACGGCGACTCCGGCCCCACCGTCACGCCATCGAGCAGGTTATGCCCGGCGACAATCGCCACCCCCAGCACGATCAGCCAGGAGCGTTTGAAATGCAGCAACCCGGCGAGCACGATCATGCACAGGCCGATGCACCAGATCACTTGCAACCACAGGGTCTTGGGCGGGAACTCGGCGTTCCAGGCAAAGCACACAAAGGTGATTTCCAGGAACACCAGAAACAGGCCGCGCTTGAGCAGAAATACCGAGGTCTCGCGCGCACTGTGTTTCTGGCTGTAGAGCCACGCCGACAAGCCCGTGAGGAAGATAAACGCCGGGGCGCAGATCTCGCTGAGCATGCGGGTGAAGTACAGGTCCGGGGTGACGCTCAACGCGTCAATCGGGTCGGTGACCTGGCGGTGCAGCAAGAAGGTTTCGCGCACGTGGTCGATCAACATCAACAGCATCACAAAACCGCGCAACGCATCGATCGCCAGCATGCGCGTGGCGGCTGTCGCTTTACTGAGGGCACGCGCAGGGGCAGCAGTGCCCGCTTGACCGGCCAATCCTGAAGAAAGGGTCATATCAATCACTCATGTAAGAGGGGGTGAATCAGGCGGTTTTTTTCAGCCTGGCAACTTCCGAAGCGGGCAACTGCGACGGTGCCCGAGGCAACGGCGCCTGGCCTTGCTCGCGCTGGAACGACAGCGTCGAACTGAAGCGCTGCACATCGAACGCTTCGGCCTTGCCCTCAGGGTTGATGCGCTCGCCAGGGCTGTTGACCTGATGCTCGACAGCCACCACGTAAGTGCCCTGCCACGGCAGCTGGAAGCTGACTTTGCCGGTGGCGTCGCTGTGCTGTTTGAACACTTCACCGGAGGCGGTTTCCAGCACCACCTCCTGATCCGCCAGGGGCTTGCCGGCGTAGAACACCTGGAACTGTGCACTGCCGGCATCGGCAATGCCGGTGGGCACGATGTCCAGGGTCAATTGCGGAGTGCGGGCGCGCAGGTCGCCGACCCAACGGGTGGCGGGTGTCCAGTGGGCCTTGCCCTCCTTCACCTCGAACAGCGGATAGTGCAGGTCCTGGGCCAGCAGCGAATCCTCCCGCTGTGGTTGAGTCGTTAATGCAAACGCCTGTCGCTGTAGGCTCAGGCCGAACGGTGCGGCCATTGACCAGGCTTTAAGCTGCTTGAACCGGTCCAATCCCCCCGGCGTTACCTCCAACACATTTTTGTCGTACTCCCCGTAGTACAAAGCCAGTGGCTGGCCGGGAAGTTGCTCGTACCAAATCTGGTGTGCCTCGCTGGTCGTTGCCAGCATTAGCGCACCCAAACCCAACAGTGCTTTTGCGTTGCTCATACGCATTTTTATCGCTCCGATTGGTGGTGTTCAACGAAGGGTTGATGCGGCTGAAAACCACCGCACAACCTCGCGCTCCCTCACTCTGGCTGCATTACAACGCAGGGACTTTTGCGGTTTGCGCCGAATTGCGGGCTTGGATCGGCGAAGATCACTGTTTAAGGGCTGGAAAAAGTATTTTGTGCGGGGTGCTTCGGGATGAGGCGTTTAGTAACGCTTGGGGGGTGGGTGTGGTTGATTGAGGTGCAGGAGGGTGTGGGGTGTGGGGGTGTGTATATCCGTTATTTGGGTAACGGCGGCTATTGGTTCCGCCCTTACGGCGGGTCACTTTTGGAAAGAGCCCAAAAGTAACCAAAAGGCTCTTGCCCCACCACTCGGCACCTCGCCTAGGCTCGGTGTGCCCTCACTCCGGCTTGAATCCGTGGGCCGCCGTCATGGGCCATCCTTGGCCCAGGACGGCTAACCCGGCGTCCTGCCGGGTTACCCACGGATTCAAGCCTGCGTTCGGCCAGCGTGGTTAACGGGGCGCTTCAGATCAAGATCAAAAGCCAAATCAAAAGCCAGAGCCAGAGCCAGAGCCAGAGCCAGAGCCAGAGCCAGAGCCAGAGCCAGAGCCAGAGCCAGAGCCAGAGCCAGAGCAAACCACTTTCCATCTGATACATAGAGATCAAAACTGTGGGAGGGGGCTTGCCCCCGATGGCGGTGGATCAGCCAATGAATGAGTTGACTGAAACACTGCCATCGGGGGCAAGCCCCCTCCCACATTTGAACTGTGAACGGCATGAAATACCGGTCGGCTCTAAGGCCGCCGCGCTCTTGCTTTTGATCTGGGGTCGCCCCGTCAAACACGCTGGCCGAAGTGAGGGCATGCCGAGCCTAGGCGAGGTGCCGAGTGTTGGGGCGTGTACGGGACAACCACATGGTTTACAAAAAAGTGCATTCACATAGGTGGCCGTTACCGCAGGAATGGATATGTACCCCGAAAAACCGCCATCGCAGGCAAGCCCCCTCCCACATTTTGATCCGGTTTACACCCAAGGCCCTCAGTGCCGTAGCAGCTTGCGCAACGGCACCCCATCCTTAAGCACCGGCGACTTGATCACGATATAACTGAAGTACTTCGATATCCCAATATTCTTATCCAGCAAACTCTCAACCACTTCCTGATAATGCTGAATGCTGCGCGTCATGAACCGCACCAAATAGTCATACCCCCCACTGATCAAGTGGCATTCGAGTACCTCATCCACCAACCGAATGTTGGACTCGAACTTGGCAAAGTCTTCACGCTTGTGGTCGCTGAGGGTGATCTCGGTAAACACCGTGACCGAATCGGTGATCTTGGCCAGGTTCAAGTGCGCCTTGTAGCTGGAAATATACCCCGCCGACTCCAGCCGCTTGACCCGTTGCAGACACGGGCTGGCCGACAGGCCCACGGCGTCGGCGAGGCTGACGTTGGTCATGCGGCCGTCCTTTTGCAATTCAACCAAAATGCTGATGTCGATCCGGTCCAGCTTGACGAGCCCTTCCATTGCGTACCTCTTGACTGCCGTTTGTAAGACAATCTTCTAGCAAAATCAGCGCCGTAAAGACAGCTGATGCTGCGCCACCAGATCCGCCATGCTGTTGATGCAGTAATCCGCCGCGCACGGAGAAGGCTGCCGCGCCCGGTGGCGGCCGATCAAACAGCGGTCCAGCGCCACTTGCGCACCGTCCGATTGCCGCGTGATATGCAGGATCGGCTCGACTTCGGCGCCCTGGCGGTTGAGCCATTGTGGGTCTTCGGCCAGGGAAATGAAGTCTTCCGGTGCAATCCCCAAGCGTTCGCACAGTGCACCCCGATCTTCCGCATCACGGTCGCCGCGCACCAACAGGCGGTAGAACTTGCGCAAATACAGCATCGCCCCCGGCGCATCTTCAAACAGCGACCAGTTGCCCGCCGACCGGGCAAAGCTCATGCCCTCCTCCCAACTGGCGTGCAGCCCCCACGTCTCGGCGAGCTGACGATGGGCGAAACACAACACGCCACTAAAGCCTAGCTCAGCGAAGCGCGGGTAGAGGCCTGCCACCACCGCGCTGAACTCCGCCAACACCTGCTCCTTGGACGGCTGCCCACCACGGGTGTCGAGCAGCGGTTGCAACGCTGCCCACACCCCAGAGTCGCGGTCCACCAGTACTTCATCGCAGTCAATCAGCAACGCTCGATAATCTGTCAGCCCCATGGTGGGTCAAGCCTCCTTGATGCGTTTCACCCGTAGCGGGCACAGCCTCAGTTCAAGACCCGTGCCAAGGCCGCGTCGAGAATCTGCAGGGCTTCGTCGATCTGTGCTTCGGTGGCCACCAGTGGCGCAAGGAAGCGCAGTACGTTGCGGTGCACGCCGCACTTGATCACCAGCAAACCACCGGCGCGGGCGGCGTCGATCACTTGTTGATTGAGGTCGGCATCCGGGGTGCGGGCCGCGTCGGTCTTGATCAGCTCGATGGCCAGCATGAAACCGGTGCCGCGCACGTCGCCGATGTTCGGGTAGCGCGCCTGCAAGCCGAGCAGGCCTTTACGCAGGCGTTCGCCCAGCACTTGGCTGCGGGCGAGCAATTGCTCTTGCTCAAACGCGTCGATCACCGCCAACGCCGCCGCGCAGGCCAGGGCGTTGCCGCCATAAGTGCCACCCAAGCCGCCGGGCAGAGGTGCGTCCATGATCTGCGCCTTGCCCACCACGCCAGACAACGGCAAGCCACCGGCCAGGCTCTTGGCCACGGTGACCAGATCGGGCTGGATGCCGGCGTGCTGGAAACCGAACCAGGTGCCCGTGCGCCCGAAACCGGTCTGGATTTCATCGAGGATCAGCACAATGCCGTGCTTGTCGGCCAACGCACGCAGGGCCTTGAGGAACTCCGGCGGCGCGGTCAGGAAACCGCCATCGCCTTGCACCGGCTCGATAATGATCGCCGCGACCCGTTCTGGCGCCACTTGGGTGGCGAGCAATTCATCCAGCGCATTGAGCGCCACTTCGCTGGTCACGCCGCGATAAGCATTCGGATACGGCGTATGGAACACCTCCGGCGCAAACGGCCCGAAGTTCTGTTTGTAGGGTTGGCTCATGCCGGTCAGCGTGGTGCCCAGCAAAGTACGGCCATGGAAACCGCCGCGAAACGCGATCACTGCCGAGCGATTGGTGTGGGCGCGAGCGATCTTCACCGCATTTTCCACTGCCTCGGCGCCGGAGGTGAAAAACGCCGCTTTATAGGCCTCCTTGCCACCGACCATCTCGCACAGGCGCTGGGCCAGGTCGAGGTAAGGCTGGTAAGCCACCACCTGGAAACACGCATGGGAGACCTTCTGCAACTGCGCCTGCACGGCGGCGACCACCTTGGGGTGGTTGTGGCCGATATTGAGCACGCCGATGCCGCCGACGAAGTCCAGGTAACGCTTGCCATCCACGTCCCACAACTCGGCGCCCTGGGCGCGGTCGATCACCAGCGGGTGCGCGGTGACCAGCCCACGGGGCACGAACTGCTCGCGCTGACGGAGCAAATGAGGGGTTTCGTCGACTTTGCTATTCATGGCATTTCCCATCGTGAGTCCGGCAACCGGGAAGTGGTTGCGATGCTGTTCAGATTACGGGGTACGGGCAACGCACTACGCCGAACTTGGCCTGTGAGAAATTCGGATCCACTGTTTTGCCCCTGCCTTTCAACAGATCCTGCGCCGGGGTTTGGGCGATGATGAATGCTCCCTTTATCCAGCAGGAAATGCCCATGGCCTTGCTCTACAAAGCCGACCCGGTGCGCGGCCAACACTGGCTGGCACTGTTTGCCGAACATGCACCGGATATCGAATGGCGCGCCTGGCCCGACATCGGCAATCCCGAAGAGATCGAGTACCTGGCGGCCTGGACAGCGCCGGATGATGTGGCGCAGTTGCTGCCCAACCTCAAAGTGCTGTTTGCCCTGTCGGCGGGCGTGGATCAACTGGACCTGTCGCGCCTACCGCCCGAACTGCCGGTGGTGCGCCTGCTTGACCCAGGCATCACCCGTGGCATGTGCGAATACGCCAGTTGGGCCGTGCTTAGCCTGCACCGGGACATGCTGCGCTACCGCCAGCAGCAGGTTGCGCGGTGCTGGCAGGCGCATCTGCTACAACCAGCGGCCAATCGGCGGGTTGGCGTGATGGGGTTGGGCACACAGGCCCAGCAGATCCTGGCGACACTGGCGCCGTTGGGGTTCGCCCTGTCGGGGTGGGCGCGCAGTGTTCGGCATTTGCCTGGGGTAGCGTGTTATGCGGGGGAAGAACAACTGCCCGCCTTCTTGGGCCAGTGCGATATTTTGCTGTGTGTGCTGCCATTGACTGAGCAGACCCAAGGCATTCTGGATCGACAACTGTTTGCCCAACTGCCAAAAGGCGCGGCGCTGATCAATATGGGCCGAGGTGGGCATCTGGTTGAACAGGATTTACTGGAAGCGCTGGCGAGCGGGCAACTGAGTGGCGCGGTGCTGGATGTCTTGCAGGAAGAACCGGCCCCGCCGGGTCACCCGTTCTGGACGCATCCGCAGATTGTAATCACGCCACATATTGCCGCGATGACCCAGCCACAAAGCGCGTTCGGCGTGTTGCTGGAAAACATCCGACGCTTCGAGCGCGGTGAGCCCATGGTAGGCGAGATCAATCGAACACTCGGCTACTGATGTATGAAGATCAAAATGTGGGAGTAGGCTTGCCCACGATAGCGGTGGGTCAGCCGACAGATGCACCGCCTGACACTCAGCCTTCGCGGGCAAGCCCGCTCCCACAGGGGATCGGCGGTGTGCTCAATTCCCAGGCCCGGCACAGATTCTAATGTGGGAGGGGGCTTGCCCCCGATGAGGGAGTGTCAGTTAGCACATTTATAACTGACACACCGCCATCGGGAGCAAGTCGAATCGTCGCATCGCCCCTCCCACCTTTTTCGACCGTGTTACAACCTTTCTGCAATCGCCATTCCCACGTCTTGGGTCGAGCCCTTCCCGCCCAAATCCGGCGTAATCGGCCCTTCGGCAATCACCGCTTCAATCGCGCGCAAAATCCCGTCATGGGCCGCCCGATAGCGCTCGTCCCCATTGCCCAAAAAGTCCAGCATCAACGCTCCCGACCAGATCATCGCAATCGGGTTGGCGATGTTCTGCCCATAGATATCCGGCGCCGAGCCGTGCACCGGTTCGAACAGCGAGGGAAACCGCCGCTCCGGGTCAAGGTTGGCCGAGGGTGCAATGCCGATGGTGCCCGCACACGCCGGGCCCAGGTCGGAGAGGATGTCGCCAAACAGGTTCGACGCCACCACCACGTCAAACCGATCCGGCTGCAAAACAAACCGCGCACACAGGATGTCGATGTGCTGCTTGTCCCACGTCACCTCGGGGTAGTTGGCCGCCATCAGTGCCGTGCGTTCATCCCAGTACGGCATGCTGATGGAGATGCCATTGGACTTGGTCGCCGCCGTGAGCCGCTTGCGCGGGCGGGTCTGGGCCAGGTCGAAGGCGAATTTGAGAATGCGGTCCACACCACGCCGGGTGAATACCGACTCCTGCAACACGAACTCATGCTCGGTGCCTTCGAACATCTTGCCGCCCACCGAGGAGTACTCGCCCTCGGTGTTCTCGCGGATCACTACAAAGTCGATATCCCCAGGCTCGCGCCCGGCCAGCGGGCACGGCACGCCGGGGAAGAGCCGCACCGGGCGGATGTTCACATACTGGTCGAAGTCGCGCCGGAACTTGAGCAACGAACCCCACAGAGAGATATGGTCCGGCACTTTGTCGGGCCAGCCCACGGCGCCAAAGTAGATGGCGTCATACCCCTTGAGTTGCTCGAACCAGTCGTCGGGCATCATCTGCCCGTGTTCCAGGTAGTAGTCGCAGTGGGCCCAGTCGAGCACTTCGATGCTCAGGTTCAGGTCCCAGGTTTTTGCCGCCTGCGCTAACACCCGCAGCCCTTCGGGCAGCACTTCCTTGCCAATGCCATCGCCAGCAATCGCGGCGATTCTGAATGCCTTGCTCATTGCTCACTCCCCATTAACTGTCAGTTCAAGCCGCCAATGTGGAAGGCTTTGACTTCAAGGTATTCGTCCAGGCCGTACTTGCTGCCTTCACGGCCTAACCCAGATTGTTTAATACCGCCAAACGGCGCGACTTCCATCGAGATAATCCCGGTATTGAGCCCAACCATGCCGAACTCCAGCGCCTCGCCGAAACGCCATGAGCGCTGAAAGTTTTGGGTGAAATAGTAGGCGCCCAGGCCATACGGCGTGGCATTCGCCAGAGCCAGCGCTTCGGCCTCAGTGCTAAAGCGCATCAACGGCGCCACCGGGCCGAAGGTTTCTTCGTTGGCCAGCAACATGCCCGCGTGAGCATCGCCCAGCACCGTGGGTTGCACGAACTGGCTGTCGCCGCCGGGGATCGCGCCGCACAGCAGTTTGGCGCCCTGGCTCAACGCATCGTCGATATGCCGCGCCACCTTGTTCACTGCTGCCGGGTTGATCAGTGGGCCGATGGTCACGCCGTCTTCCAGGCCGTTGCCGACCTTGAGCTTGCCCACTTCTTCCACCAACCGTGCAGCGAAGCGCTCGTAGATACCGTCCTGCACCAGGATGCGGTTGGCGCACACACAGGTCTGCCCGGCATTGCGGAATTTGCTGATCATCACCCCGGCCACCGCCTGTTCCAGGTCAGCGTCATCGAACACCACGAACGGCGCATTGCCCCCCAGCTCCAGGCTCAGGCGCTTGATGTGCTCGGCGCTCTGGCGCATCAGCAGGCGGCCAACGGCGGTGGAGCCGGTAAAGGAAATCTTACGCACCGCAGAGTTGCCGGTCAGTTCTTCACCGATGCCCGCAGGCAGCCCAGTGATCACGTTGAACACGCCAGCAGGAATGCCGACGCGCTCGGCCAATACCGCCAACGCCAAGGCCGACAGCGGCGTAAGGTCCGAGGGTTTGACGATGATCGGGCACCCAGCCGCCAACGCTGGCGCGCACTTGCGGGTGATCATCGCGTTAGGGAAATTCCACGGGGTAATCGCGGCGCACACGCCCACTGGCTGCTTCAACGTCAGCAGGCGCCGATCACCACTGGGCGCGGGCATGGTTTCGCCGTACACCCGACGCGCTTCCTCGGCGAACCATTTGACGAAACCGGCGCCGTAGCGCACTTCGCCCTTGGCTTCGTTGAGGGGCTTGCCCTGTTCGCTGGTCATGATCAGCGCCAGGTCGTCGAGGTTGTCGATCATCGCCTGATACCAGCGCTCCAACAGCGCCGCACGCTCGGCCGCCGGGCGCGCACGCCAGGCGGGCCAGGCGCGTTCGGCGGCTTCGATGGCGCGACGGGTGTCGACGGCGTCCATCGCCGGTACCTTGGCGAGCAACTCGCCAGTGGCAGGGTCGTGGATGGCCAAGGTGGCGCCGCTGTCGGCAGCGATCCACTGGCCGTCTACATAAGCCAATTCAGCCAGCAGGCTGGGGTCTTGCAAGCGAGTGTTGAGCATGGTCGAGTCCTGATCCGAGACAGCTTCCAGTCTAGGGAGCCACCACGGATAAGGATGCCGAAAGCGCGGTGTCAGCAGCGTGCCGTGCTGAATTCAAGCCCAGGACGGCAGGCTCTGCTACGCCTTCAACGAGCCCAGCAGGCCTTGCAGAAAGTGCGCGCCGGCGTCCATCTGGCTGATCTCGATAAACTCATCCGGCTTGTGGGCCTGCTCGATGGACCCCGGCCCGCAGACCACCACCGGCACGTCGAGCCGCTGCTTGAACAGGCCGCCTTCGGTGCCGAACGAAACCTTGGACGTGCCGACATCCGGCGCGGCAAATTGCTTGAGAAAACTCACCGCCTCGACCGTCGGATGAGTCTCCAGGCCGGGGTAGACGTTGATCGTTTCGATCTCGATGGCCGCCACGCTGGAGAGTTTCTGCGCCTCGCGCACAATCACTTCGGCGCGCTCGCGCATCTGATCGAGGAACTGGTCCAGGTCGTCCGCCGGCAGGTTGCGCACCTCGAAATCCAGGGTGCACAGGTTGGGCACGATATTGAGCGCCTTGCCGCCAACAATCTGCCCCACATGCACGGTGCTGTAGGGCACGTCGTAGTCATGGTCTTGGGCGCCATGTTGCTCCAGTTGCCGCTGGCTATCGCGCAGCGCGGCGATAAAGTCGCAGGCCACGTGAATGGCGTTGACCGAACGCGGCGCCAGCGATGAATGCGCTTCCAACCCGCGACAGTAGGTGCGGTACGAGCCCTTGCCCTTGTGGCCGAGCACGAATTGCATATTGGTCGGCTCGCCGATCAGGCACAAAAACGGCCGCACCGGCGCCAGGTGCAGCACGTCCAGCAGGCGGCGTACGCCGACGCAGCCGATCTCTTCGTCATGGGACAGCGCCAGTTGCAACGGGCGGGTCAGGTGGTGGTCGGCGGCGTCAAGCATGGCGTCGATGGCCAGGGCGATAAAGCCCTTCATGTCGCAGCTGCCACGCCCGTAGATGCGCCCGTCCTGCACGGTGGCGGCAAATGCAGGAAAGGTCCACGCCTGCCCCGCCGCCGGCACCACATCGGTGTGGCCAGAGAGCAACACGCCGGGCTGGTTTTTCGGGCCGGTGCTGGCAAACAGGTTTGCCTTTTTGCCGCTTTCGTCCTTGACGATCAGCGACTCGATGCCCTTGGTCAGCAACAGGTCGCGCACGTAGTGGATCAGGGCCAGGTTGGATTCCGACGACACCGTGTCGAAGGCCATCAGCTGTTTGAGAATCTCTAAAACGCGGGGGGTCATGAGGCCTGGCTCCGTTGTGCATCAGGTAAGGCAAAGCGCGTGATGGAAAACGGCGCGATGGGCGTGCTGGTGGCGCCGGTGCTGAGCAGTTCAGCCATCACATCACCCACGCCGGGGCCGAGCTGGAAGCCATGGCCGCAAAAGCCAAAGGCGTAGAACAGCCCGTCGACGGTGCCGCTGGGGCCCATGATCGGCAACGAGTCCGGGAGGTAGCCTTCGATGCCGCTCCACACGCGGATGATGTTCAGGTTGCCCACGCCCGGCAACAGGCGGCGCATCTGGCTGATCTGGTTGAGGATGCTGCGCGGCTCCACGTAGGCGCGGCGGTTGAGCATGTCCGGCTTGCTGCGGTAGCCGCCACCGATGACGATATTGCCCCGAGGAATCTGGCGGAAGTAGATAACCTCTTCAGGGATCTTGGTGTACACGCCAATCACCGTGGGCAACGCGTAGGGCACCGGCTCGGTCACCGCCATTTGCGGGCCGTGGGTGTCCAGCGGCACCGGTTCGCCGAACTGGGCCGAGAGTTTCTGGCCCCAGGCGCCGGCGGTGATCAACAGTTGGGCGGCGTGGAATTGGCGGCCATCGGTGGTGGTGATGTGGAAATCACCCCCGACTTTCTGCACTTCGGCCACCTCGGTGCGCTCTTCAATCTGCGCGCCCAGCCGGATCGCTGCACGGGCAAAGGCCGGGGCGGCCAGGCGCGGGTTGGCGTGGCCGTCGTGGGGTGCGTACGAGCCGCCCTTCACATCCGGGCCAAGAAAGCCGAAGCGCTTGTGCAACTCGGCACCGCGATAGATTTTCAAGTCCAGTTGCGCCGCTTCCGGCGCGGCGGCGTAGGCCTCAAGCTCAGCGATTTCATCTTCGCGATAACACACGCGCATATGCCCGCTGGGGATAAATTCCAGGTCATCGTCGATCAGCTCCGGCAGGCGTTTCCACAGCGCCCACGAACGGTTGGCCAGAGCCAACTGGCCGAGGAAGCGCCCTTGCCTGCGCACATTGCCGAAGTTGACGCCGCTGGCGTACTGGCCGATCTGGTCGCGCTCCAGCAGGATCACCGACTGCCCACGCCTGCGCAGAAAAAACGCCGTGGCTGCGCCCATCAAGCCACCGCCCACAATCACCACATCTGCTTTTTGCACACTCATGGCGCGACCTCTTCGGTGAGCATCGACAAGGGTTTGACCGGCGCCTGACCGCGCTGGCGGCCGACTTCCTGCACCTGTACGCCGGCACACGCGGCGATCACTTCGGCACCGGCCTGGGAGCAATAACGCCCCTGGCAGCGGCCCATGCCCACACGGCTAAAGGCCTTGGCACGGTTGACTTCGCAGGCGCCCTTTTCGTTCACGGTGCGGCGCAGCTCGCCGGCGCTGATCATTTCGCAGCGGCACACGATGGCGCTGTCGGGCAGCGTCTTGGCCTGTTCGCTGGGCCAGGGGAAGGCTTGCGCCAGGCCGAGGCGGAATTGGTCCATGACGGCCAAGGCTTGCTGCTGCTCGTCACACAGGCCGGCGTTCACCGGCAGTTTCAAATCTTCCAGCAAGGCCAACGCCACCAGGCGCCCGGCGTGCTCGGCGGCATCGGCACCGCGAATTTTCGACCCGTCACCGGCCGCGTAAACGCCTTTGACTGAAGTGCGCCCCAGCCCATCGGTATCCAACCACCATTGGCCGGACGCCTGATCGAAGGCCATGGCGCAACCGGCCAAGTCCCCGAGTTGGGTCTCTGGTCGCAGGTGATAACCCAGCGCAACGGCGTCGGCCTGAACGGTTTGAACCTGCCCGCTGCCGGTGGTGAAGCGCACCCCCATTACACCATTGGCGGCATCCCCCAGAACCTGCAAAGGCTTGACACCCAGATGCACGGCGATCTTGGCGCGGTACAGCTGAGCCAAGAGTTTAAGCCCGGTAAACAGCACCCCAGGCCGCGCCAACAATTTCGGCAAGGCCTTGATGCGCAGGCTCATGGGCGACGTATCCAGCACGGCCGCGACGACAGCCCCGGCCTTCACATATTGGCTGGCCACCAGGTACAGCAACGGCCCGCTGCCCATGAACACCACGCGATGACCGATGGAGACCGCCTGGTTTTTCAAGGCGATCTGCGCCCCGCCCAGGCTATAGGTGCCCGCCAGCTGCCAACCTTCGATGGGCATCAAGCGGTCGGTGGCGCCGGTGCACAGGATCAGCGCGTCGTAATCCACCGTGCTGTGACGGCCCTGACTCACGCAGCACAACTGCCCCGGCGTGAGGTTCCACACCAGGGTGTCGGGGCGGTAGTCGATAGCGCCACGCAGGCGGTCGAAGCTCTGGTGCAGGTCTTGCGCCTTGGCCGCTTCGCTGCCGTACAAGGTGCTGTAGTCGCGGGTAAAACCTTCGGGCTGGCGACGGTAGATCTGCCCACCGTCGCGGCGGTTTTCATCGATCAGGATCGGCGTGATGCCAGCCGCCACCAAGGTTTCGGCGCAACGCACACCGGCCGGCCCAGCGCCGATGATGACTACCCGTGCAGTGGCCATATTGCCTCCGGTTGTGTGGTGACAATGTCCAGCCCTTCGCGCACTTCATTGGAGCAGGCGCGCAGGCGTTCGCCGCTGCGGGTCCAGACCCAGCAGTCCTGGCACGCGCCCATCAGGCAGAAACCGGCGCGGCGGCCGCTGTCGAATTCGGATTGGCGCAGCGCGTTGCCCTGGGTCAGCAGCGCGACCATCAGCGTGTCACCCTGCAGGGCCTCGATGGCTGTGCCATCCACGGTCAGGCTGACCGTCGGCCGCCCCTGTTCGGCCAACCTTACAAAACGCCCGCTCATGCGTAGGCTCCCAAGCTGAGTGTGGTGACGTCCTGCTGTGTCTTGAGCAGTTGAGCGCCGTCGTGATGGCAAAGGATTTCACCACCGTTGTCCAGGGTGCGGCGGTTCGGCGCGGTGCGGTTGCACAGGCCATCCACACGCACCGGGCAGCGATTGAGAAAGGTGCACAGCTCCGGCACGTTGGCGCGCTCGCCAATCGGCGGCAGCGCGCCGCAGGTGGTGCCGCAGTTTTCCAGCCAGCCCTGGCGCAGCTCCGGCACCGAGTGGATCAGCAGGTCGGTATACGGATGGAACGGCGCTTCGCTGAACGACTGACGGCTACCGGCCTGCACCTTGTGGCCGCTGTACATCACCACAATGTCATCGCACAGGGCGCGCACAGTGGAGATGTCGTGGCTGATAAACAGGTACGACACGCCGAGTTGCTGGCGCAGGTCGCGCAACAGTTCGAGGATGGCTGCGCCGACTACGGTGTCGAGGGCCGAGGTGACTTCATCGCACAGGATCAAGTCAGGCTTGGCCGCCAGGGCACGGGCCAGGTTGACCCGTTGCTTTTGCCCACCGGAAAGCTCGCTCGGGCGGCGTTCGGCCATGTCTCGCGGCAGGCGCACCAGGTCGAGCAACTCGCCGATGCGTGCCTGCAACGCCGCGCCCTTGAGGCCGAAGTACATCTTGAGCGGACGACTGAGGATGGTCGCCACGCTGTGCATGGGGTTCAGCGCGGTGTCGGCGTTCTGGAACACCATTTGGATGCGGCGGAACTGCTCCGGGGTGCGTTCTGACAGGCTCGCGCCCAAGGGTTGGCCGTCAAACGTCAGGCCACCCAACGCAGGCGTCAACAAACCCGCCACCACGCGCGCCAGGGTGGACTTGCCCGAACCCGACTCGCCGATCACCCCAATGGCCTGGCCACGGCGCACAGTGAGGTCGATGTCTTCGAGCACACGAATCGACGGCATGCCTTGCAGGTTCTTGTTGCCGTAGCCGGCGGTGAGGCCGCTGATGGTCAGCAGCGGCGCGTCTTCGGCAATGCCGCAGGGCGGGCGAATGGTGGTGTCGGGGCGCGCAGCGGCCAGCAGGCTACGGGTGTATTCGTGGGCCGGGCCTTTGAGCAGCGGCGCGGTGGCGCTCTGTTCAAGAATTTGCCCGCCGTTGAGCACCACGATCTGGTCGGCCATTTGCGCCACCACCGCCAAGTCGTGAGACACGTACACCGCCGTGGCGCCGCGCTCGCGTACCACGCGTTTGAAGGCGCGCAGTACGTCGATCTGAGTGGTCACGTCCAATGCGGTCGTCGGCTCATCCAGCACCACCAGCAACGGGTCACTGATCAGCGCCATCGCCGCCATCACCCGTTGCAGTTGCCCGCCGGATACCTGATGCGGGTAGCGTTGGCCGATGCGTTCCGGATCCGGCAGAGCCAAATCGCGAAACAGGCCGATGGCCTTGGCTTGCAGCTCGGCGCGGCTACCAAGGCCGTGGATCAGGGCGCCCTCCACCACTTGGTCGATCAGCTTCTTGGCGGGGTTGAACGCCGCTGCGGCACTTTGCGCGATATAAGACACGCGGTTACCGCGCAGGCCTTGCAGTTGTTTTTCGCTGAGGGCGAGCATGTCGTGTTCCCCCACCTGCACCACGCCGCCAGACAAGCGACAACCGCGCCGGGCATAACCGAGCAAGGCCAGGGCAATGGTGGTTTTGCCGGAGCCGGACTCGCCGATCAGCGCCAATACTTCGCCCTTTTCCAGGCTAAAGCTCACACCCTTGACGATCTCCACCTCGCCGCGCTCGCCACAGGCGACTACGCGCAGGTCTTGCACACGAATCAATTCGGTCATTTCAATGGCCTCCCGTGCGGCGACTGCGTCGGGATGACAGTCTGTCGATAAACAAGTTGACCCCAATGGTCAGGGTGCCGATGGCCAGCGCCGGCAGCACGATAGCCGGTGCGCCCTGGCCGAGGCCGCCGATGTTTTCCCGTACCAGCGAACCGAGGTCCGCATCCGGCGGTTGTACGCCAAGGCCAAGGAAGCTCATGCCGCTAAGCAGCAACACGATAAAACCAAAGCGCAGCCCCAGGTCGGTAAGTACCGGGTTGAGCATGTTCGGCAAAATCTCTACGCAGGCAATGTACAAGCGGCGTTCGCCACGGGTGCGGGCCACCTGCACGTATTCCAGGGCTTCGATATTCACCGCCATGCTGCGGGCAATGCGGAACGCGCCGGGGCTGAAACTCAGCACCGCGGTGCAGATCAATAGGGTCACCGATGAGCCGAATGCCGAAACCATGATCAGCGCCAGCATCTTGCTCGGGATCGAGATAAACGCGTCCATCAGGCGACTGATGATTTCATCCAACCATTTGGGCGACACCACCGACAGCAACGCGCAACCAGTGCCCAGGCCGCTGGCCAGAATCGCTGCCACCAGCGCCAGGCCAACAGTGAAGCGTGCACCCACCAACACCCGGCTGAGCATGTCGCGCCCCAGGTAATCGGTGCCAAACGGGTAGGCAGCGCTGAGGCCCTCAAAGATATTGTCAGAGACCACTTCCCCCACCGGGTGCGGCGCCAGCCATGGGCCGAACAGCGCCACCAGCAGCCAGATCACGCACACGCCAGCGCCCACCAGCCCCAGCCACGAAGGCCCGCTGGAGACCTTGCCCGCCGACAAGTCGGGGGTGGCAGGCGTAGATTTCACAATGAGATTGTTCATTGGTTTCTCAGCCTCGGGTTGGACAGGATCGCGCACAGGTCGGCCAGCAGCACCAGGCCCAGGTAAGCCGCGCAGAACAACATGGTGCAGGCTTGTACCAGCGCCATGTCACGGTTGGTCACCGCATCGACCATCAGGCTGGCGATGCCGGGGTAGTTGAAAATCGTCTCGACAATCACCACCCCGCCCAGCAGGTACGACAGGCTCAGCGCGATGGCATTGGCAATCGGCCCGATGGCGTTAGGCAGTGCGTGTTGCAGCACGATGCGCACCGGGCCGACGCCTTTGAGGCGAGCCATTTCCACGTAGGCGCTGTCAAGTTGGTCGATCACCGCAGCGCGGGTCATGCGTGCCATTTGCGCGACGATCACGCAGCACAGGGTCATCACCGGCAAAGCGTAGGTGCGCAAAAATTGCAGCGGCGAGGTGATGTCGCTGGCATAGGACAACGCCGACAGCCAGCCCAGGTTCACTGCAAAGATCAGCACCGCCAGGGTCGCCACCAAAAACTCCGGCACCGCGACCATGGCCAGGGTGACAAAGCTCAAAAAACTGTCGATGCGCCCGCCCCGGCCCATGGCCGAGCCAATGCCCAGCACCAGCGCCACCGGCACCGACACCAGCGCCGTGGTGGCCGCCAGCATCAGGGTATTGGGCACGCGCCCGGCCATCAGCTCACCCACCGGCATGGCGTTGGACACCGACACGCCCATGTCGCCACTGAGCAGGCTCATCAGCCAGTGCAGGTAACGCAGCACACCGGGTTGGTCCAACCCCAGTTTCAGGCGCAGTGCCGCCACCTGTTCCGGGGTGGCGAACTGGCCCAGGGATTGTTGCGCCGCGTCCCCCGGCAGTACGGCCGTGATCGCAAACACGACCATGGACACGATCAACAAGGTCACGACCCCGGCACCCAGGCGCCGGCCGATCAACCACAGCGTATTGCTATTCATCGCCCTGCCCTCACTGTGTTCACGCGTCCAGCCACACCTGCTCGGCGAACATGTAGCCCATGAAACCGCCCAGCGGGTTGGAGTCGTAGCCCTTGATGCGTTGGTCGACGCCGTCGATGTTGCTGATAAACACCGGCACGCCGATGCCGCTGTGGTCATGCACCAGGGTTTGCATGTCTGCGTACATCTTGGCGCGCTTGGCGTCGTCGGTTTCGCCACGGGCCAGCATCAGCAGTTGGTCGAACTGGTCGTTCTGCCAGCCGGACTCGTTCCACGGCGCCTTGGACTGGAAGAACTGCGAGAACATCACGTCGGCATTCGGCCTTGGGTTGATGTTGCCGAAGCTCAGCGGGTGCTTCATCCAGTGGTTGGACCAGTAGCCGTCACTGGGCAGGCGGTTCACGTCGAGCTTGAGCCCGGCCTGCTTGGCCGATTGCTGCAACAGCACGGCGATGTCTACCGAGCCGGTGGCGGCAGGCGATGCCATGACGGGCATGGTGATACTTTCCATCCCGGCCTTTTTCAGCAGGAACCTGGCTTTTTCCGGGTCGTAGACGGTCTGCGGCAGGTCGGCATTGAAGTAGCGCGAGCCCGGCGCAATCGGGTGGTCGTTGCCCACCACGGCAAAGCCTCGGAACACGGCGGACTTGACCTGTTCACGGTCCAGCAGCAGCTTCATGGCCTGGGTGAAGTCGGCGTTTTTGCCGGGCAACTGGTCCTGGCGAATGATCAAGTCAGTGTAGTTGCCCGAAGGCGCATCGACCACGCGGTGCTTGGCGCTGGCGGCAATGCGCGTGGTGGAACGCGGGTTGACCTCGTTGATCATGTGCACGTCGCCCGACAGCAGCGCGTTGACCCGCGACGGCTCGTCGGAGATGGCGATGAACTCGATCTCGTCGAGGTACGGCAGGCCCGGTTTCCAGTAGTTCTTGTTGCGCACGGCTATCGACCGCACGCCAGGCTTGAACTCGCCCACGGTGAACGGCCCGGTGCCGATGCCTTTGTTGAAGTCGGTGGTGCCTTCGGGAACGATCAACAGGTGCGACACGGCGAGGATCGACGGCAACTCGGCGTTGGGCGCGCTGAGGCGGATCTGCACTTCGTTGGGGCCGCTGGCCTTGATCTCGGTGATCTGTTCCATCAACGGCATGACTTTGGAGCCGGTGAGTGGGTCTTTGTGGCGGCTTAAGGAGAACACCACGTCGGCGGCGGTGAGGCTCTTGCCGTTGTGGAAGGTTACGTCCTTGCGCAGGGTGATGGTCCATAGGGTGGCGTCTGTGTTGTCGATGCGTTCGGCCAGCTCCAGTTGCGGCACCAGGTGCTTATCGAAACGGGTCAGGCCGTTGTAGAACATGAAGTGGCGCACGTAGTCGGTAGACAACGCGCCCTTGGCCGGGTCGAGGGTGTCGGCGGTGGAGCTGGACATGCCGGCCACGCGGATCTTGCCGCCGGGCTTGCCCTTGCCGGCGGTAGCGGCTTCATCGGCGAACAATTTGCCAGCGGCGCCGAACAGGCTGCCTGCACCGGCGGCGGCTACACCGGCCACGCCGAGCATCTGCAAGGCGTTGCGGCGCGACATGCCGCGATTGAGGCTTTCGAAGACCCGCAGGCTGTCCTGACCGGAGATAAGCTCGGGGGTGTTTTTGTTGTCAGTCATATCAAGGCTACCTGTCGATAATCGGAAGAATCGAGTGCTGCGGATGTCCGCAGCGTCCTGGAAACGCAAACGACGGTGACGCAAGAACTCAGTGCAGATAATCCTGAAAGCGGTAGTAAGCGCCCACAAATGGCAGGAACCAGGGCTTGCCGAAATGACCCGGAATCGCCGGCCAGTCCAATTCACCCCACGGGTTGGCCGCCGCGTTGCCGGCCATGACCTCGGCCATTACCTGACCCATGTGCACCGACATCTGCACGCCGTGGCCGCTGTAGCCCATGGAGTGGAACACGCCGCCATGCTGGCCGGCGCGAGGCAGGCGGTCAGAGGTCATGTCCACCAGGCCGCCCCAGCAATAGTCGATCTTCACGTGCGCCAACTGCGGGAACATGTTCAGCATCGCGGCTTGCAGCACCTTGCCGCTCTTGGCGTCAGAGACGCTGTCAGACATGGCAAACCGCGCACGCCCGCCAAACAGCAGGCGGTTGTCCGGGGTGAGGCGAAAGTAGTTGCCGATCATGCGGCTGGTGACATACGCCCGGTGCTGGGGCAGTAACTGATCGATCAGGGTTTGCGGCAAGACTTCGGTGGCGATCACAAAACTGCCCACCGGCACGATGCGTCGGCGATACCAACCCAAATCGCCGTGCTGGCAGGCGCCGGTGGCCAGCAACACTTGCCCGGCGTGCAGCGAACCCTTGGCGGTGTTGACCTGGTAACCGTTGGCCTGGGGTTTCCAGTCCTTGACCGGGGTGTGTTCGTAAACCATCGCACCGTTACGCGCCGCCGCTTCGGCAAGGCCCACGCCAAAACGCCCGACATGCATCTGCACCCCGTTGCGTTGCAGCAAACCGCCGTGGAACTGCGCCGAATTGACTTCGGCACGGGTTTGATCGGCGCTGAGCAACTCGACCTCAGCATCCACTTCCTTGCGGATCAGCTCGCAGGTGCGGGCCAGTCCTTCGTAATGCATCGGCTTGGCCGCCAGCTTGAGCTTGCCGTTGCGTACCAAATCGCAGGCGATGCCTTCTTGCTCCACCACTGAAACCACGGTTTGCACCGCACTTTCATAAGCCTGGTAATACGCCCGCGCCTTGTCAGCACCGAGGCTGGCGTGCAGACCGGCGTAGTCCTGGGCCACCCCGGTGTTGCACTGCCCACCGTTACGCCCGGAGGCTTCGCCGATCACGCGCCCGGCATCGAGCACCACGACGCTGGCGCCCTTGAGCGCCAACGCCCGTGCCGCTGCCAGGCCGGTGAACCCACCGCCCACCACCGCCACATCGACCTGCCGGGGCAAGCCGCCCAACTGGGCACCGGTGAAGGCCGGTGCGGTGTCGAGCCAATAGGATTCACTGCCCATGTCTTACCCCTTGGAGTGCGATTACAAGCCGACCAGCCCAGCCAACCCACCGATATCAGTGATCTGCCGGTATTCGTAGAAGGCGTTGGCCGGCACTTCATGACCACGCGCTACAAACGCCTTGTTCTTGATCTTCATGTCATGGGCCGGCATCAGGTCATAACGGAAGCTGGAAGACACATGCAAGATGTCTTCCGGACCGCACCCCAGGTTGTCGAGCATGAATTCAAACGCGGCCAGGCGCGGCTTGTAGGCCTGGGCCTGTTCGGCGGTGAACACCTTGTGGAACGGCGCGCCGAGCTTGTCGACGTTGGACATGATCTGGCTGTCGCTGGCGTTGGAGAAGATCACCAAGGGGATCTTGTCGGCGATTTTCGACAGGCCCGCGGGCACGTCCGCATGGGGGCCCCAGGTCGGCACGGCGTCGTAATACAGCTGGCCTTCTTCGCGGTAGTCGATACCCCAGCGCTTGCAGGTACGGGCCAGGGCGGTCTTGAGGATTTCGTCATACGGGCGCCAGTCGCCCATGACCTGGTCGAGGCGGTAGGCGGAGAAGTCCTTGACGAACTGGTCCATCTGCTCAGGTTTAATGCGGTCGGCGAAGATCTCCCGGGTCATGGTGCCCATATGGAAGTTGGTCAGCGTACCGTAGCAGTCGAACGTAATGAATTTGGGACGAAGAAAGCTCATTGAGTGCGGTCCTGAAGTCAGTTGAGTGTGGCAAGCGTTCGCTGCCCTGGCGGCGCGTCGGCCTCGTTGCAGCACAGGTTCATTACACCACTGTGAAATAAGCATATGCCGTCTAAAACGCCCCCCGCTCAATATAAACCACCGTTTTGGGGGCAGGCCTCAGCAGAGTTTGCGGTGCGCGCCAGGCTTGGGCAGGGCCTGTGTTTATGCGCTTTTAGGGGGCTTTGGCGGGTGGGAGGCTTGAGAATGGGGGGTTGGCGCGCCAAAACCTCAGCTGGACGCAGTGTTTTATGCGGCGGCGGGCGTAGCAGGGTATTTCAGGGGTATGCAGATCAAAATGTGGGAGGGGGCTTGCCCCCGATAGCAGTGTGTCAGTCACTTGATTTGTAGCTGACACACCGCCATCGGGAGCAAGTCGAATCGTCGCACCGCCCCTCCCACATTTGAACCGTGGTTTGAGCAGAAATTTAGAGTGATTCGATATCGATCAGCACGCTTTTAAAGCGCAGGTTGGCTTCAAACGCTTCCCGGCCCAAATCCTTGCCGATCCCGGAGCGCTTGTACCCACCGGTGGGCAAAATATAGTCATTGCTGCGGCCATAACGATTGACCCACACGGTGCCCACTTCCAGGCCCCGCACTAACCGCAACGCACGATTGATATCTGCCGTATGCACACCGGCCGCCAAGCCGTAGGTGGCGTGAGCCGCAAGGTTCAATGCCTCTTCTTCAGTATCAAATGCCTGGATCGTCAACACCGGCCCAAAGATCTCTTCACACACCGCCGGGTTCGTATCATCCACCCCTGCCAGCAATGTGGGCCGGTAATACGCGCCGCCCAGCCTGTCGAACAACCCGCCGCCACTCAACACTTCGGCGCCGGCAGCTACTGAGCGCTGCACAATCGCGTCAATACGACTGGCCTGCAACCGCGAGATGATCGGCGACAAGGTGCTGTCCGGTGCCCAGGTCGGCCCCGGCTTCAAACCCTCGAAATACCCCTGCAAATGCTCGATGAACGGCGCCATCACCGACCGTTCGATCAGCAACCGCGAGCCGGACACGCATACCTGCCCGGCATTGCCGGTAATCGCCAGCGCCACGGTGCGCGCGGTCTTGGCCAGGTCCGGTACATCGGCAAACACCAGTTGCGGGCTTTTGCCGCCCAGTTCCAAGGTCACCGGTTTCGGGCCGACCAACGCGCAGGTGGACATGATGCTCGACCCGGTCGCGGTGGAGCCGGTAAACGTTACCTTGCCGATGCGTGGGTGCCGACACAGCGCATCACCGGTGGTACGGCCATCGCCCTGCACAACGTTGAAAATTCCGGCAGGAATCCCGGCCTGCAACGCCAACTCGGCAAAGCGCAGGCTGCTGAACGGCGTCAGCTCCGAAGGCTTGAGCACCACCGCATTACCTGCCGCCAACGCCGGGGCGACTTTCCACGAGGCCATGCTCAGGGGAAAATTCCACGGGGCAATTGCGGCGATCACGCCATAGGGCTCGGCGATCTGCATCCCCAGACGATCGGTCTGGGTGGCGGCCACGCTGCCGCCGTGCTTGTCCGCCAGTTCGGCGAAGAAGCGAATGCCTTCGGCCACGTAGGGAATGTCCCAGGCAATCACATCTTTATGCGGCCGGGTCGACCCCACGGCTTCCAAGGGTGCCAATACGGCCGCGTCAGCCTCGATCAAGTCGGCCCAGCGCCGCATCACCCGTGCCCGTTCACGGGGTGGGCGCCTGGCCCAATCGCTGGTGGTGAAGGCGTGCCAGGCATTGTTGACGGCTTCGTCCACCAGGGCTGCATCGGCCACCGGCAACTCAGCGTAAGCCACGCCGTCCGAGGGCCGCACCACTTCAAGGCCAGAGGCGGCGTCACGGTATTGGCCACCGATAAAGTGGGCGCTGCGCACAGCAATAAGGCGAGGGTCGAAGCTGTCCATGGGGTACTCCAAAAGGGTCACGGTGCGTGAAAAACGCAGGCCTCCATCGTAGAAAAAAAACCCTGGCATTTGCTGCTGACCTCAGGGGGCAATTAAGTAGTAACTGTGGTCTTGTGGTGTACGGCCCATGGAATCTACCGAATGTTACCGGCCCTCTTGCCAGGGTTTCGATCAGGTGGGATACAGGCATTCTCGTGCTGCATACACAACGTTTTCTGGAGGCTCGCCATGCCACACCCCGCTTATGTCTACCGCCCGATGACGGCGGCCGACCTGCCCGCCGCCCATGCGCTGTCGGTGCAACTCAAATGGCCCCATCGCCTGGAAGACTGGGCGATGCTGCAACGGGTCAGTGACGGCTTTGTGGTGCTTGATGGCGAGCGGTTGATCGGCAGTGCCTTCACTTGCCCACAGGGTGATTACGCCACCATCGGCCTGGTGATCGTGAGCAATGACTACCAGGGCCAGGGCATCGGGCGCCGCTTGATGGAAAAAGCCCTCGCCGCTTGTGGCACCCGCACGCCGATGCTCAACGCGACACTCGCGGGCGCACCGCTGTATGAGAGCCAGGGCTTTGTCGAATTCGGTCGGGTGCAGCAGCATCAAGGCCAGGCGCTGGTGCCTGATTTGCCGCCACTGGCCGACGGCGAAACCTGCCGCCCGCTGCACGCCGATGATCACGCCGCCCTGCTCACCCTGGCCAAAGCCGCCAGCGGCCTGGACCGTCGCGAAGTACTGCGCGACTTGCAGGTAGAACACGCTGTTGGCATCGAGCGCGACGGCAAGCTGCGCGGCTTCGCCCTACTGCGACCGTTCGGGCGTGGCCGTTGTATCGGCCCCGTAGTGGCTGAAAACATCAATCAGGCCAAACACCTGATCGCCGTGTTGCTGGCCCAGGTACCGGACGCCTTCGTGCGCATCGACATCCCGGTCGCCTGCGGCCTCAGCGACTGGCTCGAACAGGCCGGCCTGAAAAACATCGACACCGTCGCCCAGATGGCCCTGGGCACCCCGCCCCAGGCCAGCCAAGGCGTGTACCCGTTTGCGCTGATCACCCAGGCGATTGGCTGACTTTTATCCCGGAGCATTTCCCATGTCATCACCCCAGATCCTGCTGTTGGCTCGCGCCGATGGCAGCCGCGTTGCCACGTCTTTCAATACAGCGGCCTTGAGCGCAAAGGACCCTTTCGGCGACAGCCGCCAACTCGCCTGGCAGGGCGATGACGGCGTGTCTGCCGGGCTGGTGCAGTTCAGCGGCGAAGCCGTGATTGACGCCTTCCCCCACAGCGAAACCCTGGTGGTGCACGCTGGCTCCGTGGCGCTGAGTACCGCCGACCATACGCTGGAGCTGGGCATCGGCGACAGTGTCGTGATTGGCCGAGGCACCCGCCTCAGCGTGCAGGCCGGCACCGGCAGCGAATGGGCCTTCTGCGCCGTCGACCTGCCCGATGCCCCTAACCGCCCCGGCCTCACACCGCTGCCCGCTCACACGTTGCTCAATCCTTCCGCCGCCCCGGAACCGCAGATCCTGATCGGCCCCGCGCCGCAGTGCCGTGCGCTTAACCTGTTCGACGACGAAACCACCGAACTGCGCGTCGGCATCTGGGACTCCACCCCCTACGCCCGCCACGGCCGCCCGCACAAACTGCATGAGTTGATGTACCTGATTGAAGGCAGCGTGACCCTCACTGACGACAACGGCAGCGCCGTGACGGTCAACCCTGGCGACACGGTGTTCGTGGCCAAAGGCGCACCGTGTGCGTGGAGCAGTGCGGTGTATGTGCGCAAGGTGTATGCGGTGAAGTGATGAGTGTGGCTTGCCCGCTATGGCGGTGTGTCAGTCAGTACAATTGCACGCTGACGCACCGCTATCGGGGGCAAGCCCCCTCCCACATCTGGATCTGCGCCAGGCTGAGAAAATAGTCACACCGCCCCTCCCACAGTTTGAACTGAGTTCGGCAGGTATTCCGGGTGGGTTATAAAGCCGCTACTTTCAACGCTGGAGCCGAACGCGCCGCGGTGTGCCGATTGACCGGCACGGGCAAGCCCAAATGCCCACGCAAGGTGCTGTGGCTGTATTCACTGCGAAACAACCCGCGCTCACGCAACAGCGGCAGCACTTGATCGGTAAACCGCGCAAAGTCATCCGGCGCGCCCACGTGGATATTGAAGCCATCCACCGCCCCGTCCACGAACCAGCGTTCGATTTCGTCGGCCACGGTCTTGGGCGAGCCGACAAAACTGGAAAACGGCTTGGCAAAGCGCAACGCCGCCTGGCGCAAGGTCAAGCCTTGATCGCGGGCCACTTGCTTAATGTTCTCGGCGTGCCCGCGATAGCCATTGCTGCCCAAATCCCCCAGTTCCGGGAAGGGTTCGTCCAGTGGAAACTGGCTGAAATCGTGGTAGTTGAATGGCCGCCCCAGTTGCACCAGCGCCTTGTCCAGGTCCAGCTCGCCGTTGCGTTCGCGGTCAATGGCCTGAGCCTGTTCGTCGGTGTCGGCAATGATCGGCGAGATACCCGGCAGGATGGTTACGTGGTCGGGGTTGCGCCCGGCGGCGGCGGTGCGTTTTTTGATGTCGCTGTAGTACGCCTGGGCGTCTTCAAAGTTGCCCACGCCGGCAAAGATCCCCTCGGCATAGTTGGCCGCCAGGCTGCGCCCTGACTCAGAAATACCGGCCTGGAAAATCACCGGTTGGCCTTGGGCCGAGCGTTCGATATTCAACGGCCCGGTGACCGAGAAAAATTCGCCCTGGTGATCGAGCCGGTGCTGGCGTTGAGGGTCGAGGAACACCTTGTTCTGCTTGTCGCGCACAAAGGCGTCGTCTTCGTAGGAGTCCCACAGGCCTTGCACGACGTCCAGGTGCTCGGCGGCGCGGCGGTAGCGCTCGGTGTGGTCGATGTGTTGCTCGCGGCCAAAATTACCAGCGGCGCCTTCAAGGCCGGTGGTGACGACGTTCCAGCCAGCGCGACCGCCGCTGATATGGTCGAGTGAGGCGAATTGGCGGGCGACGTTGAAAGGTTCGGTATAGGACGTGGTCAGGGTGGCAACCAGGCCGATTTTTGAGGTAGCGCCGGCGAGGGCCGAGAGCAGGGTCAAGGGTTCCAGGCGGTTGAGGAAATGCGGCGCGGAATCGGGGGTGATGTAGGGGCTGTCGACGATGAACACCAGGTCGAACTTGGCCGCTTCTGCTTGTTGCGCCTGGGCGCGGTACCAGTCGATATCGACGCTGGCAGTACCGGGGATTTGCGGGTGCAGCCATTCGTTTTGCGCGGTGCCGACGCCGGTGAGGATGGCGCCGAATTTGAGTTGGCGGGGTGAGGTGGGCATGAGAACACTCCTGGAATAAATAGACATCACTGGAGGAACCTAATCAAAAATGTGGGAGCGGGCTTGCTCGCTCCCACAGTTTTGACCGAGTTGGTCAGTTAGTTCTGGCGGCGATCGCTTCTACTTCGATCAGGGCACCGGGCAGGGGCAGCGCTACTACTTGCAGGGCCGTACGCGCCGGTTTATTCGGCTGCTCAGGCGTGCCGAAGAACTGCGTATACCCGGCCTGCAACCCGGCAAAATCCAACTTGCCGCCCGTCTCTTCAGCCCCCACCAAAAACACCCTCAACTGCACGATGTCGCCCAGGTCCAGGTCTTGCTGACGCAAAATCTGGCGGATCTTGTTGAACACCGACACCGTCTGCACCTCGGTATTGCCATAGGCCGCCGGCGTACCCGCCGGGGCGTTGGCGTCGTGCAGATCGGGCAAGGTGCCGCTGACGAAGATCAGGCTTGCCGAGGCTGGCACGGTGACCGTCTGGGAGATCGGGAAATTACCGACGCTGGTGCGTTGAATGCTGTCGCTCATGATGACTCTCCTTAGGACGCGGCCACGGCCGCAATCTGACGTTGTTGAGTGATGCGCTCGGCCAGTTGCCCGACCACATGACGCGCCGAGTTGGCTGCCGACTCCTGCCAGATGCCCACGCCGCTTTGCACCAGGCCGTCGCCGGCGAAGTACACGCGGCCAAAGCCCTCTTCAAGCAGGGCGCTGGCATCGGCTGGGAAGTGTTCGCGTTGCAGCCACGGGCCTTCGCTGTAGGGGATCTGTTCCCAGGACACGGCCAGCGGGTGGCGCAGGTGTTTGGAGTAGCCGGGGTGCAGCAGCTCGACGGCTTCTTTGGAGGTGGCGTACTGCGTGTCCAGCGGTTGTGCGCCAAATACGTCGGCGCCCTCCCCGGTCACATAACCCGCTACCAGCAAGCCTTCGCGGGTATTGAGGTCATTGCTCGGGTACCACAACAGGCGCGCCGGGTGCTCGATCCACGAGAGGCCGCCGTAGGTACGGTAGTCGCTCTCCCAGAAGCGCGGCGATTGCCACGCCACTTTGGTCGCCTGGTCGCTGCGGGTGCTGAGCAGCGCGGCCTTGATCGGTTCGCTGAAGTCGGTGTCGAGCTTGGCCAGCAACGGCAATGGCAGGGTCGAGACGAGGTAATCGGCACGCACGACCTGTTCACGCCCGCTGTGGTTGTCGTGATAGGTAACGGCGACACCGTCTTCCAACTGGCGGATCTGCCGCACCTGGGCGCCCAATTGCACGTGGTCGCGAACCCGTGCGTAAAAGGCATCGGTGATACGGTCCATGCCGCCCACCGGTTGGAACATGGTGGCGGAAAACTCCGGGAATTCGGTGTGCAGCAACGCGCCCCACAGCTCCGGGTGCAGCAGCTGATCCAGCGACAGCGGGCTGCGGCTGGCCGGCAATGCACCGGGATGGGCCGGTGATTCCAGGTGCCCCGAACGAATCGTGCCTTCAAACGCCAGCTCTTGGGACAGGTCGCCATACACCTGTAAAAACGCCAGCAACCGCGTGCGTTCTTCGCCGCTCAACACATCATCAAGAGCATCGCGCTGCACGGCTTTGGCCAGCAGGCCGGACAAGTGCCCACGCGCATCATTGATCGCCTGCCCGACGCTGAACGCGGGCTTGGCCACATCCGGCCGCACCTGAGCGCCGTGGCTGCTGTTGACCAGCACTTCCAGCGGTACACCCAGCTCGCTGCAATAGTCGAGGATCGTTCGGTGCTGGCTGGGAATTCGCGCCGGCCCTGCATTGAAATAATGGCCCTTATCGAAAGCGGCGGTTTGTGTGCGGCCGTCCTTGTAGTCCACGCGGTCGCCGTTGCGAATCGTCCAGGTGCGGCCGCCGACCCGCTCGCGGGCCTCCAGCACTTGCACGTTAAACCCGGCGCGGGTCAGTTCCAAGGCGGTCACCAGCCCGGCAATCCCGGCACCCAGTACCAGCACGCGGGTGCCCTGCCCCAGGCCGTCCTTGAGTTTGAGCGTCTGTGGGCGGCGGTGCGACGAAGGCCCAAGGCCTAAAACCGCCAGTGCATCCTTGACCGCCTGCTCGCCGCCGACCGCAGCAATGCTCGACAGCGCTTCACGTCGTGTCAGTCCCATGCTCGTTGCTCCTTAATCCGGCAGGCCCGGTGGGTTGATCAGCGACTTGTCGACGCGCTCCACGTCCAGGCCCCAGCGTTGCAGTACCTGCTCGTATTGGCCGCCGGCAATCGCGCCTTCCAGCACGGTATGGATCGGCTTGACCAGGCCGTTGTCCTTGCGGGTGGTCACGGCGATATCCGCCTGCAATGGCCAGCCGCCGTTGACCGTGCCGACACGCTTGATGCCGCCGGTGATGGCGGCAGAATACGCATACACCGAGTTCGGCCCGAACAGCGCATCGGTGCGCCCCGATTGCACCGACAATTGCGCGGCGGCCTGGTCATCCAGGTACTGCAACAGCGCAGGTTTGAGGCCGGCTTTTTCGTTGGCCTCGTTCCAGGCCAGCAGGACTTTTTCCTGGTTGGTGCCGGAGCCAACGATGATTTTCAACCCGGCAATGTCCGAAGCCTGTTTGATCTCGCTGATCTTGCTGGTGCTCTTCACATAGAAGCCGAGCACGTCCTGGCGGTAGGTGGCGAAGTCAAAACGCTTCTTGCGCGCCTCGGTCACGGTGACGTTGCTGATCACTGCGTCGAATTTGCCCGAGCTGACGCCCAGCGGCCAATCCTCCCAACTGGTCTGCACCACATTGAGCTGCAAGCCCAGGCTGTCGGCCACCAACTGCGCGGTGTCGGCTTCGCTGCCGATGGTGGTCTTGTCGTCATTGGCCAGCAGCGCCAGGGGCGGCCCGGCCACGCCGGACACGGCTACGGTGAACTTGCCCGGCTGGGCGAACTTGAAGCCCGGCGGGATCTGCGCAATGGCCGCTTCGTTACGCGGCACATGGATGCGCACACGGTCGGGGCTGAGGTCGACCTGTTGCACGGCAAACGCGCTTTGTGCGGTGCTGACAGCCAGCGCCAGCAGGGCCACACGGGCAGTAGAAATAAACATGGGCAGTCACTCCTTGAACTAAAGCACCTTGCCTAAAAAGGCCACAGTGCGGGGATGTCGGGGTTGGCGAAAAATCTGTTCCGGCGGGCCTTCTTCGATCAGCTGGCCGTCGCAGAGGAACACCACGTGGTCGGCGACTTCGCGGGCAAAGCCGATCTCGTGGGTGACGATCACAAGCGTTACGCCCAGTTGGGTCAGGCCCTTGATCACGTCGAGCACTTCGCCCACCAACTCCGGGTCGAGGGCCGAGGTGGGTTCGTCGAACAGCAGCACTTTTGGGTCTAGTGCCAACGCTCGGGCAATCGCCACGCGCTGTTGTTGACCGCCGGAGAGCTGGCGTGGAAAGGCGTCGGCCTTGTCCGCGAGGCCAACCTTGGCCAGCAGTTGGGATGCCTTGGCCTGTGCCTCGGCCTTACTCCAGCGCTTGTGGGCCAGGGGCGCTTCGGCGACGTTTTCCCAGGTGCTGAGGTGCGGGAAGAGGTTGAAGTTCTGGAACACAAAACCCACGTCGATACGGCGCTTGAGGATTTCGCGCTCCTTGAGTTCGTAGAGCAGGTCACCCTTGCGGCGGTAACCGACGTATTCGCCGTCGATGGTGATGTGCCCGCTGTCGATCTTCTCCAGGTGGTTGATGGTGCGCAGCAAGGTGGATTTGCCCGAGCCCGATGGCCCGAGAATCACGGTGACCTTGCCGGGGTCGATGGTCAGGTCGATGTCTTTCAACACCTGTTGGTTGCCAAAGCGCTTGCCCACGCCTTGGATCTGAATGCGCCCGGCGCGTGCTTCACTCATGGGTTTTCTCCTTGATCCAGCGGGTAATGCGCTGCAACGGCGTCGGCGGCAGCACCCGTGCGGTGCCACGGGCAAAGTGGCGCTCGACGTAGTACTGCGCGCTGGTGAGCACGGTGGTGATGATCAGGTACCACACGGTGGCCACGATCAGCAGCGGGATCACCGCCTGGGTGCGGTTGTAGATGACCTGCACGGTGTAGAACAGCTCCGGCAGGGCCAGCACGTAGACGATGGAAGTGCCCTTGACCAGGCCGATGATTTCATTGAAACCGGACGGCAAAATCGAGCGCAGTGCCTGGGGCAGGATGATCCGGAAGATGCGTCGCGAAGCCGGCAACCCCAGGGCCGCCGCCGCTTCATGCTGGCCAGCGTCAACACCGATCAGGCCGCCGCGAATGATCTCTGCCGCATACGCCGCTTGCATCAGGCTCAAGCCCAACACAGCCACGGTGAACTGGCTGAGCACGTCCACGGTGGACCATTCGGCGAACACCACGCTGGTGAACGGCACGCCGAGCACGATGTGGTCATACAGGTAGGCAAAGTTGTAGAGGATGATCAGCACCAGCAGCGCCGGCATCGAGCGGAAAAACCAGATATAGCCCCAGGCCAATGCCGCCAGCAGCGGCGAGCCCGACAGCCGTGCCAACGCCAGTGCGGTGCCGAGGATAATGCTGAACACCGTGCTCAGCAGGGTCAGCAAGAGCGTCTGGCCAAGGCCACGCAGCACCGAGGACGAGAAGAACCACTGGCCGAATACGCCCCACTCCCAACGCGGGTTGGTGGCCAAGGAATGCACGATGGCCAGCAGCACCAACGCGGCAAAGATCGAGCCGGCCCAGCGCCAGGGATGCCGCGCGGGCACCACTTGCAGGGCCTTGATCGGTGTGGAGACCCGGGCCTGGCGCACCGGGCTTGCGTGTTCAATCAGGTCATAAGGTTTGGCGACGATGGGCATGTGCAATTCCTCGGCCTTAGAAGGCATAGGTCAAACGGGTGTAGTAGTACCCACCGGTAAAACCGAAGGGCGAATAGGTGCCGTAGCTGCTGACCATGGTGCTGCTGGGCACGCCTTGTTTCTTGGGGTAGATGTCGAACAGGTTCTTGGCGCCGATGGCGACGTTGAGGTCTTTGGTGAGGTTGTAGCCAAGGTCGAGGTCGGTGATCCACTTGGCGCTGTAGACCCGGTCGAGGCTGCGGTCGGCGGAGACGTTGACCTCTTTGTAGGAGCCGTAGCGGGTCAGGGCCAGGTTGAGATTGAAGCGATCAATGCTCCAGTCGCCTCCCAGGATCAGCTTGGTGCTGGGCTGCACGCCGGTAATCAGGTTGCGCGCCTGGCGATCCATCAGGTCGTAGGAGGTACCGAGGATCGTGGTGGATTCCTTGTAGTTGAGGATTTTGGTCTGGTTCCAGTTGAACGCAGCCGTCCACTTCAGCGAGCCGTACTGGCCGAGGTCCTGGCTGTAGTTGCTGACCAGGTCCAGGCCTTTGGTGCGGGTGTCGGCACCGTTGATAAAGTACTGGCCGCCGGAGGTGGACGTGATGCCGTTGTCTTGCAGCACTTGGGTGATTTCCGGGCCAAGCAACGTACCGGTGAGGGTGATGCGGTCGCGCAGGTTGATCACGTAGGCGTCGGCAGTGAAGCTCAGGCGGTCGGTGGGCGTGAGGGTGAAACCGAGGCTGAAGTTGGTGGAGCGTTCGGGTTTGAGTTCCTGCGCGCCCAGGGCTTGGGCCGCCGCCGAACCGACCGGCAACACGCCGTAGTTGATCGACTGGTACACGCCGTTCACTACGCCATAGGTGGTGGACCGCGCACTGAACAGGCTGTTGGCCAGGGACGGAGCACGGAAGCCGTTGCTCACCGTGGCACGCACGGCGAATTGCGGCGTGAAGTCATAACGGGTGGTCAGCTTGCCGCTGCGGGTGGCGCCGACGCCCTGGTTGTAATGCTCGTAGCGAAAGGCGGTGCCGATGTACCAGTCCGGCACCGGGTTGAAACCCACATCGACGTAACTGGCCAGGCTGTTGCGCGAGGCGCTGCTCTCTTCTTCCGGCGAGATACCGTTGGTGACCTGGGCGCCACTTGATGCGCAATTGCCCGGCGCCACGCAGTAGCCGCCGTTGGCGTAGGACTCATAATCGCCGGCCTGCACCTCGTAAGTGTCGCGCCGATGTTCGAAGCCGTAGCTCAAATCCAACGGTTTTTGCAGGCCGATATCGAAGCCGCGCTTGAAGTCGAGGTTGGTGGTCAGCTCGGTGGAAATCCACGTGCCGGAGGTGAAGTGATTCGGCGTGGCTTCGCCCAGGGACGGGTTCTGGTTATGGGTGGTGCCCTGCTCCGCGTCGTTGCGCCCGTAGGTGGTCGACAGGTCCCAGTCCCACTCGCCCACGGTGCCCTTGCCGCCGAATGCGGCCTGGAAGTCGTCCTCGTCGATAAACCAAGTGGGCGTGTAGCCGCCAGGGTAACCGTTGGGGCCGGTGGTGATGGTGTTGGTGATGGTCGGCAGGCGGAAGTTCTGGCCCTGCTCGGCCTTGCGGCGCGAATAGGTGGTGAAGGAATACAGGCTCAAACTGTCGTCGATGGGCAATTCGGCGTTGTAACCCAGGGTCAGCAGGTTGGTCTTGGGCGTGCCGTAGCCGCCGTAGGTAGAGCGGCCGGCCTGCTCATAGGCTTGGGCGTAGGTGTAGCCGTTAGCGCTGGCCTTGTTGTCATCGTTTTGGCTGCGGGCGTCCAGGGCCAGCTGCACGATGCCGCCGTTGCCGATTTCAAAGCCCTTGTTGAGGCTTTGTTGCACGGTCTGTTTCTTGCCGTCGTAGCCCAGGCCCGCGTTGGTCACCGAGGTGCCGCTGGTGTCGGCCTTGAGGATTACGTTAATCACCCCGGCGATGGCATCGGAGCCATATTGGGCGGCTGCACCGTCTCTTAATACTTCAACATGGTCGATGGCGCTGATGGGGATCAGATCCAGGTCCGCCGGCGCGGCACCGGTGTTGATCCCGTTAATGTTGAGCGTGGCGCTGGTGTGGCGGCGCTTGCCATTGACCAACACCAGCACTTCGGCAGCGCTCAGGCCCCGCAGGTTGGGAGCGCGGGCAATGCCACTGGCGTCCCAACCGGTTTTTTCCGGCAGGGTCAGCGACGGGATCACCGCGCTCAAGGCCTCCATCAAACCGGGCTTGCCGGTGCTCTGCAATTGCTTGGCGCTGACCACATCGATCGGCACCGGGCTGCTGGTGACCGTGCGCTGCTCGGCGCCACGGTTGCCAGTGACTACGACGGTGGAGAGGGTGCTGTCGTCCTGGGCCTGGGCGGTGTTGGCGAGGATTGCCAGGGCCAGTATGGCGGTGGGTTTTAACGTTTGTTTCATAGGCTTGCCTGTCGTTCCAGATCGCGGAGTCGGGCAGTCACGCGGTGGGGCGCGGTGCTCGGTTTTTTTGGGGGTGTTGCGGCGATTTGGGGCTAGGGCGAGTGCGGGGTGTGGATTGGCAACATACGTTGAATTCCCTTCCAACGATTCTGCTGCGGGCATGATTGCCCGGTTATGGGAGCAGAATCTGAATCACGATGGGTACCATCCGTGGTGAGGGGTAGGCTGTTGCGATCAAACATAACGGAATGGGTTTTGAAAATATAATGCTGTTTTGGTCTAAGCTAATATTCTTGGATTTCATTATTTTTTGATGGGGTTATTCATTTAAATAATGTCTTCTTGAGGAGAATTGAGTACATATCCGTTTTTGCGGTAATGGCTGATATTGGTTTCGCCCTTACGGCGAGTCACTTTGGAAAAGAGCCCCAAAGTAACCAAAGGGCTCTTGCCCCACCACTCGGCACCTCGCCTAGGCTCGGTGTGCCCTCACTCCGGCTTGAATCCGTGGGCCGCCGCCACGCGCCATCCATGGCGCGGGGCGGCTAACCCGGCGTCCTGCCGGGTTACCCACGGATTCAAGCCTGCGTTCGGCCAGCGTGGTTAACGGGGCGCCTAAGATCAAGATCAAAAGCCAGAGCCAGAGCCAGAGCCAGAGCCAGAGCCAGATCAGACCACCATCTACCTGATGTATGAGGGCCAAATGTGGGAGGGGGCTTGCCCCCGATGGCGGTGTGTCAGTCACAGATATTTCAACTGGCACTCCCTCATCGGGGGCAAGTCGAATCGTCGCACCGCCCCTCCCACATTTGAATGGTGAACGGCACACCCAACCGGTCGGCTCTAAGGCCGCCGCGCTTTTGCTTTTGATCTGGGGTCGCCCCGTCAAACACGCTGGCCGAACGCAGGCTTTGGAGCGTGGGTAACCCGGCAGGACGCCGGGTTAGCCGCACTGGGCCATGGATGGCCCATTGCGGCGGCCCACGCTCCAAAGCCGGAGTGAGGGCACACCGAGCCTAGGCGAGGTGCCGAGTGTTGGGGCGAAGACCTTTTGGTTACTTTTGGGTCTTTCCAAAAGTGACCCGCTGTAAGAGCGGAACCATAAGCAGCCGTTACCTAAATAACGGATATGTACACTCGCACACTCCACCCCCCGGCCGCAAAAGCTGCATCTGCTGCCGATAATCATCCGTCACCTGCCGCGCCTGACTCCCACTGGTAATCACCCTCGGTGTAATCAGCACAATCAATTCAGTGCGGTCCTTGGACTTGCTGGTATTCCCAAACAACCACCGCAACCCCGGAATCTTCCCAAGATAAGGCACCGCACTCACCGACTCAGCGTTGTCCTGCTTGATCAACCCCCCCAACAACACCGTCTGCCCACTCTGCACCGCCACCTGCGTCGACACCGAGCGCGTCGAGATACGCGGATTACTCTGGGTATCACTCGCCGCTTGAGTCTCGGCATCACTGACCTGCTGCTGAATATCCATATACACCAACCCACCCGGATTAATTCGCGGCACCACGTCCAGAATCACTCCGGTCTGCACGTATTCAACGCTGCTCAACGTGGTGTCGGAGGTGCCGGTATTCACGGTGGTCTGGCTGATGGGAATGTTGTCACCCACCTGAATCTGCGCCGGCTGGTTGTTCATCACTACTAGCGACGGCGCCGACAGCACTTGGGTGCGGCCATTGGTTTCCAGCGCATGCAAGGCCACTTGCAGGTTGGAGCTGACAAACGAGTAGAACAACGAATCCGCCGCCCCCAGCCCTGCCCCGCCACCGCCCAGGGCACCTTGGCTGCCGGCGGTGTTGGCCACGGTGGTGCTGGTGGAATTACCCGCCAACCGCCCCAGGTACCACTGCACGCCAAGGTCGAGTTCACCACTGAGTTTGACTTCGAGAATGCGCGTTTCGATCTGCACTTGCAGCGGTGGGTTGTCGAGGCGTTTGATCGCCGATTCAATTTCTTTCCACTGCACCGGGCGGGTACGTACCAGCAATTGATTGCTGCTCTTTTGCGCGGTGATGCGGGTGCCGGCGTCGAGGCTTTTGGTTGGGGCGTCTTCGGTCACGCCCTGCTCGGCGGTGTCCTGCTCAGCCTGCGGTTCTTCATCATCCGCGACAGGCTGGCTGTTATTGAAGTTATTGCTCAAGCCGCCGGGCGTGCTGCCGGAGGTGCTGTTGGTGCCCGGCGAAGACAGCGTCGCCGTGCGCAAACCCGGTGCGACCTTGGCCGGCGCGTCATCCTTGATCGCACCAGTGCCGTAGATCTGCCGCAGGTACTTGGCCAGGTCGGTGGCCTTCATGTTGCGCACGTCGTACACGTACATTTGCGGCTCGTTGCCACCGCCTTCGTCGATGGTGTGGATCCAGTCGCCGACCTCGCTCAGGTACTGTGGCTGCGAAGAGATCGCCACCACCGAGTTGGTGCGCTCGATGGGCAGGAACCGCACCATGCCCGCCAAGGGCATGCCGCTGTCGGGGCCGAACATCTTTTGCAACTCGGGCATCAGCTCGGCGACCGAAGCGCGTTGCAGACCGAACACGCCCACCGACATGCCCTTGAGCCAATCCACATCAAAGGTGTCGATGGTGTCTTGGTAGTTGGCCAGTTCCTCCGGGGTGCCGGCAAGGCTCAGCACGTTGCGGGCCGGGTCTACCAGCAAAAAAGCGTTTTCGCGGGCGAAGGGTTTAAGCAGCTTTTGCATCTCGGTGGCGGAAATGTAGCGCAGTGGGAATAGCCGCGCCGACAACCCACTGGAGGGCTGCGCCACACGCATCTGCGGCACCAGTTTGCCGGCCACGGCCTGGTTGGCGGGCAGGATCACATAGCGGTTGCCCTGTTTGATCATGGCGTTGTCGGTCCAGGACAGCAGGGTTTCCAGGATCGACAGCGCCTGTTGCTTGTTCACCGGTTTGGAAGTGGAGAAGCTGACATTGCCCTTCACGCCCTGGGCGATGCTGTAGTTCTCGTGCAGCAGGTCACCCATCACGCTGTTGATGACGGCTTCGATGGGCTGGTCGGCGAAGTTGAACACGATGTCGCCGCCGGCCTGCTCGCCCGCTACCGCTGCGGTGGGCGGGCGCACAAACTGCTGGTTGCCGCGGATCAACTGACGTTGCGGCGCAGTCGTGGCCTGGGGCTGTACAGACGGCTCGCTGGCAGGCTCAACAGGCGGGCGCTGCGAGCCGGTGCCCTGCATCGCCTCGTGCATCAGCGCGTCGTCCGCGTCGAGGTGGTCGGGCAGTGAGCCGCAGCCGCCGAGGGAAACGGCGGTGGCCAGGCAAAACACGGTGGTGCGCAAGGCGCCGGGGACTGTATCGATCAAGGGGTGGGCTCGTGAGGAAGGGTAATCGGGGGTGTATTGGACGGCGGCGGCAAACGCAGGGCCTTGAGGCTCAGGGTTTGCGTGCGACCGTCCAACACGAAACGGGCATCGCGGGGGGTGAGTTGCTCCAGTTGCCAGCCGTTGGGCAGGCGCTGGCCCTGGTGGATTTTCAATGCAGGGCCGTCGGCGGGTTTAAGCAGCGCCACGCGCAGGTCGCCGTCGAGCACGACACCGGTCAGTACCAGGCTCGATAGGCTCGACGCTTGGGCCTGGCCCACGGCGTGATCCGGGCTACGGTCGGGGCTGAACAGCGGCGCCTGCCAGGTGCCGGCCAGGCTTTCGAGGCTTGCATCCGGTGCGTTCAGCACCTTGGCCGACGCACTGGCGCCAGCCTTGGGCTCAGGGGTAGGCAACCACTGTGGCGCATCACCCACACTGCTCAAAATCACCACCATCAGCACGCCCAGCAGGCCAGACAACCCAAGCAATGCCCACTCGATGGGGCGCAATACCGGGATCATCGCGACACCTGCTTCGCGCCTGCCGGTTGCAAGTAGCCGCGCACCAACAGGTGCACCACCAATTTGCCGGCGCCGCCGTTGGCGGGCGCATCAGGCCGACGGCGGATGCTCATCTCGTCCACGAACAGGAACGGCCGCTGGTACTCCAGCGCATGCAGGATTGCGGTCAACGGCTCGATGGCACAGTCCAGGGTCAGGCTGACCTTGACCTGGCGATAGGGCTCGCTGTCGTCCTGCTCGGGGGTGATCGGCATGCGCTGGGTCAGCTTGCAACCGCCGCCGAGGTTGGCCTGGCTGTTGATCAGGTCGGCACTGCGCTGCATCAGGTCGGCGGCCACGGCGCTGGGGTCATCGCCGGGCAATAGGCTGGTGCTGCTGGCCGGGTCTTGGCGGGCCTGCTCCAGTTGCTCGCGCAGTGAAGCGCCCTGCTGCAACAGGCCGGCGTAGCGTTGCTGCTGCTCACGCAATTGTTCGGCTTGCTCGCCCATGGTGCGCAGGGGGCCGGCGAACCAGCTGTCGATCAACAGCCAGTACGCCGCGCCCAGCACCAGCGCCAACAGCAAGAGCGCAGCGCCGCGACGTTCACGGGGTGTCAGTGGTCGGCGCATCGGCGGCCTCCTGATGCAAGTGGGCACGCAGGGAAAACTGGTCTTTGCCGGTTTGCGCGTCGGGTTGGATCACCCCTTCGAACTGGGCATTTTCCAGGCTGTGGCAGGCCTTGATGCGGGTGATCAAGGCGCTGGCCTTGGCGCTTTGCCCGGAGAACGACACGTCGGCGCCGTCGTTGATTTCCAATTGGTCGATCCAGGTGTCGGCGGGCAGGCAGGTGGTCAGTTCATTGAGCAGCGCCGCCAACGGTGGCTGGGCGGCTTTGCGGCGAATCAGGTACTGCGCCGCGCCGCGCGTATTGAGCAGTTGCTGGCGCAGACGCTGCACCTCGGCGACTTGAGCCTTTTGCTGCTGAACACTTGCATGCATGGCGTCGAGCACCCGCTGGCGGTCGTTGAGCCAGAGCAGCATCGCCGCGATGAGCAATGCACCACACAGCCACGGCAAGCTGCGCTGCAAGCCCTTGCCGGCCGTGCGCTGGCGCGGGCGTAACGGTGCGGGCAGCAAATCCACGCCCAACCCCTGCACATCCACGTGATGCGGTCGCAAGCCCAACGCGGCGCAGTCGGCCAGGATCTGGTCGAGGCGTTCGCGCAAAACGGCCACCAGCGTCACCTTGAGGTGCGTGGGGGTACGTCGCTCCTGACGCGCGACGAAATACAGCTGATCGGCGTCGAAAGGGGTGAAGCGGTCGAGTTCATAACCCACTACGGCCGTGAGGTTGCGTGCCGCGGCCAGCGGCAGCTGCAGGCTTTGCACCAGCACCGTCGAAGGCGCGAGTACCAGTACTTGGCGCACGTTGTCGGGCACTGGCATCACCGGTTCGAGCAACGGCCAAAGGTAGCTCTGCTCAGGCAACTCGTGTTGGCGCAGCCAGCTCGGCAAGCAGCCGTGCAGCTCCTTGAGCCACAGGCGCCAGCCCTGCTGCAACACGCTGCCACGCCAGCGCTGGGCAAATGGTGCAAGCTGCGCCAGGGGTTTGGATAACAATCGATTCATTCTTGCCAACGCAGCACCCGATAAGGTTGTGCGCTTCCCTCCGATGGGCTCAATAAGACGGTGACATGCAACCGCGCGTGGTAACCGCCGGGGCGTTCGGCGCGACTGCTGATGACCAGCACTTCGCCGGGGTCGGCACCCACCGCGCTTTGGTGCGGCAGGTTCAAGGCCTTGCGCATCAGCGGGCTGGCGAAGGCCGGGTCAGGCCGGTCCAGGCCGCTCCACAAGGTGATCTGCGGCACCAGCCGGCTGTACAGCGCCTGGCTCATGCCCGGCAACTGGCGTAATTCTTCGACCACACGGAACGGCGCCAGCCCTTGGTTGCGCCGGGTTTCCAGGGCTTTGGCCAAGTGCGAGGCTTGGGCCTGGGTGGCACCGCAGGCCAGGGCCACGCGGGCAAAGTCGGCGGGCTCGGCACTGTTCAAATACAACTTGCCGCGCTCACTGCGCAGGCCCACACGCAACTGCGCGTCATCAAACACCAACGGGATTTCCCGCCCATCGGCGACCCACTGTTTGCGCTGCTCGGGATCGGCCAGCGCCTGCATGACCAACGCCACGCCCGCCTCCGCCGCCAATGCGGCTTGGGTGTGCTGGCGATGCCACGCAGCCTGGCGGGTTTGCAACTGCACCCAACCGGCCAGCCCACCGAGCAACAGACTGAGCAACGCCAGTACCCACAGCACCAGCAGCAAGGCCACGCCACGTTGGCGCTTCATTGATCGGTCGCCCCGCCGGAAAGGTTCAACCGCAACGCCACCACCTGGCTGACCCACGGCACCGGCCCGCTGACTGTGGCGTCAATGCGCACCGCGTAGGGCAGCCGTTTGGTCCACGGCCAGTCGCTGATCCAACCGGTGGCCTGGCCTTTGGGCGAGACGCCGCGATAGCTCAATTGCAGCGCTTGGACATTCTTCAACAGCACCTGCGGTTCACTGCGCGACGCCGGCACACTGAACTGGGCGGCGGATTCAAACTGGGCGAAGGCCACCTGTAAATCGCTGCCTTTCAGCTGCAAGGTGAAGCGCTGAATGCCGCCGCCGAGCACACCGGGCAAGGTCGCGACAAATTGCATCCGCTGCGCGGCCCCCACAAAAAAACCAGGGGTCTGGCTATCGTCTTCGGTCACGTCCAACGGCAAGGCTTCGCTGATGGCCGTGCGCAAAAACTGCTGGGCGGCGCGCATTTCATCCAGGCTGGTGGTGTATCGCTGGGCCTTGAGCACGGCGCGATTGGCCCCCAGCAACGCACCGCCCACCAGGGTCAGCAGCACACCGAGCAAGCTGAGCACAATCATGATTTCAAGCAAGGTGAAGCCCTGTTGGCGTCGCTTCACAGTGGCGCCCTGTCCGTCACGGCACGCAATTTAAGCGTGCTGAAATGTGCCTGGTGCGGCCCTTCGCTGACGGTCAGATCAACGCGAAACAAACGCGGCTGGCCCAATCGTGTTGGCTGCTGGGCAATGTTCAATTGCCAACGGATGCCCTGCACGCTGCCCTGGCGCACGCCACGGGCCAGCGGCCCGCTGGCTTCCTGATCGAGCACGCTGAGTGCGGCGTGGGTCAGGCGATCACTGTGATTGACCTGCGCCAGCGACCGCGCACTTTGGCCAAAGGCGACCAGCAGCACCGTGCTGCAAATCGCCATAAGCACCAGCGCGGCGAGCATCTCCAGCAGGGTGAACCCCGCCTGGCGCTTCATGGCAGGGCCTTGGACTGTACGCTGCCGGTCAGCCAGCCGATGTCGATGCGCCAACGGCGTGTGCCATTGGTCAACAACAGGTTGCCGCCCGTGGAGCTGCCATCGGGGTAGAACTCGACGCTAGAGCCGGCTTGCTCGGCGGTGTGCAGGGTCACTTGCAGGTCTGCCGGCCAATGCCTGAAGGGGCGACCGGGGGCCTTGAAGCTCAGCGTTTGCAGGTTAAATTCGGTGCTGGCCGTGTGGCCGCTGACAATCGCCCGTGCTCGCGTACTGCGCAAGGCCTCTACCATTTGCCCGACCACCTGACGCTCGCGGGCGGCCTTGAGCCCTTGTTGCAGGCCAAACCCCACCAGCCCGGCGGCGACGCTGATCAAGACGATCACCACCAGCATCTCCAGCAGGGTAAAGCCGCGCTGAGGGTTGGGCATTATTCCCAGTTGCCCAAATCGGCGCTGTAGCCTTCGCCGCCGGGCTGGCCGTCCTGGCCATAGAAGATCAGGTCGAACGCGCCGTGCTCACCGGGGAAGCGATAGCCGAAGGCATGGCCAAACGGGTCTTTCAGGTCTGACGGCTTGGCGTAGGGGCCGGCCCAACCGGCGGCATTGGCGGGTTTGTCGACCAGCTGTTGCAGGCTCTTGGGCGGCGAGCCGATATCCAGGCCGTAGCTTTCGATCTTCATCGACAGGCTCGCCAGTTGCGCCTTGCCCGCGCCGTATTTGCCCTTGTCGACGTTGCCACCGACCTGGCGTACCACGATGGTGGCGACGATGCCCAGCAGCACGATCACGGCGAGCATTTCCAACAGGGTGAAACCGCCTTGGCGGCGTGCAGGTTTGGAGCGCATGGGGATTAGTCCTTGAGGGTTCATATATTGCTGGTCAGGCTCATCAGCGGCAGCATGATCGCGAGCATGATCACCGCCACCAGCACCGCCATGACCACGGTCAGGGACGGCACCAGCGCAGCGAGCAGGCGGTCGATGCCGCGTTTGGCTTCGACGTCGAACACGTCGGCGACCTTGAGCAGCATGCTGTCGAGTTCGCCGGCCTGTTCGCCGACTTCAATCATTTGCAGGGCCAGGTCGGGCAGCAGCGGTTGCGCGCCAAAGGCGCTGGCCAGGGTGCCGCCGCCTTTGACTGACTCGGCCGCCTGGGCGACCTGGGCTTGCAGCGCGCGGTTGGTGCAGACCTGGCGGGCGATCACCAGCGCTTGCAGCAAGGCCACGCCATTGCTGAGCAAGGTGCCGAGGGTGCGCGCCAGGCGTGCGGCTTCGACCCTTTGCAACAGCGGGCCGATGATGCGAATGCCCAGCACGCGGCGGTCATAACGCTCGCGGCGTTGCGGGTTGCGCAGGCGTGCGGCCAGGGTCCAGATCAACCCAATCAAGCCGGCCAATACCGCCAAACCATAAGCACCGAGGAACTGGCCAAGGCCGAGAATCACTTCGGTAATCAGCGGGATCGGCACGCCGAGGTCTTTGAAAATCGGCACGAATTGCGGGACGACATACGCCAGCAACAGGGCCAGGGAACCCAGCACACCCACCACCAGAAAGGCCGGATAGATCAACGCGTTGATCACTTCGCCCCTTAACAACTGGCTGCGCTCCAGATAATCGCTGAGCTGGCGCAGGGTGTTTTCCAGCGCGCCACCGGCCTCACCGGCACGCACCATGCTCAGGTACAGCGGCGAGAACTGGCTGCCCTCCTCTTCCAACGCTTTGGATAAGGGTTTGCCGGCCTTGACGTGTTCGCGGATACGCTCGATGAGGGCACGGGTTTGCGGCTGGCCGGGCTGCTTGAGCAGGATGCCCAGCGAGCGCTCCAGCGGCTGGCCGGCGCCCAGCAGGGTCGCCAGTTGCTGGGTAAAGCTCACCAGCGCCGCACCGTTCAACTGACCACGGCCCAAGGCATTGCGCAGGCCCTGGCTGCCGGCGGGGTCGATTTGCAACAACAGCAGGCCGCGCTTGTGCAAGGTGGCCACGGCGGCGGCGTGGTCCTTGGCTTCCAGAGTGCCGTTTTGCGCCACGCCCTGGCTGTCGAGGGCGCGGTATTTGAACAGGCTCATGTGCCTTCGCCCCGGGTGACGCGCAGCACTTCTTCCAGCGAGGTCACGCCGGCCACAGCTTGGCGCAGGCCTTCTTCGTGCAGGGTGCGCAGGCCGCCACGGCGAGCGGCCTGTTCAAGGGTGGCGGCGTCGGCCTGGCGCATCAGCAGGCCGCGCAGTTCTTCGTTCATCACCAGCAATTCGGTGATTGCACTGCGGCCGTGATAACCGCCGCCGGGGGCATCCGCGCGGGGTCGGTAGAGTTTGATCGGACGCTCATCGGTGAAGCGGTCCAGGCCGTGTTCGGCGATCAGTTCGGGCGGTGCTTCGAAGGCTTCGCGGGTGGCTGGATCAAGTCGCCTGACCAAACGCTGAGCGAGGATGCCGTTGACCGTCGAGGCGATCAGGTAGCTTTCGACACCCATGTCCAGCAGCCGCGTGATACTCGCCGAGGCGCTGTTGGTGTGCAGCGTCGAGAGCACCAAGTGGCCGGTCAGCGATGACTGGATCGCGATGCGGCAAGTCTCCAGGTCGCGGATCTCACCGATCATGATCACGTCCGGGTCCTGGCGCACGATGGAGCGCAGGGCCCCGGCGAAGTCCAGGCCAATGGCGGGTTTGACCTGGATCTGGTTGATGCCTTCGAGCTGGTATTCCACCGGGTCTTCCACGGTGATGATCTTGCGTTCGGCGGTGTTGAGCCGCGACAGCGCGGTGTAGAGGGTGGTGGTTTTGCCCGAGCCGGTGGGGCCGGTGACCAACAGGATGCCGTGGGGTCGCTCCAGTACTTCAAGAAAGGTTTCGAGGCGCTGGCCGTCGAAACCCAGGCTCTGGAAGTCGAAGCTCACGGTTTGGCGGTCGAGCAAACGCATCACCACCGACTCGCCAAAGCTGGTGGGCACCGTGGACACCCGCAAATCCAGCTCCTTGCCCTGAATGCGCAGCATGATGCGCCCGTCCTGGGGCAGGCGGCGCTCGGCGATGTCGAGTCGCGCCATGATCTTCACCCGCGAAATCACCGCCGCCGAGGAACTGGACGGCGGCGCTTCGGCTTCGTGCAACACACCGTCGATGCGGTAGCGCACCTTGAGCTGGCTTTCGAAGGGTTCGATATGGATGTCGGAGGCGCGATGCTCAACGGCGCGTTGCAGGATCAGGTTGACCAGGCGTATCACCGGTGCCTCGGAGGCCATGTCCTTGAGGTGTTCGATGTCTTCCAGGGCGCCGCCCTGCTCGTCGAGGTTTTCGATCAGGGTGCCCATGGCGGAACGGCCCTGGCCGTAGTAGCGCTCGATCAACGTGTCGACTTCGTTGCGCGCGCCGATGGCCAGCCACACCGGCAAGCCACAGGCGTAGGCCACAGCCTCAAACGGATACAGCTGCGACGGGTTGGCCGCCAGCACGCGCAGGCCGCCGTGGCTCCAGCCCACTGGCACCACTTGGTAGTGACGCATGAAGCGTTCGGTCAGTGCAGGCAGCGGGTCCAGCAACGGTGGCGCAGCGTCAGCCAGCATCAACGGTGCACCGAGCAAACCGGCCCACGCCCGCGCCAACTCGACTTCGGAAACCAACCCCAGGCGGGTGAGCAGGCCGAGCAATTCGGTGTCGTCAGACTCGTGTGACAAGCGCCGGGCGCGCTCCAGGTCGACGGTTTTCAAGCCGGCATGCTGCATCAGCCAGGCGCACACTTGTTCGGTGTCCGGGATGTGCAGTTGGCAGGCATTGATGGGCGTTGGGGGACTTGGCATGAGCAGCTATCTAAGGGGCAATGAAAGACCCTTGTGGGAGCGGGCTTGCTCGCGAAAGCGGAGTGTCAGTCACCGGATACATCGACTGACCCACCGCTTTCGCGAGCAAGCCCGCTCCCAAAGGGGGGGGTTGTGCGCTGGCCGCTAGTTCGAGGCCTTGCTCTCTTTCAACGGCCGGCCGCCCTTGGTGGTTTCCGCTTTTTGCTTTTTGACCGCCTTGGCATCGTGCGCCTGGGTGATCACCGTGGAATCGGCAGCGCCGGACTTGGCGTCTGCATCGGTGGACTCAACCGCCATGGCCGCACCACTCAGTGCAACGCCCAATACAACACCGGCACTCAACAGGGAAATCTTCATCAACGTTCTCCAGATCAAAAACAGCAGATTGCTCAGATGGCGCCTTGATTTCGGCCAAGACCCTACACCAAAGCGTTGTGTATGACAGCGTGTATAAAACATGGCCTTTTAGAACTACCGAGCAACGCCACTAGTTCGCCACGACCTCATAAATTTTGTTAAACCAATCGACTGGTAGGTTTAGCCTTAGTTCAGAATCGTAATGAAATATTTCTAATTTCACGCAAAAATTAGCTTTTGTTTGACTTATAACCGCAAGAATTGCCTTAATTATTGGGTTTTTGTGATTCAAAATGCCATCGCGCGATATCACTTAGACATTATTTATAACAACAAGTAATACATTTTTCACACTAGCAAAACTGCGAAATTCGCCAAGTAATTGCAATTAGCCATCGGTTAAAAATTGCGATAAAGGCCAACTATTGCCTACAGAAAAGTGACGAACGCGCACTTATTGGTGCGCCATGTTTAATAAACAGTTGTTGGAGAGACCCATGAGTAAACGCAAGATGATCGGTGCGCAGTCGGCTTTTGCCCTGCTGGCACTGGCCGTGTCCCATGCACACGCGGCGACCAGCCCGGCGCTGGACGCAGGCATGGTGAGCCGTGCAGAAAAGGCCGCCGACAAGACCCTGGCAAAGATGACCCAGGAAGAAAAGCTCGCCTATATCGGCGGCATCGGGGGCTGGGACGTCAAGCCGTTGAGCCAGTACGGCATCCCGCAGATTCACGGTGCCGACGGCGGCGTGGGCGTGCGTTACACCAGTGAAGGCAATGACCAGGGCGTGGTGTATCCGTCCGGCCCGAACGTGGCGGCCAGCTGGAACCCGCGCCGCGCCATCGACGTGGGTCGCGCCCTGGGCTATGACACGGCCAGCGGCGGTTATCAGTTCGTCACGGGGCCTGGGGTGAACCTGTACCGCATGCCCTACAGCGGGCGTGCGTTCGAGTACTTGTCGGGAGAAGACCCATTCCTCGGCGCCAGCCTGGGGCCGGCGTTGATCAACGGCATCCAGTCCCGTGGGGTGTGGGCCAACGCCAAGCACTACGCGGCCAATGACCAGGAAAGCAACCGCTTCCACCTCGATGAAATCATCAGCGAGCGTGTGCTGCGCGAGATGACCTTGCCTCCGTTCGAGTCAGCCTCAAAGAACAGCAAAGTGGCGATGATGATGTGCGCGTTCCAGAAGGTGAACGGTGAGTTCGCCTGCGAGAACTCGCACCTGATCCACGATATCCTGAAGACCGAATGGGGCTACCCAGGCTTCGTGCAGAGCGACTACAACGCCGTGGTCAACGGCTTGCCTGCCGCCCAGGCCGGCACCGACCTCGACATGATGGGCTACCAGATGAACAGCTCGGTGCTCAAGCCGTTCCTGGACAGTGGCGAGCTGAGCGGCGCGACCCTGGATGACAAGGTGCGGCGCATCCTCAAGCAAATTTACCTGTTCAAGTTCGACAGCAAGGCACCGCTGACCAACCACAACATGAACAGCGCCACCAGCAACCGCGTGGCCCTGAATGCCGCACGCGAAGGCATCGTGCTGCTGAAAAACCAGAACAACCTGCTGCCACTGGATACCAAGAAAGCCAAGCGCATTGCCGTGGTCGGCAACCTGGCCAAATACGCGCCGCCCACCGGGTTCGGCAGCGCCAACGTGATGGCGGCCAACTACATCAGCGAGCTGAGCGGCTTGCAGCAACTGGCACCGGGTGCCAAGGTCGAGTTTATCGACGGGCTGTCGCTGGACCCGAGCGCCTCGGTATGGACCCACACCGACAGCGCCGGCAACAGCGCCAAGGGCCTGAAGACCGAGTTTTTCAGCAACACCAACTGGTCTGGCGACGCGGCGGCCAGCCGTACCGACACTCATGTCGACCTGGACTGGTCCACCGACAGCCTGCCAGTGAATGGCGACACCGCCGCCACCTCGATTCGCTACAGCGGCCAGGTCACGCCGACGGTCAGCGGCGAGCAGGTGTTCAAGATCCGCGCCGACGGTGCGGTGCGCCTGTACGTCGACGGCAAGAAAGTCCTCGACAACGGCGACGGCAAGCCGCTGCCGAACAACAGCATCCCGCCCACGATTCCGGTGTTTGCCAAGGTCAAGCTGCAAGCTGGCAAGCCGGTTGATATCAAGCTTGAGTACTCGCGCCGCAACGGCTATCTCTCCACCATGGGCGGCCTGGTCGGCGTGCAAATGAGCTGGGCTTCACTGGTTGCACCGCAAGACCTGTCTCAGTACGACGCAGTACTGGTGGCCGCCGGCAACAGCAATGAATACGAAGGTGAAGGGTTCGACCACAGCTTTGATCTGCCTGAGTTTCAGGGCCAGTTGATCCAGAGCATCGCCAAGGTCAACCCGAACACCGTGGTCACGATGCACGGCGGTACCGGCTTGAAGATGAGCGACTGGATCGACCAGGTGCCGGCCGCGCTGCATGCGTTCTACCCTGGGCAGAACGGCGGCCAGGCGTTGGCGGAGATTTTGCTGGGCAAGGTCAACCCGTCGGCCAAGTTGCCGATCAGCATCGAGCGCAATATCGAAGACAACCCGATCTACGCGACCTTCCCGAAATTCGACAACCAGGAAACCCTGGCCGAGATGAGCTACAAGGACGACCTGTTCCTGGGCTATCGTGGGTATGAGAAAAAGGGCATCAAGCCGCTGTATCCGTTCGGGTATGGCTTGTCGTACACCACCTTTGGCTACAGCAATATCAGCGTGAGCCCTGGGGTTGCGGTGGCGGGCGCGCCGATCAAGGTGTCGTTCGACCTGGCTAATACCGGCAAGGTCGCTGGCGCTGAAGTGGCCGAGTTGTATGTGGGCCAGAACCACCCGAAAGTCGAACGGGCGCTTAAGGAACTCAAGGGCTACAAGAAGGTGTTCTTGAAACCGGGTGAGAGCAAGCGCGTGACCATCGAACTCAACGACCGCTCGCTGGCTTACTACGACGTGAAGAGCAAGCAATGGGTGGTGGATGCGGACAGTTTCAACTTGTCGGTGGGTGCTTCGTCTCAGGACATTCGTCTGAATGCCAAGCTGGTTAACCCGTTCCGCCAGGAGCTGTCGACCACCACCAGCAATCCCTTGCCGCGTTCGGCGTTGAATTCGACGTTGCGGGAGTTGCCGCAGGTGAAGACTGGTGGGGTGCTGCATCAGAATGACGGGGATAGCGGCACCAGCGCAGGTGATGGCTATGACATGAGCGATGACAGTGCTCAGGGCAGTTCTGCCGGGAACTGATCGGTAAGCAGGATGCTTTTCAGTGGGAGCGGGCTTGCTCGCGAAAGCGGTGTGTCAGGCGATACAAGTGCCAGCTGAACCACCGCCTTCGCAGGCAAGCCAGCTCCCACATTTGACGCTGCCCACTTTGGATTGCATCAGGGTCTGATGGCGGCTTCGACCCGTGCGATGTAGGTGTCGAAGCGCGCTACCAAATCGACCTGCTCGGGAAACCGCAGCCACTGGATCTGCAACCCATCCATCATCGCCAAAATCTCTTCCACCAGCCCGGCGATATCCACGTCGGCGCGCACCTCCCCCGCCGCCACCAACTCCGCAAACTGCCCCTGCATGCGCTGATGAATCGCCGCATAGCGCACCTGGAACCAGCTCCACGCCGGGTGGGTGTCCAGCAAACTCTCGGCATTCAAAATGCTAAACGCCCGCACCACCCCCGGCGCCGTGGCGTTCGAGCGGTTGATCGCCCGCAGACTGCCGAGTAAACCGTTCAGGGACTTCTCCGCACGCACTTCATCGGCAATTCGCTGATTGACCTCGTCCCGACGCTGCAACACCCCCATCAACAGTGAGATCTTGCTGGGAAAGTGATGCAGCAAACCGGCCACTGAAATGCCCACGATCGCCGCCACCTGGGCCATGGATGCGCCGCTGTAGCCTTCCAGGGAAAACACCTGCAAGGCTGCGTCCAGCAGCTCCTCGCGGCGCTTTTCGCCTTTGGGGGCGCGACGGGTTTTGGGAGTGGGTTGGGTCATGGCAACGTCCTTGAGCTTTCCCGTTCGATCAATTGGCACTCCAACAGGTTCAACCGCTGTACTTCATCCTCCACCGGCAACACGCCGAGGCTTTCCAGCACGCGGGTGGCGGCCAGTACGCCAATCTCCAGGGCCGGCGGCTTGATGGTGCTGAGGCTGGGCAGCAGCATTTCGGCGAAGGGGTAGTCGCCAAAGCCCAATACGGCGCAGTCCTGCGGGATTTTCACGCCGGCACGCTGCCCGGCCAGCAGGCCACCGGCAGCCAGGTTGTCGTTGGCGAAGAAGATGGCGTCGGGTGGTGTGGCGTGGCTCATGAGTGCGTCCATTGCCTGCTTGCCCGCCTCGAACGGTGCACGATCAGCGTCGGGGGCAAAGGCCCAGGGTTGCACACCCAATTCCGTCAGCGTCGCGGCAAACCCCTCGCCCCGCTCCATCGCGCTGAAGTCGCCTGCCGCACTGTTTTGCACGAAAGCAATGCGTCGATAGCCTTGACCATAGAGATAACGCGCTGCCATGACGCCCACTTCGTAATGGGAAAAACCGATCTGCAACGGCTCGCGCTCGGGCACGTAGTCCCAGGTTTCGACCACTGGGATATCCGCGTCGGCGATCATCTTTTCGGTGGCCGCGCTGTGAAACCGGCTGGTCAATACCAAGGCCGCCGGCGACCAGCCGAGGAACGCCCGTACCGCGTTCTCTTCCTGTTCGGCGCTGAAGTAACTCGACGCCAGCAACAGCTGATAGCCATGGCGGCTGAGGGTATCGCTGAAGCCTTGAATGGTATTGGCAAAGATGGGCCCGGAGATGTTCGGGATCACCATGGCCACGATCCGCCCGCGCGCCGAGGCCAACCCGCCGGCCACCAGGTTGGGCACATAACCCAACTCGGCCACCACCTGCGCAATGCGCTCGCGACGTTCGGGCGACACTTGCTCAGGCTGGTTGAAATAGCGCGACACCGTAATGGCCGACACCCCGGCCTGACGCGCCACCGTATTCAAGGTCACCCGCCCGGCGCCACGGCGTTTGCGCGGTTTGTCTTCACTCACGGAAGCATCCTGTTAGAAACAAAAAGACATATAGGACTAATTTTTCAGTATTTGACGTTCTAAAGCATACCTCACAATAATGCCGATGTTAGCGCTAACAAAGCGCTTTGTCTGCTACTCGCTCGAGCGAATGCCAGAGACGAATTCACAGGCGCTACCGTCGCAGAACGGCAGCGGTTCAGGGCATTTTTTTCGAGCGGGCACAGCATGCACAACTTCCAACGCACAACGTTATTGATCCTCGCCGGGCTGACGGCCCTGCCCGCCTTTGCGGCCGATGAGCAAGAGCCGACGCTCAAACCGGTGACCGTCACCGCCACGCGCCGCGAAGAGTCGCTGCAAAAGGTCCCGGTGGCGGTCTCGGTGCTCGACGGCGAGCAGCTTGAGCGCGACAACCGCAACGGCGTGGCGAGCATTGCGCAGCAAGTGCCGTCGCTGAATTTCCGCACCGGCGCGTCCAACAAGGACACCTCGCTGTTCGTGCGCGGCGTGGGCACTATTTCAACCTCCCCCGGCGTTGAGCCAACCGTGGCCACGGTGATCGACGGCGTGGTCTACGCCCGCCCCGGCCAAGCCACCCTCGACCTGCTCGACCTGGAACGCATCGAAGTGCTGCGCGGCCCACAAGGCACGCTGTTCGGCAAGAACGCCTCGGCCGGTGTGCTGAACATCACCAGCAAGGCGCCCACCGCAGAGACTCACGGTTATATCGACCAGTCCTACTACAGCGGCAACGAAAGCCGCACCCGTTTCGGCATTGGCAGCAGCCTGGTGCCGGATGTGCTCAAGGGTTCGGTCAGCACCTTGTTTGGCAGCTACGACGGTAACGTCGACAACAAACACAACGGCCAAGAGGTCAACGGCTACAACCACAAGGGCATTCGCGGCAAGTTGGAGTTCACCCCTAACGACGACCTGAAACTGACCCTGATCGGCGACTACATGCAGTCCCACGACGACGCACCTAATGGCGTGGTGAGCAAGTCCCTGACGCCTGCGTTCACCAACGCGCTGAGCCCGGTGCGCGCCTCCAGCGACAACCGCGACATCAACACCGACACCCGAAGCCATGTGGAAGACACCAACAAAGGCCTGTCGGCGCAGTTGGACTGGAATCTGGGCGACTACACCCTCACCTCCATCACCGCCTGGCGCGGCTGGGACAACACCCAATACCAGGACGGCGACCGCCTCGGCACCGTGACTGCCGCGTTCCCCGGTACTGCTGACAAAGGCCAGCTGGAATTCAACCAGTACTCCCAGGAACTGCGTCTTGCCTCACCCAAGGGCGAATTCCTGGAGTACGTCGGCGGCCTGTTCTACATGCACGGCAAGGACGAGGAAACCTATCAGCGCACCCTTACCACCACCACGCGCACCGACCGTGGCATCGCCGACTACAGCACCACCAACGACAGCTACGCGGTGTTCGGTGAAACCACGCTGAATTTCACCTCGCGCTTTCGCGGCATCGCCGGCTTGCGCTACACCCACGACGACCTGAAATACGATCATCGCCGTGTTTCCACCTCGGCCACCACGGTCAGCGGCATTCAACCGGCCACGTCCAGTTCGGGCTCGGTGGATGAAGACGGCTGGTCCGGCCGCCTGGGCGTGCAGTACGACATCACCGACAACGTCACCAGCTACCTGACCTATTCCCGTGGCTACAAAGGCCCGGCCTACAACGTGTTCTTCAACATGCAGCCGCGTGACACCGACGCCCTCAAGCCCGAGACCTCCAACACCTGGGAAGCAGGGATCAAGGCCACCGCGTGGAACAATCGCCTGACCACTAACCTCGCGGTATTCCACAGCGACTACGACAACTACCAGGCCAACTTTTTCGACACCGTCGCCGGCCAGGTAGTGACCCGCCTGATCAACGCCGGCAGCGTCAGCACCGAAGGCGTCGAGTTGGATTACGCCTTGCAGGCCACCCAGCAACTCAAGCTCTCCGGCGCCCTGGCCTACACCCGTGCACGCATCGATGAATTCGCCTGCCCGGCGGGTGCCGCGGCTACGTGCAACGTCAACGGCAAGCCGCTGCCTTACAGCCCGGACTGGAAAAGCTACGTACGCGCCGACTACAGCATCCCGCTGGATAACGGCCTGGACATCGAACTGGGCACCGACTACAGCTGGCAAAGCGAAGTGCAGTACGACATCAGCCAGAACGTCGACACCAAGCAAGGGGCTTACGGCATCTGGAACGCCAGCGTAGCCCTGGCCGACTACACCAACGGCTGGCGCGTGGCCTTGCTGGCCAAGAATCTTGCCGACAAGTCTTACTCGCCGATGCTGGCCAGCGGCGGCAACTACATCTACCGCGCCGTGCCCCGTGACGATGAACGTTACTTCGGCGTGCAACTGCGCAAGGACTTCTAAACATGAGCCGTCAACTGAAACTCGGCGCCTTCCTCATGGCCACCGGGCACCACGTCGCCGCCTGGCGCCACCCGGATGTGCCGGCGAATGCAGGGCTGAATATCGCCCAGTACAAACACCTGGCGCGCGTCGCTGAGGCGGCGAAATTCGATGCCCTGTTCGTGGCCGACAGCGTTGCCGCCGCCACGGGTGAGATCGCCAGCCATATGGCGCGTTCGGATCATTTCGAACCGCTGACCTTGCTCTCGGCGCTGAGTGCAGTGACGGACCACATCGGCCTGATCGCCACGGCGACCACCACCTATAACGAGCCCTACCATGTGGCGCGCAAATTCGCCTCGCTGGATCATCTGTCCGGCGGGCGCGCGGGCTGGAACCTGGTGACGTCGGACGCTGCCGCCGAAGCGCAGAATTTCGGCCGTGATGAACACCTGGGCCATGGCGAACGCTACAGCCGCGCCCGCGAGTTTCATCAGGTGGTAACCGGCCTGTGGGACAGCTGGGAAGACGACGCCTTTGTGCGCGACAAGGCCAGCGGCAACTACTACGACCCGGCCAAATTGCATGTGCTGGACCACGTGGGCGAACACTTTCGCGTCAAGGGCCCGCTGAACGTAGCGCGCTCGCCTCAAGGCCAGCCGGTGATCGTGCAGGCGGGTTCTTCGCAAACCGGTCGTGAGCTGGCGGCGCAAACTGCTGAGGTGGTGTTTACCGCCCAGACGTCACTGGAGAATGCCCAGACGTTTTATGCCGACCTCAAGGGCCGTCTTCAAGCGTACGGACGCGATGAGAATTCGCTGAAAATCATGCCCGGCGTTTTTGTAGTGGTCGGACAGACCGAGGCTGAGGCCCAAGCGAAGTTCGAGGCGTTCCAGGATTTGGTTGAGCCCGAAGTCGGCGTCGCGCTGCTTGGGCGCATGCTCGGTAACTTCGACCTGTCCGGCTACCCGCTGGACGGGCCGCTGCCGGAGCTGCCGTTGACCGACAGCGGGCAGCGCAGCCGTCAGCAATTGCTCAGTGATTTGGCGCTTCGCGAGAACCTGACCCTGGCCCAGTTAGGTCGAAGGATTGCGGGTGGTCGCGGGCATTACAGCCTGATTGGCACGCCTGCGCAGATCGCCGATGAGCTGCAACGCTGGTTCGAAAACGGTGCGGCGGATGGCTTTAATATCCTGGTACCGCACTTGCCGGGCGGGCTGGAGGACTTCGCCGAGTGGGTCGTGCCCGAGCTGCAACGGCGCGGCCTGTTCCGCACTGAATACACGGGCTCCACCTTGCGCGAAAACCTCGGCTTGGCGCGCCCAGAAAACCGTTTTAAAAAGGACGACGCATGAAGATTCCAGCGCTGTTATTGGCCCTGCTAGCCGTGACCCAAACCACATTGGCTGCCGACCCGGCCACCTTGCGCATCGGCTACCAGAAAGGCTCCATCGCCCTGGTGCTCGCCAAGGAACATGGGCTGCTGGAAAAACGCTTCCCACAGACCGATGTGAAATGGATCGAATTCCCCGCCGGGCCGCAGATGCTTGAAGCATTGAACGTCGGCGCCCTGGACGTGGGCTCCACCGGCGATATCCCGCCGCTCTTCGCCCAGGCGGCCGGCGCCGACCTGGTCTACATCGGCGCTGAACCGCCCAAACCGACCGCTGAAACCATCCTGGTGCGCAACGGCAGCCCGCTGCACTCGGTGGCAGACCTGAAGGGTAAGAAAGTCGCCTTTCAGAAGGGCTCCAGCTCACACAACGTGATCCTGCGCGCGCTGAACAAGGCCGGTCTGAGCTACAAGGACATCCAACCGGTGTACCTGCCGCCCGCCGATGCCCGTGCGGCGTTCGAGCAAGGCAGCGTGGATGCGTGGGCAATCTGGGAACCGTATTCGTCCCTGGCGTTAAGCCAAAGCCCGAGCCATGTGCTGGCCAATGGTGAAGGGTTGGGGTTATCGGGGCCGGTGTACACCGCGCGGCGCGAGTATGCGAAGGCTAATGGGGCGTTTGTGCGTGACGTGCTGGATGAACTCAGTGCGGCAGAAGCGTTGACCCGTAGCCAGCGTGAAGACAGCTTGAAGGTGCTGACCGGGTTTATGGGGCTGCCTGCCGAGGTGATTGCGCGTTACATGGACAACCGCCCGCCTTCGCCGATCCTGCCGATTGACGACAAGATCATCCAGGCGCAGCAGGCGACGGCGGATTTGTTCTATCAGAACAAGTTGCTGCCCAAGGCCATCGACGTGAACAAGGCTGTATGGAGGCCCGAAGCCGACTAAGATCCAAATGTGGGAGGGGGCCCGCCCCCGATGGCGGTGGGTCAGCCACAGATATATCAACTGACACTCCCTCATCGGGGGCAAGCCCCCTCCCACATTTGAACTGCATCAGGCTTGAGTGCAGAGTAAAACCCCAGCCACCTTTGGAACTCCGTCAGGCTTGAGACCGTGTGCTTTTCTCAATCAGGCACATCGGGGTTCCGGCAATCGGCTCCTGCATCACCTGCACCTGCACATCAAACACCTGCCGCATCAGTTCGACACTGATCACCGCCCCCGGCTCACCATCGGCCACCAATTTGCCGGCATGCATCACCGCCAAGTGATCTGCATACCGGCAAGCCTGGTTGATATCGTGCAACACCGTAATCACTGTCTTGCCCTGCGCAGCCAACTCCCTCATCAAATCAAGCAACTCAACCTGATGGCTGATATCCAGGTAGGTGGTGGGCTCATCCAGCAACACTACCGGCGCGTTCTGCGCCAGCACCATCGCCAGCCATGCGCGTTGGCGCTGGCCGCCGGACAAATCGGCCAGGGCGCGATCCGCCAATACGTCCAGTTCCAGGCGCTGCATGGCTTGGGTCACATGGGACTGGTCACTGCCGCTCAGGCGCCCCCACAACGCGTTGTGGGGGCTGCGGCCATACGCGACCAACTGGCGCACGCTGACGCCTTCCGGCACCGGCAACACCTGGGGCAAGAACGCAATCTGGCGCGCCAACTGGCGGGCGCTCAGGCTGGCGTAGGCCTGGCCATCCAGGGTCAATTCACCCTGGGTCGGCTTGAGAATGCGCGCAAACGCCTTGAGCAAGGTGGACTTGCCGCAGCCGTTGGGCCCAATCAATGCGGTGACCTTGCCCGCCGGTGGCGTGAACGACAACCCTTGCACGATGCGCGTCGCGCCGTAACCAATATCGAGCTGATGTGCCTGCAAAATACTCATGTGATCAGCCCTTGAACCGTGCCAGCAACCAAAGAAAATACGGCGCGCCAATCACGGCCGTGAGCACCCCGGCGGGGATTTCGCTGGGCGCGATCAGCGTGCGGCCCAGTGTGTCGGCCAACACCAGCAGCAACGCGCCGATCAACATCGCAGCGGGCAACAGACATTGGTGATGCCCGCCCACCAAGCGCCGTGCCATATGCGGTGCGACCAGCCCGACAAACCCAATCGGCCCGATCACGCCAACACCCAGGCTGGTAAGCAGCACCGCGCACGCCATCGCCAGCCAGCGCGTGCGGTTCAGCGCCGTGCCCAGGCTATGGGCGGCCTCATCGCCCAAGGCAATCAGGTTCAGCGGTTTGGCCAGGCACAGGCCCAGCGGGATCAACACCAGGAACGGCAGCACCAGCGCCACATGGTGCCAGTTCCGGCTCCACAGGCTGCCGGTGAGCGCGAGCAACGCGGTGTTGATATCCAGCGGATGGGACAGGATCAAAAACTCGGTGACGCTGGACAAGGTCACCGCAATCGCCACCCCGGACAACGCAAAGCGCACCCCAGAGAAACTCACGCCGGTGTTGTACAACGCCAGCAGTAACGCACCGCCAGCGCCGCCCAGGCACGCCACCACCGGCAGCCACACGATCGGCAACTGCGGCCAACTGATGATCGCCACGGTCAGCGCCAAGCCTGCGCCCTGGGTTACGCCCAGGATCTCCGGCGACGCCAGCGGGTTACGGATCACGCCCTGCACAATCGCCCCGGCCAGGCCGAACGCGGCACCGGCGAGGATCGCGATCAGGCTGCGTGGCAGGCGATGGTTCCACACTTCGAAGTCGAGGGCGTCGTGGGCCAGCAAACGCTCCAGTACGGTGGCGGGTTTGAGCCACAACGTCCCGGCACTCAGGCTGATAAAGGTGGCCAGCAGCAGCAAGCCGAGCAGCAGCCACAGGCGCAAGCGGGGGCGAATCATAGGGCGCGCCTGGCAAGAAAGAGAAAGAACGGTGCGCCAATCAACGCAGTGACCACACCGGCCGGGGTTTCCACCGGGAAGGCCACAGCGCGGCTGAGCAGGTCGGCGCCCAGCACGATGACGGCGCCCAACGCAGCGCTCAAGGGGATGAGCCAGCGGTAGTCATTGCCCAAAAACTGGCGAAGGATATTCGGCGCGATCAGCCCGACAAAACCAATCGGCCCCACTGCGCAGACACTCGCCCCTACCAACAATAGGCTGGCGATAAACACCTGCAAACGCAGGCTGGCGATGCCCACGCCCAAAGAGCGCGCGGCGTCTTCGCCGAGGTTGATCAGGTTCAGGCGCGGCGCACACCATAGCGCCCATAGGCCGCCGATCAGCGTGCACGGCCAAAGCAACTGCACCTGGGCAGCACCGACATTGGCAAGAGAGCCGGCCAGCCAGTTCAGGACGCTTTGCGCCTGGGCCTCGACCAAAATCACTGTGAGGCGGGTCAAGGCCGCACACAGTGCTGCGACGGCCACACCGGCCAGCACCAAGCGGCCTTGAGCCGTGGTCGGCGACCATGCGCCGCCGAGGCTGAACACCGTGACCCAGGCCAACGCGCCACCCAGGCAGGTCATCAGCAACGCGCCACCGGCAAACGGCGGCGCGACCAAGCCGGTCGAGAACAACGCCAACCCCAACGCCGCCCCCGCCGTCACGCCAAACAGCGACGGCGACGCGAGGCGGTTACGGGTGATGCCCTGCATCAATGCACCAGCCAGGCCCAGGCAAGCACCGACCAACGCCGCACACACCGCACGCGGCACCCGCAACTGGGCAACGATGTAGGCCATATTGCCGCCGACACTGCCCTGATGAATCAGGCCGTTCCAGGCGTCGGCCGCCGTGATCGTGAACGGCGACCAACTGTACAGCGAGAACCAGAACAACACGGCCCCCAGCAGCACCACGCCAACGGCGGCAACACTGCGCGGCACGGTTACTGGCTCAATACGGCTTTGCCGCCTTTAAGAATCGCCAACGCGTCTTCGGCGATCTGCTCCGAGGCCAGCACGCCGCGGTTGCGCGCCCAGCTGTCGCCATCCACTTCGGCGACGTGTTGGTTGCGCACGGCGCCGAGCACTTGCCACAGCGGTTGCTTGCTCCAGGTGTCGACGATGCTGGGGCGACGGTAATGGCCGACCAGCAACCAGCCCGGGTCCAGCGCCAGCAGTTGTTCCAGGCTGACGAATTCGGTGGGCGCGGCCTTGGCACGTACGCTCGGCACTTTCAGGCCGATGGCTTGCAGCACGCTGCCGGCATAGGAGTCCGGGCCGTGCACGGAGAAGCTGTCTTCACGGGCAACGCCAAACAACACGCTAGCGCCGGCAGGAATTTGTTGGGCGATGGCCTTGAGGTTTTCGCGGTTTTTCTGGATGCGCGCTTCCATTTGCGGGCTCTTGCCCAACGCCTTGCCGATCAGCTCGGCGGACTTGAGGCTGCCCTCGTAGTCTTCGCCCCGCGACGGCAGCAACAAGGTCGGCGCAATGCTCGCCAGGTCGCTGTACAGGGCTTGGTGACGGTTGAGGTCGGCGACGATCAGGTCTGGCTTGAGCCGGGCAATTTCCTCGATGCTCGGCTGCGAACGCAGGCCCACCGACTTCCACTGGCCGATGGCCTGGCGTACGCGGGGCAACACGCGGTTGGCGTCACCATCATCGGCGGCGCCGACCGGGGTGACGGCAACAGCGGCGAGGCTGTCTAGAAATGAGAACTCCAGCACCACCACGCGCTTGGGCGCATCTGGCAGATGCACCGCGTGCTGGCCGTCGTTCAGGTCGATAGGGGCAGCGTTGATTACGCTTGAAGAGAACGCCAGCAGGCAGGCGGCCAGGGTGGGGATGAAGCGCAACAATCGCATGGCAAGAACCTCAGCGTTAAAACACCCGGGCTAGACAGGCCTGGGAAAACGGCGGGTACTATTCCATATCGAGGCGGTGTGATCAAAAAACATTCTCATTGGGCTGATGAAGCTAGAACTGACACGGCCGGATAAATGTGGGAGGGGGCTTGCTCCCGATAGCGGTGGGTCAGTCAATTTGTTTGTGGCTGATACACCGCTATCGGGAGCAAGCCCCCTCCCACATGGCCCTCCTCTCGCCGTTGGATCTGCGTCTGACTAAAAGTCGACGGTGGCAGAGAGCAAGTAGGTACGCGGAGTCGCCAGGGTCAGGCCCGGCTCGCTGTCATCCGACGCACCGGCCGAACTCCAGTAGCGTTTGTCCGCCACGTTTTCGACATTCGCCCGCAGGGTCACGTGTTTGTCATCCACTTTGAAGGCATAGCGTGCGCCCAGGTCGATACGGTTCCAGGCGTCGATTTCCTTGACGTTGGACTGGTCCAGGTACTGCGAGCTGGAATGGATGCCGCGACTGGTCAGTGTCAAACCTTCAAGCCCCGGTACGTCCCACTCGGCGCCCAAGTTGACGTTGTACTTGGGCGTGGCCGGCGCACGGTTGCCGTCCCAGGCGCCGTTGGTGGTGTCTTTGAGTTTGCTGTCGATGTACATCACCCCGCCGAGCAAACGCACGCCCTTGATCGGCTCGCCGAACGCACTCAGCTCCACGCCGGTGTTCTGGCGTTTGCCGTTGGGGCCGAACAGATTGCTGACGGCGTTGGTTTCATAGGCCGGTTGCTTGATGCGAAACACCGCAGCGGTCACGGCGAAAGCGCCAGCGTCGTACTTGGCGCCCACTTCCATCTGGCGGCTGATAAAGGGCGGGAAGATCTCGTCTTCGTTGCGCGAGATGGACGGCGCGATCTTGCCCTGGCTCAAGCCTTCCATGTAGTTGGCGTACAGCGACAGCTTGTCGGTGGCCTTGAACAGCAGGCCGCCGGAGGGCGAGACCTTCTCTTCGTCGTAGCCGGTCTTGCCTTTGACGCCGTTGCTCCAGTCCGTCACCTTGACCCGCTGCCAGCGGGCGCCAAGGGTCAGCAGCAGGCGGTCGTCGAAAAAGCCCAGGGTATCGGACAACGCCACGCCGCTGAACTTGTTTTCGGTGTACACCTTGGCGTCCTGGCGCGTGGCCGTGGTCGGCGTGGGGGTTTGCACCGGGTCGTAAAGGTTATTGCCGTTCACCGTCGCGTAACGGGCGCCGCCGTTGGTGAAGTCCATGTCGAAGTAGCTGGCGGCCAGGTTGACCTCATGGCTCACCGACCCGGTATGGAACCAGTTGCGCACACCGGCGTTGTAGGTGCGTACGTTTTCGTCCCGGGTGAAGTCCCTTGGCGACACACTGAAATTGCCCGCGGCGTTGGTCACCGAGACCGCGTGACGCAGGAATTCATGGTTGCTTTTACGTGCACCGAAACCGCCGTACAGCATCACGGAGTCGCTCAGGTCATATTCAGCGTTGACCGTACCGAAGGTGTCCTTGGTGCGGGCCTTGCTCCAGGATTGCGCATAGTTGCGACGCACGTCGTTGGCGCTGGGCACGGGGGCTGCGGCCGCCACTTGCACGCGCTCCTGCGGCGCATCGGTATCGCGCTCTGTGTGGCCGATATCGGTGGAAAGGCGCAGGCGCTCGCCACGGAAATCCAGGCCCAGCACGGCCATTTCGCGGTCGACGCTCTGGTGGTCCCACGTGGTATCGCCGGACTGCTTCACGCCGTTGAAGCGAATGCCGAACTTGTTGTCTTCGCCAAAGCGCCGGCCCACGTCCACCGCGCCGCCGGCCTGGCTGTCGGAGGCCCAGGTGCCGGTGAACGAGTTGATGTCTTTGTCGGTGGCGCGCTTGGGCACCACGTTGATCCCGCCGCCCACGCTGCCTCGGGGCGAGATGCCGTTGATCAACTGGGTGGGGCCTTTGAAGATATCGACGCGGTCGGCCATTTCCATGTCGATGGTGTAGGTCGGCAGCACGCCGTAAAGGCCGTTATAGGACACATCACTGTTGAACAGGCTGAAACCACGGATGGTGAACTGTTCATAACGCCCGCCGGCCGGGTTGGTGGCGCGCACCGAAGGGTCACTGGCAATCAGGTCGCCCAGAGTGCGGGCCTGTTGGTTTTTCACCGCCTCTTGGGTGTAGGTGGTCATGCTGAAGGGGGTTTCCATGAAATCCCGCGTGCCCAACAGGCCTTGGGAGCCACGCCGCGCCACTTGGCCACCGGCGTAGGTATCACCGTCGTACAGGCCGGTGGTGCCAAGGATCGAGGTGGGTGCCAGCTCCAACGTGCTGCCATCCGGCACCGGCATCAACATATAAGCCTGGTCGCCCATGGGTTGCAGTTGCAGGCCCGAGCCTTGCAGCAGGCGCGCGAAGCCCTCTTCCACGCCGAACTCGCCAGACAAACCACTGCTGCTGCGCCCGCTCACCAGGGCCGGGTCCACCGACAGGTTGACCCCTGCCAAGCCGGCGAACCGGGTAAGCGCGGCACTCAGGCTGCCGGCCGGCACCTGGTAGCTGCGACGGGCGTCGTCGGCATAGCTGACGGACGCGAAAAACGGGCTGGCGCTGAGGCTCAGCAGCAGGCTCAGCTTGAGCAAGGGGCGAATTGCGGGCATTGGCGGAAGCTCTCGATTTTGTTCACTTACCCGGAATGACCAGTGAGGCAAAAAAAAGGGACAAGCTATTTGATTTATTTTTCACCGCCGCCAAATACTTCGGTGTGTTGCGCGGCCATTTCCAGCAGTGCGTCCACCACCACTCGCACCTTGGGCTGCACGTAACGGGTGTGCGGCCAGATCACGTGGATCGGCATGGTTGCCCCTGCGCAGTCGTCGAGTACCGTGACCAACGCTCCACTGCGCAGGTGTTCGGCCACCAGCCACGTCGGCAATTGGCACAGGCCGCCGCCGTCGAGAGTCGCCCGCAGCATCATCTCGCCGTCGCCGAACTCATGACGCACGCGTATTTCCTGCTCTTGCACGCTGCCTTTGGCGTTTTTCAGCAGCCAGGCCTTACGCAGCCCGATACGCCAGCCAATGATGCAATCGTGCACCAGCAGATCGGCCGGGCTCAGCAGCAGCGGCGCATGGCGCAGGTACTGTGGCGCGGCGCAGATCACCAGGCGTTGCTCGCCCAAGCGACGGGCCACCAGCTCCGGGTCATCCTTGAGCTCACCGATGCGCACTGCCAGGTCAATGCCTTCGTTGATCATGTCGACCTTACGCTCGCCAAACGTGAGGGTCAGGTCCAGTTGCGAATACCGACCGGCCAACGCGATCAGCAGCGGTGCGATATGCCGGCGGCCAAACGCGGCGGGCAGGTCGATCCGCAAGCGGCCCTTGGGCTCGGCGACACCGCTGAGGAAGCTGCCCTCGACCCCGCGCAATTCCTCCATCACCCGCAGGCAACTGGCCAGGTAAACCTCGCCCTCGTGGGTCAGGCTCAATTTGCGCGTGCTGCGGTGCAGCAACTGGATGCCCAAGCGCTTCTCCAGACGCGTGACGCTCTTGCCCACCGCCGAGCTGGTCACGCCCAACTGCAAGGCCGCTGCGGTAAAGCTGCCCAGTTGGGCGGCCAGGATAAATTCAGGGATGCCGTCGAATTGAAGGGTTTCCATCGCTGCCGTGCCCACAGAAAACCTAGATTCTAGCCTGACAGGATCAACTGAACGTAATTTTACCGGGTTAATCCAACTGACACGCTGGAATAAGCTAGGTGTCACTGTTCAATGACCACCCCAGCGAGGTTCCATGACCGCCGATCTACACCACCTTGTCAGCCTGGAAGCCATTCGCACCCTGCGTCTGCGCTACTGCCATCACCTCGACGCCAACCGCATGGATGAACTTGGCGCGTTGTTTACCGAAGACGCCATTTGCCAGGTCGACCGCGCCGGCTGGACCGGCCGTGATGCCATCAAGGCGGGTTTGGCCCAGGCCTTTCGTGATTTTGATACCGAGCAACGCGGCGAGTACCCCTTCCTGCATGCGGTGTCCAACCACTGGATCGAGATCCTCGATGAAGACCGCGCCGAAGGTCGCTGCTACCTGATCGACTTCGTCACCCAACGCCCCGCCGGGGAAAACCCATTGCTGCTGCTTGGCGTGTACGTCGATGAATACCGCCGCGTCGACGGCAAATGGCTGATCAGCCACACACGCCTGGACGTGGTGTGGCCCGAGCATTCCTAAACCCTTATCACTTGCCGAGAACTCCCATGAGCAACCTGTTCAAACCTTACGACCTGGCGGGCACTGCGTTGACCAACCGCGTGGTGATGGCCCCCATGACCCGTGCCCGTGCGCGGGACGATATCCCGGATGAACACACCGTTCTCTATTACACCCAACGTGCCTCGGCCGGGCTGATCATCAGCGAAGGCGCGCCGATCTCCCGCGAGGGTTGCGGTTACCTGTTCAACCCCGGCCTGTACAACGATGCACAAACCCAAGGCTGGCGCCGGGTGACCGATGCGGTGCACGCCAAGGGCGGCAAGATCTTCGCGCAGTTGTGGCATGTGGGGCGTGTGTCCCATGTGTCGATTCAGCCTGGGGGTGGTGCGCCGGTGTCATCGGTGGCGGTGAGCGCCGCCCGCTCGAATGCCTATGCCTGGGTCGCCGAAGGCCAGCCGGGGCCGATACAGGCCAGCACGCCGCGAGCGCTCGAAACCCATGAGGTGCGTCGCGTGACCGCAGACTTTGTCGGCGCCGCCCGCCGTGCGATCGACGCAGGTTTTGACGGTGTCGAGCTGCACGGCGCCAATGGCTACTTGTTCGAGCAGTTTTTGAATGGCGCATTAAATACGCGTACCGATGAGTACGGCGGCTCCATTGCCAACCGCCAGCGCTTTCTGCTGGAAACCCTGGATGCCCTCGCCAGTGAGATTGGAGGCGAGCGGGTCGGCGTGCGTATCTCACCGTTCGGGCGCCTGTTCGATATGCAGCCGTACGCCGAAGAAGCCGAGGCGTGGCTGAGTCTCGCGGCGGCCATCAATGAATGCAGCCTCGCCTATGTGCATTTGAGCGACCAACTGACGATTGGCGCCGAGGCTATCCCGGCCGGTTTCGCCACGCAGTTTCGCCAGGCCTACCAGGGCACGCTGATTGCGGCTGGCGGTTTCAATCGTGAATTGGCCGATGCGGTGCTGGAAAAAGGCGAGCTGGATCTGGTGGCCTTCGGACGCCCCTTCATTGCCAACCCAGATCTGGTGGAGCGCATGCAGAACAACTGGCCGCTGGCCGAAGGTGATCGCGCCACGTTCTACGGCATTGATGGCAGCCCGACGCGGGGATATACCGACTATCCGGCTGCAACGATCGGATCGGCCGAATAGATGACAGTTTTTGCGCTGTTTTCAGCGACAGCCTGGCGAGTGAAATAGGTGTCACCTTCGTCAGTGAGGATCTCGTAGTCCACTTTGCGCGTGGCGCTGGCGTGCTTGATGATCTTCAGCACACGCTGGAACTTCACGCTTTGCGTGCCGTTCTGGTTGGGCCCGGTCAGCACGCTGACGCTCTGAAACCAACCCGCGTGCTGCTTGTTGGTCACCAGCGCGCTGGTCATCGCCTCGAAGCGCTCCAGCCGGGTGAAGCCCCACAGCGTCTGTTCTGCCACAGTCGCGTCCGGCGTGGCCGCACCGGTAAAGACAAACAGGTTGATCGCCGGGCTGTCTTCGCAGAAGAAGTCATAGGGGACCAGCCCGTCGACCATTTTCCTACCGGGCACGAAGCCCTTTTTGTGCACCTGAAACATCGCCACCTCCGTTCAATCAATGGCGAGAAGTCTAATCAGGCGTGACGTACAGGGCGGTCAAGCCAATGTAATGTCGTGTAAAGATCGTGCGTTGTGCAGGTGGATCTCCACCGTCAGCCCGCCGCGCGCTTCGTTGCGCGCGATGATACTGCCGCCGTGCATTTGCACCGCCCTTGCGGCGATGGCCAAACCCAGGCCGAAGCCGACGCTGGCGTCACCCGCGCCACGTTCGAAGGGGTGGAAGATGCTTTGCAGGCGGTCGCTCTCGACGCCGGGGCCATGGTCGGTAATGCTAACGTTCAGGCGGTTACCGTCGGCGTCGACCTGGGCCACTACCTGCACGGTAGTGTTCGGCCGAGTGTAACGAACAGCGTTGCGGATGACGTTTTCAAAGCAGCGATACAGCAATTCGCCACTGACACAGGCGATAAAGGGTGGGCACGCCTGTAGCTCGACGCGACAGCCTTTGATGCCGGCTTCGAATTGCGCGTCCTCAACAATCATCTTCAGCAACTCAGTGATATCCAGAGACTCGCGCTCAATGCTTTCGGGGCGCCCCTGCAGGCGCGCCAGGGTTAGCAACGCTTCAATAAGCGTGTCCATGCGCTCGGATTCACGCTCGATGCGTTCGAGCATTTCCAAGCGAGTACTGTCCTGGCGAAACAGCCCGATGGCAGCCTGTATTCGCGTCAACGGGGAGCGCAATTCATGAGAGATGTCGTGCAATAGATGTTGCTGGGCGTGCACCAATACTTTCAGTTGGTTGGCCATGCGGTCGCAGTCTTCGGCGAGGTCGACGATTTCATCCCGGCGTTTGCCCATGGCGGGCTTTACACGGGTTTCGAAACGCCCCTGGGCGGCGTCGCTCATTGCACGCTTCAAGTGAGCCAATGGCCAGGCCAGGTAGTAGGCCATGTAGCCGCTGAACAATGCGCTCATCAACGTGCCGATGATCAGCGGAATCTGCCGCCAAGGTCGCCCGTGATCATCAGGGGCATGTGTGGACTTGATCGACAGCGCCAGGCCCTCTTTGCTGATGATCGCGCGCTCATACACCGGCTGCGCAACGGGCAGGCCCGCCAGCAACTGACCCGCACTGTCATAGACGCCGATAGCTTCATCCGGCGGATGCTCCCATACCGTGAGCAGCTGGCCGGCGGCCTCGATACCAAACTGTTGCAGCAGCCGCTCTTCGCTCGCCAGGATAGCCTCCACATGAGGGTCGCCCGGCCGGAAACTGCCCAACTCAAGCACGCCGACACCCGCAAGAAACGTGAAGGTAGTGGCCAGCCAGAAGGCCAGGAACAGTTTCCAGAACAGCAGGCTGGGCTTGCTCATTCGGCAATCAACAAGTAACCGAGGCCGCGCACGCTTTGAATCCACGCCTTGGCGTCCGGACGTGGCCCGAGTTTTTGCCGGATGCTGCTGATGTGTACGTCGATGCGGCGGTCGTAGCGGGTCAAGGGGCAGCCCAAGGCGTTGAGTGACAGGTCCTTTTTACTCACCACCTGCCCGGCGCTGCGGGCGAGTTCTTCAAGCAGGCTGAACTCGGTACTGGTCACGCCCAATTCGACACCGTTCCACAAGGCCTGGCGCTTGCCGGGCCATAGCACCAGCGCGCCAGTCGTGATCACCTCAGAGGTCGGCTGGCCCGCTGGCTGCACCCTGCGCATGATGGCGCGCATGCGCGCAACCAGCTCGCCGGGGGAGCTGGGTTTGGGCACGTAGTCATCGGCGCCCAGTTCCAGGCCAGTGATGCGGTCGATGTTGTCGCCGCGGGCGGTGAGCAGCACCACTGGCACCTGGCTGGTCGCTCGAATGCGCCGCAGCACTTCGATGCCCGAGCGTTTGGGCAGCATCACGTCGAGCACCACAATGCTGTAGCGCCCCGACAAGGCCTCGATCTCACCCTCCTCGCCGGTGTGCACGGCGCTCGCCGCAAAGCCTTCGCTCGCCAGGTATTGGCTCAGCATTCCAGTCAGTTCCTGGTCGTCGTCGACCAACAGTACGGAGATCATCGCGGGCTCGTCGGTGGGGGGCTGCGCATTATCAGCCCTGCTTGAAGGTTTGCGGCCAACCTTTACCTAACTTGACATTCAGTTAACCGCACCAAACGCGAGGCGCTCTTAAGCTGGATGCTCACCAGTCCGGCCGCGCCGGCGCTGCTTGTCGATGTGTTCTGGAAAAGATCTTGATGAATTTTTCGCGCCTGCTTTGCTCGGTTGCGCTGCTGCTCAATGCCACACTGGCACTCGCCCAGGGTTTCAAAATCTCGGATATTCGAATCAACGGCCTGCAACGGGTATCGGCGGGCAGCGTGTTCGGCGCACTGCCGCTGAACGTCGGCGACGAGGCGGATGACCGGCGCCTGGTGGACGCTACGCGTGCGCTATTCAAGATCGGCTACTTCCAGGACATCCAACTGAGCCGCGAAGGCGATGTGCTAATTATCAATGTAGTCGAGCGCCCTTCGGTTGCCAGTATCGAGTTCGAGGGCAACAAGGCCATCGCCACCGAAGACTTGATGAAGGGCATGAAGCAGTCCGGCCTGGCCGAGGGTGAGATTTTCCAGCGCGCAACCCTTGAAGGTGTGCGCAACGAATTGCAACGCCAGTACGTGGCCCAGGGGCGTTATTCGGCATCGGTCGAAACCGAGGTAATGGCCCAGCCGCGCAATCGGGTGGGGGTAAAGATCAAGATCAATGAGGGCGAAGTGGCGTCGATCCAGCACATCAACGTGGTAGGCAACACGGTGTTCCCCGATGAAGCATTGATCGACCAGTTCACCCTCAAGACCAGCAACTGGCTATCGTTTTTCAAGAATGACGATAAATATGCGCGGGAAAAACTCTCCGGCGACTTGGAGCGCTTGCGCTCGTATTACCTGGACCGTGGCTACATCAATATGGATATCGCTTCGACCCAGGTCTCCATGACCCCGGACAAGAAGCACGTCTATATCACTGTGAATATCCAGGAAGGCCAGAAATACACGGTGCGCGAGGTAAAGCTCAGCGGTGAATTGAAGGTGCCGGAAGATCAGGTGCAATCACTGCTGCTGGTGCAAAAAGGCCAGGTGTTCTCGCGCAAGTTGATGACCACCACCTCGGAACTGATTACCCGTCGCCTGGGCAATGAGGGCTACACCTTCGCCAACGTCAATGGCGTACCACAGGTTGATGATAAAGGTCACACCGTGGATATCACGTTCGCCGTCGACCCCGGCAAGCGAGCCTACGTCGACCGGGTTAACTTCCGTGGCAATACCAAGACCGACGACAAGGTGCTGCGCCGTGAAATGCGCCAGATGGAAGGTGGTTGGGCGTCGACCTACCTGATCGATCAGTCCAAGGTGCGCCTCGAACGCCTGGGGTTCTTCAAGGAGGTCAACGTTGAAACCCCGGCGGTTGCGGGCGTGGACGATCAGCTGGATGTGAACTACGCCGTAGAGGAACAAGCGTCCGGCTCGATTACCGCCAGCGTCGGCTTTGCCCAGAGCGCGGGGTTGATCCTCGGTGGCTCGATCACCCAGAACAACTTCCTTGGCACCGGCAACTACGCAAGCCTGGGGCTGACTCGTTCGGAGTACCAGAGCAAGTACAACATCGGCTTTACCGACCCCTACTTCACCCCGGACGGCGTGAGCTTGGGTTACAACGCGTTCTACAGCAAGACCGACTACAACAAGTACTACGACGATGGCGTGTCGTACTACGCCATCAACAGCTATGGTTTGGGTGCGTCCCTCGGCTACCCGATCAATGAAACCTCACGCTTGAACTTTGGCCTGACGGTGCAGCACGACAGCATCGAGCCGGGCACCTACAGCGCGGATGAGATCTATGATTTTGTCGAGCGAGAAGGCAAGGAGTTCACTAACTTCAAGGCCAACCTTGGCTGGTCGGAGTCGACGCTGAACAAGGGCATACTGGCGACCCGCGGATACGCGCAGAGCCTCAATTTCATGGCGACGGTGCCCGGCAGCGACTTGAGCTTCTACAAGATCGATTACTCGGGGCAAACCTACGTTCCCGTCACCAACAGCACCACCCTGCGCTTCCACACCAAACTCGGCTACGGTAACGGCTATGGCTCGACGGCCAGCCTGCCCTTTTATGAAACCTATACGGCTGGCGGCGAAGGCACTGTGCGCGGCTTTGAAAGCGGCACCCTCGGCCCCCGCAACACCCCGGCCACCGGCACCTATTCCAGTGCTGGCCAGGCGTACTACTCCGACCGCGACACTGAGGCGCTGGGCGGCAACATTCTGATCACCGGCGGCGTGGAATACTTGTTCCCAGTGCCGTTCATCAAAGACAACAAGTCGGTGCGTACCTCGCTGTTTTGGGACGTGGGTACGGTGTACTCGGACAAGTGCTACCTGAGTACGACACAAGGCTGTGGCAGTGTTGACCTGAGCCAGATGGCCAGCTCTGTCGGGGTTGGGGTGACGTGGTACAGCCCGTTGGGGCCGTTAAGTGTGAACCTGGCGTACCCGATCAAGACGCCCGAGAACGCGGATAAGCAAGTGTTTCAGTTCTCGATGGGGCAGACGTTTTGAGGGCCGTGTTTTTATAAAAGGAACTGCGTAAGCGAGCTCAGGTCCGGTAGAGTAGGAGTTATTACTTTATTGCGTAGGGTTCGATGAAACAGATCCCCTCTTACCTGGACCTGCACGATTTTGATGCGTGCCGAAAGACTCATACCGGTGCAGTGTTCATCATTGCATCGGGCCCTTCGGCCAAGTCGTTTCCTCTCGAAAAATTCGCCCACGTGCCGATGATCACGATGAATGGGGCGATTTCGATGTTTCTGAACACTGATGTAAAGCCGCTTTTCTATGCCTGCACCGACAGGAGCTTTTCTGAGCAACAACCTGATTTGTTCAATTACGCAATGGCCGTCAGTCAAAACGTTGCGCTTTGGGAAGACCATGCACGCTCTTTGGAGACGTTCCCCGCAGGGCATCTATACCCGCTAGCCAAGGCATTGCGACCGTCCTGGCTTGATACTGTGCTAGGCAAACACCCAGCACTGGTCACTCGTCGTTCATTACCCGGCTTTCGCGGACGCCCCATTGGGTTCAGCAAAGACATGAGCGAGGGGTTCTTTGATGCGCGAACCGTTGCGTACCTGGCCCTGCAACTGGCCTACCACCTCGGGTTCTCCAAGGTGTTTATGGTGGGCGTTGATTTGAACGAGAAATCCGGGAGATTTTACGAAAACGATGAATCCAGCAAGTCGCCCTGCGGGCTGGATCAGCACTATCACACCCGCATATTGCCGTCGTTTGAGTTAATGGCCAGCAAAATCGTGGGGGATGATTTCAGGGTTTATAACCTGTCTGAGTGTTCCAGAATTCCGGAGAGTGTGGTGCCGCGGGTGGGGTTGGGGGTGGTTGAGGGGTTGCTTTAGTAGTCTGACTTGCTGATTTGCAAAGGTCACAAACGAGAAAGGGGCAATCATCTAAATGATTGCCCCTTTTTCTAATTAAAGTCTGGACCGCGTGATGAAAACACTTTCACTTAACAGCAATACCAGACGCAAGCGCACGCCTGACGATGTTAGAAAGGGATTATGAGGCTCTGCAAAGTCTCTTACATCTCATCTCAGAAACTTCCTACAAGCTTTCCACAAACCTCCTACAGACTTTCGCTAAGAAACCCCCTATCCGTTCGGGTCTATATTCCTGCACCCGCTTCCAACAACAAACGCACGTCGACTCAGATCAAGAAAGCGCTCGAATAGAGCACTGGCTATATTGGAGTTGTTTGTATCTGTATAGCCTTTTGATAAGCTCACCGACTAACTGAAGGCAGGGACTCCAATGAAAATAATACTACTTGTTTCAAGTCTAGCGCTGAGCGCTTGCGGCAACAACACTCTGACCGGACCTGTATCAGGTGAAGTAATATTTGGTATTGATTCTTCAAAGCCTACTCTCGCAGAGAATGCCAGGCTCAATTACCCCGAAGATGCTGTTGAGGCGAAAGATGGATCAATATATGTATCCGATACGCACCTGCATATCATCAGGAAACTCACCGATGGCGTCATGGAGCATTATGCAGGCACATTTGAAGCCGGCTTCAACGGCGACGGCCTAAGAAAATCGGCACGGCTCAATTTCCCTACCGGGCTCCTTATTTCTGAAGACCAAAAATTTTTAACGTTCTCGGACAGCGGTAACAACCTGCTTCGACAGATAGATCTCGACACCGGGATAGTCAAGACCATCGCGGGTAGACCAGGCGAGATTGAGCTTCCAAAAATTGGCGAAACCGCCAGTGAATCGCCAGTAGGCTATGTGGCCTCATTAAAGTACAACTTGAATGGGGAGCTTTGTTTTCCTTCATCACATATTGTAAATGGCATAGCAATTGCGGGCGGCATCTACTGCATCGACAACACTCAAAAGATCCGGACAAACCAGACAACTTCTTCTTATCACTTGAAAAATGCAAAAGATATCTTGATTGATAAAAATGAAACATATGCCACCGAACTGGAAAAACTTTACAGATTCAAAGGCCATGAAAAGCCGAAAGAAGTTGAACTGCAAAGTGGCTATGGAAAGGGCCTTGCCAAGCTAGGTGAAACGCTCTTCGTGGGCAATCACACTTTACTTTATGCTATCGATGAGAGTTTAAACCCGACGGTGGCAGCATCTGGATTCGCGAATATATCGAACGTTAAGCCTTACAAAGAAGGCTTGCTGATCACAGACTCGGACCAGGGCGTACTTTACTCATTCAATGGAACCACAAAAACTCAACTCACAGGTACCAGCGAGCACGCCATAGGCGCGCTGACCAGCGTTGCACAGTACGGTGAAGGTAAGCTGCTAATCCTTGACAATCAGCGCCCTAGGATTTTCATTCACGACATTGCTACCGGTAAGTCGTCGGTATGGGCGGGCACGGGTGAGCAAGGCTGGGCATCAATCAATGTCGACAAGCTAAGCACTAAATTTTATTACCCTACAGCAATTGCCGTAGACAAAAACCTGAACGTTTATGTCTCCGAGCAACACCGCATCATGAAGATCAACAATGAGGGGCAAGTTAGCCGCTTTGCCGGATACGAAAAAGACGGTGATATTGACGACGACAACCCTGAAAATGCGCGCTTCCGATCGATCAGCGGTATGTCTTTTGGGCCACAGGGAACCCTCTATGTTTCTGACACTTACAACAACAAAGTGCGCAAGATCAGCCCAAGCGGGAAAGTGCAAACCTTTGCAGGCAACGGAAGTGTTGGTACACCGGTCGTCGGGCGCACCTCAACTGATATACAGCTAAATCACCCTCTAGGTGTCATTGCCCTTGAAAATGGTGAAGTGCTCATTGCGGACAGCTGGAACAACTCGGTGATACGCGTTGACAAAACAGGCATCGTACACAACTTTGCTGGAAAGCAAGTTCAGTCAATGTATCAGGGAATGGGAAGTTATTCGGGAGATAACCAGCTCGCCATGGAGGCAGGCTTAAATACCCCAGCCAACTTAGCAATTGATACTCGCGGGAACGTATACATTGCAGATCAGTTCAACCACAAGATCAGAATGGTTTCCACAAACGGCAACATCATAACGATTGCTGGCGAGGCCCAAGGGTTCGCGCCAAATGGGAAAAGACTTAACTTCCCCAACGGCTTACAGGTCATTAACGGGTATCTCTATGTTGCTGACAGTGGAAACAGGCTGGTCGCAAGATACAAAGTCGATCAGTAATTTATAGAACAGAGGCAGGATCGCGCGACAATCCTGCCCTCTATGGCTCAAACCAGCCCGTTGGGGTTAGTTGCCCGTTGGATCGAGATCCTTGTAGCGTCCCCGCTGTGGTAATACAGAACGTTTGCGCGTACAGAAAGGCTAGTGATACACCGCCAAATACAAAACTCCTACTTGAAGAATTATCCTTATAGTCATAATTCGAACGAACGATGTGATTTCCCGAGTCGGGGGAAAAGTACTCAGCGTAGTCGCCACCTGATGCAGTGCTCATCCGACACAATGAATCCAACCGAACTCCTGAGGCGAGCGGCGAGATGTAACCCGCGCAGTTGATTGTCGTATTGGTTTGGGCGCCTACAGTATCGGGTGAAAGAATGTATATGCCTTTTGATACAACCTCGATGCCAGTATCGTAGATATTCCTGACCTCTAACGTATCGTAATAGAAAGTAGCCAGATAGCAGAATTCTGCAAAGCCTGGTGGCGCAGGCAAAAGGTAGTCACCAAACGCCAAGGCTCCAACCGAATCAAGCGTGATGCTGTCAGGCGCATTCGCAGTAATCGTCGCTACGCGGCCGCTGAAGATCCCCGCCTCGCTAATCACAAGGCATTTCACCCCAGTGAGGTTGTTTGTCGCTGACCATGCGTAGGTTTGGGCCTGAACTGTGTGTATCCCTTCCCCCGCCTTGTTCAAATTTACAACGAGCCCTACGACGCTGGACACACGCAAAAATGGCATAGTCTTGATTGCCGCAGTGGAACTCGTCGCGTTGGAAACCGCAAAAGCGGCGTACCAGTTTTCAGCCTTTACAACACTTTCAGCTCCGAGACCTGCCGGCGCAATGCTCGCCACCTTTGTACTCATGGGCAGAACCCTGGCACGTCCACCGGTGTAGCCACCCATGAAACGAAATTCACCCATGATCACAAAGTTATTCGAAACATGTACGGTGGTCGCAGAGCCGTATCTCAAAACGGGCCTTGGTCCCGTTGGCCACTGTGTAAAAGGGGTTTGGACAGTATCCGCCAGCGTTACAGGCAGCACTCCACCAGTGGGTACGACTGAAGCTGCCAAACTCGCTGACGCATTGCAGTTTTTTTTCGTTGCCGCGTCCTCGGTGCCTACCGGATATTTACCGCCGCCGATTCGGTGGTTTTCAGCCAGCGCGGTCGTGGTAACGACGCTACCGCCCTGCCCATCCCCTACCCCGTTGACCTTGTAATGCGCACCAAGGATTAGGGTGATTGAAGCGCCCGCAGGGTCAATGCAGGTGATGAGCAAGTCCTCATTCGCGAATAACTTGAAATGAACCGAGTAGTGGGTGATGAGCCCATTTGTCATGAACTTAGCAATGCTATCAACGGTATTTACGGCCACGGTTGTGACTCCTTTCTATGGGCAAAAAAAAGCCCGATCAATATCGGGCCTGATTGGGTGTCGACGGTGTTATCTGGCTATAGCTATACCCAATCGGCACAAAAAAGTCGGATAGGATGAGTACATGACCGGGAGCGAGAACGGTGGACATGGATTTCTCAAGGCCCAGAAAATGCTCTGGCAGATATTGCTTTCGATCTAACTAATATCAATGAATGGAGGCTACGTTATTCTTTCTCTGTAATGCTGAACTGTTTAGCAAACCCTTCAAAAACAAGCACGGACCCAAAACCAGATAAGTGCCCACGGTCAAAAAAAGTCATATCTCTACCATCATAAACTAAGCATTCAAGCGGCCTATCACTTTTACAAAGAACCGACGAGGGGTTGAAATAACTGAAACCATACTTTAAGGACAACCTTTCGAGTATCAAATTTGAATACAGATAGTCATCTGACTGCATAAATTGCCGCTCTTGCGAATAGATAATCTTTCTAGCCACAGACTGCATGGGCTCGACGGAAAAATCTGGCGAATTTCCAAACACTATCACTTGGGCACTCGTGACGCCAATATCTTTAAAAAACCGCTCAACGAGTTCTTCGTAGCGCTTTTCGCCGACAGAAATATAGGAACCCAACCAGTTTGCACCCACAATCATTACATCACCAGTTTTCAAATCTGGAGCTATTGAGTTAACAAACCTATCTGAAAACTCAGCACAACGCCTATCCACATTTTCAACATAAGCAAACGGCCTACAACTGGTCCCTGTCCACTGCTGAATTATAAAATCGCTATTCCCGTAAATACTTCTCACGCCAACCATAAGATGCGCCGCTTCCGAATCACCATAAACAACCAGCCTACGACCATTCTCCACAGAAGTTGCGCACTGTTGCGCTATGAGACTGTCAACACCCTGCCCATAATCTATAAAACATTTACCCAGCCCATACACCGTCATTGTTTCATTGTAGCCGGCGATAGTCCCAAGATTGGCCGCGACTTGTTGCGGAAATATTCTAAATTCAAAGCCGCCGTTTTTATGAGTCATATACCCAATAGCCCCCATCACCACCATAGAGGCCGCAAGAGCGTATGCCTTGCCAGCCCCGCCATCACCGACACGGATAGGACGCTCAATGAATCTATAGGTAATCCAAGCCAGAACCACCGACAGCAGCACTGCTGTCGCAAGCACCTTAACGCTCGGAATATCCCCCTCAATAATTCTCGCAAATGTCAGAATCGGCCAATGCCAGAGATACAGTGGGAAGCTTATCAATCCAACCCAAACCATAAGCCTGTGTGACAGAACAACTCGATTCAGCCAGGCGCCAGGACCGGCAGCTAGCAATAGAACAGTGCCGATTACTGGAACAGCAGCCCACTTCCCAGGAAAACCAATTTCTTCGTCTATCAGAAAAAAACCAAACCCGAGAATCATGGCGCCAGAAATTGATTGCATATTTGATACTATGCTCAACCTCGACGAAACCTGACTGTCGATTCTAGCCTTTACTAGGCTAAGGTATTCGCCTTTGTAAAGAACTGCCCACGCTAGCAAGCTACCGCATAACAACTCCCAAAATCGTGTATGCGGAGAATAGAACGTCACGGTGGGGTTATTTTCAACCCCGACCAAATTCATAGAAAAAGAAATAGTCGCAAAAAATATCGCAATGAAAAAAACGCTGAAGTTTAGTCTCCAGGCAATAATCAGCACAAGCGGCCACACAATATAAAACTGCTCTTCGATACCTAGACTCCACAAATGTAAAAGCGGCTTTGCCTCTGCCGCGCTATCAAAGTACCCAACCTCACTAAGCAACGTAAAGTTTGATATAAAACCAGCGCCTGAAGCTATATGCTTTCCTAGGAGGGCAAATTCATCTGCCAAAAGGACGCGCCATCCAATGACATAGCAGATGACCAACACAAACAGTAAGCTAGGAAATATGCGCTTAATTCGCCTGACGTAAAAATCTCCAATACTGAACATTCCACGATCAAGACTTTTAAATATAATCGTGGAGATCAAGAAGCCCGAGATAACAAAAAATACGTCAACCCCAATGAATCCGCCTCTCAATACTTCGGGAAAGGCATGAAACAAAACGACTGAAAGTACCGCTACCGCCCTGAGACCGTCAATGTCCGGGCGATATTTTGGATGGGACAAATTTGAGGTCATTAGTCTGTTGCTATCCGTAGTAGACGAAGACAATAGGTATTGACTTTTGGGCGCATACTAAGTAATGCCGTTCGACACATTAAGCGTCAAGGCTTGTCCCGGGCGCCACACCACCGAGCCTCGCATAGCAGTGCTCCGTAGATTAGGGTTCAAACCAACCAGTTACTGAGAAGTTAACCCGAACGATCGTATTTGAGTTTGCACCGCCGGTGGCCGGCATTAGAAATTGCCCCCCCCCCGAAGTGCGAGAAAAACGGTCAACGGTGTCGACACCATGTCAGCACTGTCTTTTTTAAATGTATGAACCTCCGGCGTATGGAGGCCTCCATCAATATCGAAGCGGATCTCTGCACGCAAAGGAAAGGAAGATGAGGACAGTTGGTAAGAGGATTGGAGATAAATGCCCGTAGCCAGCGGCGCCATGAAGCGGGAGAAGTCCACCCTCTTGCCTGGTTCGGGAATCGTCCCGTCGAGATATGTAGAGTGCGCCCCATCATTTCCGTGTGCATACACTACGTTCGTGCCGGCCATTTGATCTGGTCAAGTAATCTTGGACACCATTTACGGTTTATCCCACCAGTCGCTCGTGAGCGACTGGTGATCGGTAGCCGTTGTAGCTATGCGGCCGAACGGTGTTGTAACGCGATAAGTAGCGCTGC
>NZ_JACVZE010000012.1 GCF_015461805.1 Pseudomonas pisciculturae
TCGCGTTACAACACCGTTCGGCCGCATAGCTACAACGGCTACCGATCACCAGTCGCTCACGAGCGACTGGTGGGATAAACCGTAAATGGTGTCCAAGATTACTTGACCAGATCAGCTTGCCCCCGATAGCAGGGTGTCAGCCAATAAATCTGGCACTGACACACCGCCATCGGGAGCAAGCCCCCTCCCACTTTTTAGCCCTACACAGCCTGAGGGGCCGTGCCAAAGCTGAAGCAATCAGCAAGCTTTGCCTGGAATACGGTATAGCCAACACCACAAATCAATGTGGGAGGGGGCTTGCCCCCGATAGCTGTGGACCAGTCAACACAACTGTGACTGACACACCGCCATCGGGAGCAAGCCCCCTCCCACATTGGGATATTTACAGTCTAGAGAGTAGCGTTACAGCTTAAGGAATCAGCGAATACACCACCGCCGTAATCGCCACCAGGCCTACCGCCGTAACGAACACGTTGGACGCCTGCCCACGGTACTTGGCCATGGCCGGCACCTTGCGAATCGCGTACATCGGCATCAGGAACAGGATCGACGCAATGATCGGGCCGCCCAGAGCTTCGATCATGCCCAGAATGCTTGGATTGAGCGTGGCAACGATCCAGCACACCACCAGCATGAACGCTGCCGTCATGCGATCCAGAGTCTTCGGCGCCGGACGGCGACCGGTCTTGAGCACCAACCCCTTGAGCCCTTCGCTGGCGCCGATGTAGTGGCCCAGGAACGACTTGGCAATCGCCACGAACGCAATCAACGGCGCGGCAAAGGCAATCGTCGGGTTATCGAAGTGGTTAGCCAGGTACGACAGGATCGACAGGTTCTGTGCCTTCGCTTCAGCCAACTGGGCCGGCGACAAGGTCAGCACGCAGCTGAACACAAAGAACAACACCATCACCACCATCAGCAGGTGCGCGCGAGACAGGATCTGCGAACTGCGCTCATCGGCATGGGCGCCGTACTGGCGCTTCTGGTCAACCGCAAAGGCCGAGATAATCGGCGAATGGTTGAACGAGAAGACCATCACCGGAATCGCCAGCCACAGTGTGCTGAGCAGCGCCGACGGCGCCGGCACCACGCTGGCGGTGCTGAGGATGCCACCGTTCCAATGCGGGATCAGGTACACCGCCAGGAACAGCAAGGCGACGATAAACGGGTACACCATCAGGCTCATGGCCTTGACGATCACCTGCTCACCGCAGCGCACCACGCCCAGCAGGCCAAGGATCAGCACAAACGCCAGCAGCGCCCGTGGCGGCGGCATGATGTGCAGCTGGTGTTCCATGAAGCTGCTGACGGTGTTGGTCAGCGCCACGCTGTAGATCAGCAGGATCGGGAAGATCGCAAAGAAGTACAGCAAGGTGATCAGTGCACCGGCCTTGATGCCGAAGTGTTCTTCGACCACATCGGTGATATCCGACCCTTCACGACCGGACAACACGAACCGGGTCAAGCCACGGTGCGCGAAGAACGTCATAGGGAACGCCAGCACCGCCAGGATCAGCAGCGGCCAGAAGCCCCCCAGGCCCGCGTTGATGGGCAAAAACAAAGTACCGGCGCCGATGGCGGTGCCAAACAGGCCAAGCATCCAGGTGGTGTCCTGGCGGCTCCAGCTCGTGAGCGTTGCAGGTGTCGTTGCATAGCGTTCGTCGACGCTATTGGCCTGATCATTCATCCGGTCGGATCTCCGCATTTACACGGCCGGGACGAGTCAGAAAAACCTGACAGGCAGCGCCCCGACCATAGAAGGGGCCGGATTGTCCGGGATTCTCTTGAATAAGCAAAGACTTAGCTGAGGAACGGTGGCGCGGCGCATCGACGCGTCACGCTTAATACAGACACATTTGTTGACAATACGACGTCGTTTTCAGCATGATCGAACCATGAAGCATATTCAGTCGCACTTCACCCGTACCACCACCACGACCGCTTACGGCGGGTCGCGCGGTGACTGTGGGTGCATGAGCTAGACACTTCACAGATTTAACCCAAGGCCCCGCCAGCAATGGACGGGGCCTTTTTTTGCCCCGTCGCCCGGCAACTACAAGGAGTAACACCATGGCTGACGCCCTGCTGATCATCGATATGCAAACTGGCCTCTACGATGGCCCGGAAAAGCCCTACGAGCGCGAACGCTTGCTGGACAACATCAATCAACTGATTGAACGCGCCCGCAACGCTAACGCTCCGATCTTCGTCGCCCAACACACCGGCCCGGCGGGCTCGCCGATTGCCGCAGGTAGCCCGTTCTGGCAGGTGTGGCACGGCCTGGACGTTGATGAATCCCGCGATCATCTATTCAACAAGAGCCGTCCCAGTTGCTTCCTGGGCACTGACCTTGAGCAGCAACTCAACGCTGCGCAGGTCAATGAAATGGTGATCGTGGGCATGAAAACCCAGTTCTGCATCGACACCACTTGCCGCGTGGCCGTTGAACTTGGGTTTTCAGTCGTGCTGCCAGAAGACGGCCATAGCTGCATGGACACCCCGGCATTGAAGGCCGAGGCGATCATCGAACATCACAATGCCACGTTGGCGGGAGCGTTTGTGAAGCGTACAAGAGCGCTTGATATCGATTTCTGAGTGCATAAATACTGCATACTCCTGCCCTCAAACCCTTCAGGAAGAGCCTTCCGATGACCGCTACTGTTCTGGTCCTGGTTGAAACCATCAACGAATACCTGCCCATCATCGAGAGCAATGACTTTCATGTGATCCTGGCACCCACGCCTACCGAACGCGCCGAGGCGATCAAGGCCCACGGCGCGCAGATCAAAGCGGTGCTGACCCGTGGGCCGCTGGGTTTATACGCCGAAGAAATCGCCGCCCTGCCCGTGCTGGAGATCATCTGTGTGATCGGCGCCGGCTATGAACATGTGGACCTGCAAGCCGCCAGTAATCGCGGGATCGTGGTCACCAACGGGGCCGGGGTTAACGCACCGTCAGTGGCGGACCATGCCATGGCCCTGCTGCTGTCATTGGTGCGCGGCATTCCCCAGACCGATGCCGCCGTACGCCGCAACGAGTGGCCGAAAGTCATGCGCCCTTCTCTGGGCGGCAAACAACTGGGCATTCTCGGCCTGGGCGCAGTCGGCCTGGAGATCGCCAAACGTGCGGCCCTGGGATTCGGCATGGAAATCAGCTACCACAACCGCCAGCCCCGCGATGATGTGGACTACACCTACTGCGCCACCGCTGTGGAGCTGGCACGCACCTCGGACTTCCTGATCCTGGCCACTCCCGGCGGCGCCAGCACCCGCCACCTGATCGACCGCCGCGCCCTGGACGCCCTCGGGCCCAATGGCTTTTTGGTGAATATCGGCCGTGGCAGCGTGGTGGTCACCGACGACCTGGTTGCAGCCCTTGAACAGCGCCGTATCGCAGGTGCGGCGCTGGATGTATTTGACGACGAGCCCAAGGTCCCCGACGCGCTCAAACGCCTGAGCAACACCGTCCTCACCTCCCACGTCGCGGGGCTGTCGCCCGAAGCCGCCCACGACACCGTGCAGCGCGTGGCCGACAACCTGTTGGAGTATTTCGCCGGGCGCCCGGTGCTGACGCCCGTGGCGTTGCCTGCGCCCGTAAAATGACCGATCAGGCACGCTGATCATCCTCCAACACGCTAACCTATTAAGCCGCCCCGACCTTGTCGCTGGGCGGTGGTGCGCATTAGATTAGGAAATAGTCCAAGGCCTTTAGAATAAGCAGAAGGGATAAGCATGGCGCTGAACGACCAATCGACCCAGATTCGCCCAGGTGAAGAACTGGATGCCAGCCTGATCGATCCCTACCTCAAGGCCCATATCCCGGGCCTGAGCGGCACGCCTAGGATCAGTCAGTTCCCCGGCGGCGCGTCCAACCTCACCTACCTGTTGGAATACCCGGGCCAGGAGTTCGTCCTGCGTCGCCCGCCCTTTGGCCACAAGGCCAAGTCTGCCCATGACATGGGCCGCGAATACCGCATTCTCAATCAACTCAAGGACGGCTTCCCGTATTGCCCCAAGGCGTACGTGCATTGCACCGATGAGTCAGTGATCGGCGCCGAGTTCTATGTGATGGAACGGGTTAACGGCATTATTCTGCGCTCGGACCTGCCGCCCGAATTGGGCCTGGACGCAGCCAAGACCGAAGCCCTGTGCAAGAGCTTTATCGACAAGTTCGTCGAACTGCACCAAGTGGACTACAGCGCCTGCGGCCTCGCCGACCTGGGCAAGCCCGAAGGCTACGTGGAGCGCCAGATCCGTGGCTGGGGCGACCGCTACGAAAAAGCCCTGACCCCCGATGCCCCACGCTGGGAATCAGTGCGCGCGTGGCTCAACGACAAGATGCCCGCCGACCACCCCACCTCCAGCATCGTGCATAACGACTACCGCTTCGACAACGTCATTCTCGACCCCAACAACCCGATGCAGATCATCGGCGTGCTCGACTGGGAGTTGACCACCCTCGGCGACCCGTTGATGGACCTGGGCAACACCCTCGCCTATTGGATCGAAGCCGCCGACCCTGCGCCCGTGCAATTGATGCGTCGCCAGCCGAGCAACGCCCCCGGCATGCTCACCCGCCGCGAGTTCGTTGACTACTACGCCGAGCGGTCCGGCATCCAGATCGACAATTTCGACTTCTACTACACCTACGGCCTGTTCCGCCTGGCCGGCATCGTGCAGCAGATCTACTACCGCTTCTTCCACGGCCAGACCCAGGACAAACGCTTTGCGCAGTTCATCCACATGAACAAGCTGCTGGAGCAGATGAGCCTGAACGTCATCGGCAAATCCGCGCTCTGAACGCCCAATAACAAGGAACCCCCATGTCCAAGACCCACCTGTTCGACCTCGATGGCAAGATCGCTTTCGTTTCCGGCGCGAGCCGTGGCATTGGTGAAGCCATTGCCAAGTTGCTGGCCCAGCAAGGCGCCCATGTAATCGTGTCGAGCCGCAAGCTCGAAGGCTGCCAGCACGTCGCTGACGCGATCATCGCCGACGGCGGCAAGGCCACCGCCGTTGCCTGCCATATCGGTGAAATGGAGCAGATCACCCAGGTGTTCGCCGGCATTCGCGAGCAGTTCGGCCGTCTGGACATCCTAGTCAACAACGCCGCCACCAACCCGCAGTTCTGCAACGTGCTGGACACCGACCTTGGCGCGTTCCAGAAAACCGTCGACGTGAACATTCGCGGCTACTTCTTCATGTCGGTCGAAGCCGGCAAGCTGATGCGCGAGAACGGCGGTGGCAGCATCATCAACGTCGCATCGATCAACGGGATTTCTCCGGGCATCTTTCAGGGCATCTACTCAGTCACCAAAGCCGCCGTGATCAACATGACCAAGGTGTTTGCCAAGGAATGCGCCGAATTTGGCATCCGCTGCAACGCGCTGTTGCCGGGTCTCACTGACACCAAGTTCGCCTCGGCACTGGTGAAAAATGACGCGATCCTGAAAATGGCTCTGGCTCAGATTCCGCTCAAGCGCGTGGCCGACCCGAGTGAAATGGCCGGTGCTGTGCTGTTCCTGGCCAGTGACGCGTCCAGCTATACCACCGGTGTATCGCTGAATGTGGACGGTGGTTTCCTGTCCTGATCAGGCATTCGGCGGCTGCTGCCGAAAACTCACTGCCAGGCGGTTCCAGCCACTGATGCTGGATACCGCCATGGTCAGGTCCACCAGTTCCTGCTCGCTGAACTCCACCCGCACAGCGGCAAACAGCTCATCGGATACCGTCGAGGTGGGCAGCGTCGCCACTGATTCGCTCCAGGCCAACGCGGCCTTTTCCCGCGCCGTGAAGAACGGCGAATCGCGCCATACGCACAACGCGAACAAACGTCGCTCGGTCTCCCCGCGCTGACGGGCCGCCATCGAGTGCATATCCGTACAAAAACCACAGTGATTGAGCTGCGAGACACGGATCTTGATCAGCTCCAGCAAGGGCTTTTCGATGGACAAGCCGAAGGTCGTCGCCTCTAGCATCAGCATGCCTTTGAGCGCTTGCGGCGAAGCGGTGTAGTAATCCAGGCGGGGTTCCATGGGGGCGGTTCTCTGACGGTGGGTGCAATGACAGTTCAGCGTAGAACCCACAAGGCTTAGGCCCTATAGCCAATCAGCCGGTTTATGCAGAGACCATTTTGAGGCTGCCGCGCACGCGCGTACTCTTGGCGCAGAGTGAATGCCCGGGATAAGACATGGAACTGCACGTTGTAATCAACGGCCGCAAGGATCTGGCCGAACAGTTGTACCAACAGTTGCGTGAAGCCATTGGCTCCGGGCGTCTGGCCGCCGGCGCGCAACTGCCGCCCAGCCGCTTGCTCGCCGAGCAATTGGGCGTGTCGCGCAAGACCGTGTCGGACACCTACGCCACCCTGACCTACGAAGGCTTGCTGATCGGCAAGACCGGCCGCGGCACCTTCGTCAACGCCCGGGCGCCACGGACCGAACGCCTGCAAGCCGCCACCGACCTGGCCTGCGCCGCCAACCTGGCGAAGTGGCAGTCGTTGCCCTCACCCATGCGCCACCCGACGCGCGACAGCACCTTGCGCTACGAATTTATCGGTGGCGCCACTAGCCGTAACCAGTTCCCCCAGGACGAATGGCGACGCTGCACACAAGATGCCCTACGGCGCATTGCTCAAAACAGCGGTTTCTACAGCCAACCCGAGGGCCTGCCGGCGCTGCGCAGTGCCATCGCCGGGCACATCGCGTTTTCACGCGGGGTCAAATGCCGCGACAGCGATATCGTGGTCACCAATGGCGCGCAGCAGGCGCTGGACCTCATCGCCCGTGTCGTCCTGGAACCGGGCAGCCTCGTCGCCATGGAAGACCCTGGCTACAGCCCTGCACGCCAGTTGTTCATGGCCATGGGTGCCAGTGTCGCCGGCGTGCCGGTGGATGAGCACGGCATCCAGGTCGACCGAATTCCCGACGGCACGCGGCTGATCTACGTCACGCCGTCCCATCAATTCCCCCTCGGCATGCCCATGAGCCTGCCGCGCCGTGAAGCCTTGCTGGCCCGCGCCTTCGAGCTCGGCGCCATCATCATCGAGGACGACTACGACAGCGAGTTCCGTTACGAGGGCCGCCCCACCGACTCCCTGCAAAGCATGGACACCCGAGGCGTGGTGACCTATATCGGCACCTTCTCTAAAACCCTGCTGCCCGAGTTGCGCCTGGGCTATGCGGTGCTGCCACCGGCCATTCACGGCGCGGTACTCAAGGCCAAGCAGCTCACCGACCAACACAGTTCAACCCTGCCGCAATGGGCGCTGGCCAAGTTCATCAGCGAAGGCTATTTGCTCAAGCACATTCGCCGTTGCCACACGGTGTATGCCGGGCGGCGCGAACGTATTTTGCAGCGCCTGGCCGGCGACCTGTCGCCATGGTTCGAAGCGGTGCCCACGGTCGCAGGGTTCCACATGGCCGCGTTGTGCAAAGTGCCGGTGGAAATTCCTCTGTTGATAGCGTTGGCGCGGCAGGTGGAGGTGGGCTTATACCCTTTGGATGTGTTCTTCAACGATGCACCGGTACGCCCTGGACTGATCATTGGTTTCGGCGCCATCGAGACGCTGGACATCGACCCGGCCTTGGACAAGGTACGCGACATTCTCCTGCAGATTGGCTAGCGGTTTTTCCGCCCGATTGGTCATTGGTCGTGGTACGGCAAGGCTTTAGCCTGTGCACTGACGCCTGACCTCGGAGACCATCGCCATGCCAGCCTGTGCCTTCAACACTGTTAATGTCCGCGCCGTTGCCGGCCGCTCCGCGCAACTGGGCAAACGCCTGCAACAGATTGCCGACACCGTGCGCACCGCGCCGGGCTGCCTGGGCTACGTCGTGCAACGCAGCCCGATCGACGCCAACCTATGGACCGTGATCGGGCAGTGGGCCTGCGCCGAACAACTCAACGCACACTTCGAACTCCCTGCCCTGCAACGCTTTATCGAGCTGACCGAAGAGCAACTGGCGTGTCGCCTGGACTTCCACCACTGAAGCATTGGCCTCCTGGTCTTCGGCGGGATTGGTTATTGGTCATTCTGGGGCTGCGGCGTAGGGTGAAGAGGTCTCGAACTACTCGGAAATTTCGCCATGAAAACGCTACTCGCTGCCGCCCTGATGCTCGCCTCACTCAGCGCCTTTGCCCACGAACCGGTGTACAACCAGGAGTCGATCAAGGTGCTGCAAGAGCACGCCCTGACCAATGTGCCTGGCAAGAAAACCATCATGCTTACCGTCGATTACGCCCCCGGCCAGGCCACCGTACCCCACAGCCACACCGGCACCGCCGTGGCCTATGTGCTGGAAGGCGCGATCACCTCGCGGGTCAATGATGAGAAGGCGAAAACCTACAAGGTTGGCGAAACGTTTTATGAACCTGCCGGTTCACGGCATTTTGAGTCGAGCAATGCGAGCCAGACCCAGCCGGCCAAGTTGCTGGTGGTGATTGTGCTGGATGACAAGGCGGATGTGCTGACCCCGCTGCCTCGCTAATCAGCCACACCGCAGGGCAAATGTGGGAGGGGGCTTGCCCCCGATAGCGGTGTGTCAGCCAATGCATTTTTCACTGATATACCGCTATCGGGAGCAAGCCCCCTCCCACAGTTTGACCTGTGTTTGAACCGAGGTTCAGGGGCGTTTGAACTGGCGCCGCAACGCCTCGATCTGCGAGCGACACACGCAGCCTTCCAGATGATCATTGACCATCCCCATCGCCTGCATCAGCGCATACATCGTGGTCGGCCCCACATACGTCCAGCCACGCTTTTTCAACGCTTTCGATAGGCGCACGGAAGCCGGCGACGTCGTATTGCCCGTCCAATACGCCATATCCACCACGGCCGGGCGCTCGTCTTCGGCAGGCTCAAACCCCCACAACCAACGCGCCAGCGACCCAGTTTCATCTACCAGCTCGCACGCCCGACGCGCATTGTTGATGGCCGACACGATCTTCGCCCGGTTACGCACAATGCCCGCATCCTGCATCAACCGCTCGATATCCGCCTCGCCGTACTGCGCGACCCGGCGAAAATCAAAACCCTCGAATGCCACCCGAAACTGCTTGCGCTTGCGCAGGATAGTGATCCACGCCATGCCCGCCTGAAAGCCTTCCAGGCAGATCTTCTCGTACAGCTGGATATCATCGGCCACCGGCACGCCCCATTCATGGTCGTGGTAGCGCGGGTATTCGGGCGCGGCGGTGCGCCACGTGCAGTGAGTGAACCCTGCCGTATCGGTGGTCAGCCCTGGTTTGTCCATCCATCACCTCTTATGCCGGTCGGTGGATGATAAGCGAAATAAGTTTGCAGCCTGCCAACCGCTCAAGCATCGCCCTTACCGACCAACTGGTCAGACCGGGACCGGTCAACCCTTGAATATTTACTTGTGATTTCAAAAATACCCGGCGTAGACTGGCCCCGCACTGGACTTACCGGTATGACCACAACAATTAAGCCCTGGAACCACCAGGGCACCGAATAGAGATCCCTCCCATGCTCAGATGGTGCTCGCGTTCGATTTTCCTGCAAGTCGTGATCGGCCTGATGCTAGGCGTAGCTTGCGGCCTGGCCCTTCCCGAATTCTCCTCGCAACTCAAACCTCTGGGTGACGGCTTTATCAAGCTGATCAAAATGCTGATTGGCCTGATCGTGTTCTGCGTGGTGGTCAGCGGCATTTCCGGCGCTGGCGACCTGAAAAAGGTCGGGCGCATCGGCCTCAAGTCGGTCATCTACTTCGAGATCCTCACCACCGTCGCCCTGGTGATCGGCCTGGTGATGGCGTTCAGCACCGGTATCGGCCAAGGCGCCAATATCCACCTGGAACAGCTGTCGTCCGCCGGCCTCAATGAACTGGCCGACAAAGGCCAGCACATCAAGGGCACCAGCCAGTTCCTGATGGACCTGATCCCCAACTCGGTGATCGGCGCCTTTGCCGACAACAACGTGCTGCAAGTGCTGCTGTTCTCGGTACTGTTCGGCAGCGCGCTGAACCTGGTCGGCGAAGCGGCATCCGGCATCTCGCGACTGATCAACGAACTGAGCCATGTGATCTTCCGCATCATGGGCATGATCGTGCGCCTGGCGCCTATCGGCGTGTTTGGCGCCATCGCCTTCACCACCAGCACCTACGGGCTGGACTCGCTGCAACATCTGGGCAGCTTGGTGGGCTTGTTCTACCTGACCTGCTTTGCGTTTGTCGGGATTATTCTGGGCCTGGTGATGCGCCTGTCGGGCCTGCGCATGTTGCCGCTGCTCAAGTACCTGCGCGAAGAACTGCTGATCGTGATGGGCACCGCTTCATCCGACGCGGTGCTGCCACAGATCATGCGTAAACTCGAACATTTGGGTATTGGCAGCTCCACCGTGGGCCTGGTGATCCCGACGGGGTATTCGTTCAACCTCGACGGGTTCTCCATCTACCTGACCCTGGCCATTGTGTTTATCGCCAATGCCACGGGCACGCCGCTGTCGATGACCGACTTGATGACGATTTTGCTGGTGTCGTTGATTACCTCCAAGGGCGCCCACGGCATTCCGGGCTCGGCGTTGGTGATTTTGGCGGCGACACTCACCGCAATCCCGGCTATTCCCGTGGTGGGTTTGGTGCTGGTACTGGCGGTGGATTGGTTCATGGGCATCGGCCGTGCGCTGACTAACCTGATCGGCAACTGCGTCGCTACCGTGGCGATTGCGCGTTGGGAAAAAGACATCGATATCCAGCGCGCCAACAAGGTGCTCGACGGCCAGCAAGGTTATGCCTTCCAGGCCAAGAAGCCGGTGTTGCCGGCGCATCAGGAGTTCTAAGCCTTTTCCCTGGGCAACACCGTTCAAATGTGGGAGGGGGCTTGCCCCCGATGAGGGAGTATCAGTTGATATATCTGTAGCTGATCCACCGCAATCGGGGGCAAGCCCCCTCCCACAATGGATTTTCCCTGGATTAACTATTGTGTTTGCAACTTAAAGGAGGCGTAGACGTGATCAGCACCTCAACCGTCGTCAATTCAGTGGTAGAAAAACTCCGCGCCGCCCTGGCGCGGGGCCAGTGGCGACGGGGCGAAATGCTGCCCGGCCAGCGTGAACTGGCCGAACAGATGGGCATCAGCCGCCCAAGCCTGCGTGAAGCCGTGATCGTGCTGGAAACCCTGGGCCTTGTACGCTCCATGCCGGGCAAAGGCGTGGTGGTACTGGAGACCAGCATCAGCGAGCCCCAGTCCAGCGACGCTGTGGCCGACGCCAGCCTGGAAGACATCCTGCAACTGCGCTATACCCTCGAACCGTTCATCGTCGGCCTGGTGGCGCAGTCCATCAGCAGCAAGGAAGTCGGCCAACTGCGCCTGACCTTGATGGACATGCGCGAAGCCCTCGACGCCGAAGACGCTGAAGCCGGCATGAATGCCTATATCGACTTCCACGAAGAGCTGTTTGCGCTGACCTCCAACCCGATCTTCCAGAACGTGGTGCAGCAAACCAGCAACGCCCTCAAGCAAAGCGCCCAAGTGCTGCGCAACTCGCCGGAACACCTGGCCGAACGCCTGCGGGAGAACGAAGCGGTGGTACGTGCCATCCGCAATAAAAACAGCGCCCTGGCCAGTGCCGAAATGCGTCGGCACATCCTCCAGGAAGGCCTGCGTATGGGCATTCACTTGAACATCCCGGACGACCATCTGGGCAGCTGATAGATTGGAGATTGGCCATGACTGCTTATGCGCTGCAACGCGACCCTCTCTTCCCTGCCCTGCGCTTGATTGCCGGTAAAAAACCGTCGGTGGATGACATCTACCCACGCCTGTTTGACGCCATCCTCGAACAACGCATCGCCCCGGCCAGCCGTTTTACAGAGGAAAGTCTGGGGGAAACCTTCGGTGTCAGCCGCAGCGTGATCCGCCGCGTGCTGGCCAAACTGTCCCATCAGCAAGTGGTGATCCTGCGCCCCAACCAACGCGCCCAAGTGGCCGCGCCGGACGCGCAGCAAACCCGCCAGATCCTCGAAGCCCGGCGGCTGACGGAAATCACCGTGGTGCAATTGGCCTGTGTGCACGCCACGCCAACCCAGGTACGTCAGTTGCGCGAGCTGATTGCCCGCGAGCGCGAATGCATTGAAAAAGATCAGCGCGGGCCGGCGATTCGCTTGTCGGGGGAGTTTCATCTGCAACTGGCGGCCATGGCGCGCAATGCCCCGCTGGCGCAGTTTCTCAACAGCCTGGTGCCGTTGACCTCGCTGATCATTGCGCAATATGAGGCGAAAGCTTGCACTTACTGTGCATGGCAGGAGCATGTGGCGATTGTGGATGCCATTGAGCAACGGGACACAGATACGGCCGTCGACTTGATGACCCAGCACTTGGATCACCTAGAGTCAAAATTGCTCAAACACCACTGACACCAAGGAAGATGGAGATCCAAATGTGGGAGGGGGCTTGCTCCCGATAGCGGTGGGTCAGTCAAGTAGATGTTGACTGATCCACCGCTATCGGGAGCAAGCCCCCTCCCACATTGGCCCTTCATTGTTTGATCAATAGTGTTCCAACAAAAAGCCCCCGTATCTCGCGATAGGGGGGCTTTTGTTTTACTCAGGGAAAGTCGGTTACAGCACCGACTGCCCACTCAACGCCAGGTCCAGCAACTCACGGTTGGCTACCGCATACATGGCGTAGTCCGTACCCACCGCAGCACGAATCTCCACCATCATCGACACCCAACGATCGGCCATGTCCTTGTGCTGCTCAAGCCACAGGGCCACGCGGGCTTCCATGTCTTGTGGCGCGTCGGCCATTTGCAGTACGGAGATGGTGATCGCCCGCTGCTGCCAGTCCACATCGTCGCGGAACGCTTCACGGGCCTGGGCCTGCCAGTTGTTGGCCACCGGCAGATCGCTGATCTGCTGCAAGTACCATGGCAAGTCCAGGGCGCTGCCGACGGCGAAGTAGGCCTTGGCCACTTCGGCGGCGTCATGCCCGGTGACGTCGGCGGCTTCGATGATTGGCAGCAAGGTGTACAGGTGAGTCGTACCGGCAACCATGCGCGCCAACAACTCCGGCACACCGGCTTCGGTGTATTTGCCGTAGCGGTTCTGCCAGCCTTCGCGGGTCGGGCCTTCCAGCAGTTCGTCGAGCTTGAGGCCCAACGCCGCCAGGTGCGGACCGAAGTGCGCGGTGTCACGGCCAGCGTCCTGCTCGTTGCGACGGCTGCGCAGGAACCAACGTGTAGCACGGCGGCCCAGGCGCATCAGCTCGTCCATCAACTCCAGCTGCACGTCGGCAGAAACCTGGTGGTCCAGGGCTTCAATCTGACGGAACCAGTGCGGGAGGTGGAAGATGTCACGCACGATCACATACGCGCCCGCCACGTTCGCCGGGCTCATGCCGGTCGACTCTTTGAGTCGTTGAACGAAGGTGATGCCCATGTGGTTGACCAGGTCGTTGGCGATCTGGGTGCTGACGATCTCGCGCTTCAGGCGGTGGCGACGCATGGCTTCGCCGAACTTGGCCACCAGGCTTGGTGGGAACGCGGTCTCCATGTCGCGGGTCAGGTAGTCGTCATCCGGTACCAAGGATTTGAGCAACGCTTCCTTGAGGTCGATCTTGCTGTACGAGATCAGCACCGACAGCTCTGGACGGGTCAGGCCCTTGCCGGTCGCGGCGCGCTCGACGAGCTGCTCCTCGGTCGGCAGGTACTCGATGGCGCGGTCCAGCTTGCCACGGCCTTCCAGGTCGCTCATCAGGCGCTTGTACTCGGCAGCACGCTCGTAGGCACGGCGCGCCGCCAGGGACAGGGCCTGGGTCTGCTTGTAGTTGTTGCCCAACACCAGGTTGCCGACTTCGTCGGTCATGCTCGCCAGCAACTGGTTGCGTTGCTTGTCGGTCATGTCACCGGCCTGCACCACTTCGTTGAGCAGGATCTTGATGTTCACTTCGTGGTCGGAGCAGTCCACACCACCGGCGTTGTCGATAAAGTCGGTGTTGGAGCCGCCGCCATTGAGGCCGAATTCCACACGACCCAACTGGGTCATACCGAGGTTACCGCCCTCGCCCACCACCTTGCAGCGCAGCTCGTTGCCGTTGACGCGCAGCGCGTCGTTGGCCTTGTCGCCCACATCGGCGTGGCTTTCAGTGCTGGCCTTGACGTAGGTGCCGATGCCGCCGTTCCACAACAGGTCTACCGGCGCCTTGAGCAAGGCGTTCAGCAGTTCGGTCGGGGTCAGCTTGTCGGCCGCGATGTCGAAGCGTTCTTTCATCTGTGGCGAGATGGCAATGCTCTTCGCGCTGCGCGAGAAGATACCGCCGCCTTCGGACATGATGCTGGTGTCGTAGTCGGTCCAGGCCGAACGCGGCAGCTCGAACATGCGCTGACGCTCGACGAAGCTGGTGGCCGGGTTCGGGGTCGGGTCGATGAAGATGTGCAAGTGGTTGAAGGCCGCGACCAGTTGCAGCTTGTCGGACATCAACAGGCCGTTACCGAATACGTCACCGGCCATATCGCCGACGCCCACTACGGTGATGCTGTCTTCCTGCACATTGATGCCGCGCTCACGGAAGTGACGCTGCACACCCACCCACGCGCCCTTGGCGGTGATGCCCATTTTCTTGTGGTCGTAACCGGCAGAACCACCGGACGCGAACGCGTCACCCAGCCAGAAACCATAGTCGATGGCGATACCGTTGGCGATGTCGGAGAAGGTCGCAGTGCCTTTGTCTGCCGCCACTACCAGGTACGGGTCATCGTCGTCGTGACGCACCACGTTCAATGGCGGCACCAGAGCGCCGTCTTTCAGGTTGTCGGTGATGTCCAACAGGCCCGAAATGAAGATACGGTAGCAGGCAATGCCCTCGGCCGCGATTTCGTCGCGGGTGCCGCCCAATGGCAGGCGACGCGGCAAGAAGCCGCCCTTCGCACCCACTGGCACGATGACCGAGTTTTTCACTTGCTGGGCTTTTACCAGGCCGAGCACTTCGGTACGGAAATCTTCTTCACGGTCGGACCAGCGCAGGCCGCCGCGAGCGACGTTGCCGAAGCGCAGGTGCACGCCTTCAACCCGTGGCGAGTACACGAAGATTTCAAACTTCGGCACCGGCTTGGGCAGCTCAGGGATCGCACGCGGGTCGAACTTGAAGCTGAAGTACGACTTGTTCTGGCCGTTGGCGTCGGTCTGGTAGAAGTTGGTACGCAGCGTGGCCTTGATCAGGTCCAGGTAGCGACGCAGGATGCGGTCCTCGTTGAGCACCTGAACGTCGTCCAGAGCGCTGAGGATCGCTTGCTCCAGGCGCTGCTGCTTGTCTTCCAGATCTTCGGCAGTGAGCTTGCGCGCCAGGTAGAAGCGGGTCTTGAACAACCGGGTCAACTCGCGGGCGATGTCGGTGTGGTTGTTCAGGGTGCTGGCGATGTAACCCAGGTCGAAGCCCAGGCGGATCTGCTTGAGGTAACGGGCGTAGGCACGCAGCAGCGCCACGTCACGCCACGGCAGGCCGGCAGTAAGTACCAGGCGGTTGAACGCATCGTTCTCGGCATCGCCGTGCACGATGTGTACAAACGCGTCTTGCAGGGTGTCGTTGAGCTGCTGGATATCCAGGTTCACGCCTTCGGCGGCAATGAACGCAAAGTCATGGATCCAGAACTCGCGGCCATTGGCATGGCGCAGGCGGTACGGGAACTCACCCAGTACACGCAGGCCGAGGTTTTCCAGGATCGGCAGCACGTCGGACAGCGCCAGCGGGGTGTCTGCATGATAGAGCTTGCAATGCAACTCGCGTTGGCCGGAAACCTGGCCCAGCGGCTGGTAGAAGCTCATCACCAGTGGGTTGGCTTCGGTCAGGCTGTTGAGGTGCTGCATATCGACCACGGCCGAATGCGCGGCGAAACGCTCGCGGTAGCCCGCCGGGAAGCCCTTGGGGAAGTCCGCCAGCACATTGGTGCCCTGGGCTTCACCGAAGCTTTCAATCACCAGGCTTGAGTAGTCGTCCTGCCAGCTGCGGCAGGCCTGCACCACTTCTTTTTCCAGTTGCAGTGGGTCGATGTCGAGACGGTTCTTCGGATCGACTCGCAGAATCAGCTGCACACGGGCCAGCACGGACTCAGAGAAGAAAGTCCAGAATTCGCAGTCCGACGCTTTCAGGCGATCCATCAGCACTTGCTGGATCTTCTGGCGCACTTCGGTGGAATAGATGTCACGCGGCACGTAAGCCAGGCAGTAGCAGAAACGTCCGTACGGGTCTTTGCGCAGGAACACGCGGATCTTGTTGCGCTCCTGGATCTGCACGATGGACATCACGGTGCTGAAAAGCTCGTCCACCGGGGTCTGGAACAGGTCGTCGCGAGGCAGTACCTCAACAACCTGGGCCAGTTCCTTGCCCAGGTGAGCCTTGGCCTGGAAGCCCGAACGGCGTTCGATCTCGGCAACCTTGCGGCGGATATACGGGATCACCCGCACGCTTTCGCCGTACACCGAGGAGGTGTAGAGACCCATGAAGCGGTGCTCTTTAATCACCTTGCCGTCGGCGCTGATCTCGCGGATCGACACGTAGTCGGGGTAAGCCGGGCGGTGCACGCGGCTTGGGTGCGCAGCCTTGGCGAACGACAACACGGTCGGTTCACGCAGGTAGGCCACGGCATAGTCTTCGATGCGCAGGTCATCGGCGGTGAGGCCGGCACGCAGCAACTTGGTCAGACCGAGGAAAGAGCTGGCGTCATATTCGATATGACCACCGTCCGCCTCGTCACGTACCACAAACTCTTCGTAGCCCAGGAAGGTGAAGTGGTTGCCCACCAGCCATTCCAGGAAGTTCTTGATCTCGGCTTTTTCTTCGCCGTCGATGGCAAACTGGCTGGCATCGATACCGGCCAGCAGGTCCTGGACCTTGGCTTTCATCGGCTCGAAGTCAGCCACGGCCACGCGCACTTCGCCCAGCACCTGCTCAAGCTCTTTGCTCAGCACGTTCAGTTCGGCGGCGTTGGCGCAGCGGTCGATTTCCAGGTACATCAGCGATTCTTGCTGGATGCCTTCGCCCTGGGTGCCTTTTGGCAGGATCTCGAGCAACTCGCCCTTGGCGCCACGGCGCACGCTGAGCACGGTGGTTTGCAGGGTGTGGATGCTGTAGCCACGGCGGTTCAGCTCGGTACGCACCGAGTCCACCAGAAATGGCAGGTCATGGTGCAGCACTTCGACCGCAGTGTGGGTCGATTGCCAGCCATGACGTTCGTAATCGGGGTTGTACACCCGCACTTGCGGTTGGGTGTGGTCAAAGCGCTCAAGCAGGCGCCACGCAGAGAGGGTGCAACCGGCCAGGTCGGAAAGGCGACGCTGGGTCAGTTCGTCCAGGGAAATGATGCCGAAAAATTGTTCAGCGAACAGCGCCACTTGTGGCAGTGCCTGTTCACTGATGTGCTGCGCCAGTGCCGCTTGCAGTTGATGCTGGAAGTCGGCCTTGCTGGCTGCGGTGAAGAACGCCATCTGTGGTACTCCGCTTGGGCTTGTTATTGATGAAAGCGTCGCGTGTTATCCCCTTGCGGGGAGACCGTCGGCTCTGTTCGCACGTTAACCATAGCGAATCAAAGCGACAGGTGGGTGAAGCTGCACAAGACAATGAGGTCACATGCAATTTTCATCGGATGCGCACCAGGCCAGATGACGGTACGACGGGCAGGTCAGGCGCCTGGCCCATGCACATCCGTTGCGCAGCTTAACGAGTGTAGGAAGACAGCTGCTTGCGACGCTGCGACATATTCGGTCATCGGTAAGCAGGCTCGGGGTTGCAACTTGGGCAACCCGAAATTTCCGGCAATAAATACGGCTAATTCAGCGCCTGCCAGTACCGAAAATGACTGATAGTGCCCGCCAGGTCATGCACTGGGTCTGACACAGGATGCAGCACAAAATTCGCCGCAATGGCACAATCCCCCGCATTACGCCCTACCCCAGACAGGATTGCCCCATGCTGCAACTGAAAACCGACGCCCTGATGGCAACCCCGTGCGACGACGAAGAAGACAACATGGCCATGCTCTGCTGCCACGGCAAGAACGGCGAGATGTTCATGCTCACCCGTTACCCGGATGAAGATGAAGTCGAGCTGACCTGGGATTACGAGCCGTCGACGCTGGATGGGTTGAAGGTCACGTTGAGTGAAACGACGTTGCTGGTGGAACTGGCTGCCGGGGACGCTGATGCATTGGGCGGCAAGGATCAGCTGGAAATCAATCACACCACCGCCGCATCGGATATGGCCGAAGTAGAAGAAACCCTGCAAAACATCCTCAAAGGCACCGGTACCTTCACCCGCACTTAAGAGCACCAAAGATCAAATGTGGGAGGGGGCTTGCTCCCGATAGCGGTACATCAGTCACAGCTGTGTTGACTGACACATCGCTATCGGGAGCAAGCCCCCTCCCACATTGCCGGTGTTCACAACAAGAAGTCCTGCTGCGAACATTCGTGCCTCCCAAACAAAAATCCTACAAGTTTTGCCAAAAATACCCGTCACGCCGTTAGTCGCCACACCCCTCGATGCATTAAAGTAAGCCTCCCTAGCCCGGTGCTTTTGCTCAACACCAAGGCTCACCTCTCCAGGAACCGTCATCGATGGAACATCGTGAAGCGCTGCTCGCGCTGCGAACCTTTCTTTCTACGCAGATTCTCGGCCAGGAAAAACTCATCGATCGCCTGCTGATCGCCCTGCTCGCCGACGGCCATATGCTGGTAGAAGGCGCGCCCGGCCTGGCCAAAACCAAGGCCATCAAAGAGTTGGCCGAAGGCATCGAAGCGCAGTTCCATCGTATCCAGTTCACCCCCGACCTGTTGCCCGCCGATATCACCGGCACCGAGATCTATCGTCCGGAAACCGGCAGCTTCGTGTTCCAACAAGGGCCGATCTTCCACAACCTGGTGTTGGCAGACGAAATCAACCGTGCCCCGGCCAAGGTGCAATCGGCCTTGCTCGAAGCCATGGCCGAGCGCCAGGTCAGCGTCGGGCGCAGCACTTACGAGCTGTCGCCGCTGTTTTTAGTGATGGCCACGCAAAACCCCATCGAGCAGGAAGGCACCTACCCGCTGCCCGAAGCCCAACTCGACCGCTTCCTGATGCACGTCAAGATCGGCTTCCCTGACGCAGCCGTCGAACGGCGCATCCTGCAACAGGCCCGTGGCGCAGCCCTCAACGGGGAAACCAAGCCTGAACGCCGCGTCAGCCAGCAGGCGATCTTTGCCGCCCGCAAAGAGATCCTTGGCCTGTACATGGCCGACGCGGTGGAGGAATACCTGGTGCAATTGGTCATGGCCACCCGCACCCCCGCCAAGTTTGACCCGGAAATGGCCGAGTGGATCGCCTACGGCGCCAGCCCTCGCGGCTCCATTGCCCTGGACCGCTGCGCCCGCGCCCATGCCTGGTTGGCCGGCCGCGACTTCGTGAGCCCCGAGGACATTCAGGCGGTGCTGTTCGACGTGCTGCGCCATCGCATCATCCTGTCGTTCGAGGCCGAAGCCGCCGGCATTGACCAGGACCGCGTGGTGCAGCGCATTCTCGACGTCGTTGCCGTCGCTTGAAACCCATGAACGCCAGCGATGGAATCCGCGTCACCCTCAGCGAATTGATCGAGATGCGCCATCGCGTGCGTGAAGTGCAGTTATTTTCCACGCCGAGCCAGCGCAGCCCGTTGATCGGCCTGCACCACTCCAAACTGCGTGGGCGCGGTGTCGACTTTGATCAGGTGCGGGTGTACCAGGCGGGCGACGATGTGCGCACCATCGACTGGCGCGTGACCGCACGCACCCAGGAACCGCACACCAAACTATTCCATGAAGAGCGCGAGCGGCCGATCTTCATCATGGTCGAGCAAAGCTGTCGGCTGTTTTTCGGTTCGGGGCAGATGTTCAAGTCGGTGCTTGCCGCGCAAGCCGCCAGCCTGATCGGCTGGGCGGCGCTGGGGCATAACGACCGCGTCGGCGGCCTGGTGTTCGGCGACAACGAGCATTACGAAATCAAACCCCGACGCAGCAAGCAAAGCCTGCTGCAACTGCTCAACCGCCTGGTGCGCGTCAACCAGAGCCTCAACACCGAAAGCCGTCCCGAAGCCGACGCCCTCGGCATGGCCCTGCGCCGAGGCCGCGAAGTGCTGCGCCCCGGCAGCCTGGTGATTGTGATCTGCGACGAGCGCGCACTCACCGAAGGCGCCGAGCAGCAGCTGAGCCTGCTGTCACGCCATTGCGACCTGCTGCTGTTGCCGATTTCCGACCCGCTGGACCACGCCCTGCCCGCCGCCGGGCTGTTACGTTTCGCCGAACGTGGCGCGCAGCTGGAGTTGGACACGCTCAACTACGACCTGCGCCAGGCCTATAAGGCCCAGGCCGAAGCACGCAACGCCCGCTGGGAATTGCTCGCGCAAAAGCTGCGGGTATTACTGATGCCCCTGAGCACCCAGAGCGAAATGGTCGAGCAACTGCGCGAATACCTCAACCCGCAACGCCCGGTTAAAAAGCAATGAGCAACCTCGACCAACTGCAACCGCTGATCGCCCCGCCGGCCATCGGCTTTTGGCCGCCCGCGCCCGGTTGGTGGCTGTTGCTGGCGCTGATCCCGGTGCTGGGCTGGGGTTTGTGGTCGCTGCGCCGGTTTTTGCCCACACGCCGCCCGGTGGCGCGCGCCGAACAACCGCTGGACCCACTGCGCATCGCCGCCTTGGCCGAACTCGCACTGATGCCCAAACCTTACGACGGCGCCCCCGCCGGGGCCTGGCTGCAACAACTCAACGGCCTGCTCAAGCGCCTGTGCCGCAACGACTACCCTTATAGCCAGAGCCACACCCTCAACGGGCGCAAATGGTTGGCCTTCCTGGATAACCGCTGCCCCGCCGCCGGCCTGACGCGCTGGATGGTGCTGGTAGAAGGCGCCTACAAACCCGAATGCAAACTCGATGACAAGGCCATCGCCGGCCTTACCCAAGCCGTCGACACCTGGATTCGCAAACATGTTTGAGTTCGCCTGGCCGTGGATCTTCGCCCTGTTGCCCTTGCCCTGGGTGATGCGCCTGGTGCTGCCAGTGGCCGACAGTGGCGAGCCGGCGCTGAAAGTCAGCTACCTCAGTGACCTCGAAGGCCTTGCCCGCCGCCGCGCCCGCGTCAACCTGCCGGGCTGGCGCCAGCAAGCGCCGTTTGTGGTGCTGTGGCTACTGCTGTTGACCGCCGCTGCCCGCCCGGAATGGCTCGGCGAACCCTTGCCGATTGCCGCCAGTGGCCGCGACCTGCTGGTGGCGGTGGACGTGTCCGGCTCGATGGACTTCCCCGACATGCACTGGCAGGACGATGACGTCAGCCGCCTGAGCCTGGTGCAGCACCTGCTCGGCGACTTCCTCGAAAGCCGTGAAGGCGACCGCGTCGGCCTGATCCTGTTCGGCAGCCAAGCCTATCTGCAAGCGCCGCTGACCTTTGACCGGCGCACCGTACGCACCTGGCTGGATGAAGCGCGCATCGGCATCGCCGGCAAGAACACCGCCATCGGCGATGCCATCGGCCTGGCCCTTAAGCGCCTGCGTCAGCGCCCGGCACAAAGCCGCGTACTCATTTTGGTCACCGATGGCGCCAACAACGCCGGGCAGATCGACCCGCTCACCGCGGCACGCCTGGCCGCAGAAGAAGGTGTGAAGATCTACCCGATTGGCATCGGCGCCGACCCCGAGCAAACCGGCTCTTTAGGGATTCTCGGCGTCAACCCTAGCCTGGATCTCGACGAGCCGGCGCTCAAGGCCATTGCCGAAGCCACCGGTGGCCAATACTTTCGCGCACGCGATGGCGAAGAGCTGCAAACCATCAAGCAAACCCTCGACAAATTGGAGCCCGTCGAACAGCAACCCACCCAGGCGCGTCCGGCCCAGGCGCTGTACAGCGCGCCGCTGGCCTTGGCATTGGTGCTGAGCATGCTGCTGGTGATCCAGGAGCGCTGGCCCAACAATGCGCTGCAACGGCTTTTCGACAGGCTCACCAGCAAGGGTATTTTCCTGCAACAGCACCCGGAATGGCGTCAACGCCTCAAACGCCTGCGCTTGCGGAGGCGTCGATGATCGACCTGTGGCCGCACTGGTTCCGTCCCTGGTGGCTGTTGCTGCTGCCCTTGCTCAGCTGGTTGCTGTGGCAACTGTGGCACCGACAAAAGCGCGCCGGGCGCTGGCAGGTGATCCTGCCACCGGCCTTTCATGCCGTATTGCTCAGCGGTGGCAATGGCCGCGAAAGCAAATCGCCGTGGGTGGTGCTGGGTGTCGCCTGGTTGCTGGCGGTGTTGGCATTACTGGGGCCCAGCTGGCAGCGGGTTGAACAGTCCAGCCAGAAACCGTCAGACCCGTTGGTGGTGCTGCTCGAACTGACCCCGGAAATGCTCGCCACTGACAGCCCGCCCAATCGCCTGGAGCAAGCTCGCCGCAAGCTCTATGACTTGCTGCAAGCGCGAGACGACGCGCAAACCGCTATCGTCGTGTACGCCGGCAGCGCCCACACCCTGGTGCCGCTCTCGGACGACCTGTCCACCAGCCGCAACCTGCTTGAAGCCCTGCGCCCCTCGATCATGCCCGAGCCCGGCCATCGCGCCGACCAGGCAGTGGAGAAGGCGTTGTTCCTGCTCAAGCAAGGCGGGCTTGGTCAGGGCCGCCTGCTGTTGATCGGCTCGTCGTTGTCCAAACAAGAGCGCCAGGGCATACGCCTGCTGCTGCAAAATGCGCAGTCGCCGAGCCTGTCGATCCTCGGTATCGGCAGCCGGGAAGGCACGCCAGTGACCCAGGAAAGCGGCGAGTTCCTCAAGGACGAACAAGGCGCGATTCTCGTCCCGCGTCTCGACAGCCCGACCCTCAAGGCCTTCGCCAGCGAAATGGGCGGCCGTTACCGGGCTGCACGCCTGGACGACAAAGACCTGCGCCAACTCGGCATACTCGACACCCCGCAAGCCCTGCGCAACGACGGGCAACTGCTGCATCTCGACACCTGGGCCGACCAGGGTTATTGGCTGCTGCTGCCCCTGCTATTGCTCGCTGCCTGCGCCGCGCGCCGTGGCTGGTTGTTCTGCCTACCCTTGCTGTTTCTGATCGTGCCGCAGCCCAGCTATGCGTTCGGGCTGCAAGACCTGTGGCTGCGCCCTGACCAACAAGGCCAGTACCTCTTAAAGAAAAAGCGCCCGGCCGAGGCCGCCGAGCACTTCCAGGACACGCAGTGGCAAGGCGTGGCGCTGTACGAAGCCGGCAACTACGCCGAGGCCATCAAGCGATTTGCCCAGAGCGATACGGCCTACGCCCACTACAATCGGGGTAATGCGCTGGCGAAGTCCGGCGAGCTGGAGGCCGCAATCGACGCTTACGAACAAGCCCTGGAAGCGCAGCCCGATTTGCAGCCGGCCTTGAAAAACAAAGCCCTGGTGGAAGCCCTGATGCAGGAGCAAGCCGAACCGGAGCCCGATAAACCTGCAAAAAACGAGGATGACGAAACCACCCAACCCGGCCAAACTGCGCAGCCGGGCGCCAGCGGGCAAACCGGCACGGGTGGCGAGCAATCGTCCCAAGGCCAGGGCGAAGCGGGCACGGGCGATACGCAGACCGGTGCCACACCGCACCCCGGCGGCAACGAAGTACCGGGCAGCGAGCTGGGGGATGAGCAAACCACCACCCCCCCCTTGCGCCCGAGCGACGCCAGCCTCGACGGTGAACACCGCCAGGCCCTGGAACAATGGCTGCGGGAGATCCCGGACAACCCCGGCGAGCTGCTGCGCCGCAAATTCTGGTACGAACAGCAACAACATCAGGACAAGACTCGATGAGCCGCCGCACCACCCTACTGCTTCTGCTCGCGTTATCGGCAGGCCATGCCCAGGCGGCAAACCTGGTCGCCAGCGTTGACCGCAGCCGCCTCAATTCCGGGGAAACGGTAGAGCTGACGGTGGAATCCAACGACGTCACCCTGTTCGGCAAACCGGACCTGTCGCCCCTGGATGCGCAGTTCGAAGTCAGCGGCACGCGCCAACTCAACCAACTCACCACCCTGGGCGGCGATAACCACGCGACCACCCGCTGGATCATCACCCTGCTGCCCAAGCAAAATGGCACGGTGATCATTCCGCCTCTGCAAGTGGGCGAGTACAAGACCCAGCCCATCAGCCTGACCGTGGTAGAAACCTCCAGCCAAAACACCAACGCCGAACTGGCCCCGGTATTTGTCGAAGCCAACCTCGACCAGACCAGCGTTTACGTGCAGGCCCAGGCACTGCTGACCGTGCGCGTTTACCACTCGGTGTCGCTGTACGACGACAGCAGCCTCACACCGTTGCAGATTGCCGATGCACGGGTAGAACAACTGGGCGAGTCGCGCACCTATGAGAAGGTGATCAACAGCATTCGCCATGGCGTGATCGAAACCCGCTACGCGATCTACCCGCAGCACAGCGGCACCCTGGCGATCCCGGCGCAGACATTCAGTGCCACCTTGGTGGAATCGCGCCCGCCCCAGGAAAACACCCTGCAAGGCACCAAGCCCGGCAAGTTGATTCATGTGAGCTCGGCCGAATTGCCGTTGACGGTCAAGCCCAAACCGGCGCTGTACCCCGCCGATACCCCGTGGCTGCCGGCGCGCAGCCTGACACTGAGCGAAAGCTGGAACCCGGAGCCGGAACATGTGCAGGTTGGCGACTCCCTGACGCGCAGCCTCACGGTCAAGGCCGAGGGCCTCTCCAGCGCTCAGTTGCCGGCCCTGCCCAGTGCCGAGATCAACGGCTTACGCCGCTACCCGGACCAGCCGGTGCTGGGCAACCAAACCAACGATCGTGGCCTGATCGGCAGCCGCGAAGACCGCGAAGCGCTGGTGCCCACACGCGCCGGCGCGGTGGAGTTGCCCGTTGTCGAAGTGGTGTGGTGGAACACCCACGAAGACCATTTGGAGCGCACCAGTCTACCGGCGCGCACCTTGCAAGTGGCGACTAACCCAAGCTTGGTGGTGGACACGCCCGCCACCCCCACCGTCATCACCGCGCCCGACGACAGCCGCCTGTGGCTGTGGCAACTGAGCACGCTGATCCTCAGTTGCACCACGCTGCTGGGCTTTGGCCTGTGGTGGCGAGCCCGCTGGCAACCCGCCGTACTGCGCGCTGCGCAAACCGGCCCAAGCCCGCGCACTCTGCTCGACGACCTCAAGCGCGCCACACAGGCCAACGACCCCCAGGCCACCCGCCAGGCCCTCGACGCCTGGGCGCGGCAACAGCCCGAGACACTGGCCGACATGGCGGCGCGGTACATTCCATTGTCCGATGCGCTGGATGAGCTCAATGGTGCGCTCTACAGCGAAAGCGGGAAGTACTGGCTGGGCGAAGATTTGTGGCGGGCGGTCAAGTCAATCCCCATGGCTGAACGCGAGCTGGACCCGGCCACCGACAGCACCAGCTTGCCGCCGCTCTACCCCAAGTAACCCCAATGGCCCTGATCCAACACAATCCAAAATGTGGGAGGGGGCTTGCTCCCGATGGCTATGTGTTGGGCGCTGGAGCGTTTTGGTCGGAGTGCATATCCGTTATTTAGGTGAGGGCTGCTATTGGTTCCGCCCTTACGGCGGGTCACTTTTGGAAAAGAGCCCCAAAAGTAACCAAAAGGGCTCTTGCCCCACCACTCGGCACCTCGCCTAGGCTCGGTGTGCCCTCACTCCGGCTTGAATCCGTGGGCCGCCGCAATGGGCCATCCATGGCCCAGTGCGGCTAACCCGGCGTCCTGCCGGGTTACCCACGGATTCAAGCCTGCGTTCGGCCAGCGTGGTTTAACGGGGCGCCTAAGATCAAGAGCCAAATCAAATGCCAGAGCCAAATCCAGAGCCAAATCCAGAGCCAAATCCAGAGCCAGAGGCAACCACCCTCTACGTGATGTATGGGTGCCAAATGTGGGAGGGGGCTTGCCCCCGATGGCAGTGTGTCAGTCAACTCATCCATTGGCTGATCCACCACCATCGGGGGCAAGCCTCCTCCCACATTTGATCTGTGTCGTCTAAGGCTATGTGTACACATTCCGGGTAAACTCCCCTCCTTTTCATCTTCTCCACGGAGTTCGCCTTGCGTCTGTTCCACACCTCCGACTGGCACCTTGGCCAAAATCTCCACGGCCAGGAACGCGATTACGAACACGCCTGTTTTCTCGACTGGCTGCTGGGCCAATTAAAGGCACACGCCCCGGATGTGTTGCTGATCGCCGGCGATATCTTCGACACGGTCAACCCGCCGCTCAAGGCCCAGGAGCGGCTGTATGACTTCATCATCAGCGCCCACGAACAAAACCCCAAGCTGACCATCGTGATGATCGCCGGCAACCACGATTCCGGCTCGCGCATCGAGTTGCCGGCGCCGTTGATGCGCCGTTTGCGTACCCATGCGCTGGGTCGGGTATTGTGGCTGGACGACGGCCAATTGGATGCCGACCGCCTGCTGATCCCACTGCCAGATGCCAAAGGCAAGATCGCCGGCTGGTGCCTGGCGCTGCCGTTCCTGCGCCCCGCGGAAGTCACAGGTGCGCAGTTGGGCGACGATTACTTGCGGGGCATCGGCCATGTGCATGAACAGCTGATCGCCGCCGCCAATGCCAAACGCAAAAAAGGCCAGGCGCTGATTGCCATCAGTCATGCGCACATGGCCGGTGGCTCGGTGTCGGAAGACTCTGAGCGCAGCCTGATCATCGGCAATGCAGAGGCGCTGCCCGCCAAACTGTTCGACAGAACGGTCGCTTACGTGGCCCTCGGGCATTTGCACAAGCCGCAAAAGGTCAATGGCGAAGAGCGCATCCGCTACAGCGGCTCGCCGATTCCGCTGTCGTTTTCCGAAATTGGCTACAAGCATCAGGTGCTCGACGTGACGTTCCAGGGCCAGAGCCTGGTGAGTGTCGAACCGCTGCTGATCCCCCGCTCGGTCGACCTGCAACGCCTCGAAGCCGCACCGCTGGCCGATATCCTCATCACCCTGGCCGAGTTGCCCGATGTCGATCTGCTGGCCGAAACCCAGCGTCATCCGTGGCTCGAAGTGCGTGTGCGCCTCGACGAGCCGCAACCCGACCTGCGCCAGCAAATCGAAGCAGCCCTGCAAGGCAAGGCCGTGCGTCTGGTGCGTATCGCCGCTGAATATGCAGGCGTTGGCCGCCGTGAAGACGAAAGCGACGACCAACTGATCGAGCTCGACCAACTCACCCCGCAAGAACTATTCAGCCGCGCCTGGCAAGACAGCTACGGCAGTGAAGTGGATGAACAAACGTTGAAAGACTTCGCCGTGCTGCTGCAGGAAGTACAACAGGAGGATGAACAACCATGAAGATCCTCGCCATCCGCCTGAAAAACCTGGCTTCACTGGCCGGCCCGTTCGAGATCGATTTCACTGCCGAGCCGTTGGCCAGCGCTGGCTTGTTTGCGATTACCGGCCCCACCGGTGCCGGTAAAAGTACCCTGCTGGATGCCTTGTGCCTTGCGCTGTTTGGTGCAGTGCCACGCCTGGGCGATACCGGCCAGGCCAAGATGCCCGACGCCGACAGCGACATTTCCATCGGTGACCCACGCACCTTGCTGCGCCGTGGCACCGGCGGCGGTTATGCAGAAGTGGATTTCGTCGGTGTCAGCGGCCGCCGTTACCGTGCACGCTGGGAAGCCAACCGCGCCCGCGACAAGGCCAGCGGCAAGCTGCAAAACAGCCGTCAAAGCCTGATCGACCTGGACAGCGATCAACTGCTCGCCAGCCAGAAAACCGAATACAAAACCCAGCTGGAACTGGCCCTGGGCCTGAACTTCGAGCAATTCACCCGTGCCGTGTTGCTGGCACAAAGTGAGTTCAGTGCCTTCCTCAAGGCCAACGACAACGATCGCAGCGAACTGCTGGAAAAACTCACCGACACCGCGCTCTACACCCAGCTCGGCCGCCGCGCATTCGACAAGGCCAAAGAGGCCAAAGACGCTTATAAACAGCTGCAAGACCAGGCTACCGGTGTCGTGCCCTTGGCCGCCGAGGCACGCGCCGAGCTGGACGAGCAATTCAACCAGGCCCAGCAACACCTCAAGACTCAACAGGCCCAGCTCAAGCAACTCGAAGCGCAACAAACCTGGCTCAAGGAACTGCGCGAATGGCAGGAGCGCCAGCTCAGCGCCACCGAGCAACTGCAACGCGCCCAGGCCGACTGCGACAGCCAAGGCCCACAACGCCAGGACCTGAGCCGCCTGGACCAGTTGGCACCGCAACGTCATCAGTTCGCCCGACAGGCCCAACTCAGCCAGCTGTTATCGCCGCTGGCCACGCATATCCAGCAACACATCGAACAGCAAGCCGCGCTCAACACCCGCCAGGAACAGGCGCAACAGCAGCAGGCCAACGCACAAACCGGCCTCGCTCACGCGCTCAAAACCCAGGGCGACGCCCTACCCTTGCTGCGCCAGGCGTTCGAGGAGCAAAGCACCCTCGCCCACTTGACCAAAGACCTGACCAAGCGCATCGAAGAGCGGCAACAACACGAAACCGCCTGCACCGAAGGCCAAACCCAGCTCAACGGTTTGCTGGAGAAACAAACCCAAGTCGCCGAGCGCCTGCAACGCCTGGCCACCGGCCTTGAACGCAGTGCCACCCTCGCCCCGTTGAGCGATGCCTGGACGGTTTACCGCGAGCGCCTGCAACAACTGATGTTGATCGGCAATCGCCTGAACAAGGGCCAGACTGAACTGCCGCAACTGGAGCAGCGCGCGACCACCGCCGCCGAGCGCTTCACTCAGCAGCGCGAAGCCCTGGAGGTGCTGTATCAGGAAGCGGGCGCCGAACCCCATGCCGTGGCCGAGCAGATCCAACTGCTGGCCAGCCTGCTGCAAGACAATCGCAAGCAGCAACGCGCCTTCGAAGACCTGACGCGCCTGTGGGACAACCAGCGACAACTCGATCAACAGGCCACGGCACTCACGCAAAAACTCGCAGAGGCCCAGCAACAGCGCGAGCAACTGAACCAGACCGGCCTGCAAACCAAGGCCGAGCTGGCCGTTGCCGAGCAAACCCTGACGGTGACCAAGCAACTGCTGGAGCGCCAGCGCCTGGCCCGCAGTGCCAGCGTCGAGGAGTTGCGCGAACAGTTGCAGGACGATCACCCCTGCCCGGTGTGCGGCAGCCTCGAGCACCCGTATCACCAGCCCGAAGCCCTGCTGCAAAGCCTCGGTCGCCACGACGACAACGAAGAGGCCACGGCGCAGAAAGCCGTCGACACCCTAAAGGAAACCCTCAACGAACTGCGCGGCGTCGTCGGCGGCTTGATCGCCCAGCAGAAGGAGTTCTTGCAACAGCAGGAGCACCTGGCAACGCAACAGCAAGCCCTGGCCCCCAGCCTGGACGCGCACCCGTTGTCAGCCTCGTTGTTCAATCAGGAGGCGGCCAAGCGCAGCGACTGGCTGGCCCAGCAACTCAGCCAACTGACCCAAAGCATCGCCCAAGACGAACAACGCCAAGGCGCCCTGCTCAACCTGCAACAAAACGCCGGGCGTTTGCAGCAACAACTGCAAGCCGCCCAGGACGCCAGCCAGCAAGCGCGGCAATTGCTGGTCGACCAGCAGCGCGAGCTGTCCAACGACGGTGAACGCCTCGACGAAGAGCTCAACGCCTTCGCCAGTCTGTTGCCCGCCGAGAGCCTGGACGGCTTGCGCAGCGAGCCCGCAGCAACCTTCATGCAGCTGGACCAGCAGGTCAACGAGCGTCTTGAGCAACTGGGGCATCAACGCGACGAACTGGCCGAGCAACAGGAGCGCCAGCAGGCTATCGAGAAACAGCAGACCCACCAGCAGCACCGTCAGCAGCAACTCGACGCGTTGCTGGTGCAGGTCAGCGAATTGGCGGCCCAACAGCAAGCCGCCCAGGAAAAACTCCGCGCACTGCTCGGCGAACACACCAGCGCCGAGCACTGGCAGCAGCAACTGGAGTTGGCCGTCACTCAGTCCCGCCAGAGCGAGACCGATGCCAACCAGCAACTGCAAGACACACGCAGCGCGCTGATCCAATTGGCCGCCGACCTCAAGGCCCAGCAGGAACGCCAACAGGCCCTGCACGCCGAACAACAGAGTCTCGAAATCCGTCTCGGCGAATGGCGCGCCCTGCACCCGGAATTGGACGAAGCCGGCCTCGGCCGTCTGCTGGCGTTCGATGACGCGCAGATCCACGCGCTGCGCCAACAGTTGCAGCTCAGCGAGAAAGCCGTCGAGCAAGCCAAGGTACTGCTGCAAGAGCGCGAGCAACGCCTCGCCGACCACCAGGCCTTGCACAACGGCAACCTCGAAGCCGAGGAACTGGACAGCACCCTGGCAGCACTTAACCAACAACTGGCCGATGGCGAGAAACACGTTGCCGAACTGCGCGCGCGCCAGTCCGAAGACCAGCGCCGCCAAGACGCCAACCAATCCCTGGCCCTCACCACCGCCAAAGCCTATGAAGAATGGCAACGCTGGGCACGCCTTGAAGCGCTGATCGGCTCGGCCAGCGGTGACAAGTTCCGCAAGATCGCCCAGGCCTACAACCTCGACCTGCTGGTGCACCACGCCAACGTGCAACTGCGCCAACTGGTACGCCGCTACCGCCTCAAGCGCGGCGGCAGCATGCTGGGCCTATTGGTGATGGACACCGAAATGGGCGACGAACTGCGCTCGGTGCATTCGCTGTCCGGTGGCGAGACGTTCCTGGTGTCGCTGGCATTGGCGTTGGGGCTGGCGTCGATGGCGTCCAGTACGTTGAAGATCGAGTCGCTATTTATCGACGAAGGCTTCGGCAGCCTCGACCCCGAGTCGCTGCAATTGGCCATGGACGCGCTTGACGGTTTGCAGGCCCAGGGCCGCAAGGTGGCGGTGATTTCCCACGTGCAGGAAATGCACGAACGCATCCCGGTGCAGATCCAGGTCAAGCGCCAGGGCAATGGCTTGAGCACCCTGGAGGTCAAGTGAGCGAGGCGCTGCTGTATTCGTTCCGGCGCTGCCCGTATGCGATGCGGGCGCGCTTGGCCTTGCGCTACTCCGGCGTGCCGGTGCGCATCGTCGAGGTGAGCCTCAAGGCCAAGCCGGCCGAGATGCTGATGCTGTCGCCCAAGGGAACGGTGCCGGTGTTGAGCGTTGACGGGCAGGTGATTGAAGAAAGCCTGGAGATCATGCAATGGGCCCTGGCGCAGAATGATCCCGAGGATTGGTTGCTGCACGATGACCCGGCGGTGTTGGCGTTGATTGCCGAGAATGACCAAGGCTTCAAGTATTACTTGAATCGATACAAGTACGCCGAGCGCTACCCGGAACAGCCGATGGCGCACTATCGGGCCGAGGGCGAGGTGTTCTTGCAGAAGTTGGAGGGGTTGTTGGCCGAGCGGGATTACCTGCTGGCAAACCACCTGACCCTGGCGGATGCTGCACTGGCGCCGTTTGTGCGCCAGTTTGCCCATGTGGATCGAGTGTGGTTTGCCGGTACGTCGTATAAACGGTTGCAGGTTTGGTTGCAGCGCTTTCTGGATTCGCCGCTGTTTGTCGCAGTAATGGCAAAGCCCTAAATCCAATGCGGTTCAAATGTGGGAGGGGGCTTGCTCCCGATGAGGGAGTGTCAGTTGACACATCCATTGCTGACACACCGCTATCGGGAGCAAGCCCCCTCCCACATTTGACCTCATTGATCGGTAAATCAGTGTTGGACCTTGTGATCCAACGCCGCATAGAAATTGGCACTCTGTTGCAGGTACTTCTGGGTGTAGGCGCTGGTGCTGGTTTTTTTACCGGCAACGTCCACGCTGGCAGCGGCAGGCAATGCCACAGTGGCGGAAACAGCGGAAGCGGCGATGATGGAGAAGAGGTTCAGATTCATGTCGGTAACCCTTGTGTTCGTTTGGTTGGGTGGCCGGGGAAGGCCTTGGAACCAAACTTACGCCCGAGGGCTGAACCTTAGAAATGCTTTGAAACAGTAGCCGCTATCAACCGAATTAATAGAAAGGGTCAGGCCCCGCAGTGCGGGGCCTGTGGCTTATTGACGCACCAGAAACTTCAGGTCGCTGGGGGCATCGATCGCCAGTTTCTGCACGGTTTTACCGAGCAGACCGGTCTTGGGGTCACGTTCGACCACCACGATTTCATTGCTTTTCTGGTTGGCGATCAGCAAGAACTTGCCGCTCGGGTCCAGGCTGAACTCACGGGGGTGATCACCTTCGACAGAGCGGCGCTGTAGTTCCTTGAGGTGCGCGGTGGCCGGGTCGATGCTGAACACCAGCATCTGGTTGGCCGTGCCACGGTTGCTCACGTACAGGAACTTGCCATCGCTGGACGCATGCAGCGCCGCGCCAGCCTTGTCGGACACCGGTTGGCCGGAGGCGAAGTCCACCAGTTGGGTCTGGCTGAGCTTACCGTCGCTGTAGTCATACACTGCAACTTGGGCGCTCATCTCGGTGGTCAGCCAGGCGTGCTTGCCGTCCTTGCTGAACAGCAGGTGGCGCGGGCCGCTGCCCGGTGGCAATTGCACCGACGCGGGCGTGGCCGGGGTCAACGGCAGCTCGTGATTGGCCTTGGGGTCGTAGTGGTAGGCAAACACCTTGTCTGCTCCCAAGTCCTGCACAAACACGTACTTGCCGTCCGGCGATGACACCACCGAATGCACATGATTGGACGCCTGACGCTCCGGGTTCACGCGGCTGGCCGGGTGTGCACTCAACTGCACCGGTGGCGACAGTTTGCCCGCTGGGTCAACCGGCAAGACTGCCAGGCTTCCGCCCGGATCTTCCAGCACCGAATAGTTGGCAACGAACAGGTAGCGCCCGTCAGCGGCCAGGCTGGAATGGGTCGGCTCATTACCCAGGCTCTGCACCTGGTTGATCAGGGTGAGCTGGTGATTCTGCGGGTCAATGCTGTAGCTGCTGACGCGGCCCACGGCATCTTTTTGCCCCGGGCCATTCTCGTTGACCACAAACAGGTGTTTCTGGTCGCTGGAAACGGTCAGCCAGGACGGGTTCGCCGCCTTGGCCGCCAGCACCGGCTGGCCCTGGAACTGGCCGGTACGGCTGTCGAATTGCAGGCGATAGATACCTTCACTGCTGCCAGCGGTGTAGCTGCCCACCAACAGTTCATAGGTATCGGCCGGGGCGGCCTGTACCGACATGGCGCCGACACTGCCAGCCATCAGCAGGGGCCAGAATTTACGCATCATCATCCGCTTCGTCCTCGTCGTTATTGTTGTCGCCCTTGATCGCGCTCAAACAGACCAGACGATGTTCACCGTCTTCGTTGTTCAACACCCAGCTTTGCAAGCTGTCATCAAAGGTGGCGGCATTGAGTTGTTCTGGACTGAACTTCCAACGCTTGAGTTCCCGGCCGTCCATGCTTTCGATCAGCAAGTGCTGGTCAAAGGTGAAGTCGAAGGCATGCAGCCCGTTGATGATCAGCATGTCGCTGTCTTGGAGGGCAGTGCTCAGGTTGGGTGATGCGTCGGTCATGATGTGAAGTCACTGCGGGGGAAAAGACACATGATAGGTCAATTCCCCCGCCGTGTTTTGCGGCAATGGTCTAATCGATCAATGGGCGAACAACGAGTTGCCCTTCTGCCCCGCCAATTTTTCAGGCTTGATCAGGAACCGCGCCAGTGCCGGCAATAGCCACAGCGCACCGAACATGTTCCACAGCAGCATGAAGGTCAGCATCAGGCCCATGTCGGCCTGGAACTTGATTGCCGAGAAGATCCAGGTGCACACGCCAATCGCCAGGCACAGGCCGGTGAACAGCACGGCTTTACCGGTGGATTTGAGCGTCTGGTAATACGCCTCTTGCAACGGCAGACCGGCACGCAGGAAGCTTTCGAGGCGGCTGTAGATGTAGATGCCGTAGTCCACGCCAATGCCCACACCCAACGCCACCACTGGCAAGGTCGCGACCTTGACGCCGATGCCCATGAACGCCATCAGCGCGTTGCCCAGCACCGAGGTCAGCACCAGCGGCAGCACGATGCACAGGGTCGCCGCCCAGGAACGGAAGGTGATCATGCACATGGTAGCCACGCACAGGTACACCAGGATCAGGATGGTCAGCTCCGACTCTTTGATCACCTCGTTGGTGGCCGCTTCGATCCCGGCGTTACCGGCGGCGAGGATAAATTCCAGGCCGTCCTTGTTGTTCTCCTTGGCGAAGTCCTGCACCGCATGCACCGCGCGGTCGAGGGTTTCGGCCTTGTGGTCGTTGAGGAACACCAACACCGGCGCAAGCGAACAGTTGTTGTTGTACAGGCCATCGGCACGGGCGATGGAGTTGTTGAGCACGTCCGGGTTACGCGACAGGGTTTCCCATTTTAGGTTGCCCTCGTTCATGCCCTTGATCATCTGCTTGGACACAGTCACCAGCGAGATCGCCGACTGCACGCCCTCGGTGTTCTGCATCTTCCACATCAACTGGTCGATGGGCGCCATGGCTTCATAGCGCGAGCAGCCTTCGGCCTTGGTCTTGACCATCACCACCAACACGTCGGAGCTGGTGGAGTAGTTGCTGATGATGAAGTTGTTGTCTTTGTTGTAGCGCGAGTCGGGGCGCAGTTCTGGTGCGCCTTGGTCGAGGTCGCCGATCTTGAGGTTCTGGCTGTACCAGAGGCCGCCGCCAAAGGCGACCAGGGCCAGGGCGATGGAGATCGGCGCGACTTTGGGGCTGGCAAAATTCGACAGCAGGCGCCAGAACGAATGTTCGCGGTTCGCGTCTTTTTTGCTCTTGGCAATGGCGCGCTTGCTGATGCCCACATACGAGATCGCCACCGGCAGCAGGATCAGGTTGGTAAACACGATCACCGCCACGCCAATGGACGCACCGATGGCCAGCTCGCGGATCACGCCAATGTCGATGATCAGCAGGGTAATAAAGCCCACCGCATCGGCAAGAATCGCGATCATGCCCGGCAAAAACAGCTGCCGGAACGTGCGCCGGGCCGCCGTCAGCGCGTTGTCGGCCTCACTGGATTGCAGCGCGATCCCGTTGATTTTCTGCACGCCGTGGGAAATACCGATGGCGAAAATCAGGAACGGCACCAGCATCGAATACGGGTCGAGGCCAAAGCCAAAAAAGTGCATCAGCCCCAGTTGCCAGATCACCGCCACCAGGGTGGTGCTCAACACCGCGATGGTGCTGCGCAGGCAGTTGGTGAACCACAGCAGCAGGATCAGGGTGATGACGAAGGCGATGCCGAAAAACATCACCACCATCACCAGGCCATCGATCAGGTCGCCGACCTTCTTGGCGAAGCCGACGATATGAATCTTGACGTTGGGGTTCTGCGCTTCGAACTTGTCGCGGATCTTGTCTTCGAGCTCATGGGAGAACTTGCGGTAGTCCAGGGCCAGTAATTTGCCCTGGTCCTGCGGGTCCGGGTACGACTCCAACAGTGGGATATCGACGATGCTCGACTTGAAGTCGTTGGACACCAAACGCCCGACCTGACCGGACTTGAGCACGTTGTTACGCAGCAGATCGAGGCTCTGCGCCGAGCCGTTATAGCTCTGCGGGATCACTTCACCCCCGGCAAAGCCTTCTTCGGTCACTTCGGTCCAGCGTACGCTGGGGCTCCACAGCGACTTGAGGCCCGATCGGTCGACGCCGGAGATGTAGAACACCTCGTCGTTGATCTGGCGCAGGGTCTCCATGTACTCCTTGGTGAAGATGTCACCGTCCTTGGCTTCCACCGAGATGCGCACCGTGTTGCCCAGGTTCGCCAGGTCGTTGCGGTGTTCCATCATCTTTTCGATGAAGGGGTGCTTGAGGGGGATCATCTTTTCAAAGCTGGTGGACGGGCGAATCAACGTCGCCTGCCAAAACAGGAAAATACTCACCAGCAGGCAGATGACGATCACTGCCGGGCGGTTATTGAAGATCAGGCGCTCAAGAAAGGTCGCTTTATCGTTGTGATGACTGCTCATTCTGTCCCCGCCTTCTTATTGTTTTGTCGGTTCGGCACCGGTCGGCGCGGCGACTCGAACACCGCCCTGCCCGGCCAGAATCAAGTTGCCGTTACCCGCCGACGTCACCGCTGACAGCGAAATGCGATCCGGGCGGTTGAACACGCTGAACGTCACGCCATCGTCATGACTGACCACCACGCTGCCGCCGTTGCCGACGACGACAATGGAACCGTCATCCAGCAAGGTCGCACCGGACAAACCAAACTCCAGCGCTCCCCGCGCGGCGCTCAGTTCGACCTGCTCCCAGGTGCTGCCAAAATCAGTGGAGCGGTACAGGTTGCCGCGCAAACCGTAGGCCAGCAGGGTTTGCGGCTGCGCGGTGCTGATCACGCCAAACAGCGAGCCCTCGTAAGGGCCTTCGAGTTTTTCCCAGGTCTGGCCGTCGTCGCTGGAGCGGAACATGCTGCCCTGCTCGCCCACGATAAACAGGCCTGCATCCTTGATAGAAGCGATGGCATTGAGGTGAAATTGGTCTTCGTTGTCGAGGCGGTCGCTGACATCGTTCCAGGTTTTGCCGCCGTCGGTGGTTTCGACCAGCGCACCGTAGGCCCCAACGGCCAAGCCGTGATTGGCGTTGTTGAACCAGATGTCGAGCAACGGTGCTTCGCGCTTGAGGTCTTGGTATTGCTGGCTCCAGGTCGCACCGCCGTCAGTGCTGGCGAGGATCTGCGCATCATGACCCACCGCCCAGCCCTGTTTGTCATCGACGAAAAACACCGCCGTGAGCAGTTGCCGGGTGGGCACTTTGGCTTGGGACCAGGTCGCGCCCTGGTCGTCGGAATAGAGAATGTGCCCACGGTCACCGACCGCCACCAGGCGTTTGCCGGCGTGGACCACATCAATCATCAGGCCTTTGGCGGCCTTGGGGGATTCAATCGCAAACGTGGTATCGCTGGCTGCGTGGACGACCGTCGGCAGCGCGACAGCCCCAAACAACGAGAGCGCTGCGGCCAGCAACGCAACCTTGCGTGCGGCGCGTGGGGGGCAAACAACCCGACCCATGACAGGCTCACTCATAGACCTTTCTCCTAGTTATTATTGTTAGGGCCCTGAAACCTGCAATCTAGAGCGCCTGGAGACATCAGCGGCCATCCTACGGGGCTTTCGAATCGTCTGACAATCGGCGCTACGTTATCTTTTGTTAACTGAGGCCTTTTCCTTCGGGCATGAATATAGCTGCATTCGTCAGGGTGATCGTCCGCGCAACAATGAATTTTTATTCCAACTATTGAACTTTGGGAATTTTTATTCCATTAATAGCGCCTCTGAAAACAATAATGCAAAGGACCACGGCTATGCGTGAACTCGGAATCGGCTTGATCGGCACAGGCTTCATGGGCCGCGCTCATGCCTTGGCGTTCAACAACGCCCGTGCGGTATTTGAACTGCCGGTACACCTGAAGCTGGCCGCCCTGGCCGACGCCGACACTGAACGCGCCCAGCGCTGCGCCAAAGACTGGGGCTTTGCCCAGGCCCATGGCGACTGGCAAGCGCTGATCAATGACCCCAACGTTGACGTGGTCGCCATCACCACGCCCAACCACCTGCACTACCCCATGGCCATGGCGGCCATCGCGGCTGGCAAGGCGGTGTATTGCGAAAAACCCCTGGCCGTCAGCCTCGAACAGGCCGACGCCATGCGCCGCGCCGCCAGTGCGGCCGGTGCGGCCGGTGTGGTCACACGGGTGGGCTACAACTACCAACACAACCCGATGATCGTGCTGGCCAAGCAAATGATCGCCAAAGGCGAGCTGGGCGAGATCATCAGCTTTCAGGGCGAGTTCAGCGAAGACTTCATGGCCGACCCTGCATCGCCGTGGTCATGGCGCTGTGAAGTGGAGCATGCCGGCGGCGCCCTGGCCGACCTGGGCAGCCACTTGCTGTCAATGGCCCGCTACCTGGTGGGGGATGTGGTCAGCGTGTGTGCCGACACCCAGACTGTCCACGCCCAACGCCCGGCGGTCAAAGGCAGCAGCGAGCGTAAAGCCATTGCCGTGGACGACCAAGTGCATGCCCTGCTGCGTTTCGCCAACGGCGCGCGCGGCACGGTAAGCAGCAGTTGGCTCAAGCATGGTTACAAGAACCACCTGAGTTTCGAGATCAGCGGTACAAAAGGCACCCTGGCCTTCGATCAGGAGCGCTTGAATGAGCTGCAACTGTGCCGAGTTGGGCAGGATGGGTTCCAGCGCTTGCTCGCAGGCCCTGCCCTGCCCGGCTATGCGGCATTCAGCCCGGCGGCGGGGCATCAGTTGGGGTACAACGAGTTGAAGACGCTGGAGGTGCAGGAGTTGATTTTGGCGCTGGCGGGCCAGGGTGAGGATGGCACTGATTTTGAGGCCGCGTGGGCGGTGGAACAGTTGGCGACAGCGATTCGCGTGGCGGCCAAGGAAGAGCGTTGGGTCAACGTAGCCACCGTCTAAAAACCCAACTCCCCTCACATCTTGATTTGTGAATACATTCAAATGTGGGAGCGGGCTTGCTCGCGAATGCGGTGGTTCAGCCAGCTTATCTGTAGCTGACACACCGCTTTCGCGAGCAAGCCCGCTCCCACATTTGATCACCTACAGCTTTAAATCAGCGCAAGGCTCGGCGCAGGACTTTACCGACTGTAGTCTTGGGCAATTCTTCAGTACGAAACTCCACATACTTGGGCACCTTGTACCCCGTCAGATACTCGCGGCAATGCGCCAGAATCTGCTCCTGCGTCAGGTTCGGGTCTTTACGCACCACAATGATCTTGACCTTCTCCCCCGTCACCCCGTCTTCCACACCAATGGCCGCAACCTCCGCCACACCTGGGTGCAGCGCGACCACGTCTTCGATTTCATTGGGGTACACGTTGAAGCCTGATACCAGGATCATGTCTTTCTTGCGGTCCACCAGGCGGATGTAGCCACGCTCGTCCATCACGCCGATATCCCCGGTCGACAACCACCCCTCGGCATCCAGCACCTCGGCCGTCGCGTCCGGGCGTTTCCAGTAGCCCTGCATCACCTGCGGGCCGCGCACTTGCAACTCGCCCTGTTCGCCAATCTCGGCCAATTCGCCGTCTTCACGAATAAACCGCACCCAGGTCGAAGGCAATGGCACGCCGATGCTGCCGGTGAACTCCATCTCGCGCATGCGCGCAATGTTGATCGGGCTGATGCTCACCACCGGCGAGCACTCGGTAAGGCCGTAGCCTTCGATGATCGGCAGCCCGGTGACTTCCTTCCAGCGCTTGGCCACGGCGGTATGGGTGGCCATGCCGCCGGCGATGACCATGCGCAGGTCGGAAAAGTCCCGCGCACAGAACTCTTTGTTCTCCAGCAAACCGTTAAACAACGTGTTGACCCCGGCAATCCCGTTGAAGCGCTCTTTACGCAGGATCATCTGCACCCGTTTCACGTCCCGCGGGTTGGCGATGAGGATGTTGCGCCCGCCCAGGCACATAAACATCAGGCAGTTCACCGTCAGGGAAAAGATGTGGTACAGCGGCAGCAAGGTGACGTTGGTTTCCTGCTTGTCCTGGTCCAGTTGGTCACCTACCCAGGCCTTGGCTTGCAGCAGGTTGGCGATGATATTGCGGTGGCTGAGCATCACGCCCTTGGCATCGCCGGTGGTGCCGCCGGTGTATTGCAAGAAGGCCAGGTCATCGAGGTGCATGTCCACCGGGAAGTGATTGAGCCCGCGCCCCTGTTTGAGCACTTGGTTGAAACGCACTGAGCCGCGCAGGTTGAACGCCGGCACCTGCTTTTGCACGCTGCGCAGGATAAAGTTCATCGCCGCGCCCTTGAAGGTGCCGAGCAAGTCGCCGATGGCCGCCACCACCACGCGCTTGACGCTGCTGCCAGCCACGACCTTCTCCAGGGTGTGGGCGAAGTTTTCGAAGATCACCACGGTTTCGGCGCCGCTGTCCTTGAGCAAGTGCTTGAGTTCATGGGCGGTATACAGCGGGTTGACGTTGACCACCACCGCCCCCGTCAGGATGGTGCCCAGCAGGCAGATCGGGTACTGCAAGCAGTTGGGCATCATCAACGCCACACGGTCGCCTTTCTTGACGCCCTGGCCCTGCAACCAGGCGGCGAAGGCATAGCCTTGCACCTGCCAATCGGCGTAGGTCATTTCAGTGCCGATGCTGACGTAAGCCACTCGCTCGTGGAATTTTTCCAGGTGTTCCAAAAACACTTCGCGCAACGAAGGGTAGCCCTCGATGCCGGCATCGATGTCTGCCGGGACGCCGGGCAGGTAAGCGTTCAACCAGATCCGTTCGGTTTGTTCCTGGCTTACAGCGTTCATGGCAGTCTCCTTGTTGTTATTTTTAATGGCGCTACTTTTCGACGATGGCGGTAATGCCCAGCCCGCCTGCCGCGCAGATCGAAATCAAGCCGCGCCCGCCGCCGTTCTCATGAATGGCCTTGGCCAGCGCCGCCAATTGCCGGCCGCCAGTGGCGGCGAACGGGTGACCGCAACCGAGGGAGCCGCCGTTGACGTTCATTTTGGCGCGGTCGATTGGGCCAAGCGGTGCATCCAGGCCTAGCCGTTCGCGGCAATAGTCGGCGTCTTCCCAGGCCTTGAGTGTGCACAGCACCTGAGCGGCGAACGCTTCGTGGATCTCGAAGAAATCAAAGTCCTTGAAGCTCAAGCCTTCACGCTGGAGCATGCGCGGCACCGCGTAGGCCGGGGCCATCAACAGGCCTTCGGTGCCGTCGACAAAACTTACCGCTGCCGTCTCGCCGGTGCGCAAGTACGCCAGTACCGGCCAGCCATTGGCGGCGGCCCATTCCTCGCTGGCCAACAGCACCACTGAGGCGCCATCGGTCAGCGGCGTGGAATTACCGGCGGTAAGGGTGCCGTTTTGACGGTCGTAGGCTGGGGCCAGGCTGGCGAGTTTTTCCAGGCTGGCGTCGGCGCGCAGGTTGTTGTCGCGGGCCAGGCCACGATGGGGGCTGATCAGGTCATCGAAGAAACCGCGCTTGTAAGCCGCGTTCAACCGCTGGTGGCTGGTGAGGGTCAGCTCATCCTGGGCCAGGCGCTTGATCTGCCATCGCTTGGCCATCTCTTCGCAATGCTCACCCATGGACAGACCCGTACGTGGCTCGCCATTGCGCGGCAGCAGTGGCTTGAAGAACATCGACGGGCGCACCTTGAGCAGCGCCTTGAGCTTATCGCCCATGCCCTTGGCGCGATTGGCTGCGAGCAAGGTGTGGCGCAAGGACTCATTGATGCCGATGGGTGCGTCGGAGGTGGTGTCGGCGCCGCCGGCAATACCCACTTCGATCTGCCCCAGGGCGATCTTGTTGGCCACCAGCAACGCAGCTTCCAGGCCGGTGCCGCACGCCTGTTGCACGTCGTAGGCCGGGGTGTCGGGCGACAAGGTGGTAGACAACAACGATTCACGCGCCAGGTTGAAATCCCGCGAATGCTTGATCACCGCCCCGGCGGCAAACTCCCCCAGTCGCTGGCCGTGCAGGTTGTAGCGGTCCACCAGGCCTTGCAGCGCGGCCACCAGCAAATCCTGGTTGCTGTCGTGGGCGTATACCGTGTTGGAACGGGCAAACGGGATGCGGTTGCCGCCGATAATCGCCACGCGGCGCACCGGGGCCGGGTTGAAGCTGTAATCACTCATCAGCGGTTCTCATTCCAAATAAATAGCCCACGCATATGCGGTTTATCGCCAGCGAAATTGCGCACTTCAAACTCACGGCGCGGGCTGCTTGCGGGGTGGTTCCACAGGGCGACTTGGCTGGGCAGGAAAATCGGCAGCTTGAAGTCGCAATGGGCTTGGGCCTCGTCCAAGCCGCCGGGTGGTTGCTGGGCGGCGAGCGCGCGGCCGAGAGTCCACATGCCGTGGGCGATGGCGCGGCGAAAACCAAAGAGCTTCGCGCCGATCACCGAGGTATGGATCGGGTTGAAATCCCCCGACACCTTGGCAAAACGCCGGCCCAAATCCGCGGGCAATACCCAACGCTGGGTGCGCAGCAGGCCGTCTTCCTGCAACGGCAAGGCGCCGTCCCAGGGTTCGCCGACGGGGTCTTTGACATCGCGGCGCAGGTACAGGCTATCGCTTTCCCACACCAGGGTGCCTTCACTGTAAGCACGGGTGGCGATACTCAGCGCCTGCCCCTTGGGATGCGCCACCCAGCGCTCGCAATACACCTCCAGGCGCAGGGCCTGGCCCTCGTGCAGGCGCTGATGCTGATGAATCCGATTGGCCAGGTGCACCATGCCGCTCGCCGGGTACGGAAAGCTCGGCCGCGTCAGCACCATCAAGTGCAATGGGAACGCCAACACATGGGGGTAGGACAACGGCACGCCCTGCTCGTGGCGAAACCCGCATGCACGGCCATAGGCAGAGATGCCAGCGGCGCTCAGCTCCACCGCCGTGCGCACCAGGCGTTCCTTGGGTAATGCCGGGGCGCCGTCGAGTTTGGGTTTGCGCAAAGCGCGCACGCCATCCACCAACAGCTGCGTGCGTGAGGGCGGCGGGTCGATGATTTGTGTCACGTAGTCCATGTCATCACGCTCCCAACAGGCTTTGGCCGCACACACGTACGACTTGCCCGTTGACCCCGCCAGACGCCGGGTGCGCCAGCCAGGCAATGGTTTCGGCCACATCGATCGGCTGCCCGCCCTGGGACAGCGAATTCATGCGTCGCCCTGCTTCGCGAATCATCAGCGGGATCTTGGCGGTCATCTGGGTCTCGATAAACCCCGGCGCCACCGCGTTCACCGTCACTTGCTGCGCTGCCGCACGTGATGCCAGGCCCTGTACCAGGCCAATCACGCCCGCCTTGGAGGTGGCGTAGTTGCTTTGCCCCAGGTTGCCGGCAATACCGGAAATCGACGACACACACACGATGCGCCCGCCGGGGTTCAGGCCCTGGCTCGCCAACAACGCGTCACTTAAGTGCCACGGTGCTTCGAGGTTGACGGCCAGCACACTGCGCCACGCGCCTTCGGTCATCTTGGCGATGGTCTTGTCGCGGGTGATCCCGGCGTTGTGCACCACGATATCGAAGGCGCCGTATTGGCTGATATGGGCTTGCAGCTGTGAGGCGGCATCGGCGGCCGTGATGTCCAGCGTCAAGGACGACCCGCCGACACTTGCGGCAGCCTGTTGCAGCGAGTCCTCGGCTTGGGGCACGTCCACGCACACGACATCGGCCCCGTCCCGTGCCAACACCTGGGCAATCGCCAAGCCGATGCCACGGGAAGCACCGGTGACCAAGGCGCGGCGACCGGCAAAAGGTTTGTCCCAGTTGACGGCGACGTGGCCATCCACCGGTTTTTCCAGGCGCACCACCTGCCCCGACACATAAGCCGAACGGCGCGACAGGAAAAAGCGCAGGCTGCTGTCCAAGGCGTCTTGCGCACCTGGCGCCACGTAGATCAACTGCACGGTGATCGCCCGGCGCAGCTCCTTGGCCAGCGAACGCACCAGCCCTTCAAGCGCGCGTTGGGCGATGGCCTGGGGCAAATCCTGGCAGTGTTCCGGCGCAGTGCCCAGCACCACCACGCGGCCATGCTGGCCGAGGCGCTTGGCGTTGGTGTGGAAGAATTCGTACAGCTCATCCAACTGTTGCAGGCTGGTAACGGCGCTGGCGTCAAACACCGCGCCCTGCACCTTGACCGTCGATGGCGCCTTGAGCGTGGCCGGGGTGGCAGTGACGGTGTCGGTTTCGCCGAAAATGCGTTGTACTTCAGCAGCGAGGCGCCCTGCCCCGGCGACGATGACCGGGTTGGCCAGGCCTTGCTGGCCGCTGCGATGGCGTTGCAAAGCCAAGGGTTGGGGCAAGCCGATGGCTTGGGCCAGGCGGCGGCCCCAAGGGGAGTTAACAAAAGATAGATAGCTGTCACTCATAAGGTGCTCACACCACTGTATTGACCTGTAAACCCGCTTCCTGTGGGAGGGGGCTTGCTCCCGATAGCACTCTGCTTGTGCCTGATGAGCAAGCTGGCACACCGCTATCGGGAGCAAGCCCCCTCCCACAATTGACCGCGTGTTACCTAGTTGACCGAGGCGTTTTCACCCTGGCTGGATTTGCGCTTTGCCGCCGGCTCCAACGCCTGTTTGCGCTGCTGCAACGCCTCCAGCAAGCCGAAGTCCTGCGGGAAGTCATCCACCTGGATGCCGTGGTCGGCGTATTCCACATAGCGCGCCAGCAAGGCGTCTTCGTCGTCGCTGATCAAATCCAGCGCCCGCGCCTTCACGCGCCAAGGGGTAAAGGCCGTGGCAGAAATCGGCATGGGTTCGATCACGCCTTGCTTGATGGCCGGCTTGAGCCGCGCTTCGATCAACTCCACCTGTGGCAACAAACGAAAACCCAGTTCGCCATACGCCAGCTTGTCGATTTCCGGGCGCGGGATGTAGGAATTGCCCAGCAAACGGTCGCGGGTTTCGCCGGGGGTCTGCACCACATCGGCCACTTCGGCCAACAGACGATCCGACGGTTTGCGCAGCGGGATGCCAAACGGGAACGTCAAACCCCGCACCACGGCAGCGGCGGCTTTGGAGGGGTAGTTATCGAGTACTTCGGCCAGCGCTTCATGAGCCCGCAGCAGCGCATCCTGGGCCGACCAGTGCACCAGCGGCAGATCCGCCTGGGGACGACCGTCGTCCTCAAAACGCTTGAGCACGCAGGACAGGATGTACAGCTGCGACAGAATATCCCCCAGTCGCCCGGTGATACTTTCTTTGCGCTTGAGGGCACCGCCCAACACGCCCATGGAAACATCCGAGATCAACGCCAGCACCACCGACAGACGATTGGCCTGGCGGTAGTAAGGCGCCATCGCCGGGTCGGTCTTGGCCGGCACCGAAATCAACCGCCCTGCGGTAAGCGCATGCACCGCAGCACGTACGGTGTTGGCCAATACAAAACTCACATGGCCGAACATCGCGCTGTCGAAGTCTTCCAGCGCCTTGCGCCGGTCCGGGTTGCGCGCCGCTTCCATTTCGCGGAACACATAGGGATGGCAACGGATCAGGCCCTGGCCAAAGATGATCAGGCAGCGGGTCATGATGTTGGCGCCCTCAACCGTAATGGCGATGGGGCTTTGCTGGTAGGCGCGGGCCAGGAAGTTGTTCGGGCCCATGCAGATGCCTTTGCCGGCAACGATGTCCATGCCGTCGTTGACGATGATGCGTGCACGCTCGGTGACGTGGTACTTGGCAATGGCCGAGATCACCGAGGGTTTTTCACCCGCGTCCAGGGAGGCCACCGACACCTTGCGCACTGCATCGCAGGCATACAGATGCCCGGCCATGCGCGCCAACGGCGCCTGCACCCCTTCGAACTTGCCGATGGGCAGGCCGAACTGCTTGCGCATCGCGGCATAGGCAGTGGTGCCGCGCACCGCCACCTTGCCCAGCCCGACGTTGGCCGATGGCAGGGAAATCGCACGCCCGGCGGCCAGGCACTCCATCAGCATGCGCCAGCCGTTGCCGACCTGTTCGCGACCGCCAATGACCCACTCCAGCGGGATGAAAACATCTTTGCCGGTAGTAGGACCGTTCTGAAACACGGCATTGAGCGGCCAGTGACGGCGACCGCTGTTAACGCCCGGATGCGACGTCGGGATCAACGCGCACGTGATCCCCAAAGAGCCGGCCGGGCCGAGCAAACCGTCCGGGTCTTCGGCGCGAAACGCCAGGCCCAGCACCGTGGCAATTGGGCCGAGGGTGATGTAGCGCTTGTCCCAGGTCACGCGAAAGCCGAGTACTTCCTGGCCTTCATGGGTGCCTTTGCAGACGATGCCCAAGTCCGGGATGGCGCCAGCATCGGAGCCGGCGTACGGGCTGGTGAGGGCAAAACACGGGATATCTTCCCCCCGCGCCAAACGCGGCAGGTAGTAGTTACGTTGGGCATCGGTGCCGTAATGCAACAGCAGTTCGGCCGGGCCCAGGGAGTTGGGCACCATCACCGAAATCGCCGCCGCCGAGCAGCGCGTCGACAACTTCATCACCACCTGCGAGTGCGCATAGTGGGAGAAACCTTTGCCGCCGTACTGCTTGGGAATGATCATGCCGAGAAACCCGGCGTCCTTGGTGTACTGCCAGCCTTCGGGGGACATGTCCTGCCAGACCTGGGTGGTTTCCCAATCGTTGGCGATGTCGCAGAGGGTTTCGACTTCATTGTCGAGGAAGGCTTGCTCTTCGGCGCTGAGGCTGGCCGGTGCTGCGTGTAAAAGGCGCTGCCAGTTGGGTTTGCCGCTGAACAGCTCGGCGTCCCACCACACAGTGCCAGACTCGATAGCGGCGCGTTCGGTGTCGGACATCGCCGGCATGATCGTACGAAACAGGCCCAGGGCCTTGCTGGTCAACAATGCGCGGCGCAGGGGCTTGATGGTCATCAGCAATGCCGGTGCTATCACCAGTACCCCTGCGACCGTGGTACCCAACGCGGCGACCATATTGAACAGGTAACCCGCCGCCAGCCACACCAGGCCAACGCCGAGCCATAGCGTGGCGGTGGCTTGTCGATACGCCAGGGCAATCGCTGCTGCGAAACCCACCAATAACCAAATGACCATGGGGATACCTCTACTCGATTCAGGGTACGGCTTGGGCGCGACAGGTCGAGATGACCTGCGCCGTAAAGCCACACTACAAACTTGGAAAGCCAAATTCAAATTATGTTTTGAAATTTTTATTTAATGCTTTGGCGAAACAATCACGGCTGAGCGCGTCAGCCTTTTCGGTTCAATAATTCAGAAAATCGGAGCAGGCCGAGTGGGCAACCCGTCGGTACATGGCCGGTGTGACAACCTGCAGAAAGATGCGCTGACTGCAGTTCTACCCCGGCCTGGCACGGCTTGCGCAATCAGAACTCGTACGTCAACCCCAGGGCAAAGACATCGCCATAGGCCTCGGCTTTACCATCGAGCGAGGCACCGCCCAATCGATCCTGGTTCTGGGTTTTCAACTTGGCTTTTTCCACGAACTGGTGGGAGTAGGAGCCGTCGATGCCCAGGCCTGGAATAGCCCTGATTTTGTAACCGAAGCCCAGCGAGGTGAAGATACGGTCACCATCCGGGATACGTGGGTCGCGGGTGGAGTTGCGGGTGGGTGTCTGGTCGGTCGCAACCCCAGCGCGCAACGTGAAATCATCGGTGAGCTTATAGTCGCCGCCGAGGGAGACCATCCAGGCATCCTTGTAGTTGTAAGGAATGGCAACAATGGTCGACCCTTCAGACTTCAGCGTCAGGCTTTTGAATGAAGACCACTGTGTCCACAAAACACTCGCTCCGAGGGTAAAACGATCATTGAACTGGTGAACCCAATCGAAAGCGGCGCTGGCCGGAACGTCCAATTGGGTCGAGGCTTTACCGTTCATTTGAAGGTTCAGACCTGGATACAAAATCCCCGGCAAGCCCCCTTCAATCAGAGCCGTTGAACCTTCGTCGGCGTAGATGTTGTATTTACCCTCCAGCTTGTTCTTGATCTTGGCGTGGTAGTTCAAACCCAGCGTGTCTTGTGGGGTTGGCTTCCAGGCCAAGCCGGCAAACCAGCCCACCGAGGTATTGTCGACTTTGACTCGCATCAACGAATAGCCAATGCCAGCAGGAAATGGGATCGAATTCGGAGCGAGCGCAGCAGCGGCATAGAGGTCAACGTTCTGGCTGACGAAGCCTTTGGTGTGCTGAACAATGGCGCCACCGCCGATGGAAAACTCGTCGTTGACCTTGAACGAAAGCGAGCCGGTCAACCCAACGGTTTCGATACGGGTATCCACTGCAAAATCCCGCCCTTTCCAATCATTGTCCCAGGTGGTGCGTGCGCCCATGGGCACCACTTGGCTGAGACCAAAGGCGAAACGGTCACCGATGGGCATGACCATAAACCCGGTCGGCACCCAGGCGGTAAAACCGCCTTGCCCACCGTCACCTTCGCGAGGCACGGAATTGAATTCAAAGGTATCAGGATCAACGGTCGTACTGGACGTCGGGTTGCCCGCATAGTCCCTGGCGCTACCCTTGTAGTGGATATTGATTCGCGCATAGTCCACGTTGAACTGCGAGATATTGCGGTCAATGAAGGCCATCGCGGCCGGGTTGTTATAGGCAGCGGACGGGTCATTCTTGAACATCGAACCACCACCGAATGCGCGGCCCCAGCCCTCCGCTCCGAAAGTCGGAGTAGAGAACCCGCCGGCGTGCGCACTGCCCGTCATAACCATCAGGCCGCCGATCACGGCCATGCCCATAAACGTGCGTGCGTGTATTTTCTTATTATTCATGCCCCACTCCGTATTGTTGTAATTCACCCTTGCGATCCATTCAAACAAGTGCCCCTTTCGAGGCACTTGCCCATTTCAACGTGTGATCATCACGTCACGTACTCAGCGTGCTTATGGGCTGACGGTAAAGGCTGGAGTCGGAACAGCAGTGAGCGCGGTAATGGAGCAAGAGCCCACGGTTTGCGGAGTCGAAATACTCAGCGAGTTGGTGGAGTTCTTCCAGTTAACCGCAATGCTCACCGGCGCAGTGTTGCAGTCGGAGACGATTTTGAATTTCACCCCTGTCACGGTGCCGGTGAACGCGTCAGGACCTGTGCCGGCAACGGTCAGCGGCCATGGCAGGTTGCTCAACACCGGAACAGCACACAGCGGGTTGGAACCGCTGACCGTGGCACCCGTGATTGAGGCGCCCGCGCCCCCGCTATTCACAGTACCGGTGAAGATAATGTTGCAAGTGACCGGAATATTCAGGGACGCCGGCGACCGCACGCTAATGGAGCCCGCCGTTGTGAAAGACGCGCCAGCAGGAGCAATGGTCGCTGCATTGGCCATTGAAATGGCGCCAAAGCACAGAGCAAAAGAAGTTGCACAAACGAGGGTTTTAAAGCTTTTCATTATTTTTCCTCACATGTTTAGGCGAATTCATTTCGCCAGGGGTAATGGCCATGAACGAGAGGTCACGGTGAAACAAGCGGAACTTCCCTTTCCAGCCAAATCTCAATTCAATTACCGCACCAGCTGCTGACGCTTATTCCACAACTTTGAAGTTTGGCGGCATCTTGATCGACACCGTTTTGATCTTGCAGTCTTCGCCAATCGGCACATCGGCGGCTTCCAACTTGCCGGTGGCGTTATCCCACGTACCGTCTGCGGTGGAAGGGCCGCACTTGCCGCCCAGGCCGAAGGCATGAACATCCACGCTGATCTTCGACATGGAGCCGCTCTTGGTGTCTTTGGCGATTAATATCCACGGCAAGTTGATGGCTTCAACCCGGCTGCACTTGAGGCCACCGTCGAATTCGACTTTGTCGACATTCACCGATGAGCCATCCGCCGCTACTTTGCCCGCGACTTTGATGGTGCAGTCGGCGCTGATCAACGCGCCCTTCGAAAAGCTGATGGGGCCCTGGGCAGTGAACGCACTGCCGGCCGGCTCGATGCGCGCGGCCTGGGCCTGGTGATAGGCAATCAGACTCAGCGCGGCCAATACGATATGGGTGGTGAACTTGGCAGGTGTTTGCATGGTGTACGTCCTTCCCTTTAATTATTGTTGTTCGGGTCAAACCACTTTCTTGCAACGTTTTCAGGCAAAGCCTGGGCGATAGAGACCTGCGCGATGCACAGATCCCGAGCGCGTTACTGACTGTCTGATGGGTATCAGAACGGTTTGGCAGAACCGCTGTATTTCTCCAGGTACTTCAAACGCTGAGACGGTTGAAGATTGGTCAGGGTGATGTCCCCGGCATAGTGGTTGAGTACACGGTGGTCCATGCGGCGTCGCCACAAGTACGGCACATACGCCCAGACAATCATGCTTGCGTAGCCGTAAGGCAGTTGCGGCGACTCATCAAAGTGGCGCAACGACTGATAACTGCGCGTGGGGTTGGCATGGTGATCGGAGTGCCGTTGCAGTTGGAACAGGAAGATATTGGTGACGATTCGATTACTGTTCCAGGAGTGGCGTGGCGAGCAACGCTCATAACGGCCGTTAGGCAACTTCTGACGTTTAAGGCCGTAGTGTTCGACGTAGTTGACCACTTCGAGCAACGAGAAACCGTAGATGCCCTGGATAATCAGGAACGGAATCACCGCCGCCCCCAGCCAGGCGATCATCGCGCCCCACAACACCACGCTGTACATCCAGGCGCTGAGCACGCCGTTTTGCCAGTGCCAGGCCGGCAACCCCAGTTTGCGCAGGCGTTCGCGCTCCAGGTTCCAGGCCGAGCGAGCACTGAACCACACCGAACGTGGCAGGAAGGCCCAGAAGCTTTCACCAAGACGCGAGCTGGCTGGGTCTTCCGGCGTGGCAACCCGCACGTGGTGGCCACGGTTGTGTTCGGTGTAGAAGTGCCCGTAGAAAGTCGGCGCCAGGGTGACCTTGGCGAGGAACACTTCCAACGGTTTGGGCTTGTGCCCCAACTCGTGGGCGGTGTTGATGGCAATCCCCGTGGCCGCACCGGTGGCCATGGCCATCGCCAGGTAAGTCACCCAGCTCGGTTCGCCATGCAGTTGGGTGCGGGCGGTGATGAAGTCGGCAGTTCGGGCCAGCCAACTGGAAGGCTCAAGGCCGGCGGTGGCTTGCAACAGGCCGCCCTGAATGATCCATTCGATGCCGCCGGCGGCGAGCCAACCGGTGATCACCACTGACGAGATCACAAACAGCACACCGGTGTAGACGATCCAGCGATAGTAGCGTTGGGTTTCCAAGTGGCTGACGGCGGACTCAGGCGGGTTGCTGACGTCTTCGCCGAGCAGGCCGTCGATCAAGGGGATGAAACCAAAAATCACCAGTACGCCGACCCACCACAATTGCTGGATGCCGGTACCGATCGCCAAGGCGCCGGACAACAATGGAGTCGCCAAGGGCATGATGCCCAACCACCAGAGATGACGCTTGCCATCGGCCCATACGGCGGGCGCTGCCAGGGTCTGGTTCATGGCAGCCTCCGGGTGAGGCGAGCTGGCAGGCAGACAGTAAACAGGTTCGAGGAGCGTTGGATGCCCCAGGAAATCAACCATGCGATAAAAGACGTTTTTTTCATTTTTATTCGCTCTTAGGCATTTCAAAAATCATTTCAAAATATAAATTGAAATATTTTTTTAAATAAATAACGCGGAATCGGTAGGTCGTCAACTATTTTTTTGAACCCTTTTGAACATGACCGGGCAGTCGTTTTTTTGTGCTTTTGGTCAGGTCTCTAGAGTAGGCATTTGCGACGATTCGACCCGCAATGAACCGCATGATTATTTGTTCGCCAGGGCGAACGGGGCATGCAGGATCGTGGCGCTTTCAGATAAACGCGTGCGCTTTGCCAACTGCTGCACCGCCTCCACCACCCGCGCTGTAGCGGTGATCGGCAGCATATGGCCCCGCCCTTCTACCAATTGCAGCTTGAGGCCGGGCACCTTGTCGGCCAGGGCCTGGCCGTGCCGGCGGAAGTCCAGCACCTTGTCCTTTGCGCCGTAGATCAAACCGATGGGCACGGTCAGTTGCGGGTAGCGCTTGACCATCGCCGGCAGGTAGTCGTTGACCAGGGCGATCTCGCTGGAGGCCGCATAGAAGTTATCCGGGCGCATGCCCAGCATGCCGCCGCCACGGGTGGCAAAATCGTCAGGGGCCTGGTCTGGGGTGAACACGCCTTTCACCACCGAGCGACGGGTGAGCATGCCGATAGGCACGGTGAGGGTATGGGCGACCCAGCGGCGCAACCACCCCGGGCGTACGGCCAATGACCAGAACACCATCGGTAACGTGGGTTGAGGGTGGGTGAGCGGTGCCACCAGGATCAGGCCGGATACCGCCTCGGGATGGTCCAGTGCCAGCGCCAGCGAAATCGCGCCGCCCAGGGAGTGCCCCAGCACCAGGGGTTTCTCCAGGCCAAGGGTCTTGATCAACCCCAGGATTTGCCCGGCCTGGGCGGGCAAGTCGGCCGGGGTGCCCTTATGGCGGGTGGAATAACCCGACCCTGGGCGGTCAATGGTAATCACGCGAAAATGCCCAGCCAGCTGACCGGACAACGCATAAGTGAGGTTGCGGCTGCTGCCCATCAGCCCGTGGATCATCACCAGCGGTGGGCCTTTACCTTCTTCGACATAATGGAAGCGCTCGCCATTGACCTCGACAAAGCGCCCGTTGATCGGCACTGCCGCTTCAATGCGCCGCGTCATCCGCGCACTGAACCCCCACAGCAACGCGCTCACGCCCACGAATGCGGCGCCAGCGAAAAACCATTCCACAGCCATAGCTCGGTCCTCTGCTTCCCTGCTGCCGACGACCTGACCGGTATTGGTGCAGGCCTCAGCTACCGTTAACGCGCTGTTCCTTAACTACGTGCGCAAGGTGCTGCCCGTCGGACAACTCGCACATGAGGCGCCAGAGACTAGCGTAGGCGGTATTTTCAGGTAGATCATTTAAAATCTTTTTTAAAATAATTAATTCATTTTTCCTTTGCAATGGTGTTTTATCTAAAAGACAAAACAAAAACAGGAGCACAGGAACCCGCCTATGAATGCCCACAATGATTCAATCGACATTGCCATCATCGGCTCAGGCTTTGCCGGGCTGTGCATGGCTATCAAGCTCAAGGAGGCCGGGTTTACCGACTTCTTGATTGCCGAACAGGCCGATAGCCTCGGCGGCACCTGGCGCGACAACCACTACCCTGGCTGCGCCTGCGATGTGCAGTCCCACGTGTATTCGTTTTCGTTTGCGCCCAACCCCGACTGGACCCGCCAGTTCGCACCGCAGGCGGAAATACGTGCCTATCTGGAGCAGTGCGCTGAACGTTTTGAGTTGGGGTCCTACCTGCGCTTTGGCATGGGCCTGGCGCGCGCCGTGTTTGATGAGGCGCAGCAACGCTGGCAACTGACCTTCAGCAATGGTCGCCAGGTCAGTGCACGGGTGCTGGTGTCGGGGATGGGCGGCCTGTCACGCCCGGCATTGCCGGCTATTCCAGGGCTCGACAGCTTCAAGGGCGAGCGCTTTCATTCCCAGCAGTGGAACCACGGCTATTCGCTCAAAGGCAAACGGGTCGCGGTAATCGGCACCGGGGCCAGCGCCATCCAGTTTGTGCCCCGGATCGCGCCGCAGGTGGCCCATCTGGATCTGTTCCAACGCACCCCGCCGTGGATCATGCCCAAGCCCGACCGAGCGATTACGCCGCTCGAACGCTGGCTGTTCAAGCACCTGCCCTTCACCCAGCGGCTACTGCGCGGCGCCTTTTACTGGGCGCTGGAAGGTCGCGTGGTGGGCTTTGCCCTGCACCCGCGCTTGATGAACATGGTGCAGAAAATTGCCCTGCGTCATCTGCATAAACAAGTGGCGCGCCCTTCCCTGCGCAAGACCCTGACGCCGAGCTACACCATCGGCTGCAAGCGCGTGCTGATTTCCAATGACTACTACCCCGCCCTGACCCGCAGCAATGTGGAGGTGGTGACCCACCCGGTGTTGCGTGTCGAAGCCGATGGCGTGGTCACAGCGGACGGCATCAAGCACCCGGCGGACTGCCTGATATTCGGTACCGGTTTCCAGGCGACCGACCCCCTGCCCCGCGACTGCATCATCGGGCGCGGTGGCGTCGACCTGATGGACACCTGGCACGACGGCGCCCATGCCTACAAGGGCACCACCGTGCCGGGCTATCCCAACCTGTTTCTGATTGTCGGGCCCAATACGGGCCTGGGGCACAACTCGATGATCCTGATGATCGAAGCCCAGGTCACTTACATCCTCGACGCCCTTAAGCAAATGCAGCGGCATCGCATCGCAACCGTCGACGTCAAACCCGTGGTCGAAAGCGCTTACAACCAGCAGTTGCAGGCCAAGCTCCAGCGCACCATCTGGAACACCGGAGGTTGCCAGAGTTGGTACCTCGACCCGCGCACCGGCAAAAACACCACCCTGTGGCCCGGCTCGACCTGGCGTTTCAAGCAGGTCACCCGGCAGTTTGCACTCAAGGATTATGTGGTCAGCCTGCGGCCGATCCCTGCGCCAGCCCAACCGGTTGCGGCGCCCCTCCCCTCTACAGAAGGCAGCCTGTCATGAAGTCATTCAACGGCCGCGTAGCCGCGATCACGGGCGCGGCATCCGGCATGGGTCGTTCCCTGGCGCTAGCCTTGGCGCGGGAGGGTTGCCACCTGGCGCTGTCAGACAAAAACAGCCAAGGGCTGGAGCAGACGTTGGCGCTGATCAAAACGTCAACCCTGTCACCCGTGAACGTCACTATCCAAGTGCTGGATGTTTCGGACCGCCAGGCCATGGATGACTGGGCCGCTCGCTGCGTCGCCGAGCATGGCCAGGTCAACCTGGTGTTCAACAATGCCGGGGTGGCGCTGTCGAGTACGGTAGAAGGCGTGGGCTACGCCGACCTGGAGTGGATCGTTGGGATCAATTTCTGGGGCGTGGTCTATGGCACCAAAGCGTTCCTGCCCTACCTGAAAGCCTGCGGCGAAGGCCATGTGATCAACACCTCCAGCGTGTTCGGCCTGTTTGCCCAGCCCGGTATGAGCGGCTATAACGCCACCAAATTTGCCGTGCGTGGTTTCACCGAATCCCTTCGCCAGGAACTGGATATGCAGCGCTGCGGCGTCTCGGCCACCTGCGTACACCCCGGCGGTATTCGTACCGATATCTGCCGCAGCAGCCGTATCGACGCGAACATGACCGGTTTTCTGATCCACAGTGAACAACAGGCCCGCGCCGACTTCGAAAAGCTGTTTATCACCGATGCCGACCAGGCCGCCAAGGTCATCCTGCAGGGCGTACGCAAAAACAAACGCCGCGTGTTGATCGGCCGCGATGCGTATTGCCTCGACCTGCTCGCCCGCTGCCTGCCTGCGGCCTATCAAGCCCTGGTTGTGTTCGCCAGCAAGCGCATGGCGCCCAAGCCGCGCACGCCGGTGTATGAACCCAACGACGAGCCCCGACTCTGAACAGGAGTACGCACTATGTTGCCTATCCGTCGCGATATCCGCTTTGCCCTGCCCCCCGAGCGCATCACCGACTGGCATGAACAAGGCCCGTTCATCACGCATTTTTTTAATGCGCTGTCGCTGCTGTTTCCCCAGGGCGAGTTGTTTTTCATGGACAGCGTGCGGCACTACCGCCAAGACATCCACGACCCCGAGTTGAAAAAGGAGATCCAGGGGTTTATCGGCCAGGAGGCCATGCACAGCCGCGAACACGTGGCCTATAACGACCTGCTGCAAGCTGCCGGGCTGCCGGCGCACACCCTGGATCGCCGTCTCAAATTCATCCTCGACCTGCAAAAGAAACACTTCGCGCCGTCGTTCAACCTGGCGATCACCATTGCCCTGGAGCACTACACGGCGATGCTGGCCGAGATCCTGCTCAGCGACCCCACGCGCTTTGGCGACTCGCTCAAGGGCTATCAACAAATGTGGTACTGGCACGCTCTCGAAGAAACCGAGCACAAAGCCGTGGCCTTTGATGTCTGGAACACCGTGATCACGCCCGGGCCCAAACGCTACCTGCTGCGTACCGGCACCATGCTGACCACCACGGTGTTCTTTTGGCTGGTGGTGCTGGACTTTCACGTGCGGCTGCTGATCGCTGACCGCAAGGCGGTGGGGTTCTGGAAAGGCCTGTGGCGCATGCTCAAGTTTCTATACGGGCCCAAAGGCGTATTCCCACGGATGCTGCGGCCGTGGCTGCACTACTTCAAACCGGGGTTTCACCCGTGGGACCACGACAACCGCGAGCGCCTGGCGCGCCTCTATGATTTGGTGGATGAAATCGAACAGACCCAGCGCGGTGCTGACCCTGCCTAGATTACCGCCCGGTTAGTTTGCCGAACTCCGTTCAACGTGTGGGAGCGGGCTTGCTCGCGAATGCGGGCTGTCAGTTAACGGATCCATTGGCTGACCCACCGCTTTCACGAGCAAGCCCGCTCCCACATTCAGATCGTGTACATCAGCCAACTAAGCCTCAGCCAACGCCGCACGCTCACGAACAAACCCTTGCAACTGATCCCCCGGCAGCGCCTTGCTGTAATACCAACCCTGGATAAACAACTCGCCCCCGGTATTCAGAAAGGCCAACTGCTCGGCCGTTTCCACGCCCTCAACCACCACGCCGAGGTTGAGTGCTTCGCAAAAACGCAGCATACCCGTCAGTACCTGAGCCCCCTTGGGGTCGTGCTGGGCCACAACAAAACTGCGGTCGATCTTGATGAAATCCACCGGGAATTGGTGCAGGTAACTCAAGGCTGAAAACCCGGTGCCGAAGTCATCGATGTAGACCTTGGCGCCGATAGCTTGCAGCTTGCCGATGGTCTGGCGCGTTGCCGGGGTATCGCCGACCAGCGCATCTTCGGTGATTTCTACCGACACCTGCCCATGGGCCTGGGCGAGGATCTGCACAAGGCGCTCGCCATACGCGGCATCGGTCAGGGTCGCGCTGGAAATGTTGATAGTCATCGGCAAAGCAAAACCAAGTTTCTGCCATGTCTGGTACTGGCGCACTGCCTCGGAGGCGACCCACACATCGACATCCGGCATCAAGCGCGCCTGGGCCAGCCATTGCAGGAACTCCCAGGGCGAATGCACGGTGCCCTTGGCGTCGCGGGCACGCATCAGCGCTTCGCAGCCGGTACACAGGCCGGTGCGGGTCGATACCTGAGGCTGGAATTCAAGGTAGAACTCGTAGTCGCTGATCTGCTGGATATGGCTCAATTCGCTGGCCTGGCGTGCGAGGGTCTTGTGGGCCGCCAGCACCGGGTCCATCTCGCGCAGCCGGCCCATTTCCTCAAGGCCGCGAAAGGTCATGTCCAGGGACTTGAGGTACACCGTGCCGCCCTCGGTAGCTTGGCGATGGATCGCACGCACATACGGCGCATACACCAAGGTGCCCACGCCCAATAACACCAACTGCAACACCACCGCGGCCATATCGCCGTGGGTACTCAAATAAGCATTGAGCAGCACCGGCGCGGTAAACGGCACGCTTGCGACGGCTGGCGATACCCACCCCAACAGCACCACCGTCAATGCCAGCATCGTGTTGATCGCCGGCACCAGCAAAAACGGGATGAACAGGCGCGGGTTGAGGATGATCGGCAAGCCGAACAGCAACACCTCACTGACGTTGAACAGCGATAACGGTAAGCTCGCCATCGCTAACAGGCGCATTGATTGGCTTTTGGAAAACAGCAGGATCGCCACCAACAGACACAACGCGCCGCCCGAGCCACCGATAAACCCAAAGCTCCCCAACAAGCCGCTGTTCAATACGTATTTGATCGGCTCCCCAGCTGCCAGTGCCGCACCGTTGAGTACGACCGCCTGGTCCAGCACATCGAACAGCGGCTGCAGGGCATATACGCCGTGAATGCCGAAAAACCACAGCAGGGAGTTCATCAGGGTCACAAACAGACCGCTGCCATAGGGCGACTCTAACGCGCCAAGAACGTGGGGCCCCTGAAGCTGCGCCACATAGGGCACCTGTAACAGCAAGGACAACACCACAACCAACACCAGTGCGGTAATAGCCCCTGGCAGTACCATATTGATGGCGCCCCTGAGGTTGTGCCCCACCAGCTCTTGGTTGACTAAGCGTGTCCAACGGTAGCGGTGCAACCAGGCAATGGCCGGTACATTGAGCAGAGGCGAGGCAATGGCAATAAACAGGACAAAGGTGGCTGACGCCCTGGGATACTCGCGCAGGATAAACGTCGCCACCACCACGTGGGCCAGACATAGAAATGCCACTGGCAGCTGCGGCAGGCGGTGCTGGATTGCCAGCATGTAGCCGATGGAGGCAGCCACCAACAACGGGATCACTGAGCTGATCTGGTTGTGCAGCCCCGAAAGAAAGGCCACCACCTGCGGGTCCAAGCCCAACACCCGCGCGCACTCGGACAGGATCAGAAAGCCTGCCGACACCAGCAGGCACGGCAATATCCACAAGAGCCCTTCGCGAATCGCACGCAACGATTCGGTGCTGGCCAAGGCGGCCAGACGTTGGGTGAAGAAAAGCTTGAAAAGCGTTTGCGCCATGACCCGTCCCTCTGCCCACGCCTGCGTCCCTGGAAGGCAGGGTCGAAAACACCGAGGCTAACGCTACACGTCCTTGCACTACGAGAGAAAGCCTTTTGCCATCTATCCAGGTTTTTTTTACGCTACGGATATGGCCGCCTTAGGGGTTCCCCCGATATCCGGATTTTCAGACCTGAGCCACCCCCGAATCTGCTTCAATGGGTAGCAAAGGAATATTGCCTGCTACGGCAGCAGCCACCCAGGAGACACGCTTGATGCAAGACACGCTTTCACCGCCTGGCGAAAACCACCAACTGGCGCTGGATATATTCCTGGCGCAGCACCCCGAGGTCGCCGCACAACTGGACACGTTGAACCCCCTGGCCGCCCAGGCCAAGGGTGAAACCCAAGCGCAATACCGCGCCGAACGCCTGCATGAAGCCTTCGAAGCGGAGGCCGAACATCAGGGGCTGTTTGCTTGGGAGCTGACCCTCAAGCTGACCACAGACTCTCCCGAAGCGTTTGAAGCACAACGTCTTGAAGTGCACAAGGAAGTGGCGCAAATGGCCGGGCTCAGTTGGGTCGAATACTGCCAGCTGCATGATTTGACAGGGTGACGTCTCAACTAAAGGAACCAACGACGGCGCCCACGCGCCATGGCTTCACGCAATTCGGTGACAGATACGATTCGGCGCTCAGGGTCGGTGCTCAACGCTGAACGTAATGCTGACCAACAATGCGGGGGCAATTGCCGAGGTCTTGGTAACTGCTGGTTACACTGATGATCACCGAGCCGCCGACCATGAGCGAGTTCGTACAGCACGCAGGCGGCACCATACACATCGGTGCTGACCGACAGGTCGCCGCCGGCCATCAGTTCTGGCGCGGCATACGCCGGCGTCCAGGCATGCAGACGGCTACGACTCAAGCCAGGAAGCCCGGCCGCCGTTTTCAGCTCGGAGTGGCCCAGGCCAAAGTCGAACAGCCGCAGCCCCTGCTCACCCAACATAATATTGGCCGGTTTCACATCGCCATGCAGTACGCCTTGCTGATGGCTGTAGGCAAGAGCATCCAAGAGCTGCAAGGCCATCGGTTGCAGTTCGTGCCAAGGCAAGCCACTTGGACACTCCACCAGCAGGTTGTCCAGCGTCATGCCATGCATCAACTCCATGGTAAAGAAGGCGAGCTGGTGAGCGGTGTCGACTTCAAAAGAAAACACGCGTACCACATGTTCATGGCGCAGGCTGCGGGTCAGGGCGAATTCGCTGTACAGCAACAGGTGTGCATCAGGAGACTCCGAAAATGTCTCACTTAGCAGTTTCAATGCCACGCTGGAGTCGGGCTCTCCCAACACGTCATGCAACAGGTCGCGGGCACGATAAACGATACCCATCCCCCCTGTACCCAAGACTCGCTCAAGTTGATAGCGTCCAGCCAGTAACGTCGGTGGGCCGGCCGGCGCGCTCATGGTTGCACCACCACTGCGGTGAGGTCGTCCCCTGCGGGCCCTCGCAACACGTCGCTGAACAACCGGGCCACCACTTGCCTTGGTGTACCCGCATTCATCGCGCGCCCAAGGTCGCTGTAGCTCAGGTTTTGGTACAAGCCGTCACTGCATAAAAGAAACACGTCCCCAGGATGAATACTGAGCTCCAACACCTCAAGGCTCAGCGGCTGACGGGCACCGATTGCACGGGTCAAGGCGCGGGCACCAGGTTGAGCCCGGGCCTGCTCCAGGCTCAACTGCTGCTTATCCATGAGCTGCTGCAGCAAGGAATGGTCCCGCGACAGTTGGTACAGGCGCTGCCCTCGCCAGAGGTAGCAGCGACTATCTCCCGCCCAGATACAGGCAGCTCGACTGCCTTCGAGCAGTAAGGCAACCACGGTGCTGCCCATGATGTCCGGCATGCCACCCTGCCCCAGTCGGCTATCGAGTATCCGCAGGCATCGTCGCACCCCCTCGATACGCTGATCCAAGGTGCCGTGCCCTGACAACGAAGCCAGGCTACTGATGACCCATTGGCTTGCCACGTCCCCCGACCGGTGGCCACCCATGCCATCGGCCACTGCCCAGCAACCGCGTTCAGGGCAGTCGAGGTACGCGTCCTCATTGCGCTCACGCCTCTTGCCGCGCGTGGTTCGTCCGGCGCTACGCCACACTGGCTGGCTCATAGTTGATCCGGCAGGCGAAAACTGTGCCAGGCCGTCATTTGGAAAGGGCTGGGGCTGCGCTGACTGGTCAGCAGGTAGTTGGCACGCAATCCGGCAAGATCGGCTTTGAGTATCTGCCCTGCCCGGCCACTGGCAGGCTCGCTTTGCATCAGCTCCATCAACCGAAACCATGACCAGGCCCCGTTGTTTTTCTCGATACCCATCGGCCTATCAGTGCCGCGCTCCAACACCAGGCTGCTACGAGCGTTGCCCGCTTCGCTGGGCCAATTGAATGTCATCGGTACAATGGGCCCGTGACGGTATTCGAGCTGTTGCTCGCCAATGCGCAGGGTCGCCCGGCTGACTGCCTGATCCAGGCTGTAGGGCGCCAATGTGAAGCGCACGGCCCATTCGCCTTGATCCTCGTTAAAAAAACCCTGCCGGATCACCTGGGCCTTGCTCAGTTGGTCCAGAAACGAGCGCGACAGCGGCAGGCTACGTCCGTCCAGGCCGCGCAACCGATAACGGCCGCCTTCGGCGCTAACAAACGGCCGCAAGTACCCCTCATAAAAACGCGCGATCACGCCCCGGTCTTTGAAAAACGCCTGAAAATCACCCAAAGCAACGTCACTGCCGGCATGCGCAGTGAACGGATACCGCCGCTGGATCGCCTTGACGTAAAAGCCATGGACCTCACTTTGATAACGTTGATTCACGTAGCCGTACGCCCCCTCAAGTAAAAGGCGCCAACTGTCGTCAGCAACGGCTTCCACCCACCCCCTCAGCGGTAGCGGCAGGCGTGCGGCGGCATCACGCACATTACCCAACAGAGGCTGCTGCCCTTCCATGCGCAGTTTCACCATCTTGAATGCTGCCTGCTCCGGCGCACTCTCCCGGTGCAGCGCCGCCAGTTGCAGGTGTAACTCATCGAGCAGGCGCAATGCCTGTGTCAGCTCAGCCCCAGGATTGAGCTGTTCATCAAACAACTGATGCAGAGGTTCGAAGCGGCGCTGTAACGCACGCCGTGCAGAGTCAGGCGGCGCCAACCCAGGCAATTGACTGAGCAGCGGGCTCAACGCGGGCACGCCCACCTCACTCGCCTGCTGGCTTAGCGCCTCAAGCCGATCACCGGTAGATAGCAATCGCGTATTTTCACGCACCTGACGCAACAACTGCACCAGCTCAGACTGGGCGGAGGTGAGGCTTGCAAGCTGGTCGACGCCTTGGTTCAGGCTGTCACTTTCCACCATTCGAACCTGACCGATCGCCTGGCTCCACGTATCGGCATACTCACTGAAATAGCGCTGCTCCAACTCCAGCATCAATCGGCGCAAGTCCGCTGTGCTCAGGTCGGTGCCGGCGCCACGTACCCAGTTATCCTGGACGATCGCATTGACCAGACGAGCGCCCTGTGTCTCAAAGTACTGCACGTATTTTTTAGTGTAGAAACCAGGGATAAGTGACTCGGCGGTGGAGAATGCCCGCCCTTCGGCCAAACGCAGTGGCTCCAGGCCACGAGCCTGTTCTCGCTGTGCACGATAGACCACATCCGCCAGCGACTCGCCGCGCAATTGCAAACGCGCCTGGGCGACCAATCCGTCGCTCAGCGGCACCACGAAGGGTTGTGCAAGCAGGCGCCCAAGGTGCTCGGCCAACCGTTTCTGTACTGATGTCTGGCCTGGGTAACGTGCTGACCACTGACCTGCTACGTGCTCCGCCAACCAGGCGACGTCCCGTCGTTCTCGCAGGTTGAGCATGAGGTAGGCGCGTAGGGTTTCCAATAACCGTTCGCGGTCGTCGAGGCTTGCGTGAACCTGTTGCTCAAGCAACGTTGCCACGTGGGATAACAGTTGCCGGTGCAAAGCCTGTTCATAGGCAGCCTCCAACAACGGGCGACTCACTTCCCCTTGATACAAACCGGCACGGTCCACCCATCGAGCCTCTGCCACCGACGGGAACACCCGCGTCGCCTCCAGGCGACTATCCAGCAGCGCCAGCATTGCCTGAGTGTCGTCTGACCCCGTGTGGTCTGCCCCCTGAGGTTTGACCAGTTCGGCCAGTAGCGCCAAACGCTGGTGATTGACCCAATAACTGTGCGACCACAGCACGCCCATTGCGCCGAAGACCAACACCGCAGCCAACGCCAACAGCCCCTGTCGGCGCCGGATGCGGTGTAGCTCCGGAGCATGCAGCCCAGCGAGGCCCGCTTCGGCGAAAATCACCCGGTGAAACAATCCGTGGGCAAAATGCGTGCGTCGATCCCCAGCCCCGGCGCACGTCAAGTAGAACCCGCGCAAGCCGTTGATTCGCTGATAGCGATGGGCTGAGAAGGCAGACTCGACAAACAGGCACAGCGAGTCCCCGATGTGGGCAACCTGACGCGGGAACTCAAGCAACTGGCCGCGCTGCTCGATGCTCCGCTCCTGGTGCAGACGCTGAATCAGCTCGGCCCCCAATCTTTGCAGCAATGTCTGGAACGCCGCGCGCACTTGGCGCACTTCGGTCCCAGCCTTGCTGGTGACCAGGCACTCCCCCAGCACAGCGTCTGCGCCGTCACCCTGCTGCCCATCGAAGAATTCGGTAAACCCCGCCAACCGATCAGCCTGGGTCAGCACCAGGTAAACCGGTATATCCACCCGCAATGTCTGTTGGATGTCCTGCAAGCGGTTATGCACGTGACGCGCATGCAGTTCCAGATCATGTTCATTGCGGCTCACCAGCGTATCGACCGACAGAGTCACCACCACGCCGTTGAGCGGGTGTGCCCGGCGCCGCGACTTTAGCAAGCCCAACAGCGTCGACCAGCCTGCGGCATCCACTGCACTGTCAGGTTGATCCACGTAGCGACCGGCGGTCTCGACCACCACGGCCTCGTCGGCGAAATGCCAGTCACAGTAGGCAGTCGCGCCAGCCGCCAGGGCCTCGCTTCGATCCAACGCGAACGGCAATCCGCTGGCAGTCAACAAGCACGTCTTGCCACTGCCCTGCTCGCCTAGCACCAGGTACCAAGGCAACTCCTTGCGCCAACGCTCGCCACGATCACCATAACGACGCGAGCTCTTCAGGGTTTGCAGTGCTTCCTTGAAACGCCCCCGTACCTGCCTGCGTTCATCTTCCACCAACCCCAACTGCTGTTGATGCACCTGGTTCTCCGGTCGGTTGAGCCGATCGACGCGCCGACCGCTGACCACCACCATCGCCAGCCCCCACAGCAAAAATAGTGCGCTGATAGTCAGCAGGCGCGCGGTCGCCCCTTGCCAAAAACGATGTTCATCCACCGCCAGCAACGGCCCGAAAAACCACACCAGCAGCGCGCACGCCAAGGTCAGCAACAGGCTCCAGACCCAAACTTTGCGCAGCAGCGTGCCCGCGCTCATGAAGAATGCGTTCATTAATTTTTCCCTGCATTACAAGGGCGGCAGAAAGTTATCCAGCGCCAAGGATTGAAAAGGTTGCAGCGCGGCCAAGCGCTCGTTGCCCAACACCCAGGCGAACCCCACATACATCGCCAGCAAACCGGCAAATCCGAGCACGCTGAACCACGTGGCCCAGGACACGTGCGACCGTGGTAGACCTCCTGGTACGGCGGTCGGCGGCGTGGTCACCGAGAGGCGATCGCCCCTCACATGCCGGATCTGTCGGTGCAGGGCATCACGTACGGTTTCAAGCTGCGTCGTACCCCGCTCCATGACCCTGTATTTGCCCTCAAAACCCATGGACAAACACAGGTAGATCAACTCCAGCATGGCTACGTGCTTGACAGGGTCATGGGATAAACGCTCCAGCAGTTGAAAGAACTTTTCGCCGCCAAATGTCTCGTTGTGAAAACGGCTCAACAGGCTGCTCTTCGCCCAGTCACTGCGGCCACCCCATGCCGTGGTGGCCACCGCTTCGTCGAGGGTGCTGCACAGCACATAGCGCGCTGACATCACCTGCCCTGGGTCTGCGCCCTGATGCAAAGCGTGGGCTTCAAACGCAGTGATCGCAGCAGCGAGTCGATCATTGAGCGCCTGCAGGGGCTCACGACCTGAGCTGACCTTGAGCTGGTTTAGCTGCAACAACAGTTCCCAGGCGGCGTCCACCAGCGGGTTGGGGCCCACGTTGAAGTTCATCGCGCCCTGCAAGCGCGCGGTGTAGATCATGCGATCTTCCAGTTGCTCGAAACGCGGCGGCGATGGCGTATCCGTTAGCGCCGCCTGGGCCGGACTGCGCCCCTCATGGTCGAGCAACACGGTTTTCTCATCCTGCGAATATTCAGTGTCGGTAGTCATGGCGTTCAGTTCCTGATGGCCCAGAAGTGGAGTTCCAGCGCGGCAAATTCGCCGCTGGCATGGAAGGCAAAACCACCCGACTGTTCCAACTGGTGAATGTCACGGGCACTGAGTTCAAGGATGAAATAGGTCTTGCCGGCGTGGAATGGGATCTGTCGCGGCGCTACCGGTAGAGGCTTGATCTTGATGCCTGCCAATTGCAGATTGACCAACTCGCGGATGCGCTCCACCGACCCAATCTTGAGGTGCGCCGGCAAGCGGTGGCGTAGCTCCTCTGAGTCGCACTGGGCAGTGGCAGCCAGGATGAACGTCGCGCTCCCGAGCAATTTGGGGTCACTCATCGGGCACACCAACACCCCATACTGGCGTGGCTCCAACTTCAGCTCGATGGCGTGCTGCTCCAGCACCTGTGACAACACCTTGCGAAGACCTTCCATCAACCCGCGAAAGCTCGCGCCCTGATCGCCATGCTGGTAGCACACCTCTAACTGCGCACGTTTGCTATCGGCAGCGAACGTCGATAATTCGCCAAGGATCGACAGCAGCTCCCGAAACATTGCTTGCGGGCGAATTTGGGGCTGGCCAAGAGAGTGACGCAGGATCAACTCCGCTCGGTTGATCAATTGCAACATCAGAAAGTCGCCGATCTGCGCCCCTGAGGATGCGTTGCCGCCCTGGATACAGGCAGCAATTGCGTCGCCTCGGCTGGCCAGTAGGCTGATTACCTCCTTGATGCACGAAGACACATAACCTGACTCCTGCAGGTAAATGAACGTTGGTACAAAGTCTGTATCCAGCCGTATGCCACTTTCACTGGTGGAGTCCAGTACTTGGGCGACCTGCAATTTGACGTAGAGCGCGTCACTGGGCTGCTCCCCCAGCAGCAGGCGAAAATCGGGGCGCGCGCAGTTGATTTGGCAGCGTGAATCGGCGCCGGCATTACAATCAACCACTTCGATTTCGCGAGAGACGTAACGCGTCAGCACATCAGATTGCTCGAGTGTGCGAGCTTCAATCTGGTTACCGGCGGCCAGCGGCAACGCCAGGTATACCGCTTGCCTACCGGCGTTGGCGGGCACCTGTAACACCAAGGGTTCCATCGCTCCATTGAGCTCGAACAGGCTGCCATCCGGCAACACGCCGCTGGCCTGGTTGACCACGATCTTGCCCAGATTGAGATATTGCACGTCGACTTCCAGCACCAGGAAGCCCCAAGGATCACTGCCTAACAGGCGGGTGCGATTGAGCTGTTGATGGTAGTAGCGGTCATTATGTTGCAAGTGCTGAGGGCGCAGCAGCATGCCTTCCTGCCAGACAACTTTATCGGCGCACATGTTAATCCTCCCTCGCGATGGCATGCGTGCTGGCAGCTCGAATTCCAGTGTGATCGAGCACTAATACGACACGCGTCAGCTGCCGATGGGGCACTGGCAGCACGTACCGCCATTGCACTTGGGGCAAGTCCCGATAGGCCGCCAGCACGCCGACGTAACGACTGTGAGGTTCAACACTGAGCTTGAGTTCACGCCGCTCGCCGGGGCGTAGCTCCAACTCTTCGCTGGCCAGCCAATCCTTGGGCAACGCCTGCTCGCCACGGCCATAAAGACTGAAAAAATCAGCATTTTCGAAGGCCACTGGGTGCCGCAGTTCAAGCAGCTGCACCACAACGGGTGACGGTCGGCCATGGCGGTCGGGGTTGACCTCGTCACTGGCCGCCAGCGTCAGGTCCAGCTTGGTCAAGGCCGAGAACGGAGAAACGCTGCTGCAACCCGCCAAAAGCCCCAGTGCAACCAGCATTGATGTAACAGCGATTCGATACATGAATATCATCCCAGGTAGGCTGTATGCAGGGTCGAAACCAGGCGCAGCTGCTCGTTATAGGCATCGGAAAAGTCGTGACGAAATAACTGCTCAGTTAACGGTTGCTGGCCGATCAAGCGTTGGTAATGGCGCTGGTACGCTCGCCAATGCGCGCCGTCGAAGGTGAAAATGGACGGCTTGGCCTCACGCTCAAAACACAGCAGCAGATGACTTGGCGCAAACGCCGCCAGGGCGCTTCGCACAGTGGCGCGGCAGGCCACGACCAGAGCCAGTTGGTGGGCCTGCATATCACGGCAAGCGTGAGCAACCTCCAATTCAGCGGGCAAATGCCCCGGCTCGGCGGCCCCCAACAAGGCCGCCAACGCAGCTTGGCTATCGGCGGCCCCCCTCAAGACGTGGTGACTGCGTTGCGCAGAGGTGGTCCCGCCCAGGTTCAAGTCACGGGTCAACTCGTCGCAGGTTCGCAGGCTCTGTTGCAGCCCCTCGATACTTTGCTTGAGCAGGCTGGCGGCTTTGATCGCCAGCGCTTCACGACCCTGGGGATCGAGTGAATCAAGGGGCATTCCCAGTGCTGCACCGAACTGCAACCAGAACCCATCGGGAGCCGTCGATACAGGGGTGGCAGGTTGGGTCGCAGGTGACTCACTGACCCGCTGGGCCCATTGAGGTAAAACCAAATGGTCTCGCTCAACCCCTTCAATGCCTATCGAGTGGGCGGATTCACAGAGTCCCGCCTTCAACGCGTCCAGGTCCGCAGATGACTCACTGCGCCGCTGCTCGCGGTCCATTGCGTGCAACGGGTCGGGCCCTAGAAAGAGGTCATCGGGAATCAGCTCGCCAAGAGCGCACGCTTGCCGTACGCGCCCTGTCAGCCGGGCGCGAATACTCACCGAGCCCAACTGGTAGACGTCACCTTCTCCAATCAGGCGCACCTGCCCCCTGCACAAGCGCTCGGGGCTGCCGAGGATGCCAATACCGTTGCTGCTGATATCAGTCAAAAAGTACTGTCCGTCACGATAACTGACCAAGGCGTGATGACTGGACATCAAGCGTTGAGGGTCGGCGATGATCCAGTCACATGCCGCCCCTCGCCCGATTACACCGCCGGCGCCGTCAAACGTCTTGTCGCCCGCAGGCTCACCGCCAGCGCTATCACACACCTCAAGCACTAATTGCATGGCAAGTTATCCTTGTTCAATGGCCGCGACCACTTGCCCGGGAATCCCCCAGGGGGCGGTAGTCAGAGTCGTCAAAGACGTAATTGGCCTTACAGCCGTTCAGCAAACATAAGGCGAGCACCAGGGCTGGCCACGAACGAAGAAACATCAGGTATCTCCCAGAAAAGTGAGGCATCCACATACGGGTCATTCAGCATTCCTCCCGGATCTCGCCCAAGGGGATCTTCAAGCGGGCAAGACGGTAGAGCAGCGTGCGGCGTGCGACGCCCAGCTCCCGAGCGGTGCGGGTTCGATTGCCACGGTTCTTGTGCAGGCAGTCGATCAGGAATACCCGCTCAACCCGCTCCAACCGCTGGCGTAATGTGGCATCCACCTGCACCGCAGTGGGTGCCACCGACAAAGACAGGTGTGCAGGCACAATCACGCCGTCGTCACAGAGCAGCACTGCACGCTCCACCAGGCATTTGAGTTCGCGGACATTGCCTGGAAACCCATGGCTCGAGAGTTGATCAAGGGCGGCGTTTGACCATTCCACGGGGCGCCGGCCAAGTGCGTTGCACGCCGTTTTTGCAAAGTCCCGGGCCAGCAAGAGCACATCGCCTTCGCGCTCACGCAGGGCAGGCAACTGGATAGGGAACTGCGCGAGCCGGTAATACAAGTCTTCTCGGAAGCTGCCTTGGGCAACCATTGCGCCAAGGTCGCGATGGGTCGCGGCGATGATGCGTACATCTACTTTATGGGCCGCACTCGCCCCCAGCGGACGTACCTCACCTTCCTGCAGAACTCGCAGCAGCTTGGCTTGCAGTGCCAGCGGCATATCGCCAATTTCATCCAGCAGCAAGGTGCCGCCGTGTGCCGTGTCGAACAAACCCGTGTGGTGACGTTCGGCGCCGGTGAAAGCACCTTTGCGATAGCCGAACAACTCACTTTCCAGCAAGCCTTCGGGAAATGCTGCGCAGTTCTGCACCACAAACGCTTTGTCGCTGCGCGGCCCTGCAGCATGGATAGCGCGAGCCACGACTTCCTTGCCAGTCCCGGTTTCGCCCCGCAATAGCACGGTGTAAGGCGCGTCTAATACCTTTGCGATCAGGCGGCAGGTCTCATCCATCGCCTTGCTGTTGCCGATCAAACCAAACGCCGTACGAGACTTGACCGGGGCGATGACGTGTAAGGGGCGTTTATTTCGTAAAAGCTCAAGTTGATTCAAGGCAAAGCGGCCCAGGTGAGCCAATGAGGGCGCATAGCCTTGCAACCGTTTCGAATGCTGGCTGGCGCACAGCAGCACGCCGGCAATGTGCGCTTGCCGACTGAACAACGGTATGCATGACAATGATCGCCAGGGCGTTGCCGTCGCGGGTAGGAACCCGCTTTCGTAGAGGCTGCCGGACACATCCTCCAGTTCCAGTGCCCGTTGTTGGCTCAGCACGTAGTGCAACAACTGCTCATGCCGAAAATCGGTACGTAACACCGCCTCACAAGGCGATGCTCCCCCAGGCAAATGCTGGGCAAGCAACTCAAGCCGGCGGGTCGCCTCGTCGTATCGATACAACTGACTGAGTTCACACTGGCTTAGTTCTGCCGCCGCTGTTACACACAAATCTGGCAACGTCGCTTCGTCGCCGTCAACTCCAAGGCGGCTGAACCAGCCCAGTAAAGCATCGGCGTAAACCAAAGGGTTGGGCACGTTAGTAAACGGATGATCCATCATCAGTTGCACTCACAGACCGGCAGCCCATCGAGGCCAAGGCTGACATGCACCTGCGCTAGCGTTTCGCCAGCCGCCATACCCTCCAGCACGCGGTCGACTACTTGCGGCAGCAAACCCGTCTCGATCCATTGATCGATAGACCGCGCACCGCTGTCGCCCGGAGCACAACGTGTGGCCATCTGCGCGACCAATTCAGGGGCGTAGCTAAACCCCAGTCTGCGCTGTTGCAACCGTTGTCCAAGGCGTTCTAGCTTGAGCCTGATCAGGTCATGCAACACCTCACCCGTGACCGGGTAATACGGCAGCACTCGCATCCGCGCCAACAGCGCCGGCTTGAAGTGAGCACGCAACAGCGGGCGAATCGCTTCCTGCAGCACCGATGTATCCGGGCGTTTACCACCTGCGCATAGCTCGTCGATGCATTCAGCGCCCAGGTTGGACGTCATCAAGATCAACGTATTGCGAAAATCGATCTCTCGACCTTCGCCATCATTGGCCAATCCCTTGTCAAAGATCTGGTAGAACAGGCTCAGCACCTCCGGGTCGGCTTTCTCGACCTCGTCGAGCAATACCACCGAATACGGTCGTTGGCGCACGGCTTCTGTGAGTACGCCGCCTTCGCCATAGCCGACATACCCCGGCGGTGCACCAATCAACCGCGACAGCGAGTGTTTTTCCTGGAACTCCGACATATTGAGGATGGTAACGAAGCGCTCGCCGCCATACAGGATGTCGCCCAGGGCCAACGCTGTTTCGGTCTTGCCTACTCCACTCGGCCCCACCAGAAGAAAAACACCCACCGGCGCATCCACCTTGTTGAGTCCGGCAGCGACCGCCCGTTGGTTGCGGTCCAAGGCCTGGATGGCAGGCTCTTGACCGAGTATCCGCGAGCGCAATGCATCGCCAAAACCCAGGGCAGTTTCGTTGTGCTCTACGGCCAGTTGCTCAACGGGGATACCGGTCCATGCGCTGATCACCTGTGCCACCAAGCGTGGGCATACGTCGAGGTTGACCAACGCCTGCTTGTGCTGGTGCATGAGTAGTGCTTCGCGCTGTGTGGCCAAGGCGTGTTCAAGTTCACCAACGCCCTGCCCTGCATGTCGCGCTTCGCGCAATTGCTCGCGCAACGCAAGCACCTGTTCGATCAATACCCGCTGTTCAAGCCAGGATTGCTCAAGGTGTTTCTGCTCACACTCGAGCACCTCCAATCTAAGGTTCAGCGCCTGCAAGGCCTGTGTATCCACGAGCAGCCCCGCCTGCTTGTCACGGTCCAATGCCTGACGCTGCCGCACACCCTCAGCATGTGCCGCATAGAGGTTTTGCAATGCCTCTGGCGCCGTCACACGACTGATTCGTGCACGTGCACACGCGGTGTCCAGCACATCTACTGACTTGTCGGGTAACTGCCGCCCAGCGAGATAACGCGCACTCATCTGCGCAGCCGCGACCAGGGCGTCGTCACGTACGTACACGCCGTGACTGGCTTCATATGCCGGCACCAGGCCACGCAGTATGGCAACCGCTTGTTCTACACTCGGCTCGCCAACACGCACAGGCTGGAAGCGTCGGGCCAGGGCCGGGTCTTTTTCGAAGTACTTCTTGTATTCCGACCAGGTGGTGGCGGCAATGGCACGCAGCTCGCCACGCGCCAGGGCCGGCTTAAGCAGGTTGGCGGCGTCGGACGTACCCGCCAGGGCTCCCGCCCCCACCAACGTATGTGCCTCGTCAATAAACAGGATGACTGGTTTGGGTGAGGTTCGGGCTTCATCCATCACACCCTTAAGGCGTCGTTCGAATTCCCCTTTGATGCTGGCACCGGCCTGAAGCAAGCCCATATCCAGAGCCAGCACCCGCACGTCCTTGAGGGGTTCTGGCACCTGTGAGTTGGCAACCCGCAGGGCAAGGCCTTCGACGATAGCGGTTTTACCCACTCCCGCCTCACCGACAAGAATCGGATTGCTCTTGCGCCGGCGTACCAAGATGTCGATCAACTGGCGGATTTCGTCATCACGGCACAGCACCGGGTCGACGCGACCTTCAGCGGCCTGACGCGTCAGGTCATGGGTAAAGCGCTCCAACCACGACTCATCTACTGGAGTGCTTGGGTTTTCAGGCCCCTGACTCAACACATATTCAAGCACTCGCTGCGTATCCAACTGGCTCAACAACCGTTGGTACCCGCTGCCTGCGTTCTGCAACGGGTGACGCAACAGGGCAAGCAATAACGCTCCGTGCCCGACTTGCGCTTGCCGCAGTTCCAGGTGCGCAACCATCACCGCTTGTTGCAGCCATTGCACAAGCGCCGGGGCAAACACCGGGCTGCGCGACACGCCTGGCTCCCCTTTTAACTGTAGTGTTGCTTGCAGTTCACCGGCCTCAATCTCGGCACCAGCCAACGCCTGTACCAGCAGGCCGTCGTCATGCTCCAGCAGCGTCAGCAACAGGTCTTCCACCATGACTTCACTGCCGCCACGGCCCATGCAACGTTCTGCCGACCGTTCGAGGTCTCGGCGAGCCCCGGCGGTCAATGCCTGGATAAGTTGTTGCAAGTCCACATTCATCATAATTATTTGTCCCTATTGAACGTTGCTGGCGACGATGGCTACACCATCGGCGCACTCATGCGCCAACCAACTGGTCCAGCCCAGACGACAGAGGTTGTGCTGACCAAGGTGCAACGGCCGTATCTCGCCTGCTGCCAGCACCAGGCGCAGGTCATATTCCAACGGGTCGCGCGCCGTCAGTCGTACCAGTGAACACAACGCTTGAAAGTCCGGTCCCGTCGGCAAGAAAGCGTGAAAACGGTGCCAGTCCAAACCTTGCACATGCACCCTAAACTTGCCGCTGCGGTCGGCGACCCTGCTGCCGAGCACTTGGTCGTAGCCGAGTCTGCTGTTGGCACTTCCCAGTCGATTGCGCTGCTGGTCTGCAATCACAACCTTGCGTTCAACCCATTGTTCGATGAACAAGCGGGCGTGCTTGAAGTAGTAACGCAGCACCGTCTCGATCAAGGCGGCCGAGTGCGCCCGCAAGCTCAGTAACCCCAGATAGGGCAGTAACCGCTTGCAGTCCAATTGCGCGGCGCCGCGTATGTCTCGCCCGCCCAAGCCGATCAATGCAAACATCTGCTCTGAAAACGGGTCGCTCGCACCGGCCTGAAAACACACCCGATAGCGGTACTTGCGCCAGATTGGCAACATCAACCGATGCAAGCGGTGGTGAAACAGGTCTAGAAAGTCACAGGTGGGATTGCCATTCACGCCGTCGGCCAACGCTTGCTCACCATAAAACGCCGGCAAAGGCGAACCCGCACCACAAAGGCCCAGCACGTTGAGGCGAAGACGTGCACGCAATCGATCATGCTCAATAAAAAACTCCAACCGATCGATATCGTGCCCAGGGAACCCTAAACCCGGGTTTGCCCGGAACTCCAGCAAGTCATACAGCGCGTCGTCGTCCAGGGACGGATGGGCTTCGCTCAGGCACCTCATGACCTGCAAAACCGCCTGAAAAAGCGAGTACTCACGGATAACGCAGGACAATTTGTTTAAAGCAGGGGCTGTTGGCCCATCCGGGGTGGCCATAGATACACGTCTCCTTGTGTGCTGATGACTCGCAGTTCGTGATAAGCATTGAGGCTGGCGTACAGCGCGAAAAATTCGTTGAGCACCGACGCAAATACAAACACTTCGCCCTGTCCGAGGAAGCCCTGGCAATCCACCGTCAGATCGACCCGCACGCCTCGAAACGGCAACCCGCGGTGCAGTCGATCGACACCCGTATGGTTGATGGACCGCAAGGCATCCAAACGGCACTGGCTGATTTTCTGCGCTTGCCGGTCGTGATAACGAGGCAAGTCATAGGTTTCAAGGATCACCTTCAAGGCATTGATGTCACTGAGCGACAGGTAGTTGAGGGACATGTTGCTGATGAGTCGCCAGAGATAATCCTGGTCAAGGGGCGGCGCAAAACTGGCGGTCGGCACGCTGATATTGCGAAACGACAGGCCCTCAGGCGTCTGCTCGCAAGGCTGGTTGATCGCCCCCACTTGAAGGAGCCTGGGTAGGTTGTGATTGGTGCAGGTCAGCTCGATCGATAACGTTTCCGGTTCACGCCCTGGGAGCGTACCGAAGCCCAGCCAGGTTTCGAGTTCATCCTGCTGCGCCGATAAACGCTGACGAATGCTGTAGCTCGCCCCCCCGGCCTGCTCGCCAATACTGCCGTCATGTTCAAAGGACTCAAACGGCACATACGTCTGATGCCCCAACCCTCCTGGGCGCCAGCCGGTGACGGCGTCTACGGAAAACACACAGGCATGTCCACGGGCGTATTCCCCAGGCATCACCAAATACTCATCCTGCTTGCCATCCAGGCGAACCGGCACTGCATCCAGCTTGAACAGATTGACGATCGGCGTGCAGTAAAGCTTCACATTGTCCAACGTAGGTCGTTGGGCTTCTTGCGATTGGGTATTCAACTCGAACCGTAGCGTCAGGCTGCACACGTGTTCGAGCACTGCGGTGGGAAGCCGGTGCAGAGCATCCAGGCCGTGCACATCGACAAACAGGAATTTTTGGGGAAAAGCGAAGTACTCCTGCAGGTATCGGTAGCCTCGAAAAGTATTCGACGGGTACGGAATCAGCGCCTGCTCTTCGCAGAACCCCACCGGTTGCACCTGATCTGCACCCAGTCGCAGCGACACGGGCTGGCCGTCGACGCCGCTGACCGGCAGGCCATCGCGGCCCAGTGGCAACAATTCAATGCCCTGAAGATGGCGCAACAGGTTCAGATACAACCCCTGGCTGATGTAGCGGTCACCCGCAAAATGCAACCGCAGTTGATCGAACGTCCACTCACTGAAATTGCCCTCAGCGCTCATGTCCAGACGCAGGCACAACAACGTACGCTCGCCCTGGACGCTGTACTCCAACGCACTCAGTTGCAACGGCAGGACCTGGGTGGCATAACAGGTTCGAAAACGGTAGCGCTCGTCATTGACCGCCGCACTGTCGACCGGGGTGTCCCGGGCCACGCTCACACCAGGGCCGACATGCTTTAACGGCTCAAACTGCAACATGCTGAACGCCGGCATCGGCCTCATGTAATTGGGCCACAACAGGTGCATCAAGGAATGAGTCAACTCAGGCAACTCGTCATCCAGCTTTTGACGCAGGCGACCGGTGAGAAAGGCAAAGCCTTCGAGCAGCCGCTCCACATCAGGGTCCTGGCCTGGCGCCCCAAGAAAAGGTGCAAGTGCAGGATTGCGCTCGGCAAAACGTCGCCCAAGTTGCCTCAATGCACTGAGTTCACTTTGGTAGTACCGGTTAAACGACATCAGGCTGCACCTCGACGCGCCCGACACTGCATAGCCTCGCGGTAAATACCACGGCCTGCATGACACCCTCGACCCTCATCCTGGCCTCAATCGCAAAAGCCATGACCAAAGGGTCATGTTCACGAGGCAGTACCCTCACGCGTACATGCTTCAACCGTGGTTCGTACGCTCGAACAAACCGTTCGATCAACACCCGAGATTGGCTCAATGACTCGTGCAGGCTCTGATTCATGTCATTGAGATCAGGCAAGCCATAATCCGGCAACGTCTGGACGCTGCCAGCGCGGATGCTGAGCATTTTGCCTAGATGAGCAGCAACGGATGTCATGCCACAGGCAGGAGCGGCTGATGGGCGCTCCAGGCGTTCAAACAGACTTGAGTGATGGGTTATCCCCTGACCTTTGCTCATTCTTTATCGAGCTTGCCAACCAGGGACAGGGTGAAGTCTGCCCCCATGTACTTGAAGTGCGGGCGTACACTCAGGTTGACGCGGTACCAGCCTGGTTCGCCCTCGACGTCACTGACAACAATACGGGCCGCCCGAAGCGGACGTCGGCCGCGAACTTCGGCGCTGGGGTTCTCCTGGTCAGCGACATACTGACGAATCCACTTATTGAGCTCCAGTTCCAGGTCTGTGCGTTCCTTCCATGAGCCCAGTTGTTCACGCTGCAATACCTTGAGGTAATGGGCCAGCCGATTGACCACCATCATGTAAGGCAGCTGTGTCCCCAGACGGTAGTTCAACTCGGCTTCCTTGCCTTCGGTACTGATGCCGAAGTTCTTCGCTTTCTGTACTGAGCTGGCGGAGAAAAAAGCGGCATTGTCACTGCCCTTGCGCATCGTCAAGGCGATAAAGCCCTCTTGCGCCAACTCATACTCACGACGATCGGATACCAGTACTTCGGTAGGAATCTTGGTTTCGATTTCGCCCATGCTATCGAAGTGATGCAAGGGCAAATCTTCTACGGTGCCGCCGCTTTGGGGGCCAATGATGTTCGGGCACCAGCGAAATCGCGCGAAGCTGTCTGTCAAGCGCGTAGCGAAGGCATAGGCGGTGTTGCCCCACAAGTAGTGCTCATGGCTGTTAACCACGTTTTCCTGATAGGCAAAGGTCTTGACCGGGCACTCAACAGGATCGTAGGGAGTGCGCAACAGGAAGCGTGGTACGGTCAGCGCGATATAGCGAGCGTCTTCGCTCTGGCGAAAGCTTTGCCATTTAGCAAACTGCGGGCCCTCGAAATGGTCCTTGAGATCTTTAAGATCCGGCAGGCCGGTAAAGCTTTCCAGGCCGAAGAAACCCGGCCCGGCAGCCGCAATGAAGGGAGCATGAGCCATGCAGGCCACGCTGGACGCGTACTGCATCAGCTTCACATCGGGTGCGCTGGGGCTCAGGAAATAGTTCGCGATGATTGCGCCCACAGGCTGCCCGCCAAACTGACCGTACTCGGCACTGTAGATGTGTTTATACAGCCCGGATTGGGTCACCTCCGGAGAGTCTTCGAAGTCATCCAGCAGGTCCTGTCGGGAGACACTCAACAGTTCTATCTTGATGTTTTCGCGAAAATTGGTGCGGTCGACCAGTAGCTGCAACCCCTTCCACGCTGCTTCGAGTGCCTGGAAATCCGGGTGGTGCAATATCTCATCCATCTGCTGGCTGAGCTTGGCGTCTATCTCGGCAATCATCCGGTCTACCAACCGCTTCTTGACGGGCTCCCCGTGATTTTGCGGTTTGATCAACTCTTCGATAAACGCTGACACACCGCGCTTGGCAATGCTGTAAGCCTCGTCGTCGGCGTTGAGTAACGTGTGGGCGACAATAGTGTCGAGAATGCTGCTTTCGCCGGCGGGTTGCGCCGTCGCCAGGGCTTGCTGGGTGCTCATCGCATCAGTGTCCTTTTTCTGAAAATGTCAGGCGACGTGCTCGCCCAGTCCTAGTTCCGCCAATACGCGGGCGCGCGCCCCTTCATCGGTCAGGGCGTGTTCGATAGCCTTGCGAAAGCTGGGTGTGTTGCCCAGCGGGCCTTTGAGCGCCATCAGCGCCTCACGCAACGCCATCAGCTTGTGCAGTTCCGGGATTTGCTCGACCAGGCTTGCCGGATTGAAATCCTTCATCGAATTGATGCGCACCTGAATCGTCAGCTCTTCCACGTCCGCGCACTCCTGCAGACGATTTGGGGTGCTCAGCGTCAGGCTCAATGCCTGCTTGGCCAGCACCTCATCAAAGGTGTGCTGGTTGATGGAAATCGGCTTGCGATCTTCCAGCTTGCGCACGTCGTCACGCAGGGTAAAGTCGCCTAATACCAGCAGTTTCAATGGCAGTTCGATTTCCTCCTGAGCGCCGCCTATAGCCGGTTTAAAGGTGATATTGATGCGTTCCTTGGGTGCTACCGACCCTTCTTTGGCCATGGTATTTCTCCTTTTTCGAGTGGCTGGAAAGCCTATTCAAGTACCGCTTCAAGGTCGAAGAGGCACAACCTGCGATGGGTATCTTCCTTGCGCTCGCGCACCGCATGGCTTTGTGGCAGCAGGTCGCAGCAGCGGTACAGAAGTTGTGTCACTTGCAGCGTCAACTCCGGCTCCCATTGCTCCAGGCCTGTGCGTTGCAGTTCGTCAATCAGGTATTCGAGCTGGATCTTCGCGAGCTCATGTTTGCCGGCCTGCACACAGAGGCGAGCCTGGGCCAGCCGCCAATGAAAACGCGCGCGGTCACCCTGGGCGGCCTGCATGCCGTGCTTGAGCTCGCCAACTGCCGCCTTGAGCCCGTCTTTACGCAGCCTGGGCGCAACGCTGAGCAAAGCGGCTTCCCATGGCGCGGCATTGGCATCAACGACTTTTGTGCAAGTTTCGGGTGTTTGCAGGTGGCGGGTGACGTGCAGCGCAATCCAGTCACGGGTAATGTCGTCGGCGAACGGAGTGCCGTCGTGGAAGCGAAATTCCGGAAGGTGGGGCAAACGTTTCAGCAACAGGGCGAAGGTCACTTCCAGCTCGGTCATGGCCGGCTCGGCGTGCAGTGCCTCCAGGCACTGCCAGACCATGCGCACCCCGTCGAGCCAGAACATCGCCCCCGCGAGGCTGGCCTCGAGTTCGAGCATAAGATCAGCGTGATGTCCCTGATCGAAGCGCTCCTGATAACGCTTAAGCTTTTCGGGCGCGGGACCGCGCAAATCTGTGGTCCGTTCGGCATCGGCACCCGGATAGCTGACCAGCGCCAGCCACGCCAGCGTCCGGTTAAGGCGCAGGGCCCGCAGGTCGGTTGCACTCTGACGCAGCCACCATGCGCACAATGGGCGAGCCTGTTCCTGCAATGAGCGCAGTAATTTATGCGCGTCTTTTTCGTTGTTGATCGGCGACTCGGGCTTCAACCGTTGAAGAGTGGCGGGCTTGACTGGGTCACTCACGCCACCCAAGCCCGCGATCGCGGGGTTGCTCTGAGCGGCATGCTCCAGCCGCTGCGCCAACTGCCGGCGAATGGGCAACAATAACGGGGCTTCATCCGCCAAGTGCTCGGACCAGATTTCATCGAGACGCGTCAAGCGTTCAAGCATTACCTCGAACAGGGGTTGCTGGTTCTGGAGCGGCAGATTTTGTACGAATACTTGCTCGATACGTGAAACCAGCCAGCTGAACGCTGCGCCACGCGTGCGAAGTTTTTCAGGATAGACCGTCGACCAATGATGCTCGCAGAAATGAAGTAACAACCCGAGGCCAGCCAGCAAGCCTGGAAAAGATTCTCGCTGCTGCAGCGCCCAGGCCAACCAGACGGCGACACGCAGATCCTTGGATTGCTGGCGTAATAGGTACTCGCTGGTTTCAAGGACTTTGTGCCAATCGGGCTGTGCGTTACCGTGAATCGATTGCGCTTTACCTACCTCCGCTTCCAAGGATTCATATTCGCTTGAAAAGCGTATATCACTGCCCGCAAAACTCATTTGCGAACAGGGCAGCTGTGCAAGTTCAAGGTAATAAGCGCAACGCTTGTCTGAATAAGCCATTCGGCACCGCACAAAGCTGTTCACGACAGGACAAACTAACTAAGCACACTCAAACTGCGCATCAGAATGCCATCTAGTTGTCACGGGATTCGCCGTGACTTGCTGAACCTTAGCTATGCAAACTACATTCGGCAAGCAATGGAGCAATACTTAAGAAGATTCCTACAACCCCATAAAACATAGGCCTGCGCAATATTTTGCGCATTAAAAAGGTACTCTCATCGCTGATATACGCGCTTAACCAGACTCCATCGAAAAAATCAAAGTGAGCAACTTTATGCGCACTTGCGCGCAAAAATATCCGCACATTTTTATCAACCCAAGTGTTAACTTCTAAAACATCCACCCAATACGCATCCACACCCTTGCTTTTATTGACTTGCCTTATTTCAGGCACGCTTTTTGTAATGGCCACTGTTCCAGTCATTACTCTTCTCGGCTGGAACTACCTCTTCAATCAGACAAGGAAACCCGTCATGCCAACACCCGCCTATCTCTCTATAACTGGTGTCAAACAGGGTTTGATTACCGCAGGCACGTTTACTCAGGACTCGGTAGGTAACATTTACCAGGAAGGCCACGAGGACCAGATCCTGGTGCAGGCCTTTTCCCACCAGGTCATCATTCCCCGTGACCCTCAGTCCGGACAGCCCACAGGCCAGAGGGTCCACAAACCGCTGATGATCAGTAAGGTCTTCGACAAATCCTCACCGATGCTATTCAGTGCATTGACCAGCGGCGAGGAAGTCAAATGTCGGTTGGAATGGTTCCGGACTTCGTCTGCGGGCACCCAGGAGCACTACTTCACCATTGAACTGGAAGGGGCAACCCTCGTGGACATCCAATCGCGCATGCCCACCTGCCAGGACCCGAACAACGCCCATTTCACTCACTTGGAAGATGTGCACTTCACTTATCGCAAAATCACATGGACTCATGAAGTGTCCGGCACGTCCGGGTCGGATGACTGGCGCAACCCGGTTTCGGGTTAAGTTGGAATAATGTAAAAACGGCACCAGCAACGGTGCCGTTTTTGCTGACTGGCTAAACCATCGCCAGTGGATGCTTACGCTGGGGGGCACCAAACACCCGGTCGATAGCGTCCAGGTCATGTTCATCCAACACGAGTTTGGCAGCGGCTGCATTGAGCCTCACGTGCTCGGGCGTCACCGCTTTGGGAATGGCGATCACACCCTCTTGGCGCAGCACCCAAGCCAGGGAAACCTGAGCGGCCGTAGCGTCATGGCGCCGGGCGATTTGCTTGAGCGTGGGGCTGGACAACAGTTCGCCACCCTGGGCAATCGGGCAGTACGCCATCAATGGCAAATGGTGCTGTTGCCACCAAGGCAGCAGGTCGAATTCGATACCACGCTCTTCAATGTTGTAGAGCACCTGATTGGTTGCACAGGCCGGGGATGCGAGTTCCTGCAGATCCGCCACGTCGAAATTCGAGACGCCCCAACGGCCGATCTTGCCGGTTTCGCGCAGACGCTCGAACGCTTCGACCGTTTCTTCAAGAGGGTATTGCCCACGCCAGTGCAACAGATACAGGTCGATATGGTCGGTACCCAGACGCTCTAGACTGGCTTCACATGCACGGGGCACGCCCTTGTGGCTGGCATTATGGGGGTAGACCTTGCTCACCAGGAATACCTGGTCGCGGCGGCCGCGAATCGCTTCGCCCACTACGGTTTCGGCGCCCCCTTCGGCGTACATTTCAGCGGTATCGATCAGGGTCATGCCCTCGTCGATGCCTAGTTGCAACGCTGCGACTTCGGCGCGGTGCTGATCGGGATCTTCGCCCATGCGCCAGGTCCCCTGGCCGATGACAGGGACGGGAACGCCCGCCAGATCAATGGTTCGCATGACAACCTCCTGATGAGTTTGCAGTTTAAGAGTGTGGCATTCGCTGGACAGCAGGGTTCAATCGAAGGATGGTTGCATCCTGCCAATTTGCCAGGAAATATCTGCAATGCTGTTTGTCGTCATGCTCGGGGGCAAGCACCCACGGGCTAAAATCGAAGTGCACGATGTGGTGTTCGCTGCTGCGGATACGTTGGACGCCACCTACCCGCAATTGCGTGATGGCTGGTTTGGCAGTGCCAAAGGCCTGCATATCGACGCGTGGATGGCCGTAGACGGGGTCGACGGCTGGAAAGTCGAGCTCAGCCCTCTGGCCCCAGAGGCTGGCGCATATCACTTGTACTTCATCAACCTGGGCGGTTATGAGGCCAGCAGCTTTGGCGAGGCTCACCACTACTTGCTGGTGGTTGCCCGCAATAAACAAGAGGCAAAAAACCTGGGCAAACGACAGATGTTGCGCCACTGGTCCCAAGGCCACACCGACGCTGTACTCGATGTCGACGACTGTTTGCCCATCGACCTGGTGGACGGCCGCTACATTCACTTGGTGCAAGGTGCCCACAGGCCGATCATCCAGCAGAACGACTATATCGTGCTGCCTTGAACCTACCAGCTTCCAGAAGCCCCGCCGCCACCGCTCGAACCGCCACCACCCGACGAACTGCTGCTGGAGCTGGAGCGGCCGGAGCTCGAACGCGACCCCCCGCCTGAACTCGACCCCGCCCCCGTGCCGCTCTGGATAAACACAAACAACGCCGCAAATGAAGCCATGGGGATCGCCACTAACCAGCCCTGGGCCGTACTGCCCAGGAGCATGCCTGCCACGCCATACACCAGCGCAACCGCCAGCAAGCGCAGGAGGAAAAACCGCGGGCTGTTTTTCCAGGACGCCTTGATCAGCAAGAACAGCAACAGGTACAAGCCCAGCACCACTGCGCCGCCCAAGGGATAGCCCAGCCAGTGGATGAGATTGACCTCCACAACGCGGCTCGCCATCAGCACGCCACCGACATACGCCAGCACCCCAAGCACGCAGTAAAACGCCGTACGTGCCAACCACAACGCGCCGAATATGGCCCCGCCGATCAAGGCCGTCAGCGGCACGATCAGCAGGTACACCGGCCATTCCCGGCCCCCACCGTAAATCGCCAGCAGCACTGTAAGTGCCACCGTCGCCATCAACGCACGCCGCCATTTCAGCTTGCCGGCGGCCATCAGCACGCCAACGACAGCGCCGAACACCAACGCCAACAGCACCGCGATGGCGCCTGCGGGAAAGCCCGGTTCAGCCACCTCAGGCAAATCTCCCCCGTCCACCAGCACCACCAGATCCGTCACGCCTTGGGCGATACCCCCTGCGTAATCGCCCTGACGAAATGCCGGCGTGATGTGTTCTTCGATGATGCGATGCGCCAACAAATCCGTGACGGTGCCTTCAAGCCCGTACCCCACTTCGATGCGCACCTTGCGGTCATCCTTGGCCACGACCAGCAGGATGCCGTCATTGACGTCCTTGCGCCCCAGTTTCCAGGCGCGAAATAGTTGGTTGGCGAAGTCTTCGATGCTCGCGCCGCCGGTGCTGGGCACCAGCAACACGGCCACTTGCGAACCTTTGCGCTGCTCAAGGTCGGCGAGCTGGCTCTTAAGGCGGGTTGTAGTGACGCCATCCAGGGTGTTGGTGAGGTCGATCACCCGCTGGTCAAGGGCAACGCCTATCGGCGAAGGGTCCGCGTGGGCGGCACTCAACAGGCCGAAAAAGACCAATGCAAGCAGACTCAAGACCGATTTGCGCACAATCACCGCCATGCTTTGTTACCTGAAGTTTCTTCCTGAAGGCGCCGACTTTACCCCATCAACGCTATAACGCGTGACCCCACGGCGTTGACTATCTAAACTGCCCGCACGCATAGCAAAACGCCACGACCGAGAAACCCATGGACCTACGCCACCGCAACAACGTCAGTGTGATGGGCAACGGGGCCTCGACCCTGGTGTTCTCCCACGGATTCGGCTGCAACCAGGCCATGTGGAATTACCTGGCGCCGGCATTTTGCGAGCGTTTCCGCGTGGTGATGTATGACTTGGTAGGCGCCGGCCAGTCGGACCTCAGTGCATTCGACAAAGCCAAGTACGGCACGCTGGACGGCTACGCACGCGACCTGAACGAGTTGATCGACGCGTTCGCCATCGGGCCGGTCATCCTGGTGAGCCACTCGGTCAGCGCCATGATCGCCGCCCTCGCCGACCGTCAGGCCCCCGGACGCATCGCCGCCCACGTGATGATCGGCCCCTCGCCGCGTTATATCGATGCCGATGGTTATGTGGGCGGCTTCAAGCTCGCCGATATCCAGGACCTGCTCGACACCCTCGACAGCAATTACCTCGGCTGGTCCAGCAGCATGGCCCCAGTGATCATGGGTGCGCCGGGGCAACCGGCCTTGAGCATTGAGCTGACAGACAGCTTTTGCCGCACCGAACCTGCGATCGCCAAGCAATTTGCGCGGGTGACCTTTATGTCCGACAACCGCCAGGATGTGAGCGGCCTTGCCACCCCCGTATTGATCCTGCAATCAAGTGACGACCTGATCGCCCCGGTGGCTGTCGGCGAATACCTGCACAGCGTTTTACCCAACAGCACCTATTGCCTGGTAGACAATGTGGGCCATTGCCCGCACATGAGTGCGCCGCAAGCTTGTGCAGACGCCATGGAAACCTTCCTGGCGCCATGGATCGATGCCCATGCCTGCTGAGTTGTTCGACCGCGCCGCCTGCGCCCTGGCTGCCACGGCGGAGGACGGCACCCTGCTGCAGGTCAATGCACGCTTCAGTGAATGGCTGGGGTTCAGTAGCGCCGAACTGTGCGGGCGACGCTTCCAGGACCTGCTCACCATGGGTGGGCGGATCTTCCACCAGACCCACCTGGCTCCGATGCTGCGCATGCATGGCAGCGTCACCGAAGTGAAGCTCGACATGCTTCACCGCGATGGTCATAAGGTCACGGTGCTGCTCAATGGTCTCAAGCGCGAACGGGTTGGCGGCGCGGTGTACGACCTGGCGCTGTTTGGCACCACCGACCGCGATAAGTACGAGCGCGAGTTGCTCAACGCACGTAATTTTGCCGAAGCACTGCTGCAGGAAAAAACCGCCGCCGAACTGGCCCTCAAGCAGGCCCAGGCCGAATTGAGCGAGGCCTATGCCATCGCCCAGCGGCGTGCGATGTTTGCCGAACAGATGGTGGCGATTGTCAGCCACGACCTGAAAAACCCACTCACGGCGATCCGCATGGCGTCGGACTTTCTCAGCCGTAGCGAACGCACCGCGAAGGAACGTCAGTTGCTCGGGCATATCGGCCAGTCTTCCGAACGCGCCCAACGCATGATCGCCGACCTGCTCGACTTCACCCAAGCCCGCGTGGGCCAAGGCATCACCATCAAGGCCGCCCCGCTGGACCTGCACGCAGTGACCCACCAAGCGGTGGATGAACTGCGCGTGGCCTTCCCCAAGGCCACCCTGGAGCATCACGCCATTGGCAGTGGCGACGCCAGCCTCGATGCTGACCGCGTGCAGCAGATCATCGGCAACCTGGTGGCCAATAGCGTGGCGTACGGCGACCTGCAACGGCCAATCAGCATCACTTCCTGGTTGGGTGATGGGCATTGCGAAGTAGCGGTGCACAACCACGGCGCTGTTATTCCCCAAACCTTGCTGGCTGGGCTGTTTGAGCCTATGACACGGGGCACGGACCAGGGCAGTGAGGTACGCAGTGTTGGATTAGGGTTGTATATCGTGCGGGAGTTGGCGCGTGTGCATGGCGGGGATGTGACGGTGAGCTCCACTGAGCAGGACGGCACAACGTTCAGCGTACGTTTTCTGCCGGTGTAAAATCTTGCAATAAATTCTCAATAACGCCACCATTGAGAATCGTTTTCATTCGCCAGGTGGCGTCAACCGTGTTGATCAGTCCTTCCTCCCACGTAGCCTCGCGCAACGCCGCATTGCACCGCCTGTTTGGTGACCATCACCCTTGGCTGCTGGAACGCCTGCGAATACGCCTGGGATGCCGTGAAGATGCCGCCGACCTGGCGGCGGAAACCTTCGCCCAAGTGGTGGCGATGCCTGATCCCCATGGGATTCGTGAGCCCCGCGCTTTGTTGAGCACCATTGGCAAGCGGCTGGTCTTCGCGCGCTGGCGACGCAACGATATTGAGCGTGCGTACCTGGACGTACTGGCCACGCTACCCGAAGCCGTCGCGCCCTCGCCTCAGGACCACTGGCTGGTCATCGAGGCACTGTTGGAGATCGACCGGCTGCTCGACGGTTTGTCCACCAAGGCTCGTGCGGCGTTCTTGTATAGCCAGCTTGACGGCCGGACCTACGCCTGTATCGCCCGCGAGCTCGGCGTATCGGTAACACGAGTGCACCAATACGTGGTGCAGGGCCTGACCGCCTGCTACCTGGCCAAGTCATGAACAGCCTGTCTCCTGCCGTGGCGCAAGCCATAGAGTGGTATGCGCGCCGCGGCTCGGGGGCTTTCGACGGGCCTGCCCAATCCCAGTTCGAGCAGTGGCTGGACGCCGACCCCAGCCATCGAGACGCGTGGCACCGGCTTACCCGCCAATTGGACCGGGCACTCATGCCATTGGCGCAGCAACAGGGCTCGCGCCAGGCACTGACCAGCGTCAACCATAGCCGTCGACGCCTATTGCGGGGCGCACTGGCCGTGGGCGCCGTGGCAGTGGGCACGCCCTTGCTGAGCCTGCGCGGCGGCCCGTTGCACGAGGGCTGGGGGGCAGATTTGCGCACGGCTACCGCCGAACGTCGACGCTTCAGCCTGGAAGATGGCTCGTCTTTACTGCTCAACGCCCGCAGCGCGGTAGACCTGAGCTTCAGTGCCACCCAAAGAACCGTGCAGCTGTTGCGTGGCGCGGTATCTGCCCAAGTGCATAACGACCCGGCGCGCCCGTTTGTATTGCAGTGCCCTTGGGGCGAGGCGTGGCTCAATGGCGGGCGGTGTGTGCTCAGCGTTCAAGCAAACACCGCTCAGCTCTGGGCGTTGGAGGGTGAATTGGAATTGCGCACTCCCGGCACCCGTCAACGGGTTTTGGCGGGCCAGGGCCTGACATTCGACGGCCATGCCTGGCAACCCATTGCCAAGGGTTACATCGACGAACGCGCTTGGACGCAGGGGTTGCTGCAAGTGTATGACCAGACGCTGGGCCAGGTGATCGACCACCTCAGGCCCTACCATCCGGGGCTGTTGCAGGTTTCAGCCCGCGCGGCCCCACTGCGCATCTCCGGGGTGTTTAGCCTGGATGACAGCCGCCAAGCCCTTGCTGCGCTCAAGGATGTGCTGGCGTTGCAGGTGGTGTCCTACCTGGGTGTATGGACGCGTATCGACCGCGCGTGAATTTATTTTCACGCCCCCCTTAAAAAATCGTTCGCTCGCGCTACAGACCAGACAGAAACGCGCCGAATGCGCCCTGTCCAGAGAGTCCCACCATGCACCCGAACACGTTCTTCCCGCTATTGATCGGCGGTTGCCTGCTCAGTTGCGCCGCCCTGGCTGCCGAACCCGCGCAAGACTTCGACCTGCCCGCCGGCTCGTTGGCAACGACCTTGATCAAGATCGGTCAAGTGAGTGGGCGCCAAGTGCTGTTTATTCCAGCTGATGTCGACGGTCGCCAGGCCCATGCCGTGCGCGGTCACTTCAGTGCACCCGAAGCCGTGAGCAACGCCTTGCAAAATACCGGCTTGCGCGTGCGCATCACCACCAGCGGCGCCTTGAGCGTGCAACCGGCCGGCGGCGAAGGCGTGACCCTGGACGCGATCACGATCGACGGCCGTGCCAGCGTGCAGGCTGGCGATGACAACCAACACTTCGTCGCCCAGCGTTCCAGCGCCGGTACCAAGACCCGTACCGAGTTGGTGAAAATCCCGCAATCGGTGTCGGTGGTCACCCGCGCCGAACTCGACGAGCGCAAGAGCGATAACCTCTCGGACTCGCTCAAATACACCCCTGGCTTCAGCAGCCAGCCCAGCAGTTTCAGCCGCACAGCGGATGACTACACCCTGCGTGGTTTCAATGTGGGCGCCGGTACCGGCGGGATTTTACGCGACGGCATGAAATTGCAGTCCAACCCCTACGACGGCAGCGTCGAGGCCTATGGTCTGGAGCGTATCGAGGTGCTCAAGGGCGCCTCTTCGGTGCTCTACGGCCAACTGTCGCCAGGCGGCATGATCAACACAGTCAGCAAGCGCCCTACGGATACGCCGCTGCACGAAGTCGGGGTTGAAGTGGGCAACTACAACCGTCGCCAATACACCCTCGACCTCGGTGGCCCGTTGGATGAGCAGGGCCAGTTCAGCTATCGCCTGACTGGGCTGTGGCGTGACAGTGACACCCAGGTAGACCACGTTGACGACGACCGCCGCTACATCGCCCCAGCCGTCACCTGGAAGCCCGACGACGACACTTCGCTGACCGTACTGGCCAGCCACCAGGAAACCTACACCGGCTTTTCCCCGCCCATGAGCTATCGCATGAGCACCTACAGCAACACGCCGGGCTACAAGATCGGGCGTAATGATTTCGTGGGCGAGCCGGGTTATGACCATTTCAACAACCGCATGGACACGCTGGGGTACCTGTTCGAGCACCAGTTCAGCGATGCGTTGAAGGTGAACCACAGCTTGCGCTATTTCCAGGCCAACACCGACTGGAGCTACCTGATCCCGGTGGCCATTTCCGGCACGCAGTTGAGCCGTCGCTACAGTGATCGCCAGGAACGTTCCACCGGCTGGACCAGCGACAACAACCTCAGCTACACCTTGGACAGCGGCGCCTGGCGCCATGAATTGCTGGTAGGCGTGGACTACTACCACAAGACTTACGACTCTCATCGCTACATCAGCGCCACCGCCGCACAACTGGCACCGCCGCTGAACCTGGCCACGCTGCAGTACACCGGCGTGGGCGCCAATACCGCCGCCGACAGTGGGTCGGACTTGCACAGCACCCAAGCGGGCATCTACCTGCAAGACCAGATCACCTATAACGATAAATGGGTACTGCTGCTGGGCGGTCGTCAGGATTGGGCCGACAGTGTCACCACCACCTTTGCCACCGATGCTCGCGCCACCCGTGGCGACAAGAAAGCCACCGGCCGGGTTGGCCTGGTGTACCTGGCAGACAACGGCCTGGCGCCGTACGTGAGTTACAGCCAGTCGTTCCAGCCAGCCAGCGTGAGTAACCCGGCGTTCGGCAACGCGTTTGCGCCGCTCGAAGGCGAACAATACGAAGTAGGCCTACGCTACCAACCGCCCGGCACCGACACATTGCTCAGCGCCGCCGTCTACCGCCTGGACCAAGACAACTCCCTGAGCCTGGACAGCCTCACCAACACCTACGTGCAATACGGCAAGACCCGCACCAAAGGCCTGGAACTGGAGGCCAAAAGCGACCTCACCGACAACCTGCAACTGAGCGCCGGCTACGCCTACACCGACACCCATGTGCTCGAAGACCAGACCGTGAGCAACGTCGGTAAACGCATTGAAGGCATTCCGTACCACAGCGCCAGTGTTTGGGCGAGCTACCGCCTGGCCAGCCTGGGGCTGGAGAAGGTACGCATCGGCGGCGGCGCGCGTTACACCGGCACCACCCGTACCACGCCAAGCGTCTACGACGGCAAGCTGCCGGCCTACACCTTGGTGGACGCACTAATCAGCTACGACGTGGATGCCCACTGGCAAGTGCAGGCCAAGGCACAGAATGTGTTCGACAAGAAATACCTGTACTGCAACACCACCTGCCGCTATGGCGATGAGCGCAGCTTGCTGGGGTCAGTCACCTACCGCTGGTAAACCGTATGCGGAGCAAATGTAGGAGCTGTCGAGCGTTAGCGAGGCTGCGAAAGCGGCGGCATGGGCGATAGAGATGTTAAGCCTGAACCACCGCTTTCGCAGGCAAGCCAGCTCCCACACTTGATCGCATTTCAAGCAGGTGTACGCGATGTAAATGTGGGAGCTGTCGAGCTTTATTCAGCCAAGACCAAAGACACTGCCCTGCATCACCGGCTCCACACTCCCCGTCAACACCACGCCGCCCTCACCCGCCCAGTGCACGGTCACGCTGCCGCCGTCGCATTGCACCTGCACCGTGGTATCCAGCAACCCGCGACGAATGCCATTGACCACCGCCCCGCAACAGCATGAACCAGAGCCCAACGGCACACCGCCACCACGCTCCCAGATGCGCAGGCGGATGTGGCCACGATCGAGCACCTGTACAAAATGCACATTGGTCTTGGCCGGAAACAGTGGGTGAATTTCCAGTGCAGGGCCGACGCTCGCCACATCGATAGCATGGATGTCTTCGACGAAAAACGTGCAATGGGGATTGCCCATGCTGCACGCCGTTGGGTCGCCTTCAATCGGCAAAATCAACGTATCCATGATTTCGGCCAACGGTACCGCAGACCACTCCAGCGACGGTTCGCCCATGTTTACCGACACCTGCCGCCCTGGCTGTCGCACACAGGTCAGCAATCCACGATCAGTACGCAGCACCACCGAGTCACTACCGGTTTCATGCATCAGACGATCAGCCACCCCACGGGTGGCGCTGCCGCACGTGGCCAGTGGCGTGCCGTTGGGGTTCCAGAATTTGATGCGAGCGGCGGCGTCTTCGCAGTCCAGCACCACGGCCAGTTGATTGAAGCCAATACCGGTGTGGCGGTTGCCTAATTGCCGGGCAATTTTTGCGTTAATGGGGTCATCCAGGCCACGACGGTCGATGATGATGAAATCGTCGCCATGGGCGTGCATTTTCACGAACTGCAAGGGCATGGGCGGTCCTGACTTCAGTTGAAGTGAAGAGCAGGATACCTTCATCAAATCCTACGCACGCATTAAAAACATCCTACTTATTGATAACCATTATCAACCACAGCTAAACTCCGCGCCCTCCCACTTACCAGTCTGTGCCCGGTCGCACAGTCGCGCGCAGGCAGCTGACTCTCTTGGCGGATGAAAAACTCCAGCTTTACATAACCCACCGGGCCGCGCTGCTGGACTATGCCGCGCCCATCGTCGGCTGTCGTGCCCGCGCCGAAGATGTGGTGCAGGAAGCCTGGTTGCGTTTCAGCGGCCAGGACGCGCAGGCCGATATCCGCCACCCCGCCAGTTACCTGTACCGCATCGTGCGCAACCTCGCCCTGGACCTCACACGCCGCACCGCCACCGAACGGGTGCAGCCGGGCGGCGATGAGCTACTCAACGAATTGCCTTCAAGCAGCGCTTCGCCAGAACGTGAAGTGAGCAGCCAGAACGAACTGCACGCCATCGCCCGCGCCCTGGCCCAGTTGCCCGAGCGCACACGGCTAGCCTTCGAGATGCACCGCCTGGGCGGCTTCACCTTGCAACAGGTGGCTGCTGAGCTGGGGGTGTCGACGGCACTGGTCCATCAACTGGTACACGACGCCCTGCGCCATTGCATGGACTGCCTGGAGCCGGACGATGACTGATTTTCTGAAAAAACCCGCCGCTGCCGCGTCTTTTGCAGTCAAGGGCGATTCCATGGGAAGCTGCCCGCCGATTTTTGCTAGCGGAGATGCCCCGTTCATGCCCACCGAGGATTGCGCCAACGCCCGCCGCGACCAGGCCCTGGACTGGTTGCTGCGCGTGCAACAAGCCCCGCAGGATGCGGATTTGCAGGTTCAACTGGCTCAGTGGTGCGCTATTGACGAGGCCAATGCCAAGGCCTACCGCAAGGCCCAGCGCATGTGGCAACTGACCGGGCAACTGGCGCCGACGACAGCGCAGCAATGGCCCACACCGGTCACCCCGATCACCCGCCCAATTGCCCGCCCACGACGCACCCGCCGCTGGGTAGCCGCCGCCATCGCTGCGTGCCTGGTGGTGTCACTGGCCCCCAGCCTGTTGCTGCGCTGGCAGGCCGATTACCGCACCGGCGCCGGGGAAACCCGCGACATCACCTTGAGCGACGGCAGCGTGGTGCAACTGGACAGCCAGTCCGCCATTGCCGTGGACTTCGCCGGCACCCACCGCGACGTAAAGCTGCTCACCGGCCAAGCGTTTTTCAAGGTGATGCCGGACAAGAGCAAACCCTTTCATGTGTGGACCACAACGTTGAAGGTGACCGTTACCGGCACCGCGTTCAACGTTGACACCCAACAAGACAGCGTCGCTGTGCAACAAGGCTCGGTCAACGTGAACGAGCGCCAGGCCGGCCGCCAACTTGGTAGCCTGGTGCCGGGGCAACGCCTCACCTTGCGCATCGGACGTGGCGAACTAACCGCCTTCTCCCCCAGCCAGGCCGCCGCTTGGCGCCAGGGCCAACTGATCGCCGACGACCTGCCCATCAGCGACGTGCTCGCACAATTACGCCGCTACACACCCGGCATCATCGTGCTGCGCGACAAACAGCTCGGCGCACAACGGGTCACAGGCGTGTACGACCTGCGCAAACCCCAGGCGGCGCTGCAAGCCGTGCTGCAACCCTATGGCGCAAAAGTCACGGCCTACAGCCCCTGGCTGCTGGTCTTGAGCAAGTAATTTTGCTGATTTTAAAAATATTTCATCTTTTTCCTGAAAATTCCCCGCGCTGTCCCGTCTTCTGTCCCGCGCGCAGCAATTGAGATTTATTCGTATTCATTTGACTGGCCGGTCTCTTGATCGGCGCGGGGACTTTTTGCATGACTCACACCTTTCACCGCTTGCCTGGGCAGCGCGGCCCGTGGCCGCTGCGTCTAAAAAAAAGCGCGGGCGCCGGCTTGCTCGGCCTTTGCTGCGCATTGGCCGTGGTGCCCCAGGCGTTTTCGCAACCTCAGGCGACAGCCAGCTCAATGCGCGGCTTCAACATCCCGGCCCAATCGCTGGCCGGCGCATTGATTGCCTTTGGTCAGCAGAGCGGCCAGCAGATCAGCGTCGACCCGCAACTGCTCAAGGGTGTGAATTCGCCAGGCGTGAACGGTGACATGAGCAACGACGCCGCCCTCGCCTACTTGCTGCAAGGCACCGGTATCGGCTGGGCTTATGACAGCGACACGCTGGTATTCCATCGCCTGCCAGCCAGCGCTGCCGGTGAAACGTTGATGCTCGACAGCACCGTGGTGCTGGGCTTCACCCCGGAAAACTCGTTCCAGGGCGCCACGGTAATCGATCACAAGGCGATTCAAGCATTCCCCGGCGCCAACGGTGACATCACCACCCTGCTGCAAATGCACCCCAGCGTGCAGTTCAGCGGCTCGCAGCAAAAGTCCAACGCACCCGGCGAAATCGACCCGGCCGATATCAGCATCAACGGCGCCAAGTTCTACCAGAACAACTTCATGATCGACGGCATCTCGATCAACAACGACCTCGACCCCGGCGCCCACGGCTATGGCGAAACGCGCCAGTTCGATGCCGCCCCCAGCCGCTCCCACGGCATCGCCCTGGACGCCGACCTGCTGGAAGAAGTAAAGGTCTACGACAGCAACGTACCAGCCGAATACGGGGGGTTCAACGGCGGCGTGGTCGATGCAATCACGCGGCGCCCCACTCAGGACCTGCACGGCAAGCTGTCGTATTCGATGAGCCGTTCGGCGTGGACCAAATACCACATCACCGAGAAAGACCAGGCCAACTTCGACAATGCCTCCAACGAGCAGTACCAGCCCGAGTTCGAAAAGACCACCCTGCGCGGCCGGCTGGAAGGCCACCTGACCGAGGACTTCGGCGCGATGCTGAGCTTCTCGCAGAAGCGCTCGGTGATCCCCTTGAACAAGTACGAGGGCGGCTATACCAGCGAGAACGGTGACAACCGCGAAGACCAGACGCGCCAGCTCGATAACTACATGCTCAACACCTACTGGAACGTCAACGACCGTCTCAGCCTCGACACTACCTTTATCAAGGCGCCCCAGGAAAACACCTACTTTCGCGAAAACTACAAGAACTCCAACTTCACCAACATCAACGGTGGCTGGCAGGGTTCGCTCAAAGCCGTATGGGAAGGCGACTCGGCGCGCTGGACCCACACCCTGGCGCTGACCGACGTCAACAGCTCACGCGAGGCGGAGTCTGACAACGCCATCGCCTGGTATTACTCCAGCGTGAAGAACTGGGGCCGCCCTACCAGCGCGACCTCCCGCAGTGGCGAAGGCTCCTACGGCAGCCTCGATCAGACCCAGCGCGGTATCAACTACCGGCTCAAGACCGACTGGCAGTCATTCAACTGGGGCGGCGCCGAACACGCGCTCGTCAGCGGTATGGAGCTGACGCGCACGCAAGCTACCTGGGAACGCGCCACCGAGGCCACCTCGGCCAATATCACACGACGCGATGACGGAGTGAGTTGCATCAACGACGACCCGCTGTGCTCTGTGGGCCTGCTGATCAACGGCAACACCCGCCAGTGGGCCAACGCCCGTAACGTCTACGGCGCCGGCAAACTGGACATGGTGGAAAACAAGTACGCGTTTTACATCCAGGACACGATGCAGATTGGCAAACTGGGTCTGCGTCCAGGCCTGCGCCTGGAAGGCGACGACTACATGAAGCAGCAAAACCTGGCGCCGCGCTTCTCAGGTGACTACGACTTCTTCGGCGATCGCAGCACGGTAATGGTGTTTGGTTTGAACCGTTACTACGGACGCAACCTGTTCAAATACCGCCTGGCCGATGGTCGCCAGGGCTTCAACACCCGCTATACCCGCACCACCCAAGGCGGCGCCTGGACGGCGATAAAGACCGAAAACCTGAACAAGTTCAGCGACCTCAAAGTGCCCTACGACGACGAACTGACCCTGGGGCTGGATCAAGTCTGGCTCGACAGCGACTTTCGCCTCAAATACGTACACCGCGAGGGCAAGGACAAGATCGGCAGGGCCTCGTCCCGCGTGCTCGGGCTGGGCCCGGAGGCTGGCTTCGACAGCATCTACTACACCTACACCAACAAGGCTTCCAGCGAGAGCGATAACATCACGCTGAGCATCACCCCCAAGCATGAATTTCGCTGGCAAAACACGCGCACCAGCCTGCAGGCGGCGTTTGATTGGTCGCGCACCAAGGACGCTTACGGCACCTACGAGTCAGGCATCACCGCCGACCAATACGCCAACGAAGACGTGATGTACGACGGCAAGCAGATCGCCTACAGCGAATTGCCGGCCAGCGACTTCAACCGGCCATGGACCGCGCGACTGACCGCCATCACCGAAATCCCGCAGTGGAACCTGACGATCAGCAACTTCCTGCGTTACCGCGGGGCCTATGAGCAAATCGTCAGCACCGACGACATCGTCACCGTCAATGGCGAAGACCTTGCGGTCTATGAGGCCGCCAAGGTCAAGGCCGCCCCCACCTGGGACATGCGCATCGATTGGGAGATTCCCACCGGCAAGGACCAGGCGCTGTTCGCCGCCGTGGACATCACCAACGTCACTGACCAGGTCAACGAAATCGTCGGCAGTGGCAGCTCCACCGTCACCTATGAAGTCGGCCGCCAATACTGGCTGGAAGTCGGTTACCGCTTCTAACTCATCCCCCGTTTAGCCTGGATACCCTGATGAACAAGATTCTTGCTGGCCTGCTCGGCCCGCTGCTGCTGTGCGCCTGCGCATCGCCCGTGACCGAGACGCCGCTGCCCTGGGCACCGCACGTGGTGCGCGGGCAATTGGCCAATGGCCTGGAATATCGCTTGGTGCGCGACAGCAGCCAGGCCGGGCGCCTGGACCTGCGCCTGACCGTGCGCGCCGGCTCCGTGGACGAAGACGACGATCAAGTCGGCGTGGCCCATATGCTCGAACACCTGACCTTTCGCAGCCGCGCAGGCCAGGCCACCGACCTGCGCGCACAGATGACCGCACTCGGCTGGGTGCAGGGCCGCAACTTCAACGCCGTGACGAGCTACGACCGCACCCAATACCTGCTCAGCCCCATGGCCGGCAGCACACAAACCCCGTTGGCCCTGGAAAAGCTCGCGCAACTCGTGTTTGCCGGCGACTACACCGCCCTCGACCTTGAGCGCGAACGCCCTATCGTGATCGAAGAATGGCGCGGCGGCCTGGGGGTGGCGCAACGCATGAATGATCAGCGCGCGGCGACTCAGCGCGTGGGCTCGCGCTACCCGCAGCACCGCACCATCGGCAACGAAGCCGCGATTCGGACCGCTTCCCTCAGTACCTTGCAGCGTTTTCAACAGCGCTGGTATGTGCCGAACAACATGATCCTGTCGGTGGTCGGCGACTTCGACCCGCAACAGCTCACACAACAGATTTCACAGGCATTCGGCGGCCCCGTGGCGCAGGAACTGCCCGAGCGTGATCACCTTGAGTTGCCCCTCGACAACCGCCTGAAAATCTTCCGCCTGCAAGACCCGCAAACCGGCAGCAACCAAGTGTCGCTGCTGTTTCGCCTGCATGAGCCGCTCAGCCGTGGCTCCACCGCCCAAGCCGCCCGCGAGCGGCTGATCGACCGCATGACCCTGGCCGCGCTGTTGACCCAACTACGCCTGCAACCGCTGCAACCCGGCGTGCGCAGCCTTACCGCACAAAAAACCCTCATTGGCGAACAATCGAGCGTATTGGGTGTGGCTGCCAGCGTCGAAGGCGACCATCACGACGAAGCCTTGAAGCAAGTACTGACCGAGCTTGAACGCCTGCGCCAACACGGCCTCACCGCCCAGGACCTGGCGCGCGAACAGGCCAAGATCGGCCAGTTGGCTGACGGTATGCTGGCCAAGGATGAGTCACGCACGTTCGAGCAATGGGTAACGTCGCTTAACGACGCCGCCGTGCAGAACCGCACCGTGGTAGCACCGCATCAGATCGCCCGACGTACGTTGCAGGCCCTGGACAGCATCGACGTTGCCGCCCTCAATGCACGACTCAAGCGCTGGCTCGACAGCCCCGACCAGGTGCTGCAGTTCACCGCGCCGGGCAGCCGCGCTGTGCGTTTGCCGACGGTGCCCGAAGTACAGCAACTGCGCGCCGCCATCGCCCAGACTTCACTGGCGTCACCGGCAACCGCAGCGCCGGTAGAGCCGCCGAGCGTCACGTTCACGCCCCCGCCTGCCGCACAGCCAGGCAAGGTGCTGGGCAAACGCAGCTTCGCGGCGGAACACGTCGAGCACTGGAAGCTGGGCAACGGAGACCGCCTGGTATGGCTGCGCCGTAATGCCGAAGACGGCAAGTGGCGCCTGCAAGCAGACTCCGCCGCAGGCTTCAACCGCAGCGACGTGCCCGCCTGGCGCGTGCAGATGGCCGCGCAACTGGGTAACGAAGGGGGTGCCGAAGGTCTGGCGGCATGGCGCAAAACCCACGACGCAACCTTCAACCTCGAACACAGCGCCACGCGCCTGCAACTGAGCGCCAGCAGCCAGCCGTCTCTCAGTGCCTTGACGACACTGATGCAAAGCTACCGCCAGAACCAGGTCGGCGCGGTTATCGACGATGCATTGTTCAGCGAAGCCCGGGAGGATTTGCTGTCACGGGCAAGCACTCGTCCAGATGCCATTGCAACTGCCCGACGTCACGTACGCTACGGTGCCGACACTTGGCAGAACCCCGACCCGCAAGCACTGGAGCCACTGAAGTCGAGCACCCTGACCGAGGACTGGCAGCAACTGGTCAACGCCCCGGTCACCTTCTACCTGATGGCGGATATCGATCCGGCGCAACTGGAGACGCTGGTGCGTGAACAGTTGGCCAATATCCCGCGTGGCGCTGCTCAGCCTACCCGCCCCGCCCTGCAACAGCCCGGTCAACGCCGCGCCGACATTGCCGTCGCCCTGGAGCCACGGGTAGTACTGGAAGCCAGCAGTTTCAGTGAACAACGCTGGTCTCCCGAAGCCGCTGCCCGTGTCGCCGCCCTGCGTGAACTGGCCAACCAGAAACTTAAACAACGCCTGCGTGGCGAGGCCTCCGGTGTGTATCGCCTGCGGTTTGACAGCGAACTGAACCCGGACACCCAGCGCATCGAAAGCCAACTGAGCTTCACCTGCGACCCGCAGCGTGCCGACGAGTTGTGGGCCATGGCCCAACAGACCCTCGCGCAGTTGGGCGATTCAGTGGATGCCCAATGGGTCGCCAGCGCACGCAACGAACTGCGCCGCCAGGAACAAAAGCGCCGCACCGACCCCGCCACCCAATGGCGCCGCCTGTTACTCAGTGAACGCCAATGGCAAGACCCACGCTACCTGAGTAGCCAGACCCGACTGCCAGAGGGTATGCGCATCGAGTCGCTCAAACCCTTGGCAGGCCAGATATTCCCGGTGGCTAACCAGGTGCTGCTGCGCGTATTGCCCAAGGCGGATGCCCAGTGAAAAGCCTGCGTACCTTCTACCGCCTGGCCGCGCCGTTCTGGCGCCAGGGCTCGCAATGGCTGGGCTGGTTGATGCTCGCGGGCATCATTGGCATGGGCCTGTTGATCGTGCAGATCAACGTGTTGATCAATGCCTGGAGCAAGACCTTCTACGACACCCTCGGTGAGTTCGACACCAGCGCCTTATATGCGCTGATGGGGCGCTACGTGCTGTACCTGGGGGCCTATGTGGTGATCGTGGTCGCATTGGACTGGGTGCGCAAAGCCTTGGTGCTGCGTTGGCGCCAAGCGATGACCGAGCACTTTACCCACGCGTGGCTGGCAGACCAGGCGTTCTATCGCCTGGGCCTGGCGGGCGAGCCCGACAACCCCGACCAGCGCATTGCCGAAGACGTGAACATCGTTGCCGACCTGAGCGTGGAGTTGGTGGCCTCGTTCATCATCAACATGGCTCAGGTGGGCGCATTCATGAGCATCCTGTGGCAATTGTCCGGGGTGCAGACGTTCAGTCTCGGTGGCTACAGCATCACGCTGTCGGGCTACCTGGTGTGGATCGTGCTGCTCTACAGCCTGGCCGGCAGCCTGATCACTCATTGGGTCGGCCGCCCGTTGCACCGCTTGAATGTAGACCGCCAGCACGTTGAGGCGGACTTTCGCGCCAGCCTCTTGCGCAAACGCGAGCACGCGGAACAAATCGCCCTGTACCGGGGCGAAGGGGTGGAACGCCAGCACTTGGCCGAGCGCTTCCAGGCAATTGCCCGCAACTGGCGCCAGTTGATGGGCCGCGAGCGCAACCTCAGTTTGTTCACCGTCAGCTATGAACGGGCGAGCCTGATCGTCCCGGTGTTCGCCGCCCTGCCCGCGTTTTTGGCCAAGACCATCACGCTGGGCGGCTTGATGCAAATCCGTAACGCCTTCAGTGCAGTGCACGGTTCACTGAGCTGGTTTATCAAGCTGTACCCCAAGCTGATGCACTGGAGTTCGGCGGTGGAGCGGCTGGGGCAGTTCGAGCAGGCCATCGCCGCGAGCCGTTGCCAGGCCAAAGCCCCGGTGATCGGCGACTGCCTGTGCATCAATGGCCTGGACGTCTTGCGCCCGGACGCGGGGGTACTGCTGGGGGATGTGTCGGTGCAAGTGGCCCAAGGCGAATGGCTGTTGATTGCCGGACGCAGTGGCATCGGCAAATCGACCTTGCTGCGCACGCTGCAAGGTATCTGGCCGTACTGTCGCGGTGGCTGGCAACTGCCGCCGGGGCGCAGCCTGTTACTGCCGCAGAAGCCCTATTTGCCGAGCATACCGTTGCGTAACTTGTTGGCGTATCCGGCGGTTGAGGTGCCGAGTGCGGTGCGGTTGTTGGCGGTGTTGCAGCAGGTGGGGTTGGCGGCCCTGGTGCGACGCCTGGATGAGCAGGTGGAATGGTCGCGGGAATTGTCCGGCGGTGAGCAGCAGCGCATCGGCGTGGCGCGGGCGTTGTTGTATGCGCCGGATACCTTGTATCTGGATGAGGCGACGAATCAATTGGATGAGGTGAGTGCGCGGGCATTGCTGGTGTTGGTACGTGAGGAGTTGCCGAACTGCACGGTGATCGGCATCAGCCATCAGGCGGCCTTGGCAGCACTGTTTGACCGAACCTGGTCTCCAAAATAACGGTTCAACTCGGTCAAATGTGGGAGCTGGCTTGTCCCCGATAGCGGTGTATCAGTCACTGATGTTCTGACTGATCCACCGCTATCGGGGGCAAGCCCCCTCCCACATTTTTGACCCGATTCAGACTTATAGAACGCTGCCCATGGCTTTCATGAGCACCAAATCCCGCCCATAAATATCCGGCGCATACACCAACCCACCCTGGCGGTCGACCTCCACCGTCCAATAACTCAACAGCACCGGCACCGGCGTAGCCAACCTGAATTCATGGGTCACACCGGTGGCCAGAAGCTCATCGGTGCGCGCCCGCTCGGCCGGGCTCACCAGCAGGTCGCGCAGCAGCAACGGCTGCTCAACCCTCACACACCCCGAACTGAACGCCCGCGGCCCCTTGGTAAACAATGGCTGGCTCGGCGTGTCATGCAAGTACACCGAATACGGGTTGGGAAAGCGCATCACAATCTTGCCCAGCGGGTTGCGCGGGCCGGCCTCCTGGCGCAGCAGGATATTGCCAGGGCGCGCCCAATCGATTTGCTCGGGGGCCAACGGGTGGCCTTCGGCATCGAGTACTTGCAGGTTTTGCTGGCGCAAGTATTCGGGATTAAGGCGGATCGCCGGGAGTTTGTCCTCGCGCATGATGGTCGGCGGGATGGTCCACGTGGGGTTAAGGGTCAGCCGGGTGATGCGTGACTTGAGCAACGGCGTCTGGCGCTCGGCGCGGCCGACTTGCAGGCGGGTTTGCCACACCGGTATGCCGCTCTGGTACACGCTCAGTTGCGCGGCCGCGACGTTGACCAGCACGCCTTCGGGCTCCAGGTCCTGGGCCAGCCAACGGAAGCGTTCAAGGTTGATGCGCAATTGTTCGCGGCGGATCGCCGGGCTGATGTTCAGCTCGGCCACGGTGCCGGCACCGATCACGCCGTCGGCCTGCAACGAGTGGCTCAGCTGGAACACCTTGACGGCCTTGACGAGCTCGTCGCGGTATTGCTTGCCGCTGGGCACAGTGGCCAGGTAACCGCCACTGACCAGGCGCCGCGCCAATTCAGGTACACGGGGGTCTTCCATGCCGGGGCGCAATAGCGGGCCAGCGGTGACCGGGTCCCAGTGGGGCAACGGCTGCCGGCGTACGGTGGAATAGGCATTGCGCAGGCTGCGGTAAAGATCGGCGCTGGGGCGTGCCTGGTCGAACGCTTGGGCCATGTCTTGTAGGCCGGTGGCGGCGAACGCCAGCACCTCGATGTTAGGGTCGCGTGCTGGCGGCTGGGAATGCCACAGCGGCTCGAAGCGCGACTGTTGCAGGCGCCCGTAGTGCAGGTCCTGTAGCGCTTGCAGGTACTGGCGGCTGACGTCGATATCGCTGCACAGCACGTTGGCCGTGGCGTCTGACGCAGGCAGGCTATAGTGGGTGGGGTCCAGGCCGTCGTCGGCGAGCATCTGTACCTGGGTGTGCAAATCCTGGCGCCGATCTTCGGCAGACCATAGCGGCGCATTACCCTGCTGCTGGTAAAAGGCTTGCAAGCGCAGTTGCGCGGTGGCGTCGATGTGCGGCGCCAAGTGGGGACAAACGCTGGGCAGTTGGGCCAAAGCCTGTTGCACGGGCGCCAAATCCACGGGCGCCGGTGTCGTCACCGGCAAGGGCTCAACGGGTAGCTCGTCGGCTGTCGCGACCAGTGGTGCAACGAGCAGGCAAATGCTCAAGTAACATGCGTGTTTTTTGAACACTTGGCTTAACTCCAATCCGCAGCGGGGGGATGTACTGCAGATGCTGACTTTTTTGTGCCGGCTTGGCCTGGCTACCATGACTCTGGCGTTATTGAGCAATTCTGCGCTCGCCGCCAATGGCAACCCTCCTTCCTTGTATAGCAGCCTGGCGCGCTCTGCTCCAGAACTCAATCCCACTGTACTCAAAAGCGCCCTGAGCGCGGTGCAGTGTGCGGTCAGTAATGGCGAAGAACGTTCCGACCGCCTGGCGGTGATTGACTATTCCCAGCCTTCGACCGCCCGTCGGCTGTGGATCTTCGACCTGCGCAAGAAAACCCTGGTACTGCGTGACCTGGTGGCTCACGGCGCCAAGTCCGGGGAAAACTTCGCCACCGAGTTCTCCAACCGCGAAGGCAGCCACCAGTCCAGCCTGGGCCTGTTCCGCACCCAGGAAAGTTACTTGGGCACCCACGGTTACTCCCTGCGCATGGATGGCCTGGAGCCGGGTTTCAACGACCAGGCCCGCGACCGCGCCATCGTGATCCACGCCGCCGACTACGTGAGCCCCCTGTGGAGCAAGCGCGAAGGCCGTATCGGCCGCAGCCAGGGTTGCCCGGCCGTGCGTCCGCAAGTGGCGCGCCAGGTGGTCGATAAGCTCAAGGACGGGCAATTCATGTTTTCGTGGTACCCCGACCAGCGCTGGTTGAAGTCCTCGACGTACCTCAATTGCAAACCCCAACAGGTGGCGAGTAGTCGTACAATCCGTGGCGGATAGCCTGTCCCCATAGATTAAGAGAACCTCCCATGCTTCTACACACGTCCACCTGGATCGAGATCGGGCAGTTTCTGGAACGCAGCCGCACGGTGGTGATTCCCATTGGTTCCAACGAACAGCACGGCCCTACCGGCCTCTTGGGCACCGACTGGATGTGCCCGGAAATCATTGCGCACGAGGCGCAGAAAAACGCTGACATTCTGATCGGCCCGACCTTCAATATCGGCATGGCCCAGCATCACCTGGGCTTTCCCGGCACCATTTCCCTGCGTCCTTCCACCTTTATCGCCGCGATTGGCGACTGGGTGCGCTCGCTGGCCGGGCATGGTTTTGACAAGATCCTGTTTCTCAACGGCCATGGCGGCAATATCGCGACGATTGAAGCGGCGTTTTCCGAGCTGTACGCCGAAGCCAGTTTCGCCCGCCGCCCGGCTGGGTTCGCCTTGAAGCTGGTGAACTGGTGGGATTTGGAAGGCGTCAACGACCTGGCTCACCAGCAATTTCCCGTGGGCCATGGCAGCCATGCCACGCCGTCGGAGATTGCGGTGACGCAGTGGGCGTATCCGGATTCGATCAAGACCGCCGAGTACTCACCGCAGATCGCCAATACCGGGCCGATCCGTGAAGCACTGGATTTCCGTGCACGCTTCCCCGACGGGCGCATGGGCTCGGACCCGGCGTTGGCGACGGTGGAGAAAGGTGGGGCGTTGGTGAAGTTGGCGGCGCAGGGGTTGGTCAAAACGGTCAATGCTTTCAGCAACGAAGCCAAACCCTAGGCCGTATACAGGTCAAAATGTGGGAGGGGGCTTGCCCCCGATGGCAGTGGATCAGTCAGAGCATCTGTGACTGTCACACCGCTATCGGGGGCAAGCCCCCTCCCACATTTAGCCTCGTGTGTTACTTACATTCTTGTGCTGCCAGTTCCAGCCGCGACGGCGTGAGCGCAGACGCCAGCGGCTTGCGCTCATACAAAAACACCTTGCCGCCCTCCTGAGCCTTGTAGGCCTCCAGCACATCATCGGCCGCGATCTTGCTGGTCAGCACCACTTTGGCGTGACGCGAGTTCTGGGTCACGGTCGACGTGATCCCGTGTTTTTCCAGCTTGCCCACCACACACTGCGCATAAGCCTCAGGGGCTTTTGTGGTTTGCAGGGTCAGGGTAGGAACGTTAGGGGAAGACACACAACCGGCCAGCCACAGGGAAGCAAAGGCCAGGGCCGGTACAAAAAAAGAACGCATGAAGAAATCCTGAAGATAAAGATAAAAGTTCACATCAACCCGCACGCACCAAGGCTTTGAGCGACACATCAAACTGCTTCAAGGCATCGCGCTGCACATCACGCTGCTGCTCGATCTGCGCGGCAATTTCCGGCGCGGCCTTGTCGTGTACCCACACCGACGGCACTTGCTTGTGCACTGAGCCCTCGGCCTTGGCGATGTATTGCAGGTTCGCATCGTAGAACCGCGCAATAAAACGCGCCTCGACCACATCGTTACGCTGGGTCAGCAGTTGGTTATGGGTGTCGAGCATCACCACCACATCGGGGTGAGCCTGCACCAGGGCGTCCAGGTTGTCGTAGACCGTGACCGACAAAAAGGTGCCTTGCAGCGAACTCATCAACCAATCAATGGCCAGTTCCGGGTCGGAACTGCTGACGAACGCCTGGCGGATGCGCTCGTCGAGAGCGTCCTTGGCGCCGTTCAAGGCCATGTCGTGGTAGCGTTAAAGGTAACTGAGGTTGTCGCGGGTATTATCGCTCAACAACACACCCACTGACTGCGCATGCTGCAGGGAGTCTACGCTAGCGCCAATCGGTAGCAAATGGCTACTATGCAATTCATCCGCGATTGCGCCGTTATTGATGACGACAGTGCCCAGCATCAGGGCCATTAAAGCGAATTGGATAATCGTCTTCATCGCGCATTTCCTTGAGCTGCGTTTCGATGAAGCAATTTTGCGCTTTTCCCGAAAAAACAGAACTTGCGATCCGTGATGGTGACTATTATCTGAACCGATAGTGCACCCATAAAATCTATAAGGACCTCGCTATGAAGCCCCACCAGAAAACCTTCGACCGCATCCGCGAAGCTGTCTTGCCGGAGTTTCGCGAGCGGGTCGCCGACTACCTGGTCGACTATGAAAACGTGCTGCAAGACGCAACGGCCGACGCCGACCAAACTCTCGCCAACGCCCAGCAATTGCGCGGTTACCTGCGTGGTTTGAACACCACGCGGGTACTGGGCATGGCCGATTGGGAAGACCTGGACCGCCGCGTGGCCCAGGAATGGCTGTAAACCTTTAGAGTGTTGGCCTCGTCAGGTTGACCCACGCCTGCACCGACGGCCGTTGCCATTGGCGCTGCGCGTAGGCCACCAACTCGGCGGGTACGCTGTCACCGTTGAGGATCAGGCGATTGAGCATCACCGCCAGGTCCACATCCGCAATCGACCACTCACCGAACAGGTAAGCCGGGTTACCCACCAACAAGGCCTGCGCCGCACTGATCAACTTGGCAGCGGCCACTTCGGCCTCGGTCGACAGTGGCGGCCTCTTCTGCCCGTAGAACACCACCAGCGTCGAACGCTCCTGACGAATCGCCAGCAAGTCGCTGCGCAGCCAGGCCTGCACCTGCCGTGCCCTCGCCCGCTGCCGGGGCTCGGTCGGATAGATCGGCGTATCGGGGTAACGCTCTTCCAGGTACTCAGTGATCGCCGACGACTCCGACAGCGCAAAGTCGCCCTCCTCCAGCGTGGGCACGCGCCGGGTCAGGGACAGCGTGGCGAAGCCTGCCGTCTGGTTTTGCGCGGCATCGAGGTCCAAGGTCACGGTATCGAAGGCCAGGCCCTTTTCCCGCAGGGCCACAAACACCGACATGGCATACGGGCTGGTGAACTGGGCATCGACGTACAGGCGCAACGCGGGTGTGTTCATGGCGGGTCTCCTTGAGTGAAAGCCCACGCTACGAGATCGGCGGCGGGAAAGACAATGGCGGGTTTTTATAGGGGCATTCCCCTTGGGAATAGTGACTTAACCGGCAAACCCACCCGCATTGAGAAACGCATATTCCGCCCCGGTACTGACACGGGCCAACACCTCATTACGATGGGGAAAACGCCCGAAACGCTCGATGATGTCTGCGTGTTCCTTGGCCCAGTGGTAGGTGTTGGCGTCCAATTGCTGATTGAGGGCAAGGGAGCGCTGTTGGTCTGCCGGGTCTTCCGAATGTTCGAACGGCAGATAACAGAATGCACGCAAGGCCGGTTCGACCAATGAGTCCAGCCCGGCATCCACCATGCGCGCGGCATATAGCCGTGCCAGCGGGTCAGTGGCAAACATATGGGCGGTGCCGCGAAAGGCATTGCGTGGGTATTGATCGAGCAGGATCAACAGGGCCAGGGCACCCTCTGGCGAGTCGAGCCAATGTTCCAGCTCACGGCGGGCGGCTTGGAGGTGGGTGGTGTAGAAGGTGTCGCGAAAGCTCGCGTCAAAGGCCTCGTCTTTTGCGAACCAGCGTTTGGGGCCAGCGGTTTGCCAGAAGGTGATGACAGCGTTTGGGGTAGTCATGGTGATGGCCTGTGAAAGCGATTTTGCTGAAGTTACCAGAATCGAGCATACGACGAGCCCCCCCTTGTGGGAGCTGGCTTGCCATCTACACAACGAATCGCGGCAACGTGCAGATTAATGTTATACGATAACACTCCTTTTTCGCCCTGCCCTGTGATCATGCCCATGACCGATGCTGTTCCTTTGCGCCAACGCCTGCTCTCCATCGATGCCCTGCGTGGCTTGGTGATTCTGTTTATGTTGCTGGACCACGTGCGCGAGACCTTCCTGCTGCACCGCCAGGTCAGCGACCCCATGACCATCGACAGCACCGAGCCTGCGCTGTTTATCAGCCGTACCCTCGCCCACCTGTGCGCACCGGTCTTTGTATTACTCACGGGTTTATCCGCCTGGTTGTACGGCCAGAAATACCAGGGCCGACGCGACGTGTCGGCCTTCCTGTTCAAGCGCGGGCTGTTCCTGGTGGTGCTGGAATTCACCCTGGTCAACTTCGCCTGGACCTTCCAACTGCCGCCCAGCGTGATCTACATGCAGGTGATCTGGGCCATTGGCGTGAGCATGCTCGCCCTGGCCGCGCTGGTGTGGTTGCCGCGCCCGCTGTTGATCGGCTTGGCGATTGTGATCATTGGCGGGCACAACCTGTTGGATGGCCTGCACTTCGCACCGGGCTCGGCTGCTCAAAACCTGTGGGCGATTTTGCATGAACGTAGCTGGATCGACGTAAGCGACACCCTGCGCCTGCGCGTTACCTACCCGGTGCTGCCGTGGATCGGCGTGATTGCCCTGGGTTATGGCCTGGGGCCGTGGTTTGCCAATGGCATGCCGTCGGCGCTGCGTCAGCGTTATCTGCTGCTGGCGGGAGTGGGGGCGCTTGTGGGGTTTGGCCTATTGCGTGCGCTTAATGGCTATGGTGAGAAGCCTTGGCAGAGCTATGACAGCGGCGTGCAGACGTTGATGAGTTTTTTCAACGTGACCAAGTACCCGCCTTCGCTGTTGTTTTTGGCGCTGACACTGGGGATTGGGTTGCTGCTGTTGCTGGCGTTTGAACGTGCGGGGCACAAGCGTTGGGTTGCAGTGCTGGCCACGTTCGGGGCGGCGCCGATGTTCTTCTACCTGCTGCACCTGTATGTGCTGAAAGTGCTGTATGTGGCGTGCTTGGCGGTGTTTGGCCTGAACCATGGCAACTACTTTGGTTTTGACAGCATTGGCGCGGTGTGGCTGGTGGCGCTGTTGTTGCCGTTGGCGTTGTACGTGCCGGTGCGTTGGTTTGCGGGGCTGAAAGCTCGGCGCCGCGACCTGGCCTGGCTCAAATACCTCTGACCCAACGCAGGCCAAAATGTGGGAGGGGGCTTGCTCCCGATGGCAGTGGGTCAGCTACAGATAAGCTGACTGATCCACCGCCATCGGGAGCAAGCCCCCTCCCACATTTGAACCGTGCAAGACCTTGGAATCAGGCCAGTTCGGTACGAAGTTGGCGAGCGGCCGCAACCATGTGAATCAGCGCCGCCTCCGTCTCCGGCCAACCCCGCGTTTTCAAACCGCAATCCGGGTTCACCCACAACCGCTCGGCCGGAATCCGCTTGGCCGCTTTGCGCAGCAAGTTCGCCATCTCTGAAGCCTCCGGCACCCGTGGCGAGTGGATGTCATAAACACCCGGCCCGATTTCATTCGGGTAAGCGAAGGCTTCAAAGGCCTCCAGCAACTCCATATCCGAACGTGATGTCTCGATGGTGATCACATCGGCATCCATCGCCGCAATGCTCTCGATCACATCGTTGAACTCGCTGTAGCACATGTGGGTGTGGATCTGGGTTTCATCACGCACGCCGCTGGCGCACAGGCGAAACACCTCGGTGGCCCAATCCAGATAGTGCTGCCACTGCGCCTGACGCAACGGCAAGCCTTCACGGAACGCGGCTTCGTCGATCTGCACGATCTTGATACCCGCCGCTTCCAGGTCAACGACTTCATCACGAATGGCCAGCGCCAACTGCCGCGCCTGCACTTCGCGACTCACGTCTTCACGCGGGAACGACCACATCAGCATGGTCACAGGGCCGGTCAGCATGCCCTTCATCACCTTGCAGGTGAGGCCTTGGGCGTAGCGGATCCACTCCACGGTCATCGCCTTTGGGCGGCTCAGGTCGCCAACAATTACCGCCGGTTTCACGCAGCGCGAACCGTAGCTCTGCACCCAGCCAAAGCGCGTGAATACGTAGCCATCCAACTGCTCGGCGAAATATTCGACCATGTCGTTACGCTCGGCTTCACCGTGCACCAGTACGTCCAGGCCAAGATTCTCCTGCACCTCGACGGCGTGCTTGATCTCGCTGTGCATCGCTTCAACGTATTCGGCTTCACTCAACTTGCCGGCCTTGTACGACTGGCGCGCCAGGCGAATCGACGCGGTCTGCGGGAATGAACCAATAGTGGTGGTCGGGAACAGCGGCAGGTTCAGGCCGGCGCGCTGTCTCTCGATACGCTGGGCAAACGGCGATTGGCGCTGGCTGTCCCGGGCGGTAATCGCCGCCACACGGGCTTGTACCGCCGGTTTGTGAATACGCGCAGAGGCAGCACGAGCGGCTTGCACCGCACAGCTCTGTGCCAATGCCGCCAACACGTTTGATGCTTCGGGCGCATTGACCGCTTGGGCCAACACCGCCACTTCAGCACACTTCTGCACGGCGAAGGCCAGCCAGCTTTTCAGCTCGGCATCCAGCTTGTCTTCGCGACCCAGGTCGACCGGGCTGTGCAGCAATGAGCAGGACGGCGCAACCCATAGGCGATCACCGAGTTTTTCATGGGCGTGCTGCAAGGTGGCCAGGGCTTGTTCCAGGTCGCAACGCCAGACGTTACGGCCGTTGACCACGCCCAATGACAGCACCTTATAAGCCGGCAGACGGTCGAGGATGGTCGGGTACTGTTCCGGTGCGCGCACCAGGTCGATATGCAGCCCGTCGACTGGCAGGTTGGCGGCCAGGCCGAGGTTTTCTTCCAGGCCACCGAAGTAGGTCGCCAGCAGTTTTTTCAGCGGGTCACGCTGGATCTGGTTGTAGGCCCGTTCGAAGGCGTTTTTCCACTCTTGGGGCAGGTCCAGCACAAGAATCGGCTCGTCAATCTGCACCCATTCCACGCCCAGGTCGGCCAGTCGTTGGAAAATCTGGCCGTATAGCGGCAGCAATCGATCGAGCAATTCGAGTTTGTCGAAATCGCCGCCCTTGGCCTTGCCCAGCCACAGATAAGTCAACGGGCCGATCACCACCGGCTTGACGTTGTGACCCAGCTCGCGCGCTTCCTGCACTTCTTCGAACAACTGGTCCCAACCCAGGTGAAAGTGCTGGTCGGCGCTGAACTCCGGCACGAGGTAGTGATAGTTGGTGTCGAACCACTTGGTCATTTCCTGGGCGTGGGCACCGCCGCAGCAGCTGTCACTGACGCCGCGGGCCATGCCGAACAGGGTTTGCAGCGTGGCCTGGCCATCAGCCGGGCGGAAACGCTCAGGGACCACGCCGAACATCAGCGAGTGCGTCAGCACCTGGTCGTACCAGGCAAAATCGCCGACCGGCAGCAATTCAATGCCGGCCTGCTTTTGCAGGTCCCAATGCGCCTTGCGCAGGTCACGGCCAACGGCACGCAGGCCGGCCTCGTCGAGCTCGCCCTTCCAAAACGCTTCCTGCGCTTTTTTCAGTTCACGATCGCGTCCAATGCGCGGAAATCCCAGGGAATGAGCGACTGCCATGACTTACAACTCCAAATGTCGTTTTGTATGGCAGCTATTGTCGGCAGGTACTGATAGTGAGACAAACTCATATTATTCTAGATGATCACAAGATCTACTCATGTTGAGATCAGATGCACATAGAACGCGTGAAACATGAAATACGCACACACCGCCAGCGCGATTCCCATGCTGCGGTTGAACAAGGTGAACGCCGATGCCCCGTTGATCCGCCGCCCCAGCACCGCCCCCAGCAATGAGTAAAGCCATGGCGCACCGAACGCACCAAAGGCCAACACCGCCGAGACCGCAGCGATGGACACCCCAGTGATATGCGCCGCCGGCAACATCACACTGGTGATCGGCAACACCGCCATGATCCCCTTGGGGTTGAGCAACTGGATCACCAGGCCGTTCCAGAACGTGAGGGTTTTGGCCGGTGCGCGGGTTTCATCCACCACCGTGCGTGCGGTAAACACCTGGTAAGCCAGATACAGCGTGTACACCCCGCCGATCAACGAGATATACGGCAACGCCGCCTGGGAAATGATCGCCTCGCCGGTGTAGCCGAACACAACGAACAGCAACATCATCGCGCAGCCCACGCCGATGAAAAAGCCGGTGGAGCGGCGGAACTGACCGGTAAGCCCCGCGTTGAGCCCCATGAAATTCACGGGGCCGGGGCTGTACATGACGCTGAAGGCGTAGAGGAAAATGTCCATGGAAGACCTGCATGAGAGAAAGTGCAATGAGTCTACGCAGGCGGTTGGTGGGCAATCTTGTACGTTTGTGGTCGAGACAAATCTCTGTATTGCACGTCATTTTCTGCTCATGTAGTACCTGACTTGAAAGAGCACAGACTGATGCCATAATGCCTCTACCTCTTCAAACTCATATTGATCAGGTCATTTAGCCGCCATAGAGCGCCCCCCGAAAAAGGACTTTCCCGGTGAACATACGCTGCCTGCTATTCCTGCTTGTGCTACTCACAGGTTGTGCGCAAATCCAGCCTCGCGACGCAAAAATAGAAAATGCGTCTGACGGCGCGGTCATGGTTCAGATTCTGGTCAACAGCGAACACGTCAGCTTTTTCTTCAAGAACTGGCAAACCATCACGCTTGAGCGCGTGAGCGGCCCCAACGGTGAGCACGGCGACAAATTCTCCCTGTCTAAAAACGAAGAAGCCTCCTCCAGATCCGCCCTCTACGCGGGCTCACTGCCTGCGGGCAGCTATCGGTTGGTACAGTTCAACGCCGGTCAATGCGGCGCAATGTGTGTCAGCAATGAAGCGAATATCGGTGCGAACTTCAGCCGTTTTACCGTACAAAGCGGTCAGTTGACCGACTTGGGGGTGATTGTGCAGACCCCGGTAAAAGATCGCCTGTTATCCGCACATAGCCTGGCGCCCTCCGCCGAGTCGACGCGCGAGCGGGTCGTTGAGTTATTGCCGGGGCTGGCGCCACTGCTCGCAAAACCTGTGCTGTCATGGGACAGCCAAACCGTACCGGCTGATATGACGAGCGCGTTTGAACTGAGTAAAAGCGCCAGCTTTGGCGCCATGTCCCTTCAGCAGACCACCCACGACACGTTCATCTACGGCAGTGCCAACGGCGTAGTCTATGAGTGGACGCCAGGTCAGGCCGCCACCGCGCTTGATGTGGGGGTACGCAACGCGCTTGAAGCGACGCTCGTCACATCCTCGGGCAGTTGGCTGGCGGGGGGAGAATTGGGCACCTTGTTGCAATCGGACGACCAGGGAAAACACTGGCGATCCATCCGCGGCAATTTACCTTTTGGCGTGGTCGGCAACCTGCATCAATGGAAGGACCAGGTCATAGCAACCACGCTGCGTGGCAAAAGCATCTTCATTCATAGCGCCGCCCTGGGCAGTAATCACTGGACGCAGTTGGCACGTTATGAACAGCAATCATCCATGCGCGCACTGACCTATCTGTTCCCGCCGAGATCCTACTTGCTGGGCAACGAATTGGTCAGCTCGGTGCCAGGCGTTCAGGTTGGCGTGCTGAACCTTGAAAGCCGCCAGTCCACGCTGTACCCACTGCCGGGTGGCATTTCTCTGTTCTGGGCATCCAACGATGGCGTGCTGCATTGCAGTTGCGCGGCAACCATGATCTACAACCCCTACGAGAGCCATGACCGCGGCAAGACCTGGCAAGACTCGACACACACGCGGTATATGTTTGCCTCCAACTTCAGGGACAAGAACAACGGCGTCGCCCTGCACTATGTGCTCTATTCCGATATGCGCATGGCCTACACGCAAAACGCGGGGGCGACCTGGACTGAGACGACCACGCTCTCACCGACCTTTGTTAATGAGTTCTTCTACAGCCGCGACGGCAAATGGGTGTTCGCCTCGCTGGTCAATGGCCGTCTGCTGCAATCCAACGATGACGGGCGTAGCTGGACCACGGCCGTGCGTTAGTCAGGCGACATCTCTAGGGGCAGCGCAGCCGCCCCTTTCCACAGAAGAGCGAGACATCGTTCAGTCAATCAAGCCATAGGCGTCATAGAACGGGTACGGCCCCGGATACTCCCCAAATACGCCGTTATGGCTGACCAACCCTTGCTGCACGTCCCAACGATGTAACAAATAACCTGCCGGCTCCAGGTTGAAATGCGCTGGCGCAGCCTCCTGCAAATCCAGCACGATCTGGTGGGAGGTGCCCGGGCACACACAACTCATACTGCCGCCGAAACGCCGCTGCATCGGCCGGTGCAGATGCCCGCAGAGCAGACGCTCGACTTGCGGATGACGGGCGACGACGCGCTCCAGCGCAGCTGCGTTGAGGAACGGCTCGCGGTCCATATGGCCGATACCGCTGATAAATGGCGGGTGATGCAGGATCAGCAAGGTCGGCGCGTCAGGGTGCAGCGCCAATTGCTCATCCAGCCAATGCAATTGGCTGTCCAACAACTGCCCGCCGTGGCCACCGGGGATGGTGGAATCAAGGCCGATCAGGCGCAGCGGATACTCGTCCACCACCCAATCCAGCGGGCCGTCTGCCGAGGCCGGCAAGTAGCGGTGGTCACGGAACGCATCGAGCAACGGCCCACGTGTGTCGTGGTTGCCCGGCACCAAGTAGCACGGCATGTGCAGGCGTGCGAGTTCGGGGTGTAGCACGGCGTATTCATCGGCGCGACCGAAGTCCACCAGGTCGCCGCTGATGACCACAATGTCGGGGCGTGGCTGGCTGGCATTCAGGTGGTCTACAGCGCGGCGCAATGCGCCCAAGGTATCGACCACGCCGTAAGTGAGGCGCTGACCGGCTTTAAGATGCAGGTCGCTGATCTGGGCAACGAGGAACGGGCGATTCAACATAGATTCTCAAGCATTCAGGGTGAACAACATGTGCGGCGTAATCGCCAGGGCAATCGGCGCGCCAACGGCGTACAACTGGTTGTCGCTGCTGTCCACCAGCAGCGGTTGCGGGGCGCCTACATCCACCAGCAGGCGGCTTTGCGCGCCCTGGAAAAACTGCGCGACGAGATGCCCGTGAAGGTGCCCCTCGCTTTCCATCACCCGCAGATGTTCCGGACGGCAGTACAGGGTGTTGGGCAGGCTCGCTTCGTGCCACGGCAACTCACCGCCGCACACTTTCAAGCCATGGGCTGACGGCGCGATCACCGCAAAGGCATTGAGGTTGCCGACAAAGCCGGCGACGAAGGCGTTGGCCGGTTTCTGGTAGATGTCGCGCGGGCTTGCGAGTTGGGCAACCCGGCCTTGCTCCATCACCAGGATGCGATCACCGAGGGCCATGGCTTCGCCCTGGTCGTGGGTGACGAAGACCGAGGTGATGCCCAGACCGCGCAGCAACTCATTGAGCTCACTGCGCAGGCGTTCACGCAATTGCGCATCGAGGGCTGCCAACGGTTCATCCAGCAGCAACACCTTGGGGCCCGGTGCCAAGGCGCGGGCCAGTGCCACACGCTGGCGCTGGCCGCCGGACAACTCATGGATGCTGCGTTTGCCGTGCGCCTGCAAGCCCACCAGTTCCAGCAGCTCATCGCAGCGCTTGTTGCGCTCAGGCTTGGACATGCCGCGAATCTTCAAGCCATAAACGATATTCCCCGCCACATCCAGGTTGGGAAACAGCGCGTAGTTCTGGAACACCATGCCTACATCACGGCGCTCGATGGGCAGGCGGGTGACGTCCTGGTCGCCGAAAAACACCCGGCCCACCTCCGGGCGTTCCAGGCCGGCAATCAGGCGCAAGGTGGTGGTTTTGCCACAACCGGACGGACCAAGAATCGCCAGGGTTTCGCCGCCTTCGACGGTCAGGTCCAGGTCATGCACGGCCACGGTGCCATCGGCGAAAGCCTTGCGGCAGCCTTGCAGGCGGATAGTGATAGCGGTCATCGACGCTCTCCACGGGACAAACGGGCGCTGATGGCCTGCAACGCAATCAGCAGCGGCACGATCATCAACAAAAAGATAAGGGTGTAGGCGCTGGCGATTTCCAGGCGCGCCGAGGCGTAGCTATCGGCCAGGCCAACGGGCAAGGTCTTGGTCATCGGCGTATGCAGCATCCAGGTCAGGTTGAATTCACCCAGGGACAAGGTCACCACCATCAGCACACCGGCCAGTATTCCTGCGCGGCAGTTGGGCACCACCACGCTGAAAAAGCGCTTGATCGGCCCGGCGCCCAAACTGGCAGCGGCCTCTTCCAACACCGGCAGTTGCTGGCGTTGCATCACCGCCATCACCGGGCGCACCAAAAACGGCAAGGTGAACAGCACATGGCCGACAAGGATGAACAGCCAACTGCTGCGAAAGCTGCCGAACTGGCCGTAGGTCAGCAGCAACGCCAACGCACTGGCCAAGCCCGGCATGGCCACCGGCAGCACCATCAACTCTTCGAAGGCGCGACTGAAGCGATTGTTCATGCGCACCAGGGCGTAGGCCGCCGGCACCCCAATCACGCAGACGCATACCGCGCAGGCCAGGGCCAGTTGCAGCGACAGCCACACGGTCGGCGAGTAGGCCTGCCACACCTGCACCAACCAATCGAACGTCAAACCACTCGACACGCCAACAAAGAAGTTGCGAGTCAAACCGGCCAGCAGCGACATCAGCACCGGCACCAACATGAAGGCGCACACCAGCAAGGTGAACAGCAGTTGCATTACAAACAGCGATGAGCGTTTCACAAGACAGTCCCCGCGTTTTTCACCAAGCGTCGGGTCAGCAGCAGCACCGCCCAGGTCAGCGCGCCGAGTACCACCGACAGCGCGGCGGCCACGGCAAAGTTGGCGTAGTTGGTTAACACGTTGTAGATCGCCACCGGGGTCACATTCAGCCGTGTGCCCAAGGTAAAGGCCGTGCCGAACGCGCCCATGGAGGTGGCAAAGCAAATCGCCCCACACGAGGCCAGCGCCGGTGCCAGCCCCGGCACGATGACGTCGCACACCACACGCCAGTGCCCTGCGCCCAGTGAATGCGCAGCTTCTTCCAGGCTGCGGTCGAGGCTTTCGCAGGCGGCCATCACCGTGAGAATCACCCTTGGGATCGAGAAATACAGGTAACCCACAAACAGCCCGGCCAGCGAGTAGGCGAAGATCCAGCGCTCACCGGCCAGTTGCAGGCCCAATGATGCGAACAGGCCTTGGCGACCTGCCAAGAGGATCACCAGGAAGCCCACGACTACGCCAGGAAACGCCAACGGAAACGTGAGCAGCGCGACCAACGCCGAGCGTCCAAAAAACTGCTGACGCGCAAGGAATACGCCACTGATCCCACCCACCAACAACGCCGCCAGCGTGACGACAATGGCGAGCCCACAGGTTTGCGCCAGGCTGCCCAAATACTGCGCACTGCCAAGCACCTGCCAGTAACCGCTACCGTTGCTGTCGCGGCTCTCGGTACCGAGCAGTACAAGGTGCGCCAGCGGCAACAGCCAGAATGCGAGCAGCACCGCAAACGCCGGGGCCAGCGCCCAGGCCGCGTGTTTTGCCGATGCAGCCACTTACTTGACCTCGTTCAGATAACGGGCGGCGAAGGCTTCCTGCACGGCGGCCATTTTTTCGTAGTCCACGACACCGGCACGGGCGTAGTCGCTGTCGGGCAGAAACTGCGCGGCGACTTCTGCCGGCATCTGCATCGGGCGTACCGGACGCAGGTAGGCCTTGGCCCAGAGCGCTTGGCCTTGTTCCGACAGCACGAAGTCGAGGACTTTTTCTGCGTTGGCGCGGTGCGCAGCGTTGGCCACCAGGCTCATCACGTAGGGCACGCTGATGCTGCCTTCCTGAGGGATCACAAAGGCAACGTTGGCCTTGTCTTTGTAGCGGGCGCGGTAGGCGTTGAAATCGTAGTCCACCAGGATCGGCAACTCACCGGACAACACCCGCGCATAAGCCGTTTGCTTGGGCACGATGGGGGCGTTCTTCGCCAGCTTCTGGAAGTAGTCGATGGCCGGGGCGAAGTTGTCGAGGTCGCCGCCGAGGGCGCGGTTGATCGCCACTGCCGACACGTAACCGACAAACGCGCTGGATGGGTCGAGGTAGCCGACCATGCCTTTGTATTCGGGCTTGAGCAGGTCAGCCCAGCTCTGTGGCACCGGCAGGCCGCCGAGGGCGTCGACGTTGACCATGATGCCCAAGGTGCCGGAGTGGATCGCAAACCAGTGCCCGGCCGGGTCTTTCAAACCGGCGGGAATTTGGTCCCAGGCTTTGGGCTTGTAGGTGCCAACCACCTCGGCTTTTTGCGCTTGCAGGCCGAAGGTCACGCCGTAGTAAACGACGTCGGCCACCGGTGCGGCTTTCTCTGCCACCAGTTGTGCCAGGGACTGGCCGGAGTTCTTGTTGTCCAGCGGCACCTGCACGCCCGTGCTGGCGGCGATGGCCTTGAGTTGGGAGCCCCAGTCGGCCCAGTCCGGCGGGCAGTTGTAGCAGATGGCGGTTTCGGCGGCCTGGGCCAGGCTGGCCGCGCCGCACAGGAACACGGCGGCCAGGGTTTTACTGAATGCGCGCATCAAGGGTCTCCTCATGGGGTTGAGTACTTTCGCCCGGCCGGATGTGGCAAGGCAGGCAATGGGAAATCGGCTCGTTGCCGGCGATCTGCGCCAGCAGTTGGTCAATCACGGTGCTGGCCAGCAGCGCGATGGGTTGCACCACGCTGCACAGCGTCGGGTGCATCTGGGTGCCAAGGCTGATGCCGTCGAAGCCCATTACCGAGAGTTGCTCGGGCACGCACCAGGCGTTGCGACGCAGCTCGGCGATCAGGCTGATGGCCAGGAAGTCGTTGGAGCACACCAGTGCGGTGGGTGCATCCGGGCCTTGGAGAAACGCAGCGATAGCGCTGAAGTCAGCCTGGGTGTGGGCTGGCATTTCGATCACCGGACGGCTGTCCAGTGCGTATTCGCGCATGGCATCGCAATAACCGGCGTAGCGCAGGCGCGCACGGTCTGATTGCAATGCGGGGCCAGCGACCATGCTGATGCGCCGGTGCCCCGCTTCCAGCAGGTAACGCGTGGCCAGGGCCATGCCCGCGCGGTTGTCCACCGACACGGCGCTGTAGTTGGGGTTGCTCGGTTGGTGATAGGCCAGCACGAACGGGGTTTGTTCGGTATTCAGGCTGCTGAGTACGGTGTTGCTTTCGGCATCGGTGACCGTCAGCACCAGGCCATCGACGCGTTGGCGCAGCAGCTCTTCGACCACGATGCTTTCGCGCTCGCTGTTGTAGTCGGTGGTGGCCAGCACCAGGCTGTAGCCACGCAAGCGAGCGGCGCGTTCCATGGCCTGGAACTGCTCGGCAAATACCGGGTTGAGCAGGTTGGGCACCACCACCCCGATCAACTGGGTGGTCTGCAGGCGCAGTTGGCGGCCCAGAAGATTGGGCCGAAACCCCAACTCACGGGCGGCGGCGAACACCTGCTCACGGGTGGTCGGGCGCACCTGGTCCGGGGAAGCAAAGGCCCGGGCGGCGGTGGCGCGGGATACACCGGCCAGTCGGGCAACGTCTTTGAGGTCAGTCATTATTACTCGCTTGAGATCGATCTCATTGGCGAGGACAGTAGCGAGGGAATGTGGCAGTTCGGTGCTGAACAAATGACGTTTTCATGGCAGTGCGGATCCCCCCCTCTACCGCCAAGTGGAGATCAAATGTGGGAGCTGGCTTGCCTGCGATAGCGGTGTATCAGCCGACACTGCTGCCTCTCACCCACCGCTATCGCAGGCAAGCCAGCTCCCACATTGATCCGGGGTGTACCTATGGATAGTCATACTCAGCAGGTAGAGTTGAAAACTGGCGCAGCAAATTCCGCCCACTAACCTTTCGATTCGCCCCAAGTGCGGGCACAATGCGTGTCCTTTTTTGGCAGGCACCGCCGCAGGCTCTCAAAAATGATCAAAACGCCGTACTACCTCATCGATAAACAGAAGCTTCTGGTCAACATGCAGAAGATTGCTTACGTGCGCGAGCAGTCCGGCGCCAAGGCGTTGCTGGCGCTCAAGTGCTTTGCCACCTGGTCGGTATTCGACCTGATGCAGCAATACATGGACGGCACCACGTCGTCGTCGCTGTATGAGTTGAAGCTGGGCCGCCAGAAGTTCGAAGGTGAAGCGCACGCCTACAGCGTGGCCTGGGCCGACGATGAAATCGAAGAGATGCTGGATAACTGCGACAAGATCATCTTCAACTCCATCAGCCAACTGCAGCGCTTTGCCGAACGCTCCGAGGGCAAGACCCGCGGCCTGCGTGTCAACCCGCAGGTGAGCAGCTCGGACTACCTGCTGGCCGACCCGGCGCGCCCGTTCAGCCGTTTGGGCGAGTGGGACCCGGTGAAGATCGAAGGCGTGATCGATCAGATCTCCGGTTTCATGTTCCACAACAACTGCGAGAACGGCGATTTCAGCCTGTTCGACAAAATGCTCGGCACCATCGAAGAACGCTTCGGCGCGCTGTTGCACAAGGTTGAGTGGGTCAGCCTCGGTGGCGGCATCCACTTCACCGGCGAAGACTATGCCGTGGACGCGTTCTGCGCCCGCTTGAAGGCGTTTTCCGAGAAGTACGGCGTGCAGGTCTACCTGGAACCTGGGGAAGCGGCGATCACCAACAGCGCCTCCCTGGAAGTCACCGTGCTCGACACCCTCTACAACGGCAAAAACCTCGCCGTGGTAGACAGCTCCATCGAAGCCCACCTGCTGGACCTGCTGATCTATCGCCTCAACGCCAAGCTGGCGCCGAGCGATGGCGAACACACCGTGATGGTGTGCGGCAAATCATGCCTGGCCGGGGACATCTTCGGTGAGTACCAATTTGATCGTCCGCTGGCCATCGGCGATCGGCTGTCGTTCATCGACACCGCGGGCTACACCATGGTCAAGAAAAATTGGTTCAACGGCCTGAAAATGCCGTCCATCGTAGTGAAACAACTCGACGGTACAGTCGAGGTGGTTCGTGAATTTGGTTACGACGACTACCTGTCCAGCCTTTCGTAAGCTGGCGGATAAAGGAGAGATAAAGCAATTGAAAAAGAACGTTCTTATCATTGGTGCAGGAGGTGTCGCCAAGGTGGTGGCCCACAAGTGCGCGCAGCACAACGACGAACTCGGTCGTATTGCTATCGCGTCGCGCAACATCTCCAAATGCCAGGCCATCATCGACAGCGTCAAGGCCAAGGGTAGCCTCAAGGTACCTGCGGACATCACCGCCTTCGCGCTGAACGCCATGGACGTGGAAGCGACCAAGGCCCTGATCCGCGAGACCGAGTCGCAGATCGTCATCAACGTCGGTTCCTCGTTCCTGAACATGTCGGTACTGCGTGCCTGCATCGACACGGGCGTGGCGTACCTCGACACCGCCATCCACGAAGAGCCGGGCAAGGTCTGCGAGACCCCGCCGTGGTACGGCAACTACGAGTGGAACCACCTGGAAGAGTGCAAACAGAAGAACATCACCGCCATTTTGGGTGTGGGCTTCGACCCGGGTGTGGTCAACGCGTATGCCGCGCTGGCACAGCAACAGCATTTCGACCGCATTGATTCGATCGACATTCTCGACGTCAATGCCGGCTCCCATGGCAAATACTTCGCCACCAATTTCGACCCGGAAATCAACTTCCGCGAGTTCACCGGACAGGTGTGGAGCTGGCAGAACAGCCAGTGGACCAGCAACACCATGTTCGAAGTCAAACGCACCGACGACCTCCCGGTCGTCGGTTCGCAGAACCTGTACCTGACCGGCCACGATGAAGTGCACTCGCTGTCGAAAAACCTCGACGTGCCCAACGTGCGTTTCTGGATGAGTTTTGGCGAGCACTACATCAACGTGTTCACCGTGCTCAACAAACTCGGCCTGCTCTCCGAGAAGCCAGTGACAACCGCCGAAGGCCTGGAAGTGGTGCCGCTGAAACTGGTCAAGGCCGTACTGCCCGACCCATCTTCGCTGGCCCCTGGCTACACCGGCAAGACCTGCATCGGCGACCTGGTCAAAGGCACCAAGGACGGCAAGGCGCGTGAGGTGTTCATCTACAACGTAGCGGATCACGAAGAAGCGTTTGCCGAGACTGAAAGCCAGGGCATCTCCTACACCGCAGGCGTTCCGCCGGTAGCAGCTGCGCTGCTGGTAGCGCGTGGCGAGTGGGATGTGCAACGCATGGCCAACGTCGAGGAACTGCCGGCAGAGCCGTTCCTGAAGGCGCTGGACGTGATGGGGTTGCCGACTCGGATCAAAGACGAGCACGGTGATCGTGCCTGGGATGCGATTGCCTGATAGGCGATAGCTTGCCGAACAAAAAAATGCGCCCTCAGGGGCGCATTTTTTGTATGGGCTCAAATAAAGCCCAAAACCAATGAAAACCCAATGTGGGAGGGGGCTTGCTCCCGATGAGGGCCTGTCAGTCGATGCATCTTTGCCTGACCACCGCAATCGGGGGCAAGCCCCCTCCCACAGGTAGATCGGTGATGCTGCAAGTCCATGTGTCTGATTGGCGATACCTGCCCGCCCACCTATCTCCAAACCACCAAAAATCCAATGTGGGAGGGGGCTTGCTCCCGATGAGGGCCTGTCAGTTGATGCATCTTTGCCTGACCACCGCAATCGGGGGCAAGCCCCCTCCCACAGGTAGACCGGTGGTGTAGCAAGTCCATGTGCCTGATTGGCGATACCTGACCGCCCGCCTATCTCCAGACCACTAAAAATCCAATGTGGGAGGGGGCTTGCTCCCGATGAGGGCCTGTCAGTCGATGCATCGTTGCCTGACCCACCGCAATCGGGGGCAAGCACCCTCCCACAGGTAGATCAGTGATGCTGCAAGACCCAATGCCCGCTCAAAACACCGACCACCCAATCCGCTCACTCAACAATTCCAACGCCTTGATCCCCGCCAACGAGTTCCCCGCCGCATTCAACTCCGGCGACCATACGCACACCGTAAACTGCCCCGGCACCACCGCGACGATCCCGCCGCCGACACCACTCTTGCCCGGCAACCCCACGCGATAGGCAAAATTGCCCGCCTCGTCATACAGCCCGCTGGTGGCCATGATCGAGTTCACTTGCTTGGTCTGGCGCGCGGTCAAAACTTGCTCGGCGCTGTGAGCGCTCACCCCTTCGTTGGCCAGGAAGCTGAACGCCTTGGCCAGGTCCAGGCAGCTCATCTGCAACGCGCAGTAGTTGAAGTAGCTGTGCAGCACCGCATCGACATCGTTGTGGAAGTTGCCGAAGGACTTCATCAGGTACGCCATGGCCGCATTGCGCGCACCGTGTTGGGCTTCTGACTCGGCGACGACGCTGTTGACCAGAATCTGCGGGTTACCCGACAGGCGCCGTACAAAGTCACGCATCGACAAGATCGGCACGGCAAAACGCGATTGGTTGATGTCGCAGATCACCAACGCACCCGCGTTGATAAATGGGTTACGCGGGCGCCCGCGTTCGAACTCCAACTGCACCAGCGAGTTGAACGGCTGCCCCGAAGGCTCATGGCCCAGGCGTTCCCAGATGGTTTCGCCACCGTGGTCAATGGCCTGCACCAGGCTGAACACCTTGGAAATGCTCTGCACCGAAAACAAAGTGTTGGCATCACCGGCGCAGTAGGCGGCGCCATCGTTGCCGTATACCGCGATGCCAAGTTGGTTGGCCGGCACATCGGCCAGCGCGGGGATGTAGTCGGCGACTTTACCGAGGCCGATCAGTGGACGAACTTCGTCAAGGATCGACTCCAGCAACGCCTGCATGTCTTGTCCAGTCATCTGTTTATTGAATCGGTGATAAACGGGGCGCGGAGGATACCTGATCAGCGCTGCACCGGAATACGGATATCACCGGGACGGCACTGGGTTTTCACGCTTTTGGGGCAGCCGGCAAAGCGCAGCTCCTTGCTCAGGCACACCCGCACCTCGGACAGCACCTTGCCTTTGCAAATCACCGCCACGCTGTGGTCACCCATGGCCGGGTTGCTCTGGCGAAACAGCTGTTCGATATCCCGTGCTTGCAAGTAATTCGGCACGTTGAATGGCTGCAACTGCTGCGGTATTTGCACCGCACTCAACGCCGTATCGGTGGCGTCCAGGTAGCGTGAGGCATCCAGGCCACTGCAGGTGCCATGCTTGCGCCACTCATGTGTAAGCAGCTTGCGCGTGGGGAACATCAACGCGCCCTTGGCCATGTCTTCGGCCGACAGCCGCGATTGCGGGTCACACGAGGCCGGCCACCCTCCCCGTGCGTATTGCGGCCACAGGCCATGCAACACAAAGCCATAACCTTTGCCCGAGCATTGTTCGTTTTCCGGGTGCGCCAGGCAGAACGTCGGCGACCACGACAACGACAATACATAAAAATCAAAATCCCCCGCCGGTCGCTGCTCCCTAGGTGCAGCCAGTGCACTTGTGGCTATGACCAGCCACAGCATCATCAGGTACTTCATGCGTCTATTCCTTGAAAAATGTAGAGCACCAACCTATCGCGACTAGCCTGGATAAAAGGGGTTACGTTGCAGCACCTTGTCCAGGATCCGATCTGTCTTCAGCGCCTCGATCGCCAGCGACGGATGCTCTGCCTCGCCACGAATATGTGCGTTCATGGCCAATACGTGGTGCCACTGGATGTGGGCGTGGCACGGCACGTCGAGTACCTCATTAACCTCGCCCTCCAGGCGCAATGGCTGGTCGTCGAACACCGCAAAGGTGATGCGCCCCGTGCTGCCGATCAGTTCAACCTTGTCTTCGCGGCGGTCCGCGACGAAGTTCCAGCAGCCCATGCCCAAGGCTCCTGAGCTGAAGGTCCAGCAGGCCGTCACGGCATCCTCGGCGGCATAACGCCCGGCCTGTCGTGCGGTAAAGCCCGAGACCTCGATGATGTCCCCGGCCAGGTACTGGAACAGGTCAAACCCGTGGCTGGCGAGGTCGGCGAAATAGCCGCCACCGGCGATCAGCGGGTCGGTGCGCCAATTGGCGGCGCTGGCGTCTACCGCGGCGGGTGGCTTGCACAGGCTCCAGGTCAGTTGACGCAGTTGGCCAATGCGCCCTTCGTGCAGCCAGGTACGCACTTGCGCAAAGCGCGGCAGCGAACGGCGGTAGTAGGACACAAACAAGTGCAGCCCGGCACGCTCGAACGTGCGCTGCATCAACGCACTCTGCTCGGCATTCAGGGCCATGGGTTTCTCGACGCAGCAATGCTTGCCGGCAGCCGCTACCATGAGGCTGTATTCAAGGTGACTGTCAGGCGGCGTGGCGATGTACACCGCGTCCACTTCGGGGTCGTTGATCAGTGCCTGGGCGTCGGTGTAGTAACGGGCAATGCCGTGACGTGCCGCATAATCACGCACGGCGGCTTCTCGGCGCCCCATCACGGCCACCAGCGCAGAACCTGGCGCTTTGTAGAAAGCCGGTCCACTCTTTAACTCAGTGACACTGCCACAGCCGATCATGCCCCAGCGTACGGTGCTCATCTGCTCTCCTCGTGCGTTTTTGATCAATCGGGCAGTATCCACATCCCCACTCGTCTACGCCACAAGCAGTTAGCATGACAATTGCATTACACTTTTATGACAATCATCTCACTGCGGGGGCACAGACGATGAAAATACGCGCAACGGTCATTTGCGAACACGAGGGGCATATCCTCTTCGTGCGCAAGGCCAGATCAAAATGGGCACTGCCAGGGGGCAAGGTCGAGCGCCACGAGCGCCCGGTCGGCGCGGCCGAACGCGAGCTGGAAGAAGAAACCGGATTGAACGTGGACGGCTTGCTGTATTTGCAGGAGCTCAAGGCCCGCGACACCGTTCATCACGTGTTCGAAGCGTCAGTGGTGAACATCGCCGACGCCAAGCCTTGCAATGAAATCATCGATTGCCAGTGGTACGCGTTTGGCGCCGTGGATGAGTTGGACACAACCGACGCCACCCGCCACATCGTCAAGTCCTTCCTACGTCGGCTGTAGTAACAACGCCACCAGCGCACTCCATCCGGTCTGATGGGACGCTCCCAGCCCACGCCCGGTTTCCCCATGGAAATACTCATGGAACAGCACCAGGTCACGACTGGCAGGGTCTGCCTCCAACTGCGCGTACCCCGCCATCGACGGCCGCGAACCGTTTTCATCACGCAGGAACAAACGCGTCACACGCTGACTAAGGCTGTCGGCCACTTCTTCAAGCGATGACAGATAACCACTGCCGGTCGGGTACTCCACCGAGAAGTCTTCTGCGTAGTAGCGGTGAAATTCGCGCAACGATTCGATCAACATGTAGTTGACCGGCATCCACAACGGCCCGCGCCAGTTGGAGTTGCCACCGTATAACCGCGAGTCGGATTCGCCGGGCTGATAGCGTGCACAGAGCGTGTCGCCGTTCATCTTCAACGCCAGGGGTTGCTCGGCGAACGCTTTGGATAGGGATCGCACCCCGAACGCCGATAAAAACTCGCGTTCATCCAGCATGCGCCGTAGCAGGTCTTTGGTGCGCTCACCACGCAGCAGCGCCAGTAACAGACGGTTGCCCTGGCCAGGCTCGTTCCAGCGCGAAACCAGTTTAGCGAGATCCGGCCGGTGCTTCATGAACCCTGACAAACGCTCGCGCAACCCCTGCAAACCTTCGTGCTCGCGCTGCTCCAGCACCAATACGGCAAACAGTGGCATCAGGCCGACGATAGAGCGCAGGCGTACCGGCTCGTTCTGGCCATCAGGGCGGTGCAGCACATCGTAGAAGAACAGGTCCTGCTCATCCCACAACCCTTCGGCGCTGTCATCGACGCGGTTGATGGCGCCCGCGATGTACAGGAAATGCTCGAAAAACTTCACGGCGATATCGACATACACGACGTTGCGCTTGGCCAGCTCCAGGGCAATACGCATCAGGTCCAAGGCATAGGCCGCGACCCACGCCGTACCGTCCGCCTGATCCAACTGGTAACCCGGCGGCAGCGCGGCTGAGCGGTCGAACAAGGCGATATTGTCCAGGCCCAGGAAACCACCCTGAAACAGATTGCGCCCCTCGGCGTCCTTGCGGTTGACCCACCAGGCAAAATTCAGCAGCAGCTTATGGAAAATACGCTCCAGAAAATCCATATCGCCTACGCCAGTCAGCGCCTTGTCCTGCTGATATACCCGCCAACTGGCCCAGGCATGCACCGGCGGGTTGGCGTCGTCGAAGCGCCATTCATAAGCCGGTAGTTGGCCATTGGGGTGCATGAAGCGGTCCTTCACCAGCAGCAACAGTTGCTGCTTGGCATACGCAGGATCAATCAGCGCAAAGGCGACGGCCTGAAAGCCCTGGTCCCACGAGGCGTACCACGGGTATTCCCAAGTGTCGGGCATGGATAGGATGTCGAAATTGGACAAGTGCCGCCAATGGGTATTGCGGATATGCAGGCGCTCGGGCGGCGGCGCTGGTTGGGCAGGGTCGCCGTCGAGCCATTGGTTTACATCAAAATAGTAGAGCTGCTTGGACCACAACAACCCGGCCAATGCCTGGCGTTGCACATTGCGCGCGTCGTCGTCGGCGACGCCGTGTTGTAACGCGGCGTAGAAGTAATCGGCCTCCTGGCGGCGTTGCTCGAACAGCTTGCGGGCGTTGACCTGCGGCGCATCGACGGGGGCAAAACGAAGGTACAGTGTTTTGCTTTCAAGGCCTGCCAATTCGAGGATGAAGCGCGCCGCAACTTTGGTGCCGCGGTCACGCTGAATCGCCGATTGAACACCCTTGACCACGTAATCATTGATCCCGTCCTTGAAGGGCCCTGGCGCCGGTTGCCCATCTAGCTTGGCAACGTTGGTTTCGTTCTCGCAGAACAGCCACTCGACGCCGTCCTGGCCCCACGCGCTGATATGCCGATCAGGCAGTTCGTGGTGGCGCGCCAGCACCCGTTGCCCATCCCGCATCAACTGCGGCTTGGGCGCGTCAAAGGTCCAGCTCCAGTCATTGCGTGCCCACACCTGTGGCAGCACGTGCAGCCGCGTCGGTTGATCCGAACGGTTATGCACGGTGACGCGCATAAAAATATCGTCGGGCTGGTGCTTGGCGTATTCGACGCTGACGTCGCAATAGCGGTTGTCTTCGAACACGCCGGTATCGAGGATTTCGTACTCGGCATCCTCCAGGCCACGGCGGGCGTTTTCGCTGATCAGGTCGTCGTAGGGAAAGGCCGCATGGGGGTATTTATAGAGCATGCGCATGTAGGCATGGCTGGGTACGCCATCGACAAAAAAGTACAGTTCCTTGACGTCTTCGCCGTGGTTGCCCTCGGCGTTGTTCAGGCCGAACAGGCGCTCTTTGATGATCGCGTCGCGCTCGTTCCACAGGGCCAGGCCCAGGCACCAGCGTTGCGCTTTGTCACTGAACCCCGCCAGGCCATCCTCACCCCAGCGGTAGGCGCGGCTGCGCGCATGCTCATGGGGGAAGTACGCCCAGGCATCGCCATCGGCGCTGTAGTCTTCGCGCACCGTGCCCCATTGGCGTTCGCTTAGATATGGGCCCCACTCGCGCCAGCGCTCGACCTCTGGGGTTGCCAGGCGCTGGCCTTCGAGTGTGTCGAGCATTCGGTTTACGGGCGTGGCCGTCATGGGGTACTCCGTCGCCTACACAATGAGCAGCAGTGTAGAGCCCATCCACGCCCGCGTGCACATGAAGGTTTAGAAGATCGCGTAGGTGTAGTTGAAGATCAGCCGGGTCTGGTCCTGGTCGGCGGTGCCGGTGTTTTTGCCGTGATAGGTACCGGTGCGCAAGGTGGTACCAAAGCCTTTCAGGGGGCCGGCTTGCACCACGTAGTCCAGGCGGAAGTCGGTTTCGTTTTCTTTCTGGTCAGGGCCACCGGCAACCTTGGACTTGATGTCCGAACCGTCCAGGTAAGCCACGGAAGCCTTGAGGCCAGGCACGTAAGCCTTGAAGTCATACGTGTATTGGCCGAAGTTGACTTGCTCACCTGCGCGGGAGAACTGGCCGACCACAGCGTCGGTGAACAGGTAGAAGTCACTGCCACCGGCGCCTTGGGCGTGCGGGTCGGCAAGGCTGCCCTGGTTGACCCACACAAAGCCGCCGTCGTCACCCACGCCGATGTGGCCGAGCATCAGGCTGCTGCCGCCCAACTGGTAGGTGAAGGCCGCACTGTAGGTTTTGTTGTCCACTTCGCCTGCGTGCCTGGCGTAGCCGCCGTTGTTGTTGAACTGGTAGCCGCTCTCGCCGTTCTTGCCGTCGCTGGTGCTGTCGAAGTAGCGCAGGTCGGTCTTGAAGGATTGGTCATTGCCCAGCGGCAATACGTGGACCAGGCCGAAATAGTTTTGTTTGTAGAAGTCCTGCAATTGGGCGTAGTAGTACTGCAACGTCAGGTTTTTCGCGATGATGTTGTCGGAAGAACCAAAGGGTTTGTAGTCCAGGCCACCAAACTTGAAGCTGTCGCTGTCGCGGGTGCCACCGGCAACGCTCAGGCCGGTGGAATTGCTCGATGCACGGCCTTCGGCGCGGTTAAGTTCACCGCCGGTAAAGGTGACGTTGGGAATATCGTTCGACGTCAGGATACCGCCGTCGAAGGTTTGCGGTGCCACGCGGCTGTCGTTGGAGACCAGGATCGGCAACACCGGTGCCAGGCCGCCGCCCACGTGCAACTCGGTCTGGGAAATGCGGAACTTCACGTTGCCCGCCGCACGCCCAAAGGAGTCGGCAGGTTCAGTGCCGTTGTTCCTGGTCGGGAAGAAACTGTTGCCGTTACCCGACAGGCCTGCGCCTGCGGTGTGGCCGTCGCCACCATCGAGGCGCAAGGCACCGAACGCCATCACGTCGAAACCGACGCCAAGGGTGCCCTGGGTGTAGCCGGACTTGTAGTCAAACCGCAACGCTGTGGCGGTTTCGCGCAGGTCATTGTTGGTGCCCGAACGGTTATCGGCGCTGTAGTACATGGTGCGCGAACTGACAGACGCATGGCTGTCTTCAAGGAAACCGCTGTGACCGGTGCCTGTGCCCAGCGAGCCGAGCCCAAAATCATCAGCGTAAGCCTGTTGTGCAAGAACGGCGGCGGTGATCGACAACGCCAGTGTAGAAATTTTCATTAACGACGGCCCCTAAACATTTTTTTATGTGTGTGATGTGCATAACGGCGTTTTCATCCTTGCAAACGTGACGATTCTTTCATGCCGAGCGGGGCGAACTCCGTGAAGAATTAGTTAGTAAAACCGGGGCTAACATGAAATTTCGGGGCCGCTGGTTTTTGTCATATTTGCGTCATTTCATTCATTTGAAGAATGAAGTCCTGAAGATTCTTCGTTTGCGCGCAGAGCGCCGGCCCAACAAAATCCGGGCATAGGCCACGTCCAGTGCCGTCGTCATCAGGAATTTTTCTATGCACAGCAGCGCACATGTCAGCCCCGATGAGATCCGCAAGGGGTTTTCCAAGGCCATGTCCGATATGTACCGCGATGAAGTCCCGCTTTACGGCGCGCTGATGGAACTGGTAGCCGAGACCAATACCCGCGTGCTCGACAGCGAACCCGGCCTGACGCAGCAGTTGCAACGCACCGGTGAAATCCAGCGCCTGGACATGGAGCGCCACGGTGCTATCCGCCTCGGTACGGCTTACGAGCTGGCCACCATCGGCCGCCTGTTTGCGGTGATGGGCATGCAGCCGGTGGGTTACTACGACCTGACGCCGGCCGGCGTGCCGGTGCATTCCACCGCGTTTCGCGCCGTGCATGAACGGGCGCTGCAAACCAGCCCGTTTCGCGTGTTCACCTCGTTGTTGCGCCTGGAACTGATTGAAAGCCCCGATCTGCGTACGTTCGCCGAAACCGCCCTGGCCCAGCGGGCGATCTTCACCCCTGATGCCCTGGCGCTGATCGAACAAGCCGAAACAGAAGGCGGCCTCAACGCGGTCGATGCCGACGCATTTATTCGCCAAGCCCTGGAAACCTTCCGCTGGCACCCCACCGCAACCGTCACCAGCGCCCAGTACCAGCAGCTCAGCGACCAGCATCGCCTGATCGCCGACGTGGTGGCCTTCAAGGGCCCGCACATCAACCACCTCACACCGCGCACCCTGGACATTGACCTGGTGCAGGCCGCCATGCCAGGCAAAGGCATCACCCCCAAGGCGGTGATCGAAGGCCCGCCGCGCCGCCGTTGCCCGATACTGCTACGCCAGACCAGCTTCAAGGCCCTCGACGAACCCATCGCCTTCACCGATGCTCAAGGCAGCCACAGCGCACGCTTCGGCGAAATCGAGCAACGCGGCGTGGCGCTTACACCAAAAGGTCGCGCCCTGTACGACCAATTGCTCAATGCCGCACGTGATGAACTCGGTGCGTTCCCCAATGAAGGCAACGCGGCGCGCTACGTGCAATTGATGGCGCAGCACTTCGAGGCTTTCCCGGATACCTACGCACAGATGCGTGAGCAGGGCCTGGCGTACTTCCGCTATTTTCCTACCGAGCAGGGTTTGGCGGCGCAGGGCAGCGCCGATCAACCACACACGCTAGAGGCGTTGATCGCGGCGGGCCATGCGGCGTTTGAACCGTTGGTATACGAGGATTTTCTGCCGGTGAGCGCGGCGGGGATTTTTCAGTCGAATCTGGGGGATGGGGCGCAGAGCCACTATGCGGCGAATTCCAACCGGACTGAATTTGAGAATGCGCTGGGGCGGCGGACGATTGATGAGCTTGGGCTGTACGCCGAGACTCAGCAACGCTCTATCGATGAATGCACGCAGGCGCTGCTGATATAACCGTGTAGGTGGTGAGGGAGCTTGCTTGCGCTGGACCGGGCTGGCGCTCCAGTGCGCAGCGCTCCCGTTTTTTGGGGCCGCTTCGCAGCCCAGCGGGAGCAAGCTCCCTCGCCACAGTCGTGCGCTTAACCCAGCCGCGCCACAATCTCATCCTTGACTAACAAACGTTTTTTCTTGAGTTTCTCAACGTCCTCATCACTGGCTTTGGCCGACTCAGCAGCCAGCACCTCCCCATCAGCAGCATCATATTTATCGAGCAGCGAGTCCAAGCGTTTGTCGCTCGCCCTGCGTTCGTGAACAACTTCCTTGCTCAACCCCAAATCCTGATACAGGTCGTGTTTCACTGGCATGGCGTACCTCCGCACGTTGATCAATGGCTTACCCCTTGAAGCTAGACCATTGCGAGGGGTCTTGTCATGTTTAAGGTCAATTCACATGAGTGAGCACTGAACAATGTTTGGGGCGACAATCAAAAGTATCTACACAAGCTTGACCATTGCGCTGAACCTGTGGCGAGGGAGCTTGCTCCCGTGACGGCTTGTCCTGAGACCGAGTTTTACCGGGTGTAGGAGCTGGCATTAGGGCTGACGGCGAAAGCTATAGTCCAGCCACCCCATCTCTATCGCCAATGCCGCCGCCTTCGCAGCCTCGCTAAAGCTCGACAGCTCCCACATTTGTACCGCGTGCGCCCGCTTGGAATGCGATCAACTGTGGGAGCTGGCTTGCCTGCGAAAGCTGTAGTCCAGCCACCCCATCTCTATCGCCAATGCCGCCGCCTTCGCAGCCTCGCTAAAGCTCGACAGCTCCCACATTTGACCGCGTCCATCCTGTTGAAATGCAGTCAAGTGTGGGAGCTGGCTTGCCTGCGAAAGCTTTAGTCCAGCCACCCCATCTCTATCGCCAATACCGTCGCTTTCGCAGCCTCGCTAAAGCTCGACAGCTGCCAAAGGTGCCGAGTGCGGTCCTGTGAAATACAGCACTCAACGGTCAGGTCAGCGATCGAGCCAGAAACGGGGCGGTACGACTGGTTTTGCTTTTGGCGACTTTCTGCGGCGTGCCGCAAGCAACGATTTTGCCTCCCAAGTCCCCGGCCCCAGGCCCGATATCGATCACCCAATCACTCTGCGCCACCACGCGCATTTCATGCTCGACCACGACCACCGTATGCCCCGCGTCCACCAGGTGGTTGAGCTGATTGAGCAAGCGGTCCACATCCCGTGGGTGCAACCCGGTTGTCGGCTCATCCAGCACATACAGGGTGGCGCCCCGCGCATTGCGTTGCAGTTCCGTGGCCAACTTGATGCGTTGCGCTTCACCGCCCGACAGCTCAGTGGCCGGCTGCCCCAGGCGCAGGTAACCCAGGCCGATGTCCCGCAGCACCTGCAATGAGCGCAGCACCCCAGGCTGTTCGGCGAACACGTCAACCGCCTGCTCAACCGTCAGCCCCAGCACCTGGGCGATGCTCAGGCCTTGCCATTTAATCGCCAATGTCTCGGGGTTGTAACGCGCCCCATGGCAGGTCGGGCATGGTGCATAGACGCTGGGCATAAACAGCAGTTCGACGCTGACGAAGCCTTCGCCTTCGCAATTGGGGCAACGGCCCTTGGCGACGTTGAACGAAAACTGCCCGGCGTCGTAATGCTGTTTTTTAGCAGCGGGTGTACCGGCAAACAGTTTGCGCACGTTATCGAACAGCCCGGTGTAGGTCGCCAGGTTGGAGCGCGGCGTGCGGCCAATGGGTTTCTGGTCCACCTGCACCAGGCGGCGGATGTGCTCCAGACCGGCACTGATATGCCCACCGCTGGCTTGCGGCGCATCATCTTCCAGACTCGGTTCTTCGTCGTTTTCCACCAGGCGACCGAGGCCCATCCCCACCAACTCCAGCAGCGCCTGGCTAACCAGGCTGGACTTGCCCGACCCCGAAACCCCCGTCACTGCCGTGAAGCAACCCAGTGGGTAATCCACGTTCAGGCCCTTGAGATTATTGCGCGTCACACCCTCCAGTTTCAGCCAACCGCTGGGCTCGCGGTGCGCCTGATTCGATACGCGCCTTTCGGCGAACAAATACTCACGGGTCTGCGACGCCTCAACCTGTGCCAGGCCCGCCGGTGGCCCGCTGTACAACACTTGCCCACCGTGCTCGCCCGCCGCCGGGCCCACATCGATCAGCCAATCGGCGCGGCGCATGGTTTCCAGGTCATGCTCTACCACAAACAGCGAATTACCTGCCGCTTTCAAGCGTTCCAGCGCCGTAAACAGCGCTTCCCCATCCGCTGGGTGCAAACCCGCCGACGGCTCATCCAATACATAGATCACGCCAAACAACTGCGAGCCCAACTGCGTGGCCAAACGCAAACGCTGCAACTCGCCGGACGACAAGGTAGGCGTACTGCGCTCCAGCGACAGATAGCCCAACCCCAACTCAGTCAAGGTGCTGACCCGCTCCAATAGATCCTGAGCGATGCGCTGGGCGGCCAGGCGTTTCTCCACCGACAGTTTCATCGTGTCCTGCCCCGCCGCTACCGGCCGCAACAGCTCAGCCAGCTGGGACAATGACAGCTGCGACAACTCGCCAATATCCACCCCGGCAAACTTCACCGACAGCGCCGCCTTGGTCAGGCGCTTGCCCTCACATAACGGGCAAGCGCTGCCCTGCATAAACTGCGACACGCGTTTTTTCATCAGCGCGCTTTGGGTGTGGGTGAAGGTGTGCAGGATGTAGCGCCGCGCACCGCTGAAAGTGCCCTGGTAACTCGGTTCAAGCTTGCGTTTTAGCGCATCGCGGGTCTGCTCTGGGTTAAAGCCGGCGTAGACGGGGACGGTTGGGGTTTCTTCAGTAAACAGAATCCACTCGCGCTGCTTTTTGGGTAGATCGCGCCAAGGGATATCCACGTCATACCCCAGGGTCACCAGGATGTCCCGCAGGTTCTGGCCCTGCCACGCCAACGGCCAGGACGCCACCGCACGCTCGCGAATGGTCAGCGACGGGTCTGGCACCATCAACGCCTCGGTCACTTCATATGCGCGGCCCAAGCCATGGCATTGCGGGCAGGCGCCTTGGGGCAGGTTGGGCGAGAAATCCTCGGCATACAGCATCGCCTGGCCCGGTGGGTAGCTGCCGGCGCGCGAATAGAGCATGCGGATCAGACTCGACAAGGTTGTGACACTGCCCACCGAGGAGCGCGCACTCGGCGTGCCACGCTGCTGTTGCAAGGCTACGGCCGGCGGCAGGCCTTCGATGGAGTCCACATCCGGCACGCCCACCTGGTCGATCAAGCGTCGCGCATAGGGCGCCACCGACTCGAAATAGCGCCGCTGAGCCTCGGCATACACCGTGGAAAACGCCAACGATGATTTGCCCGAACCCGACACGCCGGTAAACACCACCAGTGCATCCCGAGGGATGTCCACATCGACGTTACGCAGGTTGTGTTCACGGGCGCCGCGCACCTGAACGAAACCAAGGTGTTGAGGGAGGTTGCGTTGTGAAGTCATGGTCAACCTTATCGTGCGGTGAGCACGCTGCGCACCCGTTGCGTCAGGGCTTCGGGGCTGTAGGGCTTGCTCAGCAGATGAATATCGGCACTCAGCAGGTGATTGCTGGAAAGAATGTCGCGGGTGTGGCCGGAGGTGAACAGTACCGCCACGGGAGGCTGTTGCGCCCGAGCCCAGTGGGCCAGGTCGGTACTCTTGACGCGCCCGGGCATGATCACGTCGGTAAAGATCAGGTCAGGCAATGCACCGCCTTGCAGCGCTTGCATGGCGCGGTCGCCGTCTTCGGCGGTCAGCACGGTGTAACCCGATTGTTGCAGCAATTCGACCACGGTCAGACGCACGCCTTCATTGTCCTCGACCACCAGGATGGTTTCCTGCCCGCCGGTATGAGGCACCTGGTCGATATGCACATCGAGGCTTTCAGGCTCAAGGCTATGGGGGAAGTACATTTGCACCACCGACCCTTTGCCCTCCTCGCTCCACATCTCCACATGCCCGCCGCTCTGGCGCACAAAGCCAAACACCATGCTCAGCCCCAGGCCGGTGCCGTGGCCTTCGCGCTTGGTGGTGAAAAAGGGCTCGAAGACTCGCTTGAGGATCGCCTCAGGCATGCCGATGCCTGAGTCGGTCACGGCAAGGCGTACGTACTCGCCAGGCTTGATGCTTTTACCCACGCAGTCGGCAGGGTTAAGGATGATGTTTTCACCGCTGATACGAATCACACCTTCGCCTTTCATGGCGTCGCGGGCGTTGATCGCCAGGTTGAGCAGCGCGTTTTCCAGTTGGTTGCGGTCGACGTTGATAAGCCACGCATCCTGGGGCATTTGCACATCGATATGGATGGTCTCACCCAGCGCCCGCTGGAGCAGTTCACCCAAGCCGGCATAGATGCGTTGCGGGTTATACACCGCAGGCGACAGCGGCTGACGCCGGGCAAACGCCAACAGTTGCGCCGACAACTTGGCGCCCCGCTCCACCGCCGCGATGGCCGCCGCAACGCGGCGCTGTACCTGGGGGTTGTCCGGCTCATGGCGGGCCAGCAGATGCAGGTTGCCGGCGATCACTTGCAGCAGGTTATTGAAGTCATGGGCTACGCCGCCGGTGAGGCCGCCAATGGCTTCGAGTTTTTGCGACTGCCGCAGTTGCTCTTCGGCGGCATAACGCGCCTGCACTTCCGCGGCCACGCGTTGCTCAAGATTGTGGGTGAGCTCCTGACGTACCTGCTCGGACTTCACCAGTTCGGTGGTCTCGACCACAATCGCCAGCACCCCGGCCGGTTGCTGGTTGTCACCGGCGACCGGGCTGTAATAGAGGTCCAGCCACACCGTTTCGGGTTTGCCGTTGCGCAGCAGCACCAGGTCCTTGTTGTTGAACGACAAGGTGCCGCCCGCCAGGCAGGTGTCCACCACATGCCGGTTGAACTCGGCGACTTCCGGCCAGCCCAGTTCCACCGGCGTACCCAGCAAGTACGGGTGGCGACCGCCGGCAAATACCGAATAACTGTCGTTGTAGATCATGTAGCCCAGGCGCCCCCACAGCATCACCATCGGCACGGGCGACGCCAACATCATCTGCACGGTGCAGGCCAGGCTGGTGGACCAGCGGTCGAGCGGCCCCAAGTCGGTGGTCGACCAGTCAAACGCGCGAATCCGCTGGGCCATTTCACCGGCCCAACCTTCACAGCCGTGGGAATTGGATAAAAATTGCATCGTTTGGCTCTGCGCAAAAAAAGACGGTCGCAAAATTTGGAGCGCGTCAGGGGCGGATCGTTTCATCTTGTATAACTTAGGCGGTTACGACAGGAGTAGCCACTGGCCTTAGTGAAAATCCCTGCTGCGTACGTTAATCCCGTCCAACAGCGGTGTCAGGTCGGTCAAACGCCCCGCTATCAGGTGCCGCACCTCGCCCACTGCCTCCCAGCGCCCGTCCACTTTCAGCAGTCGCGAGCCCACCAGCGCCTGGCGCTGACGCTCGGCCAGGTCGCGCCAGACCACCACATTGAGGTTGCCGAACTCATCTTCCAGGGTCACGAAGGTTACACCACTGGCCGTGCCCGGGCGCTGGCGGCCCGTCACCAACCCTGCGACGCTGACATTGCGCCCATGCTCCACCGCCATCAGCTCAAGAGAACTGCGGCAGCGCCGCTTGCGCAACTCGGCGCGCAGCAACGCCAACGGATGAGGCCCCAGGGTGGTGCCCAGCGTGGCGTAGTCGGCGAGTAAATCCTCACCCACCGTCGGTGCTGGCAGCTGCACCACCGCTTCATCGGGGCTGGGCTGGCCAGCGAACAGCCCAAGCTGCTTGTGTACCCCGGCCACGTCCCAACGCGCCGTGTGGCGGTTACCGGCCAACGCACGCAAGGCGCCCGAATCTGCCAGCAATGCCTGGGCGCGGGCATCCAGGCCGGCGCGTTCGTCGAGGTCGGCGATGTCGCTGAATGCCTGACGTTGGCGCGCCGTTTCGATGCGGCGCCCATCCTCTTCGCGTAACCCCGAGATCATGCGCAGGCCCATGCGGATCGCCGGCTGAGCACCTTCGATGGGTTCCAGGCTGCAATCCCAGTCGCTGGCCTGCACGTCCACCGGGCGGATCTGCAATTGATGGCGGCGAGCATCCTGAAGAATCTGGTCCGGGCTGTAGAAACCCATGGGCCAACTGTTGATCAGCGCACAGGCGAAGGCCGCCGGTTCATGGCATTTGAGCCAGCAACTGGCGTAGGTCAATAAAGCGAAGCTGGCGGCGTGGGATTCGGGAAAGCCGTAACTGCCAAAGCCCTTGATCTGCTCGAAAATTTCAGCGGCAAACGCCTCGCTGTAGCCGTTCTTGAGCATGCCGGCACGCAGGCGTTCCTGATGCGGCTCAAGCCCGCCATGACGCTTCCAGGCGGCCATGGAACGGCGCAACTGGTCAGCCTCGCCGGGGCCATAATCAGCGGCGACCATGGCGATTTGCATCACTTGCTCCTGAAACAACGGGATGCCTAAGGTGCGCTCCAGCACGACCTTCAATTGCGGCGAGGGGTAGGTGGTCGCCTCCTCGTTGTTCCGCCGGCGCAGGTACGGATGCACCATGCCGCCCTGGATCGGCCCCGGCCGCACAATCGCCACTTCGATGACCAAGTCATAAAAGGTCTGGGGCTTGAGCCTGGGCAGCATCGACATCTGCGCCCGCGATTCGATCTGAAACACGCCAATGGTGTCAGCCTTGCTGATCATCGCGTAGGTAGCCGGGTCTTCCTTGGGGATCGTCGCCAGGGCCAGGTCACGGTTGCGATGGCGACGCAGCAGGTCGAAGCAACGACGGATTGCGCTGAGCATGCCCAAGGCGAGGATATCCACCTTGAGCAGGCCGACGGCGTCGAGGTCATCCTTGTCCCACTGGATGATGGTGCGCTCGGCCATGGCGGCGTTTTCCACCGGCACCAGGGTGTCCAGCGGGTATTCGGAGATCACGAAGCCGCCAGGGTGCTGGGACAGGTGCCGAGGGAAGCCGATCAGTTGCTGGGTGAGCGTGAGCACGCGGCGCAGCAGCGGGCTGTCGGGGTCGAAGCCGCCTTCGCGCAGGCGCTCAAGGGGCGGCGCATCGTCGCTCCAGCGCCCACAGCAGTCGGCCAGGGCGTTGATCTGGTCCGGCGGCAAACCCAGGGCCTTGGCCACGTCTCGCACTGCGCCAGCGGCGTGGTAGCTGCTGACCACCGCCGTCAGCGCGGCGCGGGTGCGACCGTAGCGCTGGAACACGTACTGCAGCACTTCTTCGCGGCGCTCGTGTTCGAAGTCCACGTCGATATCCGGCGGCTCGTTGCGCTCGCGGGACAAGAAGCGCTCAAACAACATGCTCGTCAGGCTCGGGTCAATCTCGGTGATGCCCAAGGCAAAACACACCGCCGAGTTGGCCGCCGAGCCACGGCCCTGGCACAAAATTGCGCGGCTGCGGGCAAAGCGCACGATGTCATGCACCGTGAGGAAATAGCTTTCGTAGCCCAGCTCGCTGATCAGCTCCAGCTCGTTGTCGATCTGTTGCAGGGTCTTCGCATCCACGCCTTGGGGCCAGCGCTGGGCGATGCCCTCTTCGGTGACCGCACGCAGCCAGGTTTGAGCGTCGTGGCCGGTCGGCACCAGTTCGCGTGGGTAGTGGTAGCGCAACTGGCTGAGGTCGAAGGTGCATCGGCGGGCAATGGCGTGGGTTTCATCGAGCAAGCCTTGCGGATACAGCGCAGCCAGCGCGTCGAGGCTGCGCAGGTGCCGCTCGCCATTGGGGTGCAGGCGCGTACCGGCTTCGGCCACCGGCACGTGATGACGGATGGCGGTCATGGTGTCTTGCAGGGCGCGGCGGCCACGGGCGTGCATATGCACGTCGCCACAGGCCACGGCGGGAATCTGCAGGCTGGCAGCCAGTTGCAGGCGCTGCTCCAGGTGACGAGCATCATCCTGGCCGCAGTGCAGGTGCACGGCCAGCCACAAGCGCCCGGCGAAGGTATGGCGCAGCCATTGGATGTCGGCTTGAGTGTTGCTGTCTTCGGCGACCCAAAGCACCAACAGGCCGGGCAGCGGCTGATCGAAGTCTTCTTGCAGCAGGCGATAACGGCCTTTTTCGGCACGGCGTCGGGCCAGCGTGATCAAGCGGCACAGGTGCTGGTAGCCGCTGAGATCCTCCACCAACAGCACCAGTTTCGGGCCGTTTTCCAGGCGCATCTCGCTGCCGATAATCAACGGGAGTTCCACCGCCTTCGCAGCCTGCCAGGCACGTACGATGCCCGACAGCGTGCACTCGTCGGTGATCGCCAGGGCGTTGTAGCCTTGGCGTTTGGCGCGTTCGAACAACTCCAGCGCACTCGACGCGCCGCGCTGGAAGCTGAAATTGGACAGGCAATGCAGCTCGGCGTAGCTCATGCAAACCAGCCTTGCAGCCAAAGCCCATCACTCTGCCCCACCGTACGGAAAGCCCACCCTTGTTGGCCGGCGCGGGTCTGCACCAGGTAGTAGTCGCGGCGGATATCCGCGCCGTCCCACCAGCCGGACTCGATGCGTTCCGGGCCCATCAGGATCTGCACGCCGTGCTCGGCCAGCAAGGTCGGCTCACGGAGCAGCCAGCCTGGGCGCTGGGCTTTATTCAGGGTTGGGCATGGGGTTTTATCGGTTGCGGCTTGCCAGGCGCATTCGGGGCGGTGGTCGGCGTGAAAGCGCAGGCCTTGCACGGCTTCGTCCCCCAAGCGGGCGCGCAGGCGCTCGCGCAGTTGCTCCCAGGGCAAGGTCTGTTGCGGGCGGTCATCGAACAGGTCTTGGCGCTGTGGCACGAACACCGGCAGGTCCTGGGCTACCAGGCGAAAACCGCGAACGGGTGAAGTGACTTGCACCTGCTCCAGACGGCCACGGGCCAGTTCGAACAACATCGCCGGTTCGCGCTCGGCACTGAGCAGGCCGACCTTGATCACGCTGTCGGGCGCCTGCGCATGTTCTAGGTGCAGGTCAAAGCGCTGCACGCCACTGTCGCGACCACACAGGAATGCAGACAGATCACCGGTCAAGCGGCGCAGGGGAAACAACAGCGCCTGGTGGGATTGCACGTCGTAATTCAATTCGATGCGTACATCGAACTGGTCCGGCGGCTGGTAATACGCCAGGGCCAGCGGGCGTTGCCCGGTCAGTGCGTCCAGATGCTTGAGCAAGCCAGCCTCGAAGCGCCGCGCCAGGGTATGCCGGGGCAACGCCTGCACCTGGGCCAGAGTGCGCAGGCCCATGCGCGACAGCGCGGTGGCGGCTTGAGGGTCAAGGCCGGCGCGGTCGATGGGCAATGGCGCCAAGGCGTGCATCAAGCGTTCGTCATCGGCCACGGCCAGCCCATCGTGGATATTCGCCAGCACCCGCGCCGCCGCCGGATTGGGCGCAGCGACGATACGGTGGCGAAAGCCCAACTCGGTCAATTCCTGGCGCAAACGAGCCTCAAGCTGCGGCCACGGCCCAAACAGGCCCAAGCTCGATTCGATCTCGAACAACAAGGCACGCGGGTAATACAGGCTGACCTGGGAACTGAACCGGTAGGCCCAGGCGGCGAGAAACTGTTGCCAACGTTCGATCTCGGCGGGGTCGTATTCGGCGCTGGCGAAGGTCTTGGTCAAGGCATGGGCGGCGGTCAGGGATTGGCCGGGGCGCAGGCCCAAGGCGCGGGCGGCGTCATTGACGGTTTGCAATACGCGACGCTGCGGCGTACCGGCCAGCAAGGCCAAGGGTTGGTCGGGCTCGGGGTGCACACGCTGCACCCCATCCAGCGCCAATTGCGGGAAGACAATACACACCCAGCGCATGGCAACCTCAGTGCCCCGCCAGGGCAATCGGCGCCGGGTGAGCCAAGCCGCCCCGGCACTTGATCACCCGCACTTGCGCAGGTTTGGCCTCGACAGCCAGGCGCAGGGCGGCCGGCGATGAGTTGATCGCCTCACCCAAGGCGCGCCAGGCAAACGCCAGGGTCTGCCCGGTTTCTGCCGCCACCTGCAAACGCCGCAACGCTCGGTCATCGGCCTTGCGCGGCCAGCACAACACCGCGCCGCAACTGCCTGAACGCAGGCATTGCTCCACGGCCCACAGTGCATCGCGCTCTTCAGCCTGGATCACCGAGAGCAGGCGCAGATCCACCCCGGCGTTCTGCCAGGCATGGGGGTACGGCGTGTATGGCGGCGCCACCAGCACAATGCGCTCGCCAGCCTTGGATAAACGCGCCAGGGTGGGCAGCACCAGTTGCAGCTCGCCCACGCCCTCCTTCGCCATCAGAATTTCACTCAAGGCCGACTCCGGCCAACCGCCGGTGGGCAACACCGCGTCCAGCGCCTTAAGCCCGGTGGGATGGGCACTGACCATTGGCGCGGCAGGCCGGCCCTTCCACACGCGGCCGCCATTGAACAGCGTGTCCAGTGCAACGACGGCGCCCATCAGCCTTGCCTCACCAGGCCGCAGAACACCCCTTCGATGGCCAGGTCCTGGTCGGCGCCTACCACGATGGGTTGATACGCGGGGTTGCGTGGCAAAAGGCGCACGCTGTCGCCGTGGCGTTCAAAACGTTTGATGGTCACTTCGCCGTCCAGGCGCGCCACCACAATCTGCCCGTTCAAGGCCTCGGCACTGCGGCGTACGCCCACCAGGTCACCGTCGAGGATGCCGTCCTCGATCATCGAGTCACCCTGCACCCGCAATAGATAATCCGGGGTTTTCGCAAAGGTGGCTGGGTCGAGTTGCAAACGGCTGTGCACTTCGGCATCGGCGCCGATGGGCAAACCTGCGGCCACACGGCCAAGCACCGGTACATCCAGCCACTCCGGACGCGCTGGCTGATTGAGCAAACGAATGCCGCGGGCCTGGTTAGGGTTGACCTCTATAAAACCGGCGTCGGTCAACGCCAGCACATGCTTGCGCGCCACGCTGCGCGAGGCAAAACCGAACGCCTCGGCGATCTCGGCGAGACTGGGGGGCTGGCCTTGTTGCGCGATACGGTCGCGGATAAAGGTCAGGATGGCGGTACGGCGTGGGGTTAGAGTCGTCATGGAGTACATTTGTACTCCTGTGGGAAATTTCTGACAATAGCCGCCAGTCGAGTGGCCGATGACCCGCTCTATCGAAACTTCCCACACGACCACCGGATAACCTCTACTCCCCGCCCCTGAAAACCTCTGCAAAGTCCCTCGCCTGACTACACGGTGCGAGGGATTGCAGATGGACTTTCTGATTGACGGGTTGATCGCTTGATCGCCTTTACCAGCCAAACCATTGGCTACCTGGTGCTGGCCGCCATGGATTCGAAGACGCGGGATGTCGAATCCGTCATCCGCGATTTCAATGGTTGCCTGAATACTTTCGACGAGTGGGCGTCGAGCTTTTTCAGCCTGTCCGCGCTGGAGGTGGAGCAAGTCTTCAAGGTGGGCGATGACGTGGCGCTGGTGGCGCCGATCAATCCCTCCCTGCTCCCCAAGACCACTACCGCAACGTGTAGCGCTAACGGCACGCTGACCCTGGTGCATCTGTTCCAGAGCTCCCGGTTCGTGCCCATTGGCAATACGCCGGTGATGCTGCAAAGGGTCGATCCAAACGGCGGCCCGCTGGGCGACCCCATCCATCAAACCATCGGCCCCAGCGGCATTCTTGAAATCAAGGAATGTGATCGCAACCGGCAGTACCGGGTCAGTTTTTACCCCAACGTTTCCGAGCTGCATTACCAGGCGCTCTATGGCTCTTACCAGTCGGTGATCGCTTCGCAGGCAGATTGGCTGCGCAGTGAATGGGGCAACACATTCGCGCCGCTGTGGCAGAACTACTCCGAAGCGAATTTCCTCAAGCGTTATCTCTCGCTTCATCAAGCCTATGCACGCGGGTTTGGCGAATCGCTGTATGCAGTCTGGGACACCATCAAGCAGTTGCTTGAGTGGCTTTCAGCCCCCTTGGTACATGCCGAAAAACTGCTGCATTACCTGTCCCAGGCTGCGTTTGAACAGTTGCTTGTAGCTGGCGCCGAAAGCATTGCCAAGGGCTTGCTGGTGCTTAGCGATGAACCGCTGTTGTTCATCTATCTGTCGGCAATGGTCAGTTGGATGCGCATGTTGCCGCCGCCGTACATGAACGAATTGCTCGGGGAAATCAGCGCCGACGTCCTGATCAATCTCTTGCTGTGCCTCGCCACTGCCGGAATGGGGATGGCGATACGCATGAGTGCGCAGGTGCTGGGTGGCATCAAGTCTCGTCGTGCGCGTCAGTGGCTGGAGCAACTGGCTCGGCAGTTTGGGAAAGCTCGCGTGGAAGAGCATGCGGAGCTGGCCAAACCGGTTTTGCTGAGCAGTGCTGCGACGCCGATCAGGACGATTCCGGATGTGCCGTTGAAGGCTGGGGATCAGTTGGTTTCAAACCCGGTGGCGATGGTTCGGGGTAAGGGTCGGCAGCGGACGGCGTTGGTTCGGCAAGAGTCTGTGGATGATGTGCCGGCTTCGGGTAAGAACCCGAATGGGGATGCCGCTTCAAGTTCGGATAAAACGGCTACTGACGGCTGCCCGGTTTCGATGGTTACCGGGGAGGAATTATTGACTTTGGTTGATGGTTCGCTGGACGGGATTTTGCCGTTTGAGTGGACCCGATTGTACCGCACCAGTGCCGTGGAAGTGGATTGCGGGTTGGGGTTTGGTTGGAGCCACTCGCTGGCGCATCGACTTCAGGTTTCCGGTGAATCGGTGGTGTGGACGGACCATGAAAATCGGTCGATTGTCCTGCCCTTGCCCTCTTCTTCTCGGCCTGCGATTACCAATAGTTTGGCCGAAGCGGCGATTTATCTGGGCGAGAAGCCGGATGAGTTGGTGCTGGCTCAAGCCTCACGTTTCTACCATTTCGTTCACGGTTCGCTGACGGCGATCAGTGATGCGTATGGCAATCGGCTGCGCATTTCCCGGGACGTTTTGGGGCGTATTGAGCGGGTGGATAACGGTGTTGGGCGCTCGTTGTTTTTGCGCTACTCGGCCGATCGCATCGTGGCGGTGGATTACCAGATTCAGCGGGCCAAGGGTTATGAGCCCTACGTCTGGGTGACCGAGCAGAACGTTGTTTCCTACGCCTATGACTCACTTGGAAGGTTGGTTTTAGCGACCAATGCTGTAGGCGAAACTGAGACTTATCGCTACGACGATCAGCACGTCATTCTTGAGCGTGGTTTGGCCGGTGGGGCGAGTTTCTTCTGGGAGTGGGAACGGTCTGGCAAGGCGGCGCGATGTGTCCGGCATTGGGCCAGTTTTTCGCAAATGGACACGCGCTATGCCTGGGATGGCAACGGCCGCGTCACGGTGTTTAACGCCGATGGCAGTCAGGAAGTCTACGTGCATGACCAGCGCGCAAGGCTGGTGCAGCGGGTGGATCCGGACGGTGCTGAGCACTTCAAATCTTACGATGAAAAAGGCCGGCTGACGGTTGAGCAAGACCCGCTGGGGGCGGTGACGGCGTATCAGTACGACGACGCTGGGCGGCTGGTTGCGCTGTTTCCCGGGGATGACGAGCCCACATCCTACGAGCATGACAACGGCTTCGTACGGGTTGTACGGCGGGGTGACGCGGTTTGGAAGTATGAGCGTAATGATCAGGGCGACGTCACGCGCAAGATCGATCCTGACGGGCATATCACCGATTACACCTACAACAAACACGGGCAGCTGATTGGGGTTTGGTACCCGGATCACAGCTCGCAGCGACTGGTCTGGAATTCACGCGGGCAGCTGACTGAAGAACAACTGCCCAATGGTGGGATCAAGCGCTATCGGTATGACGATATTGGTCGGCAGATTGCGCGTGAGGATGAATATGGCGCGCTGACCCAATATCAGTGGGACAGCGTTGGGCGCTTGGTTCGGGTAGTCCTACCGGGCGGTGCGTGCAGGGAATACAGCTACAACCCCTACGGAAAAATCACCGCCGAGCGCGATGAACTCGGGCGCGTTACGCGCTACGAATACGCGGATGGGCTGCATCTGATTAGCCGTCGCATTAATGCCGATGGCACGCAGGTTAAATACCGTTACGACAACGTGCGGCTGTTGCTGACTGAAATCGAAAACGAAGTCGGCGAAACCTACCGGTTGCAGTATCACCCCAACGGCCTGATCCAGCAGGAAACCGGGTTTGATGGACAGCGCACTGCCTACGTCTACGACCTCAACGGAAATCTGCAGGAAAAGAACGAGCATGGTGATGATGGTAGTCAGCTAGTCACCTGTTACGAACGCGACTTCGCCGGGCGACTCGTACGAAAAACCCTTCCAGATGGAAAGTCTGTCGACTATGCCTACGACCGCCAAGGCAACCTCCTTAGCGTCGACGACAGCCACTGGTTTTTAGCCTACGAATACGATCAACAAAACCGCCTCACCGCTGAACACCAAGGCTGGGGCACCCTGCGCTATGGCTATGACGCCTGCGGCCAACTCAAAAACCTGCGCCTTCCCGACAACAACCGTGTTGTTTTTAATCATGCAAAGGGCGGCCACCTAGCTACCGTCGAGTTGAATGGTGAAGTTCTCACCTCACACCTATTCAAATCCGACCAGGAACACCAACGCCAACAAGGCCAACTCCTCAGCCATTACCACTACGACGACCAACAGCGCCTCCACGCCCACGCCGTCACCCAACAAAATCACTACCTCTACCAACGCCAATACGACTACGACAAATCCGGCAACCTCACCCGCCTGCTCGACACCCGCAAGGGCGAACAGCGCTACCAGTACGACCCACTCAACCGCCTAACCCGCGCCGACCATTCCCAAGACCTGCAAGAACGCTTCGGCTACGACCCGGCTAGCAACCTGCTCATGCAAGACCGCCCTGGCCCCGACATCGTGGCTGGCAATCGTCTGTTGATGCAGGGCGATTACCACTACGACTATGACGCCTTCGGCAACCTCATCCGCGAACGACGCGGCAAAGGCCATCAACTCGTCACCGAATACCGCTACGACTGCCAGCATCGGTTAGTCGAAGTCAAAAAACTCAACGGCCAAACCGCTAGCTACCGCTACGACCCATTCGGCCGACGCATCAGCAAAACCGTCGACAACATCACCACGGAGTTCTTCTGGCAAGGCGACAAACTCATCGCCGAACACCACAAAGATAAACACCGAAGCTACCTCTACGAACCCGACAGCTTCCGCCCGCTGGTACTACTGGAAGGCTACGGCCCCAAAGCCACCAAGCCCTTCCACTACCAACTCGACCACCTCGGCACCCCACAGGAACTCACCACGCCCGAGGGAGAAATTGTCTGGTCCGCGCATTACCGTGCCTACGGAGAAATCAGCCGTCTCGACATCGGAAAAGTCGACAACCCACTACGTTTCCAAGGCCAATACTTCGACGAAGAAAGCGGCCTGCACTACAACCGCCATCGCTACTTCAATCCGGATATCGGCCGCTACCTGACGCCTGACCCGGTGAAGTTGGCGGGTGGCGTCAACGCGTACCAATACACCATTAATCCGACAGGCTGGATAGATCCCATAGGTTTTTCCTGTGAGCGCGGTAATTGTCCTGGCCAACGTAGCAGTACACAAAAAATGCGGAGTGAGGAGGCTCCACCTGAAATAGGTAATGCCATTCATTCATCCACTTACGAGCAAGCATTAAACAAAGCTCTGGATTGGTTGCTGGGTTATGATTTTCGAGCTGAAAAACCAAAGCTTGGAAAATTCGGAAATCGCGTGGGAGAACCTGTAGGCATGCAAACATCTGATAACAAAACAGGCTATCGCGTAGAGCATGATGCAAAGAGTGGTGCACACATCAATGTTTGGACACACAGAAAAAACGGACCACACTTCACCTTTGAAGGCTCCCCAAAAATGGTTTACCAAATCACAAAGAGATTTGCGAAAAAATGAGCTACCTTGACGACGAAGTAATAGAAGACTTTAAAAAAAATGATATACCGCTCACGATTTTACCAAAACAAAAACACGACCTGATTGTAAAAGAAATTAATAACTCCATTCCGTTTCACACATGCAATATCGCTTGGGAGCTACTAGAAGGCAGCACTTACCTAGGAGATATAACATCAGACACCTCAATAGACTCACTTGCAGAAAAAATCAAGAAAACAACTGACAACCATGTAATTATCCTAGGCGACTCAACAGACAACGCTTACTCAATAAATGTCAAGGATATCTATCCGGCACTACAAATTTTTTCGACAATACCACAGCACACCTTTATAACTTTTATACGCCTGGGAAAAATAAAATGGATCGCCGGCTTATCTTTCGAAGGCAATATGTACTTTTCAAATCTATGAACCTTGCAAAACACTCATGCACACACTAGATACAAATAACCAATATCACTACATAAACAACACAAAAACTCATAGCCTCACTCACAACAGCCGATTGGCGGCTGCTTCGCAGCCCAGCGCGGGGCAAGCCCGCTCACCACGGAGTTACCAGCCTTCCTTCAGCATACGTAATTAGAGATGCTGCAACAGCATAATGGTCTTACCATCCACAATCTCGCCACTCTGCACCATCGCAAACGCCTGCTCAAACCCCAGCTACAGCACTTCAATATCCTCACCCCCTTCCTCCAACCCACCGCCGCCGCCGACCCGCCCCCAGCCTGATACTCCCCATAAAAAAGTGAACCCCCATGAGGAGACATGGACGCTGGAGCTTAAATCCAACATCATGAATGTAGATAACACTGTTGTAAGAGTTCCATTACCGAAGAAATGAAATGAAGATACGAGTTACCGAGGTGCTTACGATCGAGGACACACTACGCGTGGGTTTCCTCTCGCCTGCTGGAAGTGGCACCGCTCTATGGATCGGACTTAAGCCGACAGCAGGTCAAGAACTGGACGTAGAGTTTGACTTGGATGAGGTTTTTTATTTTGGTGAAAACCTCAAATCTTCGTCCAGCACATCCCCGCATATCACCGTCGAAAACGGCGCAATCTATATAACAGCTGAAATAATCCAAAACGCCGACGAGGAATGGGTAGCACTTAAACTCGAGGACTCGATAATCCTCATTGAGCTCGAGGTGCCAATCGCTCAACGATCAGGATTTGTTGAGCTAAGAACAAACAGCATCCGTTTGTATCCAACAAATATTTGAGTTAACCCTGGATAACCAAGGCTTCACAAACCGGGTTTAACTCCACCATACCGGCCCAGGTTGGGGCTGCTCCGCAGCCCAGCGCGGGCGGTGCGACGATTGGGCAAGCCCACTCACCACAAAAGCAGGGTTACCAGCGTTCTTTCAACAGGCGCAATTCGAGATGCTGCAACAACATAATCGTCTTCCCATCCACAATCTCCCCACTCTGCACCATCGCAAACGCCTGCTCAAACCCCAGCTCCAGCACTTCAATATCCTCACCCTCCTCCTCCAACCCACCCCCACTGCCAACCCGATCCCCCGGCTGATACTCCCCCATGAAAAAGTGAATCCGCTCCGTCACCGAGCCCGGGCTCATAAACGCCGCAAAAACCTTCTCCACCTGCACCACGCGGTAACCTGTCTCTTCTTCGGCTTCAAGACGAATGCGCTCTTCAGGGCTGGCGTTATCCAGCAAGCCCGCCGCCGCTTCGATGAGGTAGCCGTGGTAGTCGTTGACGAACGTGGGCATGCGGAACTGACGGATCAGCAGCACGGTGCGTTGTTCGCAGTTGTACAACAGGATGGTCGCGCCGTTGCCACGGTCGTACACCTCACGGGTCTGGTTTTGCCAGCTGCCGTCGCGGCGGCGCAGGTCGAAGCTGTATTTTTTCAGTAGGTACCAGTTGTCCGAGAGGGTCTCTTCGGCGGTGATGCGAACGGGGCTGTGGTCCATGGGTGAGGGTCTCAAGTCAGAGGGTACGCTTGTTTGATGCGGTCCCAGGCAGCGGCGACTTCTTCGGCGGTGCCGGCTTTGATGCGGGCGAGGTCGCGCGGGTAGTCGACGCCTGGGTTTTCTGTGAAGCGTGTGGCGGTGAATTGGCCATTGCTGGCGCGCAAAATGTAGCCCGTGTCTTTGCAGTGCGTCGATGCCAAAAACAGCACGCCGGGCGTTACCCAGTCGGGCTTGAGTTCGTCCGGCTCCTCGGTGACGCCCCACATGCGGGTCTTGGCCACCGGCGAGATGGCATTGACCAGAATCCCGGCCTGCGCCCCCTCATGGCCCAACGCGTTCATGATGCCCAGCTGCGCCATCTTGCCGGCGCTGTAGGCCACCAGGCCAGTCTGCTCGTACTGCGCGTACATGGCGCGGTCGGAGGTGGTGAGGATGATGCGCGGCGCAGAGGAATGCAGCAGGTGCGGCCAGGCGTGCTTACACAGCCATAGCGGTGCGTAGAGGTTGATGTCCATGGCGCGTTGCAAGAACGCGGCGTCGAGGTCTGCGATGTTCTGGTAGCCCACCCAGCCGGCGTTGTGAATCAGGATATCGAGTTGACCAAAGGCCTCGATGGTCACGCTGATCAGTTGCCGGCAGCCGTCATCCGTTGACAGGTCGCCGCCGTGGCCGATCACCGTCAAACCTTCGGCCTGCAAGGCTTCGGCCGCCGCCTGGGCCACTGTTGCATCACGGCCTGCACCGACGGTGTCAGCGCCAATATCACTGATGACCACCCGTGCTCCAGCGTGGGCCAGTGCCCGTGCGTAGCTGAGCCCCAACCCGCGTGCACCACCGGTAACGATGGCTGTCTTGCCGGTAAAATCCATGTACTTGCTCTCCTGTTTGGCCGCCCACCCTAACAACCCCTGCACGCTTTGTTCAATGCTGTAACACTTTGCAAGCTATCCACGTAGACGGCTGTCGAATTAATTCCTGCCTGCGCGGGCCATCTGTTAAAACCCGTGCTTCACCTTTGTTCTGGAACCCTCATGTCTTCACGTTTTATGTCGCGCCTGAGTCTGCGCTGGTTTCCCCTGTTGTGCATGGCGCTGCTAATCATCGGCTTGCCGGTGGGTTGCGCGGTGTTGCAACACAAAGAGCGCGAGCTGGTGTTTCGCATTGAGCCGGGCACCGCCGGTTGGTACACCGGCCTGCCCAAAGCCGTGCAGGAATTCGAGCTCAAACCCAAGAGCTTTAAATCGGGACAGAACATTCATGGCTGGTGGTACCCGGCAGACAAGAAGGACGCGCCGGCGATCCTTTACCTGCACGGCGTGCGCTGGAACCTCACAGGCCAGTTGTTTCGCATCGAACAATTGCACGCACTGGGTTATTCGGTGCTGGCCATCGACTATCGCGGCTTCGGCCAGAGCCACGGCGATCTACCGTCGGAAACCACGGTGTACGAGGACGCGCGTATTGCCTGGGAGCGCTTCCAAACCCTGCAACCCGACCCGAGCAAACGCCTGATCTACGGGCACTCCCTGGGCGGTGCGGTCGCCATCGACCTGGCGGCGGAGTTGGGCAAGCAGGTGCCGCTGCCGGTACGCGGGCTGGTGATCGAGTCCACCTTTACCTCCCTGGCGGATGTGGCCACGGCGGTGGCCAATACGTCACTGCCGGTGCGCTGGTTGCTGTCGCAGAAATTCGATTCGATCGACAAGATCGCTGATATCCATATGCCGCTGCTGGTGGTGCATGGCCTGGATGATCGCTACGTGCCGCCGCGCTTCAGCCAGCAATTGTTTGAGGCCGCACAGGAACCCAAACGGCTGTTACTGGTGCCAGGCGCCAGCCATAACAACAGCATGAGCCTGGCCGGTCGCAGTTATGGCCAGGCGCTGGACAAGCTGATGCAAGCCAAGATGCCGGCCCAGGTTGTGACGCACTCCACAGGTCGCATCGGCGACTCATAAAATGCTTTTCGGCACTGGGTTCGCGCTTGCGTGTCAAGCGCAAACCCTGCCCATACTGGCCCTCGCCGGCAGTTGATCAAATATTAACCTTTGGTTAAATCGCCATACCCGCCGGGGTCTCGCAAAGTTATCCACAGAGATACCCACGGTTTTCGTGGACAACTCTTTTTATTTTTTTACGATTTTTTTGCTCAGTAAAGGCTTTCAGGAAATGTCCCTGGCAACAAAATCTCGCGATTCACATCGCGTATATCGTTATACCCACACAGCGCCATCGACACGTCCAATTCCCGCGCAATGATCTCCAGCGCCTTGGTCACCCCCGCTTCGCCCAGCGCGCCCAAACCGTACAAATGCGGGCGGCCAATCATGGTGCCTTTGGCGCCCAGCGCTATCGCCTTGAGCACGTCCTGGCCGGAGCGAATGCCACCGTCGAGCCATACCTCGATACGCTCGCCTACGGCTTCGACAATCGCGGGTAACTGGCTGATGCTCGACGGTGCGCCATCCAACTGACGACCACCGTGGTTACTCACCACCAGCGCATCGGCACCGGAATTGGCGGCCAGTCGCGCGTCTTCCACATCAAGGATGCCCTTGATGATCAACTTGCCGCCCCAGCATTTCTTGATCCATTCGACATCATCCCAACTCAGGCGCGGGTCGAATTGCTGAGCCGTCCAGGACGACAGCGAACTCATGTCTGCCACGCCTTTGACATGCCCGACGATATTGCCAAAACTTCGGCGTTTAGTGCCGAGCATGCCCATTACCCAACGCGGTTTAGTGGCCATGTTGAGGATATTGGGCAGGGTCAGTTTGGGCGGTGCCGACAGGCCATTGATCAAGTCTTTGTGCCGCTGACCGAGGATCTGCAAGTCCAGCGTCAACACCAGCGCATCCACGCCAGCCGCCTTGGCGCGCTCGATCAATTGCTCGACAAAGGCACGGTCACGCATCACATACAGCTGGAACCAGAACGGCTGGCCGACCTGTTCGGCGATGTCTTCCAACGAGCAAATGCTCATGGTCGATAAGGTATAGCGCAGCCCGAACGCGGCGGCGGCGCGGGCGGTGAGAATCTCGCCATCGGCGTGTTGCATGCCGGCCAGCCCGGTGGGTGCCAAGGCCACCGGCATTGCCATGTCCTGTCCGATCATGTTGGCGCGGATAGAACGCTCATCAATGTTACGTGCCACCCGCTGGCGGAACTTGATCTGGGCAAAATCGCTTTCATTGGCCCGGTAAGTACTTTCAGTCCAGGAACCGGAATCGGCGTAGTCGTAGAACATCCGTGGAACGCGTTTTTGCGCCAGCTTGCGTAAATCTTCGATGGTTGTAATCAACGACATCTGAGTTACCTCTCCCTGAACTGAGCCCAGAGAGTAACCGCCCATCGGCTGCGCAACCAGCCATTGCGTTTAAGTCGGCGGCGAACTAATCTCGCACAAACCCGCAAAAAGACGCACAACCATGCACAGCACCCATCAAACCATCGACCTGCCTTCTTTGCGCAAACAGAAGATTCTGTTGCTGCTGGAGCGCGACGGTAAAGTCACTGCCGCAGAATTGGTGGAGCACTTTGCCGTGTCCCAGGACACCATCCGCCGCGACCTCGGCGAACTCGCCGCCGCGGGCCTGCTACAGCGCGTACACGGCGGCGCCCTGCCCCGGCCTAAAGATACCGGCAAGGATTTCTTCACCCGTGTCGGCGAGACCAACGATGCCAAGCGCCGCCTCGCGCAAATGGCCGCCGACCGTGTCGAGGATGGGCAAATCGTGTTGTTCGATTCCGGCTCCACCACGCTGCAAATTGCGCAGTCACTGCCGCGCTCGATCCGCCTGACCGTGGTCACACCGTCGCCGATGATTGCCATTGCATTGGCTGATCATCCAGACGTTAAAGTGATCCTGGCCGGTGGCCAACTCAACCCTGCCACGCTGTCTACCAGCGGCGAGGAAGCTGTGCGATTGATTCGAAGCGTCAAGGCGGATGTGCTGTTCACCGGTGTCTGTGCGCTGCACCCCGAAGTGGGCATCAGCTCGCTGCATTTTGATGAAGTGGCGGTCAAGCAAGCGCTGCTCGACAGTGCGTCCCATGTGGTGGCAGTCACCATGGCTGACAAGCTCGGTGCGGTGGAGCCGTTTGTGGTGGCGTCGTGCGGGCGTATCCATACGTTGATTACGGAGTGGCATGTGCCGAGTGTGGAGGCGTATGAGCAGTTGGGTTTAGAAGTAGTGCGCGTTGAAGTGTGAGTGCGCATTTGTGGGAGCGGGCTTGTGTGGGAGCGGGCTTGCTCGCGAAGGCGGCGTGTCAGTCGCTACACAGGCTGACTGACACGCCGCCTTCGCGAGCAAGCCCGCTCCCACAGGTTTAGCCCCTGCGGTGTTGTGGCATCTCGCGCTTGGGGCCGAATATCGCCCACGCAATCAACCCAAACAACGGCACGAAAATCAGGATCACCAACCACAACCCCTTGGTCTCCCAGCCGCTGGTGCTGCGTAATACGACATTGATCGCCCACAGCTCCAAGAGCAGCAGAATCACTGCCAAACCGATCCACACATAGTCTATTTGCATGACTCACCTCCTGAGGTCTTATGCATTAGGTCTAGCATCGGCGCTGAGGGTTCATTAAAGTTTCAGCCGGGTGCTGACAATGTGCCTATCAATAGATGGTCAATTTCCGCCGCAACGACTCGTTAAGGTCTACCGCACGCGCCCGAGTGAACCCGGTAGAAATCACATAATAGATTTCCGGTTGCAAGCCTTTGAACATCTGTAAATGTTCCCGGTTGATCACCCGTCTGACAGGCGCACCTGCCGGCACGGACGGCCCGACGACTTGTTTATCAAGGTGGACAACGACATCGCCCAGCGCCCGAACATAACGCAGGATCAATGAGATCTGATCAGTGGCATGCCGCCACGCGTAATAGGGAATAGAAGCGATCACATAGTCTGGGTTATCTGCAATAACGTCGGTGGGGTACTCCTCAATAAAAGGCGCCTCAAGGCGCACGATGCTGCCCTTCACCTGGGCGGTGGTTTTTTTGGAGTAGATCTCGAACGGGGCATTAGACCGTCTCAAGATAAAGCTTGTGTCTATTCGTCCTTCTGCCGCCGCGCGGACGTCCAGGTAGTCGAAGAAAACCGAATGCGGCCTGCCGGCAGTCGTGATAGGGACAAACTTATGAACCACCTTCAATCCACCTTTGGGTGGATAGAAGCGGCAGGTGACATCGTACATATCGCCCACTAGGCCAACGTTGCGCGGCGTGTACACTTGCAACTCCAGCGGCCTCTCAGCCAAAACCTCCAAATCGACATAACCCAATGGCCCTGCATTGACGAGCACAGGCCCATCGTATCTGGACTCATCAAGCGTCACCGACACGAAGACGCTCGCCGAGCCGGGCGTTGACACATTGCCCACCAGATCGATGACCTCGAACCAGACCTCAAAGCGATCACTGTCGCCACCGTCGACAATATCCTGATACGTCACGGCAATGACCGTCGGCAACAGTGCACCTGCGACTTGCTGGGTAATGACAACCTGCCCCCAATGAAGAATGATTTTGTCTGTCGGGTTCAGATTCTCGTAGGGCTGGACACTGACTTTCACGCTATGGGCGTTACCCGGCACAATCACCGATTCGGACACACTAAAATGTAGCCCTGAATGCCCAGGCTCTATTTGATCCTTATCTTCTCCGGCAGGAAGGTCTGTTTTCACGAGTGTTTCCAGCGGGTACGACATGTCGTACTGCGCGCCGCCGCCATAATGAACGACGTAGACGAGTGCGTACGGACCGTCACGCAGGTCCTTCTGATCAACCGAAAAGAAGTAATGGTTGTGGGCTTCTTCGCCAGGCTCCAGCTTTTTGATTGCGAGCGGTTCGACGGTCGTAGGGTTGATCAGCTTACCTACCGTGATCAGGTCGCCCGGCTGGGCAACCCAATTTTTGTCTACCTGGATCGTCACACCAAAAGCAAACAACCAAGCCGCGATGCCGGCATCGTAGTGCTCGATATCTTCAGTCATGCCGGGGATGTACAGACGGTCAAGATTCTTGGGGTTTTTCTTCGGTTTGAGCGTCAACAGCGTTTTCGCAGCGGCAGTCTTTTTCGGCGTTGCCGTTGACTTGGGTTTAGCCGTGGTTTTAAGGCTGGCCTTGGTTTTCGCAGCCGTGGCTTTTGTGACGGCCGTATCTACGGCAGGGGACTTTTTGGCTGGCATGACTGATCTCCGGGTAGAGGCTGCGGCAGGTGATCGGTATTCACATGCCCAGGCAGTATCAAACACGCCTATAAGATCGATGACTACTGTCAGAGTTAACAGGTACTGAGCAGTGATAAGTGTTAGCGAGCGTACGACTCTACCGTTCGTCGGCACCTGTTAACTCTGACAGTAGCCGGCAGGAGATGCTTGGCGTTTGATGGCGTAAATCCAGCGAAACCGCGCAAGGACCCTCGCCATGGCCAAGAAAAAAACGCCAAAAAGCCTCCTTCTTTCCCCGGTGTTCATTCCCGATATGGAGCCCGTTTTCCAAGGTGATGGCGAGGGTGCGCACGGAGGTATTGGCCTGCGAAATATTGAGAGCCCGTTGGTGGTCTACCTCATCAACCCCAAAGACAACGTTGGCGCAGGGAGCGTTGCGACGCTGTATTGGACCAATACCAATATACCCGTGGCCTCGACACACATTCGTGAAGAGGACAAAGACCAGGCCCTCATCCCGCTCACGGTACCGCAGCACAACGTCGTTGAATTCTGGGCTAACCCGGTGCGCGCCAAGTTAAGGCGCGCCAGTGGCAATGAGTCCTTTACCGAGGAAATCAAAGTACGCGTGCGCCTGAACCGCCCCGGTGGCGATCCGGGGCCAGGGCCCGGCCATAAAGGTTTGCAGTATCAGGTCCCGCCCGAGATCCTGCTTCAGGGGGTCAGCGAAGCGACGGCGCAGGCTGGCGTCAAAATCACCATCCGGTATTGGCAATACATGCGCGCCTACGACCTGATCAGGTTGGTGTGGGGCTCCCGTACGGTTGAGCGTCGTGTGCTGCCCGGTGAGGAAGGCCGCGATATCGTTGTCACTGTTGACTATGAAACCATCAAGGCGGCGGGCAACAACCCGCTTACCCGCGTGGCGTATCAGGTTCGTGACGCAGGCGGCAACCTCCCGGCAGAAGGGGCACGCTGGTCGGCGTCAACCTGGATTGACGTACACCTGAACGAGAAACGCCCGGATGAGCCCTGGCTGAAGTTTCCAGGCACTTACCCCAATCGCCTCGACTTGTCCGAGCTGGGCAGCTGGGATGTGGAGATTGAAGTATGGGTCACCAGCGCCGAGACCGGCGCGTACTCTCATGTGACGTTGATATGGGATGCAACGGACAGCGAGGGCAACGCTGTGCCACACACAGAGACCCGCCCATTGAATGGGAATGGGGGCTATATTTTTACCATCGCCAATGCCCTGGTGGCGGCCATCGCGGGCGGTATCTCCAACGTGCATGCCCTGTACCAGCGGGCAGGCGGCGAACTGCCCTCGCAAAAACTCTCCCTGGAAGTTTTCGGCCAAATCGTCCGCTGGCCCGCCCCGCAGATCAAGGAAGACCTCGGCGGGCATATAGACCCAGACTTTGATGCGACGGTTTACTTTCCACTTCAAGGCAGTTGGCCGGACAACGGCCTTATCGAAGTGATTTTCCGGGTAAGTAGCCCGGACAACAGCATCGAATACCGGGTCGGCCGCGAAGTGGATGATGTACCACCCACACCCGCCGGGAATCTGGAATTCACCGTACCTTCCGCCGAACTGAAACGATTTGATGGGCATCTGGTTGAAGTGTTTTATGCACACACTCGGCCGGGCAGCAAACCCCAGGAGTCCCTGCGCCTGCACATCATTGTGGGCGTACTCGAACGCACGATGCCTGAACCGTTGATTGACAAGGCCATTGGCGGCCAGTTGAACCCCGATGATATCGGCGCTTATGCCAAGGTGTTCTCGACATTCACCGAGACCCAACGCCTGGACTGGATCAGGATGTTCTGGATCGGCCCGCGTGGCCGCACCGAGGTGCCGGTGCAAGTGGCGGTGAATGGTGCCACCACCGAGCATGACATCGACAAGTCCTATCTGACAGACAACTTGAATGAAACCGTGGCGGTTTTCTACTCGTTGAAACGTGGCGATCAGTTTCCGCGCTATTCACAAATCACTGAGGTGCTGATCAGTCGCAACCTTGGCGATCTGCCAGCGCCGACATTGTTGGGGGCCGACGTGACCGGCCCAGGTATCGCCGAGTTGGAACCGCTGAAGGTACAAATGGGCACCACGCTGGTAGTGGTCTATGTCGGCATGCGCGATGAAGACTCCATTAAAGTGACCATGGCCGGTTCCGGTAACGGGGGCTCGCCGGATATTGCGGCCAAACCGGGTAACCAGGCTTTGCAAAAAGTTGAGTTTGACATCACGGCTGCAGCCATCGCGGCTAACGTTCGCGATCACGCCACCACAGTCAAATTCAACTATGTAGTCACCCGTGCGGGAACCCCAAAAACATCGGGGACATTGACGGTAACGGTGAAACCGATTCCGCTGGCTGAGCTGGCGAAGACGGTTATCAAACTCAATCAAGCCAATGCCGCCACCAAAGTGCTCAGCCTGAGTTCCTTCACAGGCAATGCGACCGCTCATGTTGGTGTCTGGGCGTTTATTGCCAACACCCGGCCTGTCTGGCTGAGGTTTTTAGGGAAGACGTCCAGCAATGTCGCGCACGATTATCTGCTGTTCAACGGCGCTGGCAGCGCCAGCGTCAATCAGGCATGGATTAACGATGAGAAATATGAGTGGCCACTTCCCCGTACGTACCTGGAAGGGCTAGGGAATAACACAGAACTGGTCATGGAGTTCAAGGCCGCGCTCAGCAGCAGCAAAGTTGAAACTGACGCGGTTGCCTTTCCGCTCGTGAAGTACAGCGTCAACACCGTTCAGATACCCGATCAGTTCCCAGTGCCGACGCTGATCCAGGCCACGGTAACCGGCGCAGCCACTGCGACACTGGCCCCTCTGAATGCACAAACCGGCGCCACCGTATCGGTAGCGTTCGCACCGATGGACTCCACCTACAGCATCAAGGTCACGATGCTCGGAACAGCGGGTGCAGGCTCGCCGCCCATTGCCGCCAAGCCTGGCTCGACCAGCGGCGTGGTGACCTTCGATATTCCCAAGGTGGCGATTGCTGCGAACATTGGCAATACGAACAAAACGTTCACCTTGAAGTATGAGGTCACCCATAACGGTGTGACCCGACCTTCGGTGGTGTTGACGGTCACGGTCACGACGATTCCCAACTTGCCATACCCGCTGATCCATGGCACCCCCCATAATCAAACCCTGACCATTGCCGACTTACCTGCAAACGCGCAAATCACCGTTGCACAATGGCCTTTGCAATACTCAGGCATGAAAATTTGGCTGAGTTACTACTGTTCAGGCGCTAACCCTGCCCACAATATCGTTTGGGCAGGGGCTCATTATAATTATGAAATTCCGTTGGCTTACTTAGCGCCGCTCAGTTGGTTAGCTACTTGCCCGCATGGTCAGAAGGTCAGTGTTATATTCAAGGTAGCCTATGACCCGAATGCGGATGAGGCGGGCGCGGCGAATTTCCCGGTGACGGAATACATCATCAACAACGAGAAATTCAGCGACTTTACCAACTTCGAAAACAACACACTTAACGGATGGACGCTAGGTCCAGCGGGAAGAGAAATGTTTATAAGAGTCGCACAGGGTGCGAATGGACAAAAAGTACTATTCAATAACACTAGCCACGGGGGAGATACACACGCAGGAATAGTAATGTCAAAAACAATACCCACAACCATAGGGAAAAACTATGTATTTACCATCATAGCAAGAAGAGTTCTCGAAGGTTCGGAAAACTTTCCAATCATCAGCCTGAGAACCCCCGAAAACCCATCTACAGGAGGACCTCTAACGCTGCAGTTTGGGCCGGTATCTCGTACATTCACGGCAATTAATAGCTCCACGACATTCATCGTATATAATGCAAGAGCACAGTGGAACGGTAACGACTTTGAAGTTGACACATTAGAAATTAAACTATTGTAGGGTCAACTAAAAAAACAAGTACTTTTAGCACCCTACATCGCCGACAGGGGGGGGGGGATCAATACAGCGGCGAATACAGATCCGACTGCGAACGCCGGATCTGTACGCATTACAAAATACACCCCCTTTACGCCACGTCTCATCCAACACCCGCCAATGGAGGCGCTAGACTCCCCACGTGCTTAGACAATTACCCCGGGTCTACTCCATACAGACATCGCGAAAGACTGTCGCTGCGGAGAACACTGCACCACAAGAAACAAAGGTAAAAAATGCTCAAATCGCAGAGTGCACCGGAACTCATATCCGGCGCCCTACAAGTGCACGAACCTTGATACCGATCAGAGCGTTACATCAACGCGACGCTTTAGCTGCCGGGCAGTGCTGCATTCCACGAGAACGCCCGCAGCGTAGACTGCGTCGCACGGGAACAATCATTCTTTTAGGGGTTGCGTAACAATCTCAGGACACTGGCAACCAACCATTGAACCTTCCCCTAGCATTCAGCGTAGACCAGGCAAAATCCTGCTCCGCGCCCGGCAACGCCTGGCGTTCGACGTCCGCCAATGCTGCGCCCTTCCAATCAAAAACCGTCGAACCCTGCCAAGCCACGACCACGCCATAAGCCTGACTCTCATCCGTGTTTACCCAGCACGCCGCCGCAGCCGCCATAAATGCCTCAATCAGCTCATCATCAATGTGCGTGCGGTACTGCGATCCCAACAACCACCGACACACGTTCAAGTGATACGTCCAATCCTGCGGCGGCTTGTTGCGATACGCCCACGTCATGAAGCTGCGAAACATATTCAGCCCCTCCGGCGGGTCGAGCTTGAGCAGCGCCGGGCAGATATCGAACAAGGCGTGCCAATACGGCAACAGGCGTGCATCCAAGTGCACGAAACATCGGGAATTGCTCGGGTAATCAGGCCGCAAAGGTTCCGCGCGCAGGCGGCGCGACGCCTTGCTGACCAGGCGGCTGGCGCCGGCGGGCAATGCAGGATTCATAAAAGGCACTCGCAGTCGTGACGAGAGAACGCCTCCTGGTCTCAGGAGGCCCAGGGCACACGTCAGATTGCGGGGGAAGCGCGGGGGTTGGCCGAGGGCCAGGCATAGCGCGGCGGCGCCTTGTTGCGCCGTTCATGAGCCGGCCGCGGAGATTGCCCAAGCCCCAATAACCACGCCAACCCGATCAAAAACACCAGGGCAACGGTCAGTGCGATGCAAACCGGGCAGGCAAAGTAGTTCGAGATGTTGCTGGAAGACGGGCTGCCCAACCCTTTGTCGGAAAGTGGCGCCTGCTTGCCATCCACCGAACAGAACTCGCCACCGATGCCATTGAGCACCTGCCCCGTCATCTGCCCATGCCCCAAACCGCAGACAAACAGGTTCATCAGCACGCAGAAGTACAGGCTCCAGGCGATCAGCGAACGGTCGGGGTGGCTCAATTTCATGGCGGCGACTCTACCATCCCAAGTGCTCCAAGATGAAGCACGGAGCGACCCTGTGGCAGAACGTCGCACATTACGCAGGCGTGCCGGGGTTGGTAGACTTGGCGCCCTCCTCGTTACTCCTTTTTCAGGCTTGGGTTGTTGATGTTGCGCAATGCAGGCGTTTCACAGGATGCACAGTTGATGAGTACGTTATTCACCCGCCGCAAGGTGCTGACCGGCATGGGCCTGTTGGGCCTGGGCAGCCTGTTGGGCGGTTGTGACAACAGCCCCAAGTTGAACTTCAAGTACGGCAAGGACTTGAGCGACAAGATCATGGGCCGCACCTTCAAGCTCAAGAACACCGAGGGCGACACGGTCACCCTCAGTTCCTACCGTGGCCTGATGCCGGTGGTGTTCTTTGGCTTCACCCAGTGCCCGGCTGTGTGCCCGACCACCCTGGCCCGCGCCGCCCAGGCCAAGAAGCTGATGGGCCGCGATGGCGAGATCATGCAGGTGATCTTTATCACCCTGGACCCGGAGCGCGACACGCCAGAGATTCTCGACAAGTACGTCAAGGCCTTCGACCCCAGCTTCGAAGCGCTCTACGGCACCCCGGAAGAAATCGCCGTGGCCGCCAAGGAGTTCGGGATCTTTTATGAAAAGATCCCCGCCGGCGACACCTACACCCTGTCCCACACGGCTACCAGCTTTGTGTTCGACACCCGTGGCAACCTGCGCCTGGGCCTGCAGGCATCCCTTACCGCTAAAGAGTGCGCAGAAGACCTGCTCACCGTCATGGAGGTCTGCTAATGACTGCCGTTCAACACCTCAAGCGTTTCACCTTCGGCCTGACCCTACTGGGCCTCGCGGCGCACGCCAGTGCCCAGGTGCAAGTGAGCGACGCGTGGGTACGCGCCACCGTGCCGGGCCAGCCGAGCAGCGGCGCGTTCATGACCGTTACCGCCGACAGCGACAGCAAGCTGCTGCGCGTGGCGTCGCCGGTGGCCAAGGACGTGCAAATCCATGAGATGAGCATGAAGGATGATGTGATGCGCATGGGCCCGGTGGACGCGGTCGCCCTGCCCGCCGGCAAGACCGTGACCCTCGACCCCAACGGCTACCACGTGATGCTGATGGGCCTGACCGGCCAGATCAAGGAAGGCGACCAGGTGCCGCTGACCCTTACCGTCGAAAACGCCAAGGGCGAGCAACAGTCGATTGAAGTCAAAGCCCCGGCCCGAGGGCTGGATGGTATGGACCACAGCAAGATGCATTAAAACGCTGCATCTCTATCGCCAGCACCGCCGCCTTCGCAGCCTCGCTAAAGCTCGACAGCTCCCACAGGTGACCGCATTCATCCTGTTGAAATGCAGTCGAATGTGGGAGCTGGCTTGCCTGCGAAAGCTATAGTTAAGCCACCCCATCTCTACCGCCAGCACCGCCGCCTTCGCAGCCTCGCTAAAGCTCGACAGCTCCCACAGATGACCGCATTCATCCTGTTGAAATGCAGTCGAATGTGGGAGCTGGCTTGCCTGCGAAAGCTGTAGTTCAGCCACCCCATCTCTGCCGCCAGCACCGCCGCCTTCGCAGCCTCGCTAAAGCTCGACAGCTCCCACAGGTGACCGCGTTCCCCCTTTGGAATGCAGTCAAAGGTGGGAGCTGGCTTGCCTGCGAAAGCTGTAGCACGGGCACTACATCTCTATCAGTCCACAATAAACAACGTTGCCCCGGTGGCGGTCGATGAGCGATGGCCTTCCATGTCATTGCCTACGTGGTAACTCATGCCGGCCGCCAGGGTGAATTGGCGGCCGTCCTCCAGTTCGGTGTGCAACTCGCCCTCAAGGCAAAGCAGGATATGCCCACGCCAGCACCAGTGATCCGCCAGGTAGCCGGGGGAGTATTGCACCCTGCGCACACGGGTGGTGCCAAAGTGGCAGGTGCGCCAAGACGCATTGCCCGTGACGCCTGGGTGGAGTGTGGGTTCGACGATGGACCAATCGGTGATGCCAAAGGGGACGCCAGTGAGATCCATGATGCGCTCGATTGTGTGAGGAAGGGAGGGGTCAGGCTAGCCAGTGGGTGTCTGGCGCGGTAGACACAGATCGCTGGGTTTTGCGGGATACAGGCAGCACCCTCATCTCGCATCGACATTGCCGGGTTAGCTAGGCTGCGAAGGCGGCGGTATGGCCGGTAGAGATGTGGTGCCTGAGCTATAGCTATCGCAGGCAAGCCAGCTCCCACAGGGGGCGCGAGGTTGGCCAGTCAATACCGCGCACTGTCAAAGCACCCAGGGTCTTCATCCAGGTACTTTTTCATCCGCCGCCACAAGGTGGTAGTGCTGATGTGCAAGCGCTTGGCGGCCTCTTCGCGGTTACCGCGTACGCTGCTGAGTACATCGTGCAGCAACGCCAATTCGCTCTTGATGGGAGCGCCCTGCTCAACCGCCACATCGGTGGACAGATCCTCCAATACCTCCTCCAGCCACGGCTGCGCAAACGGCCGCCCTTGGCTCATCACCGCCAGGCGCTCGACGACATTACCCAATTGCCGAATATTGCCCGGCCACGCATAACCGCTAAGACGCACCAACAAATCATCCGAAGGCTCGGCCGTGTCCATCGGCAAGCTTAGTAACAAGTAGCGCACCAACTCGGAAATATCCCCACGGCGCTCACGCAACGCCGGCAGGTGCAACTTGAGCACGCAGATGCGGTAGAAGAAGTCCTCACGAAACAGCCCCTGAGCCACCAACTGCGGCAAGCTTTTGTTGCTGGCGGTGATGATGCGGATGTCGATGGGCGTGACTTTGTCATCACCAATGCGCACCACCTTGCGCTCTTGCAAGGTGCGCAGCAGTTTCACCTGGATGTCGGTAGAGGTTTCGTTGATTTCATCCAAAAAGATGGTGCCGGTGTGCGCCAGTTCGAACACGCCCGCCTTGCCTTCGTTGAGTGCGCCGGTAAAGGCGCCTTTGACGTAGCCAAACAGTTCGCTCTCCAGCACACCGGGGGCAAACGCTGCGCAGTTGATCGCCACGAACGGGCCGTTTTTGCGGCGCGAGGCGTTGTGAATGCTCTGGGCGAACAGCTCTTTGCCGGTGCCGGTTTCGCCTTCGATCATCACTGTGCTGTCTACCGCCGCATAGGTCAGGGCCAGGCGCTTGGCCTTGGCCAGCGCCGGGCTGCTGCCGATGATGTCGTCGAAGGTTTTTTCGGCCAGGTGCAGGCGTGCCAATTGGCGCCGCATCTTACGTTCGATGGCGGTGATTTCGGTCTGGCTTTGCAGGGTGGCCACGGCGCCGATCACCTGGTTGTCGAGGGTGATCGGGGCGATGCTCAACGTCAGCGACAAACGCCCCAGACTGATCAGCGCACCGCGCACCGGGCGGCCGTGGTTGAGTACCTGGCTGAAATAGTCCTGGGTCAGCAGGCCATTGATGCTGTCACCAACCCCCAGGCTGCCCAGGTAACCCGTGGCCACGCTGTTCATGTTGGTGAGGGTGCGCTGGCTGTCGACACTGAATATGCCTTCGGACACGCAATTTAGGATCGACTGGATCATCTCGTAGCGGCTCTGCAATTCCACGCGTTTGAGCCGCCGCTCCTCCTCGATCTGCAACAAGTGCAAGGCTTCATCGATGGCCTCTTCGGCCGCATCTGGGTCGGCCTCGGACATGATGTAGCGCATGCCCCGCGCCATCACTGCCTGGCGCGATGACAAACCACCAATCGCCACTTCAATGCCTTGCGCCTGCAAGCGGTCCAGCTGCGCCTCGGTGGCCTGGCTGCTGCCCAAGGGGTCGATCAGGCAGATCGACACCTGCGGCATAAACGGCCGCGCTTTTTCCAGAATCGTCGCATAGCCCTCGGACGTGGCCAGGAAGGCGACCTTGTCCGACACCTGCTGCGCCTTGTGATAGGCATTGATGCAGTCGAAAAACGTGTGTTTGACCTCGACGATGGGCACCCGCAATTGCTCGCGCAACACACTGGCGGTGCGGCCGCGGCTGATGATCACGCTGACGCCGCTGTCGAGCAGTTGGCGTGCCTTGAGGGTTGCGTCGTGCTGGGCGGCTTCCACCACTAGCAGCGATAAACCGCGCTGTTGGAGGATGCCGCGCATCACCGAGGTCAGGGTGCTGGAGGGGGAAATCACGGCGATGGTGCCTTGCATGGTAGACCTCAGCAGCACGGGTAGAGATTGCAGATTATTGCATGGCGCAATTATTTGAAATGCCATGCAACGCAGCATTTCAACCTTAAAATCCTAACCCATTGTTTTACATAGAGTCGAACGCAGTGGCACAGCCCTTGCTCTTCCTTCATCAATAACAAAGACAATGAAGGAAACACTGGATGGATATCGTCTTCATCGGGTTTGGCGAAGCCGCCTACCACCTCTGCACGGGCCTACGTACCACCGGCGATCTACAGATCGGCGCCTTCGACGCCCACGTCAGCCCCACCCTGCAACAACGCGCCGAGCAACTGCACGTCACCCTCTTCGACTCCCTGGAACACGCTTGCCGCGATGCCCGCTTCGTGGTGTGCCTCACCAGCGCCAGCAGCGCGTTGGCCATTGCACAAAAAGCCCTGCCGCTACTGGTCGCCGGGCAAACCTATGTTGATATGAACTCCGCCGCGCCCACCGTCAAACAAGCCATAGACCAACTGCCCCGCCCCGCTGGCGTAGGCTTTTGCGACAGCGCCGTGATGGGCACCGTGCCCGGCAATAACCACCGCGTACCTATGCTGCTGGCAGGCGACGGCGCGGCTGCATTTGCCGAGGCCTTCACGCCACGGGGCATGCAATTGACCGTGCTGGACGCCGAAGCCGGCGCCGCCTCCGCCATCAAGATGCTCAAGAGCGTGGTGATGAAAGGCCTGCCGCAATTGCTGCTGGAAGCCTTCCAGGCCGGTGAAAAGTTTGGCGTGCTCGACACACTGGTGGCGTCTCTGGGGGATTCGCTCAATGGCAAGACCATCGAGCAACTGGCCAACACCTTCACCGCCCGCACGCTGATTCACGCCAAGCGCCGCAGCGCGGAAATGGACGATGCGGTCGCCACCCTCGAAGCCGTCGGCGTCGACCCGGTAATGACCCGCGCCACCCATGCCCAGCTCGAAAATCTTGCCGCCACCGACTGGGCCAGCCTGCTCGGCCCCGGTGGCAGCGACATGGATTTTCGCACCGCCATCGCCCACTTTGCTGCCCACGCCTGAGGCCCTGCCATGAACACTGAACACTACTTCCCCCTGCCCGACCTGATCCCCGCCGACCTGCTCGCGCGCTTTCGCAAACTCAGCCCGGCGCAACTGTGCGACGGCATGCAAAGCCTCGGCATCCCGCGTAACGGCTGCATGGATGCCGACCTAATGCCCCTGGATGAGAGCAAGGTGATGCTCGGCACCGCCTACACCGTCGACACCGAAGACGGCGACAACTTCCCCATCCACGTCGCGGTATACCAGGGCCAGCCCGGCTACGTGCTAGTGGTGGCCGGCAAGGCCTACCCCGGCCGCGCTTATATCGGCGACCTGATGGCCGGTGCCGCCCAGGCCGTTGGGTTGGCCGGCATGGTCATCGACGGTTGTGTGCGCGACAAGGTGCCATTGGCCCAACTGGACATCCCGATCTACGCCAAGGGCTTCATGCAACGCAGCCCCGGCAAGCAAGGCCCGGGCAAGATCAACGCCACCGTGACCTGCGCCGGTGTCGAGGTAGCACCGGGCGACCTGGTGTTCGGCGACTACGACGGCGTCACCGTGGTACCCCGCGCACGCTTGGTGGAAGTGCTGGAAGCCTCGGAGAAAAAAAGTACCTACGAAAACCAGCGCCGCGACGTGATCGATGCCTACACTCGCGCCCGAGACAGCGGCCAGCCCTTGCCGGCGCTGGCCCCGGCGTGGGTCACCCAACTGCTGGAAGGCCAGTAACGTTCAAGGCTGTATCCGGGGCGCTTGGCGCCCCACCTGCTGCGCTCACTATAAAAATAAAATTGTGGAGACGTTCAGATGCTGACAGTTCTGGGCTATGTGTTGATCACCTTGTTTTTGGTGCTGGTCATCAAGCAAAAACTATCGCCGTTTACCGGCCTCATCGTGGTGTCGCTGGCCGTGGGGGTGCTGGCGTGCCTGGTCAATGGCGTGCCGATGGGCACCATCATTCAATGGGTGCGCGAGGGGCTGTTCTACTCGCAGAACGAGGCTGGCAAGGTCTCCCTGGGCACGGTCAACCCCACGGTGATGATCCTGTTTGCCGTGTTGTATTTCAGCCTGATGATGAACGTGGGGCTTTTTGATCCGCTGTGTACCTTCCTCATCCGCAAGGCCAACGGCGACCCGCTGAAAATTATTTTGGTCACCGCGTTTACCTCGGCCGTGGTCACGCTGGATGGCGACGGCACCACCACCATCCTGATCATCACTACCGCGTTCCTGCCGCTGTACAAACAGATGGGCATGAAGCTGTCGAACCTGGCGATGCTGATCATCCTGCCCTGCGGCCTGGGCAACTGCCTGCCCTGGGGCGGCCCGTTGGCACGGGCGGCGGCGGTATTGAATGTGGAGGTCAACACGCTGTTCGTGGCGATCCTGCCGATCCTCGGCGTGTCGTTTCTCTATGTGTTCTTTATGGCCTACCTGATGGGCATCAAGGAACGCAAACGCCTGGGCTTTGTAAAGGGTGCCAACGGTATCGTGACGCCTGAACAGATCGTGCAGATGGTCAACGTGATCAAGGACCATGACAAGGAACTCAAGCGCCCGCGTCTTTTCCTGTTCAACCTGGCGTTAACCCTGGGCATGCTGGTGATCCTGATTGCCGGCTGGGCCAGCGGCGCCGTGGTGTTCATGCTTGGCACCGCGATTGCACTGACGGTCAACTACACCGCCGTGGAGCAACGCGAACGCATCACCGCCAACGGTGGCGACGCCGTGGCCGTGGCCTCGATCATCCTCGCCGCCGGCTGCTTCTTGGGCATCTTCAACGGCAGCGGCATGGCCGGCGCCGTGGCCGAACACATGGCCAGCCTGATCCCAGACTCCATGGGCAGCCACACCGCACTGATCTTCGCCTTCCTCGGCGCCCTCGCCTGCTACGCCTTGCCGGTGGACGCGTACTACTTCGGCATCCTGCCGGTGGTGGCGCCCATCGCCTACAAGTTCGGCATCAGCCCCACCGAGATCGGCGTGGCGTCGTTTATGGGTCAAGCGTTGCGCTATGCCAGCCCGACGGTGGCGTGGTTGTTTTTGCTGATGAACCGTACGGAGATGACGTTTGGGGAGTATCAGAAGGAATTCTTCAAGTGGTCGATCCCGATGTTTTTCATCTTCATCGTGACGGCGATTGTGACCGGCGAACTGCCCATCGGCTGACCCCAACCCTGTAGGAGCGAGCTTGATCTGGCCTAATGATTTTGGACACTTTAATCGGGCGCTATGATGGCGCCTAAATTTGAGGTGTTTTGAATATGCGCAAATCTTATTCCAGTGAATTCAAACTCAAGGCAGCCAGTATGGTGC
>NZ_JACVZE010000013.1 GCF_015461805.1 Pseudomonas pisciculturae
TGACCGCTTCGATGAACTGAAGCAACCTGCTGCCGAAAACTGCGTAACTCATTGTTTACCAAGGAGTTTTCCGTTTCGACTGCGCCGGAAGTGGGGCGAATTATAGGCTTCCAGAATCTGCCGTCAACCTTTAATTTAGCTTTTCTATCAAATCGCCTGAAACGCCCTACTCTCTCTATATAGAAGAACTTCAAGCGTCATTCCGCTGCGTTCGCCCATCCGGCCCATACAGCTTGTTCCCCACCACCGTATTCAGGAACCCAACAATCCGCTGGTTAGCCGCCATGCGCACACCCAACGCCGCGCCATTGGCAACGTTCAACTCCCGCGCCCTGCGCGCCAGCGCCTGCACCTCGCGCCAAACCGCCACGCAATCAGCATCCTCAGCCGCCTTGAGCGCACCTTGGCGCCCTGCCCCATAGCCCAGCTTCAACTGCGCCCCGGCGCGTATGGCTTCCAACTGCTCCAACCTGAGCAAAGCGGCCTGCTTGCTCGCCGTCAGTTCTTGCAGGCGTTCGCCATCCACCTTGGCCTGAGCCAACGCCAAGCGTTCCTGCTCCAGCAATTGCACCAATTGCTCAATCGCCTGCTGCTGCACCTGCAGATGTTTACTCAGACTCATGGTTACCTGCGGCTCATCAACGGGCGCTCATTCGGTTTCGCGGACACTCGCCGCCAACCCATCAAGGATCGAATCGGCGCTTACCTGGTAAGTGCCACTTTCGACGGACTGACGCAGGGCCGCGATTTTTTCCATATCTACATCCGCCGACGTGGCAACGTCTGCGCTCGCGGTGCTGCTGGACACTTGCACGCCATCATCAAGCGTCGCATCCAGGGGCTGCATGTCGATGCGTTGGGCGCCCGCCACTTTGCTGTCAGTAGGTGCCGGGGGGTTGGTCAGGTTCGCACTTATGATTTTCACGTTAGAGGCTTCAATTGGCTGTGGTTGAGTCACTATCGGCAATCGCGATGGCAAACTTTGACCTTGGATAAAAATTAATAGCGCAGCAGCAATTCATTCTGGCCCACCACCTGGGCGTTGAGCATTTTGCCGTCGCTGCCCACCACCCGTACGTTGCTGCCCAGGCTGCCGTTATCCAGCGCCTTGCCGTCGCGGCTGATAGTGAAACCGACACCCTGGGCCTGCAACGTCACCCGCTGGTTGCGTTGCACCAACCAAGGCTCGCGGAAGTGGCTGCGGGTCAGCACCATGCCTCGCCCGAGGTTGCGACTGGCCTGGCGACCGATGATCTGGCCCATCTCAAACACGCTACCCTTGGGCAACCGCTCGAGTGAGCCGCGCTTGAGTTCCAACATCGGTGCCTTGATCACCTCGCCCGCCTCGATGCGTTGACGACTGACTATATAGTCGCCCTCCACACGCACACTCACTTGCAGGTAGCCGGCCACCTCGCTGCCACAACGCACCCCCACCGCCACACGCCCGATAGCGCTCTGCTCGGGATGCACCAGATAAGGCCGAGGCTGCGAACACTCCAGGATTCGAGTGGCGGGCTGGCCGATATCAACCGCCACCAGTTGGGCGCGCGCCGGCAAGCGCGGTGCAATCACGCCGCGCACCTTGTCTTCCAAGCCATCCGCCTGGGCCAGGGCACTGCACAGCACGCACGCCAAACCGACCAATCGCCACGCCATAAATCCGACCCTCAAGGCTTCACAACGCCAAATTCTAGCCCCCCCACCCACAGGGCAAATCCTGAATTAGTCGCCAAATAGCCGCCTGTTTCAGCCTTTGCCTCGCCACCCTTGGGACTAACCTGCGAGCCGTTCATTTATTTGATGCACAGGTCCGCAACCATGATCGACAAGCTCGACAACGAGCTGCGCTTTCAGCAGGACGCAATGAGTTTGCGGGCTGAGCGCCAGCAGGTATTGGCCAATAACATCGCCAACGCCGACACACCCAACTTCCGCGCGCGGGACTTCAACTTCTCCACCGAACTGGCCAGCTCCCTGCAAAAACAGCACATGGGCAGCGGCATGGCCCTGGCCACCACCTCGGACCGGCACCTGCACGCCGCGTCCACCAGCAGTTTTGCCAGCCGCGACTTGCTCTACCGCGTGCCCGACCAGCCGAGCCTGGACGGCAACACCGTGGACATGGACCGCGAACGCGCCCAGTTCACCGATAACGCCGTGCGCTACCAGGCCAGCCTCACCTTCCTGACCAACCGCTTGCAGTCGCTCAAGACCGCCATGCAGTCCGAATAACCCAGGGAAAGCACCATGTCGATGTTCAGCATTTTCGATATCGCCGGCTCCGCGCTCAGCGCCCAGTCCCAGCGCATGAACGTAACCGCCAGCAACCTGGCCAACGCCGACACCACCAGCGGCCCGGACAACGAAGCCTACCGGGCGCGCCAAGTGGTGTTCGAGTCGCAGTACCAGGCCGGCAGCAACATCGGTGGCGTACGCGTCAGCCAAGTGGTCGAGGACGCCTCGCCGATGCGCCAGGAATACCGCCCCGGCGACCCGCTGGCCGACGAGTCGGGCTACGTGACCATGCCCAACGTCGAGCCGGTGGGCGAAATGGTCAACATGATCTCTGCGTCGCGCTCCTACCAGGCCAACGTTGAAGTCATGTCCACCAGCAAGGAAATGATGCTCAAAACTTTAACCCTGGGTGAGGCGTAAACCATGACCAGTACGATTGCCAGCTCGGTGCTGTCGACCATGAACAGCACCAGCACCACCGCCGACAGCACCACCTCGGCGGCGGATGACTTGCAAGACCAGTTCCTCACGCTGCTGACCACACAGCTGCAAAACCAAGACCCCACCGACCCGATGGACAACAGCGAGATGGTCACCCAGCTCGCACAGATCAGCACCATCAGCAGCATCGAAAATGTGACGAGTACCCTCGAAGGCATCTCCAGCCAGATCAGCGCCGCCGAAACCCTGCAAGCCTCGGCGCTGGTGGGCAATGGCGTGTTGATCGACGGCAACACCATCCAGGTCGGCGACGGCGTGGCCACCACCTTCGGCGTCACCCTCGACAGCGATGCCGACGACGTCACCGTCACCATCAAGGACAGCACCGGCACCGTGGTGCGCACGATTGATGAAGGCAGCATGAGTTCCGGCACCCAGGCCTTGTCGTGGGACGGCCTGCAAGACGACGGCACCACCGCCGCCGATGGCGCCTACACCTTCAGCATCAGCGCCACCGCCAGCGACGTCGCGGTCACCAGCACCGCACTCAAATATGCCCTGGTCACCGGCGTCACCACCGACAGCAGCAACCAGGTTGCACTGGACCTGGGAGGCGTCAACGACAACGTTGCCCTCAGCGATATCAGCCTCGTCCTCTGACGCCCCACTTCTATAAAGGAGAAACATCATGGCTTTTTCCCAAGCGCTCAGTGGTCTGTCGGCGGCGTCCACCGACCTCAACGTGGTCAGTAACAACATTTCCAACTCCCAGACCGTGGGCTTCAAAAGCTCTACCACCCAGTTCGCCGACGTGTACTCCGGCGCCGATGTGGGCCTGGGCACCCAGGTGTCCGGCGTGGTGCAGAACTTCGAATCCGGCAGCCTGACCACCACCGACAACTCCCTGGACCTGGCCATCAACGGCGACGGTTTCTTCACCTTCACCGACGGTACCCAAACCGTGTACTCACGTAACGGCCAGCTCACCCTGACCGCCGACGGCTACCTGGAAAACGCCGCCGGCGACAAACTGCTGGGGGTCAACGGCGTCATCCAGATTCCTACGACTGGTCTGCAAGCCAGCGCCAGCACCGAGCTGGATGCCGAGCTCAACCTGGATGCCAGCGAAGACGTGATCACCACCACCTTCGACCAGACCGACTCGTCCACCTACTCCTATTCCACCAGCGCCACGCTTTACGACTCCCTGGGCATCAGCCACACCAGCACCCTGTATTTCACCAAGAGCGGCGAAAACAGCTGGACCGTGCACACCGCTATCGACGGCAACCTGCTGACCGACACCCAAACCGTCGAATTCAGCGCCAGCGGCCTGATCACCAGCGGCGCCACCGGCACCTACACCTACGACCCAGACAACGGCGCGGCAGACATCGCCCTCACCCTGGACCTGACCGGCACCACCCAGTTCGGCAACGACTCGGCGGTGTCCGACATCACCCAGAACGGCTACACCTCCGGCAGCCTGGTGAGCTTCACCATCGATGAAACCGGCACCGTGGTCGCCACCTACTCCAACGACCAGACCAAAAACATCGACCAGATCCAGCTCGCCACCTTCAGCAATGAAAACGGCTTGAAGGCCAATGGTGACAACACCTGGCTGGCCACCACCTCCTCCGGCCAGGCGCTGTTGGGCGTGGCCGGCAGTGGCTCGCTGGGGTCTATCCTCAGCGGCACCACCGAAGACTCCAACGTCGACCTGACCGCGGAGTTGGTGAACCTGATCATTGCCCAGCGTAACTTCCAGGCCAACGCCAAGTCGGTGACGGCGCAAAGCGAAGTGCTGCAACAAGCTGTGAACATCGGTTCCTGACCCTATGGATCGCATGCTTTTCACGGCCATGAGCGGGGCCAACCAGGCGCTCGAACAGCAAGCGGTGGTGGCCAACAACCTGGCCAATATCGTGACCCCGGGCTTTCGTGCACAACTGGTGGAGATGCAGTCGTCACCCGTGGCGGGCGACGGCCTGCCGACCCGTGTGTCGGTGGCCGCCAACGGCATCGGCGTGGACTGGAGCGAAGGCCCCATCGTGCACACCGACCGCGCATTGGACGTGGCCCTGGGCGAAAACGTGATGCTCGCGGTGCAGACCGGCGACGGCAGCGAAGCCTACACCCGACGCGGCGACTTGCAGGTGGACGGCACCGGCGCCATGAGCGTGGGTGGTCGCCCGGTGATCGGCGATGGCGGCCCGATCACCGTGCCCCTGGGCAGCGAAGTCACCCTCGGCAGCGACGGCACCATCAGCGTGCGTGAACTGGGCATGAGCCCTCGGGGTTTGAGCCCAGTGGGCAAATTGAAGTTGGTGTCGGCACAGCCCGGCACCTTGCAACCCGGCACCGATGGTTTGTTCCGCACCGCCAACACACAACCCTTGCCGGCCGACGACACCCTGCGCGTCGCCCCCGGCGCCCTGGAAGGCAGCAACGTCAGCCCCACCAGCGCCATGGTCGCGATGATCGACAACTCACGCCGCTACGACATGCAGATGAAAGCCATCAGCACCGCCGACGAAAACGCCAAGAGCGCCAACAGCCTGCTGTCCCTGAGCTGACCGCACCGTTGCACCTACAAGGAACCGAACGATGATCAGATCGCTGTGGACGGCAAAAACCGGCCTCGAAGCCCAGCAAGGCCAAATGGACGTGATCGCCAACAACCTGGCAAACGTCAGCACCAACGGCTTCAAGCGCTCGCGCGCGGTGTTCGAAGACCTGGTGTACCAGAACGTGCGCCAGCCGGGCGCGCAAAGCAGCACCGACACACGCCTGCCCTCGGGTTTGCAGGTGGGCACCGGCGTGCGCGAAGTGGCCACCGAGCGCCTGCACACCCAAGGCAACCTGGAGCAGACCAGCAGTTCCAAGGATTTGGCCATCAACGGCCTCGGCTTTTTCCAAGTGGACATGCCCGACGGCAGCACCGGCTACACCCGTGACGGCAGCTTCCAGCTCGACGCCAACGGCGAGATGGTCACCTCCAACGGCTACAAACTCTCGGCCGGTGTGACCATCCCGGCCAACGCCACCGCCATCACCATCAGCACCGATGGCATTGTCTCGGTCACCACCCCTAGTGCATCCACCTCGACCCAGGTCGGCCAGCTCAACCTGGCGTTGTTCATCAACCCGGCTGGCCTGGAAAGCATCGGCCAGAACCTCTACCTGGAAACCGACGCGTCGGGCTCGCCCACAGAAACCACGCCGGGTCTGAACGGCGGCGGCACTCTGTCTCAGGGCTACGTGGAAACCTCCAACGTGAACGTGGTGGAAGAAATGGTCGGCATGATCCAGACCCAGCGCGCCTACGAAATCAACAGCAAGGCCGTGGAGAGCTCCGACGAAATGCTCCAGCGCCTCACACAACTGTGATTTCCATGGCTAAACAGTATCTATTCGTCTGCCTGCTGGCACTCGCCGGTTGCGATCAACTGCCCCACAAACCGGTGGTGCCCGAGGAAGACCTGCCGGCGCCGGTCTACCCGCTGCGCCAGGCCAACGGTTCGATCTACCAAGGCAGCCTCGGCTCGCAGCCGCTGTTCGAAGACCGCCGCCCGCGCCGGGTCGGCGACACCCTGACCATCCAACTGGAAGAACAGGTCAGCGCCAGCAAGAACTCCTCGTCCAATGCCAGCCGTGCCGGTTCCATGGGCCTGAAGTTCGCCACCACCTCGGCGCGCGCCTCCCAGGTCGGCTCGTTTGGGATGGACGCCTCCACCACCCACGACTTTATCGGCGCAGGCGGTTCCCAGGCGAACAACTCGTTCACCGGCACCATCTCTGTGACAGTGATGCAAGTGATGCCCAACGGGCACCTGCGGGTGCGCGGTGACAAACAGATCGCCATCAACCAGGGCACCGAATTCATCCGGTTCTCCGGCCTGGTCAACCCGCGCAGCATCACCGGGGAAAACACCGTGTCATCGACCCAGGTGTCCCAAGCGCGCATCGAGTACGTGGGCGACGGCTATATCAATGAAGCGCAGCGCATGGGCTGGCTCCATCGCATCCTTCTCAATGTTTCACCCTTCTGAGTAACGCTGCCATGTTCCTAAGAGCCGCCAGAATCCTGCTGCTGAGCTGCCCGTTGTGGCTATGCGCAACAGGGCAGGCCGAGCAGATCCGCGACATCGCCGATTTTTCCGGCATCCGCCCCAACAACCTGGTGGGCTACGGCCTGGTGGTTGGCCTGGACGGCAGCGGCGACCAGACCACCCAAAGCCCGTTCACCGAACAGGGCCTGACCAACATGCTCTCGCAACTGGGCGTCACCCTGCCCGCCGGGGCGAACATGCAGATGCGCAACATTGCTGCGGTGATCGTCACCGCCAACCTGCCCGCCCTGTCGCGCCCCGGTCAGCAGATCGACGTGGTGGTGTCGTCCATCGGCAACGCCAAGAGCCTGCGTGGCGGCACGTTATTAATGACGCCGATGAAAGGCGCCGACGGCGAAGTGTATGCCGTGGCCCAGGGCAGCCTGCTGGTGGGCGGCGCGGGCGCATCGGCCAACGGCAGCAGCGTGACGGTCAACCAGCTTGCGGGCGGACGAATTCCACGCGGCGCAATCATCGAGCGCGCAGTGGCGCTGAACCTGAACAGCGACCACGGCCTGCTCAGCCTGGCGCTGCATGAGCCAGACTCGGCCACCGCCCAGCGCATCGTCTACGCCATCAACCTGGACATGCGCCGCACCGTGGCCTCGGCCGTGGACGGCGGGATGATCGAGATCCAGGGGCCGGTGTCGCCCAACGAACGCACCAACTTCATGGCGCGCATCGAGAGCATTGAAGTGCTGCCGATCCAGGCGCGGCCAAAAGTCATCCTCGATTCGCGCACCGGCTCCATCGTGCTCAACAGCTCGGTGAAGCTCTACCGCGCCGCCGTGGCCCACGGCAATTTGTCGGTGATCATCGATACCACCAACACCGCCAGTCAGCCAGGGGCATTCAGTGGTGGGCAAACGGCGGTGACGTCCCAGAGCAATATCTCCATCGAATCCCAGGGCGGCTCGCTGCATTTGCTGGAAGGCACCGCGAATCTGATGGACGTGATCAAGGGCCTCAACGCCCTGGGCGCCACGCCGCAGGACTTGATGGTGATCTTGCAGGCGCTCAAGGCGGCGGGTTCGTTACGGGCTGAGCTGGAGATCATCTGATGAAAAGCACCGATCACTTTGCCCTCGACGTGCAGGGCCTTGATCACCTGCGTAACAGCGCGCACCTGGACCCGCATGCAGGGCTCAAGGAGGCCAGCAAGCAGTTCGAAGCGGTGTTTATCCAGATGATGCTTAAAAGCATGCGCGCAGCGGTGCCCAAGTCAGAGATGTCGAGCAACTCACAAACCGAGATGTACACCGAGATGCTCGACCAGCAGTGGGCACAGAGCCTGTCGGGCAAAGGCATCGGCCTGGCCGAGCAACTCACGCGGCAATTGAGCGGTTACACCCATGCGCCAACCCCCGAGCTGAGCGCGGCGACCACGGCATTTCTGGATTTGCCGCCCACCCGCGCCAACCCTTTCGCCGCCTGGAAGCGCCATGAAGTCAGCGGCGCAAACAACGACCAGCCCGATCACGTCCAAGCCTTTATCGCCCGCTTAAGCGGTCCGGCACAAAACGCTGCGCGCAACAGCGGCGTGCCTGCCGAGCTGATCCTGGCCCAAGCCGCACTGGAAACCGACTGGGGCCGGCGCACCATCACCACCGCCCAGGGTGCCGACAGCCACAACCTGTTCGGCATCAAGGCAGGCTCAGCCTGGCAAGGCGCGACCACCGAAGTGATGACCACCGAATACAGCGACGACACCGCGCAAAAACAGATCGAAGCCTTCCGCGTATACCCCAGCGACGACGCCGCCTTCAGCGACTACGCCCGCCTGATGCGCAGCCGCCCCGGCTATGCCGCCGTACGCACCGCCACTGACGCACCGCAAGCCGCCATCGCCCTGCAACAAGGCGGTTACGCCACCGACCCGCGTTACGCGCAAAAGCTTATTTCCGTCATGGCCACCATCGGCCCCTTGCACGCCACACAAGCACGCAACGATTTATAGGCCGGGGGTCAAGATGCCCTTTCGCCGGGCCGATAGTGCCAACCATGTAGCCCAGGAGCTTCTCGATGAGCATTATTTCCATTGGCGTCAGCGGCCTGACCGCCGCACAGATCGCCCTCAGTACCAGCAGCAGCAACACCACCAACGCCTACACCACGGGCTACACCTTGCAAGTGGCCAACTTCTCCGAGTCCACCTCGGGCAGCGGCGTGCAGATCTCCAGTGTGGATCGCCAGTACAACCAGTTCGTCACCAGCCAGCTCAATAGCTCGGTGAGTGCCGAAAGCGCGCTGTCCACCTACCAGACCGAAGTCGATCAGATCGACAGCCTGCTGGCCGACGGCGACGCCAGCCTCGACACCCTGATGCAAAGTTTCTTCTCGGCCCTGCAAACCCTGACCTCCGACGCCAGCGACACCGCTGCCCGCGAAGAGGTGATCGGCGCCGCGCAAACCCTCACGTCCCAGTTCACCCAATTGGGCAGTTACCTGGACGACATGGCCGATGACGTTAACAGCCAGATCGACGACCAAGTCACCCAGGTCAACGACATCACTGAGCAGATCGCCGACCTCAACAAAAAAATCAGCCTGACCAACGCACTGGGCACTACCTCCAACACCCTGCTCGACCAGCGCGACCTGCTGGTGAGCCAGCTCAGCGAACTGGTGGACGTGGACGTCACCACCCAAGACAACGGCAGCTACACCGTGTCCCTGAGCAATGGCCTGGCGTTGGTGTCGGGCAACAGCAGCTTCGACCTGCAAACCGCCGTGTCCGCCAGCGACCCGACGCAAACCGTGGTCACCTATGTGGACGCCGCCGGCCACACCACCACGCTGGACGACTCCACCTTCGAAGGCGGCTCTATCGGCGGCCTGATGGACTTTCGCGACACCAGCCTCACGGACGCACAGAACCAGTTGGGCATTCTCGCCGTCAGCCTGACCCAAGCCTTCAACACCTTGCAGGCCTCCGGCATCGACCTCAATGGCGACACCGGCACGGCGCTGTTTTCGGTGGCCGACCCGTCCACCTACGGCAACACCCAGAACACCGGCGACGCCACGCTCACCGCCACCTTCACCGATGATGTCAGCGCTCTCGCCGCCACCGACTACACCGTGAAGTACTCCGACACCGACGGCTACACCGTCACCCGCAACGACACCGGCGCCAGCGTCACCTCGGCGTTCGACAGCAGCAGCGCCACCCTGACCTTCGCCGGCATGAGCGTGGCCATCAGCGGCACCGCCGACAGCGGCGACAGTTTCCTGATACTGCCCACGCGCAATGCCGCCAGCAGCTTCACCACCCTGACCACCGACGGCAGCCTGATCGCCGCCGGCACCTCCACCGGTGCCAGTGACAACAGCAACGCCCTGGCCATGCTCAACCTGCAAACCGACAGCATCGTCGGCGGCAGCAAGACCCTTAGCCAAACCTATTCGGCGCTGGTCAGCGACGTGGGCAGCACCGCCAGCAAAATCGCCGGGCAACTGGAAACCCAGTCGAGCCTCACCGAGCAACTGACCACGCTGCAACAGTCCGAATCGGGGGTGAACCTGGATGAAGAGGCCGCCAACCTGATCGTCTACCAGCAGTACTACCAGGCCTGCGCGAAAGTGGTGGAAGTGGGCACGTCCCTGCTCGACACCATCCTCGACATCAACTGAGCGGAGTGACGCCATGCGCCTTAGCAGTGCGACGATATACAACCAGAGCCTGAACGCCATGCTCGCCCAGGAAAGCGCCTACCAAACCGCCGCGCAGCAAGTGTCCAGCGGCACGCGGGTGGTCAACCCTTCGGATGATTCCCTGGCCGCCGCCCAAGCTGTCAACGTGCGCCAGGCCATCGCCGCGAACGAGCAATATGCCGACGCACGCAGCGCCATCAGCACCTCGCTGTCCCAGGAAGAAAGCACCCTGGACAGCATCAACGATGCGATCACCAGCGCCCGTGCGCTGATCGTGCAGGCCAACAACGGCACCTTGAGCGACGCCGACCGCGAGTCCATCGCCACCTCGTTGCAAGGGGTGTACGACACCCTCGTCACCCTGGCCAACGCCACCGACAGCAACGGCAACTACCTGTTTTCCGGCTACCAGAGCCAAAGCCCGGCGTTTGCCACCGATGCCAATGGCGATTTGGTGTACCAGGGCGATAGCAACGCGGTAACCCAGTTGGTCAGCTCCACCCAGAGCATGGCCAGCGGCGATACCGGCGCGACGATCTTCCTCACCGTGAGTAGCTCCGCCGGCTTCATCGCCGAGGCCGGCGACAACAGCGGCAGCGTCACCTTCAGTGGCCCCACCATCACCGACACCCAGGACGCCAACTACGGCAGCGGCTTCAGCCTCACCTTCAGCACCGCCGCCGACGGCACCGTGCAATACAGCCTCGACGGCGCCGACCCGGTGGCCTACACCTCCGGCGACAGCCTGCAAGTCAACGGCCTGTCCCTGACCCTCACCGGCACCCCGGTGGATGGCGACACGATCACCGTCAGCAAAGCCGCCGACGCCGACCCAGACCTGTTCGCCACCCTGAAAAACCTGATCTCGGTGCTGCAAACCCCGGTGGAAACCGACGCCGACCAGGCCAACCTCAACAACACCCTCTCCACCGCCAGCCGCCAACTGAGCAACGCCCAGGACAATGTGCTGACGGTGCAGACCTCGGTGGGTTCACGGCTTAATCAACTGGATGTGCTCGACACCATCGGCGACGACTTGGCGCTGAATTACACCGAACGCTTGTCAGGGTTGGTGGATGCCGACTACACCGAGTCGGTGACCCAGTACACCGCGTTGCAAGTGGCGCTACAGGCGGCGCAACAGACCTTCGTCAGCATCCAGAAGATGTCCCTGTTCGAATACATCTAACCGCCTCAATGCAGTTAGAAAATGTGGGAGGGGGATTAGCAATGTCATCACTTTTCAAGCCAGACACACATCCAAATGTGGGAGGGGGCTTGCCCCCGATTGCGGTGTGTCAGTCAGTACATCTGTAGCTGACCCACCTCCTTCGCGGGCAAGCCCGCTCCCACAGGGGATCGGCGGTGCAATCACTTTTCGAGACCGGCGCACGTCCAAGCCAGCAGCAGAAGATGCCACTGTTCGAGTACATCCAACAGACTGAACGCGGTCAAAACTGTGGGAGGGGGCTTGCCCCCGATTGCGGTGTGTCAGTCAGTACATCTTTATCTGATCCAACGCCATCGGGAGCAAGCCCCCTCCCACATTTGATCCGGTTTACAAATCAAGGGAGGGACATGTTTTCCAACAGGTACTGCATAAATTGCAGGGTGCTGGTCAGCAAACCAGCCAAAAACTGCCCCATATCCCCCATCACCACCATCAGCAAACCCAAGCCCACCGTCAGGGTCAGCGGGAAGCCCACCGAGAACACCGTCAGTTGCGGCGATACGCGGTTGAGGATACCCATGGCCAAGTTGATGATCAGCAGCGTGGCCACCATCGGCAGTGCCAACAACAAACCGGTGAGGTAAATAGTGCTGCCGTAACGGGCAATCAGGTTCCAGGCGTTGGGGTCAAAGTGCAGGTTGCCGATGGGCAAAGTCTTGAAGCTGGTCGCCAGCAGTTCCAGCACCATCAGGTGCCCGTCGAGCGCGAGGAACATCAGGATGGTGATCATGCCCAGGTAGCGCGACAGCACCAGGCTGTTGGTGGCGGTGTCGGCCGAGAAGAAGGTGGCGAAGGCCAAGCCCATTTGCATGCCGCAGATGTCTCCGGCCATTTCCACCACCGCCAGAGTCACGCGCATCACCATGCCCAGCGACATGCCAATCAGCACCTGCTCGACGATCACCCCCAGCCCCGGCCAGGAGAACAGTGCCACGTCCGGCAACGGCGGCAAGTTGGGCGCGAGCAAAAACGCCAACAGCATCGCCAGCCCCACCTTCACCTGGCTCGAGACGTTTTTATGCCCCAGGATCGGGTCGCTCATCAGGTACGCCAGCACCCGGCAGAACGGCCAAAAAAACGTGGTGAGCCACAGTTGCAGCTGCGCCGAGCTGACTTCGATCAAGGCGCGTCAGCCGATCAGCGTGGGCAGGCTGGTAAACAAGGCGCGAGTGTAGTCCACCAGCATCTCCATGATCAGCGGCCCGGCAATCACCAGCACCACGCACACGCCGATGATCTTGGGGATAAACGACAAGGTCGATTCGTTGATCTGCGTGGCGGCCTGGAACAGGCTCACCAGCAGGCCGATAAACAGCGTCACGAACAACACGGGCGCGGCCACGATCATGCTCATGCGCATGCCTTTGTAAGCCAGGTCCATGACCATTTCCGGCGTCATGTTTACGTCCTCATCAGGTGTAGAAACTCTGCGCTAACGAGCCCAGCAGCAATTGCCAGCCGTCCACCAACACAAACAGCATCAGCTTGAACGGCAGCGAAATGGTCGACGGTGGCACCATCATCATGCCCAGCGCCATCAGCACGCTCGCCACCACCAGGTCGATGATCAGGAACGGGATAAAGATGGTGAACCCGGCCTGGAATGCGGTTTTCAATTCGCTGGTGACAAACGAGGGCAGCAGCACGCGCATGGGCACGTCTTCGGGGCCTTGCAGATCGTCGATCTGCGCCAGCCGTGCGAACAGGGCAAGGTCGCCCTGACGGGTCTGGGTCAGCATGAATTTTCGAAACGGCAGGCTGCCCTTGTCCAAAAACTGCTCCACCGTGATTTCATCGTGGGAGAACGGCTGCCAGGCGGTTTTGTAGGCCTGGTCCAGGGTCGGCGACATCACAAAAAAGGTCAGGAACAGCGACAGCCCCAGCAACACCTGGTTCGGCGGCGCCGAGGTGGTGCCCAGCGCCGTGCGCAGCAGGCCCAGCACAATGATGATGCGAGTAAAGCCGGTCATCATCAGCAAAATCGCCGGCAGGAACGCCATGGCGCTGAGCAGCAGCAGGGTTTGCAGGCTCAGGGACCATTGCTCGCCGCCCGCCTGGCCGGTAAAGGCGCTGAGGCCTTCGATACCGGTCATGAAGAACGCCCTTTGCGCTTGAAGTTATGCTTCAACGCCACAGCCAAGCGCTCGGCAAAGTTGTCGCCGGGCACGACGACCGCTTCTGGCTCAGGCTCCGGCGCGTCCATCTGCGCCAACGCCGTGACCTGTTGCGCCGTCACCCCCAGCACCAGCCATTGGTCACGCACTTGCACGATCACCACTTTTTCGCGCTGGCCCAATCCGGTGCTACTGACCACCCGCATCTGCTTGCCGGGCGCCAAAGGCCGCGAGCCGACGCGCCGGGCGAACCAGCCGAACACCAGCACACAGCCCAGCACCACCGCCAGGGCCAACGCGGTCTTACCGAGCAGCGCCAGGTTCATCACGCTGTCATCGGGCACGCCGAGGGGCGCACTCATCGGTTGAGCTTTTGCACACGCTCGGACGGCGTGATGATTTCAGTGATGCGAATCCCGTACTTGTCATCCACCACCACCACTTCGCCCTGGGCGATCAGGTAGCTGTTGATCAGGATGTCCATCGGTTCACCCGCCAGGCCGTCCAGCGCCAGCACCGAGCCTTGGGCCAGTTCCAGCAATTGCTTGATGGTGATGCGGGTGCGGCCCAGCTCAACGCTGAGCTTGACCGGAATATCCATGATCATTTCCAGCTCACGCGCCGCGGCGGTGGGCTGGGGTGCCGACAACGGCTTGAACAGGCTGGCGCCCACGCTCGGGGCCGGAGCTTCAGCGGCCTCGGCAGCCTCTTGTTCAGCCAAGGCAATCGCCCACGGGTCGTCGTCCGCGCCCTCGGCAATAGTTTGTTCGGCCAGGGCGTCGGCCCATTCATCCGGCGCTTCGGGCGGTGTGGTGTTTGAATCAGTCATGGTCGGATTCCTTGGCAGTGGACACGTGGCCCTTCACGAATCGGCTGGTAGAAGAGGAAGAAAGGCTCAGGGAGTGGTCGACCAGGTCCTTCACAAGTAACGCGCGCAGGCCGTTCTGGCTGCCGTATTCACAGGTCATGACCGGCACGCCATCGACCCGCGCATTGATGATGTCGGGCAGTTCGATGGGCAATACGTCGCCCACCTTGAGCGCCATGACCTGCCCCACACGGGCATCCATTTCGACAAAGTCGGCGATCAGTTCAATTTCCGAATGGGTGATCTCGCCGGCCATGCGCTTGTTCCAATTGCGCTCTTCTTCCGGATTGGTGTCGGTGAGCGGGCCGTTGAGCAACTGGCGCATCGGCTCGATCATCAGGTACGGGATCACGATGTTGAAATCGCTGGAGAGGTTGCCCACCTCCAGGTGGAACGTGGCGTTGACCACGATTTCATTCGGCGAGCTGGTGATGTTGGCGAACTTGGCCTGCATCTCCGAACGCAGGTATTCGATGTCCAGCGGATACACCGACTTCCAGGCGTCCTTGTAGGCGTCCACCGACAGGCCCAGCAAACGGCGAATGATGCGCTGCTCGGTGTGGGTGAATTCGCGGCCTTCGGACTTGGTGACGAAACGCCCGTCGCCGCCGAACAGGTTGTCCACCACCATGAACACCACCGCCGGCGGGAACACCACCAGCGCCGTGCCCCGCAGCGGTTTCATCGCCAGCAGGTTGATGTTGGTGGGCATCGGCATGTGCATCGAGAATTCGCTGTAGCTCTGATAGCGCACGCTTTTGACGGTGATGTCGATGCTGCGTCGGATCAGGTTGAACAGCGCCATGCGAAAGTAACGGGCGAAGCGTTCGTTGATGATGTCCAGGGCGTGCAAACGCTCGTGAATCACCCGATGCTGGGTCGCCGGGTCGTAGGGGCGTACCCGTGAAGCGTCCAGGGTGCCGGCCTCTTCGTGGGCGGCGTCGGTTTCGTCGCTGCCGCGAAGCAGCATGTCGATCTCGTCCTGGGAGAGCAAATCGTCGATGGCCATGGGTTACTGCACGATAAAGTCGGTGTACAGCACGCGCAGCACCGAGGGTTCAGGCTGCTGCGGCGCCAGGGGCTGCTTGAGGGTTTGCAGGATGCGTGCGGCGAGCGCTGCCTTGCCCTGGGGGGTGATGACCTGCGTGGTGTTTTGCCCGCTGAGCAGGGTCAGCAACTGGCTGCGCACTTGCGGCATGTATTGCTGCAACAAGGTCTGGCTGACGTCGTCGGCCACTTCCAGGGCAAAGCCCACGTACAACAGGCTGGGTTCATCGCGCTCGTTCACCAGGTTGACGGTCATCGGCGCGATGGTCACCAGCTTGGGGGCCTGGGGTTTTGGCTCGGCCTTGGCGGCCTCATCGGCATGCGCGTTCTGGCTGATGTACACGTAGGTGCCAGCGCTACTGCCCGCGACGACGACCAGCGCCAGCAGCAGAATCAAGAGCCAGGGGGTTTTGCGGGAGGTGGTCATTGGCAAAAACCATTGAATAAAGGAAACCGGTTAGGCAGGGCTCAAGTATGACCACCGCCCTGCCCCGCCCATGGCGCGATAAGACCAGGCTAACGGCGGTATCTCGCTGTTTTGATTTGGGATTCAGACGTACAGGTCCACCGCCGAACCGCTCAACACCACTTGCTGCACGGGTGCCGGTTCGACGCGGTTTACCTGCGCGCTTGTCGACTGGGGTTGCGGATCACGTTGTGGCTGCTGGCGCGAAGACTGGTCGTTCACCGATGCCTGCCCCAGCGCAATACCTTGGGTGGCCAAGGCTTCGCGCAATTGCGGCAACGCCTGCTCCACCGCCGCCCGCACCGACGCATGGGCCACTTGGAACTGGGCCTGGGTGGTGCCGTCGTTCAGGTTGAGGCTGATCGACAGCGGCCCAAGCTCGGCGGGGTGCAGGCGCAGGTCCACCTGTTGATCACCACGGGTGACCATATCGACCATCTGTTGGCCCAAGTCCGCCGCCCAATCGGTGCTGCCGATGGCGGCGGTGAGGACCAGGCTGCTGTTCGCCACGCTGTCGGCGGCGACGGTGCTCGCCGGGGCGAACGATGCGGGCGCAAGGTTGAAGACTGTTTGTGGGTCCGGCTGGCTATTCGACTGGCTATCCGGCTGCCTGTCACCGGTTTGCGCATGCACCGCTGGGATGCTGTCGGCAACAGTGGCGACCAATGTCGGCAGGGCATCGGGCAAGTCCACCGGGTCGGCGGTGTCGTCCGGCTCATCATCGGCCACGGGCAGGCTTTGGGTGTGGGTCGGTGTACTGTTGATCACTGGCGCGGGGTCGGCCGGTGCAACGTTAACCGGCACCGGCACGCTCACCGGAATCGGCGGAACGACGATCACCGAGGCCATATCCTGACCAGCGCTTTCGATCAGGGCCATGCGCTGGCGGATATCGTCCAGGGTAGAGTCGGCCTGGGCGGTGGGCTTGGCTTCTTGCATGTCGACCACGGGCGCATCGGGCAGGACACTCAGCACATCCTCCTCCGGCAGGGTTTCTACTTGCGCCACCGGCAACGGCTGAGGCACCACAGGCGCAGGCACTTCGACCGGCTCGGCAACCACCGGTGCAACCTCGGGCTGCACCACCGGCAATGGTTCCGGCAAGGCTTGCGGCACAGCGGCAGTCACCTGGCTCAACACCGCCGAAAACGAGTCCACCAGCGCAACCGGCGTATCGGTGGTGGCAGTACTGGCCTGCACCGGCGCGGCAGCCTGGGGCACTAATGTCGCGAGAATGTCCATGGTGTTCCTTAGAGGCCGCTGTCGAGGGAGGAAGGAAACGTCGCCGCGCGGCGGCGTAACTGGCTGGCCATTTCATCGGACTGGCGTTGCTCGATACGCCCGACACGCACCTGCTCCTGCATAGCGCGGCGGTCCAGCAAGGCTTCAATCGAGCTGACCTTGCGCCACTGCGCCATCCACGTGAGCTGGTGGTGCGCCACTTGTTTGCGGTGGCGTTCCAGGCTTTTTTGCGCACGCTCCACCGCCTCTTCCAGCGACTGCAAAAAGCCCCGGTAATTGGTGAGTGCCGAGGGGCTCATGCCGTCCCTGGCCAACTCCAATTGCAGGTTCTGGCGATACTCCTGCTGGTACTGGTCCAGGGTGCGCAACTGGTTGATCACCTGCTGCTCGGCCGTGCGGCTCTGCGCCAACGCGCGAGCGGCGACGTCGCGGGCCTTGGCGGCGATTTCGATCAACAGGTGCAGGGATTGATTAGCCATCGGTGCTTACTCGAAAAGGTCAGTTGCCCGGGAACAACAGGCTGAGGCCGTGCAAGGTTTCGTCGACGCTGGCGCGATCGTCGATGCGCTGTTGCAGGAAGCGTTCGATATGCGGGTACAAACCGACCGCCCGGTCCAGTTGCAAGTCATGGCCCTGGGAATAGGCGCCGACGCTGATCAGGTCGCGGTTGCGCTGGTAACGGGACAGCGCCTGCTTGAGTTGGTTGGCCTTGCGCTGCTGGGCATCGCTGGCGATGGCGGTCATGGCGCGGCTGATGGACGCTTCGATGTCGATGGCCGGGTAGTGCCCGCTTTCCGCCAGGTGGCGCGACAGCACGATGTGCCCGTCGAGAATCGCCCGCGCCGAGTCGGCAATCGGGTCCTGTTGGTCGTCGCCCTCGCTGAGCACCGTATAGAACGCGGTGATCGAGCCACCGCCGGGCGGACCGTTGCCGGTGCGTTCCACCAGTTTGGGCAACTTGGCGAACACCGATGGCGGGTAGCCCTTGGTGGCCGGTGGTTCGCCCACGGCCAAGGCGATTTCGCGCTGGGCCATGGCGTAGCGGGTCAGGGAGTCCATGATAAGCAGCACGTCCTTGCCCTGCTCGCGAAAGTCCTCGGCGACCCGCGTGGCGTACAGCGCGCCTTGCAAACGTTGCAGCGGCGAGGTGTCCGCAGGCGCCGCCACCACCACCGAGCGGCGCAGGCCGTCTTCGCCGAGGATGTTGTCGATAAAATCCTGCACCTCGCGGCCCCGTTCGCCGATCAGCCCCACCACGATCACATCGGCCTGGGTGTAGCGCGCCATCATGCCCAGCAGTACCGACTTGCCCACACCGGAACCGGCAAACAAGCCCAGCCGCTGGCCGCGCCCCACACAGAGCAAGGCATTGATGGCGCGGATGCCCACGTCGATCTGGCGATCAATCGGCGCGCGCTTGAGGGGATTGAGCGGCTGGGTATGCAGCCCCGCGTGATGGGCGCCCACCAACGGACCGCGCCCGTCCAACGGCTGACCGCCGCTGTCGAGTACGCGCCCGAGCAAGCCCATGCCGAGGGGGAAACTGCGATTGCCATCACCTTCATCGGCGGCGAACACCCGTGCGCCCGGTTGCAGGCCGTGGATTTCCACCAGCGGCATCAGGTACAGGGTCTCGCCAGCAAAACCGACCACTTCGGCTTCGGCAAACACATCGGTGAGTTCAATGCGGCATGCGGCGCCCAATGGCAGGCGCAGGCCCACCGCTTCGAGCACCATGCCAGTGGCGCGGGTAATCCGCCCGCTGCGCAGGTGCGGCGCAATCAGCAAGGGCTTGCCCTGGCAGGCGTCCAACACCCGGTTCCATCGAGCGATATGCGGGTTCACGGCAATTCATCCAGGGCGCGCTCGACGTTGCGCGTGAGCAGGCTCAGGCGTGACGGCCGCGTGGCGTCCAGCTCACCGCTGGCGCTGGCCACCCGGCAACCGCCGGGGAGCATTGCGGCGTCCGCCTGCAAGGTCCAGCCCGCCGCTTCGACCTGTTCGCCAAGGCTGTCCTGCACGCGCTGCAAATCCTCGGGGTGGAGCCACAGCTTGGGTTTGCCGGTGAGCTCCAGGTCGCTGTCGAGCATGCCCTTTACCAGCGTCAGCACCTGCTCCGGTTGGGCGGTCAGCGCGTCGCCAGCCAATTGCCGGGCGGCGTCCAGGGCAATGCGCACCAGTTGGTGGGCGATGTGCTGGTCCATCGACTTGAGCGCCTCGTCGAAGTTGCGGCACAACTCCAGCAAGGGTTGCAGGGCTTGCACCCGTTGCTGCTGCAACTCCACCGCAGCGGCCTGGCGCCCTTCGTCCAGGCCCTGTGTATAACCTTGTTCCACGCCTTGGGCATGCCCGAGTTGCTGGGCCTCGCTGATGGTTTTCTCGCGCAGCACCTGCATCTCCAGCTTGTGCTGAAAGGCTTGCTTGCGCAGGCGCTCGCGGTGAGTAGTCTGGGGGTCGTCGTTGGGCGCGGCCGGGCTGCCCAACGGGTCCATCTGCCAGGGTTGCCAGCGATCAGACATAGGTGTCGTTACCGCGTGCGGTCACGATATCGCCGCTGTCGGACAAGCGCCGCACCACCGCCAGGATGGCCTTCTGTTCGGTTTCGATCTGGGACATACGGATCGGCCCGCGCGCCTCCATGTCTTCGCGAAACAGTGCGCCGGCCCGCTGGGACATGTTGTGCAGGAAGCGTTCGAGCAACGCCGGCGGCGAGCCTTTGAGGGCGATGGCCAGGGAGTTTTGATCGACCTGTTGCAGCAGGGTCTGGATGCCACGGTCGTCCACGTCGATCAGGTTTTCGAACAGGAACATCTCGTCGAGGATCTTCTGCGCCAGGTCGTCGCTGTGTTCGCGCACGGTGCCGATGGCCAGTTCTTCGTGGGCCGAACTCATCAGGTTGAGGATCTCGGCCGCCGTGCGTACGCCGCCCATTTTGCTGCGCTTGAGGCTTTGGCCGTCGAGCATCACGCCAAGCACTTCGGTCAGTTCCTGCAAGGCCACCGGCTGCACGCCGCTGAAGGTGGCGATACGCAGGATGATGTCGTTGCGCAGGCGGTCGGGCAGCAATTGCAGAATGTCCGAGGCCTGGTGGCGCTCCAGGTGCACCAGGATGGTGGCGATGATCTGCGGGTGTTCGTCGCGGATCATCTCGGCCACCATCGAGGCTTCCATCAGGTTGAGCTTGTCGATGCCCGAACCAGTGTTGGTGTTTTCCAGGATGTCGTCGATCAGGCTGGCGGCGCGTTCGCTGCCCAAGGCCTTGGTGAGCACGGCGCGGATATGGTCGCTGGTCTGGATATTGATGGCGGCGTATTGGTCGGTCTCGTCCATGAACTCTTCCAGCACCAGACGCATTTCTTCATGGGACACCTGGCTCAGGCGCGCCATTTCCATGCTGATGGCTTCTACATCGCTGCTGGGCAAAAACTTGAAGACTTCCGCCGCGCTGTCGGCGTCCAACGACAGCAGCAAGATCGCACTGCGGCGCGAGCCGGTCATTTTACTGGTCATTTTTCTTCATCCATCCGCGCACGATCATGGCCACCAGACGCGGGTCTTCGGCGGCAATCTGTTGCAGGCTCTGCATGTTCTGTTCATACACCGCCGACTTGCGCGGCAAGGTGTGCGGGGTGCTTTCCCCACCGGCCACGACCATGGCGGTACTGGCGCTGGTCGGCACCAGCGAGGTACCCGGCTCTGCGGTGGCCGCCAGCATCTGCGCCTGATGATGGGCGTTGCGTTTTTGCATCGGGCGCAGCACCCACCACCACAGCGCCAGCGCGGCAAAGGCCACCAGCAGGTAACGCAGGCCACTGCTCAGCAGGTTGTAGGCCTCGGGGGTTTTCCACCATGGCTGCTCTGTTACCGAAAGGTCTTCGGTCACAAATGGGCTGTTGATAACTTGCAAGGCATCGCCACGGCTTTCGGTAAAGCCCATGGCCTGGCGTACCAGGTTGTTGATGTTTTCCAGTTCTTCCTTGCTCAGCGGCTCGGTGCTCGCAGCGCCGTCCTTGAGCACGGTGCGGTAGTTGACGACGACGGCGGTGGTCAGGCGTTGTAGGGTGCCCTGGCTCGACTTGACGTGTTCGACGTTGCGGTCGACTTCGTAGTTGATCATGTGCTCGCTTTGGGTGGCGCTCTTGGCGCCTTTGGTCTCAGCGGCAGCGGGAGCGCCGCCGGCTGGCGTCGGCGCGTTGGCCTTGGTCGGTGCAGGCGTATTGGGTGGCGAATTGGTGAGCGCGCCCGGTACGCCACGGCCGGCGTCGTCGCCTTCCACTACGTGTTCGGAGGTCTGCTTGCTGCGCACGGCCGCATCGTTGGCGTCCTGATTGGGCGCGTAGTGTTCGGCGGTGCTTTCTCGGGTAGAAAAATCCACCTGGGCGACCACCTGGGCATGCACGTTCTGGCTGCCGAGCAGCGGCGTGAGGATGTCCTCGATACGGCGCTGATAGGAGCGCTCGATCTCATGCACGTAGTCCAGATGCGTGCCGTCCGGACCGTTGCTGTCGCCCTGGACCTGGGACAGCAGGCGACCGTTCTGGTCGACCACGGTGACTGCGTCCACGCTCAGTTCCGGCACGCTGGAGGTGACCAGGTGCACAATCGCGCTGGCCTGGCTTTGCCCCAGCTCACGGCCGGGTTGCAGGGTGAGCACCACCGAAGCACGGGCGGCTTCACGGTCGCGTACAAACACCGATTGCTTGGCCATCACCAGATGCACCCGCGCCTTGGCGACCGGGCCGAGGGATTCGATGGTGCGCGCCAGCTCGCCTTCCAGGCCGCGCTGGTAGTTGAGGTGTTCGGCAAACTGGCTGACGCCGAAGGCCTGTTTATCCAGCAGCTCAAAACCGACGCTGCCGCCCTTGGGCAAACCCTGCTCGGCCAATTGCAGGCGCAGGGCGCTCATTTTTTCGCTGGGCACCAGGATGGTGTTGCCGCCTTCGCTCAGGCGATAGGGCACGGCGCGCTTGTCCAGCTCGCCAATGATCTGCCCGCCATCGGCTTCGCTCAGGCCAGAAAACAACACACGGTATTCCGGCTCGCGCGCCCACAACAACAGCGCCACCACCACCGCGATCACGGTGGCGGCCGCCAGCAGCAAGGGCAGCAGGGGTTGGTTGCGAAACAGCGTGGTCAACGCTTCCAACGGTTTGACGGGAGCACGGGGCGCCAGATTCTTTTGCGCGCCTTTGGCCAGGACTGCGGTACTCACGAACACCTCGATGGCGAGGGTAGGGCCTGTACAAAAGACATTGCAGCGTCCGGTAACTGTAGTAAGGGGTTCATTCTGGCGAAAATGCCAGAAGCTAAACCCCGGAAAAGCCACCGCTTTTGTGCTCAATTGGGCGAATGTGCACGTGAGCCCCCTTGGTAATCTGCTGGCCTGATCGCTGCCTATGAGGCCCGCACCATGAATTCGTCCGCCCTCACCAACGCCCTGCAACAGCTGTCGCTACTGGCCGAACAGGCCGAAGGCGCCAGCAGCCAGCGCATGGCCCCGGCCACCGGGTTTGCCGGTGAGTTGCAGTCATCGTTGCAGCGCATCAACCAGTTGCAGCAGACCGCGACAAGTCAGTCCAACGCCTTCCAGGCGGGCAGCGAGTCGGTGTCGTTGAGCGATGTGATGGCCGATTCACAAAAGGCCAGCGTGGCGTTCCAGATGGGTGTGCAGGTGCGTAACCGCCTGCTCACGGCCTACAAAGACGTGATGGCGATGCAGGTTTAAAAAAGCCCTAAAGACGGGCTGGCCGTTTGCCGATGTTCGGTTCAAGCGCACAAACCAGGACAGGCACACATGGCAACCACAACCTCCAGCACGTCGACGGCAACCATCACTTCCCTTGGGGTCGGCTCCGGCCTTGATCTGGACAGTATTCTGACCAGCCTGGAAGAGTCCAAGGAAGCCAGCCTGCTGACCCCCATCACCACGCAGGAAACCTCGGTCAACGCCGAGATCACCGCCTACGGCACCTTGACCAGCGCCCTGACTAAATTGCAGACCGCCGCTGAGGCCCTGGCTGACTCAAGCCTGTACGACTCGCTGACCACCAGCCTGTCCGGCAGCGGCGTTACCGCCGCCACCACCAGCGATGCAGTCGCCGGCACCTATAAGCTGGAAGTCACCCAACTGGCCCAGGCCCAAAGCCTTTCCACCGATGGCGTGGCGAGCAAGACCACCGCCCTGGGCACCGGCACCCTCACCCTGCAAGTGGGCACGGCCGATGCGGTGTCGATCACCTTGACCAGCAGCAACAACACCCTGGAAGGCATTCGCACTGCGATCAACGCCTCCGGCGCAGGTGTGACCGCCTCCATCGTCAACGACGGCAGCGGCACACCGTATCGCCTGGTACTCACCTCGGACAGCACCGGCACCGCATCGGAAATGACCGTGAGCTATGCCGGCGACGACAGCACCGACGCGGCCTCCAGCCTGTTTGGCTACGACGGCAGCACCGGCAACATGACCCAGACCGTGGAAGCTCTGGACGCCGAGCTGACCATCAACGGTATTTCGATTACCAGCCAGACCAACACCGTCGAAGACGCACTGCAAGGTGTCACGCTGAACCTGACCGCCGTCGGCAGCTCGCAGACCCTGACGATTTCCCAGGACACCGACGCGATCTATGACGCCGTTTCCGCGTTCGTCACCGCCTATAACAGTTACGTTTCCACCGTCGATACGCTGACCTCCTACGATGCCGACGCCGATACCGCAGGCGAATTGCTCGGCGATTCGACCACCCGGCGTATCAGCACCAAGCTAAGCAGCGACCTGTACAGCGCAGTCGGCAGCGGCACCTTCAGCTACCTGTCGCAGCTGGGTATTTCCCTGGAAGTCGACGGCACCTTGCTGATCGATGAAGACACCCTGACCAGCGCAATCACCGACAACATCGATGCCGTGTCGGAGTTCTTTATCGGCACCGACGGCACCTCTGGTTTTATCGGCCAGATGACCACCGACCTCGATACTTACCTGGACGAAGACGATGGCCTGATTGTCGCCCGCACCGACAGCCTGGCCACCAAGCTGGAACAGCTGGAAGACCGTTACGAGGAAAAACAGGCGCTGATCGACTCCGAAATGGCGCGCTGGACCGAGCAATTCACCCAGCTCGACACCCTGATTTCGTCGCTCAACTCTACGGCTGACTACCTGACCACCCAGTTCGATGCCCTCAACAGCAGCGACTGACGAACCACGCGGAGCACACTCAATGAATGCCTATCGGGACGCGAACGCCTACGCCAAGGTCGGCGTGGAAAGCGGCATTTTGGCGGCCTCCCCCCACCAACGCATCGTGATGCTGTTCGACAGCTACCAAGCGTCGATCCGCATCGCGCGCCTGCACTTGCAGGCTGGGCGTATCGCCGAGAAAGGCCAGGCCATTACCAAGGCAATCAACATCGTCAGCCGCGGTTTGCGTGCCGCGCTAGACCTTGAACAGGGAGGTGAAATCGCCGTGCAACTGGACCAACTCTACGACTACGTGGTGCGCTTGCTGCTGCGTGCAAATCTGGATAACGACGACACAGCACTGACCACGGCCGCCGCGCTACTGGAAAATATCGCCGCCGCCTGGCTGGCCATTGGGTCGCACACTGAGGAAGAGCGGCAGCCATGATGCAAACACAATTGATCGCTGCTTACGAACAACTGCTCGAACAGTCCCAGCGTCTGCTTGAATGCGCCAAGCAGGCCGATTGGGATGGGATCTTCGCGTTGAAGTCCCAAGGGCTGATCGACGCAGCTTACTTACGCCGAGCACAAGACCAAGTTGATATGGATGCCAACGGCCAACAATACAAACTTGAACTACTTAGTCAGATTCTGGCGCTTGAAGAACAAGTAAATACGTTCTTGCATGCGCGGCAAAATGACCTGGGCGAGTTGATGCAGATCAATCGCAAGAAGAGCAACCTGAACAACGCCTACGGCGCGTCATCCCATCAAGTGATACCAATAAGCCATTATTTGTATCGAAAGAAATAACAAGCACCTACACGCTGCCTCTACGCACGACACATAAGTGTGAAAATATCTTTGAGGTACGATAAATCACTGAAAACAGACAAGAAATAGCCTGCCTCAGTCTGTTATCGTACGGCACACTTGATACTTTAGAAAAAATTAAAAAATAACGGTATTCACGGCCAGCTAGCGGATGGTCGGGAGCATGAATAACCGAATAACGCTACAAACAGGCACTCGTTGTACAACCATAAAGGCCTGACTTTAGTACTTGTCGATTTGCAGCACTGACTGCCAGAGGTCGCACCATTAGGTGTGCCGAACTGTAGTACCCAACGGGAGGGGTAGAAAGTTGCCAAATACCAACACTGAGCTTGAAGACATCCAGGACCTGAATCTTTCGTATTTATTACTGGCCCAAAATTTATTACGCAAAGATCGCGAGATCGCCATTTTTCGCCTGAAACTCAGCGAACCCATGGCCGACTTGCTGACCAAACTAAGCAGCAAACAAATGACCCAACTGGCACGGGTTAACCAGTTGATTTGCCGACCGGTTTTCGAAGAAACCGAGCGCCTGTCCAAGGTGCTGGGCAATGCGCGCGAACTGGGTATGGTGGAAATACATTCTGCACTGCTGATGGCCGCCGCCGATCGCACAGGCGATTTGCGTATCGGGGAAGGCTGACCCATGTCAGACAAAAGCCTGGTCACCGAAATGCAGCAAGTGCAGCTGGCAATCGAACTGATTGAACTGGGTGCACGGCTGCAGGTGCTGGAAACGGAGACCACGCTGAGCCGAGGTCGCCTGATCCGTCTCTACAAGGAAGTACGAGGCGCCTCGCCCCCCAAAGGCATGCTGCCCTTCTCCACCGACTGGTTCGTGACATGGCTGCCGAATATTCACTCGTCGCTGTTCTACGGTATCTACCGCAGCCTGATGGAAATCGGCGGGCATCGCATCGATGCGTTCGTCAAAGCCTATCGGCTGTACCTGGAACAAGTCGGCGACCAGGAAGGCGAACTGGTGCTGGGCCTCACGAGGGCCTGGACGTTGGTGCGTTTTTTTGAAAGCGACATGTTGGAGTTGATTCGGTGTTCGTGTTGTTCCGGTGAGTTTGTGGCGCACTCTCATGCGCCGGCGCAGCATTATGTGTGTGGCATTTGCCAGCCGCCGTCGCGGGCGGGGAAGACCCTTAAGCGCAAAGATATCGACGCACAACTGCTGATCCGCAAGGCCTGAGCGGTCTTCAAGTCAAAGCAGGTCCAATGTGGGAGGGGGCTTGCTCCCGATGACGGTGGGTCAGCTACCTATTAGTTGACTGACACACTGCCATCGGGAGCAAGTCGAATCGTCGCACCGCCCCTCCCACATTGGACCTGTGTTGGTTTGTCTTTCGCGCATGTTCAAAAAGCCCTCAATTGCCCCCCCGCCGTTGCCGATATTCAGCAAGTCACCCATTGCTTGAATCTAAGGAACGACCACGTGCTCATCGTCTCCGGGCTTATCGTTGTACTGCTCTCTGTGTTCGGTGGCTTCGTCCTGTCCGGTGGCAGCCTTGGCCCGCTGTACCAGCCCACCGAATTGCTGATGATCGCCGGCGCCGGTGTCGGGGCCTTTATTGCCGCCAATAACGGCAAGGCCATCCGCGCCACCCTCACCGCCATTTCGCGCTTCAAGCGCAGCGCCAAGTACGACAAGCGCCTGTACCTGGAATTGATGGGCATGCTTTATGCCCTGCTCAGCAAGGCCCGTCGCGAAGGCATGCTGAGCCTGGAGCGGGACATCGACGACCCCACGCAAAGCCCGATTTTTACCCAATACCCGCGCCTGGTCAGCGACCCGTTGATCATTCTGTTTATCACTGATTACCTGCGCCTGCTGGTCAGCAGCGCCATGCAGGCCCATGAGCTCGACGAACTGATGCTGCACGAGATCGAAGGCTTCGAGCACGAGGCGGGGTTGCCCTCCGACGCTCTCTATAAAGTCAGCGATGCCCTGCCCGCGTTCGGCATCGTCGCGGCGGTGATGGGGGTGGTCAAGGCGCTGAGTGCGGTGAACGTCGGGCCGGACTTGATGGGCCAGATGATTGCCCACGCGCTGGTCGGCACCTTTCTCGGCATCTACCTGGCCTACGGCTTGGTGGCACCACTGGCCAGCCGCATCGACCGCCAGGCCGCCGAGTCGGTGAAGATGCTGCAATGCATCCGCGTCACGCTCTTGGCCAGCGTGCAAGGCCTGCCACCGCAACTGGCGGTGGAATTCGGTCGCAAGGCCCTGCACACCAGTGAACGCCCCGGCGCCCTGGAGCTGGAAACCTACGTGCGCGGCAGCGGCGCATGAGCGACCGCCCGATCATCATCCGCCGCAAAAAAGCCGCCAAGCACGGCCACCACGGTGGTGCCTGGAAGATTGCCTTCGCCGACTTCATGACCGCCCTGATGGCGTTGTTTTTGGTGTTGTGGGTGCTGTCCAACGCCAGCAAAAACGACAAGGACGCGATTGCCGAGTACTTCAGCACGCCGCTGCTGGCGGCCATAAGCAAAGGCGATCGCAACGCCAACAGCGCCAGTGCGATTCCCGGTGGCGGCCCGGACCCACGCACCACCGAGGGCGAAAAGACCCGCTACACACCGCGCCTCTCCGGCGAAGAACGGCGCCACCTCGAATCCCTCAAACAACGCCTCAACAACGCCGTGGACCGCGACCCGCAACTGCGCGAACTCAAGCAGCAGATCGCAATCGAACTGAGCCCCGAAGGCCTGCGCGTGCAACTGCTCGATACCGACAAGCGCCCGATGTTCGAGCTGGGCAGCGCCAATGTGGCGCCGTACCTGCGCAAGCTGCTCAAGACCTTCGCCCCGGTGCTCAACGAGCTGCCCAACCGCATTCAAATCAGCGGCCACACCGACAGCCACCCCTACCCTGGCGGTGATGCGGGCTACAACAACTGGGATTTGTCTGCCGACCGCGCCAAGGCCTCGCGCCAGGAACTGGTGGCCGGTGGTCTGGATTCCGACAAGTTGCTGAGGGTGTCGGGCATGGCTGACCGCATCCGCTTCCACGGCGCCGGGCCGTATGACGCGGCCAACCGGCGCATCGAGATCATCGTGCTCGACCGTCGGGTGGCCGAGCGCATTTTGTCCCAGGAGGAATACGGCCCGACGGAACCCTCTACCCACAAACCATCTGCCCAATAACGCGGGATTTTGCTGGGTGTTTGCGCGATAGGTGAATAGGCCGTCTACGCACAATACCGGCCATGGCCGAGACCAGCAAAGAAGACCAGACCGAAGCGGCGACCCCGCGACGAATAGAGAAGGCCCGCGAAGAAGGCCAAGTCGCCCGTTCCCGCGAAATGAACACCTTCGTCATGCTGCTGGCCGGCATCGGCGGGCTGTGGCTGCTCGGCGGCCATCTGTATGACGAGCTGGGCCAGGTGATGGAGCAGGCGTTGCTGTTCGACCGCGCCCAACTGTTCGACACCGCGCGCATGCTCAGCACCCTGTGGACCCTGGCCCAGACCGCGCTGTTTGCCCTGGCACCGTTTTTTGCCCTGATGGTGCTGGCCGCCCTCGCCGCTCCGGCATTGCTTGGCGGGCTGGTGATCACCCTCAAGGCCGTGCGTCCGCAGTTCTCGCGGGTCAACCCCATAAGCGGGTTGGCGCGGTTGTTCTCGGTGCAGGTGCTGGTGGAACTGGCCAAGGCCATCGCCAAGGCCAGCCTGATCGGCCTCGTCATCTATATGTTCCTGCGCAGCCATCTCGACCAACTGCTGACCCTGCCCCACATGCCCGCGCAAAAAGCCCTGGCCGCGATGATGAGCCTCACCGCCAGCGCCTGTGCGATGTGCGTGGCCTCGCTGATTATCGTGGTGGGCATGGACGTGCCCTACCAGCTGTGGACCTACGCCAAGAACCTGCGCATGTCCAAAGAGGAGCAACGCCAGGAACACAAGAATTCCGACGGTGACCCGCATATCAAGGCCAAGATCCGCCAGGTGCAGCAGGCCCGCGCACGGCGCCGCATGATGAGCAAGGTGCCCAAGGCCGATGTGATCGTGACCAACCCCAGCCACTTCGCCGTGGCCTTGTCGTACCAGAAAGAAAAGAACGGCGCGCCCCGTGTGGTGGCCAAGGGCGCCGATGACGTAGCCCTGCGCATCCGCGAAATCGCCACTGAGCATAACTTGCCGATTCTTGAGGCCCCACCGCTGGCGCGGGCCCTGTATTTCCATGTCGATCTCGACCGTGAAATCCCCCTTGAGCTGTACACCGTGGTCGCCGAAGTCGTCGCCTGGGCCATCCGCCTCAAGCGCGTGGGCGAACAAGGCGGCGACCTGCCGCCCACCCCGGTCAACCTGAACGTACCGCCCGGCATGGACCAGCGTGGCCCGCGCAACCCGACACCTGAGGATGAACCGAACACATGAAAGGCATGACCGATTTATTCGGCCCCGACTCCTGGCTGGCCAACACCGACTTGAAGGTCATGACCGGCCCCGTGCTGATCGTGCTCATCTTGTCGATGATGATTTTGCCGCTGCCCACCTTCATCCTCGACCTGTTGTTCACCTTCAACATCGCCTTGGCGATCATGGTGTTGATGGTCAGCATGCTCACGCAGAAGCCGCTGGATTTCTCCGCGTTTCCCTCGGTGCTGCTGTTTACCACTTTGCTGCGCCTGTCGCTGAACGTGGCGTCTACCCGGGTGATCTTGATGGAGGGTCACACCGGCGCGGATGCGGCAGGCAAGGTGATCGAGGCCTTCGGCGAGTTCCTGGTGGGCGGCAACTTTGCCGTGGGCCTGGCGCTGTTCCTGATTTTGGTGACCATCAACTTCATGGTGATCACCAAGGGTGCCGGGCGTATCGCCGAAGTGGGCGCTCGCTTCACCCTGGACTCGATGCCCGGCAAGCAAATGGCAATCGACGCCGACCTCAACGCTGGCCTGATCGGCGAGCCCCAAGCCCGCCAGCGCCGCAAGGAAGTGGCCCAGGAAGCCGATTTTTTCGGCTCCATGGACGGCGCCAGCAAGTTCGTGCGCGGTGACGCCGTGGCGGGTTTGGTGATCATGGGCGTGTGCATCATCGGCGGCCTGGCCATCGGCATCCTGCAACACGGCATGGCGTTTTCGGACGCGGCGCACACCTACACCATGCTCACCATCGGCGATGGTTTGGTGGCGCAGATCCCGGGGCTGGTGATTTCGATTGCCGCCGGTGTGACCGTATCCCGCGTGAACACCGAGCAGGACGTTGGCCAGCAGATGATGGGCCAGCTGTTCAGCCGCCCCAAGGTGCTGATGATGACCGCCGGCGTCATGGGCCTGCTGGGCCTGGTACCGGGCATGCCGAACCTGGTGTTTTTACTGCTCACCGGGCTGCTGGCCGGGCTGGGCTGGTGGTTTTCCAAGCAGGAAGAACTTGAACCGGAGGGCTCGCCCACCCAGACGCTGCTGCCCAAATCCGCCTCCCAGGGCAGCGAAGCCTCTTGGGACGATGTGCAGTTGGTCGACACCCTCAGCCTGCGAGTCGGCCATCGGCTGATCCAACTGGTGGACGCGCGCCAGCAAGGCGAGTTGATCACCCGCATCAAGAGCCTGCGCAAAAAGTTCGCCCAGGACATGGGCTTTCTGCCGCCGGTGGTGCATGTGCGCGACAAGCTGGAGTTGGCCGCCAACACCTACATCATCAGCCTCAAGGGCGTGGAGATCGGGCGTGGCGAGGTGTTCCCCGGCAAGTGGCTGGCGATCAACCCCGGCAAAGTCACCCATGAGTTGGAAGGTACCGCTGCGGTAGACCCGGCGTTCGGCCTGCCAGCGATCTGGATCGAACCCAACCTGCGTGAACACGGGCAGATCTACGGCTACACCGTGGTCGACGCCAGCACCGTCACCGCCACCCACCTCAACCACCTGCTGCACCAGCACGCCAAAGATATGCTTGGCCGCGGCGAAGTGCAGAAGCTGCTGGACAAGCTCGGGCCCGACAGCAAGGGCCTGATCGATGAAGTGGTGCCCAAGCTGGTGTCGCTCACGGTGCTGCAACGGGTGCTGCAAAACCTGCTGGAAGAGAACGTGTCGATCCGCGACATGCGCACCATCCTCGACGCCCTCGCCGAACACGGCGGCGTGCAGCAGCCGCCGGACGTGCAGGAACTGACCGCCGTGGTGCGCATCGCCCTGGGCCGCTCCATCGTCAACCAACTGTTTGGTAACAAGACCGAGCTGAAAGTGATCGGCCTGGACTTCAACCTCGAACAAGTGCTGATGCAAGCGGTGGGCAACGGCGGCGCGCTGGAACCGAGCCTGGCCGACAACCTGATGCAACAGACCACCCTGACCCTGCAACGCCAGGAACACAGCAGCGAGCCGCCGGTGCTGGTGGTGCCCAATAAGCTGCGGCCGGTGCTGTCGCGCTTTCTGCGTCGGCGTTTGCGCCAGCTTACGGTGATCGCCCTGAGTGAAATCCCCGACGACCGCACCCTGCGCATGACTAACGTGATCGGAGGCAAGCCCAAGTGAGTGCGCAACGTTTTATCGGCGCCAACAGCCGCGAGGCCATGAACCAGGTGCGGGCGGCCTTGGGTGAGGACGCGTTGATTTTATCCAGCCGCATGACCGATGACGGTGTAGAGATCATGGCTCAGGGCGAAGACGCCCCGAGCCCCCCGCCGCTGCTGGAATGGCTGCTGGAGGCGGGTTTCAGCACCGCATTCAGTCAAGAACTGCTTGGCCGTGGGCCCGCCCAATTGCCCGATGCCACACCGGCCCGTCTCAAAGACTGGCTGATGAACCGCCTCGACAACCACTTGAACCAACTGACCCATGAAGCCGAGTTGTTCAAGGCGCCCACAGTGATTGCCCTGGTCGGCCCCACCGGCGTGGGTAAAACCACCACCACCGCCAAGTTGGCGGCGCGTTATGTGATGCGCCATGGCCCGGACAACGTGGCGCTGGTGACCACCGACAGCTTTCGGGTCGGCGCCCATGAACAACTGAATATCTATGCTGGGTTGCTCGGCGTCGATCTGCATGCCCTCGGGCCGGATGCGTCGCTAAGTCCATTGCTGAACACGCTGGCCGGCAAGCGCTTGGTGATCATCGACACCGTGGGCATGAGCCAGCGCGATCAACGCCTGCTCAGCCATATCCAGCAACTGGGCGGCGTACGCCTGATGCTGGTGCTCAACGCCGCCAGCCACGGCGACACCCTCGACGAAGTGGCGCACACCTACCGCGAGGCCGCCCACGCCGCTGGTTGCAGGCTGGACGACTGCATCATCAGCAAGTGCGACGAAGCCGCCCGCTTGGGGCCGGTGCTGGAGACGGTGATGCGTCACGGGCTGCGCCTGAACTACCTGTCGGTGGGCCAGCAAGTGCCGGAAGACTTGCAGTTACCGGGCAATTCAACGGTGTTGCAGCAGGCTGTGGATATCTCCAGGCCATCGCGTTTTGCAGCGGCGCCCGGCAAGGTGACCCGTCCACATCTGGATGCACTGGTGCGCGGGCTGTTGGGGCAGCGCAAGGCCGTGTTCGCGCTGCGCGACAGCCTGATCACCCACGTCGAGGGCTTTGCCTTATTGGCGCAGGTCTGGCCGTTGATGGCCCAGCCGCAGGCGTGTTGGGATGGCTTTCTCAGCGAGCCGCCAACGCCGTTGTCCGCAACCTGGGTCACGCCAGCAAAGGCTGGCCATCGGGCTGTGCATAACACTGAGCGCCACCCCCTCGGCACCCTCGCCAAACAGGCTCAAGCCTTTGGCATACGCGAACTGCGCTACCGCAACCGCCACGCGCGCATGAGCCTGAGCCACTTGCCGGTGACGTTCAAAGGCGCCGCCGTGCGCGCCTGGTTCGCCACCCTGCAAGACAGCCACAGCGGCCAACACCTGGGCCAACGCTACTGGCTGGTCGAAGAACAGCACGAATTGAATGAACAAGCCGCCGAACTGCTGCACCACGTGCAACAGGACGAACTGGCCAGCCTGACTGCACGCGGCTCAACCCTGTTGCTCGACCTGCACCCACACCTGCACACCGGACCGCGCCAATACCTGGCCGCAGGCCTCGCCGCCAGCGCCGTGCGGTTGACGCAAGCCCGTGATGACTGGGCATTCCAGGCGCGAGCACAACTGCTGGGGCTGCTGCCGAAAAAACCACGCGGGCATGCCGGGGATATTCTTGAGGGTTTGTTGCACTTGTCTGCCGTCGTGGGCTGCTTCGAGCATGCATGACCAGGCAGCGGGGTTGCGCCAGTGGGCCCAAACCAATCGTCGCACGTTGATGCTACTGGGCTCTGAGCAGGAAGCTGTTCTGGCCCATAAGGCGCTGGAGCGTTGGCACCGGCAAGGCCAACGCTGGGTCGGTGACCCGACTCGTTGGCGCGTGCAGGCTGTGGATAAATATCACCGTGACTCGGAGCAATCGCGCTGGGGGATTTGGGTGGACAGTGATCTGGATGCGTTTCGGCGGGCGTTCAATCAACTGAGTTCGCTGCGTGCCGGACCGACTCAAGTCTTGGCGCTGCATGCCGGCTTGCCCCAAGCGGGTCTGCTCAACAATTTACGCGAAGCCGCACAGCGGTATTTGGCCATGCGCTTACTCCTAATCAACGAGACCTAATGTGGGAGGGGGCTTGCTCCCGATGGCAGTGTGTCAGCCAATACATGTGTAACTGATACACCGCTATCGGGAGCAAGTCGAATCGTCGCACCGCCCCTCCCACATTGGATCGGCGCTAAGCAGGGAATATGTGGTGTGCCATGTAGCTGTTCTGGGCTTAAGCCGGCATGAGCACCAGTAATAATCCCGTGGATTTTTTGTCTTTCGCAGGCGCGCACCATGTATACGGCACAGGGCAAGATTAACCAGCAAGAAGTGCTGCAGCAGTACCTACCTATGGTCCGGCGCCAGGCACTGGGGTTGAAGACCCGGCTGCCCGCCAACATCGAGCTGGACGACTTGATCCAGGCCGGTAGCATCGGCCTGCTCGATGCCATGACCCGCTATGACCTGAGCGTCGGCGCCACCTTTGCCACCTTCGCCTCCCAACGCATTCGCGGGGCGATGATCGACGAGCTGCGCACCCGCGACTGGGTGCCGCGCAGCGTGCGCCGCAATGCACGGGCGGTGGAAGACGCCATGCACCGCGTGGAACAAAGCCTGGGCCGCCCGGCCAAGGAGCGTGAAGTGGCCTCGGCCATGGGCCTGACCCTCAACGAGTACCAGAAGGTGCTCGACGACACCAACGGCAGCCAGATGCTGCCCTTCGACGACATCGACGAAGAACACAGCGAAGGTTCCAGCTCACGCCTGCAAACCCCGTTCGCCGAATTGCTCAACGACCGCAACCGCGCCAACCTCACCCGCGCCATCGACGCACTGCCCGCGCGGGAGCGGTTGCTGCTTGCGCTGTGTCATCACGAAAAGCTCAACCTGCGGGAGATTGGCGTGGTGCTGGAAGTGAGTGAGTCTCGGGTGTGTCAGTTGCATGCGCAGGCGATTGCCAGGTTGCATGTGAGCATGCGGGACTGATTCACCCCCTTTCTGAAGATCACCTAGGATCAAATGTGGGAGGGGGCTTGCTCCCGATGGCGGTGTATCAGCCAACTCATAGGTAGCTGACACACCGCCATCGGGAGCAAGCCCCCTCCCACATTTAGCCTGTATTGCAAAAGTCTAGACTCACTTACCTCAGGGTTCGGCGTAGGCCACTTCGTTGAAGCTGGCGATCAACCAGGTCAATTCAGCTCGCGGCAAATGATCAAGCGGCTGCACATCAAACCGCGCCATCCGCTCCACAAACTCCGTCGGCGTCACCAGCCGCTCCACCACGTGGTAATGCGGTCTATCCAGATAATCGTCAAACAACACAATCATCGGTTTGGTCGCCCGCAAGTACGCTGTCACAAAGCACGCAATGCGAAAACGCCCGTCGATCAGGATCACGTCCGGTTGCTCGAAGTACGGCTCATCCCAGACCTTCAACGGGTAGGTGTGAAAGCGCTTCCACTGCCGGGCGTTTTTAGGGCGCGCCCATTTGCCGGTTTCGCCCACGTCGATGGGGTAGATGCGCGGTTTGGAAGGCAACGTGGCGTTGGCGACCCAGCCTTGCATGTCTTGCGCCCAGCGAGCGTCGTTTTCTACCGAAATCACGGTTTTGCCCGACATGTTCGCCGCCAGCAACGTGGAACCGCCGCTGCCGTATTCGAGGATCACCGAGGCCTGGGTATAGATGCTTTTTACGTAGGCGGCGACCTCCGCCGGGAAGGTGACCTGAGGCTCTTGCATCGGCACGCGGGGCTGTTCCATCGGCGCCGGGTTGTCCCGGTATTTGACGTACTGCGCCGCCAACTCAGGGTCAATGGCGCTGAGCAGTTCACTCGCCACATCATGGGCGCCGTAGGCGGTGTGCAACAGGAACGCCAGCTTAAGCCGTTGGTTGTCCGACAGCGCGGCCATGCGCGCCGCATCCGGCAAGAACAGCGCATCGGCACACACCAAGTGGGAGGCGTTTCCCTGGTTTTGCAGGTTATTCAAGCGATAGAAACTGAAGCCCCGCCGCGCCAGGCAGCGGCTGATCAAGCCCACATCGGCCTGGTGGTCGTGGGTCGGCACGAAGTTGACCCGCGCCTGTACCAGCAGCGCATCGGCCAGGGTGCGCTGACCATGTTCGATCACCGCCAGGCTGTCATTGAGATTATCCAGCAGCAGCCAGTCCACCGGCGGCAGGCCGTTGATGGCGTCGAGCTTGAGGGTGGGCAATGGTAATTTCGTAAGTACGCCGGACGCCGCCAGCGGTTCCAGCGTGGCACTCATGGCCGGGTCGAGGCAGGCGTAAAGCGTGCCCGGCTGGCCATTGCCCAGCGCCGCATGGGGGTAGTAATGCAGCTCGCCGAGCTGGGCCAGTTGCCGGGCGTTGTCGATGCGGCTGGCAGGGTCGAAGGCGACGGTGGAGAACGCGCCGGTTTTTTGCAGGGCCACGAACTGCGCCGAGGCGATCAGCGTGCCGCCGTGGTCGAGGGTCACCACCTTGCCCTGGAACTTGAAGCTGAAGTCGGGCGCCTTGGCCGGCGCGGCGGGGTGTTGCAGTTCCACCGGGCTGCTCTCGCCGTAAAAACGAGCCTGCCCCTGGGCATCCAGGGTCAACGCCGCCGCCGACTTGCCTTCGCAATAGCGCTGCCAGATCGCCCGCATGGCGCTGGCGAAATGGTTGGCGAAACGCTGGCTGTCGCACACCGGCGATTTCATCAGTACATCGCGCAGATGGCCGCGAATGCGCTTCAAGCTCTCCAGATCGCTGGCCAACTCGATTACCCGCCGCTGATAGTGCTCCCAGTTGCTGACCACCAACTCCGGCAACCCGGCGTTGACCAAGTGCGTGGCCGAGTGGCGCCCGGCGAAGGTCGGGCCGGGGAAGGTCACCACCGGTACGCCCATCAACAAGGCTTCGCAGGTGGTGAGCCCGCCGGAATACGGCCAGGGGTCGAGGGCGATGTCGATGCGGTTGTAGGTTTCCAGCAATGTCTTGTGGCCCACTGGCCCTTCGATCAGCACGCGCTCTTCGGCAATGCCGTGGGCTGCCATAACGCTATGCACATGGACGCGCAATTCGCTGTTGCCGAATGCGCCGCCCTTGAGCAGCAGGCGTGACGTGGGCGTCGCCCGCATCAACTCGGCCCAACGCGCCAGCAGCACATCGTTGACCTTGGTCGGGTTATTGAAGCAGCCGAAGGTCACATATCCATTGGCCAACGCAGGCAACGGGCGGATATCCGGCGTGTACGGCGGTGGGTCGTAGCAGATGTAATCGTCGGGCAGGCGGATGAGTTTTTCGGTGTAGTACGCATCCTCGCCCTCGGGGGACTCGATGCGGTCGGTGAGCAGGTAATCGATGGCATCCAGGCCCGTGGTGTTGATCAACCCGCCAACCCACTTGACCAGCAACGGCGCCGGCTGCAAGGCCATGGCGCCCATGCGGTTGCCAGCGTTGTGGCCGCACAGGTCGATGAGGATATCGATACGGTCATCACGCACGCGCTGGGCCAGCGCGGGGTCATCCGTGTGCTTGATGCCCAGCCACTGCTGCGTCACGGCCTGGATACGCCGGGTCAGGTGGTCGCACACTTGGCTGGTGCTGTAGGCGAACAATTCGAACTGATGGCGCGGTAGTTTTTCCAACACGCCGACGATCATATTGCCCACCGGGTGCTGACGCAGGCCGTCGGACACCAGGCCGATGCGCAAACGGCGGTCGGGGGTGCGGTCCTTGACATCAGGGCGTGGCGGTACGGATTTTGGGCCGAAGCGCGACTGCCATTCCTTGCATACGCCGAAGATATAGTCGCGACTGCGCTCGGGGTCGTAGTGCAGCGAGGTCAGGCGGTTGGAATACGGCAGCACGTCCTTGCGCTTGGCCAGGGCCACGGCCTTTTGGTAGTAGGTGTCGGCGGTGGCCAGTTGGCCGATGTCTTTATAGAGGTTGGCCGCGTTGTTCCAGTGGCTGTAGTCGCCGGGTTCACGGGCGATAAGTTGGTCGAACACCGCGATGGCTTCGCTGTGACGCTCCAGGCGGTTGAGGATCAAGCCCTTGCGCGACAGCATGCGGCCGTTATTGGGTGCCCTCTCCAGCGCCCGTTCAATGTGCGGCAGGGCCTTGGAGAACTGGCCCTTCTCAAAATACAGCGTGGCCAAGCGGTGCTGGCCAGCGACGAAGTCTTCATTGATACGTAGCGCCTTGAGCACCAGCTCCAGCGCCCGATCGGCCTGGCCGAGTTTTTGCGCGGCCTTGGCCACCAATTCCAACGCCTCGGGCTCATCGGGCAACAGGCGCAACGCCTGCTCGAAACTGCTCAATGCCCGCTCGGGTTCAGCGTGCAATTGCAGGTTGCCCAGGTCTTTCCACACTTGCGCGTCGTTGGGGCGCTGCTCGCTGAGGCGTTGCAGTTGGGCGAGGCTTGGCGTATTTCGATGGGAACCAGAGCGCGGGGATTTGGGCATTGAAGGACAGCCTTATGGGTAAATATTCTGCGCAAATGCTATCGCGCCAACCCCTTCGGCAAAGCCCGGATAAACCCGTTCCAGCAGGGTGATTACCGGGGATTGCGCCCACAAAAAAAAGGGGCTCAGCGTGCGCTGGCCCCTTCGTGCTACGTGCCGGCTGTTATTGCAGCAGCGACAGCATTTGTTGCGGCATGGAGTTGGCTTGGGCCAATACCGAGGTACCTGCTTGTTGCAGGATCTGGGCGCTGGTCATGGCCGATACTTCGGTGGCGTAGTCCACGTCCTGAATGCCGGAACGGGCAGACGTCAGGTTAGTGGTGGTGGTGGAGATGTTGGTGATCGCCGAGTCGAAACGGTTTTGCACCGCACCCAAGTCCGAACGCATGGAGTCCACGGTGTTCAGGGCGTTGTCCAGGGTGGTCAGGGTGTTGGTGGATTTCTTGGTCACCGCGTTGTCGGTGTCGATGCTGATGCTGGCCGTGGTGGTGGTGCCATCGGTGGTGGTGGTGACATCGGCCGCGTAGGTTTTGCCATCGACGGTCAGGAAGTAGTTGCCCTGGGCGTCGGAGGACAGGGTGCCGCCGCTGATGGTGGTGCCGGACTTGTCGACGTAGCTGGTGTTGGTGGAGGTGATCGCGGTGCCCGAGGAGTCCGACAGGGTGGTGGCGGTCAGGGTGGTGTCGTAGCCGTTCACGTTGAAGCTGCTCAGGCCCAGGGTGTCGGCGTTGATTTCGCTGAGTTTGATGTCGATGGTTTCGCCATCGTTGGCGCCGACCTGGATGGTGATGGTCTGGTCTTTGGACAGCACGTCCACGCCGTTGAACGCGGTTTGCGAGGAGATTCGGTCGATCTCGTCCAGACGCTGGGTGATCTCGTCCTGGATCGACTGCAAGTCGGACTGGGAGTTGGTGCCGTTGGCCGCTTGTACCGACAGCTCACGGATGCGCTGCAAGTTGTCGTTCACCTGGTCCAGCGCGCCTTCAGTGGTCTGCGCCAGGGAGATACCGTCGCTGGCGTTGCTGCTCGCTTGCTCAAGGCCGGTGATCTGGGAGGTCATGCGGTTGGCAATGGCCTGGCCTGCGGCGTCATCGGAAGCGCTGTTGATTTTCAGGCCCGACGACAGGCGCTCGATCGAGGTGCTCAGGCTGCTCTCCGAGGAGTTCAGGTTTTGCTGGGCGATCATGGACGTAATGTTGGTATTGATAACTGACATGGTGCAGTTCCTTTCGTGGGTGAGCCGCTTGGGACAGATTCGAGGCCCGTCGCCGATGCATTCAGCGCCGTTGCCGTACAGACAAAGCGAACATCGGCGATCGGATCTGCCGTCTTTAGGCAGGCCCCCAAAAAAATTTGCGCAGCCAAAGGATTTCGCCCACGAAAGTGCCTGTATTAGCCCATTTGAATCGGCACCCCTCGCGTTATAAAGCCAGCCTTGGCCCATAACAGGAGTGCTGCATGAACCCCTCAACCCTGATCGGCATGCTCGCCAGCCTGCTACTGCTGGCGGTGCTGCTGGTGTTCAGCGCGCAACAACCCGGTTTGTTCGTCGACCTGCCAGCGCTGGGCATTGTGGTGGTCGGCACCTTTGCCGCGACCTTCATCAGCTACCCGCTGCGCGAAGTGCTGCGTATTTTCAGCCTGATCAAAACCGTGGTGCGCCACGAGCGCGAATACACCCAGGAAGACATCGACGAGTTGGTGAGCATTTCGCGGCTGTGGATCGATGGCGACCTGCGCGCCGTGGAAGAAGTGCTCGACGGCGTGAAAAACCCGTTCCTGCGCTCCGGCGTGCAACTGGTGATCGACAAGACCCCACTGGACGACATCCTCGACCTGCTGCAATGGCGCATCGCACGGCTGCGGGCCAAGGAACACGCCGAGGCCCAGCTGTTTCGCGTGATGGCCAGCTACGCCCCGGCGTTCGGCATGCTCGGTACGTTGGTGGGGTTGGTGAACCTGATGTTCGTGCTGGGCGACGGCGACATGGTCACCATCGGCCGGCAAATGGCGGTGGGCCTGATGACCACGCTGTACGGCGTGCTGCTGGCCAACCTGCTGTGCAAACCGGTGGCGGTGAAACTGGAGCGCCGCACCGAGCAACGGGTGGTGGTGATGAACATGGTGCTGCAAGGGGTGGCGATGATGGCCAACAAACGCAGCCCTGGGTTGATGCGCGAGACGCTTAAATCCTTTGTCGCCCATTACCAGAACGAGCTGCGGGACGGGCCGGTGCATGCGCCACTGCGCCTGAGCTGGAAAGCGCGCACATGAGGCCGGTTTCGCGCATCCAGGCGGCGGCGATTGCCAGCGGCATCCCGCTGGTTGAAGACGCGGCGGGTGAGACCTGGATGATGACCTACCTGGACATGATGACCCTGTTGCTGGTGGTGACCATGGCCATGCTGGCGTTGGCGGGCAAGGGCCATGCGCGTACACAGCACGGTGGCGAGTTCAGTGTGCCGCCAGTGTTTACCGCGAAAACCCTGACCTCGGTGGAGGCGCCTGGCGCGTTGCTGTTGGTGCCACAACCGCCTGCGCCAGAGCCCGTCGCGACCCCGGAGCCTGAACCTGTCGCGGTCGTTGAACCCGAACCGCCAAAACCCAGCACACAAGACCTGCTTAACGAACTGCCCCTGGATCAACTGGGCAATGACATCGAAGTGGTCACCAACGACAGCAGTGTGAGCTTTCGCATCAGCAGCGAGATTCTGTTCCCCTCTGGCCAGTCGGACCTCAACCTCGGCGGCCTGGCGGTGCTGCGCAAACTGGTGCCGGTATTGGGCAGCGTGCCGCACAAACTGATCGTCGCCGGGCATACCGACACCCAAGACATCCGCAGTGCGCGCTTCCCCTCCAACTGGGAACTCTCCGGCGCCCGCGCTGGTAGCGTGGTGCGTTATCTGCAAGCTAACGGCATCCAGCCCGAGCGCCTGGAGGCCATTGGTTATGCGGACACACGGCCGCTGGCGGATAACGGCAGCGCACAGGGCCGCGCCCGCAACCGGCGCGTGGAGTTGATATTGGAGCGCTGATGAGCGGGGTTGTGTTTAGCGCGCCAGAACAGTGATCATCGCCCTCCCCTTGGAGTCACGGCTGGCGATGCTGAACATGGACGACCTGCTGACCTGCCCGGACGAGCGCAGCCTCAAGCGCGAGTACGCCAAGCTGCTCAAAGTGACGCGGCCGGATGACGACCCTGTCGCCTTCCAGCGCCTGCGGGAAACCTACGAGCTGGCGTTGCAGCGATTGCGTGACGGCGACGTATTTGTCGCCACGCCCTTGCCCCCTGCCCCCGTTGAGCACGCCGTTGCGCTGCTGGCCGAGTTCGATGACTGGAAGGTCGATGAATGCTGGGCCCGCGCCCTGGCCCAAGGCTGCGCCGCCGAGTTTGAACAACTGCTGTTCCAGCGTTGCGTCAATGCCCCCGACCGGCACTTGCCCCTGCTCACCTGGGGTGTGGAAAAACGCCAATGGTTGACCCCCTGGCAGCAAATCCAGAGCGGTGGCTTTCCCCATCAACGGCTGGTGCACGCCCTCAAGGGCGCGCTGTTTTTTGATCTGGAAAAATACCTTGCAGATGCCCAGCCCAGGGCTTTTTTCGAACGCCTGGAACGCGCCAGCAGGCAAGGCTGGTTGATCGACCTGGCCCATCACCAGGCCTTGCAGGTGCATGTGTTGAACCTGTTTACCGCGCAGGAGCGCTGGTCGCCGCAGCTGTTCCAACAGGTCTGCCAGCTGTTCGCCTGGGATGCAGGCGCCGCCGTGCCTATCGAGCAGACGCAGTGGCAGGCCTTGCTGCGGCGCAGCGAGCAACAAGCCTGGCTCAATGAGTTGGCACAGCAACCGGGCGCGGGGGCGTTGTTTCTGATGTGTGCACAGCCTTCGCAGCAAGCGCAATTGGTGGCTACGTTTGGCGAGGCGGATTGGCTGGCCTGTGAGCGACTTTCCATCGAGTTCTCCACGCGATTCCCCGACCTGCTGGGGTTGTTTCCCAATCACAATCCGTGGTTTTGGCATGCGCTCGTTGGCCATCGCCCAACGCGCCACGGCATGAAGCGCGCCACCGCCGTGTTGGCGACTTGCCTGGCGCTGGGCAGCCTTTCCGACCGTTTCGCCCTCGGGCCGACCCTGTTGATGCTGCCGTTTTACGTACTGGGCGGCTGGCTGATGGCCCTGATCGGCAAGTGGCTGCTGAGCTACTGGACCGCCATGGCCGACAGCCTGCAAGACCTCGACCAGCGCATCACTGGCTGGTGCGTGCGCCATAAATTGATCCCGGACCGGCGTTATTTGGTGATCCGCAATGGCGGGCCGCTGATGGCGCTGGGGTTTGTGGTGTGGCAGTGGATTGGGGTGTTGGGGTTGGTGACGTACGGGGTGACTGGCTTGCTGGGGATGATCCGCGCGCCAAGCGTGGCCGGGCTGAACTGGCTGCAATGGGGTTTTTGCGCGGTGATGATCGGGGTGATTGCCTACGTGCAACTGCTCGGTTAAAGCCACACAAACACCTGTGGCGAGGGAGCTTGCTCCCGTTGGGTCGCGAAGCGACCCCAGCTCTTTGTTTGAAAAAGACTGGGACTGCTACGCAGTCCAACGGGAGCAAGCTCCCTCACCACAATAAGCGTGTTCGCCACAGGGTTATTTCAACAGGGCGATCAACCCGCAGACCACGCCGATCACCAACGCCGGCCACTGCATCGGCAGGAAAAAGAAGTGGTGACGCACCCCATCGGCATGGGGTTGGCGATTGAGCACAAAACCCAGCACCACGTTAATCGCCGAGCCGATACACACGCCGAGCAACACCTGCATCAGCGAGGTGTTGCCGGGCTTGACGCTCGGGTCGGGCCACATCCACATCAATAACAGCACCATCGCCACCGGGGTGAACAAGGTGAACCAGCCTGCGCCGCGATAAATCATCGTTCAGTCCTCCCAGGCTCAAGCCAGCTCGCGGCGTTGTTCTTCAACGGCAAACAGCACTTCCAGGCTGTTGAGGAACAGGTCATGGCTGAGGATGCCGGTGGCAATGGTCGACAGCACGGCCTTGCCGCTTTCATCCTTGATCACCACGTTTTCGGTCCAGGCGTTCAGATCGACGGTGCGCAGCGAGGCCATCGGCACCTTGCGGCCTTGGTATTCGAGAAACGCCGCGCTGACCAGAATCGGCGAGGTAGTGATCTTCAGGAAATTACCCGTCACCCGCTTGCCCCACACCTGCGCGGAGCTGACGCAATTGAACGTCACCGCCCCGCCCGCTTCCAGCGTCGCCGCCACGGCCGGCAGGCGTGCGCGTACGTGCAGCTCACGCACCAGTTGCTGGAAGTCATGAAAGCCCTTGAGGGTTTCGATCACACGGTGAAACGGCTCCGATGCGTTACGGCGATAGGCAACGTTAGTGACCATGCCGGTCAACACGGTTTGGCCGGAGCCGAACAGGTACAGGTCTTCGATATCGGCAAAAGCGGTGTATTCAGGTTCACCGTTCACGAAGCGCTCGATGCCATGCTCGTACACGTTGTAACGCGGCTCGCGCAGTTTCTTGTGCCAAACGTAGACCGCAAACATGCTCAGGCCGATCACCGCCAGCAAGGCGCTGGTGGCATAAAACACCATGAGCGGGTCGCTGAAATTCAAGGTCATGCCGCGTGAAGTCTGGAGAGTGACGGGGCCACTGTTGCCCTGCGGGAGGATGGTGCTCAGGTACAGCACAAACCCGGCCATACCCAGCATCACGGCACCAAAGACCAGACTGACCACAAGAAAGGCTTTGCCATGACGGAAGCTGGCGATCAACTCGCCAGCATTGGAAGGCGCTTGAGAAGAGGAAGTGTGCATGGGGGCTTGCGTCCTTGTAAGTAGATAAAACGACTGCTTGGGTGTGCTCGGCACGGCGGGTTGGAGCATGGCTAATTAATATCGTTCCTTGGGCACGCGACGGAATGTGATCCACGCCACAAAGCCCGCCGGGTCTTTTTTTTCCCATCCAGAACAGTGATCATCGCCCTCCCCCCGAATGTTGAGGAACCGAAACCATGGAATTGACGCTGGAAGCTGTGGCGCTTTTTGCACTGAAGCTGGTGCACGAGGTGGACGGCGGCAGCCCGGTGTTGCGCGATGACCCGGTGATGGTGGGCTACGACCGGGAGGCGTTTGGGTTGTTGGTGCGCCAGGGGGATTTGGCTGGGGTTTTGGTCAAGGTGGATGAATGCGTGGGCCAGGCGTTGGTTGCCGTGGGCGATGTCGACACGGTGCTGGGCCGTGAACTGCAACGGCTGGCGGCGGGGGTGCAAAGTGTCGAGCAGTTGGATGAGCTGGCTGCGCCGTTAGCGCACCTTAAGGATTACTTGAAAGACATCCAGTGAGGCGACCTAGCGCCGCCCCTCCACCGCCATACGCACCGCCAACCCCATCAACACCGAGCTCATCAGCCAACGCTGCACCACCTGCCAACCGGGCCGGGTAACGAAGAACACCGCGATGGAGCCCGCCAGGGTGGCAATCGCCGCGTTCACGCTCACGCTGATGAAAATCTGGGTAAAGCCCAGCACCAACGATTGCGTCAGCACACTGCCGTGGCCGTTCGGGTCGATGAACTGGGGCAGCAACGACAAATACATCACCGCCACCTTGGGGTTCAGCAGGTTGGTCACAAGGCCCATGGTGAACAGTTTGCGCGGGCTGTCCGCGGGCAAATCGCGCACCTGGAACGGTGAACGCCCACCCGGCCGGATCGCTTGCCAGGCCATATACGCCAAATACAACGCCCCGCCAAACCGCAGCGCGTCATAGGCAAACGGCACCGCCATCACCAAGGCCGTGATGCCCAACGCGGCGCACAGCATATAAACCAAAAAACCCAACGCCACGCCGCCCAGGGAAATCAACCCGGCGGTGCGCCCTTGGCAGATTGAGCGGGAAATCAGGTAAATCATATTCGGGCCGGGGGTGAGCACCATGCCGAGGGAAATCAGCGCATAGGCAAGCCAGCTGGACGGTTCAGGCATGGTTCGGCTCCGTTGGTTGAAACATCTGGCCAAGGTTGTAAGGTGGGCCGTCATGGTAGGGCGTTCAAAATGCCCGCGTTAGATACAGATCCGCGAGCAAAACGGCATACACCCACGAGGCAGGCACATGATCGACTTCAACAACAAAGGCTTCTTCAAACTCAAACAAAACAACGAATACGCCGAACGCGTCACCGCCCTGCTGCTGGACGGCGAAACCGTGATCGACGCGTACAAATCCATGCGCGATGGGGTGGTGTTCACCAACAAGCGCATTATCGCGGTGAACGTGCAGGGGATTACCGGCAGCAAGAAGGACTTCACCTCGCTGCCGTACAAAAACATCGTGGCGTATTCGGTGGAGACGTCCGGGACCTTTGACCTGGATTCGGAGTTGGAGATTTACTTTTCGTCGTTGGGGAAGGTGAAGTTTGAATTTACGGGGAAGACGTCGATTGTTGAGATTTCGCGGTTGATTTCCAAGCATCTGCTGGGCTGATCGGCGGGCAAAAAAAGACCTTGGCGCACCAAGGTCTTTTTTACTGCTTACACGATTCAACTGATGTACTGGCTCAAAATGTGGGAGGGGCGGTGCGACGATTCGACTTGCCCCCGATGACGGCCTCCCCCACACCATCAACCTCCAGCCTTACACCCCACCCTCTTCAGCAACCCCATTCGGCAACATCCCCTTCGCCAAATCATCCACCACCGCCTTGGCCATCTCCCCCAAATAATGCGCGGCCCAGGCATAGCGGTCGGCGTTCTTGTCCATCGCTGCATCCATTGCCAACAGTTTTGAACAGTGGAGAAGCTCAGAGGCATGCTCCAGCGCATCGCGGATGGGCACGCCGGAGTTGACGCGGAATAGGTGGTGCAGCGCGGGCTGAGTGCCGCAGGTGGAGAAGGTGATGACGCCGAGGGTTTTGTTTGGGGGTGGGTTGATCATTGGGCACCTCCGGCGAGAGTGGTGACACGGCTTTCGATACTGCAAGGGTACAACCAGACAGAAACACTCATGGGCCTAACTCCTAATGTAGAGAAGAGCCGCCACGTTCGTTTCCAGGCGAATGGGTGGCAGCTATGCGCAGGCTGGAAAACCGGGACAATAGGAACCCGGCAGACCCGAAGGTCTCCCGCGCACAGCCGCCATAACACGGATATGCTGGCACAAAAACACCAGACATCGTGATAAATAGTGGCACCTGTGCGCTATTGTTCCACGGGTTTCCAGGCCCGGTCGCTGGGTTGCGGCGACTCGAAGAAATTAGCCTCAAGGTGACGAAATCTAAATCTCAAAATTGTGTCTACGCATTTCGAACAGCCACAATATCTACTATGATTCGCCAGAGCATGGAGACTCCTAATACAGGCACAATGATTTTCAACTCGACAGTCACCAACGTCAATCACAACTTAAAAACTTTTGCGAGTCTCAATCGACATGGCCGAACTACCAAGAATCAAAGAGCCAATAACTAACAGGCAGCACATTCTTAACGTAGGCACATACGAAATACGAGCCCACCACAAAATAAAACTTTGCTTCATCGATACCCCCCAACAAGGCGAACCCACCCCTTTCCACAGAGTGAAAAATGTTACTTTCGAGAAATGCATATTTTCAGGGCAAACTATAAAAAACATTAACTTTTACGGATGCACATTTATAGACTGCATATTTAACGGAGTCACCATCGACTCTTGCGAATTCCACAAATGCTTAATAAAAAATTCGTGCTTTTACAAACCGACTTTTTCCAACACCTACATCGACCCAAAATCATTCAAATTCAACTATAAGTGGTACAGACATTATGCAAATGTCAATGCCGGACTATTTCAGTCTCTATATAGAAATTCCAAGGACGTTCACCAAGAAAAATTTGCAATGCGCGCCGATATAGCTTTTTTATTCTACAGAAGATATGAATACCTCTTTGGTCTGAAAAGAAATATTGGCAAGTTTATAGCAGGCTTTCTTTTTGACATTTTACTTGGGTGTGGGTACGGAATTATAAACGTACTATTTTTCACTTTGATATCGATAGCTGGTTTTGCCTGGCTAATAAAAGACTTTATATCTCCTTCAGAAAATATGAACTTAGTCAAAGCGCTATATTTCGCTATAGTTTCCTTCACCACCGTGGGCTACGGAGATCTAGCTCCAAATAAAACTGACACAGCTCTTATCTTAACGATGATCTTCTTGCTATCCTCCGTAATATGGTGTGCTCTTGTGACCGCAATAATTGTTAAAAGGATAGTGAAATAGTGAGCTTTGTATTAATTGAGTGCGGTTCATCTGCACGAGGGGACTTCAACCCAGAAAGCGATAGGGACATTGTGTGCATTTGGAACGATCCAAAGCCAGACTTTGTGATGTTAAGAAAAGAGTTTGGAGAGATAGTCTTCTACTCAGAGCAAAATATAAAAAAAATGAAAGACAAAGGTTCCCTTTTCATTGCACATCTTGGTGTGGATGGAAAATACATCCTAGGGGAACGAACTTTGATGACGATGCTAAGAGGCTTCAAGCCAAACAACAACTCAATACAGAAAAACATTTTAGAAACTGAGACCTTCATTAGAAATATTGAATGGTTCCCAGATTCAAACAAAGGACTACTATGGCTATCGGACGTCTTATACGTCTCACTAAGAAATTATATTTTCTGCAAGAACGCGCTAAAAACAAAATACATTTTTGGCTACGAGAGTGCATTGAAAGCATTCGGTCTTGCACAAGACGAAATAAAACTTATGCTACAGTTGCGAAATGGTAAGTATGCATACAGAAAGGGAGCGAAAGACTCAATAACAAACCTCACTAAAGAAACCGCCGAAATCGCATGTGCAAAAATACTAAAAACACAAATACTTTTTCGAGAAGGCGGCATTACAAATTGGGAATCCATGAACAAAAAAAGTTACTGGACAGAGAGACTGGTAGAGCGAGCCATACTTAATAAAGAACACTTTGACTGCGAATTTATCGAAAACCTTAAATCCCACCAATACAACAAATACGCCATAAAGAAAAAAACTATCAAAATAATCGAATCACATACAAAAAGCCAAACAATAAAAAAAGACGATTAAGATATTTCTATAGCATCCAAAGCCACAGCCCTAAAAAACCAGGGCAACAACATATAAACCTTCGAAAACCAGGCAATCAAAATAGGCTCAACCTCACTGACGCTGCCACAATTTTAAAATAGCCAAACTTCGCTACCACTAAACACCTCTACAACTACCGCCACTTCCCCAACCACCAGCAATACCAAACCACCCCACCAACCAACGCCCCTATAACCACCACCCCATTCCCCACCAACCAAAGCCCAAAATTCCGACTCTGCTCCGCATCCCCCTCATAAAACGGCCCGAAGCACGCAGACACCGCCACCACCACCCCGTTAAACACTCCAACCGCCACGGCAACCACCAACACCACAAACAACACCCCCTTAACCACCTTCATACCACCCTCCAAAACCAAATCTCCCTGGACTCGTGGTAATCCGAAAACGTCCCCTCAATCGAAAATCCCAGCTGAATACGCGGATAGCTCAGCCAATCCGTCAACCGCCGCCCATTCCACAGGTCGATATGGTCGCCGCTTCGATTACCAAACGTCTCGTTGCCCCGCCGCCAAAAGTCTTTGAAGAAGATGATCCCTTGCTGCCCAGCCAGCACATCGTCGAAGTCTTCGGGTTTGATTTTTTTCACAGGCTGTAATCCCGGAATATTGGCGCTGCTGAGCGCCTTGGCCATTTCCTCTGCGGCCAGTACGTGCCCTTCGTTTTGGGGATGCTGCCAACAATAGCGCACCCCTCTTAACCTGCTCAGGTCTGCACCGGATCTGCGCAGGGCAACGCCGAGGTTAATGGCGCATTGATCGCTGAAATTCTTAGCGCCGTTAGTTCGGCATGGGGCGGCGTCGCCGAATATCTCGGGGTGGTTTTTCCAGAGAATGTTGAAGTTCAGCATTTGGCATTTCCATCGCGTTTTTTGCGCGACCGTAGCAAACGCTCGGCCTCTGGCGAGGCGGTCAGATAGAAATCGGAACGGTCCTACTTACCCGCAAGCTCTGACTGAACGGCAACACCCACGCCCGTCAGCCAGCTACAAAACCAGCTGATCCTTCTCACAATAACCATCGAGCAAATCCGATTCCGGGCTCTTACCTCGCGCCCATAGGCTCGCCCTCACACAAGGAAGTGAGTTCGACATTTGACCGGTAAACAGCGAAAGCCAGCTAAGCCTGGAAGGTCGGTAGAGCCATGAACCACTCAATCATGGGCGTTTTGCCTAATGAAGACTTTGCATCGTTTGAACAGGAGTTACCTCTGTCCACTCAAGACCTGATGGAAATCATGGGATGGGAAAAACTTGAGGATTGCGTCTTTGACTATCAATTGACGAAAGAACAAATACTCAAAATAGAAGAGGCAAGTGCTCTAGAACTGCCCGCTCACCTCGATTTATTCCTTACCTCACACGACTAATTATCCAAAGAGCATTCAAACTCCATGCGCAGACTCTCCCTAACCAACAAAAAACTCCGCAACATCCCCAGACGCCTCAAAGCCCTCACCCGCTGGGCCGACAGTTTCGAAGGCAGCTTCTACGCAGAGCTACCACTGAAACGCGGATTCGAAAACGAGAAAATCCCCGTGATCGAATCCCTCGTCGAAGGCAAGCAAACCACACCAGAAATCCTGGCCCACTGCGCTCAACAATTAATCAGGGCCGCTGGTTATTTACTTGAGGCCAGGCCCATCGACGCTCCCGAATGCTGGATCGTCGCAAACATCATCATTCCCGATATGTTCTCTAGCGAGGTTTGTGTCTATACCGACAAAAGCCGTTTTCTAGGCCATACCCAACCCTTTGACTACGAGCAGTTCCGTCATACCCGTATCACGGGCCGAAGCCTTGCCAGTGAGTGGGGCCTGACCGTTCCGCCAGGGCTTCATGAGGTTGGTTTTCACTTTGTGCATGAGGACGAGGACGGAGATATCTTTGAGTCAGAGCATTGGTACTACGGCGAAGTCAGTACAACGGATGAATATCCAGGCGGTGAGCGTTGGAAGTACCAGACCTTCCAATCATTTCGGGCACAAAACCCGGACTCATTTGCCGCTACCTCTGTAGTGAGCGGGCTCGCCCCGCGCTGGGGTGCGCAGCAGCCCTAATCCGGCCCGTGCATTCCTCCAAACGCAATCCGGTTGTCTGGTTTTGGGGCCGCTTCGCAGCCCAGCGCGGGGCAAGCCCGCTCACTACAAGATTGAGGTGAAGATAGAGAACAGTCCTACTGACCCATAGGTTTTACCTGCTATCCAAATACTCCCCCACATTGCATCTCCTCCCCCACACCCCCTATGATTGCGATTTATTCTCATAAACCCAGCATCTCCCATGCCCACGCCCCCAGCCCATCACCCCCTCATGACCGCCCTCGCCCTTCATTACGACGAGTTGGTGGACTACATCAAGCGTCGCTTCCATGGCCGTGATTTCGCCCGCGACTTGATGCATGACGTGTGTGTGCAAATGCTGGAAAAACCGCCCCGCGAGCCTATCGCCACGCCCCTGGCCTTCTTGCGTAAGACGGCCTTCAACCGTGCCATCGACCGCATCCGTGCAGAGCGCACGCGTCACGCCTACTTGCAGGGGCATGTACCGGAATATGTAGGAGTGGATGAGTGGGACGGTGCACAGGCGTTGGATTTCGAGCAGCAGCTCACGGCGTTGCTGGACATCATTCATGCGTTGCCAGTACGCCAGCGGCAGGTGTTTTTGCTGCATCGCATTCATGACATGCCGCAGCGGGATATCGCCGATGAGTTGGGGATTTCGGTGAATATGGTGACGCAACATTTCGGCCGCGCCATGAAGACCATCGCGCTGCACTGGGAACCGGCGCGGCGGGCGTTGGGGGTGGTGTCGTGAAGTCGGCCCGTGGGAATAAGCCCGATCCGTTGCAGCCGTTTGCCGATGCGTTGCGTGAGCGGGTGCCGTCCAAGGAGGCGTTGCTCGCCGAGGGCAAGGCGTTTACCAAGAGCCGGCGTAGCAAGCAGAAGTCCCTCAGCGCAGGCTTGTTGATAGTGGCGTTGGCGGGTGGGCTGTGGCAGCTAGACCCGGCGTGGCGTACGGAGGATGTGCAGGTTGCCATCGGTCAGCGCCAGGACATTCGCCTGGCAGATGGCACTGCTGTGACCCTCAATTCCGGCACCCATTTGCGTATCGAACACCGCCTGCGCAGCCGCCAGTTGGAACTGGTGCGCGGCGAAACGTCGTTCACGGTGGTGCATGAAGATTCGCCCTTTATTGTGCGTAGCCAGGGTGTGCGGGTGCGGGATATCGGCACGGTGTTCAACCTGCGCAGTGATGCTCGCGGTGTGGATGTCGGGGTGATTGAAGGCAGCGTGGAGGTGAGGAGTGGCCGCGCCGCGCCGCAGGTATTGAGCGTGGGTCAGCAGGTGCGGGCCACGGCCGAGCAGATCGGCTCGGTGCAACCGGCCAACCGTGAGGCACTGACCGCCTGGCAGCACGGCAAGCTGCGCTTTGACGGTACGCCGTTAAGCGAAGTGGTGCGCACCCTGCAACAGTACCGCGCAGCCCCTATCCGCGTGGCCGATGCTGCAACTGGAGAGTTGCGCTTGTCGGGCGAATTCGACACCGAGCGCGTCGAGGCACTGGTGGGCATGTTGCCGAGAATTCTGCCAGTGAGCCTGGTACGTACGGCCGATGGCAGTGTGATACTCAATCGCCTGCGCTGACAGACGAGAATTATTTTCAACTGCACATCAAGGTTTGCCCAACCTGATACGCCAATGCCCTGAGAGCACACTTTTCACCACTTGGGGATCACGATGGGCAACAACACTCTGGCGCAACGTTTGGCATTACTGGCTTCCAGCCTCGCACTGGCGGGGCTGGCCAATGCGCAGTCCGCCACTTATCGGGTGGATATTCCTGCACAGGCGTTGGATAAATCCCTCAACGCCCTGGCGCAGCAAACCGGCAGCCGCGTGTTGTTTGCCACAGACATCGCCGAAGGTCGCCAGGCCCCGGCGTTGCACAGCCAGATGAGTGTGGAGCAAGCGCTGCAAAGCCTGGTGGGCGGCAGTGGGTTGCAGGTGCAGAAGGTGGAAGAAGACAGTTACCTGATCGCCCCACCCGGCAGCGATGGCGCGGTGAACCTAGGCGCCACGACGATCCAGGCGCAAGGGCTGGGAGCTACCACGGAGAACTCCGGTTCCTACACCACGGGCGCCACCAGTACCGCGACCAAATTGCCGCTGAGCCTACGGGAAACCCCGCAATCGGTGACGGTGATCACCCGTCAGCACATGACCGACCAAGGCCTGGCGACCATCTCGGATGTGTTGCAGCAAACCCCTGGCGTTGTAGTGATGCATGACGATACCGAGCGCTTCAATTTCTATTCCCGTGGTTTTTCGCTGAACAACTTTCAGTACGACGGGGTGCCGACATCGGACTTCACCACCAACACCAATGGCCTGGGCGTGCGTGACATGGCCATCTATGACCGCGTGGAAGTGGTGCGCGGCGCTACCGGCCTGATGAGCGGCGTGGGCAGCCCCGCCGGGGTGGTGAACTTGGTGCGCAAGCGGCCGACCAAAACCTTCCAGGGGTATGTGTCGGGCAATGCCGGCAGTTGGGACCGTTACCGTACCGAAATGGATTTGTCTGGCCCCTTGTCGGAAAACGGCGCGATACGCGGCAGGGTTGTGGCGGCATACGCGGACGATCATTCGTTCATCGACTATTACTCGTCGAAAAAGAACGTGTTCTACGCCATCGGTGAGGCGGATATTTCTGACAACACCATGCTTTATGGCGGCATCGATTATCAGAAGATCGACTCCAATGGGTCGTCCTTCGGCCAGTTACCGCTGTTCTTTTCCGACGGTGGTCGTAGCGACTTTTCACGCTCCCAAAGCCCGGCCGCCAAGTGGGCCTACGGCGACAGCGAAAGCACCAAGTACTTCGGTGGCGTCGAACAGCGCTTCGACAATGACTGGATGCTGCGGGTCGAGGCCAGCCACTGGAAAGGCGACACCGATCAACTGCAGGGCAACCTGATCGGTTGGGGCCCCTTCCCCGACCGGCAGACCCGCACAGGCCAGTTGTTCCGCAGCCACAAGACTTACGTGATCAACACCGACTCGGTGGACGCTTACGCCACCGGGCCGTTCAGCCTGTTTGGCCGCAGCCACGATGTGATGTTGGGGCTGAATGTCAGCGATCGTCGCTCGGATTACTTTTCGGAAAACGCCAACAGCCCGACCCTCCCTATCAACTTCGATACGTGGGCTAACAACGCGCCGCGTCCTACGTCCTACGCTTCGTGGAGCACGCAGGATTACCACATCAAGGAAGTTGGCGGCTTCGCGGCGGTGCGTCTGAAACCGACCGATGACTTGGCGGTGATCCTCGGCTCCCGTGTGGTCAACTACAAACGCGAAGGCGACTTGGCCTACAGCTCCGACCCGGCCAACCCGGACCACGACGACGCGAAGAAAACCGGCAAGGTCATTCCCTACGCTGGCATCGTGCATGACCTGACAGAACAGCACTCTGTATATGTCAGCTATACCGATATTTTCGAGCCACAAAGCAACATCGACCTGAGCGGCAAAGTGCTCGACCCGGTAGCGGGCAAGAACTATGAAGCGGGTCTGAAATCCGAGTTCTACGGCGGTGCACTGAACACCAGCATCGCGGTGTTCAAGACTCAGCAAGATAATTACGCCCAATACGTAGGCAGCACCGACGACGGTCGCGATGCGTATGAGGCCGTATCGAATACCACCAAAGGTTTCGAGTTGCAGGCTTCCGGCGAAGTGTTGCCGCGCTGGCAGGTACTGGCGGGATTCACCTACGCCCAGCCACGCGACGAGCAACACAAACGCATCGACCCACAACGCCCCGAGCGGCAGTTCAAACTGGCCACCAGCTACAAACTCGACGGCGCACTCAAGGACCTGACCCTCGGCGGCAACGTTACCTGGCAGGGCCGCACCTACTACGTCAACGAAGACTTGCCCGCCGAGGCGAAGGAAGGCAGCTATGCCGTGGTGGGCCTGCTCGCGCGCTATGACATAGACAAACACCTGAGTGCATCGGTGAACATCAACAACGTGTTTGATCGCCAGTACTATGCCGGTTACGGGCTCTATAACAGCTACTTCAACGGCGACCCGCGCAATGTGATGGTGGGGCTCAAGTATCAGTTCTGAGGTCAGGGCTGACTTAAGACTTTGATCCCCCACTCACCGGCTCACTTCCCAAAACGAGGAAGTGAGCCTCTTAGCCCGCCTTCACTGAACTCCCCGTCCCATCCACCGGAACCCGCTGCGCAGGGTCCGTCACATCAAACACATGCTGCTCACACCTCTGCCCCTTGAACTGAAATTCCACCAAATACACCTTGGCCTTCTGCGGGCTGAACGTGCTCATCACCGGCCCACAGTTGTAGTAAACCCCGTTGCCCTGGCTGCCTGCTGTGCTGGAGACGGTGAGTTTTTTGCCAGGATCAGCCAGGGTCTCCAATTGCGGGAAACGTTTGAACCCAGCGCTGGCGACGGTTTGGTTGACTTTGGCGATCCAGTTGAAGACTTTGCCTTCGCCGGTATCCATCACGGTGCCGAGGGTTTCCATGCGTTGGTCGGGGTCGCCTTCGCGGCGGATGGAAAACTCGACGGGGTTGGTGCCGCCGTTGGCTTTCATGATGACTTTGGCGTGGTCGGCGTCGACGGCTACGGTTTTTTGCCGCAGTTGGATGCCGTCGTTGAGCAGGGTGGGGGATGAGTTGCGTTGGTTTGAGTTGCAGGCGCAGAGGGCCAGGGTGATGAGGGAAAGCAGGGCGATTCGCTTCACAGGGGGGATGTCCTTATCAGTGTGAATGGGCGTGATGACTGGACCCGGGATTAGACAGAATGTTCCGCAACTGGCGATGGAGGTGGATCAGTGAGGAATAAGCTGGATGAGAGTCCGCTATCGGGGGCAAGCCCCCTCCCACAGTTAAATTGAGGTGGCTTGGGTTATTTGGGCTGGGCTATTTGGGCTGAAACGTTTCGAGATAGGCCAGGATGTTGTCGATCTTCTCCTGGTCGCTGATGCCCCAGAAGATCATGCGCGTGCCGCTCACCACTTTCTTCGGCGCTTCGATGTAGGCGGCGAGTTTGTCGCGGGTCCAGACCACGCCGGAGTTTTTCATCGCATCGGAGTATTGATAGTCGGTGGTCGTCCCGGCAGGCCGACCGATGATGCCGTTGAGCTCCGGCCCAAACCCACCCCGTGCACCTTCGCCAACGCTGTGGCAGCCGCCGCAGGTCTTGGTGAATAACTTGCCGCCTGCCTCGGCATCGCCGGCCGCGAAGACGAGGCTGGTGGGAAACATCAAGGCGAGGGCGAACACGGCGTACTTCATGGGGGGCTCCACAGCAGGTGTAGCGGACGATTATGCCTGTTTGTCAGGAACGCATGCCCATCCAGATCACGGTTTCGGTCCAGGCGGTGACCACCGGCGCCAGTGCGCGAAACCAGGGGTCGCGCCGATCAATCTGCGCGGCCGAGTGGTCGTGATGGTGCTGTTCTTCTTCGACGATCGAGGCAATGGCGGCCACGGCCTGCGGGTCGATATCGCGCAAGGTGTGCAGTTGATGAGCCAAGTGTTTGAGCACCACGCTTTCGACTGCGACGGTGGTGGCGACGATGGCCTTGCGTCCGCACAACCCTGTCATCAACCCCAGCACCAAACCACCTAGTCCGCACAGCCAGTAGCTGCGGCAACGCCGGTAACCGCGCCGTTGCAACTCGGCCTGGAACACAGCGCGATGACGGCGTTCGTGGGACAAAAATTCCTGCAGCTCAGCTACCATGCCTGGGGCAAATAGTCGCGCCATGAACAGTTGGCCGCTGTAGATGCAGATCGCGCCATGCTCGCCGGCATGGTCGACTTTGATCATGCGGCTGCCCAAGTCCGGGTCTTTCACGGTGAACTGCCTTGTGCGAGGTGGCCTTTGAGGTGGGTGCAGTATCCTGCAACGCTATTGTGATGACCACCCATCGCCCCGAATACATCCAATCGAACCTATCCAGACGTGTTCTACTCCACCTTAGTGAACCCTGATGGTGGAGTAAGGATCATGGCTCAGCCATCGATTTTAGTGCTGGAAGACGACGAGATTATTCGTTCGTTAATGGTGGATGTACTGGAGGACTTCGGCGCGGTGGTGACGTCGTTTCCTTCGGCGGATGAAGGGATGATTTACCTGGAACGGGGCGACGACGTGGTAGACCTGATCGTCAGCGATGTACAGATGCCCGGTTTGCTCAATGGCTATGACTTGAGCCGCGTGGTGGCCCATCGCTGGCCAACCGTGCCGGTGGTGTTGACCTCTGGCAATACCAAGATAGCCGAGCAATTGGGCGGCTCGGTACGGTTCCTGCCCAAACCCTGGAGCAGTGAACATCTGATTGAGTGTGTGCAGACGGCATTGACCCAGCAGGGCATCTCGCTGCATTGATAGCATCGCGACATCACTTAAATCGAACTTCGTAACACGCTCTGCGGTCATTAATGAGGCACGGAGCGACCTTTCTGATCCGCTGGTCAGCCTTTTCGCCTTGCGCGCACAGTTGACCGCTTTGAGGTGTGTAGAATCGTCGCCCATTTCCATGCGTCATTCATGGCCGAGAGGCCCACAGTTCGAGCTTTTTGAATGCATTCACAGGCCGCGCCCTCTTTGCTGGAAGCGTTGCGCACAGGCACCGCCCTGCTGCATGTAGCGTTGGAAAAGCGCTTGCCGTTTTTCTGCGAACGGCTGGATGCCGTTTGGTATCAGCGTTTGCTCCAGGCGTACTACGGGTTTTATGGGCCGATGGAATTGGCGCTGTACGACAGCGGCCTGATCCCCGATGGGTTCGATACGGTGTTGCGTGTGAAAACGCCGACATTGGTGAACGATCTGCACGCGCTACAACTCGCTGACGGCGCCATCCGCGCGCTGCCCCGCTGCACCGAACTACCGACCTTAGACACCCCCGCTGCCTGCCTCGGTGCCCTGTATGTGCTGGAAGGCGCAACGCTGGGCGGCCAGGTATTGCGCCGGGAAATGGCCCTGCGCCTGGATGTGCACGCCGAGAACGGCGGTGCGTTTCTCAATGTATACGGCGCCGAGACCGGTCGACGCTGGAAAGACTTTCTCGATTACCTGGGCCACCAGCCACTGGACGCCTGCGCTAAACAGCGCGCGGTGGAGGCGGCCCGTTCGACATTCAGCTGTTTTGAGCAATGGCTCGACAGCCAGGAGGTACTGCTATGAAACCCGATGATTTTGAAGAGCTGCTTGCCAACTGTGCCGACGAGCCCATCCGCTTTCCGGGGGCAATTCAGCCCCACGGCGTGCTGCTGACCCTGTCGGAACCCGACCTGAATATCATCCAGGTCAGCGCCAACATCGCTGCTCTGTTCGGCCACTCGCCCGAGGCGCTGCTGGGCCAGCCGCTGCACACACTGGTGGGCGCCGAGCATGCCAAGGCTGTTGCGATGATGGCCGAAAACAATACGTTCTTCGACGCGCCGCCGCTGCACGTCACCTTTAACGGCGCAGCGTTCGAAGGTTTGCTGCATCGCCATCAGAACGTACTGGTGCTGGAGTTCGAACCGCTGCTCAAAGACTTCCGCCCACGGGCGTTGAATGGTCGCACCAGTGACCTGGGCAAGATGCTGCAACGCTTGCAGTCGGCGAAAACCCTGCAAGCGCTGTACGAAATCAGCGTGAATGAAATCCAGGCCATGACTGGCTACGACCGCGTGTTGATCTACCGCTTCGAAGACGAAGGCCACGGCCAGGTGATCGCCGAAGCGTCGGCTCCGTCGATGGAGCTGTTCAACGGGCTGTTCTTCCCCGCGTCAGACATCCCCGAGCAGGCTCGCGAGCTGTATCGCACCAACTGGTTGCGCATCATCCCCAACGCCGCGTATGAGCCGGTGCCGCTGCTGCCCAAGCTGCGCCCGGACACCGGCCAGCCGCTGGACTTGAGCTTTGCGACCTTGCGCAGTGTGTCGCCGATTCACTGCCAATACATGCAGAACATGGGTGTGCTGTCGTCCATGAGCATCTCGCTGATGAAGGGCGACAAACTCTGGGGCCTGATTAGCTGCGGCAACCGCGAGCCACTGCTGGTGCCCAATGACCTGCGCACCGCCTGCCAGACCATCGGCCAGGTGCTGTCGTTGCAGATCAGCGCCATGGAAGCCCTGGACCTGAGCCGCCAGCGCGAAGCGAAGGTCGAGGCCTTGGCCCTGCTGGATCAAGCGATGAAGCGCTCGGAAGAAAACGTGTTCGACGGCCTGGCCCAGCAGCCTCAGGTATTGATGGAACTCGCCTTGGCCGGCGGCGTAGCGATCATCGAAGACAAGCAACTGCACCGCTACGGCAATTGCCCGGAACCGGCGCAGATCCGCGCCTTGCACAAGTGGCTGCAAGAAGGCGGCGAGCCGGTGTTTTCCAGCCATAACCTGGCCTCAGTGTATCCGCCGGGCGCGGAGTTCCAGCAGGTGGCCAGTGGCGTGTTGGCCATGAGTTTGCCCAAGCCTGTGGATAACGGCGTGCTGTGGTTTCGCCCGGAAGTAAAAGAGAACATCAACTGGAGTGGCGACCCGAAAAAACCGCTGGACCTGGAAACCTCCGACGCCGGCCTGCGCCTTCGCCCACGCACCTCGTTTGAAATCTGGAAGGTCGAAATGGCCGGTATCTCCACCAAGTGGAGCCACGGCGACCGCTTCGCCGCCAATGACCTGCGCCGCTCAGCGCTGGAAAACGACCTGGCGCGCCAAGTGCTGCGTGAGCAACAAGCGGTGCGGGCGCGAGATGAGCTGGTGGCGGTGGTCTCCCATGACCTTCGCAACCCGATGACCGTTATCTCGATGCTGTGCGGCATGATGCAAAAGGCCTTCAGCTCCGATGGCCCACACACCTCGCGGCGGATTTCCTCGGCCATCGACACCATGCAACAAGCCGCCGGGCGCATGAACGTGCTGCTGGAGGACCTGCTCGACACCTCGAAAATCGAGGCCGGGCGTTATGTGGTCAAGCCGGTGGCGCTGGATGTCAGCCAGATATTCGAAGAGGCCTACTCCCTGCTTGCGCCGCTGGCGATGGAGAAAGGCATCGACCTGTCGTTCAACGCCGAGCCCGGCCTGCAGATCAATGCCGACCCGGAGCGTCTGTTCCAGGTGCTGTCGAACCTGATTGGCAACGCCATCAAGTTCACCCCGCGCCAAGGCAATATCGGCATCAGTGCCATGAGCAATGGTGAGGAAATTGTGTTTTCAGTGCGCGACTCCGGCGAAGGCATTGCGCCGGAGCAGTTGCCTCACGTATTCGATCGCTATTGGACCCAAACCGAAAACAACCCCACCGGCAGCGGGCTAGGCTTGTATATCACACAAGGCATTATTCAGGCCCACGGTGGGCGAATCGAAGCTGAGAGTGAGCTGGGCCGGGGCAGTGAGTTCAGGTTTACGGTGCCAAAGTCCCTCTGAGAGGCGCTGTACGGTGCACCTTGGAAACATGCCAATACCCATGGCCGGGAACGTTCGACCCGGCCTATGCCACTGAATGAGTGCGCATTCAAAAGGAATATTGATGTGATTCCAATAATCCATCTGAGCAAAAGGTGTTCCTATGATAATCGGCTGCACGTTCCATACTCATAGCATGAGCCAAGCCATAGAAGCCGTTCAGCAGCCCGCCAAACCCGCAGAGAAACTTGCAACTACCGACGATAACCATCGGGAGAACAATACCCAGTCGACATCGAACAGTTCGAACCTGGACTCCCTCGGGCAAGGCAATCTGCTTTAGCCCTGCGAACGGCGGCAACACGCGGGTGACGCGCCACGGAGTACAGCCTCAGGCTGGCCGTTAACAAAACACTGACATCCTTTGCGCTAATCTTCTGGTTTGCCCTGCGTGAGCCGTTACCTGCATGCCTCAACTAGACACACTGCCCATCGTACTCGCCGGTCCGTTGCTGCGCCGCCTGGAACCCCGCCGTCTGGTGCTGTGGCTGGTGGGCAGCCGCGCACTGGCGATGACGTTGAGGCTTTGTGTCGCTGAACAGACCCGGGATATAACGCTGGACCAACACGAGTGCCAAATCGTACCGGTCGGCCGCCACGCGTTTATCCATTTGATCGATGTGTCGCTGGACGATGCCCTGCCTCAGGACGTGGTCATCGGCTATGACCTGCTGATCGATAACGTTGGCATCGCCGAGTGGGGCCCTCACCTACTGTACGCCAACGTACAAGCGCCTACGTTCATACTCCACAGCCGTATCCACCAGTTGGTGCATGGCTCGTGCCGCAAGCCGCATCACCCCGCCAATGAAGGCCTGCTGTGCGTCGACCGCTTGCTGGCCGATACCCAAGCCCCGGCCGACCGCCCGGCGCTACTGATGATGAGCGGCGACCAGGTATATGCCGATGATGTCGCGGGCCCAATGCTGCGAGCCATTCACGCGCTGATCGAACGCCTGGGCCTGTTCGACGAATACCTGCAAGGCGCGGTGGTGGATGACAGCGCCAGCCTCTACGGGCACCGTGCCAGCTACTACCACCGCGCCGACCTGTTACCCGCGCTGGACAGCAACGAGACCCTGCGCGAGCGCTTTTTCGGTGGCGTGAAAAAACCTATCTTCACCAGCAGTACCGCCGACAACCACTTGGTGACCTTCGCCGAAGTACTGGCGATGTACCTGCTGGTCTGGTCACCCACGCCCTGGACGCTGATCGCAACGCAGCCACCGCAACTGAGTAATGACGAACAGGCGCGCTATACCCAAGAACACGTGCAGATCGATCGATTCCGCGATGGCCTTCCCGGAGTCGCGCGTGTATTCGCCCACCTGTCCACCTTGATGATTTTTGACGATCACGACATCACCGATGACTGGAACCTCAGCGCCCAGTGGGAAGAGACGGCCTACGGCCATCCCTTCTCCAAGCGCATCATCGGCAACGCCCTGCTGGCCTACCTGTTGTGCCAGGGCTGGGGCAACCAGCCCGATGCTTTTGGCGAACTGGTAAGCCAAACCCAAGCGCTCACGTGTGAAGCCCAGGCCAACCATCTGAATGCCGCTGCGCAGGATGAATTGCTCGAAGCCCTGCTCAAATTTCAGCAATGGCATTACGTGTTGCCCACCACCCCCGCCCTGGTGGTGCTCGACACCCGCACCCGGCGCTGGCGCAGCGAATTCACCCTCAAGCAACCCTCCGGCCTGCTGGATTGGGAAGCCCTGAGTGAACTGCAACAGGAACTGCTCGACCACCCCTCGGCCATCATCGTCTCGCCCGCCCCGATCTTCGGCGTCAAGCTGATCGAGACGGTGCAAAAAGTGTTCAGTTGGTGCGGCCATCCGCTACTGGTAGACGCTGAAAACTGGATGGCCCATCGCGGCGCCGCCCAAGTGATCCTGAATATCTTTCGCCACTCGCGCACGCCGGGCAATTACGTGGTGCTCTCGGGCGATGTGCACTATTCGTTCGTCTACGAGGTGTTGATCCGCCATCGCAACGCCGGCCCCCGAATCTGGCAAATCACCAGCAGTGGCATCAAGAACGAGTTCCCACCGCGACTACTGGAATGGTTCGACCGCCTCAACCGCTGGCTCTACTCACCACGCTCGCCCCTCAATTGGTTTACGCGCCGGCGCACCATGCAAGTGGTGCCGCATATTCCGGAGCATGCCGAGGCCGGTGAGCGACTGTGGAACTCGGCGGGAATTGGCCAGGTGTTTTTCAATGAACAGGGCCAGCCGCAGGCGATCTACCAGCACAACGCGAATGGAAAGATGCGGACAAGAATGCTGGCGCCCAAGCAGTAGCCTATTGCCACGCTACAAAAGCATCACACCCGCCCTATTCAAAGCCTCCAAGCCTCGTTGTACAGTAGCGCCAGCCACGGAGTATCGGCGTCAATTTGACTGGCCTTGGAAGCCAGCATCAGCATGGAGCACGCAGATGAACGATATTCCTGGCAATAGCCCGTTGCACACTGATTTCTCGCACCTCAACGCCGATATGTTGCACACCGTCCTGGAGTTGGTCAGCGATGGTATCTGGGACTGGAACGCCAACACTGGGTTCGTGTACCGCAACCCAGGCTGGTACGAGATGCTGGGCTACCCCCGTCACGCCCTGGACAACAACGTGTTCACCTGGGAAAACGTGATCCACCCTGAGGATTACCCCCAAGTGATGACGCGGTTTGATGACTACATCAACCGTCGTACCCCCCATTACCAAATCGAATACCGTTGCCGCAAACAGGATGGCAGCTACCTGTGGATCGAAGACCGTGGTTATGTGATCGCGCGCAATGGCGACGGCTCGGTGGCGCGGATGGTGGGCGCCCACCGCGATATTCATCTTAAAAAATGCTCCGTCGAACAGTTGGAGCGCCGCAACCAATCCCTTGAAGCCCTGGTGGCCGAGCGTACGCAGGAGTTGTCACGGGTCAATCAACAACTGCAATTGCAACTGGATGAAAACCGCTCCCTGGCTGAGCGGGACACCCTGACGTTGGTTGCCAACCGCTATCGCCTGGAAAAAGTGCTGCTGGAGGAGTGTGAGCGCGCCGAGCGCTTTCGCCTGCCACTGGCATTGATTGCCATGGATATCGATGACTTCAAGTCGATCAATGATCGATACGGTCACGGCGTAGGCGACCAAACGTTGGTGCGGGTGGTTGAATGCCTCGAAAGCTGCGTGGGCCCCGACGACCTGCTGGCCCGCTGGGGGGGCGATGAGTTTATGGTGATCTTGCCGGAAAGCTCGTTGGAAGAGGCGAAGGCCATGGCTGCGAACATTCGCCAAGCGCTGAAGGGCATGCCCGTGCGAGACGACTTCAGCGTGACCCTGAGCCTGGGCGTCGCCGAGCGGCAACTGGCTGAGCAGCCCGCCGCCTTGATGGCCCGCGCCGACCAGGCGCTGTATCGCGCCAAGGCCGCAGGTAAAGACGGGGTTTCGGAGTAACTGCATGAGCAGGCAAGCCTTAACCTCTGGCAGTTGCAAGCGAACACTGCTCCCGTTGGACTGCGTAGCAGTTCCATTTCTTTAGCCAAAGAGCGGGGCCGCTTCGCGGCCCAGCGGGAGCAAGCTCCCTCGCCACAGATTAATTGCCGCCAAACAAATTGCACTGCCCTTGCGTTCCGATTTGGAATGACCCGGCGACTTTATTTCGTTTGCGGCAGGGCCAGGCGTGCGGCTTAGATAAAAAGAAGCCCGCCACTGCCGAGTCCGAGAGTCATGAGCCGCGAAACCATCAGCCAGTCGATTTCCATCGTTCACCCCATCACCCTCAGCCACGGCAAAAATGCCGAGGTCTGGGACACCACGGGTAAACGCTATATCGATTTTGTCGGCGGTATCGGCGTGCTCAACCTCGGGCATTGCCACCCCGGTGTGGTGGAGGCCATACGCGCCCAGGCCACCCAACTCACCCACTACGCCTTCAACGCCGCCCCGCACGCACCCTACATCGAACTGATGGATCGCCTGAGCGCGTTCATCCCGGTGGGCTACCCCGTCAGCGGCATGCTCACCAACAGCGGCGCGGAAGCCGCAGAAAACGCCTTGAAGATCGTGCGTGGCGCCACCGGACGCACGGCGGTGATCGCCTTCGATGGCGCGTTCCACGGCCGCACTCTGGCCACCCTCAACCTCAACGGCAAAGTGGCGCCCTACAAGCAAAAGGTCGGTGTACTCCCTGGCCCTGTGTATCACCTGCCCTACCCAAGCGCCGATAACGGCGTGAGTTGTGCCGAAGCACTGAAGGCCATGGACCGCCTGTTCAGTGTGGAAATTGACGTAGAGGACGTAGCCTGTTTCATCATCGAACCCGTGCAGGGCGAAGGCGGCTTTTTGGCCCTGGATATCGAATTTGCCCAAGCGCTGCGGCGCTTCTGCAACGAGAAAAATATCCTGTTGATTGCCGATGAAATCCAATCGGGGTTCGGCCGTACCGGCCAGCGCTTTGCCTTCTCACGGCTGGGCATTGAGCCCGACCTGATGCTGCTGGGCAAAAGCATCGCCGGCGGCGTGCCGCTCGGTGCGGTGGTCGGCCGCAAGGCACTGCTCGACAACCTGCCCAAGGGCGGCCTGGGCGGCACCTATTCGGGCAACCCCATCGCCTGCGCGGCGGCATTGGCCACTCTTGATGCGATGACCGACGAGCACCTGAACACCTGGGGGGCGCAGCACGAAGAAGCCATCGTCAGCCGGTATCAAGCCTGGCACACCCAGGGCCTTTCACCTTACCTCGGTCGCCTCACCGGTGTCGGCGCCATGCGCGGCATCGAGCTGGTGAACACCGACGGCACGCCCGCCGCCAAGCAACTGACGCAACTGCTGAGCCTGGCGCGCGATGCCGGCTTGCTGCTGATGCCCAGCGGCAAGTCGCGGCACATCATTCGTTTGCTGGCGCCGTTGACGATTGAGCCCGCGGTGTTGGAGCAAGGGTTGGATATTCTCGAAGGGTGCCTCAAACGATTGAATGCATCGCCGCTTTGAGCCGAGCACACCGTCAAGGTGGGCAACGTGCCGCCTTGACCTGATCCCCCTCCCCCCTGAAAATGCCCGACGCTTTTTTGTCCCCCGTTTACTGAAGTGAAATTTCAATGTCTGATTCCCACCACGAAGAATCCGTAGTCGCCTTGCCCTCCAAAGCTGAGTACGAAAACGCCATCAATCTTTCACAGCACCTGCCAGCGGCCAAGATCATCAGCGAGATGGTGCTGGACGCCTTCCACACGTCCAAGGAAAGCGACCAGATCCGCGAGCTGCGTATCGCCATCCGTCAGGCCCACGATGCCTTCGACGACGACAAGGCCTACGACCTGATGGGCCAGCTCAAGCAACTCAAGGACGCCGAGGCGGCCGACAACATCGCCCTCGAAGACCTGAGCAGCAAGTTCTCCATCAGCCGCATCCTGTCCAGCTTCAAGGACGACCCCGAGTTCCAGGAACTCGTCTACGGCCTGGCCTTGAAAGTGCTGAACCAGAGCCACCAGGCCATCAGCAACCCAAGCTCGGGCAAGAGCAAGGCTGCACGCCCCAAGAAAGAAGCCGAAGTGTTTGTGATCAGCAAGGACGGCATCAGCGTTACCCTGCCGCTGCGCACGCCGCGTTCGAAGTTGAATGTCGACCGTGAAGCGTTTGAATTTTTGGGTTTCAGCTTTGTGGGTGAAGGTGATGAAGCCGAGCTGGAAGTTGAGAGCTTTGTGGATAACTCGGGGGCCGAGCAGCCGTTGAGCCGCAAGAGTGTGATTACGGCGTTGCAGCAGCAGAGTGCGTTCGACGGTTACAGCATCGCGCAGCAGTAACTCATTTTTCAGCCGCGCCGCTAAACCAAATGTGGGAGGGGGCTTGCTCCCGATTGCTGAGTGTCAGTCGATGAAAATGTGACTGATACATTGCAATCGGGAGCAAGCCCCCTCCCACATTTGATCTGTGTTGTGTCAGTTACTACCCACCACCTGCGTTGCAAACACCTCACGAAACCGCGCCAACTCCTGCTTGTTCCCCACTGTCACCCGTACCCACTTCGGCCAGTTTTTCCACACCCTGCCAATCAGCACACCGTGCGCGGCCAGTTTCTCGATCACCTGCTCTGCCGGTTGTTTCACATCGATCATGAAGCAGTTCGCCTCGGACGTGGTGCAGGTAAACCCACGGCCTTTCAACCAGGCAATGGTCTCGTCCCTCAGTTGCTGATTAAGCGCCTTGCGCTGTGGCAACAGCTTGATGTCTTCGAGGCTTGCCAGGCCCGCAAGCAGTGAGGGGCCCGCCGGGACGTTGCCCCCCCCAAACACCGCCAGCCGCGCCAGTAAATCAGGATGACCCACCGCCAGGCCAAGGCGCGCACCAGCCATGCCATAGATTTTCGAGAACGTGCGCAGCACCAGCAGGTCGTCATGGTCCTTGACCCAACTCACCACGCTGGGCGCGTCGGCAAAATCAATATAGGCCTCGTCCACCACCAACACGCTGCCCTGGGGCTTGTTGGCCAAGGCCTGTCGAATCGCCTCTACCGGCGTGACAGTGCCCGTAGGGTTATTGGGGTTGCACAGGTACAGCATGCCAGCCTGAGGATTGGCTGCGAGCATCGCCGGCACGTCGTGGGCGTGATCGGCGTTGAGGTTCACCTCCAGCACGGGCGCCTTGTTTGACTCGGCAGCCTCACGCGGCACTTCGTAGGACGGCGTGGCCATCACCAGGCCGCGCTGTTCGTTGGTGAACGCCAGCACCGCGTAGCGCAAGGCCGCCATGGAGCCGGCAAACACCGCCACCTGCTGTTCGGCGATGCCTTGCTGCTGGGCAAACAACCCGGCCAGGGCATACATGTGTTTGTAAGGATAACGCCCGGACGTCGCAATGCCCTGCTGCATCGCTGCGCGGGCGGCCTGTGAGGGGCCGTAGGGGCTTTCGTTGTAGTTGAGCAGCACAGTGTCAGTCTTTGCCGGAGGCGGGGCGGCTACTGCCCAATCGAGGCGCCCCAGTAACGGCAGGGCTGCGCCAAGGGCAATCAGGGACCGACGACTAACGCTGACCATGTGGCAACTCCTTGTAAGGGGGATGACGGATTCGCACAGCTCGTACATTGGGGTATGACGAGACAATCGCCGGACGATTTAACCGACCGCCCAAGAAAAAGCCCCGCGCTTCTCACGAAGGCGGGGCTTTTTCACTGCGGTACCACTCAGTGAGCGTAGGTCAGCAACAGCTCTTTCGGCACTTGGAAATCCAGGGACATCATCACGCTCAGCGCGGTGATGGTGAAGATCGAGAACACGAACAGCTTGCGCGCCCAGACGGTGTCATCCACCGCCTTGTAGCCGGTCCAGGCCATGTACAACCAGTACATGCCCATGGCGGCAGCGACGGCGAGGTAGCTCATGCCGGCGTAGCCACTGAAGGTCAACATCAAGGTCGCCACGAGGAAGGCCAGGATGTACAGCAGGATGTGTTTCTTGGCGACCTGAATGCCACGCTTGACCGGCAATACCGGAATCGACGCAGCCAGGTAGTCATTGAAGCGGAAGATCGCAATGGCGTAGGAGTGCGGCATCTGCCACAGGCTGAACATCACCAGTAGCGTCAGCGCGGCCATGTCGAAGCTATTGGTTACAGCCACATAACCAATCACCGGCGGCATCGCCCCCGACAGACTGCCCACCAGCGTGCCGTGAACTGACTTGCGCTTGAGGTACAGGCTGTAGAGACCGACGTAGATGACAAAACCGATCACGGCAAACAGCGCCGCCAGCGGGTTGGCCACCTTGTACAACAACGCTACACCGGCAACACCCAAGACGGTCGCGTAGATCAATGCCAGTTTCAGGGAGATAAGGCCCTGCACCAGCACGCGGTTCTTGGTGCGCTCCATCTTGATATCGATGTCACGGTCGATGCAGTTGTTGAACACACATCCGGAAGCTACCACCAGGGATGTGCCGATCATCGCAGCCAGGAAGATGGCCAGATCGACATGTCCCTTGGAGGCCAGGAAGAAACCGCCCGCCACAGAAAGCACGTTACCGAAAATGATCCCCGGTTTGGTGATTTGGATAAAGTGCTTAAGCGACATCGGGTCTTACCTCACTTCGCCATCATGAACGTATGGATGCTGAACATGATCCATATCGACAGGCCAACCAACAGCAGGATTACGAGGCCTGCGAACACAAATGCAATCACGTTATCGCGCTGCTCTTTCGAGCGATCCAGGTGCAGGAAGTACACCAGGTGAACCAGAACCTGAATCACCGCGAATGCCAGAACGATCATCAAGGTGATCGATTTCGGCAGGGTCGGGTACATCACCAGACCGAACGGGATGAGCGTCAGGATTACCGACAGGATGAAGCCGATAGCGTAGGACTTAACGCTGCCGTGGCTCGCATCATGGCTGTCATGGTCATGGGAGTGTGCATTAGCCATTACAGAGTCCCCATCAGGTAAACAACGGTGAAGACGCAGATCCAGACCACGTCCAGGAAGTGCCAGAACAGGCTCAGGCAGCTCAGGCGAGTCTTGTTGGTGTTGGTCAGGCCGTGTTTATTGACCTGATACATCATCACCGCCATCCACAGCAGGCCGGCTGTTACGTGCAGACCGTGGGTGCCTACCAGCGTGAAGAACGCAGACAGGAAGCCACTACGGTGCGGGCCGTAGCCTTCGGAGATCAGCAGGTGGAACTCGTTGATCTCCATGCCGATGAAGCCCAGGCCGAACAGGAAGGTCAGGCCCAACCAGCTCAGTACGCCTTTCTTGTTGCCCTTGTAGAAGGCCAACATGGCGAAGCCGTAGGTGATCGAACTGAACAACAGCAAGGCGGTTTCGCCGAGCACGTAAGGCAGTTCGAAGATGTCGTGGCCCGACGGACCACCCGCTACGTTGTTTACCAGTACCGCGTACACCGCGAAGATCGACGCAAACAAGATGCAGTCGGTCATCAGGTAGAGCCAGAAACCGAAAACGGTCATTGGCCCCGAGTCGTGGTGATGGTCATCGTGCCCATGGTCATCGACATGGGCGTGTCCAGCATTGGTCACTAAGTTCGACATGGTTTAAGCCTGTTCCAACGAGGTTTCTACACGGTTGGCCGGGATTTTCTTCTCGGCTACCAGGCGAGCGTGCTGCTCGGCTTCGATGCGTTCGATCTCTTCGACCGGCACCATGTAGCCTTGATCGTCACGGGCTGCGTGAACGATGAAGTAACCGATAGTGCCCACCAGGCTCACGATTGCCAGCCACCAGATGTGCCAGATCATCGCGAAACCAAACACGGTCAACAGCGCACCCATCACCACGCCAGTGGCGGTGTTGCTTGGCATATGGATCGGTTCGTACTTAGCCGGTTTCTGGTACGCAGTACCGTCTTCCTTGGCTTCGGTGAACGCATCAATGGTGTTCGCAGTCGGGATCACGGCGAAGTTGTAGAACGGAGGTGGCGACGAAGTCGACCATTCCAGGGTGTGGCCATTCCATGGGTCGCCGGAGTCGCAAGCGTTCTGCTTACGGTCACGGATACTCACGTACAACTGGATCAGCTGGCAGGCGATACCGACCGCGATCATGATCGCACCGAACATGGCGACGTACAGGTACGGCACCCACTCAGGGTTGGTAGTAGCGTTCAGACGACGGGTCATGCCCATGAAGCCCAGAGCGTAGAGCGGCATGAACGCGACGAAGAAGCCCGAGATCCAGAACCAGAATGCAGCCTTGCCCCAACCTTCGTGCAGCTTGAAGCCGAACGCTTTAGGGAAGTAGAAGCTGAAACCAGCGATGTAACCGAATACAGCACCACCGATGATCACGTTGTGGAAGTGAGCGATCACGAACAGGCTGTTGTGCAGCACGAAGTCAGCACCCGGGATGGCCAGCAGTACGCCGGTCATGCCGCCGATGGCGAAGGTCACCATGAAGCCCAGGGTCCACAGAACCTGGCTGGTCATACGCAAACGGCCGTGGTAGATGGTGAATAGCCAGTTAAATAGCTTCACCCCCGTCGGGATAGAAATCAGCATCGTCGCCAGGCCGAAGAAGGCGTTGACGCTCGCCCCCGAACCCATGGTGAAGAAGTGGTGCAGCCAAACCATGAAGCCCAGTACAGAGATTGCGCCCGATGCGTAAACCATCGAGTGGTGACCGAACAGGCGCTTGCCGGTAAAGGTCGAGATCACTTCGGAGAAGATACCGAACGCTGGCAGGATCAGGATGTACACCTCAGGGTGACCCCATGCCCAGAACAGGTTCACGTACATCATTGGATTGCCACCAAGTTCATTGGTGAAAATGTGGAAATCCAGGTAACGGTCAAGCGACAGCAGCGCCATGGTAGCGGCCAGGATCGGGAACGAAGCCACGATCAGGACGTTTGCCCAGGTGCAGGTCCAGGTGAAGATCGGCATGTCCATCAGTTTCATGCCAGGGGCGCGCATTTTCAGGACGGTGGCCAGGAAATTGACCCCCGTCAGTGTCGTCCCGAGTCCTGATAACTGTAGCGCCCAGATGTAGTAGTCCACACCCACGCCAGGGCTGTATTGCAGGCCCGACAATGGCGGATACGCAACCCAACCGGTCTTGGCGAATTCGCCGACGCCCAGGGATACGTTGATCAGCACAACGCCGGAAACCAGCAGCCAGAAGCTCAGGGAGTTCAGGAACGGGTAGGCAACGTCACGCGCGCCGATCTGCAGCGGCACTGCAAGGTTCATCAGGCCGGTGAAGAATGGCATCGCCATGAAGATGATCATGATCACACCGTGGGCGGTGAAGATCTGGTCATAGTGTTCAGGCGGCAGGTAGCCAGGCGAACCCTCGGTGGCCATGGCCAGCTGGGTACGCATCATGATGGCGTCGGCAAAACCGCGCAGCAGCATGACCATGGCCACGATGATGTACATGACACCGATTTTCTTGTGGTCAACCGAAGTCAGCCACTCGGTCCACAGGTAGGTCCACTTCTTGAAATAAGTGATTGCTGCAAACAGCCCCAGACCACCCAGCGCGATCATGGCGATGGTAATCATCACAATCGGCTCGTGGAACGGGATCGCATCCCAACTTAATTTACCAAACATCGTTTACTCCTCTGCCCCAGCAGTTGAATGCGAGCCCGTGTCAGAACCTTCAACCGCGGCCACTTCTTTCTTCTCGTGCTTGACCGGCTTGCCTGGCTTCATACCTTCGTACTTGTCGACGATTTTCTGAAACAGGTTCGGCTCGTACGTGGAGTACAGGGCGACTGGGTTGTTCTGGCTTGGTTTGGTCAGGGCGTCGTATTCAGCTTGATCAAGCTGTTTAGGTGCTGCCTTGACTTTGGCTACCCAGGCGTTGAAATCGTCCTGGCTAGTCGAGATCGCTTTGAATTTCATGCCGGTGAAGCCAGCGCCGCTGTAGTTAGCGGAGATGCCTTCCATTTCAGCTTTTTCGTTGGCGATCAGGTGCAGACGGGTCTGCATGCCTGCCATCGCGTAGATCTGGCCGCCCAGTGCAGGGATGAAGAACGAGTTCATCACGGCGTCGGAGGTGATCCGGAAGTTAAGCGGGGTGTTCTCCGGGAACTGGATCTCGTTGACCGTGGCGATACCCAGGTCCGGGTAGATGAACAGCCACTTCCAGTCCAGCGCGACCACTTCGATATTAATCGGCGCGACGTCGGATTCCAGCGGACGGTAAGGGTCCAGCTCGTGGGTCGACTTATAGGTGATGTAACCCAGGGCGATGATGATGAGGACCGGCACCAGCCACACCGCGATTTCGATCTTGGTGGAGTGCGACCACTTAGGCGCGTAGGTCGCGCTGGTGTTCGACGCACGGTATTTCCACGCGAAGGCGAAGGTCATGATGATCACAGGCACCACGACCAACAGCATCAGCAGGGTGGCGGTGATGATCAGGTTTCGTTGATCCAGACCGATCTGTCCTTTTGGGTCCATCAAGGTCCACTTGCAGCCTCCCAGCATTAACATCATGCCCAGCAGCGGCAAAAAGCCTAGTAATCGGGGGTACCTGTTTTTACTCATCTCACGACCTCTAAAGCAGCTTGCGCAATGCAGTTGGGTTTTGATCGCCAACACTTCACCCTGCCAAGGGTTGGCATTTCTCTTCGATTGAATAAGAGCCTGCCCATCACCCCAAATCGGGACGTTTCACGGACCTGCGGTGAGTTCTTATTCGATTTCGTGGTTAAAGGCCTTGTTACAGACCAATTCCATTTGGTGCGGATAGTTGAAAGGCTGTCGGAACCTTGGGGTCGCACAGAGCCATCCATCTGCCCCTCGACCGCTCCAGTGCTCAAATATTGAACAGCACCGGACATTCAGTGCGGGCGATTGTAGTTAGCTAGCGATGTATAAACCATGTCTTATAAAGAAATAATTTTTATCGATTACAGCAATAATCCTTCACCAAAACCGCAAAGGTTCGCGATCTTATCGTGTTCGATTCTCAACAAAAACCACAAAAATTGCCGTGTTATAGGGCAACCCGCCACAGCCCTTACACCCTGTAAGGGCATGCGAAACCCATCCAACCCCCCATAAAACAAGGCATTCAGACATCACTCAATGGCGCCTGCGGCGTGCACTTCGCGCCAGCGTGCAAACCACGAACTGACAGCACAATTTGACCGTCTGGTGCAAATTTACGCGGCGATTTGCTGGGTCAGAAACGTCCTGCGGCAACGTCCGTGTGACAACATGTCGCACGCTGCGCGCACCCAGGATTGCTCCACGTCACGCTCTGTTCACAAATCCCTACAAGCAAAAACGCCCCGACCTTCCCTCAGGAAGTGCCGGGGCGTTTGCCGTAAACGGCTCAGGCGTTGCGTTGGCGATTGCGATAGATGCCCAGGGGCACCAAAACCACCGTCAGCACAAACGCCACCAGTGCCCACTGCGCCAGGGACAACCCCAGCACCGGAGGGTAAGGCGTGCTGCAGAAGCCATCGACCTGGAAGCCCAGCGGGAACACCTTGGCCAGCGGCAAGTCGTCAACGATCGGTTGCAGTACATCGATACCGCAGCTCACCTGTGGGAAGAACTGGGTGTACACGTGATGCCCTGCCGCTGCCACGCCGCCCAGGGCACTGAGCACCACCAGGCCTTCAAACAGCGTGATCGCCCCTTTGCGGCGCATGGCTGCGCCGATAAACGCGAAGATCGCGATCAACAACAAGGCGTAGCGTTGCAGGATGCACAGCGGGCACGGCGCCTCGCCCAGCACCACTTGCATATAAAGAGCACCGCCGATCAGCGCCAGGCAGATGATGCCCAGCAACACCAGAAAGCGCCGCTCCCTGCCTAAACGCAATTCGTCACTCATCTCATCTTCCCTTTGTTTGGTCGTGCCAATGGCCGCAAGTTTACACACCGAGAGTGGTTTAACCAGAGGGGGGTTAACAGCAGATTAATCAGAGGGAATACAGAACCAAATGTGGGAGGGGGCTTGCTCCCGATGAGGGTGGGTCAGCCAATATATCGGGTAGCTGATACACCGCCATCGGGGGCAAGCCCCCTCCCACATTTGCCCTGTGGTGGATTGTCGAAATTATTCCAAGGCCGCCGCCGGGCCAAAGAACTCATACCGGCTTTGCTGCTCCGGCACGCCCAGCGCCTTGAGGTGGCGCTTGATCGCCGCCATGAAGCCTTTAGGCCCGAGGAAGTACGCATCCACATCTCGCTGCTGCGGCAACCACGCCGCCAGTTGCGCCTGGCTCAACAGGCCCACTTTATCGGCAGCCGGGCTCACGCCATCGTCCTCGGCGTAGCAATAAAAACGCTTGAGCTGCGGATGCTGCGCCGCCAGGCCATCCACCCACTCACGGAACGCATGCACGCCGCCATTACGTGCACAGTGGATAAAGTGCACCGGCCGCTGCGTCGCCAGGGCTGCTTCCAGCATCGGCAAGGTGGGGGTGATGCCCACGCCGCCACTGATCAGCACCAGCGGTTTGTCGCTGACCGCCAGGGTGAACTCGCCCGATGGCGGGAACAGGTCGATGGTCGCGCCGACGTGCAGTTGGTCATGCAGGTAGTTGGACACCCGCCCACCGGCCTCGCGCTTGACGCTGATGCGGTATAGGCCTGCATCGGTCAGGGCCGACAGCGAGTAGTTGCGGCGTACTTCTTCGCCATCCAGCACCAGCTTCATACCGATGTACTGGCCAGGCGCGGCCGCGAGGATCGGGCCGTTATCCACAGGGGCAAAATAGAAGGAGATGATCTCGGCGCTCTCCTCCACACGCTTGACCACCCGAAACGACCGCGCACCGCGCCAGCCGCCGGGGGCCTGGGCCTTCTCTTCATAGATGGCCGCTTCTGCGCCAATCAGGATATCGGCCAACTGGCCATAGGCCGCGCCCCAGGCGCTCATGACCTCAGGGGTCGCGATCTCGCTGCCCAGCACCTCGCTGATGGCACGCAGCAGGCAGGCGCCCACAATCGGGTAGTGCTCTGGCAGAATTTGCAGGGCTACGTGTTTGTTGATGATCTTGGCCACCAGGTCGCCCAACTGGTCCAACTGATCGATATGCCGCGCGTACATCAATACGCCGTTGGCTAAAGCACGGGGCTGGTCACCGCTGGCCTGGTGGGCCTGGTTGAACAAGGGGCGAACCTCGGGGTACTCCGAGAGCATCATGCGATAAAAATGAGTGATCAGCGCTTCACCGCCGCTTTCCAGCAGGGGCACGGTGGATTTGACGATGGCACGGTCTTGGGCACTAAGCATGGGAGCCTCCTGGGCTTCTTTACTGATTGCCTTTAGTTACTCAGTATTCGTGCCAACTAATAACACTTTTAATTTCAATGACTTAAATGTTTTGTAGTCGATATGACTTCCTACGCCGTATAGTCACAAGGACTACAAGGAGTCATTATGACTGCGCAATCGCTACTCACCACCCTGCTGCCCCTGGTCGCCGACCTGTCCCGCGAACTCCCCGAAAGCGAGCGCTACCGCCGCCTGCTGGAAGCGATGCGCGCCTTGCTGCCCTGCGATGCCGCCGCCCTGTTGCGCCTGGACGGTGAGTGGCTGGTACCACTGGCGGTGGACGGCCTGAGCCCCGACACACTGGGCCGGCGCTTCAAGGTCAGCGAACATCCGCGTTTTGCCGCGCTGATGAGCAGCCCTGGCCCTACCCGCTTTGACAGCGACAGCCAATTGCCCGACCCCTACGACGGCCTGGTCGCCGGCGTGCATGGGCAGCTTGAAGTGCATGATTGCATGGGGTGCCCGCTGTTTATCGACGACCAGCCCTGGGGTTTGTTAACCCTCGATGCCCTCGACACCGAGCGCTTCGAACGCGTCGAGCTCGATGCCCTGCAAGCCTTCGCCAGCCTCGCCGCGGCCACGGTCAACGTGGCCCAGCGTATCGAACGCCTGACCCTGCGTGCCGAAATCTACCGCGAGGCCAGCGGCCAGCAGCACAAGGAAATGATCGGCCAGAGCAAACCCCACAAGCGCCTGGTGGAAGAGATCAAGTTGGTGGGCGGCAGCGATCTCACTGTACTGATCACCGGCGAAACCGGGGTGGGCAAGGAGTTGGTGGCCCAGGCGATCCATGCTGCGTCCTCCCGCGCCGACAAACCGCTGATCAGCCTCAACTGCGCCGCCCTGCCCGAAACCCTGGTGGAAAGCGAGCTGTTCGGCCATGTGCGCGGCGCCTTCACCGGCGCGCTGAATGAGCGTCGCGGCAAGTTCGAACTGGCCAATGGCGGCACCTTGTTTCTGGATGAAGTGGGCGAGCTGTCCCTGAGCGTGCAGGCCAAGCTGCTGCGGGTGCTGCAAAGCGGCCAGTTGCAGCGCTTGGGTTCGGACAAGGAACACCGAGTGGATGTGCGCCTGATCGCCGCCACCAACCGCGACCTGGCCGATGAAGTACGCAACGGCCGCTACCGCGCCGACTTCTATCACCGCCTCAGCGTCTACCCGCTGCAAGTGCCGGCCCTGCGCGAGCGCGGCCGTGATGTGTTGCTGCTGGCCGGCTACTTCCTCGAACAGAACCGCTCACGCATGGGCCTGGGCAGCTTGCGCCTGACCAGCGATGCCCAGGCGGCGCTGCTGGCGTACAACTGGCCGGGCAATGTGCGCGAGTTGGAGCATTTGATTGGGCGTAGTGCGCTCAAGGCCTTGGGTAACTGTCGTGAGCGGCCGAAGATTCTTAGCTTGAGTGCTCAGGACCTGGACTTACCCGATGTCAGCGCGCCGGTGATCGAAGCTCATGTAGAGGCCACCCCTCTCGTCACCGGCGACTTGCGCCAGGCCACCGAGCATTTTCAGCGCCAGATCATCAGCGCCTGCTTGGAGCGCCATCAGCACAATTGGGCCAGTGCGGCCCGTGAGCTGGGGCTGGACCGCGCAAACCTGGGCCGCATGGCCAAGCGGCTTGGGCTCAAATAGAAAGGTCACATTGGTTAAATGTGGGAGGGGGCTTGCTCCCGATAGCTGTGGATCAGTCAGCACATGCATTGCCTGACACTCAGTCATCGGGAGCAAGCCCCCTCCCACATTAAGCCTGCTGTGCCTTAAGGATTGGGTTAGCAGGCTTGGGCTTTCTGAACACCAACACATTCCCCAACATCACCAGCACCAACCCTGCCAACGCCGGCCCCGTCCACTGATACCCCTCGGCAAACGCCGACACATTCAACGCCACCACCGGGAACAACACCGTGCAATACGCCGCTCGCTCCGGCCCCATGCGCCCCACCAACGTCAGGTACGCGGTAAAACCGATCACCGAACCCGGTATCACCAAGTACCACAACGCACCGATGTACCTTGCGCTCCAGTCCATCTCGAACGGAATGCCACGCACCGCGCAGTAGGTCGCCAGCATCACTGCCCCATAGGCCATGCCCCAGGCATTGGTGGTCAGCGGCTTGAGCCCGGCCTTCTGTTGCAGGCTCGAGAGCATATTGCCAGCCGAGAAGCACATCGTCCCCAGCAGCGCCAAGCCCAGGCCCAGCAAGGTTTGCGGGCTGGCCGTATGGCCGGCCAGTTCCGGCCAGAACAAAAAGCCCAGGCCCAGCAAACCGAGGCCGCCGCCCATCAACACATTGCGCGCCACGCGCTGGCCGAAGAACACCCGGGCATTCAGCGCATTCCACAGCGTGGCCGTAGAAAACACCACCGCCACCAGGCCGCTGGGGATCCACTGGCTGGCCGTCAGAAAGCACATGAAGTTCACGCAAAACAGGCACAGGCCCTGGGCCAGGCAAATCAAATGCCCACGCCGGTTCATCACCTGCAACTTGCGGCTCAGCAGCAACAGCGCAAACAGCACCAGCGCCGCCAGGCCGAAGCGATAGACGATGGACACCGGGATCGCCACCACGCCCAGTTGCCATTTGAGGGCGATCCAGGTGGTGCCCCAGATGAGCACGGTGAGTAAATACAGGGAAAGGTTCATAGCGGGCTCCATCGATTGAGCCACAGTGTTGCCCCGAACCCGTGGCGCCCTCTTGCACAATCTTGCGCTTTTGTCGGGCGGTGGGATCACAGCGTCAGCATCCGAGAGTAGGATGCAAGGCGTCAAAGAGAACTCACCATGCCAGACCTGGAATCCCTGCAAGTCTTTCAAGCCCTTAACCGCTCGCCCAACGCACGCCTCGAAGCCTGCGCCGAGCTCGGTGACGGCCTGTCTGCGGCCTTGTGGAGCAACCATCACGATGCCCAGGATTATCAGGCGCCCACCCATCACACCTTGTCGTGCTACATCGGCGGCGGCACCGGCACGTTTCGGCGCGACCAACCCGGCACCAAGGGCGGGCCAGACAAGCTGTGCATCCTGCCGGCCGAGCATCAGTCAGCCTGGGTGATCAACGGCGAGATCCGCCTGGCCCACGTGTATTTCAGCCCGGAGCAATTCGCCCTCGGCTGCGTGACCCTGCTGGACCGCGAGCCGCGCACGCTGCAACTGCGCGAAAGTACGTTTTTGGAAGACGCCAGCCAAGCGCGGCGCTTTCACCAGTTGATTGCCCTCAATTGGCAAGAACCTGCCGAGCGCCTGCTTACCAGCAGCCTGGCCCATGAAATGCTCAGCCACACCCTGCTCAGCCAGGTCGGCGCCCGTGAAGGGTTGCGGTTGAAAGGCGGCCTGGCCGCGCATCAGCGACGACGCCTGGTGGAGTTTATCGACCAGCATCTGGAAGACCCGATCAGCCTGGGCCAATTGGCCGGGATGTGCGCGCTGTCCGAATACCATTTTGCGCGGATGTTTCGCCAAACCTTCGGCCTGCCACCCCATCAGTACCTGCTGGCACGCCGACTCACCCGCGCGCAGGCCTTGCTGCGCAGCGGCGCCCTGCCCTTGAGTGAGATCGCGTTGATGTGCGGCTTCTCCAGCGCCAGCCACTTCACCCACCGCTTTCGCCAGGCCATGGGCGCCACGCCCGGTGAGTATCGCCAGGCGTTCTGCGCCTAAACCATCAACCCCAACGTCTTGGCCTTGGCCACCGCTTGTGTGCGTCGCTCTACACCGAGCTTGCTGTGAATGCGCCGCGCATGGGTCTTGACGGTGTGCAGCGAGATGAACAGGCGGTCGGCGATTTCCAGGTTGGAGTTGCCCAGAGCGATCAGTTGCAGCACTTCCAGTTCGCGCAGGCTCAAGGGGTTTTCCACCGCACCCGGCGTTGCAGCCTGGGGCTCCAGGCCCAACTCGCTCAACAACCCCGGCGAACGCAGACGCAATTCGCGAATCGCTTGTTGCACCTGACAGCGCGCCGCCAAATCCAGCCCGGTTTGCAGCGAACGCCGCGCCAGGGCGGCATCGCCGACTTGCCAGGCCACCTCCCCCAGCACCAGATGCAATTCGGTTTCCAGGCACAACATGCCGCGCTGGTGAGTGCTCGCCAGCAAGGCATTGAGCCGCGCCACCGGTTGCTCCGCGCAGCCCAGTTTTACCTCCGCCAAGACCAGCAGGTATTCAAGACGCGGGATCAGTTCCAACGTGGCCGGCGGCGCCTGTTTGGCCTCGGCCCCACGGAAGTGGCGCAACACCCGGCGCACGGCTTCGACGGTCAACTCGGCGCGGCCCTGCTGCAACCAGAAATGCCCGCTGACCAACAACAGTACAGCGCGGTAGACCGTGTCGGGCACCTGGCGTTGCTGCATCAGGCGTTCAGCGTCACGCAGTTGCACAAACGCCTGGGCGTAATCGCCACGGTTGGCGGCCAGCAAGGCCAGGCCGAGAAACCCGTATAGCACGCGTTTGTCCTGGCTGTGCAGGCACATTTTCAAGCCTGTCTCGAAGCACTCGGCGGCCAGGCTGTCGTGCCCTTGGCGCAATGCCAGATGCCCACGCCGCAGCGCGATGCGCCCGACCAGCGGCCCGGCCTTGAGGCGTTGCTTGAGTAATATCGCCTGCACATTTTCCAGCAGGCTCTGCGCTCGATATGGCGCGCCGCGTTGTTCCAGCAACTGGGCGTGATCCAGCTCCAGCAGCGCCTCCAGCAATAACGAGCCATGGGCACGGGCCAGGCACAGCGCTTCGCGATTGAGCGACTGAGCCACGTCCAATTCACCGCGTAGCAAGGCTTGTTGGGTGAGCCCCGACAGGCACATCAACCGCGATGTCCAAGCGCTCTCGGGTAACGCTTGCAACGCTTCCAGAAAATGCACGCGGGAGCGCTCGGCATCACCGCCCAGGTGCAGCAGCCAGCCCCATTGCGCCTGCCAGCGGGCCAGCAGGTAGCGTTGCAACGCCGCCGTGGGTTGCGGGGCGAAACGGGACAATTGGTCGATACACTGCGCAGCCTGGTCAAAGCGGCCGGCAAACAGTAATGCCGCCGTGACCAGCCCCACCAGTTGCGCCGAGCCGAGCATTAACTCATCGCCATGTTCCTCATGCAGGCGCAACAGCAATACGGCGTTCTGCTGACGGAACAGGTCCTCGAAACTAAAGTGCTGCAACAGGCTGACGGCCACTTCGTATTCTTCGGCCAGCAGCGCTTGCTCGAAGGCGGCTTGCCAGTCCTGTTCGGCGGTAAACCATTGGCAGGCGCGCCGGTGCCAGGAGCGCTTGGCCGGCCAGGGCTCATCGCGTAGCAATTGGGCCAACGGTGGGAAAACCTGCAACCAGTCGGTGTCTTCCCAGGGTTGGATGAACGCACCGAGGGCCTGCAAGTCGCGCAGGTATTGGTCACCGTCACCAAAGCCGAACAGGTGTTCGCACAGCCCGGCGTTGAAGCGCGGCAGGTGGGCGAGCACGCGCCAGGCTTCGGCAAGCTCGGCTGGCAGGGTGATGAACAGTTCATGTTGCAGGTAGTCGAGCAGGGTCTTTTCGGGATGGCCGTCGCCGAGCAAGGCGATGCGCACCCCGGCGCACCAACCGGCGCTGAATTGCAGCACGTTGTCGATGGGCTCCCCCGGCAGCAATTGCTGGATCTCCGCCGGGCTGAATGCCAGCTCGGCGCCGGACTCCAGCAACTCATCGTCGAGCAGCAAGCGCGGCCAATTGCACAGCGGCCGCCGTCGCGCACCCAGCCACCAGGTCAGGGCCGGGCTGCTGGCGCTGAGCAGGCGGTCGAGCAAGGCGTCGGTGAGTGGCGCAGGCAGGCGGCAGAAGTCATCGAGAAACAGCCACGCGGCGGGCTGCCAGCGGGCAAGGTCCAACAGCAGTGTGGCTTCATCGGTAAACGTCAGGCCCAGGTTTTGCGCGAGGCGCTGGCAAAGATCGAGAGGGCTCAAGGCCACGCCGTTGAGGGGCAACCAGTAAACCTGGCAACCGGCGGGCGCCTGCAACGCGCATTCGGCGAGCAACGCGCTCTTGCCGCTGCCGCCTGGGGCGCAGAGTAATTTGACCCGGGCCTGCGCCGCCAACAACGGTTCGGTCAGGCGCGGGCGCAGCACATGGTGGGAGGACAGCCGGGGCATGAATCCAGGACGGTCCAGGCAGCGTGTCATGGCGGTCATTGCTGCATCCTGCTTTTTTATTGTTTTGCAACCTGGCGCCTACCCTAGTCCTGTGATTGGCGGTTGTTGAAGAAGTATTCAGCGGGGTGATTGAAAGGCATGCACAAAACTAAATGTGGGAGGGGTTTGTGTGGGAGCTGGCTTGCCTGCGATGCAGGCAAGCCAGCTCCCACACAAATCCCTCCCACATTTGATCCCGATTTAATCCGGGCTCAGCGCACGCCTTCGGCCCGGAGGGCCGCCGGGGTGTAGTCCGCGGCCTTGGCCTTGAAGCCGAACACGAAGCTGCTCTTCTCTTCGTTCTTCATGCCCAGGGCGATGTAGCGACCGGCGATGATGTCGTACAGGGTTTCCACGGTGTACGCCGGGGTCTGGTGGTTGTAGTAGAACTGCGCATGGCCTTCGGCGACGCGCCACAGTTGGCCACGGCCGTCGTAGTGGTCTACCAGCGCTACCTGCCAGCTGTCTTCGTCGATGTACATGTGGCGCTTGGCGTAGATGTGCCGCTCACTCGGTTTGACCGTACCCACCACTTCCCACACGCGGTGCAGCTCGTAGCGGGTGAGGTCCTGGTTGATGTGGCCAGCCTTGATGATGTCGTCGTACTTGAGCGTGGGCTGGTCAAGCTTGTAGCTGTTGTAGGGGATGTACATCTCTTTCTTGCCCACCAGTTTCCAGTCGTAACGGTCGGGGGCGCCGGAGAACATGTCGAAGTTGTCGGAGGTGCGCAGGCCGTCGGAGGCCGTGCCCGGCCCGTCATACGCCACTTGCGGCGCACGGCGTACGCGGCGTTGGCCGGCGTTGTAGATCCACGCCAGGCGCGGCTCTTTGACCTGGTCTAGGGTTTCATGCACCAGCAGCACGTTGCCCGCCAAACGTGCCGGGGCGGTCACCGACTGTTTGAAGAAGGTCAGCACGTTGGCGGCCTTGGCCGGGTCCATGTCGGGGATCAGTTGCGGCACCGCCACTTCTTCTTCGAAGCGGATCGGCGTGTAGCTGCCGTTGGTCTGCGGCGTGGCCTGGGTGATGATGCGGCGCAGGTTGCCGCCGTGGTAACGGGTGATGTGGTTCCACAGCACTTCCACGCCATTCTTGGGGATCGGGAACGCGTAGTAGCGGTTGCCGGTGAAGTTTTCCAGGCCGTTGCCGTCGTTGATCGGCTTGACGTTCAGCGCGCTGCGCTTGATCGACTCGTAGATGTCCGCTGGCAGGTTGACCGTACGGTGAGTCGAGTACACCGGGATCTTGTAGGTCTCGGGGTAGCGCTTGAACATCGCCACCTGGCCGTCGGAGAGCTTGTCTTTGTACTTGTCGACGGTGGCCGCGGTGATCACGAACAGCGGTTTTTCATTGGCGAACGGGTCGGCAAGAAAGCCCTTGCTGTCCACGGCGCCAGCGTTGGTGGGGATGCCGCCGGTCCAGGCCGGGATCGAGCCATCGGCGTTGCCGGCTTTTTCGGCGCCCACTGGGGTCAGGCTGGTGCCCAGTTTGGCGGCTTCTTCGGGTGACACGGCGGCCAGCACGTTTGCCGCCAACAGACTCAGGGCCAATACAGCAATTGTCTTACGCATGGATGCTTGTCCTTGTTTAAGCCAGATCAGAAGTTCGCGCCAAAGCTGAGGGCGAGAAAGTCACGGTCAGTCAGGGTGTTGTAGTCGCCACCGAAAAAGTCGGTGTAGCTCAGGCTGGCGGTGTAGGTGCTGCGGTAATCCGCATCCACGCCGATGCTGATGGCCTTGGCGCCTTTGTTGAACAGCCCGTTGGGGCCATAACCGGCCACGTCATGGGACCACGACAGGTTGGGCTTGAGGTTCACGCCGAACAGCGCGTTGTTGTAGTCGAGGATCGCTCGGGCGCGGTAGCCCCAGGAGTTGGCGGTGACAAAGCCGTCGGTGTCGCCCTGGAAACCGTACGCACCGTAGACCGAGTCACGGCCGTAACGCAGTTTGGATTTGTCTTCCAGACCGCCAACGTGCACGTAGGCCGCCTCGCCCACCAGCGTCAGGCGTTCGGCGCCCAGCACCTGGTCGAAGAACTGGGTCATGGTGCTTTGGATCTGGGTGATTTCCTTGCGGCGGTAGCCTTTGTTGTCGTCGCCGAAGTTGCTGCGGATGGGTGAGGCCAGTTGGCCAGACGTGGGGTTGATCAGCGCCAGGGTCAGGTCGGTGGTGTTGAGTTGCACCGGGGCATTGGGGCGGTAGCTGATCTCGCCAGTCCACGCCGTGCCGGTAGGCAACGTGGTGGAAAAACTCGCACCGAACAGGCGGATATCTTCCGGGTATTCAAGGTAGTACTTGCCACGGCCGAGCATCAGGCTTTGGACCAGGCCCTGGCCGCTGCCGGCCACAAAACCGTCGGCGGCAGCCGAGATAGCGGCCAGCGTGAGTGGGTTGGCCGTGTTGGTGATGGTGCCGACCGTCGGGGTACGACTGTGGTAGTTCATGAAGTACAGGCCGTACTCGGTGTCGTCCCCCAGCCAGCGCAAGGCGGTGCCGAACTGACCGGAATCCCGTGCATCACGGTCTCCGGCGCGACGTACGATCACCCCTTCATTGGTCGTGCTGAACCCTTGGCCCGCCCCTGCCGCTATCGGTTGCAAGGGTGCAATTGCCGGGTTACCCACGGTGTAGTTATTGGTGCAGCCATCCGCCGCCACATCGCCACCGAAGAAGGTGCCGCAGTTATCCAGCACCGTCTGGTCCCACTCCAACTGGTAGAAGCCTTCTACGGTCAGTTGGTTGGTCAGGCTTTGGGACGCGAACAGCATGTTGACCGGAATCAGCCCTTCCTTGATCTCGGCGCCAGGCCGTCGAAACGCCGACACGTCGATAGGGTTGATGCTGTTGATGGAGTTGCCGATGAAGGTACTTTCACCCCAGCTCACCACTTGCTTGCCCGCCCGCACAGTGCCCGGCAGGTCGCCCAGTGAGTAGTTGTGGTAGACGAACGCATCGAGAATCTGCGCACCGCTGGATTTAGCGCCTTCTTTGCGGTTGTGGTTGCTGATCGGCTTGAACTCGCGGTCTTCGTCTTGCAACTCGAAGTCGTACCAGTACTTGCCGCGAACGAACACGCCGGTATCGCCGTACTTGAGCTCCAGGTCGTGCAGGCCCTTGAAGATCTTGGAGAAGGTCTCGCCCTTCTTGAAGTTCAGACGACCGTCGTCCCCCGTGGAAGCCTGCCCGGTACCGCCGTTGACGGTGCCCACCAGCTTCTTGTCGGCATCGCGCATGCCCCAACTCGCGCCCACCGACAGCGAAGAATCGAATTGCCCTTCGATCTCGCCAATGTTGAACGAAACAGCCTGTGCCTGGGCACAGCACCCTAACGCAACCGCTACGGCCAGCGCCTGTGGCCTGAAGATGGCGCGCATTGTTGTTTTTGTCATGCGTCTTCCCCGGTGAGTGACAGAAGGCCCCACCCTACTGCCGCTCATGAAGAGCGATAAGCGCACAAAGGAGGGATTCGTGTTGTCGCCCGAAAGGATTACCAAGCGCTCTGGGCTGCGTCTGGGGGCGGGCATCGGCGAGGTGGATGGTGAGCTATCAGGAGAATGGATGGAGCTCTGGGCGACTGTTGCCATATCGGTAACAGTCCTTGTCCTGAAGCGCTCTTACTCAAATTGTTACAACCCACTATTCTTGCCGGGCTTTCAGGGCAAATGGCCCGCTTCCCACCCGGAAGAAAAGCCAGATTCAAATGGATTGATGCCTGTTTTCAGTCTGTTACCGGTGTTCACTGACGTTGATTTATTGCTCCTTGATCAAACGTCTTACTTCGGCCGCTGCCTCTGCAGCGGCCTTTTTTATGCCCCAAATAAAACGGGGCGCCCAAGGCGCCCCGTTGTATTGCGTGGTTTTCCAGCAACGATTACAGGCTGTACTTCTGCAAGTTGTCCATCATCTGCTTGAGCGCCTCAATCGTGTCCTTGGGGTGCACGGCGCCTTCGAAGTCGCAGATCTGTTGCCACTGCGCCGCCACATCGTCAGGGGAAAAACCCGCCTCTGGGTCGAAACCCACGCCCAGGCTGCGCTCCCAGCGAGTCTTGCCGATCCAGCCGCCGCCCACTTCAAACAATCCTGAGGTTTCCTGGCAGGCGTCACTGCCCAGGTACACCACCAGCGGGCTAACCAGCTCCGGCTTGAGGCGCTCGAACACTTGCGGCGGTATGAGGCCTTCGGTCATGCGTGTACCGCCCGTGGGGGCGATGGCGTTGACCAGAATGTTGTTCTTGCGCCCCTCAATCGCCAGGGTACGCGTCAAACCGTACAGGCCAAGCTTGGCCATGCCGTAGTTGGATTGCCCGAAGTTGCCGTAGATGCCCGAGGTGGACGAGGTGAAAATCACCCGGCCGTAGCCTTGCTCACGCATATGGGGCCAGGCGGCGCGGGTGACTTTCCACGCGCCCTCGACGTGCACTTGGTAGACCAGGTCCCAGTCGCTGTCGTCCATTTTGTGGAAGGTCTTGTCCCGCAGGATGCCAGCGTTATTGACCACTACATCGATACGGCCAAAGACGTCGAGGGCGTGCTGCACGATCTTGTCACCGTCGGTGACAGAGTCATGGTTGGCTTCGGCGATACCGCCGGCTTCGCGAATTTCGGCTACCACACGGTCGGCGGCCGAGGCATTGGCACCTTCACCCTGGGTGGAACCGCCCAGGTCATTGACCAGCACTTTGGCCCCGTGTTTGGCGAACAGCAGCGCATGGGCCCGGCCCAATCCGCCGCCGGCACCGGTGACGATCACGACCTTATCCTGAAACTGCACTGACTCACTCATACCGAACTCCAATGGCGACAATGGGAATGGGTTGAGTGTCGGGCACGGGGGCTTTGGTCACAATAACTACGGTTATGGCTGAATGGTGCGCGATAAGGCTGGGGGATGATGGCCGATGAGCCGCTGATGCTCTAACGGTGGAGCCCGCTTTTTGTGGGAGCTGGCTTGCCTGCGATACAGGCACCTCGGTCATTCAGGCACACCGAGGTGATGCTATCGCAGGCAAGCCAGCTCCCACACGGGGCCGGCAATTCGCTCGCGAAACGCCAGGTAGTGCTTGAGCACCTGCACCGGCGCTTCAAACTGCGGGTAATGGCCGATATTGGCCAGCAACACCGTATCGGCGTAAGGCACCAGCTCACGGTAACGCGCCACCATATGGGCACCGGAAATCGGGTCGACTTCACCGTTAATCACCCGCAGCGGTACTTCATCCTGTTGCATCGCCTGCACCCAGCGCTCCCGCAGGCGTCGGCGCTGGGGCACGTAGGCAATGAGTTTATGCAGGATGCGCGTGCCGCCATTGCAATCGAGCAGGCTCCAGAAATCATCCAGGGCGCTTTCGCTCGGCCGTGTGTTGGGGCCGAAAATCTGGCTGAAACTGTCGGACAAGGAACTGCGCCCGAAGGCGCGACCGATCATCCAGCCCAGGGGGCTGAGCAACAGTTTTTGCACCAGAGCCGGGCGATGGGTCTCGGGGAACAAACCGCCATTGAGAAACACACAGCTTGCCATCTGGAAACGGCCTTCATAGTGCCGGGCCAACAATTCCTGGGCGACACTGTCACCGTAATCATGGGCCAGCACATGCACCGGCTGGTCCACGCGCAGGTGCTCAAGCAACGCCTGTTGCAGATCCGCCTGCTCCAGCAGGCAGTAGTCGTGGTCCAACGGCTTGTCAGAGTCGCCAAAACCGAGCATGTCGCAGGCAATCACCAGATTACGCTGGGCCAGGGGTTGCCACAGGTAGTGCCAGTCCCAACTGGCGGTCGGGAAGCCATGGATCAGCAACAACGGCTCGCCCTGCCCCGCCACCCAATAACGAATGGTGCGGCCACGAAAGACGAAGTCCTGGCCGCGCTTGCGCCAGGCTCTAAGCGGGATCTCGGCGAGTGGCATCAGCTTTTATACCCAGGATCGAGACTGTCCAATTTACGCAGCAACGCCGGCCAGGCCAGCGCGCCCCCCATGCCTTGTGCACTCTTGGTGACGGCGGCCACCATCGCCTTGGCGCCAGCGAGAATCTGCGGCCCGATGGCGATCAGTTCAGCACCGCCATTTTGCGCCAGCACCTGAATATCGCAGGCGCGCTGAAACGTGAACATCATCAGGAAGGTGTCGGAGATGGTGCTGCCACAGGTCAGCAAGCCGTGGTTGTGCAGCATCAGGAAATTGTTCTGACCCAGGTCGGCCTGCAAGCGGGCCTTTTCTTCGTGGTTCAGCGCCACGCCCTCATAGGCATGAAAAGCCAGGCTCGACAGCACAAAAATCGATTGCTGGCTGATGGGCAATACACCCTGCTTCTGCGCCGACACCGCCACACCCGAGGCGGTATGGGTGTGCAATACACAGGTGACGTCGTGGCGCACTTCATGGATGGCGCTGTGGATGGTGTAGCCCGCCGGGTTGATCTCGTAAGGGCTGTCCATCAGCTTGTTGCCGGCCTGGTCAACCTTCACCAGGCTTGATGCGGTGATCTCGTGAAACATCAGCCCATAAGGGTTGATCAGAAAATCATCGGTGCCCGGCACCTTGGCCGAGATGTGCGTAAAGATCAGGTCGTCCCAGCCGTGCAACGCCACCAGGCGATAACAGGCCGCCAGGTCTACACGGGCCTGCCACTCGGCCGCACTGACCTGATCTTTGACATTTTGTGGCGATGCAACAGGGGCTAGGCTCACGGCAACGACCTCCTTGGCGCACGTTCTTATTGTTTTTTTGGGTGATGGGCCAGTCTAGTCAGACCTCATGACGGAAGTAGTTGCCTTCGCAGCCAGCTTGATGACCGAACGAGTCAGCGTGAAGAATAGTTCAAGTCGGTGTCACCCGCGTCAGAGAAGCGCCGCCAATAAAGGCGCGATAATCACGTGCGCAGTGCAGTCACCAACTCCGCCAGCCAAGGTTCGGCGTCGGTTTCGGGGGTGACGCTTTCGCTGGCGTCCAGGCGCAGCATCGGCAGCACTTCGCGCACACCCAGCTCGCCAAACAGCTCGCGCATTTGCTCACCGCCGCCGCAGAAGGTGTCACCGTAACTGGCATCGCCCAGGCCGATCACCGCACCGGGCAAGTCGCGCAAGGCGGCCGGCAGTTGGTCGCGCAGGGTCGAATACAGCGGTTGCAGGTTGTCGGGCAGCTCACCCATGCCGGTAGTGGACGTCACTGCCAACACCGCATCCGGTGCAAAGGCTTGCACATCTGCCAGCGTCGCGCGGGCGTTGTGCCAGGCCTCAAAACCGGCCGCGTTGAGGATATCGGCCGCGTGACGGGCGACTTCTTCAGCCGTGCCGTAGACCGAGCCGGAAAGGATGGCGACTTTCATCAATCTGATCCTGTAGTTGAGCGAAAGCGTGGGATATTACCAGCTCAACCCACCCACACGAAAAAACGTCGCCACCCCGTGGACAGATTGGCGCAGTGTCTTAGACTTGCGTCACCTCAAAAGGACGGATTCCCCGCATGATTAACGCTCAACTGATGCAAATGGTCATTGACGCCTCTAACGACGGCATCGTCATCGCTGAACGGGAAGGCAAGGACTTGCCGCTGATCTACGTCAACCCGGCGTTCGAACGCCTGACCGGGTATACCCGCGACGAAATCCTTTATCAGGACTGCCGTTTCCTGCAATCGGGCGACCGCGACCAACCGGCGCTGATGGCCATCCGCGACGCGTTGAGCAGTGGCGCAAGTTGCCGCGAAACCCTGCGCAATTACCGCAAGGACGGCACGCATTTCTGGAATGAGCTGTCGTTATCAACAACTTACAACCCGGCCGACAAACAGACCTACTTCGTGGGTGTGCAAAAAGATGTGACGGTGCAGGTCAAAGCCCAGCAACGCGTAGCCCAACTGGAAGCCCAGGTGGCTGAGCTCAAGGCAGAGCTGGCCACACTCAAGGCGACGAGCGGATCTAACAAAAATTAGAAAAAACGGTCATTAAGAGGATAATGGCGTTTTAACACCTACCCGTTGAGCAAGCCCCATGCAACGCGACGCACTTCTGACGCAGGACGAGCTGGATTTCATTCAGATGATGCACCACAACCCGCAGCTCAACCTGCGGGATGCGTCGTCGAGCCTGACCGTCAATGGTGGCGCGCAGATCCGCGATTTGCTCACCCGCCTGGCCGCCCACGACCACGTGACCATTCAGGCACAATTCGACAACCAGCAACTGACCTTTCCTCTGCAGTTGGTGGAAGACGAGTTTCACGCCGTGCACTTGCGCCTGGGCGTACCGACGATTTTTGAAGATGGCCCGATGATCCGCCCTTGGCGTCTGGCGCTGGAGGCACCGGTAGCCCTGGAAAACATCAAGGGCCAACCGGGCGCGCTGTGGGTGCATGAAGTGTCGTTCAAGGGTGTACTGGTGGAAGTTCGCGGCCGGGTCAAACCGCCGAAAAGCTTTTCGCTGTGGTTCAGCCCCTCGGGCTATGAGCGTATTTCGCTGCGGGGCACCTTCGAGCGTGAAACCGCGCGCGGCCTGTTTGCCTATCGGCTGAACCAGAGCGACGCCGACGAAACCGAACGCCTGCGCCAATTCATCCTGCATCAGCACCGTCTCGTACACCCCGAGATCCACGCCTGAGATCAGGTGTCCAGGCTGCCGCTCAAAAATTGCTGCAAGCGCCGCTGCATCAACCGTCCTTCGTTGCCCAGGCAGCCAATCGGCGAACCTGCCAGGCTTTCTTCTGCCAGGTCCGACGCATCACCGGCCAGCATCAACGGGCAATCCAGCGTCAGTGCCAGACGCTGGAGCCGTAGCGGCAACTCGCTGCCGGGCGAGCGGTTGGAAAACAGCACCAGCGCCTCAGGATGGGTCTTTTCACAGATCAGCGTCAGCTCATCAAAAGGCTGGCCGACGCCGAGAAGCTTCACGGCCAACTGGTCTGTCGACATCAATACACCCGCCACCAGCAACTCCAGCTCGCGGCACTCCCCGGCGATGGCCGCCAGCAGCACCCTTGGCACCGGTAAGGCGACCATCATGTGCAAGCGCTGCGCCGTGCGCGAACGCAGGAAATTGTCGAAGAACAACCATTCACTGGTCTGGCCAAAACGCCCTTGGTGGCGCAACAGTTGCTGCCACAACGGCATCAGAATGTCCTGGAACACCACGGCGATGGGGTAAGCCGAGAAAATCTGGCCATAGAGGCGGTCTAGCTGGCGGTCGTCGAAGGCACTGATGGCGATGCGCAGTTGGGCATGCCACTGGCTCCACTCCAATTCAGTGTCCATGCCTGCCCCGTCGGCAGACTCGCCCTGTAAGTCATCACGAGCCAGGATCCTGCCCACTTTGCTCACCGCAACGCCGCGCTCGATCCAGTCGAGGATGCGGTGCACGGTGTCGATATCGGTGCTTGAGTACAGCCGATGCCCGCTTTCGGTGCGAACCGGCTGGATCAAACCGTAGCGCCGCTCCCAGGCGCGCAAGGTAACGGGGTTGACGCCGGTCATGCGTGCAACTTCGCGAATCGGAAACAACACCTCTGAATCAGCATGACTGGCCTGGGCAATTTCGCGAAGAGGAGCAATGATTTCGGGCATCTGGAGTCGCAATTTCCATACGGGTTTGGATCCCATTTAACGCTGATTAGCGCGCGTGATTCAAGGTTTTCGACGATACGTCCGAAGTGTCTGGCGTATTTGTGTAAAACAGGAATAATCCTTGCCTGTTTTTTCTACGTCGCTGCAACACCCCGCAGCCTCGTTTGTGCGCCACCTACCCGGTTCAGCGCGCCCGTTTATTTGGAGATACACAATGTCTACCTCCCCCGTCACCCTGATGGTTGCGCGCCGCGTGGCCAAGGGTCGTTACGAAGAATTGATGGCCTGGCTGCGCGAAGGCGAGCAATTGGCCACTGACTTTCCCGGTTACCTGGGCTCCGGCGTGCTCGCCCCACCGCCCAATGATGATGAATTCCAGATTATTTTCCGCTTTGCCGATGAGCAGACCCTGCATGCCTGGGAGTTTTCTGCCTCACGCAGCGCGTGGCTTAGCCGTGGCAGTGACTTGTTTGCCAACCCGCACGAACACCGCGTGCAGGGTATCGACGGCTGGTTTGGTGCCGTGGGTGCGCGCCCGCCGCGCTGGAAGCAGGCAGTGGCTATCTGGCTGGCGTTCTTCCCGGTGTCGCTGATCTTTAACTTTGTGCTGGGCCCGCTGCTGGGCGAACTGGATTTGGTGCCCCGCGTACTGGTCAGCACCCTGGCGCTGACGCCACTGATGGTTTACCTGTTCATCCCGCTGTCGACCCACCTGCTGGCCAACTGGCTGCATCCCGCCCCCACTCCACGCAAGGCCACCGAAGCCGCTGCGTGAGTACAGGGGGGCCCGGTCGCTGGTATGATTTGAGCCTGCCAGCGAATCGAGCCCCCCATGAGTGCAACAGACGCCCCGATCCTGATTACCGGTGCCAGCCAGCGTGTCGGCCTGCATTGCGCCCAGCGCCTGCTGGACGAGGGCCATGCGGTGATTTTCAGCTACCGCAGCGAACGTCCCGGCGTGCAGGCCCTGCGCGAGCGCGGCGCGCTCGGTGTGTTTGCCGACTTCTCCAGTGAGGCCGGCATTCTGGCGTTTATCGCCGAGCTGCACAGCCACACCCAAAGCCTGCGCGCGATCATCCACAACGCTTCGGCCTGGGTTGCGGAACCCCCTGGCGATGAAAGCCGCGCCTTCACCGACATGTTCAGCGTGCACATGCTTGCGCCCTACCTGATCAACCTGCATTGTTCACCCTTGCTGCAGCGCTCGACACCAGCCGACATCGTGCACATCAGCGATGACGTGGTGCGCAAGGGCAGCCGCCAGCACATCGCCTATTGCGCCACCAAGGCCGGGCTCGACAGCCTTACGCTGTCGTTTGCCGCGCAGTTTGCGCCGTCGATCAAGGTCAACGGCATCGCCCCGGCGATGGTGATGTTCAACGACGGCGACGACGCCGCCTACCGCGCCAAGGTGCTGGCCAAGTCAGCGTTGGGCATTGAGCCTGGCCCCGAGGTGATCTACCAGAGCCTGCGTTACCTGTTGGATAACCCCTACGTCACCGGTACCACCCTGACCGTCAACGGCGGGCGGCATATCAAGTAAGCCGTTTGTGAGGATGTTGTATGACCTTATCCCTGCCCCAACACTACCGCGAGATTCTCAAAGGCCTGGGCGAAGACCCGGAGCGCGAAGGTTTGCTCGACACCCCAAAGCGCGCCGCCAAGGCGATGCAGTACCTGTGCCACGGTTATGAGCAAAACCTGGACGAGATCGTCAACGGCGCGCTGTTTACCTCCGACAATGACGAGATGGTGATCCTCAAGGACATCGAGTTGTACTCGCTGTGTGAGCATCACCTGCTGCCCTTTATCGGCAAGGCCCATGTGGCCTATATTCCGACCGGCAAGGTGCTGGGCCTGTCGAAGCTGGCGCGCATCGTCGATATGTATGCGCGGCGCCTGCAGATCCAGGAAAACCTCACCCGGCAAATTGCCGACGCCATCCAGGGCGTGACCCAGGCCGCCGGCGTGGCGGTGGTGATCGAAGCCAAGCACATGTGCATGATGATGCGCGGTGTCGAAAAACAGAATTCAACCATGAACACCTCGGTGATGCTCGGCGCGTTCCGCGAGTCGAACACCACGCGCATGGAGTTCCTGCAACTGATCGGACGGAGCAAGTAGCAATGCCACAACTTCAACCAGGCATGGCGCGCATCCGGGTCAAGGACCTGTGCCTGCGCACCTACATCGGCATCAATGAGGACGAGATCCTCAACAAGCAGGATGTGCTGATCAACCTGACCATCCTGTATGCCGCCCAGGAAGCCGTGCGCGACAACGACATTGACCACGCGCTGAACTACCGCACCATCACCAAGGCAATCATCGCCCACGTCGAAGGCAACCGCTTTGCCTTGTTGGAGCGCTTGACCCAGGAACTGCTGGACCTGGTGATGAGCAATGAATCGGTGCTGTACGCCGAGGTAGAAGTGGACAAGCCCCATGCGCTGCGTTTTGCCGAGTCGGTATCGATTACCCTCGCCGCCAGCCGCCAACCCTGAATTTGCGTGAGCCCTATGAACGACCAACAACGCCTCGAACTCGAAGCCGCCGCCTTCCGCCGGCTGGTGGCCCATCTGGACAGCCGCAAGGATGTGCAGAACATCGACCTGATGAACCTCTCCGGTTTCTGCCGCAACTGCTTGTCCAAGTGGTACAAGGCCGAGGCCGATGAGCGCCATATCGAGCTGAGCCTCGATGACGCCCGCGAAGTGGTGTACGGCATGCCGTACGCCGAGTGGAAAGCCCAATACCAGAAAGAAGCCAGCGCCGACCAACAGGCCGCGTTCGCCAAAGGAAAAACCCATGACTGATCTGAACACCCTGCGCGCCAGCCTCAATAGCGGCGAACATGTTTTTGCCGACACCCTGGCGTTTGTTGCTGCAGGTTATGAGTACCAGCCGCAGGCCTTTACCAATGGCGATGTGGAAAACGCTGCCGGGCAGAATGAAGGGTCGTGCAAGACCTTGGGTTTGGCCGTGCTGGAAGGCTTGAGTGACCAGGAAGCGTTGCTGGCGTTTGGCGAGCATTACCGCTCGGTGGTAGCCACGCCTGAGGGCAGTGACCACGCCAATATCCGTGCACTGATCGCCCACGGCCTGGCCGGGGTGAAGTTCACCGCACAACCCCTCACCCGCAAATCCTGAGTCAGACATAGAACCAAATGTGGGAGGGGGCTTGCTCCCGATTGCGGTGTATCAGTTACAGATGTTGAGACTGACACACTGCAATCGGGGGCAAGCCCCCTCCCACATTTGTTTTGCGCCGTTGTTTAGAACGAGGCGTTCTGCAACCCGTCGAGGTAACGCTCGGCATCCAGTGCCGCCATGCAACCGGCGCCGGCCGAGGTGATGGCCTGGCGGTAGACGTGGTCAGCCACGTCGCCGGCAGCGAAGATACCTTCCAGGTTGGTGGCCGTGGCATTGCCTTCACGTCCGCCCTGCACCACCAGGTAACCGTCTTTGGCATCCAGCACGCCTTCGAACAGCGAGGTGTTCGGCGTATGACCGATGGCGATGAACACGCCGTCGACTGTCAGCTCGTCGAAGCTGCCGTCGTTGTTTTTCAGGCGAGCACCGGTCACGCCCATGTTGTCGCCCAGGACTTCGTCCAGGGTGGCATTGAGCTTGAGGATGATCTTGCCTTCAGCCACACGGGCGTGGAGCTTGTCGATCAGGATCTTCTCGGCGCGGAAAGTCTCGCGGCGGTGAACCAGGGTCACGGTGCTCGCGATGTTGGCCAGGTACAGCGCTTCTTCCACAGCGGTGTTGCCACCACCCACAACAGCCACTGGCTTGTTGCGGTAGAAGAAACCGTCGCAGGTCGCGCAGGCGGAAACGCCTTTGCCCATGAACGCTTCTTCCGATGGCAGGCCCAGGTAACGGGCGCTGGCGCCGGTGGCGATGATCAGCGCGTCACAGGTGTACACACCGCTGTCGCCGGTCAGGCTGTAAGGCTTCTTGGAGAAGTCGACCTGGTTGATGTGGTCGAAGACGATCTCGGTTTCAAAGCGCTCGGCGTGCTCTTTCATGCGCTCCATGAGCACCGGGCCGGTCAGGCCGTGGACGTCGCCCGGCCAGTTGTCGACTTCGGTGGTGGTGGTCAACTGACCGCCCGCCTGCATGCCGGTGATCAGCAGCGGCTTGAGGTTGGCCCGGGCAGCGTAGACCGCAGCGCTGTAACCGGCAGGGCCGGAACCGAGAATAATCACTCGCGAATGACGGGTATCAGACATGACTCACTCCTGTCGACCGCCCGGACAACAAGGCGGCTGGAATAAAAAAGGGACCACGAAGCACTTGGGGAAGGCTTTAACTCGCAGACCCTGAAAATAATGGGTGCAGCGTATAGAGGGGGGCAAGATTAAGGAAATACGGAATAACAATCCAGCTCATAGGTGGTCTCTATGCAGTCGGGGTGGTTGATCGACGCGTTTGTTACAGCTGATGTCGCCGCTTTCGTCCGTATGGCAAAGCCGGTAAGGTCGGCGCGTTCGCCCCCTTTGCTCGGAGTTCTCCATGCCCGCCCCTGCTCTTTCCGGCCCGCAATACCTGCGTGAAGGCCTCAAACTGGTGTTGAGCCCCAGCCTGCGACTGTTCGTGCTACTGCCATTGGCGATTAACCTGGTGCTGTTCGTCGGCCTGATCTATTTCGCCGGTCATCAGTTCAGCCTGTGGGTCGACCACTTGATGCCAACGCTGCCAAATTGGCTGAGCTTTTTGAATTACCTGTTATGGCCCTTGTTTGTGGTGCTGGTGGTGCTGATGGTGTTTTTCACCTTCACCATGCTCGCCAATATCATCGCCGCGCCGTTCAACGGCTTTCTCTCGGAGAAGGTTGAAGTGGTAGTACGCGGCACCGATGACTTCCCGGCTTTCAGTTGGGGCGAGCTGATCGCCATGGTGCCGCGTACCCTGACGCGGGAAATGCGCAAGCTGGGCTACTTCCTCCCTCGGGCCATTGGCCTGTTTATCCTGTCGTTCATTCCGGTGGTCAATCTGATCGCGGCGCCGTTGTGGCTGCTGTTCGGCGTATGGATGATGGCGATCCAGTACATCGACTACCCGGCCGACAACCACAAGCTGGGCTGGAACGAAATGCTCGCCTGGCTGCGGCAGAAACGCTGGCAGAGCATGAGCTTCGGCGGCGTCGTGTACCTGGTGTTGCTGGTGCCGGTGGTCAACCTGCTGATGATGCCGGCGGCGGTGGCCGGGGCGACGTTGTTTTGGGTGCGCGAGCAAGGCGCCGAAGCGATGATCAAGTCATAAATCCATCATCGCGATGACACAATGACGACATGGCCCAAGGCGACACTGTGGGCCATGACGACAGCCTCGCTTCACATCACTCTGATTACCGAAACCTTCCCGCCAGAAATCAACGGGGTGGCCAATACGCTGGGTCGCCTGTGCGACGGTTTGCGCGCGCGTGGCCACCAGGTTGAACTCGTGCGCCCGCGCCAGAACGCCGACCAAAGCCGCCCCAGCGATGATCAATTGCTGCTGTGCCGTGGCTGGCCGTTGCCAGGTTATCCGGGGTTGCAGTGGGGCCAGTCGTCCATGCACAAATTGCTGCGCCGCTGGACCCGTCAGCGCCCCGACGTGCTGTACATCGCCACCGAAGGGCCGCTGGGCTTGTCGGCCTTGCGTGCTGCGCGGCGCCTGGGGATAAGTGTGGTCAGCGGCTTTCACACCAACTTCCAACAGTATTCCAACCAATATGGCTTGAGCCTGTTGAGCCGCGTGGTCACCCACTACCTGCGCTGGTTTCACAACCGTTCGACCCTGACCCTGGTGCCGAGCGCCAGCCAACGCCTGGAGTTGGAACGCCGACATTTCGAGCGCCTGGGCATGTTGTCTCGCGGGGTGGACAGCCAACTGTTTCATCCAGCCAAGCGCGATAACGCCCTGCGTGAGAATTGGGGCCTGGGTAATGACGATATCGCCGTGCTGCATGTAGGCCGTCTGGCACAGGAAAAAAACCTGGGGATGCTCAAGCGCTGCTTTGATGCTTTGCGTAGCACTTATCCACAGCGTCAATTGAAATTGATCATCGTCGGTGACGGGCCGCAACGTGCGCAGCTGGCGTCTGGCCTGCCCGATGCGGTGTTCTGCGGCACTCAGCGCGGCGAAGAACTGGCGCGGCATTACGCCTCCGGGGACTTGTTCCTGTTCCCCAGCCTCACTGAAACCTTCGGCAATGTGGTGCTTGAAGCCATGGCCTCAGGCCTAGGCGTAGTCGCGTACGACCAAGCGGCCGCCACCCAGCATATCCGCCATGGCTACAACGGTGTGCTGGCAATGCCAGGGGATCAGGAGGCGTTTTGCGATGCAGCCATCTGGCTGCTGGAAGAGCGGGAGACGTTACGCAGAGCCCGACTGAACGCACGACAACATGCGAGCCGCCAGGGCTGGCCGGCAATCATCGAGCAGTTTGAACGACAGTTGCGCGGGGTGTGCAAGGACGGGCACCCGGTGCCCGCCCTGTCGCCGCTTACACCAAAGTCGTCAACGCCTCACGACTGAAGGGCAGGATGTCGCCTTCGCGCCCTTCACGTACTTTCACGGCCCAATCCGGGTCCACCAACAGGGCACGGCCCACGGCCACCAGGTCGAACTCGTCGTTGTTCAGGCGCTCCAGCAGTTTCTCCAGGCTGGCGGGTTGCGCGACCTTGTCGGTGTTGACCATGAACTGCAGGAACTCGCCATCCAGGCCAACGCTGCCCACGGTAATGGTGGGCTTGCCAGTGAGCTGGCGCGTCCAGCCGGCCAGGTTAAGGTCAGAACCTTCGAACTCCGGCTCCCAGAAACGGCGGGTGGAGCAGTGGAAAATATCCACGCCAGCGTCAGACAACGGCTTGAGAAACTCACCCAACGCCTCGGGGGTTTGCACCAGGCGTGCGGTGTAGTCCTGCTGCTTCCATTGGGAGAAACGGAAGATGATCGGGAAGTCCGGGCCTACGGCGGCGCGGGTGGCCTGGATCAGTTCGATGGCAAAACGCGAACGGTTGGCCAGGCTGCCGCCGTATTCGTCGGTGCGCTGGTTGCTGCCTTCCCAGAAGAACTGATCTACCAGGTAACCGTGGGCGCCGTGGATCTCCACACCGTCCATGCCGATGCTTTGGGCATCCTTGGCGGCTTGGGCGAAGGCGTTGATGACGTCGTTGATGTCTTGCTGGGTCATGCCGTGGACGACTTCTTTGCCGTCCTTGAGTTTTTCCATAGGGCCATAGGCTGGCACGCTGGCGTCCGGCTCAGTGCCGATACGACGCACGCTGCCCACGTGCCACAGTTGCGGGACGATCTTGCCGCCTTCGGCGTGTACGGCGTCGACTACTTTCTTCCAGCCGGCCAACGCAGCTTCGCCGTAGAAATGCGGGACGTTGGGGTAACCGTTGGAGGCCTGGTGACCGACCACAGTGCCCTCGGTGATGATCAAGCCCACACCGGCAGCGGCGCGGCGGCGGTAGTACTCGATCACTTTGGAGTTGGGTACGCCGCCTGGCGAGAACGAGCGCGTCATTGGCGCCATGACTACGCGGGTAGACAGTTGCAATGCACCTAGCTGGAAGGGTTTGAACAGGGCTTGGACAGGCATGGGTGTACTCCACGTAAGGCGGGTTTATGACGTGGATAATATTGGCCGCGCACGGACATGAACAGCACTATTGATCTGGGTGATTAAAGGGTAAAAGCGAGATAGCGCGGTTGTCGTAAACCTGTGGTGAGCGGGCTTGCCCCGCTCACCACAAAAGCCCGCTTGTCAGAGGGTTAGGCTAGGGCTTTTTCGATGGCCTGGACGATGGTGGGGTCATCCGGCGCCGTGCGTGGCGAGAAACGCGCAAGCACACGCCCATCCTTGCCCAGCAGGAACTTTTCGAAATTCCAGGTGATATCCCCAGGAAACTCAGCGCCCTCGCCCGCCAGCAGCCGGTAGAGCTGATGACGATCTGGGCCGTTCACGTCGAGCTTGCTGCCCAAAGGAAAGGTCACGCCGTAGTTCAGGCTGCAAAACTCGCGGATCTCCTCTTCAGAGCCCGGTTCTTGCCCGGCAAACTGGTTGCACGGCAGGCCCAACACGGTAAACCCCTGGCCCTTGTATTGCTGGTAGAGGTTTTCCAACGCCGCGTATTGCGGGGTCAAGCCACACTTGGACGCCACATTGACCACTAGCACAACTTGCCCCTTGAAGGGCGCCAGCGGTAGCTCTTGTCCGTCCAAAGCTTTGAGTTTCAGGTCGTGGAAAGCACTCATGACGAACTCCAGATATCCCATGTTCTTTGCATTGCGGCTCGTCGAGATTACAACCCGCAAGCCTGCAATCATAGACGCCGATTGCAAAACTCGCCTGCGGGTTACTGAGCGGTCGGCCAGGGCAGAATCGGAATGGCCGTCACCGCGTTCTGCGGGCTGCCTTCGATCAGACGGTCGCTGTACACCAGGTAAACCAGGGTGTTGCGCTTCTTGTCGAGGAAGCGCACCACCTGCATGGTCTTGAATACCAGGGAGGTACGCTCCTTGAACACTTCGTCGCCGTCCTTGAGCTCGCCCTTGAAGCGGATCGGGCCGACCTGGCGGCAGGCGATCGAGGCTTCGGCGCGGTCTTCGGCCAGGCCCAGGCCGCCTTTGACGCCGCCGGTCTTGGCGCGGGACAGGTAGCAGGTCACGCCATCGACCTTGGGGTCATCGAAGGCTTCAACGACAATTCGGTCGTTGGGGCCGACGAATTTGAATACCGTCGACACCTGGCCGATCTCTTCGGCGGACGCCAGCAGCGGCATAGCCAACAGCAGGCCGAGCAATCCCTTCATTACGCGCATCGTGTATTCCTTTGGTTAAACCAGGATCAGGTTGTCGCGGTGCACCAGTTCAGGTTCCGCCATGTAACCCAACAGACTCACAATCGCGTCAGACGACTGCCCAATGATTTTCTGCGCTTCCAGGGCGCTGTAGTTGGCCAGGCCACGGGCGATCTCACGACCGTCCGGCGCCACGCACACCACCATCTCGCCACGGCGGAAGCTGCCCTGCACCAACTTGACGCCCACCGGCAGCAGGCTCTTGTTGCCCTGAGACAATGCCGACACCGCGCCATCGTCCAGCACCAGCGTGCCACGGGTTTGCAGATGACCGGCCAGCCACTGTTTGCGCGCCGCCAGCATGCCGCGTTCCGGCGACAACAGCGTACCGATGCGCTCGCCAGCCTTGAGGCGGTCGAGCACGCGCTCGATGCGCCCGCCGACGATGATGGTGTGGGCGCCGGAACGTGCTGCCAGGCGCGCAGCGCGCAGCTTGGTCTGCATGCCGCCACGGCCCAGGGCGCCGCCGACACTGCCGGCCACGGCGTCCAGCGCCGGGTCATCGGCGCGCGCTTCGTAGATCAACTGGGCTTCGGGGTTGTTGCGCGGGTCGGCGTCGAACATGCCATCGCGGTCGGTAAGGATCACCAACAGGTCAGCCTCCACCAGGTTGGCCACCAAGGCGGCCAGAGTGTCGTTGTCGCCAAAGCGGATTTCGTCGGTGACCACGGTGTCGTTTTCGTTGATCACCGGGATGACTTTCAGCTCCACCAGCGCGCGCAAGGTGCTGCGGGCGTTGAGGTAGCGCTTGCGGTCGGACAGGTCGTCGTGGGTCAGCAGGATCTGCGCCGTATGGCGGCCGTGCTCGGCGAAGCTGGATTCCCAGGCTTGCACCAGGCCCATCTGGCCGATGGCGGCGGCGGCTTGCAGTTCGTGCATCGCGCTGGGTCGCGCGGTCCAGCCAAGGCGGCTCATCCCGGCGGCAACGGCCCCGGACGATACCAATACCAACTCAACGCCGGCCTCATGCAAGGCCACCATTTGCTCGACCCAGACGCTCATGGCTGCGCGATCGAGCCCCTTGCCATCCGCCGTCAGCAGCGCACTGCCGATCTTTACGACCCAGCGCTGCGCACCTGTCACTTTGCTCCGCATCATCTTCAACCTTAGATTGAGGGCTGCGCGACCCAGCGCGGCCCATAACGTTAAACCCGGATACTAAAACGCCGCTCTATAGAGAGCGGCGTCCAAGTTTACTGCAACGGATCAGTCACGCACGTAAATGATTTCTGGACCGTCTTCATCATCCACGTCTTCTTCGTCCCAATCGTCGTCGCCGATGTCATGGACCGACTTCACGCCGCTGCGGCGCAGGGCACGCTGGTCATCCAGGGCCTGCAGCTGGGCACGGGCTTCGTCTTCGATCTGCTGATCGAGTTCGGCCAGTTCTGCCTTGAACACCGGGTCGGCCGCCAGGCGGTCGGCACGGTCTTCGAGGTAACGCATGATGTCGCGAGTCAGGCGTTCGGTGCCTTCTTTGGCGATGGCCGAGATCACGTAGACTGGGCCTTCCCACTCCAGGCGGTCGACGATTTCCTTGACGCGCTCTTCATGCTCTTCTTCAAGAATCTGGTCGCATTTGTTCAGCACCAACCAGCGATCGCGCTCGGCCAGGGCCGGGCTGAACTTGGTCAGTTCGCTGACGATCACTTCGGCAGCGTCGGGTGCGCTGGTGTCATCCAACGGCGCCATGTCGACGAGGTGCAGCAGCAAACGGGTGCGCGACAAGTGCTTGAGGAAGCGAATGCCCAGGCCTGCGCCATCGGAAGCGCCTTCGATCAAGCCAGGAATGTCGGCGACTACGAAGCTTTTCCAGCGGTCGACGCTGACCACGCCCAGGTTTGGAACCAGGGTGGTGAACGGGTAGTCGGCAACTTTCGGCTTGGCGGCCGAGACCGAGCGGATGAAGGTACTTTTACCGGCGTTCGGCAAGCCCAGCAGGCCCACGTCAGCCAACACTTTCATTTCCAGCTTGAGGTCACGCTGCTCGCCCGGCTTACCTGGGGTCGTCTGGCGTGGCGCACGGTTGGTACTGGACTTGAATCGGGTGTTACCCAGACCGTGCCAGCCGCCCTGCACTACCATCAGCTTCTGGCCGGCCTTGGTCAGGTCGCCGATCACTTCTTGAGTAGCGGAGTCGATAATCGTGGTGCCGACCGGTACACGCAGTACCAGATCTTCGCCTTTTTTACCGGTGCAGTCGGTGCTGCCGCCGTTGGAGCCACGCTCGGCATCGAAGTGCCGGGTGTAACGGTAGTCCACCAGGGTGTTGAGGTTTTCGTCGGCCATCATGTAGATGGAACCGCCGTCACCGCCGTCACCGCCGTTGGGGCCACCGTTTTCGATGAATTTTTCGCGACGGAAACTCATGCAACCGTTACCGCCGTCGCCTGCTTTTACTCGGATGGAAACTTCATCAACGAACTTCATAACAAAACGCCTCTCGCCGCATGGACGAGCTTAAAAAACCAAGACATAAGACTCTTGCAAAAATGAGCGTAGCGACCTCAATCAGCGACCGCAAATCCGCTGCCTGGGCCTATCACACACAGCTTTGCAAGAGACTCACCCCACAAACGAAAAAGCCCCGTCGCGAGACAGGGCTTTTCCAGCGATCTCGCAATTAAGCTGCGACAACGCTCACGTAACGGCGGTTGAACGCGCCTTTTACTTCAAACTTGATCACGCCTTCGATTTTCGCGAAGAGGGTGTGATCTTTACCCATGCCTACACCGTAACCGGCGTGGAATTGGGTGCCGCGCTGACGCACGATGATGTTGCCCGGAATGATTTTCTGGCCGCCATACATCTTAACGCCAAGGCGTTTGGCTTCTGAGTCGCGACCGTTACGGGTACTACCACCAGCTTTTTTGTGTGCCATGAGTCAATTCTCCTAGTGAGGAATTAGGCTGAAATTAAGCCTGAATACCGGTGATTTTGATCTCGGTGTACCACTGGCGGTGGCCCATACGCTTCATGTGGTGCTTACGACGACGGAACTTGATGATGCGGACTTTATCGTGACGACCTTGGGAGATCACTTCAGCCACAACGGTAGCGCCAGCAACAACTGGAGCGCCGATGTTCACGTCATCGCCATTGGCGACCAACAGAACGCGATCAAAAGTAACGGATTCGCCGGTAGCGATTTCCAGTTTTTCGATCTTCAGGTATTCACCTGGGGCGACCTTGTATTGCTTGCCACCAGTAACAATTACTGCGTACGACATGGTATTTCTCCGATAATCCTGCTCACCCAGCTCTTTATAAGAAGAGGTATTGGCTGGCATGGCTGCATGGGATGGACGTCCCGAATGCAATTGCGTAAGGCAGGTGCTGCCCAGGAAGTTCAGGGTGCGCGATTGTACGCAAGGCTTTCGCGCGTTGCAAGGGGCCGCCCATCGCGCCTTGACACCCGGGGGTGAGGGTCCTAGCATGCCGCGCAACCCTTCTGGAGCGACTGTCGCTGATGCAACCCCAAGCTTTCTACCGCGCGGTAGCGGACGATTTTAGCGCCGTCGACGGCATCATCAAGCAGCAGCTGACGTCTAAAGTGCCGTTGGTCTCCAAAATTGGCGACTACATTACGTCGGCCGGCGGTAAACGCCTGCGTCCTTTATTAGTGTTGCTGTGTGGCAAGGCCTTGGGCCGCGAAGGCGATGACCTGCGCCTGCTGGCCGCCACCATCGAGTTTCTGCACACAGCCACCCTGCTGCATGACGACGTGGTCGACATGTCTGGCATGCGCCGTGGGCGCGAGACCGCCAATGCCATGTGGGGCAATGCGCCTAGCGTGTTGGTAGGCGATTTCCTGTATTCACGCTCATTCGAGATGATGGTCGAGTTGGGCTCGATGCCAGTGATGAAGATTCTGTCCCAGGCCACCCGCATCATCGCCGAAGGCGAAGTGTTGCAGCTGTCCAAGGTGCGCGACGCCAGCACCACCGAAGAAACCTATATGGAAGTGATTCGCGGCAAGACCGCAATGCTCTTCGAAGCCTCCACCCACAGTGCTGCCGCGTTGTGTGGCGCGACTGCCGAACAGGCTGAAGCCCTGCGCACCTTTGGCGATCACCTGGGTGTGGCGTTCCAACTGGTGGACGACCTGCTCGACTACAAGGGCGACGCCGAAACCCTGGGCAAGAACGTCGGTGACGACCTCGCCGAGGGCAAGCCGACCTTGCCGCTGATCTACACCATGCGCGAAGGCACGCCGGAACAGGCCGCCCTGGTGCGCAAGGCGATCCAGAAAGGCGGGATCGAAGACCTGGAGAGCATTCGCGAAGCCGTGGAAGCCTCGGGCTCGCTGGACTACACCGCGCAGTTGGCGCGTGACTACGTGGCTCGCGCAATCAAGTGTCTCGAAGCCCTGCCGGCCAGCGAATACCGGGATGCCCTGGTTGAGCTGAGTGAGTTTGCGGTAGCCCGTACGCACTAAAAGGGTGTAATCCAAAATGTGGGAGGGGCGGTGCGACGATTCGACTTGCCCCCGATTGCGGAGTATCAGTCAACACATTCAGTGACTGACACACTGCAATCGGGGGCAAGTCGAATCGTCGCACCGCCCCTCCCACATTTGGTTTGTATTGCCAATTCACCATCCCGCCCTGCCTACAAAACCCTATATAATGTGCGACTTTAGCCATCCCTGACTCTCAAGGAGCCTTAGTGAGCACGTTGCCACCCTGCCCGAAATGCAATTCCGAATTCACCTACGAAGACGGCGCCCAGCTGATCTGCCCGGAATGCGCCCACGAGTGGTCCGCCAATGGCGAGGCCGAAGCGGCCAGCGATGAAACCGTGAAGAAAGACTCTGTAGGCAATGTGCTACAGGACGGCGACACCATCACCGTGATCAAGGACCTCAAGGTCAAGGGCACTTCCCTCGTTGTGAAGGTCGGCACCAAGGTCAAGAACATCCGCCTGTGCGACGGTGACCACGATATCGATTGCAAGATCGACGGCATTGGCCCGATGAAACTCAAGTCTGAGTTCGTGCGCAAAGTCTGAGTCTGCTGCATCCATCCCGCGCCCGCCGCGGGATGGCGTTTCGCCCTCCCGATTGATCCCGCGCAATACCCACACAGAAAAAACCACAAACCGCCAATAGGCACTTGCTATTCTACGAATAAGAATTATTCTCATTGAATTCATCAAGGAGAACGACCATGACTTATTTGATAGATGCCTGGCTGGATCGCCCACACCCTTACCTGCGAATCCTGCATCGGGAAACCGGCGAAGTCTGTGCGGTGCTTGAAGAAGAAGCGCTGAATGAATTACAGGACCAGGGCGACCTGGACGTCAATGGCCTGAGTTCGAGTGAGCCCGGGGTGTTGAAGGAGGTGGTGCGCAATCTGTTTCTGTTTTGCTATGCCCGAGCGTTGCGCCCGGCCACTGAGCTCAATGGCAAATTTCATCCATGAGCAACCGCACACAACCTGAATGCACAAGCTCCGTGTGGGAGCCGGGCTTGCCCGCGATGCAGACGACTCGGTCTTACGTCTCACCGAGGTGATGCTATCGCAGGCAAGCCAGCTCCCACATGAAGCCGGCGCCGTTGCTACCAGGTCTTACAGAACGTCGAGCAGCTCAACGTCAAACACCAGAACGCTGTGCGGCGGGATGCTGCCAACGCCTTGAGCGCCATAAGCCAGTTCGCTCGGCACGTACAGGCGCCATTTGCTGCCGGCATTCATCAGTTGCAGGGCTTCGGTCCAGCCGGCGATCACGCCGCCCACCGGGAATTCTGCCGGCTGGCCACGCTCGTAGGAGCTGTCGAACACAGTGCCGTCGATCAGGGTGCCGTGGTAATGCGTACGCACTTGGTCTTCACGGGTTGGCTTGGCGCCATCACCGGCGGTCAGCACTTCGAATTGCAGGCCGGAAGCCAGGGTGGTGATGCCATCACGCTTGGCGTTTTCAGCCAGGAAGGCCAGGCCTTCGCCAGCAGCTGCTTCTGCCTTGGCAGCCGCTTCGGCTTGCATGATTTCGCGGATGACCTTGAAGCTGGCAGCCATTTGCTCTTGGTCAACACGGCTTGGCTTGCCAGCGAACGCGTCGGTCAGGCCAGCCAGGATCGCGTCCAGGCTAACGCCCGGTGGCGGGTTGTCGCGCAGTTGGTCGCCCAACTGACGGCCGATACCGTAGCTGACGCGGGTTTCGTCGGTGGACAGATTAACTTCGGACATGAAGAGGCTCCGCAATAGGGCAACACGGTTTCCCGTGTCATCCAGAACTAAAAGGGCCCGCAGACTAGCACAAAACATGATGACTGGATGAGCCTGGCGCCTCATGCCAGCCTGGCGCCGCTGGTCGGTTGCGCGGTGCATTCATTGAGGATTTACGATTTAACCGTTTCAGATTCACGCCTGCCCGCCGATATAGGCCTACACATTGGCTGGCTCAAATAACAACACCGTCCAGCAGACAGATATCACCTTCGCGGAGCATTCGATGAATAGCTGGTTCGGCAACATTAGCGTCAATCTCAAACTGGGCCTGGGTTTCGGCCTGGTGCTGGTTCTCACCTCGATCCTGGCATTGACCGGCTGGACCAGCCTTGGCGGCCTGATCGACCGCAGCAACTGGATGAGCGACATCACCCAACTCAATGCCTCGCTGACCAAACTGCGCATCGTGCGCCTGCAATACATGCTGGCCAATGGCGACGAAGCCGTGGCGCAGACCGTACAGACCAACCTGGATGCCTTTGCCGCCCAGCAACAAAAACTGCTGGACAGCTTCAAGAGCCCAGAGAATCTCAAGTTGCTCAACCAGCAAAAAGCCGTGATCACGGCCTACCAGCAGTCTTTGAATAAAATGCGCGAGGCCTACCGTAACGGCAATGCTGCGCGTCAAGCCATGGGGGACAAAGCCGAGATCGCCAACACGCAGATCAATGCGCTGGACACCAGTGTGCAGCAGATGGCCGACAGCCCGGAGCGCTTTGCCCAGTTTCAGGCAGTGACCCTGGCCAAGGAACAGTTCCTGTTGGCCCGCTACGAAGTGCGCGGCTATATCGCCAACGTCAACGCCGACACCGAAGCCCAGGCCGCCGCACAAATCGAGAAAGCCATCAGCGGCTTGAAAAACCTCAGCGCCGTGTTTGGCAGCAGCCAACAAAGCGCACTGGCCTCGCTGGAAACCGCCCTCGGCGCCTACCGCACGGCTGTACAAAGCTACAAGGCCGCCAATGCCAATATCGTCACCGCCCGTGCCGAAATGACCACCCAGGGTGCCGATATCGTCACTATCAGCGACAAGCTCTACGACATCCAACTGGATCGCCGCGACGCTGAAAGTGCCCAGGCTCGCAGCCTGCAACTGATCAGCACATTGCTGGCCCTGCTGGTCGGCGTCATCGCGGCACTGGTCATCACCCGCCAGATCACTCGCCCGATCCAGGAAACCCTGGCCGTGGTGGAACGCATCGCTTCCGGTGACCTGAGCCACAACATCCAGGTCACGCGTCGCGACGAACTGGGCGTGCTGCAACAAGGCATCCAGCGCATGGGCACCACCTTGCGTGAACTGATCAGCGGGATTCGCGACGGCGTGACCCAAATCGCCAGCGCCGCCGAAGAGTTGTCGGCGGTCACCGAGCAGACCAGCGCCGGTGTGAACAGCCAGAAGATCGAGACCGACCAGGTCGCCACCGCCATGCATGAGATGACGGCCACCGTGCAAGAAGTGGCACGCAATGCCGAGCAGGCGTCGCTAGCCGCCGCCGATGCCGATGGTCAAGCCCGCGCAGGCGACAAAGTGGTGGCCGAAGCCATCGCTCAGATCGAACGCTTGGCCGCCGAAGTGGCACGCTCCACTGACGCCATGGCGCACTTGCAACAAGAGAGCAACAAGATCGGCAGCGTGATGGACGTGATCAAGGCGGTGGCCGAGCAGACCAACCTGCTGGCGCTTAACGCCGCGATCGAAGCAGCACGTGCCGGTGAAGCCGGGCGCGGGTTCGCCGTGGTGGCGGATGAAGTGCGCGGGTTGGCCCAGCGCACGCAAAAATCCACCGAAGAAATCGAAGGTTTGGTCGCCGGTTTGCAAAATGGCACCCAGCAGGTGGCCACTGTGATGAACAACAGCCGAAGCCTCACCGACAGCAGCGTCGAGCTGACGCGCAAGGCCGGTGCATCTCTGGAAAACATCACCCGTACCGTGTCGAATATTCAGTCGATGAACCAACAGATTGCCGCCGCCGCCGAACAGCAAAGCGCCGTGGCTGAAGAGATCAGCCGCAGCATTGTGAACGTGCGTGATGTGTCGGAGCAGACTGCAACGGCGAGTGATGAGACGGCGAAATCAAGTGTGGAACTGGCGCGTTTGGGTAGCCAGTTGCAGCAGATGGTCAGCCATTTCCGGGTGTAAAAAACACTGTGCCCAGGGAGTAAGCTCCCTGGCCACAGGTATTCATTGCTGTACCTCGATTAACCCTCACCTTCCTCGACAAACACCACCCGATTTCCAAACGGATCCTTGATGCTCATCTCCCGCGAGCCCCAAGGCGTGGGCTCAACCTCGGGTTTGGCATAACGGTAGTCCTTGCCCAGCAATTGCTGCTGATAAGCATCGACGCCATGCGCCTGAATCCGTACCGCCGCACCCGGTGAAGCATCGCCATGATGCTCAGACAAGTGCAACACGCACTCACCCAACGACACCTGCAAGTACAAGGGAAAGTTCGCCTCGAAGCGATGCTGCCAATCTACCTTGAACCCCAAAAAGTCGACATAGAACTCAAGGGCTTTGGTCTCGTCAAAAATACGTAAAATCGGTGTCGTTTTACCCAATTGCATCCGCGCAACTCCCTCTCTCAATACACCGACTATAACGGTATTCATAAAACGCTGAGGGATACTGATCAGCGTTTATCCCTAAGCTCCCAAGCCATCATCTGCCGAATCCGATCTGGCCCCAACGCTGCGTTCGACAGATGGACCTCATCGAACTCAAAGGCACTTGGGGCGACATCCTTTACATTTTCTTCGTCTACCGGCTCTGTTATGTAATCTGAGGGTTTGCCCTGACGGACGGCCGTAAATTGCGGGTTTGATTTAATGTTTTCCCTGATGGAAACGGCCTTTAGCCCGTTACTTTTTATCTCGAAAATTTTGTAGTTACCCTTGAACTCAGTGTCGCCATACCGCTCTGCGCCCTGGCGTGTTCTTGAGACGATAAGCGTCGGCCCCTCCATCATCTTTTCCGGGCCGCCGAACCAAACTGAATCCATAAAGCCGAAACGCTCTGGCGACCCTCGACGATCGACACGATTGGTTTTTTCTACCCGATACACGTACGGCAAATCGGTTCGTTCAATCATTCCCATACTATTAAAATAGCCACCAGGCGCTAACTGAACATTGCCTTGGTAGGGGTTGGTTTTCAGCACATGACTGTCATCGTAATCCGAAAACTCATCAGCAGAGCCCGAGTCGTACTGCCTGGAGTCTTCAGAACCTGCGGGGCTTGCAGGTTCATGATCAGAGCCCGGCGTAGGGCTCAGCCGTGGGGTCTGTAAATTAGGACGCTCGCTCTGTTGGATTGAGCCGAGTGACGCTCGCCCTGCGCGCAGGGGTTCCAGATAAACATCCATGCTTGGGTCCCAGTGAGGGTTGAGCATCTCTCCCCTACCCAGTACGCGATACTCCGTTGATGGCCCCGACACTCGGCTTAAACCCGTTGCATGGGTGAAGCCCATCATGGCCACATCCATCACGGCCCCGCGCATGCCTTCCTGGCGCTCTTTGCGGGTATCTCCCTCAACAGCCTTTTCGGTCTCCAAGCCAACCTGGGTACTGAATGACAAGGCATTAACGGCCATCCCCAGCGGCCCAAGAAACGCCAAGGGAATGGAGAGAATGGCATTGGCAGATTGCGCGAGCCCCAACGCATCGTCCCTGATCACTTCGGAGTTGGACTTCATTTGGGTGTCGATATCCGACTCGATACGGGATTGGGTTTGCTTGGCCATCATCGCAAACACGTCCTCTCCCATACTCAGTGTGTTGACATTGATATGACTCTTATCGGCGTTCATCTGCCCGCTGCCGAGCAGTTCAAGGGTTTTATCGACGCCGTTGACGCTTAACTTCCCGAAAATACCCTGCTGACGTTCAGCGAGAGAAAAATGCTGAGCCAAAGCCTTCGCCTTGACCGGATCTCGCCCTTGTTCAACAACCCACTGATAGGCTGCCTGCGTGTTGTTGAACGTATGAAAGGCAGGCGTAGCACCCGGAACATAAAGCACCTCACGCCCATTTTTGTGCACGAAACGCAAAATATCTGAGGCGGCATATCCATTGATGTCGAAACGTAATACTTGAGTCCCGGGCGCCGGTGGCGCAAGTGTACGCAGTTGCACTTGGGTTTGTTCCTGGGACGCAGACTCACTCAAATCAAGCGTGGGCACCCCAGCTTGCATCAATAAAGAAAAGTCGTCATCCGTCAGCGTTTTATCTGCGCGGGCGTTTCTCGCCGCGTCAACAAAATGGGCTTTGGCCGCAGCTTGCCATTGAGCGCCATAGTCTTTCCAAAACGTCGAAACCAACGTCACCATTTTAGCTTGCAAGTTACCGCCACGAATAATATCCAACAGTGCAGACGGTGCGAGGCGCAATTCATTTTCTGCGTTGTAATGACCCTTTTCGGGACCGTCCATATATATACCATAGGCCGCATCAAGGTCCCGCCAGTTCTCCTTGGCGCGGGGAGCATCATCTTTAACTTTCGAATAAATATAACCGGGTAATGTCCTGTCCCAAATCAGAAGTCCCAAGCGAGAGAAAAAATCTGGCACACTCGAACTATCAAACAATGACGTCGCGCTCACATTGGAGGAAGCGAAATGTGCAATCGCTTGGGTTTTACCAACCCAGCCATAGAGATCGGCACTCGCGAAATCGTTCATAACGACATCCATCAACGTCATACTTTTATCAGGACGACCCGAATGTTCCCAGTGCGTAACCGTTACTCCGGAAGCCTTACTTTGCGCGGCTGGAAATCGGTGAAGATAGACTTTATCGGGATCAACCACTTTACCCGTAGCCCGCTGGACCTTTTGCTGTACCCAGCACTTCAGTGTTTCTCGCAGATTGGGAATCCTGCTATCGGAGGGGATAACCCCGACAGGTGCACTACTGACATCGGAGTTTAAAACCTCTGCTGGGGCCGAGACGTCGGCTTCACTGTTGATATTGCTCTGGATAAAGCTATTCTCTCGTACTGGTGAGATCATCATCACTTCCCTGATAACTGCTGAATAAACCAGACGCGTTCAAAAAGCCCACCCGCTCAGCTCTTTTATTGCGCCGGGCACATCACCAATACTAACCATCCTCTAAAGCCACGATATAACGGTTAAGTGTGAGTTTTATTTTCATCTCCCCTCATACTAACTTTACACACCACTTAACCCGCAACTTCTCCTACAACATCAATTAACTTTTCCAGTGCTGAAAATGCCATCCCTACAATGCGCCACCACCGACATCACTTAGGCAAAAACCCTTTACGCAAATCACCTTGGCGCGCCAGAAAGCGCCCAGAGCGCCGCCCACATACGCCCTGCTCGGTGTAGCTCAATTCCCCGTTGACCCACACGCCTTCAATCCCTTGCGCCGCCCGCTGCGGCGCCTTGAAATCCGCCACATCACGCACCCGCAACGGGTCGAACAACACCAGGTCGGCCCAATGCCCTTCACGAATTTCACCGCGCTCGGCCAAGCCAAAACGTGCGGCCGACAACCCGGTCATTTTGTGCACCGCCGTATGCAGCGGGAACAGCCCCACATCGCGGCTGAAATGCCCAAGCACCCGTGGAAACGCCCCCCACAAACGCGGATGGGGAAAAGGGTCTTCGGGCAACCCATCCGACCCCACCATCGACAGCGGATGCGAGAGGATGCGTCGTACATCGGCTTCATCCATGCCGTAGTACACCGCCCCCGCCGGTTGCAGGCGACGGGCCGCGTCCATCAGCGAAACGTCCCACTCGGCCGCGATATCCTGCAAATCTCGACCGCCCATCTCCGGATGCGGTGTCGACCAGGTGATGGTGATGCGAAACGCATCGGTCACTTGCTTCAAATCCAACGTCGAAGAACTCGCCGCATAGGGGTAACAATCACACCCCACCGGATGGGTTTTCGCCGCCAGTTCCAGGGATGCCAACAACTGCGGACTACGCCCCCAATTACCCGCACCTGCACATTTGAGGTGGGAAATAATCACCGGCACCTTGGCATGCCGACCGATCAGGAACGCTTCGTCCATCGCCTCCAGCACCGGTTCGAATTCGCTGCGCAAATGCGTGGTGTACACCGCACCAAAAGCCGTCAGTTCTTCACTGAGTTGCAGTACTTCATCGGTCTCGGCATTGAAGGCGCTGGCGTAGGCCAGGCCTGTGGATAAACCGAGCGCACCCGCCTCAAGACTCTCCTGCAACTGCACGCGCATCGCGGCGATTTCGCCGGGCGTGGCGGTGCGGTGCAGGTCGTCCATATGATTGCTGCGCAGCGCCGTGTGGCCGATCAAGGCCGCGACATTGACCGCTGGGTGTGCGTTTTCGACGGCGTTGCGATAGTCGCTGAAACGCGGATAAACAAACGCTTCGCGCGTGCCTAACAGGTTCATCGGGTCCGGCGGGTCACTGCGCAAACTCACCGGCGAGGCGCTGATACCGCAGTTGCCGACAACCACCGTGGTCACACCCTGGCTGAGCTTGGGCAACATCTGCGGGTGGCGGATCACCACCGTGTCGTCGTGGGTATGCACGTCGATAAACCCCGGTGCCAACACGCAGCCGGTGGCGTCGACTTCATGCGCAGCCGTTGCCGTCGACAAGTCGCCGATTGTCTCGATGCGCCCGTCACGCAGCCCCACATCGGCGATATAGCCTGGGGTGTTGCTGCCGTCGATAATCAGCGCGTGGCGAATCAGCGTGTCGTACTTCATATCAGTCTCCAAGCGGCAGGCTGTCAGGGCCGCCGCGATAATCGTCCAGGGCCAGCTTGATGCGGCGCAGGCGTTCCTGGTTGTCGTCCGGCTGGGCCAGCGCCAGCTCGGTGGCGAGCAGGTCGATGGCCAGCAACATGCCGTAGCGCGCAGCGGTGGGTTTGTAGATAAAACTGGTTTCGGCCGGTTGCAGTGGCAACAGTACGTTCGCCAACTGGGCCAGCGGGGAGTCGGCCAGGGTGATGGCGACGACACGAGCGTCGTAACTGCGCGCCAGTGCAACCACGTCCAGTAATTCCGGGGTGATGCCGGTCAGGGAGCAGACAATCAACGCGTGATCTGGCCCCAATGTGGCGGCCGTGACGCGCATCATCACCGGGTCATGGCAGGCGGCAATCGGGTAACCCAGGCGCACCAGTCGTACCTGCAACTCATCGCTGCACAGGCTCGACGGGCCGCCCATGCCAAACGCGTGGATCATCCGCGCCTGACCCAACAGGCTCACCGCATCGGCGAAACGCGTGTGGTCGAAACCCGATAAATGCTGACGTAACGTAGCCTCGATATCGCCGAGAATCTGCCGGTGAAACGCCGACTGTTCCGGCAACCCCGCCGGGTCCAGGAAGCGGCTGCCCACACCGCTGGCCTGGGCCAGTTGCAGGCGCAGATCACGCAGGTCACGACACCCCACACTGCGGGCAAACCGCGACAGCGTGGCCGTGCTGACTTCGGCCCGTTGCGACAACGCCTCCAAGCTGGCCGACGCAGCAAAACCCACGTCATCGAGCATCAGCTTGGCGATACGCCCTTCGCCGGCGCTGAAAGAAGCCTGACGGGCGCGGATCTGGTAGAGGATGTCCATAAAGGCTCCGGGGTTACAGAAGGCAGGACAGACCATAAGTCAGACCGAAGGCGACCACCGAAATCAGGGTCTCCAGCACGGTCCAGGTCTTGAAGGTCTGGATCACCGTCATATTGAAGTATTCCTTGATCAGCCAGAAGCCGCCGTCATTGACGTGGGAAAAGATCACCGAGCCCGCCCCCGTCGCCAATACCAGTAATTCGGGGTGTGGATAACCCAGGCCCATGGCAACCGGTGCAACCACCCCCGATGCGGTGGTCATGGCCACCGTGGCCGAGCCGGTGGCGATGCGCATCAACGCGGCGAACAACCAGCCCATCACCAGCGGCGACAGGTGAAACGCATGGGCCAGACCCAGGATTTCATTGGTCACGCCCGCGTCCACCAGAATGCGATTCAAGCCGCCCCCGGCACCCACCAGCAAAGTGATGCTGGCGGTTGGCGCCAGGCATTCATTGGTGAACTTGAGGATCGACTCGCGGTTGAAGCCTTGGGCGATGCCCAAGGTCCAGAAACTCACCAACGTTGCCAGCAGCAGCGCAATCACCGAGTTGCCGATAAACAGCAGGAACTGATTGAAACCGGTGCCCGGCGTGGAGATCACGTTGGCCCAACCGCCGATCATCATCAACACCACCGGCAACAGGATAGTGCCCATGGTCAGGGCAAAACTCGGCAGGCGGGTGCGCGGTTCGCGGTCGATAAACTGACGCTCCAGCGGGTTTTCTGCCGGCAGTTGAATACGCGGCACGATGAACTTGGCGTACAGCGGGCCGGCGATGATTGCCGTGGGAATACCGATCAGAATGGCGTAAAGCACCGTCTGCCCCACCGACGCGTTGTACGCCAGCACCGCCATCATCGCCGCCGGATGCGGCGGCACCAGCGCATGCACCACCGACAAACCGGCGACCATGGGCAAGCCGACCATCAGAATCGAAACGCCCACGCGCCGTGCCACCGTGAAGGCGATCGGCACCAGCAGCACAAACCCCACCTCGAAAAACAGCGGCAACCCCACCAAAAACGCGATGCACACCATCGCCCAGTGCGCGTTGCGCTCGCCGAAACGGTTGATCAGCGTGCGCGCCACCTGCTCGGCGCCGCCAGACTCGGCCATCATCTTGCCAAGCATGGTGCCTAGCGCGACGACCAGGGCGATATGCCCCAGGGTCTTGCCGACGCCCGCTTCGTACGAGCCCATGATGGTGTCCGCCGGCATCCCGGCCGTCAGCGCCAGGCCAATGGACACCAGGGTAATAACGATGAACGGGTTGAGTCGGTAACGTGCGATCAGCACGATCAAAGCAATGATGGCGATGGCAGCGTATGCCAATAGCCCGAAGCCCAGTGATGCGGCCATGCGGTACTCCTCGGAAAGGGTCACGTCGAATTGGTTGTGAAACTCATAAATCATTACCGAGGAAGATTTTCAATTTTTATGAAAGTAAGTTTCGCCCACAGACAAGCGCTGTCGCATTGGGATATGCCCGATGGCGGCTCATGAAAATACGGGAGGTGTTCTTACATGAAGATCAGAAGATGCCGGAAACTCAACGGCCGCCATCCAGTCATAGAATGCGCACTCCCTCATGCCCAGGAAACCCGACCATGATTCGTACCTCCCTTGCCGTCAGCGCCTTGCTGCTCGCCGTGTGCGGCACCGCCTCGGCAGCCGATAACGCGGCGCTGACAAAATGCATGAACACTGCCAACACCACCGCCGACATGGTCAATTGCAACACCAAGGAAGCCAAGGTGCAGGACAAGCGCCTGAACGCGGCCTACAAAACCGCCCTCGCCGCCCAGCAAGGTGCGCGCAAGCAGCAGCTGCAAGACGTGCAGCGCCTGTGGATAAAGTACCGTGATGCCAATTGCGCGTTTGCAGGCAGCGCCACCGGCGGCAGCATTGACCAGGTCAATGGCGCCGGCTGCGTGTTGGACATGACCCAGACCCGCGCCCAGGAGTTGGAAAACCTGGTCGGGCCATGATCGCTAATGGTGACAGGGGCGCTTGTTGTGGCGAGGGAGCTTGCTCCCTCGCCACCTGTATTCCACAATCAGTCGTGATGAACCTTGGCGCGCTTGAGCAATTTTTTGCAGCGCTCCGACAAATGCAGCACCCGCAGGTGCTTGCCGGCCTTGCTGTAGCGCTCGCGCAGGGTCATCAGTGCGGCAATCGCCGAATAGTCGACAAAGCTCAAGTGGCGGCAATCGAGCGTCACGTGGGCCGGGTCGTTGGCCGGGTCAAACTGATTCAGGAATGGCGTGGTGGAGGCAAAGAACAGCGTGCCGTGCAGGCGGTACAACTTGCTGCCATCGGCTTCCATATGCTCATCGGCGTACAGTTCCCGCGCCTGCTGCCAGGCAAAGTTCAGCGCCGCAATCACAATCCCGCACATCACTGCAGTGGCCAGGTCGGTAAACACGGTGATCACCGTTACGGCGATAATCACCAGCACGTCGTTGAGCGGCACCTTGTTGACCACTCGCAACGATGCCCAGGCAAACGTCTGCTGGGACACCACGAACATCACCCCCACCAGCGCCGCCAGCGGGATTCGCTCAATGAACGGCGACAAAAACAGAATGAACAACAGGATCATCACCCCGGCAAACACCCCGGAGAATCGCCCGCGCCCGCCAGAGCTCAAGTTGATCACGGTTTGTCCGATCATCGCGCAACCGCCCATGCCGCCAAACAGGCCCGAGACCATGTTCGCCGCGCCCAGGGCCACACTTTCGCGGTCGGGGTAGCCACGGGTCTCAGTGATTTCGTCGGTGAGGTTGAGGGTGAGCAGAGTTTCCAGCAGGCCGACCATGGCCATCAAAAACGCGTAGGGCGCGATGATACCGAGGGTTTCAAAGGTAAAGGGGATCTGCGGCAGCGCAAAGGTCGGCAGGCCGCCGGCGATGTGCGCCATGTCGCCCAACGTACGCGTCGGCAGCCCCAGCAGGTACACCGCCAGGCCCACGCCGAGGATCGCCACCAACGCCGGCGGCACGGCACGGGTGATGCGCGGCAGCAGGTAGACAATCACCATGGTCACCACCACCAGCCCGATCATCACGTACAACGGCGTGCCGCTGAGCCAGTGTTCACCGCTTTTGAAATGTTCGAGCTGCGCCAACGCAATGATGATCGCCAGGCCGTTGACGAACCCCAGCATCACCGGGTGCGGCACCATGCGCACCAGCTTGCCCAGACGCAACAGGCCGAAGGCGATCATGATCAGCCCGCCCAACAACACCGTAGCCAGCAAGTACTCGACGCCGTGCTGGACGACCAATGCGACGATCACCACTGCCATCGAGCCTGCCGCACCGGAAACCATGCCCGGCCGCCCACCAAACAATGCCGTCAGCGTGCAGATGATAAAGGCGCCGTAGAGCCCCATCAGCGGGTTGAGGTGGGCCACCAGGGCAAAAGCGATGCATTCGGGCAGCAGCGCAAACGACGTAGTGAGGCCGGCCAGGGCATCGGCGCGCAGACGGGTGAGGTTCATGAGGTACCAGGGTAATGCGGGGGATAAGGCGGGGGATGGTACGGAATTGCGGGGGCTTGGGCTAGCCTGGGGACCGAGGTGTAGCCATCGCAGGCAAGCCAGCTCCCACATTTTGATTTGTGAACACATTCAAATGTGGGAGCTGGCTTGCCTGCGATAAAGGCCACTGGGTCTCAAGCGAACATCAAACCATCTCGTTGCGAATCCACTCCACCACCGACGTACGCTTGGGCACCCATCCCAACAGCTCACGCGCATGCTTGCCCCGCACCCGGCTATTGGAACCCAAACCATAGTTGGCCATCTCATACCCCCACTCAGCCTCAGCCTCGGCCAACAGCCAATCCTGCGGCTCACCCAAGTTCAGCGCCTGGGCAATCGCCGTGGTCATGTCGATAAACGCCGCTTCACTGCTTTCGACAAAGTAGAAGGTGCCCGGCACGTTTTTCTCAAGGGCCAGCAGGTACAACGCCACCACATCTTCAATGTGCACGTTGGACCAAATGTTCTGCCCCGTGCCCACGTGCCGCACTACCCCGCTCTTACGCGCCTGCTTGAGCAAGCGTGGCAATTGCACGCTGTCACGCTTCACGCCCAGGCTGTGGCCGTAGATCAGGGTGTTGCAGATCACCGCCGAATTCACGCCGTCGTGGGCGGCCGCGAGGATCAGGTTGTCGATGGCCACGCGGGCGGCCTTGTCGACGGTGGGCTCCGGCAGGTTGTCTTCGAAGTAGATCACATCGCTGGATTTACCCCCCGACGCATCCCCCACGATGCTCGAACCGCTGGTGTGCAGAAACGGCTTGTTCGACCCCTTCAATGCCGCCAGCAAGGTTTGCACAGCAGCGCGATGGTCGCTGCTGGCGGCGTTGATCACCGCGTCGGCCTTATGGGCCTGTTCGGTCAACACACTGGCATCGTCCAGGGTGCCAAGCACCGGGGTAATGCCCAGCGCCGTCATGTCAGCCGCTTGCTCGGCACTGCGTACTAGGCCGGTCACGGTGTGGCCAGCCTTGATCAGGCCGGTGGCGATGGAGCCACCGATAAACCCTGCGGCGCCGGTTACGAATACGTTCATGGAGTGTGCTCCTGACTGGGTAAGTGATGGGTCCAGTATCAAGGGGCTCTCCCTGTCGAATAAGCCCCTGGCACCCAATTCACTCTTGCGTAGCGATCACGAATCAGCAGGCATACCGCGCCAGCTTGGCCTGGATAAAGTCCAGGAAGCACTGGATGCGCAGCGCCAACTGCGAGTTGCGGTAAAACACCGCGTGGATCGGCTGGCGATAACCACTGTTGAACGCCTCCAGCACCGGTACCAGGCGGCCGGCGTCGATGTCGTTGGCGGTCATGAAGTTGGACAAGCAGCAAATGCCCTGCCCTTGCAGCGCCAGCTCGCGCACGGTTTCACCGCTGGAGGCCGCAATGCTCGGCTGGATCAGCCAACGGTCGCCTTCCACATGACGCAGGGGCCAATGGTTGAGGGTTTCGGTCTGGGAGAAGCCCAGCAAGGTGTGGCCTGCCAACTCGGCCACCGTGCTCGGCGCGCCGAATTGCGAGATGTACTCGGGGCTGGCGAGGATATGCAGCGGCGTGCAGCCCAACGAGCGCGCATGCAGGGTGGAGTCGGCGAGCACACCAATGCGGATCGCAATGTCGGTGCTCTGCTCCAGCAGGTCGATGATCAGGTCATCGCTGTTGAGCTCCAGCTGGATCTCGGGGTAGAGGCTGCGAAATTCGGCGATGTACGGCACGATCCCATGCAGCATGAACGGCACGGCCGCATTGATGCGCAGCCGACCGGCCGGTTTTTTCTGACGTGAAGACAGGCGCTCTTCAAGCTCTTCCATCTGCGCCAAAATCACCTTGGCCTGCTCGAAGAAGTATTTGCCTTCTTCGGTCAGGTCCATGCGCCGCGTGGTGCGGTTGATCAGCGTGGTGTCGAGCTTGGCTTCCAGGCGTGACAAGGTGCGGCTGACCGCCGACGGCGTCTGCCCGACCTGCTCCGCCGCGGCGGAAATCGAGCCGCACTCGATCACGCTGACGAAGATTTGTAGCTCGTCGGATCGGGCTTTCACAGGCGCTCCTCGTTATAGGTTTGCAGCAGCTTACACCGAGAGGTTGAACACCTGCGCCAGATGCCTCTCGTAGCGCGCCACGTCGGCTTCGATGGCCGGGCGTTTCATGACGTCCACACACAGGAAGGTCGGCAACGCGGTCATGCCGAGGAACTCATTGGCTTTGTGGAACGGGAAGTACACCGCGTCCACGCCCTTGGCTTCGAAGAAGTCGCTCGGGTCGTCGAAGGCTTGCTGCGGTGCGTTCCAGGTCAACGACAGCATGTATTGCTTGCCCTGCACCAAGCCGCCGCTGCCGTATTTTTGCGACGCATCGGAACGGGTGCGGCCATCACTGGCGTACAGGCTGCCGTGGCCTTCGGTGAAAACTTCGTCGATGTACTTTTTGACGATCCACGGTGCACCCATCCACCAGCCGGGCATTTGGTAGACGATCACGTCAGCCCAGAGGAATTTCGCGACCTCTTCGGCCACGTCGTAGCCTTCGTCGATATGGGTGACCTTGACGTCGATACCGCCACGGTCGAGCACGGCCACGGCGGCATCATGCAGGGTGGTGTTGTAGCGGCCATCGGAATGGGCGAATTTTTTGCCGCCGTTGAGCAGGAGTACTTTTTTCATGGGAGGGTATCCAGAGGTTGAAAATGTCTGGAGGCAGACTATCGATTTTGACCGCTCGGAATAAGCGGCGGCGCGGCAAAATACCTTTGACTGAAATGCACGAATGGCGAGCTATTGTTAACCGTTTATCAGCAGATGGGCGCCCAACACGGCCATCCCGATAAAAAACACGCGCTTGAACAACACCGCACTGATGCGCTGGCGCGCTACCTGGCCTAGCCACATACCCAACAACGCCGGGGCCAGCGCCAGCAGCGAAGCATTCATTTCGCCGCCGTTCAAGGTGCCGCGCCACACCAACCCGGCAGCCAACGCCAGGGTCGATACGGTGAACGACAAGCCCAGTGCCTGCACCAGTTGATCGCGATTCAAGCCCAAGGCTTGCAGATAAGGCACCGCAGGAATGACGAAGACGCCGGTGGCGGAGGTGACGAGGCCGGTGATCACACCACAGAGCGGCCCCAGCCAGCGTTCGGTTTCAGGCTTCACGCTGAACGTTGGCAGGAACAATCCGCTCAGCGCATACACCAACAGCGCACCGCCCAGTGCGTGTACCACCCAGCCGCCACCGTCCATCCCCAACCAAACCGTACCCAACCCGGTGCCGAGAAAGATCAGCAGCAACATCGGCCATAGGCGTTTGAGCAACGCGCTCAGGTGGCCGCCGAACGCCAGTTGCCAGAGGTTGGTAACCGTTGAGGGAATGATCAGCAACGCCGCAGCCTGCGCCGGCAACATAGCCAGGCCGAGCAGGCCCATGGCGACGGTGGGCAGGCCCAGGCCGATCACGCCTTTGACGGTGCCGGCCAGCAGGAAGGTGGCGAACACCAGCACGGTCAGGGCGGGGCCGATGTCTTGGTAGAACGCTAGGAAGGTATTCATGGGGGGATTGTGCGGGGTTGGGGCGGGGTTGGAAATTCGCCATATACTGAGGCAGCCTCTTGTTTTGTGTGAGGCTTAGATCGCTATCGCAGGCAAGCCAGCTCCCACACTTGAATATATTCACACATCCAAATGTGGGAGCGGGCTTGCCCGCGATGGGGCCGGCCCAGTCACCCGAGAATTCCAGCCATGCACTTTGACCTGATCGACCTGCGCCTCTACCTGCACATCCTCGACACCGGCAATATCACCGCCGGCGCGGCGCGCAGTCATTTGTCCCTGGCCGCCGCCAGTGCGCGCATCCGCGCCATGGAGGCTTCGCTGGGCATCGAGTTTCTCGACCGCGGCCGCCGAGGCGTCACCCCGACACCCGCAGGCATTGCCCTGGCCCGTCACGCCCGCCTGTTGCTGCAACAGGCCGAGCACCTGCAACAAGACCTGGCCGAATACGCCAATGGCATCAAAGGCCAGGTGCGCCTGCTGTGCAACACCACCGCCCTCAGCGAGTACCTGCCGGAGCTGCTGGCAGACTTTCTGCGCGAACGCCCCAACCTCGATATCGACCTGCAGGAGTTGCCCAGCCTGCGTATCACCCAGGCTCTGCGCCAGGGCACGGCGGATCTGGGGATTATTTCCGATGCAGTGGACACCCACGGCTTACAGACCCTACCTTTTCGCGATGATCCGTTGGTGCTGATCATGCCGCTGGGCCACCCGCTGGCAAACCAGAACGTCAGCTTTATCGACAGCCTGCAACACGATTACGTAGGCCTCACTGCCAATAGCGCGCTCTCGGTGTATCTGGAGGAACAAGCGCTGCACGCAGGCTTTCGCTTGCAGACACGCATACGTGCCGAGGGGTTTGATGGTTTGATCCGTATGGTCGCCAGGGGCGCAGGTCTCGGGGTCGTGCCCCAAGCCGCCCTGGAGCGCTGCCCGGCAGAGCTTCGCTTCAAGGCCCAACCTCTGCGCGAAGCATGGGCCTGCCGCAAACTGCTACTCAGCGCACGCTCGTTCGAACAGCTACCCACCTACGCCGCCGCGCTACTGGCGGCGTTGGCCAGGTGACGCCTCTGTGCGTAAGAACTAGGCGCTCCACGGTGTTACGAACAGGTCACCCGGAGTAATATCTGCCCCCTCAGCAGTTCTAAGGGCGGATGCGGCGTGCATCACCCTCGCGAAAAAGTAGAAAGGAACGTTAATGGCGGATGACATGGTTAACCCGGTGGGCCTCAAGCGGGGCCTGAAGAACCGGCATATTCAACTGATTGCCTTGGGTGGGGCGATTGGCACGGGGTTGTTCCTCGGTTCGGCCGGCGTGCTCAAATCGGCGGGGCCGTCGATGATCCTGGGTTACGCGATCGCAGGGTTTATCGCCTTCCTGATGATGCGCCAGCTCGGTGAGATGATTGTCGAAGAGCCAGTAGCCGGCTCCTTCAGCCACTTCGCACACAAATACTGGGGCGGCTATGCAGGCTTCCTCTCGGGCTGGAACTACTGGGTACTGTACGTATTGGTGGGCATGGCCGAGCTGACGGCCGTGGGCAAGTACATCCAATTCTGGTGGCCTGAGATCCCGACGTGGGTCAGCGCGCTGGTGTTCTTTGTCGCAGTGAACCTGATCAACACCCTGAACGTGAAGTTCTTCGGTGAGGCCGAGTTCTGGTTTGCGATCATCAAGGTGGTGGCGATCATTGGCATGATCCTGCTCGGTTGCTACCTGCTGTTCAGCGGCACCGGCGGCCCGCAGGCGTCTATCAGCAACCTGTGGAGCCACGGCGGGTTCTTCCCCAATGGCGGCATGGGACTATTGATGGCCATGGCGTTCATCATGTTCTCGTTCGGTGGCCTGGAACTGGTCGGTATCACTGCCGCCGAGGCCAGCGAGCCACGCAAAGTGATCCCGAAGGCGATCAACCAAGTGGTGTATCGCATCCTGATTTTCTATGTCGGCGCCCTGACGGTGCTGCTGTCGTTGTACCCGTGGGATCAACTGCTGCAAACCCTAGGCGCGTCGGGCGATGCCTACAGTGGCAGCCCGTTTGTACAGATCTTTTCGTTGATCGGTAACGACACGGCGGCGCACATCCTCAACTTTGTGGTGCTGACGGCGGCACTGTCGGTGTACAACAGCGGCGTGTACTGCAACAGCCGCATGCTGTTCGGCCTGGCCGAACAAGGCGATGCGCCCAAAGCACTGATGAAGCTGAACAAACAAGGCGTGCCGCTGCGGGCCCTGGCAGTATCGGCGTTGGTGACGATGCTGTGCGTGGTGGTGAACTACGTAGCACCGCAGAGTGCCCTTGAGTTGCTGTTCGCCCTGGTGGTTGCCTCGCTGATGATCAACTGGGCGCTGATCAGCATCACCCACATCAAGTTCCGCAAGGCCATGGGCGAGCACGGCGTGACGCCGTCGTTCAAGACCTTCTGGTTCCCGTTCAGCAACTACCTGTGCCTGGCGTTCATGGTGGTGATCATCAGCGTGATGCTGGCGATTCCGGGCATTCGTGAGTCGGTGTATGCGATGCCGGTGTGGGTGGGGATTATCTATGTTGCCTACCGGTTGCGGGTGAGCAAATCGAAAGCGGTAGCCGCAGCACAGTAATACCTTTGTGGGAGGGGGCTTGCTCCCGATTGCGGTAGGCCAGTCAATGTTTCAGCGACTGACACACTGTCATCGGGGGCAAGCCCCCTCCCACATTTGATTGCATTCCAATTCCAGAAGCCCGATGAATTTGCTTTGCGCTTATGGACATCCCGATGTCGAGTACAGACCACTGTCGCCGCGCCCAAGGCCTTAGGGTTCAGCTTCGAATCCCCTGCCTCGGAGACATCATGTCCAAGCCCATCACCGTACTGCGCGACACCCACCCCTTGCCGGTCCTGGATGCCTGCAAATGGGAAAAGCTCGAAGGCGACCCGCACACCGTCAACCTCAATGCCTACACCAGCGAAGACGGCAGCAAGATCATGGGCACCTGGATCTGCACGCCGGGCAAATGGTATGTGGACTACGTGAAGTGGGAATACTGCCACTTCCAGGAAGGCTACTGCATCATCACCCCTGAAGGCCTGGAGCCGATTCACTTGCGGGCTGGGGATATCTTTGTGGTGGAGCCTGGGATGAAGGGCACGTGGGAAGTGGTTGAGACTGTGCGTAAGTATTTCGTGTTTGCCTGATTGTTCTTTGTGGTGAGCGGGCTTGCCCCGCTCACCACAGGTCCCGGTGAAACCTTATTTGGGTTTGCGGTAGCTGTTGATGATTGCCGAGAAGTCTTTGCCCCCTTCCCCACGCTGGCTCATCGATTGGTACAACTGCTGAGCCACTGCACCGAGGATCACCGGCTGGTGTGCCTGGCGCGCCGCTTCGGTGGCAAGCCCCAAATCCTTGAGCATCAGGTCAGCACCAAACCCGCCGGTATAACCCCGCGATGACGGAGCCGTTTCAATCACCCCCGGCCAAGGGTTGTACGTGTCCGAACTCCAGCAACGCCCAGTGGAGCTGTTGATAATCCCCGCCAACACTTGGGTGTCGATGCCCAGCGCATCACCCAACGCCATGGCTTCGCTGACGCCAACCATGCTGATACCCAACAACAAGTTGTTGCAGATCTTGGCAATTTGCCCGGTACCCACATCTCCGCAGTGCACGATGTTGCGGCCCATCTGCGCCAGCACCGGTTGCAGGGTGGCGAACAGTTCCGGGGTGGCACCGACCATAAAGGTCAACGTGCCAGCCTGGGCGCCACCCGTGCCGCCGGAGACGGGCGCGTCGGCCACGGCCACACCTTGTTTGGTCGCCGCCGCTGCCACGTCACGGATGGTCTGCGGGTCGATGGTGCTGCAGTCCACCGCTGGCACGCCTTTGCCGATGCCGGCGAGTACGCCATCTTCATTCAGCCACACGCTGCGTACATGGGCGGCGGCCGGCAGCATGGTGATGACCAGCTCCGCGCCGCTCGCCGCATCACGCGGTGAATCACTGATGGTGCCGCCCAGCTCGGCCAATTCCTTAAGCACGGTCTGGTTCAGGTCAAACAGGTTCAGCGCGTGGCCGGCCTTGATCAAGTTGCGGGCCATGGGTGCGCCCATGTTACCCAAACCGATAAATGCAATCTTCATGGTCGTCTCCCGGACTCAGCGCAGGTTGATGGTGGTGTTGACGCCATCGTTGACCGTGTCGTCGTCGAACCAGCGGCTGGTGACGGTTTTGGTCTGGGTGTAGAACTGCACCACTTGCTTGCCGTACGGCCCCAGGTCGCCCAGTTTGGAACCACGCGAACCGGTGAAGCTGAAGAACGGCACCGGCACCGGGATAGGGATATTGATGCCGACCTGGCCCACATCGATTTCGCTCTGGAACTTACGCGCTGCCGCACCGCTCTGGGTGAAGAGGCCCGTACCGTTGCCGAACGGGTTGGCGTTGACCAGCGCGATGGCCTCATCGAGGGTCGCAACTTCGATCACCACCAGCACCGGGCCGAAGATTTCCTGGGTGTAGATCTGCATGTCGGTAGTCACGCCCGAGAACAGGGTCGGGCCAACGAAGTTGCCTTGCTCGAAGCCCGGTACCTGGATGTCGCGGCCGTCCAGCTCCAGCTTGGCGCCTTCTTTCACGCCGCTTTCGATCAGCTCCAGAATGCGTGCCTTGGCGCGCTTGGAGATCACCGGGCCGACATCGGTGCCCGCTTCACTGCCGGCGTTGACCTTGAGCTTTTGCGCCAGCGCTTTCAGGTCCGGCAGCCATTGCTTGGACGCGCCCACCAGCACCACCACCGAAGTCGCCATGCAACGCTGGCCCGCCGCACCGAAACCGGCACCGACCAAGGCATTGAGGGTGTGTTCGCGGTTGGCGTCCGGCAGCACCACGGCGTGGTTCTTGGCGCCCATCATCGATTGCACGCGCTTGCCATGTTTGCCGGCCAGGTCGTAGACGTGAGTACCGACAGCGGTCGACCCCACGAAGGACACGGCCTTGATGTCTTTGTGGGTGCACAGCGCATCCACCACATCCTTGCCGCCGTGGACCACGTTGAGTACACCCGGTGGCACACCGGCTTCCAGCGCCAACTCGACCAACAGCAGGGTCGACAGCGGGTCTTGTTCGGACGGCTTAAGGACGAAGGTATTGCCGCAGGCAATCGCCATCGGGAACATCCACAGCGGAATCATCGCCGGGAAGTTGAACGGCGTGATACCGGCGCACACGCCGATGGGTTGGCGCAGGGTGTAAGTGTCGACGCCACCGGCGACGTTCTCGGCAAACTCGCCCATCTGCAGGGTGCCAATGGAGCAGGCGTGCTCGACCACTTCCAGGCCACGGAAAATATCGCCTTCGGCATCGGCAATGGTCTTGCCCTGCTCGTTGCTGAGCACCACGGCAATGCGCTTGGAATGCTCGCGAATCAGGGCTTGCAGCTTAAGCATGATGCGCATGCGCGCGCCGATGGGCGTGAGCTTCCAGGTCTGGAAGGCGCGGTGGGCGGCGTCGATGGCGGCGTTGACTTCTTCAGGCGTGGCGAAGGGGACTTTGGCCAGCACTTCTTGGGTGGCCGGGTTGACGATGTCTTGCCATTGGGTGGTCTTGGACTCGACCCACTCGCCGTTGATCAGCAACTTGGCCTGTTGCACGGAAATATCGGCAGATGCGTTCATGTGGTCTCCAAATCTTATAGTTATGCTAGAGAACCAAGGCGTTGAATCGCCTTGAAGAATGAGGCGTTCGGACAGTTTTTGGAGTATAGATGTGCAAATCTCTAATAAGAACGCACATAAAAGCCGGTCCAATATGCAAAAAAACATCACATCATTGGGCTCCCTGAACTGGGATGACCTGAAGTTTTTCCTTGAAGTGGCCCGTACCCGCAAGGCCAGCGTGGCCGCCAAGCGCCTGGCGGTGGACTACACCACGGTGTCACGCCGCATCAGTTCGCTGGAAGTGTCCCTCGGCACGCTGCTATTCGAAAAATCCCGGACCAACGGCTTTGTACTCACCACCGAAGGCCAGCGTTTGCTGGGCTACGCAGAGTCCATCGAAAGCACCCTGCACATGGCCTGCGAACAGGTGTCTGGCTCTGGCGTGGCCCTGTCGGGCCATGTGCGCATGGGGTGCACCGAAGGGTTCGGCAGCTTCTTCGTCACCCCACAACTGAGCCATTTCGTCGACACCTACCCGGCGATCTCGGTCGACATTTTGCCCCTGCCCCACTTCATCAGCCTGTCCAAGCGCGAAGCCGACATCGTCATCGCCCTGGAACGCCCGGAACACGGGCCCTACGTGTGCTGCAAGCTGTGCGACTACAAGCTGCAGTTGTATGCCACCCAGGAATACCTCGACCAACATCCCCCCATCCAACGTCCATCGGATTTGGCTGAGCATCCGTTTATCAGCTACGTGGATGATTTGGCGTTCAGCTCGGAGTTGCTGTACTTGGCAAACGTCGTGCCTGGCGCCAGTGCGAGCTTGCGCAGTACCAGCGTGATCGCGCAGTACGTGGCGGCGCAGCAGGGCCGGTCGATGGCGATATTGCCGTGTTTTTTGGCGGCGCAGGATGCGCGGTTGTTGCCGGTATTGGGGGAGGAGATAGCGATTACGCGGCAGTTCTGGATGTATTGCCGGGAGGATTTGAGGAAGTTGAAGCGGATTACGTTGTTGTGGGACTACATCCGTGAAGTGACGGAGCAGAACCAGGGGTTGTTGATGGGGCAGACGCGCCAGATGCGCTTTGCTGACTGACACTGAGGTTAAAATGTGGGAGGGGGCTTGCCCCCGATTGCAGTGTGTCAGCCAATACATCCAGCGACTGACACTCCGTTATCGGGGGCAAGCCCCCTCCCACATTTGACTGCATTTCAAGTCTGGGATGAGGACCTGCGCTCAGTCCGCAATCACCACAATCGACACCCGCCGGTTCTCTGTACGCCCCGCCGCCGTGGTGTTCGGCGCCACCGGCTCGCTGCTGCCCAGGCCGCGCAGTTGGATGTTTTCTTCCTTCATCCCCACTGTTTTCAACACCGTGGCCACGCTTTTTGCGCGGCGCAGGGACAGTTGCTGGTTGTACATTTCTTTGCCCGAGGCGTCGGTATGGCCGTCTACCCGCACGCGCTCGATACCCACGCCGAGCAGGGCTTTGCCGATGCGTTGGACGATGTCGGTGCTGGGCTGGTTGAGCACCTCGACGTCGCTGCCGAACAACACTTTGCCGGACAGGCCGAACGCCCAACCTTCATCGGTCAATTCGAAACCTTGTTGCTGGAGGACTGCGATCTGCGCCGGGGTCAGGCCTTTGGGGGGCGCCGTCTGGCAGCCACCGAGGGCGAGCAAGGCCACCAGCAGAGAGATAAACATAAAACGCGCGGTCGAGAACAAGGGATCAACTCCTGTGTTGAATATTGACAGCGGAGTTCTCCGACTCCGCCGTTTGCTGGCCGCCCGAAGACAAACGTTTGGCCTGGTACATCGCCGCGTCGGCGGCGTTGAGCAAGGTGCCGGGTGTGGCGCCATGATCGGGGTAGAGGGCGATGCCGATACTGAGGGAGGTCAACACCTGCGTGCTGCCGGGCACCGAGATGGGCGTGTCCATGCTGGCGATGATTTTGTCGGCGATGCGCTGCGCATCTTCCAGCTTGTGCAACGGCGCCAGCAGGATGGCGAATTCATCACCCCCCAGACGCGCCACCAGGTCGTCGTCGCGCAGTTGCGCGCGCACCCGCTCGGCGACGGCCACCAACACGGCGTCGCCGGCGGCATGGCCGAAGTTGTCGTTGATGTCTTTGAAACGGTCGCTGTCGAGGTACAGCACCGCGACCCGCTCCTTGGCCTTGGCAGCGCTGCGCAGGGCACGGATCAAGCGGCCTTCGAAGAACGCACGGTTGGGTAAACCGGTGAGGCTGTCGTGGTTGGCCTGGTGGGCGAGGCTTTCGTTTTCGCTTTGCAGGTGGCTTTGCCAAGCCTCCATTTCGCCAAGCAAGGCGTTGAAGTCGCTGCCCAGGCTATGCAGTTCGGCGATCTGCGCCGGTGGCACGCGGCGGTCGAAATCACGCTCGCTGCGGGCGGCGTGGGCCACGCTGGCGAGGCTTTGCAACGGCCCGGTGATGCCGCGTAACAGGCGCCGCGCCAGAATCAGCGCAACCCAGGCGCTGAGGGCGGTACAAATCAGAATCCCGGCCAGGCCGCTGAGCAGAAAGCGCAACAGGCTGCCGCCGTGGCCGGTCAGGTGGATGCTGCCGATGGTTCGGCCTTGATGCAGGATTGGCTGGCTGATCGGCTGTTCGAGCAGGGTATGCGCCAGCTCCAGTTCAACCCGCGAGAGCATGCCGGTTTCCGGGCGTGTCCAGTGCGCCAGCAACTTGCCGTTGGCATTGAAGACCTCAGCCTGGGCGACTTCTTCGGTGGAGGCGATCAGGCTGAGGGCTTCAGTGGCCGCTGCGCGGTCGTTAAACACCACCGCCGCTTCCACGGTGTAGTTGATGGAGCGCGCGATCAGGTGCAGGTTGTGTTCGGCATATGCGCGCAGCGCCAACACGCCGAGCAAGGTCAGGGAGATGCTCGCAAGCGTAACGGCCACCAGCGCGAGGATCAGGTGCCCCCGGCCGATGACCGAGCGCAGAGTCGGTCGCGATTTCACTGCGGTCATGACGTGGGCGCTCGGCGACGCGACAGTTGCAGCACACTGGGATGAATGCGCACGCCACTGCGGGCCACGGAGTCGAGGTTGACCTCGAACGACACCTGCTCATCGCCCACCCGCAGGCAAAACAGGCTGCCCACGGTGCACTGGTCGCCGCCTTCGCTGATGCTGAGCACCGGGTGGCCGATCAACGAGGTAAACAGTTGGCTGCGTTCATCGGCACTGAGCTTGCCGATGTAGACGGCGTCGCAGGCGCCAACAATATCGGCGTGATCGGCCAGCAGGCGTTGCACCACCACCGGGCGGCCGGTGGCCTGGGTAGTACCTTTGACCAAGTCATCGGTGTATTGGGTGGGGCCGACGATGCACAACCGCAGTTGCGCAGGCTCCACCGGCCAGCGGGCATAGCTGAGGATACCGAGGACCACTTGGGTAACTGCCTGCGCGCGGTGATCGGCAGCACCGGCAGGCGCTGGCGCCTGAGCAAAAACCTGGGGCGCAAGGACGCATAAAAGCGCCACCAGCAGCGTGCGTCTCCAGCTCGAACTGCGCTCTGTAGGCGAGACAGCCACGTTCATGCAGCGATTCTCTCAGGTGTTTTAGGAGTGATGCCGCAACGATAGCACAGCGTCAGATATTTCTGACTCTCCGTCCAACTTCAGCATCAATCCGCTCAAGCGCTTAACCTTGCGCCTAACAGCTTCTTCAAACACGCCGCCACGGGGTTCGATCAGGCTGAACCAACGCTTGGCTCGGGTAATACCGGTGTAGATCAGCTCTTTGGTGAGCACCGGGTTCAGCGCATCCGGCAGGATCAGCGCCGTGTGGGTGAACTCCGACCCCTGGGACTTGTGCACGGTCATGGCGTACACGGTTTCCACATCGTTCAGGCGGCTAGGCAATACAAAACGCACGCCGCCCTGGCCGTCATTGCGCGGGAACGCCACGCGCAGCACCTGTGGGCCGCCGTCGCTTTCGGGCAGTTTGAGGGCGATGCCGATATCGCCGTTCATCAAGCCGAGGCCGTAATCGTTGCGGGTCATCAGCACCGGGCGGCCTTCGTACCATTGCTCGTCACCTTCAATCAGCCGCACTTTGCGCAGGGCGGCGGTGATGCGCAGGTTCAACCCTTCTACGCCCCAGGGGCCTTTGCGCACAGCGCAGAGCAGTTGGAACGCATCGAAGGCGTGCAGCAGCTGTTGCGCCCAGTGCGTCCAGGCTGCGCTGTCACGCGGGGTATCCAAAGGTGGCCGAGCGCTGTGCAACAGGTTGAGGTAGTAGCGGTAACCCTCGGCGCCATCGCCCTGCCCGTCCAATACCAACCGCTCCAACGCGTGGTCGTGTTCGCCCTTGAGGCTGACGCAAAACAAGTCTTTGTGGCTGCCAGCGCGCAACAGTTTGCGTGCCTCGTCAGCATTCTGCTGGTTGACCCAGCGCGCCAGTTGACCGATGCCGCTGCCTTCACCGAAACGCCGCGAGTAGCGCAACATCACCACTTGTTGGGCCAGGGGGTGGCTGTCGTCGAGGTCTTCGTGCAGGCCGCTGGCGCTGAGGTCTTCACCGCTGACCGTTTGCAGCCATTGGCGGGTCTGGGGGCTGTACCAGCCAGCTTCGGCGTCGCGGCACAAGTCGCCGAGCACGGCGCCGGCTTCAACCGACGCGAGTTGATCCTTGTCGCCCAGCAGCACCAGGCGTGCATGGGGTGGCAAGGCATCCAGCAGGTTGGCCATCATTTCCAGGTCGATCATCGAGGCTTCATCCACCACCAGCACGTCCAGCGGCAGCGGGTTGCCGATGTGGTGGCGAAAGTGCCGCGTGCCCGGGCGACTGCCCAGCAGGCGGTGAACGGTGGTGACTTGAGTGGGGATTTTGTCCCGCACGTTGTCGGGCACGGTCAGCGACTGTACTTGCTGGCTGATGGATTCGGTAAGTCGTGCCGCCGCCTTGCCGGTAGGCGCGGCCAGGCGAATACGCAACGGGCTGCCGGCCTCAACGGCAGGCGCCTGCAACAACGCCAGCAAGCGCACTACCGTGGTGGTTTTGCCGGTGCCGGGGCCGCCAGTGACGATGCTGAACGCACCGCGGGTGGCCAAGGCGCAGGCCAGCTTTTGCCAGTCGATCACGCCATCGGGCGGCGGTTGATCGAACAGGCTGTTCAGGCGCGCAGGCAGGTCGACAGCAACCGCTTCTTGTGTGGCAAGGCGCAAGCGCAGGGCGGTGTCGATGCGCCGCTCGTAAGCCCAGTAGCGGCGCAGGTACAAGCGCTTGCCAGACAGCACCAACGGGCGGCTTTGCGCAGAGTCACTGCCATCGACCGCCAGTGCCACCAAATGGCTGGAGGCCAGGGCATGGCACCAATGGGCGCCGTCGAGGCCGTCGAGCAGTTGGGACGGAAGCAACATTGCGCCGGTTTGCAGGTCGCCTTCGGGCGGCAAGGACAGCGCAAAATCCGGCGCATTGAGGGTTTCGAACAGGTCGAGGCACACGTGACCGTGGCCCAATTGGTGGCTGGTCAAGGCCGCCGCCAGCAACACCAAGGGGTCGGCCTGCGGGTCGAGCTCGTGCAAGAAACCGACGAAGGCTTTGTCCAGGGCTCGCAGCCAGCCACGCTCAACCCAACGTTCCAGCAATTGCACCAGGTCAGCGGCACGGCTTAGTGGCATCAAGTCCTCAAGGGCCAATGGCGACAGGCTCATAGCAGCACTCCTTGTTCCCAGGCGGGCTCAACCTTGGGCGGGATGGGTTTGCCCTGGAACATCAGGTCCAAGCCTTCGATCAATGCCCGTGGCGGCCGTGTGAAATACGCGCCCTGACTGGCGGACTGAGTACCGCGCAGAAACACGTACAACGCGCCGCCGACGTGGCGGTCATAGTCGTAGTCGGGCAGGCGCGCCTTGAGCTGGCGATGCAGGGCCAGCAGGTAAAGTACGTATTGCAGGTCGTACCGATGGTCGAGGATCGACTGTTCCATGGCATCAAAGGTGTAGGCCGAATCATCAGGGCCGAGCCAGTTGGACTTGTAATCGGCCACGTAGTAACGGCCATCGTGTTCGAAGGTCAGGTCGATAAAGCCCTTGAACATGCCGTTGAGCAACACCGGTTCGGCGGCAACACGGGACACGCCGTTGTGGGTGTACTCGCACACCAGTTTGTCGAGGGCGAGCACGTCGACCTTGTGACTGGCGAACCAGAACTCCATCTCGATCTGGTACTGCTGCAGCTCGCCAAGGCTGACGCGGTCGTTATCCACCGGCAGCGGCGTGCGCAGCAAATGGCCCAGCCAACCGCTGAGGGTGGTGATCCAGCCTTCCCAATTGCGGCGATTACAGCGGGCGCCTACGGCTTTTTCGATGTCTTGAGGGGTGGCATTGAAGCCCTCCCCGCCCGCCCACTCAAGCAGGCCATGGAGGAAGGTGCCGGGGTTTGGGCCGCGTGGGAAACGATGAATATCACCGCCAGACGCTGCCACTTCGCGTGGTGCGTCGGGGTCCAGACGCTCGTCATCGAACAGCTTCTGGGCCTGTGGGCTTTCTGGTGCTTCAAGGCTCGCGGCGCTCATGCTGTCGCCAATGCGAAGTGCACTGTAGGAAGCGATCCACCAGTTTTCGGCAGCCTTGCGCTTGGGCAGCAAAGGCGCGAGCAACGTGGCTTCGTTGCGAGGCGGATGAAACAGCGTGTCTTGCGCCTCAGGCACTTGCGCGTAATGGATCGCCGGGCAGCCTTGCTGCAAATCCAGTAACCAGCGCGCCAGGCCTGCGGACTCTGCCAGCGATGCGCCGGCACCCAACAGGTAACCCAGGGCCGACAAGTGCAATACCGAGCTGTTGCTGTTACCGCGCTTGAGGTCGGCAACGCCCAGCCAACACGCGTGTTTAGCGCGGGTCAGGGCCACGTAGAACAAGCGCAGGTCTTCGGCCAGGCGCTCATCGTCGGCTTGGGCGATCAACTCGGCGGTCGGGCGCAGGCTGACTTGGGGTTTGCCGTTTTCATCGTGGTAGTGAAGGGGCAAGCGGCTGCCGTCCACCGGTTTGGCCGAGCAAATGAAGGGCAAGAACACCAGGTCGTATTCCAGGCCTTTGGACTTGTGGATGGTCACGACCTTGACCAGTTGCTCGTCGCTTTCCAGACGCAGGATCTGTTCCTCGCCGGCCTGGCCTGACAACGCTAGATGCTCGGCCAAGTGGCGGATCAGCGCCTGTTCGCCATCGAGTTCGGAGGCGGCCTGTTGCAGCAGTTCGCTCAGGTGCAACAGGTTGGTCAGCACGCGTTCGCCGTCGCCGCGGGCGATCAGGGTTTGCGGCAGTTTGAAGTCGTGAAGCAGACGGCGCAGCATCGGCAGCACGCCTTGGCTACGCCAGATTGCACGGTAACCGCGGAATTGCATCACGCGGGTTTCCCACGCCAATTCGTCCTGATTCAGACGCTCAAGTTCGGGCAGTGACAGGTTAAGGGTGACGCAAGCGAGCGCGGCGCGCAGGGGGCGTTCAACGTCGGGCTCGGCACAGGCTTTGAGCCAGGCCAGCAGGTCATGGGCTTCCTGGGCGGCGAAGACTGAATCTTTATCCGACAGGTACACACTGCGCACGCCACGGGCGGCCAACTCGGCGCGTACGGCCTGGGCCTCCTTGCCATCGCGAACCAGGATGGCGATGTCTGACGGTAGTACCCCTTTAAAGCTGTCGTCGGGCTGTAGGAAACCTGCACGACCCTGCTGCCCGCCATTGAGCAGATCGACAATCTGTGTGGCACAGGCCGCAGCCAGTTGTTGGCGATAGAGCACATTGGAGATCGGTTGATCGGTGGGCAAATGCCAGAGGCTCATCGCTGGCAGCGTTTGGCCGTCGACCTGCAGTTGTTCCTTGCGACCTTGGGACAACACCGGGTGGAACGGCACCGGATTTCTACCGTCTGGCTCGCGGAACAGGAATGCGCCACGGCCGGCCTCTGCACGTTGGAACACATGGTTCACCGCCTCGACCATCGCGTGGCTGGAGCGGAAGTTGGTGCCCAGGGTGTGGTGGCGGCCAGTAGTGGACTGGCGTGCGCGCAGGTAGGTGTAGATGTCGGCGCCGCGAAAGGCGTAGATCGCCTGCTTGGGGTCGCCGATCAGGAACAGGCCACTGTCGAGGTGGTTTTCTTCGATGCGGTAGATGCTGTCGAAGATGCTGTATTGCACAGGGTCCGTGTCTTGGAATTCGTCGATCAGGGCCACCGGGAATTGCTCGCGGATCACACTGGCCAGGCGCTCGCCGCCTTCTGCTTGCAGCGCGGCATTGAGGCGGATGAGCATGTCGTCGAAGCCCATTTCGGCACGGCGACGCTTTTCTTCTTCGAAGCGTTTGCCCACCCAGCCGGCGGCGTGTTGCAACACGGCGGCGTCGGGGGTTGGCAGTGCGTCGAGCGCGGCTTTCAGGCCAGCCATTGCATCGATACCAGGATGGTGCGGCGGCTCGCCCTTCCAGGCTTCGGCCATGCCATCGGGTGTGAGGCGGGTGAAGCCGGTGCCAATGTCCAGTTGCTCAACGGTGTCGTCAGCGGCCCAGGCACTGATCTTTTCGAACCAGGGTTCGAAGTAGCGGGCTTGCATCTTGCGGCCGTCGACGGCTTTGGCGGCCACGGCTTGCAGGCAGAGGTCACGTAGTTCTGCCGCCCATTGCTGCCAGGGGGCTTTGAGTGTTTTCAGCGCTTCGCGGCGCTCTTGCAGGCAGGCGTTGATCAGTTCGGCCGGCTCGCGGGTTTCATCAGTGGGGCGTTCGCTGCCGAACAGCGCACGCACACGTGGCATCAAGGCGGCTGGGCCGCCCCAGTTATTGCGTACCCAGTTGAGCGCATCGTCGTGCATGGGGTAGCAGAACAGTCGCCAATAGTCGCGCAGCACTTCGCCGAGCAGGTCGCTGTGGTCGGTTTCCAACGTCTGGGTGAACAGGCTGCCGCTGTCGAAGGCGTGCTCGCGCAACATGCGCTGGCACCAACTGTGGATGGTCGAGACGGCGGCTTCGTCCATCCATTGCGCGGCGATATCCAGACGGTTGGCACAGGCTGGCCATTGTTCCGGCAGGTACTGGTCGCGCAGATCAGTGATCAGCGGGTCTAGTTTTTCGATTTCACCGCGAAAGAAGCGTGCGGCTTCGGCCAGGCGGATCCGAATGCGTTCGCGCAGCTCTTTGGTGGCGGCATCGGTGAAGGTCACAACCAAGATTTGCGGCGGTAGCAATTCGCGGCCAAAGCCGGACTCATCGCCACCGTTACCGAGCACCAAGCGCAAGTAGAGAGCCGAAATGGTGAAGGTTTTGCCGGTGCCGGCGCTGGCTTCAATCAGCTGGCTGCCTTTTAGCGGGAAAGCCAAAGCCAAGGGTTTGCTGCTCATGCGTCAGCCTCCGCGCTGGTGAGTGATCGCCAGGGGGCGTTGATCAGGGGGCGATACAGGGTTTCGCACCAGCCTTCGAACTCTTCGCTTTCGATCAGTGCGGCGAAGTCGGGGAACTGCCGGGTGAGCGCTGGGGTTTCGCGGCGCTCGCCGTCGGTGTTCACGCCGTCGCCTTCGTAGGCTTTATGGGCAGCAGCCTCGGCCTTGACGGGGTCGGTTTGGCCGAGCCAGGCGAAGGCGGTTTTGACGGCAACAGGCAGCGGTTTTCGCATACCGGAGTGCCAGGCCAGCAACAGGTTGCCAAGGATTTCCTGGGCAGTGGTTTTATCCAACGGCGGCAACAGCAATGTGTCATCGCTGGCGACCAAGCCCGTACTCAAGGGCAGGCCGCAGGCGCAGGCGACCACGTGATTGACCCAGGGGCGAATCAAGCGATGCCACTTTCGGCTCTTGATCGAACCAATGCTGTTGGGGATGGTGGTGACGCTTAACAATTCGCCATCACTGCGTCGATGCAGACCACTGATCCAGCCTTCCAACTGAATGCCTTGATGCTCAAAACTGATCGGTTCAGCGCCGGGGTGCGGGGTTGGCCAGAGGGCAAGCAGTTGTTGGTAACGCTGGAGCAAATCAGGCAAGGGCTCGATCAGTTCATTGCGTAGGCATTCTCCGAAACCGACCATGGGCAAAAGGCCGCTGCCTTGTAGGCGCAGTGCCTGGGCAGCGAGAGCCTGGTCGGGATGATCGGGCTGGCTCAGTGCGGCGTTCAGCAAGCTGTCGCTCAGGCTGTAACGTTGCAGTGCGTCCAGGACGAAGGGTTCTTCGTCGGCCAACGGCACTTCGGCGGCTTCGAAGAACACTTTCAGACGTTGGCTGAAGAAATGTTTGACGGGGTTGCGTAGGAAGTCCTGCAACTGGCCGAGGGTCAGGGGTTCTTCCTGTTGGTGCTGTGGCAACTCGTCTTCTATTGGGCTTTTCTCTGGCGCTTCATGGAGCAACTGCCATTCGCGGGCGTAGCTGAAGAGCGGGTCGCCTGCGTGGAAGTAGCGGGCACTGAAGGGTTGTAGCGGATGTTCTTGGGTCATTGCTTCGATCAGCGATTCCTCGCTGTTGGCGAGTTTCCAGCCGCTGGCGAGGTGGTCGCGCAGTTGGCCGATCAGCACCGAGGCCGGGCGATCACTGTTGTCGCGGATGCTGCGGCCAACCCAACTGATGTAGAGCTGGTCGCGGGCAGACAGCAGCGCTTCGAGCAGCAGGTAACGGTCGTCTTCGCGACGTGAACGGTCGCCGGGGCGGTAGTCGCTGCCCATCAGGTCGAAGTCCAGCGGGGGTTGGGCGCGTGGGTAATCCCCATCGTTCATGCCGAGCAGGCAAACGAGTTTGAACGGGATGGCACGCATGGGCATCAGGGTGCAGAAATTGACAGCACCGGCGAGGAATCGCTGGGACAGGCGGCCTTGGTCCAGGCCTGCCAACCAGGCTTCGCGGACGACGGTGAGCGGTAACTCATCCTGCAGGCCAACGGACTCACAGGTTTCCAGCCAGGTTTCCCTGAGTTGTTCGAGTTGGCCGAGCAGGTAGTCGTCGTGCTCGCTGCTGGGCAGGAAGAACAGTTGCATCAGGCGTTGCAGACGCTCGCCCCATTCTTGAGGCGAGGCGGGCTGGTTTAAGGCTTGATGCGCGTCATTGAGCGCGTCGAGTAAAGCAACGAGAGGGCCTATCAGTGCCGCGTCGAGGCCGCCGATTTCGTCGTAGGGTTCAATGCCTTCGCAGGCGGCGCCGGTTCCGACGGCGTAGCCCAACAGCATTCGGCGCAGCCCGAAACGCCAACTGTTTTGCTCCAGCTCACCGGGCAGGCCGAGGCCGGCGCGTTGTTCGGCGTTGAGGCCCCAACGGATGCCGGCGCCTTCGATCCAGCGGTGCAGCGTGGGCAGGTCGCGCTCTTTGATGGTGAAGCGTTCACGCAGTGCCGGGACGTCGAGCAGGTCGAGAATCTCGCTGACGGGGAAGCGGCTGTCGGGGAGTTTGAGCAAGTGTTCGACGGCGATCAGTAGAGGGTCGCGGCCACGTTGGCCCTGGTCGGTGAGGGTAAAGGGGATGAAGCGGGGGTCGTTACGCTCAAGCTGACCGAATACGGCGCGAATATGTGGGGCGTAACTGTCGACGTCCGGGACCATGACGATGATGTCCCGCGGGCGCAGCGTAGGGTCGGCGCTGAAGCGTTGGAGCAGTTGGTCGTGGAGTATTTCCACTTCGCGTTGGGCGCTGTGGGCGATGTGAAAGCGGATGGAGGTGTCTTGTTGCAGGTCGACTCCTTCGCTCCAACGTTCGCGGGTTTCATTGAGTGGGCGCAGCTCGAGGATATCGTCTTGGAGCTGGTTGAGCAGCGTAGTGGGTACGCTGTCGCTGAACAGGTCGATGCGGCCATCACGGAACGCGGCGCGGTAGCTGTTGGGGTCGTCGTAGCTGTCCAACAGGCTGATGTAGTCGCGACCTTGCTTGCCCCAGGCGGCCAGCAGTGGGTGCGCATGCTGGTGCAAGGTTTGAGGGTCGATGGTGACCGGCATGCCAGCTTTACGTGCTTGGCGTTTGTACTCGTTACGTAGCAAGTCTTTGTCGGCAACGATGTCGGACCAATGGTGGCGACACGGGTTATGCACGCACAACAGGACCTGGCTGAATCTAGCCAGACCGGCCAGGGCTTCCAGCGCTTGCGCAGGCAATGAAGAAATACCAAATACGATGACCCGAGAAGGCAGTCCCGGTGGAGCTTGCTCCAGGGAGTTGATGCGCTCGATGAAGCGCTGGTGCACACCGGCGCGACTTTCGGCCATGCCTTCTTCGCCCACATCCAGCAGCAACGCGCGCCACAGTTCGGCTTGCCAGCAGTTAGCAGGGTTGAGGGGTTTGGACTCGCCTCGATTGTTGCGCAACTGGTGACGGCCAGCAGCCCAGTCTTCCAGCCAGTCGGCACGGTAGACCTGATATTGGTCGAACAGGTCCGCCAGCCGATCGGCAAGTTGGTAGCGTTTACGCAGGTCGGTATCGAGGGTGAGGAAGCGCTGCAGCGGTTCGAAGTGTGGCTGATCGATAAGCTCCGGGAGCAGGCGCATCAGGCGCCAGGTCAGGGGGGCTTTATCGAGTAGCGATTTGGGTGGGATTTCGTCGCGTCCCAAGACCATACGGTAGAGCTGCCACATGAAGCTGCCGGGGAGTTGCACGTCGATTGCAGCTGCGATGCCGCAGCCGCCCATATCATCTTCTTCAGGGTCTTCGGCCAGGGCCAGTTTGAGCCACTGGGCAATGCCGTTGCTTTGAACCAGGGCGATTTCGTTTTCCAGCGGTGCCAGGGGATAGCGGCGCATCCAACTGACCACCAGGCTGCGCAGTTCGTCCAGGCGGTTGCCGTGAACCACCATGAATCCAGCACTGAGGGACGTCGCATCCGGCATAACGGCTTCCTTGGGAAAAGCAAAATCGAGGCGTGGACTTTAGCATTGAAGGCCCACGTAATGAGTCTCTTCGCACTTTTCTCGCGCCCAAAACAAAACCCCATCTGCTTTCGCAAATGGGGTTCTGGAATTTAATCTTGACGATGACCTACTCTCACATGGGGAAACCCCACACTACCATCGGCGATGCATCGTTTCACT
>NZ_JACVZE010000014.1 GCF_015461805.1 Pseudomonas pisciculturae
GCATAATCTATTTTTGTCGGTCATTGGCGAGGTTATCCGCTGGCCAGCGCCTTGGGTGGTGGAGCAAGTGGGCGGCATTCTCGACCCGGACCTTACGGCGATTACCGTGCAGTTTCCTGCGCAGGCCATGTGGCGTCCTGAGGATCAGATCCAAGTCAACCTGTTGTACAGCGACGCCAGCAACACCATCGAATACAAAGCCAGTGCACGGTTTGACAGCCTCCCCAACAACAACGGTACGTTATCGTTTGTGCTGACGGACGCCAATATCAAGCGGTTTGACGGGCTGCGCCTGGAGGTGTTCTACGTGCTGCTGCGCAACGGGCAGGAATCACTGCGCGAAAGCTACCAAGTGGGCGAACCCAAACGTGACATGCCGGCGCCGCAGATCGAGAAGGAAAACGGCGGCCAACTGGACCCGGGCGATGTGCCGGGTGGCGCCGAGGTGCTTGCCCCGTTCACCGGCACCTTGGTTGGCGACCGGATGACGCTGTTTTGGAGTGGGCCGCTGGCCAGCACCCAGGTAGAAAAAGATGTGGTGCAAAGTGGCGCCCAGACCAAGTTTGTGGTGGCGCACGCCTTCATCGCGGCCAATCTGGGCCACGAGGTACTTGCCTGGTACATCCTTCAACGCGGCACAGAAAGGCCACGTTACTCTGAAATCACGCCCGTGCTGATCGCCGAGGGCTTGGCAGACCTGCCGCCACCGGACTTGATCCAAGCGGTCATTACCGGCCCAGGCACGGCGACGCTGGTCCCACTGGATGCCCTGAATGGCAGCAAATTACGGGTCAGTTATGCCGGGATGCGTAACGACGACGAGATCAAAGCCTACGTGAGCGGCACGCCGGGTGACGGCTCGCCTGACATCCCCAGCAAGTGGGGCGATGCGGCCACGCAGTGGGTAGAGTTTGATGTTTCCAGGGAGACGGTTGCGGCCAACATTGGCAATGCCAACCAGGCAGTGACGTTTAAGTACGTCGTCACGCGTGCTGGCAAACCGAAGGATTCGCAAGTGCTGACGGTGACGGTATTGCCGATACCGCAGGATGAGTTGAATAAAACGATTATCCGCATCAACGAGGCGGACCCGCATACCCAGATATTGGATCTGACGAAAGTCACCGAGGGGGCGACGTCATATGTGGGTACCTGGCCGTTTATTACCGCGCCATGGCCTGTTTGGCTTCGGCTCATGGGCAAGAAAAATGGGGTGGATTATGCGCATACGCTCTATGACGGCAGTGCAGGGGCTTACGTCAATGCGGGCTGGGTCGCCAATGGTTACTTTGAATACCCCGTGCCTTACGAATACTTGAAAGAGCTGGATCATGGCTCAGAGTTGAGCATGGAGTTCAAGGCGGCGTTTAGTGGGAGTACGGTTGAGGCGGATGCAATTCTATTTCCAGTAACGTTTTATTCGATTGCCAATCAACCCAAGGTATCAATCACTTGGGACTTTAATGACAACACATTCCAAGGATGGCTTCCTCAAGGCGGTTATGCAGTGGACAACGACCTGAACGTCGCTGGCGGAGTAGTTAGGGCATTTACCAATGGGGGGCGAGAGTTTTATGGCCCGGTGATGATTTGCCCTGTTCAGGTCGTAGCAGGCCGTACTTACGACTTTGGTTTTTCTGCGCGTGCTCGTGGCCCAGGCACCAACTCATCAATTCTTGCACTGATCATCAACGGAGTACCGATTGGCAACTATGTTGACACCAGAAATGAGTTTGCGTGGAAATACGGCTCCGGCGTATTCACCGCCACAGCCACACAAGGAGTAATACTGGGAATATATAGCTATGTAAGCAGCGGCGCGGGTAATGACTTCGACATTGATGACATTTGGATGAAAGAGCGCTGAACCAAACGCTCGCTTTATGGCTAAGAATGAAATATGCAGGGGATAGGTGTTTTTTATCTGCCCTACCCCGTTTAATCCCCTGTTAATCTACCCGACACAGCATCCTGGCACTGCCTTAGGAGCCTTGCCAATGCGACTAACCCGCTCATTCTGGGCCTCGAACCTGCTGCTCATCTGCGCCCTTCCTGTATTCGCCGCGACCGAAAGCCCTACCTACGGCCCGGAACTGCAGGGTTTTCAATATCCCTACCCCGTTGAACATTTTCAGTTCCAATCCCAGGGCAAATCCCTGCAAATGGGCTACATGGACGTCCCAGCCAAGGGCAAGGCCAACGGCCGCAGCGTCGTCTTGATGCACGGCAAAAACTTCTGCGGCGCCACTTGGGAAGGCTCGATCAAGGCCCTGAGTGAGGCGGGCTACCGTGTGATAGCCCCGGATCAGATTGGTTTCTGTTCATCCAGCAAGCCCGATCACTATCAATACAGCTTTCAGCAACTGGCACTGAACACCCACCAACTGCTGGAAAAACTCGGCGTTCAAAAGGCCACCCTCCTCGGCCACTCCACCGGCGGCATGCTCGCCACACGTTACGCACTGATGTACCCCGATCAAACCGAGCAGCTTGCCCTGGTCAACCCCATTGGCCTCGAAGACTGGAAGGCACTGGGCGTGCCGTCCCTCAGCGTCGACCAGTGGTATCAACGCGAGCTGAAGGTCAGCGCCGAGGGTATTCGCAAGTACCAACTCAACACCTATTACGTCGGGCGTTGGAAGCCCGAGTACGAGCGCTGGGTAGATATGTATGCAGGCCTGAGCAACGGCCCAGGGCATACGCTGGTGGCATGGAACTCGGCGTTGATTTACGACATGATCTTCACCCAGCCGGTGTACTACGAGTTCAAAGACTTGCAGATGCCCACGCTCCTGCTGATCGGCACGTCCGATAATACCGCCATCGGCAAGGATGTCGCACCGCCAGCGGTCAAGGCAAAGCTCGGTAACTATGCCGTGCTGGGCAAGCAAGTGGCCAAGCTGATCCCCCATGCCACCCTGGTGGAGTTCCCAGGTTTGGGGCACGCACCACAAATGGAAGAACCGGCCCAGTTCCATAAAGCGCTGTTGCAGGGTTTGAACGCCCTTTAATCCAACCTTTTCGAGGCACTCGTGCATGTCGGTACAGATCGCAATCATTGATGATTGGCAGAATGTCGCCAGTGGTGTGGTGGATTGGTCGGCCCTTGAGGCAGTGGGCAGCGTGCATTTTCTGCACGACTACCCGGCCGATACTGCCGTGATGATCGAGCGATTGCGGGGGTTCGAGGTGATCTGCGTGATGCGCGAACGCTCCACCTTCGACAAAGCCCTGCTGCAAGGCCTGCCCAAGCTTAAATTGCTGGTGACCGGCGGCATGCGCAACGCCGCTATCGATATTGCCGCCGCCAAGGCACTAGGCATCACTGTGTGCGGCACCGACAGCTATAAACACGCGGCGCCGGAGTTGACCTGGGCGCTGATCATGGCCTCAACCCGTAACCTGCTGGCCGAAGCCAATTCGCTGCGCGCCGGCGGGTGGCAGGTTGGTCTGGGAGGGGATCTGTACGGCAAGACGCTGGGAATCCTTGGCCTGGGCAGCATCGGCCAGAAGGTCGCGCAATTCGCTCAGGTGTTCGGCATGCGTGTAATTGCCTGGAGTGAAAACCTCACGCCGGAACGCGCAGCGCAATGCGGCGTGACTTGGGTCAGCAAACAGGCGCTGTTTGAACAGGCCGACATTCTGACCGTGCACCTGGTACTCAGCGAACGCAGCCGTGGCTTGGTGGATGCCCAGGCGCTGAGTTGGATGAAACCGAGCGCGCGCTTGGTCAATACCGCCCGTGGGCCGATTGTGGATGAGCAGGCGTTGGTGGCTGCACTGGAAAGTGGCGCCCTCGCAGGGGCTGCACTGGATGTGTTCGCCGAAGAGCCATTGCCGGTGGATCACCCCCTGCGCCGCTTGCCCAATGTGCTGGCCACGCCCCATGTGGGGTATGTGAGTGAGCAGAATTACCGGCAGTTTTATCAGCAGATGATCGAAGACATCCAAGACTGGGCCAAAGGCGTACCCATCAGAGTGCTTGGCTGACGCACCATGCGGGAGCACGCGCACCCTTGTGGCGAGGGAGCTTGCTCCCGTTGGGCTGCGCAGCAGACCCAATGTCAACCAAGAGCGGGGCCGCTGCGCGCCCCAACGGGAGCAAGCTCCCTCGCCACAAAAAGCCGACTTTCAAACGCTGTTTTGAAAGCTGCATAAGGTTACAAGTTTTTTGTCCTACAAAATCCTCTCACAAACCCTACAGGCTCTAGGATCTGTCCTAGACTCATGACCGATGGGTCCGATCGAAAACAAAAACCCCGCAAAAAATCGAAACTTTCCAACTCTGCCGTAGGTCCAGTTTTAAGGTAAGGCGATTCATTGGCGTTCACCGCTGATGCCGTCTATCCAATCTTTTTTTGACATTCGTGCAACTGGCATACGCCTTGCCAGTTTGTACAGTGCTTGTGCGCCTGGCCGCAGGATGCGGTCATCGGAGCTAGTGGCAGCGGGCCATTAGCCGACCAACATGTGGGAGAGAACTATGATCAGTGCCGCTGTAGATATTCAGGGAGAGCGTGTCAGTCAGGCGGTAGGGGGACCTTCATTGGTCGACCTGCCCAACACTGTGCGGCCGATCGTGAGTCAGAATCCCAATCGCAAGAAAGTCCTGTTTGTGACCTCCGAGTTTGCCGACCTGGTGAAAACCGGCGGCCTGGGGGATGTGTCTGCCGCCCTGCCCCGCGCCATGGCGCACCTGCATGATGTTCGCGTGTTGATCCCCGGCTATCCGCAAGTGATGGAAAGCGACAACCCGATCCATATTGTCGGCGAACTGGGTGGCCACGCTGCGCTGCCGCCGTGCAAGATCGGGCGTATGGACCTCAAGGACGGCCTGGTCATCTATGTGTTGATCTGCCCCGAGCTCTACGAGCGTGAAGGTACGCCCTACGGCGCCAACAATGGCCGCGACTGGCCAGACAACCATATTCGCTTCGCCCGCCTGGGCTTGGCCGCCGCCGACATGGCCGCCAACCTGGCGCAGATTCACTGGTGCCCAGACCTAGTGCACGCCCATGACTGGCCCGCTGGCTTGGCCCCGGCCTATATGCACTGGCGTGGGTCACGTACCCCAACCCTGTTCACCATCCATAACCTGGCCTATCAGGGCGTGGTCAGCCTGGCTTCGACGCCGGAGCTGGGCATCCCGCCCCATGCCCTGCAACAGGAAGGCATGGAGTTCTACGGGAAGATGTCGTTCCTCAAGGCCGGCATGGCGTATTCCAGCCACATCACGACGGTGAGCGCCACCTACGCCCAGGAAATCACCACCCCGGAATTTGGCTGCGGTCTCGATGGCTTCCTCGCCAGCAAGACCCAGCAAGGTTTGCTCAGCGGTATTCCCAACGGTATCGATGAAAGCTGGGAAACCTCTACCGACACCCACCTGACTCACAACTTCAATATTGGCGACTGGGAAGGCAAGGCCATCAACGCCGCCCATGTACGTGAGTTGTTTGGCCTGCATGACTCCACAGGCCCGCTGTTCGCCGTGGTCTCGCGCTTGGTCTATCAGAAAGGCCTGGACCTTACCGAAGCTGTTGCCAGCTTTATCGTCGAAAATGGCGGGCAAATTGCGATTATCGGCCGTGGCGAGCCGGAAGAAGAACAAGCCATGCGTGAGCTGGCCCTGCGCTTTCCCGGCCAGGTCGGTGTACGCATCGGCTTCAATGAAACCGACGCCCGCCGCATGTTTGCCGGTAGCGACTTTTTGCTGATGCCTTCGCGCTACGAGCCGTGCGGCCTGAGCCAGATGTACGCGCAGCGCTTTGGCTCCTTACCGGTGGCACGCAATACCGGCGGTTTGGCAGACACCATCGAAAACGGCGTCACCGGCTTTCTGTTCAATGAATCCACGGTGCAAAGCTATGAAGAAGCCGTCAGCCGCGCCTTCAAGGTCTTCGCCTACCCAGGCCTGCTCAACGCCATGCGTTGCCGCGCCATGACCCAGCCTTTCAACTGGTGCCAGGCGGTAGAACCCTACGCCGAGCTGTATGAACAGTTGGTAGTGAAAGCCCAGGGGAAATCCGCTAAATAATCAAGGGAGGTCTCTATAGATGCCGTTACGGACTCTGGAAACCTGGCCCCACGGCGCAATCATGCTGGACGCGCAACACACGCGTTTTGCCTTGTGGGCGCCAGACGCGTTTTATGTCAGCGTTGAATTGGAAACCGGCAAGTCCGTCGCCATGCTGCCCCAGGCAGAAGGCTGGTTTGAAACCGAAATAGCGTGCCCGGCGGGCACGCGCTACCGCTTCAACATCGACGGGGAAAAAGATGTGCCAGACCCCGCGTCCCGGGCCCAAGCCTCGGACGTACATGGCTGGAGCCAGGTAGTCGACCCGCTCGCCTATCAGTGGCGGCACAGCCAGTGGCAAGGCCGCCCTTGGCACGAGGCGGTGATTTACGAAGTGCACGTCGGCGCGCTGGGCGGCTATGCCGGGGTGGAAAAACACCTGCCGCGCCTGGCCGAACTGGGCGTAACCGCCATTGAATTGATGCCGCTGGCGCAGTTCCCCGGCGAACGAAACTGGGGCTACGACGGCGTGTTGCCCTACGCGCCCCAAGCCTCCTACGGCACCCCCGAACAACTCAAACACCTGATCGACAGTGCCCACGAACACGGCCTGGCGGTGATGCTCGACGTGGTCTACAACCACTTCGGCCCCGACGGCAACTACCTTGGCCAATACGCCCAAGGCTTTTTTCGCGAAGACGTGCACACGCCCTGGGGCGCGGGCATCGACTTCGACCGCCGCGAAGTGCGGGACTTCTTTCTCGATAACGCCCTGATGTGGTTGCTCGAATACCGCTTCGACGGCCTGCGCCTCGACGCCGTGCACGCCATCGACAACCCCGGGTTCCTGAAGGAATTGGCCCAACGCGTTCGCCAGCAAACAGACATCGGCCGTCACGTATGGCTGGTACTGGAGAACGAGTTCAACCAGGCCAACCTGCTGGAGCACGATTTTGATGCCCAGTGGAATGACGACGGCCACAACGCCCTGCACGTGCTGCTCACTGGCGAGACGGATGCCTATTACAGTGACTTCGCCACTGACACCACCGCCAAACTTGCCCGTTGCCTGAGCGAAGGCTTTATCTACCAGGGCGACACTACCCGCCATGGGCATACCCGCGGCGAGCCTAGCGCACACCTGCCGCCCAGCGCCTTTGTGTTGTTTTTGCAGAACCACGACCAAATCGGCAATCGCGCCCTGGGCGAACGCTTGCACCAACTGTGCTCACCCCAGGCACTCAAGGCCGCCACAGTATTGTTACTGATGTCGCCCATGATCCCGCTGATGTTCATGGGCGATGAAGTCAACGCCTGCGAGCCGTTTTTGTTCTTCACCGACCATCACGGCGAACTGGCGCAAGCGGTACGCGAAGGCCGGCGCAGTGAATTCGCTGACTTTGCCGCCTTCCACGATCCCGAGCGACGTGAACGCATCCCCGATCCGAATGCCCTGCCCACCTTCCAACAATCGGCGCCGTCGTTTGCCGACAACGAACACACTCAGCTATATCGCCAACTTTTGAGCCTGCGCCACCGCCACATCGTGCCGCATTTGCCTGCCAGCATGGCACTGGGCGCGCAGGTGCTGGCCGATGCAGCCGTGACGGCCCGATGGCGCTTGGGCGACGGCAGCCTATTGCAGATCGACCTCAACCTGAGCGGCGTTGCGCTGGACCATCCTGCGGCCGAGCATCTGTTATTCGAAACGCCTGCCAACCAGGGCACCCAGCTGCCGCCCTACAGCGCACGCGTTACCCTATCCCCTGTTGGAGAGCACCCTTGAGCGATGCGAACCTGGAAATCCTCGCCAGCCGAGCCGGGCTGGCCGTCGATTGGATCGACGCAAACGGCCGCCCGCAACGCGTAACACCTGACGCCCTGCGCGCCGTCCTCAAAGGCTTGGGCCACCCCGCTGACAGCGACGCCGAGATCGACGCCAGCCTGCGCGAGCTGGAACACGTGCAACTGGATAAACAACTGCCGCCCCTGCTCACCATCGACAGCGGCGAGGGCCTTGACCTGGCCCGCTATTTCGAACCCGACACCCAATGCCGGGTCAGCCTCGAAAGCGGCGAAACCCTGGAGCTGCGGTTGGACGGCGACGGCGTACTGCCCGGCGTGATTGCCTTGGGTTATCACCAGGTGCATATCAACGACCAGACCTTCACCCTGGCCGTGGCCCCCACCCACTGCTACAGCGTGGCCGAAGCGGTCGACAGCCAACCCGCCCGCGCCTGGGGCCTCAGCGCGCAACTCTATGCGCTGCGCCGCCTGGGCGATGGCGGCTTCGGCGATACCCTGGCCTTGGAGCATCTGGTGCGCGCGGCGGCCGAACGCGGTGCCGATGCCCTGGCGATCAGCCCCATGCACGCCATGTTCAGCGCCGACACTGGGCGCTACAGCCCGTACTCGCCGTCCAGCCGGCTGTTTCTCAATAGCCTGTATGCCTCCCCCGGTTGCATCCTCGGCGAACGCGAAGTGCGCAACGTCATCGAGGCCATCGGGCTGACCGATGAGTTGCGCGCCCTAGAGCAAAACACCCTGATTGACTGGCCCGCCGCTGCCGACGCCAAGCAACGCCTGCTGCGCGCCTTGTATGAAGATTTCCGCCACGGCCAGCACCCGTTGCATGCCGACTTCCTCAGCTTCCGCCAAGCCGGTGGTGAAGCGCTGGAAAACCACTGCCGCTTCGAAGCCGTGCAAACGCTGCGCGCCGGCGCTGGCGAGGATCTCGACTGGCGCCACTGGCCTGAAGAATGGCGCTCACCCCAGGGCCCGGCACTCACCCGGTTTGCCGAAGAACACGCCGACGAAATCGGCTACTTTGCCTTCAGCCAATGGCTGATCGCCCGCTGCCTTGCGCGTGCGCAACAAGCCGCCCAAGGCAGCGGCATGGGCGTCGGCCTGATCGCCGACCTGGCCGTGGGCGCCGATGGCGGCGGCAGCCAGGCCTGGAGCCGTCAGGATGAATTGCTCGCCGACCTCACCGTGGGCGCACCACCGGACATTCTCAACCGCGCTGGTCAAGGCTGGGGCATCTCCGCGTTTTCGCCCGAAGGCCTCAAGCGCAATGGCTTTCGCGCCTTTATCGAAATGCTGCGGGCTAACTTCGCCCATGCCGGCGGCTTGCGTATCGACCATGTGATGGGGCTGCAACGCCTGTGGGTGATCCCCATGGACGCCTCGCCCCGTGAAGGCGCGTACCTGTATTACCCGGTGGACGACCTGCTGCGCCTGCTCGCGTTGGAGTCCCACCGTCACCAAGCCATCGTCCTCGGTGAAGACTTGGGCACGGTGCCTGATGGCCTTCGGGAAAAACTGATTGGCCGCTCGATCCTCGGCATGCGCGTGCTGTTGTTCGAGCAAAACCACGAGGGCCAATTCAAGCCGATTCTCGACTGGCCGGACAACGCCTTGGCCACCACCAGCACTCATGACCTGCCGACCCTCAACGGGTGGTGGCACAGCCGCGATATCGAATGGAATATCCAGCTCGGCCTGATCGACGCCCCCACCGTGGAGCAATGGAGCGAACACCGCCTACGTGAACGCCAGGCCTTGCGCCAGGCGCTGAGCCAGGACCCACAGAATTTCGTCGATGAGATCCGCAATGACACTGACCATATGATCGACGCCAGCGTACGTTACCTGGGCCATACCCGTGCACCGTTGGTGCTGCTGCCGTTGGAAGACGCCCTGGGCGTCGAAGAACAAGCCAACTTGCCGGGCACCACCGACACCCATCCCAACTGGCGGCGACGCCTGCCGGGTGAAGCCTCGGCCCTGCTCGATAACGACAGTGCCGCGCGCCGCCTGGAACTGCTGGCCGTTGCCCGTAATCAAGCCTATGAGCGTGACCGATGAAGGCCCTGCCACTGCGCGCCACCCAGCGCCTGCAATTCCATAAGGGCTTTACCCTGGATGATGCGGTGCCACTGGTGCCGTACTTCGCCAAACTCGGTATCAGCCACCTCTATGCTTCGCCCCTGCTCAGCGCCCGCGCCGGCTCCATGCATGGCTATGACGTGGTCGACCCCACTCGCGTCAACCCGGAGCTGGGCGGCGAGCCCGCGTTGCGGCGCCTTGTCGCTGCCCTGCGTGAACACGACATGGGCCTGATCCTGGATATCGTCTCCAACCATATGGCTGTAGGCGGCGCCGATAACCCCTGGTGGTTGGACCTGCTGGAGTGGGGCCGCTTGAGCCCCTACAGCGAATTCTTCGATATCCAGTGGCATTCACCCGACCCGTTGCTCAAGGGTCAATTGCTGATGCCGTTCCTCGGCAGCGACTACGGCGAAGCGTTGCAGACCGGCACCGTGGCGCTGCGTTTTGATGCTGTGCACGGCGAGTTTTATGTCGAGCACTACGAACACCGTTTTCCGATTTGCCCTAAGGACTACGCAGCGATTCTGGGCCACGACGAATTGCTCAAGCCTCTGTCAGAACGCTTCAGCGCCCTCGCCTATCAAGACGACGCCTATCACGAAGCGGCGTGGCTCAAACAAGCACTGGCCGAGCGGGCTACCGACAGCAACGTGCTACACGCCATCGAACGGCAAGTGGCGGCGTTTGACTTCGACCGCCTACATCAGCTGCTGGAACAACAGGCTTACCGCCTAGCCAGCTGGCGCACCGCCGCGGACGACATCAACTGGCGGCGATTCTTCGACGTCAACGAACTGGGTGGCCTGCGGGTAGAGCGCACAGCGGTGTTCGAGGCCACCCACGGCAAGATTTTCGAACTGATTAGCGAAGGCTTGGTGGACGGCCTGCGCATCGACCATATCGACGGGCTGGCCGACCCACGCGGCTATTGCCGCAAACTGCGGCGCCGGGTGGACTCACTGGCGCCGGATCGTCACTTGCCGATCTTTGTCGAGAAGATCCTCGGTGAAGGCGAAACCTTGCGCGAGGACTGGCAGGTCGACGGCACCACCGGCTATGAATTCATGAACCAGCTGTCGCTGCTGCAACATCACCCGGACGGTTTCGAACCACTGGCCGAGTTGTGGACACGTCATAGCGAACGCCCCTCGGCTTTTATGGAAGAAGCCCGGCTGGCCCGCCAGCAGATCCTCAATGGTTCCCTCGGCGGCGACTTTGAAAGCGTGGCCCAGGCCCTGCTGCAAGTGGCCCGCGACAATGTGATGACGCGTGACTTGACCCTGGGTGCAATCCGCCGCGCCTTGCAGGAATTGATCGTGCACTTCCCGGTGTATCGCACCTATATCAGTGCGCGCGGGCGCAGCGAGGCCGACGACAAGCTCTTCGAGCACGCCATGGAGGGCGCGCGCAGCACCCTCGGCGAAGGCGATTGGCCGGTGCTCGACCATCTGGCCACTTGGCTGGGCGGCGAGCCCTGGCGTCATCGCCCGGTGGGCCGTGAGCGCAAGATCCTCAAGCATGCTTGCGTGCGCTTCCAGCAACTGACCTCGCCCGCCGCCGCGAAGGCCGTGGAAGATACGGCGTTCTATCGCTCGGCAGTGCTGCTGTCACGTAACGATGTAGGCTTCAGCACCGAGCAGTTCAGCGCGCCATTGGCCGATTTTCATGCGGTCAATCAACAGCGCTTGCAGAGCTTCCCGGACAACCTGCTGGCCACCGCCACCCACGACCACAAACGCGGCGAAGATACCCGTGCCCGACTGGCGGTACTCAGTGAGTGCGCGCCATGGTTTGTGGAACAGGTGGAGCACTGGCGCACCCTCGCTGCGCCGCTACGAAGCGAAAGCAGCCCCTCGGCCGGTGATGAGCTGATCCTGTATCAAGTGCTGCTGGGCAGTTGGCCGCTGGACCAGGCTGACGACTTTGCCGGCTACCAACAGCGGCTATGGCAGTGGCAACAAAAAGCCCTGCGTGAAGCCAAGCTGCAAAGCAGTTGGAGCGCGCCCAACGAGGCCTATGAGCAAGGCGTCAAGGCATTCCTGTCGCGCCTGTTGCTCAGCGACGAAGGCCTCGCCCTGCGCACGGCCATCGGCAGTGCCGCCCAAGCCATCGCACCCGCGGGAGCACTCAATGGCCTGGCGCAATCCTTGCTTCGCATGACCGTGCCGGGTGTGCCAGACCTGTACCAGGGCGATGAGTTCTGGGACTTTAGCCTGGTGGACCCGGACAACCGTCGGCCGGTGGATTTCAACGCTCGGCAACAGGCGCTGGATACCCCGCCTGATATTGGCGAACTGCTGTTCAACTGGCGAGACGGGCGTATCAAGCAAGCGTTGATCGCTCAGGTACTGGGCTTGCGCAAGGCCCATCCTGAACTGCTGCGCAGTGGTGCTTACACGCCGCTGGACGTGGTGGGCAAACACGCTGAGCGGGTGGTCGCATTCGCTCGCGAACACCAGGGCAAATACCTGCTGGTGGTGGTGCCACGCTGGCCTCATCACTTGCTTGAAAACGGTGTTCACCCTCAGATCAATGCGCAGATTTGGGGCGATACACGGGTGAAATTACCGTTCACCGTGCCAACACAAAACTGGAAGGGACTTTTTCATACGGGCGCAGTCACACCAAACAAGGAGCTGTTGGTCAGCACTGCCCTGGGGGATTTCCCGGTCAATGTCTTTATCAATCCTGATGATCAAGAAAGCTGAAAATTTTCTGTGAGGAGCATTGCGATGAGTACTGAAGACAAACGCGTACGCGAGTTAGCGCATCAGATCTGGGAGTCTGAGGGTAAACCCCACGGGGAAGATGCGCGGCATTGGGAGATGGCGCGCAAACTGGCAGAAGCCGAAGCGCTGACGCCAAGCAAGCCTAAAGCTGCCACCAAGCCGAAGACGACTGCACCCAAGCCTGCAGCCAAAGCCAAACCACCGGCCCCGACTGCGAGCAAGCCGACCCCGCCGGCCGCCAAGAAGCCGCCAGCGCCAAAAAAGCCAAAGCCTTAATCGGTCTAGCCTTTCAAGCCTCCTTTCGGCGCTGCCGGAAGGGGCTTATTTCATTACTCATATCGTCAGCTGAAATTTCGTCAGCACGGCCGCATTCGGCCTGAAAAAAGACTCTTGCAGGAGCAACACCATGAGCAAACCCGAAAAAAACCCACCGACGCCGAGCAACGAGCCGTCGCGGATTCGTGAAGGTTTGCCCTTCCCCCTTGGCGCGACCTGGGATGGCCTGGGCGTCAACTTTGCACTGTTTTCCGCCAACGCCACCAAGGTGGAGTTGTGCCTGTTCGACGATGCCGGCGAAGTGGAGCTGGAACGCATCGAACTGCCTGAATACACCGATGAGACCTTCCACGGTTATCTGCCCGACGCCCACCCAGGGCTGATCTACGGCTACCGTGTGTACGGCGCTTACGACCCGGCCAACGGGCATCGCTTCAACCACAACAAATTGCTGATCGACCCCTATGCCAAGCAACTGGTGGGCGAGCTCAAATGGTCCGAAGCACTGTTCGGCTACACCATCGGCCACCCCGATGATGACCTCAGCTTCGACGAACGCGACAGCGCGCCCTTCGTGCCCAAATGCAAAGTGATCGACCCGGCGCACACCTGGGGTAATGACCAGCCAGTGCGAGTGCCGTGGGACCGTACGATCATTTATGAAACCCACTTGCGTGGCATCAGCATGCGTCACCCCTCGGTGGCGGAGTCGGTGCGCGGCACCTGCGCCGGCTTGATGGAAGACGATGTGCTCAAGCACATTCGCCAGTTGGGTATTTCATCGGTCGAGCTGCTCCCGGTACACGCCTTCGTCAACGACCAGCACCTGCTGGAAAAAGGCATGACGAACTATTGGGGCTATAACAGCATCGCGTTTTTCGCCCCCGACCCACGCTATTTGGCCAGCGGCAAGATTGCCGAATTCAAAGAGATGGTTGCGCACCTGCATGAGCAGAAGCTCGAAGTGATCCTCGACGTGGTTTACAACCACACAGCCGAGGGCAACGAGCGCGGCCCTACCCTGTCGATGCGCGGTATCGACAATGCCTCGTACTATCGGTTGATGCCGGACGACAAGCGTTTCTACATCAACGATTCCGGCACCGGCAACACCCTCGACCTGAGTCACCCGTGCGTGCTGCAAATGGTCACCGACTCACTGCGCTATTGGGCGACCGAGATGCATGTCGACGGCTTTCGCTTCGACCTGGCAACTATCCTCGGCCGCTACCGTGAAGGGTTTGATGAGCGCCACAGCTTCCTCGTCGCCTGTCGTCAGGACCCGGTATTGCGCCAACTTAAATTGATTGCCGAGCCGTGGGACTGCGGCCCGGGCGGTTATCAGGTGGGCAACTTTCCGCCGGGCTGGGTGGAGTGGAACGACCGTTTCCGCGACACCGTGCGGGCGTTCTGGAAAGGCGACGACGGCCAACTGGCAGACTTCGCCGCGCGCATGACCGCCTCTGGCGAGATGTTCAACCACCGTGGCCGGCGGCCTTACAGCTCGGTCAATTTCATCACCGCCCACGACGGCTTCACCCTGCACGACCTGGTGTCGTACAACGACAAACACAACGAAGCCAACGACGAAAACAACCAGGACGGCAGCAACAACAACCTGTCGTGGAACCATGGCGTCGAAGGCCCTACCGACGACCCTGAAATCAACGCGTTGCGCCTGCGCCAGATGCGCAATTTCTTCGCCACCCTGCTACTGGCCCAGGGCACGCCGATGCTCGTGGCGGGCGATGAGTTTGCCCGCACCCAGCACGGTAACAACAACGCCTATTGCCAAGACAGCGAGATTGGCTGGGTCAACTGGGATTTGGACGAAGACGGCAAGGCGCTGCTCAAGTTTGTAAAACGCTTGATCAAGCTACGCTTGGCGTATCCGATCCTGCGCCGTGGTCGTTTCCTGGTGGGCGATTACAACGAAGACATCGGTGTTAAAGACGTCACCTGGCTGGCGCCCGGTGGCGAAGAAATGACCACTGAGCAATGGCAAGACAGCCATGGCCGCTGCCTGGGCATGCTGATGGATGGCCGCGCTCAGGAAACCGGGATTCGCCGCGCAGGCGCCGATGCGACCTTGCTGTTGGTGGTGAATGCTCACCATGACATGGTCAACTTCCGCCTGCCGCCTGTGCCACAAGGTGAGTTCTGGACCTGCATGCTCGATACCAACTCCCCCGCGATACGCGGCCAGGAGCGCTTTGATTTCGAACACGAATACGCAGTGACTGGCCGCTCGTTGCTGTTGTTTGAATTGCAGCGCGACGACGAGGTGTGAAATGGCATTGCATGGATTCCTTCAAGGCAACCGGGAGTATGCGGACACGCAAGCCCTGGGCAACGCCCTGAAGGCACTTCAGGAAGAAGGCCTGGACCAACTGCCCCTTCCCGGCAGCGGCCAGACGCTGGAGCGGTTCAGCCGCCTGGCGCAGGTCGCGGGTCATGACTTGCGGCTGTGCAAGCTGTTTGAAGGGCACACCGATGCCTTGGCGATCATTGCCCAACTCAACAGCCCGTTGCCGCCCGTGGCGAGTACGTGGGGCATGTGGGCAGCCGAACCCCCCAACGCCAAAGTACGTGTGCGCCTTGACGGGCACAGGCTGAGGGTGGATGGGCGCAAGGCCTGGTGCTCCGGCGCGGCCGTGGTCAGTCACGGGTTGCTGACCGCGTGGGACGAAGAGGACCGCCAGCAACTGGTCGCGGTGCAGATGCATACGCCCGGCGTAACCGTCACCGAGGAGGGTTGGAATGCGGTTGGAATGGCCGCCACGGGCAGCGTCGAGGTCTTGTTTGAGGGGGCCACAGGGCTGGCCGTCGGCGGCCCGGGTGATTACTTGTCACGCCCCGGTTTCTGGCAAGGCGGCATCGGCATTGCCGCCTGTTGGTATGGCGGCGCGCAACGCTTGGGCGAAGTGCTGCGCCTGCAATGCGCCAAGCGCCCCGAGCCGCATGCGCTGGCTCATTTAGGCGCTGTCGACAGTGCGTTGAACAGCGCTGCCTGCGTACTGCGCGCCAGCGCAGCACAGGTTGACCGCGAGCCCTTCGCCGATGCCCGGCAAATCGCCCAGCAAGCCCGTGCGTGCATTGAGGACACGGTGGAGCAAGTGATCCGCCACGTCGGCCGTGCCGTAGGTGCAGGGCCGTATTGCAAAGACCCCCATTTTGCGCAACTGATGGCTGACTTACCGGTTTATATGCGCCAAAGCCATGCCGAGCGCGACCTGGCCGGCCTTGGCGAGCAGGTCGCAGGCGAACCCACAGGGAGGTGGGCGTTATGAGAACCAACCCGATTGTGGGTCAAGGCACGCCTTTGCATCACTGGCAGTCTTCGAGCCGGCTGGCTGAATTGGCCCACGTCAGCGTTGCAGAATTGGTGCCTGACGGGCACCGCGCGGTGATCATCGCGCCGCACCCTGACGATGAAGTGCTCGGTTGCGGCGGCTTGCTACAAGGCCTGGCGGCGCTGGACCGGCCGATTCAGTTGATTTCTGTCACCGATGGCAGCGCCAGTCACCCCGGCTCCCGGCGTTGGCCCGTCGAACGCTTGAGCGTGGTGCGCCCGCAGGAATCGGCTCAGGCACTGCATCGCCTCGGTTTGCCCCTGCACAGTTTGAAATGGCTACGCGCAGGGTTTGCCGACAGCAAAGTGGCGGCGCGGGAAGCAGAGCTCACCGAGTTTATCCAGCGCTACCTCAAACCCACCGATGTGGTGTTCACGACTTGGCGCGAGGACGGCCATTGCGACCACGAAGCCGTCGGCCGCGCCAGTGCCAACGCCGCCACAGCGGTGGGCGCTACCTTGTATGAGGTGCCCGTGTGGACCTGGCACTGGGCAACCGCCGAAAACAGCCAGGTGCCGTGGCACCGCGCGCGCAAGATCCCTCTGAGCTGCACCGCCATTGCGCGTAAACGCCATGCCATCCACGCGTTTGCCAGCCAACTGGAGGGTGACCCGCAGATCGGCTTGCCGCCGGTGTTGGCGCCTTATGTCGTCGAGCGTCTGCTGCTGCCGTTTGAAGTGGTGTTCGTATGAGTGTGGCCACGCCGTACTTCGACCAGCTGTTTGCTGGTAATGACGACCCTTGGGCTTTTCGCCAACGCTGGTATGAACGGCGCAAACGCGCGCTGACCCTGGCACTGCTGACCCGCCCGCGTTACGCCTCGGTCTTCGAGCCCGGCTGTGCCAATGGTGAGTTGAGCGCTGAGTTGGCACCGCGTTGTGATCAACTGCTGTGCTGTGACACGGCAAGCGCTGCGGTCTCACTGGCGAAAACCCGTTTGCTGGGATTTGCCCATGCCCAGGTGCAGCAATCGCGATTGCCGGAGCAATGGCCGGCAGGACCTTTTGATCTGATCGTATTGAGCGAGCTGTGTTACTACCTGGACGCCGATGACCTGCACCATTTGATCGACCGCGCCCTCGCCTCCTTGAACAAAGACGGCCAGCTGCTGGCCTGCCATTGGCGCCCCGCCATCGAGGGCTGCCCGCAGACCGGCGAACAGGTGCACGCCCTGTTACAACAGCGACTGAATATGCCCTTGATGGCCAGCCATCACGAAGCTGATTTTCTTCTCGACCTGTGGAGCCGCGACGGTACCTCGGTCGCCACCCTGGAGGGCTTGCGATGATCGGCATTCTGATTCCGGCACACAATGAAGAGGCGTATCTGGGCGACTGCCTGGAAGCGGCCATGATCGCTGCCAAGCACCCCGGCCTGTCGGGCGAACCCGTGCACATCCTGGTGGTGCTCGACAGTTGCTGCGATGGCAGTGCCGCAATTGCCAATACGTTCGGCGTACAGTCTTTGGAAGTACAGGCGCGCAATGTGGGGCATGTACGGGGCGTCGGCGCCCGACACCTGCTCAATCAAGGTGCGCGCTGGATCTCTTGCACCGACGCCGACAGCCGCGTCGCCCCCGACTGGCTGGTGGCGCAGCTTGCATTAGGCACGGACGCGGTCTGCGGGACGGTAACGGTGGATGCCTGGAGTGAAGGGTTCGACGCAGCCGCGCAGATTCGCTATCACCAGGCGTATCAGGCGCAGGACGGGCATCGGCATGTCCATGGGGCCAATCTTGGCATGAGTGCCGGGGCTTATGTGCAGGCCGGCGGTTTTGAACCGTTGGCGTGCCATGAGGATGTGCAATTGGTACGCAACCTGGAGCGCTGCGGAGCTTCCATCGCCTGGAGTCACACCCCGCAGGTGATCACCAGCGCCCGCCTGGACTGTCGCGCCCAGGGCGGCTTCGGTGATTACCTCAAAGGCCTGATGCAGGCCACCTGAAAAAATCCACATGACACGATGTGAAAGCGCCGAATCCTTGACTATGCTGATCTCGCCTTGCCGGTAATCCAGGGTTGGAATGCCGCGCAATCACCACGGTGTAATCATTGGTGAGCAAACGAGAGTGTCGTCCCATCATCGGGATACGACCCAGCATCAACTGACAAGGATCTGTCACCCATGAAACCTGCCTCCCTGGGCGAAGGCCGTCGCGGCCCTGCGCAAGTCTGGAACAGCGCGCCACAATTGGCGCACGTTCCCATCATCACGCCACGGTCACTGGTGCCACCCGGCGCACGCGTGGTGGTGATTGCCCCGCACCCTGGCGATGAAGTACTCGCCTGTGGTGGTTTGCTGCAATTGCTCAGTAGCCTCGAACACCCGTTGCAACTGATCTCCGTCACCGACGGCAGCGCCAGCCACCCCGGCTCCAATGTGTGGCCCGCCAGCCGCTTGAGTGTAATCAGGCCCCAGGAAAGCGCCGAAGCATTACGACGCCTAGGCATGCCGTTGCATAGCCTGAAGTGGATTCGGGGAGGTTTTTGTGACAATGCCCTGGCCGCTCGAGAGCAACTGCTGAGCCAATTTATCGCGCGTTACCTACAGCCTGGGGACGTGGTCTTCACCACTTGGCGCAACGATGGCAACGACGACCACGACGCCGTCGGCCGCGCCAGCGCCAATGCGTGCAACCTGGTGGGCGCACGCCTCTATGAACTGCCGATCTGGGCGTGGCACTGGCCGGTTCGCGAAGGTTCGATCATTCCGTGGCAACGCGCGCGCAAGGTCCGGCTAGACAGCTGGAGCGTCGCACGCAAGTTGCACGCAACCCACGCGTATGCCAGCCAACTGGTCGGTGACCCTGAGATCGGCCTGCCACCGATGCTGGCGCAGGTACTGTTGGAGCGCATGCGCGATCCCTATGAGATCGTGTTTGCCTAAGCGCACACTCGTTCATACCTGTTATTTCTGACAGTAGCGGCGTGGTCCATCTGCGACTAAGGTGCAAAGCACCTGCACCTGTTGATGTGCAGTCGAGAAAGCCATGCCAACCCTTTGCATTGGCCGATGTTTTGCGAAATAGGTAACCCGTAGTCCCTGATCCGTATCGTGCATAACGTTGTCATGGTCTGGTCCGCGCATGCCTTTGCAAGCGCTGGACGATATCCCCCTTGCTTGAGGACGGATCATGCGCACACGGATAAAACGCTCTCTTCTCCTGAGTATCCCTTGCTCATTGGCCGCGGTGATTTTGCCGGCCATCAGCCAAGGCGCCTGCGTCATCGCCCCCACCGCCGGGGACGATACGTATACCTGCGATAGCGGCATCGCCGCGGGGTTCACAGATACCAGCGGCAACAACACGCTGAATATGAGTGCCACCGGCACCATTGCGGGGAGCGTCACGTTTGGTGCAGGGATCGATATTGTGACCATCCTGGACCCCACCAGCACAGGCATGCAGATCAATGGTTCTCTGAATCAGGGTGACGGAAACAACATCTTTCAGATGAACAACGGCACGATTACCGGCGCGCTGATTCAGGGGGCCGGCGCCGATATCGCGCAGATCAGTGGCGGCACGATTGGCTCGACGTCTCAGGGTGACGGTGTTGACAGCTTCAGCATGAGCGGCGGCACCATCCTCGGTGATGTCGACCAAGGTGACGGACTGGACGAGTTCGTCATGAATGCGGGAACCATTGTTGGCGCATTTTTATCGGGTGATCGCGCGACCATGACGGGGGGCAGCATCGGCCGGGTCAATATGCTGCTCGATGACAATTTCTTCGATATGAAAGGGGGCACCATCATCGGCAACCTTGTAACCGGTTTTGGCAACGACGAGATTCGGGTGTCGGGTAAAAGTTATATAGGCGGCAATATCAGTGTCAGCGGCGGTACCGACCTCGTGCACATCACCGGTGGCACCGTGAACGGGCAGATTCTCATGAGCGCAGGAGCCGACCGGCTTGAGTGGATCGGTGGTGGGCAGGTCAATAACTTTATCTTGATGGGGGCCGATGATGACACCGCACTCCTGCAGAATCTGACCGATACCCAGGTTGCGTCTACCCCCTTGATCGATGGGGGAGTCGGCGTCGATACCTTGACCTTTGATAACAGCCAACTCGGCACACCCGAAAAGTATACGAGCTGGGAAGTCGTGAACCTGGACAACAACGCACAGTTCAAGCTTGGCGGCACGTTCACTCTTGGCGATACCGGTACAGGCACCGGCACCATGAACCTCAATGGCTCCAGCTCGCTGCTGGTTGACACCGGCGTGATCACCGCCTTCGATGCCGCCCAGTTAGCGACACTGAACAACCGCGGCACGATCGACATGACCACCGGCAGCAAGGTCGCCACCAATACCCTGACCGTCAATGGCAACTACAACGGCACAGGTGGCGTATTCGCCCTGCAAAGCATATTAGGTACCGACGGCTCGGCCAGCGATAGGTTAATCGTCAGTCAGGGCACCATCACTGGCACCACGAGCCTGCGCGTCACCAACCTTGGCGGCGTGGGCGCAGCGACGTTGCAAGACGGGATTCAAGTTGTACAGGCTATCAATGGCGCCACCAGCAGCGCCAACGCCTTCACCTTGTCTGGGCCTGTTTCGGCCGGCGCGTTCAACTACTACCTGTTTAAAGGTGGCGTCAGCGCAGGCACCGCCGAGAACTACTACCTGCGCTCCACCGTGCCTATCGACAACCCCGTTATTATCGTGCCCCTGCCGGAACCCGTACCCGGCACACCGCCATTGCCCGATAAGCCGGGTACCCCGATCTACCGTGAGGAAGTGCCGCTCTATGCAGCGCTGTTCCCGGCAGCCCAGCAAATCGTGCAGGCCATGCTGGGCACCTACCACGAACGCATGGGAGACCAGAGCCAACAGCAACAAACCGGCGCGTTCCCTGCGGGTTGGGGGCGCGTGTATGGCAGCAGCAATCGGCAAAGCTTTGCCGGGACGGTGAGCCCTACCCTGAACAGCTCGCTCACCGCGTTTCAAGTCGGCACTGACGTCTTTGCAAACACGCTGGACAACGGCCTCACACAACGCGCCGGGTTCTTCGTTGGCCACAGCCGCTTGACGGGCGACATCAAGGGGTTCAATAACGGCTGGGAGAACAAACGGGCCGGCAGCACCAAGCTGCGCGGGGACAGCCTGGGTATTTACTGGACACTGATCAACCCCAGTCACGCCTACCTGGACCTGGTGCTGATGGGTACGCGTTTTGACGGTAAGAACGAATCGGATCGGGGTGTGAAGATGAAGACGCGCGGGCACAACGTAGCCGCGTCCGCGGAAGTCGGTTGGCCATTACCGTTGACCCAAAACTGGGCGATCGAGCCCCAGGCTCAGGTGATCGTCAGCAAGTCCAAGCTGGACAAGCAAAACGATGGTGTCTCCGACGTGTCCTATCGCGCCGATACCAACATCACCACCCGCCTTGGCGTGCGCCTGCGCGGCGACTATCAACTCAATGGCATGCCACTGCGCCCCTACGCACGGGCCAATGTCTGGCATGACCGTGGCGGGCAAAATACGGTGACCTTTGCCGATACCACTGACATCGTGACCGAGCAGAAATCCACCCGGCTGGCGGTAAGCCTGGGCGCCGATCTCGAGTTGTCGCAAGGCATCAGCGTGTACGGCGAAGTGGGCACCAGCCGCAATCTGGACAGCAACACATTCAACGGTCGTCAGGGCACGCTGGGGTTAAGAATGACGTTCTGATGTGGGCGCTGTGTGCAACCGGGGCCTGATCGCTAACGATTACGGCCCTTTCCAACCAGATATGGCCAAAGGCAACTACCGGCATTGTGAAAATTTCGTTAACTCATTCTCCCTAAACGCTTTTTTGCCCGGAAATGTTCTGGCACACTAACGCGAACAATTATCAACATCTTTATTATTCGCTAGGGACGGCGTTCGGGGAGAGTCAGTTCCATGTCTGTGCAACAACCTGGCAGCAAAGGGTTTTCACCTAATTTAATGGCGTTGGCTATCTGCATCGCAACGTCACAAGCGGCCTTCGCTGCCGACGCTGAACCGCCTGCGACCACGCTTGAGCTCGGCGCCACACAAATCTCCGGCCAGCAATTGAGTGAAACCACCGAGGGCACGCAGTCCTACACCACCGGCACGATGGCAACCGCTACCAAGCTGCCGCTTACGCTGCGTGAAACTCCGCAGGCTGTCACCGTTATTACGCGCCAGCGCATGGACGACCAGGCCATGACCAGCATCAACGATGTGGTGCGCGCCACGCCCGGTCTGTTCCTGAACTACTCCAACGGCCCTGGCCGGCAGGCCTACACCTCGCGCGGCTTCGACATCGACAACCTGATGTATGACGGCATTCCAAGCGGTTATAACGGTGTATCGGTGGGGGCCCAGCCAAACCTGGCGATGTTTGATCGCGTTGAAGTGGTGCGCGGTGCGACTGGCCTTGTGACGGGCTCCGGCAACCCTTCGGCCGCCATCAACATGATCCGCAAGCGACCACTGGACGAACAAAAAGTCACCCTCACCGGCGCCGCCGGCAGCTGGGACGACTACCGAGGCGAGCTCGATGCGTCCAGCCCGCTCAATGACAGCGGCACCTGGCGCGGCCGGGTGGTCACCTCTTACCGAGACGCCAACAGCTTTGTCGATAACGCCGAGGAATATCACGGTCTGTTCTACGCCGTGACCGAAGCTGACCTGAGCGACGACACCACCCTGACCCTCGGTTTCTCGAACCAAAAGGACAAGACCAACTACTTCTGGGGCTCTTCGCTGACCGGCCTGGACGGCCATCACCTCAACCTGCCGCGCTCCTACAACCCAGGCACCGACTGGGAGAACAAAGATCAAGAGATCAACACCGTTTTCGCCGAACTGCGCCAGCGCCTGGCCAATGATTGGACGCTGCAATTCAACGCCAACTACGCGCAGCAGAACGCATTGTTTTCGGGCTCGTACCAGTCGCGCTGGGACAACAGCACACTGACCCGCACCGTTTACCAGGCCGCCTATGATGAAGACCAGGCCGGCTTCGACGCCTTCGCCAGCGGCCCCTTCGAAGCGTTCGGGCGCACCCACGAACTGGTGGTGGGTGCCAGCAAACGCATCTACGACATGACCAGCCAGGATTACAGCCCCTACAACAAACCAGACTGGCCCATCACGGCGGGCAAACCGGACTTCGTGCACACCACCGACGGCCGTGAAGTCACCACCCAGGACGGTATCTACGTCACCACGCGCCTGAGCCTCGCCGACCCGTTGAAGCTGATCCTCGGCGGGCGCCTGGACTGGTATGACTACGATAATCGCGATGGCGACGGCGACTACAAGGTCACCCGCAACCTCACCCGCTACGCCGGCTTGATCTACGAGCTGGATGACCACCATTCAGTCTACGTCAGCTACAGCGACATCTTCACCCCCCAGAGCGCCAAGGGTACTTCAGGCACTCCGGTCAAGCCGATCGTGGGCAAGAACTATGAGGTGGGCGTCAAAGGTGAATACCTCGGTGGCGCGCTGAACGCGAGCGTGGCGCTGTTTCGCACCGACCAGGAAAACCGTGCGGTAGAAATACCCAAAGTGCCCACCTGCCCGCAAGAGACCTGCTATGAAGCCTCTGGCGAGATCCGCAGCCAAGGTATCGACTTCGAACTGCAAGGCGCCTTGACCGATAACTGGCAGGTCGGCGGTGGTTTCACCTACGCACGTACCCACCTGATCAAAGACGAAGCCAACCCGCAGCTCGTCAATAAGCAGTTCGACACCGACACCCCCGAGCGCCTGTTCAAAGTCACCACCAGCTATCATTTCCAGGGCGCGTTGGAAAAACTGCGAGTGGGCGGCAACCTTTCCTGGCAGAGCCGCATGTACAACGACCTTGCACTGGCTGACGGCAGCACCTACCGCCTCAAGCAAGGCGCGTATGCAGTCACCGACCTGATGGCCGGGTATAAGGTCAATGACCATCTCGACCTGCAGGTCAACGCCAATAACGTCTTCGACCGCCGCTACTACTCCTCGATTTCAAACTCCATCCAATATGGTGGGGACACCTACGGCAACCCCCGCAACATGATGCTGACAGCCAAGTACAGCTTCTGAACAACGCTATAAGAGCGGCTACCTGCCTCGGGTAGCCGCGTCTAAAGTTCCCCCTCCCCCCTGCCGATAAACGTTGGCATCGCTGAATATCAAACACCTGCTTTACTCCACCCCGGCGCGCCATGGTGGCACGCCGCATGCTTTGTTCCTGGCTCGACCCTACGGAGTAAAAGTGAATGCCCCTGCGCACCCGTTTCCTGGAGCACTACCGCAAGGCCGACCGCATCATGCTGGCGTTGATCTGGCTGATGTTTGGGTTTTCCGTGGGCCTGGCGTTCTGGCACGACACCTTGCTGCAAGCGGTGATCGTCGGTGGCGGCACCAGTGTGGTGCTGACGGTGCTCTACCGCGCTCTCGGTGGTACACGATTGATGCGTTGCGCACTGGGCGCCGGCCTGATGGTGATGGCCGCGCTGCACATCAACCAGGCCCAGGGGGTGATTGAATCGCACTTCGGCATCTTCGCGTTGCTGGCGGTGCTGACGTTCTACCGTGACTGGCTGCCGATTTTGGTGGCCGCGCTTACCATCGCCGTGCATCACTTGGTGTTTCATGCCTTACAGCATCAAGGTTTCCCGGTGTTCGTGATGGACCATCACGGTGGCTGGGGCATGGTGTTCGTACACGCCTTTTACGTGGTGATGGAGACTGTCGCCCTGCTCTACCTTGCCGTGCACAGTCAGGCCGATGCAGTCGAAAGCCAGGAAATGCTCGAAAAAATGCTCGCCGTAACCTCCCAATTCACTGTGGAAACCGCCCAAGGTGAAGGCAAGGTGCATGTGTCCCTCGCCAAGCGTTTCGACCACTTCCTGCAACAGATCACCCACCTGATCGACGGCGTCGCCCGCGACTCCCACGGTCTGGGCCAACTTGGCCAGGCACTGGCCAGCGCCAGCGGCACCCTGGAAAAAGGCGCCCGGCATCAGTTGGCAGAAATTACCGAGATGAGTGGCTCGATGCAGCGCATGGAGCACGCCATGGGCAACATTGCTGTGCACGTCGAACAAGCGGTCGAGCACGCAGGCAAGGCCAGCCAACAAATCGTACGCGGCCAGGAAAGCGTTGGCCGCGCCCAAGATGAGATCACCCAGCTGTCCACACGCCTCAGCGGCACCCACGAAACCGTTGAAGGCTTGGCACTAAAGGCCGAGCAAATCGGCTCGGTACTCGAAGTGATCAGCAGCATCGCCAGCCAGACCAACCTCCTTGCCCTCAACGCCGCCATCGAAGCCGCCCGCGCCGGCGAACAAGGCCGCGGTTTCGCAGTAGTCGCCGACGAAGTCCGCAGCCTGGCCCAACGCACCGCCGTCTCCACCCAGGAAATCAAAACCATCATCGAAGGCTTGCAGCACGGCAGCCGCGAAGCCGTGCAAGCCATGCACGACAGCCGTCAGGGGGTGGAACGCTGCGTGCAAGACAGCCAGTTGGCAGTGCAGATGCTACGGGCCGTGGGTGATGACATTGCCCAGATTGACGAGTTGAATGGGCGGATTGTGAGCACCACACGTGAACAGACCTCGGCGAATCTGGAAATTGTGGGGCGGTTGCAATCGGTGCAAAGCATTGCGCAAAACACCGCTGATGATGTGGAGACGCTGGCGCGCAGCAGTGAGCAGTTGCCGCCGATTGCGGTGCGGTTGGATGCGTTGGGCAGACGGTTTCATCAGTGACGAGTACGCTCGTGTATCATCGCGGGCCTTAAGACCCGCTTAGCCACTCTCCATCAAGGAATAGATCAGCCTCATGCCATGGAAATCCACTAAAGCCGTCCTCGCTGCAGCCGCCCTCTCCACGCTGCTGGCCGGCTGCACCACCGGCCGCTATGACGGCACCCGTGCACCAGACCCAACCAAAGCCATCATTGTCGGTTCCATTGTCGAAGGCTACCTGACTCAACCCCATGGCCTGATGGTGCATATCCGCAAAGTCGGCGAGCGCTACACCACCGTGCCGTTGGCCACACTGGGCGCCGAAGACGATCAACCGTCGCCCAACCGGCTGGGCAACCTGTTCATGTACGAAGTGCCTGCAGGCAGTTATGAGATTTACCAGTGGAACTACCGGTTTTATCGCGGTGAAACGCAACCCCGGCCGGTCCCGATCATCTTCAGCGTAAAGGCGGGTGAAACCGCGTATATCGGCGATTTCTCTGCCAATTCGCTGACCTTCTGCCTGTCCAATGTCAACGGTGGCGACACCACTGTTGCGGAGTTGAAGCGCAAGTATCCGGTGCTTGAAGGCCGTGAAGTGGTAAACCTGACTGCGCGAACGGCGTTCGAGCCCTGGCCCGATTCAGATGCCGAGGACAACGGTCGCGGGCTCTGCAAAATCTGACGCAATTGGATCACTGTGCAGCGCACCTGCGGGTTTTCAACACGCAGGTGTCACCGCTGACGATCGTAAGGCGGATGTCGGCTCAGATCGAACGCTGATTGACCCGCATCATCAGTTGCTCAGCCGACTCCTTGCGCTCTGAATAACGGTCCACCAGCCCCTCCTGGTGACCGCGCAGCAACAGCGTGAACTTCACCAACTCTTCCATCACATCAACGACCCGGTCGTAGAACGGCGATGCTTTCATTCGCCCGGCGTCGTCGAACTCCATATAGGCTTTTGGCACAGAGGATTGGTTGGGGATGGTGAACATGCGCATCCAGCGCCCCAATACCCGCAGCTGATTGACCACGTTAAAAGACTGCGAGCCGCCGCACACCTGCATCACTGCCAGGGTCTTGCCCTGGGTCGGGCGAACGGCGCCCAGTTCCAGCGGCACCCAGTCGATCTGCGCCTTGAACACGGCTGACATTGCACCGTGGCGCTCGGGTGAGCACCACACTTGGCCCTCAGACCACAGCATCAGGTCGCGCAGTTCCTGCACTTTGGGATGATCGACCGGGGCGTCGTCAGGCAATGGCAAACCGCAGGGGTTGAAGGTCCGCGTCTCGGCACCGAAGTGTTCCAGCAGGCGCGCGGCCTCTTCCACCAGCAGACGGCTAAAGGAACGCTCACGGGTCGAGCCGTAGAGCAAGAGGATGCGCGGTTTGTGCGCGCCCGGTGCCGGCGGTTGTACATCGGCGAACAGGGTTAGATCCAGATTGGGAAGATCGGGCATGAAGCCTCCTTAGAGCGCTGCAATTTGATCGAGCTCGGCTTGGAGCGCATCGCGACTGAGCCTGTCAAACGCCAGCGCGAGGAAGGCCTCGCAGCGTTTTTCAATGCGCGCCAATGTAGCGTTAAAGGCTGCGTCGATAGCCGCTTCGTCACCCGTCACGTCCGAAGGGTCCTCCAGCCCCCAATGGGTTTTCAGCGCTGGGCCAAAGTACACCGGGCAGCTTTCGCCGGCGGCCTTGTCGCAGACGGTGATAACGATATCCGGCGGGTTGCCTTCAAACGCGTCGTTGCCCTTGCTGTACAAGCCTTCAATTGAAATGCCGGCCTGCTGCAAGGTGAACAGGCTGCGTGGCAGTACCTGGCCCTTGGGAAAACTTCCGGAACTCACCGCCTCGAAGCCTTGCGGCGCCAGGTGATTGAAAACCGCTTCTGAAAGAATGCTGCGGCAACTATTGGCCGTACACATAAACAAGATTCGCATGGGGGTGCTCCTGCCGCGCTCGGGCGGGTGTCAGAGGGTTAGCAGCAACTGGCTTCACGTACGGGCCGACCCTCCATGTTGCGCAGGCGCACGGCGTTTTGCTGGAGCCAGTCGGTATTGGCTTTCGACGTCACCCGCAGGATTTCGTGTACCCAGCCCGGCAGGTCCGGGTTAAGACGGTAATAAACCCACTGGCCCTGGCGTCTATCCAGCAGCAAACCACTGCTGCGCAGTTGCGCCAGATGGCGGCTGATCTTCGGCTGACTGTCGTCCAGCGCGCACATCAACTCGCAGACACACAGCTCACCCTGATCGGCAATCAGCAGGGTGGCGCGTGTGCGGGTTTCGTCGGCCAGACTCTTGAATACTTCAGGGGGCGTGATCATGGGCGGTCCTAACATTTCGAAATACGAATATACGGATATCCATATGTACTAGGCAAATGGTTATTTTATGAGGCGGCTGCAAAGGAGGCGGTACTGGCAATAGAGATGCAGTGCCTGAACCACAGCTTTCGCAGGCAAGCCAGCTCCCACACTTGATCGCGTTTCAAAGGGATGTACGCGGTGCAAATGTGGGAGCTGTCGAGCTTTAGCGAGGCTGCGAAGGCGGCAGTACTGGCATATAGAGATGCAGTGCCTGAACCACAGCTTTCGCAGACAAGCCAGCTCCCACCTTTGACTGCATTCCAAAGGGGGAGCGCGATCAACTGTGGGAGCTGTCGAGCTTAGGCGAGGCTGCGAAGGCGGTGGTACGGTCAGTAGAGATGTGGTGCCTGAGCCATCAGAAGCTGTACTTGGCCGTCAGCTTCATATTCTGCGGGTCACCATAGATGTCGTACGGGCTATAACCGCCATTGGCCACGCTGCTGTAGTACGTACGGTCAAACAGGTTGTTGACGTTGAGCTGCAGGTCCAGTTGTTCGGTGGCTTTGTAGCCCGCCACCAGGCCTACCACCGTGTACGAGCCCTGTTGGTTTTTCCAGGCTGTGGCGCCGGTGCCCCCTGAGGTGCGAATGCGGCTCTGCTGGTAGATATCACCGCCAATGCGCCAGCGCTCCAGTTCACCGGGCAAGGTGTAAATGGTGGACAGCTTGAACAGTTGACGCGGTTTAGCGCGGTCGAAGTCCTGACCCTCCCGCGAGGCAGTGGCGTCGCTCACGTATTTCGTCTGGGTGTAGGTGTAGCCGGCGGACAATTGCAAGTTGTCGGTCACGGCGCCCTGGATTTCCATGTCAACGCCTTTACTGCGCACCAGGCCTGCCGCTTCGTAGCACGCACTGGTGGGGCCTGAGCCGCAACCTTTGAAGTCAGGCAGGTCCTGGGCGCGGTTCTTCTGGTCGATTTGGAAAACCGCCATGCTGGCGTTCAGCGCGCCGCCAAAATATTCGCCCTTGATGCCGACTTCATAGTTCTCACCCACGATCGGGATGATCGCTTTCCCATCCAGGCCTTTGCTGCTCTGCGGCTTGAAGATATCGGTGTAGCTCACATAGACCGAGTGATTGTCGTCCAGGTCATAGACCAGCCCGGCATAACGCGTCAGGTTGCGCGTGACCTTGTAGTTGCCCTCACTGTCTGCGCTGTCTTTGAATTCGTACCAGTCCAGGCGCCCACCGAGAATCAGCGAGAGCGGCTCGGTCAAACGCAGGCGGGTGCTGGCGTAGAAACTGTCCTGAGTGGTGTTCTCGGGAAGGCCGTTGGCGCCCCTGACGTAGTCGGGCTCGGCGTGATTACGAGGGTCCCACTCGAAGGGGTTGATGCCCGTATCGATGAACGCGCTCCAGGCCTTGCCGGAACGGTATTCCAACTCACGCCGGCTAACGCCCACGGTCAGGTCATGCTCCTGGCCCAGCATCTGGAACGGGCCGCTGAGCGCCAGGTCGTAGCCGGTCTCTTTCTGCTCCATGGCTTCGGTCCACAGGTAGTGGCGGTTGTAGTCCCAGATCGAAGAGGCCAATACGTCGGTGTCGGTGGTTGACTGCATCGCGGCCAGACGCAGCTTCCAGTCGTTGGCCAAGCCTTGCTCAAGGGTCGCGAAATAGCCCGTGGTGCGATTGTCGGAGTACTCCCAGTCATGCCCCAGGAAGGTGTCTCGCGGCAGATTCAGGTGACCCCCGCCACGCGCCATGGGCAAGCCGCCCCAGATGTAGTTGGTATAGCTCTTCTGGCGGTAGCCACCGAGTGTCAGGGTGGTGCTGTCGCTCAAGTCGGCATCGACCACGCCGTAGAACAGGTCGGCATCACTCTCCACTGAGTCGCGGAAGCTTTTCGAGTCTTGCCGCGAGATCACCGTGCGGGCGCGCAGTGTGCCGGCTTCGTTGACGGGGCCGCCGACGTCCAGCGTGCTGCTGTAATTGTCCCAACTGCCGGCGCTGCCGGTCAGCGTGGCCTGGAATTTGTCGGTCGGGCGCTTGCGCACCAGGTTGATCGCGCCAGCGGGGTTGCCCGCGCCCTGAGTCAGCCCGGCAGCGCCGCGCACGATCTCGACCCGATCGTACATCGCCAGGTTGGCCTCGCCGCTGGGCAGGTAAGTCAGGAAGCTGGTGGGAAACCCGTCATACAGGATGTTGTCGATGTCGAAGCCGCGGGCACTGAACGTCGGCCGCCCTGCCCCGCCAGAGTTATTCAGAAAAATCCCCGGCGCACTTTTGGCGACATCACTGATGGTGGTCATGGCCTTGTCGTCCATGCGCTTGCGCGTCACCACGCTGACCGATTGCGGCGTCTCGCGCAGCGTCAGGGGCAGCTTGGTGGCGGTCTGCATGGAGCCGGTGGTGTACGAGCCGGTGTTCTCGGTGGTTTCACCAATCTGCTGCCCCACGATGGCGGTTGCCCCCAATTGCAGGGTGCCGCTCGACTCGGGGGCTTTTTCCAGCATCACGCTGTTGCCACCGGTAGACCGCCAAATCAGGCCGCTACCAGCCAATACTTCAGCCAGTGCAGCCTCTGGCTCCTTGGAACCGGTGACACCGGGGCTGCTCTTACCCACCACCAACGTGCCATCGAATATCACCTGTAAACCACTTTGTGCGGCTAACCGGTTGAGCGCGCTCGCCAAGGGCTGGGGGGCGATATCAAACGCATGTGGATCGGCGACGGCCAGGCCGGATATCAGCCCGCACAGCATGGCAAGCGGGGCGACAGACAAAGATTTGAGACGCAAACCTTTGGGCAGTGGATGGTGCATCGGTGCTCTCCCTAATACGAAGCATTATCGTTCTAGGAAGGGAAGACGGGCGAGACGCCAACACCCGTAAAAATAATTACGTCTTGGGTGAGATCACCAACAGGTAGTCGGTGTAGCGCTCGATCTTGAGGGGGAAAACTTTCTCCAGCGTCGCCAGGCCCTCGTCCAAATGATCGAGTTGGAAGGTACCGCTGACCTTGAGTTCGGCCAGTTTCGTATCCCTGACCATCAAGATGCCCGGTCGATAGCGCTCGACCTCCTCAAGCACCTGCGCCAGCGGTGTCAGCTCAAATACCAGACGACCCTGCTCCCACGCTAACAGCTTGTCGACGTCCACAGCCCTCTTCTCGCCCAGGCCGTCGGCACGCCCGGCAACGGTTTCGCCAGCGCCGAGTGTGACCTGGCCCGCGCCGTCTGCGACGGCCACACGCCCGCGACGCACCGTGACATCGGCCTGCTCGCCCACGCGGCGCACCGCGTAGATCGTGCCCAGCGCGGTCGCGTTCAAAGCACCCGCCTGCACACTGAACGGGCGTTTTGGGTCTGGCATAACCTCGAACAACGCTTCGCCCTTGCGCAGGGTAATTCGCCGGCCATCGGCGGTGAGATTCACATCGACGGCACTGTTGGCATTCAACGTGACGCGCGAACCGTCCGCCAACACGACCTGTCGACGCTCTCCGGTACCGGTGTGATAGTCGGCATCCAACGCCATGCGCTGCACCGCCGCCACGCCAAGCCCGAGCACCAACGACGCGGCGATGCCCATGGCCCAGTTTCGACGCGAAGAGCGCCTTTTTACGGTAAAGGGCTCAGACAGGTGCGCACTCAAACACCAGACACGCCGCGCCTCGACAAATGCCTGCTGATGCTCCGGCGCCTGCTCGCACCAGGCCCGCGCGGCGGCCACGTCAGCGGGCAGCACCGAGCCCGAAGTAAGGCGAATCACCCAAGCCTGGGCGCTGCGCTGAACCTCGGTAACGGACTGTGTTGTAGGGGATTGATCGTGCATACCGACTATCGTTGCAGGCATTGGCTGAGAAAGTCGAGTGCAACTGCCAGTTGTTTTTCCACCGTACTGATCGATACCTGCAACTGCACGGCCACCTCTTTATGGGGAAGATTACGCAGGCGACACAGCATGAATATCTGCTGGCATTGGGCTGGCAGCCGTTGCACCGCGTAGGCCATGGCAGCGAGATCCTGCTGCGCGACCACCACATCGAACAACGCCGGGCTCTCGCCGGTTACCTCGTAGAGGTAGCCAATGCCTTCATCAAGCTGCTCTCGGGTCTGCCTGCTGCGCGCATGATCAATTGCCAGGTTTCGGGCAATTTTAAAGATGAAACCGCGCAGATTGAGCACGGGTTTACGCGGCGGCTGCCGGAGCAGGCGCAGGTAGGTTTCCTGAGTCAGATCGGCAGCCGTCTCAGGGTTACGCAACTGACGATGAAGAAACGAGCGCAACTCGCTGGCATGGGCGCGAAAGGCCAGCTCAAGCTCATCGGTGGTCATGCTCGACATGGGTGCAGATCACACAGCGGAAAGCCGTGCACTCTAATGATAACGTTTCGTATTTACAATGTTTTTGTCGATAGTCCTTTTGAAGGCGTTCCAACCCAACACGCACGTTGTCCAACCTACCCCGTTTCACATATCTTCAGCCCTTCACCTGCGCATACGGAGCCGCCATGGACCTCACCACCCTCGCCCTCTTCCTCCCCGCCTGCTTCGCACTGAACATGGCGCCGGGCCCCAACAACCTGCTGTCTGTCAGCAACGCCACACGCTACGGCTACCGCACTTCGTGCCTGGCGGGCATTGGGCGCCTGCTCGCCTTCGCCGGCATGATCGCCCTCGCCGCTGCGGGGTTGGCGGTGGTGCTGCAAACGTCGGAGTTGTTGTTCTACGGGATCAAGATTCTGGGGGCGGCGTATCTGTTTTATCTGGCGTATCAGTTGTGGCGGGCTGATCCGCAGGCGCAGGTTGAATCGTCGGGGGCCAAGGTCGGGTTGTGGGGGTTGGCGCGTCAGGAGTTTTTGGTGGCGGCGGGCAAGCCTAATGATGGTAAATATAAAACCTTCTGTCCGTCCGCCATCAGCCAAAAGGAGCCGCTCATGAGCCTCCTAAACTTCAAAGATGCTAACCTCGCTTAGGCCAAGCTGACTCAAACGGCCTGAGAAATCCCGAGAACTGAAAATGGAAGAAACGCTCTCTTCAATATTTATGCGAACTAATGGAAAGCCCATAAATTCCAATGGGAAAACCGTCGTGGCGATCGTGGAGATCGAGATCACGAAGCCCAGAACCGTCTTTTCAATTCGCCGATTGAGCGCTACTGACAATCGAGTGCAAGGGCTAGCATTGAAGGCGGTAAGTGGACAGATCGTCGTCGACGACTCTGGCAATGGCTACCCCGAGATAGTGTTGTGGTCTGATACCAGTCCTGATGATGTGGTGATAGAAGTGCTTTCCAAATCTGGAAGTACTTTGAAAATCTGGAACGTATGGAGAAGCACTTTTGGCATGAATGCTTGGGTTGGCAACGCAGGAATTTACGTCTGCAGACCCGATGGCAAGATGACACTGGCGTGTAGCGACGGTGTTGGTGATGTCGACTTCTGCGATTATGTGGTTGCTTTAGAGGAACGATAATGCCGGTAGTTGTATCCGTTACGAGTCGACCGAGCATCGAGGAATCAAGTTGGGCTCAAGTACCTTCGACGCTGCACGACCGCAAGTGAGAGGTATCTGACCATGGACGTTCAAGAACTCGAAGAAAGCAACATCCTGTCCGTCTCATTGGACCAAGCCCACCATATTTTTGAAATGATCGTCAGCCTGCTCGACGATACCCGCTGCAGGCTGATTGCCTGGAACGACGACGGCACCAAATTGACTGTCCGATTTGGCGCACTCAACCTGTGCCACCGCACGGAACTCGGAGAGCTGGAAGGCATAAGCTTTGTAAACAATGTGCTGAGCCTAGAGGGTGACTTCGGGGATATTGAGATCGAGGCTGAGAATGTGGCAGTGGAAAGGCTGAAGAGCGTTCTCAGCCCGAAATGAGCGGCGGTTCCGGGGCTGACGTTGGAGTGAGTCGTAAGCGGCCTTAGCGGACATGGAGCAATCAAGCTAGGTTCAGGCAAGCCCGGCGATGGATAATATAAAACCCTCTGAAATGTAGCCACCCCATAACAAACGTCGCACAGCACACCTCCCTTTTGTGGATTACATGCTGGCTGACCAACGCTTTAGGGGGGCAAACTGGATTGCCGCCGCGATCTTGTCGCCAGCGCTCGGTGTCGATCAACACCAACCTCTTCGATAGCAATAAACAGCACCTTGACGGTCGCAGAGGGCAAAGCGAGAGAGGCTTCCACCCCATCCACAAAACCTTTTGCGCGCTCTTGCGCCATTGCCAAGACATGCACGGCTCCAGCCTTGCGGAGGCGTGCTAGGTAATTAGCGAGTTGGGTGCGGATTAGATCGGGCATGGTGACCCCATTGCGCGAAATACGACGCTCATTCTTTCACCAACTATTGGTGAGGTGAGGGATAACGCCAAGAAGGCGTTTCCTAATCGAATTAGCGGTCACTGCGTAAAACCAACCCCGTGGGTGTTGGTCTACTAGCGCAGGGAGGGACTGATTTCAACCGGCCCACAAAACATCCCCCGCACTGGCTTCAAGTGCAGGGGCCTTTTGAGCATCAGCGAAGTTATTGGTAACGCGGCGGGCTACTCGATCAGGGTGGCAATTAATACTCAATTGCGCTGGCCGAGCTGCAGGTCGACCGCACTCAAACGCCTATGCTCGTCCCAGTCAATCAAGCCTTCCTCGAACAGCGCCTAAACATACCCACGCGCCCAAAGCACGAGCACATCCACACTCCATGCGAATCGCCGGCTGTATCTTGGCAATCTTATACAGGGCGCGATACGGCGTGGCAGGCTGGTTCAGTTCAGGAGTGGTGGGGGTTCCCCTCAGATCGAGTGTTGTAGAAACTGCTCAGCACATAGTTTATTTTAGGTGTCGCAAAAAAAACCATAGGGAAAACCCTATGCCCTTACTACATCGTTATGAATCACTACTGCTTACAAAACGTATGCCTATCTCCTCCGCCCCCCCCTTAAGGTTTTGAATGCATGACGACTAATTCACGTGCCGATTCATGATCTGGGAATTCCTTGAAATCTGGTATCCTTGTCGACCAATTTCAAACTGACTGGCAGACATGGACCTTTTTATAATCGTTTTCTTAATTAGCTTTTTATTTTTTCAGATACTTGGATTTGTCACTTTCAAGCGCGAGATCCTATGGCTCTCTAGTGATTATGTGTGGCTTGGGTTAGCAGCTATTTCGCTATTTTTCTACGCTCAGAAAGCTGAGCAAGATAACGCTAAGAGAGTGTTACCAAACTACAATACACACCTTAGCCATATGCGCCAAATGACAAAATCCGATATTTTTTTCTACATAGGCCATCTCGACATAATGTATGAATATGGCCTAGGAAACGGAGTCAAGAACAACGATGAATATCGTTCTGATATTTTGTTATTGCAGCGCCGCATTAAAGCACTCATTGAACCAATGCAGTCCAAAGACTGGCCCGACAGAATGGAGCAGTTCTTTGACTGCGCCGAGATTTCAGCAAAATTAGTGAGCGAAACGACGCGCCTCACGGCAGCAACATTATGCGAAAAGTTTGAGTTGGTACATAAATCAAGAGAGAATAGGAATGCGATGGCTAAAACCGCTAAAGGCGGGATAGCTTCAGCCTTAGAAATTCATATTTACCCAATTTTTTTCGCTTTAGCACTGGCCATTCGACTTGGCCGTACTACAGCAGACGTCCGTAGAAAGCAGCCAGCAAAATCGCCTCCAGTTATCATAAACCCAAATGATGGAGCCGACACCTCTGAAGTATAACTTTTAAAGTTTACATTATTAGGGTTATAGCCGAAGGTCTCTTCATGATTATCGAATCAATTTCGATTCCGAAGGATCTTGTTATTGGTGTCACTTAATCAAACGGTATCCTTGCACGATGATCCGAGTCTTCGTGCAAGGATGTGAGGCCCAATTAGATCTTTTTGCCATCCTCATGCCGACAATGTAAGTCGCGTTAACTACATCTAGCTTCAACAATTTTACACGTCTGTGGCGTGCCTCCACTCTGGCCTGCAAATTTGTAGCAGGCGTTCATCGCATCTGTTCTGGCCTGCCCCATTGTAGGAGCCCACGCAGATCCTCCATGGCCTTTTGTAGGCATGGCTTTCGCGTAACATCTATTAGGACCCTCTGCGTTAAAGCTCTCTGTTTGTGATGATTTATTTACCTGGCTACAACCCCCTATCAACAACGTTAGCATCACAAAGACCAAGCTGCCTCGGTTACGCGTGAAATTCGACATATCGAATCCTCGGAAATACCACCGGTATAAGATGGGACTCTGTGGTGGCAATGTGATGTTAGCACCCCTTTGCCAAATATCAATTAATCGCTCAAGTAAATTTATTTCGACTTCGACCGGCAAATATCGAGTACTAGAAAGGTCCGAGTACCGGCACCATTTACAAAGTTTGACCTAAACTATTTTGGCACCGAACCAACGGAGTGAACCTATGAGACGTGAATATTCGTTGTGCGATGTGCTTGACAAGATGCACGAGAACCAGTCGGCACTGGAAGCTGCGATCATGGAGCTCAGACTTTCCATTGAGGCACAAGGATATGAGGAGACAGGGCGCAATGCTCGGGGGGCGCTCGATACCATAGGTGAGAATGCAGGGCACATCAAACAGGGTTTAGCTCGCTTGCGTGCAACAGGCTGCACCTAGATAGCTTCAGGAACCACTCAGTGAAGCCTAACGATGAGCAATACAAGTCTTCTAAAGGTTACAGTCTGCCAATAGCGGCCTGCTGAGTAGTTAACAGTGAAAACGGCCGTTAGGCGTATGATCTCACACACCCTCTTTACAGGATAATGCGGCTTAAGACTGTGGCGTCGTCGCATCCCGAATCATCCACTCCGCCATGCGCACACAGTATTGCATCGCCAGATCTGCCTGAGACAGCGCGGCCATTTCGCTTATGTCCGAAGCAGCCTTCATATGTTCCAACAGCTTTGCCTTCGGAGTGTCCCTGGCGCTCTCCCAAAAGAAATTAAAATAGTCCATTGCAGTTCTCAACGGTTTACGACCAGCATTACGGTCGACTACTCCGAAGAAGGTCGATGGATGTTGTTTGTATGCCTCCAGTTCAGCGTTCGTCATGGTTATCATGCACATGAAGCGCTCCCCATTGACACCAAGGAAGGTGCAAAATGCTTGCTTCTGCTCCGGCATGACAACGCCACCCTCCAGGACGGCCTCTACGTCCACACCACCCGGCCCTGGAACCGTATACCTGAAACCGATCTGGAGTCTGTCTGATGGCTGGTTGCTGGCGAAAACATCCGCCTCACCGATGAAGGACACAGGAATCGTCCGATGTTTCTCCATGGACTCGATCAGCTCGAATACCGGCAAATGACGGTGCCGCGTCTGCACCTGTTCTATCAAGCTCTTGAAGGCCGGCTGCATGTCATTCACTCGAAACCCCCACAGTAGAAAGCTGAAGGGCAGATTGGTCGCGTCAAGGTGATGCTCTTCGAGAGTGAGTGTTGCGATTACATACGCCGGGGGCAGCGCTCTTCCAACCCGGTCCTCCGTATAGCATTTCAGCAGTCGTTTTGTTTCTGCCAGAGCTATGGGGAGCTTTTCGAACTGGTGAAGTTCGAGTCGACCGTCGTTCGTGTCTATAAAGACAATCCGAGGGTGCTCAGCATGCTTCGTCAACGCACTGTGCAGAAGCTTATTGACCTTAAGCCTGGTGCCTTCGCGTCGCTTGGCCTCAACGGAGAACTTAGCGCCAGTGGCGACATGAGTGGCGACAAACTCCACGTGCGTAGAGCGACGGTCCGTTTCATCTTCCAATTCGAGGGTGAACCCAGCCCGCAAAAGCGACGCAGCAACTCGCACCTCATACATCGCCCCAGTAAATCCGCGAGGACTTCTGATCCTATCAATGAGAAGAGGCTCGACGCCCACCGCATGCTGCAGCGCGTACAAGTCATATGCGAAGCGTATGTAAGCCGATAACGCTCCCGTCGCAGGTAATCTAGATTCTTCATAGTTAATCTCACGCACAGCCGCCTGCTCGCATGCACGCAGGAACCAAACCACGATGCGATGCTGATCGTCCTTCGGCTTGCGGATCTCTTCCTGCCACCAGTCATCGCCAAGGACGATCCTGGGATAGTCGCGCAAGAAATCGTGAAACGTCCTCCAATTCTTCGAAGTGTGAAGCTGGCGACCGACGGCGACAATGCGATGCCCATTTACTTGCGTGGAAATGATGGCTCTGCCCAGCCCTTGCTGCTCCCGACGCTGAAACTCTCGCGCTTCATGTCTTGTACCAGCGGCCACCCGCTCAGCCTCATGTAGATCCAGCGAGCCGTGACACTTTTTGAACTTCTTGCCACTGTTACAGGGACACGGGGCGTTTCTACCGGTCGTATGGTGCACGTGCTCACTCCTGCCGGAGATAGGGAAATCGAGAATACCCAGCGGGTCAATGACTGACAATCATGCCCTACAGTGAAAACCAACTTACGCTGCTACACAGACCTACTGGGCTGATCCCGTAGGTCTGCAGTGGGTCAAAAGCGCTCATCTCGCAAGTGAGGAATCACGCTAGGCTCCGGCAAGCCTAATGATGGGCAATATAAATATAATCACGGACTATTAATCGAACCAAAGCACACCCGGGAATTTTTCGGGGCGCCACCAACCTGTCAGCTATCAACTGTGATGGAGGACAGGCTGAATTTTCAGCAATGAACCCTAGTACTACCGCACGCAAAAAACGCATCTTCTTTCATCAAAAGATGTACGACCTCATCACCTAACGAGTTTTTCTCTTTCCTTCAGACCGTCTGTGATGACATTCTGCCTGTATCGGCAATCCACTCGAAGGACAGAGAATGCTATTCAGTCACATGACCGCAGTCGAAGAAAGGATCCTAGCCAGCTCCAAAATAAGTGCAAATAGTGGTCATAGTTTGCACAAAGGCACCCCGCGCGAGGCTTTTATTAAAGAGTTTCTTGAAGCTCATCTTCCCTCAACAGTCGCAATCGGCACCGGGGAAATCATTGACTCTTCCTCCAGCCCAAATGGATCTAGAAACCAATTTGATATAGTCATTTATCGGAAAGGCTTCCCTAAGTTAGATCTCGGTGGAGGAATCAGTGCATTCCTTGTTGAATCCGTTATAGCCACGATAGAAGTAAAATCCACACTTGATGAGCAAGGACTTGAGCAAGCGATAAAAGCAGCACGCAACGCAAAAAAACTACGACCTCATGTTTTTAATTTTATACAGATAGGTTACAAGCTTCCCGCAATAGTAAATTTTGTCGTTGCATATGCTGGACCAGCAAGAGTCGAAACCGCATACAACTGGATAAACAACATACACGAATCACTAAAAATAACCTCTCCGCAAGTTAAATTCCCAGAACGCTATGACACTCCCTCTCCGTCTATTGACGGAGTATTTATTCTTAAAAAGGGTTTTTTGCACTTCGACAACATACCCGACTCAATGACTCCTTCAGATCTCAGGGCCTCCCACCCGCATTCAAACTGGGTATTAACTGAGTCAGAGAGCGGCACTCTCCTATATTTATTTTTCTTATTGAGCAACATATGCATACATAGTGCTAGCCTCGCAATAAATGCTGAGAAATACCTATCAAACATCCCTCAAAGTGGATTCAAACTATTACGCTAATGCAGAAACTATAAACTCCCGACCATTTGGGAAAAAATTATATTTAAACGGAGCAATCGATGAAGAACACGAAGCATTTTGACTACATTACTAATCGAATCACCGCAGCCAAACGCAACGCAGATAGCTTAGCATCAGGTATAGGACACCATGGTATAGCAGGAGAAATACGTGAGATAGCTGTCAAAGAATGTATTGAACCGTTCTTAACACAAAGTTATCAATGTGGAACCGGAAAAGTTATTGACTCTTTCCAAAAACTCTCCGACCAACTCGACTTGATAATTTATCATAAAAAAGTTGTACCTCCGATACTGGTTGGCAGAGACCTTGGACTGTACCCTATCGAGTGCGTACGATACGTCTTTGAAATAAAAACAACTCTTAATGCCAACGAGATAAGAGACAGCAACAAAAAATTCAGATCCATCTCAATGCTTACATCTTTCCCAAAACAAGAAGAGAATGGCTCAATAACAAGCGGGCCTCGTCCGACCACGGTTCTTTTAGCTTTCAATTCGGATATAGCCGGCTCCGAAATCGAACGCTATCAAAAACACACAGATGATGATTATCCTCCATGCACTGTGCTTTGTGTGCTTGGAAAGGGATATTGGTTCTTTCATGGTCCATCTAAGAGTTGGTGTGGACTCGAAACGACCCGCGAGTACCCGCCTTTTTTCGAGTTCAGCATGTTCATAACGGGCTTAATGAACACCTTATCTTCAGAGGAAACTTCGATTAGGCCATTCAGCCCAGGAGTATACATAAATATCGATGACATCTTACTCCAACCACTATCTAGCCCTCCTGAAAGCACTGGTACTGTAGAAGATAACTGCACAGATACGAAAGATTAATCCCCCACAGCGTACATCGCTAACTGCATTGCACCACCCAAAGCTGATCAAGCTTGGTTGTATAACTCTGACTCATCATCTTCCGACGCATCTCCCAGTCAGGATCCACAGGCACGCTGGCCGAGCGCAGCGTACCCCTGCCCCATCGTCCATTGACCTGGTCAAGCACCTTCATCACGCGAGTCGCCTCCACCGGCTGTGACATGGCAAACAAATCATCGGTGTACTCTCCTGGCTGGCAAAGGTTTAGCAACATCACCTCAGCCTTGCTGTACTTAAAACCTGGCCGAAATATCCGATCAAGCGCACCCACCGCAGCTTGAGTAAGCAGCCGCACGTCGTCGGTGGGGTACGGCATATCCACCACCACCCCATTCGCATACTTCGGCTCCTCCGGGTTGAACATGCCAGTGCGGATGCACACACGCACCTTCTTGCACAGCGAGTTCTGAGCACGCAGCTTCTCAGAGGCCCGCATCATGTAAGTGGCCACCGCCTCTTTGATTGGCGGCAGCTCCGTCAGCCTCTTGCCGAACATGCGGCTGCAGCAGATCTCCTGCTTTGGCGGATCCGGCTCATCCAGCTCCAGGCAAGGCGTGCCACCCAACTCCCTGGCCGTCTTCTCGATCACAATGCTGAACTTCTTACGGAGTGTCCACGGATCCGCCTTAGCCAAATCCATTGCCGACTTGATACCCATGGCATCAAGATGGAGTTTCATCTTGCGGCCAACACCCCACACCTCCGCCACGTCCGTATTACGCAGCACCCAGTCACGCTTAACCGAATCGGTGATGTTGACTACCCCACCGGTTTGCGCCTGCAGGCGCTTCGCCGTGTGGTTTGCCAGCTTCGCTAAGGTCTTGGTATGAGCGATCCCGACACCAACAGGAATGCCAGTACAGCGAAGCACTCGTGCACGAATATCCCGGCCTAAAGCATCCAGCCCTCCGATACCAGTCAGATCAGCAAACGCCTCGTCGATGCTATACACCTCAACCGCCGGCACCATCGCCTCTATCAAACTCATCACGCGCTCGCTCATGTCCCCGTACAGCGCATAATTAGAGGAGAACGGGACAATGCCGTGCTGCTTGAGCTTGTGCTTGATCTGAAAATACGGCTCACCCATTTTGATAAAGGGCTTGGCGTCATAGCTACGGGCGATGACGCAACCGTCGTTGTTGCTCAGCACCACAATGGGCACCTTCGCCAGATCGGGCCGGAATACCCGCTCGCAACTGGCGTAGAAACTGTTGCAGTCAATCAGGGCAAAGGTCGGTTCTGGCTTAGACATGGCTGCGCACTGTACTGGTGATCACGCCCCAAATCGACAGTTCGTCGCCTTCGAGGACGTAGCGTGCCGGGAACTTGGGGTTTTCGGAAAGCAGCACCACCTCCCGGCCACGCTTACACAAGCGCTTACACACGGGCTCATTGTTCAACAGTGCCACCACCACATGCCCGTGTATCGGCTCAATGGCACGATCTACCACGGCGAGGTCTCCATCGAAGATCCCAACGCCTTGCATGCTTTCACCAGTGATAGCTACCAGGTACACATGCGGCGCACGGATGTTCAAAACTTCATCGAGCGAAATGTGCTGCTCGATGTGATCCGCTGCCGGCGACGGGAAGCCGGCCGGAACCTGGAACGAGCACAACGGCAGCTTCGCGCCGACTTCAGCGATGGGACCTAAAATGGTAAAGCTCATGGCGGCGCCTTTCACATATACTGTACGAATGTACAGTTAACTTTGTAGGACGCTTGCGGTCAATTTTTCTGTGGGAAATTTCGACAAATGGAGGGCGGCGTATGTGCGGGCGATTTGTGCAGTACGAAGGGATGGCGATCTATATAGAGGAGCTGAATCCTCAGATCGAACTGTTCAGCGGTTTCGACGCGCAGCCGATTGATCGCTACAACGTCGCGCCGTCGACGCGAGTACAGGTGCTACACGTAGCGGAAAATGGGCTGTACATCGATGCTGTCAAATGGGGCTGGGCGCCGTTTTGGGCCAAGGGTAAACGCCCGGATCCGATTAACGCACGCGTCGAGACCGTGACCACGGGGAAGTTTTTCAAGCAGCTTTGGCCGAATGGCCGAGCGCTGGTTCCGAGTGAGGGTTGGTACGAATGGGTGGTAGACCCTGACGATCCAAAGAAGAAACAGCCGTACTTCATTCGCCTGAAGAGTCAAAAACCGATGTTCTTTGGGGCACTCGCCCAGGTACATCGCAGCCTTGAACCTGACGAGCGCGACGGGTTCGTGATCATCACAGCCGCTGGCGATCAGGGGATGGTGGATATACATGACCGAAAGCCATTGGTGCTTTCGCCTGGCTACGCCCGGGAATGGCTTGACCCAAACCTTAGCCCCGAACGTGCTGAAGAAATCGCGCGTGAATGCTGTCAACCAGTAGGCGATTTTGAGTGGTATCCCGTGGGTAAAGCTGTAGGAAATGTGAGAAATCAGGGGCCAGACCTGATTCTCCCAGAGGATGAAAACTAAGCAGCCTTTCCTAATTAGCAGTGCGAGCAGCATTGTGAATTTTAGCCGCTAAAATCGCGACACCCTTGAGTACTACATTGAAGTATCAACATTTTTAGCAGGTCTAACTTTAGCTAAACATCTTCTCCAGCACATCGCTCCGTTATTCCGTTATTCCGTCATTTCGTCATTTCGTCATTTCGTCATTTCGCTATTTCGCTATTTCGCTAAAACGCTAAAACGCTAAAACGCTAAAACGTAAAAACGTAAAAACGCTGTACCGCTACAGCGTTATGGCGTTATGGCGTTATGGCGTTACGGCGTTATAGCGCTACACCACTACTACGCTACTACGTATTAGCAGTGATCCGAGCAGCCCACCCCCCACGAGTTGCAAGCCCTCAGCCCCACAAGCCGCATCGGTCGCAGCGACCAAGAGAATCAGGTGATCAGAGAGAAAAAAACGTCCAACCCCAGCAGGCCCGGCAAGTTACCAAGTAGGCAAATAAAAATACCCACACGGTATTGACTTAAAAGCCGAAGCCGACTTAGTCTAAAAAGGACTTACCGAGCAGCACAACTTTCGACAGAAATCTGAGCATGGCAATATTTGTTGTGCACACCTGCGCCTCAGAAATATAAAAGCGCACGTAGCCTGATGGAAAGCTTCACACCCTTAGACAATAAAACTTGCACCCTGAACATCAGACCCAACAGGGTCTGAATTCATTACAGAGATAATTACATGAAGTTATTCGCCTTAGCTCTCGCCATTGCAAACGCATATGCAGCTCTGCGCAAAGTATGGGATTTACTGAAGCCCTAAAAGACCACGTAAGTCGGGTAAAGGACGACCCCTTCCGCAAGCCTAAAACAGAGAACCCAAAGGATCTGGCTGCCAGTTCATGATCACCAGTTCCCCGCTCACCTCAGCCCTCCCCTGTCTTTGGTTGGCCGTGGTGTAGCGAATGTCCAGGGTCTCGAAATGAAAGCCATCAAACGCCCGCCGAATGTCCGGGTGATCGTTGATGCTGACCATCACCTTACCCTTACAGCGCCGCATGAAATCAGCCATTCGCTCATAATTTTCAAAGGGGAAATCCACGCCATAGCCCGCCGTCTGCCAGTAAGGCGGGTCCATGTAGTGAAAGGTGTGGGCACGGTCGTAACGCTCGGCGCAGTCCAACCAGGGAAGGTTCTCAACGTAGGTGCCCGACAACCGCTGCCAAGCTGCAGACAGGTTCTCCTCGATCCGCAGAAGATTGATTGCCGGGCCAGTAGTCGCGGTACCAAACGTCTGCCCCGTCACCTTGCCGGCAAAGGCATGGTGCTGCAGGTAGAAAAACCGGGCGGCGCGCTGGATGTCGGTGAGGGTTTCGGGACGGGTCATCTTCTGCCACTCGAACACCTGCCGAGAACTGAGCGCCCATTTGAACTGGCGCACGAACTCTTCCAGATGGTTTTGCACGACGCGATACAACGTAACCAGGTCGCCGTTGATATCGTTGAGGACTTCAACCGGCGCGGCCTGGGGGCGCATGAAGTAGAGCGCGGCACCGCCGGCAAAGACTTCGACGTAGCATTCGTGGGGTGGGAAGAGCGGGATTCCATTGCGTCTTCGTCGGTGGTGTTAGGGCCATCGATGATTGCCATCGCGCGCAACTTGTCGCTCAAGCCTACCAATGCGGTTGCGACGGCCAGGGTCGCCGTGTGCTTGGGCGCGGCCAGCAAACGCGGCTGCGCGTTAAAGCGGCTCTTGCCATCGAGCAGCGCCTGCATGCCGGTACTCGCGCACCGGGTGAAAGGCGTGGTCGTGTGCAACGACGCTGACCGCCTCGATCACATGGGAATCTTTCACGCGGAGGTTGTATTGCTGGGCGAGCCATTTCATCACGCGCATGTCATCGATGTCGGCCCAATCGCCGGCACCGCCACCGAAGGGCGCAGACCGCAGCTTGACGATCTTGGAGCTGAACACGCTGTAACCGATAACACCGGCCCAGCGCTCGTCGTTGCCCAGAATCAGCTCAACGTTTTGCATATGCGCGATCAGGGAGCCGTTTTCGGTACGGGCAAGTTGGTCTTTCCAACCACCAGCTGCAGGAGGCTTGACCACCGCCAGCACCTGGCGGCGGACGGCCTCCAAACCCTCGGCGACGTGCAGGTCGTTGAAGTCGGTCCACTTGATCTCGCGCTCACCGGAGAACACCGGGGCAACCACCTGACCGCCGACAACCAGCGCGGCGTTGGCGGCTTTCTCTTCGCCTGGGTTCCAGGCATCACCGTTGGGGCGCTTGGTCTTCCAGTCGTCGTCGCGGCAGATAATCAGCGGGCAACCGGGGAAGCGTTCGCGCATCGCCTTGGAGACTGGCAGCAGGTTGCCCGCGTCGAAGGCGATGGCAACAGTGAGAGACGTCGCCATGTGCAGGCTTGCGCCCGTGGCATAGCCTTCACACACCAGCACCGGCTCGCCGGGTTCGGGGTGTGGGCCGATAAGGTGGAAGGCGCCCTCTTTCGACATGCCGTAGGGCCAGTAGGCCTTGTCGCGCCCGGTGTCCTCTTGCTTCGCGGGGAAGATCACCTGCAAGCCGACGATCTGGTCGCGGACGTTGCACATGGGCACTAAAAAAGCGCCGGTACGGGGCGCATAGCGAACCTTGAAGCCGACGATCTGCTTTCGATCCAGGTAGGCGCTCTTGCCCTTTTCGGGCATGCGCTTGAATAGACCCGCAGCACGGTTGGCCGCTCGACGTGATGCGTTGGCCGCGATCTCTGCGGCCCTGCGCTTGGCGTCTTCCTGACGAGCGCGCATGACTTCACGCTCTTCGGGGCTCATGCGCCCGGCCTTGACCTTGATCTTTTGGGTATCGCCGGAGCGCCAGTCACCGAAGCTATCAGCGCCTACGCCTTTATGGGCCTGCATATGCGTCGCTGGTTTGCCGAGCCACGGGGCAAGCGGGTGTTCAATCGTTGCTGCGCGGGCTTGCTCTCAGCTGCGGCGACGGTGTTATTGATGGCGCGCCGAGCGTGAATAAAGCATGGGTATAAACACAGTCTCTACTTGCTGATGACCACTGATCAGCACTAAGATGCGATGAATTCTCAAATGCACTTTGTTCTTGCAGAGGCTTTCAGTGCCGTCGTCATCCCTCCCTCCAGCCCAGCACGCTGATATTCATACCCTGTATATCGATCATCACGCTTGGCTGCTGGGCTGGTTACGCAAACGACTGCGCCATGGCGACAATGCGGCCGACCTGGCCCATGACACCTTCGTGCACATTCTTGGCAAGCCTGACCGGTTGCAGGAGTTGCGCCAGCCACGTGCCTGGTTGAGTACCGTGGCACATGGGTTACTGGTTGATCGTGTTCGTCGGCAGCGGGTTGAAAGGGCGTACCTGGAGGCCATTGCACATCTGCCCCAGGCTGAGGTGCCGTCGCCGGAGTCGCAACTGATGTTGTTGCAGACCCTGGACCGTGTGGATGCATTGCTCGACGGCCTGCGCCCGAAGGTGCGCTTGGCCTTTCTGCTGTCGCGGCTTGAGGGCCTGAGCTACAAAGACATCGCCATACGCCTGGACGTCAGCCTCGCCTCGGTGGAGAAATACATGGCCAGCGCCATTCGCCATTGCTACCTGGCTCAACAATGAGCACGCGAACGCTACCAGAGCTGCCTGATACCGTACTCGACCAAGCCATCGGCTGGCTGGTGAAGCTGGAGTCCAACGGCTCGAACCCTCAGGTGCTGGAAGCCTGCCTGCACTGGCGCCAAGCCGATGCACTGCACGAGGTAGCGTGGCAAGCGCTGCAAACCAGCGATGCCACGTTCCAAGGCTTGGCGGCGCTGCCAGGCAGCGTGGCGCGCGATAGCCTGGAGCGACTGCACAGCGCACGTTACACCCGACGCCAAACGCTTAAGCTGCTCGCCATGGGTCTACTTGCCACGGGTGTCACCGGCTGGTCGCTGCGTGAAAGCACGTGGGTACCTTGGGGCGTGGATTACGCCACGGGTGTGGGCGAGCGTCGTCAATTCCTGCTCAATGATGGCACTCGCCTGCAACTCAATACCGCCAGTGTGGTGGACGTCCAATTCAACACCCGGCGCCGCCTGATAACCCTGCGTCACGGCGAAGTTTTTATCGATACCGGTAAGGACAGCGCCGCGCCTGGCGGGCGCCGTAGTTTTTGGGTCAGCACCCGGCATGCGCAGTTACAGGCCATTGGCACCGCGTTTGCGGTGCGCGATGAACCGCAGGGCACGCGCGTGCGAGTGGAGGACGGCGTAGTCGCCATTCACGGGAAAAGCGAACCGATACGGGTTGCCGCTGGCGAGGAATACCTGATCGATATCACCGGCAGCCAGCGTGTCGAGGCCAGCAGCCTCAATGCCAGCGCATGGACACGTGGGCAATTGGTGGCCAAACGCATGACGCTGGGCAACATCACCGCTGAGCTGGCGCGGTATCGCCATGGGTGGTTGCGCTGTGACCCTTCCATTGCACAATTGGAAGTGTCCGGCGTGTTCCAACTCGATGACATCGATCAAGCCCTGAGTGCCCTGAGCGACTCATTGCCGGTTCGCGTCGAGCGCTTCACCCCGCTATGGACGCGTATCGTCGCCCGCTGAACCTGATGAGAAAATTTCGCAAAAAAATTTACGGGTTTTCCCGAGCCCTTCGACAGACAGGACATCCCCCCTGTTATTCGAAAGGAGCTCGTCGTTCATGTCCTCTGTTTTGACCCCCTCTCGGCCTCTACCTCGCAGCGTCCTCGCGCTGACCCTCCACAGCCTTTTGCTCGGTGGCGTGATCGGCCTGCCGCTGGCCAGTTTTGCCGCACAGGCAGAGCAGTCTGGTAACCGCCAATACAACCTGGCCGCCGGGGCGCTCGAAGAGTCGCTCAACGACTTCGCCCAGGTTGCCGGTATCTCCCTGCCCTTCGACCCGGCGCTGGTACAGGGCAAACGCGCTCCGGCATTGCGCGGTGAGTATGGCGTACATGAAGGCCTCAGCCGCCTGTTGGCCGACAGTGGACTGAGCGCTATACGCACGGCCAGCGGCAACTACCTGCTGGTTGAGCGCACTGGCGACACCAGCGCGCTTGAGCTGGGCGCCACCACCATCAGTGGTGCAGACCTTGGCGCGGTCACCGAAAACAGTGGTTCCTACACGACCGGGGCCATGCAGGCAGCCACCAAGCTGCCCCTGACGCTGCGCGAAACCCCACAATCGGTGACGGTGATTACGCGCCAGCGCATGGACGACCAGGCGATGCGCAGCCTCGACGATGTGGTCCAGGCCACTCCGGGTTTGCGCCTGGCGGCGGCGCGTCCGGCCAACAGCGAGTTCTTCGCCCGTGGCTTCCCTATCACCAACATCATGTTCGACGGCCTACCCACCACCTATAACGCCGACTGGGTAGCCACCGCCGATCTGGCGCCTTACGACCGTGTCGAGGTGGTGCGCGGTGCCACCGGCATGATGCAAGGCGCCGGCAACCCCTCAGCTGCCATCAACATGGTGCGCAAACGCCCCACCCGGGAGTTCCAAGCGAGCATCACCGGCAGCGCTGGCAGTTGGGACAATTACCGCAGCGAACTGGACGTCTCCGGCCCAGTCAACGACAGCGGTAGCGTGCGCGGGCGTTTTGTTGGCGCCTATCACGACAAGGATAGCTACCAGGACTACGCCGGGCGTGAACGCGGCGTGTTCTACGCCGTCACCGAGTTTGATTTGACTGACAGCACCACCCTGACCGTGGGTGCGTCAGACCAGAACGACAATAACAACATCAACTGGGGCGGCTTACCGGTAAACCCGGACGGCAGCCACATGGGGTTGAGTCGGGCCAAGTCATTCGGCTACAGCTGGTCGCACCAGGACGTCGAGAACAAGACGGTATTCGTCGAGCTGGACCAGCGTTTCGACAACGACTGGCGCCTGCACCTGGGGGCTTCGAAGAACTGGTCTGACTTTAAATTGGGCGGCGCCGTTCTGGAACGTAACAACGATGCAACCTACCGTCAGCGGGTGTTCAATCAGACCCGCGACTACGACCAGTCAACCTATGACGCCTTCGCCAGCGGGCCGTTCTCTTTGCTGGGGCGCCAGCATGAACTGGTGGTGGGTGCCAGCAAGCGTCAACTCAAGACCGAAGCCGTCGGTGGCACCGCCTTCATCAACAATATCGACATCAACACGCTCAATCCAAATACGCCAAGGCCGTTCGTTCCAGATATTTACGCCATCAACGACAAGGTCGATCAGGAGGGCCTGTACGTCACCACGCGCTGGAACCTCGCTGACCCGCTGAAGGTAATTGTGGGCGCGCGGCTGGACTGGTACGACTCGACCTCGATCTACGACCAGACCAACGACCAGTACTACACCTCGGGGAAAACCAAGGAAGTGCGCCACGTCACGAAGTACGCCGGCGTGATCTATGATTTGGACGACAACTACTCGGTCTACGCCAGCTACACCGATATCTTCCAGCCCCAGGACGAGAAAGACGGCGAAGGCGCAGGCATCAAGCCGATCACGGGCGAAAACTATGAAGTGGGCATCAAGGGCGAGTACTTTGGCGGCGCGCTGAATGCCAGCGTTTCGTTGTTCCAGATCGACCAGCTCAACCGTGCTGCAGAAGTCGCTGACAGCAGCCAGTGCAGGTTTATCGCCGTCGGCAGCTACGCCTGTTATGAGGCCGCTGGCAAAGTCCGCAGCCAGGGTATCGAACTGGAGATCAACGGGGCATTGACGCCAAACTGGCAGGTAGGCGCCGGCTACACCTTCGCCCAGGCCAAGTACCAAAAAGATGCCGACAAGAACAAGGAAGGCACCCTGTTCGACACCGACGTGCCTCGGCATATGTTCAAGGCCAACACAACTTACCGCCTGCAAGGCGACCTGAACAAATTGCGTATCGGCGCGAACCTCTACAGCCAGAGCAGCACGTACAACAAGGGCAGTAACGCATTCGGCAACTTCCATATCGAACAGCAAGCCTATGCGCTAGTAGGGTTGATGGCTGGCTACCAGGTCAACAAACACTTGGACACCCAACTCAATCTCAACAACGTGTTCGACAAGAAGTACTACCAGGGCATCGCCAGTAACTCCACGTGGAGTCCTTACGATGTGTACGGTGACCCGCGCAACGTTACCGTTACCGCGAAGTACAGTTTCTGACGCAGCACCTGGGCACACCTTCAAGGCGATCACGATGACCAAAATCGTTATCGCCGCGATTCGAGCGGCTTTGAGGGTGCTTGACACGCTCGCTGACATCCCCTGAAGATAGGGACCTCATTCAGGGTGTGACAATTCATGTCTGCTACGTCGCTGCTTAACCTTTTCGCCATTGGCTCCGTTGCCAAGGCGCAAAGCTGCGTTGCGCACGCCCTCAAATCGAAGAAACAGTCGCTCATGTGACCGGGGCGCGCTGTCCCGTCAGATGAGCTGACAGGACATTGAGCGCGACGGTCTCCCCCCTTGCACAATTCCCCCTGCCCTCCTGACGGTGACTCAAGCGGTCAATCATCAGGAGAAAGTGCATGTCAGCGTTTCAAGGTATCTGGGTTCCCGTGGTCACACCGTTCAATGACGGTGCCATCGACTTTATCGGCCTGCATCGACTGGTCAGCCACCTGCTGGAAAAGCACGTGGCCGGGATCATGGTGTGCACCACCACCGGGGAGGCAGCGTCGCTGAGTCGCCAGGAACAACTGGCGGTACTGGATGCCGTGTTGCAGTGGGTGCCGGCCCATCGCGTGGTGATGGGGTTGGCGGGCAACAACCAGATTGAGCTGTTGCAGTTCCAGGCTCAAATTCTGAAACGCCCGGTGGCGGGCTTATTGGTGCCCGCGCCGAGTTATATCCGCCCTTCCCAGGCGGGTCTTGAAGCGTTCTTTCGCACGGTGGCCGATGCATCCAGTGTGCCGATTATTTTGTATGACATTCCCTACCGCACGGGCGCGACGTTCGATCAGGCGACGTTGCTGAGTATCGTCGCCCATCAGCGCATCAACGCAGTCAAGGATTGTGGCGGCAACCTGGGCAATACATTGGCGTTAGTGGCCAGTGGTGAAGTGGATGTGTTGTGTGGGGAGGATATTCAGATCTTCAATGCCCTGTGCCTGGGCGCCATTGGGGCGATTGCGGCATCGGCCCATGTGCACACCGAGCAGTTCGTGGCGCTGTACCAACAGGTGCGCGATAACCAGCTGGCTGAGGCCCGAGCGACGTTTTTTGGCTTGTTACCGTTGATCAACACGATGTTTGTAGAGCCCAACCCGGCCCCGGTTAAAGCCGCCCTGGCGATGCAAGGCTTGATCAACAGCGATTTGCGTGCCCCCATGCAATCGGCGAGTGCGGCAGTGCTGGGCCGGTTGCGCAGTGTGCTGGGGTCTCTATCGCCAGTACCGCCGCCTTCGCAGCCTCGCTAAAGCTCGACAGCTCCCACAGTGGACCGGGCACATCCGGTCAACTGTGGCTTGCTTGCGATAGCCGTGGGCCAGGCACTCCACCCGTGCCCATGCGCCAAAAAAAGACATTCAACGGCCCCTTCAGTTGCGACCTTCCCGATACGGGCCTATGTTGCAAACCATGCTTTGCTGTTCGCTGTCCCCCCTCTTTCAAAGGTGACGACATGCCCACACTGCCCAGTCCCGCCGTGCTAGAACTGATCGGCAACACCCCGCTGGTTCGCGTCAGCCGCTTCGATACCGGCCTCTGCACGCTGTTTCTAAAGCTTGAATCCCAAAACCCCGGCGGCTCCATCAAGGACCGCATTGGCCTGGCCATGATCGACGCCGCCGAACGCGATGGCCGCCTGCGACCGGGCGGCACCATTATCGAAGCCACTGCCGGCAATACCGGCCTGGGCCTGGCGCTGGTCGGCCGGGCCAAAGGGTACCGTGTGGTGTTGGTAGTGCCCGACAAAATGTCTACGGAAAAAGTGCTGCACCTCAAGGCCATGGGCGCCGAAGTGCATATCACCCGCTCCGATGTGGGCAAGGGGCACCCCGAGTATTACCAGGACGTCGCAGCACGGCTTGCCAAAGACATTCCCGATTCATTCTTCGCCGACCAATTCAATAACCCGGCCAACCCCCTGGCCCACGAAACCAGCACCGCGCCGGAGATCTGGGCGCAAACCCAACACGATCTGGACGCCATCGTGGTAGGCGTCGGCTCGGCCGGCACGCTCACTGGTCTCACCCGTTTCTTTAAGCGCGTGCAACCTGAGCTCGCCATGGTATTGGCCGACCCCGTAGGCTCGGTGATGGCCGAATACAGCCGCAGCGGTCGTCTTGAAACCCCCGGTTCATGGGCGGTGGAAGGCATCGGCGAGGACTTCGTGCCGTCCATTGCCGACCTCTCCAGCGTGCGTCACGCCTATTCCATCAGCGATGAAGAAAGCTTCGACCACGCCCGCCAATTGCTGCGCGCCGAGGGCATCCTGGGTGGCTCGTCCACCGGCACCCTGCTCGCCGCTGCCCTGCGCTACTGCCGCGAGCAAACCGAGCCCAAGCGCGTGGTCACCTTTGTGTGCGACACCGGTACGCGCTACCTCTCAAAGGTCTACAACGACCAATGGATGAAAGACGCAGGCCTGCTGCACTACACACACTACGGCGACCTGCGTGACCTGATCGCCCGCCGCTTCGAAGACGGCCGCGTGATCAGCGTCAGCCCCGACGACACCTTGCTCACTGCCTTTCAACGCATGCGCCTGGCGGATGTCTCCCAATTGCCTGTGCTGGTGAACGGTCGCGACCTGGTCGGCGTGATTGACGAATCCGACATCCTGCTGGGTCTGCACCACGACGCGGCCGACTTCAACATGATCGTCGCCAGCGCCATGACCGACACCCTGCAAACCCTTGACCCCAGCGCCAGCCTCGCCGAACTGCAGGCCGAGCTTGATCGCGGCCTGGTCGCCATCATTGCCGACGCCTCAGGTTTCCATGGCCTGATCACCCGCGTCGATCTGCTCAACCACCTGCGGAGATCCCTTGCATGAGCCAGCCCGATAAAGCCGCGTTTGCCACCCGCGTGATCCATGCCGGGCAAGCACCCGACCCGACCACAGGAGCGCTGATGCCGCCGATCTACGCCAACTCCACCTACCTGCAAGACAGCCCCGGCGTGCACAAGGGCTTTGACTATGGCCGCTCCCATAACCCGACGCGCTTTGCGTTGGAACGTTGCGTGGCCGACCTCGAAGGCGGCAGCCAGGCATTTGCGTTTGCCTCCGGGCTGGCGGCGATCTCGACGGTGCTGGAATTGTTGGACGCCGGCGCGCATATCGTCTCGGGCAACGACCTGTACGGCGGCACCTTCCGCCTGTTCGACAAAGTGCGCCAACGCAGCGCCGGGCACCGTTTCAGTTTTGTGGATTTAAGCGACCTTGCAGCGTTTGAAGCCAGCTTGCAGGACGACACGCGTATGGTCTGGGTCGAAACCCCGAGTAATCCCCTGTTGAGCCTCACCGACCTCAGCGCCATCGCCCAACTCTGCAGGGCTCGCGCAATTATCTGCGTGGCTGACAACACCTTTGCCAGCCCTTGGATTCAGCGCCCGCTTGAGTTGGGTTTTGATGTGGTGGTGCACTCCACCACCAAATACCTCAATGGCCACTCGGATGTAATCGGCGGCATCGCCATCGTCGGCGATAACCCGGCGTTGGCTGAACGCCTGGGCTTTCTGCAAAATTCCGTCGGTGCCATTGCAGGGCCGTTCGATGCGTTTCTCACCCTGCGCGGCGTGAAAACCTTGGCCCTGCGCATGGAGCGTCATTGCAGTAACGCCCTGGCCCTGGCCACCTGGCTGGAACAACAGCCGCAAGTGGCGCGGGTCTACTACCCAGGCCTTGCGTCGCACCCACAACACGAGCTGGCCCAACGGCAAATGCGTGGGTTTGGTGGGATGATTTCGATTGACCTCAACACCGACCTGGCCGGCGCCACGCGTTTCCTGGAAAACGTCAGGATTTTTGCCCTGGCCGAAAGCCTGGGCGGCGTGGAAAGCCTGATCGAACACCCCGCGATCATGACCCACGCCAGCATCCCGGCCGCCACGCGGGCGCAGTTGGGGATTGGCGATGGGTTGGTGCGGCTGTCGGTAGGCGTCGAGGATGTGGAGGATTTACGCGCGGACCTGGCCCGTGCCCTCGCAAAAATCTAAAGGCACAGAACGCAAATCCCCCAAACAATGGCAATCCAATGAGGGAGGGGGCTTGCTCCCGATGGCAGTGTGTCAGTCACCTAATCCAGTGACTGGTCCACCGCATCGGGGGCAAGCCCCCTCCCACAGGGATTGCTGGTGTACTCAGTATTCAGGCTCGACGCAGAGCCAAATGTGGGAGGGAGCTTGCTCCCGATGGCGGTGTGTCAGTCACCTAATCCAGTGACTGGTCCACCGCCATCGGGAGCAAGCCCCCTCCCACATTTTGACCTCAACCGGTCAGGTAGATATCACCTGGCTGAGGTGAGATTCGCCCGAGCCGAGTGCAGCTTCTTGTAGCTCTCAATCAACCGCTGATGCCGCTCCAGCCCTTCGAGCTTCATGCTGGTCGGCGTCAAGCCATAGAAGCGCACATCACCGCTCACCGAACCGACCACCGCGTCCATCCGATCATTGCCAAACATGCGACGGAAGTTCGCCTCGTAATCAGCCAGCTCCAGGTCGTCGTCCAGTTCCATCTCCAGCACCGCGTTCATCGCCTGGTAAAACAGGCCGCGTTCGGCGGTGTTGTCGTTGTACTGCAGGAACATCTCCACGCACTCCTTGGCCTCTTCATATTGCTGCAAGGCCAGGAAAATCAGCAGCTTCAATTCCAGGATGGTGAGTTGCCCCCACGCGGTATTGTCATCAAACTCGATGCCGATCAGGGTGGTGATGTCGGTGTAGTCGTCCAGCTCGCTTTCGATCAAGCGCTCGACCAGGGCCTGTAGCTCTTCTTCGTTGAGGCTGTGCAGGTTGAGGATGTCAGCCCGGAAAAACAGCGCCTTATTGGTGTTGTCCCAGATCAGGTCGTCCACCGGGTAGATTTCCGAGTAGTCCGGCACCAGGATGCGGCACGCGGTTGCGCCGAGGTGTTCGTACACCGCCATATACGACTCTTTGCCCATGCCTTCCAGAATGCCGAACAGGGTCGCAGCTTCCTGGGCATTGGAGTCTTCACCCTCACCCGAGAAGTCCCACTCGACAAATTCATAGTCAGACTGCGCACTGAAAAAGCGCCACGACACCACGCCGCTCGAATCAATAAAGTGCTCGACGAAGTTGTTCGGCTCGGTCACCGCCTGCCCTTCAAAGGTCGGCTGCGGCAAGTCGTTCAAACCCTCGAAGCTGCGGCCTTGCAGCAATTCAGTCAGGCTGCGCTCCAGAGCCACTTCCAGGCTTGGGTGGGCGCCGAACGAGGCGAATACGCCACCGGTGCGTGGGTTCATCAGGGTCACGCACATTACCGGGAATTCACCGCCCAGCGACGCGTCTTTGACCAGCACTGGGAAGCCCTGGGCTTCCAGGCCTTCAATACCGGCCACAATGCTTGGGTACTTGGCCAGTACCTCGGCCGGTACGTCCGGCAAGGCAAATTCACCTTCGATGATTTCGCGCTTCACCGCCCGCTCAAAAATCTCCGACAAGCACTGCACCTGGGCTTCGGCCAGCGTATTGCCGGCGCTCATGCCGTTGCTCAGGTAGAGGTTTTCGATCAGGTTGGACGGGAAGTACACCACCTCGCCATCGGACTGACGCACAAACGGCAGCGAGACAATGCCGCGTTCTTCATTACCGGAGTTGGTATCGAACAGGTGCGAACCACGCAGCTCGCCCTCGCGGTTGTAGACTTTGAGGCAGTAGGCGTCGAGGATCTCGCTCGGCAGCTCATCATTGGCGCCCGGCTGGAACCAGCGCTCGTCCGGGTAATGAACGAACGGCGCGTTGGCCAGTTCCTCACCCCAAAACTGATCGTTATAGAAAAAGTTGCAGTTGAGCCGCTCGATAAACTCGCCCAACGCCGACGCCAGGGCGCCTTCCTTGGTCGCGCCCTTGCCGTTGGTAAAGCACATCGGCGAATGGGCATCGCGGATATGCAGCGACCACACGTTGGGCACGATATTGCGCCACGAGGCGATCTCGATTTTCATCCCCAGCCCGGCGAGGATGCCGGACATGTTGGCGATGGTCTGCTCCAGAGGCAGATCCTTGCCGGCGATGTAGGTGCCGCCCTCGGAGGTCGAATTAGGCATCAACAGTGCCTGGGCGTCCGCATCCAGATTTTCAACTTCTTCGATAACGAACTCAGGGCCGGCCTGTACCACTTTCTTGACCGTGCAACGGTCGATGGAACGCAAAATACCCTGGCGGTCTTTATCGGAAATATCCGCTGGCAACTCCACCTGAATCTTGAAGATCTGGTTGTAGCGGTTTTCCGGGTCGACAATGTTGTTCTGGGACAGACGAATATTGTCGGTGGGGATATTGCGCGTCTGGCAATACAACTTCACGAAGTACGCCGCACACAACGCCGACGAAGCCAGGAAGTAATCGAACGGCCCCGGTGCCGAACCGTCGCCCTTGTAGCGAATCGGCTGGTCGGCAATCACCGTGAAGTCGTCGAACTTGGCTTCAAGTCGAAGGTTGTCGAGAAAGTTGACCTTGATTTCCATGCGGGCACACCAGAATAACGGCTAAACAAAAATGGCCGCCATTATGGGGGTTTTCAGCGGGAAGTTTCAGGCTTTTGACCAATGGCTGGCGAAATATCAAATGTGCATTAATCTTTTCGAAGTTGAGGCCGATTGGCTAAGTGCAACCAGGGAGTAGTCGGAATGCGCAACAACCAGCCAGTGACACAGCGCGAGATTTCCCTCGCGTCTCAACAGAAACTTATCTCGGCCACCGATGTTCGGGGTGTAATCACCTACTGCAACGACGCCTTTGTCGAAATCAGCGGTTTTAACCGCGCAGATCTGATCGGCGCGCCGCAAAATATCGTGCGTCACCCCGACGTTCCTCCAGCTGTATTCGCGCACATGTGGAGCGCACTCAAGCAAGGCCTGCCCTGGATGGGCATCGTCAAGAACCGCTCAAAAAATGGCGACCACTATTGGGTCAACGCCTACGTCACGCCGATTTTCGACGGCAGCAAAGTAGTGGGCTTCGAGTCGGTGCGGGTCAAGCCCACTGCCGATGAAATCCGCCGCGCCCAGGCGCTCTATCAACGCATCAGCAGTGGCAAGCCCGGCGTGCCGCGCCAGGATGCATGGCTGCCGACCCTGTTGAGTTGCGTGCCGTATGCCGCGACCGCTATCGCCGGCAGCCTCGCCGGGCTGTACCTCAGTGCTCCAGTCGCCCTCGCGGTCGCCGTAGCGGTGGCCATTCCAGTGGGCGTGCTGTGCTCGCGCTGGCGCCAAAGCAGTACCTTGCGCCTGTTGGAAGGTGTCGAGCCATCGACGTCAGACGCATTGATCGCCCAGATGTACAGCGACGCAAGCGGCCCCCAGGCACGTTTGGAAACCGCGTTCCTCAGCCAGACCGCACGCCTGAAAACCTGCCTGACCCGCTTGCAGGACAGCGCCGAACAACTCAGCGCCCTCGCAGGGCAGTCCGACCAGTTGGCCACCGCCAGCGCCAAAGGCCTGGACCGCCAGCGTGTAGAGACCGAGCAAGTCTCGGCCGCCGTCAACCAAATGGCCGCCACCACTCAGGAAGTCGCCAGCCACGTACAACGCACCGCCGACGCCACCCAACAAGCCAATGCCCTGACCGGGCGCGGCCGCGATGTGGCGCGCGACACCCGTGAGGCCATCGAGCGACTGTCTGCCGTGGTGGGTGAAACCGGCGTCACCGTGGCGCAATTGGCCCGTGACAGCGACGAGATCGGCAGCGTGGTCGACGTGATCAAAGGCATCGCCGACCAGACCAACCTGCTGGCCCTCAACGCCGCCATCGAAGCCGCCCGTGCCGGCGAGCAAGGCCGCGGCTTTGCCGTGGTAGCCGACGAGGTGCGCCAACTGGCCCAGCGCACCTCCCAGTCCACCACCCAGATTCACGCCCTTATCACCAAGCTGCAAGCCTCCTCCAACAATGCCGTGCACAGCATGGAGCACGGCCAACGCCAAGCTCAGGAAGGCGTGGCGTGGGTGCTGGAAGCCGACCAGGCCCTGGTGGGTATCAGCGAAGCGGTGTCCCACATCACCGACATGACCACCCAGATCGCCGCCGCTACCGAGGAACAAAGCGCGGTCGCCGAGGAGATCAGCCGCAACATCACCACCATTGCCGAGCTGGCGGACCAGACTTCGGTGCAGGCCCATCAATCCACGGACTTGAGCAAAGAGCTGACCAACACCGCAGCCACGCAATATGCGTTGGTTGAACGGTTCAACCGCTGATCAGCGGCCACTTCGCGCCCGTCATTGAGTGTGACGGGCGCGCTATTTTTTCGACGAATCCAACAGCATGATCTAACCTTGCCAGGCGCCTCGACGGCTCACGCCGCTGCCGCTGAATTCATGGATGTAGAGAAGGACACGCCGCTCCGCAAACGGGTCACCGTCACCAGTCGTAGCACAGGCCGTTGTGTGCAAGGCGCAACCTGCATTAATCCCGCGACAGTCCCCCTGTATTCCCCTTCCGCTTTATGGCTTTGGCTCGGGCGAGTGTGCGTCACGACTCTCTCTTTTCAAGGAATACACCTATGAGCGATACATCAGCGCCTGCCTCTGACGACCAACCCTTTGTGCCCGACGGCAAGCCCCTCACCTCCCGCAGCGGTAGCCAGGCGTTCCCGGAGGGCGAATGGTTCAACCTCCAACTGGACTATGTAAACGACAAGGGCCAAAGCGTCACCAGTTATGCCTACTTCGTTGGCACCAACGCCACATGGAGCTTCTGGGACTACATCAGCGCCACCGCATCCAACGGCCCCAAAGCCAAGTTCAAAAAAGACGCCAACGATGGCAACTTCGCGGTGCTCAAGCTTCAGGACGACAACTACCTGTCGTGCCGGGCAAACCCGAGGCGGTGGGTCTACCGCTCCTCGGCCTATCCGCTGGGTTGGCAGATTGTCGATGGGAAGTTGTACACCAACTATCACGACGGCCCGGTAGGCAGCGTCCATCAGTGGGTGGCCGTACCGGATGCGTTCTATTTGAAGGTGGACGGCGGTGACACGTTGACCAACTGCAAATGGGTCAAGGCCGATAACTGATCGCTGGGTGATCAGCGGGGCCGCCGGTTTTCAAGGTGGCCCTTCTTATTGGCAGCGACCGTTACAGCGTGGCCCCATCAAGGCTGTTTGCGATACATCCCCGTGAAATACTCCAGATTATCCGGCGCCGAGTTGTGCTCGATCACCGCAAAGTGCTTCACCAGTTGGATGTGATACGGCCCGTTGCCCTTGGGTGCCAGCGGCTCGCGCACGATGATCAGGTTTTCGGTTTCCATGGGTACGGTGTGCTTCGCGGTCACGAGTTGTTTGCCGGTCTTGGTGTCTTTGAGCGTCACGGTGAACTCGGCCACTTCCCTGCCCTCGTGATCCCGTTCGGGAAGAATCCTCACGTCAAGGTCGCCATCACGGCCGAGGAAGTCATCGCGCATCTGGTAATGGCCATCGCGCTGGTCGCGGGGGACTTCATCGTACTTGTCGTACTCCGGCTCACGCTCGGCCGCGTGCAGCACAATCGGCAACTCAGGGTTATCGCCTTTGGCGCCACTGACCCAGGTGCCGGTGTAGGCGTAGGGCTCCGTGGTTTCGCGGGTGATGCGCCAGATGCCGGTCCGGTGACCATCGTCGGCGTATTCGTGCAGGTAGACGAAGGGTTTGTCGTCGTAGTCGCTGCGGTCGCCCACCAGCTTGATCGGCTTGCCGCTGCCACTTTTGGTGTAGCGCAACTCGCCAATCAGTACCGCGCCCTGCTGCTGGTACCAGAGCTCAACCGGGAGCTTGCTGTCGAGGGTGCCGGCGAGCATCTGCGGGTCTTCGTTGACCGGGCCTTCCAGGCGTGGCGTCTCCTGCCATTGGCCGTTTTTCCACTCTCCGGTGGTGCGCAGCATGTAGCCGCTGGGCATGCTGGAGTTTTCGCCGAACTCGGTCGGTGGCACCTCTTCCTGTGTATACGAGCCCAGTCGTACCAACTGGCCATCGCGCATTTGCCATTGCGACGAACGCGTCCAGCAACAGCCACGGTCGGTTTGCGAATGGATCACACCGTCCTTGGGGCTGACCGAAAACATCGCGCCGCTGGTTTCATTGGCCAGCTCGGTCAGCGCGGCGTTGAGCACCCATTGCGGTTTCTGCGGGTCTTGCAGGTACACATCGTAGTTGGATTGAAAGCCGGCATCAGGACCATCGCCATTGCGGATCGCCAGGTCCATGCGGCCATCACGATCGATATCGGCGAAGTACAGCACGCCGCTCTCGCCCACCAGGCGCCAGTCCAGCGTCTTGCCATTGTGATCCAAAGGCACTGGGGCGGCCGGGGTCTGCAATTGCTGAAGGATGTCGAGGGTGGTTTTATCGCGCACGGTGATCAGCGCACGGGCTTGTTGGCCCAGGTCTTGCGGCGCGTCCGGGAACAGCACTTCGACCAGGAACTGGCCGCTGGGGTCATTGACCGAGAAAGAGCGGGGTTCGGCGCTAACCTGGGTGGCCAGGGAAAGAGACAGGAGCACACCGCGGACGAGCGAACGCATTCAAAGCATCCTTGCTGAAATTGGGGGCGGCAGTTTACACAGTCTTTCGAACAAAACACTGTCTCGCCGAATACCGGGCTGATATGTTGCGCGCCTTGTCTCGCTGCCCCCTCAAGGACTCCCGCGCATCATGGAAGACGCCGCCGTAACCACGCCCGCTCGCAGCTACCCCGCTCGCAACTACATTATTCGTCACTGGCGCGGTGAGCTTTCGCTGGCCCGATCCTTCTGGGTCAACGAAGTGCTGCTCAGCCTGGTCTTCCTGCTTGCCATGGCGCCCCTGTATTTCTTGCTGCTACGTCACCCGCCTAGCCCTCGGGGCTTGCTGATCATGGCCGTGCTCTTCTTGAGCTTCACGTTGGCCGTCGCTACCTGGCAATGCGTGGGGGTTTGGCGGTCGGCGTCGCGGCACAAGCAGCGTGGCGGTAAACATGTTTGGGTGCACCTTGTGCGTGTGCTGGTGATTGTCGGGTTCATCGACGTGGGCTACTCCATGCTGGAGCTCGCCCCGGCACTCAAGTCAGCCATGCTACTGGCGATCAACCCCACGACACTGGCGCCATTTCAGATCACTGTGCTCAGTGAAACCGAACTTGAATTCAACGGTGGCTTTGCGCCCGGCAGCCTCGCTGCGCTCGAACAGGCACTGACCGACAACCCCACGGTCGACACCCTGCACCTCAATAGCGGCGGCGGCCTGTTTGGCGAAGCACGGGCAATCGGCATGCTCATCGAAGAAAAAGGCCTCATCACCTACACCAACGCTGATTGCCTGAGTGCCTGCACCCTGGCGTTCATGGCCGGTAAGGAACGCCTGCTGGGCGAGAGTGGCCGGTTGGGCTTTCATGCGGCGGCGCTGTTTGGCTCGACGCATAAATCCTCGGACCTGCTTAACCAATACCGCGATGCGTTGCAGCGTCACGGTGCGTCCAAGGCGTTTGTCGACAAGGTGCTGGATACGGGTAGCGACGACATGTGGTACCCGGACACCCCCGAACTCAAGCGCAACCACGTCATCACCGACACCGTGGAGGCGCAGTACTTTACCGACGCACGCCTGGCGCGTCTCAAGGACCCAGGGCGCCTTGATACTTACCTGCGCAGTCACATGCACTTGAACATGCTTGCCGACCTTGCACCCGCCCAGTACGAGCGTGAAAAAGCCCAGGCACGGCAAGCCTTGAACGACCCGTTGACCTTTGCGCAGTTTAGAACGAGGGTGCAAACACGTGACGTCGAGTTGATACAGGACGCGTTGCGCAAAGCGCCAAGCCCTTCCGTGCTGGAGTTCTGGCGAGCCGAGAGCGCACTGGTACAGGCGTTTCATGACAGCAGCGCGCAGGATTGTGCTGCGTATCTGGCAGCGATCTACCCCAAGGGTTACCAGCTCAAGCAACCGCTGCCACCCGCGGTCATTACCCGAGTGAAAGACGCCCGTAGGCAGGTTATCCAAACTGCAAGCCAGGAGTTCCAGGAGCGCGCGCCCTCATCCCAGGGCAAAGCGGATCTGGAAGCGGTGCTCAGTGGCGCACCACCCGACACTTACGCGATCTACGCCTCCCCAAGCAAGCACAACGCCGACCCTGAGAAACTCTGCAAAACCTATCAGGACCTTTACCAACGGTTGCTCGCGTTGCCCGATGAAACGCGGGCGGCGGGTGCATTGCGTGAACTGCCGGGTTACAAACCATGAAGCCTCTGCCAGCAGTGCCGCCGCCTTCGCAGCCTCGCTAAAGCTCGACAGCTCCCACAGGTGACCGCATTCAGCCTTTGGAATGCAGTCACCTGTGGGAGCAAGCCCGCTTCCCACATAGAATGTCGGTGCGCATGAAAACCCTGCTATGTTTCAGCCCTCTCCAGCCAAGGGATATGCCATGGGCGCGCTAGCCATAAACGCTGCACTGCTGATCATCGACATGCAGCAAGGTATGAACCAGCCCACGTTGGGGCCGCGCAACAACCCTGACGCCGAGGTGCACATACAGCGCCTGCTGAACGCATGGCGCCAGGCCGAGCGGCCCATCGTGCACATCCGACACATCTCCCGCACCCCCGGCTCGGTATTCTGGCCCGGGCAACCCGGTTGTGAATTCCAGCCTGCCTTAGCCCCACTGCCCCATGAACATGTGGTGGAGAAAAACGTCCCGGATGCCTTCACGGCCACGGGGCTGGAGCGCTGGCTGCATGCGCGCTCGATCAGGCAACTGGTGGTCGCCGGGGTGATCACCAACAATTCCGTCGAGGCTACCGCACGCTCCGGCGGCAACCTCGGTTTTGACGTGAGCGTGGTTGCGGATGCCTGCTATACGTTTGACCAAACCGATTTGTCGGGTCGGCTGTGGCCGGCGCAAGACGTGCATGCACTGTCGCTAAGTAACCTTGCGATGGACTATGCCAGGGTTGTGCAGGCCAATGACGTTTTGGCTCAACTCACAGCCGGTTGATCCTTGCTTAACAAGTGCGCGATCTTTCGACGCAACGCCCCATGCACGTCTTCGGCGTACGGCACGGCGTTTTTCCAGTCATAAAACCAGGCGGGCATTCGGCGTTTGTCGTCGGGCTCAGAGGCGTAGCGCGGGAAGATATGGCAATGCAGCTCCGGCTCTGAGTTGCCAAGAATCTCGTAATTCATACGCAGCGCATCGGTGGCTTGCAGCACCGCGTCGCCCATTCGGGCCATATCCAGCAGATACATGGCACGGGCTTCAGGGGCCAGGTCGTTAAGGCTGGCGACCACCGGGTCAGGCAGCAGCAGGCAGTAACCGGGCAAAAATTGCACATCCCCCATCACGGCCCAGCCTGAGGGCATGCGGCAGATAACCTTGTCATTGGCGCCATTGCGGGCCAGTGCTACGCGTTCCGTGATTAACGCCATGGGGTCTCCTTGATGGGCGTAAAGTGCAGACGGGATAATAAGCCGTACTCGATCAAAAGTGTGTGAGCGGGCAAGCCCTAATGCCAGTCAGTTAAGAGGTTGAATAGATAAAAAGTGACCTGTGGCGAGGGAGCAAGCTCCCTCGCCACAGGTACAGTGTTCACTCTTAGCTGGCTGGCATTAGGGCTTGCCTATCCTTTTTTCAATTTTGGACATCGCCCATGCGCATTGCCTGCCTTCATACCGCCGCCAGCAACATCGCCGTCTTTGACGTGGCAGCCACCGCACTCGGCATCAGCCCAGGCGTACTGCACCACGACGTGCGCGCTGATCTTCTGGAGGCAGCGGAACACGCCGGCCAGTTGACCGCTGACATCGCCGAGGCAACCGCATCGGCACTGCTTGCCCTCGCCGAACACGCCGACGTTGTTGTGCTCACCTGCTCGACCTTAGGCCCAGTGGTTGAAACTATCCGGGCCCCTCAGGCCCCGATACTGCGCACCGATGAAGCCCTGGCCGCCACCGCGCTCAAGGCCGGTGGCGACATCGTGGTGCTGTGCGCAGTGCAAACGACCATTGAACCCACCTCACGGCTGTTCCACAGCGCCGATGTGCGATTGGTTCCAGGTGCCTGGAACCTGTTCAAGACGGGTGACCTTGACGGCTACCTGGCGACCATCGCCAGTGCCGCCGACCAGGCCTACGCCGAGGGCGCTTCGGTGGTTGTATTGGCCCAAGCCTCGATGAGCGGCGCCGCCCGGCGCGTCACCGCCGGCCCGCCGCCGCTTACCAGCGCAACAGCCGGGTTGGCGGCAGCGCTGGCGGCTATTGCCGTCAGCGCGATTGAGCCACCATCGCCCGCCACGCCTGCACGCTAGGTCGCTCGTTTACCCCGGCCAGCCATGCACGCAGCGCTTCGCACTCTTCAGGCACCGGCAGGTCGACCAGGTCGGCAAAAATCAACCCGCCCAACACCGCGATGTCGGCCATTGAAAACCTATCGCCGGCGACAAAAGGCCGCGTTTGCAGGACTCCATCGAAATAACGCATGCCCCTGACGGCCTTCTCCTTCATGCGCATGCCCCACTCGGCATTCTGATAAAGCTCCACCTCTGGCCCAAGCCCGGGTGTGGCGTGATGGAAATACACGCTCACCGCATCCATCAATTCAATTTCTGCACGCTTGGTCATCATATGGATCAGCCCTTGCTCGGTCGGCGTGTTGCCCGTGAGCATCGGGTTGCCGTCCAAGGTGTCCAGGTATTGGGTGATGGCTGTGCATTCAGCGATCAAGGTGCCGTCTTGTAGTTCCAGTACCGGCAACGTGCCGGAGTAATTGAGGGCCAAAAAACCAGGCTGTTTGTGCTCACCCGTCCATAGGTTGACGGACACGAACTCGATACTGGGTAACAAGCCTTTCTCGGCCAGCGCAATGCGCACACGTGCGGGATAAGGGCCGTTGTACCAGTCGTAGATTTTCAGGGAATGTTGAGATTGGAACGTCATGGAATATCCGCCTACCTGTCAAATGGTAGGCAAAGATTGCGAGCTTTGCGGCGCACTGTCAATCAATACCTACCAGTTGGCAGGTAAAAGCCGATAAGCGTAGAATCCGCCCCATCCCCCACCTACCGAGAAGCCAGCACGTGAGCGAAAACGCACGGGAAGCCATCCTGCAAGCCGCCAAGGTCGCGGCGCAACATTACGGTTACAGCGGCATCAACTTTCGCAGCATTGGCGAAACCGTGGGCATCAAGAACGCAAGTATCTACTACCACTTCCCGAGCAAAGCCGAGCTCGGCGCAGCGGTAGCCAGGCGTTATTGGCAAGATGCGGCCACTGTTCTCGAAGCAATCAGCAGCGACACGCCGGACCCGCTCACTTGCCTGCAGCGTTACCCAAGCGTCTTTCGACAATCACTGATAGACGACAACCGCCTTTGCCTCGCCAGCTTCATGGCTGCCGAGTACCAGGACCTGCCCGAAGAGGTGAAGCAAGAGATACTGACCTTCGCCGACCTCAACGTGGCCTGGCTCACAACCCGTCTCACTGAGTTGGGCACCGTCAAAGACTGCGAACGCCGCGCCCGCGCCATCTACACCGCGATTGCCGGCGCGCAGTTGATTGCCCGCACGCGCGCCGACATCAGCTTGTACGACGAACTGGTTCAGAGTTACCGGGACGCGGGCCTTATTCCCACCTCAGCCGATGTCTAACTCCACCACCCCACCCTGAAGCCGCACCGGCCATACCTTGAGCCGCTGGTGCGGCGCCTCCAAACATTGCCCGTCGTGCAGACGGTAATGCTGTTTGTAGATCGGCGCCGCCACCACCAGGTCGCCCTTGATACTGCCGATCAAACCGCGACCAATCACATTGGCGCCAGATTCCGGGTCGTGGTTGTCGATGGCATACAGCGCCTGCTCCTGCGCCCCCGGCAGGTAGAACAGCGCCACTTGCGCGCCGTCCAGCCACACCACCACGCCGGAATTGATGACCAGGTCTCGCTCATTGCACACGGTTTTCCAAGTGGGCTGGCTCATCAGGCAATCTCCTCGGCGACAGCAATCAGGTTGAGTTCGGTGCCCATGACCGGCCGACGCTGGCCGCGCTCCTGCACAAAATGGATGTCTGGATCAGGGCGTTTGTCATTCACAAAGGTACGGAAGCGCTTGAGCTTTTCCGGGTCTTTGAGGGCATTGGCCCATTCACATTCGTAACGGTCTACCACTAACTGCATCTGCGCTTCCAACTCGGCACCCAGGCCCAGGCTGTCGTGCAGGATCACGTCCTTGAGAAAGTCCAACCCACCCTCAAGGCTTTCGCGCCATACCGAGGTGCGTTGCAATTTGTCGGCGGTGCGGATGTAGAACATCAGGAAGCGGTCGATGTACTGGATCAGCGTGGCGTCATCCAGGTCGGTGGCAAACAGTTCGGCGTGGCGTGGGCGCATGCCGCCGTTGCCGGCGATGTAGAGGTTCCAGCCCTTCTCGGTGGCGATGACGCCCACGTCCTTGCTCTGCGCTTCGGCGCATTCGCGGGTGCAGCCAGACACAGCGAATTTGAGCTTGTGCGGCGAGCGCAGGCCCTTGTAGCGGTCTTCTATCAGCAGCGCCATTTTCACGCTGTCTTGCACACCGTAGCGGCACCAGGTGCTACCCACGCAGGACTTCACCGTGCGCGTGGATTTACCGTACGCATGCCCGGTTTCAAACCCGGCCGCGATCAGTTCGCCCCAGATTTCAGGCAACTCATGCAATTGCGCGCCAAACAGGTCGATACGCTGGCCGCCGGTGATCTTGGTGTACAGGTCATATTTCTTCGCCACTTCACCGATCACGATGAGTTTGTCGGCCGTGATCTCACCGCCTGGGATGCGCGGCACCACCGAGTAGGTGCCGTTCTTCTGCATGTTGGCCATGAAGGTATCGTTGGTGTCCTGTAACGGCACCAGGGACGCGTCCATGATCGGCTGGTTCCAGCACGACGCCAGGATCGAGCCCACCGCCGGCTTGCACACATCGCAGCCGGTGTGGCCCCGGCCATGCTTGGCCAGCAGTTCATCAAACGTTGTCATGCCTTCCACGCGCACCAGCGCATAGAGCTCCTGGCGGGTATAGGCGAAGTGTTCGCACAGGCTTTTGTCCACGCTGACGCCACGGGCGATCAGCTCATGTTCAAACACCTGCTTAAGCAAACCGGCACAACCACCGCAACCGGTGCAAGCCTTGGTCTGGGTCTTGAGCAAACCGAGATCGCTGCAACCGCCGTCGATGGCCGAGCAGATCGCGCCTTTGGTGACGTTGTGGCACGAGCATACAGTGGCGGATTCTGGCAAAGCGCCAGGGCCCAGCGTGGGCGCACCCGAGGACGAAGGCAGGATCAGACCAGCAGGCTGCGAGGGCAATGCGATGCTGTTCTGCATGTATTGCAGCAAGGTGTCGTAATAGCTGTTATCACCCACCAGCACTGCGCCGATCACGTGCTTGCCGGATGCGTCCACCACCAACCGGCGGTAGCTGGCACTGGCTTCGTCGATAAATTGATAGCTGCGTGCGCCGGGCGTATGGGCGTGGGCATCGCCGATGGAACCTACATCCACACCCAGCAGTTTGAGCTTGGTAGACATATCGGCGCCAACAAACGGCTCGGCGGTCTGCTCACATAACAACGCGGCCACACCTCGGGCCATCTGGTAACCCGGCGCGACCAGGCCGAACAGGCTGCCATTCCAGGAGGCGCACTCGCCAATCGCATAGATGTTCGGGTCGCAGCTTTTGCATTCGTCGTTGATCACCACGCCACCACGCGGGCCGATCTCCAGGCCGGCCTGACGGGCCAGGGCATCCTGTGCGCGGATACCGGCGGAGAACACGATCAGGTCGGTTTCGAGAAACTCGTCGTTGGCAAAGTTCATGCGGTAGCGATACTGCTCGCCTGCGCTGATGGATTGGGTGGCGCGGGACAAATGCACACCCACCCCCAGCCGCTCGATCTGCGCTTTAAGCGCCAAGCCGCCGAAATCATCCAACTGCACCGGCATCAAGCGCGGTGCGAACTCCACCACATGGGCTTCAAGACCAAGGCTTTTCAACGCATTGGCGGCTTCCAGCCCCAACAGGCCACCACCCACCACCACACCACGCCGCGCATTGGCAGCGGCGGCACGAATGGCATCCAGATCTTCGAGGGTGCGATACACCAGCCGCGAATCGCCTTCGGCGCCTTCAATCGGCGGCACGAACGGGTAAGACCCGGTGGCTAGCACGAGCTTGTCATAGGCCACGCAACCGTCAGCGGTGATCACTTCACAGCGGAAACGGTCGATTTCCAGCACCGGCACACCCAGGTGCAGGGTCACGCCGGGCGTCTGGTACAGCGACGCGTCAGACAGCGCCAGCGACTCGGCATCGCGGCCGGTGAAGTACTCCGACAAGTGCACCCGGTCATAGGCGCGCATCGGCTCCTCGCTGAACACGTGCAGCCGGTAGTGCTCCAACGCACCGCGCTCGATCAACTGTGCCACGCAGTGGTGGCCGACCATGCCATTGCCGACGACGATCAGGGTTTTGAGGCTGTTCATAGTTAGCTCCCGACGAAGCTCATCACGGTTTTAAAAAAAGCAAAAAAAAACGCCTGAAACCTTGCGGTTCCAGGCGTCTTTGCCTGTTCTTATGCGGTCTTGCCGCTTATGCCCTAGACCGGTTTTGGCCTGTCGATCGTCGTTGACCGAGGTGGGATGCAAAGGACACTTGCAGGCGGCGTGCCAACGGCTGCAGGTGCCCGTAGCGGTGGATCAGAGCCTTACCAAACCTGCTTGGACACCCCGAGCTACGCCTCCCACTGGTGCGCCGCGCCTCATAAATGTGCACAACCACCCTGTGGCGAGGGAGCTTGCTCCCGCTGGGGTGCGCAGCGCCCCCAAAGCCGGCGACTGCTGCGCAGCCGAGCGGGAGCAAGCTCCCTCGCCACAAAGAATCTGTTTGCAGCAGTTCTGGCGCGTGACTTGCTAGGGACTCAACCATCAGCAGTCAACGCAGACTGCCCTCTCACGACAAAGGCGCCGTGCGATCCCCGTTTTTTACGGAGGGTCGCAAGGCGCCTTTTTTTGTTTACAGGATGACGGATGGCAAGCCAAAACGTACGCAGCGTGTGTCCTTATTGTGGTGTGGGCTGCGGCATCATCATGCAGGTCGAACACAACAAAGTGGTCAAGGTGATCGGCGACAAGGCCCACCCCACCAACCTCGGGCGGCTGTGCACCAAGGGCACCACGTGCGGGCAGGCCATCGCAGACTCCGGCCGCATGGAGAGCGCCTATGTGCGCCAAGCCCGCGACCACGACCCGGTGCGCGTGGCCATGGGCAGCGCCATCAGCGAGACCGCCGCACGCTTGCGGCAGATCCTCGACACCCACGGGCCGCAGGCGCTGTCTTTCTATGTGTCGGGCCAAATGTCCCTGGAGGCCCAGTACCTGGCCAACAAACTCGCCAAGGGTTTTATCCGCACGCCCCATATCGAATCCAACTCGCGCCTGTGCATGGCCAGCGCCAGCAGCGGCTACAAATTGTCGCTGGGCTCGGATGGGCCGCCCGGCTCTTACGAGGACTTCGACCGCGCCGACCTGTTCTTCGTGATCGGCGCGAACATGGCCGACTGTCACCCTATCCTGTTCCTGCGCATGATGGACCGGGTCAAGGCCGGGGCGAAGCTGATCGTGGTCGACCCGCGTCGCAGCGCCACGGCCGACAAAGCCGACCTGTTCCTGCCCATCAAGCCCGGCACCGACCTCGCGCTGCTCAACGGCCTGCTGCACCTGCTGGTGAAAAACGGCCACACCGACCCGGCGTTTATTGCCGCGTTCACCGAAGGCTGGGAGGTCATGCCCGGCTTCCTTGAAGACTACCCACCGCACACCGTCTGCGAATTGACCGGCCTGGCCGAAGCCGACATCCGCAAGGCCGCCGACTGGATCGGCCAGGCCGCCGAGTGGATGAGCTGCTGGACCATGGGCCTCAACCAAAGTACCCATGGCACCTGGAACACCAACGCGCTGTGCAATCTGCACCTGGCCACCGGGGCAATCTGCCGCCCCGGCAGCGGGCCCTTTTCCCTCACCGGTCAACCCAATGCCATGGGCGGTCGCGAGATGGGCTATATGGGCCCAGGCCTGCCAGGGCAACGTTCGGTACTGGTGGAGGCCGACCGCGATTTTATTGAAGATCTGTGGCAACTGCCGCCCGATAGCCTGCCCCGCCAGGCGGGCGACGGCACCGTGGCGATGTTCGAGCAAATGGCCGCCGGGCAGATCAAGGCCTGCTGGATCATCTGCACCAACCCAGTGGCCAGCGTACCCAACCGCCGCACCGTCATCGAAGGCTTACAGGTCGCGGAGTTGGTGATCACCCAGGACGCCTTTCTCGACACCGAGACCAACCGCTACGCCGACATCCTGCTGCCCGGCGCCCTGTGGGCCGAAGCCGAAGGGGTGATGATCAACTCCGAGCGCAACCTGACCTTGATGCAAAAAGCCGTCGATGCGCCTGGTGAGACGTTGCCGGATTGGCAGATCATTGCGCGGGTGGCCTGCGAGATGGGCTTTGCCGACGCCTTCACCTACACCTGCGCCGCCGAGGTATTCGAAGAAATCAAACGCGCCTGCAACCCCAGGACCGGCTACGACATACGCGGCGCCAGCTACGCACGCCTGCGCGACAAACCACTGCAATGGCCCTGCGCGTCAGGCGACGCACCGGACCGCAACCCGATCCGTTACCTGGCTGAAGGCACGCTCACCTTCCCGACGGACTCCGGCAAAGGGCACTTCCTCCCCCGCCCCCATCTGTCGCCAGCGGAAATGCCCGATGAAGCCTTCCCCTTCGTGCTCAATACCGGTCGCCTGCAACACCAATGGCACACCCTGACCAAAACCGGCAAGGTAGCCACCCTCAACAAACTCAACCCCGGCCCGTTCGTTGAACTGCACCCCGAAGACGCCGCCAACCTGGGCATCAAGGACAAAGACGCGGTAGAAATACGCTCCCAACGCGGCCGCGCCGTGCTGCCCGCGGTGGTCACCGACCGCGTGCGCCCCGGCGACTGTTTTGCGCCGTTTCACTGGAACGATGTATTCGGTGAACACCTGGCGATCAACGCGGTGACCAACGATGCCGTGGACCCGATTTCCTTGCAGCCCGAATTCAAGTTTTGTGCGGTTGCCTTGAGCCGAGTTGATTTGATCGACCACCGGTTTCTGGATCTACAGCCCGCCGAACCCGTGATCACTGACGCACCCGCCCCCACCCTCACCTTGCTGTGGGCCTCGCAGACCGGCAACGCCGAAGCGCTGGCCGAGGGGTTTGCCAAGCGCCTGCGCGATGCCGGCATTGAAGTGGAGTCGAGCGCGATGGCGGACTTCCCCATGAGCAAGCTGAGTAGTCGGCAAACCCTGGCCCTGATCAGCAGCACCTTTGGCGACGGCGACCCGCCGGACAATGGCGAAAGCTTTTGGCGCAGCCTCAGCCATGCCGATACGTGCCTGGAGTCTGTGAACTACGCGGTGCTGGCGCTGGGCGATCCGAACTACGACCAGTTCTGCAACCACGGCAAACAACTTGACCAGCGTCTGTTGGCGTTGGGCGCCAGACGCGTGCTGGAGCGTGTCGATTGCGACACCGAGTTCGAAGAGCGCGCCGACGCGTGGCTCACGCAGCTGCAACAAATCCTTGCCCCGACAAAGCCCCTTGCGCCCGCCAAGCCGCCAGGCAAAACCAAGTTGGAAGGTTGTTCACTGGTACTCAACCGCAGGCTCAACCCCCACAGCGCCCACAAGGATACGCGTCAGTTTGCCCTGGACCTTGGCGGCTCCGAGCTGACCTACGAAGCCGGTGATGCACTGGGGGTGATGCCGCGCAACTGCCCTGAACTGGTCAGCGAACTGCTCGACCTTACACGCCTGGGCGGTGCAACCTGCGTGACCATCGACACCTTTGGTGAAGTACCGCTGCAACAGGCATTGACCCAGCACTTCGAAATCGCCCGGCCCAGCCAAGACACCCTGATGTTTATCGCCGAGCGCAGCCGTAATTGCGACCTTAAACACTTGCTGGAACCTGAGCGCAAAGCCGACTTGAAGAACTGGCTCTGGGGCCGCCAACTGGCGGATGTGCTACAGCAATACCCCATCGACTGTTCGGCGCAAGAACTGCTCGGCACCCTCAAACGCCTGCAACCACGCCTGTATTCGATTGCATCCAGCGCCAAGGCCCACCCGCAGCACGTGCACTTGACCGTGTCTGCCGTGCGCTACGGCAAGCGCAAAGGTGTGTCCTCGACCTTCCTGGCCGACCGCGCCGGCGACAGCGACGTGCCGCTGTTCGTGCAGCCCTCCAAACACTTTCGCACACCCACCGACGGCGACGTGCCGATGATCATGATCGGCCCCGGCACCGGTGTCGCGCCGTTCCGAGGTTTCTTGCAGGAGCGCCGCGCGCAAGGTCATCAGGGGCGTAACTGGCTGTTCTTCGGCGAACAACACGCCAACACTGACTTTTACTACCAGGACGAACTGCAAGGCATGCAACACGACGGCCTGCTAACGCACTTGAGCCTGGCGTTCTCCCGCGACCAAGCCGAGAAAATCTATGTGCAGGACCGCATCCGCGAACACGGCGCCGAGCTGTGGCGCTGGTTGCAAAACGGTGCGCAGCTGTATATCTGCGGCGATGCCAGCCGTATGGCTAAAGATGTCGACCAGGCCCTGCGTGACATCGCGCAAAGCCACGGCGGGCTTGGGGTTGAGGGCGCCGAGGCGTATTGGCGAGAACTGAGCGAGCAAAAGCGCTATCTGCGTGATGTGTACTGATTGGATACAGAACAATCACCTATTTGTATTGTGTACAAAAAACCCTAAAGATTTATCGATGCCGGGCCGAAACAACAGTGATAGCAGATCGCCAAGCCTCAGGCGGTCTGGCCGCCCTCTAGCTGATGGTCGTCTCGATGAAAATAAAAAATAAGCTTGTATTGGCTTTTGTCTCTGTCGCGTTTATCCCGGTAAGCCTGGTGGCGGTGATCTCCGTCATGAACACACGGACCCAGGCGGTGGACCAGTTCATCGACGGCAGCACGCGGGAGATTCGTCAGATCGATGGCAATATCCGCCAGTTCTTTGATGGAACCTTGCAGAACGTCGATCAACTGGCAGCCGATCCTGTATACACTTCAATTGACAGCCTCAAAGACTACCAACCTGCCAACGCCGCCAGCCAACCGATGCCGGCGCAGGCACAACGGGTCATCGAGCACTTCTCACGTTACGGCGCGACCCACCCCGCTGCCGCGATCCTGTCCATCGGCCTCGAAGACGGCACCTACGCCAAATGGCCCGATGACCCGCAACTGTCCAAATACGACCCGCGCACCCGCCCCTGGTACAAAGCTGCCATGGCCAGCCCCGGCAAGACCGTGCGCACCCCGGCGTATTACTACGACAAAGACGATGTGGCTTTGGTGGGTACTGCCCGGGCACTGCTGGATAACACCGGCAAGCCCAAGGGCGTGTTTGTGGTCAGCGTATCGCTCAAAAACCTCACCGAACTGCTCAAGAGCATCAAGCTGGGAGAAAGCGGCTACGTGATGTTGATCGAGGACGGCGTGGTACTGGTCGACCCGCGTGACGCCGGCCACAACTTCAAACCCCTCAAAGACCTCGGCGAGCCCTACGCGCACCTGGCCAACACGGCTCAAGGCTCGACTGACGTGGTGATCAATGGCGTGCGCTACATGGCCAATATCTGGACCTCGCCCGGCCTGGGCTGGCGTTATGTGGGGCTGATTGAATACAACGAGGTGATGGCCGAAGCCACGCGCATGACTTACCTGACCAGTGCGATTGTCGCGGTGCTGGTGTTGATCTTCGGGCTGATCGCCGCCGCGTTTTCCAAAGTGATCGTCAAGCCCATTGGCCAGGTCAGCACCGGTTTGCAATCGATCGCTCAGGGTGAAGGCGATCTGCGCCATGAGCTTAAGGTGCAAGGCAAGGATGAAACCGCCGAGCTGGCCGGTTGGTTCAACAAGTTCCTCGCGGCGATTCGCCAACTGATCCAGCATATCGGCGCTGCATCGACCAATTTGCAGAACGCCTCGAAGGTCAACAGCGAAGTGGCGCATAACATGAACGAAGCCGCCGGGCGTCAGCGTGAGGCGGTGGAGTTGGTGTCTACCGCGTTCAACGAAATGGTCGCCACGGCCAACGAGGTGGCGCGCTCGTGCAGCGGCGCCGCCGAATCCGCCGAGAACGGCCACCGGCGTGTGGCTGAAGGCAAGCAGCAGATTGAAGTCACCACCGATAACGTCAACCGCCTGGGCCGTCGCCTGACAGAGTCGTCCCAGGCCATGGTCGAACTGGAGGCCGGTAGCCGCAGTATCAACCAGATCCTCGGCACCATCCGCGCAATTGCCGAACAGACCAACCTGCTGGCCCTCAACGCCGCCATCGAAGCCGCCCGCGCAGGCGATCAAGGCCGTGGTTTTGCAGTGGTAGCCGACGAAGTGCGCGCCCTGGCCAAGCGCACGTCCGACTCCACCGGCGAAATCGAACAACTGCTCGGCACCCTGGAAAACAAGACCCAGGAAGTCACGCAAAAAATGGGCAGCTGCCTGGACCTGTCACGGGCCAGCGTGTCATCCATCGAAAGCGCACGGGACAGCTTTGAAGGTATCCAACTGTCGGTGAACGAGATCCGCGACCAGAACCTGCAAATCTCCGCCGCCGCCGAGGAGCAGCACAGCGTGGCCGAAGAGATCAACCGGCATATCCAACAGATCTACGACGAAGCGCGACTGGTGGAAAGCCTGGCCAACTCGGCACAGGACGACTCGGGGCGATTGTCGAACCTGTCAGATGAGTTGAATGGGTTGGTGGGGCGGTTCAAGTCCTGATCAAACCTGACCGCTTGAAATGCGGTCAAAGGTGGGAGGGGGCTTGCCCCCGATTGCGGAGTGTCAGGCGCTAGAAGAATTTGGATAGCGGTGTAGATACCCGTGCTGCGATGACGGTGTATGAGGCCCCCTTGCTGCTAACTCGAGCGCCGCTTCAAATGCTCATAAAACGCCAGCGCGGCGACGTTCTTGTCCTTGGCTTCGAGCATGATGTCAAAGCGATCGAAAAACTGCAGCGCGTAATCGTTGGTCCAACGGTTCCACATCTGTGCGCTGTGGGCGTACAGGTCGCGCTTGGAGATCACCTGCAACAGAGGTTCCATTTCCAGCTTGTGCTCGGCGTCGAAGCCCAGTTCCTGCAAGACTTCCTGCGGCTGGGAGTAGTGCATGGTCGGCCGCACGCCGCGCCAGCTGTCAATCACGCGCGCGACCCGTTCTGAGTGAGGGTCGATGTAGTCGTTTTCGTTGATCCAGCAATGGTGAATATCCAGCACCACTGGCGCCAGGTCGGCGACTTGCAGGCAGTGGTCCAGGCCGTAGGTCTTCTCGTCGTTCTCGAACGTGATGCAGTTGCGCGCCACTTCGGAAAGCCTCGCCCATACCGCACGGGTACCCTCCACTCCCAGGCGCCCGGCGATGTGCACGTTGCACTTAAGATCCTGGAACTGCCGGCCGTAGCCCATCATGCGGATCATGTCGGCATGGTATTCAAATTCTGCCAGGCTGTTTTCCACCACACCGGGGTTTTCTGAACCGAGCACGCAATATTGGCCGGGGTGGAACGATAGGCGGATATCCGACGCTCGCGCCAACTCGCCAATCGCGGCAAAACCTTCCTCCAGTTGCCGCACGATGGCCGGGTCGGTGTAGAAGGCAGCGACCTTGGGGTGGCTGTAGAACGGCAGCAAGTCGCTGCTCAGGCGCAACATCCGCAAGGTCGCCGGCAGCGTGGCGACATAGGCCAGCAAGCGCAACTGCGCCGCGAGGTTATGGGTGACCACCTCGACCAGCTTGTCGCGGGCCACTTGCGGCGTGACCCCGTCCATCCAGCGCAACGTGGTGGTACGCGGGTTGAACGGGCCTTCGATCAACTTCAGCGCACTGGCCGAAAGCAGGCGTTCGGGATGCTTGTATTGGCATGCGAAGCCGATGCGAGGGTGGGTCATGGGAGCGCCTGGCGAGGAGAAGTTGAGCAATGATACGGCGTTAGTCCCGGCGCCTCCCAGCGGGTTCATAATATTTCGACACGAAATACCCTGAACTATCTGACGAACACAGGGCTCCCTTGCAATGCGTTGCCCCATCCCTGGGGCGTTGTACTACAAGGAGCCGCCGCCCTCATGACTACCCTACCCCTCTATCGACCCGGCCCAGGGCCGCTGCATGCGACCTTGCTCGCCGGCACCGTGCCGTTGTTTCTCGGCGCGTTGCTCAGCGACATTGCCTATACCCAGACCTACCAGATTCAGTGGGCCAACTTCGCCTCCTGGCTGATCGCCGGGGCGTTGGTGTTCGGTGGGTTCGCGTTTTTGTTCGCGCTGGTCAATCTGTTTCGCACCGGGCTCAGGGCCGGCCGGCCCGCACGCTATGTGCTGCTGCTGTTGGCCGCCTGGGTATTGGGCCTGGTCAACGCGTTCCAGCATGCCAAGGACGCCTACGCCTCGATGCCTACCGGCCTGGTGTTGTCGGCCATCGTGTTGGTGCTGACACTGGCAGCCACCTGGACCGGCTTGCGTAGCGGAGGTGTCAAATGAAAACATCTTACGCATTGAGTTTGTTAAGCGCGGCACTGCTGCTGACTGCCTGCGGTGGTGAGGGCGACAAGACCCAGGCCCGCGGCCCCGACCCCAAGCTGCCGGCGCAACAAAGCAGCCTGCTGCCTAGCATGAAAATCGCCGAACCCGCGCCTTGGGGCGATCAGAAACCCAAGGTTCCTGAAGGCTATAGCGTTACCGCGATCGCCACTGACCTGGCCATCCCACGCCAAACCCTGGTGCTGCCCAACGGTGACATCCTGATCGCTGAAGGCCGTGGCGGCAGTGCGGCCAAACTCAAGCCCAAGGACGTGATTGCCAGCCTGATCAAGGCCGAGGGCAACACCAAGGTCAAAGGCGGCAACCGTCTGACGTTGTTGCGCGACGCCGACGGGGACGGCACCTATGAACTGAAGACGGTATTTGCCGACAACCTCAACGCGCCCTACGGCCTGGCCTTCGCCAACAACAAGCTCTACGTGGCCAACCAAGACGCATTGGTGAGCTTCGACTACGCCGACGGCCAGACCAAGGCCAGCGGCCCGCCGTCCAAAGTCACCGACTTACCGGCGCAGATCAATCATCACTGGACCAAATCCCTGGCGGTGAGTGCCGATGGCAGCCAGCTCTATGTGGGGATCGGCTCCAACAGCAACGTCACCGAACGCGGCATGGAAGTGGAGATCGACCGCGCCATGGTCTGGCAGATCGATGCCGCCACCGGTGCGCACAAGCCCTACGCCACGGGCTTGCGCAACCCGACCGCGCTGACCATCCAACCCGACACCGGGCAACTGTGGACGGTGGTCAACGAGCGTGACGAACTCGGCCCCGACCTGGTGCCGGACTACCTCACCTCGGTACGTGAAGGCGCCTTCTACGGCTGGCCCTACAGCTATTGGGGCCAGAACGTCGACCCGCGCGCTCAACCGCAAAACCCGGCCAAGGTCGCCGCTGCTATCAAGCCGGATTACAGCCTGGGCTCACACGTGGCAGCGCTGGGAGTGGACTTTTCGATCCCGCAGATGGGCGACCGATTTGCCGATGGTGTCTTTGTAGGCGAACACGGCAGTTGGAACCGCGACAACCCGGTGGGCTACAAGGTGATCTTCGTGCCATTCAGCAATGGCAAGCCGTCCGGTGAGCCTATCGACTTCGCCACGGGCTTTCGCGGCGATGATGGCAAAACCCGTGGGCGGCCGGTGGGGGTGACGGTGGACCCCAAAGGTGCGCTGATTATTGCTGATGATTTGGCCAATACGGTGTGGCGGGTGACGCGTAACCAGTAACCTAGAACGTTGCGTTGTGCGCAGTCCAAATGTGGGAGGGGGCTTGCCCCCGATGAGGGAGTGTCAGTTTACATACCTGTAACTGACACTCCGCCATCGGGGGCAAGTCGAACCGTCGCACCGCCCCTCCCACATCTGGTCCTGTGTAAACCAGACATCGGGTGAGTAGCCCAGCGAGCTGTTACAAATCCGTGATTTCCTTGTGACGCGGCACCAGCGTCTTCATCACGCTCCACGCCACCAGATACGCCAGCGCACAGATCGCAAACATGATCATGTAACCGGTGTGGATATCATTGACGGACTTGTAGTAGTCAAACACCCACCCACCAATCTTGGTCATCACCACACCACCCAGGCCTCCAGCCATGCCGCCAATACCCACTACGGACGCCACGGTTTTCTGCGGAAACATGTCGGACACCGTGGTGAAGATATTGCACGACCACGCCTGGTGCGCCGAGGCGCCCACGCCGATCAGCAGTACCGGCACCCAGAAGCTGATATAGCCCAACGGCTGCGCCAACAACACCACCAGCGGGAACAAGGCGATCACCAGCATGGCCTTCATTCGCCCGTCATACGGTGCATCACCGCGCGCCATGAAATAGCTGGGGAACCAGCCCCCACCGATACTGCCCACCATGGTCATGCTGTACAGCACCGCCAGCGGCATCACGATGTCGGCGCCTTTCATGCTGTACTGCGCCGACAGGTAGGTAGGCAGCCAGAACAGGAAGAACCACCACACGCCGTCGGTCATGAACTTGCCGAAGGCAAAGGCCCACGTCTGGCGATAGGTGAGCAACTTGAACCACGAGACTTTCTTCTGCACCGCAGCCGCTGGTGCCGGGGTGAACGGTTGTACGGGGGAGTCACTGCGGATATAGGCCAGCTCTTCGGCCGACAGGCGCTTTTGCTGATCGGGTTTTTCGTAGATGGCCGCCCACACTGCGACCCACACGAAGCCGAGCATGCCGATCACCATAAAGGCCGCTTCCCAGCCCCACATCCCCGCAATCAATGGCACGCAAATCGGCGCCAGGATCGCGCCAACGTTGGCCCCGGAGTTGAAAATGCCAGTGGCCAGGGAGCGTTCTTTCTTGGGGAAGTATTCGGCAGTGGCCTTGATCGCAATCGGGAAGTTACCCGCCTCGCCAATCGCCAATACCGCACGCGACAACATAAAGCCGGCAATCGACACCGGAATCACCGCCAGGCCAACCGCCGTGCTGACCGCCGCGATGCCCTCGCCCATCTGCACCGAGAACGCATGCATGATCGCGCCAGTAGACCAGATCCCAATAGCCACCACGTAGGCCGCCTTGGTGCCGATCTTGTCGACAAAGCGCCCGGCGAACAGCATGGAAATGGCGTAGACGAACTGGAACACAGCCGCGATGTTGGCGTAGTCGGTGTTGCTCCAGCCAAATTGCGTGGACAGCTGCGGCGCCAGCAGGCTCAGCACCTGGCGGTCGAGGTAGTTGACGGTGGTGGCGAAGAACAGCATCGCGCAGATGGTCCAGCGATAGTTGCCTACCGCCTGGCCAACGCGATGGGCGTTGATGGGCTCGTTCAAGTTCATGGCATCACTTTTTATTTTTGTTAGGTAGGACATATGTAACGTCATATGTCGTCGTACAACTGTGGCTTTTATATCTAGGTGGCAGAACCGTGTCAATCTGAAATATAGGGTTTTCAGGCATACACCGAACATAGTTGTAGGACGACAATAGCCACACACTGAAAATGTTGCCGTCCGCCGGAAAAAATCGAAATTAGCGGTGAATTATTTCGTGTCAGCTTGTATCTGAACTGACAGAGCGGTGCCATCGCGGCGATGGCACCTCCCCTGTTCAGCTTTAGAGTAGTCCCCATGAAATCTCGCAAGAAACGCGTCAACCCCATCGGAATCAATGACATCACCATTGTTGACGACGCCAAGATGCGCAAGGCGATCACCGCCGCCGCACTGGGCAATGCCATGGAATGGTTCGACTTCGGCGTCTACGGGTTTGTCGCCTATGTACTGGGCAAGGTGTTCTTCCCCGACGCCTCCCCCAGCGTACAAATGATCGCCGCGCTGGCAACCTTCTCGGTGCCCTTCCTGATTCGCCCTTTGGGCGGCCTGTTCTTCGGCGCATTGGGGGATAAATACGGGCGACAAAAAGTCCTCGCGGCCACCATCGTGATCATGTCCCTGAGCACCTTTGCCATCGGCCTGATCCCCGGTTATGCGTCGATTGGCATCTGGGCGCCGATCCTGTTGCTGCTGTGCAAAATGGCCCAAGGCTTCTCGGTAGGCGGTGAATACACCGGCGCCTCAATCTTCGTCGCCGAATACGCACCAGACCGCAAACGCGGGTTCCTCGGCAGTTGGCTGGACTTCGGCTCCATCGCCGGTTTTGTGCTCGGTGCGGGCGTGGTGGTGCTGATCTCCAGCGTATTGGGTGAAGCCGATTTTGAAGCGTGGGGCTGGCGCCTGCCGTTTTTTCTCGCCCTGCCACTGGGCATCATCGGCCTGTACCTGCGTCACGCGCTGGAGGAAACCCCGGCGTTCCAACAACATGTCGACAAGCTCGAACAAGGCGACCGTGAAGGCCTGAGCCACGGCCCCAAAGTGTCGTTCAAAGAAATCGCCACCAAACACTGGCGCAGCCTGTTGACCTGTATCGGTATCGTCGCAGCCACCAACGTGACGTATTACATGTTGCTCACCTACATGCCGAGCTACCTTTCGCACAACCTGCATTACAAAGAAAACAGCGGTGTACTGATCATCATCGCGATCATGGTCGGCATGCTGTTTGTGCAGCCATTTATTGGTTTTGTCAGCGACAAGATCGGCCGCAAGCCCTTCATCATCGCTGGCAGCATCGGCCTGCTGGTGCTGTCGATCCCGGCGTTCATGCTGATCACCAGCGGCAAGATCGGCCTGATCTTCGCGGGCTTGCTGATCCTCGCCGTGGTGCTGAACTTCTTTATCGGCGTGATGGCGTCAACACTGCCGGCGATGTTCCCCACCCACCTGCGCTACAGCGCATTGGCCAGTGCCTTCAACGTCTCGGTGCTGATCGCCGGTGTTACCCCGACCGCCGTTGCCTGGCTGGTGGAAAGCACCAACGACCTGTTTATGCCCGCCTACTACCTGATGGTGTTTGCCGTGGTCGGCCTGATCACGGGCCTGACCATGAAAGAAACCGCCAACAAACCTCTGCGCGGCGCAGCACCAGCTGCTTCGGACATGGAAGAAGCCAAGGAATTGCTGCAAGAGCATCACGACAATATCGAGCAGAAAATCGAAGACATCGACGCCGAAATTGCCGAGTTGGAAGCCAAGCGCCAAAACCTGGTGCAGCAGCACCCGCGCATCAATTAAGCCCTGACTAACGGCGTGGCGACTCACGTCGCCACGCCGTTAGTCAGTTCGTGCCCAGGGTGCACTCATCGTTACGCCGCGGCGGCCGATAAACGTAGATAGTCTCTTGCAGCTTCGCCCTGCGGTAATCCATGCCAAATACTCCTGCTCCGATCGTGTGCCCCCTCTCCAACCGCACCAGCCTGTCACTGGCACGTGCGTCGCTGTTCAAGTTCGTGGCCTTGCTGGCGGGTGTATTTGTGCTCACCAGTTATTCGCTGGTGTACCTGGCCAACGACCTGGACCGCACCGAAGACGTCGAGAGCGCGTTCTACACGCGCAAAGCCGTGCAATCTTTGGAAAAATCCCTGCGTCTGACGGTCAAGGACTACGCGTTCTGGAGCGACGCCTACCGGCACTTGCACCTGACGGTCGATCAGGATTGGGCCTTCGTGCGCCAAAATGTTGGGCCTACGCTGTATGACGACTTCGGCTTTCAGGGCCTGTTCGTGGTCGATTCACTCAACCGCACCGTTTACTCAGTCATCGAGGGCGAACTCAAACCGGTACAACTGAGCACCTGGCTCGGCCAGCCGATCGACGCCATCATCGAGCAGGCACGCGCCGGTGCCGCCAGCGAAAGCCCCGTCACGCAATTCATTAACGTGCGCGGCAGCCCGGCCTTGATCGCTGCGGCGGCCATCACACCCGGCACCGACCCAACCGTCACCTCCGACAACCGCCCTGCTTCCGTGCTGATGTTTATCGACATCCTGGACAACGCCAAGCTGGCAGCGATCGGTAACGAATTCGGCTTGGATAACCTGCACATCGATAACCCAGAAGAGCCCGACAATCATCAAGTCGTTCCGTTGGGTGAGAATGGCACCGCCGGCCACCTGCACTGGCAACCGGAACGGCCCGGCCTGCGCCTGCTGAGCCTGGGCTTGCCGATGATCGGCCTGACGGCCCTGCTGGTGGCGCTGATGACTTGGGTGATTTTGCGTCGCACCACGGCCAGCGCCGTCGCCCTCGACAGCAGTTACGCGTCGTTGCAAACCAGTCAAAGCGCATTGGCCACCAGCGAGGCGCGCTTTCGCGATGTGGTCGAAGCCAGTTCAGACTGGGTGTGGGAGATCAATGACGCGGGCCTTTTCACCTACTTGTCCGAGCGTTTTGAAAACGTCACCGGGCTCGCCCGGCAAACCTGGATTGGCGCCGAAATCAACGCGCTGCTGCACACCGAAACCGGCCTGTTGTCTGACTGGCTCGCCACCCCCAGCCGCCGCCAGGACCTCAGCGTGCTGTGCCGCTACGTGGATGCCGGCGAGCATGAACGCATCACGCGACTGTCGGCCCGGGCCATGCCAAACGGCGGTTTTCGCGGCACCGCCACCGATGTCACCGAAGAAGTCGAAGCACGCCGGCGCATCGAGTTTTTGTCCCGCCATGACGCCCTGACCGGTCTGCCCAACCGCACGCGCCTGAAGGAGTTTCTTGACGGCAGGCTCAAGGCCGCACCCACCGCCGCCCACCCGTTGGTGATGCTCAGCCTGGACCTGGACCGCTTCAAACCGGTGAATGACTTGCTAGGGCACGCCGCCGGCGATCGCGTGCTGCATGAGGTGTCGAACCGCCTATCAGCCTGCGTGCGCCATGGCGATCTGGTCGCGCGGGTCGGCGGCGATGAGTTCGTCTTGATCCTCACCGACGTGGGCTCCCAGGCTGAAGTCGAAGCCCTGTGCCGCCGCGTGATCGACTCGATCGAGTCGGCGATTACCATCGATGAACAAGAAGTGTTTGTCAGCGCCAGCATCGGCATCGCCATGGCCCCCACCGATGCCTGCGAAGCGCCGGAACTGCTGCGTTACGCCGATATCGCGCTGTACGAGGCCAAAGCCGCGGGGCGCAATACCTGGCGGTTTTATGCCATTGACATGAACGCCCGCATCATCGAGCGCCGCAGCCTGGAAAGCGACTTGCGTTACGGCATCAAGCACGGCGAGTTGCGCCTGCACTTTCAACCGCGCTACCGCATTGCCGATGGGCAGATGGTGGGCGCTGAAGCCCTGGTGCGCTGGCATCACCCCAAGCGTGGGTTGATCGCGCCGGACACCTTCATCCCGATTGCCGAAGAGTCGGGCCTGATTCTCGCACTCAGCGACTGGGTACTCAGCACTGCCTGCGCGTGCGCGGCCAGTTGGCCGGGCAACCTGTTTGTGTCGGTGAACCTGTCTTCTTGCGAGTTCAAGCGCGGCAACCTGGTGGAGCGCGTCAGCCAAACACTGGCAAGATCGGGCATTGCGCCACACCGCGTAGAGCTGGAGATCACCGAAAGCGTCATGCTCGAAGATGCCGACGGTGCCCTTGAGATTATGCAGACGCTCAAGGCACTCGGGGTGCGCATTGCCATGGACGATTTCGGCACGGGTTATTCGTCCCTCAGCTACCTGCGCTCGTTTCCCTTTGATGGGTTGAAAATCGACCGCAGTTTTTTGAGCCGTCTAGTAGAAAGCGATGACGACAAAGCGATCATTCAGGCCATTGTGGGGCTAGGTCGCGCCCTGGCCCTCACTGTCACCGCAGAAGGCATCGAAACCGCCGAGCACCTCACGCTGCTCAAGGCCGTGGCCTGCGATGAAGGCCAAGGGTTTTACCTCAGCCGGCCGCTGGACCTGGCCACGTTCAATGCCTTGCTTGAAAGCGAGCCCAACGTGCTGGCCCGCCTCAGCTGAAAAACTGACTCGGCGTCTTGCCAAACTGTTTCTTGAACATGCTGGTAAAGGCGCTGGGGCTTTCGTAGCCCAGCTCCAGGGCCACGTCGATGATCTTGTGCCCCACCGCAATGCGCTCAAGTGCCAGCAACAAGCGAGCTTGTTGGCGCCATTGGCCGAACGTCATGCCGGTTTCCTTGCGAAACAGGCGCTGGATGGTTTTCTGGTCCAGGTCCAGGCGTTCGCTCCAATCGGCTACGGTGGAGGCATCCCCAGGCTCTTGCTGCAACGCGTTGCAAATACGGGTTACGCGAGGGTCGGCAGGTTGCGGCAGCGACAGCGGCAACGCCGGCAGCATCGCCAATTCGTCGAGGATCAGGTGCATGATCCGCGCATCACGCGAGTCTTCGGCGTACGGCGGTTTCAAGCTCACCGACGCCTTGATCAACTCGCTCAGCAAGGGCGAGATGCTGACCGTCTTCGGTTCGCAGGGCATATTCGGGAAGCGATCCGGGCGCACAAACACGCTGCGCATTTTCAACGTGCCGACACAGCGCAGCGAATGCACTTGCCCGCAGGGCATCCAAATGCCGCGATTGGGTGGCACGGTCCATTGGTTGAGCGCCGAGTACACCACCATCACGCCTTCGATGGCGTAGAGCAGTTGATGCTTCTCATGGCTGTGGTCGGGGATCACCCAGTTTTCGGGATAATCGGTGGCCGAACTGATCACTGCCCAGTCGCCTTCGTTGATCTCCTGCAGAAATTTATCCAGTGATTTGATAGTTTCGCCCTTTTTGCGATGATTACTGCCCGAATTTCGCGAGACAGGCATTTGCTGCAAATCTAGCATGAACGCCGAATCATTTTGAAATAGATGGCGGGCTCAAGTACTCGCCCTCTTTGTTTGCTGCCTTGTATGGAATGCCTGCATGTCGACCCTCACCGCGTCACCCGCTGCTGCAACCAGTACGCCCCAAACAAGCCCTTTGGTCATGCGCGTCCTCGGCGCCTGCGCCTTGGCGCATCTGATCAATGACCTGATCCAGGCCGTGCTGCCGTCGATCTACCCGATGCTCAAGGCTAACTACGGGCTGAGTTTTGCCCAGGTGGGCCTGATTACCCTGACGTTCCAACTGACCGCATCGCTGCTACAACCGTGGATCGGCTACCACACCGACCGCCATCCCAAGCCGTGGCTGCTGCCGGCGGGCATGGTGTGCACCTTGATCGGCATTCTGATGCTGGCGTTTGTCGGCAGCTTCCCGATGATTCTGTTGGCGGCCGGTTTGGTGGGCGTGGGCTCCTCGACCTTCCACCCGGAAACGTCCCGTGTGGCTCGCCTGGCCTCCGGCGGTCGCTTTGGCCTGGCGCAATCGACCTTCCAGGTTGGCGGCAACACTGGCAGCGCCTTCGGCCCGTTACTCGCGGCGGCGATCATCATTCCCTACGGCCAGGGCCATATTGCGTGGTTCGGCCTGTTTGCGGTGTTCGCGATCATGGTGCTCTACGGCCTGAGCCGCTGGTACCGCAACCACCTCAACCTGTTCAAGCTCAAGCAAGGCAGCAAGGCAACCCACGGTTTGTCCAAAGGCCGCGTGACCTTTGCCCTGGTGGTGCTGGCAGTATTGGTGTTTTCCAAGTACTTCTACATGACCAGCCTGACCAGCTATTTCACCTTTTACCTGATTGAAAAATTCCACCTGTCGGTGGCCAGCTCGCAGATGTACCTGTTCCTGTTCCTCGGCGCTGTGGCCGTCGGCACCTTCGCGGGTGGTCCGATTGGCGACAGGATCGGGCGCAAGAAAGTCATTTGGTTCTCCATCCTGGGGGCTGCGCCCTTCACCCTGGCCCTGCCCTACACAGACCTGTTCTGGACGGCGGTGTTGAGCGTGCTGATCGGGTTCATCCTCTCGTCGGCGTTCTCGGCCATTGTGGTATTTGCCCAGGAGCTGGTGCCGGGCAATGTGGGCATGATCGCCGGGATTTTCTTCGGCCTGATGTTCGGCTTTGGCGGGATTGGCGCGGCGTTGCTGGGTTTGCTCGCCGATAGCCACGGTATCGAGTACGTGTACCAGCTGTGTTCGTTCTTGCCGTTGGTGGGCATCCTGACGATATTGCTGCCGTCGACCAAGGGCGTCTGACTGCACTCCCCCGATGGGAACGGGCTTGCTCGTTCCCCGCTTTTAAAGCTCATTAGTTGCGCCTGTTCGGCGTGTGACACACCAATCCATGCTTAAATCCTTGTTTGGCAGCCTCGCGAGCGTCTTGCTCGCCGCCCCTCAAGGACTTACCCCGTCATGCGCCTGCCAGATTTCATCCTCCACAACCTCGAGCCGATCCTGCAGGCCTGGGAAGATTTCGCTCGCACGATCCAGACCCCCGGCGCCGACTTGGACCGCGAGGGGCTACGCGACCATGCGGAACAGATGCTGCGCGCCATTGTGCTTGACCTGCGCACGACCCAGACCGCGCAGGAACAAATTGACAAGGCTCAGGGGCTGGCACCGCAGCATAACGACGAGACGCCCGCCGAAACCCACGCGGTGACTCGCTTGATGGCCGGGTTTTCGATTGACCAGATGGTCTCGGAATACCGCGCACTGCGCGCCAGTGTGCTCAGCCAGTGGCTGGTTCAGATCAAACACGGCACGCCGCTGGAGGTGGACGACATGAATCGCTTCCACGAGGCCATCGATCAAGCCCTGGCTGAGTCGATCGCCAGTTACTCGCGCGCGGTCGAAGCCTCGCGCAATGTGTTCCTGGGCATCCTAGGGCACGATCTTCGCACGCCCCTGGGCGCGATTTTGCTGGGCGCCGACATGCTTAGGCGGTCTGACAACGTGGGCGAGCGCGGCACGCGGGTGGCCACGCAGATCTACACCAGCGTCCAGCGCGCCAGCAAAATCGTCGGCGACCTGCTCGACTTGACGCGCTGCCAGATGGGCCCGGGCATTCCAGTGAAACGCGTTGCCGTTGACCTGGCGCCGATCTGCGAGCGTATCGTCGAAGAAATCCAGGCCTTTCACCCTGAGGCAACCATCATCTTCGGAGCCAAGAGCCCGGCCCGTGGCCTCTTTGACAGCTCGCGCATGGAACAAGTGTTTTCCAACATCATCAGCAATGCCGTGCACCACGGCGCTGCCCAGTCCCCGATCCAGGTCGAACTGTCGGCAACCGCTGAGGCATTGGTGTTCACCGTGCACAATCACGGTGAGCCCATCGCGGCCGACGTGCTGCCTTTTATCTTCAACCCCATGGGGCGTTTTTCCCAGCGCTCGGTGATCGAGCATGGCCCAACCGCGGGCCTGGGCCTGGGCTTGTTTATTGCCTCGGAGATCGTGTCATCGCATCAAGGCTTGATCGAAGTCGAGTCTGCTGAGAAGACCGGCACAGTGTTCCGCGTGAGCGTGCCGTTGGTCACCGCATAAAGGCAAAGATAGCCGTTCGCCAGTAAGGCTCCGAAAACCCCTCGCGAACGCTTACAATCGCGGTTTTCAACGCATACCTGGCAGCACATGACGCTCGACCCTCCTACGATTCTGGCCCTCACCGTGGCCCTGGCCGCTGCTGCGGCCCTGTACCTGGCTATTGAATGGCGCAGCGTGCGCGAACCATCGCTGCTCTTTTGGAGCGCAGGCTTTGCCACGATCACCCTTGGCTCAACCCTGGCCCTGCTGCGCGTCAACGGTTTTATGATGATCGGCATCTGGTTTGCCAATGGCTTGCTGGTGACCGCCCACTTTCTGTTTTTGCTCGGCGTCGCCCGGTTTACCCAGGTGCGTGTGTCGTGGCTGTGGTCCCTGATGGTGGCGATCTGGTTTGGCATGCTGATGCTGCCGGTGGATCAGTCATGGTCCAAAGTGATGATGAGCGTGCAATCGCTGCTGGTGGCGCTGCCCACACTGCGGGCGAGCTTGCTGCTGCGGCCCCATGGCAAATCCTTGAGCATCGGCGCGGTGCAGTTGCGCTATGTGTTGCTGTTCCACGGTTCGTTCTATGTGGCCAAGGCGCTGTCGGTGATGATCCCCGGCACCTTGATCGACCTTGCGTCGTTCAAGGGCGAGATCATCCAGATTTCCCTGGTGGAGGGCGCGATGGCGATCATGCTGATCGCCCTGTCGATGACCGGCTCCGAACGCTACCGCCGCGAGCAACAAATCGCCCGCCTCGCCGCCCGCGACCCGCTCACCGCCCTCTACAACCGCCGCGCCCTGGACCTGCGCGCACCGCGCCTGCTGGCCCAAGTGTCACCGGCACAGCCGGGCGCACTGTTGCTGATCGATATCGACAACTTCAAGTTGGTTAACGACTTGTACGGCCACACCGCTGGCGACCGGCTGTTGATCGCCCTGAGCGAGATGATCCGCGCTGTGGTGCCCCGTGGCGCGCTGGCGGCACGCCTGGGGGGTGACGAGTTTGTGATCCTGCTCAACGGCGCCTCGACTGAACGGATCGTCGAACTGGGCAGCAGCCTGCGCGAGCAATTTTCTCAACTCGCCGCGCACACTTTTGCGACCCCGGCGCCGGTAACGTTGAGCATCGGCGCCAATCTGTTCGACCAGCCGCCAGCGAGCCTCACGGCCTTGATCGAGCAAGGCGACACCACGCTGTACGAAACCAAACGTGGTGGGCGCGACAGCATTCGGTTGGTGGACCGCACCGGGGCCAGCACCTACGGCTAAACGTCGTAATCGACCGCCACACTGCGCCCGGTCTTCACCGACTCCAACGCACAATCCGCCAGATGCAAGGCATACAGCCCATCGCGCACGCTGGTGGGCAGCGGCAGGCCGTTGTTCAGCGCATCAATGAATTGGGTGAGCTCATTGCGATAGGCATCGGCATAGCGCTCCAGGAAGAAGTGCTGCAACGGCTCCAGCGCTTCGGTGTGCGCGGCGCTCCAGTGTCGCAAGGTGCTGGGGCGATGGTTGTCGGTCAGCAATACACCAGTGGCACCGGACACTTCCACTCGCTGGTCATAGCCGTAGACCGCCTGGCGACAGCAGTTGATATGGCACTGTTTGCCGGACGCCGTGCGCAGCAACACCATCACGCTGTCGTAGTCGTCGATCTCGGCCAGGCTGGGGTCTACCAAGCGGCTGGCAATCGCGCTGACTTCCACCGGCTCTTCGCCGAGCAGGTGGCGGGCGGTGTCGAAGTCGTGGATGGTCATGTCGCGCAGAATGCCGCCGGAGTGCTTGAGGTAATCACGCGGTGCCAGGCCGGGGTCGCGGCTGGTGATGATGACCTGGCGCACGGCGCCAATCTGCCCGGCATCAAGCGCCTCGCGCAGGCGCAGCATGTCGGGGTCGAAGCGGCGGTTGAAACCGAGCATCACTTGGCCGCCTTGGCGCTCTACCGCTTGGGCGGCGCTGCGGGCCTTGGCGATGTCGAGGTCGATGGGCTTTTCACACAACACCGCCTTGCCGGCCGCCACGGCCGCCAACAGCAGGTCGATGTGGGTGTCGGTGGGTGTGCCGATCACCACGGCATCGATGTCGCTGCGCGTCAGCACGGCGGCGCAATCGTAGGCCGCCTCACACCCCAACTGGGTACTCAGCGCATCGACACCTTCGCGCCAAGGGTCGGCTACCAGCACCAGCGTGGCGTTGGGGTGAGCGGCGACGTTGGCGGCGTGGATCTTGGCGATGCGCCCGGCACCTAGAACGGCAATTCGTAGCATGGTGAAAACTCCTGGTGTTGTTATTGGGGGGGAGATTCAGTCCGGCAGGTTGAAGGGCGTCACGATCTGCACCTGCGACGGCGCAATCGGCCCGGTCTTCCACAGCCGGTGGTATTGCAGGATGTGCAGGAATACGTGGCGTGCATCGATTTGCAGGTTGTGATCGATGATCGCGGCGACTTTTTCTTCGCGCAGCAACTGGCGATTTTCTTCATCGAGGTCGTGACCGACAAACGCCTCCAAAGGGCGGTCGAGGGCGGCGAAGGCATCGACGATTGCACGGTTGCCGCCGCCAACGCTGTACACCGCCTTGAGCTCGGGATGTTGTTTCAGCGCCTGGGTGACGCGTTCGAAGGTGCGGTCGTACACCCCGTAGCCACCGCTGATATCCAGCACCCGCAAGTGCGGCGCTCGCCCACGCAGCCAGGCGCGAAAGCCCATCTCGCGTTCTTCTTCGCCACGGAACAGCTCGCTGCCGATCACCACTGCCACGTCCTGGGGTTGGGCGGGCAACCAGCGCGACATCAGGTAGGCGGCGGTCTGGCCGGCGGTGCGGTTGTCCATGCCGACGTAGCCGATGCGCTCGCTTTGCGGCAGGTCTGTCACCAGGGTCACCACCGGGATGCCCGCTGCAATCAATTGCTTGACGGCCTGGTTGACGGCCGGCTCGTCAGCCGCCTTGAGCACCACGCCCTGGCTGCCGGTATCAAGGCAGCGCAGCAACTGATCGTGCATGGCCTGGGGCTCGATTTCTTCGAACAAGTGAAAGCGTGGGGCGATGCGGAACGGCGCCAAGCTGGCCAACTGCGCAATGATCGCCGCTTGCACCGCCGCGCTGAAGCGTTTGGGCGTGTGCATGATCACGTCGACATGAAAGGTGCGCCCCACCGCCAGGCCGTTTTTCTCCTGGGACTCCAATTCATCCAGCGCCTGCTCGATGCGCCGCCGGGTCTGCGCATGCACGCTGCCACGCTGGTGCAGCACACGGTCAACCGTGGCTTTGCTCACCCCGGCCTGGGTGGCGAGTTGTTTGATCGAGAAGTTTTTTGCGCGTTCGAGCATGCCATTCGCCTGAGGTGTTTTTGAGGTTTTATTTGGGCGTTACTGAGGTTTTGCAATGCTAGTCTCAGTTTTGCCCGGCGTCGAGCCGGGCGATGAACAACAACAAGAATTCAGGAGAACTGCATGCCTCATTCCAATCTCGCCACCCCATTCAGCGGCCAATACTTTGTCGTCACCGGCAGCACCCAGGGCCTGGGCGCGGCTGTGGCCCATACCCTGGCGCAGCGTGGCGCGGCCGGGCTGATCATCTGCGGGCGTCGCCGCGCCCAGGGCGAAGAGCAGGTGCGGCAATTGGCGCAGTTGGACTGCCAGGCTTTTTTTGTCGAGGCCGACCTGGAAAAGGTCGAGGATTGCCGGGCGATCATCGACGCCGCGCGCACTCACTTTGGCACCTTGCACGGGCTGGTGAACTGCGCAGGAATGTCGGATCGCGGCACGATCCTCGACACCACGCCGGAGCTGTTCGAGCGCCTGTTTGCGGTAAACGTGCGGGCACCGTTCTTTCTCATGCAAGAGGCGTTGAAGCTGATGATCAGCAAAGGCGTGGAGGGCGCAGTGGTGAATATCCAGAGCGTCACCGGGCATGGCGGTCAGTCATTTCTGAGCGCTTATGCGGCGTCCAAGGGCGCGCTGGCGATCCTTACCAAGAACGTGGCATTCAGTGCGTTGCGCAACCGCATTCGTGTCAACGGCTTGAATATCGGCTGGATGGACACGCCCCACGAAGATGATATCCAGCGCCAGTACCACGGCGCCCAGGACGGCTGGCTGCAAACAGCCGAGGCCGCACAACCGTTCGGGCGCCTGCTCAAGCCTGAAGAAGTGGCACGCAGCGTGGCGTTTTTACTGTCCAGCGAGTCGGGGATGATGACCGGCTCGGTGATCGACCTGGAGCAAGGCGTGGTCGGCTGCACCGACGGCGGCAGCCCCCAACCGCACCAGGCGCTGAGCCTGCCGGGAGGTGTGTGATGTCGGCGTTCGTCACCAGCGCCGCCGTGCAACTGGCGGACTTCAGCAGGATTTGCACACAGCAGGCCAGTGCCGAGCAATACCCGTTATGTGCCCAGGTAATCAGCAATGTGGTGATCTACGACGCGCACAACCTTCGCAACAGTGACCGCCTGGAGGTGATGAACGAACTGCACCGCCTGTTTCGCGATGGGCCAGGCGTGATGGTGGTGCGCCGGGCTTATGAAGACCTTGAGGTGGTGGACCGCCACAGCCAGGTGTTCAACGAGATTTTTGCCAATGAGGCAGCGCAAGGCGTGGCCGCCGACCACTTTGCCAAGGCGGGCAGTAACGGGCGTATCTGGAATTCATTGCAAAAGGCCGCGCTGCAATCGCCTGAGTCGTTTGTCGAGTACTACGCCAACCCGCTGCTGGGGCTGATTGCCGAATCGTGGCTGGGGCCAAGCTACCAGATGACCGCCCAAGTGAATGTGGTGCACCCCGGTGGCCAGGCGCAGCAGCCGCACCGCGACTATCACTTGGGCTTCCAAACCGATGACGTGGTGGAGCGCTTCCCCCTGCCCTTGCATGTGCTGTCCCAGTACCTGACATTGCAGGGCGCGGTGGCCCACTCGGATATGCCGCTGGAAACCGGCCCCACCCAGTTGCTGCCGTTTTCCCAGCAATATGCCCTGGGTTACCTGGCCTGGCGGCGCCCCGAGTTTATCGAGTACTTCCAGCAACACGCGGTGCAACTGGCGCTGAACAAGGGCGACTTGCTGTTCTTCAACCCGGCGCTGTTCCACGCCGCCGGCACCAACCGCACGCCAGACCGCCAGCGCATGGCCAACCTGCTGCAAATCTCTTCGGCGTTCGGCAAACCCATGGAAGCCCTGGACCGCGACCGCATGATGCTGGCGGTGTACCCGGCCCTGTTGGCCAACACTGCGCTGGACGCACGCGCCGTGGACGCCGTAATCGGCTGTACGGCAGACGGCTACTCCTTCCCCACCAACCTCGACACCGACCCGCCCTTGAAGGGGCTGGCGCCGCAAACCGGCCAGCAACTGATGGCGCAGGCCCTCGACGAACGCTGGTCATTGCCAGACTTTGCCGCGGCTGTCGAGCAGATGCGGGCCAAACGCCACGCGTGAACCACCCTGCTTTAACAACAACAAAAATAACGGAGCAAAACCATGAAGAAGCAACTCCTTGCTGCACTCTTTACCCTTGCTGTGACGCCGTGGGCGCTGGCCGATATTCGTATCGGCGTGAGCATCGCCCAGGTCGACGATGTATTCCTCGCGCAGATGCGTGACTACATGTCTGCCCACGCCAAGGAACTGCCCGGCGTGACCCTGCAATTTGAAGATGCCCAGGGCGATGTGGTGCGCCAGCTTAACCAGGTGCAGAACTTCACCGCCCAGGGCATGGACGCGATCATCGTCAACGCCGTGGACACCGCCGCTACGGCGAAAATGACCGTCAATGCCCAGCAGGCAAAGATCCCGCTGGTGTACGTCAACCGTCGTCCTGAGTTCAAGGAGGTGCCGGCCGGCGTGGGGTATGTGGGCTCCGACGAGATCAAGGCCGGTGAAATCCAGATGCGCTACCTGGCCGAGCAAATGGGCGGCAAGGGCAACCTGGCGATCATGCTTGGGCTGCTCTCCAACAACGCCACCCATAACCGCACCCTGGGCGTGAAGAATGTGCTCAAGGACTACCCCAACATCAAGATCGTCGAGGAACAGAGTGCAGAGTGGCAACGCAGCAAGGCCATTGACCTGATGAACAACTGGATTGTGTCCGGTACCAAGATCGACGCGGTGGCGGCGAATGCGGATGAAATGGCCATCGGCGCCGCCATGGCGATCAGTCAGGCGGGGATGCAGCCGGGCAAGGACATCCTGGTGGCCGGCAGCGACGGTGGCGCGGCGGGGTTGGATGCGGTGAAAAAGGGGCTGTTGTTGGTGACGGCCTATCAGGACAACAAGGGGCAAGCGGTAGGCTCGGTGGACTTGGCGGTGAAGATGGTCAAGAAGGAACCGTATACCGCTGAACTGACCATTCCCTACCAGCAGATCACCAAGGCGAACTATCAGGCATTCCTCAATCCGTAACGTTGCTCTGTAGTGAGCGGGCTTGCCCCGCTCACTACAATCGGTACGCAAGCGTGGCGCCCAACCCCAGCAGGCATATCACACCCGCTCCATAGGCAATGGTGCGCCAGGGCTGCCACCCCATGAGATACGCCAGGGTATGCACCACCCGCGCCAGGGTAAAAACGCCGAATAACCAAACGGTCGTAGCGCTGTAACCCTGCAAGGCCACACACAACCCGCCCAGTACAAAAAACAGCGGGATATTTTCCAGGTCATTGGCCCACGCCTTCGCGGCCTTCACGACTTGCGGCAGCTCCTCTGAGCGCGCGGCCCGATGGAAGAACGCCGCATCTTCGCGATTGGTAAACGCCTTGGCGCGAATGCGGAAGAATCCCTGATAACAGGAGATCGCCAACATCTTCAGGCACAGCACCAACACGCACGCCGCATAAAAGGCCAACAGATCATTCATCCCGAAATCCCTTCACGACGATATAAAGCAGTGGCCCTGCCGAGACAAACACCGCCGTCAACAAGAAATACGGCAGCAGCGAAGCCAGCGACCGCCCTCGCCGCCGCGCATCCCGGTACATCCACACACAGGCCAGCGCCGCCATCAGGTACAGGTCGATCACCACTTGCGCCGTGTCCGGCCGTGACATCAATTGCTTTCCAAAGGCCAACAACGACTGCTCAGCGGTGAGCATCGTAAACAGGGTGTACAACGAAAATCCCAGCAGGCCGGCCAGGGCGAAATAGGGTCTGTGCATGGTGGCTTCCTTAGCGTGATGAAGCCTCAGGTTAGTGATAAGGTTCTGGCCCTCGCAATGACCTCGCAGGTTATGAAAACGCATGGACACCCCTTCTACTGCCGGCGAACAGCTGCGCCAACTGCGCCGAAACGCCAGGCTGAGCCAACTCGACCTGGCCTTGATCGCCGGTGTTTCCCAGCGTCACCTCAGTTACCTCGAAACCGGCCGCGCCAAGCCGAGCGCGGGCACGTTGCATAATCTGCTGAATGCGCTGGAGACCCCACTGGAGCAGCGCAACGGTGTGTTCCTGGCGGCCGGGTTTGCCCCGCGCTACACCGCGACCCCGCTCGCTGCACCAGCCATGACAGCGATTCGCGAGGCCGTCGACCATGTGCTGCACGCCAATAACCCTGCACCGGCGATTCTGCTCGACAGCCAGTGGGACGTGCTGGCGGCCAATGCCAGCACCGGGCTGTTGTTTGGGCTGCTGGGTATCCAGCCGGATGCGGCCAAGGGCGTGAATCTGCTGACGACCCTGTTGCAACCTGGCGGGCTGGGCGACCACTTGGTCAATGGCGAAGAGATCCGCACCCTGGCGTGGCAACGGGCAACCCGTGAAGCGCTGGGCAACCCTGCATTGGCCGCATTGCTGGCCGGATTGCCTGCATCGACCCGCACTGACCACCCTGAAACACTGCCTGCGTTGGTGATGACTCGCCTGCGCTCTAACCGGGGCGAGCTGAATTTTTTGTCCACCTTCACCACTTTTGGCATGCCTCAAGACATCACCCTCACCTCACTGCGCATCGAGCATCTGATTCCCGCAGACACCCACACGTGGCAAGTGATGCGCGGTGCCTACGCCGACTATGCGGCGCTGGTTTTGTGAAATATCTGTACGTAGACTGCCGCCATACCCCCACCTGAAGGCGGCGAAAAAAACGTGATGCAAGTTACCGAAGTCTCCATTGCCCAATTGCGCGCTGCGCTTGAGTGCGGCCAAACCACGGCCGTTGAATTGGTCCAGGCGTATCTGGCACGGATCGAGGCCTATGACGGCGCGTTGAATGCTGTTGTCGTGCGCAACCTTGAAGCCCTCAAAGAAGCCGAGGCCTCCGATGCACGCCGGGCCAAGGGCACAACCCTTGGGCCACTGGATGGCATTCCCTACACCGCCAAAGACAGCTACCTGGTCAAGGGCCTGACCGCGGCATCCGGCAGCCCGGCGTTTGCCAAGCTGGTCGCCCAGCGCGACGCCTTTACCATCGAGCGCCTGCGGGCCGGTGGCGCGATCTGCCTGGGCAAGACCAATATGCCGCCGATGGCTAATGGCGGGATGCAGCGCGGTGTCTATGGCCGGGCAGAAAGCCCGTACAACGCAGCGTACTTGACCGCACCGTTTGCCTCTGGCTCCTCCAACGGCGCCGGCACGGCCACTGCGGCGAGCTTCGCGGCGTTCGGGCTGGCGGAAGAAACCTGGTCGAGCGGGCGTGGCCCGGCGTCCAACAATGGCCTATGCGCCTACACCCCGTCCCGCGGGGTTATTTCGGTGCGCGGCAACTGGCCGCTCACGCCCACCATGGACGTGGTGGTGCCTTACGCACGCACCATGGCCGACCTGCTGGAAGTACTCGACGTGGTGGTGGCCGAAGACCCGGACACCCGTGGCGACCTGTGGCGCCTGCAACCCTGGGTGCCGATCCCCAGCGTCGCATCAGTGCGCCCAGCGTCCTACGCTGAATTGGCGGTGAGCAGCGAAGCCCTCGCGGGCAAGCGTTTTGGCGTACCGCGCATGTACATCAACGCCGACGCCGACGCCGGCACCAGCGAAAAACCCGGCATCGGTGGCCCCACCGGGCAAAAAATCAACACCCGCACCAGTGTGATCGACCTGTGGCAAGACGCACGCCGAGCCCTGGAAGCCGCTGGCGCCGAGGTGATCGAGGTGGACTTCCCGCTGGTCTCCAACTGCGAAGGCGACCGCCCCGGCGCACCGACGGTGTTTACCCGTGGGCTGGTGTCCAAGGAGTTCCTGCACGACGAATTGTGGGAATTGTCGGCGTGGGCCTTCGACGACTTCTTGCGCGCCAACAACGACCCAAGCCTCAACCGCCTGGCGGATGTGGATGGGCCGAAGATCTTCCCCCACGACCCTGGCACCCTGCCCAACCGTGAAGACGACCTGGCCGCGGGAATGGACGAATACGTGCGCATGGCCGAGCGCGGCATTACGCCGTGGAACGAGATCAGCACCGTACCCGACGGCCTGCGCGGCCTGGAGCGCACCCGCCGCCTGGACCTGGAAGACTGGATGGACGCACTGGGGCTCGACGCCGTGCTATTCCCCACCGTCGCCGACGTAGGCCCGGCGGATGCCGACGTAAACGAAGCCTCGGCGGACATCGCCTGGAGCAATGGCATTTGGGTGGCCAACGGCAACCTCGCCATCCGCCACCTGGGCGTACCAACGGTGACCGTGCCGATGGGCGTGATGGCCGATATCGGCATGCCCGTGGGGTTGACGTTTGCGGGGCGCGCCTATGATGATTCGGCGTTGCTGAAGTTTGCTGCGGCCTATGAAGCCACCGGCAGCAAACGCCAGATACCATCACGCACACCTGCGTTGCCAGCAGAATAAACACGGTAAAAATGTGGGAGCGGGCTTGCTCGCGAATGCGGTGAATCAGTCGACAAATATACTGACTGAACCACCGCATTCGCGAGCAAGCCCGCTCCCACACTTTTTGGCTGCATTTCAAACCAAGCATCGGCTAAATGCCGTCCCCCTTGTGGGAGCTGGCTTGTCTGCGATGGCTGTTTCAAGTCATGTGATAAAGGGCACGGCGATCAGCAGGATGGCCGAACCATGAGCTATCGTCGCGGGTAATACGCCATAGCGCATACGCACCAACGCGCAGGCCAAGCCTTCGATCAGGGTAAAGCCCAGAATCGGCCAGCCCAGTTGGGTAACACTTAACGCCAGGAAGCTGTGGCAGGCTGCAAACGCCACACCACTGATCAGCGCCGCGCGCAAAGGCGTGACGTGTTGCTCCAGATACCCCTGCAAAAAACCTCGAAACAGCACCTCCTCCAGCGCATTGGCACCGTAGGCCAACACCACCATGCCCGGCAGCCACACCCAGTAGCCGGGAATCGCCGCCGCTTCGATGCCTTGGTACAACCGCAATGGCACGCCAATCAGGCAGCCCACTGCCAGCCCCACCATCAGGCCCACAGCACGGTTGCCCTTGGCCCACTGGATCAATCGCGCCAGCTCCGGCGCCGCGCGAACGAGCCCTGCAATCAGTAGTAGTGACAAGCCTCCCAGTGCGGCCAGTACGAAGGTATTGGCCGTGAAAGCTATTTGCACCTCGCTGCCCAACGCCCACATTCCCAGCGGCGTCATCACATCGCGCATCAGCACAAACGCCGCGAGCAGCACGAAAATACGCAGGGCCAGCAGCGATTTTGGGGTAAGCGCGAACCACAGACCAAACAACAGCACGCCCGGCACCAGGTGGATGCCGTAGTCGATCAGCACCCCCAAGCCTTGGTTGATCATCGACGCGTCAATCGTGTGCGGCTCCATTGCGGCGCTGCCACTCATCCACCACATCGCCCAGAGTCTTGGGGACATCGTTGCGAATCCAGGCCATGAATGGCCGGTCGAACTTAAACCCCGGGCCACAGCACGCAAGCATGAAGCGACGTACATTCTGGGTGTTCTTATAGTTCGAGGTAACGGGTGTGGCGCGGGTGATGGGGTCGCTATGCCAGTCAAAGTCCATTTTGTCGCTCAGCTCTTTACTCATTCGCCAGCAGCATAGCGACGTGCCATTTGCACAGGAAGCGCGGCATTAAGTCGAACGAAGTGATGGGATGTCGTATCAGCTAAAAGAACCTATCAAGACTAATCTTTTCAGGATATTTCAAATTTAACTTTCCTTCACCACTGAACCTATTGCATTGTTGTACGACGACTACAGCTGTCGTGCATACCCCTACAACAATAAGGAAACACCCATGCCCAACGTTAAAGTGTTGATCGGTTTTCTGTGCCTGCTCAGCGGCTACGTCGCCGCCGCGCCAGCCCCCGCCGAAAAAGAGGTCGCCCAAGCGGTCGATCAGCTGACCCAAGCCATGCTGCACCTGGACCTCAAGCAACTGCATGCCTTGACGTCCGACAAACTCACCTACGGCCACTCCAGCGGCAAAGTGCAGAACAAGGCCCAGTTCATCGCCGACCTCGAAACCCATACCAGCGCCTTCAAGACTCTGGAAATGCAAAACCAGACCATCACCCTGAACGGCGACACGGCGCTGGTGCGCAACCACTTCCATGCCCTGGCCGTGAACAGCGGCGTCGAAGTGCCCACCGATATCGACAACTTCCAGGTCTGGCAACACCAGAAAGGCAAGTGGCTGCTGATCGGCCGTCAGGCTTACAAGTACTGAGGCAGGCTTACCACACCAAAACCTGGCGGACCTTGACCAAGGCCTCGCGCAGCGCGGGCATCTGCACCGACCCCAACGCCAGGCGCAAGGCGTGGGGCACATGGGCCGAGACGGCAAACGGCTCGGCGGTGGAGACCCAGACATGCTCGCGCTGCAACGTCATCGCGACCTGATCGGCGCGCACGTCCTCGGCCAGGGGCAGCCACAGGAAATAGGACGAGGGGTGACTGATGCAGGCCATCCCGCTCAACACCTGTGCCGCCAATGCTTGTCGGGCCTGGGCGTCCTGGCGTTTTTGCGCTTCCAGCCGGGCCACGGTGCCGTCCTTGATCCACGCCACCGCGATGGCACTCATCACCCCTGGCACGTTCCAGGTGGTGGCCATGATGGTGCGCTCCAACTGACCCATCCATGCCAAAGGCGCTGCGACAAACCCCACCCGCAAGCCAGTCGCGACACTTTTCGACAGCCCGCCGACATACACCGTGCGTTCCGGCGCCAGGCTGGCCACGGGCGGCGGTGCGTCTTGCACCAAAAACGCGTAGGCCGCGTCTTCGATAATCATCAGATTGTGCTGACGGGCAATGCCCACCAGCTGTTCACGCTGCGCCTGGCTCATCACCCAACCCAATGGGTTATGCAGGGTCGGCATGCAGTAGACCGCACGCACCGGGCGCTTGCGACACAGGTTTTGCAGGTAGTCCAGATCAGGTCCATCTGCCGTCACCGGGATCGCGACCACCTCCAGATGCAGCGTCTCGGCGAGCACCTTGAAGCCCGAGTACGTCAGCGCATCCACCGCAATCACATCCCCCGGCTTGAGCAACGCCATCATCGTCACCGCGAGCCCGTGCTGGGCGCCGCTGACCACCAATACCTGCTCAGCCGTCACCGTCAGCCCGCGGCTCAGCAAGTGACGCGCCATCACCGCGCGCTCATGCACACGGCCTGCATGGGGCTGGTAACGCAACAATGACTCCAGATCGCCGGACAGCGCCAGTTGCCGTAACGCGGTACGCAACAGCTCTGCCTGGCCCGGTAGCGAGGGGTAGTTAAAGTTGAGGTCGAGCATGCCCGTCGCCAGGGTCATCTGCCCACTGCCCTGCCCCGGCGGCAGCGAGATCTCGCGCACAAAGGTGCCGCGCCCGACCTCTGCGCTGACCAGGCCCATGACCTCCAGTTCACTGTACACCCGGCTGGCCGTGACCAGCGCCAGGCCATGCTCGGCGGCTAATTGGCGGTGAGTCGGCAGACGTGTGCCGGGGGGCATCTGGCCGCTGCGGATGGCTTGGGCAAAGGTATCGACCAACGACTTGTAACGGGCCCGGGGCATAGGCGATGTATCCATGACAATTTTTTGATTGTCTCAATCTTCAACTCTAGGATGAGCACAACGCAATCTTTCTTTTCGGACGCCTCTTCATGGAACGTACCTCGCGGCTCAACACCCTGGGCAGCAACACCCAAGGTTGGATCAACGGCTTTATCGGCGTGGTGATTTTCAGCGGCTCATTGCCCGCCACGCGCCTGGCTGTCATGGAATTCGACCCGGTGTTTCTCACCATGGCCCGCGCCGCCATTGCCGCCCTGCTGGGGGTGCTTGTGCTGAGGCTGTTCAAGGAAAAACGCCCTGCGCGCAACCAGTGGGCGCCCCTGGCAGTGGTGTCACTGGGCGTGGTGATTGGCTTTCCCCTGCTCACCGCGCTGGCACTGCAATACGTGACGTCGGCGCACTCCATCGTGTTTATCGGCCTGCTCCCTTTAGCCACGGCGGTATTCGGCGTACTGCGCGGCGGCGAGCGCCCGCGCCCAGTGTTCTGGCTGTTTTCGATACTGGGCAGTGTGCTGGTGATGGGCTATGCCTTCGCCCAAGGCTTGAGCGCGGCCCCCGCCGGGGACTTGCTGATGTTGCTGGCAGTGTTGGTGTGCGGCCTGGGTTATGCCGAAGGCGCCACTTTGTCCCGTAGCCTTGGCGGCTGGCAGGTGATTTGCTGGGCGTTGGTGATATCGCTGCCGGTGGTGGCGCCGTTGAGCCTGATCCTTGCGCCCGCAAGCTTTGGCGGCATCAGCTTGCCGGCCTGGCTGAGCCTGGGCTATGTGGCGCTGTTCAGTATGCTGATCGGGTTTGTGTTTTGGTATCGCGGCCTGGCCCAAGGTGGCATCGCCGCCGTTGGCCAACTGCAGCTGCTGCAACCGTTCTTTGGCCTGGCGCTGGCGGCGGGCCTGCTGCATGAGCAGGTCAGCCTGGGCATGGTGCTGGTGACGGTCGCGGTGATCGGCTGCGTGGCCGGCTCGAAGAAGTTTGCCGCTTAACGCTGGGGCGCGACCATCTTGAACTTGATGTTGATGTCGTTGGACACCACGCTGTTACCCGCCCATTCGCCTTCGCCGATCTTGAAGTCACCGCGTTTGAGAATGAACTCACCGTCAAAAATACCGATACCGTCCTGCTCTTTGAGCAGAACGTCCACGGACACAGGACGCGTTATGCCCTTGATGGTCAACTGGCCGTCGATCTTGTAACGATTGCCCCCCAGCGCCGCGACAGTGGTGGATTCATAGGTGCCCACCGGATAGGTCCCCGTGTCGAACCACGAAGCGCGCTGCAGCTCATCATTGGCGTCAGGGCTGCCAGCGTCGATGCTGGCCAGCTGAATCTTAAGCAGCGCATGCCCCGCTTCCGGGCGTTGCGTATCGAAGGCCAAGCTGCCTTCGAACTGACTGAAAGTGCCATACACGCGCTGACCCAACTGTTTATAGGTAAAGCTGATCTGGCTGGCCGTGGGGTTCACGTCCCGATATTCCTGCGCCTGCGCACTGGCGCAACACGCAAGCATCAATACCAATGCAGCGGTCCGAGACATTTGACGTTTCATGCAACGCTCCGCAAAAAGAGGTTGGGACCTAGCCACGATTTCCCATTGTGCCGCTGCCCTGTTAAACAGAGTAGTCGCCCAAGAACAACAAGGACTCTGCATGTACACCCCCTCTCTTCAGGACACCACCGCACCAGAAGGTATTTGCTACGGCTGCGGCGCCAGCAACCCTCACGGCCTGCACATCAAGAGCCGATGGGACACCGATGGCGTGCACCTGATCGCCGAGCACGCCCCCGAGGCCCAGTACACCGGCTGGCCCGACCTGGTCTACGGTGGCCTGATCGCTATGCTGGTGGACTGTCATTCCAACTGGACTGCCATGGCTTACCACTACCGCGCCGAACAACGTGAGCCCGGCAGCCTGCCGCGTATAGACTGCGTGACCGGCAACCTGGGCATAAAGTTTATCAAACCCACACCCATGGGCGTCACCCTGACCTTGCGCGCTCGTGTCGAAGGTGACGTAGGGCGCAAAAGCCGCGTGGTCTGCGAGGTGTACGCCGGGGACGTGCTCACGGCCGTCGGCGACTCGATCTTCGTGCGCGTCGACACCGGCCAATTGGCCGCCGCCGCACATGGCCGCCGGGGCTGATCCTGGTCTACATTGACTGCCACCGCTAATCGAGGATTGCACCGATGACTCGTCTCACCGCGAAAGACTTTGCCCCCGAACTGCTGGAACTCTACGACGGCTATGCCCACGGCAAGATCAACCGCCGCGAATTTCTCGACCGTGCCGCGCTGTTCACCTTTGGCGGCCTCACCGCCTCGGCCCTGCTGGCGGCCTTGAGCCCCAACTACGCGCTGGCCGAGCAGGTTAAATTCACCGACCCGGACATCATCGCCGACTACATCACTTATCCGTCGCCCAAGGGCAACGGCACGGTGCGCGGCTATCTGGTACGCCCGGCCAAGGCCGCAGGCAAACTGCCCGCCGTGGTGGTGGTGCACGAAAACCGTGGCCTCAACCCATATATCGAAGACGTCGCCCGACGCCTGGCAAAAGCCGGCTTTATCGCGCTGGCGCCCGATGGCCTGACCTCGGTGGGCGGCTACCCCGGCAACGATGAAAAAGGCGTGGCGCTGCAACAGACCGTCGACCCCACCAAACTGATGAACGACTTTTTTGCCGCCATCGAATGGCTGATGCACCACGACAGCAGCACCGGCAAGGTCGGCATCACCGGTTTCTGCTATGGCGGTGGCGTGACCAATGCGGCGGCCGTGGCCTACCCGGAACTGGGCGCGGCCGTGTCGTTCTATGGGCGCCAGCCCGAGGCCAAGGATGTGCCGCGCATCAAGGCGCCGATCATGTTGCATTTTGGCGAGTTGGACACGCGAATCAATGAGGGCTGGCCGCCGTATGAAAAAGCGTTGAAGGCGGCAGGAACGACCTACGAGGCGTTTATCTACAAGGGTGCCAACCACGGTTTCCACAATGACTCGACGCCGAGATACGACGAGGCGGCGGCGAATCTGGCGTGGGAACGCACCCTGGGATGGTTTCGCAAATATTTGGCCTAATGCCCGTCAGTCAAGGACAAACACGACTTGTGGCGAGGGAGCTTGCTCCCGCTGGGCGGCGAAGCGGCCCCTGCACTTTGTTTAAAGAGCCTGGGACTGTTGCGCAGTCCAACGGGAGCAAGCTCCCTCGCCACAGGTCGAATTAAGACGCGTCTTATTGCCTACACCGCCGACGGTGGCATTATTCAACGCTGAAACTGAGGAGCCCTTGAACGTGCCCAACGTAAGCTGCAGCAAGACCGGCGAAAACCTGGTTTGGCTGGACTTTGGACTAAAAATCACCAGCGTTCCTTCTGGCAAACTGAGCGCTGAGGAGCTGGACCTTTACCAGTTCTTCTTCGATAGCGACCTGGTGTGGAAAGTTGACCATTTAGATGCCTACGACCAATGTTGGCTATGCGTACAACATGACGAATCTCGCTATCAATTGCTCACACCACTAGAGGGAACATACCGCACGGTTCCCTGTGACCCGGCCTACCCGGTACACGTGGATCTTGGGCGCCAACACACAACTTCTACAGAGGCCGTTAATGACGGGTTTTAACGTACGAAGCATCCTGGCTTCAACATTTTTGATCAGTGCCAGCACTTGCATGGCCGCCACCGACTTGCACAAGGTGATGGACGACAGCGTCAAGCCACTGATGCAACAACAAGGCATCGCCGGCCTCTCGATAGCGGTGGTGAACCAGGGCAAGGTGGAATATTTCAACTATGGCGTCGCCAACAAAGACACCCGGCAGCCCGTCACCCAGAGCACGCTCTTCGAGATCGGCTCACTGAGCAAAACCTTTACCGCCACGCTTGGCGGTTACGCACAGGCGCGCGGCGCGCTGAAGCTGTCGGACACGGCCAGCGAGCATCTTGCCGGGCTCAAGGGCAGCGCTCTTGACCATATAAGCTTGCTGCAACTGGCCACTTACACACCGGGTGGCCTGCCGCTGCAATTCCCGCAGGCCGCCGACAGCGCCGAGACCATGCTCGACTACTTCCAGCACTGGAAACCCGCCTACCCGCCCGGCACACAGCGGCTGTACTCCAACCCGAGCATCGGCCTGTTCGGCTACCTCACCGCCCAAAGCCTTGGCCAGCCGTTCAACGTCGCCATGGAGCACACCCTGCTGCCCAAGTTGGGTTTGAAGAATACGTTCGTCAGCGTGCCTGCCGACCAGCTAAATCGCTACGCCCAAGGTTATGACAAGGACCAGAACCCCGTCCGCGTCAGCCCAGGTGCACTGGACAGTGAAGCCTACGGCATCAAGACCAGCACCGAGGACCTGGCGCGTTACGTGATGCTCAACATGCGCCCTCAAACCCTTGAGAAACCGCTGCAACAGGCCATCGCCACCACCCATGCCGGTTACTACAGCGTGAACGGCATGACCCAGGGCCTGGGCTGGGAGTCCTACCCCTACCCCATCACGCTGCAAGCCCTGACTGAGGGCAATTCCACGCCGATGGCGATGGAGCCGCACACAGTGAAATGGCTGAATCCGGCCCAGCAGCAAACGACCAACAGGCTGTACAACAAAACCGGTTCGACCGGTGGTTTTGGTGCGTATGTGGCGTATGTGCCGAGCAAGGATATTGGGGTGGTGATTCTGGCGAACAAAAACTACCCAAATGCCGAACGGGTGAAGCTGGCCCATGGGATTTTGAGCGCGCTGAAACCGTAAACTCCATCCTGGCCATGATCGATCAACGCACCTACAGGGAGTTGTATGCGTAAGGATTACCTGGCGTTCTTTATATCGCTGTTCCTGTCACGGCTGGCGGATCAGGTCCTGCTGTTTATCGTGCCGTTGATCGTGTTCCAGACCACCCAAAGTGTGTCCTTGGCTGGCTTGGCGTTTTTCGTCGAGTCACTGCCGCGCTTTCTGGCCTTTCCAGTGTGTGGGGCGCTGTGTGACAAGTACCCTCCCGTGCGCATCCTGCATATCAGCCAGGTTTACCGTGCATTGGCTTGCGTGATTGCGATTGGGCTGTACGGCGTATTCGACGGCATCTATTGGCTCGTGATGCTTTCGGCGTTGTGCGGGGTGTTGACCACCCAGGGCGTCATGGCCCGCGAAGTGTTGATGCCCCACGTGTTCCAGCAGTACAGCTACGCCAAGACCCTCTCTTACTCGCAGATCGCCGATCAGAGCGGGCTGGTGCTGGGGCCTTTGGTGGCGGCGTTGATGCTCGAAGTCTGGGCGTGGCCATGGGTGGTGCTGGGGGTAGCCGCGCTGTTTGTGCTGGCCGACCTGGCCATGGGTGTGTGGCAACGCACCAACACAGTGAGCCTGGAGGTATTTGAACAACATCGGGATATTTGGCTGCAACCGCTGCGCATCGCGTTCGGGCACATTGGCAACCTGGCCGGCTTGAAGCGGCTGATCGCGCTGACGGTGGGGGTTAACCTGATCATTGGCGTCACGCTGGCCACTTGCGCCGCCATGGTCACTGGGCAATTCGCCGCGGGCAAGGACGCCTACGCGCTGCTGCAAGCGGCAGGGGCACTGGTGACCATCGTGATTCTGTTTTATCTGGCCCGCGCAACGTTACCGCTGAAGGTGCTGGGTGGGTTGTCCTACGGGCTGATCGCAGTCGGCGCACTGATCATGGCGATCAGCCCCAATCTGTGGGTTTACTCGCTGGGCTTTCTACTGGTGATCGGCTTCGACAAAATGTACAGCGTGTACATGCGCAGCGTACGCCAGAAGGTCATACCGGTGCAGGACTTCGGCAAGACCGTGGGTGTAATCACCTTGCTCAATAACCTGCCACAACCGCTGGCAGGCCTGGTGATTGCCGTATTGGCCGCACCGTTGGGCACGCAGACGGTGATCCTGTTGCTGACCGGTATCACCGCGCTGATCGGCGTGGCCGTGGCCTCAGGCTGGCACGCCACTGTGAAAGCGGAACTCGACGTCGGGTGATTCGATCAGCTCCTGCTCGGCCGCCCTCACCCGTTCGATCACCTGTGCCACGTCCTTGGCATCGCCATACTGGTAGGCCAGTTTCAGGTAACCCTGGAAGTGCCGGGCCTCGCTTTTAAGCAGGCCGAAGTAAAACTTGCCGAGCTCTTCGTCCAAATGCGGCACCAGCGCTTCGAAACGCTCGCAACTACGGGCTTCGATAAACGCGCCCACCACCAGGGTGTCCACCAGCTTGACCGGCTCATGGGTGCGCACCACTTTGCGCAAACCCGAGGCGTAACGCCCGGCGTTCAACTGACGCAGCTCGACCTTGCGCTTTTTCATCAGGCGCATGACTTGTTCGTGGTGCACCAGCTCTTCACGGGCCAGGCGCGACATCATATTGATCAGGTCGACATGGCTGTAATACTTGGCGATCAGGCTCAAGGCGGTACTGGCGGCTTTGAATTCGCAGTTCTTGTGGTCGATCAGCAGGGTTTCCTGATCGGCCAGCGCGGCCTGGACCCAGGCATCAGGGGTGCGGCAACCGAGGAATTCGTGGATTTCTGGCAGGTTCATCGGGCTCACGGGCAAAAGGATCACAAAAGGGCGCCGATTATACCGACCACGCCGCAGACCACCAGTCACCCGCCTTGATGTGTATCAACATGCCGTCTGGCGGGCAGCAACTATAGTTGTTCCAAGCCCCTTTTCTGGAGAACCCGACCATGCAAGCCATCCGCAGCATCCTGGTGGTCATCGAGCCCGAGCATTCGGAAAGCCTGGCCCTCAAGCGCGCCAAGCTGATCGCCGGGGTCACCGGCGCGCATTTGCATTTGCTGGTGTGCGACAAAAAGCACGAACACTCGGCGCTGTTGGCGCTGCTCAAGGCGGGCTTGCAGGAAGATGGCTACAGCGTGACCACCGAACAGGCGTGGAATGACAGCCTGCATGAAACCATCATCGACGTGCAGCAGGCCGAAGGCTGTGGGCTGGTGATCAAGCAACATTTCCCGGACAGCCCGCTGAAAAAGGCACTGCTTACCCCCGCAGACTGGAAATTGCTGCGCTACTGCCCGACGGCGGTGCTGCTCGTGAAGACCTCTACACCCTGGGCCGGCCGGGTGATCCTGGCGGCCATTGACGTGGGCAACAGCGACGGCGAGCACCGCTCACTGCACAACGCCATCATTGACCATGGCTTCGACATCGCCAGCTTGGCCAAGGCGCAACTGCACGTGATCAGCGCTCATCCGTCGCCGATGCTGTCGGCGGCGGACCCGACCTTTCAGCTCAAGGAAACCATCGCGGCGCGTTATCGGGAGCAGTGCCGGGCGTTCCAGGCTGAGTTCGATGTGGACGACAAGCACCTGCATATCGAGGAGGGGCCGGCGGATGTGTTGATCCCGCACCTGGTACATAAATTGGAAGCGGCAGTGACCATTATCGGCACCGTGGGGCGTACCGGGATTTCCGGGGCGTTGATCGGTAATACGGCGGAGGTGGTGTTGGATGCGGTGGCGAGTGATGTGCTGGTGCTAAAGCCTGAAACACTGATGGCGCAGCTGGAAGAGCTGGCGAGCAAGCCTTGACGCTATCGCCTGAACGATAAAGATCAAAATGTGGGAGGGGGCTTGCCCCCGATGGCGGTGTGTCAGCTAAACATTTGGTGGCTGGCACTCCGCTATCGGGGGCAAGCCCCCTCCCACATTTGTTTTGTGTTGTGTCAGTTGGAGAATACGTCCCGCAGAAACCCCGGCGCGATATAGCGCTGGTAATGCGCCTCGGACAGGATAAAAAACTCACGATCAATGGCATCGCGTAAATCCGGCAACGCCCACTCACGAAACTCCGGCAACAACACCATGCCATACGCCTCCAGGTTGGAAATCACCCGTGCGCCCCGGGCAATCAACTGGTACGCCCAGCAGTACTCCGACTGGTGTGGCACGAAGCGAATCTTGCGCTGCTCCAACTGGCCCCGCAGCATCTTGGGGTCGAAAACCTCCACTTTACCGGCCATCACCTGCACCAATAGCTGCTCAAGCCGCAGCCAGACCGCACGTTTTTCTTCTTCGTTGTAACCGTTCCACTGGATCACTTCGTGGTGGAAGCGCTTGCAGCCACGGCACACGAGATCGCCGTAGACCGTGGAGCACAGGCCTACGCAGGGGGTCTTGATGGTTTGGTTGGGCATGGGTAACGACACGCAAATCAGCGAAACAATGCGCCATGTTAGCCCTTTGTCTAACCTTGATCACCCTGCAAACTTGCCAAGGCAACTTACCTTTAGAAATTTTTTGCCGTAGAATCATCCGGCCTTGTAAGGCGCCAATAATCCGCTGGAAGCTGTTTTCAAAGCGTCACGAGCACAGTCGTTCCTTCAGAACGGTGTTGGCGATGGTCAATGACTCGGTAGGTCAATGCCCTCGCCAACCCTCATCAGCTCCGTTCTGCAGGCGTAAAACTTTGAAAGCAGCTTCTGTGAGGAATGCCGGCAGCGCTGGCTTTGCGGCCCAAAAAGCCCCCGAGCGCATGCGTGCCGTTCATTTCTGGATGAGCGTCCCGTGGGACCACTGATGAGGGTAATAACTGTGCTTGAAGCCTACCGCAAACATATCGAAGAGCGTGCAGCCCTGGGTATTGTTCCCCAGCCGCTTAACGCCGAACAAACCGCAGGCCTGGTCGAGCTGCTGAAAAATCCTCCGGCTGGCGAAGAAGAATTTCTCGTTGACCTGATCACCAACCGTATTCCACCAGGCGTTGACGAAGCTGCCTACGTCAAGGCCGGTTTCCTGTCTGCCCTGGCCAAGGGCGAAGCCACTTCCCCCCTGATCAGCAAAAAACGCGCTGTTGAACTGCTTGGCACCATGCAAGGCGGCTACAACATCGTGACCCTGGTCGAGCTGCTGGACGACGCCGAGCTGGCACCTGTTGCCGCCGCCCAACTCAAGCACACCCTGCTGATGTTCGATGCGTTCCACGACGTGGCTGAAAAAGCCAAGAACGGCAACGAACACGCCAAAGCGGTCGTCCAATCCTGGGCTGACGGCGAGTGGTTCAAGAACCGCCCTACCCTGGCCGACAAGATCAGCCTGCGCGTATTCAAGGTCACTGGCGAAACCAACACCGACGACCTCTCCCCTGCGCCTGATGCCTGGTCCCGTCCTGACATCCCGCTGCACGCCCTGGCCATGCTGAAAATGGCTCGCGAAGGCATCGTGCCGGACGAGCAAGGCAAGACCGGCCCGATGAAGCAGATCGAAGAGATGCGCGGCCAAGGCTTCCCGATCGCCTACGTGGGTGACGTGGTTGGTACCGGTTCGTCCCGTAAGTCGGCGACCAACTCCGTACTGTGGTTCTTCGGCGACGACGTTCCATACGTGCCGAACAAGCGCGCTGGCGGCTTCTGCTTCGGCAGCAAGATCGCTCCAATCTTCTACAACACCATGGAAGATGCCGGCGCACTGCCTATCGAATTCGACGTCACCAACATGAATATGGGCGACGTGATCGACCTGTACCCGCATGCTGGCAAAGTCTGCAAACACGATTCCGACGAAGTCATCACCACCTTCGAAATGAAGACCCCGGTGCTGTTGGACGAAGTTCGCGCTGGCGGCCGTATCCCGCTGATCATCGGCCGTGGCCTGACCGACAAGGCCCGTGCTGAACTGGGCCTGGGCCCTACCGACCTGTTCAAGCTGCCAGAAGCACCTGTCGACACCGGCAAAGGCTTCACCCTGGCACAGAAAATGGTCGGCAAGGCGTGTGGCCTGCCAGAAGGCAAAGGCGTTCGTCCTGGCACCTACTGCGAGCCGAAGATGACCACCGTGGGCTCCCAGGACACCACCGGTCCAATGACCCGTGATGAACTGAAAGACCTGGCGTGCCTGGGCTTCTCGACCGATCTGGTAATGCAGTCCTTCTGCCACACCGCGGCCTATCCAAAGCCGATCGACGTAACCACCCACCACACCCTGCCTGACTTCATCATGACCCGTGGCGGTGTATCGCTGCGTCCAGGCGACGGTATCATCCACAGCTGGCTGAACCGTATGCTGCTGCCGGACACCGTCGGCACCGGTGGTGACTCCCACACCCGTTTCCCGATGGGCATCTCGTTCCCGGCCGGTTCTGGCCTGGTAGCGTTTGCCGCAGCCACTGGTGTAATGCCACTGGACATGCCGGAATCGATCCTGGTGCGCTTCAAAGGCAAGATGAAACCTGGCATCACCCTGCGTGACCTGGTTCATGCCATTCCTTACTACGCGATCCAATCGGGTCTGCTGACCGTAGAGAAGAAAGGCAAGAAGAACGCCTTCTCCGGTCGCATCCTGGAAATCGAAGGCCTGAACGACCTGACGCTGGAACAAGCTTTCGAGCTGTCCGACGCCTCGGCTGAACGTTCGGCTGCCGGTTGCACCATCAAGCTGTCCGAAGCGTCCGTCACCGAGTACCTGAACTCCAACATCACCCTGCTGCGCTGGATGATCGGTGAAGGCTACGGCGATGCGCGCACCCTGGAACGTCGTGCCCAAGCGATGGAAGCCTGGGTTGCCAACCCTGAACTGATGGTTGCCGATGCCGACGCCGAATACGCCGAAGTTATCGAGATCGACCTGGCTGAAATCAACGAGCCTATCCTCTGCGCGCCAAACGACCCGGACGATGCCCGTCTGCTGTCGAGCGTTGCCGGCGAGAAGATCGACGAAGTATTCATCGGTTCGTGCATGACCAACATCGGTCACTTCCGCGCTGCCGGTAAACTGCTGGAACAGGTCAAGGGTCAGCTGCCAACCCGTCTGTGGCTGTCGCCGCCGACCAAGATGGACGCTCACCAACTGACCGAAGAAGGCTACTACGGCATCTACGGCAAGGCTGGCGCACGCATGGAAATGCCGGGTTGCTCGCTGTGCATGGGTAACCAGGCACGTGTAGAGCCGAACTCGACCGTTGTGTCGACGTCGACCCGTAACTTCCCGAACCGTCTGGGTGACGGTGCTAACGTTTACCTGGCCTCGGCTGAGTTGGCGGCAGTTGCTTCCACCCTGGGTCGCTTGCCGACTGTCGAAGAGTACATGGGTTACGCAGCGAAACTGGACACCATGGCCAGTGACGTCTACCGCTACCTGAACTTCGACCAGATCGCCGAGTTCCGCAAAATCGCAGCAAGCGCCAACATCCCGGTGATTCAAGCCTAAGGTGTTGATGCAATAAAAACGCCGCGTATCGCAAGGTACGCGGCGTTTTTTTATGCCTGGTATACAGTCTTCACAACACCATAAACCAAATGTGGGAGGGGGCTTGCCCCCGATAGCAGTGGGTCAGCCAATTAATCTGGCACTGACACACCGCCATCGGGGGCAAGCCCCCTCCCACCTTTTAGCCCTACACAGCCTGAAGGGCCGTGCCAAAGCTCAAGCAATCAGCAAGCTTTGCCTGGAATACGGTATAGCCAACACCACAAACCAATGTGGGAGGGGGCTTGCCCCCGATAGCAGGGTGTCAGCCAATAAATCTGGCACTGACACACCGCCATCGGGAGCAAGCCCCCTCCCACTTTTTTGACCTACACCGCCTGAAAGGCCGCGCCAAAGCTCAAGCAATCAGCATGCTTTGCCTGAAAATACGGTATAGCCAATACCACAAACCAATGTGGGAGGGGGCTTGATCTGGCCTAATGATTTTGGACACTTTAATCGGGCGCTATGATGGCGCCTAAATTTGAGGTGTTTTGGATATGCGCAAATCTTATTCCAGTGAATTCAAACTCAAGGCAGCCAGTATGGTGCTC
>NZ_JACVZE010000015.1 GCF_015461805.1 Pseudomonas pisciculturae
CTACTTATCGCGTTACAACACCGTTCGGCCGCATAGCTACAACGGCTACCGATCACCAGTCGCTCACGAGCGACTGGTGGGATAAACCGTAAATGGTGTCCAAGATTACTTGACCAGATCAGCTTGCTCGCGAAGACCTCACAGGCACCGCGGTCATCCAGGATTTCCGCGTTATCGTTGAGGTTTTTCGCGAGCAAGCTCGCTCCTACAATGTGCCGTTACAAGTCTTTCTGGCAGGTCCGCGAAGCCTGGATACAGTTCAGAAAAGACCTCTGGACGCGGCCCTTATGAAACGCAAAGTTCGAATCCTGATTTTATGCAAGACCTACCCCTCCCCCAGTGCAAAACATGCCGAAACATCCTGTGTTGCAGGCATGGATGAAGATGGAAACCTCATACGTCTTTATCCGGTGCCCTTTCGCCTGATCACAGAAGACCAGCAATTTTCGAAGTGGCAGTGGATTGAGGCCCTCATCGAACGCAACCCAGCCGACCACCGGCCAGAGAGCCACAAGATCAGCGTGGACAGCATTCAGGTCGGGCAGCGGTTGCCACCAGGCAATTGGAATCAGCGTCGCACCTGGCTGGACAAGCTGGAGGTGTATGAGAGCTTTGGAGCGCTGGAAAAAGCCAGGGTCGACCACAACGTGACACTTGGCTTGATCAAACCCCAAAAAATCACCGCGCTGCATATCCGCAAGTCAGCGAGTGAAAGCTGGACACCTGAAGAAATCGAAAAGCTCGAAGCCATGCAGCGTCAGCCGTCCCTGTTCGATGAACAAGAGGCTGCGAGCATCAAAAGATTGGAAAAAGTGCCATTCCACTTTCACTACACTTATGAGTGCTTGGTTGACGGGGAGGTGAAAAGCCATACCCACAAAATCGTCGATTGGGAAGCCAGCCAGCTCTTTCGCAATGTTTATCGCAAGCACGGTGCTGCGGGGTGGGAAGCTCCGTTTCGGCACAAGCTGGAAACAGAGCTACCCGCAAAAGACCTGATGCTGTTGATGGGCACCATCCATCGCTTTCCAGCACAGTGGCTGATTGTCAGTTTGGTCTACCCACCTAAGCGACAGACCGAAGCTCTCCAACAAATAAATCTGTTTTAGTCGGCAAGTGCAGCGTTATCAGTGAAGCATCCAGCTCGTGCGCCGCTTCTGCGATCAGGCTGCGGTGGCAAAAGCTGGCGTCCGCTTCGTAACAGACCATGCAGATACGCTGCTCCATGGAGCTCGACAGCAATGCGGCCAACACGCTGGCTTGGGTACGAATGTAGGACCGGAAGTCACGGGCATACACCGCCCAGACACCGTCTTCCTTGTACTGCTTGCGGATAGGTTTCGGGCAGCCCAGCGGGCGACTGTGTTCATAACTGATGCCCTCTGCGGCCAGGCACTGGGCGAAGGCGTTCTTGGAAAAGCCTTTTTTACGCGACAATGGGTATTCACGTACGTCGAGCACTTTGTCGATACCGGCCTGCTTCAGGCGCGCGATGAATGCGTCGATGGTCAGGCCTTCGTAGCCTGCGGTGTAGAGGGTCATGCAGATTCTCCTGGAGCCTCCCGGCGCGGTCGGAACGTAAAGCGGCGGAACTATAACATCGTCATTTCTTCGCACGTGCAGCGGGTGACGGGCGGACCGGGGCGCTATGAAAAAATCAGGAACGGATGTTGCGAGGTCAATGTGTTAGACCATTCGCTTAGTCATCGGAAAACACGCCAACGCCAACCCCGATGGCGAATGATAGATTGCCTGTTCATCGCCCACATACCCGTTCAAACGATAAAAGCTTGCCGCGTTCAACGTCGCATCCAGCACCACCTCTTCAATCGCCAACTCCCTCGCGACGTTTTCCAGGTGCTCGAGCATTGCCTTGCCATACCCGCGTCCGGTAAAACCGGGCAATACAAACAAGGCGCCCACTTCGTTGTTGTCCAGATCCAGCATACCGGTGATTACCGGCTGGCCGTTCAACCAGCCCAGGTAAAACAATTTGTCCATCAAGGCGCTGTAGCCGTCCTCAGCCTTGCCCCGAGTCCAGATCATCATTTGTGCACGGGTATAAGCGCCGATGCATTGGCTGCGGATGGCCTGCAAGCGGATATCGAAGGCCACTTGGGCATCCTTCAACGTAGCCCGTTTTATCTCCAGCATTTCAATCTCTCCCTCCATGAAATCATCGTGCCACTAGCACACCTGTGCTAATCGACCCCTCCTCCCTGCGGCGCTATATTCCTCGGCACTTCCAACGCACCCACCGGCACCGCGCATACCCTGCGCGCGGACGCGTTGTGCGTTGGAAAAACCATAACAACCCCAAGGAAGAAGCACCATGAAACTGCACTCCCCTGTTACCCGCATCACCCTGTTGGGCGCCTTGATCATCGGCGTGGCCGGCTGCAGCAATATCAAACCCACAGAAGACCATCTCAAGACCTTGTCAGAAACCAACCTGGGCGAGCCGGTCAAGCGTATCTCTAATGTGCGCAGCGACTCCATGAGCACCTACTACGTGGCGAGCGCCGCATCCGGCGAATACAACTGCTCGGTGCCCAGCGGCGCCAGTGGGGGTGCCTTCGCAATCGCCAGTTTCGGCCTGATGAAACCTGCCGCCTATTGCCAGCCCAAGGGCGCTAAGGGCAACGGGCTTGTTCCATTCGCCCAGTAATCTTTTCCTGGCTCAAGTCGCGCAGTGCGCCGCGCAATTCTGCGGGGCGCACCGGCTTGGACAGGATGGCGATCTGACGGTCGTGCAAGGCGGCCTGGATACGTTCCACGTCGTGCCCCGTGAGGATCAGCGCGGGCACCGCCCAGCCCCGTTGTTCGCGCAGGGCATCGATGCATTCGATACCGGTGGCGTGGTTGCCCAGGTCATAGTCGGCGACGATGATGTCGCAATCACTTACCAAGTCATGCCCCGACGACTCCGCCTGCACCTCGCAGCCCCAGCGCTCCAACAGCGCCTGGGTAGCGAGCAGCACGTTGTGATCGTCTTCCACCAGGCACACTTTCAAGCCCGTGAGCAGCCCGGCCTGACGCGCCTGGTCACCGGGTGTCGGTTGGCGCGGCGCGCTGGCCAGGGTCAAGCCATGCAGGCTGACCGAGGTGCCATGGCCCACCCTTGAGCGCAGGCTCACCTGCACCCCCATCAACCGCCCCAGGCGCTTGACGATGGACAGCCCCAGGCCCACGCCTTCGACGTCCTTGTCCCGCAAGTGGCGAACGCGATAGAACTCTTCGAAGACCTTTGACAGATGCTCCTCGGCAATCCCCCGCCCCTGATCATGAATCTCCACCGCCAGCCCGCCGTCGCGGATACGCACGCCCATCAACACCGGCCGGTGCGCGCCGTACTTGAAGCAATTGGACAGCACGTTTTGCACCATGGTCGCCAACAGCGCAGGGTCCACCAACACCCAGTGGGCGCAGGGCCGCAAGCGCAACTCCACCCCAGCCCAGCGCGCGGCTTCGGCGTTCTGGCGCACCAGATCGGCGAGAAACTCACCCAGGTTCACCGCCTGGTATTTGGGCAACAAACGCCCGTTATCGAGGGTGTACAGGTCGAGGATCGAACGAAACAACTGCGACACGTTGAGCAACGAACGGTCGATGTTATCCACCAAACGCCGCTCTTCATCGCCCAGGCGCGCTTCACGCAAACACGCGGTAAACAGGCCGATGGAGTGAATGGGCTGGCGCAGGTCATGACTCGCCTGGGCGAGAAAACGGGATTTTTCCAGGTTGGCGGCGATGGCTTCTTCCGACGCCTTGCGCGTACGTTCCAGCAGGATATGGGCGTACACCGGGATCACCGTACTGGTGATCATCAACATCAGCACCATGAACGGTTGCGCCTGCCATACCGGCGTCAGCTGGTACACGATCAACAGCGCCAACAACGCCAACGCCGTAGCAATCGCCAGGTAGCGCGAGCCGTAGCGCATGCCGTTGCCCAGGTTGACCCACACCATCACCGCATACAACGGCAACGCCGCCTCGCCGCCCACCACCATGCCGAACGAAGTGCCCGTGTAGTCGTGGATCATGCCGAAGATACGTCGCGCCGGGTAATGCCCAGGCCAACGGGCGATCACCTGGCGCAAGGCAATGGAGGCAATCAGGAACAGCGCGATGTACAGAATCACCGGCAGATACGTGTCCAGCGACTGCCCCGGCAAAAACCCCAGCACACTGATGTAAACAATCGCGATAGCGGCCACCACAATGCGCAGGTTGGCCTGGTCGAGTTCAGAGTTGGTCTCACTACCCATGGGTTACGTCCTTGTGCGGCAGTCGTCATCGGCGTCATGCAATGCGTTGATAAGGTAGCATGACCGCGCCACACACCGCCCCAGGGAGGAGCCCCCCATGACCGGCCGCATCATCATCGCCGACGACCACCCGATGTTTCGCGAAGGCATGCTACGCACCGTGCAGCGCCTGCTGCCCGATACCGAAGTGCAAGAAGCCGGCGATCTCGACACGGTAAACGCACTGATCCGCGACAGCGACGACATCGACACCCTGATCCTCGACCTGCGCTTCCCCGGCCTGACCTGCCTGAGCCAACTGGCCGAACTGCGCCAGCAACTGCGGCGTACCACCTTGATCGTGGTGTCGATGGTGGACGACCCGGCGTTGATCGATCAGGTGATGGCGTTGGGGGCAGACGGCTTTATCGGCAAGAACATCGCGCCTGACGAGATCGGCCAGGCGTTGCTGGCTATTCGTGAGGGTGAGGTGTTAGTCAAGTTTGTGCCGTCGGGGTTGTTGCCGCTGGATACCCATATGTTGACGGCGCGACAGCAGGATGTGTTGAGATTGATTGCGCAGGGGAAGACGAATAAGGAGATTGCCAAGGCGCTGGATATTTCGCCGTTTACGGTGCGGATTCATGTTTCGTCGTTGTTAAGGGTGTTGGGGGTGAGCTCGCGGGCGGCGGCGGCAGTTAAGTATTCGGGGGTGGTTTAGGGAGAGTGATTAAGGCGTTGCGGGGGTGATGGCATCGGGGAGCCTCGCCTGCCCGCCAGTCGGTAACTGGCAGTGTCGACTGAAGGATGAGCCACAAAGACCCGTGGTGCCTATGCCCGGTCTATTCGGCCGGAGTAGCAACCCTGCTTGGCATGGTGAACATGAATATAGCTAATCTCAGGATTGGCAAACATTCGAGTGACGACAAGCTCTAATGCCGTTCCATCAACTACGTCAGCGTCGAGCATCATGCCATCGTCGGTGAACGCGCGAAGTGATAGTAGGCGGATTCGCATAGCCTCAGGTACCTGATCAACTGCCTCATACGCTTGCATGGCCCACTCCCGTATGAAGATCGCGTGTGAGGCGCGGTATGGCGTCTCAGCCGGCTGACAGATATGGTTGAGTAAAAGCACGCTCTGACCCAGCTCCGCATCTTTGATTTCGATGCGGTCAGGAAAGCCGGGATTGCAGTCGACGATATAACGCTTTATCCCAAGAGATGCCAGATCTTGGTCGGGCAATCCAAACAGTGACTGGAATGGCTCGGGGGAAAGGCCGGTTATACGGAACGCCATGGTCGAACTCCTGTTGATCTGGAGCCCTATCAGACTGGAATTCGTAAGGTACTTACTATCCAATTCTTGCGGTTTTATTCGAGCTGCCGCTTGCATCGCTCGTAGTAAACACCCAATGCATCTCGAATAGGCCAACAGGGTTCCAACGGAATCAGGGACGAAGAACGGCTGATCGGGCGGTTTTCGGCCAGAAGCAGACGCTGGACAGGACAGTTACCCCACCTCGACCAGATTCTAATTCGATCTTCTGAATCGCCGTACTGACGAGGTTTCGTTATTAGTCGCTGGCGAATGCACATGTTTTGAGGGAAAGTTCGGTGCTTTAGATATTAGCCGCCAAGGAACGGACATGGCACTCACCAGCAAGATCACTCCCTACAACCCCACTTGGCCCGCCCGCTTTCTGGCAGACAAGCCACTCATAGCTTCGGCCTTTGGCGATGAACTGATTGTCATACACCACGTTGGAAGCACCTCTGTTCCAGGGCTCGCGGCGAAACCCGAGATCGATGTGCTCATCGAGGTTCACGATCAGCGCAATGCCTCGGCGCGAATGGCTGAGTATCTGGAGAAAAAGTCTCCGTTTATTATCGCGGCGCTACTTCATGCCGGTATATCCATTCCTGAATGACCGATGGGTCGGTGAGCGACCCGGGTATCAAATGTCCGCTTTGGGTCGGTAGCCGTCTATTGTAGGTAAGCAAACGCCCACTACGCCGCAAGCGAGGATAACGGCCGCTTTGGTTATCGTGGTGCGCGATTGCTGGCCCCGCATGAGTGATGTCACAATGACGCACCACGCCTTGCACGCTCTACGATAAGCACGATTCACGGACTATCACCATGCCCAGCCTCTGTCGCTGTTCTAACACGCCAGGCCCGTCAAAGAGACGTCTGCTGGTTCGGCTGCGTCGACTGCTGTGTTTTTTGTTGCTCTCGGCTCAGGCTGCGTGGGCGGGGCCTGGCCCTCAACAAAATGGCGCCGAACAGGTGATTGATGTACAGCTACGCTGGAAACATCAGTTCCAGTTCGCGGGCTACTATGCCGCCATCGCCCAGGGCTATTACCGCGAAGAAGGGCTGGACGTGCGCTTGCACGAAGGTGGCCCCAATGTCACACCGGTCGAAGAAGTGCTCTCTGGGCGTGCCCAATACGGCGAAGCCAACAGTGAATTGCTCTACGCACGCCTGCATGGAAAGCCCTTGGTAGCGCTGGCGGTGATTTTTCAGCATTCACCTTCCGTGCTCGTGGCTCGCACAGACCAAGGTGTTCGCACTGTGCACGACCTGATCGGCAAGCCGTTGATGCTGATGGATGCACAGACCGATGCCGATTTTCTGGCGATGTTCCGTAGCGAGGGTATACCCCTCGAAAAACTACAACTGCTACCCAGCAGTTTTCAAATTGGGGATCTGGCCAGCGGTAAGGTGACGGCGTTCAACTCGTACCTGACCAACGAGCCCTTCTACCTGCAAGAGCGGGGCGTGGAATACAACATCATCTCGCCCGCCACCTACGGGATCGACTTCTACAGCGACATCCTGTTCACAAGCCAGGCCGAGATTGACGAAAACCCACAGCGGGTTGAGGCCTTCCGCCGCGCTACCTTGCGCGGCTGGCGTTACGCGATGGATAACCCCGAGCAAATCATAGACCTGCTGCTCGATCAGTATTCGGTGGATAAAAGTCGCGCGCACTTGCAATTCGAAGCTCAGGCCATGCGTCCTCTGGTGGTATCTGACCTGATCGAGATCGGTCATATGAACCCAGGACGCTGGCAACGTATGGCTGAAACTTTCCTCGAACTGGGTATGGTCGACACTATCGCCGGTCTGGAAGACTTCATTTACGACCCCAACCCGCCACACCTCGTCGAGCGGCTGCGCAAGACCATTGTGCTGATCAGTATCGGCTGTGCGCTTGTGCTTATGTTCGCTCTGGTTCTGTTGAACGCCCAGCGTCACCTGCGCAACGAGATCAAGTTGCGCAAACTCGCTGAAGAGGAAGTGCACAAACTGGCCTTCTATGACAGCCTGACTGGCTTACCCAATCGCAATAGCTTTATTCCCTTTGCTAGTCAAAAGCTGCTGGCCGCGAAGAGCCGTGGAGAACATCTGGCCCTGTGTTATATCGACTTGAATCACTTCAAGCAGATCAATGATCGTTATGGCCACCAGGCAGGCGATGCCATCCTGATCCACGTGGCCACGGCCATCAAATCCAATATTCGCGAGTTTGAAATAGCTGCGCGCATGGGCGGTGACGAATTCGTAGTGCTGCTCGACTGCGCGCATCACAGAGACGATATACAGCGCATCACCCATGAAATCTGCAAGGCCATCGACCTGCCCATTCCATGGAAAAACAGCCAGATCAAGGTCAGCGCCAGCCTAGGGGTGGCGTGGTATCCAGAAGATGGTGAAGGTCTGGACGATCTGATTTTCAAGGCCGACACCGCCATGTTCCAAAGCAAAGCCAGTATCGCTGCGCAGGCTTGAAGCTGCTTGCGTGGAGCACCTGCGAAAAGACTTGGTAGTTGGAAACCTAGCTTATCAATCGAGGCATCCTACATCACCCGCTGCCCCATCCTGAGGAACCGGGCTAGCCGCCCGCCCCACACAAAGGGCGATCAGGTCATTACCTGATCGCCCATCAACCAGGAATGGAAACCCAGCATGATCAATACCCTTCACCCATCGTCACACACCCGCACCACTGAGGCCTCCCCGAAGGCCGAGGCGTTGCGCATGGCCCCTGCGCCGGGCACCCCAGACCGAGTGGTCATTCGAGTCACGGTGACCGATCACAAGATGTTCCCGGCGGCAGAGCTTTTCCATGACCTCGCGGCAGCGCAGGGCATAGACAACGCCAGTGTCTCCATTGACGCGCCTCACTTCGCCCAATACACCACCCCGCCGCAAAAGGTGTGGCCGGTGAGCATCAGGTTTTACCCAGACCGACCCAACGACGCGTTCAGCCCTGCCCTGCTGGAAAAGGTCAACGGCTTCGGCCAGCAAATAGAAAACAGGTTGCGCCAAGCCAGCATTGAAAATGTAGGCCCAGTCGCATAACGCAGCAGGTCCAACGCTGAGCGCTCGGCTGCGGACCTGCACGCACTCGCTTTGGGCGGCTATGACGCGCCCCACGGCAGCGTTTGAGTGCCAGGCGCGTGATGTTTCTCTATGATATGGCCTTTCGCTCAACGCCCCAGGAAACCCCATGCCCGCCCTCACCTTTCGCAACGCGCTCCCCGCCGATGCCGCTCGTTGCTTTGAAATCGAAATCAGCGCCTATGAAGGTGATGAAGCTGCGACCCTGGAGAAAATCGCCACGCGCATTGCTCAGTACCCGCAAGGCTTTTTGATCCTGGAGGCCGATCACGAAATCGTGGGGTTCATCAACAGTGGCTGCGCCCATGAGGTGGTGATGTCAGACGAGGCCTTCAAGGAGTTGGTGGGCCATTCGGCCGACGCGCCGAACGTGGTGGTCATGTCGGTGGTGGTCGACACGGCACATCAGGGCAAGGGCTATTCAAAACAGCTGATGACCGAGTTTGTGCAGCGCATGCACGCCATGGGCAAGCAGGCGATTCACTTGATGTGCAAGGAGCTGCACGTGGCGCTGTACACGCGCATGGGCTATCGGTACACCCAACCATCCCCCTCTGAGCATGGCGGGATGGCGTGGCATGAAATGGTGATGGCCCTCTAACCCCTCCCCCCGGTAAAGGACTACCTGCATGTTTATTGGACGCCTCGCCCAACTCACCGGCTGCACGCCGAAAGCCATCCGGCTGTATGAACAGATGGGCTTGATCAACACGCCTCAGCGTAGCGGTTGCTACCGCGTCTACGATGCGCACCATGTGCAAATGTTGCGTTTGATCCGCCACGCGCAGGTCGCAGGTTTTACGCTGGCGCAGATGGCGCCTTTGGTTGCCGCCAAGCAGGCACTGCGCGCCTTTCCCTTGGCGCTGGCCGACGAGGCCATCGATACCAAACGCGCAGAGGTAAACGCCAGGATCGCCGAGTTACAGGCCTTGGACCTGCACCTGGCCGAGCTCAAGTGCCAGATGATTGCGCTGTTTGGCGCACCTCATACGGCTGCTCCGGTTGCCTGCCCAGGTACGCAAACGCCTCGCGCAACGCCTGCTGCGGCGCACGGGGGTTGAACCCCAACTCGCTTCTGGCCTTGGTGATGTTGTACTGCTGACGCACGCGGTGAAAAAGGCGCACTTGACTGACCATAAGCCGGGCGGGCCGACCGGTCAGTTGCGCCCAGCGCTCTTGTAACCAGGCGACGCCCATCAGCATCCAGCGCGGTGCCGCAGGCGGGGTCCGGTAGCCCAACAGGCCGGTCAGGTCGGCAAGGGACGATGAGTGTTCGTTAGCCAGCAGGTAGCGCTCACCCGACCGGCCTTTTTGCGCGGCGAGTAGCATGCCTTTGGCGACATCACGTACATCGACAAAATTGAAGTGAAAGCCTGGGTCCAACGGCAATTGACGCGCCCTGACCGTGTGCAGGAAGCCCAAGGTATCCGTCAAACGGCCTGCGTTGGGGCCTATCATCGCCGAGGGCAACACCGAGACCATCCACAGGCCCAGGGCCTCGGCGGTTTGCCACGCCATACGTTCAGAGAGGATTTTGGAACGGTAGTAGGCGTTGTCAGTGCTTGCGTTCCACTGGGTTTCATCCAACCGGCTACCGTCATGACCAACCGCCGCCACCGAGCTCACATAGACCACGCGCTTGACCCCCGCCTGGCTGGCGGCGCGTAGCACCGTGCACGTGCCCTGCACATTGGGCTCGATGATCTCTGCTTGAGGATTTCGGGCCCAGTGCTTGAACACGGCGGCCACCTGAAACAACACCTCCACACCCTCCATGGCGCTAAGCATCGCCGGCCCATCCAACAGCTCGGCGTGCACCAGCTCGCATGCAAGGCCCGCAAAAGGCGCCCGGTTGTGGATATCGCGCACACCCGCACGAACAGTGTGGCCTTGCTCCAGCAACTCCCTGACCAGGTTATTGCCCAGGTGCCCGTTGGCGCCCGTTACCAGACATAACATGCTTATCGTCCTTTTTTCGCGTAGTGAACCCTGCGGCAAGCGCGGCGAAAAAAGCATAAAGTCTGCCCCTTGGGACAGAGTCAAGGCTTGGCACAAAGAGGAGTCCAATACGATGCAAAACCCCGTCATTGAAATCGGCGACCAACCCAACCCCGAAGCCGAACGCCTCCTGGGCAACGGCCTGGCGGTGTTCAACGAGGCCGTCACCGGTTTCAACGATCGCCAGCCGTTGACGGTGCTGATCAAAGCGCCGGCCACTGGGCAGATACTCGGCGGCATCACCGGCAAAACCACCTTGGGCATGGCCTTTCTCGACCTGTTCCACTTGCCTGACTCTCTACGCGGTTGGGGCCTTGGCAGCCAGTTGCTGCACGCCTTCGAAAACGAAGCGCGGCGTCGGGGTTGCCGCACGGCGGTGTTGTACACCCTAAGCTTCCAGGCGCCAGGGTTTTACGAGAAGCACGGCTGGGTAACGTTCGGTGAGCTGCCCTGCGAGCCTGAGGGCAGCAGCCGGCTGTTTCTCTCTAAACAGCTGTGAGAAAAACAGAATCAACACCGCCAGCCCCACCCCAATAGCAAACTAATATCATTTGCGTGCATCTCTGCGCTTTGGTTTAATCGCGACCAATTCTTATTTGCACGCTATATTTGCGCCGGATGGGCTGTGTGTCGACCTCTTTTACTCACCTCTACGGCACCCATCATGGCTGGCTGCTCGGCTTGCTGCGCCGGCGCTTGAGCGACCGCTGGGATGCCGCCGACCTGGCCCATGACACGTTTATCCGCATTCTCAACCGCCCGCCGGCCGAGAGCGACCCAGTGCGCCAACGCTCCTACCTGGCCACCATCGCCCGCGGCCTGTGCATCGACCATTGGCGCCGTCGCCAACTCGAACGCGCCTGGCTGCAAACCCTGGCCGACGCACCGCAAGCGTTGCAACCGTCACCGGAGCAACGGGCGATCATCGTCGAGACGCTTGTTGAGGTGGACGCGATGCTCGCCCGTCTGCCAAAGAACGTCAGTGAAGCCTTCCTACTCGCCCAGTTGCACGGCATGCCCTACAAAGAGATCGCCGTTCAGCTTGGCGTCGGCGAGCGCATGGTCAAGAAGTACATGGCCCAAGCCCTGTTGCACTGCGCCATCCTGGAAGCCGAACTCGACGGAATGCTGGTGCAATGAGCACCCCCGGTAAACTCAGCCACGCCAGCCTGGAGCAAGCCGCGCACTGGTATGTGCGCTTGCAGGATCAAGGCTGCGCCCTGGAGCAACTGCGTTGGCAAGCCTGGGTTGCGCAAAACCCCGAACACCTGGCCGCCTGGCAGTATGTGCAGCGGGTGAGCCAGCGTTTTGCCCCGTTGCAGCAACAAGCCCATGGCGCGAGCCGCGCCCTGCGCAGCTCACGACGCCAAACGCTCAAGACCCTGTTGGTGGTGTGCGGCGGCTCGGCACTGGCCTGGAGCAGTTGGCGTAATACCACCTTGCCGCGGCTGGTGGGCGGCTGGAGCGCGGACTACGCCACCACCCACGGCGAGACCCGCGATGCATTGCTGGCCGATGGCAGCCATGTGTGGCTCAACGCATTGAGCGCGCTGGATGTGCGTTTTGATGCGACACAACGCCTGTTGCAACTGCGCTTTGGCGAAGTGTTGATCGACACGGCCAAAGACAGCCGTCGGCCATTTTTGGTCGAGACTGAACACGGGCACATGCAAGCGCTGGGCACCCGATTCAGCGTGCTGCAAGGCGACAAACACACGCAACTCAACGTCTTCGACGGCCGGGTGCAGGTCACCACCCTCGACCAGCACGTACGCATCATCGAAGCCGGCCAGCAAGTGTCATTCAACCGTGACGGTTTCAAGCCAACCGCATTAGCCTCCCCTGCCCGCGAAGCCTGGAGCCGTGGCCTGTTGCTGGCCGATAACCTGCCGCTCGGCGACTTGATCGCCGAACTCAACCGTTATCGCCCAGGCCATCTGGGCTGCGACCCGGCCGTGGCGCAACTGCCGGTGATGGGTTCGTTCCCCCTCAAAGACAGCGATCACGCGCTGCACCTGCTGCAAGCGGCGCTGCCAATCAGGGTTGATCGCGTGATGCCGTGGTGGGTATCGGTCGGGCCACAGTAAAAAACATTCACGCGCCAGTTCCCTTTTTTAAAACTCGTTCGGTTAACCCTGCAGACGTTTTCAATTCGCCGATCGATTTGATCCAAAGGGACACACCCTCATGCCACAACCTGCCCGCTTCGCGCTGCGCCCATTGGCGCTGGCCACCTCGCTGTTTTGCCTCGGCACGCCAATGGTGCACGCCGCCGACTCACCTTCGACCCAGGAGGCCGCCCGCGCTTATCGCATCGCGGCGGGCTCCCTGGTGGGTGTGCTGAACAGCTTCGCCGAGCAATCGGGCATTTTTATCGCAGGCCATAACAACCTCGCCACCGGCAAAACCAGCCCCGGCCTCGATGGCAACTACACCCCGGCAGCCGGTTTGCAGCGCCTGTTGCAGGGCAGCGGGTTGCAGGCCCTGCCCCAAGGCAATAACGGCTACGTGCTGGAGCTGACCCCAGCGAACACCGGCGCCCTGGAGCTGGGCGCCACCACCATTTCCGGCCAAGACCTGGGCGCCACTACCGAAGACACCCGTTCCTACACCACAGGCTCCATGGCCTCAGCCACCGGCCTGGCGCTGTCAATGCGCGAAACCCCACAATCGGTCACCGTCATCACCCGCCAGCAGATGGACGATCAGGGTTCCAACAGCATCGCCGACACCTTGCGCCGCGCCCCCGGCGTGAGCGTGCAGAACTACGACAGCGAGCGCTGGGAATTCTCCAGCCGTGGCCTGCCGATCACCAACTTCCAGTACGACGGCGTCAACTCCACTTACGACGGCGTGTACGACTACGGCACCACCAGCACCGATATGGCGGTGTACGACCACCTGGAAATCATCAAGGGCTCGGCCGGCCTGCTGAGCGGCTCCGGCGACCCGTCGGCCACGGTCAACCTGATTCGCAAAAAGCCGACGGCTGCATTCAAAGCTTCGATCACCCAAACCTTTGGTTCCTGGGACAACTATCGCACCGAAGGCGATATCTCCGGCCCTTTGACCGAGTCTGGCAATGTGCGCGGGCGTTTTGTCGGCGTGTACCAGGACCGCCAGTCGTACCTGGACCACTACCAAAACACCAAGGACATCGCCTACGGCATCCTTGAAGCCGACCTCACGCCCGACACGCTGCTGACCTTCGGCATCGACCAACAAAACACCCGCTCACGCGGTGCCAGCTGGACCGGTTTCCCGATGTACTTCAGCGACGGCTCACGCACGAACTTCTCGCGCTCGTTCAACCCGGCCGCCGACTGGAGCCGCCGCGACTTCAACAACCAGACGCTCTTCGCCTCGGTGCAGCAAAAACTGGCCAATGACTGGTCGCTCAAGGTCAGCCTCGACCGCAAGCGCAGCCAGCACGACACCCTGCTCGCCTCTGCCAGCGGCGGTAACCCAGACCCGGTGACCGGCGACGGCATGTACATGTTCATGGGCAAGTACAAGGGCGACCAGGTGCAAAACACCCTGGACGTCAACCTCAGCGGGCCCTTCAGCCTGTTGGGCCGTGAGCATGAATTGATCATGGGCTTCATGGCCACCCGCTCCAAACAGGATGTACCGGTGTACGGCTCGATCTACCCGCCAGTGGGCGGCAGTATTTTCGACTGGCACGGCGAATACGCCAAACCGGACATCCCGCGCAGCGGCCAGAACGATATCGTGCAACGCCAGACCGGTGCCTACCTGGCCACCCGTTTGAAACCTACCGATGACCTGTCGGTGATCCTTGGCGCTCGCGTCAGTAACTTCAGCGGCACCGACACTACCGATTTCTACGACCCGACCAAGGCCGACAACCGCACCACCTACCACCAGAGCGGCGTGGTCACCCCCTACGCCGGCATCGTCTACGACCTCAACGACACCTGGTCGGTCTACACCAGTTACACCCAGATCTACCGCCCGCAAACCAGCAAGGATGCTGACCGCAAGCTGCTCGACCCGATCGAAGGCCAAACTTACGAGGCTGGCATCAAGGCCGCGTTCTACGATGGCCGCCTGAACGCCAGTTTTGCCGCGTTCCGCATCGAGCAGGACAACGTCGCCGAGTACGTCTCAGGCTTCGAGACCGACTCGGTATATCGCCCGGTTGCCGGTGCGACCACCAAAGGGTTTGAAGCAGAACTGTCGGGTGAGGTGCTGGACGGCTGGAACCTCTCCGCCGGCTACACCTACCAGCACACCCGCGATGCCAATGACGGCTACGTCTACAGCTCAGTGCTGCAAACCACCACGCCGCAACAGGTGGTGCGTCTGTTCAGCAGCTACCGCCTGCCCGGTGCACTGGAGAATCTCACCGTGGGCGGCGGCGTGAACTGGCAGAGCGAGTTCTTCGGCAACGTGTTCCAACCTGACCCGAATGACACAGTCAACTTCGGCCAGTACGCACGCATCACCCAAGACAGCTACTACCTGGTGGACCTGATGGCGCGCTACCGCTTCAACGAGCACCTGAGCACCACGCTGAACATGAAGAATCTGTTCGACAAAAAGTACTACACCGGCCTGGGCAACTTCGGCACCGGTTTCTACGGTGAACCGCGCAGCCTGCAACTGTCGACCAAGTGGGACTTCTGAGCCCCTACTCGGGTGGCTGATTTAAGCCACCCCTCGACAGGAAGCGCCTCCTGTCGGCCAGCACCAGAGCATTGGACGATGCAGGCTCACTTTACCCAGCGAGCCTCACCGTCATGGACCATCTGCGTTATTTCACCCAACCCATTGAAAGCCTCTTCCCTTCAGCCGCCTATCTGAGCCATGCGCAAAGCATGGAACTCAAGGCCAGCCAGACCCTGGCCGCTAACCTGATCAACACGCTGTCAGTGGCGTTGGGTCCAACCCCGCCGCGTACGATTGAAGGGCTGCGCGTCACCGTTCCCGAAGACTCAATACTCAGCAGCTGGCTGGCCGCTTACTGGAAAGCGATCAATCAACCGGCTTTTTTGGACTGGGCGGATGCCCTGGACCTGGACCTGCCAACCCTGTGCCTGCAAGGCACCCGTTTGCAGGTGAGGAAACATGCGCCCCATCACGCGCCGTTGCACACCTTCACGCTGGCCGATGATTCGGGATGGCGAGAAGTGGCCTACCCGATCCTGGCGATCACCCAAGTGATCGACACCGGCAACCTTGGCCTGTCCTATATTGGCAACCGTTTCGAAATCGAAGACCGCACACTGCCCTTGAAACTGGCGCTTGCCTTCCATGGCTACCCGCTACCCGACAACAGCTTGCAGGTTCAGGTAATTATCGATGAGCTACGCGCGCTCAACGGTTTCCCAGGCATTGATGACAGCGGCCACAGCAAGTCTGTCATTCACAGCGAGCTGAAAAACCAGCAGCTGGACTACCAAGAGTTGATTCGCACACTGGAAGAAACCCGCAACGGCGGCCAAAGTTTTGATTGGCTCAAGGTGTACCGCAAACACATCACATTGGGCTCTGACTCGCTGCTGGCCCACACCATGAAAAACGCCACCCGACTGCTGGGCGCGCTCATCGGCAAACTGGGCCTCGACGACGACGCCGAACACACCGCCATCTACTACTACGATTACGAAATGCGCGCGCTCTGCCTGCTCCCGCCCAGCCGCCAGAACAGCACCCGTTGTATTCCGCCCTACAATACGCCGCAGTGGCAAGAGTTGGAGCGACTGGCCAACACGCTCCAGAGCAATGTGTACCTGGATGAGACGTTCAGCGTTGCCTCCCTGCTGTCCGTCTACGGTATCGAACGCCCGGCCAGCGGGGGCGATTTGACTCAATTGCTTGAGTTGTTACATCAATGGTCGCCACCTGTCGTGCCCTACGTCAGCGAATGGGCACGCTCCTTCGCCGCGGTGTATGCCCATCGCAAGTACCTGGGCCTGCTCAATGATCGCTACCACATGCAAATCGCACTGCAACATACCTGCTCAGGTAAACCAGCGGCCGCCAGCATTGAGCTAAACCGGATAGTCGACATGGACCCGGATGTCTTCGGGGCTGAGCTGGAGAAGGCCCGGCAATTGCTGTTGAAGCTCACAGAGCACCCGGACTTCATCGCCCTGCGCGCCGCCAAAGGCATTGACCCGGGCAGCCATGTGTTGCTCACCGTTACGCATATGGGCGCCCGAGGGCTGGACGGGCAGTGGAAGCAACTCAATACCGACGTACTGGAGAATGAACACCTGCGAACGCTGCTGGCACCGGTGTTGATTGCCGCCCGAAACAACGGAGGCGAATTGCGCAGCACTGGCGAGGTCTCCCTCAAGCAGGCGCTCACGCTCGGTGGAGTCGAATTGCCGCACAACGCAGGTGAAGCACTGAAGACCGCTCGCCTGCTGGCAATCCCGTTGACCATCAAGCCTCAATCCAGCCATTACTGGCGTGCGCTGACACTGGCGCAGCCTTCGCGCTGGACCTTGTCGCAGACCCAGAACCAGCTGATCCTCGATATCAGTCGGCGCGCCCTTCCAGAAACGTATACCCACCTGTTTACCTATCTGAGCGAACCGATCCTGAAGGACAAGCCAGTGAGTGACGTGCGCGCCGAAGCGGACTTTTTGCTGACACTCCTACTGCATTCGGCCCGCGCCCAGGCGCTCGGCGAAGAGTTGTCAAACTACGTCGATTGGCATGGGCGCGACGCCGGCGAAACCACCACCCGTGCCAGCCGTAAAGCAATGGTGCTGGCCGCGCTGATACTGAGCCTGGACCCTGCATTGAACGCACCACAGGGCTCGATCAACGTGTTCGATCTGACAGACAGCTACCTTTGGGGCGAGTCCCTTGCGTTCGTCCGCGAAATCATCGAGGTCAGCCTGACGGCGCTTTCCCGCCCAACAGCAGCCCTGGCCGCACACGTGCTGCTGTCCAACAAGTCGCCGGAGTTCCTGATTCGCAATATCCCGGCATCGTTGCCCTACATGACCTCCCAAGCCTGGGTGCTGTTCAAACACTACGTCATGCACACCGAGCAGGAACTGTCGGGCTCGTCTCGTCAGCTGAGCTACGACGATTTCATGACCCTCACCCACCTGCCGGCGTCAGCCAGCTGGACACGGTTTATCAACCATAACAATGCAACCGCGCCGATTGTTGATTGGGCGGTCGCCAATGGGGTATTGGCAAAGGGTGAGACTTACACTGCCCTTGAGATCAACGACGCCATCAGGGCGCTCAACGAACAACGCGAGCGCCTGAAAAACGCGCTGGAGACGTTTTCTGCAGCATTCGTTTCACTTCACGATACGGCGCTTCAAGACCTGGAGCGGGTCTACCCGCAACAGACTGAGCTGCAAGCGCCTATTATGGAGTCTTCGCCGGATACAAAGCAGTACACCCTTGTCGAGTTGCACATGGCAGGTGAGCTTAAGGCCCAGGCCAAGCGTTGGCGTACGTCCGAAGGCAACCTCGACTTCCCGCAACTGGCGAAAGACTTCCACCAACTGAACAATATCAATGTCCGATTCGCCAGCGCCTTCGCCCAGCGCCTGGACCAGTTACAGGTGGCGTATGTGGAGACCCTCAAATACTGGTTATCGCAGTTATCGCTGCCAAGGCGCGAAGCCCTGGAATACGGACAGGTGGAGTGCTTCAGCCTCAGTAAGGCGACCACTCAAGGCAGGTTTGCAACACTGGTCCACGTCCAGTATTTCAGCGACCGGTATTTCTATGAGTTTTTCCCCCTGCACCATGTGATCCGGCCGCGACGCGACCTTGAGTACGCCCACGTCATCCAGGCCGTTGCCGAGGGCAACACGCCCAAACCCCATGCGTGGAAGCGATTCAACTGGCCAGCCTATGCCGAAGGTCGAGCCCCCGATAAAAATATTCTTCCCGCGCTGCAACCCGACGTGATCATCCGCAAACTCGACGTCACCCTGCCCACGGCCCAATGGCGTAACCCGGACGAGCGCAGACCCCGTGCGCCGCAGACGCTCAACTCCGCGCGCTCCAGCGCATTGGCGACGCTGATCGTCCAGCGCCAACTGCTGCTGGGCAGTACGGCGCTGCGCGAACGAGCGGCCAACCCGCTCACGCTTGAGCAAGCGGCTGACCGGCACGACCCGTGGACAGCGTACGTCAATCGCCTAGTGCCCAACGGCGACCGTGCGGCGTTGCTGGTTTGACAAGCATGGCGAGGGGGTGCCGGGCTGTGTAATGATCCGCGCTCGACGCTGCTCAGGATGGAACCCTCTTCATGTTGCCGAACGCCATCACTCACCCTTCGGACTCGCCCCGCTTCTGGCGAGACCCTTCGCTGGCGTTTATCGAAGCGCGCACCATCGTCGACGGGCGCAAGGTCACGTACTCCCGTCACGCCCATGAGCATTTCTCCATCGGTGCCGTCACCCGTGGTTGCAGTTATTACCACTACGGCGCCGAGACCTTCCAGATCAGCGCCGGCACCGTGGTGCTGATGAACCCCGGCGATGTACACGCCTGCAACCCCATCGACAACCAGCACTGGTCCTACCAGATGCTGTACATCGACACGCCCTGGTTGACCGACCTGCAATACCAGTTGGGTTTCAGCACCGACCAGGGTTTTCGCCCCTTCAGCACGCCCCATACCCGCGACACCGTGCTGTACCACGGCCTGCTGGAACTGTACGGAATACTGGTGGACGAGCAAGCCGAACACCTGCACAAGCAGAGCGCACTGGTGAGTTATTTCAGCGAGGTCCAGCAGCGCCTGAACCCGGCCAACAGCCCGTTGCGGGAGGTTAACCACAAGCTGGAGCGGGCGGCCGAGTACATCCGGGCACATTGCACTGATGCCGTGAAGCTGGAAGACATCTGCCTGGCGGCGGAGCTGTCGCCGTCGTACCTGATTCGTGCGTTCAAACAGTATTACGGGCTGACGCCCCACGCCTTCCTGGTCAATCAGCGCATCCAGTTTGCCCGTACCCAATTGCGTGACGGCGAGCTGATCGCCAATGTGGCCCTCGCCGCAGGCTTTGCCGACCAGGCGCATTTTCAGCGCGCTTTCAAGCAGCATTTCGCCGCTACCCCGGGGCAATACCGCGACGGGCTCAAGCCAGCAATAAATAACCCACACTGGCCAGCAGCAACCCGGCCATCGAACGGTTGAACAGCCGCACGCCTTGTGGGTTGCCGAGGTAACGGCGCAGGAAGGTGCCGGCGTAGGCCCAGCACGCCACCGACAGGTAACAGATCACCAGGTACAGCGCCGCAAACAGCCAGACCTGCGCGGCGTCGCCATCGGCCACAAACAAGCCCATCCCGGCCACACACGCCAGCCACGCCTTGGGGTTGAGCCATTGCATGATCGCGCCATACAGCATCGACGGCGCCGTGGCGGTGCCTTCGGCGTCCAGTCGGCCATCGTCCGCCGCAAGTTTCCAGGCCATGTACAACAGGAAAGCCACCCCGCCCCACTGGATCAACTGGGTCAATATCGGCCAGCGCACCAGCACCTCATGCAAGCCCAGCCCAATCAGCACCAACAGCAGCGTAAAGCCCACGGCGGCGCCGAGCACGTGTTTCTGGCTGGCGATAAAACCAAAGCGCGCCCCGGAACTGAGCGCGACCACGTTGACCGGTCCCGGCGTGATGGAGGTGGCGAGAGCGAAGGCCGCCATTGAAATGATCAAGCTCATTGCAGTTCCCTTTAAGTTGAACGAGTGACGATGAGGCCACGGTAAAGGGCAACCGGGTGGGAGGTATTGAAGAAAATGCCCCTCACTGGTTGAGACGGGGTTAAATCGGATCAAATATGGGAGCTGGTTTGTGTGGGAGCGGCGGTGCCCTCCCTTCTCAGGCCTGGCACAAATCCAAATGTGGGAGCTGGCTTGCCTGCGAAAGCGGTGGGTCAATCAGCATTTGCATCGACTGACACACCGCCTTCGCGAGCAAGCCCGCTCCCACAGGGTATCGGCGACGCTCTCATTTCCCGAGCCCGGCACAAATCAAAATGTGGGAGCTGGCTTGCCTGCGATAGCGGTGGGTCAGCCTGCATTTGTATCGACTGACACACCGCCTTCGCGAGCAAGCCCGGCTCCCACACAAGCCCCCACCTTTTGAACCGAGTTCATCCATTACTTGACGAACAACTCTCGGTCCCGTGCTTTTACATGGCCGGGACGGTAGTAGGCGTCGAACCAGGTTTTCTCCCCGGCTGCCGGTGGTTTGGCCAGGCGCAAGGTGTGCAGCGCGCCGGGGCGGCTGGCATTGACGCGAAAGTGGAAGTGATCAAACAGGCGCAACGCCTCGATGGCATACACCACGGCAATCTTGCGGTCTTCGATGCGTATAAGGTGGTCGCCGTTGTTTTTTTCCGCGCCGCCCGCCAGGTTGGATGAGCCGGTGTACACCGTCGGGTTGGCGCCGTTGAAGTCGGTCACCACAAACTTGTTGTGCACCATGTTCCCGGCATTGCCCGACCACTCCGACTTGAACGGTGCCGGCGCGTTACTCGACAAGTACGCGAACGGCAACAGCCCCACCGAACCATCGGGCTTGCGTACCGCCAACTTGCCGGTGCGCTGGGCCACGCCGTAGGAGAACAGAGAACGCTGCATCAACTCATCCAACGCCGTGCGTACTTTGCCGTTGATCAGGTTGAGAAACACGATGGAGTACAGCACCGAGCTGGTGGCGTTCTCGATGCTGGTGGCGATGGGGTCCAGGGGCAGCGCACTGTCGGCATGGGGCGCAAAACACAGCGACACCTTGGAGCCCGGCTGATCACGCACCACCCACCACTGTTGCGAGAGCGGGCTCTTGCGAAAGGTCGTGGGCGACAGCCAGTAGGCATCAAACACTTCGGCAAACTTGCCCGCTACGGTTTCGTCGTCAAACAACAGCACGTTATTGGCCTGCACGTACAAGCCACGCAGGGCAAAGTTGGTGGAGCCGCCCAGCACGCGGATCGCCCTGCCCGCGCGGCGCACAATCAGCACTTTGTTGTGCTGCTGACTGGAGAAATGCAAGCGCTTGACCTGCGCACCGGCCGTGCTCAAGCGGGCGGCACTGAGGCTTTCGCAGCTGTCGGCAGCGCCCTGGTCGCCATGGTCATCGATGATCGCACGCAGGCGCGGGCCGAGTTGCTCCAGGCGGCGCAGGATGCTTGGCTCCTTGCTTTCGTAGATCAGTGCATCAAGGGTCAATTCAGGGTCATTCGCTACTTGGTCGAGCACCTGCAGGATCAATTGCCGCGCTTCAAAGCCCAACCATTGGTAATTGCGCTCGAATGGCGCCATGTCCAATGCCAGATAGGCACTGGGCGGCGAACCCGCCGGCGGCAGGATGCGTGTTTCATTGTCGAAACGATCCCCATAGGCCTGGGACGACGCGAAGCCCCGAGTAAAACCAATGTTCACAAAATCGCTGATGGTTTGCGCCTCAAGGCACACCTGCCCTTCCACGCCCGCGCCCTTGCGCAGCGTCCCATCGGCGCCCATGTAGCAGGCGGTGACACGGTAGCGATAAAGACCCGGCAGAATCTCACTGGGCACGTGGATCCAGCGGAATTTCTGGAACGGCGCTTCGGTAGAGGGAAACGTGCGCGGCCGCTCCGGAGTGGGCGGGTAGTCGAAGTGCAGGCGATTGTGCAGCACCCCCCAATGCGTGGCACCGGGGTAGCGCACCTCGATGCTGAAGCCGACAAAATCGGTGGTGGCCAGGTCGGGTGCCAAATCAAACGCCAGCAGTGCAGCGCCCTCGCCTCGATACAGCTTGAAGGTCAGCCCCTGGAACGTGGTCTTGCTCTCGAAGTCGGCGCTCAAGCGATATCCCTTCCCTAGGGAGACGATGCTTAGAGTCTAGCGCGTGCGCCGCATCAAGCCAGTGGCGCCTGGGTCACGATATCTTCGATACCCAATACGCGCCCATCCTCGGCAAGAATCTCGACCTTGCGCAGCGGCTTGAGCGAGCGCGCATCCAGCACTTGGGTGCCGACATGCTCAGGCTCGGTGAAGGCTTGGCCCCACTGCGCCAGGGTCACCAGCACCGGCATCAGTGCGCGGCCCTTGTCGGTGAGCTGATATTCGCTGCGTGCGCCAACCTCGCTGGTTCGCAACAAGCCTTGCTCGACCATGTCCTTGAGGCGCGTGGCAAGAATGTTTTTCGCCACGCCCAGGTGCTTCTGGAAATCCCCAAAGCGCGTCACCCCGGCGAACGCATCGCGGATGATCAACAACGTCCACCAATCACCCACTACATCCAGGGCACGGGCCACCGGGCAGCCATCGCCTTCAAGGCATTTGCGTTTCATCGTCGGCCCTCCAGGCAGGCGTAAATTTAGGTTGCATTATAGGACCAACAAGCAGAGGATAAAAACAGTTTCATCATTAAACCTAATTCGTCGCCTGGAGTTGAGCATGGATATTCGTGGAAAAGTGGTACTGGTGACCGGCGCCAATCGCGGCCTGGGCAAAGCTTTCGTCAGCGCACTGCTGCAAGGGGGCGCGGCCAAGGTCTATGCCGGCGCGCGCGACCCCAGCAGCGTGAACATCCCCGGCAGCACGCCGATTGCCCTCGACATCACCGACCAAGCCAGCGTGCAGCGCGCCGCCGAGCAATGCACGGATGTGAGCGTGGTGATCAACAACGCAGGGTTTCTGAAATACGGCTCGCTGCTGGCGCAAGACAGTGTCGAGAACCTGCAACAGCACTTTGACGTCAACACCTTCGGCACCCTGCGCGTCAGCCGCGCCTTTGCGCCGATTCTGGCCAAGCAAGGCGGCGGTGCGCTGATCAATGTGCTGTCGGTATTGAGCTGGCTGAGCCCGCCGGGCACCGGTGGCTACAGCACGTCCAAGTCCGCCCAGTGGGCGCTGACCAACGGCCTGCGCGGTGAGTTGCGTGAGCAAAACACCCTGGTGATCGGCGTGCACCCGGCCTACATCGACACCGACATGGTGGCCGAGGTACAGGCGCCGAAAAGCACGCCCGAGGACGTGGTTGCGATCACTCTGAAAGCCCTGAGCGAAGACCGCGAAGAAGTGCTGATCACCGACATGACCCTGGCGGTCAAAGCCTCGCTGTCCACCGACAGCGCGGTGTACCTCAACAGCTGATCAACAGCACCTGCGGGCGCAGGCGCCGGGGTCGGCTACAACCCGCGCTTGCGCAACCAGTGCAGGAAGCCCTTCTTGACCGGCACCACCGGTGCGTCCTGGGTCAAGGCTTGCGCGGCGTGCAGACGCAAGTCCAGCAACGCCTTCATCGCCTCGCCTATGTCATGTCGGGCATCCAGGCAAGGCTTGAGGTATTCCTTTTCGATGCGGTAAAGGGTGCAAAACGTCTTCGCCGAAAAGTCCGCCAGTGCGGCCTGATCAGACAAGATGCCCGCCTCGCCAATCACCTCACCCGGCCCCATGCGCCCGGCCTCGAACTTGTGGCCGCCCTTGGTCAACATCACCGAGACCACGCCGGACTCAATAATGAACAAGTGATCGCTGACTTCCCCGGCGGGCAAAATCACCTCGCCGCTGCGGTAGGTGTGCAGGGTCATGTTCTGGCTGAAGGTTTCTTTTTCGTCCTGGCGTAGGGTGGAGAAGATCGACGAGCGCTCCAGCAAGGCCCGCGCCGCCGACATTACCGGTGCAACACTGTTTTCGGTGGCCGACAACAGGCTCACCCCCGCCGCTTGCAAATGGCGGAAGGCCAAGTCGTAAAGCTGGTTGCGCACTTCACGCTTGAGCGCCATGGCCGGCACAAAACCGCTGATTTCGTACTCCACGCCACCACTCACGCACGTTTTGAACGCCACGCTCGGCGACGGGGTGGACAGCAGTTGTCGGCAACCCTGCATCGCCCGTTCCAGCGCTTCAATCACCGTTTGCGGGCGTGCATGGGGGCTTACTTGCAAGCTGACCGCCAACCCGAACATATCCGCTGGACGCGAAAAATTGATGATCTTGGCTTTGGCCGCCAGGGAGTTAGGGATGACCGCCATGCTGCCCTGGGAGGTTTGCAGGCGCGTGGCACGCCAATCGATATCGGTGACCCGGCCTTCGGTGCCGTCGATGGAGATCCAGTCATCGAGCTGATAAGGCTTGGTGGTGTTGAGCACGATCCCGGAAAACACATCGCTCAAGGTGCTTTGCAACGCCAGGCCGACGATGATCGCTACCGCGCCGGAGGTGGCAAGCACGCCCTTCACTGGCAGGTCGAGCACGTAGGCCAGCGCAGCGATGATCGCAATCAGGAAAATCACCGCGCCCAGCAAATCCTGCAACAGCCGCCCAGTATGGCCGACCCGCTGCATCATCAACGCGCCGAGCAACACCGTCAGCGTGCGTGCCGCAAACAGCCACCAGCCGATCTGCAACGCCGTGGCGGCCATGTGCAAGGCGGTGTTGTCGGCATACGGAGGGACCAGCATGGGGTTCATGCCGTCGTTGAACAGCACGGCGCTGAACACCGCGAAGATCACCAGGCGTGCGACAAGTTTCCAGTTGGCGAGGTTGGCCGAGATAAGGCGCCAGACGGCGATGTCGATGAGGATCAGCGCCAGGGCGCAGAGCATCGGGTGATCGGAGATAAATGACGGCATCCAGGCGACTCCAGGGCGAATGGCGTGAAGATCGCATGAAATGGGAGCGCTGGAAAACTAAATGTGGGAGCTGGCTTGCCTGCGATGCAGGCACCTCGGTGTGTCAGTTACGCCGGGGTGATGCTATCGCAGGCAAGCCAGCTCCCACAGGGGTTTGGCGGTGATCAGTTAATCCTGCATCTGGCCGAACCTGCCCGAATGAAAATCCTCAAACGCCTGATGAATTTCCTGCTCGGTATTCATCACAAACGGGCCATGCCCCACGATCGGTTCGTCAATCGGCTCGCCGCTGAGCAGCAGCACCTTGGCGTCGTCGTTGGACTCCAGCGTCAACTGGCTGCCGTCGCGTTCGAACAGGGCCAGGTCGCCTTGGCGGGCGACTTGATCGCCGTTGATCAGCACGGTGCCGCGCAGGATCACCAGGGCGGTGTTGCGCCCGCCGTGCAGGTCGAGGGTCACTGGCTTGCCGGCGTTCAGGCGCAGATCCCACACGTCAATCGGCGTAAAGGTGTGGGCCGGGCCTTTTTCGCCAGCGAACTCACCGGCAATCAACCGAAGATGCCCAGCGTCGTCGGCCAACGGCAGTACCGGGATATCACCGTCGACAATCGTCTGGTAGCCCGCGTCGGCCATTTTGTCCTTCGCCGGCAGGTTGACCCACAACTGCACCATCTCCAACGGGCCGCCTTTACGGGCGAAGGCTTCGGAGTGGAATTCTTCGTGGATGATGCCGCGGGCAGCGGTCATCCATTGCACGTCGCCCGGGCCGATGATGCCACCGCCGCCGGTGGAATCGCGGTGTTCGACTTCGCCGTCGTAGACGATGGTCACGGTTTCAAAGCCGCGATGGGGGTGTTGGCCGACGCCGCGCCGTTGCTCGGTAGAGGTGAAATCGGCAGGGCCGGCGTGGTCCAGCAGTAAAAATGGGCTGATGTGTTTGCCCAGGTTGTCGTAGGAAAACAACGTGCGCACCGGGAAACCGTCGCCGACCCAATGGCCGCGTGGGCTGGTGTAAATGCCGATGAGTTTTTTCATGGTGACCCTCCAAAGTGCATACACCTTAAATCCGACAGTAATCACGCGCTAGACGGCAAAAACAGCCTTGAGTGTCCTACTGATGGGACGGCATACCGGCTCATCGCCATAAAAATCACGTTAATGATAATGACTCGTAGTAATATCCACTCTCTCCCGCTCAACCTCCGAGGGCTGCAATGCCGTTTGCCGCAGCAACTGTCGCACCGCGCGTGCTGGTGGTAGATGACCACCGCAAAATCCGCGAACCCTTAGCCACCTACCTGCGGCGCCACACCTTCGAGGTACGCACCGCCGAAGACGCGGCCGGCATGTGGCAATTGCTCAAGACCCAGGCGTTCGATGTGGTGGTGCTGGATGTGCTGCTGCCGGATGGCGATGGCTTTGAGCTGTGCAGCCAGTTGCATCGGCGCAGCAACACCCCGGTGATCCTGTTGACCGCCCGCGACGCCGCCGCCGACCGTATTCGCGGGCTCGACCTGGGCGCTGACGATTACGTCACCAAGCCCTTCGAACCCCGTGAGTTGGTCGCACGAATCAACAGCGTACTGCGCCGCCAGGGCCGCAACACCGGGCCCGCCGCGCCTGCTACTGGCGTGCGTGCATACCGATTTTCCGGCTGGCACTTCAGCGTTGCCAGCGCCCTGCTAACGCGCGAAGCCACACCCGCTATCCAACTCAGCACCGCCGAAAGCCGTTTGCTGCAAGTGTTCCTCAAACACCCCAGCAGCCTGCTGCCGCGCGAGCGGCTGATCGACCTGACCGCCGCCGCCGACAGCGATGTGAGCGACCGCGCCATCGACCGCCAGGTCAGCCGCCTGCGCCGCAAACTGGCCCAAGGCGATGAAACGCAAGACCTGCTGCGCACCATCTGGGGCGGCGGCTACCTGCTGGCCGCCGAGGTCAGTGAATGCGCGCCCTAAGCCGGCTGTGGCCGCGCACGCTGGCGCGGCAATTGAGCCTGTTGTTGCTACTGGCACTGCTCGCCGCCAACGCTATTGCCATGCTGTTGCTGCAACGCACTGGCAGCCTGATCCACCCGTTGTCCCGCAGTTTCAGCCTGGAGCGCCTGAGCATTGCGCACCACACCGCGATTGACTTGCCTAGTGATGAAACCGCGCACCTGCTGGCCGCAATGGGCACCGGCGACACCCGTTTCTGGATCGCCTCCACACCCGAAGTCGCACCGTTTGAGCAGCGCCCTGAAGAACAACGCCTGGCCAACGAACTGCGCAGCCAATTGCAATTGGATAACGCTGACGCCATCGGCATGCAACTGGAGCGCGTGAGCGGCGCGAATGCCCGCACCCATGTGTTCAGCCCCGCCGGCTGGGCGCCATTGCGTCTGCGCAGCAGCGTCGCACTGCCCAACGGTACCTTCTTGAACGCCGTGCAATACCCTGCCGGCGCCTACGAATGGGGCCGCGTATTGGCCTACAGCCTGCCGGTGACGACGCTGCCGGTGCTGCTGATCGTGATGTTTTTTATCGCCCGCGTGGTGCGCCCGGTGAAAACCCTGGCCCAGGCCACCGAGCGCGTCAGCCGTGGGGAATGGATCGCCCCACTGCCCGAAACCGGCCCTAAGGAAGCCCGCGACCTCACCGCCGCCTTCAACACCATGCAAGCCAACCTGGCCCGGCATGTCGAAGGCCGCACGCGCATGCTCGCCGCTGTCAGCCATGATTTGAATACGCCCATCACCGAACTGCGCCTGCAAGTGGAGTTGCTGGAGGCGAGCGAGGCCCGCGATGACATGCTCGAAAGCCTTGCCGAATTGAGCGCCATGGTGCGCGAAACCTTGAACTTCGTACGCGATGACGCCGTGCAAGAGCCCACCACAACGTTGTCCCTGAGCGGGCTTTTGGATGATCTGGCCAAGCGTTATCAACGCCTGCAACAACCGCTGACCTGGTTCGGCACAGCGACACTGCTGCTGACCTGCCGCCCACTGGCGCTAAAGCGCGCGCTCACCAACCTGATCGACAACGCCCTGCACCATGGCGGCGATGCTCATCTGAGCCTGACGCGTGAGGATGATGGCTGGCTGCGGGTCGAGATCCTCGACCACGGCCAAGGCCTGCCCTCAGACTGGCTGACCAAGGTCTTCGAGCCCTTCGTGCAACGGGGTGTCAACGATGGTGGCGTGGGGCTGGGCCTAGCGATTGCACGCTCGTGCATCCAAGCCCATGGCGGCGAGTTGGTGCTGGAGAACCGCCCACCGGCCGGCCTGTGCGCGGTGGTGCGATTGCCCGCAGCCCTTTAGAAGTTGAGCGTGGCGCCCATCCAGAGCGTGCGACCGTAGTTCACCGTGCCGTAGGTTTCATCGTCCAGGCGTTTGTCGGTGAGGTTGTTGAGGGAGGCGTTGAGGGTGAGCGAATCGGTCACGTCAAACGAGCCACCCAGGTCAGCGGTGGTGTAGCCCGGCGCGGGTTCGTCGGTGGTGATGGTGTTGCCGGTTTCTTCACCGTAGTAGCTCAGGGATGCCCACGCTTGGGTGCGATCGTTAATGCTCCATTCAGTGCGCACATTGGCTTTTTGCTCAGGCGTGAGTGCCAACGGCGCGCCCTTGTTGGCACCACTTTTTTGCTCCGAATCGGTGTAGGTGTAGTTGGCCTTGAGCAGCACGCTGTCGCTGACGTCCCACTGGCCGTTGAGCTCGACGCCCTGGATGATCGCCTTGTCGACGTTGACCCGCTCCATCACCGTGTAGCCGTTCCACATGCGGTCGGTGGTGACGGTGGAGAGCTTGTCCTGGAAGTCGTTGTAGAACAGCGTCACGCCGCCGGACAGGTTGTCGCGGTTGCTCCACAGTGCCGACACCTCGTAGTTGGTGCTGGTCTCGGGTTTGAGGTCGGGGTTGCCGAACATCACGAAGCGGTTGCGGCGCAGGTAAGCGTAGTCTTCGACCACAGCGCGCAGTTCCGGGGCCTTGAAGCCACGGGCGATGCCGCCTTTGAGCGTCCATTGATCGGTGGTGCGCCACACGCCGTAGAGGCGTGGGCTGATGTGGGCGCCGTATTCTTCGTGCTCGTCCAGACGCAGGCCGGTGGTGAGGGCGAAGGTGTCGGTGACTGACCACTCGTTCTCGGCAAACAGGGCTTTTTGCACCACCGAGAATTTATAGTCGACGCGGTCGCCCAGGCCCTGGTTCCAGTCGGTCAGCTCGCTTTTGTTCCATTGCACACCCACGGTGCTGACGTTATGGGCGGTGGGCACCACCAGCTTGGCGTCGAACACAGTGTTTTTGATCTCGGGTTTGCGCCCGTAGATATCGGTTTGCGCAGGCGAGGCTTTGCCTTCGCGGGTGGAGGTTTCCTGGGACAGGGCGATGTCCGAGGTGGCCCAGCCCCAGCGGCCCTGATGGGACAGCGACCAGTGATCGCGGTTGTTTTCCTGCTCACGGGTCGCCCAGTTGGCGCTCATGCCGTCGCCGTTTTTCAGGCGCGTGGCGCCCGCTTCCAGCAGGATGTCGTGGTCGACCGTCGGGGTGAAGGCCAGGCGTGCGGTGAGGTCGCGGTGGTCGGCCTTGCTAAAGCCGTTGGTTTGTTCGATGTCGTCATCGGCCTGGCGATCCAGGTAACGACCCCATACCTGCAAGCCGAGGAAGTCTTCCTTGAGCGGGCCGCTGAGGTAGAACTGCGTCTGGCGTGCGTTGCCCTGGTCGCTGTGCTGGCGTGCCGAATAGTCATAGCCAACGGAGCCGCCCCAGGTCGGCGAAACTTTGCGGGTGATCACGTTGATCACCCCGCCGATGGCGTCCGAACCATACAGTGAGGACATCGGCCCACGCACCACCTCGATACGCTCGATAGCCGCCGCCGGCGGCACGAAACTCTGCTCATACCCACTGTTGCCGTTGACCCGCGACTCCCGCGCGCTTTGGCGTTTACCGTCGACCATGATCAACGTGTAGTCAGCCGGCATGCCCCGGATGGAAATATCGGTTTCGTTGGCGCCACCGTTGACCGTCACGCCTTCCACATCACGCACCGCATCACCCAGGTCGCGATAGGACTTGCGTCGCAGCTCTTCGCCATCAATCACCGTCACCGAGGCTGGCGCATCCTCCACGCTTTGCGCAAAGCCTGCGGCCGTGACCACTACATCGTTGAGTTCCAGAGCGACGGGCTCGTCGGCATACGCGTTAAAGCTAGCGACGACCAGCAGCGCCAAGGGTGAAAAGCGAAAAGCAGGAAGCATGGGCGTGGACCTTAGGATTAAGACTCAAAAGAGAATCGTAATCATCTAGCCTCGAATAACCTGGACAAAGTGTGACATCCACCCAAGAGCCCCCCGCCTCCCACGTCATATGAAGATCAAAGTATCTACACAACTTTGAGCATTGCTGCTGGACCTGTGGCGAGGGAGCTTGCTCCCGTGGCGGCCTGACATACGAATGAGTTTGTTGGGTTGTGAATCGAATCAACTGTGGGAGGGGCGGTGCGACGATTCGACTTGCCCCCGATAGCGGTGTATCAACCACAGATAAGTTGACTGACCCACCGCTTTCGCAGGCAAGCCAGCTCCCACATAGGGCCCCGATCGTTTCCGATGACTGGACAGCATCAAGACAGAAGAGGCTGGCTTATTTTTTATTTCAATCATAATATCCAACAAAATATTACCAGCGTAATTTTCGCAATACCCCCGGAGCCCGCCATGAATCCCTCTCCCCTGCGCTTTCTCACTCCGCTAGCCCTGTTGATCATCCTCAGCGGCTGCAACAGCCAGGCCGATACCGCCGCTCAAGTGCCGCCGCCGCGCCCAGTCTTGGCTGCCAAGGTCGAGGCCGCCGGTACTCAGAAAAGCGCCTATACCGGTGTTGTAGCCGCCCGTACTGAAAGTGACCTGGGCTTCCGGGTCAGCGGCAAGGTTATCGAACGCAAGGTCGACCCCGGCCAACGCGTGGCCCGTGGCGACACCTTGCTGGTGTTGGATATCGGCGACTTCGAACTGGCCCTGCGCTCGGCTAAAAACCGTGTCAGCGCCGCCCAGGCCCAACTGCGTCAACGCCGTGACGATGAAAACCGCTACCAACGCCTGGCCAGCACCGGCGCGGTGTCGCGGCAAATCTTTGACCAGTCGGCAACCAACCTGCGGGTGGCCGAAGCCGAGCTTGCCGCGGCGCAATCCGACGCCAGCCAGATCGAAAACCGCCGTACCTACTCCGTGCTTAAGGCCGATGGCGACGGCATCATCACCGATGTGCGGGTAGACCGCGGCCAGGTGGTCGCCGAAGGGCAAATCGTCGCGCGTCTGGCCCATGACGGCGCCCGTGAAGCCATCGTCAACCTGCCCGAAAACCAGCGCGATCAGGCCTCGCAGAAAGCCCTGGCCTTCCCTTTCGGAGCCCCCGACCAAGCTGTGACGGCCACGTTGCGCGAACTGTCTGCCAGCGCCGACCCGGCCACCCGCACGTATCGCGCTCGCTATGTCTTGCACGGCAGTGTCGAACGCTTCGCCCTCGGTTCCACCATCACTGTGCGCTTGCAAGGTAACGGCCAGGCCCAACAAACCCGAGTGCCCATCGGCGCCTTGCACGATGCGGGGCAAGGCACGGGTGTCTGGATAATCGGTGCGGATGACACCGTCAGCTTCGCCCCAGTAAAAGTCGCCAGCCTCGGCCAGGAAGACGCCCTGCTCGACAGTGGCGTAAGCGCCGGCAAGATCATCGTTGCCCTCGGCGCCCATCTGCTGCACAGCGGTGATGCGGTACGCCTGCTGCCCGCCCAAGTGCTGGCCCTCAACCGCAAACAGGACCACTGAGCATGCGCGGCATCAACCTCTCTGAACTGGCGGTCAAACACCGCGCCGTCACGCTGTTCCTGATCATCGCGATCCTCGCTGCCGGGGTGTTCTCATTCGGCAAATTGGGGCGCGCCGAAGACCCGTCATTCACGGTCAAGGTCATGACCATCACCGCCGTCTGGCCCGGCGCTACCGCCCAGGAAATGCAGGACCAGGTGGCCGATCGCCTGGAAAAACGCCTACAGGAACTCGACTACTACGACCGCGTCGAGACCATCGCCCAGCCGGGTTTTGTGTCGATGCGCATGACCTTCAAGGAGTCCACCCGCCCCGGCGAGATCCAGGACCTGTTCTACCAGACCCGCAAAAAGCTCAGCGATGAGGCCGCGAAACTGCCCAAGGGTGTAATCGGGCCGTTCTTCAATGATGAATATTCCGATGTGTACTTCGCGCTCTACGCGCTGGAAGCCGAGCACCTGCCCCACCGGCAACAAGTGCAGATGGCCGAAGAACTGCGCCAGGGTTTCCTCAACCTGCCGGGGGTGAAGAAGGTCAATATCCTCGGCGAGCAGGCGCAGCGGGTGTTTGTGGAGTTTTCCTATGAGCGCCTGGCGACGCTGGGCATCAAGCCGGAGCTGATTTTTTCGGCGCTGGCGGCACAGAACGCCGTGGCGCCGTCCGGTTTTGTGGAAACCGCCGGGGCCCGCGCTTACATCCGCATCGACGGCGCCTTCGACAGCCTCTCGCTGATTGAAAACGTACCGCTGGAAGTCAACGGCCGTGTACTGCGCATTGCCGACGTGGCCACCGTGAGTCGTGGCTACGAAGACCCGCCCAGCTACCGCATCCGCCACCAGGGCGACCCGGCGTTGATGCTCGGCGTAATCATGGAAAAACACTGGAACGGCCTGGAACTGGACAAGAGCCTCAAGGCCCAGGAAGCGAAAATACAGGCAGATTTACCCTTGGGCGTGAACTTCGCCAAGGTCTGCGACCAGGCGAAAAACATCAGCCTGGCGGTGAATGAATTCATGCTCAAATTCTTCGTCGCCCTCGCCGTTGTAATGCTGATCAGCCTATTGGCCCTGGGCTTTCGCGTAGGCCTGGTAGTAGCGGCCGCGGTACCGCTGACCTTGTCGGTGGTGTTTGTGATCATGCTGCTCACCGGGCGTGAGTTTGACCGCATTACCCTGGGTGCGCTGATTATTTCCCTGGGTCTGTTGGTGGACGACGCCATCATCGCCATCGAGATGATGGTGGTGAAGCTTGAGGAAGGCTTCGACCGCATTCACGCTGCGACCTTTGCCTGGAGCTCCACCGCTGCGCCGATGCTGACGGGTACGTTGGTGACCATTATTGGCTTTCTGCCGGTGGGGTTTGCGCGTTCGGGCGCCGGGGAATATGCCGGCAATATCTTCTGGATCGTCGGTTTTGCGCTGATTGCTTCCTGGTTGGTGGCCGTGGTGTTCACTCCGTATCTGGGGGTGAAACTACTGCCGCAGATCAAGCCGGTGCCCGGCGGCCATGACGCGATCTACGCTGGGCGTTACTACCAGAAACTGCGGGGCGTGGTTGAAGCTTGCGTGCGCAGGCGCTGGTGGGTAACAGGGTTGGTGGTGGCCGCATTTGTAGTGTGCGGCTTGGGCATGGGGGTGGTGAAGAAGCAGTTTTTCCCCAACTCCGACCGATCCGAGCTGATCCTTGAGGTGTATATGCCGCCGGGCAGCGCGTTCAAAAGCACCGAAGCGGTGGCCGCACAATTAGAGAAGGCGCTGCTGCAAGAGCCGCAGACCACCATGGTCGACACCTACGTGGGCGGTGGCGCGCCGCGTTTCTTCCTGTCGCTGAACCCTGAATTGCCCGACCCGGCGTTTGCCAAGTTGATCGTGCAGACGCCGGATTCCCACGCCCGTGACGCGTTGAAAGTGCGGATGCGCGAGCGTGTTGCCGCCGGCGAATTCCCATCCGCACGCGTTCGTGTAACCCAGTTGCTGTTTGGCCCGCCAGTACCGTTCCCGGTCGTGTTTCGCGTCAGCGGGCCCAATGTGGAGGTCGTGCGCAGCCTGTCCGAAGACGTGCGCAAAGTCGTCGCAGCCAGCAAACTGACCAAGGACGCCTTCCTCGACTGGGGCGAGCGCACCAGCGGCTATCGCCTGGTGCTGGATCAAGACCGCGTGCGCTTGTTGGGTTTCACCCCCAACGAGGTCAAGTCCCAGCTCAACGCCTTGCTCAGCGGCAACCCGATCACCGAAGTACGCGAAGGCAACCGCACCGTGTCGGTGGTGGCCCGTGCTGAGGGCAGTCAACGCGAAGACCTCGGCAACCTTAACAACATGACCCTCACCAACAGCGCCGGCACTTCGGTGCCGTTGGCCCAGGTCGGGCACTTCCAGCCGGTGATGGAGGAGCCGATCCTCAAGCGTCGCAACCGCGCAACCACCGTGGAAGTACGCGCCGACATTATCGACAGCGTGCAACCGCCTGACGTGGAAATGGCCGTGTACAAAGACCTTCAACCGTTAATCGCTGCACTGCCTGCCGGTTACCAGATCGACATCGGCGGCCCGGTAGAAGAAAGCGCCAAGGCCAACGTTGCCCTGGCCGCACTGTTCCCGATCATGATTTTGCTGACCCTCACGGTGATCATGTTCCAGGTGCGCTCGTTCAGCGTGATGTTCATGGTCTTCGCTACCGCGCCGCTGGGGTTGATCGGTGCGGTGCCGACCTTGTTGCTGTTTAACCAGCCGTTCGGGTTCAATGCGATTTTGGGCCTGATCGGGATCGGCGGGATTTTGATGCGCAACACGCTGATCTTCACCGACCAGATTCGTCAGAACCAGGAACAGGGCATGGCGATTCGCGAAGCGATTGTCGAAGCCACGGTGCGCCGTGCACGGCCGGTGATATTGACTGCGCTGGCTGCGGCCTTGGCGTTTATCCCGCTGACGCTGTCGGTGTTTTGGTCATCGCTGGCCTATGTGCTGATCGGCGGGGTGCTGGTCGGTACGGTGTTGACGCTGTTGTTTTTGCCGGCGCTGTGCAGTTTGGTGCTGGGGCGCACGGCGCAGAAACCTGTCGAAAATTCCCACGTAACCGCCGGATAACCTCTACTCCCTCACCCTAAGAACCTCTGCAAAGTCCCTCGCCTTAATAGTGCGAGGGATTGCAGATGGGTTTTCTTCTTAGTGTTTTTGATGATCGGGTCCTTTCCGACGCTGCCTCTACGGGGAGGCGTCAAGGATGACCCACGCTTCCCACATTGCCCTTATAGGCCTTTTTTTCTTCTTCTAGTGTGCTGTTCTTGAAACAACCAATACATAAGCCTGTGAAGCCAATGCCTTACGGGCTCACTGGATTTTGTTAAGAATGGGCGCAAAGCGCCCCCCCCTCCAGGCAATGGGTTTCTTCAGGTAGATCGGCATCGCCTATTTTGGGGCTGCTACGCAGCCCAGCGCGAGCAAGCTCGCTCACCACAGGGGGGGCGGTGGTTACACGATCAAATGGGGAAACCACACAACCCTATCACCGCTTACCCAACTCCATAATCATCCGGCTCAACAAATACACCCGCGGCGCCACGCTCTCTACCTCGGCATATTCCTCGGGCGTATGAATATTGCCACCCACTATCCCAAACCCATCCAACGTTGGCGTACCCACCCCGGCCGACAGGCTCGCATCCGCCGCGCCACCGCTGCCTTCAATCGTCAACTTACGGCCCAATTCCCCGTAGATCCCCTGGGCAATCGCGACCAATTTGTCTGATTCCGGCGTCTGTGGCATCGGCGGCAGGCCGCGTTGCAGGCTGGTTTTCACCTCGGTTTCCGGGATGAGTTTGTTGGCCGATACTCGCGCCAGGTCTTTCTCGATGCGATCAAACTCTTCCGGCAATGCCGCACGCACGTCCGCTTTTGCCGTGGCTTGATCAGGAATCACGTTGGTACGGTCACCCGCCTTGAGCACCGTAAAGTTGATGGTGGTTTTCTTCTCTTCATCCCCCAACTTGCCCAGTTGCAATATCTGATGCGCCGCTTCCATCGCGGCATTGCGACCAAGCTCCGGAGCGACGCCAGCGTGGGCAGCCTTGCCTTTGACTTCGACCACGGCGGTGGCGCTGCCTTTGCGCCACACCACCAGGCCATCGGCTGGGCGGCCGGGTTCGAGGTTGAGGGTGACGTCGTGGCCCTTGGCGGTTTTGCGGATCAGGTCGGAGGCGATGTCGGTGCCGGTTTCTTCGCTGGCATCCAGCAGGAAGGTGATTTGCGCGTAGTCCTTGAAGCCTTGGTCCTTGAGGACTTTGAGCGCGTAGATGCCGGCGACGATGCCGCCCTTGTCATCCATCACGCCGGGGCCATAGGCGCGGCCGTCCTTGATGTGAAAGGGGCGCTCGGCGGCGGAGCCTTCCTTGAACACCGTGTCCATATGGGCCATCAGCAAGATCTTGGCCTTGCCGGTGCCCTTGAGGGTGGCGAGCACATGGCTGCTGTTGGCAGCTGCATCAGGCACGCGCTCGATCTCAAAACCCAGCTGTTTGAGCTCATCGACGGCAATGTCGCTGACTTGGGTCAGGCCCGGCCCGTAGCCAGAGCCTGAGTCGATATTGACCAGGCGTTCCAGCAGTTTCAGTGCCTCGGCTTTGTACTGCTCGGATTGGGCCTGGATCTGTTTGTGAGGTTCGGCGCTGTAGGCCGGCACGGCGAAGGTCAAAGCCAGGGTGGCGGCCAGGAGGGTGCGGGGGAAGTTGAAAAGCATGAACCGATCCTTGTTTTTAGTGGGAAGGTGCCGTCACACCCTACCCCACTAAATCGACGGCAACCAACTCCCCTGTACCGAACTGACACGGTTGCGCCCACTGCTTTTGGCCTCGTACAAGGCCAGGTCGGCGTCGTTCAGCCAGCTTGTCGAGTCCGCATGGGTCGGTTGATACGGCGCCAAACCGATGCTCAGGCTGGCGCGCAAGGTGGGGTCTTGAGTATAGGCCACGGCGTTGAAGCGGTCGCGCAAGGCGTCCATCACTTCGGTGGCGCGGCTGAGGGGCATGTCTGGCAGGATCACACAGAATTCATCACCGCCATAACGCCCGGCAAGGTCGGTGGCCCGCAGGTTCTGGCGCAGCACTTTGCCCAGTTGGCGCAGGACGATATCGCCGGTGACATGGCCGTAGGTGTCATTAATGGTCTTGAAGTGGTCGATGTCGATCAGCGCAATTGCCGCCCCCGCCGAGCCTCGGCGGCAGCGTTGGAACTCGAGTTCGAGGTGGTCTTTCCAGGCGCCGTGATTGAGCAAACCGGACAGGCTGTCGGTGCGGCTCAGGGCCAGCAATTCGCGCTTGTGCCCGGCCAGGGTCACCGCCTGGCGATAGCAGATCCAGCCGAGCGCCAACGGGTACAGCATCAGGATCGGCAGGCACGCATACAACTGGGCCTGGGTGGTCACCGCAACAAACGCCGGAGTGAAGACCAGCAGCGATACGCCGATGCCCAAGCCCTGCGCCACCCAACCCGCCAGCATAAAGCGCGGGCCGCCGATGGCCACGTTGTTCATGGTCATCATCGACAAAGTGGTCACGCTGGGCAGCGGGTTGAAGTGCATGGCGCCGACCCAGAAGCCGCCGCAGAACGAATCGAACAGCAGATGGCGCCGCTCACTGCGCAGTGAGTTACTCGCCCGCAGGGACAATTGAAAGGCCAGGTGGGGCCAGGCAAACGCATTGATCAGCATCCATGCCCACACCCAGGTCGGCGGGTGCAACGGGTACATGCCGAACGCCACGCACACGAAGCCGAGCGTCAGCCCCAGGGTGCGGGATTTATACAAGCGTGAAGCGAGCGGAAGTCCCTTTCCTCCTGCAGCTGGCATGATCGGGTGTGATCCTGGAGTAATGCCTGGAGTCTATCAGGGCAACGGCAAATCGCCACTACCACTCAGTGGGAAAAGCCCCGCGCAAGCATCAACGCCACCCCCAGCAGCAATACCGCCGTGGCACGCTGCAACAGCACCCGCCGCTGGGGGTTTTCCAGTACATGCTTGATACGCTGGCCGAAATAGCAATACAGGCAGCCACTGGCAAATTGCAGCAGCAGGAAGGTCAGCCCAAGAATGGCGATATCCACCGATGAAGTGTGCTCCCCTGCCCCAGCAAACTGCGGGAACACCGCGCTGAACATAATAATGGCCTTGGGGTTGGAAAACCCGGTCAAAAAGCCCTTGCCAAACAGGCTGCGCGCGCCCTCCACACCTGCGCCCTTGTCGATCGACACGCCGCTGCTGGTCCACTGTTTGTAGGCCAGGTAGAGGATGTAGGCCACCCCGACCAACTGGATGCCCTGGGTAATGGCAATGTTGCCCTTGATCAATTCCGAGAAGCCCACGGCAAAGATCAGGATCGAAATCAGGTACGACACGCTGGCGCCCACCTGCGCCGGGATCGACCGGCGCAGGCCGTCCTTGAGGCCGAGGCTCAATAGCAGCAAGGTCATCGGGCCAGGGCTGAAGGTGATGGTGGTGCAAAACAGCAGGAAGTACAGGAACGAAGAAAGCGTCAGCGCGCTGGTCATGGGCACAAGCCTTGGGAGAAGAGCCTGCAGTCTAGGCAAGCGGCATTGCACTGGGCAGGTAAAGTCAGGTCTAATCCCGCCGGACTTTACCGGTAAAATCACCAGCAAACTCAAGGACGACTCATGTTTGTCTCCGCCATTGCCTTCGCGCCGGGCACGCCCAAGGTGCAACAGATTGTTGAAGCCTTCAGCCAGGCCATCGAAAACGGGGAATGGGCGCCCGGCAGCAAGTTGCCGTCGGTGCGCGAGTTGACCCACACCCTGGGCGTCAGCAAGTTCACCCTCAACGAGGCCCTCGACCGTCTGCGGGGGCGTAACCTGCTCAGCTCCAGCCAGGGCCGTGGCTACTTCGTGACGATGGACAGCGTGCGCCCGGCCTCATCGAACTGGGTCGAGTTGCTGCCCCAAGACTTGCTCAGCGTCTTGCGTCGCCCCCTGGCCACCGTGCATGGCGACCAACGCCCCGGCGGCGGCCACCTGCCGGAAGACTGGCTGGACACCGACACCCTGCGCCAAGCCATGCGCAGCGTGGTGCGTGCGCCGTCGCTGCGGATTGCCGGGTTGGGCACGCCGGCCGGCCTGCTGCCGTTGCGCCAGGCGCTGCAACAAAAACTGCACGCTGAAGGCCTGTCGGTGCCGGTGGAACAAATCATCACCACCCCCAACACCGTGCAGGGCCTGGACATGCTCATGCGCCTGCTCGCCCGCCCCGGCGATACCGTGCTGCTGGACACGCCGTGCTATTTCAACTTCCACGCCAACCTGGCCCTGCACGGGGTCAAGGTAGTGACCATCGCACGCCGCCCCGATGGCTTTGACTTCACCGCCCTTGAACACCTGCTGGCTGAGCACCGCCCCAGCCTATACCTCACCACCAGCGTGCTGCAAAACCCCACCGGCCATACGTTCAGCCCAAGCCAGGCGTTTCGCCTGCTGCAACTGACCCAGCAGTACCAGTGCCATATCATCGAGGACGACCTCTACGGCGACCTGCACCCCAACCCGCCACCGCGCCTGGCAGCGCTGGCCGGTCTGGAGCAGGTCACTTACCTGTCGGGGTTCTCCAAGAGCCTCAGCGCCAATACCCGCGTGAGTTTCGTGGTGGCCGCGCCGCAACTGGCGGCCAACCTCACCAATATGAAGTTGATGAGCGGAGGTATCACCTCGGAGCTATTCGAGCAGATCGTGTACCGCATGCTCAGCGAAGGCAGTTACACCAAGCACCGCAAGCGCATGGTGCAGCGCTTGATGGAGGCTGGCGGGCGCGTCGAGCAATGGCTCAAGCGTTGCGGTTGCGAACTGGCGATGGCGTATGAAGGCGGGATGTTTATCTGGGCGCAACTGCCACCAGGGGTAGACGGCGAACAACTTGCCCAGGACGCTTTAACACAAGGCATGGTACTGGCGCCCGGCACGCTATTTGGTTACGACCCGGCGCTCCCCGATACGATGCGCTTCAACGTGGCCCACACCGACGTGCCTCAGGTGCAGGCGCTGTTTGAATCACTGCTCCGGGCCGGCGGCTAACGTCGCCGCCCACCATTCATCAACTCACGATATCGCCAGCCTGCAGCTTCCCGTTCACGGTGAGTACAAAGGTAGGCTCGTGAAATTTGCCGGTAATCTGCAACGTACTCATGTGCAACACCGGGTCGTAGTCTACGATCGCTTCGCCCCTGGCACCGGAAAATTCACTGACGAATCTAAGCGGCCCAGTGCCCAATGATGCAGTGATCGCGCAGACGTCCACACGGTCCTCGCCGCTGACGAAATCCATGATCTGGTCTGTGGCGATCTGGGTCGACTCATTGATGCCGCCGTAGACAAACTGATCTGCGCCTGGGCCTCCCCACAGGATATCTGCGCCTTCGGCACCGTATAGCCAGTCATCACCGTCACCGCCCCAGAGCGTGTTTGCTACTTCATTGCCCACCAGTAAATCGTTGCCGGAACCGGTTATAGCGTTTTCGATCGTTGTGCCATAAGCAATCGAAACGTTTCCTTTCAAGCCACCCACATCAGAAAATGTCCCGGCCTTCAGGCTGATTTTCTGGCCTTGCATGTAGCCGGAAAAATCCAGGGTGTCATTGCCGCCACCATCCCACACGGCGGCGACAATTTTGTCCTGCTCGTTGTTGACGCTCAGAAAGTCTCGGTCTGTATTGGCGTTGAAGCCGTAGACCGTATCGCTTTTGCGGGTTTCGTGATTAACCCCATATTTGTGTTGAAGCGCTGCGATGTCATCAAGTTGCGGCGCCGACGGCCAGAAATTTTCGTGATGTATATGACCGGTGCGCTCGCCTCGGTAGCTCATGACGGTATGACTGCGAGAGTCCTCGTGGTGGCTGACCCGGGATGTATCGAAACTGCCGTTGTAGTACCCCGCATGACTGAGCCCCATGCCGTGGCCCAACTCATGAATAAGCGTATAACGGCCACTATTGCCCAGGGCAGCATCAGGCACCGCCCTATGGTTTGCCTTGTCGACAAACCAGACTGCACTGGCGGTTAGACGAGGTGACGGCAAGTCAGCATGGGGGTTGCTCATTGCAGGCTTGCCTTCTGTATCGAACCGTTGCCCGTAATTACCGATCACCAGATGCCCTTCACTGGCTTGGGTTTTAGGCCCCTCGATGAACCTGACACGGGCGACATCTTCGATCGATTGCAAGCTAAGTCGGGTCTGCTGCCGTTGGTTTTCGCCTACAGGGGTGAACCCGTTTTTATGAAGCTGTATTTTTTTGGTATCGGCAGGCGGCGTGCGGAACTCATAGCTAGTGTCGTAACGCTGGTCGCCATTGCTGTCCGACCAACCACGGCTGGTACGCCACAGTTGCGCAGACGCCTGCTCAGGCGTTTTTGAAGTAAAGCCGTTGTGCCGTATGCCATGACCGCGATCATCCCGGTGCCGAAATTTCTCAATGGTCACAAACGTGTTGCTCGCATACGGGTATATCGACGTCATGGGTGGATCTCTCAAATAAGACCACCCATTTTCGACTCACGGCTACAGTTGCGCTGTACGTACCCTATAAAAAACCGAACGTCTTTTGCTACGTACTGCGCAGGAACTCAAGTGCAAGCTGCGCAGGACTTATTGCCTCACTCGCCCCTTGAGCATCCCGTGCTTGACCAATAACGCACGTACACAATTGTTTATCGGCGATGAGCTAACGACCTTACGCAACGATCCCCCAGGCTTTGCACACCCTGCACCAGCAACACCAGCACAATAACCGTGACCACCATGATCTCGTTGTTAAAGCGCTGGTAGCCATACCGAATCGCCAAGTCACCGAGGCCACCCCCACCGATCACGCCAGCCATGGACGAAAAGCCAATCAGCATCACCAGCGTCAAGGTCACCCCGGCCACCAGCGCCGGCAAGGCTTCGGGCAACAGCACCTTGAGGATCACGTGGCGAATATCACCGCCCATGGCCACGATGGCTTCGATGCGGCCCTTGTCCACTTCATCCAGCGCCGTTTCGACAATGCGTGCAAAGAACGGAAAGGCCCCAATCGTGATCGGTACAACAGCGGCCGTGCTGCCCAACGTGGTGCCGACGATCAGGCGCGTCAGCGGAATCAACGCGATCAACATCACCACAAACGGCAATGATCGGCCGAGGTTGATCACTGCACCCAGGCCGCGGTTGATACGGGGCAACGGCAACAGCCCGTCGCGTCGGCTGACAAACAGCAAAACGCCCAGCGGCAGGCCGATCAACAGGGTGAACAACCCGGCCAGCAGCACCATGTACAGGGTTTCACCCGTGGCATTGAGCAGCAGTTGAACAATGTCATTCCAATCGGTTTTCATACCGCCCTCACCACTTGCAGGCTGGGCGCCAACGAACGGCCAAGACGCGACGAGGGGTCGGCCTGCAACTGCACGAGGGTGCCGCTTTCCACCACACGCCCATCCGCCAGGGACACCGCGCTGTCGCAGATGGCCTTGACCACCTCCAGCTCATGGGTGATCAACACAATGGTCACGCCGAGCTGGCGATTGATATCGCGCAACAGCTCAAGGATCGACGCGGTGGTCTCTGGGTCCAGCGCACTGGTGGCCTCATCCGACAATAGATACGCCGGGCGCGCCGCCAATGCGCGGGCAATGCCCACGCGCTGTTTCTGACCGCCAGACAACTGCGAAGGAAACGCCTGGGCCTTGTCATTCAAACCCACCAATGCCAGCAACTCGGCTACCCGCGCAACGCGCTCGGCCTTGGGCACGTTGGCGATTTCCAGCGGCACCGCGACGTTGTCCGCCACGTTGCGCGAATGCAGCAGGTTAAAACCTTGGAAGATCATGCCGATGCGCTGGCGTTGCTGGCGCAGTTGCTTGTCGCCAAGTTGGGTAAGGTCTTGTCCATCCATCAGGATACGCCCGGACGTCGGTCGCTCCAGCAGGTTAAGGCAGCGCAACAAGGTACTTTTACCCGCGCCGCTGCGCCCGACAATGCCGAAGATCGAGCCATCGGCGATCTGCAACGACACGTTGTCCAGCGCTGCCGGCTGGCCGCTCGCGTAGGTTTTGCTGACGCCCTCGACAACTATCATTCGACCGCCACCGGGATCACCGAGCCTGAGTATTTCTCGGTGATGAACTTGGCCACTTGCGGCGAACGCAGGTCTTTGGCCAGTTGTTCAATACGCGGGTCTTTCGACAACTTTGGCGTGGTCACCAGAATGTTCGCATAAGGGTTGCCCTTGGCCGCTTCCAGGCCCAAGGCGTCCTTGGCCGGCGACAAGCCCGCCTCAAGGGCAAAGTTGCCATTGATGACCGCCAGGTCCACATCATCCAGCGCACGCGGAATCTGCGGCGATTCGATTTCGAGAATCTTCAGGTGCTTGGGGTTTTCGGCGATGTCCTTCGGCGTGGCCTGGTCCTTGGAGGCGTCGTTAAAGCCCGGCTTGAGCTTAATCAAGCCATTGGCCTGCAGCAGGTACAGCGCGCGGCTGAGGTTGGTGACGTTGTTTGGCACGGCCACCGTGCCTTTGTCTGGCACCTGGGCCAGGCTGGTGTGGCGATGGGAGTAAATGCCCAGGGGTTCGATATGCACGGTGGCGGCCACCGTGAATTTCTGGCCGAGGGCCTGCTCCTGGGAATTGAGGTACGGCAGGTGCTGGAAGAAGTTCGCGTCCACATCGCCGTGGGCGAGCAACTCGTTGGAGTTCACGCCGCTGGGGATCTCGATGATTTTCAGCTTCAGATCCGGGTCGAGCTTTTGCACATATTCGAGGATCTGCGCATGGGGAATCGGGTCGGCGGCCACACGCAAGGCGTCGGCGGCAGACACGGTGAATGAGGCTAGCAACACTGCCAGTGTGAGGGCGGTTTTGTTGAACATGATGATCTCCTGATCAGGCAGATAGTGCTTGGGGAAGCGTGGCGTGGGCATAGAAACGTTGCGCGACGTCGGGGTGAGAGCGAAGGCGGCCTTTGAGGTAATTCCAACCGACATCGCGCAGCAGCGGGTTACGCGGGTCGCTTTCAGGGCCGTGGGCATCGCGCAGCAGTTGCGGCGCCAGTTGGTACACCGGCACTACCGCATCCAGTTGCGCACCGAGGAAAAAGGCCAGGGACAAGCGCTCGCTGCCCACCGGCGGCGACACCACGCGGTGCACGGTGGCGCGCAGGTAACCGTTGCTGGCCAACTCCAGCAGTTCGCCGATATTCACCACCAGCGTGTCGGGACGCGGCGAGGCGTCGATCCAACGGCCCTCTTCCACTTCCACCTGCAAACCGGCTTGCTCGTCTTGCAGCAGGAAGCTCAGGAAACCCGAGTCCTTGTGTGCGCCTACGCCTTGGCGGCTTTGCTCGGCGTGGCGGCCGGGGTAGCGGATCAGCTTGATATGTTCGTTGGGTTTGTCGCCGTACAATGCATCGAAGGCGTTTTCCGGCAGGGACAAGGCCTGGGCAAACGCACGCAGCAGGCGCAGGGCCATTTGCGTCATTGCCTGCTGCCAGCCGAGCACCAGCGGCTTGAGTTGCGGCAAGGCCTGCGGCCATTGGTTGGGGCCTTGCAGGCGGGCCCACGCAGCGGGGAATTCACCGACGGCCAAGGGTTCACGCTCGGCGCCGACGTCGAACTGTTCGCGCAAGTCTGGTTGACCGCGAGTGATCTCGGAAGCGGCGCGGTTGTAACCGCGAAAGTGCGGGGAGTTGAGCATGCCAACGTCGAGTTTATCGGCGTCAGGCAGGGCAAAAAATGCCCGCGCCTGCTGCTGCACTTCGGCCAACAACGCCGAGTCGATACCGTGCCCGGTAAGGTAGAAAAACCCGATATGGCGTGCAGCCAAACGCAGCTCATCAAGAAACTGCTGGCGCTGCTGTGGGGTGCCGTCGAGCTGCGACAGGTCCAGCAGCGGCAAGGTGGTGATCGATTGCAAAGAGGCCATCGGCGGCTCGCTCCATGAACAAATGCCTGAAGAAGCGTCCAAGCTAAACGATCTTAAAAACCACCAATAAATATCTTTTTGGAATTAGCTTAGGCGTGGCAATCGGTGCGCAGCTTTCCCAAGGCAGCCGCGCCTGGGCCTCTACCTACCCATGGGCAACACGCTTGAAACTACCTGCTGCTGGCCGCACCGCCGGCGCGTCTGCTTCCACACCCAGCAGGTGCAGCAATCGCGCACGGATCGCCTGGAAACCTTCCTGGCCCGTGTCTCGCGCGCGCGGTAGGTCGATGGTCAGTTGCTCGGCAATCTTGCCGTTTTCCAACACAATCACGCGGTCCGCCAACAGGATCGCCTCATCCACATCGTGGGTCACCAGCAACACGGCCGGTGTGTGCTTGCGCCACAACTCGATAATGAGCCGATGCATCTTGATGCGGGTCAGCGCATCGAGCGCGGCAAATGGCTCATCAAGCAATAGCAACTTGGGCTCGCGCACCAGGCTGCGCGCCAGTGCCACGCGCTGGGCTTCGCCGCCGGAGAGGGTCGCTGGGTAGGCGTCCAGGCGGTGGGCAAGGCCGACTTCGGTCAAGGCCTGCACCGCACGCGCCTTGGCATCGGGAATGTGCAGGCCCAGCACGACGTTTTTCCACGCGAGCTTCCAGGGCATCAGGCGCGGCTCCTGGAACACCGCCGCCCGCGCCTTGGGCACGTGCAGTTGGCCGCTGTCGATACTGTCCAGCCCGGCTAGGCTGCGCAGCAAGGTCGTCTTCCCCGAGCCGCTGGCACCAAGCAAGGCCACGAACTCACCAGGGGCGATGTCCAGGTCCAGGCCGTCGATAACCCGCTGCTCGCCGAATTGGCGGACCACGTTGCGCAGTTGCACAGGCGCTTGAAGGGTCGACATATCAGTTCCTCACAAAAGATGGGCGCCAGGCCAGGGCGAAGCGTTCAAGGGTGCGGATCAGGCCGTCGATCAACAGGCCGAGCACGCTGTAGATCAGCAGGCAGATCACGATGACGTCGGTGCGCATGAAGTCCCGCGCATCACTGGCCAAAAAACCGATGCCGGCCGTGGTATTGATCTGTTCGACAAACACCAGCGCCAGCCAGGAAATCCCCAGGGCATAGCGCAGGCCGACAAAAAACGACGGCAGCGAACCCGGCAAAATCACGTGCCAGATAAGCTCACGCCGGTTGAGGCCCAGGGTGTTGGCGGCTTCGATCAATTTGGGGTCGATATTGCGGATGCCTGCGAACAGGTTGAGGTACACCGGGAATGTGGTGCCTACGACAATCAAGGCAATCTTGGTGAACTCGCCGATGCCGAACCACAGGATAAACAGCGGCACCAACGCCAGGGACGGAATGGTGCGCACCATTTGCATCGGCGAATCGAGGATCACCTCACCGCGCCTCGACAAGCCGCTGATCAACGCCGCCGTCACCCCGATGCTTACGCCGATGCCCAGGCCAAACAATGCGCGTTGCAGCGACACCAGCAGGTGCTTGCCCAGCTCCCCGGACACGATCATCGCCCACAGCGTGCCGCCGATCTGCGAAGGTGCAGCGATGACTCGTGAAGGAATCCAGCCCAACTGCGAGGCCAGCTCCCACAGCAGCAATAAAACGAGGGGGCTGACCAGCCGCAACAGTGCGTCCGGGGTGCGCCAGCGACGCTTTATTTTGGGCTCGACGCCGAGTTTGTTGATAGAGAACGTCTCGCTCATCAGGCAGCTTCCTTATAAAAACTTGACCACAGGCTAATCGCATAAAAACCGCCTGTGAAAGTCTTTCCAGGAATAACCTAATACATTCAAAATGCAAATTACTGATACAACACCTAATTAATGATTCTACATTTTAATAATTAGGATAGAACCAAACGGCATTTTACAGGCCTGGCGCCTGCCCCTACTTTGGACGCGAATAACCGACCCCCTGCCCGGTGGAGGTGCCCATCCCGAAAAAGATAAGGACAGACCATGAGCATTGAATTCATCGGCTACATCGGCGGCCACCACGCTTCCGAGATCCACCCGCGCAGCGGCCCTACCCTGCAACCTGACTACGTCGAAACCGTGGCGCGCGCCCACGAAGAAGCCGGCTTCGACCGCGCCCTGGTGGCCTTCCACTCCAACAGCCCGGACAGCACGCTGATCGCCTCCCACGCCGCCAGCGTGACCCAGAAGCTGCAATTTCTGATTGCTCACCGCCCCGGTTTCGCCCAACCCACTCTGGCTGCACGCCAGTTCACCACCCTGGATGTGTTCAACGGTGGCCGCACCGCCGTGCATATCATCACCGGCGGCGACGACCGCGAACTGCGCGCCGACGGCAGCCATATCGGCAAAGACGAGCGCTACGCCCGCACCGACGAATACCTGAGCGTGGTGCGCGAGGAATGGACCAGCGAGCAGCCGTTTGATTTTGAAGGCACCTACTACCAGGTCGAAGGCGCGCACTCCACCGTGAAGTCGCCACAACAGCCGCACATTCCGTTGTATTTCGGCGGCTCGTCCCCGGCCGCGATTGCGGTGGCCGGCAAGCATGCCGACGTGTACGCACTGTGGGGCGAAACCTACGAGCAAGTGCGCGAAATCGTGACCCAGGTACGCGCCGAAGCCGCCAAGCATGGGCGTACGATTCGCTTTAGCCTGTCACTGCGACCGATCCTTGCCGAGACCGAAGAACTGGCATGGGCGCGGGCTGAGAGCATCCTCAAACAAGCCACCGAACTGGCTGAGAAGAATGGTTTTGTAAGGCGTGAACCGCCGAATGAAGGCTCGCGCCGGTTGCTGGCGGCAGCGGCGCAAGGGTCGCGGCTGGACAAGCGTTTGTGGACCGGGATTGCCGGGCTGCTGGGGGCACAGGGCAACTCCACCTCGCTGGTGGGTACCGCTGAGCAAGTGGCCGAAGCCTTGGTGGATTACTACGACCTGGGCATCACCACGTTCCTGATTCGTGGGTTTGACCCGCTCAACGATGCAATCGATTACGGCAAACGCCTGATTCCCCTCACTCGCCAGCTGATCGCCGAACGCGAACAGGCCCAACAGGTCGCTTAAGAACACCGCAAATCAATGTGGGAGGGGGCTTGCCCCCGATGGCAGGCTGTCAGTCACCAATGATTTGACTGACCCACCGCTATCGGGAGCAAGCCCCCTCCCACATTTTGATCCCCACACTGGCGCACCAGCGCATTCCAATCCCGCTTTGATTGCTGAGCACGAGCAAGCCGAACAGGTCACCTAATCAAGCACACCACACAACCAACTGTGGGAGGGGGCTTGCCCCCGATAGCAGGCTGTCAGTCACCAATGATTTGGCTGACCCACCGCTATCGGGAGCAAGCCCCCTCCCACATTTTGATCTCCACACTGCCACACCTGCGCATTCCAATCCCGCTTTGATTGCTGAGCACGAGCAAGCCGAACAGGTCATCTAATCAAGCACATCACACAACCAACTGTGGGAGGGGGCTTGCCCCCGATAGCAGGCTGTCAGTCACCAATGATTTGACTGACCCACCGCTATCGGGGGCAAGCCCCCTCCCACATTTTGATCTCCACATTGCCGCACTAGCGCATTCCAATCCCGCTTTGATTGCTGAGCACGAGTAAGCCGAACAGGTCACCTAAT
>NZ_JACVZE010000016.1 GCF_015461805.1 Pseudomonas pisciculturae
TTTTCCCGGTGGTTTGGTTGTGTGGGGGGGGGTTTTTTCTTTTATTTGGTTGGTTTATTTTTTTCGGGGGGTTTTTTTCTAACCTCTCTTTTTTTTTGTAAAACAAAACCCATTTGTGGGTGGGGGGTTTCCTGGGTTGGGGGGGGGCAATCACTATTTTTTCCCCCCCCCCCCCCCCCCCCCCCCCCCACCCCCGCTCCCACATTTTTGATCTCCATGTATCAGGTATGTAGCCAAACCCTCTCAAACAGCACGTACATCCAATTTTCCCCACCCCCCACCCCGGCAAACTCCTCTCATCGCTGATATCTCGAAGCAGAGGCACACCCCATGGACCCAGCACCCAAAACCAGCCCCGACGAAGTCGTCACCCTGGTCGTCAAACACCTAATCAAGCCAGGCTTTGAAACCGACTACGAAGCCTGGCTACGCCGCATCGTACGCATTGCCGGTGCACGCCCCGGCCACCTCGGCGTCGACGTCGTACGCAGTAAACAAAACGGACTGGCCCTGTTCACCTGCGTGTTGCGCTACCGCTCCACCGACGCCCTGGAAACCTGGCTCGACTCCCCCGAGCGCAAAGCCCTGATCGACGAAGCCTCGCCGCTGTTGGCCGAGGGCGACAACACCGAAATCGGCGCCGTCAACGAATTCTGGTTCAACCCCGAAACTGAAAACGCCGCTAAGCCGCCGCGCTGGAAGCAGGCCGTGGTTACCCTGTTTGTGATCCTGCCGTTGACCCTGCTGATCCCGATTATCTGGGGCCCGGTGCTGCGCCTGCACCCGTTTCTCTCCAACTACGTGGTCGCGACCTTTTTGGTCACCGTGACCATTGTCGTGCTGGTGGTCTACCTGCTGATGCCAGCCGCCACCCGTTTGTTCGCTCCCTGGCTTGAAGCCTCTGTAAAGGAAACCCTATGAACGCCGATCTGATTTTGTTCAATGGCCAGTTCCACACCGTGGACCGTGAAAACCCGCGGGCAACCGCCGTCGCTATCAGCCAGGGGCGCTTTGTCGCCGTCGGCACCGATGGTGAGGCCATGGCCCTGCGCGGAAGTGGTACTAAAATCATCGACCTTAAGGGGCGCACGGTGATTCCCGGTCTCAACGACTCGCACCTGCACCTGATCCGTGGTGGGTTGAACTACAACCTCGAACTGCGTTGGGAAGGCGTGCCGTCCCTGGCCGATGCCCTGCGCATGCTCAAGGATCAGGCCGACCGCACCCCAACCCCGCAGTGGGTGCGCGTAGTGGGCGGCTGGAACGAATTCCAGTTCGCCGAAAAACGCATGCCCACCCTGGAAGAACTCAACCAGGCCGCGCCAGACACCCCGGTGTTCGTGCTGCACCTGTACGACCGCGCCTTGCTCAACCGCGCAGCCTTGCGCGTGGCCGGCTACACCAAAGACACACCGAACCCGCCGGGCGGCGAGATCGTGCGCGACAGCAACGGCAACCCCACTGGCATGCTGGTGGCACGCCCCAACGCGATGATCCTGTATTCGACCCTGGCCAAAGGCCCGAAACTGCCGCTTGAGTACCAGGTCAACTCCACCCGCCAGTTCATGCGCGAGCTCAATCGCCTGGGCCTCACCAGCGCCATCGACGCCGGCGGCGGCTTCCAGAACTACCCCGACGACTATGCGGTAATCGAGCAACTGGCCAAGGAAGAACAGCTGACGGTGCGTATCGCCTACAACCTGTTCACCCAGAAGCCCAAGGAAGAGCTCAGCGACTTCCAGAACTGGACCGGCAGTGTCAAGTTGCACCAGGGCGATGACTACCTGCGCCACAACGGTGCCGGCGAGATGCTGGTGTTCTCGGCCGCCGACTTCGAAGACTTTCTGGAACCACGCCCGGACCTGCCGCTGACCATGGAGCAGGAGCTGGAGCCTGTCGTGCGTCACCTGGTGGAGCAGCGCTGGCCGTTCCGCCTGCATGCCACTTACGACGAATCCATCTCGCGCATGCTCGACGTGTTCGAGAAGGTCAACCGCGATATCCCGTTCAATGGCTTGCCGTGGTTCTTCGACCACGCCGAAACCATCACGCCGAAAAACATCGAGCGCGTGCGTGCCCTTGGCGGCGGCATCGCGATCCAGGACCGCATGGCGTTCCAGGGTGAATACTTTGTCGAGCGTTACGGCGCCAAGGCGGCCGAAGCCACGCCGCCCATCAAGCGCATGCTCGCCGAAGGCGTGCCGGTAGGGGCGGGTACCGACGCCACGCGGGTGTCGAGCTACAACCCGTGGACCTCGCTGTACTGGATGGTCAGCGGCCGTACCGTCGGCGGCCTGGAGCTGCACGCCGAAGGCCTGCCGCGGCTCACCGCGCTGGAACTGTTCACCCACGGCAGCGCCTGGTTCTCGTCCGAGCAGGGCAAAAAAGGCCAGATCAAGGTCGGCCAACTGGCGGACGTCGCTGCGTTGTCAGCGGACTTCTTCAGCGTCGATGAAGAAGCCATCAAGTGGATCGAATCGGTACTCACCGTGGTTGGCGGCAAGGTCGTCTACGGCGCCGGCGATTTCGAAGATTACGCACCGCCGCGTGTGCCCGTGCTGCCGGACTGGTCGCCGGTGGTCAAGGTGCCGGGCCACTGGCGCCCAAGCTCGCCGTTGCAGGCGCAGGTTCACCAGTGCAGCGGCCCGTGCGGCGTGCATTCCCACAGCCACGAAAAAGCGCGCCTTTCCAACGCGCCGGTCAGCGACTTCCAGGGTTTCTGGGGTGCGTTCGGCTGCTCGTGCTTTGCCTTCTGATTACTCAAACCCCCGTTAGGAGATATTCCCATGGCTTACAACCGCCTGAACAAAGATGACGCCGTCGTACTGTTGGTCGATCACCAGACCGGCCTGATCTCCCTGGTGCAAGACTTCTCGCCGAACGAGTTCAAGAACAACGTGCTGGCCCTGGCCGACGTCGCCAAGTTCTTCAACCTGCCGACCATCCTGACCACCAGCTTTGAGTCCGGCCCTAACGGCCCGCTGGTGCCAGAGCTCAAAGCGCTGTTCCCGGACGCGCCGTACATCGCTCGACCTGGCCAGATCAACGCCTGGGACAACGAAGATTTCGTCAAGGCCGTCAAGGCCACCGGCCGCAAGCAGATCATCATCGCCGGTGTAGTGACTGACGTGTGCGTAGCGTTCCCGACCCTGTGCGCCCTGGCTGAAGGCTTTGAAGTGTTTGTGGTTACCGACGCTTCCGGCACCTTCAACGAAACCGTGCAACAAGCCGCCTGGGCACGCATGACCGCCGCCGGTGCACAACTGGTGAACTGGTTCTCCGTGGCGTGCGAGCTGCAAGTTGACTGGCGCAACGACATGGAAGGCCTGGCCAACCTGCTGTCGCCGCGCATCCCCAACTACCGCAACCTGATGAACAGCTACTCGGCGTTTACTGCCAAGTAACCTGCTCTAAAGCCTGTACGCGGTCTCCTGTGGGAGGGGGCTTGCCCCCGATAGCGGTGTGTCAGTCACAGATATTTTGGCTGACCCACCGCTATCGGGGGCAAGCCCCCTCCCACATTTGATTGTGTTTATACATTTGATTTGTGGTGTTGCGACCGTCCGGTTATAAAACAGCCCATCGTCCACCGAGAAGCGACAATGAACCCTTTTGAAGACATGCGCCTGTTCTGCCAGGTCATGGAGTCCGGCAGTTTTACCGCCGCCGCCGAACAGTTGGGCTTGTCCAAGCAGTTCGTGAGCCGCCGTCTGATCCAACTGGAAGACCGCCTCGGCGTACGCCTGCTCAACCGCTCCACCCGCCGCCTGGATGTCACGCCACTCGGCCAGAGTTACTACGAATCCGCTTTGCGCCTGCTCAGTGAAGTCGAGCAGGTGGAGCAGGGCATTGCCGGCCAGAACAGCGAGCCACGCGGCACCATTCGCCTCAGTGCGCCGCTGTCGTTCGCCATTGCCCACCTGGGTTGCCTGCTGCCGCAGTTTCTGGAGCGCCACCCCGAAGTCGCGGTCGAGGTTGATTTAAGCGACCGCCCCGTGGACCTGATCGGCGAAGGCTACGACCTGGTGCTGCGCATCGGCACCCTGGAAGACTCCACCCTGATTGCCCGCCGTATCGCCAGCATCCCGCGTGTGTATTGCGCCAGCCCCGATTACCTGGCCTTGCGCGGCACGCCGCAGCAGCCCGAAGACCTCGCCAAACACGACTGCCTGCCTTACGGCCACAGCCGCCAGGTGCAGTGGCGCTTCAAGGGCAAGGTGCAGGCGTTGAATGTGTGCGGGCGTATGCGCGTGAACAACGGCGACCTGCTGCGCGACACCGCCATCGCCGGTTTTGGCGTCACGTACTTGCCGACTTTTATCGTCGGTGACGCGTTGAAGGACGGCCGCTTGGTCACCGTGCTCGATGAGTTCGCCCCCGAAGACCTGACGCTGTCGGCGGTATACCCGCAACACCGGCAAAGCTCGCGGCCGGTGCAGGCACTGGTGGAGTTCTTGCGCGAACGCTTGGCTAGTGGCTGTTGAACAACTGCCGGATCAGGCTCGGTGTGCTGCCGGTCCAACGTTTGAACGAGCGGCGAAAGTTCGCCGCATCGCTGAAATTCAAATACGCCGCCACCTCATCATTGCTGTACCCCTTGACCTGATAAAGGTGCAGCGCCACCTGCTTGCGCACCCGGTCCACCTGCTGCTGAAACCCGGTGTCGTGCTTGTGCAACTTGCGCTTGAGCGTCGCTGGGCTCATGGCAAAGGCAAGCGCGGCTTGCTCCAGGCTCGGCGGCTGGCGCACGTGTTCGCGCAGATAGTCGTCCAGGCAGTCGAGGAAACTGCTGGCAAAGCCCAGTTGTTCGATCTGCTCGCGGGCCTGCTGGCGCGCGACTTGCCCCGCCGTGGCCGAGGCGCCGGGCCAGGGGCGGGTGAGGTATTCACGGGGGATGCTCATCATGTCCAGCGGCCGCTCGAAGCGCGTTTCTTCACCCAAGTGCACCCAATACTGCTCGACATAACGCGGCTCGGCATGGCTGAAACTGCACACCCACGGCAGGCGCTCGCCGCTGAGCCATTGGCTCATGGCAACGAGCGAGGTCATGCTGGCTTCGAGCAGGAAACGCCAGTGTTCACCGGCGCCGCAGTTGTCCAGCCAATACAGGTAGGCGTGGTGTTCATCCAGCTCCAGTTGCAACGTGACCAGCGGACTGAGCAGCACCTGTTGCTGGATCAGGGTTTCCAGCGCCTGGTGCAGGTTCTGCGCATGGCCCAGCGCATGGCTGGCCGCACCGTAATAGCCGGGCAGCAGGCGCTGGCCGAACAGAAAACTGCTGTCGTCGGCGTCGAGTAATTTGCGGCTGTTGCCGATCAACCCCAGCAATTGCTGCGGGCTCAGCCGTGCCGTGCCGGCCAGGATGTCCTCATGGAACAGCCCGGTGCCGCGCAGCAGGCGATGGCTGTCGATGTCGCGGGACAAGGCCAGGTCGATCAGCGTCGCGGGTTGGTAATGCCCTGGAATGAAGCGGCTGTCGGCTTCATACCAGCTGGTTTTAACGGCCATCTCAGGCGCTTTTCGCAAGCGGTTGTTTGGCGCGGGCCAGCGCCAGGTTGAGGCGCTTGAGCAAGTCCTGGGGTGGCTCGTCCAGGGCCATCACCACGGCGGTGGTGGCGCCCAATTGCAGGCGCTCGCCTTGCTGGCGGGTCTTGTGGGCGAGGGCGCGCACGGCCTGCTGCAACTCCAGGGCGATAACTTGGGCCTGGCGTTCGCCGGTGTTGGGCAATAGCACCACAAAACGGTCGCCTGCCAGACGGCAAAGCAAGTCTTGGCGGCGCAAATTCAATAGCAGCGAATGGCTAAGGGCCTGCAATACCGCGTCGCCTTCGGCATGGCCGTAGGCTTGGTTGATGGCGGCGAAGTTATCCAGGTCCAGGGCCAGCAAGGACAGCGGTTGCTGCTGCTCGCGGCTGTCTTGCAGGCTGTCGGCCAGTTGGCGCTTAAGGTAATCGGCGCCAGCGAGCGGCGTGAGTTTGTCGAACAGCCGATGTTCACGGAACAGCCGCTCGCGCTTTTCCATCTGCGCGCTGATCGCCAGTTGTTCGCGGTGCCAGTGGTAGATGCCGATGGTCAGCAGGATCATGCCCACCGGCATCGGGCCGGATTCGAGCCAGTGGTCCCAGGTGATGCTGTCGGGCAGGCGGATAAACTCGTCGAGGCTGTCGATCCACCATGAGAAAAAGATGCACGACAGGCCCAGCGCCAGGTAGTTGGTGACGCGCCCGGCGGGGCGGCTTTTGAGCACCAGGCCCAGCCATACCAGGGCCAGCAGGGCCGAGCCGCCTTCGCCGAAGATGTCCAGCCAGACCCATTCGCTGAAGTTTTTAAGGTCACCACAAGCCAGATGCAGAATCAGCCCCAGGTTGGCGGCGATCAGCAGCAGGGAGAGTTTCCAGCGGTGGGGCTTGAGCACGGAAAACATGGGCCGCGAGTCCTTGGGTAAATAGGCGATGGGCGCCAGCACAGCAGATGGATGTGACGGTTGCGTGACGGTGGGGCAGGGTCGAATCAGCTCATCCTTCCAGGCACTGAAAATCAAAAATGTGGGAGGGGACTTGCCCCCGATAGCGGTGGGTCAGTGGTAAATCAGGTGACTGACCCACCGCTATCGGGGGCAAGCCCCCTCCCACAGTTGATCTTCACAGGTCATATCAGCTCATTTCACCTCCAGATCCAGCTCAAGGCCCCGGTTTAAAGGGGCCGCAGCCAACCCCTGTCACAGAACCGTCATCCCCCACCCCTAGCTTGCCCTCCCAGTTGCCGGGCCTCTTGCCTGGCGCCAACGGATTCTTGGGGAGGATTTCATGTACAAGCGCACCGGGCTCGTCAGCTTCACGCTTACCGCCTTGGCCCTGGCGATTGCCAGTGAGCGGCTGTCAGCTGCCGAAGTGGCCAACACCGAGCACGTTGAAGTGGTCGGCCAGGCCGCCGCCATTGATTCAGCCCTGAAGGAGCAGCGCACCTCCGACAGCATCAAGAGCGTGGTACATGCCGACGGCGTGGCCCAGTTGCCGGATGAAAACGTCGCCGAAGCCGTACAGCGCCTGCCAGGTATCAGCGTAGAGCGCGACCAGGGTGAAGGGCGCTTCGTCAGCGTGCGCGGCCTGGGCCCGGACCTTAACAGCGTGACCATCAACGGCACCCTCGTACCCGCGCCAGAAGCCGGTCGCCGCGCCGTGGCCCTCGATGTGTTGCCCTCGGAACTGGTGCAGTCACTGTCGGTGATCAAGACCCTCACCCCGGACATGGACGCCAACTCCCTGGGCGGCACCGTCGATGTGCAAAGCCTCTCGGCCTTCGACCACAAGGGCCTGTTCTACACCGGCAGCACCGAAGCCAGTTACGACAAGAACACCCGCCAGACCAGCCCGAAATTCTCGGGCGCTGCCAGTAACCGTTTCAGCCTCGGCGACGGCATCGATAACTTCGGCGTGGCCGCAGCCCTGAGCTGGCAAAAGCGTGATTTTGGCTCGGACAACGTCGAAACCGGCGGCGCGTGGGACTTCACCGACGGCGCAAAGCTCAACGAATTCGAACAACGCGACTACGACATCAGCCGTGAACGCGCAGGCGGCGGCTTGAACTTCGACTACAAACCCGACGACGTCAGCAGCTACTACCTGCGCACCCTATACAGCCGCTACAAAGACACCGAGACCCGCAACTCCACCAGCATCGAATTTGCCGACCCGCTGGCAGCCGGCGAACTGGGGGATGCCGAAGCCAAGCGCAAGTTGAAAAATCGCGAAGAGACCCAGCAAATCCAGTCCTACGTGTTTGGCGGCGAACGCATGCTCGGCCTGTGGACCTTAAGCGGCCAGGCTGGCTACAGCCAATCCAGCGAAGACAGCCCGGGGCATATCGCCGGCGCCACGTTTGACGGCGGTGATTTTGCCAACAGCGGCTTCTACGACAAGGACAAACCACGCCCGATCATCGGCGCCGGCTTCTACGACGCCAGCAACTACACCCTCGACAAAGTCGACTGGGAAAAACAAAACACCAAAGACACCGAGAAAAACCTGCGCCTGGACCTGGCCCGCGACTACGACCTGAGCGGCTATGCCTCGCAGTTCAAATTTGGCGGCAAGGTCAGCCGTCGTCACAAGACCAACGACCTGGAGGCCTGGGTCTATGAAGACTTCGACACCCTGGGGTTCACCGCCGACCAACTCAACCTCACCCAGTTCCAGAAGGGCAGCGTCGACTACCGCCTGGACAACTACGGCCCCGGCATCAGCGCCAGCAGCATCAAAGACTTGATCGGCAGCCTCAACGCCGCCGACTTTTATGACGAGACCGAATCGCGGGTCAACGACTACACCATCCGCGAAGACATCAACGCCGGCTACTTTATGAACACCATCGACATCGACGACTGGCGCTTTATCGCCGGCCTGCGCTACGAAGGCACCGAGTTCGAAGCCAAGGGCACCGGCGCCACCGATGGTGTGTTCACCGCCACCGACACCAAGCGTCGTTACCACCACTGGCTGCCGGGCTTGCATGCGCGCTACCAGATCGACAAGAACACCCAAGTGCGTGCGGCCTGGACCAAATCCGTAGTGCGCCCGACCTTCGGCCAATTGGCGCCGGGTTTTGTGATCGACGATGACGAAGCCACCTTCGGCAACCCGGACCTCAAGCCCCTGGAGTCGAGCAACCTGGACCTGGGCATTGAGCACTTCATGGGCCGCGCCGGTACCGTGTCGGCGTTCGTGTTCTACAAAGACATCAAGAACTTCGTCTACAACACCGACCTGGCCGGCACTGGCGCCTGGACCAACTTCGCCGAGGCCCACACCTACGCCAACGGCGACAGCGCCAAGCTCTACGGGCTGGAACTGGCCTACTCACAAAAGTTCGACTGGCTGCCCGCACCCTGGAATGGCTTGCTCGTGGGCGCCAACAGCACCTTTAGCCGCTCCAGCGCAGACATCGAAGGTTTCGACAGTACCAGCGGCACAAACCGCAAACGCAACATCAGCCTGCCCAACCAGTCGGACACCGTCGGCAACCTGATGCTCGGTTGGGAAGACGACAAGCTCAGCCTGCGTCTGTCGGCCAACTACAAATCGGCCTACCTGTACGAGCTGGCCTCGATCAACGACAAGGCCCATGACCTGCACGTCGATGCGCAGACCTTCGTGGATTTCAGCGCGCGCTACTCGCTGACCAAAAACCTGCAAGTGAGCTTCGAGGCGCAGAACCTCACCGATGAGTCGTACTTCGTCTACACCGGCAACCGCAGCTACAACGGCCAGTACGAAGAGTACGGCCCCACCTACAAGCTGGGCCTGACCTTCACCCATTTCTAACCCACACCGCATTTCAAATGTGGGAGGGGGCTTGCTCCCGATAGCAGTGGGTCAGCCAGCCCATCTGTTGACTGATACACCGCCATCGGGAGCAAGCCCCCCTCCCACAGTTGATCTCCATTGTTTTCGAAGGATTTGTCTGTTCATGAGAATTTCCAAGCTGTACCTGCTGATCGCACTGGCAACCTGTGGTCATGCCATTGCCGCCGATCTGGCGCTAAGCCCCTGGGCCCCCAACCTCAACGCCGAAGCCATGGCCTTCGTGAACACCCACGAACGCCTCACCGCCAGCACCCGCGACGGCCTGCAACTGGTAGACGCCAAAGGCACCGAACTGGCCCGCTTCAAAGGCAACTTCACCAGCCTCGATACCCGCGCAGCAGGGAGTCAGACGCTGGTGGCCAGCCTCGACAACGACCGCCAGCAAGCCCTGCTGATCAGCCTCGACCCGTCGGCCAAGACCTTCGGCAACCCGCTTTACCTGCCGGCCCGCGACTACGCAGTCAACGGCCTGTGCCTGTACCGCGACGCCGCCGCCAACCTGTTCGTGTTCCTGGTGGGCGAAGAGGGCAAGGGCGAGCAATGGCTGGTGGGCAACGGTGCAACCCTGTTGAGCGAAGCCCAACGTGTACGCGGCCTGCCGTTACCGCCCTCGGCAGAGTTCTGCCAGGTGGATGACGGCGCCCATCGCCTGATAGTGAACGAGACAAATGTCGGCTGGTGGGCCTACCCTGCGCACCCGGAAGCGGATGTCAAACGCACGCCCGTCGCGCTGTTCGATAACCCCAAGCGTGAGGCCGGCGCCATGGCAGTGGTGCCAGGTGGGGTGATTGCGCTGGATCCAAAGACCGCTCAACTGCATCTGTTCCAGCAAAGTGGCGAGCGGTGGGTCGAGCAACCGAGCCCGAAGTTGCCGGGCCTCAAAGAGCCGGAGCAACTGACCGTCAACGGCCAGAACCTGCTGGTGCGCGATGACGAAAGCGGCAAGCTTTATCAGGGCAAACTCAACTGGAAGGCCAAGCCTGTAGCGGCCGAACCGGTTCTGCCCGAAGTCGCCGCCGTGCGCCAAACCGACCCTGTTGGTCGCCAAGGGGATGCTGCCGATGACCCGGCGATCTGGATTCACCCCGAGCAACCCGCAAAAAGCCGCGTACTGGGCACCAATAAAAAACAGGGCCTGCTGGCCTACGACCTCGACGGCAAGCTGTTGCAGGAGCTGGCCGTGGGCCGTCTGAACAACGTCGACGTGCGCCCCAACTTCAAGCTCGGCGCGCAGACCGTCGACCTGGCCGTGGCCAGTAACCGCGATCACAACAGCCTGAGCCTGTTCAGCATCGACCGCACTACCGGTGAGTTGCGTGAGGCCGGCGAAGTGCCGACCCCGCTTAAAGCTATCTACGGCATCTGCCTGTTCCAGCCCGCCAGTGGCGAGATCTACGCCATCGCCAACGACAAGGACGGCACCTTCCTGCAATACCGCCTCAGCGCGCCAGATGGCCGTGTGCAAGGCGAGTTGGTGCGCCAGTTCAAGGTCGACAGCCAGCCCGAAGGCTGTGTGGCCGACGACCAGCGCCAGCGCCTGTTTATCGGTGAAGAAGACGTGGGCGTGTGGGCGGTGGATGCCCGCGCCGATCAACCGGCCACGCTCACCAGCGTGATCAAGGTCGGGCCGCAACTGCATGCCGATGTTGAGGGGCTGGCGCTTTACCAGAGCGACGAGCGCGACTACCTGGTGATCTCCAGCCAAGGCAACGACAGCTACCTGGTGGTGGATGCCGAGCCGCCGTTTGCCATCCACGGTGCGTTCCGTGTTGGCCTCAACGCCGCTGCCGGTATCGACGGTTCTTCGGAGACCGACGGCCTGGAAGTCACCGCCATCAACCTCGGCGGGCCATGGAGCCAAGGCATGCTGGTGGTGCAGGACGGGCGCAAGCGCATGCCCGAGCAAGCGCAGAACTTCAAGTTCGTGCCCTGGGCGGATGTCACACGCGCGCTGAAATTGCCGTGAGGCGTCATCACCCGGTCATGTCTTTTTAATCGAATAGGAGCTCTACCATGCAAGCGACGATGGAACATATGACGATCTGGGGCCTGATCACCGACGCCAGCCTGTTGGTCAAGGCGGTGATGCTCACCTTGCTGCTGGCCTCCGTGGTCAGTTGGTACCTGATCATCCAGCGCGCCAGTGTGCTGCGCCGCCTGGAGCGCCAGTTGAACGGCTTCGTGCAGCGCTTTCGTGCCGCGCCCGACTTGCAGCCGCTGTACCGCGAAACGGTGCAGGCGGGCGAGGGCGGCATTGCGCCGATCTTTATCGCCGGGGTGCAGGAGTACCAGCACCTGCACAGCCATGACCCCGCTGTGTTGGAAGGCGTGGAGCGCGCCTTGCAGGTGGCGATCACCGAGCAGGAAATCGAGCTGGAAAAGGGCCTGCAATTCCTGGCGACCGTGGGCTCGGTCAGCCCCTATATCGGTTTGTTTGGCACGGTGTGGGGCATCATGAACTCGTTCATCGGCTTGTCCCAGGTGCAGCAGGCCACGCTTTCGACCGTGGCGCCGGGCATTGCCGAAGCGTTGATCGCCACGGCCATTGGTTTGTTTGCGGCCATTCCGGCGGTGATCGCCTATAACCGCTTTGCCGCCCGTGGCCAGACTTTGCTCACCCGCTACTACGCCTTCGGCAACGAGCTGCAAGTACGCCTGCATCGCACCTTGCGCGGCACGCCAATCAACCTGGCCGTCGCCGCCTGAACAGGAGCAAGACCATGCTGAGCAGGCCGCAACGCAAGCACGGGCCCAAGGCTGAAATGAACGTGGTGCCATATATCGACGTGATGCTGGTGCTGCTGGTGATCTTCATGGTCACCGCGCCCATGTTGACCCAAGGCGTGAAGATCGAACTGCCCAAGGTCGCCGCCGAGGCGCTGGCCACTGACACCCGCCAGCAGATCCTGACGTTGTCGGTAAAGGCTGACGGTGGCTACTACTGGAACCTGGGCGGCGAACTCGACACCCAGCACCAGACCGACAGCGCCGTGAGCCTGGATGAAATGGGCGCCAAGGTCATGCAGGTGGTGGCCGCACGCAGCGACACCCAGGTGTACATCCGCGCCGACGACAACGCCGGCTACGGCCGGGTGGTGGCGGCCATGGCGGTGTTGCAAAAAGGCGGTGTCAGCAACCTGGGGCTGGTGACCGAGGCCCCGCAATGACGGCGATGATCATGCACAGTCCAATGCTGGCGATGGAGGTTCGGGATACGTCCGGGCTCTGGAGAAACAGCTTCGCGGCCAGCCTGGCGGTGGCCCTGCACGTCGGCGTGTTGGCTGCGTTGATGCTGGGCTGGTCGACAGAAAAACCCGTGGTGCAAGCGCCTCGGGTCATGCATACGCAACTGGTGATGATGCCGCCAGCACCAGCTCCTGTGCCTGAACCCGTGGCCGTCGCGGCACCGCCGCCAGAGCCGGTTGCCGTGCCGGTGCCGCCCAAACCCGTCATCGACCCACAGATCCAGGCGCAAAAGCTTGAGAAAGCCGCCTTGGCGCGCAAGCGGGTCGAGGAAAAGAAAATCGAGCAGCAACAGGAGCGACTGGCGACCGAGCAGCGCAACCGTGAGCTGGAACAACAGCGCTTAAACCAGGAACGCCTCGCGGCTGAACGTGCACGGCCCGCAGCGCCGGCGCCCGCACCGGCCTTCGACAGCCGCCAGTACCAACCCCTGAGCAAGGAAGCCCCTGACTACCCCGAGCGTGCCCTGGATAAAAACATCGAAGGCGACTGCTCGGTGGAGTACACCGTCAACACCCAGGGCCGTGTGGAAAACCCCAAGGTGCTGGACGGTTGTCACCCCTTGTTCATGCGCCCGTCATTGGCGGCAGCGAATACCTTCCGCTATCAGCCAAGGATCGTGGACGGCAAACCCGTACCCGTGCCGGCAGTGCGCAACACCTTCCACTACCGCATCAAATGAGTACGTTCAGCCAACACAAAACCCATGTGGGAGGGGGCTTGCCCCCGATAGCAGTGTGTCAGGCAAAATATCTTTGACTGATCCACCGCCATCGGGGGCAAGCCCCCTCCCACATTTGGGTCTTCATACGCCGTTAAGAATTCGCCAGGTTTGCTAACGTCTGACCGCCGACATACCGCTCCAAATTCGCCAAAAACGTATCCGCAATTTCATTCTTGCTGTTAGTCGAAATCGCCGAGGTATGCGGCGACAACCTCACCCGCGGGTGCGTATACAACGGATGCCCGTCCGGCAACGGCTCCGGCTCGGTCACATCCAGCGAAGCCAACCCGATCTGCCCGTTATCCAGTGCCTCCAGCAATGCTTCCTGGTCCAACAACCCTCCGCGCGCAATGTTGATCAAATGCAGCCCCGGCTTGGCACTGCCCAACACATCGCGGTTGATAATGTGGCGGGTGGCCTCGGTCAGCGGCGCTGCCACCACCAAGTGATCGGCGCGGGCGAACAGGTCGTGGATATCCTTGGCCGCTTCCACGCCCGCACTGAACGGCGCCTGGCTCTGACGCAACGCCACCACTTTGATACCCAGCGCCAAGGCCTTTTGCGCCAGGCTCTCGCCAATCGCGCCAAAACCCAGGATGCCCAGTGTGGTGCCCTTAAGTGGCCGCAGCGGGGTGAAATTCCACTGCGAGTCCTTCACCCAGATATCCGGCAAATGCTTGGATGCCGCAAAGATGGCCGCCAGGGCGAACTCGGCAAGGTTGTCTGCGGCGCTGCCCCGGGAAGTGGTCACGGGCGGGCCGTTGAACAGCCACGAAGGATAAAAATCGATGCCCGACGACACCAGGTGCACCCACTGCGCGCCATAGGGCCAGCCCGGTGGCGGGGTGTCTGGGGCGGTGTAGCCGCGCACGTTGATCGGGCGCGCCAGCAAGATATTGGCCTGGGGCGGCAGGTCGCTGGGCACGCCAACGGGTACGCCGATCACTTGGGCGTCAGGGTGAATTGAGGCGAGGCGCTCGCGGATTACTTGGTTGAAATCTTCGTCCAGCTGGCTGGCAATTATCACCTGACTCATGTGCGGTCCTTCTGGCGTTGGGCGAAGACAGCTTTGCCGACGCCCTGCAAGACGGCGTCGTTCTGTGGGGTATGCACGCGGCTGCACAGCACGTCGCGGTAATGGCGTTGCAAGGGGTTGAGCCGCGACAGGCCAGGGTTACCCGAAGCTTCGATGGCCAACTCTACGGCGCGGATTGCGTTGTTGGTCACCAGGTACTTCAACTGCGCGGCGTTGGCCGTCGGGGTGTGACCTTCGGCGGCGGCGTCCAGCAGGCTGCGGTTGGCAAACAACAGGGTATCGATATGCCCGACGGTTTCCTGAAAGCGTGGCAAGGTCGACAGCGACGCGCCGAGGTTGGACGGCGCGCGTTCTTCCAGCCAGTTCACCAGCCAGTCCCGAGCCGCTTGGGCCACAGCGTCGTATACCGAGGACAACAACACCGACATCCACAGAAAACCTTCGGCATCCAGCTCTGGCGACGGCGCGCTCCATGGGCTGACGCTGACGGCATGGTCGAGCGGCACCAGCACGTTATCGAGCACCACCTCATGGCTGCACGTGGCGCGCATGCCCAGGTGGTCCCAGGTGTCGATGATGGTGATGCCGGGGCTGTCTTTGGGCACCAGCCAGGCGCCTACCAGCGGGTCGGCGTCATCACTGCGGCCCCACACGCTGAACCAGCTCAGGCCATGGCTGCCGGTGGAGTAGATCTTGCGGCCGCTGATGCGCCAGCCTTCGGCCGTGCGTATGGCAGTGGTGGCCGGCAAGCCGCCACGGGCCGGGGTGCCGAGGTCGGGCTCGACGCGCAAGGCGTTGATCAGCGCACCATTGCGCACCGCATCTTCGGCCACTTGGGTGCGCAGGTGTGCGGGCCAGGTCTTGCTGTCTTGCAGGCGCGTGTGTTGCAGGTATTGCATCACCAGGATCAATGCGGTGGACGGTTCGCCCTTGGCAATCGCGCTGATGGCCTTGCGCGCCTGCGGCAGGCTGGAACCGCCGCCGCCGAGGGACTTGGGCACGGTGAGGGCGACCAGGCCGTGCTCGTGCAGCAGTTGGAAGTTGGCGTGGGGGAAGGCGCCGCTCTCGTCATAGAGGTGCGCGGTGCTGGCCAGCTCAGTGCTGAGGCGTTCGAGCAGGGCTTCGAAATTGGCGACTTCCACGGAGCGTAGAGACGGTTGAGAGGATGAAGTCATGATGAATGTACTCGGTCAAAAAATGTGGGAGCTGGCTTGCCTGCGATAGCGGTGTGTCAGTCGATGTATTTGTTACTGATACTCCGCTATCGCAGGCAAGCCAGCTCCCACAGGGGGCAGTGTGAATCAGATGGCCAGGCGTACGCGCTGCTGGCCCAGTAAGTGCTCTACCACCTGAAGAACCGGCTCAGCCTCCGTACGCACCAACCAATCCGGGCTCACCTCTACAAACGCCACCGTCCCATCCTTGGCGATCACCACCACGGTCGGCTGCGGCAACTCCCACGTGCCGGTGCCCGTGGTTTCGCCAATGCTGTTGCCCTTGGCCAGCGCCGCGTTACGCGAGGCCTCGTCAAAGCTGTAGAGAATGCCCAGGCGCCGCCCGAGGTTGTTGTTCTGGTCGCTGGCCACCAGCAGTTGCAGGTTGTGGCGGGTCTTGATCTCCACCAACCGCGCAGGCACTTGGGGGCTTACCGCCACCAGCGGCACACCGAGCTCCCGCAGGTGCGGGTAGAGCTGACGTTCGTAATAGGGCAGGGCGATGTTGCAGGCCGGGCAGCCGGCAAAGCGGAAGAAAATCAACACTGCCGGGCCGTCGGCCAGCAGCAGATCGCGGTTGAGATCGCCGCCTTCGACGTTGAGCAAGGTGAACGGGTCCAGCTCATCGCCGACCTGTACGTAGTCGTCGGGCCGGGCTTGATCCACCAGGCGCTGGCGCTGGTCGATATTGACCTTCAACGCCTCTGGCGCCCAGGTGGCGACACGTTCGGCGTGCAGCGCTGCCAGTTGGCGATTCAGGGATTCACTCATGCCAGCGCCTCCTGTTTTTCTTCAACCTGGGCAACGCTGTAGCGGTTGGCTGGCACGTCCAGGCCGAGGTTGTCACGCAGGGTTTGGCCGGTGTATTCGGTACGGAACAGGCCGCGTTGTTGCAACACCGGCACCACCAGTTCGGTGAAGTACTGCAAGCCATCCGGCAGCACGGAATTGATAATGAAACCATCGCTGGCACCGCGCTCGAACCAGGTCTGGATGGCATCGGCGATTTGTTCCGGGGTGCCGACAAAGTCGCGCTTGGGCCGCGAGAAACGCAGGGCCACTTCGCGCAGGGTCAGGCTTTCGTCCTTGGCCAACTGCTTGATGCGGTCGGAGCCACCTCGCTGGCTGTTGGAGCCTAGGTCGCCGAGCTCGGGGAACGGCGCGTCCAACGGGTATTGGCTGAAGTCGTGGTCGTTGAACGGGCGGCCGAGGGCGACGATCGCATCTTCCACCGTCACCAGCTCTACGGCCTGCTGATAACGGCTTTCAACCTCGGCTTCATCGCGGCCGACAATCGGGCGAATCCCCGGCAGGATCGACAGGCTGTCGGCGTCACGGCCAAAGCCTTTGGCGCGGCGTTTGAGGTCTTGGGTATACGCCAGGCCTTCTTCGATGCTCTCCACATGCACAAAGATTGCATCGGAGTTTTCGGCGGCAAAGTTGCGCCCGTCTTCGGAGGTGCCCGCCTGGAAAATCACCGGCTGGCCCTGGCGCGAGCGAGCAATATTCAGCGGGCCCTTCACCGAGAAAAACTCGCCCTTGTGGTTCAGTGCGTGCAGCTTGCTGGGGGTGAAAAACTCGCCGCTTTGCTTGTTGTAGGCAAAGGCGTCGTCTTCCCATGAGTCCCACAGGCCCTTGACGGTGTTCACGTGTTCCTTGGCGATACGGTAGCGCACGGCGTGCGGCGGGTGCTCGGCCTTGCCGAAGTTATCGGCGGTGCCGCTGAGCCACGAGGTGACCACGTTCCAACCGGCGCGGCCGCCGCTGATATGGTCCAGGGACGAAAACTGACGCGCCACCTGGTAGGGCTCGGTGTAGCTGACGGTCACAGTGGCCACCAGGCCAATGTTGGTGGTGAGCGCGGCCAGGGCCGAGAGGATGGTCAGCGGCTCGAAACGGTTGAGGTAATGCGGGCTGGACTTGGCATGGATATGCAGGCTGTCGGCGATAAATACGAAGTCAAATTTGGCGGCTTCGGCCAACTCGGTCTGCTGCTTGTAGAAACCAAAGTTCGTGCTGGCGTTGGGTTGGGCGTGCGGGTGGCGCCATTCGCCCCAACCGTGACCGACACCGTGGACCATGGCCCCGAGTTTCAATTGACGTGTTTTGCTCATGTTCTGCTCCTTAGCGAGAGGCTTGGGAAAGTGGGGCACGCTTGGCGTTAAAGCTTTTATCGAAGCCCTGCGACACATCGATGTGCTTGGTCAGCAGGCCTTCTTGTTGGTAGATGTCGGCGGTCGCTTGCAGGCCGCTGATCACCGAGTCGTCAATCGCTACCGGGGTCAGGCGCGTGTCCTTGGCCACTTCCACATGCACTTCCAGCGGCAGGCCTGTGATCTTGGCCTGGGCGGCGGCGTATTCATTGGGGTGCACGTTGGCCCAGGCGTAGGCGCGGTCGAGGCGGGCGACAAAGTCGTCCAGCTGCGGGCGCTTGTCGGCGATGGCCTGGCTGGTGGCGGCGAGGTACAGGTGGTTGCTCAGCAGCTTGTTGCCGCTGATCAATACACGGGCGTGGCTTTGGGAGGTAACCACAGTGGTGTACGGGTCCCAGGTGGCCCAGGCGTCTGCGGTGCCGTTATCCAACACCAGGCGCGACTCGCTCGGCAGCAGGAAAATGAACTGCACATCTTTAGTGGTCAGCCCGGCGGTGGCCAAGGCCTTGATCGCCAGGTAGTGCCCGATGGAACCACGGCCGGTGACGATCTTCTTGCCCTTCAGGTCCGCCACGGTCTTGATCGGCGAGTCCTTGTTCACCAACAGCGCGGTGGTGTTGCGCCCTTCGGCGTGGATGATGCTGACCACCTTGAGCGAAGCACCGGCACCGAGGGCGAACACATACGGCGCATCGCCGAGGGCGCCGATATCTACGGCACCGGCATTCAACGCTTCGCCCAAGGGCGAGGCAGAGGGGAACTCCGACCACTGGATTTCGTAGGGCACATTCTTGGCTTCGCCGGAGACTTCCAGCAGCGCCTTGATGGTCGATTTCTGATTGGCCACCCGCAGCGGTTGCAGGTCGGCGGCATGGCTGCTGCCGATCAGGCCGAGGGCGAGGGCGGTGCCCAGGAGCAGGCGTTTGAAAGGGGTAGTAAAGACCATGGGATGCAGGCTCCAGGCAGATCAAGAAAGGGTTCGGTTACCTCCGCCTGGAGAAGGGGTCGGTGAGTGGGTTGACGTTATTCCCATAAGAACTCGCTGTGAAGTTCTTTTTGGTTATATGGTAATTATCAAAAATATTCATTATGCGGTGATTGATTATTCTCTTATTGCATTTGGTGGCGCGCTGCGGGCCAAGGCAAAGATGCCGTCCATACGCCAATGCTCGTTGCGATGGGCGGGGTTATCGGCCCATTCATCCCAGCCCGAATCACGTCGGTATTGTCCGAGTAGCCCGGCTTCGCGCACGGCTACTGGATCGGGGTGACGCAGGTGTTCGACGTCCGGGTCGACGTAAAGCGCGTCGCTGCTGCAATACAGTTCGCACATGAAGCAGGTTTGGCAGGCTTGCTGATCGGCGATCAGGGGTTTGCCCAGGGCGTCGGCGGCCAGCACGTTGGTGGGGCATACGGCGACGCATTGGCTGCAGCCGTTGCAGAGGTCGGAGTAGATCAATTCAATCATGTGGGTTCCTATTTTGAATGAGTGACCTGTGGCGAGGGTGCTTACTGTAGCGAGGGGAATCATAAGTCTGGAGAAATGGGGTCAAGGCGAGTCTGTATTTGATCCACACCGGATAAACGCAAGTGCGCGTCATACCGCGCACTCTGCTGCGGTGTGTCGCTGCGCTGATGCATGCCGCGGCTCTCTTTGCGCAGGGCGGCGGCGGTGTAACACCAGCGTGCGGTGGCGGCCATGGCGGCGGTTTCGCGGGCGCGCAAGGGGTTGGTGCCGGGCTGTGCGCTGCGTACCTGGTCCCAGATGTTGTCGAGTTCACGCAGTGAGCGCTCCAGTTGGTCGCCGCTGCGAAACAGGTTTTTGTCCAATGGGTGCACTTCGGCCTGGATACGTTGCAGCAGTTCAGCGCCGCCGCCCGCCGCGCCATCAAACCCGCGCAGAGCACCGTGATACCCACGCTTGTGTCGGGCCAACCGCGCTGCACCGCGCCCGGCCCATTGCCCGGTTGACAAGGCCCATGCCGAGTTTTGCGCACCGCCGCCAGACGTCGCCCCGGCAATCGGCTCGCGGCTGGCTGCATCGCCGGCTGCGAATACGCCGGGCACGGTGGTCTGGCAGTCGTCATCAATCAGCCTTAACCCGCCGACGCCACGAATGGTGCCTTCAGGGTGCAGGGTCACAGCGAACCGCTCGCGATAGGGGTCAATGCCACGCCGATCAAATGGCAGCATCAAGTTGGGTTGGATACTCGGCAACTGCGCCCGAATATCCGCCGGCACCCGATTCAGGCGGCAATACACCGGGCCATTGAGCAGCGCCCGGGCCAAGTCCTCGGTAAAGTTGGGGCCGCCACTGATATCCAAGGGCCGATCCGCCGCGTCGAAGTACTCGCCAAAGCTGTACACCATCGAGCGCGTCATGCTGCTGCCCGCTGCGGCGATGCAGTAGTAGTTGGAAAACTCCATGCCCGACAGTTCGGCCCCGGCTTCGGCCGCCATCAAATAACCGTCGCCGGTGTTGGTGTGGTTGCCCAGCAAGCGTGACAGGAACGCGCAACCGCCGGTGGCCAGCACCACCGCCCCGGCGCGGATCAACCAGTCGCCTCCCGCCTGTCGGCGCCAGCCACGGGCGCCGACCACGTTGCTGTTGTCATCGCGTAGCAGCTCCAGCGCCGGGTGGTGATCGAGAATGGTCACGCCGCTGTCGAGCACCCGGCGGCGTAGGCCGCGCAGGTACTCGGGGCCGCGCAGGCCACGGTATTGGGTTTGGCCCTGTTCGTTTTGCGGGAAGGCATAGTAATCACTCAAGCCCGGCAGGCTGGTCCAGGTGGTGTCGATGGCACGGGCCATCCAGCGTGCATCGGCCAGGCCATAGGCAGTGCCCAAGCGCTTGTCGATAGCGGCTTCGCGGGCGCCCGGCGGCACCCACCAATGGCCGGGGCCTGCGGTGGCGGTGACGCCGCTGGTGCCGCAGTAGCCCTTGTCGACCAGGATCACGTTGACGCCTTCGCGGGCGGCGGCAATCGCGGCCCAGGTGCCCGCCAGGCCGCCGCCGACGATCAATACATCGCAGCTCAATTCAGTCATGTCAGGGCCTCAGAAGTTGTACGCCAGACGCGTGTAGTAATACGCACCGCCAAAACCGAACGGCGAGAACTGCCCGTATTCATAGCCGCCGGCCCAGTCCTTGATGCCTTTTTTGTCGGGGTAGACGTTGAACAGGTTGTTGGCGCCCAGGGCTACGGTGAAGTGCTTGTTGATGTCGTAGGCGGCGTCGAGGTCGCTGATCCACTTGGCGCTGAACTTGCGGTCGTTGACCGGGTTGTTGTCGCCTTCGGTGTAGCTGCCGAAACGGGTCAGGGCCAGGTTCAGGGTGTAGGCGCTGACCTTCCAGTTGGCTGCCAGGATCAACTTGGATTGCGGCGTGGCGACGGTGAGGTCTTTTTGCAGGCGCCGGTCGAAGATCTGGTAGTTGGAGCCCAGGCTGGCGAGCGCGGGCGGGGTGTCCTGGAGTTTCTCGATCTTGGTCTGGTTCCAGTTGTACGCCAGGCTCCAGCGCACCTGCCCGTACTGATCCAACTGCTGGCGGTACTCGTTGATGATGTCGATGCCACGGGTGCGGGTGTCGACGGCGTTGGTGTAGTACTGCGCGTACAGGCCCGGCGACAGGCCGTTGGCGACCAGGATCTGCGACACCGCAGGGCCACCGAGCAGGCTGGTGGACACGATGCGGTCACGGATGCCGATTTGGTACAGGTCGGTGGTCAGGCGGTAGTTCTGCGTGGGCTCGTAGGTGAAACCGAAGCTGTAGTTGAGGGACTTCTCGGGCTTGAGTTTTTCTGCACCCAGCGCCTGGGCTTCGGCGGTGTCCACCGGCAGCACTTTGACTGGCACCGAGACTTGCTGGCCGTTGACCACGCCGCCAGAGGTGAAGGTGGATGACGCGTAAATCGTCTGGGCCAGCGACGGCGCTCGGAAGCCATTGTTGATCGTGCCGCGCAGGGCGAATTCCGGCGTGAGCTTGAAGCGCGTCGACAGCTTGCCGCTCCAGGTGCTGCCGATGTCCTGGGTGTAGCGCTCGTAGCGGGCGGCGGCGCCGACATACCAGCGGTCGGTCACGTCCAGGCCCAGGTCGAGGTAACTGGCGACGTTGCTGCGGCTGATCTCGCCGGCGTCCGCCGTGCTGGTGCCGTTATACGAGGCCAGCCCCGGCAGCGGGGTTTGCCCGGCGAACGGGCCGCTGGGCAGCACGTAGTTGCCCGGTGTGTACGAGGCGTAGTCGCCGGCCTCGATCTGGTATTTCTCCCAGCGGTATTCAAAGCCGAACGCGGTTTGCAGCGGGTGGCTGAGGCCAATATCGAAGGTGCGGCTCAGGTCCAGGTTGTTGGTCCATTGGTCGAAGATTTGCGAGGCCAGGTTGAAGGAGGTCGGGCTATTGGGCCCCAAGGACGGGTTGAGCGTGTTGTTGGCGTTGAGGGTCGAATCGTCTTCGCCCCAGGTGGAGCTGATGTCGTAGTCCCAGCCGCCCACTAAACCCTTGAAGCCGCCAGCTACCTGGAAGTCTTTGGTGCGGTTGCGCCGCTGGGCGTGGATGCCATCGGGGTAGGGCGTGTCGGGGTCGCCGGCCAAGGACGTGAGTTCGTTGGGGCGGTAGTTGCCGGTGACTTTGGTGGTTTCCATGTAGCTGGCGGTGGAGAACGAGTAGAACTTGAGGTCGTCTTGCAGCGGCAGTTCCAGGTTATAGCTGGCGTTGGTGACCTTCTCGCGGCCCAGGCCGTAGCTGGGGTTCCAGCCGTGGCGGTTGACGGTCTGGTCGCGGCTGTCGGGGTTGGCGGCGGTGCCATAAAGCCGGCCGGTGGCGCTGCCGGTGCGGTCGAACGGCTCTTGCTCCTTGACGTCCAGCGCCAGGTTGGCGAAGCCGTCGTTGGGCAGTGGCAGGCCGTAGTTTACGGTTTGGTGCACGGTGTCGCCGTCACCGGCGCCGTAGCGGCCGAACGAGGTTTCGGCGCTGCCGCCGCTGTCGTTTTCCTTGAGGATGATATTGATCACCCCGGCAATCGCGTCCGAGCCATATTGGGCGGAGGCACCGTCGCGCAGTACTTCGATATGGTCGATGGCCGACACCGGGATCAGGTCCAGGTTGACCGGCACCGCCGCCGTGCCGATGCGTGCCAGGTTGTTGATCAGTGCCGTGTTGTGGCGGCGCTTGCCGTTGACCAACACCAGCACCTGGTCGCCAGACAGGCCGCGCATGGTCACCCCGCGCACCGACCAGGAGGTGCCGCCGCCGTTGATGGCCGGTAGGTTAAAGGACGGCAGCAGGCGTGCGAGCAATTCCTTGAGGCCGACTTTGCCACTGGCTTGCAGTTGCTCGGCACTGATCACGTCGATGGGCGAGGGGCTGTCGGCGATGGTGCGCGCCTGGTTGCCACGGTTGCCGGTGACGACCACGGTGCCGAGGGTTTTATCCGTATCTTCGGCCTGGGCCGGGGTATTGAAGGCGAGCAGGCTCAGCGCTGCTGCGCAGTAGTGAAAGCGCGATGGAGGCATGGGGGCTGATTCCAGAGGACGAAAGAACGCCGTAGATCGCTACCTGTGAATGCAGTCAATGTGGGAGGGGCGGTGCGACGATTCGACTTGCCCCCGATGGCGGAGTGTCAGGCGCTGATGGGCTGCCGGGTGTACCGCTATCGGGGGCAAGCCCCCTCCCACAGGGGACCGCATGCACAGGGGGATCTGTGTTGGGTTTGGTAAAAGAGGTCAGGCGGCGTTGGCGGCTCTTACCCGATGGGGAATATCGTCATAGGCAATCAGCACGCGCTCCATGCGGCGTGGGTAGTCGCCGTAGTTATAGACCGGGTAGTGCAGGGTCGAGCGGTTGTCCCAGAACGCCACGGAGCCGGGGCGCCATTTGAAGCGCACCTGGTGTTCGGGCTTGTTGAATTCCAACAGCAGGCGGTCGATCAGCTGCTTGCTTTGCTGGGGCGTCCAGCCAATCACCGAAGGGTTCTGGGAGAAGTTGATGAACAGGCCGTCCTCCCCGGTTTCCGGGTGGGTGCGCACCAACGGGTGGGCGAGGATCGGGTAGTCGTAGCCGACTTTGTCCAACGACTTTTTGAAGTCGTGCACCACGTGCAGGCTGTCGATTTCGGCGCGCAGCTCATCGGGGAGGGCACGGTACACCGCGCCCGCATCGGCCCACAGCGTGTCGCCGCCGACCTCGGGCAAGTCGACTGCGCGCAGTACTGCGCCGAGGGTCGGTTGCAACAGCCAGCTGGTGTCGGTGTGCCAACGGCCGCTGATACGCGGGCCGTAGAGTTTGCGTTCGTCCTGGGCTTCGATCAGGTGGGCCTGGGGCAGGGTCGGGTCGTTCTGTTGGGTGGTGGGGTGCACGTACAGCTCGCCGAATTCCTTGGCGAAGGCAATTTGCTGTTCGGTGTTAATGGCTTGGTCGCGGAAGAACAGCACCTTGTGCTTGAGCAGCAGGTGGCGCAGTTCGTCACGCAAGGCTTGGGTCAGCGGCTGGCGCAGGTCGATGCCGTCGATTTCGGCGCCGATGGTGGGTTCCAGGCGAGTGATGTGCAGGGTCATGCGGGTGTCCTCTCGTTGTTGGGTTCAGCCTCCGCCTGGAGAGGGGTCGGATGTGGGGCCTGCACCCGGTATGGGTGCAGGTAATGGGGTTGATCAGATCACGTAGAAACCGTGGGTGCCGTCGCGGGCCAGTTGGTCGACGAGACCGAATTCCCAATCCAGATAGGCTTGCATGGCTTCCTTGGGATTGTCGGTGCCTTCGTACGGCCGGCGGTAGCGGTCGATGCGCGGTGAAGCCAGGTGGGTTTCACCTTCTTGCAGCGGCAATTGCGCGTTGATCCAACCAGCGGTGCCGTCTTGCAGCAAAAACACTTGCTTGCCGGTGATGGCTTCGACTTCGGCCACCGCCAGGCGCGCCAACTGGCTGCTGCCGCAGGTCAATACGTAGCGTTGGGCCGCAGGTGCCTTGGCCAGGGCTTGGGGCAACTGCGCACGCAAGGCCCACCAGGCGCCGGGGATATGGCGTTTTACATAGTTGGCGCTGGCGGTGAAATCCAACACCACGGTGTCGCCATGGCCCAGCCAGTCGGCGAGGGTGTGGGGGCTGATCAGTTCGGCTTGGGGCGGTGCCGGCACGGGTGCGACCCACGCGCCTTTTTCGCTGAATTGCGACGGTTGCAGGTCGTCGAGCACGTGTACTTCCCAGCCCAGTTGGGCCAGCCAGGAAGCAGACATGTTGGCGCGTACGCCGTCGTCATCGGCCAGCACCAGGCGTGCACCGCGCACGCTGGCGACGTGGTCGGTTTCTTGCACCAGTTGCCCGCCTGGGGTGGAGCGTGCGCCCGGCAGGTGGCCGGTTTCGAATTCTTCCGGGGTGCGCACATCGAACAGGTAGGTGGTGCGTGTGGCGTCCTGCTGCCAGGCTTGCAGATCGGCCAAGGTGGCACGGCCAACGCGAGCCTGGTCGGCCACGCGGCGTGCATCGGCTGCGGCCACTTGGCGATGTTCTTCCGAGGTGGGTGCAAAGCGACGCGACTGGCCATGGGCGAGTTTCTGCCCGGCCAGCGTCCAGCCGATGGTGCCGTTGCGCAGGGCCGATACCGGGTTGGCGATGCCTGCGTTGATCAGTGACTGGGTGCCGATGATGCTGCGGGTACGCCCTGCGCAGTTGACGATGATACGGGTGGCCGGGTCGGGCGCCAGTTCACGGGCGCGCAGTACCAACTCGGCACCGGGCACGCTGATGCCAGTGGGGATGCTCATGGTCTGGTATTCGTCGAAGCGGCGGGCATCGAGCACCACCACGTCGGCCTGGCTGTCGATCAGCGCTTGCACTTCTTCGGCGGCCAGGGACGGCGTATGGCGCTCGCTTTCTACCAATTCGCCAAAGGCCTTGCTCGGCACGTTCACGTCGATAAACAGCTCGCCACCGGCCTTGCGCCAACCGTCCAGGCCACCTTCCAGCAGGCTGACCTCGGTGTAGCCCAGCGCAACCAGACGCTCAGCGGCGCGAGCGGCGAGGCCTTCGCCGTTGTCATACACAGTGACCTGGGTATCGCGGCGCGGAATGCGCGAATACACCTCCAGCTCAAGCTTGGACAGCGGGATGTTCGCGGCAAACAGCGGGTGGGATTCGGCAAACGGCGCCTCTTCGCGCACGTCCACCAAGGCGACTTCTTCATGGGCCAACAGGGCCTGACGAATCTGGGCAAAGCTGCGGGTAGCTACGGTGGTCATAGGGCAGGGCTCTTTTCTTTGGACAAATCCCAGATGTTCGGGAGGAAGGCGTTGGAATAACCGGAGATAAACAATTTCTCGCTGCCGTCGGGCTGATACACCGCCCGGCGCACGGCACCGATATTGGCGCCATACACATGAATGCTGATGGACACCTGGTCGCTGTGGGCATTGCTCACTTGATGGATATCGCCGACTTTGGGCGACACTGCTTCCACTTGGCCAGGCACCAGTTCTACCGGTTTGCCTTCTGCGACGAGGCTGCCGTCGGGCGCCCGTTCAAAGCCTTGGGAGAACTCCGCACCGCGCAACATGCCGATCAGCCCCCATACGCGGTGGTCATGAATGGGTGTGCTTTGCCCCGGCCCCCATACAAAGCTGACGATGCTGAAACGCTGACGCGAATCGGCATGCAGCAGAAATTGTTGATAGCGCTCGGGGTTGGGTTGGGCGAACTCATCGGGGAGCCAGTCATCGTGGCTGACCAGTTGTGCCAATAGCTTGCCGCCACGGTGCAACAGGTCACCTTCGCGTGGGTTGCCGTCGATCAATTCCGCCAGGGCGCCAATAAAGGCTCTGAGTCTCTCGGGGTGTTTGGCCTGGGTCATGGCAATTCCATCGGTCTGTGTTCTTAAGCTCATCTAAGCATAATGTTTATAGTTAATATGCTATTTTTTAATGATTAGCTTATAGCTGAAGGTAATTTAGAATCGCCAGGACTAGGGTTAGACGTTATCGATCACAGCGCGGGCTATCCAGATAGCCTTCCTGCAACTATGCTTCGCACACATCTTAATGACTGTTCTCTATGTGCGGCCCAAATGAAAATTGACGATATCGATGCCTTTGTCGAAGTGATTCGTTGCCAGTCCATCAGCCACGCCGCCGAGTCGTTGCAACTGACCCAGCCGGCCATTACCCGTCGCGTGCAGAACTTTGAGCAGGCGTTGGGGGTGGAGCTGTTCGACCGCAACACCAAACCCCTCAAGCCCACGCTGATCGGCACCCGTGTGTACGAGCAGTGCCGGCTGATTTTGCGCGAGATGGATGCCCTGCGCGAACTGGTGGCCACCGACGCACCGCCCACTGGCCTGTTGCGCCTGGGTGTGCCGCAGACCATCGGCGACGTGGTGTTGCTTGATGCGCTCAAACACCTGCGTACCGAATACGCCGACCTGCGCGCCCAGGTTGCGACCGGCTGGGGCAGCCAACTGGTGGGCAAGATTGAGCGAGGTGAGTTGGATGCGGCGGCGGCGTTGTTCCCCGCGGGCAAGATCTTCCCGGACAATATCGTTGGCGAGTCCATCGGCAAGATGGAACTGGTGGTGGTGTGCGCCAAGGCGCAACTGCCCAAGAAGCCGTGCAAGCTGGCGGATGTGTACCAGAACGGCTGGATTCTGAACCCGGACGGCTGCGGCTTCCGCGCCGGCTTGCAGCGCACCTTGTCCGACCAGGGGCTGGCATTGCGAGTGAACCTGGAGACTTTCGGCACCGAGTTGCAATTGGGCTTGGTGGCGGACGGTTTGGGCCTGGGGCTGGTGCCGCGCCCGCTGCTGGAGCGTAGCGCTCACCGTGATCAACTGGCGGTGATGCCGCTCAAGGACTTCAAACCGGTGATGGATTTGTGGCTGATTTATCCGCACTTCCTGGGCAACTTGCAGGGGCCGGTGGATGCGTTTGGTAAGTTGGTGGCAGCTTCATTGCACAAAATCCGCGACGCTGCCTGATATGAAAAAAAATAATAATTAGCTTAGATTAAAATGTGCTTTTTATTATTTTTTTGCATCCCATAGGCTTGCCTGGAAGTCCTTAAGGCCATCCAGGAAGTTTTGCCATGAGCAGCGTCACCTCGATTTCCAGTGTTTCCAACAATGTTCGCCAGCGCGTCACGCCAGAAGAGTGGGAAGTGCGCGTCAAGCTGGCCGCCGCGTATCGACTGGCGGCCTTGTACAAGTGGACCGACCACATCTACACCCACTTCTCCGCCCGTGTGCCGGGGCCGGAGGAGCATTTCCTGATCAACGCCTTTGGCCTGTTGTTTGATGAAATCAGCGCGTCCAACCTGGTCAAGGTCGACCTCGACGGCACCATCGTCGACGACCCGACTGGCCTGGGCATCAACTACGCGGGTTATGTGATCCACAGCGCTATTCATGGTGCGCGTCACGACCTGCAAGCGGTGTTGCATACCCATACCCGCGACGGTATTGCGGTATCGGCACAGAAGGACGGCCTGCTGCCGATTTCCCAGCACTCCATTGGTTTCTCCGGGCGCGTGGCGTACCACGGGTATGAAGGCATCGCCTTGGATCTGGATGAGCGCGAGCGGTTGGTGGCAGACCTGGGCGACAAGAGTGTGATGATCTTGCGTAACCACGGGTTGCTGACGGCAGGCATCAGCGTTGAGCATGCGTTTCAGCAACTGCAACAGTTGGAGCGTGCCTGCAATATCCAGGTCGCGGCGCAGGCGGCGGGGAATGCCGAGCTGATCTTCCCGCCTCAAGAGGTGGTGGAGAAGGTTGAGCAGCAGGCCAAGGCGCATTCCAGCGGAGAAGGGCCGGGCGTGGCGCGGCATTGGAATGCTCTGGTACGGCAATTGGAGCGTACCGATACCGACTACAAAAACTGATCTCACATTCTGTGGAGATCAATGTGGAAATCAAAATGTGGGAGGGGGCTTGCTCCCGATAGCGGCGGGTCAGCCAAATCATTGGTGACTGACAGCCTGCTATCGGGGGCAAGCCCCCTCCCACAGTTGGTTTTGTGGTGTGCTTGATTAGGTGACCTGTTCGGCTTGCTCGTGCTCAGCAATCAAAGCGGGATTGGAATGCGCTAGTGCGGCAATGTGGAGATCAAAATGTGGGAGGGGGCTTGCCCCCGATAGCGGTGGGTCAGCCAAATCATTGGTGACTGACAACCTGCTATCGGGGGCAAGCCCCCTCCCACAGTTGGTTTTGTGGTGTGCTTGATTAGATGACCTGTTCGGCTTGCTCGTGCTCAGCAATCAAAGCGGGATTGGGATGCGCTGGTGTGGCGGTGTGGAGGTGCTTTGGTGGGGGGGGG
>NZ_JACVZE010000017.1 GCF_015461805.1 Pseudomonas pisciculturae
CGATGAACTGAAGCAACCTGCTGCCGAAAACTGCGTAACTCATTGTTTACCAAGGAGTTTTCCGTTTCGACTGCGCCGGAAGTGGGGCGAATTATAGGCTTCCAGAATCTGCCGTCAACCTTTAATTCGAGTTTTCTATCAATTAACGATCATTGATTAAAAAACCATCAAATCGACCCGAATTTTCTCTTCTATATAGAAGGGACCCCCTAAATGACGCCCGCCTCCTTTAACGCTGCCACATTCGCCGCCCCCAACCCCAACACCGTCTGCAGCACCTGGACCGTATGCTCCCCCAACATGGGCGGCGCACTACGGTATTCCACCGGCGTCTTGGATAGCCGTATAGGGTTCGCCACCTGAGGCACCATCCCGGCCAACACATGAGGCAACTCCATCGCCAACCCTCGCGCCCGTACCTGAGGGTCAGCAAACACCTGTGCCAGATCATTGATCGGCCCACAAGGCACGCCAACTCGCTCCAACTCCGATACCCACTCAGCCGTTGTCTTAAAGACCGTAGCCTGACGAATCAGTGGTATCAGTTGCGCACGATTGGCCACCCGCTCCTTGTTAGTAGAGAAGCGCGGGTCATCCGCCCACTGCGGCTGCCCAGCCACCTGCGCAAATTTGCGGAACTGCCCGTCATTACCCACCGTCAGGATGAAGTCCCCATCAGCCGTAGGAAAATCCTGATAAGGCACGATGTTAGGGTGAGCATTGCCCAGGCGTTTTGGCGCCACCCCCGTCGTTAGATAGTTCATCGCCTGGTTAGCCAGGCACGCCACCTGCACATCCAGCAAAGCCATATCGATGTGCTGCCCACCACCGTCGTGGTCCCGATGCGCCAGCGCAGCCAGAATCGCCACGGTCGAGTAAAGCCCCGTGAGAATGTCAGTCAGCGCCACACCTACTTTCACAGGCCCAGCCCCCTCGTCTCCCTCGGGCCGCCCCGTCAGGCTCATTAACCCTCCCAGCCCTTGGATCATGAAGTCATATCCGGCACGAGCCGCATAAGGCCCTGTCTGACCAAAGCCGGTGATCGAGCAATAGATCAGCTCCGGATTGAGCTCCTTGAGCGACTCATAGTCCAACCCATAAGCCGCCAGGCCACCCACCTTGAAGTTCTCGATCAAGATGTCGGACTTGGCTGCCAAGTCACGCACCAGCTTCTGCCCCTCCGGTCGCGTGAAGTCGATAGTCACCGACTCTTTATTACGATTGGCCGATAGGTAGTACGCCGCTTCAGTGGTGTTCTCACCATAGGCATCCTTAAGGAAGGGCGGCCCCCACGCTCGCGTGTCATCGCCGCTACCCGGCCGCTCGACCTTGATCACCTCGGCCCCAAGGTCCGCCAGTATCTGCCCGGACCAAGGCCCCGCCAGCACTCGCGATAAATCCAATACACGCAGATGTGAAAGCGCGCCCATGCCTGTGCCCCTATTAATAGAAAGCCTGAAGGCCCGTTTGCGCGCGCCCAAGAATCAGCGCATGCACGTCATGGGTGCCTTCATAGGTATTCACCACTTCAAGGTTGACCAGGTGGCGCGCCACCCCGAACTCGTCGGAGATACCGTTACCGCCGAGCATGTCCCGCGCCATACGCGCGATGTCCAGGGATTTGCCGCAGGAGTTGCGCTTCATGATCGATGTGATCTCGACTGCCGCCGTACCCTCATCCTTCATACGCCCCAGACGCAGGCAACCTTGCAGGGCCAAAGTGATTTCGGTCTGCATATCGGCCAGCTTTTTCTGGATCAGTTGAGTTGCCGCCAAAGGGCGGCCGAACTGTTGGCGATCCAGGGTGTATTGGCGAGCGGTATGCCAGCAGAACTCCGCCGCGCCCAATGCGCCCCACGAGATGCCGTAACGCGCAGAGTTAAGGCAAGTGAACGGCCCCTTCAAGCCACGCACATCCGGGAAGATGTTCTCTTCCGGCACAAAGACGTTGTCCATCACAATCTCACCGGTGATGGAGGCACGCAGGCCGACCTTACCGTGAATCGCTGGAGCACTGAGGCCTTTCCAACCTTTCTCGAGGACAAAGCCACGGATATCCCCGGCGTCGTCTTTACCCCACACCACGAACACATCCGCGATAGGGCTGTTGGTGATCCACATCTTCGCGCCGGTCAGGCTGTAGCCGCCTTCCACTTTACGCGCACGAGTAATCATCGCGCCTGGGTCCGAGCCGTGGTTAGGCTCGGTCAGACCGAAACAACCAATCCATTCACCAGAGGCCAATTTGGGCAGGTACTTCTGCTTTTGCGCCTCGGTACCGAACTCATTGATAGGCACCATGACCAGTGACGACTGCACACTCATCATCGAGCGATAACCGGAGTCGACGCGCTCAACTTCACGGGCGATCAGCCCATAGCTGACGTAGTTCAAACCACTGCCGCCGTACTGCTCGGGAATCATCGCGCCCAGCAAACCGGTCTCTCCCATCTCGCGGAAGATCGCAGGGTCGGTCTTTTCATGACGGAAGGCTTCAAGCACCCGCGGCGCCAGCTTGTCCTGGGCGAATTGCTCAGCGCTGTCGCGCACCATGCGCTCCTCTTCGGTGAGCTGTTGATCCAGCAGCAGTGGATCGATCCAGTTGAAGCTTGCCTTGCCAGCCATGAATAAGTCCTCGCGAAGATAAATCAGAAATCGTGGATGGAGCCTAGGCCGGGCGAGCCAGGAGGGCAAACGAGGTTTCTGCATAGGGTTGTGCTAATTTCTCACTTCGAAATCGCCCGAAAGGGCGCGTAAGCAATTTTCATGTGAGGACAAGGTACATGCGCAGAAAAATCCCTAGCACCACTGCCCTTGTCAGCTTTGAAGCGGCGGCCCGCCACGAGAGCTTTACCAAGGCAGCACTGGAGCTTTCCATCACTCAGGGCGCCATCTGTCGACAGATCGCCAGCCTTGAGGAGTTTTTGAGTGTCGAGCTGTTTCGGCGCTCACGGCGTGGGGTCAAGTTGACCGAAGCAGGGCTGTCCTACAGCCGTCGCGTCGCTACGCAGTTGGACGCAGTGGAGCGCGATACCTTGTCAGTTATGGGCCAGCAAGGCGCCAACGTGATCGAGCTGGCGGTGGTCCCGACATTCGGCACCCAATGGCTAATCCCCCGCCTCAAGGACTTTCAACACCAGCACCCAGAAGTAACGGTCAATCTCACTAACCGCACGCGCCCCTTTCTGTTTGCCGATACCGAATTCGACGCGGCAATCTACTTTGGCGATGCGGACTGGTCCGGTACCGAATCCCACCGCCTGGTGGGAGAAAACCCCGTGCCCGTGTGCAGCCCCCGTCTACTCGGCAACTGCACCGGGCTCACACCCCAGCAGATCGCTGAGCTACCACTGCTGCAACAAACCACCCGGCCTTACGCCTGGCGTCAGTGGTTCAGCGCACAACAATTGAGTATCCCCCGCGACATGACAGGCCCACGTTACGAGCTATTCTCGATGCTGTCCCAGGCGGCCATGCACGATATGGGCGTCGCGCTGATTCCACCCTTCCTTATCCAGCGGGAGTTAGAAGAGCGCCGATTGGTCATTGCCAACTCCGACGCGCTGACCAGTTCGAAGGCGTATTACCTGATGATTCCTGACAGAAAAGTCGAATCTGCCTCGTTGCAGGCGTTCAGAGACTGGCTGATTGACCAGTCCAAACGCTACAAACCCAGCGTTTAAAGGACGATCCCGCAATACTGACTTTGTAGTCAAAAATATTAAGATCCTACAGATATACGTATATGTCGCATTTAAACAGACTGTACTTGTCTCTCGGGTACATCGCTCAAACCCTTGATCTTCATGGGCTGTAGCGACTATCACAAGCCAATGCACGACTATTCACGCAGGCAATGTAAAAAACCTCCATAACCGCCTGAATCCCTTTAAATCCCTGTATTTGAAGAGGTAATTTCAGACTGTTGCGACAATCAGTCACAGGGTGACTTGTAGTTAATTTTTCGTCACCCGTCATAATCCCTTGAAGGCCGCAAAGTTCGCCTGCAAAATGCCGCGCCCCGCTGTCATTTCAGCGGGATCGTGCTGATCGGCCGCCCCAGATGCGCCCCTCACGGTGCACTGGCCTTTTTACAAAAAGATCAAAAGCAAAAAGATCACGCAGGAGATTTGACGTGCACATTGGTGTTCCTCTCGAAACCCAGACCGGTGAAACCCGGGTGGCTGCCACCCCGGAAACCATCAAGAAGCTGATCGGCCAGGGCCATAAGGTCACTGTACAAAGCGGAGCTGGCATTAAGGCCAGCGTCGTCGACAGTGCCTATGAAGCGGCAGGCGCAACCATTGGCAGTGCCAACGATGCGTTTGGTGCCGAGCTGATTCTCAAGGTGGTAGCCCCCAGCGACAGCGAACTTGCGCTGATCAAAAGCGGCACCGTCTTGGTGGGCATGCTCAACCCGTTCAGCAACGAAACAATCGCCAAGCTCGCCGAGCGCGGCATCACCGCCTTTGCCCTCGAAGCGGCGCCGCGCACCTCGCGAGCCCAGAGCCTCGACGTGCTGTCGTCCCAGGCCAACATCGCCGGCTATAAAGCCGTGCTGCTCGCCGCTCATCACTACCCGCGCTTCATGCCGATGCTGATGACCGCTGCTGGCACCGTTAAGGCCGCCCGCGTGCTGATCCTCGGCGCTGGTGTTGCTGGCCTGCAAGCCATCGCCACGGCGAAACGTCTGGGTGCGGTGATCGAAGCGTCTGACGTGCGTCCGGCAGTGAAAGAGCAGATCGAGTCCCTCGGCGCCAAGTTCGTCGACGTGCCTTACGAGACCGACGAAGAGCGCGAATGCGCCGTCGGCGTTGGTGGCTATGCCCGCCCGATGCCCACCAGTTGGATGCAACGTCAGGCCCTGGCCGTGCATGAGCGCGCCAAGCAAGCCGATATCGTCATCACCACCGCACTGATCCCGGGTCGCAAGGCACCGACCCTGCTCAGCGCCGACACCGTCGCGCAGATGAAGCCCGGCTCGGTCGTCATCGACCTCGCCGCCGCCCAAGGTGGCAACTGCCCGCTGACCGTCGCCGACCAGGTGGTGGTGGAGAACGGCGTGATCATCTGCGGCCCGACCAACCTCGCCGGCGCTGTCGCCGCCGATGCGTCAGCCTTGTACGCACGCAACCTGCTGGACTTCCTGAAGCTGGTCTTCACCCAGGAAGGGCAGTTTGAAATCAACCTCGAAGACGACATCGTCGCCGCGTGCCTGATGTGCCGCGACGGCCAAGTCATCCGCAAAAACGCCTAAGCAGGGATTCAGACGATGGAAGAGCTTATCTCCCCCGGTATCTACAACCTGATCATCTTTGTGCTGGCGATTTATGTCGGTTACCACGTGGTCTGGAACGTGACGCCCGCGCTGCACACGCCGTTGATGGCGGTGACCAACGCGATTTCCGCGATTGTGATCGTCGGCGCCATGCTGGCCGCCGCGCTCACCGTGACCCCGCTGGGCAAGACCATGGGCACCCTGGCCGTGGCTCTGGCGGCGGTTAACGTGTTCGGCGGTTTCCTGGTAACCCGTAGGATGCTTGAGATGTTCAAGAAGAAAGCGCCCAAAGCTGTGAAAGAAGAGGTGCAGAAGTAATGAGCATGAATCTGGTAACGACGCTCTACTTGATCGCGTCGATCTGCTTCATCCAGGCGCTTAAAGGCCTGTCGCACCCGACCACCTCGCGTCGCGGCAACCTGTTCGGCATGCTCGGCATGGCGCTGGCCGTGCTGACCACCGTGGGCCTCATCTACAAGCTAGGCGCTGAGCTGGCGACTGCGGGTATCGGCTACGTGATTGTTGGCCTGCTGGTCGGCGGCACCGCCGGTTCGATCATGGCCAAGCGCGTAGAAATGACCAAGATGCCCGAGCTGGTGGCGTTCATGCACAGCATGATCGGCCTGGCCGCGGTGTTCATTGCGATTGCCGCCGTTGTCGAGCCGCAGTCCCTGGGTATCGTTAAACACCTCGGTGATGCGATCCCTGCGGGCAACCGCCTGGAGCTGTTCCTCGGTGCCGCCATCGGTGCCATCACCTTCTCCGGTTCGGTGATCGCCTTCGGCAAGCTGTCGGGCAAATACAAGTTCCGCCTGTTCCAGGGCGCACCCGTACAGTTCGGCGGCCAGCACAAGATCAACCTGGTGCTCGGCCTGCTGACCCTGGGCCTGGGCCTGGCGTTCATGTTCACCGGCAACCTCACCGCGTTCGCGCTGATGCTGGCCCTGGCGTTTGTGTTGGGCGTGCTGATCATCATCCCAATCGGCGGCGCCGATATGCCGGTGGTGGTGTCGATGCTCAACAGCTATTCGGGCTGGGCAGCGGCGGGTATCGGCTTCTCGCTGAACAACTCGATGCTGATCATCGCCGGCTCCCTGGTGGGCTCCAGCGGTGCGATCCTGTCGTACATCATGTGCAAGGCGATGAACCGTTCCTTCTTTAATGTACTGCTCGGCGGTTTTGGCAATGCGCCGGATGCGGGTGCCGCAGCCGGTTCCAAAGAAGCACGCCCGGTCAAATCCGGCTCGGCTGATGACGCGACCTTCCTGCTGACCAACGCCGACACCGTGATCATCGTTCCGGGCTACGGCCTGGCAGTGGCGCGGGCGCAACACGCGCTCAAGGAACTGACCGAGAAGCTCACTCACCGCGGCGTCACCGTGAAGTACGCGATCCACCCGGTGGCGGGCCGCATGCCCGGCCACATGAACGTCCTGCTCGCCGAGGCCGAAGTGCCTTACGACCAGGTGTTCGAGATGGAAGACATCAACTCCGAGTTCGGCCAGGCCGACGTGGTGCTGGTGTTGGGCGCCAACGACGTGGTCAACCCGGCAGCCAAGAACGATCCGAACTCGCCGATCGCCGGCATGCCGATCCTCGAAGCCTTCAAAGCCAAGACCATCATCGTCAACAAGCGCTCGATGGCCAGCGGTTATGCCGGTTTGGATAACGAGTTGTTCTATCTGGACAAGACCATGATGGTCTTTGGTGATGCCAAGAAGGTCATCGAAGACATGGTCAAAGCCGTCGAGTAACCCTGCTACAGCGCAATACTCGAAACCCCGGCCTCCCGTAGGCTGGGGTTTTTTATTACTGCATGAAACCCGACCAAAGGCTCTAAATCGCTGCCCGGCATTCGACCATGGTAGCGGGCCGAAATTTTTTGAAATCACTAAACTGCGCACCTTGCTTCCGTAGCCTGAGATAAGAATCCATGTACCGTGATCGCATCCGCTTGCCTTCGTTGTTAGACAAGGTCATGAGCGCGGCCGACGCCGCCGCACTGATCGAAGACGGCATGACCGTCGGCATGAGTGGCTTCACCCGCGCCGGTGAAGCCAAGGCCGTTCCCCACGCCCTGGCCGAGCGCGCCAAGACGTCGCCGCTGAAAATCACCCTGATGACCGGCGCCAGCCTGGGCAACGACCTGGACAAGCAATTGACCGAAGCCGGCGTACTGTCCCGACGCATGCCATTCCAGGTCGACAGCACCCTGCGCAAGGCGATCAACGCTGGCCAAGTCATGTTTATCGACCAGCATCTGTCGGAAACAGTTGAGCAACTGCGCAACAACCAGCTCAAGCTGCCCGACATTGCCGTGATTGAAGCGGTCGCGATCACCGAACAAGGGCATATTGTGCCAACCACGTCGGTGGGCAACTCGGCCAGCTTTGCGATTTTCGCCAAGCAGGTGATCGTCGAGATCAATATGGCGCACAACCCGAACCTGGAAGGGCTGCACGACATCTATATCCCGACCTACCGCCCAACGCGCACGCCGATCCCGCTGGTAAAAGTCGACGACCGCATTGGCAGTACCGCGATCCCGATCCCGCCGGAGAAGATCGTAGCCATCGTGATCACCAACCAGACCGACTCCGCCTCCACGGTCACACCGCCTGACAGCGACACCCAAGGCATCGCCAACCACCTGATCAACTTCCTCAAGCAGGAAGTCGACGCCGGGCGCATGACCAATAAGCTCGGCCCACTTCAGGCCGGCATCGGCAACATCGCCAACGCTGTGATGTGCGGCTTGATCGAGTCGCCATTCGAAGACCTGACCATGTACTCGGAAGTGCTGCAGGACTCGACATTCGACCTGATCGACGCCGGCAAGCTGAGCTTCGCCTCGGGCAGTTCGATCACCTTGTCGGAGCGGCGTAATGCCGACGTGTTCGGCAACCTTGAGCACTACAAGGACAAGCTGGTACTGCGCCCGCAGGAGATCTCCAACCACCCGGAGGTGGTGCGGCGCCTGGGTATTATCGGGATCAACACCGCGCTGGAGTTCGATATCTACGGCAACGTCAACTCCACCCACGTCTGCGGCACACGCATGATGAACGGCATTGGCGGCTCCGGGGACTTCGCGCGCAACGCGCACCTGGCGATCTTCGTGACCAAGTCGATTGCCAAGGGCGGTGCGATTTCCAGCGTGGTGCCGATGGTGAGCCATGTTGATCACACCGAGCACGACGTCGACATTCTGGTGACCGAAGTTGGGCTGGCCGACCTGCGCGGCCTGGCGCCACGGGAACGCGCGCGGGTAATCATCGACAACTGTGTGCACCCGGCTTACCGCGAGGCACTGAACACTTACTTCGACGCTGCCTGCGCCATCGGCGGGCACACCCCGCACATCCTGCGTGAAGCACTGAGTTGGCACATTAACCTGGAAGAAACCGGGCATATGCTCAAGGCTTGATTAATACAGATTTGAGCTGATGCAAACACAGTTTCATCAGCTCGATGCCATCAAGCCCCGTATCGACAAAAACTGTACTGCTGTACCGGTCATTTCCTACCGAAAAATCCCACAACACTCGCATAAAATGCCAATTTCGCACTATTTAAGTGCGGACAGGTACAGTTGCCCCATTTCTGTACAGTACAGCCCCCTTAAACAGTTAACTGGCCCCTCACAATACAGGTGAACTGTATCTAGAGAGTCTTGCGCCGGAGGAGGATCATTGGCATCAGTTAAACCACTACCTAATCCCGCCACAAGCGGAAGGATGTCATCATGGAACGTACACTCAGTTCCGATCTGTTCTTCGAAGAAAAAGCTGTAAACACCCAGGCTTCCATGCCTTTGCGCGTTCTCGCCAACCTGATGTTGTGGCAGCGCCGCATCTCCAGCCGCCATCAACTGGCTCGTCTGGATTCGCGTCTGCTGGCTGACGCCGGTATCAGCGAAGCTCAACGCTACGAAGAGCTCAGCAAGCCGTTCTGGCGCTAATTTAGCGCTCGCTGGCCCTGACCTGTAGGGTCCACTGCCAGCACCCAGATTTGTCAAAACAAAGCCCGCCCCGGGAGACCGGAGGCGGGCTTCGTTGTTTCTGGAATCTGGCTTATCGACGGTCAAACAGATGTGGGTCCAACCAATAGGTACAGTTTAAAAAACAAAACAGTTAAGCAGTACAATTTAGTTTCGGTGTATCTGTATAGGTCTCTGCGACTCACCCAACATGGTGTTCCATAACCTTCTGAAAGGCGCTCGCCATGGATACTCAACCTCCTCTCTATAAACGATTGCTGAACAGGACAACCTCCACCTTGGCGAAATGGGCGCGCCAAGCTCATGAGCGACGCCAACTGGCGCAACTGGATCGACGCGAACTGTCCGACGTGGGCATCAGCCCCAGCGACCGCCTGACAGAACTGTCCAAGCCCTTCTGGCGTGACTAGGCAGTCAAGAGGCTTTCCGAACGGGTAAACGGGGGCTTAATATCCAACCACCACGTGGCGAGCCGTTTAGAGCAGGCGTCTGATCCACAATAGCTACACCGCGCCACGTTATCCGTTCATCTAAAGGAGTCATACCATGTCCCGTCTTCGCCTACTGAGTGCTGCTGCCCTGTTGGCCTTAGCTGCCAACGCCAACGCGACCAGCTTTATCGTGACCACTGACTCGATCGTTGGCGCCCTCAAAGCGACCTCCGATGCCACTTCCGATGCCACATCGTCCCTGCGTGACAATAAGGTCGTACGTGCCGCCCGTGACGACGCCGCCAGCTTTGTCGCCAGCGAAGGCGCCATTCGCGGTGTGAAGCTGGAAAGCGCACTCGCTCAGATTCGCCAACAAGCGCCCCAACTGAACACCGCCACTGATGCACAACTGGCCCAAGCAATCCTGACCATCTAACGACAAGCCCAATGCCCCGGCGCTGGCTCTCGCCCGGGCATTACGCTAGCCTTGGCGCTCGCTTTCAATTGTCGAGTCCCATGGCTTTTTCATACCGCCTGTTAATCGTCCCTGTGTTGTTTTGTGCCGGCTGGTCGTCACTGGCTTCGGCCTTTGACCTGACCACGCAGGGCACCGTCGCGAGCGCGTACGCCACCAGTAAGGTGACCTCCGCCCCCTTCGACAGAAAAGTAATGCTTGCCGCCCAGGATGACGCTGCCGCGTTCATCGCCACTGACGGCCAATGGCGCGGAGCAAGGCTGGAATCGGCGCTGGATTACCTGCGCCGCACCCAACCAAAACTTAACGCCAGCGACCGTGAACTGGCGCAAGCAATTCTCGTCCAATAATCAACTTTGTATTCGGAGTCATCCCATGCGTAGCCCGCTGATCGCCGCCACCCTTGGCCTGCTGTTGTTGGCCGACGTTGCCCAGGCGCAAACCCTTGTGGCCACCAGTAACATCATTGTTCGTGCCTCCGGCCGCACCATTGATTTCACTTCGGACACCACCACCTCCATCCGCGACTCCAAAATCGTGCGCGAAGCCCACGATGACGCCGCCAGCTTTGTCGCCACCAACGGCGAGATCCGTGGCGCGCAACTCGAAGCCGCCTTCGACACCCTGCGCACCCGCGTGCCAGAAGCTCGCGACGCCAGCGACCAGACCCTCGCCGAAGCTATCCTCGCTCTGTGAGGCGCCTCGTCGTCTGGCTATTGGCGTGGGCTGTGCTGCTCAGTGCAGGTGCAGCCCACGCCGAACTGCAACTGCGGCTCAAGACCGAAGGTCTGAGCCCGGCCCAACAGCAGGCCAGCCAGGCATTGCTCGACGAAGCGATGCGCTCATTGCCGCCACGCTTCATCGAGCAGCTGGATCGACGCATCGATGTCGGCTGGACCGACAAAATGCCCGAAAACGCCTACGGCCAGGCTTCCCTGGTGTCCGAGCTGGACCTTAACCACAACCTGCTCGCCAGCCTCACCGATGGCAGCGCCGCCACCCAGAAAACCAACCGCCCCCACGGCACTGTGCGTCGGGAAATGCTCGCCACCGTGCTGCATGAACTGACCCACATCTATGACCGTGCGCGCTTGTGGACCAAAGAAGACCGCGCGCTGATCAACCGTTGCAGCCGCCAAAACAACATCACCGGCTTGATCGGTTTGCCCGATCAATGCCGTGGCCAGAATGACCGCCGCTTCAGTCTCAGCGATGATCCGCGCTTGCTGGACCTTGCCGGCTGGCCGCAATACGTCGGCCGTCGCGGTGAACGCGAGCAGCACAACCACCAAGTCGTCCGCAGCCCGGATATCTACGAAACCACCAGCCCGCTGGAGTTCGTCGCGGTCAACATGGAGTACTTTCTGCTCGACCCGAGCTACGGCTGCCGTCGCCCGGCGTTGTTCCGTTATTACAAGGAACACTTCGGCTGGGCACCGCCCGAGCAAGACACCTGCGCCAAGACCTTCCCCTTCCTGAACGCAGGCAATGATTTTGCCAAGACCCCGCTGGGCCAGATCGACCCGGAGCGCGTCTACGAGATCGACTACCTGCTTGCCGAAGCCAACCAGAACCTGGTCAGCCGCTGGGGCCACAGCATGTTGCGCCTGGTGATCTGTGCCCCTGGTCGCCCGCGCGGCCCGGATTGCCGGCTGGATCTGGACCAGCACCTGGTGTTGTCCTACCGCGCCTTCGTCGGTGACGTGCAACTGTCGAGCTGGGATGGCCTGGTGGGCAAATACCCATCGCGGTTGTTCGTGCTGCCGCTGGCCCAAGTGATCGACGAGTACACCAAGACCGAACTGCGTGGCCTGGCCTCCGTGCCCTTGAAACTGAGCCGCCAGGAGATCAACGACACCGTCGAGCACGCCGCCGAGATGCATTGGAGCTACGACGGCAGCTACTTCTTCATTTCCAATAACTGCGCGGTCGAGAGCCTCAAACTGTTGCGCAGCGGCAGTGCGAACCCGCAATTGACCGGCCTGGACAACATCACTCCGAATGGTTTGCTGGAAGTCCTCAGCGCCCGCGGCCTGGCCGACACCAGCGTACTCGACGACAAGCGCAACGCCCTGCGCCTGGGCTATCACTTCGACTCGTTCCGCGAGCGCTACCAGGCGATGTTCGACGTATTGCGCAAGCATCTGCCGATCAAACAGACCCAGGTCGAAGATTGGCTGGCTCTCAGCGCCGCAGAACGTCGCCCGTGGTTCGAGCAGGCCGATCTGCGTACCAGCGCCGCACTGTTGTTGTTGGAACAGGCGAGCTTTCGCAAACAACTGATGCTCGCTCAGGACGAAGTCAAACAACGCTACCTCGGTGCCCGTGAGCTGAAAAACGGCGGCATGGAAAGGGCCAACCACACCCTGCAACAAATCCTCGCCAACAGCGGCTTCCTCAGCCGCCCGGCAGAGCTGCTGGACAGCGGCGGCTACGGCTTGCCGCAACCGTCGGAAGCCAAGCGCCTGGAATCGGAGAGTGCCGAGCGCCAGAAGCAACTGCAATCACTGACCGGCGATTTGGATAAAGAGGTGAGGGCGCTGCTGGACCCGGCCCGGGCGGATGAGATTGCGGCGTGTGAGGCCAACCTCAAGCAGGTGGGTGAGCACTTGCGCAAACTGCACAAAGCCGCTGGCGGTCTCGAACTGCCTTAAGCACTCCAGTCAAACACAGTCCAAATGTGGGAGGGGGCTTGCCCCCGATTGCAGTGGGTCAGCAGATAAATCTGGTGGCTGACACACCGCTATCGGGGGCAAGCCCCCTCCCACATTTGGATCTGTATAAATCCAGAGACCGTGTGTCTTCCCACCAAGCTCTGTTTTGCCAGCGAAAGCTGGCTGAAAGCTTTCCCGTCTAGGATCGCCCCCAACTGCCCGCAA
>NZ_JACVZE010000018.1 GCF_015461805.1 Pseudomonas pisciculturae
CCACTTGCGCTTCAGATCTCTCATCAGCGGGAGGCGAATTCTACAGCGTTACACGCTGCTGTCAACACCTCTTTTTCAACTTCCTGACCGCTTCGATGAACTGAAGCAACCTGCTGCCGAAAACTGCTTAACTCATTGTTTACCAAGGAGTTTTCCGTTTCGACTGCGCCGGAAGTGGGGCGAATTATAGACAGATATAATTCGCCGTCAATGCCTTTTTTCATATTTCTGTCATATAGGTCAGAAAAACCCCGAAAACGCGAAAGCCGGCCCCAAGGGGCCGGCTTTCGCGGCAGATTACAAGCTAGGAAACGCGAATTGCGACGCCTCATGGCTAGCCCGTTGCGGCCAACGCTGGGTAATCGCCTTGCGACGGGTATAGAAACGCACTCCATCCGGCCCATAAGCATGCAAATCGCCAAACAGCGAACGCTTCCAGCCACCAAAGCTGTGATACGCCACCGGCACCGGCAGCGGAACGTTCACACCCACCATGCCCACTTCAATCTCGTCACAGAACAGACGCGCCGCTTCCCCGTCACGGGTAAAGATGCAAGTGCCGTTGCCATACTCATGATCGTTGATCAACTGCATAGCCGCTTCCAGGCTGTTCACTCGAACCACGCACAGCACCGGCCCAAAGATCTCTTCTTTATAGATACGCATCTCAGGCGTCACGCGATCAAACAGGCTGCCCCCCAGAAAGAAACCTTCTTCATGCCCGGCAATGCTCAAGCCACGACCGTCGACCACCAGCTGCGCACCCGCTGTCACGCCGTCTTCTATATAGCCGCTAACCTTTTCCCGAGCCTGCCCCGTCACCAACGGCCCCATGTCCAAGCCGCAAGAAGTACCTGCACCGATCTTCAGCGCCTTAACCTGCGGCACCAACTTGGCGATCAACGCATCGGCCACCTGATCACCCACGCACACGGCCACGGAAATCGCCATGCAACGCTCGCCGCACGATCCGTACGCCGCGCCCATCAACGCGCTGACCGCATTATCCAGGTCCGCATCCGGCATCAGCACTGCATGGTTCTTCGCCCCACCCAGCGCCTGTACACGCTTGCCGCGCTTGGTCGCTTCGGAATAGATGTACTCAGCAATCGGCGTCGAGCCCACAAAGCTCAGCGCTTTTACTTCCGGCGCTTCGATCAGCGCATCCACCGCGCCCTTGTCACCGTGCACCACGCTCAGCACGCCTTTAGGCAGACCGGCTTCCTGCAGCAACTGGGCGATCAACAGCGTCGAACTTGGATCACGTTCAGATGGTTTCAGGATGAAACAGTTGCCGCAGACGATTGCCAACGGGTACATCCACAACGGCACCATCGCCGGGAAGTTGAACGGCGTAATGCCCGCCACCACACCCAGCGGTTGGAAATCCGACCAGGCATCAATGTTCGGTCCTACGTTACGGCTGTACTCGCCCTTCAGAATCTCCGGCGCCGAACACGCGTATTCAACGTTCTCGATACCACGCTTCAACTCACCAGCAGCGTCTTCCAACGTCTTGCCATGTTCTTCACTGATCAACTGCGAGATACGCGCTTCGTTCTGCTCCAGCAATTGTTTGAAACGAAACATCACCTGGGCACGCTTGGCCGGCGGCGTATTACGCCATGCCGGGAAAGCAGCCTTGGCCGCATCAATTGCCTGTTGAATGGTTTCGCGACTCGCCAACGGCACCTGGTGAATCACCTGGCCAGTGGACGGGTTGTACACGTCGGCACTACGACCGCTGTCGTTGACCATTTCGCCGTTGATCAAATGCTGGATAAGGCTCATGCAGGGCTCCTGAAAAATTGTTCTATATAGAAGGAGAAATCAGTCGATCTTGTTCAGCACTTCGCCGACAGCGTCAAACAGACGATCCAGGTCCTGCGGCTTGCTGTTGAAGGTTGGCCCGAACTGGAGCGTGTCACCGCCAAAGCGCACGTAGAAACCCGCTTTCCACAAGGCCATACCCGCCTCGAACGGCCGCACGATGGCATCACCGTCACGCGGGGCGATCTGGATCGCGCCAGCCAAGCCGTAATTGCGAATGTCGATCACGTTCTTGCTGCCCTTCAAACCGTGCAGCGCATTCTCAAAGTGCGGCGCGACTTCGGCTACGCTCTGCACCAGGTTTTCCTTCTGCAGCAGGTCCAATGCCGCCAGGCCAGCGGCACATGCAACCGGGTGGGCCGAATAGGTGTAGCCGTGCGGGAATTCCACCGCGTACTCCGGCGTCGCTTGGTTCATGAACGTCTGATAAATCTCGCTGCTGGCAATCACTGCACCCATCGGGATCGCGCCGTTGGTGACTTGCTTGGCGATGCACATCAGGTCCGGCGTTACGCCGAAGCTGTCGGCACCAAACATCGAGCCTGTGCGACCAAAACCGGTGATCACTTCATCAAACACCAACAGGATGTTGTGTTGATCACAAATCTCACGCAGGCGCTTGAGGTAGCCCTGCGGCGGCACCAGCACGCCAGCAGAGCCTGCCATCGGTTCAACAAACACAGCGGCGATGTTCGACGCATCGTGCAACTCGATCAGCTTGAGCAACTCATCGGCCAAGGCAATACCGCCCTGCTCCGGCATGCCGCGGGAGAACGCATTGCTCGCCAGCAACGTATGCGGCAGATGGTCAACGTCCATCATCGCCTGGCCAAACATTTTTCGGTTGCCGTTCACACCCCCCAGGCTCGTGCCGGCGATGTTCACACCGTGATACCCACGGGCGCGGCCAATCATCTTGGTCTTGGTCGCCTGACCTTTCAGGCGCCAGTACGCACGCACCATTTTCACCGCAGTGTCGGCGCACTCAGAGCCGGAGTCGGTGAAGAACACATGGTTCAGATTGCCCGGAGTCAGGTCGGTAATCTTTTCTGCCAGTTGAAAGGACAGTGGATGACCGTATTGGAAGCCCGGCGAGTAGTCCAACGTGCCCAACTGCTTGGCCACCGCCTCCTGAATCTCCTTGCGCGTGTGCCCAGCGCCGCACGTCCACAGGCCCGACAACGAGTCATACACCTTGCGTCCCTTGTCATCCGTCAGCCAACTGCCCTCGGCGGCCACGATCAGGCGCGGGTCACGCTGGAAGTTACGGTTGGCGGTGTACGGCATCCAGTGCGCGTCCAACTTCAGTTGGCTGGCCAGGGACGATGGGGCGTTTTCGGGCATGTTCATCAGCAAAACCTCGCAGGGCAAAAGGCAGCGTCGGGATTGAAAAGCGTTGTTGCAGCTAAATTGCCACGGCGATAAAGTCGGTGAAATTCAACTCTTCTAACCTTCAGTCAGGCCTTCACTAAACTATGAGCAGCCGTCGACCCGACCCACTGGCCCAAGTCAGCGACTTCGATATCCGCCTGTTACGCATCTTTCGCAGCGTGGTGGAGTGCGGTGGGTTTTCGGCGGCAGAAACCGTGCTCGGCATTGGCCGCTCGGCCATCAGTCAGCAGATGAGTGATCTTGAGCAACGCCTTGGGTTAAGGCTCTGCCAACGTGGCCGTGCGGGCTTCTCCCTGACCGAAGAAGGCCGGGAGGTCTACCAATCCGCCTTGCAGCTATTAAGTGCGTTGGAAAGCTTCCGCACCGAGGTCAACGGCCTGCACCAGCATTTGCGCGGCGAGTTGATCATCGGCCTCACCGACAATCTCGTCACCCTGCCCCACATGCGCATCACCCACGCCCTGGCTCAACTGAAAGAGCGCGGCCCGGACGTGCAGATCCAGATCCGAATGATCGCCCCCAACGAAGTGGAACAAGGCGTGCTCGACGGCCGCTTGCACGTCGGCGTAGTGCCGCAGGCCAGCGCCTTGTCCGGCCTGGAATACCAGCCGCTGTACAGCGAACGCTCATTGCTTTACTGCGCCGTCGGCCACCCGCTGTTCTACGCCGACGACAAGCAACTGGACGACACTCGCATCGACAGCCAGGACGCCATCGCCCCCACCTTTCGCCTGCCCGCCGAGATCCAGGCTCATTATCAGGCACTCAACTGCACCGCCAGCGCTTCGGACCGCGAAGGTATGGCGTTCCTTATCCTCACCGGGCGCTATATCGGCTACCTTCCCGATCACTACGCCAGCCTCTGGGTGCAACAAGGCCGACTACGCGCGCTGAAACCGGCTACACGTTTTTACGATTTAAGCCTCGCATCGGTCACGCGCAAAGGTCGTCGCCCCCATTTGGTGCTGGAAAGCTTTCTGGAGAGCCTCGCCGCAACCCGCTAACTCAGGGCCAAAGCAAAAAGCTGAGCAGTTGGACAGCTTTTTGCAAGAGCACAAGCACACAGACCTTGAGCTTGCCCGCCATGCCACCAGAATCCGCCAGCCCCAGTGACCTCATCTACGGCCTCAACGACCGCCCGAAACCCGCCCCAGCATTCCTCGCAGCACTGCAACATGTGCTGGCCGCGTTCGTCGGCATCATCACGCCACCACTGATCATCGGTTCAACCCTGGGCCTGACCGCCCATTTGCCCTACCTGATCAGCATGGCGCTGATGGTCTCTGGCGTCGGCACGTTCATCCAGGCGCGCAGGCCGTTTGGTATCGGCGCCGGGATGATCTGCCTACAAGGCACCAGCTTTGCGTTTCTCGGCGCGGTGTTGTCGGCGGGCTTCCTGGTGAAGCAGCGTGGCGGTAGCCCGGAAGACATCATGGCGATGATCTTCGGCGTGTGTTTTTTCGGTGCTGCGGTGCAGATCGTCCTGAGCCGCTTTATCGGGCAACTGCGCCGAGTGATCACACCGTTGGTCACAGGGATTGTGATTACGCTGATCGGCATCAGCCTGATCAAGGTCGGCATCACAGACCTCGGCGGCGGTTTCAATGCCCCTGACTTCGGCGCCCCCACCAATCTGGCGCTGGGCGTATTCGTAGTACTGACGATCATCCTGCTCAACCGCTCCAATACCCCGTGGGTGCGTCTCTCGGCGATCATCATCGGCCTGGCCCTGGGCAGTTTGGCCGCCTGGTTCAGCGGCAAACTCGTGCCCCAAGCCCTGCCGGATTTACCGCTGGTGAGCCTGCCGATCCCGTTTCGCTTCGGTTTCAACTTCGACTGGAGTGCTTTCCTACCGATCGCGCTGATTTACCTGATCAGCAGCATCGAAACCGTCGGCGACCTTACCGCCAATTGCATGATCGCCCGCCAGCCCATCAGCGGTCCGTCTTATATAAGCCGGCTCAAGGGTGGCGTACTCGGCGATGGCGTCAGTTGCATGATCGCCGCGACCTTCAGCGCGTTCCCCAACACCACCTTCGCGCAGAACAACGGGGTGATCCAACTCACTGGCGTGGCCAGCCGTTACGTCGGCTTATACATCGGCGTGGTGCTGTTTTGCCTCGGCTTGTTTCCGTTGATTGGCGCGGTACTTCAGCAAATCCCCAAACCCGTACTGGGCGGCGCCACCCTGGTGATGTTCGGCAGCGTAGCGGCCGCCGGCGTGCGCATCCTGGCGCAAGCGCCTTTGGACCGCCGTAGCATGCTGATTATCGCCACCTCATTTGGCGTGGGCCTGGGCATCGCCGCTCAACCGAACCTGTTGCACTTGATGCCGACCCTCGTGCAAAACCTGTTCGACTCAGCCATCACCAGCGGCGGCCTGACCGCCATTGTGTTGTGCCTGCTATTACCAGAGCCCAAGGCCAGCAGCGTTAGCGTAAATCACACCGCGCAAAGCGACACGCTCGAACCGCTTTGACGGTTTTATTGCATCGGGACTTGTCTGGGGCTTGTGGGTGGGTTATCTGTGCACACGTCGTCTCTATCGATCAGCACGGAAACCTCCATGAGCCTCGAAGTTCCTGCCCACAGCAACCCCACCGGAAAACCCGCCAGCCGCATTCGGCAAAAGAACGAACAAGCGATTCTGCAGGCTGCTGAAGACGAATTCGCGCGCCATGGCTACAAAGGCACCAGCATGAACACCATCGCTGCCAGTGCCGGGCTGCCAAAAGCCAACTTGCATTACTACTTCACCAACAAGTTGGGGCTGTATATCGCAGTGCTCAGCAATATCCTCGAACTGTGGGACAGCACCTTCAACACGCTGACCGCCGAGGATGAGCCGGCGGCGGCCCTCAGCCGCTACATCCGCACCAAAATGGAGTTTTCACGGCGCCACCCCCAAGCCTCGCGGATTTTCGCCATGGAGATCATCAGTGGCGGTGAATGCCTTACCGAATATTTCGGCCAAGACTATCGCGCCTGGTTCAGCGGCCGGGCAGCGGTGTTCCAGGCCTGGATCGACGCCGGCAAAATGGACCCTGTCGACCCCGTGCACCTGATCTTCCTGCTGTGGGGCAGCACCCAACACTACGCTGACTTCGCCACGCAAATCTGCCGCGTCACCGGTCGCACCAAATTGACCAAGCAAGACATGGAAGACGCCGGCAACAACCTGATCCACATTATTCTCAAGGGCTGTGGCGTCAAGCCGGCCCTCTAAACGAAGCGACTTATGCCTTTCACGCTAACCGGCCTTTGCGAATTTCGTGAAGAAATACGCAAAAGCCGCTTTATCACCCTCGCCGCCCCAATCAGTAGCCCGCAGGACGCCCAGGCGTTTTTCGAGCAGCACAGCGACCTGGACGCCACGCATAACTGCTGGGCCTGGAAACTGGCCGACCAATACCGTAGCAATGATGATGGCGAGCCCGGCGGCACGGCTGGGCGACCGATCCTGGCCGCCATTGAGGCGCAAGGTTTTGACCAAGTCGCGGTGTTGGTGATTCGCTGGTACGGCGGCATCCAACTTGGCACCGGAGGTCTCGCCCGGGCTTACGGCGGTGGCGCGAACAAGTGCCTGCAAACCGCCGAGCGTATCGAACTGATCAGCCGCGTGCCGCTGAGTTGCGCCTGCGGCTTCGCCGAATTGAATCTGGTGAAACTGCGCGTTGCCGAACTGGGCGGGTTGGTAGTGGAAGAATCCTTCACAGCCAACGGCGTCGAGCTACAGCTCGCCGTGGGCGAAGCGCATATCGACACCCTGCAAATTCAACTCGCCGACCTTAGCCGTGGGCGTATCCTGCTACAACGCTGAACTCCCTGAACCGCGACTCCAAAGGAAGCTTTTCATGTCTACGCCAAAAACCGCACTGATCATCGGCGCCTCCCGTGGGCTGGGCCTTGGCCTGGTCAAGCAATTGCTCCAGGACGGCTGGGACGTGACCGCCACTGTGCGTGACCCAAACAAGGCCGATGCCCTGAAAGCCGTTGGCCCGGTACAGGTCGAGAAACTCGACATGGACGATCAGCAAGCCGTCATCGCCCTGAGCCAGCGCCTCAAGGAGCGCACTTTTGACCTGCTCTTCGTCAACGCAGGCGTCAAGGGCCCCGCCAACCAGGAACCTGGCCATGCCACCCTGGCGGAAGTCGGCCAGTTGTTTTTCACCAACGCCGTGGCACCGATCAACCTGGCCCAGCGTTTTGTCGGGCAGATCCGCAAGGACAGTGGCGTGCTGGCCTTCATGAGTTCGGTGCTGGGCAGCGTGACCATCCCCGACGGTTCGGACCTGGCGCTGTACAAGGCCAGCAAGGCCGCGCTCAATTCCATGACTAACAGTTTCATCACCCAACTGGGCGACCACAAACTCACCGTTTTGTCGCTGCACCCGGGCTGGGTGAAGACCGACATGGGCGGCGAAAACGCACACATCGATGTCGACACCAGCGTGCGCGGCCTGGTGGATCAGGTAAATGCCTACACCGGCAAGGGCGGCCATCACTTCGTGGACTACAAGGGCGACACAATCGCCTGGTAAATATCAGAGATCAAAATGTGGGAGGGGGCTTGCCCCCGATAGCAGTGGATCAGCTAGCACATGCGGTGACTGACACACCGCCATCGGGAGCAAGCCCCCTCCCACACTGAGAGCTAGACCCGGCCTGGTACTACACGTAATCTACCCCCTCGCCTCACCGGCGACCCTGGATCAGCAGACAGGGCAACACTGAGCTGGCAAACCTGAACCCATCATTCAGAGGAGCCGGCCAATGCCTGCGACCCGTATCTGGTTAAAAAACCCCCTCGCGATTTTCACTGCCAATGGCCTCGACGCCCGTGGTGGCCTGGTGCTGCAAGACGGTGTGATCACCGAAGTGCTGGCCCAGGGGCAAGAACCCGCGCAGCCCTGTGCGCAAGTATTCGACGCCCGCGAGCATGTGGTCCTTCCGGGCCTGATCAACACTCACCACCACTTCTATCAAACCCTGACCCGTGCTTGGGCGCCGGTGGTCAACCAGCCGCTGTTTCCCTGGTTGAAAACCCTGTACCCGGTGTGGGCGCGCCTCACACCCGAAAAACTTGCCCTGGCCACCAAAGTCGCACTCGCCGAACTGCTGCTCTCGGGCTGTACCACGGCGGCCGACCACCATTACCTGTTCCCCGACGGCCTGGAAAACGCCATCGACGTGCAAGTGCAAAGCGTGCGCGAATTGGGCATGCGCGCCATGCTCACTCGCGGCTCCATGAGCCTGGGTGAAGCCGATGGCGGTCTGCCGCCCCAGCAGACCGTGCAACAAGGCCAAGTGATCCTGGATGACAGCCAGCGTCTGATTCACGAATACCACCAGCGCGGCGACGGCGCGCAGATCCAGATCGCCCTGGCGCCCTGCTCGCCGTTTTCCGTCACCCCGGAAATCATGCGCGCCAGCGCCGAATTGGCTGACAGCCTCGACGTACGCCTGCATACCCACCTGGCGGAAACCCTCGACGAAGAAGACTTTTGCCTACAACGTTTTGGCCTGCGCACCGTGGACTACCTCGACAGCGTCGGCTGGCTCGGCCCGCGCACCTGGCTCGCCCATGGCATTCACTTCAACCCGGATGAAATCGAACGCCTCGGCGCTGCCGGAACAGGCATTTGCCATTGCCCCAGCTCGAACATGCGCCTGGCCTCCGGCATTTGCCCGACTCTGGACCTGCTCGCAGCCGGTGCACCGATAGGGCTGGGCGTGGACGGCTCCGCGTCCAACGATGCTTCGAACATGATCCTGGAAGCGCGCCAGGCCCTGTACATCCAGCGCCTGCGTTACGGCGCGGAAAAAATCACCCCGGAAGGCGTTCTGGGCTGGGCGACCAAGGGCTCGGCGCAGTTGCTGGGGCGTACAGATATTGGTGAACTGGCCGTAGGAAAACAGGCCGACCTGGCGCTGTTCAAACTTGATGAACTGCGTTTTTCCGGCAGCCATGATCCGATTTCGGCGCTGTTGTTGTGCGGTGCCGACCGTGCCGATCGGGTGATGGTAGCAGGCAAATGGCGAGTGATTGATGGTCAGGTCGAAGGTTTGGACCTGAAAGGTTTGATCGCCGATCACACCCAGGCGGCGCGCCAGCTGATCGCCGGAACCTAAGCCAAACACAGTTCCAAATGTGGGAGGGGGCTTGATCTGGTCAAGTAATCTTGGACACCATTTACGGTTTATCCCACCAGTCGCTCGTGAGCGACTGGTGATCGGTAGCCGTTGTAGCTATGCGGCCGAACGGTGTTGTAACGCGATAAGTAGCGCTG
>NZ_JACVZE010000019.1:0-3364 GCF_015461805.1 Pseudomonas pisciculturae
AGCAAATTGCTTGGGTGTTATATGGTCAAGCCTCACGGGCAATTAGTATTGGTTAGCTCAACGCCTCACAGCGCTTACACACCCAACCTATCAACGTCGTAGTCTTCGACGGCCCTTCAGGGAACTCAAGGTTCCAGTGAGATCTCATCTTGAGGCTAGTTTCCCGCTTAGATGCTTTCAGCGGTTATCTATTCCGAACATAGCTACCCGGCAATGCCACTGGCGTGACAACCGGAACACCAGAGGTTCGTCCACTCCGGTCCTCTCGTACTAGGAGCAGCCCCTCTCAAATCTCAAACGTCCACGGCAGATAGGGACCGAACTGTCTCACGACGTTCTAAACCCAGCTCGCGTACCACTTTAAATGGCGAACAGCCATACCCTTGGGACCGGCTTCAGCCCCAGGATGTGATGAGCCGACATCGAGGTGCCAAACACCGCCGTCGATATGAACTCTTGGGCGGTATCAGCCTGTTATCCCCGGAGTACCTTTTATCCGTTGAGCGATGGCCCTTCCATACAGAACCACCGGATCACTAAGACCTACTTTCGTACCTGCTCGACGTGTCTGTCTCGCAGTCAAGCGCGCTTTTGCCTTTATACTCTACGACCGATTTCCGACCGGTCTGAGCGCACCTTCGTACTCCTCCGTTACTCTTTAGGAGGAGACCGCCCCAGTCAAACTACCCACCATACACTGTCCTCGATCCGGATAACGGACCTGAGTTAGAACCTCAAAGTTGCCAGGGTGGTATTTCAAGGTTGGCTCCACGCAGACTGGCGTCCACGCTTCAAAGCCTCCCACCTATCCTACACAAGCAAATTCAAAGTCCAGTGCAAAGCTATAGTAAAGGTTCACGGGGTCTTTCCGTCTAGCCGCGGATACACTGCATCTTCACAGCGATTTCAATTTCACTGAGTCTCGGGTGGAGACAGCGCCGCCATCGTTACGCCATTCGTGCAGGTCGGAACTTACCCGACAAGGAATTTCGCTACCTTAGGACCGTTATAGTTACGGCCGCCGTTTACCGGGGCTTCGATCAAGAGCTTCGCGTTAGCTAACCCCATCAATTAACCTTCCGGCACCGGGCAGGCGTCACACCCTATACGTCCACTTTCGTGTTTGCAGAGTGCTGTGTTTTTAATAAACAGTCGCAGCGGCCTGGTATCTTCGACCGGCATGAGCTTACGGAGCAAGTCCTTCACCCTCACCGGCGCACCTTCTCCCGAAGTTACGGTGCCATTTTGCCTAGTTCCTTCACCCGAGTTCTCTCAAGCGCCTTGGTATTCTCTACCCAACCACCTGTGTCGGTTTGGGGTACGGTTCCTGGTTACCTGAAGCTTAGAAGCTTTTCTTGGAAGCATGGCATCAACCACTTCGTTAACTAAAAGTTAACTCGTCATCAGCTCTCGGCCTTAAGATCCCGGATTTACCTAAGATCTCAGCCTACCACCTTAAACTTGGACAACCAACGCCAAGCTGGCCTAGCCTTCTCCGTCCCTCCATCGCAATAACCAGAAGTACAGGAATATTAACCTGTTTTCCATCGACTACGCTTTTCAGCCTCGCCTTAGGGACCGACTAACCCTGCGTCGATTAACGTTGCGCAGGAAACCTTGGTCTTTCGGCGTGGGTGTTTTTCACACCCATTGTCGTTACTCATGTCAGCATTCGCACTTCTGATACCTCCAGCAAGCTTCTCAACTCACCTTCACAGGCTTACAGAACGCTCCTCTACCGCATCACTTACGTGATACCCGTAGCTTCGGTGTATGGTTTGAGCCCCGTTACATCTTCCGCGCAGGCCGACTCGACTAGTGAGCTATTACGCTTTCTTTAAAGGGTGGCTGCTTCTAAGCCAACCTCCTAGCTGTCTAAGCCTTCCCACATCGTTTCCCACTTAACCATAACTTTGGGACCTTAGCTGACGGTCTGGGTTGTTTCCCTTTTCACGACGGACGTTAGCACCCGCCGTGTGTCTCCCATGCTCGGCACTTGTAGGTATTCGGAGTTTGCATCGGTTTGGTAAGTCGGGATGACCCCCTAGCCGAAACAGTGCTCTACCCCCTACAGTGATACATGAGGCGCTACCTAAATAGCTTTCGAGGAGAACCAGCTATCTCCGAGCTTGATTAGCCTTTCACTCCGATCCACAGGTCATCCGCTAACTTTTCAACGGTAGTCGGTTCGGTCCTCCAGTTAGTGTTACCCAACCTTCAACCTGCCCATGGATAGATCGCCCGGTTTCGGGTCTATTCCCAGCGACTAGACGCCCTATTAAGACTCGCTTTCGCTACGCCTCCCCTATTCGGTTAAGCTCGCCACTGAAAATAAGTCGCTGACCCATTATACAAAAGGTACGCAGTCACCCAACAAAGTGGGCTCCCACTGCTTGTACGCATACGGTTTCAGGATCTATTTCACTCCCCTCTCCGGGGTTCTTTTCGCCTTTCCCTCACGGTACTAGTTCACTATCGGTCAGTCAGTAGTATTTAGCCTTGGAGGATGGTCCCCCCATATTCAGACAAAGTTTCTCGTGCTCCGTCCTACTCGATTTCATGACTAAGAGATTTTCGCGTACAGGGCTATCACCCACTATGGCCGCACTTTCCAGAGCGTTCCGCTAATCTCAAAGCCACTTAAGGGCTAGTCCCCGTTCGCTCGCCACTACTAAGGGAATCTCGGTTGATTTCTTTTCCTCAGGGTACTTAGATGTTTCAGTTCCCCTGGTTCGCCTCTTACGCCTATGTATTCAGCGTAAGATAACCATCTTATGATGGCTGGGTTCCCCCATTCAGACATCTCCGGATCAAAGTCTGTTTGCCGACTCCCCGAAGCTTTTCGCAGGCTACCACGTCTTTCATCGCCTCTGACTGCCAAGGCATCCACCGTATGCGCTTCTTCACTTGACCATATAACCCCAAGCAATCTGGTTATACTGTGAAGACAACATTCGCCGAAAATTCGATAATACTCAAAACTGAGTAACTCACAAATTTTACCTTAGCCTGATCCGTTACCAGTGAAAGTAACGTTCAGTCTATCTTTCTATCACATACCCAAATTTTTAAAGAACGATCTAATCAAAGACTAGAAATCAACATTCACCACCATCACGATGGAATGCTCATTTCTAAGCTCTAAACTTTCAGAAGCAGTAGTGGTGGAGCCAAACGGGATCGAACCGTTGACCTCCTGCGTGCAAGGCAGGCGCTCTCCCAGCTGAGCTATGGCCCCGTATTTCTACAGGCGTTTCCCACACAAAATTGGTGGGTCTGGGCAGATTCGAACTGCCGACCTCACCCTTATCAGGGGTGCGCTCTAACCAACTGAGCTACAGACCCAATTTCGGGCTGCTTCTTA
>NZ_JACVZE010000019.1:3460-4851 GCF_015461805.1 Pseudomonas pisciculturae
TGCTCCCGAAGGCACCAATCTATCTCTAGAAAGTTCATTGGATGTCAAGGCCTGGTAAGGTTCTTCGCGTTGCTTCGAATTAAACCACATGCTCCACCGCTTGTGCGGGCCCCCGTCAATTCATTTGAGTTTTAACCTTGCGGCCGTACTCCCCAGGCGGTCAACTTAATGCGTTAGCTGCGCCACTAAAAGCTCAAGGCTTCCAACGGCTAGTTGACATCGTTTACGGCGTGGACTACCAGGGTATCTAATCCTGTTTGCTCCCCACGCTTTCGCACCTCAGTGTCAGTATTAGTCCAGGTGGTCGCCTTCGCCACTGGTGTTCCTTCCTATATCTACGCATTTCACCGCTACACAGGAAATTCCACCACCCTCTACCATACTCTAGTCAGTCAGTTTTGAATGCAGTTCCCAGGTTGAGCCCGGGGATTTCACATCCAACTTAACAAACCACCTACGCGCGCTTTACGCCCAGTAATTCCGATTAACGCTTGCACCCTCTGTATTACCGCGGCTGCTGGCACAGAGTTAGCCGGTGCTTATTCTGTCGGTAACGTCAAAACAGATACGTATTAGGTAACTGCCCTTCCTCCCAACTTAAAGTGCTTTACAATCCGAAGACCTTCTTCACACACGCGGCATGGCTGGATCAGGCTTTCGCCCATTGTCCAATATTCCCCACTGCTGCCTCCCGTAGGAGTCTGGACCGTGTCTCAGTTCCAGTGTGACTGATCATCCTCTCAGACCAGTTACGGATCGTCGCCTTGGTGAGCCATTACCTCACCAACTAGCTAATCCGACCTAGGCTCATCTGATAGCGCAAGGCCCGAAGGTCCCCTGCTTTCTCCCGTAGGACGTATGCGGTATTAGCGTCCGTTTCCGAACGTTATCCCCCACTACCAGGCAGATTCCTAGGCATTACTCACCCGTCCGCCGCTCTCAAGAGAAGCAAGCTTCTCTCTACCGCTCGACTTGCATGTGTTAGGCCTGCCGCCAGCGTTCAATCTGAGCCATGATCAAACTCTTCAGTTCAAACATCTTTGGGTTTTTAAGAAACCCTAAACTTGGCTCAGCAATCGTTGGTTACATCTTTGATTTCTCGCGGAGTAACTTGTGATGCTGATAATCTTGTTGACTATCAGTCTGACTCCACAAGCACCCACACGAATTGCTTGATTCAGTTGTTAAAGAGCGGTTGGTTAAGATCTTTCGTCTCAACCGAGGCGCGCATTCTACAGCAGCCTCATTTGCTGTCAAGTGATTATTTTCAGAAGCTTTCGAAGATTTCTTCAACAACTTCAACCACTTGCGCTTCAGATCTCTCATCAGCGGGAGGCGAATTCTACAGCGTTACACGCTGCTGTCAACACCTCTTTTTCAACTTCCTGACC
>NZ_JACVZE010000002.1 GCF_015461805.1 Pseudomonas pisciculturae
TTTTCAGAAGCTTTCGAAGATTTCTTCAACAACTTCAACCACTTGCGCTTCAGATCTCTCATCAGCGGGAGGCGAATTCTACAGCGTTACACGCTGCTGTCAACACCTCTTTTTCAACTTCCTGACCACTTCGATGAACTGAAGCAACCTGCTGCCGAAAACCGCGTAACTCATTGTTTACCAAGGAGTTTTCCGTTTCGACTGCGCCGGAAGTGGGGCGAATTATAGACAGATATAATTCGCCGTCAACACCTAATTTCAGACTTATTCGGATTTGAGCGTAATACGCGCAAATGCCTTCTTGCCTGCCTGACAAACGTGGGTAGCGCCCAGCTCGTATATAAAGGTGCGATCCACAACCTCACCATCAATACGCACACCACCTGAACCCAGCAGATCACGCGCAACCGCAGAGTTCTTCACCAGGCCTGCCTTATTGAGGACGGCGGCGATCGGCATGGCCTCTGCTGCAGTAAGCTCAACCTCAGGCAGATCGTCCGGCAGTTCGCCATCCTTCATACGATTGCCCGCAGCACGGTGAGCGCTGGCCGCAGCCTCTTCACCGTGGAAGCGCGCAACAATCTCTTCAGCCAGCTTGATCTTCACGTCACGCGGATTGGCACCCGCTTCGACATCAGCGCGCAACGCATTGATCTCATCCATCGAGCGGAAGCTCAGCAACTCGAAATAACGCCACATCAAGGCATCAGGAATCGAAACCAGCTTGCCGTACATCACGCCCGGCGCTTCCTGGATGCCTACATAGTTACCCAGGGACTTGGACATCTTCTTGACGCCATCCAACCCTTCCAGCAAAGGCATGGTCAGGATGCACTGAGCTTCTTGACCATAGGCACGCTGCAACTCACGCCCCATCAGCAAGTTGAACTTCTGGTCAGTACCGCCCAACTCAACGTCCGCACGCAGGGCCACCGAGTCATAACCCTGAACCAGCGGATAGAGAAACTCGTGAATCGCAATAGGCTGGTTGGTGGAGTAACGCTTGTCGAAGTCGTCGCGCTCAAGCATGCGCGCCACGGTGTATTGCGAGGTCAGGCGAATGAAGTCCGCAGGCCCCATCTGATCCATCCACGTGGAGTTGAACGCCACTTCGGTCTTGGCCGGATCAAGAATCTTGAACACCTGAGTCTTGTAGGTCTCGGCATTATCGAGCACCTGCTCACGGGTCAGCGGCGGACGCGTTGCGCTCTTGCCGCTCGGATCACCGATCATCCCGGTGAAGTCACCTATAAGGAAGATGACCTGATGCCCCAACTCCTGGAACTGGCGCAGCTTATTAATAAGCACGGTGTGACCCAGGTGCAGATCCGGCGCCGTCGGATCAAAGCCGGCTTTAATACGCAGGGGCTGGCCACGCTTGAGCTTCTCAATCAGCTCAGCTTCGACCAACAGTTCTTCCGCACCACGTTTTATCAGCGCTAGCTGCTCTTCAACCGACTTCATAACAGACCCGCAAGGCTCAGATTCAAAAGGGAACCAACCATACAAGATCAGGGACTAATTACAAGTTTTGCCCTGCGCACGGACACCGTTCAGCAAGCCCAGCGTTCGCGAGCTTGCACCACAGATGATTTGGTTATATTTTATACAGTTATTTCATCTTCATCATGTCATTCATCTTTTCCATTTCATCTTCAAAGTCAAAATTACCTATGACCACAGAACCGTCTAAAGCGCCGCCGCTTTACCCGAAGACCCACCTGCTCGCCGCAAGTGGTATCGCCGCTCTTCTCAGCCTGGCACTCCTGGTATTCCCTTCCAGTGACGTAGAAGCCAAACGAACATCCCTGAGCCTTGACCTGGAAAGCCCAGTTGAACAACTGACACAAGATCAAGACGCCTCCGACGCACAACAAGCCACAAATGCACTGACCGAATCGCCGTTCGCACAGATAGAAAGCAGCCCAGAAGACACGCAACAAGCCGCCAAACCCCAAGTGGCACCTGTTGCCGACGCAGCCAAGAACCCTCAGCACCGCGAAGTGATTGTGGCTAAAGGCGATACGCTGTCGACCCTGTTCGAAAAGGTAGGCCTGCCCGCCGCCACGGTTAACGAAGTGTTGGCCAGCGACAAGCAAGCCAAGCAGTTCACGCAACTCAAACACGGCCAGAAACTTGAGTTTGAGCTCACCCCTGACGGCCAACTGCACAACCTGCACAGCAATACCAGCGACCTCGAAAGCATTACCCTGACCAAGGGCGCAAAAGGCTTTGCCTTTAACCGCATCACTACCAAACCGGTGATGCGCTCTGCCTATGTACACGGCGTAATCAACAGCTCCCTGTCGCAATCCGCCGCCCGCGCAGGCTTGTCCCACAGCATGACCATGGACATGGCCAGCGTATTTGGCTACGACATCGACTTCGCCCAGGACATCCGCCAAGGCGACGAATTCGATGTGATCTACGAGCAGAAGGTCGCCAACGGCAAAGTGGTCGGCACCGGCAACATTCTCTCCGCGCGTTTCACCAACCGCGGCAAGACCTACACCGCCGTGCGCTACACCAACAAACAAGGCAACAGTAGCTACTACACCGCCGACGGCAATAGCATGCGCAAAGCGTTCATCCGTACGCCGGTGGACTTCGCCCGTATTAGCTCCCGTTTCTCCATGGGCCGCAAGCACCCAATTCTGAACAAAATTCGCGCCCACAAAGGTGTCGACTACGCAGCCCCTCGTGGCACGCCGATCAAGGCTGCCGGGGACGGGAAGGTACTGCTGGCTGGACGTCGCGGCGGTTACGGCAATACCGTGATCATCCAACACGGCAACACCTACCGTACGCTGTATGGCCACATGCAAGGCTTCGCCAAGGGCGTGCAGACTGGCGGTACCGTGAAGCAAGGCCAAGTGATCGGTTATATCGGCACTACCGGCTTGTCCACTGGCCCACACCTGCATTATGAATTCCAGGTGAATGGTGTACACGTCGACCCATTGGGCCAAAAGCTGCCGATGGCCGACCCAATCGCCAAGGCCGAGCGCGCACGTTTCATGCAACAAAGCCAGCCGCTGATGGCACGCATGGACCAAGAGCGTTCCACCCTGCTGGCCTCGGCGAAGCGCTAAGGGATGCCGCTCTATATAGGTGTGATGTCCGGGACCAGCCTCGATGGCCTGGACATCGCCTTGATCGAACAAGACTCGGCGATCAAGCTGATCGCCACTCACTACATTCCCATGCCTGATGCACTGCGCACCGAATTGCTCGGCCTCTGCGCCAGCGGCCCGGATGAAATCGCCCGTTCGGCCATCGCCCAACAGCATTGGGTGACACTAGCCGCCCAGGGTATTCATGCACTGCTGAACCAGCAAAACTTCAAGCCTCAAGACATCCGCGCGATCGGCAGCCATGGCCAGACCATCCGCCATGAGCCCGCTCGGGGCTTTACCGTACAGATCGGCAACCCCGCCTTACTGGCTGAGCTGACAGGAATTACCGTGGTCAGCGACTTCCGTAGCCGCGATGTTGCAGCTGGTGGCCAGGGCGCCCCGCTGGTTCCCGCCTTTCATGAAGCGCTATTTGGCGAAAGCAACGGTAACCGAGCGGTATTGAATGTTGGAGGTTTCAGCAATCTGAGCCTGATCGAGACCGGAAAACCGGTAGCCGGATTCGACTGTGGCCCAGGCAATGTCCTGCTCGATGCCTGGATCCACCAGCAACGCGACGAACACTTTGATCGTGGTGGCCAGTGGGCGGCCTGTGGCAAGGTCCAGTTACCCCTACTCAATACCTTGCTCAGTGACCCGTTTTTTGTAACCCAGGGCCCTAAAAGCACCGGGCGCGAAGTGTTCAACCTGGGCTGGCTGCAACACCACCTTGGCCGCCTAAGCGCATTCGAACCTCAAGACGTCCAGGCCACACTGCTGGAACTGACCGCCCTGACCATCGTCGAGTCCCTGCAAAGCGCACAACCCCAGACCGAAACGCTGCTGGTCTGCGGCGGCGGCGCCCATAACGCGACACTGATGAAGCGGCTGTCTGCGTTGCTACCCGCGACTCAAGTCGCCAGCACCGCCAGCCACGGCGTAGACCCCGACTGGGTAGAAGCCATGGCCTTCGCGTGGCTGGCCCATTGTTGCCTGGAAGGCATCGCAGCCAACCGCCCCAGCGTCACCGGCGCGCGCGGGCTACGGGTACTGGGCGCAATTTACCCCGCTTAAACCCCAGACAGCAAAACGCCGCTTGGCCTATCAAAGCCAAGCGGCGTTTTTGTATCCGAAATCGATCAGATCGAGAACGAAGACCCGCAACCACACGTGGTAGTAGCGTTAGGATTCTTGATCACAAAGCGCGAACCTTCCAGACCTTCCTGGTAATCCACCTCGGCACCCGCCAGGTATTGGAAGCTCATCGGGTCTACGACCAGGCTCACACCCTCGCGTTCGACGATGGTGTCGTCATCGGCCACATCTTCATCGAAGGTAAAACCGTACTGAAACCCTGAACAACCGCCGCCCGTAACGAATACGCGCAGCTTCAAGCGATCATTACCCTCTTCATCGACCAGGCTCTTCACCTTGTGCGCAGCACCGTGGGTGAATTGCAAAGCCGTGGGGGTGAAGGACTCAACGCTCATGCTGATAATCTCCCGGCGTAGCGCCGCCATATGCGTAATGGCGGGCATTATCCGCTTCTCCTAGAAAAGCGGTCAACTATTGTTACGGTATATCAATCTGCGCTGCCGCCATTAAAAACACAAAAGGCCCGATCAACGGGCCTTTTGCTTAACGGCGCTAACTGCCTTAAGGCAGCATGCCTGCATGGGACAAGCCCAGCTTCTCATCCAGCCCAAACAGGATGTTCATGTTCTGCACCGCCTGGCCCGACGCGCCCTTGACCAGGTTATCGATCACCGACAACACCACCACCAGGTCGCCATCCTGCGGACGGTGCACAGCAATACGGCAGACGTTGGCACCGCGCACGCTGCGGGTTTCCGGATGGCTGCCCGCAGGCATAACGTCGACGAACGGTTCATTGGCGTAGCGCTTCTCGAACAACGCCTGCAGGTCTACCGAGCGATCCACCACGGTTGCGTACAGCGTGGAGTGAATGCCACGAATCATCGGCGTCAGATGCGGCACAAACGTCAGGCCCACATCCTTGCCGGCGGCACGACGCAGCCCCTGGCGAATTTCCGGCAAGTGACGATGCCCTTTTACCGCGTAGGCCTTCATGCTTTCCGACGTTTCGGAGTACAGCGAACCTACCGCAGCGCCACGACCGGCGCCGCTGACGCCCGACTTGCAGTCCGCGATCAGCCGCGAAGCGTCCGCCAGCCCTGCTTCAAGCAGTGGCAAGAAACCCAGTTGCGTAGCGGTTGGATAGCAACCTGGCACAGCAATCAGGCGCGCTTGCTTGATCTGCTCACGATTGACTTCCGGCAGGCCGTAGACCGCCTCTTCCAACAACTCTGGCGCACCATGAGGCTGGCCATACCACTTGGCCCACTCATCAGCGTCCTGCAGACGGAAGTCAGCCGACAGGTCGATGACCTTGGTACCGGCGGCCAGCAACTCACCCGCCAGCGCGTGGGCAACGCCGTGAGGCGTGGCGAAGAACACCACATCACAGGCGCCCAGGGTCTTGATGTCCGGAACGCTGAACGCCAGGCCGTCATAGTGGCCTCGCAGGTTCGGGTACATATCGGCCACGGCCAACCCGGCCTCGGATCGGGAAGTGATCACCACCACCTCAGCTTGCGGATGCTGAGCCAACAGACGCAGCAATTCGACACCGGTGTAACCCGTGCCGCCGACGATACCGACCTTGACCATAAACCTGCCCTCAACGAACCCACTGGAAAGCCGTCGATAATAGGGGCCGTATCGTCCTGCGACAACCGTCAACGTGACGTACGGGCGCATGAGCCACTACTATCTCGGCTACCGTGAACCTGGGAATAACTAAAAATGCTTTATCTATGGGTCAAAGCCTTCCACATCATCAGCATCGTCTGCTGGTTTGCCGGGCTGTTCTATCTTCCGCGCCTGTTCGTCTACCACGCTCAAAGCGAGGACACCGTCAGCAAGGAGCGCTTCAGTCTCATGGAGCGCAAGCTGTACCGCGGCATCATGGGGCCGGCGATGATTGCCTCCCTGGCGTTTGGCATTTGGCTGATCTACCTCAACCCAAGCATCTTTCAATCGGGCGGCTGGATTCACGCTAAATTGACCCTGGTAGTTCTACTGATCGGCTACCACCACATGTGCGGCGCACAGGTAAAACGCTTCGCCCGTGGCGAAAACACCCGCAGCCATGTCTTTTATCGCTGGTTCAATGAAGTCCCGGTTCTGCTATTGCTGGCTATCGTAATTTTGGTCGTGGTCAAACCGTTCTAACTTCAATCACACGGGGTACCTCCAATGTCGCTGCCCGCTTTGCTTGAACAACGTCTGCGCTTGCCGGTAGTGGCGGCGCCGATGTTCCTGATTTCCAACCCGCAACTGGTGCTGGCGTGCTGCCGCAACGGGGTAGTCGGGAGTTTCCCGGCGCTCAACCAGCGCGAAAGCAGTGGCTTCAAGGCCTGGCTGGAAGAAATCGAGGCGGGCCTGGCGCAGTTGGACAACCCCGCGCCGTATGCCGTCAACCTGATCGTGCACAACAGTAACCCTCGGCTTGAGGCTGACCTGGCGATCTGCGTCGAGCACAAAGTGCCCATCGTCATCACCAGCCTGGGCGCTGTGAAAGAGCTGGTCGATGCTGTGCACAGCTACGGCGGCCTGGTGTTTCACGATGTCACCACTCGGCGCCATGCCGAGAAAGCCGCCGAAGCGGGTGTGGATGGCTTGATCGCCGTGGCCGCCGGCGCCGGTGGTCACGCCGGCACCTGGAGCCCCTTCGCTCTGATCGCCGAGATTCGCCAGTTTTTCGATAAGACCCTTCTGCTCGCCGGCTGCCTCAACCACGGGCACGAGATTCTCGCCGCCCAACTGCTGGGGGCAGACTTGGCCTATTTCGGCACACGTTTTATCGGCACCACCGAAAGCCACGCCCCGGATGCGTATAAAGAGATGCTGCTCACATCGCGCGCCGCCGACATCGTGCACACTCCCGCTGTCTCCGGCGTGCCCGCCAGCTTTATGCGCCAGAGCCTGGAAAACGCCGGTTTCGACCTCGCCGCCTTGCAAGGCAAAGGCGAAGTCAACTTCGGTTCCAAGCTCAAGCCATTGAGCGATGAAGCCAAGGCCTGGAAGACTGTCTGGTCTGCCGGCCAGGGCGTGGGCGAGATCAATGATTTGCTCAGTGTTGATGAACTCATTGCCCGTCTGGATGCCGAATACCGCGCGGCTCGCGAGCAGGCCACACAGCTTCGCTGGCCACGCTGACCCACCGCAAGGCCTGCCAATTGAGCAGGCCTTTACCCCTTCCCTGATTAAGTGACAAGGATGCCCGCATGAGCGACAGCCGTTTCAAGATTGTGTTTGATGGAGCCTTGCTCCCGGGGGTCGAAAGCACCACTGCCAAACTGAACCTCGCCGAGTTGTTCAAGAGCGATGTCGAAGCCATCGAAAAGCTATTCACCGGCCGCACGGTCGCGCTCAAACGCGATCTGTCCCGCCCGGATGCCGAAACCTACCTGTCTGCGCTGAAAAACGCCGGTGTAGACGCACGTATCGAAGCCGAACAACCCGTGGCCTTCAGCCTTGCCGAAACCCACGAGACGGGCTCCAGCAACGCTGGCTTCTCCCAGCCTGCAACCTCCCCTTACGCGCCACCGCGCGCACTGGTGGGCGATAACTTGCCCGAGTACGCAACGCTTAACGTCTTTACGATCAACGGGCGCATCGGGCGCCTGCGCTACCTGGCCTGGACACTGGTACTGACCGTCGCGATGCTCGTCGCCGGCGGCATCATTGCCACAGCCGGTTTTGCTGTAGCCACCGCATCGCCAACCGCAGGCATTATTCTCGGCTCACTGCTGGGTTTTGCGCTGTGTATTGCGATCGTCGTGGTCAGCGTGCAAATCGGCGTACAGCGCCTGCACGACCTGGGCTGGTCGGGCTGGCTCTACTTGCTGAACCTGGTCCCGCTGGTGAACAGCATTTTCCCGCTGCTGCTTCTGGTGATGCCAGGTAACCCGGGCGCCAACCAATACGGCGCCCCACCGCCACGCAACTCCACGGCGGTGAAGGTTCTGGCCTCTATGTGGCTGGCCTTCATTCCACTGATGCTGATCATCGTGGTCACCCTGGGCATGAATGGCTATCTCAACCAGCTCGAAGCCAACGTCGACAGCAGTTACGAAAGCAGCTCCATGACCTCCGATGACACCACCGACCAAGGTGTAAGCGTTGATGAAGACGAAGCGCAAAGTGCTGACGAGGCAGCCGAACCTGTAGACTCTCCAGAACAGTAAAGAAACGCCCGCCGCCTGTGATGCACTGTCGCAGGCAGGCGGCGTTGCGATGGAGAAAGGCATGACCCGTTACGCTCTGATCACCGGCGCCTCCAGCGGCATCGGCCTGGCCATGGCCGAAGCACTGGCCCGGCGCGGCCGCAGCTTGATTCTGGTGGCCCGTCAGCGTGATCAGTTGGAAAGCATTGCAATCGAATTGACTCAACGCTTCGGCGTCGAGGTGCTTTTTCGTGCCTGCGACCTGGGCGAGCCGCTGCGTTTGTCCGGGTTTCTGCTGGAGCTTGAAGAAGGCGAACGGCAGATCGACCTGCTGGTCAACTGCGCCGGCATTGGCACCAGCGGGCCGTTCCTGGCCCAGGACTGGATGACCGAACAAGACCTGATCGAGGTCAATATCCTGGCCCTGACCCGTATGTGCCACGCCCTTGGCAACGCCATGGCGCTGCACGGCGGCGGGCAGATCCTCAATGTCGCATCGGTGGCCGCCTTCCAGCCCGGCCCATGGATGAGCAGCTACTACGCCAGCAAGGCCTATGTGCTGCACTTCTCCGAAGGTTTGCGCGAAGAACTGAAAAGCTGTGGTATCAAGGTCTCTGTGCTCTGCCCAGGCCCAACGCGTACCGCCTTCTTCGGCACCGCGCAAATGGACACCGCCAAACTCGAACGCAGCGACAAACTGATGAGCCCCGAAGAAGTCGCGCTCTACACCGTGCGCGCCCTCGACAAGAACAAAGCCATCATCATTCCCGGCCGAGGCAACCGCTGGCTCGCCTTCAGCCCGCGCTTGAGCCCCCGCTGGCTCACCCGCAAGATTGCCGGCGCGATCAACAAGGCCTATTGCCCACGCTGAGCGCCTGAGTACACTCACCCTGCACATTCATAATGGAGAAACAGCTGTGGATACTCTGTTCACCAAGATCATCAACAGAGAAATACCTGCCGATATCATCTACGAAGATGATCAAGTCCTGGCCTTCAAGGACATTAACCCGGCGGCCCCTGTGCATTTCCTGGTTATCCCGAAGAAACATATCCCCACCCTCAACGACCTGACTGAAGAAGACAAAGCCCTGGCGGGGCATATTTTGTTCACCGCCCAGCGTCTGGCACTGGAGCAGGGCTGCGAGGAAGGTTTTCGCGTGGTAATGAACTGCAACCCTAAAGGCGGGCAGACCGTTTATCACATCCATATGCATGTGCTAGGCCAGCGCCAGATGAACTGGCCGCCGGGCTGAGACAGCCCGCCAACCACAAGGGCAAATTGACTCAGCGCAAACGCTCGCCCATCTCTTGCGGTAAACTGGCCGCCGAGATTCTTCCCGGAGGTCAGCATGACTACCCAACGTCACTACTCGCCGATTGACCGTCTGTTACTGCAAGCCGACATGGCCATGCGCACGCTGCTACCCTTCAGCGGGCAGCCATATCGCCCCTCGCCCGCCATCGTGCAGCCTGATGCACAGATGAGCGAGACCGACACCCGCCATGTGGCCGGCTTGATGCGCATCAACCATACCGGCGAAGTCTGTGCCCAGGCGCTGTACCAAGGCCAGGCGCTGACCGCCAAGCTGCCGCAGGTGCGTGCAGCCATGGAGCATGCGGCCGAGGAAGAGATTGACCATCTGGCTTGGTGCGAGCAACGTATCCGCCAACTCGGCAGCCACCCGAGTGTGCTGAACCCGCTGTTTTACGGCTTGTCGTTTGGCATCGGCGCCGCCGCCGGCCTGATCAGCGACAAAGTCAGCCTCGGTTTCGTCGCCGCGACCGAACACCAAGTGTGCAAACACCTGGATGAACATCTGGAACAACTGCCGGCCGAAGACGAAAAGTCCCGCGCGATTCTCGAACAGATGCGCATCGATGAAGAACACCACGCCGAAAGTGCATTGGATGCCGGCGGTTTCCGTTTCCCGGCGCCGGTACGCTTCGGCATGAGCGTGCTGGCCAAGGTCATGACCAAAAGCACGTACCGGATTTAATCCGAAAAAAAGGGCGCTTTCTCAGAGCGCCCTTCTTTTTGCCTGCTGTTAAGCGATCAACCCAACTCTACGATTTCGTAGTCATGGGTGATGGCCACACCGGCTGCGCCGAGCATGATCGACGCCGAGCAGTACTTCTCGGCCGACAACTCGATGGCACGCTTGACCTGGGCTTCTTTCAGCGCCCGGCCCTTCACCACGAAATGCATATGAATCTTGGTGAACACTTTCGGATCTTCAGTGGCGCGCTCGGCTTCCAGGAAGGCTTCGCAGCTTTCCACGGCCTGACGGGACTTCTTCAAGATGCTGACCACGTCGAAATTGCTGCAACCGCCCACACCAAGCAGGAGCATTTCCATCGGGCGTACGCCCAGGTTACGGCCACCAGCTTCCGGCGGACCGTCCATGACCACTACATGGCCACTGCCCGACTCACCGAGGAACATGGCTTCGCCCGCCCATTGGATGCGTGCCTTCATCGCCCAGACTCCACTGTTAAAAAAGGGTCGCCAGCTTAGCACAGGGCCCGATCACGACAGCGTTTCCCACTCAAGCCGATCAACAAAGGGTTTAACCCACAAATTGGCTAATCGAGTCAGGATGTGTCTGGTAAGCTGGCGCCAAATCGATGGCGTATTGCTACCATTTATACAACCTGTATCAATGCCGATACCGACACATATAACAACTCCACCCCCTTCGCGCTGTCTTTTCGGGATACAACCATGGTTGCCCTTACTCCCACACCCAAGATCAAGAATCTCGACAAGCTGCTGATGCATTGCCAGCGCCGGCGTCACCCGGCCAAGCACAACATCATTTGCGCGGGCGAGCGGTCTGAAACGCTGTACTTCATTATCAAAGGCTCGGTCACTATCCTGATCGAGGATGAAGATGGCCGCGAAATGATCATCGCCTACTTGAACACCGGGGATTTTTTTGGGGAGTTGGGGCTGTTCGAGCAGCCGGGCAAAGAGCAAGAACGCAGCGCCTGGGTGCGGGCCAAGATCGAATGCGAAGTTGCCGAGATCAGTTACACCAAGTTCCGCGAGCTGGCCCAGCAAGACCCGGACATTCTCTACGCCCTCAGCGGCCAGATTGCCCAGCGCCTGCGGGACACCACGCGCAAAGTCGGCGACCTGGCTTTTTTCGACGTCACCGGCCGTGTCGCCCGCTGCCTGTTGGAACTGTGCAAGCAGCCCGACGCCATGACTCACCCCGACGGCATGCAGATCAAGGTCACGCGCCAGGAAATCGGGCGCATTGTTGGTTGTTCACGGGAAATGGTCGGCCGCGTGCTCAAGGACCTGGAGGAACGCAACCTGGTCCACGTCAAAGGCAAGACGATGGTGGTGTTCGGTACCCGTTAAACCGGCAGGAAGCTGGCCAGCATCTGACGGTACAAGGTGTCCAGCCGAGTGATGGCATCCGGCACAGGGAAGGCTTCGTGCAAAGCGATATGGCTATCGGCACGTACGCGTTGCTCAAGGCCGCAGGCTTCATTGAAGCGATTGACCGCGGCAATCAACTCGTCACGGTCGTTATCCAACAGCAGTGCACCGTGCACCAAACCCACCGGACGACCACCCGCTTGCCGCCAACGCTGGGCAGTGCCGACCATTTTTCGGCCGTCAAGATTGACGTTATAGCGGCCATCGCAGAACGCGCCGTCGATTTCGCCGACGGATGCGTCACCACCCAACTCGATCAGCAAGTCGCAGATCGGCTGACACAAACGCAGGTAACCGGTTTCGATGCGATTTTGATCACCTTCGCTGCGCGGTGGCGCGTAGACCAAGGCGATGTTGACCGTAGCACTCGACTGCGGCACCGGCTCGCCGCCGGTTTCGCGAAGTAATACAGGCCAACCGGCGGCGACACTGACCTGGCTGGCGGTTTCAAAGGCAGGTAGGCGGCTCAACCGGCGCGGCATGACCAGCGCTTGGTCGCTGGGTTGCCAGAACAGCAAGCCGAACTCTTGTTCGCCAGCGCAGACGGCGGCCAACAAGGCTTGCTCGGCGGCAAGGCCAGCTTCAACAGTCATCACCACTGGCTGAACCATCAAACATCTACCTATCTGAATAAACACAAAACCCAATGTGGGAGCGGGCTTGCTCGCGAAAGCGGTGTATCAGCCAGCACATGTGGCGACTGATGCACCGCTTTCGCGAGCAAGCCCGCTCCCACACTTAGACTGCATTTCAAATATTGATCGCGTTCGATCAATCCAACGTCGAACCGCTGACCACTGCCCCACCCCGCTCCGGGAAGAACAATCGCTGCAACTCCGCCCCCGGGTTCTCCGCCCGCATAAACGTCTCACCCACCAGGAACGAGTACACCTCACTGATCTCCATCAGTTCCACATCAGCGCGATTGACGATGCCACTCTCGGTAATCACCAAACGATCACGCGGAATACGCGGCAGCAAGTCGAGGGTGTTTTCCAGGCTGACTTCAAAGGTGTGCAAGTTGCGGTTATTGACCCCCACCAGCGGTGTGTCGAGGGTTTTCAGTGCGCGCTCCAGCTCATCGCCGTCATGCACTTCCACCAACACATCCAGGCCAACGCTTTTGGCAACGGCCGCCAGCTCGGCCATCTTCACGTCATCCAGTGCAGAGACGATCAACAGCACGCAATCGGCGCCCAAAGCGCGGGCTTCGACGATCTGGTACGGGTCGACCATGAAGTCCTTGCGGATCACCGGCAACTTGCACGCAGCACGGGCCTGTTGCAGGTAAAGGTCGGCACCCTGGAAGTAATCGATATCGGTCAGTACCGACAGGCAGGTCGCGCCGCCCTTCTCATAGCTGACAGCGATCTCGGCAGGCACGAAGTGTTCACGAATTACGCCTTTGCTCGGCGAGGCTTTCTTGATCTCGGCAATCACCGCCGGCTGCTTGAGCTTGGCCTGGGCGATCAGCGCTTTGGCGAAACCACGCGGTGCATCGGCAAGCTTCGCCTGGCTTTCCAGCTCGGCGAGGCTCACACGAGCGCGACGCTCAGCCACTTCTTCGGCCTTGCGGGCCAGGATCTTTTCCAGAACGGTCGGCACACTCATCCTTCATTCTCCATCTTGAATACGGCGGTGAATGCGCCGAGCTCTTCGAGCTTCTCGCGGGCCAGGCCGGTGTGCAACGCATCGTGGGCCAAGGCGACACCTTCCTTAAGACTATAGGCATGGTCGGCCGCATAAAGCGCCGCGCCAGCATTCAAAACAATCATCTCGGCAGCTTTTTGACCGTTCTCGGTCTTGCGACGCCCCAGAGCATCGCGGATCAACTCAAGGGAGGCCGCCGGGCTTTCTACTGCCAAACCATGCAGGCTCTGGCTCTTCATGCCCAAGTCTTCCGGCTCAACCCAATATTCAGTGATCTGGTCATTCTTAAGCTCCGCCACAAAGGTCGGTGCTGCCAGGCTGAACTCGTCCAGGCCGTCTTTGGAATGCACCACCAGCACATGCTTGCTGCCCAAGCGTTGCAGCACTTCGGCCAACGGGCGGCACAGCGCCTGGCTGAACACCCCCACCACCTGGTGCTTCACACCGGCCGGATTCGTAAGCGGGCCGAGCATGTTGAACAGCGTGCGCAGGCCCAAGTCTTTACGCGGGCCGGCGGCGTACTTCATCGCGCTGTGGTGGGTTTGCGCAAACATAAAGCCGATGCCGACATTGTCGATGCAACGTGCCACTTGTACCGGGGTCAGGTTCAGGTAAATGCCGGCCGCTTCCAGCAGGTCGGCACTGCCGCTCTTGCCGGACACCGCACGGTTACCGTGCTTGGCCACGGTGCAACCGGCCGCCGCCACCACAAAAGACGAAGCCGTGGACACGTTGAAGATGTTGGCACCGTCGCCGCCGGTGCCGACCACATCCACCACACCGTCGAGGGTCTTGAGTTCAACCTTGTCGGCCAGCTCACGCATCACCGAAACGGCGCCGACGATCTCGTCGATGCTCTCGCTCTTCATGCGCATCGCCATCATGAACGCGCCGATCTGCGCATCGGTGCATTGGCCGGTCATGATCTCGCGCATCACATCGCTCATTTCAGCGGTGCTCAGGTCCAGATGGCCGACGATACGGCTCAGGGCAGTCTTGATATCCATGGAAAGTCCTTAGCGCGTGCCGCCGCTTTGCTTGAGAAAGTTGGCGAACAGCTCGTAGCCCTGCTCGGTCAGGATCGATTCAGGGTGAAATTGCACCCCTTCGACATTCAGTATCTTGTGACGCAGGCCCATGATCTCATCGACCGAGCCGTCTTCCAGCTGGGTCCAGGCGGTCAGTTCCAGGCATTCGGGCAGGGTTTCGCGCTTGACCACCAGCGAGTGGTAGCGGGTCACCGTCACCGGGTTGTTCAGTGCCTGAAATACGCCCAAGTCTTTATGGAACACCGGGCTGGTCTTGCCGTGCATCACCTGGCGCGCACGCACCACGTCACCGCCAAAGGCCTGGCCGATGGACTGGTGGCCCAGGCACACGCCCAAAATCGGCAGCTTGCCAGCGAAATACTTGATCGCTTCGAGGGAAATACCCGCCTCGGTCGGCGTGCACGGGCCTGGCGAAACAACGATGCGCTCCGGGTTCAAGGCAGCGATCTCGGCCACGGTCATTTCGTCGTTGCGCACGACCTTGACCTCGGCACCCAACTCGCCCAAGTACTGCACAACGTTGTAGGTAAAGGAATCGTAGTTATCAATCATCAGCAACATGGGGGCAACCTCAGGAATTGGGGGTCTGTTCAGCCAGCGCAACGGCGCGGAACATCGCGCGGCGCTTGTTCAGGGTTTCTTCCCATTCGAGGGCCGGCACCGAGTCGGCGACAATCCCGCCACCGGCCTGCACGTGCAGCTCCCCGTCCTTGATCACGGCGGTGCGGATCGCAATGGCCGTGTCCATGTTGCCGTTCCAGGCGAAATACCCCACGGCGCCGCCGTAGACACCACGCTTGACCGGCTCCAGTTCGTCGATGATTTCCATCGCGCGGATCTTCGGCGCACCCGACAAAGTACCGGCCGGCAAAATCGCCCGCAGTGCGTCCATCGCAGTCAAGCCAGCCTTCAGCTCGCCAGTGACGTTGGAGACGATGTGCATCACGTTGGAATAACGCTCAATGACCATCTTCTCAGTGAGCTTCACCGAACCGATTTCCGAGACACGCCCGGTGTCGTTGCGGCCCAGGTCGATGAGCATCAGGTGCTCGGCGATTTCCTTGTCGTCGCTGAGCAGGTCTTTTTCCAGCGCCACATCTTCTTCTTCGGTCACGCCACGTGGTCGGGTGCCGGCGATCGGGCGCACGGTGATCAGGTTATCTTCGACCCGCACCAGCACTTCCGGCGAGCTGCCCACCACGTGGAAGTCGCCAAAATTGAAGAAGTACATGTACGGCGTCGGGTTGAAGCAGCGCAGCGCGCGGTACAGGTCAATCGGCGCGGCCTTGAAGTCGATGGACATGCGTTGCGACGGCACCACCTGCATGCAGTCACCGGCAAGGATGTATTCCTTGATGGTATCGACGGCGCGCTCGTAGTCATCCTGGGTAAAGCTTGAACGAAAGATCGGATCGGCCGCCGGTGGACGGCTGAGGTCCAGGCCGCGACGCGGGGTGATCGGCTGGCGCAGTTTTTCCAGCAGCGCTTGCAGACTGGCCTGGCCTTGCTCGAACGCGTCCGCCTGGGATGGGTCGGCGAGCACTATCGCGTGCATCTTGCCGGCCAGGTTGTCGAAGACCACAACCGCATCGGAGACCATCAGCAGAATGTCTGGCACGCCCAGCGGGTCTGGGTTCGGGCACTTGCCCAAGCGTTTTTCCACATAACGCACACAGTCGTAACCGAAATAACCCACCAGGCCACCGTTGAAACGCGGCAAGCCAGGGATGGTCGGCACGTTGTAACGCGCCTTGAAGGTTTCGACGAACGCCAGCGGGTCTTCTACATCATGGCTTTCGATCTCGACGCCATCATGGGTGATGCTCACATGATGATCGTGAACGCGCATGACGGTGCGGCACGGCAGGCCGATGATCGAATAACGGCCCCACTTCTCGCCGCCTTGAACCGATTCCAACAAATAGGAATTGGGCTCGTCGGCCAGTTTCAGGTAGATCGACAGCGGCGTGTCGAAGTCGGCCAGAGTTTCACAGGCCAGGGGGATACGGTTATAGCCGGCAGCGGCCAAACGCAGGAATTCTTCGCGGATCATAGGTGCCTCGTGGCTTGAGGGTCTAACGGTCAGGTATGCAAACGTGCCGCAGCGCGGCCAGGATCAGTCAGGCGCGCCAACGCCAGCGGGCCAGGGCCTTGATGACTTTCATCCAGAGTTTGCGAGTGACCACCACGATGGAATTTCCAGAAGGGGACGGATCGGTGTCGGGCAACGTTATCTCAGCGCCGGTTCCCAAGCAACCGGGGATTAGCAGTCGCAGGTCATCAATCACCAGCGACGGTGACTCTTCGGCGATGGGCCGCCCATGGTTATAGCCGTAACTGAGGGCCACGCACTGCACGCCAGCGGCCTTTGCCGCCTGCACATCACTGCGCGAATCGCCGACGAACAGCGACTGCGACGCCGGGATATTGGCCATTTTCATCACGAAAAACAGCGCCGCCGGGTCGGGTTTCTTCTGCGGCAAGGTATCGCCGCCGATGATCCAGCGGAAATAGCGGCCGATTTTCATTTGGTCCAACAGCGGCGCGACGAAGCGCTCCGGCTTATTGGTGATCAAGGCCATTTCCACACCCTGCTTGCTCAGCCACTTGAGGGTGTCGCGAACGCCGGGGTAAACCACGGTCAGCTCGTGGCCGTCTTCATAGGCGGCGTTGAACAGTTCCAGGGCGTGCTCGGCCTCGACCTCATCGACCCCTTCGGCATCGATGTGGTTGGCCAGGGCCCGACGCACCAGCATGTGCACGCCGTTGCCGACCCACTCACGCACCGACTCGAGCCCCGCAGGCGGGCGCCCCAGTTTGAGCAGCATCTCGTCCACCGCCGCTGCCAGGTCGGGCACCGAGTCGATCAAGGTACCGTCCAGATCGAACATCACCAGCCGTGGCAATTTACCGGGGAACAGCTGCTCAAAGCCACTCATGGACGTGCCAGCGCCAGCTCGGAACGCATCTTGTCGATGACATCCTGGTAGTTCGGCGCATTGAAGATCGCCGAGCCGGCCACAAAGGTATCGGCGCCAGCCGCCGCGATTTCACGGATGTTATTGACGTTGACCCCGCCGTCGATTTCCAGGCGGATATCACGGCCCGAAGCGTCGATCAGTGCGCGGGCTTCGCGTAGCTTGTCGAGGGTGCCGGGGATGAACTTCTGCCCGCCAAAACCTGGGTTGACGCTCATCAACAGCACCATGTCGACCTTGTCCATTACGTACTTGAGCACGTCCAGCGGGGTCGCCGGGTTGAACACCAGGCCGGCCTTGCAGCCGCCTTCGCGGATCAGTTGCAGGGTGCGGTCCACGTGCAGCGTGGCTTCCGGGTGGAAGGTGATGTAGGTCGCGCCGGCTTCGATGAAGTCACCGATGATGCGGTCTACCGGGCTGACCATCAGGTGCGCATCAATCGGCGCAGTGATGCCGTATTTGCGCAGTGCCGAGCACACCATCGGGCCGATGGTCAGGTTGGGCACGTAGTGGTTGTCCATGACATCGAAGTGCACGAAGTCGGCACCGGCGGCCAACACCTTGTCCACTTCTTCACCCAGGCGGGCGAAGTCGGCGGAGAGAATCGATGGAGCAATGACGAAGGGCTGCATGACGCACCTTTTTTGAGCTAAATCACGATGGCGCGCATTGTATACCGCATGCTTTGCCGTGCGCACCGTGACCTGGCTCAATGGCTAGGCAGACGCTCCCTCAAACAACGCGAAACCACTGTCGGAGATCCAATGTGGGAGGGGGCTTGCCCCCGATGGCAGTGGGTCAGTTGCTGGATGCATTGGCTGACACTCCGCTATCGGGGGCAAGCCCCCTCCCACATTTTGATTTCCAGTAGGCTTTATACTTGGGCGGTACGCAGTTTTTCGCTTCGGCCGCGCAACCATTCCAACGTCAGCAACAGCAACACCGAGAAGGCAATCAGCAAGGTAGCCGCCGCTGCAATCGTCGGGCTGAGGTTCTCGCGAATCCCGCTGAACATCTGGCGCGGCAACGTCGCTTGCTCGGGCCCGGCGAGGAACAGTGTCACCACCACTTCATCAAACGAGGTGGCAAACGCAAACAACGCCCCGGAAATCACCCCCGGCGCAATCAGTGGCAAGGTCACCCGGCGAAACGCCGTGATCGGCGAAGCCCCCAGGCTGGCCGCCGCCCGCACCAGGTTGTGATTGAACCCTTGCAAGGTCGCCGACACGGTGATGATCACAAACGGCACACCCAGCACCGCGTGCACTACGATCAGCGAGAAAAAGCTGTTGCCCAGCCCCAACGGCGCAAAAAACAGGTAACTGGCGACGCCAATGATCACCACCGGCACTACCATCGGCGAGATCACCAACGCCATCACCAACGCCTTGCCCGGGAAATTGCCCCGCGTCAGGCCAATCGCCGCCAGGGTGCCGAACACCATGGCCAACACCGTGGCCGCCGGCGCAACGATGATGCTGTTCTTCAGCGCACGCATCCATTCGGCCGAGGCGAAGAAATCCTGGTACCAGTGCAGAGAGAAGCCTTGCAGCGGGTACACCAGAAAACTGCCGCTGTTGAACGACAGCGGGATGATCACCAGCACCGGCAATATCAAGAACAGCAGGATCAAGCCGCAGAGAATCCGCAAGCTGTAGAACCACACCCGCTCAACGGGCGACATATAAGGGCTCAGCATCGCAACGGTCTCCTTAGCTCAGGCGCAGGCGGCTGGCGCCCACCAGCCGGTTGTAGATCAGGTACAGCACCACAGTGGCCAGCAGCAGCAAGCCGCCCAGCGCCGTGGCCATACCCCAGTTGATGCTGGTGTTGGTGTAGAACGCCACGAAGTAGCTGACCATCTGGTCGTTCGGGCTGCCCAGCAGTGCCGGGGTGATGTAGTAACCGATCGCCAGGATGAACACCAACAGGCACCCGGCGCCCACACCGGCGTAGGTCTGCGGGAAGTACACGCGCCAGAAACTGGTGAACGGGTGGCAACCCAGGGAAATCGCCGCACGCATATAGGTGGGTGAGATGCCTTTCATCACGCTGTAGATCGGCAAAATCATAAACGGCAGCAGGATGTGCACCATCGAGATGTAGACCCCGGTACGGTTGAACACCAACTCCAGCGGCTTGTCGATCAACCCCATGCCCATCAACGCACTGTTGATCAGCCCCCCGGATTGCAGCAATACGATCCACGCCGCCACCCGTACCAGGATCGAGGTCCAGAACGGCAGCAAGACCAGAATCATCAGCAGGTTGCTTTTGCGCGCCGGCAGGTTGGCCAGCAGGTACGCCAGCGGGTAAGCCAACACCAAACAGATGGCAGTGATCACCAGACCCATCCAGAAGGTACGGGCGAAGATGTCCAGGTAGATCGCCTGGTCCGGCGTGGCCGGGGCCACTTCGCCGAGGTCGTCGATACGATGATCGACGGCGGCCAGCAGGTAGAACGGCGTCAGGCTGCTGGTATTGCGCCGAATCGCCTGCCAGTACGCCGGGTCGCCCCAGCGTTCGTCGAGGTTTTCCAGCGCATCTTTATAAGAGGCCGGGGCTTCGGTAAACGGCAGCGCCCGCGCGGTTTTGGTCAGCAGGCTGCGATAGCCGGCCAGTTCCATGTTCAAGCGTTTGGACAAGTCGCCCAGGGTCTGGTTTTTGCGGGCTTCGCCCAGGTCTTCACTGAGGGCCTGGTACACCGGCTCACCCGGCAGGCCACGGCCATCCCAGGCGGTAACCGCCACCACGGTGCGCGGCAAACCCGCGACCACTTCCGGGTTGCCGACGCTCTTAAACAGCAGCGCAACGATGGGCACCAGAAACACCAACAGCAAAAACAGCACCAGCGGCGCAATCAAGGCCTGGGCCTTCCAGCGATTGAGCCGCTCGGCACGCGCCAGGCGCTGCTTGAGGGTGGGGCCTGGAATGGCGATGTCCATGGCAAACTCCGATTCTTGAAATTGAATGCAATCTACTGAACACAGAAGATCCATGTGGGAGGGGCGGTGCGACGGTTCGACTTGCTCCCGATAGCAGTCTGTCAGTTGATGAATGTATCTACTGATGCACCGCTATCGGGAGCAAGCCCCCTCCCACAGGGGTTACAGGTACGACAAGAGTTACTTGGCAGCCCACGAGTTAAAACGCTGCTCCAACTGCTCGCCGTTATCCGCCCAGAAGCTCACGTCGATCTGCACCTGATTGGCGATGTTTTCCGGGGTGGTCGGCATGTCCTTGAGGATGTCCTTGGCCAGCAACGGTACGGCTTGGGTGTTGGCCGGGCCGTAGGCGATGTTTTCCGAGTAGGTCTTCTGCTGCTGCGGCTGTACCGAGAAGGCGATGAATTTCTTCGCGGCTTCTGCACGGTCTTTGGCCAGGCCTTTAGGAATCGCCCATGCGTCGAAGTCGTAGATGCCGCCGTTCCACACCACTTTGAGGTTGCTTTCTTTCTGCACGGCGGCGATGCGGCCGTTGTAGGCCGAGCTCATCACTACGTCACCCGAAGCGAGGTACTGCGGCGGCTGTGCGCCGGCTTCCCACCACTGGATCGACGGCTTGAGCTCATCGAGTTTCTTGAAGGCACGGTCCTGGCCATCTTTACCGGCCAGCACTTTGTAGACGTCTTTGGGCGCTACGCCGTCGGCCATCAGGGCGAATTCCAGGGTGTACTTGGCGCCTTTACGCAGGCCGCGCTTGCCCGGGAATTTCTTGGTGTCCCAGAAATCGGCCCAGCTGGTTGGCGCGCTGGTCAGCTTGTCGGCGTTGTAGGCCAACACGGTGGACCACACGAAGAAACCCACGCCGCAGGGCTGGATTGCGCCTTTTACGTAGTCGGCGGTGTTGCCGAACAGTTTCGGGTCCAGGGGCTCGAACATGTCTTCGTCGCAGCCACGGGACAGCTCTGGCGACTCTACTTCGACCAGGTCCCAGGAGACGCTCTTGGTGTCGACCATGGCTTTGACCTTGGCCATTTCGCCGTTGTACTCACCGGCGACGATTTTGCCGTAGCCCGCGCTTTCCCACGGCGCGTAGAACGCCTTGACCTGGGCCGCCTTATTCGCGCCACCAAAGGACACGACCGTGAGGTCCGGGCCGGCCATGGCCTGGGTCGCGCCCATCAAACCGAGGGCCAGCGCTGAATACTTCAAGGATTTCAACATTGTTGTTCTCTCCACGTGCAGGGTTGGTGAAGCCATGGGGGCGATTAATTCGCCTCTAGAAGTGGGTCGAGTGCGCGAACGTGCTCGACTTGCCAGCCAATCGGTACCACGTCGCCAACCGCCAACGCTGGGTCCAGCTCGGCAATCGGTTGTTTCACAAAAAAATCGGCCTTGCCGCAGACTTCCAGGCGCACCCGCACGTGGTCGCCCAAGTAGATGAACTCAGCCACCCGGCCCGAGAAACGGTTGACGCAGCTTTCGCTGGAGCCATTGAGGCTGACGCGCTCGGGGCGCACCGACAGGGTCACCGGGCCGCCAATCTGGCCGACGTTCACCGCCAGCGCCTCGACCTTCTCGCCCCGCGCCAGCTCCACCACGCAGCGGTCGCCGGTGTGGCTGTGCAGGCGGCCGTTGAGGCGGTTGTTCTCGCCGATAAAGTTGGCAACGAAGGTGTTTTTCGGTTCTTCATACAGCGTGCGCGGCGGGGCGATCTGCTGGATCTCGCCCTGGTGGAACACTGCCACGCGATCAGACATGGTCAAGGCTTCGCCCTGGTCGTGGGTCACGTACACCACCGTCACGCCGAGGCGCTGGTGCAGGTGTTTGATCTCCATCTGCATGTGTTCGCGCAGCTGTTTGTCGAGGGCGCCGAGGGGTTCGTCCATCAGCACCAACTGAGGTTCAAACACCAACGCACGGGCCAGGGCCACACGCTGTTGCTGACCGCCGGACAGTTGCGCCGGGTAGCGCTGGGCGAAGGCGTCGAGCTGCACCATGCTCAGCACGCGTTTGACCCGCTCGCTGATGTCAGTCTTGCTCAAACCACGCACCGACAGCGGGAACGCGAGATTCTCGGCCACCGTCATGTGCGGGAACAGCGCGTAGTTCTGGAACACCATGCCAATGTCGCGCTTGTGCGGCGGCACATTGTTGATGGAGCGCCCGGCCAGCTGGATTTCGCCCGCGGTCGGCGTTTCAAAGCCGGCAAGCATCATCAGGCTGGTGGTCTTGCCCGAACCGGAAGGCCCGAGCAAGGTGAGGAACTCGCCCTTGCGAATCTCAAGGTTGAGGTCTTTGACGATCAGGTTCTCGCCGTCGTAGCTCTTCTGCACGCCACGAAAGCTGACCAGGACCTCATTTGAATCCACCTCGCTCATACCCGCACCTTTGTGTTTTGGACTGCTGTGGCACAAGCGTAGTCCAGCCGCGAGACCCCGGAAATCGGGGGCCGGGAGAGAATTGCATCAGCCGGATGGAAGGTTTGGGGTAGGGAACGCCCTACACGGATGGCGCGTACGGGACGGTGCAGCCACAAGGGCGAAGCTGCAAGCGGCAAGAATGGGATTGAGGGTGTTTCAAAGGTGTCGTTATTAGGTATGTGGTTAGAGCAACTTGTGTTCCATGGCGTACTTCACCAGCTCCGCCAACGAGGTGATATTGAGCTTTTGCATCAACCGCGCCTTGTGGGTGCTGATGGTCTTGCTGCTCAGGGCCAGTTGCTGGGCGATGTCGTTGACGTTGGCGCCCTGGGCCAGGCGCTCGAATACCGAGAACTCGCGCTCCGAGAGTAGAGAATGCAAGGGCCGAGAGTCGGTGAGGCCGACTTCGAAGACCATGCGGTCGGCCAGGTCCGGGTCGATGTAACGCCCGCCCGCCGCGACTTTGCGAATGGCCGTGAGCAACAGCGCCGGGTCACTGTCTTTGGTGGCGTAGCCGGCTGCGCCGACCTTCAAGGCACGGGCGGCCATTTGCGCTTCATCGTGCATCGACAGCACCAGGATCGCCGGCGGGTTGCTCAGCGCACGAATCCGCGCGATGGCTTCCAGACCGTTGACGCCGGGCATCGAGATATCCAGCAACACCACCTCACACGGCACATGGCGCAAGGTCTCCAGCAATTGTTCACCATTGCTCGCCTCGCCCACCACCAGCAGGTCTTTGGCCAGGCCGATCAATTGCTTGATGCCTTCACGAACAATAGTGTGATCTTCGGCTACCAGTACGCGTATCACAGGGGCTTCCTCTTATCGTTATGCATCCAACGGCACCGTGACACTCAGGGTAGTGCCCTCCCCCAACTCGCTGTGCAGGCTCAACTGCCCACCCATGATCAGCACCCGCTCGCGCATGCCCACCAGGCCAAACGACACGGCGCGGCCTTGGGCCTGGACGAAACCGACACCATCATCGCTGATCGTCAGCCTTAAATCGGTGCCTTCCACCGCCAGGGTCAGCTCGACTGTATGCGCCTGGGCATGGCGCATCACGTTGGTCAGCGCCTCCTGCAAGATGCGAAACAAGCCGATGGCCTTGGCATCGCTCAAGGTCGGCAGATTATCTGGAACTTGGACCAGACAGGGGATTTGTGTACGCGCTTCAAAACGCCGTGCCTGCCATTCAATGGCCGACGCAATGCCCGCATCGAGAATCGGCGGGCGTAATGCAGTGGCCACATCGCGTACCAGTTGGAACAGTTGGGCGATCAGGCGCTTCATGCTGTTCAAGCGCTCGTGCAGGCCGGGGTCCAACTGCGCGTAGGCCAGTTCGCACATGGAGGTTTCCAGCTTGAGCACGGTGAGCATCTGCCCGAGTTCGTCGTGCACTTCGCGGGCGATGCGGGCTTTTTCTTCTTCGCGCACGGTTTCCAGGTGGGCGGACAGCTCGCGCAACTGCGCTTCACTTTGCAGCAACGCGGCCAACGTGCGGCGCAGTTCGGTGACATCGTTGAGGTAGACCACCAGGTATTCGGCGTCGGCAAACCGCAGAAAGCTCAAGGAAACGTTGACGGGCAATGTGCTGCCGTCGGCGCGCCGACAATCGGTGGCAAAGTTCTGCGGGCCGTCTTCGCTGGCGCGGGCGCGCTTCCACAGGTTGAGCCAGCGGTCCATGTGCAGCGTCGGGTCGAGGTCGGCCAGCGGGCGCTCGATCAACGCGTCAGGGCCATAGCCGAGCATGGTTTCGGCGGCGCGGTTGGCGTAGCGCACATGGCTGTCCCAATTGACCCACAGGATGCCGACGGTGCTTTGGTCGATAGAAAATTGCGTCAATCGCAGCGCTTCGGCACCGGCGGCGCGGGCCGCGCTTTCTTCGCGGGCGGCAAGCAGGCCGTGCTCAAGCGCCCGTTGCTGACGGCGCTGCCAGAACACCACTGCCAGGCTGGCGAGCAGCAGTAGCGCTAACAACAGGCTGATGTTCTGCCACAAGCCTGGGGACTCGGTCAGCCGAGGGTACTTGGGTTGCAGCCAACGGCTGTGCAGTTGGTCCAGGTCACGGGCGGGGATGGCACGCAGGGCGCTTTCCATGATGCCGGACAGCTCGGGCCAATCGCGGCGGGTGGCTACCCGCAGCAACTGCGGCAGGCCGATATCCCCGACCACCGCCAACCCGGCGAACTCCGCCTCGCCAGACAACCGGCTCAACTGCGCCTCATCCACCACCGCATAACGCGCCTGCTGGCTCACCAGCAATTGCAGGGCCTGGCGCTCGATGGGCACGCCTTGCAGGTTGAGGCTCGGGTAGGTGCTGCGCAGGTAGTCGGCCACGGCGCTGGGCATGCGTACGGCAACGCGCGATTGCTCGTCGAGCTTTTCCAGCTCCACCGCGCCGCCGCCGTCACGAATACCGACGATGTGCTGGGGCACGCGCATATAAGGGTCGGTAAATAACCACAGGCGCAAGCCGGACGGGGTTTGTTGCAGGCCGGGGGCCATGTCTATCTCGCCGTCGCGCAGGGCAGCTTCCAGCTGGTCCTGGTTGGGAAAGTTGCGCCAGGTCAGCTCGATATTCAGCGCCCTGGCCAGCCACTGCATCAGCTCTACATTGGCCCCGGACAACCGCTGCAAGCGTCGGTCGTATTGGGCGAAAGGCGCCTGCAATACCACGCCCACCCGCAGCTCCGGGTGCTGAGCCAACCATTCGCGTTGCTGTGCAGTGAGCTGCGCCTGCGGCACGGCGGGCACAGTCGCGGCATTCGCCATCAAGGCAAAGCATAAACAGCCGATAAACAGCAGACAGCGAAAACCCATGATCCACGTCTCACATCACTGACAAACACTGACCAACCCATTAGGCTGCTGGAATCTCTTCTGGCCGGGAATTAACGATGCCCTTTATTCACCGCTCGGCACTGCCAGCATTGTGCCTGTCGCTGCTGTTTACCAGCGCCTTTTGTGTAAACGCCGCAGACGCACCGCCGCCGGTCGCCGAAAAACCGGTAGAACGCCAGCCTTTGCCAGAGCGCAGCCAGGAAGAAGCCAGCTTTCTTACACGCACAATCCCCCAGCAGGAACAGCAACAACTGCAGGCCGGCAGCGATTCATTCCTCGCCCTGTGGAAACCCGCTAATAGCGCCGAGCCTGAAGGCGTGGTGATTATCGTACCGGGCAGCGGTGAAAATGCTGACTGGCCTCAAGCCATCGGCCCATTGCGCCACAAATTGCCGGACGCCAACTGGGGCACCCTCAGCCTGTCATTGCCGGATGTGAGCGTAGACACCCTGCCACCCCGCGTGATGGAAGCGCCCAAGGCCACCGTCGACACCAGCAGCAAGGAAGCCAGCACCGCCGACAAGCCTATCGAGCAAGCCGCCAGCGCCGAAGCCGAGGGCACTGACCCGTCGGTAGTGCCGGGCGCAGATGAACAGGATAAGACTGATGCGTCGCGCATCTTCGACCGCATCGACGCCGCAGTGGCCTTCGCCCAAACCCAGAGTGCCCGCAGCGTCGTGCTGGTCGGCCATGGCACCGGTGCTTGGTGGGCCGCACGGTATTTGACCGAGAAGCAGCCGTCCCAAGTTCAAAAACTGGTCATGGTTGCCGCGCAGACGCCGAACGGACGTCATCCAGATGTGCAGCAATTGGTGCCGGGGCTGAAGCTGCCGACCGCCGATGTGTTCTATCAAGACAATGCCCAGGCCCGCAAAAATGCCCAGGCACGGGCACAGGCGGCCAAGCGGTTGAAGAATGAGGGGTATAAGCAAGTGTCGCTCAAGACCGTGCCTGGCAACAGTGCGGCGGAGCAGGAGCAGTTGTATCGAAGGGTGCGTGGGTGGTTGAGCCCGCAGGCGGCTACAGACTGATAAACACCGCAGGGTAAATGTGGGAGGGGGCTTGCCCCCGATAGCTATCTGTCAGTTGATACATGTGTTGACTGACACACCGCCATCGGGGGCAAGCCCCCTCCCACATTGAATTGGGTTTGCACATCCAATCTGTCAGCGAAAATCCCGACGCTCACGAATCAACGCATACGCACTGTGCAACTCACGCGTACGCTCGGTCGCCTCTCGCACTTGCGCCGGGCTGGCCCCACTGCCGGCCACCTTGTCCGGGTGATGACGGCTGAGCAGGCGCCGATAAGCCCGCTTGATCGCCGAAGGTTCGGAGGTGGCCGTCACGCCCAGCAGGCGCAACGCGTCCTGATAACTGCCACCCCGACTGACCAACGGCTTGCGCTCCGGCGTGAAATCCGCGGCCAGCGCCTTGAGCTGTTGTGGCGTCCAGCCCAGCCACTTGCCCCACAGGTCGATCAAATCGCGCTCGGCGTCATCCGCCTTGCCGTCCGCCCACACCATGCGCCAGCACGCACGCAACACGCCTTCGGCCGCATGGGGCTGAGCCTTAAGCACGCGTAAGTAACTGCGTACGCGGTCTGAGCCGGACTTGCCGCGATTAAACGCGGCGATGGCACGGCGCTGGGCGGACTCGCTCATGTCCAGCGAGCGCATCTCCTGTCGCGCCTGCTGAATGTGACCATCCACTACTCGACCGTTGCTCTTGGCCAGGCGCCCCAGCAGCACAAATAACAACTCGTCATTGCGCAACGCCGAGCGCCCGCCCAGGCGCTCACGCAGTTGCGCCCAGGTGTACAGTTGCAAGCGGCGATCCAGTGCCTGACCCAGCAGCGCGCCCAACAAAGCCCCCGGAATACTGGCAATGGCATAGCCAGCCCCGGCGCCGATCAGCGTCCCTGGCCACAACATGTTACTGCCCCGCTGTCAGCAGGGTTTCAACTTGCGCCAGGCGCTCCAGCGTGCCGACATCGATCCAACGTCCCGCCATGTGCTCCCCCGTCACCAAACCTTTGGCCATCGCCGTGCGCAGCAGCGGCGCGAGCTTGAAGGCACCGGCGCTGCAACCCGCGAACAGCTTGGGGTCGAGCACTGAAATGCCACTGAAGGTCAGGTTATCGGCACCGGCCGCTGCATCATGAAGCAAACCCTGATCCAGATAGAAATCACCGCCCGAGGGGTGATGCGCCGGGTTGTCGACCATCACCAAATGGGCCAGACCTTGTAGGGGTTGCAGGGGTTGTTTAAGCCGGGTGAAGTCGTAGTCGGTCCAGATATCGCCATTGACCACCAAAAACGGCTCATCCCCCAGCAGTGGCAACGCCTGGAAAATCCCGCCGCCGGTTTCCAGCGGCTCACCTTCCGGCGAGTAACGGATGCGCAGGCCGAACTGCGCGCCGTCCCCCAGGTAGCTTTCGATCTGCTGACCGAGCCAAGCGTGGTTGATCACGATGTCAGTGAAGCCAGCCTTGGCCAGCGCCTCCAGGTGATACTCGATCAAGCGCTTGCCGCCGGCCTGCACCAACGGTTTTGGCGTGTGCAAAGTGAGCGGACGCATCCGCTCGCCTTTGCCGGCGGCCAGGATCATGGCCTTCATACGGGTGCCTCGCCAGGTTGGCGCAGGCTGCTGAGCAGTTCAGCCAGGTCGCTCAGCTCAGGGCGATCCGCCAGCACCGCTTCTATATAAGCAAAGAAGCGCGGCACGTCGGCCAGGTAGCGCGGCTTGCCGTCGCGATGGCAGATGCGCGCAAAGATGCCGATGACCTTGAGGTGACGTTGCACGCCCATCAGGTCGCTGGCTTGCAGGAAGTCATCGAAATCGGCCTGCACCGGGATGCCGGCTTGACCCGCACGCTCCCAGTAGCCGCGCTGCCAGTCGCGAACGCGGGCCTGAGGCCAACTGAGGAAGGCGTCCTTGAACAGGCAGGTGATGTCGTAGGTCACCGGGCCGTAGACCGCATCCTGGAAGTCCAGCACGCCGGGGTTCGGTTCACTGATCATCAAGTTGCGCGGCATGTAGTCGCGGTGCACCAGTACCTTGGGTTGCGCCAGGGCACTGTCGATCAGCAGATCGCTGGCACGCTGCCAGAGGGCTTGCTGGCGAGCATCGAACTCGACACCCAGGTGCCGACGTACGTACCACTCGGGAAACAGTTCCAGTTCGCGGCGCAGCAGGGCAACGTCATAACTGGGCAGCGGCGCGTCCATCGGCAACTGCTGGAAAGCCAGCAACGCATCGATGGCATCGGCAAACAATTGATCGGCGTTTTGCTCGTCAATCACGTCCAGATAAGTCTTTCTGCCCAGGTCATTGAGCAAAAGAAAGCCGCGCGGCAAATCTTCTGCGTAAATTTTTGGAACATTTATGCCTGACTTCGCCAGCAAATGAGCGATATCGACGAAGGGTTTGCAGTTTTCCTGGGGGGGCGGGGCGTCCATTACCACGAAAGTTCGGTCGCTACTTTCCCAACGGAAATAGCGCCTGAAACTCGCGTCGCTACTGGCCGCAGTCAACGTGGCCGGGGGTACAGCGCCCCAGCCTTGAGCGTTGAAAAGGATCGGCAACTGCTCATCCAGCCAGACTTTCAGCTGTTGTAAACGTAGATCTTGGTCGGGCATTACAAGGGTCTCCGACGGCCCTAGCCGTCAAGCGGGTCATGCTTTATTATCACGCATCTTTTTCAGACCATCGAGAGTCGTGCGGCCCACACCGCGGGCAGATGGCACGCAGGAAGCCCGGACTAATAAGATGGCATTGAAATCCCCCGCGTTTCGTAGAAAATTTCCGTTGCTGGTAACCGGCAGTCTGCTGGCCATGCAACCTTTCGCCACCTCATTCGTGGTCGCCGCGGAACAGTATGACTGCTCAGTCTCTGCTTCGGGTGCTTGGGATTGCGCGCCGAAAACCGCCGCTGCCCCGTTGCCACCGCGCCCGGTGCATGACGGCGCAGCCGTCAGCTCAGCCAACGACACGGCGCAAGCCGCTGTCAGCGGCGGCAAAGCCGAGGCCGTGCCGCAGACCGAGCTGGTCACCGACTCCAAGGGCCGTGGCCTGCGTTCGCGCAGCGCTGACTACAGCCACCTGGACTGGGTACCCCGCGATAAGCTGACCGCCGCCCAACTGGCCGAAACCGGCCCGTATTGCGGTGGTGCGTACATCGAGCCGATTCGTCCTGGCATGAACGACAAGACGAACAAGAGCGATGCGCCTACCTTCATCGGTGCCAAGGCCTCTCGTTACGAGCAGGAACAGCAAGTTGCAACCCTGGCCGGTGACGTCGTCATGCGCCAGGGCAGCATGCAGCTGGAGTCCGAGGAAGCCAGCCTGTACCAGGCTGAAAACCGTGGCGAGCTGAACGGCAAGGTGCGCCTGCGCGACAACGGTGCCCTGATCGTCGGCGACCACGCCGAAGTTCAGCTGGACACTGGCGCGGCGCAGATCGACAACGCCGAATACGTGCTGCACAAGTCGCGCATCCGCGGTAACGCGCTGTACGCCAAGCGTGCCGAAAACGCGATCATCCGTCTCAAGGACGGTACGTACACCACCTGCGAGCCAGACAGCAACGCCTGGCAGCTCAGGGGCAACAACATCACGTTGAACCCGGCCACCGGTTTCGGTACGGCCACCAACGCGACGTTGCGGATCAAGAACATTCCGATCCTGTACACCCCCTACATCTACTTCCCGATCGACGACCGTCGCCAATCCGGCTTCCTGCCGCCGAGCTTCAGCTCCGGCAGCGAGACCGGCTTTACCCTGGTTACGCCGTACTACTTCAACCTGGCGCCCAACTACGACGCCACGTTGTACCCGCAATACATGACCAAGCGCGGCATGATGATGGAAGGCGAGTTCCGCTACCTCACCAAGTCCAGCGAAGGCCAGTTCGGCGGCGCGTACCTGAACGACGACAACGACGAGCGCAAGCGTCAGACCGATTACGAAAAAACCCGCTACATGCTCAACTGGCAGCATAAGGGCGGTGTAGATTCGCGTGTAATGACCGAGGTCGACTACACAACGATCAGCGACCCGTACTACTTCCAGGACCTCAAGTCCTATCAAGAAGGCGTCGAGAGCCGCGACTACGTGAACCAGCAAGGTGCCGTGACCTATCGTGGCGATACCTTCCAGGCACGTTTGAACGTACAAGCCTATCAACTGGCGACGATCTCCCAGATCACACCTTATGACCGGTTGCCGCAGATCACCTTCAATGGTCAGCTGCCATTCCATCCTGGTGGCCTGAACTTCAGCTACGAAACCGAAGCTGTTCGGTTCGAACGCAGCCTGGAGAACGGTAACTTCATCAACGAAGACGGTGCCTCTGAGCGTCGCCTGGACACCTACGTTACCGGCCTGACCCGTGCAAACGGTACCCGCCTGAACGTAGCGCCAGCCGTTGAATACCCGATGAACTGGAGCTACGGCTTTGTGACGCCGAAGCTCAAGTACGTTTACACCAAGTACGATTTGGACTTGGACAGCCAGGGTAAGAACGACATCGTCGCAGCCCAAGCGGCAGCGGCTCAAGCCGGCACCCAATATGCGGGCGGCACGTTCAAAAGCTCCCAGGACCGCGCAATCCCGGTTGCCAGCGTCGACAGCGGCCTGTACTTCGACCGCAACACCAACTGGTTCGGTACTGACTATCGCCAGACCTTGGAGCCACGTGCGTTCTACCTGTACGTGCCCAACAAGGACCAGGCTGATATCCCGGTCTTCGACACCAGCGAGTACTCGTTCAGCTACGCGTCGCTGTTCCGCGACAACCGCTTCAGCGGCACCGACCGTATCGGCGACGAAAACAAGCTGTCCCTGGGCTTGACCAGCCGCTGGATCGAAGACAACGGCTTCGAACGTCAGCGCGTCTCCGTGGGCCAGGCGCTGTACTTCAAGGACCGCGAAGTGCAACTGCCAGGTATCCTCGCCGCCGACCGTGCCGACGCGAACACTGACGTTTCGCCAGTGGCACTGGACTACGAGTTCCGCTTCAACCGCGACTGGCGCGCCACCGCCGACTACAACTGGGACACCGAAGAGCACGCTCCTCGTTCCGGTAGCGCGATGCTTCACTACCAGCCGGAAGACAACCCGAACAAGATCATCAACGTTGGCTACCGCTATCGTAATGACCAAGTCGTTTACAACCAGACGACGGGTAAATGGCAGTTCGGTGGCGACTACGGTCAGCCAGGCGACCCGAACTACGTGAAGGATTACTACAAAATCCAGCAACACGACTTCTCGATGATGTGGCCGATCATTCCACAGTGGAACCTGATCACCCGCTGGCAGTACGACTACGCCCGCAACCGTACCCTGGAAGCCTTCGGTGGTTTCGAGTACGACAACTGCTGCTGGAAACTGCGCGTCATCAACCGTTACTGGGTTTCCAACGACGAATACAGCCAGATCGCCCCGCTTAACGAAAAGGGTGACCACGGGCTCTTCCTGCAGATCGTCCTCAAAGGACTCGGCGGCCTGACCGGCGCCAAGGTAGAGAGCTTCCTCGACAAAGGCATTGAAGGTTATCGTGAACGTGAAGACCAAGCTTTCTGATTGTCTGCGCCCGCTAGTGCTGGGCGCGTTGTTCCTGGGCACCGCATCGGCGCACGCTGCGGTTCAAGAACTGGATAAGGTAGTGGCCATCGTCGATAACGACGTGATCATGCAGAGCCAACTGGACAACCGCGTCAAGGAAGTTCAGCAAACCATCGCCAAGCGTGGCGGTGGCGTGCCGCCTACCAGCGTCCTGGACCAACAGGTTCTTGAGCGTCTGATCGTCGAGAACCTGCAACTGCAGATTGGTGATCGTTCCGGCATCCGTATTTCGGACGAAGAACTGAACCAGGCGGTAGGCACCATTGCCCAGCGTAACAACATGAGCATTGACCAGTTCCGTGCAGCCCTGGCCCACGACGGTTTGTCCTATGAGGACGCCCGTGACCAGATCCGTCGCGAAATGATCATCAGCCGTGTGCGTCAGCGCCGTGTGGCCGAGCGGGTTCAGGTTTCCGAGCAGGAAGTGAAGAACTTCTTGGCCTCGGACCTAGGCAAGATGCAGCTCTCCGAAGAATTGCACCTGGCCAATATCCTGATCCCGACACCGGACAGCGCCAACTCTGAGCAACTCAATGCCGCCGCCGCCCGAACCCAGGCTGTCTATGACCGTCTGAAAGCAGGTGCTGACTTTGCCCAGACGGCCATTGCCGTGTCCGGCAGCGACAACGCCCTCGAAGGCGGTGACATGGGCTGGCGTAAAGCGGCTCAGTTGCCACCTCCGTTCGACCGTGAGCTGAGCGCCATGGAAGTTGGCGGTATCACCCAGCCGGCCCGCACTCCAGGTGGTTTCATCATCCTGAAGTTGCTGGAGCGTCGCGGTGGCGAGACCTCGCTGAAAGACGAAGTCCATGTTCGTCATATCCTGGTCAAACCAAGCGAAATTCGCACCGAAGCCCAAACCAAGGAACTGGCCCAGAAGATCTATGACCGCATTGAAAGCGGTGAAGACTTCGCCACCCTGGCCAAGAGCTTCTCGGAAGACCCGGGTTCTGCCCTTAACGGCGGCGACCTGAACTGGATCGACCCGAAGGCACTGGTGCCTGAGTTCCAGGACGTCATGGCCAAGACCCCGCAAGGCGTTCTGTCCAAGCCGTTCAAGACCCAATACGGCTGGCACGTGCTGGAAGTCCTTGGCCGTCGCGCCACCGACAACACCAGCCAGGCCCGCGAGCAACAAGCCCTGAACGTACTGCGTAACCGCAAATACGACGAAGAGCTGCAAACCTGGTTGCGTCAGATCCGTGACGAAGCCTACGTAGAGAACAAGCTGCCAGGCGCCGAGCAAACAGGCACCGACCAGGCAACTCAGTGAAACCCCAGCGTTTCGCGGTAACACCCGGCGAGCCGGCCGGCATTGGTCCAGACCTGTGCCTGCTGCTCGCCTCGCACGCCCAGCCACACCCCCTGATCGCCATTACCAGCCGCGACCTGCTCCTTGAGCGGGCCGCGCAACTGGGCGTGGCTGTCAGTTTGCTGGATGTGTCGCCAGGCAACTGGCCCGACCTGCCCGCCCCCGCCGGCAGCCTGTATGTGTGGGACACCCCACTGCAAGCCAAGGTGGTTGCCGGGCAACTGGATAAGGCCAACGCCGCATTCGTCCTGCAAACCCTGACCCGAGCCGGGCAAGGCTGCATCGACGGCGACTTCGCCGGCATGATCACCGCCCCGGTGCACAAGGGCGTGATCAACGAATCTGGCATCGCCTTTTCCGGGCATACCGAGTTTCTTGCCGAGCTGACTCATACCGAACAAGTCGTGATGATGCTGGCTACACGCGGCCTGCGCGTCGCCTTGGTGACCACGCACCTGCCGCTGCGTGAGATTGCCGACGCCATTACCGTCGAGCGGCTGGAACGCGTCACGCGCATCCTGCATGCCGACCTGCAACAAAAATTCGGCATCGCCCAACCGCGCATCCTGGTCTGTGGGCTCAACCCACACGCCGGTGAAGGCGGCCACCTGGGCCATGAAGAAATCGACATCATCGAACCAACCCTGGAGCGTCTGCGCCAAGAAGGCATGGACCTGCGTGGCCCGCTGCCTGCAGACACTCTGTTTACCCCCAAATATCTGGAGCACTGCGACGCAGTGCTGGCGATGTACCACGACCAGGGGCTGCCGGTGCTTAAATACAAAGGCTTCGGCGCCGCCGTCAACGTGACACTGGGCCTGCCGATCATCCGCACCTCCGTCGACCATGGCACTGCCCTGGACCTCGCGGGCAGCGGCAAGATCGATACCGGCAGCCTGCACGTGGCCCTGGAAACCGCCTATCAGATGGCCGAGACCCGCATATGACCGAGCATTACCAACACCGGGCGCGTAAGCGTTTCGGGCAAAACTTCCTGCACGACGCTGGCGTGATCGACCGCATCCTGCGCTCCATCCATGCCAAGCCCGAAGACCGCCTGCTGGAAATCGGCCCAGGCCAGGGCGCACTGACCCAAGGCCTGCTGGCCAGCGGTGGCCAACTGGATGTGGTGGAACTGGACAAAGACCTGATCCCGATCCTCAACCAGCAGTTCGCCGACAAGCCCAACTTCAACCTGCATCAGGGCGATGCGCTGAAGTTCGACTTCAATAGCCTCAACGCGGCGCCTAACAGCCTGCGTGTGGTGGGTAACCTGCCGTACAACATCTCTACGCCGCTGATTTTTCACCTGCTGAACAACGCCGGGATCATCCGCGACATGCACTTCATGCTGCAAAAGGAAGTGGTTGAGCGCCTGGCCGCTGGCCCTGGCGGTGGTGACTGGGGCCGTCTGTCGATCATGGTTCAGTACCACTGCCGCGTGGAACATCTGTTCAACGTCGGCCCTGGCGCATTCAACCCGCCGCCGAAGGTCGACTCTGCCATCGTGCGCCTGGTGCCTCACGCCGTACTGCCGCACCCGGCCAAGGATCACAAGTTGCTGGAGCGCGTCGTACGCGAAGCCTTCAACCAGCGCCGCAAGACCTTGCGCAACACCCTCAAGGCCCTGCTGAGCAACGCTGAAATCGAGGCTGCCGGCGTCGACGGTAGCTTGCGCCCCGAGCAATTGGACCTGGCCGCATTCGTGCGCCTGGCCGACCAATTGGCTATCCAGCCCGCGCCAGCCGCCGACTGACACCCCTGAGCATGGCCAGACACATGTCTGGCCTAGTGCCCACCTCTTGGCCTAGACTGACTCGCATCTGCTGTCCTCCGCTTTTAAGGCCTCTTGCATGTCTGATCCTCGCTACCAGATCGACGTCAGCGTCGTCACCCGCTTCCTGGCGGACCAATCCCAACCTGAACAGAACCGCTTCGCCTTTGCCTACACCATCACGGTGAAGAACAACGGGCTGGTGCCGGCCAAGTTGCTGTCACGCCACTGGGTGATCACTGACGGTGACGGCCAGGTCGAAGAAGTACGCGGCGCCGGCGTGGTTGGCCAACAGCCGCTGATCGACAGCGGCGCGAGCCACACCTACAGCAGCGGCACGGTGATGACCTCCAAGGTCGGCACCATGCAGGGCTCGTATCAGATGAAAGCCACCGACGGCCAACTGTTCGACGCCATCATCGCGCCCTTTCGCCTTGCCGTGCCCGGAGCCCTGCACTGATGGCGACGTATGCGGTCGGTGATCTGCAAGGCTGCCTGGAGCCCCTGAAGTGCCTGCTTGAACGCGTAGCCTTTGACCCGGTACGCGACCGCCTGTGGTTGGTCGGTGACCTGGTCAACCGTGGCCCCGAATCCCTGGCGACGCTGCGCTACTTATATAGCCTGCGTGACTCCCTGGTGTGTGTACTGGGCAACCACGACCTGCACCTGCTGGCCGCTGGCAATAACATCGAGCGTCTGAAAAAGGGCGATACCCTGCGGGAAATCCTCGAAGCGCCAGACTGTGCCGAGCTGCTCGACTGGCTGCGCCGACAAAAGCTCCTGCATTACGATGAGGGTCGCAACATGGCCCTGGTGCATGCCGGCATCCCGCCCCAGTGGACGCTGAAGAAAGCCCTCAAGTGCGCCGCCGAAGTCGAAAGCGTGCTGGCCGATGACAACCTGTACACCACTTACCTCGACGGCATGTACGGCAACGAACCTGTGAAGTGGGACAACGACCTCACTGGCGTCGCACGCCTGCGCGTGATCACCAACTACTTCACGCGCATGCGCTTCTGTACTGCCGAAGGCAAGCTGGACCTCAAAAGCAAAGAAGGCGCCGATACCGCCCTGCCCGGCTACAAGCCGTGGTTCGCCCACAAAGACCGCAAGACCCGCGAAACGCAGATCGTCTTCGGTCACTGGGCGGCCCTTGAAGGCCAGTGCAATGAGCCTGGCGTGCACGCCCTCGACACCGGTTGCGTGTGGGGCGGCGCCATGACCCTGATGAACATCGACACTGGCGAGCGCCATAGCTGCCAGTGTGAATCCCCCCTTTCCGTTACCCTGCCGGCCGCCAAGCCCTAGGAGCCCCCATGAGCGAATTCAAACGTATCTCTCCCGAACAAGCCCAGGCCTTGCGCGAGCAAGGCGCGGTAGTCGTCGATATCCGCGACCAGCCTACTTACACCGCTGCCCACATCACCGGTGCACAGCACCTGGACAACGTTAACATCGCCGATTTCATCCGCGCCGCCGACCTCGATGCACCCGTGATCGTGGCGTGCTACCACGGCAATTCCAGCCAGAGCGCAGCGGCTTACCTGATCAGCCAGGGCTTCTCCGACGTCTATAGCCTGGACGGTGGCTTTGAACTGTGGCGTACGACTTATCCTGCGGAAATTTCGTCAGGCGATTCGCAATAATTTTTTTCAAACCCCGCTACCCCGCGTGACGCTTGGGCTCGCGCCGTTTCTGACGAACGGCGCAGCCAAACTAATTACGCATCGCGCCTTGACCTCCCGGATTCCGAACTATCCTTAAGCGCAGGCCATCCGAATCAGGGGAGAGCCGGTACACCGGCGTGCGGGTCATCGGTAGCGTTTGAGGGTGTTCTGGGGGGAAAACAGCCATTGGCGTACGCCAATGACTGCCAGCATCGACTGATTGATCCGGCGTCGGCTCCACGTATCGAGCGAGGTGACGACGTCATGAGTATCTTTAGCCACTTCCAACAACGCTTTGAGTCCACACAGCAGGAAGAACTCACGCTGCAAGAGTATCTCGAGCTGTGCAAAAAGGACCGCAGCACCTACGCGTCTGCCGCCGAACGCCTGCTGCTGGCGATCGGCGAGCCGGAACTGGTAGACACCTCCAACAATTCGCGCCTGTCGCGAATATTTTCCAACAAGGTGATCCGCCGCTATCCGGCCTTTGAAGACTTCCACGGAATGGAAGAATGCATCGACCAGATCGTCTCCTACTTCCGCCATGCCGCCCAAGGCCTGGAAGAGAAGAAACAAATCCTTTACCTGCTCGGCCCCGTCGGTGGCGGTAAGTCATCCCTGGCCGAAAAGCTCAAACAACTGATCGAGAAAGTGCCCTTCTACGCCATCAAGGGCTCACCGGTCTTCGAGTCGCCTTTGGGCCTGTTCAACGCCACCGAAGATGGCGCGATTCTCGAAGAAGATTTCGGCATTCCAAGGCGCTACCTCAACACCATCATGTCGCCGTGGGCCACCAAGCGCCTGGCCGAGTTCGGTGGTGATATCAGCCAGTTCCGGGTGGTCAAACTCTACCCGTCGATCCTCAATCAAATCGGCGTGGCCAAGACCGAGCCCGGCGACGAAAACAACCAGGACATTTCGGCGCTGGTGGGTAAGGTCGATATCCGCAAGCTGGAAGAATTCCCACAGAACGACGCCGACGCCTACAGCTACTCGGGCGCACTGTGCCGGGCCAACCAGGGCCTGATGGAGTTCGTGGAAATGTTCAAGGCACCGATCAAGGTGCTGCACCCACTGCTCACCGCCACCCAGGAAGGCAACTACAACAGTACCGAAGGCCTGGGGGCGATTCCGTTCACGGGTATTTTGCTGGCCCACTCCAACGAATCGGAGTGGCACACCTTCCGCAATAACAAGAACAACGAAGCCTTCATCGACCGGATCTACATCGTCAAGGTGCCGTACTGCCTGCGGGTCAGCGATGAGATCAAAATTTACGACAAACTGCTGTTCAACAGCTCCCTGGCCAAGGCCCATTGCGCACCCGACACCCTGAAGATGCTCGCCCAGTTCACCGTGCTGTCGCGCCTCAAAGAACCGGAGAACTCGAACATCTACTCGAAGATGCGCGTGTACGACGGCGAAAACCTCAAAGACACCGACCCCAAGGCCAAGTCGATCCAGGAATACCGCGACAGCGCGGGTGTGGACGAAGGCATGAACGGCCTGTCGACACGTTTCGCGTTCAAGATCCTGTCCAAGGTCTTCAACTTCGACCCCCACGAGATCGCCGCCAACCCGGTGCACTTGCTGTATGTGCTGGAGCAGCAAATCGAGCAGGAGCAATTCCAGGCCGAAACCCGCGAGCGCTACCTGCGCTTCCTCAAGGAATACCTGGCACCGCGCTACATCGAGTTTATCGGCAAGGAAATCCAGACTGCGTACCTGGAGTCCTACAGCGAATACGGCCAGAACATCTTCGACCGCTACGTGCTGTACGCCGACTTCTGGATTCAGGATCAGGAATACCGCGATCCGGAGACCGGCGAGATCCTCAACCGCGTGGCCCTCAACGAAGAACTGGAGAAAATCGAGAAACCGGCCGGCATCAGCAATCCGAAGGATTTCCGCAACGAAATCGTCAACTTCGTACTGCGCGCCCGCGCCAACAACAACGGCAAAAACCCAACCTGGCTCAGCTACGAGAAGCTGCGGGTGGTCATCGAGAAGAAAATGTTCTCCAACACCGAGGACCTGCTGCCGGTCATCAGCTTCAATGCCAAGGCCAGCAAGGAGGATCAGCAAAAACACAACGACTTCGTCACACGAATGGTCGAGCGTGGTTACACCGACAAACAGGTACGACTGCTCTCCGAGTGGTACCTGCGGGTTCGCAAATCGCAGTAAGGCAGCGACGAGCGTGCAGTGCCAGGCCTTTGGCCTGGCTACTGACCGCCTGTCTTTAAGCTTCCAGCTCGCAGTTTGAAGCTTGTAACGTGAAGCTGCCCGGAGGGCTCCCCTATGAGCTATGTGATCGACCGACGCCTCAATGGCAAGAACAAGAGCACGGTAAACCGCCAGCGTTTCCTGCGGCGCTACCGTGACCACATCAAAAAAGCCGTCGAAGAGGCCGTGAGCCGCCGCTCCATTACCGATATGGAACATGGCGAGCAAATCAGCATTCCCGGCCGGGACATCGACGAACCGGTGCTGCACCACGGCCGGGGCGGTAAACAGACCGTCGTGCACCCCGGCAACAAGGAGTTCACCACCGGAGAACATATCCAGCGCCCCCAAGGCGGTGGCGGCGGTAAAGGCCCGGGCAAGGCCGGCAACTCCGGCGAGGGCATGGACGAGTTCGTCTTCCAGATCACCCAGGAAGAATTCCTCGAATTCATGTTCGAAGACCTGGAGCTGCCCAACCTGGTCAAGCGTAACCTCACCGGCACCGACACCTTCAAGACCGTGCGCGCCGGCATCAGCAACGAGGGCAACCCGTCCCGCATCAATATCATTCGCACCCTGCGCTCGGCCCATGCGCGGCGTATCGCGCTGTCAGGCAGCAGTCGCGCAAAATTGAAAGAGGCCAAGGAGGAGTTGGCGCGCTTGAAGCGTGAAGAACCCGACAACTTCGGCGATATCCAGGAAATCGAGGCGGAAATCGAGAAACTCAGTGCACGTATTCACCGCGTGCCATTCCTTGACACCTTCGACCTGAAATACAACTTGCTGGTCAAACAACCCAACCCCAGCTCCAAGGCCGTGATGTTTTGCCTGATGGACGTGTCTGGCTCCATGACCCAAGCCACCAAGGACATCGCCAAGCGCTTCTTCATCCTGCTGTACCTGTTTTTGAAGCGCAACTACGACAAGATCGACGTGGTGTTCATCCGCCATCACACCAGCGCCCGAGAAGTGGACGAAGAGGAGTTTTTCTATTCACGGGAAACCGGCGGCACCATTGTCTCCAGCGCCTTGAAACTGATGCAGGAGATCATGGCCGAACGCTACCCAGCCAACGAGTGGAACATCTACGCGGCCCAGGCCTCGGACGGTGACAACTGGAACGACGACTCGCCCATCTGCCGCGACATCCTGATCAACCAGATCATGCCGTTCGTGCAGTACTACACTTACGTTGAAATCACCCCCCGTGAGCACCAGGCCCTGTGGTTCGAATACGAGCGCATCGGCGAAGCCTTTGCCGACACGTTTGCCCAGCAGCAACTGGTCTCGGCCGGCGATATCTACCCGGTCTTCCGTGAACTCTTCCAGCGCAGGTTAGTGACATGACCGCCAAAAAAGAGCAAAAGCGCCAACCCATTTCCACAGGGTCCGAGTGGACCTTTGAACTGATCCAGGCGTACGACCGGGAAATCAGCCGCATTGCGGCGGGTTATGCCCTGGACACCTACCCCAACCAGATTGAAGTCATCACCGCCGAACAGATGATGGATGCCTACGCCTCCGTGGGCATGCCGCTGGGCTATCACCATTGGTCGTACGGCAAACACTTCCTCAGCACTGAGAAGTCCTACAGCCGCGGCCAGATGGGCTTGGCCTACGAGATCGTGATCAACTCCGACCCGTGCATCGCCTACCTGATGGAAGAAAACACCATCTGCATGCAGGCACTGGTGGTGGCCCACGCCTGTTATGGGCATAACAGCTTCTTCAAGGGCAATTACCTGTTCCGCACCTGGACCGACGCCAGTTCGATCATCGATTACCTGGTGTTCGCCAAGCAGTACATCATGCAATGCGAGGAACGCCACGGCATCGATGCGGTGGAAGACCTGCTCGATTCCTGCCATGCACTGATGAACTACGGCGTGGACCGCTACAAGCGCCCGTATCCTATTTCTGCCGAGGAAGAGCGCCTACGCCAGAAGGAACGTGAAGAGCATCTGCAAAAACAGATCAACGACCTGTGGCGCACCATCCCTAAAAAGACCGGTAAAAACAGCGACAAGGACAATGCGCGCTTCCCCGCCGAACCTCAGGAAAACATCCTGTATTTTCTGGAAAAGCACGCGCCATTGCTGGAGCCCTGGCAGCGGGAAATCGTGCGGATCGTGCGCAAGATCGCCCAGTACTTTTATCCACAGCGCCAAACCCAGGTGATGAACGAAGGCTGGGCTACGTTCTGGCACTACACGCTGATGAACGACCTGTACGACGAGGGTCTGGTGACCGACGGTTTCATGATGGAGTTCCTCACTTCCCACACCAGCGTGGTGTTCCAGCCAGGCTTCGATAGCCCCTACTACAGCGGCATCAACCCGTACGCACTGGGCTTTGCCATGTACCGCGACATTCGGCGCATGTGCGAACATCCAACCGAAGAAGACCGCCGCTGGTTCCCGGAAATCGCCGGCAGTGATTGGCTGTCGACCATCAAGTTCGCGATGAGCAGTTTCAAGGATGAGAGTTTTATCCTGCAGTACCTGTCACCCCAGGTGATTCGCGACCTCAAACTGTTCAGCATCCTCGATGACGACCTCAAGGACGACCTGGTAGTACCGGCGATCCACGATGAGCCGGGCTATCGCACCATCCGCGAAACCCTGGCGGCGCAGTACAACCTGGGCAACCGCGAGCCCAACGTGCAGATCTACAGCATCGATGTACGCGGCGATCGCTCTCTGACCCTGCGCCACCAACAGCACGACCGTAAACCCTTGGGCGAATCCACTGACGAAGTGCTTAAGCATCTTCATCGGCTATGGGGGTTCGATATTCACCTGGAGACCCTGCAGGGCGATCAAGTGATGAAAACTCATCACGTGCCACCACGCAGCGATCACAACGACAACGACTACGGCCGCCTGGACCTGGCCGTCGTTCATCTCTAAAACAGCAAAGCCTCCATTGGCCAGGCACAGGCGGTATCCTGTGCCGCTAATGGAGGCTTTTTCATGAAAATCTACAAAGTCGGCGGCGCGGTACGTGACCGCTTGCTCGGTATCAAGGTCACCGATATCGACCGCGTTGTCGTGGGTGCGGCGGCCGAAGAGATGCTCGCCAAGGGGTTCAAACCGGTGGGCGCAGACTTCCCGGTCTTCCTGGACCCGAAAAACGGCGACGAATACGCCCTCGCCCGCACCGAACGCAAGAGCGGCCGGGGTTACGGCGGCTTTGTATTCCATGCCAGCCCTGAGGTAACGCTGGAAGAAGACCTGATCCGCCGCGACCTGACCATCAATGCCATGGCGGAAGATGACGACGGCAACCTGACCGATCCGTACCACGGCCGGCAAGATCTGGAAGCGCGCATTTTGCGTCACGTTTCCCCTGCGTTCGCCGAAGATCCCCTACGAGTACTACGGGTTGCCCGTTTCGCTGCGCGCTATGCCCCTCTCGGGTTTACCGTTGCGCCGCCAACCCTGGAGCTGATGCGCCAACTCAGCGAATCCGGCGAACTTGAGGCGCTGACGCCCGAACGCAGCTGGAAAGAAATCTCCCGCGCACTGATGGAAAATCAGCCTCAGGTGTTTATCCAGGTGCTGCGCGATTGCGGCGCCCTGAAAACCTTGATGCCGGAAGTCGATGCGCTATTTGGCGTGCCGCAACCCGCAGCCCATCACCCCGAGATCGACACCGGCGTGCATACCCTGAGCGTGCTGGAACAGGCAGCTCTGCATCAACAACCACTGACCGTACGCTGGGCCTGCCTGCTGCATGATCTGGGCAAAGGCCTGACGCCTGTGGATAAGTTGCCGCAGCATATTGCCCATGAACACACCGGCTTGAAGCTGGTAAAAGCGGTCAACGAACGCTTTAAGGTGCCAAAAGACTGCCAGGAATTGGCGCTGTTGGTTTGCCAATATCACACCCACGGCCATCGCGCCCTGGAGCTGAAAGCCTCGACATTGCTGGAGTTGCTGCAAAGTTTCGACGTGTACCGCCGGCCGCAGCGTTTTGAAGAGTTTGTGGTCGCCTGCGAAATGGACGCCCGGGGCCGCAAGGGTTTTGAGCAGCGCAGTTATCCACAGGCAGATTATTTACGCAGGGCGGCGCAGGTCGCACGCGAAGTGGCGGTGGCACCGCTACTGGAGAAAGGCTTCAAAGGCCCGGAGCTGGGGGAAGCGCTCAAGCATGAACGGCTCAAGGCACTGAAAGCCTACAAAGAACAACACACGCTGTAGTGTGGCGAGGGAGCTTGCTCCCTCGCCACAGAATGCTCAGCGCCTACAGAAGCTCATCAGGCGTGAGTTGCTGGCCCTGCCATTCAAACGCGACAGGCGCCAGCACCTGGTCGATCTGCGCATCTCGCCACAGTTCGGCCAAGGTCTTGCCCGCCTCCGGATGCACGCGCTGTGGGGCCATCAACGACAGCGGCCAAAGCACGAAGGCATTCTTGAGGATCTCGGCACGCGGCAGGATCAAACCATCGAAGTTACCCACCAACTCGCCATAGAGCAGCACGTCGATATCCAGCGGCAGGCCCTTGCGGTCCGGCGCGTAGCGACCGTTATCGGCCTCGATGAACTTCAATCGACGATCGAGCTCCATCAACGATAAATCGGTGTAGGCCGATACCACCAGGTTGAAGAACGGCCCGCTCTTGATACCCACCGGTTGGCTTTCAAACACCGCCGAGCAGCGTACATCTGTCAAAAAACTCGCCAACGCATCAAGACCGGCGCACAGATGGCTCTCGCGCTCGATATTGCTGCCAAGGCCAAGGTAAACCTGAGTTAGCGACATCCGCGCTCGATCTCCACGCCCACGCCCTTTGCAGCCGGTACGGCACCGGGCTTGGTCAACTTGAGGTGCAGCCAGGGAATCTGGAATTCGCTCATCAACACTTCGGCCAGACGCTCGGCGAACGTTTCCACCAACTGGTACTGGGATTGCTCGGCAAAGGCCTGGATACGCGCCGACACACTGGCGTAATCCAGTGCCAGGGTCAGGTCGTCACCGGCCGCAGCCGGGCGGTTGTCCCAGGCGAAGCTCAGGTCCAGGCGCAGGCATTGGCGGATTCCGCGCTCCCAGTCGTAGGCCCCGATTACGGTGTCGACTTCCAGGCCTTCGATAAACACTCTGTCCAAGCACTCTTCTCCGCAGCACGACAAGGGCGCGATGCCCCGTTAGAATCAGGGCGTCCTCGCCCGGAATAGTTAGCATGTTTTGGTTACTGGCGACTCTCGCCTACCTGCTCGGCTCGCTGTCCTTCGCCATTTTGCTCAGCCGCCTGACGGGAAACCCCGACCCGCGAATGAGTGGCTCAGGCAATGCCGGCGCCACCAATATGTTGCGCCTGGCTGGCAAGAAACTCGCCGTACTGACGCTGCTGGGCGATGTGTGCAAGGGCCTGCTGCCCGTGCTTATCGCCAGCCTCGCCGGCCTTACCCTGCAACAACAGGCCTGGGTTGGCGTGTGCGCCGTCCTCGGCCATTTGTTCCCCTTGTACTTCCGCTTTCGCGGTGGCAAGGGTGTCGCCACGGCGGCTGGCATGCTGCTGGGCATCTACCCACCGGCTGCGCTGCTGGCCGTGCTCGCCTGGCTGCTGACGTTCTACCTGACCCGCACCAGCTCGCTCGCCGCGTTGATCGCCACCCCACTGACCCTGCCACTGCTGGCTTGGCAGGAGCCAGCGGCGCTGTTGCCGATGAGCGTGTTGACTCTGCTGATCGTCTGGCGCCACCGGGGCAATTTACGCGACCTGTTTGCCGGGCGCGAACGGCATTTTTAAATACCGGCGATGAGCCCGGCTCACGTTGCGGCCCTACAACGGCTCACAACGGCGACAACTGCTCCATCGGCCAGCGTGCCTGCACGCTGATCGCCAAGCTTTCATGTTGCCCGGCCTGCAAGCGCTGGCAACCGGCGTAGGCGATCATCGCGCCATTGTCGGTGCAGAACTCGGGGCGTGCGTAGAACACATCGCCCTTCATGTCACCGAGCATTTTTTCCAACGAAGCACGCAAAGCCTTGTTGGCGCTGACGCCGCCTGCGATCACCAAGCGCTTCATGCCGGCCTGTTTCAAGGCCCGCTTGCACTTGATGGTCAAAGTCTCCACCACGGCCTGCTGGAACGCCAGCGCGATGTCGCAACGGGCTTGCTGGCTGTCGTCCCCGGCGCTGACGCTGTGCTGCCACGTGTTCAACGCGGAGGTTTTCAAGCCGCTGAAGCTGAACATCAGGCCTGGGCGATCACACATCGGGCGCGGGAACGTGTAGCGACCGGCCACGCCCTGTTCGGCGAGACGGGCGATTTCCGGACCGCCGGGGTAATTGAGGCCCATCATCTTCGCAGTCTTGTCGAAAGCTTCGCCGGCGGCGTCGTCCAGAGACTCACCCAACAGGGTGTATTGGCCGATGCCATCCACCTGAACCAGTTGCGTATGACCGCCAGAAACCAACAAAGCGACGAACGGGAACTCTGGTGGGGTCTTTTCCAACATGGGCGCCAGCAAATGGCCTTCCATGTGGTGCACACCGAGGGCCGGGATGCCCCACGCAAATGCCAATGCCTGGGCGCAAGAAGCCCCAACCAGCAGGGCTCCGACCAATCCGGGGCCGGCGGTATAAGCGATCGCGTCGATCTCGGTCGGCACGCAGCCGGCCTCATCCAACACCTGACGAATCAGGGGCAGCATGCGTTTGACGTGATCACGGCTGGCCAGCTCCGGCACAACACCGCCATACGCACGGTGCAGGTCGATCTGACTGAACAGTGCATCGGCCAAAAGCCCGCGTTCACTGTCGTAAAGTGCGACACCGGTTTCGTCGCAGGAGGTTTCAAGTCCCAGTACTAGCATGGGTTTGCGCCTTGTAGAGGCTAGATTCGAAGGCGCGCATAATAGTCGCCGCTCCCCCTCCCGACTAGCGGTTTTCGATCAGAGGCTTTGCATTCCGGTCAATGAGGGGTTAACATCCGCAACCCTTAAAAACCGACGACCTCAGCCGCGAATTTCTTGCGACGAGAACGTTGATCCCGGTAATGAAAGAAGGTAGCTCTGGATGCCAGCCGTCAAAGTTAAAGAGAACGAACCCTTCGACGTAGCTCTGCGTCGTTTCAAGCGCTCCTGCGAAAAAGCCGGTGTACTGGCTGAAGTTCGTAGCCGCGAATTTTACGAGAAGCCAACTTCTGAGCGTAAGCGCAAAGCAGCAGCCGCTGTTAAGCGTCACGCGAAGAAAGTTCAGCGCGAACAGCGCCGCGCCGTTCGTCTGTACTAATACACAGACGTTCGTAGCAAGCTTCTGCCAAGCCCGGCCCTCAGCCGGGCTGTTGGCATTTGCGGATATCGCTTGATGCTTCACTGTTGACGCCGCACATGCGACCGATACAACTGCTTCACACGTCAGGACTGGCTCTTTTGCCAGCGTGCACGTCTCTTCTGACGAGCCTACCAAGGCTACTGACGAGCACACCCCCCTTTTCTTCCATGCCAAAGACTGACCAGAAACTAACGTCAGTGAATGTTCGGCAGATACACTTCAATGCAACCCAAGCAGACGATTGATGGTCGAGCCCTACGACACGTTGGCTTGAGCACTTCACGGGCCCTCATTTACACGCAGTGATGACGAGAACGCCATGGCCGGGCTTATTCCCCAGAGCTTTATTGACGACCTTCTGAACCGCACCGACATCGTCGATGTTGTCAGCTCGCGCGTGCAGCTGAAAAAAGCCGGCAAGAACTACACCGCCTGCTGCCCATTCCACAAAGAAAAAACCCCGTCGTTCAGCGTCAGCCCCGATAAGCAGTTCTATTACTGCTTCGGCTGCGGCGCGGGCGGCAATGCCCTCGGCTTCCTGATGGACCACGACAACCTGGACTTCCCCCAGGCTGTCGAAGACCTGGCCAAAGCCGCTGGCATGGAAATCCCCCGCGAAGAAAGTGGCCGCCCGCACAAACCGCGACAGCCTACTGATTCGCCGCTGTACCCGCTGCTGACAGCCGCTGCCGACTTTTACCGTCAGGCGCTTAAAAGCCATCCGCAGCGCAAAGCCGCCGTCGATTACCTCAAGGGCCGAGGCCTTACTGGGGAAATCGCCCGCGACTTCGGCCTCGGCTTCGCGCCGCCTGGCTGGGACAATCTCTACAAGCACCTGAGCAGCGACACCCTGCAGCAAAAAGCCATGATCGACGCTGGCCTGTTGGTGGAAAACGCCGAGACCGGCAAGCGCTACGACCGCTTTCGCGACCGGGTGATGTTCCCGATACGCGACAGCCGCGGCCGCATCATTGCCTTCGGTGGCCGCGTGCTGGGGGACGATAAACCCAAGTACCTGAACTCCCCGGAAACCCCGGTGTTCCACAAGGGCCAGGAACTCTACGGGCTGTTCGAAGCACGCAAAAACAATCGCAACCTCGATGAAATCATCGTGGTTGAGGGCTACATGGACGTGATCGCGCTAGCCCAACAAGGCTTGCGCAACGCCGTAGCCACGCTGGGTACAGCCACCAGCGAAGAACATTTGAAGCGTCTGTTCCGCGTGGTGCCGAGCGTGCTGTTCTGCTTCGACGGCGACCAAGCCGGCCGCAACGCTGCATGGCGCGCCCTCGAAGCCACGCTATCGAGCCTGCAGGACGGGCGTCGCGCGCGCTTCCTGTTCCTGCCCGAAGGCGAAGACCCGGACACCCTGGTGCGCTCCGAAGGCACCGACGCGTTCCGTGCGCGCATTAACCAACATGCGCAGCCGCTGGCCGATTATTTCTTCCAGCAACTGACCGAAGAAGCCGACCCGCGCTCCCTCGAAGGCAAGGCCCACATGGCCACCCTCGCGGCACCGCTGATCGACAAAGTGCCAGGCGCCAATTTGCGCACCCTGATGCGCCAGCGCTTGCTGGAAATCACCGGCCTGAGTGGCGAAGCGGTCAGCCAGCTGGTGCACAGCGCACCGCAGGATGCGCCGCCACCGGCCTACGACCCAGGCATGGATTACGACGCCATGCCGGACTATTCCGACTTCCACCAACCGCAGGAGGCCTACGCCCCCCAGCAAGAGTGGACACCGAAAAAGCCCGGCGCCGGCGGCAAGCAATGGGATAAGAAACCCTGGAGCAAGAACGGCAAGCGCGGTGACCGCGATGAGGCATACGCCCCGCGCACGCCGGTCGCCGTAGAAGCACCAACGCTGATTGCCCTGCGCACACTTATCCATCACCCGCAATTGGCGGGCAAGGTTGAAAGCGCCGATCATTTTGCCAACGAGAGCAATACTTATGCACAGGTGCTGATCGCGCTGATCGAAGCCGTGCAGAAAAATCCTAAGCTAAACTCTATTCAGCTCATGGCTCGCTGGCATGGCACCGAACAAGGCCGATTGTTGAAAGCACTCGCAGAAAAGGAGTGGCTAATTGACGGCGATAACCTTGAACAACAGTTTTTAGACACCATTACTAGGTTATCAGCGGGTCAGCACACGCAGACCCTCGATGAGCTCATTAAGAGAGCAAGGCAGCCGGGATTAACGGCTGAAGAGCAAATTCAGATAGCAAAACAGATGCGCGACCTCTTAAAACAGAATGTTTCCGCATCAAACCCGACCTCAGCTGGCGTGTGAGGTCATAGCTCGGGTATAATCCTCGGCTTGTTTTTTGCCCGCCAAGACCTTCAGTGGATAGGGTGTTATGTCCGGAAAAGCGCAACAGCAGTCTCGTATCAAAGAGTTGATCACCCTGGGTCGTGAGCAGAAGTATCTGACTTACGCAGAGGTCAACGACCACCTGCCTGAGGATATTTCAGATCCAGAGCAGGTGGAAGACATCATCCGCATGATTAATGACATGGGGATCCCCGTACACGAGAGTGCTCCGGATGCGGACGCCCTTATGTTGGCCGACGCCGATACCGACGAGGCAGCCGCTGAAGAAGCCGCTGCCGCGTTGGCCGCGGTGGAGACCGACATCGGTCGCACGACTGACCCTGTGCGCATGTATATGCGTGAAATGGGTACCGTCGAGTTGCTGACACGTGAAGGCGAAATCGAAATCGCCAAGCGTATTGAAGAGGGTATCCGTGAAGTGATGGGCGCAATCGCGCACTTCCCTGGCACGGTTGACCACATTCTCTCCGAGTACACTCGCGTCACCACCGAAGGTGGCCGCCTGTCCGACGTCCTGAGCGGTTATATCGACCCGGACGACGGCATCGCGCCGCCTGCTGCCGAAGTACCGCCGCCTGTCGATGCCAAAGCCGCGAAAGCGGACGATGACTCCGACGACGACGAGGCTGAAGCCAGCACCGACGACGAAGAAGAAGTCGAAAGCGGTCCAGACCCGATCATCGCTGCCCAGCGTTTCGGTGCGGTTTCCGATCAAATGGAAATCACCCGCAAGGCACTGAAAAAGCACGGTCGCTCCAACAAGCTGGCAATTGCCGAGCTGCTGGCGCTGGCTGAGCTGTTCATGCCGATCAAGCTGGTACCGAAGCAATTCGAAGGCCTGGTTGAGCGCGTTCGTAGCGCCCTTGAGCGTCTGCGTGCACAAGAGCGTGCGATCATGCAGCTCTGTGTCCGTGATGCGCGCATGCCGCGTGCTGACTTCCTGCGCCAGTTCCCGGGCAATGAAGTTGACGAAAGCTGGTCTGACGCACTGGCCAAAGGCAAGGCGAAGTACGCTGAAGCCATTGGCCGCCTGCAGCCGGACATCATCCGTTGCCAGCAGAAGCTGCAAGCATTGGAGACCGAAACCGGTCTGACGATTGCCGAGATCAAGGATATCAACCGTCGCATGTCGATCGGTGAGGCTAAAGCCCGCCGCGCGAAGAAAGAGATGGTTGAAGCGAACTTGCGTCTGGTGATCTCCATCGCCAAGAAGTACACCAACCGTGGCCTGCAATTCCTCGACCTGATCCAGGAAGGCAACATCGGCTTGATGAAGGCTGTGGACAAGTTCGAATACCGTCGCGGCTACAAGTTCTCGACTTATGCCACCTGGTGGATCCGTCAGGCGATCACTCGCTCGATTGCCGACCAGGCCCGCACCATCCGTATTCCGGTGCACATGATCGAGACGATCAACAAGCTCAACCGTATTTCCCGGCAGATGTTGCAGGAAATGGGTCGCGAGCCGACCCCGGAAGAGCTGGGCGAACGCATGGAAATGCCTGAGGATAAAATCCGCAAGGTATTGAAGATCGCTAAAGAGCCGATCTCCATGGAAACCCCGATCGGTGATGACGAAGACTCCCACCTGGGTGACTTCATCGAAGACTCGACCATGCAGTCGCCAATCGATGTCGCCACTGTTGAGAGCCTCAAAGAAGCGACTCGCGACGTACTCTCCGGCCTCACTGCCCGTGAAGCCAAGGTACTGCGCATGCGTTTCGGCATCGACATGAATACCGACCACACCCTTGAGGAAGTCGGTAAGCAGTTTGACGTGACCCGCGAGCGGATCCGTCAGATCGAAGCCAAGGCGCTGCGCAAGTTGCGCCACCCGACGCGAAGCGAGCATCTGCGCTCCTTCCTCGACGAGTGATAACAGAACCCCCGGCCCAGGCCGGGGGTTTTGCTTTCTATAGACGGCTTTTTTCCATAGATAAACCTCCCCGCAATACCCCTCCCCCGCAATGCCCGTCTACACTCGAACCATTCCCCGTGCCATAACGAGACCGTTATGCCCAGATTGCCGACTGTGTTGCTGCTGTCGCTGCTGACCTGGACCGCAACGGCTGGCGCGTTGACGCTTTCTGATGATGAGCGTGCCTGGCTGTCGGACCATCAGGAGCTGCGGCTGGGAGTGGATGCGTCTTGGCCACCCTTCGAATACCGTGACGAAAATGGCCGCTACCAAGGCCTGGCAGCCGATTACGTGCGCCTGATCCAGGATCGCCTGGGTGTCAGGATCAAGCTGATAGAGCCACCCAGTTGGGGGGCTGTGCTGGAACTCGCCCGCACCAACCAGCTCGATCTTATCTCTAGCATCATGTCGACGCCCGAACGGCAGAATTATCTAGCATTCACGCGCCCTTACATTGACTTCCCAATGGTCATTCTTGCCCACGAAGGTGGCCCACGACCGCGAAACCTCAAGGACCTTTACGGTCTTAAAATCGCGGTGGTAGAGAACTACGCCCCCCACGAACTGCTGCGCACCCACCACCCAGATCTCAATCTGGTCGCCCTGCCCAACGTCAGCTCAACGTTGCAGGCCCTGGCAACCGGCGAAGTGGACGCCGTGGTCAGCGACCTGGCCTCCAGTGTCTGGAGCCTGCGCGAACTGAAGCTGGATGGCCTGTACGTCAGTGGCGAAACGCCGTATCGCTATCAATTGGCGATGGGCGTGCCGCGTGATGACAAGATGCTGGTGGGCATACTCGATAAAGTCCTCGCCGACCTCAGCCCGGATGAAACCAGCGCCATTCAGCAACATTGGGTCGGCAGCTTCACCGATAACCGCACGTTCTGGACAGACCTGCTGCTATACGGGCTGCCCGCCGTACTGCTGTTGGTCACCGTATTGGCCATCGTGATTCGGATCAATCGTCGCCTCAGCTCAGAAATTTCCCGCAGGGTCGCCCTGGAGCAGGAACTGCGCAGCAGCGAATACCACTACCGCGGCCTGGTGGAGAGCCTGTCCGCCATCGCTTGGGAGTCCAACGTCACCGACTTCACCTACAGCTACGTGTCACCCCACGCCGAAGAACTACTGGGCTACCCCCGGGCCCATTGGCTGATCCCCGGGTTTTGGCGCAACATCATCCACCCTGCCGACCTCACCCGCACCGAAGCCTTTTGCATGCGCGAAACCCGCGCCAATCGCGACCACAGCGTCGACTACCGGGTAATCACCGCTGACGGCCGCTGCCTGTGGGTACGGGACATCGTCAGCTTGATCGAGCACGGGCATGAGCCGGTGCTGCGCGGTCTGATGATCGACATTAGCGAAGCCAAACGTACAGAAGAAGCCCTGCAACTGTCCGAGCAGAAGTTTGCCTCGGTGTTCCAGCAATGCCCCGACATCCTGGTGATCGCACGGCTGTCCGACGGCTGCCTGCTGGAGGTCAACAAGGCGTTTGAAGATCAGGTTGGCCTGCGCGCCGAAGATGTCGTCGGCAAAACGGGCACTGAGTTGAACATCTGGGGGATCAAAGGTATTGGCCCGGATTTGCTGCAACGCGTACAGACGTCCAGCATTCGCAACCTGGAGATGCCTTTTCTGCGCAGCAACGGCCAAGCCTTTACCGGCCTGATTTCCGCCGAGCCGTTCCAACTCGACACTATTGAAGCCATCGTAGTGGTGGTGCGCGATATCTCCCAGCTCAAGGAAACCCAGCAGCAGCTGCAAACCTCCGAAGAAAAATTCGCCAAGGCCTTCCATGCCTCTCCGGACGGTTTGCTGCTGAGCCGCCAGAGTGATGGCCTGCTGATAGAAGTGAACGATGGCTTCAGCCGTATAACCGGCTTCACCAGTGCAACCTCCCTCGACCAATCGGCGTTGGACCTGGGCATCTGGGTCGACCTCAACGAACGCAAACACATGCTGGAGCTGATGCAGCGCGATGGCTTCGTTCGCGACTTCATCTGCCATATCCGCCGCAGTGATGGGCAAATTCGGCTCTGTGAACTGTCCAGCCGCCCACTGCCTATTGGCGATGACGACTGCATGCTGACCATCGCCCGTGATATCACCGAACGCCAGTTAATGCAGGAAAAACTGCAACAGGCCGCCACCGTATTCGAAAGCACCGCCGAAGGCGTGCTGATCACCGACACCCGGCAGAACATCAGCGCCGTCAACCGCGCCTTCAGCGAGATCACCGGCTACAGCGAAGCCGAAGCCCTCGGCCATACGCCGCGTCTGTTGGCCTCCGGGCTGCATGACAGCGCGTTCTACGCAGCGATGTGGCATCAGTTGACGGCCCAAGGGCACTGGCAGGGCGAGATCTCCAACCGGCGTAAAAACGGTGAGTTGTACCCTAGCTGGCTGACCATCAGCGCCGTGCGCAATCGCGAGCAACTGATCACCCACTTCGTGGCCGTATTTGCCGACATCTCCAGCCTCAAGCTGGCCCAGGCTCGCCTCGACTATCAAGCGCACCACGACCCGCTGACCGGCCTGCCCAACCGCACACTGTTCGAAAGCCGCCTGCAATCGGCCCTCAACGGCCACCAGGAAACCGGCAAACAGGGTGCCGTCTTGTTTCTCGACCTGGACCGCTTCAAACACATCAACGACAGCCTTGGTCATCCGATTGGCGACCTATTGCTCAAAGACATCGCCGTGCGCCTCAAGGAACAATTGCGCGACATCGACACCGTGGCGCGCCTGGGTGGCGACGAGTTCATCATCCTACTCCCGGGCCTGCAACATGCCGGCGACGCTCAACACCTGGCGAACAAACTGCTGGCCTGCTTCACCCCGCCGTTCCAGGCGGGCGAGCATGAGTTCTTCATCAGCGCCAGCATCGGCACCAGCCTCTACCCCCAGGACGGTACCGACGTCGCCACCCTGGTCAAGAACGCCGATGCCGCGATGTACCGCTCCAAAGCCAAGGGCCGCAACCGGGTCGAATGCTACACCCAAGACCTCACCGCCCAGGCCAACGAGCGCGTGGCGCTGGAACATGAACTGCGCCGCGCCATCGAGCGCAACGAACTGAGCCTGTGCTATCAGCCCAAACTGAGCCTGATCACCCAAGAGCTGATCGGTGCCGAGGCGCTGATTCGCTGGCACCACCCCACCTTCGGCGACGTGCCGCCCGAACACTTCATCGCCCTGGCCGAAGAGAACGGCATGATCCTGCAGATTGGCGACTGGGTACTCGAACAAGCCTGCCAGCAAATGCACGCCTGGCAACGCGCCTTCGATGATTTCGGCACCCTCTCGGTCAACCTCGCCGGCGCACAACTGCGCCACCCCAACCTGCTCTCACGCATCGAACAGTTGTTGCGCGACTACCGCCTGGAGCCCGGCTGCCTGCAATTGGAAATCACCGAAAACTTCATCATGAGCCAAGCCGAAGAAGCGCTGGAGGTGCTGCACCAACTCAAACGCCTGGGCGTGCAATTGGCGATTGATGACTTCGGCACCGGCTACTCATCCCTCAGCTACCTCAAGCGCCTGCCGCTGGACTTCCTCAAGATTGACCAATCCTTCGTCCGCGGCCTGCCCGACGACCCCCATGACGCCGCCATCGTGCGCGCCATCATCGCCCTGGGCCACAGCATGCAATTCACCATCATCGCCGAGGGCGTGGAGAACCCCGCACAACAAGCCTTCCTGGCCGCCGAAGGCTGCGAACAGATGCAAGGCTACATCGTCAGCCTGCCCATGCCGCCCGAGCTTTTTGCGGCTACCTTCCTTCGTAGGCGTGTTGAGGATTTTTCGGATAGCACAGCGGGTAAACCATCGCTATAATCCGCGACCAGATAAGGGCCTATAGCTCAGTTGGTCAGAGCAGAGGACTCATAATCCTTTGGTCCACGGTTCAAGTCCGTGTGGGCCCACCAAACAAGAAAGCCGCGCATTGCGCGGCTTTCGTGTGTCTGGCCACTTCACTTCGCAAACAACTGCCCGATATCCCTGAACGCCTTGAACTCCAGCGCATTCCCGCACGGGTCAAACAGAAACAACGTCGCCTGCTCCCCCACCTGCCCCTTGAATCGAATGTGCGGCTCCAGCACGAATTTCGTCTGCCGCGCCTGCAAGCGTTCGGCCAGCGCATGCCAATCATCCCAACCCAGCACCACGCCAAAATGCGGTACGGGCACATCGTGGCCGTCCACGGCGTTGGTATGTGCTGAATCTTGGGATGCGGTTTTCGGGTGTTCGTGAATAACCAACTGGTGCCCAAAAAAGTTGAAGTCGACCCAATGGTCGCTGGAGCGGCCCTCTTCCAGGCCAAAGACGTCACCGTAGAAGTGCCGTGCAGCGGCCAGGTCGTATACCGGGATTGCCAGGTGAAAAGGCGCGAGTGTCATCAGGTCTAACCTCTGGGGGCATTAAGTACTTCGAGTCTAGCCTTGCTTGCTTCGATGAAAAGACGATAGTTTTTGCGCCGAGCTCAAATTATTTCGATCAGTCGGGACGCCTATGCTGCGGGAATTGAAGACCTTTATCGCGGTAACCCGCCACGGCACGTTCGCGGCGGCGGGCATGCATATCGGGCTGACGCAGTCGGCGGTGAGTGCGCAGATCCGGCAGTTGGAGCAGGCCCTTGGCGTGCAGTTGTTCGACCGCACCGGGCGTCAGGCCACGCTGAATGCCGCCGGTTTGCGGGCCTTGCCTCTGGCCAAGGAGATCCTGGAGACCTTTAACCGCATGGCGGTCCCGGTAGACGCCAACGAATACCGTGGCGAACTGAAGGTCGGCGCCATCGGCACCGCGCAAACCGGCCTGCTGCCTCAGGCGTTGCTGCGTTTGCGCCTGGCTGCACCGGCCGTGGAGTGCAAGCTGGTGCCGGGCGTGTCCCTGGAACTATTGAGCCAGGTCGACGCCGGCGAGTTGGACTCGGCAATCATCATCCGCCCGCCCTTTGATCTGCCCAAGGAGTTGCATGTGCAGGAGGTGCGCAAAGAACCCTTTGTGCTGATCGTGCCCGACTCGATGGTGGGCAACGACCCCTCGCACTTGCTCAACACTCAACCCCACGTGCGCTACGACCGTGCCTCGTTTGGCGGTCGCTTGGTCAGCCGCTTCTTGCGGGAGCAACGGCTTGATGTACAGGTGGCACTGGAGTTGGATGAACTGGAAGCCATCGTCAAGATGGTGGAATGTGGCCTGGGGGTTTCGCTGATTCCTCAAGCTGGCCTGTGGCTTGAACATTCACCGAAGGTGCGAATCATCCCGCTGGGCAGTCTGACGTTTTACCGTGAGATCATCCTGCTCAGTCGCTACAGCCAACGCCATTTGCCGGTGCCGCAACTGTTTGCCCGCTGCCTGCTGGCCGATACAAGCCTGTAACATGCCTGCCCATTGCCGCCCGTATCGGAGCTTCCCTTGCCCGTCCTAGATGAAATCGACCGTCAACTGATTGCAGCCTTGCAGATCAACGCCCGTGAAAGCGTGGCCATGCTCGCCCGGCAGTTGGGGATCGCGCGCACTACGGTGACGTCGCGTCTGGCTCGGCTGGAAAAAACCCAGGTGATCACCGGCTATGGCGTGCGCCTTGGCCAACGTGTCGTCGACGGCGGTTTGCAGGCCTATGTGGGCATTACCGTGCAAGCGCGCTCGGGCAAGGAAGTGCTGCGCAGGCTCAGTGCCATGGCGCAGGTCCAGCAGTTGTGCGCCGTCAGCGGAGAGTTCGATTACGTGGCCTGGCTGCGCACCGATTCGCCGGAACAGCTTGATCAGCTGTTGGACCAGATCGGCAGCGTCGAGGGCGTGGAAAAAACCACCACCTCGATCATCCTCAGTAACAAATTGGATCGCGGCCAGCCAGTCTGACCACCAGTCTCGTCACTCTGACTAAAAACAATCCAATCCGACGACACTTTGCGTCTTATTAACGAACGCTACGCTCCCTAAACTGGCTGCCATCTTTTCCTATACTCAGCGGGTCGTGCCCCGCCGGGTATCCAGCAAGGTCAGCCATGAATACGTTCAACAAAAACAATCGCCACCCTGCAGACGGTAAAAAACCCATCACCATCTTTGGCCCGGACTTTCCGTTTGCCTTTGATGACTGGATTGAACACCCCGCCGGCCTGGGCAGTATTCCCGCCGTCAACCATGGCGCCGAAGTGGCGATCGTCGGCGCAGGCATCGCCGGCCTGGTGGCCGCCTATGAGTTGATGAAGCTGGGCCTCAAGCCAGTGGTGTACGAAGCTTCGAAGATGGGCGGTCGCCTGCGCTCACAGGCCTTTGAAGGCGCCGAGGGCATCATCGCAGAGCTGGGCGGCATGCGTTTTCCGGTGTCGTCCACGGCGTTTTACCACTACGTCGACAAGCTCGGCCTGGAAACCAAACCCTTCCCCAACCCGCTGACCCCGGCCTCTGGCAGCACGGTGATCGACCTCGAAGGCCAGACCCACTACGCGCAAAAACTCTCTGACCTGCCGGTGCTGTTCCAGGAAGTGGCCGACGCTTGGGCCGATGCACTGGAAGCCGGCTCGCAGTTCGGTGATATCCAGCAGGCCATCCGTGACCGTGACGTGCCGCGCCTCAAGGAGCTGTGGAATAAGCTCGTACCGCTGTGGGACGACCGCACCTTCTACGACTTTGTCGCTACCTCCAAAGCCTTCGCCAAATTGTCGTTCCTGCACCGCGAAGTGTTCGGCCAAGTGGGTTTCGGCACCGGCGGCTGGGACTCAGACTTCCCCAACTCGATGCTGGAAATCTTCCGCGTGGTGATGACCAACTGCGACGACCACCAACATCTGGTCGTCGGCGGTGTGGCGCAGGTGCCCATGGGCATCTGGCGTCATGTGCCGCAACGCTGCGCCCATTGGCCAGAGGGCACGAGCCTCAGCTCGTTGCACCGTGGTGCGCCACGGGCCGGTGTTAAACGTATCGCTCATGCCGCCGATGGCCGATTTGCCGTTACCGACAACTACGGCGACACCCGTGAATACGCGGCGGTACTGACCACCTGCCAAAGCTGGCTGCTGACCACCCAGATCGAATGCGATGAAAGCCTGTTCTCGCAAAAGATGTGGATGGCCCTGGACCGCACGCGCTACATGCAATCATCCAAGACCTTCGTAATGGTCGACCGCCCGTTCTGGAAGGACAAAGACCCAGAAACCGGCCGCGACCTGATGAGCATGACCCTCACCGATCGCCTGACCCGTGGCACCTACCTGTTCGACAACGGCGACGACAAACCCGGCGTGATCTGCCTTTCGTATTCGTGGATGAGCGACGCGCTGAAAATGCTGCCGCAGCCCATCGATAAGCGCGTAAAACTGGCGCTGGATGCGTTGAAAAAGATCTACCCGAACGTCGACATCAAGGCGCGCATCATCGGCGACCCGATCACGGTGTCGTGGGAAGCCGACCCGCATTTCCTCGGGGCCTTCAAAGGCGCGCTGCCCGGTCACTATCGCTACAACCAGCGCATGTATGCGCACTTCATGCAGAAGGACATGCCCGCCGAACAACGTGGGATTTTCATCGCCGGTGACGACGTCTCATGGACCCCAGCCTGGGTCGAAGGCGCGGTGCAGACCTCGCTGAATGCGGTATGGGGCATCATGACCCACTTCGGTGGCAGCACTCACCCAGAGAACCCAGGGCCTGGCGATGTCTTCGATGAAATCGGCCCAATCGCCCTGCCCGAGTAAGGAGTTGACCATGCGTGTCGCCCTGTACCAATGCCCGCCGTTACCGTTGGATGTGGCCGGCAACCTCACACGCCTGCATCAACTGGTGCATGAAGCGTCGGATGCCGACGTGCTGGTGCTGCCAGAGATGTTCCTCACCGGCTATAACATTGGCACCGAAGCCGTGGGGGCTTTGGCTGAGGCGCAGGACGGTCCCAGCGCGCAAGCCATTGCTGAACTGGCGCAAAGTGCTGGCTTGGCAATTGTGTACGGCTACCCGGAGCGAGCCGAGGACGGGCAGGTCTACAACGCCGTGCAGTTGATCGACGCCCATGGCCAGCGCCTGTGCAACTACCGCAAGACTCACCTGTTTGGCGATCTTGACCACTCAATGTTCAGTGCCGGCGACGATGATTTCCCGCTGGTAGAGCTCAACGGCTGGAAACTCGGCCTGCTGATCTGCTACGACCTGGAGTTCCCGGAAAACACCCGCCGCCTGGCCCTGGCCGGTGCCGAGCTGATCCTGGTGCCCACCGCCAATATGGTGCCCTTCGACTTTGTGGCGGACGTCACCGTGCGGGCGCGGGCCTTCGAAAATCAGTGCTACGTGGCCTACGCCAATTACTGCGGGCACGAAGGCGACATTCACTACTGCGGGCAAAGCAGCATCGCCGCGCCGAATGGCCAGCGCATTGCCCAGGCAGGCCTGGACGAAGCGTTGATCGTCGGCACATTGGATCGCCAATCGATCCACGATGCCCGTGCCGCCAATCACTACCTGCAAGAGCGACGCCCCGAGCTCTACGGCGCACTGCACAAGCCCTGACCCAGCGGGTTTGTTAGCATAGGCGCTTCCTACGTTTTGGAAGTGCCCATGCCTGCGCCGGCCCACCCTCATCACCTTCACCTGACCCTGGCCAACGGCCTGCGGGTTTCCCTGCGTCACGCGCCGCGTTTGAAGCGTTGCGCCGCTGTGTTACGCGTGGCTGCCGGTAGCCATGACGTGCCATTGGCCTGGCCGGGGTTGGCGCATTTTCTTGAGCATCTGCTGTTTCTGGGAACCGAACGGTTTCCTACAGGTGAAGGGTTGATGGCCTACGTGCAACGCGAGGGTGGCCAGGTCAATGCCAGCACCCGTGAGCGCACCACGGATTTCTTCTTTGAGCTGCCGGAGTCGACCTTCGCCGCTGGGTTGGAACGCTTGGCCGACATGCTGACCCATCCACGCTTGGCCGTGGAAGACCAACTGCGCGAACGGGAAGTGCTGCATGCAGAGTTTGTCGCCTGGTCCCAGGATGCCAAGGCGCAGCAGCAGGTTGCGTTGCTGCAAGGCCTGTGCGCCGATCACCCATTGCGAGGCTTTCATGCGGGTAACCGCGACAGCCTGCCCGTAGAGCGTGAGCCTTTTCAGCAGGCACTGCGGGAATTCCACCAGCAGTTCTACCAGAGCGGGCAGATGACCCTGAGCCTTGCCGGCCCACAGTCGCTGGAAGCGCTTGAAAGCCTGGCCCAGCAATTCAGCGCAGCACTCACCTGCGGCCCACAACGCCCACAAGCCGCACCACCAGCGTTAATGCCCGATCAGGCGCAACGTTATCAACACCTCGCGGGCAATCACCAGCATCACGTCATTACCTGCAACGCGCCCCGTGAAGCCCTTGAGTTCCTCTGCACCTGGCTTAACGCCTCGGCACCGGGCGGGCTGCTGGCTGAACTGCAAGCACAACAATTGGCCACTGCCTTGCACGCGAGCGTGGTGTATCACTACGCCGGGCAAGCGCTGCTGGATATCGACGTTACGCTCAGCGAACAAGGTCAATCGGCGACGCAGGTTGAGGCGCTGCTGTACGACTGGCTGAGCTTTTTCGCACGCAGCGAGTGGGCTTCATTACGGGAAGAGTTCGCCCTGCTGGCGGCTCGCCAACGACAAATCCAAGGGGCCCTCGCGTTGGCCCGAAATGACAGCGAAGACCTGTCGGGACAAGCCGTCGCAGCCCTCAAGGCCATGCTCGACGCCTTGCACCTGCCGCCACCACAGCAAACATGGCAGCTAACGCCGAGCAACCCCTTCCTACGCCCTGCGGCGACGCAAGAGCGCGCCGGCCTGATTCGCGGCCAGACCAGCGCCCACCGGGGCTTGCGCACTTTTGCCCAGGACCGTTCACGCGGACGCAAGGACGTCTCGGCGCTGACCTTCAGCCAAGCCTTGGCAACGGACGGCGATGAAGGTGCGCTGTACCTGCAATGGCGAGGTGCACCCTGCGGGCTGGAAGACGCATTGCAGCCGTTGCGCGAGCAGGTGCGCCAGGCAGGCGTCGAATTGTCGTTCGAAACCATCGGCCCTGATTGGCAAATAAAAATGGTCGGGCTGCACGAGCCGATGCCGGCGGTGCTGGAAGCGCTGGCGCAGCAGCTCACTCAAGCGCAGCCGGCGGTGCAAGCTTCGACACCCATGATCGCCATCCGTGAACTGCTCAAGGCGCTGGCGTCCTGTTGCGCGACAACTGCACGTCAGAGCGACGAAGGTTCGTGGGCCTCTGCACGCTGGCAGGGGTTGGGGCTGGGGTTTGCTGCCACGCTTGAAGCGGCGATCAAGACCGCAGCGGCCCGCCTGCCTGGGCAACCCACAAACGTAGAACACCGGTTACCCATCTTGAGTGGGCAACGTGTCTGGCACGGAGTGAAGACTGCTTCCCATGAAGCCGCGTTGTTGCTGTTTTGCCCAGCGCCTACCCAGACCCTTGCGGATGAAGCCGCGTGGCGACTGCTCGGGCACTTGTTGCAGGGGCCGTTCTATCAACGTCTGCGAGTTGAGCTGCAAATCGGCTACGCGGTTTTCAGCGGCATCCGACAGATCAACGGCCAAACCGGCCTGCTGTTTGGCGTGCAGTCCCCCAGCGTGCCGCTGGGCGGGATCGTTGATCACCTGCAAACCTTCCTGCAGCAATTGCCTGCGCTGATCACCGCCAGCGACATGGGCAACCTAACCCTGGCGCAACAGTTCTCGCCGCAGACGCTGCCCACCGCCCAAGTCGCCGAGCTGCTGTGGCATGCGCATTTGGCTGGCCATCCGTCGGATTACCTCGGCGAGCTTCAACCGTTGATCCAAACCCGTACTCAAGACGATTTGCAGCAGGCGGCCCAGCAACTGAACGACGCCACAGGCGGCTGGTATTGCATCGCCAACGGCCCGCGCATCTCGACTGCCTGGCAAGTGGGAGACTGATCATTGCCAACCCTGCAAAAGGCTTTTTCCACCGAGACAGCGCTAACTTGAGCAGAACTGAGTAATATTCACACGCACACATCTGAACATCTCCGACAGGAGGTGGACTATATGTATTACTTGGTAGTGAACGTCCCATCCCTTGGTAGGAGTAAGAATATGACCTGGTCCAAACCTGCTTACACTGATCTGCGTATCGGTTTCGAAGTCACCATGTACTTCGCCAGCCGTTAATCCGCTGGGTAATACAACGCCTCGGCCCGCCCGGGGCGTTTTAGTTTTTGAGCTTTGCTTGATGGAGCGACCATGTTTGTCCAGATTCTAGGTTCCGCCGCCGGCGGTGGTTTCCCGCAGTGGAACTGCAACTGCGTCAACTGCGCGGGTTTTCGCGATGGCAGCCTGCGGGCCCAGGCGCGTACCCAGTCGTCCATCGCAATCTCCGACGATGGCGTGAATTGGGTTCTGTGCAACGCCTCGCCGGATATTCGCGCGCAACTGCAAAGCTTTGCGCCGATGCAACCGGGCCGCGCCCTGCGTGACACCGGCATCAGCGCCATCATCCTGATGGACAGCCAGATCGACCACACCACCGGCCTCTTGAGCCTGCGTGAAGGCTGCCCGCACCAGGTGTGGTGCACCGACATGGTCCATGAAGACCTGAGCACCGGTTTCCCGCTGTTCACCATGCTTACCCACTGGAACGGCGGCCTGGCCTGGAACCGCATCGAGCTGGATACCAGCTTCACCGTCCCCGCCTGCCCCAACCTACGCTTCACCCCACTGCCACTGCGCAGTGCCGCACCGCCTTACTCGCCACACCGCTTCGACCCGCACCCGGGCGACAACATCGGCCTGATCGTCGAAGACCTGCGCACCGGCGGCAAACTGTTCTACGCCCCTGGCCTGGGCAAGGTCGACGCGCCATTGCTGGAGATCATGGCCGGCAGCGACTGCCTGCTGGTGGACGGCACGATGTGGGACGACGATGAAATGCAGCGTCGCGGCGTCGGCACCCGCACCGGTCGCGAGATGGGCCACCTGGCGCAGAACGGCCCCGGCGGCATGCTGGAAGTGCTGGAGCAATTGCCAGAGCAACGCAAAGTGCTTATCCACATCAACAACACCAACCCGATCCTCGATGAAGACTCCCCCGAGCGAGCGGAGTTGGTGCGGCGCAATGTCGAAGTGGCTTACGACGGCATGAGCATTGAATTGTAGGAGTGATAGAAATGACTGACACGCCGTTGACCACCGCCGAATTCGAAGCCGCCCTGCGCGCCAAGGGCGCCTTCTACCATATCCATCACCCGTACCACGTGGCGATGTATGACGGCCGCGCCACCCGCGAGCAGATCCAGGGTTGGGTCGCCAACCGCTTCTACTATCAGGTGAATATTCCGCTCAAAGACGCGGCGATCCTGGCCAATTGCCCGGACCGCGAGATCCGCCGCGAATGGATCCAGCGCCTGCTCGACCACGACGGCGCCCCCGGTGAAGACGGCGGCATTGAAGCGTGGCTGCGCCTCGGCCAGGCCGTCGGCCTCGACCCAGACCAACTGCGCTCCCAGGAGCTGGTACTGCCCGGCGTACGGTTTGCGGTGGATGCCTACGTCAACTTCGCCCGTCGCGCCAGTTGGCAGGAAGCCGCCAGCAGCTCGCTCACCGAGCTGTTTGCGCCGCAGATCCACCAATCGCGCCTCGACAGCTGGCCACAGCATTACCCGTGGATCGACCCGGCCGGCTACGAATACTTCCGCACCCGCCTGGGCCAGGCCCGCCGCGATGTGGAGCACGGTTTGGCGATCACGTTGCAGCACTACACCACCCGCGAAGGCCAGGAGCGCATGCTGGAAATTCTCCAGTTCAAACTGGATATCTTGTGGAGCATGCTGGATGCCATGAGCATGGCCTACGAACTCAAACGCCCGCCGTATCACAGCGTCACCGACCAGCGGGTGTGGCATAAGGGAATCACCCTATGAGCTTTGATCGCAGTAAAAAACCAACGTGGCGCCAGGGCTATCGCTACCAGTACGAGCCCGCGCAAAAGGGCCATGTATTGCTCTACCCCGAAGGCATGATCAAGCTCAACGACAGCGCCGCGTTGATCGGTGGCTTGATCGACGGCGAGCGGGATGTGGCGGCAATCATCGCCGAGCTGGATAAGCAGTTCCCCGGTGTACCTGAGCTGGGCAACGACATCGAGCAATTCATGGAGGTCGCCCGTGCAGAGCACTGGATTACCCTTGCCTGAAAAACCGCCGATTGGCCTGCCACTGTGGCTGCTCGCCGAGCTGACGTACCGCTGCCCGTTGCAGTGCCCGTATTGCTCCAACCCGCTGGATTTCGCCGAGCAGGGTAAGGAGCTGAGCACCGAGCAGTGGTTCAAGGTATTCCGTGAAGCACGGGAAATGGGCGCCGCGCAGTTGGGTTTTTCCGGCGGTGAGCCACTGGTGCGTCAGGATCTTGCCGAGCTGATCGCCGAAGCGCGCAAGCTGGGGTTCTACACCAACCTGATTACCTCAGGGATAGGCCTCACCGAGCAAAAGATCAGCGACTTCAAGAAAGCCGGCCTGGACCATATCCAGATCAGCTTCCAGGCCAGCGACGAGCAAGTGAACAACCTGCTGGCCGGCTCGAAAAAAGCCTTTGCGCAAAAGTTGGAAATGGCCCGTGCAGTGAAAGCACACGGCTACCCGATGGTGCTGAACTTCGTGACCCATCGGCACAATATCGACAAGATCGACCGCATCATCGAGCTGTGCATAGCCCTGGAAGCCGACTTCGTCGAACTCGCCACGTGCCAGTTCTACGGCTGGGCACAGCTTAATCGTGTGGGGTTGTTACCGACCAAGGAACAGCTGGTGCGCGCCGAACGCATCACCAACGAATACCGCGCCAAGCTCGAAGCCGAAGGCCACCCGTGCAAGTTGATCTTCGTGACGCCGGACTACTACGAAGAGCGCCCGAAAGCCTGCATGAACGGTTGGGGCAGTATCTTTCTGACGGTAACGCCAGACGGCACCGCCCTGCCCTGTCACGGCGCCCGACAGATGCCGGTGCAATTTCCCAACGTGCGTGACCACAGCATGCAACACATCTGGTACGACTCGTTCGGTTTCAACCGCTTTCGCGGCTACGACTGGATGCCCGAGCCATGCCGTTCATGCGATGAAAAAGAGAAAGACTTCGGCGGCTGCCGTTGCCAGGCCTTCATGCTCACAGGGGATGCGAGCAATGCCGACCCGGTGTGCAGCAAGTCCGAGCAGCACGGCATCATTCTTCAAGCACGCGAAGATGCCGAACACGCCACCCAGACGATTGAGCAGTTGGCCTTTCGCAACGAGCGCAACTCACGACTCATCGCCAAAGGCTAACGGCCTCAGCGCTTGGCGATGATGTACACCGCATGAATGATGCCGGGGAAGTAGCCGCACAGGGTCAGCAGGATGTTTAACCAGAACGCGCCGGCGAAACCCACTTGCAGGAACACACCCAGTGGCGGCAACAGAATGGCGATGATGATACGAATGAAATCCATGGGTTCAGCTCCAAAAAGTCGGCTCGTGTGAGCCGTGTAGCTAATCGACCGTGGGCGTTCGTGAGGGTTCAGTGGGATCTGGCATAGCGCCATCTTCAGGCCAGAATTTCCAAGCCGTGCTTTTGAACGATGCTCAGTAACTTGAGGGCCATGCCGCTGGGGCGTTTCTCGCCGGATTCCCACTGCTTTATCGTGGAGGCGCTGGTGTTCAGGTAGCGGGCGAAAACGGGTTGGCTGACGTGGCTGCGCTCGCGCAGCTCCTTGATTTGTTCGGCTGGTATCTGCAACGGAGCCGGAGTGAGGCAGGCCTCGTCGAACTCACGGAGCGTTGTTTTACTGATAGCGCCAATTGAGTACAGCGCAAGGGCGGACTGGTGAACAGACTCAAGTACTTCGCTTTCATATTTTTTGGTCATGATGTATCTCCACAAACTCCCTGGTATCCAGAAGATGTCGGACCTGCGCTTCGTTTAGATTTTCATAGATCTTAGCCAATGCTCGCAGCCCATCTAGTTCCTTATGACTGATATTGCTCTGTCTTTGTTTGTCGAAAAGAGATTGATAAACCCAGTAGTGCCTTCCCTTGGCCAACACGATGGAGCGATGCCGATTTTCCTTTAGACGCTTCTTTCAAACCCCACCTCCGAGATTATCCGCTTGGCCTTTGAGCAATTCGCCAAACGCCTCCCTTAACTCAGAATCGCAGATCCAGGCTTTGCTCGCCGCGTTAGCGAAATTACGGGTTTTGAACAACCTCAATTTCATGGATATCCCTTCCCACAAACATACCACCCAGTGGTATAGATTAGAAGTGAGGCACGCTGTGCCAAGTCGGCAGTCCTTACCGACGCTGGCTAAAAAGCCATTGTTTTCAGAGACGTTCAATCAACATTTCCAAACCAAAAATTACACGCACAAAAAAACGCCCCCAGCCAAAAGAATCAGGCCGGAGGCGCCGCGTATACCGCGAGACGGTTCAGAAAATAAAGTTAAACGGCAATACCTTTGCGGCATTGCAGCTGAGCAGTGCGCACCCGGGAAAAGGCGCGGGCCAGGCGCAGGAGCATTTCGTCGATGTTGCTTTTGCTCACTGTCAGCGCCGGGGTGAAACGCAGGCAGTTGGGTTGCGCAGCGTTGAGGATAAGGCCTTCGTGTAACGCGGCTTTTACCACCGCATCCGCAGAATCATCCGACAACGTCAGGCCCCACATCAGGCCGTGGCCGCGTAGTTGACCGTGCTCGTAACGGTATGCCAAGCGGGCGAGGCCTTCGCCCAGATAAAGGCCGGATTCACGCACCTGCTCAAGAAAACCGTGCTCCAGCACGGTATCGATCACCGCCAAACCGGCAGACGCCATCAGTGCATTGCCGTGATGGGTGCCCTCCAACTCGCCCACCTCGAAACAACACGCCTTGCCCCGCGCCAGAAGCGCCGCCAATGGCACTCCGCCGCCCAGGCCTTTTCCGAGGGTGATGATGTCGGCGCGTACGCCGTATTGCTGTTCGGCGAGCAAGGTGCCGCAGCGGCCGATGCCGGTTTGTACTTCGTCGAGGATCAGCAGGATGCCCAACTCACGGCACAGACGCTCTACTCCTTTGAGGTAGTGCTCGGTCGCCGGGATGACGCCGGCTTCGCCCTGGATAGGTTCGAGCAAGATGGCAACGGTTTGCGCATCGACCGCAGCGTGCAGAGCCGGCAGGTCATTGAACGGCACATGGCTGAAACCCGGCAATTGCGGTTCAAAGCGGTTCTGCGGGCCGCCCGCCGAGGCCGACATCGCCGCAAAACTGCGGCCATGGTTACCGCCACTGGCGCTGATGATGCGGTAGGCGCCGCCACGATGCAGCTGCCCCCACTTGCGCGCCAGTTTGATCGCGGCCTCACAGGCCTCGGCGCCGCTGTTGAGCAGGTAGGCCTGATCGCTGCCGGTGCGATGGCACAGGCGTTCGACGAGGTTGAGCTGAGCGCGGTTATACAGGCCATTGCCGGGGTTGATCAGTGCCTGGGTTTGGTCGGCCAGTGCGTTGATCAACACCCGCGGGCTGTGGCCGAGGCTGTTGGCGGCGTTGCCCTGGCTGAAATCCAGGTAGGCACGGTCGTCGCTGTCCCACAGCCAGGAGCCCTGGCCACGCACGAACACTTGAGGGGGGCGCGCGACGGTGGGCATCAGCGATTCGCTCGACGCATCATCGTGGGACTCATCCAGGATCAGGTCGTCCAGGCTCGGCGCTGGGCGGCGCAGGCTGAACAGATTCACAGCTCACCCCCAATAGCAACCGGACCTTGGTCGGTGCGACACCCCCATGCTGCCCAGAGGTTTATTGCCTTGCCTATGTAAACGCTGTCAACAAAAACGCTGTTCATTGTCCGATCTGGCCCTGTAAGCCCTGCGAATAGGCGCTAGACTAGGCGCGTCCGGGGCCGGCGGCCATTTCGATTTTCCAGCTTTTTCGATAAGTAAGTCTTATGGATTTCAAGCAACTGCGTTATTTCGTCGCGGTGTATGAGGAAGGCCATGTCGGCCGTGCCGCAGAGCGCCTTTCTATCTCTCAACCGGCACTGTCTCAGCAGATACGCCAGTTGGAACAGAACCTGGATGTGAGCCTGTTCGAGCGCAGCAGCAAACGCCTGCTGCCCACCCTCGCCGCTCATACGCTGTACAACCACGCCCTGCCGTTGATCGACGGCATGCAGCACGCCGTCGAAGCCCTGCGCAACTTCAAGGGCCAGGCGATGCGCACCCTGGCGATCGGCGTACTGCAAACCGTGCACACCAGTTTGGTGCCGCAAATGCTGGAGCGCGTGCGCAAGGCCCAGCCGCACTTGGTGGTACAGATTTACGAATTGACCGGGCTTGAGATTGAGCGGCGCTTGCTCAACGGCTCGCTGGATATCGGCATCAGCTACCTGCCGCCACGTCAGCCGGGGCTGCATGGTGTGTTGCTGTACGAAGATGAGTTGAAGGTGGTCATCCCCGATGACCATCCCCTGCGGGAATTCAAGAAGGTCTCGCTGAAACAGGCCGCCGAATTGCCGATGTTGTTACTGGGGGAAGAGTTTCAGGTACGCCAGATCTGGCAAAGCCAGCTCTCCAACCTGGGACGGCGCCCGCAAGTGCAGGCAGAGTTGAATACGATGGTGGGGATTCTCGACAGCCTGCCCCATACCAAGCTGGCCACGGTGCTGCCGGGGCGCTCCCAGGATGAACACAACAGTCAGTCACTGCTGTGGAAACCCTTGAGCGAACCCAGAGTGCCACTGAAAGTCGGTTTGGTGTGCCGTGATCTACAGCGCCAGCAAGCGACGGTAGCGCTGCTGCGCACCCTGCTGGAAGACGTGATGAATGCCCCGCAGGCAAGCGCCTGACTTTTTCGCGGGCAAAAGAAAACCCCGCCGAAGCGGGGCTTTGCAGACTGTTTCCCTGACATCCATTTCACTCCGCCTTCCTGGCAGAATCCTACGTGTCCGTGTTGTTGCTTTTGCGCTTCCTGCGCGACGTCCATGTGAAGTAGATTATCTGTGGATCCAATCTGGCGATAGAGGACGATTAGCAGCACGTCATGTAAGAGAATGCTTACACGCCCTATCCCCCCTTAAAACAGTGCTTCATCCAACAAGAACAGCGATTCGCTACCGGCTTTTACCGAGGCGCTCAGCGAGTGAATACGCGGCAGCAGACGGGCAAAGTAGAAGCGTGCGGTGCCCAGCTTGCTGGCGTAGAAGTCTTCTTCGGCCTCTTTGCCCAACGCCGCCTTGGCCATACGTGCCCACATATAGGCGTAGGCCATGTATCCAAATGCATGCAAATACTCCACCGAGGCCGCGCCGATTTCATTCGGGTTGGTCTTGGCGCGGTCCAGTACCCAGGCGGTCAATTCGTCCAGGTTGTCCACTGCCGCACTCAGCGGTTTGGTGAACTCAGCCAACTCGCTACCCGAAGAGGCAATGAATGCACGGATCTCATCCGCAAACAGGGTATAGAACGCTCCGCCGCTGCCGACGATCTTGCGCCCCATCAAGTCCAGCGCCTGAATGCCGTTGGTGCCTTCGTAAATCTGGGTGATGCGCACGTCACGCACCAACTGCTCCTGGCCCCACTCACGGATGTAACCGTGGCCGCCAAACACCTGCTGGCCCAGTACGGTGGTTTCCAGGCCCAAGTCGCTCAAGAACGCCTTGGCCACTGGTGTCAGCAGTGCCACCAGGCTATCTGCACGTTCGCGGGCAGAAGCATCCTCGCTGAATTTGGCGATATCCAGTTGAGTCGCCACGTAGGTGGAGAATGCCCGGCCGCCCTCGTTCGCCGCTTTCATGGTCAGCAGCATGCGGCGCACATCGGGGTGGACGATGATCGGGTCGGCGACCTTGTCTTTAGCCTGAGCACCCAGTGGGGAGCGGCTTTGCAGACGGTCACGCGCATATTCAATCGCGTTCTGGTACGAGCGCTCGCCCGACGCCAGGCCCTGAATGCCCACCCCCAGACGCTCATAATTCATCATGGTAAACATCGCCGCCAAACCACGGTTCGGCTCACCCACCAGGTAACCTACCGCTGCGTCGAAGTTCATCACACACGTTGCAGACGCCTGAATGCCCATCTTGTGCTCGATGGAGCCGCAGCTCACCAGGTTGCGCGCGCCCAGGCTGCCATCGGCATTGACCATGAACTTGGGCACCAGGAACAATGAAATGCCCTTGGGGCCAGCTGGCGCGTCCGGCAGCTTGGCCAGCACCAGGTGGATGATGTTGTCGGTCAGGTCGTGTTCGCCACCGGTGATAAAAATCTTGGTGCCGCTGATCGTGTAGGAGCCGTCCGCCTGAGGCTCGGCTTTTGTGCGAATAATCCCCAGGTCAGTACCAGCATGGGCTTCAGTCAGGCACATCGACCCAGCCCACTCGCCGGAATACATCTTCGGCAGGTACGCCGCCTTGAGCTCTTCACTGGCGTGGGTATTGATCGACACGCACGCACCAGACGTCAGCATCGGGTACAAGCCAAAGGCCAGGCTCGACGAGTTGATCATCTCTTCAACCTGGGCCGACACGGCTTTAGGCATGCCCATGCCACCGAAAGCAGGATCACCGCCTACACCCACCCAGCCGCCCTCGGCGTAAGTTTTGTAGGCCTGTGGGTAACCATCGGGGGTAAACACCGCCGTGTCTTCCCAACGGCAACCCTGCTCATCGCCGGCACGGCTGATCGGGGCGATGGACTTGGCGGTGACCTTACCGGCCTCTTCGAGGATGGCCTCTACGGTTTCGGCGTCAACGGTGTCTGCCAATGCCGGCAATTGAGCCCAAGTGTTGGCAACCTCAAAGACTTCGTTGAGGACGAAGCGCATATCACGCAGCGGCGCTTTGTAATCAGCCATGGCAAACCTCGTGAGAACGTGAAAAGTAATCGGGTAGGTGTCGGTTTTACAGGCTCCGAGTGTACCCGAACAACTTTTCAGACACATAGGGTCCACTTGTGACTGATTGGTATTTTTAAGTCATCACAGGGCGAATGCCTCCGCTGGCAGACTCATCAGGCATTCGCTGCCCGCTTCTACCGCAGCGCGGTGCGTGGCGGTACGTGGCAACAGGCGCTTGAAGTAGAACTCACAGGTGGCCAGCTTGGCCTTGGCGAAGTCGGCGTCTTGCCCCCCAAGGGCGGCGAGTGCCATGCGCAGCCACAGGTAGGCGAGCACCACATAGCCGCTGTACATCAAGTAATCCACTGCCGCGGCGCCGACTTCATCGGGGTTCTTCATGGCCGCCATGCCGATTTTGGTGGTCAGTTCGCCCCATTCCCCGTTCAGTTGATTAAGCTGCGCAACATAGGCTTTGAGCTGCGGATGCTCGGCGTTTGCGGCACAGAACTTATGCACAACCTTGGTAAAGCCGCGCAGCAGCTTGCCTTGGCTGCCCAATACTTTGCGCCCCAGCAGGTCGAGGGCCTGGATGCCGTTGGTGCCTTCATAGATCGGCGCAATCCGCGCATCGCGGGCCAGTTGTTCCATGCCCCATTCGCGAATGTAACCGTGGCCGCCAAAGATCTGCATGCCGTGGTTGGTCACTTCCAACCCGGTGTCGGTCATAAAGGCTTTGCAGATGGGCGTGAGGAAGGCCAACAGGTCTTCGGCTTCCTGGCGTTGGCCGGCGTCGCTGCTCAGGTGCGCCGTGTCGAGCAATTGCGCGGTGAAGTAGGTCAGCGCCCGATTGCCTTCGTTGAAGGCTTTCATCGTCAACAACATGCGCCGTACATCGGCGTGCACGATGATCGGGTCGGCGGCTTTTTCCGGGGCCTTGGCGCCGGTGAGCGAGCGCATCTGCAAGCGGTCGTTGGCGTATTTGATCGCGCCCTGAAAGCTCGCCTCACCATTGCACAGGCCCTGCATGCCGGTGCCCAGGCGTGCGTGATTCATCATGGTGAACATGCAGTTGAGGCCTTTGTTCGCCTCGCCAATCAGAAAGCCCTTGGCCCCGTCGAAGTTCAGCACGCACGTAGCAGACGCCTTGATGCCCATCTTGTGCTCGATGGAACCGCAATGCACCGCGTTGCGCTCGCCGGAATCAGCGTGGAACTTGGGCACGATAAACAACGAAATGCCCTTGGTGCCCGCCGGTGCATCCGGCAGCTTGGCCAACACCAGGTGGATGATATTGGCGCTCATGTCGTGCTCGCCGGCCGAGATGAAGATCTTGCTGCCGGTGACCGCATAACTGCCGTCCGCCTGGGGCACGGCGCGGGTCTTGATCAGGCCCAGGTCGGTGCCGCAATGGGCTTCGGTAAGGCACATGGTGCCGGTCCATTCGCCTGCGGTGAGCTTGCTCAGGAACGTGTCTTTTTGCTCGGCGGTGCCGTGGGCGTGGATTGCCGACATCGCACCGTGGGTGAGGCCGGGGTACATGCCCCAGGAGGTGTTGCTGGAGCCGATCATTTCGCTCAGCACCAAACCCAGGGATTGGGGCAGACCTTGGCCGCCGTAGGCCGGGTCTGCCGCCAAACCATGCCAACCGCCTTCGACGTATTGGGCGAAGGCTTCCTTGAAACCCTTGGGCGTGGTGACGACGCCGTTATCGAAATGGCAGCCTTCTTCATCACCGCTGCGATTGAGCGGTGCCAGCACGTTTTCGCAGAATTTTGCGCCTTCTTCGAGGATCGCACTGACCATGTCCGGGCTGGCGTCGGTGGCGCCCAACGCAGCGTAGTGGCCGTGAAAATCAAACACGTTGTCGATCAAAAAACGCATGTCGCGCAGGGGGGCTTTGTATTCAGGCATGGCGATGTCTCCGGCAGCAGATGGCTTAAACCTACTGCCGGCCAGCACCTTGGACAATCACTGTAGCGCTGCTGAATACAGCGCCATTACTCAACCGGCAGCGCTTTCCATGCGTACCGCGCCACGCCGGGTTTGCCCCGCCGCGATCACACAGTTACGCCCCGCGCCCTTGGCCGCGTACAGCGCCTGGTCGGCAGACTTGAGCACTTCTTCGGGGGTGCGCTGCTCGGCCTGGCGCTCGGCCACGCCGATGCTCACCGTCACCGACACACTCGTCGCACCGCTGCCCGCACGGCGCTGGCGCCCTTGCTGATCGTCCTGGGGACGGTCAGGGTTGCGCAATTTGATGTCGTAGTTGGCGATGATCTCGCGGATCTCCTCCAGGTGTGGCATGCACTCATCCAGGGTCTTGCCGGCGAACACCACGGCAAACTCTTCGCCGCCGTAACGATAGGCGCGCCCACCGCCATTGACCTTGGCCAGTTTGCTCGCCACCAGTCGCAACACCTGATCGCCCACGTCATGGCCATGGGTATCGTTAAAGCGCTTGAAGTGATCGACGTCTGTCATCGCCAGCACGTAATTGCGCCCCAGCCGCTGCGTGCGCTCGTTAAGGGCACGTCGCCCTGGCAGGCCGGTCAGCTCATCGCGAAAGGCCATTTGATAGGCCTCATGGGCCACGCCGGCGGCGATCATCAGCATCACCTGGCTGCACATGATATTGAGCGTAAACGGCAGGATGAAGGTTTGCGGCAACATCCAAAACAGCCCGACAAAACCCACCAACTGCGCTGCATGCAGCGGACGCGGCTGGTACCAGTACTGCGCGGCCAGAGTCAGAAAGCCGATCAGGAACATCGGGTACGACAGCTGGATCAAGCTCATCCAGGTGCCATGCAGCGCCGGCCAGCGTATCTCCGCCAGCCAGTTCAGCACCGCCTCGGGGTAACTTTGCTCCAGAGCCAGCGCGACGCTGCCTATCGCCAGCAGCACTGCGCACCGTGCGACAAAGTCGCGGAACAAGTGGGTCTTTTCCTGCCAGAGCGCATAGATGCTGAACAACAGTGGCAACAGCAGGCAACACAGATGGAACACCACGGCGGCGTCTTCGCGCACGCGGCCGTTGTCGCGGTAAAAGTCAGTCTGGGTATCGAGCAGGAAGTAGGCGACATACACCGTGATCATCAAGAACAGTTCACGCTGACGGCGATACACCGCGCAATACGCCCCACCCAGCAGCAACACCAGGGTCGGCAGCACGTTGAACAGCGAGGTGAAGAAGACGTTGAGATCTTTGACGTACGCAGCCGAGAGCCCGGCCAGCAACAGCAGCAACGAAGGGAGGAAATGACTGAACCGTACAGCGGACACGCGTGACAAGGGTAAAACTCCAACCCGCAAAAGAATGATGGCTTAGTGCCTCTACGCAGCCAGTTAAGCACAATCTGGCACGCATGTATCACATTGCCATCACTGTAACGGCAGGCAGCGACAATCCCTGAGCGCTGTACTGGGTTTTTTTATCGCCCATAAAAAAACCGCCGCTCCCGTGAAGGAGCGGCGGCTTAGGAAAAGAACCCGGTAAGGCTTAGTAAGCCAGGCCGAAGTCCTCTTCTTTCATGTCCATCAGGTTGTTGGCGCCCGACAGCATGGTGGCTTTATGGGCCAGGGTGCGCGGCAGAATACGCTGGAAGTAGAAGCGCGCGGTCTGCAGCTTGGCGGTGTAGAACGCCTCTTCGGTCGTGCCGGCGGCCAGTTTCTCGGCCGCCAGGCGTGCCATGTCGGCCCAGAAGTAAGCCAGGCAGGCGTAACCGGAGTACATCAGGTAGTCCACCGAAGCAGCACCGACTTCTTCACGGTCTTTCATCGCGGCCATGCCGACCTTCATGGTCAACTCGCCCCACTCTTTGTTCAGGGCAACCAGCGGTGTCACGAACTCCTGAACGGCCGCATTACCTTCGTTGGCCTGGCAGAACTTGTGCACGATCTTGGTGAAGCCCTTGAGCGCTTCGCCTTGGGTCATCAGCACTTTACGGCCCAGCAGGTCGAGGGCCTGGATACCGGTGGTGCCTTCGTACAGCATCGAAATGCGGCTGTCGCGCACGTTCTGCTCCATGCCCCACTCGGCGATAAAGCCGTGGCCGCCGTAGATCTGCACGCCGTGGTTGGCGGATTCAAAACCGACTTCGGTCATGAACGCCTTGGCGATTGGGGTCATGAACGCCAGCAGGCCATCGGCCTGTTTCTTGGCTTCGTCGTCGGTGCCGTACTTGACGATGTCCACTTGCTTGGCGGTGAAGTACACCATTGCACGGTTGCCTTCGGCGAAGGCTTTCATGGTCAGCAGCATGCGGCGCACGTCAGGGTGTACGATGATCGGGTCAGCGGCTTTGTCTGGCGCTTTCGGGCCGGTCAGCGAGCGCATTTGCAGGCGATCACGCGCATATTTCAGGCCGCCTTGGAAGCCGATTTCGGCGTGGGACAAGCCCTGCAACGCAGTGCCCAAACGCGCGGTGTTCATAAAGGTGAACATGCAGTTCAGGCCTTTGTTCGCCGGGCCGATCAGGAAGCCGGTGGCCGCATCGAAGTTCATCACGCAGGTGGCGTTGCCGTGGATGCCCATCTTGTGCTCCAGGGAGCCACAGGTCACCGCATTGCGCTCACCCACCGAACCATCGGCGTTGGGCATGAACTTGGGCACGATAAACAGCGAGATGCCTTTGGTGCCAGCCGGTGCGTCCGGCAGGCGGGCCAGTACGATGTGGACGATGTTGTCGGCCATGTCGTGTTCACCGGCCGAGATGAAGATCTTGGTGCCCGAGACTTTGTACGAACCGTCGGCCTGAGGCTCGGCCTTGGTGCGCAGCATGCCCAGGTCGGTGCCGCAATGTGGCTCGGTCAGGCACATGGTGCCGGTCCATTCGCCCGACACCAGTTTGGTCAGGTAAGCGTCTTGCTGCTCAGGGGTGCCGTGCTCGGAGATGGTGTTCATCGCACCGTGGGACAGGCCCGGGTACATACCCCACGACCAGTTGGCGGCGCCAACCATTTCGCTGACCGCCAGGCCCAGGGATTCCGGCAGGCCTTGGCCACCGTGCTCCACGTCGTGGGCCAGGCTTGGCCAGCCGCCTTCGACGAATTGCTTGTAGGCTTCTTTGAAGCCCGTAGGGGTTTTAACGCCTGATTCACTCCAGGTGCAGCCTTCGATGTCACCCACGCGGTTCAACGGGGCCAGCACTTGCTCACAGAACTTGGCGCCTTCTTCAAGGATGGCGTCAACCATGTCCGGGGTAGCGTCCTGGCAAGCCGGCAGGCTTTGATAGTGCGCTTCATAGCCAAGCAGTTCGTCACGAACGAAGCGAATATCACGCAAGGGGGCCTTGTAGTCAGGCATAGCGATAAACCTCTGCTGATGTATCTGGAATGAACAACCGCGTGGATTTGTTATGGCGGTCAAACAGGTGTTTGAAACATACGTTTACGACCTGGGGATGTCAAGACGCCGTTTGTCATGATGCGGATCAATGACGCACACGGGGACGCTTGCGGCGGGTTGCCACAGCAAATTGAGTGTAGAAGTTCTAGAGGTCGACGCAGGGCAAATGTGGGAGGGGGCTTGCCCCCGATAGCGCTGTATCAGTCGATGAAGATGTCGACTGACACTCCGTCATCGGGAGCAAGCCCCCTCCCACACAAGAGCCGGGGTGCTGCACAAAGAAGGGTTTAAGCGTAGGTATCGATCAACGTACCCAGCATTTCATCCGAAGCCTTGGCCACTTTGGCACCCAGCTCCACCTGAAACTTGCCTTCAGCCATCTCGACCATATTGCTCGCCGAGTTCGAAGGTTGGGCACGGTCATTGGCGCGAAGACGGTCAACCTGTGCATCCGAAGGCTGGTTGGTCGCGGCGCTGGCGATTTTGCCGGCGGCCTGGTCGACACGGTTCTGCCCGGTCTGAATGGTGCTCAGGCCCGAATAAAACGCGCTGCTTCCAGAGATGTCCATGGCGTAAGCCTGCCTTTAGAGAATCATGAAGGGTGATTGAAGCAGAGAACCTGGCAAAACACCCGTCAAAAACACTAATGGCATAGTGCCTTAGCGATAGCCAAAATCAGTCGAGCTGTCTCAGTCCAGCAAGTCCAATTGCAGGTATTGCGCCACCGCTTCAGCCCCAGCGTGCTTGAGTTTCGGTACACGGCCCAGGCACGGCGCAGGCAGCCGCTCGGCCAAGGTGGCGAGGTTTTCTTCCAGACGGGAGGTCTTGGGGTCGATGATATTGGCCACCCAACCCGCCAGCTGCAAGCCGTCCCGCGCAATCGCTTCGGCGGTGAGCAAGGCATGGCTAATGCAGCCCAGGCGCACGCCCACTACCAAAATCACCGGCAGTTTGAGGGCGATGGCCAGGTCGGACAGGTTGGCCTGATCTGCCAAGGGAACGCGCCAGCCGCCGGCGCCTTCAATCAAGGTGAAGTCTGCATCCCGCGCCAGAATTTGCTGCATCGGTTTAAGCAACGATTGCACCGTCAGCGACACACCCGCCTCCCGCGCCGCCAAATGGGGGGCGATGGCCGGCTCGAACGCCACAGGGTTGACCTCGGCGTAACTGAGCGGCAACGAACACTCGGCCAGCAGGGCCAGCGCATCGGCATTGCGCAGGCCCTTGGGCGTTACCTGGCAACCGGAGGCAACCGGCTTGCCAGCGGCGGTGCTTTTGCCGGCTTGCCGGGCTGCATGCAGCAGGCCGGCAGCGACGGTGGTCTTGCCGACATCGGTATCGGTACCGGTGATGAAATAAGCGGCGCTCATAGAGGTTTCTCCAGTACGGCGTACACCACTTGGTAAGTCGCCGGCAAGCCTTGCACCTGGCGCAACTGCTCATACGCCTGCACCAGTGCAACAACCCGTGCGCGCCCCGTCAACCCGCCCGGTCGGCCAGGGTTCAGGTTATGCGCGCCCAACGCCTTCAATTCATGGGTCAGGCTGCGCACATCCGGGTAGTGCAGCACATGGGGGCGCCGCTCAAGGCTCACTACCCGCAGGCCGCTGGCCGCGCACAGTTGTTGATAAGCCTCAAAGGGACGGAAGCGGTTGACGTGCACCAGGCCATCGGCGGCGCGCCAGCTTTCACGCAACTCATCCAGCGTGCCCACGCACAGGCTCGCAAAAGCCAGCACGCCACCCGGTTGCAGCACGCGATGGGCCTCGCTGAGCACCGCCTCGAAATTCGCACACCATTGCACCGCGAGGGAGGAGAAGAGCAGCCCCACGCTTTCAGCTTTGAGCGGCAAGCGTTCGGCATCGCCCGCAATGAAGTGATGGGCGCCACCCAGCGGCCGCGCATGGTTGAGCATGCCTTCGGCGATATCCAACGCCACGCCTTGGCTGGCGGGTAATAAGTCGTGCAGCACACGGCTGAAATACCCCGTACCGCACCCCATATCCAGCCAGCGCTGCGGTGCGATGTTGGCCGGCAAACGGGCCAGCAACTCACTGCCGACGGCGCGCTGCAACTCGGCAACGCTGTCATAGCTGGCGGCGGCGCGAGAAAACGACGCCGCGACCTGGCGCTTGTCCGGCAAGGCACTCGGCAAGGGAGGATGGGATAAATCAGTCATCAGCACACTCATGCAAAAAAGCCTGGATGGCCCCCGCTACTCCGTGGGGGTCTTCCAGTAAGAAAGCGTGACCGGCCTGTTCAATCAGGCCGATTTCAACATCGGGCAGCAAGGTCAGCAGGTGACCGGCGGCTTCGGCGGGCACCAACTCGTCCATCCCCGCAAACAGATGCAACTGCGGGCCGCGGTAGGCCAGCAAGGCTTCGCGGGTGTCCAGTTGCGCAAGCAGCTCAAGCCCGCTCATCAACGCTCTGGACGGCGCATTCGGTGCACCGCTGACCAACAGGCGCGCCAACCCGCGTGGGTCTTGCGCACCCTTGGCGCACAACAGGCCGAACCGTTTAAGGGTGACCTGGGAGTCGGCATGGCAACCGGCCAGGAACGCATCGAAGGTCTCGGCCGGCATCGCGCTCGGCCAGCCGTCATGGGCGACGAAACACGGGTTGCTGGCCAGGGTCAGCAGCCCGCAGCAACGCTCCCCTCGCCGTGCCGCCAATTCGGACGCGAGCATGCCGCCCAACGACCAACCGCCCAGCCAGGCGTTGTCCGGCAAGGTGGCGTCGAGCTCATCCAGCCATTCATCCAGGTCGCTGGACTCCAGCGCCGGCAACGGCTCGATCTGCACCCGCAGGTGTTCATCCAACCCTTGCAGCGCAGCGGCCAAAGGCTCCAGCGGCGATACGCCGAGGCCCCAGCCGGGCAGCAATATCAGTCGATCACGCATGGTTGGGCTCCGTGGCGCCTAACAAGCGGAAACACTCTTCCAATGCGTTTAACAATAGCTGCACCTGCGCCGCTGTGTGGGCCGCCGTCAATGTCACCCGCAGACGGGCGCTGCCAGCCGGCACGGTGGGCGGGCGGATCGCGGTGACCATCAAACCGCGCTCGCGCAGCATCTGCGACAGGCGCACAGCCTTGGCGCTGTCGCCGATCAGGATCGGCTGGATCGGCGTAAAGCTGTCCATCAAGTCCAGGCCCAATTGCTCGGCGCCCTGGCGGAACTGGCGGATCAAACTATCAAGGTGCTCGCGACGCCAATGTTCGGTGCGCAGCAACTCCAGGCTTTTCAAGGTGGCGCAGGCCAGCGCAGGCGGCTGGCTGGTGGTGTAGATATACGGCCGGGCAAACTGGATCAGGCTTTCGATCAGATCTTCACTGCCCGCCACAAACGCGCCAGCGGTGCCGAAGGCTTTGCCCAGGGTGCCGACCAATACCGGCACGTCTTCCTGGCTCAAGCCGAAATGCTCGACGATCCCGCCGCCGTTGGCGCCCAGCGGGCCAAAGCCGTGGGCGTCGTCCACCATCAACCAGGCACCTTTCGCGCGGGTTTCACGCGCCAGCGCGGGCAGGTCGGCCAGGTCGCCATCCATGCTGAACACGCCGTCGGTGACCACCAGCGTATTGCCGGTGGCTTTCTCCAGGCGCTTGGCCAGGCTGTCGGCGTCGTTGTGCAGGTAGCGATTGAAACGCGCACCGGACAGCAAACCGGCATCCAACAGCGAGGCATGGTTGAGACGGTCTTCCAGCACCGTATCGCCCTGCCCCACCAGCGCCGTGACCGCGCCTAGGTTGGCCATGTAGCCGGTGGTAAACAGCAGGGCACGTGGGCGACCGGTAAGGTCCGCCAAGGCTTCTTCCAACTCATGGTGCGGCGTCGCGTGCCCCACCACCAAGTGCGAAGCGCCACCGCCCACGCCCCAACGGGACGCACCGGCGCGCCAGGCTTCGATCACTTGCGGGTGATTGGCCAGGCCGAGGTAATCGTTGTTACAGAAGGCCAGTAGAGGCTGGCCGTCGACCACTACTTGTGGGCCTTGGGGGCTTTCGAGCAGGGGGCGTTGACGATAAAGGTGTTCGGCACGGCGGGCAGCGAGGCGCGCGGAAAGATCGAAAGACATGCAGGCCTCGGATACATCTGGATGAACATCGTCTCAATGTGGGAGCTGGCTTGCCTGCGATGACGGCGGCACATTCAGCATTGATGTGTCTGAAGTACCGCTATCGCAGGCAAGCCAGCTCCCACACTGGATTGCATTCCAATAGAGAGATAGGCGTCAAACCACGGCGTTGTAGAACTGCTCGCTGCTCTTCTGCTCCACCAACGCCTGCTCGATCGCCGCTTGGTGCACTTCATCGGCGTGCTCTTCACGCGCTTCCGGCAAGATCCCCAGACGCGAGAACAGTTGCATGTCCTTGTCGGCCTGCGGGTTAGCGGTGGTCAGCAATTTGTCACCGTAGAAAATCGAGTTAGCCCCGGCAAAAAACGCCAAGGCCTGCATCTGCTCGTTCATCGCTTCACGGCCGGCCGACAGGCGTACGTGGGACTGCGGCATCAGGATGCGCGCCACGGCCAGCATGCGGATGAAATCGAACGGGTCGATGTCTTCGGCATTCTCCAGCGGCGTACCCGCTACCTTCACCAGCATATTGATCGGCACCGACTCCGGATGCTCCGGCAGGTTGGCCAGTTGGATCAGCAGGTTGGCGCGGTCATCAAGGGACTCGCCCATGCCGAGGATGCCGCCCGAGCAGATCTTCATCCCCGAATCGCGCACGTAGGCCAGGGTTTGCAGGCGCTCGCTGTAGGTGCGGGTGGTGATGATGCTGCCGTAGAACTCCGGCGAGGTATCAAGGTTGTGGTTGTAGTAGTCCAGACCGGCCTGGGCCAGGGCTTCGGTCTGCTCCTGATCGAGGCGACCGAGGGTCATGCAGGTTTCCAGGCCCATGGCCTTGACGCCTTGAACCATCTGCAACACGTATGGCATGTCTTTGGCCGACGGGTGCTTCCAGGCAGCGCCCATGCAGAAACGGGTCGAACCGATGGCCTTGGCGCGGGCAGCCTCTTCGAGGACCTTCTGCACTTCCATCAGCTTTTCTTTTTCAAGGCCGGTGTTGTAGTGGCCCGACTGCGGACAATATTTGCAATCTTCCGGACAGGCGCCGGTTTTGATCGACAGCAGCGTCGACACTTGCACACGGTTGGCGTCGAAATGCGCGCGGTGCACGGTCTGCGCCTGGAACAGCAGGTCATTGAACGGCTGCACGAACAGCGCTTTGACTTCGGCGAGAGACCAATCGTGACGCAAGGTGGCGGTGATGCTGGCGCTCATGGGCGATTCCTTGATTATGCTTTGGCAAGCGCTGCGGGAAGGGCAATACCCACAGACACGACACGGATGCTCGGCATATTTAAGGAAGATTCATGCACTGTCAACCAGACTACAAACACCAGGTTTACATCTGGCTAAAAAACGAACAGAACTGTTTAGTGTGCGATGAAGCCACAGATTCAGCCGATTGCGTGTGCAACGTCTGCGAAACAGAGCTGCCTTGGTTGATGGAGCACTGCGAGGTGTGCGCCCTGCCCCTGCCGATGGACGGTTTGATTTGCGGGCAATGTTTGAAAACGCCCCCTGCGTTTAAACAGGTGATCGCCCCTTGGGCCTACAGCTTTCCGGTGGACAGCCTGATCAGTCGCTTCAAGCACCAGGCGCGCTGGCCGTATGGGCGCCTGCTGGCAAATCTGATGGGCCGCCACCTGCAACACCGCTTCGACAGCACCGGGCTCGCCCGCCCCGACTGCCTGTTGCCAGTGCCCATGGCCCGTAAGCGCTTACGGGAACGCGGCTACAATCAGGCGGTGATGCTGGCACGCTGGCTCAGCGCAGACCTCGATATCCAACACGATGAACAGTTGTTGTTACGCCCCCATGAAACCGTCGCGCAACAAGACCTTGATGCCAAAACCCGCAAACGCAACCTGCTGGGCGCCTTTGCCCTGGCGCCCAATGCCCAGGTGCAAGGCCGACACTTTGCGCTGGTCGACGACGTGCTCACCACCGGCGCCACCGCTCATAGCCTGGCGCGGCTATTGATGAATGCCGGCGCGCAGCAAGTCGACGTGTTTTGCCTGGCCCGCACGCCCAAGCTGACTTGACGCCGGCAGCCCCTTGCCCGCAACGTTCGGCCCATCTCATCGAAGCGTATCGCCATGTCTCTGCCCACATCCCTCAGCCAACACATCATCCGTCGCCCCCAGCGCATTGCCTTGCTGGGGCATATCGCCGAGCAGGGCTCGATCACTCGTGCCGCAAAAAGCGCTGGCCTGAGTTACAAGGCCGCGTGGGACGCGATTGATGAACTGAACAACCTTGCGCAACAACCTTTGGTAGAACGCAGCGTCGGCGGCAAAGGCGGTGGCGGCGCCAAGTTGTCGGCCGAGGGTGAGCGGGTGTTGCGCCTCTACCAACGCCTGCAAGTGTTGCAGGCCGAGATATTGGGCTCGGACGAAGCCGCCAGCGACTTCAACCTGCTGGGCCGCTTGATGCTGCGCACCAGCGCGCGCAACCAGTTGCACGGCCAGGTCATTGCGATTGAAAGCCACGGGCGCAACGACCTGATCCGCCTGCAACTGGCCGGTGGCCTGAGCCTCGATGCGCAGATCACCCACGACAGCACCCAACGGCTCGAACTGGAGATTGGCGTGGAAGTGGTCGCGTTGATCAAAGCTGGCTGGCTGGAGCTGCTCGCAGCTGACGCACCTGCAACACCTGGACACAATTGCATGCACGGCGTTATCGAGACCCTGCTCGACGCCGACGGTGGCCCCAGCGAAGTCCGTATCACCTTGCCCAACGGCCAGGTGCTATGCGCCTTGGCGCAACCCGACACACTCAAAACCCTGAGCGCTGCCGAGGGCCAAGCCATTCAAGTGCAGTTCGCCCCCAGTAATGTGCTACTGGGAACACCAGCCTGAATAACCGCCGTCTTTAAACTGCAACCATTTCGTCACGCGCGCTCCTTATGGTGTCTGCAAAAACCACAGGGAGCCCGTGATGAGCCTATTAGAAGAAAACCAAGCCACCGACCTCGAACAGATGGTTGGCCTCACCCGCCGCCGCTTTATCGGCGCCGGCGCCCTGTGCGGTGCCGCGATGTTCCTGGGGGGCAACCTGCTGAGCCGCAGCGCCCTGGCCGTCAACGCCGCCAGCGCCAGCCCGCTGCTGGGTTTCAACAGCATCGCCGCTGCCACCAGCGACGCCATCACCCTGCCGCCGGGTTACAGCGCCTCGGTGCTGATCAGTTGGGGGCAACCACTGAGCAAGACCGCACCGGCCTTCGACCCGTCCGGTAACGGCACGGCGGCGGCCCAGGAACAGCAATTCGGCGACCACAACGACGGCATGAGCCTGTTCCCCTTCCCGGGTGACAACAACCGGGCGCTGATGGCGATCAACAACGAATACACCAACTACCGCTACCTCTTCGCCCACGGCGGCGCGCCGCAATCGGCCGAAGAAGTGCGCAAGGCGCTGGCCAGTGAAGGCGTGTCGGTGATTGAAGTGCGGCGCCAGGGCGACACTTGGCAGTTCGTGCAGGACTCGCGCTACAACCGCCGCATCCACGGCAACTCGCCGATCCGCCTCAGCGGCCCCGCTGCTGGGCATGAGTGGCTGAAAACCAGCGCCGACAAAACCGGCACTAAAGTGCTCGGCACCTTCCAGAACTGCGCCAACGGCATGACCCCGTGGGGCACTTACCTGACGTGCGAAGAAAACTTCACCGACTGCTTTGGTAGCAGCAACCCACAGCAAACCTTCGACGCCGGGCAAAAACGCTACGGCGTAGTGGCTGCCAGCAAAGACATCAACTGGCACCCGCACGACCCGCGCTTCGACATGGCCAAGAACCCCAATGAACTCAACCGTCACGGCTGGGTAGTGGAAATCGACCCATTCGATCCCAAGTCCACCCCGGCCAAACGCACCGCCTTGGGCCGCTTCAAACACGAAAACGCCGCCCTCGCTGAAACCCGCGACGGCCATGCCGTGGTGTACATGGGCGACGATGAACGCGGCGAGTTCATCTACAAGTTCGTCAGCCGCGACAAGATCAACCACAAGAACCCCAAGGCCAACAAAGACCTGCTCGACCATGGCACCCTGTTTGTTGCGATCTTCGACGCGGGCGACGGCAATGCCGACCACCCCGAGGGCAAAGGTCAATGGGTTGAGTTGACCTTCGGCAAAAACGGCATCGACGCCAGCACAGGTTTCGCCAGCCAGGCCGAGGTTCTGATCCACGCACGCCTGGCCGCCAGTGTGGTCAAGGCAACGCGCATGGACCGCCCGGAATGGATCGTCGTCAGCCCCACCGACGGCCAGGTCTATTGCACCCTCACCAACAACGCCAAGCGTGGTGAAGACGGCCAGCCGGTGGGTGGGCCCAACCCCCGTGAGAAGAACGTCTACGGCCAGATCCTGCGCTGGAAGGCCGACGCCGATAACCACGGCGCCTCGACGTTCACTTGGGACCTGTTTGTGGTGGCCGGTAACCCCGGCGTGCATGCCGGTACGCCAAAAGGCGGCTCATCGAATATCAACCCGCAGAACATGTTCAACAGCCCCGACGGCCTGGGTTTCGACAAGGCTGGGCGTTTGTGGATTCTTACGGATGGGGACTACAGCAACGCAGGCGATTTCGCCGGCATGGGCAATAACCAGATGCTGTGCGCCGACCCAAGCACCGGGGAAATCCGCCGTTTCATGGTCGGGCCGGTGGCGTGTGAGGTGACAGGCATCAGCTTTTCGCCCGATCAGAAGACCTTGTTTGTGGGGATTCAGCATCCGGGTGAAACCGGTGGTTCGACCTGGCCTGAGCATCTGCCGAACGGTAAGCCGCGCTCGTCGGTGATGGCGATTCGGCGGGATGATGGTGGGATTGTCGGCGCCTGATAAGTCCTCTTCGCGAGCAAGCCCGCTCCCACATTTGACCGCATTCTCATGTTGAAACTCGGTCAAATGTGGGAGCGGGCTTGCTCGCGAAGGCGTCCGCACAGCCACCACCTATCTATGCTGTTACCATACCCGGCCGGACGCGGCGCCCTGCTGCGCGCAGGAGTTCGCATGGCCCACCCGTTTGAAACACTCACCCCCGACCTCGTTCTCGACGCCGTCGAAAGCATCGGTTTTCTCAGCGATGCCCGTGTACTGGCGCTCAACAGCTACGAAAACCGCGTGTATCAGGTGGGCATCGAAGACTCAGAGCCGCTGATCGCCAAGTTCTACCGCCCCCAGCGCTGGACCAACGAAGCGATTTTGGAAGAACACCGCTTCACCTTCGAACTGGCCGAGTGCGAAGTACCCGTGGTGGCGCCGCTGATACACAACGGTGAAAGCCTGTTCGAACACGCGGGTTTCCGCTTCACCCTATTCCCTCGCCGTGGCGGCCGTGCGCCGGAGCCCGGCAATCTCGACCAACTCTATCGCCTCGGGCAATTGCTCGGCCGTTTGCATGCGGTGGGCTCCACGCGCCCGTTCGAACACCGCGAAGCACTGGGCGTGAAGAACTTCGGCCACGACTCCCTCAACACCCTGCTCGAAGGCAACTTTATTCCCAAGAGCCTGCTGCCGGCCTACGAGTCCGTGGCCCGCGACCTGCTCAAGCGTGTGGAAGAGGTCTACAAGGCCACCCCGCACAAGAACATTCGCATGCACGGCGATTGCCACCCCGGCAACATGATGTGCCGCGACGAGATGTTCCATATCGTCGACCTGGACGACTGCCGCATGGGCCCGGCGGTGCAGGACCTGTGGATGATGCTCGCCGGAGATCGTCAGGAATGCCTGGGCCAACTGTCGGAATTGATGGACGGCTACCAGGAATTCCACGACTTCGACCCCCGTGAATTGGCCCTGATCGAACCTCTGCGTGCCTTGCGCCTGATGCACTACAGCGCCTGGCTGGCACGGCGTTGGGACGACCCGGCGTTCCCCCACAGCTTCCCGTGGTTTGGCAGCGAGCGGTATTGGGGCGATCAGGTGCTGGCGTTGCGCGAGCAGTTGTCGGCCCTGAATGAAGAGCCTCTGAAACTGTTTTAACTGCTTTTAGGTGGGAGGGGGCTTGCCCCCGATTGCAGAGTGTCAGTCAACACATGCATCACTGATACCCCGCTATCGGGAGCAAGCCCCCTCCCACAAAGAGCAGGCCACATACACACCTAGCAAGGATTTTTGCAATGCAAGCCGCCAACCCCCGCAAGGGGTACATCCTGGGCCTGAGCGCCTATGTCATCTGGGGTCTGTTCCCGCTCTACTTCAAAGCCATCGCCAGCGTGCCCGCCGCCGAGATCATCGTGCACCGCGTGTTGTGGTCCGCGCTGTTCGGCGGTTTATTGTTGATGGTGTGGAAGCACCCCGGCTGGTTCCGCGAGCTGCGCGACAACCCCAAGCGCCTGGCGATCCTGGCGCTGAGCGGTTCGTTGATTGCGGGCAACTGGCTGACCTACGTGTGGTCGGTAAACACCGGGCGCATGCTCGAAGCGAGCCTGGGTTACTACATCAACCCGCTGGTGAATGTGGTGCTGGGCATGCTGCTCCTGGGCGAGCGCTTGCGTCGCCTGCAATGGGTCGCCGTTGGGCTCGCCGCAGTGGGTGTGGCACAACAGGTGTGGCAGGTGGGCAGTTTGCCGTGGGTGTCGCTGGTACTGGCGTTGACCTTCGGCTTCTACGGGCTGATCCGCAAGCAGGCACCGGTCAAGGCGCTACCGGGCTTGGTGGTGGAAACCTGGATGCTGGTACCGATAGCCATCGCCTGGCTCGTGTTCAACCCGACCGCACACAGTGCGCAGTTGGAATTCTGGAGCACATCCGAAGCCTGGTGGTTGGTCGCCGCCGGCCCGGTTACGCTGATCCCGCTGGTTTGTTTCAACGCTGCTGCACGGCATTTGCCCTACACCGCCCTGGGTTTTTTGCAGTACGTCGCACCGACGCTGGTGCTGCTCGAAGCGGTGCTGCTGTTCGGTGAACACCTGGCGCCGAGCACCCTCACCGCCTTTGCCTTTATCTGGGCCGGTCTGGTGGTGTACAGCGTGGATATCTGGTTGAGCGTGCGCAAACGCTGATCAAATAACGTACAAACCTCTGCAAGCCGCAGCTGGCGTGGCTTGCAGACATCCACCCCAAGGTTATCCACAGCCTGGTCCCCGCCATTTGTGCACAAGCTTTTGAAATTGCTCGTTTTTTGCTCAAATAAGCGTAAAGCCCGGCCGGCGTGGCCTGGCGCCGGGTCTCTACAGGTTATCCACAGGCCCATGCAAGATTTAGATGCATAACCTTGTGGGCAGATTATTCCTCGTGGTGCAGTTCCACCATCAAGTCATCGGCCAAGGTTTCCAGGGACAGCTGCAAGGTGTCCAAGGATAAGGTCGCAGGCACCTGCAATAGCGCCTCGGCAGTGAACAACGGGTCACCGCTCATGGGCGCCGGGCGCACATCGGTGCTCAGGCTCGCCAGGTTCACGCCCTTCTGGCTCAGCAACGCTGTGATCTCACGCACGATGCCCGAACGGTCATTGCCCACCAGCGTCATCACAATCGACTTGGACGCCGACGCCTGCCCGCTGCTGCCCTCACCCACCAGCACGCGAATGCCGTGTGTGGATAAGTCCTCCAGCGCCCCCACCAACGCCTGACGGTTCTCCGTAGGAACGCTGACCCGCAGAATGCCCGCAAACTGCCCAGCCATGTGGGCCATGCGGCTTTCCAGCCAGTTGCCTCCGTGGGCGGCGATGTTCTGCGCGACGCGTTCAACCAAGCCGGGTTTGTCGGCGGCGATAATTGTGAGTACAAGATGGTCCATGGCACAGCCCTCAGGAATTCAATCTACAAGGTGGACTCGGCAGCCACCGAAAACAAATCGTGTACCATTTTTATATTTATCTGGAACAATCCAATAGTTTTTTGAGAACATCCCGTTCTCCGCTGTGACCGTACGACCAAAGTGGGTCGCTAAACGACGTATTTAGTCTAATTTTCACAACCGCAAGTCATCATGTAGTATGCCCAACCGTGCACTACATAATGAAAATCTAAAAAGCGCTTAAGCTGTGCAGAGTGAGGCAAGCAATGACTGAACACGTTCAAGTCGGTGGCCTGCAGGTCGCCAAAGTCCTGTTCGACTTCGTGAACAACGAAGCCATTCCCGGCACCGGCATTACTGCCGACCAGTTCTGGGCCGGTGCCGACAAGGTCATCCATGACCTGGCACCGAAGAACAAAGCCCTACTCGCCAAACGCGATGATTTCCAAGCGCGGATCGATACCTGGCACCAGACCCATGCCGGCCAGGCTCACGACCCGGTGGCCTACAAGGCCTTCCTGCAAGACATCGGATACCTGCTGCCAGAAGCCGCAGACTTCCAGGCCACGACCCAAAACGTCGACGACGAAATTGCCCGCATGGCCGGCCCACAGCTGGTCGTGCCGGTGATGAACGCCCGTTTTGCCCTCAACGCCTCGAATGCGCGCTGGGGCTCGCTGTATGACGCGCTGTATGGCACCGACGCCATCAGCGAAGCCGACGGTGCCGAAAAGGGCCAGGGCTACAACAAGGTTCGCGGCGACAAGGTGATTGCCTTCGCCCGCGCCTTCCTCGACGAAGCCGCGCCGCTCAGCGCCGGCAGCCATGTCGATTCCACTGGCTACAAGATCGTTGATGGCAAGCTGATCGTCAGCCTCAAGGGCGGCAGTAACAGTGGCCTGCGTGACGATGCGCAACTGATCGGTTTCCAAGGCCCTGCGGCCGAGCCGATTGCGATCCTGCTGAAAAACAACGGCCTGCACTTCGAAATCCAGATCGACGCGAGCACCCCGGTCGGCCAGACCGACGCCGCCGGCGTCAAAGACGTGCTGATGGAAGCCGCGCTCACCACCATCATGGACTGCGAAGACTCCGTCGCCGCCGTCGATGCCGATGACAAAGTGGTGATCTACCGCAACTGGCTCGGCCTGATGAAGGGCGACCTGGCCGAAGAAGTGGCCAAGGGCGGCAAGACCTTCACCCGCACCATGAACGCCGACCGCGCTTACACCGGCGTGGATGGCAATGACGTGACCTTGCACGGGCGTTCGCTGTTGTTCGTGCGTAACGTCGGTCACCTGATGACCATCGACGCGATCCTCGACAACGCCGGCAACGAAGTACCGGAAGGCATCCTCGACGGTCTGGTCACCAGCCTCGCCGCGACCCACAGCCTCAACGGCAACAACAGCCGCAAGAACAGCCGCACCGGTTCCGTGTACATCGTGAAGCCGAAGATGCACGGCCCGGAAGAAGCCGCGTTCACCAACGAGCTGTTCGGTCGCATCGAAGACGTGCTGAGCCTGCCGCGTAACACGCTGAAAGTCGGGATCATGGACGAGGAGCGCCGCACCACGGTCAACCTCAAGGCCTGCATCAAAGCGGCCAGCGAGCGCGTGGTGTTTATCAACACCGGCTTCCTCGACCGTACCGGCGACGAGATCCACACCTCCATGGAAGCCGGCGCGATGGTGCGCAAGGCAGCCATGAAGGCAGAAAAATGGATCGGCGCGTATGAGAACTGGAACGTCGATATCGGCCTGAGCACCGGCCTACAAGGCCGTGCGCAGATCGGCAAAGGCATGTGGGCCATGCCCGACCTGATGGCGGCGATGCTCGAACAGAAAATCGCCCACCCACTGGCCGGCGCCAACACCGCGTGGGTTCCGTCGCCGACGGCGGCTGCGCTGCATGCGCTGCACTACCACAAGGTCGACGTATTCGCCCGCCAGGCCGAGTTGGCCAAGCGCGAACGCGCTTCGGTGGACGACATCCTGACCATTCCTCTGGCCACCAATTCAGATTGGTCTGACGAAGAGATCCGCAACGAGCTGGACAACAACGCCCAGGGCATCCTTGGCTACGTTGTGCGCTGGATCGACCAGGGCGTCGGTTGCTCCAAAGTGCCAGACATCAACGATGTAGGCCTGATGGAAGACCGCGCCACCCTGCGCATCTCCAGCCAGCACATCGCCAACTGGCTGCGCCACGGCATCGTCAACGAAGCCCAAGTGCTGGAAAGCCTCAAGCGCATGGCGCCAGTGGTAGACCGTCAGAACGCCGGGGACAAGTTGTACCGCCCGCTGGCACCGAATTTCGACAGCAACATCGCGTTCCAGGCAGCGGTGGAGTTGGTGATTGAGGGCACCAAGCAGCCTAACGGCTATACCGAGCCGGTGTTGCACCGTCGGCGTCGAGAGTTCAAGGCCAAAAACGGCCTGTAAACAAGCGCTGCAAATAAAAAGGCCCTGATTGAGAAATCAGGGCCTTTTTTATCAAGGGTTGGAGCGGTCAGGAAAGATGTAATCGAACTCTCCCCAAAATCTAACCTGATCAGTGCCGCCTTTGCTGACCACTGCATCCGTTATCGTTCCTGTAATCGTGGCGATTTCATCATGCCCCGGTACCTGAAAATACAACTGAAACCTCTACAGTGCCTGATTGGGGGACTGTATAAGTGTCAAAGGTATTTAGGTAAAACGCGACGCTACGTAAATCTGTTAGAGAAAACTCATTGCGTCCCGCCTGAAGCTCGCCCGGGTAGTGCAAGGCCAAAGCTGTCTCCGTCCCCCCGACATCGGATATCAGTGTTCTAATCAGGCTATCGCCGATTCTGGGGTCCAAGAAGGTTTTCTGTTCTTCGTTAAAAGAATAGTGAATCGTTGCAGAGCCTTTTCCATTTTTAATCTTGGCATGTAGTTCGTTGAGCTCTTTTCTGATCAAGTTTCCGTTCGGCGAGTTCATAATGGGCCTCTTGCTCATGGGTGACGAAGCATTGGTCAACGTTTACGTGACCAGTAAATACTCCGCATCACGTCGCCGCTACTGTGAGAAATGACAGTACGAATGATTGATCGACCAACGGCCTTTATCGCGACCTTCTGATTCGAGAACTCAAAGCGATGAATGATCATGTGAATGAAAAAGCCCCGATCGAGAGATCGGGGCTTTTTCTTTGGGCTCTGTGGTGACTCTTAGGGACCCATCGGGGGCAAGCCCCCTCCCACATTTTGACCGCGGCGCCTATCTAATGTGGGAGGGGGCTTGCCCCCGATGAGGCCCTCAACGCTGCCACAAAATCAGGAAGCCATCCCCAGCTCGCGCTTCACCATCTTCGCCAACTTCACGCTATCAATCGGCTTGAGCAAAAAGTCCACCACACTCAAATGCATCGCATCGATCACATCGGGCGCTTCGGCGTCCCCGGACATGATGATGATCGGCAGCGCCGCCCGCGTGGAGCTGCGCACCTGGCGGATCAGTTCCAGGCCATTGCTGGGCGCCATGCGCAAATCGGTGATCAGCAAACCAATGGAGCTGCTGGACTTCAACAATTCCCACGCCGCCTTACCACTGTCGGCAGTCATGCAGCGAATACCGTCCAGCCCCAGGATTTCCGCCAGCAGTTCACGGGCGTCCTTGTCGTCGTCGACGATCAACACCCGTTGCGGCGGTAAATCAGGCTCCAGCATCACGGCGCTCAGCGCCTCGCGCTCGGCATCACTCAAAATATCGTGGTCGGACATACGGTTCTCAGCAGTTCTCATCAATCTCCCAGCACACTCGTCAGACATCTGCGGAAGGGCGAACAATGTGCACTTCGTCGGAAAGTTTGCCTAGTGGGCGTTCTACGGGGTTTGGACGATATTCATGTAAGGTTTTTCCCTAGGTATGTGGCCTTTGTATCGACCTAGACTTACGTCCAATGGGCACCCGCCGTGCGGGAGCCGACCATGAGGCACGATAACGACAAAAAAATGCGGTCACTGTTATGAGTAAAGCTGATGCCTTCGCCCAGGCGGGGAAAACTGCTGTGTTGCAGAATATCCACGGCACCTTGCAGTTCCTGCAACGTTTCCCGCCGTTCAACCAAATGGAAAACGCCCACCTGGCGTTTCTGGTTGAACAGTGCCAGCTGCGGTTCTTCGGCCCTGGCGACAGCATCCTCAAGCCATCAGGCGGGCCGGTGGAGCACTTTTACATCGTCAAGCAGGGCCGCGTTGTGGGCGAGCGGCCGGAATCATCAGAGACCACTTTCGAAATCACCACCGGTGAGTGCTTCCCCCTCGCGGCGCTATTGGGTGAGCGCGCCACCCGCACCGAGCATAAAGCTGCCGAAGACACCTTCTGCCTGCAATTGAACAAGCCGGCGTTTATCAAGTTGTTCGCCCTCTCCAGCCCATTTCGCGACTTCGCCCTGCGCGGCGTCAGCAGCCTGCTCGACCAAGTCAACCAGCAGGTGCAGCAAAAAGCCGTGGAAACCCTCGGCACCCAATACTCCCTGAACACCCGCCTGGGCGAATTGGCCATGCGCCACCCGGTCACCTGCAGCCCGCAAACGCCGTTGCGTGAAGCGGTCACGCTGATGCATGAGCAGCAGGTGGGCAGCATCGTGATCGTTGACGAGCACAAGGCGCCCCTGGGGATTTTCACCCTGCGCGATCTGCGCCAGGTGGTGGCCGATGGCACCAGTGATTTCAATCAGGCCATCGAAGGGCATATGACCCAGGCGCCGTTCTTTTTGAGCCCCGACCACAGCGCCTTCGACGCCGCGATTGCAATGACCGAACGGCATATCGCCCATGTGTGCCTGGTCAAGGAGCAGCGCCTGTGTGGCGTGGTGTCCGAGCGCGACTTGTTCTCGCTGCAACGCGTGGACCTGGTGCACCTGGCCCGAACCATCCGCAACGCGCCGAGGGTTGAAAACCTGGTGGCGATGCGCGGCGAAATCGGCCAACTGGTAGAGCGCATGCTTGCCCATGGCGCGTCCTCTACCCAGATCACCCACATCATTACGTTGCTCAACGACCACACCGTGTGCCGGGTGATCGAACTGACGCTCGCCGAAAAAGGCGACCCTGGCGTGCCGTTCAGTTGGTTGTGTTTTGGCAGCGAAGGCCGCCGCGAGCAGACGCTGTTTACCGACCAGGACAACGGCATCCTGTTTGACGCCAAGGACGCCGCCGACGCGGCAGCGATCCGTGCCCGGCTGTTGCCGCTGGCGCAGCAGATCAACCAAAGCCTGGCGCTGTGCGGGTTCAGCCTGTGCAAGGGCAACATCATGGCCGGCAACCCCGAACTGTGCCTGTCGCGGGCCGAATGGGCGCGACGTTTCGCGGCGTTTATCCGTGAGGCCACGCCCGAGAACCTGCTGGGTTCAAGTATCTATTTCGACCTGCGAGTGGTGTGGGGCGATGAGCGTGGCTGCGAGCAACTGCGCCAGGGCATTCTCGACCAGGTGGGGGACAACCGCCTGTTCCAGCGCATGCTGGCCGAGAACGCGTTGCGCCAGCGCCCGCCAGTAGGACGTTTCCGCGAGTTCGTGCTCACTCGTAAAGGTGGGGAAAAAGCCACGTTGGATCTCAAAGTGCAGGGCCTCACTCCGTTTGTCGACGGCGCACGCCTGCTGGCCCTGGCCAATGGCATTCACGCCAACAATACCTTGGAGCGCCTGCGCCAACTGGTGGTTAAGGAGGTCATTGAGCCCCTCGACGGCGCGGCCTATGAGGAGGCGTACCACTTTATCCAGCAAACCCGCATGCAGCAGCATCAGCTACAAACCCGCGAGAACCAGCCGTACTCCAACCGCGTCGACCCCGACAGCCTCAACCACCTGGACCGACGCATCCTGCGCGAATCCCTGCGCCAGGCCCAACGCCTGCAAAGCAGCCTGACGTTGCGGTATCAGCTGTGAGCTTGTTCAGTTGGTTGCGTGCGAAAAAACCCGGGCTCGACACCGAACAACAGCAGCGACTGGCGCAGTTGCCCAAACCCGCCGCGCTGGGGGACGGAGCTCTGCGCAGCCAGCGTTGGGTGGTGGTAGACCTTGAAACCAGTGGCCTGAACCTCAACCGCGACCAAGTGCTGTCCATCGGCGCGGTGGTGATTGAAGACGGCGCGGTGGATTTTTCACAGATGTTCGAGCGCACCCTGCAACGGGCTGAGACCAAGCTCAGCCCCAGTGTGCTGATCCACGGCCTGGGCCCCAGTGCCATCGCCGCCGGCAGCGACCCGGTGGAGGCGCTGCTGGACTTCATGGCCTTTGTCGGCGACAGCCCGTTGTTGGCGTTTCATGCGCCATTTGACCAACACATGCTGTGCCGGGCACTCAAGGACAGCCTGGGATATCGCCTGGCCCATCCGTTTCTCGATGTTGCAGAGATTGCCCCGCTGCTGTGCCCCGACGCACACATCCGTGAAGCCGGGCTGGACGACTGGATCAACCACTTCAAGCTGCACGTGGGCGAGCGCCACCACGCCAGCGCCGATGCCCTGGCCACGGCCGAGCTGATGCTGATCCTGTTTAGCCGCGCGCGCCAACAGCACATCGACACGCCGCAGGCGTTGCAAGAGCGTTTGAACCAATGGAAACGGCGCAAACAAGCGCCATCGTTTTAATCTCATCTCCCGACAAACGCCCATTGCGCCCACTCTGCGGCCCTGACACAATCGCGAATAATTCTCGTTAGTTTAAACCCCTTGTTTATTCGGTGATGCCTTGTCGTCGGTCCCAAACCCTCACAGTGAGCTGGTTGGCGCGTTGTATCGCGACCATCGTGGCTGGCTGTTGGGTTGGCTGCGGCGCAACGTTGCCTGCCCTAGCCGCGCCGAAGACCTGAGCCAGGACACCTTCATGCGCCTGCTGGGCCGTGACGAGTTGCGCGAACCTCGCGAGCCACGGGCGTTCCTGGTGGCTATCGCCAAGGGCCTGCTATTTGACTACTTCCGTCGCGCCGCGTTGGAGCAGGCCTACCTCACCGAGCTGATGCTGATCCCCGAAAGCGAACACCCCTCGCCCGAAGCGCAGCAACTGATCCTCGAAGACCTCAAGGCCATCGACCGCCTGCTCGGCAAGCTGTCGAGCAAGGCCCGCGCCGCCTTCCTCTATAACCGCCTCGACGGCATGGCCCACGCCGAAATCGCCCAACGCCTCGGCGTGTCAGTGCCCCGCGTGCGCCAATACCTGGCCCAAGGCATCCGCCAATGCTACATCGCCCTGTATGGCGAGCCGCAGTGAGCGTGGTCAGCTCCAAACCGGTCTCGTCCCGCGTGCTGGATGCGGCGATTGCCTGGCAACTGTCCCTCGACTCCGGCGATGGCAGTACTGTTGAGCAGGAAGAGTTCGACAAATGGCTGGCCAGCGATGAAGAGCACGCCCGCGCCTGGCGCCAGTTGGGCATGCTCGACCGGCGTTTCAGCATGGCCTGCGGCCCGGCGCGGGTGGCGTTGTTGCAGTCACGCGAAGGCATTCGCCAGCGGGTACGCAAGCTGGGCAGCGGTCTGGCGAGTATCGCCGTGGTCATTGGCCTGGCGTTGTTTGCTGGCGAGCGCGTTGTACCGATCCACTATTGGCTGGCCGACCAACGCACCGCCACCGGCGAGCAGCGCACGCTGAAACTGGCGGACGGCACGCTGATCAACCTCAACACCCACAGCGCCATCGACGTGCGGTTTGATGAAAAACGCCGACTGATTGTGTTGCAGGAAGGCGAGATCCTGGTCGAGACCGGCCATAACGATGCGCGGCCGTTCTACGTGCAAACCCGCGATGGCAGCCTGAGGGCGTTGGGCACGCGGTTTATCGTCAAGCGTGAAGACGACGCCACGCGCTTGAGCGTGTTGCAGTCGGCAGTGGGCGCCCAGCCTGAGTCGGTACAAAAAGAGCAGATCTTCAAGGAAGGCCAGCAAGTGCTGATGCGCAGCGACGGCCTGGGCCCTACGCTGGCCGTGACCCCGGCTACCGACGCCTGGACTCGCGGCATGCTGGTGGTGGACAACGCCCGCTTGGGGGATGTGGTTGCGGAGCTGGCGCGGTATCGCACCGGGCACCTGGGTGTGGAAAAGAATGTGGCGGACTTGCGCATTACCGGGAGTTTCCCGCTGCATGACACGACGTTGGCGTTGAATGCGTTGCTGCCGACGTTGCCGGTGAAGATCGAGCAACATACGCCGTGGTGGGTGACCGTAAGCGCCAAGCCTTGAGTTTTTTGGTGCCTGGGCGATTGCTTTCGCAGGCAAGCCAGCTCCCACCTTGAAATGCATTCCCCTGTGGGAGCCGGGCTTGCCCGCGATGAGGCCCTCAACCCCCCCCAAAAAAACCCCAGGCAAAAAATATTTCCACCCAGCCCTATCACTTTTCGATTCTCGCTCGGCACCTAGGCAATTGAGAAATATTTCCATTCAGGAGCCTCCCTATGTCCCGCACGCTAGACACCCTGTTGCGCCCCAGCCTGTTAGCCCTGGCCATCGCCCTCAGCGCCCCGCTGGCCAGTACTTCGCTGATCGCCGCCGAGCAAGCGTCCAGCGTGCGGGCCTACAACCTGCCGGCGGCGCCATTGGCCAGCACCCTGAACCAAATCGCCAGCCAAGCCGGCCTTGCGCTGACCCTTAACCCGGCGCTGGCCTCAGGCAAGACCTCGGCGCCGGTGCAGGGCCAGTTCGACCCACAGGGCGCACTGCGTGAAGCGTTGCGTGGCACAGGCCTGCAACTGGAGCAAAGCAGTGCCGGGACCTACACGCTGGTGGCCATTCCAGAAGGCGTGGTAGCACTGCCAGAAACCAACATCACCGGCCAAGGCAGCTACGAAAGCGCATGGGGCCCGGTTGACGGCTATGTGGCCACTCGCACCGCCGCTGGCACCAAGACCGATACGCCAATCGTCGAGGCGCCTCGCTCGATGTCTGTGGTCACCCGTGCACAAATGGAAGACCGTGGCGTGCAGAACCTCGACGACGCCGTACGTTATATGCCCGGTGTCATCGCCAGCAGCTACGGCAGCGATTCGCGCGCCGACTGGCTGCGGGTGCGTGGCTTCGAGCCGACCCAATTCCTCGACGGCCTGCCGCTGCCTAAAGGCTCCTACGCCAACCCGAAACAGGAAACCTGGAACCTGGACCGCGTGACACTGCTGCGCGGCCCTGCGTCCTCGGTCTACGGCCAGACCCCGCCGGGCGGCATGCTCGATATGGTCAGCCGTCGCCCACAAGCAGAGAGCAGCAATGCCGTGCGTGCCGAAGTCGGCAGCAACAACCGTAAGCAAATCAGCTTCGACAGCACCGGCAAGATCGACGATGAAGGCCAGTTTCTCTACCGTGTCGATGGCGTGGTGCGCGACAGCGGTACGCCTATCGATCACATCGAAGACAAGCGCTACAACATCGCGCCCAGCCTGACCTGGAACATCAACGACGACACCCACCTGACCCTGCTCTCGCAATTCACCCGCGACGACACAGGCATCAGCGGCCAGTTCCTGCCGTTGCAAGGCACCAAGCTGGGCTCGCCAGCCGGCAAGATTTCCCATCACAAGAACCTCGGCGAGCCGGACCAGGACTACTACGACCGCACCTACTACGCCCTGGGCTACGCCTTTGACCATCGCATCAACGATGTCTGGCAGTTCAAGCAAAACCTGCGCTACACCAAGAGCGAGCTGGCCTTCAACACCACCTATTCCAGCTACGGCGACACGGCCGTGGGCGCGGACGGCATGCTGGCGCGCATCTACGACAAAGTCGACGAAGACATCGCGCAACTGGCGGTAGACAACAACTTCCAGGCCGATTTCCAGACCGGCGCCCTGAGCCACACCCTGCTGCTGGGCCTGGACCACCAGCGCACTACCTCCGACTACCACTGGGTCGAAGGCAACGCGGCGAGCATCAACCCGAACAGCCCGATCTACAACCAGCCACGCCCGGCTGGCACGCCGATGACGTTCTACGATTACAACCAGAAGACCGTGCAGACCGGCCTGTATATCCAGGACCAGATCGCCCTGGACAACTGGCGCCTGACCCTGGGCGGGCGTGAAGATTGGATTCACACCGGCACTACGTTTTTCGACAAGAATGACGCCACAAACACCCAGCGCGACAAGGCGTTCAGCGGCAACGCCGGCCTGAGTTATGTGTTCGATTCGGGGGTCACCCCTTACATTTCCTACACCGAGTCGTTCCAGCCCACCGCTGGCGCCAGCGCCAGTGCGACCCAGTCGTTCAAACCCACCGAAGGCAAGCAGACCGAAGTCGGTGTGAAATACCAACCTGTTGGCAGCAAGACCCTGCTGACGGCTGCGGTGTTTGATTTGCGCCAACAAAATGTTTCGGTCACACAAAACAACGTCACCAGCCAGATCGGTGAAATCAGCGTGCGCGGCCTGGAGCTGGAAGCCACATCGGAGGTCACCGACAACCTGAAACTGGTGGGTTCCTACACCTACACCGACACCGAGATTCTCAAGGGTGACGACAAGGGCAACCGCATGAAGTTGGTGCCACGCAACCAGGCGTCGCTGTGGTCTGACTACACCTGGCATTCGGGCGTGCTGGACGGTTTTGGCATCGGCGCCGGCGTGCGTTATGTCGGCGACACCTACGGCAACACGGCCAATACGGCTAACGGCCACGTGGGCTCGTACACCGTGTATGACGCCGCCGTGCACTACGACTTGAGCCGACTGAATCCAGTGCTGGCCGGTGTTTCGGTAGACGTCACCGCCAAGAACATCTTCAACAAAGACTACCTGTCGACCTGCGACGGTGCCTGGTGCTATTACGGCGACGAGCGCAATGTCGTCGCAGCGGTGAACTACAAGTGGTAATACGCTGATCGCAGAAACCCAAGGGTCACGGCAGCGCCGTGGCCCTTTTGCATTTGGATGAACGATGAAAAGCAAAACCATCCGCCGCTGGTCCTTTATCCACACCTGGACCAGCCTGATCTGCACGGTGTTCCTGCTGCTGCTCGCCCTCACCGGCCTGCCGCTGGTGTTCCACCACGAGATCGACCACCTGCTGGGCAACGAGCCACAGTTGGCACAGATGCCCGCAGGCACGCCCCAACTCAACCTGGAGCAACTGGTGGCCAAGGCCCAGGCCCATCGCCCCGGCGAAGCCATGCAGTACCTGGCCTGGGACGAGGACGACCAGAACGGCGTGATCGCGATCATGGCCGCCACCGCTGGCACCGAGCCCAATGCATCCCACACCTTCATGCTCGATGCGCGCACCGGTGATGCGGTAGAGATGCCATCGGCCAATGGCGGCTTCACCCTGTTCCTGCTGCGTCTGCATGTGGATATGTTTGCCGGCCTGCCGGGCAAGTTGCTGCTGGCGTTCATGGGCATTCTGTTTGTGGTGGCGATTGTCTCGGGCACGGTGCTGTACCTGCCGTTCATGCGCCGCCTGAAATTCGCCACGGTGCGCCAGGACAAATCCACCCGCCTGCGTTGGCTCGACCTGCACAACCTGATCGGCGTGGTCACCCTCACCTGGGCCTTAGTGGTGGGCGTAACCGGCGTAATCAGCGCCTGCGCCGACCTGATCATCGCCGCCTGGCGCCAAGACAGCCTCAGCGCCATGATCGAGCCCTACAAACACGCGCCACCGCTGACCCAGCGCGCACCCGCCAGCGAGTTGCTGAGCATCGCCGCCAAAGCCGCACCCGGCATGCAGCCAGACTTCATTGCCTTCCCCGGCACGCGCTTTTCCAGCGAGCACCATTACGCGGTATTTATGAAGGGCAGCACTCACCTGACCTCGCACCTGCTCACGCCGGTACTGATCGACGCCAGCACCCTGGCCGTCACCGCCATCGCCGAACGGCCGTGGTACATGGACGCCATGGGCATGTCCCAGCCGCTGCACTTCGGTGATTACGGCGGCATGCCGATGAAGATTTTGTGGGCAGTACTGGATGTGCTGACCATCATCGTGCTGGGCAGCGGGGTTTACCTGTGGATCGTGAGGCGTAAAACATGAAGCCCCGTCAGTCGAGCTTCTGGAAGGTATTCGGGATTCCGCTGGGGATTGGTCTGCTTAGCGCCGCCGGGCTGTTTTCGGCGTTGCTGGGGGATGGGTGGTGGGATTCGTTGGGTTGGGTGGGGTTGGGGGTGCCGGCTGTCATTGGTGTATGGGGGTTGTTGCGGCGGCGGGCCTAATGGCCCTATCGGGGGCAAGCCCCCTCCCACATTTGACCGTGTGAACCCAAACAAATGTGGGAGCGGGCTTGCTCGCGAAGAGGCCTTCAAAAACACCTTCGATACCTCTAGGCTAGCCACTGCCCACATTGAGGAATGCCCATGTCCGCCCCCAGCATGACCTTGTTCCACAACCCGGCCTCCCCCTTCGTACGCAAAGTGCGCGTGCTGCTGATCGAGACGGGCCAGCAAGATCGCGTAACCCTGCAAGCCTGCGTTCCAACACCCGTTGCCCCGGACGCCGATGTGGTACAAGGCAACCCCGTGGGCAAGATCCCCGCCCTGCGCCTGGCCGACGGTTCGGTACTGCACGACAGCCGGGTGATCCTCGACTACTTCGACTACCAGCACGTCGGCAACCCGCTGATCCCCCGCGACGGCTCGGCCCGCTGGCGCCGCTTGACCCTGGCCTCGATGGCCGACGGCATCATGGATGCTGCCGTATTGGTGCGCTACGAAAGCGCCCTGCGCCCGGTGGAGAAACATTGGGACCAATGGCTCGACGAGCAGCGCAACAAGATCCGCCGCAGCCTCGCCGAGCTGGAAGCGGATGCGATTGCCGAGCTGACCAGCCACTTCGATATCGCCGCGATCAGCGTGGCGTGCGCCTTGGGTTACCTGGATTTCCGCCATCCGGATATGCAATGGCGGTTGGATAACCCGATGCTTGCGGCCTGGTATGCCGAGGTCAGCGGGCGCCCTTCGATGCAGCAGACCCAACCCCCGGTCTGAAAGTCACTGAAGTCCAATGTGGGAGGGGCGGTGCGACGATTCGACTTGCCCCCGATAGCGGACTGTCAGTTGATATCTCTATAGCTGATCCACCGCCATCGGGGGCAAGTCGAATCGTCGCACCGCCCCTCCCACATTGGCCGGCGATGTGGTTGAGATAGTCGACAAGACTGGCCTTCATCTGCTGATCCTCACGCAACCCAATCATTGCACCGCCTCCAGATCAAACTGCAACGGCTCCACCGTCTTGCGCTTGCCCACCCCATACCAGTCCAGTTTGCGCGTCAGTACCATCACCGTACCCAGCAAGCCAAACAGCAACAGTGAGCCCATCAGCAGCGCGTAATCCTCAGCACTCAACAACCCGTACAACAAGCCATACAACGCCGCCAACGCCGCCGAAAAGCCCAGGCCGTGGGTGATGCTGCGCAGCACATGGCATACGTAGAAACCGATCAACAACACACAGGCACCGGCAGAGATGAGGTAGGCCATGGCGAAGCCGATGTGCTCGGACAACGACAACAGCAGCAGGTAGAAAAACGCCAGGGCAAAGCCCACCAACGCATACTGGATCGGGTGCACGGCCAGGCTCTTGAGCACTTCGAACAGGAAGAAGCCGGCAAACGTCAGGGCGATGAACAACAGTGCGTATTTGATCGCGCGGTCGCTCTTGAGGTACTGGTCTACCGGGTCGATGAAGTTGACGCCGAAGCTGCGGTTGCTGAAGTCTTTGCAGCCCTGGCCGTTCAGGCAGCTTTGCAGGGCTTGTTCGAGGTTGGTGGAGAAGAAAGAGGTCTGCCAGTTGGCGGTAAAGCCCTGGTCGGTAATTTCACGCTGGGCCGGCAGGAAGTTGCCGATAAAGCTCGGATGCGGCCAGTTGGAGGCGAGCGAAACCTGGCTGATCTTACCCACCGGCACCACTTGCAGTTGTTCGGTGCCTTGCAGGCGCAGGTCGAACGCAAAATCCACGACATAGGGCTTCTTGATGTCCTGCTCAGGCAACGCCACGTGCACGCCCTCACCCAGCCAGTCCACTTGGGAGCCCGGCTCAAACTCCAGGCGTTGGCTGCCCAGCTCCAGTTTCAATGCGTTTTCGATGCCGCGAATATCGCTGATGCCCACCGCCAGGAATGCCGGCTCAAAGCGGTAATCGGCGAAGTCTTCGGTGATGCCCAATTGCGCAGGCAACTCGAACCGCCCGCTGATGCGGTTGTCGGCGTGGAACAGCCGCGCCTGGTAGATGCCTCGGGCACGCAGCTCGGTCTGCACTTTGCCGTCCAGCTCAAAATGGTCCGGCAGGAAATACAGGCGGCCGCGCTCTTCACGGGTTTCCTCGTAGCGCTTGTTGAGCTTTTCGTTGAGTTTCCACTCGCGCACGGTCTTGCGATACGGCACCACCATCACCGGGCCGGCGAGGCGCTGGCTGTAACTGGAGCTGCGGGCAATGTCGTCCAACACCTGATCACGCGTGAACTGGCGGTCGGCGATGATGCCGTTGATCATCAGCAATGGAATCAGCAACACCAGCATCAGCAGCGCAATCGCGCCGAGTTTGAAAAGCAGACTGCGGTTCATGGGGACTCTCCCTGTTTTGATGGGCAGAGTCTGGGCAGCCTGTGTGGGAGATTTATGTGGGTTGTGTGGAGACTGTGTGGAGATGCAGCACCACTTGCACGCCACCGGGTACGTTGCCGATCTGCAAGGCGCCGCCGTGCAGCTTCATCACTTCTTCGACAAAGTTAAGGCCCAGGCCCGTGCTTTTGCGCCCGCTGGCGGGGCGTGGCAGCGAATAGAAGCGTTCGCTCAGGCGCGGCAGCGCGTAGTCGGGAATCGCGGCGGCCTGGTTGAACAGGCTGACCTGCACGTCATTGCGTTGCGTCTGTGCACTGAACTTCAACAGGCCGCCGGGCGGTGTGAAATCCAGCGCATTTTCCAGCAGGTTGCCCAGGGCCTGGCGCAGCAGGAAGGGCTCGCCGTACACCTTCACATCAGCGGCAATCGCCTGCTCGACCTGCAAGCCGGCTCGTTCGATCCGAGCACATTGGCCCGTGAGCACAGCCTCGACCATCGCCGCCAGCGGGATGCTTGCCTGTTCTTCCAGGCCCTGACGCTGCTCCACTTGCGCCAGGTTCAGCAGGCGCTCGATCAGCTGTTGCAAGCGTGCGCTCTCGCTGTCGATGTTGCCGACAAAACGCTGCTGCTGCTCGCGACTCATGTCGCCCTGCAACAGCTCTGCCGCACCGCGAATCGCCGCCAGCGGGCTCTTCAATTCGTGGGTCAGGGTGTGCACGTAATGCTCGACGTAGGCCTTGCCTTCCAACTGCGTGCGCATGTGCTCTACAGCGGTGGATAACTGTTTGAGCTCGCCCCCACGGTAATGCGGCAACTCAGCACGCCGGCCTTCGCTGACCGCCTCGGCATAGGCCGTGAGCCGTCGCAGGGCCGCGCTCAGCCACCACGACAACAACGCACCGAGCAGCAGGCCCAAAATCACCAGACCGGCGCCGTACCACAGCAGGCGCCGCTCAGTGCGGTCCACATACGGCTGCAACGAGCTGTTGGGCTTGGCCACGGTGACCACGCCGATGATCTGGCCGTTGTCACGAATCGGCGCCCCTACGTGCATGACCGACGACGTGGCGTCATTCGTGTCGCTGCGAGTGGAGCGCGCGCCGTACTCGCCGCGCAGGGTCAGGTACACGTCGTTCCATTTGGAATAGTCCTGGCCCACCGCTTCGCCCATGGAGTCCAGTAACACGATGCCCTTGGCGTCGGTCACATAGATGCGGTGGTTGACCTGGTTTTTCGGCAGGCCCCAGATGGTCGCCCCCGGCTGGCGATTACCGTAAGCCTTGAGCAATTCGGGCCAGTGGCTTTGGCCGAGGGTGCCGTTCTTGACGTCCAGCCTTAAGACTTCAGCCAGCAGGTTGGCCGTATCCACCAGGGTTTCTTCGGTGGACTGGCGCACACCGGGGCGGATTTCCTTCATCACCGTACTGAGTACGAAGTAGCCGGTGAGGCCGATAAACAGCGCATACACCAGGAAGATCCGCAGCCCCAGGCGCATCAGCTGTTGCTCGGGCTGTAGCTGTAGCCGAGGCCGCGATGGGTCTGGATTGGTTCGGCGTCGGCCGCCACGCTGCGCAGTTTGCCACGCAGGCTTTTGATATGGCTGTCGATGTTGCGCTCGTAACCGGCATCGGCCGCCACGCCCACCGCGTCCAATAATTGCTCGCGACTGAACACCCGCTCGGGCTGTTCCAGCAGGCTTTGCAGCAGGCGGAATTCGTGTCGCGTCAGGCTCAGTGGCTGGCCGCGGTAGCTGATCTGCATACGCTCCTGATCCACCAGGAATACGGCGGGCGCCACACCGGGGCCAACCCGCTTGAGGATCGCCCGTACCCGCGCCGCCACTTCCCGTGGGCTGAACGGCTTGACCACATAATCATCGGCGCCGATCTCCAGCCCCACCACGCGGTCGATCTCGCCGTCCCTGGCACTGAGGAACATCACCGGCACTTCGCTGAAACGACGCAATTGCTTACAGGTTTCAAAGCCCGTGATGTCCGGTAGGCCAATGTCAAGGATGATCAGGTCAGCCGGGGTTTGGCGCTGATGGGCCAGCGCTTCCTGGCCCAGGCTCAACCAAGTGGTGGTGAAGCCTTCGCCTTGCAGGGCGAATACCAGCGTATCGGCGATGGCCGCTTCGTCTTCGACAATCAGGATGTGGGGCATGGGGCTCTGTCAGCAGTCCGGTTTGTCGGCAGTGTAACGACGGGCCGGGTTTACCGCAGCGCCAAATTCACGCAGGGCCTTGGCACCAATCAGCAACGGGTAGTTGAAGCTGCTGCGGTCGGTGAGGTTGACCTCGACCGTGCGCTTGACGTTACCCAGGCACATTTCCAGGTCGATCACCGGGCGCTTTGCCACGCTGGCTTCGTCCTTGTCGTCATCTTCGTCGGCGCGGCTTTTGATCTTACTGATGCGCGACACCTTGTGTTCGTAGACCTTGACGCCAGCATCCTTGCCGCCGAGGCGAAAGCGCACCCAGTCGTCGCCGTCACGGGTGAAGGTCTCGATATCACGGGCCGACAACGAAGCGGTCAGGGCGCCGGTGTCCATCTTGGCCTTGAAGGTTTCGCCGATCTCCGGCAGTTGGATGTATTCGTAGCGACCGTAAAGGGTCGGTTCGGCGGCCATGACGGGCAAGGCAACCAGGGCGAAGGCAGCAAGGATCAGTTTCACGAAGTCATTCCCTCGGAAAGAAGTAGGCGAATTCTAGACCGCAAAGGCCGTCTTTAGTTAGATGCTCTGGCGAATCGGGATTTGGCCTCGAGACTCACCTCTCTTATCATGACCCGCCCACACGATCTCAAGAGTTGCTTATGCGCCGCCTGCTCACCGGCTGTTTTGTGTCACTGCTGCTGTTGCTCAACACCCTGGTGCTGATCGGCCCGTTGATGGTGTTTGCCTTGCTCAAGCTGGTGGCCCCCGGCCGCTCGCGTGACTACATGTCGTGGGCCGTGATGTGGATCGCCGAGACCTGGGCCGAGATCGATAAACTCATCTTCGCCCTATGCATCCCCACCCAATGGGACATTCGCGGCGGCGACGACCTGCGCGGCGATACTTCTTATCTGGTGATCAGCAACCACCAATCCTGGGTGGACATCCCGGCGCTGATCCAGGCCCTCAACCGGCGTACGCCATTCTTCAAATTCTTCCTGAAAAAAGAACTGATCTGGGTGCCCTTCCTGGGCCTGGCCTGGTGGGCGTTGGATTACCCGTTCATGAAACGCTACACCAAGGCGTTCCTGGCCAAGCACCCGGAGCTGGCGGGCCAGGATTTGAAAATCACCAAACAGGCCTGCGAGCTGTTCAAGCGTCAGCCGGTGACGGTGGTCAATTACCTGGAAGGCACACGATTCAACGAAGCCAAGCGCAAGCAACAGGATTCGCCGTTTACCCGTTTGCTCAAGCCCAAGGCGGGCGGCGTGGCGTTTGTATTGGCGGCGATGGGCGAGCAGTTGGACGCGATCCTCGATGTGACCGTGGTTTATCCACAAGAGAAGATTCCGGGGTTCTGGGACTTGATCAGCGGCGCGGTGCCGAAAGTGATCATCGATATCCGCACTCGCGAACTGGACCCGGCGTTGTGGCAAGGGGATTACGAGAACGACCCGGCGTTTCGCCAGACCATCCAGAACTGGGTGAACCAGCTCTGGAACGAGAAGGATGCGCGCATCGCACAACTGCGCGCAGAGCGTACTTAGCTGCCGGTGCCCCAGGCCTGGGCCAGTTTGCCCAGTACAGAATCGCTGGCCCCCTGACCGCCCAGGTACTGCAGGATCACCGGCGCAAACTGGCCGATCATGCCGCTGTCCATGCCCAACGCGCTAAACGCCGTGTTGAGGTCATTGGTGCTCTTCACATTGCCCAGCAGGCCGTCCAGGCCGCTGGTCTTGCTGCCGCCGGTCTGGCCGAGCATGCCGCTCAAGGCACCGAGACTGCCCAAGGCATTGTTGCCCGACAACTGGTCCAGGCCCGGCACGCTGCTGCCCAATTGCGAATAGTCATTGCCGCTCAGCTTGTTTTTAGCCAGGCCCAACATGGCGCCGGTGCCGCCGACAGCCTGCTCGGGGGTGATGTTCAGTTGTGAGGTCAGTGCACTCAGCAAGCCGGCCGTCTCGGACGACGGTGCGGCGGCAGCGGCCTTGTTGTTGCCACCCTGCATGCCGGAAATGGCATTGGCCGCATCGCCAAGGCTGAAGCCTGCGGCAAACACCGGGCCGGCTGCCAGAGTCATCAGACAGGAAAGGGCGAAACCGCGTGAAATCTTCATTGAAACAACCTCTGGATATAGGTGCGAAAGCAGGCGTTTGACTGGGCATCCGGCACATTGTTCAAAACGGGTCGAGGAACCCAATGGCGGGGTTGCAGTCCATGCAATGAATGCAAAACTTGCCAGGACCAACCCGATGAGCGCCACCCGCCACGCCGTAATTGTGATTGAGCAAAAAAAACCATTCTGGAACCGCCCTCGCGTTTTTGTCGGCGTGTGCCTGGCCATCGTCGCAGGCGTGGGCGGCGCGCTGTACAACCAAGACAACGTCAAGTCTGCCGCCACGCTGGTGACCGTCACCCAGCAGCCAGCCGCGCAGTTGATGGCGCACAAGGACTATCTTGAAGTCGAACCGATTGCGACCGCCGCGCCAGAGCCGGATCGCAGCCTGGAGCTGTGGGCAATGCCTGAAGGCAAGGCACCGGTTTCATTGGGGCTGCTACCGGAGGACGGCAAAGGCATCATTGGCCTGAACCCGCGCCAGCAGGCCAGCATTCGCAAGCCGGTGGAGGTGATGGTGAGTTCGGAGCTCAAGGGTGGATCGCGGAGCAAGCAGCCGACAGGGCCGACGATTTATCAGGGAGCGTTGGCGGCTCGCTGAGTCACTTTACCCTGTCTTGAAGTGGAACCTTTTCCCTAAAGGCGATTGGAGAGGCACGTATTGCGAAGACCTGGACATTACCCAATGCTCATTTGCGCATCCGTGAAAAGCGCCGCCGAAGCCTTCCTACAGTGACCGTCCACACATTCACAACCCGCGCTCCAGGTTCTGGCGGAACTCATCCATCCGGACAGCCCACCCAAGGTGGCCCTCCTATTCACATTCAACGGGGAGGCTCAGCCACAAAACAAGGAGCTGTAACGATGATGATCGGATTGATACCCAATTTTTATGTTGCCTTCAGTGCAATCAACCATTTGCCTTCTCGTACGCAAGACGGGGCCTCACCGCCCCAGGCCAGCGGCATCGACCAATGCCCTGCGCCCCGCGATATCCAATCCAAACCCTACACAGACCCTGACCTCCCAGCGCCCTTTGGCGAGGGCTATCAATACAGCGCCACCGCCAACGGCAAAACGTGGGCAGGGCAAACGGCAGCAACCACAGATGACTATTTGGCCCCGGAACACGAGCTCAAGGCCGAGGAATTCAGTGAACGCAACGGTAAGTTTTTTTGCGATTACGGCGGCAAACGCCAGATCAAGAACGGTGAAGTGAGCGATCCCTATCTGCGCCTCTCAACCCTCAAGTAACCGATAAAAAATGGCGACCTCAGGGGTCGCCATTTTTTCAGTACTGCCCGCTATGCTGCACTGGACAGTTACGCTGCACTGAACAGTTTGTGCGGATCAATTACAAATTTCTTCGGCACGCCCGCATCGAACTCGCCATACCCACGTGGCGCATCGTCCAGGCTGATCACCTGCACGCCGACGATGTCAGCAATGTTGAGCCGGTCCCACATGATCGCCTGCATCAGTTGGCGGTTGTACTTCATCACCGGCGTTTGCCCGGTATGGAAGCTGTGGGATTTAGCCCAGCCCAAACCAAAGCGAATGCTCAGGCTGCCCATTTTCGCAGCGGCATCCACCGCACCCGGGTCTTCGGTGACGTACAGGCCAGGGATACCAATCTTGCCCGCCACGCGCACCACACCCATCAACGAGTTGAGCACAGTGGCCGGGGCTTCGGCCTTGACGCCATCATGGCCGTGGCCACGTGCTTCGAAGCCTACGCAGTCAACTGCGCAGTCCACTTCCGGCTCGCCCAGCAGCGCGGCGATCTGTTCGTGCAGCGGGGTGTCGGTGGACAGGTCGGCAATTTCAAAGCCCTGAGCTTTGGCGTGGGCCAGGCGGATCGGGTTAACGTCGCCGATGATCACCACCGCAGCGCCCAACAGGCGAGCGGAAGCGGCAGCGGCCAGGCCGACCGGGCCGGCGCCAGCGATATACACGGTGCTGCCTGGGCCAACGCCGGCCGTCACAGCGCCGTGGTAGCCGGTGGGCAGAATGTCGGAGAGGCAGGTCAGGTCACGGATTTTTTCCATGGCCTTGTCGCGGTCCGGCAGTTTCAGCAAGTTGAAGTCGGCATACGGCACCAGCACGTACTCGGCCTGGCCGCCGGTCCAGTCGCCCATGTCGACGTAGCCGTAGGCACCGCCCGGACGGGCCGGGTTGACGCTCAAGCACACACCGGTGTGTTGTTCTTTGCAAGAACGGCAGAGGCCGCAGGCGACGTTGAACGGTACCGAGACCAGGTCGCCGATTTTCAGGTTTTCGACGCCGCTGCCCATCTCGATCACTTCGCCGGTGATCTCGTGACCGAGCACCAGGCCGACCTGGGCAGTGGTGCGGCCGCGCACCATGTGTTGGTCGGAGCCGCAGATGTTGGTGGAGACCACGCGCAGGATGACGCCGTGCTCAATCTTCCTGCCACGGGGGTCCTGCATTTTGGGATAGTCGATTTTCTGTACTTCGACTTGGCCGTTGCCGAGATACACGACACCACGATTACCAGACATGCTTTCACCTCGCTGTTGTTTTTATGGAACAGCGTTGCCCTTGGATGGGCAGCGCGTTAAATGCTCGGGTACAGATGCTGTTTGTTGCTTTGTCCGTTAGGGCCTCATCGGGGGCAAGCCCCCTCCCACATTGGATAGGCGGCGCGATCAAAATGTGGGAGGGGGCTTGCCCCCGATGGCGTCAGTCAGAGCACCACAGTTCTATTGGCGTTGAGAAACACCCGCCGCTCAATGTGATACCCCACCGCCCGAGCCAGTGTCAGCCCTTCAATATCCCGCCCCTTGGCAATCAAGTCCTCGGGATAGTGGCTGTGATCCACCACCTCCACGCCCTGGGCGATGATCGGGCCTTCATCCAGATCGTTGTTGATGTAATGCGCCGTAGCGCCCACCAGTTTCACGCCCTTGTTGTACGCCTGATGATAAGGCTTGGCGCCCTTGAACCCAGGCAACAACGAGTGGTGAATGTTGATGGCTTTTCCATCAAGTTTGCGGCACAGCTCCGGCGACAACACTTGCATGTAGCGCGCAAGAATCACCAACTCCGCACCGGTGTCTTCCACCACTTGCCACACTTGACGCTCCTGGGACGGCTTGTCGTTGGGGTCGAGGGGGAAATGGTAGTAGGGAATCTGGTGCCAGTCGGCCAACGGCTTCAAATCAGGGTGGTTGGACACCACCGCGACCACGTCCATCGACAGCTGGCCGATACGCTGGCGGTACAGTAAATCGTTCAGACAGTGATCGGCCTTGGAGACCATGATCACCACTTTTGGCCGGTAGTTCGGCGCCGTCAGCTCGAAGATCATGCCAAAGGCTTCGCCGCGAGTGGCCAGGCCATCGCGGAAACCCTGCTCGTCAAAACCGTCGGGCTGGCGGAATTCCACGCGGATAAAAAACCGCCCGGAGAGCCGGTCATCGAACGAGTGATGCTCAGTGACGTAGCAACCCTGTTCGAACAGGTAGCGGGTGACCGCGTCCACCGTGCCGAGCACGCTGGGGCAGTCGGCGGTCAAAATCCATGTGTCAGGTGCGCGGCTCATAAGTGAATCCTCAGGCTTGGACGCTCAGGCCGAATTCGGCAGACGCATCCTGCAACCACAACCACCAGTAGTCCGAGAAGCTGCGACGAATCAGCAGCTCCCAGGTGTCTTCGGCGGTATGACGGATCACCAGTTGCGACTTCGCAAACACGGTGCCCACGGCCTTGCCCACCGGGAAGTTGTCGGGGTGCACGTCGTAACTGGTGGACTTCATCAGCACGTCGCGCACGTTCGGGCCGCCCAGTTCAAGGATCTGCTGGCCGCCGCTGACGTTGACGATCTGGATATGCAACTCACCCAGGGCGGCACGCAGGTTTTGCTCGGCGGCAAATTCTTCACCGCTTGGCACGATGAGCAACCACTCATCCGGGCCGAGCCATTGCAGGCTGGTTTCGCCTTTGATGATCACGCTCAAGGCGCCCGGCAGTTCGATGCCCAGGGCCTTGTGCACGCCGGCGGCGAACGCTGCATCGTGGCCGTCGCCACGAATGGTCAGGTGGCCCAGGAGTTTCTTTTCACGCACGGTCACGCCGGCGTTCTTGCGGCCCTTGCCGACCAGGCTGGCGAGGTCGGCATGGTGCAGCGACGACTCGGCCTTGGCGCCGGTGGTAGGGCGTTGTTGGTAAACATTGGCTGCTGTCATAAAGCACCTGTTCTGAATTCGGTGGTGTCTGTTCTGGCCTCATCGGGGGCAAGCCCCCTCCCACATTTTTGAATTGTGAATACATTCAAGTGTGGGAGCTGGCTTGCCTGCGATGCAGGCGACTCGGTCCATCAGATGTTCTGGCGATCGCCTTTCGGGTCAAAGAACACCGAAGACACAATCTCCGCCTCGATCACGCTGCCATCGGCCTGCGGTGAGAACACCCGCTCGCCAATGCGCTTCAAGCCGCCCTTCACCACACCCATGGCAAACGAATAGCCCAGGGAGTTATGCGCATAGCTTGAGGTGACGTGACCAACCATCTTCATCGGGATCGTCTGCTTCGGATCAAACACCAACTGCGCGCCTTCCGGCAGCCACACGTTCGGGTCAATCGGCTTCAAGCCCACCAACTGCTTACGCTCTTCACGCACGCAGTCTTCACGGTTCATGCCGCGCCAGCCGATCCACGAGAACGGTTTGGTGCGGCCAACGCACCAGCCCATGTTCAGGTCGTCCGGGGTCATCGAGCCGTCGGTGTCTTGGCCGACGATGATGAAGCCCTTCTCGGCCCGCAGCACGTGCATGGTTTCGGTGCCGTACGGGGTCAGGTTGTACTTCTTGCCGGCGTCGACGATTTTTTCCAGCACGCCCATGGCGTAGTCAGCCTGCACGTTGACTTCGTACGACAGCTCACCGGTAAACGAGATGCGGAACACACGGGCCGGTACGCCGCCCACCAAACCTTCTTTCCAGGTCATGAACGGGAAGCCGTCCTTGTCCAGGTCGATGTCGGTGACTTCTGCCAGCAGCTTGCGGCTGTTGGGGCCGGACAGGGTCATGGTCGCCCAGTGGTCAGTGACCGAGGTGAAGTACACCTTGAGGTCTGGCCATTCGGTCTGTTGGTAGATTTCCAGCCATTGCAGTACGCGAGCGGCGCCGCCAGTGGTGGTGGTCATCAGGAAGTGGTTGTCAGCGATGCAGGCGGTCACGCCGTCATCGAAGACCATGCCGTCTTCCTTGCACATCAGGCCGTAGCGCGCCTTGCCCACGTCGAGCTTGGTCCAGGCGTTGGAGTAGATGCGGTTGAGGAACTCACGCGCGTCCGGGCCCTGGATGTCGATCTTGCCGAGGGTGGAGGCGTCCAGCAGGCCGACGCTGTCGCGCACGGCCAGGCATTCGCGTTTCACGGCGGCGTGCAGGTCTTCACCGTTGCGCGGGAAGTACCACGGGCGTTTCCACTGGCCGACATCTTCAAACTCGGCGCCGTTCTTGACGTGCCAGGCTTGCAGGGCGGTGTAGCGTACCGGCTCGAAGATGTGCCCAACATGACGGCCCGCAATCGCGCCGAAGGTCACCGGCGTGTAGTTGGGGCGGAACATGGTGGTGCCCATCTGCGGGATGGTCACGTTCAGGGAGCGGGCGGCAATGGCCAGGCCGTTGACGTTACCCAGTTTGCCCTGGTCGGTGCCGAAGCCCAGCGCGGTGTAGCGTTTGACGTGTTCGACCGACTCAAACCCTTCGCGGGTTGCCAGCTCGATGGCGGCAGCAGTAACGTCGTTTTGCAGGTCGACAAATTGCTTTGGCGCCCGTGCGGTTGGTTTGTCGTGCGGCACTTGGTAGATCGCCAGGGTCGGCTCTTCCAGGCGGCTCAGGGCTTTGGGCAACGTGCCTTCCACCGGGGCAAAGCCGGCTTCGCTGGCCGCGCGTACGCCGCCTTCAAAACCGTCGGCCAGGGAATCGCCGAGGCCGTAGACGCCGTTGATACCACCGACGCACACGCGTTTTTGCGGTGCTTCGCCCGGTACAAAACCGAGGATGTCTTCACGCCACGTCGGCTTGCCGCCCAAGTGCGAGGCCAAGTGAACCACGGGGCTGTAGCCGCCGGAGCTGGCCACCAGGTCGCAATCCAGCCATTCGCCGGGGCTGCTGACTTTATGTGCTTTGACATCAATCGCGGCGATACGCGCAGCGGTCACACGCTTGGTGCCACGGGCTTCAACCACGGCGCTGCCGGTGAGGATGCGAATGCCTTTGGCGCGGGCTTCTTCCACCAGCGCGCCGCGTGGGTTGTGGCGTACATCGGCCACGGCAACCACTTGCAGGCCCGCATCCAACCAGTCCAGCGCAACGCGGTAGGCGTGGTCGTTGTTGGTGGACAACACCAGTTTTTTACCCGGTGCCACGCCGTAGCGGCGCACGTAGGTCGAAACCGCACCCGCCAGCATGTTGCCCGGCACATCGTTGTTGCCATACACCAGCGGGCGCTCGCACGCGCCGGTGGCCAAGACAACACGCTTGGCGCGCACACGGTGGATACGCTGACGCACCACACCAATCGGCGCACGGTCACCGAGGTGGTCGGTGAGACGCTCGTGAATGGTCAGGAAGTTGTGGTCGTGGTAGCCGTTGACGGTGGCGCGGGGCAGCAGCACCACGTCCGGCAGGGCCTTGAGTTCAGCGATAACGCTGGCGACCCATTCAGCGGCAGGCTTGCCGTCGAGGCTTTCACGGGAATCGAGCAAGGAGCCACCGAACTCTTCCTGCTCGTCAGCGATGATCACGCGGGCACCGCTGCGTGCAGCAGCCAATGCAGCGGCCAGGCCAGCAGGGCCGGCGCCAACCACCAGCACGTCGCAGTGACGGTTGAAGTTGTCGTAGGTGTCCGGGTCGTTCTCGGTCGGCGAGCGGCCAAGACCGGCGGCCTTACGAATGTACTTCTCGTAGGTCATCCAGAACGATTGCGGGTACATAAAGGTTTTGTAGTAGAAACCCGGCGGCATCAGCTTGCCGCCGACCTTGCCAAGAATACCCATCACGTCGGTGTTGACGTTCGGCCAGCCGTTGGTGCTGGTGGCGACCAGGCCTTGGTACAGCGCCTGTTGGGTGGCGCGCACGTTGGGGATCTGGGTGGCTTCGGTGGCACCGATCTGCAACACAGCGTTCGGCTCTTCGGCACCGGCGGCAAAGATGCCGCGAGGGCGGGAATACTTGAAGCTGCGGCCGATGATGTCGACGCCGTTGGCCAGCAGGGCTGCTGCCAATGTGTCGCCTTCAAAGCCTTTGTAAGTCTGGCCGTTGAAAGTAAACGTCAGCACTTTATTACGGTCGATCCGGCCACCGTTGGACAGGCGATTGGTCTGGCTCATACCTTCTCTCCAGCAGCCTTGGCGGTGAATTGCGGCTTCTCACCGATCTTGTAGGTTTCAAGAATTTCGTAGGTCACGGTGTCACGCGTCGCGTTGAAATACTGGCGGCAACCGGCGGCGTGAATCCACAGCTCGTGGTGCAGGCCGCGAGGGTTATCGCGGAAGAACATGTAGTCGCCCCACTGCTCATCGGTGCAGGCATTCGGGTCCAGCGGGCGCGGGATGTGCGCTTGGCCGGATGCGTGGAATTCCTCTTCGGAGCGCAGTTCGCCACAGTGAGGACAGAAGATATGCAACATAGGAAATTTCTCCTGTTAGTGGGCGACGGCCGCAGCGCCGTGTTCGTCGATCAACGCACCGTTGTGGAAACGGTCGATGGAGAAAGGGGCCGCCAACGGGTGCATTTCACCCTTGGCCAGGCTTGCCGCAAACACGTTGCCTGAGCCCGGCGTGGCCTTGAAGCCACCGGTGCCCCAGCCGCAGTTAAAGAACATGTTCGGTACTGGGGTCTTGGAGATGATCGGGCACGCATCCGGCGTGGTGTCGACGATGCCGCCCCACTGACGGTTCATGCGCACGCGCGACAGCACCGGGAACATCTCGACGATGGCCTGGATGGTGTGCTCGATCACCGGGTACGAACCACGCTGGCCGTAGCCGTTGTAGCCGTCGATACCGGCGCCGATCACCAGGTCGCCCTTGTCGGACTGGCTGATGTAACCGTGCACGGCGTTGGACATGATCACGCTATCGATAATCGGCTTGATCGGCTCCGACACCAACGCTTGCAGCGGGTGGGATTCAATCGGCAGACGAAAACCGGCCAGCGAGGCCATGTGCCCGGAGTTACCGGCGGTGACTACACCGACGCGCTTGGCGCCGATAAAGCCCTTGTTGGTTTCCACACCGATGCACACGCCGTTTTCCTTGCGAAAACCGATCACTTCGGTCTGCTGGATCAGGTCCACGCCCAATGCGTCAGCGGCGCGAGCAAAGCCCCACGCCACGGCATCGTGACGGGCCACGCCGCCGCGACGTTGCACGGTGGCGCCGAGTACTGGATAGCGGGTGTTCTTGGAGCAATCGAGGTACGGGATCTCGTCGGCCACTTGCTTGGCGTTGAGCAGCTCGCCGTCCACGCCGTTGAGGCGGTTGGCGCTGACGCGGCGCTCGGAATCACGGATGTCTTGCAGGGTGTGGCACAGGTTGTACACACCGCGCTGGGAGAACATCACGTTGTAGTTCAGGTCTTGAGACAGGCCTTCCCACAGTTTCATCGCGTGTTCATACAGGTGCGCCGACTCGTCCCACAGGTAGTTGGAACGCACGATGGTGGTGTTGCGCGCGGTGTTCCCGCCGCCCAACCAGCCTTTCTCGACCACGGCCACGTTGGTGATGCCGTGCTCTTTGGCCAGGTAGTAGGCGGTCGCCAGACCATGCCCGCCGCCGCCGACGATGACCACGTCGTAGACCTTTTTAGGGGTCGGCGTGCGCCACATCTTCTGCCAGTTTTCGTGATGGCTGAGGGAGTGCTTGAAGAGGCCGAAGCCTGAGTAGCGTTGCATAGTCATTACTCCAAAACCGCGCTCAGCGATAAACCGGGAAATCAGCGCACAGGGCAGACACGTGCTTGGCCACGTTGGCCTCGACATCGGCGTCGCCGAGGTTGTCGAGGATGTCGCAGATCCAGCCAGCCAACTCGACGCACTGCGCCACTTTGAAACCACGGGTGGTCACCGCCGGGGTGCCGATACGCAGGCCCGAGGTCACGAATGGCGACTGCGGGTCATTGGGTACGGCGTTCTTGTTGACGGTAATGTGGGCGCGGCCCAGGGCGGCATCCGCCTCTTTGCCGGTGAGGCCCTGACGGATCAGGCTGACCAGGAACAGGTGGTTATCGGTGCCGCCGGACACTACATCGTAGCCACGTTTGATAAACACGCTGGCCATGGCCTGGGCGTTGTCGATCACTTGTTGCTGGTAAACCTTGAAGCCAGGCTCTTGTGCTTCCTTAAAGCAAACAGCCTTGCCAGCGATGACGTGCATCAGCGGGCCACCCTGGGCGCCCGGGAATACGGCAGCGTTGAGTTTCTTTTCAATTTCTTCGTTGGACTTGGCCAGGATCAAACCGCCACGTGGACCGCGCAGAGTCTTGTGGGTGGTGGTGGTGACCACGTCGGCGTACGGCAGCGGGTTCGGGTACAGGCCAGCAGCAACCAGACCAGCGACGTGGGCCATGTCAACGAACAGCAGCGCGCCCACCTTGTCGGCGATCGCACGGAAACGTGGGAAATCCAGGGTCTTGGAGTAGGCAGAGAAACCGGCCACAACCATTTTCGGCTTGTGCTCCACCGCCAGACGCTCGACTTCGTCGTAGTCGATCAGGCCGGTGTCGGTGTTGATGCCGTATTGCACCGCGTTGTACAGCTTGCCCGAGGACGACACTTTGGCGCCGTGGGTCAAGTGACCGCCGTGGGCCAGGCTCATGCCCAGGATGGTGTCGCCCGCATTGATCAGCGCCAGGTACACGGCGCTGTTGGCCGACGAACCGGAGTGCGGCTGCACGTTGGCGTAATCGGCGCCGAACAGCTGCTTGGCGCGTTCGATGGCCAGGGCTTCGACTTTATCCACATGCTCGCAGCCACCGTAGTAGCGCTTGCCTGGGTAACCTTCGGCGTATTTGTTGGTGAGGCCGCTGCCTTGAGCTTCCATCACGCGCTTGCTGGTGTAGTTCTCTGACGCGATCAGCTCGATATGATCTTCCTGGCGCTGCTCCTCGGCATTCATGGCCGCCAGCAGTGCGTCGTCATATCCCTGAATCTGGTCTTGTTTGCTGAACATCGCGTCTCTCCCAGCCTTTCGTATTGTTGAGGCCCGTGTGGGGCCCTTTGATGCGATGGTAGGGCTGGCGCCTGTAGATCAAATGCCTACGGGCGCCACGCAAAGGTGCGTTTACGACATTGCTGAAACAACACCGGATAAATGTGGAAGGACTTCTGTGGGAGCTGGCTTGCCTGCGATGGCATCCCCTGGGTGAAACTGACACACCGAGGTGCCAGCATCGCAGGCAAGCCAGCTCCCACAAGGGTTAGGCGATGGTCTGGCGGACGAGTAGCAGCAGCAGGAAGTGCAGCGGATAAAGGGTATAAGCCCAGCGCCGCATGGCCGGTGGCGAGGCATTTTTGGCATGTCGCAATAAGACCAGCCCCGCCAATGGCGCGATCAGGCATGCGGCCAATCCCGACAGCGCCACCAGCGACCCACTGTTGAGCAGCACTTGCCATTGGTTGGCCGCCACACACACCAACCCCGGCAGCACGCTGAAATACCAGGGCCGCCGAAACACCAAAAGCATCGCCAACGGCAGCAACACACCAAAAACTCCGAACATCAGTTGATTGGAAAACACTGCGCCGATCGTGACGGCAACCATCGCCAATCCCCGATCAAAAAGCGCCTTCTGCTGCCATCCCCGCGCAACCAGCAGCCCCAGCGCCAATGTCGGCAACACATTCAACGTATCGGCATCTTCGATAAACAGGCGATACGGCACTTCGCTGATCACACTGAACAGCAGCAGCCAGCCCAGGTAGCGCCAACTGACCTGCGCGCTTTTCATCCGATGCAGATTGGCCGCAATCGCCAGGCAAAACCACGGGAACGCCAGGCGCCCCGGCACATAGAGGCCATCCAGACTCAAACCGACATAGCGCAGGTGATCAAGCACCATGCACAGCAGCGCCAGCCACTTGAGCAGGTCCAGGGCGCCATCTCGGACGCGTCCGACAGGCAAGGTGTGAGTCCCGTGCATAATTCCTCAACGACTTTGCATTTACAGTACGTGCGCAGCGCCAACAATCTTGGTTACAGTGCGCACCAACATCGACCACAGGAACGGGCCATGACCGACAAGAGCCAACAATTCGCCAGTGACAACTATTCCGGCATCTGCCCGGAAGCCTGGGCCGCCATGGAGCAAGCCAACCAAGGCCATCAACGGGCCTACGGCGATGATGAATGGACCCACCGCGCCGCCGACGGTTTCCGCAATCTGTTCGAAACCGACTGCGAAGTGTTCTTCGCCTTCAACGGCACCGCCGCCAACTCCCTGGCGCTGTCCTCGTTGTGCCAGAGCTACCATAGCGTGATTTGCTCGGAAACCGCCCACGTCGAAACCGACGAATGCGGCGCGCCGGAGTTTTTCTCCAACGGCTCCAAGCTGCTCGTCGCCCGCACTGAAAATGGCAAGCTGACCCCGGAGTCGATCCGCGAGATCGCCCTCAAGCGCCAGGACATCCATTACCCCAAGCCCCGCGTCGTCACCCTGACCCAGGCCACTGAAGTCGGCAGCGTGTACACCCCGGAAGAAATCCGCGCCATCAGCGCCACCTGCAAAGAGCTGGGCCTGAACCTGCACATGGACGGCGCGCGCTTCTCCAACGCCTGCGCGTTCCTCGGCTGCTCGCCGGCCGACCTGACCTGGAAAGCCGGTGTGGACGTGCTGTGCTTTGGCGGCACCAAAAACGGCATGGCGGTGGGTGAAGCGATCCTGTTCTTCAACCACAAACTGGCCGAAGACTTCGACTACCGCTGCAAGCAGGCCGGTCAGTTGGCGTCGAAAATGCGCTTTTTGTCGGCCCCGTGGGTGGGCCTGCTGGAAAACGATGCGTGGCTCAAACACGCGCGCCATGCCAACCACTGCGCACAGCTGCTGAGCAGCCTGGTGGCGGATATTCCGGGCGTTGAGTTGATGTTCCCGGTGCAGGCCAACGGCGTGTTCCTGCAACTGTCAGAACCGGCGATTGCGGCGCTGACGGCCAAGGGCTGGCGGTTCTACACCTTTATCGGTAAAGGCGGCGCGCGGTTTATGTGTGCGTGGGATACCGAGGAAGAGCGTGTGCGCGAACTGGCGGCGGACATCCGCGAAGTCATGGGCGCCTGACAATTACTCACTGATGTACACAGAAAACATGTGGGAGGGGGCTTGCCCCCGATTGCAAAGTGTCAGTCGATATCTATGTGACTGACCCACCGCTATCGGGGGCAAGCCCCCTCCCACATTTGAATTGTGCATGTCTGGAAAATCAGAACTCTATGCGCACATCACCCTTCGGCACACTGCAGCACGACAGGATGTAACCCTCGGCTTCATCTTCCTCGGTGATCCCGCCGTTGTGCTCCATCTCGACCTCCCCGCCCAGCTTCATCACCTTGCAGGTGCCACAGATCCCCATGCCGCAGGCTTTGGGGATCATCAAGCCCAGCTTGGCGGCCGCCGCGTGCACGGTTTCGCCCGGCGCCACACGAATGCTTTTGCCGGAAGCAATGAACTCCACCTGGTGCAGGTCCGCCAGGTCGACTTCCGGCGCATCCGCTGCTTGTTCGGCTTGCTCTACCGCATCGGCACGGGCTTCCGGTGGCGTGGCGCCGAAGGACTCTTCGTGATAACGCGTCATGTCGAACCCTGCCACTTCCAGCAGGCGCTTCACCGCGTTCATGTACGGCGTCGGGCCGCAGCAGAACACTTCGCGCTCCAGGAAGTCGGGCACCATCAGTTCGAGCATCTTGTGGTTCAGGTAGCCGCGATAACCGGCCCAAGGCTCGCCCAAGCCGTGTTTCTCGCAGATCAGGTGCAGGCTGAAGTTGTCGATCCGCGACGCCATGTGCTCCAGCTCGCGGTGATAGATGATGTCTTTGGGCGAGCGGGCGCTGTGGATAAACGTCATGTCGACGTTGGCGTTGGTGTCATAGAACCAGCGCGCCATGGACATGACCGGCGTGATGCCGACGCCGCCGCTGAGATAGAGCACTTTCGGGCTTGGGAAGTCGATGGCGTTAAACAGCCCCACCGGCCCGTGCACTGCCAACTCTTGCCCTTCATGAAGGGTATCGTGCAGCCAGTTGGACACCTTGCCGCCCGGCACGCGCTTGATCGTCACCGAAAAACTGTAAGGCACCGACGGCGAGCTGGAAATGGTGTACGAACGCATGATCGGCTGGCCTTCGATCTCCAGCTCCAGGGTGACGAACTGCCCCGGTTTGAAAAAGAACAAAATCGGCTGGTCGGCCATAAAGCAGAAGGTGCGCACATCCCAGGTTTCCTGGATGACTTTGACGCAACGGACGATGTGCCGACCATTGGCCCAGGTCTGGGTGGTTACCGGGTTCAGGAAGCTGTTGGACATGCTGATTCTCCACTGCCGATGTTCGGCTTTATGGTGGCGATTCTGCGTAACGCCGCAATCGCCCATTTACCTATCTGCGACATTCACATACTTATCGCGACCAGCCCCCAACGACCTAGGGTTGCGCGTCGGGAACAGATTGGGCCATGTCGCCCATGGATAAGGTTCGACGCATCGGCGGCCCCACACTCGCAGCCAACAACGACGCTTTCTTTACGCCTTGCTGCAAACCTGATTAGCCACTTATCTGGGCCACACAGAATGGCCACGAGGACACACACGATGGACGTCACCGCAACCTTAAGCTTGGGCGATCCGCTGGAACCCGCACGCAAGGCCACCGCGCAAATGCTGCAAGAGCGTGAGCGCACGTTCTCGCTGCCGCAGCCGTTTTACTCTGATGAGCGGCTGTTTGATATCGACATGCAGGAGATCTTCCAGAAAGAGTGGTTGATCGCCGGCATGACCTGCGAGATCCCCACCAAGGGCAACTACATCACCCTGCAAATCGGCAAGAACCCGATCATCGTGATCCGTGGCGCCGAAGGCGTGGTGCATGCGTTCCACAACGTGTGCCGCCACCGTGGCTCGCGCTTGTGCACCAGCGACAAGGGCAAAGTCGCCAAGCTCGTGTGCCACTACCACCAGTGGACTTACGAGCTGGACGGCCGCCTGCTGTTCGCCGGCACCGAGATGGGCGCCGACTTCGACATGAAGCAATACGGCTTGAAGCCTGTGAACGTGAAGACTGCCGGCGGCTACATTTTCATCAGCCTGGCCGAAACTCCGCCGGCCATCGATGACTTCCTGTCGACGCTGAACCACTACATGGAACCCTACGACATGGAGAACACCAAGGTGGCGATTACCACCACCCTGGTCGAAAAAGCCAACTGGAAACTGGTGCTGGAAAACAACCGCGAGTGCTACCACTGCAACGCGTCGCACCCGGAGCTGTTGAAAACCTTGCTGGAATGGGACGACGTCACCGACCCCCGCGCCGACCAGGCCTTCAAGGACCACGTGGCCGCTTCGGCCGCTGCCTGGGATGCCGAAAAGATCCCTTACGCCCACGCCAGCTTCGGCCTGCGTAACCGCATCGTGCGCATGCCATTGCTCAAGGGCACCGTATCGATGACCCTGGACGGCAAACAGGGTTGCCAAAAATTGATGGGCCGCATCAAGAACCCCGACCTGGGCTCGATGCGCATCCTGCACCTGCCCCACTCGTGGAACCACTGCATGGGCGACCACATCATCGTGTTCACCGTGTGGCCGATCAGCGCCCAGGAAACCATCGTCACGACCAAGTGGATCGTGCACAAGGACGCTGTTGAAGGCGTGGACTACGACGTGGAGCGCATGCGCCAGGTGTGGGACGCCACCAACGACCAGGACCGTCGCCTGGCCGAAGAGAACCAACGCGGCATCAACTCCACCGCCTACCAGCCAGGGCCGTATTCAAAGACCTATGAGTTTGGCGTGGTGAACTTCGTGGACTGGTACAGCGAACGCCTGCTCAGCAACCTGGGCGCGGCGCCGGCGCCGTACCTTAAAGGCGTCGCCGCCCACGAATAACTGACACTCACAGATCAAACTGTGAATACAGGCTTATGTGGGAGGGGGCTTGCCCCCGGTAGCGGTGTGCCAGTCTGAGTATTTCTCACTGGTCCACTGCCATCGGGGGCAAGCCCCCTCCCACATTGGGCTCTGCACAATGTTCAAAATTTGAGCAACTCCCACGAAAGCCACTAATCCTCTGCCTTACAGCCTTTGCCCAACAACTTATCCACAGAGCCACCCACAGCAATTGTGGGCAAGTGCATGGCTGTATCGAAATTAAATCAAGAAAATCCGTGACTTATTCAACTTCACGGTTTTAACCCACACCTGATCAATTATTAACCAAACCTCCAAGAACCCTGTATTCCGTGGCCTGTAGCGGTACGCAAACACCTTATCCACAGAAGCGCCAACAGACTTTGGGTGTAACTTTGCCAGCGTTGTGGAAAACCCCGCCAAACCTTCATAAACCGGGGGCCTGAGCGTTTTCATTCTCATCCAGCAGCACTTTGATCAATTTTTAACCAGAACCATGAAAGCCTTTAAACATATGGCCTGTAGCCGATAGCAAACATCTTATCCACAGAAGCGCCAACAGACTTTGGGGGCAAGTTAAAAGTGGATCACGCGCTTATCCACACAAAAATGCTCGTAAAAACCGTCACTTAGCCTGGTCATTTTTCGTACAAGGGCCTGTAACCCTTTATTCATATGGCCTGTGGGCAACCACGAACACCTTATCCACAGCTGCGCTCACAGCAATTGTGGGTAAACCATCAACTGTACAAAAAACATCCTGCATCTACACTCTCCCTTGCAGTTCATTTCACATGCCTGGGTTAATGCGGAAGTCCTTGGCGGGATTACAGGAGAGACGACGGTGATGCGGCAGGGTCAAACCAGCCATCACTACGCCACAGGTTTTACGCTGATTGAATTACTACTGACGCTGGCCCTGTTGGCCACGCTCGCGACAGTGGCTTATCCGCTGACGGCATTGATGGGTAAACGCGATCGGGAATTGGACTTGCAACGTTCATTGCGGGAGGTTCGCCGCGCCATCGATTTGTATAAAGAAGCCAGCGACGACGGGCGCATTGAAAAGAGCGTCACCGACTCGGGTTATCCACCCACCCTGCAAGTGCTGGTTGCAGGGGTCACCGATAAAACCAACCTGCAAGGCAACAAACTCTATTTCCTGCGACGCATTCCCCGCGACCCGGTGTGTGAATGCCCCGAACGTGCGCCCGAACAAACCTGGCAACTGCGCAGCTACAAGAGCACCGCCGACAACCCACAAGAGGGAGAAGATGTATTCGACGTTTCATCCCGCAGCACCCGGGAGAGTTTGAATGGAACGTCATACAGCCAGTGGTAATCGGGGTTTTACCCTGATCGAGTTGCTGGTGGTCATGGCCATCATCGCCACCCTCATGACCCTGGTGACGCCCCAGTATTTCCGCCAGCACGCCAAGGCCCAAGAAACCGTGCTGCGCCATAACCTGTCGTCAATCCGCCAGGCGCTGGACCAATACCGTGAAGACCACGGCGCGAATCCCGAATCACTGCAAGCCCTGGTAGACCGCCGCTACCTGCGCGAAATCCCCGTAGACCCCGTGACCGGCAAGCGCGACACCTGGCAACTGCAACCCTCCGACGAGCAAGGCCTGGGCGACGTACGCAGCGGCGCGCCCGGCACCGCCAAAGACGGGAGTGCCTATGCCGACTGGTAAGCAGCGCCAGCATGGCTCGGTGTTCATGGGCATGTTGGTGACGGTGGCCGTAGTGGCCGTGATGCTGATGGAAGTGGGCACGCTGTGGTCCAGCGTGTTGCAGCGCGAGCGCGAGTTGGAATTGCTGGCACGCGGCAATGAAATCCGCCGGGCGATTGGGTTGTATTACCGGGAGGGCAATATGTTTCCCAAGTCCCTCGAAGACCTGGTGCTCGACCGACGCCAGCCTACGATCAAGCGCTACCTGCGCAAGGTCTACACCGACCCCATGACCGGCACCACCGACTGGGGTGTGGTTGAAGGGCCCGGTGAAACCATCATGGGTGTGTTCAGCAATGCCAAGGGCACGCCGTTTAAACAAGGCAATTTCATAGCCGCCAATCAACGTTTTACAGGGCAAGGTAGTTATCAAGGGTGGGTGTTTCTGTATGGCTCTGTACAGAGTAATCCTGCAACCCGCGTCGCTCCCATGGGAGATCAGCCAAACCAATGATGTATTGCACTTAACACACTGATCGTTCCAGCAGTTCGGAACTTGTTTATCTGAATTGAAGGTGGACTAGAGCATGAATAATTTATTGCGAACCCTACGTTTTTATCTTAAGTGGGCACTGGCGGGAATTGCCTTGATTCCGGCACTGGCATTGGCCCATGTAGCCACCGACATACCGGTGGCGCGGCAGTTACATTGTTATGTCCAGCCGGATTTCTGGAGTAACCCGAAAGACCCCGGTTGCAAACTACTCAACGAAGTCAGTGGCACCTACCCTGGGCAACAATGGAACGAAGTGGCCAAGTTGATCGAAGACTATAACAACCAGGCTACCGTCGAACGCTTAATTCCTGACGGCAAGCTTTGCTCCGCTGCCGACCCGCAGAAAGCGGGTCTCGACCGACCTTCTGCCAATTGGTACAAAACCCCCATGACGCCAAAAAACGGCTTCGTGGAAGTGCGAATTGCAGGCACTGCCCCTCACGTCAGCAGCATCGTAGAAATTTACTTGAGCAAACCCGGTTATAACCCCGCGACAACGCCGTTGAAATGGAGTGACCTTGAATTGGTTCACAAGGAAACCGTCACCGTCGCACGGACCGATTGGACTCCCCCCTCTCTAATAGGCGGTCTGCCAGGTAACTTCGTATTCAAAGTAGCCGTCCCCGCCGGACGCTCGGGCGATGCCGTGCTGTTCTCTCGATTCCAGCGAATAGATCCTGCTGGTGAGGGCTTCTACAACTGCAGCGATATCACGCTTCACAACGATGGCCCCACCCCTACACCCGAATGGCACGCCAAAGGGCTTTTCCAACCGCCTGGGTTTAATCCAAAAGTGGGCGACAAAATTCACTTTCGGGTACTGGGGTCAAGCAAGTCGCATGACGAAGTCGTAGATATTATGTATCCCGTTACCGATGCCAACCCAATCGTCTGGGGCCCGGGGTTGGTGCAAGCGTTGTCATCCTCAAAAGCGATTGTTCAGATAGGCGAATTGAAGGGCACAAGCATCGTCTACAACACTGCAGAGCCTGCAAACAACCAGATCTACCTCGCGGACGAGAACGCCTCTAAAGCGATGTCGATCATTGCTGGAGAAGACCCAGGGCCTGTCAACCCTGCGCCGCCGATTGCACGGATTACCGGGCCAACCACATTGACGTCCGGGCAAGCCTATACATTCAACGGCACTGGATCGACAGGCAGCAACGGACCATTGCTCTACCAATGGGCCGTTCTTGGGCAAGAGGGTGCAACTAATGGCAGCACTGTCAGCGGCAAAGCTTACAAGGTCACTGTACCGACCAAGTTCGAGGCACGCCTACTTGTGAAAGACCAACAAAATAGCAAGAGCCACGATACGTTCCTCGAGTACACCATCGTGCCAAGTGGTGGTGGCGAAGAATACCCGGCTTATGTAGAAGGCACCGCCTATAAAGCCGGCGATAAAGTGACCAACATCGGTGAAAACTATGAGTGCAAACCCTGGCCGTACACCAGCTGGTGCGCAGGCGCTAGAGAAGTTTATGGCCCAGGCGAAGGCAGGGCGTGGCAAGAAGCCTGGAACAAAATTCCGTGATTCGCCGTCGTACTATCGCCTATTCAGTATTGAATAAGCGTTAGCGCCAAACGTTATAGGGCGCCTCAAGGCGCCTTATATCGAGCACCGCTACAGTTCAATATGTACTTGTTGTAACGCAGTTCTACCGGCGGTGCCCGCTCAACAGCGGGCCGGGAGAGTTATTTACAACCGCCTTACCTTGGCACTCCCAACAGGGTATCCCCATGCGCGCATCCGAACTTATCCACAGCTCAAATCGTGGCTTCACTTTACTGGAGCTACTGGTCGTCCTGCTGATCATCGCCCTGCTCGCCGGCTACGTCGGCCCGAAGATGTTCGACCGACTCGAACTCGCCAAAATCCAAACCGCCCAAGGCCAGATGAAATCGCTGGCTGATGCCTTGAACCAGTACCGCTTGGACAACGGCAACTATCCCGATGAAACCCTGGGCCTGAACGCGCTCACCACCCGGCCCGCCAACACAAACAACTGGCAAGGCCCGTACCTGAAGACCCTGCCGCCAGACCCGTGGGGCAACCCTTATCTGTTCAAGAACCCCGGCGCCCCGCCCAACGACGCAGAGATTATCTCCCTGGGCCGCGATGGCAAGGCCGGAGGTGAGAACACGTACGCCGACATCGTCTACGGCCTGTGACATGCGCACCCCGTGGATTGCCCTGACCCTGCTGTGCCTGGCGGGCATCGCCCAGGCCAACTGCTGGCAACTGGCGGCCAGTCGTTACCACGTCGACCCGTTGTTGCTGTACGCCATCGCCCAGGTCGAGTCCGGCCTCAACCCTCGCGCACGCAACATTAACGGGGACGGTAGCCAGGACATCGGCCTGATGCAGATCAACAGCCGCCACTTACCCGCCCTCGCCCAGTTCGGCATCACCGAACAGCACCTGATCAACCAACCGTGCACCAGCGTAATGGTCGGCGCGTGGATTCTGGCCGGGTTCATTCAAGAAAAAGGTTACGGCTGGCAGGCTGTCGGTGCCTATAACGCAGGCGCCAAACCGGGTCGCGAAGCGCGCCGTACACGCTACGCCATGGCGGTGTGGCGCTACTACGGCACGCTTGTGCAACAACGCCAGCAGTTAGCGAGGCAGGCGCCATGATCGACATCGACGCGCGCATCATCCGCGACGGCCATTTGCAAACCCTGCGTGTGCAAGCCCACGACGTCGCCCAGGCCCGCCAGCAACTGCAAGCCGATGGTGCCCAGGTCATCTCGCTCAAGGCGCAGCGCCAGCTCACGTTGCCCAGTCGTCGCGCCAAATTCGCACTCGGGTTGTTTATCCAGGAACTGGTGGTGCTGCTCGACGCCGGGCTGGTACTGGTTGAAGCGGTGGAAACCCTGCGGGACAAGGCCCCACCGGGGGTCAACCGACACGTCATGAGCGACTTGCTGGCCTCTATGTACGAAGGCAACTCACTGTCCAAGGCAATGCAGCTCAAGCCACAGACGTTTCCCGAGTTATTGATCGCTACCGTGGCTTCTTCCGAGCACAGCGGCCAACTGGCCGTGGCGCTGCGCCGCTATCACCATTTCGAAGCGCACCTGGAGACGGTGAAAAAACGCGTCAGCGGCGCCCTGATGTACCCCTTGGTGGTGCTCAGCGTGGGCGCGTTGATCTTGCTGTTTTTGCTGTTTTTCGTGATCCCGCGCTTTGCCTCGGTGTTCGACGCGGTGGCCGACCTGCCCGCCACTGCGCGCTTTATGGTGTGGTGGGGAGCACTGGTCGACACGCGGGGCACAGAGCTGCTGATTGGCCTGGTGCTGGCGGTTGTCGCCCTGGTACTGCTGTTTCGCAGCGCCGCCTTCAAGCGCCGCGCCGCCCACCTGTTCTGGAAAATTCCCAGCCTGGGCGCCCAGCGCACGTTGTTTATCCTGGCGCGGTTTTATCGCACCGCCGGCATGTTGCTGATGGGCGGCATGCCGGTGGTCACGGCGGTGCAATTGTCTGGCGCGCTGCTGCCCGTTGAGCGTCAGGCCGACCTGCGCCACGCCATAACCGAGATCCAGGCCGGCCAGCCGCTCTCCACTTCACTGGCCCGCCATCAACTGACCACCGCCGTTGCCGAGCGCCTGCTGCGCGTAGGTGAACAAAGCGGCGAACTGGCGGCGATGTGCGAGCGCATTGCGCAATTTCATGATGAGGCGCTGGAACGCGCCATCGAGCTGTTCAGCAAAGTCTTCGAGCCGTTGCTGATGCTGGTGGTGGGCGGGCTGATCGGCCTGATCGTGTTCATGTTGTACATGCCGATTTTCGAACTGGCGGGTTCCATTCAGGGGTGACGCAATGAGCGACGAGACGCGCAAATGGCAAGCGCTGGCAACGCAACGGGGCATCACCCTGGCCGCCTACCTGACCGAGGTACTGACAACAGCTCCCGACCAATTGCATACCATCGCCCGGCCTCTGGGGCTGCTCGACATCCCGCCGCCAACCCTCAGCGAAGGTTGGCGTTTTGACCTGCTCCCTCTGCCCCAGGCGTTGACCCACAACGTGCTGCCAATGGACTACCTGGGCCAGCCTTGCCTGGTACTCGGCGACCCTTTCACCTTGGGCAGCCGACAGTGGCTGCAAGCCTCCAAGACGTTAGGGCATTTGCCGTTGGCCATGAGCCTGCCGGGCGCGGTCAAGGCTCAACTGGCCTTGGCCGAAGCCAGCCAACGTGTGATGCAGCCGTTTGGCGACGACGATCTCGGCACCCACGTCAGCGCGGCCGCTCAAGAGATTTCCCTGAGCAGCATCGCCCGCGACGACAACCCGGTGGTGCGCCTGGTCAACTCGATGCTGTTCGATGCGCTGCAAAGCCGCGCCAGTGATATTCATGTGGAAACCACGCCTGCGGGGCTGGTCATCAAGTACCGCATCGACGGCGTATTACAGCAGATGGGCCAAGCCAACGGCCTGGAGATGGCCGAGCAAGCCCTGTCGCGCATCAAGGTCTTGTCAGAGCTGGATATCGGCGAACGACGGGTGCCTCAGGACGGGCGCTTCAAGATGAGAATCCAGGGCCGCGAAGTGGATTTTCGGGTGTCGATCATGCCCAGCATCCACGGTGAGGACGCGGTGCTGCGTATTCTCGACAAATCGCAACGGGGCGAATCCCTGAGCCTGGAAAACCTCGGCCTGGCCGCCGACACCATCGCCCGCATTCGCGTTTTGGCCAGCGAGCCCTACGGCATGTTGCTGGTCACCGGGCCCACCGGCAGCGGCAAGTCCACCACCTTGTACGCAGCCTTGTCAGAGACCAATACCGGCGAAAAAAAGATCATCACCATCGAAGACCCGGTGGAATACGAACTGCCCGGCGTGCTGCAGATCCCGGTGAATGACAAGAAGGGCCTGACCTTTGCCCGTGGCCTGCGCTCGATCCTGCGCCATGACCCGGACACGATCCTGGTGGGGGAAATCCGCGACGGTGAAACCGCTGGTATTGCCGTGCAAGCTGCACTCACCGGGCATTTGGTGCTGTCCTCGGTGCATGCCAACAGCGCGTTCAGCGTGCTGGAGCGCTTTACCTACATGGACGTGGACCCCGCCAGCTTTGTCGAAGCCCTCAATGGCGTAGTCGCGCAACGCCTGGTGCGGCGCATCTGCCCGGACTGTGGCATAGACGCCAAACCCGACCCGGACATAGCCCGGCTCGCCCAACTGCCCGCCGTTCAACTCAAACAAGGCACCTACCGCGTCGGCCAAGGCTGCGAGGCCTGCCGCCATACCGGCTATCGCGGTCGGTTGGCCCTGGCCGAAGTGCTGACGGTCACCGACAGCATCAAGGAGGGCCTGCTGAGCCGCAGTTCGGCGTCCACCTTGCGCGAACTGGCGCGTGAAGCCGGCCATGTGTTTATCCGCGATATCGCCTTGGCGCACGCGGCCCAAGGCGACACCACGCTCAAGGAGATCCACCGTGTCATTTCCCTTTATTGAGCATGTGGTGTGGCTGCACAGCACCGGTGCCGCCTGGGCTGCGCGCCAGCGTTGGCGTGGCGCGCAGATCTGGCATGGGCAACAGGCCGACGAGCCACTGGGGGCCTGCGCCGAGCTGCTGGAGCAGGCACCTCGCGGCCGCGTGCGCTTTCTTGACCGGGCCACGGTGTTGCTGGGGTTTCCCCATGTGCACTACCTGATGTTGCCGTGGCAGGCGGGCCTGAACAGCCCGGCTGACTGGCAAGGCTTCGCCCAAGCCACGTTCAGGCAACAGGCCGGTATCGACCCTGAGCAGTGGCACCTGCAGATCGCCAACAGTACATTCGGCAGCGAACGCCTGGCGGTGGCGGTGTCGCGCGAACTGCTGCAAGACCTGCGAGAGCTGTTCAAGCTGCACCGTCTGCCGCTGGTGACCTGCACGCCGCTGCTGACGGCGGTGGCGCAGCAGTACTGGCGCCAATTGCCCGATGACTGCGTGCTGGCGGTGCCTGAAGCGCAAGGCCTCAGTTGCCTCTACCGGCAACACGGGGCGCCCCATCAGGTGTGCGTGTTGCCCACCCTGCCCGGCAGTGACTTGAGCGACAACCTGTTCACCGCCGACCTGTTGGCACAACACCATGCGCCCACCACGCTGATCGTTGCCAATCGACCGACCGAGCATTGGCTGGGGCCATTGCACCCGTGGCTGGAGGAGGCGCCGGTATGAAGTTCGCATGGCCACGCTTGCACGCTTCGCGCCCGCCCGGCGTGAATTTTCAGCAGCCCGGCAACGCTCATCGCCCACTGGTGGCGGTGCTGTGGGCGGTGGCCGTGGGCGTGACCTTTATCACCTGGCAGCACTGGCAACACATGGAGCACGCGCAGCAGCAGACCGATGTTCTGGAACAGCAATTTATCCAACTGACGCGCCGTCAGGAGCAGTTGATCCAAGCGGCCATCCGACTCTCGCCCCATCAAAAACAACAGATGGCGGCCTTCGCCCAGCAAACGGCCACACCCTTTTCATTGATAGACGCCGTGGCCCGGTCGTGGTCCGGCGAAGTCGCCCTGACGCGCGTCGAGGTCAACACCCTGGCCGGTCAGTTGCAACTGGAGCTGGAAGCGAAAAAATTGGGCGACGCGTTTCGCTTTGTCGAGCGGCTCAACGCCCAACCCGGGGTGCACGTGAACCTGCAACAAAGCGCCCGCAAGGCCAACGACCCGCAGCACCCTGTGCAAGTCAAACTCACCGTTGGCGCGGGGTAGCCTGAAATGCGTACGCTCACTCGCCACTGGCCCCGCCTGCGCTGGCAACTGATGCAATGGCACCAAGGCCTGGGCTTTTGGGGCCTGCTGGCGTTGGGTGTGATGGCGGCAGCGTTGCTGGTCGACGTGGCGGTGATCCACCCCGCCAACGTCGCCGACACTCAACGCCGCCTTGAGCTGCAAGCCGGCATCGCCGAACAACCGCAGGACGTGCAAGTGACCGAGCCGGCAATGGTGGAAAAGCTGCCCACCGCGCAGGACTTCCCCCCGCGCCTGGAAAAGCTGCTGGCCGTTTTGACCCAACGCGGCTTCGTCATCGAGCAGACGACCCTGGCTTACTCCGCACCGGGCGATACCGGCGTACAGAGACTGGATGTAGAAATCCCCCTCACTGGCCCTTACGTACTGCTGCGCGACGCCCTGACAGATGTAGCACTGGAACCGGCCGTGCGCATCGAAAGCCTGACCCTGGAACGCAAAGAGATCACCAGTGGCATGCTGACAATCAACCTCAAGCTGAGTGTGCTGGGGGTGGTGGAATGAAACTTCCCCTGTATCTGCGCGCACTGCTGTTGTTGACCCTGGTCGCTTGCGCCTGGCTGTTATGGCAAGACACGCCCGACAGCCCCGTTACCGCACCTGTCGCTGGGGTTGCCAAGCCCGTCGAACCCGCGCCGCTACCAACGCCTGAGCCCACAGCGGCCGCAGTGATCGACCTGTTCCCCTCGCAAACCTGGGCACCGCCCCCCCTGCCGACAGCGGTGGATAACTCCCCGCCCAAGCCACCGCCGTTGCCCTTCACTGTCAGCGCGCAATGGCGCTACGAGAACCAAGCGAAGATCGTCGTGCTGCGCGGCAACGGCACCCAGTACACCCTATGCAACCGTTGCTCGGTGCCGGGTCGCATCGTGCCCGGCAAGATGCTCGACGCCCACTACCGGCTGGACAAACTGACCGACACCGCCGTGGTGCTGACCTACATGCCGTTGAAGCATGCCAGCACCTTGCGCCTGGACACTCACTGACTCGCAAAGGCTAGGATCATGACGCTACGTACGCTGTTGCCCCTGAGCCTGGTGCTGATACTGGCAAGCGGCTGCGAGACACAAAGGGCGCTCAAAGAAAGCGAAGCCTTGCGCCAGCAGGGCGATATCGTTCGTTCGGTAGAAGTGCTGCAAGCCGAAGCCAAGGAAGATCCCGACGATATTCAATTGCGCATCGCACAGTTCGGCAAACTCGAACTGCTGGTAGCCCAATACAGCCGTGAGGCCAGCACCGCCCTGATGCGTGGCGATGACACTGGCGCCATACGCGCCCTGGAAACCATCCTCAAATACGACCCCAGCAACCTCGGCGCCCGCCAGGAAATCCAAAGCATCCAGGCCATGAAACACCTGCGCCCGCAATTGGCGCGGGCCTATGAAATGAAACGCGCCAACCCGGTGGAGGCTCTTAACCTGGTACGCCAGATCATCGCGCAAAAACCCAACTACCGAGAGGCGCTGGATTTTCGCAATGCCCTGACCCGCGAACTGGTGAGTGCCGACTACCTGAGCGCCAACCTGTCCGACGCTATGCGCAAGCCCCTGAGCCTGGAGTTCAGTTCCCAAAGCCTGAGCACGATCTTCGAGACCATCGCCCGCCTGTCGGGGGTCAACTTTGTCATCGACAAGGACGTCAACCCCAGCGCTGCCGCCAGCATGACGGCCACGCGTACCACCGCCGAAGATGCGTTGAACCTGCTGCTGACCACCCAGGGCCTGGAGAAGAAAATCCTCAACCAAAACACCATTCTGGTTTACCCCCGGCGCCCCGACAAAGAACGCGAATACCGCGAGTTGGCGGTGCGCACGTTTTACCTCAGCCACGGTGACGCCAAGATCGTCGCCGCCGAGATCAAGCAGGTACTTAAACCCAAGGAAGTACTGGTGGATGAGCGCCTGAATGCGGTGATCGTGCGCGATGGGTTGGACACTTTGAGCGCCGTGGAAAAGATGGTGGAGGCCATTGATATCGCGCAGTCCGAAGTGACCGTGGACATCCAGGTGCTGGAGGTCAGCCTAACGGACGAACTGAACCTGGGCATCAAGTACCCGGAGAGCATCGGCCTGTCGGTGGGCAACCTGGCCAATGTGCCGGCCGGGCTGGCCGGCACCCCCATCAGTGCGCTACGCGGCATCAATGGCGACAACATCCTGCTGGACTCGGGCAGCACCTCGGCGCGCATCAATATGCTGCAGCGCAGCGGCAATACCGTGACCCTCGCCAACCCTCGCGTGCGGGTGCGCAACCGGGAAGAAGCCCAGGTCAAAATCGGTGACAAGATCCCGGTGGTGACCACCACCACGGCCAACCAGATCACCACGTCATCCGTGGCCTACCAGGACGTCGGCCTGCAAATCACGGTCAAGCCCATTATCAGCCTGAGCGATGAGGTAAACCTGGAAGTGGATGTGGAAATGAGCCATATCACCAAACGCATCCCCGGTTCCGAGAACGTACCGGCGACCTTCGAACTGGGCTCGCGCGCCACCAAGACGCTGCTGACCGCCCGCAACAATGAAACCCAGATTGTCTCGGGGCTCATCCGCACTGCCGATACCGACGAAGGGACAGGCCTGCCGTGGCTGAGCCAAATTCCGTGGATCGGCAAAAAACTGTTCGGCACTAACCAGAACACCCAGCAGAAGACCGAGATCATCCTGCTGCTCACGCCCAGGATCGAACGCAATCTGGACCTGCCGATCTCGCAGATCAGCACCTTCCACAGCGGCACCGAGGCGCGCAGTTCGACGGAGGGGATGATTTTGCGTGATACGACCGAGAAGATGATCCTCAAGCCCACCGGCGGCGACCCGACACCTGCGCTGCCACCGCCGATGCAACAGCCGGATGCCAACTGGGCACCGCTGCCGGCGCCGTTGCCGGAGTTGGTACCCAAACCAGCACCTGCTCCGGCACCAACACCTCAGACACAATGAAGATCCAATGTGGGAGGGGGCTTGCCCCCGATGGCAGACTGTCAGTTGATACATCTGTAGCTGACACACCGTCATCGGGAGCAAGCCCCCTCCCACAGTTAGTTTTGTGGTGAGTTTGGGGTCAGCGTACGACACCTTCCTCAACCAACAACTTGAGAATGGCCTGCGCGCCCTCCTCCGGGCTCACGCCCTTGAGCACCTGCCCGCCGCCGCCACTGGCCTTGGCCGTGGCCGCTTTCATCCGGTCCGCACCGCTCTTGGCCTTGATCACCTTCAAACGCTTGGGCCGAGGCTTGGCCGGTTGCAGTACCGCGCCTGTGAATAACTCATCGGCTTCGACCTCAACCTCATGGGCCGCCAGCTCGCCGCGCTGCGCCGGGCCATAGGCACTCTGGCGTGGCTTGGGCGCGGCGTTATCCACCGTGGCCAGGAACGGCAAGCGCACCTTCAACCGCCGGCGCTGGCCACGGGGCAAGGCTTGCAGCACATGCGCCACGCCACCGTCGATGGACTCCACTTGGGCCAGCCCGACAATCAACGGCCAGCCCAATTGCTCGGCGAGCAAAAACGGCAACATACCCGAGCCTTCACCGGTTTCCGCCTGGCTGCCGGCAAGTACCACGTGGGCACCGGCATCACGCAGGTACTCACTGAGCACCGGCAACGCATCGCTGCCCACCGGTTGCTCCAGCACATGCAGTTGCGGCAGGCCCATGCCGAGGTAGCTGCGCAGGGTTGGCTCATTGATGTTGCCGGCGTGCAGCACCTGCAACTTATCCCCAGCCAGTTGCAAACCCAGCTCCACCGCACGCGCATCTTGCTCGGCGCGGCGCGGGCGGCCGGAGGTGGGGTGGGCACCGATGGACACCAGGCTGATTACATTCGTATTCATAGCCATTTCCTTAAGCCGCATCGCGCTTGGCGCCGTTGCGGTAGGTCTCGACCGCGGCGATCAAGGCTTGCAGAATCGCGGCGCTTTCGCCGATCACCGACAGGTCGGCACGCTTGATCATGTCGCAGCTTGGGTCGAGGTTGATCGCCACCACCTTGTCGCAGGCACCAATGCCTTGCAGGTGCTGGATCGCGCCCGAGATACCCACCGCCACGTAAACCCGCGCGGTAACCCAGGTGCCGCTGGCCCCGACCTGACGGTCGCGGGCCATAAAGCCGTCGTCCACCGCCACCCGCGAGGCGCCTTCAGTGGCCCCCAGTGCAGCGGCGGTCTGATGGAACAGCGCCCAGTCCTTCACGCCGTTGCCGCCAGAGAAAATAAACTCTGCTTCGGCCATCGGAATCGCTGCCGGGTCCACCGCCACCGCGCCGAGGTCCTCAATACGCGGCAGGCTGCGCGCCAAGGTTGTGGATAACTCCACGGGCAACGCTTCGTGACGGGTTTCGCTGACCGGTTCCGCGCATTCGACGGCGGCCAAAATCAGGCGTGGCAGCGAGCGAGCCAAGTCTTGCTGGCCGGCACCGGCGCGGCCGATGCACTCCTCGCCCTTGATCTGCCACACGCGGGTGGCCGGGCGCTCCTTGAGGGCCGCGGCAAAGCGCCGGCCCAACTCACCACCACCGCTGCGGCTGTCCGGCAGCAACCAGTGGCGCGGGTTGAACTGGTTATCCACAGCCCGTAAACCTTGAACGCGTTGCTCAGGTGAATAGCCGTCGAACTCGTGGCCTTCCAGCACCAGCAGGCGATCGACACCAGCGGTCGCAAACGCGCTTTCCTTATGTTCACCAAACACCACCGCCAGAACAGCACCGTCGCTGCCCGCCAACTGACGCGCCAGGCCAAGCAAGTCACGGTCGTGGCTGCTCAGGCGGCCGCCGACCATGTCGGGTACCACGTTGATGTAGAACGCCGGCGCAGGCACCTGATGCAGCGGCAATTGCACGTCCACTGCTGCCGTACGCTTGGCCGCGCCGCCTTGTTGGGCGCCGCTACGGTCAATACGCTTGATGCCGTTGGGGCCGATAAAACCGACGCCATGTACGTTCTTGCGGATGACGCCGTTAGGCCCCATCCAACTGTGTTGTACCGGCTGCATGGCTGCATGCAGCGGGTGCAAGCGGTTGCGGGCGATCCATTCGGCCCGGGGGTCGCGGCGGATAATGTCGCTCATCAGTGCACCTCCGCAGGTTCACGCTTGATAGGGGCCTTGGTGGGCGCAGCATCGTCGAGCAAGGCGTCGGCCACCAGCTCTGCGATGTCCTTGATCAACGGGCGCGGTTCAACCACACCTTCGAGCATCGCGGTGCACTGCGGGCACCCCACCGCCACCAACTCGGCACCGGTTTCGCGAATGTCGTCCATGCGCATGTCCGGGATACGTTGCTTGCCGGGAATGTCGGTAATCGGCGCCCCGCCGCCACCGCCGCAGCAGCGCGAACGGAAGCCCGAACGTTGCATCTCCTTGACCTCGATGCCCAGCGCCCTTAGCACTTGGCGCGGCGCCTCGTATTCGCCGTTGTAGCGGCCCAGGTAGCATGGGTCGTGATAGGTCACGCTGTTGCCCTTGTGCTGGCCCAGGTTCAGCGCGCCTTCGCCGATCAGCTCGGCCATAAAGGTGCTGTGGTGCTGCACGATGTAGTTGCCGTTGAAGGCGCCGTATTCGTTTTTCAGCACGTGGAAGCTATGGGGGTCGCAGGTGACGATGCGCTTGAAGCAGTACTTTTCCAGGGTCTGGATATTGCGTTTGGCCAACAGCTGGAAAGTGGCTTCATCCCCCAGGCGACGGGCCACGTCGCCGCTGTCGCGTTCTTCCAGGCCCAGTACGGCGAAGTCCACTTTGGCGGCTTTCAGCACTTTGACGAACGCACGCAGGGTGCGTTGGTTGCGCATGTCGAACGCGCCATCGCCGACCCAGAACAGCACGTCGCAGCTGCCTTTTTCGCTGAGCAACGGCAGGTTCAAATCTGCCGCCCAGTTCAGCCGACCGCCCGGTGCGAAGCCGCCGGGGTTGTCGGTGGCGATGAGGTTTTCCAAGACTTCAGCGCCCTTGTTCGGCGTGGCACCTTTTTCCAGGGTGAGGTGGCGGCGCATGTCGACGATGGCGTCGACGTGCTCGATCATCATCGGGCACTCTTCCACGCAGGCGCGGCAGGTGGTGCACGACCACAGGGTCTCGGCGTCCACCAGGCCATTGACGATCGGTTGATGCGGGTTGCCGCTGTGTTCGCCAATGGCTTTGCCCGGATAGGGGCTACCGGCGAACTTGGCATCGGTGCCGCCGGCCAGGCCGACGACCATGTCCTGAATCAGCTTTTTCGGGTTCAGCGGCTGGCCGGCAGCAAACGCCGGGCACGCCGCTTCGCACTTGCCGCACTGTACGCAGGCGTCGAAGCCGAGCAGTTGGTTCCAGGTGAAGTCCTTGGGTTTTTCTACGCCCAGTGGCGCGGTTTTATCGGTGAGGTCCAGCGGTTTCAAACCGGTGGAACGGCCGCCGCCAAAACGTTCAGCGCGGCGGTGCCAGGCCAGGTGCAGGGCACCGGCGAAGGCGTGTTTCATCGGGCCGCCCCAGGTCATGCCGAAGAACATCTCGCTCACGCCCCACAGCACGCCGACGCTCAACAATGCCGCGAGCAGCCAGCCGCCGAAGTCCGCCGGCAAAATCCCGGCCACAGGGAGCGTCAGCAGGAAGAAGCTCACCGAGAACGCCATCAGGCTTTTCGGCAGGCGCATCCACGGGCCTTTCGACAAGCGCGACGGCGGGTTACGCCGACGCAGGTAGACGAAGGTGGCGCCGACAAACATCAGCACCGAGGCCAGCAGCAAGGCATAGCCAAGGATGCGGCTTTGCAGGCCGAAGCCGTGTACCAGAATGGCCAGCAGTGCCGACAGCACAAAGCCCAACGCCGTGGCGACGTGGGTGTTGGCGATGTATTTGTCGCGGGCGACTACGTGGTGCAGGTCGACCATGTAGCGCTTGGGCATGGCCAACAGGCCGCCGAGCAGGTCGACTTTGGAGGCGCGGCCACGGCGCCACATGGCGACACGTCGCAGTGCGCCAAGGACGGCAAGGCCCAAGGCGGCAAACAGGAGAATAGGCAGCAAGGTGTTCAACATGGTGAAGCTCCCACAGACCACACAGATCTAATGTGGGAGGGGGCTTGCTCCCGATGGCAGATTGTCAGTTGATGCATCTGTAGCTGACCTACCGCTATCGGGAGCAAGCCCCCTCCCACATTTAGACCGAGTTCACTTTGGTTCGGTGTCGGGTCAGAAATCCTTGCACAAGCGCAGGGCGTCATAGATCGCGGCGTGGGTGTTGCGCTGCGCCACGCAGTCGCCGATGCGGAACAGCAAGTAGCCCTCGCCCGCCTCGCTCAAGCACGGCTGCGGCTTGATCGCGAACAAGGCTTCAACGTCGATCTGGCCCTTGTTGCGCGAACCTTCCTTGAGCCCGTAGTAGATGGCTTCATCAGGGCGCACGCCGTTCTCGACCACCACCTGGTCCACCACCCGCTCTTCTTTGGCGCCGGTGTATTCGTTCTCCAGCACCGCCACCAGCTTGTCGCCTTCGCGGTAGACCTTTTCCAGCATCATGTCGCCGGTCATGATCACTTCTTTGGGGTACATGCTGCGGTAGTAAGTCGGGAATGACGTACCGCCGATGGCCACGCCGGGCTTGATGTCGTCGGTGACGATCTCGACCTGGCTGCCTTTGTCTGCAAGGAAATCCGCCACCGACATGCCGGTGAATTCGCAGATGGTGTCGTACACCAGCACGTTCTTGCCCGGCGCGACTTTGCCGTCGAGCACGTCCCAGCTGCTTACCACCAGGCCTTCAGCCGCGCCCCAGTGCTCGTTTTGCTCGATGAACGGATGCCCGCCCACCGCCAGCACGACTACGTCCGGGCGCAGGTCCAGGATGGTGTCGGCATCGGCCGCCACGCCCAGGCGCAGGTCGACTTTCAGGCGCGCCAATTCCAATTGGAACCAGCGGGTGATGCCAGCAATCTGGTCACGTTGCGGCGCTTTCGAAGCAGTGGTGATCTGCCCGCCAATAAATTCTTTTTTCTCGAACAAGGTCACGTCGTGGCCACGTTCGGCGGCCACCCGTGCGGCTTCCATCCCGGCTGGGCCGGCACCCACCACCACGACTTTGCGCTTGACCCCGGTGGATTTTTCGATGATGTGCGGCACGCCCATGTATTCACGGGAGGTCGCGGCGTTCTGGATGCACAGCACGTCCAGCCCTTGGTACTGGCGGTCGATGCAGTAGTTGGCGCCCACGCACTGCTTGATCTGGTCGATCTGGCCCATCTTGATCTTGGCGATCAGGTGCGGGTCGGCGATGTGTGCACGGGTCATGCCGACCATGTCCACGTAGCCGCCTTCCAGAATGCGCGTGGCCTGGTTCGGGTCTTTGATGTTCTGCGCGTGCAGCACCGGGACCTTGACCACTTCCTTGATACCGGCCGCCAGGTGCAAGAACGGCTCCGGCGGGTAGCTCATGTTGGGAATCACGTTGGCCAGGGTGTTGTGGGTGTCGCAACCCGAACCCACCACGCCGATGAAATCCAGCATGCCGGTGTCGTCGTAGTACTTGGCGATCTGCTTCATGTCCTCGTGGGACAGGCCGTCCGGGTGGAACTCGTCACCACACAGGCGCATGCCCACGCAGAAATCGTCACCCACCTCGGCGCGCACGGCCTTCAACACTTCCAGGCCGAACTTCATGCGGCCTTCAAAGCTGCCGCCCCATTCGTCGGTACGCTTGTTGACCCGCGGGCTCCAGAACTGGTCGATCATGTGCTGGTGCACCGCCGACAACTCCACACCGTCCAGGCCACCGGCCTTGGCACGGCGCGCAGCCTGGGCGTAGTTGCCGATCACGCGCCAGATTTCTTCCGGCTCGATGGTCTTGCAGGTAGCACGGTGCACCGGCTCACGCACGCCGGACGGCGACATCAGCGTCGGCCAGTTAAAGCCGTCCCAACGCGAGCGACGGCCCATGTGGGTAATCTGGATCATGATCTTGGCGCCATGCTTGTGCATGGCGTCGGCCAGGTTCTGGAAGTGCGGGATGATGCGGTCGGTGGAAAGGTTCACCGAACTCCACCACTCCTGCGGGCTGTCGATGGCCACCACCGAGGAGCCGCCGCAGATTGCCAGGCCGATACCGCCCTTGGCTTTCTCTTCGTAATACTGAACATAGCGCTCGGTGGTCATGCCGCCGTCGGTGGCATACACCTCGGCGTGGGCGGTACTGAGCACGCGGTTGCGGATGGTCAGTTTGCCGATCTGAATCGGCGCAAACATTGCTTCGAAAGCCATGGCACGGTCCTCGGCTTACAACGGCTTGACGGTGAACAGGCCGTCATCGTGGCCCTCTTCGGAGCCTCCGTAGACTTGCTCTGCAACGGTGCGGATCTGGCTGCCGCGCGCTTCAAGAATCTGGTCCATGGCGCCGGCAAACCAGCCGGTGAACATGTAGTCCACTTTGCGCCCGACCTTGCCGTACACGTAGACAAAAGCCGAGTGCTCAAGCTTGACGCTGCAGGTGCCCTTGTCGAGGTCGATGTCCTGGATCTTGAACAGGCCCCAGCCGCGTTGCGACAGGCGCTTCATGTAGTGTTCGAACACCGCAACGCCTTCCAGCCCATGGCATTCGGCTTCTTTTTCACACCAGTGCCAGGCGGATTTGTAGCCGGCCTTGTAAAGGATTTCGGCGTAGGCGTCGGCGCCCAACACCTCTTCGATACCCTTGTGGTTGTTGACGAAAAAGTGGCGCGGCACGTACAGCATCGGCAGGGCGTCAGAGGTCCAGACACCGGTTTCGCTGTCGACTTCGATAGGTAATTGCGGGGCGATCTTGGCCATGGAAACTTAACTCCAGAAAATTTGTTGTAGTGAGAGTGCGCAGTGATGCGCTGGCTTATTCGCCCCAGACGTCCTTCAGGACGTTGACCCAGTTTTCGCCCATGATCTTGCGCACCACGCGTTCGCTGTGGCCGCGCTTGAGCAGAGTCTCAGTGAGGTTGGGGAACTCGCCCACGGTGCGGATGCCCAGCGGGTTGATGATCTTGCCGAAGCTGGTCAGGCGGCGGGCGTAGCCCTTGTCATGGGTCAGCATTTCGAAGAAATCCTGGCCATGGCCCTGGGTGAAGTCGGTGCCGATGCCGATGGCGTCTTCGCCGACGATGTTCATGGTGTATTCGATGGCTTCGGCGTAGTCGTCGATGGTCGAATCGATGCCTTTAGCCAGGAACGGCGCAAACATGGTCACGCCGACAAAACCGCCGTGGTCGGCGATGAACTTGAGTTCTTCATCGGACTTGTTGCGCGGGTGCTCTTTAAGGCCGGACGGCAGGCAGTGGGAGTAGCACACCGGTTTTTTCGATTCGAGAATAACTTCTTCGGAAGTTTTGGAACCCACGTGGGACAGGTCGCACATGATGCCGACGCGGTTCATCTCGCCGACGATCTCACGACCAAAACCCGACAGGCCGCCGTCGCGCTCGTAGCAACCGGTGCCCACCAGGTTCTGGGTGTTGTAGCACATCTGCACCACACCGACGCCGAGCTGCTTGAAGATCTCGACATAACCCAGTTGGTCTTCAAACGCATGGGCGTTCTGGAAGCCGAAGATGATGCCGGTCTTGCCCTGCTCCTTGGCCTTGCGGATGTCGGCGGTGGTTTTAACCGGGATCACCAAGTCGCTGTTTTCACGGATCAGGGTCTGGCTGGCCACGATGTTATTGATAGTGGCCTGGAACCCTTCCCACACCGACACGGTGCAGTTGGCAGCGGTGAGGCCACCTTTGCGCATGTCCTCGAACAGGTCGCGGTTCCACTTGGCAATAATCAGCCCGTCGATAACGATGCTGTCGGCGTGCAATTCGGCTGGGCTCATCAGGCGTCCCCTTATTGGCGATTCATGCGCCGAATCGTCTGCCGGCGCTTTGGGGCCAGCATATGCCCAGGGGCAACCCGAGCCGGGTGCAAAAACGACAGGGGAATTGCCGAAAGCGTCAATCCGCGACAAAGGCTGCTATGACAGCTCTGACTGGCGGCTGTTCTTTGTCCTACTCTTGAGCCAGAATTCCCGCATCACCTGATATGAGACGGCGCAATGAAATCGATTTTCCTGGCTTTGGCACTCATCGCAACCACCGCCCATGCGGCCGAAGACACCGACAGCACGCCATGTGATGGCATTGAAAACGACAAGCAAACCCTGGAATGCGCCTCTTACAACAAAACCACTGCTGAGCAACTGCTCAAAGACAACTACCAAGGTTTGCTGGAGCGCATGGCCTCCACCTATGGCAGCGACAAGACCAAGCTGTCGGACATTACCGCTCGTCTGAAGGATGCCCAGCAGAAGTGGGAGAAATTGCGTGATGCCGATTGCGCCGTAGACACCTTCCCGGCGGTGACCGGCACCAAGGCCTACGCGATTGCGGTGAATGATTGCCTGGCGCGCATGAGTGATGAGCGCTCGGAGTTTTTGGAGTCGATCGGGCAGGATTAACCCGGTTCAAGCAACTTGATTCAATGAAAAGGACGTCACATGTACTACGCTCGCGAAGCGGAACGGGATTTCCTGTTCACGCGCGCTGTTCTGCTGTTTCTGTTCACCTTGATTCTGGCGCTGATGCTGTCTCTGTCCATCAGCCGGGGCACACCCTACGGGCTGATCAAGGCAGCCCCAATAGAAACGGTGGGGCAGATCACCCAACTGGAAAGCATCGGCCCCCGCCATTCAAGTACCAACGTCTATTACACGTTCAGCCATGAAGGCCGACGTGAAGACGGCATGGTCAATAATAGTTTCTACGTCGAAGACCCTGGCTACGAAGTGGGAGACCCGGTGCCCGTGGTCTATTCAAAGTGGTTTCCGACGGTGCATAACATCAAGGCCAACTTTCATGCGAGTTCGCCGAATTTCTACATCATGAGCGTCAGCGCCGGCCTGATACTTCTGTTCTGGGCGATGATCACCTGGACCGTGTACCGGATTTATCAGCACAAAGCCGAAGATCGCTACTACTGACACCCTCTTATTCCTATAGGTTTGAACATGACCATCTGCGGCATCGAAATCAAAGGCAGCGAAGCCATCATCGCCGTCGCCTCCCTGGACAACCAGGCGCTCACTCACATCGCCCTGGCCACCAAGAAAATCGCCCTCGAAGACGACGATGAAGCGGCCAACGTCAAAGCCTTCGCCGCGCAGGTGAAGGCGTTTGTGCAGGCCAACGGCATTGAACGTATCGCGATCAAGAAGCGCAGCAAGAAGGGTGAGTTTGCGGGTGGGCCGACCACGTTCAAGATTGAGGGCGTGTTTCAGTTGCTCGACGGTGTGGAGGTGACGCTGCTGTCGCCGCAGACCATCAATGCACAGAACAAGAAGCACAACTTTGAGCTGCCGGCCAGCCTGAACAAATACCAGCATGAAGCCTACAAAGCGGCATGCTCGGCCCTGCTGAAGAAATAAGCCACACCAGAGATCCAGTGTGGGAGCGGGCTTGCTCGCGAAGGCGGTGTGTCAGTCAGTACATCTGAAACTGACATACCGCCTTCGCGAGCAAGCCCGCTCCCACCTTTAGCCTGCGTTGTCTTTTAGATAGATGCCTGGCGCTTGTATTGCAGCCAATCACCGAACGATTTGTCTTCCAGGGCATAGCCTCCCCGGCTCGACTTCCATACCAGCTCCTTGTCGCGCAGGGCGTCGATGCAGGCCTGGATAGTCTGTGTGCCAGGCACCACGTCACTGCCCATCTGTTCCAGTTTCTTGCTCACCGCTGCGAGGGTGCTGTCGGTAAAGGGGGCGAAGGGTTCGTCGCTTTGCGAACGTTCCACCATCACTTCCAGCACCGCACGCTGGGGGATGGTCAGGGCGTTCCAGGCACTTTCGAATTCGGTCCACACACCAGCGCGCAACGATTCGGCGCGGCTGTGCAGCAGTAGGCCCAGGTTACTCGCCTCTCCCAACTCAAGCGCGACTTCACCAATGATGGTACGCAACATCTCCGGACGCCGCCCCACCCGCTCAAAGGCTTCATCCACATCAGTAGCATTGAACTGGTTTGTCGTGGCGAGAAGCGCGTTGAGATGCGAGGTGTAAGCTTGGGTGAACGCCTTACTCAACAGTGGAAATGGTGTGACGCAGGCGCCGAAAAACGGGCGGCTTTTGACCAACATCATGTGGGCAAGTTTGTCGCGATTGGAACTGGTAAACACTAGGCGTAACCCCGTGTCCTCTCCTACTTTTCCTTGATTGAACTGCTCCCTCGCAGCCCTTAAAGCAAACATCGCATTGAGCCCTGACTCGCTGGTTAACGCGTGCTGCGCCTCGTCAATCACCAGCACAACGGGTTTCTCTGCCGCACTATGGAGCAGTTCCAGCGCTTGGGTCAGCGTGGCACCGACCGGCAACTGTGGCTTGGTAAAGTCCCAGGACAGGGTACGCAAAAAGCTTAACTTCTCGATGCCGATGTTCTTGGCCAACTTGCGAATGCCCTTTTCATAGGGAACCAGGGCAGCGGCGATGGCATTGGCAATCAACTCGGCTGGATCTTTCTCTTTGTCGGCCCACAGATCGACATACACGGTTATCCACCCCCGAAGCTGGCATTGCGGTATCAAATCTTCCCGCAAAAAGGTGCTTTTACCGGTGCGACGTGGCGCTGCGAGAAACAGGCCAGAAGTGAAATCTTGAATACCAGCCCCCATCAAACCGTCAGCGATGCTGCTTGCCAGGGTGGCGCGACGGAACACGAAGCCGCTGTGTTTGGACATGGCTTATACCAAATTATCAAACTGACTATAATTTATACCACAAACTATAATTAGCTATAGTTCATAGTCAAAACATCAAGCCCTTCGACCGCCCACTCACCCAAGGCACCTGTTACTTTTCACAGTTACCCTAATCACCAAAGAGGGTCAGAATTTAGCTCACCTACTCCAGCCGGTGTGCTTATCAAATGTCGAACGCGCGCCTTAACGCTCTGCACACAGCCACGCCGACACTTTCAGTGTGGGATGGCCGTGGCCTGAGCGTACGGAGCGTGGCCTATCATCGAACGAATACTGCCCAGCAGGCTGAAACACGAGTCACCCGCCAGACATTTGATCACAGCGCACGTGCAGCGAGCCATTGGGACCCTCGCTTATGGGCCAACGGGCAAGGGCCTAACCTATCCACCGTTTATTCTCTCTCGGGCAATGCCCTGCGAAGCGAAAATGTCGACTCTGGCTGGCGGGTGCGGCTTATGGGCGTTGCGGGAGAACTGCTGAGTGAATGGGACGGGAGGCACTCTCACCTTCACATTGAGTACGACAACCTGCTGCGGCCGATTTTCATAACCGAGAAGGCTGATGGCGAGCCGCCCAATGTGACCGAACGCCTCACCTACGGCGACAGTACCAATGAGTCATCTGCGCATAATCAATGTGGGGCACTCAAACGGCACGATGATACGGCTGGTTGCCGTCACATCGCAGACTACGGCTTGTCAGGCAACGTGTTGAGCGAGTCACGACAGTTCCTGATCGCGTTGTCGACGCCCAACTGGCCGCAAGCATTGAACGATCGAGACGCGCTGCTAGAAACCGAAGTCGCGACCACTCGCTGGCAATTCGATGCGACTGGGGCGGTGGTCAGCCAGCTGGACGCCCGCCGCAATGAAACACTCACGAGCTACAACGTCTGTGGCCAATTGGAGCAAATAGAACTAAAGCGCGAAGGCTTGCCGGATAAGGTGTTGCTCAATCAGAGAATCTACAACGCTACAGGCCAATTAGAGCAAGAAACCGCGGGCAATGGGGTTCGCACGCTTCGGCGGTACGACACCCAGAATGGCCGATTGCTGCAACTGACCTCTCGCCTGGGCCTACGTTACTACCAAGACTTCCACTACGACTATGACCCTGTAGGCAATGTCGTTCGAATTAGCGACAGCGCGCAACCTGCCCGTCACTTTAGAAACCGGCACACAACGCCGACTGACAGTTATCGATATAATACTTTGTATCATCTGATTGAAGCCACTGGCCGGGAGTCAATCCCGACGAATCAAGGTCCGGGGCTACCGGAACTGCATAGTCCACAACTTGATCCGACGCGAATGTGGCCATACAAACAAACCTTCAGCTACGATGAAGCGGGAAACTTGAATACTCTAGTTCATGAAGGGCATAACTCTTACACGCGTGAAATGATCACCCCCCTTAACAACAATCGCAGCGTGTTAAAAACTAAAACCGGCACCCCAGATGTCGATTCCAGTTTCGATGACAATGGCAATCTTCAGCTATTGAATCCTGGCGCATCTTCTTTATCCTGGAACACACGCAACCAACTTATTAAAACAATACTATTACTCAGACCCACAAATGACAGCGACAGCGAGCACTATCAATACAGTGCCCAAGGGCTACGCGCTCGCAAGATCAGCACACGCACTACTAACGCTACAGTCAACCGCCGTGAAACACGGTACTTGCCAAATCTGGAAATCCATCGGGATTCATTAGGGCATGAGCATCATGTCATCAACATTGAAATAGGCGATAACGCCACGCGCACTTTGCATTGGGTTTCCCCTCCCCCTCGCGGAGTTAACAACAACCAGATTCGCTACAACTTTGGCAACCACCTCGGTTCCTGCATGCTGGAATTAAACGAATACGCGGGTTTATTAACCCAGGAAAGCTACTACGCTTTTGGCGGTACGGCCAGTTGGTCAGCAACCAACGAAAGTGATGCAAAATTCAAGACCATTCGATATGCCATGAAAGAACGGGATATTACAGGTCTGTATTATTACGGCTTTCGCTATTACGCACCTTGGCTGCATCGCTGGTTGAATCCAGACCCCCTCGGCAGCCATGACGGTCTGAATACTTATCCGATGACGCACAACAATCCGGTGAGATTTACGGACAGTTATGGGCTTGCAGCATTCGACGTACTGAATGAACACGAAACCAAACTTTCCAACAACAAGCAACATATTACCCACAGAAACCCAGACGAACTTTCAGAACCCGATAAGTCTGATTTCATAGGCGCTGCAAATACCGCAATAGAAATAGGTGAGCGGGCGTTAGTCGCACTCAACGAAGAAGTGCTTTCGGCAGACACCACGGATAAACTTAAGCATTTATTCGGTTCAGACATTATAAACAATGAAGCAACAAAAAAATCTGCTGCCGCAGCCCTTTCAGGCGTTTTAGAAAAAACTCTATTCGGCCTTAAAAAGGACCGCACTGAAAACTATTCAAGGTTTGTGTTTACGACAGCCGACCCTAAAAACCCGTCTGTCTCAGCCCATGTACCCGGAAACATACCGCAGGAACAAAAAATGATTTACATGCATCAAAATGTAAAAAACACAAATCGAGTTTTTAAATCCCGACTGATTCTCCATGAGGCCACACACTTATACTCGGGCACAAAAGATTTCTGGTACCTCAACGCAAATAGTTCAAAAGTAGAAACCCATGAGGAAATAAAACAGCATGATACGTTAGTGCTTACTTCATCCTCTGCGATAGCAAATAGCTCTCCAAATGAAGAAAACATGAACAACTACCAGAAAACCTCTTACACCACGCTTGTTGACAGCATACATGGCTCGGAACAGTTAGCACCCTGGCCGCATATCCATAGAATGGCTGCATTCAAAAAGAACAGTGCCGTGCGTATCGCCGTAATCGCTAATAATGCAGAAAGCGTGGCGGCTTTTTCCTCACTGTTCTACAAACACCACTAGATCAACTCAATCGTCTGTCGCCGATCCTCCCTCGGACATTTCGCAAACCGCGCCCGATAACTACGGGTGAAATACGACGGCGACTCAAACCCGCACGCAATGCTCACCTCCAGCACGCTCATGTCGCTTTGACGCAACAGCTGCCGGGCTTTTTCCAGGCGTAGGCCCAAGTAGAAGTTGCTGGGGGTGTCGTTCAGGTGCAGACGAAACAGGCGTTCCAGTTGGCGGCGCGTGACTTTGATCAACTCGGCCAGGGCCAGGGTGGTCAGCGGTGGTTCGCTGTGTTGTTCCATCTCGCCAATCACATGCACCAGTTTCTTGTTGTTGATGCCGTAGCGCGTGGCGATCTGCATGCGCTGGTGGTCTTTGCGTGGGCGGATGCGGCCGAGCACGAATTGCTCGGAGACCTGGATCGCAAGCTCCGAGCCGTGGGCCTGGGCGATCAGGTCGAGCATCAGGTCGATGGAGGCGGTGCCGCCGGCGCAGGTGATGCGGCGGCGGTCGATCTCGAACAATTCCTGGGTCACGGTGAGCTGTGGATAAGATTCCTTGAAAGCGTCGATGGCTTCCCAGTGCAGAGTCAGGCGGTGACCGTCGAGCAAGCCCGCTTCGGCGAGTACGCAAGCGCCAGTATCGATCGCGCCGAGGGTGACGCCGTCGTGATCGAGGCGGCGCAGCCAGTGTTCCAGCGCAGGCGTGGTGAACTTCAAGGGTTCGAAGCCGGCGACCACCAACAATGTCGCGCCCTTCTTCAACGGTTCCAGCGCCGCATCGGCGTTCACCGACATGCCATTGCTCGCCAATACCGCACCACCATCGGCACTCAGCACGTGCCAGCGGTACAACTCACCCCGAAAGCGGTTGGCCACCCGCAATGGCTCCAGCGCGGAGATAAAGCCAATGGCTGAGAAGCCTGGCATCAGCAGAAAGTAGAAATCCTGGGACATGGTGGCGCTCTCGTCAGGCGGGCAGCGTGGCACTGTGATACTCCCGTTCCGGGGTGGATTCAAGGGGGCAGGTCGCTCCAGTGCAAGAGCCGGTCGCCGCCGTGCGTTTTATCGCCCCTAAGCTTGCGTAACGTGGCGTCACGGTGCGCAAAGACGCCGGCCCCCACAATAACGACCTGCCGAGGGAACCACCATGAAACGACTGATGCTCGCACTCAGCGCCAGCGCCATCTTGAGCACCAACGTGATGGCCGCCGACGCGGCGTCCTGCCAGAACGTGCGCATGGGCGTGGTGAACTGGACCGACGTGATCGCCACCAGCGCCATGACCCAAGTGTTGCTCGATGGCCTCGGCTACAAGACCAAACAGACCAGCGCCTCCCAGCAAATTATCTTCGCTGGCATCCGCGACCAGCGCCTGGATATGTTCCTGGGCTACTGGAACCCGCTGATGACCCAGACCATCACGCCCTTTGTGGACGCCAAGCAGGTCAAAGTCCTCGACAAACCGAGCCTGGAAGACGCCCGCGCCACGCTCGCCGTGCCGACCTATCTGGCGGACAAGGGTCTGAAAACCTTCGCCGATATCGCCAAGTTCGACAAAGAGCTGGGCGGCAAGATCTACGGCATTGAGCCGGGCTCGGGCGCCAATACGCAGATCAAGGCGATGATCGCCAAGAACCAGTTCGGCCTGGGCAAGTTCCAACTGGTGGAGTCCAGCGAGGCCGGCATGCTCGCCGCCGTTGACCGCGCGGTACGCCGCAAGGAAGCCGTGGTGTTCTTCGGTTGGGCGCCGCACCCGATGAACGTCAACGTCGCCATGACTTACCTCACCGGCAGCGACGACGCCCTGGGCCCGAACGAAGGCATGGCCACCGTGTGGACAGTCACCGCGCCGACCTACGCCGAGCAATGCCCGAACGTGCAGAAATTGCTGACCAACCTCACCTTCACCGCCGCCGACGAGAGCCGCATGATGCAGCCGTTGCTGGATCACAAGGACGCCATCGAGTCTGCCAAACAGTGGCTCAAGGATCATCCTCAAGACCAGGCGCGCTGGCTCGAAGGCGTGACCACCTTCGACGGCAAACCGGCTGCGGCCAACTTGCAATTGACCAGCAAGTAACCCCATTCCAACCACCGTTTCGCGGTCACTTTCGACCGCGAACGGCACCACCACGCCTGTAAGGAACCGCCCCATGAACCACGACGTCATCATCACCTGCGCACTCACCGGTGCTGGCGACACGACCAGCCGCAGCCCCCACGTGCCGGTCACCCCCAAACAAATCGCCGCCGCTGCCGTGGAAGCCGCCAAGGCGGGCGCCACCGTTGTGCACTGCCATGTGCGCGACCCTGAGACCGGCAAGTTCAGCCGTGACGTCGCGCTGTACCGCGAGGTGATGGAGCGCATCCGCGAGGCCGATATCGACATCATCGTCAACCTCACCGCCGGCATGGGCGGCGACCTTGAGATCGGTGGCGGCGAGAACCCGATGGAGTTCGGCCCCAACACCGACCTGGTCGGCCCGTTGACCCGCCTGGCCCACGTGGAAGCGCTGCTGCCGGAAATCTGCACCCTGGATTGCGGCACGCTCAACTTTGGCGATGGCGACACCATTTACGTGTCCACCCCGGCCCAGTTGCGGGCGGGTGCCAAGCGTATCCAGGAGCTGGGCGTAAAGGCCGAGCTGGAGATTTTCGACACCGGCCACCTGTGGTTTGCCAAGCAAATGATCAAGGAAGGCCTGCTGGATAACCCGCTGTTCCAACTGTGCCTGGGCATCCCCTGGGGCGCGCCGGCCGATACCACCACCATGAAAGCCATGGTCGACAACCTGCCCGCCGACGCGGTGTGGGCGGGGTTTGGGATTGGCCGTATGCAGATGCCGATGGCAGCGCAGGCGGTGTTGCTGGGGGGCAATGTGCGGGTGGGGCTGGAAGACAACCTGTGGCTGGACAAGGGCGTGCTGGCGACCAATGGGCAGTTGGTGGAACGGGCCAGTGAAATTCTCAGCCGCTTGGGTGCGCGGGTCATGACCCCAGCCGAAGGGCGCATAAAAATGGGCCTGACCCAACGCGGATAAAAATGTGGGAGGGGGCTTGCTCCCGATGGAGGTGTGTCAGCCAAAAATATAGTGACTGACACACCGCTATCGGGAGCAAGCCCCCTCCACAGGGGTAACTCACATTATTCAGGATTGTCGCCAATGAGCTTTATCACCGAAATCAAAACCTTCGCCGCCCTCGGCAGCGGTGTCATCGGCAGTGGCTGGGTATCCCGCGCCCTCGCCCACGGCCTGGATGTAGTCGCCTGGGACCCGGCCCCCGGCGCCGAAGCCGCCCTGCGCAAACGCGTCGCCAACGCCTGGGGCGCGCTTGAGAAGCAGGGCCTCGCCCCCGGTGCCTCCCAGGACCGCCTGCGCTTTGTCGCCACCATCGAAGAATGCGTAAAAGACGCCGACTTCATCCAGGAGAGCGCCCCGGAACGCCTCGAACTGAAACTGGATTTGCACAGCAAAATCAGCGCAGCGGCAAAGCCCAACGCGCTGATTGGCTCCAGCACTTCAGGCCTGTTGCCAAGCGAGTTCTACGAGAGCTCAACCCACCCGGAACGCTGCGTGGTCGGCCACCCGTTCAACCCGGTTTACCTGCTGCCGCTGGTGGAGGTGGTCGGCGGCAAGAACACTGCACCCGAGGCGATTCAGGCGGCGATCAAGGTGTATGAATCCTTGGGCATGCGCCCCTTGCATGTGCGCAAGGAAGTGCCTGGGTTTATTGCCGACCGCCTGCTGGAAGCGCTCTGGCGTGAGGCGCTGCACCTGGTAAATGACGGCGTGGCCACCACCGGCGAGATCGACGATGCGATCCGCTTTGGCGCGGGGCTGCGCTGGTCGTTCATGGGCACGTTCCTCACCTACACCCTGGCGGGCGGGGATGCGGGCATGCGCCACTTCATGGCGCAGTTCGGGCCGGCGTTGCAGTTGCCGTGGACGTATTTACCGGCGCCCGAGCTGACTGACAAATTGATTGATGATGTGGTGGATGGCACCAGCGATCAGTTGGGTACACACAGCATTTCGGCGCTGGAGCGCTATCGTGATGATTGCCTGTTGGCGGTGCTGGAAGCGGTAAAAACCACGAAGGAAAAACACGGTATGACCTTCGCCGAATAACCAATGTGGGAGGGGGCTTGCTCCCGATAGCGGTGTATCAGTAACAGATGTACTGACTGACACACCGCTATCGGGAGCAAGCCCCCTCCCACATTTTGACCGAGTACATCCCATGCCTACACTGACGACTTACACAACAGCGATCCATTCCGACTGGGTCGACTACAACGGCCACCTGCGCGACGCGTTCTACCTGCTGATCTTCAGCTACGCCACCGATGCGCTGATGGACACCTTGGGCCTGGACAGCCAAAACCGCGAAGCCAGCGGCCACTCATTGTTCACCCTGGAGCTGCACCTGAACTACCTGCACGAAGTGAAACTGGGCGCCGAAGTCGAAGTCCACACCCAACTGATCGCCCATGACGCCAAGCGCCTGCACCTGTATCACAGCCTGCATTTAGTGGGGGATGAGAAAGCGTTGGCGGGCAACGAGCAGATGCTGCTGCACGTCGACCTCACTGGCCCGCATTCGGCGCCCTTTACCGAGACCACGTTGCAACGCCTCTGGGCGATCAGCCAGGAGCAAACCGACCTGCCGCTGCCCGACCTGCTTGGCCGCGTTATCGGCATAAAAAAAGCCCCGATCAAGCCGTGACAAGATCGGGGCAGAATGTTTTGTGTGAGCCGTACATCCCGAGGGTGACCAAACCTTCAAGCTGCTTGCTTGAGCTCAGTGTGCCTATTAGTGGTGCGGGTAAATGGCCCGAAAACGACATGTTCATAGCCATCTGAGGCATTCATGCAATCTGCCCTTGCCGACCGCTAGGGCGGCTACCAGAATCCAGGTCAAACCCCGCTCCCTTCACCAGGATAAACGTCATGATGCATGCGGATTTGATTGACCAGGATGACCTGCTGAGCCAACTGCGCTCGCTGGGTTTCGAGGTGTCCAGCGGCTCGACGGCCGAGCAGGCGTGCGAGTGTGCCGTGCGCGGTTTGAGCGCGGCGCGGGCCAAGGCGCTCAAGGGCATGGTTGAGCAGATGTACACCGGTAGCGCGACGATTTTGCCGGCGGTGCGTCAGGCGATCGATAAGCAGTTGTTGCCGGCGTTGGTGCAGTTCAAGCAGAGCTCTGGCGCCTGATAGATTGCTATCGGGGGCAAGCCCCCTCCCACAGTTGACCGAGTTTCAACATGAGAATGCGGTCAAAATGTGGGAGGGGGCTTGCCCCCGATGCAGACGACTCGGTCTAGAGCCTCACACTGGCGAAAGTCGACTCATTGCGCGCCTGGCTCAACGCCGACATCGGCCCCGACAACGGTGACAACACCAATGCCTGCGGAATCGGCATCATCGCCACTTGCTGAGTGGTGTTGGAGCCCACACGCTCATCCCGTGGCGGTATGCCGAAGTATTCGCGGTAGCACTTGGAGAAGTGCGGCGTGGACACAAACCCGCACACCGACGCCACTTCGATGATCGACATCGGCGTTTGCTTGAGCAATTGCCGTGCACGGATCAGACGCAACTTGAGGTAGTAGCGCGACGGCGAGCAGTGCAGGTATTTCTGAAATAACCGCTCCAGCTGGCGACGCGAAACGGCGACGTACACCGCCAGTTCATCCAGGTCGATGGGCTCTTCCAGGTTGGCTTCCATCAGCGCGACGATTTCCTGCAATTTCGGCTGGTTGGTGCCGAGCATGTGCTTGAGCGGCACGCGCTGGTGATCCTGTTCGTTGCGGATGCGTTCGTACACGAACATCTCGGAGATCGCGGCGGACAGTTCACGCCCATGATCACGGCTGATCAGGTGCAGCATCATGTCCAGCGGCGCAGTGCCGCCGGAGCTGGTGAAGCGGTTGCGGTCGAGGGTAAACAGGCGTGTGCTCATGGCCACGCGGGGGAAGGCTTCCTGCATCGACGCCAGGCATTCCCAGTGCACGCTGCAATCAAAACCATCGAGCAGGCCGGCGCAGGCCAAGGCCCAACTGCCGGTGCACACCGCACCCAGGCGGCGGGACTGACGCGCCTGGCTTTGCAGCCACGACACGTGCTCACGGGTAACGGTGCGCTGGATACCCACGCCGCCGCACACGATCACGGTGTCCAGGGCCGGGGCTTTGTGCATGGAAGCATCGGGGGTGATCTGCAGACCGTCGCTGGCCCAGACCTGGTTGCCGTCGACGCTCAGGGTGGTCCAGCGATACAACTCGCGACCGGAGAGCTGGTTGGCCATGCGCAGGGGTTCGACTGCGGACGCCAGGGAAATCAGCGTGAAATTGTCCAGCAGCAAAAAGCCGATGGATTGAGGCGCACGGTTCTGGGGTTGGGCCCCTGAGTTGAACGACGTCATCGCGGTATCTCCTCACACAAAGCGGGTGATGGCCTCAGGCGAGGCTCTTGTTATTGCGCTCTTCAACCGGCGAGGTGAGAGGCTTTGGATTGATAGAGCAATTGCCATGCCTAAAATTGAATGGCCGTCCAATAACTCCTAAAAACGACGTTTTGACGCGTCTATATAAGCCCGTGCGTTAAGTGCGGGATAGGGTCGAAAAGGACGTAGGAGAGGCCCTACTCAAGGTGCGTGAGCAGTTCGGTAGCACTTGTGGGAAGGTGCTTTGAGGCCGTAGGAGAAGTCTGTCACCCAAAGCACAGGTGACGGGTGGTCGGACGGGAAATCGTTCGCAAGCTACTTATCTGTTTGCGACGCGCTAAAAGGTGGCGCTTTTGGTTTGGGTGTTCACTTTATGAGCAGTGGTGACTGGGCTATTGCTATCGGGGGCAAGCCCCCTCCCACATTTTGACCGCATCCTCATATTGGAACTCGGTCAAATGTGGGAGCGGGCTTGCTCGCGAATGCAGGCGACTCGGTCTCAGCACTCCACCGCGCTAACCGCCAACCCCCCACGCGATGTCTCTTTGTACTTGTCATGCATATCCGCCCCGGTATCGCGCATGGTGCGGATCACCCGGTCCAGTGAAATAAAGTGCTGGCCATCACCCCGCAACGCCATTTGCGCCGCGTTGATCGCCTTCACTGCGGCGATAGCGTTGCGCTCAATGCACGGCACCTGCACCAACCCGCCCACCGGGTCGCAGGTCAGGCCCAGGTTATGTTCCAGGCCGATCTCGGCGGCGTTGCACAATTGCTCCGGCGTGGCGCCGAGGATCTCGGCCAAGCCCGCAGCCGCCATGGCGCAAGCCGAACCCACTTCGCCTTGGCAGCCCACTTCGGCACCCGAGATCGACGCGTTCTTTTTACACAGGATGCCCACCGCCGCCGCGCCGAGCATGTAATCCACGACGTTGGCTTCGGTGACTTCTTCGCTGAATTTCATGAAGTAGTGCAGCACCGCCGGGATGATCCCAGCAGCGCCATTGGTAGGCGCGGTGACCATGCGCCCACCGGCGGCGTTTTCTTCATTGACCGCCAGGGCGAACAGGTTCACCCACTCCATGGCACTCAACGTCGAGCCGATCACGTTCGGCTTGCCCAGTTCCTGCAAGCTGCGGTGCAACTTGGCGGCGCGGCGGCGTACGTTCAGGCCGCCGGGCAGGATGCCTTCGTGCTTGAGGCCTTGCTCCACGCAGTCCTGCATGGCGCGCCAGAGCTTCATCAGGCCGCTGCGGATTTCTTCTTCGCTGCGCCACACCTTTTCATTGGCCAGCATCAACTCGGCGACGCGCAGGTTGTGGGTCTTGCACAGCTGCAACAGCTCCACCGCGCTGGAAAAATCGTAGGGCAATACGGTGCGATCCATATCCGCCACGCCGCTTTGCGCCTGGGCTTCATCCACCACAAAGCCGCCGCCTACCGAGTAATAGGTGTCACGGAACAACTCGCCTTTATCGCCATGCACAATCAGGGTCATGGCGTTGGGGTGAAACGGCAGGTTTTCGTCGAGCAGTTGCATGTCTCGGGCCCACACGAAGGGCACCGGCAAACACCCGTCCAGCAGTAGGGTGTCGGTTTCGCGCAGGGTGCTGATGCGGATGCCGATTTGCGACGGGTCGATTGCATCCGGCCACTCGCCCATCAAGCCCATGATGGTAGCGGTGTCGCTGCCGTGGCCAATGCCGGTGGCCGAGAGCGAGCCGTAAAGCTGAACTTCGACGCGTCGCACTTGTTCCAACAGTTCACGTTCACGTAACCCTTGAACGAACAACGCCGCGGCGCGCATGGGGCCAACGGTGTGAGAACTCGAAGGCCCGATGCCGATCTTGAACAGGTCGAAAACGCTGATAGCCATTGCGGTAGAACTCCTCGATAAGCACGGCCAGGCTTGAACGAGGTGCTACGCTCAGATCGCCCAGATGGCCGCATCATCAAGCTTTTGGCAGCCCTCACGGCGTCTCACACCGACGCACCCATGCTCACCAGCGTCGCTGCCGTGCGATGAGGTGTTTTGGCCGTTTTTTACGGTGCAGAACGGCAAAAACAGCAGTTTGGCCGTTTAGAAAATCTGTAAGCGACGTCACCGACACTGGATACGACCATCCCTGTACTGGATACGACGCCCCCTGTAGGCGACAGATTTTCACTGGTCCATGATCAGTCTCGACTCGTTTGCAAGGCGCCGTGCCAGAGCTGTCACCGCACGCTCTAACCGCAACACTTATAAAGCGCGGCGAACGCCGCCAGAAAAACACAGGAGTCTAGCCCTATGAAAGCTTCACCCTCGTTGCTGTTGGCCGCCATGCTGAGTCTGCCAGCCCTGGCGCACGCTGCAGAACCGGAACAATGCAAGACCGTCAACTTCTCCGATGTCGGCTGGACCGACATCACCGTCACCACCGCGACCACCAGCGAGATCCTCAAGGGCCTGGGCTACAAGCCGCGCACCACGATGATTTCGGTACCGGTGACTTACAAGTCCCTGGCCGACGGCAAGAACATGGACATCTTCCTCGGCAACTGGATGCCGACCATGGAAAACGACATCAAGCAGTACCGTGATGCCGGCACCGTGGAAACCGTACGCGCCAACCTGGAGAACGCCAAGTACACCCTGGCGGTGCCTGAGGCGCTGTACGACAAAGGCCTCAAAGACTTCGCCGACATCGCCAAATTCAAGGAAGAGCTGGGCGGCAAGATCTACGGCATTGAGCCAGGCAACGACGGCAACCGCACCATCCAGACGCTGATCGACAAAGACGCCTTCGGCCTGAAAACCGCCGGTTTCAAAGTGGTCGAATCCAGCGAAGCGGGCATGCTCTCCCAGGTTGAACGCGCCTCCAAGCGTGGCCAGGCGATCGTGTTCCTCGGCTGGGAACCGCACCCGATGAACACCCGCTTCAAGATGAAGTACCTGACCGGGGGTGACGATTCGTTCGGCCCCAACTACGGCCAGGCCACCATCTACACCAACGTTCGCAAGGGCTACACACAGGAATGCAGCAACGTAGGTCAGTTGCTGAAAAACCTGGTGTTCACCCTGGACATGGAAAGCACCCTGATGGGCAAAGTTTTGGACGACAAACAAAAACCCGACGCTGCGGCCAAAGCCTGGCTCAAAGCCAACCCACAAGTGCTCGACACCTGGCTCGCCGGTGTCACCACCGTTGATGGCAAGCCTGGCATCGACGCCGTAAAAGCCTACCTCGCCAAGTAATCCGTTGTCCCCGGGGCGGTGCGCTGCCCCGGGATGTTTTCCCTCTTCGCATGTGGACACTCACTACCATGCTGACTGAACAGAAAATCCCACTAGGCCAGTACATCGCTGCCTTCGTCGAATGGTTGACCCAACACGGCGCCAACTACTTCGACGCAATCGCATCGACACTGGAAACGATGATCCACGGCGTGACGTTTGCGCTGACCTGGTTCAATCCACTGGCATTGATCGGTCTGATTGCGCTGCTGGCTCACTTTATTCAACGTAAATGGGGACTGACTGTTTTTGTCATCGCCTCCTTCCTGCTGATCCTCAACCTGGGGTACTGGCAGGAAACCATGGAGACCCTGGCGCAAGTGCTGTTCGCCACCCTGGTCTGCGTGGTTATCGGTGTGCCGCTGGGCATTGTTGCCGCGCACAAACCGTTGTTCTACACCATGATGCGGCCGGTGCTCGATCTGATGCAGACCGTACCGACCTTCGTCTACCTCATCCCTACCCTGACCCTCTTCGGGCTGGGTGTGGTGCCCGGCTTGATCTCAACGGTGGTGTTCGCGATTGCCGCGCCGATCCGCCTGACCTACCTGGGTATCCGAGACGTTCCCCAAGAGCTGCTCGACGCCGGCAAAGCCTTCGGCTGCTCGCGCCGTCAGTTGCTCTCACGCATTGAACTGCCCCACGCCATGCCGAGCATCGCTGCCGGTATTACCCAATGCATCATGCTGTCGTTGTCGATGGTGGTGATCGCGGCCCTGGTGGGCGCCGACGGCCTCGGCAAACCCGTGGTCAACGCACTCAACACTGCCGACATTGCCCTGGGCTTTGAAGCAGGCCTGGCAATCGTATTGCTGGCCATCATGCTCGACCGCATCTGCAAACAACCCGACGCCAAAGTAGGGGGTGATGCATGAGCATTATCCGATTCGACAATGTCGACGTGATCTTCTCCAAAGACCCACGCGAAGCGCTCAAGCTGCTGGACCAGGGCATGAGCCGTAACGAGATCCTGAAAAAGACCGGGCAGATTGTCGGCGTTGAAAAGGCCAGCCTGGATGTAGAGAAAGGCGAAATCTGCGTGCTGATGGGCCTGTCGGGCTCGGGCAAGTCGAGCTTGCTGCGTTGCATCAACGGCCTCAACACCGTCAGCCGCGGCCAGCTGTTTGTGGAGCATGAAGGTCGTCAGATCGACATCGCTTCCTGCACGCCGGCCGAGCTGAAAATGATGCGAACCAAGCGCATCGCCATGGTGTTCCAGAAGTTCGCCCTGATGCCGTGGCTGACGGTGCGCGAAAACATCAGCTTCGGCCTTGAGATGCAGGGCCGCCCGGAGAAAGACCGACGCAAGCTGGTGGATGAAAAACTTGAGCTGGTGGGCCTGACCCAATGGCGCAACAAGAAGCCCGATGAACTCTCCGGCGGCATGCAGCAACGTGTGGGCCTGGCCCGTGCGCTGGCAATGGATGCCGACATCCTGCTGATGGACGAACCCTTCTCGGCCCTCGACCCGCTGATCCGCCAAGGCTTGCAGGACGAACTGCTGGAGCTGCAACGCAAGCTGAGCAAGACCATCGTGTTCGTGAGTCACGACTTGGATGAGGCGCTCAAATTGGGCAGCCGCATCGCGATCATGAAAGACGGCAAGATCATCCAGTACAGCGTGCCGGAAGAGATCGTGCTGAACCCGGCGGATGACTATGTACGCACCTTCGTCGCCCACACCAACCCGCTCAACGTATTGTGCGGCCGTAGCCTGATGCGCACCGTGGATAACTGCACCCACGTCAACGGCTCTATCAGCCTCGACCCAGGTGGCGACTCGTGGCTGGACCTGACCGAGGGCAACGTGATCAAGGGCGCACGCCAGAATGGCACGCCGTTGAACCTGCAGAACTGGGCGCCGGGGCAAGCGGTGGAAGGTTTGGGTCGGGTACCGACGCTGGTGGATTCGAATATCGGCATGCGTGATGCGTTGCAGATTCGGTATCACACGGGGAATAAGTTGGTGTTGCATGACAACAACCAGGTGGTGGGGATCTTGGGGGACAGTGAGCTGTACCACGCCCTCCTAGGCAAAAACCTGGGTTAACAAACACTGCAAATCAAATGTGGGAGGGGGCTTGCCCCCGATAGCAGTGGATCAGTAACAGATGTACTGACTGACACACTGCCATCGGGGGCAAGCCCCCTCCCACATTTAGTTCTGTTTACACATTGAGACCCAGTGGTGTCAGTGAGGACACCACCAGGCTTCAACTATCAGCTATAGACCCGGCCAAGGAGCTGCCGATGGCTTTCAAACTGATCGAGCACGTCCCGGGTGATCTGGTCCTGGGTAAAGCCCATCAGGTCGTATTCCTGAGGCCCGTTGTGCAGGTACACCTCGGCACGGTAGTAGCGGGTGCGTTCTTCTTCAGGCAAGTCAGTCGGTGCCGACGAATAAGCGTCCAGGCTTACTTCGTAGACAAACGGGTTGCCCTCTTCCATCTCAATGCGCACACCGATGCAACGCTTGGATTTACCCAGCAGCGTCTGCACTTCCAAGCCCTGGTCACGCAGCGCAACGGCCGCTTCTTCCAACGCCGGCGTTACGTGCTTGTCCATGAAGCGCTGCACCGTACCCTGGCTCGGTTGCAGGTCCAGGGCCGTCAGGCGCTCGCTGAAACCCCGACGGCCACGCTCGGCCAATTGCGCCTGCTCTTGTTCGATGGCCACGTCCTGGCGCATCGCCTTGTGCAAGCCGAACATAAAGAACACCAGCACCACCGAGAACGGCAGCCCTGCCAACACCACCATGGTTTGCATGGCCTGGAAGTTGCCGGCAAACAGCAGGCCGATGGTCACCAAGGTAATGACCGCCGACCAGAAGATCCGCAGCCAGTGCGGCGCGTCTTCATCCACATTGCCGCCTTTGCAGGAAAGGTTGGCCATCATCACCGCGCCGGAATCCGCCGGGGTCAAAAACAGCACGAAGCCCACAAAGATCGACACACCGATGACGATTTTCGACGCAGGGTAATGCTCAAGCAGTTGGTAGATGGCCATCGATGGCTGTTCCAGCGCCGTCTTGCCCAACTCCACCGCACCATGGTTCAACACCAGGTCCAACGCCGAGTTACCAAAGATCGACAGCCACGCCAGGGTAAAGCCCAGCGGGATCAGCAGCACGCCGGCCACCAGTTCACGCACCGTGCGACCACGGGAAATACGCGCGATGAACATGCCCACAAATGGCGCCCAGGAAATCCACCAGGCCCAGTAAAACAGGGTCCACAGGCCCATCCAGCCTTCGGTCTTGGCCGCGTCGCCTTCGTACACATAGAGGTCGAAGGTTTTCAGCACGATACCGTTGAGGTAGTCACCGGTGTTTTGCACCAGGCCATTGAGCAGGTGCAGGGTGGGGCCAAACAGCAGCACAAAGATCAGCAGGCCGCTGAACAGCACGATGTTGAGGTTGGACAAGCGGCGAATACCGTTCTCCACGCCCGACACGGCGGCGATGGTGGCCACGGTGCTCATCACGATGATCACGATCAACAGATTGGTGTTGTTGTGCTCCATGCCGAACAGGTTTTCCAACCCGGACGACACTTGCATCGCGCCAATCCCCAGGTTGGTCACCAGGCCCAGCAGGGTCACGAACATGCCGAAGCCGTCTACCGCGTGGCCGGCCGCGCCCTTCACCCAACGCTCGCCCACCAGCGGGTACAGCGCCGAACGCAAGGCCAGCGGCTGGTTGTGACGGTAGGCGAAGTACGCCACGGCCAGGCCGACCAAGGCGTAGATCGCCCAGCCGTGCAGGCCCCAGTGCAGGAAGGTCAGTTGCAACGCCTGGCGTGCGGCGCCATTGCTGGCGGCAGCACCTTCGGGCGGGTTGAAGTAGTGGTCCAACGGCTCCGACGCGCCGAAGTACAGCAGCGAGATGCCAATGCCCGACGAGAACAACATGCCGGCCCAGGCGCCGTAGCTGAAGTCCGGGGTGTCGTCCTTGCTGCCCAGTTTCAGTTTGCCGTAGGAAGAAAATGCCAGGCCGACCACAAATACGAGGTAGGCGGCGATGACCACCATGTAGTACCAGCCAAAGCTTTTCGACAGCCACGCCTGGGCGACGCCGAGCAAACGCCCGGCCTCCTGCGGGGCGATGATCAGGATGGCGGTCAACAACAGAATCAACGCGGTGGAGGTGTAGAACACCCAACCGTTGACCCGCACCTTTTCTGGCGGGGTCTTTATAAGAGAGGCAGAACTCATGGCGCAGATGCTCCGGGCAGTGCGAGAGAGAAACACAAGGCAGCGGTTATCCCGGGACATCGCTTTATGGGCAGGCGACGGACGGGTGTTATAAAGACACCCCGAAAAACCTTGCACCCCTACCGAACCAGTAGACAGGGCGTTTCAAGGGTTTTTGCAGGTGTCATTTGTCGCGGCTCCCAGGTAGGAAACTTCTGTAGGCAGCGACCATTTGTCGCAGATCTTATTCTTTGTTGATTGAACGTTCAATCAAAACAAAATAGACTGGCCATCAAGCCGACGGACGTTCATCGCCCATCGGCAGGCCTAAGGAGAGGTGCTACATGCCCAAGGTCGGTATGCAACCCATACGCCGCCAGCAATTGATCGAAGCCACTTTGACGGCCATCGATCAGGTCGGGATGGGAGATGCCAGCATTGCGCTGATCGCCCGTTTGGCCGGCGTTTCGAACGGCATCATCAGTCACTACTTCAAGGACAAGAACGGCCTTATTGCAGCGACGATGCGCTATTTGATGAACGCGCTGATCGACAACGTCCATGAACGCAGGCGTGCGCTTACGGACGACAGCCCACGGGCACATCTTCAGGTGATCATCGAAGGCAACTTCGACGCCAGCCAGGTCAACGGCCCGGCAATGAAAACCTGGTTGGCCTTCTGGGCCACCAGCATGCACCACCCGTCATTGCACAGGTTGCAGCGGATCAACGATCAGCGTCTGTATTCCAACCTGTGCTGTCAGTTCCGCCGAGTGCTGCCGCTGCCGCACGCACGCAAAGCAGCCCGAGGGCTGGCGGCCCTGATCGACGGTTTGTGGTTGCGCGGCGCCCTGTCGGGAGACGCTTTCGACACAGCGCAGGCGCAACGGATCGCTTACGAATACATGGATTTCCAATTGGCCAAGCAGGTGAGTTAGAGCACACATAACCGCTCAACCCCTGAACTGCTGTCGCTCAGTGTTGCCACACCCTTATGGCCCACTTTGCGGCGGTTAACGCCAACCACTTATGCACTTGCGAGGACTTTATGGCCCGTTTCGACCTGCAAAAACTCTACATTGACGGCGGCTACAGTGACGCTGGCAGCGATGCCACCTTCGAAGCCATCAACCCGGCTAACGGTGAAGTTCTCGCCCAAGTGCAACGCGCTACGTTCGATGACGTTGAACGCGCCGTGGTCAGCGCCGAAAAAGGCCAGAAAATCTGGGCCGCCATGACCGCCATGGAGCGTTCGCGCATCCTGCGTCGTGCCGTCGATATCCTGCGCGAGCGCAATGACGAGCTGGCTGCCCTGGAAACCCTGGACACCGGTAAAGCCTTCTCCGAAACCAAGTACGTCGACATCGTCACCGGCGCCGACGTGCTGGAATACTACGCAGGCCTGGTGCCAGCGATCGAAGGCGAGCAGATCCCACTGCGCGACACCGCTTTTGTCTACACCCGCCGCGAGCCGCTGGGCGTGGTGGCCGGTATTGGCGCGTGGAACTACCCGATCCAGATCGCCCTGTGGAAATCCGCGCCAGCCCTGGCTGCCGGCAACGCAATGATCTTCAAGCCAAGCGAAGTCACCTCGCTGACCACCCTGAAACTGGCCGAGATCTACACCGAAGCCGGCGTTCCAGCAGGTGTGTTCAACGTACTGACCGGCAGCGGCCGTGAAGTCGGCACCTGGCTGACCGAGCACCCGCGTATCGAAAAAATCTCGTTCACCGGCGGCACCGACACCGGCAAGAAAGTCATGGCCAGCGCGTCGAGCTCCTCGCTCAAAGACGTGACCATGGAGCTGGGCGGCAAGTCGCCGCTGATCATCTTCGACGACGCCGACCTCGACCGCGCCGCCGACACCGCGATGATGGCCAACTTCTACAGCTCCGGCCAGGTCTGCACCAACGGCACCCGTGTGTTCGTGCCCAAGCACCTGCAAGCGGCGTTCGAAGCCAAGATCGCTGAACGTGTTGCGCGTATTCGCATTGGCAACCCGGAAGACGAAAACACCAACTTCGGCCCACTGGTCAGCTTTGCCCACATGGAAAGCGTGCTGGGCTACATCGCCAAAGGCAAAGAGCAAGGCGCACGCCTGCTGTGCGGCGGCGACCGCCTGACCGATGGCGACTTCGCCAAAGGCGCCTTCGTGGCTCCGACCGTGTTCACCGACTGCACCGACGACATGGTCATCGTGCGTGAAGAAATCTTCGGTCCAGTGATGGCGATCCTGACCTACGAAACCGAAGAAGAAGTGATCCGCCGCGCCAACGACACCGACTTCGGCCTGGCCGCTGGCCTGGTCACCAAAGACCTGAACCGCGCGCACCGCGTGATTCATCAGCTGGAAGCGGGTATCTGCTGGATCAACGCCTGGGGCGAGTCCGACGCGAAGATGCCGGTGGGCGGCTACAAGCAATCGGGTGTTGGCCGTGAGAACGGGATCAGCTCGTTGAACAACTTCACCCGCATCAAATCGGTACAGGTTGAGCTGGGCGATTACGCCTCGGTGTTCTAACACCCGAGCCTTGTATTGCCTGTGAGTGCCCTATCGCAGGCAAGCCAGCTCCCACATTTGACTGTATTTACACATCTGGATTTGTGAACACAGTCAGTGTGGGAGAGGGCTTGCCCCCGATGAGGCCCTACCTGACCACACTTCAAAAAGGGGTACATCCAATGTCCCAAGAATACGATTACATCATTGTGGGTGCCGGCTCCGCCGGTAACACCCTGGCGACCCGTCTGACCGAAGACGAAGGCGTCACCGTTTTGCTGCTGGAAGCCGGTGGCCCCGACTACCGCTTCGACTTCCGCACCCAGATGCCAGCCGCCCTGGCCTTCCCACTGCAAGGCCGCCGCTACAACTGGGCCTACGAAACCGATCCAGAGCCACACATGGACGGCCGCCGTATGGAATGCGGTCGTGGCAAGGGCCTGGGTGGTTCTTCCCTGATCAACGGCATGTGCTACATCCGCGGCAACGCCATGGACTACGACAATTGGGCGAAGCTGCCTGGCCTGGAAAGCTGGACCTACCTCGACTGCCTGCCGTATTTCAGAAAAGCTGAAACTCGGGACATCGGCCCCAACGATTGGCACGGTGGCGACGGCCCGGTCAGCGTGACCACGCCTAAAGCCGGCAACAACCCGCTGTTCCACGCCATGGTTGAAGCCGGCGTGCAAGCCGGTTACCCGCGCACCGTGGACTTGAACGGCTACCAGCAAGAAGGCTTCGGCCCGATGGACCGCACTGTCACGCCTAAAGGCCGTCGCGCCAGCACCGCTCGCGGTTACCTGGACACCGCCAAGAAGCGCTCCACGCTGACCATCGTCACCCACGCCCTCACCGACAAAGTGTTGTTTGAAGGCAAGCGTGCCGTTGGCGTGCGTTACCTGATCGGCGCGGCCGAAGAACGCGTTGAAGCACGCGCCCGCAAAGAAGTCATCGTGTGCAGCGGCGCAATCGCTTCGCCGCAACTGCTGCAACGCTCCGGTGTGGGCCCGGCCAAACTGCTGGAAAGCCTCGACATCCCGGTGGTCCACGACCTGCCTGGCGTCGGCGAAAACCTGCAAGATCACCTTGAGTTGTACCTGCAATACGCCTGCACCCAACCGGTGTCGCTGTACCCGTCGCTGCTCTGGTACAACCAACCGGCCATTGGTGCCGAGTGGCTGTTCAACGGCACCGGCATCGGCGCCAGCAACCAGTTCGAAGCGGGCGGGTTTATCCGTACCCGTGAAGAATTCGAATGGCCGAACATTCAGTACCACTTCCTGCCGGTAGCGATTAACTACAACGGCAGCAACGGTGTGAAAGAGCATGGCTTCCAGGCGCACATGGGCTCCATGCGTTCGCCGAGCCGTGGTCGTATCCAACTGAAGTCGAAGAACCCGCGGGACTACCCGAGCATCCTCTTCAACTACATGGCCACCGAACAGGACTGGCAAGAATTCCGCGACGGCATCCGCCTGACCCGTGAAATCATGCAACAGCCGGCTTTGGACCAATACCGTGGCCGCGAAATCAGCCCCGGCATCGAAGTGCAAACCGATGAACAGTTGGACACCTTCATCCGCGAGCACGCCGAAACCGCGTTCCACCCGTCCTGCTCGTGCAAGATGGGCACCGACGACATGGCCGTAGTGGATGGCGAAGGCCGTGTGCATGGCATGCAAGGCTTGCGCGTTGTGGATGCGTCGATCATGCCGATCATCACCACCGGCAACCTGAACGCGCCGACGATCATGATCGCCGAGAAAATCGCCGACAAAATCCGTGGCCGCCAGCCACTGCCGCGCAGCACTGCCGACTACTATGTGGCCGGCGATGCGCCGGTGCGTGGTAAGCCGATGCGTGAGATCGCGCAGTAACTGATACACCGCGGTGCCCCTATCGCAGGCAAGCCAGCTCCCACAGTTGACCGAGTTCGTCTGAACAACTCGATCAACTGTGGGAGCCGGGCTTGCCCGCGAAGAGGCCCGACCAACCAATGCAAAACCCCTCCTTGATCAGCTACTCTGTCCGCCTGCCCGCGACGAGCCGCCCACAAGGAAGGCCCCATGTTCGATCATCACGCCACCCTCAAAAAACACTTCAGTGCCCTGCGCAGCCGCGCCGAGTTCTTCTCGCTGCGCTACGTCCGCGAATCCGGCCAGTACCTGTCGGTACGCAAGAACGTCGCCGAACCGCCCCACTTGAACCACGACGAAGGCGCCATGCTCACCGTGCGTCTCAACGGTGTGGAAGCCTACGCCGCGACCAACGATATTTCCCTGGCTGGCCTGCAAGCCGCCCTTGAGCGCGCCGAGCAACAGGCTCGCCTCATCAAACCCCACGCCCTGCTCGACCTGCGTGACCAGCCCGTCTCTCGTGATGTGGCCGATTACCTGTCCCCCGAGCTGAACCAAGCGTTCCCCTCCCTGAGCGACTGCTACCAATTGCTGGGCGACGAGTCTGCCGCCGTGCCCAAGGACGAGCGCCTGGTGAACTGGGAAGTCAGCCTGGGCCTGACCCACGTCGAGCAGATCTACCTCAATACGGCGGGCGCCGAACTGCGCCAGGCCCAGCGCTTCGTGTTCCCCGGCGTCAACGTCACCGCCTACGACGGCAACGACAGCCAGAGCCGCACCCTGGGCGGCAGCAACTTTGGCCAGCAAGGCGGCTTTGATGTGATCAACCGCTTCGGCCTGGTGGGCGCCGCGCCGCGTATTGCCGACGAAGCCCTGCAATTGCTGCTAGCGCCCAACACGCCCAACGGCCCGCGCGACCTGCTGTTGATGCCCGACCAGATGATTTTGCAGATCCACGAGTCCATCGGCCACCCGCTGGAACTGGACCGCATCCTGGGCGATGAACGTAACTACGCGGGCACCAGCTTTGTGAAGGCCAGTGACTTCGGCCACCTGCAATACGGCTCACCGTTGCTCAACGTGACCTTCGACCCGGACATCCCCGAGCAGTTGGCCAGTTACAGCCATGACGACGACGGCACCCCGGCCAGCAAGCAGTTCCTGATCCGTGAAGGCTTGTTGCTCAAGCCGCTGGGGGGCGCGCTGTCGCAGTACCGCTCCGGCATGGGCGGCGTGGCCAACAGCCGCGCCAGCAGTTGGAACCGCGCACCCATCGACCGCATGGCCAACCTGAATATCGAAGCGGGCGACAAGAGCCTGGCGCAGCTGGTGGGCGGTATTGAAACCGGCATCCTGATGTCGACCAACCGTTCGTGGTCCATCGACGATGCGCGCAACAAGTTCCAGTTCGGTTGCGAATGGGGCCAGTTGATCGAAAACGGCGAGCTTAAAGGCGTGGTGAAAAACCCCAACTATCGGGCGATTTCCGCGCAGTTCTGGCGCAACCTCAGTGCCGTTGGCGATGCCAGCACCTTCAAGGTGTTGGGCACGCCGAACTGCGGCAAAGGCGAGCCCAACCAAGTGATTCGCGTCGGTCATGCTTCGCCGGCCTGTGTATTCAGCAACGTTGATGTGTTTGGGGGAGATGCCTGATGAACAATTTCAAGGCATTGGTGCACTGGCTGACGCAGGCCATCACCGACAGTGAACAGTTCCACCTGGGTTATGCGGATGAGTCGTCCGAGTTTGTACGCTTCAACCACGCCAAAGTCCGCCAGGCGGGGCACGTGCAACAGGCCAGCCTTACACTGAAACTGATCAACGATGGCCGCCACGCCGACCTGGGCATCACTTTGGCTGGCGAGCCTGAGCTTGACCAACAGCGCCTGGCCGACGGCCTGCAACAACTGCGCGAAACCTTGCCGTTGCTGCCACAAGACCCGTATCTGCTGCTGAACCACAACGCCTGGCAAAGCAGCAATGAACAGGCGCAGCCATTGCCGGAGCTGGCCCAGGTACTGGAAGACATCAGCCAGGCCGCCGAGGGTGTCGACCTTGTTGGCTTCTATGCCGCCGGGCCCATCAGCCGGGGTTTCGCCAGCTCTTCGGGGGCGTTCGGCTGGCATCAGGCCAATAGCTTCAACTTCGATTTCAGCCTGTTCCACGCCAATGGCGAAGCGGTGAAGGCCAGCTACGCCGGGCACACGTGGAACAGCACCGAGTTCGCGGCGCGCGTACAGCAGGCCCGCGAGCAGTTAGCATTTCTCGGTCGCCCGCTGCACACGTTGGCGCCTGGGCACTACCGCGCCTACCTCGCCCCGGCGGCGATTGAAGAAATCATCAGCATCATCACCTGGGGCGGCTTTTCCGCCCAAGCCATCGCCAGCAAAGGCAGTTCGTTGCAAAAGCTCTATGCCGGCGAGCAGTTTCTGAGCCCATTGGTGACGGTCAGCGAGCAGGTCAGCGGCTCCCTGAGCGAAGCATTTTCCAGCGAAGGCTACCCACGCGGTGACGTCACGCTGATCAACGCGGGCAAGGCGGCGGGCGAGTTGATCAATTCGCGCAGCGCCGCCGAATACGGGCTGAGCACCAACGGCGCCAGCAGTGACGAAGCGCCGAGCGCGTTGCAGATGGCCGCAGGCAGCCTGGCCCAGGCCGAGATCCTCAAGCAGCTGGGCACCGGCTTGTACATCAGCAACCTGTGGTACCTGAACTACTCCGACCTGCCGGCGGCGCGCCTGACCGGCATGACGCGCTTTGCGACGTTCTGGGTGGAGGATGGAGAGATCAAGGCACCGGTGAATACGATGCGCTTTGATGACAGTGTGTACAGCTTGCTGGGGTCGCAATTGGAGGCGCTGACGGCGGAGCGGGAGTTGTTGTTGTCGGCCAGTACGTATGGGCAGCGCAATACATCCTCCAATCTGCTGCCGGGGGCTTTGGTCAAACGCCTGACACTGACCCTCTAAACACTACAAATCTAATGTGGGAGGGGGCTTGCCCCCGATGGCAGTGTGTCAGTCAGTGCATCTGTTTCTGACACACCGCTATCGGGGGCAAGCCCCCTCCCACATTAGTTTGTGCAGGTTTCTGATACCTCGCTTCGCACCTTCCTACCGCTAATTCCCATCTCTCGCTTGTACCTGCGCACCCTGTTGTCGCCCTCAAAAAACCTCGCTATAACGGTTAGTGGCATACCGCCACCCCACAGGAAGTGAGCGTTGACATGGACCAGGGAAGTTTCGTCATCCACAAGCTGTTCAAGCACTACAACATCCACGTCGAGCAACTCGGCAACGACCCGCAAAAAGACACCGTGCTGATGGTCAACGGCGCGCTCTCCACCACCCGCTCATTCGCCCGCACCAGCAAGTGCCTGGCCGAGCATTTCAATGTGTTGCTGTTCGACTTGCCCTTCTCGGGCTATTCCCGCGAGTACAACCCCGATCTGGAGCTGGTCACCAAGGACGACGAGGTGCAGATCCTGCGGGCGCTGGTGGAGCGCTTCGAGGTCAACCATTTGGTCTCGGCCTCCTGGGGCGGGATCTCCACGCTGCTGACCCTGGCCCATAACCCGCCTTCGATCAAAAGCTCGGTGGTGATGGCCCTGGCGCCCAATCTCAATCAGGCGATGCTCGATTATGTGGAGCGTGTGCGCGTGCTGATCGAGGCCGATGACAAGTCTGCCGTTGGTCACCTGCTCAACGACACCGTGGGCAAGTTCCTCTCGCCTGCACTCAAGCGCAACAACCATCGGCACCTGTCCAACATGGCCACTACCGAATACCGCCAGGCGCGCTTTCACATCCACCAAGTACTGGCCCTGCGCGATGGCAATTACCTGCCCACACTCACCCAGATTGAAACCCCAGTGCACTTCATTAACGGAGCGCTGGATGAATACACCCCCGCTGCCGAGGCCCGGTTGTTCAAGCAGTACGTGGGCCGCAGCAGCTTTGCCGTCGCCGAACATACTGGCCACTTGCTCGACCTCGAATCCAGCGAAGCGGCAGCAGCGGTGCACCGCGCATTGCTGGATTTCCTGGTGGGAAAAGCCGCGACGGATGGCGCATAATCGCCGACACATAGCCTGCTAACAAAAAGGGTTTTCTATGCCGAATCGCGTCCCGCTCGATGCCAAGACCGCCCGCTGGCTCCCCTGGGTGGTGGCGATTGCCTTCTTCATGCAGTCGCTGGACGGGACGATTCTGAACACCGCCTTGCCAGCCATGGCCCGGGACTTGGCAGAAAACCCACTGCGCATGCAAGGGGTGGTGATCGCCTACATGCTCACCGTCGCCTTGCTGATCCCCGCCTCAGGCTGGATCGCCGACCGCTTCGGCACCAAAAAAATCTTCTTCGGCGCCATCATGTTGTTCAGCATCGGCTCATTGCTGTGTGCGTTGTCCAGCAGCTTGAGCATGCTGATTGGCGCACGGGTGATCCAGGGCCTGGGCGGCGCGCTGATGCTGCCGGTCGGAAGGCTCGTGGTGCTACGGGCCTACCCCCGTTCGGAGCTGGTGCGAATCATGGGCTTCATCACCATCCCCGGCCTGCTCGGCCCGTTGCTCGGCCCGACCATGGGTGGCTGGATGGTGCAATACCTGACCTGGCACTGGATCTTCCTGATCAACCTGCCGGTGGGCATGATCGGCTGCTACGCCGTATGGAAATTCATCCCCGACCTGCGCGGCAGTGAGCGCACGCGCTTCGACGGGGTGGGTTTTCTGCTGTTTGGCGCGGCGATGGTGCTGATCACCATCGCCATGGAAGGCCTGGGCGAACTGCACCTGCCGCATTTGCGAGTGATGTTGCTGCTGTTTGGCGGGCTGGCGTGCCTGGCGGCTTATTGGTTGCGGGCGGGGCATATCGATAACCCGCTGTTTTCGCCGGTGCTGTTCAAGACGCGCACTTTTGCGGTGGGCATTCTGGGCAACCTGTTCGCCCGTTTGGGCAGTGGCGCGCTGCCGTTTCTGGTGCCGCTGCTGCTACAAGTGGCGCTGGGATATTCGCCGTCGGAAGCCGGGATGAGCATGCTGCCGCTGGCGGCAGCGGCGATGTTTGCCAAGTCTGTGGCGCGGCCGTTGATTGAGCGCCTGGGCTATCGCATCGTCCTCACGGGCAACACTTTGGCGCTGGGCATGATGTTGGCGAGCATGGGTTTGGTCACTGAACAGACGCCCTACCCGCTGCTGCTGGGCATGCTGGCGGTGCTGGGGGCGATCAACTCCCTGCAATTTACCGCGATGAACACCGTCACCCTCATCGACCTCGACGACGCTCAGGCCAGCAGTGGCAACAGCTTGCTCTCAGTGGTGGCGCAATTATCCCTCAGCCTTGGCGTGGCCTGCGCCGGTGCATTGCTTGGCGGGTTTACCGCCGAAACCGGCAACGATGGCGTGGAAAGCGTACTCGGCGCCTTCCAGCTGACCTTCCTCACCGTGGGCATCATGGCCATGCTGGCGGCGGCGATCTTCCTGCAATTGTCGCCAAAGGACGGCAAACGCGCGGCCAGCCCGGAGCAACATATCGAGCACTAACAGGCTTCCCGTCTAGAACTTGCGGGGAAAATCCTGTGGGACTGGTACACTGCGCAACATTTTGTTTTGCAGAGCCAGTCCCGTGACTACCATCGCCACCGCTTTTAATACTTTGCCCCTGTCCGCCGCCATGCTGGCTAACCTCGACTCGCTGGGTTATGTCGAGATGACGCAGATCCAGGCGCAGAGCTTGCCGGTGATCCTCAAGGGGCTGGACCTGATTGCCCAGGCCAAGACCGGCAGCGGCAAGACTGCTGCGTTCGGCATCGGCCTGTTGAACCCGATCAACCCGCGTTACTTCGGCTGCCAGGCCCTGGTGATGTGCCCGACCCGTGAGCTGGCCGACCAGGTCGCCAAGGAAATCCGTCGCCTGGCCCGTGCCGAAGACAACATCAAGGTACTGACCCTGTGCGGCGGCGTGTCCCTCGGCCCGCAGATCGCTTCGCTGGAGCACGGCGCCCACGTGATCGTCGGCACCCCGGGCCGTATCCAGCAACACCTGCGCAAGGGTTCGCTGGTACTGGATGGCTTGAACACGCTGATCCTCGATGAAGCCGACCGCATGCTCGACATGGGCTTCTACGACGCCATCGAAGACATCATCAGCAAGACCCCACCACGCCGCCAGACCCTGCTGTTCTCGGCCACCTACCCAGTGAGCATCAAGCAGCTGGCCTCGAAATTCATGCGTGCGCCGCAGCAAGTGAAGGCCGAGGCGTTCCACTCCGACGACCAGATCGAACAGCGTTTCTTCGAGATCTCGCCGGAAGAACGCATGGACGCGGTGACCAAGGTACTGGCGCACTTCCGCCCGGCCTCGTGCGTGGCGTTCTGCTTTACCAAGCAGCAAGTGCAGGAAACCGTCGATCACCTGACGGCCAAGGGCATTTCCGCCGTGGGCCTGCATGGCGACCTGGAACAACGCGACCGCGACCAGGTACTGGCGATGTTCGCCAACCGCAGCACCTCGGTGCTGGTAGCCACTGACGTGGCCGCCCGTGGCCTGGACATTGACGCGCTGGACATGGTGATCAACGTCGAACTGGCCCGCGATTCGGAAATTCACATCCACCGTGTGGGCCGTACCGGCCGCGCCGGTGAAACCGGCATCGCCATCAGCCTGGTTGCACCGTCCGAAGCGCACCGCGCCCAGGCCATCGAGCAGTTGCAGAAGTCGCCGCTAAACTGGGACCAACTGGACAACCTCAAGCCGCAAAGCGGTGGACCGTTGTTGCCGGTGATGAGCACGCTGTGCATTGCTGCTGGCCGTAAAGACAAGGTGCGTCCGGGTGACATCCTTGGTGCATTGACCGGTGAAGCCGGGATTCCGGGTGCCCAGGTCGGCAAGATCGCAATCTTTGATTTCCAGGCGTTTGTGGCGGTTGAGCGTGGCATCGCCAAGCAGGCGTTGCAGCGTTTGAATGACGGCAAGATCAAAGGCCGTTCGCTGCGCGTGCGGATCCTGTAACACGATCTCCAATTTATCGGAGATCCATGTGGGAGGGGGCTTGCTCCCGATAGCGGTGTATCAGTACCAGATGTATTGACTGACACACTGCTATCGGGAGCAAGCCCCCTCCCACATTTGATTGCATTTCAAATCAGTATTTTGTGAGGACACCGTTTTGCGCTCGACCGAAGTTGTGATCATTGGCGCCGGCGCCGCAGGCTTGATGTGCGCACTGACCGCCGCCGGGCGCGGGCGCAAGGTGATGTTGATCGACCACGCCAACAAGGCCGGCAAAAAGATCCTGATGTCCGGCGGTGGCCGCTGCAATTTCACCAACATGTACACCGAGCCCGCCAACTTCCTCTCCCACAATGCGCACTTCTGCAAGTCGGCCCTGGCGCGTTATACCCAGTGGGACTTTATCGGGTTGGTGGTCAAGCATGGCGTGCCTTACCACGAGAAGAAGCTGGGCCAACTGTTCTGCGATAACAAGTCCAGCGACATTCTCGGCATGCTGCTCGACGAGTGCATTCAGGTCGGCGTGAGCATGCACCTGGACACCTCGATCGAAGAGATCGCCAAGGTCGACGGCGGCTACCAGTTGCAGACTACCTTGGGCGAGTTGCGTTGCGAGTCGCTGGTCATTGCCACCGGCGGGCTGTCGATCCCGACCTTGGGTGCCACCGGGTTTGGTTACCAAGTGGCCAAGCAATTCGGTCACGAACTGCTGCCGACCCGCGCAGGGCTTGTACCGTTCACCATCACCGACCAGCTCAAGGACCTGTGCGGCGAGTTGTCTGGCACTTCAGTGGATTGCCTGGTGAGCTGCAACGACCAGAGCTTTCGCGAAAACATCCTGTTTACCCATCGTGGCCTGAGCGGGCCGGCGATTTTGCAGATTTCTTCGTACTGGGAATCCGGAGACACGGTGGAGATCAACCTGCTGCCCGACCACGACGCCCACACCTGGCTGCAAGAGCAACAGACCGAGCGCCCCAACAGCGAGCTGAAAACCCTGTTGGGCGAGATCTTCACCAAGAAGATGGCCAACCTGCTGGCGGAGACCTGGTTTGTGTCCAAGCCGATGAAGCAGTACACCCACGCCGAAATCGCCGACATCGCGCAGAAACTCGGCAGCTGGCAGTTGGTGCCGGCAGGTACCGAAGGCTATCGCACCGCCGAAGTGACACTTGGCGGCGTGGACACGCGGGAAGTGTCATCAAAGACCATGGAATCGCTGAAAAGCCCTGGCCTGTACTTTATCGGTGAAGTGCTGGATGTAACCGGCCACCTGGGCGGGTTCAACTTCCAGTGGGCCTGGGCTTCAGGCTACGCGGCGGCGCAGTACGCCTGACTGAAGGATGTACTCGGTCTAAATGTGGTGTGCCTGGGAATAATTTGCTGCCAGATGTGATCGTGACCCTTGCCGTGGCGTCACTGATGGGCCAACTTAACGGCATCGTCCCGGAAGACCCCAGCCTTCATGTCATCGACCTCGTTCAAGCAGTCCCTGCGCCGTCTCTGGGCGCTGGATAAATTCAGCTACAGCATTCGGGTGTTCATCGCCCTCACCGGCAGCATGGCGCTGTGCTGGTATCAGGATGAGATGACGCTGCTGATCCCGTTGTTCCTGGGGATTATCGCCAGCGCCCTGGCCGAGACCGATGACAGCTGGCAAGGCCGCCTCAATGCCCTTGCCGTAACCCTGGTGTGTTTCAGCATCGCCGCGCTGTCGGTGGAATTGCTGTTTCCCTACCCCTGGATTTTCGCGATTTCCCTGGCCCTGGCCACCTTCTGCCTGACCATGCTCGGCGCCCTCGGCGAGCGTTACGGGGCGATTGCCTCGGCCACGCTGATCCTGTCGGTGTACACCATGATTGGCGTGGACCAGCGCGGCGGCGCGGTCTCGGATTTCTGGCATGAACCGCTGCTGCTGGTGGCCGGCGCTGCCTGGTACGGCGCGCTGTCGGTGCTGTGGCAGGCGCTGTTTTCCAACCAGCCAGTGCAACAGAGCCTGGCGCGGTTGTTCCGCGAATTGGGCCGCTACCTCAAGCTCAAGTCCTCATTGTTTGAACCGATCCGCCAGCTGGATGTGGAGGCCCGTCGCCTGGAATTGGCCCAACAAAATGGCCGTGTGGTCGCTGCGCTGAACGCCGCGAAAGAAATCATTCTGCACCGCGTGGGCAATGGCCGACCGGGGTCGAAGGTCAGTCGGTATCTGAAGCTGTACTTCCTCGCCCAGGACATCCACGAGCGCGCCAGTTCCTCTCACTATCCCTACAACGCGCTGGCCGACGCCTTCTTTCACAGCGATGTGCTGTTCCGCTGTCAGCGCCTGCTGCGCCAGCAGGGCAAGGCGTGCCAGGCCCTGGCCGAATCAATCCAACTGCGCCAACCCTTCATTTATGACGACAGTTTCGCCGAGGCTTTGGGCGACCTGAATGCATCCCTGGAGCACTTGCGTATCCAAAGCAACCCGGCCTGGCGTGGCCTGCTGCGCTCGTTGCGCGCCCTGGCGGCCAACCTGTCGACCCTCGACCGCCTGCTGGGAGACGCCAGCAACCCCGACAGCCTGGCCGATGCCACCGACAGCAACCTGCTGGACCGCGCCCCGCGCAACCTTAAGGAAATGTGGACGCGCCTGCGTACCCAAATGACGCCTACGTCTTTGCTGTTCCGCCATGCGCTGCGCCTGTCCCTGGCGTTGACGGTGGGCTATGGCATGTTGCATGCGATCCACGCGTCCCAGGGTTACTGGATCATCCTCACCACCCTATTCGTGTGCCAACCCAACTACGGTGCCACCCGACGCAAGCTCGGCCAGCGGATCATCGGCACCGCCATCGGCCTGACCGTGGCCTGGGCGCTGTTTGATCTATTCCCGAGCCCCCTGGTGCAGTCGATGTTCGCCATCGCCGCCGGCCTGGTGTTCTTTATCAACCGTACCACCCGCTACACCTTGGCCACGGCCGCCATCACCTTGATGGTGCTGTTCTGCTTCAACCAGGTGGGCGATGGCTACGGGCTGTTCCTGCCGCGCCTGTTCGATACCTTGCTCGGCAGTTTGATTGCAGGCCTGGCGGTGTTCCTGTTCCTGCCCGACTGGCAAGGCCGGCGCCTGAACAAAGTGCTGGCCAACACCCTGACCTGCAACAGCATCTACCTGCGCCAGATCATGCAGCAATACGCGGCGGGCAAGAGCGACGACCTGGCCTACCGCCTGGCCAGGCGCAATGCACATAACGCGGATGCAGCGCTGTCGACCACCCTGGCGAATATGCTCATGGAGCCGGGACACTTTCGTAAGGAGGCCGATGTGGGCTTCCGCTTCCTGGTGCTGTCGCACACCTTGCTCAGTTACTTGTCAGGGCTGGGGGCACACCGCGAGACTCAGTTACCGGCCGAGGTGCGTGAGCATTTGATCGACGGGGCGGGTAACACCCTGGCGGCCAGCATCGATGAAATTGCCACGGGGCTGGCGAACAAGCAGCCGATTGCGATCCAGAGTGATGCCGAGGAAGCGCTGGCGGCGGATCTGGAGCAGATGCCGGATGAGATTGATGAAGGGCAACGGTTGGTGCAGACACAGTTGGCGTTGATTTGTCGGCAGTTGGGGCCGTTGCGTACGCTGGCTGCGCATTTGATCAAAGACACCAGCGCCGGTTAGATCGCCATCGGGGGCAAGCCCCCTCCCACATTCGACTGCATTCCAAAGGGCGTACTGGGTTAAGTGTGGGAGGGGGCTTGCCCGCGATGAGGCCCGCAAGAGCGCTACATCCCATGTGCCTTCATCAACCGCGCATAACTCCCATCCGCCTTCATCCTGGCGATCTCCCGATCAAACCCAGCCACGATCTGCTCATGCGCTGGGTTTTTCAGGCTCACCAGGATATGCAGGCTGTTCTCGCTCAACGGCTTGGGCAAAAACTCCACCGCATTGCGCACCCGCGCCGATTCATGGGACAGGTAATAGCGCGCCACATACTCATCCTCCACCGTCAGCCGCACTCGCTGGGCCGCCAGCATGCGTGCGGCCATGGCGAAGTTGTGCACCGGGACTTTCTGCAACTGTGCGTCCTGATCGAACGCCGCCGAATAGGCGTAGCCGCGCACCACGGCGATGGGGTAGTCGTGCAATTGCTCAAGGTTCTGGAACTCGATGGGGTCATCGCGGCGCTTGATAAAGCGCACACGGTTAAGCAGGTATTCGCCGGAGAACTGCCCCAATTGCGTGCGGGCATCGTCGTACCAGGCATTGACCAACACGTCATAACGCCCGTCGCCCACGCCCATCAGCGCACGCGCCCACGGTACCTGTTCAAAGTCACTGGCGTAGCCGGCGCGGGCCAGGGCCGTGCTGACAATATCGGTCGCCAAGCCACCATTGATCAACGTGGCATCGGTAAAAGGGGGCCAGGCATCGGCGACCAGACGTAAACGCTGCGCTAACGCCGGCTGGGCCAGCAACAACACTCCAATCAAAGCAACGGCACGAAACAATCGCGGCATGCTCAACGTCCTTGGCGGGCCCAGAGGTTCTAACAGTAGCTCAAGATTACACAAAGAAACGGTCGGCGAATGCACCCAATGATGGCAAATTGATTTCACTCACAAAAATAACCGATTTAGACACAATCGGCCGCCGCGCTTACTATCGGCAACAGACACTTATAAGAGATCACGTCATGACAGTCGAATGGGTCTGCAAACATCACACCGATCTGGGCAAGGAACAGCTTTACGCCATCCTGCGCCTGCGCAGCGAGGTGTTTGTCGTTGAGCAAAAGTGCGTTTACCAGGACATCGACGGGCAGGACCTGGGCGGCGACACCCACCACCTGATGGCCTGGCAGGACGACCAATTGGTGGCTTATCTGCGCTTGCTCGACCCCGAATCCCAAGGCGGCGATGTGGTCGTAGGCCGCGTGATCGTGGCGCCGGTGGCGCGGGGCACCGGGCTGGGGCATCAGATGATGGAAGAGACACTCAAGCAGATTGAAGAAATCTGGCCTGAGACGCCGATTTTTCTGTCAGCTCAGGCGCATTTGCAGGGGTATTACGGGCGGTACGGGTTTGTGGTGGCGGGGGAGGAATACCTTGAGGATGATATTCCGCATATAGGTATGCGCCGGGTTTGAGGGCCTCATCGGGGGCAAGCCCCCTCCCACACTGATTGGGTTCACAAATCTAGATATGTGAATACAGTCAAATGTGGGAGGGGCGGTGCGACGATTCGACTTGCCCCCGATAGCGCCAGTGCAAACACCCACTATCTTCAGGGATAACCCAACACCCGCTTCACCGAATCCAGGTTCAACTCAATCCACTTGCGATCAATCGCCCCCCAACTGCGAATCCGATACTGCCCCGCATGATTGCGCGCGCCGTCTTCCTGCTCGAACTCACACACAATATCCAAGTCAGCCAAGGCCGCAATGGTGTCCTGCGCCGTACGCCTGGGCATACCAGTCACCTCGGTCAGCGCCGGCACATTACTGGCCAGCCCGCTGTCGATCAGATACGCCACATACAGACGGCGGTAGAAACTGCTTTTGGTCTTGCTCACTTCCATGGTCAATCGCCTTGTGCGGTCAGGGCTTGCCCTGCAGGTCGCGATACGTGAGGTACACCCGCAGGTCGAATTCCACCTGATGGTAGCCCGGCATCATGTATTCACAGAGTTTGTAGAACGCCTTGTTGTGGTCCGACTCCTTGAAGTGCGCCAGTTCGTGTACCACGATCATGCGCAGGAACTCGGGTGCGGCCTCTTTGAACAACGCAGCAATGCGGATCTCTTTCTTGGACTTGAGGTTAGCGCCCTGCACCCGCGAAATCGTGGTGTGCAGGCCCAGGGCGCGGTGGGTCAGGTCCAGGCGGTTATCGAACAGCACTTTGTCGATGGCCGGCGCGTTACGCAGGTGTTCCTGCTTCAAGGCCAGGGCGTAAGCGTACAGGGCCTTGTCGCTCTGCACGGCGTGACGCTCGGGGTAACGTTGTTCCAGATAAGCGCCCAACTGGTCTTTGGCGATCAGTTGGCGCACTTGTTCTTGAAGGGCCGGGGGGTAGGCCTGGAGGTATTTCAGCGCGGTCATGGGGTCGGCAACAGGGTTCGAATGGCCGCCAGTGTAGCGAATTCAGCGCAAGCGAGGGTGCGACCAGCCGGGGACTTCGTCGGCCATCAACGGCTGCGCTGCCCATAAGCCCTGGACAAACGGGCAACCATTGGCCTTGAGCCACTGCGCTTGTTCAAAGGTGTCCACGCCTTCGGCGACCACCAACACATCAAAATGCCCGCACAGCTCGATAATGCTGCGGGCCATTGCGGCATCGCGCACCGAGCCTGGCAGGCGCGCCACCAGTTGCGGGTCGAGTTTCAGCGTATCGAACGCCAGGTCGCGCAGGTGAGACAGCGAGCAGTTGCCCGAGCCAAAGTCATCCAGCGCAATACGCACGCCGATCTGGCGCAACAACTTGAGCTGCTTGGCCGCCTCTTCCAGGTTGCTCATCAAGCTGTCTTCGCTGATTTCCACTTCCAGTTGCCGGCCCTGCAACCCATGTCGTTCGAGTACCTGCTGCAGTTGGCTGGCCAGGTTGGGCATGTTGAACTGGTTGCTACTCAGGCTCACGCTCAGCACCAATTCATCATCAAAGGTGGCTTGCCACGCCTGGCGCTGGGCGGCGACCTGATGGTAGATCCACGCACTCAGCTGGCTGATCAGCCGCGCCTCTTCCAACAATGGCAAGAAGAGTCCTGGCGGCACGTCGCCAACGCTGGGGTGCTGCCAGCGCAGCAGCGCCTCGACGCCGCGCAAACGGCCGTCCACCAGTGACACCTGTGGCTGGTAGACCAGGGTGAAATCCTTGTTTTGAATGGCCGTGCGCACGCTGTCTTCCAGCATCAGGCGTGAACGGGCACGACCGTTCATTTCCTGGTCGTAATAGCGATATTGCTGACGCCCTGCGCGCTTGGCTTCATACATGGCGATGTCAGCCGCACGCAGCAGCCCGTTCAAGTCCGAGCCGCAGTCCGGGAAGGTGGCGATGCCGATGCTGACGCCAAGCATTACATCCAGACCGTCTACCTGCTGGCAGATCGAAACCCGTTCGATCAACTTTTCCGCAATCTTTGCCGCCTGCTCGGGGAACTCAAGCTCCAGCAACGCCGTAAATTCATCCCCGCCCATGCGTCCGAGGATATCGTAGGAATTAAGGCAACCCTGCAACTGCTCCGAAACCCAGCGCAGCACCCGGTCACCGGCGTCATGCCCCAGAGAATCATTGACCCGCTTAAAGCCATCCAGGTCCAGGTACAGCAACACCAGGGACTGCTCACCCCGCTCGCCTCGCAGCAAGGTACTCTCCACCGCCTGGTAGAAGCCGCGCCGGTTCAGCAGCCCCGTCAGGGGGTCGGTGACCGCCTGGAACTCCAGTTGTTGGTGCAGGTGGCGCACTTCGGACATGTCCAGCACCGTCACCACCATGGCTTTCTGTTCGGCCGGCAGCGGCGCACACGACAAGGCCACCGGCACCTGTTGGCCGCGCCCCGTGCGCAGGATCGCGTCATGCAGGCGCCAGGTTTCACCCTTGCGGTAACCGGCGTGCATCTGTGAATCCAACCACGTGGGTATATGGGGCTTTTGCAGGAAACTGAGAAAGTCCTGGCCTTGCAGCTCATCTATCTTGGCGTTGAGCAGACGCGAGATCGCCGGGTTGGCGTACTCGATCACGCCCTCCTCGCCCACCACCAGGATGCCTTCGGCGGCGTTATCCAGCACCGAGGCATTGAAGGCGCGGGCCGACTCCAAGTCATGGCTCAGGCGCTGCAAGGCTCGGCGATTACGCTGATGCTCCAGCAAGGCCTGGACCTTGGGCTTGAGAATATGCGGGTCGAAGGGTTTGAACAGGTAATCGATGGCGCCGCTGGCATAACCTTCCAGCACCGCTGCGGGGGATTGGGCGTTGGCGCTCAGAAAGATGATCGGCGTCATCCGCGTGCGTTGGCTGCCCCGCATCAGGCGGGCCACTTCAAAGCCATCCATGCCAGGCATCTTCACATCCAGCAGCACCAGGTCAACTTCGTGCACCAACAACAATTCAAGGGCTTCCAGCCCAGAGCCGGCGGTGATCACTTGCCAGTCGTCCCGCTGCAGAAGCGCACGCATGCTGACGAGGTTTTCGGGGTAGTCATCGACCACCAAGAGAACCGAGCTGCCATCGACGGGGTTTGGAGCGCATTCCATGCTACGTCTCTTCCTTGGGAGCTATTCCGGTCAATTCTGACAGAAAACCCGGACAAACTCTGAGGCCTCACTCTAGCCCCGGTTCTAAAAAATCAGAAGTAACGTCGGTGCCATCATTGCGCCAATTTTCAGGAAGCCGACTAACGGTCAGTGCCCACAGCCCACGGTTCATGGGAAACATGGCTTTTTGGCATTCCCTTGGCGCCAATAAATTGCCAGCAACTGTTTAACAATCTGGTTAACACCACCTATAAAGAACCTGACTGGCCCACAGGCCAAAGCCTTCACCTTCTGTAAAAAGGCATACGCCATGATCGACCTTTCCACCTGGAACCTGAGCATTCCCGTCGGCTCCCCGCCCGCGACCATCGACACGCCCAAGCTGATGAGCGGTTTCAATGACCAATATTTCCAGGCCGAAGGCAGCAACGTGCAATTCTGGACACCCGTCACCGGAACCCGCACCGAAAACGCCATCTACCCACGCAGTGAGTTACGCGAGACCTATGCCGATGGTCGCCTGCGTAACTGGACCTACCCCGATGCCGACAACTTCCTGCGCGCCACGCTGCAGGTTGATCAAGTGCCATCCTCCGGCAAGATTGTCATTGGGCAGATTCATGCCTATGACAGCCAGAAACCGATGATCAAACTGGAGTATCAGTTCAAGGAGAAAACCCAAACCGGCAACATCGTCGCCAAAGTGCGCATGCGCCCGGATGAGGACGAAAGCCGCGTGGTCATCGTCGCGTCCAATGTGCCGCTGCAAAAGAGCTTCACCTATGTGATCAATCTCAACAAAGCGGGATTACTCAGCGTGTACGCAGCGGACGGCGAGTGGAACGAACGCATCGGCGCGGCCTGGGGCGCCAAGCCGCTGTATTTCAAGGCCGGCGCGTATGTGCAGGACAACAGCGGCAACAGCAAGGAAGGCGCGCGGGTGACGTTCGCCAAGCTGGACATCGACCACGACTAAACGCTGATTCGCTTCAGCGATGTCTACCACGACGCTTTAGGACAGAACCGCGACCAGGGCCTCGACTTTCTTGTAGGACAATTCGAGTATGGCGCCGCGCTCGCGCACTGCCCTCGATAAGAAAAGTCATGGAGACTGCTCAAATGCCCTTCTCTCGTTCCCTGCTCGCCCTGTCCATGGGCCTGGTTCTGCTGCACAACCCAACCTTCGCCGCCCCGCCGCTGTCGATGACCGACGGGGTGGCGCAAGTGCACACCCAGGACAGCAACGCCTGGGTCGAAATCAGCAAAGCTGCGTTCGAACACAACATCCGCACCCTGCAAACCACTCTCGCCGACAAATCCAAAATCTGCGCCGTGCTCAAGGCCGATGCCTACGGCCATGGCATTGGCTTGCTGATGCCTTCGATCATTCAACTGGGCGTGCCCTGCGTCGGCGTCGCCAGTAACGAAGAGATTCGTGTGGTGCGCGAAAGCGGCTTCAAGGGCCAACTGATCCGCGTACGCACCGCCGCTTTGAGCGAACTCGAAGCCGCGCTGCCGTACAACGTCGAAGAACTGGTGGGTAACCTCGACTTCGCCGTGCGCGCCAGCCTGATCGCCGAGCACCACGGCCGCCCACTGGTGGTGCACCTGGGCCTGAACTCCAGCGGCATGAGCCGCAACGGCGTAGAAATGACCACCCCTCAAGGCCGTCGTGATGCCGTCGCCATCACCAAAGTGCCGAACCTGGAAGTGAAGGCGATCATGACCCACTTCGCCGTCGAAGACGCCGCCGACGTGCGTGCAGGGCTCAAAGCCTTCAACGAACAGGCGCAGTGGCTGATCAATGTCGCCCAACTGGACCGCAGCAAGATCACCCTGCACGCGGCCAACTCGTTCGCGACCTTGGAAGTACCTGAATCGCGCCTGGACATGGTGCGCCCAGGCGGCCTGCTGTTTGGCGATACGGTGCCGTCCTTCACCGCTTACCAACGCGTGATGCAGTTCAAGTCCCATGTGGCCTCGGTGAACACTTACCCCAAAGGCAACACCGTGGGCTATGACCGCACCTACACCCTGGCGCGGGATTCGAAACTGGCCAACATCACCGTTGGCTACTCCGACGGCTATCGTCGCGCGTTTACCAACAAAGGCATCGTGCTGATCAACGGGCACCGCGTGCCAGTGGTGGGCAAGGTGTCGATGAATACGCTGATGGTGGACGTGACCGATGTGCCCACGGTGAAGAGCGGGGATGAGGTGGTGTTGTTTGGCAAGCAGGGCACTGTGCAAACGACCCAGGCGGAAGTTGAAGATATCAACGGAGCGTTGTTGGCGGATCTTTATACCGTGTGGGGCAATTCCAATCCAAAAGTGCTGGTGGATAAATAACGCGTAGGCATCCTCCGGTGTCCGCCGGGATCGCTCGCGGACAAACACCACAGTTCAAATGTGGGAGCCGGGCTTGCCCGGCTCCCACAGGGGTTCTGCGTGTTGCTACTTCCCTTAGCCAAACCGCAGCCACAAAAAAACCCGCATCACTGCGGGCTCCTTTTCAAACACCTGAGGCTTAGTTGACCTTGGCGTTCAACTCACCTTTCAGGTAACGCTGGTACATAGCTTCCAGCGAGATCGGCTTGATCTTCGAACCATTACCCGCAGTACCAAACGCTTCATAGCGTGCGATACACACATCACGCATCGCCGTTACGGTCGCGCCGAAGAATTTACGCGGGTCGAACTCGCTTGGGTTGGTGGCCATCAGACGACGCATCGCACCGGTGGATGCCAAGCGCAGGTCGGTGTCGATGTTGACCTTGCGCACGCCGTGCTTGATGCCTTCGACGATTTCTTCAACCGGTACGCCGTAGGTTTCTTTGATGTCGCCGCCGTACTGGTTGATGATCGCCAGCCATTCTTGCGGTACCGAGGAAGAACCGTGCATCACCAGGTGGGTGTTGGGGATGCGCTTGTGGATTTCTTTGATGCGGTCGATGGCCAGCACGTCGCCAGTCGGTGGCTTGGTGAACTTGTAGGCGCCGTGGCTGGTGCCGATGGCGATGGCCAGGGCGTCAACTTGGGTCTTTTTCACGAAGTCAGCGGCTTCTTCCGGGTCGGTCAGCATTTGGCTGTGATCCAGCACGCCTTCGGCGCCGATGCCGTCTTCTTCGCCGGCCATGCCGGTTTCAAGCGAACCCAGGCAGCCCAGCTCGCCTTCAACCGAAACGCCGCAGGCGTGAGCCAGCGCGACGGTTTGTTGGGTAACGCGTACGTTGTACTCGTAGTCGGTTGGGGTCTTGCCGTCTTCGCCAAGGGAGCCGTCCATCATCACCGAGCTGAAGCCCAGTTGGATCGAGCGCTGGCACACGTCAGGGCTGGTGCCGTGGTCCTGGTGCATGCACACCGGGATGTGCGGGAATTCTTCGATTGCGGCGAGAATCAGGTGACGCAGGAACGGGGCGCCAGCGTATTTGCGCGCACCGGCCGAAGCCTGGACGATGACGGGGGAGTCGGTCTTGTCAGCGGCTTCCATGATGGCGCGCATCTGCTCAAGGTTGTTGACGTTAAAGGCTGGGACGCCGTAGCCGTATTCGGCTGCGTGGTCCAGCATTTGACGCATGCTGATAAGTGCCATTGTGTTGTCTCTCCCGGTCGAGGGTCGTTAATCGTGCAAGCCTGCCGTAGCGGCGGCTGCTATTCAAGTTATTGCAGGCCAGGGTTTGCAGGCCTGGCTTGCTGAATCGTTATTGCAGTGTCCGGTTCGCAACTTATGCCAATTTGGAACCGGATTTACTGTGGGAGGGGGCTTGCTCCCGATGACAGTGGATCAGCCAGCACACAGGTGTCTGACAAACCGCTATCGGGAGCAAGCCCCCTCCCACATTTGGATCTCATCTCTCTTGAGATCGTGTTCTTTCTACTGAGCCTTGCAGCCACGGCCGATCAAATCATCGGTGGCCACCCAGTAAACCAGGCCTTCCTCGCCTTTTGTGTGAAACGCCAATTGGTCGTTGGCATACAGCACACCCGAGGCGGCAACGTCCTGCTTCAGGCGATAAACCTGGTCGGAACCGCCGAGGCGTACATCCACCTCGGATTTAGCTTGGTTGGCAAAGCGCCAGTTGACCTCGGCCTTGCTGTCGCAAGTCCAAGTGGTCCACTTGTCGGCAGGCTCTGCTTTGCTAGTGAACATGTTCATGCTGCTGCAACCGGCCAACAGGGCCAATGCAGCCAGGGCGAAAACGCCTTTCATTGCCAATCCTCGTAGGGCGACCCGTGGCCGCCAATTGATCAGACCCGTCAAGGGCAGCCCTGTTCCTGACCGTTGGGCGCGGCGTCGTATCTCTCCAACCGCTCATTGCCGATGCGCTTGTTGATCACCGGCATGGTCTCGGCTTGCCAGTCAGCCTGGTAGCAGCCTTTTTTCTGCGCCGCGCCAGGCTGATTCCCAGCCCCAGGCGTCGCATTTGGCGTGCTGCCGCAGCCAGCCAGCAGGCCCGCTGCAATCACCAGTGCCAACGACTTGATCATGGGAATGCTCCTTTTCCGGATCATCTCGCGCCTTAACCCTTAGCTCGGCTTTCCAGCACTTCAACGGCCGGCAGCACTTTGCCTTCGACGAATTCGAGGAACGCGCCGCCACCGGTAGAAATGTAGGAGATCTGGTCAGCCACGCCATATTTATCGATGGCCGCCAGGGTGTCGCCGCCGCCGGCAATGGAAAATGCCGAGCTTTCAGCGATGGCCTTGGCCAGCACCTTGGTGCCGTTGCCAAACTGGTCGAACTCAAATACGCCTACCGGGCCGTTCCACAGAATGGTCTGGGAGGCTTTCAGCAGTTCGGCGAAGTTGGCAGCCGTTTGCGGGCCAATGTCCAAAATCATGTCGTCGGCAGCCACATCCGCGATCAGCTTGACGGTGGCTTCGGCGCTTTCGGCGAATTCTTTGGCGACTACAACGTCTACCGGCAATGGCACGCTGACTTTGGCAGCGATGGCACGGGCGGTGTCCAGCAGGTCCGGCTCGTACAGGGACTTGCCCACCGGGTGACCGGCTGCGGCCAGGAAGGTGTTGGCAATGCCGCCGCCGACAATCAGTTGGTTGCAGATGGTGCTGAGACTGTTGAGCACGTCCAGCTTGGTGGACACTTTGGAGCCGGCAACGATCGCCGCCATTGGCTGCGCCGGGGCGCCCAAGGCCTTGCCCAGTGCATCCAGTTCAGCGGCCAACAGTGGGCCAGCCGCCGCAACCTTGGCGAACTTGGCCACGCCGTGGGTCGAGCCTTCGGCGCGGTGCGCGGTGCCGAAAGCGTCCATCACAAACACGTCGCACAGCGCAGCGTATTGCTGGGCCAGTTCGTCGCTGTTCTTTTTCTCGCCCTTGTTGAAGCGCACGTTTTCGAACAGCACGATGTCGCCAGCTTTCACGTCAACGCCAGCCAGGTAGTCAGCCACCAGCGGCACGTCGCGGCCCAAGGCTTTGCTGAGGTAATCGGCTACAGGCTTGAGGCTGTTTTCGGCGGAGAACTCACCTTCGGTCGGGCGACCCAAGTGGGAACAGACCATCACGGCCGCGCCTTTTTCCAGGGCCAGCTTGATGGTCGGCAGCGAGGCCAGGATTCGCGCATCGCTGGTGACAACACCGTCCTTGACTGGGACGTTGAGGTCTTCGCGGATCAGTACGCGCTTACCTTGCAGATCGAGGTCGGTCATCTTCAACACGGTCATGGGTCGCAGTTCCTGAATTACTGTTGAGGTTGTTTATTAGCGATGTGCAGATAGTGGCCTGCAACATCCAACATACGGTTGGCAAAACCCCATTCGTTGTCGAACCAGGCCAGGATGTTCACCAACCTGGGGCCGGAAACGCGGGTTTGGCTGGCATCGACGATCGCCGAATGCGGGTCGTGGTTGAAATCACAACTGGCGTGAGGCAACTCGGTGTAGGCCAGCAAGCCTTTGAGCGGGCCACTGGTGGCGGCGTCGCGCAAAATCCGGTTGACCTCCGTCGCATCGGTATCGCTGACGGTTTGCATGGTGATGTCCAGGCAGGACACGTTCACCGTCGGCACCCGTACGGCTTTGGCCTGGATTCGCCCGGCAAGTTCCGGCAGCAGTCGTTCGATGCCGCGCGCAAGGCCTGTAGACACCGGAATCACTGACTGAAACGCCGAGCGTGTGCGGCGCAGGTCTTCGTGATGGTAAGCGTCGATTACCGGCTGGTCGTTCATCGCCGAGTGAATGGTGGTGATCGACACGTAGTCCAGGCCAATCGCCTGATCCAGCAGGCGCAACAGCGGCACGCTGCAGTTGGTGGTGCAGGAGGCGTTGGACACCAGCAACTCATCGCCGGTCAGGCAATCCTGGTTGATGCCGTAGACGATGGTGGCGTCGACATCTGCCTCGCTGGCCATCGGCTGGGAAAACAGCACACGCGGCGCGCCGGCATCCAGGAAACGCTGGCCGTCGGCACGGGTGTGATAAACACCGGAACATTCCAGCACCAGGTCGACGCCCAGCGCCTTCCAATCGATGCCTTCGGGGGTGGCACTGCGCAAGACCTTCACGCAGTTGCCATTAATATGCAGACAGTCGTCTTCAACCCGCACTTCGCCGGGGAAGCGGCCGTGGGTGGAGTCAAAGCGTGTCAGGTATTCGATGCTGGCCATGTCGGCCAGATCATTGATCGCGACAATTTCAAACCCGGCTGCCGCCCCTCGCTCGAACAGCGCACGCAAGACGCAACGACCAATGCGGCCGTAGCCGTTGAGTGCAACTTTGTAGGGACGCGGTTGGGGCATGGGGTTCTCGATCAAGGTTAGTTCGGTGTTGAATGCACAGACGCTATCGCGGGCAAGCCCGCTCCCACATTAGACCGCGATCCAAATGTGGGAGCGGGCTTGCCCGCGATGGCGTCAGTTCAGACAACGCAGACTGACTTAGTCTTCCAGCAGCTCTTCAGCCTGACCCAGGATGTTGTCCAGGGTGAAACCGAACTCTTCGAACAACGCTGGCGCCGGCGCCGACTCACCGTAGGTGGTCATGCCGATTACGCGACCTTCCAGGCCCACGTATTTGTACCAGTAGTCGGCGTGAGCCGCTTCGATAGCGATACGCGCGCTGACCTGCAACGGCAATACCGATTGCTTGTAGCCGGCGTCCTGGGCGTCGAACACGCTGGTGCACGGGATGGAAACCACACGCACCTTGCGGCCTTGTTCGGTCAGCTTGTCGTACGCCTGAACGGTCAGACCCACTTCGGAACCGGTGGAGATCAGAATCAGCTCCGGCTCGCCGTCGCAGTCTTTGAGCACATAACCGCCACGAGCGATGTCGGCGATCTGCGCGTCGGTACGCACTTGGTGTTGCAGGTTTTGACGGGAGAAGATCAGCGCCGAAGGGCCGTCTTTACGCTCAATGGCGTGCTTCCAGGCCACGGCAGATTCAACCGCGTCGGCTGGGCGCCAGGTGTCCAGGTTCGGCGTGGTACGCAGGCTGGTCAGTTGCTCGACCGGCTGGTGCGTCGGGCCGTCTTCGCCCAGGCCGATGGAGTCGTGGGTGTACACATGGATCACGCGTTTTTTCATCAGCGCGGCCATACGTACGGCGTTACGGGCGTATTCCATGAACATCAGGAAGGTCGCGCCGTAAGGCACCAGGCCACCGTGCAGGGACACGCCGTTCATGATGGCGCTCATGCCGAACTCACGTACGCCGTAGTACATGTAGTTACCGCTGGCGTCTTCAGCCGACACGCCTTTGCAGCCTTTCCACAGGGTCAGGTTGGAACCGGCCAGGTCAGCCGAACCGCCGAGGATCTCAGGCAGCAGCGGGCCAAAGGCGTTCAGGGTGTTCTGGCTGGCTTTACGGCTGGCAATGGTCTCGCCCTTGGCCGCGACTTCGGCGATATAGGCCGAGGCTTTTTCCGAGAAATCGGCAGGCAGGTCACCGGCAAGGCGGCGTACCAGCTCGTTGGCCAGCACTGGGAATTCGGCGGAGTAGGCAGCGAAACGCTGGTCCCACTCGGCTTCGGCGGCCAGGCCTTTTTCCTTGGCATCCCACTCGGCATAGATGTCGGCCGGGATTTCGAACGGGCCGTGGTTCCACTTCAGCGCTTCACGGGTCAAGGCGATTTCCGCGTCACCCAGTGGGGCGCCGTGGCAGTCTTCTTTACCTTGCTTGTTCGGCGAACCGAAGCCGATGGTGGTCTTGCAGCAGATCAGGGTCGGCTGCGCGCTCTTGCGAGCGGTCTCGATGGCGGTCTTGATCTCTTCTGGATCGTGGCCGTCAACGTTGCGGATTACCTGCCAGTTGTAGGCTTCGAAACGCTTAGGGGTGTCATCGGTGAACCAGCCTTCGACTTCGCCGTCGATGGAGATACCGTTGTCATCGTAGAAGGCGATCAGCTTGCCCAGGCCCAGGGTACCGGCCAGGGAAGCGACTTCGTGGGAAATGCCTTCCATCATGCAGCCATCACCCAGGAACACGTAGGTGTGGTGGTCGACGATGTCGTGACCAGGGCGGTTGAACTGCGCGCCTAGTACTTTTTCAGCCAACGCAAAACCAACGGCGTTAGCCAGGCCTTGGCCCAGGGGACCGGTGGTGGTCTCGACGCCTGGGGTGTAGCCGAATTCCGGGTGACCCGGCGTGCGGCTGTGCAACTGACGGAAGCTTTTCAGGTCGTCGATAGTGACGTCGTAGCCGGTCAGGTGCAGCAGCGAATAGATCAACATCGAGCCATGGCCGTTGGACAGCACGAAGCGGTCACGGTCGGCGAACGATGGATTGGTCGGGTTGTGTTTCAGGTAGTCACGCCAAAGTACCTCGGCGATATCCGCCATGCCCATCGGGGCACCTGGATGGCCGCTGTTGGCTTTTTGCACGGCATCCATGCTGAGGGCACGAATGGCGTTGGCACGCTCACGACGGCTGGGCATCGCTGATCTCCTGGGGTTTGCATATAAAGAAACGGAAAAAAGGACCGGCATTTTCCCTCAGCCACCGCCTGCGGGCAATGACAGATAGTCACTTGAAGACGTTTTTCCTGCCGTTTGCGCGCCAATCCCTTGCAGAAACCCGCCACTGGTTCGTCGAAAGGTTATAGCGGCTGCTTATAACCGCCGCTTATCGATCAATATCAAAACTTTTTGATATTGGCCTTGCCTGGACTTGCACCCGTCTCTAGACTGCTGGCCCTATGAATCTACCCATGCCCTCCCTGCGTCCCGATGACGGCGAAGAACTGGCAGCCTTGTGCAAGGCCGCTGGCGAACCGTTGCGTTTGAACGTATTGCGCGCACTGGCCAACGATTCCTTCGGTGTATTGGAACTGGCGCAGATCTTCGCCATCGGCCAGTCCGGCATGAGCCACCACTTGAAGGTGCTGGCCCAGGCCGACCTGGTAGCCACACGCCGCGAAGGCAATGCGATCTTTTATCGTCGTGCACTGCCCCACACCGAACTACTGGGCGGCAAGTTGCATGCGGCCCTGCTCGAAGAAGTGGACAGCCTGAGCCTGCCCACTGATGTGCAATCGCGCATCGGCCAGGTCCACGGGCAACGCGCGGCGGCGAGCCAGGACTTTTTCGCACGGGTTGCCGAGAAGTTTCGAGCCCAACAAGACCTGATCGCCGGCCTGGCCCAGTACCGCGACAGCGTACTGGCGCTGCTGGACAAGCTGAGCTTCAGTGATGAAGCCACGGCGCTGGAAGTTGGCCCCGGCGATGGCGGTTTCCTGCCCGAGCTGGCACGCCGCTTTCAACAGGTCACGGCGCTGGACAACAGCCCGGCCATGCTCGAACTGGCTCGCCAGCTGTGCGAGCGCGAAGCACTGGGCAACGTCAGCCTGCAGTTGGCTGACGCGCTCAACAGCACGACTATCAAGGCCGATTGCGTGGTGCTGAACATGGTCTTGCACCATTTCGCCGCACCCGCCGAAGCCCTCAAGCAAATGGCCGGGCTGCTGCACCCCGGCGGTAGCCTCTTGGTTACAGATTTATGCAGCCACAACCAGAATTGGGCCAGGGAGGCCTGCGGTGATCTCTGGTTGGGTTTTGAACAGGATGATCTGGCCCGTTGGGCCACCGCTGCGGGACTCGTTCCCGGGGAAAGCCTCTATGTAGGTTTACGTAATGGTTTCCAGATCCAGGTCCGCCACTTTCAGCGACCGGCTGGCGACACTCACCATCGGTAAAATCAGGAAAACATCGAGATGAGCGAATACTCCCTTTTCACCTCCGAGTCCGTGTCTGAAGGGCATCCGGACAAAATCGCCGACCAGATTTCCGACGCGGTGCTGGACGCCATCATTGCTGAAGACAAGTTCGCCCGTGTGGCGTGCGAGACTCTGGTGAAAACCGGTGTAGCAATCATCGCTGGCGAAGTGACCACCACCGCCTGGGTTGACCTGGAGCAGATCGTTCGTGACGTAATCACCGACATCGGCTACACCAGTTCCGACGTTGGTTTTGACGGCGCCACGTGCGGCGTGATGAATATCATCGGCAAGCAGTCCCCCGACATCAACCAGGGTGTTGACCGTGCCAAGCCAGAAGATCAAGGCGCCGGTGACCAGGGCCTGATGTTCGGCTACGCCAGCAACGAAACCGACGTGCTGATGCCAGCACCGATCACGTTCTCGCACCAACTGGTGCAGCGCCAGGCCGAAGCCCGTAAATCCGGCCTGCTGCCGTGGCTGCGCCCGGACGCCAAGTCCCAGGTGACCTGCCGTTACGAAGGCGGCAAGGTGGTCGGCATCGACGCCGTTGTACTGTCGACCCAGCACAACCCGGACGTTTCCTACGCTGACCTGCGCGAAGGCGTCATGGAGCTGATCGTCAAGCACGTGCTGCCGGCCGAGCTGCTGAGCAAGGACACCCAGTTCCACATCAACCCGACTGGCCAGTTCATCATCGGCGGCCCGGTGGGCGACTGCGGCCTGACCGGTCGCAAGATCATCGTCGACAGCTACGGCGGCATGGCCCGTCACGGCGGCGGCGCGTTCTCGGGTAAAGACCCATCCAAGGTTGACCGTTCGGCGGCCTACGCCGGTCGTTACGTAGCCAAGAACATCGTGGCGGCTGGCCTGGCCGAGCGTTGCGAGATCCAGGTTTCCTACGCGATTGGTGTGGCCCAGCCTACGTCGATCTCGCTGAACACCTTCGGCACCGGCAAGATCAGCGATGACAAGATCGTCAAGTTGGTGCGCGAGATCTTCGACCTGCGTCCTTACGCGATCACCACCATGCTCGACCTGCTGCACCCGATGTACCAGGAAACCGCAGCCTACGGCCACTTCGGTCGTACCCCTGCACAGAAGACCGTTGGCGACGACACCTTCACCACGTTCACCTGGGAAAAAACCGACCGCGCCAACGACCTTCGCGTCGCTGCCGGCCTGTAATAGCCCGCAACACCCAAAGCCCTGCCGGGTTCGCCCGGCGGGGCTTTTTATTGCCGGATGATTCGCGGGAACGTTCACATTTTTTGGATCCAAACCTTGCAGGCCCAATGATGGCCCACTAGAATCCGCGCCCTCTCGGGCCCTTCACCTTATTTGGATATTGCCCTGCGCCAGCCCGGGACCCAAACGCGCGCAGGCAATCGAACATTGAGGTTTTTCATGCGCATTTCCAAGCTCGCCCCTGCTGCCCTTCTGCTCAGCCTGTTCGCCCTGCCGTCTCACGCCGGCACCGACCTGAGCGCACTGGGTGGCGCCCTGACGTCCAAACTGGGCGGCGGTGACTCCGGCGACTGCCAGCAACACGCCAAGGACCTGCAAACCAAAATCGATGCCGCCGAAGCCAAGAACGACAGCTTGTCCGTCAAGGCCTATAAGGCAGCACAGGACCAGGTCAATAAAGGTTGTGACAAATTGACCGAAGCCCAAGCCAAGGCCGACGCCAAGCAGCAGACCACCGAAGCCAAGGCAGATAAGAACGATACCGTGAAAGCCCTGGGCGGCCTGTTCAAGTAAGCAGAAACACCCAGTAAAAAGCCCCGCACGGTCGGGGCTTTTTTATGGGCGCAGGGATCATTTAGGCTGGGCACCCTTTCCGGGCAAGGATGCTCATGATGCGTCAACTGATAGCTTTTCTGCTTTGCGCCCTACCCCTTTGGACGTGGGCCAAAACCTGCCCCAATGACGCCCGTACACAGGTCGACAACCTGGCCACGCAGATCCGCCAATGGGATGACCGTTACCACCGACTGGGCCAATCCCCCGTCAGCGATGAGCTCTACGATCAGGCCCGCCGCCGGCTGGCCACTTGGCGCGAATGTTTGCCCCAACCCAGCGCAACGCCTGATAACCCGCTGGCCACCGCGCGGGGTACGGTGCCTCACCCGGTGGCGCATACGGGCCTGGCAAAATTGCAGGATGAAAGCGCTCTCGATGCCTGGCTGGGCACACGCAGTGAGGTATGGATGCAACCCAAGGTCGACGGTGTTGCCGTCACCCTGGTCTACCGCCAGGGCCAGCTGAGCCAGGTCATCAGCCGTGGCGATGGCAATCTCGGCCAGGACTGGTCCGCCTCCGCTCGCAAGATCCCCGGCATTGTCCAGCGGTTGCCCGAGCCTATCGATCTGGTGCTGCAGGGCGAATTGTATTGGCGCCTCGATGACCACGTGCAATCAGCCCGCGGCGGGCTCAATGCCCGAGGCAAGGTGGCCGGGCTGATGAACCGCCGCCAACTGAGTGATACCGACGCTGGCGGTATCGGCCTGTTTGTCTGGACCTGGCCTGATGGGCCGGCGTCTTTCACCGAGCGTCTTGCAACCCTGGCGCGCTGGGGTTTCGGCGACAGCCAGCGCTACAGCCAACCCATCCAAAACATCGATGAAGCCGTGCACTGGCGCACTTATTGGTACAACCACCCGCTGCCTTTCGCCAGCGACGGCGTTGTGCTGCATCAAGCCCAACGCGCCCCCGCCGAGCGCTGGCAGGTCAGCGCGCCCTATTGGGCCGTCGCCTGGAAGTACCCGGTCGCCCAAGCACTGGCGCTGGTACGCAAGGTGCAATTCAAGGTCGGTCGTACCGGACGTATCACCCCCATGCTGGAGCTGGAGCCGGTGCAACTGGACGACCGTCAGATCAGCCGCGTGAGCGTTGGCTCCCTGAAACGCTGGCAAACCTTGGACATTCGCCCTGGCGACCAAGTATCCATCAGCCTGGCCGGCCAGGTAGTCCCTCGTCTGGACAACGTGATTTTGCGCAACGAGCAACGGGTCGAGGTGCAAGTGCCAAACCCTCGCAACTTCCACGCCTTGAGTTGCTGGCAACTGGACCCCGGCTGCGAAGAGCAACTGCTCGCTCGCCTCACCTGGCTCAGTGGCAACCAGGGGCTGGCACTGCCACATATGGGCCGTGAGACGTGGAACGTATTGATCCAGGCCGGTCTAATCGCAGGCTTTCTTGATTGGTTGACCCTGGATGCCGCAGAGCTTGCTAACATTGATGGCTTCGGCGATCGCAGCCGTGCGCGCGTGCTCGACAGCCTCAACAGCGCACGGCAACGGCCATTTGCACAATGGCTCAAGGCCTTGGGCGTACCGCCTGCGGCACGCAATAACCTGGAGGGCGACTGGCAGACGCTGGCCACCCGAGACACCCAAGCCTGGCTGGCCATCGACGGCATCGGCCCGGGCCGCGCAGCGCAATTGAGCGCTTTCTTTCGCGACCCGCAGGTACAAACCTTGGCACACACATTACGCGTGGCCGGCATCGACGGGTTTCAAGCCCGAGCCGACCACTAGATTGCGACCTTGGAGCCCCACATGAAATTTCTAGCCCCCTTCGCCCTGCTGACCGTCGCAAGCTTTATGACCACCCCGCTGTTGGCGGCAGAAGAAGCGCCGCAACTCACCGGTTGTGCCGCCAAGCGCCAAGCCATCAGCCAGCAGATCGAGCAGGCCAAGGCCCATGGCAACAGCGCCCAGCAAGCAGGCCTCGAAAAAGCCCTGAGCGAAGTCACCGCCAATTGCACCGACGCCTCCTTGAAAAAAGAGCGGGAAAACAAGGTGCTCGACGCCAAGCACGAAGTCAGCCGCCGTCAGGCCGACCTCGACAAGGCGATGAAAAAGGGCGACGCAGAGAAGATCAACAAGCGTAAAGACAAACTCGCCCAGTCGCGTAAAGAACTGCAGGAAGCCGTGGAAGACCTCGACAAGTAAACCGGTCAGTGGTCCCGAAACTGTTTATGGCAGGCGCTGCAGGCATCTTCGACCTTCTGCACCGCCGGCCCCAGATTAGTGGCCTTGTAGGGCTGCACTTGACTGGCGATCACCAATTCACCGGTGGCCGCTTCCAGGTTGCGGGCCAGTTCCTGAAAACGTGCCTGTTGCTGCCACACGTCATCCTTGGCGCTGGTATGGTCTTCTTCGCGCACGCTCGGGAAATGCTTCCAGGGCTCATGGGACAGCGCATCCAGCTTGACCGCGCCTTCGGCAAATTTAGCGCCGTCGAAAGGAATGCGCCCACGCAACATGCCACCCAGGTCTTCGCTGGTCTTGAGCATCTGCTTGAAGATCGCCTTGCGCTGGCCCAAGGGCGAATTCGGATCAACACCGCCACAGGCGGACAATGTCAGGCAGGCCAGCATTACAACGGTCAGTCTTTTAAAAGTCATGGTGGCTTCGAGGTCACGGAAAACGGCGGCCAGTATCCTCGCACCGTCGGCAAAGACCAATAGCCCTATTAATAATAAGGGTTGCCCGAAGACGCTGCGGCGCGGGCAATCGCTTCAGGAAATACGTGTATGAATGTCATCGAAAAACGCTGGAGCCGCCGATTGGTATGGGCTTTGCCAATGATCGCGCTGCTGGCCGGCTGCGATGCGGGTAAGGAACCTGCCAAAGATCAAACGCCTGAGCCCCACGCCGTTGCGACTTATGTAAGCGCTCCGTGGGAAGCTCTGCCGGCCGTTTCCGACAGCGATTTGCTGGCCGGTTTCGAGTCTTGGCGCAGCGCCTGCCAACGCCTCAAGGCTGACCCGATCTGGGGCGCCACCTGCGCCGCAGCAGCCACGGTGCCCAGCAATGCAGTTGCGGTACGCGGTTTTCTCAAGGAGCGTCTGGACGTATTCGGCCTGCGTTCGGCCGACAACACGCCGAACGGCCTGATCACCGGCTACTACGAGCCGGTCTACCCCGGCAGCCTGACCAGAACCGCCAAGGCCAATGTGCCCGTGTACGGCGTGCCGGATGACCTGATCATCGTGAACCTCGAAAGCATCTACCCCGAACTCAAAGGCAAGCGCCTGCGTGGTCGGCTTGAGGGTCGTGTACTCAAACCGTATGACGACGCCAGCATCATCAACGGCCAGGGCTCCACGGCCCAGCCGATTGCCTGGCTGACCAACCCGATGGACCTGCAATTTCTTCAAATCCAGGGTTCGGGTCGAATTCAACTGGCGAACGGGCGCCAATTGCGCGTCGGTTACGGTGACCAGAATGGCTACCCCTACCGCCCTATCGGCCGCTGGCTGGTGGAGCAAGGTCAGTTGAAGAAAGAAGACGTGACCATGGGCGCTATCAGCGCCTGGGCCAAGGCCAACCCGCAGCGCATCCCGGAACTGCTGGCGAGCAACCCCAGCTACGTATTCTTCAGCGCCCGCCCCGACAGCAACGAAGGGCCGCGGGGTTCGCTGAATGTGCCGTTGACGGCTGGTTACAGCGTGGCGGTGGATCGCAAGGTGATTCCACTGGGCAGCTTGTTGTGGCTGTCGACCACCAAGCCAGACGGCTCCCCAATCGCAAGACCTGTAGCCGCGCAAGACACAGGCGGCGCAATCACCGGCGAAGTACGTGCAGACCTGTTCTGGGGCACCGGTGATGCGGCGGGTGAGCTGGCGGGGAATATGAAGCAGCAGGGGCAGATCTGGATGTTGTGGCCCAAAGGCGCGGCGCTTCCCCAGGTGCCGGATGCCCCTACGGGCACTTGAAAACACCGGGAACCCAATGTGGGAGGGGGCTTGCCCCCGATGGCGGCGGGTCAGTAATAGATGAGCTGACTGACAGACCGCTATCGGGGGCAAGCCCCCTCCCACAGGGGTTCTTCGTCAACTGTCAGATCGATACGAAGAAGAAACTCGCAATTAAAGCCATGCCTGCAAACCACACCAGCGACCGCAGGATCGCCCAGTCCGCCACGTAGCAAATGATGTACAACAAGCGACTGGTGATAAACAGCACAGCCAGCACGTTGATGGTCACCAATTCGGCCGTACCGGCCAAGTGCGCGATAATCACCGCCGCCGCAAACGCCGGGGTGACTTCAAAGCTGTTGAGCTGGGCGTTATGCGCGCGCCGGGCGAAGCCGTCGAGGGTATCCAGAAAGGCGCGAGGGTCGTGGTTCTGCCGAGGCCCGAACTTGCCCTGGCTGAATTTGGCCAGGCCCGTGCATAGGTAAGGCAAGAAAATTGCGATCAACACACACCAGAAAGCTACCGTCATCACTGAGTCCTTTTTTGGTTTTCTATTTTTAATTTGAAACAGAAATTAGAGTTTTAGCACTAATCTCGGCACGCCGCACTCACCGTTATGAGCCGATACACCACAATAGGTTCTATCGGTGTTTTGCGCCCTGCCCTGCAACATCACGCCGCTACTGCGGTCCATCCCAGCACTAAACGCTCTGCCACCCAACTTCCAAGGACCCCGGATGCTTGAACTTGTCGCCGCCTTTATTTGCCTCACCACATTGCTCACCTATGTGAACTTCCGTTTTATCGGCCTGCCGCCCACCATCGGCGTGATGGTCACGGCCCTGATTTTCTCCCTGATCCTGCAAGGCCTGAGCGTTCTCGGCTACCCAGGCTTGGAAGAACGCGTCCAACAACTGATCGGCCAGATCGACTTCGGCGACCTGCTGATGAACTGGATGCTGTCGTTTCTGCTGTTCGCCGGCGCCTTGCACGTCAACCTCAACGACCTGCGCAGTTACCGCTGGCCTATCGGCCTGCTGGCGACCTTTGGTGTGTTGATCGCCACCGTAGTGATCGGCAGCCTGGCGTATTACATCTTTGCCCTGTTTGGCTGGCACGTCAGCTTCCTGTACTGCCTGCTGTTCGGTGCACTGATTTCGCCCACTGACCCGATTGCAGTACTGGGTGTTCTACGTACGGCCAATGCCTCCAAGCCGCTGAAAACCACCATCGTCGGTGAATCCCTCTTCAACGACGGTACAGCGGTAGTGGTATTTACCGTACTGCTAGGCATTGCACAGCTGGGCGAAACACCTACCGTGGGCGCCACTGCCATGCTGTTTGCCCATGAGGCAATTGGCGGCGTGGTGTTCGGTGGCCTGATCGGCTATCTGGTGTACCTGATGATCAAGAGCATCGAGCAGCACCAGATCGAAGTGATGCTGACCCTGGCTCTGGTGATCGGCGGCTCGGCGATGGCCTCCGAACTGCACGTCTCCGCACCGATTGCGATGGTGGTAGCCGGCCTGATCATCGGCAACCTGGGCCGCAAGCTGGCGATGAACGACATGACTCGCCGCTACCTGGACGGCTTCTGGGAATTGCTCGATGACATGCTCAACGCCCTGCTGTTCGCGTTGATCGGCATGGAACTGCTGCTGTTGCCGTTCAACTGGTTGCATGTGTTCGCCGCCAGCCTGTTGGCCGTGGCGATCCTGCTGTCGCGCCTGCTGACAGTGGCCCCGGCAATCCTGCTGCTGCGCCGCTGGCGCACAGTGCCACGCGGCACCATCCGCATCCTTACGTGGGGCGGCTTGCGCGGCGGGGTTTCGGTGGCGCTGGCGCTGGCCTTGCCATTGGGCCCGGAGCGGGATCTGCTGCTGAGCATCACCTACATCGTGGTGCTGTCGTCGATCCTGTTGCAGGGCCTGAGCATCGGCAAGCTGGTCAAGCGCGTGACCCGAGACGAGCCCCAGGCCGCACCTGAAACTCACTGATCCTTGTTGATCTGCTGCGGGTGCCTAGGATCCGCAGCAGCCTTGCCCGGCAAGCTGCTTTCGCTGCGAATCTGCGCATGGCTAATCAACGCAAAGATAAAGCTGCCACCGATGATGTTGCCCGCCAGCGTGGGCCCGGCGAACACCAGCCAGAAATCCTTCCACGGCAGTTCGCCGGCAAACACCAGGTACGAGACTTCCGCCGACCCCACCACGATATGGGTGAAATCGCCCAAGGCCATGAGGTAGGTGATCAGGATAATGATGAACATCTTGGCGCTTTCCATGGACGGGATCATCCACACCATGGTGGCGATCATCCAGCCGGAGACGATGCCCTTGGCGAACATCTGGCCGGGGTGGTTCTCCATGACCTTGCGGCCGATTTCCAAAAAGGCCAGGTCGGTCTTGGTATCGAAAATCGGCAAATGCAACATTACGTACGCCACCAACAAGGTGCCGCACAGGTTGCCCACCAACACCACCGTCCACAGCCGCAACAGCCGTCCGGCATTGCCCAGCGTGGGTTTGCTCATCACCGGCAGAACAGCGGTCAGGGTGTTTTCGGTGAACAACTGCTGGCGCGCCAGGATCACAGCGAGAAAGCCCGCGCAGTAGCCGAAGCTGGCGATCACTTTGAACCCCTCGGCATCGGGCAGCCGCGAGTTGAGCAACCCCATCGCCATCAGCGACAACCCCATGGTCAGGCCGGCGGCGAGTGCCGACCACCACAAGGCGGCGACGTTACGCTCCAGCTCCTGGTCGCCCTGGGTGCGGATGATTTCATGCAGCACCGCCGCACGCGGCGGCTGGTTTTTGTCGACGTCCTGCTGCTCTTCCTGCGACAGGTTGGGGGTCTTGCCGTCTGCTTGCGTGGCCATGGGCGTACCTGAACAGGAGGGTGTTGTTCAGGTACGACCTGCGGCCCATCACGAGCGTTCAATACCCGCCGACGCGGGGTAAGGCTTTATTCGGTTTCCTGGAACTGGTCTTTGACGTACTTGATTTCAGTGCGGCCATGGGGCGCCGGCAAGCCGTCTTCGCCAAGGTTGACGAAAACCATTTTTTCCACGGTGAGGATGCTTTTGCGCGTGATCTTGTTGCGCACTTCACAGGTCAGGGTGATGGAGGTGCGGCCGAACTCGGTGGCGGTGATGCCCAGCTCGATGATGTCGCCCTGACGCGAGGCGCTGACGAAGTTGATTTCGGAGATGTACTTGGTCACCACGCGCTGGTTGCCCAGTTGGACAATCGCGTAGATCGCCGCTTCTTCGTCGATCCAGCGCAGCAAGCTGCCACCGAACAGGGTGCCGTTGGGGTTGAGGTCTTCAGGTTTTACCCATTTGCGGGTGTGGAAGTTCATAGTCACTCCAAGCGTCTTGCGAAATGATGGGCAACATCATGGCAGAGGCCGGGCCCAAGCTCTATGAGCCATTGCCTATCAAGCCGATGAGGGATCTTCATGTACCCGACAGAAAGGCTTGGGAAGTACGGCGCACACGGCTATAATCGGCGCCGTTTCAAAACGGTCATATCCACTTGTTACCGTTTTCCCGCCACCTGTCCGAGGGGCGCTGCAGCAGGTTCAACCTGTCAGGCTCGGATGGGGCGTTGTCTGGCCTGGTTCATCGGGCTTGATACTAAACGCACAACGGCGCCCATTCGCACACTACGAATGGAGGCTCTTCATGAGCGCTGTCAACACGCCTGCTGGTTTCACCGACTACAAAGTCGCCGACATGTCCCTCGCTGCCTGGGGCCGTCGCGAAACCTTTATCGCCGAATCCGAAATGCCAGCCCTGATGGGTCTGCGTCGCAAGTACGCCGCTGAGCAGCCGCTCAAAGGCGCCAAGATCCTCGGCTGCATCCACATGACCATCCAGACTGCCGTGCTGATCGAAACCCTGGTTGCCCTGGGTGCCGAAGTGCGTTGGTCGTCCTGCAACATTTTCTCGACTCAAGACCAGGCCGCCGCTGCTATCGCCGCTGCCGGTATCGCGGTATTTGCCTGGAAAGGCGAGACCGAAGAAGAGTACGAGTGGTGCCTGGAGCAAACCATCCTCAAGGATGGTGCGCCTTGGGATGCCAACATGATTCTCGACGACGGCGGCGACCTGACCGAGCTGCTGCACAAGAAATACCCGGCCATCCTCGACCGCGTCCACGGCGTGACCGAAGAAACCACCACCGGCGTGCACCGCCTGCTGGACATGCTGGCCAAGGGCGAGCTGAAAATCCCGGCCATCAACGTCAACGACTCGGTGACCAAGAGCAAGAACGACAACAAGTACGGCTGCCGTCACAGCCTCAACGACGCCATCAAGCGCGGCACCGACCACCTGCTGTCGGGCAAACAAGCCCTGGTGATCGGCTACGGTGACGTGGGCAAGGGTTCGTCCCAGTCCCTGCGTCAGGAAGGCATGATCGTTAAAGTCTCCGAAGTTGACCCGATCTGCGCCATGCAAGCCTGCATGGACGGTTTCGAAGTGGTTTCGCCGTTCATCGACGGCCAGAACGACGGCACCGAAGCAAGCATCGACAAAGCGTTGCTGGGCAAGATCGACCTGATCGTGACCACCACCGGCAACGTGAATGTTTGCGACTCGAACATGCTCAAAGCCCTGAAAAAGCGCGCTGTTGTCTGCAACATCGGTCACTTTGACAACGAAATCGACACCGCTTTCATGCGCAAGAACTGGGCATGGGAAGAAGTGAAGCCGCAGGTTCACAAGGTTCACCGTACCGGCGCGGGCGATTTCGACCCACAGAACGACGACTACCTGATCCTGCTGGCTGAAGGCCGTCTGGTTAACCTGGGCAACGCCACTGGCCACCCAAGCCGCATCATGGACGGCTCGTTTGCCAACCAGGTACTGGCGCAGATCTTCCTGTTCGACCAGAAGTACGCCGACCTGTCGCCAGCCCAGAAAGCCGAGCGCCTGACCGTGGAAGTACTGCCGAAGAAACTCGACGAAGAAGTGGCCCTGGAAATGGTCCGCGGCTTCGGCGGCGTCGTGACTCAACTGACCAAGACCCAGGCCGACTACATCGGCGTGACCGTTGAAGGTCCGTTCAAGCCGCACGCTTACCGCTACTGATCGACCTGCAGGCGCCGGCTTTTATGTGGGAGCTGGCTTGCCTGCGATAGCATCACCTCGGTATGCCTGACACACCGAGGTGCCTGCATCGCGGGCAAGCCCGGCTCCCACAGAAGCCCGGCACTTGTATCGATTGTGTATGCCTTCCAGGCTTTTGAGTTTCACAGGGTATTACCATGTCCCAAGACCGTCGCTACAGCTTCGAGTTCTTCCCGACCAAGACCGATGCTGGGCATGAAAAACTGATGGCCACGGCCACCCAGTTGGCCAGCTACAACCCCGACTTCTTCTCCTGCACCTACGGCGCTGGCGGTTCCACCCGTGACCGCACGATCAACACCGTGTTGCAGCTGGAAAGCCAAGTCAAAGTTCCCGCCGCTCCGCACTTGTCGTGCGTGGGCGACAGCAAGGACGACCTGCGCGGCCTGCTGACCCAATACAAGAGCGCCGGCATCAAGCGCATCGTCGCCCTGCGCGGCGACCTGCCATCCGGCATGGGCATGGCCAGCGGCGAGCTGCGCTACGCCAATGACCTGGTGAGCTTCATCCGCGAAGAAAGCGGCGATCACTTCCATATCGAAGTGGCGGCTTACCCGGAGATGCACCCCCAGGCACGCAACTTCGAAGAAGACTTGAAGAACTTCGTGCGCAAGGCCAACGCCGGCGCCAACAGTGCGATCACCCAGTACTTCTTCAACGCCGACAGCTACTTCTACTTCGTTGAACGTGTACGGGCGATGGGTGTAGATATCCCGATCGTGCCGGGCATCATGCCGATCACCAACTACAGCAAGCTGGCTCGCTTTTCCGACGCCTGCGGCGCAGAAATCCCACGCTGGGTGCGCAAGCAACTGGAAGCCTACGGCGACGACGTCACGAGCATCCAGGCGTTCGGTGAGCAGGTCATCACAGAAATGTGTGAAAGTTTGTTGCAGGGTGGCGCGCCAGGGTTGCACTTCTATACCCTGAATCAGGCTGAGCCGAGCCTCGCTATCTGGAACAATCTCAAGCTGCCACGCTGAGTTCTGTTCAAGCAGCACCCAGGCCCTCGTTTATACGGGGGCTTTTTTTGTTCATACATCCCGGAAAGGAAGCCAGCAGTAAATGAATACAGCGTCCCCGACTCCACGCCCCCAACTGATCTATCTGGTTTTCGGCGCCGAGACTTACCATCAGGAAGCGGTATTCAGCATCGCCAGTGCCCTGGCCCACCTGGGAGGCCCCCAGGACATGCCATTGGACATCCAGGTATTCAGCGATAACCCGGCGCCTTACCGCGACCTGCCCGTGCAAGTACACACGCTGGACGAAGCCACCCGCAAACGCTGGTGCGAGCCCCACGGTTACCATTTCCGCACCAAGCACGTGCTGTTGCGCCAGGTACTGCAGACCGCTGAGCGCGCACTGCTGATCGACACCGACACGTTCTTCCACGACTCGCCCATGGCGTTGTTCGAGCGCGTCGCCCCTGGCACGCTGCTGTGCAATGCCTTCCACGCAAAATACGGCGATAACCGCGAAGGCGTGCTGTATGAAACCCTGGCCACGCACCTGGCAGAACGCGGCTTGACCGACGACGATATGTGGCTGCTCAACTCCGGCGTGATCGGCATCGCGCAACAAGACGCCTACCTGCTGGACCGCTCGATTGAACTGATGGACGAACTGTTCCCAATGGCCAGGGGTGCCTACACCCTGGAAGAGTTCTGCCTGTCGGTGGCAGCCTACCGCAAGGTCAACGTGCGCCAGTGCCCTGACCTGATCCACCACTACTGGAGCCGCAAGCAGTTGTTCCGCGCCAAGGTCAAGGCATGGATCGCCAAGCACTCGGCCAGCCCCACCAGCACCGACGCCCTGGCCGACACCCGCAAGGTCTCCGCCCATCTGCCGCGCCCGCCGCGCCTGCAACGCTTGATGTACAAGCTGATCACCCTGGCCCTGCCCAAGCGTAAGCAGCAGTTCATACGCGAAATTCTCTACGGCTGCTACGAGCACGAAAACGAGTTCGACCAAGCCTGCGGCCCGGTGTGGTGGGACAAGGCGCGGCAGAACCAGGAAGAGCGGCAGAAATGCCCGGTCGACGCCCACCAACTGGAACACTGGTTCGCCAACCCAGTGGTGCGCCTGATACTCGGCGAGCGGCGCGCAGCCATCTATGAACACCTGATGACTTCGGAAACAAAATAGCGTCGCCCGCAGATGCGTGTGCCAGAGCTTCTCTTTAAGGCTGGGGCGTCGTAATCTCAGGGCATGCCCGTCATTCTGAAGCTGTTGACCGCTGCGCTATTCACTTGCCTGAGCCTGGCCGCTTATGGCGAGAAATTACGCATTGTCACCGAGCCCTGGGCGCCCTACGTGTATGAAGAGAGGGGCGCCATGCAGGGGCTGGACTACGAAACCACGGTGACCGTGTTCCAGCGCCTGGGGGTGGACGTGCAATGGCAGTTCCTGCCCTGGAAGCGCTGCCTGGCCATGCTGGACCAGGGTCACGCCGACGGCGCGCTGGATATTTTCCACAGCCACGACCGCGACGCTCAGCTGTTGTACCCCAGCGAACCGCTGTCAGAAGTGCAATTCGTACTGTTCTACGCCAACGACCGCCCTCACCCGGCCCAGACCCTCGATGACCTGCGCGGCCTTACCGTCGGCATTTCGCCGGGCTACCTGTATGGCGCGCCCTTCAGCGACTCCACCGTGTTCAACCGCGAACCGGCCCCCAGCCATGAAGCCAACTTCGGCAAACTGTTGCTGGGGCGCATCGACCTGGTGGTCACCGACCGCCGCGTCGGCCAGCATGTGATCAAGGCGATGGGCCTGGAGGGCAAGGTCAGCCAGGCACCGGTGGTGGTCAGCCGCCAGCAGCAGTTTCTCGCGGTGCGTCGTGGCGCCGGCATGGACCTGCTGGTGCAACGCTTTGCCGCCGAACTCAAGCGTTTCAAGCAGGAGCCCGCCTACGCGGCCCTGAGCGCCAAATACGGTGGGCTCCAAGCGATTACAGCCTCAGAACACGCCGTTGAGCAGCAGGAAAGCAGCGCGCCGTGATTGCTCTGTTATACTCCGGCCTTTCCGCCAGGCTTACGCCCGGCCGCTGAGGTCTCGAAAACGGCACCCAACCCCGCTACAGCGCAGCTTTGCAGCCCGCGCGAGCCGGTGGAGTGCCCGCCAGACGCAGCAGGACCGGACGGGATAACGCTCCCCTAAGCGTCATTCACGCCCGGCAAGATTATCCCTTTGGGCCAAGCCCTAACTAAAACAGGATTACTCATGTCCTTTGCTTCCCTCGGTCTCTCCGAGGCTTTAGTCCGCGCCATCGAGGCAGCGGGCTATACCGAGCCTACTCCGGTGCAACAGCGGGCCATTCCCGCCGTGTTGCAAGGTCGCGACCTGATGGTTGCGGCTCAGACAGGTACTGGTAAAACCGGTGGCTTCGCCCTCCCGATTCTGGAGCGGTTGTTTCCCAACGGTCACCCGGACAAATCCCAGCGTCACGGCCCGCGCCAACCGCGTGTACTGGTCCTGACCCCTACCCGCGAACTCGCCGCCCAAGTGCACGACAGCTTCAAGCTGTATGCCCGCGACCTGAAGTTCGTCAGCGCCTGCATCTTCGGCGGCGTCGGCATGAACCCACAGGTTCAGGCCATGTCCCGTGGTGTGGACGTGCTGGTTGCCTGCCCAGGTCGCTTGCTCGACCTGTGCGGCCAAGGCAGCGTCGATTTGTCCCGCGTGGAAATCCTCGTGCTGGACGAAGCCGACCGTATGCTCGACATGGGCTTTGTCCATGACGTGAAAAAGGTCCTCGCCCGCCTGCCGGCCAAACGCCAGAACCTGCTGTTTTCGGCAACGTTCTCCCAGGACATCACTGCCCTGGCCGGCAAGCTGCTGCACAACCCGGAACGCATCGAAGTCACGCCGCCGAACACCACGGTCGAGCGTATCGAGCAGCGCGTATTCCGTCTGGCCGCCAGCCACAAGCGTGCGCTGCTGGCCCACCTGATCACCGCAGGCGCCTGGGAACAGGTGCTGGTGTTCACCCGCACCAAGCACGGCGCCAACCGCCTGGCCGAGTACCTGGACAAGCACGGCCTCACCGCCGTCGCCATCCACGGCAACAAGAGCCAGAACGCGCGCACCAAAGCCCTGGCCGACTTCAAGGCCGGCACTGTGCGCATCCTGGTGGCTACCGATATCGCCGCTCGCGGCCTGGATATCGACCAGTTGCCACACGTAGTCAACTTCGAGCTGCCTAACGTCGACGAAGACTATGTGCACCGTATCGGCCGTACTGGCCGTGCCGGTCGTTCGGGTGAGGCCATTTCCCTGGTCGCACCGGATGAAGAAAAACTGCTGAAAAGCATCGAGCGCATGACCAAGCAGAAAATCGCCGATGGCGACCTGATGGGCTTCGATGCCAGCGCCGTAGAGGCCGAGAAGCCAGAAGCGCGCGAGCGTCCGGACGTGCGCAACCCACGCAACCCACGCGGTCCGAAGGGTGATGGCCCGAACGGCGGCGGTGGTGGCGGTGGTCGTCGCGACAAGGGCAAAGACAAGGGCGGCAAAGAAAAAGCGCCAACCAACGGCCGTGGCGAACGCCCAGCCCGCGAACAGAAGCCCCGTGAAGGCACCCCGGCCCGCGAACAGCGCCAGCCGAGCCAGCCGCCACGCGCTGCCGCTGACCGTGCACCGGACGAGTTCCTCGACGACGACGTGGATAACTTCGGTAACCGCGTCGACTACGTGCCACAAGCCAAGCCGGCCCAAGGCCGCGGCCGTCGCCCAGGTGCTCCGGCACAGGGTGCTGGTGCTGGCACTGGCAGCGGCGCGCCACGTGGCGGTCAGCCTCAGGGCGGTCGTCAGAACGCTCCGCGCAACAGCAGCGGCGGCACCACCGGTACGCCTCCTGCCAAGCGCAGCGGCCCGCGCAGTGGTGCACCACGCGATGGCCAGGCTCGCCGCGAAGACTCGCGCAGCAACAACCGCCGCCCGGCCCGTGACGACCAGCCTCGTTCGTCCGAGCCAGCCGTGCAGAACCCACGCGGTGGCCCGGCGCCAAAGATCATCCACAAGGAGTCGAAAGCAGACCGCTTCCCGACACCCGAGCAGTTGGATCAACTGCCAGGCCGTCCTCGTGGTGAGAAACCGGCGTTGCTGACACGCAACCGCTGAGTTTCAAAGCCCCATAAAAAATGCCCCGCCTTTTTCGAGGTGGGGCATTTTTTTTGGCACAACAAAAACAAATGGGCTCTTTTGTGGGAGCTGGCTTGCCTGCGATGGCATCAACTGCTTATACCTGACACACCGTGGCGCCTGTATCGCAGGCAAGCCAGCTCCCACATTGACCGCATTCCAAACATAAAAAAACCGGATCTCGCGATCCGGTTTTTTGTATGCGAGCAGAAATTACTTCTGCTTCACGCCTTCCAGTGAGATGTCCAGGTCAACAGTCTGCGAGGACGGGCCTGGGCCTTTGATGCCGAAGTCGTTCAGGTTGACGGTGGTCTTGGCGTTGAAGCCAGCACGTTCGCCGCCCCATGGATCTTTGCCTTCACCGTTGAAGGTGGCCTTGAAAGTCACAGGCTTGGTTACGCCATGGAACGTCAGGTCGCCAGTCACATCAGCAGTTTTGTCGCCGGTGGACTTGACGGCAGTGGAGACAAACTTCGCGTCAGCAAACTTGGCAACGTCCAGGAAGTCTTTGCTGGCGATGTGTTTGTCACGTTCAGCGTGGTTCGACCACAGGCTGGCGGTTTTCACATCAACGGCGATTTTGCTGGCTTCAGGCTTGGCTGCGTCCCAGCTGAACGTGCCATCCCAGTCCTTGAAGGTACCGTGGATGAAGCTGTAGCCCAGGTGGCTGATCTTCCAATCGATGAAGGCGTGCTGGCCTTCTTTGTCGATCTTGTAGTCAGCGGCCATCGCAGAACCGGCGGACAACAGAGCAGAACCGAGTGCCAGAGCGGCGAGAGTCTTCTTCAACATGCTTTCTATTCCTTGTGAGTCGAGGTTGAACATCAGGCTTTGCGCCCCAGCATTCGCGTCAGGGTCACATCACGATCAATGAAGTGGTGTTTCAATGCAGCCACGCCGTGCAAGCCGGCAAAGACTACTAACACCCAAGCCAGGTACAAGTGCACCAGGCCTGCGTTGTCTGCCTGGTCCGGTAGCCCGGCAACCACGGCAGGAATCTCAAACAAACCAAACACCGGAATACCGACACCGTCTGCGGTGGAAATCAGGTAACCGGCGATCATCACCGCAAACAGCCCGAGGTACAGGAACCCGTGGCCAAAAGCGGCGCCGATACGGGTCATGCGGCTGTAGCTGGCCAACGGTGGCGGCGGCGGGCTGATCAGGCGCCAGACAATACGCACCAGCATGATCGCGAACAGCGTAATGCCGATGCTCTTGTGCAGGTCGGGTGCGTCTTTGCGCCAGGCGCTGTAATAGTCCAGGCCGACCATCCACAAACCCAAGGCAAACAAGCCAAACACCACCAGGGCCACGCCCCAGTGCAAAACCATGCTGACCCAGCCATAGCGGGCCGGTGAGTTGCGTAACTGCATGTACTTAATCCCGTAAGAGCTGCGCCCAAGACTAGCGCGTTACCTATCGAATTAAAGCGGAAAATTTCGCTTTGAAATATCGAGAAATGTGATCTTGAGGTTATGAAGCGTAAATTAACCACGGATTAAGGACTATCCCGAAGAAACGTGACAGACCGTCCTGCGTTTACTGCCAATTCGCATGTAATGGGTTGTGACACAGTCGCCCATTGCATAGGCTTGCGCGATTGTTGCTTGAGGAGACGAAAAATGGGCTTGAACAACCAGTGGATGCAACGCGATCTCGCCGTGCTGTGGCATCCCTGCACCCAGATGAAAGACCACCAGCAACTGCCGCTGATCCCGATCAAGCGCGGTGAAGGCGTGTGGCTGGAAGACTTCGAAGGCAAACGCTACCTCGACGCCGTCAGTTCCTGGTGGGTCAACGTATTTGGCCACGCCAACCCGCGCATCAACCAGCGCATCAAGGACCAGGTCGACCAACTGGAACACGTGATCCTTGCCGGTTTCAGTCACCAGCCGGTGATCGAGCTGTCGGAGCGCCTGGTCGCGATGACGCCCGAAGGCCTCACCCGCTGCTTCTACGCCGATAACGGTTCATCGTGCATCGAAGTTGCGCTGAAAATGAGCTTTCACTACTGGCTCAACCGAGGCCTGCCGAATAAGAAGCGCTTCGTCACCCTGACCAACAGCTACCACGGCGAAACCATCGCCGCGATGTCGGTGGGCGACGTGCCGCTGTTTACCGAGACCTACAAGGCGCTGCTGCTGGACACCATCAAGGTGCCGAGCCCCGACTGTTACCTGCGCCCCGAGGGCGTGAGCTGGGAAGACCACTCGCGCACCATGGCCCAGGTGATGGAACAGACCCTCGCCGAGCACCACGCAAGCGTTGCCGCCGTGATCATCGAGCCGCTGATCCAGGGCGCCGGTGGCATGCGCATGTACCACCCGGTGTACCTCAAGCTGCTGCGCGAGGCCTGCGACCGCTACGGTGTGCACCTGATCCACGATGAAATCGCCGTGGGCTTCGGCCGTACCGGCAGCATGTTCGCCTGTGAACAGGCCGGCATCCGCCCCGACTTCCTGTGCCTGTCCAAGGCCCTCACCGGCGGTTACCTGCCGCTGGCGGCCGTGGTCACCACCGATGACGTCTACGACGCGTTTTACGACGACTACCCTACCCTGCGCGCCTTCCTGCATTCCCACAGCTACACCGGCAACCCGCTGGCGTGCGCGGCGGCGTTGGCGACCCTGGATATCTTCGAAGAAGACAACGTCATCGAAAACAACAAGGCCCTGGCCCAGCGCATGGCCACCGCCACCGCGCACCTGGTAGACCATCCCCATGTCTCGGAGGTGCGCCAGACCGGCATGGTGCTGGCCATCGAGATGGTGCAGGACAAAGCCACCAAGACCGCCTACCCATGGCAAGAACGGCGTGGCTTGAAGGTGTTCGAACATGCCCTGGAACGCGGCGCCCTGTTACGACCACTGGGCAGCGTGGTGTACTTCCTGCCGCCCTATGTGATTACGCCGGAGCAGATCGACTTCCTGGCCGAAGTGGCCAGCGAAGGGATCGATATCGCCACCATTAGCAGCGTCAGTGTTGCAGTGCCTAAAGACTTCCACCCTGGTTTCCGCGACCCCGGTTGATTTGTGGCGAGGGAGCTTGCTCCCTCGCCACAGTGACCTCGCGCCTACATAGAATTTTGCAGAGAACAGAAATGAGACTGTCCCGTTTTTTCACCGACACCCCGTTGAGCATCGGCGACCACGAATTGCCTGAAGCCCAAGCGCACTACATCAGCCGCGTCTTGCGCATGGGTGAAGGCGATGCCGTGCAATTGTTCGACGGCTCCGGCCAGGAGTTTTTGGGCAGCCTGCTGGAAGTCGGCAAGAAACGTGTCACTGTGCGACTGACGGAAAGCTTCAACGGCCAGACTCAATCACCGCTGCATATCCACCTTGGCCAGGGCCTGTCCCGGGGTGAACGGATGGATTGGGCGATCCAAAAAGCCACAGAGCTTGGCGTCAACGAAATCACCCCGATCTTCAGCGACCGCTGCGAAGTGCGCCTCAAGGACGAACGCGCCGACAAGCGCCTGCTGCACTGGCGCCAGGTGGCGATCAGCGCGTGCGAGCAGTGTGGGCGTTCAACGGTGCCGGTGATTCACCCGCCGCTGTTGCTGGCAGACTGGTTGAAACAGACCGAGGCGGATCTAAAGTTGGTGCTGCACCCGGTGGCCGAACCGATGGTGAGCCATGCCAAGCCTTCCAGCCTGGCGTTTTTGATCGGCCCTGAAGGTGGGTTGACGGACAGCGAAGTCGAGGTCGCCCAAGCTGTCGGTTACCACGCCGCGCGCCTTGGGCCGCGCGTGTTGCGTACCGAAACCGCGCCAGTCGTTGCACTGGCAGTAGCCCAACAACTGTGGGGCGATTTCTAACCCTCTTCCTTTGTAAACCCAGTCAAACATGTGGGAGGGGGCTTGCTCCCGATAGCGGTAGGTCAGTGATAGGTTTGCTGACTGTCACACCGCTATCGGGAGCAAGCCCCCTCCCACATTTGGATTGGGTTACCACATCACCAAGTCACCCCATCACTCCACCGGGTCACTCACTGGCTTGGCAATGATCGCCTTCAACTCGCTGGTCATCGGAAATTCCAGGTTCAAGCCCTTGGGCGGGATCGGCTGTTCAAACCAACGCTGGTAAATCCCATTGATCTCCCCACTGCGGTACAAGTCTCCCAGCGTCTCGTTAACCACCGCCAGAAACTGCGGGTCGTCCTTGCGCAGCATGCAGCTGTAGATTTCCCGCGATTGCTCCTTACCGACCACCACCCACTTGTGCGGGTCCTTGGCCTTGGCGCGTTCACCGTACAGCAACGCGTCATCCATGTAGAACGCCGCCGCGCGGCCCGTCTCCAGCATCTTGAACGCCTCGCCGTGGTCCTTGGCGCTGATCACAAACATATTGGCCTTGTGCTCAGCGTTGTAGCTCTTGAGGAAGCGCTCGTTGGTGGTGCCAGCGGTGGTCACCACGTTCTTGCCGGTCAGGTCGGCGAAGCCCTGGATGCCGCTGTCCTTGGCCGTCAGCAACTGGCCCTTCACGTAGATAAACCCGTAAGAAAACGCCACCTGTTTCTGCCGCTCGGCCGTCACCCCGGTGGAGCCGCATTCCAGATCAACCGTACCGTTTTGCACCAACGGAATGCGGGTCTGGGAGGTCACCAGGTTGTACTTCACGTTGAGGTGGGGCACCCCGGTTTTCTGCTGGATACGCTCGACGATCTTGCTCGCCAGGTCCACCGAGTAGCCCATGGGTTTGCCCGTGTGATCCCCCACGTAGGAAAACGGCACCGACGCATCGCGATACCCCAGCGTGATGGATTTTGCCCCAGCGATCTTGGCCAATGCGCCGCCTAGCGGGGCTTCGTTTGCATGGGCCTGTGCGCCCAACAAAAGCCCCAGGGTGCAGCCAGTCAACAGGATTTTTTTCATTGTTATGCTCCGTTGGTCTTTGAGGTTATTTACGTACGGCAATCACGCTGATTTCCACCAGTACGCTGGGCCGCGCCAGCTCCGCTTGCAGCGTGGTGCGTGTCGGCGCCATGCCCGGCGACAACCACGCGGACCACACATCGTTCATCGGTGCAAAACCGTCGCCGATATCTTTGAGGTAAATCGTCGCATTGAGCAGGTGGTCCTTGTCGCTGCCCGCCTGGGCCAGCAGTGCATCGATCTTGGCCAGCACTTCTTGGGTTTGCGTGGTGACGTCCTGCCCGTCGCCCGGCACCTGGCCCGAGAGAAAAACCAGATCCTTAAAAGTAACGGCGCCAGAAAGCCGGTCATTGCTGCTGATACGGGTGATGGTCATCGGTGCATCCTCAAGCGGCGCGGGGCGTCAGGCCCTGCATATCAATGGAAGGAACCTGTTGGTCAATCAACTCGGCCAACAGTTGGCCGCTGCCGCAGGCCAAGGTAAAACCAAGGGCGCCATGGCCCAGGTTAAGCCACAGGTTGCGATACACACTGGCGCCAATCAGCGGCACGCCGGTGGGGGTGGCCGGGCGCATGCCGGCCCATTCCACCGCGTGGGCGTAGTCGCCTGCCATAGGGAAAGTCTCCAACGCCTGACGTTTCATCAGGGCCAGGCGCTTGGGCTCAAGGCCGGAATCGAAGCCAACGATATCCACCATCGCCGCCACCCGCAGTTGCTTGCCGATACGGGCGTAGACGATCTTGCGGTCGTAGTCAGTGATGCTCATATTTGGCGCCTGATGCTGCGGGCCAATCGGCACGCTGAGGCTGTAGCCCTTAAGCGGATACAGTGGCAGCGACACGCCCAGCTCGGTGCTGCGGTACCCGGCTGCTAGCACCAATTGATCAACCGGCATGACTTCATCGCCCAGCTCGATGGCCTGTACTGCACCGCCCGCGTGACGAATGCCGGTGACCTTGCGACCCAGCAAAAAGCGGCAGCGCCCGGAGCCTTCAAGGCGTTCGGCCAAGCGCTGGCAGAAGGCATGGCAATCGCCCACTTCCTCATTCGGCGTGTAGATGCCGCCAACAAAACCACCCCCCGCCAATGCCGGCTCCAAGTGAGCGCAATCGTCAGCCGACAGCACCTGTTGTTGCAGGATATCGGTGACTTTACTGCGGGCATGTTCGAAGGAGTTGGCATGACGGAAGGTCACCAGCTTGCCGTTGCGCCGCCAGTCGAAACCGTCCAGATGATCGTGCTCGCACCATTGCTGCAAGGTGTCTTGGCTCAGGGATGCCAGGCGCAGAAGGTGCGCGGCATTGCGCTTGTTCACCGAGCCACGGCAGGCGCCCAGGAACGCCGCCATCCAGCGCCATTGCTGAGGGTCAAGGCGCGGGCGCAACTTCAAGGGCGAGTCACCGCGCAGCAACCAGCCGATGGCTTGCAGCGGCACCCCAGCATCCGCCAGCGGTGCAACGTAGCGGTAGGACAGCTGCCCGCCGTTGGCGAAACTGGTTTCGCTGCCCAGCGTATCGCGGGCTTCGATCACCGTCACTTCATGGCCGGCACGCACCAACGCATAAGCACTGGCCAAACCGATCACCCCACCGCCGATGATGCACACCATTGCCGCCACCTGTCGTTCAATCAAGAGGCCTCAAGCCTAGGGGCAGGTGACAGGCCACCGACAATGAATAAAGATGGGCCACCTATAAACAAAGGTTATGGACTTGCCATGCGCCTGCGTCATATCGAAATCTTCCAGGCCATCCGCCAGACGGGCTCCGTGAGCGCCGCCGCGCAGTTGCTGCACGTGTCGCAACCGGCGGTGACCAAGGTGTTGCAGCACGCCGAGTTGCAACTGGGCTTCCCGCTCTTTCTGCGGGTGCGCGGCAAATTGCAGCCCACGCCAGAAGCCCTGGCGCTGGAAAGCGAAGTGGAGAAAGTCACCGAAAGCCTGCAAGGCGTGCGGCGCCTGGCCAAGAGCTTGCGCCGCAAGCCGGGCCAGAGCGTGCGCATCGGTGCGATCCCGGCGCTGGCCTTGTCGTTGCTGCCACCGGCGATCCTGGAGTGGAAACGCGACTACCCGGACATGGCCTGCGAACTGTCCAGCGACCATAGCCGTGAGTTGGTGCAGAAGCTGTTGATGCGTGAGATCGACCTGGCGTTGACGCTCAACTTCTCTGGCCATCCGGGCTTGACCACCCAAGTGTTGGCCCACGGCGTACTGGTGGCGTTGGCCTCGAAGGGGTACTGGCCCGAGTCGCAGTTGAGCAAGCCGTTAGCCCTGAGCGAGCTGGCAGGCGCGCCGTTGATTGGCCTCTCCAGCGCCGACCCGTTGGCGGCCAAGCTCGACAGCTACCTGGAAAACGTCGACCCACCGCCCCGGGTGACAATCAGTGTGCAGACCTACTCACTGGCCCGGGCGATGGTGGAATCCGGCGCCGGCCTGACGGTGATCGACCCCTTTACTGCCCTCGGTGCTTCAACGGCCTCCACCCACATCCGCACGCTCACCCCGCCGCTGCCAATCACCCTATACGCCCTGACCCGAGCGGATGAGCCACCGCCGCATATGCTGGCGAAGTTACTTGAGATTTTCGCCAGTCGCGCTCAAGGGTTATTACAACGGTTATAAGGACACCGAGGAACTCATGTGGGAGGGGGCTTGCCCCCGATGGCGGCGGGTCAGCACATGATGTGCTAGCTGACACACTGCAATCGGGGGCAAGCCCCCTCCCACATTTTTGATCTCATAGGCTGTTAGAGCACGTAATGCATAATCGCCACGAAGTGCAGCAGGCTCCCGCCAATCACAAACAAATGCCAGATCCCATGGGAATGCCGCAGGCGATCTTCCAACGCAAAAAAGATGATACCCACGGTGTACAACACCCCACCCGCCGCCAACCAGGTAAACCCGGCCGTGCCCAGCGCCGCGATCAGCGGTTTGACCGCCACCAGCACGACCCAGCCCATCACCGCGTAGATCACAATCGACAGGATGCGCGCCTCGGAACGCGGCTTGATCTCCTGCAAAATGCCGATCACCGCCAGCCCCCACACAATCCCGAACAGCGTCCAACCCCACGGGCCGCGCAGGGTCACCAGACAAAACGGCGTGTAGCTGCCGGCGATCAACAGGTAGATCGAAAAGTGATCGACCTTCTGCATGATCTCTTTTCGCCGCCCGCGCACGCTGTGGTAAACGGTGGAGGCGCTGTACAGCACCATCAGCGTAAAACCATAAATCGCCACGCTGACAATCTTCCAGGGGCTGCCATCCAGGCTCGCCACCACCAACATCCACACGGCGCCAACACACGCCGCGACTGCACCGAGCAAATGGCTCCAGGCGTTGAATCGTTCCCCGTGGTACATCGCTCACCGAACTCCTGTAACAGATATGGGTTGGCTGGCAAGCCTCCAGCCTTGCGCATAAGAGTGCAAGCGGCGTGTGACGTTCCGAGGACGCGAGGCGGTTTTGCGGGCACAATCGGGCGTATTCGAATAAGAGCCACGGCCATGCTGATCGACGAAGAGTTCACCCTCAAGAAGCTGGAAATCTTCCTGGCATTCATGCGCACCGGCAACCTGGCCCGCGCCGCCGCCGAGCTGCAAACCAGCAATGTCAGCGTGCACCGCGCCATCCACTCCCTGGAAAACGCCCTGCGCTGCCCGCTGTTCAAACACGAAGGGCGCAACCTCACGCCGCTCGAAAGCGCCTACGTACTCGAAGAACGCGCACAAAAACTGGTGGCCGACGTCGTCGACAGCGTGCGCCTCACCCGCGAAGCCGCCGGGTTCTCGGCCGAGCGCTTCAAGCTGGGCTCGCTGTACTCGCTCACGGTCAAGACCGTGCCGCAGCTGATCATGGGCCTGAAAATCAGGCGCAGTGAACTCAATATCGACCTGATCCTGGGCTCCAACTTCGACTTGCTCTACAAGCTCAAGAACATGGAAGTGGACGCGATCCTCATCTCCCTCGACGAGCGCGCCAACGATCCCGATTGCGAGCAGATCGCGCTGTTTACCGACGACATCTTCCTCGCCACCCCGGCCGACTCACCGTTTGACCGCGAACAGCAAATCGACCTGGCGGATGTGCGCGACGCCACCTTCATCACCCTCACCCAAGGCTTCGCCACCCACCAGGATGGCAATCGCGTGTTCAAGCAGGCGGGGTTCGAGCCGAAGGTGGCGATGCAGGTGAACGATATCTTCACCCTGCTAAGCATGGTCAGTTCAGGGGTAGGTTATGCGCTGCTGCCGGGGCGGATTGCGGCGGTGTATGAGAACCGCGTGAAGCTGATACCGCTGCAACCCAGGTATCGGTTGCAGCAGCAGATTGGGGTGGTGTTTCTGAAGGCCAAGGAGCGCGATCCGAATTTGCTGGCGTTGTTGGCGGAGTGTCGGATGTATGCCAATCGGCAGGCTTGATCGTTCCCACGTTCTGCGCAGGAACGATGGGTCAACCCACCAAACCCCGCATGATCAGAAACAGCAACGACGGCCCGAGCAAACATCCCAGTGCCGTGTAAAACGCAGCGGTCAGGCAACCGTACGGCACCAGCTTCGGATCCGTCGCCGCCAAGCCGCCAGCCACACCGCTGGACGTGCCCATGAGACCGCCGAATATCACCGCACTGCGAGGGTTGTTCAGGCCAATCAACGGAGCAACGAACGGCGTCATCACCATCACCAAAATGGCCTTGATCAACCCGGCTGCAATCGACAGCGCCATGACTTCGGAACTGGCGCCAATCGCCGCGCCAGTCACCGGGCCGACGATGTAGGTGACGGCACCGGCACCTATGGTGGTCAAGCTGACGGCATCGGTGTAACCGAACGCCATGGCCACGCCGACGCCTGCGATGAACGATGACCCGACTCCGACAAACAACGCCAAGACGCCGACGTAGCCCGCCCGTTTGAGTTCATCGACGCTCACGCCAAACGCCGTGGCAACAATGGCAAAGTCCCGCAGCATCGCCCCGCCCAACAGGCCAATGCCCGACAACAACGGAATATCCACCACGCCCTTGGCACCACCGGTGAAAGCGCCGCCGACATAGGACAGCACCAGCCCCAGCAAGATGGCGATGGCTGAACCGTGCAAACGGCCTTTGGTGAACGTATCGGAGATCCAGTAGGAAACCCACATCGTCAAGCCGATCACTGCAAACCCGCTGATCAAACCGTAGCCGGTGATCACTTTCATCATCGATTCGTACATAGGATCACCCGGCTTCTTTGGTAGGGACAATCGCACTCGGCTCATGATTGCCGATGCGTACCAGCACCGGTACCAAGGCAAAGCCCAGTAACACCGCCAAAGTTCCCGCCAGGATAGCCATAGGGCCGCCGCTGATGGCGCCGTAGACGTTCTGCTGGGCGGCCATGGCCACTACGATCGGAATATAAATCGCTGCCCAAAAACTCACGCCCTGTTCCGACTTGCCGGTAAACAATCCACGTTTGCTCAGGTAACTGCCGAGCCCAATCAATAACAACATGGCGATCCCTACCCCACCCACGTTGGCCGGAATACCCATCCACCTGCCCAACAGCTCACCGACAAACAAGCCGGCCAAGGTACAGAACGCCAAAAACGCCACGCCGTAGATAATCATTGTTGTTGTCCTCAAAGTGCTCGATCGAAATTGTTGTTGTTGTGCTTCGAAAGCCTTGGGTAGTGCTTTATCGGTGGCGGCGCTCCTCCTCTTGCAGCAGGGCCTGCAGGGTGTCCAGGCGCGCGCCTTCGCAGGCGATCACCGTACCTTGTTCAAAGACGCGACGTGACAGGCCGGTGAGCACGGCGCCGGGGGGCAGTTCGATTTGCAGGCGCACGCCGCGCTCATAGGCGCTTTGCACGGTGCCGCGCCAGTCGACGATGCGGCACATGTTAAAGGCCAGGTCGTCGCGCAGTTGCTCTGGGTTGTGGATAGGTCGCGCACGGGTGCTGCTCAGGTAGGTGATGCGCGGCGCCTTGAGCGCAACGAACGCCTGAGCCAGCGCCTGGGCCGGTTGCTCCAGCAGCGCGCAATGGGACGGCACGCTGACGGCCAGGCGCTTGGCGATGCCGTTGCCCTTGATGCGTTGGGCGACACGTTGCATGGCGGCATCGCTGCCGGCGATTACGGTCTGGTTGTCGGCGTTGATATTGGCCAGGTACACCGGGGTTTCGGGGCTGTGGACATCGGCCAATAACTTTTCCACTGTGGATAACTCGGGGCCGATGAGAGCGGTCATTCCATATCCCTGTGGATAAGCGTTTTGCATCAGCTCGCCACGCAGGCTGACGAGCCTGAGCGCGTCGCTGAAGTCCAGCGCACCCGCAATGACTGCCGCCGGATAAGCACCGATGGACAACCCTGCAACGTAATCCGGTGTGTGTTGCAGCAACCGGGCGTGGGCCACACCGGCGATCAGCAGGCAGAGCTGAACGGCGCGGGTGCTGGCCAACGCTTCGGGCGAATCCAATGCGCGTGCATCTTCACCCAAGGCATCACTGGCTTGCTCCAACACCTCGGCTGGCAACGCCTGAAGCATGCCTGGCCGTTGGGCGCCCTGCCCTGGAAACACCAGAAGGCTGCTCATGCCACGGCCTGCCAGGGGTCGATCACCAACTGTGCACCCGTGGCGGTTTTCAACAGCACCCGCCGTGACGGGCCGGCCCACTCGCGCAAGGCGACGGCGCCGTAGGGGGTTTGCAGTTGCAGGTCTACGGCGCACACGACCTTGTCCAAGCTCTCCAGCAGATCGCGTGCATCATGCCGATCAAGCGGCGCGGGCGTGCGCAGAATCAAGTCCAGATCGCTCATGGCATGCAACGCTTCAATGCCTGTGGCCAGCTCAAAACCTGCGCTGCCACTGACGCCCCAGTTCAAAGGCGCCAGCACCGGCCGCACCTGATCGAGTGCCTGCAATGCGGGTAAATCCCGAGCGCCGATAACGTCGCGTAACGCTTCCGGCGCTACTCGCCGTTGCACGGCAGTCATCGGCATTACCGCTGCAAAGCGCTGCTCGCGCAATTGCCCACGCACGCCCACAGCGACAAAGCCCTGTGCAACAACAGCGCGACGCACGACCACCGCGTCCAACGCACCCACTGCCCATGCTGGCGCGTCAGCGGGCAGATGCGCCGGGGTCATGCCCCAGAGCAAATCGTGGGCGTTCACCATTGCTCCCGCAGCAGTTGGCGCACGTGGCTGGAAGCGGCGCGGTTAGTGGCGCCCAGACGGCTGCTCAAATCAGGCGTGTCGATATCCTTGATGGCGCTGACCAGGCAATCGCCAACCCGTGCCACATCGTCGGCCATGGGCTGTTCAATCTGGCTGACCGACAAGGTCTCCCAAAGCAAACCAAGGCTGGCGTAGCTCTCGATGTCATAGGCCATTGGCGGCACGCTGGCGGCCAAGGCTTCCAGCTCTTCGACGCTGCGCAAGGTCACCCGCGCCGCCGACGCCTTGCCCATGGCGTGCACCATCACCCCGGGATCGCGCAGGGCGATCAGGCGGTTGGCTTGATAACCGTGGGCGAGAAACGCACCCGACATGGCCTTGCCCACCAACAGCGCGATCACCGGATGCCCGGCGAGCCGAGCGCGGGCGTAGCTGTCGGCGGCGGCAGCCAGGGCCTGATGAATGCCGAGGGCTTCTTCGCGACGACCGTAGGCTTGGCTCGGCACATCAACGATGGCGATCAGCGGGCGCTTGTCGCCACAGGCGATGGCTTCATCCACGGCCTTGGCCAGGCCCCAGCCTTCGAGCAAGCCGACTTCGCCGTTGCGAGCGCGGGGGAAGCGGTTTTGCGCGTCGGTGACCACGGCAATAAAGCGCACGGCCTGCTCGCCCAACACACCATCGGCGACCTTCAATGAATTCGGCAAGCCCTCGACAGGCGTTGCCCCGGCGCTTAACGCGTTGAACCACTGCAACCCTCTCATGAGCGTTCTCCTTGATACAGCGCGCGCACGGTCGCGGGATCGATCTGCGGTGTGGCGTCCAGTTCGGCGAGGCGCGCCAGGTAGTGTTCGGCCTGACGGCTGCGTTGTTGAGTGGGCAGGCCTTGTTGCAGCAATGTGCTGACCGTCTGCTGGATCTCGGTGATGTCGTCGGCCACATAGCGGTCCGCCAAACCGCTGTTAAACCGTTGCTCGCCACCGGTCAGGCTCCAGATAAACGGCCGGTCACGGGAGTCGTACTCATCGAGCCCTGCTTCCTGCTCGATCACCTGCGGGCCGTTCAAGCCGACGCGGGCTTCACGGGTCACCACGAGGTAGCTGCACAACCCGGCGGCGATGGACATGCCGCCAAAACAACCGACACTGCCCGCCACCAAACCGATCACCGGCTGATACTGACGCAGGTCGACAATCGCTGCGTGGATGTCGGCAATCGCGGCCAGACCGAGGTTGGCTTCCTGCAAACGCACGCCACCGGTTTCCAGGAGCAATACCGCGCGAGTGGGGACGCCGTTGCGATTGTCCTCGGCTGCCAGCTCAAGTGCGCCGGCGATTTTTGCGCCGCCGACTTCCCCGAGGCTGCCGCCCTGGAAATTGCCTTCAATCGCCGCGATCACCACCGGCAACCCGGCGATACTGCCCTTGGCGATCACCACGCCGTCGTCCGCTTGAGGCACCACACCTTGGCGACTGAGCCACGGCGACATGACGCGCTGGAAGGGGTCGATCAATTCACGGTAGGAACCGGCGTCCAGCAAAGCCTTGGCCCGCTGGCGTGCACCCAACTCGACGAAGCTGTGTTTGGCGAGTAAGTCAGTCATGGCCAACCTCCTCAAAGCCTTGTTCCAGACGCAAGCGCACCACACCGGGCGTGGCGCCGAAATCGTGGATATCAATCTTCAACGCCGGGGGCGTCTGCTCCTGGAAGATCCGTTCAAACAGATGCTGCCAGCGCTGCTCGGCGCCATTGACCGAAGTCTGCACTTGAATCGTCAGCGTGCCCGGCGTGCCCGGTTCCAACAGCACTTCCAGGTCGCCGGAACCGACACACCCCACCAGCGCACGGCCTTTTGGCGGCTGCCCGGCGGGGAATTCAAAGGATAAGGTTTCCATCACAACGCTCCGTCGAGGCGGTCGATAAACAGGCAAGCGGCCAACAGGTCGGCGGCGCCGCCGGGGGAGGCATTCAGGGCCAGCAGTTGGTTATCCAGTTCATGCAGTTGGCGGCGCCCGACCAGGGTGGCGCTGCCGCCCGCATCCAATACGGCCTGAGCGCCGCGTTGCATGGCAACGATGCCTTCGGGGCCTGCGCGGTAGAGCACGCAGGTGTCGGCCAGCTCGGTCATGATCGCGAGCAAGGCGTCCAGGCGGGCGTTCTGTTCGCCGGTGTTTTGCTGGCGGCTTTTACGCAATTGCGGCAGGCCGCGCTGGGTGACCGAGGGGAAGCCCAGTTGAGCTTCTTCACGGGCACCGCGTGCGCCGTAACGCTGCGCAACCTGGGCGCCGTGGCTCATCGGTTGAGGTGCGTAGCGGTCGTTGAGCAGGGCCAATCGGGCGGCGTTCAACGTTATGGCGCGCGGCTCCAGGGCGGCCGCTGCGGTCAACAGGCCCAGGGCCCAGATCGCGCCGCGATGGGTGTTCACACCGCCTGTGGTGACGAGCATCGCTTGCTCACCCTCACGGCCAATGCGCCCGAGGGCTTCACGCAGGGGTAAACCGACTTCACCGAATTCAATAGCCGCCTCGGCCATCTCCTTGAACATCGGCCACAGCGACAACGCCGAGGCGTGCATCAGGCCCAAGTGCAAATCGCTATGGGCACCGTTGCCGCGACGGTCCACGAGGGCGGGTTTGGGTGACAGGTCGGCCTCGTCGATCAGCGCATCCACGGCCATGTCCGCCAGGCGTTCGGCGAGGGTGAGTTCATGCAGTTTGAGGGCGCGCATTTACCAGCTCCTGAATTTGGCGGGCGGGTTGTACAGGCCACCGGACCAGTCCACCAAGTCGGCCACGCTCTTGGCGGCGAGCAGCTCGCGGGTGGCGTCGGTGCGGCGGATGCCGAGATCTTCGGGCAACGCGATCAAGCCTTCGCGGCGCATGCGGGCAGTGTCTTTGGGGTTGTGGCGCAGGCCGATGGCGGTTACGCCGGCGACGGCGGCGATCATCGCCTGGCGCTCTTCCAGGGAGCGCGCTTTGTACAGGTAAGCGATGCCTTCCTCGGTGAGCAGGTGGGTGACGTCGTCGCCGTAGATCATGATCGGCGCCAGGGGCATACCGCTTTTGCGGGCGACCTCGACTGCGTCCAAGGTGTCGACGAAGGTCGGTTTGCCGCCTTCCTGGAAGGTCTCGACCATTTGCACCACGAGTTTTTTGCCGCGTTCGAGCAAGGCTTCCGGGGCGTCGTCGTGGCGCATGTCCAGCCACGCCGGGGTGCCGTGGCGGCGACCGCGTGGGTCGTGGCCCATATTGGGTGCACCACCGAAGCCAGCGAGGCGGCCGCGGGTCACGGTGGAGGAATGCCCGTCGCCGTCGACTTGCAGGGTGGCGCCGATAAACAGGTCCACCGCGTACTGGCCGGCCAGTTGGCAAAACATGCGGTTGGAGCGCATCGAGCCGTCGCGGCCGGTGAAGAACACATCCGGGCGGGCGGCGATGTAGTTTTCCATGCCCAGTTCGGTGCCAAAGCAATGCACGCTTTCGACCCAACCGCTTTCAATCGCAGGGATAAGGGTTGGGTGCGGGTTGAGGGTCCAGTTGCGGCAGATCTTGCCTTTGAGGCCGAGGGACTCACCGTACGTAGGCAGGATCAATTCAATGGCGGCGGTGTTGAAACCGATGCCGTGGTTGAGGGACTGCACATTGTGTTTTTCGTAGATGCCGCGAATCGCCATCATCGCCATCAACACGTGCACCGGTTTGATATGGCGCGGGTCGCGGGTGAACAGCGGTTCGATGTAGAACGGCTTGTCGGCCACCACCACAAAATCCACCCAGCTTGCCGGGATGTCGACGCGGGGCAAGTCGGTAACGTCATCCACCAACTGGTTGACCTGCACGATCACGATACCGTCACTGAACGCGGCAGGCTCGATCAGGGCCGGGGTGTCTTCGGTGCTGGCGCCGGTGTAGATATTGCCGGCGCGGTCGGCCATGAAACCGGCGCTGAGCACCACGTTGGGGATCAAGTCCACCACCAGCCGCGCATAGAGTTCGATGTAGGTGTGAATCGCGCCGATTTCCAGCAGGCCGTCTTCCAGCAACTGGCTAATGCGCAGGGATTGGGTGCCGGCGAAAGAGAAATCCAGCTTGCGGGCGATGCCTTTTTCAAACAGGTCCAAGTGCTCGGAGCGGCCGACACTGGGCATGATCATGTGCAAATCGTGGAGCTTGGCGGGGTCGGCCTTGGCCAAGGAGCGGGAAAGGAAGTCGGCCTGTTTTTGGTTGTTGCCTTCCAGCACCACGCGGTCGCCGGGGAGGATCAGGGCTTCGAGCGCTTCGACGATCTTGTCGCTGGCCAACACCGCACCATCTGCGTACTTTTTGACCAACCCGAGCCGCCGCTGCTTCTCGTCACGCCGCCGCGTCCAGCGCGAGTCGGGGGTAGTTATTGTTGTCATGGTCGCTCCACGGGGTTTGCTGTCGTGGGCTGTACCTTAGGAGTGAAGCTGTAGACGCATCAATCAAGCTCAGCGGCTGATCGTTACGGCTGGAGTAATGGAACATCAGCAAACGCGGACTCAAGCCGAGTTGAGATCAAAATGTGGGAGGAGGCAGTCCCAAAAAGGGACCGATCAGTCCCTGATTGGGACCGCTTTATGTCTGTCACTTTCTAGACAGCCTCAGCGAAATTTCCGACAGCTTCTTCAGGTTGTTGCTCGGAATCTGCCTCTCTAGCCTTCGCAGTCCGAATATTGCCACGGGCATCCATCGTGAATCCGACAGCTCAACCCGATACAAGGCCATTGCAGGGCGTGATGTATCACATCACAATCGCGCCATGATCGTCAGCTGGAAACATAAAGGCCTCAGAGCCTTCTATGAGACCGGTTCAACCAAAGGGATCAACGCAAATCATGCAAATCGCTTGCGGCGTGTTCTGATCGTGCTCGACAAAGCCGAACACAGCGAGGAACTGAATCTCCCCGGCTGGCGTTTCCATCGGTTGAAAGGCGACCTTATCGACTATTGGTCCGTCAGCATCAGTGGTAACTGGCGCATCATTTTTCGGATGTTCGACGATCAAGTCGAGCTGGTTGATTATCTTGATTACCACTGAGTAGAGGTATCGATATGGGCATGCACAACCCACCTCACCCAGGAGAAATCCTGCTTGAAGATGTGATTCCCGCACTGGGCATCACCATCACCGAAATGGCCCGTCGCCTTGGATTTGCCCGTGAGACTTTTTCAAGGATTTTGCATGGGCATGCACCCGTAAGCCCAGACTTGGCCGTGCGACTTGAACGAGCCGGTGTGAGTACCGGAAGGTTATGGCTATCGATGCAGAGTGCCTACGATTTGTGGCAGGCCGAACATCGGGAGCAGCCGGTGATTGAGCGGTTTGCGCGGATTGAGTAGCGGGCACGGTCTATCCAGCGCTGAAGATCAAATGTGGGAGGGGCGGTGCGACGATTCGACTTGCCCCCGATGGCGGTGGGTCAGCTGAATATGTATCAACTGACAGTCCGCAATCGGGGGCAAGTCGAATCGTCGCACCGCCCCTCCCACATTGGATCTTCACTGGGGTTGAGAATAGCGGTCAGGCCAAGCCGGATTCGACCAATAGCGCTTCCAACCCCATCAAATCCGGCACCTTCGCCACCTGCTCCCCCACCTGCACCGCCGCAAGCTCCAGCGGGCACAGCGGCACATCCACATAGCTCAACTGGCTATCAAGCTTGTACGAGCGTGGAATGCCCTGGATCACTAGCGCAATAAACTTCAATGTAGGCCGGCCGCCCAAGGCGTTGAGCACCACGATGCGTGAACGCTCGCTGGCGACGATGGCTTCACCACACGCCGCTTCAAAGCTGATCAGCGGCACTTGCTGGTCGCGCCAGGTCACTTGGCGCAGGTACCACGGCGGTGCATCGCTGGCCGGTTCCCCGCGCTGAAAGTCGATCAGCTCGGCGATGGCGACGTTGGGCAGCACCAGGTGACGGTCGGCCAGCGGCAGCAACAGGCCGGTAAGTTGGCGGGTGCGGTGGTCAAGCATGGGACTTGCTCCAGTAGGCGATGCTTTCCAGCAGCACCGACTCTTGGTACGGCTTGCCGAGGTAGTCATTGACGCCGATGGCCATGGCGCGGTCGCGGTGTTTTTGGCCGGTGCGCGAGGTGATCATGATGATCGGCAGGCGCATCAGCCGTGGGTCGTTACGTACCTGAGTGGCCACTTCGAAGCCGTCCATGCGTGGCATCTCGATGTCCAGCAGCATCAAGTCCGGGGTGTGTTCTTCCAGCAGGGCGATTGCGTCGATACCGTCTTTGGCCGTGAGCACGTTCATGCCGTTGCGCTCCAGCAGGCGGCTGGTGACTTTACGCACGGTGACCGAATCGTCCACCACCAGCACCAGCAGCGGGCGCTTTTTCAGCGGGTCGTTGAGGATAAGTGGCGCATCGACTCTCTGGGCCGGCAACGCCGGTTGGCGGGCGCGGATATGCGCCAGCAAGTCGATGATCAACACCACGCGGCCATCCCCCAGGATGGTCGCACCGGACAAGCCTTGCACCCCGGAAAACTGCGGGCCAAGGCCCTTGACCACGATCTCTCGGGTTCCGGCCATGGCGTCCACCTGTACCGCCACGTGCCGTTCATTGCACTGCACCAACAGCACCGGCACCGGCTGGTACTGGCCCAGCAGGTTCGGACGGCCAACGGTGTGCAGAAGGTCGCCGAGATAAAACAGCTCGTAGCGCTGGCCGGCATATTCGTAATGCGGCGGGTCTTGCTGGTAATGCCCCGCCAGCTCATGAGGCATCACCCGCACCAGGCCTTCGATGGTGTTGAGCGGGATCGCGTATTGATCGTCGGCACACTGCACCATCAACGCCCGATTGACCGATACGGTAAACGGCAGGCGAATGCGAAAGTGCACGCCCTCACCTGGCGTCGACTCGATAAACATCGAGCCCCCCAGTTGGCGCACTTCTTCATGCACCACGTCCATGCCCACGCCGCGCCCTGAGATCTGGGTGATCTTCTCGGCGGTGGAAAACCCAGGCTGGAGAATGAACTGCAAGACATCGCGGTCGCTGATGTCTTGAAGGGGGTCGAGCAAGCCGCGCTTGATGGCCTTGCGCCGCACCGCTTCCAACGGCACACCGGCGCCGTCGTCGCGCATGTCGAAGACGATATCGCCGCCTTCGTGGGTCAGGTCCAGGGTGATGCGACCCTTCTCCGGTTTACCCGCCAACAGGCGCGCCTCGCGAGACTCCAGGCCGTGGTCAACGGCGTTGCGTAGCATGTGCTCCAGCGGTGCCGCCATGCGCTCCAGCACGTTACGGTCCATTTCACCTTCGGCGTTGCCGACGACGAACTCCACATCCTTGCCCAACTCGCCGGCCACCTGGCGCACGATGCGCTTGAGGCGCGGCAGCATGCGTTCAAAGGGCACCATGCGGGTGCGCATCAGGCCTTCTTGCAACTCGGTGTTGATGCGGGCCTGTTGCTGTAACAGGTCGTGGGCGTCGCCATTGCGACGGTCGAGGGTTTCCTTGAGGTCGAGCAGGTCAGACACCGACTCGGACAGCGTACGGGACAACTGCTGCAACTGGGAATGACGGTCCATTTCCAGCGGGTCGAATTCTTCATAGCCCAGGCGCTCGGCCTCGGCTTGCTGGCGGCTGAGGATGCGCCCCTGGGTTTCGGTATCAAGGCGACGCAGTTGGTCGCGCATGCGCTCAATGGTGGTTTCCACCTCGTTGAGGGCGATGCGTGCGTCGTTGACCTGCTGTTCGATGCGCCCCCGAAAGATCGAGGTTTCACCCGCCAGGTTGACCAAATCGTCCAACAAGTCGGCGGAGACCTTCACCATGTCGGCAGCCGGGTCGACCACCGCTTCGGCCTTGCCTACTGGCAACGCCACAGGCATCACCGGCTCGTCGCTTGGGTGCACCAGGCTCCTGATCCGTTCGATCAGCTTGTCTACCGAGCCCACCGGCAAGCCATCCGCCACGGCGTCGACCATCTGCGCAAGGCGGTCATGGCAGCCTTGCAGCAGCGCGAACAACTGCGCCGACGGTGCCAGCAAACCGGAAGACAACCCTTCGTAGAGAAACTCCAGCTCATGGGCCAGGTCGCCAATCGGCCCGATCTCGACCATGCGCGCGCCGCCCTTGAGGGTGTGCAAATCTCGCAGCAGGGTTTCCACTTCCTGACGATTGCCCGGCTCGGCCTGCCAGCGCAGCAGCGCGCTGCTGGAGCTGTCGAGAATGTCGGCGGCTTCTTCGAGAAAGATCTCCAGCAACTCGGGGTCAGCCCCCGACAGCGGCGTTGCAACGGCCGGCGCCGCTGGGGGATTACCCTGACGCAACGCCCGCAGTTGGGCAACCAGCCCGGCACCGTCGCTCAAGGGCTGATGGCGTTGCAGCTCTTCGAGCTGCAACGCCAGCCGCTCATGGCTGGCCATCAGCACCTGGGACAGTTCGGCAGAATAACTGTAGCGACGGTCCACCAGGCCTTCGTAGAGGCACTCCAACTCATGGGCCAGGTCGCCAATCGGCTCGATCTCGGCCATGCGTGCGCCGCCCTTGAGGGTGTGCAAATCGCGTTGCAATGAGGACAAGGGCGCGGCGTTGTCGGGCTCCAGCAGCCAGCGTTTAAGGGACTGCCCGGCGCTGTCGAGGATGTCTACGGCTTCTTCGAGGAAGATCTCGACGATCTCGTCGTCCATCGCCGGCTCATGACCCAACTGCTGGGTCGCAGCGCCCAACTCGGAGATGCTCAGGGTACGACTGCCGTCGGTTTTGATCAGGCCGGTGGCGGACGGGTCGAGGGCTTCGTCCAGCAGTTCGCGCAGGGCTTGAACCCGTTCCGGTGCCGGGTTGATTTCCTGGCCGGCGGCCAACTGGTCGAGCATGTTGATCAGCGCTTCGTGAGCGTGCTCGGCCTCATGAAAGAACCGCTCGCTGACCGCCAGGCTGCTTTCTTCGACGGCGCCGTAGAGGTCGAGCAAGGCTTCGCACAGTTCGTCGATCGCATGCAGGTCGGCGACGTGGGCCCCCTCCCCCAGGGTGGTCAGTTCATCCAGCAGCGCGGTGAGTTCCTGACGCTCGCCGGGGTGTTGTTGCCAGCGACGCAGCAGGCTTTCGGCGTCGAGCAGAATATCCATGCCCTGGGCCAGGAAGTTGGCGATCAGTTGCGGGTCGCGCTTGATGCGCAGGCCCGTGTTCGGTGCATCAAGCAAGGCTTCAAGCTGCTGGTCGAGCAGGCTTTGGGTGCGGTCGATCAGGTCTTGTGCGCCTTTGATCGGCGCCAGCGGGTCACGGTCCAGATAACGCAGCCCACGTTGGAACAGGCCTTCGGCTTCCAGCAGCAACTCCACTTCGTCCAGGTCCAGCGGCAGGCGGTGGGCCTTGTATTCGCGGGTGAGATGGTCGAGCGGGCGCGCAAGCTCGGCGATGGGCAGCACGCCGGCCATGTAGGCGCTGCCTTTGAGGGTGTGCAGGGCGCGTTGCAGTTCATCGCTGACTTGCAGCGGCACATGCTCGGCGGCTTGTTGCAGAAATTGGTTGAGGCTTTCCAGATGGCTCTGGGCTTCGTTGCGAAAAATCTCTAGCAGCATCGGGTCGTGGGCTTCGGCGGCGTGCACTTGCGCGCCACTGGCCAGGGCGTGAGCGCGGGCGGCCAGGGCGTCAACTTCGTCACGTTGGTGCTGGTCGTCGGTGGCGAAATCGGCGATCAGCTCCGGCAGCAGGGCCACGGCTTCGTCCAGTACCTGCTGTACCTCAGGGCCAAGGGCGACGCTGCGTTCCAGCACACGGTTGAGCAGGTTTTCCACGGCCCAAGCCAGCTCGGCCAGCACCAGCGCACGCACCATGCGACCGCTGCCCTTGAGGGTATGGAAGGCCCGGCGCATTTCGCCCTGGGCGGTCTTGTCGGTGCTGTTGGGCAGGTAGCGGTGCAGCACTTCGAGGACTTCGTCGGTTTCTTCGAGGAAGACTTCGCGCAGTTCGTCGTCAATGGGCTCTTCGTCGGCCGGTGGCGGCAGCAGACTACCGGGGCGTTGCAGGGCCGGTGGGTTCAAGCGTGAAGTGGGGCTGGCCAATGCATCGAACTGGGATTGGGTCGGCGCAATCTCGGTGGACAGCGCGCCGTCAGGGGCGACCAGCGCTTGGCGCCAGGGCTTTTCGGTGGGCAGGTAACCCAGCGCAGCGAGGCCTTGGGTGGCCCGTTCCAACACCCGTTCGCCATCGGCATCGGGGTCTTGGAGCATGCGTTCCAGGTAGTACTCAAGGCCACTGATCACATCGGCGAAATGCCCCAGTTGCGCCTCGGATGGCGGCGCGTCGTTGCCCATCAATTGTTCGTCGACGTAATCGGTGCAGCCGCGCATCAGGCTCGCGGCCCGTGGCAGCGGAATCATTGCCAGCGCGCCACGTACCTGGCTCAGCAGTTCGGGCAAGGACTCCAGGCGCTGACGGTCCCAATCGGCTTCAACGCAGTCGATCACCAGCTCCTTGGCCTGGCGCAAACACTGGCACGACTCACGGATCACCAACTGGTGGATCTGGGTCAGGTCGGTGGTGGGCAAGCGGCTTTCTTCGCGGCTTTGCGGCTCGACGGTGCCGACCATGCCGGCCAACGTGGCTTCGACGTAGAGCAAGGCGCCGGCGACATCCATCAGCACGGCATCGTTGGGCTCACGCTGCCCCTGGGCCAGGCTCAGTACCACGGCGAGTTGATCGATGATCACTTTGCGCGGCTGGCCGAAGCCCAGCACCGCCAAGGTATCGGCGATCTGGCGCAACGGCGCCAGCAAGGCGTCCAGATCGTTGGTGTGCTGGCGGTCGCTGCGCACAAACAGGTCGAGGCGCTCCTTGACCCGCACCAACTCTTCACACAGTGCACCAAGTACCGAGCCCATGGCATTGCGGTCCGGCCCGGCCAGTCGCGCCCGCTCGGCGTCTACCACGGCGCTGTCGGGCAGGGCGTCGTCCAGGCCGTAGCGCTCTTTGAGACTTTGCATGCGTGGCGTCGGCCGGGTGACCTTGGCGACATAAAACAGCAAACTTTTGAGCAACTCATCCGGCGCAGGCTGATTGATGCCGCCGATACCCTGGGCCAGCAGCCGCTTGAGTTGTTTGTCACTGGCCTTGAGCAGGCTGCGCAGCGCCGGGCTGTTGGCGATCACGCCGGTGAGCATGCCTTCGACCAACGCCGAGGTGACTTGCCACAACGGCAGCAGCGGCGCGCCCTGGCACAGCGCTTCGAGGCGGGCGAACACTCGCGCCATGTCTTCCAGGTTGCTGGGGCCGTGGTCTTCACGCAGTAACCCGGCCAGGGCTTGTTGCAGCAGTTGGTGCCATTGACGCAGTTGTTCTTGCAGGTCCGGTGCTGCGCGTTGGGCCAGGGCTTCATCGGGCAATGGCGCAATCGACAGCAGTTGTGGGCTGAACAGGCTCGTCTCCGACAACAGGCTTTCACCGCGGGCGCTGCGCAGGTCGTTGAGCAGCGGCAACACCACCAGCGGCAAGTCGCGGCGGGCGCTGTGTACGCGGTCGAGATACAGCGGCAATTGGTTGAGGGCTTGTTGCAGCAGGCGGATGCTTTCGTCGCGCTGGCTGACGCGCTCGGCTTGCAGTGCCAGGGCCAGTTCTTCCAGCTCTTCGGCCAGCAGTGCCGCGCCGTAGAATTCGACCATCAGCAGCGCGCCATGCACTTGGTGAATGGCGGCGAGGCACTCGCTGATGGCGTCGCCGTCAGCGGTTTCGACAAAGGCGTCCAGCGCCGCACGTGCCTGTTTCAGGGTTTCGGCAATGTCGCCCTTGACCCATTCGAGGGCTACGTAGTCGTGCCGATCAACCATAACTGCTCCGCTTAGAATTCGTGGGTTACCTTGATCTCAAAACCAATGGAGATCCAATGTGGGAGGGGGCTTGCTCCCGATGGCGGTGTGTCAGTCAAAGAGATTGTGACTGAACTACTGCAATCGGGAGCAAGCCCCCTCCCACATTTAACTTCATTTCAACTGTCGACCTGCTTTGCTGGCGGCAGGGTGAAGCCCGACACCGAACGGCGCAACTGGCTCGCCATTTTTGCCAGGTTGCCGATACTCTCAGCGGTAGCGGTCGACCCCGACGACGTCTGCGTCGTGATCTGCTGAATCACGTTCATCGTCAACGAAATCTGCCCCGCCGAACTGGTCTGTTGCTGCGCCGCATTCGAGATGCTCTGAATCAACGCCGCCAACGTCTTCGACACCCCTTCAATCTCTTCCAGTGCTACGCCAGCGTCCTGCGCCAACCGCGCGCCGCGCACCACTTCGGTGGTGGTCTGCTCCATGGAGATCACCGCTTCATTGGTATCCGCCTGGATCGCCCGCACCAGGGTCTCGATTTGCCGGGTGGCGGCAGATGAGCGTTCAGCCAGTCGCTGCACCTCATCGGCCACCACGGCAAAACCGCGCCCGGCGTCCCCGGCCATGCTGGCCTGGATCGCGGCATTGAGGGCGAGGATGTTGGTCTGGTCGGCGATGTCGTCGATCAGGCTGACGATATCGCCAATCTCTTGGGACGACTCGCCCAGGCGTTTGATGCGCTTGGCGGTGTCCTGGATCTGCTCGCGGATGTTGTCCATGCCGTGGATGGTGTTATGCACCACTTCGTTGCCCTTGTTGGCGATCTCTACCGAGCGCTCCGCTACGGCCGAGGACTCGGCGGCGTTGGCCGACACCTGGTCGATGGACTGGGCCATCTGGTTGATCGCGGTGGAGGCCTCGGCGATTTGCTGGGCCTGGTGCTCGGAGGCTTGGGCCAGGTGCATGGCAGTGGCCTGGGTGTCCTGTACCGCACCGGCCACCTGCCCGGCGGTGAGGTTGATGGTGGCCACCAGGTCGCGCAATTGGTCGACGGAATAATTGATGGAGTCGGCGATAGTGCCGGTGAAGTCTTCGGTCACCGAGGCGGTTACCGTCAGGTCGCCGTCGGCCAGGTCTTCGATTTCATCCAGCAGACGCATGATCGCGTTCTGGTTGCGCTCGTTCTTCTCGGCGGTTTCATGCAGTTGGCGGTTAGTCTCGCGCACCATCACCAGGCCGATCAGGATGATCGACGTCAGCGCCAGCAAACCCAGTACATAGCCGCCGATGGTGTCCAGGCTACGCCCGCTGGCGAGGTTTTCAAACCCGGTGGCCAGGTGTGAGGCTTCATCGAGCAGGGTTTGCGAGAGGTTAAAGATATTGCTCGCCGACGCGCGCACCTGAAACAGCTGCGGCGAGGTTTCGAGGATCTCATCCACCGAGCCTGAAACGAACTCGAACAGTTCAGCGATTTCCGCCAGCCGCGCTCGGGCGTCGGGGTCTTCGACCTGGGTGATACGCAGGCCGGCATTCCCCTGAAGCATGCCGTTGAGCACCTGGCCGAAGCGGTTGGCGTCGCGGCCAAAAGTGTCGGCGGCCTGGGCGGCGGATTCGTCGCCGGCGAGCACGGTGTTGACCGCGCCCAGGATACGTTCGGCCAACAGCGACTGGCGCTGGGCCAAGGCCACCTGGCTGGCAGGAGCCCCGCGTTGCAGCAGGATGTCGACGACCTTCTCCGACTCCATCTGCAATTGCGGCACAGTTTCGGCCAATGTCGCGGCCACTTGATGCAGCGACAGCACGGTCTGCTCGCTGGCCAGGATCGCATCGGTGTTCTTCAGCAGCGCTTCCCAGTCGGTCTGCACAGCACGCATTTCGGCGCGTACCGCGCTGGGCGCAGCAGGCAGCCCGGTTTGCGGGTCACCTTTTTTCAGGTAGCCCCAGCGTTGGGCGAAGTCGTTGCGCGCATCCCCCAGCAGCTTGAACGCGGCCGACTTGCCGGCGGCGGCTTCGGTGGCGTTCTTGGCGATGCGCTGAGACAGCACCCGCAGTTCACCGGCATGGCCGATGTACTGCTTGTCGTAGGTCGATTGGGTGTTGAGGTACGCGAAGTTGGCGAACAGCAGCATGATGAATACGATCAGCGCGATAAACAGCACGATGATCTGCGAACGGCTTCGCGAGCCGGCCTGGGGTTTGGGCGTGGTAGCGGTGGTCATGCGGCAACATCCATGAAGCCTGGAGCCTGGGCCAGGGTGAAGGGGCTGAAGACCTGCCACAGCGGCTCGCCGTCGAACTGGCCCTGGATAAATGGCGTGCCCGGAGTGGCGTTCGCCTGCAATGCGTCTTGCGCGAAATGCTGCATGCCTACCACCTCGTCTACCAGCAGCCCGACAAACAGGTCGTTGTATTCCACCACCAGCACCCGCCGCTGTTTGCGCGCCCTGGACAGCTCAAGGCCGAGGAACCCACCCAGGTCCATCACCGGCAACAAACGCCCACGCAGATTAGCCACTCCCTTGACCCAGGCCTTGACCCCGGGCATTAAAGTGCAGCGCGGCTCATGCAACACTTCGGCGACTTCGCCCATGGGCGCCACGTACCAATGCTGACCCACGCGAAAACCGATGCCGCTCCAGCGTTGCTGGCGGGTTTCCTGGGACGGCAGGTCGGCGGCCAGCAGGCGGCAGCGGCGGTCGATGTCGAGCAACAGCTCAAAGGCGGTTTGCGACTCGGTCATGATGGCCTGCCGTCAGCCGGCCAGCACCTTGTTCAGGGTGGCGATCAGGGTGTCTTCGTCCACCGGCTTGGTCAGGTAATCCTTGGCGCCCTGGCGTGCGCCCCAGATTTTGTCGGTTTCCTGGTCTTTGGTAGTGATGATGATGATCGGGATGCCGTTGGTTTCCGGCTCCTTGGACAGCTGACGGGTGGCCTGGAAGCCGTTGAGGCCCGGCATCACGATGTCCATCAGCACGGCGTCGGGTTTTTCCTGGCGGGCCAGGGCCACGCCGTCCGCGCCGTTTTCGGCTTTGAGAACTTCGTGACCGTGCTTTTCCAGCATGCCGGTCAGTTTGTACATTTCGGTCGGCGAATCGTCGACGATCAGAACACGTGCCATGGTTTTCCCCACTAACTTGGTAGACACCAACCCTGGTGGGCGGTGTCAGAGTGCTTGTTCTACCGCGGCGAAAGCAGGCACGTAGGCCTTGATCGCACCCAGCAGTTCTTCCTTGCTAAAAGGCTTGGTCAAAAACTGATCGACACCCACGATGCGCCCCTTGGCCTTGTCAAACAGGCCATCCTTGGAAGACAGCATGATCACCGGGATCGACTTGAACGCCGGGTTGTTCTTCACCAGCGCGCAGGTCTGATAGCCATCCAGGCGCGGCATCATGATGTCGACAAAGATAATGTGCGGGTGATGATCAACAATCCGGGCCAGGGCATCGAAACCGTCAATGGCCGTGATGACATCGCACCCCACGTTCTTCAACAAGGTCTCGGCGGTGCGGCGGATCGTCTTTGAATCGTCGATCACCATCACTCTCAAGGCGTTGGAATGCTGTTCCATATCTGCTCTACCATCGCCACAGCGAATCGGTTTTCGGTGTGTACTGCCTGATGTTGCACAGGGTGAGCGCCGCAAGCCTTGGAATTCAAGGGCTGCTGCGCCGTGGCAGTCTTTTTAGCACAGTCTCGGGGAGCAATCTATCGAGGCACCCGTCAGGTGGTTTTTCCTTGACCCACAACAGTCGCAGCGCCACTCTGACGCCACTTTTATGCGCCCTAATTTGCTAGAGGAAACCCCCCATGAGCGTTCGCGTCGGCATTGTCATGGACCCTATCGCCAGCATTTCCTATAAAAAGGACAGCTCGCTGGCCATGCTCCTGGCCGCCCAGGCCCGCGGCTGGACCCTGTTCTATATGGAGCAGCGCGATCTTTACCAGGGCGAAGGCGAAGCCCGCGCTCGCATGCGCCCGCTGCAGGTGTTCGCCAACCCCGAGAAGTGGTTTGAGCTTTCGGACGAAGTCGACAGCCCGTTGAGCGATCTGGACGTGATCCTGATGCGCAAAGACCCGCCGTTCGACATGGAGTTCGTCTACACCACCTACCTGCTGGAGCAGGCCGAGCGCGCTGGCGTGCTGATCGTCAACAAGCCGCAAAGCCTGCGTGACTGCAATGAAAAGCTGTTCGCCACCCTATTCCCACAGTGCACGCCGCCAACTGTAGTCAGCCGCCGCGCCGACGTGCTGCGTGAATTCGCTGCCAAACACGGTGATGTGATCCTCAAGCCGCTGGACGGCATGGGCGGCACCTCGATCTTCCGCCACCGCGCTGGCGACCCGAACCTGTCGGTGATCCTCGAAACCCTGACCGCCCTGGGCACCCAGCAGATCATGGGCCAAGCCTACCTGCCGGCCATCAAGGACGGCGACAAGCGCATCCTGATGATCGACGGCGAGCCGGTGGATTACTGCCTGGCGCGTATCCCGGCGGCGGGCGAGACCCGTGGCAACCTGGCGGCCGGTGGTCGCGGCGAAGCACGGCCCTTGTCAGAAAAGGATCGCTGGATTGCAGGCCAAGTCGGACCGACTTTGCGGGAAAAGGGACTGCTCTTTGTAGGCCTTGACGTAATTGGCGAGCACCTGACTGAAATCAACGTCACCAGCCCCACCTGTATCCGTGAGATAGACAATGCATTCGGCACAAACATCGGCGAAATGCTGATGGCTGCCATTGAGCGCAAGCTACAAGCCAAGTGACATAGAACAGCCGGACACACACCAACATTGCGTTATCATGCGCCACCTGTGAAACGCGCGATGTTGGTTTTCTTGTCATGACACTCCCGTCCGATCTGCCCCCCGAACTCTCCCACAGCGGCGTGCGCCCGGCTGATCGGCTCGGATTTACCCTGTTCCTGGCAGCGTTGATTCACTTGGCCCTGATCCTCGGGCTGGGCTTCACCATGGTCGAGCCCAAGCAGATCACCAAGACCCTCGAAATCACCCTCGCCACGTTCAAGAGCGAAAAGAAGCCCGAGAAGGCTGATTTTCTTGCCCAGGACAATCAGCAAGGCAGCGGCACCCTGGACAAGAAGGCGATCCCCAAGACCACCGAAGTCGCGCCGTTCCAGGACAACAAGGTCAATAAGGTCACGCCGCCACCGGCGCCCAAGCCGGAGGTGCAACAAAGCGCACCCAAGGCTGCCGTGACCACCGTCGCGCCCAAACCGCAAAAAGCCCCGACCCAGCGCGAAAAGACCAAGACCGAGCCAAAACCCGAGCCCGTCAAACCCGCACCTACGTTCGACAGCTCGACGCTGACCGATGAGATTTCCAGCCTCGAAGCCGAACTGGCCAACGAACAACAGCTGTACGCCAAGCGCCCGCGCATCTACCGGCTCAATGCCGCCTCCACCATGCGGGACAAAGGCGCCTGGTATAAGGACGAATGGCGTAAGAAGGTCGAGCGCATCGGCAACCTTAACTACCCGGACGAAGCACGGCGCCAGCAGATCTACGGCAATTTGCGTCTATTGGTGTCGATTAACCGTGACGGCACGTTATATGAAGTGCAGGTACTGGAGTCCTCCGGCCAACCGCTGCTGGACCAGGCCGCACAGCGTATCGTGCGCCTTGCTGCGCCTTTTGCACCCTTTACCGGCGACCTGAACGACGTCGATCGCCTGGAAATCATCCGCACCTGGAAGTTCGCCAAGGGCGACCGCCTCTCCAGCAACTGAGGCCTCAAGAGCAGCCTTGTTGTGGCGAGGGAGCTTGCTCCCGCTGGGCTGCGAAGCGGCCCCAAAAAATGGGCCTGCTGCGCAGTCCGACGGGAGCAAGCACCCTCGCCACATTCATATGCCCACAGATGATCAGACTTGTCAGTTCGCCCCTCCAACGCCACACTACCGAACATGAAAAACGTCAGCCCGACCTACCTCAAGCACCAATTCCTGATCGCCATGCCCCATATGGCCGACCCGAACTTTGCGCAGACCTTGACCTACATCGTCGAGCACACCGCCAATGGTGCCATGGGGTTGGTGATCAACCGCCCGCAAGAGCTGAACCTGGCGGATATCCTTGAGCAACTGCGCCCCGAGATCGACCCGCCAGCCCGTTGCCAGGCTGTGCCGATCTACATCGGCGGGCCGGTGCAGACCGACCGTGGTTTTGTGCTGCACCCTACCGGGCCGAAGTTCCAGGCCACCGTCGACCTTGAAGGCGTGTCGTTGTCCACTTCCCAAGACGTGTTGTTCGCCATCGCGGACGGCATCGGCCCTGAGCAAAGTGTGATCACCCTGGGTTATGCCGGCTGGGAAGCGGGCCAATTGGAAGCCGAACTGGCCAGCAATGCCTGGCTGACGTGCCCGTTCGATGCCGACATTCTATTCAACACCCCCAGCGAACAGCGCCTGGAAGCAGCGGCGGCCAAGTTGCGCGTCAACCTGAGCCTGCTCACCAGCCAGGCGGGGCACGCCTGATGGCTTTGCGTTTGATACTGGGGTTTGACTACGGCACCAAACAGATCGGCGTGGCGGTCGGCCAGGTGATTACCGGCCAGGCCCGCGAGCTGTGTACCCTCAAGGCCCAGAACGGCATTCCGGACTGGAACCAGGTCGAAGCCCTCATTAAAGAGTGGAAGCCCGACGCCGTGGTGGTCGGCCTGCCCCTGAACATGGACGGCACCCCCAGCGACATGTGCCTGCGCGCCGAAAAATTCGCCCGCCGCCTCAATGGCCGCTACAACCTGCCCTTCTATACCCACGATGAACGCCTCACCACCTTTGAAGCCAAAGGTGAGCGGCGCGACCGTGGCGGCCAAAAGGGCAGCTACCGCGACAACCCCGTGGACGCCATCGCCGCCGCCCTGTTGCTACAGGGCTGGCTGGACGAAAACACCGCTTTATTTGAATCCTGACTGACGCGGCTTGCCGCGTCTTTTTACGTTTGAGCCCGGACCTTGCCTGCGCAAGGCCTTGAAGGAGCCACCATGAGCTTGCCGAACCCCGCCGAACTGATCAGCCAGATGGCGACGAGCCTCACGGCCCATCTGCAACACCGTGCCATCAGCGAGCCGCGTTTTATCGGCATTCGCACTGGCGGTGTGTGGGTGGCCCAGGCTTTGCTGGATGAATTGGGCAGTGACTCGCCCCTGGGTACGCTGGATGTGTCGTTCTACCGCGACGATTTCAGCCAGAACGGCCTGCACCCGCAAGTGCGCCCGTCGGCCCTGCCCTTCGAGATCGAAGGCCAGCACCTGGTATTGATCGACGACGTGCTGATGAGCGGCCGCACCATCCGCGCGGCCATGAACGAACTGTTCGACTACGGCCGCCCGGCCAGCGTGACCCTGGTATGCCTGCTGGACCTGGACGCCGGTGAACTGCCGATCAGCCCGGATGTGGTCGGCGCCACACTGTCGCTTGCTGCCCATCAACGGGTAAAATTGCTCGGTCCAACGCCGCTCGCACTCGAACTGCAAGACCTTGCCCTTTAAACCGCCTTGTAAAGAGTCCCCGCGATGACGCCTCTAGATGCCAAGCGCCCGCTGCAGCTCAATGCTCAGGGTCAGTTGCAACATTTCTTGTCCCTCGACGGTTTGCCCCGCGAACTGCTCACCGAAATCCTCGACACCGCCGACTCGTTCCTTGAAGTCGGTGGCCGCGCGGTGAAGAAGGTCCCGCTGCTGCGCGGCAAGACCATCTGCAATGTGTTCTTCGAGAACTCCACCCGCACCCGCACCACCTTTGAGCTGGCGGCCCAGCGGCTGTCGGCCGACGTGATCACGCTGAACGTGTCCACCTCGTCGGCGAGCAAGGGCGAAACCCTGCTCGACACCCTGCGCAACCTCGAAGCCATGGCCGCCGACATGTTCGTGGTTCGCCACGGCGACTCCGGCGCCGCGCACTTCATCGCCGAGCACGTGTGCCCGCAGGTGGCAATCATCAACGGCGGCGACGGCCGTCACGCCCACCCGACCCAGGGCATGCTCGACATGCTCACCATCCGTCGGCACAAAGGCAGCTTTGAAAACCTCTCGGTGGCCATCGTCGGCGACATCCTGCATTCACGGGTGGCACGCTCGAACATGCTCGCCCTTAAAGCCTTGGGTTGCCCGGATATCCGCGTGATCGCGCCGAAAACCCTGCTGCCCATCGGCATCGAGCAGTACGGCGTCAAGGTCTACACCGACATGGCCGAAGGCCTCAAGGATGTAGACGTGGTGATCATGCTGCGCCTGCAACGCGAGCGCATGGCCGGTGGCCTGTTGCCGAGCGAAGGCGAGTTCTACCGTTTGTTCGGCCTGACCACCGCACGCCTGGCCGGGGCAAAGCCGGATGCCATCGTGATGCACCCCGGCCCGATCAACCGTGGCGTGGAGATTGAGTCGGCAGTGGCCGACGGCCCGCAATCGGTGATCTTGAACCAGGTCACCTACGGCATCGCCGTACGCATGGCCGTGATGTCCATGGCCATGAGCGGGCAAACCGCGCAACGTCAATTCGAGCAGGAGAACGCCCAGTGAAGCTCAGCATCCTCGGCGCTCGCGTCATTGACCCGGCCACTGGCCTGGACCAAGTTACCGACCTGCACCTGGACGCCGGCAAGATCATTGCCATCGGCGCCGCCCCGGCAGGTTTCAGCGCGACTGAAACCATCGACGCCAAAGGCCTGGTGGCCGCGCCTGGCCTGGTCGACCTGAACGTCGCCCTGCGCGAACCGGGCTACAGCCGCAAAGGCACCATCACCAGCGAAACCCGCGCCGCCGCTGCTGGTGGTGTGACCAGCCTGTGCTGCCCGCCGCACACCAAGCCGATTCTGGACACCTCGGCCGTGACCGAGCTGATCCTGGACCGCGCCCGTGAAGCGGGCAATTGCAAAGTGTTCCCCATTGGTGCCCTGAGCAAAGGCCTCGAAGGCGAACAACTCGCCGAGCTGATCGCCCTGCGTGACGCCGGTTGCGTGGCCTTCGGCAACGGCCTGGAAAGCTTTCGCAGCACCCGCACGCTGCTGCGCGCCCTGGAATACGCAGCCACGTTCGATCTGACGGTGATCTTCAACTCCCAGGACCACGACCTGGCCGAAGGTGGCCTGGCCCACGAAGGCGCCGTGGCCAGCTTCCTCGGCCTGCCGGGTATCCCGGAAACCGCCGAGACCGTGGCCCTGGCCCGCGACCTGCTGCTGGTAGAGCAAAGCGGCGTGCGTGCGCATTTCAGCCAGTTGACCAGCGCACGCGGTGTGGCCCTGATCGCACAGGCCCAGGCCCGTGGTTTGCCGGTAACGGCGGATGTGGCGCTGTATCAGTTGATTCTGACGGATGAGGCGCTGATCGACTTCTCCAGCCTGTACCACGTGCAGCCACCCCTGCGCACCCGCGCCGACCGAGATGGTTTGCGTGCGGCGGTCAAATCCGGGGTGGTGTCGGCGATTTCCAGCCATCACCAGCCCCACGAGCGGGATGCCAAGCTGGCGCCGTTTGGTGCGACAGAGCCGGGTATCAGCAGCGTTGAGCTGTTGCTGCCACTGGCGATGACGTTGGTGGAAGATGGTTTGCTTGACCTGCCGACCCTATTGGCACGCCTGAGCACCGGCCCGGCCGACGCCCTGCGCCTGCCAGCGGGCAAGTTGGAGGTAGGTGGGCCTGCGGACCTGGTGCTGTTTGACCTGGGCAGCTCGACGGTGGCCGGGGAACATTGGCTGTCGAAGGGTGAAAACTGCCCGTTCATTGGCCATAGCCTGCCGGCGGCGGTGCGTTACACCGTGGTCGACGGACGTATTACCTACCAGGCCTGATACCCCGCCTATCTAATGTGGGCACAGTAAATGTGAGAGGGGGCTTGCTCCCGATTGCAGTGGGTCAGCTAAAAATAAGCTGGCTGACCCACCGCTATCGGGGGCAAGCCCCCTCCCACATTTAGATCTCACTAAAGTTCACAGAACTCAGCGCCCGCCATTGCGCTCAGCATTACGAATCGATATCTGCGTATTCAGCGTCCAGAAGTCATACAGCACCCCCACCAAAAACAGCCCACCGGTCAGCAAGTAGATCAGGCCACTGATCCATTTGCCCTGATACATACGGTGCACACCAAACACGCCGAGAAAGGCCAGCAGTACCCAGGCGATGTTGTACTCGATAGGCCCAGCGGTAAAACGCAGGTCGGCTTCACGGTCCATGGCCGGGATCAGGAACAGGTCGATCAACCAGCCGATGCCCAGCAAGCCCAAGGTGAAAAACCAGATCGTGCCGGTCACCGGCTTGCCGTAATAGAAGCGATGCGCCCCGGTAAAACCGAAAATCCAGAGCAGGTAGCCGATCACCTTGCTGTGGGTGTCTTGCGGGGAATAATCCTGTCGATAGGTGTTCATCGCGTACCTCTTTTGTCTCGATAGATAAATTTTTTCATTTTCTTTGTGACTTTTTTACGGGCGCCCGACGTACGGCAAATGATATCTTCCCTGCCCTGAAAGCCTTATGCCACCTGACTTGTGTAGGACAATTGCGGCGTTTCGTCGCGTTTTTCCTGATTTTGACGTCAAGGTTCAGTCGACAAACGGCCTGAGAACGACACAAAAAGCTGTTATAAAGTTGCGCGCAAACACTTAAGAGCCACGCCTAATGCGACCATTTTTCAAGACATGGCTAACCATTTGCCTATTAATGCCACTGGCCGCCCACGCCACCAATCGTGAGCAACGACTTCCGAACGTCAACGGTTTCACGCCTAAAGTACACAGCACGCCAAGCACCGCCAAATCGGTAAAGCTGACCGTCAACCGCCCAACCCAGTTGAGCAAGGTTCACAACGGTAAAGCAGTTTCCAACCTGGCTGGCGTCGACACCAAGCAAAGCAGCAACGTCCTCAGCCGCGCCGTTAACGTGCTCGGTACTCCTTATCGTTGGGGCGGCAGCAGCCCAAGTAAAGGGTTTGACTGCAGCGGCTTGGTGAAATATGCGTTTAACGACGTCGCTGCGGTGGATTTGCCACGTACGTCCAATGCCATGGCGGCCGGTCATGGGCAGAAGGTTGACCGCAAGGACTTGAAGCCCGGCGACCTGCTGTTCTTCAAGCTCAAGAGCCGCCAGGTGAACCACGTTGCCATTTACCTGGGCAACGACCGGTTTATCCACGCGCCGCGTCGGGGCAAGTCGGTAAGTATCGACACGCTGAAGAAGCCGTTTTGGAACAAGAACTATGTGATTGCCAAGCGGGTGCTGCCTAAAGAGCAGAACAGCAACTTGCGGGTCGTCCAGCGCTAATCCCAAGCTGAAATACAGTACAAATGTGGGAGGGGGCTTGCCCCCGATAGCAGGGTGTCAGTCAGCACATGTATTGGCTGACCCACCGCTATCGGGAGCAAGCCCCCTCCCACATTTAATTGCAGGGTACTTGAGAGCTATATATCACCCGGCACCCTTGCCTTCTCGCGCGCCTCCTCCCGGCTGACCACCCCCTCGGTCACCAACCCCTTCAAACTCATATCCAACGTCTTCATCCCCAACGCCCCACCCGTCTGGATCGCCGAAACCATCTGCGCCACCTTGTCCTCGCGGATCAAATTGCGAATCGCGGGCGTACCCAGCATGATTTCGTGCGCCGCCACGCGCCCGCCGCTGAGCTTCTTCACCAGCACTTGGGACACCACTGCCTGCAGCGATTCAGAAAGCATCGAGCGCACCATGGCTTTTTCCCCCGCGGGGAACACATCCACCAGCCTGCCCACGGTCTTTGCGGCCGACGACGTGTGCAGGGTGCCAAACACCAGGTGCCCGGTCTCAGCGGCTGTCAGGGCCAGGCGGATGGTTTCCAGGTCGCGCAGCTCGCCCACCAGGATCACATCCGGGTCTTCGCGCAGTGCCGAACGCAGGGCGTTGGCAAAACTATGGGTGTCGCGATGCACCTGACGCTGGTTGATCAGCGCGGTCTTGGGCCTGTGGATAAATTCGATCGGGTCTTCAAGGGTCAGGATGTGCTGGCGGCGATGCTGGTTGAGGTAGTCGATCATCGCCGCCAACGTGGTGGATTTGCCCGAGCCGGTGGGCCCGGTGACCAGCACCAGACCCCGAGGCAACTCGGCGATACGTTGGAACACCTCGCCGAGCCCGAGGCTCTCCAGACTCTGCACCTCGCTGGGAATGGTGCGAAACACCGCGCCCATGCCGCGATCCTGCTGGAACACATTGGCGCGGAACCGCGCAACGCCTGGTAGCTCGAAGGCAAAGTCTGTTTCGAGAGATGTTTCGAAATCCTTTTGCTGGTATTTGTTCAGCAACGGGCTGAGCAAATCCGCCACCTGAGGCGACGACAGCACCGGCCCATCCAGCGGCCAGACCTCGCCATCGACCCGTAACATCGGCGCCAGACCTGCGGACAGATGCAGGTCGGAAGCGCCACGGCGCACGCTGGCCGTCAGCAGTTCAGTGATATCCATAGGGCTTTCCATTTCCAGTAGAATGCCGCGGACTCCATATCCACGGGCGCATCTTGAATGTCGACGATAGCAGACAACCTCGGCCAGGTTAGCCAGCGCATCCGCGCCGCAGCCGACGCCGTGCAGCGCGACGCAAGCAGCATCCACCTGCTGGCCGTGAGCAAGACCAAGCCCGCGCAAGCCGTGCGCGAAGCCTATGCCGCCGGCCTGCACGACTTCGGTGAAAACTATCTGCAGGAAGCCTTGGGCAAACAAGCCGAATTAACCGACCTGCCCTTGAGTTGGCACTTCATCGGCCCCATTCAATCGAACAAGACGCGCGCTATCGCCGAGAACTTCGCTTGGGTGCATTCCGTGGACCGCCTCAAAATTGCACAACGCCTGTCCGAACAACGCCCGGCCGACCTGCCGCCGCTGAACATCTGCATCCAGGTCAACGTCAGTGGCGAAGCCAGCAAGAGCGGCTGTACACCCGCCGACTTGCCGGCGCTGGCCAGCGCTATCAGCGCCCTGCCGCGCTTGAAATTGCGTGGCCTGATGGCAATCCCCGAGCCGACCGAAGATCGCGCCGCGCAAGATGCAGCGTTCGCTCAAGTACGCGACCTGCAAAACAGCCTTGACCTGCCGCTGGACACACTTTCCATGGGCATGAGCCACGACCTTGAGTCGGCCATCGCCCAAGGCGCCACCTGGGTGCGCATCGGTACCGCCCTGTTTGGCGCCCGCGACTACGGCCAGCCGTGAAATGGCTGACTTTTCACTGAATAAGGACCTGTCATGAGAGACACGCGTATTGCCTTTATCGGCGCCGGTAACATGGCGGCCAGCCTGATCGGCGGCCTGCGGGCCAAGGGCCTGGACGCTGCGCAGATCCGCGCGAGCGACCCGGGTGCCGACACCCGTGCCCGCGTCAGTGCCGAGCACGGTATCGAAACCTTCGCCGACAACGCCGAGGCCATCCAGGGCGTCGATGTGATTGTGCTGGCGGTGAAACCCCAGGCGATGAAAGCCGTGTGCGAAAGCCTGCGCCCGAGCCTGCAACCGCATCAGTTGGTGGTATCCATCGCGGCCGGCATTACCTGCGCCAGCATGACTAACTGGCTCGGCGCCCAACCCATTGTGCGCTGCATGCCCAACACTCCGTCGCTATTGCGCCAGGGCGTGAGCGGCCTGTATGCAACCTCCGAGGTCAGCGCCGCCCAGCGTGATCAGGCCCAGGAACTGCTGTCTGCCGTGGGCATCGCCCTGTGGCTGGAACAGGAACAGCAACTGGATGCAGTCACCGCCGTGTCAGGCAGTGGCCCGGCGTATTTCTTTCTGCTGATCGAGTCCATGACCGCCGCCGGCGTAAAGTTGGGCCTGCCTCAGGAAGTCGCCAAGCAACTGGCCGAGCAAACCGCCCTGGGCGCCGCACATATGGCCGTTTCCAGCGAAGTGGATGCGGCCGAGCTGCGCCGTCGCGTGACCTCGCCAGGTGGCACCACCCAAGCCGCTATCGAATCTTTCCAGGCCGGGGGCTTTGAAGCCCTGGTAGAAAAAGCACTGGGTGCCGCAGCACATCGTTCGGCCGAGATGGCCGAACAACTGGGCAAATAATCGTCCCTTATTCAGGAATCAAACATGCTCGGAATCAATGACGCGCTTATTTTCATCATCCAGACCCTGGGCAGCCTGTACCTGCTGATCGTGCTGATGCGTTTTATCCTGCAACTGGTGCGGGCGAACTTCTACAACCCGCTGTGCCAATTCGTGGTCAAGGCTACCCAACCACTGCTCAAGCCACTGCGCCGAGTCATCCCGAGCCTGTTCGGGCTGGACATGTCGTCGCTGGTGCTGGCGCTGCTGCTGCAGATTCTGTTGTTCGTCGTGATCCTGATGCTCAACGGCTATCAGGCCTTCACCGTACTGCTGTTGCCATGGGCGCTGATCGGCGTGTTCTCGCTGTTTTTGAAGATCATTTTCTGGTCGATGATCATCAGCGTGATCCTGTCGTGGGTCGCACCCGGCAGCCGCAGCCCGGGCGCCGAACTGGTCTTCCAGATTACCGAGCCGGTGCTGGCGCCGTTCCGCCGACTGATCCCTAATCTGGGCGGCCTGGACATCTCGCCGATCTTCGCGTTTATCGCGATCCAACTGGTGCAGAGCTGGGTGATCCCGCGGTTGGCGTTTTACGCGTTCATGCCTAAAGAACTGTTCGGCCTGATCTGACGCTTATGTGGGAGCTGGCTTGCCTGCGATAGCATCGCCGCGGTGTGCCTGTAATACCGAGGCGCCCGCATCGCGGGCAAGCCCGGCTCCCACAGAGGTCAGTGCCCACATTTTGTATCTGCGGATTGAATTGAATCCCTATAGGCCTTTGCTTGCCGCTAGGTGCAGCGGTCTTTAGACTTACGCCTCATTTAAACGAGAGCAGGGTCGATGCCAGCTGCCTTCCCCCCCGATTCTGTTGGACTGGTCGTGCCCCAAGTGGCGCACTTCAGCGAACCCCTGGCCCTGGCCTGCGGTCGTTCGCTGCCTGCCTATGACCTGATCTATGAAACCTACGGCCAATTGAATGCCACGGCGAGCAACGCCGTGCTGATCTGCCACGCCCTGTCCGGCCATCATCATGCCGCCGGCTTCCACTCGGCCGACGACCGCAAACCCGGTTGGTGGGACAGCTGCATCGGCCCCGGCAAACCCATCGACACCAATAAATTCTTTGTGGTCAGCCTGAACAACCTGGGCGGCTGCAACGGCTCCACCGGCCCCAGCAGCCTCAACCCGGAGACCGGCAAGCCATTCGGCGCCGACTTCCCGGTGCTCACTGTTGAAGACTGGGTACACAGCCAGGCCCACCTCGCCGACCTGCTGGGCATCCAGCAATGGGCCGCCGTGATCGGCGGCAGCCTGGGCGGCATGCAGGCGTTGCAATGGACCATCACCTACCCAGACCGCGTGCGCCATTGCCTGGCAATTGCCTCGGCCCCCAAGTTGTCGGCGCAGAACATCGCCTTCAACGAAGTGGCGCGCCAGGCGATCCTCACTGACCCTGAGTTCCACGGTGGTTCGTTCCAGGAAGCGGGCGTGATTCCCAAACGCGGCCTGATGCTGGCACGGATGGTTGGGCACATCACTTACCTGTCCGATGACTCCATGGGCGAAAAATTCGGCCGTGGCCTCAAAAGCGAAAAGCTCAACTACGACTTCCACAGCGTCGAGTTCCAGGTAGAAAGCTACCTGCGTTATCAGGGTGAGGAGTTCTCCGGGCGTTTTGACGCCAACACCTACCTGCTGATGACCAAGGCACTGGACTACTTCGACCCGGCGGCCAACTTTGATGATGACCTGGCCAAAACCTTCGAAGGTGCCACGGCCAAGTTCTGCGTGATGTCGTTCACCACCGACTGGCGCTTCTCGCCGGCCCGCTCCCGTGAGCTGGTGGATGCACTGATGGCCGCGCGCAAAGACGTCTGCTACCTGGAGATCGACGCTCCGCAAGGCCACGATGCCTTCCTGATCCCGATCCCGCGTTACTTGCAGGCGTTCAGCAACTACATGAACCGAATCGTATTGTGAGAAAGCCATGAGAGCCGACCTGGACATCATCCAAGACTGGATCCCCGCCGGCAGCCGCGTGCTCGACCTGGGCTGCGGCGATGGCGAACTGCTGAGCTGGCTGCGCGACAACAAGCAAGTGACCGGCTACGGCCTTGAAAACGACCCGGACAACATCGCCCAGTGCGTGGCCAAGGGCATCAACGTGATCGAGCAGGACCTGGACAAGGGCCTGGGCAACTTTGCCAGCAACAGCTTCGACATCGTGGTGATGACCCAGGCCCTGCAAGCGGTGCACTACCCGGACCGCATCCTCGACGAAATGCTGCGCGTCGGCCGCCAGTGCATCATCACGTTCCCCAACTTCGGTCACTGGCGCTGCCGCTGGTACCTGGCCACCAAGGGCCGCATGCCGGTGTCGGACTTCCTGCCGTACACCTGGTACAACACGCCGAACATCCACTTCTGCACCTTCGAAGACTTCGAAGCGTTGTGTGGCGAGCGTGAAGCCAAGGTGATCAACCGCCTGGCCGTCGATCAACAGCACCGCCACGGCTGGGCGAGTAAGCTATGGCCCAATCTGTTGGGCGAAATCGGTATTTACCGGGTCAGCAGCCCTGGCCTGACCGACCACAAAATTGCCGTCTAATCATTTTCAAGAGGGACGATCATGAGTCGCTTGGCTATTTTTCTACTGACCGCATGCCTGGGCACCAGCGCCATCGCAGCGGACTCTATCGACGCTAATCGCAAGAAAGACTTCGGCGATATCACTGTCCACTACAACACCTTTACTTCCAGCTTCTTGCAACCGGAAATCGCCCAGAAGATCGGCGTGGTTCGCAGCAAGGAGAAGGGGTTGATCAACGTAACCGTGATCAAGGGCGTGAACCCTGTGGCCGCGCAAGTGACCGGCACCATCAAGGACCTGGGCGGCAAGAGCGAAGTCCTGACCTTCAAGCAAATCAGCGAGAAAGGCGGGATCAACTACCTCGCGCCCTACTCCGTGACACAGCGTGAATACAAGACGTTTACCATCAACGTCGAAACCGGCGGCAAAGCCCATAGCTTCCAATTCAACCAAGAACTCTTTCCGGCCGAATGATGAACCTCACCCAACTCGTACTGGCCAGCCATAACGCCGGCAAACTAAAAGAATTGCAGGCGATGCTCGGCGAATCCGTGCAACTGCGCTCTATTGGTGAGTTCAGCCAGGTAGAACCTGAAGAAACCGGCCTGTCGTTCGTCGAGAATGCCATCCTCAAGGCCCGCAATGCTGCACGCATCTCTGGCCTGCCGGCGTTGGCGGATGACTCGGGGTTGGCAGTGGACTTTCTCGGCGGCGCCCCTGGCATCTATTCGGCGCGTTATGCCGATGGCAAGGGCGACGCGGCCAACAACGCCAAGCTGCTGGACGCCCTCAAGGACGTGCCAGACGCCGAGCGCGGCGCGCAATTCGTCTGCGTGCTGGCCTTGGTGCGCCACGCCGATGACCCGTTGCCGATCCTGTGTGAAGGCCTGTGGCACGGGCGCATCCTGCATGCGGCCAGCGGTGAGCATGGCTTTGGCTATGACCCGCTGTTCTGGGTGCCGGAGCGCAATGTCTCCAGCGCAGAACTGAGCCCGGCCGACAAGAACCAGATCAGCCACCGCGCCCGCGCAATGGATTTGCTGCGCCAACGCCTGAGCCTGAAATGACCCAAAACACTTCTGCGCAGCCGCTGATTCACGGCGGCGCGCAAACACCTCGGGCGGCCCTGCCGCTGCTGCCGCCCCTGGCGCTGTACATCCACATCCCGTGGTGCGTGCGCAAATGCCCGTATTGCGACTTCAACTCCCACACCGCCAGTAAAGTGCTACCGGAAGAAGAGTATGTGGACGCCCTGCTGGCCGACCTCGATCAAGACCTGCACGCTGTCTACGGCCGTGAACTGAGCTCGATCTTCTTTGGCGGCGGCACGCCGAGCCTGTTCAGCGCAGCCGCGCTCGGCCGCTTGCTCAAAGGTGTAGAAGCGCGCATCCCATTTGCTGGCGATATCGAAATCACCCTGGAAGCCAACCCCGGCACTTTCGAACAAGAGAAGTTCGTGGCGTACCGCAAGCTGGGGATCAATCGGCTGTCCATCGGTATCCAGAGCTTCCAGCAAGAAAAGCTTGAGGCCCTGGGCCGCATCCACAACGGCGATGAAGCCGTGCGCGCTGCCGGCATGGCGCGTCAGGCAGGGTTCGATAATTTCAACCTGGACCTGATGCATGGTTTGCCCGATCAGTCCCTGGACGACGCCCTGGGCGACCTGCGCCAGGCTATCGCACTCAAGCCCACGCATTTGTCCTGGTACCAACTGACCCTCGAACCCAACACCGTATTCTGGAACCAGCCCCCTACGCTGCCGGAAGACGACACCCTGTGGGACATCCAGGAAGCCGGCCAGGCACTGTTGGCCGAGCATGGTTACGCGCAATACGAAGTATCGGCCTACGCCCAGCCCGGCCGCCCGGCTCGGCATAACCTGAATTACTGGAGCTTTGGCGACTTTATCGGCATCGGCGCCGGCGCCCACGGCAAGCTCAGCCATCCCGATGGACGCATCGTACGCACCTGGAAAACCCGCGCGCCCAAGGACTACCTCAACCCGGCCAAAAGCTTTCAGGCTGGCGCGAAGGAACTGACCAACGAGGAGCTGCCGTTCGAGTTCCTGATGAACGCTTTGCGCCTCACCGAAGGCGTCGAGGCCAGGCTATACGCCGAACGCACCGGCCTGGAGCTGACGAGCCTGGATGGAGGCCGTCGCGAAGCAGAACAAAGTGGCTTAATGCAGGTCGAACCGTCACGCCTGGCGGCGACCGACCGCGGGCAACTCTTTCTCAATGACCTGTTGCAGAAGTTTTTGAGCTGATCGCTCTAAGGAAATCGAATGGATTTGGTACTCGACCTGCTCGCCACCGTATCCCGCTGGAGCCGTAGCAACCTGTCGGAAATCTCCTTGGCCCTGGTGGGCTGCCTGCTGGTGCTGTTTGGCGCCGACATCAAGGGCTGGGTAGAAGCGCGCCTGGGCAGCATCGCCGGGGCGTTGCGTGTACCGCTGATGGCGTTGGTGTGCATGATCGGCAGCGGTGCGGCGTTGATCTATGCCACACCGTGGATTGTGCGGGGGTTGAGCCAGTTCAATAACTACAGCCTGGCGCCGGTGCTGGTGGTGGTGCTGGTGTTGATCGGCGTAGTAGCCGACCGCCGCTAATCTCAAACACACCGCAAAACAAATGTGGGAGCGGGCTTGCTCGCGAATGCAGGGTGCCAGTCACTGAAGATGCCGACTGATCCACCGTATTCGCGAGCAAGCCCGCTCCCACATTTTTGAGCGCATTCCAGGCTGGCAGCCTGTCGGCCAACCCTTCTCGGGATTCAAATCCCAAGCCCCGTGCTCAACCGCGCAGCACGGCTGCTGGCGCAGATTGAGGGGCTCGCTACCATCGCGCAACGAAACAGCGCTATTTGGCAGCCTGCCCTCCAAACGCTTTTTCGTAATACCCTTTGAGCGTCATCGGGTCTTTACAACCCAGCTCTAACGCTTGGTTCAGGTAGGTCAGGTTAAGGCTGTCCGGCATGCCTTTTTCGTTCATCCGAGTCGCTGCCAATATGTAGTAGGCGTCCGCCCGGTACTGGTCATAGGTCAACATCCGCGCACTGGCCCGCGCCTGCTCGTTGGCTACGGTCCATTCCTGCTTGATTTCAGCCAGACGATCTTTCTCGAAACATAGTGAGCGTTGTGTGTACAAAGGGTAATAGCCCTGAAATCCATCAGCGCGCAGGAGCATCTGCTTAAGATCCTCCAGATACTTCACATGGCCAGGGTCAAGAAAATTAAGGCGCATGTAAGTCTGGTCGCATTGATAGTAATAACCTACCGCGGCCGCCAACAGGCCTTGATCCATTGCCCTGTGCATCGGCTCGCAGACCTGTTTGCGCTCGACGTCCGACATCCCGAACCGACTTTGCATATTGGCCAGCATGTAAGTCGCTACCGTATGCCCACCGTCGGAAGCCATCTTTAGGTCGTTTTGCAACGCAGCAATCTTATCCTTACCTTCTTTGGCCAACTCAGCCGAGACCTTGGGATCCAGTTTGCCACTGGCCTCCAGAGGCAGGTTTTCCTCAATCAACACGCGCACTTGTTCCGCTTTCTTTTGAGCACGCTCAAAGTAGTCGTCAGGAGAAATCACGGGAAGGGAGGCGGTCGTAGTGGCGAATACTGCCGAAGACAGCAGACTCAGCAGCAACAAGCAGGGGAACGTAAACTTCAAAACCTTGTATTCCTTTACAGGTAGAAACGAAAACGGCGGTGAAGCAAACCTGCTTCACCGCCGCTGATACCTAGCCGTTTAAGCCAGTTTTTCGAACTTCAAATCCCAAACCCCATGCCCGAGTCGCTCACCACGACGCTCAAACTTGGTGATCGGGCGCTCAGCCGGGCGTGGCACGCATTTGCCGTCTTCAGCGATGTTGCAGTAGCCAGGGGCGACGTTCATCACTTCCAGCATGTATTCGGCATACGGCTCCCAATCGGTGGCCATGTGCAGGATGCCGCCGACTTTAAGCTTGCTGCGTACCAGCTCCGCGAAGGAGGCCTGGACGATGCGGCGCTTGTGGTGACGGGCTTTGTGCCATGGGTCGGGGAAGAACAGCATCAGGCGGTCGAGGCTGTTGTCGGCGATGCAGCGGTTGAGCACTTCGATCGCGTCGCAGTCGTACACCCGCAGGTTGGTCAGGCCCTGGGTCAGCACGCCGTTGAGCAGCGCGCCAACACCTGGGCGGTGCACTTCAACGCCGATAAAGTCTTGCTCTGGCGAGGCAGCGGCCATTTCCAGCAGGGAGTGGCCCATGCCAAAACCGATTTCCAGGGAACGCGGGGCCGAACGACCAAACACCTGATCGTAGTCCACTGGCGCATCGGCCAGGGGCAACACGAACAGCGGCGTGCCTTGTTCCAGGCCCTTTTGCTGGCCTTCGGTCATGCGACCGGCGCGCATCACAAAACTCTTGATGCGGCGGTGCTTGGACTCGTCGCCTTCTTCCAGGGTGTTCGGCGTTTCGTTTGATTCAGTCATCAATGGCTCTTACTTGATCAGACCATCCAGCGGCGAGGAGGCGCTGGCGTAGAGTTTTTTCGGCATGCGCCCGGCGAGGTAGGCCAGGCGGCCCGCGACGATGGCGTGGTTCATGGCTTCGGCCATCATGATCGGTTGTTGGGCATGGGCGATGGCCGAGTTCATCAGCACCGCATCGCAGCCAAGCTCCATGGCGATGGTTGCGTCGGAGGCCGTGCCCACGCCCGCATCCACCAGCACCGGGATCTTGGCTTCTTCAAGGATGATCTGCAGGTTGTACGGGTTGCAGATACCCAGGCCGGAGCCGATCAGACCGGCCAATGGCATTACGGCGATACAGCCGATCTCGGCCAGTTGACGGGCGATGATCGGGTCATCGCTGGTGTAGACCATCACGTCAAAGCCTTCCTTGACCAGGGTTTCGGCGGCCTTGAGGGTTTCGATCACGTTGGGGAACAGGGTTTTCTGGTCGGCCAGTACTTCCAGCTTCACCAGGTTGTGGCCGTCGAGCAGCTCACGGGCCAGGCGGCAGGTGCGCACGGCTTCGATGGCGTCGTAGCAGCCAGCGGTGTTCGGCAGGAAGGTGTAGCGATCCGGCGACAGCACTTCGAGCAGGTTCGGCTCGCCTTCGATCTGGCCCAGGTTGGTGCGGCGCACGGCGAAGGTGACGATCTCGGCGCCCGAGGCTTCGATGGCCAGGCGGGTTTCTTCCATGTCGCGGTACTTGCCGGTGCCGACCAGCAGACGGGACTGGTAGGTACGACCGGCCAGGACGAAGGGCTTGTCGCTACGAACGATGCTCATGGGAAATCCTCGAAATGGGGTGAGGTTCTGCAGAATTCAGACAGCTGCGCGACTAGCCGCCGCCAATGGCGTGGACCACTTCGACCTGGTCACCTTCGGTGAGCGCGGTCTCGGCGTGCAGGCTACGCGGGACGATATCCAGGTTGAGTTCCACCGCGACACGACGCCCGGTCAAGTCCAGGCGGGTCAGCAGGGCCGCAACGGTTTCACCGTCGGGCAGTTCAAAGGATTCGCCGTTCAACTGAATGCGCATGCCGCGGGCCGCCATCGTTTTTAGGGGTCGGCATTCTAGCCCGATCCCGGTTGATGACCCAAGTCCCTCGGTCAGATCACCTGCAAGCGCCATGCGGCCAAGCCCAGGAAGAACCAGCCGAGCAGGAATGCCAACCCGCCAAACGGCGTAATGATGCCGAGTTTGCTGATGCCGGTCATCGTCAGCACATACAAGCTGCCGGAGAACAACAGGATACCGACCACAAAGGAGATGCCTGCCCACGTGACCACGCGGCCGGGCAGGTGCGCCGCCAGCAAGGCCACGCCAAACAAAGCCAGCGCATGCACCAGTTGGTAGGTTACGCCAGTATGGAAGATCGCCAGGTATTCGGCGCTCAGGCGGTTTTTCAGGCCGTGGGCGGCGAAGGCGCCGAGGGCAACACCGGTGAAGCCGAAAAAGGCAGCCAGCATCAGAAAGCTACGCAGCATAAGGAACTCCAGTCAGACTCGGGGGGCAGGGTCTGTATAATGGCCCGCTCAACGGGTTCGGCCAAGCCATCTCTATGCTGCGTCTCCTCTTCAAGCGTTTTCTCAAAGCCGTGAAATGGTTTGCCATCGCCAGTGTGCTGATGGTGCTGCTGTTTCGTTTCGTGCCGCCACCGTTCACTGCCCTGATGGTGGAGCGCAAGGTCGAATCCTGGTTCGACGGCGAGCCGATTGACCTGCAACGCACGTGGGTGCCGTGGGACGAGATCTCCGATGACCTGAAAGTGGCGGTAATGGCCGGTGAAGACCAGCGCTTCCCGCAGCATTGGGGCTTTGATTTTGGCGCGATCCAGGCGGCGATCCTGCACAACGAGCGAGGCGGTTCGATTCGCGGTGCCAGTACGTTGAGCCAGCAGGTGTCGAAAAACCTGTTCCTGTGGGCGGGTCGCAGTTATTTGCGCAAAGGGCTGGAAGCCTGGTTTACCGGGTTGATCGAGATACTGTGGCCCAAGCAACGCATTCTTGAGGTGTACCTCAATAGCGTGGAGTGGGACGAAGGGGTGTTTGGCGCAGAAGCGGCGGCGCGGCATCACTTTGGGGTGAGTGCCAAGGGGCTTTCGCGCCAACAGGCGAGCTATCTGGCGGCGGTGTTGCCGAACCCTCGGGTGTGGAGTGCCAGCCACCCGACGGCGTATGTGGCAAGGCGCGCCGCGTGGATTCGACAGCAGATGAGTCAACTGGGCGGCGATGGCTACCTGGTCGAACTCAACAACACCCGCAAGGCCCCCTGGTCCGACTGACACAACATAGTACCTGTGGGAGCTGGCTTGCCTGCGATGGCGGTGTGTCAGCTTGCAAAGAGGCTGACTGACAGGGCCTCATCGCAGGCAAGCCAGCTCCCACAGTGGACCGAGTAGTTTTTGAAGTTTGCGAATGCAAACAAAAATGCCCCGATCTCTCGATCGGGGCATTTTTTTGTCTTTGCGCAGCGTCTTAAGCAGCGATCGACAGTTTCAACTTGTTCATCGCGCTTTTCTCAAGCTGACGAATCCGCTCGGCCGACACGTTGTACTTCTGCGCCAGGTCGTGCAGCGTGGCTTTGTCTTCCGCCAGCCAGCGCTGGTAGAGGATGTCACGGCTGCGGTCGTCCAGCACTTCCAGCGCTTCGTGCAGGTTGTGGTTGGAGTTGTCGCTCCAGTCCGCATCCTCCAGTTGACGCGCCGGGTCGTACCGGTGGTCTTCCAGGTAGTTGGCTGGCGACTGGAAGGCGCTGTCGTCGTCCGCTTCAGCGGCCGGGTCGAAGGCCATGTCATGGCCAGTCAGGCGGCTTTCCATCTCGCGCACTTCACGGGGCTCCACGCCGAGGCTTTCGGCCACGCGGTGGACTTCCTCGTTGTTCAGCCACGCCAGGCGTTTTTTCTGGCTGCGCAGGTTGAAGAACAGCTTGCGCTGGGCCTTGGTGGTCGCCACTTTCACGATGCGCCAGTTGCGCAGGATGAACTCGTGGATTTCCGCCTTGATCCAGTGCACGGCAAACGACACCAAACGCACACCCATCTCAGGGTTGAAGCGTTTCACAGCCTTCATCAGGCCAACGTTGCCTTCCTGGATCAGGTCAGCCTGGGCCAGGCCGTAGCCGCTATAGCTACGGGCGATATGTACGACAAAACGCAGGTGGGCGAGCACCATCTGCCGAGCCGCCCCCAAATCCTGCTCATAATAGAGACTCTCGGCCAGTTCACGCTCCTGCTCGGGCGTCAGCAATGGAATGCTGTTGACCGTGTGCACATACGCCTCCAGGTTTGCACCCGGGACCAGAGCATAAGCAGGTTGCAAAGAAGTGGTCATACGAAACCTCCGACTCACATAACTCGTGCAGTTCAGCACTGCGAAAATTGACCGGGAACCGTAAGACAAGTTCCCTAAACCACTGATACGGCCAATACAAACGAAACCACATTAATCTGACATTAACTACTTCGGTGCCAGCTCACGTAAATGACGTGCGACCGCAATCCAAGCACCGATATACCCCAACAATACCGCGCCAAGCAAGAGGCTCAGACCATCGGCTACCGGCACCCCGGCCAAGGCGAAATCGCTGCCGTAAAGCCCGGCAAGCCCGATTACCGCGTCGTTCAGCCAGTCAAGGCCAAACGCCAGTACGCCCCAGGACAAAACCCCGGCACCGAAGCCATAAAGCGCGCCCATGTACAGAAAAGGACGACGCACATAGCTGTCTGTGCCGCCGACCAGTTTAATCACTTCTATCTCGATGCGACGGTTTTCAATATGAAGACGAATGGTATTACCTATCACCAAAAGTAATGCAGACACCAACAGCACCGTCAGACCGAACACAAAGCGGTCGCCCAGCTTGAGGATCGCCGCCAAGCGCTCTACCCAGACTAGATCAAGCTGAGCCTGTTGCACCTTGGGCATCTCTGCGAGTTTTTGTCGCAGGGCTTCCAGGGCCGGCTTGTCCACTTCGTTTGGCGTCACCAACACCACGCCTGGCAGCGGGTTCTGCGGCAGCTCCTTGAGCGCCTCGCCCAGGCCGGATTGTTGCTGGAACTCCTCAAGGGCCTGATCGCGGCTGATGTACTCGGCATCGGCCACACCCGGAATATTCTTGATGTCGTCGCGCAGCGCTTCGCCTTCTTTGGCGCTGGCGTCAATGTTCAGGTACAGGGAAATCTGCGCCGCACGCTGCCAGGAACCGCCCAGGCGCTCCACATTATTAAGCAGCAGCGACAAACCCATCGGCAGGCTCAAGGCGACCGCCATTACCAGGCAGGTGAAAAAGCTGCCAATCGGCTGCTTGCCCAGGCGACGCAAGCTGTCGAGCAGGCTGGCGCGGTGGCTTTCGATCCAGGCGCGCAGCAGGGTGCTGAAGTCCGGGCCATCGTCATCATGGTCGTGTTTTTTCTTCTGCGGCTGCGGGTCGGCGGCTTTCGGCGCCACGCGTTCGGAGACTTTAGGGCTGCGTGTTGCACTCATACGCCCGCCTCCCCATCACCGATCAGGCGGCCGCGTTGCAGGGTCAGCATGCGGTGGCGCATGCGGGCGATCAGCGCCAGGTCGTGACTGGCGATCAGTACGCTGGTGCCCAAACGATTGATATCTTCGAACACCCCCATGATCTCGGCCGCCAGACGCGGGTCGAGGTTACCGGTAGGTTCGTCCGCCAGCAGCAAGGCCGGGCGGTGGACGATGGCGCGGGCAATGCCGACGCGCTGTTGCTGACCGGTGGACAGGTCGCCAGGATAAAGGTCGGTCTTGTCCGACAGCGCCACGCGCTCCAGGGCTGAATCCACGCGTTTAACGATCTCGGCCTTGGACAGCCCGAGAATCTGCAACGGCAGGGCGACGTTATTGAACACCGTGCGATCAAACAGCAACTGGTGGTTCTGGAACACCACACCGATCTGGCGGCGCAGGTAAGGGATCTGCGCATTGCTGATAGTGGCCAAATCCTGGCCCGCCAGCAGCAGCTTGCCGGTGGTCGGGCGCTCCATGGCCAGCAGCAGTCGCAACAAGGTGCTTTTACCGGCACCGGAGTGGCCGGTTACAAACAAGAATTCGCCGCGACGCACTCGAAAGCTCAGCTCATGCAAGCCCACATGCCCGTTGGCATAGCGTTTACCGACCTGCTCGAATCGAATCATGAACGCTCCCGCTCGGCAAACAGTGCCTGTACAAAGGGTTCGGCTTCAAAGGTGCGCAGGTCGTCGATGCCTTCACCAACACCGATATAACGAATCGGCAACCCGAACTGTTTAGCCAGGGCGAAGATCACGCCGCCCTTGGCCGTGCCGTCGAGCTTAGTCAATGCCAGGCCGGTGAGCTGTACCGTTTGGTTGAATTGCTTGGCCTGGCTGATGGCGTTTTGGCCGGTGCCGGCGTCGAGCACCAGCAGCACTTCGTGCGGGGCGTCTGCGTCGAGCTTGCCGATCACGCGGCGCACTTTCTTCAGTTCTTCCATCAGATTGTCTTTGGTGTGCAGGCGACCGGCGGTATCGGCGATCAGCACATCAATGTTACGGGCCTTGGCGGCTTGCACCGCATCGAAGATCACCGAGGCGGAATCGGCGCCGGTATGCTGGGCGATCACCGGGATCTTGTTGCGCTCGCCCCACACTTGCAGTTGCTCAACCGCCGCAGCGCGGAAGGTGTCGCCCGCAGCCAGCATGACTTTTTTGCCTTCGGACTGCAGCTTCTTGGCCAGCTTGCCGATGGTGGTGGTCTTGCCGGCGCCGTTGACACCCACCACCAGGATCACGAACGGCTTGTTCGGGGTGATCACCAGCGGCGCTTCAACGGGTTTGAGCATGGCAGCCAACTCGGCCTGCAGAGATTTGTAGAGCGCGTCGGCGTCGGTCAGCTGTTTGCGTGCGACCTTCTGGGTCAGGCTCTGGATGATCACGGCGGTGGCTTCGACGCCCACGTCTGCGGTGAGCAGGCGGGTTTCAATATCTTCCAGCAGTTCGTCATCAATGACCTTTTTGCCGAGGAACAGGCTGGCCATGCCTTCGCCGATGCTGGCGCTGGTCTTGCTCAGGCCTTGCTTGAGGCGGGCGAAGAAGCCGGTCTTGCTGGCTTCGGCAACAGCGACCGGCTCTTCAATGAGCGCAGGGGCGGCCACTTCGACTACAACCGGGGCAGGTGCAGGCTCGACCACTAACGGCGCGGGCGCTTCGAACACCACAGGCTGAGGCTCGACAATCACGGGGATCGGCGGGGCCACATGCTCAGCTTGCACGTCTTCAACCAGTGCAACGGGCTCTTCGGCCACCGGCAGCTCCGGCCACGGTTTGTGCTCGGGCTCAGGTTCTGGCTCGGGCGCTACCTCGGCAACCGGCTGCAACACCGGCTCAGCCATCGGCAACACCACCGGCGCCGGTGCTTGGGCAACCGGTTCGGCTTCTACTATAGGTTCAGGCGCTGCAGGTTCAGGAATAGGCTCAGAAATCGGCTCATCCTGAACCTGTGGCTGTTCCTCGACGGTTTCCTGCGGCTTTTTGCGCAGCCATCCGAACAGGCCTTTCTTCTCGCCAGCCGGGGCTGGGGTCTTCTTGTCGTCGTTGGAACCAAACATGGAGACGGCTATCTCAAGGTAGCGACGCGCCAAGGGGCGCGCCGGTAAATAAAATTCGATGCGTAACAGACTGTTTTTTAGCCAGCTCGTTCATGCGCAACATTTTGTAAGGCCTAAATAGGGCCTAAACAAGACTGCCGCAGTGGCCGTCCGTAAATCCGACCAGTATCCTAGCACCTCCTCGCCCGCCGACGCTAAGACCAAGCGGGCAGCCCAACAGGTTTAAAAACGAATGAATGCTCTAGCCCGCCACGCCGCAGGCCTGCTGTTCAGCACAGTTTGTCTGCCTCTTTCAGCTTTGGCTGCCGATCCACAACCCACCCACGAATTCACCCTGGATAACGGCCTGAAGGTGGTCGTGCGCGAAGACCATCGCGCGCCGGTGGTGGTTTCGCAGGTCTGGTACAAGGTTGGTTCGAGCTACGAAACCCCGGGCCAGACCGGTTTGTCCCACGCCTTGGAGCACATGATGTTCAAGGGCAGCGCCAAGGTCGGCCCAGGCGAAGCCTCGCTGATCCTGCGCGACCTGGGCGCCGAAGAAAACGCCTTTACCAGCGACGACTACACCGCTTATTACCAGGTACTGGCCCGAGACCGCCTGGGCGTGGCCTTCGAGCTGGAGGCCGACCGCATGGCCAGCCTGCGCCTGCCGGCCGACGAGTTCAGCCGTGAAATCGAGGTGATCAAGGAAGAGCGCCGCCTGCGCACCGACGACAACCCGATGTCCAAGGCCTACGAGCGCTTCAAGGCCATGGCCTTCCCGGCCAGCGGCTACCACACACCGACCATCGGCTGGATGGCCGACCTCGACCGCATGAAGGTCGAAGAACTGCGCCACTGGTACCAGTCCTGGTACGTGCCAAACAACGCCACCCTGGTGGTAGTGGGCGATGTGACGCCGGACGAAGTCAAAACCCTGGCACAGCGCTACTTTGGCCCGATCGCCAAGCGTGACGTACCGCCGGCCAAGATCCCGATGGAACTGGCCGAGCCCGGCGAACGCCTGATAACCCTGCGCGTGCAGACCCAACTGCCGAGCGTGTTCCTGGGTTTCAACGTGCCTGGCCTGGCCACTGCCGAAGACAAACGCTCGGTACAAGCCCTGCGCCTGATCTCGGCCTTGCTGGACGGCGGCTACAGCGCGCGTATCTCCGAGCAACTGGAGCGGGGTGAGGAGCTGGTTTCCGCGGCCTCCACCAACTACGACGCCTACACCCGTGGCGACACCCTGTTCATGCTGAGCGCCACCCCCAACCAGCAGAAAAAGAAAACCATCGCCCAAGCCGAAGCCGGCCTGTGGCGCCTGCTGGACGAATTGAAAGCCAAGCCACCGACCGCCGAAGAGTTGGAACGAATCCGCGCCCAGGTCATTGCCGGCCTGGTCTACCAGCGTGATTCCATCACCAGCCAGGCCACGGCCATTGGCTCGCTGGAAACCGTCGGCCTTTCCTGGAAGCTGATGGATACCGAGCTTGCCGACCTGCAAAGCGTGACCCCGGAAGACATCCAGAAAGCCGCGCGCACCTACTTCACCCGCGAACGTCTCAGCGTCGCCCATGTTTTGCCTCAGGAGACCGCTCATGAGTGATCGCAAAAGCAGCCGCCTGATCTTCCCCGGCCTGGTGGTCGTCACCTTGATCGCCGCCAGCGCCGTGTATTTCCTGCGCCCGACCGAGTCGGTCGCCAGCCCGGCGCTGGAAAAAGCCCAATCGTCCAGCAAACTTCAATCGTTGGCTGAGCTGGACGGCAAGGCACCGACCAACCGCAAGCTCGACGTACAAACCTGGACCACCGCCGAAGGCGCCAAAGTGCTGTTCGTCGAAGCCCATGAGCTGCCGATGTTCGACATGCGCATCCTGTTTGCCGCCGGCAGCAGCCAGGACGGCGCTGTACCGGGCCTGGCCTTGATGACCAACGCCATGCTCAATGAAGGCGTGCCCGGCAAGGACGTGAGCCAGATCGCCCGCGACTTCGAAGGGCTGGGCGCCGATTTTGGCAATGGCGCTTACCGCGACATGGCGCTGGTTTCCTTGCGCAGTTTGAGCGCGGGCGACAAACGCGAGGCGGCGCTGTCGCTGTTTGACGAGGTGATCGGCAAGCCGACCTTCCCGGCCGACTCCCTGGCACGCATCAAGAACCAGATCCTCGCCGGTTTCGAATACCAGAAACAAAACCCGTCCAAGCTGGCCAGCCTTGAGCTGTTCAAGCGCTTGTACGGCGATCACCCTTACGCTCACCCGAGCGAAGGTACGCCTGAGAGTGTTCCGAAGATTACCCTCGCGCAGATGCAGGCGTTTCATGCCAAGGCGTATGCCGCCGGTAATGCAGTGATTGCTGTCGTCGGCGATCTGACTCGCACCGAAGCCGAGGCCATGACGGCCAAGGTCTCCGCATCACTGCCTAAAGGCCCGGCGATGGCGAAGATTGCCCAACCGACCGAGCCCAAGGCTGGCCTGAGCCACATTGAGTTCCCGTCCAAGCAGACGCATCTACTGTTTGCCCAACTCGGCATCGACCGTGCCGACCCGGACTACGCAGCCTTGTCCCTGGGTAACCAGATCCTCGGCGGCGGTGGCTTCGGCACCCGCTTGATGAGCGAAGTGCGTGAAAAGCGCGGCCTGACCTATGGCGTGTACTCCGGTTTCTCACCGATGCAGGTACGCGGCCCGTTCATGATCAACCTGCAGACCCGCGCCGAAATGAGTGGCGGCACCCTGCGTTTGGTCGAGGAAGTAGTGGCCGACTACCTCAAGACCGGCCCGACGCAAAAAGAACTGGATGACGCCAAGCGCGAGCTGGCGGGCAGCTTCCCGCTGTCGACCGCGAGCAACGCCGATATCGTCGGGCAGTTGGGGGCAATGGGTTTCTACAACCTGCCGCTGACCTATCTGGAAGATTTCATGAAACAATCCCAGGCCCTGACCGTAGAGCAGGTCAAGGCTGCAATGAACAAACACTTGAGCGCCGACAAGATGGTCATCGTGACCGCCGGCCCGACGACTGCGCAAAAGCCACTACCGCCCCCCACTGATAAACCCGCCGAGCAGCCGCTCGGGGTTCCGGAGCATTAATGGCCAGTTCATCTCGCCCTAAAAAACCTGTCCACAACGTACATAACGGTGTGGGCCAGCTGCGCATCATTGGCGGTGAATGGGGCAGCCGCAAGCTGAGCTTCCCCGACGTCGTGGGCCTGCGCCCGACGCCGGACCGCGTGCGTGAAACCCTGTTCAACTGGCTCGCGCCGCATATCGGCGGGGCCAAGGTGCTGGACCCGTTCGCAGGCAGCGGCGCCTTGTTCCTGGAGGCGCTGTCCCGTGGCGCTGCCCAGGCTCAGGCGCTGGATGCGAGCAATGTGGCAGTTTCAAGCCTCAAGGAACATTTGGGCACCCTGCGCTGCACCAACGGCCAAGTGCAAACCGCCGATGCCCTGCGCTACCTGGAAACCCAGCCGGCCAGCGAGTTCGACGTGGTATTTCTCGACCCGCCGTTCAACCAGAACCTGCTGCCGACCGTGTGTGCGCTGCTGGAAGAGCGCCAATGGCTGGCACCGGATTCGTGGATCTACACTGAAAGCGAGACTGCGCCGTCTACCCTCGGCCTGCCTGGCGCGTGGCGCCTGCACCGGGAGCAGAAGTCCGGGCGGGTGTATTACGCGTTGTGGCACCGGTTGGTCGAAAGCGCCGCCTGACTTTTCAGGCTGGCCTCTATATGTGTGGCGAGGGAGCTTGCTCCCGCTGGGCTGCGAAGCAGCCCCAAAGCCTGCACCCGTGCTATGACTGAATATACGCGGCGCTCTTGAAAGGCCTGCTACGCAGCCCAGCGCGAGCAAGCTCGCTCGCCACAATGAGTTTGCTTGCCAACGAGAGCTTCATGACCCCGTCGTCCGACCTGTTCACCCCCGCCTTCGGCCTCGGCAACCCCCACCTGCAAACCTTGTGGGGGCCGCTGTGGCGCCCCACTACCCATATCGAACGTCAGCGCGAGCGCCTGTGGCTGGACGACGGTGATTTCCTCGACCTCGACTGGCACGGCCCCCATGACGCCCGCGTGCCCTTGGTGTTGGTGCTGCATGGGCTGACCGGTTCGTCCAATTCGCCCTACGTGGCAGGCCTGCAAAAGGCGCTCGCTGCTCAAGGCTGGGCCAGCGCAGCGCTGAACTGGCGCGGCTGTTCGGGGGAACCCAACCTGTTGGCCCGCAGTTACCATTCGGGCGCCAGCGAAGACCTGGCCGCCGCGATTGCCCATCTGCGTGCCAAGCGGCCGTTGGCACCGCTGTATGCGGTGGGTTATTCGCTGGGGGGCAATGTGCTGCTCAAGCACTTGGGCGAAACCGGCACGTCGTCAGGTCTGCAAGGCGCTGCGGCGGTGTCGGTGCCGTTTCGCCTGGATCAGTGCGCGGATCGCATCGGGCTGGGCTTTTCGCGGGTGTACCAAAAGCACTTCATGCGCGAAATGCTGGCGTATATCCGCGTCAAGCAGAGCCGTTTTCTGCTGGATGGCCGGGCTGACGGGCTCAAAGCCCTGGAAGCGCTGGGTTCGCTGGAGAAAATGCGCACGTTCTGGGATTTCGATGGGCGGGTGACGGCGCCGTTGCACGGTTTTCTGAGTGCCGAGGATTATTATCGCCGGGCGTCGAGCCGCTATTATTTGGGTGAGATTCGTACGCCGACGCTGATTATTCATGCCGCTGACGACCCGTTCGTATTCGCTCACAGCTTGCCTGAGGCTAGCGAGTTATCGGATTGCACGGAGTTTGAGCTGACGGCAAAAGGCGGGCATGTGGGATTTGTCGATGGATCGCTCAAGCGCCCAAGCTACTACCTCGAACGCCGCATCCCCCAATGGCTACTGACACAACAGGGTTAAAACTGTGGGAGCTGGCTTGCCTGCGATAGCGGTGGGCCAGCTACCCATGTATCAACTGACAGTCTGCTATCGCAGGCAAGCCAGCTCCCACATTTGGATTGGGTTCACACGCCCAGCACCTCAATCGCCAGTGGCAATCGCCCGCTGTGGATCGGTGATCCACTCACTCCACGACCCCGCATACAACTTACCCAACGGATACCCTGCCAGACTCAGGGCAAACAGGTTATGGCACGCCGTCACTCCCGAACCGCAATACGCCACCAGCTCATCCGGTGAACGGCCCTGCAACTGCGCAGCAAAGCGCTGTTTGAGTTGCTCAGCCGGCAAGAAGCGGCCATCACTGCCCAGGTTTTCATTGAACGCGGCGCACTGTGCGCCGGGAATATGCCCGGCAACCGGATCGATCGGCTCCACTTCACCGCGAAAACGCGCCTGGGCACGGGCATCGATCAGGGTCAGGCCCGGCTGGCCCAAGCGTTTCTGCAAGTGCTCGGCATCCAGCAGCATCTGGTTGTCTGGCGTGCCATTGAAAGTACCCACCTCGATGATTGGCGCATCCAGGCTCAACGGGAAACCCGCGCCATGCCAGGCCTTGAGGCCACCATCCAGGATAAATAGGCCATCGCGCTTGCCCAGCCAAGCCAGCAACCACCACGCCCGGGCGGCGAAAGCACCAGGGCCGTCGTCATATAAAACGACATCAGTGTCAGCATTGATGCCCCATGCGCGAAATTGTCGAACCAGGGCGTCTGCCGCCGGCAAAGGGTGACGACCCGTCACACCCTTGGTCACTGGCCCACTGAGATGGCGCTCCAGGTCAGCATATTGCGCGCCTTCGATATGCCCTTCGGTGTAGCTGCAACGCCCGTAGTCCGGGTCTTCGAGCGCAAAACGACAATCCAGGGTCACAAGCCCCGACGACTTCTGGCGCTCGGCCAGTTGCTGGGGGCTGATCAGTTGGGCAAGCGACATGACGAACTCCTGCAGACAGATTCGGGGAAAGGTCCTACTTCACTTCTTCCAGTGCCTGATTCAACGGCACGTAAAACTCTTTGAACAGCGCATCTACCGCTTCTTTGGCTTCAGGAGTCACAAACCCAGCCTCCAGCACTAGCACCTGATACACCCCGCGCTTGATCGCCTCGGCGCTCAAGTGGGTGGAATTTTCATTGGTGGTGCACAGAAAACGCACCCAAGACGTGAGAATGATCCACGCGTTAAGGGTCAAGGCTTCGGTCTGGATGGGGTCCATCTTGAGGATGCCAGCATCGACAAACCCTCGGTAAATGGCGTTGCCCTGGGTCAGGCAGCGCTGGGAAAACCGCCGGTAGCCGGTGGCCAGTTCCGAGTCGCTTTCCAGTAGATGCTCAAGGTCGCGGTGCAGGAAACGGTAGCGCCACATGCCGGCCAGCAAGGCCTGCAAGTAGAAACGTTTGTCTTGGACGGTGGCGGCGCGGCCCTCGGGTGGGCGCAGGAAACTGTCCACCAAGGCTTCGTATTCACGAAACAGCACGGCGATGATCGCCTGCTTGTTGGGGAAGTGGTAGTACAGGTTGCCCGGCGAAATTTCCATGTGGGCGGCGATATGGTTGGTGCTGATACTGCGCTCGCCCTGCTGGTTAAAAAGCTCCAGGCTGGTTTGCACAATGCGCTCGCTGGTCTTTACTCGTGGTGCCATAGGGGAATCAGCTTCTGTACACGTGATGGGGCATCTTACGGCCAATCATGGCCCGGATAAATCTGCATGTTGCTGCAATGTTATTTGACAATTTAGAGCAATGACTCTAAAAATCGAGGCAGACCTATAACAATCGGGAACTGCGCCATGTCTGCCAACGTTGCCTACCTGCAAGATTCCCAGGCACTGGATCAACTCCAAAGCCTGTTCGACGCCCAACAACGCGCGTACGCGGCCAACCCGATGCCGCCGGCCGCCCAACGCCAGCAATGGCTCAAGGCCCTGCGAGACCTGCTCAGCGACGAACGCCAAGCGTTGATCAGCGCCATCAGCCAGGATTTCAGCCATCGCAGCGCCGACGAAACCCTGTTTGCCGAATTGATGCCCAGCCTGCATGGCATTCACTACGCCAGCAAACACCTCAAGGGCTGGATGAAACCTTCCCGCCGCGCTGTAGGCTTAGCCTTTCAACCCGCGTCAGCCAAAGTTATTTACCAACCGCTGGGCGTGGTTGGGGTGATCGTGCCCTGGAATTACCCGCTGTACCTGGCCATCGGCCCGCTGGTCGGTGCCTTGGCTGCCGGTAACCGGGTGATGCTCAAGCTCAGCGAGTCCACCCCGGCCACGGGCGAACTGCTTAAAAAGCTGCTGGCAAAGATCTTCCCCGAAGACCTGGTGTGCGTGGTACTGGGCGAAGCCGAAGTGGGCATGGCGTTTTCCAAGCTGCGCTTCGATCACCTGCTGTTCACCGGCGCCACCAGCATCGGCAAGCATGTGATGCGGGCGGCGGCCGAGCACTTGACCCCGGTCACCCTGGAGTTGGGCGGCAAGTCACCGGCCATCGTCTCAGCCGATGTGCCGCTCAAGCACGCCGCCGAACGCATCGCCTTCGGGAAAGCGCTGAACGCCGGGCAAACCTGTGTGGCACCGGACTATGTGTTGGTGCCCGAAGACCGCGTAGACGCTTTCGTCGAGGCTTACACCCAGGCGGTTCGCGGGTTTTATCCGACCTTGGCGGACAACCCGGATTACACCGCCATCATCAACGAACGACAACTGGCCAGGCTCAATGCCTACATCAAGGACGCCACTGACAAAGGCGCCACCCTGATTCAGCTATACGACCAAGGCCAGGCCCGGCGTATGGCCCACAGCCTGTTGCTGAATGTCAGCGACGAAATGACCGTGATGCAGGACGAAATCTTCGGCCCGGTGCTGCCCATCGTGCCGTATCGCGGCATCGATCAGGCCTTTGCCTACGTCAACCAGCGCCCTCGCCCGCTGGCCCTGTACTACTTCGGCTACAACAAGGGCGAACAGAACCGCGTGCTGCACGAAACCCACTCCGGCGGCGTGTGCCTGAACGACACCCTGCTGCACGTGGCCCAGGACGACATGCCGTTTGGTGGCATCGGCCCCTCGGGCATGGGCCACTACCACGGGCATGAAGGTTTTCTTACCTTCAGCAAGGCCAAAGGGGTGCTGGTGAAGCAGCGCCTGAACGCGGCGAAGTTGATCTACCCGCCCTATGGAAAGTCCATCCAGAAGTTGATCCAGAAGCTGTTTATTCGTTGATATCGCCACTCTCGGGACAATAAAAACAATGAACCCCAGCCTGACTGATACACCTGCGCTGTCGCGGCGCGGCGTCTTGAAAATCGGCCTGTGCGCCAGCGCATTCCTGGCCACCGCCGGGCTCGGCGCCAGCCTGAGCGGCTGCTCCAGCAGTACACCGGCCAGCGGCTTTGTGATGTTGCGCAGCAGTGATTTGCCCTTTCTGCGGGCAGTGATCCCGGTGTTACTGGAAGGCGTGGCCAGCGCGCAAGAAGTAACCAACGGGGTTGAAGACACGCTTAAAAAGCTCGACTTCAGCCTGCAGCGCCTGTCGCCAGAGATGTTCAAGCTCACTCAGCAATTGTTCGACGTGCTCGGCATGGGCATTACTCGGGGACCGTTGACTGGCATCTGGGGCAGTTGGGAAAACGCCAGCGGCGAGCAGATCCGCAACTTCCTGCACCGCTGGGAGAACAGCTACCTGAACCTGCTGCGCATGGGCCAGGGCTCATTGCTCAAGCTGGTGATCATGGCGTGGTATTTCCAGCCGGCGGCTTGGGCCCACTGCGGCTATCCCGGGCCACCCAAAATCTAGCCTTGAAAACCCAATCAAATGTGGGAGGGGGCTTGCCCCCGATGGCGGTGTATCAGAAAAAAATTTATTGCCTGACCCTCTGCTATCGGGGGCAAGCCCCCTCCCACATTGCATACCTATAACAACAAGAGTGCACACCTATGCCCGTACCCGATCTGTTCCGCGAAGGCCTGGCCCGCGGCTGGAAAACCCACAATGGCGCCGCCCTCGACAGCGACCTGACCCTGGAAGCCGACGTCGCCATCATCGGCAGCGGCGCCGGTGGCGGTACGACGGCTGAAATCCTCAGCGCCGCCGGCTACAAGGTGTTGCTGATCGAAGAAGGCCCGCTCAAGACCAGCAGCGATTTCAAACTGCTCGAAGACGAGGCCTACACCAGCCTGTACCAGGAAGGCATCGGCCGCATGAGCAAGGACGGTGCGATCACGATTTTGCAGGGCCGAGCCGTGGGTGGCACCACGCTGATCAACTGGACTTCAAGCTTTCGCACGCCCGACGCCACCCTTTCCCACTGGGCCAGCGAATATTCGGTGAAAGGCCATAGCAGCGCCGACATGGCGCCCTGGTTCGAAAAGATGGAACAGCGCCTGGGCATCGCCCCTTGGGCCATGCCACCCAACCCCAACAATGATGTGATCCGCAAAGGCTGTGAGAAGCTCGGCTACAGCTGGCATGTGATCCCGCGCAATGTGCGCGGCTGCTTCAACCTGGGGTATTGCGGCATGGGCTGCCCGGTCAACGCCAAGCAGTCGATGCTGGTGACGACCATCCCCTCTACCTTGGAAAAGGGCGGAGAGTTGCTCTACCTGGCCCGTGCTGAGCGCCTCAAATACAGCGGCGACACCATCAGCAGCCTGGAATGCGTGGCCATGGATGAACTGTGCGTGGCACCGACCGGTCGCAAGATCACGGTGAAAGCCAAGCACTACGTGCTCTCCGGCGGCGGTATCAACAGCCCGGCGCTGCTGATGCGCTCGGACGCCCCCGACCCGCATTCGCGAGTGGGCAAGCGTACCTTCTTGCACTTGGTGAATTTCTCCGCAGGGTTGTTCGATGAGGTGATCAACCCGTTTTACGGCGCGCCACAATCGATCTACTCCGACCATTTCCAATGGCAGGACGGCACCACCGGCAAAATGTCGTACAAGTTGGAGGCCCCTCCCCTACATCCTGCGTTGGCCAGCACCCTGCTGGGCGGCTACGGCGAGCAGAACGCTTTGGACATGAGCCAACTGCCCAACACCCATGCCATGCTCGCGCTGCTGCGAGACGGCTTCCACCCCGACAGCCCCGGCGGCACGGTGGATTTGCGCGGCGACGGCACGCCGGTGCTCGACTACCAGGTATCGGACTACGCCTGGGACGGTCTGCGCCGCGCCTTTCACAGCATGGCCGAAATCCAGTTCGCGGCCGGCGCCAAGTCGGTCAAGCCGCTGCATCACGATGCGCGCTACGTGAAAAGCCTGGGCGAAGCTCGCACGATGATTGAGGGCCTCAACCTAGAACTGCATCGCACGTGCCTGGGCAGTGCTCATGTGATGGGCGGTTGTGCCATGGGTGATGACCCGAAAAACGCAGTCGCCGACAGCCTGGGTCGCCATCACCAGTTGCGCAACCTGTCGATCCACGATGGCTCCCTATTCCCCACCAGTATTGGGGCTAACCCCCAATTATCCGTGTATGGATTGACCGCTCAATTGGCGACAGCGTTGGCCGAACGTCTGAAAACAGCGTGAAAAAACACGCTCTATCGTGGCTTCTTCTACATAAGTTGACTTGGCCGACCGGATTGGCTGCGATACCATCCGGTTCCCCAACGGACTCCGCCAGGACGACGCGATGAACCGAGTGTTGTACCCAGGTACCTTCGACCCGATTACCAAAGGCCATGGCGATCTGGTCGAACGCGCCTCTCGCCTGTTCGACCATGTGATCATCGCGGTCGCGGCCAGCCCCAAGAAAAACCCGCTGTTTCCCCTGGAGCAGCGCGTGGAGCTGGCGCGTGAGGTCACCAAGCACCTGCCCAACGTAGAAGTGGTGGGTTTTTCGACGTTGCTTGCGCACTTCGCCAAAGAGCAGAACGCCAATGTGTTCCTGCGTGGCCTGCGTGCGGTGTCGGACTTCGAATACGAATTCCAGCTGGCCAACATGAACCGCCAACTGGCGCCGGACGTGGAGAGCCTGTTCCTCACGCCGTCAGAGCGTTATTCGTTCATTTCCTCGACGTTGGTACGTGAAATCGCCGCTTTGGGCGGGGATATCACCAAGTTCGTGCACCCGGCCGTGGCCGATGCGCTGACGCTGCGCTTCAAGAAGTAAGCGGTATAGTGGCGAGGGAGCTTGCTCCCTCGCCACAAAGACTGCGATCGTCGCCTGGGTTTGCCACAAGCTCGCACTGCAAGCGCCAATGCGGCACAATTGCGCGCATTAGTTTTCAGATGCCCTGGCTGACAGCCCTGGCAGGAGTTTCCATGTCTTTGATCATCACCGACGATTGCATCAATTGCGACGTCTGCGAACCCGAGTGCCCGAACGCTGCCATTTCCCAAGGTGAAGAGATCTACGTGATCGACCCTAACCTGTGCACGCAGTGTGTCGGCCACTATGACGAACCTCAGTGCCAGCAGGTGTGCCCGGTGGATTGCATTCCGTTGGATGAGGCTCATCCGGAGACGGAAGAGCAGTTGATGGAGAAGTACCGGCTGATCACCGGCAAGGCTTAAGGGCCTCATCGGGGGCAAGCCCCCTCCCACACTGACTGTATTCACAAATAGAAAGCTGTGAACCCGGTCAAATGTGGGAGGGGGCTTGCCCCCGATGGCTATATCAGCCATCACCCAACAATCAGCTCTGGCACCTAGGGCAAAACACACTCGCCCGCTGCCCCAACACCACATTGCGCAGCTCAGTCCCGCAGACCTTGCAGCCCTCGCCGCCTCGGCCGTACACGAACAGCTCCTGCTGGAAGTACCCCGGCTGCCCATCCCCGCCAATAAAGTCCCGCAACGTAGTGCCGCCCCGCTCAATCGCAGCGGCCAGCACGCGCTTGATCTCGATTGCCAGCTTCAAATAACGCGCCCGTGAAATCCCACCCGCCGCCCGACGCGGATCAATCCCCGCCGCAAACAGCGCTTCGGTCGCGTAGATATTGCCCACGCCCACCACCACCGCGTTGTCCATGATGAACGGCTTCACCGCCATCGACTTACCGCGCGACAGCTGGAACAAGCGCTCACCGTCAAACAAGTCGGTCAACGGCTCCGGCCCCAGGCGCAGCAGCAGTTCGTGGTTGTGCGGGTCTTGGCTCCACAGCATCGCGCCGAAGCGCCGCGGGTCGGTGTAGCGCAGGGCCAGGCCGGATTCGAGTTCGATGTCGACGTGCTCATGCTTGAGTGCCGGCAACCCGGCCTCGACCAAGCGCAAGTTGCCCGACATGCCCAAATGGCTGATCAAGGTGCCCACTTCGGCATTGATCAACAGGTACTTGGCACGCCGCTCTACCAGCACGATGCGTTGCCCGGACAAGCGTACATCCAGGTCTTCCGGGATCGGCCAGCGCAGGCGCCGCTCACGCACCACCACACGACTCACCCGTTGGCCCTCAAGGTGCGGGGCAATGCCGCGTCGGGTGGTTTCGACTTCGGGTAACTCGGGCATGCGTACCTCTTAAAGGAAGGGTCAGTGAACGCCCAGTTCGCGGATCGACAACTTCATGCTTTCAAAGTCGTATTCCGACAGGCCCACGTAGTCCAGCACCAGGTGGCTGATGGCATTCCACTCATGGTCCACCGTCTGGTTGCCCAGCACGCGGTAGGACGAGCAGATGTGCTCGGCCATTTTCAGGATCGCCAGCAGGTTTTTAAGCTGCGGGTTGCGGGACGACTCATCGCTGAAAACGGCCAGGGCGTTGTGGTGGTTGGCGATGGCGTCGGTCACATGCTCCGGCAGGCGCCAGGATTTAGCGGTGTAGTAGCCCACCACTGCATGATTGGTGTTGAACGCGTTGTTCTCGGTATCGACCACGCGGCAGTCCGCACCGGCATTGGCGTAGGCTTCTTCGAGCACCGCCATGTAGTTGGGGAAGCGCTTGAGCATCAACGGCACGCCGCAATCGTGGAACAGGCCCAGGGCGTAGGCCTCGTCCACGGCTTGGGCGCCGGTGCGCTTGGCCAGGGTGAGGCAGGTCATGGCCACGTCCTGGGCGGTGTCCCAAAAGCGGTTGAGGGTGACGATGGTGTCGTCGCTCATCTCGCCCTTGATCGACAACGCGTTGATCAGGTTGATGATCGAGCGGCTGCCCAACAGGTTAACGGCGCGCTGGATCGAGGCGATCTTGTTGCTCAGGCCGAAGTACGACGAATTAACGACCTTGAGCAACGCGCCGGACAGGCCCGGGTCCTGAGAAATCAGCCGGGCGATCACTTCCAGGTCCGGATCGGGCATGTATTGCTCCATCTGCAGATCCACCATGATCTGCGGTTGGGGCGGTACGCTGATACCTTGCAGGGCCTGTTGGATCTGTTCGGCGGATAGCTCTTGGGACATAAGTACTTACTCTGGACTAGGGGGCGATTCTAACCCCTAAGCAAACCTGACCGACACCTCAAAAAACCGAACTGCAACCCGGTCAGATGTGGGAGCTGGCTTGCCATCTATGGCATCACCGCCGTACGTCAGATACACCCCGTTGCCTGCATCGCGGGCAAGCCCGCTCCCACATGAAACGCGCTGTAACAGGTATACTCCCGCTCTTTTTTCCGGAGCGACGTCATGTCCCTGCCAAGCCTGCGTCTCAAAGCCAACGCCGATCGTCGTTTGCGCAACGGCCACCTGTGGGTCTACAGCAACGAAATCGACGTGGCTGCCACCCCACTCCACGGCTTCCAGGCAGGCGACCAGGCTATCCTGGAAGCGGCCGGCGGCAAGACCCTGGGCATCGTGGCCATGAGCCCGAACAACCTGATCTGCGCTCGTCTGCTGTCGCGCGACATCAAGTTGCCGCTGGACAAGTCGCTGCTGGTGCACCGCATCAACGTCGCCCTGTCCCTGCGTGACCGCCTGTTCGACAAGCCGTTCTACCGCCTGGTCTACGGCGATTCCGACCTATTGCCGGGCCTGGTAGTCGACCGTTTCGGCGACATCCTGGTGGTGCAGATCGCCTCGGCGACCATGGAAGCCCATAAAGAAGACGTGATCGCAGCGCTGACCCAAGTGCTCAAGCCAAGCGGCATTCTGTTCAAGAACGATTCTGCCGCCCGCGACGCCGAAGGCCTCAACCGCTACGTCGAAACCGTGTTCGGCTTGGTGCCGGAGTGGGTAGCTCTGGAAGAAAACGGCGTGAAATTCGAAGCCCCGGTGATCCAGGGCCAGAAAACCGGCTGGTTCTACGACCACCGCATGAACCGCGCTCGCCTGGCCCCGTATGCCAAAGGCAAACGCGTGCTCGACCTCTACAGCTACATCGGCGGCTGGGGCGTGCAGGCTGCGGCCTTCGGCGCCAGTGAAGTGTTCTGCGTCGACGCCTCTGCCTTCGCCCTCGACGGCGTTGAGCGCAACGCTGCGCTGAACGGCGTTGCCGAGAAGATGACCTGCATCGAAGGCGACGTGTTTGAAGCGTTGAAAGAGCTCAAAGCCAGCGAAGAACGCTTCGACGTGATCGTCGCCGACCCACCGGCCTTCATCAAACGCAAAAAAGACATGAAGAACGGCGAAGGCGCCTACCGTCGCCTCAACGAGCAAGCCATGCGCCTGCTCAGCAAGGACGGCATCCTGGTCAGCGCTTCGTGCTCCATGCACTTGCCGGAAGACGATCTGCAAAACATCCTGCTGACCAGCGCCCGTCATTTGGATCGCAATATCCAAATGCTGGAACGTGGCGGCCAGGGCCCGGACCATCCGGTGCACCCGGCGATCGTAGAGACGCGCTATATCAAGAGCATTACGTGCCGCCTGCTGCCGAATAGCTAAGTTCATTCGCGTGATGCTGCCCGACTGGTTCCGGGCAGCATCAGTTCACAAAACCGTCCCCTTCAAAAAAAACGAACCTCTTCATTTCTTGTACAAAGTCAAAAACCACTTATAGCTTCATCGTTACAGCAAAAACATACTACAACACCACCAGAATCCTCCTACGCCCCCTGACTAGATAAATCTAAAACCAGCGCCTAGCCTAGTTTCCGTCACCTTTGATTTGCGTGACAGCTACTTAACTTAATGAAATGGAGAGCTGATATGAATGCAATCATTCTTGAGTCAAAAGCACTGGCAGCATTCGCACTGATTGGAATGCCTAAATAAGTCGTTGATTACGGGCTGGGTTGTACACCAACCCAGCCCCAAGAAAGGGGAGTAAACAATGCAAATAAATCCCAACTTATTTTTCCTAACAAAATCGCAACATCTGATTATCTGGAATTACGAAACCCACGAGCAATTTGAGTTAGATCTCGCGCACTCGCAGCGTTTGCTGGAGCTTGTTTACGACCTTTCGCTTTATGACCCTGAGCTTGAGATAGACTCGACGTTCACTAATAACTCAATTATTCAACAAGGTGCGCCAGCGCCAGATAACCAGTGGGGATGGGATGACTTGTCGAGGATATTCCACATCGGTACAAAGGACTTGTCAGATACTGATCAGCCTACAGACAGCGTCAGTTGGGCAGCTCATTATTTGGCCCACTGCCAGGGCGTAATGCGCACGAACCCTCCTGCTTCAAATCGGTTCGCTCATCTCCAACAGGAAGACTTTATCAGCCTACCGCAGCCCTCACCGAACGAATCTCTCAGAGCATACCCGTTACTGCAGCACACGCTAATAAAACGAAAAACCTGCCGCAGCTACTTAAACAAAAGCATTTCTTTAGAAGACCTAAGCACGCTGCTCTACCTGTCTCTAGGGCACTTAAAAGAACGCCTGCAAGACACCTCAGATTTAACGCCCCCCTCTTTCCAAGCTAGACGAAGCAGTCCGTCAGGTGGTGGATTAAGCTCCAGCGAAGGTTATGTGTATGCGCACAACATAAGAGGCGTAAACCCCGGACTTTATTATTACCACCCAGCGCTACACGCACTCAGGCTAATTCGTCGAATACAAGAGCCTCTTGGAAACTACCTTAACGGCCAGCACTTCATCGATAACCTTCCCTTTGGTATTTTCATTACTTCGCGATTCGACAAGCTGTGGTGGAAGTATCCACACTCCCGAGCCTACCGAGTTGCCCTCATAGAAGCCGGACACATCGCACAAACGACCCAACTCATTTCAACCGCCATGGGGCTTAACACATGGCTGTCCTCCGCTATCAACGACACCAAGGTCGAGAAAGCCCTTGGCATACAGGGCCTTGGAGAGCAGCTAGTTCTTTTCGTCGGAGCAGGCTACAGCGACGGTCAGGTTTTCAGCGATGAATTCGAAAAGCTTTTGAGGACTGATTGAAGCCTTGGCAATGCAGCCTTTTACAGCATGCCTCGGGAAGAGAATGACTCCACCTTTATTGATTGAATTCTCGCCACCCAAGGCTAGTATCGGTTTTGGGTACCCCTCCGGAATACAAAACAATGTCTGAGTCTTCCTGCTCGCCCTTACCCGGTGGTGTGATAAAACGCCACCAACCCTCACGCTTCATCCTCATCACCTGCATCTCCCTGATCAGCTTCTTCCCGATCAATATCCTGCTGCCCTCCTTCCCCGCCCTGTCCGCCCACTTCGACACACCAACGACCGACGTGGCGCTATCCATCAGCCTGTTCACGCTGGTTTTCTCGATCTCCCAACTGGTCGCCGGCCCGCTGTCGGACAAATGGGGTCGCAAGGAAGTGCTGATCGGTTGCATCGCCCTGTCGATCCTTGGGGCCATCGGTTGCGCACTGGCGCCGGATTATCTGACGTTCCTGCTGTTTCGCAGTGTGCAGGCAATGGGTTGTGGATTCTTTGTATTGGGCCACGCGCTGGTGGAGGACTTGTTCGATGAGCAAGATCGCGCCCGCATACGCCTGTATTACATGACCTTGAGCGGCTCATTTGTGGCGCTTTCGCCGCTGATCGGCTCCTGGCTGCAAACCACCTTCGACTGGCAAGGCAGCTTCTACGGCTTTGCCCTAATGGCGCTGGGCATGCTGATCCACGCGTTGTGCATCTTGCCGTCGAAGTCCGCCAGCCCGCACCGCGAGCCGGTGTCGATCATCGCCACCCTCAAGGCCGTCATGCGCAATAAGAATTTCCTGCGCTACTGGTGGATCGCCGCGCTGGTCTTCACCTGCTACTTCGCCCTCATCAGCGTCACACCGCTGATTTTCATGGATGCCTTGAAGCTCTCCGAATACCAATACGTGCTGGTGCTGATGGTGTACGGCGTGGCCTACCTGCTCGGTGGCGTCGCGGCATCGTATCTGCAGAAACACATCCCCCTGTCCCGGCAGATCAATATCGGCCTTCGCTTGCTGGCAATCGCCGGGGGGCTACTGACGTTGATTGTCAGTATGGAAGCCATCACCACCGTGACCCTGCTGATCCCGATGCTGATCAGCGCCCTCGCCGTCACCCTGGTGCGACCCGCCGCGATTTCCGCAGCGATGCTGCTGTTTTCCAGCAGCGCCGGCACGGCGGCGTCGGCGGGCAACAGCATCATGTTCCTCACCGCCGCCGTCAGCAGCGCGGCGTTGGCCCAGGCGGGCGAGCATCTGCTGCTGACCATCGCCCTCAGTTTCATCGTGCTCAGTCTATGGGGGCTGATCACCAACCGGCAGACTACGGCTCACGCATTACCGGTGTGAGCAGCATGTCACTGGTCTGCAACTGCCGGTAACGCGGCTTGACCAGCTCGATCCTGCCGATGCGGATGTCGTGGATCAACATCTCGGTGTCCACATAACCGTCCGGCAGTTGCGTCCAGACCAGTGGGCCGCGATCGTCCCACTTGCCCTTCTCGTCCAGGGCAAAGATGCGCGGGGGCTTGGAGTCGTGGCGATAACCGGTGTTCGGAATCGCCAGCACTTCGGGTTGGCCATCCAGGTCGAGGTCCACCGCCCACAACACACACTTGGACTCGCACGGTGAGTCGGTATCCAGGCTCAGCTCTGCAAATTGCTCGCTGCCCTTGGGCTTGGGGCCGATCCATTCCAGTTCGGCCTTGGGCCGCTGGGCGCGCTCCTTGGCGTATTGCTCGCTGAAACTCAGCGACGTGTCGTCCATCCGCTCGCGCAAGATACGGCGCGAGTCCGCGTCGAGAATGCGCTCTTTATCCAGATCCTCCTGCAACCGGGCGTAAGCCTCCTCGCCGGCCTTCTCCAGGCCAAAACGCAGGTAGTGCGCATCAAAGGCCTCAGCCTTGGTGCGCCCGTCGAGCAAGCGTTGCACCTGATCATTCACACTGAGTTGCACTGGGCTGAGCAACGGCGTGTTGATCAACACCACCAGCGCACAAAACAGCAACGCCAGTGCCGGGTTGGTCACGCGCAAATTGCCCAGCCACACCGGTTTACGCAGCACCACCGCCCACACCGCCGCCAGGCCATACAAACCGCACAACAACGCCGCCGCCAGCGCGATGAAGCGTTGCGGCGACAAGGCGTATTGCTCAACCCGCAGCCAGCTCGAATAAAACGCCAGCGCCGCCAGCACCGGCAGACACAACAGGCTCAACTCGATAAAACGCGTCAGCCACTGGGGATAGGGCCGCGGCTGCCGGCCATCCTGGAACACCCCATTGAGCAGGAACAACTGCGCGCCGGCCAACACCAGCAAAATCGGCGTGGAGTAGCCCGTGGCCCAGATCCGCCCGAGCCCGGTAAACGGCAGGGCCAGGGTAAACAGCACGCTGATCAGCGCGATCAACGGCAGCAGCAAACCGCAGGCGCTGAGCAGCATGCTGCGCATCTGGCCGATGACCTTCTCGCTACGCGCCGCCAAGTACATGCCAAGCGCGAACACCAGCGGCAGGGCAAAACACAGGAACAACTCACTCCAGAAGTGCCGCTCGAAAAACTCGATGCCCAGCATCAGGAACAGGCGGCTCCACAGCTTGAGCAACGCCATGAACAACCCCACCAAAATCAACGCGTAGAGCACGATAAACACGCTGTTCCAGGCTTGCTGGAACAGGTCTTCATAGCGCCAGCGCTGGCCTTTGGCAGAGGGCCAGGCGAACAGGAAACTGGCGCAGACGTAGCTCAGCACCACCACGCTGATAAACCAGGAGTTGATCGCCCAACGGTTGTTGCCGATATGCTCGGCGCCGTAACACACCCACAGCGTCATGCCGCCCATCAGCAGGGTGAACACCAGCGTTGGCAACAACGAACGCCAGTGTCGTGCTTTTTCGCCAAGCAACTGCAACGTGGTGCCGCCCACCAGGGCCAGGGTGTAGGTGACAAAAAACAGCGCTTCGTTTACGCGATAAAGCTGGTCGGAGTAATAGAAGGCGATTCCCTGGACCAGGCCGATCAGCAGGTAGAACCCAAGAAAACGATTGATACCGGGCATTCCAGTTCCTTTGGAGTGGGGAGGGGCAAAAAAGGCCGCCAGTCTAAACAAAGCCGCAGGCCCTGTATTGCCCCGTTCCCTCCAGCCGCCAGCGGTGTAGAATCGGCCCTATTCATCGCCAGTCATCCCCCGGCGGGTTTATGAGCTCAAGGCCAATGCGCACGGCGATCCCGTAACGTTTGCGGCAACTTCCGGACACCAGGGCCATTTTTCGGGTGTTCCAGACGTCAATAGAAGCTCACTCCCCTTTGATACCGATTAGCCGCCCGGAGTGCTCCATGCCAGATTATCGCTCGAAAACATCCACCCACGGCCGCAACATGGCCGGCGCCCGCGCACTGTGGCGCGCCACGGGGATGAAAGATGACGACTTCAAAAAGCCGATCATCGCGATTGCCAACTCGTTCACCCAGTTCGTACCGGGCCACGTCCACCTCAAGGACCTGGGCCAACTGGTCGCCCGCGAGATCGAACGCGCTGGAGGCGTAGCCAAAGAATTCAACACCATCGCCGTCGATGACGGCATCGCCATGGGCCATGACGGCATGCTGTATTCCCTGCCGAGCCGCGAGATCATCGCCGACTCCGTGGAATACATGGTCAACGCCCACTGCGCCGACGCCATCGTGTGCATCTCCAACTGCGACAAGATCACCCCCGGCATGCTGATGGCCTCCCTGCGCCTGAACATCCCGGTGATCTTCGTCTCGGGCGGCCCGATGGAAGCCGGCAAGACCAAGCTCGCCTCCCACGGCCTCGACCTGGTGGACGCCATGGTCATCGCCGCCGATTCCAGCGCTTCTGACGAGAAGGTCGCGGAATACGAGCGCAGCGCCTGCCCTACCTGCGGTTCGTGCTCCGGCATGTTCACCGCCAACTCGATGAACTGCCTGGTAGAAGCCCTGGGCCTGGCGTTGCCGGGCAACGGCTCCACACTGGCCACCCACAGCGACCGCGAACAGCTGTTCCTGCAGGCCGGCCGCACCATCGTCGAGCTGTGCAAGCGCTACTACACCGAGAACGATGACTCGGTATTGCCGCGCAATATCGCCAACTTCAAGGCGTTCGAAAACGCCATGACCCTGGACATCGCCATGGGCGGTTCCACCAACACCATCCTGCACTTGCTGGCCGCAGCGCAAGAAGCCGAGATCGATTTCGACCTGCGCGACATCGACCGTCTGTCCCGTCACGTGCCACAACTGTGCAAGGTCGCGCCGAACATCCAGAAGTACCACATGGAAGACGTGCACCGCGCTGGTGGGATCTTCTCGATCCTGGGTTCGCTCGCCCGTGGCGGCCTGCTGCACACCGACCTGCCGACCGTGCACAGCAAGACGCTCGCCGAAGGCATCGCCAAATGGGACATCACCCAGACTGACGATGAAGCCGTGCATCACTTCTTCAAGGCTGGCCCGGCCGGCATCCCGACGCAAACCGCGTTCAGCCAGTCGACCCGTTGGGAAACGCTGGATGACGACCGTGAAAACGGCTGCATTCGCAGTGTCGAGCACGCCTACTCCCAAGAAGGCGGCCTGGCCGTGCTGTACGGCAACATCGCCGTCGACGGCTGCGTGGTGAAAACCGCCGGTGTGGATGAGTCCATCCACGTCTTCGAAGGCCGCGCCAAGATCTACGAAAGCCAGGACAGCTCGGTACGCGGCATCCTCGCTGACGAAGTGAAGGAAGGCGACATCGTGATCATCCGCTACGAAGGCCCCAAAGGCGGCCCGGGTATGCAGGAGATGCTGTACCCGACGTCGTACCTGAAATCCAAAGGCCTGGGCAAAGCCTGTGCACTGCTGACCGACGGGCGTTTCTCCGGCGGTACGTCGGGCCTGTCCATCGGCCACGCTTCGCCAGAAGCCGCTGCCGGTGGCGCGATTGGCCTGGTGCAGGATGGCGACAAGGTACTGATCGACATTCCGAACCGTTCGATCAACCTGTTGATCAGCGATGAAGAGCTGGCCGCACGCCGGGCCGAGCAAGACAAGAAAGGCTGGAAACCGGTAGAGAAGCGTCCACGCAAAGTCACTACCGCGTTGAAGGCCTATGCGTTGCTGGCCACCAGTGCCGACAAAGGCGCTGTGCGTAACAAGGCCATGCTCGACGGCCTGTAAGCTGCGCCCATAAAAATGCCCCGCCTAGTGCGGGGCATTTTTTTGCCTGGCGTTAGGCGCCCTAGTAGTTGGCCCGCACGCTCAAGGTCAAGTTGCGCGGCTCGCCGTAGAAGTTGGAACCCCAGGCACTGTCGACGCGCTCGTAGTAAACCCGGTCAAACAGGTTGTTCACGGTCAGGCTGGTGGAGACTTGCGGGCTGATGGTGTAGCCCACCTGAGCCGTTGCGACGCTGTAGCCACTCTGCTGGAAATGCACGTCACCGCGTTCGTAGTAGGTCGGGCTGACAGCGCGCAAACCGCCACCGACGCTGAAGTCTTTGAGTGGGCCGTCGACAAACTCATAGCGGGTCCAGACATTAAAATTGTGCTTGGGCGTGATCGTGCTGAACAAATCGCCTTCTGTCAGCGAATCCGCCTTGAGAATTTCAGTCTGCGTGAACGCATAGCCGGTGGTGATACTCCAGTTGTCAGTGAGGTTGCCGGACAGCTCCGTCTCCCAACCCTGGCTGCGGACCTTGCCCTGAGCGGCGTAGGTTTGGGTATTGCCCAGCAACTGCGCACGGTTTTCATCGTAAATACGGAACAGCGCCACGCTGGCGTTGAGGCGCCCATCGAAAAACTCACGCTTGAGGCCCACTTCGTACTGCTTGCCTTTACGTGGCTTGATGGTTTGGCCGCCGGCATTCACTTCGGTTTGCGGCTTGAATACGCTGGTGTAACTCGCGTAAGCCGACAGTTCAGGCGTCAGCTTGGCGACCAACGCGGCATAGGGAATGAACTTGCGGTTGATGTCGGTTTGCGTGTTGCTGTAATTGTTGAAAAACGCGTTGGCGTTTTGGGATTCGCTCTCAAACCAGGTGACACGGCTGCCCAGGATGACATCCAGCCAGTCCGTCGCACTGATTTTGGTACGCCCGTAAAGCCCATACTGGTGGGAAGTAGACCAGTTGCCGTTGTCCATGACGAACTCGGATTTGGGGATATTGATAGCGCCCGGATCAAACACATTGATCGGGTAATACTCCCCGCCGCCGTAGGTAAAGTCCTTGTTCACATGCTGGTATTCAGCCCCCAAGGTCAGCTCATGGGTACGACCCAGCGCTTGCACCGGCAGGGTGACGAAGCTGTCCAGGCCCAGGGTTTTAATGTGGGTGTAATAGGAATACGCCACGGCCGAGCTTTCGCCGGTCGCAGGGTCAACGGCCCCATCGGTCCAGGTGAAATTACGCGTAGGGGTCTCGGCGTCTCGATAAGTCAGGGAGGTCTTGAATTGACCACCATTGTCCAACTGGTGGTCCAACTCGGTGAAACCTTCCCAGACTTGCTCCTTGAGCTGGTTCCATTTTGCGTCAACATAGGTTGAGCGCTTCACGTCCAGCAGCTTGCCATCGGAATAGGCGGGCAGCCCGAACGCTGGCGTCGAATGGTTTTCCTGGTAGGCGCCGCCGACCGACAGAGTGGTGGCGGGGTTGAAGTCGTATTCCAGGCGGCCATACACCATCGGCTTTTTGTTCTGTGCGTAATCCACAAACGACTTGTTGCTCTCGTAGGTGGTCACAAACCGCCCCCGCAACGAGCCTTGCTCATTCAGCGGCCCGGTCACATCCACGGAGCTGTGGTAGTGATCGTAGGAACCGGCGGACAATTCCCCGCCCAAGGCGAAGTTGCCCAAGGCGCGCTTGCGCACGACGTTAATCGTGCCACCTGGCTCGCCAGCCCCCTGATAGAGCCCTGAAGGCCCCCGCAGTACTTCGACGCGATCGTACATCGCCAAGTCAAAACTGGTGGCCAAGTCGCCCTGGCCAGTGGGTTGCGAGACGCCATCGACCTGCACCTGGTCTACCAAAAAGCCACGCACATACACATCGTTAAGGCTGGAGCCGGAGTTGTAGGTCTTGATGGTGGCGCCCGTCACCTGCCGCATGGCGTCCTGGAGGCTGTTCATATTTTGATCATCCAGCCGCTGGCGCGTCAGTACGCTGATGGACTGCGGGATGTCTTTGAGCTTCTGCTCGCCCTTGCCGATGCTGACGGCATTGCTGGTGTAAGAACGGGTGCCTTCGGTGGTCACTGCCGAGCGCTGGCCGCTGACGGTGGTTGCACCCAGCTCCAGCGCCGCGCTTGAAGGCAGTAGTCTTTCCAGGGTCACCGTGTCGGCGTCAATGAACCGCACAGCCAAGCCACTGTCGGCGAGCAATCGGGCCAACGCATCGCGCTGGGATAACTGCCCGCGGACACCTGGGGAAACTTGCCCTTGGGTCACATCGGCCGCCGTCAACACCTGCACCCGCGTCACCGCCGAAAACGCTGCCAACGCGCCGTCCAGGCTTTGCCCTGGAATATCGAAGCGATAAGTCTGAGCTTGAGTGGCTTCAGCGGCCTGCAGGTACAGCGGCGCAGTGCCGCAAGCCATGGAAATGGCCAGTGCCAGCAAGGGCCGTGCGGCGTATCGGTGTGCCATGGATGGTGCTCCCCGGTGCAAAAAAGTCTGTGATCGGCGCCGCACTACTTGAGAGTGCTTACTATTTGCGCCTCAGTGATCAAGGACGATGCCCTGTGGGAAAACCCTGAAAATATTTTGAGAAACTTGCACTCAGGACGCTTTGCCTTCGCGCAACACCAGCAAATACGGGGTGTAGTGCTCGGCGTGCAGGTTGAGGGTGTACTCCAGCGCCTTGATCACGGCATCAGGCTTGTCGATCTCGAACACGCCAGACACCACGCGATTGCGCAACGCGTCGCCCAACACCAAGGTCTTGCCGGGCCAGTAGCGGTTCAACTCGCTGACCACCTCCGACAGCGGCTGCTGGCGAAACACCAATTGCCGCTGACGCCAGGCAAAACCGCTGGCCGGGTCGAAACCGTGGACGTTCGCAAGGCGCTGGTCCTGATATTCCACCGCCAATCCAGGCTCCAGGTAAACCGGCGTGCCACTGCCAGCGCTGACTTGCACCTTGCCCTGGGCCACCTGCACCCGTGTCTGCGCATCACGCCGCGCCACGCTGAACTGGGTGCCGACCACCTTGACCCAGCCCTCGCCGGACTGCACCACGAACGGCCGCGACGGATCTTTGGTCACGCTGAAAAACCCTTCACCGCGCAGCAGACGAATCTGACGCTCACCACCGCTCATGCGCACTTGAATCGCGCTGTCGGTATTGAGTTGCAACTGGGAGCCATCGGCCAATTCAACGGTGCGCGACTCGCCGGTGCCGGTGGCGTAGTCCGCACGCAGGCGGTCCAGCCAGGGGGTGTTCTGCACCGTCAGCCCTACCGCCAACAGCATGGCGGCGGCGCACGCCCAACGGCGCGCCGGTTTACGCCAGGCGGCTTGCTCGGCGCGGCGGATTACCCGGGCCGGCTCGCGCAAGCCACCGAGCAGCGCCTGCACTTCCTGCCAGGCGTCATCCTGGGCCTGGCCTTGCCCGAGCCAGGCGGCAAAGGCCTCCATTTCGGCCGGGGTCACGTCCTCGGCTTGCAGGCGGAAGTACCAGCCAGACGCTTCTTCGAACACTTCGTCGGCAGTGGGTGTGGCGGTCATGACCGACGTCCTTGTGCATCGCAGGCGAGCCGCGTCTTGATGTAGGCGCGGCATTCAATCAAGGAGCGACGCAATTGGTATTCCACACTGCGCGGGGTGATCGACAGGCGCTCGCCAATCTCGCGGTAGGAAAGTTCGTCGACATGATAGAGCAGGAAGATCTGCCGAGTCGCTTCGGGCAACGCTAGGATCGCGTCCTGCATCAGTTGTTCTTGCTGGTAGGCCGCCAATTGTTCATCGGCACCGGGGTTGGTGCACGGCAGTTCTTCACTGGGCTCGCCCGCGTCCAGGCGCTCACGGCGGATGGCCTGGCGCTGGTGATCGCGCACCAGGTTGCTGGCAATGGTGAAGAGAAAGGCCGGGAGGTTGTCGATCTTCTCGCCGCAGCCCATGCGCGCCAGGCGCAGGAACGATTCCTGGGTCAGGTCGGCGGCCACTTGGGCGCTGCCGGTGCGCCGGGTGACGAAGGCTTCGAGGGCTTTCTTCTGCTCCGCGAACAGGCGCGCGATCTGCGAATTCCAGGAGAGCACGGCACTACCTTGAGAGGAACGGGGAGTTCAGGAGGTGTGCACGCTAGCAGAGGATGAGATTTGTTCGCAATTGATATCTATTTTTTGCTGTGGGTTTTGTGGTGTTCCTGAGATAGCTATCGGGGCAAGCCCCCTCCCACATTTTGACCGTGTGAACCCGATCAAATGTGGGAGCTGGCTTGCCTGCGATAGGGGCGACTCGGTGTTACTGAATGTCGTCAGGCTTAACGATCACCCAGTTTTTGTCCGCCGTCACCGCCAACCCTTCCTTGGCCTGCGCCGCCGCATGCTTGGCCATCATGCCGTTGAGCTGGGTCATGTATTTGTCCTTGCGGTTGATCCACAGGTGCACGCCACCCTTGGCCACGTCCACATCGTGAAACAGCATGTAGCCATCGCTGGTCGGCGTATCACCACCGACGATCACCGGCTTTTTCCATTCGTCGATGTAGGTGAGGATCGCCGCGTGTTTACCGGCCATCCAGGTCGCCGGGGTCCACAGGTACGGGGTGAGTTCCAGGCCAAGGTTGGCCTTCTCGTCATATTTGCCGGCGGCGATCTGTTTGCGGGCGGTGGTCAGCTCGCCGGTCTTGCGGTCTTTGAGCAGGGTGGTCACGCCGATGACATTCTCGGGTTTGACGTTGTAGCCGTACTTGGGATCGGCGGCGACCATGCGCACCAGTTCCTCGGAAGCGGCGGTCATTACGTACACCTCGATGCCGTTTTCCATCAGCTTGTTGTACAGCTCCTGTTGGCCAGTGAAGATTTTTGGCGGCTGCACTTCGGACTTTTTCACCGCGTCGCCTTCGAAATAACTCACCGGCACAGGCTTGCCGGAGGCCATCAGCTCATCCACCTGGACCTTGAGTTCCTTGAGGGTGAAGCCAGAGAACACTTGGGCAACCCACGGGTAGCAGACCATGTCGTCCACTTCGCAAAGGCGATAGTAGTAACTGAACAGGCTTTCTTTGTGGTCGGCCGTGTCTTTGAAGGGCATCAGCTTGAGTGACGGGTCGAGGCTGTCACGGGTGATCAGGCCCTTGTTTTCCATGTAGGGCAGCAGGGACTCTTCGAGGTCGTAGCGGTAGCTGGTGTTGTCCATGTCGAACACCGCGTAGTTACCCTTGTTGGCGTTGGCGGCGACCATCTCGTTCAGTTGCTTGGCGGCCGGGGCTGGCCAGTGTTTCAACTCGGTGGCGGCCATGGCCTGGCCGGCGAGGCCCAAGCACAGTGCTGCGGCAAACATTCTCGAAGCGAGCTTCATATGCATTTTCTCCCTGAGTGAAAAACCTCGACGCTAACAAATCCCTGTGACAGTTACCGCCCGAGCACGACCGCTTGCGTCGTGATCGCGCCAACCGCATACGCCTGAGCGCCAAAGCCTTATTCCAAAAACGACAGTTGCCATTCCATCTTGTTATTAATTCATTAGATATCAAGCTGTTAGGCTTTCCGGTTCGCAATCGCAGGCTCACGCGATTGGCAGCCTCTTACGGAGCTTCAATGAATCTGCCCCTGATTCTCAACTTACTGGTGTTCGTGGCCCTTTTACTGGGCCTGGCACAAACCCGCCGCACAAATTGGAGCCTGGCCAAAAAGGTGCTGTTCGCCTTGGCCTTGGGCGTGGCCTTTGGTGTCGCTTTGCACAGCATCTACGGCGCCGGTAATCCGGTGCTCAAGGCCTCCATCGGTTGGTTCGACCTGGTAGGCAACGGTTATGTGCAATTGCTGCAAATGATCGTGATCCCGCTGGTATTTGCCTCGATCCTCAGCGCTGTGGCACGCCTGCACAACGCTGCATCACTGGGCAAGATCAGCTTTCTGACCATTGGCACCCTGCTGTTCACTACCGCCATTGCGGCATTGATCGGTATCGGCCTGACGAACCTGTTTGGCCTCACCGCCGAGGGTCTGGTGGCCGGCACCCAGGAAATGGCGCGCCTGCAAGTGATCCAGAGCGATTACGCAGGTAAGGTCGCCGACCTGAATATCCCGCAGTTGCTACTGTCGTTCGTGCCGTCCAACCCGTTCGCCGACCTGGCGCGGGCAAAGCCGACGTCAATCATCAGCGTGGTGATCTTCGCCGCATTCCTGGGGGTTGCCGCGCTGCAACTGCTCAAGGATGACGTGGAAAAAGGCCAGAAAGTGCTCAACGCCATCGACACCCTGCAAGCCTGGGTGATGCGTCTGGTGCGCCTGGTGATGAAGCTCACGCCTTACGGTGTGCTGGCGCTGATGACCAAGGTGGTCGCCGGCTCCAACCTGCAAGACATCATCAAGCTCGGCAGTTTTGTGGTGGTGTCGTACCTGGCCCTGGGCCTGATGTTTGTGGTGCACGGGCTGCTGCTGTCGCTGGCCGGGATCAACCCGCTGCGGTTCTTCCGCAAGGTGTGGCCGGTGCTGACGTTTGCGTTTACCAGCCGCTCCAGCGCGGCGGCGATCCCACTGAGCATCGAAGCGCAGACGCGCCGCTTGGGCATCCCGCAATCCATCGCCGGTTTCGCCGCCTCGTTTGGTGCGACCATCGGCCAGAACGGTTGCGCCGGGCTCTACCCTGCGATGTTGGCCGTGATGGTAGCGCCAACCGTGGGCATCAACCCGCTGGACCCGCTGTGGATCGCGACCCTGGTGGCGATTGTGACCTTGAGTTCGGCCGGTGTTGCCGGCGTGGGCGGCGGTGCGACCTTTGCGGCGCTGATCGTGCTGCCGGCCATGGGTTTGCCGGTGTCACTGGTGGCGCTGCTGATTTCGGTGGAGCCGCTGATCGACATGGGCCGTACGGCGCTGAACGTGAACGGTTCGATGACGGCCGGGGCGATTACCAGCCAGATCATGGGGCAGACGGATAAGGCGTTGTTGGAGGCCGATGAGCATGCTGAGTTAGCGCAGGCCTGATGGACCGCTATCGGGGGCAAGCCCCCTCCCACACTTGATCGGGTTCACACGGTCAAAATGTGGGAGGGGGCTTGCTCCCGATGCTTTTAAGCCTTTTCCCAAACTTCAAAGTTGTACGCCGGCTTGTCGCCCTCAGCCGCGTTCTCGACATTCGACACCAGCTTCCACTGGTTCAAATCAAACTCCGGAAACCACGCATCCCCGTCCGGGCTCAACGCCACCCGCGTCAAATACAGGCGATTCGCCTGCTCCAGCCCCTGCGCATACAACTGCGCGCCGCCGATCAGCATCAGCTCATCCACGCCCTGTTCCAGCGCCCATTCCTCAGCGCGCTCGACCGCAGCCTCCAGCGACGGAAAAACTTCCGCACCTTCAAGCACCAGATCGGTCTGACGGCTGACCACCAGATTCAAGCGCCCCGGCAATGGTCGGCCCAGGGAATCCCAGGTCTTGCGCCCCATGATGATCGGCTTGCCGAGGGTGGTGGCCTTGAAATATTTGAAATCCCCCGGCAAATGCCAGGGCATGCTGTTGTCGACGCCGATCACGCGGTTTTCACCGAGGGCTGCGATCAGGCTTAAAGGGAGAGTTTTTTTCATGGCGACGAGAATACCAGAGCCCCCTGCCACGCGCAGCGTGCACTAAACAGCCTCACAGGGGTTATGCTCCAGGCTCACAAACACAACAGGACAACGCGTGACTCCTCTGCACACACTCTGGCTGACAGAAACCGTGCGCCTGCGCGAAGAACACGCAGGCCCGCTGGAAGACCTGGAAGCCAACCGCCTGGCCCGCACGGCCGGGGGCGACTTGCCGACGCGCATTCAACGGCGCGCCTTGCACCTGGCCGAGCGTGACGGGCTGACCGGCGCCCTCACCCGCTGGCTGCAAGGTGCACGCCTTGCGCTGGTGCTGTTGGCAATCGTCGCGGTGATCAGCGGCGCTGGCCTGGCCTTTGCCGCGCTAGGTAACGGCCAGGCCCCGGTGAATGTGTTCTGGGCGCTCGGCAGCTTGCTCGGGTTGAATCTGATTCTGCTGATCAGTTGGGCACTTGGTTTGCTGTTTGCCGGCGAACACGGCGCCAGCCTGGGCCGCTTGTGGTTGTGGCTCAGTGAAAAACTCGCCCGTGATGCCAAGGCTGCACAGCTGGCCCCGGCGCTTTTACTGCTGCTGCAACGGCAAAAACTCAACCGCTGGGCCGTGGGTGTGCTGGTTAACAGCCTGTGGTTGCTGGCGTTGCTCAGCGCCATGGTGATTCTGCTTACGCTACTCGCCACCCGTCGCTACGGCTTTGTGTGGGAAACCACCATTCTTGGCGCCGATACCTTTGTTGCCGCGACTCAAGCGCTGGGCACCCTGCCCGCCCTGCTGGGGTTCAACGTGCCGACCGTCGAGATGATCCGCGCCAGCGGCGATACTGCCCTGAATATCGAAAGTGCCCGCCAGGCCTGGGCTGCCTGGTTGGTGGGCGTGCTGCTGGTGTATGGCGTGCTGCCTCGCTTGATCCTCGCCCTGTTGTGCCTGTGGCGCTGGAAACGCGGGCGCGCCGCCCTGCGCCTGGACCTCAACCTGCCCGGCTACAGCCAATTGCGCGAACGCCTGATGCCGAGCAGCGAGCGTCTCGGGGTCAACGATGCCGCGCCCGAGCAGTTGCACCACGTCAGCGGCGGCGTCAGTGAATTGGAAAGCGACGGCGCCCTGTTGGTGGCCATCGAACTGGACGACCAGCACGCCTGGCCGCCCAAGCTGCCCGCCAGCGTGAAGAACGCGGGCATCCTCGACAGCCGTGAGTCGCGCAACAAACTGCTGGAACAACTCACGCGCTTCCCGCCCGCCCGCCTGGCTATCGCCTGCGACCCACGTCGCTCGCCGGATCGCGGCAGCCTGGCGCTGATCGCCGAACTCGCCCGCAGCGCCAGCGAAACCCGCGTGTGGCTGCTGCAAGCGCCAACCGGCCAGGCGCTGGACGCCGAACGCCTGGGCGACTGGCACGCCGCCCTGCAACAGCTGGAGCTGCCCTACGCCGACTGCGCGCCGCTGAACTGGCTGGAGACCGGACATGACTAAACCGCTGAAACTCGCCGTGGTCGGCCATACCAATGTCGGCAAGACCTCGCTGCTGCGCACCCTGACCCGTGACGTAGGCTTCGGTGAAGTCTCCCACCGCCCCAGCACCACGCGGCATGTCGAAGGTGCGCGCTTGTCGGTGGACGGCGAAGCCTTGCTGGAGCTGTACGACACCCCCGGCCTGGAAGATGCCATCGCCCTGCTCGATTACCTCGAACGCCTGGATCGCCCCGGCGAACGTCTCGATGGCCCGGCCCGCCTGGCTCGCTTTCTCGAAGGCAGCGAGGCCCGCCAGCGTTTCGAGCAGGAAGCCAAGGTGCTGCGCCAACTGCTGGCCTCGGACGCCGGCCTGTATGTGATCGACGCCCGCGAGCCGGTGCTGGCCAAATATCGCGACGAGTTGCAAGTGCTGGCCAGCTGCGGCAAGCCGTTGCTGCCGGTGCTCAACTTCGTCAGTAGCAGCGACCACCGCGAACCGGACTGGCGCGAAGCCCTGGCCCGCCTCGGCCTGCATGCGCTGGTGCGTTTTGACAGCGTTGCACCGCCGCAAGACGGCGAGCGGCGGCTGTATGAAAGCCTGGCCCTGCTGCTGGAAACCGCCCGACCGCAGTTGGAGCGTTTGATACTTGACCAAGAGGCCCAGCGCCAGACGCGCCAGCAAAGCGCCGCACGCTTGATCGCCGAGCTGTTGATCGACTGCGCCGCGTGCCGTCGTAGTGTGGTCACCGAAGATGAGCAGCAAGCCATCGGCGATTTGCGCAAGGCGGTGCGCCAGCGCGAACAAAAGTGTGTAGAAGCGTTGCTCAAACTGTACGGCTTCCGCCCCCAAGATGCCGCCGCCAGCGACTTGCCGCTACTGGACGGCCGCTGGGGCGACGACCTGTTCAACCCCGAAACCCTCAAGCAACTCGGTGTGCGCGTCGGCGGAGGAATCGCCGCAGGCGCAGCCGCCGGTGCCGGAGTGGATCTATTGGTGGGCGGCTTGACCCTCGGCGCCGCCGCCCTGGCTGGCGCGATTGCCGGTGGCGCCCTGCAAACCGCCCGCAGCTATGGCAGCCGCCTGCTGGGCAAGATCAAAGGTCACCGCGAGCTGACCGTCGACGACAGCGTGCTGCGCCTGCTCGCCCTGCGCCAACGTCAGTTGCTCAAGGCTCTGAGCCTGCGCGGCCACGCGGCGATGCACAGCATCAAGGTCGACACACCCCAGGACAAAACCTGGCGCGAGGGCAAATTGCCGGGCGCGCTGCACAAAGCCCGCGCTCATCCGCAATGGTCGTCCCTCAATTTCACGCCCAAACTGAATCAAGCTGAGCGCCAGGAGCAAGTTGAACAGCTGGCTGAAGCCCTCTGGGAGTTGGCGGATTAATGCCCATTTGAATATCAGTAATAACGTGGCTGACGACTCAACGATTATCCGGTCAGCAACGAACCTACGCGCGCCGAAAATTACTGCCAGTTAAACCTCAAATAGAAGCTGATCATGTTCTGTAGGGCATTTCGATCCTCTGTGTCGAACTCATCAAGGGCGATCACCTCCTCGCCCAGCTCCATATTCCCCTTCGTGACAGTTTCACTCGCGGTAAAGCTAAACATCAGTGTGTCTTTCCCGTTCATGGGTTTCTCATTCTGATAAAAATCCAATCGGACTTCGATAGGCTTTGTGGCCGTGTCGAAGCGGCTGACATACATATTTATCGAGCGAAACGGTGCAGAGGGCCGGCCAAGCCAGTTGACTTTCAATACATTGTTAGCAAATTGCTTCAACAGTGACCTGTCCTGCTCGCCCGAGACGCCATTGCCATTTATGTCTCCGGTGATTTGATAGTCGACCAGGCCATTAGCGGTGACATCAACGGCTGTCGCAGTGCGCACAAGCTCATCGGGTAGCGACGGGCTGCGCTGAATAAAAAACAGGTTCACGGTATCCGCTTGAGCATTCCCGCTCTGATCCTTCACAACAACTTTCAAATAACGCATCAGCTCTTTCTCTGTAAAAACCCAGACATTTAGACAGCTCTACCGTAGGCCAGTCATTGCCGTTTAAGACGCTGGAATATCGACGACCTTGACCTCAAAGGTTTCAGGCTCGTGCCAGTTGAACTGCAGGTAGAGTTCGGCGAGTTGCTGGACCAATTGCTGGTCAACGTCATTGATCAAACCATCATGGTTTATATCGAAATGGATGTTCCACTCCAGCGTCCCATCATTGTCGAAGTCATACGCGGCGTGCCACGCGACCTGGGTGTTCGACTTGCCGCCCCCTGCCTCTTTATGTAGATGCAGCCGCACAGTGTCGGGCGTGCCGTCTTTATAAAAATCTTCGGAAAAAATCTTCATGTAGCGCGTCAAAGCGGGCCCGCGGTTATACCAATTCAGCTTCAAATACGTATTGGCGAACCGGTCGAGTACCCTTTTATCGAGAAGGTTTTCCTTACCGTCATGGGTGACATCACCGCGACTGTAATCAACTCTGCCGTCTGCGGTGAAATCATAGGCCACGGCCTCATCGACCAATTTGTCCGTTTCGCTCGGGCTGCCCTGATAAAACTGAAGCCGTACCAGGTTGGCGCGACCAATGCCCACCAGGTCATGTGCAGTGACTTTTAAATAACGCATGGAACCTCCTGCCTTGACCAAGAGCGACAGGTATTCAGATCAAACCACGCTAACTTCAAGAACGCGGTGCAGAGCGAGCGGATCAGTTCTTTATCTGCATTGTCGGCCACCCCATTGCGGTCGACATCACCGTTAGTAAACGACTCCAATACCCCATCGCTGTCACCGTCATAACCGGCCGCCGTGTAGACCAGCGACGCTTTGCCACCCGCTACCGTGCTCTCGTGGAAATCCAGCTTGAGCGCATTCGGGCGCCCGGTTTTACCGAAATGATCGGCATAAAGGGTCAGCGTGCGCTGCCGATGGTTAGCCGCGTTGAACCAGTTGAGCTTCAAAAAGCTGGTGGCGAGTGCCTCGATCTGGTGTTTATCCATGTCCAGCGCTTCAGGTGCGACATCACCCAGTTGCAATTCAACAAAGGCACCATCCGTGCCGGTAACCACACCGATGACTTCGTACATCAGCTCATCGGGGCAGTCGGAATGATGTTGGTAAAACTGCAAAATGACGGTATCAGCGGAGCCCTTGCAGTCCTTGCCCTGGGCGGAGGCTTTCAAGTAGCGCATCAGTGTTGCTCCTTAAAGTAAGAAGCAAGCACCTTAATGACGCGCGCCCCTCGCCTCCAGATGGCGAATCTGCGTTGGTCGTAGGGTGTGTCTACACCGCCAGTAGCCGCGCAGCCTTGGCCTTGAGCAGCTGCAAATCCAAAACGGGCACGTGCATTTGCTTGGCCTGCTCATCCCAATGACGCATGCGCAAACTCACGGCGCACAGCGGGTCTTGTTCGAAAGCCCGGGCCTGCTCGGCGCTCATCACGCCGCCCTGGTAAGCCAGGGTACGGCGGCTGGCTTCGCTCAGGCGCGCGTAGTAGTCAGGCTGGCTGAAGGTCAGGTAGCGCTTGGCTTGTACGTGATATTCCACCAGTTTGGCCATGCGTTCACTGAAGCCTGCGCGACGCAAATAATCCGCCCCCAACCGTTCATGGCTGACCACGCCAAAGCCGCCCATGTTTTCGCCGCCCTCGCCGCAAAGGTGCCCGATATCGTGGAAAAACGCCGCCAACACCACTTCATCATCAAAGCCTTCAGCCATCGCCAGTTGCGCGGCTTGGGACATATGCTCAATCTGCGACACCGGCTCGCCGATGTAATCCGCCGCGCCGTGCTGCTCGTACAAGCCGAACACTTGGGCAATCGCCTGTTCCGGGCTCATCACGCTACGCCCCACAATGCAGTGATATTTCGCTCCGCCATCGCCGGGCCCACGCTCATGCCCACGCCGGTATGCATCAACGCGGCGCTCACCCCAGGTGCCACACGCAGGAACGAAAACGGCGCTGGCCCACGCGAGCCATACACACCCTGCCAGCGTTCCACCACCTGGATCTTGCAACCCAGGGTCTGTTCGGCCAGCTCGATCATCCAGTCATCGATCTGCTCGGCGTTGAACGGCGAAGCATCGCTGCCGTAATCGTGGGAATCGCCGATGATCAGGTCGCCATGGGGCGTCGGGCTGATCAGCAGGTGAATGCCGTGCTCATGCAAATGCGGTGCTTCACGCAGGATTTGTGCTTGCACGGGCACAGCTTCCGGTAGGTCGGCGAAGGCACCGTAGTGCACACAGCTCAGGCCGGTCAGCAAGGCGTGTTGCAGGTTGAGATTGAGCGCTGGCCGAGCACGCAGCATTTGCAGGCGACAAATACTCGGGTTGAGTTTGGCCATCGCATCGGCCAGCAGGGTTTGGTAATCGTGGCCGGAGCAGACGATGATTTGTTCGCCGCGAAAGGTGCCTGCCGTGGTGTTTACAAGGCCCGGCTCGACGTCGCGCACCAAGGTGGAAAAGTGAAACTCCACGTTCAGTTCATTACGAAGGTAGTGGACCAGCGCCGGGATCGCTTCGCGTGAATACAGTTGCTGATCGTCGTGGCCATGCAGCGCGGCGCGATGATGACGGAACTGGCCGGCGTACAAATCCTTCATCGCCGCGCCTTGCAGCAGCTCGACGTTGTAGCCGTGCTCGATGGCGCGCCCGGCGCAGAAAGCTTCCAGCAGATGCTCTTCGGCTTCGGTGCGGGCGAACAGGTATGAACCGTTGCGCTTGAGTTGCAGGCCGGCGACCTGGGCCCAGTGGCTCCAGATGCCGCGGCTTTCCCTGGCCAGGTCGAGCATCGGGCCAGGGGGTTGGCCGGTAACCAGGGCCTGGCCGAAATTGCGCACCGAAGCGCCCAGCGGTGTGGCGCTGCGTTCGAAGACCTTGACCTTGAGGCCGCGTTTGGCGGCGGCATAGGCGTGGGAGAGGCCGAGGATGCCGGCGCCGACAATGAGTAGGTCGCAGTGTTGTGTCATGGAGTGATGTCCTGTACTCGAGACCGCTATCGCAGGCAAGCCAGCTCCCACAGGGAAACGCATTCCAATGTGGGAGCTGGCTTGCCTGCGATGAGGCCAGTAGCCCTAACGAAAAACTTACTGACCGGCCACCTTCTCGGACTTGCCGTCATACCGCTTACGCCACTCAGCCAAAATGCTGTCGCGGTTCTTCGACGCCCAGGCAAAGTCGTTCTTGATCAAGCGCTGCTCATAATCGGCCGGCAATTCAGTCTGTGGCTTGGCAATACCCGGCTGCGCCAGCACCGCGAAGTTGTCTTTGTACAAGTCCATCGCAGCGGGGCTTGCCGAGAAGTCGGCGAGTTTTTTCGCCGCATCGGCATGGGCCGTGCCCTTGATGATGGCAGTCGCTTCAATATCCCAACCCAGGCCTTCCTTGGGCAGGATGATGTCCAGTGGCGCGCCCTGGCGCTTCAACTGCACGGCGGGGTATTCAAACGAAATCCCGATCGGGAACTCACCCGAGGCCGCCAACTTGCACGGCTTGGAGCCGGAGTGAACGTACTGGCCGATGTTTTGGTGCAGGTCGTCCATGTACTGCCAGCCTTGCTTCTCGCCGTAGGTCTGCAACCAGGCGCTTACATCCAGAAAGCCCGTGCCTGAAGACGCGGGGTTGGGCATGACGATCTTGCCCTTGTACTCAGGCTTGGTGAGGTCTTGCCAGCTCACCGGCTTGGTCAGCCCCTGTTTTTCGGCCTCGACGGTGTTGAAGCAGATGGTGGCGGCCCAGATATCCATGCCGACCCAAGCCGGTGGGTTGGCCGGGTCACGGTAGTTTTTGCCGATCTTGTCCAAATCCTTCGGTGCGTAGGTATCCAACATGCCCTGCTGATCGAGAATCGCCAGGCTGGACGCCGCCAGGCCCCACACGGCGTCGGCTTGCGGGCGGTCTTTCTCGGCCAACAGCTTGGCGGTAATGATGCCGGTGGAGTCGCGCACCCACTTGATCTCGATGTCTGGGTTGGCCTTTTCGAACGCCTGCTTGTAGGTCTTCAATTGCTCGGCTTCGAGGGCCGTGTACACGGTGAGGTCGGTCTTGGCGAAGGCATTCAGGCTGAATGCAGACAGTACGGCAGCGACCAGCGCCAGGGGCTTGAACATGGAACACCTCCTATCGGGATTATTGGCCGGGCGCGCTTTGGCGCCAGGCTTGGGAGCGGCGCAACGCGCCACGTGAAGCCCACGCCAGCAGCAGCGAGACGCCGGCTGAAGTGAACAGGATCAGGGTGGACATGGCCGCCGCGCCGCCCACGTTGCCGGCGTCGTCCATGTTCAACACGGCGACGGCGGCGAGGATGGTGTCGGGGCTGTAGAGGAAGATCGCGGCAGAGACGGTGGTCATCGCCGACACAAACAGATAGCGCACGATGTCCAGCAGCGCCGGCAGGCAAATTGGCACCGTCACTTTCAGGTAATGGCGGTAGAGCGGCGCCTTGAGCGACAGCGCAGCGGCTTCGAACTCGGCGTCCAATTGACGAAGTGCCGTGGTGGCGGTCATCTGGGCGGTGGTCAAATAGTGCGCAATGGTGCACACCACCAGCAAGGTCATGGTCCCGTAAAACACATGCAGCGGGTTGCCGTTGAGGTTGAAAAAGAACACGTAGCCCAGGCCCAGCACCAACCCCGGCACGGCCATCGGCACGAAGCTGAGCATGCGCAGGGCCAGGTTCAGGCCTTTTTGGCCCTTGGTCTTTTCCATCAGATAGGCACCGGTGAAGATCAGCACGCTGCCGATCAACGCCGTACACAGGGCCATGGTCAAGCTGTTGCGATAGGCCAACCAGCCGCCGCCAGCCGTGTCTTCGAACTGGTAATGGTTGAGGGACAGCGACAGGTTGTACGGCCAGAATTTCACCAGCGATGAGTACACCGCCATGCCGAACACCAGCAGCAATATGGCGCAGATCAGTAGGACGATGGCCAGGTAGCAACCATCCCTTAAGCGCGATGGCACCGGCTGGAATACCTGGGCGCGGCCGCTCATGGAGTCGCCATGACGGCGACGCAGCCAGGCATCCACACCAAAGCTGAACAGCGCCGGCAGCAGCAACACCATGCCGATCAACGCACCGCGACCGAACTGTTGTTGACCGACCACCGCCTTGTAGGCTTCCAGCGCCAGCACCTGATAATCCCCGCCGACCACTACAGGCACACCGAAGTCAGTAATGGTCAGGGTGAACACCAAACAAAATGCCGCGAACACCGCCTGGCGCGTGGCCGGCCAGGTGATGCTGCGAAACGCCCGGGCGGGGCTGGCGCCCATGCTCGATGCAGCGTCGAACAAGCGCGCATCCGCCAGGGACAGGGCCGACAGCAGAATCATCAGGGCGTGTGGGAAGGTGTAGATCACTTCGCCCAACACGATGCCCCAGAAACCGTAGATATTCTCCGAGAGCAAACCGCGCAACAGGCCCTGGTTGCCAAACAGGTACACCAATGCAATGCCCGGCAACATCGACGGCGCCATCAGCGGCAGCAGCGACAGCCCGCGCCAAATCGCCTTGCCAGGGATCAGCGTGCGTTGCAGGGCGTAGGCAAACAGATAGGCCAGCGGTACGACGATGGCGGCAACGCTGAGGGAAACCTTCAGGCTATTGCCCAGCAGCCAGTGAAAGTTGGCGCTGGCCAGCAGCTCCCGTGCAGCGACCAGGCCGCCACCCTGCCCGGCATCACTGCTGAACCCGCGCCAGAAGATCGCCAGCAGCGGCAGCAGTACGGCGATGCCCAGCAGGCACAGCCAGAGCAGTTTGCCGCCGACCACAAAGAGTCGGTCACCCAGCTCGGCGCGGGACACCTGACGCGCTGCGGGCAATGTCATGACAGCGGCCATCTCAGGCAAACACCTGCAGGCTGCGCGGCGGCAAGGCGACCCAGATGTCTTGGGCACCCAGGCGCGGCATGGCCTCCGGGGCCACCTCGGCCAGCAGCGGATGACCGGGCAGTTGCTCAAGCTCAAAGCTCATGCGGCAGCGGTTGCCGAGAAAGGTGATCTCACGCACCTTGGCCGGGAACAGGTTTTCTTCATGCACCGGCGGGTTAATGCTGATGGCTTCCGGGCGGCAGAACAGGCGACCTGATTTAGCCACCCCGGCATCATCGGCCAAACGCATGTTCATCCCGCCGACCTGGGCGTGGCTGGCGCTGTTGCGGCTGAACGGCAACCAGTTGCCCTGGCCGACAAACTCCGCCACGAACGGGGTGGCCGGGCGGTCGTAGATCTCCTGGGGCGTGGCGTATTGCTCGACCTTGCCGTTGTTCATCACGGCAATTCGGTCAGCCATCAACATGGCTTCGTCCTGGTTGTGCGTCACCATTAATGTGGTGATGCCCAGGCGCCGTTGCAGTTGGCGCAACTCGGTGCACAGATGCTCACGTACGCGGGCGTCGAGGGCCGACATGGGTTCGTCCAGCAGCAGTAACGAAGGCGCAGGGGCCAGGGCTCGGGCCAGAGCGACGCGTTGTTGTTGGCCGCCGGAGAGTTGACCGGGGTATTTCTTTTCACTGCCCACCAAGCCCACCAGCTCCAGCATCTGGCCGACACGCTTGCGCACTTCATCGCGGCCACTGCCGGTGAGGCCGTAGCCGATGTTGGCTTCTACCGTGAGGTTGGGGAACAGCGCGTAGGACTGGAACAAAATGCCGTAGTCCCGCGCCTGTGGCGGCAGCCGGGAAACATCGCGATCGCCCAGGTAAAGTTCGCCGCTGTCCTGACGTTCAAGGCCGGCGATGCAGCGCAACAAGGTGGTCTTGCCGCAGCCGGACGGGCCCAGCAGGCACACCAACTCGCCGGCGGCGACGTCCAGGGAGACGTTGTCCAGCGCGGTAAAGGCGCCGAAGCGTTTCTGCACATTGCGCACCTTCATCGGCGCACCGGGTTGGGTCAGGGTAGTGTTCATGGGGGCACCTCATCGAACTGATGAAGGCCATGCTAGGGAGGGAATGCGTCGCGGGTGTGGCAGGAAGGCAAAAGGGCGTGATAGTGGTATTGGTGGATTTTGGTTGGGGCCTTAGAGGTGTGGTGTCTAGGCCGTTGCTATCGGGGGCAAGCCCCCTCCCACACTGGATTGGGTTCACACGGTCAAAATGTGGGAGGGGGCTTGCCCCCGATGAGGCCAGAAAAGCCACCCACCCCTTCAGATCGGCGACATTTCCTGCGCCAACCCCAGAAACGCCGCCGGCAACCGAGCGCCCTTTCTTTCCTTGAGGCAATAAAGATACTCCGCAATCTGCGGCGCATTCTCGATGGTCAACACCCTTAACTGCGGGTCATGGGGCACTTCCTGACGCGCAATAATACTGATACCGATATTGCGCAACACCGCCTCACGAATCGACTCGCGGCTACCGATTTCCAGCAGCGGCCCATAACTCACATTGGCGCCCTGCAACATCTCTTCGGTCAGCCGCCGCGTGGTCGAGCCGGCTTCGCGCATCAACAAGGTATGCCCAGCCAACGCACTGAGCGGCACGTGGTCGAGCTTGGCCAAGGGATGGTTGCGATGCACCGCCAGCACCAGCGGGTCGGTGCCCAGCACGCGGCGGATCAGGCGCGGGTCTTCCAGCAGTTGGGAGGATGCAGCAACGTCGACGCGGTAATCATCCAGCGCTTCGAGCACCTGCTGGGAGTTCCCGATTTCTACCGAGACGTCCACCTGCGGCAACCGCTCACGAAACGCTTTGACCAGATCGAGGATGTAATACGGCGCCGTCGCGGCAATCCTCAATGCGCCCTGGACCTGGCCGTTGTTGCGCAAGAAAAACTCGATATCCGCTTCCTGCTGCAACAGCGCCTTGACCATCGGCAGCAGGCGCGCGCCCTCGTCACTGACGGTGAGGCGGCGCCCGCCACGGTAGAACAGCTCAACGCCGTATTGGCTTTCAAGATTACGAATCTGGGTGGTCACCGTGGGCTGGCTCAGGCCGAGTTTCTTCGCCGCCTGGGTGATGCTGCCCAGGCGGGCGACCATGAAAAAAGCTTTCAACTCGGCACTCAGCACACCCGTCTCTCTTCGTCTATTTGCGCAACAGGCGCAGGCCATTGAACACCACCAGCAGGCTCACGCCCATGTCGGCAAACACCGCCATCCACATAGTGGCCATACCCAGGAAGGTGATAGCAAGGAAGACCGCTTTGGTCACCAACGCCAGGGCGATGTTCTGCTTGAGGATACTCGACGTTTGTCGCGACAACCGAATGAATGCCGGAATCTTGCGCAAATCATCGTCCATCAACGCCACGTCGGCGGTCTCGATGGCGGTGTCGGTGCCGGCAGCGGCCATGGCAAAGCCGATCTCGGCGCGGGCCAGGGCGGGGGCGTCGTTGATGCCGTCGCCGACCATGCCGACGCGGTGGCCTTGGCTGTAGAGGCCCTCGATGGCTTGCAGCTTGTCGGTGGGCAGTAGGTCACCCCGAGCCTGATCGATGCCAACCTGAGCCGCAATCGCCTGGGCGGTGTGGGTATTGTCGCCGGTAAGCATCAGCGTCTTGATGCCCAGCTCGTGCAGTTGTGAGATGGCTTCGCGGCTGCTGTCCTTGACGGTATCGGCCACGGCGAACAACGCCAGTGGGCCGGATGTGTCGAGCAGCAACACCACAGACTTGCCTTGTTTCTCCAGGGCGAAGAGTTTTTCTTCCAGTTCCGGCGAGCACAGGCCCAGGTCTTCCACCAGGCGGTGGTTGCCCAGGTGATAGGTTTGGCCGTTGATATCACCACGCACCCCGCGACCGGCCAGGGCTTCGAAGTTATCCACAACATGGGTTGGCAGGTTTTTATCCACAGCCGCATTGGCGATGGCCAAGGACACCGGGTGATCGGAACGCGCGGCCAAACTGGCAGCCAACGCCGCTGCACTGTCTTCGACGTTGGGGAACAGTGCCAGGTAATCGGTTTGCACCGGCTTGCCGTGGGTGATGGTGCCGGTCTTGTCCAGGGCCAGGTAGTCGAGCTTGTAGCCGCCCTCCAGGTACACACCGCCCTTGATCAGGATGCCTTTGCGCGCCGCTGCCGCCAGGCCGCTGACGATGGTGACCGGGGTAGAAATCACCAGCGCGCAAGGGCAGGCCACAACCAGCAACACCAGGGCGCGATAGATCCAGTCGAACCACACGCCAGCCATGAACAGCGGCGGGATCAACGCCACGCCCAAGGCAAACAGGAATACAGCAGGGGTGTAGATTTTTGAAAAGCTATCGACAAATCGCTGGGTCGGCGCTCGGGAACCTTGGGCCTGCTCCACCGCATGAATGATGCGCGCCAGAGTTGAGTTGTTTGCCGCTGCGGTGACTTTGTACTCCAGCGAGCCGGCCTGATTGATGGTCCCGGCGAAGACTTTATCACCCACGGTCTTTTCAATCGGCAGGCTCTCGCCCGTGATGGGCGCCTGGTCGATGGTGGATTGCCCAGCGGTGACTTCACCGTCCAGGCCGATGCGCTCACCGGGCTTTACCCGCACGATGGCGCCAAGTTCGATGTTTTTAACCTCTGTTTCAACCCACGAACCATCAGCCTGCCTGACGGTCGCCTGCTCGGGCGCCATCTGCATCAGGCCGCTGATAGCGTTGCGCGCACGGTCCAGAGATTTGGCCTCGATCAATTCGGCCAACGTAAACAGGAACATCACCATCGCCGCTTCCGGCCACTGACCAATCAGCACCGCGCCAGTGACCGCGATGCTCATCAAGGCGTTGATGTTCAAGTTGAGGTTTTTCAGGGCAATCCAGCCCTTTTTATAGGTGGTCAGACCGCCACTGAAAATCGAGATGAGCGCCACCACGGCAATCACCCAGGTTGGTGCTACGCCACTGAAATGCAGCACTTCGGCACCCAAGGCGCCCACACCGGACAACGCCAGTGGCCACCAATGCTTCTTGGCGGGTGGCGCTGCGGCCGGGGAACCTTCTTCGATGGGATCGGCCTGCATGCCGATGGATTTAATCGCCTCGATGATCGGCGCGGTGCTTGGCAAGTCGTGAGTGACGCCAAGGATGCGGTTGATCAGGTTGAATTCCAGTTGCTGCACGCCAGCAAGCTTGCCCAGTTTGTTCTGGATCAGGGTTTGCTCGGTGGGGCAGTCCATGGCTTCGATGCGAAAGGTGCTCAAGCGCGCGCCGGCGGTGGGCGCCTCGCTCAGTATCACCACCGCCGGGGACGGGGTGCCGGAACAGCACGCGCCGGCATGATCGTGATTATGCACAGGCTTCAGTTTTTGCTGGGTATGAATGGAGTCGTTCATAGTGTCGCGTCCGTAAAGGTGCCTGTTGCCAAGTAAAGACCCTGTAGCCACTATAGGGTCAAGCACCCATTTGGAGATTGCTGCGATGAAGATCGGCGAACTGGCCAAACTGACTGACTGCGCGGTGGAAACCATCCGGTATTACGAGAAGGAAGGCCTGCTGCCACCCCCGGCACGCACCGAGGCCAATTACCGCGTGTATACCCAGGCGCATACCGAGCGGCTGATCTTTATCCGCAACTGCCGCAGTTTGGACATGACACTGGAGGAAATCCGCAGCCTGCTGGGGTTGCGCGACAGCCCGCAAGATCAGTGCGAAAGCGTGAATGCGTTGATCGACGAGCATATCCACCATGTGAAAGCGCGGATCGATGGCCTGTTGGCGTTGCAGGAGCAATTGATTGACCTGCGCCAGCTCTGTGGTGGTGGGCCGGAATGCGGGATTTTGCAGCGGTTGGAGGTTAGCGGCAGTGTGGCGGCCAGTGAGGCAGAGCCGTCGCATGTGGGCAGGAGCCACGGCCACTAATCTTGGGTGAAAACCGAATCAAACTGTGGGAGCTGGCTTGCCTGCGATGGCGGTGGGTCAGCTGGATATATATCAACTGACAGACCGCTATCGGGGGCAAGCCCCCTCCCACATTTTGATCGAGGTGGCCTCTAGATCGCCACGTCAGCCTTGATGCTCGGATCAGCGTCATAGCCGACGATTTCGAAATCTTCGAACTTGTAGTCATAGATCGACGCAGGCTTACGCTTTATCACCAACTCCGGCAGCTTCTTCGGCGTGCGCGCCAGCTGGGTCTGGATCTGTTCCATATGGTTGCTATACGCATGGGTATCGCCAGTGGTAACGATGATCTCGTGAGGGATCAGGTCGCACTGCTGCGCCAGCATATGGGTAAGCAACGCAAGCGCCGCGGTGTTATACGGCAGGCCCAAAAACACATCAGAGCTGCGGATATACAACTGCATCGACAGGTGACCGTCATGCACGAACGCCTGGTACAGCAGGTGGCACGGCGGCAGGGCTTGCTTGCCGTTGCGGGCGTTTTCCTGGGGGCTCTTGGTTTCGTCGGGCAGGTACTCGACGTTCCAGCCGTGGAACAGGATGCGGCGGCTGTTGGGGTTGGTCTTCAACGTCTCGACCATGTAGTCGATCTGGTTGATCTTGCCGCCGTCCTTGGTCGGCCAGGCGGTCCACTGCTCGCCGTACACCGGGCCCAGGTCACCGTCTTCGGTGGCCCATTCGTCCCAGATTTTTACGCCGTTTTCATTCAGCCACTTGATGTTGGTGTTGCCGCTCAACATCCAGATCAGCTCGTTGGCGATGCTTTTGAAGTGAAGCTTCTTGGTGGTCAGCAGCGGGAAGCCGTCGGCCAAGTTATGCCGATACTGACGGGCAAACACGGCCTTGGTGCCGGTGCCGGTGCGATCGCCCTTGGTCAAGCCATTGGTCACGACGTCGTTCAGTAGTTCGAGATATTGCTTCATTGGTTTACCCGTATCGTTTGAAGCCGAGATCCGCAGACCTCGGCATTCGAATTTAAAGCGCGGTGTTCTTCAAAGGTTGCGGGCGATTGTACGCCCACCACAGCAAGCCCAAGCCACCGAGGATCATCGGCAGGCTGAGGATCTGCCCCATCGTCACCCAACCAAACGCCAGGTAGCCCAGCTGCGCATCCGGCACGCGCACGAACTCGACGATAAAGCGGAAGATGCCGTAGAACAGCGCGAACATGCCCGACACCGCCATGGTGGGGCGTGGCTTGCGCGAGAAGATGTAGAGGATAAGGAACAGCGCCACGCCTTCCAACGCGAATTGGTAGAGCTGCGACGGATGGCGCGGCAATTGCGCCGGGTCGCTGAACGGCGGGAAGATCATGGCCCACGGCACGTCGGTCGGCTTGCCCCACAACTCGGCGTTGATGAAGTTGCCGATACGCCCGGCGCCCAGGCCGATTGGCACCATGGGTGCAATAAAGTCCATCAGTTGGAAGAACGACTTGCCATTGCGACGGCCGAACCACCAGGCGGCGATCATCACGCCGATAAACCCGCCGTGGAACGCCATGCCGCCCTTCCAGACTTCGAAGATCAGCGTTGGGTTGGCGATGTACGCCGACAGATCGTAGAACAACACATACCCCAGGCGCCCGCCGACGATCACCCCCATCGACAACCAGAAAATCAGGTCGGAGAGTTTCTCTTTGGTCCAGGTCGGGTCGAAACGGTTCAAGCGACGGGACGCCAGGAACCAGGCACCGCCGATGCCAATCAGGTACATCAACCCGTACCAGTGGATTTTCAGCGGACCGATGGCCAGGGCCACCGGGTCGATCTGCGGGTAAGGCAGCATTGCGACTCCTCGTTAAATCATTCGTGATAGCGACCGGACCATGCCCGGCCGTGATTAAGCCTGCATTACAACAAAAAGTTTATGCCGACACAGAACAGCAGCCCGGCGAACAAGCGCTTGAGCAACCGCGGCGACAACCGATGCGCCAGGCGCGCGCCGAAGCGGGCGAACACCATGCTGGTCAGGGCAATGCCCAGCAGCGCCGGCAAATACACGAACCCTAGACTATGAGCGGGCAGCAGCGGGTCATGCCAGCCCAGAATCATGAAACTTAATGTACTGGCCACGGCAATCGGCAAGCCACAGGCCGAAGACGTAGCGACCGCCTGCTGCATCGGCACACTGCGCCAGGTCAGGAACGGCACCGTCAGCGAGCCGCCGCCAATGCCGAAAATCGCCGAGGCCCAGCCAATCACCGTACCCGCCAGGGTCAACCCGACCTTGCCCGGCACTGTGCGACTGGCCTTGGGCTTGACCTCCAGGGCCAGTTGCACGGCGATCACCAGGGCAAACACACCGATGATTTTCTGCAAGTTGGGGCCAGAAATCGCCTCAGCGGTCAGCGCGCCGAAGCCTGCGCCGATCAGGATACCCACGGTCATCCACACAAAAATCGGCCAACGCACCGCGCCACGCCGATGGTGCTCGCGCACGGCATTGACGGAGGTAAAAATGATGGTCGCCAGGGACGTGCCCACAGCCAGGTGAGTCAGCACCTGCGGGTCGAAGCCCTGCAAGGTGAAGCTGAACACCAGCACCGGCACGATGATGATCCCGCCGCCCACGCCGAATAGCCCGGCGAGCACGCCTGCACAGGCGCCCAGCGCCAAATACAGCAGAAATTCCATGGGAGCCCCCGATTCAAGTCCGGCATGTTAACGGATGGAAGGCATGCGACCCAACTGGATACTGTGCAAGGCCTGCCGGTAGAGTGGGCAAAACCACAAAAGGGAATCGCCTGATGTGCCTGATTGTTTTTGCCTGGCGGCCGGGCCATGCCCAACCGCTGATCGTCGCGGCCAACCGTGATGAGTTCTACGCTCGCCCCAGCCTGCCGCTGGCCCAGTGGCTGGATGCGCCCGAGGTCTATGCCGGTCGCGATCAGGAAGCGGGCGGCACCTGGTTGGGGGTGAACGCCGACGGGCGCTTCGCCGCCTTGACCAATATCCGCGACCCGCACCAGCCACCGGCACGCAAGTCACGCGGTGAACTGGTGGCGCGTTTTCTCAATGGAACCCTGCCGATTGACGACTATTTGGCCGACGTTAATGGCCGTTCGATTGAATATGCCGGGTTTAATCTGCTGGTGGGCACAAGAGATGAGTTGTGGCACTACAACGCTAACCACACGGAGCCGACACGCCTGAAGGCTGGGGTGTATGGGTTGTCGAATGCCGGGCTGGATACGCCGTGGCCCAAGTTGCTCAAGGCTAAGGCGGCGTTGGATGCGGTGTTGAATGATCCACAGCCCGAGGCATTGCTGGAGATCTTGAGTGACCCGCAGACCGCGCCGTTTGCAGAGCTTCCCGATACCGGCGTGGGTTTGGCGACGGAGAGCCTGTTATCCAGCGTGTTTATCGCCAGCCCCAGTTATGGGACGCGGGCGAGTACGGCGCTGATTGTGAATGCCGACGGGTCGCGCAGGATGGTGGAGCGTAGTTTTGGGCCGCATGGTGGGCGGCTTGGCGAAGTGGAACTGACGATTTAGCGGTGCCTGATCGACCGCTATCGTGGGCAAGCCCGGCTCCCACAGGGGAATGCATTCCAAGTGTGGGAACTGGCTTGCCTGCGATGAAGGCGACGCGGTCTAAAGGGTTTTGGCAGAGGCCGGGTTGATCATCCGCGTCAGCCCCAGATTCTTCAGCGCCAATTGCAACGAGCTGTGGATAACTTGCGGGTTGTCGATGGTCATCAACTGCGCCAGCAAATCCTTGGCCATGCCCAGGTTTACCTGACGCAGCATCCACTTCACTTTTGGCAAGTTGGTAGCGTTCATCGACAGACTGTCAAAGCCCATCGCCATCAACAGCACCGCCGCTGCCGGGTCGCCGGCCATTTCGCCGCAGATACTTACCGGCTTGCCTTCGGCATGGGCGTCACGCACCACGTGTTGCAAGGCTTGCAGCACCGCCGGGTGCAGGTAGTCATAGAGGTCGGCCACCCGTGGGTTGTTGCGGTCCACGGCCAGCAGGTATTGGGTCAGGTCGTTGGAGCCCACCGACAGGAAGTCCACCTGCCGTGCCAGCTCTTTGGCCTGGTACACCGCCGCCGGGATTTCGATCATCACGCCAATCGGCGGCATCGGTACGTCGGCGCCTTCGTCGCGCACTTCGCCCCAGGCGCGGTGGATCAAATGCAGCGCTTCTTCCAGCTCATGGGTGCCCGAGATCATCGGCAGCAGGATGCGCAGGTTGTTCAGACCCTCGCTGGCCTTGAGCATGGCACGGGTCTGCACCAGGAAAATTTCGGGATGGTCGAGCGTCACGCGAATGCCGCGCCAGCCCAGGAAGGGGTTGTCTTCCTTGATCGGGAAATACGACAGTGACTTGTCGCCGCCGATATCCAGGCTGCGCATGGTCACCGGTAACGGGTGGAAGGCCTGCAGTTGCTCGCGATAAATCGCCAGCTGCTCCTTCTCGCTCGGGAAACGCTGGTTGATCATGAACGGCACTTCGGTACGGTACAGCCCCACGCCTTCGGCGCCACGCTGTTGCGCACGGGCCACGTCGGCCAGCAGGCCGGTGTTGACCAGCAGCGGCACGCGGTGGCCGTCGGTGGTCACGCACGGCAGTTCACGCAGTGAATCCAGGCCCAGCGCCAGTTGCTTCTCTTCTTCAACCACTTCGGCGTATTGCTTGCGCAACACGTCGCTTGGGTTGGTGAACACTTCACCGCGATGGCCATCGACGATCATGTCGATGCCATCGACCTTGGCGTACGGCAGGTCCACCAGGCCCATCACCGTCGGGATGCCCATGGCACGGGCCAGGATCGCAACGTGGGAGTTACCCGAACCGAGCACCGAGACCAGGCCCACCAGCTTGCCTTCTGGCACTTCGCCAAGCTGGGTAGCCGTCAGCTCTTCACTGACCAGAATGGTGTTGTCGGGGAAGACCATGTTGGTGGTGCGGTCTTCCTGCAAGTAGGCCAACAGACGGCGACCCAGGTCGCGCACATCCGAGGCGCGCTCGCGCAGGTAGTCGTCGTCCATCATTTCGAAGCGGTTGACGTGATCGGTGACCACTTGGCGCAATGCGCCCTGTGCCCACTGGCCGGTCTTGATCACGGTCTTGACTTCGTTACCCAGGGACGCGTCGTCGAGCATCATCTGGTACACGTCGAACAGCGCACGCTCTTCGGGGCGCAGTTGCGTGGCCAGCTTGTTCGACAGGTTGCGCATGTCGGCGCGCACGCCTTCCAGGGCGGTCTTGAACAGTTTGATTTCAGCGTCAATGTCTTTGACGGTTTTGTCCGGCACCACGTCCAGGTCTGCCGGGGGCAGCATGACCACCGCCGTACCGACCGCCGCACCTGGCGAACCCGGCACGCCGACGAACTTGGCTTCCTGGATGCCCTTGCCCTCGCGACCCAGGCCGCGAATCGAGCCGGTGGCTTCGGCGTGGGCGATAACGCCCGCGAGCTGCGCGCTCATGGTCACGAGGAACGCTTCTTCACCCTCGTCGAACTGGCGGCGCTCTTTCTGCTGGATGACCAACACGCCGACGACGCGGCGGTGGTGAATGATCGGCGCACCGAGGAACGAGGCGTAGCGCTCTTCGCCGGTTTCGGCAAAGTAGCGATAACGCGGGTGATCGGCCGCGTTTTCAAGGTTGAGGGGTTCTTCACGCGTCCCCACCAGGCCCACCAGACCTTCATTGGGCGCCATGCTGACCTTGCCGATCGAGCGCTTGTTCAAGCCCTCGGTGGCCATCAGCACAAAACGGTTGGTCTCGGGGTCCAGCAGGTAAACCGAGCAGACCTGACTGCCCATGGCTTCCTTGACGCGCAACACAATAATCCCCAACGCCGCCTTGAGATCCTTGGCGGAGTTAACTTCCTGGACGATCTTGCGCAGCGTATTGAGCATGGCTCGGGGTCGAACTCCGTCGTCAGTCGCGCGCTAAAAGGCGCGGGGCAAGCTCTTTGAGCGCGCGACGATACACTTCGCGCTTGAATGTCACCACCTGGCCCAACGGGTACCAATAGCTGACCCAGCGCCAGCCATCGAACTCCGGTTTACCGGTCAAATCCATCCGCACCCGCTGCTCGTTGGAGATCAGGCGCAGGAGAAACCATTTCTGCTTCTGGCCGATACACAGCGGTTGGCTGTGGGTACGCACCAGGCGTTGCGGCAAACGATAGCGCAACCAGCCACGGGTACAGGCCAGAATCTGCACATCTTCGCGCTCAAGGCCGACTTCTTCGTTCAACTCACGGTACAAGGCGTCTTCAGGGGTTTCATCGGGGTTGATTCCGCCTTGAGGAAACTGCCAGGCATCTTGGTTGATTCGGCGAGCCCATAGCACCTGTCCGGCATCATTCGTAAGAATAATCCCGACATTAGGACGGAAACCATCGGGGTCGATCACGGCAACAACCTCGCAAACGCATGTCGCCGCATTGTTCCACAAAGGTTGTTCCAGCGGCAACGAGGGTTCTTACCTTATGTGCACTCTTGTGAAAAGACCGTATTCTGGACGCCTTTTTACAGACTTTTCAGCGAGTAACTGCAATGCGCCTGGCTTTATTCGACTTGGACAACACCCTCCTCGGCGGTGACAGCGATCACGCCTGGGGCGATTACCTCTGTGAACGCGGGATCCTCGACCCGATTGCCTACAAGGCTCGCAACGACGAGTTCTACCAGGACTACCTGGCCGGCAAGCTGGATAACGCCGCCTACCTGAACTTCAGCCTGGAAATCCTCGGCCGCACCGAGATGGCCCAACTGGACGAGTGGCACCGTGATTTTATGCGCGACTGCATCGAGCCGCTGATGTTGCCGCTGGCCGTGGAGCTATTGGAGAAACACCGCGCCGCCGGCGACAAGCTGGTGATCATCACCGCCACCAACCGTTTCGTCACCGCGCCGATTGCCGAGCGCCTGGGCGTGGAAACCCTGATCGCTACCGAATGTGAAATGGAAAACGGCCGCTACACCGGGCGCAGCACGGATGTGCCGTGCTTCCGTGAGGGCAAGGTGACGCGTTTGAATCGGTGGCTGGAAGAGACGGGGTATAGCCTGGAAGACAGCTATTTCTATAGCGATTCGATGAATGACTTGCCGCTGTTGGAGCAGGTGACGCATGCAGTGGCGGTAGACCCGGACCCGAATTTGCGGGCTGAGGCTGAGAAGCGTGGGTGGCCGGTGATTACACTGCGCAGCTGATAAAGCTATCGGGGGCAAGCCCCCTCCCACATTTTGACCTTGTGAACCCGATCAGGTGTGGGAGGGGGCTTGCCCCCGATGCAGGCGACGCGGTCCCAAGCCTTAAACCGGCTTGGCACCCATGAGCCCCGCAATCGCCACAAACCCCACCAGGCTGACCACCGCCAACACCAGCGTGAAATTCAGGCTACCGCCCTCGCCCTTGCGCAACCGATTAAGCCGCGCCACCAACCAAAACCACGCCAGCGCCGCCACGGTATAAAGGATGCTGGAACCCAAAATCCAGGTCTGCCCCAGTGGCCAGCCAACCAAGTGCACCAGCCACCAGCCGGTAAACGGCATGCTCACCACGCAAATGCCCATCAACAACCACACGAACACCCACGGGCGCTGAACCGTCACGGCCGGCCCGACACTGCGTTTGCGCCAGGCCAACAGCGCCAGGCCCAGGCCGCTGAGCAGTAGCACCACAGTGGCCGCGATGTGGATAACTTTCAGGGTGATCAGGGTTTCCATGTCTCGTCTTCCTTAGAGGCCGCACCCCAAGCGTAGTCGCTCAACCGAGGAACAGCTTGTAGGCCGGGTTATCGCTTTCATCCCAGTACGGGTAGCCAATGGCTTCCAGCGCGGCCGGCACCAGGTGACGCTCGTCAGCCGGCACTTGCAGGCCAGCGACGACACGGCCATCTGCCGCACCGTGGTTGCGGTAGTGGAACATCGAGATGTTCCAGCGCCCGCCCAGTTTGTGCAGGAAGTTGAACAAGGCCCCCGGACGCTCCGGAAACTCGAAGCGGAACACCACTTCATTGCTGACGTGCGCCGCATGGCCACCGACCATATGGCGGATGTGCAGCTTGGCCAGTTCGTTTTCGGTCAGGTCCAGCACCGGGAAGCCCTGATCGGTCAGGCTGCTAATCAGCGCGCTGCGCGGGTCGGTATCGGGATGGGTCTGCACACCCACAAAGATGTGCGCCTCGCTGCCGGAGTGAAAGCGGTAGTTGAATTCGGTGATCTGGCGCTTGCCCACGGCCTCGCAAAACGCCTTGAAACTGCCCGGTTTCTCGGGGATGGTCACGGCGATGATGGCTTCGCGGCCTTCACCCAACTCGGCGCGCTCGGCCACATGGCGCAGGCGGTCGAAGTTGACGTTGGCGCCGGAGTCGATGGCCACCAGGGTTTGCCCGGTGACGCCACGGGTCTCCACGTATTTCTTGATACCGGCCACACCCAGCGCGCCCGCAGGCTCGGTGATGGAGCGGGTGTCGTCGTAGATGTCCTTGATCGCCGCACAGATTTCATCGGTGCTCACGGTGATCACTTCATCGACATAGTCTTTGCAGATATCGAAAGTGTGCTGGCCGATCTGCGCCACCGCCACACCATCGGCAAACAGCCCAACCGTCGGCAACACCACGCGCTCGCCCGCAGCCATGGCGGCTTGCAAGCAGTTGGAGTCGTCTGGCTCGACGCCGATGATCTTGATCTCCGGGCGCAGGTATTTCACATACGCCGCGATACCGGCGATCAGCCCGCCGCCGCCCACCGGAACGAAAATCGCATCCAAAGGCCCTGGGTGCTGGCGCAAAATCTCCATCGCCACGGTGCCCTGCCCGGCAATGGTGTGTGGATCATCGTAGGGGTGAATGTAGACGTAGCCTTTTTCGTCGACCAGCTTGAGCGAATAGGCCAGGGCTTCCGGGAAGGAATCGCCATGCAGCACTACTTTGCCACCACGGGAGCGTACGCCTTCGACCTTGATCTCCGGCGTCGTTTTGGGCATCACGATGGTGGCTTTCACCCCCAGCACCTTGGCTGCCAGGGCGAGGCCTTGAGCGTGGTTGCCCGCCGAGGCCGTAACCACGCCGCGTGCACGCTCCTCGCTGCTCAATTGGGTCAGCTTGTTGTAGGCGCCGCGAATCTTGAACGAGAACACCGGCTGCAAGTCTTCACGCTTGAGCCAGACCTTGTTACCCAGCCGCTCGGAGAGCTGACGGGCGGTCTGCAACGGAGTTTCTACGGCAACGTCGTAAACGCGCGAGGTGAGGATCTTTTTGACGTACTGTTCAAGCATCGGCGGGAATCACTGGGCGAGTTGGGCAGGGCCAAGGAGTCTAACCCAGCGTTTGGGCGGGCGACCACACGAATACAGAGGTTTTGTTGGGTTATACTCGCCGCCCTCGATAACTCCCCGCCCGTTCCGGAGCCCGCATGACCCAGGATCAACTCAAACAGGCAGTGGCCCAAGCCGCCGTCGATTTAATCCTTCCAAAACTCGACGACAAGAGCATCGTCGGTGTCGGCACCGGCTCCACTGCCAACTGCTTTATCGATGCACTGGCCCAGCACAAAGGCGCATTTGACGGCGCCGTGGCCAGTTCCGAAGCCACCGCTGCGCGCCTCAAAGGCCATGGCATTCCGGTGTACGAGCTCAACACCGTGAGCGACCTGGAGTTCTACGTTGACGGCGCTGATGAAAGCGACGCGCACCTGAACCTGATCAAAGGCGGCGGCGCAGCCCTGACCCGCGAGAAGATCGTCGCGGCCGTGGCCAAAACGTTCATCTGCATCGCCGACGCCAGCAAGCTGGTGCCGGTACTCGGCGCATTCCCGCTGCCGGTGGAAGTGATCCCGATGGCCCGCAGCCACGTGGCCCGCGAGCTGGTGAAACTGGGCGGCGACCCGGTTTACCGTGAGGGTGTGTTGACCGATAACGGCAACATCATTCTGGATGTGTTCAATATGCAGATCACTAATCCGGTGGAGCTTGAGACGCAGATCAATGCCATCGTGGGTGTAGTCACTAATGGCTTGTTTGCCGCCCGTCCGGCTGATGTGTTGCTGCTGGGCACCTCTGAAGGCGTGAAAACCCTCAAGGCCTAAGCCAATCCGCTGTGCTTTATGTGGGAGCTGGCTTGCCTGCGATAGCATCACCCCGATGTTACTGACAGACCGAGGTGCTTGCATCGCAGGCAAGCCAGCTCCCACAGTTGGCCGGCGGCGGCTTCAGGATTCTGGTTTCTTGAAGACATAGAACAGGTTCGGCTCGCTGGTCAGGTACAAGTTACCGTCATCATCCATCGCAATACCCTCCGCCTGCGGCACTCGCTGCTTCAAGCCATGACGCCCCTTGAGCAACGACAAACTGCTCAACGGCCGGCCATTAATATCCAACTCCAACACCAAAAACGACTCATCTGACAGCGCCAGCAAATGGCCGCTACGCTCATCGTATTGCAGGCTCGACAGGTCCCGCACAAACAACCCGGCATCGCGCTTGGGGTTGTTGATCACGTGCACCGAGTAGGTTTTTTCCGGCTTGAAATGGGGAAAGCCGTGCACCTCGTAGATCAGCATCGGGTCGCGCTCTTTGGCCACGAACAAGCGCTTGCCCACCGAGTCATAGGCCAGGCCTTCAAACCCTTTGTTACCACCGACATGCAGCCCCAGGGTCATCTGCTCCGCATCGCCAGCATCGAGGAATTTGGTGTCGTCGTTCACATGCACTTTGATCAGCCGCTGCTGACGCTCATCACTGATCACGTAGATGTTGTCACTGATGAACTCCACGGCCTCGGCATCGCCAAACCCCACCAGCGGAATGCGCCGCAGAATATCGCCCTCAAGCGACAACTCGATCAGCTCGGGGTTTTGATTGGTGACAGTAAACAGGCTCTTACGCACCGGGTCGTAAGTCAGGGCCGAGACGTCGTCGTGTAACCCCTCGATGACTTTGGCTTCCAGCGCCACCCGGTAATCGGCCAGGCCGATGGAGCGCTCATCCGTCGGCTGGTGCCAAACCTGGAAGTTAAACCAGCCGCGCTCGAACAGGCGAAAGTGTTGCGTAACGGCCCCGGCGCTGATCAGAGCGATCAGCGCAAGCACAAGTAGAACGGGTTTGGGGCGAACAAGTCGGCGCATCGGGCGAGGCTCAAAGTCAAAAGTGGCGAATGAATATCACGCCTGTCTGAATTTAAACTTAAACGCACCCGGATGTCTGGCGAATGCCGCTGATAGAGAAATATCCGACGTAAACGTTCTGTTATTTCTGCTTTTCGAAACGATAGAACAGGTTTGGCTCACTGACCATGTACAGGGTGCCATTCTCATCCATCGTCACCCCTTCAGCCCGCGGGATGGTGTCTTTGAGGCCATTGAAGCCGCCGAGCAGGGTCATGAAGCTGACTTGCTCGCCCTTTTCGTCCAGCTCCAGCAGCAAGTGGGAGTCGGCAGACAGCGCCAGCAGGTGACCGGTGCGCGGGTCGACCGCCAGGGCCGAGAGGTTGCGCATGTCCAATTCTTTGCTGTTGAGCTTTTGCTTGTCGCCTACGAGGGTCTGGCTGCCATCGCTTTTCCAAGTGAACAGCGCCGGTGGGCGCTCCTCGCCGAGGATGATCTGCTGGTTGCGCTTGTCCCAGGTGATGCCTTCAAAGGCTTTATTCTGGTTCTTGGAAGGGCCCAGGTCGTAGCTGGGGAAGTCAGCCTTGTTCAATTGCTGAGTGTCGGCGCCGACCTTGACGATGGTCAGGCTGTGCTGGCGCTCATCGACCACGGCCATCAAGCCATTCTCCATAACGGTCAAGCCTTCGGGATTATCCCAACCGTTCAGTGGCATTTTGCGCAGCACATCGCCCTGCAGGCTCAACTCGACCAAGAAGGGGTTTTTACCCATGACGGAAAATAGGGTTTTGGTCAGCGGATTGTAGGAGACGTCCGAGGCTTCATCCTTCTCCATTCCCGGCAACACTTTGGCGTCAATGACGACCTGGTAATCGGGCAGCCACACACTCTCTTGACGTTCGGCGGGGCTTTCAAAGCGCTCCAACACCCACAGCACACCGCGATCATCCCAGTGCATGGCCCAGGAAACGCCATAGGCAATCACCCCGACCAGCAACAGCCAGGAATACCAGCGCAGGGCGAAGCGGGAACGCGGCTTGGGGGTGACGGTAGGGAGTGGCATGGCCATGGGGCGCGTTTTCCGGGAAGTCAGCGTTAGGTGATAGCACAGGATCAAGAGACCTGCGCGCAGGAGGCTGAGGATTATCCGGACGGGGTGTGAAAAAAATGCAAAGCGCCGGATCTTATGAGTCAACACAAACCAAAGTGGGAGGGGGCTTGCCCCCGATAGCGGTGGATCAGTCAGCACATATGGCACTGATACACCGTCATCGGGGGCAAGCCCCCTCCCACATTTTTCACCGCGTTTCGTCAGTACTTAACGAACAACGCTCTCAAAGCTATTCACACCCGCCAACTCCAACACCAACTCATCACCCACATTCAGCGGGCCTACGCCGGCCGGAGTACCGGTGAGGATCACATCTCCCGCCTGCAACGAGAAGCAACCGGCCATGTACTGGATCATCGGGATGATCGGGTTGAGCATGATCGCGCTGTTGCCGTCCTGGCGCACTTCACCATTGATGGTCAGGCGGATGCCGATGTCGGTCACGTCCGGGAAGGTGCTGCTCACCACGAACGGTGCGATCACCGCCGCGCCGTCGAACGACTTGGCGATTTCCCACGGCAGGCCCTTGGCTTTGAGCTCGGCCTGCTTGTCGCGCAGGGTCAGGTCCAAGGCCGGGGCGAAGCCGGAGATGGCGTCCAGCACTTCTTCACGGCTGGGCTTGGTCGACAATGGCTTGCCGATCAATACCGCGATTTCCGCTTCGTAATGCACCGAGCCGCGTTCGGTCGGGATGGCAAAACCGCCTTCCAACGCCACTACACAGCTGCCCGGCTTGATGAACAGCAGCGGCTCGGTCGGCACCGGGTTGTCCAGTTCCTTGGCGTGTTCGGCGTAGTTACGCCCAATGCACACCACTTTGCCTACCGGAAAGTGAATATTGGTGCCGTCGACATACTTGTGCTGATAGCTCATGAAACGACTCCTTCAGGGGGCAATTAAACAGCGAAGATCTTGCCTGGGTTCATGATCCCGTTCGGGTCGAACACCGCTTTCACTGCTTTCATGTATTCAATTTCAACCGGCGAGCGGCTGTAGGTCAGGTAATCGCGCTTGGTCATGCCCACGCCGTGTTCGGCAGAGATCGAACCGTTGTACTTCTCGACGGTTTCAAACACCCACTTGTTCACGGTGGCGCACTTGGCGAAGAACTCGTCCTTGCTCAGGTTTTCTGGCTTGAGGATGTTCAGGTGCAGGTTGCCGTCGCCGATATGGCCGAACCAAACGATTTCGAAGTCGGGGTAGTGTTCGCCGACGATCGCGTCAATTTCTTTCAAGAACGCTGGCACTTTGGAGACGGTGACCGAGATATCGTTCTTGTATGGGGTCCAGTGGGAAATGGTCTCGGAGATGTACTCGCGCAGTTTCCACAGATTGTGCAGTTGGGTTTCGCTTTGGCTCATCACGCCGTCCAGCACCCAACCTTGCTCCACGCAGTGCTCGAAGGTTTCCAGCGCATGGTTGGCGACTTCTTCGGTGGTGGCTTCAAATTCCAGCAGGGCGTAGAACGGGCACTCGGTTTCGAACGGCGCCGGCACATCGCCACGACCCAGCACTTTGGCCAGGGCCTTGTCGGAGAAGAATTCGAAGGCGGTCAGGTCCAGCTTGCTCTGGAACGCATGCAGCACCGGCATGATCGAGTCGAAATCGGTGGTGCCGAGCACCATGGCGGTGAGGTTTTTCGGTGCACGGTCCAGACGCATGGTGGCTTCAACCACAAAGCCCAAGGTGCCTTCAGCGCCGATAAACAGCTGGCGCATGTCGTAGCCGGTGGCGTTCTTGATCAGGTCGCGGTTCAGCTCCAGCACATCACCCTTGCCGGTGACGACCTTCATACCGGCCACCCAGTTGCGGGTCATGCCGTAGCGAATCACCTTGATCCCGCCGGCATTGGTGCCGATATTGCCGCCAATTTGGCTGGAACCGGACGAAGCAAAATCCACCGGGTAGTACAGGCCTTTTTCTTCAGCGACGTTCTGCAATTGCTTGGTGACCACGCCCGGCTGGCACACGGCGGTGCGGTCGGTGAGGTTCACGTCGAGGATCTGGTTCATATAGTCGAACGACACGACCACTTCGCCATTGGACGCCACGGCAGCCGCCGACAGGCCGGTACGCCCGCCCGATGGCACCAGCGCCACCTTGTGCGCATTGGCCCAACGCACGATGGCCTGTACCTGCTCGATGGTCTTGGGGAAGACGATGGCGGTCGGCGCGGGTGCAAAGTGCTTGGTCCAATCCTTGCCGTAAGCCTCCAGGGAGTCGGCGTCGGTCAGCACTTTGCCGGGCTCAACCAGGGTCTTTAGCTCATCAATCAGGGCAGGATGGGTCATCGACAGAACTCTCGAACAATTCATGGTCATCCTGAGAACGCTTCACGTCGCAGGAATAGGTGTTTAGCGGGGTGCGTATGCTAGCATACCGCCCCCGCAGGACAGAGCCCAAGGGCGTTTCTGCGGTGACGGCTTTCCTGCCGTCCGGGTCAGCTCTGTGCTGCTCGATTCCCTGCCATTTTTCTCCGGGATACAGGTTTACGCAGATGAGCAAGACTTCTCTCGATAAGAGCAAGATCAAGTTCCTTCTTCTGGAAGGCGTCCACCCATCGGCTGTCGACGTTCTGAAAGCCGCCGGGTACACCAGCATTGAGTACATCACCAGTTCTCTGCCGGAAGCCCAACTCAAGGAAAAGATCGCCGACGCGCACTTCATCGGCATTCGCTCCCGCACTCAGCTGACCGAAGAGATCTTCGATCACGCCAAGAAACTTGTGGCGGTCGGTTGTTTCTGCATCGGCACCAACCAGGTCGACCTCAACGCAGCGCGCGAGCGCGGCATCGCGGTGTTCAACGCACCGTACTCCAACACCCGTTCCGTTGCGGAGCTGGTGCTGGCCGAGGCCATCCTGCTGTTGCGCGGCATTCCTGAGAAGAACGCTTCCTGCCACCGTGGCGGCTGGATCAAGAGCGCAGCCAACTCCTTCGAAATCCGCGGCAAGAAGCTGGGTATCGTCGGTTACGGCTCCATCGGCACGCAATTGTCGGTTCTGGCTGAAGGCCTGGGCATGCAGGTGTTCTTCTACGACACCCTGACCAAGCTGCCATTGGGCAACGCCACTCAAGTGGCCAGCCTGACCGAGCTGCTGGGCATGTCCGACATCGTGACCCTGCACGTTCCGGAAACCGCTGAGACCCAGTGGATGATCGGCGAGAAGGAGATCCGCGCCATCAAGAAAGGCGGCATCCTGATCAACGCTGCCCGTGGCACCGTGGTCAAGCTGGACGCCCTGGCCGACGCGATCAAGGACAAGCACCTGATCGGCGCCGCCATCGACGTGTTCCCGGTGGAGCCGCGCTCCAACGACGATATCTTCGAAAGCCCGCTGCGTGGCCTGGACAACGTGATCCTGACCCCACACATCGGTGGTTCCACCGCTGAAGCCCAAGCCAACATCGGCCTGGAAGTGTCGGAGAAACTGGTCAAGTACAGCGATAACGGTACTTCGGTATCGTCGGTGAACTTCCCGGAAGTGGCCCTGCCGGCTCACCCTGGCAAGCACCGTCTGCTGCACATCCACCAGAACATCCCTGGCGTGATGATGGAGATCAACAAGGTCTTCGCCGAAAACGGCATCAACATCTCCGGTCAGTTCCTGCAGACCAACGAGAAGGTCGGCTACGTGGTGATCGACGTCGACGCCGAGTACTCGGACCTGGCGCAAGAGAAGCTGCAACACATCAAAGGCACGATCCGTAGCCGCGTGTTGTTCTAAGGTTTCAACCGCACCATGAAAAAGGGAGCCCCTCGGGGCTCCCTTTTTTGCATCTGAACAAATCTTACTTGACGTTAACCGTGATGACTTTCGAGGCTACAGTGGGTTCGAACTGGCGGTGCACGTTGTCACCCGCTACCAGTTGCAAAGTGTGCTTACCTGGAGAAAGAGTCAGCTCGGTTTCGGTTTGCGCCTTGCCAAAGTGGATCGACGTAGCGTCGGCCGGGATGGCTTCGTCGGCCTTGAGCGACTGCACGTCGCGGTCTACCAGCAGGTGATGGTGACCAGCGCCATGCACTTGCTTGTCGATGGGCTCCAGGTCCAGGCCCTTGACGCCGAATTTGACGGTGAAGGTCTTGTCGACGGTTGCGCCGTCTTTGGGCGAGACGATAAACACTTCGGCGCCTTGAGGCGCAGGGGTACGCGGCAGGTCGGCGGCAGTCGCCAACATCGAAGCACCCAGCAGCAGGCTGGCAATCGTTGCACGGGACAAAAGGGCTTTCATTCGTTTCTCCAATTTTCCAAGAAATCTGTAGGGTTATGACAACTTCACGACAAATTGCTGTCCAAGGCACTCAACACCATAGCAAAGCGATGCTGAACGGCGCCTCGCACATAAAAATTCTCTAGGAGTGACCATGCGCTTTTCGCCTGGCCTGTTACTTGTGCTTCCCCTTCTGAGCCCCTTGGCTCATGCCGAATTGATCGACGATGTGAATGATCGCGGTGAACTGCGCATCGCCCTTGAGGCCAACACCCCGCCCTACAACTTCAAGGAGGGCGACAAACTCACCGGCTTCGAAGTGGAACTGGGTGAGCAACTGGCCCAGGAAATGGAGGTGCGGCCCTCGTTTATCACCACCGACGACGCCGACTTGCTGCCGGGGGTGGAAAGCGGCAAGTACGACGTGGCCATCAACCACATCGCTATGACTGCCGAGTTGCAGGATCGGTTCGATTTCAGTGCGGCGTATAACGAGAAGCCGCAATTAGCGATTCCGTTCCAGAAGGGTAACCCGGCGTTCAAGGCGAGCCTGGACAAGGCGCTGGAGCGGGTGAAGGCGGATGGGCGATTGAAGGCGCTGGCGCAGAAGTGGCTTGAAGGTGAAACACCGGTAGCCCAGGCACAGTAAATCCAAATGTGGGAGGGGGCTTGCCCCCGATTGCGGTGTGTCAGTCACACATGTATTGACTGACACACTGCTATCGGGGGCAAGCCCCCTCCCACATTTTTGATTTATGTATGGCTTGGGAGTTGGGCCAGGGCGGCTGCCGCCTCAGGCAACTCCAGCTCACTGAACACCTGCACCCCATGGCGCTTTAAAAACGCAGCTGTCACCCCTTCACCCGTGACCTTTACGCCAGAGAACGTCCCGTCATACGTCAGCAAATTCCCACACGACGGACTATTAGCCTTAAGCACAGCGATGCGAATACCGTGACGCTGCACCAACGCCAACGCCTGTTGCGCGCCATCCATGAACGCCGCACTGAAATCTTCGCCCTCGGCCGTGAGCACCTGGGCCCGCCCTTCCCACACATCCACGCCCTGCCCGCCGGGAATCTCCGCAGGCGGGCGCGGCGTCGGCAAACCGCCGGAGACCTCCGGGCAGATCGCAACCACGCGCCCTTCGGCCTGCCACGCCGCCAATTGATCGAATGGCCCACTGGCGCCACCGTCGTAGCGTACCTTGTGGCCGAGCAAACAGCGGCTGATCAGGATCTTTTCCATGGTTAAAAAGGCTCGTTGCCCCGCCGGCGAAACCAGCCGGTCAGGGACAGGCGTTCGCGCGTAGCGGGCATGACTTCGTGGGGGACTTCCCCGGACAGGAACACCACCAGGCTACCGCCAGTGGGCACCACATCGTATTCGACGCCGCCCTTGAGGTACATGCGCAACTGCCCGCCGTGTTCGGGCAGCCAGGCGTCGTTCAAATAGATCACCGCCGAGACCATACGCCGGTCATCGTCGCGAAATCGGTCCAGGTGCTTGAGGTAAAACGCCCCCGGCGGGTACATCGCGAAGTGGCTTTCGAAATCTTCCAGGCCCAGGAAGAGGCCGCGGTTCATGGCCAGGCGCAGGCTGTCCATCAATGCCATGTAGGTGTCGCAAACCGCTGCGTCGCCCGCTTCGAGCCACTGGATATGGTCACCGCGAATGCCCTCGCGAATCTCCTGGGCCGGGCCTCGCCCCACCGCTGCCGGAGCCAGCTCACCTTCGGCTGCACGTTTACGGCACTCAGCCGCCAGTTCCAGGGTCAGAGCCTGGGGCAGGAAGCCGTCTTGGCGCGACCAGCCCTTTTCGGCGAGGTCGTCGACAATACGTTGCAACAGCGGGTGTTCGAGGGGTATTTGCATGGCGCGCATAGTATCCATACGCCTGTAAATCCGACAGCGCCGTTGAGCGTCTGAACACACTTTAGTCAGGTGACCGATAGGACTTCTCGACAAATCCTACGCCCGACACGGACAATAGTGGCCGACTGACAGGAGTCCCTAATGCGTCGTTTGTTTTTATCCTTGCTGATGTTCTGCGTTTTGCCCGCCTGGGCAGACGGCCATGACCAGTTGTACAAGGTCGCCGGCTGGGCCGAACAACGTGCGCATTTCAATGACGCCCTCAGCGCGGCCCAACTACGCTACCGCAATAGCCTGCCGCCAGCGGTGTACCAGGCGCTGGTGGACAACAGCAATAAACGCTTTGCTGCCCAGGCTGTGGACCAGCGGGCCGAGGCGCAATTGCGCAAGAACCTGGCGGACCCCAAGCCTGCCTTGGCGTTTTTCCAGTCGCCATTGGGTCGCAAGATCGTGGCCGCCGAGTTGCTGGCCACCCGCCGCGACCAGTTGGCAAAGAACGCCCAAGGCTTGCCCAAGATCGAAGCCGACGCCACCCGCAGCCTGATCATCGGTCACTTGGCTCAAGCGCTGCCTGCACGTGAAGCCGGTGCGGAAGTGAGCCTGGCGATTGCCGGCGTGGCGGCTGACAGCTTGAGCCAGATGATTCCCGGCCTGCTGGGCGGCGGGCAGGCGCAGGGCATGTTGAATGGGCAGCGCGAGCGGTTGATGCAGCAGATTGATAAGGATCTGAACAACACCTTGTTGTATGTCTATCGGGATTTGTCTGACCCGGAGTTGGAAGAATTCGCGACGTTTGCTGAATCCGCTGAAGGCAAGACGTATTACCAAGCGGCCCTTGCGGCCATTCGCGCAGGCCTCGCGGTCGGCCAGAGCACTTCAAGCCTGATGCAGTAAAAAATGTGGGAGGGGGCTTGCTCCCGATTGCAGTGTGTCAGTCAGCACATCTGATACTGACACTCCGCTATCGGGAGCAAGCCCCCTCCCACATTTTGGATTGGGTTACTTCAGGTGATCCGTGAGAAAGCTGAAGTACTGCTCACGAATCTCCGGAATCTCATTGGCCAAGTGATGCCTGCCCCGCTTGAGCATCAACACCTCAGGCTGATCGAACTTGCCCCGCAGCACCTGCAAGTTGTGCTGCCAGTCCACTGTCATATCCTCCTCCCCCTGCACGATCACTGGCCGCCGTGAGCTGCGCGGTGCCGCTTCGATGCGCTTGATCCAGCGGGCCAGCGCGCCCACCCAGGCGGTGGGCAATTGGCGCGGCTGTAGCGGGTCGGCTTCCAGGAACGGGCGAAACGCAGGGTCGTTGGTGTTATCACTGAACCGCCGCGCAATGCCTTTGACGAACGGGCGCAGCAGGTAATAGCTGACCTGGGACCAGCCCCACGCCCGCGGCCGCACCAACGGCGACAACAGGAACACCTTGCCCTGGGCCGGGCTGTCGGCGCCAGGGCTGAGCAGATGATCTACCACCACTGCGCCGCCGGTGCTTTGCCCGAACAGGTGCCAGGGCTGGGGCAATTGCAGCGTCGAGGCCTCGGCGAACAGCGCCTTCACCACGTGCTGGTACACCGCAAAATCATCGATGCTGGCACGTGCGCCGCTGGATAACCCATGGCCCGGCAGATCGCAGGCGATCACCACAAAACCCTGGCCCAGTGCCCACTCCACCACATGGCGGTACAACCCCATGTGGTCGTAGAAGCCATGGAACATAAACATCGTCGCCACCGGCGTGGCTGGCCACCAGACCTGCGCCACCACCTCAAACCCCTCCACCTCGAAGCGCCCCAGGCGACTCACCGCCTGGTCCAGCCCGTAAAAGCGCTGATACACCCGCGCCTCGGCTGAAAGCGGTTGCGCATCCACTAAGGGCCGCAAACTCTCGCGCAGGTGATCGGGGTCAAAGGTGACGGGCATAAAGGCTTCCAGACTTACGGTGAAGATGAATATCGAGCTGCGATATTCATCTGTCAGGACAAGCATGGCAAGCTACGCGACCTTCGAGGATTGATCTGAATGCGACAGCCCTTCCGTTCTGCCCTGTTCGCCAGCCTGATCCTGGTCATCTGCGCGGGCGTGTTGTGGGCGGCGTATGACTGGTTCCAGGGCCGCTACCTGCGGGCCTTCAGCGAACACACCGCGGTGTTTTCCGGCGACCCCTTGAGGTTGCCTGCCGACCTGGCCGGCCCCGGGCCGATCCGCCTGGTGCACTTCTGGGACCCGGCCTGCCCGTGCAATGTCGGTAACCAACAGCACCTGGGTGAGTTGGTCGAGCACTACGCGCCCCAGGGCGTTGAGTTCTACGCCCTGCAAAAACCCGGCAGCCACGGTCAGTTACCCGATAACCTGCGCAAAATGAAAACCCTCACCGCCCTGCCCGGCGCCGACCAAATACCGGCGAGCCCGGCCGTAGGCATCTGGGACCGCTCGGGCAAGCTCGCGTATTTCGGGCCGTACAGCGAAGGGCTGACGTGCAACTCCAGTAACAGTTTTATCGAGCCCATTCTCAAGGCGCTTGAAGACGGGCGCGATGTACAGGCCACCCACACCCTGGCGGTAGGCTGCTATTGTTCGTGGCCAACCGGCTCATAGCCCACTCTGCCAAGGAAACTTCATGAAGCGCGTCTTGCAGGTTCTCGCGGCTCTGGTGGTACTGCTCGCCCTCGGCGCAGGCTGGTACGTCTACAGCAAGCAACCGACCCGCCAGGGCACGGTGACGCTGGCCAACCTGCAAGGCTCGGTCACGGTGCGCTACGACGACCGTGGCGTGCCGCACATTCGCGCCGAGAACGAGACCGACCTGTATCGCGCCCTAGGCTTTGTGCATGCCCAGGACCGACTGTTCCAGATGGAGATCATGCGTCGCCTGGCCCGTGGTGAGCTGGCCGAGGTGCTGGGCCCCAAGGTGCTGGAGACCGATAAGCTGTTCCGCAGCTTGCGCATCCGTGACCGTGCCGCCACGTACGTCGCGCAACTGGGCCATGAGTCGCCGCACTGGAAGGCCCTGCAAGCCTATCTGGACGGCATCAACCAATATCAGGACAGCCACGCCAGCCCCATGGAGTTCGACGTACTGGGCATCCCCAAGCGACCGTTTACCGCTGAGGACACCATCAGCGTCGCCGGGTACATGGCCTACAGCTTTGCCGCCGCGTTTCGTACCGAGCCGTTGCTGACTTACGTACGCGACCAACTGGGCAGCGATTACCTGAAAGTCTTCGACCTCGACTGGCAGCCCAAGGGCGCCCTCAACCTGGCCGCCAGCGATTGGCAGACCCTCGGCGCCATCGCGGCCCTAAGCGAGCAGGCCCTGGCCGAAAATGGCTTGCCGCAGTTCGAAGGCAGCAACGCCTGGGCCATCAGCGGCAGCCGTACCCAGAGCGGCAAGCCGTTGCTGGCGGGCGACCCGCATATCCGCTTCTCGGTGCCGTCGGTGTGGTACGAGGCGCAGCTGTCGGCGCCGGGCTTTGAGCTGTATGGCTATCACAACGCGCTGGTGCCGGTGGCATTCCTGGGCCACAACCTGGATTTCGGCTGGAGCCTGACCATGTTCCAGAACGATGACCTCGACCTGATCGCCGAGAAGGTCAACCCAGACAACCCCAACCAGGTCTGGTACCACGACCAATGGGTCGACATGACCAGCACCGAGCAACAGATCAAGGTCAAGGGCCAGGCGCCGGTCAGCCTCACCCTGCGCCAATCGCCCAACGGCCCGATTATCAATGACATACTCGGCGAGAACGCAGGCAAGACGCCGATTGCGATGTGGTGGGCGTTCCTCGATACGCAGAACCCGATCCTCGAAGGCTTCTACCAGCTCAACCGTGCCGATACCCTGGCCAAAGCCCGTGCAGCGGCGGCCAAGGTGTCGGCGCCAGGCTTGAACATTGTGTGGGCCAACGCCAAGGGTGATATCGGCTGGTGGGCGGCGGCGCAGTTGCCGATCCGCCCGGCCGGGGTCAACGCCGGGTTTATCCTTGATGGCAGCACTGCCCAGGCCGATAAATTGGGGTTTTACCCGTTCAGCGCCAACCCTCAGGAAGAGAACCCGGCGCGTGGCTACGTGGTGTCGGCCAACGCCCAGCCTGTATCGCCCACTGGCATGGAGATCCCCGGTTATTACAACCTCGCCGACCGTGGCCAGCAGTTGAATACCCAGTTGAGCGACAAGAGCGTGAAGTGGAACGTGAACAACAGCCAGGCCTTGCAGCTCGGCACCACCACCGCGTTCGGCCCGCGCCTGCTGGCACCGCTGTTGCCGGTGCTGCGTGAGGTGGTCAAGGACCCGGCGCAGCTCAAACTGGTGGAGCAATTGGCCGCCTGGAAAGGCGACTACCCGCTGGGATCCACCAGTGCCACGCTGTTCAACCAGTTCCTGTTCAACCTCACCGATGCAGCGTTCCGCCCCAAACTGGGCGACGGCATGTTCAAGACCCTGCTCAGCACCCGCGTGATCGACGCCGCCCTGCCACGCCTGGCCGCCACACCGGATTCGCCCTGGTGGGCTGGCAAGCGCAGCGAAATCGTCAAGCTTGCGTGGGACAACAGCCTCGCGCACCTCAAGGCCACGTTCGGCGAAGACCCAAGCCAATGGCAATGGGGCAACGCACACACCCTGACCCACGGCCACCCGCTGGGCATGCAAAAGCCGTTGGACAAGGTGTTCAACGTCGGCCCGTTCCCGGCACCGGGCAGCCATGAAGTACCGAATAACCAGTCCGCCATGATCGGCCCGGCGCCGTGGCCGGTGACTTATGGGCCGTCGACCCGACGCTTGATCGACTTTGCCGATGCGGCCCATGCGCTGACCATCAACCCGGTGGGGCAAAGCGGGGTGCCGTTTGATCGGCACTATGGGGACCAGGCAGAGACGTATATCGAGGGTGGGTATGAGCAGGCGCACTTCAGTGATGAGGAAGTGACGGCGAATACGCGGGGCACCCTGAAGCTGCTGCCAGCCCGATAATCATCTGCAAACCCAATCAGTGTGGGAGCTGGCTTGCCTGCGATAGCGGTGTATCAGTGACTGATTTGTTTACTGATACACCGCTATCGCAGGCAAGCCAGCTCCCACATTTGATTTGTGTACACAGTCAGATAGGGGCAGCGAAGTTGAGTCGAAACTGCTGCGGCGTCACACCCAGCCTACGGTTGAACACACTGCGCATGTGCTGTGCGTCGCGAAAGCCGCACTGATAGGCCACGGTCTTGAGTGGGACGGGGCTGCTTTCGAGCATCACCCGCGCAGCGTCTACCCGCGCTCGCTCGACGAATTCAGCCGGGGTGATGCGCGCCTCACGGGCAAACACCCGCGAGAAGTTGCGCGCACTCATATTGGCCGCCTTGGCCAGGTCGGCAATGGTCAAATCCCCCGTCAGGTTCGCCAACACGTACAACTGCACCAGTGCCACCGCCGAGGTGGTTTCGGCGTGAGGCGTGAGAAACGGGCTGAACTGCGACTGCCCACCCGAACGCTGGGTAAACACCACCAGACGCTTGGCCACGCTCAGCGCCACTTCCGGGCCGTGGTCCTGGGCCAACAGGTACAGCGACAGGTCGATGCCCGCCGTCACCCCGGCCGAGGTGTAGAGGTTGCCGTCCTGCACATAGAGGCGGTCGGCCTCGACCTGGGCCGTAGGGCACAGGCGTGCCAGGTCGGCGGCGTCGTTCCAGTGGGTGGTGACGGTTTTGCCATCCAGCAACCCGGCGCGGGCGAGCATGAAGGCGCCGTTGCAGATTGAGCCGAAGCGCTGGGCTCTTTGGGTTGCGCCGCGTAGCCAGTCATCGAATTGAGCGCCGAAATCTTCGAAAGGCAACTGCGGGCCGCCAGCGACCAATAGCAGGTCGTAGGCTTGCAGGGCTTCGCTGTAATGCCGATGGGCCTGCAATGACAGGCCGTTGGAGGCAGCCATGTTGCCGTGCACCAGACCCAGCACTTCAAGTTGGTAGTGGTCTTCACGCGCCAGAAACCGATTGGCCTCGCAGAACACATCTAGGGGGCCGGTCACGTCCAGCGACTGGACACCGGGGAAGATCAGGATCGCGACGGTTTTGCCCATGCTCACAGACACCTATGTCTTACTGAATAAATACAGAACCTTGTGGGAGCTGGCTTGTCGGGTCGCCGTATCGCTGCGATGCAGACACCTCGGTCTGTCAGGTATACCGAGGTGATGCTATCGCAGGCAAGCCAGCTCCCACATTTGACCGAGTACACCCTTGGCGCGATGTACAACCACATTGGCCGGGATCGCGCCCTCGCCGCGATAGCCCCTGCACAGGCACGCGACCAGACTGGGATCTTTCCAGAGGAGCACCCACCATGACCACCACCATCGCCGGCATCCCGATCCCCGACAGCGCCCTGGCCAAGGCCACCACCGAATACATCCGCGACGTCGAATCCGACCTGCTCTACCACCACTCCCGCCGGGTTTTCCTGTTCGGCGCGTTGAGCGGTGAGCGCAAGCAACTGGCCTATAACCCGGAGCTGCTGTACGTCGGCGCAATGTTCCATGACCTGGGCCTGGTAGCCGGTCATCGCAGTGACAACGAACGTTTCGAAGTGGACGGCGCCAACGCGGCGGCGGCCTTCCTCAAGCCTTACGGGCTGAGCGATGACGATATCGAACAGGTGTGGCTGTCCATCGCCCTGCACACCACGCCGGGCGTGCCCCAGCATCTGCGCCCGACCGTTGCTTTGGTTACCGCAGGCGTTGAGATGGACGTGCTGGGCATGGACTACGCGGCGTTTTCCAGCGTGCAGCGCGAAGCGGTGGTGCATGCGCATCCACGGGGTGAAGGGTTCAAGGAATGCATCATCTGCGCATTTGCCGACGGCTTGCGCCATCGCCCGCAGACCACGTTTGGGAATGTGAAGACCGATGTGCTGGTGGATCAGGAGCCGGGGTTCAGGCCGATGAATTTTGTGGAGGTCATCCGCAAGTCGCCCTGGACCGCGTAGTTTTGGACTTGAAATGCAATCCAATGTGGGAGGGGGCTTGCCCCCGATAGCGGTGTATCAGTGTCAGGTGTACTGACTGACACACTGCTATCGGGGGCAAGCCCCCTCCCACATTTGGACCCAGTTCCGGCCTTTAGACCGGCGCAGGCGCCCGGCGCTTATCCGGCTGCTGCCAACCATCCGCCGCCGCTTCTTCAATCGCTTGCTGAATGGCTTTCTTGCGGTGCTCTTCAGCACGACGGCTGAAGAACCACACCAGGAAGGTCACCAACGATACAGCCAACAAAATCAAGCTAGCCACGGCGTTGATCTCGGGTTTAACCCCAAGGCGCACCGCCGAGAACACTTCCATCGGCAAGGTGGTGGAGCCCGGGCCGGATACGAAGCTGGCCAGTACCAGGTCATCCAGCGACAGCGCAAACGACATCATGCCGCCCGCCGCCAACGATGGCGCGATCATCGGGATGGTGATCAGGAAGAACACCTTCCAGGGCCGCGCGCCCAAATCCATCGCCGCTTCTTCGATCGACAGGTCCAACTCACGCAAACGCGCCGATACGACTACCGCCACATACGCCGCACAGAACGTGGTGTGGGCGATCCAGATGGTGACGATGCCACGCTCCTGCGGCCAGCCGATCATCTGCGCCATGGCGACAAACAGCAGCAACAGCGACAGACCGGTGATCACCTCTGGCATCACCAACGGCGCGGTCACCAGGCCGCCGAACAGCGTGCGGCCCTTGAATTGGCTGATGCGGGTCAGCACAAAGGCCGCCAACGTACCCAGCGCCACCGCCGCCACCGCCGTGTAGCAGGCGATTTCCAGGGAGCGCGCCACCGAGCCCATCAACTGGGTGTTGTCCAGCAGGCCCACGTACCACTTGATCGACCAACCGCCCCACACCGTCACCAGTTTGGATTCGTTGAACGAGTAGATCACCAGGATCAGCATCGGCAGGTAGATAAACACCAACCCCGCCACCAGCATGAAGCTTGAGAAACTGACGCGCTTCATATCTTGCCCTCCATCTCTTTGGCTTGGCTGCGGTTGAACAGGATGATCGGCACGATCAGGATCGCCAGCATCACCACCGCCAGGGCAGATGCCACCGGCCAGTCACGGTTGTTGAAGAATTCTTGCCACAACACTTTACCGATCATCAGCGTTTCCGGGCCGCCCAGCAGTTCCGGGATCACGAACTCGCCCACCACCGGGATAAACACCAGCATGCAGCCGGCGATGATGCCGTTCTTGGACAGTGGCACGGTGATTTTCCAGAAGCTGTTGAAGGTGCTCGACCCCAGGTCAGAAGCGGCTTCCAGCAGGCTCTGATCATGCTTCACCAGGTTGGCGTACAGCGGCAGGATCATGAACGGCAGGTACGAATAGACCACGCCGATATACACCGCGATGTTGGTGTTGAGGATCTGCAGCGGTTCGTTGATCAGCCCCATGGACATCAGGAAGCCATTGAGTAAGCCGTTGTTGCTGAGGATGCCCATCCACGCATACACGCGGATCAGGATCGCGGTCCAGGTCGGCATCATGATCAGCAGCACCAGCACGGTCTGCATCTCTTTGCGCGCGGTAGCAATGGCGTACGCCATCGGGTAGCCGATCAGCAGGCACAGCAGCGTGCTGAAAAAAGCCATCTTCAGCGAACCCAGGTACGCGGCGATGTACAGCTCGTCACCCGCCAGCAAGCTGTAGTTAGCCAGGTTCAACACCACCTGCAACTTCTGCTCAACGTAGGTGTAGATCTCGGTGTACGGCGGGATCGCCACGTCGGCTTCGGCAAAGCTGATTTTCAGCACGATAAAAAACGGCAGTGCAAAGAACAGGAACAGCCACAGGAACGGAATCCCGATGACCACCTGCTTGCCACTGGGAACGAGGCGGTTCAAGCGCCGCTTGAGCTTTTTTGTGTTCATGAGCGAAGTACCACGCCGCTGTCGTCTTCCCACCACACGTACACCTGGTCACCCCAGGTTGGGCGCTGACCACGGCGCTCGGCGTTGGCGACGAAGGACTGCACCAGCTTGCCGCTCGGCAGCTCGACGTAGAACACCGAGTGGCCGCCCAGGTAAGCAATGTCGTGCACCTTGCCGCTGGACCAGTTGTGCTCGCAAGTCGGCATCTCGGTGGTCACCAGCAGCTTTTCCGGGCGGATGGCGTAGGTCACCGACTTGTCTTCCACCGAGGTGGCGATGCCGTAGCCCACGTAGATGTCGCGATCCAGGTCCGGGCACTTGAGCACCGCGTGGCCTTCGGCGTCGTCCACCACCTGGGTGTCGAAGATGTTGACGTTGCCGATGAACTCGCACACCAGGCGGCTGGTGGGGGTTTCGTAGATGTCGATCGGGCTGCCGATCTGGGCGATCCAGCCCAGGTGCATGATCGCGATGCGCTCGGCCATGGTCATGGCCTCTTCCTGGTCGTGGGTCACCATCACGCAGGTCACGCCAACGCGCTCGATGATCTCTACCAGTTCCAGCTGCATCTGCGAACGCAGTTTCTTGTCGAGGGCGCCCATAGGCTCATCGAGCAGCAGCAGTTTCGGGCGCTTGGCCAGCGAGCGGGCCAGGGCCACACGCTGGCGCTGGCCACCGGACAACTGGTGCGGCTTGCGCTTGGCGTACTGGCTCATCTGTACCAGCTTGAGCATCTCGGCCACGCGGGCATCCACTTCGGCTTTTGGGATCTTGTCCTGTTGCAGGCCGAAGGCGATGTTTTGCGCCACGGTCATGTGCGGGAACAACGCGTAGGACTGGAACATCATGTTGATCGGCCGCTCGTAGGGCGGCATATCGGTGATGTCCACACCGTCGAGGTAGATGCGACCCTCGGTCGGGCGCTCGAAACCTGCGAGCATGCGCAGCAAGGTGGACTTGCCCGAACCCGAACCGCCGAGCAAGGCGAAGATCTCGCCTTTCTTGATTTCCAGGGACACATCGTCCACGGCAATCGTCTCGTCGAACTTCTTCGTGACCCGGTCGATTTTGACCAGCACCTTCTTCGGTGTCTGGTCCCCTTCGAGGGCTTTCTTATAGGCGCCGGAGGCAACTGCCATTTACGAAACTCCCAACAAAAATGTCTGTTCGCCCGAAGCAGGCGAACCTTGGATAGTTTGAGCTTTACTTGCCCGTCTTGACCTTGGTCCAGCTGCGGGTCATCAAGCGTTGCACTTTCGGGGGTAGCTCGAAGTTGACAAATGTCCGGTCGAGAACCGCCTGCGGTGGGTAAACCGCTTCGTCGGTGCGTATCGATTGCTCCATCAGCTTGTCCGCCCCAGGGTTAGGGTTGGCGTAACCGACGTAATCACTGACCTGGGCGATCACCTCAGGTTGCAGCAAATAGTTGATGAAGGCGTGGGCCTCTTTGACGTTGGTGGCGTCCTTGGGGATAGCCAGCACGTCAAACCACAGGTTGCCGCCTTCTTTCGGAATCGCGTAGGCGATGTTCACGCCTTTGCCAGCCTCGGCTGCACGCGCCTTGGCCTGGAACACATCGCCGGAAAACCCGGCGGCCACGCAGATGTTGCCGTTGGCCAGGTCGGAGATGTATTTGGAAGAATGGAAATAGGTCACGTAGGGCCGCACTTTGAGCAGCTTCTCTTCGGCCTTCTTGTAGTCGTCCGGGTTGGTGCTGTTAGGGTCAAGGCCCATGTAGTTGAGCACCGCCGGCAGCATTTCGTCCGCCGAGTCCATGAACGACACGCCGCAGGTGGCGAGTTTTTTCATGTTCTCAGGCTCGAACAGCACGGCCCAGGAGTCGATATGGTCGACGCCCAGCACTTCCTTCACCTTGTCGACGTTGTAACCAATGCCGTTGGTGCCCCACAGGTACGGCACGGCGTATTGGTTGCCCGGGTCGTTCTTTTCCAGGCGTTTGAGCAGTGCCGGGTCGAGGTTGGCATAGTTAGTCAGCAACGACTTGTCCAGCTTTTGGAACGCCCCGGCCTTGATCTGCTTGCCCAGGAAGTGGTTGGACGGCACAACCACGTCATAGCCCGTACGCCCGGCCAGCAACTTGCCTTCCAGGGTTTCGTTGGAATCAAACACGTCATACACCGGCTTGATGCCGCTGGCCTTTTCGAAGTTGGCCAGAGTGTCGGTGCCGATGTAATCCGACCAGTTATAAATATGCACCGTCGGTGCGGCCTGCACGCTCAACGTCAGCGTGACACCTGCACCCACCAGCATGGCTTTGCGAAATAAAGAAATTGGCAAGTGGAGGTCCTCTTAAATAGTTGGGCCTGAAAGTTGTTGCCCGGCAACAAAACCGGCGCGCAACTTACCCTCGATAAACCGATCCGGCAAAACTTTCTGTCATTTAATGTGTGGGAAGGGGGCACCAGCCCCCTTCCACAGGTTTTAAGGCTTATTTGCCCGATTTGATCTTGGTCCAGCTGCGTGTCATTTCACGCTGGGTCGCAGCCGGCAAATCCGCAATCGCGTAGAGCTTGGCTTGCACGTCTGCTGGCGGGTAGATGCCTGGGTCGCTGGTGATGTCTTTGTCGACCAGAGCGGTAGCTTTCTCGTTACCGTTCGGGAAACGCACGCTGTTGGTGATCGACGCCATGACTTCTGGTTTGAGCAGGTAGTTCATGAACGCGTACGCAGCGTCGACGTTTTCGGCATCTTTAGGGATGGCGACCATGTCGAAGAAGCTACCAGCGCCTTCTTTCGGAATGTCATAGGCGACCTTGACCTTGCCACCGGCTTCAGCCGCGCGGGACTTGGCCTGCTGGATGTCACCCGAGTAACCCACGGCGACACAGATGTTGCCGTTGGCGAGGTCCGAGATGTACTTGGACGAGTGGAAGTAGCCAATCGAAGGACGGATCTTGAGGAACAGCGCCTCAGCTTGCTTGAGGTCGTCTTTCTTCTGGCTGTCGGTCGGCAGACCGAGGTAATGCAGGGCGATCGGCAACATTTCGGTTGGCGAATCGAGGAAGCTCACGCCGCAGCTTTTGAGCTTGGCGATGTTTTCAGGCTTGAGCAGCACGTCCCACGAATCGATCTTGTCCACGCCCAGCGCAGCCTTGACCTTCTCCGGGTTGTAGCCGATACCGATGGAGCCCCACATGTACGGGAAGGCGTGTTTGTTGTCCGGGTCGCTGACCGACACGGCCTTGAGCAGGGATTTGTTCAGGTTGCCGTAGTTAGGCAGCTTGGACTGGTCCAGCTCCTGGTAGACACCGGCCTTGATCTGCTTGGCGAGGAAGTTGTTCGACGGCACGACCACGTCGTAACCGGACTTGCCTGCCAGCAACTTGGCTTCCAGGGTTTCGTTGCTGTCGAAAACGTCGTACACCACTTTGATGCCCGACTCTTTTTCAAAGTTGGCGATGGTGTCCGGTGCAATGTAGTCGGACCAGTTGTAGACGTGCAGTACTTTGCCGTCTGCCTGGGCCGCGCCCGCCATTGCGCCCATCAGGGACAAGGCGAGGAGAGTCTTGCCAGCGTTCTTCAAACCTAATGCCTTCATTTGGTGATGCTCCAATTTTTCTTTTTTGGGCCACGTTCTTACATTGATTCTGCGGCCCGTCTAAAGGGCAACAAAACAGGGCGACAGTCTGGCAAGTTCCGAGGCCGGCTTTCAACCAAAGCCTCATCTAAACTGCTCAGCGCGCAGCACCCGAAAGCCGCTGCGTGCTGAGCCTAGCACTTAGCCCTGCAATGCCGCCAAAGTCAGGTCCAGGCACTGGCGAGCCTTGGTCACCAGCTCGTCGATCTCCGCCTGGCTGATCACCAGCGGCGGCGAAATGATCATGGTGTCGCCCACGGCGCGCATGATCAGGCCATTCTCGAAGCAGAAGGTTCGGCAGATCATGCCGGCCCCGCGGCCTTCATAGCGCTTGCGCGTGGCCTTGTCCTGCACCAACTCAATGGCACCGAGCATGCCCACACCGCGCACTTCACCCACCAGCGGGTGATCAGCCAGTTCCCTCAGACGTTTCTGCAAATACGGTGCCGTTTCGTCGTGCACACGGTTAACGATTTTTTCATCACGCATGATCCGGATGTTTTCCAGGGCCACTGCGGCGGCCACCGGGTGACCGGAGTAGGTGAAACCGTGGTTGAAATCGCCGCCTTCGTTCAGCACCTCGACCACTTCGTCGCGCACGATCAGGCCACCCATGGGGATGTAGCCCGAGGTCAGGCCCTTGGCGATGGTCATCATGTGCGGCTTGAGGTCGTAGAAATCGCTACCGAACCACTCACCGGTACGGCCAAACCCGCAGATCACTTCGTCGGCGACAAACAGGATGTCGTACTTGGCGAGGATTTCCTTGATGCGCGGCCAGTAGCTGGCAGGCGGCACGATCACGCCGCCAGCACCCTGGATCGGCTCGGCAATAAACGCACCGACGTTGTCTACGCCCAGTTCGAGGATCTTCTCTTCCAACTGGTTGGCGGCCCAGATCCCGAACTCTTCAGGGCTCATGTCGCCGCCTTCGCCAAACCAGTACGGCTGCGCGATGTGGGTGATGCCCGGGATCGGCAAATCACCTTGTTCGTGCATATAAGTCATGCCGCCCAGGCTGGCGCCGGCCACGGTGGAGCCGTGGTAGCCATTCTTGCGGCTGATGATGGTTTTTTTGTTTGGCTGGCCCTTGATCGCCCAGTAGTGGCGGACCATGCGCAACATGGTGTCGTTGCCTTCGGAGCCAGACCCGGTGAAGAACACGTGGTTCATACCGGCGGGCGCGATGTCGGAAATGGCCTTGGCCAGCTCCAGCACCGGCGGGTGAGCGGTCTGGAAGAACAGGTTGTAGTACGGCAGTTCTTTCATTTGTTTGGCGGCGGCGTCAGCCAGTTCATCGCGACCGTAACCGATCGCCACGCACCACAGGCCGGCCATGCCGTCGAGGATCTTGTTGCCTTCGCTGTCCCACAGGTAAACGCCATGGGCTTTGGTAATGATGCGCGGGCCTTTCTCTTTCAATTGCTTGAAGTCGCTGAACGGCGCCAGGTGGTGATCACTGCTCAAGGCTTGCCATTCACGGGTTTGCGGGTTGTTGCTGGACATACCGATCTCCTAGACTTTTCAGTGAAGGGCGCGCCGTGTGAAGGGCGCGCCCGGCGCATCAGACGGCGAAGAGCAGGAATTCCCGCTCCCACGAACTGATCACGCGCTTGAAGTTTTCATGCTCGGCCCGCTTGACCGCGACGTAGCCTGTGATGAATTTCTGACCCAGGTATTTCTCGATGGTCTTGCTGTTTTCCATGCGTTCCAGGGCGTCTTCGATGGTCAACGGCAGGCGCAGGTTGCGTCGCTCGTAACCACGACCGACCACCGGTGCGCTCGGGTTATGGCCTTCGACCATGCCGATGTAGCCGCACAACAAGCTGGCGGCAATCGCCAGGTACGGGTTGGCGTCGGCGCCCGGCAGGCGGTTTTCGACGCGACGGTTCTGCGGGCCGGCATCCGGTACGCGCAGGCCGACGGTGCGGTTCTCTTCGCCCCATTCCACGTTCACCGGCGCCGAGGTGTCGGGCAGGAAGCGGCGGAACGAGTTCACGTTGGGGGCGAACAGCGGCAGCAATTCCGGGATGAATTTCTGCAAGCCGCCAATGTGGTTGAGGAACAGCTGGCTCATGGTCCCGTCTTCATTGGAGAAGACGTTCTTGCCGGTGTTGATGTCGATGATGCTCTGGTGCAGGTGCATCGCACTGCCGGGCTCGCCGGTCATCGGCTTGGCCATGAAGGTGGCGGCCACATTGTGCTTGAGCGCGGCTTCGCGCATGGTGCGTTTGAACACCAAAATCTGGTCAGCCAGGGACAGCGCATCGCCGTGACGGAAGTTGATTTCCATCTGCGCGGTGCCGTCTTCGTGGATCAGGGTATCGAGGTCCAGCTCCTGCAGTTCGCACCAGTCGTAGACGTCTTCGAACAACGGGTCGAATTCGTTGGCTGCTTCTATAGAGAAGGACTGGCGACCCGTCTCCGGGCGCCCGGAACGGCCAATCGGCGGTTGCAGCGGGAAGTCCGGGTCTTCGCAGCGTTTGGTCAGGTAGAACTCCATCTCCGGCGCCACGATAGGCTGCCAGCCTTTGTCGGAGTACAGCTTGAGGACTTTCTTGAGCACGTTGCGCGGCGACAGCTCTATCGGGTTGCCTTGCTTGTCGTAGGTGTCGTGGATCACCTGGGCGGTGGGCTCGATGGCCCAGGGCACCAGGAATACCGCGTTCTGGTCGGGGCGGCAGATCATGTCGATGTCGGCCGGGTCGAGCAATTCGTAGTAGATGTCGTCTTCGACATAGTCGCCGGTCACGGTCTGCAACAGAACGCTCTCGGGCAGGCGCATGCCTTTTTCGGCGATGAACTTGTTGGTCGGCGAAATCTTGCCCCGGGTGATACCGGTGAGGTCGCCAATCATGCATTCGACTTCTGTGATCTTGTGGTCTTTCAACCAATCGGTGAGCTGGTCGAGGTTGTTACTCATAAATGCCTCTGGGCTGGGTTTCCTGGCATCCATTAAAGGCCAGGCGTTGGTTGACGCAGCATCCGCGTCGTTTTTTCATTCAGGGTAGGAGCTTACCTGCCATTTGCTGCAGCGTTGCATTCCTCACGCCAAAGTTGTGCGCAATCTTGAGCAACACACTGGGCGAGCGCGGTTGAGCGGTAGATGAGGAGGCAAAAAAGAGGTCGGCCCGAGCGTCAAGAATATTGGCCGGGGCGCGGGCGATGCCGCAGGAGGAATGTACGGATGACACAGCCCGGCGCAAGCGGGCCAAGACGCCGTTGGGCGGCAGGTGACACATGAAGCACCCCGGTATTATTGCTGTTATGGGTTTGAATCGAGCTTAGCCTTGTTCATTTTTTTACACAACACCCCCGTAAAAAATACAACACGGCCCGCTCAAGCCTGCGAGTCCTACTGACTTCAAACTCAAAAAACCGCCCCAAAAAGCCCCAAAAATGCCTTCACGGCGCTTTTTTAGGGCAAAAAAGGCCTCGCTTGACTTCGGCATGCCGTTCGGGTTGACTGAAACCAGAAAAGATCAATGATTGATATTTTTAACAACAAAGGTGTTGCATCATGTCGGTACCCCCGCGTGCCGTTCAGCTTAACGAAGCGAACGCGTTCCTTAAGGATCATCCTGAGGTTCTGTACGTAGACCTTCTAATTGCGGATATGAATGGTGTGGTGCGCGGCAAGCGCATCGAACGCACCAGCCTCCACAAGGTTTACGAGAAGGGCATTAACCTGCCTGCCTCTTTATTTGCCCTGGATATCAACGGCTCGACGGTGGAAAGCACCGGCCTGGGTCTGGACATCGGTGATGCTGACCGAATCTGTTATCCGATCCCCGACACCCTGTGCAACGAGCCTTGGCAAAAGCGCCCTACCGCGCAACTGCTGATGACCATGCACGAACTTGAAGGTGAACCTTTCTTCGCCGATCCGCGTGAAGTGCTCCGCCAAGTTGTAAGCAAATTTGACGACCTCGGTCTGACCATCTGCGCTGCCTTCGAGCTTGAGTTCTACCTGATCGACCAGGAGAACGTGAACGGCCGCCCACAACCGCCCCGCTCGCCGATCTCCGGCAAACGCCCGCACTCGACACAGGTCTACCTGATCGACGACCTCGACGAATACGTCGACTGCCTCCAGGACATTCTGGAAGGTGCAAAAGAGCAAGGCATCCCGGCCGACGCCATCGTCAAGGAAAGTGCCCCGGCCCAGTTCGAAGTGAACCTGCACCACGTCGCCGACCCGATCAAGGCTTGCGACTACGCGGTACTGCTCAAGCGCCTGATCAAGAACATCGCCTACGACCATGAGATGGACACCACCTTCATGGCCAAGCCTTACCCAGGCCAGGCAGGCAACGGTTTGCACGTACACATCTCCATTCTGGACAAGGACGGCAAGAACATCTTTGCCAGTGAGGATCCCGAGCAGAACGCCGCATTGCGTCACGCGATCGGCGGTGTGCTGGAGACCCTACCTGCTCAAATGGCGTTCCTGTGCCCCAACGTCAACTCCTACCGTCGTTTCGGCGCACAGTTCTACGTGCCGAACTCGCCGTGCTGGGGCCTCGACAACCGCACCGTGGCGATTCGCGTACCGACCGGCTCATCCGATGCCGTACGTATCGAACACCGCGTGGCCGGCGCCGATGCCAACCCTTACCTGCTGATGGCTTCGGTATTGGCGGGCGTGCACCACGGCCTGACCAACAAGATCGAGCCTGGCGCACCGGTGGAAGGCAACAGCTACGAGCAAAACGAACAAAGCCTGCCGAACAACCTGCGTGATGCCCTGCGCGAGTTGGACGACAGCGAGGTGATGGCCAAGTACATCGATCCTAAGTACATCGATATCTTCGTCGCCTGTAAGGAAAGTGAGCTGGAAGAGTTTGAACATTCCATCTCTGACCTTGAGTACAACTGGTATCTGCATACCGTTTAATCGGTGGTTGCATTGAAAAAAGCTGCAGGTTTTATAGCCTGTGGCTTTTTTTTGGGTTTTTTCCGGTAGACCGAGTGGGCTTCATCGCAGGCAAGCCAGCTCCCACATTTTGATCTGTGAACACATTTAAGGGTGGGAGCTGGCTTGCCTGCGATGGGGCCCTGGCAGACAACACAGATTCCTGCTCATACAATGCCCCCTGCCTTGTAGGAGACTTCCATGACCACCCGCCCCGCCACCCCTCGCAAACCCCGCGCCCGCAGCCAGGCCCGGATCGACGCGATCCTCGACGCCGCCCGCACCCTGCTGGCCGCCGAAGGCGTGGCTGGTTTGTCGATCTACAGCGTGGCAGAGCGGGCGCAGATACCACCGTCGTCGGTGTATCACTTTTTCGCCAGCGTGCCGGCACTGCTCGAAGCGCTGACTGCCGACGTGCACGCCGCCTTCCGAGCGGCCATTCAGGCGCCTATCGAGCATGATTCACTCAAGCACTGGCGCGACCTTTCCTACATCGTCGAACAGCGCATGCTCACCATCTACGACCATGACGCCGCCGCTCGCCAGTTGATCCTGGCGCAGCACGGGCTGACTGAGGTGACGCAGGCTGACCGTCAGCATGATCTGGAATTAGGTGATTTGATGTTGGCCGTGTTCAGCCGTCACTTTGAAGTGCCGACACTGCCAAGCGATGTGGATGTGTTTGCGTTGGCGCTGGAACTGAGCGACCGCGTGTATGCACGCTCGGTGCATCAGCATGGGCTGATCACGCCGCGCATGGCGGAGGAAGGGATGCGGGTGTTTGATGCGTATGTGGGGCTGTATTTGCCGGCTTATCTGCCCAAGCGTTGAGTTTTGTGGAGGCTGGAAGGGCCTCATCGGGGGCAAGCCCCCTCCCACATTTTGAATGTATTCACAGTTCAAAGGTGGGAGGGGCGGTGCGACGATTCGACTTGCCCCCGATGGCGGCCTCAAGGGCAATCACAACTTGGCGATCGACACCTCAGTCGATTTAACGAAAGCAATCACCTCACTGCCAATCACCAACTCCAGCTCTTTAACCGAGCGAGTCGTGATCACCGAAGTCACAATGCCCGACGCCGTCTGCACGTCGATTTCCGACAGCACGTCGCCTTCGACGATTTCCTTGATGGTGCCTTTGAACTGGTTACGCACGTTGATGGCTTTAATAGTCATGTTGTTCTTCCTGTGTGGGACAAGTGAGTTATTGAGCCCAACGCAATTGCGTCGGCAGCGGTGAAACAGGTTCGGGTTCCGGCGGGGTGCCGGGCAGCGACAGCACGCGATTGAGTACTTCGGCTTCCAGCGCCGCCAAGCGGTGCGAGCCACGGGCCCGTGGGCGTGGCAGGTCAACGATCAGGTCCAGGCCGATTTCGCCGTCTTCGATCAAAATCACCCGGTCGGCAATCGCCACGGCTTCGCTGACGTCGTGGGTTACCAGCAACACGGTGAAACCGTGCTTCTGCCACAGGTTTTCGATCAGTTGCTGCATCTCGATGCGGGTCAGGGCATCCAGTGCACCCAACGGCTCATCCAGCAGCAGCAGGCGCGGCTGGTGGATCAGCGCACGGGCCAGGGCCACGCGTTGCTTCTGGCCACCAGACAATGCCGCCGGCCACTCATTGGCGCGTTCGGCCAGACCTACCGCTTCCAGGGCTTCCAACGCTTTGGGGCGCCAGTTGCCTTTAAGGCCCAGGCCCACGTTGTCGATGATCTTTTTCCACGGCAACAGGCGCGCTTCCTGGAACATCAACCGCGTGTCTTCAATCGCTTCGCTCAGCGGTGCAGAACCAGCCAGCAGCTCGCCGCCGCTGGCTTTGTCCAAACCGGCCAGCAGGCGCAGCAAGGTACTTTTGCCGCAACCACTGCGACCGACCACGGCCACGAACTGGCCTGCCGGGATGTGCAGGTCGATGTCCTTGAGCACTTCACGCGCGCCAAAAGCCTTGCGCAATTTGCGCACGGCCAGCGGTATACCTTTGCGCAGGCGTGGCGGTTGTTGAGCAGTCATGCCGCACCTCCTTTATTCACTTGATAAGCCGGGTGCCAGCGCAGCCACACACGTTCCAGGCCACGGGCCGCCAGGTCGGCGAGCTTGCCGAGGATGGCGTACATGACGATGGCCAGTACCACCACGTCGGTTTGCAGGAATTCACGGGCGTTCATCGCCAAGTACCCGATGCCGGAGCTGGCCGAGATGGTTTCTGCCACGATCAGCGTCAGCCACATAAAGCCCAAGGCAAAGCGCACGCCCACTAGGATCGACGGCAGCGCGCCCGGCAAGATCACCTGACGAAACAGGCTGAACCCAGACAAACCGTAGCTGCGCGACATCTCCACCAGCGCCGGGTCAACGTTGCGGATGCCGTGATACGTGTTGAGGTAGATCGGGAACAGCGTGCCGAGGGCGACCAGGAAAATCTTCGCCGTCTCGTCAATGCCGAACCACAGGATCACCAGCGGGATCAGCGCCAAGTGCGGCACGTTGCGGATCATCTGCACCGAGCTGTCCAGCAGGCGCTCGCCCCACTTCGACAAGCCGGTGATAAAGCCCAGGGCTAGACCGATGCTGCCACCGATCACAAAGCCCAGGCCCGCACGCCAGCCGCTAATAGCCAGGTGGGTCCAGATTTCGCCGCTGGCCACCAGATGCACCCCGGCGGCAATCACCGCGCTGGGCGCCGGCAGAATGCGTGTCGACAACCAACCCGCCGACACCGACAACTGCCACACCGCCAGCAATAAGATCGGCAGCACCCAAGGCGCCACGCGATGGCTCAATTTTTCATAGTTCATGGGCTGCCTCAGCTCGCCGACGCAGCTTTGGGAAGGATGTCGTTGGCGACCATTTCGCCGAACGGGCTCACGTATCCAGCGCCTTTAGGCAGCTCGGGACGTTCGATATCCAGGTGAGGGAACAGCAACTCGGCGACCCGATACGACTCTTCCAGGTGTGGGTAACCCGAGAAGATAAAGGTGTCGATACCCAGGTCGGCGTACTCCTTGACCCGCGCCGCAACGGTTGGGCCATCGCCGACCAGCGCAGTACCCGCCCCGCCACGCACCAGGCCTACACCGGCCCACAGGTTGGGGCTGACTTCGAGGTTATCGCGACTGCCACCGTGCAAGGCCGCCATGCGCTGCTGGCCCACCGAGTCAAAGCGCGACAGCGAAGCCTGGGCGCGGGCGATGGTGTCGTCGTCCACATGGGAGATCAGTTTGTCGGCGGCTTTCCACGCCTCTTCGTTGGTTTCGCGCACGATCACATGCAAGCGAATACCAAAGCGCAGGGTGCGCCCGAGCTTTTCAGCCTTGGCCCGCACCTGGGCAATTTTTTCTGCCACGGCGGCCGGTGGCTCGCCCCAGGTCAGCACCATTTCCACTTGCTCGGCGGCCAGGTCCTGGGCCGCGTCGGAGGAACCGCCGAAGTACAGCGGCGGACGCGGTTGCTGGATCGGCGGGTAGAGCAACTTGGCGCCTTTGACGCTGATGTGCTCGCCGTCGTAATCCACGGTTTCGCCTTCCAGCACGCGGCGCCAGATGCGGGTGAATTCCACCGAGGCCTGGTAGCGCTCTTCGTGGCTCAGGAACAAACCATCGCCGGCCAATTCTTCTGGGTCACCACCAGTTACCAGGTTGAACAACGCACGGCCACCGGACAGGCGGTCGAGGGTCGCGGCCTGGCGCGCTGCCACCGTCGGGGAAATGATCCCGGGGCGCAGGGCGACAAGGAATTTCAACCGCTGGGTCACCGGAATCAGCGACGCCGCCACCAGCCACGAGTCTTCGCAGGAGCGGCCGGTAGGGATCAACACCCCGCCGAAGCCCAGGCGATCAGCGGCCTGGGCCACTTGCTGCAAATAACCGTGATCAACGGCGCGAGCGCCTTCGGCGGTGCCAAGGTAATGGCCGTCGCCGTGGGTAGGCAGAAACCAGAAAATATTGAGGCTCATGGAGTTGTCTCCTGAAGAAGTCGGATTACGGCGCTTTGGCTACAGCGGCGGGTGGCGTCCAGATCACGTCCTTGATGCTCAAGGGTTTGGGGATCAATTTGAGTTGGTAGAAGCTGTCGGCGATTTTCTGTTGGGCGGCGACCACTTCCGGGGTCAGGAACAGCGCGCCGTAGCCCTGGCGTTTCACCGAGGTCAGGGTAATGTCAGCCGGCAGGCCCAGCAGCGGTGCAACTTGCTCGGTGACTTCCTGCGGGTTGGCCTTGGACCATTCGCCCACCGCGCGCACTTCTTCGATCAGCGCCTTGATCACTTCCGGGTGCTTTTCGGTGTACGGCTTGGTGGCCAGGTAGAACTGATGGTTGTCGGCGATGCCGGTGCCGTCACGCAGGGTGCGGGCTTGCAGCTGCTTCTCGGCGGCGGCCTGGTAAGGGTCCCAGATCACCCAGGCGTCTACGCTGCCACGTTCGAAAGCGGCACGGGCGTCGGCGGGCGGCAGGAATACGGTCTGCACGTCGGTGTATTTAAGACCGGCATCTTCCAGCGCACGTACCAGCAGGTAGTGCACGTTGGAGCCTTTGTTGAGCACGACTTTCTTGCCCTTGAGCTCGGCCACAGACTTGATCGTCGAGTCTTTGGGCACGAGGATCGCTTCGCTGGTGGGCGCAGGTGGCTCGTAGGCCACGTAGAGCAGGTCGGCACCGGCGGCCTGGGCAAAGACCGGCGGGGTTTCGCCAGTGACGCCGAAGTCGATGGAGCCGACGTTCAAGCCTTCAAGTAGCTGCGGGCCACCCGGGAACTCAGTCCACTGCACGTTCACGCCTTGGGCAGCCAGACGCTTCTCCAGCGTGCCCTTGGCCTTGAGCAGCACCAGCGTGCCGTACTTCTGATAACCGATCCGCAGGGTCTCGGCGGCGTGGGCTTGAACAATGGCGCCGAAGGACACAGCCGCAGCAAACAGTGCGACCAGACCACGACGCAAGATGACAGTGCGCATGGCGCTCTCTCCAAATATGCGATGAGGGGGTTGGCTGCACCTGCTTGGCCGTTGGCGGCTGAGTAAGGTGAGTGTTTCTATAAATCGGTAAGGCTTAGATGCTCCAGCGAGCAGTCAACAAACGGTCATTCAACACGTTGGGGTCCAGCGGTTTCGGGCGGCGGGCCATGGCGCTGTAGAGCGTCTCAAGGGCCTCGTGCAAACGGTGTTCGAGTACCGGCACCAGCTGCGCTTGGGCGCTGCCTTCGCCGTAAGCGATCTGGCTGTCTTCGGCAAAAATGCCGTGGAGCAATTCCTGAGCCTTGAGCGCCGACAACACCGGTTTCAAGGCGTAGTCCACCGCCAGCATATGGGCGATGCTGCCGCCGGTCGCCATGGGCAATACGATCTTGTGGGCCAGGGCGCGCTCGGGCAGCAAGTCGAGCACGGTTTTCAGCGCGCCGGAGAACGACGCCTTGTACACCGGCGTGGCGATCACCAGGCCATCAGCATTGGCCACCTGTTGCAGCAGGTCGATGACCTTGGGGCTGTCGAAGCGGGCGTGCAGCAAGTCTTCAGCCGGGAAGTCCCGTATCTGGTAACTCACGACCTCTACACCTTTGTCTTGCAGCCACTGACGGGTTTTTTCCAGCAAGACCCCGGAGCGGGAACGCTGACTGGGACTGCCTCCAAGTGTTACGACCAACATGCAGGAATTCCTTGAGCAAGTGCCGGCGGTTCGCTGTGTGGCGATGGCGCCAATATGTGACAGACCTTATCAGCAGATTTATATATCTTTAAATCTTATTTTTTCATGTGTTTATTCTTTAAATGCATATGCAGACGATTGATCGCCGGGCGAAAAAAAAGGCCGTCAAAACGGCCTGAAAACCCCTGCATTGTGAGCTTCGAAATGCGATCTAAATGTTGAGGAAGACTTGTGTGGGAGGGGGCAAGCCCCCTCCCACATGGGTTCTGCGTTAGCGGTTGGGTTGTGGGGTCAGCCGCAGGTACGGCTTCACCGCACGATACCCCTTGGGAAAGCGCTTCTTGATCTCTTCCTCGTCTTTAAGCGACGGCACGATCACCACCTCATCACCGTCCTGCCAGTTCGCCGGGGTGGCAACCTTGTGGCTGTCGGTCAGTTGCAACGAGTCGATGACCCGCAGGATTTCGTGAAAATTGCGCCCCGTGCTGGCCGGGTACGTAATGGTCAGGCGCACCTTTTTGTTCGGGTCGATCACGAACAGGGAGCGCACGGTGAGCGTGTCACTGGCATTCGGGTGGATCAGGTCGTACAGGTCAGACACCTTGCGATCAGCATCGGCCAGGATCGGGAAATTGACGACAGTGTTCTGGGTTTCGTTGATGTCTTCGATCCACTTGTGGTGCGAGTCCACCGGGTCGACCGACAGGGCGATGGCCTTGACGCCACGCTTGGCGAATTCGTCCTTGAGCTTGGCGGTGAAGCCCAGCTCAGTGGTGCACACCGGAGTGAAGTCCGCCGGGTGGGAAAACAACACACCCCAGCTATCGCCCAGCCATTCGTGAAAACGGATCTTGCCGGCGCTGGAATCCTGTTCGAAGTCGGGGGCGATGTCGCCCAGTCTTAGGCTCATGGTGTGGCTCCTGGTGAGTGCTTATGGAGCCCACTGTGCATGGAATATTGATTATTTAAAAAGAATAAATATCGATTTATCTAGACGATAAAGGAATATTAAAAATGTGTTCATTGGACGCCGCAACGGGCAGGGAGCACCATCCGCTTCAAGGTTCGAGAAGGCCTTGAGACGCTGTAAAAGATGGGTTCAGGAAGGGCTTGCGGGGGTTTAGCCCGACTTGAAAGCAAAGCACCTTGCCCGGCGTTGCGCCGGGCAAGGTTTTCAGGCTTACAACAGCTTCACGCTACTAGAACAGTGGCAGCGAGTAGCTGACGATCAGGCGGTTTTCGTCCTGATTGCGCTGGCCAGCGATGTCGTTGCGCCATACTGCGTTTTTCCAGGCTACACCGACGTTCTTCAGCGGGCCTTCTGGTACGACGTAGGCAACAGTGATGTCACGTTCCCACTCGTTTGCGCCGTTGGAGTTGGTAGCAACCTGCGGAGTGCCGGTGTTACCACGGGTGTCGATGTTGTCGCCACGCAGGTAAACCACACCAGCGGTCAGGCCAGGTACGCCAACCTTGGCGAAGTCGTACGCGTAGCGAGCTTGCCAGGTACGTTCGCCAGCACGGGCGAACTTGGAGATTTGCGAGTCAGTGGTCAGGTAAGCCGACGAACCGTCGCCTTGGTTCAGCCATGGGAAGTCGCTATCGCCGTTGCTGACCTGGTAACCACCACCGAAGGTGTGACCTGCCACCGAGTACAGGAACAGGCCGCTGTACAGGTTGTTGTCGACTTTACCTTTGTTGATGTTGTTACCGTTGGCCAGGCTGCCGTAGTCACCGGTGGTGTAGTAGTTAGAGTCGTTGGCGTTGGCACCATCAGCGCGGCTATTGAAGTAGCGCAGGTCGGTTTTCAACACGCCAGGACCGATTGCCCAGTTGTGCAGCAAGCCCAGGAAGTGTTGCTTGTAGAACTGGTCCAGATTGCCGTAGTAGTACTGGGCAGTCAGGTCCTTGGTGATTTTGTAGTCACCACCGGCATAGAGGAACTTGTTGCTGTCGCGGCCAGCGGCGGTACGGCCGTTGGCACCGGCGAGAGACAGGTTCTCAACGTTGCTGGAGTTACGACCCTTGGCCTTTTCGATCTGACCGGCTACCAGCGTCAGGTCCTTGATATCGTTAGTGGTGATCTGACCACCTTGGAAAGTCTGCGGCAGCAGACGACCATCGTTGGTAACGATAACCGGCAGCTTAGGCTGCAGGGTGCCCAGTTTCAGTTCGGTCTGGGAGATCTTGGCTTTGGCAGTCAGGCCCAGGCTCGAGAAGTTATCAACGGCTTCGCCGTTAGATTTGCTCGGGAAAACCGTGCCGCCGTAAGAACCCGAGTTGCCGGTCGAACGAGCGGTAGCACCGTTGGTACCGCCGCCCGAATCCAAACGCACACCCAGCAGGCCGATCACATCAAGACCGAAGCCCACGGTGCCTTGGGTGTAACCGGAAGTGAAGCGCAGGTCGAAAGCCTGACCCCATTCTTCTTGCTTGTTCTGCGCTTTGGCCGCTTTGGTCGCGTCGTCACGGTTATCAGTATTGATGTAGAAGTTACGCAGACCCAGAGTGGCCTTGCTGTCTTCGATGAAACCGGCAGCGCCTGCTTGCTGGGCGATTGCGCCCAAAGCTACAGCCAAAGCCAAGGTGGACTTCTTCATGTACCGCTCCTCTCATTTCTAATTTTTGTAGTTCTTTGGTCTCGGGTCTGACGCCCTTGATCCACAGATGCGCGATTAGCACCGGATAGTGACTGACAAGTCAATCGTAACCTTGTGTGTCTACTACCTTGGTCTAATCGCAGTTGATTTGGTCCCTGCAGGGTAATGAGTTTTTCATACACCCAAAAAGAATTATTTCATTCTTTTTCATACGATTCAGGAATAAGCGTTTTCAAGACAGGAGCCGGTCAGAATAATCGACCCGCTCTATAAGCTAATTCCTAAAGGGTATTTGTTAGCGCTTTTTTAGATCGTTTAGTGTTGACGTTCCGTTGCATACGTCACTCACGATCAAAAAGGCGACGCCATCATGGCCAAACGCATATCCTCTCGTCAATTTGTTACAGTTTTTGTGTCACTAATAGTTTCTTTTGCTGTCCAAGCCGCCGATTTAACCATCGGGTACCAAACCGGCATCGACCCGAGCAAGGTCCCTCAGGCCGACGGCCTCTATGAAAAAGCCATTGGCGAGAAGATCGCCTGGCGTCGCTTTAACAGTGGGCCGGAAGTCGTAACCGCTATCGCCTCAGGTGATGTGCAGATCGGCAACCTCGGCTCCAGCCCTCTCGCCGCAGCCGCCTCGCGCAATCTTCCAATCGTGGCGTTTATCGTATCGGCGCAGATCAACAGTTCTGAAGCCTTGGTAGTGCGCAATGGCAGCGGTATCGACAAACCCGAAGACCTGGTGGGCAAGACCATCGCCACCCCGTTCGTCTCGACCTCTCATTACAGCCTGCTGGGCGCCTTGAAGCATTGGGGCCTGGACAGCAAGAAAGTCAAAGTGGTGAACCTGCAACCGGCCGAAATCGCCGCTGCGTGGAAACGTGGCGATATCGACGGTGCGTTCGTGTGGTCACCTGCGCTGGGCGAGATCCGCAAGACCGGCAAAACCCTGACAGACGCGGCGCAGGTGGGTCAGTGGGGCGCACCGACGTTCGAGGTGTGGGTTGCGCGCAAGGATTTTGCCGAAAAACACCCTGACGTAGTGGCCAAGTTTGCCAAGGTCACGCTGGATTCGTTTGCCGACTATGCCGCTCATAAAGACAGCTGGACGGTGGAGTCGGAACCCGTGCAGAAAATCGCCAAATTGACAGGTTCAAATGCCGCGGACATTCCAGAATTACTAAGCGGCACCACGTTCCCGGATGCCCAGGCGCAACAAACCGATGCGCTGCTTAAAGGCGGCACGGCGAAGGCGATTGGGGAGACGGCGAAGTTCTTGAAGGAACAGGGCAAGGTTGAGGCAGTGCTGCCGGATTATTCGGCGTTTGTGACCGATAAATACGCTCGAGACTAAACGCAGTCCAATGTGGGAGGGGGCTTGCTCCCGATAGCGGAGTGTCAGCCAGTACATCTGATACTGATACACCGCAATCGGGAGCAAGCCCCCTCCCACATTAGATCTACATCGGCTGCACGATTGGGTTTACAGGGCCTTTTCGAAGATCTTCGAGTTACGCTGATAGTTGTACAGCGACGCCCTTGCCGACGGCAGGCGGTCCACACTACTTGGCACAAAACCCCGCTCACGGAACCAGTGTGCGGTACGCGTGGTGAGCACAAACAAGGTCTTCAACCCCTGCGCCCGCGCACGAGTCTCGATGCGTTCGAGCAACACATCGCCACGCGCGCCGTGGCGGTACTCGGGGTTCACCGCCAGGCACGCCAACTCGCCCGCGTCCGAATCCGCGATCTGATACAGCGCCGCACAGGCGATGATCATGCCTTCGCGCTCCACCACGCTGAACTGTTCGATCTCACGCTCCAGCACTTCCCGCGAACGACGCACCAGAATGCCCTGCTCTTCCAGCGGGCTGATCAGGTCGAGCAAGCCGCCCACGTCTTCAATTGCCGCTTCGCGCACCAGCTCAAATTGTTCCTGGGCCACCAGCGTACCGCCGCCGTCCCGGGTGAACAGCTCGGTAAGCAAGGCGCCGTCTTCGGCGTAGCTGACGATATGGCTGCGCCCTACGCCTCCACGGCAGGCTTCGGCGGCTGCATCGAGCAATTCGGCCTGGTAGTTGCTACTGCCCAGGCGCTGAAGGTGCGCCGGCACTTGTTGCGGGCGCAGCTCGCGCACCAGGCGACCGTTTTCGTCGATCAAGCCCATGTCGGCACCGAACAACAACAATTTGTCGGCGCCCAGGTCGATGGCGGCCCGGGTAGCGACGTCTTCGCAGGCGAGGTTGAAAATTTCACCGGTAGGCGAATAGCCCAAAGGCGACAGCAGCACGATGGAACGCTCGTCGAGTAGGCGGTTGATGCCCTTGCGGTCGACGCGACGCACTTCGCCGGTGTGGTGATAGTCCACGCCTTCGAGCACGCCAATCGGGCGTGCGGTCACCAGGTTGCCGCTGGCCACCCGCAGGCGCGAGCCCTGCATCGGCGAGGAGGCCATGTCCATCGACAGCCGCGCTTCGATAGCGATACGCAGCTGGCCGACCGCATCGATCACACACTCCAGGGTCGCCGCATCGGTGATGCGCAAGCCTTCGTGATAGGCCGGGATCAGGCCACGCGCTTCAAGGCGCGCCTCGATTTGCGGACGCGAACCGTGCACCAACACCAGCCGCACGCCCAGGCTGTGCAGCAGCACCAGGTCGTGAACGATATTGCCGAAGTTGGGGTGTTCCACACCGTCGCCGGGCAGCATGACCACAAAGGTGCAGTCCCGGTGGGCGTTGATGTAGGGCGAAGCGTGACGAAGCCAATTAACGTAGTCGGGCATAACACCTGGGCCTGTAATAAAAAGCAGCCGAAAAAGGATGAGTCGTGAAAACGCACAGCGGGCTGATGGTTATCGTCGGAACAGGCTTGGCGACACGCTCGCTCTCCTTCTATGTACGAATACGCAGGGGTTAATTTATGCAGGTTTCAGGCAGTAGTGTTCGATCAGTTCCCGCAATAGACGCACTGTAGGCGTCAAGCGTGACATTTCGAGGTACTCACCCGGCTGGTGGGCGCAGGCGATATCGCCAGGGCCAAGCACCAGGGTTTCACAACCAAGGCGCTGAAGATAAGGCGCTTCAGTGCCGAACGCTACTGCTTCGGCACGATGACCGGTCAATCGTTCCGCAACCCGCACCAGTTCAGCGTCTTCGGCTTGCTCGAATGGCGGCACTTCGGGGAACAGCGGCGCGTAGTCGATCTTGACCTTATGGCGTTCGGCCAAGGGTTGCAGCTTTTGTCGGATGGCATCGCGCAGCACCTGCGGGTCCATGCCCGGCAGAGGTCGCAAGTCGAACTCCAGGGAGCATTGGCCGCAGATGCGGTTGGGGTTGTCGCCACCGTGGATGCAACCGAAGTTCATGGTCGGCTGCGGCACGCTGAATTGCGGGTTGCGGTACTCGCGCTGCCAGGCCAGGCGCAGGCCGCGCAGTTCGCCGATGGCGTCGTGCATGGCTTCGAGGGCGCTGTGGCCCAGGCTTGGGTCCGACGAATGGCCGCTTTGGCCGAGGATATCGATGCGCTCCATCATCACGCCTTTGTGCAGGCGAATCGGCTTGAGGCCCGTGGGCTCGCCAATCACTGCCGCACGGCCCAGCGGGCGGCCCGCCTCGGCCAGCGCACGGGCGCCAGACATGGAGCTTTCTTCATCGCAGGTCGCCAATATCAGCAGCGGCTGCTTGAAGGGTTGGTCCAGCAGCGGCAGCACGGCTTCGATGGCCAGGGCGAAAAAGCCCTTCATGTCGCAACTGCCCAATCCTACCCAGCGGCCGTCGACTTCCGTCAGCTTGAGTGGGTCGGTCTTCCACAGCGCTGCGTCATACGGGACGGTATCGCTATGGCCCGCCAGCACCAGGCCGCCTGGGCCGCTGCCGAAGCTGGCGAGCAGGTTGAATTTGCCGGGGCTGACTTGCTGGATGTCGATGGCGAAACCCAAGTCCCCCAGCCAGCTGGCGAGCAAATCGATCACCGGGCGGTTGGTCTGGTCGAGAGACGCTTGAGTGCAACTGACCGACGGCGCAGCAATCAGCGCGGCGAACTGCTCTTTCATAGTGGGTAACGGCATGCGCGGTCTCTCAACTTCACGGATGAGCCCCACTATAGAGCCATCTGCACGACACAATAAACCGTTGCGGCACGTTGCCGGGCTCAGTCCTGTACACTGCACGGCCTTGGCAGCCACACTTTTCCCCGGCTGCGCTCCCGATCCTGGATTTTCCGGCCATGCAGAAAGAAACCGAAATCAAGCTCCGCGTCAGCCGCGAAACACTCGCCGCCCTGCGTGAGCACCCGCTACTGAAAAAACGCAACAAAAGTGGCTGGGAACGCCTTGAGTTGATGAACCAGTATTTCGACACCCCCGAGCGCGACCTGGCCCAAGCCAAAGTCGCCCTGCGCCTGCGCAAGGACGGTGACGCCATCATCCAGACCCTCAAGACCCGCGGCCAAAGCGTCGCCGGCTTGTCGGAACGCAATGAGTACAACTGGGACTTGCCCAAAGCCAAGCTCGACGTGAAGAAACTCGACGGCGAATGCTGGCCCGAGCAACTGGCCGAGCTGGACAAGAAGACCCTCAAGCCGATCTTCACCACCGACTTCGTGCGTGAACGCGCCGAAATCGCTTGGGGTCGTGGCAAGGCCAAAGTCGTCATCGAAGCCGCCCTGGACCTGGGCCATGTGGTGGTCGGCAAGCAGAAAGAAGAAATCTGCGAGCTGGAACTGGAACTGCGCGAAGGCGAACCTGCTGCCCTGCTGGAGCTCGCCGCTGAACTGGCCGCGACCCTGGCGTTGATGCCGTGCGATATCAGCAAGGCCGAGCGTGGCTATCGCCTGTACGACGCCAACAGCTACTCCCTGAGCCTGCCGGCGCCGCAGATCCACGCCGAAATGCCGCTGGACGACGCCTTCGCCGCGATCATGTGGCACCTGCTCGGCAGCAGCCAGCGCCTGGCCGAGCAATACCGCTTCAACGGCCACTGGCGCCTGCTACAAGACTGGGTCGACAACCTCGGCGAAATGCGTGCCCTGGTCGGTAGCCTCGGCCAAGCCGCACCGCGTCAAGCCACCAGCGAACTGCGCAGCGCACTCGATGCGCTGCTGGAAGACTGGCGCCCACTGGTGCAAGCCGGTGACGACGACGAAGACATCCGCAAGGCTGCACCCGAGCAGTTCATCGAAGAATTGGACGACGTGCGCTGGGGCCTGTTCTCACTGAACGCTTCCCGTTGGTTGCTGGCCCGCACCTGGGCCGCCGACCGCAACGTGCGAGGCAACCGCCAGGGCGCCGCGCAAATCACCAACTGGCTGCCGCGCCTGCTGGCCGACGACGCCGTCGCCCTGCAACTGCAGCGCTACCAGCAGCAACCCGAAGACCTGGCCGAGCAGCTGCCGCGTATCGAACGCATCCAGGCCTGGCTGCACCATGCCCGTCACGTGGTGGACATTGCGGAGATGGACCGTTTGTACGGTGAGCTGAACAAGCTGGCACAACTGGCTAACCAGCCGATTACCGATGAGTCGCTGGATGCGCGGATGCATCAGGCGATTGCGGTTTATCAGAACCGGGCCTGGAAGACTTTGTTGCGTCTGTAAGACCGCTTTCGCGAGCAAGTCGAATCGTCGCACCGCCGCTCCCACATTGGATTGGGTTCACAGATTTCTATGTGTGAATGCATTCAATGTGGGAGGGGGCTTGCTCCCGATGAGGCCAGCACTGTCAGCGCAACACTGGCAGGCTGGTGGTGGACTTGATCTCCGACAACGCCACAATCGAATTAACCTCCTGAATCCCCGGCACCATCGACAACTTCTCAAAGAAGAACCGCTCGTACGCCTCGATATCTGCCGTCACGATGCGCAACAGAAAATCCACCGCGCCCATCAGCACATAACACTCCAGCACCTCCGGAAACCCGCGAATCGCCTCGGTGAATTCGGTGAAGTTGGATCGGCCGTGGGCGTTGAGTTTTACCTCGGCAAAAATCTGCGTGTTAAGGCCGATCTTCTTGCGGTCCAGCAGGGTCACCTGGCCGCGAATGACGCCCTCTTCCTTGAGCCGCTGGATACGACGCCAGCACGGAGACTGAGACAGCCCGACCTGCTCGGCGATCTGCGCACTGGAGAGGGAGGCGTCCTCTTGCAGCAAGGCCAGGATGCGGCGGTCGTAGACGTCCAACTCGCTGTGCATATAAATACCTTTTTTGGTGATTATCTTGAATTAAACGATTCGTTCAATCGTAAAAAATGACCATTTTAGATAAGAAATCTCCCTTGGCGAATGTAAAACTTTCTGCCATCAAACCCTCTACCATCAAACCCGGAGAACGCCCATGCACGTCGTCGAAGCCACTGCCCCTGCCACGCGTGTTGATGCGTGGGCCGTCAACAGCACTCATTGCCAGGCGCATTACCTGATCGTCGCCGAGGCAGAACCCGATGTGCTGTGCCGGGTGCTCAACTATTTCGCCCTGCAATGCCTCACGCCTCGACAGGTCACCGTGAACCGCGAAGAGGACCTGCTGGACATCGCGATTGTGATGGACGGCCTGAGCTGGCACCGCGCTCAAGTGATCGGTGAAAAGATTCGAAACCTGATCAGCGTGCACTCGCTTGTGGTGTGGCCGGCTGACTGTGCAAGGCCTGAAGCAGTGGTGGCGGTTGCTCGGTAAAAGCCTGCAATACACCGTGGGAGGAAGATATTCAGGGCCTGGCTAGCCTGGGGTTACGTCCAACTTCCCCCAGGAACACCTTGATGCCCCTCGATCAGCGATTGGAATTGCAGCCGTTGTTGCCGGCATTGGTCGACGCGGGGTTGGTGACGCCTGAAGTGGCCAAGCACTTATCTGCGCTGCCGCAGAGTGCTACTGAGCATCCACTAGAATGCATCGCCGCCCAAGGCCCCTGCCTGGAAGCACTGACCCAATGGCTGGCCCGGCATGCAGGCCAACCTTATTTGCGCATCGACCCGCTGAAAATTGAAGTGGCGACGGTGGTGCCCTTGATGTCCCACGCGTTCGCCCAACGCCACACCATCCTCGCCGTTGCGGTAGACCCCCACACCGTCACCATCGCCAGCGCGCAACCCCACGTTACCGGCTGGGAAGCCGGGCTGGCCCAGGTGCTCAAACGTTCCATCAAACGCGTGGTGGCCAACCCGCAGGACATCCGGCGTTACATCGACGAGTTTTACCGGCTGGCGAAATCAGTCAGCGGGGCCGACCATAAAATCACGGCGCCCGGCCATTTCGAACTGCTCAACTTAGGCGCAGGCGACCAGGAGCCGGACGCCAACGACGCGCATATCGTCAATATTGTCGACTGGCTGCTGCAGTACGCGTTCAGCCAGCGGGCCAGCGACATCCATATCGAGCCGTGCCGGGAACAGGGCCGTGTACGCTTTCGCATTGATGGGCTACTGCATGATGTCTATCAATTCCCTCCCCAGGTGACGACGGCTGTGGTCAGCCGCCTGAAAAGCCTGGGGCGCATGAATGTAGCGGAAAAACGCAAACCCCAGGACGGCCGGGTCAAGACCAAGAGCCCAACGGGCGCTGAAGTAGAGTTGCGTCTTTCCACCTTGCCCACTGCCTTTGGCGAGAAGCTGGTGATGCGAATCTTCGACCCCCAGGTGCTGCTCAAGGGTTTCGACCAATTGGGCTTGTCCCCTGAAGACCAACAACTGTGGCGCACCATGACGAGCCAGACCAACGGGATCATTCTGGTCACCGGCCCGACCGGCTCAGGCAAGACCAGTACGCTCTACACCACGCTCAGGCAGTTGGCCACCCGGGAGATCAACCTGTGCACCGTTGAAGACCCTATCGAGATGGTGGAACCGGCGTTCAACCAGATGCAGGTGCAGCACAATATCGATCTGACCTTTGCCAGCGGTATCCGCGCCCTGCTGCGCCAAGACCCGGACATCATCATGATCGGCGAGATCCGCGACCAGGAAACCGCTGAAATGGCGATCCAGGCCGCACTGACCGGGCATCTGGTGCTGTCGACCCTGCATACCAACGATGCGCCGAGTGCCATCAGCCGTTTGCAAGAACTGGGGATTGCTCACTATTTGATCAAAGCAACCCTTGTAGGGGTCATGGCGCAGCGTTTGGTGAGGGTCTTGTGCCCACACTGCAAGCGCGCGACAGGCGATGCCTTTGAGGCCGTTGGTTGCGAGGAATGCCGGAGCAGCGGTTATCGGGGGCGTGCCGGGGTTTACGAGATCATGTTCATGAGCGAAAAGTTCAAGGCGCTGATCGCACCCGGTGCCGATGTGCGAGCCCTGCGCCAAGCGGCGGTGGCGCAAGGCATGCGCAGCCTGAGGATGGCTGGCCTGCATAAAGTCTACGAAGGCCAGACAACGATGGCGGAAGTATTGCGGGTAACGCCTGGGGATTCAGAAACAAATCCTTTGATTGTCGGGGCGTGAAACCGTTCTTATCCGTGACAAGATCGCTACAATCGTCTGTCGCTTTACTGACACCATCAGATAGGGAATCGTTATGCAGATCGGAACCGTACTGCTTCTTTTCGTGGGTTTGGCCGTGGCCATCCTGTTCATGGGCTTCAAAGTGGTACCCCAGGGCTACCAGTGGACCGTCGAGCGTTTCGGCCGCTACACCAACACCCTCAAGCCCGGCCTGAACATCATCATCCCGGTCATGGACCGCATCGGTCGCAAGATAAACGTGATGGAAAGCGTGCTGGACATCCCTCCGCAGGAAGTCATCACCGCCGACAACGCCACGGTGCAGATCGACGCCGTGTGCTTCTTTCAGGTGGTCAACACCGCCCAGGCAGCCTACGAGGTCAACAACCTCGAACATGCCATCCGCAACCTGCTGCAAACCAACATTCGTACCGTGCTCGGCTCCATGGAGCTCGATGCCATGCTCAGTCAACGTGACGGCATCAACGAAAAACTGCTGAAAACCGTCGACGAAGCCACCGCGCCGTGGGGCATCAAGATCACCCGTATTGAAATCAAGGACATCAGCCCGCCCGCTGACCTGATGGCGGCCATGTCTGGCCAGATGAAGGCCGAGCGGATCAAGCGTGCACAGATCCTCGAAGCCGAAGGCCTGCGGGCATCGGCGATCCTGACGGCCGAGGGCAAGAAACAGGCGCAGATCCTTGAAGCCGAGGGTAGCCGCCAGGCGGCGTTCCTTGAATCCGAAGCCCGTGAGCGCCAGGCCGAAGCCGAGGCCCGTGCAACACAGGTGGTGTCGGAAGCGATCGCGTCGGGCAACGTGCAGGCGGTCAACTATTTCGTGGCGCAGAAATACATCGACGCCCTGGGCAAACTCGCTTCGGCCAACAACAGCAAAGTAATTCTGATGCCGCTGGAAGCCAGCCAGGTGATCGGTGCGGTCGGCGGTATTGGCGAGATCGTCAAGGCCACCTTCGACAGCAAGAAAGGCTGAGGCCATGTGGGACTTCTTGCAGCACCTGTCATTTTGGGACTGGCTGGCACTGGGCACCGTGCTGCTGATTCTTGAAGTATTCGGCGCCGGCGGCTATCTGTTGTGGATGGGTATCGCCGCAGCGGCAGTGGGCGTAATCAAGTTCCTGGTGCCGCCCTTGGGCCTGGAATGGCAACTGCTGCTGTTTGCCGTGTTGTCGATACTAACGGCGGTGTACTGGTGGAAGCGCCAACGCAGCAGTGCCAAGGCCAGCGACCAGCCGGGGCTGAATGAACGGGGTTCGGAGTTGATTGGGCGCACCTTCATGGTGCACCAAGCCATTGTGGATGGCCGGGGCAAGGTAAAAGTCGGTGATGGCGTATGGATGGTGACCGGCCCGGACACCCCTGTAGGCGCTCAAGTACGGGTGGTTGGCCAAGCAGGCGTCATTCTGAAGGTTGAAACTGTTTAGTCGGTGATGGAACTCGATTGGGTTAACTACAATCATAAAGTACAGATCACCCACCCGGAGTCACCCATCATGCGTCTCAAATATGCTGTCGCTACCCTTGCTGTGCTTTCCCTCCCTGTCGGTTCAGCCATGGCCGACAGTTTCTGGCGCAATGTCATCTCGTCGGGCGCCACTACTGGCTCGACGTACCTGACGTTCAAGGACCACAAGCTGGTGGTCGCCGCACAAGACGACGCCGGCAGTTTTGTTGCCAGCGACGGCGGCATCCGTGGCCCTTACCTGGAGGCCGCCATGCAGAGGGTCCGCGCCGACAACCCTGGCCTGCAAGCCACGGATATGGAGTTGGCCAACGCGATTCTCGCGAAAAATGCAGTGACCGAGTAACTCTCACACCGCACTAAAGAATGCCGCTTTTGAGCGGCATTCTTGTTTACGCCTTACAGCCGTCGGCGCTGATCACTACACCCTTGGCCTACTTTTCCCCGTCGATCACAGATAAATCCTGTCGAGCCATCATGGGCAAGCTAACAAGCTATGAATTCCTTTTATACAAAGCGAATTACAGTCCATGCAAAAGTTTGTCTACGCGGCGCTTCTCGCTACATTCGTAGCCTCCCACGCTCAAGCAGATAACTGGTACGGGTCGGCGAAACTCAACCATGCTCGCCAGAACCTTTCCAGTGCACTGCTAACCAGCCCACGTGTAACCGAGCGCGTAGAGGCCCCTGATAGCAGCAAATCATTCGTCGCCTCCTTCGCTGTAGGTTATGCCTTTAGAGACGGTTGGCGCGTGGAGGGGGAATACACGATGCCAAACCGCTCAGCGTTCAAATCCCACTGGGCGCCCTTCAATGCCAACACCAATAACCTGCAGGTCAAGAGCGAGCGCTTGATGTTCAATGGTTACAAAGACATCCCGATCAACGATTGGCTGTCGTTCTATGGCATGGCCGGGATGGGTATTGCCCGAACGGCAAGCGAGGGTTACCAAACCGTTGAAACGCGTCGTTTCGCCAGCAATCGCCAGCATAATTTCGCCTACAGTGTGGGCATGGGGCTGGAGGCCAAGGTCAGCGAGCAAATCACCTTGGGCACGGGTTACCGATATATCTCCATGGGCGATGTAGAAACCGGCTACAACACCTTCGCCAACCGAATAAACGCCCGGGATGAACAACTCAAAGGCAAGCTGAAAGAACAGAATGTGTTTCTAGAAACTCGGCTTTCCTTCTGACTGGCCGTCGAGAACGCCACTTTCCCAAGTGGCCATTTCTTGCCCGCACGATGACGATTCATTCACGGGCGACAGGCTATATTCAGTCAAGCCGTGCAACCATGCCGGTACTGATCCATCGCTTACTCATCGCCAATCTGAAACGGGTGCCTTCGTCGTCATGAGCCAACAGAACTTCCTGCCGTTTTCCAAACCCACCATCGATGAAGCCACTATCTCGGCGGTGGGTGATGTATTGCGCTCAGGTTGGATCACCAGCGGGCCGAAAGTGCAGGCATTCGAAGCGCAGCTGTCGCAATACTTTGGCGGCCGGCCGGTGCGCACGTTCAACTCGGGCACCTGCACCATGGAGATAGCCTTGCGCATCGCCGGTATCGGGCCTGGTGACGAAGTCATCACTACGCCGATCTCTTGGGTCGCAACGGCCAACGTAATCCTGGAAGTGGGCGCTACACCGGTGTTTGCCGATATCGACCCGGTGACCCGCAATATCGACCTGGCTCAGGTGGAAGCTGCGATCACCCCGCGAACCAAGGCGATCATCCCGGTGTACCTGGCCGGTTTGCCCGTGGACATGCCGATGCTTTACGCGCTGGCTAACAAGTACAACCTGCGCATCGTCGAAGATGCCGCCCAGGCGCTGGGGTCCAGTTGGGATGGCGAGCGTATCGGCGCCACTGGGGATTTTGTCTCGTTCAGCTTCCAGGCCAACAAGAACATCACCTCTTGCGAAGGCGGTTGCCTGGTGCTGAACAACGCCGAAGAAGCGCGCCTGGCTGAAAAGTACCGCCTGCAGGGCGTGACGCGTACCGGCTTCGATGGCCTGGACGTGGATGTGCTGGGTGGCAAATTCAACATGACAGACATTGCGGCAGCGATCGGCCTGGGGCAGTTTGCCCACATAGAGAAGATCACTGCCCATCGCCAGCACCTGGCGCGTCACTATTTCAAATGCTTTGGCGCAGACTTTGAAGAACAGTACGGCGCGCAACTGCCGCCGGCAGATTTTGAAAACAGCAACTGGCACCTCTTCCAACTGGTACTGCCAGAACGCCAGGACGACCTGCCCGCCCGCGCTACCTTCATGGAGCAGATGCAGGCCCATGGCGTGGGCATTGGCTATCACTACCCGCCGATCCACTTGCTGAGCCTTTATCGGGCACAGGGGTTCAAAGAAGGCATGTTCCCGGTGGCGGAAAAAGTGGGGCGTTTGATTGTGTCGTTGCCGATGTTTACGGCGATGACCGAGGCGGATGTGGAGCGGTCGGTGGCGGCAGTCAAAGCGGTACTCAAAGCAGACTGAATACTCACGGCTGACAAACATTCAAGGTGGGAGGGGGCTTGCTCCCGATGGCGGAGTGTCAGTCTCTACATCTGGAGGCTGGTCCACTGCCATCGGGAGCAAGCCCCCTCCCACATTTCGATCTGTGTTTACTCGCCGATGGCCGCTTTGTAGCCAGCAGCATCCAGCAGCTTGGCCAGGTCAGCATTCGCATCACTTGGCTTGAGTTTGAAGATCCAAGCGCTGTACGGCTCGGAGTTCAACGACTCAGGGCTATCAGCCAGCTCTTCATTGACCGCAATCACTTCACCGGCAACCGGCGAGTAGATATCCGAAGCAGCCTTCACCGACTCAACCACACCCGCGGCATCACCAGCGGCAAATACTTTGCCCACTTCCGCCAACTCAACAAACACCACATCACCCAACGCTTCCTGGGCATGATCGGAGATACCCACAGTCACGGTGCCGTCGGCTTCCAGACGGGCCCATTCGTGACTTTCGGCAAAACGCAGGTCGGCAGGGATATTGCTCATAGTCTGTGTCCTCATGAAGTAGTGTCAGCGGCCTTTGGCCTGCCGGAAATAAGTTAGATCAAGGTTTTGCCATGGCGCACAAAGGTCGGTTTGACCACTCGAACCGGGTACCACTTGCCGCGGATTTCCACTTCGGCCCGGTCGGCAGTGGCCGTCGGTACGCGCGCCAGGGCAATGGATTTGCTCAGCGTAGGAGAGAAACTACCACTGGTGATCTCCCCTTCGCCAACATTGGCGATACGAACCACCTGATGAGCACGTAAAACCCCGCGTTCTTCCAGCACCAACCCCACCAGTTTGAACTGCACACCCGCCGCCAACTCGGCTTCCAGCGCCGCGCGGCCGATGAAATTGCGCGTGGCTGGCTCCCAAGCGATGCTCCAGGCCATGTTGGCAGCCAAGGGCGAAACATCCTGGTGGATATCCTGACCGTACAGGTTCATGCCGGCTTCCAGACGCAAGGTATCGCGTGCGCCAAGGCCGATGGGTGAAATACCGGCGCCCACCAGATCGTTGAAAAAACCCGGCGCCTGATCGGCAGGCAGGACAATTTCAAGGCCGTCTTCGCCGGTATAACCCGTGCGAGCAATAAACCAATCGCCGTCGGCCTGGCCTTCGAAAGGCTTGAGCTGGTGAATCAAAGTGCTGCGCGACTGGGTGACCAGTTCGGCAATCTTCTGTCGGGCATGGGGGCCTTGAATGGCCAGCATCGCCAACTCGGGGCGCTCTTGAAGTTGCACCTGGAAACGGCCCAACTGGGCCTGCATCCAGGCCATGTCCTGGTCGCGGGTGGCGGCGTTGACCACCAGGCGATACCCGGCGTCGGTGCGGTAGACGATCATGTCATCCACCACGCCGCCCTTGTCGTTGAGCATGGCGCTGTACAACGCACGGCCGCAGCCTTGCAGACGATCCACATCATTGGCCAGCAGGTGCTGCAACCATTCCTTGGCCTGGGGGCCGGTGATATCGATCACGGTCATATGAGATACATCGAACACCCCGCAGTCGCGTCGCACCTGGTGGTGCTCTTCAACTTGCGAGCCGTAGTGCAGAGGCATATCCCAACCGCCAAAATCGACCATTTTCGCGCCGAGGGCGAGATGCAGGTCATACAGAGGCGTACGCTGTCCCATGGGTTTCTCCTTCCGGGCTTGGCGAAGGTGCGCAGCGTTGCTGTTTGCGCTACAGGCCTTTAATTACAAGGCCTGTAGCCACTCACAGCGACCCGATCCGAAAGACGGAGCGCACCGAATGCCGCGCATTGTAGCCGCAAGCCGTAGGACTGGCACCTAACCGATTTGACGGGCAGAGCGTCGGATCAGCCCGATCACCGGCAGCAGGCCCACCAACACCAGCGTCAGCGCCGGCAGCGAGGCCCGCGCCCACTCGCCTTCGCTGGTCATTTCAAAGATGCGAACCGCCAGGGTATCCCAGCCAAATGGGCGCATCAGCAGGGTCGCGGGCATTTCCTTGAGTACATCGACAAACACCAGCAGCGCTGCACTCAACGTCCCCGGTAGCAATAACGGCAGATACACTTTGCAAAACAGTCGTGGCCCGCTCACGCCAAGGCTGCGCGCAGCTTCCGGCAATGAGGGTCGGATTCGCGCCAGGCTGTTTTCCAGCGGCCCATAGGCCACCGCCAGAAAGCGCACCAGGTACGCCAACACCAACGCCGAGAGGCTGCCCAGCAACAACGGCTTGCCCGCGCCGCCCAGCCAGCCGGACAGCGGCACCACCAGTTCACGGTCCAGATAGCTGAAGGCCAACATGATCGACACCGCCAGCACCGAGCCTGGCAAGGCGTAGCCGACGTTGGCCAGACTGATGCCTGAGCGGATCGCCCGCGTCGGGGCCAAACGGTTAGCGAACGCCAAGAGCAGCGCCACGCTGACGGTGATCAACGCTGCAATACCACCCAGGTAAAGGGTGTGGACGATCAGGCCTGAATAACGCTCATCCAGATCAAAGCGGCCGCGCTGCCAAAACCAGGCGACCAGTTGCAGCATCGGGATGACAAAGGCACAGGCGAACACCGAACCACACCAAGTACTGGCGGCAGCGGCCTTGAGCCCGCGCAGGTGATAGAGCGCTTTGCCCCGTGGCCGCTCATTGCTTGGGCGGCTGGCACCCCGTGCACGACGCTCGCCATACAGCACCACCATGACCACCAGTAACAGCAAGCTGGCCAATTGGGCGGCGCTGGAAAGGCTGAAGAAGCCGTACCAAGTCTTGTAGATCGCCGTAGTGAAGGTATCGAAGTTGAATACCGAGACCGCACCAAAATCCGCAAGGGTCTCCATCAACGCCAAGGCCACCCCGGCACCAATCGCCGGTCGAGCCATGGGCAAGGCCACGCGCCAGAACGCTTGCCACGGCGATTGCCCCAGCACCCGGGCGGCCTCCATCAGGCCTTTGCCCTGGGCCAGGAACGCGGTGCGCGCAAGCAGGTAGACGTAGGGGTAGAACACCAGCACCAAGACGATGATCACGCCGCTGGTGGAGCGCACACGTGGCAGGCGCAGGCCGGTGCCAAACCATTCGCGCAAGAGCGTTTGAACCGGACCGGCGAAGTCCAGCAGGCCCACGAACACAAAGGCCAGCACATAGGCGGGAATGGCGAAGGGCAACATCAAGGCCCAGTCGAGCCAGCGCCGGCCGGGGAATTCACAGAGGCTGGTGAGCCAGGCCAGGCTCACGCCGAGCAGGGTCACGCCGACACCGACGCCCAGTACCAGGGTCAAGGTGTTGCCCAATAGGCGCGGCATCTGGGTTTCCCACAGGTGGGACCAGATTTGCGCGTCGATGCTTTGCCAGGACAGCAACAGCACGCTCAGCGGCAGCAGCACCAGGGCGGCGACGGTGAACACCGGCAGGTACCAGCGGCGTTGGGCGGGGTGGGCCAAATTCAGTTCTCAGTGAATGGATATCTTGATGTCACCACAATCCAATGTGGGAGGGGGCTTGCCCCCGATTGCAGTGGATCAGTCACTGATGAGTAGACTGACACTCCGCTATCGGGGGCAAGCCCCCTCCCACATTTAGACTTGCAGTGTGTCAGTTCCAGCCAGCACGATCCATCAAGCGAATTGCCTCAGCCTGACGCTTGCCCGCCACTTCCACCGGCAAGGTGTCTGCCACGAACTTGCCCCAGCTTGCCACTTCGGCCGAAGGCGCCACCGCAGGGTTGGCCGGGAACTCCTGGTTCACGTCGGCGAAGATCTTCTGCGCTTCAGGGGTGGTCATCCACTCCACCAGCGCCTTGGCGGCTTCCGGGTGCGGTGCATGCTTGGTCAGGCCGATGCCCGACAGGTTCACGTGCACCCCACGGTCGCCCTGATTGGGCCAGAACAGCTTCACTGCCAGGTCCGGCTTCTGCTTGTGCAGGCGGCCATAGTAATAGGTGTTGACGATACCCACGTCGCACTGCCCGGCGTTGATCGCTTCCAGCACGGCGATGTCGTCGGAGAACACGTCGGTGGAGAGGTTATTGACCCAGCCCTTGACGATCTCTTCAGTCTTGGCCGCGCCATGGGTTTCGATGAGGGTGGCGGTCAGCGACTGGTTGTAGACCTTTTTCGCCGTGCGCAGGCACAGACGGCCTTCCCACTGTTTGTCGGCCAGGGCTTCGTACGTGGTGAGGTCACCTGGTTTTACCCGGTCGGTGGAGTAGGCGATGGTGCGCGCGCGCAAGCTCAGGCCAGTCCAGGCATGGGCGGACGAGCGGTATTGCAGGGGGATGTTCTTGTCGATCACAGGCGAGGTGAACGGTTGCAGGATGCCCATCTGCTCGGCCTGCCAGAGGTTGCCGGCATCGACGGTCAGCAGCAGGTCAGCGGTGGCGTTTTCGCCTTCGGCCTTGATGCGCTGCATCAGCGGGGCCTCTTTGTCGGTGATGAACTTGATCTGCACGCCAGTCTTTTGGGTGTAGGCGTCGAATACCGGCTTGATCAGCTCGTCGATGCGCGAGGAGTAGACCACCACTTCGTCGGCGGCCTGCACAGTGGTGCTGCCGATCAGGGTGAGTGCCAGGGCAGTCAGGAGGCGCTTGGGTGCCGACATGGGGGCGATCTCTCATTTGCAAAAAGAGGGCAAATGATAAGGACTCACATTTGGTGATGCTTGGTGGAGGCGTTACCAGATGTTGCATAACTGACATTTATAGTGGGGCTGATGGCCCCATCGGGGGCAAGTCGAATCGTCGCACCGCCCCTCCCACAGGAGCCCGTATTTCAAGGTCAGGGTTTGGCCAGGTCAGGGAGATCGCCCGTCAGGCCGAGGGCTTGGCGTACGAATACCGCTTTGGCTTCGGGCATCTGGTCGACCAGTTTCAAGCCAGCATTGCGCAGCCAGCGCAGTGGCAGTTGGTCGGCCTGGAACAACCGCTCAAAGCCTTCCATCGCCGCCATCAACGCCAGGTTGTGCGGCATGCGCCGGCGTTCATAACGGCTCAGCACCTTCACATCCGCCAGGCGTTCGCCGCGTTCAAGGGCGGCCAGCAGCACTTCGGCCAGGGTCGCTGCGTCGAGGAAGCCCAGGTTTACGCCCTGCCCTGCCAATGGGTGGATCACGTGGGCGGCATCGCCGATCAACGCCAGGCCTTCGGCCACGTAGCGTTTGGCATGACGTTGGCGCAATGGCACGCAGACACGCGGGTCGGCGCTGATCACCGTACCGAGTCGCCCTTCAAAGGCGCGCTCCAGTTCGCGGCAGAAGTTTTCGTCATCCAGCGCCATCAGGCGTTCGGACTCAGCCGGCGTGGTCGACCACACGATCGAGCACCAATCCTCCTGCCCATCGCGCACCAGCGGCAAAAACGCCAGCGGGCCGGTGTCGGTGAACCGTTGCCACGCCGTACGCTGGTGCGGCTGGCTGCTGCGTACGCTGGTGACGATGGCGTTATGCAGGTAATCCCATTCGCGGGTCGCAGTGCCCGTCAGGCGGCGCACGGCGGAATTGGCGCCATCGGCCGCCACCACCAGCGGTGCACGCAGTTTGCGGCCATCGGCCAGGGTCAGCAGCCAGTCCTCGCCAGAACGGCGCATCTGCTCCAGGCGCGCATTGGCCAGCAGGCCCAGGTCGCAGTCGTGCAGGCGGTCGAGCAAGGCATCCTGAACCACGCGGTTCTCGACGATATGCCCCAGTACCTCGGCATGCACGCTGGCGGCCGAGAAGTGGATCTGCCCGGTGCCGCTGCCATCCCACACCTGCATCTCACCGTACGGGCTGGCGCGCCGTTCGACGATGCCGTCCCATACACCCAGGCGTTCAAGGATGCGCTGGCTGGCGGCCGACAAGGCGCTCACGCGAGGTTCGAACGCCGCGTCACGGTCGAACGGCTTGACGCTCAGCGGGCTACCGTCGAGCAGCAGCACTTGCAGGCCACTGCCCTGCAACGCCAGCGCCAAGGCGCTTCCGACCATTCCGGCCCCGACAATCAGCACATCTGCGCGCATGTCCATGGTTTAAGCCTGTCTCGCTGGCGGCTTGCGCCGCACGTAAAGAGTTTTGTCGACCCGCGCCACCAAGGTGCCGGAGCCGTCATGAATGTCGACCTTGAGGTGGGGCAAGTATTTCTCGCCCCCTTCGGTCTGCCGGCGAATCTCATCGAGCAACGCGTCGTCGATGGTAAATTCGGCGTACACCGGGCCTTTGCCCGGCGAGATGAAATCGATGCTGGCGGCCTTGTCCCACACGATGTAATCGCGGCCCAGGTTCTCCATCAATAACAGCATGTAGAACGGGTCGACCATCGAATACAGGCTGCCGCCAAACTGCGTGCCGACGTAGTTGCGGTTGTACCAGCCCAGGCCCATGCGCACTTTGACGTGGCGAAAATCGGCGCTCATGTGCTGCACGCTGACACCCGCGCCCAGGTACGGCGGATACAGGGTCATGACCCAACGCAACAGCCGCGCTTTACCGATGCGCGCGATCAACCACTTACGCATCGGGGCGCGTGCCCAGGCCCATGGCCTGACGGGCGAACCAGCGTTTGGCCGGCGGCAGCAAGTCCAGACCCAGCAGGCCCATATTGCGGCCCAGTGCGACCAACGGTTGGGCGCTGCCAAACAGGCGCGTGACCTGGTCGGAGAAGCCCACGGTCAGTTTCTGGTCCAGGCGTTGGCGCTCGCGGTAGCCCTGCAACGTCGCCAGGTCGCCCGGCACTTGAGGCCCTGCCAGTAACGCTTCGGCCAAGGCATTCGCATCGCGCAGGGACAGGTTGAAACCCTGCCCGGCAATCGGATGCAGGCTGTGGGCCGCATTGCCGAGAATGGCCAGGTGGGAACGCACTTGTTCTTCGGCTTCCACCAGGGTCAGCGGGTACAGATGGCGGGCGCCGACTTGTTTGAGGGTGCCGAGGCGATAGCCGAACACGCCCTGCAATTCACTGAGAAAGGCACGCTCATCGAGGTTGGCCAGTCGCTGGGCGTCCATACCGATGCGCGTCCACACCAGCGCACAGCGGTTGTCGGGCAGCGGCAGCAGCGCCATCGGGCCCTCATCGGTGAAGCGCTCGAAGGCTTCGCCGTTGTGGGCTTCGCTTGGGGTGATATTGGCGATCAGCGCGCTCTGGTTATACGGCCGGGTTTTCACGCCGATGCCCAGTTGCTCACGCAGGCCGGAGCGGCCGCCGTCGGCCAGCACGGCGAGGTCGCATTCCAGGACGGTTTCATCGTTGAGGGTCAGGCGGTAGCCATCGGGCAACGGCTCCATGCGCGTGACTTCGGCTGGGCAACGCCAGCTGACCACGTCCTTGTCCAGCCCTTGCCACAGGCACTGGCCGAGCCAAGCGTTTTCCACCACGTAGCCCAGCGCCGGTACGCCCTCTTCCATGGCAGACAAGCGCGCAGTGGAAAAACGCCCCCGGTCCGACACATGAATCTGCTTGATCGGCTCGGCACGGCGAGAGATGTCTTGCCACAGACCCAGGCGTTGATAGATCTGCTGGGCGCCGTACGACAACGCCGATGAACGCGCATCGTAGCTCGGCTGGTAGCTGTCGCCTGGGGCGAACGGCTCGATCAGCACGATCTTCCAGCCACGGGCCTTGGCCCCGGCCTGCAACGCCAGCGCCAGGCTGGCGCCCACCAGGCCGCCGCCGATAATGGCCAGGTTGACCCGACTCATCGGGCCGCCGCCATCAGCGCTTCGATCTCGGCGACCGTCTTGGGCACGCCACCGGTCAGGATTTCACAGCCTTGCTTGGTCACTACCACGTCGTCCTCGATGCGCACGCCAATGCCACGCCACTTCTTTGCCACGGTCTGGTTGTCCGGCGCGATGTAGATGCCCGGCTCCACGGTCAAGGCCATGCCAACTTCCAGCACACGCCATTCACCGCCCACCTTGTACTCGCCCACGTCATGCACATCCATGCCCAGCCAGTGGCCGGCGCGGTGCATGTAGAAGGCTTTGTAGGCTTCGCTGGCGATCAACTCGTCGACGTCACCTTGCAGCAAGCCCAGCTTTACCAACCCGGCGGTGATGACTTGCACCGTCGCTTCGTGGGCCTGGTTCCAATGCTTGTCCGGGGCGATCTGGGCAAAGGCGGCTTCCTGGGAGGCCAGCACAATGTCGTAGATCGCCTTTTGTTCCGGCGAAAACGTGCCGTTGACCGGCCAGGTACGGGTGATGTCGCTGGCGTAGCAGTCGATCTCGCAACCGGCGTCGATCAGCACCAGGTCGCCATCCTTGAGCACGGCGTCATTCTGCTGGTAATGCAGGATGCAGCTGTTGCGCCCGGCGGCGACGATGGAGCCATAGGCCGGCATCTTCGCGCCGCCCTTGCGAAATTCGTAATCGAGCTCGGCTTCGAGGCTGAACTCATGCAACCCGGCGCGACTGGCCTGCATCGCCCGCACATGAGCTGCGCAAGAAATGCGTGCCGCTTCGCGCATCACCTTCACTTCTGCCGCCGATTTATACAGGCGCATGTCGTGAAGCAGATGATCCAGGGCAACGAATTCGTTCGGCGGCTGGGCGCCGAGGTGCGCTTTAGAGCGGATCACGTTGATCCACTCCATCAGGTGGCGGTCGAATTCGGCATTGCTGCCCATGGCCGAATACACCCGGTCACGGCCTTCGATCAGGCCGGGCAGGATGTCGTCGATATCGGTAATGGGGAACGCGTCGTCGGCGCCAAAGTCGCGGATCGCGCCTTCGGTGCCGGCGCGCAGGCCGTCCCACAGTTCGCGTTCGGCGTTGCGTTCGCGGCAAAACAGCACGTACTCGCCATGCAGGCGACCGGGCATCAGCACGATCACCGCTTCAGGCTCGGGAAAGCCGCTCAGGTACTGGAAGTCGCTGTCCTGGCGGTACACGTGCTCGACATCACGGTTGCGGATCGCCACGGCGGCGGCCGGCAGGATCGCGATGCTGTTGGGTTCCATCTGCGCCATGAGCGCCTTGCGGCGCCGGGTGTATTCCGCTCGGGGGATATGAATCATGGGCAGATGGGCTTCCTTTCTTAGTGCAGCGACGGCTTGGTTGCAGCAGGTTCAGCGGACTTTTTGGTCTCGGTGAACAGTAGCAGCGGCGCAACGCGCAGGTATTCCATCACTTCCATGTAGTCGCCTTCGCCGTCTTCAGACTCTTCCAGGGCGTCTTGCACTTGGGAGATCGCCGCCAGGTCTTGCAGCACTTCCTTGGCGTCGGTGCTCAGGTCCAGGCCGCCGGCGTTCACGCCGAAACCGTGAAGGAAGCCTTGGCACCATTGGCCCAGGGCGGCAGCACGGTCGGCGAGCGGCGCGTCGTCGGTGGGCAACAGCAGGACGACGGTAACGTCATCACCGGTCAACTCGCCCTTGACCATTTCCTGCAGGCCAATCAGCGCGTTGCGCACGTTGTCGGTCGGCTCGGTTTCCAGCAGCTCGGCCACATCGGCCAGCCAGTTGTCGGCATCAAAGCCAACGCCGGTGCAGCTGCGGCCCAACAACACGCCATGCAATTCAGCAGGCGAGCAAGGATGGCCGCTGGTGCTCAGCAGTTTGGAGAAAGCGTCGTACGGGGAGTTCTGAATAGGCATGGTGAGCTAGGCGCCAGACGGCGCAATGTCTAGAATGGAGCGCTGTATCCTAGCACCGGCAGACGTACCAAGACTATCAAGGGCGTCAGATCGTTTATCCTGCAGTTGCCATTCATCAGACAAAATCCAGTGGAACCCAATGGAAGACACCGACCTGCAAGCGCTGATGGCCAGACTCGAATTGCTAATTACTCGGGTCGAGCAACTTAAGAGTCAAAACGGACTCCTACTAGCTCAGGAAAAGACCTGGCGCGAGGAACGCGCTCACCTCATTGAAAAAAACGAAATCGCCCGGCGTAAGGTCGAATCGATGATTTCGCGCCTGAAGGCCCTGGAGCAAGACTCATGAGTTCAAGCAATAGCGTCACCGTGCAGATTCTCGACAAAGAATATTCGATCATCTGCCCCCAGGAAGAGCGCAACAACCTGGTGAGCGCCGCCCGTTACCTGGATGGCAAGATGCGTGAAATCCGCAGCAGCGGCAAAGTCATCGGCGCCGACCGTATCGCCGTGATGGCCGCGCTGAATATCACCCACGACCTGCTGCATAAGCAGGAGCGCCCTGACGTACAGGCCAGCGGCTCGACGCGCGAGCAGGTACGCGACCTGCTGGAGCGTGTTGATCTGGTGCTTTCCAGCGATTCGGACGCACCCAAGGGCTGATTGCCGTGAGTGTTTAAGGTATACTCGCCCCACTCCCTGGCGTGCTTGCCAGTCGGCGATGTCCCGGAGCCGATTCGCACTACCCTGGAAGTTGCACGTTGGGCTGGTGTGCATGTCCGCTAGACGGAAAGCCTTAAAGCCTACTGCTTCTTCCACCTTGAACTTTCGGGTTCAAGGGCTTAGTCGACAGCGGTTCTGTCGGGGAGCCTGAATTCCCAAACTCAATGCCAGTCTTCGGACTGGCATTGTTTTATGAGCCGAAAACCATGACCGAACCTGCGCCGCTTTCCCGTCCGCAACTTCGACGCATGTTGCGCAAGGCCCGACGCGCACTCACACCTTGCGCGCAACGCAAGGCCGCTGTCGGCCTGTATCGGCAACTGGCACAGCACCCGCTGTTTCGCCGGGCCAAACATATTTCCCTGTATCTACCGACGGACGGTGAAATCGATCCGCGCTTGCTGCTGCGCGCTGCCCAGCGCCGGGGCAAGGCCACTTACCTGCCGGTGCTGAGCGCCTGGCCACGCACGAAGATGGTGTTTCAGCGCGTACGCCCTGGGGAAAAGCTGAGGCCCAATCGGTTTCGCATTCTTGAACCACGGGTAAATATCAGCCGGCAACGCAAGGTCTGGGCGCTGGACCTGGTATTGCTGCCATTGGTGGGCTTCGATGAGACGGGTGGGCGCCTGGGAATGGGCGGCGGCTTCTATGATCGCAGCCTCGCCTATTTAGCCCGCCGCCAGAGCTGGCGCAAGCCGACGTTGCTGGGCCTGGCCCATGAGTGTCAGAAGGTCGATCGACTGGTGCAAGCGAGTTGGGATGTGCCGTTGGCAGGCACCGTCACTGACAAGCAGTGGTATATCGCACAGACGCCGCAGTAAAAAGCGGCGTCTTGGGGAAGGGTTAACGCTTGAACGGTTGCGGCTGTTGCTGAGTCAGTTCGACGGGAGCATCGGTCTTGTTCGACCACAAGCTTTGCGCATACCCGGTGGTCACGACGCCCAGACCAAACAAAATAACCAAAATCCATAGTAAATCCGGTTTACGTTGCATCGATTGCCCCCCTTCAGGCACCTCGTACACGATGACAACAACGTTCCAAAGTAGTCCGTTGTAGCTGCGTCAAGCTTTAAAAGCCGGCATTCTGCGGTAACGTGAACCAACACGCAAACCTTGGCGCCAACCGACTGTCGGTTTGTCATTAAATTGCCAGACAACTTGCCCAATGCCTTTTTCAGGAGCGCAAAAATGGCCTATTGGCTGATGAAATCCGAGCCCGACGAACTCTCCATCAAGGGCCTCGAAAAGCTTGGCGAAGCTCGCTGGGACGGGGTTCGCAATTACCAGGCGCGCAACTTTTTACGTGCCATGGCAGAAGGCGACGAATTCTTCTTCTACCACTCCAGTTGCCCAGAGCCGGGTATTGCTGGCATCGCAAAGATCATCAAGGCGGCTTACCCCGACCCCACGGCCCTGGAACCTGAAAGCCACTATTTCGACGCCAAGGCCAGCACGGAGAAAAACCCGTGGAGTGCGATTGATGTAGCGCACGTCAAAACCTTTCCCAAGGTGCTGGGCCTGGGCTACTTGAAGCAACAAGCGGCGCTGGCCGAATTGCCCCTGGTGCAAAAGGGCAGCCGGCTGTCCGTGATGCCGGTGACCGCCGAGCAATGGGCGGCGATCATCGGGTTGCTTTGACGGATTACTGGATGATCAGGTTGTTGAACAACAGGTCTTCCACTACCGGTTTGCCGGTTTCGTCGTTCATCACTTGCTGGGTCTGCTTCAAGGCTTCCTGGCGCAGTTTCTCTTTGCCTTCGACGGTGCTCATCGTCTCGTTGGTCTGCTGGGTGAACAGCGCCACCAACTGGTTACGAATCAAGGCGTCGTTGGCTTTAACGGCCGCGGCGGCTTCGGTGCCGGTTACGCGCAGGGCGATATCGGCCTTGAACACCTTGAGTTTCGCGGTGCCGTCCAGGCCATAGTTACCCACGAACGGCGGGCTGAGGCTGATGTAGCTGATCTTCGGCGCCTCGCCTTCTTTGGCTTCTTCGGCCTGGGCTGCCATCGGCAACGTCAGGGCCAGCATCAACAAGATCCACGCTTTCACAGTTCATTCCTCAAATTCGGTGGCCAGTAGCATAACGCTAGCAAGGCTGAGCACAAGCTTATGGCGACTTATCAGGCCGGGGCATGCTCGTTGACCCACCCGCTTACCCTCCTACACTTATCGGCCATGACACCAAAAGGAATAGCCCGATGAAAGCTGTGCTGTGCAAAGCCTTCGGCCCCGCCGAAACCCTGGTGCTGGAAGAAATCGAGCGCCCGGCGATCAAGAAGAACGAAATCCTGTTGGACGTGCATGCCGCTGGGGTCAATTTCCCGGACACCTTGATCATCGAGGGCAAGTACCAGTTCAAGCCGCCCTTCCCGTTCTCGCCCGGCGGCGAGGCGGCCGGTGTGGTCAGTGAAGTAGGTGAAAAGGTCAGCCACTTGAAAGTCGGCGACCGGGTCATGGCGCTGACTGGCTGGGGTAGTTTTGCCGAGCAAGTCGCGGTGCCGGGCTATAACGTGCTGCCGATCCCGCCCAGCATGGGCTTCAACACCGCCGCCGCCTTCAGCATGACCTACGGCACCTCCATGCATGCCCTCAAGCAACGCGCCAACCTGCAACCGGGCGAAACCCTGCTGGTACTCGGCGCCTCCGGTGGCGTGGGCCTGGCTGCGGTGGAAATCGGCAAGGCCATGGGCGCCCGAGTGATCGCAGCAGCCAGCAGCGCCGACAAACTCGCGGTGGCCAAGGCCGCCGGCGCCGATGAGTTGATCAATTACAGCGAAACCAACCTGAAGGACGAGATCAAACGACTCACCGACGGCAACGGCGCCGATGTGATCTACGACCCGGTGGGCGGCGACCTGTTTGACCAGGCTATCCGCAGCATTGCCTGGAATGGCCGCTTACTGGTGGTGGGCTTTGCCAGTGGGCGCATCCCTGAGCTGCCGGTGAACCTGGCGCTGCTAAAGGGCGCGGCGGTGGTCGGGGTGTTCTGGGGCTCGTTTGCCCAGCGCCAGCCGCAGGATAATGCGGCGAATTTCCAGCAGTTGTTTGGATGGTACGGCGAGGGCAAGTTGAAGCCGTTGGTGTCGCAGGTGTACCCGCTGGAGCAGGCCGCGCAGGCGATCAATGACCTTGGGCAGCGTCGGGCGGTGGGCAAGGTGGTGGTTCAAACCCGCTAACAGACCTGGAATGCAATCCTTGTGGGAGCTGGCTTGCCTGCGATAGCGGCGGGTCAGCCACCACATGTGCAACTGATAGACCGCCATCACAGGCAAGCCAGCTCCCACATTAGATGCTCAGTGGCCTTAAGACCTCATCCCGACCCACACTTACCCATTCGCGACATGTTCGTAAGAGAACATGCACTTGCTCTCATTTCCTGTGTTTGCAGATAAGAGGCGATGCTATTTTCGGTAACGAAACTGTAACATTCGCATCCGCAGTCAAAACAAGAAATCTGGAGCTCTTGAATGTTTGCTTTCTTTCGTCCTGCCGCACATCAGGCGCCCCTGCCTGAAGAAAAAATAGACAGCACCTACCGACGCCTGCGCTGGCAGATCTTCGCGGGTATTTTCTTCGGTTACGCCGGTTACTACCTGCTGCGCAAAAACTTCTCCCTGGCCATGCCCTACTTGATCGACGAGGGTTACACCCGCGGCGAGCTGGGCCTGGCAATGTCGGCCATCGCCATCGCCTACGGCTTGTCCAAGTTCCTCATGGGGCTGGTGTCCGACCGCTCTAACCCACGCTACTTCCTGCCCTTTGGCCTGCTGGTTTCAGCCGGAGTGATGTTCATTTTCGGTTTCGCACCTTGGGCAACCTCCAGCGTGACCATGATGTTCATTTTGCTGTTCATCAACGGCTGGGCGCAGGGCATGGGCTGGCCGCCAAGTGGGCGGACCATGGTGCACTGGTGGTCGCAGAAAGAACGCGGCGGCGTGGTATCGGTGTGGAACGTGGCGCACAACGTCGGCGGCGGCCTGATCGGCCCGCTGTTCCTGCTGGGCATGGCCTGGTTCAACGACTGGCATGCGGCGTTTTACGTACCGGCCACCGTGGCCTTGGCAGTGGCGGCATTCGCCTTCATCACCATGCGCGACACCCCGCAATCGGTAGGCCTGCCGCCTATCGAGAAGTACAAGAACGACTACCCGGAAGGCTACGACGCCAGCCACGAAGATGAATTCAGCGCCAAGGAAATCTTCGTCAAGTACGTGCTGCGCAACAAAATGCTGTGGTACATCGCCTTTGCCAACGTGTTCGTCTACCTGCTGCGCTACGGCGTGCTGGACTGGGCGCCCACCTACTTGAAAGAAGCCAAGCACTTCACGGTCGATAAATCGTCCTGGGCGTACTTCTTCTACGAGTGGGCCGGCATTCCGGGCACGCTGCTGTGCGGCTGGATGTCGGACAAGATCTTCCGAGGCAATCGCGGCCTGACCGGCATCGTGTTTATGGCATTGGTGACCGTGGCGACCCTGGTGTACTGGCTCAACCCGCCGGGGAACCCGATGGTCGACATGATCGCGCTGGTGTCGATTGGCTTCCTGATCTACGGCCCAGTGATGCTGATCGGCCTGCAGGCGCTGGAATTGGCACCGAAAAAAGCCGCCGGTACGGCTGCGGGCTTTACCGGCCTGTTTGGCTACCTCGGCGGTTCGGTCGCGGCGAGTGCAGCCATGGGCTACACCGTGGACCATTTCGGCTGGGACGGTGGTTTTGTGCTGCTGATCGGCGCCTGCGTGCTGGCGATCGCGTTCCTGATCCCAACGCTGTGGCACACCAACAGCGTCAGCTCGGCGCGTTAATCGCCGCCTGAACAGCCCTTCGCACAACGCTTGAGCCGCGCCTCCAGGTTTTTATCTGGCATGGCGTGGCTACGCAGGGCGTTGACGGTCTGCTCGACATAATCGCGAGTAGTGCCGTAACGCCCGCAAGCGCTTTGCAGCACGTGATTCAACACTTGATCGGGCAGGTTCCCTGCATAACTGGGCAAGTGCCGCTCCAACACAAACCCCAACGCCTGCACCTGGGTGCCATCTTCAAGACGGCAGCTGAGCCAGTGTGGCCGGTAGGAGGGATAAGGCATTTCGCGGCACCACAGTGCGTACAGCGAAGCTTCCAGTTGATCCTCCGGCAAGCGGTAGGCAAATCCGCTGCACGAGCCCCCGCGATCCAGGCCAAACACCAGGCCCGGCAGTTCTGGCGTGCCCCTATGCTCGTGAGACCACAGATACAGCCCCCGGTGATAACCGTGAACCCGTGCCCGCACGCGCTCGGTGGACGAACATTCGGGGCGCCAGATCAGCGATCCATACGCAAACAGCCACACCGGCCCACCCTTGTGCCGGCCCATGGTGGCCTGCATCGAGCTCATCAATTGTTCGTGAGTGAGTTGCGGCCCGAGGTCGAGTCGCGGAGGGTAAGCCAACTGCATAAGATCGGATTCAATGGCGGTCATGGCGGATCGCTGAGGTCTCCTTTGTGCCGGCGGGAAGCTGTTACAGGTTGTAAGTCACTTTAGCGTAATGGAACACACTGCTGTGCTCGAATTAAATACCTTAAAAGCATAAGTAAAAGTATATGCCCGGCGCCCGTTCGTCAGGATTGGACGCACCAATAACGCTACTTTCAGCCCTGGTTCAGCCTGGGGGCGCAACGACCCGTCAAAATGGGGCACTTATCACGACCCACCTAGCCGCCCCAAAACCGACTACCGAGGTCGCCCCCATGAAGAAATTCCGATTGTCAGGCCTGCTGTTCCTGGCCCAGGCCACTAGCGCTTTGGCCGGCGAAGCGGCGCCTACCGAAGACGACAAAGGCTTTTGGTACGCGCAGACCAGCGTCTACACCCGCCACTTCGCGCCCGACCCTGAGCACAACAACCATCAGGATCTGATTGGCCTCGAGCGCAATGAGGCCTCAGGTTTTGTGTACGGCGGGGCAACGTTTCGCAACTCGTTCAGGCAGCGCTCGTACTACGCCTATGCGGGCAAGCGCTATGAAATGACGGACTACCCGGTGTACCTGAAGCTGACCGGAGGGGCGATTCAGGGCTATCGCGGAAAGTACCGGGACAAGATTCCGTTGAACCGTTTTGGCGTGGCGCCGGTGATTATTCCGTCGGTGGGCACCCATTACGGGCCGGTAGCGGCGGAACTCGTGTTGCTGGGGTTCAATGCAGCGATGGTGACGACGGGCGTGCGGTTCTAACCCTGACACAACAAAGTCAAATGTGGGAGGGGGCTTGCTCCCTCCCACATTTTGATCGGCGTACGTCAGTGATTTATGGCCGGGGCGCGTAGGCAAACACATCGGCGCGCATCTGGTGCGCATCCATACCCGCCTCAACCAGCGCATCCAACGTGCCGTAGATCATCGCTGGCGACCCACTGGCGTACACATACACAGCCTTGAGGTCGCTGATGTCTTCGCACACCGCTTCATGCAGCAACCCGCAGCGCCCTTCCCAGCCGCACAGGTCGCTGACGACTTTGTGCAGGTACAGGTTGGGCAGCTGCTTCCACTGTTCCCAGTGCTCGATGTCGTAGAAGTCTTCCGGGCGACGTACGCCCCAGTACAAGTGCACAGGGTGCTTGAAGCCAGAAGCGCGGCAATGCTCGATCAGGCTATGCATCTGCGCCATACCGGTACCGGCGGCGATCAGCACCAATGGCCCGTCCGGCAACTCGGCCAGGTGGGTATCGCCATACGGCAGCTCGATGCGCGCCATCTGGTTACGCTGCAGTTGCTCAAGCAGGCTACGGGCGCTGTCTTCACGGGCCAGCACATGCAACTCCAGCTCACGCCCGGCATGGGGCGCCGAGGCCAGGGAAAACGCCGACTTATCGCCATTCTCCCGCTCGATCATCAGGTATTGCCCGGCGTGGTAACGCACCGCCTTGCCCGCAGGAGCCCGCAGGCGCACGCGCCACACATCGCCCCCCACTTCAACGCACTCACTCAACTGGCACGACAACTTGCGCAACGGCAACTCTCCCGGCGCCAACACGCCATCCCACATCACAATGCAATCTTCCAGCGGCTCGGCAATGCAGGTGTAGAACTCACCGTGGTCACGCACTTCACCGGCTTGCTGCACCCGGCCTTCCACCAGCAGCGCGGCACATACGTGGCACACGCCGTTGCGACAGGCCTGGGGGCACTCGTAGCCCAGGCGGCGCGCACCTTCGAGGATTCGTTCGCCAGGGACCAACTCCAGCACAGCGCCGGAAGGTTGCAGGGTTACACGCATCAATCTATTCCCAATTCTTTCCAAATCGCATCGACACGGGCTGTGACGGCTTCATCCTTGACGATCACACGGCCCCACTCGCGGGTGGTTTCACCCGGCCACTTGTGGGTGGCATCCAGGCCCATCTTCGAGCCCAGGCCCGACACCGGCGAGGCGAAGTCGAGGTAGTCGATCGGTGTGTTGTCGATCATCACCGTGTCGCGCTTGGGGTCCATGCGCGTGGTAATGGCCCAGATCACGTCGTTCCAGTCGCGGGCGTTGATGTCGTCGTCGGTGACGATAACGAACTTGGTGTACATGAACTGTCGCAAAAACGACCACACACCAAGCATTACCCGCTTGGCATGGCCCGGGTACGACTTCTTCATGGTCACGATGGCCATGCGATACGAGCAGCCTTCGGGCGGCAGGTAGAAGTCAGTGATCTCCGGGAATTGCTTTTGCAGGATCGGCACGAACACTTCGTTGAGCGCCACGCCCAGAATGGCCGGCTCATCCGGCGGCCGGCCGGTGTAGGTGCTGTGGTAGATCGGTTTGATCCGGTGGGTGATGCGCTCGACGGTGAATACCGGGAAGCTGTCGACTTCGTTGTAGTAGCCGGTGTGGTCGCCGTAAGGGCCTTCATCGGCCATTTCGCCCGGATGAATCACGCCTTCAAGGATGATTTCAGCAGTGGCTGGCACTTGCAGGTCGTTGCCACGGCATTTCACCAGCTCGGTGCGGTTACCCCGCAGCAGGCCGGCAAAGGCGTATTCGGACAGGCTGTCGGGCACCGGGGTCACGGCGCCGAGGATGGTCGCCGGGTCAGCGCCCAACGCCACGGAAACAGGGAACGGCTGGCCGGGGTGTTTTTCGCACCACTCGCGGTAATCCAGCGCACCGCCACGGTGGCTCAACCAACGCATGATCACCTTGTTGCGGCCGATCACTTGTTGGCGGTAGATGCCGAGGTTCTGGCGGTCTTTGTTCGGGCCTTTGGTGACGGTCAGGCCCCAGGTGATCAGCGGGCCGACGTCACCGGGCCAGCAGGTCTGCACCGGGAGCATGGCCAGGTCGACGTCATCGCCTTCGATGACGACCTCTTGGCACACCGCGTCCTTGACCACCTTGGGGGCCATGGCAATGATCTTGCGGAAGATCGGCAGCTTCGACCAGGCGTCCTTCAAGCCCTTGGGCGGCTCGGGCTCCTTGAGGAAGGCCAGCAGCTTGCCGATCTCGCGCAATTCGCCGACCGACTCGGCGCCCATGCCAAACGCAACGCGCTCAGGGGTGCCGAACAGGTTGCCGAGCACCGGGATATCGAAACCAGTCGGGTTCTCGAACAGCAGCGCCGGGCCCTTGTTGCGCAGGGTGCGGTCGCAAATCTCAGTCATTTCCAGCACCGGGGAAATCGGCATCTGGATACGTTTCAACTCTCCGCGCTGCTCAAGTTGCTGCACGAAATCCCGAAGATCCTTGAATTTCATTAACCATGCCACCCGTAAAATAGGCATACATCCTACCTGCTCCGAGGGGTATTTGCCTGCCAGGCGCGCTTAAAAAGCGGGCGCAAAAAAAATGGCGCCCCTGAGGGCGCCATTCTTTCGGACCTGAAACGCTGTATTACTTGCGCTTCATCGACAAGAAGAACTCGTCGTTGGTCTTGGTGGTTTTCAACTTGTCGACCAGGAACTCGATGGCTGCAACTTCATCCATCGGGTGCAGCAGCTTGCGCAGGATCCACATGCGCTGCAGTTCGTCGTCGGCCGTCAGCAACTCTTCGCGGCGGGTGCCGGAACGGTTGATGTTGATCGCCGGGAACACGCGTTTTTCCGCGATGCGACGGTCCAGGGGCAGCTCCATGTTGCCGGTACCCTTGAACTCTTCGTAGATCACTTCGTCCATCTTCGAACCGGTTTCAACCAGTGCGGTGGCGATAATGGTCAGCGAGCCGCCTTCTTCGATGTTGCGCGCAGCGCCGAAGAAACGTTTCGGTTTCTCCAGGGCGTGGGCATCGACACCACCGGTCAATACCTTGCCGGAGCTTGGGATCACGGTGTTGTAGGCACGGGCCAGACGGGTGATGGAGTCGAGCAGGATCACCACGTCCTTCTTGTGTTCGACCAGGCGCTTGGCCTTCTCGATCACCATTTCGGCAACCTGTACGTGACGGGTTGGCGGCTCATCGAACGTGGAGGCAACCACTTCGCCGCGCACGGTGCGCTGCATTTCGGTTACTTCTTCCGGACGTTCATCGATCAGCAATACGATCAGGTGAACTTCAGGATTGTTACGGGCGATGTTCGCTGCAATGTTCTGCAGCATGATGGTCTTACCGGCTTTCGGCGGTGCGACGATCAGGCCACGCTGGCCTTTGCCGATCGGGGCGCACAGGTCGATTACACGACCGGTCAAGTCTTCGGTGGAACCGTTGCCGGCTTCCATCTTCATGCGCACCGTCGGGAACAGCGGGGTCAAGTTCTCGAAGAGAATCTTGTTTTTCGCGTTCTCGGGACGATCGAAGTTGATTGTGTCGACCTTGAGCAGGGCGAAATACCGCTCGCCTTCCTTTGGAGGTCGGATCTTGCCAACGATGGTGTCACCGGTGCGCAAGTTGAAGCGACGGATCTGGCTCGGCGAGACGTAGATATCGTCTGGGCCGGCGAGATAGGAAGCGTCAGCAGAGCGCAGGAAGCCGAAGCCGTCCTGGAGAATCTCCAGCACGCCATCACCGGAGATTTCCTCGCCGCTTTTCGCGTGCTTCTTGAGCAGGGAGAAAATCACGTCCTGCTTGCGCGAACGGGCCATATTTTCTATGCCCATTTCTTCGGCCAGCTGGAGCAGGTCGGTAATCGGCTTTTGCTTGAGTTCAGTCAGATTCATATAGGAATGACGTAATCATTTATGGAGGGGGGAAATTAAGCTTTTGGCTTAATGAGGCCGCGCCGCAGAGAAGGCGACAGGATCGCGTACTAATTCGAAAAGGAGTGCGTCGGCGACGGCATGCAGGGGGCAGTGGAGAAACCAGTGCGGGGCCGAATGTACCACCTGACTTTCAGAGCGTCTAGCCCTGTTTCACGAAAAAGCCCCGCAATTTGCGGGGCTTTTTTGACGACGCTTAGATGTTCGCGTCGAGGAAAGCTTGCAGCTGGGACTTCGACAGTGCGCCAACTTTAGTGGCTGCAACGTCACCATCCTTGAACAGCATCAGCGTCGGGATACCACGCACGCCGTGCTTGGCCGGGGTTTCCTGATTGTCGTCGATGTTCAGCTTGGCAATGGTCAGTTTGCCTTCGTAAGCAGTAGCAATGTCGTCCAGAACAGGCGCGATCATTTTGCAAGGGCCGCACCATTCAGCCCAGTAGTCAACCAGCACCGGGCCTTGAGCCTTGAGTACTTCGGCCTCAAAGGTCGCGTCGGTGACGTGCTTGATAAGATCGTTGCTCATGGATGTCTCCGGATTGTAAGCAAAAAAAACGTGGCCCATCATAGCCGCCCTTCCCCCGTTCAGGAAGCCGCGTCTGATTGAGTCTTGCTATGGTGATGCATGAGTTTGGGTATCGCCTGGCTCACGGCATTACGGGGGTCACGAAGGCAATGCCGGTACGTAGCGCTGCGTTACGTACGTGTTCCTGCATGGTTTTCTGCGCCGCCGTACTGGCGCGCCGGGCCAGGGCGCGCAGGATCTTGCGATGTTCCTGCCAGGTTTCCATGGCCCGTTCCGGCCGGATGAACGGTAGTTTCTGACTCTCCAGGAACACGTCGGCACTGGCACTCAGAATGCTCACCATCGCCTGGTTACCACTGGCCAGCAGGATGCGCTGGTGAAATTCGAAGTCCAACCGGGCCGCCGCCTCGAAGTCACCGGCCTTGAGCACTTTGCGCATGGCTTCGACGTTGTCTTCGAGCAGGTCCAGCTCATCGATCGTCAACGTCACCGCCGCCAGCCCCGCCGCGAACCCCTCCAGCGCGTAGCGCAACTGGAAGATATCCAGCGGCGTGGCCTGGGCCGCAAACGGCCAGGCAAACCCTGGCGACTCCTCAGCCGCCTGCACAAACACGCCCTTACCCGGCTGCACACTCACCACACCCAAGGCACTCAAGGACGAAAGCGCCTCACGCAGCGACGCCCGGCTCACCCCCAGTTGCACCGCCAGATCACGCTGGGAGGGCAGCGCATCGCCCGGGCCAAAGCCTTGCTCCTTGATCAGTTTGCGGATGGCCTGCAGGGCCGCTTCCGGTACGGCTTGGGCGATGGAATTCATAAAAAACTCAAGGTTCCAGACAACTGAGCGGCTAGTTGTAAAGCTATTCGCGGCCGGCGGCAAGCCACGCCCCAAAGGCGCTCGCGGGGTTTTACCGACGCTCGAAAAGGGTGCGAAAAGCCAAAGAACTGTTCAGACCAGTAAGACCACTCAAGCTCAATAAACCCCTAGGTTCCAGCCAATCCTGAGGGTCATGGCATGGGCTGTGCACTGAGCAAATTCAGAAAATTCCTTCGCCCTTCTCGGAGAGTTGCCATGACCAAGCGTTACAGCGCCCTGCTCACTGCCCTGTTTGCCAGCCTGATGCTGAGCCAGGCACCCGCCCAGGCCAACGGTCTGGACGATATCGTCGCCCGTGGCACCCTCAAGGTCGCCGTGCCCCAGGACTTCCCGCCGTTCGGCTCAGTCGGCCCCGACATGAAGCCCCGCGGCCTGGACATCGACACCGCCAAGCTGCTGGCCGACCAACTGAAGGTCAAACTGGAACTCACGCCAGTCAACAGCACCAACCGTATTCCGTTCCTGACGACTGGCAAGGTCGACCTGGTGATTTCCAGCCTGGGCAAGAACGCCGAGCGTGAAAAAGTTATCGACTTCTCCAAGGCCTACGCGCCGTTCTACCTGGCCGTATTTGGCCCGCCTGACGCGGCGATCACTACCCTGGATGACCTCAAGGGCAAGACCATCAGCGTGACCCGTGGCGCCATCGAAGACATCGAGTTGAGCGCTGTAGCGCCCAAGGAAGCCACCATCAAGCGCTTCGAAGACAACAATTCCACCATCGCCGCCTACCTGGCCGGCCAGGTCGACCTGATCGCCAGCGGCAACGTGGTGATGGTTGCGATCAGCGAGCGAAGCCCCAAACGCGTCCCAGCGTTGAAAGTGAAACTCAAGGATTCGCCAGTGTACGTGGGCGTGAACAAGAACGAGCCGGCACTGTTGGAGAAGGTCAACCAGATCCTGGTCGCCGCCAAGGCCGACGGCAGCCTGGAAAAAAACGCGCTGCAATGGCTCAAAGAACCTTTGCCTGCTGACCTCTGAAAGCGGAGCTGATTCATGGCGTATCAATTTGACTTTGTGCCGGTGCTGGCCAATACCGACCTGCTGTTGCGCGGCGCGCTGTTCACCCTCGAGCTGACGGCGATCGGTGCGATCCTGGGGGTGGCCCTGGGCACGGTTGGCGCCGTGGTGCGGGCGTGGAAGATCCAGCCCTTCGCGTGGTTCTTCGGTGTGTATGTCGAGTTGATCCGCAACACGCCGTTCCTGGTGCAGCTGTTTTTCATCTTCTTCGGTTTGCCCTCACTGGGGCTGAAAATCACCGAGTGGCAAGCGGCTGTGCTGGCAATGGTGATCAACCTGGGGGCCTACTCCACCGAGATCATCCGCGCCGGCATCCAGGCCATACCCCGTGGGCAGTTGGAAGCCGCTGCGGCACTGGCGATGACGCGCTTTGAAGCGTTCCGCCATGTAGTGCTGCTGCCGGCGCTGGGCAAGGTGTGGCCGGCCCTGAGCAGCCAGATCATCATCGTGATGCTCGGCTCGGCGGTGTGCTCGCAGATCGCCACTGAAGAGCTGAGCTTTGCTGCCAACTTTATCCAGTCGCGCAACTTTCGCGCTTTTGAAACCTACGCCCTGACCACCCTGGTGTACCTATGCATGGCGCTGATGATCCGCCAGTTGCTCAACTGGATCGGCCGCCGGTTTGTGATGAGGAACAGCAGATGAGTGATTTTTCGTTCTGGGACATCGTGCGCAACCTGCTTACCGGCCTGCAATGGACCCTGCTGCTGTCGCTGGTGGCGTTTATCGGCGGTGGTGTGATCGGCTTGCTGGTGATGACGATGCGCATCAGCAGCAAGGCTTTCCCACGCAATGTCGCCCGCACCTATATCGAACTGTTCCAGGGCACGCCGCTGTTGATGCAGCTGTTTCTGGTGTTTTTCGGCATTGCCCTGCTGGGTGTGGATATCTCGCCCTGGCTCGCGGCGGCCATCGCCCTGACGCTGTTTACCAGTGCCTACCTCGCTGAAATTTGGCGCGGCTGCGTCGACTCCATCGCCCACGGGCAATGGGAAGCCTCAGCCAGCCTGGCGTTGAACCCGTTGGAGCAACTGCGCTACGTGATCCTGCCCCAGGCCCTGCGCATTGCCGTGGCGCCGACGGTGGGCTTCTCGGTGCAGGTGGTCAAAGGCACCGCCGTGACCTCGATCATTGGCTTTACCGAACTGACCAAGACCGGCGGCATGCTCGCCAACGCCACCTTCGAGCCCTTCATGGTCTACGGCCTGGTGGCCCTTGGTTACTTTTTGCTCTGCTACCCCTTGTCCCTCAGTGCGCGCTACCTGGAAAGGAGACTGCATGCCTCTGCTTAGAATTTCTGCCCTGCATAAGTATTACGGCGATCACCATGTGCTCAAGGGCATCGACCTGACTGTCGAAGAAGGTCAGGTGGTGGCGATCATCGGCCGCAGCGGCTCGGGTAAATCCACACTGCTGCGTACCCTCAATGGCCTGGAATCCATCAACGACGGGGTGATCGAGGTCGACGGCGAATACCTCGACGCCGCACGCGCCGACCTGCGCAGCTTGCGGCAGAAAGTCGGGATGGTGTTCCAGCAGTTCAACCTGTTCCCGCACCTGACCGTGGGCGAGAACGTGATGCTTGCGCCGCAGGTGGTGCAGAAAGTGCCCAAGGCCAAGGCCGCCCAATTGGCCAGGCAGATGTTGGAACGGGTCGGGCTGGGGGAGAAATTTGACGCCTTCCCCGATCGCCTTTCCGGCGGCCAGCAGCAACGCGTGGCCATTGCCCGTGCCTTGGCCATGTCACCGAAGGTGCTGCTGTGCGATGAAATCACCTCGGCCCTCGACCCCGAACTGGTCAACGAAGTGCTCAGCGTGGTGCGCCAACTGGCCAAGGACGGCATGACCCTGATCATGGTGACCCACGAAATGCGCTTTGCTCGGGAGGTGGGGGACAAGTTGGTGTTCATGCACCAGGGCAAGGTGCATGAGGTGGGAGACCCGAAGGTATTGTTCGCCGATCCGCAGACGGCAGAACTGGCCAACTTCATTCGCACTACTGAAGCACCTGCCTGACCCATCAGCCGGCCGGCACCAATTCGAACCGTCCACTGCCCTCCAGCGTGGTTTTATCGCGAACAGCGGTAGCCGCGCCCGACAGCCATGACTCAACCTGCACCTGCGCAGAAAACGTAAGCCCCCTGGCGGGCACACCCCCCGCCAACACCACCAACGACTGCCCGGGTTGCAATGTGCCTCCTCGCTCTGCGTGGTTATACAACTGCGCCAACTCCACGGGCTTACCGTCCAGCATTGGCTGATGAAGGGCCAGATTGAAATAGCCTTGCCGACCCATTCGGTAGCCTTGCACCTCGGCAGGCAACCCTTGAAATCGCAGGGCTATCACCGCGGCTTCAGCGCAGATCACATTTAATCGCACCGTGCGCGCGCCCAAGGAAACACCTCGGCCACTGGGCTGCTCGCTTTCTTTGAGCAGACCATAATCAATCAGCGGCTGACTCAAAGACAAACGACAGGCAGCACCCGCCTCATCCGCCAGCAAGAGCCCCGCCAACAGCCCCCCCACGCTGCACACAGTGCCAGCCTTAACGACAAGTTGCCGAAGCGGTTTCATAAAGTTGACCATTAAACGTTTGCTCCGGGAGGTCGAGTTGCAGTGAACAGATAGAGGAACTTGGCGAGGAGACTTTCAAGGTTTGAGACGCCTCGACATTGCTCAGGAAAATCATGCCGTCTCCCACCACGGTGGTCAGGAAGGCATTCTCGGCGCCCATCACGGCAGCCCCTTGGGGCAGCGGCTGCCCTTGTGAGTCAAAGGCTCGCAACAAGACCCGCCGCACTTTCACCACATCGAACTCGACCTTGTTGAACGAGCCTCGCCCTGCCTCCACTACCTTGGTGCCATTTTTGATATCCACCTGCCTGGGCAGTGTCTTTCCTTCCACTTCCAGCAGGCTGGTTTGATAGGCCGGCAAACCGGCGATGACGGCATTGCCCCAGGGATCGGTCCAGACCGGCCCCTGTGGTGTGGTGATCCGCGCACCTGGAATATCGCCTACCGAGGCGACGCCAAAGGTGTCCTCGACTCGGTACGGAGACAACGTGACGCCCCCGGCATGAGCCACGACGGCGCCTTGCAACTGCCCGCTGTAACTGGTGCTGGATGAGTCACGATTGATACCCACGCCCAACTGGGTATAACGGGACGTCGCATTGAGGTTCCCACCAAGCGTCTGCCCGGAGCCCACCCCCAAGTCATGATCACTGCGCACCTGATAATTCAATGCCTCATCAATTCGCTCGTCATAGGCCGCGCCGATACTGGAACGCGAGCCTTGGTGTCGGGCATATGAAGTAAGAGATCGATCGGCACCCAACGGCACACTGACTTGCAGGCGAACCCCCACACCGTCGTCATCTCTGCCCCTATCGTTCGCGTTTTGCGATTGACCGACCTGGGAGTCCACCGTCACGCCAACGGTGGCGTACAGGAAACTCCTGTTCCACGAACCATAGACATGCTGGCTTGTACGGGTATCGAACTGAGACCCGCGGGTATAGCCAATGGAAAAACCACCGAGCTGTGGGTCGGCCCAACTGAACCCCGCGGTGTATTGGTTCTTGAAGCGGGAATTTTGCGCAGTCCTTTGCCCAGGCATCAGCGTATCGAGCACATCCCGATAACCTTGGGTCTGGGTGGTGGCGCTCAATGCCATCTGAACGTCTGCCGGTAACGTAGCGCCCAGGGAAATACTATTGCGGACACCTTTAAGCTTTTGAACATTCTCGCGGGATAGATTGCTACGCATACCGACGGAAAACCGTTGAGAAAAGCTGCTATCCAACGCTACGCCGACCGAATTGTAGTTCTCCGTACCTTGCCAGCCTGCGCTGAGAGCGCTGTATTTACCCACCGCCCATGTTCCGCTACCCATCGCCAACATCGGCTCTTTGGCGCCCGCACCCTCAACGTCACGAACCTTGCCGATTGACGCCGTATACCCCGACGCAACGGGTACCGCCGCACGAAAAGATGCGGCAGGCACCACAAAGCTACGCTGCCCACCTCGCGTTTCAATGACCGTGACTTGAAGGTCGCTGGTGCCATTGAGTAACGGCAGATTGGTCAGGGCGAAAGGCCCTTCCGGCACCACCGTGGTGTAGATCAATGCGCCAGACTGCCTGACCTCAACCCGTGACTGACTCAGGGCTTGCCCTTCAACCACCACACCATTATTGGCCGCGCCACTTTGAATACCGTCGGGAAACAGCTGTGCGCCCAATAGCTGAACGCCGCCAAACACGGGGTTGGCCCCGGATATCTGACCGACCTGAAACGTAGAGGCCAGGGACGAAAAATCCCGCTGGGCGTAGGCATACAAATGTTCGGCCTTCGTGCTGCGATCATTGGAGATGTAGAGCTGGCGACTGCGGGCAATCCAATCCCCCAAGTTGAAACCCACCTCCGTCGAGGCAGACAGGTAACGATTGGTGTCCTGCCGTGAGTGGCTGTTGATGGCTTGGATATCGTAATTGAGCAGCGCAGCAGTGCCACCTCGCGCATAGCTTGCGGAACCTCGTTGAGCCTCCCGCAGCGCATCCGTTGGCACCAGCAATGCCACTTCTTCATTACCAGGGCGCAATGTCGTAACCGTCTTGGGGTAGTCGGCTCGAAAGTCATGACACGTCTGATCGGAGGGCGCCCCCTTGTTAATGACCGATGAAGGCACCTGCAAGCCTGCGCGCTCCAGCAGACTGCGGGTAAAACACAACTCACCTTCGCTGTCGAAGCGTACGTCAGTCAGACCGATGCGCTCGCCATTGACCGACAGATCCACTACCCGCACCCCCTCGCTGAAACGAGGCGCCTGGCGAAAATATTGGGCGACGGAAGGGCTGATGCCTCGGGCTTGCAAAGTGGCCAGGTCGAACCCTGCGATTGACGTCACTGGTTGTGCGAGTGCTTGCCCCGTCACGCCTGATAATATCGCCACACAGACCGACAGGCTCAGCCCATTAAATTTGAAAAGCTCTTGCGCCTTGTTGGCCTGGCGTGAGCGCTTGAGAACCGCACCGGTTTTTCTGTTGATTGTTCTCATGGTCGGTCACGGCGCATTTGCGACGAGCAGCGCATCGTAGCTGTCGACAACAAAGCCATAGACAGTAGCGGGCTCAAGAGTGACCGAAGTGCTCCCAGGCACAGGCTTTTTCAACTCAACACTCAGCGCCTCGCCAGGCAGGATGTAAGTACGAGAGAGGCTGGCTTTTACTGCTTGCGGGTTCAGCCTGACATCGGCTGCCAAACGAACCACATAGGGGCTGTCGTTGCGTACGGTCAAGGTACGGCCCTGAAGGTGCCAGGTCAGCAATTCCCAGGGTGCCTCATGCCGGGGCAACCCCTTGGGGTGCAAGATCAGCGGGAGATTCTGCCGAAGACTGATGCCGATAGTCGCACCCGACCCTGGCTGGGCCGGAAGGATGCCTTCGAAGGACACACGTTTCAACCGCTGGGTCTTGAGCGGCTCCTTGGCAATGGACAGGAACCTGACCATTTGCCTCTCACCCGCGTCTACGCGTGTCACCGGCGGGGTGACCACGATCAATGCTTCAAGATCCTCAGGAAGATCCTCAATGGCCGAATGCAGTAACGCAGGCAGTTTATCCGTGTTGGTAACGTTGATGCTGACCTCGCCGTCAGCCTCATTTAAAACGACGACTGTGGTGTCCGGCCTCATACCATCACTGAACACGGCAGCAGAAAAAAACACAGTCAAACACGCACAGACTGTAAGAGCAGAGTTAAAGCGTTTAATTGCGACCATCCACGCGCCTCTCACTTTTTTGATAAAAATAGCCAACGCAAGTCACAGCGCTGCCTGTGAGCGATGCAACTTGCATCGACTTGAATCAATTAGTACTTAGAGGTAGCGCAATTCCAGCGTTGCTTGACCATCCAAATTAATTTGACTATTCAAATCCAACGCGGATGTTTTATTGATGACGGCCTGAACTTCGATTTGCCCCGACACCGTGTTCACCGGAATGGGCGCATATACATTGCCAGCCCGCCAGGAAGTCAAGTTATTTGTATGACCTACCGCTTCGGTACTGTTCGTATGCCAGTAGCCTCCATTATTCTCCGAAGCAACAATCCCAACTGCACGACTGTCTGCTACAGAATTACGAAGATGAATGACATACCCACCCACTTTTTGCCCCTTAGCAGAGGTACCTAAGCCAAAATTATAGAAATCTTTGTAGTTCCCACCGAACTGATTAAGCATCAAACCTGGGATTTGAGAGCTCGCGCGATTATCCAGTGCTTTGATCGCGACCTTTGTCTTTACGTTGCTGCCACACCTAACAGCATAGGGGGTGCTCATCTTCGCAAGCTTGGTGTAATTCGTTGCACTCAGCGAACCTGGGTCAATCCTGCCGTAGTCTATTACTGTATTGGTAATCGTAAAACTGCAACTGGCAGGCGCGATATAGCCTTTAACCCTCAAGTCGGCTGCTTGCGCACTGACAGCAGCGATAGCCAGAAAGGCACCAGCCACTCCAACAAATTTTTTCTTCATCAGAACTTACCCTTTTTAACATTTAGAAACGGGTTCACTTCGAAGATCACGACTCCTTACAAATCAAATCCATTGCATAAAAAAACTCATCCATGACGGCCTGACCTACAAATAGATACCACCACGGCAGAAGTGCCGACCCGGAGTATTAGCTCTTCATGCAAGTTAAAAAGCCGGAAAAAAAAACAATATTCGTCAGACCGATCATCAGCTTCAACTCAACAGCAGACAACGTGACGTATGAAGAAGAACACTTTCTTAGAGGGCAAATGCAAAGTCGTGTAGGAGTTTTAGCCACACCGCGAAAAACGGCCTTTCCGGACCACTCACTAAGTACAAACATCGCTTATTAATACAGGCTAAGTAACAACCTCCTACAACCCCTATCTATATTTTCCACCACGCCACAGGCATAAATCCTCTCGCGCTGTGCGTTGATGCGTTGGCGCCAGCGGTCGATCGTGGCACGATGGTCAGGTTATCGACCGAGACCCCCTAACCATGCCGCAATCCCAAGCCAAGAATCTGTCCCTGATCGCCGCCATCGACCTGGGCTCCAACAGCTTTCACATGGTCGTGGCCAAGGCCCAGAACGGTGAGATCCGCATCCTTGAGCGGCTCGGCGAGAAAGTACAACTGGCTGCCGGGATCGACGATGAGCGCAAGCTCAATGAAGAATCCATGCAGCGCGGGCTCGATTGCCTCAAGCGTTTTGCCCAACTGATCAACGGCATGCCCCTGGGCGCCGTGCGGATCGTCGGCACCAACGCCCTGCGCGAAGCGCGCAACCGTGGCGAATTCATCCGCCGCGCCGAGGAGATCCTCGGGCACCCGGTCGAAGTCATCTCTGGCCGTGAAGAAGCGCGCCTGATCTACCTCGGCGTGTCCCACACCCTGGCCGACACCCCTGGCAAGCGCCTGGTGGCCGACATTGGCGGGGGCAGTACCGAATTCATCATCGGGCAAAGATTCGAGCCATTGTTGCGCGAAAGCCTGCAAATGGGCTGCGTCAGCTATACCCAGCGCTATTTCAAGGACGGCAAAATCACTCCGGCACGCTACGCCCAGGCTTACACAGCGGCGCGGCTGGAGATCATGAGCATCGAGCACGCCCTGCACCGCCTCACGTGGGATGAAGCCATCGGCTCGTCCGGCACCATCCGCGCCATCGGCCTGGCCCTCAAGGCCGGCGGCCATGGCACCGGCGAGGTCAATGCCGAAGGCCTGGCATGGCTCAAGCGCAAGCTGTTCAAGCTGGGCGACGCCGAGAAGATCGACTTCGACGGCATCAAGCCCGACCGCCGCACCATTTTCCCGGCGGGCCTGGCGATTCTCGAAGCGATCTTCGATGCCCTCGAACTGCAACGCATGGACCACTGTGACGGCGCCCTGCGCGAAGGCGTGCTCTACGACCTGTTGGGCCGCCATCACCATGAAGACGTGCGTGAGCGCACCCTCAGCTCGCTGATGGAGCGTTATCACGTTGACCTGGAACAAGCCGCGCGCGTAGAGCGCAAAGCCCTGCACGCGTTCGACCAAGTGGCCGCCGACTGGGACCTGGAAGACGGCGTATGGCGCGAGCTGCTGGGCTGGGCCGCCAAGGTGCATGAAGTGGGCCTGGACATCGCCCACTACCATTACCACAAGCATGGCGCCTACCTGATCGAGCACTCGGACCTCGCCGGCTTCTCCCGCGAAGACCAACAGATGCTCGCCCTGCTGGTGCGCGGCCACCGCCGCAACATCCCCAAGGACAAGTTTGCCGAGTTCGGTGATGAAGGCATCAAGCTGATTCGCCTGTGCGTGCTGCTGCGCTTTGCGATCCTGTTCCACCACATCCGTGGCACCCAGGAAATGCCCCAAGTGACGCTGCGCGCCAATGGTGAGAGCCTGGATGTGCTGTTCCCCAAAGGCTGGCTGGATGAAAACCAACTGACCCAGGCGGACTTTGCGCAGGAAGCGGAGTGGTTGACCCGAGTGGGGTTCACGCTGAACGTGCGCTAACCCACTCTAATCAACACCGCAAAAACAAATGTGGGAGGGGGCAAGTCGAATCGTCGCACCGCCCCTCCCACATTTTTAGACCTATGTCGACTGTTAGTTCACGGTCAAGATCGGGCTACCCAACCGCTCCAACAACGTCGCCTGCGCACTGCGCGGGTTCTGGTTGCCGGTTGGCGTGTTGCGCACGTAACGGCCGTCCGACTGCAGGCTCCAGCTGTGGGTGTTGTCGGTGAGGTAGCTTTCCAGCTCCTTCTTGACCCGCATGATCAGCTTCTTGCCTTCCACCGGGAAGCACGTTTCTACGCGCTTATCGAGGTTGCGCTCCATCCAGTCGGCGCTGGAGAGGAACATCTGCTCTTCGCCACCGTTGAGGAAGTAGAACACCCGCGTGTGCTCCAGGAAGCGACCGATAATCGAGCGCACATGGATGTTATGCGAGACGCCGACAATGCCCGGCCGCAGACAGCACATGCCACGTACCACCAGGTCGATACGCACGCCGGACTGGCTGGCCTTGTACAGCGCGCGGATGATCTTCGGATCAGTCAGCGAGTTGAACTTGGCGATGATGTGCGCCGGCTTGCCGTCGAGGGCGAACTGGGTCTCGCGGGCAATCATGTCGAGCATGCCCTTCTTGAGGGTAAACGGCGCGTGCAGCAGCTTCTTCATGCGCAAGGTCTTGCCCATGCCGATCAACTGGCTGAACAACTTGCCGACGTCTTCACACAAAGCGTCGTCGGAAGTCAGCAGGCTGTAGTCGGTGTAGAGCTTGGCGTTGCCGGCGTGATAGTTACCGGTGCCCAAGTGGGCGTAGCGCACGATCTCGCCGGCTTCGCGGCGCAAAATCAGCATCATCTTGGCGTGGGTCTTAAAGCCCACCACGCCGTAGATCACCACCGCGCCGGCGGCTTGCAGGCGGCTGGCCAGTTGCAGGTTGGACTCTTCGTCAAACCGTGCACGCAACTCGATCACCGCGGTGACTTCCTTGCCGTTACGCGCGGCGTCCACCAGTGCATCGACGATTTCAGAGTTGGCGCCGGAACGGTACAGGGTCTGGCGCACGGCCAATACATGCGGGTCTTTGGCGGCCTGGCGCAGCAGGTCGACCACCGGAGTGAAAGATTCGAACGGGTGCAGTAGCAGGATGTCCTGCTTGCTCACCACGCTGAAAATGTTCTCGCTGTTTTGCAGCAGTTTCGGGATCTGCGGCGTGAACGGCGTGTATTGCAGCTCCGGGTGGCTGTCCAGGCCAGTGATACTGAACAGGCGCGTCAGGTTAACCGGGCCGTTGACCTGATACAGCTCGGACTCTGCCAGGTTGAACTGCTTGAGCAGGTAGTCCGACAGGTGTTTCGGGCAGGTGTCTGCCACTTCCAGCCGCACGGCATCGCCGTAGCGTCGCGAGAACAATTCACCGCGCAGGGCACGAGCCAAGTCTTCGACGTCTTCGGAGTCCAGCGCCAGGTCGGCGTTACGGGTCAGACGGAACTGATAGCAGCCTTTAACCTTCATGCCCTGGAACAGGTCATCGGCGTGGGCGTGGATCATCGACGAGAGGAATACATAGTTGTCGCCTGCGCCCCCCACCTCTTCCGGTACCTTAATGATCCGTGGCAACAGACGCGGCGCCGGGATGATCGCCAGGCCGGAATCGCGACCGAAGGCGTCGATGCCTTCGAGCTCGACGATAAAGTTGAGGCTCTTGTTCACCAGCAACGGGAACGGGTGCGTCGGGTCGAGGCCGATAGGCGTGATGATCGGCGAAATCTCGTCACGGAAGTAGCGACGCACCCAGGTCTTGATCTTGGTGGTCCAGTGACGACGACGGATGAAGCGGACCTGATGTTTTTCCAGTTCCGGCAGCAAAATGTCGTTGAGGATCGCGTATTGGCGGTCAACGTGGCCGTGTACCAGCTCGCTGATGCGCGCCAGCGCTTGATGCGGTTGCAGGCCGTCGGCGCCGGCTTGCTCACGGGCGAAGGTGATCTGCTTCTTGAGGCCGGCGACGCGAATCTCGAAGAACTCGTCCAGGTTACTGGAGAAGATCAGCAGGAATTTCAGCCGCTCCAGCAACGGGTAGGACTCATCCAGCGCCTGCTCCAGCACGCGGATGTTGAATTGCAGTTGTGACAGCTCGCGGTGGATGTACAGGCTGCTGTCATCCAGGTTGGTCACCGCCGCCACCGGGGCCGGTACGGGCGGCTCGGCCACTACGGCAGGTGCGGCGGGCTCCAGCTCCGGCGGGGTCTCGGTGACTTGTTCTACCACCGGCTGAGCGTCTTTTACGGCAACTTCTGTGAGTCCTTCGGTATTCATCGAGTGTTCCTGTGAGGGCTATTGTTGCTCTCTAAGCAATTGGGCGGCGCGGGCGGCGAAGTAGGTCAGAATGCCATCAGCCCCAGCGCGTTTAAAGGCTGTAAGGGATTCAAGGATCACCCCTTCACTCAGCCATCCATTCTGTATTGCAGCCATGTGCATCGCGTATTCGCCACTGACCTGATAGACAAAGGTCGGCACTTTGAATTCCTCTTTGACCCGGTAAAGGATGTCGAGGTACGGCATCCCGGGTTTGACCATCACCATGTCGGCACCTTCGGCCAGGTCGGCCGCCACTTCGTGCAGGGCTTCATGGCTGTTGGCCGGGTCCATCTGATACGAGGCCTTGTTGGCCTTACCCAGGTTCAGCGCCGAGCCCACCGCATCGCGAAACGGGCCGTAGTAAGCGCTGGCGTACTTGGCCGAGTAGGCCATGATGCGCACATTGACGTGGCCGGCCAGTTCCAGGGCTTCGCGAATCGCCTGGATGCGGCCGTCCATCATGTCCGACGGCGCAACCACCTGGGCGCCCGCAGCGGCGTGTGACAAGGCTTGCTTGACCAGCGCATCAACGGTGATGTCGTTCTGAACATAGCCGTCTTCGTCGAGAATGCCATCCTGGCCGTGGGTGGTGAACGGGTCCAACGCCACGTCGGTGATCACCCCAAGCTCCGGGAAACGCTCGCGCAGGGCGCGGGTGGCACGCTGGGCAATGCCCTCCGGGTTCCAGGCTTCGGCGGCATCCAGAGACTTGAGCCCAGCAGGTGTGACGGGGAACAGCGCCAGTGCCGGAATCCCCAGCTCAACCCAGCCCGCCGCCTCGATCAACAACTGATCAATGGTCAAGCGCTCCACACCCGGCATCGACGCCACTGTTTCGCGCCGATTCTCGCCGTCGAGCACAAACACCGGCAGGATCAGATCATTCGTCGTCAGTACGTTTTCACGCACCAGGCGGCGAGAAAAATCATCACGGCGGTTGCGACGCAGGCGGGTAGCGGGGAAGAGGCGGTTGGCAGGGGTAAAGCTCACGACAGACTCCTGAGCCCGCGTAGACGGGCGAGCGTTGCAGTTATAAGCGGCCATTATGACGAAGGTATTACAGTTGTGCTTGCCGATGCGACCTGTAGGCTCATTCGTCGTTTATGTAGGAATTGTTCACTTCGTGACACATCTCGATACTTTCATGAATGTTCATGAAGGCGTAGGCTGCGCGTTCATTTCGCCAGCACCCCAGACCATGCTTCAACAATTTCTGCATGACTTCGGCTACTTTGCGCTCTTCCTGGGCACCTTCTTCGAAGGCGAGACCATTTTGGTTCTCGCAGGCTTCCTGGCATTCCGTGGGTACATGGATATCAACCTGGTGGTGGTCGTTGCCTTCTTTGGCAGCTACGCCGGCGATCAGCTTTGGTATTACATGGGCCGCAAGCACGGCCGCAAGTTGTTGGCGCGTAAGCCCCGCTGGCAATTAATGGGTGACAAGGCCCTGGGTCATATCCGCAAGCACCCGGATCTGTGGGTGTTGAGCTTCCGCTTCGTCTACGGGTTGCGCACGGTCATGCCGGTAGCGATTGGCCTTTCTGGCTACCCACCCTTGCGCTACCTCATCCTCAACGGCATCGGCGCCGCGATCTGGGCCGCAGCACTCGGCGCGGCGGCGTACCACTTCGGTGCGGTGCTCGAAGGCATGCTGGGCAGCGTCAAAAAGTACGAGCTGTGGGTGCTGGGCGCCTTGCTGGTACTGGGCTTCGGCCTGTGGCTGCGCCGTCGCATCAAGAACGCCCGCATCGCCCGCGAGGCCTGTGCCGAAGCCAAGGCCCGACTCGCAGCCGAGCCTGCCCCGGTCGAAACGACTAAGACACCAGTGGAGTAAGCCGGCTTCTGCAACAGTAGAGGCCGATCACGCTGAGCAGGCTGTAACTCACCAGGCCCAGCCAGCCCAAGTGGCTGGCCGGCCACAGCCCCACCAGTGGCGCCAGCCATACCAGCGGCACATTCAGCGCCAGGCGCGCCACTTCGGCCTTGAGTGCCCACGGGCGATTCTCCAGGGCCACGCCCAAGGTAAACAACCCCAGCGCCATCGCACTCCAGCCCAGGATCAGCGCTGCCGTGGGTAAACCCTCGCCGAAATTCATCAGATAGCTGCCAAAGCCCACATACGCCGCAAATTGCACGGCGATGTACACCTGCTGACGCACGTCCAGCGCCACCTCGAATTTACGGAACTGACTCAGGTCATGCTTGGCCAACGGGTACTTGGCCTTCACATCCGCCGGGCGCCAGCCGGTGCGCATGAACCAGATGCGCAGCTTGTCCCACCACTTTTCGGTGCGCCGCGCATCACTCCATAGCTGTGCATAGAATTGCAGGTTGGCCCACAGCGGGTTCCAACTGGCCAGCGGCGTGGTCACGCCGAAAACGACCGGTTCATTGTCGTCCTCTTCCTGGAACGTACCGAACAGCCGGTCCCAAATAATGAACACCCCGCCGTAGTTGCGATCCATGTAGAGAGCGTTCTGTGCATGGTGGGCCCGATGATTGGACGGTGTGACGAAGAACCACTCATACCAGCCAAGCTTCGGCACATGGCGGGTGTGCACCCAGAATTGATACAGCAAGTTAAGGGACGCCACGCTGATAAACACCACCAGGGGCACCCCGAGCACGGCCAGCGGCAGGTAGAAGATCCAGCTCAGCAGAAAACCGGTGCTGGTCTGACGCAGGGCGGTGCTGAGGTTGTAGTCCTCACTCTGATGGTGCACCGAGTGCGCGGCCCACAGAATGTTGCGCTCATGGCCCATGCGATGCAGCCAGTAGTAGCAGAAGTCGTAGAACACGAAGGCGAACACCCAGGTCCATACGCTCTGGGCAGAAAGCTCGATCAAGGCCAGGTGCTTGAGTGCGAAGGCGTAGGTCAAAAGCCCCACGCCCTTGGTCAACAGCCCAGTCGTGGTGGACAGCACACCGGTGCTGAGGCTGTTGATAGCGTCCGCCACCCGGTAGTTACGCTCGCCACGCCAACGGTCGGCAAGCAGCTCTACCACGATCAAGGCGATGAAAAACGGTACCGCGTAAGGCACGAAGTCCATGGTCTGGTCCGGTTTGTTTTTGTTACATCTAGAGTAGGTGTAGCGACGTAAGACCCCATTGGCAACAGGTGACAAATTAGTAGACATTTAACGCCATGACCCCAGGAGAAATGCCATGAGCAAAAAGATTGCAGTGATCCTTTCCGGCTGCGGCGTGTACGACGGCGCAGAGATCCACGAAAGCGTGATCACCCTGCTGCGCCTCGACCAGCGCGGCGCTCAGGTCCAATGCTTTGCCCCCAATATTGCGCAGCTGCATGTGATCAACCACCTCACCGGCGAAGAGATGCCCGAGTCACGCAATGTGCTGGTGGAGTCGGCGCGCATCGCCCGAGGTGACGTGAAGGACATCCGCGAAGCCAACGCCGAAGATTTCGACGCGCTAATCGTGCCTGGTGGGTTTGGCGCGGCGAAGAACCTGTCGAACTTTGCGGTGGAGGGCGCTGGTTGCAGCGTCAACCCGCAGGTTCTGGCTTTGGCGGAGGCCTTTGCCGAATCGGGCAAGCCGGTGGGGCTGATCTGCATCTCCCCTGCCCTGGCCGCAAAAATCTACGGCCCTGGCGTGATCTGCACCATCGGCACCTGCCCCGACACAGCGGCGGCCCTGGACAAAATGGGCGCCACCCACCAGGAGTGCGCCGTGGAAGATATCGTCGAAGACACGGCGCGCAAGCTGGTGAGCACGCCAGCCTATATGGTGGGCAAGAGCATCAGTGAGGTGGCTTCGGGGATCAACAAGCTGGTGGATCGGGTGCTGGAGTTGACCCACGAGAACGACTGAACACCTGTGGCGAGGGAGCTTGCTCCCGCTGGACCGGGCTGGCGCTCCAGTGCGAAGCGCTCCCAAAAGCTGGGGCCGCTACGCAGCCCAACGGGAGCAAGCGCCCTCGCCACACATCAGGATTGGCGCAACAGGCGCGTGAGGATGCGGTCCAGGGCATTGGCAAACGCCTGCTTGTCCTTCTCGCCATGGGGCGGCGGCCCGCCGCCCATCTGGCCTTGCTCGCGCAGGTCGGTGAACAGGTTGCGCACCGCCAAGCGTTCACTCATGTTCGCGGGGCTGAACTCCTTGCCCCGTGGGTCTAGCGCCGTTACGCCCTTCTTAACCAGGCGATCCGCCAGGGGCACATCACTACAGATCACCAGTTCACCGGGCACTGCGTGTTCCACCAAGTAGTCATCTGCTGCGTCCGGGCCGCTGGGCACCACGATCAGCTTTACGCAGGAAAAGCTCGGCTTGATCTGGCTTTGCCCGGCCACCAACACCACTTCGAACTGGCGCTTGAGGGCGAACTTGACCACCTGGTCCTTGGCTGCCCGGGGGCAGGCGTCGGCATCGATCCATACGCGCATAAATACTCCCCAACGCTGCAACACACCACACATCCCAATGTGCCCGCTTAAGCTGTAATTCGGCGCTTCTCGGCCAGTCGACTGCGACCATACAACACCACAATCGCCAGGATAGCCACCGCCTGCGCGCTCAGCGAGTACGCATCGGCATGAATCCCCAACCAGTCAAAATCAAAGAACGCCACCGGCCGGGTGCCGAAGATGCCGGCTTCCTGCAACGCCTTCACCCCATGCCCGGCAAACACCACCGACAACGCGCAAAGCAGCGCCGCATTGATGCCGAAGAACAACGCCAGCGGCAGCTTCGCCGAACCCCGCAGAATCACCCACGCCAGGCCCACCAACATCACTAACGCCGTAGCGCCGCCTGCCAATACCGCGTTGTGCCCGGCCGGGCCGGCTTGCAGCCACAGGGTTTCGTAGAACAGGATCACTTCGAACAGCTCGCGGTACACCGAGAAGAACGCCAGCATCGCAAAACCAAAGCGCCCGCCGCCGCCCACCAGGCTGCTCTTGATGTAGTCCTGCCAGGCTGCCGCGTGGCGACGGTCATGCATCCACACGCCGAGCCACAGCACCATTACGCTGGCAAACAATGCGGTGCAACCTTCGAGCAATTCGCGCTGGGCGCCGCTCACGTCGATCACATACGCCGCTAACGCCCAGGTCGCCAAGCCGGCCAACAACGCCAGGCCCCAACCCACGTTGACGCTGCGGACTGCCGACTGCTGACCAGTGTTACGCAGGAAGGCGAGGATCGCTGCCAGCACCAGAATCGCTTCCAGGCCTTCACGCAGCAGGATCAGCAGGCCGGAGATGTAGCTCAACGACCAGCTCAGGCCATCGCTGCCCAGCAAGCCGGCAGATTCAGTGAGCTTTGCCTTGGCCACGTCCAGGCGCTGTTGCACCTGATCGACGGGCAAGCCGTCCTGCAACGACTGCCGGTAGGCCATCAGGGCCTTCTCGGTGTCTTTACGGACATTGGCGTCGACGTTGTCCAGCGAGCTCTCTACCAGCTCAAAACCTTCCAGATAGGCGGCAACAGACAAGTCGTAGGCCTGCTCGTGATCACCGTTACGGAACGCGGCGAGGCTTTTGTCCAGCGTAGTGGCTGTGTAGTCGAGCAACTGCGCGGGGCCACGCTTGACCTGGGGCGGTTGCGCACGCTGGGCACGGAAGGTCGCAGCAGCGGATGGACCGTTGGCGGCCAGCACTTCATTGGGTGTTTGGCGGGCCAGGTCAGCGAGATTGAACGGCTGCTCGCTCTTCGCCGCAGCCGCGTCGGCGGTGAAGCCGGCGATGTAAGTGGCCAAGTCCCAACGCTGACGGTCGTCCAGTTGGTCGGCGAAAGACGGCATATCAGTGCCTTCGACGCCCAAACCCAAGGTGTTGTAGATCGCATACAGGCTCAGGCGATCGAGCCGCGTGGCATCCCGCAGGTTGGCGGGCGGCGGCGTCATGCCCATGCCGGCCGGGCCGTCCCCCATACCGGCAGCGCCGTGGCACACCGAGCAATGCTGGGCGTAGAGCGGTGCGCCGCGAGTCGGGTCGGGCGTGATGGCTGGCGCCTGGCTGACTTCATACGCCACGGCCAATTGGGCACCCAATTGGCGCGCCTGGCGGGCAACTGTGGCGCCATCCTGACGGGCAGTCACACCCGCTAACAGTTCGTCGACGCCCTTAATCAAAGCCGCGTGCTCAGGCCTCTGCGGCAAATCCGCCACCAGGCCTTGTAACACCCCGAGAAACTCCAATTGTTCACGGTATTCGGACTCATCGATAACCTTGCCCGCCTCCACCGTGGGAGGGTAGTCAGCGCCGATGTAGTCCAGCAAATGCAGGGCCTGTGGGGCGCCCTCGGCAGTCGCTGCCAACAGGTTAACGCTGCACGACATCAACGCCGGTAACAACAGCCAGGCGAGAAAACGGAAGGGGGCAGTCATGAACGAATCTCAAATGGAAACACGAAGTAACACATTGTTAAGCCTTAAAGGGTTTGACTCAAGGCGTTAGTGATTCGGCGCATTTGAGGGCAGCGATTTTTTCCGGCAGTAGTGGCATTTTTGTCGATTGCATCACATCAACAAGCCATTGTTTTGCCAGTAACGGCGTTTATAATGCCGCGCCCTGTTAGGGCGAAAGGGAATTTCATTCCTCGTTTTTATGAGGAATTACCATACCGACTGAATACTTTCAGGGAAGAAGTAGCATGGCATTTCGCGCCTTAACTCCGTTTGCGCTCGCGGCCGTCACCTTGCTCTCCGGCTGCTCGATGTTCCGCAGCTACGACACCGAGCTGCAAGCCACCAACCAGCAATTGGCCACCGGCAATGTCGACGCCGCCTTGACCCTGCTGGAAAAAAACAACACCGGCGATGACAAAGACCTGCTCTATTTCTTCGAAAAGGGCGAGTTGCTGCGAGCCAAGGGTGATCTGACCGGCAGCCAGACCGCCTGGCGCAGTGCCGACCTGCAAGTTTACAAGTGGGAAGAGTCGGTCAAGTTCGACAGCGCAAAGTACCTCGCCCAGTTCGGCAGTTTCCTGGCCAACGACAAGGTGCGTCGCTACGAAGGCTACGACTACGAAAAAGTCATGCTGACCACTCAGATGGCCTTGAACCTGTTGGCGCTCAACGACTTCGACGGCGCGCGCACCGAGATCAAGAAAACCCACGAGCGTGAAGCCGTCATCGCCGACCTGCGCGACAAGGAATACCTCAAGCGCGAGGACGAAGCCGAGCGCGAAGGTGTAACCACCCAGATAAAAGACCTGCGCGGCTACCCGATTGAAGCCCTGGACGCGCCGGAAGTCGTCGGCCTGAAAAACAGCTACCAAAGTGCGTTCAGCCATTACCTGGCCGGCTTCGTCTACGAAGCCCTGGGTGAAAAAGACCTGGCCGCCCCCGGCTACCGCAAGGCCGCCGAGTTGCGCCCAAACACCCCGTTGCTTGAGCAGGCGTTGCTGAACCTGGACAAATCCAAGGTTGGTGCCGACGAAAGTGAAGTGCTGATCGTGGTCCAGAGCGGCCTGGCACCAGCCCGCGACTCCATCCGACTGCCGCTGCCGATCCCGATCAACGGCAACCTGGTGATCACCCCACTGTCGTTCCCGGTGATCAAGGCCGACACCTCCACGGCAACCTTTGCCCAGATCGGTGTCGATGGTCAGCAACAGAATCTCACCCCGCTCAACAGCACCACCGCCATGTCCCGCCGCGCCCTGCGCGATGACATGCCAGGGATCATTCTGCGCACCACCGTGCGTGCGGTCACCCGTGGCGTGGCGCAAAACAACCTGAACAAAACCAACCCCATGGCGGGCCTGGTTCTGGGCATCGCCTCTGCTGTCACAGAAGGCGCCGACACCCGTACCTGGCGCACCCTGCCAGACATGACCCAAGTGACTCGCCTGCGCCTCAAGCACGGCGAGCATCAAGTCAGCCTGCCCAACGCCTTGGGCGGTACGCTGGTGACGGTCAAGGCCGACCAGCGCTACCAAGTGATCACCCTGCGCGTGGTCGGTAACCAGGTGTTCGCCGGCGGCTTGGCGGCCCATGTCGTACCGAGCCCCGCCACTCAAGCTATCGCCCTCAAACAACCTTAAGGAGCACGCTATGCGTCATTTTATCCTCGGCGCCCTGGCGCTGGTCCTGCTTGCTGGCTGCGCCACCCCGCCGCCGCCGGAGCCTGGCAGCGCCGCCAGCAAAATCGTGGTGATGGGCAAATTCAAAGGCATCGCCGTCGGCGCCATCCGCGTTGCACGCGAAAACGGCTTTCTCACCGCAAAGGTGCAGTTGAGCAACATCACCAGCAGTAACCAAACAATGTATTACCGCTTTGCCTGGCTGGGTGCCGATGGCTTCCCGGTGGGCGACGAAGAAACCTGGAAAGTGCTGAACCTGTACGCCAACCAGGCGACCTTCCTGCCGGCCATCGCCAACTTGCCTCAGGCGGCAGACTTCCGCCTTGAAGTGAAGACGCCTTGACGCCCACACCTATTCAGTTCTGGAGAGATTCCCCCATGTTTGCACGCTTTTCGATCCTCGCCGTGGTCGCCGTTTTGGCCAGCGGTTGCTCCAACACGTCGCCGGTACTGGGCAGCAAAAACATCAACTACGGCGATACCAAGGCCGTAGAAACGGTGACCAACGAGTTCGGCTCCACCGACCTGCAAATGATCGCCGAAAGCATGACCCGCTCCCTGGCCCAATCCGGCATCCTGCAAGGCCGCCCGGTGGTGCAGGTGTACGACGTGAAGAACAAGACCAGCGAGTACATCGATACCCGCGAAATCACCACGTCAATCAAGACCCAGCTTATGAAAACCGGTACCGCGCGCTTCGCCAGCGACAACACCGACATGCAAAGCCAGGTCGACCAGCTCAAGCTGCAAAATCAGAGCGGCCTGTACAAGAAGTCCACCGTCAGCAAGACCGGCAACATGGTCGCCGCCAAGTACCGCCTCGAAGGCTCCATCAGCTCCATCGTCAAGCGCAGCTCGGACTACAAGGACGTGTTCTACAAATTCAGCCTACAGCTGATCGACGTCGAGAGCGGCCTGGCCGAATGGATGGACGAAAAAGAAATCCGCAAGACCACGGAGCGCTAAGCAATGCGTGCATGGATCGGCATGATCGGCCTGTTGTGCGCCTTTGGCGCCTCGGCCGCCCCAAAAATCGCGGTGACCGACCTGGCCTACGAGGCGCGGGTCGAGGAATACATTCATCAGGTTTCGGCCAGCAATAACATGCAGGCAAGCGCCTACCACGCCAGCGGCGCTTCGAACTACAGCGAGTACGAAAGCCGTACAAGCTACATCGAGCAGACCGAGCTACGTAAGTTCAGCGGCGATATCAAGGGCGAGATCCTAAAGTCCCGGCAGTTCCAACTGGTGCAGGGCACGCCCTACACCGCCGATGCCAAGGGCGACGTGTATGACGTGATCAAGCGCATCAAGGCCGGTAACTTCAAGGGCGCCGACTACGTGCTGTTCGGCACCTTGTCAGATATCGACTTTACCCAGGACGTCAATGCCCTGGACAACACCAACAGCTATTCAGCCGTGCTGGGCCTGACGCTGGTGGCAGATTTCAGCCTGATCAACACCCGCACTTACGAGATCACCTCGGCGTTCACCGCCATGGGTGAAGGCCAGGACACCAAATTGGTGAACAGCCGCGACGTGCGCGTGAGCCTGAACCGGCCGCGGGTGGTGAAGGAAGTGTCGAAAGCGCTGGGTGAAGATGTGGCGCGGCAGTTGGCGGAGCAGCTGGGGGGTGGGTATCAAGAGCCGGGCCAACCGGTGCTACGCAACAACCTGCCAAGGGATGAAGCGCCGAAGATCTTGCGCTGATACTTGTTAGATCAAGCAACACAAAATCAATGTGGGAGGGGGCTTGCCCCCGATGGCGGTGTATCAGTCAGCTAATCTGTAGCTGACCCACCGCTATCGGGGGCAAGCCCCCTCCCACATTTTTAACCCCGTTTCTTCAGTTATGCCGTCGTGCGGTGCAGGCTGGCGAGAAAGCCGGCGGCCCCTACAAATAAACCCGCAAACGTGCGATTCATCCGCTTCTGCTGCTTAGGCGTGCGCAACAACCGCAGCACCTTCGACGCCAACCCCGTATACCCCGCCATCACGATCATATCCACGACGATCATCGTCGCTCCCAGGATCACATACTGGATCAGCAACGGCGCCTGCGGGTTCACGAACTGCGGCAGCACCGCCAGCATGAATACCAGGGCCTTGGGGTTGCTGGCATTGACCAGAAAGCCACGGAACATCATTGCCATAGGTTTGCCGATCGGGCGTACGGCGGCGTCGTCGGTCATGTCCATGGGCAAGGCGCGCCATTGCTTGATGGCGAGATACACCAAGTACGCCACGCCAAACCATTTGATCGCATAGAACGCGGTAGACGACGTCGCCAAAATGGCACCCAGGCCGCCTGCGACCACGGCAATCTGCATCGCCAGGCCAATTTGCAGGCCAATGGCATTCCAGTAACCGCGTACAAAACCATATTGCAGGCCGCTGGACATCGAGGCGATGGCGCCGGCACCAGGGGAAAGGGAGATGATCCAACTGGCCACGAAAAAGGCCAGCCATGTATCGAGTGCCATTACACACCTCGTTTCAAATTCGTCGTGAGCGTTAAGCTAACTCCGAGCACCGAGGCCTGGCTATAGAATTTTTACGCGGGGCTGATCCAGCGGCGCACCGAACGCTGGAAGAACAGGCTGTTGGGCACCTGCACCATTGCACTGTCGGTGCCAGCCTCTGCGACTTCGATCAACGTGGTGTACAGCAGGTTGATCGCAACTACCCTGCCCTTCACACCCGGTTTGTCGACGGTATCCACCAATTCGACAATGTCGCCGATACGGAACGGCCCGACGGTAAAGATCAAAATGGCGCACAACAGGTTGGACAACACCGACCACATGGCAAAGAACGCCACGGCAGCGACCGCCACAAACCCCGACAACGCTGTCCACAGCACCGTGGCGGAAACGCCCAGGCGACCGAGCACAAAGATCAGCGCACTGCCCATGATCAACCAGCGCAAGCCGCCGCGCAGAGGCATTAGCAGTTGTGGCGGCAACGGGTAGCGCTCGCCCAGGCGCGTCAGGCCCTTGGCAACAAAACGCTGGGCTAGGTAACCGGCCAACAGGATCAGCAGGATTTGCACGCCGATCCACACGGGCTCGACCCACTGTGCCGGCAGCGGCAACTGCAACGCTTCCATCAGGACAACGCCTCCAGCTCCGCTTGCAAGGTTTCCAGCAATTCGAGGGCCTCCATCCAGGTTTCCTCCAATTGCCCTTCGCGTACCTTGAGCTTGGCCTGTTCAGCCAGCAGGTCACGCAACTCATCCTTGCGGGCGGCCTCATACACGGCGCTGTCACCCAGGCTGGCTTCGATCTTGGCCAGGCGCTCATGCACCTTGCCCAGCTCCGCTTCCAGCTTGTCGGCTTCGCGTTTGTGCGGCGCCAATTGTTGGCGCAATGCGGCGGCGGCCTGGCGCTGGGCTTTTTTGTCAGTCTTGTCCGGATTGACCGGCGTGTTACTGGCCGGCGCGTTGCGCAGGCGGTAATCCGTCAGCCAGCGGGCATAGTCGTCGAGGTCACCGTCGAACTCTTCGACTTTGCCGTCAGCCACCAACAGGAAGTTATCGGTAGTGCTCTTGAGCAAGTGGCGATCGTGAGACACCACCAGTACCGCACCGCTGAACTCCTGCAAGGCCATGGTCAGCGCCAGGCGCATTTCCAGGTCCAGGTGGTTGGTCGGTTCGTCGAGCAGCAGCAGGTTCGGGCGGTCCCAGGCGATCAACGCCAGGGCCAGACGGGCCTTTTCGCCGCCGGAGAAATTCAGCACCGGCTCATCGATGCGTGCACCGCGAAAGTCGAAACCACCCAGGAAGTCGCGCAGCACTTGCTCGCGCTCGGTCGGCGCCAGGCGCTGCAAGTGCAGCAACGGGCTGGCCTTGGCGTCTAGGGAGTCCAACTGGTGCTGGGCGAAATAGCCCACCACCGTGTTCTCGCCACGGGTCAGGTGGCCGGCCAGGGGCGAAAGTTCGCCCGACAGGTTCTTGATCAGCGTCGACTTGCCCGCACCGTTAGGGCCGAGCAAACCAATACGCGCACCCGGCGTGAGCTGCAGCTTGACCTTCTCCAGGATGGTTTTATCGCCATAACCCAGGCGCGCATCCGAAAGGTCCAACAGCGGGCTGGAGATTTTCACCGACTCGCGGAACACAAAGTCGAACGGTGAATCGACGTGGGCCGCCGACAGCTCCTCCATGCGCTCTAACGCCTTGATCCGGCTTTGTGCCTGCCGGGCCTTAGTGGCTTGGGCCTTGAAGCGGGCGATGTAGCTTTCCATGTGCGCACGCTGCGCCTGCTGCTTCTCGAAGGCCTGTTGCTGCTGGGCCAGGCGCTCGGCGCGGGCGCGTTCGAACGCGGTGTAGCCGCCACGGTAGAGCGTGATTTTCTTCTGTTCGACGTGGGCAATGTTGTCGACCACGGCGTCGAGGAAGTCCCGGTCGTGGGAAATCAGCAGCAAGGTGCCCTGGTAGCTCTTGAGGAAGTCTTCCAGCCACAGGATCGCATCGAGGTCCAAGTGGTTGGTCGGTTCGTCGAGCAGCAGCAGGTCCGAAGGGCACATCAGCGCCTGGGCCAGGTTCAGGCGCATGCGCCAGCCGCCGGAGAAGTCGGCGACCGGGCGATCCATCTGTTCGTTGGTAAAGCCCAGGCCGGCAAGCATCTTGCGCGCGCGGGCGTCGGCGGTGTAGCCGTCGGCGCTGTCGAGTTCGGAGTGCAGGCGTGCCTGAGCGGCGCCGTCCTGGGCTTTCTCGGCCTCGGCAAGGTCGTGTTGCACCTGGCGCAGGCGCAGGTCGCCATCGAGCACGTAGTCGATCGCGATGCGGTCCAGGGTGTCGATCTCCTGGCGCATATGGGCGATGCGCCAGTCGGCCGGCAGCAAGCAGTCCCCGGAGTCCGGGGTCAGCTCACCCAGCAACAGGGCGAACAACGTGGATTTGCCGGCGCCATTGGCACCGATCAGGCCGGCTTTGTGACCGGCGTGCAGGGTCAGCTCGGCGTCTTCGAGAAGACGCTGCGGGCCACGCTGTAATGTTAGGCTTTGAAGTCGGATCATAATGGCGGCGGAGTCTACCAGCTTCGTTGCCCGCTGGCTTGGGTGTGAATATGTGCGCTGACCTGTGGAGCTTTGCCCTCTCGACTTACGCCCGTCCGGGCGTCGAAACCGCCTGCTTGCGCCTGCAGGAACAAGGCGCAGATGTGTGCCTGTTGCTGTGTGGCGCATGGCTGGAGCAACGCGGTGCAGCGTTTGAGCCCGAGCGTGCACGAGCACTGCAACAGCTTTCTCGACCGTGGCAGACGCAAGTGATCGAACCGTTGCGCCACGTTCGGGTGCAATGGCGCGCCATGGCGCAGCAGGACGAGCCGTTGGCAGGGTTACGGGAGCGGGTCAAAGCCCTTGAGCTGGATGCCGAACGACAGCTACTGACACGCTTGGAAGCGCTTGCACAGGCTTGGCCGACATGTGCGGTGGCTCAAACGCAGTGGCTGGAAGGACTGGCGGCTGAGGATGCCGCCAACCTTGACCACGACGCGCTGCAACAGCTGCGCGTCGCGGCCACCGGCACTTAGGAAGCGCTGGTTGGGGTAGTGCTTGGCGTGACCGGTGCAGGCGTGCTGCTGGTCGGCGCGGTTGGAGCGGAGGATGCTGCTGGAGTAGCTGCAGGCGTTGCTGGTTTGGCCGGGGCTGGTTTGGCAGCGACTGGCTTTGCAACTGGTTTAGCGGCAGCAGGCTTGACGGCTGGCTTAACGGCCGGTTTTGCAGCAGCAGGCTTGGCAACTGGCTTAACGGCCGGTTTCGCAGCAGCAGCTTTAACAACTGGCTTGGCGGCTGGTTTTGCAGCAGCGGCTTTAACAGCTGGCTTGGCGGCTGGTTTTGCAGCAGCGGTTTTGGCAACTGGCTTCGCGGCTGGTTTCGCAGCAGCGGTTTTAGCAACTGGCTTGGCGGCTGGTTTCGCAGCAGCAGTTTTAGCAGCTGGCTTGGCGGCTGGTTTCGCAGCAGCAGTTTTAGCAGCTGGCTTGGCGGCTGGTTTTGCAGCAGCCGTTTTAGCAACTGGCTTGGCGGCTGGTTTTGCAACAGCCGTTTTAGCCGCTGGCTTTGCGGCTGGTTTTGCGGCTGGTTTTGCAGCAGCAGTTTTAGCAGCTGGCTTGGCGGCTGGTTTTGCAGCAGCAGTTTTAGCAGCTGGCTTGGCGGCTGGTTTTGCAGCAGCAGTTTTGGCAGCTGGCTTGGCGGCTGGTTTCGCAGCAGCGGTTTTGGCAGCTGGCTTGGCGGCTGGTTTTGCAGCAGCGGTTTTGGCAGCTGGCTTGGCAACCGCTTTTGCAGGCGTACGAGCGCCCAGCACCTTGGCTACGGCTTCCTTCACACGACCAACGCCCTGAGCCAGTTTCAGGCTTTCTTGAGCGTCTTTTTTGAGTTGGGAAATGTAGGTGCGGGTTTCAGCTTGGCGATCCTTGAGGGCGTCCAGCAGGTCCTCAAGTTCTTTGACGGCGTCTTTGGCTTTGGCTTGTGCCTTGGCCTTGCCAGCAGTGGCAGCGTCTTGCAGTTTGGTGCGGGATTTGTGCAGCTTTTCTTGCGCTTTACCGCGTTGTTTTTCCAGCTTGGCGAGCAGCTTTTCTGCATCGGCCAAGGCTTGGGAACAAGCGCTTTCCAGATGTTCGAGCAAGCTGCCCGAAAGTTGTTGGAGTAAATGCAACGGGGTATTAACAGGCTTCTGTTTGGCCGACATGGTTTACCTCCTGGCTGACGTGGGTGCGGCTCATACTAGCCCTCTGCTCTTACCGCCGCTAGGGCATGTTGACAGTATCGTTTGGCTTGCGTTGCACCGTGCGAAAATTCTTATCGATATAACGAAAATACGCGGCACTTTTTACCCATTCACGCTGGCATAATCCGTCGCACTTTCGGCGGGAGAATGCCCCATGTCGCGTTACCTTTTTTTTGTGCTGGGCCTGGCGATTTCGGTGGCCAATGCGAGCGAGCAATCGCCACCAAAAACCACTGACCAGGACCAGCATGACCTCGCCTACAGCCTGGGCGCAAGCCTCGGTGAACGGCTGCGCCAGGAAGTCCCTGACCTGCAGATCCAGGCCCTGATCGACGGCCTCAAGCAAGCCTATCAAGGCAAACCGCTGACATTGGATAACGCCCGTATCGAACAACTGCTTGCCCAACACGAAGCGCAAAGCGAAGCCGACGCTCAGGTACCCCAGAGCGAAAAAGCACTGGCCGCCGAGCAACAATTTTTAAACAAAGAAAAAGCCGTCAAAGGCGTACGTGAATTGGCGGATGGAATCCTGCTCAACGAACTCACCCCCGGCACCGGCAACAAACCGATGGCCAATGACCAGGTTGAAGTGAAATACGTGGGGCGGCTACCCGATGGCACTGTGTTCGATAAAAGCAGCCAGCCGCAGTGGTTTCGTCTGGACAGTGTGATCAGCGGCTGGAGCAGTGCGCTGCAACAGATGCCCGTAGGTGCGAAATGGCGTCTGGTGATTCCATCGGCACAGGCCTATGGGGCTGATGGCGCAGGCGAATTGATCCCGCCCTATACGCCGCTGGTGTTCGAGATCGAATTGCTCGGAACCCGCCACTGAACCCATAAAAAACGGTGCGCAATGCGCACCGTTTTTTTGTACCGCGATCAAGGATCAAGCCTGGGTAGCAGGCTCTTCGCTATGGGCGGTGTGCAACACTTCGATCAGGCAGTCTTCCAACTCGAAACGCTCATGGAGCAGACCTCCGAGCTCCTTGAATTTTTCAGCAACGCATTTGCCTTCATCGCACAGATCGTTGAATGCCAGTAGCTTCTCGGTAATCACATCAATGCGCGGGTAAAGGGTCTCGGCCAGCTCAAGGCCCCGCTTATCATTGAACGCTTTCGCTTCACCGGTCAGTTGCTCGTAGATCTCGAAGTGGCCGGCAGAAACATAGTCCACCAAAGACCCGCAGAACTCTTGCAGCGGCTTGTGGTTCTCAGACAGTGCATCGGGCTTGGCGCCAAGAGCATCATAGGCCTGAATCAGTTCGTGGCGCTCCAGCAGCCATCTGTCGATGAGCTTGTGCACCCCACCCCAGCGTTCCTGAGCATTCTGACAACTTTCCAGCATGATGATCTCTCTTCCCTATAGGGGCGCTGCTGCCTGGTGCCCGCGCAACACTTCAAGGATAAGGCAGCAGCCGGACAAGGCCGCATCTGACAAACGGTTTCGATAACACGTGCGGGCCAGATTATGCCCGCATGACTATGGCTTCAAGGTACGCAGGAGAGAAAGTTCATACAAGTGTTTAATCCCGTCCTACAACTCTCGGGCTCATTTCAACGACTCGCCGGATGCAAACGCGGCATCAGCAGCAGCCTTGAAAACTGCAAGATTCCCAAAATCAGCATGCCAACGAAGAACAGCAGGCTCCATTCGGGAAGGCTCAAGTCAAACAGGGTCCAGTTGATTTCCACACAGTCGACAGTGCCTTTGACCGACGATTGCAGCGCCTGCCAAAACGATAGGTTTTCGATCATATAGTGCAGGCTTGGCCAGCAATCAGCAGCCTGATCAGGTGCGGCGTTTTGTAGCAACACCTGGCGTACGGCGGTGAGCGCACCGAGCACTGCGCTACCCATACTGACAAGACCGTAAAAATAGGCAGCGGAACGCGTGGGATTATGGAGGGTGGCGACCAGATTGATCAGCGTAAAAACAGCCAGGAAGATGCGTTGCACCTGGCACAGGAAGCACGGGCGCAGAGACACGCCGAATTCAAGGTAAAAGGACGCGCCCAACGTCAGCGCACCCGCCATGAACGCGAGAAAAAACAAGGAACGTGAAGGGGCCAAAGACATGCTTTATCCGCATCGCGAAAGACAGGCCGCTACGGTAGAGGAAAGGCCTGACCCCTTTCAATACGCACCGGAGCAGACAATTCCGCGAGAGCCTAGGGACATGCCGTCAGAGCATGGAAGACATCGAGCTATACAATGTAGGAGTTTACTGATGGCCGGCTCAGCCCCAGCATTCCCAACGCATCGAAGGGTTGGTTATCAGACACTTCTGAACCAACCCTTCGACTCTCTCCTACGTCAAACTCGGGCAGGAACCGGCAGCGGTGACGCCAACAAGCGGCTATCCAACAGGCCCAGTCCTTCCTGGAACAGCTGATTACTGCGCTCGGTATCACCCAACTGGGCCAACAAGCGCGCCAGTTCGGCACACGCCTCAGGGTTGCGCTGCACCTGCAGGCTGCTTTCCAGATAGTCCCGCGCCTTGCCCCACAGGCTGTTTTGCAGGCACAGGCGACCCAATGTCAGCAACAGGCTGGCGTCGCCTGGATGGTCCTTGAGCCAACCTTCGGCAAACTTCAATTGCCGAGCCGGGTCACTGCCACGCAGCAGGCCATAGAGGCGAATCAGGTGGCTGTCGTAATTGCGCTTGATCGCGCCACGCAACGCCTCTTCGGCCTTGGCATCGGCGCCCAGCTGTCGCAGTTGCTCGGCATAGGCCAGCACCAGTTGTGGCTCCTGGCGTTGAGCGGAAGTCAGTTGCTGCCAGGCCCGCTCCAGGGACTGCAAGCCAGCTTCGCCCAGCTCTTCACGCTGGGCCGCCAAGCCGAGGTTTTCGCCCCAGGCGCGTCGTTCAAGCTCGGCCAGTTCACTGGGAGGCAGCACTTTGTCTTTGCGCAACTCCGGCAACAGTCGAATCACCGACGACCAATCGCCGCGCTGCTGATGCAAACGCTGCAATTGACGCAGTACCTGAGCGTTATGGGGATGGCGCTCGTGCATGGCCTGCAAGGTGACCAGCGCGCCCTCGGCATCGCCACGGTCCAATTGCAGTTGCGCATGGCTCAAAGCAACCGCCAGCTCCGCCTGTGGCTGACGCTCCAAAGCGCGCTCCAGCAAACCATCTGACTCTTCATAGCGCCCCTGCTCATTGGCCGCACGGGCGGCACCGAGGTAATACAGCAGCGGCTGGCGTTCGGCTTCGGCGGCCCGGTGCAGGTGGCGTTCGGCACTGGCCCAACGCCCTTCGGCGAGGTCCATCTGGCCTTGCTCGATAGCAATTTGCACACGGCGGCTGCGGTTACGGCGCGACCATGGGTTAACCACACCACCCGACGTGGTCACCAGGCTCAGCAGCACGCGAATCAGGTAGATCGCCAGGCCAATGGCAAACACCGCCACTACGGTCGCCCACAAACTCGACTCGTAATGCAGCACATGGGGATAGGTAATCAGCACGTAGCCGGTGTGTTTCGAAATGCCCACGGCGAGTGCCAGCGCGATTGCTATCGCCAGCACCAGGATCACATAGAAACGCTTCATCGGCTTCACTCCTGCTTCGGCGACGGGGCCGTCGGCGTAGCTGCGGCCTTGGCTTCATCGGCAGACAAATGCCGACGCTCAAGGTAGGCCTGCACGGCCGCCAGGCTCGCAGCCAAGTCCGGGGTCACCACCGAGACCGCCTTGGGCTCAAGCTCGGCAATACGCGCCAACATCGCCTTGCTCTGCGGGTTGTCCTGATTGAAGTTGTCCTGCAACACGCTGCGCGCCTCGCCCAGCGAACGGCTATACACCGCCGATTCGCCATTGAGCGCCGCCCATTGCGCCTGCTCAAGGGCCAGGCTCAGCGCCAGGCGCACCTGGTTCAGGCCTTGGCCTGCCAGCAAAGGACGAATGTTGTCATCAGGGTTGAAATCGATGCGGAAGTAGCGGGAAATCTGCTCCCACCACTGGCTCCAGCGGCTGTCGGTATCAGTGGTCGGGCGCCCTTGTGACGCGGGCTCGGTCAACTGATATTCAGGGGCGATGGCTGCCAGTTGCACCACTTGGTCACGCAGTGCGGCCAATTGCAGGTACAGGCCGGTACGGTCCGGCTGCTCGGTACTGCGCAGCGCGGCCAGGCTTTTGGCCAGTTGCTCACGAGCGGCGTAGGAACCCGGGTCGCTCTGCTCGCGAAGAATCTCATCGGCGCCCTGCACCAGCGACTGGGCGCTGTTGATATCTTGCAGGGCCGACAGGCGCAGACTCGCCAGACGAATCAAATGCTCGGCCTCGGCCAAGCGCCAGTCCTGACGGCTGGCGCCCAGTACGGCTTCCAGGCGCTGGCTCAAGCGCTGCTGATCACCTTGCAACTGGGCAACCAGGCGGCGACGCTCCTCCAGCTCATCCGCCGCCGGCAACTGGGCCAGGCGCGCAGCCAGTTGTTGCTGGCTCTGCTTGAGGGACTGGGATTGATCATCGAGGGTCTGCACCTGGCCCAACTGCTGCTGGCTGCTGGCTTGCAGGGCGCGGACCTGCCAGATCCCCCAACCGCCGGCGGCGACCCCGGCAGCGCCCAGCAGCAAGGCAACGATTGCCAGGCCATTGCCACGGCGCGGCGCGGTGACCGGTGACTCAACCGGCGCATCGAGTGCGGGCTGGGTTTCATCTTTAGGCAAGGCTGTTTCGCTCACGTATCCGTCCTTTGCGTATCAGAGAGTGGCAACGGCTTTTCTTAAAAAGCACAGCTGCGTAACGCCACTAACAACGCCGCGGCACTCGCGCCGCGACAATCTACAACTTTTTCTGCGCCAGCAGCCCGCGCCATCTCCTGGACTCGCGGGCTGGGCACGAACAACGGCAACTGCGCCAACTGGGGCCAATCGGCACCGGCCAAGGCCTGCAGGTTGATAAAACCCTGCCCACTGCTGACCACCAGGCCGTTCAGGCGTTCCAACTGGATACGTTGCGTCAGCACCCCGGCGGCATAGGCCGGAAGCAAACGACGATACAACTCCAGATAGTCGACACTAGCACCTTGCTCGCGCAAACGCTGCGCCAGCAACTCCCGACCGCCCTCACCGCGCAGGATCAACACCCGTGCACCGGGCCGTGCAATAGCCTCGCGCAAGGCAGGCAATTGAAGCAAGGCTTCGCTGTCATCGCCCGTGAGCGGGTAGTGAACATCGAGGCCGTGGTCAGCCACCACCTGTGCGGTGGCGGCGCCAACAGTGAACCATGGCAGATGCGGCCAGGCTTGATCCAACTGTTGCACGGCCAGGCGCGCCGCCGGCTTGCTCACGACGATCACCGCGCAATAGCGGCCAAGGTCGTGGAACACGGCCTGCTGCTCAGGGGTGACCGGGAGCGGCTCGATGTCGAGCAAAGGCAAGCTGCTGCTGAAAATGCCCGCCTCGGACAGCGACGCCGCCAAGGCCATCGACTCCTCGGCTGGCCGCGTCAGCAGCACTCGCCATTGCGTCACTGCGGGCCGGCCTCGCCGTAGACCTTTTGCAGAATGACGCCAGCGCCCTTGTCCAGCAGCTCCTCGGCCACCTGAATACCCAGGGCCGTCGCATCACGCTGCGGCCCGCGTACTTCGGCCGTCAGCAGGGTGCCGCCGTCCGGGTCGCCTACCAGACCGCGCAGCCACAGGTTTTCACCTTCGAGCACCGCGTAGCAGGCGATGGGCACCTGGCAGCCACCGTTGAGGTGTTTGTTCAGGGCACGCTCGGCCGTGACGCGCACTTCGGTGTCGTGATGATCAAGGGGTTTGAGCAGCGCATGGATTTCACTGTCGGCGATGCGGCATTCGATGCCCACGGCGCCCTGCCCGCCTGCCGGCAAGCTGTCTTCGACGCTGATCGCCGAGGTGATGCGGGCCTCAAAGCCCAGGCGGATCAGGCCGGCAGCGGCGAGGATGATCGCGTCATATTCACCGGCATCCAGCTTGGCCAGGCGTGTGTTGACGTTGCCGCGCAGGAAGCGGATTTGCAGGTCCGGTCGACGGGTCAGCAACTGTGCCTGGCGACGCAGGCTGGAGGTGCCGACAATACTGCCCAAAGGTAGATCATCCAGCGAGGCGTAGGTGTTGGAAACGAAGGCATCGCGCGGGTCTTCACGCTCGCAGATGCAAAACAGGCCCAGGCCTTCAGGGAAGTCCATGGGCACGTCTTTCATCGAATGCACGGCAATGTCGGCTTCGTTTTCCAGCAGCGCGGTTTCCAGTTCCTTGACGAACAGCCCCTTGCCGCCAATCTTCGACAGCGGCGAGTCCAGCAGCTTGTCGCCGCGACTGACCATGGGCACCAAGGTCACCGTGAGGCCAGGATGAGCCTGCTCAAGACGTGCTTTGACGTATTCGGCCTGCCACAAGGCCAGGGCGCTTTTACGGGTGGCGATGCGGATTTCGCGAGAGGACATGGATCAATCCGTACTGAATAGATACGGCAGATAATAACAGCTCAGGCAAATACGCTTTGATTTGAATCAGCAAGTGCGGGGCCTCCCTGGCCGCGTCGCACCGAGATAAGGAATGCAGGCCCGGCCGCGGCCCTCGGGCTAAAGCTGCTGCATCATCTTGCGCACACCGGCGACATGGCGTCGGCTGACGATCAAGGCATCGCCATTGAGACCTTTGAGGAACAACTGAAAGTGCCCCAAGGGCGTGCGCTGCAAGCGTTCTATTCGCTCGCGAGCCACCAACGCGTTGCGGTGGATACGCACGAAGCGGTCGCCAAACTCATCCTCAAGGGCCTTGAGCGGCTCATCAAGCAACACTTCGCCAGCTTCGTGACGCAGGGTCACGTACTTGTGATCTGCAATAAAGTAGACCACCTGGCCCAGAGGGATCAGTTCAATGCCTTTGCGTGTGCGGGCGCTGATATGACTGCGCGGCCCGTTGCCACTTTGGGCGGCAGGCTGGGTCAGGGCAGCGAGTTGGACGCGATTGGGACGCTCAGCCTTCTTCAGCGCCTTGAGCAGCGCTTCGCCAGCGACCGGCTTGGCAACGAAGCTGGCACCGCTGGCTTCCAGGGTCTCTGTGGAAAACTCTTCCTGGGCCGCACAGAACACCACCGCCGGTGGCGATTCTCGCTCACTCAGGCGGGCGGCAACTTGCAGGCCATCAAGGCCCGGCATGCGGATATCGAGCAACACCACATCGGGCTTGAGGCTGTCGATCAGCGTCAACGCCTCTTCGCCGTTGGTGGCGCTCGGTTCAAGGACTGTATAACCCTCGAGCTCACTGACCAATCGGCTCAGTCGCTCGCGGGCTTGGGGTTCGTCATCAACGATCAGGACATTCATATTGCGCTGGATTCCTGCGTGAGTCTCGCACAAGGATAGCGTAGACAGGTGCGGTGACTTGCGTCACAGCGATCCACGCTAAGACTAGCGCGAGCGGCAAAAAGTGCCCTGGCAGCGGCACCCATATTTACCCGGACCTGTTCAATAGCGCCCAAAACCTGCTGCCTTCGGGCATCGTCGTAGGGTTTGCTGATACACAATCCGAATACCCCCCGTTTTTAAATGGATAGTCTGGGCTCTGACCGCGTCACCCGACTTTGGTGCATTCACACACTATCAGTGCAACTGTAGACGCTCACCGAGACGACATTGCTCAATCGTCAAATATCGTTTCAATTGGCCTCTGTCTCCAGTCTCGTCCCGGACGCGTTCGGCGGCAAGGCACTTAGCCATCGTTTGCATAAATAAAAATGCCGACGACCCGCAGCACCGCCTTCGCAGGCAACCCTGTTATTATCGCCGGCACACTTGCAAGCCTCTTTATTAAGCAATCACGAGCGAATCCATGAGCACCGACAAGACCAACCAGTCCTGGGGCGGCCGCTTCAGTGAACCCGTCGACGCCTTCGTCGCGCGCTTCACCGCCTCCGTCACTTTCGACCAGCGCCTGTACCGCCACGACATCATGGGTTCCATCGCCCACGCGACGATGCTGGCCAAGGTCGGCGTGCTGACCGACGCTGAGCGCGACAGCATCATCGACGGCCTGACCATCATCCGTGGCGAGATCGAAGCCGGCACGTTCGACTGGCGCGTCGACCTGGAAGACGTGCACATGAACATCGAGGCCCGCCTCACCGATCGCATCGGAGTGACCGGCAAGAAGCTGCACACCGGCCGTAGCCGTAACGACCAGGTGGCCACCGATATTCGCTTGTGGATCCGTGACGAAATCGACCTGATCCTGTCCGAAATCACTCGCCTGCAAAAAGGCCTGCTGGAGCAGGCCGAGCGTGAATCAGACACCATCATGCCCGGCTTCACCCACCTGCAGACCGCGCAGCCTGTGACCTTCGGCCACCACCTTCTGGCTTGGTTCGAAATGCTCAGCCGCGACTATGAGCGCCTGGTGGACTGCCGCAAGCGTGCCAACCGTATGCCGCTCGGCAGCGCCGCGCTGGCCGGCACCACCTACCCGATCGACCGCGAATACACTGCGCAACTGCTGGGTTTTGACGCCGTGGGCGGCAACTCGCTGGACGGCGTGTCCGACCGTGACTTCGCCATCGAATTCTGCGCCGCGGCCAGCATCGCGATGATGCACCTGTCGCGCTTCTCGGAAGAGCTGGTGCTGTGGACCAGTGCGCAATTCCAGTTCATCGACCTGCCAGACCGCTTCTGCACCGGCAGTTCGATCATGCCGCAAAAGAAAAACCCCGACGTGCCTGAGCTGGTACGTGGCAAGAGCGGCCGTGTATTCGGCGCGCTGATGGGTCTGCTGACCTTGATGAAAGGCCAACCTCTGGCCTACAACAAGGACAACCAGGAAGACAAAGAGCCGCTGTTCGACGCCGCCGACACCCTGCGCGACTCGCTGCGCGCGTTTGCCGACATGATCCCGGCGATCAAACCCAAGCACGCGATCATGCGTGAAGCAGCCCTGCGCGGGTTTTCTACTGCGACCGACCTGGCGGACTATCTGGTTCGCCGTGGCCTGCCATTCCGTGACTGCCACGAAATCGTTGGCCATGCCGTTAAATACGGCGTGGACACCGGCAAAGACCTGGCAGAAATGAGCCTGGAAGAGCTGCGCCAGTTCAGCGACCAGATCGAGCAGGACGTGTTCGCCGTGCTGACCCTGGAAGGTTCGGTGAATGCACGTAACCATGTTGGCGGCACTGCGCCGGCACAGGTGAAGGCAGCCGTTGCACGTGGCCAGGCATTGCTCGCCAGCCGCTAAAAGCATCGCAGGCAAGCCAGCTCCCACAGGGGACCGAGTACCACCAGACACCTCGGTAAACTGTGGGAGCGGGCTTGCCCGCGACGACTGCCTCCCAGGCACCAAACATCTACTTCTTGGCAGCAATCATCGCCAAAAACGCCGGCATCGCCGCTTCCCTGTCCGCCGCCACCTTTTGTGCGTTGGGCATTGCATGCAGCTTCTCCAGCAACGCCTTGGCCTGCGGCAACCCGGCCAGAAAATCCAACCCGAACAGCTTCTCGCCCACTGCACAGGCGAGGTTCACGCTGTACATGAAGTACAGATCCGCCAACGTAAAACTCTCCCCCGCCACATAGGGCGCAAACTTCCCGTGTCGACCTAAAGAGCCGACTCCCAGCAGCAGTTCAGCCTTGGATTTGTCCTTGATCGCCTCCGGCACCGACATGCCAAAAAACGCTTCGGCGAAGCACGCACGGGCGGGCAACTCGATATACAGCTCGATCTCCCGGCACAGCGCCAATACTTGGGCACGCTGGAACGGGTCGGCCGGCAGCAGCGAAGGCCCTTCCTGGGTTTGCTCGATGTACTCGAGAATCACACTGGTCTCGTTGATAAACCCCTGCTTCACCCCCAACACCGGCACCTTGCCACGCGGGCTTACAGCGAGGGCTTCGGGGGTTTGCCCGGCGTAAAAAGGCACTTCTTCGAAAGGCAGCCCTTTCTCCAGTAGCGCCAGTTTGACCATGTTGTAGTAGTTGCTGACTGAGAATCCATAGAGCTTGAGCATTGCGACTGCCTCCAGGCCGGGTGTGGGGTTGGCTGCAAGAGTTATAGATCCGAAGGCACGGCCTGACCAGCAGCATCACCTGCCTGAATGGGGGTAGACTGGCGCCCTTTCCTTGAGGAGCCTGCCATGAGCGAGCCGACCGATATCGACAACGACGAAGAAGAATTCGCCGAAAACACTTTGATCGAAGCGATCGAGAACCAGATCGAAAGCGATAATCCACCTGCCGCCAAGGCCACCTTCAACAAGCTGACCCTGGTCGGTTATGAGCGTGACGAAATCCTGCAATTGATGGCCCACGTGCTTGCCGTCGAAATCGATGCACTGCTGGAAGAGGACCGCGCGTTCAATACCGAATGGTATGAAACTGCGCTGCGTGCCCTGCCGACATTGCCGCCTGAAAAGCAATAAATCCAGTACGCGGTTACACACTGGACAGTTCGGCAAAGTGCGTTCACCTTATGGCCTGCTAGCCTCTAATAAATTCTTAGAAAGTCTGGAGTCCTTATGTCGTATACCCCTGAGTTGGTTGCCGAACTGGAAATCCTTGTACTCTTCCCATTGGACAGCACCAAGGAGGGTCTGAAAGTCCACCAGACCGCCGCGCCCACTGCTATCGCCGCTGCCAAACGCCTCCATGCCAAAGGCCTTATCGACCAGCCAGACGGGGGCTATTTGACCAGCCTTGGTCGTGACGCTGCTGAGCAGGCCCAAACCCTGCTGACCATCCTGACCACCGCCTCGACCAAAGAAGCTGCCTGACACTTGATACCGCCCATGGAGTCCGCCTCTCGCGGATTCCGAGGGCATTGCTGTGAACGGGTTAAAGTTCTGGCAGCAATAACCGATTACCCTCTAAACCTCCTACGCTACCGGCTATAAACTCCTACATGGCCGCCCACGTCGGGCCCTGCGCGCCACCGAGTTCGACATGACCCGCACCCATGAAATCCGCCCTGACCTGGACGAAGGCATCGACCGCAAGGTGCTGGCCCAACTGCGTGCGCGCTTCATGGCCCTCAATGACGGCCGCATGGCCCGCGCCATCGAAGGGCTGACGCCGCGCCAGCAAAGCGTGTTGACCCTGGTGCCGCTGTTTTTCCACGTCAACCACCCGTTGCTACCGGGTTATGTCTCCGGCAGCACGCCGGCGGGCCTGTCGAACTTCGAGCCCGACCCGCAAGCATTGACCGAAGCCCAGCGCCTGACCCGTTCTTTCTCCTACAAGCCACGCCACGGCAACCCGCCCCGGCCGATTCATGGCCTGTTCCTGATGGGCAGCCTTGGCACCCTGGCCCAGGCCGATCAAAGCGATATGGACGTGTGGGTGTGCCACGCGCCGGATCTTGGCGAAACCGAGTTGGCCGAGTTGCGCAAGAAGTGCCAACTGCTCGAAGCCTGGGCCCTGAGCATGGGCGCCGAGGCGCACTTCTTCCTGATCGAGCCGACACGCTTTGTGCTCGGCGAGCGCGACACCCAGCTCAGCTCCGATGATTGCGGCACTACCCAGCATTACCTGTTGCTGGACGAGTTCTACCGCACCGCCATCTGGCTCGCCGGGCGCACGCCGATCTGGTGGCTGGTGCCGGTGTATGAAGAAACCCGCTATGCCGAGTTCACCCACACGCTGATCTCCAAGCGCTTTATCCGCGCCGATGAAACCCTCGACCTGGGCCACCTGGCGCGCATCCCGCCAGGGGAATTCATCGGGGCCGGGCTGTGGCAACTGTTCAAGGGCATCGAGTCGCCGTACAAATCGGTGCTCAAGCTGCTGCTGACCGAGGTCTACGCCAGCGAGCACCCCAACGTGCAGTGCCTGAGCCTGCGCTTCAAGCGGGCAGTGTTCGCCAACCAGATGGACCTGGACGAGCTGGACCCATACATCGTGGTGTACCGGCGCATCGAGGAATACCTCAACGCCCGCAACGAGCCGGAACGCCTGGAGCTGGTGCGGCGCGCGCTGTACCTGAAGGTCAACCGCAAGCTCACCGCCGGTCAGCGCAGTACCAGTTGGCAGCGTTTGCTGCTGGAGCGACTGGCCCACGAATGGGGCTGGGACGCGCGCCAACTGGCCCTGCTCGACAGCCGCAGCCAGTGGAAGGTGCGCCAGGTGGCTTCCGAGCGCCGCGCCCTGGTCAATGAGCTCAACTACAGCTATCGCTTCCTGACCCAGTTCGCCCGTACCGAGCAGACCGTCAGCCTGATCAACAAGCGCGACCTCAATGTGCTGGGCCGGCGCCTCTACGCGGCCTTTGAACGCAAGGCCGGCAAGGTCGAGTTCATCAACCCCGGCATTGCCCCCGACTTGGCCGAAGACACCCTGACCCTGGTGCAATCACCCAACCGCAAGGAGCCTGGCCAACACTACTGGGGCCTGTATAACGGCAGCCTGACGGCCCAGGAATCGGAGCACTTCGCGCCGATCAAACGCAGCCGCGACCTGCTGGAAATGCTCACCTGGTGCCATCGCAATGGCGTCATCGACAGCAGCACGCGCTTGGCCCTGCACCCTGGCACCAGTGACATGACCGAATTCGAGCTGTTCAACCTGTTGGGCAGCCTGCAACAGAGCGTCGCCCTGCCCCTGGCCGGCGTCGATGAAGAGCGCCTGCTGCGTTCGGCCGTCCCGGAGGAGGTGCTGCTGCTGATCAACGTCGGCGTCGACCCGCTCAAGCACCATCGCGACTTGAATATCCTGATGACCACTGAGCGCACTGACTCCCTGAGTTATGCCGGTGTGCGTGACAACCTGGTGCTGACCCTCGACCAAGTCACTCTCAACAGCTGGAATGAGGTGATGGTCAGCCGCTATGACGGCCCCCACGCCCTGCTCGACTGCCTGCGCGACTACCTCAACCAACTGCCGCCCAATCACTTGCCGCGACTGCGGGTGCGCTGCTTCTGTCACAACCGTGCGCAGTTCATTGCCCAACGGGTGGAAGAGATTTTCGACACCGCACAGAACCTGTTGCTCGGCCAGTCCAACCACCGTTATCTGTTGCAGGTTCAGCAGCATTATCACGTGATGGAATTGATACCTGGCCAAGCCACCCACGTATCGCTCTCGACCCAGGACGCGCTGATCGCCTACCTCAGCGAAGAACTGGCCAGCTACAGCCCGCTGCATCTGGACGCCATGGCCCTGGAAGACCATGACCTGGCGCTGTTGCTGCCCATGGGCATGGCCGATTGCGTGCAGGTGTTCTACCGGGTCCACGACGGCTTCGCCGAGCTGTATGTATTGGATGAGTTCAACGCGTTATGGCAGCAGCGCCTGCCGTTTCATGATGAGCAAAGCCTGCTCGCGCCGTTGCAGCGCTTTTTGCAGTCGATCATTTACCGTCGGGAAGCGTTGTCACCGCTGGACCAGCAAGAGCCGCTGGTCGCGGTGCAAACCTTGTATTACCAACTATTGCCGTCGGGCAGCGGGCGCGCTCGCGGCATCGAGCCTCGCCCGGCACCGCAAAACCCGGCGAACAAGCCGTTTTATGACGTGCAGGCGATTATCGGCAAGGCAGCACCGGGCCAGGTGGGCATTACCCTGTACTGCAATCAGCGGGAGTTTTGCGAACTGGAATTCGGCGATCAACTCTTTGCCGTGGTCGCCCGGGAAATCGTCGGGCAGCGCCGCGAGATCGAGCGCTACCGCTGCTACATCACCGACCTGGACCTGTCGGGCCTGCTCGGCGATGTGCACAGCCCGAGCAACCTGTACCTGCGTTACAAGGCGGAGCTTGAGCTGTCGCTCAACGCCGCACTGGATCAGGTTTAGAGCGCGAAGGCGCCGCCGTCTTTAGGCTGGCCTTCAACGCTGAGCAATTCCAGCTTGAGGGTCTTGCCGCCCGGCGCAGGCCAGTCGATGTGCTGGCCCACTTGCAGGCCGAGCAAAGCGCTGCCCACCGGCGCCAGGATCGAAATTTTGCCTTCGTCTGCATTGGCGTCCTTGGGGTAGACCAGGGTCAGGTGGTAATCCTTGCCACTGCTTTCTTCACGGCAATGCACGCTGGAGTTCATGGTCACGACACCTGCCGGGACTTCATCGTGGCCAACCACGTCTTCGGCGCGGTCGAGTTCGGCTTGCAACGCTTCAACGCCGGGAAACTCATCGCCCAGGCGGTCGATCAATTGCTCCAGACGCTGCACGTCGAGGCGGGTGAGGATGATAGACGGTGCGGTGGTCATGATTCAGGCAGACTCCTTTTTTCTGCACAAAAAAGCAAAACCCCGCCAGAAAAAGGCGGGGTTCTCACGGGCCTCGATGAATTGAGGCGTAGCCGGACACTACCACAGCGTCACAAATAAACAAGACGACCTCAGGCGCGCGCCCTGCGCTGTTCGGCCTCGGTGCAGATCACCCGGCGCCGTGCATCGTCGGCGGAGCGCCATTCCCGGATGTCTTCCACATGACGAAAGCATCCGAGGCAGACTTTTTGCTCGTCCAGGCGACACAAACTGATACAAGGTGACGGCACTGCCGGGCTGACATTACTGAACAGCGGCTTGGGCGGACGTACTGGTGCAGGCTGGCTCACCATCAGATCTCGTCGAAATCCAGGTCAGCGCCGGTGTATTCGCTGACCAGGCGCGCGAGCATTTCACCGAGTAGCTCTTCGCTCTTGTCGCACTGCCATTTGCCACTTTCTTCGTCGTAGTCAAAATGCACGCCACCGGAACGCGCTGCCAGCCACAGCTGACGCAGCGGTTCCTGGCGACTGAAGATCAACTGCTGGCCGCTTTCGAACTTGACGGTCAACACGCCGGCCGAGTTTTCCAGGTCCACGTCCAAGCCGCTGTCATCGAAAATATCTTCCAGCGCTTGCTGGGTCGCATCCACCAGGTCGTGAAAACGGGCTTCGGTCAAACTCATTGTGGCAACCTCAAAAGTGTCTGGTTTTGCTCAAGCGCCGCACGATACGGGCGAGCCCGGCCGATTGCAAAGGATACCGATTTCATCACGATTGGCGGTATGAAATATCCCCAACCAGCGTAGCCCGCTTCCAGGCTGTCTCGGCAAAGCCCCGCTGGACGGGTATTCCAGCGCATAGGCAAGCTGGCGGGTGGTCGGTATACTCGGGCGCAATTAATGCATATTCAAGGATTTCGCCATGAAGCGCCTGATCTCTTCCCTTGCTGCGCTCGTCGCGGTCGCTTGCCTCGTTAGTGCCTGTGGTCAAAAAGGCCCGCTGTACCTGCCCGATGACAGCAAAGACCCGAATGAACAGGCGCAATCGTCGCAAAAGCCTGCCAAAGCGCACAAGCACGACACCTACTAAGGGAAATTCATGGACGCTTTTAACTACCGGGACGGCGAGCTGTTCGCGGAAGGCGTGGCCTTGTCCGCGATTGCCGAGCGCTTTGGCACCCCGACCTACGTGTACTCCCGTGCGCACATCGAAGCCCAATACCGCAGCTTTGCCGACGCGCTGGAAGGCACGCCGAGCCTGGTGTGCTATGCCGTCAAGGCCAACTCCAACCTGGGTGTACTCAATGTCCTGGCGCGCCTGGGCGCTGGTTTCGACATCGTCTCCCGTGGCGAGCTGGAGCGGGTACTGGCCGCTGGTGGCCAGGCTGACAAGATCGTGTTCTCCGGCGTCGGCAAGAGCCGCGAAGATATGCGCCGCGCCCTCGAAGTCGGCGTGCACTGCTTCAATGTCGAGTCCACCGACGAGTTGGAACGCCTGCAGGTAGTCGCCGCCGAGATGGGTGTTCGCGCGCCGATTTCCCTGCGCGTCAACCCGGACGTCGACGCCGGCACCCACCCGTACATTTCCACCGGTCTCAAAGAGAACAAGTTCGGCATCGCCATTGCCGACGCCGAGGACGTGTACATCCGCGCCGCCCAACTGCCAAACCTGGAAGTGCTGGGCGTCGACTGCCATATCGGCTCGCAACTGACCACCCTGCCGCCATTCCTCGATGCCCTCGACCGCCTGCTGGCGCTGATCGACCGCCTTGGCGAGTGCGGCATCTACCTGCATCACATCGACCTCGGTGGTGGTGTGGGCGTGCGTTATCGCGATGAAGAGCCGCCGCAGATCGCCGACTACATCAAAGCCGTGCGCGAGCGCATCGAAGGCCGTGGCTTGGCGCTGATGTTCGAGCCGGGCCGTTATATCGTCGCCAACGCCGGCGTACTGCTGACCCAGGTCGAGTACCTCAAGCACACCGAGCACAAGGATTTCGCCATTGTCGATGCGGCAATGAACGACCTGATCCGCCCGGCGCTGTACCAGGCCTGGATGAACGTCACCGCCGTAACACCTCGTAATAGCGAAGCCCGCGCCTACGACATCGTCGGCCCGATTTGCGAGACCGGCGACTTCCTGGCCAAGGACCGTCAGCTTGCCCTGGAAGAAGGCGATCTGCTGGCCGTGCATTCGGCCGGTGCCTATGGGTTTGTCATGAGTTCCAACTACAACACCCGCGGTCGTGCCGCCGAGGTGCTGGTGGACGGTGATCAAGCGTTTGAAGTGCGTCGCCGTGAGACGGTAGCCGAGTTGTATGCTGGCGAAAGCCTGCTGCCGGAGTAAGCCATGCTGCTGCGTTTTACCAAGATGCACGGGCTGGGCAATGATTTCATGGTCCTGGACCTGGTCAGCCAGCACGCGCACATTCTGCCCAAGCACGCCAAACAGTGGGGCGACCGACACACCGGCATTGGTTTTGACCAGTTGCTGATCGTTGAGGCGCCGAGCAACCCGGAGGTGGATTTCCGTTACAGGATCTTCAACTCCGACGGTTCGGAAGTTGAGCAGTGCGGCAACGGTGCGCGCTGCTTTGCGCGCTTTGTGCTGGACAAGCGCCTGACCGCCAAGCGCCAGATCCGCGTCGAGACCAAGAGCGGCGTGATCGAACTGGACATCCGCAACGACGGCCAGATCAGCGTCAATATGGGCGCGCCACGCCTGGTGCCGGCGGACATTCCGTTCCAGGCCACCGAGCAGGCCACCAGCTACGCAGTTGACGTTGATGGCCAGGTCATCGACCTTGCAGCCGTGTCCATGGGCAACCCCCATGCGGTGCTGCGGGTAACCGACATCAACAACGCGCCCGTGCATGAACTGGGGCCGAAAATCGAACACCACCCGCGCTTCCCGGCACGGGTCAATGTGGGTTTCCTGCAGGTGATCGACCGTTCCCGCGCACAATTGCGCGTATGGGAACGCGGCGCTGGCGAGACCCAGGCTTGCGGTACCGGCGCTTGCGCCGCTGCCGTGGCCGCGATCAGCCAAGGGTGGATGGATTCGCCGCTGCTGATCGACCTGCCCGGTGGACGCTTGTCCATCGAATGGGCAGGCCCTGGCCACCCGGTGCTGATGACCGGGCCGGCCTCGCGTGTATACGAAGGACAGGTCCGTCTATGAGTGAGCCAAGCTAATGACCGATAAGCCTCAAGTACCCGCAGAAGCGTCCCCGAGTGAAAGTCTGGAGGCCGCTGCCGTCGCGGCGTACCTTGAGGCTAATCCGGACTTCTTCGTCGAACACGAAGAACTGCTGCCGGCCCTGCGCATACCCCACCAGCGCGGCGATACCGTGTCGCTGGTGGAGCGGCAGATGAAGATCCTGCGTGAGCGCAATATCGAAATGCGCCACAAGCTCTCGCACTTGATGGACGTGGCCCGTGACAACGACCGCCTGTTTGACAAGACCCGACGCCTGATCCTGGCACTGATGGATGCCACCAGCCTGGAAGAAACGGTGATCGCCGTAGAAGACAGCCTGCGCCAGGACTTCCAGGTGCCCTTTGTGAGCCTGATCCTGTTCAGCGACAACCCGATGCCGGTGGGTCGTTGGGTCAGCGGCAGCGAGGCGCAGACCGCCATTGGCGGCCTGCTGTCCGAAGGCAAGACCATCAGCGGCACATTGCGTGAGCATGAACTGGATTTCCTGTTTGGTGCCGAACAACGCAAGCAGATCGGCTCCACCGCCGTGGTTGCCCTCAGCCATCAAGGCCTGCATGGCGTGCTGGCCATCGCCAGTCGCGACCCTGCGCATTACAAAAGCTCGGTCGGTACGCTGTTCCTGACCTACATCGCCGAAGTACTGGGCCGCGTGCTGCCGCGCTTCACCACCGCCCTGCGCGCGGTGCGCTAGCCATGGAACGGCAACTGGACGCCTATTGTGCGCACCTGCGCAATGAGCGCCAGGTGTCGCCCCATACGCTGGAAGCCTACCGGCGAGACTTGAACAAGGTTCTGGCCTACTGCGAAAAGCAACAGATCAGCAGTTGGAAAGCCCTGGATATCCAGAGCCTGCGCAGCCTGATTGCGCGCCTGCACCAGGCGGGTCAGTCGTCACGCAGCCTGTCGCGCCTGCTCTCGGCGGTGCGCGGCCTCTATCACTACCTGAACCGCGAAGGCCTGTGTGATCACGACCCGGCCAACGGCCTGTCGCCGCCCAAAGGCGAGCGGCGCCTGCCCAAGACCCTGGACACCGACCGCGCCCTGCAACTGCTGGACGGCGCCGTCGAGGACGACTTCCTGGCCCATCGCGACCAGGCGATTCTTGAGCTGTTCTACTCCTCGGGCCTGCGCCTGTCAGAACTGACCGGCCTGAACCTCGACCAACTGGATCTGGCGGACGGCCTGGTACAAGTACTCGGCAAGGGCAGCAAAACCCGCGTTCTGCCGGTGGGCAGGAAGGCTCGGGAAGCCCTGCAACTGTGGCTGCCGCTACGGCTTTTAACCAACCCGGCGGACGATGCGGTGTTTGTCAGCCAGCAAGGCCGGCGCCTGGGGCCACGGGCCATCCAGGTGCGAGTCAAGGCCGCCGGCGAGCGCGAACTGGGGCAAAACCTGCACCCGCACATGCTGCGGCACTCCTTTGCCAGCCACATGCTGGAGTCCTCCCAGGACCTGCGCGCCGTGCAAGAGCTGCTCGGTCACTCCGATATCAAGACCACGCAAATCTATACCCATCTGGATTTCCAACACCTGGCAACGGTGTACGACAGCGCCCATCCACGGGCCAAACGCATCAAGGGCGGCGACTCATGAGTATCAAGCTGATCACCTTCGACCTGGACGACACGCTCTGGGACAACGTACCCGTCATCATCAGCGCCGAAGCGTCGATGCGCGAATGGCTGACGGTTAACGCCGCCAAAGTCGGCGACTTGCCGCTGGAGCATTTCGCCAGCCTGCGCCTGCAAGTGCTGGAGCGTCATCCCGAACTCAAGCATCGCATCAGCCTCTTGCGCCACCGGGTGTTGACCCACGCGTTTGAAGAAGCGGGTTATCCACAGCCCGAAGCCACAGAAATGGCGGACGTGTGCTTCGAAGCGTTCATCCATGCGCGGCACCAACTCACGCCATTCCCTGAAGCCGAGCCGATGCTTCAAGCACTGCGCCAGCACTTTTTGCTGGGCGTGATCACCAACGGCAATGCCGATGTGCAGCGCGTTGGCCTGGCGCACTACTTCCACTTCGCCCTGCGGGCTGAAGACATCGGCATCGCCAAGCCAGACGCGCGTTTGTTTCAAGAAGCGTTGCAGCGCGGCGGGGTGGATGCCAGTGAAGCGGTGCATGTTGGCGATCATCCCGGGGACGACATTGCCGGGGCGCAGCAGGCGGGGTTGCGGGCGGTGTGGTTTAACCCGACGGGCAAGGTGTGGGATGCGGCAAAGCGCCCGGATGCCGAGGTTCAAAGCCTGACGGAGCTGCCAGAACTGCTCCGCAGCTGGCAGTAACACGATAGAGGCAACACATTTGATTGGTGGTGATCTGAAAGAATATGTCCCAGACATGAAAAAGCCCGCAGCGACGGCGGGCTTTTTCTTACAAGCAGGTGGCTGACCTCAAATAGGTCGGCTGCCGTACTTGTTATCCGGCTTCTTCGGTGGGTCTGCCACCACGTTAGCCTCGACTTCCTGCACTTTGCCGCCTTTAGCGAGGAACTCTTCCATCGCACGGGCCAGCGCATCGCGCTCTTTGTTCTTGGCTTCAACACTCGGCAGTTCGTCTACCGACACCGCAGCCTTGGCTTTGCCTTTGGCTTTGGGGGCTGCATCGTCGCCGCCACTGTCGTCGGCCTCGTCAGCACTGTCGTCAACCGCCGCTGCGTCAAGGCTATCTTCGGCCTCGTCGTCATCACCTACTTCGAGGTCGTCGTTTTCCAGATCATCGTCGCTCATGTTCTACCTCATGACTTGCGAAAAGCAGATTAGTTATAGCCCAGCTTCATCCTCTGTCGAGGCCGCCGGAAAAAAATCAACATCCACCGGATAACCAGTGGCTTATGCCCCATCACCGTGCAAGATGGTGAGGACTTCACAAGCACCCTCCTGATGAAGGTGCTCGCCCGGATAAATACAATTTTGCGCCCATCGGCGCGCATTCTAGCGCGCTCTGGGAAAAAACAAAGTGTCGAATACGCCTACATGCCTGTAAGACATTCGCAGGGTCAAAAGTGCCGCGTGCTTCCCATCACAAACCCTGGGCAAAAACCGGTACAGCTTTCAAACACTGACAAACACCAGACAAAAAAATGCCCGGCAAGCCGGGCATATTTTTTACGCGTTATTACAAGTTGTAGCCGCGTTCGTTGTGTTGCGCCAGGTCGAGGCCGACGGCTTCTTCCTCTTCGGTCACACGCAGGCCCATGACCATGTCGAGTACCTTGAGGATGACGTAGGTAACGATGGCCGTGTAGATCACGGTGAAGCCGACACCTTTGCACTGGATCCAGACTTGCGCCGCGATGTCAGTCACGGTGCCGAAGCCGCCCAATGCAGGGGCAGCAAAGACACCCGTGAGGATCGCACCAACGATACCGCCGATACCGTGCACGCCGAATGCGTCCAGGGAGTCGTCGTAGCCCAGCTTGCGCTTGAGGCTGGTTGCGCAGAAGAAGCAGATCACACCGGCCACCAGGCCGATTACCAGGGCGCCCATCGGGCCCACGGTGCCGGCGGCCGGGGTAACGGCTACCAGGCCAGCCACCACGCCCGAGGCGATGCCCAGTGCACTTGGTTTACCGTGAGTGATCCACTCGGCGAACATCCAGCCCAGCGCCGCAGCAGCTGTCGCGATCTGGGTGACCAGCATCGCCATACCGGCAGTGCCGTTGGCCGCAGCAGCGGAACCGGCGTTGAAGCCGAACCAGCCGATCCACAGCATTGCCGCGCCCATCAAGGTGTAACCCAGGTTGTGCGGGGCCATCGGGGTGGTCGGGAAGCCTTTACGCTTGCCGAGCACGATGCACGCTACCAGGCCAGCCACACCGGCGTTGATGTGCACCACGGTGCCGCCGGCGAAGTCCAGCACGCCCCAGTCCCACATCAGGCCGCCGTTGCCGCTCCAGACCATGTGCGCGATCGGCGCATAGACCAGGGTGAACCAGATAGCCATGAAGATCAGCATCGCGGAGAACTTCATGCGCTCGGCGAACGCACCGACGATCAGCGCCGGGGTAATGATGGCGAAGGTCATCTGGAAGGTGATGAACACCGCTTCCGGGAACAACGCCGCAGGCCCGGTGATGCTGGCCGGGGTCACGCCCGCCAGGAACGCCTTGCCCATGCCGCCGAAGAAGGAGTTGAAGTTGACCACACCCTGTTCCATACCGGTGGTATCGAACGCGATGCTGTAGCCGTAGACCACCCACAGGATGCTGATCAGGCCAGTGATGGCAAAGCACTGCATCATCACCGACAGAATATTTTTGGAGCGGACCATGCCGCCGTAGAACAGCGCCAGGCCTGGGATGGTCATGAACAGCACCAAAGCGGTGGCGGTCAGCATCCAGGCGGTGTCGCCGGAGTTGAGGACTGGAGCAGCCACTTCGTCTGCCGCCATGGCCAGGCTTGGCATTACGATGGACAACAGGGCTCCGAGCCCTGCGAATTTACGCAGAGTCATATTGTTTTCTCCTGGGGCGTTGGGGTTTGGCGGCTTAGATTGCGTCGGTATCGGTTTCGCCGGTACGGATGCGAATAGCCTGTTCCAGATTGACCACGAAGATCTTGCCGTCACCGATCTTGCCGGTGTTGGCGGCCTTGGTTATCGCCTCGATAACCCGATCAAGATCCTTGTCGTCAATGGCGACATCAATCTTCACCTTCGGCAGGAAATCGACTACATATTCCGCGCCGCGATACAGCTCGGTGTGACCCTTCTGCCGACCGAAGCCTTTGACCTCAGTAACGGTAATGCCCTGCACGCCGATCTCGGACAACGACTCGCGTACATCGTCCAACTTGAACGGCTTGATGATGGCAGTGACTAGCTTCATGAAAACTCTCTCCCGAATTGGTGGACTTGCCCCAGGAAAACAAACCCGTCTCAAGTCTAAGCGCAGTGCCTGGCTTTGTAACGCGTCGTCGTAAAGGCAGTGCCGTTGCGACGCCAGCGAACCACTGGTGACGAAACCTGTACCCCTGATCCGTCGGCGCACTGCATTCGTCACAGCGACTGCATCAGTGCATGGGTCATGATCGTCTAAGCAGAAACCTTGCCAGCTCCGTAAAAATCACTGAAATCAGTCCTTTGCCCACTTTTGCCCACCTGCGGGGCTTTTTGGCGAAGGCAATGCGCACAAAAACAGTGCGTCGCCGCCAGGCCGATTGCGCGAAAAGCGTGCGCTTGTGGCCGTGAAAAAGACTATAGACGCTGCGTGATACACTGCCGGCCAACAGTTTTCCGGAATATTTCCCATGCTCGCGCCCAAAGACCTCCTCGACGCCCTGAGCGGCCACGCCTCTCGCCTGTTCAGCGGCGACACCCCGCTGCCCCGCAACGAAATCGAAAGCCAGTTCAAGGCGTTGCTGCAAAGCGGCTTCAGCAAGCTCGACCTGGTGAGCCGGGAAGAGTTTGATAGCCAGATGGTGGTGTTGGCGCGTACGCGTGCGCGACTGGAGAGCCTGGAAGCGAAAGTGGCCGAGCTCGAAGCGCGCTTGACGCCGCCACCTGCTGAATAAACGCGGTCAATGTGGGAGTGGGCTTGCTCCCTCCCACATTTGCCCCGTGCTGCCCTCTGGATACGTTCTGTAAAACCTCCCCGCCTCGCTCTTCCCCACCTCGTCTACCCTTGAAAAACCCGCAGGAAGCGGACCTCATTTCAAGGAACACCCATGTCCCTCGCCATCGTCCACAGCCGCGCCCAGGTCGGCGTCGAAGCCCCCGCCGTCACGGTCGAAGTGCACATGGCCAACGGTCTACCGTCCCTGACCCTGGTGGGTTTGCCGGAGACCGCCGTCAAGGAAAGCAAAGACCGCGTACGCAGCGCCATCCTCAACTGCGCGCTGCAATACCCCGCCCGGCGCATCACCCTCAATCTCGCGCCCGCCGACCTGCCCAAGGACGGCGGGCGCTTTGATTTGGCGATTGCCCTGGGGATCCTGGCCGCCAGCGTGCAGGTGCCAGCGTTGATGCTCGATGACGTGGAATGCCTGGGTGAATTGGCCTTGTCGGGGGAAGTACGGGCGGTCAAGGGTGTGCTGCCAGCGGCTCTGGCCGCGCGCAAGGCCGGACGCACCGTGATAGTGCCTCGGGCGAATGCGGAAGAAGCGTGCCTGGCATCGGGGTTGAAGGTGATTGCGGTGGACCACCTGCTCCAGGTCGTGGCGCACCTGAATGGGCATCAGCCCATCGAGCCTTACAAGTCCGATGGCTTGCTGTATTTGAATAAGCCTTACCCAGACTTAAGCGAAGTACAGGGCCAACTCGCCGCCAAGCGCGCATTGCTGATTGCGGCAGCGGGCGCCCATAACTTGCTGTTCAGCGGGCCACCGGGAACGGGCAAGACCCTGCTCGCCAGCCGCCTGCCGGGTTTACTGCCGCCGCTGAGCGAACAGGAGGCCCTTGAGGTAGCGGCGATTCAGTCGGTGGTCAGCCTGGCGCCGCTGAGCCATTGGCCGCACCGACCTTTCCGACAGCCACATCATTCGGCATCAGGCCCCGCATTGGTGGGCGGCGGGTCAAAGCCACAGCCTGGGGAAATCACCCTGGCGCATCACGGTGTGCTGTTTTTGGACGAGTTGCCGGAGTTTGATCGCAAGGTCCTGGAGGTACTGCGTGAGCCCCTGGAGTCAGGGCATATCGTGATTTCCCGCGCCCGCGACCGGGTGAGTTTCCCGGCGCGTTTCCAATTGGTGGCGGCGATGAACCCCTGCCCTTGCGGCTACATGGGTGAACCCAGCGGGCGCTGTCGCTGTACGCCGGAGCAGATTCAACGCTACCGCAATAAACTCTCAGGGCCGCTGCTGGACCGAATCGATCTGCACCTGACCGTTGCGCGAGAGAGCACTGCACTGAGTCCGACACAGCAGCCCGGTGACAGTACCGCCACTGCATCGGCGCAGGTCGCCGATGCTCGCGAACGCCAGCAACGGCGCCAGGGTTGTGCCAATGCGTTTCTGGATCTGCCGGGCTTACGCGAGCACTGCCGGCTGTCGAAGGTCGATGAAGGCTGGCTGGAGACTGCGTGCGAGCGGCTGACGCTGTCGCTAAGGGCCGCGCATCGTCTTTTGAAGGTGGCGCGTACGTTGGCGGATCTGGAGCAGACAAACTCGATCGCTCGCCATCATCTGCAAGAGGCCCTGCAATACCGGCCGGCCGCGATCACTTGAGCCTGGTGGAGATTCAAATGTGGGAGGGGTCTTGCCCCCTCCCACATTTGAAATGCAGCGTGTCAGCGGAAGCGGTCTACCTCATGGCGCAAGCCAGACGCCAATGTCTCCAGCTCTTTGGCCGTAATCGCCAAATTCGACACCACTTCACGCTGCTCACTGTTGGCCAACGCAATGCTCTGCAAATTACTACTCAGCAAGGTCGCCGTGCTGCTCTGCTCCTGAGTCGCCGTGGTAATCGCCGCAAACTGCTGCCCCGCCGAACGGCTTTGCTCGTCGATGCTCGCCAGCGCCGAGGCCACGTCGGCGTTGCGCGACAAGCCTTCCTGCATCAACACTTTGCCGTGTTCCATGGTGGTAATGGCGTTGCCGGTTTCCTGCTGGATGCTTTGAATCATCCCGGAAATTTCGTCGGTGGCCTCTCGGGTGCGCGACGCCAGGTTACGTACTTCATCGGCGACTACGGCAAACCCGCGGCCCTGCTCACCGGCACGTGCTGCCTCGATTGCGGCGTTGAGCGCCAACAGGTTGGTCTGGTCGGCAATCGAGGTGATCACCCCAACAATGCCGCCGATTTCCTGGGAGCGTTGGCCCAAGGTGTTGATGACGGTCGCCGTGCTGTTGAGCGCGGTGGCGATATGTTCCAGCGACGATGACGCTTCTTGCATCGACGTACGACCAATCCGCGTTTGTTGGGCATTTTCTTGAGCGAGGCGCTCGGTGTTGCCCATGTTGTCGGCGATATTCAACGAGGTAGCGCTGAACTCTTCCACCGCGCCGGCCATGCTGGTGATCTCGCCGGATTGCTGCTCCATACCTTCATAAGCCCCGCCGGACAAACCGGACAACGCCTGCGCACGGCTGTTGACCTCTTCGGCCGCCTTGCGGATATGGGACACCATGGTCGACAACGCTTCACCCATCTGGTTGAAGCTGCGCGCCAGTTGACCGATTTCGTCATGGCTGGACACATTCAAGCGTGCGCTCAAATCACCCGCGCCTAGGGCTTCAGCCTGGCGCACCAAGTCACCCAGCGGCGCCAGCTTGCTGCGCAGCAGCCATACCGTGGCGCCGACTGCCAACAGCATCGCCAGCACGCTGCCGATCACCAGACGAATGCCGACGTCCCACGTCACCGAGCGAATCTCGGCCTTGGGCATGCTCGCAACCACCGCCCACGGGCCACCCTCGAAAGATACTGACACGCTGTAGAAATCTTCGTTTTTGTCAGCCCAGAAGCGGCCGGTGCCTGGCGCCTTGGCCAGGTCCAGCATCACTGGCACCGCCTGGTCCGGCGCTTGCACACCTGCCGGCGGCACCAGCCAATGCTTTTGCTCATCGAGCAACGCGAGGGAGCCGGTGCGGCCGATGCGGAAGCGTTTGAGGTTTTCGAACTGAGCGTTCTGGGCATCGGTGTAATCAAAGCCGATAAACAACACCGCAATGACTTTACCGCTGGTGTCGCGTACCGGGCTGTACTGCGTCATGTAAGAACGGTCGAACAACACGGCGCGGCCGATGTAGGTCTGCCCACTGAACACACGCGGGTAGGCCGGCCCATTGCGGTCCAGCACCGTGCCAATGGCGCGATTGCCGTCCTGCTTGGTCAGGGACGTGCTGACGCGAATAAAATCGTCGCCGCTGCGCACGAACACGGTGGCCACGCCGCCGGACATCTGCTTGAACTCGTCCACTTCCTCGAAGTTGTTGTTCAGCAGTTCGCTGCCCAAGTACAGGCTCGGGGTCTGTACCCCGGCGACCGCAACGGACTGATCCGCCCGCACGCTCAAGCCGGCACTGAACCGTTTCTCAAACAGCCCCGTCAGGCGCTGGGTACTTTCGCGCAAAGTGCCGTGAAACGTATTGAGTTGGTCGGCGAGCAAACGTGCTTCGCTGGCCAAGTGCTCTTCACGGGTATCGAGGTTGGCAGCGTCCAGCGAACGCAGGGCAAAAACAGTGCTGCCACCAATGGCGACAGCCAAAATCACGGCTAACGCGAGGCCTAACTGGGAGGCAATCCGAGCGCGAGGTTGAGACATGACAGCTCCTGGCCGAGGCCAGGATCATCCTGATCTCATAGCGCTGCTCGGCAAATTATCTAGTGGGTAGCGTTGGAGCACCATGGTTCCAACACACCTACTTCGGCGGGCGCGGGCAATACTTGAGCGAATCACAGGGGTATCGCGCAAACGATTGCAACGCTTCAGTCGAGACGTCGTACGTGAGGCAGTTCCATGGCCTTGACCTCACCCTGAAGAAACTCCGCTAAACGCCGCAACCGCTCACCGCCTGGACGGGTTTTTGGCCACACCAGGTAATAGCTTTCGCCACTGGCCACGGCGGTGGGCCATGGGAGGCTCAGCCGCCCTTGGGCGACGTCCTCGGCCACCATCAGCAAATCGCCCATGGACACGCCATAACCCCGCGCGGCAGCGATCATGCCCAATTCCAGCGTATCGAACACCTGGCCGCCTTTGAGGGATACCCGAGAGGTCAGCCCCATGCGTTCCAGCCAATTGCGCCAGTCCCGCCGGTCGGGCGTGGGGTGAAGTAACTCAGCGCCAGCCAAACGCTCAGCGTCCCATGGGCCATCCTCCAGCAAGTTCGGCGCCCCCACCGGGATCAAAAACTCGGGGAACAGGTAGCAGGCCTCCCAGTCCGCCGGAAAATGCCCGTAGCTCAACAGCACCGCACAGTCGAACGGCTCCTGGTTGAAGTCCACCTCATCCACGTTCATCCAGGCGCTGGTCAGTTGCACCTCATTGCCCGGCTGCATTGCGCGGAAGCGACTGAGCCGCGCCAGTAGCCAGCGCATGGTCAGCGTAGACGGCGCCTTCATGCGCAGGATGTCATCTTCAGCACTCAAGGTATGGCAGGCCCGCTCCAATGCGCCAAACCCCTCGCGCACGCCGGGTAATAGCAGGCGCGCCGCCTCGGTGAGTTGCAGGGTGCGACCACTGCGCTGAAACAGGCGGCAGGCGAAATGCTCCTCAAGCGTGCGGATATGTCGGCTCACCGCGCTTTGGGTAATCGACAATTCCTCCGCTGCGCGGGTGAACGAGTTGTGTCGAGACGCGGCTTCGAATGCCCGCAAAGCATAAAGAGGAGGAAGACGACGAGACATGAAGAAAACTCCGACAGCAGGACAGCGAAACCCTACCAGAATCAATCAGGCATGAGTTTTAATCATGCAGAGCATCGTTTTTATCCCTTTGTGCAATGGGCTGGGAGCGCCGAGAATCAACCCTTCCACAACCCCCTGACTAGTTGAGCGTGATGATCATGCAGCATCCTGCACGTACCGAACTCTGGGCCATCTTGCGGCTATCGGGGCCGTTGATTGCCTCACAGTTGGCGCACATGCTGATGGTGTTGACCGACACCCTGATGATGGCGCGCCTGAGCCCCGAAGCATTGGCCGGCGGCGGTCTGGGCGCAGCCAGCTATTCGTTCGTGTCGATCTTCTGCATCGGCGTGATTGCCGCCGTGGGCACCCTGGTGGCGATCCGTCACGGTGCGGGCGATATCGAAGGCGCTACCCGCCTGACCCAAGCCGGGCTATGGCTCGCCTGGCTGATGGCCCTGGCGGCCGGCTTGTTGCTGTGGAACCTCAAACCGCTGCTGCTGATGTTTGGCCAGACCGAAACCAACGTGCAGTCGGCGGGGCAATTCCTCACGATCCTGCCGTTCGCCCTGCCCGGCTACCTGAGCTTCATGGCCTTGCGCGGCTTCACCAGCGCCATCGGCAAGGCTACCCCGGTGATGGTGATCAGCCTGTGCGGCACCGTGCTCAACTACCTGCTCAACCACGCCTTGATCGAGGGCATGTTCGGCCTGCCCAAACTCGGCCTGATGGGCATCGGCCTGGTGACCGCGATCGTCGCCAATGGCATGGCGCTGGCGTTGATCTGGTACATCCGCAGTAACCGTGCGTATGCCGCTTACCCGCTGAGCAGCGGCCTGTTGCGCCTCAACACTCAGTACCTGCGCGAGCTGTGGCGCCTGGGCCTGCCGATTGGCGGCACGTATGCAGTGGAGGTCGGGCTGTTTGCCTTTGCCGCGCTGTGCATGGGCACCATGGGCAGCACGCAGTTGGCGGCGCATCAGATCGCCCTGCAGATTGTCTCGGTGGCATTCATGGTGCCGGCGGGGATGTCCTACGCAGTGACCATGCGTATCGGCCAGCATTACGGTGCCGGGCAATTACTGCACGCGCGCATGGCCGGTCGGGTCGGTATGAGCTTTGGTGCTGTGGTGATGTTGGGCTTTGCCGTCGTGTTGTGGCTGTTTTCCGACCCGCTGATAGGGCTGTTCCTGAACCACAACGACCCGGCGTTCCACGACGTGATCGTATTGGCCGTCAGCCTGTTGGCTGTAGCGGCGTGGTTCGAATTGTTCGACGGCGTGCAGACCATCGCCATGGGCTGCATTCGTGGGCTCAAAGACGCCAAGACCACCTTCCTGGTGGGCCTGGGTTGCTATTGGCTGATCGGTGCACCGTCCGCCTGGTTGATGGCGTTTACCTGGGGCTGGGGGCCAACCGGTGTGTGGTGGGGCTTGGCGCTGGGGCTGGCGTGTGCGGCGGTGAGTTTGACTTGGGCGTTTGAGGTGAAGATGAAGCGGATGATTCGGCAGGAGCCGAATGTTCAAACCTCATTTCAACCGGCACAAGCAGAGTAAGCGCCCTACTCGGTCAAAAACTGTGGGAGCGGGCTTGCTCGCGAATGCGGTAGGTCAGGTGAAGATTTATTGACTGACACACTGCATTCGCGAGCAAGCCCGCTCCCACTTTGGGTTGGGTTTGCAAGTCAGCCCAGCAGCGCTTGCTGGCCTTTGCCGAACGTCAGGTACTCCACCAACTCCGGCAGCGGCAACGGCTTGCTGATCAGATAACCCTGGGCCTGGTCACACCCAAATAGCCGCAACAACGCCAACTGCTCAGGGGTTTCTACGCCCTCGGCCACCACTTCCAGGTTGAGGTTGTGCGCCAGGTTGATCATGGCGTGCACCAGCTTGCGGTTCTCTTCGCGCTCTTCCATGCCGCCGACAAAGCTCTTGTCGATCTTCAGCAAGGCAATCGGCAGGCTGTTGAGGTGCACGAACGATGAAAAACCGGTGCCGAAGTCATCCAGGGAAAACCGCACGCCGAGGCGGCCAAGGGCGTCCATGGTCTGTTTGACCAGGTCACTACGGCGCATCACGGCGGTTTCGGTCAGTTCGAATTCCAGCCAGCGGGCGTCTACCCCTCGTTCGGCAATCAGTCGGCTGAGGGTCGAAAGCAATTGGCCGTCCTGGAACTGGCGGAACGACAGGTTAACTGCCATGTGCAGCGGCGGCAGGCCGCGCTCGCGCAGGTCTTGCATGTCTCGCAGGGCTCGGGAGATCACCCAGTAACCCAGCGGTACGATCAGCCCGCTCTGTTCGGCCAGGGGCACGAATTCGCTGGGCGGCAACAGGCCACGCTCACCATGGCGCCAACGTACCAAGGCTTCCAGGCCGACAATATGCCCATCGTCCAAGTCCAGTCGCGGCTGGTAATGCAATTCCAGCTCATCACGACGCAACGCCCGGCGTAACTCCGACTCCAGATCGGCCAGGCTTCGGGCATTGCGGTTGATACGTTCGTTGAAGATATGAAAGGTGCAGCCCTGGGTGCTCTTGGCTTGCTGCATGGCGATATGCGCGTGCCACATCAGCGGGTCGGCACCGGCACGGGCGCGCGCATGGGCGACGCCCAGGCTGCAACCGATCAACAGGCTTTCGCCGTCGACCCAGTAGGGCTCGGCCATGACTTCGGTGATGCGCTCAGCCATCCACTCGGCGCGTTGGGGCGCACGGCGGGTGTCGATCAGCAGGGCGAATTCGTCGCTGCCCAGGCGGGCCAGTTGGTCGCCGGCTTCGAGCTGGCTTTTAAGCCGCGACACCACTTGCAGGATCAACCGGTCGCCGGCCTGGTGGCCAAGAGCGTCGTTGGCATGACGGAAGTTGTCGAGGTCCAAATGACCAAGGGCCAGGCCGCGCCCCTCGTTCTCGGCCAGCCGCGCCGCCAGTAAAGTCTGAAAACCCTGACGGTTGGCGATGCCGGTAAGTGGGTCCTGTTCGGCCAAGCGTTGCAGAGTGTTCTCCAACACCCCGCGCTCGCGCACGTGGCGCAGGCAGCGGCGCACTGTATCGGCGTCCAATACATCCCGAACCAGCCAATCGCTGACACCCAAGGGTGAAACCAGCGGCTCCTGCTCCAGCAGCAACACGCACGGCAAGCTGCAACGGCCAGGGCCGGGTTGCAGGCTGGGCGTGGTCAATAGCACTGCACTGTGGTCGTCGTCGAACAAACGACTCACCGAGTCCCAATTTGGCGCGCTGATCAGCACAGCCCCCTCGCCCATCGGCGCCAGGCACTCGCGCAACAACGCTGCCCACTCAGGCGTATCGGCCAATAGCAGCAAACGCAAGGGTTCGACAGGCGTAGACAAGCTAGCTCCCTAGACTCTGCAAGATTTCGTTGGCGGCGGGCATTATGACGTGCGGCCTGATAATCACCAATGATAGGGGTTATCAAATACACGGATTACAAACAATAGTCCTAAATGCCCTCACATCCTGCGGCAAAGTATCAAAACCGGCAAATTTAGATCGAGTGGTACGTCACACTGTCGTTCTGACAGAGCAGAATCCTGCCAGCCTGTTAAAATGCCCGCCCTTTTGAATAACGACCCCTAAAATTCTGTATGTCCCGACTCAACCCCCGGCAGCAAGAAGCCGTGAACTACGTCGGCGGCCCTCTATTGGTGCTCGCCGGTGCTGGCTCCGGCAAGACCAGCGTGATCACCCGCAAGATCGCGCACCTGATCCAGAACTGTGGCATCCGCGCCCAGTACATCGTCGCCATGACCTTTACCAACAAGGCAGCGCGCGAGATGAAAGAGCGCGTCGGCACCCTGCTCAAGGGTGGCGAAGGCCGCGGCCTCACCGTGTGTACCTTCCACAACCTGGGGCTCAACATCATCCGCAAGGAGCATGTGCGGCTGGGCTACAAGCCGGGGTTCTCGATCTTCGACGAGACCGACGTGAAGTCGCTGATGACCGACATCATGCAAAAGGAGTACGCAGGCGACGACGGCGTGGATGAGATCAAGAACATGATCGGCGCCTGGAAAAACGACCTGATCCTGCCGCCCCAAGCCCTGGAAAACGCGCGCAACCCCAAGGAACAGACCGCCGCCATCGTTTACACCCACTATCAGCGCACGCTCAAGGCGTTTAACGCGGTGGATTTCGACGATCTGATCCTGCTGCCGGTAAAGCTGTTCGAAGAGCACGCCGACATTCTGGAGAAATGGCAGAACAAGGTGCGCTACCTGCTGGTGGACGAATACCAGGACACCAACGCCAGCCAATACCTGCTGGTAAAGATGCTCATCGGCAAGCGCAACCAGTTCACCGTGGTGGGCGACGACGACCAGTCGATCTACGCCTGGCGCGGCGCCCGCCCGGAAAACCTGATGCTGCTCAAGGACGACTACCCGTCCTTGAAAGTGGTGATGCTGGAGCAGAACTACCGCTCCACCAGCCGCATCCTGCGCTGCGCCAACGTGCTGATCTCCAACAACCCCCACGAGTTTGAAAAACAACTGTGGAGTGAGATGGGCCACGGCGACGAGATTCGCGTGATCCGCTGCCGCAACGAAGACGCCGAAGCCGAGCGCGTCGCCGTCGAGTTGTTGACCCTGCACTTGCGCACCGACCGGCCGTACAGCGACTTTGCGATCCTGTATCGCGGCAACTACCAGGCCAAGCTGATTGAGCTGAAGTTGCAGCATCACCAGATTCCCTATCGCCTGTCGGGCGGCAACAGCTTTTTCGGGCGCCAGGAAGTAAAAGACCTGATGGCCTACTTCCGGCTGATCGTGAACCCGGACGACGACAACGCCTTCCTGCGCGTGATCAACGTGCCGCGCCGGGAAATCGGCTCCACCACCCTGGAAAAGCTCGGCAACTACGCCACCGAACGCAAGATCTCGATGTACGCCGCCACCGACGAAATCGGCCTGGGCGAACACCTGGACACCCGCTTCACCGACCGCCTGTCGCGCTTCAAGCGCTTCATGGACAAGGTGCGCGAGCAATGCGCCGGCGAAGACCCGATCAGCGCCCTGCGCAGCATGGTCATGGACATCGACTATGAAAACTGGCTGCGCACCAACAGCTCCAGCGACAAGGCCGCGGATTACCGCATGGGCAACGTCTGGTTCCTGATCGAAGCCCTGAAGAACACCCTGGAAAAAGACGAAGACGGCGAGATGACCGTCGAAGACGCCATCGGCAAACTGGTGCTGCGCGACATGCTCGAACGCCAGCAGGAAGAAGAAGACGGCGCTGAAGGTGTACAGATGATGACCTTGCATGCCTCCAAGGGCCTGGAATTCCCCTACGTGTTCATCATGGGCATGGAAGAGGAAATCCTCCCGCACCGCTCCAGTATCGAAGCCGACACCATCGAAGAAGAACGCCGCCTGGCCTACGTGGGCATTACCCGCGCGCGCCAGACACTGGCCTTCACCTTTGCCGCCAAGCGCAAGCAATACGGCGAAATCATCGATTGTGCCCCCAGCCGGTTCCTGGATGAGCTGCCGCCGGACGACCTGGCCTGGGAAGGCACTGACGACACCCCGACCGAGGTGAAGGCCGTTCGCGGCAACACCGCCCTGGCGGACATACGCGCGATGTTAAAGCGCTAGAATCGACTACTTTTTAATCTACTTTCGGCGCACAACGCGCCATTAGAGGAAGCTTTCCGTGGAAGCACTGCACAAGAAAATTCGCGAAGAAGGCATCGTGCTTTCCGATCAGGTACTGAAGGTCGACGCCTTTTTGAACCACCAGATCGACCCGGCGCTGATGAAACTGATCGGCGACGAATTCGCCGCGCTGTTCAAGGACTCGGGCATCACCAAGATCGTCACCATCGAGGCTTCGGGCATCGCCCCGGCGATCATGACTGGCCTGAACCTGGGTGTGCCGGTGATTTTTGCGCGTAAGCAACAATCCCTGACCCTGACCGAAAACCTGCTGTCGGCGACCGTGTACTCGTTTACCAAAAAGGTCGAAAGCACCGTGGCGATCTCCCCACGCCACCTCACCAGCAGCGACCGCGTGCTGGTAATCGACGACTTTTTGGCCAATGGCAAGGCGTCCCAGGCACTGATTTCGATCATCAAACAGGCCGGCGCGACCGTTGCCGGTTTGGGGATTGTGATCGAGAAGTCGTTCCAGGGTGGCCGTGCGGAGTTGGATGCGCAGGGGTATCGGGTTGAGTCGCTGGCGCGGGTGAAGTCGCTGGCCGGTGGCGTAGTCACCTTCATCGAGTAATTCGATAACAACACCATTCAAATGTGGGAGGGGGCTTGCTCCCGATAGCGGGGTGTCAGTCACTGGTTTGTTGACTGACACTCCCTCATCGGGAGCAAGCCCCCTCCCACATTTGCCTTGTGGTGCTTGTTAGTGGGCGGTCGCCTGAAGGCCAGCCAACAGCAGCCGCTGATACAGGTCCTCCTTAAGGCCTTCTGGTTGATCCAACCCCATCCGCTCCAGATGCTTGGGAAACACCTCCGGCTCCGGCGCATCCAACGCCGCTTTGCCCAGCTCCAACATCTCCGTCAGCTTGAATTTGCTCTTGAGCCAGTTCAGCGCCCGCAACAGATCCCGCTCCTCATCCGTAAAATCACTGCCCAGCGGGTACTCCGGAAACAACCGACGATGCCGCGCCTGAATCCCCTTGAGCCGCTCCGGCGTGTTGTCGGCAAAACGCGGGGCCAGCCGGAAATCCTTGGGCAACTTGCCGGCCTTTTGCGCCCGTTCGATCAAGCCCTCCTGGAAACGTGAGTCGGTGATATTAAGCAGCGCCTCGATCACCTTGGCATCCGTCTTTCCACGCAAATCGGCAATGCCGTACTCGGTGATGACGATATCCCGCAGGTGCCGGGGAATGGTGCAATGCCCATAGTCCCAGACGATATTGGAACTGACCTCACCCGCCGATTCGCGCCAGCTGCGCAAGATCAGGATCGACCGCGCGCCTTCCAGCGCATGCCCCTGGGCCACAAAGTTGTACTGCCCACCCACGCCGCTAAGCACGCGGCCGTCTTCCAGTTGGTCGGCCACACCGGCGCCGAGCAAGGTCACCATGATTGCGCTGTTGATAAAGCGCGCATCCAGCCGTTGCAGGCGCTTGAGTTCTTCCTGGCCGTACAGCTCGTTGATGTAGCTGATGCGGGTCATGTTGAATTCAAGGCGCTTGGCGTGAGTCATTTCCTGCAAGCGCTGGTAAAAACTGCGCGGGCCAAGAAAGAAGCCGCCGTGGATCGACACGCCATCGGGCTGTGCAGCATCGTCCAAGGTGCCGGCATTTGCCTGCTGCTGGGTTGCCACATCCGGGTAGACCTTGCGCCGTACAACCCCCGCATCTGCCAATACCAGCAGGCCATTGACGAACATTTCGCTGCAGCCATAGAGGCCACGGGCGAACGGCTCGACGCCGCCTTCATGGCTGATCAGCGGCGCCCATTGGTATACATCAAGGTCGGTCAGTAGCAATCGGTAAGCTTCGTTGTCGGCCTGGCGCGCCAGCAAGGCGGCAGTCAACGCATCACCCATGGAGCCGATACCGATCTGCAAGGTGCCGCCATCGCGCACCAGCGTGCTGGCATGCAGCCCGATAAAGTGGTCCTGGAACCCCACCGGCATGTTCGGCGTGGAGAACAGCGTGGTGCTGTCTTTTTCGTCCAGCAGGTAATCGAAGGCATCCATCCCCAGTTCCGCATCGCCGGGCATGTAGGGCAAATCGGTATGAACCTGGCCGACGATCAGGATGGTTTCCCCCGCGTCACGGCGCTTGGCGATCATCGGCAGCAGGTCGAGCGAAATATCCGGGTTGCAGCTCAAGCTCAGGCGATCAGGGTGTTCCGGGCTACTGGCCACCAGCTGCGCCACCAGGTTCAAGCCGGCAGCGTTGATGTCACGGGCAGCGTGGCTGTAGTTGCTGCTGACGTAATCCTGCTGGGCTGATTCGCTGTGAAGCAGGCTGCCAGGTTGCATGAAGAACTGCTGTACATGGATGTTTTTGGGAAGGGTGGCTTTGTGCAGGTCGGCGAGAAAATCCAGCTCGGGGTAGTCGCCAAACACCCGCTCGATAAAGGGTTCAAGAAAGCGCTTCTGCAAACCATCCCCCAGCGGCGGACGGCCCAGGCTTAGTGCGGTATAGATCGTCAGCGACCGCTGCGGCAACTTGGCGATACGCCGGTACAGCGCGTTGACGAACAGGTTGGGTTTGCCCAGGCCCAGGGGCATGCCCATGTGGATATGCGCCGGCAAGCGCGCCAGTACGTCGTCAACTGCTTGCTCGATTGAACACAACTGCACCATCCGACCCTCCTGAACATTCCGTGATTAGGGATTGGACAGAGAGTGGCGGGTCTTTGCTGCAAAGAACAGCCTCGAAACACAAATTGCAGACACAAAAAAGCCGCTCGTAAGCGGCGTTTTTGACGAAGATCGGCTGGTTACAGGCCGGACATCTTCTTGATTGCACCCTTGAGCTCGTCATCCGTGCAATCAGCGCAGGTGCCTTTAGGCGGCATGGCATTGATGCCGGTGATCGCCTTGGCCAGGATGCCATCGAGGCCGCCTTGATGGTCAGCGCGCTCTTTCCAGGCGGCGGTATCGCCGATCTTCGGCGCATTCAGCAGGCCAGAGCCATGGCATGCGTTGCAATGCTTGGCGATTACCTCATCCGGTGTTTTAGCCCCACCGCCACCGCCCGCTGCCACGGCAACTTCCATCCCCTTGCATTCCTGGCCTTGGACACACACCTGGCCAACAGGCTCCAGGCGCTTGGCAATGTCGTCGTTGGTCGCAGCTTGAGCGCTGACAGCCCATAGGGCCAGTACGGTTGCTGGTGCAGCCAGCATTTTCATAATTAGGTTCACGCGTTCACCCTCAATGGTGGCTATTCACGCCTGCGGCCACGGTTTCGCAGGCGGCGAAAGTATAGCGGTTACCCCGCCCGGCCGAAACAACCCTATTAAATAAAGGGAGATTAGGCCGCACGGTTACAACGGCGGGCGTCTCTGCAACGCTGGCAGGACGCCTCTTTTCTTAAAAGTTCGCGGGTGTCGCTGCGCTGATTAGTCGCGCCGGCACATCGAACGGGTTGCGAAAACGATGGGGCTTGGTGCTTTCAAAGTAGTAGCTATCGCCAGCTTCGAGCACAAAAGTTTCAAGGCCGACCACCAATTCCAGGCGTCCTTCAACCAGGATCCCGGTTTCCTCGCCTTCGTGGGTGAGCATTTCTTCGCCTGTATCAGCGCCCGGCGGGTAGATTTCGTTGAGAAACGCAATCGCCCGGCTGGGGTGCGCCCGGCCTACCAGTTTCATGGTGACGGCGCCGTCAGAGATGTCGATCAGCTCATTGGCTTTATAGACGATCTGCGTCGGTATTTCCTGGAGGATCTCTTCGGAAAAGAACTCGACCATGGACATGGGGATGCCGCCCAGCACCTTGCGCAAGGAGCTGATCGAGGGGCTGACGCTGTTTTTTTCGATCATCGAAATGGTGCTGTTGGTGACACCCGCACGCTTGGCGAGCTCACGCTGGGAAAGACCCTTCAGTTTTCGGATGGATTGCAGTCGTTCGCCGACGTCCAATGCAGGTGCCTCCTAGGGTTCAGGCTTTGTTGTAGTTGAGCGTTATCATGGCGACAGCGTTCAGTATTTACAACACTTGGGCCTAAATCCCGGGCGGCGGCGTTCGTAGCGGGCGGTCAGTCGCCGCAATAGAGCCTTGGCACCCGGCGCAGGTTGCAAAAGATCTGGTAGGGGATGGTTTCGGCGGCGACGGCGATGTCACTGGCGAGGATGTTTTTGCCCCACAGCTCTACCGTAGAACCGAGACCGGCGTGCGGCACGTCCGTCAGGTCAATGCACAGCATGTCCATGGACACGCGGCCGAGCAATTGGCTGCGTTGCCCGGCCACCAGCACGGGCGTACCGGTCGGTGCATGACGCGGGTAGCCGTCGGCATAACCCATGGCAACCACGCCAATACGCATCGGTTTAGGTGTGATAAACCGGGCGCCATAGCCCACTGGCTCACCGGCCGGCAGTTCACGCACGCAGATGACCTTCGACTCCAGGGTCATCACCGGCTGCAAACGTGCGGCCACGGCCTGGTCTTCGCCAAAGGGCGTAGCGCCGTAGAGCATGATGCCCGGGCGCACCCAGTCGCTGCCCACATTCGGCCAGCCCATCACCGACGGCGAGTTGCGCAGGCTGACCTCGGCCGACAAGCCTTTGCGCGCCGCCTCGAACACCGCCACTTGCTCATCGCTGCGCACGCAGTCGAGCTCATCGGCGCGGGCGAAGTGGCTCATCAACACGATCCTGGCCACTTTGCCGCTGGCCAGCAGGCGCTGGTACGCCTCTTGGTAATCCTTGGGGTGCAGGCCAACGCGGTGCATGCCCGAGTCCAGCTTGAGCCAGATAGTAAGCGGCTTGTTCAGTTTGGCTTGCTCAATGGCTTCCAATTGCCACAGTGAGTGCACCACGCACCAGAAATCATTTTCGATGATCAGTGGCAGTTCGTCGGCTTCGAAAAAACCTTCCAGCAACAACACCGGCGCACAAATGCCAGCGGCACGTAGCTCCAACGCTTCTTCGATGCAGGCCACGGCAAAACCATCCGCTTCGGTTTCCAACGCCTGAGCCACGCGCACGGCGCCATGGCCGTAGGCATCGGCCTTGACCACGGCAAGCGCCTTGGCCCCCGTGACTTCACGGGCCATTTGGTAGTTGTGGCGCAGGGCTTGGAGGTCGATCAGGGCACGGGCAGGACGCATGGCGGCAGGCTTCTAGGCGGCAGAGTGAATAAAAACCGGTGCCGACCAACAATGCCGGCGCCAGGAAAGGGTTTCATTTTAAGGCAATGCAGCCACGACGGCCGATTCTACCCTCGCCGCCTCACTGATGAGCAGGCGCTGGGTTGACATGCCGTGCAGCCTCTTGCTGGTTGCCGTAACGGGAAATATCGAGGCCTGCCGCGCTGATCTGCGGGGTCTTTTTCGCCATCAAGTCAGCCAGCAAGCGGCCGGAACCACAGGCCATGGTCCAACCAAGCGTGCCGTGCCCCGTGTTCAGGAACAGGTTCTTGAACGGCGTCGCACCGACAATCGGCGTGCCGTCGGGTGTGGTTGGGCGCAAACCGGTCCAGAAACTGGCTTCGGCCAAATCCCCCCCCTGAGGATAAAGGTCGTTGACGATCATCTCCAGGGTTTCGCGCCGACGCGGGTTCAGCGACAGGTCAAAACCGGCGATTTCCGCCATGCCACCCACGCGGATGCGATTGTCGAAACGGGTGATCGCGACCTTGTAGGTTTCGTCGAGAATGGTCGAGGTCGGCGCCATCGCCGGGTTGGTGATCGGCACGGTCAGCGAGTAACCCTTGAGCGGGTACACCGGCGCCTTGATCCCCAGCGGCTTGAGCAGTTTGGGCGAGTAGCTGCCGAGGGCCAGCACGTAACGGTCGGCGGTTTCCAGCTTGCCGTCGATCCATACGCCGTTGACGCGCTCGCCCGCGTAATCGAGCCGTTGGATGTCTTGTTCAAAACGGAATTCCACGCCCAATTGTTTGCACATGTCGACCAGGCGCGTGGTGAACATCTGGCAGTCGCCAGTCTGGTCGTTTGGCAGGCGCAGGGCACCGGCGAGGATGTCGGTGACGCTCGCCAGCGCCGGTTCAACACGGGCGATACCGGCGCGATCAAGCAGTTCAAAGGGCACGCCAGACTCTTTCAGCACGGCAATGTCTTTGGCAGCCCCATCAAGCTGGGCCTGGGTGCGAAACAGCTGGGTAGTCCCCAGGCTACGGCCTTCGTAGGCAATACCGGTCTCGGCACGCAGTTCATCGAGGCAGTCACGGCTGTATTCGGACAGGCGCACCATGCGCTCTTTGTTGACCGCATAGCGGCTGGCGGTGCAGTTGCGCAGCATCTGCGCCATCCACAGGTATTGATCGATATCGGCAGTGGCCTTGATGGCCAACGGTGCGTGGCGCTGCAGCAACCACTTGATGGCCTTGAGCGGTACGCCCGGCGCGGCCCATGGTGAGGCGTAGCCTGGGGACACCTGGCCGGCGTTGGCGAAGCTGGTTTCCATGGCAGCGGCAGGCTGACGGTCGACCACGACCACTTCAAAGCCGGCCCGCGCCAAATAGTAGGCACTGGTCACACCAATGACACCGCTACCCAAGACCAGAACGCGCATTTTTAGATCCTCATCGCGGGCTTGACCGCTGACGTGTGTTATTCGAGCAATGATGAGCGCAGTGTAAAAAACTATTGCCAGTGCATTTCACTATATAAGTGCTTATATTTGGCGACAATTCTCGGCAAAAACCCTTTTTACAGAGGCGTATCCCCTATGCGTACCAACACCCAGACCAAGCGGGAGCTGGACAAAATCGACCGCAACATCCTGCGCATCCTGCAAACCGACGGGCGCATATCGTTCACGGAGCTGGGGGAAAAAGTCGGGCTGTCGACCACGCCGTGCACCGAGCGCGTGCGCCGGCTGGAGCGCGAAGGGATCATCATGGGCTACAACGCACGGCTCAACCCTCAGCATTTGAAGGGGAGTTTGCTGGTATTTGTCGAGATTAGCCTGGATTACAAGTCTGGCGACACGTTTGAGGAATTCCGCCGCGCCGTGCTGAAACTGCCCCATGTGCTGGAGTGTCACCTGGTGTCCGGGGATTTCGACTATCTGGTGAAGGCGCGTATTTCAGAGATGGCGTCGTACCGCAAATTGCTCGGGGACATTCTGCTAAAGCTGCCCCATGTGCGCGAATCCAAGAGCTATATCGTGATGGAAGAGGTGAAAGAGAGCTTGAACCTGCCTATTCCTGACTAATTGGAGAAATGAGGTCTATGTGGGAGGGGGCTTGCCTCCGATGCGGGAGTGTCAGTCACTTATGAGTCGACTGGCACACCGCCATCGGGGGCAAGCCCCCTCCCACATTTGAACTGCGTACACCTGTTAGACCAATACCTGCCGGGTACTCGCCATGTACTCATGAATCTGCTTCTCCACCCGCGGGTGAATCAGCTCCACCGGCCCTCGCCCATTGGGGCATGGCAAGGTCTTGGTCGTACCAAACAACCGGCAAATCAGCGGCCGCTCGTCGTACACCGTGCAGCCGTTGGGCCCCAGGTGCACACAATTCAGCTCATCCATGGCCGCGTCCTGCTCGGCAGCGGTCTTACGCGGTAGGCGCGACATTTCCTCGGGCGAGGTGGTCACCGGCCCACAGCAGTCGTGGCAGCCGGGGACGCACTCGAACGAAGGGATCTGACGGCGCAGCGCGCTGACTTTTTGGCTGTTGCAACTCATCGAAACAGGTACCGAACGGCGGATAGGCGTGGATTCTGCCGCAAAAGCCTGCGATGAGACAGCTTCGCCCGACCGCTGTATCCTGCGTCAAATTTTCCAAACAGGGATGCTCCCCATGACCGCCAGCGCCCGGCACACCGCTTCCTACTACGCTGCCAGCAGCGTGCCGCAACCCGATTACCCGGTGTTGAGCGGCGAAGTGGTTGCCGATGTGTGCGTGATCGGCGGCGGGTATTCGGGGCTTAACACGGCACTGGAGCTGGCTGAGCGTGGCTTCAGCGTGGTGCTGCTGGAGGCGCGCAAGGTCGGCTGGGGCGCCAGCGGGCGCAACGGCGGTCAGTTGATTCGTGGCGTGGGCCACGGCCTGGAGCAGTTCGCCAATGTGATCGGCACCGACGGCGTACGCCAGATGAAGCTGATGGGCCTGGAAGCCGTGGAGATCGTGCGCGAGCGCGTCGAACGCTTTCAGATCCCCTGCGACCTGACCTGGGGCTACTGCGACCTCGCCAACAAACCCCGCGACCTGCAAGGCCTGGCCGAAGACGCCGAAGAACTGCGCAGCCTCGGCTATCGCCATGAAGTGCGCCTGCTGCAAGCGGGCGAAATGAGCAGCGTGATCGGCTCCGACCGCTATGTAGGCGGCATGATCGACATGGGCTCCGGGCACCTGCACCCGCTGAACCTGGCCCTCGGCGAAGCCGCCGCTGCGCAGCAATTGGGCGTGAAGCTGTTCGAGCAGTCCGAAGTGACGCGTATCGACTACGGCCCCGAGGTCAAAGTGCACACCGCCCAAGGCACCGTACGCGCCAAGACCCTGGTACTGGCCTGCAACGCCTACCTCAATGGCCTGAACCCGCAACTGGGCGGCAAGGTGCTGCCCGCCGGCAGTTACATCATCGCCACCGAGCCACTGAGCGAAGCGCAAGCCAGCAGCCTGCTGCCGCAGAACATGGCCGTGTGTGATCAGCGGGTCACCGTGGACTACTTCCGTCTATCTGCCGACCGGCGCCTGCTTTTCGGCGGTGCTTGCCACTATTCTGGTCGCGATCCTCAGGATATCGGCGCCTATATGCGACCAAAGATGCTCAAGGTGTTCCCACAGCTGGCAAACGTGAAAATCGACTACCAGTGGGGCGGCATGATCGGTATCGGCGCGAACCGCCTGCCGCAGATCGGCCGTCTGGCAGATCAACCCAATGTGTATTACGCCCAGGCCTACGCCGGCCACGGCCTCAACGCCACGCACCTGGCGGGCAAGCTGCTGGCCGAGGCGATCAGCGGCCAGCAACAGGGCCGTTTCGATTTGTTTGCCCAGGTGCCGCACATCACCTTCCCTGGCGGCAAGCACCTGCGCTCGCCGCTGCTGGCGTTGGGGATGCTCTGGCACCGGCTCAAAGAGCTGGTGTGAGTCAGCTGCGCCAGAAGGGCTTCAAGCCTTCCTGGCGTGCCTGCTCGGCGGTCAAGCCCACATCCCTCAGTTGTTCGCGGGTCAGGTCCAGCAACGCTTTGCGTGTGTGCCGGCGGTGCCAGAACAGACCCCAACGGCTGTCGGTCGGCGCCGACAGTGCGCGCTCCTGCCCTGCTTGCCGTTCCTGACTGTGTAACGCCAGCCGCACATCGCTCATGCCGTTCATTTTACTGCCCCTCTTTGGCGTGTTGCCTTGAGTGACAAGAATGAGCGCCGGGCACAAACCATTACAGATTCAACTCACTTTTATTAAATCCATACAGATACTGCCTCCTGGCGCCTGAATCCTGTATTTTCCGTCTATCTGTAATGGTCCCCCGGGAGTGGCCGCCATGACCCTATACGTCAACCTCGCCGAATTACTGGGCACCCGTATCGAACAAGGCTTCTATCGCCCTGGCGACCGACTGCCCTCTGTACGCGCCTTGAGTGTCGAACATGGGGTCAGCCTGAGCACCGTGCAACAAGCCTATCGCTTGCTGGAAGACAACGGCCTGGCAATGCCCAAGCCGAAATCCGGCTACTTTGTGCCCGTTGGTCGCGAGCTGCCGGCCCTGCCGGAAATTGGCCGCCCGGCACAGCGCCCGGTGGACATTTCCCAGTGGGACCAGGTGCTGGAGCTGATACGCGCAGTACCACGCAAAGACGTCATACAGATGGGCCGCGGCATGCCGGATGTGCTGTCACCCACCCTCAAGCCCCTGCTACGCAGCCTGGCCCGCGTGAGTCGACGCCAAGACCTACCCGGCCTGTATTACGACAACATCATGGGCTGTATGGAGCTGCGCGAGCAAATCGCCCGGCTGTCATTGGATTCGGGCTGCCAACTGACCGCCGAAGACATCGTGATCACCACCGGTTGCCACGAGGCGTTGTCCGCCAGCATTCACGCCATTTGCGAGCCCGGTGATATCGTCGCGGTGGACTCCCCCAGCTTTCACGGTGCCATGCAGACCCTCAAGGGCCTGGGCATGAAAGCCCTGGAAATCCCCACCGACCCCATCACCGGCATCAGCCTCGAAGCCTTGGAACTGGCGCTGGAACAGTGGCCGATCAAGGTCATCCAACTGACCCCCAACTGCAACAACCCCCTGGGCTACATCATGCCGGAGGCACGCAAGCGGGCACTGCTCACCCTGGCCCAGCGCTTTGACGTGGCAATCATTGAAGACGACGTATACGGCGAATTGGCCTACAGCTACCCGCGCCCGCGCACCATCAAGTCGTTCGACGAAGACGGCCGTGTGTTGCTGTGCAGCTCGTTCTCGAAAACCCTGGCCCCCGGCCTGCGCATCGGCTGGGTGGCGCCAGGCCGGTACCTGGAGCGGGTGCTGCACATGAAATACATCAGCACTGGCTCCACTGCCACGCAGCCGCAGATTGCTATCGCCGAGTTTCTTAAAGGTGGTCACTTCGAGCCTCATTTGCGGCGGATGCGTACTCAATACCAGCGTAATCGCGACTTGATGCTCGACTGGGTCAGCCGCTACTTCCCGGCCGGCACCCGCGCCAGCCGACCTCAAGGCAGCTTTATGCTGTGGGTCGAACTACCGGAAGGTTTTGATACGCTCAAGCTCAACCGCATCTTGATCGAACAAGGCGTACAGGTGGCCGTGGGTAGTATCTTTTCGGCGTCCGGCAAGTACCGCAACTGCCTGCGCATGAACTACGGCGCCAAGCCATCCCCGCAGATTGAAGACGCCGTGCGCAAGGTCGGTGCTGCCGCGATCAAACTGCTGACTGAAACGGCGGACTGACCTTTCACGCAAAATAACCGTCATATGCCGACAACCGCCCTGATCTGGAAGCGACTCCCTTGAAGATGCAACGGCTATTACCGTTTTTCCTGTTGGGAGCCCTGGCCCTGGGCGGCTGCGCCACGGTGAGTACGCCGCGCGTGCCCAGCGACGCCCTGCCCGCTGCGCAGTCCTCGTTCGGCCGATCGATCCAGGCCCAGGCCGCCCCGTACCAAGGCCGCTCCGGCTTTCGCCTGCTGCCCAACAGCAGCGAAGCGTTCATGGCCCGTGCGGAACTGATCCGCAACGCCCAGACCAGCCTCGACTTGCAGTACTACATCGTCCACGACGGCATCAGCACGCGCATGCTGGTGGATGAGCTGCTCAGGGCTGCTGACCGTGGCGTGCGGGTGCGCATCCTGCTCGACGACACCACCAGCGACGGCCTCGATCAGATCATCGCCACCCTCGCCGCCCACCCCAAGATTGAAATCCGCCTGTTCAACCCGCTGCACCTGGGGCGCAGCACGGGCGTGACGCGAGCCATGGGCCGCCTGTTCAACCTGTCGCTGCAGCACCGACGCATGCACAACAAGCTATGGCTGGCAGACAACAGCGTCGCCATTGTCGGCGGGCGCAACCTGGGGGATGAGTATTTCGACGCCGAGCCCAACCTGAACTTCACCGATATCGACATGCTCAGCGTGGGGCCGGTGGCCGAGCAGCTCGGGCACAGTTTCGATCAGTACTGGAACAGCGCGCTGAGCAAGCCGATTGATGACTTTGTATCCACCAGCCCGTCCAAAGGCGACCTGGCCGCCGTGCGCGAGCGCCTGCAAGCGTCACTGGCCGAATCGCGCCAGCAGAATCATGCGCTTTACAACCGCTTGCGCACCTACCAGACCCAGCCGCGCATGGACATCTGGCGCCGTGAGCTGATCTGGGCCTGGAACCAGGCACTGTGGGACGCGCCGAGCAAGGTGCTGGCCACGGCCGAACCCGACCCTCGGTTATTGCTCACCACTCAACTGGCACCGCAGCTGGAAGGGGCCCGCCACGAGCTGATGATGATCTCGGCGTACTTCGTGCCGGGGCAGCCGGGGCTGGTGTACCTCACGGGACGTGCCGATGCAGGCGTGTCGGTCAGCCTGCTGACCAACTCCCTCGAAGCCACTGACGTACCGGCGGTGCACGGTGGCTACGCGCCGTATCGCAAGGCACTGCTGGAGCACGGGGTGAAACTCTATGAGCTGCGCCGCCAACCGGGTGATGGCGGCGGCAGTGGCCCCCACCTGTTTCGGCGCGGCACCTTTCGAGGCTCGGATTCGAGCCTGCACAGCAAGGCGATGATCTTTGATCGGGAGAAGTCGTTTATCGGCTCGTTCAACTTCGACCCACGCTCGGTGCTATGGAACACCGAAGTCGGCGTGCTGGTGGACAGCCCCGAGCTGGCCGAACACGTGCGCAACCTGGCGTTGCAGGGCATGGCACCGGCGTTGAGTTATGAGGCGAAATTGCAGGATGGCCAGGTGGTGTGGGTGACCGAGGATGACGGCCAGTTGCACACCCTGACCCGCGAGCCGGGGAGTTGGTGGCGACGGTTTAATGCCTGGTTCGCCACCTCAATCGGCCTGGAACGCATGCTTTAGGATCAACACCGCACAAAATGTGGGAGGGGGCTTGCCCCCGATAGCGGTGGATCAGCCAGCACTTCTGGCGCCTGACACACTGCCATCGGGGGCAAGCCCCCTCCCACATTTGACTGCATTTCAAGGTCAGGCAGGTTGGGTTACTCCGAAAGCACCTTGGCGCAGCAACAGCACCACCAAACCCATCGCCCCCGCCGCCATCAAGAACGGCAGCGCATGCCCGCTGATCCACTGGCTACCCGCCCCCGCCACCAAAGGCCCGATCAAGCAACCAATCCCCCACAATTGCGCCACATGGGCATTCGCCCGCACCAGCGCATCATCGCGATAACGCTCGCCGATCAAAATCAACGACAACGTAAACAAGCCACCGGCACTGGCACCGAACAGCACCCAAATCGGCCAGATCAGCAGGGTATGCAATGTCAGCGGAATCGCCAGACTGGACGCCAACAACAGCACAGCACACGCCAGAAACAACGTGCGTCGGGGCAGGTAGTCGGCCAAGGCGCCAATGGGCAATTGCAACAGTGCATCACCCACCACCACCGTACTGACCATGGCCAAGGCGATCTCAGCAGTGAAACCTTGCTGCAGGCAATACACCGGCAGCAGCGTCAGAATCATCGCTTCAAACGCGGCGAACAAAGCCACTGCCCACGCAATTGCCGGCAAGCTCAAGCAGAAGCGCCACAACGCGGCGAAGGTCACGCTGAAGGATTCGGCGGTTGGCGCACCGGAGCGTCCCAGCAACAGGAAAGGTGCAACCACCAGCAGCCCGACGCCGACCCAAAAACCATAGTCATGGTCGGTGCCGATCAAGCCCAGCAACAACGGCCCAGACAGCTGGCTCAGGGCATAACTGCAGCCATACAGCGCCACCAGTCGACCACGCCATTGCTCCACCACCAGTTGGTTGATCCAGCTTTCACCGAGGATAAACACAATGGTCAGGATCACCCCGATCATCAGCCGCAGCACCAGCCATACCGGGTAGCTGGGCAAAATCGCCAACAAGCCGATAGACACCGCACCCGCCCACAAACACAGGCGCATCAGGTTGGCAGTGCCCAGCCACGAGGCCATGCGACTGGACACCTTGGCCCCCAGCAACACGCCGAAGGCTGGCATGGCGGCCATTACGCCAATGGCAAAACTGCCATAGCCCCAGCCTTCAAGGCGCAGGGATACCAGCGGCATGCTCACGCCCAGGGCCAGGCCGACGCTGAGCACCGAGGCCAGCACGGCGAAATAAGTCGCCCAACGCATTTCCCACGCTCCTGTGGATAACTTTAAGAACACACAAAACCAAGGTGGGAGGGGGCTTGTGTGGGAGCCGGGCTTGCCCGCGATGCATGCACCTCGGTGTGTCAGTCACACCGCGGCGATGCTATCGCAGGCAAGCCAGCTCCCACACAAGCCCCCTCCCACATTTTGACCTGCGGTGTTACTTACAGCTTGATCCAGGTCGATTTCAGCTCGGTGTACTTGTCGAACGCATGCAGCGACTTGTCGCGGCCATTGCCCGACTGCTTGAAGCCACCAAACGGCGCGGTCATGTCGCCACCGTCGTACTGGTTGACCCACACGCTACCGGCGCGTAGGGCCTTGGCAGTCAGGTGCGCCTTGGAGATATCCGCCGTCCACACCGCTGCGGCCAAGCCGTAGATGGTGTCGTTGGCGATAGCGATGGCTTCTTCGGCGCTGTCGAAGGCGATCACCGACAAGACAGGGCCAAAAATCTCTTCCTGGGCGATCTTCATGGCGTTGGTCACGCCGTCGAAAATCGTCGGCTCAACGTAGGTACCGCCGGTTTCTTCCAGCGTGCGCTTGCCGCCCGCCACCAACTTGGCGCCGCCTGCGTGACCGGCTTCGATGTAGGACAGCACCGTGTTCATTTGCTGGGTGTCCACCAATGCACCGACGTTGGTGGCCGGGTCCAGTGGGTTGCCTGGCTTCCAGCCCTTGAGGGCTTCGATCACCAACGGCAGGAATTTATCCTTGATCGAGCGCTCCACCAGCAGACGCGAACCGGCGGTGCAAACTTCGCCCTGGTTGAAAGCAATTGCGCCGGCAGCGGACTCGGCAGCGGCTTGCAGGTCCGGCGCATCGGCAAACACGATGTTTGGGCTTTTGCCGCCAGCTTCCAGCCATACACGCTTCATGTTCGACTCGCCGGAGCGGATCAACAGCTGCTTGGCGATCTTGGTCGAACCGGTAAACACCAGGGTGTCGACGTCCATATGCAGCGCCAGCGCGTTGCCCACGGTATGGCCGTAGCCCGGCAGCACGTTGAACACGCCTTTTGGAATACCGGCTTCAACCGCCAGGGCAGCGATGCGGATGGCGGTCAGCGGGGATTTTTCGGACGGCTTGAGGATCACCGAGTTACCGGTCGACAGCGCAGGCCCCAGCTTCCAGCAGGCCATCATCAGCGGGAAGTTCCACGGCACGATGGCCGCTACAACGCCGACGGGCTCGCGGGTTACCAAACCCAACTGATCGTGCGGAGTCGCTGCGACTTCGTCGTAGATCTTGTCGATGGCCTCGCCACTCCAGCTCAAGGCATTGGCGGCACCGGCTACGTCAACATTGAGGGAATCGCTGATCGGCTTGCCCATGTCCAGGGTTTCGAGCAGCGCCAACTCTTCGGCATTGGCCTTGAGCAACGCGGCGAAACGGATCATGGCGGACTTGCGCTTGGCCGGCGCCAGGCGCGACCAGACACCGGAATTGAACGTGGCACGGGCGTTTTCCACGGCGCGCTGAGCGTCGGCGGCGTCGCAGCTGGCAACCTTGCCCAGCAAGCGGCCATCGACCGGGCTGATGCATTCGAAGGTGTCGCCGGAAGCCGCGGCGGTGTATTCGCCGTTGATGTAGGCGCGGCCTTCGACCTTCAGATCCTTGGCGCGTTGTTCCCAGTCGGCACGGGTCAGGGTGGTCATGCGAGTGTCCTCCTCTTATTGAATACAAGGGCCAGGCGATGTCCCCCGGCAGCCTCAAAGAATACTTGCCCGGCCAGCCTGCTTCGGCTCAAGGCAGTTGCCACCCTAAACCAGCCGCTGGGGGTGTTTCAATATATTTGACATAACGCCGGCAAACGCCCTTGCGATGTTCATTTTAATAAACATAGACTTTGGGCACTCCAACCCCAGGCCAGACGGGACACGCACATGAGCATCCAGGACATCGTCGACTTCAGCCAAACCAACACCGCCCCCGAGCGCTACCGCCCCGCGGCGGAAAAAATCCTCAAGGGCGACCCGGAGCAAACGATCTACAACCACTACAACAGCCCGTGCGGCCAAATGAGCGCCGGGGTGTGGGAAGGTGAAGTCGGGCACTGGAAGGTCAACTACACCGAACACGAGTACTGCGAGATTGTGCAGGGTGTTTCTGTGCTGCGCGATGTTGAGGGCAACGCCAAGACCTTGCGTGCTGGCGATCGCTTCGTCATCCCCGCCGGCTTCAGTGGCACCTGGGAAGTGCTGGAGCCGTGCCGCAAGATCTATGTGGTGTTCGAACAGAAGGCCTGATCAGCAAATCACAGGCAAAAAAAAGCCCGACTCGTGAGAGACGGGCTTTTTTTCACAAGGAGGAAAATCAATTACTTGATTTTGCCTTCTTTGTAGATCACGTGCTTGCGAACGCGCGGGTCGAACATTTTCTTTTCGAGCTTGTCCGGGGTAGTACGCTTGTTCTTGTCGGTAGTGTAGAAGTGACCAGTACCGGCGCTAGAGATCATTCGAATCAATTCACGCATGATAGAGCTCCTTAGATCTTGCCAGCGGCACGGATTTCGGCCAGCACGACAGTGATGCCACGCTTGTCGATGATGCGCATGCCTTTAGCAGATACACGCAGGCGAACAAAACGTTTCTCTTCTTCAACCCAGAAGCGGTGATGCTGCAGGTTCGGCAGGAAACGACGACGGGTTTTGTTATTTGCGTGGGAAATGTTATTCCCAGTCACCGGACCCTTACCGGTAACTTGACAGACTCTCGACATGCCTCAGCCCTCTAAAACCACATGCCCAACCCGGCATGGGTTGGCCGCTTAATCTCTCAGTCATTTGGCGCCAGGCGCCGCGTTTCTTTAGGGTCTTACCGGCTACACCTACAAGCGAAGGAACCGGGCCCCTAGAAAAGAGCGCTGCTTTATACCAGAAAGACCCCAGTGCAACAACAGCCCGTGTGTTTTTACCGCAGTAAATCTCGGCAAAACACGTCTGAGCCGTTGCCAGGAGGGGCCGCTGTAACAGCTGACCGCTCGTCGCACAGAATGATTTTCAGCGCCCGCACACACCGTGAAGTGCTTGGTGAAACGCGCTGAGGCGCCATCAAAACAGCATTTGAGGCAAAAGCACAGGCAAAAATGGGCTAGTCATTTATCAATCTGAGCACTACGGTAGGACTTTTCCAGACTGCACTCGCAGATGGGCCTTCGATCTGCAAAGGAAACCGAACATGCGCCTCGCTGCCCTACCGCTGTTGCTCGCCCCTTTATTTGTCGCGCCGCTGGCCTCTGCCGCCACCAACCTGAGCGTCTGCACCGAGGCCAGCCCCGAAGGGTTCGATGTGGTGCAATACAACTCGCTGACCACCACCAACGCTTCGGCCGATGTGCTGATGAACCGCTTGGTGGAGTACGACGCAGCCAGCGCCAAACTGGTGCCAAGCCTGGCGGACAGCTGGGAGGTTTCGCCGGACGGCCTGACCTACACCTTCAAGCTGCACCCGGATGTGAAATTCCATCGCACCGACTATTTCACCCCAAGCCGCAGCCTGACCGCCGAAGATGTACGCTTCAGCTTCGAACGCATGCTCGACCCGGCCAACCCGTGGCACAAGATCGCCCAGAGCGGTTTCCCCCACGCTCAGTCCCTACAATTGCCGACACTGGTCAAGAAGATCGACGCCCTCGACCCGCTGACCGTGCGTTTCACCCTGGATCACGCCGACTCCACCTTCCTGGCCGCCCTGAGCATGGGCTTTGCGTCGATCTACCCGGCCGAATACGCTGACAAACTGCTCAAGGCCGGCACGCCCGAGAAGCTCAACAGCCAACCCATCGGCACCGGGCCGTTCGTTTTCGTGCGCTTCCAGAAAGACGCCGTGGTGCGCTACAAGGCCAACCCGGACTACTTCGCCGGTAAACCGGCTGTGGATAACTTGATCTTCGCCATCACGCCGGATGCCAACGTGCGCCTGCAGAAATTGCACCGCAATGAATGCCAGATCGCCCTGTCGCCCAAGCCTCTGGATGTGGGCGAAGCCGAAAAAGACGCGGCACTCAAGGTCGAGAAAACCGCCGCTTTCATGACCGCCTTCGTGGCGATTAACAGCCAGCATCCACCTCTGGACAAGCCCGAAGTACGCCAGGCGATCAACCTGGCGTTCGACAAGGCCAGCTACCTCAAGGCCGTGTTTGAAGGCACTGCCGAAGCCGCCAATGGCCCTTACCCGCCCAATACCTGGAGCTACGCCAAGGACTTGCCGGGTTATCCACAGGACCTGGCCAAAGCTAAAGCCCTGCTGGACCGCGCCGGGTTCAAGGAAGGCTTCAAGACCACGATTTGGACACGCCCCACCGGCAGCCTGCTGAACCCCAACCCCAACCTCGGCGCGCAATTGCTGCAAGCAGACTTGGCCAAAATCGGCATCCAGGCCGAGATCCGTGTGATCGAGTGGGGCGAGCTGATCCGCCGCGCCAAGGCCGGCGAGCACGACCTGCTGTTCATGGGCTGGGCCGGCGACAACGGCGACCCGGATAACTTCCTGACCCCGCAGTTCTCTTGCGCGGCGGTGAAGTCTGGCACCAACTTCGCCCGCTACTGCGACCCCGCTCTGGACAAGCTGATCAGTGCCGGCAAGACCACCAGCGAACAAGGGGTGCGCAGCAAGCTGTATCAACAGGCCCAGGCGCAGATCCAACAGCAGGCCTTGTGGCTGCCGCTGGCGCACCCGACGGCGTTCGCACTGGCCCGCAAGAATGTCGAGGGTTACCAGGTGAGCCCGTTCGGGCGCCAGGACTTCTCGAAGGTCAGCGTCAAGCCCTGAGCACCTGCCCCGCCCCATTGGGGCGGGGTTACATCCACCCATATTCGGCCATCGATAACGGGTCACCATCGCCTACGATGATGTGGTCCAGCACCCGCACATCCACTACTTCCAGGGCTTTTTGCAGCACTTTGGTCAACCGTCGATCAGCAGCGCTGGGCTCCACACTCCCGGAAGGATGGTTGTGGCACAGAATCAACGCCGCCGCGTTGTACGCCAAGGCGCGCTTGACCACTTGTCGGGGGTACACCACTGCACCGTCGATGGTGCCCTGGAACAAAGCCTCAAACCCCAACACCCGATGCTTGGAGTCGAGAAACAGGCAGCCGAATATCTCATGGGGCTCATGCCGCAATAGCGCCTTGAGGTAATCACGCACGGCGACTGGGCTTTCCAGCACCGAATCAACACGCAAGCGCTCGGCCATATGGCGCCGAGACATTTCCAGCACCGCCTGCAACTGGGCAAACTTTGCCGGGCCCAACCCCAGATGCTGGCTGAATACCGCCTCGCTGGCCTCCAGCAACGGCCGCAAACCACCAAATTGCGCCAGCAGATGGCGCGCCAGGTCTACCGCGCTCCTGCCGGTAACCCCTGTACGCAGGAAGATCGCCAGCAGTTCGGCGTCGGACAGACTCGCCGCGCCCCACTCCAACAACTTTTCCCGTGGTCGCTCTGCCGCCGGCCAATCGCGAATACTCATGCCATCTCCCTGTGTATGTGCGCCGCTGTGGCCTGGCAGACGCTGTGTTATCGTAGGCCCTCTTTTTTGCATGCGATTTCACCTGGGGAGGGGGCATCGCAGGCGTCACTGAACTGGCATCACTGAACTGGAAAGGCAAACCAATGCAGCGTCTGTATCGGAAACGCATCGTTCTCGGCGTCGGCGGCGGCATTGCCGCCTACAAGAGCGCAGAACTGGTTCGCAGGCTCCTGGACCAAGGCGCCGAAGTGCGCGTGGTCATGACCCGCGGCGGCAGTGAGTTCATCACGCCGCTGACCATGCAGGCCCTGTCCGGCCACCCGGTTCACCTGGACCTGCTGGACCCGGCGGCCGAAGCCGCCATGGGCCATATCGAGCTGGCCAAATGGGCCGACCTGGTATTGATCGCCCCGGCCACCGCCGACTTGATCGCCCGCCTCGCCCAAGGCATCGCCGATGACCTGCTGACCACCCTGGTACTGGCCACCGACGCCACCGTCGCCATCGCCCCGGCCATGAACCAGGCCATGTGGCGCGACCCGGCGACCCAGGCAAACACTCAACTGCTGCAAAGCCGTGGCCTCAAGGTGTTCGGCCCGGCATCCGGCAGCCAGGCCTGTGGCGACGTGGGCATGGGCCGCATGCTCGAAGCCACAGACCTGGCGCTGTGCGCCGCCGAGTGCTTCCAGCACCTGGCCCTCACCGGCAAACACGTGCTGATCACCGCCGGCCCGACCCAGGAAAACATCGACCCGGTGCGCTACATCACCAACCATAGCTCAGGCAAAATGGGCTTTGCCCTGGCAGAAGCTGCGGTTGAGGCAGGCGCACGCGTCACCTTGATCACCGGCCCGGTGCATTTGCCGACCCCGGATCGGGTCACGCGAATCGACGTAGTCAGCGCCCGCGACATGCTGGCGGCCTGCGAGGCGGCCATTCCGTGCGACCTGTTTATCGCCTCGGCTGCGGTTGCGGATTACCGCCCCGAAGTCGTTGCCCCGCAAAAGCTCAAGAAAGACCCTACAAGCGGCGACGGCCTGCTCCTGCAAATGGTGCGCAACCCAGACATCCTGGCCACCATCGCCACCCGCCCGGACCGTCCGTTCAGCGTCGGCTTTGCCGCAGAGACCGAGCACTTGCTGGACTACGCCGCACGCAAATTGAAAGACAAAAATCTCGACCTGATCGTTGCCAATGATGTCGCCAACCCGAGCATCGGCTTCAACAGCGAGGAAAACGCCTGCAGCGTGATCGACCGCGAGCTGCACGCCACCCTTTTCGCCCAGACCAGCAAGGGCAAGATTGCCCGCCAACTGATCTCTTTTATCGCCCAACGGCTGAACCAGGTTTAATTTCAATGCACGCTTTGCAAGCCAAGATCCTCGACCCCCGCATCGGCACCGATTTCCCACTGCCCGCCTACGCAACTCCTGGCTCTGCCGGCCTGGACCTGCGCGCCATGCTCAAGGAAGACACCGTCCTTGAACCGGGCCAGACCATCCTCATCCCAACCGGCTTGTCGATCTATGTGGGCGACCCCGGCCTGGCGGCGCTGATCCTGCCGCGCTCGGGCCTGGGCCACAAACACGGCATCGTGCTGGGCAACCTGGTAGGCCTGATCGACTCGGACTACCAGGGCGAGCTGATGGTGTCGTGCTGGAACCGTGGCCAGACCGCCTTCAACATCGCCATCGGCGAGCGCATCGCCCAGCTTGTGCTGGTGCCCGTGGTGCAGGCGCACTTCGAGCTGGTCGAGCAATTTGATGAAACACAACGCGGCGCAGGCGGTTTTGGGCATTCCGGCAGTCACTGACTAAGCTGAATCAGGCCGGGCACCCCAAGCCCGGCCCGACGCCCCCGCAAGGCTTTCAGGATGAAGAATGCGCGCACTTAACCAGCGGGATTTCCCCTGTGAAATCAATGTATTACGCCGAAGACAGCAGCGATCCACTGCTGCGATGGCACTTTTGCACTACGAACTCTGCGCTGAAAAAACCGTCATACCCTTCAGTTTGAGCCTGCCGGTCAGCCGCTTTACGGCCAGCCTTGCCCCTTTCAGATGGAGTTTCCCCCCGCGATGACTACCGCCGCCCGAGTAGCCCCGACATTCCCCGACAGCATCTTTCGCGCCTACGACATTCGTGGCGTGGTGCCCAAGACCCTGACCGCCGAAACTGCCTACTGGATTGGCCGCGCCATCGGCTCCCAGAGCCTGGCCCAGGGCGAGCCGAATGTATCGGTTGGCCGTGACGGCCGCTTGTCCGGCCCCGAGCTGGTCGAGCAACTGATCCAGGGCCTGGCCGACAGCGGCTGCCATGTCAGCGACGTGGGCCTGGTGCCGACGCCTGCGCTGTACTACGCCGCCAACGTGCTGGCCGGTAAGTCCGGGGTAATGCTCACCGGCAGCCATAACCCGTCGGACTACAACGGCTTCAAGATCGTCATCGCTGGCGACACCCTCGCCAACGAGCAGATCCAGGCCCTGCACACCCGCCTGAAGACCAACGACCTGACCAGCGGTAAAGGCAGCATTACCAAGGTCGACATCCTGCAACGCTACTCCGACGAGATTACCCGCGACGTCAAACTCGCCCGCCGCCTCAAAGTGGTGGTCGACTGCGGCAACGGCGCGGCCGGCGTCATCGCCCCGCAACTGCTCGAAGCCCTGAACTGCGAAGTGATCCCGCTGTTCTGCGAGGTCGACGGCAACTTCCCTAACCATCACCCGGACCCAGGCAAGCCGGAAAACCTGGTAGACCTGATCGCCAAGGTCAAGGAAACCGGGGCTGACGTGGGCCTGGCCTTCGATGGCGACGGTGACCGTGTTGGCGTTGTCACCGAGACCGGCGAGATCGTGTTCCCCGACCGCCTGCTGATGCTGTTCGCCCGCGACGTGGTGGCACGCAACCCCAACGCCGAGATCATCTTCGACGTGAAGTGCACGCGCCGCCTCACCCCGCTGATCAATGAGTACGGCGGCCGCCCGCTAATGTGGAAGACCGGTCACTCGTTGATCAAAAAGAAAATGAAGGAAACCGGCGCCCTGTTGGCCGGTGAAATGAGCGGCCACGTGTTCTTCAAGGAGCGCTGGTTCGGCTTTGACGACGGTATTTACAGCGCCGCTCGTCTGCTGGAGATCCTCAGCAAGGAAAAATCCACGGCGCAAGAGCTGTTTCAGACCTTCCCGAATGATATTTCTACGCCAGAGATCAATATCCATGTGACCGAGGAGAGCAAATTCAGCATCATTGACGCACTGCACGATGCGCAATGGGGCGAAGGCGCCGACCTGACCCTCATTGATGGTGTGCGAGTCGATTACGCCAAAGGCTGGGGCCTGGTTCGCGCGTCCAACACCACACCGGTGCTGGTGCTGCGTTTCGAGGCGGATACCGAGGCTGAGTTGCAGCGCATCAAGGACGTGTTCCACGCCCAGTTGAAACGTGTTGCCCCTGATCTCCAATTACCGTTCTGATTTTTTACCGGAGCCCTGAATGACCCTCGAACGCGAAGCCGCTGCCAACACCGCCAAGGTCCTTTCCGAAGCGTTGCCCTACATTCGACGCTACGTCGGCAAGACGCTGGTGATCAAATACGGCGGCAATGCCATGGAAAGCGAAGAGCTGAAAACCGGCTTTGCCCGCGACATCGTGTTGATGAAAGCCGTGGGGATCAACCCGGTGGTGGTACACGGTGGCGGCCCGCAGATCGGCGACCTGCTCAAGCGCTTGTCGATCGAGAGTCACTTCATCGATGGCATGCGCGTCACTGACGCGCAAACCATGGACGTGGTGGAGATGGTCCTCGGCGGCCAGGTAAACAAAGACATCGTCAACCTGATCAACCGCCACGGCGGCAGTGCCATCGGCCTGACCGGCAAGGACGCGGAGCTGATACGCGCGAAAAAACTGACAGTGACCCGTCAGACGCCGGAAATGACCCAGCCAGAAATCATCGATATCGGCCAGGTTGGCGAAGTGATCGGCATCAACACCGACCTGCTGAACCTGCTGGTCAAAGGTGATTTCATCCCGGTGATCGCGCCAATCGGCGTGGGCGCCAATGGCGAGTCCTACAACATCAATGCCGACCTGGTGGCTGGCAAGGTGGCCGAGGCGCTGAAGGCTGAAAAGCTGATGCTGCTGACCAACATTGCCGGCTTGATGGACAAGGAAGGCAAGGTACTGACCGGCCTGAGCACCCAACAAGTGGACGGGCTGATTGCCGACGGCACCATCTACGGTGGCATGCTGCCGAAGATCCGTTGCGCGCTGGAAGCGGTGCAAGGCGGCGTTGGCAGCTCGTTGATCATCGACGGCCGTGTACCGAACGCGGTATTGCTGGAAATCTTCACGGATACCGGCATGGGCACGTTGATCAGTAACCGCAAGCGTCCTTAATCGCTGCAAACGAAAAAGCCCCCGCTCAATTCAATTGAGCGGGGGCTTTTTAATGCGCACTTGAAAACACTGGAGACCCAAATGTGGGAGGGGGCTTGCCCCCGATTGCAGTGGATCAGTCAGTACATCTGTTACTGATACACCGCAATCGGGAGTAAGCCCCCTCCCACACAAGCCCTCTAACACCGATAGATCTGTGTCAGACGCCAAACTGCTCGCGATAAGCCCGAACAGCAGGCAAATGCTGCTTGAGCTGCGGGTCATCTTCCAGGAACTGCAACACCTGGTTCAACGACACGATGCTCACCACCGGAATGCCGAAATCACGCTCCACTTCCTGGATCGCCGACAACTCACCGTTGCCACGCTCCTGGCGGTTCAGCGCGATCAACACACCGGCAGCCTTGGCGCCGTCCTGGGAAGCGATGATCTGCATCACTTCACGAATCGCGGTGCCAGCAGTGATCACGTCGTCGATGATCAGCACATCGCCGGTGAGCGGCGCGCCCACCAGGCTGCCGCCTTCACCATGGGCCTTGGCCTCTTTACGATTGAAGCACCACGGCAGATCCCGCTCGTGATGTTCGGCCAGGGCCACTGCTGTCGCGGCCGCCAAAGGGATACCCTTGTAGGCTGGACCGAACAGCACATCGAAGGAAATACCACTTTCAACGATGGCTGCCGCGTAGAAACGACCCAGCTGAGCCAGGGCCGAACCCGAGTTGAACAAGCCAGCATTGAAGAAGTACGGGCTGGTGCGCCCGGACTTGAGGGTGAACTCACCGAAGCGCAAAACGCCGCGATCGATGGCAAAACGAATGAAATCGCGTTGATACGCCTGCATGAAAAAAGCCTCAGATACCACGGATTTAGCTAATTAGTTAGACGGCGTGTATCATACACGCACGCGATTTTTGGGGCCATTTATGCGGATCATCAGTGTGAACGTTAATGGTATTCAGGCTGCAGTCGAGCGTGGTTTGCTCAGTTGGCTGCAAGCCCAGAATGCCGACGTTATCTGCCTGCAGGATACCCGCGCCTCCGCCTTTGAACTGGACGACCCAGCCTTCCAACTGGATGGCTACTTCCTTTATGCCTGCGATGCCGAAGTGCCCACCCAAGGTGGCGTGGCTTTGTATTCGCGGTTGCAACCCAAGGCGGTCATCAGCGGCCTCGGCTTCGAGACAGCCGACCGCTACGGGCGCTACCTGCAAGCCGATTTCGATAAGGTCAGTATCGCGACCTTGCTGCTTCCTTCGGGGCAGAACGGCGATGAAGACTTGAACCAGAAGTTCAAGCTAATGGACGATTTCGCCCGTTACCTGGATAAACAGCGACGCAAACGTCGCGAGTACATTTACTGTGGCTCGCTCTACGTTGCGCAACAGAAGCTGGATATCAAAAACTGGCGTGACAGCCAGCAATCTCCGGGTTTCCTGGCGCCTGAACGGGCCTGGATGGACGAGATTGTCGGCAACATGGGCTATGTTGACGCCCTGCGCGAAGTAAGCCGCGAAGGCGACCAGTACAGCTGGTGGCCAGACAACGAACAGGCTGAGATGCTCAACCTGGGCTGGCGTTTCGACTACCAGTTGCTGACCCCAGGTCTGCGCCGGTTCGTTCGCAGCGCCCGCTTGCCGCGCCAACCGCGCTTCTCGCAGCACGCGCCGCTGATCGTGGACTACGACTGGACACTGACCATCTAAGGTCTTTTTCCAGGCACAAAAAAACCGACATCGCTGTCGGTTTTTTTGTGGGCGCTCATTATTTGACCAACCGCCAGGTCAAGGGGTATCGGTAGGCAGCCCCCTGGTTAGCCTTGATACCACCAATGATCGTCAACACAAGGGTGGCGATCACCAGCACGATCATCAAGAAAAACCCAATCACCGCGAATGCCAGCACCATGGAAGCGATCCAGGCAATGGCCACGGTGATCTGGAAGTTCAAGGCCTCCTTGCCCTGATCATCGATGAACGCATCTTTCTCTTTCTTGAGCTGCCACAGAATCAACGGCCCGATAACGCTGCCGAAGGGGAACACAAACCCCAGAAACGCCGCGAAGTGACACAACATCGCACCCTGGCGCGCTTCGTATGAAGGCGTAGGCACAGGCAATTGGCTGTCACTCATGGCGTTTCTCCTTGAAACCGGCTCAGTCAGCCAGTGCGGCGTTCTGCAGTTCGAAGATTTCGGTCATGCCCTTCTGAGCCAAGGCCAGCATGGCGTTCAGCTCGGCCGGCTGGAATGGCGCGCCTTCGGCGGTGCCCTGCACTTCGATGAAACCACCGGTGCTGGTCATCACCACGTTCAGGTCGGTCTCGGCGGCCGAGTCTTCCAGGTAGTCCAGGTCCAGCACAGGCTCGCCCTGGTACATGCCCACCGATACAGCAGCGATCATCTGCTTGAGCGGGTCGCCGCCTTTGAGGCCGCCGCGCTTCTTGATGACTTTGAGTGCGTCAACCAGGGCCACCATCGCGCCGGTAATGGATGCGGTGCGAGTGCCGCCGTCAGCCTGGATCACATCACAGTCGACGTACAGGGTCACGTCGCCCAGCTTGGACATGTCCAGCGCGGCGCGCAGCGAACGGCCGATCAGGCGCTGGATTTCCAGGGTACGCCCGCCTTGCTTGCCACGGCTGGCTTCACGCTGGTTACGCTCGCCGGTCGCACGCGGCAGCATGCCGTACTCGGCGGTCAACCAGCCTTGGCCCTGACCCTTGAGGAAACGCGGCACGCCGTTTTCAACACTGACGGTGCAGATAACCTTGGTATCGCCAAACTCGACCAGTACAGAACCCTCGGCGTGTTTGGTGTAGTTGCGGGTGATGCGGATCGAGCGGAGCTGATCGGCAACGCGACCACTTGGACGTTTCATAGGGGATACCTGTACTGAGGACGAAAAACTGCCGAGCATTATAGAGCCGTGAGCCGATTCGGGGCACTTCTAAAAATTCGGTTACGAATGGCCGGCCTATCGCCCATTGTTTGGGCGCGCTCGCCCCACTGCGCTACAATCCTGCGCCTTCTTAACCATCAGCCCGTGTTTACTGGGCTGCAACGCGAGGTACCTCCATGGTGCACAGCATGACCGCCTTCGCCCGCGTCGAAAAAGCCGGCGTCCAAGGCACCCTGAGCTGGGAACTACGCTCGGTCAACAGCCGCTACCTGGAGCCGCACCTGCGCCTGCCGGAATCATTCCGCGACCTGGAAGGCGCCGTGCGTGAAGCGCTGCGCCAGGGCATTTCCCGTGGCAAGCTGGAATGCACCCTGCGTTTTACCGAAGAAACCACCGGCAAGGCCTTGCAGATTGACCGCGACCGCGCCGCGCAACTGGTCGCCGCCGCCGAGACCATCGCCGGCCTGATCAAGCAGCCCGCCGCGCTCAACCCCCTAGAGGTGCTGGCCTGGCCTGGCGTACTGGTGGCCGACGCCACCGACCCGCAAGCCCTCAACGCCGAAGCCCTCGCCCTGTTCAACCAGGGCTTGAAGGAGCTCAAGGCCGGCCGCGAGCGCGAAGGCGCCGAACTGGCCCGCCTGATCAGCGAACGCCTGACCTCTATCGAAGAAGACGTGGTCACCCTGCGCGAGCTGGTGCCGCAAATGCTTGCGACCCAGCGCCAGAAGGTCCTCGACCGCTTCACCGACATGAAGGCCGACCTCGACCCGACGCGCCTGGAGCAGGAAATGGTCCTGCTGGCACAAAAGAGCGACGTCGCCGAAGAGCTCGACCGCCTGAGCACTCACATCCTTGAAGTGCGCCGCGTGCTCAAGTCCGCCGGTGCCGCTGGTCGGCGCCTGGACTTCCTGATGCAGGAACTCAACCGCGAAGCCAATACACTGGGCTCCAAGGCGTTTGACCCGCGCAGCACCCAGGCTGCGGTCAACCTCAAAGTGTTGATCGAGCAGATGCGCGAACAAGTACAGAATATTGAGTAAGGCAACTTCCATGACCCACAGCACCGGCACCCTTTACATCATTTCCGCCCCTTCAGGCGCGGGCAAGAGCAGCCTGGTCAAGGCCCTCACCGACGCTGACGAGCAGATCCGCATCTCGGTCTCCCACACCACCCGCGCCATGCGCCCGGGCGAGGAGAACGGCGTGCACTATCACTTCGTCGAACGCACCGAGTTCGTCAAGATGATCGAGCACGGCGACTTCCTGGAGCGCGCCGAAGTGTTCGGCAACCTCTATGGCACCTCGCAAAGCCACCTGCAACAGACCCTGGACGAAGGCCACGACCTGATCCTGGAAATCGACTGGCAGGGCGCCGAGCAAGTGCGCAAATTGATGCCACAGGCGCGCTCGATCTTTATCCTGCCGCCGTCCCTGGAGGCATTGCACCAGCGCCTGACCAACCGCGGCCAGGACAGCGACGAGATCATTGAAGGCCGCATGCGTGAAGCCGTCAGCGAAATGAGCCACTACGTCGACTACGACTACCTGATCATCAACGACGACTTTGCCCATGCACTGGACGATTTGAAGGCGATTTTCCGCACCAATCAGCTCCAGCAGAAGCGTCAACAGCAGCGTTTTGGCAAATTGCTCGCCCAATTGCTTGGCTGATTGGCTCTTCCCAAAACCGCTGCAGGGGCTTTACATTGGCGCTTACAGCGGTTTTACGAGGGCTCGCGAAAAATCAGCGCTTCCCTAAACGCTGGTGATTTTTTAAACTGCTTAGTCCGCTCGCCCAACCGGGCAGCGCGCATCTTGCATTCGCTCCGAGGAATACCATGGCCCGCGTAACCGTTGAAGACTGCCTAGAACACGTGGATAACCGCTTTGAGCTGGTCATGCTCTCTACCAAGCGTGCCCGTCAACTGGCCACTGGCGGCAAAGAGCCCCTGGTCCAGTGGGAAAACGACAAGCCTACTGTTGTAGCCCTGCGTGAAATCGCTGAAGGCCTGATGAGCTACGAGTTCATCGCCGAACAGGAAATCGTCCACGAAGACCCTGTCTTCGCGGCGTTCGAGGACGAGTCCAACGAGGCCGTCTAAGCCTATGCCTGGTCGACGTAGCACGGCGCGGGGTCAACGCACGCGGCAGGAGTCAATCCTATGCCGAGCATAGACGCCCTCGCCGATCGCTTATCGGCCTATCTCGGCCCAGACCAGGTCAACCTGGTCCGCCGAGCGTATTTCTACGCCGAACAAGCCCACGACGGCCAACGCCGCCGCAGTGGCGAGGCGTATGTCACCCATCCTCTTGCGGTGGCCAACATTCTTGCCGACATGCACATGGACCATCAGAGCCTGATGGCCGCGATGCTGCATGACGTGATCGAAGACACCGGCATCGCCAAAGAAGCGCTCAGCGCGCAATTTGGCGAGACCGTGGCCGAACTGGTCGATGGGGTCAGCAAACTGACCCAGATGAACTTCGAAACCAAGGCCGAAGCACAGGCAGAAAACTTCCAGAAGATGGCCATGGCCATGGCCCGAGACATTCGGGTGATCCTGGTCAAGCTGGCCGACCGGCTGCACAACATGCGCACGCTGGAAGTGCTGTCCGGTGAAAAACGCCGGCGCATCGCCAAGGAAACCCTGGAAATCTACGCGCCCATCGCCAATCGGCTGGGCATGCATGCCATTCGTATCGAATTCGAAGACCTCGGCTTTAAGGCCATGCACCCGATGCGTTCGGCGCGCATCTACCAAGCCGTCAAGCGCGCCCGGGGCAACCGCAAGGAAATCGTCAACAAGATCGAAGAGTCCCTGAGCCATTGCCTGGCGATCGATGAGATCGAGGGCGAGGTCAGCGGCCGGCAGAAACACATTTACGGCATCTACAAAAAGATGCGCGGCAAGCGCCGGGCCTTCAACGAGATCATGGACGTGTACGCGTTCCGGATCATCGTCGACAAGGTCGACACCTGCTACCGCGTGCTGGGCGCTGTACATAATTTGTACAAACCTCTGCCGGGGCGTTTCAAGGACTACATCGCGATCCCCAAGGCCAACGGCTATCAATCGCTGCATACCACGCTGTTCGGTATGCACGGGGTGCCGATCGAGATCCAGATTCGTACCCGCGAGATGGAAGAGATGGCCAACAACGGCATCGCCGCCCATTGGCTGTACAAGTCCAGCGGCGACGAGCAGCCCAAAGGCACCCATGCCCGCGCCCGCCAGTGGGTCAAAGGCGTGCTGGAAATGCAGCAACGTGCCGGCAACTCCCTCGAATTTATCGAAAGCGTGAAGATCGACCTGTTTCCGGACGAGGTCTACGTGTTCACACCCAAAGGCCGCATCATGGAGCTGCCCAAAGGCTCCACGGCGGTCGACTTTGCCTACGCGGTGCACACCGACGTGGGCAACAGCTGCATCGCTTGCCGGATCAATCGCCGGCTGGCCCCGCTGTCCGAACCGCTGCAAAGCGGCTCCACGGTGGAGATCGTCAGCGCACCGGGCGCACGCCCGAACCCGGCGTGGCTCAACTTCGTGGTCACCGGCAAGGCGCGCACACACATTCGTCACGCGCTGAAGCTACAGCGCCGCTCCGAATCCATCAGCTTGGGCGAACGCCTGCTGAACAAAGTGCTCAACGGTTTCGACAGTGCCCTGGACAAGATCCCGCAAGAGCGCGTGCAAGCGATGCTCCACGAGTATCGTCAGGAAACCGTCGAAGACCTGCTGGAAGACATCGGCCTGGGTAACCGCATGGCCTACGTGGTCGCCCGCCGCCTGCTGGGCGAAGGCGAACAGTTGCCAAGTCCCGAAGGCCCGCTGGCGATTCGCGGCACCGAGGGCCTGGTGCTCAGCTACGCCAAATGCTGCACGCCGATCCCGGGCGACCCGATTGTGGGCCACTTGTCTGCCGGTAAAGGCATGGTGGTGCACCTGGACAACTGTCGCAACATCACCGAAATCCGTCACAACCCCGAAAAATGCATCCAGCTTTCGTGGGCCAAGGATGTCACCGGCGAATTCAACGTCGAGTTGCGCGTCGAGCTGGAACACCAGCGCGGCCTGATCGCCCTGCTGGCCAGCAGCGTCAACGCAGCCGACGGCAATATCGAAAAGATCAGCATGGACGAACGCGATGGTCGCATCAGCGTGGTCCAGTTGGTCGTCAGCGTACACGACCGCGTGCACCTGGCCCGCGTGATCAAGAAACTGCGCGCCTTGACCGGTGTGATCCGCATCACCCGCATGCGTGCATAGCCGATCCATTACAAGGAGTCATTCATGACCAAGACCGTTATCACCAGCGACAAGGCCCCGGCCGCCATCGGCACCTACTCCCAGGCGATCAAGGCGGGCAACACTGTCTACATGTCCGGCCAGATCCCGCTGGACCCAAAGACCATGGAACTGGTGGAAGGCTTCGAAGCGCAGACCGTACAGGTCTTCGAGAACCTCAAGTCCGTGGCCGAAGCCGCTGGCGGTTCCTTCAAAGACATCGTCAAACTGAACATCTTCCTCACCGACCTGAGCCACTTCGCCAAGGTTAACGAGATCATGGGCAAGTACTTCGAACAGCCGTACCCAGCCCGCGCCGCCATTGGCGTTGCCGCCCTGCCAAAGGGCGCGCAGGTTGAGATGGACGCGATTCTGGTCATCGAGTAAAACACCCGGCGCAGCTTTCCCCAAGCTGCGCCGACTCCGTTTCAGAAGGATTTCGTAATGCGCAAAGCGCTTGTAGCCTCATCATTGCTCACCCTGCTGCTCGGCGGCTGCGCCAGCAACCCCGCCGACCTGGATGTGAGCGGCACCTGGATCAACCAGGTCGCCATCGATGCGGCAGCCAAGGGCGGCCCTTTGCGTGAAGCCCTGCAAAGCTTTGGCCCGACCCTCGAATGGGAGGTCAACCCCAAGGCCGCGCAGGCGCGCTACTACAACGGTTTTGAAGTAGCGGAAGGCAAGTTGCTGGGTGAGCAATCCGGCGCCTGGAGCGTCGACTTCTACGGCAGCTCCGCCACCGAACTCAAACGCAAAGGCAAACAACTGCTGCAAGTGGCCAACGACAATGAGCCAGAGCAACTGTTTGCACGCCCCAAAGAGCCCGCCCCGGAAGGCGCGCCACTGGGCGCCAACTTCGAGCGCGCGCTCTATGCCGCCTATATGGGCGGCGACTGGAAGATCCTCGACGGCTTCGGCAGCGGCGCCATCGTGCAATTCCAGGCCAACGGCAAAGTCGCAGGCTTGCCCAATGTTGATCAGTACTCGCTGTGCCTGGCGGGCGATTGCGCCTCAATGAGCGGCGGCTATGACAGCATCTGGTTGCAGTTGAACGGTCAGGGCAATCCGTGGATTTTTGTGCGCAAGGATAAGCAGCTGGAGATCTTCCAGGCGATCAATACTGCCCAAACCGACGAAGTGCCGTCGTTTACCCCTGGGCCGCGTCAGTGGCTGCTGGAAAAACAGTGATACAGAACAAAGGAGCCGAAAGGCTCCTTTTTCTTTAGCCTGCGCCCGGTTTAAAACTGCCCCAGGACGGCCTCATGCGTAAATTGTTTGCCCTTGGATTGTTGTTACTGGGTGGCTGCGGCCATACACCAGCAGCCCCGAACATCGACGGTATCTGGATCAACCAGGCCCTGATCGACAGAGCTGCACAAGGCACGCCCTTGAACACCGCAGGCTCATACCACGAATGGGATATCGACACCCGTAACGGCAAGGCACAAGTCAGCAACGGCTTTGAAGCAGGAGAAGGCCTGCTGCGACAGACCGCACCCAACACCTGGATCGTCGACTACAACGGCTACGGCACCGACGAACTGCGCTTGGAGGGCGAGCAACTGATTCAACAGGCCCAAGCGGATGCCCACCAACAAGCATTTCATCGCCCCAAAGAAGCCCCCATCGCGGGAGCGGCGTGGGGGAGCACCTTCAGAAAAGCCCTGAATGCCGCCTATCTCAGCGGACAGTGGCATATCGTGGACGGCCCAGGCACCGGCAAGCCACTCGTGTTTACGGCGGATGGCGGCGTTTCGGGGCTACCTGGGGCAGACAACTATGAACTCTGCCTGGACGGTGACTGTGCCTCCCAGGGTGCGGGCCATGACACGATTTACCTAGGTGTCGGGGACGAAGGCGATTCATGGATTTTCGTGCGCAAGGGCAAGCAGCTGGAGATATTCCAGGCGGTCAACACCGCACAGCCTGATGAAATACCTCAGCTCACGCCCGGCCCTCGACAATGGCGGCTTGAAAAGCAATAGCCAGCCTCACTGAGATCCAAATGTGGGAGCGGGCTTGCTCGCGAATACAGTGGATCAGTCGACATCTTCAGTGACTGACACAACGCATTCGCGAGCAAGCCTGCTCCCACATTTTTATCGCGTTTCAGCCTTTGAGGATTGCGGCGTAACCTTCACGATAGGTCGGATAAGCCGGCACCCAACCCAATGCCTTAGCCCGCGCATTGCTACACTGCTTGCTGCCCGCACGCCGCACACTGGCGTCGTCCGCCCACTCAGTCACGCCTAGATACTCGCGCAACCAATCCACCACTTCAGCCAACGGCGCGGGCGCATCGTCAACACCGATGTAAACCTTGTCCAACTGGCCGCCCTGCTCTACATGTCGCAACAAAAAGGCCAACAACCCCGCCGCGTCATCCGCGTGAATGCGATTGCCATATAAAGGAGGGTCAATGGCCACCCGGTAACCTCGGCGCACCTGGGTCAGCAGCCACTCACGGCCAGGCCCGTAAATGCCGGTAAGGCGCACGATGCTCGCCGGGATGCCGCTGTCGAGTGCCACTTGCTCGGCCTCCAGCATCACTTGCCCGGAATAACCCTGCGCTTGCGTGTCGGACGTTTCGTCGACCCACTCGCCATTCTGCTGCCCATACACACTGCTGCTGGATACAAACAGCAGGTGCTTGGGCTCTTGCCCGTAGTCCTGCAGCCACTCCAGAACATGTTTCAGGCCCTGCACGTAAGCAGCGCGATACCCGGCTTCATCGTGGTCAGTCGCCGCCGCGCAATACACCAGGTAGTCCACCCCACCAATCGGCCAGGTGTCCGGGCAAGCCTTGTTGAACAGGTCACCGGCAATCCCGATGACGCCAGCGGGAAGGCGCGAAATATCGCGCCGCAGGCCGTGAACCTCCCATTCCGAAGCGAGCAATTGGCTAGCCAGCCGGCTCCCCACATCGCCACAGCCAGCAATCACAACAGAAGGCGCAGACATCACAAAACTCCGTACTGAAAGGTCTAGGTTAGCCCTCGCAGATGACAAACGGCCAGAAAAAGCACAAATAAAGTTACTGTATTACTTCTGTTAACAAGAATTACTTGCAATAATAACGACCCATTTGTCCTCGACCCCTCCCAGGGTCTGGTAGGACGATCACCCATTTTCCCTCTCAGGTCCGGCCAGCATGACACGTAATACAACCCCCGCTTCGCCAACCACATCCCGCGCCTGGCGCGCGATTGCAGCATTGCTGTTCAGCGTACTGCTGGCGCCGACCGCCGCCTTCGCTGATGCCACCGCCCCAGCCGCTCCGGCCGCTGCCGAGCAAGGCGCTGCTGCTCCGGCCGCCACGCCAGCCGCGACCGACCCAGTCTTGGCTGCTGACCCGGCTTCCGCTGACGAAACCGGCGTCGTACTGGAAGAAGACAATACCCTGGGCATGGCCCACGACCTGTCCCCATGGGGCATGTACCAGAACGCTGACGTCGTGGTGAAAGCCGTGATGATCGGCCTGGCCATCGCGTCGATCATCACCTGGACCATCTGGATCGCCAAAGGCTTCGAGCTGCTGGGCGCCAAGCGTCGTCTGCGCACTGAAATCGTCCACCTGAAAAAGGCCACCACCCTCAAGGAAGCGAGCGAAAGCGCAACCAAGAAGGGCACCCTGGCCAACACCCTGGTGCACGACGCGCTGGAAGAGATGCGCCTGTCGGCCAACGCCCGCGAAAAAGAAGGCATCAAGGAACGCGTGGCCTTCCGCCTGGAGCGCCTGGTTGCAGCCTGCGGCCGTAACATGAGCAGTGGCACCGGCGTATTGGCAACCATCGGTTCCACCGCGCCGTTCGTCGGCCTGTTCGGCACCGTATGGGGCATCATGAACAGCTTCATCGGCATCGCCAAAACCCAAACCACTAACCTCGCCGTCGTTGCCCCAGGCATCGCCGAAGCCCTGCTGGCAACCGCCCTGGGCCTGGTTGCTGCGATTCCTGCGGTAGTGATCTACAACGTCTTCGCCCGTTCGATTGCCGGCTACAAGGCCCAGGTATCGGACGCGTCGGCAGAAGTCCTGCTGCTGGTCAGCCGCGACCTCGATCACCTGCCTACCGAGCGCAGCTCGCAACCGCACATGGTGAAAGTGGGGTAATCGGCCATGGGCCTGCATTTGAATCAAGGCGACGACGAACTCGTCGAGAACCACGAAATCAACGTCACGCCGTTTATCGACGTGATGCTGGTGCTGCTGATCATCTTTATGGTGGCAGCACCGCTGGCGACCGTGGACATTAAAGTCGACCTGCCCGCCTCCAGCGCCAAGCCGGCGCCGCGGCCAGAGAAACCGGTGTTTCTCAGCGTCAAGGCGGACCAACGTCTGTTCCTGGGCGAAGAAGAAGTCAAATCCGAAACCCTGGGCGCGGTGCTCGACGCCAAGACCCAAGGCAAGAAAGACACGACGATCTTCTTCCAGGCCGACAAGGGCGTGGACTACGGCGACCTGATGAGCGTGATGGATGCCCTGCGGGCAGCCGGCTACCTCAAGGTAGGCCTGGTCGGACTTGAGACGGCAGCCAAGAAATGATCACGACGCGCCACAAACTGACGCGTTATGGCACCAGCCTCGCCGTCGTGCTGGGCGTGCATGCCGTCGCGATTGCTATCGCGCTCCACTGGTCAGCGCCGCACACGGTGCAGTTGCCACCGGCTGCCATGGTCATCGACCTGGCGCCGATGCCTGCGCCGCCGCCTCCGGCACCGCCCAAGGTGGTAACGCCGCCGCAACCGCCTGCGCCGGTCGAAGAGCTGCCCCTGCCGAAACTGGCCGAGGCACCCAAGCCGACCATTCAGGTGCCCAAGCCAGTCAAGCCCAAGCCGAAGCCTCAGCCGCCCAAGCCGGTGGAGAAGAAGATCGAGCCGCCCAAGGAGAAACCTTCCGAGGACCCGCCGAGCGATGCTCCACCGACCAACGCACCTGCAGAGAAGTCAGCCCAGCCCGTACCAGGCCCGTCGCCGCAGCAAGTCGCGGCCAAGGCATCCTGGGAAGGCAGCCTGTTGGCGCATTTGCAGAAGTACAAGAAGTACCCGCCAGGCGCCCAGGCCCGTGGCAAGGAAGGCCTGAACCGCCTGAAGTTCGTGGTGGATGCTGACGGCAATGTGCTGTCCTACGAATTGGTGGGCCGCTCCGGCAACGCTGACCTGGACCGCGCTACCCTGGACATGATCCGTCGTGCCCAGCCGCTGCCCAAGCCGCCGGCCGACATGCTCAAAGGTGGCAGCATCGAGATCGTTGCACCGTTTGTGTACAACATCGAGAAGCGTCGCCGCTAAAGGCATGTGGGGACCAATGTGGGAGGGGGCTTGCCCCCGATAGCGATGGACCAGTCGATATTTTCTTCGACTGACACACCGCCATCGGGGGCAAGCCCCCTCCCACATTTGGTTTCATCACACAGAAAGATCCCGCACATTCCCCACTCAATCCCCAACAAACTTCTGATAACGTGCGTCTATCGATTGCAGCCGGTATGCTTGGCCCGCAACCTCATGGACGCCCGCTATGACTCTCACAGAATTACGCTACATCGTTACCCTCGCCCAAGAGCAGCACTTCGGCCACGCGGCCGAGCGTTGCCACGTCAGCCAGCCGACGTTGTCGGTGGGCGTGAAGAAGCTTGAAGACGAACTCGGTGTGCTGATTTTCGAGCGCAGCAAGAGCGCCGTGCGCCTCACCCCCGTGGGTGAAGGCATCGTTGCCCAGGCCCAGAAGGTATTGGAGCAAGCGCAGAGCATTCGCGAGCTGGCCCAGGCCGGCAAGAACCAGTTGACCGCCCCGCTCAAAGTCGGCGCCATCTACACCGTCGGCCCGTACCTGTTCCCGCACTTGATCCCGCAACTGCACCGCGTCGCGCCGCAGATGCCGCTGTATATCGAAGAAAACTTCACCCACGTGCTGCGCGACAAACTGCGCAACGGCGAGTTGGACGCGATCATCATCGCCCTGCCGTTCAACGAGGCGGACGTACTCACCCTGCCCCTCTACGACGAGCCGTTCTACGTGCTGATGCCCGCCTCCCACCCGTGGACGCAAAAAGACACCATCGACGCCGGCCTGCTCAACGACAAGAGCCTGCTGCTGCTGGGCGAAGGCCATTGCTTCCGCGACCAGGTGCTCGAAGCCTGCCCAACCCTGACCAAGGGCAACGACGGCGCCAAGCACACCACGGTGGAATCCAGCTCCCTGGAAACCATCCGCCACATGGTCGCCTCCGGCCTGGGTATTTCGATCCTGCCGTTCTCGGCTGTAGACAGCCATCACTACGCCCCCGGCGTGATCGCAGTACGCCCACTGACGCCGCCCGTGCCGTTCCGTACCGTGGCCATCGCCTGGCGCGCCAGCTTCCCACGGCCCAAGGCCATTGAGATCCTCGCCGACTCGATCCGCTTGTGCTCGGTGGCCAAGCCGACTGCTGCGAGCTAAGCCAACGTATGAGTGAGCTGTCGCAGGTGTCGGTGACGGCACTCAAGGGTGTCGGTGAAGCCATGGCCGAGAAATTGGCCAAGGTCGGCCTGGAGAATCTCCAGGACGTGCTGTTCCATCTACCCCTGCGTTACCAGGACCGAACCCGCGTGGTGCCCATCGGCCAGTTGCGCCCTGGGCAGGACGCAGTGGTCGAAGGCACCGTGAGCGGCGCCGATGTGGTGATGGGCAAACGCCGTAGCCTCGTGGTGCGTCTGCAAGACGGCACCGGCGGCCTGAGCCTGCGCTTCTACCATTTCAGCAATGCGCAGAAGGAAGGCCTCAAGCGTGGCACCCGCGTGCGTTGCTACGGCGAAGCGCGCCCCGGCGCATCGGGCCTGGAGATCTACCACCCGGAATACCGCGCCATCACCGGCGACGAGCCGCCGCCGGTAGACACCACCCTCACGCCGATCTACCCGCTCACCGAAGGCCTGACCCAACAGCGCCTGCGCCAACTGTGCACGCAGACACTGACGATGCTCGGCCCCAAAAGCCTGCCCGACTGGCTGCCGCTCGAACTGGCCCGCGATTATCAACTGGCGCCGCTGGACGATGCGATTCGCTACCTGCATCACCCGCCGGCCGATGCCGATGTGGACGAGCTGGCCCTGGGTCATCACTGGGCCCAGCACCGCCTGGCCTTCGAAGAGTTGCTGACGCACCAGTTGTCCCAGCAACGCCTGCGCGAAAGCATGCGCTCACTGCGTGCACCCGCGATGCCCAAGGCCACGCGCCTGCCCGCGCAATACCTGGCCAACCTGGGCTTCGCACCCACCGGCGCCCAACAGCGCGTGGGTAATGAAATCGCCTACGACCTCAGCCAGAAAGAACCGATGCTGCGCCTGATCCAGGGCGACGTAGGCGCCGGCAAAACCGTAGTCGCCGCCCTCGCCGCCCTGCAAGCACTCGAAGCCGGATACCAGGTGGCGCTGATGGCCCCTACCGAGATCCTCGCCGAACAGCACTTCATCACCTTCAAGCGCTGGCTCGAACCGTTGGGCCTCGAAGTGGCGTGGTTGGCCGGCAAGCTCAAGGGTAAGAACCGCGTCTCGGCGCTGGAGCAAATCGCCGGTGGCGCCCCGATGGTGGTGGGCACCCACGCGCTGTTCCAGGACGAAGTGAGGTTCAAGAACCTGGCCTTGGTGATCATCGACGAACAACACCGTTTCGGCGTGCAACAACGCCTGGCCCTGCGCCAGAAAGGCGTGGGCGGGCGCATGAACCCGCACCAACTGATCATGACTGCAACGCCGATCCCGCGCACCTTGGCCATGAGCGCGTACGCCGACCTCGACACCTCGATCCTCGACGAACTGCCCCCCGGCCGAACCCCAGTCAATACCGTGCTGGTCACCGACACCCGGCGCGTCGAAGTGATCGAACGCGTACGCGGTGCCTGCGCCGAAGGCCGCCAGGCCTATTGGGTGTGCACGCTGATCGAAGAATCCGAAGAGTTGACCTGCCAGGCCGCCGAAACCACCTATGAAGACCTCACCAGCGCCTTGGGCGAACTCAAGGTCGGGCTGATCCACGGCCGCATGAAACCGGCCGAGAAAGCCGCCGTGATGGCCGAATTCAAGGCCGGCAACCTGCAACTGCTGGTGGCGACCACGGTGATCGAAGTGGGGGTGGACGTGCCCAACGCCAGCCTGATGATCATCGAAAACCCCGAGCGCCTGGGCCTGGCCCAATTGCACCAGTTGCGCGGCCGCGTTGGCCGGGGCAGCGCCGCCAGCCATTGCGTGCTGCTGTATCACCCGCCGCTGTCGCAGATCGGTCGTCAGCGCCTGGGGATCATGCGCGAAACCAACGACGGCTTTGTCATCGCCGAAAAAGACCTGGAGCTGCGCGGGCCCGGCGAAATGCTTGGCACCCGCCAAACCGGTCTGTTGCAGTTCAAGGTCGCCGACCTGATGCGCGATGCCGACCTGCTCCCGGCTGTACGCGACGCGGCGCAAGCGCTGCTGGAGCGCTGGCCGGAGCACGTCAGCCCACTGTTGGATCGCTGGCTCAGGCACGGGCAGCAATACGGCCAAGTGTGACGCCTGACTCACTTATACGACCAACAGATGTATCAAGCTGGTTATACTCCAACGACTGTAAGAAATTGGATCAGGCCATGTCAGAAGTAGCCCTCGCCACAGCCCCAGTGACGGTTCCGCCGGTCATTCAGGCTCTGCTCGCAAAGCTCGCCATCCCCTACACCGAAGTCACCGAACACCCCGGCCTAGACGCTGCGCGCAAGGTTCAGGCCGTGTTGCTGGAAGACGCCGTGGGCGCTCTGATGGTGCTGTTCCCGCAAAACCAATTGCTCGACCTCAACCGCCTCGCCGAACTCACCGGTCGCCGCCTCACTGCGGTGTCGCCGGATCGGGTCGAGCGCATGTTGGGCAAGCACGAACTGAGCCTGCTGCCGGGCCTGCCCGCGCTTACCAGCTCACCCTGCCTGTATGAGGGCAGCCTGCTCAACGCGCCGAGCCTGCTGGTGCATTCGGGTGAAGCCGGGCTGCTGCTGGAGATCTCCAGCGCCGACTTCAAGACCATGCTCAACAAGGCCAGCGCCGCTCAGTTTGGCGAGCCGCTGAGCAATATCCGCCCCAACCTCGACCGCCCCAATGATGACCGCGAGGAAATCACCCAGGCGATGCAGGCGTTCACCGCCCGCCGCATCCAGCAACGCCTGGAAGCGACCATCGAGATACCACCGCTGGCTGACACCGCGCAAAAGATCATCAAGCTGCGGGTCGACCCCAACGCCACCATCGATGACATTACCGGCGTGGTAGAAACCGACCCGGCCCTGGCCGCCCAAGTGGTGAGCTGGGCCGCATCGCCGTACTACGCGTCGCCGGGCAAGATCCGCTCGGTGGAAGATGCCATCGTGCGTGTACTGGGCTTCGATCTGGTGATCAACCTGGCCTTGGGCCTGGCCTTGGGCAAGACCCTGAGTCTGCCTAAAGACCACCCGCACCAGGCCACGCCGTACTGGCACCAGTCGATCTACACCGCAGCCGTAATCGAAGGCCTCACCCGTGCCATGCCACGCGCCCAGCGCCCGGAAGCCGGGTTGACCTACCTGGCCGGCCTGCTGCACAACTTCGGTTACCTGCTGCTGGCCCACGTGTTTCCGCCGCACTTCTCGCTCATCTGCCGCCACCTGGAAGTCAACCCGCACCTGTGCCACAGCTATGTGGAACAGCACCTGCTGGGGATCAGCCGCGAGCAGATCGGTGCGTGGTTAATGCGTTACTGGGACATGCCGGATGAACTGTCCACAGCCCTGCGCTTTCAGCACGACCCGACGTATGACGGTCAGTACGCTGAATACCCGAACCTGGTGTGTTTGGCGGTGCGTTTGTTGCGTAGCCGCGGCATCGGGTCTGGGCCGGATGAAGCGATTCCTGACGAACTGCTTGAGCGTCTGGGGCTGAGCCGGGACAAGGCTGAGGAAGTGGTCGGCAAGGTGTTGGATGCTGAGGTGCTGTTGCGGGAATTGGCGTCCCAGTTCAGCCAGAACTGAATCTGTAGACCTTTAGATTGCTATCGGGGGCAAGCCCCCTCCCACATTTGACGGTGTTCACCAATCAAAGTGTGGGAGGGGGCTTGCTCCCGATGAATCCACCTCGGTCTACCTGAAAGCCTACTTCTTTTTCTTCGGCTTCAAATACTTGGTCAACCCCTGGAACCAGATCACCAGCGCCGGGTTGCCCTTGATCTGGATCGACTTGTCCTGAATCCCCGTCATGAACGCCAGTTGCTTGTTCTTCGCCTGCATCGTGGCGAAGCCGTAGGCGGCATCCTTGAACGCAATCGCAAACGCCGGCGACGGGTGAACACCCGAACGGCTGGTGATGCGTTGGTCTTTGACGATGAAGTGACGGGCGACTTTGCCGTCGAGGGTCTGCAACTGGAAGGCCAGGTCTTTGTCACCCAGCTGTTGCTGGAAGGCAGGGTTGGTGCGGCTGGCTTTGCCCATCATCAGGCCCAGCACCCAGAGGAGAAGACGAAATTTCATGCACACGGCCTCGGTGTAATTATTGAGTGGCCGCAGCAGTGTAACGATTTGCAAAAAGAACGCCACCGATCTAGCGCATTAGCGGCAGATCGGCTGGCGTTTGACGCTTATAGCAGCATGTTACTTAAACGTTTGGGCAAGGAACCGGCGCCCAGTCGGCCAGGTTTGGATCGCGGCACGAGCCTTCGAGCTGCGCTTTACCGGCGCTGGCGACCTGCTTGCTTTCAGCTTGCTTGGCCTGCACGGTCTGGATGCTCTTCTCGGTGGTCACCGCTTCTTGTGGCACCGCTGGCAGCACCTTCTTCTTCGGCGGCTTGACGACTTTCTTGCCTTTGGCCGGCGGCGTCACCGATGTGGTGTCAGCGGTGGCGACGGTGACCACGTCGGTACGTTGCACGCCCACTTGTTGCAGGTCTTTTTCGTAGGCCTGGGTGTAGTTATTCAGGTCTTCGCTGGCTTTGCCGTTGACCGCGACAATCAGGTCATTGGACTCCTTCAGGCCTGCCACGATTTCCGCCAAGCGCTTGCGGCCTTCGGTATCGTTGACGGTCTTGGCCTTGCGGTCAGCCACCAGCTTGGTGAACGAGCTCTGATAGCACTGCTGCGACGCCTTGGCGTAGGCGGTGCTGCGGTCGATGTCGGAGGCGCTTTTGTTGAAGTCGGTGGAGTACGACGCGATGCGCTGGTTGTCATCGCTGATCTGCTTCTGACGCTCGGTGTAGTAACCCGCCGCGCCGCCGGCCAGTGCGCCGCCCGCTGCGCCGATCGCCGCGTTGCGGCCGCGCTTTTCCTTGTCGCCGGTCAGGGCGCCCAGCAGTGCACCGCCGGCCGCGCCGATGGCAGCACCGGTCACTACCGATTTGGTCATGTCCGAATCGGTGGCACGCAGGTGCTGCACCGGCTCGTAGCAGTTGGGGTAGTACTCAACCTTGGTGCTCGACGCAACCTTGGAGGTCGGCGAGGTGGCGCAACCGGTCAGCACAGTGCTGAAGCCAGCTGCGATCAATAACAAGTGACGCTTGGAAACCGTCTTACGGGAAAAAAGCATAGGTCTGTTCTCTGTTTAGTTTGACTTGCCCAGCACGGCTCACCACCGCCTGAGTCCCTTCCAAGCTCGCCATACAGCCAGCGCTCATCGCTGACCGCTCGCTGCGAGCAATTCCTTCAAGATCGTCGCCGGGTCGGCCCGCTGTTGCTTGCGGTAGTTGCCGACATGGCGCACGAACAGTGTTGCGCGCGTCACCAGGCTCTTGCCGAGCACGGGCTTGCGGTCCAACTCTTCCTTGATACGTTGAAACTGCGCCTGGATCACCGCGTCGGTGTAACGCGTGCCGGTGGCCAGGTTGTCGATATAAATCGCCACGGCGCCGTCGAGGGCGCTGCGGCCATTGGCGATGGCCATATCAAACAGTTGCGCGCTGGCCTCGTCTTTTTTGTCGAGGGCCTGCTGGCGGCTCTTTTGCAGGTTGGCCAGGCGGATGTTGTAGTTGCCAATGGTTTCAGCCACCAACGCGGCGGACTGGATCAAGTTGCCCGCCGCCTCTTCGCGTTGCTGGGCGATCAGCGAGACATTGCGCTTGAGCTCTTCGTTGACCAGCCCCAGCTCGGCTTGCAGCTTGGGGTCAACGCTGGCGGCGATGATGCTGTCCAGGCGCTTGGTCGGGTCCTGGGCGTCATCAATAGCATCGGTCAGCGACGCCAGGCGGCCTTCTTTCTGCCACTGGGCAAACAGTTCCTTGTAGCGCGAGCGCGGCGCCGACAGCGCGCCAATCGCCACGCGAAAACCGGTGGTCTCGTTGCTTTGCTCGGTGCCATCGGCGGCGAACAGCGGGTACTCGCGGCGCATGCCGGTAAACAGCGTGCCCTCGCCTTCGACGTAGTTACCGCCCTTGACCACAAAGCCGCCATAGGTGCCCTGACGACGCCCGGCGTGTACCAGCTGGAACGACTCCTGGACCATTTCGGCAGCGTTGCCGATGACGTCGAACATGCCAATGGGGTTAGGCAGCTTGGTGCCGATGGGCATCAAGCGTGCGGCCTGGCCGGTGCCGCCAGCGACCTGGTTGAACACTGCGTAATCCCCCAGCGGGCCGTCGCTGTCGCTGCCTTCGACCCGGCGCGGGAACAGCCGCCCTTCCAAATCCTGTCGGCTCACCGCCTGGCCGCCACGGGCGGCGAATTCCCATTCCACTTCGGTGGGCAGGCGCACGAAACCGAGGCCGCCATCCTCCGCCGAGCTGCCGCGACCGCTGACTGGCAGCAGCTCGCGGTGGTATTTCATCAGCCAGGCGCTGTACACCGCCGAGAAACGTTCAGCTTCAAAGCGCGACAGTTTCACCTTGGGCAACCGCCCCGCCATGCCGTCGGGTACATCGCAGGCCGGGGCCGGCTCGCCACTGGCCAGGGACTGCGCCTGGGCCATCACCTGGGCATACTGGCGGGCGGTCACTTCGTACTTGCCGATGAAGTACAGCATGGGCTTGAGCGGGGTCTTGGCGTCGGTCTTCGGCATCAGCGGCGCGATGACTTTGTTCCATTGCTTGGGCAAGTCCTTCAGTGTGAACTGGCCGTTGATATAGTCGCGGCGGTAGCCGGAAATAAACGACTGCTGATAGCCCGCCTCGCCTTCGGCAAAGGGGTAGCCGAGGCTGACTTCGCGGTCATCCAGGGTGCCCTGGGCCAACACGTAGGCGTAGCGGAACACCATGTTGCCTTCGCACGGCAGCGGCAGGCTGACGTCACCTTCCAAGGGTTTTGGATTATCGATTTTATCGCTCGCCTCATCGGCCCAAGCCATCGAGGCCAGGCTCAGCGCCACACAGGCGCCCAGTAACTTATACATCTCTGATTCCTTCAGAAGCCTGGATACGAGCCACTCGCCAACCGCCACAGGCCGCCGCCACGGCGCTGACGCCCATGACTGCAACCAGGGCCAGGCCGTAATGACGCGCCAGCAGGTGACTGGCGTGTTCGCCCGGCACCTGCACGAATAATTGATTCAACGCCGCTTCGGCCAGGCCATACAAGCCGGCACTGAGTGCGGCGGCAAAGCCTGCGCTGTAGAGCGCCTGCAACACCACGAACAGCAACAGCCCACCGGTGGAAAACCCCAACAGGCGCAACACCGACAATTCCCGACGCTTACGCGCCACAGCGGCCAACGCCCCGGCGAAGATCGCCGCAAACGCCCCAGCCAACGCCAACCCGGCAATCACCCAAAACACGATCGACAAGTTGCGGCTCAATGACTGCACCTGGGCGATGGCCTGCGCCTGGGTCGACACCAACAGTTGCTGCCCGGCAAAAAACACCCGCAGCGGTTCCACATCGGCGAGGTTGCGGGCGTACAAGCGAAACGCCGGGTAGACCCGCTGCTCACTCACACCCACCGCGTCACCGTCCCATCCCAGCGCCGGCACTGCACGGCCGTCGCGGTAATCTTCCGCCGCTTCCAGCAGGCCCAGGTCGGCAAACAAGCCGTCACGGGCGAAGGCTTCGAGCGGCAACACCGCCAGCACCTGCAAGCGCGTGTGCTGGGCCTCGACGCGCCCCGCCACTTGCCGGGCAAAGCTGGTTTGCAACCAATCGCCGGGCCGCGCCGCGAGCTTTTCGGCGGCGGTGTGGCTGAGCACGATCTGGTCGAGGCCTTTGGGCATCGGCAAACCGCTGAGCAACGGGTCTCGCGGTGCGGTGGGCAGCATCTCCAGGGTCAGCGCGCCGACCTGCGCCGTCGCTGCAATCTGTCGTGTACGCGGTACGGCAAACGCCACATCCGCGCGCTCGCCAAGCTGTTGGATAAATGCGCTGCTGAATCGACCACCGCCCAGCGGAATAATTTCACGGGTGGCGGGGTCGGTCTGCAAACGGTCGGTCAAACTGCTAACCAGTCCAAATTTCAGGCCAAATAACACCAGCAACGGCGCGATCACCGCCACCAACGCCAGCACCGCGCAGGCCGACAGCCACGCGTCGTTGCGATAGTCCTGCCATGCCAGCGAGGCCACCAGACCGAGGCGCATCAGCACGCCTCCCCGAGGGTGGCAGTCACGCCGCCATCGGCATCGCGACGGCAACTGATTCGCCGCACCTGCAAGCCACTGGTGCGGGCCAGAGGCTCGTCATGGGTGGCGATCACGCAGGCAGCACGGTGTTCGCGGGCTTGCGCCAGCAGCGCCTGCATCACGCGCTCGGCATTCAAGGGGTCAAGGGACGCGGTGGGTTCGTCGGCCAGCACCAACTGGGGCGCATGGGCCAAGGCGCGAGCGCAACTGACGCGTTGGCGTTGGCCCACCGACAATGCCGCCGGTTTCTTCGCCAACTGATCGCTGATTCCCAACTGCTCGGCCAGGCGCGTCACGCTGCCATCGTCCTTCAAGCCCAGCAGTTGCCGGGACAGCGCGATATTGCCGCGCACGTCGAGAAAGCCCAGCAGGCCGCCGGTTTGCAGCACGTAACCCAGGTGTTCGCTGCGTATCGATGCCAACGCGGATTGCTGATCAGCCCGCCACAGCCCGCCGATATCAACGTGGTTAAACTCAAACGCCCCGACCTGATCCGGCACCAACACCAGCGCCAGCAAATCCAGCAGCGTGCTTTTGCCACAACCGCTGGGCCCGACAATCGCCACCTGCTCACCCGCCCGCAGCGCCAGCGCCGGGATCACCAAGCTATAGCGCTGGCTACCGACACCCCGGCTCTTGTGCACTGCGCTCAGGTTCAGCATCACGGCAGCGTCGACAACGGCACGCGGTACAACGCGTCACCCGGCTCGGCATCGCCGAAACGGACCCAGTTGGCCACATCGTTGTGGAAGGTTTCGTAGAGGCGGATTTTCGAATCCAGCTCGTCGATAAAGTCTTCCTGCTCGGCCACGCTCAACGACAACCACAAGTCTTGGGTCATGTTCAGCGACTTGCTGCGGTATGGCAGGCCTTCGAGGTACTCGCCGAGGATGCCGCCGTCGGCCAGGTTGCCGCCCTTGCGCAGGGCTTGCGGGTCGCGGCTCATGTAGGCCGAGGCGCTGGCGATTTCCTGGAAGAAATCCTTGGGTGAAGTCTGGGTTTTGCGCGCCGCATCAACGATGAGTTTCAGCGACTGCTGCAAGTCGTTGAGCTGCAACTTGGTGAGCATTACGCACACCTGAAATGCTGGCAACGCCGGGTTGGTGAGGTCGCGGTCGGCGGTCCAGGCGCTGACCAGTTGCGGCGCCTGGCTCGCGGTTTTGCGCCCGAGGAAGTCCATATGCATGGCGTAGCCGACGGCGGCGGATTTGTCCGCGAGACTCGGTGCGCTGCTCAGCAACGGCACCGGCTGCGGCGTGTTGCTGCGTACCTGGTGCACCAGGTTGGCGAACACACTGCCGATCTCGTCCACGCGCTCACCCAACTTGCGCACGTCGCCACCGGGCACCGGCGTATACAGATCGCCGATCTGTGGGTTGGCGTCGGCGGTAAGAATGCGGTATTGGCTTTCGGCGCCGGCGTGGGTCTTCTTGCCGGCGTCGGTGCGCAGGTGCAGGGCGTAGATCTTGATCTGCTTGCCCAGCGCGGCCTGGCGCACTTCGGCTTCGTTCATCTGGGTGGCGGCAAACGGGTCGTTCTTGCGCAGCGCACCGGCATCGGTGACCAGCAGGATGATGCGCCCGCCGTAGCCGGACCAGTCCATGCCATCCACCGCCTGCATCACCCCGGCGAAGGCATCTTCGTTGAAGGAATGGCTGGACACGGTGGACGCCTTGACCTGGCGCGCCAGGTCGAGGAAGCGTTGCGGGTCGCGGCCTTGATCCAGGGTGATCAGGGTTTTGGACACGTACTCCAGGCCTGGCGTCTTCTTGGTGCTGCTACGGAAACCCACCATGCCGAAACTGACGCTGTCCAACTCGCCCCGCTCGGCGATGCGGGTTTGCAGCTCGTGTACCACATCGCGAATCTGGTCAATGTAGGGCTGCATCGACACGGTAGTGTCCACCACCAGCACCACGGCAGTACGGAAGGCATCGGCGTTGGCGTTGATCACCGGCGTCGCAGGCTTTGCTACAGCGCTGCTGCCAGGATCGATAGAGGCCACATTGAGCAACTGCACAGGTGTGCCGTTTTCGTCGAAGCTCTCTTTGGAATCGAAGATCGGCAGCAGGTAGAACTGGTTCTGCGGCACGGCGCTGGCAGTCGGCTCCAGGGCCAGGATCTGGCTGTTGTCTTCGCTGTTTTTCTGCGCCTTGGCCAACACGCCTTTGGCGGCGGTGGGGTCGGCCAGCAGTTTTTCCACTTCACCAGGTTGGCGCAGGAACATCACCGGCGCGCGGCCCGAGCGCTCGGTGAATTTAAGCACCAGGCTCTGCTTCCAATCGCTGACCTGGGACGCCGGCAACCAACCGTCGCTGCGCCCGTCTGTAGCGGTGCCGACACGTACCCACGGGCTGCCATCGATGTCTTTGCGCTGGTAAACGTAAAGCACGGAGAACGCCGGCAACGCCTTGCCCGGCGCACTGCCGGCCTCGGTTGAAAGCTTGGCGCCGGGCTTGCTGAGCACGCGCTGGAACAGGGTCTTCTTACCTGCCATCAGCAATGGACGCTGACCGCCATCCACTTCGGCCACAGGCGGCGCCACTGTGGGCACTACCGCAGCCGGCGGTTTTGCAACAGGCTCATCACTACCGCTCAACCACCAATAACTCGCACCACCAATCGCCAAGGCAACCGCCACCGCAACGCCCGCCAACGCCAACACTGGCCCGCGACGTTGCTCGCTGTTCTGCGTCGGCGGCACCACCGGTTGGCGCGAAGGCTGAGGTTTCTCGGTAGGAATCTCGATGGACTCCGGGGTAATGCCCCCCAGGTCAAAACTCACGGGGATCGGCAACGGCCGCACCAGCGTGGCCTCCGGCGAGTCCACCGGCAGCTCATCCAGCGCCCGCAGCAACGCGGCTGCATCCGGATAACGCTCCGCCGGGTCCTTGGCCAACAGCTTGCGCAACACCTGCTGGTAACGGCCGTGGTGCACCGGCAATTCCGGCAGCGGCTCAGTCAGGTGCGCCAGCGCCGTGGACAGCGCATCGGTGCCGCTGTACGGCAGCTTGCCAACAAGGATTTCGTAGAGCACCACCCCCAAGGCATACAGGTCGGCGCGGCCATCGATTTCCTGGCCCCGCGCCTGTTCCGGGCTCATATAGCTCGGCGTACCCACGGCAAAACCGGCCTGGGTAAATTGGGTGCGGTCGTCCAGGGACTTGGCGATGCCGAAGTCCGACAGCACCGCCGTGCCATCGGCGCGAAACAGAATGTTGGCGGGTTTGACGTCGCGGTGCACCAGGCCTTGGGCATGGGCATAACCCAAGGCCGAGGCGATCTGACGGATCAGCGTCACCCCCTGCTCCGGCGTCATGCCCGCGGCGATGCGCTCCTTGAGCGTGCCGTTGGGCAGGTATTCCATGGCCATGTAATACAGCTCACCGACATTGCCGATGTCATGGATGGTCACCGTGTGCGGGTGCGACAGGCGCGCCAGGGTCTTGCCCTCACGCAGGAAGCGCTCGCAAAAACTCGGGTCGGCTGCCAGCGCCGCCGCCATCACCTTCAACGCGACCTTGCGCTCCAGCGAGCGCTGGGTCGCCAGGTACACGCTGGCCATGGCGCCTTCGCCGATCTCGCCTTCGATGTCGTAGCCAGGGATCAGGATATTCATGCCGAGACCTTCACGACGAGGGTGGTGATGTTGTCCGGCGCGCCCCGGTTGAGCCCCAGGTGCACCAGGCTGCGCACGATCTCGTCCGGCGCGTCGTGGCTGAGCACCTCGCGAATTTCATGGTCTTCGACGGTCTTGTTCAGGCCGTCGCTGCACAGCAGGTAGCTGTCGCCGGGGGCGATCAGCAGGTCGACCGCCGACAACTCAAGCTGGGCCTCCACGCCAATGGCACGGGTGACGATGTTGGCGCGTGGGTGAATGCGTGCGTCGGCTTCGCTGAGCAGGCCGCTGTCTTGCAGGTCTTGCACGTAGCTGTGGTCACGGGAAATACGCTCCAGCACGCCATCGCGCAGGCGATACAGGCGACTGTCGCCGGCCCACAGGCACACGCCGCGCAAACCGCGTGCGGCCAACACCACCACGGTGCTGCCCATCAAGGTCACGCCACGGTTGGCGGTTTCTTCGCGCACGGCGGCGTTGATGCGCAGCAGGTCATTGCGCAGCGCTGCGCTGTATTCCTCAAGGGAACGGCCCAGCGGCACATTGCGCAGGCTGTCGACGATCAGGCTGCTGACGTAGTCCCCGGCCGCATGCCCGCCCATGCCATCGGCCACCACCCACAGGCGGTTTTCCGGCAGGTCCAAACACGCGTCTTCGTTGACGTGGCGCACCATGCCCACATGGCTTTTGCTCGCGGATTTGTACGTCGACCCCATCTACACCACACCTTCTTGTCCGAGCAAAAACTGCGCAAAATCGTCGGCGGCAGGCAGGCCCTGGCACCGCAATAAACCTGGGGAAATCCGTTCCGAACCCCGCCCCCACCACAGGCTTGCGCCGGCGCAGGCCTGTTCGGCGAGCGCGGTCATGCGGCTGTAGGGCACGGTGGCAGATACGCGTTGCAGGCCAGCGAAACGGCTGTCCACCGCACGCGGCTCGGTTGCCGGCGCGCCGAGCGTGTCGAGGTCAGCGTTGAAACCTTCGAACGTGGCACCAGCCTCCAAGGTGCTGAGCAACAACGCTTCGGCCTGCTCGAACCAGGCATCCGGGCCGCCCACCAAGGCTGCGGGATTGGTGTCGTGATCGAGCAACGCCACCACCGCCAGCGGGAAATAACGCCCGACCCGATCAATGCTCGGCATCACCACGCCCGCCGCCGCGTCCGGCCCGCACACACCCGGCGCCAGCACAAAACGCCACAGCGGGCTGACCAGGTAGACGTTGAGCCATTCACCACCGAGGCTGTTCTGACTGGCGAGCAAACCCGCTGCCAGCCAGCTGTCCCACGGGCCGATAAAGCTCTGGGGCAAGGCGCGGCTGACAAAGTCCCCGCGACTGGCCAACTTGCCGTAGAAACCCAGCGTCGTCATAGCCGCTCCGGCAGGCTGAAACCGCTGAGCACGCGGCTCTTGAACGGGTTGAACGCGCTGTTGGCGCGCAGCTCGTAGGCGATGCTCGCACCGTCCACCCGCAGGCGCAGGTTGAAGCGGTCCGGCGAGTTGCCGGCGGTGAGGTCCGATTGCTCCAGCAGGCGGAACCACGCCCATGGCCCGTCCAGGGTCACGCCCGAACGGCCACTGGCGGCGGGCGGCATGATCGAGATTCGCACCACGCCGATGCTGCCGGGGTTAGGCCATTGCATCGCGACCGGGCGGCTTGGGCCGTGGTCGTAGCTCAGTTGCTGGCCGTCGAGGTCGAGCAAAAACTGGGTGATGGTCGGGTCCATCGACACGGGCTTGAGCTCGAACCGCACGATGGGTTGAGTGCCACCGGCGCGGAAGAACGCATCACGAATCGTCGCTGCGCGCTGGAAAGTTTGCAGCACGCCCGGGCTGATCCCAAGCTTCTGCGCCGCGCCCGGCTGCCAGCGCCAGGTCTGTGCGGACGTATCCACGTAAGGCTGCAGGTATTTGCGGAAGTAGTTATCCATCACCCCGCCTACCCCGAAGAACATGCCGAAGTCATCCAGGGTCGCGTCCCGCGCGCTGCCCGGCGACATCGGGTAACGCCCGGCCAGCGACTGGCGGTACACGTTGACCACTTCGCTCATCCAGGCCGCATTCAGTTGGTTACGCACCCCGCCCATCATGCTGTTGGTGGTGGAGTTGACCACTGACTTGACCATGCCCTGCACCAGCGGCGGCTGGCGTTCGGCATTCAGGCTGACCCGGGTGGCCGCAGCGGCCGCCTGGTTCTTCGCCTCGCCCAGCAAGGCATCGCCGCTGGCACCGACCATGGCGCTGACCTGCACATACAGCGCGTTCATGTCCGACAGCAGGCCATCGATGGCCGCTGGCTCGCCTTCGTTTTTGCTGACGATGCTGTTGAGCTCGGCAAAGTGTGCGGTCACCGGGTCATCGGCCGCTTGCGGTGCATTGGCGGTCGGTTGCTCCTGGCCCAACAAGCTACCGAGGCGCTCCTTGAGCTTGTCGACGCCGCCTTCTACCGGCACGCCTTTGGCGGCCAATTGGCGTTCTTCGGCTTGCAGGTCGGTTTCCTTGGCCACCGCCACCAGCAGTTTTTTCAGCGGCGAAGTAGGCCCGGAAATCACCCGCAGCACATCGGCCGCCTGGGCCACGCTGGTGATGGGCACAAAGTCGATATCGGCGAGCAAGGCATCCCACTGGCGCTGATAGTCCTGGAAGTAAAGGCGGCGTACATCGGCGGCCAGGCTCACCACGTTTTGTTGATCGGCTTGTGCGTGACCCAGCACCCATTGCTCTTCGGCCAGGGTGCCGGTCTGGTTCAGGCTGCTCAGCAGGAACGCCTGGCGATAGCCTTGGGCGGTGAAAAACCCACTCAACGGCTCGCCCAATGGCTTGCCACTTTTGCGGCTGAACACCAACGCGGCGTCACGGCCAGCGGCTTCGTTGATACGAAAATCCGGAATGCCTTCGGGCAGTTTCTGACGCTTGACCCGGTCGTACACGCGCTGGGCCACCGGCAGTTGTTGCAGCTGGCGGCGCAGGTCGTCGATCAAGCGGGGATCAAGGCGCGCACTCGGCGGATGGCGTTCAAACAACGCCTGCAAGTGCCCGGCCAGGGCCTGGCGCTGATCGGCCGGCAGGTCGCGGGGCAGGTTGCGGTCCCAGTCGAGGGCGATCCAGGCCTTGATGAATTCCGGGTCGTAATGCTCGCTGTCGGCGAGCATCAGGTAGGCCTTGAGGCCTTCGTAAAGGAAGTCGGAGCTGCCGCCGCTGTGCAATTGCTCTTCGATGCGCGTCACCAAACGTGGCGCGAACACGGCGATCAGCAGCTTGCGGTAAACGCTGGCAGACTCGGCTTCGAGCATGTCGCCCTGATACAACCCCAGGCCTTCGGACCAACTCGGCGAATCCCCCGCGAGGTTCTTCACCGCGTTAAGCAAGGGCAGCACCGCCAACACCTCACGCTGCGCCGGGCTCAGGTTCTGCACAGTCTGGCCCAGCGGCGCGACCTTCTGGTCGACCTGGGCGATATGCGCCTGATTGGCGCGATAACTCACCCACCACAAGCCACTGACCACCACCACCGTCGCCACGGTCGCCGCGAGTACACCGCGAGCGATCCACTTGCGTCGACGCTCGACCTTGGGGTTCACACCGACCAATCCACGCTCGGCGAACGCGACGGCGGTGAAGAGTTTTTCGATGAAATAGCTGCGCCCGGTACCGCTCTGGCGCGCCAGGTGCTGGCGGTCCAGGTTCATGCTTTGGGCCATCGCACCGATCAGGCGATCGATCGGGCTGCCCTCTTGGGTGCCGCTGGTGAAGTACACACCGCGCAGCAATACGCGCTCTTCAAACGCGTTGGGTTTGAACACGCCTTCGAGGAAGCTTTGCAGGCAGTCCTTCAAGGCGCCGAACTGCTGCGGGAAGCCGTAGATCAGGTCGCGTCGTGCCGGGTCGCGCTCTTGTTGCAGGCGTTCGACCAAGCGCTCGTTGAGACGCTGCTCCAGGCCGGCAAATTCGCTTTGCAAATGGGCCAGTGGGCTGTCGCTGTTCTTGCCATCGTCCAAAGCGAAAGTCATGCCCCACACCTGGGCGCGTTCTTCCTTGCTCAGGTTGTCGAAGAACTCCATGAAGCCCGGCACCAGGTCGAGCTTGGTGAGCATCAGGTAGATCGGGAAGCGCACGCCCAGTTGGGTGTAAAGCTCCTGGATGCGCAGGCGGATCGCGGCGGCATGGGCGGCGCGCTCGGCGTCGGTGCCGAGCAGCAAATCCGACAGGCTGATGGCGATGAACGCACCATCGATAGGGCGGCGCGAACGCTGCTTTTTCAGCAGGTCGAGAAAGCCCAGCCACGCGGCTTTATCCACCGTGGAGTTGCTGTCCTGGGTGGTGTAGCGGCCAGCGGTGTCGAGCAATACGGCTTGGTCGGTGAACCACCAATCGCAGTTGCGCGTACCGCCAACACCACGCACGGCACCGGCGCCCAATTGGGCAGCCAACGGAAAATGCAGGCCCGAATTGACCAGCGCGGTGGTCTTGCCCGAACCCGGCGGGCCGATGATCACGTACCACGGCAGCTCATAGAGGTTGCGGCGCTCATCGCCACCGAGCTTGGCCTTTTTCAGCAACGCCAAGGCCTCGTCCATGCGCTGGCGCAGGGTGGTGAGTTCTTCGGCGGTGGCAACGCTATTGGGGTCGGCCGGGGTTTCGGCGGCCAGGCTGCGCATCACTTCGGCAGCCTGGCGCCGGGCCTGGATGATGCGGAACACGCGGTAGGCGAGCCACAGCGCAAACACCAGAATGATCAGCGCCCAACGGCGCCCTTCGGGTACCAACACGTCGAGCAACGGCCCGACAAACCAGATGATCAGGCTCAGGGCGATCAGCCCCAGCACGGGAATCACCCAGCGAATCATGAAACTGAAAAACGCCTTCACTCGACGCCCTCCGCCAATACGGTGATTTCAACCCGACGATTGCGGGCGCGGCCTTCGGCTGTGCTGTTGGTGGCTACCGGCTCGGTGTCGCTGCGCCCTTCGGCCGTGAAGCGATCGGCCTGGCCTGTCTTGGCCGCCAAAATCTCCAGCACCGACTTGGCCCGCGCTTCAGACAACGCCCAGTTGGACGGGAAGCGCAGCGTGGCAATCGGCCGATTATCGCTATGCCCGGTGACGCGCACCTGGCCCTTCACTTTGCGCACGGCGTCGGCGATGCGCAGCATCAGCGGCTGGTAGTCATCGACGATGCTGGAGCTGGCCGAAGCGAACAGCTCATCGCCACGAATGGTCACGACCGAACGGTCCACCGCATCTTCAACGGCCACGCGCCCAGCCTTGATGTCCTCGACAAGGAAGCCCGCCAGACGCGGCCGCTCGATGACTTTAGGCTGCGCCACCGGACGGTCGATGGCCTGCACCGGGATCTCGCCCAATGCATGAATGTTCTTGAACACCGGCTCCGCATCCGACGCCAGCTTGAGCCGCAAGCCAAACAGCAGCGCCAGCAGCAGCGCCACGCCAATGGCCACGGCGATCCACGGCGGCATGAATTGCGCCAAACGATCACGCGCCACCGTCACGCCGCGCCAGTGCGGCGACAGCTCGCGCTCGTGTTCGCCACGGGCACTGCGAATCGCCGCGGCGGTGCGCTCGCGCAAGGCTTCCAACTGGCTGCGGCCGTCGTTCATCACGCGGTAGCGGCCTTCAAAACCCAGGCACATGCACAGGTACAACAGCTCCAGCAGGTACAGGCGTTCCCGTGGGCTTTGCAGGCAATGATCGAGCAACTGGAAGACTTTTTCGCCGCCCCAGGCTTCGTTGTGCACGGTGATCAGCAGGCTCTGCTTGCCCCAATCGCTGGTGCTGCCCCACGGCGTGCTTAACACGGCCTCATCGAGGGCGGTGCACAGCGCGTAACGCGCTAACAGCACTTCGTTGCGGGCGATACCGGCGGCTTCGGCGCGTTCTTCGAACTGGCGCAGATACGCCAGCAATTGCGCACGCAGGCTGGCTGGCGCGGGGTGAGCAATGGTGTTGCGCAGGCGCGTCAGCAACGCCAACAGCGGGCCGGCGGCGCTTTCGAGCGGGTTGAGGCCCTGGCTCTTGCCGGTGAGCATCGGCGCGGCCGGCATCGACAAGGGCGCGGGCTCTGCACGCGCAGGTTCAGGCGCACGGCCACCTGGGCGCGGCATGAACTGGGTGCGGTCGTCATCATTGGGATGCATCGCGGTTTATCCTCGGATCGCCCAGAAGGCCAGGTTCAAGCCCGGGAACTGCCCGGCGATGTGGAAGGCGAAACCGCCGGAGTTTTGCAATTGCTGCCAGTGCTCGCTGCCCCGGTCCAGCTCGTAGTAGGTGCTGCCGGTGTGGTACGGAAGCTGGCGTGGCGCCACTGGCAAAGGTTGCAGGGTGATGCCCGGCAGTTGCAGGTTGACCATGTCGCGAATGTGCTCCACCGAGCCAACTTTGCTCTGCTGGCCGAAGCGCGCACGCAGGGTTTCGCCCGGCACGTCGGCGCGCACCACGAGGATGAAGCTGGCGCTGTCGAGCAGGGTCTTGTCGGCCAGCATCGCCACGTGGATGCCGTAGGCCTTCTCCACAATCGGGATCGGCGTGGCCTTGCTGTCGATCAACATCGACAAGGCTTCACGCAGCGCCGCCATGACCGGGGCGAAGCTCAGGGCCAGGTCGTCGTGCTGGTATTGCGGGTATTCCTGCGGGCGGCGGCCGGTGGTCGAAAAGGTCGAGAACTCGCCGGCCAGGCTGACCAGTTCGCTGAAAAAGCGCTCCGGGTGCAGTGGGCTCAACTGGCTCAAATGCTGGATCAGCGGCTGTGCGCGGTTGACCAGTTGCAGCAGCATAAAGTCGGCTATCTCCGACGCACCACCGGCGCCCGAAGCGACCACACGCCCGGCCAGGGCTTCGCCACGCTGATGCAACAGGCCCAGGAGTTCGCTGCGGAACGCCGTCAACGGTTTGCTCGCGGCCACGTCCAGCACGGGTGGGATGTACGTGTCGTCGAGCACCAGGGCGCGGTCGGCGCGTTTTTCCTTGATGCGCACCAGGCCGATGGCGGCGTAGTCGCTGATGCCGTCTTGCGCGGTCAACAGGCGCAGGGCGCGGGAGCCCACGGCCACCGGCGCACGGTTTTCGAACGGGGCGTTGTCGTCGCGCACTTCGCGCACCTGGCTCACGTAGCGCGCCGCTTCCAGGGCTTCGCCCTCGTCCACGGTGTCACGGGCACCCGCACGTTTGAGCGGCAAGGCGAGATACACCAGGCCGTCGCGCAGATGGTCGTCGATGTTCAGCGGGCTCGGTGCCAGGTCATCCTGGGGGATATTGAACGGTGTGCCATCAGGCAACAGGCCCCGCGCCGAGACAATCGCCAGCTTGCCCTGGGCCAGCAGACCCTGGTCGATCAGCAACTCGGAAAAACCCCAGCTGCCTGCGGACAACGGGCGGCTGCGGGCGTCGATCAGGTTTTCGAGGTAACGGTCATGCTGCTGGAAGTGCTGCGTTCCAATGAACATGCCTTCCGACCAGACCACGCGATTGTTCCAGGACATGGGGGCTCCGATTGCTTCTTATTGGGCAGGGCTGGATGGGGGTGCCACGACGTCGGCACGCACGGCGCGCACATCGAGGCTGATCTGGTATTCGGTGTACTCACGCGCCGGCACCGTGAGCACCGTGCGCCATTGGGCGCGGTCCAATTCTCGGTAGCCGACCAATAGCCCGATCTGGCGGGTGGACGGGTCGAGGTCGCGCTGGATGCTCAGTTGCTGGCCGGGTTGTATCGTCACTTCGTCCTGGTCCAGCAGGTCCAGGCCAAGGGTGGATTGGGCACGATCAGCCAGGGCGAAGTAGTCGGAGCGGGCGAAGGTGGCGGCGTTTTTCAGCTCGAAAATGCGCACGCGCACCGGGGCGGCCTGGCCATTGGCGCCGGGGTTGAGCCCGTTGATGGCGTGAAAGTGCAACTCAATGGCGGCGGTGTCCGCTTCGGCTTCGGCCGGCGCTTCGGGCCTGGCCGGGTCGCTGGCACACGCCGTCAGCAGAAGCAGTGTGGCAACTGCGAGTAAAAACCTGGGAATCATCCTGCGTCCTCAATGACGTACTTAGCTATCCGTTAATCCATGTATTGCAGGTCAGTGCCGCTGTCGGGCGCTGTGGTCTTCGTAAGCTCGGCTGAATTCGCGGCCGAACAGGTCCTGGAAGTCTTCCTGGGCCTCGCGGGAAATATTGCTGTAGAGCTCGGTGAACTGCTGCCAGTACTGGGCCTGGCGCGAACCATTGAAAATACTCGATAGCCCGCCGGGCTTGCCCATGCGCTCTTCCAACTGCGACGGTTCAAAGCGTGTGAGCAGGTGTTTGATGGCGGCTTCCACGCCCGCCATCACGGCCAGCTGGTGGGCGCGCAGGTCGTTGAAACTGTCGCGCACCGCAGCGTCAGGCGCCATAAACGCCTGGTTACCGTGACGCAGTAAAAGCAGTAACGCTTCGTCAGCATTGGGGGCGAATTTCAACGGATTGTTTTCAGCCGGCTGGATCATCGTTTGCTGCATGCGGAACTCGCCCTTGAGACTGGCGCGGGCGCGCAACACGTCGATCAGGCCTTCGACCATCAGGCGGTAGCTGCGGCCAATGCTTTCCATCTGGGCCTCTGCCTGGGCTTTGTCCAGGCTCAATTGGTCGAGGCCGGCGCCACGCAGGAAGGCTTGCAGCAGGTCGGGTTGCTCGCTGTATGCCACGGGGAGCTCAGGCTCGACCACGGGTGGCGGCTGGATGACGGGGGCTGGCGGTGGTGCAATCGGTGCGGCCGCAACGGGGGCTGGCGCGTCGGCAAACAGGTCCCAATCCTCAGGAATAACCGCGCCAGACACCACGGGCTTTTCGACTGCAACTGGGGTCGGCGGGCGAAAGTCATGCTGCTCGGACGGCACGTGATCAGCCACAGTGGGCGGCGGCACGGCGGTAGGGCTGAGGAAGTCGAATAAGTCCGGCAGCGTGTCCATCGACGAGGCGCCCTGGAACTGCGGGGCGATCACCGGCGCGGGCATCGGCGTGCTCAGTGGCGGGCTCGCCACAGCGCCCATCAGCGCTTCGAAGCTGTTCGGCGAATCACCGGCAAACGCCTGGCTGTCGACGGCCTGTACGCTGAAGTCGATGCGCGCCTGGATCTCGTAGTCGCCGATGCGGATGAGCTCGCCATCCTGCAGCAACTCGCTGTTACCCCGTCGCATGCGAATACCGGCATTAACCAACTCCACACCGTTGGTGCTGTTATCGGTTAAATAATAACGACCATCTTTGTATTGAATAACGCAATGTTGCGAGGAGACCAGGCGCTCTGGGTCCGGCAATACCCAGTCATTATCAGAACTGCGCCCAATCGCCATCGAGCCCTGATTCATGGACTTTTCGGGGCATTGCCCAGGGGTAATCTTGTGATAACTAGTGATAGTCAAACACAGCGACATCTTGCCTCCTTGCTGATACTTCGCGCGCGGTCGATTCACGGGGCAGCGGTTCCCGGGAGATCCCCATCAGGTCGTGCAATCGACCCTCTACAGCCTGTTTTTCCAGCATGATCGCTGATCTTAACTGGGCTCCATGACAAAAATCCTGTCCCGGTGCGTCGTTCGACCCACCAGTCGCGCAGGTTGTTAAGCACCGCACATCTGTCACAGAGGGCGAATAGCTTACCTTGACAAGGCGTAAGTACTACACCAAAAATGCACAACTTCGCATACATCAGTGATGGCACATTAGTGGCGTCCTGCTTATATGACCGAAAAAGCATGCAAAGTTCAACGCGCAACTAATGCATGAATTGCCCGCCATCTAACGGGCTGATAGGGAGATCAATTTCAGTGGATGTGCCGTTGCTGCTCACCGCCGTTTCCGCGACTTCGCCGTGTGGTGAAGACATGGAATATGACGCGGACTTTCTCCAACTTGAGCGTGCCGCCAAGGGCCAGCCTGAGCGCAGCATGGGCGACTCCATCCTGCCCGCCGAGCCGCCGGAATGGCGCAGCATCCAGCAGCAAAGCCTCGACCTGTTGCAGCGCAGCAAAGACCTGCGTATCACCCATTTTCTGGTGCAAAGCTCACTGGCCTTGCAAGGCGTTGCGGGGTTTGCCCAAGCCCTCACCCTGATCAATGCACTGCTGCGCGATTACTGGGCCGAGCTGCACCCGCGCCTGGACGCCGACGACGATAACGACCCCACCGTACGCATCAATGCCCTCACCGGCCTGACTTGCGACACGAACATTCGCCTGCTGCGCGAAAGCATCCTCACGCGCTCGCGCACCTTCGGCCCCGTGAGCCTGCGCGCGGCGCTCAACGCCAGTGGCTTGCAGAGCTTCGCCGATGAACAACTGGGCGCCCAGCAGCTCAATGCGGCGTTCCTCGACAGCGACCCCGAGCAACTGCAAGCCACCCGCGACGCCTTGAGCGCAGCGCGTGCAGCCTGCGAAGCCATCGAACAACAGGTCAACGACCAGGTCGGTTCGGCCCAGGGCGTAGACCTCAGTGCCTTGAAGCAACCGCTCAAACAGGCGCTGCAAATACTCAATCAAGCGGTGCCTGGCACCGAAGGCAGCAGCGAGCCCGAGGCCGTCAGTGACGACAATGCCCCCTCGGTCGAATACGCCGCTGCCCCCGCAGCACCGCGCCCGGTGGGCGATATCGCCAACCGCGACGACGTGCTGCGCAGCCTCGACAAGATCCTTGCGTACTACACCCGACACGAGCCTTCGAGCCCGCTGCCGGTGCTGTTGAACCGGGCGAAGAATCTGGTGCACGCCGACTTCGCGGCCATCGTGCGCAACCTGATTCCCGATGGCATGTCCCAATTTGAAAACCTGCGCGGCCCGGACGACGAGTAAGGCGTCCGGCAGTCCAGTAACAACACCGTCGCTCAAGCGACCAGGAGCAGCAACGTGGCGAAGCAAAGTTCTCAGAAATTCATCGCGCGCAACCGTGCGCCTCGAGTGCAGATCGAGTACGACGTCGAGCTTTACGGCGCCGAGAAAAAGGTCCAGCTGCCCTTCGTGATGGGTGTGATGGCCGACCTCGCCGGCAAGCCCGCCGAGCCTCTGGCGCCTGTGGCCGACCGCAAGTTCCTTGAAGTGGACGTCGACAATTTCGACTCGCGCCTCAAGGCCATGCAGCCGCGCGTGGCCTTCCACGTTCCGAACGAGCTGACCGGCGAAGGCAACCTGAGCCTGGACATCACCTTCGAAAGCATGGACGACTTCAGCCCTGCCGCCGTGGCGCGCAAGGTCGACTCGCTGAACCAACTGCTCGAAGCCCGCACCCAGCTGGCCAACCTGCTGACCTACATGGACGGCAAGACCGGCGCTGAAGAAATCATCATGAAGGCAATCAAGGACCCGGCACTGCTGCAAGCACTTGCCAGCGCGCCCAAGCCTGCAGGGGATCAGTAATCATGACGGACAATACCGCCCGCGAAGGCGCACCGATCCTGGGTGCCACCGAAGAAGCCAGCGAATTCGCGAACCTGCTGCTGCAAGAGTTCAAGCCCAAGACCGAGCGTGCCCGCGAAGCCGTGGAAACCGCCGTGCGCACCTTGGCCGAACAGGCTCTGGCGCAAACCGACCTGGTCTCCAATGACGCGATCAAGTCGATTGAATCGATCATCGCCGCCATCGACGCCAAGCTCACCGCCCAGGTCAACCAGATCATCCATCACCAGGACTTCCAACAACTGGAAAGCGCCTGGCGTGGCCTGCACTACCTGGTCAACAACACCGAGAGCGATGAGCAGCTCAAGATCCGCGTGCTCAACATCTCCAAGCCAGACCTGCACAAGACCCTGAAGAAATTCAAGGGCACCGCGTGGGACCAGAGCCCGATCTTCAAGAAGATGTACGAAGAAGAATACGGCCAGTTTGGCGGCGAACCGTACGGCTGCCTGGTGGGCGACTACTACTTCGACCAGTCGCCACCGGATGTGGAACTGCTGGGCGAGTTGTCCAAAGTCTGCGCCGCCATGCACGCCCCATTCATCGCTGCGGCATCGCCGACCGTGATGGGCATGGGCTCGTGGCAAGAGCTGTCGAACCCGCGCGACCTGACCAAGATCTTCACCACCCCGGAATACGCCGGCTGGCGCTCCCTGCGTGAGTCCGAAGATGCGCGCTACATCGGCCTGACCATGCCGCGCTTCCTGGCGCGCCTGCCGTACGGCGCCAAGACCGACCCGGTGGAAGCCTTCGCCTTCGAAGAAAACACCGACGGCGCCGACAGCTCCAAGTACACCTGGGCCAACGCCGCCTACGCGATGGCGGTGAACATCAACCGTTCGTTCAAGCACTACGGCTGGTGCTCGCGCATCCGTGGCGTGGAGTCCGGCGGTGAAGTGGAAAACCTGCCGGCCCACACGTTCCCTACCGATGACGGTGGCGTGGACATGAAGTGCCCGACCGAAATCGCCATCAGCGACCGCCGTGAAGCGGAACTCGCGAAGAACGGTTTCATGCCGCTGCTGCATAAGAAAAACACCGACTTTGCCGCCTTCATCGGCGCCCAGTCGTTGCAGAAACCGGCCGAATACGACGACCCGGACGCCACTGCCAACGCCAACCTGGCCGCACGCCTGCCGTACCTGTTCGCAACCTGCCGTTTCGCTCACTACTTGAAGTGCATCGTGCGCGACAAGATCGGTTCCTTCAAAGAGAAGGACGAGATGCAGCGCTGGTTGCAGGACTGGATCTTGAACTACGTGGACGGTGATCCGGCGCACTCCACCGAAACCACCAAGGCCCAGCACCCATTGGCTGCCGCTGAAGTGATCGTGGAAGAAGTCGAAGGCAACCCGGGGTACTACAACTCCAAGTTCTACCTGCGCCCGCACTATCAGCTGGAAGGGCTGACCGTGTCGCTGCGTTTGGTATCGAAGCTGCCTTCGGCCAAAAGCGCCTAACCAACGGTTGAACGTGCTCTTCTGTGGAAGGGGGCTTGCCCCCGATGGCATCACCTTGGTGTAACTGACACACCGAGGTGCCTGCATCGCAGGCAAGCCAGCTCCCACAGAAAAGCACAGCCCTACGGGGCTAAATCAAATTCAGTGGCTTGGGCCACACAGGGAGAAAACATGGCTGTTGATATTTTCATCAAGATCGGCGACATCAAGGGCGAGTCCATGGACAAGGCCCACAAGGACGAAATCGACGTGTTGAACTGGAGCTGGGGCATGGCCCAGTCCGGCAACATGCACGTGGGCGGTGGCGGCGGTGCAGGCAAGGTGAATATCCAGGACCTGTCGCTGACCAAGTACGTCGACAAAGCCTCGCCGAACCTGATGATGCACTGCGCCAGCGGCAAGCACATCGACAAGGTCAAGCTCACCGTGCGCAAGGCCGGTGGTGAAAGCCAGGTCGAGTACATGGTGATCAACCTGGAAGAAGTGCTGGTCACCTCGCTGAGCACCGGCGGTTCGGGTTCCGATGACCGCCTGACCGAGAACGTCACCCTGAACTTCGCCCAAGTGATGGTTGACTACCAGCCGCAGAAAGCCGACGGCACCAAAGACGGCGGCGCGATCAAGTTTGGCTGGAATATCCGTTCCAACACCAAGCGCTGATAGCCTTGGCGGCCTTGGTTCTGCGCCACGGCCGCCTGCATTTTGTCCCTCTCGCAACCCGTCCGTGGAGCTGCTTTGGTGGTCACTGAAATCGCTTCCCGCGACCGTCTGCAACCGTCCCTGCTGGATCGGTTGACCGACGACGATCCAACCAACCCGAAGGAAAGCGCCGACAAACGCGTGCTGTCCCTGACCCAATTAAAAGCCTCGGTGCTGCGTGACCTGGCGTGGCTGCTCAACACCACGTCGTTGCTGAATGCCGATGCCACGCTGCACACGCCAGCCGGCACTTCGGTGGTCAATTACGGCCTGCCGGCGCTGGCGGGCAATAGCGTTTCCAGTGTCGATATCAAGGCGCTCGAAGCGTTGATCTACCAGGCCATCGCCACCTTTGAGCCACGCATCTTGCGCCACACCCTGCGCGTCAAAGCCCGCGTCGGTCACGGCGAGATGAACCACAATGCGCTGAGTTTCGAGATCGAGGGCGACCTGTGGGCGCAGCCGGTGCCGTTGCGCCTGTTGCTGCAAACCGACCTTGATTTGGAATCCGGCCATGTACGCGTGGTGAATGCCGACCAGCGGAGACGCCCATGAACCCGCGCCTGCTGGAGCTGTACAACCAGGAACTGCACCACGTGCGCGAAAGCGCCGCCGAGTTCGCCAAGGAATACCCGAAGATCGCCAGTCGGCTGACCCTGTCCGGTATGGACTGCGCCGACCCGTACGTCGAACGCTTGCTCGAAGGTTTCGCCTACCTCACGGCCCGCGTGCAGCTCAAGCTCGACGCCGAGTACCCGACCTTCACCCACAACCTGCTGGAAATCGCCTACCCGCACTACCTGGCGCCAACACCGTCGATGACCGTGGTGCAGTTGCAGACCGACCCGGATGAGGGCTCGCTGGCCAGCGGTTTCCCCCTGCCCCGCGACACCGTGTTGCGTGCCGCCCTAGGCCGCGAAACCCAGACCTGCTGCGAGTACCGCACCGCGCACCCGGTGACGTTGTGGCCGTTGCAGGTGAGCAACGCTGAATACTTCGGCAACCCCGGGGCCGTTCTCGGGCGCCTGGCCGCCAGCGAGCCAAAAGCCAAGGCGGGCCTGCGCCTGACCCTGCGCACCGGCGCCGAATTGCCGTTCAACAGCCTAGACCTGAACAACTTGCCGCTGTACTTAAGCGGCGCCGATGAGCAACCGTTCCGCCTCTACGAACAGCTGCTGGGCAACGCCTGTGCGGTGTTTGCGCGTAAGCCCGGTGGCGATTGGGTCGAGCGGTTGCCCCAGGACGCGTTGCGCTCCCGAGGCTTTGACGACGCCGACGCCGCCATGCCGGTGGTGGCGCGGGCGTTCCAAGGCTATCGGTTGTTGCAGGAATACTTCGCCCTGCCCCACCGCTATTTGTTCGTCGAATTCGCCGAGCTGAGCCGTGCGGTCAAGCGCTGCGATGGCCAGGAGCTGGAGCTGATCGTGCTGTTTGATCGCCACGAACCGAGCCTGGAAGGCAGCGTCGGCGCAGCGCAGTTTTTGCCGTTCTGCACGCCGGCGATCAACCTGTTTCCCAAGCGCGTGGACCGTATCCACCTGTCTGATAGGGTCAACGAACACCATGTGATCGCCGACCGCACGCGGCCGATGGATTTCGAGATTCATTCCTTGAGCGGCCTGACCGGCCACGGCACCGGGCCGGAGCAGCCGTTTTTGCCGTTCTATGCGGTACGCGATCCATCACGTTATGGCCGCGATCAGGCCTACTACACGGTGCGCCGCGAGCCACGGGTGCTGTCCAGCGACCAGCGCCGCAACGGCCCGCGCTCCACCTATGTGGGCAGCGAAACCTTCGTCAGCCTGGTGGACAGCCGCCAAGCGCCGTACGGCCACGACTTGCGCCAACTCGGCGTCACCGCGCTGTGCACCAACCGCGATCTGCCGTTGTTCATGAGCGTGGGCAATGGCAAGACCGACTTCACCCTAGCCGACAGTGCCCCGGTGTTGTCGGTGCGTTGCGTGGCTGGCCCCAGCCGCCCGCGCGCCAGCCATGCCCATGACGCCAAGGCCTGGCGCCTGATCAGCCAGCTGTCGCTCAACTACCTGTCGCTGAGCGAACAGGGCCAGGGCGCCGGCGCTTTGCGTGAACTGCTGCGCCTGTATGGCGACAGCAACGATGCTGCGCTGCAATTGCAGATCGAAGGCCTGCGCGAAGTCAGCAGCAAAGCCGTGACCCGCCGCCTGCCGATGCCCGGCCCGATTGTGTTTGGGCGTGGTTTGGAGATCACCCTGGAATTCGATGAAAACGCGTTTCGCGGCACTGGCGTATTCCTGCTCGGTGCGGTGCTGGAACGCTTTTTAGCGCGCTACGTGTCGATTAACAGCTTTACCGAAACGGTGATCCGCACCACCGAGCGCGGCGAGATCATGCGCTGGAAAGCCAAGCCCGGACGGCGGCCAACCCTGTGAAGACCCTGGATGCGATGCATCAGGAGCCCTGGGAATACGATTTCTTCCAGGCATTGCGGCGGATCGAGTGCGAATCGCCGGACCTGCCGCGTTTGGGTCATTCCCTGCGCCTGGCGGACGACCCGCTGCGCCTGGGGCAGCAGGCCGATTGCACCTTCGCCCCGGCCACGCTGGCCTCGGTCGATCCCGGCGGCGACGGCAAACCAGCGCGCCTGGAGCAGTTCTTCTTCGGTCTCGGCGGCCCCAACGGCCCGCTGCCGCTGCACATCACCGAGTACGTGCGCGAGCGCCAGCGCAACAACGCCGACAGCACCAGCAAACAGTTTTTGGATGTGTTCCACCATCGCCTGCTCAGCCTGTTTTACCGGGCCTGGGCCGAGGCGCGGCCAACGGTCAGCCACGACCGCCCGGACGACGATTACTGGTCCGCACGCCTCGCCGCCTTGAGTGGCCGTGGCATGCCAAGCCTGCTCAATCAGGGCTTGATTCCTGACACGGCCAAGCTGCATTACAGCGGCCACCTGTCGGCGCAAACCCGCTACCCGGACGGCCTGAAGGCGATCCTCGGCGAGTATTTCGGCCTGCCGGTGGCCATCGAAGAATACGTCGGCCAATGGCTGGAACTGCCCGAGCGCAGCCGCGTCGGTGTCAGCGCCTACCAACTGGGCGTGGATTTTTGCCTGGGCAGCCACGTGTGGGACCGCCAGCATAAATTTCGCATCCGCCTGGGCCCGCTCACGCTGGACGACTACATGGGCATGCTGCCCGGCCAACAGCCGTTCAACGAGCTGGTGGCCTGGGTGGCCGAGTACCTGGGCCATGAATTGGACTGGGACCTGAACCTGGTTTTGCAACAACCCGAAGTCCCTGCGCTGCAACTCAACGGCCAGTTCCGCCTGGGCTTCAACACCTGGCTCGGCAAGCCCGAGCGAGACGCCAACGACCTAATCCTGGCCCGGCATTACGCCGATCACGCCACCACCTCAAGGAATCCAGAGCATGGGTGAAATCAGTCGCGCCGCACTGTTCGGCAAACTCAACAGCGTGGCCTACAAGGCCATCGAAGCCGCCACGGTGTTCTGCAAGTTGCGGGGCAACCCGTATGTGGAACTGGCCCACTGGTTTCACCAGTTGCTGCAACTGCAGGACTCGGACCTGCACCGCATCATCCGCCAGTTCAACGTGGAGCCCGCGCGCCTGGCCCGTGACCTGACCGAAGCGCTGGACCGCCTGCCACGCGGCTCGACGTCGATCACCGACCTGTCCTCCCATGTGGAAGAAGCCGTCGAGCGTGGCTGGGTCTACGGCAGCCTGATGTTTGGCGAAAGCCAGGTGCGCACCGGTTACCTGGTGCTGGGCATTCTGAAGACGCCGAGCCTGCGCCATGCGCTGCTGGGGTTGTCGGCGGAGTTCGACAAGATCAAGGCCGAAGCCTTGAGCGAGCGTTTTGATGAATACGTCGACGACTCGCCGGAAAACGCCCTGAGCGCCAGCGACGGTTTTAATGCCGGTGCAGTGCCGGGCGAAGCCAGCGGCGCGATGGCGCCGAGTGCCATGGGCAAGCAGGAAGCCCTCAAGCGCTTCACCGTCGACCTGACCGAACAGGCGCGCAGCGGCAAGCTCGACCCGATTGTCGGCCGCGACGAAGAGATCCGCCAACTGGTGGATATCCTGATGCGTCGCCGCCAGAACAACCCGATCCTCACCGGCGAAGCGGGCGTGGGCAAGACCGCTGTGGTCGAAGGTTTCGCCCTGCGCATCGTTGCCGGTGACGTACCGCCAGCGCTCAAAGACGTGGAGCTGCGCAGCCTCGACGTAGGCCTGCTGCAAGCCGGCGCGAGCATGAAAGGCGAGTTCGAACAGCGCCTGCGCCAGGTCATCGAAGACGTGCAGGCCTCGCCCAAGCCGATCATTCTGTTTATCGACGAAGCCCACACGCTGGTAGGTGCCGGCGGAGCTGCCGGGACTGGCGATGCGGCCAACTTGCTCAAGCCTGCATTGGCGCGCGGCACCTTGCGCACCGTGGCCGCGACCACCTGGGCCGAGTACAAGAAACACATCGAGAAAGACCCGGCGCTGACCCGCCGCTTCCAAGTCGTCCAAGTCGCTGAGCCTTCGGAAGACAAGGCGCTGCTGATGATGCGCGGCGTGGCCTCGACCATGGAGAAACACCACCAGGTGCAGATCCTCGACGAAGCCCTGGAAGCCTCGGTGAAGCTGTCCCACCGCTACATCCCGGCGCGCCAATTGCCAGACAAATCCGTGAGCCTGCTGGACACCGCCTGCGCCCGCGTCGCCATCAGCCTGCACGCGGTGCCCGCCGAAGTGGACGACAGCCGCCGCCGTATCGAAGCGCTGGAAACCGAGCTGCAAATCATCGCCCGCGAGCATGCCATCGGCATTGCCATTGGTGCGCGTCAAACCAACAGCGAAGCGCTACTGACCGCTGAACGTGAACGCCTGGCAACCCTGGAAAGCCGCTGGGCCGAAGAGAAAGCCCTGGTGGACGAACTGCTCACCACCCGCGCGACCCTGCGTGAAACCGCTGGCGTGGTCGACAGCGGCAACGATGCATTGCGCGCCCAACTGGTAGATCTGCAACAACGCCTCAGCGCCCTGCAAGGCGAAACCCCGCTGATCCTGCCGACCGTGGATTACCAGGCCGTGGCTTCGGTAGTCGCCGACTGGACCGGCATCCCGGTGGGCCGCATGGCGCGCAATGAGCTGGAGACGGTGCTCAACCTCGACCAGCACCTGAAAAAACGCATCATCGGCCAGGACCATGCCTTGCAGATGATCGCCAAGCGCATCCAGACCTCCCGCGCCGGCCTCGATAACCCGAGCAAGCCGATTGGGGTGTTCATGCTGGCCGGCACCTCGGGTGTGGGCAAGACCGAAACCGCCCTGGCCCTGGCCGAAGCCATGTATGGCGGCGAGCAGAACGTGATCACCATCAACATGAGCGAGTTCCAGGAAGCCCACACGGTGTCGACCCTCAAGGGCGCGCCACCGGGTTATATCGGCTACGGCGAAGGCGGTGTGCTGACCGAAGCGGTACGGCGCAAACCCTACAGCGTGGTGCTGCTGGACGAGGTGGAAAAAGCCCACCCGGACGTGCATGAGATCTTCTTCCAGGTGTTCGACAAGGGCGTGATGGAAGACGGCGAAGGCCGGGTGATCGACTTCAAGAACACCCTGATCCTGCTGACCACCAACGCCGGTACCGAGCTGATCTCCCGGGTGTGCAAAGACCCGGCGAACGTGCCGGAGCCAGAAGAAATCGCCAAGGCCCTGCGCCAGCCGCTGCTGGAGATTTTTCCGCCCGCCTTGCTGGGGCGTTTGGTGACGATCCCTTACTACCCGTTGAGCGACGAAATGCTTAAGGCGATCACACGCCTGCAACTGGGCCGCATCAAGAAGCGCGTGGAGAGTACCCACAAGGTGGCCTTCGACTACGACGACGCGGTGGTGGACTTGATTGTTTCGCGCTGCACCGAGACCGAGAGCGGCGGACGCATGATCGACACCATCCTCACCAACAGCCTGCTGCCGGACATGAGCCGTGAATTCCTCACGCGCATGTTGGAGGGCAAGGCGTTGGCGGGGGTGCGGATCAGTAGTCGGGATAATGAATTGCACTACGCCTTCAGCGACGCCGATTGACCTGACGGAACGCAGTTCAAATTGTGGGAGGGGGCTTGCCCCCCGATGAGGGAGTATCAGTTGATGCATCCGGTGGCTGATTCACCGCTATCGGGGGCAAGCCCCCTCCCACATTTGATCCAGTTTCTTCAGTTACTACGCAATTTACGGGACAACCGATGCTTTTTAACCAAGCCTCACGCCTGGCCAGGATCACCAGCCCCCTCGGGCCGGATGTACTGCTGCTCAACCAAATGGGCGGCGGTGAAGAGCTGGGCAGGCTGTTCACTTATGAGCTGCAACTGACGTCACTGGACGCCAACATCGACCTCAACCAGCTGCTCGGCAAACCCATGAGCGTGGGCGTGCAACTGGCGGACGGTGGCGAGCGGCACTTCCATGGCATCGTCGCCCGTTGCAGCCAGAACATCGACCAGGGCCAGTTTGCCAGTTACCAGGTGACGCTACGCCCCTGGTTCTGGCTGCTGAGCCGCACCTCCGATTGCCGGATTTTCCAGAACCTGAGCATCCCGCAGATCATCAAGCAGGTGTTCCGCGACCTGGGTTTCTCTGACTTCGAAGACGCCCTGAGCCGGCCGTACCGCGAGTGGGAATACTGCGTGCAGTATCGCGAGACCAGCTTCGATTTCGTCAGCCGCCTGATGGAACAGGAAGGCATCTACTACTTCTTCCGCCACGAACAAGACCGCCATGTGCTGGTGCTGGCCGACGCGTATGGCGCCCACACCACCGTGCCCGGCTACGCGTCGATCCCGTACTACCCCAAGGACGAGCAGCAGCGCGAGCGCGACCACATGCACGACTGGCACCTGGCGCACGAAGTGCAGCCAGGTTCGCTGGAGCTCAACGACTACGACTTCCAGCGCCCCAGCGCCAGCATCAACGTACGCTCGGCCATGCCGCGCCCGCACACTGCCGGCGACTACCCGCTGTACGACTACCCCGGCACCTACGTGCAAAGCGAAGACGGTGAACACTACGCGCGCACCCGCATCGAAGCCCTGCAAACCCAGCATCAACAAGTGGACTTCAGCGGCAATGCCAGGGGCCTGGGCTCCGGCCACTTGTTCAGCCTTACCGGCTTTAGCCGCCAGGACCAGAACCGCGAATACCTGATCGTCGGCATTCGCTACTACATCACCCAGGAAAGCCTCGAAAGCGGCGGCGGGTCAGGCTCGGCGCAGTTTGAAAGCAGCCTTAACTGCATTGACGCCCAACAAAGCTTCCGCCCGCTGGCCAGCACCCACCGGCCTATCGTCAAAGGCCCGCAGACCGCGCTAGTGGTCGGCCCCAAAGGCGAAGAAATCTGGACCGACCAATACGGCCGCGTGAAGGTGCACTTCCACTGGGACCGTCACGACCAATCCAACGAGAACAGCTCGTGCTGGATTCGCGTGTCGCAGTCCTGGGCGGGTAAAAACTGGGGTTCGATGCAAATTCCCCGGATCGGCCAGGAAGTCATCGTGAGCTTCCTTGAGGGCGACCCCGACCGGCCCATCATCACCGGGCGGGTATACAACGCCGAGCAGACCGTGCCCTACGACCTGCCGGAAAACGCCACGCAAAGCGGTATGAAAAGCCGCTCGAGCAAGGGCGGCACGCCGGCCAACTTCAATGAAATCCGCATGGAGGACAAGAAGGGGTTGGAGCAGTTGTATATCCATGCCGAGCGCAATCAGGACATCGTGGTGGAGGTGGATGAGAGCCATTCGGTGGGGCATGACCGTAATAAGAGTATTGGGCACAACGAGACGGTAACCATCGGCAACAACCGCCTGCGCATCGTCAAGCAGGAAGACATTCTCTCGGTGGGCCAGAAAAAGACCGACAGCATCAGCCAGAGCTACGTCATCGAAGTGGGTGAAAACCTGCGCCTGGTGTGCGGCGAAAGCATCCTGGAATTGAATGCCAGCGGGCAGATCAACCTCACCGGCGTACAAATCAGCTTCTACGCCAGCGGCGACGCCGAGTTCAACACCGGCGGCGTGCTGCACCTGAACAACGGCGGCGGCGCCGGTGCCACACCCGATGGCCAGGGCGTGAAAGCCAGTATCGACGCCAACATCAAAGCCGCGTTCCCCGCGCCTAAAAGTTCCTGACGAGACCTGTTTGCGATGACGTACCGAATCAATGAATTCCAGCTGCAACTGCCGGCCGCCGAGCTGCAGGACGCGACGATCAATATCCTCAAGTTCCCGGAACTGGGCACCTCCCTGATCATCAGCCGCAGCTTGCTGGCCGAAGGCGAAACCCTGCACAGCAACTTCGACGACCAACTCAAGCGACTGGAAAAGCAGGTGCAGGATTTGCGTTATCAACCAGGCGTTGATGTGCGGTTAGGAGCCGCTCAGGAGATTGCAGGGATTGAGCTGCGCAGCCAGTTCCACAAGGGCAATGACAAGGTGTTCCAGTACCAGCTGGCGCTGGTGTTGCCGGGAACGCGCAAGATGCTTGCCTTGAGTTATGTCAAGGCGGACAAGCTTGGGGATGTCGAGGCCGCACACTGGGCCTTGATCAAGAACTCACTGTCATTCGACGCACTTTGATGAGCTGCCTGCATGTCTGATGCGCTTTGGGCGGCCCGTATGGGCGATGCGCTGACCCACACATCCATGATGGCCGATATCCTTGGCGGTGTGCTGGAGGTGGCGGCTAACGTGGCGATTACGGCGCTGGCGACTGCTGCGGTAGCGGCGGCGGTGGGCGTGACGATTGCCACTGCCGGTATTGGCGGCTGCATCCTGGGTGCAGTGGTGGGCATCATCGTAGGGATGGCGATGAGCAAGACCGGGGCCGACAAGGGCCTCAGTAAAATGTGCGAGGACTTCAGCAACGCGTTATTCCCGCCCACGGTCGAAGCCACTATTGCCGTGGGCTCCACCAATACCTTGGTCAACGGCATTCCGGCTGCCCGCGCCGCGGGCTCCATTCCCTCACATGTGGCACCGGCCGGTACGGAGCTTGAACAGATACCGCCTGAACCCGACCCCATGCCGCAGCCCGAACCTGGCTTCCTGGATATGGCCGAGGGATTTTTCTCCCAGCTGTGGCGGCCGACCGTCGCCACGCCCGCTCCGGGCGTCGTTCCCGCCCTCACCGATATGGTTCTGTGCGCACGCCACCCGCCGATGCCGCCGCAGCTTCTGGCGGAAGGGTCGGACAAAGTCACCATCAACGGTCAACCTGCCGTACGAAGCGGCGACCGGAGCATGTGCGATGCGACCGTAGTGTCATCGGGGCTGATCTCACCGAACGTCACCATTGGCGGCGGTACGGTGGTGGTACAGGAGATTCGTAGCGGGAAAACGCCGGGCGTTGGGTTGGCAATTGAAGCCTTGATGATGCTCAAGGGGGCAAAGGGGAAAACCCTGAGCAATCTGCCGTGCATGCTGCTCAGCGGAGTCACCTCCTATGCAGTCAGCCAGGCAATGGGCGCTGCGGCGAATGCGGCGATAGGGTCGCCCAATCCGGTGCATGCGGCAACCGGAGCGAAGGTCCTGGGCGGAAACGATGAGCTGGACTTTGTCATGCCGGGGCTACTGCCAATCAGTTGGCAGCGTTTCTACAATAGTCGCGATGAACGCAGCGATGGCTTGTTTGGCACTGGCTGGAGTGTGCCTTATGAAATAAAGGTCGAAATCCAACCCCATCCCGAGGGTGGGGAGCAGTTGGTCTATACCGACGAGCAAGGACGCCAGATCAATCTAGGGACCGTGGCCTTGGGCAGCGCAATGTTCAGCCCCGCAGAAGGGTTGAGTATCCGACGTCATCGCAATGGGCAATTGCTCATCGAGAGTGCGAATGGGCTGTACCGCCTGTTTGAAGAAACACCCGGAACGCCCTCGCGACTGCGCCTGACTCAACTGGGTGATCGAAACGACAACAGAATCTACCTCGACTACGAACACGATGGACGCCTTTGCCGCCTACGTGACACGTATGACCTCGTACAGGTCGAGCTAACGTACGAACTCGCGCGAGTCTGTCGGGTCGATCGAGTCTATGACGACCAAACTCGAGAAGTACTGGCCACATATGGCTTCGATAGTGAGGGCGACTTAGCTGAAACTCGCGATGCGGGAGGGCAAGTTCAACGCCGCTTTGTCTACGACACCGGTCGACGCATGAGCGAACACCTGTTGCCCACAGGTCTTCGATGTTTCTATGAGTGGGGGCTGGTCGATGGCTTGGAGTGGCGTGTTGTTCGCCATTGGACTGACGAGGGCGACGAATATCGGTACGACTATGATCTGGTTGCCGGGAAAACCCAGATCACCGACGGACTTAGACGCATCAGTGTTCGATATTGGAATGATCAGCATCAGGTCGTCGAATACACCGATGCTCTCGAACAAACCTGGCAGTTTGAATGGAACGATGAACGCCAATTACTCAGCGCCACCGACCCTCAGGGTGGTCGATATGAATACAGTTATGACGAGCAAGGCAACCTGATCGGAACCAAGGACCCTTTAGGTCGCATCAGCTCTACCTTATGGCTACAGCATTGGGCTCTTCCAGTTGTGCAAACCAATGCCGACGGCAGTTGCTGGCGTTACCGTTATGACGCCCGGGGCAATTGCACCTGCGAAACAGACCCGCTCGGGTATACCACCCACTATCAATACGACAGCAGTGGACAGGTCGTGCAGATCGTCGACGCCAGCGGAAAAAACAAGACATTGCGCTGGAACCCGCTCGGACAACTTACTGAGTATTTGGATTGTTCCGGTTATCCGACGCGATTCAGCTACGACCGACGCGGCTACCTGCACCTCATCACCAACGCGTTAGGCGAACGCACGCAGTTACATTACGACGTGCAAGGACGCCTGCTGAGCAATCAGTTGCCCGACGGGCGCACAGAGTATTTCCGACGAAACCTGAGCGGGCGGATCATCGGCTACACAGACCCTTCAGGCTATACGACACACTATCAGCACAATCGCCGTGGCCAAGTGCATCAACGCACTGATGCTCAAGGGCGTAAGGTCCAGTTTGCCTATGACAACTATGGACGCTTACAAGCACTCACCAATGAGAACGGCGAACAGTATCAGTTCGCATGGGACGCCTGTGATCGACTAAAACAGCAGCGAGACCTCGACGGTAGTGCAAGACATTTCATTTATGACGCATTGAATAGAGTTTCACTGATCGAATCGGTACCTGCGCCTTACGGAAGCGGATTCGCACCGGTATCAACGGTACACCTCGCCTCCATTGTGCACCGACTGGAGCGAGACGCCGTCGGCCGTCTAGTCGCCAAAGTCACAGATGACGGACGGACCGAGTATCACTATGACGCGCTCGACAGATTGATTGCTGTCTCCTCTAAAGACACCGACGGCAACGAACAGGTATTGAAGTTTTCCTACACCGCACGGGGAGAGCTTCTCGAAGAACGGAGCTCAACAGGGACGCTTCGCCATCAATACGACGAACTCGGCAACCTTCAGCAGACTGGATTACCAGACGGCAGACATATTTCTCGCCTCTACTACGGTAGCGGTCATTTGCACCAGATCAACGTGGACGGCCAAGTCGTCAGCGACTTCGAGCGAGACCGGCTGCATCGGGAAGTGATCCGGACCCAAGGCGCTATCTGCACTCGCAGCGAATATGATCGCAGCGGACGGGTGCGTTCTCGTTCAAGACTGCTCGTCCATCAGCCCCATCAGCGGCACACCAACGTTCAAAAGCAATTTGAGTATGACCCGAGTGACAATCTTATCGGTCGTCTGGACCAGCAAGTAGACACTCACCATAGTCAACTGCTGCACTACGATGCCACCGGCAGAATCATGGCCCATCAGGATAACGCCATCGGACAAAACGAGACGTTTGCTTACGACGCCGCTGCGAACCTGCTGGACGGTCTAACGCCGGGTACAGGCTTGGTAGAGCACAACAGACTGCTGACCTACCAAGACAAACGATACCGATACGACGCGTTTGGCCGGATGATCGAAAAACGTAGCAGCAAACATGGCGTCCAACGCTTCAGGTATGACGCACTCCACCGCTTGGTTGAAGTGCATAAACAGACCAGCAACGGCGCAACTGTGGTCAAAATGACATATGACCCCTTGGACCGCCGTATCGAAAAAACCGAACACACTGCAAGTGGTTATCGCATTGGTCACACGCGTTTTATGTGGAGTGGCTTGCAGTTATTGCAAGAGCAAAAAAATAACCAAACCAGCCTTTATATCTATGTAGACGAGGGCAATGAACCGCTGGCACGTGTTGACGGAGAGGGTTCGCTGCAAAAAATCCGCTACTACCACAACGATCTCAATGGATTGCCAGAGCAACTCTCGGAATTCGACGGTCAGACCGTGTGGCAGGCCAGGTATCGCGTCTGGGGAAGTGTGGTCGAAGAAATCAGAGAGCCCTATTACCTGGAAGAACAAAACCTTAGATTCCAAGGGCAGTATCTCGACCGTGAGACAGGGCTTCACTACAACACTTTCCGCTTCTATGACCCGGATATAGGGCGTTTTACTACACCTGACCCTATCGGGTTAGCCGGTGGTTTGAACCTGTATACCTATGCCCCCAATCCCCTGACCTGGATAGATCCTTTCGGGCTGACACTTGAGGGTAATGACGCGACTGGTAGGCCGTTATCCAGTCCGCACTACAGTGTTTGGTACCAGACGGATATCCCGGCGGACTTACACTCTGGGACCCGTCCCCAGCACAACCGTGATGCCAACAAGCAATTGCATGAGGCAATTCAAAAGAACCCGCACATGGCGAAATCATTACCACCTGAGGTAATCGAACACGTGAAGCCCGGCAAGTATGGAGGCCATAAAGACACCAGCCCACCCGGTCAGTCGTGGCATCATAATGCTCAGGATCCAACGAAAATCGAACTGGTCCCCAGGCCACAACACAGAGCTAAAGGGCCCGTTCAAGCGAGTCTGCACCCCGACCAGAAGGGTGGTTTCAAAAAACTTGGTGGAAAGTGCACTTAGCCCATATGAGGAAGTGATATGAAATTAATCTCTATTCGCGATGTTCTGACTTCACCTGAGAACAACCCGCAAGGTTGGTTCTACCTGCCTCCCGACTCGGCACAGTGGAGTCCTGAGACCTTGGGCGTGTTCTCACTCGACAGTTCGGATTTCCCACCTGACTCAGACGACTACTTGCCCAAACAGGCGAAAGAAGATGGCTGGATTGCGACGTTGGAGACTTCAGCAATCGAGGACGTAGTCGACAACGCAAAAGACCAGTTGCCAGCAGCGAGTGCCGTGGATCTGTTCAACGCATTTTTGTTCTATTTCGAGAACGACGCGTTCATCGAATACTAAGTCCAACTCATTGAGCGCAAGCAACGATCAAGACAGTCACAAAAAATGGGCACCCGATCTAATCGGCGTGCCCATTTTTTCTACCGCCCCGCCCCCTTTCGAGACGGTACAACCGGTTACTCGTTAACAGTATCTTTGAGCGATTTGCCCGGTTTGAACGCAACGGTGTTGCTCGCCTTGATTTTAACCGGCTCGCCGGTTTGCGGGTTTTTGCCGGTGCGGGCGCCGCGGTGGCGTTGCAGGAAGGTGCCGAAGCCAACCAGGGTGACGCTGTCCTTGCGGTGCAGGGCGCCGGTGATTTCTTCGAGAACGGCGTTGAGGACGCGGTTGGCCTGTTCTTTGGTGAGATCCGCTTTTTCAGCGATGGCGGCTGCGAGTTCTGGTTTACGCATGTGTGAAGCCTCTTTGACGGTTTTTTGTTGTTATGTCCGTGCTGCTCTCTTCTGGAGCAGCGCCCAAAGCGCCGCAGGCTCTACTCTGCGGCAGACGGAAGTGAGAATGGCATGCCCTCAGACGCTGCGCCAGTCTCGCAGCGACCTTTCTGGGGGTAGGAGCGTGCTGATTCCGACAGAACGACCCGTATTTACGCCAGCAACGGCGGAAGTTCTTTATTGAGGGCCAGTTTTTCCATCACGGCAGTGCCGGTCAGCGCGTAACCCAGCAAGCGGCCGCTGGCATCGCGGCACAGGGCCTTGATGTCGGCGCCTTGGCCTTCGACGTTCCACACGCCTTCAGTGCCCCGTGGCGGTGGCGAAACCACCAGCGGGCAGATGGGGGTTTTGACCGTCACCGGCATCGCGCCGTAGCTGACGGCTGTGGCGTTACCGGCCAGGGTCTGGGCCAGGGCGCGGGCGCAGGTCATGAGGGGCATCACGTACAGCAGGTTCAGGCCATCGACCTCAGCGCAGTCGCCCAGGGCGTAGATGTTGGCGTGGGAGGTCTTGAGGTGGCGGTCCACCATGACGCCACGGTTGGTCTGCAGGCCCGCGGCGGCAGCCAGGTCGACGCGCGGACGCAGGCCGATGGCCGAGACCACCAGGTCGCAGTGGATCACTTCACCGTCCGACAGGTGGGCTTCCAGGCCGTCGGCGGTGCGTTGCAGGCGGTTAAGCACAGGGCCCAGGTGGAAGCGTGCACCGAGGCCTTCAAGCCCGGCCTGTACCGCTGCGGCCGCTGCCGGGTGCAGCAGTGTCGGCATGACTTGCTCGCACGGCGCCACCAGGTCGATTTCATAGCCGCCCAGGATCAGGTCGTTGGCGAATTCGCAGCCGATCAGGCCGGCGCCCAGCAGCAGCACACGGCGCTTGCCGGCGGCAGCGGTGCGAAAGCGTGCATAGTCTTCGAGGTCGTTGATGGGGAAAATCAGCTCGGCCGCGTCACCTTCGACCGGTACGCGTACGGTTTCTGCGCCCCAGGCCAGGATCAGGTCGCGGTAGGCCACCGCCTCTTCGCCGATCCACAGGCGCTTGTGGCCCGGGTCGATGCCACTGACGCGAGTGTGAGTGCGCACCTCGGCCTTGAGTTGCTCGGCCATGGCGCCGGGTTCGGCCATGCTCAGGCCATCGGCTTCCTTGTTTTTGCCAAAGCCGGTGGAGAGCATGGGCTTGGAGTAGGAGCGCCCGTCATCTGCGGTGATCAGCAGCAAGGGGGTCTCGCTGTCGAGCTTGCGAAACTCCCGGGCTACGTTGTAACCGGCCAGTCCTGTGCCGATGATCACGACAGGTGCGTTCATTCCTTTCTCCTTGTAGTACGGTTCTTAAATTCAGATCAGCCGATTTCGATCATTTCGAAATCCATTTTGCCAACGCCGCAGTCTGGGCACAGCCAGTCTTCAGGGACGTCTTCCCAACGGGTGCCGGGCACAATTCCGTCATCCGGCCAGCCGTCTGCTTCGTTGTAGATCAGGCCACAGACGATACATTGCCACTTCTTCATTACGTGTTTCCTCAGGAATTCCAGGCATCTTGGCCGACGGTCGATGGATCCAGCGTTGCCGTACGGCTCAGGGCGTTTTGTACTGATCAGGGCGCGCAGATGCAAGCACGATCGGCGCAAACGGCGGGTTTGGCCCGGCAAAAGTTCAGGGCGCCATGGTAAGCTCGCCGCCTCTTTTGCTGCCAATACTGACTCACCGTGCCGCACTCAATCGCCCCGCCCGATGCTTGCCAATGGCTGACCCAGAGCCTTCTGACCCCATTACCAGCGCCCCTGACCCTCGACTGGCTGTTCGACGAAGGCTCGCTCACGCGGCGGCTGACTTCGTTGTCCAACGACGGTTTCAGTGTGACGCCGCTGTTCGAAGGCTGGCAGCCGCTGCGGGATGACGAATGCGCCGCCCTGAACCTGGCGCCGGCCACTGTCGGCTGGGTACGCGAGGTGTATCTGCGTGGGCATGGCCAGCCGTGGGTGTTCGCCCGCAGCGTGGCGGCGCGCAGCGCGTTGCAGGGCGATGGCTTGCACATGGATGAACTGGGCAGCCGCTCCTTGGGCGAGTTGCTGTTCTGCGACCGGGCATTCACCCGCCAGGTCATAGAGGTGTGCCATTACCCACGGCAGTGGCTGCCGACAGCAGATGAGGCCGACGGGCTGTGGGGCCGCCGCTCACGCTTTGATCGCGGCGCGCTGAGCATCCTGGTGGCGGAAATTTTCTTACCGAGCTTCTGGCACGCCCTGCATGCCCATCCGGAGAACTGCTGATGTATCAACGTCTGCTCAAGTCCTTGAATCGCCTGAACCCCAGGGCCTGGGATTTCATTCAGTTGACGCGCATGGACAAGCCCATCGGCATCTACCTGTTGTTGTGGCCGACGCTGTGGGCGCTGTGGATTGCCGGCAAGGGCTCGCCTTCCTTGATCAATATCGTGATTTTCGTACTGGGCGTGGTGCTGACCCGCGCTGGCGGCTGTGTGATCAACGACTGGGCCGACCGCAAGGTCGACGGCCATGTGAAGCGCACCGAGCAACGCCCACTGGTGAGCGGCAAGATCAGCTCAAAAGAGGCGCTGGTGTTTTTTGCGGTGCTGATGGGCATCAGTTTCTTGCTGGTGCTGCTGACCAACGCGACCACCATCCTGCTGTCCTTGGGGGGCTTGGCGCTGGCGGCGAGCTACCCGTTCATGAAGCGCTACACCTATTACCCGCAGGTGGTGCTGGGCGCGGCGTTTTCCTGGGGCATGCCGATGGCGTTTACCGCCGAGACCGGCAGCCTGCCTGCTGCGGCGTGGCTGCTGTATATCGCCAACCTGTTATGGACAGTGGGGTATGACACTTATTACGCCATGACCGACCGCGACGACGACTTGAAGATTGGCGTGAAGTCCACGGCGATTCTGTTTGGCGATGCGGACCGCGTGATTATCCTGACCCTGCAGGGCCTGGCGTTGGTGTGCCTGTTGCTGGCGGGTTCGCGGTTTGAGCTGGGGGGGTGGTTCCACTTGGGGCTGCTGGCCGCGGCGGGCTGTTTTGCGTGGGAGTTCTGGTATACGCGGGACAGGGATCGGATGAAGTGCTTCAAGGCGTTTTTGCATAACCATTGGGCGGGGTTGGCGATATTTGTGGGGATTGTGGCGGATTACGCGTTTCGCTGAAGGTTTGATGGTGGCTGTACCGGCGCCATCGGGGGCAAGCCCCCTCCCACATTTTGATTTGTGAACACAGTCAAATGTGGGAGCGGGCTTGCTCGCGAAGGTCTCAGCGGCGCCTCGGGCTCAAGGCTTGATGACGTGCCACACCCCACCCTTGCCATCACCAGTCTTGTCCCCGGCCTTCGCGTCATCCTTATAGGTGTACACCGGCTTGCCCTTGTAGGCCCATTGGCTAGTCTGGTCATCGCGGGTGATGACGGTCCAGTCACCCGTCGGTTTGTCGGTGGACTCCGCCTTCAACGGCGGCCAGTTGGTCGCGCACTGGTCCTTGCACACCGACTTGCCGTCGGCGTCCTTGTCGAAGGTGTAGAGGGTCAGGCCTTTGTGATCCACCAGCAGGCCGTCCTTGGTCATGGCGGGCTCCGCCGCGTACGCCAGGGCTGGCAGGGTCAACGCCGCCGTCACCAGCAGGGCTTTCCAGGAAACAGTGCTGTAAGTCATCGGAACCTTCTTTTTTGGTTGTCAGGATTCGGACCCAAAGCGTAGCCCAGAGAGGCACGAATTGCCCAAGCGGCTAAATTACTGTCACACGACTGCAATAATTCCGTTATCTAATGCGGCGCAAGACAGTTAAATGACAAGAGGATTTTTGAGCATGGTAGGCAGGAGCATTCTGATCGTTGACGACGAAGCGCCCATCCGCGAGATGATCGCCGTCGCGTTGGAAATGGCCGGCTATGACTGCCTGGAGGCGGAGAACTCCCAGCAGGCCCATGCCATTATCGTCGACCGCAAGCCGGACCTGATCCTGCTGGACTGGATGCTGCCCGGCACCTCCGGCATCGAACTGGCCCGCCGTCTCAAGCGTGACGAGCTGACCGGGGATATCCCGATCATCATGCTCACCGCCAAGGGCGAGGAGGACAACAAGATCCAGGGCCTGGAAGTCGGCGCCGACGACTACATCACCAAGCCGTTTTCCCCACGTGAACTGGTCGCACGCCTCAAAGCCGTTCTGCGCCGTGCCGGGCCTACCGATGGCGAAGCACCGATTGAAGTCGGCGGCCTGATCCTCGACCCCATCAGCCACCGCGTGACCATCGACGGCACCCCAGCCGAGATGGGCCCTACCGAATACCGCCTGCTGCAATTCTTCATGACCCATCAAGAGCGCGCCTACACCCGTGGCCAGTTGCTGGACCAGGTGTGGGGCGGCAATGTGTATGTAGAAGAACGCACCGTAGACGTGCATATTCGTCGCCTGCGCAAAGCCTTGGGCGATGCCTACGAGAATCTGGTACAAACCGTGCGCGGCACGGGTTATAGGTTCTCAACCAAAGGCTGAGCCCGCCCCTCTCCTCTCTTAACAGCTGACAAGGACGCATGTTTAAGTGAACCAGAACTGGCATGGCACCCTGATCCGCCACATGCTTTTGCTGATCACCGGCTGCCTGCTCGTAGGCCTGGTCAGCGGCTATTACGGCTGGAGCCTGGCCATCGGTATCGGCCTGTACCTGGGCTGGACGCTCAAGCAACTGCTGCGCCTGCATGAATGGCTGCGCCAACACAAACCCGACGAAGCACCACCCGACGGCTATGGCCTGTGGGGCGAGGTGTTCGACAGCATCTACCACCTGCAACGCCGCGACCAACGGGTACGCGGGCGCCTGCAGGCGGTGATCGACCGGGTGCAGGAATCTACTGCCGCACTCAAAGACGCGGTGATCATGCTCGACAGCGACGGCAACCTGGAATGGTGGAACCGCGCCGCCGAGACCCTGCTGGGCCTCAAGACGCCCCAGGACAGCGGCCAGCCAGTGACCAACCTGGTACGCCACCCGCGCTTCAAGGAATACTTCGAGCAGGACAACTACGAAGAAGCCCTGGAAATACCATCGCCCACCAATGACCGCGTGCGCATCCAGCTGTACCTGACGCGCTATGGCAACAATGAGCACCTGATGCTGGTGCGCGACGTCACGCGCATCCACCAGTTGGAACAGATGCGCAAAGACTTCGTCGCCAACGTCTCCCACGAGCTGCGCACGCCGTTGACGGTGATCTGCGGCTACCTGGAGACGCTGCTCGACAACGTCGACGACATCAACCCGCGCTGGAGCCGTGCCCTGCAACAGATGCAGCAACAGGGCTCGCGCATGCAGACCCTGCTCAACGACCTGCTGTTGCTGGCCAAGCTGGAAGCCACGGATTACCCGTCGGACAACCACCCAGTGGCGGTGCAAAGCCTGTTGAAGACCATCAAGAACGATGCCCTGGCCCTCTCGGGCGAGCGCGGCCAGCAGATCAGCCTGGAAGCCGACCCGGCCGTGCTGCTCAAAGGCAGCGAAGGCGAGTTACGCAGCGCATTCTCCAACCTGGTGTTCAACGCCGTGAAGTACACCCAGGACAAGGGCACTATTCGCATCCGCTGGTGGGCCGACGAGCACGGCGCGCACCTGAGCGTGCAGGACTCCGGCATCGGCATCGACGCCAAGCACCTGCCGCGCCTGACCGAGCGTTTCTACCGTGTCGATTCCAGCCGTAACTCCAATACGGGTGGCACCGGGCTGGGCCTGGCGATCGTCAAGCATGTGCTGTTGCGTCATCGGGCACGCCTGGAAATCAGCAGTGTACTGGGGCATGGCAGTACGTTTACTTGCCATTTTCCAACGGCCCAAGTGGCCCGCGCGCAGGCGCTCAGCACAGACGAATAACCCAAAAACAACACAGGACAAAATGTGGGAGGGGGCTTGCCCCCGATTGCGGTGGGTCAGTCAACACATCCATATCTGACCCACCGCCATCGGGGGCAAGCCCCCTCCCACAGGGGATCCGTGTGACGCTGATAGCTGTACTTCAACCCCCGCCCGGCAGCGGGCACTAGGCAAGCGCCCCGCCAGCCGCTACATTGGCCGACTTGCGTCCGCGTTTGCGGCCCACCTGCCACCCCTTATTGAACACACGGAACCTGCAAAACCCCATCATGGACCCTTCCCCTGGTATCACCCTCGCGACACTCTTCGCCGACTTCGGCATGATTCTTTTTGCACTGATCCTGGTACTGCTCAACGGTTTCTTCGTTGCGGCGGAGTTCGCCATGGTCAAACTGCGCTCCACCCGGGTCGAGGCCATCGCCGACACCAACGGCTGGCGCGGGCAGATCCTGCGCACCGTACACAGCCAGCTCGACGCCTACCTGTCGGCCTGCCAACTGGGTATCACCCTTGCCTCCCTAGGCCTGGGCTGGGTCGGTGAGCCGGCCTTTGCGCATATCCTGGAGCCGTTGCTGGGCGCCGTGGGCGTCGAGTCGCCTGAGGTGATCAAGGGCGTGTCGTTCTTCGCCGCGTTCTTCGTGATTTCCTACCTGCACATCGTGGTCGGTGAACTGGCGCCCAAGTCCTGGGCCATTCGCAAACCCGAGCTGCTGTCGCTGTGGACCGCCGTGCCGCTGTACCTGTTCTACTGGGCCATGTACCCGGCGATCTACTTGCTCAACGCCAGCGCCAACGCGATCCTGCGTATCGCCGGCCAAGGCGAGCCTGGCCCCCATCACGAACACCATTACAGCCGCGAAGAACTCAAGCTGATCCTGCACTCCAGCCGTGGCCAGGACCCAAGCGACCAAGGCATGCGCGTGCTGGCCTCGGCCGTGGAAATGGGCGAGCTGGAAGTGGTGGACTGGGCCAACTCCCGGGAAGACCTGGTGACCCTGGACTTCAACGCCCCGCTCAAGGAAATCCTCGCGCTGTTTCGCCGCCATAAATTCAGCCGTTACCCGGTGTATGACGCGGTGCGCAAGGAGTTCGTGGGCCTGTTGCACATCAAGGACCTGCTGCTGGAGCTGGCGGCGCTGGACCACATCCCCGAGTCGTTCAACCTGGCCGAGCTGACTCGCCCGCTGGAGCGCGTGTCGCGGCATATGCCGCTGTCGCAGCTGCTGGAACAGTTCCGCAAAGGGGGCGCGCACTTTGCCTTGGTGGAAGAAGCCGACGGCAAGATCATCGGCTACCTGACCATGGAAGACGTGTTGGAAGTGCTGGTGGGCGATATCCAGGACGAACACCGCAAGGCCGAGCGCGGTATCCTGGCCTACCAGCCGGGCAAGCTGCTGGTACGCGGCGACACCCCGCTGTTCAAGGTAGAACGCCTGCTGGGTGTCGACCTGGACCACATCGAAGCCGAAACCCTGGCCGGCCTGATCTACGACACCCTCAAGCGGGTGCCGGAAGAAGAAGAAGTGCTGGAAGTGGAAGGCCTGCGCATCATCATCAAGAAGATGAAAGGGCCGAAGATTGTGTTGGCCAAGGTCCTGCTGCTGGACTGACCCTCAATTGCCCAACGCAAAGTTGGGCAATGCACCCAGCGGCTGGTTGAACTCATACGGGATCGACACCAGCCCCGCCTCGGTGGCGCGCTGTACCACAAAGTGCAAATGCGGCCCGCTGCTGTTACCGGTATTGCCCGACAGCGCCAGCGGGCTGCCCACTGCCACACGCTGCCCTGTTCTGACACTGACTGAGCCTTGCTTGAGGTGCAGGTACACGCCCTCGGTGCCGTCATCGTGGCGCACCCGTACGAAATTCCCTGACGCATCGCTGCCACGGCCAATCTGCTCGTTTTCGGTTCTCACCACCATACCGCTGCGTGCCGCAATGATCGGCGTGCCTTCGGGCATGGCGATGTCCATGGCGTAGCGGCTTTTGGCGTCGGTGTGGCTGAAGTTGCCGTTGGGGCCTTGGGTCAGGCGAAACGGGCCACCGCGCCAGGGCAACGGGTAGCGGTAGGCTTGTTGAGAATAAGTGGGCCTTGGCCTTTCGAGCACCGGTCGCTGCTGAATCACGAACGCCTGGGCGCCTGGCGTTTGCCGGTCGCTGTAAAACACGTTGCCGCTGGCATCAACGGATTTGTAGACGGTCATGGCCAAGGCCGAAGGAGCGACCGTGACCAATCCGCAACACAGCAATAAACGCATGAGCATGGCGTGAACCTGCCGGGATGACTGAACGGCAGGCTAACAAGGGATCATGACAACTTTGTATGCAGCAATGAGTTTCAAATGTGGGAGGGGGCTTGCCCCCGATGAGGGAGTGTCAGTTGATACATCTGTAACTGGCCTACCGCAATCGGGGGCAAGCCCCCTCCCACATGGGTCTGTGGTGAACTAAGGTTACGCACCCGGCACAAAATGCTTCTGCGCCGTGCCCCGTGCAATCAGTCGGGAGATGTAGTCGAGTTTCTGCGCATCCTGGTCGATAAACCGGAAGGTCAGTTGCAGCCAGTCGCTGTCGGGCTTTGGTTCGTGGGCGACGATGGCATGCAGGTAGCCGTTGAGGCGTGCCACTTCGGCGTTGTCGCCTTGCTCCAGGTCGAGCACGGCGCTTTCCAGTACCTGAGGCAGGACTTCACCGCGACGCACCACCAGTAGCGCCTCCTTGATGCTCAAGCCTTTGATCACGCATTGCTGGGTGCCGCTGGACAACCGCAATTGGCCCTGGCCACGACCGGCCGCCGGCGCTGCTGCCGCAGGTGCCTGTACCGGCGGGCTGTTGAGCAGGCCTTTGCTCGGCGCAGGCGCAGCTACCGCAACCGGCGCCGCGCGCGCGGCTTCAGGCTTGCCGCCGGTCAGGGCGCTCAGGGAGTCGTTGCCGAAAGCCGAATTCATCTTGGTCGGCGCACTGGCCACCAAGGCGTCGAGACGGCCGACCTTGTGCAAGGCCTGCTTGACCTTGTTCAGCAACTGCTCGTTGGTGAACGGCTTGCTGACGTAGCCGGAAACGCCGGCCTGAATCGCCTGCACCACGTTTTCCTTGTCGCCACGGCTGGTCACCATCACAAACGGCATGGCCTTGAGGTGAGGTTGCTCACGGCACCAGGTCAACAGCTCAAGGCCGGACATCTCGGGCATTTCCCAGTCGCACAGCACCAGGTCGAAGGTCTCGCGCATCAGGATGGCCTGGGCCTTTTTGCCGTTTACCGCATCTTCCAGCTTGATCCCGGGGAAGTAGTTGCGCAGGCACTTCTTCACCAGGTCGCGGATAAACGAGGCGTCATCCACCACCAATACACTGACTTTACTCATCGACCCTTCATCCTATAAAAACTTCGGCACGCAAGACGCCTGACTGGTGGCATTTTGCCAAAACTCGGTAGTCACAGTCGGACTTTATTGCTTCCGCTGCGCAAAATATTCGGAGGCCACAAACGAAAACGCCCGACCAAAGGCCGGGCGTTAATTTCTCGGGCAATCCTACTTATCGTCAGATTCGCCCGGAACATTAGGGATAAGATCGGCCGAACCTTCAACTTCAGCCTTCATGCGCTTAAGCCCCATGTGCCGCACGTCGGTGCCGCGAACCAGGTAGATCACCAGTTCCGAGATGTTACGGGCGTGGTCGCCGATTCGCTCCAGGGAACGCAGCACCCAGATAATGCTCAAGACCCGCGAGATAGAGCGCGGGTCTTCCATCATGTAGGTGGCCAGTTCACGCAGGGCGGTCTTGTATTCGCGGTCGATGATCTTGTCGTACTGAGCCACCGACAACGCCAGGTCGGCGTCGAAACGCGCAAAGGCGTCGAGGGCGTCACGCACCATGTTGCGCACCTGGTCGCCGATGTGGCGCACTTCCACGTAGCCACGCGGCGCTTCGCCCTCTTCGCACAGCTGGATGGCGCGGCGAGCGATCTTGGTGGCTTCGTCGCCGATGCGCTCCAGGTCGATCACCGACTTGGAGATGCTGATAATCAAACGCAGGTCAGAAGCCGCCGGCTGGCGACGGGCCAGAATGCGCAGGCATTCTTCATCGATGTTGCGTTCCATCTGGTTGATCTGGTCATCGATCTCACGCACTTGCTGGGCCAAGCCCGAGTCGGCCTCGATCAGCGCGGTGACGGCGTCGTTGACTTGCTTCTCCACCAAGCCGCCCATCGCCAGGAGGTGGCTGCGCACTTCCTCAAGCTCGGCGTTGAACTGCGCGGAGATGTGATGGGTAAGGCCTTCTTTGCTAATCATGTTGGCGTCCTTGGAGCGTCCGGTAAGGTGCGGAGAACCGCAGCGTCAGTGCGATGAGAACTACAGCATCCTAGCCGTAGCGACCGGTGATGTAGTCTTCGGTCTGCTTCTTCGCCGGATTGGTGAACAGGGTATCGGTGTCGCCGAACTCTACCAACTTGCCCATGTACATGAACGCGGTGTAGTCAGAAACCCGCGCCGCCTGTTGCATGTTGTGGGTCACGATCACGATGGTGAACTTGGATTTGAGCTCGTAGATCAGCTCTTCGACCTTAAGCGTGGAGATCGGGTCGAGTGCCGAGCAGGGTTCGTCGAGCAGCAGCACTTCAGGCTCTACGGCAATGGTGCGGGCGATCACCAGACGTTGCTGCTGGCCGCCGGACAAACCGAGTGCCGACTCATGCAGACGGTCCTTGACCTCATCCCACAATGCCGCGCCCTTGAGCGCCCACTCCACCGCTTCGTCGAGGATGCGTTTTTTGTTGATGCCCTGGATGCGCAAACCGTAAACCACGTTTTCGTAGATGGTCTTGGGGAACGGGTTGGGCTTCTGGAACACCATGCCCACCCGGCGACGCAGCTCGGCCACGTCTTCGCCCTTGCGGTAGATGTTGGTGCCGTAGAGGTTGATGGCGCCGTCGACGCGGCAGCCGTCCACCAAGTCATTCATGCGGTTGAAGGTACGCAGCAGCGTGGACTTGCCACAGCCCGACGGGCCGATAAAGGCGGTCACGCGCTGCTTGGGGATGTTCATGCTGACGTCGAACAGCGCCTGTTTTTCACCGTAGTACAGGCTCAGGCCTGGTACTTCGATGGCCACGGTTTCCTGGGCCAGGCTCAGGCTCTGCTTGTCGCGACCCAGGGCAGACATGTTGATGCCGTGGGTGTGGGTGTCTTGCTGCATGGGATGCTCCCTGTGCTACCAATTCGTTTCGTTGAACCGCCTGTGGCGGTCTACTCAAATTCTGTGTCTGACGCGGTCCAGTGTGGGAGCTGGCTTGCCTGCGATAGCATCACCGCGGTGTACCTGCTCAACCGAGTCGCCTGTATCGCAGGCAAGCCAGCTCCCACATTGACCGTGTCCAGCCCGCTTAACTATCCAACGCTTTGTATTTTTCGCGCAGGTGGTTACGTATCCACACCGCCGACAAGTTGAGCGTGGCGATCACCAGCACCAGCAGCAAGGCAGTGGCGTACACCAGCGGCCGTGCGGCTTCGACGTTGGGGCTCTGGAAGCCGACGTCATAAATATGGAAGCCCAAGTGCATGATCTTCTGGTCAAGGTGCAGGTACGGGTAGTTGCCGTCCAGCGGCAGCGACGGCGCCAGTTTCACCACACCTACCAGCATCAGCGGCGCCACTTCACCGGCGGCGCGGGCCACGGCGAGGATCATGCCGGTCATCATCGCCGGGCTGGCCATGGGCAGCACGATCTTCCACAGCGTTTCGGCCTTGGTCGCACCCAGTGCTAGGGAGCCCTCACGCACAGTGCGCGGGATGCGCGCCAAGCCTTCTTCGGTGGCCACGATCACCACCGGCACCGCCAGCAGCGCCAGGGTCAACGAGGCCCACAACAGGCCCGGCGTACCGAAGGTCGGCGCCGGCAGGGCTTCGGCGAAGAACAGGCGGTCTACCGAGCCACCCAGTACATACACAAAGAAGCCCAGGCCGAACACGCCGTAGACGATGGCCGGTACGCCCGCCAGGTTGTTCACCGCAATGCGGATGATGCGCGTCAGGGTGTTTTGCTTGGCGTATTCACGCAGGTACACCGCCGCCAGCACGCCGAACGGGGTCACGATCATGGCCATGATCAGGGTCATCATCACGGTGCCGAAGATGGCCGGGAAAATCCCGCCTTCGGTGTTGGCTTCCCGTGGGTCGTCGCTGAGGAATTCCCAAACCTTGCTGAAATAGAAACCGATCTTGGTAAACGTGCCCATGGCGTTCGGCTGGTAAGCGTGCACCACTTTGCCGATACCGATTTCGACTTCCTTGCCGTTGCCATCGCGGGCGGTCAACGCGTCGCGGTTGAATTGGGCGTGCAGGTCGGCCAGGCGCGCTTCGATGTCCTGGTAACGGGCATTCAGCTCGGCACGGCCTGAGTCCATATCAGCCTGGGCGGCAGCATCGAGCTTGCCCTCCAACTCCAACTTGCGGCTGTGCAGGCGGATGCGTTCGAGACCTGCGTTGATCGCGCCGATGTCGGACTTCTCCAGCGTCTTGAGTTGGGCGGCCAGCTTGTTGACGCGCTCGACACGGGCTTGCAGCTCCGGCCAGGCGGCCGCGCCTTCGGCGATGACCTTGCCGTCCTGCTTGACGTTGACCAGGGTGCCGTAGAAGTTGCCCCACTCACGGCGCTCGATGGCCATCAGGTCTACGGGCGTGGTCTGGTCCTTCAGCCACTCGCCGACGACCCACGTAAAGTCGTTGCCATTCAAATCGCGGTTGCCGACCTTGATCAGCTCGCGGGTCATGAACTCCGGGCCTTGGTCCGGCACCGGCAGGCCAGCGCTTTTGAGGCGCTCGCGCGGTACTTCTTCTTTCTGCACCACTTCGCCGATGACGATATGGTTTTCCTGTCCCGGCACGCTGTAGTTGGCCTGGATCAGGTCGGCCGGCCAAAAGTGGCCCAGGCCACGCACGGCAATCACAGCCAGCAAACCGATGGTCATGATGACCGCGATGGACACCGCGCCACCGCTGATCCAGACGCCGGGAGCGCCGCTCTTGAACCATCCATTCAGGGAGTTCTGTTTCACAGACTTCTACCTTTCTTAAAGCGACGAGTATTTCTTGCGCAGACGCTGACGGATCAGCTCGGCGAGGGTGTTCATGATGAAGGTGAACAGCAGCAGCACCAGCGCCGAGAGGAACAGCACGCGGTAGTGACTGCCGCCTACTTCCGACTCGGGCATTTCTACCGCGACGTTGGCCGCAAGCGTTCGCAGGCCTTCAAACAGGTTCATCTCCATCACCGGCGTGTTACCGGTGGCCATCAGCACGATCATGGTCTCGCCGACGGCGCGGCCCATGCCGATCATCAGCGCCGAGAAGATGCCCGGGCTGGCGGTGAGGATGACCACGCGAGTCATGGTCTGCCACGGCGTGGCACCCAGGGCCAGCGAGCCCAGCGTCAAGCCACGGGGCACGCTGAACACGGCGTCTTCGGCGATGGAGTAGATGTTCGGGATCACCGCAAAACCCATGGCCAAGCCAACCACCAGGGCGTTGCGCTGGTCGTAGGTAATGCCCAGGTCATGGGAGATCCACATGCGCATGTCGCCGCCGAAGAACCAGGTTTCCAGGTAAGGGCTCATGTAGAGCGAGAGCCAACCCACGAACAGGATCACCGGGATCAAGATCGCGCTTTCCCAGCCATCAGGAACCCGCAGGCGGATCGACTCAGGCAACCGGCTGAAGATGAAACCGGCCACCAGGATGCCAATCGGCAGCAGCATCAACAGACTGAAAATGCCCGGCAGATGCCCTTCCACATACGGCGCCAGGAACAGGCCGGCGAAGAAGCCGAGGATCACCGTCGGCATCGCTTCCATCAACTCAATCACCGGTTTGACCTTGCGGCGCAGGCTCGGGGCCATGAAGTAGGCGGTGTAGATTGCAGCAGCAACGGCCAGTGGCGCGGCCAGCAGCATGGCGTAGAACGCGGCCTTCAAGGTGCCGAAGGTCAGCGGAGCCAGGCTCATCTTGGGTTCGAAGTCAGTGTTGGCGGCGGTGGATTGCCAGACGTACTTAGGCTCGTCGTAGTTCTCGTACCAGACTTTGCTCCACAACGCGCTCCAGGAGACTTCCGGGTGCGGGTTGTCCAGCAGCAGCGGTTGCAGCTTGCCGCCGGCTTCGACGATCACATGGTTGGCCCGTGGCGATAGACCGAACACGCCCTGGCCGTCAACCACGGGGTCTACCAGCAACGTGCGGTGGGCAGTGCTGTGGAACACACCGAATTTGCCGGTAGCGTCGAGGGCGGTGAAACCCTTGCGACGCTGTTCAGCAGTGATCTCAACGATGGGCGCAGTGCCCATCTGGAAGGTACGGATCTGCTTGAGGTGCTGCTCGCCATCCGGGTCGCGGGCCATGAACCACTGGGCCAGGCCGCCCTTGGAGTTACCGATGATCAGCGAAATACCGCCCACCAACTGGGTGCTTGCGGTGATTTCGGCGTTGCCATCTTCAAGCAGTTTGTAGCGACCGTTGAGGCTGTTGTCGCGCAGGTTGAACACATCGGCCAGGGCTCGGCCGTTGATCACGTACAGCCACTGCTGGCGCGGGTCGATGAAGATCGCCTTCACCGGCTCGGTCATTTGCGGCAGCTCGATACGCTTCTGCTCGCTGGTGACTTCGCCGGTCATCATGTTTTCTTCGCGGCTCAGGGACAGCACGTTCAAGTGCGAACCGGCGGAACCGGCGACCACCAGCGTCGAGTCGGTGGCATTCAGGGAAACGTGTTCCAACGGGCGGCCAGCTTCGTCGAGCACGATCGGCGTTTCACCGTAGGGGTATTCAATCGCAGGCGAAATGGTCTTCTTGCCATCCGGGTACGACACCTTATAGGTGTGGCGGAACACCAGGGACTGGCCATTGGACAAACCGAGGATCACCAGCGGAGTGCCCGGCTGGTCTTGACCGATAGACACCACGTTGGCGCCAGCCGGCAGCGGCAGGTCGACACGCTTGAGTTCGGCGCCGCTATCAACGGCAAAGAACAGCGCCTGGCCCTTGTCGGAAACCCGCATGGCAACCTGGTTCTGTTCTTCGAGGGAGATCATCAGCGGCTTGCCCGCGTCCTGGATCCAGGCCGGGGTCAGCGCGTCTGCCTTGGTCAGCGAAGCACCCTGGAACAGGGGCGCGACTACATAGGCGAGGAAAAAGAAGATCAGGGTGATAGCGCCGAGGACGGCCAGGCCACCAACGAGCACGTACCAACGTGTCAGGCGGTCTTTCAGCGCGCGAATGCGGCGCTTGCGTTGCAGCTCAGGCGTATTGAAATCAATGCGCTTGGGGGGAGAAGTCGTCGTCATGGTGGAATTGGCCAGATCATTCATGCGCACACCCTAGCGATCCTGTATGACAGAAAGATGACAAAGCAGTGACGCAACAAAGCCGCCGCGTAGCAGAGCTGGCAGCGGATCGAAAATTGAGGGTGTCACCGGTCAAGTGTGGGAGCGTGCTTGCTCGCGAAGGCGGTATGTCAGCTATAGATGAGCTGACTGATCCACCGCATTCGCGAGCAAGCCCGCTCCCACAGGGTCCAGCGTTACACCGGGTACCGCAGGCTTAGTTGCCTTCTTTCAGACCCAGATCAGCCAGGGCCTTGGCGGCAACTTTGGCTGGCAGTGGGATGTAGCCGTCTTTCACCACAACTTCCTGGCCCTGTTTGGACAGAACCAGTTTCACGAACTCAGCTTCCAGCGGGGCCAGCGGCTTGTTCGGGGCTTTGTTGACGTAAACGTAGAGGAAGCGCGACAGCGGGTACTTGCCGTTCAGGGCGTTTTCTTCGGTGTCTTCGATGAAGTCAGTGCTGCCTTTCTTGGCCAGGGCCACAGTCTTCACGCTGGCGGTCTTGTAGCCGATGCCCGAGTAACCGATGCCGTTCAGCGAGGAGCTGATGGACTGCACGACCGAAGCCGAGCCTGGTTGTTCGTTCACGTTTGGCTTGTAGTCGCCTTTGCACAGGGCTTCTTCTTTGAAGTAGCCGTAGGTGCCGGATACCGAGTTACGACCGAACAATTGCACTGGCTTGTTGGCCAGGTCGCCGGTCACGCCCAGATCGCCCCAGGTTTTCACGTCGGCTTTGCCACCGCACAGGCGCGTCGACGAGAACACCGCGTCGACTTGCTCCATGGTCAGGTGCTGGATCGGGTTGTCCTTGTGCACGAACACGGCCAGGGCATCCACGGCAACCGGGATAGCGGTTGGCTTGTAGCCGTACTTCTGCTCGAAGGCAGCCAGCTCGGTGTCCTTCATCTTGCGGCTCATCGGGCCCAGGTTGGAGGTGCCTTCAGTCAGCGCAGGAGGTGCGGTGGCGGAGCCGGCAGCTTGAATCTGGATGTTGACGTTCGGGTATTCCTTTTTGTAACCCTCGGCCCACAGGGTCATCAGGTTAGCCAGGGTATCGGAACCAACGCTGGACAGGTTGCCCGACACACCAGTGGTCTTAACGTAAGCCGGGATTGCCGGATCAACACCAGCGGCCACCGCGTTGGCGGTCGCAACGCCAGCAGCGACAAAAGTCATTGCCGCCATCAAACGTTTCAGTTTCATGCCTTGCTCCTAGCAGATAGGGATAGTTGGATCGGGGCCAAGTATCGGCAGGCCGTGTGAACACTCTATGTCTGCAATGTGACAGTTAGATGAAAGGCCACTATCAGCAGGAGAGAGGTAACGCGAGGAGTTGCCATCACTCCCACGCAGGGCGCGGGAGTGATCTTCAGCAAAGGCTTAGCGCGAACGCTTCCACAGATACCCACCCACCAGCATCCCCATCACACACAGGGCGGCGACGTAGTAGGACGGGCCCATCGGGCTTTCCTTCATTAACAGCGACACCGCCAGCGGCGTCAAACCGCCAAAGATGGCGTAGGCAACGTTGTAGGAGAACGACAACCCACTGAAGCGCACCACCGGTGGGAAGGCCTTCACCATTACATACGGCACGACACCGATGGTGCCTACAAACAAACCGGTCAGGGCGTACAGCGGGAACAGCCAGTCAGGGTGATTGATCAGGCTGTGGTAAAGCGTCCAGGACGTCGCCAGCAACAGCGCGCAGCCGGCAACCAGCACGCGGCCGGCACCGAAGCGGTCAGCCAATGCACCGGAGGCGATGCAACCCAGGCTCAGGGTCACGATGGCCAGGCTATTGGCCTGCAGCGCAACGGTCGCACTGAAGTGATAGACGGTCTGCAATACAGTCGGGGTCATCAGGATAACGACGACGATACCGGCCGACAGCAACCAGGTCAGCAACATCGACAGCACGATGGCGCCACGGTGGTCGCGCAGTACGGCGCGCAATGGCAGTTCGGCGGCCAGGGTCTTGCGCTGCTGCATCTCGGCGAAGATCGGCGTTTCATGCAACCAGCGGCGCAGGTACACCGACAGCAGGCCAAACACGCCGCCCAGCAGGAATGGGATACGCCAGGCGTAGTCCGAAACCTCTACGGGGGTGTACAGCGTGTTGATGGCAGTGGCCACCAGCGAACCCAGCAGGATGCCTGCGGTGAGGCCGCTGGTCAGCGTGCCGCAGGCGTAGCCGATGTGACGCGCTGGCACGTGCTCAGACACGAACACCCAGGCGCCCGGGACTTCGCCGCCAATCGCCGCGCCCTGGATGACGCGCATCAGCAGTAGCAGGATCGGCGCCCACAGGCCGATCTGCGCGTAGGTCGGCAGCAGGCCCATGATCAGGGTCGGCACGGCCATCATGAAGATGCTCAGGGTGAACATCTTCTTACGGCCCAGCAGGTCACCGAAGTGCGCCATGATGATGCCGCCCAGCGGGCGTGCCAGGTAACCGGCGGCGAAGATGCCGAAGGTCTGCATCATGCGCAGCCATTCAGGCATGTCGAGGGGGAAAAAGAGTTTTCCGACCACGGTGGCGAAAAACACGAAAATGATGAAATCATAAAATTCCAGCGCCCCGCCCAAGGCAGACAGCGACAGGGTTTTGTAGTCGTTGCGGGTCAGCGGGCGCGACGGTTGCGCACTGCTTGCGGGCACGGAGGACATGGCAAGGCTTCTCTTATTAGTCAGGACGGCAGATCCGGTGTGCTGGCTGAGCCAGGACGGGTTGGGCAAGATAGCAAATCGCTTGCAAAAGCACATCACAAGCACAGTTGCCGCAAAAAGCCGCGATACAGCGGCCAATTGCCGACCAAATCAACCTCAGACGGTCGTCGCGGCGCGAGGGTGTCGATATACTCGGCCCACGCACGCGCAAGAACCCGCAGTCTTGAGAGGCATCTCCGGCATGATCGAACTCGAACAAGAAGACCCTATCCCGCAAGGCGACCTCGCCCTGCAAATTACCGCGCTCCCGCGTGAAACCAACGGCTTTGGCGATATTTTCGGCGGCTGGCTGGTCGCGCAGATGGACCTGGCCGGCACGGCCATGGCCAGCAAGGTCGCGGGCGGGCGTGTTGCCACAGTTGCCATTGATCGCATGGCGTTCCTGGTACCGGTCGCGGTAGGCGCTCAGCTTTCCTTTTATACCCAGGCGCTGGAAATCGGCCGCAGCTCGATCCAGATGATGGTTGAAGTGTGGAGCGACGACCCACTGTCCAGTGAATGGCGCAAGGTCACCGAGGCGGTGTTTGTGTTTGTCGCCATCGACGGCAGCGGCCGCACGCGTTCGGTTCCGTCGCGCGCACGTTAAACCTCACCGGGTTTTGACGGTCAATTGCCCCATTGCCTGCCATGAAGAGTGCTTTGTAATGCCGACGCCCCACGTTGAAACCGTGAAAATCGACGAGCTGGACTGCTGGCGCATCCGCCACAACGGCGCTGAATTGATGGTGGCCCAACAGGGCGCGCATATATTCAGTTACGGCCGCGATGGCGAAAAGCCGTTGATTTGGCCGAATCCTGAAGCGGTGTTCAAGCAAGGCAAAGGCATTCGCACCGGTGTGCCGGTGTGCTGGCCGTGGTTTGGTGTGTTTGACCGCAACCCGCAAAGCGTCAAGGCGATGCGCCAGAGCGAGCAGCCGGCCGGGGCTCACGGCTTTGTGCGTACCGCGTTGTGGGAATTGGCCGCGAGCGAGCTTGAGGGTGAGGCGCTGCGTATTGATCTGGTGCTGCCTGTACCTGCCGGCGGGTTCCCTGGCTGGCCCCATCAGGTCGACCTGACCCTGAGCCTGCTGCTGGATGACCAGTTGCATATCCGCCTGACCAGTCACAACCGTGGCAGCGACACCGTGACCCTCAGCCAGGCGCTGCACACCTACTTCGCCGTGAGCGACGTGCGTAACGTGCAGGTCGAAGGGCTGGACGGTGGCGCCTATATCGACACCGCCGACGGCTGGATGACCAAGCAACAGGCTGGGCTGCTGAGCTTCACTGCCGAGACTGATCGCATCTACCTCGACACTCCAGCGCAATTGAACATCGTCGATCATGACTGGCAGCGCCGCATCCAACTCACCAGCCAGGGCTCGAAGTCCACAGTGATCTGGAACCCGTGGACCGAACGCGCGAAAGCATTTGATGACATGGCCGATGACGGCTGGACGGGCATGCTGTGCATCGAGACGGCGAATGTGCTGGATGATGTGGTGACCTTGGCACCAGGCCAACACCACACCCTAGGCGTGAGCATCGCCAATATCGCCTTGTAAACCCAATCAAAAATGTGGGAGCGGGCTTTAGAGATCCGACTCCTTCACCACCCGCACTTTCCCCGCATCCAGTGCATAAGCGGCGTCCGCCAAATCGTTATTCACCGTTTCCACCTTGAGCGTGCCCGTCACCCACAACGGCGTGTAAATATCATCCAGCTTCAACCCCTTGGGATAGCGCACCAGCACCAACTGGTTAGGCGGCGGTGGCGGCACATGGATACACGCGCCTGGGTACGGCACCAGGAAAAACAGCGTACTGCGCCCCTTGGCGTCGGTTTCCAGCGGCACCGGGTAGCCGCCGATGCGGATGTTCTTGCCGTTCATGGCGCCCACGGTCTTGGTGGAGTACATAACTGCCGGCAGGCCCTTGCTCTGCTTCAAACCACCTTTATCGGTAAAGGTGCCTTGGGCTTCGGGGGAGTTGTGGTCGATCTCGGGCATGGCTTCGAGGGCTTTCTGGTCAGAAAGCGGCATAAGGTCGAGCCAATCGGTTTCCGGCAGTTCACCGGCGTGCGCCAGGCCTGAGCCCAGCAGAAGAAGAGTCAACAGAAGACGGCGCATGAAAAGAAGCTCGGCAAGGTAAACAGTGCCGGCATTCTAGCCCTCTGCGCCTGCGCAGCGCAGAGGGCTTTGTCGCTTAGATCATTTCTTTTTGATCAGGCCGTAGATCACCAGCAGCACGATGGCGCCTACCAGGGCACCGAGGAAGCCCGCGCCTTGACCGGCCTCGTAGATGCCCAATGCCTGACCACCGTAGGTCGCGGCCAGGGAGCCAGCGATACCCAGCAGGATGGTCATGATCCAGCCCATGCTGTCGTCGCCAGGCTTGAGGAAACGCGCCAGCAGGCCGACGATCAGGCCGATAAAGATGGTTCCGATGATACCCATGGCATTTCCCTCTGAATGAAGTGAATACACCAAAGCCTAGTCAGACTTTGGCGTCCTGCAATCAGAGAGGCGGCGGCAACCAATGGTTCCCGCCGCCGCCAGGCTTATTGCTCCGCGATCAGCGCTTCGACCTTGAGGATCTGCGCTTCAAGCGTTGCACGGTCCTTGCAGCGCAGGTTGGCATGCCCCACCTTGCGCCCGGCCTTGAAGGCCTTGCCATAGTGATGCAGGTGGCAGTCATCGATGGCGATGACTTTCTCTACCGCCGGCACCGTGCCGATGAAGTTGAGCATGGCGCTCTCACCGACCTTGGCCGTGGAGCCCAGCGGCAAGCCCGCCACCGCCCGCAGGTGGTTTTCGAACTGGCTGCACTCGGCGCCTTCGGTGGTCCAGTGCCCGGAGTTGTGCACACGCGGGGCGATTTCGTTGGCCTTGAGGCCACCGTCGACTTCAAAGAACTCGAACGCCATCACGCCAACATAATCCAGCTGCTTGAGCACGCGGCTGGAATAGTCTTCGGCCAACGCCTGCAACGGATGATCGGTGCTGGCCACGGACAGCTTGAGGATGCCGCTGTCGTGGGTGTTATGCACCAGCGGGTAGAAGCGGGTCTCGCCATCACGGGCACGCACGGCGATCAGCGAGACTTCACCGGTGAACGGCACGAAGCCTTCCAGCAGGCAAGCAACGCTGCCCAGCTCGGCGAAGGTGCCGACCACATCGGCCGCAGTGCGCAGGACTTTCTGACCCTTGCCGTCGTAACCCAGGGTACGGGTTTTCAGCACCGCCGGCAGGCCGATGCTGGCGACGGCGGCGTCCAGGTCCGCCTGGGACTGGATATCGGCGAAGGCCGGGGTCGGGATGCCCAGGTCCTTGAACATGCTTTTCTCAAACCAGCGGTCACGGGCAATGCGCAAAGCTTCTGCGCTCGGATACACCGGCACGAACTGCGAAAGGAAGGCCACGGTTTCGGCTGGGACGCTTTCGAACTCGAAGGTCACCAGGTCGACTTCGTCGGCCAGCTGGCGCAGGTGGTCCGGGTCGCTGTAGTCAGCCCGCAGGTGTTCACCCAACGCGGCCGCGCAAGCATCTGGCGCCGGGTCCAGGAAAGCGAAGTTCATCCCCAGCGGGGTTCCCGCCAGGGCCAGCATGCGGCCCAGTTGGCCGCCACCGATTACACCGATTTTCATCGTCAACAACCTCAGGCGATACGTGGGTCTGGATTGTCCAGCACGCTGTCTGTCTGTTCAGCACGGAATTTTTTCAGCACCGCATGGAACTGCGGGTGCTTGGCGCCCAGGATGCTGGCCGACAGCAAGGCGGCGTTGATCGCCCCGGCCTTGCCGATTGCCAGGGTCGCCACCGGAATGCCAGCTGGCATCTGCACGATGGACAACAGCGAATCCACGCCCGAGAGCATCGCCGACTGCACCGGCACGCCGAGTACCGGCAGGTGGGTCTTGGCTGCACACATGCCTGGCAGGTGCGCTGCGCCGCCGGCACCGGCGATGATCACCTCGATGCCACGGGATTCTGCTTCATCGGCATACTGGAACAGCAAGTCCGGGGTGCGATGGGCAGAGACCACTTTCACTTCATACGGAATGCCGAGTTTTTCCAGCATATCGGCGGTGTGGCTAAGGGTGGACCAATCGGACTTGGAGCCCATGATCACGCCAACCAATGCACTCATCGTCGTGCCTCTTCTCTCTGGGCGCCCGCAGGCGCGTCAAAAAACAACAAGCCACGCGGGAAATCCGGCGTGGCTTGTTGTACGAATTAAGGCCGGTTGGACCGGCCGAAGGCCGCGCAGTATACCGTAATAATCCAGATAAACAGCCCCTTGGATGACCATCTGTCTAGCGGGGCAAAGTGGCGGTTTTATTGACTCAAGAGTCAGTAGCAAGGTCTAGGCGGTGGGTCTTGGCGATGGCATCAATCATGGCCTGCGAGACACCTGTCTTGTCAGCGATAACAGGCCATTGAACGACTGCCTCATGCACTTCGCGGATAATCTGGCGCGCCTTGAGCCCGTTGATCTGACTTGCAACACTGAGCAGATCCTCCAGCACAAAATTGTCGCGCTTGCCGTTAATGCTCATTTGATGGCTATCGACCCAGAAATTACCGGGCATATAGGACCACGTCACGTCATAGGCAGGTGACAGGTACCAAGTGCCGTCCGTATCCAAGAGAAAGCTGATGTTCTTGGTGTGATCGTCCTGGTTTCGGGCAATAACGTTGAACACCATCCGCCGGAAAAACTGCTCTGCCTCTCGACGGCTCAACTTCAATGCCCTGAACACGCTCAACGCCTCAACGTACGAGTACTCACCGGGTTTTTTATAGTCGGCATGATCCAGCGCGCACAGCGTAGCGGTATGAATTTTCTCGCCATCATCCGTGCGATCGAATCGTTTGGTCATGAAATGGGCGCGCCCGCCTTCTTCGAGCAGACGGCATTCGGTCATCACCACACCGGCCTGCCTGGCCATCAGGTGATACGCGTACTCGACCCGGCCAAATCCTTGGCTATCAGCAAGTACATCGGTGTTTTTTGCAACGTCGAACTTGAGAAGCCAGTAGCTATACCCCTGTGGCGCCGTCACTTGGCCCGACCTGACATGCCCTTCGTCATTGATCGCAATGATCGCCTTGGCACGCGCACCGCCTGCACTGGTGCCGACCTGGATCAAGCGCTGCAACGCGGCATCATCCACCGTGGGGTCGTTGGACGTCAGGCGATCCTCAAGACTCTCGCGCCCCGCAAGGACTTCGCCAGCCAACTGGACCAGAGCCTCGATCTCGATACTCTCGGCCTCGTTGGCCTCTGTCTTCATGGCCGGCCGGTATTCCAGGGCGCCCATGCCGCGATTACCTTGATACAACAACCTATCGACCGGCGTGAAGGAACGCTTGTCGCGACCTTGCTGGGCCAACCAGGCGTCAATCAAAGCATTGCCGAAATCGTCCGGAAGCGAGTCGGCCAAGATCGCCGGAAGCGCTTTATAGGTTTCCCGGTTCAGGCTTGTGAATGCGTAGGTGTAACCAACACGGGCAGGCATATGGATGGGCGAAATTTCCAACCCGGTTGCGACGAACTCGGCAGAAAACTCGAACTCGCCAACCTGGCTCGCCTCATCCCAGTTGAGCGCGCCAACGTACAGGCCCCATAAGTAGATTTGTGCGATCACCAACTCGTGTCCTTATCAGATGCGTCGGGAACGATGAGCTTCTTCTGGCCCGTCACCAACGCGGCTGCGGAGGGTGGCCTGCGGGTGGTGTATGCGCGTTCGCGTTTCTTCCCGGCCATTTTCGCCATCTGGATGGGGCTTGAACGCACCTCCTCGACCAGCGAACTCAACCGATCCAATTCTCCGATCACGCGCAACACCGCAATCAGGTTGAGCAAGGTGCCCTTGCCCGCCATCAACTGGCGTAACGTGGTGCGGGATATGCCCGCCTCATCGGCCACTGTTTGCTGATTGATGTTCTTTTTCACCCTCAAAGCTTCAAGGCGCGAGCCAATCACTTCTGCGATGGCTTGCTCACTCATCGTAGTCATCCGCATTTTGTCTGGCTTCCTGATCGATAGGTGAACTTCTACCACTTATTGATCAGTATCCTAGCCAATAATCCGGCGACATGTAAGCGGATCTATGGAGCCTGATTTTTTGGATAGAAAAATGATCAAAATATGACTTAATTCCACTTATTGATCATAAAACTATCCAATTTCAAATAATCACGTTAAACCACGCTCACCCACAGGGCTCTGCGCCGCCCCACCCTCCAACTTGCGCCACAACAACCGCACGTTGGCCTTGCGTACCAACGCACAGCGATACAGGCGGATCTCCAGCGGCACATGCCATTGCGGGCCGCCACACACCACCAGCTCACCACGGGCCAATTCCGCCCGCACGCTCAACTGCGGCACCCAGGCGATGCCCAGGCCTTCCAGGGCCATGCTCTTGAGGCTGTCGGCCATGGCGGTTTCATATACGGTGGTAAAGCGCAGCGCGCGTTGGCGCAGCAGCAAATGCACCGAGCGCCCCAGGAATGCACCCGCGCTATAGGCAAGCAGAGGCACACTGCCCTCGCCTTCCAAGTCAAACAACGGCTTGCCATCGGCATCAGCAGCACACACCGGGAGCATTTCGGTGTTGCCCAGGTGCAGCGACGGGAAGATTTCCGCGTCCATTTGCATGGCCGCGTCCGGGTCGTAGAACGCCAGCATCAAGTCGCAGCCGCCTTCACGCAGGGCATGCACGGCATCGCCGACGTTGGTGGCCACCAGCCGCGTGGCGATGTTCAGGCCTTCGTTGCGCAGTTGCGCGATCCAACGTGGGAAGAAGCCCAGCGCCAGGGAGTGGGCGGCGGCCACTTGCATGACTTCACCCTGCCCACCTTCCAGATGATGCAAATGGCGCAGCACTTCGCCGAGCTGCTCGACCACGGTACGTGCGGTGACCAGAAACAGCTGCCCCGCCGCCGTGAGCTCCACGGGGGTGCGCGAGCGATTGACCAAGGTCAAACCCAGGGCGGCCTCAAGGCTGCGGATGCGTCGGCTGAACGCCGGCTGGGTCACGAAGCGCCGCTCTGCCGCCTGGGAAAAGCTGCGGGTGGCCGCCAAGGCGCTAAAGTCTTCCAGCCATTTGCTCTCTAGGTTCATCACTTCCCTCCACGGGTACGCACCATTTTGGCACACACGCCCGCCATGATAGCCGGGTCACACCTGCATTATGCCGTTTATGCATAGGCCAGTGCTTAACAGCATTGGCCGAAAAACCTGCACAAGCCTAGCATTCGCAGCGTTCCGGCCAGTTCCGGGTCCATATCGAGATGATTTCCGTCATGTCCTCCGCTGCATCTTTCCGTACCGAAAAAGACCTGCTTGGCGTACTCGAAGTACCGGCTCAAGCGTATTACGGCATCCAGACCCTGCGAGCGGTGAATAACTTCCGCCTCTCGGGCGTTCCGATTTCGCATTACCCGAAATTGGTGGTCGGTCTGGCAATGGTCAAGCAAGCGGCGGCGGATGCCAACCGCGAGCTGGGTCAGCTCAGTGAAGCCAAGCACGCTGCCATCAGCGAAGCCTGTGCCCGTCTGATCCGCGGCGATTTCCACGAAGAGTTCGTGGTGGACATGATTCAAGGCGGCGCTGGCACTTCAACCAACATGAATGCCAACGAAGTGATCGCCAACATCGCGCTGGAGGCCATGGGCCACCAGAAGGGCGAATACCAGTACCTGCACCCGAACAACGACGTGAACATGGCGCAGTCGACCAACGACGCCTACCCCACCGCGATCCGCCTGGGTCTGCTGCTGGGCCATGACGCGTTGCTGGCCAGCCTCGACAGCCTGATCCAGGCGTTCGCCGCCAAGGGCGTCGAGTTCGGCCATGTGTTGAAAATGGGCCGCACCCAGCTGCAAGACGCCGTGCCGATGACCCTCGGCCAGGAGTTCCGCGCCTTCGCCACCACGTTGAGCGAAGACCTGGCGCGCCTGAAAACCCTGGCTCCGGAGCTGTTGACCGAAGTGAACCTGGGCGGCACCGCCATTGGCACCGGCATCAACGCCGACCCGCGTTACCAGGCCCTGGCTGTACAACGCCTGGCCACCATCAGCGGCCAGCCGCTGGTACCGGCAGCCGACCTGATCGAAGCCACCTCCGACATGGGCGCCTTCGTACTGTTCTCCGGCATGCTCAAGCGTACCGCCGTGAAGCTGTCGAAGATCTGCAACGACCTGCGCCTGCTGTCCAGCGGCCCACGTACCGGCATCAACGAAATCAACCTGCCGGCCCGCCAGCCAGGCAGCTCGATCATGCCCGGCAAGGTCAACCCGGTCATCCCGGAAGCCGTGAACCAGGTAGCGTTCCAAGTGATCGGCAACGATCTGGCGCTGACCATGGCAGCCGAAGGCGGCCAATTGCAGCTGAACGTGATGGAGCCGTTGATCGCCTTCAAGATCTTCGACTCGATCCGCCTGCTGCAACGCGCCATGGACATGCTGCGCGAACACTGCATCGTCGGCATCACCGCCAACGAAGCGCGCTGCCGCGAGCTGGTGGAGCACTCCATCGGCCTGGTCACCGCACTGAACCCCTACATCGGCTATGAAAACGCCACCCGCATCGCCCGTATCGCCCTTGAAAGCGGCCGTGGCGTGCTGGAACTGGTGCGCGAAGAAGGCTTGCTCGACGACGCCATGCTCGACGACATCCTGCGCCCGGAAAACATGATTGCCCCACGTTTGGTCCCGCTGAAGGCCTAAGCGTTTGTTGCACCGCTCACCAGGTTGAGGGACTAGACACCTCTCACCTTTTGAGGGCCTGAAGGCTCGTTCTTCAGGCCCTTTTTTTTGCCTCAAGGTTGTGAAATGAAGCCCATAAAAAATCCAATATCGCCCTGCAAGCCCACCACCCTGCTGAAACCTTTAATCGCCCCGTGCAGACGGATCACGCGCTCCTAGGTATAGTGCCGCCCCTCTTCGCGCTGCGGCCGTCGGTAACGAGGCCCGGATACACACGCGAAACCGCATGAATAACAACCCGCAAAAGGATTGGGGTCGAACTGTCGCGCACTGCCTGGTGCTTAGCGACGGCGTCGCACCGTCCTGCGTTTGCCATTAGAAAAATCAGCGAGGAACACTCCATGCTCGAAGTCATCAACGACTTCCTCTCAGGGAAAGTACTGATCGTGCTCATTGTCGGGCTCGGCGGTTATTTCACGATCCGCTCGCGTTTCGTACAGCTGCGTCACTTTTTCCACATGTTCTCGGTGTTTAAAGACAGCCTCAAGAGCAGCTCCGACCAACTCAGCTCGTTCCAGGCGCTGATGCTCAGCCTGGCCGGCCGTGTGGGTGCCGGTAACATCGCCGGTGTCGGCATTGCCGTAACCCTGGGTGGCCCGGGCGCCGTGTTCTGGATGTGGGTCACCGCACTGGTAGGCATGTCGTCGAGCTTTATCGAGTGCTCCCTCGGCCAGCTCTACAAACGCACCGACGCTGAAGGCACCTACCGTGGCGGCCCGGCGTATTACATCCAGCACGGCCTGCACAAGCGCTGGCTGGGCATGGTCATGGCGTTCCTGCTGCTGGTGACCTTCGGTTTCGCGTTCAACGGCCTGCAAGCCCACGCCGTAACTCACTCGCTGAACAACGCCTTTGGCCTGGACACCACCTACACAGGTCTGGCCCTGGCTGCATTGCTGGGCCTGGTATTTATTGGCGGGATCAAGCGCATCGCGTCGATTGCCGACCTGCTGGTGCCGGTCAAGACCCTGGTCTACATCGCCGTAACCCTGTACGTGATCGTGCTGCAATTCGACCACGTACCGGCCATGCTCGCGACCATCGTCAAGAGCGCCTTTGGCCTGGACCAAGCCTTCGGTGGCCTGGTAGGCAGCGCAATCATCATGGGTGTGAAGCGCGGCGTATTCGCCAACGAAGCCGGTTTGGGCAGCGCGCCTAACGTGGCGGCGGTGGCTTCGGTAGAACACCCGATCGCCCAAGGCGTGGTGCAAGCGTTCAGCGTGTTCCTCGACACCTTCGTGATCTGCACCTGCACCGCGTTGCTGATCCTGCTGTCCGGCTTCTACACCCCAGGCTTTGAAGGCGACGGCATTGCCCTGACCCAGAACTCCCTGGCCGCTGTAGTGGGCGACTGGGGCCGCATGTTTATCTCCGTGGCCCTGGCGTTGTTCGTGTTCACGTCGATCATGTACAACTACTACCTGGGCGAGAGCAACCTGCGCTTTTTGGTGGGCAACAACCGCAAGGTGCTGATGGGTTATCGCGCCCTGGTGTTGGCGTTGATCTTCTGGGGCTCCATCGAGAACCTGAGCACGGTGTTCGCCTTTGCCGACATCACCATGACGATGCTGGCGTTCGTTAACCTGTTCGCCCTGGCGTTCCTGTTCAAGATTGCCATGCGCATCCTGAACGACTACGACAACCAGCGCGCTGCGGGTATCAAGACGCCGGTGTTTGACTCCAGCCAGTTCCCTGACCTGGACTTGGACCGCAAGGCCTGGCCGGCCAATCCGGTAAAACCGGATGCAGTGCCATCGGCTGAGCTGAGCGCCCAAGCGCAACGCTAAACCGAGATAGATGACACGCCGCCTGGCCTTGGGCATGCTCTGGGCCCGGCGGCGTTTTTCGTTCAGGAGAATCTCAATGTCAGCATCCAACAACGTCATGGTGCTCTACACCGGCGGCACCATCGGCATGCAGGCCAGCGCCAACGGCTTGGCCCCCGCATCAGGCTTCGAAGCCCGTATGCGCGAACAGTTGGCCAGCGAGCCACTGCCCGCGTGGCGCTTTCGCGAGATGGCGCCGCTGATCGACAGCGCCAATATGACCCCCGATTACTGGCAGCGCTTGCGCACGGCCGTGGTAGAAGCCGTCGATGAAGGCTGCGATGGCGTGCTGATCCTGCACGGTACCGACACCCTGGCCTACAGCGCAGCGGCCATGAGCTTTCAGTTACTGGGCCTGCCTGCTCCGGTGCTGTTTACCGGCTCGATGCTGCCCGCCGGCGTGCCCGACAGCGATGCCTGGGAAAATGTCAGCGGCGCACTGCAGGCCTTGGGTGAAGGCCTGGCACCGGGCGTGCAGTTGTACTTCCACGGCAAGCTGATGGCTCCGACGCGCTGCGCGAAGATCCGCAGCTTCGGGCGCAATCCGTTTGCTGCACTGCAACGTAACGGTGGCGCGGCCAAAGCCGGGCAGCTTCCGGCCGCGCTGGATTATCGCCAGGCCAAGGCCCTGGCCAATGTCGGCGTGCTGCCGTTGGTACCGGGCATTGCCGCACCACAACTGGACGCGCTGATCGACAGCGGCATTCAGGCGCTGCTGCTGGAATGCTTCGGCAGCGGCACGGCGCCGAGCGACAACCCGGCGTTTCTTGCCAGCCTCAAGCGCGCGCAAGCGCTGGGCATCGTTGTGGTCGCCATCACCCAATGCCACGAAGGCGGTGTTGAGCTGGATGTGTACGAGGCCGGCAGCCGCCTGCGCGGTGTGGGCGTGCTGTCTGGCGGCGGCATGACCCGCGAAGCGGCATTTGGCAAATTACACGCCTTGCTCGGCGCGGGGCTTTGCGCCGATGAGGTCCGACGCCTGGTGGAACTTGACCTGTGCGGTGAACTGGCCTGAGCCCCCGCCGTTAGAGCTACATAGTTACCCTCTCGCCTGACTTGCCACTTTCTAGCATGCCGAAGCTGTTCTTCCGGCAGCGTCCATGAAATGGCAAGGCAGGAACCCATGAGCCCACAATCTTCACGTTACAACCCCACCCACACGTTGCTCACTCAGCTCTGCGTGGGCCCCGCATTCAGGGAAGTCGCCGGCGTGCTGTTACGCCGGTCGCTGCAAGAGCGCTACCCCGAACTGGACATCGACCCGGACATTGCCATGGTCGGCACACCCGCCTGGAACCTCATCGACAATGAGATCGTCGCTGGCCCTCCCCAGTACCAACACCTCTGCGACATCCTCGCCCACCAGGCAATGCAAGGTATACCCAAGCTATACATCGAAGGCGTGCATTTCCTTATCCAGCAAAAAAACACCCACCCCATTACCCACCTGCCGGTCAGCATCAGCGAGATCGCCAACCAGATCAACCTGCTGGCGCCTGTGATGCTCACTGCCTTCAAGGAACAGCAGGTGGATTACTGGAATGCCAGCAATGGACACTCCAAGCCACACTGGCGCTCCCTGGCAGAAACGTTGCGCTCAATCTGGAACGTGACGTCCGTCGAAGGATGGGATGAGGATGACTGCAAAATGGCCACCGGTCTATTCGCCTCGCCCGAACAGATCAGCCACAACACCTATAGCAGCTTCGATAGCCGGGCCTTCCTGATTGATGTTGACTGGAACGACCACGAAGCCGTCAAACACTGGGGCCTGCTGTCGATCGCCGTGCTGATCGGCACTCATGAAGGCAGCACCAGGATCCTCACTTACTCATTGCTCAACGGCTTTCAAAAATTCGCCTCGGTGGACGCGTTGGGCGAGAGTTTGCCCGACTACCTGAAGATCCATGCACCGACGAAAATCCAGTGGCGCCTGTTCGAACCCAAGGGGCATTTTTTTGAAAACCAGGCCTGCGCGTTAATTGCCCAACAGCTCGCCTTCATCGGGCAACTCGGCGTTTTTCACCAGCGTAACCCCGAGCCGTTTGAATCCCCACTCAATATCCCACCGGCCACCGATGAGCTGGCCGGCGAGCGCCAGCCGGGCCTCAAGCTGTACGTTGACGCGCTGCCGGATTGGCTGACTACGGGCTCTTTCACTGACCAAAGTCTCTACGCACGCTACTTGAAGGATCTCGCCGCCCTGCACACCCTGAATCAAGGCCAGTCCTATGACGATGGCATCCCGCAGATCCACAAATACACAGAGGGTCTGCTGCGTGCAGAGCTTGTCAAAAAAGAGATTGAGGAAGAGGGCAAGAGCAAGGGGCAGGCCAGGAAGCACACTGCTGCCGCAAGCCTGAGCCTGGATAAAATCGAGATCCAGGTACGTAGCCCGGTTGTCTGGGGCAGCTTTACCTTGCCGGGCAAGTTCGAAGACACCACCTTCACCCTCATCGAGCTGACCCTGCAAAACCTGATCAGCCTGCCCATCGGCAATAAAAGCATTCGCCTGCACAGTAGTGGCACCCTGCCAGATTGGCTGACCGTAGAGTACGTCGAAACCTTGGTTCGCAAGCTGGACATCGGCCAACATTACCCAGCCTTGGCCAAAAACAAATTGCTCGACGATCCCGTTGAATCAAACCGCAGGAAAGCCCTGTTCAGCAGCCACTTGCGTATCCAGCTGCCACTGCTGGCCTTGCAATACAAGATGAGCCGAAAAGGCGGGGTTGACGAACTGGGGTACCGCTACGTTGCCGCGGTGCTGGCTCCCGAGGCAGCGGACAGAAACATCGACGGGCTAGCCATCGTCCTGCGGCCTCTGGCCTTTGTACCACGTAACCGCAGCAACGATTCGCCAGACGTGGTGGCCAACATGTTTGTGATTGGCTCCCAAGACTTGAGTGCCGGCCCTTGCCTGCTGTATCGCCCGATGGCGGAGCAACAACTGTTGCAATACCCATCGCCAGCGGACCTGCTGTACGCGGTCCGGCAATCGCGACAGCTGCGTGACTCGGTTCTCGCCTGGCTACCAGAAGACGTTCGCTCTGACTATGCCCGCTACGCGTTTCCTGGCGAATTGCCCTCACCCTGGGCGGCTGTGGACCTGCTAGTGGACCCAGTCAAGCTTCTGCAGATGAGCGGCCCCATGAACCTGGGCACGCAAGTGCTCGAAGGAGACCTGCCCGGCGAGTTATTCATGGCCAATGCCAATGCCCTGGTGACGCTCGCAGACCGCCAATCGGTGTCCACTGTCGAGGCTCGTTGGGCCTCGATCAAACAGATAGGCTGGCAGATCTTCAACGTAGCACTGCCATTTCTGGGTCGGACGGTGAACGCCACCGCCTGGATCTGGCAGATTCTGGATCAGTTGCAAGAGTTGGTCGACGTGCACGAGCAGCAAGACGAATCTGCCGAATGGTCCGCACTGGCAGCGTTACTGCTCAATCTGGGCATGGCGCTGACCTTGCACATCGCCACGGCTAGCGCACCCCGTCGCCCACCCTTGACTGACGAGGAGATGCAACTGCATCAACTCCCCAGGGCGACCGAGGTCAAAAAGCCCGCCGAGATCAAACAACTTGATAACCTGGTGACGCCCACCCTGCCAAGCGACCACCCGCATGCCCTGCACACCCTCGGCGCGCTCACCGAAGGTCGCGTCGACCTGACACGCTTACTAAACAGTTTCGAGGTCGACGACCCACAAATCAAAAGCCCGGCCTTGACGCGCACCGGCGTCAAACGCCACCTCTACCCGATGCTCGACAAGTTGTATGCAGCGGTAGGGGAACGCTGGTTCGAGGTAACGGTAGACGAAGATGACGTGGTCCAGATCACCGACGCGGCACAACCCTCGCGCAAGGGCCCCTTTCTGATCAACAACCTCAAGGGCGAGTGGTTCATCGATACACGGCTGCGACTTCGCGGCGGCGGCGCCAAGAGCAAGGTTAGAGCAGCCAGAGCCATGGCCGAACTTGAAGCCATCAAGCTGCGCCAACGGATTGCAGACTTCGAGCAAAAAAAGCAACCCAGCCTGGAACAGTTGCAACAAACCAGCGCCCAACTAGCAGACACTCCCTCCACGTCAGCCAAGGCAAACAGTGATGCCTACCTCAGCGCGCTGGACAGCCAACGCGACGGTTACGAAACAGCCTTGCAGCAGCTCAAGACATTGAATGTTTTTGCCCCGACACCTGACTTCCTGCACAAGACCATCGGCTACCTCAAGGCTCAGTTGACGTTAGGCCAGGCAGCCTTGGACGAGGTGCAAAAAGTCTTCGCCCCCAAACTCCGGGATACCCTGGCTAACATCGGGCGCCAGACGGTCGACCCGCAAAAACGCGAAATCACCGCCGCTCGCGAGATGACTGAAATACTGCACCGGGTCATCGCACGCCTGGATTATTTTCAGACGCGTTTCAGCGAACTACGCCAACTGTTCAGTGACGGGCTGCTCCAGATAAAGATCGCGAAGGCCCTGCTCCCCAGCTACACCAGCGAAGACCTCAAGCAGTTGCAAGTCACGCTGGCACGCAACCTGTGCCTGGATGAAAAAACCACCCTCAGCACCCCGCTGGCATGGACAGCCATCGATCATATTGTCGACGCCAGCGACATCGCGATTCAGGCGCTGCGCGATACGTTGAACGAGCGCAGCAATCGGCGGGTCGACGAGTGCATCGAAAGCCTGAGCAGCCTGCTCGAACAATTCAAGATACTGGACGAACGCTTGCAGGACCTTCCCGTTGATTACCCTGGGATCACACAGCAGACCCAACTGACCGCCTTGCGTGGCCAGCTCAAGCAGTACGCTACAACGGCGTCCAACCACCTCGCACGCTTGACTAGCGAGCGCAGCGCGCTGAGAGCGTTACCCCGACTGCCGCAAACACCCCCGCGCGCGGAGAAGAAATTCATCAGGACCCGCTACAACGGCATGGTGGTCGGCGAGCCCCGGTTGTCCCCGGTGGGTCTGGACACCGGCTTGGTGGATGTTCGCTCGCCGCTGTCTCACAAAGTAGTCGCGACGTTTCATGAAAAGCAGCCTGGCGTGTGGGTCCAGCAACACCAGAGCGTGGCAGTCGCCAGTCCTACCCTCGACTTGCCCACCAGTATCAGCGTAGGCAACGACCTGCTCGACAACCTGCCCGAGTTCAAGCAAAAGGCAACCTTGCTTGCCGAGCACCCCCAACGTACCCCTATTGGCATTGAGTACTTGTACCACCAGCATGCTCAGCGCCTGGAGCAAGCCGCTCGCAACATCGAGAAAGCCCTGACCCAGAAAGACCTCAAGCCCAACAATGTCACCCTGGCCAACACCGCGAAACAGTCACTCAGCGAAGCTGCCACCGCCCTCTATAAACAAGGCAACGAGCATGTGCTCAGAATGACCAAGCAACAACCGCCTACGCCGTCCGCCGTGCAGTGGCTAAAAAACCGCAACGCGATCAGCATCAAGAAAACCGTGAGTCGACGTCGCATCAAGTCCATCGCGCCAGACTACCTGGACGAGTACACCATCAGCGACATCAACACCCGCGCGGTACTCTGGTATGCGCACTTTCACTACTCAACCTCCTGGACCACACCAAGGTCGTTTCTCAGTGCTCGTCTCAAAACACCTGCCGAGCACTTCCTCGGCGCGCTAGCCGACACCACCAAGGGCTTGAACAGCGCTCAACGTGCGACGTTCCATCGCAGCGAGATCAACGAGGAACAGGCCGGATCATTGTTCTTCCCACGACCAGACCCAACCTGACGTACCGTTGACGGCACACAACTTGCTCCAACCCGGTACCTGCTACGTTGGAGCCGTCGATGCTGCACGCTCACCTCACCACCCTCAATGCCGTCTCGCTGGTGCTCAACACCTTCAAGGCCGAAGGTCTGCCCAGCGAGGCCTTGCTGGTGGGCAGCGGCATCTGCGCAGCGGATTTGAGCCGTGCCGACACACGCATCACCACCAACCAGGAGATGCGCGTGTGCGCCAATGCCGTAGCCCTGCGTCGGGAAGTCGGCTTGGAACTGGGCCGGCAGATGCACGTTTCGGCCTACGGCATGCTCGGTTATGCCTTGCTCACCAGTGCCACCTTTGGTGACGCTTTGCGCCTGGCGCTGCGGTATCCGGCGCTGCTGGGAACACTGTTTGAGCTGAGCCTTGAAGAAGACGGTGAGCGCATCTGGTTTACCGCCGCTGACTACCGGGAAAATCCGACACTTGAGGTGTTCAACGTAGAGCTTTGTCTGACTTCGCTGAAGGTCATCTGCGACGATTTACTCGGCCAGCCCCTGGCGTTGCTCGGGGCGCGCTTTGAACACAGCGCGCCGGATTATCGGGCGCGCTATGCCGAATGCTTCCCCTGCCCGCTGCAATTTGAAGCCGGTACCAACGCGTTTTCCTTCGATAAACGTTGGCTGGAGCAGCCCCTGCCGCTGGCCGACACGGTCACTCACCAGACCATGGCCGAACGTTGCCGCAAACAGAACCTGGAATTCACCGGCCGCCAGGCATGGCTGGGCAGAATCCGCCAGTTGCTCGCCAGCCAACTCGGCGCCGCACCGGGCATTGAAGGCCTGGCCACGCAGATGAACTGCTCGGCGCGCACGCTGCGCCGGCACCTGCATGACTTGGGTTGCAGTTATCAGGAACTGCTCGACGAACTACGCTTCGAGCGAGCCAAGCAATGGCTGGCAGAGGGTCAACTGCCCATCTACCGAATCGCCGAACAACTAGGCTTCAGCGAAACCGCGAGCTTTCGCCATGCGTTTGTGCGCTGGAGCGGCGTAGCGCCCAGCCAATTCCGAACGTGAGCCATTTTGGGGCGAATTACGGACAAACACTTTGGCCATATTTATCCCCTTTTGGCCGCTCTTGCCGTTCCCACCCGGCGGGCCTGCCGCAACACTGCATGGCACCGATACCGCCTGCGGAGAACAACAAATGCTGACGATCTACTCGGACGATCACCACCTGCACCACGGCCGTTGTGAACTGATGGACGGGCAACTCATGCCCTGCTTCGAAATGCCCTCGCGCGCCGACCATGTGCTGCAACGCGTCAAAGATCGCGAACTGGGCCCGGTCCATGCCCCGCAGGACTTTGGCTTGGCGCCGCTGCAACGTGTCCACAACCACGACTATCTCGACTTCTTCAAAGGTGCCTGGCAACGCTGGACCGCCTACGGCCAGGAGGGCGATCTGTTGCCCTACACCTGGCCCGCACGCACCTTGCGCCGGGTGTTACCCACCAGTCTGCATGGTCAACTCGGTTATTACAGCTTCGACGGCGGCGCCCCCATTACCGCCGGCACCTGGCAAGCCGCCTACAGCGCGGCGCAAGTGGCCCTCACGGCGCAACAGGCGATAGCGCAAGGCGCACACAGTGCATTCGCCCTGTGTCGCCCGCCGGGGCATCACGCCGCCAGCGACTTGATGGGCGGTTATTGCTACCTCAACAACGCCGCCATCGCGGCCCAGGCCTTTCTCGACCAGGGCTACCAGAAGGTCGCGATCCTCGACGTCGACTACCACCACGGCAACGGCACGCAGTCGATTTTCTATGCGCGCAGCGACGTGCTGTTCACCTCGATCCACGGTCACCCGGAAGCGGAGTTTCCGTTTTTTCTCGGTTATGCCGATGAGCTGGGCGAAGGCGCAGGTGAAGGCTTCAACTTCAATTACCCGCTGCCGGCAGGGTCCGACTGGGAGCGGTGGAGTGCAGCGCTTGAAGAGGCTTGCGCCGAGATCAAACGCTTCGGCGCCGACATCGTCGTCGTGTCCCTGGGCGTGGACACCTTCAAGGACGACCCCATTTCACAGTTCAAGCTCGACAGCCCCGACTACCTGGCGATGGGCGCGCGTATCGCCGGCCTGGGCAAACCCACGTTGTTTGTGATGGAAGGCGGCTACGCCGTCGAAGCAATCGGCATCAACGCCGTCAACGTCCTCGAAGGTTTCGAACAAGGATCCGCCCAATGAAAATGCTCAAGTACGTTGCCCTCTGCGCTGCCGTTCTCGGCGGCGCGGCCCACGCCGAAGAAAAAACCCTGCGGGTCTACAACTGGTTCGACTACATCACGCCCAAGGCGCTGGAGGATTTCAAGGCGCAAAACCCCACGGTCAAACTGGTGTACGACATCTTTGACACCAACGAAGCCCTGGAAGCCAAGCTGCTCACCGGCAATTCCGGATATGACGTGGTGGTGCCGTCCAATGTGTTCCTGGCCAAGCAGATCGAAGCGGGCGTGTTCCAGCCCCTGGACCGTAGTCAATTGCCCAACTGGAACCACCTCGACCCCAAACTGATGAAGCTCATCGAGGCCAATGACCCCGGCAACAAATTCGCCGTGCCCTACATGTACGGCACCATCCTGATCGGCTTCAACCCCGACAAGGTCAAGGCCGCGCTGGGTGCCAACGCACCGGTCGACAGCTGGGACCTGATTTTCAAGGAAGAGAACATCAGCAAGCTCAAACAATGTGGCGTCGCCCTGCTGGACTCGCCCTCGGAGATCCTGCCCCTGGCCCTGCAACACCTGGGCCTGGACCCCAACAGCAGCAACCCCAAGGACTACGTAAAGGCTGAAGCGCTGCTGATGAAGATTCGCCCGTACATCACCTATTTCCACTCGTCCAAATACATGGCCGATATCGCCAACGGTGACATCTGCGTGGCGGTGGGTTACTCCGGTAGCTTCTCCCAGGCCGCCAACCGCGCCAAGGAGGCCAAGAACGGCGTGACCGTAGACATGCGCCTACCCAAGGAGGGCGCGCCGATCTGGTTCGACATGCTCGCCATCCCCAAAGGTGCGAAAAACCCACAGGACGCCTACACCTTTATCAACTACCTGCTGCAACCGCAGGTCATCGCACCGATCAGTGATTTTGTCGGCTACCCGAACCCCAACAAGGACGCCACGCAACAGGTTGACCCGGCGATTCGCAATAACCCCAACCTGTACCCCACAGAGGCGGCGATGGCCACGCTGTATACCTTGAAGCCATTGGGCCGTGACGCTGAGCGCGCCAGGACGCGGGCCTGGACCAAGATCAAATCGGGTACCTGAGTACCACCACCGAATGGGCGGGCGCCCTAACGTGGTCGAGGTCTTGAGCTGCATCCGGCAGCCATCACCACGTCCAGGAGCGCCCCGTGCCCTCGTTATCTCCCACGCCCAATGGCAACGATCTACTGACCCAACTGACCACCGGCCCCTCCTTGCGCGAAGTCGCGGCAACCACACTGCGTAAGAGCCTGCGCGAGCTGTACCCAGACCTCGACATCGATCCCGACCTGGCCATCCTGGCCACGCCAAGTTGGCGTATTACCGCCGACGGCATCTTGCCTGAAGCACCTGGCTTTCAGTCACTGACCGGTTCGCTCTACCACGCGACAAAGTTCGGCACCCCGTTGACCTGGATCGACGGCGAGCACTACCTGGTCTATCAATCCATCGCCGGGCCGAACATTCACCTGCCGGTCAAGATCGATGCCATCGGCCGCCTGATCAATGAGTTGGCACCACTGCTCATGGTTGCGTACCAGGAGCAACAACTCGCGTTCTGGAACCAGAGCGTCAACCAAAGCGGCCCGCGTTGGCGCACGCTGGCCAGCTCCCTGCGCGCGATCTGGAATGTGCAAAGTGTCGAAGGCTGGGATGAGGACCAGTGCGCACTCGCCAGAACGGTTTTTCACTACCCCGATTACGCCCAACGCCTGCCCCATGACAAATATGACACCAAGGTCTACTTGATCGATATCGACATTGAACGCGGCGCACAGGTCAAACACTTCAACTTGTCAGCGCTGACCGTGCTGGTGGGGCGCATCGGCGAGCGTGACATCATCCTCAGCTATTCGATTATCGACGGTTACGCGTCCTTCCGAACCCTGCAAGCATTCGGTGATGCCCTCAGCCTGCAGATTGGCATTACGCCACCCGCAGCTGTTCACTGGCGCTTGTTCGAGCCCTCTGGTGATGTTTTCGAACAACAGGCCTGCTCATTCATCTCGTTACAGATTCAGGCGCTTGGCGCGGTGTCGTTTGAGGGCGGTGAACTGGTTAGCCGAGTGGAACTGGAGCCGCCAAGCGACGAAGTTGATTCTTTCGAGCTGATGAACCCCGCCAGGGTCGACTGGGTGCGTGATGCCTTGCCCACCTGGATGCTCAACGCTTTGCCAGCCGATCAATCGGCCTATGGGCGTTACATGATGGACCTGGCCGCCCTGCACGTTCAGGACGCCGGTAAAAAGTTTGACGATGGCATCAAACCCATCGGCGAATTTGCCCTGGATGCCATTCACACGCTTATGGTCAGGGACCATCCCGGCGCTGCCCGCTCGACGCTCAGTAACGTACGGATCAGCGTTACCAGCCTGGTGGCCTGGGGCAGCACCCTGGTGGTGCCGGGAGAGACCCAGACCCAAACCTTTACCCTGGCCGAACTGGCCCTGGAAAACCTGGTCGCCTTGCCTCTGGGCAACAAAACCGTCAGTTATCAAAACGGTAACGGCGTGCCTGCCTGGATGACGGCGGCCTATCTGGAAGGGTTGATCACCCGGGCAAATGTCGGTGAACGGTACCCGGCCCAGGTCAAACGTACCTTGCTGGACGACTCGGCCGAGTCGTTACGTCGCCAAAATCTGTACAGCGCCCAATTACGCCTGCAACTGCCGCTGCTTGCGTTGCAATACAAGGTTCGCAATGTCTGTGGGCTGACTGAACAAGGCTATCGGTATGTGTGCGCCGCCATGAACGCAGACAATACGGCCCGTGAAGTCGACGGCACACCGATCGTCATACGCCCGTTATCACTGCACCCCAAGCGTCGCCTGACCAGCGCCGTCGACGTGGTCGACAACATGTTCATCATTGGCCCCCGAGACCGAAAAAAGGGCCCTTGCCTGCTCTATCGCCCGATGAGCAAAGAACAACTGATGGAGTTCCCGTCGCCGGCCAACCTGCTGTACGCCATCAAACAACAAACCTCGTTGCGCCAATCGGTCCTGGCCTGGCTGCCTGATCGAGTGCGCACGGCTTACGCGCAGTTCGTGTTTCCGGGCAACCTGCCTTCACCCTGGGTATTCACCAGTGTGATAAACGACCCGCTGGACGCGCTGGTGATGACCGGGCCTATCGACCTGGGGGGCGAGGTGCTGCATGACGACGACTTCGCGGCGCTGTTCAAGGCCAACGCCAACGCGCTGGTCACCCTGGCCGACCGCCAATCGGTATCCAACGCCGAGGCACGCTGGGAAAGCTTCAAGCACGCCGGGTGGCTGATCTTCAATAACGTACTGCCGTTCATGGGCGGCGCCGTGGGCGCCGCGACCTGGATCTGGCAACTGATGGATGACCTGCAACAACTGGTCGATGCCGAAGAGATCGGCGACCGCTCCACCGGGCTCTCCGCCGTGGTGGATATCCTCCTGACGCTGGGCGTGGTGCTGGCGACGCATGCTGCCACGCGGTATCGGCCTGAATCGCCGGTCGAGAAACCGGCCACGCAGGCAGAGTTGCCACCGGCTGCGGTCAACGTCGAGGTCATTCAAAAACCGGCTGTCGACGCTGCCGAACTGCCAGTAGGCCACGAACATACCCTACATATCAGCGGTGCCCTCAGCCGAAACGCGCTGAGCCTGGAAGCTTTCCTGGACGGTTTCACGCTGCCAAAGCCGGATCAGCTGGGCGAGCAACACAAGGTCGACGGCCCTCATCTGAACCTCTATGCCAAAGGCGAACACTGGTACGCCCCGGTCGGCGCGAGATGGTTTGAGGTGGTGGTAGACGAAAATGACGAAGTGCTGGTCGTTGATCCAAAACAACCGGCCCGACGTGGCCCGCCACTGGTCGGCAACCGATTGGGCCAATGGTTTGTCGACACACGCTTGCGTCTACGCGGGGGCGGCCTGCGTGCCCGGCGTAAAAAGGGCGAAGCCCTGCGGCCACCGAAAATCGCTGATTTGCGTGAGCAACTGTCGACGTTTGACCAGGAGCATCCCCAGCGGCATCGAGAGCTTGAATCCTTGCATGAAACTATCGGTAAAACCGCTGACGGCACCGCAAAAGAAGCGGCCCGGAACACTTTTATCGAGCGAGTGGACGAGCAGCTCAAAACGCTGGACGTGCCGATTTCACAGCTTAAATCCTTGAACATTCTCGACACGGTTCCCAACTATCAGGAGGCCATGACCGGCTATCTGAACCACCAGATATTGCTGGCGCGCTCGGCTGCAGCCGAACAGCAGATACCTTTCCGCGAGGACCTGAGCACTCTCCACGATCACCTCGACATCGAGGATGCTGACGAGGACGCCTTGCCTGAAGCCAGGTTTCGCAGCACGTACGCCGGGGCGCAGGGCATGATCGACCGGCTGGAGTATATGCAGGCACGCTTCAAGGACGCCCGCGGTCTGGGCGCACCGGGGGTAAAGCTGATCCAACTCCATGACCCCCACTTGCCACAATATGAAATGAATGACCTCAAGGCTTACAAAATTACCCTGGGTCACTTCCTGTGCGTCAAGGCAAGCGAATCGGCAACCCGTACCGACGCCAAAGAGGCCGTGAGCGGCATCATCGAGGCTGCGGAACTGGCGGTACAAACGCTGAGGGAAGCCCTGCACCCAGCCAACTTCGTCCCCCAGGAGCAATTGATCGAAACCCTGGACAGCCTGCAGGAGCAATTTGCCAGGGTTGACCAGAATCTGGTGGACCTGCCGGCGGAGTTCCCCAGCGACCTCAACAAGCCCGACCTGGAAAACCTGCGCAAACAAATCAACGAATTTGCCCAGCAGGCAGAAAAACGACTGACCGAAGAGCTTCGTTCGCGCAAAGCCCTGGCGCCCACCCCTGGCCCGTCTCGCCCCTCCCCCAAGGCAAAAAGGAAGTACATCAAAACACGCTACCAAGGGATGCTCGTCGGCGAAGAACGTGAAGGCCTCGCCGAGGACGGCAAGTCGTTGGTCGACGTGAAGGGGCCGCTTACCGGCAAGGTGATTGCCACTTTCCATGAGAAAGAGCCAGGGGTCTGGGTTGAACGAGCGCGCGCGCACAAACCTGCAACCCGGGCCCAAACCCGTGACCTGGCAATGAGCATCAACGCTGGCCAAAATCTGGTCGACGGCATCGGCGCCTTTATCGCCGACAAGGAAGCCTGGGCCAAAGAAACCAGTCAGTTGCCGGTGGAAATTGAAGAGCGCTTCCATCGCAGGGCGGCCAAACTGGAGCAGGCCAGCCAGGACATCGAAGCGGCTTTGACGGCCATTAACCAGACCGAAAGCAGCACACCCTCAGCGGCACTGACCAACCGCAATCTTGAAGAGGCTGTCAAAAAGCTCTACCGGGAAGGCAAACGCGTCAAGATCGACGTGCTCAAGCGCCGCCCACCGCAAGCGGCGCATTTGGAGTTACTGCTGCGCGAAGGTGAAGTGACGGTCAACCCACCCGCTGGTGCTCGCATCAAACTCAGCGGGCGTGACAAGGGTTTCCTGCAGGAATACGCGGTGGTAGACACCAAGACCAGACGCCCTTTGTGGTACGCGCACTTTCACTACACCACGCTGACCGGTGCGGAAGAAGCCTATACCGCGGCCCACCTAAAAACCCGGTCGCAACGGCTCATGAAAGGCAAGTTCGAACCCTTGAGCGACATCGCCATCTACCGCAGTGAAATCGGCCCACAACTGGCCCGATCGTTGTTCCTCAAAGCCAAACCTATTCGGCTCATCGGCTAGCCGCCCCAGGCCTTTCGCAAACGGCGCAACGCCTGGCTGATCGCCGCCTCGGGCACAGCGGAAAACCCCAGCACAAGCCCGGCACGTTGATCGGGCGGTGTGCTGGAGTCGGGTAGCCAGTAGCTGCTCAGACCATTGACCTCCACCTCGACCGCACGTGCCTGTTCCACCAATTGCCGTTCTCGGGCAAGGCTCTGCACAGGCACGGTGAGGTGCAGGCCTGCGGCCGTGTTTGGCAAGCTACCCACGCCTGGCAAGTCGCTGGGCCAGCCGCTCAGCAGCGCGTTACGCCGACTCAGCGCAGCCCGCCGCATACGGCGAATATGCCGCTGGAAATGCCCAGCCGCCATGAACTCGGCCATCACCGCCTGGGTACTCACTTCGGAGTGGCGCATGTCCACCGCGCGCCGCCGGGAAAATGGGGCCACCAGGCCCGGCGGCAAAACCAGATAACCCAGGCGCAACGCGGGAAACGCCACCTTGCCGAACGTACCGACGTACAGCACCCGCCCGCTACGGTCCAGGGCGGCCAAGGGCGACAATGGTGCACCGCTGTAACGGTACTCTCCGTCGTAGTCATCCTCGATGATCCAGCCCCCCGTGCGCTCGGCCCAGGCTAGCAATTGCAGGCGCCGCGCCAGGCTCATCACCACGCCCAACGGGTACTGATGGGACGGCGTTACGTAAGCCACGCGGCAGTTATCCAGGGTGTTGAGCACCTGGCAATCAATGCCCTCGCCGTCCACCGGCACGCCCTGGAGTTTTCCGCCCGCCAGGGCGAAGGCATGCCCGGCTGCGCGATAGCCGGGGTTTTCCACCGCCACACCATCCCCAGGCGCCACCAGCAACTGTGCACAAAGGCTGATCGCCTGCTGCGCACCACTGGTGATCACTATTTGCTCAGATGAGCACTGCATGCCCCGTGAGCTACGCAGGTAAGCCGCGATCAAGCCGCGCAGACGGCCGTCACCCGCCGGGTCGCCGTAGCAGAGCAGCTCCAGGTCCGGCTTGCGCCAGAACGCCGCATTCAGCTTGGCCCACACGTCAAACGGGAATAGATCGAACGCCGGTACGCCAACACGGAACGCCCTTGGCGGCCCTGCTGGAGGCTGTGGCAGGTGGTTGGTTTTTATCCGCTCCAAGCTACCGCTGTGGATAACTTCACTGTCCAGATCTTCCGGTATATTTGCCCATTTTGTGGATAAGGCTGGGGATAAGCCTGTTGGTAACCCTGTGGATACTTTTGTGGATAGTTTTGCTGCGGTGGGTAGTTGAGCGACGTAGGTACCATCACCGACACGACTCTCAATAAACCCCTCTGCATACAGCTGGTCGTAGGCGCGCACCACGCTATTGCGGGAAATCGACAGCGCCGCCGCCAAATCACGTGTAGCCGGCAAGCGCGTGCCGCTGACCAGACGACCGTCCAGCACGCGCTGGCGCAGTGATTCATACAGCTGACGCGTCAGCCCTTGGCGGCGATCCAAGTCGATACCGGCGGGGTTGAATGACAGTGGCGGCGAGACAGGCGGCATATTGGACCTACGAAATAGGGACCAGATGGATCTTTCAACGAACCATTAGCCTGCCTAGGATGCAGGCATTCGCCAAGGAATATTTGCATGTACACACCGCGCGCCTTTGCCCTCGATGATTTGCCCGAAATCCAGCAATTGATCCAGCACACTCGCCTGGCGCAACTGGTGACCTTTGGTGAGCAAGGCTTGCAAGCCAGCCATTTGCCGCTGCTGCTCAACCCCGATGAGGGCCCGAAAGGCACGCTTTACGGGCACCTGGCCAGGGCCAATCCGCAGTGGAAAGACCTGCAGAACGGCAGCGAAGCCCTGGTCATTTTCGCCGGTGCCGAGGCCTACATCAGCCCGGCGTTTTACCCGGCCAAGGCCGAGCACGGCAAAGTGGTGCCCACCTGGAACTACATCGCGGTGCACGCCTATGGCACGCCTGAGGTGTTCAGCGACGCCGAGCGCTTGCTCGGCGTGGTCACGGCGCTGACGGATCGCCATGAAGCAGGCCGCGCCCAGCCCTGGCAAGTCAGCGACGCTCCGGCCGACTACATTGAAGGCATGCTCAAGGCCATCGTCGGCTTCGCCCTGCCGGTGGAGCGCCTGATCGGCAAACGCAAGCTCAGCCAGAACCGCAGCCCGGCCGACATTGCCGGCGTACGCGAAGGCCTGGCTGCCAGCGTGGACATGCGCGATCAGGCCCTCGCACGCTTTATTCCCCCAGGAGTTTCAGAATGAGCCAGATCGACATCCGCCCCGTCACCGCCGCCGACCACGCTGCTTGGTTGCCGCTGTGGCAAGCGTACTTGAAGTTTTACGACACCGAGCTGCCGGATGCGGTCAGCCAGAGCACCTGGCAACGCCTGATCGACGCCAACGAGCCGACCCACTCGGCCCTGGCCTGGCAGGATGGCAAGGCGGTGGGCATGGTTAATTTCATCTACCACCGCTCCAACTGGAGCATCGAAAATTCCTGCTACCTGCAAGACTTGCTGGTAGATCCAGCCCAACGCGGCACCGGCGTGGGCCGCAAACTGATCGAATTTGTCTACGCCACTGCCAAGGCCGATAGCTGCGCCAAGGTACATTGGCTGACCCACGAGACCAACGCCACCGCGATCCAGCTGTACGAACGCATCGCCGAACGCCCGGGTTTCATTCAATTTCGCAAAGGTCTTTAAGGAGCGCAGCATGTCCACCTCCCTCGCCGACTGGAAAGGCGCCCCAGCGCCCACGGCTCAACTGCTTGAAGGGCGCTTTATACACCTGGAAAAACTCGACCCGGCGCGCCATGGCGACGATCTGTTCCACGCCCTCCAAGGCCCAGGCGCTGATCCAAAACTCTGGGACTACTTGCCCTACGGGCCGTTTCCCGAGCGCAGCGCGTTCGATACCTGGCTGAACAACCACGCCGCCCACAGCGACCCGTACTTTTTCAGCGTGATCGACCGCGCCACTGGCCAGGTGCAGGGCATCCTCAGCTTGATGTCCATCGTGCCTGCACAAGGCCGTATCGAAATTGGCCACGTCACCTTCGGCGCGCCGATGCAGCGCTCACCCAAAAGCACCGAGGCGGTGTACTTGCTCGGCAAATATGCGTTCGAGCAGGGCTATCGCCGGTTGGAATGGAAGTGCAACAACGGCAATGCTCGCTCCAAATATGCGGCCGAACGCCTGGGGTTCAGTTTTGAAGGGGTGTTCCGCCAGCACATGGTGGTGAAGGGTCAGAACCGGGATACCGCGTGGTATTCGATTCTCGACGGGGAGTGGCCAGCGGTTGGGGCGGGGTTTGAGCAATGGTTGTCAGAGGCGAATCAGGCAGGTTCGGGCCAGTTGAAAACCTTGGCCGAATGCCGACTCCCAAACAACATATAACCCTTGTGGGAGGGGGCTTGCTCCCGATGGCGGTGTATCAGCCAGCCTATCAATGACTGACACACCGCCATCGGGAGCAAGCCCCCTCCCACATTTGGATTTGCGTTGGGGTCAGCTACCCAGCTTCTGCGCCAACACCGCAATATGCTCTGGCCCAATCCCGCAGCACCCGCCCAAATGGCTGGCGCCGCGTGCCTGCCAATCCGTAGCCCAGTGCAGGTAACCCGGTGGGTCGAGGTCGTCGCGCAGTGGGTCCAGGCCATCGTTGGCCGTGGCTTCCTTAGGCTGCGGCGGGAAGGCGTTGGCGTAGGCACCCACCTCAATCTGCACGCCCAACCGCTCGAAGGTCTGGCGCGCTGCATCAATCGCGTCGCCGATCACTTCTGGCTGGCTGCAATTGAACAACAGCACCTGCACACCCAACTGCGCCGCCGCTTCGGCCGCGTCCGCCACCGGCTCGCCGGAGCGCAGGCGCGGGACATCGTCGGTGTCTTCGTCCTTGAGCGTAAACGACAGCCAGAACGGCTTGCCGTCCTCAGGCAGCCCGGCCTGGATGGCGCGCGCTTCGGCGATAGAGCTCTGGGTCTCCGCCAGCCACAGGTCTACATAAGGCGCCAGGCCCTGCACCAGTGGCGTCAGTAATTCGGACACGCGCTGCGGCTCGAACAGATCGGGGCGATACGAGCCGAACAAGGGTGGCAACGAACCCGCCACTCGCACGGCCTGGCCAGACGCTTCCACCGCACGCCGCGCCAGCGTGCCGGCCAGTGCTGCCAAGGCTTGGCCCTCAGCGGCAAAACGCTCCTCGCCAATGTGAAACGGCACTACCGCATAACTGTTGCTGGTAATCACGTTGGCACCGCTCTGGATGTAAGCCGCATGCACCGCTTCAACCGCCTGCGGTGCTTCGCTCAAGGCCAGCGCTGACCACTCCGGCTGCCGAAACGGCGCGCCGCGACGCTGCAGTTCACGGCCCATGCCGCCATCGAGAATTACTGTTGCTGTGGCCATATGCTTTTTACTCATAAGCTTATGAAAATAACTCACTATGAGAGTCGTTCTTATAACTATTTAATACGTTCAATTCAGTACATAACAACTCTTTTTTCTAACGGTGTTCTTCATGAAACTTAAATCGCTGCTGGCCTTGGGCCTGACTCTTCTGGCTGCCTCGACTCAAGCCTTCGGCGGTGCAACGCTCGATCGCGTTGAGAAGAACAAAGAGCTGGTGGGCGTGCTGATGGAGAGCTACCCACCGTTCTCGTTCTTGAACGATCAAAACCAACTGGATGGTTTCGACGTTGATGTGGCCAAGGCCGTTGCGCAAAAACTCGGCGTCAAACTGCGCCTGGAAACGCCGTCCTGGGACGTGATCGCCGCTGGCCGCTGGAGCGGGCGTTACGACATCTGCATCTGCTCCATGACCCCGAGCAAGGCCCGCGCCGAAGTGTTCGACTTCCCGGTGGAGTACTACGCGTCGCCGGCGGTGATCGTGGTCAACGCCAAGGATGATCGCATCCATAGCGCCAAGGACCTGAGCGGCAAGAAAGTCGGCCTCACCAGTGCCTCCAGCTACGAGAGCTACCTCAATAAAAACCTGGTGATCGAAGGCGCCGAGGACACCCAGCTGCAATACCCGTTCGAGAATGTGCAGATCGCCCCGTATGACACCGACAACGTGGCCTTCCAAGATCTAGGCCTGGGCGCCGGCAAGCGCCTGGATGCGATCCTCACCAACCTGGTCACCGCCCAGCCGCGCCTGAGCGAAGACAAGCGCTTCAAACTCGCCGGCGAGCCGCTGTATTCGGAGCCCAATTCGGTGGCCATCGAAAAAGGCGACCCGCAGTGGGACAGCAAGGTGCGTGAAGTCTTCGCCCAGCTGAAACAGGACGGCACCCTGAGCAAGCTGTCGCAAAAATGGATCGGCGCCGATATCAGCCAATGACTGCGTTTCCTACACCTCCCAAGCCACCGGTCAGTGAGTCGCGCTGGCAGCGGCTCTTGGGTTTTCGCACCCGTCTGTACCTGACCTGGGCCGCGCTGCTTTGCCTGTTCGCCAGCTTCTTCCTGAGCTTTGACCTGAAGTTCTCGATCATTCTCGACAAACTGCCGAACCTGGTGGGTGTGCATCTGGCGCCCAACGGCTTCTTGCAAGGTGCGGCGCTTACCCTGTTTTTATGCCTGTGTTCGATGCTTGCTTCGTCGGTACTCGGCTTTGTCACCGCGCTGGGGCGCTTGTCGAAAAGCGCCGTGGCGTTTGGCATTGCGAGTTTTTATGCGTCGTTCTTTCGCGGTACGCCGCTGCTGATCCAGATTTTGCTGATCTACCTTGGCTTGCCCCAACTGGGTCTGGTGCCAGGCGCTATCGTTGCAGGGATCATCGCGTTGTCGCTGAACTATGGCGCTTACTTAAGCGAAATCTTCCGCGCTGGCATCCTGGGCGTCGCCCACGGCCAGCGGGAAGCCGCCCTGGCCCTGGGCATGCGCGACAGTGCGATTTTCTGGCACGTGACCCTGCCCCAAGCCATGCGCACCATCATTCCGCCGGCCACCAACCAGTTCATCTCGATGCTCAAGGACTCGTCCCTGATCTCGGTGATGGGCGTGTGGGAAGTGATGTTCCTGGCGCAGTCCTACGGCCGTTCAAGCTATCGCTACATTGAGATGCTGACCACGGCAGCGATTATCTACTGGGTATTGTCCCTGGGGCTGGAGCTGATCCAGGCGCGTCTGGAGCGTCATTACGGCAAGGGGTACGTGCGGCGCAGTTGAGGCTCAGCCCCACTGACGGCGCAGCTTGACCACGCCCATTTGCAGGCCGAACGGCCTGAACACGGCATTCAGGGATTTGAGCGTCTGATTGCCCTCGCCATGTTCGATATGCACCAAGGTACGCACCGAGATTTTGCACATCTTGGCGAACTGGCTTTGGTGCAGGCCGGTGACTTCGGTGCGCAGGCGGCGAACGGCGTCGCCGATCTCAAGCGAACCGTCAGCCAAACCTTGTTCAATGCTCTCGATCATCAACGCACGGGCATCAAGGGTAATCGTCATCTCAGCCCCCATTGTTTCAACCGTAGGTCCAATTTCCCTAATGGGATACTGGGGTGGTTCAAGGTTGCCGTTGGCAAGCCGCTGGCAGCCAGGATGTCCGGCAACGCGCGTAAGTGTTCGGCATCGTGTCGTAACCGCTCAAAACTGAGTTCGGGGTCTACCACCTCGGTCAACGCATCGCACACACCCCGCCAGTTGATATCACCGGCCACTTCTAGTGCTTTGGGCCACTTGGTCGTTCGGGTAATACCTTCGGCATCCATCACCATGGGAGCCAAGTCATAAATGGGTGCCAGACGCAGAGAGTCGAGCCCACGGATGATCGATGTGTTTCGCCCGTGATTATCCGCGTTGCCCAACACCTTATTAAGTAAGTCTCGGCGCAGATACTCCGCAACCAGATCGCCCACCTGTGCCGATTGCCCCACCGCATGCCATTGACCCACCAACAGCTTGATCACCTCCAGATGGTCCATATAGCTACCCGGTGTCGTCACTCCCGCCAGAGAGTAAATCGATTCGACAGCCAATCGCTCAACACCCGTCTCACTGATTCGGCGATCAAAGCGGTGCATCCACAAACTGGGCTTGGCCGCCTCTTCCAATGCCAGCCCTTCTTGGGCAACCGTCTCGATTCCCAGTGTTTGCAGTGCCCTGTAGTAGTGGTATTCACTTCTCAGGATGTCTTGATCGGTCTGCGTGGCCTGGTTGCGAGCAAATTTGATAAACCAATGCTGAGTAACATCAGCATCATCCAGGATGGCGTCCGGGTACAGCAGGCCATCAACTCCCTGCGTCAATAACAGCTTCGGGGCCTCGCCGCCGGCGCCAGTAGCACCGCCAATCGCAGCACCTTGTTCATAGGCATATTCCAGGAAGCTGTTATCGCGACTGATGACTTCATGGCGTGGAAAACCAATGGACGCCCCATCGCCCAGCGCTTGAACTGACTCCTTGATTCGCATGTTGCCAATAGGCGCAGGTGTACTGCGCCCCAGTAAATACAAATCAGCACTGATGTCCTCTGGCTTCTCGTGCCCAATACGTTTCATCAACGAACGCTTGGCCGCCCCCGCCGGGGCAATATCGTGCAAAAAAGCAGGCGCCGACTTGAGAGTCGCTACATCCCACTCCAGTGGAAACCGCGCACTGACGGATTTGGAGAAAGGTAGTTGGATGTCCTCAAGATTGTCGACGAGGTAGTCCTGTCGGTAATGAAACCGACAGGGCCCATCAAAGCCCTTTTGAGGTTCAGAGAACTCCAGGCGCATAGCATCATGCCACTGGCCATCAGTGAAAATTTGCAGCATCAAACGATAGGGGGTTTCCGTCTGCAATTTAGTGCACCTGTTACCGGCTTTTTGAGGCTCAGATTGCAATATAGTGCATTTAAGCTTGATCTGCGCACTGAATTTACGCATTAAAATGCACTTTAAGTGTTAAAAGCCTTGTAAAAATGCAATTTAATGCAAAAGCACCTACACCATGATCGGCCAACGGCAGACGCGTTTTTAATCGCACCGTACTAGAGACAACTCCCGCAAACCACGGGTCGGTAGCCTGACAGTTATCGCCCCGCCATCCCGCTAAATTCCCGGCCTCATTCATCAGAGGTTGGGAATACATGCACTTCACACATCACAGACTTGTACTGGTCATGGCCTTTGCTCTCAGCGCAGCCAACGTTCAAACCGCGCATGCGCGAGGCGATATGGCTGAGCTTGCATCCTATGAAGCGCTTGACAGTGAGCAGCACGACTCAGCTCCGATCAAAGCCCCCCTCGTCGACGACTACCTTACCCGGCACGCCACTTCACGCAATGGCCTGCAGGTCGCCAAAGTACTGGAGCCCGCGATTAATCGACTGTTGCAATCCGGCGAGTTGTCCCCGGAAGAGATCAAAGAACTGGAAAAAATCGCGGATGCCCTGACACAGCAGCCCGGGGGGATGGGTGCGGTCCTTGAACAACTGGCCGGCAGCCAAAACGCCAACCTCGCCGCCGCGACGCAAAACACCACACAGCAACTCAGCAACCAACTGCTCTCGGTACTGCGCAAACTGCCCACCGACGACGACGGCCACTTTTGGGTACAAGGCCTGGGCAACAGCGCCACCCTCGACAAACAAGGTGGCAGTGCCGGCCTCAAACACGGCACCCAAGGTCTGTCTCTGGGCGCCGACTGGGCGCTCGACCACGCCTGGCGGGTCGGTGTGATGGGGGCAAAAACCACAACCAACCTCGATGCACAACGCTTCTCCGCCGACCTCGACAGCTGGCACCTGGGCGGTTACGCCGTGCATCAGGACGGCCCGCTGGCCGTGCGCCTGGGGGCGATCTACAGCGACCATGCCGGTCAGAACAAACGCAGCATTCATCTACTCGACTACAAAGAGCAAGTCAGGGGCGACTACTCCGCCCAAAGCCAGACCGTGTTCTCTGAGCTGGGGTATCAGTTGGGCAGTGGGGACCTCAGCATCGAGCCGTTCGCCGGTCTCGGTTACCAGCGCTATCACCGCGACGGTTTCAAAGAAAAGGGCGGTTTGAGCGCGCTGAACGTCGGCTCACAAACCCAACAAAACCTGAACAGCACTTTTGGCCTGCGTCTGGCGACGGTGTATCGATTCGATAACAGGATGAGCCTCACGCCGCACCTCAGCACCGGTTGGAAACACCTCTACGGCGACGTCGACAGCCGTGTGCGCCAATCCTATCGGGTCGCCCCAGGGCTCATCGACACCTTCACCATCAACGGCACCGCGCTGGACCGCGATAGCCTGAACATGTCGGCAGGGCTGGATCTGGCCCTGTCACCGCAACACACGGTGGGCCTGACCTACAACGGTGAAGCCGGCACAAACAGCCGCAGCCAGGGCCTGATGGGGCAGTGGCAAATGAGGTTTTAACCTCACCAAACTAAAGACGCTTCTCTCATACCAATGGCTGCTGTCCTGACAGCCACCCCCTGCACTTACTGGCTACATTCCGGTCTCCTACACACCTGAGGCCGGAAACCATGTCATCGATACTCCCGTTCATGCCTTCCCCCGACACCCTGATGGGGAATGGCATTCGCGCAATGTCGCAATCCGTACCACCGACACCCACACTCAGCCCCAACGAAACGCCAGCCACCCAAAAGTCTGCGACCCGGGCAGACATCGCCTCCGCCCTGGCGAGCGTGCTCAGCGATCAACCTGCCATTAAGTCCAATGCCCGTTTCAGTTCTTTCAGCATCACACTCAACAACGGCAAAAGGCCGGACATCGACAACGCTGCCAGACTGATCTCCCCTAAACCTATCGATGGCCCAGCGACCTCCCTGCGTGGGATCGAAATCACCAACAGCGCAACCGCCAAAACCGTCGGCGAGCGCGATGGTCTTGTCGGCTCCGGCCTGGCGCCAGTCTGGCTGGAAAACTACGGCAGCATCACCGGTAGAAATGGTGCAGGCGTAAAACTGGGCGGCGAGCAGGATGACGAAGTGCTCAATGCAGGCCTGATTGGTGGCAGCAAAGGAACGGCACTGGACATGGGAGGCGGTAACGACATGTTGCTCGTCAAACACGGCAGCCGCTTCGAAGGCGAGGTTGACGGTGGCACCGGCACCAACCAAGTTCAACTGGAGGACGCCAAAGGCGGCCTATTCGAAGGTGCGACGCGGATGCAACACCTGTGGGTCAAAGAAGGCACGTGGACCCTTACCGGTAATGTGGAGGCCAACCAGCTAGGCACCGTCGTTAGAGGCGCCGCGCTGATCAATCAGAGCAGCATCGGCGGTTTGATGACCGTCGAGCCCGGCGCTACCTATTCTGGCGGGACGGTGGGCAACCTTAACGTCGCAGGCACGCTACAGCTTGGGCCTTCCACGCGCATCGAGCATGACCTGCGCATGCAAGCCGGTTCGACCTTGGCTTTCAACCCAGGCTCCGATAACACCCTGAGCGTTGGCAACACCGCCAACCTGAACGGCGCCACGCTGAACCTCCACGTGGCGGATGAAAATGATCTGCCCTCACACCCCGTGCGCCTCATCAATGCACAACGGGTAGAAGGCCAATTTGCCAATATCACCAGCAACCTGAAAAACGTGACCCCGGAGCTAACCTACAAAGCGCACGACGTGTTCGTGACCTTCAGACGCAACGATCCTACTGTCGTCTGACCGCCAAATCCCAGGCAAAAAAAAGGGGAGCACCTGCCCCCCCGAGGATTAAACGGTAGTGTCGAAGGCTAGGGATCAGCCTTCGATTTCAATCAGGATTTCGCCCGGGTTGACCCGGTCGCCCTTGGCCACATGAACGGCGGTCACCTTGCCGGCAATGGAGGCCTGCACTTCGGTTTCCATCTTCATGGCTTCGGTGATCAGTACGGCCTGGCCAGCCTTGACCACATCGCCTTCCTTGACCAGCACATCGACGATATTGCCCGGCATCGCCGTGCTGACATGGCCTGGCTCAGTGGCTTGCTTGCGCTTGCTGCTGCCACCGCCGACAAACTCGTTGAGCGGTTCGAACACCACTTCTTCCGGCATGCCGTCGATGGACAGGTAGAAGTGACGCTTGCCTTCGGCCTTCACGCCAACACCCGTGATGTCGACGCGGTAGCTTTCGCCATGCACGTCGATGACGAACTCGGTCGGTACGCCTTCGCCACCGGCACGCGCAACACCGCCGGCTTCCGGGATAGGCAACAGCACTTCCGGTGCCAGGGTGCCGGCATCGCGTTCTTCGAGGAACTTGCGGCCAATGTCCGGGAACATGGCGTAGGTCAGCACGTCTTCTTCAGATTTAGCCAACGCGCCGATTTCGCCACGCAGCTTGGTCATTTCCGGCTTGAGCAGGTCGGCCGGGCGTACGTCGATCACTTCTTCGCTGCCAATGGCCTGGCGACGCAACTTCTCGTTCACGGTACCCGGCGCCTTGCCGTAGCCGCCTTGCAGGTACAGCTTCACTTCGTTGGTGATGGTTTTGTAGCGCTCGCCGGCCAATACGTTGAAGAACGCCTGGGTACCAACGATCTGCGATGTCGGGGTGACCAGCGGCGGGAAGCCCAGGTCTTCACGCACACGCGGGATCTCGGCCAGCACTTCGCTCATGCGGTTGAGCGCGCCCTGCTCTTTCAACTGGTTGGCCAGGTTGGAAATCATCCCGCCCGGTACCTGGTTGACTTGCACGCGGGTGTCGACGGCGGTGAATTCGCTTTCGAACTGGTGATATTTCTTACGCACAGCGTAGAAATACAGGCCGATCTCTTGCAGCAGTTCCAGGCTCAGGCCGGTGTCGAATTCGCTGCCTTTAAGGGCCGCGACCATCGACTCGGTGCCAGGGTGGCTGGTGCCCCAGGCGAAGCTGGAGATGGCGGTGTCGATATGGTCGGCACCGTTTTCGATGGCTTTGAGTTGGCACATCGCGGCCAAGCCAGCGGTGTCATGGGAGTGGATGAAGATCGGCAGGTTTTGCTCGGCTTTCAGCGCCTTGACCAGCTCGCCGGTGGCGTAAGGGGTCAGCAGGCCGGCCATGTCCTTGATCGCGATGGAGTCGCAACCCATGGATTCCAGTTGCTTGGCCTGGGCCACAAAGGCCTCGATGGTGTGCACCGGGCTAGTGGTGTAGGCGATGGTGCCTTGAGCATGTTTGCCGGCGGCTTTCACCGCTTCGATGGCCACGCGCAGATTACGCACGTCGTTCATGGCGTCGAAGATGCGGAACACATCGATGCCATTCACAGCGGCCTTGGCGACGAAGGCTTTGACCACGTCGTCGCTGTAGTGGCGGTAGCCCAGCAGGTTCTGGCCACGCAGCAGCATTTGCAGGCGGGTATTAGGCAACGCGGCGCGCAGTTTGCGCAGGCGCTCCCACGGGTCTTCTTTCAAAAAACGTACGCAGGCGTCGAAGGTCGCGCCGCCCCAGACTTCCAGGGACCAATAGCCGACTTTGTCGAGCTTGTCGCAGATCGGCAGCATGTCGTCGGTGCGCATGCGAGTGGCCAGCAACGATTGGTGGGCGTCGCGCAGGATGGTGTCGGTGACAAAGATTTTCTTGCTCATTGTTATATTCCTCACAGGCCTGCGTGGGCGGCGATGGCGGCGGCGATGGCCAGGGCCAGCTCTTCGGGTTTGCGCTTGATCGAGTAGTTGGTCAGCTCAGGGTGGGCTTCAACGAAGCTGGTGTTGAACTGGCCACTGCGGAATTCCGGGTTGCGCAGGATTTCCTGGTAGTACGCGGCGGTAGTCTTCACGCCTTGCAGGCGCATGTCGTCCAGGGCACGCAGGCCGCGGTCCATGGCTTCTTCCCAGGTCAACGCCCACACCACCAGTTTCAGGCACATGGAGTCGTAGAACGGTGGGATGGTGTAGCCGGTGTAGATCGCCGTGTCGGTACGCACGCCAGGGCCGCCGGGGGCGTAGTAGCGGGTGATCTTGCCGAAGCTTGGGAGGAAGTTGTTCTTCGGGTCTTCGGCGTTGATACGGAACTGCAACGCGAAACCACGGTGCTGGATGTCTTCCTGCTTCACCGACAGCGGCAGGCCCGAGGCGATGCGGATCTGCTCGCGAACGATATCGATCCCGGTGATTTCCTCGGTGATGGTGTGTTCCACCTGCACCCGGGTGTTCATTTCCATGAAGTACACCTCGCCCTCGGCGAGCAGGAACTCCACGGTACCGGCGTTCTCGTAGCCCACGGCCTTGGCCGCACGCACCGACAGGTCGCCGATGTAGGCGCGCTGTTCAGGGGTCAGTTGCGGGCTGGGGGCGATTTCGATGAGCTTCTGGTTACGACGTTGGATCGAGCAATCGCGCTCGAACAAATGCACCACGTTGCCAAAGCTGTCACCGAGGATCTGCGCCTCGATGTGCTTGGGGTTGACGATGCATTTTTCCAGGAACACTTCCGCCGAACCGAACGCCTTGGTGGCTTCGGAAATCACGCGGGGGAAGGCTTGTTCAAGTTCTTCGCGGCTGTTGCAACGACGAATGCCGCGACCGCCACCACCCGAGGTGGCCTTGAGCATCACCGGGTAACCAATACGGTCGCCTTCGGTAAGGGCTTCGGCGATGTCGGCGACGTTGCCTTCGGTACCGGGGGTGACCGGTACGCCCGCCTTGATCATGCTGCGACGCGCTTCGGTCTTGTCGCCCATGCGGCGGATGACTTCAGCGGACGGGCCGATGAATTTGATTCCACGTTCGGCGCAGATGTCGGCCAGTTCAGCGTTTTCCGACAGGAAACCGTAGCCGGGGTGCAGCGCATCACAGCCGGTTTCCACGGCAAGGTTCACCAGCTTGCGCGGGTTCAGGTAACCGGCCAGGGGCTCGGCACCAATGCTATGGGCTTCGTCGGCACGTTTGACGTGCAACGCGTGGCGGTCGGCGTCGGAGTAGACCGCGACCGAGCGAATGCCCATCTCGGCGCAGGCACGCACGATTCGTACGGCAATTTCACCACGGTTGGCGATCAGGATCTTTTTTATCACTTGGAAATTCCCTTGAGCCGATTGCTGCGTTCTTCGACCCGCTAGACCCGGGTCGGCGCGTGACCAAATGTTTCATGACAGTCGCGAGACACACACTATGCGCAGCGGAGGATTAACAAAAATCAATAATTATTGGGTTGTATATAAGTAAAGACTTATAGTTGAGACCATCTGGTTTGGTGAAAGGGCTTGAATAATGCGTAAGTCATTGATGCGCATGACATTGCGTCAATTGCAGATCTTCAATGAAGTGTGCGATTTGCGCTCCTATAGCCGCGCCGCCGAGGAAATGTCCCTCACACAACCGGCCGTGAGCCTGCAAATTCGGCAGCTCGAAGAGCTGATCGGCCAGCCGCTATTCGATTATGTCGGCAAAAAGCTCTATATGACCGAGGCCGCTGAAGCCCTGCAACGGGCCAGCCGCGACATTTTCGGACGCCTGGAAAACCTCGACATGCAACTGTCGGACATGCAGGGCTCACTGCAAGGTCAGTTGAAGCTGGCGATTGAATCCAGCGCCAAGTACTTCGTGCCGCACCTGTTTGCCGCCTTCAAGCGCCAGCACCCCGAGGTGCAGTTGCACCTGACGGTGGTCAACCGCGCTCAAGTGATCCGACGGCTCTCAGACAACCGCGACGATTTGGTGATCATGTCCATGGTGCCGCAGGACATGGGCCTGGAATTCCTGCCGTTCCTCAACAACCCGATTGTCGCCGTGGCGCCACTTGATCATCCGCTGAGCCTGCAAGGCCCGCTGCGCCTGCAAGACCTGGAGCCTTACACGCTGCTGCTGCGCGAGCCGGGGTCCGGGACGCGACTGGCCTGCGAGGAGTATTTCAAGGAAAAACGCGTGCACTTCACCCAGACGGTGGAAGTGGCCTCGGCCGAGGCGCAACGTGAATGCGTATGCGCGGGATTGGGCGTGGCCCTTCTGACGCGTCACGCGGTCAACATGGAGCTGGCCACCGGCGGGCTCAAGGAGCTGCCGGTGGAAGAACTGCCGCTGTACCGCAGTTGGTGCCTGGTGCAGGCCAAGGCCAAGCGCCTGTCACCAGTGGCCCATGCGTTCCTGGGCTTTATCCGCAGCGAGCGGGCGCAGATCAGCGTGTTGGCTGAGCGTTTCGCTGGGCAGCCACGGGTGCCTGCCAGTGCAGTTCCGGGTAGTCACTGATGCTCTGGAGCAATTGGCGCTCATCACAGCGGTCTTCGATTGCACGACGGAACGCCATGCGGCGCTGATCTTCCTGCTGACGACGGGTTTTTACAGCGCTGTTGCTGTCTTCGTAGGGACGGGCCATTTCGAGTCTCCCAATGCGAGTACGGGAGCTCAGGATGGGCGCTGGCGGTTACGGTTTGGCGGCGCGGGGATGACAGGACGATGAATCTTGCAGATATACACTCGGTCAAAATGTGGGAGGGGGCTTGCCCCTGATAGCAGTGGATCAGTCAATGAATCAGGTGACTGATACTCCGCTATCGGGGGCAAGCCCCCTCCCACATTTTGCTCTGCGTACAGCTTTAGTCGTCGAGGGCTTTGACGGATTTGGGCGACAACCGCAGGCTGCGCAAGCTGCGCTTCACGCTCTTGAGGTGGTTGACCAGGCTCGGCCCACGCGCCATGGCCACGCCCATCGCCAGCACATCGATCACCACCAGGTGGGCGATACGCGAGGTGAGCGGGGTATAGATCTCGGTGTCTTCATGCACATCAATCGCCAGGTTGACCGTAGACAGCTCCGCCAACGGCGTTTGGCTTGGGCACAGGGTAATCAGGGTGGCGCCGCTTTCACGCACCAGGTTGGCGGTGATCAGCAGGTCTTTGGAGCGGCCCGACTGGGAAATGCAGATCGCCACGTCGGTAGGCTTCAACGTTACCGCCGACATCGCCTGCATGTGCGGGTCGCTGTAGGCGGCCGCCGTCAGCAACAGTCGGAAGAATTTGTGCTGGGCGTCCGCCGCCACCGCACCCGACGCGCCGAAACCGTAAAACTCAACACGTTGAGCCTGAGACATGGCCGTCACGGCCTTTTGCAGCTCAATCGGGTCGAGCTTCTCGCGCACTTCCATAAGGGTGTGCAACGTAGTGTCGAAAATTTTCAGGCTGTAGTCGGCGACGGAATCGTCTTCGTGGATCGCAAACTGCCCAAAGCTCGCACCGGCCGCCAGGCTTTGGGCCAGCTTGAGTTTCAAGTCCTGGAACCCGGAGCAACCGATGGCGCGGCAAAAACGCACGATGGTCGGCTCACTGATGCCCACGCTGTGGGCCAAGTCGGCCATGGAACTGTGCATCACGGCCGCAGGGTCAAGCAGCACGTGATCGGCAACCTTGAGTTCCGATTTGCGTAACAGGTGGCGTGACTGGGCGATATGTTGCAACAGGTTCAAAGGGCAGGACTCTTGTTATGGGCAGGGCCAGGGATGTAGCAAGCTTGTAGTTATACTACAAGAATTGTCGTTTTGCCCGTGCGACGCATCACTAAATCGCCCTGCTGCCCTCTGAATCAAAGGGCGCAGGCTTTGTAGCCACACAGGCGCCGTCGCCCGCACTAAGGAAAATCTGCATTTTTCCGTAACAAATCTGCCAAGCCTTCGGCCTGCATCGGCCGGCTGATCAGATAGCCCTGTACTTCATCGCAGCGTTCCCCCCGCAGAAAATCCAGTTGCTGCTGATCTTCCACACCTTCGGCCACCACTTTGAGTGCCAAGCCGTGGGCCATGGCGATGATTGCCCGGGTGATAGCGGCGTCCTCACGGCCCTGGCCTAACCCGCGAATGAAGGTCTGGTCGATCTTCACGTAATCCACAGGGATGCGCTTGAGGTAGCTGAGGGAGGAATAGCCGGTGCCGAAGTCATCGATGGCCAGCTTCACGCCCAAGTCCCGCAGTTGCTGGAAGGTGGCAATGATGTGTTCAACGCTGTCGAGCAACTGGCTCTCGGTAAGTTCAAGCTCCAGGTACTGCGGGTCCAGGCCGGTTTCTTCCAACACTTGCCGCACCAGGCTGACCAGCTTGCCCTGGCGCAGTTGGTGCACGGACAGGTTCACCGACACCCGAATCGGCGCGAGCCCCTGGCGCTGCCACTCACAGGCCTGCCAGCAGGCTTGGCGCAACACGAACTCGCCCAACGGTACGATCAGGCCGGTTTCTTCGGCCAGGCCGATAAAGTCGCATGGCGGCACCATGCCCCACTGCGGATGCTCCCAGCGGATCAGTGCCTCAGCGGCGTTCAACTTGCCAGTGGCCAGGCACAGCTTCGGCTGGTAGAACACCGTGAGCTGACGCTCTTCGATAGCCTTGCGCAGATGGTTTTCCAACTGCAAACGCTCCAGGGTGCTGGCTTGCAGGCTATCGGTGTAGAACTGGAAGTTATTGCCGCCCAGATGTTTGGCGTGCTGCATGGCGATGTTCGACTGGCTGACCAGTTCGGAAATTTCCCGCGCGTTATCCGGCAGTAGACTGACGCCCATCGAAGCGCTTACCACCAGCTCATGCCCCTCCACCGTCACCGGCACCCGCAGCTTGGCCAGCAACCGCGTCGCCACCCGTGCCAGGCTCGACAGGTTGCCGTAGGCGTCGAACAGCACGGCGAACTCATCCCCGGACAGGCGCGCGATGGTGTCGGCTTCCGGCAAGGCATTGATCAAGCGACGAGACATTTTTTGCAGCAACTGGTCGGCGACTTCATGGCCGAGGCTGTCATTGAGCAGTTTGAAGCGGTCCAGGTTGATATGCAGCAACGCCAGGCTGCGCCCGCCCTGACGCACCCGCGAATGGGCTTCGCGCAGCCGCTCACGGAACAACGAGCGGTTCGCCAGGCCGGTAAGTTCGTCGTAGTGGGTCAGGTAGCGCATGCGCTCTTCAGACTCACGGCGCGCCGAAAGATCGGCGAAAAAGCCTACGATATGGCTGACTTTTCCGCGAATATCACGCACTACATTCAATTGAAGCCACTGCGGGTACAGCTCGCCGTTCTTGCGTGTTTCCACCAGTTCGCCCTGCCACGTACCTTGGCTGAGCAGGGCCTGGCGGATGACCGGGAAATGCCGACGGGCGTCGCGGCTGCAGGGCAGCTCCACCACATTGCGACCAATCATGTCGTCAATATCAAAACCAGTGACACGGCTGAATGCCTGGTTCACAGCCACCAGTACGTAGTCAGGGTTGAGGATCACGATACCTTCGCTGGCGGCCTCAAACACGGTCGATGCCAGGCGCTGCTGCTCTTCCAGGGCCTTGTCGGCGCTGATATCCCGGCGGGTGCCGAGCATTCGGGTCACGCGACCACTGGGCGCACGCTCCACGGCACGGCCGCGGTCTTCGATCCATACCCAGTGCCCATCACCATGGCGCACGCGATACTCGACTTGATAGTCCTCACTGCGACCCTTGAGGTGTTCCACCAAGGCCCGCTTGAGCAGCGGCAAGTCGTCTGGGTGCAGGCGCGGCTTGAGGTGGCTGAGCATCGCCGTGACGTACTCAGGCTCCAGGCCAAACAACTCCTTGAGCTGGGTGTGGTGGACTTCGTCGGTTTGCAGGTTCCAGTCCCACAAGCCCAGCTCGCTGGCTTGCAGGGCCATGGCCAGGCGCGCTTCACTTTTATTCAGGGCGAGGCTGGCGGCGTCCAGCTCTTGGCTGCGTTGCGCCACACGGTCCTGTAGGCCGACTTGTGCGTCGCGCAGTTCCTGCTCGACCTGGCGACGCTGCTCGACTTCACGCACCAACTCCAGGTTCAACTGCTCGCTGCGCTGCTGGGCCTTCTGCAAATGCTCAATCAACGCCTGGTTCTGAAAGCGTCGCAACAGCCCGCGCTGGATCAGCCGGTTGACCTGCCACGCCACCAGGCTCAGCGATGCCAGCAAAATCAGGCCGAGCACACCCCACCCTTGTTGCTGCGGGGCGCCGCTCCAGAACAGATAGACGATCGCCGGCACCAGACACGGCAAGGCAAACGACAGAAACGCCGGCAGGCTGACGGCATAGGCCACACTCGCCGACAGGGTCGCAGCACCGATCAGGCCGAATACCCAGGCCTGCTGCATAAAGCTGTCCGCCGGCACCAGGGCGATGGCCGCCGTGGCCAGGGTCAAGCCGCTGACCGCCGAGCCGAGCATAAACATGCGCCGCCACAACGGCTGGGCCTGGCGGCTGGGCATGGCCGAATCAAATGCAGCCACCTGGATCACGCGCATGGCCACCAACGCGAGCAGCCAGACCAGCCAGATGCTGTCCAGCAGGTATTGCTTGGGGTTCCACAGAAGCCAGGCGCAGACCAGGCCGTTGACCAGCATTAATAACGTAGGCAACAACGAGCCTTGGTACAGCAGGCGTGTACGCTCGACCGCCATCTCAGTGGCGTAATGTTTGCGGATAACCTGCGCGGGCGCCACCGAGGGGCCGAACAGGTCAGAGCTGAGGGTCATAGGCAGTGTTCTTATAATGGTGAGCCCGAAACGTCGACGGAGCATACACAAGCAAGCGCTTGGGCCACACTGCTGCGCGTCATAAAAAATGCGCGCTCATCTGCCGTAAACCTTGGGGCCAGACAGCCTGAGCGAGACACAGCGGGGCCTGCGGCCATTGACCGACCGGTCATCACCCCGGATGTTTTCTGTCGACCACCCGGCATTGGGGTTTGCCCACTCCACCCCGGCACCCTAGAATGCGCCGATGCGCGATGATCTCTCTCTTTTGCTGAACTCCCTCAACGATGCCCAACGCCAGGCCGTAGCGGCCCCCGTTGGCCGTCAGTTGGTCCTGGCCGGTGCTGGCTCCGGTAAAACCCGAGTGCTGGTGCACCGTATCGCCTGGTTGATCCAGGTCGAAAACGCGTCCCCGCATTCCATTCTGTCGGTGACCTTCACCAACAAGGCCGCTGCCGAGATGCGCCACCGCATCGAGCAGTTGATGGGCATCAGCCCGGCCGGCATGTGGGTGGGCACTTTCCACGGCCTGGCGCATCGTCTGCTGCGCGCACACTGGCAGGAAGCTGGCCTGGCACAGACCTTCCAGATTTTGGACAGCGACGACCAGCAGCGCCTGGTCAAGCGGGTGATCCGTGAGCTGGGCCTCGACGAGCAGCGTTGGCCAGCGCGCCAGGCCCAATGGTTTATCAACGGTCAGAAAGACGAAGGCTTGCGCCCTCAACATATCCAGGCCAGCGGTGATCTGTTTTTGGCCACCATGCGCAGCATTTATGAAGCCTACGAGGCGGCCTGTGCGCGCGCCGGTGTCATCGACTTCTCCGAACTGCTGCTGCGTGCCCTCGACCTGTGGCGCGACAATCCCGGCTTGCTGGCCCATTACCAAAAGCGCTTCCGGCACATCCTGGTGGACGAGTTCCAAGACACCAACGCCGTGCAATACGCCTGGTTGCGCCTGCTGGCCAAGGGCGGCGACAGCCTGATGGTAGTGGGCGACGACGACCAGTCGATCTACGGCTGGCGTGGCGCGAAAATCGAGAACATCTACCAGTATTCAGAAGACTTCCCGGACGCGGTCACCATCCGCCTGGAGCAAAACTACCGCTCCACCGCGGGTATCCTCAAGGCCGCCAACGCCTTGATCGCCAACAACACCGGGCGCCTGGGCAAAGAGCTGTGGACCGACGGTGGCGAAGGCGAAGCGATCAACCTGTACGCTGCCTTCAACGAGCACGACGAAGCGCGCTACGTGGTGGAAACCATCGAAAGCGCCCTGAAAACCGGCCTCGCACGCAGCGATATTGCGATTCTGTACCGCTCCAACGCCCAATCGCGGGTATTGGAAGAAGCCTTGCTGCGCGAACGCATCCCGTACCGCATCTACGGCGGCCAGCGCTTTTTCGAGCGGGCTGAAATCAAGAACGCCATGGCGTACCTGCGCTTGCTCGAAGGCCGTGGCAACGATGCAGCGTTGGAGCGGGTGATCAATATCCCGGCCCGCGGCATTGGCGAGAAAACCGTCGAAGCCATTCGCGACCATGCGCGCCACGCCGATGTGTCGATGTGGGAAGCCATGCGCTTGCTCATTGCCAACAAAGGCCTGACCGGGCGTGCGGCTGGTGCGCTGGGGGTGTTTGTCGAGCTGATCGAGAACCTCGCGGCCAAATGCTCAGAAATGCCTCTGCATTTGATGACGCAGACGGTGATCGAACAGTCCGGGTTGATCGCCTACCACGAAGCGGAAAAAGGCGAGAAAGGCCAGGCTCGGGTAGAAAACCTTGAGGAACTGGTCAGCGCCGCCCGCGCCTTCGAAAACACCGAAAACGAAGAAGATCTCACACCGCTCGCGGCCTTCCTCGGCCATGCGTCGCTGGAAGCCGGTGATACCCAGGCCGACGAGCATGAAGACAGCGTCCAGCTGATGACCTTGCACAGCGCCAAGGGCTTGGAGTTTCCGTATGTGTTCCTGGTGGGCATGGAAGAAGGCCTGTTCCCCCACAAGATGAGCCTGGAAGAGCCCGGCCGCCTTGAGGAAGAACGCCGCCTGGCTTATGTGGGCATCACCCGCGCCATGCAGAACCTGGTGATGACCTACGCCGAGACGCGACGCCTGTACGGCAGCGAGACCTACAACAAGGTGTCGCGTTTCGTACGTGAAGTGCCGAAGGGGCTGATCCAGGAAGTACGCTTGTCCAACAGCGTGAGCCGCCCGTTTGGCGGCGGCCAACAGCAGAGCGCCAGCAGTATGTTCGCCGGGGCCGAGATTCCTGAAACCCAATTCAGTCTTGGCCAACAGGTCAAGCACGCCGTGTTCGGTGAAGGGGTGATCCTCAACTTCGAAGGCGCTGGCGCACAGGCCCGGGTGCAGGTGAATTTCGCCGAAGGCAGCAAGTGGCTGATGATGGGTTACGCGAAGCTCGAAGCCGTCTGAAACATTTCTGTGGCAAGGGAGCTTGCTCCCGCTGGCGTGCGTAGCGCGCCCGTTTTTTGGGGCTGCTGCGCAGCCCAACGGGAGCAAGCTCCCTCGCCACAGTAAGCGCCCCCAAGAAACACTGCGTTACATGAAGCTTATTGCCCCGCCCTTGTTTTTGACGGGCGCGGGCCAATATCTGTATTTAGTCCTACAGACCCTTCGGCATCGGTCTTACGCAAAAGCCGGAAACATTATGCCGCTAGCCACTGTCACTACACCTGTGCAACATGGCGCGCGTGCAATCCACAAATGGGAATTCCCTTTATGAAACGATTTCTTAGCATCGCCATGGCGTTGTGCATCGGCCTGACGATGAGCCTCGACGCCAACGCCAAACGCTTTGGTGGCGGCAAAAGTTCCGGTGCAGCACCGACTCACCAGACCAGCCAAATGGCTCCATCCGCCGGTGCCGGCGGCGCTGCGGCTACCGCAGGCGCAGCCGGTGCTGCTGGCGCCGCTGCCAAGGCTGGCGGTGCTTCGCGCTGGTTGGGCCCTCTGGCCGGTATCGCCGCCGGTGGCCTGCTCGCTTCCATGTTCATGGGCGGCGGCTTCCAGGGCATGCAGATCTTCGACATGCTGATCCTCGCGGTCATCGCGTTTGTGATCTTCCGCTTTATCGCCGCCCGTCGCCGCAAGCAGCAGGAGCACATGGCTCCAGCTGGCGCGCCAATGCAGCGTGAAGTGTTCGAGCAAAAACCAGCCATGGGCTCGATCTTCGGTGGTTCGGCAGCACCTGCTGCAGCCCGCCCGGTGATCAACGCACCGGCCTGGTTCAACGAAGAGCGTTTCATCGAAGCGGCCCGTAGCCACTTCCAGTCCCTGCAACAGCACTGGGACGCCAATGAAATGGACAAGATCGCCGAGTTCGTGACCCCGCAACTGCTTGAGTTCCTCAAGCGCGAGCGTGCCGACCTGGGCGATGCATTCCAGTCCACCTACATCGACGACCTGCGCGTACAGCTCGAAGGTGTGGATGATCGCGCCGACAAGACCATCGCCACCCTGACCTTCAGCGGTGTGTCGAAGACTTCGCGCTTCGACCAAGGCGAAGTGTTCAGCGAAAGCTGGAACATGGAACGCCCACAAGGCGAAAACCAGCCTTGGTTGGTGGCCGGTATCCGCCAGAACGGCTGAAACCCGCACGTGTGACCAAGCAATAGCCAAAACCCCGGACATGTTCCGGGGTTTTCTATTTCACGGTTGCACTTATAGCGAGCTACTGTATAAAACGCCCCTATTAACCGCGCCATCTAGCAAGAGGATCCCGGCCGTGGAAGAAATCATCGAACAATTGCGTGAAGCCAACGAACCGGTCCCGGTTCCTCTGGAGCTGCCTGACGAAGACCAACTGGTGGAAGTTGAAGAACAGCTGTTCATCAACATTCCGTTTGTCTTCAAAGAATTCCTGCTGACCGTCAGCGACGTGGTGTACGGCAGCCTGGAGCCGGTGACCATCACTGACCCTGGCTCCCATACCTACCTGCCGGAAGTGGCGGCGACGGCCTGGGACATCGGCGTGCCTCGCGAGCTGATCCCGATCTGCCAGGACGGCGACGATTACTACTGCGTCGAAGAAGACGGCACCGTGGTGTTGTGGTCCGGCGAAGAGGAAATCGTCACCGAGGAGTCGTGGGAATCGGTATGGCACTGGGCGCGGGACGTCTGGCTCGAAAGCTGATAGCTGACACCTTTGGCGAATGGGCTTTTGTGGCGAGGGAGCTTGCTCCCGCTGGGCTGCGTAGCAGCCCCCTCAAGCCACTCAGTGCTCCGCCGTATCCTTATGGTTATCCAGCGTCTCCAACAAGGCGACCTGCATCCGCGTATGCACGCGAATGAACCAGCGCCACAGCACAGCCGCTACCGCCGCTGTGACTACGGCGATCAACACCAGCAACTTGTTGGTCGGCAGAATACTGGCCGACAAGGCTGCCAATAGCAGGAAGATCACCAGCAGCGACAGGATCGGGATCAGCTCCGCGATCACCCGTCGCACGCGCTGGGTATGCCGCCCGGCCATCTCCGGCTTCACGCTCATCTCTGCCAGCAACATCGACAACGCCTTGAGCTTGCGATACGCCGCAATCAGGAACGGCAGCGACAACAGCAACGCCCCGCCCCAGATCAACGCCTTCTGCCAGCTTGGATCGCTGATCCAGCCCTCCAGATAGCCGCCAATGCGCGCCGCAAAAAAGCTGCCAGTGAAGAAGATCGCCACCACCAACGCCAGGTTCACCCCCACTTGCAGGATGATCTTGCGGATCATCGACGCCAGCATCGCGCCCTCGCCTTGTGGCTGAATACTGCGCAGCCATTCGCCGTACATCCCGAACACCCGGCTCATGCGCGTGGGCATCACCGCTGCGATCTTTATGGACAACGGGTCAGCGCCGCGAATCAGGTAAGGCGTCAGCAGCGTGGTAATCACCGAAACCGCCACAGCCACCGGGTAGAGAAAGTCGCTGGTGACCTGCAACGTCATCCCCAGCGCCGCAATGATGAACGAAAACTCACCAATCTGTGACAGCCCCATGCCCACACGCAGTGAGGTACGGCCATCATTGCCGGCGATAAACGCCCCCAGGCCGCAAGACAACATCTTGCCCAGCACCACCGCCACGGTAATCACCGCAATCGGCCAGGCGTATTGCAGCAGGATCTGCGGGTCGATCATCAGGCCGATGGCAACAAAGAAGATCGCGCTGAACATGTCGCGAACGGGTTCGATCAGGCGTTCGATCTTAATCAACTGCTTGGATTCGGCCATGATCGCGCCGATCAGGAATGCCCCTAGCACCATGCTGTACTCCAGCTTGACCACCAGCAGGCAGAAGCCGAAACACAGGCCCAATACGGTAATCAGCAGCATCTCGTTGCTTTCGAACTTGGCCACGTAGGCCAGCAGGCGCGGCACCAGCAGAATGCCGATCACCAGCGCAACGATCATGAACAGCGAGAGCTTGCCGACGGTGGAGAACACTTCGCCGGAGCTGACCGTACCGCTGACGGCGATGCTCGACAGCAAGGCGATGATGCCAATGCCAAGGATGTCTTCAACAATCAACACACCAAAAATCAGTTGGGCGAAGCGCTGGTTTTTCATCTTCAGGTCGTTGAGGGCCTTGACGATGATGGTCGTGGAAGAGATCGCAAGGATCGCGCCGAGGAACAACGAGTCCATCGTGTTCCAGTCGAACCACTGGCCGATCTCGTAGCCGATCCAGATCATCAGGATGATCTCCAGGAAGGCCGCGATAAACGCCGTGGCGCCCACGTTGAACAACTTGCGCAGGCTGAACTCCAGGCCCAGGCAGAACATCAGGAAGATCACACCCAGCTCCGCGAGGGTCTTGATGGTGTCTTCATCATGGATCAGGCCGAACGGCGGAGTGTGGGGGCCGATGATAAAGCCGGCGACGATGTAGCCCAGCACCACCGGCTGCTTGAGCCGATGAAAGAGGATAGTGACAACCCCTGCCACCAACATGATCACGGCCAGGTCCTGGATAAAGCTGATGGCGTGCATGGCGAGGGGCTCCTTGAGGGTGCTGGCGCTTTTCCCACTTCCGCGCGCGCCTTTGAAAAGTCGCAAAGTGCGGAAGGAAAAGTCTGCCGAAATCGTAAGAAATGCCCTGAGATGGGCTTTTGCAGGTTAACACCGCGACTTCCGGCAGAAAGCCGGTGCAATATATGGAAACAGATCGGTGCACGCGTGACGGCAAGTCGCCTACCGGCGTCCCGTTAAGGAAGGCGCAGCAAAGATTCCAGCACCCGCAGAGGTGCCCCCCAACCAATGCCTACAACCCGTGAGTGTGCTATGGAACCCGGAAACGCCCAGCTGTCGATGACGGTACTGATGACCCCCGATATGGCCAACTTCTCTGGCAATGTCCACGGCGGCACCCTGCTCAAGTACCTCGACGAAGTGGCCTACGCCTGTGCGAGCCGTTATGCCGGTCGCTATGTCGTCACGCTGTCGGTAGACCAGGTTATTTTTCGCGAGCCGATCCACGTAGGAGAGTTGGTGACCTTCCTCGCCTCGGTCAACTACACCGGCAACACCTCGATGGAGGTGGGCATCAAGGTGGTGACCGAGAACATCCGCGAGCGTTCGGTGCGCCACACCAACAGCTGCTTCTTCACCATGGTGGCCGTTGACGACCAACGCAAACCTGCCGCTGTACCGCCATTGCAGCCGCATAACAGCGAAGACAAGCGCCGCTTTGTGCAGGCCCAGCAGCGTCGGCAGATTCGCCAGGAGCTGGAGAAGCGGTATCAGGAAATCAAGGGCTGATCCGCTTAAAATCCCAGGATTAAAACTGGATCAAATGTGGGAGGGGGCTTGCCCCCGATGGCGGTGGATCAGTCACACAGTTGTTGACTGGCACTCTGCAATCGGGAGCAAGCCCCCTCCCACATTTGACGGTGTCCACATTTTAGATCTGTGTGCTTATAGACCGATCGGTGTGGCTTCAAACCGCACACGCGGATGGGCAATACGGTCCTGAGCCCGCACCAGCTCCAACTCGTAACTGGCACACGCCTGGGTCTCCAACAGCACTTCATGCACCGCCGCTGCGGTGAACTCAAAGGCTGCCACCAGGCTGTCACCCAACAACACCCGCGCCAGGAACAACCCCGAGGTCAAGTCGCCCACGCCCACCGGCTGACGCGGGAACGCCAGCAATGGCCGTCGCAGGTGCCAGCTGCCTTCAGCCGTCACCAGCAACATCTCAAAGCCCTCCGGCAACTTGCCCGGATAATCCAAATGCTTGACCAACACCGCCTTCGGCCCACGCGCCAACAACGCCTTGGCCATGGCTAGGCAATCGAACAGTGATTGCGGCTTGCGCCCGGCAAAGCTGTCCAGTTCCAACTGGTTGGGGCACAGGAAGTCAGCCATGGCAACTGCCTCGTCCAGCAGGAAGTCACTGACTTCCTGGGGCACGATGCAGCCTTTTTCCGGGTGGCCCATCACCGGGTCGCACAGGTACAACGCCTTGGGGTTGATGGCCTTGATGCGCGCCACACCGGTCAGAATCGCCCGCCCCTGATCGGCACTGCCCAGGTAGCCGGACAGCACCGCATCGCAGTTGCCCAGCTCGCCGATAACAGCAATCCCTTCCACTAACGCGGGAATTTGCTGCGGCGCCAACACTTCGCCCGCCCACTGTCCATACTGGGTGTGGTTGGAGAACTGCACCGTGTTCAGCGGCCACACGTTCACGCCGACACGCTGCATAGGGAACACGGCGGCGCTGTTTCCGGCGTGGCCGAAGACCACATGAGACTGGATCGCAAGCAGATGAGGTGTGCGTTTCATGCGGGAGATTTCCGTAAAACCATTGAATTTCTGGCCGCGCAGTATGCGACTAAACGCAGCCTGTACGACAGACCGACGACGCAGTTAAGCTGCGCTCACTTTGTTGGAGTTTTCGCATGCTGACCCTGGGAAATATCTTCGTGTTGATGCTGCTGGCCACCGGTGCTGCGTGGGTGTGGCACAACCACGGCCTGCGCGAGCGCGCATTGGAGCGGGTCAAGCAGCATTGCGCCAAGCTCGACATCGAACTGCTGGACGGCGCCGTGGCGCTCAAGCGCATCGGTTTTGTAAAAGATGCCAAGGGTCGGCGGCGCCTGGCGCGTATCTACAACTTTGAATTCACCGTGACCGGCGAAGCCCGCCACCCGGGCACGATCACCCAGTTTGGCGCCCATAGCGCGCAGATCGAACTGGCGCCCTACCCGTTCGAGATCAAGACGCCGCTGCCCAGCGCCGATGTGATCGAGCTAAGCCAGTGGCGCCAGGACCACGCCAGCAAGAATCGTCACTGACGACAGGCTGCCAATGCGGCCTGTAACGCAGCCACGTCTTGTGGTGCGCTGAAGATCAATTCGATACGTGAATCGCGACGCCATTCGCTGGGTTGCCAAGCGAGTGGGCTGTTATCCACAGCGTTGGCGCTGACCCAGCCTTCGCCGCTGTGGATAACCAGTTTGGCGCGGCGCCACTCAAGGCTTGCGAGCCACGCCTGCAAACGCCCGGCATTGAATTTCTGCGACGGGTGCCAGCGCCAGCCGATGCTCCAGCCGCCTTCTTGATCCTGGCTCAGGCAGATAGGCAGCGTAGGATCACTCCAGATCGCAGGGATTTGCGCCAGGCCTTTGGGCACTTCGAAGTTATCCACAGCGGCGCGAGCCTGTGCATTCAAGCCGGGTAACTGCTCCAACGGCAGTTGCGCCTGGCGCGTCCAATAATGCGGGCAATCGGGCAACTGCCGTAAGACAGCCTGGCGTTGCGCGGCATCCAACGCCTCATCCTTGTTCAACAGCAATAGCCCGGCACTCGACAACGCTTCTTGTTGGGCTTGCGGCAACGGTTTGCCCGCCGCCAAAGCCTGGGCGTCCAACACCATCACGCAGGGCTGCACCGCCAACACTTCCTGCCACGGCGCCTCTCGCAGCTGTTTAAGCAACTGCGCCGGATGCCCCAGGCCCGAAGGTTCGATAAACAACCGATCCGGCTTGGCCTTACGCAGCAAGCGGCCAAGGCCTACCTGGAACGGCGCCCCATTCACACAGCACAGGCAACCTCCGGCTACCTCGCCCAAGGCAATGCCCTCGTCGTCCAGGGTCAGCAGCGCAGCGTCCAGACCGATCTGCCCGAACTCGTTGATCAACACCGCCCAACGCTCGTTGGCCGGGCGTTGGGCAAGCAGGTGCTTGATCAGGCTGGTCTTGCCGGCGCCCAAGGGCCCGGCAATCACGTGGGTGGGAATGTTCTGCAACATGGGGGCATCATTCAGACCGTATAGGGCGTTTGATCCTACGCGGTTACGCGAGCCAATCCAGTGTCAGGATCAAGCGGCGCTCGTCGGCCTTGAGCGCGGGTGAGCGGTGGATCAGCCCGTAGCCTTCGTTGCCATGCCATTTGGTGCCCTTGAGCAACGCCACTTCGCCACAGTGGACCTGCTCGATGCGCTCGCTGGGCTCAGCGTCCGGTTGGCTCAATTTGCGGCGATCCATCACGCCTTCACGCAACCACTGGCTGCCGATGCCCGCATAGGTGGTGATCAACCGCACCGGCACATGGTCAACATGAAAACGCGGGCACATGGCCTTGTCCAACAAACGCAGGCGCACGCCGATGCGCTTGGCACCCAGCAGGCAGGCGAACGCGCTGACCAGCCATGACACATCGGCGATAAAACCTTCGTAGCCTTCAAGATCACGGCAACTGCCCGCCAAACCCTGCAAGTTCGGCTCAGCCTCTTCGCTGTTGAGTTCTATCACCATCGAGTCGGCCAATGGCTCGTTGAGCGCCACCAACAAGGCACCAAACTCGGCGATATGCAGCGGCAACTGGCGCTGCCATAGCGCCAGGTTTACGCCGTCTTCAAGAATGTCGGACAAGGCCAGCGGGGTGTCACCAAACGACTGGCGAATCACGGGGCGCAGGGGAATTACCGGGGCGAGCATCAGGCGGCTGCCTCCTCATACCAGGGGCCAAAGGGATCGGCCAGCAGGCGCCAACCGTCGACGCCCAAGGCCATTTCTTCATCGTTGAGCAAGCATGCATCCAGCTCGGCGCGCATCTGGGCGAAGTCGATGTTCTGCCCGATAAACACCAGTTCCTGGCGGCAATCGCCGGTGCTCAGTTGCCAGTTGCCCATGATCGCCGCAACGCTTTCTTCGTCCTGCGGCCACTGGCTTTTGGGCACGAAGCGCCACCAGCGTCCGGCAAAACCATGACGCATCAGGCCGCCAGCCTGGGACCAACTGCCCGCGTCCTGATGCTTGCTGGCGAGCCAGAAAAAGCCCTTGGAGCGCAGCAGTTTGCCGTTCACCCAAGGACGGTCGATAAAGTCGAAGAAGCGCTGGGGATGAAACGGGCGGCGTGCGCGATAAGCGGTAGAGGCGATGCCGTATTCCTCGGTTTCCGGCACATGTTCACCGCGCAGTTCCTGGAGCCAACCCGGGGCCTGGGCGGCACGTTCAAAGTCAAAGCGCCCAGTGTTGAGGATCTTGTGCAGCGGCACTTCGCCCATGACCATCGGGATGATTTCAGCCTGGGCGTTGAGGCGCTCAAGAATCGCCATCAGCTCTTCGCGTTCGCGGCTGCTGATCAGGTCGATCTTGCTGATCAGGATCACGTCGGCAAACTCGATCTGCTCAATCAACAGGTCGGTGATCGAGCGTTCATCTTCTTCGCCGAGGGTTTCACCCCGTGAGGCCAGGCTTTCGGCGGCCTGGTAGTCGAGCAGGAAGTTCATGCCGTCGACCACGGTGACCATGGTGTCCAGGCGGGCGATGTCGGCCAGGCTGTGCTCGTTTTCATCGCGAAAGGTGAAGGTTTCGGCCACCGGTAACGGCTCGGAGATGCCGGTCGATTCGATCAGCAGGTAATCGAAACGACCTTCCTTGGCGAGTTTTCCCACTTCCAACAGCAGGTCTTCACGCAAGGTGCAACAGATGCAGCCGTTGCTCATCTCCACCAGTTTTTCTTCGGAACGGTTGAGGGTGACGTCGCGCTGGACCTCGCTGCCATCAATATTGATTTCGCTCATGTCGTTGACGATCACCGCCACCCGCAGGTTTTCGCGGTTGCGCAAGACGTAGTTAAGCAGCGTGCTTTTACCGGCGCCGAGAAAGCCGGACAACACAGTAACGGGGAGACGATTGGGCATCAGGTATTCCTCATCAGGGTTGGCCGGTCAAATCGCCCGTTTATGGCGTTCGCGCAGCTCTTCACGTTCTTTGGCTTCGATACACAGGGTGGCGGTGGGGCGCAGCAGCAGGCGTTGCAGGCCGATCGCTTCACCCGTTTCACGGCACCAGCCGTATTCACCGCGAGCCAGCAGTTCGAGGGCGTCGTCGATCTTGTCCAGCAGCTTTTTCTCGCGCTCCAGCAGGCGCAGTTGCCATTGGCGCTGCTCTTCGGCGCTGCCTATGTCGGCCAGGTCGCTGTTGGTTTCCTGCTCACGCAGCACCAGGAACTCGGCTTCGATGCGGGCTTGCAGCTCGTTGCGTTGGGTTAGCAGCAGCTCACGGAAGAAGCCTTGCTGGGCTTCATTCATGTAGTCGGCGGCCGGCTGGGCCAGCAGGTCTTGTCGGGTCATGGAGAGCGATTCACGGGTCAGGCTGTGCTTTAATGTTATAGTATAACAATACAAATAAGCCAATCCCTCTTGAACGCCACGACGAAGGGCGCAATGCTTGAGCACCTTCCCGCCCCGAGAAACCCTATGAAATACCTGGTGTGCCCCCTGCTATTGGCAGCGGCAGTACCGGCCTGCGCCCAAGTGCCAAGCCTGCTGGCCAATTGCACACGCAGCGCCAACCTGCTGGCGTGCATAGACCCACAGGGCAATGCTTACAGCGTGGCGACGGTAGGCAGCACTACGTATTTGCGTGGCTATGAGGTGATCGGCAAACGCTATTGGGCGCAGACCAACAGCCGCTATGGGCAGCTGACGTTCTTTACCGGGTTGGCCTCGGATGGGGAGGCGTGGGTCGGCTACACGCGGCGGGTGGGCTGGACCACGATCAACCGGTTTTCCAGTTCCGGGGGGGCCAGCGCCAAGTTCACGTGCAACCGGATGACGGGCTGTTAGACCTGGGCGTTTTTCTGCTCCTGAGCCCAGGCCATGTAGCTGTTCATCGGTGGGTTCTTCTCGAAATACCGTTTAAGGCCTTCGAACAAACCATCCGCAACTGCCTGTTGATGACGCGCCGTGACCAAGCGCGCAGCATCCCGAGTGTTGGAGATAAACCCGGTCTCCACCAAAATCGACGGCACATCCGGTGACTTGAGCACCGCGAACCCGGCCTGTTCCACGCGTTTCTGATGCAGGCTGGTGATGCCTTCCAGGCTGCCCAGGATCGAGCTGCCCAGTTGCAGGCTGGAGGCGATGGTGGCGTTCATCGACATATCCAGAATGACCCCGGCCAACATCGGGTCTTTGTCCTTGAGATTGAGCAGCGTGGTGGCCCCCAGCAGGTCGGCACCATTTTCGCGCTGGGCCATAAAGCGTGCCGTGGCGGAGGTCGCACCACCTTCAGACAGCGCATACACCGAGGCCCCCGACGCCGTCAGCCGTGGCGCGGCATCGGCATGTACCGAGATAAACATGTCGGCCTTGTGCTGACGGGCGATGTCTACACGCTTGCGCAGTGGCACAAAGAAGTCGTCGTTACGCACCAGTTTCACGTCAAAACCCTTCTCGCGCTTCAAGCGTTTGGCCAATAGCTGGGCGATAGACAGCACCACGTCTTTCTCGCGCTGGCCCTTGGAGCCAACGGCGCCAGGGTCTTTACCGCCGTGGCCGGGGTCGACCACCACGATGATGTCGCGCTTGGGATGGGTTCTATCCACCGGCGGCCTGGGCTCAGCCGCGATTTGACGGGGGGCCTGGGTGGCGCTGGTCAGGTCCAGCACCAGGCGATGCCCCTGCCCATCCTGGGGGGGCAGTAGAAAGCTGTTGAGCTGCATCGGCGCCGCCAGGTCCAGCACGATGCGCGTGTCGCTCTTGCCAAAATGCCCCGAGCGGATCGCGGTAATCCCGCTGTTCTTCAACGCCAGTTGCGAGAAATCACCGCTGAGCCCTGCCCCGCTCAAATCGATGATCAGGCGCTCCGGTGCAGTGAGGGAAAAGGTTTTGTACTGCACCGGGCCGCTGAGGTCGAACACCAATCGCAGCTTGTCGTCCGAGCGCCACAAGCGCGCATTGCTGACCTGCGTGGCATTCGCCGCAAACGGCAGCGTGAACAAAGGGCTGGCGAGCAGCAGGTTTAGGAGCTGACGTCTGTGCATGACAACTACCGCGAATGGAGGAGCATCCCTACTCGACATGACTGAAAAAAGGCTGGAGCAGAATATTCATCGTCGACCTTATTGTTATACTATAACATGTCTAATTATTACCAACGATGGACCTGCTCATGAATGCGCTGACTCTGCCGGATATCGCCGCGCAGGCTTCACGCCAAGCCTTGCCACTCGATTGGGTCGGCATGTGCGGCATTGCCCTACCCATCTTCATTGACGGCCAACGCCTCAGCGCCAGCGCCGATGCCGGCGTAAGCCTGGACGATGGCGAGGCCCGTGGCATCCACATGTCACGCCTGTACCTGGCGCTGGAGATGCTTGAGCAGCAGCCCCTTACACCTGCACTTCTGCGTAATGTACTGCAGCGCTTCCTCGACACACATGAAGGTTTATCTAAGAACGCCTTCCTGCGTATCCACACCGATTTGCTGCTCAAACGCCCGGCACTGATCAGCCCATTAGCCGGTTGGAAAAGCTACCCAGTGAGCATCGAAGCGCGTCTGGAAAACCAGATGTTCCACGTGGAACTAAAAATTGACGTTACCTACTCCTCAACCTGCCCGTGCTCGGCTGCCCTCGCCAGGCAGTTGATTCAGCAACAATTTCTCCAGGATTTCGCCAACACGCCGTTGCAGCATGAAGACGTGCTGGCTTGGCTTGGCAGCGCCAACGGCATCACTGCCACACCCCACAGCCAGCGCAGCACGGCGCAGCTCAACATCCAGTTGCAAGGCGTTGACCTGCCGCTGACCGACCTGATCAACGCCGCCGAAGCCGCCCTCGGCACCGCCGTACAAACCGCTGTAAAACGCGCGGACGAACAAGCCTTCGCCCTGGCCAACGGGCAGAACCTGATGTTCTGCGAAGACGCCGCCCGCCGCCTCAACCTCGCCTTGAAACGCTCGGACGCCGTCAAAGCCTTCCACCTGAAAGTGATCCACGCCGAAAGCCTGCACGCGCACGATGCCGTGGCTGAAAGCCGCTGGACGAGACACCCTGCATGATCACCTGCACCGCTTTACGTTGGGGCGCGCCTGGCCAACCGCTGACACCCGCCCTAGACTTCACCCTCGATAAAGGCAGCCTCACCGGCATCATCGGCGCCAATGGCACCGGCAAAAGCAGCCTGCTTAAAGTCATCGCCGGCTTGCAAAAGCCGCTAGCGGGAAAGGTAACCGTGGATGTTCCACGCCGTGGCGGCCTGTCGTTCCTGCCCCAGCAACAGCACCTCGACCGCCAGTTCCCCATCAGCCTGCAAGAGTTGGTCGCCGCCGGTTTCTGGGGCACCCAGCTCTCGCCGCAACAGCGCAGCCAACGCCTTGAAGCCGTATTGGAAGACTGGTGCCTCAGCGGCCTGGAGCACCGCCCGTTGATGGCCTTGTCCGGCGGTGAGCTGCAACGTGCCCTGCTCGCCCGCATGAGCCTGGCGCAGGCGCCGGTGTTGCTGCTCGACGAACCCCACGCCGCCCTCGACGAAGAAGGCCAGGCGCTGTGCTGGAAACATGTGCACGCCTGGCACGACGAAGGCCGTACGGTGGTGATCGTTTGCCATGACCTGGCCTCCGTGCGCCATCACACCCAGCAAGTCGTACAGATCAAGCGCACCGGCTGCGTCTTCGGCGACAGCAAAGCGCTGATCCGCCCACAGCCCCACATGCAGGTGGCCTGATGCACTTTGCCGCCCACCTGTGGATGCCCTTCGTCGACTTCGTCTTCATGCGCCGCGCGCTCATCGGCGGGCTGGTACTGGCCTGTAGTACCGCGCCACTGGGCGTATTCCTGATCCTGCGACGCATGAGCCTGATCGGCGACGCCGTCGCCCACGGCATATTGCCCGGCGCTGCCCTCGGCTTCTGGTTTGCCGGCCTGAGCCTGCCCGCCCTGACCCTCGGCGGCCTCGGTGCCGGGCTGAGCATGGCCGGCTTGTCCGCGTGGATCACCCGCCGCACCGGCTTGCGTGAAGACGCCAGCCTCGCCGCCATCTACCCCATCTCCCTTGCCGCCGGTGTGCTGATCCTCGGCATCGCCGGCAAACGCCTGGACCTGCTGCACCTGCTCTTCGGCTCTGCCCTCGCGGTGGATCAAACCACCCTCACCGGCATGCTCTGGGTCACCGGGTTCAGCCTGATCGCCATGGCGGTGATCTGCAAACCGCTGCTGCTGGACACCCTCGACCCGCTGTTCCTGCAAACCGTCAGCCGTCTCGGCCCGTTGGCCCACGGCGTGTTTCTGACCCTTGTGGTGCTGAACCTGGTGATCGGTTTCCAGGCCATCGGCGCGCTGATGGTGGTGGGCCTGATGATGTTGCCGGCCATTGCTTCACGCTTCTGGAGCCGGCGCCTGCCGGTACTGATCGCGGTATCGGCAGTGCTTGGCTGCCTGTCGGTATGGCTGGGCTTGTTGCTGTCGTTTTACTACTCGTTGCCCAGCGGCCCGGCCATCGTGCTGGTAGCGGGCGCCGGGTATTTGCTGTCTGTGGCCTTCGGTCCGGTGCACGGTTTGCTGCGCCGCCCGCCCTCTCTTACATCCCAATGAGGTGTTCCCCGATGCGCGCTTTACTCGTGCTGTTCAGTCTTCTGCTGCCGCTGTCGATGGCCCAGGCTGCCGACAAACTCCAAGTGGTCACCAGCTTCAGCATTCTCGATGACATCACCCACCAGATTGGTGGCGATCACATCCAGATCAGCAACATGGTCGGCCCCGACGCCGACGCCCACACCTACGAGCCAAGCCCGGACGACGCCAAGGCGCTGCTCAAGGCCCGCGTGATCATCAAGAACGGCCTGGGTTTCGAACCCTGGCTCGACCGCCTGGTGACCAGCACCGAAACCAAGGCCACCGTGGTCACCGCCAGCAAGGGCGTGATCTCCCACACCATGGACGAAGACGGTGAAACCATCCCCGACCCGCACGCCTGGCATAACTTGGCCAACGCTGAAATCTATGTAAACAACATCACCAAGGCACTGATCACCGCCGACCCGGCCAACAAGGCTGATTACCAGCGCAATAGCCAAGCCTACCTGCAAGACATCTACCGCCTGCTGGCCGAAGCCAAAACCAAGTTTGCCGCGCTGCCGCCGGGCAACCGCCGCATCGTTACGTCCCACGACGCCTTCGGTTACCTGGGCCAGGCGTATGGCATCGAGTTCCTCGCGCCACAGGGCCTGTCCACCGAGCGTGAGCCGTCTGCCGCCGAAGTGGCGGCGTTGATTACCCAAATTCGCAAAGACAAGGTCAAGGCCGTGTTCATGGAAAACATCAAGGATTCACGCCTGCTCAAGCAGATCGCTGACGAAAGCGGCGCGCAAATCGGCGGCACGCTGTACTCCGACGCCCTCGCTGCTAAAGGCCCGGCCAGCACCTTCATCGGGTTGTTCGAGTACAACCTCAACACGCTCTGCGCCGCGTTGGGCAAGCCATGATCCGCAAGAACCCGTCCGGCGATCTGCCGGTGATTGCCGAATCGGCCTACGTCGACAAGACCGCGATCATCTGCGGCAAAGTCATCATCGGCGAGAATGTCTTCGTCGGCCCCTACGCCGTGATCCGCGCCGACGAGGTTGACGCCAGCGGCGCCATGGACCCGATCACCATCGGCGCCAACTCCAACATTCAGGACGGCGTGGTCATCCACTCCAAATCCGGCGCGGCGGTGACGATAGGCGAATTCACCTCGATCGCCCACCGCTCCATCGTCCACGGCCCCTGCACGGTCGGTGACCGCGTGTTCATCGGTTTCAACAGCGTGCTGTTCAACTGCGCCCTAGGCGATGGCTGCGTGGTGCGCCACAACTCGGTGGTCGATGGCCGCGACTTGCCGGATGCGTTCTACGTGCCCTCCACCACCCGCATCGGGCCCAGCACCGACCTGTCGCAATTCCCGCCGGTGAGCGTCAGCGCATCGGAATTTTCCGAAGACGTGGCGCGCACCAATGTCGACCTGGTGCGCGGCTACAAAGCCCTGCAAAACGAGTTCTGAACCATGAGCCGCCTGCTGATCCGCAATGCCCGCCTGGTGAACGAAGGCCAAGAGTTCGACGCTGATGTGCTGGTATCCAACGGCCGCATCGAGAAGATCGCCAGCAGTATTGAGGGCTGCAACGCCCCCGTGGCCATCGACGCCAAAGGCCAATGGCTGCTGCCGGGCATGATCGACGACCAGGTGCATTTTCGCGAACCCGGCGCGCCCGACAAAGGCAGCTTCTACAGCGAGTCCCGCGCGGCGGTGGCCGGCGGCATCACCAGCTTCATGGACATGCCCAACACCAACCCGGCCACCCTGAACTTGGAAGCCCTGGCCGACAAAAAGCGCCGCGCCTCTCTACATTCGGTGGCCAACTACGGCTTTCACTTTGGAGTGAGCAACGACAACCTCGATACCGTTGCCGCCCTGGACCCGAGCCAAGTGGCCGGGGTCAAAGTGTTCATGGGCGCCTCCACCGGCAATATGCTGGTGGACGACCCGCGCATCCTGGAACGCCTGTTTGCTGAAGTGCCGACCATTCTGCTGGCCCACTGCGAACACACGCCGAGTATCCTGGCCAACGAGCAGCGCTTGCGCGAACGTTTTGGCGAGCACATCCCCGCTGTCGCTCACCCACTGATCCGCGATGCCGAGGCGTGTTATCGCTCGTCGTCGTTTGCGGTGGAATTGGCCAAGCGTCACGGTACACGCCTGCATGTACTGCACCTGACCAGCGCACGAGAACTGGCGCTGTTCGAAGACAAACCGCTGGCGCAAAAGCGCATCACCGCCGAAGTCTGCCTGCACCACTTATTGTTCGATGACCGCGACTATCACCGCCTGGGCCACCAGATCAAATGCAACCCGGCGATCAAGACCCGCGCCGACCGCGACGCGCTGCGCCAAGCCTTGCTCAGTGATCGTCTGGATGTGATTGGCAGTGACCATGCGCCGCACACTTGGGCGCAAAAACAGTTGGGGTATCGAGAGGCGCCGTCAGGTTTGCCCCTGGTGCAGCATGCGCTGCCGGCGTTATTGGAGTTGGTGGCGGATGGGCTTTTGCCCCTGGCGACGCTGGTGGCCAAAACCAGCCATCGCGTGGCGGACCTGTTTGCCATTCCCGATCGCGGCTATTTGCGCGAAGGCTATTGGGCCGACCTGGTGTTGATCCAGCCCGAGCCCGACGGCAAACCGGTGAGCAGCCAGCCGATCCTGGGGCGCTGTGGCTGGACACCTTTCGCCGAACGCAGCTTTCGTCACAGCGTCAGTACCACGTTGGTGTCCGGCCACCTGGCCTGGCACAACGGCCAAGTGGTCGACAGCTGCCAGGGTTTGCCGCTGCATTTCTTGCGTTAAGCGCGGGGTTTGACCGTGCCGCAATCGTTGCCAAGCCATTGGGCGTGGCTGTCCAGGCTGCCCTTCTGCTGGATGCCGGTAGCATTGAACGTGCCGTTGACGGTGGTGGTGAATTCTTTCTGGCTCTGGAAAGTCGCCACACCCGTGCCTTGGGCTTTCGGGCAGCTGAAACGGAATTTCCACTGGTTACCGGTCTTGTCGGTCACTTCCTGTTTACAGCCCGATTGCGGGTCGGTCAGGGGGATCGAATCGGAGGCCACCTGTGCCGGGGTCAAGCACACCTGCACGCCTTTACCGGCCATGGTGATGCCTTGTTTTTCCAGCATGGCGCGCTGTTCAGGGGTCATCTGTTGCTTGAGCTGGCCGAGAATCAGCGACAAATCCGGCAGGTCCTGGTTATCCACTTTCATGTTGCTGGTGGTCAATTCCCACAAGCCCGGCGCCAGCATCTGCGCCTGCGCCGCTACCGGCAGCGCCAAACCAGTGACCATGGCTAAACAGAGCAAACGAGCATTCATCGGGTAACTCCTGGGTAATGTTGGGCGTTAGACGCCGCAAAGCCGCCAGTGTTGCACGGCAAATAAAATAGCGACATTCATAGCCGTTCATGGTCTGTTAGGCATTGGATTGTCTGGAGTATCGCCGTCCATGGATTTCTTTGGCCCGCACCTGCTCGCCTACTTCATTGCCACGCTGCATTTTTTCGGCACCCTCGCCGCGCTCCACGCGGTGCTGACCGTCAGGACCGCCCAAGGCTCCATCGCCTGGGCCTTGTCGCTGATGTTCATTCCCTACCTCACGCTGATCCCCTACCTGATTTTTGGCCGCAGCACCTTCGACGCCTATATCCAGGCACGCCGCCAGGCCAACCAGGAAATGCACAGCGCCATCGCCGAGCTGAACTGGCGCCCCTGGGTCGAAGAGGCGTTGGCCGCACGAAACTCCAGCGCCTATGCCTCCTTGCGCGCCATGCCCAAGCTGGGGCGCATGCCGTGCCTGGCCAACAACGAAGTGCGCTTGTTGATCAATGGCGACGCCACCTTCAGCGCGATTTTCGACGCCATTCGCAGCGCCAAGACCGCCGTGCTGTTCCAGTTTTTCATCATTCATGACGACGAACTTGGCCGCCAACTGCACACCCTGTTGAAGAAGAAAGCCGCCGAAGGCGTCGCCATTTACGTGCTCTACGACCGCATCGGCAGCCACGCCCTGCCCCATCGCTACGTGCAATCGCTGCGCGATGCCGGCGTACAGGTGAAGGCATTCGCCACCCGCAGCGGATGGCTCAATCGTTTCCAGGTCAACTTTCGTAACCACCGCAAGATCGTGGTGGTGGACGGCATCACCGGGTTTGTCGGCGGGCATAACGTGGGCGATGAATACCTGGGCAAAAAGCCGCCACTGGCACCGTGGCGCGATACCCATATGCAGGTCACCGGCCCTGTGGTCGCGTGTTTGCAGGAGTCGTTTGCCGAGGACTGGTTCTGGGCGGCGCGTGAGTTGCCGCCGCTGATCCTCCCGGACGCCTACCCCGAAGATGGCGTGCTCTGCCAACTGCTCGCCAGCGGCCCGGCCGACCCTTACGAAACCTGTTCACTGTTCTTCGTCGAAGCTATCCATGCCGCAACCGAACGGGTGTGGATCACCAGCCCCTATTTCATACCCGACGAAGCCGTGTTCGCCGCGTTGCGCCTGGCGGTGTTGCGCGGCGTCGATGTGCGCTTGCTGCTGCCGTCGCGGCCCGATCACCGCATCGTCTACGCCGCTTCGAGCCTTTATGCGATTGAAGCCGTGCGCGCAGGCGTGCGGGTATTTCGATATACGCCGGGGTTCCTGCATCAGAAGGTGGTGTTGGTGGACAGCGAAATCAGCGCCATCGGCAGTGCGAACATGGACAACCGATCGTTCCGGCTGAATTTCGAAGTGATGTTGCTGACGGTGGATGAGGGTTTTGCCCGCGAAGTGGAGCAGATGTTGCTGGATGATTTCGCCTTGGCCCATGAGGTCAGCCAGGAAGAAAGCCGCGAGACCCCGCGTTTGCAGCAGTTGGGGATGCGGGTGGCGCGCTTGATCTCGCCGATTCTCTAACAGGCGACGCGGTGAAAAATGTGGGAGGGGGCTTGCTCCCGATAGCAGTGGTTCAGTTGATATATGTGTGACTGACACACTGCAATCGGGAGCAAGCCCCCTCCCACATTTTGATCTTCAGTGTATTCAGAAGATCAGCGGTAGATATCTTCCCGCGTCCATGGCAGTTCATGGCCGCCATCGGCATGGGGTTTCACCGCCAATATCTGATGCAAGTTGATCCACCCCCGCGCAAACGCATACGCACACCCGGCCAGGTACAACCGCCAGATACGCAATGCCTGCTCCGGCACCATCTTCGCGGCGGCTTCCAGGTTGTCTTCCAGGCGCTCGCTCCAGTGGTCCAGCGTGCGCGCGTAATGCAGGCGCAGGCTTTCGACGTCGACCACTTCCAGCCCAACTTCGCTGAGCTCAGCCGTCATCATCGCCAGGTGCGGCAGCTCGCCGTTGGGGAACACATAGCGCTCGATAAACTCTCCGGCGCCACGGCCCACGGGGCGGCCGTCGGTGTGCTTGGCGGTAATGCCATGGTTCATCACCAGGCCACCTTCACGCACCGCGCCGAACAAGGTTTGGCAGTAGGCGGCCAGGTTGGCGTGGCCGACGTGTTCAAACATGCCCACGCTCACCACTTTGTCGAAACGCCCGTCTTGCGGCAGGTCGCGGTAGTCGAGTAGTTGCAGGTCAACCTGGTCTTCCAGGCCCTCGGCGTTCACCCGCTCCCGGGCCAGCGTCAACTGTTCTTTACTCAGGGTGATGCCAAACACTTTCACCCCGAATTCCCGCGCCGCAAAGCGCGCCAGCCCGCCCCAGCCACAGCCGACATCGAGCAAATACTCGCCCGGCTGCAACCGCAGCTTGCGGCACAGGTGGCGAAATTTGTCTTGTTGGGCTTGGTCGATGGATTCGCTGCCGGTTTCGAAATAACCGCAGGAGTACGCCATGTCCTGGTCCAGCCACAGCTGGTAGAACGCGTTAGACAGGTCGTAGTGGTAGGAGATGGCCGCCGCGTCAGTGGCCTTGTCGTGGGTCGAGCGCACCGGACGACTCCCCTCGTCGTCCTCAATCAGGGCGTGGCTCAACTCGTCGCACACCCGGATCACTTCGGTGATGGAGCCTTCCAGCTCCAGTTTGCCCTCGATAAAGGCTTCGCCTAGGGAATCGAGCGTGGGATGGGTCAGCTGTGTCACGACGGTGGGGTCCTTCACCACGATGGTCACACTGGGCTCAGGGCCCAAGTTGAATTCATGGCCATCCCAGAGTCGAAGACGCAGCGGTAGCTGAAGATTCTGTAAGGCCGGTGGAAGTTGCGCGAGCATGAGTAGTCCCCCCTTGTTTCAGACGTCTGGAGTGAGGGTAGACCATCCCTATAAAAGTAGGCAGCTATCTATTGGTAGCACCCCGCCGACTAAGTTCGACGCTCGATCAGCCCCTCCTGCACCCACTGCTTCAGCCATGTAACGGCTTGCAGGGGCGCACCCTCTGCATAAGTGACTGCCAACTCAGCGCACAGTTCTGAGAAGCACCAGCCGCTGGTCACCATACCCGCCAACGCACAGGCTTCTGCCGGCTCCAGGCTGCGGTAATGGCACACGTTCTGAGAACGCCACACCAGGCAAACCTGCGCAAACTCAAGGGCCTGGCTACCGGGGAAGCCTGAGTCGTCCTTGCTGGCCCGCCAGATCGCCACGGTATTGAAGTGGCACAGCAACTGCTGCACCGATGGCGCCAGCGTGACGTGCAAATCCGGCCAGGCCTCTGGCGGCAACTGCGCCATGTCATTGAGGCTCAGCGCATGACCCTGCGGCGCGTCGAAGGCCAGCGTAAACGCCCACTCCAGCCGAGCCAGTTCGGCCAGTGGCGCGCTTTGCTCGGCGATCAAATGCTCTGTGATAAACCCGGGTAAGCGCTCACCGAGCCAACGCAGGCTGTAATGGCCCGACGGATAACGGCGCACGTAGGCTTCGGCCAGCAACGCGAACTCATCATCACCCAGCCAATAGCGCGTGGCGCTGAAGTCGTGTCGCAACACTTCCTGTAACCGCGCCAGGTAAGCGTTGTGATAAATCGCCAAGCCCGTTTCCACATCCAGCGTCGGGCCGCCCATCAAGGTGGCGGCGAAACCCGCGCTGGCAACTGGCGACTCCGTGAGTAGGTGATGTTCAAAGGCCAACTGCCAATCGGTCAGGCGCATAGCGGTCTCCTGGCCAACGCCTCAGCACCCAGTTCACGCGCCTTGCTCAATTCGGTGAGTAACTCTTCGAACGGTGGGAAGTGGTCATCACGCTCCAACAATGTCGAAACAGGCCCCAGGTGTTCCAACGTCTGCTGGTACAGCGCCCACACCGGATCGCACACCGGATGGTCATGGGTATCGACCACGTAGTCGCCATAATCCTTATGCCCGGCCAGGTGCAGTTGGCGGATGCTGTCGGGCGGCAGATTACGGATAAACGTCCAGGCGTCGAAGCCATGATTGCGCGAGCTGACATACACGTTGTTAACGTCCAGCAGCAGTTGGCACCCCGACAGGTGGGCCAACGCGGTGAGGAATTCCCACTCGGTAAACTCATCGGCCTTGGCGCGTACGTAACTGGAGACGTTTTCCAGCACCAGTGGGCGCTGCAACACGTCCTGCACTTGGCGCACGCGGGCGGCTACGTGGTAGAGGCTTTCTTCGGTGTAAGGCAGGGGCAGCAGGTCGTGCAGCTGGTGGGCGCTGCCGCGGCTCCAGCACAGGTGATCGGAGACCCACGCCGGCTGGATACGCTCGGCGAGCTGCTTGATCTGCGTGAGGTAGTCGATATCGAGGGCATGAGGCCCGCCGATGGAAAGGGACACACCGTGCATCACCAGGGGGTAACGCTCGGCTATTGCATCCAGGTAGTACAGGGCTTTGCCGCCCTGGACCAAATAATTCTCGGAGATCACTTCAAACCAATCCACCGCAGGGGATTGCTCAAGGATCTGCTCATAGTATTCATTGCGTAAACCCAGGCCGTAACCGAGGTTGGGAAGGGACGTCGGCATCAGACACTCCTGGGGAAAGTGTCCGCAGCGGCGTAGGCAGCCGCTGCGGGTGCACGGGGTTACTCGCCGACTTTGCCGCCAGCCGCATCGCACGCGGCCTTGGTCATGGCCTTGAAGCCGTGCCCCTTGCACGCAGCCTGGCCCTTACAGGCGTTTTCGGCGGTCTTGCAGTCATTCATGCCTTTGCAGGAAGTGACGCCGTAGCAATGAACAGTAGCGTCGGCAGCCTGTACCTGGGTGGCAACACCGGCAAACATTGTGGCAGCAGCGATAGCCAGGGCTGCACCGGAAACGGCGTTTTTGATGTTCATTATTGTAGTCCTCAGAGATCGGTAGGGGTGTCGGTCCGAGCGGATTGCTCGGTCTCGACACACCACTAGAGAGAGGCCCCCCATCGGCGTTACAACGGTTTCAAGATTTTTCTTCAAGTTTGGACAATGGCTCCTGAAAACGCAGCAAACGCCCGGCGTTGCCCAGCACCAATAACGTGCTGAGGTTGTGCAATACCGCCGCAATCATCGCGCCCGCCGCCCCCAGCCAGCCGAAGGCGGCAAACACCACGATGGCCAACGTCCAACCCAGGCCGATGATCACGTTCACCTGCAAGGTCTGCCGGCACTGGCGGCTCAAGCGCACACACGTGCCCAGGCGCCGCAGGTCGCTGCCGATCAACACTACATCCGCCGAGGCCAACGCGATATCCGCCCCACCCGCCCCCATCGCCACGCCAACTACACCGGCCTTGAGCGCCAGGGAATCGTTGATGCCGTCGCCTACCACCATCGGGCGGAAGCCGCTGCCGATCTCTCCCAACACGCGGTTGAGCTTGTCTTCCGGCAGGGCTTGGGCTTCAACGTCACTGATGCCTACGTCCCGCGCCAGGCTGTCGGCGACGCTTTGGCGGTCGCCGGTGAGCAACAGTTGGCGGCCCAGGCCGAGGTCACGCAACTCTTGCAGGGCCTGACGGGCTTCGGGTTTGACGCTGTCGGCCAGCAGCAGCCAGGCGAGAAACGCCCCGTTCAAGGCCAAACCGGCAATCGGGCCATCATGGTTCGGAACCGGCGTCGTCACGATGCCCAACTGCTCAAACAACTCCGGCCGCCCCAACGCCGCTTCGCCCTGCGAAGTCTGCGCAACCACGCCCAGGCCCTGACGCTCGCGGATATCGGTTAGCGACAGCCTCTGCTCCTGCGTCGCCAACCCCGCCAGCGCCCGGCTGACCGGATGGCTGCTGGCCGAACCCAAGCTGGCGGCCAGATTGAGCAACACCTGCCGATCCGGCGCGGTGGTTTCGATGGATTGCAGGCGCAGGGTGCCAAACGTCAGGGTGCCGGTCTTGTCGACCACCAACGAGGTCAGGTCCGCCAATTCCTCCAGAAACGCCGAGCTGCGAATCAAAATCCCATGGCGCGCTGCCACGGCAATCCCCGCAATCGCGGTAGCCGGCGCCGACAACACCAATGCACAGGGGCATGCCGCCACCAACACCGCGAGCATCGCCTGGGCATCGTTGGTCACAAACCAGGTCACCGCTGCCAGTAACAACACCAACACCATATAGCTGCCGGCGTACCGCTCCAGCAGCCGCGTGATCGGCGGCTTGGAACGCTCGGCGTTCTGCATCAGGGCGATGACTTTGCCCAAAGTGGATTCATGGCCGGTGCGTGTCACTTCAAGGCGCAGCAACCCATCCAGATTGATCGCCCCCCCAAACACTTGCACGCCCACACTGGCTTCCAACGGCACCGACTCACCGGTAATCGGCGCCGTGTCCAGGCTCGCCTGGCCCGACAACACCACCCCATCGGCCGGCACGCGGTCACCGGCGCGCACTTCAACGATATCGCCGGTATTGAGCGTGCCGTTGTCCACTTCAACGATGCTGCCATCGGCCTGCACCAAACGCGCATGGCTGCGGGTCAATTTGCCCAGGGCGTGAATGGCCTCCTGAGAACCGATTACGCTGCGCTCTTCCAGCACATGGCCGAAGATCATGATGATCGGCAGCAGCGCGGCGGTCAGCAGATCACCGGTCGCCCAGGCGCCAAGCATGGCCAGGGCGATCAACTGGTCGGTGATGCCGTGCAGGCTGGGAAACCGCAGGCTGTACCAGGCCGAACGCATCACCGGCACCGCCACCAACAGCGAAGCGACGCCCAACAGCAACTGGCTCACCCCGCTCTGGTCCGGCGCCAGCCAGCGCCACACCAGGCCCAGTACCAGTAGGCCGAGCGCCAGCATGGCCAGGGTCAATTGCCGCGCAGCACTGCGCTGCTCGGCGGAGGTCAACATAGGTGCGCTCATTGTTCGGCTCCCTGGATGATCAAGCGGGAGTCGTCTTTGGGGTCGACCGTGGTCACGGAACCGGCCTGGCCGAGGATCTTCGGCAAGCGTTCGCGGTATAGGCGCAGCAACAAGCCCGGGTCTTTCACTTGGGCCAGGCTGGCTACAGTGGCGGTTTGCGCCTGGGCATTGGCCAGGCGTTCGCTGGCTTGGGCGTGGGCCACTTGCACCAAGCGGTCGGCCTGCTGATTGGCGGTCTGGGTGAGTTTTTCTGCATCCGTGCGGGCGTTGGCCACGGCTTTATCAGCTTGCTGGCTGGCGGTCAGTACGGCGTTGAACGCATTCACCGCCGGCCCTGGCAGGCTCGATTGCACATCCACACGAGTGACGGCGATGCCCAGGCCCAAGCCACTGGACGTCAACGCTGCCAGTTGTTGATTGATGCCTTGCACCAGGTCACCGCGCAGCCGTTCACGACGCTCGGCGGCGCCGTTGTCAGTGCCCATCAGCTCGGGGCGCGCCACCAAAATCGTATCCAGATCGCGGGCGGCCGTAAGGGCAACGGCGCTACGGGTCACCAGGCGATCAAGGGCCGGCAACACATGCTCGCCCTGGAGCACGAAGGCATAGGGCTCAGTGACTTTGTAAAACACCCGCACATCCAGCTGTACCACCCCGGCATCGCCGGTCAGCAGGTAACCGGAGCCAGCCAGGGCATCGCTCAGCGGCGTGGCAAAACTGGCCACGCGGTCCGCCTGGATCGCCGCGTCGGAACGCAGCAGGTTCGCCACCCTACGCTCGATCACCCGGTCGGCCGCCGGCAACAGCACCACTTGCTCAAACGGTTGCGGCCAGGCCAGCAACAGCCCGGCATTCTGGATGCGGTCCAGGGCGCCAAAGTGCAGCACCACGGCGCGGTTCTGCGGGTCGATCTGGCGCACATTGGAAAACGCCCAGGCCAACGCGGCCAGCACGGTTACCGCGTACAGCGCCAGGAAAGTCAGGCGCCCAGCCTGGATCCATGGGCTGTCCGGGCTGTCACGCTCGGTCATGGCTGGACGTCCTTCGGCCCGTCCACCAAGGCGCGAAACGGCGCCGCATCGGTGCGCAGGATGATCTTGGTACCCGGCGTCACCACGGTGCCCAAGGTATCCAGCGAGCGCAGCAGGTTGTACAGCTGCGGGTTGCCGGCGTAGGCGCGGCCGTAGATCTGCGCGGCTTCGACCCGCGATTGGGCTTCGATATCGGCGGCTTTCACCGTGGCGTCGGCCTGCACGATGCGCGCATCACGCTCGGCGCCAGAGCGGATCTGCGCGGCCTCGCGCTTGCCCACGGCGGTGCGTTCGGTGGCAATGGTTTCACGCTCGGCGCGCATGCGGTCGACGGTGGCGGTGAGGGTGACCGATGGTAGGGTCAACCGTTCGATACCGACTTGCGCCACGCGCACGCCATAGGTCGTGAGCAATTGTTGATCAATCTGCTGGCGCAGCTGCGCTTCGAAATCGGCGATGCGCACTTGGCTGGCGTCGGTGTTGACCAGGCTGGAGAGGTCGAAACTGGCGGCCGTGGTTTCCAGTGCCGAGCCAACAAAGGTGCGAATCTGCCGCGCCGCTTCATCCGGCTGGTTCTGCACCGCGCGCATAAAACGCTGCACATTGTCGGCATCGCCCTGCACCTGCCACGCCACGTAGGCCTGCACGATAATGCGCAGGCCATCACGGGTGCCCACATCCTGCAAACCACTGGAGGTGGTGCGCAGGCGCAGATCCACCGGGATTGCCGCCTCGAACGGCGCTGGCCAGCGCCAGCCCAGGCCTGGTTCCAACAGCACCCGCGCCGGGTTGCCGAAGCGCGTGATCACCGTAGCCTCGCCGGAACGCACCTGCACCAGGCTGGCGGCCGCTACCGCAAACAGCACCAGCAACGCCGCCCAAGCCATGCGCCGCCACGGGAAGGGGCCAGCAGCGTGTTCGTCACCGTGATGATGGTGGTGATGGCCATGATGATGACCGTGATCGTGGGAATGAGCGCTCAACAGACAGACTCCTTATTGAACGGCTTTACGCGGCGCGGAAGGGTCGGCCGGTAAGGTAAAGGAACGCAGATCGATCGTCGGCGCACTGTCGGCGCCCAGGCGATGATCCAGAATAAGCAGCTTGGCGTGGGCCAGGCCCTGGCTGAGTTGGCCGAGGTACTGTTCCAGTACGAAAGCCTGGCCGGCGGTGGCGTAGGCCTTTTGTTCGGCAGCGAATCGCAGATCAGCGGCCTGGGCGCCCGCATTCACTTCGCGGGCGGTGGCCGTGGCCTGGTCGCGGGCGGTGCTGGCTTGCAGCAAGGCCTGGTTGGTTTGCTCGCTGGCGGCGCCGCGCTCGCGGGAGATCAGCGCCTGGGCGCCGATCTGCGCCGCTTGCACGCCGTGATAGGCGTTGGCGGCGCCGGCGGGGGGGTGGATCGCTTCGACCACGGTGGCGAGAATTTCCACGCCGCTGTCGAGTTTTTGTAGATCCGCTTGCACGGCGCGGCCGATTTCGTCCGCAAGGCTGGTGCGTTGTTCACCCAGCAGTTCGTCGAGGGTGCGCGAAGCAAAGTCGTGAACCAGTATGCGGCTGGCGGTGCTGCGGATCAGGGTCGGCACATCGGCGCTGTTATAGGTGGCGGCCAGCGCGGCCTGATCGGTCAGGCCGATACGGTAGACGAACCGCACATCCATATTGACGATCTGGAAGCTCTGCTTGTCGCCGCTGCTGCTGGCGATGACCTGGGATTTATCATTCACATGGCTGGCGTCCCATAGCCGATTGGCGATCAGCGGCGCCGGGCCTTCGGCAGGGGCCAGTTCCGGCGCGGCGGCTTCGCTGACGCTGGTGGCCAGTTCGTGGACCACGCCGTTTTCCACCTTGATGACGCGCCCCAACGGCCACGGTAACCCGGCGTGCAGGCCTGGGCCGTAAACCTCTACTGGTTTGCCAAAGCGCTCATAAATCCCACGACCTTGCAGGGCCACTTCGTGCACGCCGGTCAGCGCCCAGCCGACCGCCAACACCACCAACAGCACCGGCAAAAATGCCCGGCGCATGTAGGTAAAGGCCCAGATCTGACGCAGGTCGATGCCGAAGCGGTTGTGCAATTCGTGCTGTAACGCCAGCAAGGGTTGCGGCGGCCAGCGCAGCAGCCCAGCGATAAAGCTTTGCGCCATCAGCCGCGGTTCGAGGCGCGGTTGGCGCGGGCTGAACAGCGAAAGTACGGCCCTCAGCAAAAACTCCACGGCGACCAGCGCTGGCAGCAAGCCGATCAATACCGCGAGGCGCAACGGCCAGACGGATTCGGCGCCAGCAAACAACAGGCAAACCGCACTGACCACCAGGCAGATAATCGCCACCCGGCTCAACTGCGCCAGTTGCGAAGCCTCAGGCCATTGGGCGGCGGTTTCCTGGGCCAGGCGGCGTTCGAACACCAGCAAGGCAAACGCCAAGGCTAGCGCCAGCGCGGCACCAATGGTTGCCGATTGGCCGACCGCCGCGGCGGGCAAGGCCAGGTTCCAGAACTCAGTGATGCTGACGAGCGCCAGCAGCGACCAACCGCCCAACCACAACACCGGCGCGCCAATCTGTTGAGCAAAGCGTCCTGCAAGCCGGGCGTACCGGCCCGTTTCTTCAACCGGTACTTCGATCACAGACTCTTCCAGCGCCTGCGCGCGCCAATCGGCCACCCACCACGCCGATTGCAAACCCGCCACCAACAGCAGTAGCGCCGAGGCACAGTTGATCAACACCACCGGCCAGATCGACAGCGGCGCAAACAGCGCGACAAACAGCGCCAGCACCCAACCGGCGACGGCCAATGCGGTCAGCCCGATGCCGGCCTGGCGCAATCGCCGGGAATGGAACGGCCCCTGTTGAAAACGCGCCAGGCCTTCTACCGAAGCGCCGTCAGCTTCCAGATCCACTTGCATCCACTCAACGCCCACGTGCACATAATTCGTTACGATATAACACGCAACGTGAAATTTTTGTTCGGTGAATGCAGCTTTCGAACACGATATAAATCCAGGGTGGGAGGGGGCTTGCTCCCGATAGCAGTGTGTCAGTCATTGCATTTGTAGCTGACCCACCGCTATCGGGAGCAAGCCCCCTCCCACATTTGCCCCTCGTTGCCTTCCAGACCGTGACTAAACCCCCATAAACACGCGCCATCACTGGTGAACGCTACGAATAATCGGCACACTCCAACCCAGTTTTTCGCGGGTTCACGGACAAGGAAGCGTCACCTCCCATGATTTCGATCTATCAGCTCAAGCCGCGTTTTCAAAACCTGCTGCGCCCCCTCGTGCAGCGCCTCTACGACAACGGCACCACCGCCAACCAGATCACCGTCATTGCCGGCGTGATCTCCCTGCTGGTGGGCCTGCTGATCGCCAGCTTCGCCCATCACCTATGGCTGTTTGCGCTGATCCCGCTGTGGATGATCCTGCGCATGGCCCTCAACGCCATCGACGGCATGCTCGCCCGCGAATTCGGCCAGCAATCACGCCTGGGCGCGTACCTCAATGAACTGTGCGATGTGATCGCCGACAGTGCGCTGATCCTGCCCTTCGCGTTGATCCCCGGCGTGAGCCTGGCGCCAGTGCTGCTGGTGGCGCTGCTGGCGGTGTTCAGTGAATACGCCGGCGTGCTGGGGCCGATGGTGGGCGCATCCCGCCGCTATGACGGGCCGATGGGCAAAAGCGACCGGGCCTTCGTGCTCGGCGTGCTGGCCACCGGCGTGGCGCTGGGCTGGCTGGGGGCGGGCTGGGTCGACGCGGTGATGTGGCTGGTCGCCGCCCTGCTCGCCTACACCCTGGTCAATCGAGTGCGCCAAGGCCTCAAAGAAGAACACACTTCCCCTTCTGCATAAGGATTTTGCGATGCGTGAACAACAAGAACACACCTTCAGTACCCACGATGGCGTCGAGCTGTTCTACCGGCATTGGCCGGCCACAGAAGGTGCCGGGCCACGCCAGGCCATCGTGTTGTTCCATCGCGGCCACGAGCATTCGGGGCGCATTGCCCACTTGGTGGATGAGCTGAACCTGCCGCAATTCGACTTCTTCGCCTGGGATGCCCGCGGCCACGGCCAGTCACCCGGCGAGCGCGGTGACAGCCCAAGCTTCGCCACCAGCGCCCGCGATGTGCAGACCTTTTGCGATCACATCAGCACCACCTACGGCATCGAAGAAGAGAACTTAGCGGTCATCGCCCAAAGCGTCGGCGCCGTGATCGCGGCCACTTGGGTACACGATTACGCCCCGAAGATCCGCGCCCTGGTGCTGGCCTCCCCGGCCTTCAAGGTCAAGCTGTACGTGCCGTTCGCCCGGCCGGGCCTGGCCTTGATGCGCAAGTTTCGCGGCAATTTTTTCGTCAACAGCTACGTCAAGGCCAAGTTCCTCAGCCATGACCCCGAGCGCGTGGCGTCCTACGACAGCGACCCGCTGATCACCAAGGCCATCTCGGTGAATGTGCTGCTGGGCCTGTACGAAGCGGCCGACCGGGTTGTAGCCGATGCCCAGGCGATCCAGGTGCCAACGCAGTTGCTGGTCTCGGGTTCCGACTTTGTGGTGCACCGCAAACCCCAGCAGCAATTCTTCGACCGCCTTGGCAGCCTGAAAAAAGAGCTGCATATCCTCCCCGGTTTCTTCCACGACACCCTGGGCGAGCGCGACCGTGCCACCGCTGTAAACAGCGCCCGTCGCTTTATCCTGCAAAACTTCGAACACCCGCTAGACCGCGCATCATTACTGGACGCCGACAAAATCGGCGCCACCTGCGCCGAGTCTGAAGCCCTCGCCGCGCCGCTGCCGCGCAACTCCCTGCGTGATCTTTACTGGCGCATGACCCGCGCCAGCATGGGCCTGGGCAAAAATCTGTCGGAAGGCGTGAAGCTGGGCTTCGATACCGGCTTCGACTCCGGCAGCACCCTGGACTACGTGTACCGCAACACGCCCACCGGCAAGGGCGGGCTGGGGCGCATGATCGACACCAACTACCTCAACTCCATCGGCTGGCGCGGCATTCGACAGCGCAAGCTGAATGTCGAAGAGCTGCTGCGCCTGGCCATGGCCAAGTTGCGTGCAGAAGACCGTGAAGTGCGCATTGTGGATATCGCCGCCGGCCACGGGCGTTACATTCTCGAAGCCTTGCAGGGCGTGTCGCCGTTGCCGGAATCGATCCTGCTGCGTGACTACAGCGACATCAACGTGCGCGACGGTGGCGCGCTGATTCGCGAGAAAGGCCTGGGGGATATCGCGCAATTCGTCAAAGGCGATGCATTTGATCGCCTGGATTTGGCGGCGCTGGCCCCTAAACCGACATTGGCGGTGGTGTCCGGGCTGTATGAATTGTTTGCCGACAACGCCATGGTCGGCGGGTCGCTGGCGGGGCTGGCCGAAGCGGTGGAGCCTGGCGGTTATTTGGTCTACACCGGCCAACCGTGGCACCCGCAGTTGGAACTGATCGCCCGCGCCTTGACCAGCCATCGCCAAGGCCAGGCCTGGGTGATGCGCCGGCGTAGCCAGGCGGAGATGGACCAACTGGTGGAAGCCGCAGGCTTTCGCAAGATCACCCAACGTGTGGATGAGTGGGGCATTTTCACCGTGTCCCTAGCACAGAAGATCTGAACATGCGCGAACCCGGCTTGTTAAAGCCAGCAGTGCTTTGGCTACTGCTGTTGGCGCCGCTGTTTTTCAGCACTTACGGCTTCGCCACCTGGGTCACCAGCCAACGCAGCGATGTCGGCACGCTGGTGTTCGACTGGGAAACCCATATGCCGTTCTGGGCCTGGACCATCGTGCCCTATTGGTCCATTGACCTGCTTTACGGGTTCTCCCTGCTGCTGCCCAATACCCGGCATGAGTTGAAGCAACATGCGCTGCGCCTATTGAGTGCACAGGTGATCGCCGTGAGCTGCTTCCTGATCTGGCCGCTGCGTTTCACCTTCGAGCGGCCGGAACTGGATGGGGTGTTTGGCTGGTTGTTTGCGGTGCTGGCAGGGTTCGACAAGCCGTTCAACCAGGCGCCTTCGCTGCATATCGCGCTGCTGGTGATCTTGTGGGTGATGTTCCAGCGCCATACCCAGGGCGTGTGGCGCTGGGTGGTGCATGGGTGGTTTGCGTTGATCGGTATTTCGGTGCTGACCACTTATCAACACCACTTTATCGACTTACCCACAGGCGCACTGGCTGGCTGGATTTGCGTGTGGCTGTGGCCGTTAGAACACCCGAGCCCGCTGTTGAATGCGCGGCTGACGCGAGACCCCAAGCGTTGGCGGCTGGGTGTGCGCTATGGGTTGGGCGCGCTGGCGCTGGCTATCCTGGCGTTGTTCATGGGCGGCGGTTGGCTGTGGATACTTTGGCCAGCGGTGTCCCTCGCCTTGATCAGCGCCCATTACGTTGTACTCGGTGCCTCGGGTTTCCAGAAACGCGCCGATGGGCGACTGACTCCGGCGTCGCGCTGGCTCTATGCGCCCTATCTGGCAGCCGCGTGGGTTAACTCGCGCCTGTGGACACGTAAACATCCACAGCCCGACCTGATTGTGGATAACGTCTGGCTCGGGCGTATTCCTACGACTGGCGAGCAGGCCCCCTTCAAGGCCATCGTCGACCTCTGCGCCGAACTGCCGATTAATCCACAGGGCCGCGCCTACGCGTCCATCCCCGTGCTGGACCTGATCGCCCCCACGCCCGACGAATGCCTGCAAGCCGCCCAAGCCATCGAACGCCTGCGCCCAAGCGGCCCGCTGCTGGTGTGTTGCGCGCTGGGCTACTCGCGCAGCGCCACCGCTGTGGCGGCCTGGCTGCTGCATACAGGCCGCGCAACGACGGTGGAGCAAGCGCTGACTATTATTCGTACAGCGCGGGCCGATGTGGTCCTGCATCCTGCTCACCGTGAAGCGTTGGAGGGTTTGCCCCATGCCCGCTGATATGGAACTCCAGATCGTCGCCAGCCTGTTGCGTCGTGGCCGTTCGCTGGATCAGTTATCCACAGGCCTGACGTTGTTGGGCGTACTGTTCGGCCTGGCTCAGCTATTAATGGCCAGTATCGCGCCGATCTGCCTGTTACTCAGCCTGTGGATGATCATCCTCGGGCTGCTGCAAAAATACTGGGCGCTGCGCGTAGCCTTCGACGCCGACTTGTTTGCCCTGCTCGCCCGCGACATAGACCGCACCGCCGACCTCGACCAGGCCCTGCAAACCCTGGGTTTGCAATCGCCCAAACGCGCTGGCCGACCCTGGGCCGAACGTCGCCGCGGCGCCCTCAAACTGCTGCGCAAACAAGCCTGGCTGTTGGGCGCTCAAGCGCTGCTGACCCTGGGCGTGATCCTCGCCAGCCCTTGGCTGCCTTTCGCCGGATAAGGAACTCCCATGTTTGAACCCGTGGTCGCCACGCTCATCACCTCCATGGCCCGCACCGTCACCGGCGCCCGCAGCCTGTGGCTCGGCTGCGCGCCGGTGCCGGTGCAACGCATCTACTTCGCCAACCACAGCAGCCACGGCGACTTCGTGTTGCTGTGGGCCTCGTTACCGCAAAACCTGCGCAAATTCACGCGCCCGGTGGCCGGCAGTGATTACTGGAATAAAAGCGCCCTGCGCCGCTACATCATCAACCGTGTGTTCAACGGCGTGCTGATCGACCGTGAACGCAAAGACCCTGTGGATAACCCGTTGCAGCCCATGCTCAGTGCCCTGGAAGGTGGTGATTCGCTGATCATCTTCCCGGAGGGCACGCGCAACCTGGAAGACGGCCTGCTGCCGTTCAAAAGCGGCCTCTACCACCTGGCCAAAAGTTACCCACAGGCCGAATTGATCCCCGTGTGGATCGCCAACCTCAACCGGGTCATGCCCAAGGGCCGCGTACTGCCGCTGCCTTTGTTGTGCACCACCAGCTTCGGCGCGCCGCTGCAATTGGAGCAAGACGAAGACAAAGGCGCCTTCTTGGCCCGCACCCGCGACGCCCTGCTCGCCCTTGCCCCGGAGCATTCCTGATATGCACAGCCAGACCATAATGCTGTTCGGGGGCATCGGCGCGATCCTGGTGCTCGCCTCGTTGATCGGCCTGATCCTCAAGCTGCGCACCCGTGGTACGCCCAATGCAGTGATCGACAACCTCAACGCCCGCATCAACGCCTGGTGGGTGATGGTGGTGGTGATCGGCATCGCCTTCTGGCTCGGCACCGGCGCGGTGATCCTGCTGTTCTACGCCGTGTCTTTCTACGCCCTGCGCGAATTCCTTACCCTTACCCCCACCCGCCGCAGCGACTACCCGGCGCTGGTGGCGGCGTTCTACCTGGCACTGCCCCTGCAATATCTGCTGATTTATTCGGATTGGTACGGGCTGTTCTCGATCTTCATCCCGGTGTACGTGTTCCTGCTGCTGCCGATCCTTGCCTCCCTGGGCGGCGACACCACGCACTTCCTGGAACGCGCCTCGAAAGTACAGTGGGGCCTGATGATCGCGGTGTTCTGCGTGTCGTTCGTGCCCGCCCTACTCACCCTCGATATCCCAGGTTATGAAGGCCGCAACCTGCTGCTGATTGCCTACCTGGTGATCGTGGTGCAACTGTCGGACGTGCTTCAGTACGTGTGTGGGAAGTTGTTCGGCAAACACAAGATTGCGCCCAACCTGTCGCCGTCCAAAACCGTGGAAGGCTTCGTCGGCGGCATTTTGCTGTCGTCCCTGATCGGCGCAGCGCTGTGGTGGACCACGCCGTTCAACCCGTGGCAGTCGTTCTTGATTGCGCTGTTGATCAACTTGCTGGGCTTTGCCGGCGGCATCGTGATGTCGGCGATCAAGCGCGACCGGGGCGTGAAGGACTGGGGGCATATGATCGAAGGGCACGGCGGCATGCTGGACCGGCTGGATTCGGTGTGTTTTGCCGCGCCGATATTCTTCCACCTTGTGCGCTACTGGTGGACCTGACCCCACCATTCTCAAGCCAGACAAAGATCAAAATGTGGGAGGGGGCTTGCCCCCGATTGCGCTGTATCAGCCAACCTATTCGTAGCTGACACTCCGCAATCGGGGGCAAGCCCCCTCCCACATTTGTTCTGCGGCAAATTTAACACTGCGGTTATCTGGTGACGTGGGACCTTGCTCCCTCGCTACACACAGCAAGGCGTATCTGGGTAATCTTTTGTATCAAAGACGCGTGTAAGATACGCCGCACTTAGCCAGGGATGCTCACCATGTTCGACTCGTTCAAAGCGATCAGCCGCCGTATTGCCGGTGCGTTAGCGACTGTGGTGGGGGCCGTTTTCGGTCAATGGCATCCGCCGTTTTGGCTGCGGGCCATCGGGCGTGGCCTGGCTAACGTAGGCCACAAAGCCCGCGCCTATCCGCGCCAGGCAGGTGCCGGTGTGTTGGCCGTGGTGTTGCTGGCCGCCGCCGGGTTTTATGGCTGGCAGTGGTATTCCCACTTGCCGCAGCCCCACACTGCGAGTTATTCGCTGCACAAACCTAACCTGACCGACTACACCCAGCCATCGCCGGTTGTGGATAACTTGCAGGTTCGCTTCGCCGAGTCCGTCGCCCCGCTGACGGCGATTGGCAAGCCGGTGACCGAAGGCATCACCCTCAAACCAAGCGTGGCCGGCACCTGGCGCTGGTCCGATGACCGCACCTTGCTGTTCGTGCCGGAAAAAGACTGGCCCATCGACGCCGGCTACACCCTGGACCTCGCGAAGAAAAACCTGCTGGCCGACGGCGTGTTGCTGGACCAGTACAGCGCTCAATTCTCCACCCAACCGTTCCGCGCCACCCTGGCACAAACCGAGTTGTATCAAGACCCGTCCAACCCAACGCTGAAACAGTTGGTCGCCACCTTCCATTTTTCCCACCCGGTGGATGAAGACAGCCTACGCAAGCGTGTGTCGGTGACCCTCGACAAAGGCCTGGCCTACCGCGACGCCCAGTTGCCCAACCGCCCGGAAATCACCTTCGACGAGAAAAAACTCAACGCCTACGTGCGCTCCGCCGCCCTGGCTACGCCGTTGGAAAGCACGCAGGTCAGCGCCAAGCTCGACGAAGGCCTCAAGGCCCGCGACGGCGGCAACGCCAGCACTGCACCGTTGGTGGCGCAAGTCACCGTGCCCGGCCGCTATCGCCTGACCTTTACCGGCGCCGAAGTGAGCTTTGTCGACAACGAACGCAGCGAGCCGGAGCCGGTGCTGATGTTCAGCAGCTCCAGCGCCGTCGCCGATGACACCATCGCTGGCAAGGTGCAGGCCTGGCTGCTGCCGGAAAAAGCCCAGGACGACACACGCCCCTATAACAGCAACGACATCGACGACGCCCTGCTCGCCCGCAGCACCAAGGTCAACCTGACCCATGTGCCCAGCGTCGAGCCGCTGAACACCCTGCACGCCTTCAAGTTCAAGGCCCCGGCTGGCCGCGCCATTTACGTACGTGTTCCCGCCAACCTGGAAGCCATCGGCGGCTATCTGGCGAAGAACCCTACGGCGTCGCTCATCAGCATGCCGGCGTATCCGCGTACTTTGCAGTTCTTGTCTGACGGCGCCCTGCTCAGCCTCAACGGCGAAAAACGCCTGGGCTTCATGGCCCGTGGTGTACCCGGCGCCCATGTGGAAATCGCCCGCCTGCTGCCCAACCAACTGCAACACCTGGTAGACCAGAGCAGCGGCAGCTTTGCCCGGCCGAATTTCGGCAACGAGTATTTCGACCGCATGGTTGAACGTCAGTCGCTGGATATTGCCCTGTCGTCCAACGACCCGGCGAAAACCGTGTATGACAACGTGGATTTAAGCCACTACCTCACCGCCAATGGCGGCCGGCGCGGCATTTTCGTGCTCAAGCTCAGCCCCCAGGATGAACCGGCCGAGCGCACGTTCGAGTACGACCGCAGTAACACCAGCGACCTGCGGTTTATCGTGGTGACCGACCTGGGCATCATTGCCAAGCGCTCCAGTGATGGCAGCCATGATGTGTACGTGCAGTCCATCGGTAACGGCTCGCCGGTAGCCGACGCACAGGTCGATATCATCGGCCGCAACGGTTTGCCGGTCAGCAGCGGCCGCACCGACGGCGAAGGCCACGCGCATTTCGCCAAGCTCGATGAACTGCGCCGTGAGAAAACGCCGCTGATGTATGTGGTGACTCGCGGCAATGACCAGTCGTTTTTGCCGATTGCCCGTCAGTCTCAGCAGCTGGATTTGTCGCGATTCGATGTAGGCGGTTTGGAAGAAGACGGTGCGATTGATCGCCTTAGCGCCTACCTGTTTACCGACCGTGGCCTGTACCGCCCGGGCGAAACCGCGCACCTGGGCATGATCGTGCGCAGCGGCAACTGGCAAGGCGCCCTGCAAGGCCTGCCGGTGGAGCTGCAAATCACCGACCCTCGTGGCCTGGAGGTGATTCGCCAGCCGTTGAAACTCTCCGCCAGTGGCTTTGAAACCTTTGACTTCCCTAGCAGCGAAGTCGCCCCCGCCGGGGACTACACCGCGACCTTGCAGCTGATTGGCCAGAAGCAGACCCGCACCGACCTGGGCAGTGTGAGCTTTAAGGTGCGCGACTTTGAGCCAGACCGTATGAAGGTCAGCCTGAGCCTGCACGACACGCCTGTGCAGGGCTGGATTCCACCCGATCAGGTGGTGGCCAAAGTGACCGCCATGCACCTGTTCGGCGCCCCGGCTGCCGACCGTCGAGTGACCGCGAAAATGTCCTTGAGCCCAACGCTCGCGGCATTCGACCGCTACCCCGACTACCGCTTCCGCCTCAGCGATTCCCTGGATGAAGCCAGCACCGAAGACCTCGCCGAAACCACCGTGGATGACAACGGCCAAGCCGTACTCGACCTCAACCTGCAACGCTTTGCCAACAGCACCTATCGCCTGCAAGTCATGACTCAGGTGTACGAAGCCGAGGGCGGTCGCAACGTGGCGGCGCAGAGTGCCTTGCTAGTGTCGTCCGCGCCTTACCTCGTGGGTGTTAAAAGTCAGGACTCGCTGTCGTACGTTGCCAAGGATGCACCGCGCCAGGTGCAATGGCTGGCCGTCGCGCCAGACCTTTCGCCACTGGCGGTGGACGGCCTGACTACAGAGGTGGTCGAACACCGATACGTGTCGGTGCTGGTGAAACAGTCCAACGGCACCTACAAGTACGAGTCGCGCATCAAAAACATCAGCCAACCCGCCTCCCCGCTGGTGATGACCACGGACGGCGCCAAGCAAACCCTGAATACCGCAACGCCGGGCGACTTCACGCTGCAAGTCAAGGACGCCAACGGCAACCTGCTCAACCAAATCGACTACAGCGTGGCCGGGCGCGGCAACACTTCGCGCTCGCTGGAACGTAATGCCGAGCTGCAACTGCGCCTGGATAAACGCAGCTATGCCACCGGTGATGAGATCGCCATCAGCATCCGCGCGCCCTACACCGGCGCCGGCTTGATTACCATTGAACGCGACAAGGTCTACACCCAGCAGTGGTTCAAGGCCGACAGCACCAACAGCGTGCAGCACATCCGCGTGCCGGCGGGGCTTGAGGGCAATGCCTACGTCAACGTGCAGTTCGTGCGGGATATGGGCTCGGCCGAGGTGTATATGAGCCCGCTGTCCTACGGCGTGGTGCCGTTCAGCATCAACCTGGATGCGCGGCGCATGGCGCTGAAAGTCGAGGGCCCGGCGAAGATCGAGCCGGGGCAGACGCTAGATATCAAGGTCAATGCTGATCGCCCGGGCCGCGCCGTGGTCTACGCGGTGGACGAAGGCATCCTGCAAGTGGCGCGCTACCAGACGCCGGACCCGCTGGGTTTCTTCTTCCAGAAGCGGGCGCTGGAGGTCGGCACCAGTCAGATTCTTGACCTGATCCTGCCGGAATTCAGCCGCCTGCTCAGTGGGGCAGCGCCCGGTGGCGATACGGAAGGCGCCCTGGCCAATCACCTCAACCCGTTCAAGCGTAAACATCAGCCGCCTGTAGCTTGGTGGTCTGGTTTGGTGGACTTGCCGGCCGGTGAAACCGTGCTGCATTACCAAGTGCCGGACAGCTTCAACGGCAAGCTGCACCTGTTTGCAGTCGCCGTGGACAGCGACAGCGTCGGCGTCAGCGAAGCCACTACCGACGTGCGTGGGCCGATTGTGATCACGCCGAACGTGCCAGCTTTTGTGGCGCCAGGGGATGTGTTCAACGTCAGCGCTGGGGTGTTCAGCAACCTCGATGCCGCAGCGGACGTGAAGTTTGAAGTGCAGACCAGCGACGGCCTCAAGCTGCAGGGCGACAAAGGCAGCACCCTGTCCCTGCAACCGCGCAAGGAAGGCACCGCCGAGTTCAAGATCAAGGTCGGCGACACCCTGGGTTCTGCCGACCTGCGTTTTGTCGCGGTGCTGCCAAACGGCAAGCGCATCCAGGTGGCGGAAACCACCTCGATCCGCCCCCTGAGTGAGCACCGCGTGGTCTTGAGCCTGGGCCGCTTCGACAGCGCCAGCAAAGAACTCAAACCCACCCGCGAGCTGTTCAGCCAACTGCGCGACGTGCAACTGGGCGTGGCGGCCTCGCCGCTGGTATGGGCCAACGGCCTCAAGCACTACCTGGATGACTACGGCTATGCCTGCACCGAGCAACTGGTGTCCAAGGCCATGCCGGCGTTGATCTGGGGCGGCAACGCCCCCGAAGCCGAGCAGGCCTTCAACAGTGCGGTGCGCATGCTGCGTCAACGTCAGAACCAGGCCGGCGGCTTTGGTTTGTGGGCAGCCAACCCGGATGTGGCGCCATACGTCAGCCTGTACGCCACCGACTTCCTGATCGAAGCCAAGGAACGCGGCCTGCCGGTGCCGGAAGATCTGCTGGTGCGCTCGAACGCGTATCTGACAGACCTGGCCAACGGCCCGAGTGAAGGCCTGTCGGAATTGCGCAATCGCGCCTACGCCAGTTACCTCTTGAGCCGTCAGGGGATTCTGGTGAGCGGCGCCTTGAGCGATATCCGCGAGCGCTACGAAAGCTACTTCAAGGACAGCTGGCAAAACGATCTGGGCGCCGCTTACCTGGCAGCCAGCTACAAGTTGCTCAAGCAGGATCGCCAGGCCGATACCTTGTTCGGCAAAATCCCTTGGCGCGCCCTTGTGGATAAGTGGACCAGCGACGGCCTCTACTACGACCCGCTGGTGCACGATGCCGAACACCTGCACCTGCTGGCGCGGCACTTCCCGGAGCTGATGGACGATGTGCCCACGGCGCTGCTGGATAAACTCGGCAAGCGCCTCAACGAGCAGCGTTACAACTCGTTGTCGGCGGCCCTGTTGCTGCGGGCTCTGGACAACTATGGCCAGCGTGCGCAAAGCGATATGACCCTCAAGGCCACCGCCTGGTTGGGTGATAAACAGCAGCAGTTGCTGGAGATGGCCGGCCAACCGCCACGCGCTGCGGTGCCGAGCGCCACGCAAAAGCTGGTGATGGAAAAGTCCGACGGCCCCGCCGCGTTCTACATGCTCAGCGAAGCCGGTTTCGACAAGGGCACCAAGCTTAAGCCGATCACCAATGGCCTGGAGATCATCCACGAATACCTCGACCTCAAGGGCGAGCCGGTGAGTAAAGTCGCGGTGGGGGATGAGTTCCTGGTGCGCTTGCGCCTGCGCGCTACCGACCGCGATCAAGTGCAACAAGTGGCCGTGGTCGACCTGCTGCCGGGCGGCGTCGAGCCTGTGTATAACTTGCCGCCGGAGCCGGAAGCCGCCAGCAGCGAGGAAGGTGAAGGCGAAGAATCCGAGTACGTAGAAGAAGACAGCCAGGAAGAAGCCAGCTGGCAAGCGCCTATCGGCGAAACCGAGCTGAGCACTTGGCAGCCGGAGTATGTGGATGTTCGCGATGATCGAGTCGTGCTGTACGGCACTGCACTGCGCGACGTAGGCACGTTCGTCTACCGCGTGCGCGCCACCAACGCCGGTACCTTCAATACGCCACCGGCCTACGCCGAGGGCATGTACGAAACCACCCTGCAAGGGCGCGGCAAAGTAGGCCAGCTTGAAATTACCAAGCCTTAAACGCCTGACGCCGCTGCTTGCAGCGGCGGTGATGCTGGCGGGCTTGCGCCTGTGGCCCCATGCGCCGCTGGAACAGGCCGTGACCTCGTCACGGGTGGTGTTGGCCGACGACGGTGCGCTGCTGCGCATGACGCTGGCGGATGACGGCCAATACCGCCTGTGGCTACCGCTGGAGCGGATGTCGCCTTCGCTGGTCGAGGCTTTGTTGCTCAAGGAAGACCGCAATTTTTACTGGCACCCAGGGATCAACCCCCCGGCATTGCTGCGTGCAGCCATGGCCACCTACAGCGGTGGCCAGCGCCAGGGCGGCTCGACCCTTAGCATGCAACTGGCGCGGCGCTTGTGGGATCTGAACACCCGCCAGGTGCCCGGCAAGTTGCAGCAAATGGCCCTGGCCCTGTGGCTGGAGGCGCGCTACAGCAAGCACGACATTCTTGAGGCTTACCTCAACCTGGCGCCCATGGGCGGCAATATCGAAGGGGCCGAAGCGGCGAGCCGCATCTATTTTGGTAAGTCGGCAGCGCAGTTGTCGCTGTCTGAAGCGCTGGCACTGGCGGTGATCCCCCAGCAGCCGGGGCGGCGTGCGCGCTTCGGGCCGTCGCTGCAAAACGCGCGGCTGCGCTTGATGGCCGACTGGCGCGAGACTTATCCACAAGACCCGCGTAACCACAGTTTGCTGGACTTGCCACTGGAGGCGCGCAATCGCCAGCAGATCCCATTCCTGGCGCCGCACTTGAGTGAACAACTGCTGGCGTCCCAGCCCGGCAACGAGCTGAACAGCACGCTCAATCTGCCCTTGCAGCAATTGCTTGAGCGCCTGATCACCGGTTTTATCGCCGAGCGGCGCAGCACCGGTGTGGAAAACGCCACAGCGATCCTGATCGACAGCCGCGACCAGAGCGTCAAGGCGCTGGTGGGGTCGGCGGATTACTTCTCAACAGGCATCCACGGCCAGGTCAATGGCGTGCTGTCGCGGCGTTCGCCGGGGTCAACGCTCAAGCCATTTTTGTATGGGTTGGCGCTGGATCAGGGCGTGATCCACCCCTTGAGTATCCTCAAAGACTTACCGAGCAACTTCGGCTACTTCCAGCCGGAAAACTTCGACGGCAGTTTTGTCGGGCCGCTGACAGCGCGTGATGCCTTGATACGTAGTCGAAATATCCCGGCAGTGTGGCTGGCCAGCCAAGTGAAATCGCCGTCCTTGTATGGATTGCTGCAACGCGCCGGCATCAAGGGCTTGCGCGACGAGAGCCATTACGGCCTCGCCCTTGCCCTCGGCGGCGGCGAGATGACACCTGAGGAGTTGGCGCGGCTGTATGTAATGCTGGCGGGTGACGGGCATCTGCGACCACTGCGCTATTTGCAAGAGCAGCAACAATCCACTGGCCCGCCACTGCTAACGCCGCAAGCAGCCTTTATGGTGCGCGACATGCTGCGCCGCAACCCGCGCCCGGATGGTTTGCCCGGCCGGCACTGGCGCGCGGCGTGGAAGACCGGCACCTCCTGGGGTTTTCACGATGCCTGGAGTGCGGGGCTGGTGGGCCCGTACGTATTGGTGGTGTGGGTGGGCAACTTCGATGGGCGGCCAAACCCGGCGTTTATCGGCGCCAAGACCGCTGCGCCGCTGTTCTTTCGCATTGCCGACGCCCTGCCGCTGGCCTTGCCGAACGTTGTGATCAAGGCCGACAAACCGCCCGCCGGGCTGGTGCGTATCGACGTGTGCGCCGCGTCTGGCGAGTTGCCCAACCGCTGGTGCCCGCAAACCCGCAAGACCTGGTACATCCCCGGTGTGTCGCCGATTCGCGTGTCCAACCTGCACCGCCCGGTGCTGATCGACACCCGCACCGGCAAGGCCGCCTGCCCGCCGTTCGAGGCGCAATACACCCGTGAGGAAGTCTTCGAGTTCTGGCCCAGCGACGTGCAACGCCTGTACCGCGCCGCAGGCTTGCCACGTCGCACGCCGCCCAACGTGATGAAAAACTGCCAGCCCAACCGCATCAGCGACGGGAGCGAAGCACCCCAAATACGCTCGCCACTGACCCAGGTGAGCTACCAGTTGCGCCTGTCTCAACCGCAGGAAAGCATCCCGCTGAACGCCAATGCGGCCAGCGATGCGACAACGTTGTATTGGTTTGCAGACCAAACCTTGATTGGTCAGGGCCCGCCGCAGGCCACGTTGAACTGGCGGCCGGGCAAGTCGGGGGAATATCGGTTGCGGGTGACGGATGATCAGGGGCGCAGTGCGGGTCGGGGGTTGCGGGTGGAGTTTGTGCCTTAGAAAACTCGCTCGCTATCGTGAATTGGGAGCTCCAGATAGTAGGACTCTCCCCCGCCCACCGCGCCCGACAACCAACCCCATACAAAGGCAAGAGTAGTAAGCCCGGCGTCATCAACACCGACAGTGCCACGCGACCAGCCGGCCAATAACTCCCCTTCTGTGGTCAGGCACTGATAAAGCAATTGGATAGTATCTGGGCCTGTCACACGCCCAATCTGCTGACCGCTGCGAATCCGGCCACCCTGATAGGTGCCCGAGATGGCTACGCCGTCGACCTGGTAATGAAATACCGTGCCTGTGCCGGAGAGGCCCTGGGTGTTGTTGGCGACTGAAAAGCGGCGATTGTGCAAACGTTCGCCGATCAGGGAAGAGGGTGTGTGCATCGGGTTCGAATCCTTTCGTCGAGCCGGGCCTGGAGACCCGGCGGGCCTCCAGGGTGTCGCGTGTTACTCCACCGTGACCGATTTGGCCAGGTTACGCGGCTGGTCGACGTCGGTGCCTTTGAGCACGGCGACGTAGTACGACAGCAGTTGCAACGGGATGGTGTAGAGGATCGGCGACAAGGTGTCATTGATGTGCGGCATGTTGATGACGTGGGTGCCTTCGCCGTTGGTCATGCCGGCTTTTTCATCAGCGAACACCACTAACTGGCCGCCACGAGCACGTACTTCCTGCAGGTTGGATTTGAGTTTTTCCAGCAGTTCGTTGTTCGGTGCCACGGTGACCACCGGCATGTCGTCATCCACCAGGGCCAGTGGGCCGTGTTTTAGCTCGCCAGCAGGATAAGCTTCGGCGTGGATGTACGAGATTTCCTTGAGCTTGAGAGCGCCTTCCATCGCGACCGGGTACTGCGCGCCACGACCGAGGAACAAGGTGTGGTTTTTGTCGTTGAACAGCTCGGCGACTTTTTCCACGGTGCTGTCCATAGCCAAGGCTTCACCCAAACGGGTTGGCAGGCGGCGCAGTTCTTCGACCAGGGTGGCTTCGACGCCGTTGGCGAGGGTGCCGCGCACTTGGCCCAGGGAGAGGGTCAGCAACAGCAGGCCAACCAGTTGCGTGGTGAAAGCTTTGGTGGACGCCACGCCGATTTCACGACCAGCCTGGGTCAGCAGGGTCAGGTCGGATTCACGCACCAGCGAGCTGATGCTGACGTTGCAGATTGCCAGGCTGGCGAGGAAGCCCAATTCTTTAGCGTTGCGCAGGGCGGCCAGGGTGTCGGCGGTTTCGCCAGACTGAGAGATGGTCACGAACAGGGTGTCGGGCTGTACCACCACTTTGCGGTAGCGGAACTCGCTGGCGACTTCGACCTGGCAAGGGATGCCGGCCAGCTCTTCCAACCAGTAACGGGCAACCATACCGGCGTGGTAGCTGGTGCCGCAGGCGACGATCTGCACATTGCGCACCTTGGCGAACAGCTCGGCGGCTTGTGGGCCGAAGGCGTTGACCAGTACCTGTTTGTCGCCAAGACGACCTTCGAGGGTGCGTTGCACGACTGCCGGTTGCTCATGGATTTCCTTGAGCATGAAGTGGCGATACTCGCCTTTGTCGGCAGCTTCGGCACCATCGCGGTATTGCACGGCTTCGCGCTCGACGGAGTTGCCGTTTACGTCCCAGATCGCCACGCTTTCGCGGCGGATGTCGGCGATATCGCCTTCCTCCAGGTACATGAAGCGGTCGGTGACCTGACGCAGGGCCAGTTGGTCGGAAGCGAGGAAGTTCTCGCCCAGGCCCAGGCCAATCACCAGCGGGCTGCCACTGCGGGCAGCAACCACGCGGTCCGGTTGGCTCGCGCTGACCACGGCCAGGCCGTAGGCGCCGTGCAGCTCTTTGACCGTGGCCTTGAGGGCGGTGGTCAGGTCACTGTGGTCCTTGAGTTTGTGGTTGAGCAGGTGGGCGATGACTTCGGTGTCGGTGTCCGAGGTGAACACGTAGCCCAGGCCTTTGAGTTGCTCACGCAGCACTTCGTGGTTTTCGATGATGCCGTTGTGCACCACGGCAAGGTCACCGGAGAAATGCGGGTGGGCGTTGCGTTCGCACGGCGCACCGTGGGTGGCCCAACGGGTGTGGGCAATGCCTAAGCGCCCCACCAGCGGCTCACCGGCCAGGGCCTGCTCCAACTCGCTGACCTTGCCCGGGCGACGCACGCGCTCAAGTTTGCCAGCGTTGGTGAAGACGGCCACACCGGCGCTGTCATAGCCACGGTATTCCAGGCGCTTGAGGCCTTCGAGCAGGATAGCCGTTACGTTACGTTCAGCGACTGCGCCAACAATTCCACACATGGTGCTTCTCCTAGATGATTGCCGCGCATATCAGCGTAATGCCGCGGGCTTGGATCTGGTCGCGGGCCTCAAGCGGCAGGCGATCATCGGTAATAAGGGTATGGACGCTGCTCCAGGGCAGTTCCAGGTTGGGGATCTTGCGGCCGATCTTGTCGGATTCGACCATCACCACCACCTCACGGGCGACCTCGGCCATTACGCGGCTCAGGCCCAGCAGCTCGTTGAAGGTGGTAGTACCGCGCTGCAAGTCGATGCCGTCAGCGCCGATGAACAGCTGATCAAAGTCGTAGGAACGCAGCACTTGCTCGGCGACCTGGCCTTGGAACGAGTCTGAATGGGGGTCCCAGGTGCCGCCGGTCATCAACAGTACGGGCTCGTGTTCCAGTTCGCTCAAGGCGCTGGCCACGTGCAGGGAGTTGGTCATGACCACCAGGCCAGGTTGATGGCCCAGCTCGGGGATCATGGCGGCGGTAGTACTCCCGCTGTCGATGATGATGCGCGCGTGTTCGCGCAGACGCACCACAGCGGCACGGGCGATGGCGCGCTTGTACACCGAAATGGGTTGGGCGGCGTCACCCACCAGTTCCTGAGGCATGGTGATAGCACCGCCGTAGCGACGCAGTAGCAGGCCGTTGCTTTCGAGGGCGGCCAGGTCCTTGCGGATGGTGACTTCCGAGGTTTCGAAATGCTTGGCCAAGGCGTCCACGCTGACTTCGCCCTGTTCAGTGAGCAAAGTCAGGATATTGTGGCGCCGTTGGGGTGTATTTCGTTTCGACATGGTGATGATAAGTTTCGTTTCGAAAGATAACGAAGGCAATCAAAACCTATTAGCGAAAGATCGTCAAGCGCACTGCAGCAAATTTTTGATCGGACATAGAACAAATGTGGGAGGGGCGGTGCGACGATTCGACTTGCCCCCTCCCACATTGGAGATTTATTGCTGCTGAGGGTGTGGGTAACTCAGGTCTTTTTAATTTTCACCGGGCGTTTCCAGCCGTCGATGTTGCGTTGACGGGCGCGGGCCACGGCCAGTTGCGACTTATCCACATTCTGGTTGATGGTAGAGCCCGCCGCAGTGCTCGCACCATCGTCGAGGGTAACCGGTGCAACCAACGAATTATTGGAACCAATAAACACGTCAGCACCAATGGTGGTCTGGTGCTTGTTGGCGCCGTCGTAGTTGCATGTGATCGTGCCAGCACCGATGTTGGTACGCGCGCCCACAGTGGCATCACCCAGGTAGGTCAGGTGACCGACCTTGGCCTCATCACCCAGCTTGGCGTTTTTCATTTCAACAAAGTTACCCACATGGGCCTTGGCACCCAACACGCTGCCCGGACGCAAGCGCGCAAACGGGCCGGCATCACTGCCCTCGCCCATGACCGCACCTTCGATATGGCTGTTGGCCTTGACCACCACGCCTTTACGCAGGGTGCTGTCCTTGATCACGCAGTTCGGGCCGATTACCACGTCATCTTCGATGATCACGCGGCCTTCGAGGATAACGTTGATGTCGATCAGCACGTCGCGGCCGACCGTCACTTCACCGCGCACATCGAAGCGCGCCGGGTCGCGCAGGGTCGCACCCTGAGCCATCAACCGGCGGCCTTCGCGCAGTTGATAGTGACGCTCAAGCTCGGCAAGTTGCTTGCGGTCGTTGGCGCCCTGCACTTCCATCGGGTCGTGGGGCTGTTCGGTGGCTACCAACAGGCCATCGCTGACGGCCATTTCGATGACATCGGTGAGGTAATACTCGCCCTGGGCGTTGTTGTTGGACAAGCGGCTCATCCAGTCGGCGAGCTTGCTGGCAGGGACTGCCAGAATGCCGGTGTTGCCTTCGGTGATAGCACGCTGAGCTTCGCTGGCATCCTTGTGCTCGACGATAGCCTGGACCTTGCCATCGGCATTGCGCACGATGCGCCCGTAACCGGTGGGGTCAGCCAGTTCGACGGTGAGCAGTCCCATCTGGCCAGGCACGACGTGCTTGAGCAGGCGTTGCAGGGTTTCTACTTCGATCAGTGGCACGTCGCCGTAGAGAATCAGCACCGTATCGGCGGTGATGAACGGCACGGCTTGCGCGGTGGCGTGGCCCGTACCGAGTTGTTTGTCCTGTAAAACGAAATTCAAATCGTCCGCGGCCAGGCGCTCACGCACTGCATCAGCACCATGGCCGATCACCACGTGGATACGTTGCGGGGCCAACTGCCGGGCGCTGTGGATAACATGGCCCAGCATGGAGTTGCCGGCAACCGGGTGCAGCACCTTGGGCAGGGCCGAACGCATACGGGTGCCCTGGCCTGCGGCGAGAATGACGATTTCAAGAGACATGAATGGCTACCAATCCTGGGCGGTCCGGCTTCAGACCAACGAAGTGTTTTGCTGAAAAAGAAAAAGGGTAGCCGAGGCTACCCTTTTTAATCAATCGCGCATGAAGCATGACGGCGTGGCCGCTTACTTCTTGCGGATCTGCTGGAGCGTGCGCAGCTGGGCTGCAGCCTCGGCCAGACGTACAGCAGCAGCGCTGTAGTCGAAGTCCGCGCCCTTTTCATTCAGGGCCTTCTCAGCAGCCTGAACGGCTTCCTGAGCAGCGGCTTCGTCCAAGTCGCCAGCGCGTTGCACGGTGTCGGCAAGTACCTTGACCATGTTCGGCTGAACCTCGAGGAAACCACCGGAGATGTAGAACACCTCACGTTCCCCGCCCAGCTTGGTCAGAGTAATCGGGCCAGGCTTCAGGGAAGTAATCAATGGCGCGTGGCCAAAGTTAATACCCAGATCGCCCAACTCGCCGTGTGCAATCACACTTTCAATCTGACCGGCGAAAATTTCACCTTCCGCGCTGACGATATCGCAATGGAATGTCATAGCCATCTGATTGCCTCAACCTGATTAGCGCCCGTTACCGGGCGCCGGGATTACAGTTTCTTGGCTTTCTCGATCGCTTCTTCGATGCCGCCGACCATGTAGAACGCTTGTTCTGGCAGGTGGTCGTAGTCACCGTTGAGGATGCCTTTGAAGCCAGCAATGGTGTCTTTCAGGGAAACGTATTTACCCGAGGCACCGGTGAAGACTTCAGCCACGAAGAACGGCTGCGACAAGAAGCGTTGGATCTTACGAGCACGGTTTACCAACTGCTTGTCGGCTTCCGACAGCTCGTCCATACCCAGGATCGCAATGATGTCCTTCAGTTCTTTGTAACGCTGCAGCACGTACTGAACGCCGCGAGCGGTGTCGTAGTGCTCCTGGCCGATCACGTTCGGGTCCAGTTGGCGCGAAGTCGAGTCGAGTGGATCGACCGCTGGGTAGATACCCAGGGAAGCGATGTCACGGGACAGAACGACGGTGGCGTCCAAGTGGGCGAAGGTGGTCGCAGGCGACGGGTCGGTCAAGTCATCCGCAGGTACGTATACCGCTTGGATCGAAGTGATCGAACCTTCTTTGGTCGAAGTGATACGTTCTTGCAGAACGCCCATCTCTTCGGCCAGGGTCGGCTGGTAGCCTACTGCGGAAGGCATACGGCCCAGCAGTGCGGATACTTCAGTACCGGCCAAGGTGTAACGGTAGATGTTGTCGACGAACAGCAGAACGTCGTTACCTTCGTCACGGAACTTCTCGGCCATGGTCAGGCCAGTCAGTGCTACGCGCAGACGGTTACCCGGCGGCTCGTTCATCTGACCGTAAACCAGTGCCACTTTGTCCAGAACGTTGGAGTCCTTCATCTCGTGGTAGAAGTCGTTACCCTCACGGGTACGCTCGCCCACACCGGCGAACACGGAATAACCGCTGTGCTCGATGGCGATGTTACGGATCAGTTCCATCATGTTTACGGTCTTGCCTACACCGGCACCACCGAACAGACCGACTTTACCGCCCTTGGCGAACGGGCAAACCAGGTCGATAACCTTGATGCCAGTTTCCAGCAGGTCGTTGCCGCCAGCTTGTTCCGCGAACGAAGGTGCTGGACGGTGAATGCCCCAACGCTCTTCGGTGTCGATCGGACCAGCTTCGTCAATCGGGTTGCCCAGTACGTCCATGATCCGGCCCAGGGTCGCTTTACCGACCGGTACGGAGATGGCTGCGCCAGAGTCGATAACGTCCAGACCGCGCTTCAAGCCTTCGGTGGAACCCATCGCAATGGTACGAACTACGCCGTCGCCCAGCTGTTGCTGAACTTCCAGAGTAGTTTCCGCGCCTTGTACTTTCAGCGCGTTGTAGATGCTCGGTACGCTGTCGCGTGGAAATTCCACGTCGATAACGGCGCCGATGATTTGAACGATACGTCCGCTACTCATAGCTGGATCCTCTGAATATTTGAACCGTTAAACCGCGGCAGCGCCGCCGACGATTTCCGAGATCTCTTGGGTGATCGCAGCCTGACGCGCCTTGTTGTAGATCAGCTGCAAATCGCTGATCAGATCACCGGCGTTGTCGGTAGCGTTTTTCATCGCGATCATCCGCGCCGCTTGTTCAGCTGCGTTGTTCTCGACCACCGCCTGGTACACCTGCGACTCCACGTAGCGCACCATCAAGCCGTCAAGCAGCTCTTTGGCGTCTGGTTCGTAGAGGTAGTCCCAGTGGTGCTTGAGTTCCTGATCCGGAGTCGCCACCAGTGGAATCAATTGCTCCACGGTTGGCTGCTGGGTCATGGTGTTGATGAACTTGTTGGATACCACGGAGAGGCGGTCAATCCGGCCTTCCAGGTACGCATCCAGCATCACCTTCACACTGCCGATCAAATCATTGATCGACGGCTCTTCACCCAGGTGGCTGATAGCTGCAACGACGTTACCGCCGAAGTTACGGAAAAAGGCCGCACCCTTGCTACCAACAACACACAGATCGATCTCGACGCCGTTTTCGCGGTTTACCGCCATGTCCTTGACCAGGGCCTTGAACAGGTTGGTATTCAAACCACCGCACAAACCACGGTCACTGCTCACAACCACATAACCCACACGCTTAACTTCGCGGTCGATCATGAATGGGTGGCGGTATTCCGGGTTGGCGTTGGCCAAATGCCCAATTACCTGGCGGATACGCTCCGCATAAGGACGGCTAGCAGCCATGCGCATTTGTGCCTTGCGCATTTTGCTGACCGCCACTTTTTCCATGGCGCTGGTAATCTTTTGCGTGCTTTTGATGCTCGCAATCTTACTGCGAATCTCTTTTGCGCCTGCCATGTAACACCTATCAGGTTAGCAAGCGGGAGCCTTGCGGCTCCCGCTGCGGCTTACCAGGTTTGGGTGGCCTTGAACTTCTCGATACCGGCTTTGAGGCCAGCGTCGATTTCGTCATTGAAGTCACCCTTCACGTTGATCTTGGCCAACAAGTCGGCATGATCGCGGTTGAAGTAAGCAATCAGCGCTTGTTCAAAGCTGCCAACCTTGGTGATTTCGACGTCAGTCAGGAACCCACGCTCAGCGGCATACAGCGACAACGCCATGTCAGCGATCGACATTGGGGCGTATTGCTTCTGCTTCATCAGCTCGGTAACGCGCTGACCATGCTCAAGTTGCTTACGGGTCGCTTCGTCCAGGTCAGAAGCGAACTGGGCGAATGCCGCCAGTTCACGGTACTGAGCCAGAGCGGTACGGATACCACCGGAAAGCTTCTTGATGATCTTGGTCTGAGCGGCACCACCCACACGGGATACCGAAACACCGGCGTTCACTGCTGGGCGGATGCCCGAGTTGAACATGGCCGATTCCAGGAAGATCTGACCGTCGGTGATGGAAATCACGTTGGTCGGAACGAACGCGGAAACGTCGCCAGCCTGGGTTTCGATGATCGGCAGTGCGGTCAGGGAACCGGTTTTGCCGGTCACTGCGCCGTTGGTGAACTTCTCTACGTACTCTTCCGAAACGCGGGATGCGCGCTCCAGCAGACGGGAGTGGAGATAGAACACGTCGCCTGGGTAAGCTTCACGGCCTGGTGGACGGCGCAGCAGCAGGGAAATCTGGCGGTAAGCCACTGCTTGCTTGGACAGATCGTCATAAACGATCAGCGCGTCTTCACCGCGGTCGCGGAAGAATTCACCCATGGTGCAACCGGAGTACGGTGCCAGGAATTGCAGCGCAGGAGATTCCGAAGCACTGGCAGCCACGATGATCGTGTTGGCCAGGGCGCCGTTTTCTTCCAGCTTGCGAACCACGTTGGCGATGGTCGATTGTTTCTGACCGATTGCTACGTAGACGCAGAAAATGCCGCTGTCTTTCTGGTTGATGATCGCGTCGATGGCCAGAGCGGTTTTACCGATCTGACGGTCACCGATGATCAGCTCACGCTGGCCACGGCCGACTGGGATCATGGCATCGACAGCCTTGTAGCCAGTCTGTACAGGCTGGTCTACCGACTTACGCCAGATCACGCCTGGAGCAACTTTCTCGACCGCGTCGGTCTCGGTGTTGCCCAGTGGACCTTTACCGTCAACAGGGTTACCCAGTGCGTCGACTACGCGACCCAGCAGTTCCTTACCAACCGGAACTTCGAGGATGCGGCCAGTGCACTTGGCGCTCATGCCTTCAGCCAGACTGGTGTACGCGCCCAATACAACGGCACCTACGGAGTCTTGCTCCAGGTTGAGGGCCATACCGAAGACGCCGCCCGGAAACTCGATCATCTCGCCGTACATTACGTCGGCCAGACCGTGAATCCGCACGATGCCGTCAGATACGCTGACGACAGTGCCTTCGTTACGGGCTTGGGAGGTCACATCGAGCTTGTCGATGCGGCCCTTGATAATTTCACTTATTTCGGAAGGATTGAGTTGCTGCATTGCTCTGCTGCCCCTTCAAACTCAAGATTTCAATGCTTCGGCAAGATTCGCGAGTTTGCCGCGAATCGAGCCATCGATAACCAGGTCGCCGGCGCGAATGATGACACCACCAATAAGGGTGGCATCCTCCGCAACTTGCAGGCGCACTTCCCGGTCGAGTCGTGCACTGAGAACCTTGGCGAGTTTGTCTTGCTGTTCTTGGTTCAATGCAAAAGCACTGGTGACTTCAACGTCTACCGACTTCTCTTGCTCGGCCTTGTACAGGTCGAACAGAGCGGCAATCTCCGGCAGAAGCAGGAGACGGTCGTTTTCGGCAACGACGTGCAAGAAGTTCTGCACTTTCACATCAAACTTGTCGCCGCACACTTCAATAAAAGTGGCGGCCTTGTCTGCGCTCGTCAGTCGCGGGGCCTTGAGCACGCGCTGCATGGTGTCGTCTTGCGACACTGCTGCAGCCAGGCCGAGCATGGCTGACCAAGAGGCCAGCTGCTGGTGGGCCTGGGCGTGCTCGAAGGCTGCCTTAGCGTAAGGTCGGGCCAACGTGGTCAATTCTGCCATGATCGCCCTCGCTTAAATTTCAGCAGCCAGTTTGTTAACCAGCTCCGCGTGCGCGTTTTGATCGATTGTGGCACCCAGGATCTTCTCAGCACCGCCGACAGCCAGAGCACCCAGTTGGGCACGCAGAGCGTCTTTGACACCGTTCAGTTCCTGCTCGATCTCGGCCTGAGCCTGAACCTTCACACGGTCAGCGTCGATACGGGCTTTTTCAACAGCCTCTTCAACGATCTGGTTACCGCGTTTCTTGGCTTGCTCAATGATTTCGGCTGCTTGAGCTTTCGCTTCGCGCAGTTGTTGACCCGCTTTATCTTGGGCCAACTCCAGGTCGCGAGCTGCTCGTGCTGCAGCGTCCAGCCCATCCGCGATCTTCTTCTGACGTTCGTGCAGAGCTGCGATGACCGGAGGCCATACGAACTTCATGCAGAAAACGACAAAAATCAAGAACGCTAAGGACTGACCAATAATGGTTGCATTAATGTTCACGCCAATACCTCGCTCATTCGTTGCACAACACACCAATCACTCGAAAAGACGAGTGATTAACCGGCGAGTTGACCAACGAAAGGGTTCGCGAAGGTGAAGAACAGAGCGATACCAACACCGATCATGGTCACGGCGTCGAGCAGGCCGGCGACGATGAACATTTTAACTTGCAGCATTGGAACCATTTCTGGCTGGCGCGCTGCGCCTTCCAGGAACTTGCCGCCCAGCAGGCCGAAACCAATGGCAGTACCCAGGGCGCCCAGGCCGATCAACAGTGCAACAGCGATAGCGGTTAGACCAACTACAGTTTCCATCTTTCCTCCCGACTTTTACGTCGTATGGTTTAGGTTTTTTAGATTTTAAAGCGGTAAAACAAATCGTTTCATAGCCCGGTAGGGCCCACCTTCCCGTTTGACCGGGAAGGACATCAGACTAGTCGAGACTGGTCTTAATGGTTCTCTTCGTGCGCCATCGACAGGTAGACGATGGTCAGCATCATGAAGATAAAGGCCTGCAGGGTGATGATCAGGATGTGGAACACAGCCCACGCCCACTGCAGAACAATGCCCAGGCCGCTAAGCCAGAGCAGGCCGCTGCCGAACATCACAGCGATCAGAATGAACACCAACTCGCCGGCATACATGTTGCCGAACAGTCGCAGAGCCAGGGAAATCGGCTTGGCGATCAGGGTGACGAATTCCAGCAGGAAGTTCACCGGGATCAGCAGGGCTTGAACGAAGATGTTCTTGCTGCCGAACGGGTGCAGGGTCAGTTCGCCGATGAAGCCGCCGATGCCCTTGATCTTGATGCTGTAGAAAATGATCAACGCGAATACCGACAGGGCCATGCCCAGGGTAGCGTTAGGGTCAGTGGTCGATACGGCACGGAATGGAATGTGCGGATCGCCGCTGATCGCCATGGCGAGCTGAGGAATCCAGTCAACCGGGATCAGGTCGACGGCGTTCATCAGGAACACCCAGACGAAGATGGTCAGTGCCAACGGTGCAATCACCGGGCTACGGCCATGGAAGCTGTCTTTCACGCTGCCATCGACGAATTCGACCAATACTTCAACGAAGTTCTGCAAAGCACCTGGCTGACCGGAAGTCGCCTTCTTTGCCGCCATGCGGAAAATCAGAACGAAGATCAGACCCAATGCGACCGACCAACCCAGAGTGTCCAGGTGGAAAGCCCAGAAGCCCATTTCTTTGGCCTCTGCTGCGGAGTGGGCAAAGCCCCAGCCGCCATTAGGAAGCTGACCGAAGGTCAGGTTCTGCAAGTGGTGCTGGATATAGCCCGAAGCGGTTGTTTCTGCCATGGTTGCCTCAAACGCCCTAAGGTTTCGAAAGTCTTGTTTTCATTAGCAGGGGAGCGAACCAGCTGACCAGTTGGGTCAACACGAAGACGCCGAATACAGCCAGCGGCGCCAATGGCTTCACACCTGCAAAGGTCAGTGCAAACAGCACTGCCGTCAAAATCAGTTTCCCTGCTTCGCCGGCATAAAATGACCGGACGATAGCCTGGGCTGCTCGGGCGCCGGAAAACCGAAAGGCCCTATGAGCAAAATACATATTGGGCAGCAAGGCTATCAGGCCTCCGCAGAGTCCTGAATATCCGGCTACGACTCCATGCCCGTACCAAAGCGCCAACGCGGCGATCAGCAAGATGACAAATTGAGCCAATAAAACCGGAAAAACGGCCAAGCGATGGAACGGCAACGTGTTTGGCGTGCGGGTTTCCATCACTCTTGCTCCTCAATGGTCGGCTGCCGGAAATCAATAACTTGGCATAATTTGTGCCGACAAAATGCGCGCAGAGTATAGGGGCGGTTCTGCCCCTATTCAACTGTCGGGTAGTGATTTCCGATCACACGCTACATGAGTAAATGTTTCAGCGGATGTGGGCAAGGACGCCCTGAAGCTCATCGAGAGAGTTATATCCGATAACCAATTGGCCTTTACCTTTCTTGCCGTGGCGAATTTGCACCGCAGAGCCTAGGCGCTCGGCCAGGCGCTGCTCAAGGCGGGCAATATCCGGATCAGGTTTGGTCGTTTCGACCGGTGCAGGTTTGCCGCTGAGCCACTGGCGAACCAGGGCCTCGGTCTGACGAACGGTGAGCCCTCGTGCGACAACATGTCGCGCCCCTTCAACCTGTTGGTTTTCGGGCAAACCGAGCAAAGCACGGGCGTGGCCCATTTCCAGGTCGCCGTGCGACAACATGGTCTTGATGACTTCCGGCAGCGAAATCAGACGCAGCAAGTTGGACACAGTCACGCGGGACTTGCCCACTGCATCGGCCACTTGTTGCTGAGTCAGTTGGAACTCCTGCTGCAAGCGCTGCAACGCGATCGCTTCTTCGACCGGGTTGAGGTCTTCACGCTGGATGTTCTCGATCAACGCCATGGCAATGGCGGTTTCATCCGGCACATCGCGCACCATCGCGGGGATGGTTTCTTTGCCAGCCTGCTGGCTGGCGCGCCAGCGGCGTTCGCCGGCGATGATCTCGAAGCGCCCGCCACCAATGGGGCGCACCACGATCGGCTGCATGACGCCCTGGGCCTTGATCGAATTGGCCAGTTCTTCCAGCGCCTGGGGGTCCATGTCCCGGCGGGGCTGGTATTTGCCCCGCTGGATCAGGTCCAGGGGCAGGTGTTGCAGCTCGCGCTCGTCGGCCTGCACCGCTTGTTCTTCAAGCGACGTGACAGTCGGACCACTCAGCAGTGCATCCAGTCCACGTCCGAGACCTCGTTTCTTGACGGCCATGGGGGTTCCTTAAGTTGGCTGGGCTGCAGCGGTGCGTGAGTTGCGGCGTTGACGGCGAACCATCTCGCCGGCCAGGGCCAGGTAGGCAATGGCACCCCGCGAGGATTTGTCGTACGCCAACGCCGGCATGCCGTAGCTCGGGGCTTCGGCCAAACGGATGTTGCGTGGGATCACCGTGTCGTAGAGCTGGTCGCCAAAGTGCTCCTTGAGCTGCGCCGATACGTCATTCATCAGGCTCAGGCGCGGGTCGAACATCGTCCGCAGCAGGCCTTCGATCTGCAGGTTCGGGTTGAGCAGCTCGGCGATGCGCTTGATGTTATCCACAAGGTCGCTCAGCCCTTCCAGCGCGTAGTACTCGCACTGCATGGGGATAATCACCCCATCGGCCGCCACCAACGCGTTCAATGTCAGCATCGACAGTGACGGTGGGCAGTCGATCAGGATGTAATCGTAATTCTCGCGGATCGGCGCCAAGGCGCTGCGCAGACGGCTTTCTTTCATCTGCATTTCCAACAGCACCACTTCCGCCGCGGTCAAATCGCGGTTGGCGGGTAGCAGTTGGTAGCCACCGTGTTCGGAGTAGTGCATGGCTTGGGCCAGGTCGCACTCACCAATCAGCAAGTCGTAGACCGAGTTTTCCAGGCCGTGTTTATCCACACCGCTACCCATGGTGGCGTTGCCCTGTGGATCGAGATCGATCAACAGCACCCGGCGCTTGGTAGCGACCAGGGATGCTGCGAGGTTGATGCAGGTGGTGGTTTTGCCCACGCCACCTTTCTGGTTCGCTATCGCGAATACCTTAGCCATTCTTGCTTGTGTTCCCAATCATGCCGTGCGGCGCAGTATCAGCAGATGGCGTTGGCCTTGGCAACCGGGTACGGCCAAGGCGTGTTCGCTATCGAGGTGGAAGTCTGCCGGCAATGCTAACAGCTCATCGCTTGGATGGACGCCCTTCATTGCCAGCCAGCGCGTGTCGCGATCGCCCAGGTGGCGAGTCCAGTTGCTGAAGTTCTCCATGCTGCTGAACGCCCGGGAAACAATTCCGTTGAAGGGCAGCTCAGGCGTGAAAGCTTCGACGCGGCTGTGGATAACTTGCAGGTTATCCAGCTTGAGTTCGAGTTTGACCTGGGTCAGGAAGCGGGTTTTCTTGCCGTTGCTGTCCAGGCAAGTCACTTGGGCCTCTGGAAACAGGATGGCCAATGGGATGCCGGGCATACCGCCGCCGCTGCCCACGTCAAGCCAGCGGCCATTTTCGATAAATGGCATGACGCTCAAGCTGTCGAGCAAGTGGCGGGAAACCATTTCATTGGGGTCGCGCACTGCGGTCAGGTTGTAAGCCTTGTTCCATTTAATCAACAGGGCCAGGTAGCCCAGCAGCAATTCGTGCTGGGCCGGGGTCAGGTCGACGCCCAACTGGCGTGCACCTGTGGATAACTCTTCGGCGTGTTGCGAGGTGACCAACGAACTCAAGCGCTTTGCTCCAACTGACGGCCCGCGCCGCGTTTTTTCAAATGAATCATCAACAGCGAAATGGCTGCCGGGGTGACACCGGGAATGCGTGAAGCCTGGCCCAGGGTTTCTGGCCGAGTTACCCCCAGCTTGCTTTGGATTTCTTTCGACAACCCGGAAATACCGGTGTAGTCGATGTCCACAGGCAGCTTGGTATTTTCACTGGCGCGCAGGCGAGCGATCTCGTCCTGCTGGCGGTCAATGTAACCGGCGTATTTGGTCTTGATTTCGACCTGCTCGGCGACCTGTGGGTCTTCTGCACCGCCGCCAGTCACTTCAACCAGGCCAGCGTAGTCGATTTCCGGACGGGACAGCAGGTTCAGCAAGTTGTACTCGTGAGTGAGCGGCGTGCCGAACTTTTCAGCGATTGCATCGCCTTGCTCGGTGCCCGGGCGAACCCAGGTGCTTTTCAGGCGCTGCTCTTCCAACACGATGCTTTCGCGTTTTTTGCAGAAGGCTTCCCAACGCACGTCATCGACCAAGCCAAGCTCACGGCCTTTTTCGGTCAGGCGCAGGTCGGCGTTGTCTTCGCGCAGGATCAGACGGTATTCCGCCCGGGAAGTGAACATCCGGTACGGTTCCTGGGTGCCCAGGGTAATCAGGTCGTCAACCAGCACGCCGATATACGCTTCGTCGCGACGCGGGCACCAGCTGTCTTTGCCCTGTGCACGCAATGCAGCGTTGGTACCGGCCAACAAACCTTGGGCACCGGCTTCTTCGTAACCGGTGGTGCCGTTGATTTGGCCGGCGAAGAACAGGCCGCCGATCACTTTGGTTTCCAGGCTGTACTTCAGGTCACGCGGGTCGAAGTAGTCGTACTCGATGGCGTAGCCCGGACGCACGATATGCGCGTTTTCCATGCCGCGAATCGATTGCACGATCTGGATTTGCACGTCGAACGGCAGGGACGTGGAAATCCCGTTCGGGTACAGCTCGTGTGTAGTCAAACCTTCGGGCTCGATAAAGACCTGGTGGCTTTCCTTGTCGGCAAAGCGGTGGATCTTGTCTTCAATCGACGGGCAATAACGCGGGCCAATACCTTCAATCACCCCGGAATACATCGGTGAACGATCAAGGTTTGCCGCGATGATTTCGTGGGTACGGGCGTTGGTATGGGTAATCCAGCAGCTGACCTGTTTCGGATGCTGCTCCTTGGAGCCCATGAACGACATGACCGGGATCGGTGTATCGCCAGCCTGTTCGGTCATCACCGAAAAGTCCACAGAACGCCCGTCGATACGCGGCGGAGTCCCGGTTTTCAGGCGGCCTACACGCAGCGGCAGTTCTCGCAGGCGTTTTGCCAGGGCAATCGACGGCGGGTCGCCAGCGCGGCCGCCGGAATAGTTCTGCATACCGATGTGGATAAGTCCGCCGAGGAAGGTACCGGTGGTTAACACCACGGACTCTGCGAAGAAACGCAGGCCCATTTGGGTGACCACACCGCGTACCTGGTCTTGTTCGACGATCAGGTCATCCGCTGCTTGTTGAAATATCCACAGGTTCGGCTGGTTTTCCAGGGTTTCGCGTACCGCCGCCTTGTACAGGATGCGGTCGGCTTGGGCGCGGGTAGCACGTACGGCCGGGCCTTTGCGGCTGTTGAGCACGCGAAATTGAATACCACCCTTATCGGTAGCCATGGCCATCACGCCGCCGAGGGCGTCGATTTCTTTGACCAAGTGGCTTTTGCCGATGCCACCAATGGCGGGGTTGCAACTCATCGCACCGAGGGTTTCCACGTTGTGCGTGAGCAGCAGGGTTTTTACGCCCATGCGTGCTGACGCCAGTGCTGCCTCGGTACCGGCATGACCGCCGCCGATGACGATCACTTCAAAACGGGAAGGGAAATCCACCACGCACCTCGTGCCTGCTTATGTAGGTAATCAGGAATTGTTTGTTGAAAGGGTTTTGGAGCTTTGGCGGCAAGTATAGGGACTTAGCCCTCCCTAAAGAACCCTTTGCACAAAATTTAACCAGCTGTGGATTAATCACAGACAATAGAAATTAAAAGAGAGAGATTTATTAAATCTTTGTTTTTATGTTTATTTCTACTGAGGCTATTTTCTGTGGATAGATCGCTATAGGCCTTTGTTTACTTCATGTACAGAGGTTCAAAAGTCTGTGGTCATATGCCGATGAGCCACGTGGATAAGTGCTTTAAGCCTGTGGATTAAACAGGTGGTTATCCACAGACGGGTTTATGCTCAGTTTTAAAGCCCTGTTATCAACTGGGCACAAGGGCGGTTATTCACAGGGCTTAATCCACAGAAATTGGCAAAAGGAGGCGTATATCACCCACGACGAAACCTCCGAAACTCAGATGTCGGGTGCAGAGTTCGGTAAAAAGAGGACTATTGTGAGAAAGCGACGGGGCAGTTAATAATAGCGATTATCATTAAGCCACCTTGTCTCGCTCCTATGCCCGCTCCTTCGCACACGGCTGTAGTCCAGCACATCTACGAGCAACACCATTCCTGGTTGCACGGGTGGCTCAAAGGCAAATTGCATAACGCCTGCGATGCGGCCGATGTGGCCCAGGATACGTTCGTGCGCATACTGGGCGGTCGTCATGCTGCACAGATCCAGGAACCGCGCGATTACCTGGCGACCATTGCCAGGGGGCTGGTGATTGATCGCTATCGCCGGCATGCCATTGAGCAGGCTTACAAGCAGAGCTTGGCCGAGCGCCCTGAAGCGGTGGCCATCAGTGAAGAAGACAAGGCAATCATCATCGAAACCCTGGTGGCTGTGGACAAAGCGCTCTGCGGCCTGGGGGAGCGGGCGCGGCGTATCTTCATGCTCTCGCAGATTGATGGGCTGACTTATCAACAGATCGCCGATCAACTGCAGGTTTCACTGACCACGGTGAAAAAGCACATGATCCGCGCGCTGACGGAATGCTCGCTAATCATGGCCAGCATGTAATGGCGGTGCCTGATCGCAAAACGTTCGAAGCTGCCGCCAGTTGGTATGTGCAGTTCCAAGCCCAGTCGCCCACGCCCGCTGAACGCCACGCCTGGCAGCAATGGCTCAGTGGCGATCCTTCCCATCAGGCCGCCTGGAACCAGATAGAGCAATTGCAGCGCAGTCTTGGCACCCTGCCCCCGGACCTGACGCGCCGTGCTCTATCCACCACGCAACAACGCCGCCAGGTACTCAAGTGGATGTTACTGCTAGGTGGCACCGGGTATCTGGGATGGAATGTTCAGCAACATACGTCCCTGGGCAGTGCTTGGGCCGACTACCGCACCGGCGTGGGTGAACGCCGGCGCATCGCGTTCGCCGATGGCACGCAGGTTGATCTCAATACCCACACCTCGATTGATGTGGCGTTCGACGGGCGCCAGCGCTTGATCCGCCTGCGTGAGGGGGAAGTACTTATCCACACCGGCAAATCGGGCGGGCAGGCGCCGTTTTACGTCGAAACTCGCCAAGGGCGGGTTCAGGCTTTAGGCACGCGGTTTACCGTACGTCAGTTGTCGGACGCCACACGTGTTGGCGTACTGGAAGATCGGGTCAGGGTTTCACCCGCAGGCCAACCCGACCACGGCCGGATGCTCAGCGCGGGTGAGAGCGTTGACTTCGACCGACAGAACGTTGGGGTCAACCACCCGTATCGAGGTACCCAGGCCGCCTGGGTCGACGGCCAACTGATCGTATTAAATGCGCGCTTGGGTGACGTGATCGACGACCTTGCCCGCTACCGGCCGGGCGTCTTGCAGTGCGATGCAGCATCCGCACGTTTGCGCGTTTCCGGAGCATTCCGTCTGGATTCTACCGATGCGGTGCTGGCCAACCTCCAAGCCACCCTGCCCATCCAGGTGAAATACTTCACCCGCTATTGGGTTTCGGTGAAGGGAAGCGGCTGATTGCAAAAAATAATCCACAAGGGGTTATCTTTTTTTTACCTGACGCGGCCCTACAGGTAATTACGACGCTACCTTCAGGGCTTACCCACCTATGCGCCTTCCCACCAAGCTTCGCCAACGACTCTCTTGTCACGGCATCACCTACGGCCTGCTACTGGGCACTGCCGCCAGCACGGGGGCTTTATTCTCGACTGGCGCCATGGCCGCCAGTGCGGTGCAGCACTACACCATTGCAGCCGGGCCGCTGGACAACGCCTTGAGCCAGTTTGCCGCCAAGGCCAATGTGATTCTGTCTTTCTCGCCTGAGCAGACCGCGAGTTTGAGCACGCCAGGGTTGGACGGTGACTATTCGGTGGAACAAGGCTTTGCATTCTTGCTGCAAAGCTCAGGCTTGCAGGCTGTCGTTCAGGCACCTGGAAGCTATGTGTTGCAGGCGGCGCCCACCGGGCAACTTACGCTTTCACCGACGACCGTCAGCACTTATCAACAGGGTGGTTTCAATCAAGAGATTGCCGGGGACATCGGTTACAAGGCGCAAAACAGTCGCATCGGCACCAAGACCAGTACACCCTTGTCGGAAACACCTCGCTCGGTGTCAGTGGTCACTGGCCAACGCATCAAGGACCAGAAATCTCAGACATTGACTGAAGTATTGGGCTACGTGCCGGGTATTTTTGCGCCCCCGTTTGCGGCCGGCGATAGCCTGGCGGGCGATTTGTTCTTCATTCGCGGTTTCAACGCCACGGATTACGGCTACGGCCTGTTGCGTGATGGCTTACGCGTACAAGGCAATAGGTACGACACCACCAGCGAACCCTATGGGTTAGAGCGTGTGGAAATCTTCCGTGGGCCTTCATCGCTGCTTTACGGTGAAAACGCCCCTGGTGGCCTAGTGAACCTGGTCAGTAAACACCCCACGGCGACCCCGCAAGGCGAGGTGCAGCTGGGCTACGGCTCGAACAACCGACGTCAACTGGGTGTGGATATCTCTGGACCGCTCAATGACAGCGGCAACATCCTTGGCCGGGTGGTGATGCTTGGCCGAAAGTCCGATACGCAGACCGACCATGTCCCGGACGACCGTCTCTACATTGCCCCCTCCCTGACCCTGAATTTCGACGACTACAACACCCTCACCCTGTTGGCCAACTACCAGAAGGATCACACCAACCTGGAACTCGGCCTACCGGCTGCCGGCACATTGCTGACTAACCCCAACGGCCAGTTGTCGAAACACACCATGCTCGGCGACCCGGACTGGAACACCTTTGAGCGCGAAGCCTGGAATACCGGCTATGAATTCAGCCACAGCTTCAATGACGATTGGCAGTTCCGCCAAAACTCGCGCTATATGCAGTCACGCATTACCCGGCATGAAACCTGGCCTGGCGAATTGAATAACCAGGGCTTTGGCACCCAGCTGAACATGAGTGCCTACGACCGCTACAACAAGTCGATGGTTTATTCGCTGGATAACCAACTGGAAGGCAAATTCCAACTGGGCAGTCTGGAAAACACCGTGCTATTTGGCGCGAGCTACGATCGCACCTCGTTCAATCAGGATTGGGATGGCGGGTTGGTTGGCGCAATCAATGTGTATAACCCTGTGTATCTAAACGATCCGACCACTCCCATCGCCGTGCAAAACACCTTGCTCGAGCAGCAGATGAAAGGCGTTTATGCACAGATCCAAAGCAAGTACGACCACTGGTTGTTCCTGCTGGGCGGTCGTCAGGACTGGGTCGACAGTGATTTTCGCGACAAGGTAAAAAGCTCGACGGACTCCAGCACCACCGAGCAGAAATTCACTTACCAAGGTGGCGTGATGTACCAGTTCGACAACGGCCTGACGCCGTATGTCAGCTACTCCACGGCGTTCGTCCCGGTACAGCAGATCGCGGTGACAGGCTCACCGCTCAAGCCCATCACCAGCCGCCAATATGAAGTGGGCGTGAAGTACGAGCCCATCGGTTGGGACACGGCGATGACGCTGTCGGTGTATGACTTGCGCAAGCAGGACGATACCTACCTCGATAGCACCACCAATACTTATCGCCAAGTGGGTGAAAGCCGCGCCAAGGGCGCAGAGCTTGAGATCAACAGCAACATCACACCGAACCTGAACCTCACGGCTGCCTACACGTACACCGACGCTCGGATTACCAAAGACACGGCTGGCTCATTGGTTGAGGGGCGCCAGATGACGGGGGTTCCGCGCAACCAGGCGTCGGTCTGGGGCAAGTACCGGTTCCTGGATGGCCAACTCAAAGGGCTGTCGCTGGGCGGTGGTGTTCGTTACTTCGACAGCGCCTATTCCTACACCAAGCCGACCCTCTACGGGAAACTCGACCCCGGCAGCGTCACCTTGGTGGATGCTGCCATCGGCTACCAGATCGACACGCACTGGGCGGTGGACCTGAATGCCAAGAACCTGTTCGACAAGGAATATGTATCCGGTTGCAACGATGCGGGGCGTTGCTACTGGGGAGACAGCCGTACCTTGCTCGGTACGGTGTCCTACAACTGGTAAGGGGGCTGTGGATAACTCGGCTATTTGCCGATGCAGAAGCTGGAAAAGATCCGCCCCAACAAATCATCTGAGCTGAATGCACCGGTGATTTCTCCCAACAGTTGCTGTGCCTGGCGTAAATCCTCAGCCAGCAGCTCACCGGCCCCCGCCAAGGTCAGCTGTGCCCGGCCGTGCTCCAGGGCCGCGCTGGCATGTCGCAGCGCTTCCAGGTGTCGGCGGCGCGCGCTGAAGCTGCTTTCCGAGGTCTGCTCGTAGCCCATGCAGGCCTTGAGGTGCTCGCGCAGCAATTCCAGGCCATCACCGGCGGATTTCGCACTCAAGCTGATGGTGACATGACCATCGTCGCTGGTATGCATGGTAATGGCTTCGCCCGTCAGGTCGGCCTTGTTGCGGATCAAGGTAACTTTGGCGGGGTCTGGTCGTTGTTCAAGGAATTCCGGCCAGAGCGCAAAAGGGTTCACAGCCTCAGGCGCAGTTGCGTCTACTACCAACAGCACGCGATCAGCTTCGGCGATGGCCTTGAGCGCTCGCTCTACGCCGATCTTCTCCACCTGATCATCGGTATCGCGCAGGCCCGCGGTATCGACCACGTGCAGCGGCATGCCGTCGATGTGGATATGTTCACGCAAGATATCTCGGGTGGTACCGGCAATCTCGGTGACGATCGCGGCTTCACGGCCTGCCAAGGCATTGAGCAAACTGGATTTGCCGGCATTCGGACGACCGGCAATCACCACAGTCATGCCGTCGCGCAACAAAGCGCCCTGCCCGGCTTCGCGCAGCACTGTGGATAACTCATCACGGACCTTATCCAGCATTGCCAAAACGTGGCCATCGGCCAGGAAGTCGATTTCTTCTTCCGGGAAATCAATGGCAGCCTCGACGTAGATGCGCAAGCTGATCAATTGCTCGGTCAGGTTATGCACACGCAAGGAGAATGCGCCCTGCAGTGAGCGCAACGCATTGCGCGCAGCCTGTGCAGAACTGGCCTCGATCAAGTCAGCAATCGCTTCAGCCTGGGCAAGGTCGAGTTTGTCGTTCAGGAACGCGCGTTCGCTGAATTCCCCCGGCCGGGCCAGGCGGCAACCCAATTGAAGGCAGCGCTGCAACAACATATCCAATACGACCGGGCCACCGTGACCCTGCAATTCCAAGACATCTTCGCCAGTGAAGGAGTTTGGCCCAGGAAAATAAATGGCCAAGCCTTCATCGAGCACGCTGTCGTCAGCATCCAGGAACTGACCGTAATGGGCGTAGCGCGGTTTCAACTCACGCCCACTGATGGCCTTGGCAGCAATGCCGGCGAGCGGCCCGGAAATTCGAACGATACCGACGCCGCCCCGACCTTGAGCGGTAGCGACAGCAGCGATGGTTTCACGAGGAGCGCTCATCAGCAGGTTCCAGAATAAAAGTGGCGGAAAGCAAAACGCCCCACTAGGGGGCGTCTTGAGTGGTTACCCACAGAGTAAATTACGCGGCAGCTTTTGCAGTAGCTGCTTCGATTTTACGTGTGATGTACCACTGTTGAGAGATCGACAACACGTTGTTGACCACCCAGTACAGCACCAGACCAGCAGGGAACCACAGGAAGAAGAAGGTGAAGATGATTGGCATCATTTTCATTACCTTGGCCTGCATCGGGTCCGGCGGAGTCGGGTTCAGACGCTGCTGGATAAACATGGTCGCGCCCATGATGATCGGCAGGATAAAGAACGGGTCTTTGATCGACAAGTCAGTTATCCACAGCATGAACGGCGCCTGGCGCATTTCAACGCTTTCCAGGAGTACCCAGTACAGCGACAGGAACACCGGCATCTGCACGAGAATCGGCAAGCATCCACCCAGCGGGTTGATCTTCTCTTTCTTGTACAGCTCCATCATGGCCTGCGACATTTTCTGCCGGTCATCACCATGTTGCTCTTTCAGAGCGGCCAGTTTCGGTGCAACGGCACGCATGCGCGCCATCGACTTGTAGCTGGCGGCCGACAGAGGGAAGAAGATCCCTTTGATCAGCATGGTCAGGAAGATGATCGAGAAGCCCCAGTTACCCACAATGCTGTGGATATGTTGCAGCAGCCAGAAAATCGGCTGGGCAATGAACCACAGAATGCCGTAGTCCACAGTCAGTTCCAGGCCTGGGGACAACTCTTTGAGTACAGCCTGGCTTTTCGGGCCGGCATACAGGGTAGCGCTGGTTTCAGCTTTCGCGCCTGGAGCGACGGTCAACGCCGGGCCAGTGAAGCCGATGATGTAGTTGCCCTGGTTGTCCTTGCGGGTTTGCACCAGGTTGGCTTCACCCTTGTTCGGGATCCATGCGGTCACGAAGTAGTGTTGCAACCAGGCAACCCAACCACCTTGGACGGTCTCTTTCAGCGCGCCTTTGTCGATATCTTTCATCGACACTTTTTTGTACGGCTCGCTACTTGTCCACAGGGCAGCGCCCAGATAAGTAGCGGTACCGGTGGCGGTGCTGGAAGACGGATCGGAGCTGCCATCACGCTTGAGCTGGGCAAACAGGTTGCCGCTCCACACTTTGTCGCTTGTGTTGTCGATCAGGTAAGTGACCTTCAAGTCGTACAAACCGCGGGTAAAGCTGAAGCGTTTGATGTAGTTGACGCCGTCCTGAGTGAATTTCAGGTCGACGTTCAACTGGTTCTGGCCATCAGCCAGTTGATAAGTCTTCTGTTCGGTCGAATAAACCGGACGACCGGTAGCGCGAGCATCCGGGCCGTTGGTGCCGGTCAGGCCACTTTGTGCCAGATAAGTACGTTCACCACCGTTATCGAACAGTTGGAACGGAACATCCGGGTGATCCTGGCGACGTGGATACAGCGGCAGCTTCAGCTGGGCAATATCACCACCTTGTGGATCGATAGCCAGGTCGAGCACATCCGTTTTCACGTGGATGAGGTCTTTGTTGGTGACCACTGGCGTTTCTAAAGGGGCGCTTGTCTCGCCATTCGCGCTGGGAACATCGGCACTCGCGGACGCATTGTTACCCAGCGGGGTGTCCGGAATAGCCGGCGCAGCCTGGTTGGTAGCAACATTCTGAGTCGGCAGGGCAGCCTGGCCATAGTCCTGGTTCCACTTAAGGACCATAACGTAGGACACGATTGCCAGGGCGACGATCAGGATCGTGCGTTTAATATCCATGATTACTCGGCCATCGAAGAAGAACGGGAGGTAGGGATAGGTGGAACCGGGTCATAACCACCGGGATTCCACGGATGACAGCGACCTAAACGACGAAAGGTCAGCCAGCCACCGCGCAGAAGACCATGATTTTCTATGGCCTCTAACGCGTAGCAGGAACAACTGGGGTAGAAACGACAGTGGCTGGCCATCAGGGGACTAATGGCATAGCGATAAAACTGGATCGGTACGAGTGCCAGTTTACGCATCGGTACTGTCTACCCCTACAGTTTCGGTGCTGACTGCTGGTGCTGGCTTGTTGGTACGCGCCAGACGTTTCCAGAGCTTGCCGAAATGCTGAATCAATTCGGGGTTTTCTACATCCCCCAAGCCTTTGCGCGCGACGATAACAATATCCCAACCAACCAGAGTGTCCTGGTGGAGGCGAAACGATTCGCGCATCAGACGCTTGAGGCGATTGCGCTCAACGGAGAGCTTGACGCTCTTCTTGCCGATCACCAACCCGAGGCGGGGGTGATCCAGATCGTTGTTACGCGCAAGGAGCAGGAGATTTTTCCCCGGAACCTTGCCGGTGGGGGAGTCAAAGACTGCCTTGAAATGCCGGGGGGTTAGCAGACGCTTTTCCCGACTGAAGTCCTGACTCACCACCAGTACCGGATTATCAAACTGCCAGACGCGCACGACCTTTGGCGCGGCGACGCGACAGGACAGCACGGCCGTTCTTGGTAGCCATGCGAGCACGGAAGCCGTGAGTACGGGCGCGTTTGATGGTGCTTGGTTGGAAAGTACGTTTCATGGCGTTGTTACCTGGTTCGTCCACAACGGGCCGGAATGGCCCCCGTTTTAAGAGACCGGCGATTCTAGAGAAAGCAAGCCTCTAGGTCAATTTCCAACCAGCTTTTCCTTCAATTAGATCTCCGTAGGGCTAAAGACTCTTTTCTGGCCGCTCGCCTTTCACGGGCAATGCCATAGATATAAAAATAAAGAAGGAAGTTATTTAAAGCTTTTCTGTAAAGCTTATAAAAGCTAGGGAAGCGATCATCTGTGGATAACTACCTTAAGGCCATATTCTACGTGCTGTACAGAGAATGACAACACGGGGGAGAAACGGTGCTCTGCCTGTGCTGCGCTATCGGATAAGCTGTGGGTGGAATGGGTTGTTATCCACAGGCCAGTTACCCACAGACTTTCGACCCCACTTGTACAACGGGCTTACGTGCGCTTATCCACAGAGCTTATGCACAGACCGCCGGTCGCTTTTTTAAGGGATAACACGTTGATTTTGGCTGCCCTGTGCGCAACCTACATGTGGATAAGTGGGCGGCTCGCCGCTACAATGGCGGCTGTTTTTGCCTCACCGGCTTTCAACTTAGGGGATATCCGTGTCAGTGGAACTTTGGCAGCAGTGCGTGGAGCTTTTGCGCGATGAGCTGCCTGCCCAGCAATTCAACACCTGGATCCGTCCACTACAGGTCGAAGCCGAAGGCGACGAGTTGCGTGTCTACGCACCCAATCGTTTTGTTCTCGACTGGGTCAACGAGAAATACCTGAGCCGCGTTCTCGAATTGCTCGACGAACAAGGCAATGGTGTTGCGCCCGTGCTCTCCTTATTAATAGGCAGCAAACGTAGCTCGGCACCTCGTGCTGCGCCGAATGCACCGTTGGCCGCTGCGGCCTCGCAAGCCCAGGCTGCGTCGTCGCCGGTGGTCTTGACGCCTGCCTCTGCGCCGACGCCATCGAAGTCTTCTGTGCAAAAGCATGCGCCAGAGCATGAAGAGCCGTCCCGCGACAGCTTCGACCCGATGGCGGGTGCGAGCTCTCAGCAAGCACCGGTCCGCGCCGAACAACGCACCGTGCAGGTTGAAGGTGCTCTCAAGCACACCAGCTATCTGAACCGCACCTTTACCTTTGAAAATTTCGTCGAAGGTAAATCCAACCAGTTGGCGCGTGCTGCGGCCTGGCAAGTGGCCGATAACCCCAAGCACGGTTACAACCCGCTCTTCCTTTATGGAGGCGTGGGCTTGGGTAAGACGCACTTGATGCACGCTGTGGGTAACCATCTATTAAAGAAGAACCCGAATGCCAAGGTCGTGTACCTGCACTCGGAGCGCTTCGTGGCTGACATGGTCAAGGCCTTGCAGCTCAACGCTATCAACGAGTTCAAGCGGTTCTACCGCTCCGTTGATGCGCTGCTGATCGATGACATTCAGTTCTTCGCGCGCAAAGAGCGTTCCCAGGAAGAGTTTTTCCATACCTTCAACGCCCTGCTCGAAGGCGGCCAACAGGTCATCTTGACCAGTGACCGTTACCCGAAGGAAATCGAAGGCCTGGAAGAACGCCTGAAGTCGCGTTTTGGCTGGGGCCTCACCGTTGCGGTCGAGCCGCCCGAGCTGGAAACCCGCGTCGCGATCCTGATGAAAAAGGCCGACCAGGCTAAAGTTGATCTGCCTCACGACGCCGCTTTCTTTATCGCCCAGCGCATTCGCTCCAACGTGCGTGAGTTGGAAGGCGCGCTCAAGCGTGTCATCGCTCACTCGCACTTCATGGGTCGCGACATCACCATCGAGCTGATTCGCGAATCCCTGAAAGACTTGTTGGCACTGCAGGACAAATTGGTGAGTGTGGATAACATCCAGCGCACCGTGGCCGAGTACTACAAGATCAAGATTTCCGACCTGTTGTCCAAGCGCCGCTCGCGCTCGGTAGCACGTCCGCGTCAGGTAGCCATGGCGCTCTCCAAAGAGCTGACCAACCACAGCCTGCCGGAAATCGGCGATGTATTTGGTGGTCGCGACCACACCACGGTCTTGCACGCATGCCGCAAGATCAATGAACTTAAGGAATCCGACGCGGATATTCGCGAGGACTACAAGAACCTGCTGCGTACACTGACTACTTGATGAGACCAGCGCAGCTAAATAAGGCAAGGGACTAGACCATGCATTTCACCATTCAACGCGAAGCCCTGTTGAAACCCCTGCAACTGGTCGCAGGCGTCGTCGAGCGCCGACAGACCTTGCCGGTGCTCTCCAACGTATTGCTGGTGGTCGAAGGCCAGCAGTTGTCCCTGACCGGTACCGACCTGGAAGTCGAGCTGGTCGGCCGTGTGCAACTGGAAGAGCCTGCCGAACCCGGCGAGATCACCGTACCTGCGCGCAAGCTGATGGATATCTGCAAAAGCCTGCCCAATGACGCGCTGATCGACATCAAGGTCGATGAAGCCAAGTTGGTGGTCAAGGCGGGTCGCAGTCGCTTCACTTTGTCCACGTTGCCGGCCAATGACTTCCCGACGGTGGAAGAAGGCCCGGGCTCGCTCACGTGCAGCCTGGAACAGAGCAAACTGCGTCGTTTGATCGAGCGCACCAGTTTCGCAATGGCTCAGCAGGACGTGCGTTACTACCTCAACGGCATGCTGCTGGAAGTGTCTGAAGGTATCATTCGTGCCGTGGCCACTGACGGTCACCGTCTGGCGATGTGCTCGATGAAGGCCGATATCGGTCAGCCAGATCGTCACCAGGTGATCGTGCCGCGCAAGGGTATCCTTGAGTTGGCGCGTCTGCTCACCGAGCCGGACGGCAACGTGAGCATCGTGTTGGGTCAGCATCACATCCGTGCTACCACTGGCGAGTTCACCTTCACCTCCAAGCTGGTAGACGGCAAGTTCCCGGATTACGAGCGCGTACTGCCAAAAGGCGGTGACAAACTGGTACTCGGCGATCGCCAGGCCCTGCGTGAAGCGTTCAGCCGTACCGCGATCCTGTCCAATGAAAAGTACCGTGGTATCCGCCTGCAATTGGCTAACGGCCAACTGAAAATCCAGGCCAATAACCCGGAGCAGGAAGAAGCGGAAGAAGAAGTGGGCGTTGACTACAACGGCGGTTCTTTGGAAATCGGCTTCAACGTGAGCTACCTGCTCGACGTATTGGGCGTCATGACCACCGAACAGGTTCGCCTGATTCTGTCGGACTCCAACAGCAGCGCACTGGTGCAAGAATCCGACAACGACGACTCGGCCTACGTTGTTATGCCGATGCGCCTGTAACAGACGCTAGATGTCCCTCAGTCGTGTCTCGGTCACCGCGGTGCGCAATCTGCACCCGGTGACCTTCTCCCCCTCCCCCCGCATCAATATCCTCCACGGCGCCAACGGCAGTGGCAAAACCAGCGTGCTGGAAGCCATTCACTTATTGGGGTTGGCCCGTTCCTTTCGCAGCGCTCGCTTGTTACCCGTTATCCAATACGAACAATTGGCGTGCACGGTGTTTGGCCAAGTTGAATTAGCCGAAGGTGGCCACAGCAGCCTGGGGATATCCCGTGATCGCGGGGGAGAGTTTCAAATTCGTATCGACGGGCAAAATGCGCGGAGTGCCGCTCAGTTAGCCGAAATATTGCCGCTGCAATTGATTAACCCTGACAGCTTTCGACTGTTGGAAGGTGCACCAAAAATCCGCAGGCAATTCCTCGATTGGGGAGTGTTCCACGTGGAACCGCGTTTTATGGCCACTTGGCAGCGCCTGCAGAAGGCCCTGCGGCAGCGGAACTCATGGCTGCGGCATGGTACACTTGACGCCGCTTCGCAAGCGGCCTGGGACCGGGAGCTGTGCCTGGCCAGTGACGAAATAGATGAGTACCGACGCGCTTACATCAAAGCCTTGAAACCAGTCTTTGAGCAGACCTTGAGTGAGTTGTTGGACCTCGAGGGGCTGACCCTGAGTTACTACCGTGGTTGGGACAAAGAGCGCGAGCTGAGTGCTGTGCTCGCTACGTCCTTGCAGCGGGATCAGCAAATTGGCCATACCCAGGCCGGACCCCAACGCGCTGATTTGCGCCTTAGATTAGGCGCCCATAATGCTGCGGACATTTTGTCCCGCGGCCAGCAGAAGTTGGTGGTGTGTGCGCTGCGTATCGCCCAGGGCCATTTGGTCAGCCAAGCCCGGCGCGGTCAGTGTATTTATCTGGTGGATGACTTGCCGTCTGAACTCGACGAGCAACACCGCCTCGCGTTATGCCGCTTGTTGGAAGAATTACGCTGCCAGGTGTTTATCACCTGTGTAGACCACGAATTATTGAGGGAAGGCTGGCAGACGGAAACGCCAGTCGCTTTGTTCCACGTGGAACAAGGCCGTATCACCCAGACCCACGACCATCGGGAGTGAAGGCATGAGCGAAGAAAACACGTACGACTCGACCAGCATTAAAGTGCTGAAAGGTTTGGATGCCGTACGCAAACGTCCCGGTATGTACATTGGCGACACTGATGACGGTAGCGGTCTGCACCACATGGTGTTCGAGGTGGTCGACAACTCCATCGACGAAGCCCTGGCCGGTCACTGCGACGACATCAGCATCATTATCCACCCGGATGAGTCGATTACCGTGCGCGACAACGGTCGCGGCATTCCGGTAGATGTGCACAAAGAAGAAGGCGTTTCGGCGGCAGAGGTCATCATGACCGTGCTCCACGCTGGCGGTAAGTTCGACGATAACTCCTATAAAGTCTCCGGCGGTTTGCACGGTGTAGGTGTTTCGGTAGTGAACGCGCTGTCCGAAGAACTGATCCTGACCGTCCGCCGTAGCGGAAAAATCTGGGAACAGACCTACGTCCACGGTGTTCCACAAGAGCCGATGAAAATCGTTGGTGACAGTGAATCGACCGGTACGCAGATTCACTTCAAGCCATCGGCTGAAACCTTCAAGAATATCCACTTCAGTTGGGACATCCTGGCCAAGCGTATTCGTGAGCTGTCTTTCCTCAACTCCGGTGTGGGTATCGTCCTCAAGGACGAGCGCAGCGGCAAGGAAGAGCTGTTCAAGTACGAAGGCGGCCTGCGTGCGTTCGTTGAATACCTGAACACCAACAAGACTGCGGTCAACCAGGTGTTCCACTTCAACATCCAGCGTGAAGACGGCATCGGCGTGGAAATCGCCCTGCAGTGGAACGACAGCTTTAACGAGAACCTGTTGTGCTTCACCAACAACATTCCTCAGCGCGACGGCGGTACTCACCTGGTGGGTTTCCGTTCCGCACTGACGCGTAACCTCAACACCTACATCGAAGCCGAAGGCTTGGCCAAGAAGCACAAGGTCGCCACCACCGGTGACGACGCGCGTGAAGGCTTGACCGCGATTATCTCGGTTAAAGTGCCAGACCCTAAGTTCAGCTCCCAGACCAAAGACAAGCTGGTGTCTTCCGAAGTGAAGACTGCAGTGGAACAAGAGATGGGCAAGTACTTCTCCGACTTCCTGCTGGAGAACCCGAACGAAGCCAAGCTGGTCGTCGGCAAGATGATCGACGCTGCTCGTGCCCGGGAAGCGGCGCGTAAAGCCCGTGAGATGACTCGCCGTAAAGGCGCTTTGGACATTGCTGGCCTGCCCGGCAAACTGGCCGACTGCCAAGAGAAAGACCCTGCCCTCTCCGAACTGTACCTGGTGGAAGGTGACTCTGCTGGTGGTTCCGCCAAGCAGGGTCGTAACCGTCGCACCCAGGCGATCCTGCCGTTGAAGGGTAAGATCCTCAACGTCGAGAAAGCTCGCTTCGACAAGATGATTTCCTCCCAGGAAGTCGGCACCTTGATCACCGCGCTGGGCTGCGGTATTGGCCGTGACGAGTACAACATCGACAAGCTGCGCTACCACAACATCATCATCATGACCGATGCTGACGTCGACGGTTCGCACATCCGTACCCTGCTGCTGACCTTCTTCTTCCGTCAGCTGCCTGAGCTGATCGAGCGTGGCTACATCTACATCGCCCAGCCGCCGTTGTACAAAGTGAAAAAGGGCAAGCAAGAGCAATACATCAAAGACGACGACGCCATGGAAGAGTACATGACGCAGTCGGCCCTGGAAGATGCCAGCCTGCACTTGAACGACGAAGCACCGGGTATCTCCGGTGAGGCGCTGGAGCGTCTGGTTAACGACTTCCGCATGGTGATGAAGACCCTCAAGCGCTTGTCGCGCCTGTACCCTCAGGAGCTGACAGAGCACTTCATCTACCTGCCGGCCGTGAGCCTCGAACAGCTAGGCGATCATGCGGTCATGCAGGATTGGCTGGCTCAGTACGAAGTGCGCTTGCGCACCTCCGAGAAGTCTGGCCTGGTGTACAAAGCCAGCCTGCGTGAAGACCGTGAACGTAACGTGTGGCTGCCAGAGGTCGAACTGATCTCCCACGGCCTGTCGAACTACGTCACATTCAACCGCGACTTCTTCGGCAGCAATGATTACAAAACCGTAGTCACCCTGGGCGCACAACTGAGCACCCTGCTGGACGACGGCGCTTATATCCAACGTGGCGAACGCAAGAAGCAAGTCAAGGAATTCAAAGAAGCCCTAGACTGGCTGATGGCCGAAAGCACCAAGCGCCACACTATCCAGCGCTACAAAGGTCTAGGCGAAATGAACCCGGATCAACTGTGGGAAACCACTATGGACCCCGCTCAGCGTCGTATGCTGCGGGTGACCATTGAAGACGCCATTGGCGCTGACCAGATCTTCAACACCCTGATGGGTGATGCGGTCGAGCCTCGTCGCGACTTCATTGAGAGCAATGCCTTGGCGGTTTCTAACTTGGATTTCTGATCCAAAGCCAGCGCAAAACAAAAAAGGCCAACGCTTAGCGTTGGCCTTTTTTATTGGGCAAAAATCAAATGCTCCACGTGGAACATCAATGAGGAGCCGCCGCCACACTCTCCAATCGATACCCATACCCATAGATCGTCAGCAATTGCCAACCTCTATCCGCCGTAAGCCCCAGCTTATTGCGCAGCCGATAAATATGCGTATCCAACGGCCGTGACGAAACCATTTCTTCATGGGTCCAAAACCGCTCATACAAATACTCACGGGACAGCGGCCTGGCCAGGTTGGCGAATAAGCAACTGGCCAAACGGTACTCACGCTCTGTGAGGTTGATCGGCTTACCCGCACGGGTAACGGTCAATTCGGCATCGTCAAAGGTCAGGTCATTGAAGCTTTGCACTTCATGAGTTGCCGATTTTTGCAGACCATGTCGACGCAAAACTGCGGTGACACGAGCTTTCAGCTCATTAGGCCGAAAGGGCTTACTCACGTAATCATCGGCGCCACTGTTCAACGCAGTGACGATATCGCTCTCGGCATCACGGCTGGTGAGCATGATGACAGCGGGCGGCGATTCCATGTGCTCACGCGTCCAGCGCAGGATGGCAATACCGGTGATATCCGGCACCTGCCAATCGAGTATCAACAGGTCAAAGGTTTCACGGCGCAGTTGGCGCAGCAGGTCTTCACCGCGTTCAAAACAGTGCAGGGTCCAAGGGTGATCGGCAGTGCTTGGGATCTGTCGCAGTGTCTGTTCAACCCGGCGCAATTCGGCAGGCTCGTCATCCAGTATTGCGACACGCATGTGTGGTCCTTTCTTCTTGAAAAGTACGGCAGCCGACGACCTGTTTGAAGGGCACGTACTGCACAGATGCCGGTCTTCGAATCTGAAGAATTATGCGCAGATTCGTCGACCCCTTGGATCTCTCGGTACGCTGAGGCAGATAAGCGGATAACCCGTTAAAAAACCTCACATCCAATGTTGGAAAGATACCGGCTCCTGACCGTAAGGAAAAGGATCAGCCGACGCATGCGCTGTCGTAAACTCCTGTGCACTGAGAATACGTTTGCTACGTGCTGGAAATGAGCTTCACTGGCAAAGCGTCAACCTATGTTTGACTGTTACAGCCTGGAGGGAGAAACCGGGGCCTATGAAATGTTCAGTGACTCACTTACATCACCGGCGCGTTGATTCGTGATGCTCTGGGGCAAGCCTGAGAAACGCCAACCTACCCATGCCCAACGACTGTTCCACGGTCTGGTGCGCGAGTGGTTATGGATTGGTTTGCTGCTGCTGCCCTTCACTGCCTACCTGTCCCTTAGCCCAGGCCTGGCGTTGAATAACCCGCTCTACGATAGCCTTCGTCGCCTCACACCGCTGCCGTTAGACCCGCGCATCCTTTTGGTGACCATTGACGTCCCAAGCCTCAAGAAATTAGGCCCTTGGCCATGGTCGCGCAGCTTGCATGCCGACATGATCGACCGCCTGAGTGCCGCGCAACCTACCGCGATTCTGTTCGATGTCATGTTCAGCGAGCCCAGTGACCCTGCCGATGACAGGCGCCTGGCCGAAGCAGTATGCAGCGCTGGTAATGTCTTGTTGCCCCTGGTGCGTGAAAGCACCACCAGTTACAGCTTGCCGGCTCCCCAAGTGCTGCCGCTGCTCAAATGCGCCAAGGGTGTTGGCCATATCAACGTAGAGGCGGATAACGATGGCGTGGTGCGCAGCCTGTATCTACGGGAAGGGCCACTCGATGCGACAGCCCCGCAGTTGGCTTGGCTGGCTTACAAGATGACGGGCGAGCAGTCGCAAATGCCTGGCGAGGCGCTTGAGCCAATCACTCAACACTGGCACCGGGAGCATGCGATTCGTATCCCATTCATCGAAGCCCATGTGCACTTTCCCAGCGTGTCTTACGCCAGCGTCATTAACGGCGAGGTCTCGTCCGAATTACTTCGCGACCGTCTCATTCTCGTAGGCACAACCGCCACGGGGATGGGCGACCGATTTGTCACCCCGCTTTCTTCCACGGTCGGTACCACTGCGGGCGTCGAGATCCAGGCGAATGTACTCAATGGCTTGCTGCAAGGGCGCAGCATCGTGGACTTGCCGAAATGGCTGGCCGCGTTCATGGCGACATCCCTGGTGGCATTGCTGTTGGGGTTGTTGCTCTATCGCCCGCGCTACGCGCTGTGGATGACGCTGGGCTGCATGGCCGTGGCGTTGCTCGTTTCGTTGGTGCTATTGCGGTTGGGCCACTGGTGGTCGCCTGCCGCGTGCCTGATCGGTTTGCTGCTCAGCTACTTGATCTGGAACTGGCGACGCCTCAGTGTGATCCTCGCCTACTTCGGCTGGGAGCTGGCACGCTTGGACAACGAACCCAAAGTGTTGCCCGAACGCCGCCGAGCGCCGGCCAGTAAAGGCGATGTGCTGCAGGCGCGTATCTTTGCCCTTGAGCAGGCTGTCAGCCGTACGCGGGACACGCGACGCTTTATGGCGGATGGTCTTGAGTGCTTGCCGGTGGCCACGTTGATTACCGACCCGCGGGGCAACGTCCTGCTGGCTAACCGTATCGCACGGGAAGTGTTCGGCAATGACCTGGTCAGCGAAAACCTCTTGGAGCAACTGGCTGATCTCGGTTATCCGCCGCTACACAACGGCGTGCGCCCTACCCTCTCGGCGTTGGAAATGATTGAGTTCCGGGATATTCATCAACGCAGCCTGCGTATGGAGCTTGCCCCTCTGCTGCCCGCTGAAGGGGATGTCGCCCTCGGTTGGCTGCTGAGCCTGACAGACTTGAGCAAGGAGCGTGAAGCCCAGCAGCACCGTGAAACCATGCTGCGCTTCCTCTCCCATGACCTGCGCGCGCCGCACTCGGCCATTCTTGCGCTGCTGGATGTGCACAACGGCGAGTCGCCCGTGTTTGCCCAGATCGAGCAGCAAGTGCGACGTGCCTTGAGCCTCACCGAATCCTTCGTGCAACTGGCGAAAGCCGAGGCGGATGGCTATCAGTTCCAGCCAACGCTGTTCGCCATGTTGGTGATGGATGCTTTCGATCAAGTGGCTTTGGTCGCCCAGCTCAAGGGTATCCACTTGGTGCACGACTTGGATGAAGCCGACGAGGGCATGGTCTCAGCCGATCAATCGCTGCTCACCCGTGCGTTGTTCAACGTGCTGGAAAACGCCATCAAATACTCGTCGTCTGGCACAACCGTCAGGTTGAGTCACGAGAGCACACAGGGCTGGTTGGAGTGCTGTATCAGTGACCAGGGCCCAGGCATAGCCGCAGAGGATCTACCGGAGCTGTTCAGCCAGTACCGACGCTTCGAGTCAGCTCAGGGCAGCGAAGGGCTGGGGTTGGGACTGACCATGGTCAAGGCGGTCGTGGAACGCCATGGCGGGCGCATCAGTTGCGAAAGCGTGATGGGCAAGGGCACTACATTCCGGCTGCGATTGCCTTTGCTGGAAGACTGAAAAGTCGAGTTTTCACCTGTGCATAAAAAACCGGTCACAAGGACCGGTTTTTTAATGCGGAAAAAACTTATGCACCTTTTCCGTGATTTTATCCGTTTGATAAATATGTAAGTAAATCAGCTTCTTATAAGTCAAAAAAGGCGATTCGCCAACAAACCGTACACAGGTTATCCACAGAAGCTCAAGCGGCGGGTTGCTCGGCAATAACCGGCTCCGGTGGCAGTGAGCCCATAGCCCGTTGCTGGGCTTCATTCCATGCCGCAGCACGGTCATTGAGCGCTGCAATAGCACGCGGGCCTTCACCTTCGGCGTACATCGGCTCGCCAATCACCACGGTGATTGTGCCCGGACGTTTAGCCCAGCCGGTCTTCGGCCAGAATTTACCCGCGTTGTGGGCAATCGGCAGTACGGGCAGGTTGGCGTTGACCGCCAGTGCAGTACCACCGCGTGAGAACTTGCCTACAGTGCCGAAGGGAACACGTGTGCCTTCCGGGAAGATCAGCACCCAGACGCCATCCTTGAGCAGCTCGTCGCCCTTCTTGGCCACGTGCTTAAGGGCCGCCTTGGGGTTGTCGCGGTCAATGGCGATCGGCCGCAACATGGCCATGGCCCAGCCAAAGAACGGCACGTACAGCAACTCACGCTTAAGCACTTGGCTCAACGGCGAAAAGTACGCCGAGAGGAAGAACGTTTCCCAGGTACTTTGGTGGTTCGACAGAATCACGCAAGGCTGGTCCGGGACGTTTTCAGCGCCCTTGACCTCGAAACGAATGCCCAGGAATACCTTGGACAGCCACAGCGCGCAGCGGCACCAATAGACGTTGATAAAGCGATAGCGCGCCTTGAACGGCAAAAAGGGCGCAATAAAAAAGCTCAGGGTGCACCAGAGAAACGAACTGGTGCCCAACAGCAGGTAAAAGAAGAAGGTTCTGATGGCCTGCAAAATCGACATGGCGGCATTTACCGTTGCGGGACAACGCCCGCCTGTTAAAAGCGCACTCCCGAACACTCCTTGTCAGGAAGTCGAGGGCGGCTAGTTGTTGATAAGTTCTGCGGCAACGGCCGCCAGATCGTCAAAAATCAAGGTGCCCACCGGCAGGGTTTTCGCCTGGGTCTTCTCGCCTTTCCCGGTTTTAACCAAAACTGGCTGAGAGTCGACGGCTTTGGCCGCCTCCAGGTCACCGAGGCTGTCCCCGACGAACCATATCCCAGCCAACGGCACCTTGTAATGTTCTGCAATGGTTTTCAACATGCCCGGCTTCGGTTTGCGGCAATCGCAGCCCTCATCCGGCCCGTGGGGGCAGTACACCACCAACCCCACCTCACCGCCCTGCTCGGCCACCAACGTGCGCAAGCGCGCGTGCATGGCGTCCAGGGTGGCGATGTCGTAGTAACCGCGGGCAATGCCGGACTGGTTGGTGGCGATGGCCACTGTCCAGCCGGCTTTGCTCAACTGCGCGATGGCCTCGATCGAGCCGGGCAGTGGAACCCATTCCGCCACCGACTTGATGTAAGCGTCGGAGTCGTAATTGATCACCCCGTCCCGATCGAGAATCAGCAGTTTCAACATGGTCAGCTCAGCGTCGAAATGTCGGCGATATTGACGAACAAACCACGCAGACGCGCCAGCATGGCGTAGCGGTTTTTGCGTACGTTGGCATCTTCGGCGTTGATCATCACCGCTTCGAAGTACGCATCCACTGGCTCGCGCAGGGTGGCCAGTCGCGCCAACGCTTCGGCGTAGTTACGCTCGGCGATCAACGGTTTCACCGCCGTTTCCGCTTTGGCGATGGCCGAGTTCAGCGAGAACTCCTTGGCATCGGCAAACAGGCCGGGGTCTACGTCAGCGTTGCCCAGGCCTTCGGCCTTGCTCAGCAGGTTCGACACGCGCTTGTTCACGGAGGCCAGGGCCTCGGCTTCCGGCAGTTTGCGGAAGGCCTGCACGGCTTGTACGCGCTGGTCAAAGTCCAGCGCCGAACCCGGTTGCAGGGCACGCACTGCCAGGTACACCGACACGTCCACGCCTTCGTCTTCGTAACGCGCACGCAGGCGGTCGAACACAAACTCCAGCACTTGCTCGGCCAGGCCGGCTTGCTTGACCTTGGCACCGAACTGGCCGACGGCAAACACCACAGCCTGGGTCAGGTCGAGGTCGAGCTTTTTGTCGATCAGGATACGCAGCACGCCCAAGGCGGCACGGCGCAGGGCATACGGGTCTTTGCTACCGGTAGGCAGCATGCCGATACCGAAGATACCTACGAGAGTGTCCAGCTTGTCGGCGATGGCCACGGCTGCACCGGTCAGGGTGCTTGGCAGCTCGGCACCAGCACCGCGCGGCATGTACTGCTCGTTCAGCGCCAGGGCAACATCGTCTGGCTCGCCGTCGTTGAGGGCGTAGTAGTAGCCAGCAACACCTTGCATCTCCGGGAACTCGCCGACCATCTCGGTGGCCAGGTCACACTTGGACAGCAGGCCCGCACGGGCAGCCCAGGCAGAGTCACCGCCAATGCGCGGCGCAATGTAAGCGGCCAGCTTGGAAACACGCACGGCCTTGTCGTAGACGCTGCCGAGTTTTTCCTGGAACACCACGTTTTGCAGGCGCAGGTTGAAGTCTTCCAGTTTCTGCTTCTTGTCTTGCTTGAAGAAGAACTCAGCGTCGGTCAGGCGCGGGCGAACGACTTTCTCGTTACCGGCGATGATCTGCTGCGGGTCTTTGCTTTCGATGTTGGCCACGGTAATGAAGCGCGGCAGCAACTTGCCATCCACGTCCAGCAGGCAGAAATACTTCTGGTTGTCCTGCATGGTGGTGATCAGCGCTTCTTGCGGCACATCGAGGAAGCGCTCTTCGAACGAGCACACCAGCGGCACCGGCCATTCAACCAGCGCGGTTACTTCGTCGAGCAGGCTTGGCGGCACGATGGCGGTGCCTTCCTGCAGGCGGGCCAACTCTTCGGTACGCTTGCTGATCAGCTCGCGACGCTCGTTCGCGTCAGCCAACACATAAGCAGCACGCAGGTCGGCGGCGTAGTTGGCCGGCGAAGTGATACGTACCGCTTCCGGATGGTGAAAGCGGTGACCACGCGAATCTCGACCGGATTTCTGAGCGAGGATGGTGCAGTCGATGACTTGGTCACCGAGCAGCATCACCAGCCATTGGGTTGGGCGGACGAATTCTTCTTTGCGTGCACCCCAGCGCATGCGCTTGGGGATCGGCAGGTCGTTCAGGGAATCTTCAACGATGGTCGGCAGCAGGCTGGCAGTCGGTTTACCGGTGATGACCTGGCTGAAGCGCAGTTTTGGGCCGCTTTGGTCGATCTCACTCAGTTCCACGCCACACTTCTTGGCAAAACCAAGGGCGGCCTGGGTCGGATTGCCTTCTGCATCGAAAGCCGCCTGGCGCGGCGGGCCGTCGAGGTTGATGCTGCGGTCCGGCTGCTGGGTTTCCAGCGCGGTCAGCAGTACCGCCAGGCGACGTGGCGCGGCGTAGACTTTTTTTGCTTCAAACTTCAGGCCAGCGCTTTGCAGGCCTTTTTCGATACCGGCCAGGAACGCGTCGGCCAGGGTGTTGAGTGCCTTGGGTGGCAGCTCTTCGGTGCCCAGTTCAACCAGGAAATCTTGAGCACTCATTGTGCAGCCTCCAGCTTAGCCAACACTTCATCACGCAGGTCCGGGGTTGCCATCGGGAAGCCCAGCTTGGCGCGAGCCAGCAGGTAAGCTTGGGCGACGGAACGCGCCAGGGTGCGTACACGCAGGATGTATTGCTGGCGCGCAGTTACCGAGATGGCACGGCGGGCGTCCAGCAGGTTGAAGGTATGGGAGGCCTTCAACACCATTTCATAGCTTGGCAACGGCAGCGGCTGGTCGAGCTCGATCAGGCGCTTGGCTTCGCTTTCATAGAAGTCGAACAGTTCGAACAGCTTGTCGACGTTGGCGTGCTCGAAGTTGTAGGTCGATTGCTCCACTTCGTTCTGGTGGAACACATCGCCGTAGGTCACTTTGCCGAACGGGCCGTCAGCCCACACCAGGTCGTAGACCGAGTCCACGCCTTGCAGGTACATGGCCAGGCGCTCAAGGCCGTAGGTGATTTCGCCGGTTACCGGGTAGCACTCGATGCCGCCGGCTTGCTGGAAGTAAGTGAACTGCGTCACTTCCATGCCGTTGAGCCAGACTTCCCAGCCCAGGCCCCAGGCGCCCAGGGTCGGCGATTCCCAGTTGTCTTCAACGAAACGGATGTCGTGGACCAGCGGGTCCAGGCCGACATGTTTCAGCGAGCCAAGGTACAGTTCCTGGAAGTTGTCCGGGTTGGGCTTCAATACCACCTGGAACTGGTAGTAGTGCTGCAGACGGTTCGGGTTCTCGCCGTAGCGGCCGTCAGTCGGGCGACGACTGGGCTGCACATAAGCGGCGTTCCAGGTTTCCGGGCCGATGGCCCGCAGGAATGTAGCGGTGTGGAAAGTGCCGGCGCCTACTTCCATATCGTAGGGCTGAAGTACCACACAACCTTGCTCGGCCCAGTATTGCTGGAGGGCGAGGATCAAGTCTTGGAAGGTACGCACGGCTGGCGTAGGCTGGCTCACGAAATTCACCTGTTACTTGGGCTGCGATTTAAAGAGCGGGAGTATACCCGATTCGGCCCTGCCACCACTCCCTGGAGCCTTATGCCACGCTGCTTTTGGTGTTCTGAAGATCCGCTGTACATGGCTTATCACGATCAGGAGTGGGGAACGCCGCTGCGCGATGCGCAGGGCTTGTTCGAGTTGCTTTTACTCGAAGGGTTCCAGGCAGGCCTTTCCTGGATCACCGTTTTACGCAAACGCGAGCATTATCGAAAGGTCTTGTTTGGGTTTGATGCGCAGCGTCTGGTGCAGTTGACCGATGACGAGATCGAAGCGCTGATGCTCGACCCCGGCATCGTGCGCAATCGCCTCAAGCTCAATGCTACCCGCCGCAACGCCGCTGCCTGGCTGGCGCTGGAGAATCCCGTAGAGCTGCTCTGGTCCTTTGTTGGCGGGGTGCCGAAGGTCAATCATTTCAAGGATCGCAGCGAAGTCCCGGCGATTACCCCCGAGGCCGAGGCCATGAGCAAAGCCCTGAAAAAAGCCGGTTTCACCTTCGTTGGCCCAACCATTTGCTACGCGTTCATGCAGGCCTCGGGCATGGTCATGGACCACACTCAGGACTGCGACCGTTACGCGCACCTGGCCAACGCCGGTTAGAATGCCGGCTTTGCGCACCACACACGATCAGGAGTGACCTGTGGAAAAGTTAAAAGGCGCCTTGCTGGTTGGCGCTCTTCGGTTATTTGCCTTGCTGCCTTGGCGCGCCGTCCAGGCCGTCGGTAACGCGATTGGCTGGATCATGTGGAAAACCCCCAACCGTTCACGCGAAACGGTGCGGATCAACCTCTCCAAATGCTTCCCGGACATGGACCCGGCCGCCCGCGAGCGCCTGGTCGGCCAGAGCCTGATGGACATTGGCAAGTCCCTGACTGAAAGCGCTTGCGCGTGGATCTGGCCGGCCCAGCGCTCCATCGACCTGGTGCGTGAAGTCGAGGGCCTGGAAGTGCTGCACGAAGCCTTGGCTTCGGGCAAAGGCGTGGTTGGGATCACCAGTCACCTGGGCAACTGGGAAGTGTTGAACCACTTCTATTGCAGCCAGTGCAAACCGGTCATTTTCTACCGCCCGCCCAAGCTCAAGGCGGTGGATGAGCTGCTGCGCAAACAGCGCGTGCAACTGGGCAACCGTGTGGCGGCGTCTACCAAGGAAGGCATTCTCAGCGTGATCAAGGAAGTGCGTCGGGGTGGTCAGGTGGGCATTCCGGCAGATCCGGAGCCGGCCGAATCCGCCGGTATCTTCGTGCCGTTCTTCGCCACCCAGGCGCTCACCAGCAAGTTTGTACCGAACATGCTCGCCGGGCACAAAGCCGTGGGTGTGTTCCTGCATGCTCTGCGGCTGCCGGACGGCTCGGGTTACAAAGTGATTCTGGAAGCAGCGCCGGAAGACATGTACAGCACCGACACCGCCACGTCTTGTGCGGCGATGAGCAAGGTGGTGGAGCGGTATGTTGGCGCCTACCCGAGCCAGTACATGTGGAGCATGAAGCGCTTCAAGAAACGCCCGCCGGGTGAGGAGCGGTGGTACTGAGACACCACTGACCTCCCTGCCAATGGAGATCAAATGTGGGAGCTGGCTTGCCTGCGATGCGGGCAACTCGGTGTTTGAGTTACACCGCAGTGATGCTATCGCAGCGGTGCGGCGATCCGACAAGCCAGCTCCCACAGGGACTGCGTCAGGGCTGGCGGTCGAGTTTCTTCAGAAACACCGTCATCTCTTTTTCTGCCTGTTTGTCGCCATGGGCCTGGGCCGCTTCAATGCCCTGCTCCCACGCCAGCCGCGCCGCCGCACTGTCTTCCAAGCCTAATTGGGCCTTGCCTAAAAGCTTCCACGCCGCCGAATACTTCGGGTCGAACTCGACACACTTCTGCAAATGCTCCGCCGCCTTGGCGTTGTCCTTCAAATCCAGATAGCCCTTGCCCAAGCCAAAGCGCAGCAGCGAGTTATCCACACCCTTGGCGAGCATTTTTTCCAGGGATTCGAGCATGTCGTTCACTCCGTCAAATCAGAAAAAGCTCAAGCCCACGTGGAACAGTTTCTCCACGTCGCGGATATGTTTTTTATCCACAAGAAACAGGATCACATGGTCGCCGGTGGCGATCACCGTGTCGTCGTGGGCAATGATCACTTCTTCGTCACGAATGATCGCGCCAATGGTGGTGCCCGGTGGCAAGCCGATATCGCGGATGGCCTTGCCGATCACTTTGCTCGATTTGGAATCGCCATGGGCAATCGCCTCGATGGCCTCCGCCGCACCACGGCGCAGGGAGTGCACGCTGACGATATCGCCACGGCGCACGTGGGCCAGCAAGGTGCCGATGGTGGCCAACTGCGGGCTGATGGCGATGTCGATATCGCCGCCCTGGATCAGGTCGACATACGCCGGGTTGTTGATGATGGTCATGACCTTCTTCGCCCCCAACCGCTTGGCCAGCAGGGAGGACATGATGTTGGCCTCGTCATCGTTGGTCAGGGCCAGGAAAATATCGGCGTCGGCGATGTTTTCTTCCATCAGCAGGTCGCGGTCCGAGGCGCTGCCTTGCAGTACGACAGTGCTGTCGAGGGTGTCGGACAAATGCCGGCAACGCGCCGGGCTCATCTCGATGATCTTCACTTGGTAGCGGCTTTCAATGGCCTCTGCCAAGCGTTCACCGATCTGCCCGCCGCCGGCAATCACGATGCGTTTATAGCTCTCGTCGAGGCGGCGCATTTCGCTCATCACTGCGCGAATATTCGCTTTGGCAGCGATGAAGAATACTTCGTCGTCAGCCTCGATGACGGTGTCACCCTGGGGCAAAATCGGCCGGTCGCGGCGGAAAATCGCGGCTACGCGGGTTTCTACATTTGGCATGTGCTCGCGCAACTGGCGCAGCTGTTGCCCCACCAGCGGCCCGCCGTAGTAAGCCTTTACCGCCACCAGCTGGGCTTTGCCCTCGGCGAAGTCGATCACCTGCAAGGCGCCCGGAATCTCGATCAGGCGCTTGATGTAGTGGGTCACCACTTGCTCCGGGCTGATCAGCACGTCTACCGGAATCGCATCGTTGTCGAACAGCCCTGCACGGGTCAGGTAGGCCGCTTCACGCACACGGGCGATCTTGGTCGGGGTGTGGAACAGGGTGTGGGCAACCTGGCACGCGACCATGTTGGTTTCGTCGCTATTGGTCACCGCGACCAACATGTCGGCATCGTCCGCACCGGCCTGGCGCAATACCGTCGGGAACGACGCGCGGCCTTGCACGGTGCGGATATCCAGGCGGTCGCCGAGGTTGCGCAGACGTTCGGCATCGGTGTCGACCACAGTGATGTCGTTGGCTTCGCTGGCCAAATGTTCAGCCAACGTACCGCCGACCTGCCCTGCCCCAAGGATGATGATTTTCATCCGGTCACTCCCTTAAATCATTCAGCCGCGCGCGGCGGCAATCTTGATCAGTTTGGCGTAATAGAAGCCATCGTGTCCGCCTTCTTGGGCGAGCAGCTGGCGACCGTGGGGCTGCTTGATGCCGGCCGTCGTGGCCAGGTCCAGCTCCCGTGCGCCGCTGGTGCGCGCCAGGAAGGCTTCGATGACCTCGGTATTTTCTGTAGGCAAGGTGGAGCAGGTGGCGTAGAGCAGGATGCCGCCGACCTCCAAGGTTGGCCACATCGCGTCGAGCAGCTCGCCTTGCAGCACCGCCAGGGCGGCGATGTCGTCAGGTTGACGGGTGAGCTTGATGTCCGGGTGGCGGCGGATCACACCGGTCGCGGAGCACGGCGCGTCGAGCAGGATGCGCTGGAACGGCTTGCCGTCCCACCAGGTGGCGGTGTCGCGGCCATCGGCGGCGATCAGCTCGGCGCTCAGGCCCAGGCGTGCAAGGTTCTCGCGCACGCGCACCAGACGCTTGGCTTCCAGGTCGACAGCGACGACACCGGCCAGGTCTTTTTCCACTTCCAAAATGTGACAGGTCTTACCGCCAGGGGCGCAGCAGGCATCGAGCACGCGTTGGCCGGGTGCCAAGTCCAGCAGGTCGGCAGCCAGCTGCGCGGCTTCGTCCTGCACGCTGATCCAGCCTTCGGCAAAACCTGGCAGGCTGCGCACGTCGGTGGCGGCTTCGAGCACGATGCCGTCGATGCTGTACACGCACGGCGTGGCGTTGATCCCGGCAGCGGTGAGCAATTGCAGGTACGCATCACGGCTGTGATGGCGACGGTTGACCCGCAGGATCATCGGCGGGTGCGCATTGTTTGCTGCGCAAATCGCTTCCCACTGCTCAGGCCAGAAGGCTTTCAGGGATTTTTGCAGCCAGCGCGGGTGAGCCGTGCGCACCACCGGGTCATGTTCCAGCTCGGTCAGCAGCGCTTCGCTTTCACGCTGGGCGCGGCGCAGTACGGCGTTGAGCAGGGCCTTGGCCCAAGGTTTTTTCAGCTTGTCGGCGCAACCCACCGTTTCGCCGATGGCGGCGTGGGCCGGTACGCGGGTGTAGAGCAATTGGTAGAGACCGACCAGCAGCAAGGCTTCCACATCGGCATCGGCAGCCTTGAACGGCTTTTGCAACAACTTGGCCGCCAGCGCCGACAGGCGCGGCTGCCAGCGGGCGGTGCCGAAGGCCAGGTCCTGGGTGAAACCACGGTCGCGGTCTTCGACCTTGTCCATCTGCGTCGGCAGCGAACTGTTCAGCGAAGCCTTGCCATTGAGGACGGCGGCGAGTGCCTTGGCGGCGGCCAGACGTGGGTTCATTGCGCGGCCACCCCAAGGGTCGTGCCCAAGGCAAATTTCTCACGACGGCTGTTGAACAAATCGCTGAAGTTCAGCGCCTTGCCGCCGGGCAATTGCAGACGTGTCAGACACAGCGCCTGCTCACCGCACGCCACTAGCAGGCCGTCTTTGCTGGCGCCGATGATTTCACCGGGGGCGCCTTTGCCGTCGGCCAGGGTGGCTGCCAACACCTTCAAGGCTTCGCCATTGAGGGTGCTGTGGCAGACCGGCCACGGGTTGAAGGCACGCACCAGGCGCTCCAGCTCAACCGCCGGGCGGCTCCAGTCGATGCGCGCTTCGTCTTTGTTCAATTTGTGGGCGTAGGTGGCGAGGCTGTCGTCCTGCTCTTTGCCTTCCAGGGTGCCGGCGGCAAGGCCGGCGATGGCCTCGATCACCGCAGGCGGGCCTAGTTCGGCCAGGCGGTCGTGCAGGCTGCCGCCGGTGTCTTCGGCGCTGATTGGCGTGGTGACCTTGAGCAGCATCGGGCCGGTATCCAAACCCGCCTCCATGCGCATCACGGTCACACCACTTTCGCTGTCACCCGCCTCAATGGCGCGCTGGATCGGCGCCGCACCGCGCCAGCGTGGCAGCAGCGACGCATGGCTGTTGATGCAACCCAAGCGCGGGATATCCAGCACGACTTGCGGCAGGATCAGGCCGTAAGCCACTACCACCAACAGGTCCGGCTCCAGCGCGGCCAACTCGGCCTGGGCCTCGGCGTTACGCAGGGTCGGTGGTTGAAGTACAGGGATATTGTGCTCCAGCGCCAGTTGCTTGACCGGGCTCGGCATCAGTTTTTGCCCGCGACCGGCCGGGCGATCTGGCTGGGTGTACACCGCGACGATGTCATAAGGGCTGGTTAGCAGCGCCTTGAGGTGTTCGGCGGCAAATTCAGGCGTGCCGGCAAAAACAATGCGCAGTGGCTCGGTCATGGGAGGTCTCGGTTAAAAACAGTCACAAAAGAAAAAGGCTTGCCGCAGCAAGCCTTTGGAAGGGGGCATCAAGCTTGCTGGCGATGCTTTTTTTCCAGCTTCTTCTTGATCCGGTCGCGTTTGAGCGTGGACAGGTAATCGACAAACAGCTTGCCGTTGAGGTGGTCGCATTCATGCTGGATGCACACTGCCAGCAGGCCTTCGGCAATCAGCTCGAACGGCTTGCCGTCGCGGTCCAGGGCCTTGATCTTCACACGTAGCGGGCGCTCGACGTTCTCGTAGAACTCCGGCACCGAGAGGCAGCCTTCCTGGTATTCGCCCATCTCGTCGGTCAGCGGTTCGAACTCAGGGTTGATGTACACCATCGGCGCAGTGCGATCTTCCGACAGGTCCATGACCACGACACGCTGATGCACGTTGACCTGGGTAGCGGCTAGGCCGATGCCTGGTGCTTCATACATTGTTTCAAACATGTCATCGACCAACTGACGAACCTTGTCGTCCACTACGGCCACCGGCTTGGCGACAGTGCGCAGGCGCGAGTCGGGAAATTCGAGGATGTTCAAAATAGCCATAAGCGTAATTGCTGCACATGTGAGGTAGAGGCAAATCGGCGTTGGGATGGACCCACACGACCGGTGTGAAACCCTTAAAAGCCGCGAAGGCCAAGGCATTTCACGCGAATGCACATAATAAAGGAGATTCGCCCCATGAGGAAATCGCTACTCGTCTTGCTGTTGTGGGCCCCGTTCGTCATGGCCCTGGTCCCACCCCCCGCGCAACGCCTGGATGCACTGACGCAACAGGCCATTCAGCGCTTTCTCTTGCATAACCGCATTCTTGATACCCCCCAGGATCTGGATAACGCGCCGTACATCATCGCGGCGGATGCCGGTCGTGTGCTTGGGGCCAACGGTGAGCGCATCCACGCCAGGGGCGACCTGGACCCTTCCCAGCCCAACTACGGCATCTTCCGACGCGGCAGGGTTTACACCGACCCACAGACCCAGGAGTTGCTGGGGGTCAACGCCGACGACATCGGCACTGCCCGCTTTGTCACCGCCGGCGACCTCACCACGCTGGCCGTGCATCGGGTGACGCAGGAGATTCGTCCGGGCGACCGCCTGCTGCGTGCGCAACCGCCCGTTTATCCGTCAACCCTGCTGATCCCGCTGCAGTCACCCTTGGTCGAAGGGCACATCATTGATATCCCCAGGGGCGTCACCCAAATCGGCGTGCTGGACGCCGTCACCCTCAACAAAGGCCGCCGCGATGGCTTGGCTGAAGGCCAATTGCTCACGGTTATCAAAACCGGCTCCACCGTAAGAGACCCTTTCAGCGGCGCCAAAACGAAACTCCCCGACGAGCGTGCCGGCACCCTGCTGGTGTTTCGTACCTATCAAAAGCTCAGCTACGGCCTGGTGCTCAGCGCGTCACGATCACTGGCGGTGAGCGACCGTTTCGAGACTGCCCGTCAAACGCAATAAATAGCCTGCTAAATAAGTTACCAACAGAGTTATCCACAACTTGTTCAGGTCAAGGATGTTCAGATGTATCCGACAGATAGCCATGAAATATCCCCGTCAGAACTGGAAGCACGACTACGCTTGCACAGGCTGCCGGAACTGGGCCCCAAGCGTTTTTGCTTATTGATCGAAGCGTTCGGCAGTGCTTCGAAGGCCATCAGTGCGCCGGCCAGTGCCTGGCGTTCACTGGGCTTGCCGGCCATCAGCGCCGATGCCCGGCGTAGCCATGAAATCCGTGACGGCGCCAGTGAGGCTTTGGCCTGGTTGACGCGCCCGGCCCAGCATTTGCTGATGTGGGACCAGCCGGATTACCCCGCACTACTCGCCCAGATCGACGATGCCCCGCCGCTATTATTTGTCGCGGGCGACCCCTCAATTCTCGAAAAACCGCAGTTGGCGATGGTCGGCAGTCGTCGTGCGTCGCGCCCTGGTATGGATACGGCCGCAGCGTTTTCCCGCAGCTTGGCGAGTGCCGGTTTTGTGATCACCAGCGGCTTGGCACTGGGCATTGATGGTGCGGCGCATCAAGCGGCATTGGATGTCGGGGGGCAGACAATCGGCGTGCTGGGCACAGGCCTTGAAAATTTTTATCCACAACGCCACCTACGGCTTGCGGCAGCCATGATTGACCAGGGCAGCGCGGTGGTTTCTGAGTTCCCACTGGATGCTGCGCCCCAGGCCGGCAACTTTCCTCGGCGCAATCGCATCATCAGCGGGCTGTCTCTGGGTGTGCTGGTGGTGGAGGCCAGTACGGCCAGCGGTTCGTTGATTACCGCGAAGCTGGCGGCCGAACAAGGTCGCGAGGTGTATGCGATCCCAGGTTCCATCCACCACCCCGGCGCGCGAGGGTGCCATCAGTTGATCCGCGAGGGCGCGGTGCTGGTAGAAACCATTGAGCACATCATGGAAGGTTTGCGCGGCTGGCAGGCCATGTCACGCCCGGCGCCGATGCCGGTAACCCACCCGCTGGTCGCGTTGCTGCACGCTGCGCCCCTGACCAGCGAAGCCCTGGCGATTGCCAGCGGTCGGTCGTTGTCTCAGGTGTTGGCGACCCTTACGGAATTGGAGCTCGAAGGCCAGGTAATCTGCGAAAGCGGGCGCTGGCTGGCGCGTTCGCCGCTTTTGTAACTGGGTTTTGTAACGAAGATCGGTAAACTGCGCAGAGCTTTAGTCTGGAGAGTGAGCAATGGTCAACAGGTGGCGTGTGCTGGAAACCGCACGGGAAATTCGTGCAGGCGCGGTGATTGCCTATCCAACCGAAGCAGTGTGGGGCCTGGGCTGCGACCCGTGGAATGAAGAAGCCGTGGACCGTTTGCTCGCCATCAAGAATCGCTCGGTGGACAAGGGGCTGATCCTGGTGGCAGACAACATCCGTCAGTTCGACTTTCTGTTCGAAGATTTTCCGCAAGACTGGATCGACCGCATGGCCAGCACTTGGCCGGGGCCGAATACCTGGCTGGTACCCCACCAGGACCTGCTGCCGGAATGGGTGACGGGTAGGCACGATACCGTCGCATTGCGTGTGACAGATCACCCACTGGTGCGAGATTTATGCTCGGTGGTAGGGCCGTTGATTTCCACCTCGGCCAACCCACAGGGTCGCCCGGCGGCGCGCACGCGGATTCGTGTGGAGCAGTACTTTCGGGGCCAGGTGGATCGGGTATTAGGTGGTGCCCTGGGTGGGCGCAAAAACCCGAGCTTGATTCGGGATTTGGTGACGGGTGAAGTGGTGCGGCCGTCCTGAGACCGAGTCGTGGCCTTCGCGGGCAAGCCCGGCTCCCACATTTGAAAGCGTTCACAAATCAAATGTGGGAGCGGGCTTGCCCGCGATGAGGCCCTCATTGCCTCCAGATCTCTATCGACTCATGGCAACAAAATAGTCGACCCCGTCGTCCGACGCCCCGACAACTCGGTCTGCGCCTTCGCCGCATCCGCCAGCGCATACCGCTGGTTGATATCAATGCGCACCTTGCCGCTCTTGATCATCGAGAACAGATCATCGGCCATCGCCTGCAAGTTCTGCGGGTTGTTGGCGTAAGTCGCCAAGGTCGGGCGCGTCACGTACAGCGAGCCCTTCGCCGACAAGATGCCCAGGTTCACCCCGTCTACCGCACCGGATGCGTTGCCAAAACTCACCACCAAACCCCGTGGCGCCACGCTGTCCAGCGACGTCAGCCAAGTGTCCTTGCCCACACCGTCGTACACCACCGGGACTTTTTTGCCGTCAGTCAATTCCAGCACGCGCTGTGCGACATCTTCCTTGCTGTAGTCGATGGTTTCCCAGGCGCCGAGGGATTTGGCCAGGGCGGCTTTTTCCGGCGAGCTGACGGTGCCGATCAACTTCACGCCCAGGGCCTTGGCCCATTGGCAGGCCAGCGAGCCTACGCCACCAGCCGCGGCGTGGAACAGAATGGTCTCACCGCCCTTCAACTCATAAGTCTGGCGCAGCAGGTACTGCACCGTCAGGCCCTTGAGCATGGCGCCGGCGGCTTGTTCGAAGCTGATTTCGTCCGGCAGGTGCACCAGGTTGGCAGCAGGTAGCACATGCAGTTGGCTGTAGGCGCCCAGCGGGCCGCTGCCGTAGGCCACACGGTCGCCGACCTTGAATTGGGTGACTTCGCTGCCGACCGCATCGACCACGCCAGCGCCCTCCGCGCCTAACCCCGATGGCAGTGCGGGCGGTGCGTACAGGCCGCTGCGGAAATAAGTGTCGATGAAATTCAGGCCGATGGCCTCGTTACGTACGCGAACCTGCTGCGGGCCAGGCTCCGCGGGCGTGTAGTCCACATACTCAAGCACGTCGGGGCCGCCATGGGCGCTGAACTGGATACGTTTTGCCATCTGCCTTCTCCTTGGGTCGATTTCGCGTAGCGCCCTATCGAACGCCTAAGCTTGATCTTCGTCAACTGCGGCGTAGCCGGGTGCGGTGGTATCCTGTGCGCCCATTTGCCGCCGACGCCCAATGGCCTCGCGTAGCTTTGCCCGATTCAAGGTGATGCCATGACTACCCGCACCGAGGCTGTAAAGGCCTACCTGCTCGACCTGCAAGACCGTATTTGCAGCGCCCTGGAAACCTTCGAGACGGACACTCGCTTTATCGAAGACGCCTGGACCCGGCCTGCCGGCGGCGGCGGTCGTACCCGCGTGATTGAAAACGGTGCGGTGATCGAAAAAGGCGGCGTTAACTTTTCCCACGTGTTCGGCAGCGGTCTCCCACCGTCCGCCAGCGCCCATCGGCCTGAACTGGCCGGTCGGGGTTTTGAAGCCTTGGGTGTGTCGCTGGTGATTCACCCGCATAACCCCCACGTGCCGACTTCCCACGCCAACGTGCGGTTTTTCATCGCTGAAAAAGAAGGCGAAGAGCCGGTGTGGTGGTTTGGTGGCGGCTTCGACCTCACGCCCTACTACGGCAACGAAGAAGACTGCATTCACTGGCACCGCGTGGCCGAGCAGGCCTGTGCGCCGTTTGGTCCGGATGTGTACGCGCGCTACAAAGCCTGGTGCGACAGCTACTTCCACATCAAGCACCGCAACGAGCCACGTGGTATCGGCGGCCTGTTCTTCGATGACCTGAACGAGTGGGGCTTCGACACCTGCTTCGCTTTCATCCGCGCCATCGGCGACGCCTATATCGACGCCTACCTGCCGATCGTGCAGCGCCGTAAGGCCACGGCTTACACCGAGCAGCAGCGCGAATTCCAGGAGTTTCGCCGTGGCCGCTACGTTGAATTCAACCTGGTCTACGACCGTGGCACCTTGTTTGGCCTGCAATCGGGCGGGCGTACCGAGTCCATTCTGATGTCGCTGCCCCCGCAAGTGCGCTGGAGCTACGACTGGAAAGCCCAGGCTGGCAGTGAAGAAGCGCGCCTCACTGATTACTACCTGCAAGACCGCGACTGGCTGGGCGTTGCTGCGCCCAAGGCGGCTGTCTGATGGACCGTTATGTCGTGTTCGGCAACCCCATCGGCCACAGCAAGTCGCCGATCATCCACCGCCTGTTCGCCGAGCAAACCGGTGAGCAACTGGACTACAGCACCTTGCTCGCGCCGCTGGAGGATTTCACCGGCTGTGCCCGTGAGTTTTTTCAGCAAGGTCGCGGCGCCAACGTCACCGTGCCGTTCAAGGAAGACGCCTACCGCCTGGCCAACAGCCTGACAAAACGCGCCGAGCGCGCTGGTGCGGTGAATACCTTGAGCAAGTTGGCCGATGGCAGCCTGTTAGGGGACAACACCGATGGCGCAGGCCTGGTGCGCGACCTCACGGTCAACGCCGGGTTGAGCCTGCAAGGCAAACGCATCCTGTTGCTGGGCGCGGGTGGCGCTGTACGTGGGGCGTTGGAGCCTCTATTGGCTGAGCGCCCAGCTTCGCTGATCATCGCCAACCGCACCGTGGAAAAAGCCGAAATGCTCGCCGAGCTGTTCGACGATCTTGGCCCGGTGTCTGCCAGTGGTTTCGACTGGCTGCGTGAGCCGGTGGACGTGATCATCAACGCCACGTCCGCCAGCCTGTCAGGCGATGTACCGCCAATTGCCAGCAGCTTGATCGAGCCGGGCAAGACGTTTTGCTACGACATGATGTATGCCAAAGAGCCGACTGCTTTTTGCCAGTGGGCGACGGAGCACGGTGCGTCTGTGGCAATGGATGGCTTGGGCATGCTGGTTGAGCAGGCGGCGGAAGCGTTCTTTCTGTGGCGCGGGGTGCGGCCGGAATCGGCGCCGGTGTTGGCCGAATTACGCCGGCAGTTGATCTAACACCAATCTAAAGTGGGCACAGTCAATGTGGGAGGGGGCTTGCTCCCGATGGTGGTGGTTCAGTTGAGTAATTCTTGACTGAACCACCGCCATCGGGAGCAAGCCCCCTCCCACAGTTTTAACCGCATTTCAGTCTTCGAAATGCAGGGGGCAGTTGTCGGGCCCTTCCAACTTTTTCAGCTCTTCAACCACCTGCGGCCTGGCCCTGCGCAACGTCAAACTGCGCCCCAACCCCCGCAACCTGCGCGCCTCCTGGTGCAACATCTCCACCCCGGAATAATCGATAAAGTTGATCTGCTGCGCCTCGATCACCACGCGTTCGCCCTGCAACCGTTGCAGACGCACTTGCAGGTAATGGCTGGCGCCAAAGAAGATCGAGCCCCCCACCCGCAGCACATCCTCATCCCCATCACGCCATTGCTGCACCCGCGGCTGTGAGGTGCGCTTGAGGTAGAAAAACAACGACGCCAACACCCCCGCATAAATCGCCGTTTGCAGCTCCAGCAATAAGGTGGCGATGCAGGTCAGGGCCATCACCGCAAACTCGGCGCGGCTCACGCGGAACAACGCGCGGATACCGCGACGGTCCACCAGCCCCCAACTGATCAGCAGGATGCTCGCCGCCATGCTCGGGATCGGTATATGGGCGATCAACGCCGCGCCAAACAACGCAAACAACGCCACCCACAGCGCCGAAAACACCCCGGCCAACGGCGAGCAGGCGCCCGCCTCATAGCTGAGCCCGGAGCGGGTGAACGAACCGGCCGACAAGTACCCGGAGAAGAATCCGCCAACGATATTGGATAAGCCCTGCGCACGAACTTCCTGGTTGGCGTCGAGCAACTGCTGCGAACGGGCCGACAACGAGCGCGCAATCGACAGGCTGGTGACCAGCCCCAGCATGCCTACCGCCACGGCGCTGGGTAGCAGGCGCAGGATCATGTCCAGGTCCATCGGCAGCGGGCTAAACGGCGGCAACTTGCCGATGAACGAGCTGACCAGCGTCACGTGCCCGAACATCGACGGCCACAGCCAGGCCACCAGGCTGCCGAGTGTCAGTGCGATCAACAAGGTCGGCCAGCGGGGTACGAGGTATTTAAGCAGCGCGCCCACGAGCAAAGTGCCAAGCCCAAGGGCGAGCGAGGCGTGGTCCCATTCCCCTGCATGGTCGATAAGGGCCAGCAAGCTCTTGATCGCCGTGGCTTGGCTCGGTAAATCCAGCCCCAGCAAGTTGGGGACTTGCCCCAACGCGATCACCACGGCGGCGCCCAGGGTAAAGCCCAGCACCACCGAATGAGAGACGAAATTCACCAGCGCCCCGAAGCGCAGCATGCCCAGTAGCCACTGGAAAATACCCGCAAGGAATGTGAGCAACAGGATCAGCGTGATGTAGTCCTGCGAACCGGGTACGGCCAACGGACTGACACTGGCGTACAACACGATGGAAATTGCTGCCGTAGGACCGCAGATCAGGTGCCAGGAGGAGCCCCACAGGCAGGCGATCAGCACCGGGATAATGGCGGCATACAGGCCGTATTCCGGTGGGAGACCGGCGATCAGTGCGTAGGCAATGGATTGCGGCAACGCCAGAACAGCGCCGCTTAAGCCGACGATGGCATCCCGCCCGACGCTGGCGCGGGTTTGGCGCGGGAGCCAGCTGAGGAAGGGGAAGAGAGTGTGGCGGTTGGGCCGGGGCATCAGGGTCTCGGTTTGAAGGTTTGCCGCAGAATATCAGTACATTCGGAACCCTGTGGGAGGGGGCTTGCCCCCGATTGCAGTCTGCCAGCTAGCAAAAGGTTGGCTGACACACCGCTATCGGGGGCAAGCCCCCTCCCACATTTGGATTGCATCAAGTATTAGAGTTTGGCTTTTACTGCGGGCAATGCCTCCTTGCCATCCACCGTCTTCACACCCTCAAGCCACTTATCCAACACCGCCGGATTGGCCTTGATCCACGCCTTTGCCGCATCGGCATTGCTGACCTTGTTATTGGCCACTTCAGCCATGATTGCGTTCTCCATCTCCTGGGTAAAACTCAGGTTGGTCAGCAATTTCCCTACATTCGGGCAGGCTTGTGCATAACCCTTGCGGGTCAAGGTGTACACGCTGCCGGTATCCCCAAAATACTTCTCGCCCCCTTTGAGGTAGTGCATTTTCAACTGCACGTTCATCGGGTGCGGGGTCCAGCCGAGGAAGGTCACGAACTTCTGCTTTTTAACGGCCCGCGACACTTCGGCGAGCATCGCTTGTTCGCTGGACTCGATCAGCTTCCACTGGCCGAGGTCGAAGTCGTTCTTCTTGATGATCTCTTGCAACGAGATATTGGCCGGCGCGCCGGAGCCGATGCCGTAGATCTTTTTGTCGAACTTGTCGGCATATTTGTTCAGGTCGGCAAAATCATGCACCCCGGCGTCCCACACGTAGTCGGGCACGGCGAGGGTGAACTCGGTGCCGTCGAGGTTCTTGGCCAGTTGCACCACATCGCCATTGGCCACGAACTTGTCGTAGAAACCCTGCTGCGCCGGCATCCAGTTGCCGAGAAACACATCCACCTGGCCGTCCTTGAGCCCGCCAAAGGTAATCGGCACCGCCAGGGTGTCGACCTTGGCCTTGTAGCCCATGCCCGTCAGCAAAAAACCGGTGATGGCATTGGTGGCGGCGATATCGCTCCAGCCGGGATCGGCCATCTTTACCGTGTCACAACTCGTATCGGCGTACACATTGGCGCTGCCCAGCGCCAACATTCCAAGTACCACGGTTAACTTTTGCATGGCCTTCCCTCAGTGTTATTGGTTTTGGCAGGGTTGTGGATAACGTGCCTTGCGCTCCAGGTCGTCGAGGTCGATATGGTTGCGCATGTATTGCTGACTGGCGTCTACCAGTGGCTGGTGGTCCCAGCTCTTCAGCTTGCCTTGGGTCAGTGCTTCAAACACCAGACGGCGGCGGCGTTGGCTGGCGAGCACCTGCTGGTGGATCGCCGGGATGTCCCATTTGGCCCGCGCCTCGTCCAGGAACGCATCGAACAGCACCCGATGTTGCGGCGACTGGCTCAGCTCTTCCTGCTCCCGTGGGTCGTTGTGTACATCGAACAGTAGACAAGGGTCGTCTTCGCTGTAGATGAATTTGTAGGCGCCTCGGCGAATCATCATCAGCGGGCTGATGGTGCCTTCGGCCATGTATTCGCCAAACACTTCGTCGTGCCCGCCCTGCCCTTGCAAGTGCGGGACCAGCGAGCGGCCGTCCAGCGGCAGACGTGGGTCGAGTTCGCCGCCGGCCAGTTCCACCAGGGTTGGCAGCAGGTCGGCGGTGGAAACGGCTTTGCTGACGCGGCTCGCCGCAAACTGCCCCGGCGCACTGACCAGCAGCGGCACGCGGGCAGCCATTTCAAACCAGTGCATTTTGTACCAGAGGCCGCGCTCGCCGAGCATGTCGCCATGGTCGCCGGAGAACACGATGATGGTGTCGTCGGCCAGGCCCGTGTCTTCCAGGGTTTGCAGCAGCTTGCCGACATTGCTGTCGATGTAGCTGCACGCGCCGAAATAGGCCCGGCGCGCGTCGCGGATCTTATCCACAGGCAGCGGCTTGTCCCACAGGTCGTAGACCTTGAGCAGGCGCTGGGAGTGCGGGTCGAGATCACGTTGCGCAGGTGTTGTGGGCAAAGGGATGTCGGCGTCGTCGTACAAATCCCAGAACGGCTTGGGAATCGTGTAAGGGTCGTGGGGATGGGTCATCGACACGGTCAGGCAGAACGGCTGGTCGCCGTCCTCGCGGATATGGTCGAACAGATACTGCTGGGCCTTGAACACCACCTCTTCGTCGAAATCCAGCTGGTTGGTGCGCACGCACGGGCCGGCTTGCAGCACCGAGGACATGTTGTGGTACCAGGTTGGGCGCACGTCTGGTTCGTCCCAGTTCACCGCCCAGCCGTAGTCGGCGGGGTAGATGTCGCTGGTCAGGCGTTCTTCGTAGCCGTGCAGTTGGTCTGGCCCGCAAAAGTGCATCTTGCCCGACAGCGCGGTGCGGTAGCCGAGGCGTCGCAGGTAGTGGGCATAAGTGGGCACATCGGCGGGGAAATCCGCCGCGTTGTCGTAGGCCCCGATCTTGCTCGGCAACTGGCCGCTTACCAATGTGAAGCGCGACGGCGCGCACAGCGGGCTGTTGCAGTAGGCGGCATCGAACACCACGCCTTGCGCAGCCAGGCGGCTGAGATTGGGCAGCTTGATAGGGGAAGATCCGTAGAACGGAAGCATCGGCGCGGCCATTTGATCGGCCATGATGAAAAGAATGTTCTTGCGCTTCATGAGTCTTCGGCATTCCATAGGCGGTGTTTATGCGAATGAGCATGCAGCCCATGCAAAATGGGGTAAAGCCCATGAAAAGCAATGTCTAGGATAAGCCCAGCTTATGTATGAAGCCCTTGGCGATGTGTCCCTCGATCTGCTGCGCGCCTTTGAGGCGGCCGCGCGCCATCGCAGCTTTACCGCTGCCGCGATGGAGCTTGGCACGACCCAGCCGGCTATCAGCCAGCAGATCAAGCGCCTGGAAGAACAGTTGGCGATTCGCCTGTTTGATCGCATCTACCGCGGCATCGAGCTGACCGACGCCGGCGCCCTGTTGTTCGAGCATGTGCAAGGGGGGTTGCAGAGCATCAACCAAGGCCTCAGCGCCATCACTCAGCAGGACCAACACGAAGTGCTGCAAGTGGCCACCGACTTCGCCTTCGCCGCCTATTGGCTGATGCCGCGTTTGCATCGCTTCCACCAAGCCAACCCCCAAGTGGATGTGAGCCTGGTGACCAGCGAGCGCAACCACGCGACCCTGCGCAGCGATATCGACGTGGCCGTGCTGTTCGGCGACGGTCGCTTCAAACAGGGCGAGAGCCTGTGGTTGTTTAATGAGGAAGTGTTCCCGGTGTGTAGCCCGCAGTGGCTCAAGGCACAGGCCACACCACTGACTGTACAAAATTTGCATGACTACCCGTTGCTGCACCTGCGCCAGGAAAACAACAGCCAATGGTTCGACTGGAGCGGCGTGTTTCGCGAGTTGGGTATCAGCGCCGCGCCCACTCCCGGCCAACTGCGTTTCGACAACTACACCCTGCTGATCCAGGCGGCGATTGCTGGCCAAGGCGTGGCCATTGGCTGGCGCCACCTGGTGGATAACCTGCTGGAGCAGAACTGGCTGTGCCGGCCGTTCAGCGACACAGTGGTCTCGCGCTTCGGCTATTACGTGGTGCAGCCCCAGCGCAAACGCCGGGGGCAGTTGGTGGAGCGGTTTGTCGAGTGGCTGTTGGCCGAGCAAGCCAGTAGCGCGCAGTCGTTGACCGGGCTGGCCCTGCCATCGATTGCGGTCTAGGATTTGGCCCATATTGGATCCGGAGTCCGTCATGCAACGTATCAAGGGCTACCACGCCCATGTCTATTTCGACGCAAGCACCATCGACCAGGCGCGCACCCTTTGCGAAGACGCCGCCAAACTCTTCCCGCTGCGCATGGGCCGTGTGCACGAAAAGCCAGTGGGCCCGCACCCCGATTGGAGCTGCCAACTGGCGTTCGATGCCGAATACATCGGCGTGGTGCTGCCCTGGCTGGTGATTCATCGCGATGGGTTGGTGGTGTTCCTACACCCCGATACGGGTGATGACCTTAAAGATCACACCGACTATGCGATCTGGATGGGGGCCATGCGTGAACTGAACCTGTCAGTATTTTCTTAAATTCCGTCCCTAAATATGGGATTGATATTTATATATTGAGACTTTCTCGCGCGTAGGTTTATATTCGCCGCATCCGCTCAAAACTCAGGTGAAGCGATGCAGGCGCATTTGATCGCGCTCGATTGGGGGACCAGCTCCCTTCGTGCTTACAAACTCGGCCCCACCGGCGTGGTGCTCGAGCAACGCTCGCTCGCGTCGGGGATCATGCATTTGCCCACCGAGCCCCGGGACATCGCCGGTGTGCGCTGCAGCGATGGCTTTGAACTGGCCTTCGATACAGCCTGCGGCGATTGGCTCGATGCCCAGCCGGGCCTACCGGTGATTGCCTGCGGCATGGTCGGCAGCGCCCAAGGCTGGAGCGAAGCGGCCTACCGCAATACCCCCGTCGACGTCGCCAGCCTCGGCCAGGCGCTGCACCGCGTGCGCAGTCTGCGTGGCGTGGAGGTGCATATCGTGCCGGGTGTCATCGAGCAGGTCGGTCTGCCCAACGTGATGCGTGGCGAAGAAACCCAGGTGCTGGGGGTGCTGCAAGGGCTTGGCGCCGAGGTGTTGATCGGCCTGCCGGGCAGTCATTCCAAGTGGGTTGAGGTGGTCGATGGCTGCATCACCCACTTCGACACCTTCATGACGGGCGAGGTGTTTGCGGTATTGAGCAAACACAGCATTCTGGGGCGTACCCAAAAGATTTCCGAGCAATTGCAGGCTGAAGCGTTTGACCGAGGCGTGCACGTGGCGCTCTCCAAGGACGGCCAGCGCGGCCTGCTGTCGACCTTGTTCAGCGCCCGTACCCTCGGCCTCACCACTGAACTTTCCCCCGAGCAGCAGCCTGACTATCTCTCCGGCCTGCTGATCGGACATGAACTCGCCGGCCTGCCGGAGCGTGCCCAACAGCAGCCGATCATTCTGGTCGGCGCAGCGCCCCTATGTGCCCGCTATCAACGCGCCCTCGCCCTTTGCGGCTTCGCCCATGTCAGCCTGGCGCAGGAAGCCACCGCGCGTGGCCTGTGGCAACTGGCCGTGGCTGCCGGGCTCACTCAACCTGTATCGGAGGCCTGACATGCTCAAGCAAGCACTCGCGCAAAACGGTTTGATCGCCATCCTGCGCGGCATTCGCCCGGACGAAGCCCAAGCGGTCGGCCAGGTGTTGTACGACGCTGGATTTCGCGTCATCGAAGTACCGCTCAATTCGCCAGACCCTTACACCAGCATCCGCAACCTGCGCGACAGCCTGCCCGCCGATTGCCTGATCGGTGCCGGCACGGTGTTGACGCCGGAGCAGGTCGAGCAGGTGAAAGCGGCAGGCGGCCAGGTGATCGTGATGCCCCACAGCGATGCCAAGGTGTTGCGCGCCGCGAAAGCTGCGGGCCTGTTCCTGTCGCCGGGTGTGGCCACGCCGACCGAAGCCTTTGCGGCGCTGGCCGAAGGCGCCGACGTCTTGAAGCTGTTTCCCGCCGAGCAAATGGGCCCGGCGGTGATCAAGGCGTGGCTGGCCGTATTGCCGGCGGGCACGTTGCTGCTGCCAGTGGGCGGCATTACCCCGGACAACATGCAGGTGTTTATCGACGCCGGCGCCAAAGGGTTCGGGCTGGGTTCCGGTTTGTTCAAACCGGGTATGACAGTGGATCAGGTAGCGAGCCGCGCCCAGGCTTATGTCGCCGCCTGGAAAGCCCTGAGCTGATATCAAGTCTTGCGCCCACAGGCGCCGCATCTATAAGAGAGATAACAGATGAAAATCACCAAACTGACGACCTTTATCGTCCCACCGCGCTGGTGCTTCCTTAAGGTCGAAACCGACCAGGGCGTGACCGGCTGGGGTGAGCCCGTGGTCGAAGGCCGCGCCCACACGGTTGCTGCTGCCGTTGAAGAATTGTCCGACTACCTGATCGGCAAAGACCCACGCAATATCGAAGATATCTGGACGGTGTTGTATCGCGGCGGCTTCTACCGTGGCGGCGCCGTGCACATGAGCGCCCTCGCCGGCATCGACCAGGCGTTGTGGGACATCAAGGGCAAGTCCCTCGGCGTGTCCGTCAGCGATCTGCTGGGTGGCCAGGTGCGCGACAAGATTCGCGTGTATTCGTGGATCGGTGGCGACCGCCCTGCCGACACTGCCCGCGCTGCCAAAGAAGCCGTGGCCCGTGGTTTCACGGCAGTAAAAATGAACGGCACCGAAGAATTGCAGTTCGTCGATAGCTTCGAAAAAGTCGACCTGGCCCTGGCCAACGTCGCAGCCGTGCGTGATGCGGTGGGCCCCAACGTCGGTATCGGCGTCGACTTCCATGGCCGGGTACACAAGCCCATGGCCAAGGTGCTGATGAAAGAGCTGGACCCTTACAAACTGATGTTTATCGAAGAGCCGGTGCTCAGCGAAAACTACGAAGCCCTCAAAGAGCTGGCACCGCTGACCAGCACGCCCATTGCGTTGGGCGAGCGCCTGTTCTCGCGCTGGGACTTCAAACGCGTGCTCAGCGAAGGCTACGTCGACATCATCCAGCCGGATGCCTCCCACGCCGGCGGCATCACCGAAACCCGCAAGATCGCCAACATGGCCGAAGCCTACGACGTGGCGCTGGCCCTGCACTGCCCGCTGGGCCCGATTGCGCTGGCGGCGTGCCTGCAATTGGACGCGGTTTGCTACAACGCGTTTATCCAGGAGCAAAGCCTGGGCATTCACTACAACGAGAGCAATGACTTGCTCGATTATGTGAAAGACCCGCAAGTTTTTGACTACGACAAAGGCTTTGTGAAGATCCCCAACGGGCCGGGCCTGGGCATCGAGATCAACGAGGAATACGTGATCGAACGCGCGGCCATAGGACATCGCTGGCGCAACCCGATCTGGCGCCACGCCGACGGCAGCTTCGCCGAGTGGTGATATTGAATTAAAGAAACGCGGTCGGTGTGGGAGCTGGCTTGCCTGCGATAGCGGTGTGTCAGCTTGCACATCTGGCACTGAGACACCGCTATCGCAGGCAAGCCAGCTCCCACAGTTTGATCCTGGTTTCTTCAGTCAGATCCGTTCCAGACCTCAATAAACATAAGAAGAGGCACCCCATGCATCCTGAACCCCTCACCGGCCAGGCGTCTTTAGTCACGCCTACTCGAAAGCGCTATTTCATCATGGTGCTGCTGTTTATCACCGTGGTCATCAATTACCTCGACCGCAGCAACCTGTCGATTGCCGCACCGGCGCTCACCAGTGAATTGGGTATCGACCCGGTTCATGTGGGCCTGATTTTCTCCGCCTTCGGCTGGACCTACGCCGCCATGCAGATCCCCGGCGGCTGGCTGGTAGACCGCGTGCCGCCGCGCATTCTTTACACCGCTGCCCTGCTGTTGTGGTCCATTGCCACCGTGATGCTCGGCTTCGCCGCCAGCTTTATCGCGCTGTTCGTGTTGCGAATGGCAGTGGGCGCGCTGGAAGCACCGGCCTACCCGATCAACAGTCGCGTAGTCACCACGTGGTTCCCCGAGCGCGAGCGCGCCACCGCGATTGGCTTCTACACCTCCGGGCAATTTGTCGGGCTGGCGTTTCTTACGCCGGTGCTGGCCTGGCTGCAGCACTACTACGGCTGGCACATGGTGTTTGTAGTCACTGGCGGCGTGGGCATTTTGTGGGCGGCCATCTGGTACGCGGTGTACCGCGAGCCCAAGGATTTCAAAGGCGCGAACGCGGCGGAAATCCAACTGATCCGCGACGGTGGCGGCTTGGTGGATATGCAGGAAAAAGCCGTCAAAGCGCCGTTCAGTTGGGTCGATTTAGGGATTGTGCTGAGCAAGCGCAAGCTCTGGGGCATTTACCTGGGCCAGTTCTGTCTGAACTCTACGCTGTGGTTTTTCCTGACGTGGTTCCCGACCTACCTGGTGAAATACCGCGGCATGGACTTCATCAAGTCCGGCCTGCTGGCGTCACTGCCCTTCCTCGCGGCGTTTGTCGGCGTGCTGTGCAGCGGGATTTTTTCTGACTGGCTGATTCGTCGCGGCGCATCGGTGGGCTTTGCGCGCAAGCTGCCGATTATTGGCGGGCTGCTGATTTCCACGGCGATCATCGGCGCCAACTACGTGGACTCGACGGCGTGGGTGATTGCGTTCCTGGCGGTCGCGTTTTTTGGCAATGGCCTGGCGTCGATCACCTGGTCGCTGGTCTCGACCCTGGCACCTGCGCGCTTGTTGGGGCTGACGGGTGGGGTGTTCAACTTCATCGGCAACTTGGCGGCGATTGCCACGCCGATTGTGATCGGGTTTTTGGCCAGCGGTGATTCGTTTGCGCCGGCGATTACCTACATCGCGGTGCTGGCGCTGCTTGGGGCGCTTTCCTACATCTTGTTGGTAGGTAAGGTCGAGCGCATCGAACTCAACGAATAACCTGTGGCAGGGGCGCTTGTTGTGGCGAGGGAGCAAGCTCCCGCGCCACAGGGGCAGTCTTCAGTTCAGCACGCCATCGAGAATCTCGTAGACGATGCCGGTGCCCACAGCAATCAACACCACATCCGGCCCCGAACGGCGCCATTCGTAACCTTGATACACCGGCAGGCGCTCCAGGGCGCGGCGGTCCAGGCGCTCGCCGTAGTAGCCGGGTGGCAGCGGCTGGCCGCGTACCAGGCGCACATTGCGCGGTGGCGGTGCGCCACGGGAGAACCGGTCATGGTTATCGCGGATCACCTGACGCACCGGGCCGAAGTCCTGAGGTGGGCCGCCACGGCCTTTGGCCTGGGGCGCGCGATGGTCGTCACCACGGGGTTGCTCGTGCTGGCCCTGAGGGCCTCCCCGGTCAGGGCCGCCCTGATCATTCGGCGCGGCGTGCACCAGGGCACTGGTGCCAAGCACCAGCACGCCAAGGCCTGCAATTATCGATTTGGATAGTTTCATCGGGTGTTCCTCAGGGCGCATAAGCAAAAAAGGGATTTCGAACGAGGTTCGAAATCCCTGGGTCTTGCCATTTAGGCTATGGGTTCTGCACTTGATTCCTTTGTATCAGGAACTTTACCTCGCGTTGACGAGTGCCTTACGCCGGCTGTTTTAAAAGCCTCTCCCAACTGGCAAGTTTCTCTAGCGTTAAATTGAGTTCTTTACCCTGTTCTTTGAGGTTTTGGTTTATCGCGCGTTTGTCACCAATACCAGCAAACTGGTCGGTCGTGATCTTTTTGTAGGGGCTGTCTACCAACGTGCGCATATTAGGGTTGAGTTGTTCTGCGTCCCGCAGCGCTTTGCGAAATCCACCATCAAACGTCGAACTTTTTGCGGACAGATTGCTGCCAAACAAACCATCGATCATGCGGGTTGCGCGTACGCTCAAACCCATGTGGCGCGTCAGTCTTGGGGTCTTGTCACTGCGTTGGCGCAAATAGCCTGCCGATTTGTTTTTGCGCGAGAGTTCGGCAGTCGCCCTGGCGCTTTCGTTGCTGAACTTGGTCGCCTGTGACGGGTTGCCGCCAATACTGGTTTGGGCGTTTTCCAAGCTCTTTACTCGGGCTTCAATGGAGTTTTTCTGATCGGTATATAAATCAACTTTTGCCTGGACGGTAGGTTGTTGATGATAGGAAGTGATTGGCATAGGACCTCGAATGATTGCGGGTTCAGGGGGAAGAGTTACCGACCTGTCAGGATCTGATTTTCCCAAGCATGCGCACGTGACATGACCGAGGGCGTAGCCTGCTCATTAGAGGCGCTGGAGAGCCGCTGCTCTGCTCCTTCATTCACGTTGCGAAATTTCGGCAAATCCGAACGCGGTGCAGGAATCGGGAGGTCAGGCGACAAGGCACTGGGGAATACTGTACGAGGGGTCGTGGCAGGTTTTTGCACATTCGCTGCCGGCGCGCTTTTACGTGGCTTGGCAATAGGGGGCGTCGTCGCGGCAGGCTCCAGTGTATTGAGCAGGTTCGAGGCGCTGACCATTTGTTTTTCCAATCGGTTCGCAAGCGTGCTCAGCGCGATCTTTTCACCCGGTTTGACGAGTTTCATATCGGCGGGGTTGATAGCCGCTTTTGAAAAACCGGCATCCCGTAGATGCAGTTTGTCCCGCAGGCTCATGTTGGGGCTGAACTTCCAGCCCTTTTCCGGGGAGAAGCGCAGGTAACCCTCCTGGTGTGGGGAGTTGTTCAAGTGTTTGGATAGATTGTTGAGGCTTTGCGCGTGCTGGCGTGCCTGCGTAGCGAAGGACGTTTCATGCGCGGGTGGCGCAGAGGTAGAAGGAGGGAGCGAAGCGGTATTGGGTACGGCGAAACTGGGCGAGGCAGTACTGATCGTCATCATCAACGTTTCCTTTCTGGCGGTTGTAGAACCAAAGTTCGCCGAAGGATTATCAATGAGGGCTAAAAATACGGGTGCAGCCGACGTCGTGATTTGCCGTAAGACTGTGCGTCAGTCAGTGAAATCTTTTCATTAGCGGTTGGGTGAGGATTTTTAATCAGGAAAGAGGGTTCAAGTTCGCCCGAACCCCCTTCTTGAATGCGCTAGGCGCGTGCGTTACGCACACCTTGCGACAGCTCGGCGCACAGGCCCAACACCCCATCGATGGCTTGCTGATCATTTTTCGCATTGGCGATGTGATCGATCAGTGCCGAACCTACCACCACGCCGTCTGCCAAACGTGCGATGGCCGCTGCTTGTTCCGGGGTGCGGATACCAAAGCCGATGCTGATCGGCAGGTCGGTATGCCGACGCAGGCGAGCCACCGCCTCTTCGACGTGTTCCAGGGTGGCGGCACCGGCACCGGTCACACCGGCCACCGACACGTAGTACACAAAGCCGGAGCTGCCGTTGAGCACGGTCGGCAGGCGCACGTCGTCGGTGGTTGGCGTGGTCAGGCGGATAAAGTCGATACCGGCAGCCTGGGCCGGGTCGCACAACTCGCCGTTATGCTCAGGCGGCATGTCGACCACGATCAGGCCGTCAACGCCCGCTTCCTTGGCGTCGGTGATGAACTTCGGCACGCCATATTTGTGGATCGGGTTGAAGTAGCCCATCAGCACCAGCGGCGTGTCGTTGTTGTCTTTGCGGAACTCGCGAACCATCTGCAGGGTTTTGAGCAGGTTCTGCTTGGCTTCCAGGGCGCGGATGTTGGCCAACTGAATCGCCGGGCCGTCGGCCATCGGGTCGGTGAAGGGCATGCCCAGCTCGATCACGTCGGCGCCAGCCGCTGGCAAGCCTTTGAGAATCGCCAGGGAGGTGTCGTAGCCCGGGTCGCCGGCGGTGATGAAGGTCACCAGGGCGGCGCGGTTTTGTTCTTTAAGTTGCTCGAAGCGAGTTTGCAGGCGGCTCATCAGTGTTTCTCCTGCTGTGCGGTTTCCATGTGGTGCATCACGGTCTGCATGTCTTTGTCGCCACGGCCGGACAGGTTGACCACCATCAGGTGATCTTTCGGCAAAGCCGGTGCGCGTTTGAACACTTCGGCCAGGGCGTGGGCGCTTTCCAGGGCAGGAATAATCCCTTCCAGGCGGCAGCATTTGTGGAAGGCGTCGAGCGCTTCGTCGTCGGTCACCGAGGTGTACTGGACGCGGCCGATGTCATGCAACCAGGCGTGTTCCGGGCCGATGCCTGGGTAGTCCAGGCCTGCGGAAATCGAGTGGGCGTCGATGATCTGGCCATCGTCGTCTTGTAGCAGGAAGGTGCGGTTGCCGTGCAGCACGCCGGGTACGCCGCCGTTGAGGCTGGCCGCATGTTTGCCGGTTTCGATACCGTGGCCAGCCGCTTCAACGCCGATGATTTCCACGCTCGTGTCGTCGAGGAACGGGTGGAACAGGCCCATGGCGTTGGAACCACCGCCGATGCACGCCACCAGGCTGTCCGGCAGGCGGCCTTCCTGGGCTTGCAGTTGGGTGCGGGTTTCCTTGCCGATCACGGCCTGGAAGTCGCGCACCATCGCTGGGTACGGGTGTGGGCCGGCCACGGTGCCGATCAGGTAGAAGGTGTCGTCGACGTTGGTCACCCAGTCGCGCAGCGCTTCGTTCATCGCGTCTTTCAGGGTGCCGGTGCCGGCGACTACCGGGATCACCTCGGCACCCAGCAGCTTCATGCGGAACACGTTGGCCTGCTGGCGCTCGATGTCAGTGGTGCCCATGTAGATCACGCATTGCAGGCCAAAGCGTGCGGCAACGGTGGCGGTGGCTACGCCGTGCATGCCGGCGCCGGTCTCGGCGATGATGCGTTTTTTGCCCATGCGCCGTGCCAGCAGGATCTGGCCGATGCAGTTGTTGATCTTATGCGCGCCGGTGTGGTTCAGCTCTTCGCGCTTGAGGTAGATCTTGGCGCCACCGCAGAACTCAGTCAGGCGCTCGGCGAAATACAGTGGGCTCGGGCGGCCGACGTAGTCACGCTGGAAGTAGGCCAGTTCTTCTTTGAATGCAGGATCTTCTTTGGCCGCTTCGTATTCACGGGCCAAATCGAGAATCAACGGCATCAGGGTTTCAGCGACGTAACGGCCGCCGAACGCGCCAAACAGGCCGTTGGCGTCAGGGCCGTTGCGTAGATCGGTCTGGGACTGAGTCATGGGACGCTCCAGGAAAGACGGTGTTTGAATGGCAATGACGGCCACTCTACCCTTCGCGCTCTGGGCTGAAAACCGATAAGATCGCCGCAACCTGTCAGGAAAACTCACAGATGAGCCGAGACCTTCCCCCCCTCAATGCCCTGCGTGCGTTTGAAGCTACCGCGCGGCTTAACAGCGTCAGCCAGGCGGCTGAGCAACTGCACGTGACCCACGGTGCAGTGAGCCGTCAATTGAAGGTGCTGGAAGAACACTTGGGGCTGAGCCTTTTCATCAAGGAGGGGCGCGGCCTTAAACTCACAGATGCAGGTATTCGTTTGCGGGACGCCAGCGCCGACGCATTCGAGCGTTTACGCGATGTGTGTGCCGAGCTGACTCAGAGCAGCGCCAATGCGCCGTTTGTACTCGGTTGCTCCGGCAGCCTGCTGGCGCGCTGGTTGATTCCGCGCTTGGGGCGGTTGAATGCGGATCTGTCGGACTTGCGTCTGCATCTGTCGGCGGGTGATGGCGATCTTGACCCGAGGCGCCCCGGCCTGGACGCGTTGCTGGTATTTGCCGAGCCTCCGTGGCCGGCGGATATGCAAGTGTATGAGTTGGCCAGCGAACGCATCGGCCCGGTGATGAGCCCGCGTTTCGCCGGTTACGAGCGCTTGCGCCTGGCGCCTGCCCAAGCGTTGTGCGGTGAAGCGTTGCTGCACACTACCTCACGCCCGCAAGCCTGGCCCATCTGGGCACAGCGACACGGCATCGAGCCCGGTACGTTGAAGCACGGCCAGGGGTTTGAGCATTTGTACTATTTGCTGGAGGCAGCGGTAGCGGGGTTGGGAGTGGCGATTGCACCCGAGCCGCTGGTGGCCGAGGACTTGCGCGCCGGTCGCCTGGTAGCGCCGTGGGGTTTCAGCGAAACCCCGGCGCACCTGGCGTTATGGCTACCCAAGCGCGCCGCAGACGGGCGCGCTCAGCAGCTGGCGCATTGGCTCAAGGCAGAGCTTTTGCGCGAGCCGGTTTAGTCACCGCGTTTGCACAGCAGGTAAGCGGCCAGCAGACCCAGCGCGCCTACGGCAACACCGGCTGTAGTCCACGGGTGTTCTTGTGCGTAGTCCCGGGTTGCAACACCGGTTTCGCGGATTTTGACTTTGCTTTCTTCGTAGGCATCGCTGATCAGATGGCGGGAATGTTTAAGGGCATTCTCGGCATTGCTTTTCAGGGCCTTCAAGGTCTTGCGCGACTCGTCAGATGCATCGTCCTTGAGGCTTTCCAGCGACTTGAGCAGGCTCGAAATCTCGGCTTCCATGCTTTCCAGTGACGCTTTGCGTAAAGAAGTGTTGGCCATGTGGACTCTCCTGAAGTGATTGAGTGGCGTGTGTAGATACCGACTGCGGCCGTTTCAGAAAGTGCAGTAAATCTGAACTTTCACGTAGCAACGGCCGCCAGAAGCAGTACGAGATTGACTGCTACGCTTGATTCACGACCCTTAGGAGAACTGCCATGAGTGATCATCACACGTACAAGAAAGTCGAACTGGTTGGCTCGTCGACTACCACCATCGAAGATGCGATCAACAATGCACTGGCCGAAGCCCACAAGAGCATCAAACACTTGGAATGGTTCGAGGTGACTGAAACCCGCGGCCACATCAAAGACGGCAAGGCGGCGCACTTCCAGGTCACCCTCAAGGTGGGGTTCCGAATCGCCAGTAGCTGATCGCACCGGTTGAACTTTGCCGACTGGCCGATTGCCATAACCTGCGCTACAACCAATGGGTGCCGACGCCACAAGCGTCGGCACGCTCTTTTAGATCAGCGCAAGGAAAGTAACGGATGAAGAAGTTTTTGTTAGCGTTAGGTTTGTTGAGCATTGCGGGTACAGCCCTGGCGGCGGGCAAGCCTTGTGAAGAGCTGAAAAGCGAGATTGCGGCGAAAATCGATGCCAATGGCGCTTCGGGTTATTCGCTGGAAGTGGTGGATAAAGGTGCTTCTACCGACGCGAAAGTGGTCGGCAGTTGCGAAGGTGGCACCAAGGAAATCGTCTACAAGCGCGGTTAAACCCGTGCTTCACACATTGAAACGACGCACTTGTGGCGAGGGAGCTTGCTCCCGCTGGAGTGCGCAGCGCTCCCAAGATTTTGGGGCCGCTACGCAGCCCAGCGGGAGCAAGCTCCCTCGCCACAGGTGCGTCGTTTTTTTGCCTGGGGTTTAGCCCTTCATCAACTGCGCCAACAGCTCGTAGGAACGAATCCGGTCGGCGTGCTCGTACAGGTCAGACGTAAAGATCAACTCGTCGGCACCCGTCTGCTCGATCAGTACTTCCAGTTTGGCGCGGATCTTCGCCGGGCTGCCCACCATCGCCAGGCCGAGGAAGCTGCCCACGGCGTCTTTTTCATGGGGCAGCCACAGGCCATCCATGGTTTTTACTGGCGGGCGCTGCACCAGGCTTTGCCCGCGCATTAGCGCGAGAATCCGCTGGTAAACCGAGGTGGCCAGGTAATCGGCCTGATCGTCGGTGTCTGCCGCTACCAGCGGAATACCCAGCATCACGTAGGGTTTATCCAATACGGCCGAAGGCTTGAAGTGATTGCGGTATACGCGAATCGCCTCATGCATCAGGCGTGGTGCGAAATGGGAGGCGAAGGCGTAGGGCAAGCCGCGTTCGCCCGCCAGCTGGGCGCTGAACAGGCTGGAACCCAGCAGCCACACCGGTACGTTGGTGCCGGTGCCCGGAACGGCGATCACCCGTTGGTCAGGCGTGCGTGGGCCCAGGTAGGCCATCAGCTCGGCCACGTCCTCGGGGAAATCGTCGGCGCTGCCGGAGCGCTCACGGCGCAGGGCACGGGCGGTCATTTGGTCGGAACCGGGGGCGCGGCCTAGGCCCAGGTCGATACGACCGGGGTAGAGACTTTCCAGGGTGCCGAACTGTTCGGCGATTACCAACGGCGCGTGATTGGGCAGCATCACGCCACCGGAGCCAACGCGAATCGTCGACGTGCCGCCGGCCAGGTAACCCAGCAACACCGAGGTGGCGGAACTGGCGATGCCATCCATATTGTGGTGTTCAGCCACCCAGAAACGGTTGTAGCCAAACTTTTCGACGTGCTGGGCCAGGTCCAGGGAATTGCGCAGCGACTGCGCCGTGCTGCCGTTGGCGCGCACGGGCACCAGGTCGAGGGTCGAGAACTTTACGTCGGACAGCGATTTCATAAGCCTGCTTCTCCAAGGGGGCCGCAGGCTTTTAAGACGAACCAAAACCTGCCGCTTCATGTGCATGCTCTATGCAATGAGGGCATATACCCGAGATTCAATAGCCAGCTGGGAAATTTCCTACTAGATCGCTAGGTTTCTCCGACAAGATGAACTTTGCCAGGCCGACTATCCTCAGAACCCTTACTGACGCAAAACCACCGTTCGAGGAGAAAGCTATGAGTATTGTTAAAAAGGCATCCGCGCATTGGGAAGGTGATCTGAAGACGGGTCTGGGCTCCATTTCTACGGAAACCGGCGTGCTGCGCGAAGCGCCCTACGGCTTCAAGGCTCGTTTCGAAGGTGGCAAGGGCACCAACCCGGAAGAACTGATCGGCGCGGCCCATGCTGGCTGCTTCTCCATGGCGTTCTCCATGATTTTGGGCGACGCCGGGCTTAAGGCTGACAGCATTGATACCCAGGCAGAAGTGACGCTAGACCAGGTTGACGGTGGTTTTGCGATCACGGCCGTGCATTTGATTTTGAAAGCCAAGATCCCCGGCGCGAGCCAGGCGCAGTTCGATGAGCTGAGCAAGAAGGCCAAGGAAGGGTGCCCGGTGTCCAAGGTGCTGAATGCGAAAATCAGCCTGGATGCGACCCTGGTCAACTAACGCCGCAAGACTGTTGTGTAAACAGGGCAGTGTGGGAGGGGGCTTGCCCCCGATAGCGGTGGATCAGCTAGATAGTTGTTGGCTGACCCACTGCTATCGGGAGCAAGCCCCCTCCCACATTTAGTTCTGCGTTAAATCAGAACTCGCGTTTACAAACTGTGGTCGAATAGCCATTACTGCCTAGGCGCACACCCGTGCGCAGTGCATTCAGGGAGCTTCACACATGAAACGTTTTGCCTTGGCGATCATCTGCGGTGTGTTGGCCACTTCGGCCGTGGCCGCGCCTAAAGACTGTGAAGAGCTCAAGAAAGAGATCGAGGTCAAGATCCAGGCTAACGCTGTGCCGTCCTACACCCTGGAAATCGTCAGCAAGGAAGAAGCTGACAAACATGATGTAGCCATGGTGGTCGGCAGCTGTGAGAACGGCACCAAAGCCATCATCTATCAGAAGAACAACGACTGATCAGAGGCAGTTGAAGCTGCGCTCTTCGGCCAGCAGTTGGCGTGCCGCGTTGTACAGCCGAATGTTAGGCGTGAAGCCCAGCGAGCGCCCTTCCAACACATAACGTTGGCCCGCCTGGAAGTTTGCGTACTGCAAGGTCATGAAACAGGTACGTTCGGCTGTCTGCCCTAGCCCCCCGAAACTGCTACCTGCTGGCACCTCGTAATCAAAACGCACCATCAGTTCATGGCTGCCAGGCGGCATCTGGAAGTACCTGCCATCGCTAAGGTTCTTGCCGTCCAGGCGCTGAGCCATCACCAGTTTGGCGCCCGGTGTCGGCGTCGCAAAATCAACCCAGGCCTGCTGCGGGTCGACCGGAGGTAGTGGGGTCGAAGCGCATGCGCTGAGAAACAGGGCAGTGATGGGAAGCAAGAGCTGGCGCATGGCGGACACTCAAGGGAAGGAAAAAATTGAGCCCGACCAGGCAGGCTCCCTATGAGTATAAACACCACATCGCGTAGAAAAGTCCCGAGTGCTCGCGATAGTCTGGCAGCAAATTACCCAAGGGCGGTCGGTGCATGGTCAGGCGTTTTCTTCCAGGGTTGGTGATTGTGCTGCTCAGCGGATGCTCCAGCGTCAGTTATTACAGCCAGTTGGCCAGCGGCCAGTGGCAATTGTTACGGGCGCGGGAGCCGGTTTTTGAGGTCATCGCCGACCCGTCCCGGCCGCAATTGTTGCGTGATCATCTGGCGCAATCTCAGAAGGCACGCACCTTCGCCAGTGAACACCTGCACTTGCCCGACAACCAGAGTTACCGCTTGTACGCCGACATTGGCCGCCCTTACGTAGTCTGGAATGTGTTCGCCACGTCGGAGTTTTCCCTCTCTCCTGAAAACCATTGCTTTCCCATCGCGGGCTGCGTGGCTTATCGCGGCTATTACAACCAGGGTGCAGCGCGTGGCGAGGCAGCGCTGTTGAAGCAGCGAGGCATGGACGTGTCGATTGGCGGCGTCGAGGCCTATTCCACGCTGGGCTGGTTCAACGATCCGATCATGAATTCGATGATGAACTGGGGTGACGAACGTCTCGCCACGTTGATCTTTCATGAGCTGGCGCACCAGCGCTTCTATGTGAAGGATGACACCGAGTTCAATGAGTCTTACGCCAACTTCGTCGAGCAGGAAGGCACTCGCCAATGGCGCGCAGCGCGGGGGTTGGCGCCGGCCGGTGGGGCGGCGGTGGAGCAGCGTGATGAGTTTATCCAGTTGGTTCTCGATACTCGCCAACGCTTGGAGAAACTCTATGCGCAGCCGCTGTCAGCCGACGTGATGCGTAGCGCCAAGGCGGCAGAGTTCGAGCGCTTGCGCAGTGACTACCGGCAAATGCGCGACAGTCGCTGGGGTGGGGATAAGCGTTATGACGCCTGGATCAACCAGCCGATGAACAATGCCAGGTTGTTGCCGTTTGGGCTGTATGACCAGTGGGTGCCGGCGTTTGCGGCGTTGTTTGCGCAGGTGGGTGGGGATTGGGTGGCGTTTTATGCGGCGGTGGAGAAGATGGGTGGGTTGCCGGTGGCGGAGCGCAAGGCGGCGTTGAGGCAGCTGCTCAGTGCTGACCATTAGGGCCTCATCGGGGGCAAGTCGAATCGTCGCACCGCCCCTCCCACATTTTGACGGTGTACGCCGGTCAATTGTGGGAGGGGGCTTGCCCCCGATAGCGATCTCAAGGTCGCTGCATAAACGCCTGATGCATCTGCTCCAACGTCTCAAAATGCCAAGTCGGTGCCTCGGCATTCAACTCCTCAAAACTACCAAACCCATACCCTACCGCCGCCGAGTCCAGCCCATTGCAGCGGGCGCCGATCAGGTCGTGCTTGCGGTCGCCAATCATCAAGGTGGTGGCTGGGTCCAGGCCCTCTTCGCTCATCAAGTGTGCGATCAACTCGACCTTGTTGGTGCGCGTACCGTCCAGTTCGCTGCCGTAGATCACCTTGAAGTACTTGGAAAAATCAAAATGCCGGGCGATCTCGCGGGCAAACACCCACGGTTTGGACGTTGCGATGTATAGCTGGCGCCCCTGGCTGCTCAAGTCTTCCAGCAGTGGCATCACGCCGTCGAATACGCGGTTTTCATACAGCCCGGTGACCTTGAAACGCTCGCGGTAGAAATTCACGGCTTCCCAGGCCTTTGCCTCATCGAAGTCGTAGAACTGCATGAAGGCTTGCAGCAACGGCGGGCCGATGAAGTGTTCGAGCTTGGTGAGGTCCGGCTCGTCGATCCCCAGCTTGCCAAGGGCGTACTGGATCGAGCGGGTGATGCCCTCGCGTGGGTCGGTGAGGGTGCCGTCCAGGTCGAAGAGCACGGTTTGGTAATGCAGGGTCATCGGTCGAATCCTTCAGCCAGGTGCAAATCTTTGAGCTTCACGTAGTTGGCGGCGCTGTAGGTGAAAAAGGCGCGCTCTTTGTCAGTCAGGGCGCGAATCTGTTTAACCGGGCTGCCCACGTACAAAAAACCGCTTTCCAGTTTCTTGCCCGGCGGCACCAGGCTGCCAGCGCCGATGATCACATCGTCTTCCACCACGGCGCCGTCCATCACGATGCTGCCCATGCCGATCAGGATGCGGTTGCCCACCGTGCAGCCGTGCAGCATGACTTTGTGGGCGATGGTCACGTCGTCGCCGATCAGCAACGGGAAACCATCCGGGTTGAAGGGCCCTGCGTGGGTGATGTGCAATACGCAGCCATCCTGCACGCTGGTGCGCGTACCGATGCGGATGTGGTGCATGTCGCCGCGAATCACGGTCAGCGGCCACACCGAGCTGTCGGTGCCAATTTCTACATCGCCGATCACCACCGCCGAAATATCGACAAAAGCCCCGGCGCCCAGGGTTGGCGTGTGGTTCTGGTAGGTGCGAAGGGTCACGATAGCCTCTCTCTTATCTGCTGATAGCTGCGGTGGGCGTTGATTGTAATTAAGATGGCCCCATCTTTGTTCTTACATGTTTCTTCAGCCAAGGTGCCAACCGTGAGCGCGAACAACCCTCTTCTGCAGTCCTACGACCTGCCGCCGTTCTCGGCGATCCGTGCCGAGCACGTGCAGCCGGCCATTGAACAGATCCTCGCCGACAACCGCGTTGCCATCGAAGGTATCCTGCAAAGCCAGGGTAAAAACCCTACATGGGCCGGGCTGGTATTGGCCATGGACGAATTGAACGATCGTCTGGGCGCCGCCTGGAGCCCGGTCAGCCACCTCAATGCCGTGTGCAACAGCGCCGAATTGCGCGAAGCCTATGAAGGCTGTCTGCCGGCATTGAGCGCCTACTCCACCGAGATGGGCCAGAACCGTGAGCTGTTCCAGGCCTTTGAAGCCCTGGCCAACAGCCCGCAAGCGGCCGGCTTCGACGTGGCGCAAAAAACTATTCTGGAACATTCCCTGCGCGACTTCCGCCTGTCGGGTATCGACCTGCCGCCGGAGCAGCAAAAGCGCTACGCCGAAGTGCAAAGCAAACTCTCCGAGCTGGGCAGCAAGTTCTCCAACCAATTGCTGGACGCCACCCAGGCCTGGACCAAGCACGTCACCGACGAAGCCACCCTCGCCGGCCTGACCGACTCGGCCAAGGCGCAAATGGCCGCCGCCGCCCAGGCCAAAGGCCTCGATGGTTGGCTGATCACCCTGGAGTTCCCCAGCTACTACGCGGTAATGACCTACGCCCACGACCGCGCCCTGCGCGAAGAAGTCTACGCGGCCTACTGCACCCGTGCGTCGGACCAAGGCCCGAACGCTGGTCAGAACGATAACGGCCCCGTGATGGAACAGATCCTCGACCTGCGTCAGGAACTGGCCAAGCTGTTGGGCTATGCGTCCTTCTCCGAGTTGAGCCTGGCCACCAAGATGGCTGAGTCCAGCGACCAGGTGCTGAGCTTCCTGCGTGACCTGGCCAAGCGCAGCAAGCCATTTGCCGCCCAAGACCTGCAACAGCTCAAGGCTTACGCGGCCGAACAAGGTTGTGCCGATCTGCAAAGTTGGGACAGCGGTTTCTACGGTGAAAAACTGCGTGAGCAGCGTTACAGCGTGTCCCAGGAAGCTCTGCGCGCCTACTTCCCCATCGATAAAGTGCTGAGCGGCCTGTTCGCCATTGTGCAGCGCCTGTACGGCATCGAGATCGCCGAGCAAAAAGGCTTCGACACCTGGCACCCGGACGTGCGCCTGTTTGAAATCAAGGAAAACGGCCAGCATGTCGGCCGCTTCTTCTTCGACCTGTATGCCCGCGCCAACAAGCGTGGCGGCGCCTGGATGGACGGCGCACGCGACCGTCGTCGCAAGGTCGACGGCGTACTGCAAAGCCCGGTGGCCAACCTGGTGTGCAACTTCACCCCGGCCGACAGCGGCAAGCCTGCCCTGCTGACCCACGATGAAGTGACTACGCTGTTCCACGAATTCGGCCACGGCCTGCATCACCTGTTGACCCGCGTTGAACACGCCGGTGTCTCCGGCATCAACGGGGTGGCCTGGGACGCGGTGGAGTTGCCGAGCCAGTTCATGGAGAACTGGTGCTGGGAGCCCGAAGGCCTGGCGCTGATCTCCGGTCACTATGAGAGCGGTGAGCCGCTGCCTCAGGACCTGCTGGAAAAAATGCTCGCGGCGAAGAATTTCCAGTCCGGCCTGATGATGGTGCGCCAGCTGGAATTCTCGCTGTTTGACTTCGAGCTGCACGCCACCCACGGCGATGGCCGCAGCGTGGCCCAGGTGCTCGAAGGCATTCGCGATGAAGTCTCGGTGATGCGCCCGCCGGCCTACAACCGTTTCCCCAACAGCTTCGCGCACATCTTCGCTGGCGGTTACGCGGCGGGTTATTACAGCTACAAGTGGGCCGAAGTGCTGTCCGCTGATGCTTTCTCCAAGTTCGAAGAAGACGGCGTGCTGAATGCCGAGACCGGCCGCGCATTCCGTGAAGCCATCCTGGCCCGTGGCGGTTCGCAGGCGCCGATGGTGTTGTTCGTCGACTTCCGAGGACGCGCACCGTCAATTGACGCACTCTTGCGCCACAGCGGCCTGAGTGAGGACGCGGCAGCATGAGTGAAGGGCCTGTGATTACCAAAAAGCAATTTATCGCCGGGGCCGTCTGCCCGGCGTGCAGCGAGCCAGACAAGTTGAAGATGTGGACCGAAGACAGCGTGCCGCACCGCGAGTGTGTGGCCTGCGGTTATACCGACACACTGAATGACCAGGGTTTGTCGGTGCCCAAGGAATTGGGTACGCGGGTCAATACCTCGGCGCTGAAAGCGCCGGCTGATCCCAAGGTTCAGGCGGTGCAATTCTTCCCAAACCCCAAGCTGAAAAAAGACTAAAGCCAATACGCAAAACCAAATGTGGGAGCGGCGGTGCGACGATTCGACTTGCCCCCGATTGCGGTGCATCAGCCAGTTAATCTGGTACTGACACACTGCTATCGGGGGCAAGTCGAATCGTCGCACCGCCCCTCCCACATTTTTTTGCCCGTGTTTATTCGACTTAGGTCGGTGAAACGATTCCCTACATCCTTAGCCTGCTATCATTTGTAACTGTTGATTGCCAAGTCGCTCCCCAGAAGCGGCTGGCAAACCCGTGACCACATGATGAGGTGCCCCCATGTCTGATCAAGATCAAGACAACCCCCGGCGTGACTTTTTGCGCAAATCCTTGACCTTGATCCCGGTGGTCACGGTTGCCAGTACGGGCCTTGGTGGTTCGATGCTGATGGCTACGCCAGCGCCTGCCCAAGCCGCGCCTGTGGTGAGTGAAAAAGCCTACGAACCTAGCTACTTCACCGCCGAAGAATGGGCGTTTATCAACGCGGCCGTCGCCCAATTGATTCCTGCCGACGCCCAAGGCCCAGGGGCGCTGGAAGCCGGAGCGCCGGAATACATCGACCGTCAGATGAACACGCCTTACGCCAGTGGCGCGCTGTGGTTTATGCAAGGCCCGTTCAACGCCGACGCCGCCCCGGAGATGGGTTGGCAGAGCAAATTGGTGCCCAAGGAGATTTATCGCCTGGGTATTGCCGCGACGGATGCCTGGTCGAAATCCTTCAACGGTAAAACTTTTGCTGCGCAAGACAGCGCTACCCGAGACGATATGTTACGCCGTCTTGAGGCTGGAGGCAGCGAAGTGACTGCGCATTTCGACGCGGTGCCGCCGAAGATTTTCTTCAACCTGTTGCTGCAAAACACCAAGGAAGGCTTCTTCTGCGACCCGATCCACGGTGGCAACAAAGGCATGGTCGGCTGGACCATGATCGGCTTTCCCGGCGCCCGCGCCGACTTCATGGACTGGGTTGAACGCAACGAGCAATACCCCTTCCCGGCAGTTTCCATCCGCGGCGAGAGGGCATAAACGTGGCGACCATCATGAAGAAAGTAGACGCGGTGATCGTAGGCTTCGGCTGGACCGGCGCGATCATGGCTAAGGAGCTGACGGAAGCGGGCCTGAACGTGGTAGCGCTGGAGCGCGGCCCGATGCAGGACACTTACCCGGACGGCAACTATCCCCAGGTCATCGACGAACTGACCTACAGCGTGCGTAAAAAGCTCTTCCAGGATATTTCCAAAGAGACCGTGACCATTCGCCATAGCGTGAATGACGTCGCCCTGCCCAACCGCCAGCTGGGTGCATTCCTGCCAGGTAACGGCGTGGGTGGCGCTGGACTGCATTGGTCCGGTGTGCATTTTCGCGTAGACCCGATTGAGCTGCGCATGCGCAGCCACTATGAAGAGCGGTACGGCAAAAACTTCATTCCCAAGGACATGACTATCCAGGACTTCGGCGTGAGCTATGAAGAGCTGGAGCCGTTTTTCGACTACGCCGAAAAAGTTTTCGGCACGTCAGGTCAAGCCTGGACCGTTAAAGGCCAACTGGTCGGCGAGGGTCGTGGCGGCAACCCATATGCACCGGATCGTTCCAACCCGTTTCCATTGGAAGCGCAGAAAAACACGGTCTCTGCACAGCTGTTTCAGAAAGCGGCTGCAAGCGTCGGGTATAAGCCCTACAACCTGCCGTCCGCCAACACCTCGGGGCCTTATACCAACCCCTATGGCGCGCAGATGGGGCCGTGCAACTTCTGTGGGTTTTGCAGTGGCTACGTTTGCTACATGTACTCCAAGGCCTCGCCGAACGTGAACATCCTGCCGGCGCTGCGCCAGGTGCCGAACTTCGAGCTGCGGCCTAATTCTCACGTGCTCAAGGTCAATCTCGACAGCACCAAGAGCAAGGCCACGGGTGTGACGTATGTCGACGCCCAGGGCCGGGAATGCGAGCAGCCAGCGGACTTGGTGATCCTTGGCGCGTTCCAGTTCCATAACGTGCGCCTGATGCTGTTGTCGGGCATCGGCAAACCTTACGACCCGATTACCAATGAAGGCGTGGTAGGCCGTAACTTCGCCTACCAGAACATGGCCACCATCAAGGCGTTCTTCGACAAGGACACCCACACCAACAATTTCATCGGTGCAGGCGGCAACGGCGTGGCGATGGATGACTTCAACGCGGATAACTTCGACCACGGGCCCCATGGCTTTGTGGGCGGCTCGCCCATGTGGGTCAACCAGGCAGGCAGTCGGCCGATTGCCGGCACGTCCAACCCGCCGGGTACGCCGGCCTGGGGCAGTGCCTGGAAGCGCGCCACCGCCGATTACTACACCCACCAGGTGTCGATGGACGCCCACGGCGCCCATCAATCCTACCGGGGCAACTACCTTGATCTAGACCCGGTCTACCGCGATGCCTATGGCCAACCGCTGCTGCGGATGACGTTCGACTGGCAGGAAAACGACATCAAGATGAACCGTTTCATGGTCGAGAAAATGGGCAAGGTCGCCGAAGCGATGAACCCCAAGGCCATTGCCGTGCTCGGCAAGAAAGTCGGTGAGCATTTCAATACCGCGTCGTACCAGACCACCCACCTTAACGGTGGCGCGATCATGGGCACCGACCCGAAGACAAGTGCGTTGAATCGCTACCTGCAATGCTGGGATGTACACAACGTGTTTGTTCCAGGCGCGTCCGCTTTCCCACAAGGCTTGGGCTATAACCCTACCGGCCTGGTGGCGGCGCTGACCTATTGGTCTGCCCGAGCGATCCGCGAGCAGTACTTGAAAAACCCCGGCCCACTGGTTCAGGCATAAGGAGCGATGACCATGAAAGCACTTGTTATCGCGACCGTTGCCCTCTTCAGCAGCTGCTCGGTGAGCGCCGTCGAAACCGACATGATCAAACAGGGCGAATACCTGGCCCGTGCCGGGGACTGCGTGGCCTGCCACACTGCCAAGGGTGGCAAACCCTTCGCCGGCGGCCTGCCGATGGAAACGCCGATTGGCGTGATCTATTCCACCAACATCACTCCTGACAAAACCGGCCTGGGTGATTACAGCTTCGAAGACTTCGACAAGGCCGTGCGCCATGGCGTCGCCAAGAGCGGTAGTACGCTTTACCCAGCCATGCCCTACCCGTCTTACGCACGCGTCAGCGAAAGCGATATGCAGGCGTTGTATGCGTACTTCATGAGGGGCGTTGAGCCGGTCGCGCAGGAGAACAAAGACAGTGATATTCCTTGGCCGCTAAGCATGCGCTGGCCCCTGGCTGCGTGGCGTTGGATGTTTGCGCCCGAGGTTGCGGATTACCAGGCACCGGCCGACGCCGACCCTGTGATCAGCCGCGGTGCCTACTTGGTGGAAGGTCTAGGCCACTGCGGCGCGTGCCACACGCCACGGGCCCTGACCATGCAGGAAAAATCCCTGAGCGCCACCGACGGCAGCGCGTTCTTGTCTGGCAGTGCACCGCTGGAAGGCTGGATCGCCAAAAGCCTGCGCGGTGATCACAAGGACGGTCTCGGCAGTTGGAGCGAGGAGCAACTGGTGCAATTCCTCAAGACTGGTCGCAGTGATCGCAGCGCGGTGTTTGGCGGCATGAGCGATGTGATCGTGCACAGCATGCAGTACATGTCCCAGGACGACCTGACCGCTATCGCGCGTTACCTCAAGAGCCTGCCGGCGGTCGATCCCAAGGACCAGCCGCACCAATACGATAAACAGGTGGCCCAAGCGCTGTGGAAAGGCGACGACAGCAAACCGGGCGCGTCGGTGTATATCGACAACTGCGCGGCCTGCCACCGTACCGATGGCCATGGCTACACCCGGGTGTTCCCGGCGCTGGCAGGCAACCCGGTGCTGCAGTCGGCGGATGCCACGTCGTTGATCAACATCGTGTTGAAGGGCGGTACCTTGCCGGCGACTCACACGGCGCCGTCCACCTTCACCATGCCGGCATTCGCCTGGCGCCTGTCGGACCAGGAAGTGGCGGATGTAGTCAGTTTCATTCGTGGCAGTTGGGGCAATAACGCCGCGCCGGTGAAAGCCAGCGATGTAGCGGACCTGCGCGAAACCCACTGATCTGGTGCTGACCGCCAAACGGCACTGGTCAGCAGCCGCGCGCCTCGATACTGTATATAAAAACAGTATCGAGGCGCTTTCATGTCTACTCCGCTGCCGCCCCGTGGCCGAGGCACGGCCACCAACCTGCACAATCGCTTTGCGCCCACCGTCAGCGTGGCCGAGGACGACGGCTGGTACCAGGAAGTGCCGCCGACCCAAGGCACTGAAGTGCGGGTCGAAACGGCCAAGACCATCATCACCCGCAACACCTCGCCGGACCTGCCCTTCGACCGCTCGATCAACCCCTATCGGGGCTGTGAGCACGGTTGTATCTACTGCTATGCGCGGCCCAGCCATGCCTATTGGGACATGTCACCAGGGCTGGATTTCGAAACCAGGCTAATCGCCAAGACCAACGCCGCCGACGTGCTGGAGCAGCAACTGTCGAAGCCGGGCTATGTGTGTGCGCCAATCAACCTGGGCTCCAATACCGACCCGTACCAGCCTATCGAGCGTGAGTACACCATCACCCGGCAAACCCTCGAAGTACTGCTGCGCTATCGTCACCCGGTGACGATCATCACCAAGGGCTCGCTGATTTTGCGCGACCTCGACCTGCTCTCCGAACTGGCCCGGCAACGTCTGGTGGCGGTGATGATCAGCCTTACCAGCCTGGACGACGAGCTCAAGCGCATTCTGGAGCCCCGTACGGCGGCGCCCAAGGCGCGGTTGCGGGCGATTCGGGTGATGCGTGAGGCGGGTATCCCGGTGGGCGTGCTGTGTTCGCCCATGATCCCCATGATCAATGACAGTGAACTTGAAAGCCTGCTCACCGAAGCCCACGCCGCCGGTGCGCAAAGCGCAGCCTACATGATGCTGCGACTGCCTCTGGAGGTGGCACCGTTGTTCGAGGAATGGCTGGCGGCCCATTACCCGCAACGTGCGGCCCATGTGATGAGCCTGGTGCGCCAGGTGCGCGGCGGCGAGGTGTATGACAGCCGCTTCGGCGTACGCATGCGCGGCGAGGGGCCGTTTGCCGATCTGTTGGCCCAGCGATTCAGCAAGGCGATCAAGCGCCTGGGGCTCAACCGACGGGAGGGGTTCAACCTGGATTGCACGGCGTTCTGCCCGCCGGGCAGACAGATGGCATTGTTGTAGACTGATAGAGATGAATGCACCATTCCTGTAGGAATAGTCGCGTTTTGACATCGCTGAAGCCCGCGACCTAGAGCGGTTCATTCAGTTTGAGTTAAGTTTCGGCGGCTACTTTGTTCAGCGAGTGACTGAGGAGTCGCAGGCCTGGTTTGTGGTGTTTAAAACTATTCCACTGGCCCGGCGTCGAACGCACCTGAACACTCCCCCTGCATAAATTTCGAGGATGAATCATGAGTGATAAGGATAAACAGCCGTTGGCTGCGTCGGCTTCAGCCCCTGAAGTGGCAGAAACTGCCGATGCAGCGCTAAAGCATATCGTTGACGGCTTTTTGCATTTCCATCACGACGTCTTCCCCCAGCAGGAAGAACTTTTCAAGAAACTCGCCACGGCCCAAAGCCCACGGGCGATGTTTATTACCTGTGCCGACTCGCGCATCGTGCCCGAGCTGATCACCCAGAGCTCTCCGGGCGATCTGTTCGTGACCCGTAACGTCGGTAACGTCGTACCGCCCTACGGGCAGATGAACGGTGGCGTTTCCACGGCTATCGAATACGCCGTGCTTGCTCTGGGCGTACAGCACATTATCGTTTGCGGGCATTCGGATTGCGGCGCCATGCGCGCAGTACTCAACCCCGACAGCCTGGAGAAGATGCCGACGGTCAAAGCCTGGCTGCGGCATGCCGAGGTCGCCAAGACCATGGTTCACGACAACTGTGACTGCGCCAATGAAGGCGAGAGCATGAAGGTGCTGACCGAAGAAAACGTCATCGCCCAGTTGCAACACTTGCGCACCCACCCTTCTGTGGCTTCGCGCATGGCCAATGGTCAGCTGTTTATCCATGGTTGGATCTACAACATCGAGACCAGTGAAATCCGCGCCTACGATGCTGACCAGTCCGCGTTCCGACCGTTAGGCGGCGAAGGGCCGATTCCATCCGCGACGCCTAAAGCGCGCTTCTAAAACACTTCCCTGCCGGGTAAAGCGGTGGCTGCCATGGATGCAGCCAGGCTTTGCCGCGCCCGGCAAATCCTTGGGAGAGTCATCATGCGTGCTGCTCAATTAAAAGCTGTAATACCCCGGGAGCTGCTCGCCTCGGTGGTGGTGTTTCTGGTCGCCCTGCCCTTGTGCATGGGGATCGCGATTGCGTCGGGTATGCCGCCGGCCAAGGGCTTGATTACCGGGATTATCGGTGGCCTGGTGGTGGGTTGGTTGGCGGGGTCGCCGTTGCAGGTCAGTGGCCCGGCAGCCGGCTTGGCGGTGTTGGTGTTCGAGCTGGTGCGCCAGCACGGCATGATGATGCTCGGGCCGATCTTGTTGTTGGCGGGCTTTCTGCAACTGGTGGCGGGGCGTCTACGCCTGGGTTGCTGGTTTCGCGTGACGGCGCCGGCGGTGGTGTACGGCATGTTGGCCGGTATCGGTGTGCTGATTGTGCTCTCGCAGATTCACGTGATGCTCGACGGTGCGCCCAAGCCTTCCGGGCTGGATAACCTGGCGGGCTTCCCGGCGGCAGTCGCACAGGCCATCCCAAGTCTCGGCTGGCAGGCCGGTCTGCTCGGTTTGTCGACCATGCTGGTGATGTATCTGTGGGACAAGTTCCGCCCCCAAACCCTGCGCTTCGTGCCGGGTGCATTGCTGGGTGTGGGCCTGACCACGGTGGCCAGCCTGTTGCTGGCACTGCAGGTCAAACGCGTGGAAGTCCCGGAAAACCTCGCGGATGCCATCGACTGGCTGCGCCCCAGCGACCTGCTAAACCTGGCCGATCCGCAGTTGCTGATTGCCGCATTCGCGGTGGCGTTTATCGCCAGTGCCGAGACCCTGCTTTCCGCCGCGGCGGTAGACCGTATGCACAGCGGGCAGCGTTCTGATTTTGACAAGGAATTGTGCGCCCAAGGTGTAGGCAACATGCTCTGCGGCCTAGTGGGCGCGCTGCCGATGACCGGCGTGATCGTGCGCAGCTCGGCCAACGTGCAGGCCGGTGCCACTACGCGTCTGTCGGCGATGTTCCACGGCCTGTGGCTGCTGGCATTCGTGTTGTTGCTGTCGAGCGTGCTGCAAAGCATTCCGGTGGCGAGCCTGGCGGGTGTGCTGGTGTACACCGGGATCAAGCTGGTGGATGTGAAAGCGTTCAAAGCGCTGGGACGCTACGGCCGGATGCCGATGTTTACCTACGCCGCTACGGCGTTGGCGATCATCTTTACCGACCTGCTGACCGGCGTACTGGTGGGGTTTGGGCTGACGTTGGTCAAGCTCGCATTCAAGGCCTCGCGCCTGAAAGTCAGCCTGGTTGACTTGCCCCAGGACGGTGAGATGGAGCTGCGTTTGACCGGTGCGGCCACCTTTCTGAAAGTGCCGGCGTTGACCCAAGTGCTGTCGACGGTGCCTATGGGGACCACGCTGCATGTGCCGCTGAGCAACCTGAGCTACATCGACCACTCCTGCCTGGAATTGCTCGAGGAATGGGGGCGCGCTAATGCTTCCAAAGGGTCGAAGCTGGTGATTGAGGCGCGGGGGTTGAAGCGTCGGTTGGAAGGCCGGGTGCGAACCACTACGGGCATAGGCTCGGCGGCACCTACCAACTGACGAAATCGGGGCAAAAATGTGGGAGGGGGCTTGCCCCCGATGGCGGTTTACCAGTCAAATTTGTATCGACTGACACTTCGCTATCGGGGGCAAGCCCCCTCCCACATTTGATATCTATCGGTCTGGAAAGTCAGGCAGGCTGATCCAACGCCAACTCAACGCCCAACTGCCGAGACAGGCACGGCCAGCGCTTCCACGCAGCTTCCGTGTCCGGGCTTTTGAGCTTGTCGCGGTAAGCCTCTACCGATTCCAGCGCAAAGCTGTCTTCGTTGAGCATCTCATCCACCGCCAAATGCACGGCCTCATCCAGTTGGTTGGCAAATGCTTCGCCGATCAACTGGTGGGCAATCAGGTTAGCCACGGTGGTGTCCGCGGGAATCAGCGGTTGGCCGAAATGCTTGATATACAGATCGTTTACTTCTTCCACCAGGCGATGAGCCAGGTAGGCCTCATCGAGCAGGCCGTCGAGGCCGACATGCCCGGCCAGGATCGCCGGCGGTTGCAGGAAGAAGTGCTCGGCGATCTTCAGCACCGGCTTGATCTGGCTTTCGATGCCTGCCTCGCGGGCCACGTCGTTGGCGGCGTCCAGCAGGTCTGGAACCAGGTCGATATAGGCAGTGACGAAGCGAGTCATCACGACGTTGCGGTCACCGTCAGCCAGGGAGATGGCCGAATGCAGGTGCGGCAGTTGGGTTTCCAACTGCTGGGCCAACTGGCCCGTGCTGGCTTCGTGTTGATGGGCACGGGAAATTTGCTCGCGCAATGCGGCGGTGTTCATGAAGGCTCCAGTGAAGCAGGCGTAGGAAAAGGAAGACGATAAGGTAGCTCGTTTATACGAGGCCCTCAGACGCATTTGTCATAATTATTTCATGGTTATGCGCCTGTGTTATATCGAAATGCCATCGTTCGTCGGATAAACGATTCCGCCCCCGCCGTTACTGGCCCCGCCTGTCCGTTTTCATTGATTTGTCCCTACACATTGCGGGGTTGCAGACCCTGTCTATACTCGGGTTTGTACGCAATTAGCTGATGACGCCAGACTGCATAAGCAGGTGAGGCTAAGCGGTTGTAAGCATTATGGAAGCCGCTCCCTTCGACGCAGGTGCAAACCGGCGGGATAACAAGAACGATAAGGGGAACCCGCAATGACGCGACATCCACACGTTTGGATGGGCCTCCTGTTGTGGTCGGTATTCGGCCAGGCGCACGCCGCCTGGACAACGAATATGGCGCCAGGGGCTACAGAAGTCAGTCACGCCGTGTTTGACCTGCACATGACCATTTTCTGGATCTGTGTAGTGATCGGCATCATCGTGTTTGGCGCGATGTTCTGGTCGATGATCCTGCATCGCCGGTCTACGGGCCAGGTGGCTGCCAAGTTCCACGAGAGCACTACGGTGGAAATCCTTTGGACCGTCGTGCCGCTGCTGATCCTGATCGCGATGGCCGTACCGGCAACCAAGACCTTGATCAATATCTACGACAGCAGTGAGTCGGATATCGATATCCAGGTCACTGGCTACCAGTGGAAGTGGCATTACAAATACTTGGGCCAGGACGTGGAGTTCTTCAGCAACCTGGCCACACCCGCTGAGCAAATTCATAACCAGGCCACCAAGGGCGAGCACTATCTGCTGGAAGTCGACCAGCCGCTGGTGCTGCCGGTGGGGGCCAAGGTGCGCTTTCTGGTGACGGCCGCTGACGTTATTCACTCTTGGTGGGTGCCGGCCTTCGCGGTCAAGCGTGACGCCATCCCAGGGTTCGTCAACGAGGCGTGGACCCGCGTCGAGAAGCCCGGCATCTATCGTGGCCAGTGTGCCGAGCTGTGCGGCAAGGACCACGGTTTCATGCCGATCGTGGTCGAGGTCAAGTCCAAGGCCGATTACGAAACCTGGCTCGGTGAGCGCAAGGAAGAGGCCGCCAAGCTTAAAGAGCTGACCTCCAAAGAATGGACGCTGGAAGAGTTGGTGGCTCGTGGCGACAAGGTCTACCACACCACCTGCGTAGCCTGTCACCAGGCTGAGGGCCAGGGCCTGCCGCCGATGTTCCCGGCGCTCAAGGGCTCGAAAATCGCCACCGGGCCTGCGGCCGATCACCTGAGCATTGTCTATCACGGCAAGCCAGGTACCGCGATGGCAGCCTTCGGCAAGCAGCTTTCTGAAGTCGATATCGCCGCTGTGGTGACCTACGAGCGCAACGCGTGGGGCAACAACAAAGGCGACATGGTCACGCCTAAAGACGTGCTCGCCATCAAGCAGGCGGAAAGCAAATGACCTATTTCAAGGCGTTTAACTCGACCGGCCCCGCCCACTCGCTTGCAGGAGAACGGCCATGAGCACTGTGATCGATGACCATGGTCACGCCGACCATGCCCACGGCCCCGCCAAAGGCCTGATGCGCTGGGTGCTGACCACCAACCACAAAGATATCGGCACGATGTACCTGTGGTTCGCGTTCGCCATGTTCTTGCTGGGCGGTTCGTTTGCCATGGTGATCCGCGCCGAGTTGTTCCAGCCCGGCCTACAGATCGTGGAGCCGGCGTTCTTCAACCAGATGACCACCATGCACGGCCTTATTATGGTGTTCGGCGCGGTGATGCCAGCGTTCGTCGGCCTGGCCAACTGGATGATCCCGTTGATGATCGGCGCGCCAGACATGGCCCTGCCGCGCATGAACAACTTCAGTTTCTGGCTGCTGCCGGCGGCGTTCCTGTTGCTGGTTTCGACCCTCTTCACGCCGGGCGGCGGCCCGAATTTCGGCTGGACCTTCTACGCCCCGCTCTCCACCACCTATGCGCCGGAAAGCGTGACCTTCTTCATCTTTGCCATCCACCTGATGGGCATCAGTTCGATCATGGGCGCGATCAACGTGGTCGCCACCATTCTCAACCTGCGTGCGCCGGGCATGACGCTGATGAAAATGCCGCTGTTCGTGTGGACCTGGCTGATCACTGCATTCCTGTTGATCGCCGTGATGCCAGTGCTGGCGGGCTGCGTGACCATGATGCTGATGGACATCCACTTCGGCACCAGCTTCTTCAGTGCGGCCGGCGGCGGAGACCCGGTGCTGTTCCAGCATGTGTTCTGGTTCTTCGGCCACCCCGAGGTGTACATCATGATCCTGCCGGCCTTTGGCGCCGTCAGCTCGATCATCCCGACCTTCTCGCGCAAACCCTTGTTTGGCTACACCTCAATGGTCTACGCCACGGCGAGCATCGCGTTCCTGTCGTTTATCGTGTGGGCGCACCATATGTTCGTGGTGGGCATTCCGTTGGTGGGCGAACTGTTCTTCATGTACGCCACCCTGCTGATCGCCGTACCCACCGGGGTGAAGGTGTTCAACTGGGTCAGCACCATGTGGCAAGGCTCGCTGACGTTCGAGACGCCGATGTTGTTCGCGGTGGCGTTTGTGATTTTGTTCACCATCGGCGGGTTCTCCGGGCTGATGCTGGCAATTGCCCCGGCGGACTTCCAGTACCACGACACCTATTTCGTGGTGGCGCACTTCCATTACGTACTGGTGCCCGGTGCGATCTTTGGCATCTTCGCCTCGGCCTACTACTGGCTGCCGAAATGGACCGGCCACATGTACGACGAAACCCTGGGCAAGCTGCATTTCTGGCTGTCTTTCGTGGGCATGAACCTGGCGTTCTTCCCGATGCATTTTGTGGGGTTGGCGGGCATGCCGCGCCGGGTGCCGGACTACAACTTGCAGTTCGCTGACTTCAACATGGTCTCGTCGATTGGCGCCTTTATGTTTGGCGCTACGCAGATTTTCTTCCTGTTTATCGTGATCAAGTGCATCCGTGGTGGCCCGCCTGCGCCGGCCAAACCGTGGGATGGGGCTGAGGGGTTGGAGTGGAGCGTGCCGTCGCCGGCGCCTTATCACACGTTTACTACGCCGCCGGAGGTGAAATGAACCGGTCACCACAAATCCCCTGTGGGAGGGGCGGTGCGACGATTCGACTTGCCCGCGATGGCGGTGTGTCAGTCGACATCATCATTGGCTGTGAGTCAGCTATCGGGGGCAAGTCGAATCGTCGCACCGCCCCTCCCACATTGACCGCGTTCGACTTGGGTGATCGTTATGGCTGAGTCCGTGCCGCTCAAGCGCCTGGTCACCCGCCTGTTGATCCTGGTCGTGGCCATGTTCGCCTTCGGCTTCGCCCTGGTGCCGATCTACGACGTGATGTGCAAGGCCTTCGGCATCAACGGCAAGACCGCCGGGCAGTACGAGGGCTCGCAGGTGGTGGACCCGTCGCGCCAGGTGCGCGTGCAATTTCTATCCACCAATGCCATCGACATGGTCTGGGATTTTTACGCCAAAGCCGATGAGGTGGTGGTCAACCCGGGGGCGGTGACCGAGATGCTGTTCGTGGCCTACAACCCCACCGACAAGCCCATGACCGCCCAGGCCGTGCCGAGCATTTCCCCGGCCGAAGCGGCGATGTATTTCCACAAGACCGAATGTTTTTGCTTCACCCAGCAGGTGTTGCAGCCGGGTCAACGCATTGAAATGCCCGTGCGATTTATCGTCGACCGCGACATGCCCAAGGATGTGAAGCATTTGACCCTGGCGTACACCCTATTTGATATCACTGCGCGCCAACCGCCGGTGGCCGTCCACACGGGCGGCTAGCTACTGTTTGCCCCCTCAATCAGGAGAGCGAATACATGTCGTCTCATGATACGTACTACGTACCAGCGCAAAGCAAATGGCCAATAATTGCGACGTTTGGTCTGTTGATCACCGTGTACGGCCTGGCTGTTTGGTTCAACGATTTGAAGGCCGCACGCCCGGAATCCCACGGGCCGTGGATCTTTTTCGTCGGCGGCCTGCTGCTGGCCTACATGTTGTTCGGTTGGTTCGGCGCGGTGATCAAGGAAAGTCGCGCCGGTTTGTACAGCCCGCAGATGGATCGCTCGTTTCGCTGGGGCATGTCCTGGTTCATCTTTTCGGAAGTGATGTTTTTTATCGCGTTCTTCGGCGCGCTGTTTTACGTGCGGCACATGTCGGCGCCGTGGTTGGCGGGCGAAGGGTCAAAAGGCATCGCGCATATGCTGTGGCCGAATTTCGAATTTGCCTGGCCGCTGCTCAACAACCCTGACCCGAAACTGTACCCGGCGCCTGAGGGCACGATCAGCCCGTGGGGCCTGCCGCTGGTCAACACCATTTTGTTGGTCAGCTCCAGCGTGACGATCACCATCGCTCACCATGCCTTGCGCAGAGGCCATCGCGGTGCGCTGAAGATCTGGTTGGCGATCACGGTGTTGCTGGGCCTGGCGTTTCTCGGGTTTCAGGCCGAGGAATACATCCACGCTTACAAAGAGCTGGGTCTCACCTTGGGCTCAGGCGTGTATGGCGCAACGTTCTTCATGCTGACCGGCTTTCATGGCGCCCACGTGACCATCGGCACGATCATTTTGTTTGTGATGCTGATGCGCATCCTCAAGGGGCATTTCAACGCCGAGCACCAGTTCGGCTTCGAGGCGGCCAGTTGGTATTGGCACTTTGTGGATGTGGTGTGGATCGGGCTGTTTTTCTTCGTGTATGTGCTGTGAGGTGAGTTACCACGGCGCGTGAGAAACCAGCTGGCCGCTGAAGAAGCCCCAGGCGATTAGCGCCACGGTGATCACGGCCAGTACGACACGCACGGTCAGGGCGGTGACGAGGCGATTGGCGTTGCCCTCGTCCTTGACCAGAAAGAACAAGCCACTGAACAGGCTCACGACAGTCGCGATCAGCATCAGGGCAATGGCTGCTTTGAGCATGGTGCGGCTCCAATGGGATGAGCAGGCAATGAAAAGGCGGGCAATGAAAATAAGTATAGCCAGCGCCGCAAAAAGCTTTCGCCCAGGGCTTGCACCGACACTGACGGTGTTGGTGCTGCTGCCGCTGATGGTCGGCCTGGGCTTCTGGCAGTTGTCTCGCGGCCATGAAAAACAGCTGCTGGTGGACAGCTACGCCGAACGGCGTGTGGCTGAGCCGGTCAGCGGTGTACAGCTCAATGACATGGCTGATCCCGCCTTTCGCCGTGTGCGTCTGCGCGGGCAGTTCGACGCCCAGCACAGCGTGTTGCTCGACAACCGCATGCGCGATGGCAAGGCCGGTGTCGAGCTGCTGCAACCTTTCCACGACCAGGCCAGCGGCCAATGGCTGTTGCTCAATCGCGGCTGGCTGCCCTGGCCAGACCGGCGCATCTCGCCCGCCTTCACCACGCCTGAACAACCGTTGAATCTCGACGCCTGGGTGTACGTGGCGCCTGGCGAAACCTTTCAATTGCATGCCGACCCGGCAACCGCGCAATGGCCGCGCCTACTGACTGCGCTGCACCCGGCCGCGCTGTGGGCCGAGCTGGGCCGCACAGGGTTTGCCTACGAGCTGCGCGCCGAAGCCGGGCCCGCTGTGTACGAAACGACATGGCCGATCGTCGCGATGGGCCCTGAAAAACACATGGGGTACGCGGTGCAGTGGTTCGCCATGGCCTTGGCGCTGCTGGCGCTTTACCTCTACCTCGGCTGGCACAACACAAAAAAGGAGAAGCCCCATGGGAGCGGCCATGAATCCACTCAACGTGTCTGAGCTGCCAAACCGGCGCAAAGGCCGCTGGCAGTTGATCCTTATTCTGATGATGGTGATCGGCCCGATGGCGCTGGCGACCTTTATGTACAAGCTGCAGTTTTGGGTGCCGGACAGCCGCAGCTATCACGGCGAGATGATCGGCAACGGCCAGACCCGCGCCGATATCGGGGTGCAGGCCGATGAAAGTCGCTGGCAACTGCTGGTCACGGCGCCCGCGGCCTGCGCCGCTGACTGTCAACAATTGGTGTATCTGGCGCGTCAGCTGCAAATCGGCCTGGGCCGCGATGCTTCCCGTGCCAGTCATGCCTTGGCCAGCGTGCAACCGGTGAGCGGCGAATACGAGGCGAAGCTCAAGGCCGAATATCCTCAACTACAACGTTACCCGCTGGACCTGTCGACCTTCACCAAGGCCGCCGCCGCCCCTGGCGATGCGCAGCTGTGGATCGTCGACCCCCACGGCAACCTGGTGCTGCGATATGACGCCAAGGTCAAGGGCAAGGATTTGCTCAACGACCTTCGCCACCTGCTGAAACTGTCGAACATCGGATAAGGGCATCGTCATGGCCAAACCTGGATTTCGCCTCGCGTTGTTTGCCACCTTGCTGGCGCTGATTGTCGTGTTGCTCGGCGCTTATACCCGTTTGACCCACGCTGGCCTGGGTTGCCCGGACTGGCCTGGTTGCTACGGTTTTATCAGCGTGCCGCAGAGCGAAGCCCAACTGGCCCATGCCGAGCTGCACTTCCCCGATACGCCAGTTGAGGCCGACAAAGGCTGGGCTGAGATGACGCATCGCTACTTCGCCGCCACCTTGGGTTTACTGATTGTGCTGTTGGCGGCGCGCTCGTGGAGTCATCGGCGCGATCCCGGTCAGCCGGTGAAGCTGCCGTTATTCCTACTGGCGGTGGTCTTTGCCCAGGCGGCGTTTGGGATGTGGACGGTGACGTTGAAGCTGTGGCCGCAGGTGGTGACCGGCCACCTGTTGGGCGGTTTCGCCACCTTGAGCCTGCTGTTTTTGCTGACGTTGCGCTTGTCGGGCGTACTGCCAGCGCTGATCGTGCCCAAGCGCCTGCAATATTGGGCCACCGCCGGGTTGGTGCTGGTGATCGGGCAGATTGCGCTGGGTGGCTGGGTCAGCTCCAACTATGCGGCAGTGGCCTGTATCGACTTGCCGACCTGCCATGGCGAGTGGTGGCCGGCGGCGGACTTTGCCAATGGTTTTCACCTCACCCAGCACATCGGCCCCAATTATCTCGGCGGGCAACTGGACAGCGAGGCGCGCACCGCCATTCACCTGACCCATCGCGTTGGCGCTGTGCTCGTCTCGCTGGTGTTGCTGGGCCTGGCCTGGCAGCTGCGTGCGGTGGGCATGACGCGTTTGGTGGGCCTATTGTTGATCGCTCTGGCCGCACAAATCTGCCTGGGGCTGAGCAATGTGTATTTCCATCTGCCGTTGCCGGTGGCGGTGGGTCATAACGCCGGCGGTGCGGCATTACTGCTGACGCTGGTGCTGGTCAACTACCACGCCCGCACGAGCCTGGTTCGGGTGCGCAACCAACTGCCGTTTGGTTGGCGGTTTATTCCACGCAAACACGTATCGGGCCTCATCACCCTTAAAGGAGAGATGCCATGGCGGCCTTGATCGGCGCGCGTCACGACCAGGCGCTCTGGCGCGACTACCTGGAGCTGACCAAGCCGAAAGTGGTGGTGCTGATGCTGATCACCTCCCTGGTGGGTATGTTCCTGGCGACCCGCGCGGGGGTGCCGTGGACGGTGCTGGTGTTCGGCAATCTTGGGATTGCGCTGTGTGCGGGTGGCGCAGCAGCGGTCAACCATGTGGTAGACCGACGCATCGATGCGGTGATGGCACGCACCCATAAGCGGCCCTTGGCCCAAGGGCGCGTATCACCGTTGGCGGCGTTGGTGTTTGCATTGTTGCTGGCGGTGGCGGGGTTAGTGCTGCTGCTGACGTTTACCAACCCCTTGGCGGCGTGGCTCACCTTGGCTTCGCTGCTGGGTTATGCGGTGATCTACACCGGCTTTCTCAAGCGTGCGACGCCGCAGAATATCGTCATCGGCGGTTTGGCCGGCGCGGCGCCGCCGTTGCTGGGCTGGGTCGCGGTCACCGGGCATATCAGCGCCGAGCCTTTGCTGCTGGTGCTGATCATTTTTGCCTGGACGCCGCCGCACTTCTGGGCCCTGGCCATTCACCGCAAGGAAGAATACGCCAAGGCCGACATCCCCATGCTGCCGGTCACCCATGGTGAGCACTACACCAAGGTGCATATCCTGCTCTACACCTGCGCCTTGCTGGCGGTGAGCTTGATGCCCTATGTCATCCACATGAGCGGCCTGCTCTACCTGGCGTGTGCCCTGTTATTGGGCGCACGCTTTCTGCAATGGGCCTGGGTGTTGTACCGTGGCGGTCGGCCGCACGCGGCGATCAACACCTTCAAGTACTCTATCTGGTACCTGCTGTTGCTGTTTATCGCCCTGCTCGTAGACCACTACCTATTGTTGAACCTATGACCCGAACTCAAAAAACCGTCTTTATCCTGGTGGCCATCGTCGCGTTGATCATGGGCCTGACCGTCAACAAAGTGCTCAATGGCAAAGGCCAGGGCGACCCTACCGCGTTGATCGACGCTGGGATTATCCTGCTGCCGCAAAGCCGCCAGCTGCCGCCGGTGACCATGACCAATCAGGAAGGCCAGCCGGTGCAGGTCAATGAATTGAAAGGCAAGTGGAGCCTGCTGTTCTTCGGCTATACCTTCTGCCCGGACATCTGCCCCACCACCCTCGCCCAACTGCGCCAGATCAAGAGCGAGCTGCCCAAGGACGTTGTGGATAAGTTGCAGGTGATCCTGGTCAGTGTTGACCCGAATCGCGATACGCCGACCCAGCTCAAGCAGTACCTGGGCTACTTCGACCCGCAATTTGTGGGGCTGACCGGCGCGAATGTGGACGATGTGCAGAAGGTGTCGAATGCGGTGAGCATTCCGTTTATTCCGGCCGATATCAGCAAGCCCAATTACACCGTGGACCATAGCGGAAACCTGGCGGTGATCGGGCCGGATGGTACGCAGCGGGGGTTTATCCGGGCGCCGTTGAATAACCAGAAGCTGGTGGCGCAGTTGCCCGTTTTGCTACAGCGTCAGTAACAAGCGACACATAACAAATGTGGGAGGGGGCTTGCTGTGGTGAGCGGGCTTGCCCCGCGCTGGGCTGCGAAGCAGCCCTAATGGATCTTCAGTGCACCCATCGGGGGACAAGCCCCCTCACCACAGCAAGCCCCTTCCCACATTTTTTGATCTCCAGTGTTTGGGAGATCGAGTTGCATCAGAACGCCGGCTTGATCGCGCCTTTGTACTTCTCTTCGATGAATTTCTTCACCTCAGGCGTGTGCAAGGCTGCAACCAGCTTCTTCACCGCGTCCGAATCCTTGTTGTCTTCGCGGGTCACCAGGATGTTCACGTAAGGCGAGTCGTTGCCTTCGATCACCAACGCATCCTTGGAAGGGTCCAGCTTGGCTTCCAGAGCGTAGTTGGTGTTGATCAGCGCCAGGTCGACCTGGGTCAGCACGCGCGGCAGGGTGGCGGCTTCCAGTTCGCGGAACTTCAGGCCTTTAGGGTTGACGGTGATGTCCTTGATGGTCGACAGGATGTTGGTCGGGTCCTTCAAGGTGATCACGCCCGCTTTAGCCAGCAGCAACAGCGCACGGCCGCCGTTGGTGGCGTCGTTCGGGATCACCACGTTGGCACCGCTTGGCAGCTCGTCCAGTTTTTTATACTTGCTGGAGTAAGCGCCCAGAGGCTCCAGGTGCACGGCACCAACGCTCACCAGGTGAGTGCCCTTGGCCTTGTTGAACTCATCCAGGTACGGCTGGTGTTGGAAGAAGTTGGCGTCCAGGCGCTTTTCAGCCACCTGTACGTTGGGCTGTACGTAATCGGTGAAGACTTTGACCTGCAAATCCACGCCTTCTTTGGCCAGTGCAGGTTTCACGAATTCCAGGATTTCTGCGTGCGGCACCGGCGAGGCTGCGACCGTAATGGTCTCGGCGTGGGCGGAAAACGCAGCAACGGCGGCGAAAGCAACCAGTAGTTTTTTCATCCAACAAGCTCCTTGTTCGGGCAGGTGCTGGCGTGTGGCCAGCAATGCTCGTTATTTTCGAGAAAAGTGCACCACCAGCTTGTCGCCGACGGTTTGCAGAATTTGCACCAATATCAACAGCATCACCACGGTGACCACCATCACATCGGTCTGGAAGCGCTGGTAACCGAAACGGATCGCCAGGTCGCCCAGGCCACCGGCGCCGACCACACCGGCCATGGCCGTGTAGGACACCAGTGTAATCGCCGTCACCGTAATCGCCGCGTAGATGCCGGGGCGGGCTTCAGGCAGTAGGGCATTGGTGATGATCTGGCGCGTAGTGGCGCCCATCGACTGGGTGGCTTCGATGATGCCGCGGTCCACTTCGCGCAGGGCAGTTTCCACCAGGCGCGCAAAGAACGGCGTGGCACCGACCACCAGCGGCGGAATCGCACCCGCCACGCCCAGCGAAGTGCCGGTGATCAGTACGGTAAACGGGATCATCACGATCAACAGGATGATGAACGGCAGCGAGCGCAAGATATTCACGACCAGCGACAGCAGCGCATACAGGCCTTTTTGCTCGAACAACTGACGCGGGCTGGTCAGGAACAGCAGCACGCCCAACGGCAGGCCAAGCACCACGGTAAAGAACAGCGAACCAAACAGCATGGTCATGGTGTCGCCGGTGGCGAGCCAGATTTCCGACCAGTCGATATTGGCGAAGAAACTCAACAGGGCTTCCATTAGCGCAGGATCTCCATATGGACATCAGCGGCGGTGAAGCGGGCAAAGGCCGCCTCCATGTCGCCACCGGTGACGGCGAGGGTCAGTTGCCCGTAGGGGATGTCTTTGATGCGGTCGATACGACCGGCGAGGATGCTGTAATCCACACCCGTTTCACGAGCGACGGTACCCAGCAGCGGCGCGTAGGTCGCTTCGCCCTGGAACGTCAGGCGCACGATGCGGCCCGGTACGTGGGCGAAGTCATCGCGTTGCTCGTTTTCGTCGACCTGTTCGGACTCTTGCACGAACCGCTTGGTGGTCGGGTGCTTGGGGTGCAGGAACACCTCGGCGACCGAGCCTTGCTCGACGATCACACCGGCGTCCATCACGGCCACCTGGTCGCAGACACGGCGGATTACGTCCATTTCATGGGTGATCAGCACGATGGTCAGCTTCAACTCGCGGTTGATCTCGGCCAGCAGTTGCAGCACCGAAGCGGTGGTTTGCGGGTCGAGGGCGCTGGTGGCTTCGTCGCACAGCAGGATTTTTGGCTTGGTCGCCAGGGCGCGGGCGATGCCGACGCGCTGCTTCTGGCCGCCGGACAACTGCGCCGGGTACTTCTTGGCGTGGTCCGACAAGCCGACACGGGCGAGCAGCTCGGCGACGCGCAGGTCGATGTCCTTGCGCGACAGCTCGCCGGCCAGGGTCAGCGGCAGCGCCACGTTGTCGGCGACGGTCTTGGAGGCCAGCAAGTTGAAGTGCTGGAAGATCATCCCGACCTGCTGGCGGAAACGGCGCAGGCCGTTGGCGTCCAGGGCGGTGACTTCTTCGCCGTCGACGCTGATTTGGCCGCCGCTCGGTTCTTCGAGGCGGTTGATCAGGCGCAGCAGGGTGCTTTTGCCTGCACCCGAATGGCCAATAAGGCCAAACACCTGGCCGTTCTCGACGGTCAGGTTGGTGGGGTGTAGCGCGGGGATATCCTTACCGGCGACGCGGTAGGTTTTATGGACGTTATGAAACTCGATCACGTAGCGAACCTTGTGGGGCGCATGGAAAAGGGATCAGCGGTTAGCCGGGCGCGCATTTTAGCCTGTCCGTATAGCGTTTCTTAGCATTTATTTCGCATTCAACCAGCGATTTGGCAATAACGCGATCAAAGGTCATAAAAAAGGAACGGTGCAAAACGGTGTCAGTCACTACTTAGGCAACGCGATTTCCCGGGTGCCGTGCCTGGGTCTGGATAAGGAGATTTGACTGATGAGTACCAAAAAGCCAAAGAGCGAACTCGCCGGAACCGACACCCTGGACCGTAAGAACACCAACGCCAAGCTGCAAGCCTTGGAAACGTTCCGTTCCGACGCCACCGGCCAGGCCTTGCGCACGAATCAAGGCGTCAAGATTTCCGACAACCAGAACAGCTTGAAGGCTGGCGCACGCGGACCTTCGCTGCTGGAAGACTTCATCATGCGTGAGAAAATCACGCACTTTGACCATGAGCGTATCCCCGAGCGCATCGTGCATGCGCGCGGCACAGGCGCACATGGCTATTTCCAAAGTTATGAAAACCACTCGGCGCTCACCAAGGCCGGTTTCCTGCGCGACCCGGGCCATAAAACCCCCGTGTTCGTGCGTTTTTCTACGGTGCAGGGCCCGCGCGGTTCCGGCGACACCGTGCGCGATGTGCGTGGGTTTGCGGTGAAGTTTTTCACCGACGAAGGCAACTTCGACCTGGTGGGCAACAACATGCCGGTGTTTTTCATTCAGGACGCGATCAAGTTTCCTGACTTCGTGCATGCGGTAAAACCTGAGCCGCACAATGAGATTCCTACCGGCGGCTCGGCGCACGATACGTTCTGGGATTTTGTGTCGTTGCAGCCAGAGTCGGCGCACATGGTGATCTGGGCCATGTCTGACCGTGCGATTCCCAAAAGCCTACGCAGCATGCAGGGCTTTGGCGTACATACCTTTCGCTTTATCAACGCCGAAGGCGTCTCCAACTTCGTCAAGTTTCATTGGCGCCCTACCGCCGGTACTTGCTCGCTGGTGTGGGACGAAGCGCAGAAGCTCGCGGGTAAAGATACCGACTACCACCGTCGCGACTTGTGGGAATCCATCGAAACCGGCGATTACCCCGAGTGGGAGTTGGGCGTTCAAGTGATCCCTGAAGACAAGGAGCACGCGTTTGACTTCGACATCCTCGACCCGACCAAGCTGATTCCCGAAGAGCTGGTGCCGATCACGCCGCTGGGCAAAATGGTGCTGAACCGCAACCCGGATAACTTCTTTGCCGAAGTTGAGCAGGTGGCGTTCTGCCCTGGGCATATCGTGCCGGGTATCGACTTCTCTAACGACCCGCTGTTGCAGGGGCGTCTGTTTTCCTACACCGACACGCAGATCAGCCGTCTCGGCGGCCCGAATTTCCATGAGCTGCCGATCAATCGGCCGGTCGCGCCGTTTCATAACGGCCAGCGCGATGCCATGCACCGCACGGTGATCGATAAGGGCCGCGCTGCGTATGAGCCTAATTCGATCGATGGTGGCTGGCCGAAAGAAACACCTCCAGCGGCGCAAGACGGTGGGTTCGAGTCTTATTACGAGCGCATCGATGCCCATAAGGTGCGTGAGCGCAGTGAGTCATTCGGCGACCACTTCTCCCAGGCGCGTCTGTTTTTCCGCAGCATGAGCAAGCACGAGCAAGAACACATCATCTCGGCCTATAGCTTTGAGCTGGGCAAGGTGGAGCGTGAGTTTATTCGGGTACGCCAGGTCAACGAGATTTTGGCCAATATTGACTTGGAGCTGGCCAAGCGTGTTGCGCAGAACCTTGGTCTGCCGGTGCCGAAAAAAGGCACGGTGGAGGAGCGCAAGACTTCATTGGCACGCTCGCCGGCATTGAGCCAGGCGAATTTGCTGCCGGCCGATATCAAAACCCGCAAGGTGGCGATTTTGGCCGCCAATGGCGTGGACGGCGTGGCGATTGCGGCGTTGAAGAAGGCGCTGGCCGCCGAAGGTGCGCATGCCAAGGTGCTGGGGCCAACGTCAGCGCCGGTCACCACGGCAGATGGCAAGAGCCTGGCGGTGGATGCGTCGATGGAAGGTTTGCCGTCCGTTGCCTTTGATGCCGTCTTCGTGCCCGGCGGTAAAGCGTCGGTGAAGGCATTGAGCGAGGACGGCGTGGCGCTGCATTACTTGCTGGAGGCGTACAAGCACCTGAAGGCGATTGCCGTTGCCAGTGACGCGAAGTCATTGCTGGACCTGCTCAAGCTTGAGGCAGATGCGGGGCTGATCGTGGGGGCGGATGCGAAAGCGTTCAAAGCGTTCTTTGCCGCGATTGGGCAGCATCGGGTTTGGGATCGTGAGGCGAAGGCCAAGGCGATTCCGGCTTAAACTTTGGGTTGTTAGTTAGATCGCTATCGCAGGCAAGCCCCCTCCCACATTTTGATCTGTGAATACATTCAAAGTGTGGGAGGGGGCTTGCCCCCGATGGCTTTATTCAGCCTTGCGCGGAATCAGAACAACCTGCGCCGGAATCTTCTTCAAGATCTGCCGGTGAAGTTTCAGGTCATACCCCGAATCGATACGTTTGACCCGCTTGGTCAGCAACGTGGCCAGCCAAGGGTAATCCTCAGTACGCGGCACCTGAATGCTCACATCACACTGGTAATTCACAACATCGGTGGCGATCGCATCAAGTTGATGGCGCAGTTCCTGGATATCGGTGAGGTTCAGCGCCACGGTGGTGCTTTCAGCTGCCGGGTCGATGACCTTGGCCACTGGCTTGGCTTCGGCAGCCTTCAAGGCCGCTTCGGCTTGGTCCAGCTCGGCCTTGCGGGCGTGGCTGATGGCGCTGTTAACGCCGCCGGTCAGCGCGGGCGCCTTGGGCATCAGTGCGCGGGCACGGCTGAGTGCGGTGGCTGCGGCGTTGACATCACCTTTTTGCAACACGATCTGGCTGCGTTGCAGGTAGGCTTCGGCCAACTGGCGCTGGTACGGCTCAAGCGCCGGGTCGTTGGGCGACTGGGCCTGCAATGCGGCAAGCTGGTCTTCGGCGGTGGCCAACTCACTGCTGGCCAGGTTTTGCTCCAGCTGCGCGATGGCCGTAGCGCGTGCGTCCGGGGCCGGGTTGGCGGCGGGCGGTGTGCTTTGACAGGCGCCCAGCAGCAGGGAAAATGCGGCAAGGAGCAGATAACGGGAGGTGAACGGCTTCATTCCTGCGACTCTCTATTTGCGCAAAAAGCGAGCAAGTCTACACCCCTCGACGGGGCAGGACAAAACTCAGCAGAAACAGGGCGGCGGCCGAGACCACAATCGATGGCCCGGCCGGCGTGTCCTTGAACCAGGACAACGCCAGGCCCCCGCACACGGCCAGCATCCCCAACAAGCTGGCGCCAATCGCCATCTGCTCCGGTGAGCGGGCGTGGCGCTGGGCGGCGGCGGCGGGAATGATCAGCAGTGACGTGATCAACAATACGCCGACAATCTTCATCGCGACAGCAATCACTACCGCGATCAACAGCATCAGGGTCATGCGCAGTGCGGGGACGGGCAGGCCTTCTACCCTGGCGAGTTCTTCGTGCACGGTAATTGCCAGCAGCGGACGCCACAGGGCAACCAGCAACGCCAACACGGCCGCACTGCCGCCGAGTATCCAGGCCAGGTCAGTGGGGCTGATCGCCAGCAAGTCGCCGAACAGGTAGGCCATCAGGTCGATGCGCACTTCATGCATAAAGCTCAGCACCACCAGGCCCAGCGACAAGGTGCTGGGCGCCAGGATGCCTAGCAGGGTGTCGGACGCCAGCGGCTGGCGTTGTTGCAGGGTCACCAACAGCACCGCCAGCAGCAGGCAGCCAACGGTCACCGCTATGGTCGGGCTGACATCCAGCAAGAAGCCCATCGCCACGCCCAAGAGCGCGGCGTGGGACAACGTGTCACCGAAATAGGCCATGCGTCGCCACACCACAAACGAGCCCAACGGGCCCGCCACCAACGCCAAAGCCAAGCCTGCCAGCAGGGCGTAGAGCAGAAAATCAGCCATGCTTGCAGCTATCTCCATGAACATGAGGTGTAGCGGGATCGTCGACCACTGCGCCATGCAGGTCATGGGCGTGGTCGTGATGGTGGTGGTAGATCGCCAGGCTCTGGGCGTTCTTGCCGAACAACTCGACGAATGCCGGGTCGCCGCTGACTTGCTCCGGATGGCCAGAGCAGCACACGTGGCGGTTGAGGCACACCACCTGGTCGGTGGTGCTCATGACCAGGTGCAGGTCGTGGGACACCATCAGCACGCCGCAGCCATGGCGGTCGCGCAGACGGGTGATCAGGCTGTACAACTCGGCCTGGCCGGCGACGTCGACACCTTGCACGGGCTCATCGAGCACCAGCAGTTCCGGCTCGCGCAACAGAGCGCGGGCCAGCAAGACACGCTGCATTTCGCCGCCTGAGATGCTTTGCACCGGGCTGTCGATCACCTGCTCGGCGCCGACTTCCTTGAGTGCGGCCTGGGCGCGGGCGCGGTCTACACCGGGCACCAGGCGCAGAAAGCGCAGTACGGACAGTGGCAGCGTTGGGTCGACGTGCAGTTTCTGCGGCATATAACCGACGCGCAGCTTGGGCTTGCGCCACACACTGCCGGTGTCGGGCTTGAGCAGGCCGAGTACGGCGCGCACCAGAGTGGTCTTGCCAGCGCCGTTGGGGCCGATCAGGGTAACGATCTGCCCCGGCTCTACGCTGAGCGCGATGTTATCCAGCACGGCTTGCCCGGCGAACGTGACCCCAACCTGCTCCAGGCGGATTAACGCGTTGCTCATCAAGCCCCCTGGCAACCGGAGCACAGGCCTACCACTTCGACCGTTTGCCCTTCGACCGTGAAGCCGACGTCGGCGGCGCTTTTGATAATGGCGTCGCTGATGCTTTTTTGTTCAAGCTCGATGGCGGCGTGGCATTCACGGCAAATCAGGAACTGGCCCTGATGCGCGTGTTCCGGGTGGTTGCAGCCCACAAAGGCGTTGAGCGAAGCAATGCGATGCACCAGGCCGTTTTCCAGCAGGAAATCCAGTGCGCGGTACACCGTCGGCGGCGCGGCGCGGCGGCCGTCTTGCTCGCTGAGCACGCCAAGAATGTCGTAGGCACCCAACGGCTTGTGGCTCTGCCACACCAGTTCCAGCACGCGGCGGCGCAGCGCGGTCAGGCGCAAACCCTTCTGTGCGCAGAGGGTGTCGGCCTCCGACAGCGCAGTGTGCACGCAGTGAGAGTGGTCGTGGGGACGGCTGGCAAGTGGTGTTTTAGGCATGAGCGGCGACAGATATTTGATAGAGACGTTATTATGTTACCCGTTCCTACGCCATTGAGTGGTCATCGTGTCCCGACTTTTTCCCGTTTTTGTCGTTTTCATCACCAGTTTGTTTATTGCGGGTGCCGCTCAGGCCGAGGTCAAGGTGCTGACGAGCATCAAGCCATTGCAGCTGATCGCCGCGGCTGTGCAGGACGGTGTAGCGGTGCCGGAGGTGTTGTTGCCGCCGGGTGCGTCGCCGCATAACTACGCGCTGCGACCATCCGACGTACGGCGTGTGCAGTCGGTCGATCTGCTCTATTGGATCGGGCCGGACATGGAGACCTTCCTGCCTCGCGTGCTCAAGGGGCGTAGCCTGCCGACGGTAGCCGTTCAAGACCTGCCAGGCATGAAGCTGCGTCGTTTTGGCGAAGATAGCCACTCTCACGCCGACGATGCTGATGAACATGACCACGATCACCGCCCAGGCAGCGTGGATGCGCACTTGTGGCTGTCGACGGTGAATGCCCGGGTGATTGCCGCGCGTATGGCCACCGACCTCAGCGCGGCCGACCCGGCCCATGCTGCAAAGTATCAGAGCAACGTGAAGGCGTTCATTGAGCGTCTTGATGCATTGGATGCCCGGTTGAAAACCCGCCTGGCAACCGTGGGCGACAAGCCGTATTTCGTTTTCCACGAAGCCTTCGATTACTTCGAAGATGCCTACGGCCTCAAGCATGCCGGCGTGTTCAGCGTTGCAGCCGAAGTGCAGCCTGGCGCCCAGCATGTGGCCGCCATGCGTACGCGGTTGCAGGAGGTGGGCAAGACCTGTGTGTTCAGTGAGCCGCCGTTGCGTCCGCGCTTGGCCGAGACCCTGGTGGCTGGCCTGCCGGTGAAGTTGGCGGAGTTGGATGCGTTGGGTGGGTACACGCCGGCTACAGCGCAAGGCTATGAGCAGGTGCTGGAGAAACTGGGGAATGACTTGGCTGGGTGCCTGGAATCACTCTAAAGCCCAGTGAAGATCAAATGTGGGAGGGGGCTCGCCCCCGATGGCGGTGGATCAGCAATGGGTGTGTTGGCTGGTACACCGATATCGGGGGCAAGCCCCCTCCCACATTTTTAATCCCGGTTGTCTTTTAGAGCGCGAACGGCAGTTGGATCGTGACCTGCTGGCGTTGCGCCAGGCGATGTTCAAATTCTGCCGGGTCGTGAATCAGTACGTCCTGACCCGCAAACGACTCAGCGGCGATCAGCCGTGACAACCAAAACCGCACACAGGCCACCCGCAACATCGTCGGCCACAGCTCAGCTTCTTTCGCAGTAAACGGCCGCAGCCCCGCATAGGCGCCCAGCAAGGCGCGAGCGCGTTGGCCGTCGATCACGCCGTCTTCATCTGAACACCAGTCATTCAGAGCGATTGCCACGTCGTACAGCATCGGGCCGGAACAGGCGTTGTAGAAGTCGATCAGGCCGGTAAGGTGCGTGCCTTCGAACATCGCGTTGTCGCGGAACAGGTCGGCGTGGATGTTGGCGCGTGGCAGGGCGAGGATCTGGGCCTTGTGGGCCTCTATCTCATCCAGTGCGTCTTGCAGCAGACGTTGTGGCGCCTCATCCAGGTGCGAAATCAGCTGTGCACCTTCGTTGAGCATCCAATCCAAGCCGCGATCGGTTTTGCGCTCCAGTACCTTTTCGCCTTGCGTCGCCAGGTGCAGATGGCCCAGCAGGTCGCCAACCTGGGCGCAATGCTGCGCGTTGGCGCTCTTGATGTGCTTGCCCGCCAGGCGCGGTTGTAGCAGTGCCGGTTTGCCTTTGAGCTCTCGCAGGGCCACGCCGTCGGTGGTGCGCAGCGCGTAAGGCACGGGCAAGTCGGCGTCATGGAGCACGTCGAGCAGTTCGATAAAGAACGGCATTTCGGCGACCGGGCCGCGTTCAACCAGGGTCAGGACGAATTCGCCCTGTTCCAGGCTGATAAAGAAATTGGTGTTTTCGCTACCGGCGGCAATTCCCTGGAAATCAAGCAGGCGGCCGAGCCCGTAAGGGGCGAGAAAGGTTTCCAGCTCGGGCCGAGCCAGGGGGGTGAACACAGACATGGTTAAAACTGCCAGTACGGGCGCCGCGATGGGCGGCGCCAATTGAAGTTAAGAAATCATTTCCATTCGAAAATCTTCCATGACGGGATCAGCATATCCGGCTGGTCAGAGCGGATGAAGTTCGCATCGGTTCCGTCTGCGCGCACCAGAAAATAAGGCGGTGCGCCCTTTGGCGTTACCTTGATTGCATACAGGAAACCGTTTTGGCGGTATTCCTGGATGGTCTTGTCGCCTTCCGTGCGAATGGTAACTTCCGGGTCGCCCCCGGGGGCGCTGTCTGCCGCCATGGCAGCCATGGGAGCGAGTGCAATCAAGCCAGTGAACAGCAGGCGATTGAATGTACGCATGATAACCTTGTCCCTTTGTCGTCATTGGTCCGGCTATTCTAGCGCCTGACCCGCCGAAAAGGTTGATCCTGCTCATGAGCCAAGCCCCCCTCGTCCTGGTGGACGGTTCTTCATATCTGTACCGCGCCTTCCACGCGCTGCCTCCGCTGACCACCTCCAAAGGCCTGCCCACCGGTGCGGTCAAGGGCGTGTTGAACATGCTCAAAAGCCTGCGCAAGCAGTATCCGGACAGCCCGTTCGCGGTGGTGTTCGACGCCAAGGGCGGGACCTTTCGCGACGATATGTACGCCGACTACAAGGCCAACCGCCCCAGCATGCCCGATGACATGCGCGTGCAAATCGAGCCCCTTCATCAGAGCGTGATCGCCCTGGGCTTCCCGCTGCTGTGTGTCGAGGGCGTCGAGGCCGATGACGTAATTGGCACTCTGGCCCGCAGCAGCGCGGCCGCCGATCGACCGGTGGTGATCTCTACCGGTGACAAGGACATGGCGCAGTTGGTCGACGGGCACATTACCTTGGTCAACACTATGACCGGTAGCGCGATGGACATCGAAGGCGTAAAGGAGAAATTTGGCGTCGCTCCGGAGCAGATCATCGATTATCTGGCGTTGATGGGGGACTCGTCCGACAACATTCCGGGTGTTCCGGGTATTGGCCCCAAAACGGCGTCCGGCTTGCTCGTTGGTGTGAACGGCGGGATCAAAGAGCTGTATGAGCAGTTGGACATTGTTCCGACCCTGCCGATCCGAGGCGCCAAGACGCTGCCGGCCAAGCTCGAAGAACATCGGGAGATGGCCTTTCTTTCTTACCGCTTGGCGACGATCAAGTGCGATGTGCCGCTGGACGTGGGTCTGGATGATCTGCACCTGAACGAGCCGGACCGCGAAAAACTGCTGGAGCTTTACTCGCTGCTCGAATTCAAGAGCTGGATCGATGACGTCCAGCGCGACGCCAAGCGCGTGGAGCTCAAGGCCGCGCCGGCTGCTGAAGAGGTTGTTGAGCCAGCGGCGCCGGTTGAGGCGAGCTACACCACCATCCTCGATCAGGCGACTTTCGATCTGTGGCTGGGGAAGCTAAACGCGGCGAAGCTGTTTGCATTCGACACTGAAACCACCGGCATTGACGCGCACCAGGCGCAGTTGGTGGGCGTGTCCTTCGCGGTGCAGGCCCATGAAGCGGCCTACATTCCGCTGACCCATTCCTACATCGGTGCGCCGCAGCAATTGGATCGCGACACCGTGTTGCTGGCCCTCAAGCCGCTGTTGGAAGACCCGACCAAGCTTAAGGTCGGCCAGCACGCCAAGTTCGACATGAATATTCTGGCCAACTGCGCCATCGGCGGCGACCCGGCGCAAGGCATTACCGTGCGCGGCATCGCGTTCGACACCATGCTCGAATCCTACGTGCTCAACTCCACCGCAACGCGGCATGACATGGACAGCCTGGCCAAGAAGTACCTGGACTACGACACCGTGAGCTTCCAGGACATCGCCGGCAAGGGCGCCAAGCAGCTGACCTTTGACCAGATTGCACTTGAGCAGGCCGGCCCGTACGCGGCCGAGGATGCCGACGTGACTTTGCGCCTGCATCAGGAGCTGTTTGCACAATTGACGGCCATCCCGAGCCTGGCGAGTGTGTTGACGGATATCGAGATGCCACTGGTGCCGGTGCTGGCGCGTATCGAGCGCCAGGGTGCTTTGGTGGATGCGCAGTTGCTGGGCGTTCAGAGCATTGAGCTGGGCGACAAGATGGTCGAGCTGGAGCGCCAGGCTTACGAGATTGCTGGTGAAGAGTTCAACCTGGGCTCGCCCAAGCAGCTCGGCGCGATTCTGTACGAAAAACTCGGTTTGCCCGTGCTGAAAAAGACCGGCAAAGGCCAGGCCTCCACGGCTGAGGAAGTGCTGGCCAAGCTGGCCGAAGATGATTACCCGCTGCCCAAGGTGCTGATGCAGTACCGCAGCATGAGCAAGCTCAAAAGCACCTACACCGACCGCCTGCCGGAGCAGATCAACCCGCGTACCGGGCGTATTCACACGTCTTATCACCAGGCGGTGGCAGCCACTGGGCGTTTGTCTTCCAGTGATCCGAACTTGCAAAACATTCCAGTGCGTACTGCTGAGGGGCGTCGGATTCGTCAGGCGTTTGTCGCGCCCAAGGGCTACAAACTGCTGGCGGCGGACTATTCGCAGATCGAGCTGCGAATCATGGCGCACCTGTCCAAGGATGAAGGCTTGTTGAATGCCTTCCGCCACAACCTGGACGTGCATACGGCCACGGCGGCCGAAGTGTTCAAGGTTGAGCTGAGCGAGGTCACCTCGGACCAGCGCCGCAGCGCCAAGGCGATCAATTTTGGCCTGATCTATGGCATGGGTGCGCAGAAGCTCGGCAAGGACATTGGCGTCGATACCAAGACCGCCAAGGCCTATATCGATGTGTACTTCGCGCGTTACCCTGGCGTTCGCGAGTACATGGATCGCACGCGCGGCCAGGCCGCCGATCAAGGCTATGTCGAGACCTTCTTTGGGCGCCGCCTGTACCTGCCGGATATCAACTCCAACAAGCCTCAAGAGCGCGCCGCCGCAGAGCGCACGGCGATCAACGCGCCGATGCAGGGCACGGCGGCAGATATCATCAAGAAAGCCATGGTATTGGTGGACAACTGGCTGACCGACTCGGGCCTGGATGCCAGGGTGATCCTGCAGGTGCACGATGAATTGGTGTTGGAGGTGCGCGAGGATCTGGTCGCCGAAGTCAGCGAAAAAATTCGCGAGCACATGAGCGCGGCTGCACAGCTGGATGTACCGCTACTGGTGGAAGTGGGCGTGGGCAATAACTGGGACGAAGCGCACTGATTACGGGGCTTTTCTGCCACCGCAAGGTGGTGGCAGAGTGCTTTAGTTCAGAAGTCGCCGTCAGTTATTTCCAATAGTTTTTTGAACCTGCCGGAACTTAACCCGTGAAGTGCCACTCAGAGTTACTGAATGGGTGGTGAAGCCCTTCAATGCTCCTATGTTGTGTTAAGTGTTGGCAGATATCTGGACCCCGCCCTAGCGGTCCAGTACTTGAACCCCGAACTTCCCCTCCCCATAAGAAGTCCGGGGTTTTTTTTGCCTGCAGAAAAGTTACTCGGCCAGTTCCGCGCCTTTGTCTGCTAATTCCATCCAGCCTGCCAGCACGGTGTAAGCGTCTTCCAGGCCCATGCGCTTTGGCGCCGAGAACAGTTGGATGGTGATCGCGTCGCCCCAGCCTTTACGGATTTCGGACTGCACTTTGAGCAGGGTGTTTTTGGCTGCGCCGTAGGTGAGCTTGTCGGCCTTGGTCAGCAAAATATGCATTGGCATGCCGCTGGCAACGGCCCAATCGAGCATCAACAGGTCGAAATCGGTCATTGGATGACGGATGTCCATCATCAAAATCAAACCCTTCAAACTCTCGCGGCCACCCAAGTAAGCCTCAAGGTGACGCTGCCAGTGCAGCTTCAACGGGATAGGTACTTTTGCGTAACCGTAGCCCGGCAGGTCGACCAGACGCCGATCATCGTCTAGCTTGAAGAAATTGAGCAGTTGCGTGCGGCCCGGAGTTTTCGAGGTGCGCGCGAGGCTGGCGTGGGTCAGGGTGTTCAGTGCGCTGGATTTACCGGCGTTGGAACGGCCAGCAAAGGCGACTTCAAAGCCTTCGTCATCGGGGCATTGGTCAACTTTGGCGGCGCTGAGCATAAACGTGGACTGTTGGCACAGGCCAAGGATGGGATTCTTGAGTTGCATGAGATTTCCGATGTGGGCGATGCCGAGAAAGGGTGCGGCAAGCGGTGTCGTTTCCGTTTCAGTAGGGCCAGTATATAATGCCGCAGATTTTGTGTGTGCTTTGTCCCAGCGAAGGATGAGGTTCACGGGAGCGAAAGACCTTTATTGCGCATTAGAACGCAAAACGCTCTCAAACCCTGAAATGGTCGACGTATGACCAGATGGTTGCTCGCTTTTGGTGTGCTGGCTCCGCTGTATGGCGCTCAGGCTACACAGGATCCAGAGGCGGTGTACAACCGAGTTTGCGTGGCTTGCCATGCCGGCCAGTTGCCTAATGCCCCCAAGCGGGGTGACCAGGCAGCCTGGGCGCCAAGACTGGCGCAGGGCATGGACACGCTGGTGCTACACGTGACCCAGGGTTTCAAGGCAATGCCGCCGCGTGGTTTGTGCATGGACTGCAGTACTGAGGATTACCAGGCCGTCATTGAGTTGATGGTGAGTAAACCCGGTAGATAACTCTTAAACCCCTTAGCCGTAGTTGGATTAGCTGATGAACAAACTGATCGTGAGTCTGCTGTTGACCTTGGGCATCACAGGTGTTGGCGTCGCAGCAGAGGGCCCCCTCAAAGGTGATGCCACTGCCGGTCAAGCGAAGGCCGCCGTGTGTGGTGCTTGCCATGGCCCGGATGGCAATAGCCCGGCGCCGAACTTCCCCAAACTGGCAGGCCAGGGTGAACGTTACCTGACCAAGCAGATGCACGACATCAAGGATGGCAAGCGCACGGTGCTGGAAATGACCGGCATGCTGACCAACCTCAGCGATCAGGACCTGGCGGATATCGCGACGTATTTTGCCAGCCAGAAAGGCAGTGTGGGAGCTGCTGACCCGAAACTGGTGGCTCGCGGGGAGAAGCTGTTTCGCGGTGGCGATCTGGAAAAAGGCCTTCCATCCTGCATCGGCTGCCATTCGCCAAACGGCGCAGGCATAGCTGCCGCCGGCTTCCCGCACCTGAGTGGCCAGCACACGGCCTACATCGCCAAGCAGTTGACCGACTTCCGTAAGGAAGAGGCAGGGCGAAACAATGATGATGCCGCGATCATGCGTACGATCGCCCGCAAGCTCAGTGATGAAGACATCGCGGCCGTCGCTAGCTACATCCAGGGCCTGCACTGAGGCGTACACAACGTTAACGCTCGATTAATCCATCGATGCAAGCATAAAAAGGGTGGCCTGGGCCGCCCTTTTTTGTGGCCGGTGCCGTTACACTAACGAACTCATGCCCGCGCAGACCTGTCACAACAACGGTCGCGTGAGGCGACTTTATTTGTCCAGGAGTAAAGCATGCGTAATCTGATCCTCAGCGCCGCTCTCGTCACTGTCAGCCTCTTCGGCATGACCGCACAAGCTGCCGACGTGCCGCTTGAAGCCGGTAAGACCTACGTTGAATTGGCAAACCCGGTACCGGTTGCGGTGCCTGGCAAGATCGAAGTGGTGGAGCTGTTTTGGTACGGCTGCCCGCATTGCTACGCGTTTGAACCGACCATCAACCCTTGGGCCGAAAAGCTGCCTAAAGACGTGAACTTCAAGCGTATTCCGGCCATGTTCGGCGGCCCATGGGATGCCCACGGCCAACTGTTCCTGACCCTCGAAGCCATGGGTGTGGAGCACAAGGTCCACAACGCCGTGTTCAATGCAATCCAAAAAGAAGGCAAGCGCCTGACCAAGCCGGATGAAATGGCTGAATTCGTTGCCACTCAAGGCGTCGACAAGGACAAGTTCCTGGCCACCTTCAACTCCTTCGCGATCCAGGGCCAGATCAAACAGGCCAAGGAACTGGCGCAGAAGTACGGCGTACAAGGCGTACCTACTCTGATCGTCAACGGCAAATACCGTTTCGACCTGGGCAGCACCGGCGGCCCTGAGCAAACCCTCAATGTTGCCGACCAGCTGATCGCCAAAGAGCGGGCAGCCAAGTAAGGGGCCTGTCATGCGCCGCTGGGGTACCGAACGTGTGGTTGGCCTGCATGATGCGCAGGTCAACGAACATCACCTGGAATCAACAGGCCTGCCGCCAGACAGCCGCCTGCGCCTGTTGAGCTTCAATATCCAGGTGGGGATCAGTACCGAGAAGTACCGGCACTACCTCACTCGTGGCTGGCAGCACCTGCTGCCCCACAACGGTCGTGCGGGCAACCTGCAAAAAATCGGCAACCTGTTGAATGACTTCGACCTGGTTGCCCTGCAGGAAGCCGACGGCGGCAGCATGCGCTCCGGCTACATCAATCAGGTGGAGCACTTGGCCCAGCTCGGTGCTTTCCCTTACTGGTATCAGCAGCTCAATCGCAACCTCGGGCGCCTGGCGCAGCACAGCAATGGTGTGCTCAGCCGCCTGAAGCCATCGGCCATCGAAGATCATCCGTTGCCTGGCCCCAAGGGCCGAGGGGCGATCCTGGTGCGCTTTGGCGAAGGCCCTGAGGCCTTGGTGGTGGTGATGATGCACCTGGCGCTGGGCGCTCGCACCCGCACCATGCAGCTGGCGTATATCCGCGAGCTGATCGGTTCCTACAAACATCAGGTCTTGATGGGCGATATGAATACCCATGCCAATGACCTGTTGCTCAACTCCCCGTTGCGCGACCTCGGCCTGCTGGCGCCGCAAGCCGAAGCCACGTTCCCCAGCTGGCGTCCGCAACGCTGTCTTGACCATATCCTGCTCAGTCCCACCCTTACGCTCGAAAGCGTACAGGTGCTGGCGCAGCCCATTTCCGATCACCTGCCGGTCGCGGTAGAGATTCGTCTGCCGGGTTCGCTCACGGCTGATGCATTACCCGCGTTGAGCCCAGGCCCCCGCGGACCCCTTGCATGAGCGACGACGCCCAGCGCTGGAAAGAAAAATACCTGAAAAGCATCGAGCAACAAGAAAAGCTCGAACGCCGCTGGGCTGCCCGTCTCGACCTGCTACGCCGAGGGTTGGTGCGCAGCACACTGGCGGCTGAAGGCACCGACCGCGCGGTCGACCAATGCATGAAGGAAATGCGCGACGTCGTGCGCACCGACGACATGGACGCCGGCCTCGCCGCCCTGCTGCCGCGCCTGGAAAAGGCCGTGCTGGATTCCGAGCAGCGCCGCGAAACCCGTGTCGACCAAATCAGCACGGCCCTGACCTCTTTGGTTGCGCAGCTGCAAAAGCTGCCGTTGCCCCGAGAAGTTGCCCGCCCGCTGAAAACCTTCGCCAAACAGTTGGACGGCCGTGTCAGCCAAGCCCGAGAGATCCCACTGCTGCTCAGCGAGTTGAGCAGTCTGCAAGGGCAGGCGCTGGAAAAGCTGGAGCCGGATGGCGAAGCCGCGCGCCCTGGCCCGGGTCTGCTACAGCGTCTGTTTGGAAGCAAGGAGGATGCAAGCGAGGCGACATCGCAGGAACCAGCCTCCAACCCAGCGCCCCACCCAGCCGCACCCAAGGCAGCAATAGAGCCTCAAGAACCCGAACAATCCGAAGAGCTGACTCAAGCGTTGTGTGCCTTCGCACCGCCGGCTCCAGAGCCGGCGGCTGCACAAACGGAACCTGTAGCCGAGACATTTGTTTGCGAAGACCCCGCTCCAGCGGTATTGCCCGAAGTGCCGGTAGTACGCATTGAGCCCCCGCTTGCCGACTCTGAAGCGCAAGAACTCGCCCCCGAAAGTGCCCTCGCCGCCTATATCGAAGCGCCCGCTGTTCCAGTCGAAGCGCCAGATGAAACGGTGATTGGTAGCTTGTCGCTGCCGCCTGTACTGGAAGTCGAAGAGCCCGATCCCGATGAGCTGCAATCGGACGGCCTATATGCCCTGCCGGACTCCCCGGAGCCGTCCTATAGCTCCGTGGCCAAGCACATCGAAGACACCCTGCTCGGCCTGCTGGAAGAGCTGTCGTTGCCCGAACGCCATCGACCTCAAGCCGAAGCCATGCGCGAACGCTTGGCCCATGGGCTGAACTGGTATGAACTGCTGCCTATCCTCGATGATCTGGCAGTATTGATGCTGGCGATCACCGACAGCGGTCAGCATGAGTTTGAAACTTACCTCAAGCAGCTCAATGAACGCCTTGAAGCTTTCCAGGGGCATTTGCAGGTTGCCAGCGATGGCCATGCCGACAGCAGCTCTGCCGCCCGTGAACTGGACACGCAGATCCGTGAGCAGGTCGACGGCCTGCAAAGCAGCGTCCAGGAAGCGGCCGACCTGGACAGCCTCAAGCATGTTCTGGAAAGCCACCTAGAGGGTTTGCTCGGCACCATGGACGAGCACCAGCAGCAGCGTGATCAGCGCGAGCAGGAAGTGGCAGCGCGGTTGAAAGGGCTGGCCGAGCGGGTCGCTCATATGGAGCAGGAAGCCCAGGGCTATCGCGAACACCTGGAGGTGCAGCGCCAGAAGGCCTTGATCGACCCGCTGACCGGGCTACCCAACCGTGCCGCCTGGAGTGAACGCCTGGACCTCGAAGTGAATGCCTGGCACCAACACGGCAACAGCCTTTCACTGGCGATGCTGGACTTGGATCACTTCAAGCGCATCAATGATGGCTACGGTCACCTGGCCGGTGACAAGGTGCTGAAAATCATCGCCAACGTGCTGCGCAAGCGCCTGCGCTCGACGGATTTCATTGCGCGCTTTGGTGGCGAAGAGTTTGTCTTGCTGATGCCTGATTCCTCCCTGTCCGATGCCGTGGCAGTGGGCGATCATCTGCGAGCGGCGATTGAAGCGTGCCCGTTTCACTTCAAGGGCGAGCCGGTGACGATCACGGTGTCCATGGGCGTGGCGCAGTTCCAGCCGGGAGAGCGCAGCGACCTCGCGCTCAAGCGCGCTGACGCGGCGTTGTATCGAGCCAAGGCGGCGGGGCGCAACCAGGTGCAGGCGGCGTAAAAGATGTTCCATTTTGTAATTTGACCGTCAGGTCGCAGGCGGTACGTTACACTGTTGCATTATCGTCTTCAGCGTAACGTCATCTGCCATGAAATCCTTGTACTTCGCCTTTGTGTTTCTACTGCTCGCGGGCTGCGCCAGCGGCCCCCGACTGAACACCAGCCACCCCTCGGTCAACCACGACAACCGCGTGCAATTCGTTGTCGTGCACTACACCTCCACCGACCTGGAGCGCTCCCTGGCATTGCTCACCCGAGGCCAGGTCAGCAGTCATTACCTGATCGGCGACGATGCCTCAGGCACCATCTACAAGCTGGTAGACGAGAGTCAGCGCGCCTGGCACGCCGGTGAAAGCGAATGGATGGGCCGCACCTGGCTCAACTCCAGCTCCATTGGCATCGAGATCGTCAACCCAGGCTACCGTGACACGCCCACTGGCCGCGTGTGGTACCCGTACACCGAGCCGCAGGTGCAGTCGTTGGTGGTATTGCTCAAGGATATCAGCAAGCGCAACGGCATCGACCCCAAGAATATTATTGGCCACAGCGACATCGCACCGCTGCGCAAGCTGGACCCAGGCCCGTTGTTTCCCTGGAAACGCCTGGCCGCTGAAGGGCTTGGCGTGTGGCCTGATGCCCAGGCCGTGGCGCGTTTCCAGGTGCAATACACCAGCGCGCTGCCGAGCATCAGTTGGTTCCAGCAAGAGTTGGCCCATTTGGGCTACCAGACACCCCAGACCGGGGAGTTGGATGTCGCCACGCGCCATGTGATAGCAGCGTTCCAGATGCATTTTCGGCCGTCGCTGTATAACGGCGAGCCGGATGCCGAAAGTGCCGCGATCCTGCGGGCATTGAACCGGGGTTAAAGCGGCAACGCCATATAGAACTGAGTGCCCTGCCCCGGCCGCGAGTACACACCCATGCGGCCGCCGTGCAGCTGCACGATCTCCTTGCACAGCGCCAGCCCAAGGCCGGCGCCGCCTTTCTTGCGGCCCACCTGCACGAAAGGCTCGAAAATACGCCCCTGCTGCCCGTAGGCGATGCCTTCGCCGTTGTCCTCGACACTGATGATGACTCGCTCGCCATGGCGACGCGCTTGCAGGCGAATCTGACCACCGTCGGCGGTATGGCGCAGGGCATTACCCAGCAGGTTGTCGAGTACTCGCTCCAGTTGCGCCTGGTCGGCATACAGCCGAGGCAGGTCGGGCTGGGCTTCTACCAGTAGCTCGATGTGTTGCGCGTTGGCTGGTTCCGCGAAGCGTGCGCGGGCATGTTCAAGCAGATCAGTGACATCGCAGGGGCCAAGGGTAAGTTTCTGCAGGCCATTCTGGTAGCGCGAGAAGTTGAGCAAGTCGTTGATCAACTGCATCAGGCGCTGCATTTCTTCATTAACGGTATCCAGCAGGTCGGCTTCGCGGGACTCGGCGGGGAACTTCGCACGCTCGCGAAACAACCCGAACGCCATGTGCATGCCGGTCACCGGAGTGCGCAGTTCATGGGAAGCGCGCAATACAAACTCACTGCGCACCCGCTCGAACGCGCGTTGCTCGGTAACGTCATGCAGCACCATCACGGCGCCGAGGATATGCCCCTGGGTATGGCTCACCGGCGTCAGGCTATAGGTCAGCAGGCGTAGCTCACCTTCGACTTCCACTTCCAGATCGTCCGGCGCGCGCTCCAGGTTGCCGCCCCGAAGTACCAGTTGCAGTTGTTCATCCAGTTCCGGGCGCATCAGTGCTTCGCCCAAGCCTTGGCCGAGGCGCTCTTCGTCCCAGCCCAATTGGCGCTGCGCGACGGGGTTCAGGTGCTCCAGGCGGCCTTGGCGGTCGATCATCAGCAGGCCATCGTCGATGCTGTCGAGTACCGCTTGCAGGCGCTGTTGGCCGGCCAGCAGTTCATCGATATTGGTCGCCTGATGTTGGCGCAGGGCTTCGGCCATGATGCCGAAGCGGCGGGTCAGTTGGTTCATTTCTGCCGCTGAGGAGATCGGCAATGTCACTTCAAAATCGCCTTGCCCAATCTTGTCCGCCGCCTTGGCCAGCGCTTCGATGGGGCCGCCAAAACGCCGAGCAATGCCGTGGGCCGTGACAAAACCGATGATCAACACTGCCAGGCCTACCAACCCCAACAAGCCGGCGATCAGCAAGGCACGTTCGCGGGATTTGTGTTCACTGTTGCTGATGTTTTCCAGGGCCCGCTTGTGCTCGGCGATCAGGCCGTTGCGCAGCCGATTAAAGGTTTCGGTGAGCTTTTCCTTGCTGCCAGGTGGGGGCGCCAGTTGCTGTGATTCATCAAACGCCTCCAACAGGTCCTGGTAGTACCCCCGCGCCTGGCTGAACCCGGCCCCATCACCGTTTTTCAACTCATGGGCAATGCCTTGGTCCAACAGGTCGAAATAGCGTTGCTTCGAGGTTTCAAGGGCCTGCGGGTCCGGGCGCGCTTCCAGCATCATGATCAACTGGTCTCCCAGGCTCTGGCGCAGCTTAAGCCCCAGGTCCAGGGTGACGAAGTTGCTGCGAATCAACGATTCCTGGGTCTTGGCCATTTGCATGACGCTCACCAGGCCCAGGACCAAACCCAGCAGGGCGACGGTGATCAGCGCTGAGATACTCAGGAACAGCCGAGTACGCAGCTTCATCGCTAACTTCATAAGGTACAGCTCACAGGTTGTACTGTTTGCGTTTGCGGTACAGGGTCGACGCGTCGATGCCAAGGGTGCGTGCCGCTTGATCCAGGGTGTCGGCGGTAGCCAGCACGGCACCGATATGAGCCTTCTCCAGTTCGTCCAGGCTCAGCGCTGCGCCGATTCGCGGTGCGTTGTTGGTCGGCTGGTCGGCCATGCCCAAGTGAGTGATTTCGACCTTTTCCTGGGGGCAGATGATGCTCGCCCGCTCCACCACGTTACGCAGTTCACGGATATTGCCGGGCCAACGATAGTTGAGCAGTGCTTCACGTGCTTCATCGCTGAAGCCCCGTGCCGGTCGCGCGTACTCCTTCACAAAGCGCGCCAGGAAGCGGTCGGCCAGGGTCAGGATATCTTCGCTGCGCTCGCGCAACGGTGGCAGGTGCAAGGTGATGACGTTGAGGCGATAGAGCAGGTCTTCGCGGAAACGACCGTCGCGCACCATGTCTTCCAGGTTCAGGTTGGTCGCCGCGAGGATGCGCACATCGGCGCGACGGGTGACGGGGTCGCCTACGCGCTCGTATTCCTTGTCCTGGATAAACCGCAGCAGCTTGGGTTGCAACGTGAGGGGAAAGTCGCCGATCTCGTCGAGAAACAGCGTGCCGCCATCCGCCTGGTTGACCCGGCCCAAGGTGCTTTCGCTGGCACCGGTAAAGGCGCCGCGGCTGTGGCCGAACAATTCACTTTCCATCAGCTCTGCCGTCAGCGACGGGCAGTTGATGGTCACGCAGGACTTCTTCGCGCGTTTGCTCCAGCCGTGGATGGCGCGGGCCAGTTCGCCCTTACCGGTGCCGGACTCGCCGAGGATCAGGATGTTGGCATCGGTACCCGCGACTTGGCGTGCGGTTTCCAGCACCACCATCATGGCCGGACTGTGGGAGTCGAGGCCGTCTTTGGGTTGGCGCACGGCGCCTTCCAATGCTTCCAGGCGGGCCGAGAGTTGGCGTACTTCCAATTGTTTGGCGGTGGCCAGGCGCAATTGATCGGGGCTGCAAGGCTTGACCAGGTAGTCAGCAGCGCCCGCTTGAATCGCATCCACGGCGGTATCGACAGCCGAATGGGCGGTGACTATGACCACACGCATCCACGGCGCCTGGATACGCATCTGGGCCAGCACGTCCAGGCCATTGTCTTCACCCAGGCGCAGGTCGAGGAAGCACAGGTCGAACACCTGGCGCTGCATCAGGGCATCGGCCTGGGCGGCGCTGTTGGCGGTGGCAACGGTATAGCCTTCGTCTTCGAGGCAATAACGGAACGTACGGAGGATCGCGGATTCGTCATCCACTAAAAGAATACGGCCTTGAAGTTCCTTGGCTGATTCCATCTGTCCCGCGCTCCTTAACTATGAATGATGGTGTTTAGTCCCGGAATAATCGGGCAAGTTGCATGGTTTATTCTGATCGATAAAAGGCAGCGTCGTGCAGGTATCTGCATAGCTTCCTACAAGCCCTTATAAAAAGCCCCCAGCTGATGGCGTTTTCATGCCGTCTTGCCACTTCGGCAACACCTCACTCCCGTTCGATCCTTTGATCCGACCGTTGGCTATCGTGCATTTCGCACGGCTCGCAAGAGGGCATCGTGCAGGATGCTGGGCTCATGCTGGACAAAAAATATCTAACACATTGATTTCATTGGATTTTAATTTGTAAAAAAGCTGGCATGCGCTCTGCAATATCTCTCCCAACGAATAATCAGAATGCGGGAGAACAGCAGCATGACTCGCCAAAGCCTCAGCCAACTGCGTGTATCGCCACTGCGCTTGCAGCAAGGTCTGTTTGCCAGCCTGGCCCTGATGGTCACGTTGATTGGCGGCCAGCAGATGCAGCATTGGCAGCAGAGTCAGCAGCAGGCCCCGCAATTCGACCGTCCGGTGATGACCCAGACCCATTTCAGTTCGATTGGCAGTGCATCTGCCGATTCAACCGCCCCGCAATTGCGAGTAGCCGACCAGGAATCGACCCTGGGCGAGCTGCCAGCCCAAGAGCGCTGGGTGTTCTAGGCAAGAAAGCGGTCGCTCTTGTTGAGCGCCCGTCGGCACTACCGCTGTTACCTCTATAGAAGCGTAAGGAGAATCACCATGTTGAGTTGGGCAATCACATTTCTGATCATCGCCATTGTGGCTGCAGTCCTGGGCTTCGGTGGTATCGCGGGCACCGCCACGGGGATCGCCAAGATCCTGTTTGTCGTCTTCCTGGTGATGTTCATTGCTTCGTTCTTCTTTGGTCGTCGTGGCCGAGGCTGAATATGACCTCCCTGTCCTTTAAAACCATGGCTGCCGCCCTGCTTCTGGGCGGCAGCGGCTTGGTGATGGCTGCCAATGACGGTCAATCCCGGGCTAACCAATTGCTCAGCGCGGACCCGCAATACCGCGAGACTTGGCAAGGCGTGGTGAAGAAAGAGGAGCGCCTGCCGGAATGGGTGATGAACCTCTCCGGTACCGCCGAACAGATGAATGCTGTGGAGGAAGACGGCGACCAGTACTTGGTTGGGCCGCTCTGCGAAACCGCAGACACTTGCCTGAACAAGCGCCTGATCGTCGCCTTCAGTCTCGATAAGGAAGATGCCTACGCCATGTTGGTGGAAGTCCCGGCCGGTTTGCCGGCAGACAAGTCCCCGACGCGGCATGCCGATTACCGTTTCATCGGTAAGCCGGATGAAGGTATGCAGAAGCTGCTGATGGAGCAGCTTAAGAAAGATCCGAATTGGTATTAGGTTTCGTCTGGCGCGATGGTCGTCTACGAAGCCTGTGTCCATAGAAGGAAGCCTCTCGCTTCTTTCTGTTTGCTCCGCTCGCCAAGGGTGGGGCATGACCAAGGGGCCGGGTTGCTCTGATCAATTGAGATCGGCGTGATCTACGGGCACAGGGAGTGCCTGCGCAAGGGCCGGGTCAGGCGAAAAGCTGCGACGCGGGTTCACAAGCTCATGGCTTGCTGAACTTGCGGCGGGCTTATGACATTCCTCCCCCGCCTCATACCGCCTCCCATACCGCCCATAGCCGCAAATTTTGCTTTTGCTCACGCCCAACCATTTCTTGGTGTGTCTGAGTGACCATCTATCGATAAAAATTTGCCTGCGCTATAGGACGTTTCTGACATGTGCCCCCTGAATTCCCGGGCATTTCTGTCACCGCTCCCACGACGTCCTGATTCTCTGAGCGAGCCGGCTTTGGCAGCTTCACGGCATATTTGCCGGACAATATGTCGCATTTGAACTGACCGTTCGGACAGTTATTATGGAAAAAGCCCATGCCGATTCGGCATAGGGTAGGCGTTTACGGCATTAGACGCCGCTCCCTTGCATCGGAATAGTTGCGCCTTTTTTCGCCTGCCAGTAAGCCATTTCGGCCACGCTGCGGTGACCTGTCATGGAGGCAGATGCACACACTTTTTCGCTCTCGAGCGATGCGGCTGGCGCATTTGCCTTAAGTTCACTTGAAGTAAGGGTAATGACATGAAGAAGGCAAAGCTAAGCCTCGCCTGGCAGATCCTCATCGGTTTGGTGTTGGGGATCGCAATCGGTGCTGTGCTCAACCATTTCAGTGCTGAAAAGGCCTGGTGGATCAGCAATGTGTTGCAGCCAGCGGGCGATATCTTTATCCGCCTGATCAAAATGATCGTGATCCCGATTGTGATCTCCTCGCTGATCGTAGGCATTGCCGGTGTCGGTGACGCGAAGAAGCTCGGGCGTATCGGTGTCAAAACCATCCTTTACTTCGAAGTGGTCACCACCATCGCCATCGTGGTCGGCCTGTTGCTGGCTAACGTGTTCCACCCGGGCGCTGGCATCGACATGAGTACCCTGGGTACCGTTGATATTTCCAAGTACCAAGCCACGGCTGCTGAAGTTCAGCATGAGCATGCGTTTATCCAAACCATCCTTAACCTGATCCCCTCGAACATTTTTGCCGCCGTTGCCCGTGGCGAAATGCTGCCGATCATCTTCTTCTCGGTGCTGTTCGGCCTGGGCCTGTCGAGCCTCAAGCCTGAGCTGCGCGAGCCGCTGGTGAACATGTTCCAGGGCGTGTCCGAGAGCATGTTCAAAGTCACCCACATGATCATGAAGTACGCCCCGATCGGCGTATTCGCACTGATCGCAGTGACCGTGGCCAACTTTGGCTTCGCCTCCTTGCTGCCATTGGCCAAGCTGGTGATCCTGGTTTACGTCGCCATCCTGTTCTTCGCCTTTGTCGTACTGGGCCTGATCGCTCGCCTGTTTGGTTTCTCGGTGATCAAGCTGATGCGCATCTTCAAGGATGAGCTGGTGCTGGCCTACTCCACCGCCAGCTCCGAAACCGTGCTGCCGCGTGTGATCGAGAAGATGGAAGCCTACGGCGCACCGAAGGCGATCTGCAGCTTTGTGGTGCCGACCGGTTACTCGTTCAACCTCGACGGTTCGACCTTGTACCAGAGCATCGCCGCGATCTTTATCGCCCAGCTGTACGGCATCGACCTGTCGGTTGGCCAGCAACTGATGCTGGTACTGACTTTGATGGTCACCTCCAAAGGCATCGCTGGCGTGCCAGGCGTGTCCTTCGTGGTGCTGCTGGCCACCTTGGGCAGCGTGGGTATCCCGCTGGAAGGCCTGGCGTTCATCGCCGGTGTCGACCGCATCATGGACATGGCGCGTACCGCTTTGAACGTGATCGGCAACGCTCTGGCCGTATTGGTCATTGCGCGTTGGGAAGGCATGTACGACGACGCCAAGGGCGAGCGTTACTGGAACTCCCTGCCACATTGGCGCACCAAGACCGCACTGCCGGTCGGTGAGGCCAGCCGCGGCTAAGGCTTGCGTGATTCTGAACAAACCCCGGGAAATCCGGGGTTTGTCGTTTCTGCCAGCCCCGCTATCATTCGCCCCATCATTCGGGGGATTCAACTGATGCTCAATGGCCTGTGGCTTGGCTTCTTTGTCGTGGCAATGGTGTCAGCACTGGCGCAATGGCTTATCGGCGGTAACGCCGGGATTTTTGCAGCGATGGTCGAAAGCATTTTCGCCATGGCCAAATTGTCGGTGGAAGTCATGGTGCTACTGTTCGGCACCCTGACGTTGTGGCTGGGCTTTCTGCGTATCGCCGAAAAAGCCGGCATTGTCGATTGGCTGGCCAAGGCCCTCGGCCCGCTGTTCCGGCGCCTGATGCCGGAAGTGCCCGCTGGCCACCCCGCTATCGGTTTGATCACCCTCAACTTCGCCGCCAACGGCCTGGGCCTGGACAACGCAGCCACGCCCATAGGCTTGAAGGCGATGAAGGCGCTGCAAGAACTCAACCCCATCCCCAACACGGCCAGTAATGCGCAGATCCTGTTTCTGGTGCTCAACGCGTCCTCGCTGACGCTGTTGCCGGTGACCATCTTTATGTACCGCGCCCAGCAAGGCGCCGCCGACCCGACGCTGGTGTTTTTGCCGATCCTGCTGGCGACCAGTGCGTCGACGTTGGTGGGCCTGCTGTCGGTGGCGATCATGCAGCGCCTGCGGCTGTGGGACCCGGTAGTGCTGGCCTACCTGATTCCCGGCGCGCTGGTGCTGGGGGGCTTTATGGCGTTGCTGGCGACCTTGTCTGCCACGGCGCTGGCCGGCTTGTCTTCGATCCTTGGCAACCTGACGTTGTTTGGCCTGATCATGTTGTTTCTGGTGATCGGTGCGCTACGCAAAGTGAAGGTGTACGAGGCCTTTGTCGAAGGCGCCAAAGAAGGCTTCGATGTCGCCAAGAACCTGCTGCCGTACCTGGTGGCGATGCTGTGTGCCGTAGGTGTGCTGCGGGCCTCGGGCGCGCTGGAATTCGGCCTTGAAGGTATTCGCCATTTGGTGGCGTGGACCGGCATGGACACGCGTTTTGTCGATGCCTTGCCCACCGCGATGGTCAAGCCGTTCTCCGGCAGTGCAGCGCGGGCGATGTTGATCGAGACCATGCAAACCCAGGGTGTGGACAGTTTCCCGGCGTTGGTGGCGGCGACGATTCAGGGCAGTACCGAGACCACCTTTTATGTGTTGGCGGTGTACTTTGGCTCGGTGGGGATTCAGCGGGCGCGGCATGCTGTTGGGTGTGCGTTGTTGGCGGAGTTTGCCGGCGTGGTTGCGGCGATTGCGGTGTGCTACTGGTTCTTTGGCTGAGGCTGAAATAGCTATCGCAGGCAAGCCAGCTCCCACAGTTGACCGCGTTTATCCTGACGAAATGCGATCAACTGTGGGAGGGGGCTTGCCCCCGATGAGGCCCTCAGCGTTTCGGCGCTGTATTGCCCTGCTGCACAACCCAATCCACCACCTGCCTATTCAACTGATCCCCCGCCGCTCCAAACCCGGCCACCACCGCCGGCACCTTGGTGTCATTCACGGGCTGGCGCACTTCAAACCGCCGGCTGGCAATAATCCGCTGATCGCTCCCACGCACCAGCCGCGCATCCAGACGAATCACCACCTCCACCGCACTGCCCCGGTATTCACTTTGGAACGCCTGCAACTGCCCGCCCAGCTCATAGTCGGCTTGCAGGTTGGTGTCGTCGGTGCTCAACAATGTCACCCGACCATCACGCTGAAACCCGTCCAGCAGACGGTTACGCAGTAGCACCGGCGACGGGTCGCTCCAACGTGAATTGGCATAGCTGCTGATCAGGTCGCCATTGGGCACCACGGCAATGCGCGGGCTGTCGAGAAATTCGCTGCTCTGGGGCTTGGTCACACGCAGCGACCAGCTCACTGGCGCGCCTTGGGCGGTCGCCGGGGCTGCGGCCAGGCGGTACACGTCCGAAGGGTCTGGCTTGGGCAGGATCGAGCAGGCGCTGATCAATGCCAAGGCCATCGGGGCGATCATTTGATAAGCACGCTTCATGGCGTGAACTCCTTGTTCTTGTCGCTGCCCAGCAGATAACCGCTGGGGTTGGCTTCCAGGCGGCGGGAGATAGCGCGCAGCGAACCCAGGGTTTCACGCAGTTCGCGCACAGCCGGCGCCAGTTCGTTGAGGCCTTGCATGCCGCTGTTCACCGAGTCTTTGTTGTCGGTCAACAAGGTGTTGATGGTGGCGGTGCTTTTTTCGAGAGACTTCATGGCCTGCTCGGCACTGCTAAAGGCTTGTTTGCCTTGATCGTTGAGCAGGCCGTTGGCGTTGCGCATCAGCACGGTGGTTTGCTCCAGGGCGCCACTGGCCTGTTTGCTCACCTGCATCAGTTGCTGCATCACCACTTTGATATCGCCGCGCTGGTCGGCGATAGCGCCGGTGGTTTGCTGCAGGTTGTCGAGGGTGTTGGTCAGGCGCTCGACGTTTTCCCGTGAGAACAGCGCGTTGGCGTTGTGCAGCAACAGGTTGATGCTGCTCATCAGGTCGTTGCTGTTGTTGAGCAGGCGCGCGATGGGTGACGGCGAGGCGATGATTTCTGGCAGGTTGCCGTCCTTGCCCTTGAGCTCAGGGCTTTGCGGTGTGCCGCCGCTGAGCTGGATGATCGAGGTGCCGGTGATGCCGGTCAGGGCCAGTTTGGCCTGGGTGTCTTCCTTGATTGGCGTTTGCCCGGCGAGGCGGATGCGCGCCAGCACGCGGCGTGGGTCTTTGGGGTCCAGGCGCAGGCTGATCACATCGCCGACCTTGATCCCGCTGTACTGCACCGAACTGCCCTGGGACAGGCCGCTGACCGCCTCGTTGAACACCACTTCGTAATCCTGGAAGGCGCTGTCGATGCTGGATTTGGCCAGCCACAGGCCAAACAGCATCGCGCCGACCACTACGATCACGCTGAACAGACCGATCATCACATGATGGGCTCGGGTTTCCATGTCATACCTCGTTGAGCGGTTGAGCGGCATCCAATGCCGCGCGGCCCCGGGGGCCGTGGAAATATTCGTGGATCCACGCGTCGTCGGTTTCCGAGACGACGTCGATGGCATCGGCTACCAGCACTTTCTTTTGGGCCAGCACCGCCACGCGGTCGGTGATGGTGTACAGGGTGTCCAGGTCGTGGGTGACCAGGAACACGCTCAGGCCCAGCGCATCGCGCAAGGTCAAAATCAGTTGGTCGAATTGCGCCGCACCAATCGGGTCGAGACCGGCGGTGGGTTCGTCGAGAAACAGGATGTCTGGGTCCAGGGCCAAGGCACGGGCCAGGGCGGCGCGCTTGATCATGCCGCCGGACAGCGACGCCGGGTACTTGTCGGCCGCCGACAGCGGCAGCCCGGCCAGGGCCAGTTTGACCGCGGCCAGGTGTTCGGCATCGCGGCGGCTGAGGCCGGCGTGTTCGATCAACGGCAGCGCGACGTTCTCGGTCACGGTCAGCGACGAAAACAATGCGCCCTTCTGAAACAGCACGCCGAAGCGCCGCTCCACCAGTGAGCGCTCATGTTCCGGCAGGCTTGGCAGGTTCTTGCCGAATACCCGCACCTCACCTTCGCTGGGCTGGCGCAGGCCGACGATGCTGCGCAACAGCACCGACTTGCCGCTGCCGGAGCCGCCGACCACCGCCAGGATCTCGCCTTTGTACAGATCCAGGTCGAGGTTTTCGTGCACGCTCTGGCTGCCAAAGCGATTGCACAAGCCCCGCACTTCAATCACCGCCTCACTGGGCGCACGGTGTAAGCGACTCACCAGCCCATCTCCATAAAGAACAGTGCGGCGACCGCATCCAGCACGATCACCACAAAGATCGATTGCACCACGCTGGAGGTGGTGTGGGCGCCGACCGATTCAGCACTGCCGCTGACCTTGAAACCTTCCAGGCAGCCAATCGCGGCGATCAGGAACGCAAAGATCGGCGCTTTCACCATACCCACCAGGAAATGCTGCACGCCGATGTCGGATTTGAGCAGCGACAGAAACATCGCGGGCGAAATATCCAACGCCACGGCACACACCACGCCCCCGCCGACTATCCCCGAGAGCATCGCCAAAAATGTCAGCATCGGCAGCGACACCAGCAGCGCCAGCACGCGGGGCAATACCAGCAGTTCCATCGGGTCCAGGCCCAGCGTGCGGATGGCGTCGATTTCTTCGTTGGCCTTCATCGAGCCGATTTGTGCGGTAAATGCACTGGCGGTGCGGCCGGCGATCAGGATGGCGGTAAGCAGCACGCCGAATTCCCGTAGGAAAGAGAACGCCACCAGGTCCACGGTAAAAATCGTCGCGCCAAAACTCTTGAGCACAGTGGCACCGAGAAAGGCCACCACGGCGCCCACCAGGAAAGTGAGCAACGCCACGATAGGCGCGGCGTCGAGGCCGGTTTGTTCGATATGCGCGACCATCGGCGTGATGCGCCAGCGCTTGGGGCGCAAAATGCCACGGGCGAAGGTTTCGAGGATCAGGCCGATGAAACCCAGCAGCTGCTTGCTGTCTTGCCAGACTTTATCCACCGCCCGACCAATACGCGCCAACACCTGGATGCCGGTGGCTTCGTCCGGCGCTTTATCGGGTACGCAGAAATCGTTGAGGGAGCGGTAAACGGTCTTGAGCAAGGCGCGGTCAGCGGCAGACAGGCTGCAATCGGTCTGCTCGGCGGATTGCTCGATGCGCGTGGGCCCAAGCAACTCCACCAGCAACGACGCACCGGCGGTGTCCAGCGCACCGAGGCCATTGAGGTCGATGCGGGCGCCGGCGTCGTATTGGCCGTCGAGCTTGTCCGACAGCTTCTTCAGGTTTGCGTAGTGGGCAAGCGTCCAGTCCCCCGTAATCCTCAGCTGTGGCGGGGAGGTGGACGTATCGAGGTGGGCTGCGCCGGCCGTGGTACTACTGGTCATAAGCTCCGAGCTTGTTTGGCTATCCACAATGCCTACGTAATAGCACGATCCTGCCTACTTAGGGTTGTCCGTTTGTGCTGTGTCGGTGACTTTGAAGCGCAGCACGCCGATCACTTGGCCGTCTTCCGTCAAGACCTGCACTTGCCAGCGGCCTGTCGCGTCGGCCGGGAAGTTTTGCTTGTGGGTCCAGGCACGGTAGCCCTCCTTGCGCCCGCCGTGGATATCCAGGGCGATGCGGTCGACCTCTTTGCCGTTGAATTTCCACACGTGGTAGATGCGCTCATCCAGGCCGCGAGGCGCGTTGATCGCGGTGTAGGCATAGAGGCCGGTGCTGCGCAGTTGGGCGGCGTTGACTTCCTTGAGGTCGTCGCCTGGCGTGCGGTCTTGCAGCTGGGTGCTGATCGCCACTTCGGTCATCCACAGGGTGGCCGGCGGCACCCAGCTGCGCAGGAACCAACCCGCGCAGCCAATCGCGGCCGTAACCCCCAGCAACATTGCCCAGCCCTTGAGGCTGCGCAGCGGCAGGCTGACGGCCAGGCTCGGGATCGACAGGGCCATCGCAACGCCAAGCGCCAGCTTGTAACTCTCGGCGGTGGTCAGGTGCAGGATGATCGGCAGCGCGGTCAGCAATGCGGCAAACAGCGTCAGGGTATGCAGCGCGAGAAACAGCGAGCGCTTGGGCGCCAGCCACTTGTAGTACAGGGGGTCGACGATCGACACCAGCGCCGCCGCACCGAGCAGGCCGGTAAATATCGATTGGCCGCTGTTCCAGGCCGTGGTGACGAAAAAGAACGGCAATACAAAAAACAGACTTTCCTGGTGGATCATCTGGGTTGCATAACGCAGCAGTGGTTCAGGGATTTCGCGCTTGAAGACTTTGGTGAACAGCTGGGTAAAGCTGTTTTCCAGCATCAGCCACAGCCAGCTCACCAGCATGATCACCGCGATCCAGCTGGCCATGCCTTGCTGGCGGTCCACGAGGATGAAGCTGCACACACCCGAAATGAAACCGCCGAGTGCAATCACCCCTGGGTAGCGCTTCATCAGTTCGAGGATGCGCGTGATTAAGTGGGTCAGGTTTGGCATTCGGCGGTTCGCAGTCTTTGTAGGAAAAAATCCCAGACAGAATAACGTCTTAGCCCGGTGTTCGGTGCCCGATTACGCGATCCGTTTGCGATAAACCCGCACACCGATCAATACAATCGCGATCAACCCGAGAATACCGGCGCCGATCCAGCTGAGGCTGTCGTAGCTCAGCAGCGGTTTCTCGATGCGCCAGTAACCTGGCTGTTTGAACACCTCGCGCATGGCCTGGTTGGTCTGGTCCAGGCTTACGGCCTTGATGCGTTTGACCGGGTCGCTGAAGTGGCCGTTGTTGTAGTCGCCGGCGGCGCTCCAGTAGTAATCGGCCAAGGCGCTGTTGCCTTGTACGGCCCAGGCCTGGCGGCTGATGGCGGCGTGTTGCACGCGGGCGAATACGGCTGGGTCGAGGCCGTTTTTAAGCAGATGTGCTTGCAGGTCTTGCAGCACCTGTTCGGCTTCGGGGAGGTTTTCCCGCTCAAGGTCGGCATTCAGGCTGAGGAAACCGACGCCGCCGAGCACTTCGCGTTCGCTCCAGGGGCCGTAGGATAAACCGTGCTTGAGGCGCAGTTCGCGATACAGCGCCCAGTCTAGGTAGTCCTTGAGCAGGTCGTACGTTTCGTCGTGTTGATCGTTTAGCACCGGTTCGGGGAGCAGCCAGTGCAGTTTGGCGCTGTCGCCGACCCAGCCATGGATCAGTTCGCGATGGCTGGCCGCGGCGTGCTCAATTGTCGGTAGCGCTGGGTGTTCGGTGGGGTCAACGGGGTCGAGTTGACCATAGGTACGCTCCAGATAGGCCGGCAGCAGTTTGTCGAGGTCGCCGACGATGATCAGGGTCATGTTGTTGGGGGCGTACCAGTGTTGGCGCAGGTCTTCCAATTGCTCGCGGGTCAGTGGGCCGACTTCGGCGCGTTCGGCGCATTTAAGGCCCAGTTCGACGGCCAGTTGACTGCTGGCGGTGTGGCCCAGGTCCTGGCGGTCCAGCAGGCGTTGCAGGTGCGAATAGTGGCCACCGTCTTCGCGCTCCACCACGTGCTTGGCGGCGGCGATGTTGGCCTCGCTCAGCTCGGTGCGGGTGATGATTGCCAGCAGCAGGTCCAGCACCTTGCGCTGGTTTTGCGCGGGCGCCTCGACCACGAACGTGGTATCGGCGTTGCTGGTGTAGGCGTTCCACTCACCGCCCAAGGCCTGCATGCGGTCTTCGAGCTCGCCTTCACCGCCGCCGTCGATGCCGCTGAACAGCAAATGCTCCAGCAGGTGCGGCAGTTCTTTTTGCTCGCAGGGGAAGTCGTCCAGGCCTACGCCCACCACCAACCGGATTGCCACATGGCCACGTTCGGTGCCCGGCTTGAGCAGCAATTGCAGGCCGTTGGGCAAGGTGTAGCCCTCGACTTGCAGGCGGTCAAAGGCGAAGGCATGGGTAGCACCCATGAGCAGGCAGGCGATTAACAGGCGACGCATAACTGGCTTCCTGGCGAGTGAGGTCAGTTTTAACTGACTTCACGGGCCATCGTACGTTCAGGGCGAATGCGTGATGTCGGCAATATCTTCGGCCGAGAGCGCGCCGGTGTCGGACGTTTCCAACACTACATACGCACTGCTGCAAAACAACGAGTTCAAGCGTTTCATGTCGGCAATCAGCTCCAAATGCAGGGAACTGGTCTCCAGGCTCTGTACGATCTTGCGCTGCAGGCGGCTGACGTGGGCGTGGGCCAGGCGGCGTTCCTGGGCGCGAAAGCGGCGCTTCTCGCGCAGCAATTGGCGCGCGCTTTGGGGGTCGGCGCTGAGGAATACCGAGAGCCCCAGGCGCAGGTTGGCGATCAGCTGGCCGTGCAGGCCGGAGAGTTCCTCCAGGCCGACTTCGGAGAACTGCCGACGCTGGGAGGTTTTCTGCTGCTGGACCTTGCGCAGCATGCGTTCGATCAGGTCGCCGGCGAGCTTCAAGTTGATCGACAACTCGATGATTTCGGCCCAGCGGCGGCTGTCTTGCTCGCTGAGGTCTTCGCGAGGCATCTGCGCCAGATAGAGCTTGATCGCGCTGTACAGGGCCTCGACATCGTCGCTGAGGCTGCGCATTTCCTGGGTGATGGCGGTTTGTTTGCCGCGCAGTACCTCTTGCATCGAGGTCAGCATGTTGTCGATCAGGTCGCCCAGGCGCAGGGTTTCGCGGGCGGCGTTGGCCAAGGCCAGGCTTGGGGTGCTGAGGGCAGTCGGGTCCAAGTGGCGCGGCTTGGCCTTGCCGTTGGCTTCGGGTTGCTCGGGGAGCAGCCAGGCGCACAGGCGGGCCATTGGGCCAATGGTGGGCAGCAGGATCAGGCAGCGAGTGACGTTATAGAGCAGGTGGAACGTGATGACCATGCCTTGGGCGCTGTAGTCCAAGCCATCCATCCAGAGGACGAGGGGGTCGAGTACCGGGATGATCAGTAGTAGGCCGATCAACTTGTACAACAGGCTGCCCAAGGCGACCTGACGACCGGCGGCGTTTTGCATGTTGGTGCTGAGAAAGGCCAGCACCCCGCTGCCGATGTTGGCGCCGATCACCAGGCCGATCGCTACGTGCAAGCCGATCACGCCGGCACCGGCCAGGGTGGCGGTGAGCAGCACGGCGGCCAGGCTGGAGTAGGAAATCATCGCAAACAGCGCGCCGACCAACGCATCGAGCAAAATGTCACCGGTCAGCGAGGCGAAGATGACTTTGACGCCCTGGGCGTGGGTAATCGGCCCTGCGGCTTCGACAATCAGTTGCAGGGCAAGAATGATCAGGCCCAGGCCGATCCCCACGCGGCCCATTTGCCCTGCCCGCGTTTGTTTGCGCGACAGGAAGAAAATCACCCCGAGAAAAATCAGCAGCGGCGACAGCCACGACAGGTCGAACGTCAGCACCCGCGCCATCAGCGCCGTACCGACGTCGGCGCCGAGCATGGTCGCCAGGGCGGGCATCAGCCCCATCAGGCCTTGGCCGACAAACGAAGTGACCAGCATCGCCGTGGCGTTGCTGCTCTGCACCATGGCCGTCACCAGGATACCGGCGATAAACGCCAGCCAGCGCTTGGACATGTTCTGCCCGATGACTTGGCGCAAGTTGGAACCGTAGACCCGCAGGATGCCGGTACGGACGATGTGCGTGCCCCAGATAAGCAGGGTCACGGCGGAAAGCAGATTGAGCAAGGTCAGCATGCTCGGCCCCCCCGTGTGGGTGCGCTCCAAAGGGAGCGTAGGAAGTTTGCCGCGTGCCGTTCTACGTCTTGTACTTAAGCTGTAGTTGGCGAATGGCCTGCGCGCCAGCATCGCATAGCTAAATCGGGGATTGAAACAAAAGTGTCATGAAATCAGCTTTTTGCAGATGAAAAAAAGAGGCTTCTAAAAGCCTCTTTTTTGTCTGGCTCGGGTTTATTGACCCGGAATGTCTTTACGCAGTTTCACTGGATCCTGCTGTTTCTTCTTTTTCGCGATGGCGGTGCGCATCTTGATGTTCACCGCTTCCACCGCCAGCGAGAACGCCATGGCGAAGTAGACGTAGCCTTTAGGCACGTGCACGTCGAAGGATTCAGCGATCAACACAGTACCCACGACCAGCAGGAACGACAGCGCCAGCATCTTCAGCGACGGGTGCTTGTCGATGAATTCGCTGATGGTGCCAGCAGCCAGCATCATCACCAGTACCGCCACCACGATCGCAGCCACCATGACCGGCACATGGGAAACCATGCCGACGGCGGTGATCACCGAGTCCAGGGAGAACACGATGTCGATGATGGCGATCTGGATGATGGTGTAGATGAACTTGCCACCCTTGCCGCCTGGTTCTTCGTTGGTTTCGTCTTCACCTTCCAGGGCGTGGTACATCTCCTGGGAGCTTTTCCACAACAGGAACAGGCCGCCGAAGAACAGGATCAGGTCGCGACCGGAAATGCCTTGGCCAAACACCACAAACAGGTCGGCGGTCAGTTGCATCACCCAGGTAATCGACAGCAGCAACAGGATGCGCGTGACCATGGCCAAGGCCAGGCCGAAGATCCGGGTGCGCGCCTGCATATGCTTGGGCATGCGGCTGACCAGGATCGAAATCATGATGATGTTATCGATGCCCAGGACGATCTCGAGGGCCGTCAGGGTGAAGAAGGCAATCCAGATCTCTGGATTGGTCAGCCATTCCATGTGTATTCCTTTGAGCGTGTGTTAGACCGCGCCGGTGTAGGACCGGCGCAGTTGGGTTGTAAGATTATAGAGTGCTGAACAGCGGAAAAATCCCCATCAGCAGTGCGGCGAACATTATGCACAGGCAAACCAGCACTGCCCACTTGAGGGTGAAGCGCTGGTGATCGCCAAACTCGATGCCGGCCAGGGCCACCAACAGGTAGGTGGACGGTACCAGCGGGCTGAGCAAGTGCACCGGCTGGCCAACGATGGAGGCGCGGGCCATTTCCACGGCGGTGATGCCGTAGTGGCTGGCGGCTTCGGCGAGTACTGGCAGTACGCCGTAGTAGAACGCATCGTTGGACATGAAGAAGGTGAACGGCATGCTCACCAGCGCCGTGATCACCGCCAGGTACGGGCCCAGTGCATCAGGGATGACCGCCAGCAGGCTCTTGGACATGGCATCGACCATACCTGTGCCCGACAGGATGCCGGTGAAGATACCAGCGGCGAAGATCAGGCCAGTCACCGCCAGTACGCTGCCGGAGTGGGCGGCAATGCGGTCTTTCTGCATCTGCAGGCATGGGTAGTTGACGATCATCGCGATACTGAACGCCACCATGAACAGCACCGGTAGCGGCAACAGACCGGCAATCAGCGTGCACATCAGGGCGAAGGTCAACGCGCCGTTGAACCAGATCAGCTTCGGGCGGCGAGCGTCAGGGAATTGGGATACGCTGATTTCGCTGTGGTCGATCTCATCGCCTTGCAGGTGCAGTTCACCCAGGCGAGCACGTTCACGCTTGCCGTACATGTAGGCGATCACCAGGATCGCGACCACACCTGCGGCCATCGCCGGGATCATCGGTACGAAAATATCCGACGGGTCCACATGCAGCGCACTGGCGGCACGGGCAGTCGGGCCGCCCCAAGGGGTCATGTTCATCACGCCACCGGCGAGAATGATCAAGCCGGCCATGATCCGTGGGCTCATGCCGATGCGCTGGTACAGCGGCAGCATGGCGGCGACGCAGATCATGTAGGTGGTGGCGCCGTCACCGTCCAGGGAAACCACCAAGGCCAGCACGGCGGTGCCGACCGAGACTTTCAGCGGGTCGCCCTTGACCATTTTGAGGATCTTGCGCACGGCCGGGTCGAACAGGCCGGAGTCGATCATCAGGGCAAAGTAGAGAATGGCGAACATCAGCATCACGCCGGTCGGCGCCAGCTTGGTGATGCCTGCAAGCATCATCGGGCCGATCTCGGGTGCGAAACCACCGAAAAGCGCGAACAGGATGGGCACGATGATCAAGGCGATCAGCGCGGACAGGCGCTTGGTCATGATCAGGAACATGAACGTGATGACCATGGCAAAGCCAAGGAAAGTCAGCATAGGAATACTCCAGGCGTAGCGCGGCTAGGGAATGGCGAACCGGGTGGGGCTCAGCGCAGAACGAAAGGCACGAGGCGTACGGGGGGAGTGGGTGCAAACAGGCGGGTACGGGCGGACATCGGGAATCACCATTGTTGTTGTGTACAGCCGGTCTGTTGCCGGCAGTTGGGGGCGATCCTAGACGGGAAAGCTTTCAGCCAGCTTTCGCTGGCAAAACAGAGCTTGGTGGGAAGACACACGGTCTCTGGATTTATACAGATCCAAATGTGGGAGGGGGCTTGCCCCCGATAGCGGTGTGTCAGCCACCAGATTTATCTGCTGACCCACTGCAATCGGGGGCAAGCCCCCTCCCACATTTGGACTGTGTTTGACTGGAGTGCTTAAGGCAGTTCGAGACCGCCAGCGGCTTTGTGCAGTTTGCGCAATTGCTCACCCCCCAGCGTGGGGTTGGGCTC
>NZ_JACVZE010000020.1 GCF_015461805.1 Pseudomonas pisciculturae
TGATCTGGTCAAGTAATCTTGGACACCATTTACGGTTTATCCCACCAGTCGCTCGTGAGCGACTGGTGATCGGTAGCCGTTGTAGCTATGCGGCCGAACGGTGTTGTAACGCGATAAGTAGCGCTGCACGTCCGCTCTAGCCTCATGCTCAGATGCATAGCCTGTTTCAGGCACCCACTCCGACTTCAAACTCCCAAAAAAGCGCTCCATCGGAGCGTTGTCCCAGCATTCACCTTTGCGACTCATGCTTTGCCGAAACCCGTGTTGAAGTAGTTCGTTCCTGAACTTATGGCTGGTGTACTGGCACCCTTGGTCTGAGTGAAACATCACATCCTTTGGCTTTCCCCGCAGCTCAATAGCCATACGCAGCGCTTCACAGGTCAGCGTGGCATCAGAAATCATCGAAAACGACCACCCCACAACCCTGCGGGCGAATAGGTCCAAAACCGCGGCGAAATATAACCAGCGTTTTCCGACTTTTATGTAGGTCACATCCCCACACCAAACTCGATTGACCGCCTCAACATCAAATTTGCGTTTGAGTATATGCGGTGCCACCAATGCCTCCACTCCTGTGGATTTGTACTTGTGGCGCCTGCGTTGGCGGCTCGCAATACCGGCTTCACGCATCAAACTTCTGGCCATATACCGCCCGATGCGATGCCCTTTTTCGCGTAATTCATTGGCCAGAGTACGCGCCCCAGCAGATGCTCTCGACGCCCGGTGGTGCTTAACCAACACAGCCTTAAGCCGCTCTCGCTCAGGATTTATTCGGCCTTGGCGCTGCTGCCAAGCATAAAAGCTGCTGCGATTAACTCCGAACGCACGACAGCAACTGTTAACGCCGTACTGCTCACCCAGCTCACAGATCAACGCGAATGATCTTTGGCGTCCAACAGTAGGAGAGCACTGGCCTTTTTTAGGATTTCGATATCCAGGTCTTTTTGTCTGAGCAACGCTTTGAGCTTCTGAATCTCTCGTTGATCCGCGGTAATTGCCTTGGCGCCTACAGGTGTTGCGCCTTGACGCTCGTTACGAACCTGATCAACCCAGCGGCGCAGGGCCGTGGGACCAATATCCAAGCTGGCACAGACTTCAGGAACTGGCTGCTCCTCATCGAGCACCATACTGGCTGCCTTGAGTTTGAATTCACTGGAATAAGATTTGCGCATAT
>NZ_JACVZE010000003.1 GCF_015461805.1 Pseudomonas pisciculturae
ACCCAGCGGCGCAGGGCCGTGGGACCAATATCCAAGCTGGCACAGACTTCAGGAACTGGCTGCTCCTCATCGAGCACCATACTGGCTGCCTTGAGTTTGAATTCACTGGAATAAGATTTGCGCATATTCAAAACACCTCAAATTTAGGCGCCATCATAGCGCCCGATTAAAGTGTCCAAAATCATTAGGCCAGATCAGCTTGCCCCCGATGAGGGAGTGTCAGTCGGCATATGTACCGCCTGGCACACCGCTATCGGGGGCAAGCCCCCTCCCACACTGCGCCCCATTGAGGTCAAAAATTGGGTTACAGACCGAGTAACGACAACATAATGAAGGTCGCAAACAACACAAAATGCGTCATCCCCTCGATGGCATTGGTCTCACCGTCGTTGAGGTTGATCGCACTCACAATCAGCGTAATAAACACCATCACCGTTTGCACCGGCGTCATCGCCATCTGGAACGGCTGGCCGGTATAGAGCGCCATCGCCTCCATCACCGGCACCGTCAGGATCACCGTCGACAACGACGCACCCAGCGCAATATTGACCACCGACTGCATACGGTTGGCCAACGCCGCACGTAGCGCCGTCAAGATCTCCGGCGCCGCCGAAATGGCTGCCACCACAATCGCCGTGATCACCGGCGGTGCGCCCGTCCCTTCAAGGCCCAGGTCCAGCGTCTTGGACATCACCTCGGCCAGTGCGCCAATCACAATCACGCCAAATACCAGCGTTCCAATAGAGAACGCCAGATTGATAGACGGCGCTTCTTCCGACGGTTTCTTACCGCGCTTCTCTGGGTAGTTGTAACTGAAGAAGTAACTGTGGGGCCCCACCTGCATGCGCAGGAACAAGGTGTACAGCACCACCATCGCGCCAATGGTGAAGGCCGAGTAAATTTTCCAGTCAGCCTCGGGGATGAATTCCGGCACCACCATCGACACGCCCATGGCGGTGAGGATCATCACGCTGTAGCTGCGCGCTGAATCATCGTTGTAAGACTGTTCGCCATGCTTGATACCCCCCATCAGCGCAGCCAGGCCAAGGATGCCGTTGATATCGAGCATCACCGCCGAATAAATCGTGTCGCGCACCAAGGTAGGCGACGGTTCGTTGCTCATCATGATCGCCAATATCACCACTTCCACAAGCACGGCGGCCAAGGTGAGAATCATGGTGCCGTAGGGGTCGCCGACCTTTTCCGCCAGTTGCTCAGCGTGATGCGCCACGCGCATCGAGGCGATCACGATGAACACGATCAGCGTCACTCCACCGAGCAGCGCCACGCCCTGCCCGCTGTTGAGCATCCAGTGTTCCAGCGGGTACGCGGCGATGGCTGCAATCAGCGCCAGCAGCATGAATTTTTCTTGCTTAAGGGATGTGAGCATTCCGGGCCTTATCAAACAGCAAATCAGTCATTGATGAGGTACAGACTACGGCGTGCCGCTAACGTTTCGTTACACCTTAGTTCACGCCGCCATTGCGCGAATGCAACAAAAACGATCCTGCTGGTCAGGTTTTACCGATTATTTCGGCCATGGCCTGTAGAATGCCGCCATTGCACCTGATGAGATTTTAGACATGTACGATTGGCTCAACGCCCTGCCCAAGGCTGAACTGCACCTGCACCTGGAGGGTTCGCTGGAGCCTGAGTTGCTGTTTGCCCTGGCCGAACGCAACAAAATTGCGCTGCCGTGGAACGACGTCGAAACCCTGCGCAAGGCCTACGCCTTCAACAACCTGCAAGAGTTTCTCGACCTGTACTACAAGGGCGCCGATGTGCTGCGCACCTCCCAGGATTTCTACGACCTGACCTGGGCCTACCTGCTGCGCTGCAAAGAACAGAACGTGATCCACACCGAACCGTTCTTCGACCCGCAAACCCACACCGACCGTGGCATCCCATTCGAAGTGGTGCTCAACGGCATCGCCGCGGCACTTAAAGATGGCGAGCAGAAGTTGGGCATCACCAGCGGTTTGATCCTCAGCTTCCTGCGCCACTTGAGCGAAGCCGAAGCCGAGAAAACCCTCGACCAGGCGCTGCCGTTCCGTGATGCGTTCGTGGCCGTAGGCCTGGACAGTTCCGAGATGGGTCACCCGCCGAGCAAGTTCCAGCGCGTATTCGACCGTGCCCGTCACGAAGGCTTCCTCACCGTGGCGCACGCCGGCGAAGAAGGCCCGCCCGAGTACATCTGGGAAGCCATCGACCTGCTGAAAATCCAGCGTATCGACCATGGCGTGCGCGCTATCGAAGATGAGCGCTTGATGCAGCGCATCATCGACGAGCAGATCCCGCTGACCGTGTGCCCGCTGTCCAACACCAAGCTGTGCGTGTTCGACGATATGGCCCAGCACAACATCCTCGACATGCTTGAGCGAGGTGTGAAAGTCACGGTGAACTCCGATGACCCGGCGTACTTCGGCGGTTATGTCACCGAGAACTTCCATGCGCTGTACACCAGCCTGGGCATGACCCAGGACCAGGCCAAACGCCTGGCGCAGAACAGCCTGGATGCAAGGCTCGTAAAGCCATAACCCGCACTCACTGAATGAATGCAGGCTAAATGTGGGAGTGGGCTTGCCCGCGATGGCGATGGATCAGTCAGCTTCAATGTCGACTGTTAAATCGCCATCGCGGGCAAGCCCGGCTCCCACACTGACCTCACCGGCCTTAAGCCTGAGTCAATTCTTCCAGCGTCTTACCCTTCGTCTCCATCCCAAACACCCACACCACCACAGCCGCTACCGCAAAACACAGCGCCCCCAAGGCAAACACCCCGCCCTGCCCGGTAATCGGGAACACCAACCCCGTCACCAACGGCCCCAGCAAAGAACCGACCCGGCCAATCGCCGAAGCAAACCCCGAGCCCGTCGCCCGCGCCGATGTGGGGTACAACTCAGGCGTGTAGGTGTACAGCACCGCCCACATGCCAAACAAAAAGAACTGCATCAACAAGCCTGACGTAATCAGCAGGCCAACGTTGCCGCCAAACACCGCACTCTGCCCATAAAGAAACGCCATCACCCCGCCGCCAAGCAACGTCACGACGCACACCGGTTTACGCCCCCACCGCTCCACCAGCCAGGCCGCCATCAAGAAGCCGGGGATCCCACCGAGGGAAATGATCACCGTGTAATACACCGACTGCGTCACGGCAAAACCCGACTGCTGCAACAGCGCGCTCAACCACGAGGTCAGCCCGTAGAAGCCGAGCAAAGCAAAGAACCACACACTCCAAATCATCATCGTGCGCTGGCGATACTGCGGCGACCACAGTTGCTGAAATGCCGAGAAGAACGTCCCCGGCGTGCTCTCCACCCGAGGCAGGCGAATCGGCTCCGGCAAGTCGGCTTGGCCTGTCGAGTGGCGAACCCTCTGCTCGATACCCAGCAATACCTTATCGGCCGCTTCATGCCGCCCGGCCTGTTCCAGCCAGCGTGGTGACTCCGGGATAAAAAAACGGATCGCCAGTACAAACACGGCCGGTACCGCCAACACCAGGAAGATGTCGCGCCAGCCAATTACCGGTAACAGGAAGTAAGACAACACCCCCGCCGCCACAAAGCCCAGCGGCCAGAAGCCATCCATCAAAGCGATATAGCGCCCGCGCCCCTTGGCTGGAATCAACTCCGAGAGCATCGACTGCGCAATCGGAAACTCCATGCCCATGCCAATGCCCAACAAAATGCGAAACAGCGTCAACGTCTCCACCGTCTGCGCGGTGGAACACAGGTAACTGGCGATGCCCCACAACACGATGCTCCACTGGAACACCGGCTTGCGCCCGAAGCGATCGGCGAGCATCCCAGACAGGGACGCGCCCACCACCATGCCGAAAAAGCTCGAACTGGCCAGTAACCCAGCCTGGGCCGTGCTTAAACCAAACTCGGTTTTGATCGACCCCAGGAGGAACGTCATCATCGCCAGGTCCATGGAGTCGAAGAAAAACGCCAAGGCGATGATGATAAAGATCACGCGGTGGTAGCCGCTGATGGGCAACCGTTCCAGCCGCTCTGCTGCGCTATAGCCTTGCATACCCATGCCGCACCCCCAGTGTGAAAAAACCCCTCGGCGAGTGTGCGGCATCGTTTTGCCGGGTTATTGCTGGATGCGACCTGATTAAAACTCTGAGCGACGCCACTGAAGCTAGGGTTGCTCGATCGCAGCCAATCGTGAGATTTCCACCTGCCCGAGATCGTGAACCACCAAGGCCCGGGAGTCGCTGACCACACTGACCCAGTTCGACTGCAAAAAAAGCTGCAGCAACCCGGCACCCAGCGCTCCGCCCAGGTGCGGGTATTGCTGACTCCAGTCGAAACAGTCACACACCAACGGCGTAGCCAGCGCCTGGGTAAAAATGCCCAGGCTCGCTAAATGCTGCGCCCCCTTAAGCGTGACTTCGGTGCGATGCTCATGGTGTTCGATCCATCCTGTCGCCAGCATTCGCTCGTACAGCCCTGCCGCCAGCTCCCCACCGAGATGGCCGTGGCACAAGCGAGCACGACGCAATGACAGCGGCGCGGCCAAAGGCGACAGTAAAACGTGCGGCGTGCGGCGTACCGCACTGGCAACGGTGGTGGTGGCCAAGGCATCGATGGCCGCGCTGACATCCGGGGCTGCCACGCGAAACAGCCGCTGACCACGCCGGCCTTCGGTGCGCAGCAAGCCGCTACCTGTCAGCCGGGCCAGATGCGCATTGGCCGATGCCAGCGTCAGCCCGGCGAGGCTCGCCAGGTCCTCCGACGACTTGGCCGAACCGTCCATCAAGGACCAGAGCATGGCGGTGCGTTTGGGGTCGGCCAGTAAGCTGGCGATCTGACTGATGCAAGGTGCTTCTTCCATCTATTCACTCCCTGTTAAGTCACTTGTTTGCTGTGATTAGCGTCGAAGTATAGGAGTGCAAACAGCCGGTTCCGCGTGGTCCTACAGCGCAGAGATGGACAGCAATTGAGTGAAACTTCCGTTTGTTCGTGAGGCTACTGGCCAGCGCTCAACCGCTCCGGCAACTGCGCACTCAAGGTCGCACAGCAGGACACGAGCATTTCCCGCAGCAGGTTGATGGGTTTGCTCAACTGCGCGCGATGGGCGCACAGCAGGTTGAGCGGCGTACGCTCGCCGCGCAGCTCGGGCAGGATCAGGCGCAGACGCCCCGCCAGCACATCGCTGCTCACATCCAGCCAGGACTTATAGGCTATGCCCACACCGGCCACTGCCCAGCGGCGCACCACATCGGCATCATCGCTGAAACGGTCGCCGCTGACCGTCAGGCTGACTTCTCGCTTGCCGTCGTGAAAGGTCCAGTGATCGTGGACACGGCTGCCGAGCATATAAAGCAGGCAATTGTGTTGGGCCAATTGCTCCAGGTGCCGAGGCTCGCCGTGGCGTGCAAGGTAACCTGGCGCAGCACACAGCACGCGCACGTTTTGTGGGGCCACGGGCAGCGCGATCAGGCTTGAGTCCTCGGGCTCGCCGTAGCGCAGGGCGATGTCTACCGGTTGGCGAAACAGGTCGGCAATGCGGTCGCCCAGTAACAAGCGCACGGAGAGTTGCGGGTACTCGCGCTGAAACTCATCCAACCAGGGCAATAGTTGATTGCGGCCAAAGTCCGAAGGGGCCGACAGTTGCAGCACACCGCTGACATGATCCTGGCCGCTGGCCAATAAACGCCGCCCCTCATCCAGCGAGCTCAGTGCTGCGCGGGCATATTCCAGGAACCCTTCACCTTCAGCCGTCAGGCGCAAGCTGCGGGTGGATCGCGCCAACAGGCGAGCGCCCAATTGTTGCTCGATGCGCTTCAACGCGGCGCTGGCCACAGCCGGCGACAAGTCCATCACCCGCGCCGCGGCCGACAGGCTGCCCAAGTCGGCGGCGCGTACAAACAACTGCAAATCATCAAAACGCAGCATGCATTCCTGCTCATTATCAAAATTTCATTGAAACAGCCCTCTGTTTTAGCCGCTTTTATCTTCATGGGAAATAGCCAATCATCTGCCCATCCCGTTCATCACGTGTCTGGAGTTGAATATGACCACCGCCTTTAACGTCATTGCCACGCTGATCGCCAAACCCGGTCAACAGGCCACCTTGGAAACCCTGCTGCGCGGCCTGCTGGAACCTACCCGCCTTGAAGCCGGTTGTGAGCAATACGACCTGCACCAAGACCTGCAACACCCAGAGACCTTCTACATGCTCGAACGCTGGAGCGACGACGCAGCCCTGGCCGACCATGACCAGAGCGCGCATATCCAGAGTTTCCGCACCAAGGCCGCCGACGTCATCGAACACTTCGAACTCAAGCGCCTGACATTTCTTGCCTGATCACCGCCTTTTTTGGAGCCCTCATGAAAGCCATTGCCTACTACGCGTCACTGCCGATCAACGACCCAGCGGCCCTGCAAGACATCGAACTGCCGGAGCCGGTTGCCGGCCCCCGCGACCTGTTGGTGGAAGTCAAAGCCATCTCGGTCAACCCGGTGGATACCAAGGTGCGCCAGAACGTCGCCCCTGAAAACGGCGCCGCCAAAGTGCTGGGCTGGGACGTCGCGGGCGTGGTCAAGGCCGTCGGCAGCGACGTGACCCTGTTCAAGGCCGGCGACAAGGTGTTCTATGCCGGCTCCCTGGTACGCCCAGGAGGCAACAGCGAACTGCACACCGTGGACGAACGCATCGTCGGCCATATGCCCAAAAGCCTCGGTTTTGCCGAAGCCGCCGCACTGCCTCTCACGGCCATCACCGCCTGGGAGCTATTGTTTGAGCGCCTGCAAGTACGTGAGGGTAAAGAGGATGAAGGCCAGAGCCTGCTGATCGTCGGCGCCGCCGGCGGCGTGGGTTCGATCCTGACCCAACTGGCAGCCCAGCTCACGGCACTCAAAGTGATTGGCACCGCCTCGCGCCCCGAAACCCAGGAATGGGCCAAGGCGTTGGGCGCAGACCTGGTGATCGACCACAGCCAACCGCTGAGCGAAGCGCTGAAAAACGCCGGCCACCCACAGGTCACCCACGTCGCCAGCCTGACCCAAACCGACCATCACCTGGACCAGTTGGTGGAGGCCCTGCAACCCCAAGGCAAGCTGGCACTGATCGACGACCCCAAGGCGTTGGACGTGAGCAAGCTCAAGCGCAAAAGCCTGTCGCTGCATTGGGAGTTCATGTACACCCGTTCGATGTTCGAAACGCCGGACATGATCGAGCAGCACAACCTGCTCAATCGCGTCGCCGAACTGATCGACGCCGGCACCTTGAAAACCACGGTAGGCGAGCACTTTGGCGTGATCAATGCGGCCAACCTGCGCCGTGCCCACACGCTGCTGGAAAGCGGCAAGGCCAAGGGCAAGATCGTGCTGGAAGGGTTCTGAACAACGCCTGTAGGTGTCGTCGATTATTCCTGTGAGTAATGGACGACACCATTAGTCCGAGAGTTGACCTTCGTCATCTTTATGGGGGGATTCAGGTTTATATTGGCCGCCTTTGCCACGATTCTTTTACGTGAGGAAGTCAGCAATGAAGATCCTGATAAAAGCGTTAGCAAAATCCCAGTGGGAAGTCCGGCTCGATCAAAAGGCCATTACTTTCCACACCGAGGCCGAGGCGCGCGCCTTTGTCGACACGCTGCAAGCCCGTATCCAGGCCCCCCATCGCTTTCCCGTCAACCAGCAACGTTGCGCCGCTGGCTGACTGCCCCCTAGACCTTCGCCTGCGCGGCCCTCGCCCGTTGCAGGCGCTGGGTCGATACCGCAAACGTCACGGCTAATACACCGCACAGGCTGATCACCATGGCCATCGGCATCGCCGTGCCATCGTGCAATACCCCCACCAATGAAGCAGCCCCCGCTGCCACGCCGAACTGGATGCAACCGAGCAGCGCCGAAGCGCTACCGGCCCGTGCACCCTGCCCGCTCATGGCGCACGCCGACGTGTTGGGCAAGATGCAGCCCAGGCTGGCAATGCAGATAAACAACGGCACCAGCAATGGCCACAACGCATTAGTGCGCAACGCCGCAATGCCAAGTAACGTCGTCGCCGCCAACAGATACACCCACACGCTGCGCGACAGCAGAAACGCCGGCCCACGCTTGGCAAGCAACCGCGCATTCACCTGCGCCACCAGGATAAAACCCGCCGCATTGGAACCGAACAGCCAACCGTAATGCTCGGCGGGCACGCCGTAGAGCTGGATAAACACGAACGGGGAACCGGCGATATAGGCAAACATCCCGGCAATCGAAATACCGCCGGTCAGCGCATAACCGAGATAAACCCGATCAGACAGCAGCGCTCCGTAGCGACGCAGCGAGCCAGACAACGGCTGGCGCGGCTGATGGGCCGGAAAGGTTTCCGGCAAGCCGACCGCCACGGCAATCGCGGCCATGACGCTGAAAAGCGTCAGCACCAGAAAGATCGACTGCCAGCCCCACAGCCCCACCATCACCCCACCGGCCAGCGGCGCAAGGATCGGCGCCAAGCCCGTCACCAGCATCAGTTGGGAGAACACCTTGGCCGAGCCCACCGCATCACATTTATCGCTGACCACCGCACGGGAGATCACCATGCCCGCGCAACCGCCCAAGGCCTGTACGAAACGTGCGCCGATCAGCCATTCCAACGACGGCGCGAAGGCGCAGGCAAAGGACGCCAATGTGAATAGGGTCACACCACTGAGCAGCGGGCCGCGCCGACCAAAGCGGTCTGCCAACGGGCCGTAGATCAACTGGCCGATGGCCAAACCGGCGAAATACACCGCCAGGGTCAACTGGATATGTTTTTCATCGGTGCCAAAAGCAGTCGCCATCGCCGGGAAGCCCGGCAAGTAAAAGTCGATCGCCAACGGCGCAAAAGCGCTCAAGGCACCCAAAATCAGAATTATGCGCAGGTTCATCAGGCACCCAAGTCAGTCGGCAGCCCGACAGTCTAGCCGCGCTTGGGGGCCTTGAACATTAAGTTAGCTCGCTAACTATTAAAAATCAGACGACGGTGTAGCCTTCTTCGCGGATCAGGTCGGCGATGACCTCGGGGCTCAGTTGGCTTTGTACACTGACTTGCTTGGCGGCGAGGTCCACCTTCACGTCGGCGGCCGGGTCCTGGCTCTGCACGGCCTGGGTCACGGCCCGAACACAATGGCCGCAGGTCATTCCTTCAACGCTGAATACTTGCATGACATGACTCCTTTGATGAGGTTGAACACACTCTCGACCTTGCCACGATGGCAAGGTCAAGTTCTGTAATCTTCGGCCGGGCTGGTATTCGGCGGCATCAAAGGCCAAGCTTGACCCATCTTGGATATAAACCATGGAGCATTCGCCATGCGCTGGTCGTTTTTTGCCCTTACGGGCTTGATGAGCTTGTCTGCCGTTGCGCCACAGGCCTTCGCCGCAGAAGACTATGCGGTGCTGATCATTTCCCGCGAGCGCCTCGAAGTACTCACCAACTGCGAGATCGGCCTGTACCTCAATGACCAGTTGGCAGGCCGGCTGTTCCAAGAGCAAGCCACCTCGTTCAACTTGCCGGCAGGCAACATGTCGCTGCGTTTGAAGCTACTGCCAGGTCAAGCCCCAGGTTGTCTGCCGGGGTTACTGGCGCCGCCCGCTCAGAACATCACCCTCAAGGCCGGTGATGTGCGCAAGTTGCGCATCGCCCAGGGCCCGGACGGCATGTATCTCAAAGCCGCCGCGCTGGAATACTGAACAGGCTTGACCTTACCCACAGGTCAAGGTTGATCCTAGGGGCAACGTCTTCTGGAGGACTGCCCCATGAATGGATCAACCACCTTTGACCTGCCCATCAGCGGCATGACCTGCGCCAGCTGTGCCGGCCGGGTCGAGCGCGCGCTGGGCAAGGTGCCGGGGGTGCAAAGCGTCAGCGTCAACCTGGCCAACGAACGCGCCCACGTTGAAGTGCTGGGCCAGATGGACCCCAGCGTGCTGATCGCCGCCGTCGACAAGGCCGGCTACACCGCCACTCTGCCCCAAACCGAAACCGCCACCGATGCAACCCAGGCACGGCGCCTGCACCGCGAACGCTGGTCGCTGCTGCTGGCCATTGCGCTGGCACTGCCGTTGGTGCTGCCGATGCTGGTGGAACCCTTTGGCCTGCACTGGATGCTGCCGGCGTGGGTGCAGTTCGCCCTGGCCACCCCCGTGCAATTTATCTTGGGTGCCCGCTTTTATATCGCCGCCTGGAAAGCCGTGCGCGCCGGTGCAGGCAATATGGACCTGCTGGTCGCCATCGGCACCAGCGCCGGTTACGGCCTGAGCATTTATGAATGGCTCACCGCCCACCCTGGCATGGCGCCGCACCTGTATTTCGAAGCATCGGCCGTGGTGATCGCCCTGGTGTTGCTGGGCAAATACCTGGAAAGCCGCGCCAAGCGCCAGACCGCCAGCGCCATTCGCGCCCTGGAAGCCTTACGCCCGGAGCGGGCGATTCGGGTTATTGAAGGCCGCGAAGAAGAGGTCGCCATCCAGGTACTGACGTTGGGCGACCTGGTCATGGTCAAACCCGGCGAACGTTTCCCCGTGGACGGTGAAGTGGTCGAAGGCCAGAGCCACGCCGACGAAGCGCTGATCAGCGGCGAAAGCCTGCCGGTGCCAAAACAGCCGGGGGACAAGGTCACCGGTGGCGCCATCAACGGCGAAGGTCGCCTGCTGGTGCGCACCACCGCCCTGGGCGCCGAAAGCGTACTGGCGCGGATCATCCGCCTGGTGGAAGACGCACAAGCGGCCAAGGCACCGATCCAAAAACTGGTGGATAAGGTCAGTCAGGTGTTCGTTCCAGCCGTGCTGGTCATTGCACTGATCACCCTGGTGGGCTGGTGGTTGTACGGTGCATCACTTGAAACCGCGATCATCAACGCCGTCGCGGTGCTGGTGATCGCCTGCCCCTGCGCCCTGGGCCTGGCCACGCCAACCGCGATCATGGCCGGCACCGGCGTCGCCGCACGCTACGGCATCCTGATCAAGGACGCCGAAGCCCTGGAGCGCGCCCATGAAGTCAGCGCCGTGGTGTTCGACAAGACCGGCACCCTCACCTCTGGCACACCGAAGATCGCCCACCTTGTCGCGGTGGATGGTAACGAGGCCCTGCTGTTGCAACAGGCTGGCGCGTTGCAACGGGGCAGTGAACACCCGCTGGCCAAGGCGGTGCTGGATGCGTGCCGCGAACAAGGGCTTAGCGTGGCCGATGTGAGCGCGAGTCAGTCCCTGACCGGGCGCGGCATTGCCGGCACCCTCGACGGGCGGCCACTGGCCCTGGGCAACCGCCGCCTGCTGGAAGAAAGCGGCCTGAGCGCCGGCGACCTGGCCGCATCGGCCAAGGACTGGGAGGCCGAAGGCCGCACGTTGTCGTGGCTGATCGAACAAGACCCGCAACCGCGGGTACTGGGGCTGTTCGCGTTTGGCGATACCCTCAAGCCCGGCGCATTGGAAGCGCTGGATCAACTCAAGGCCCAACACATCAGCAGCCACCTGCTCACCGGTGACAATCGCGGCAGCGCTCGTGTGGTCGCCCTCGCACTGGGTATCGACGATGTGCACGCCGAAGTGCTGCCCGCCGACAAAGCCGCCACTGTCGCCGAATTGAAAAAAACCGGCGTGGTGGCCATGGTGGGCGACGGCATCAACGACGCCCCGGCCCTGGCCGCTGCCGACATCGGCATCGCCATGGGCGGCGGCACCGACGTGGCCATGCACGCCGCAGGCATCACCCTGATGCGCGGCGACCCGCGCCTGGTGCCGGCTGCGCTGGAGATCAGCCGCAAGACCTACGCAAAAATCCGCCAGAATCTGTTCTGGGCCTTTGTGTATAACTTGATCGGCATCCCCCTGGCGGCCTTCGGCCTGCTCAACCCGGTATTGGCGGGCGCAGCAATGGCCTTGTCCAGCGTCAGTGTGGTGAGCAATGCTTTGCTGCTCAAAACCTGGAAACCCAAGGATCTGGAGGATCAACGCCCATGAACATCGGCCAAGCCGCACGTCAAAGCGGGCTGAGCGCCAAGATGATTCGCTACTACGAATCCATCGGCCTGCTCAAAGCCGCCCACCGCACCGACAGCGGTTACCGCGTCTACGGCGCGGATGATTTGCACACCCTGGCGTTTATCAAGCGTTCGCGGGACTTGGGCTTTTCATTGGAGGAGGTCGGCAAACTGCTGACCCTGTGGCAAGACCGGCAACGGGCCAGCGCCGACGTGAAAGCCTTGGCACGCCAACATATCGAGGCGTTGAACCAGAAGATCCTGGAGCTGGGGCAATTGCGCGATACGTTGCAGGATTTGGTGGAGCACTGTCAGGGCGATGATCGGCCGGACTGCCCGATTCTCAAGGAGTTGGCGTCGGGGAGTTGCTGCGCCTGAAGAAATCTATCTGAATACATTCAAAACCAAATGTGGGAGGGGGCTTGCTCCCGATAGTGGTGGGTCAGTTAGCTTAACTCCAACTGACCCACTGCTATCGGGAGCAAGCCCCCTCCCACATTTTGATCTCCACCAACTTTAGATCTGAGTTGGCCTAGAGATCACTGCATCCACGGCGGTGGCGGCGGCTCATCGGGTACTTTGCTCTGCGGCGCATCATCCGCTGCCCGAATCGCCTGGCGACGCTCTTCATCCAGCCGCGCCGCTTCGATCTCGCGTATCACACCGCCCACGTCCGCCAGTTCTTCCGGCTCATCGAACTCACCGGTCAACACGCTGGCCGGGTGCAGAGTGCCGGCTTCGTACAGCGCCCACATTTCCTTGGCGTACTTGGTCTTCTTCAGCTCCGGGGCAAAGCGCCCGAAGTAGGAAGCCATGTTACCCACATCCCGCTCCAGCATGCTGAAGGCGTGGTTGTTGCCCGCCGCATCTACCGCCTGCGGCAGGTCGATGATCACCGGGCCGGTTGGCGTGAGCAGTACGTTGAACTCGGACAAGTCACCGTGCACCAGGCCGGTACACAGCATCAGCACGATCTGGGAAATCAGGAAAGCGTGGTATTCGCGCGCCTGATCCGGCTCCAGCGTCACATCGTTCAGACGCGGCGCCGCATCGCCATACTCGTCGGCCACCAGTTCCATCAACAGCACGCCTTCCAGGAAGTCGAACGGCTGGGGCACGCGAACGCCCGCACCGGCCAGGCGGAACAGCGCCGCCACTTCGGCGTTCTGCCAGGCATCTTCGGTTTCTTTCTTACCGAACTTGGAGCCCTTGGCCATGGCCCGGGCCTGGCGGCTGTTACGCACCTTCCGGCCTTCCTGGTATTCGGACGCCTGACGAAAACTTCGTTTGTTCGCCTCCTTGTAAACCTTGGCGCAACGCAATTCATTGCCGCAGCGCACCACATAAACAGCTGCTTCTTTACCACTCATGAGTGGGCGCAGCACTTCGTCGACCAGACCGTCTTCGATCAGGGGTTCAATGCGTTTAGGAGTCTTCATCAGCTTTTATTGTGGGTCCTTTATTACCAAATACGCGTATGGCACTCGTTATACGGCAATCGGCTCGCCGGTGGGAGAGGCTACCGACCGTTGATTGCTTAAGAATGCATCCAATATGCCAGTTTCAACGCTCAATGATCGCTGTAACACCCTGGCCGCCCGCTGCGCAGATCGAAATCAGCCCGCGGCCCTTGCCTGCTGCATCCAACAATTTGGCCAGATTGGCGACGATACGCCCACCGGTGGCCGCAAAGGGGTGCCCGGCGGCCAGGGAACTGCCCTTCACATTCAAGCGGCTGCGGTCGATGGTGCCCAATGGTGCATCCAGGCCCAAGCGCGTCTTGCAGTAGTCCGCATCCTCCCAGGCTTTGAGCGTGCACAACACTTGGGCGGCGAAGGCTTCGTGGATCTCGTAGTAATCGAAGTCTTGCAGCGTCAGACCATTCCTCGCCAACAGACGCGGCACCGCATACACCGGCGCCATCAGCAGGCCTTCGGCACCGTTGACGAAATCCACCGCGGCCGCTTCGCCATCGCGCAAGTAGGCCAGAATCGGTAAGCCCCGCTCTTTGGCCCACGCTTCACTGCCCAACAGTACCAGCGACGCACCATCGGTGAGCGGCGTGGAGTTGCCGGCGGTAAGCGTGCCCTTTTCGCTGCGCTCAAAGGCGGGTTTGAGGGCGGCGAGCTTTTCCAGGGTCAGGTCCGGGCGCAGGTTGTTGTCTCGGGTGAGCCCCAGGAACGGCGTGAGCAAGTCGTTGTGCCAGCCTTCGGCGTACGCGGCAGCCATTTTCTGATGGCTCTCCAGGGCCAACTGGTCCTGTTCGGCGCGGGGGATCTGCCAAGTCTGCGCCATCAATTCGCAATGCTGGCCCATGGACAAGCCTGTACGAGGCTCACCGTTGCGCGGCAGCTCTGGCTTGAGGTGATGGGGGCGAAGTTGTAACAGCAGTTTTAATTTATCCCCCAGGGATTTGCTGCGGTTGGCTTGCAGCAAAATCTTGCGTAGCCCTTCATTGACGCCAATCGGTGCGTCGGAGGTGGTGTCTACCCCGCCAGCAATGCCGCACTCGATCTGGCCCAGGGCAATCTTGTTGGCCACCAGCAGCGCCGCCTCCAGCCCGGTGCCGCACGCCTGCTGAATGTCATAGGCCGGTGTTTGCGGCGACAGCCGCGAGCCGAGTACGCATTCACGGGTCAGGTTGAAGTCGCGCGAATGCTTGAGCACCGCGCCTGCGGCCACCTCGCCGATGCGCAGGCCGTGCAGGTTGTAGCGCTCGATCAAGCCTTCCAGCGCCGCCGTCAGCATCGCCTGGTTGCTCGCGGTGGCATACGGGCCATTGGAGCGGGCAAACGGAATACGGTTACCGCCGATGATCGCTACGCGGCGCAATTGAGTCATGGAAAGCTCCCTGAAGGTTGTGGGTGGAATCATCCAGCCTAGCCTAGGCTGATCGAACGACTACCGCCCAGGGGTGGTCAACCCTTTGAACCCCAGCCTTCGGAGAGCGTTCCATGTCTGACCGTTATATCGACTTCGCCAACTCAAGCCTCGGCCATCGCCTGGTCGCCGCCATTGGCCTGCCGTCACCGGTACGCCTGGAACGCTGGCAGGCCGGGCGCCTGCGCCCGGTAGACGGCGCGCTGCTGCTGGGCGGCGGAGCACTGACCGCCAAGGTGCAGGCGTTTGCCCACAAACTCACCGACGCCACTTACACCTATGGCGCCGAGGGCTCGACCTGGATTCCCGGCCACGGCCCCAAGCTAAAGGCGGTGGTATTTGATGCCAGCGACTTGCAGCACACCGACCAACTCAAGCAACTGCGCGAGTTCTTCCAGCCTTTGCTGAAAAACCTGGATAACAGCGCGCACCTGGTGATTCTTGGCCGTGCGCCAGAGAGTCTCAGCGATCCGTTCGCCGCCAGCGCCCAGCGTGCCCTCGAAGGGTTCAGCCGCTCGCTGGCCAAAGAGCTGCGCAACGGTGGAGTGCTGCAACTGCTCTACGTGGGCGACGGCGCCGACGATCAGTTGGAAGGCGCGCTGCGTTTCTTCCTCTCGCCAAAAAGCGCTTACATCAGCGGCCAGGTCATTCGTTTGCAAGCCTGCGCCACCCCGGTCGAGGACTGGACTCGACCCCTGGCCGGGCGCAAGGCGCTGGTCACCGGCGCCGCCCGTGGCATCGGCGCGTCCATTGCCGAAACCCTGGCCCGCGACGGTGCCGACGTGATCCTGCTGGATGTGCCCCAAGCCAAGACCGACCTCGAAGCCCTCGCCGCGCGCCTCGGTGCCCGCACTGTTGTGCTGGATATCTGCGCCGAAGACGCCGCCAGCCAGTTGATCGAACACCTGCCCGACGGCCTCGACATTCTGGTGCACAACGCCGGTATCACCCGCGACAAAACCCTGGCCAACATGACCCCGGAATATTGGGACGCCGTACTGGCCGTCAACCTGAATGCGCCACAGGTATTGACCAAGGCGCTGCTCGACAGCGGCACCCTGCATGACAACGCCCGTGTGGTGTTGCTGGCCTCCATCAGCGGCATTGCCGGCAACCGTGGGCAAACCAATTACGCCGCGAGCAAGGCCGGTTTGGTTGGCCTCGCACAGGCCTGGGCGCCGCTGCTCCACGCGCGTGGCATCAGCATCAACGCCGTGGCCCCTGGGTTTATCGAAACTCAGATGACTGCGCACATTCCCTTCGCCCTGCGAGAGGCCGGGCGCCGCATGAGTTCTCTGGGCCAGGGTGGTTTGCCCCAGGACGTCGCCGAAGCGGTGGCCTGGCTCGGCCAACCCGGCAGCGGCGCCGTCAGCGGGCAAGCGCTGCGAGTGTGCGGGCAAAGTCTTTTGGGAGCTTGAGCATGGAATGGCAAACATTAGGCAGCGCACCGTCTTTGCCGCCGCTGTATTGGCGTGCGGCGCTCAAGCGCAAGATCACCGGCAACACCTTGCCCGACCGCGGCTTGCGCTGCCGGGTACACATCAACCCCAAGGACGTGGCGGCGTATCGCAAGGTCTGCGGGTTTGCCGACAGCCCCATGCTGCCGGCGACCTATCCGCATATCCTCGCGTTCGGCTTGCAGATGCAACTGCTCACCGACAAAAGCTTCCCCTTCCCACTGCTAGGGTTGATCCACCTGAGCAATCGCATCCGCATTTATCGCCCCCTCGGGAGTGTGAGCGAGCTCAGCCTCGCGGTGCACGTGCAAAACCTCAAGCCGCACCCCAAGGGCGCGACGTTCGACCTGGTGACCACCGCCGAAGATAGCCTCGGCCTGCTGTGGGAAGCCGAGAGCCGCATGCTATGCCGTGGCGTGAAGCTCGAAGGCGACGCCACGGAGGATGTACAGCCCACCCCCACCCACGTCAGTGAACTGACCCGCTGGCCTGCCCCGGCTGATATCGGCCGTCGTTATGCCCGGGTGTCCGGCGACTACAATCCGATTCACCTCAGCGCCCTCACCGCCAAGCTGTTCGGGTTCCCGCAAGCCATCGCCCATGGGCTGTGGAACAAGGCGCATACCCTCGCCGCGCTGGGCGAGCACTTGCCCGCCGCCAATATCGAAATTGCCGTTGAGTTTCGCAAGCCCGTACGCCTGCCCAGTGAAGTCAGGTTATTGGCCAGCGCGGCCGGTTCCAGCGGCGAGTTATTGCTCAAAGGCACCGGTGAGATTGAACATATGGTAGGCAAATGGCAGCCGATCGCGTGAAATGAACTGGTTAATTGTATATATACACCCTAAGTAATAGCGGGCTTTTAGAAGCCCGCTATTTTATTCAAGCTACTGATTTTAAACATATATATATCTTGATACATCCTTCCCTTACACCGTTGGTATTAACCGTAAAGCCCCGATATACCGCCAGTATATAAATCGTTAATACCAAGTTGAGAATGGTGAGCAAACGCGCCCGGGTTTCTGATGACCTCACGGACAAACACATCGCGGCCCCTAGAAGTAGCGAGTGTTTGAAGACAACCAAGGTTGTACAGGTGCAAGGAATTCACATCATGAAAACTCAATTCGTGTTTTGGAAAGCAAGTAGCACATTGGCCCTGGCAATAGCCCTGACACTCAGCGGCTGCAGCAGCGGTGGTGGCGGGCATAGCAGCGGTGGTTCTTCTGGCGGCGGCACTTCCGGCACAGACAGCGTCGACCCAGGCACCACCTCATCCCCTCTGGTTACCGCCGCCGTGGTCGACACGGCCGGCGACACTGTGAGCACCCTCAGCACCACCGTGCGCAGCCTGGGCACCACGCTCGGCAGCCTGCCCATTGTTGGCGCCACCGCTGGCGGCCTGGTGACTGCGACCGGCAACGCAGTCGGCAGCATCGGCACCGGCTTGTCTGAAGGTTTGGGCACGCTGGGGACCGACAGCAATGCGTTGGGCAAAACCGTCGCTGGCGTCGCCAACGGTGTTTCGGACCTGGGCGATGGCGTGACCGTCACCGGTTCAAACGTCGCCACCCTGCTCGGCCAAGTCCCTGTCGTCGGCACCGCTGCACCCGCCGTGGGCCAAGTGGTCGGCAAAGTCGGCAACGTAGTGACCATGCTCGGCGACACCCTCAGCACCGCCAGCACTACCGGCCCGTTGGGCTCGGTCACCAACACCGTTGGCGCGAAAGTGTTGGTGCCGGTTGTATCCCTGGTCGAGAACACCACCGGTAAAGTCGGCACTGCAACCGGCCTGGACAGCCCGGTCGGCGGCCTGCTGGAAAAAGTCGGCGCTACCGTTGACGGGCTGGGCGATAAAGTCGCCAGCGCCGGTGGCACCAACAACCCGGTGACCGGCGCCGTGGGCGACGTGCTCAACGGTGTAGGCACCGTGGTCGGCAAGGCCAGCGGTTATGTTGACCCTTCGGCCGACGGCAGCGGTGGCAGCGGCAGCGGTTCGGGCGGCAGCACCGATCAACTGGGCCTGGCTGAACTCATCGGCGGCGTGATCTCTGGCGCCGGCAACGGTTTGGACGCAGGCAGCACCAATGGTGTAGTCAGCGCAACCGGCGTCACTGGCACCAAAGCTGGCAGCACCGTGGCCTCCCTGGGCACCCTTCTGGGCGGCAGCGGCGTACCCAACACCGCAGCGGGCGCCCCACTTGGCCAAGTGACCAGCACCCTCGGCAATGCCCTCAACCCTGTCACCAGCGGCGTCGCCAGCCTGACCCAAAACGTCGGCAACGCCACTGGCCTGGGCGCCCCGGTCAACGGCCTGGTCACTCAGGTAGGCGGTGCGGTCAGCAACCTCGGCGGCGCCATCAGCGGCACCAATGCCAACCCGGTCACCAACGCTCTGGGCGGCACCGTCACCGCAGTCGGCGGCACCGTAGCCTCCATCGGCGGCCTGGTCACCGGCGGCACCAGCACCGGCGGTGGTTTGCTCGGTGGCGGCCTGAGCCTGGGGGGTAGCGCATCTGCCTCCGCCGGTGCAGGTGCCACTGCCAACGGGGGTCTGCTGGGCGGTCTGCTCGGCGGCCTGAAAAAATAGAATTGCACCTGGCCGATTAGACGGCCTCACCTACAGCGCCTACGCTTGGTTGAGACGAGAGACCTAATAAGCCTCTCGTCTTTTTTATGGGCGAATGAAACGCCCAGAAAACCCCGAACCGCGCCCCCAGAGCCCGGCGGGCATCTGCGAAACGCTGCTGCAGTTTTGACCATGGAGTGTCCTATGCGCGCTTTGACGCCGTTGTTGTTGCTCACCCTCAGTACCTACGCTTACGCCGACACCCTACCCAGCTTCCTCAATAGCAACGACACCATCCGCACCCTGCCGGTGCCCAACCTGCCCGCCGATGCCTACCGCCCGGTCGCCCCGCAAACCCAACTGCCCACGCCCGCCGCCACCGACGCCCAACCCTTGCTGATGGGCACCAAAGTCACCATCCGCAAACTGCAGATCGACGGCGGTACGGTCTACCCGCTCAAAGAGATGGCCAAGGCGTTCGAACCGTTGATTGGCCATGAGACAGACCTGGCGCAACTGATCGAAGCCACCCGCAGCATCACTCGGCGCTATCAGGAGGACGGTTACCTGCTGTCCTACGCCTTCCTACCGGAGCAAAAATTCGAGGGCGGCCTGGTGCAGGTGGTGTTGGTGGAGGGCTATATCCGCGATTACCAACTGCAAGGCGATATCGGTTCGGTCTCGGCCTACGTCGACAAACTGGCCGAAAAACTCAAGGCTGAACGCCCGCTCACCCGTAAGACCTTCGAGCGTTACACCACCTTGATGAGCGCGATCCCCGGCGTCACCTTGCAGGCCCAGGTGCCACCGCCCGGCACCACCGACGGCGGCACCCATATGCAGATCACCGCCAGCCGCAAGCCGTTTACCACCAGCATGAGCCTCACCGAGTCCAGCCGTGGCAGCACCCAGGCGCTGCTCACCGGCACCAGCAATTCGCAGACCTCGATGGGCGAGCAGTTGAGCATCAGCGGCCTGTTCCCGCCAGGGGATGACAAAGAGCATTACTACCGCGCGGCCTACAGCCAATTCATCAATAGCGAAGGCACCCAGCTCGTACTCTCTGGCGAACGCTACCGCGCCGACCCCAGCACCAGCCTGCAACTGGGCGATGGCTTGGAGCTCAAGCAACACCAATCCATCGACCGTTACTCCATCGGTGTCACCCACCCCTTTATTGCCTCGCCCACCGAGTCGTTGACACTGGGCTCGCGCCTCTACGCCGTCGACCAGACCAACCGCTACAAAGTCGAAGGCCTCCCGCAACGGCCAGAACTGGAAACCAATCTGCGCGCCCTCGCGTTCGAAAGCGACTGGCGCAAGGCCGACACCACCCAACTGCGTATCCTCAGCGCTGGGGTGTACCAAGGCATCAATGGCATGGGCGCCAAGACTCACAACGATTTTGGCGGGTCCAAGCCCGACCTGGACTTCTTCCGGGTGCGCCTCTCCGGCGTGCAGAGCAACAAGCTGTTCGATAACTGGCAAGGCGTGCTCTCGGGCGCGTTGTACTGGAGCGATGACAACCTGCCCGACAGCGAGCACGCCACCTTCGGCGGGCAAAACTTCGGCCGAGGCTACCCCGATGACCAAGGCTCTGGCGACAAGGGCTGGGGCGTGGCCTATGAGGTCAACTACAGCTACAACCGCTCGGGCGATTGGGTGAGGGTCTTGCAACCCTACGTGGTCTTCGACCGCGCCAAGACCTGGTACAACGAGCTCCCCATCAAAGGCAACGACATGTCCTCGGCAGCAGTGGGCCTGCGCTTTGGCGACGCGAAGTACTACAACATTGCGCTGGAAGCGGCCAAGCCGATGTCGGATGTGGCGCAGGACAACTTCGATCGTCGGCCGCGCTACTCAGTGAGCTTCAGCTACCAACTGTAGTGAGCGGGCTTGCCCCGCGCTGGGCGGCGAAGCCGCCCCAACAAAGCCGCTGCGGTATTTCAAAAAGACCGCAGCGCCTGGTTTTGGGGCCCTGCGCGGGCATAGGTATCTACACAACTTTGAGCAGTGCGCTGAGTCTGTGGCGAGGGAGCTTGCTCCCGTGACGGCCTGTCGGCCTGGCGAGTTCTACCAGGTGTATACCGGCTCAACGGTGGGAGCTGTCGAGCTTTAGCGAGGCTGCGAAGGCGGCGGCATTGGCGATAGAAATGTTGTGCCTGAACCACCGCCATCGCAGGCAAGCCAGCTCCCACAGTTGATTGCATTTCAACAGGATGGGAGCGGTGCGCCCACGGTCAGTAACGGGGTTTGGCGAGGGGGAAGAGGCTGTTCAGCGTATCGATCAGCCGCACGAGGTAGATGGGTTTTCGAAACAGATCAAGCACCTGCAAGCGCAGCATGTCGCTCACATCATCCATCTCGGCATGGCCTGACATCACAATCACCGGCAGGTGCGCGCGGTCGGTGTGTTCGCGCAGGCGCTTGATCAAGGAGATACCGCTCTCCTCGGGCATGCGCAGGTCGGTGATGATCAGGGCGATGTCGGGGTTGAGTGTTAACTCCTGTAGCGCGTCAGTGACAGAGGGGGCGGTAAAACACACAAATCCCTCGTTTTCGAGGGATTCGGCGAGTTCGATCAGGGCGTCCTCTTCGTCGTCCACCAATAAAATTTGTTGGCGGCTACCCGAAGCGTGAGTCATAACACCTACCTAATGCCCAAAGTTGCCGGATAGTTAACGGATAGCCCATCAAATCAAGCCGCCGCCGGTAACGCATCAGATACTTGCTGGAAGACGCCTTTAATTTTATCGCCCAGCCCTGTACCAAACCCAATAATGACCAACGCGACAATAGCCACAATAATCACGTATTCGATGGCTGAGGCCCCGTCTCTACGACGGAAGAACAATTGTGTCTGAATGTACATATTTAAGATCAGGTCAAGGAACATGGATACTTCTCCCTAATTCGACGCAGAGTGCCGGTCTAGCCGGCCCGCACAGGATTGCCGCGTGCTAAGTGAGCATTGTCAACAAAGTGCCACCTCACAACTGTAATAACGGATTAATGCCAAAGTATTAGTCGCAAAGTTGACGCCATAAAACCCGGCACGGCGAAGGCTTTATTAAAGTTCACATAAATTTTCAACCGGCTAATGGCGTTTTGTCCTAGCTGGGCTACCTTCAAATAGCGAAATGGTTAGATGTTCATTGCAGGCCAGTTGCGCAGTAGTTCGTTTGGATTAATTGACGGGCAAGTAATGCAACGGGAAAGGGAGAGCCGTCATGAACAGTCGCGTCAGCATGGTTATTGCCGGCTTGCTGTTGATCGGAGCATTGATCGCCGGGTATTGGGGGTTGGTATTGAGCCGCCCACCTGCGCCCGTCGCTGTTCCTGTCGTTGCGCCGACGGCGACTGTGGAAAAAACCCTCGCCGCCGTAGAAGATCAAACGCGCCTGCCGGTCATTGTGCTGGTGCGTGACGTACCCGCCTTCACTGCGCTTACCGCCGGCGATGTGGCCGTTGAAAGACTGCGTACCGTGCCGGCGGGGAGCCTGACCAGCGTGGAGCAGGCCATCGGCCGTATGCCCCTGCGCAACCTGGCGGCAGGCGCCTGGCTCAATGAAGAAACCTTCAGCGCCGGCGGCCCGCTGGCCCGCATGATCCGCCCCGAAGAACGTGCCCTGGCTGTTGCGGTGGATGAGGTGATCGGCGCCGGTGGTCAACTGAGCCCGGGCGATTACGTCGATGTGTTGTTATTCCTGCGGCGCGACGTCGATAACACCGAGCAATCGGCGCAGATTGTCGTCCCCGCCATCCGCGTGTTGGCCGTGGGTGAGCAACTGGGCCTGGCCAATGACGGCACCCCCGCCGCACCGCCGCCGGCCACTGTCGAGGAGCGCGCGCAGGCCGCCCAACGCCGAGCAGCGGCCCGCAGCGTCGTACTGGCCGTGCCCGAGCCCCTGTTGAGCCGACTGATGCTTGCCGCGCAAGCGGGTGCGCTGCGCCTGGCGGTACGCAGTGCCGATGAAAAACTGCTCAGCCGCTACTGGGCGGGTGAAAGCAACGCCCCGGACAAGGTGCAGAACACCAATCGCGACCTTTACCAGTTCACCCAACTGGCACTGACAACCCCACCCAAAGCCGTCGCCCCCAGAGTTGCCGAAGGTGGCAAACCACGCGGCATCGAAGTGATTCGCGGCGCCGGCGCGACCCAACAGACCCCCTGATTGAACAAGGATGCACCGAATGCACCAGCGCTTCGCTCTAATGGCCTGGGCCATGATGTTGTCGAGCTTGCCCCTGGGCCTGGCCGTTGCGGCACCGGGCAATTGCAGCAGCCTGGGCCAATTGCCCGCCGTGATCGAGGTGGGCGAGGGCCTGCAACAGTCACTGCAGTCACCTGTAGCAATCACGCGCCTGGCCATTGGCGATCCCAAGATCGCCGATGTGCGGGTCAACGGTGACCGTAGTTTCTTGCTGACCGGTGTGGGCAGCGGGGCCACCAGCCTGTTGGTCTGGACCGGCTGCTCGACCACGCCGCGTCAAAGCATGGTGTTCGTCAAGGGCAAGGCCACCTCGGCCTTGACCAGCCAGTCGTTGTCGCCCTCCCAAGACCCAACGCTGCCTGACCAGGTGCAAACCGACATCCGCTTTGTCGAAGTCAGCCGCACCAAGCTCAAAGAGGCCAGCACGTCGATTCTCGGCCAGGGCAAAAACTTCTTCCTGGGCAGCCCCAACCTGCTCTTCCCCACGACCACCACCCAGGCCCTGCAAATCAGCAGCTCCAACTTCAATATCGGCTTTGGCGGGGGCCGCGTCTCCGCCATGATCAACGCACTGGAAAGCAGTGGGTTTGCCTACACCCTGGCACGCCCCAGCCTGGTGGCCATGAGCGGCCAGAGCGCAACCTTCCTGGCCGGCGGCGAAGTGCCGATCCCAGTGCCCAGCGCCGGCAGCGACACCATCACCATTGAATACAAGGAGTTCGGCATTCGACTGACGCTGACCCCCACGGTGATCGATCACAACCGCATCGCGTTGAAGGTCGCGCCAGAAGTCAGCGAGCTCGATTACGTCAACGCGATCCAGATCCAGGGCATCCAGGTGCCGGCCCTGACCGTGCGCCGCACCGACACCAGCGTGTCCCTGGCCGATGGCGAAAGCTTTGTCATCAGCGGGCTGATCAGCAGCAACAACCGCTCCACCATCAGCAAGTTTCCAGGCCTGGGTGATCTGCCCATCATCGGCGCGCTGTTCAAAGATTCTGAAATCAGGGCCGAAGAAAAAGAACTGCTGATGATCGTCACGCCGCACCTCGTGCAACCCCTGGCCGCCAACGCGAGACTGCCGTCGCTGCCGGGCGAGAAACTGCGCAATTACGACCCCAATTGGTATCGGCTGTTTTTCCTGGAAACCGGTAACTTCGACCGTCGCAGTGGACTTTCCCAATGAGCGATAGCCTGAGCCAGACGTTTCTGGCCATCACCCGCAACACCACCGACCTGGAGTGGCTCCAAGGTGCCCTCGCGCCCTTGGGTCAGGTGGTCAGTGCCGGCACCGGCAACCTGGATGAGCTGCTGGCGCTGGTGGATGTAACCTTCGCCAGCCTGGTGTTCGTCGGCCTCGACCGAGAAAACATCGTCGCCCAAAGCGCGCTAATAGAGGGCGCCCTGGAAGCCAAACCAATGCTTGCCGTGGTCGCCCTGGGCGATGGCATGGACAATCAGTTGGTGATCAACGCCATGCGTGCCGGCGCCCGGGATTTCGTCGCCTATGGTTCGCGCTCCAGTGAAGTGTCGGGCCTGGTACGACGCCTGAGCAAACGCCTGCCAGCCGTGACGTCCAATGCGCAACTGGGTGGCCTGACCGTACTGTTTGGCACCCAAAGCAACGCCGACGGCGCCATGCTGGCGACGCATCTGGCGCTGGTGGTGCAAAAAAGTGGTCAGCAAACCTTGATGCTCGATCTCGGTTTGCCGCGCGGCGACAGCCTGGCGCTGATGGGCCTGGAGAGCACGTTCAATTTCGGTGACGCGCTGCGCCATCTGCGCCGCCTCGACAGCACGCTGATCAACAGCGCCTTCACGAAAACCTCGGAAGGGCTACGCATCCTGGCCTACGCCACGGGCGATGACCCGCTCAAACTGACCAGCGCCGCCGAGCTGTTCATGCTGCTCAGCGCCTTGCGCCAACACTTCCAGCACATCGTCGTGAACATCACCGGCCAACCGGACAGCGAGGCGCTGCGCACCTTTGTCAGCCACTGCGACAAGCTGTTGTGGTGCACTGACCAGAGCGTGCTGGACTGCCGGCGCAACCTCGCGATCTTGAACCGCTGGCGCGAAAAAGGCATGAAACTGGACCATGCCAAATTGTTGATAGACCGCTACATCAAATCCTGCGCCCCCGATACCGAAGCCCTGGAAAAAAGCTTCGGGCTTGAATGCGTCGCCGTGCTGCCGTTGAGCGCCGAGCTGCGCCTGAACGTGAAAAACCAGGGCCAGACCCTCTTCACCCTGGCCCCTCGCGAGCCCTTGACCCAAGCCGTGAAAACCCTCGGCGAGCGCCTGGCAAAACGCTCAGAAGGCCTTGAGAAACCGTCGATGCGTTGGTTCGAACGCTTGCTGGGGTCTGGGCGATGAGCAGCGAAAAACTCTTTGGCGGCCCGGCCCGCAATGCCGTCGGCAACACCGACCACGATGGTCTGAAACTGGTGCTGCATCGCTACATCATTGATGCCATCGAAGAGTCGGGGCAGAACCTGCTCGAAGGCACGCGCCAAACCCTGGCGCAGTTTGTCATCGACAAGGTGTCCGAATACATCATGCGCATGCGCCTGGCGATCTCGCGTTATGAGATGGAGCGCCTGGCCGAAGAGATCGTTGACGAACTCACCGGCTTCGGCCCGCTGGAAGTGCTGCTGCGCGACCCGGCGGTGACCGAGATTTTGGTCAACGGCCCGCATCGGGTGTTTGTCGAGCGTGATGGCCTGCTGCATCAAAGTGACCTGCGTTTTATCGATGACCACCATGTTGAGCGGGTAATGCAGCGCATCCTTGCGCCCTTGGGAAGGCGCCTGGATGAGTCTTCGCCGATGGTTGACGCGAGGCTGCCCGATGGCAGCCGGGTCAACGCCATCATTCCGCCGATTGCCCTGGACGGCCCGTGCCTGTCGATTCGTAAGTTTCGCAAGGACATGCTCAAAAGCAGCGACCTGGTGGCGATGCAAACCATCGATCAAAGTATTTTTGAGTTCTTCCGGGAGGCCGTGGGCAAGCGCTGCAACATCCTGATCAGCGGCGGTACGGGTACGGGTAAAACCACCTTGCTGAATATTCTCAGCCAGTTGATCAACCCCCATGAACGGCTGGTGACCATCGAAGACGTCGCCGAACTGCAACTGGGCCACCCCCACGTGGTGCGCCTGGAAACCCGCCCGCCCAATGCCGAAGGGCACGGCGAAGTGCGCTCCAGTGACTTGATCCGCAACGCCCTGCGGATGCGCCCAGACCGCATCATCCTCGGTGAGATTCGCGGCGTCGAAGTGCTCGACGTGATGACCGCGATGAACACCGGTCACGATGGCTCCATGAGCACCGTGCACGCCAACAACGCCCAGGATGCGCTGCTGCGTCTCGAAACCCTGGTGGGCCTGACCGGCCGCGTGATCGCTGAAAAAACCCTGCGCCAGATGATCTGCGCCGCCCTCGACGTGATCATCCAACTGACCCGTATGCCCGATGGCCGGCGCTGCGTCAGTGAGGTGGTGGAAGTAGTGGGCATCCGCGATGACGTGTATGTCACCAATACGTTGTTCCGTCTCGACCGACGTACCGGCTTCGGCTTCCTGCGCGAAGCGATCAACCCGGCCGGCGACAAACTGCGCCGCGAGACGGCCTTGCCGCACTAGGGAGGACGCATTGATGACCGGGCCTATCCTGCTGCTGATCTGCATCATTCTGATCGGCCTGTCGTTGCGGATGTTTCAATCCAGCGTGCGCCAAGCCAATACTCAACGTGTGCTCGAACGCCTCGGCGACGGCCAACCGGTGGCGCAAGAACTCAACAGCGCCTGGGCACCGCTGGAACGTATGTTTTTGCGCGCAGGCATGGGCAAGCCCACCGAGCACCTGGGCCTGTGGTTTGCCGGCTGGGCCGTGAGCGCCTTGCTCGGCTTTGTGCTGGGTGACTGGCTGGGGCTGCTGACCATGCTTGTGCTGCCGCCGTTGCTGTTGCGTGTGTACATCGGCTGGCGCTACCAACGCCGGGTGCAGCGGATGATCGAGCAATTGCCCCAATTACTGGACCACAGCGTGCGCAGCCTCAAGTCGGGCCGAACCCTGGCGGATGCGGTGCTCGGCGGCATCGAAACCGCTGAAGACCCACTCAAGCAGGCCATGAGCCGTATCCAGCGCAACGTGCAAATGGGCGTCAGCCTGCCGGAGTCCGCCAGTGACTTTGCCGAGTTTTATGAGCAGGACGAATTTCGCTTGTTTGCCTTGGGCCTGAAGGTCAACCACCGGTATGGCGGCAATGCCAGCGAGCTGCTGGAAAACCTGATCAAGATGATTCGCGAGCGCGAGCAAGGCGCCCGTCAACTCAAGGCCATGACCGGTGAAACCCGCATGACTGCCTACGTGCTGGCGGGTTTGCCGGTGCTGATGGTCGGCTACTTTCTAGCGGTCAACCCTGGCTACCTGATGACCATGTGGAACGACGGCACCGGGCGTTATCTGTTACTGGGCGCGCTGGGCATGGACCTCTCGGGTACCTGGCTGATGTGGCGCATGTTGCGGAGTATTTGATATGGCCCTGGTGATCTGCGCCTTTCTATTGCTGGCCGCCATCGCTTTGCTGGTGGACCAGGTGCTGCAACGGCGACGCAATGTACGTGTGGTCACGCAGCGCTTGCAGGGCAACTTGGGCCGTGAGCGCAAACTGGGCAGTTTCATGCGCCAGCTGGGCGCCAGTTCGCTCGCCCAGCGCTCGGTCAGCCTGGACAACGAAACCCAGACACTGCTTAACCGGCTCGGCTGGAGAAAGGCCAACCAGCGCTCAATGTTCGCAGCCTTCCAGATCGGGTTGCCCATCGTACTGCTGGGCGTCACGTTGATCGGCCAGGAACTGATTTTCCCTGACAATGACGCGACTTGGGTTGCCCCTATCATTGCCCTGGGCATCGGTTACCTGGTACCCAAACGCGTGCTCGCCGCCGCCGCAAAAAACCGCCAGCAACGCATTGCCCGTGAGATCTCCACCTTTATCCCACTGCTGCGCATCCTGTTCGAATCAGGCATGGCCGTTGAACAATCGCTGCGGGTGATGAGTACTGAGGCCCAAGGACTGCTCCCCGATGTCACCCATGAGCTGCGCCTGATCCTGGCACGGGTCGACTCCGGCCTTGAGCTGAGCGAAGAGCTGGGCAAGACCGCCCGGCTGCTGGCGGTGGATGAGTTCACCGACACCACCATCATCCTCCAGCAATTGATCCACCAGGGCGGCGGCGCGATGAAATCGCTGCTGGCGCTCAAGCAACTGCTCGATGACCGGCGCCTGACTCGCCTGCAAGAGTTCATCTCGAAGATGTCGGCGAAGATGTCGGTGGTGATGATGGTGTTTTTGTTTCCCGCTTTGCTGACTGTGCTGGGCGGCCCGGCGTTTATCGCCATCGCCCGTGCCCTGAACAACCTTTGAGGAACGCTGGATGAAAGTACTGACTGCCACCTTGAGCCTGATGTTGCTGGCCGGCTGCGCCAGCAATGGTCAAACACCCTGGTCTGCATTGATGACCCCCGGCAGTTGCTCCAAGCCCAGCTCCGACCAGCAGTTGTCGCTGAGCCTGGCCGATGACATGGCCAACGAAGGCAAGCTGCATGCAAGCCTGGCCAACCTGCAAAGCCTGCCCGACAGCCTGCCCCAGGTGCGCCAGCGCAAAGCACGCGCCTATCGCTTGCTGGGGCGCAGCGAGGCCGAGCCGTTGTACCGCAGCTTGCTGGGCACCTGCCTGGCGGCCGACGGTGAACACGGCTTGGGGCAGCTCGCTTCGGCCAGGGGTGATAACGCCCAGGCCACAACCCACCTGCAACGCGCCGCGCGGCTGGCGCCGACCGACGAAAAAATCCGCAACGACCTGGGGGTGGTGTACCTCGACCAACTGCGCCTGGAAGAAGCACGCTTTGAATTCATGACGGCCATCGAACTCAAGCAGACCGACCCATTGGCCGCCGTCAACCTGGTGACCTTATTGATCTACCAGGACAACTGGGGGCAGGCAGCGCAGTTGGTCAGCCAGCTCGGCCTGAGCCCCGAGCAAGTTACCCAAGCCCAGGCCCGGGCCCAACGGCTCAAGGCCTCAAGCACCGCGCCCGCACGCACGCGCAAGGATCAAGTGGCAGTGGTTGGCGATACTGCGCCGGCTACCGCGAAATAGGAGTTGATGATGAAAGCCCACTACCTCGTCGGTCTGGCCCTGCTGCCCCTGATAGCTCACGGGATCGAGTCTGGCCCTTCGTCCCCGCAACAGGCCGAGACAGAAAACTGGATGGCCTTGCAGCTCAGTGGCCGAGTGGCCTCGCCCATCGTGCAAAAGACCTCCCCCGCCGAACGCGAACAGGCCCTTCAGCGCTGGCTGGACAGCAACAAGCATCCGATTCCGGAATATTTTGAGCAGAAGCAGGGCGGGACTTCACAGGGCGGGAGCAAATGACCCCCGCCCGCAAGGGTCAGTGCGCGGTCACACGCTGGCGCATCGCCGAATTGCTCGGCGAGAGCGCCAACGCGAGTTGCGTACGGTTATGCATATGAGTGAGGCGCAGTACCTGTGAAACATAGAGCTTGACCGTGTTTTCGGTAATCCCCAGTTCACAAGCGATCTGGTAATTGGTCTGCCCCTTGCCCACCAGGCGCGCCACGTCCATCTGCCGCGGCGACAGCTGGGTGAAGATCGTCGGCAGTTCAAGCGACGCGGCGTCGTCGGCTGCACGCTCGCCGTCGATGTCTACAACGGCCACCGGGCTGCGGCGCACTTTATCGAGGTCTTGATACAGGTCGTCAATCGACTCGGAAAGGTACTGCAACTTCTGGTTCAGATGCCCCAGGTGCAGCTCCTTTTGCCGCTCTTGCAGCGCGACTTCCTGGCGTTGCAGGCCTTCGAGCAATTCGTCGAGGTTGATCGGTTTCTGGTAGTAATCCGAAATGCCCGCTCGCAGCGCCTTGATCACGTCTTGCTTGTCGGCCTGGCCGGTCAGCATGATCGCTTCGAATGCCCGTTGGCGCCCCGCAACACGTTGCATGGCCTGCACCAGCTCGATGCCATCCATATCCGGCATATGCAGGTCACACAGCACCAGCCCGATCTCTGCATCCTCGCCAAAGCGCCGAAGCGCCTGTTGGCTAGACTCACAGGGAACGCAGCGATAGCCGCTGCTTTCGATAAATTCGCAGAGCTCTTCCACGATCAGCGGCTGATCGTCGACCACGAGCACCTTAATTGCAGAGGTAAGCTTGTTCACGCGCTACTCCATGCCTGGCAAGCCAATGAGGTTGACCTATCCTTTTTGACGACAAATCCTACGCACTTACTTAATAAAACTAGCTCTACTTTCCGACTATGTACATAGCAGTAGAGCGGCCGTGCGACTAATGGATCCAAAGCCAGTACAGCGCAAAGCCTGTCAAAACAAACGGTGCAAATGGCTGTTTTATTGACGCGCCCGTTGCGGGTACCCAGGCAAACCGGCTAAACCCTTGAACTATAAGCCACCACCCTCCCAGGGCCAGTCCCGCGCCCACCAGTGTGACCAGCAAACCCTCGACGCCAGAGGCCAATGCCAACGCCGCCAACAGCTTCACATCGCCCGCGCCGAAATGGCCGAGCGCGTAACCCGGCAGCGTCAGCAATAGCACCAGCCCAAATGCCCAGGCGGCATCGCTGGCGGGGAACCCTAGCCAGCTCACACCGACCCAGAGCAGGTAAATCAAGGCCAGCAGGCCCACCCCCAGGGTCAGCCCATTGGCAATTTGCCGCTCACGCAGATCCTGGATCGCACACAGCGCCAGCCACACCACTACTACCCAGCCCTGGATCACTTAAAAAACATCCCTTTTCGGCAAATGATTCTATGCTGATATCAAGCAGTAGCCGTCAGGGTAGACGCAGTCATGACATCGGGCCTCCCTAAATCGCAAAAAGGTGCCGCGGCGATCGAATTCGCCTTGGTATTCGTGATTTTTTTTGCCGTGCTCTACGGACTGATCAGCTATAGCTTGCCGTTGCTGCTGATGCAGTCGTTCAACCAGGCAGCCGCCGACGGTGTGCGCCGCAGTGTCGCGCTCGACCCCGCCACCACAGGCTACCCGGCCCTGGTCATCCAGCGCGCCAAAGCCACCGTGCTGTTGCAACTGAACTGGATACCCGCCCAATTCAAGTTTCTGCCCGAACACGTGACCGCCACCTACGACGGCACCACGCTGACCGTAAAAATCAACTACCCATCCGCCAACCTCAATGCAGTGCTACCCGCGTTGGTGCTTCCGGGCATTGGCAAAGTACCTAACCTGCCGGCCAATCTCACTGCACAGTCGAGCCTGCAATTTTGACCCTGGGGAACAACATGCTCGAACGCTTGCTGGGGCAACACGTGACGCTGCCACTGGACACCCCGCCCCTGCCAATAGCCGGGCTGCAACTGCAACTGGATGACCACGGCCATGTACTGAACATTGCCGGCACCCTGCGTGCGCAGTTGGCGCCATTGCACGGTGCAGAGGCCCCACCGACCCTGCGCGCACTGCTCTGCGCCCAAAGCGCCCTGAGCATCGAGGGCCAGCCCGCCGATTGGTCACGGCATAGCCTCGATCTGGATTTCCAGGGTGTCGGCGGTCGCGTGCTGCACACCCGTGGCGGCGTAGAGCGCAACGACGCTGGCTGGCTGTTGCGGCTGCTCGACATCGGCGACCTGTTGGCCGACCGACAACACACGCAACAGCGCGAGTTCACCCACCAGTTGGCGTTCCAGATCAGCCATCAACTGCGCATCTGCACCCTCGGCCGCTTGCGCGACGTGTTCGACGAACACCTGGGCAGCGTTGCCGAGCATTGGCACATCCCATGCTTGGCCATGGCCTTGCGCGACGCCGACGGGCAAGGCTGGCGCATCTACGCGCAGTACACGGCGCACGATGCCCCCGCCCTGTGGCAAACCGGCCAGCACCTGGGCAACAGCCTTGCGCACCTGAGCGCGCCGGTGAGGCTCGATATCCACCACGGCCACAGCGACCACCCACAATTAAACAGCCTGTTCGGTAGCAGCAGCGCGTTTCTGGTGCCCTACCATGATGACCACGAGGTGGCCGCCTGGCTGCTGTGCGGTGTCTATACCAATCATGCGCAAACCCCCGACAGCGACTGGCTGAACCTGACCGCCGCACTGGCAGCGCCCCTGCTCGCCCGCTTGCAGGAGCAACGCCATCAACAACACCAGGACCGGGACGATGCCTTGCAGGGCCTGCTGGGCACCGGTTGGTGGGAACTGCTGCCCGCGTCCGGCGAGATCCAGCTTTCACCGCAACTGTTGCACGGCCTGACGCAGGAAGACGGCTTGCCGCGCCTGAGCATGGACAGCTGGCTGGAGCTGATCCACCCGGCCGACCGCCAGGAACTCGACAGTCGCCTGCAAGACCTGCTGACCCTGGGCAAACCGCTGCTCACCAGCGTGCGCCTGCAACGCACCGACACCGACCAGACCCCACTGTGGTATCGCGTACAAGGCCAACAGTTGGGGGCTGGAAACAAGCGACGCTGGATCGGCGTCATGCTCGACATCAGCGACATCAAGAACCAACAACTGCAAGCCGCCGCCGCCCATGCGCGCCTGGATAACCTGATCGCCAGCTCGCCGGCGGTGATCTACGTGCAGCGCTACGTCAGCGGCGCGCTGCACCCGGTGTATTTCAGCGACAGCCTGTTGCCACTGCTGGGCTGGACTCTGGCCGAATGCAACCACGACAACCTTCCCGCGCTCATCCACCCCCAAGACCGCGACCTGTATTTCGAACGTACCCGCCAGTTGCTGCGCGAAGGCACTGCCCGCAGTCGCTACCGAGTGCGGGATAAACAGGGCAATTACCACTGGTTGCTGGACGAAGCCAAATTGCTGCGTGACGACCTCGGCCTGCCGGTGGAAGCGGTCGGCCTCTGGCTCGACGTCACCGAAGCCACGCTGGCGGCCGAACAGGTCAAGCAAAGCGAAGAACGCTATCGCATCTTGGTGGAAGACTCGCCGGCGATGATCTGCCGCTACCGCCCGGACCTTACACTGACCTTCGGCAACACCCCGCTGGCCAACTACCTGGAGTGCGCGCCCGCGCAGTTGCCCGGGCTGAACCTGGGGGATTGGCTGTCGGACGAACAGCAGCACGCCTTCGTGCAGCGCATCAGCCGCCTGACCCCGGAGTTTCCGGTCAGCACCGCCGAGATCAGCCTGCAACTGCCCGGCCGCGAGCACGCTTGGTGGGTGTGGTCGGACCGCGGTGTATTTGACGAGCAGGGCCGTCTGCTGGAAGTGCAGGCCGTGGGCCGCGACAACACCGAAGTACGGCGCTCCCAGCAACAACTGACCCAAAGCGCAAAAATGGCCACCCTCGGCGAGATGGCCACCGGCCTGGCCCACGAGATCAACCAGCCGCTGAACGTCATGCGCATGGCCATTACCAACGTGCTCAAGCGCTTGAGCAATGGCGATGTGCAAGTGGACTACCTCACGGAAAAACTCCAGCGCATCGACGCCCAGGTGCATCGCGCCGCTCGGGTGGTCGACCACATGCGTGTGTTTGGCCGCCGCTCGGAAATCGAGCAACAACCCTTCGACCCTGCACAGGCACTGGAGGGCACGCTGTCACTGCTCAGCGAAGGCCTGCGCGGCAAAGGCGTGGATGTGCGCCACACCCCGGCGGGCGTCGCGGTACAGGTCAATGGCTACGCCGACCAGTTGGAGCAGGTGTTGATCAACCTGATGGTCAACGCCCGTGACGCGCTGTTAAGCCAACGTGAAAAACAGCCAGACCTTCACCCCTGGATCGCCGTGCACACCGAGCACGACAGCCGCCACGTGCGCATCTGGGTCGAAGACAACGGCGGCGGCATCGACCCGCGCCTGCTGGAACGGATTTTCGAGCCGTTCTTCACCACCAAACCGATTGGCGTGGGCACCGGCCTTGGGCTGTCAGTGAGCTACGGAATCATCGAAAACATGGGCGGGCGCCTGAGCGTCACCAACGGCAACGAAGGCGCCCGGTTTTGCGTGGAGTTGCCGCTGGCCCAGGCTTAGATCACCAGGTACGCACGGCCCATATGGCAGGTGAGGTTGGCGCCGACTTCGGCGTTGCCAAGGCTGATGCCGAGGGCCTTGAGCACCGTGTTGACGATAGGGTCGAGCAACGGTGAGAGCAGGCTCTTGATCGCGGTCACCAACGTCGTGGTAATCGTCGTCAGCAGGCTCGCCACCCCCTGAAGTGCCGAACTCGATACCGTGCCGGTAGGCGGTATATAGGTGACCTGTAGCGCACCCACCGTATTGGCCAGGCTGCCGACAATATCGGTACTGGACGAGAATGATTTATAGGTGGGTGTCGTGTTCATTTCATTGACTGGCGAATAGACCAGGCTTTGACTGCTGCCCGCCACTTGCGCATGCCCCACCGTCAACGCCAGCCCCCCTCCCGCGCCAGCCTTACGGGCCCCACAACCGAATATCCCCGCACAGGTCTGGATGCCTATATCAATCAAACGGGCCGGATTGACCGTAACCGCTGCGCTAGAAGAAAACGCCGTAGCCGGGTCGATTTGGCCGATGGACACATCGGCGAGCGCCGAACTGGCCATGACCGTCAGGGATTTGGTTGCGGGGCTGTCGCAGTTGTAACCCGAGACATAGCTGCTTGCACTGGCCACTTCAATATTGATGTTCAGGCTGGAGAGCAACTGCACATCGGTATGGTCGCAAGGTTTCAACAACAGGCATAACAGTGGGTCCAGCAGCCCCACCAGGTTCAGATGCAGCAGGTTATTCACGACGCCGGTCACCGGGGTGGTGAGCTGAGAGACCCCGGATATCAGGCCCGAAACCGTCTTGAGCACCGTCAAATCAACGGTCACCAGCGTGCGCACCTGCGCTGTGCGTACAAAAATCTGATCCACCTTCGGCGTTTTATTAAAGCCTTTGACCGCCTTGGACGGGTCGCCCACCGCCGACAACTGCGGCGGTTCGATAACCTTGGTCTGGATCGACACATTGCCCACCAACGGCACGCTCAGCGTGGCCGCCGCGCTCACGGCACTCTTGCTGCTCGACAACTGGGCGATGCCTTGCAGCAACTGAAACAACTGCACATTGGTATTCAACGCCGCCGTCGGCGTACCGGACGCAACGTTCAGCAGGTTCCCCAGGGTCAGCACCTTGGTATTGGGCGCGATGGCTTTGATCGAGAGCACATCGTTGATGACCGCCGTCGCTACGTTGCCGTTTTTTTGCAGCACTTTGACTGCCGCGTCGATCAATTGGGTGGCGGTGAGCGATGTATTCAACAAGGTGTTGTAGTCGCCGGCCTGCAGGTTCAGGGAAACGGCCAATTGGTCGAGGTAACTGAGAAGGTTCACATTGGTGCCCAGCAGGCCATTCCAACCGGCCGCCGTGATCGACAGGCTGCCGCCGAGCAGATTGCCAAGGGCGAAATTCAGCAGCGGTGACTTGGTGGAATCCACCGTCGCCAGGCTACTGCGGATGGTCAACTGCGCCACCGGCGGGCCCAGTGCGGCAACGGCCGTAGCGCTGAGGGTGGTTTGGGCGGCGACCGGCGCGCCGCTGAACAGGTTCCAGATACCGTTGGCTACGCCGGTCACGACCTTGCGGCTGGCTATCACGCGTATCGCATCGCTTTTGCTGGCATCGGCGGTAAATACGCGAAGGTTGCTGGCATTGGTCGGTATGGTGCCGCAGGCCACCTCCAGGGTGCGGGTGGCGTCACCCGCGATGACGACAAAACCGTTACGCGTAGCGTTCTGCTTGGCGTAGTCATTGGCGGTGGTACTGGCGCCACACTGCCCTCCACGGTTGGCCGCTTCGAGCGCCGCCGTATCGGCCACGGACTGCAATTTGCGCTTTTCGAGGTACAGGCGACCGCTGTCCACCGCCAGCAGCATGAATACCAGGCCCATCGCCAGGGTACCCGCCGCCATCAAGCCAATCGCACCGCGTTGTCTGGAACGAAGTCGGGGAGACATCGAGCACTCCTTAGCACTTACTCTCCGTGGGTGAATTGGAGTGTAGACAAGGCTTGGCGGGTGTGTGGCTGACATATAACAAATGTGGGAGGGGGCTTGCCCCCGATGGCGGTGTATCAGTCAAGACATCATTAACTGAACCACCGCTATCGGGGGCAAGCCCCCTCCCACAGGGGATTTGTAGTGTTGTTTAGTGCGGGGGATAGCTGGAGAGGATGCGCGTGATAGTCGTGCGAATGGCATTACTGCGATCCTGCGGGTTCGGCGTGCTGCTCATCATCTGCTCGTCACTGCCGCGCCACACCAGTTTGCCGTCCTTGCCGTCAAGCAGGTCGATCTGCAGGGTCGCCACTTTGTAGGTGATGTTGCGCGTTTCGTTGTACATCGGCGCGCCCCAATAGCCATTCCACGGGCCGCCCCAGGCGCCGCCGTAGTTGGTGGTGACTTGTTGCTGGCGATCTTCGACGATCAGGTAGGCCTGTACGTTCAGGTCGGCCTTGGTACCGGCGGCGGCCGGACGCAGGCCGCGCTGGTCGAGTTGCTCGGCCACGGCCTGGCGGATACGTTGCTCGGTGAGGTCGCTCTTGATACGCGGGTCATCCGGGCGGTATTGCAGCGCCGGGTCTTTCCAGGCCCAGTTGCGGTAGGCGCCGAAGTCTCGGCTGGCGTCAAAATCGTGGTTGACCTGGCTGGTCTGGCAGCCGCCCAGCAGCACGATAAAAGCGAGCGTTGCGATACGACGAAACATGGTTGTTCTCCAAAGAGCGAACGGCGCTTGAGATGAGAATAGCGTCTAACTGGGCGGGTAAGCAGCCATGGCCTTTTGCACGGCCTGGCGCAACGCATCGGCGCGCTCGCTGAGGCTACCGTTGCTGGCGGTTTCGGCGCTGGTACTCCACACCGGCTGGCCGCTGCGGGCGTCGAACAGGTTTACTCTTACCACCGCCACCGTCACTTCATAGGTACGCACGATGGGCACCGAGTTGTACATGCCGTAGCCGTTGCCATAGCGGTTGTAACCGCCGTAACCGTACCCGTAGTCATCCTGCACTTGCTTGAGGCGCTTCTCCTGACGCACGTCGGCGCTCACCAGCAAGTCGGGCTGACGCTTGTCATGCAAAGGGCGCAGGCCGCGTTGGTCGAGGGCGCCACTGACGGCTTCGGCAATTTGCGCCGAATCAGCCCACGCCGAGCCCGCCGGAAGCTGACCGTTGCGCCAGGCCCAACTGCGGTAGGCGCCATAATCGCGCACCGGCGCGGGGTAAGCGCTGGCATCAAAGGTAGTGGCCGCTTGGGGCGGTGCCGGTGGGATGGGCGCCGACGCGGCCACGTAAGGGTTGGGGCTGGAGCAAGCCGCCAAACCGAGAGACAACAGGATCAAACAGAGACGACGCATTTCGACCTCCGCAGACTGGGCCGCTTAAACCGGACGGCAGATCCAGTGCAAATAACGCCCAAGTCCGGCAAAGCTTGGGTGACGACGGTGAGCGAGTTCCATCTCCAACAAGTCCTGTAGATCAGCGCGGGCCTGGAATTCCACCGGCATATAGTCGTGGAACACCCGCACGCCACTTTGGCTTTCGACCTGCCAAAGCCCTGCGAGTTGCGCCGCCAGTTCACGTGGGTCCAGCGGCTGTTGCGGGGTGAGGCTTTGTTTTTCACCGGCCATGTCGTTCTTGCGCATTTTTCGGAAGTGGCCTTTGAGCAAATTACGGTAGATCAGCGCATCGCGGTTGTAGAACGCCAGGGACAACCAGCCACCGGGCACCGTAAGTTGATGCAACACCGGCAGGATCGCGTGGGGCTCGGCCAGCCATTCCAGCACCGCATGGCACAGCACCAGGTCGTAGGGCTCGGTGAGTTGGCCGAGCAGGTCTTGCCAGGGCGCGTGGATAAAGGTCGCGGTTTGCCCGGCGTCGGCGAAGCGTTGGCGTGCGCCTTCGAGCATCGGCTCGGCGGGCTCGGCCAGCGTGACTTCATGGCCTTGCTGCGCCAGCCACAGCGACATGTGGCCCAGGCCCGCGCCAATATCCAGCACCCGTAACGGGCGTTTGGGCAGCGCTTCAGTCAGGTCGGCCTGGAGCACCGCCAGGCGAATCGCACCTTTGGCGCCGCCGTAGATCTTCTCGGCAAAGCGCGTGGCCAACTGGTCGAAATGACGATCACTCATGGGCAAACCGCCGTTCGCTGTCGGCCAACTTGGCGCGCACCACCTCGTTCATGTCCAGGCCCAACTCACTGCACAGCAACAGCAGGTACAACACGATATCGCCCACTTCCTGCCCGGCATGGGCGAGTTTATCGGCGGGCAACTGGCGGGACTGGTCTTCGGTGAGCCATTGGAAGATCTCCACCAGCTCGGCCATTTCCACACTGGCGGCCATGGCCAGGTTTTTCGGGCTGTGGAACTGCTTCCAGTCGTTGTTATCGCGGATGCGATGCAGGCGTTCGGTGAGGTGTTCGAGGTTCATGCGGGGGCTCCTGAAGGTGAGTAGCTTCGGGGGGATTGGCTTTGAAGGCAAGTGAACCTTTAGGCCGCCATCGGGGGCAAGCCCCCTCTCACACTTGATTTGTGAATACCTTCAAATGTGGGAGGGGGCTTGCCCCGATGGCGATCTAATCAACAACGCTGAACTCCAGCCTGGCCGTCTGCCCCGCTTCATCCAACACACTCAACTGATACCGCCCCAACCGCTCAAAACTGGCATTGATAAAGTCCTGGTTGGCACTGTCCCCCAACGGCGCACCATTGAGAAACCACCAACGCCGCCCGCTGCCGCCCAAGGCGGAAAGTTTCAGGCGCAGCGCCTGCTCGCTCGCCGCCGGCAACCGCAGTTGATCACCTTCACGCACGCCGACAATCGACAGCGGTGACGACGCCGCCAGCGCCGGCGGCGGGCAATCCGGGTCGGCCGCCGGAATGCGCGCTTCACGGCGTTCGACCCTGGGCAGCCACGGTTCCAATGGCGCAGGCCACACGGCAACGTTTTTGGGCTCGGCGCCGGGGCAGCGGGCGTCCACGCGCAACCCCTTGGCATTGACCCAGATGCTTTCCGTGAGGCCCACGCTCAAGGGCTGATCCAGTGCCTGCAAGGTCGGCGGCGTGGTGTTGTCCAGCGTCCAGGCAAAACGCTGGCGGCGGCAATTGGGGTCGCTGCGGCTCATCGGCTGGCCCAGTGGCCAACAGATCGCCGCCACGCCGACATTCGCCGGCACAGGTTTAACCGGCGCGCTGATACCGCGCTGGCTGTCGCGGTTGGTCAGTACATCATGCACCTGCAACATCAACGGCGCCGCCGACGCTAGGCCGAACTGGCCCGGCACCGGCGTGCCGTCCGGGCGGCCGATCCATACACCGATCAAATAACGCGGCCCCACGCCAATCGCCCAGGCGTCACGAAAGCCGTAGCTGGTGCCGGTTTTCCAGGCCAGTACCGGGCGCTGCACCAGTTCGGCACGCGGGTCGCGATCGGGCCGTGCCTGCCCGCTGAGGATACGCCGCACAATCCAGGCCGCGCCCGGCGACAACATCGGCCGCTCCCTGAGCACGTCGTCTGGCTGCAAACGAATCGTCGCGCTCTTGCCATCGCGGGCGAAGGCGCTGTAGCCGCTCACCAGGTCTTCCAGGCGGCTGCCCGCGCCACCGAGGATCAGCGCCAGATTGGGCTCGGCCAACGCTGGCAACGCCAAGGGCACACCACCAATGCGCATCTGCGCGGCAAAGCGTTTGGGCCCGTAGGCTTCCAGCAACTGCACCGCCGGCAGGTTAAGCGAGCTGGACAGCGCCGTGCTCGCCGGCACTGCGCCGGTAAACCCCATGGAGAAATTGCCCGGCCGGTAATCGCCGTAACGCCGGGGCACGTCCTGCAACAGCGATTCGGAATGGATCAGGCCCTCGTCCAGAGCCATGCCGTACAGGAACGGTTTCAAGGTCGAACCCGGCGAACGCAGCGCGCTGATCATGTCCACATGACCAAAGCGCTTGGCATCGTTGATATCCACCGAGCCGAGGTAGGCGCGCACGGCCATGGTTTCTTCCTCTACCACCAGGATCGCGGCCGATGTGTGTTCCGGCAGGCGTGCGCGCCAGCCCAGCAGCAGGTCTTCGAGGCGGCGTTGCAGGGTGGCATCCAGCGTGGTGCGGATCAGCGGCGGGCTGTCGGCGCGATTCAGGCGGCGCGCCAGCAAGGGTGCCAGGCTCGGCTCCAGGCGGGGGGCGAGCAGCAGCGGTTCTTCCAGCGCCTCATCGACGGCGGCTTGCGGCCATACCTGGAACTCGCCGAGGCGACGCAGCACTTTGTCGCGGGCTTGCTGGGCACGCTGCGGGTGGCGGTCGGGGCGCAGGCGGCTGGGTGCCTGGGGCAACACGGCGAGCAAGGCGGCTTCAGCGTGGGTGAGCTGGGCTGGGGACTTGCCCAGGTAGGCCCAACTGGCCGCTGCTACGCCCTGCAACGTACCGCCGAAGGGCGCGCGGTTCAGGTAGAGGTTGAGGATCTCTTCCTTGGACAAGTGCCATTCCAACTGCGCGGTGCGCCACAGCTGGCGCAACTTGCCGTGGAAGGTGCGTGAATGCGGGTCCAGCAGGCGGGCGACCTGCATCGACAAGGTACTGCCGCCCGACACCACCCGTGCGCCGGTGAGGTTCTGCCAGGTCGCGCGGGCCAGTGCGAGTGGGTTGACGCCGGGGTGCTGATAGAACCAACGGTCTTCGTAGGTGAGCAGCGCGTCGAGGTAGTACGGTGAGACTTCGTGGGTTTGTACCGGGTAGCGCCATACGCCGTTGGCGTCGGCGAAACGCCACAATGGGGTGCCATCCTCGGCCAGGACGACGCGGGCGAGGTCGTCCTGGGGCAAGGGCAAAGGCCAGATGCGGTCGGCGAGCCACAGCAGTGCCACCACCAACGCCACTAATCCCAAGACATAGCGCAGTAGGTGTGGGAGCTGGCTTGCCTGCGATAGCGGTGGGTCAGCCAATGGTGATGTCACTGACCCACCGCTTTCGCGAGCAAGCCCGCTCCCACATTAGACCGAGTACGGCTGTCATTAATGATTAATCGCAAACTCAAACAGTCAAACCTCTATGCTTGTAGGGAACTAGCCTGGCGCAATAACAACCAAAGGCACAGATACGCCCACCTTCTCATCAGGACACACACATGCAGGTAGAAAGCTTTTTCGAATGGTTGGGCCAGGCACTCGGTTCCGTTATCCGGTTTATCGTTGATGGGCTCAGCGGGTTGTTTGGCGCCTTGACCAATGCGGGTGGCAATTTTGTCGAAGGGCTCTCCCGGACGCTGGGCATGGACACGTCGATCATCAGCATCCTGACGTTGATCGTCGGTTTGCTGTTCCTGTATTCGGCGGTGCGCGCGTTTATGCGGGCTTCGATCATCTTCGGGATTATCTGGTTACTGCTTGGGTTGTGGCTGCTGAGCTGGGTCGTGCACTGATTACCTGTGGGAGCGGGCTTGCCCGCGATAGCGGTGTATCAGTCAAAGATGCGTCAACTGACAGATAGCTATCGCAGGCAAGCCAGCTCCCACAGCTTAGAACCGGTTCCCTCAGTCGGATATCAGCGGCCTTTGATCACCAGATCGGCTGGGGTCTCGCCCACCGCCTGCCAGTTCGGCCGGTACATCGACTCCACCTGCGGCGGCGGCACACGGTAAGTGCCCGGCGTCACGGCACGCGCCAAGTACAGCAGGTGCGTGGTGCCGCCCTCATCCAAATTCATCGCCGCCACATAACGGTCATCACGGAACTCCTGGTGCTTGAGGGACGCGTTTTGCATCGACTCGCGCCATTCCTTCACTTGGCTGCTGGCGTTTTCCAGGCTGGCGGCGCTTTGCGCCAGGTTCTGGTTTTCCAGCTCAAGGCCCGCGGGCAGCAAGTCCACTACCAGGGCATCCGGCACACGCTGCTTGGCGTTCACCGCCAAATGCACCAGCACCAGATCACCGCTGTTGAGGCTACGCAGGTTCAGCGGCTGGCCGTTCATACCCAGGTATTCGCGGCGAATGCTCAAGTTATCCCCACGCGCCGGCGGCGGCACTTGTGGATAACCCGAGATCGTCAGTTGCTGGTACACCGGCGCCTCGCCCTGATTGCTCAGGCTGAGGTCGCTGGACAACGCCGTGCCCGCCAGCGCCAGTGTCGACTGTTGGTTATTGAGCTCCTGCACACCGCCACTGCCGGTGAGCGTCACTTGCCAGTTCGCATCCGGCTTGGCAAAGCCCAGGCGCCCGGCCAGGAATAACGAATTACGCTCCTGGGTCGACAAGTACGGGCTGGCCGCCAACTGATCCGACAGTGTGAACAGGCGCTCTTCACGCTTGCCCTTGGCCAGGTCGTTTTCTTCCAGCAAGGCCAGGATCATCGCCTGGTCACGCAGTGGGCTGCCGTAGTCGGCCAGCCATTCATTGGCCTTGCGCTGCGCCGCCAGGCCGGCCATGAGCGCCTGGTCCGCACGCGGTTGGTCGCCCATCTTTTGCAGCGCAATCGCCAGTTGCACCAGCGGCAACCCAGAGCGCGCCTCGCTGCGGCGCTCGAAGAGGCTGCGCAGCGCCCCCAACGGTGCCTGCTGACTACGCGCCAACACCATGCCGGCGTAGGCCTGTACGGCAAAACGGGTGTGGTCGGCGTTGTCGCTGTAATCGACTTCGATCAGGTTGCGTTCCTGCACATAACGCAGCAGGCGTTCGCTGGCCTTTTTCAGGGCCTCAGACGGCACCGCAAACCCCTGGTCGCGGGCGCGCAGCAGGAAGTCGGTGACATAAGCGGTCAGCCAATATTCTTCTTCGCCATCGGCGCCCCACAAACCAAAGCTGCCGTTGTAGCGCTGCATGCCCAGCAGGCGTTCGATGCCGATTTCAATTTTGCGCTTGCGCTCAACGTCCGACTCGCCCTTGATCGACAGGCGCTTGAGCAACGCATCATCGGCATACAGCGACGGGTACAGGCCGCTGGCGGTCTGTTCCAGGCAGCCATAGGGGTAAGCCTTGAGTGCGCTGATCTGCGCGCCGAGGTTCAACGGCGGCCGGCTCGACAGGCTCAGCAGCGCCTCACGCCCCGAGGCGTCGAACTGATCCAGCGCGCCCGCCGGCAAGCTCCATGGCTGGTCCTTGAGCACGGCGCGGTACTGCTTGAGCAACGCCGGGTACGCCGGGCGTACGCCCAGTGTCCATTCGCGGCTGAACGGCGGCAGGTTCTCACCCGGCAAGTCCAGGCCATTGACCGTGACCTTGACCTTGCCCTGCCCCAACCCGCCCCAGGCTTTGACCGGGATGCGCAGGGTGGTGCGCTGGCCCTGTTTGAGCTCGACGGTTTGCGCGCCACCGTTGGCCAATTCCAACTGCCCGTCGGCGCTCAGTTGCACATCGAGTTTTTGCGCCTTGCCCGACAGGTTGGACAGGTCCAGCGCCAAGGTGGTCTGGTCACCACCGGCCAGGAAACGCGGCGCCGACAGCTCGGCGATCAGCGGCGCGGCGATCACCGTCTTGGCTTCGGCCATGCCGTAGCGATCATCGCTCCAGGCCTGGGCCATCAGGCGCAGTTCGCCGTTGAAATCCGGGATGTTGACGCTGACTTCGCCCTCACCCTGCTCATTCAAGGTCACCGGCGCGCTTTGCAGGGCGACGATGGTCACGCTGGTGTCCGGGCGCTTGCCGCCCTTGGCCAGCACCGCGTCACCACCAAAAGCCAGGCTGGCCAAGCGGCCTTGGCCGGCTTCGATCAGTTGGCCGTAGATGTCGAACTGGTCCACGCCGTAGGCCTTGCGGCCAAACAGGCTGGAGTAAGGGTCGGGCGTGGGGTACTCGGTGATATTCAGGATGCCGACGTCCACTGCGGCTACCAGCACATGCACCTGTTTGGGCACGCTGCCATCGGCATTCTTGGCGGCGACTTTCACCGTGAGCGGTTGTTTGGGGCGCATTTTTTCCGGTGCGCTGAGGGTCAGGCCGAGTTTGCGCTGGGTGCGATCCAGCGGCAGATGCAGCAAGCCCACCGCACGTTTGGGGGTGATATTGGCTTTGCGTTCACCGGGGCGAATCACCAGCGCACTCACGTACAAGTCATGGCGCGACCATTTCGGGTCGAGCTTCACGGCGAAGCTTTTACCCTCGGCCGGCACGTCGATTTCCTGCCACCACAGCGGGCCTTCGGCGGATTCCACCAACAGGTAGCCTTTACCGGCAGCCGGCGGGGTGACGGTGACGTTGGCGGTATCGCCGTCGCCATAGGCTGGTTTATCCAGCGCCAGCTTCACCTGGTCGGGGCGTACCGCGCCGCCTTCGGTGTTGTCCTGGGCCTGGTAACCGGCCCAGAAACGCAGGCTGCTGACCAGCCCGGTCTGCGGGTCTTCAACCTCGACGCGATACGGGCCCCACTCCACCTGGAAGCTGACCTTGGCGGTGTCACCGGCCTTGATGTTCAGGGTCTGCTCATCGAGGTTGAGGAATTTCTCGTTGAAGTGGTAGCTCCAGCCATCGTTCTCGGAGTAGTTCCAATAGTAGTCACGGCGCTCGCGCACCAAGCGAACCTTGAGGTTTTGCGCGGCGAGTTTTTGCCCGTCCTGATTGGCCAGCAGCACTTCGAATTCCGCCGGGCCATCGCCATTGGTTTCCTTGCCGTCAAACATCCCGCGCAAGCCCGGCAGTTGCTCTGCCGGCCAGATTGGTTGCACCAGGCGCCGGGTGATCGGCCGCCCGCCCGACTCTTGCAGGCTGGCTTGCACGATCAATTGCAGTGGCGATTTGGCGTCGGCCCATTTGCTTTCCAGGGTCAGCGCTTGCTGGCCCTTGGCGTCGAGCACGCTCTCGTCCAACTCGAAATCCTGGCTCAGTTCTTCTTCGGTGACGGAGCCAAACTGGTAGCCGGGGAGTGACTTGACCGCCTCGCGCAACGGCCGCACATAGACTTGGCCGCTGACGCGATTGCCCGACGCGGGTGCGCCGTAGAGGTAGCGGCCGTTGACCTGAATCACGGGGTTGTCCGACGGGCTCAAAGGCGTGTCGCTGCCCTTGAGTTCCAGCGCCAGGCGCTCGGGCAGGAAGTCTTCGACGAGGAATTCATACAGCTGCGGCTTGCCGTCGCCCAGGTCGAATACCAACTGCCAGCGCCCGGTCGGTGCTTCGCCGGCCAGTTGCAGTTGATATTGATAGAGGCCGGAAGCATCGGCATCCCATACGAACTTGCGGCTCACCTGCTCATCCGGGCGGCGCACTTCGACGCTCACCGGCTGCGGCTTGACGGCGTTGCCATCCTTGTCTCGCAACAGGGCGTTGAGCAGCACGGTTTCGCCGGGGCGATACAGGTCGCGTGGGCCGAACACAAAGAACTGCAACGGGTGGGACAGTTGGCCGCCGATATCGAATTCGGCCAAGTCCAGCGCAACGCTGTCGAGTCGCAGCAGGCTGGTTTGTTCGCCTTGCTTGGCCAGCAACACCTGAGCCTTTTTCGGCAGCGGCAACTCGGCGTGGCCACCGTTCTCGGTCTTGCCTTGGCCGACCACACGGCCGTCGCCGTCAAGCACTTCGAGGTCAACGCCATCCAACGCCTTGCCGCCTTCCAGTGCCTGGGTAAACACATCCAGGCGATTGGCGTAGCGGTGCACCGACAGGCCGATGTCACTCAGGGTGAACAGTGTGGCCGGTTGGGAATAGTTGTAGGTGCCGGACGCACGCATCACGGCCAGGTACACGCCGGGCTGCTGCAATTGCTTGAGGCCGGCGATAGGCAGCAACAAGGTTTCGCGGGTGTTGCGCGCCGGGTTCAGGTCGAAGCGGCCGCCATAGACCAGATCGGCCAGCGGTAGCAGTTCGCGGGACTCATAACTTTGCAGGCTGGTATTGCGGCCCCATTGCGCCAGGAAGGTGGGCAGGGACTCGGGCTTGATGCGGAAGAATTCGACGTCGATCTTGTCGACATTCAGCGCGATCACCGGCAAGCCTTCGGCCAAACGGGTCGGCAGCAAGGTGCCACGGCTGGCGAAGCCGACGGTGGCTTGCAAGTCGCGGGTTTCCAGGCGGGCGATGTACTCGGCGGCAAGCTTGTTGTCGTTGACGGCTTTCACACCGGCATCGACCGTCAGTACCAGTTTGCGCTGCGGCTCCAGGTGGCGCAGGCGCAGTTCCATCAGGTTGTCGGAGATCTCCCAGGCGCCATCGACCTTGCCGGACTTGCTGTCCACCAGGTGGAGCTTGTCGGCGAACTTCTGGTCGGGGTCCAACGGGATGGAAAAACTCACGGAGAGCGTGCTGGCCCCATCGAGCTGCACTTCGGACACGTCCACCACGCTTAACTCACGCCCGGCGTAGCGCTGCTTCAGCGCCGCCACGTCCACCACTGCCTTGGCCGGTTTTGGCGCTGGCGCCACGGTGGGAGTAGGCGGTGCGGTGGGTTTGTCGGAGGAATCGCAGGCGCTCAGCAGGGCCAGCGCGCAGGCCAGGAACAGTCCTTTGTTAAGCATGGGGCACTCGTTGTGAAGGGGGCCGAGGGGATGAACTATATATCAGCCTGAGTGGGGCCGATGTGGTGCTGGTCACATTGACCGACGGAGGGTGGTTTGGTTCTTGAAAGCACATCAGCCAAGCCAAATCCCACAAACAACAGAGATCCAAATGTGGGAGGGGGCTTGCCCCCGATGGCAGTGGGTCAGCCAAATAGTCTGTGACTGACACACCGCTATCGGGGGCAAGCCCCCTCCCACATTGGTCCTGTAGTGTTGCTGAGGGCCAGTTACAATGCTGCTCCCCCAAGGAGCCTTCATGAAATCCCTGCTCACCGACTGGCGCCACCGCCCCACCCACCGCAACGTCTGGGCCCTGGCCGCGCCGATGATCCTGTCGAATATCTCGGTGCCCTTGGTGGCGCTGGTCGACAGCATGGTCATCGGCCACCTGCCCCACGCCCACCAATTGGGCGCCGTGGCCGTGGGCGCCAGCCTGTATACCTTTCTGGCCTGGGCCATGGGTTTCCTGCGCATGGGCTCCACCGGCTTCGCTGCGCAAGCCGCCGGGCGCAATGACGGGGCGGCGCTGCGGCAAATCCTGCTGCAAGGTTTGCTGCTGGCGCTGGGGTTGGCGATGGTGCTCGGCACCGTCGGTATTCCGCTAAGCCATCTGGCTTTGGAGTGGATGCAGCCCTCCCCCGAACTCAATCAACTGACCCAGGACTTTTTCCACACCCGTCTGTTCGGCCTGCCCGCCGCCCTGGCCAGCTACGCGCTGGTGGGCTGGTTCCTCGGCACGCAGAACGCCCGAGCACCGCTGGCGATTTTGTTGACCACCAACTTAGTGAATATCGCCCTGAACCTGTGGTTCGTACTCGGCCTGGATTGGGGCGTGGTCGGGTCGGCAAGAGCCTCCGTGATCGCCGAATGGACCGGCGCCCTGCTGGGCCTGGCCATGACGCAAAAAGCCCTGCGCGCCTACCCCGGCCATATCGCCTGGGCAGCATTGAAGCTTTGGGAGAGCTGGCGCCCGTTGCTGGCGGTGAACCGTGACATCTTCATCCGCAGCCTGGCGCTGCAATCGGTGTTTTTCATGATCACGGTGCAGGGCGCACGCCTGGGCGACGCGACCGTGGCGGCCAATGCGCTGCTGCTCAACGGTTTGTTGCTGACCGCTCACGCGCTGGACGGCTTGGCCCATGCGGTCGAAGCCCTGTGCGGCCACGCCATCGGCGCCCACGACCGCCACGCCTTGCGCCGCTCGCTGGTGGTGGCCGGCGGCTGGTCGTTGATCGCCAGCGTCGGTTTCGCGCTGCTGTTTACCCTCGGCGGGCACCTGTTTATCGCCATGCAGACCGATATCCCCAGCGTGCGCGAAACTGCTGACATCTACCTGCCGTATCTGGCAGTGCTGCCGTTGATTGCGGTGTGGAGTTACTTGCTGGACGGCCTGTTCATCGGCGCCACCCGCGCGCGGGAAATGCGCAACGGCATGCTGCTGACGCTGTTGCTGACACTGCCCATCGCCTGGGCGATGCAAGGCTTGGGCAACCACGGCCTGTGGATCACCTTCCTGCTGTTCATGGCCCTGCGCAGCCTTACGTTGTGGGCGATTGCGTGGCGCTTGAACCGGCAGAATCAGTGGCTTGGATAAACGCCGTCACACGGTCCAAGACCGGTGCAAGCCAGCGTAGCGGCCGGGAGAGGGAGGCCACCAACGTCGCGTGGCTGGTTTTACTGAAGTAGAACGTTTCTACAGGCACACCGGCTGCCCGAAGCGTGCGCGCCAGCCCACCGGTATTGCGCGTGGGGTTGACCAGGTCGTCATCCGTCGAGGCGATCAGCAGCGTTCGCGGTGCCTCGGCACTCACATGGTTGATCGGCTGGGAGTCGGGCGGCGAATCCGGGAAGAAAAACACCGGTCGCACATCCCGGTTCTCAATCGGCAAGAAATCATACGGCCCGGCCAGGCCGATCCAGCCTTTGAAAATCGACGGCGATAAACCGACTGCATTCAGCCAGCGCGCATCCAGCGCGAGCATCGAGGCGTTGTAGGCCCCGGAGCTGTGGCCCATCACATAGAGTTGCTTGGGGTCGGCGCCGTAGTCGGCGATGTGTTGGTGTGTCCAGGCCACCGCTTGGGCGCCGTCCTGGAGAAAGGCGGGGTAACGCACTTGGGGGTAAAGTCGGTAGTCGGCGATGACGACGACGATGCCGCGTGAGGCCAGGGCTTCGCCGACAAAACCGTAATCTTCTTTAGCGCCTGAGTTCCAGCTGCCGCCGTAGAAAAACACCACCACGGGGGCGTGGGCGATGGCAGGCGCAGGGCGGTAGATATCGAGTTTTTGGCGAGGATCATCGCCATAAGCGATAGCCGATGTTTTGCTGAAGGTGCTGGAGGGGGTGAGTGCGTTGAGCACTTTGATGGGGGAGCATGCCGCGAGAAGTGCGGCGAATGCCAGGGTGAAGGCTTGCAGCCATTTGCTCAACATCGTCCAGCCCTCACACGAAAGGTACTACCAGATGAAGATCTAAATGTGGGAGGGGCGGTGCGACTTGCCCCCTCCCACATTGGATTACCGTCAGCTTGAATTACGAGGACAAGTACGAAGACCGCGTCAGCCCCAATCGCAACGCATCCAGGAACTGCGTACGCTCCGAAGCACTGATCTTCGCGCTCGCGCACTTGTCACGGTAATGCGTCATCAACTCTTCCGGCGACAAGTGCACATAACGCAGCATGTCTTCGATAGTGTCATGGGTCTCGATGCCGGCGCTGTACACCGAACCGTCTTCACGCTGGTAGATGTTCACCGAGTCGGTGTCACCGAACAGGTTGTGCATGTCGCCGAGAATTTCCTGGTAGGCACCGACCAGGAAGATGCCCAGCAAGTAGTCTTCACCTTCGTTCAAGGCGTGCACCGGCAGGCTGGTCTCGATGCTCTGCTCGTCGACGTACTGCTTGATCTTGCCGTCGGAGTCGCAGGTCAGGTCTTGCAGCACGGCGCGGCGCAGCGGCTCTTCGTCGAGGCGATGCAGCGGCAAGATCGGCAGTACCTGGCCGATCGCCCAAGTGTCCGGCAGGCTCTGGAACACCGAGAAGTTGCAGATGTACTTGTCGGCCAGCTTGTCGTTGAGTTCGTCCAGCACCTGGCGGTGCGAGCGCTGGCGGGCCTTCAACGAGTTGTGCAGGCGGCGGCACACGGCGAAGTAGCATTGCTCAGCCAGGGCTTTTTCGGCCAGGGTCAGCTTACCGTCGGCGTACTGGGTGGCCACGTCGCTCATGTAGTGAGTGGCGCGCCAGTAGGTTTCGGTAACCATCTCGATGTCGGTCGGGCCGAGCAGGTCCACCAGCCATTGCACGGTTTCGGGCAGGCTTTCCTTGTTTTCGATCAGCGGGATTTCGTCGTTGTGTTTCTCGACATCGGTGACCTGCACCACCAGCATGGCGTGGTGGGCGGTGAGGGAACGGCCGCTTTCGGAGAAGATGTTCGGGTGCGGCAGGCTCTGCGCATCGCAGAATTCCTTGAGCATGCCCACGACCACGCCGGCGTAGTCGTCCATGTCGTAGTTGATGGAGCTGGCGTTACGCGAGTGGGTACCGTCGTAGTCCACACCCAGGCCGCCGCCCACGTCGATGTGGTCGACCGGCAAGCCGAGGTTGCGCAGTTCGCCATAGTAGCGAATGGCTTCCTTGAAGCCGTGCTGGTAGTCGGCCAGGTTGGCAATCTGCGAGCCCATGTGGAAGTGCAGCAGGCGGATGCCCTGGTCCAGGCCGGCGGCGCGGAAGCGCTCGACGACGGACAGCAGTTGCGCGGCCGACAACCCGAACTTGGATTTCTCGCCGCCGGTGTCTGCCCACTTGCTCGACGCCAACGATGACAAACGCACGCGCAAACCAACCTGTGGCTTGACCTTGAGGCTGGCGGCCTCTTCGATCACCAGCTCCACTTCGGATTCTTTCTCGATCACGATAAATACGTTGTGGCCAAGCTTCTGACCCATCAACGCCAGGCGGATGAACTCACGGTCTTTATAACCGTTGCAAACAATGGTGCCGCCCTTCGGCGCCAGGGCCAGTACGGCCAGCAGTTCCGGCTTGGAACCGGCTTCCAGGCCGATTGAAACGTCCTGGGTAGCGATGATGTTCTCGATCACCGCTTCCTGCTGGTTCACCTTGATCGGGTACAGCGCGGTGTACTTGCTCTGGTATTCCAGGCGCTCGATGTTCGCATCGAAGGCGCCGGTCAACTGGCGTACACGGTCTTGCAGAATGTCGGGGAAGCGCACCAGCAGCGGCAACGACAGGCCGCTTTTGCGCAGCTCGTCGACTTGCTCGTACAGGTCGACAGGCGTGCTGTTGGGGCCGTTCGGACGGACTTCTACGCGACCGGCTTCATTGATCGCGAAATACCCGGCCCCCCAATGGCGAATCCCGTAAACACTGCGGCTGTCCGCAACTGTCCATTGGCTGCCATCGTCTTTGCGTGTGCGTCGTACGGACATCGAAGTCCCCTATAAATGAAGTCGAAAACACCGCCCCTATCAGAGGCTGGCGCAGTCTAAAGAATGAAAATGACGATTTGCCTGCGTGCAAGGTAGGACCCCACGCGCAGGACAGAGTTTAGACACAGGTCGGGAAGAGGCTTTCAGCCGCCGGACTTCTTGGCCTTGTACCCGAGCTTGATCAGCTCGGCCAACAGCAACTCGACGTGATCGCCCTGGATCTCGATGACGCCGTCTTTCAACGCGCCACCAGTGCCACAGCGCTTTTTCAGCGTGGTGGCGAGTTCCTTCAGAGCATCCTCGGCCAACGGCACCCCGGTGATGGTGGTCACCGTCTTGCCGCCACGGCCCTTGCTCTCGCGTCGCACGCGGGCAATACCGTCGCCTTCAGGGATCAGGGTCTGTTTGCAGATGCACGCGTCCACGGGCTGACGACAGTCCGGGCAGTGTCGACCTGCGTCGGTGGAAAATACCAGGCCACCAAGGGCGGCGAAGGATGCGGCTTTTTTGGCCACCGGCAATCCTCTTGGGAGGACAAAGACTGATCGGCACCCGCCAAGGGGAACACCGACCGCGAAGCCCCACTCAGGCAGGGGCAGCGCTACCGAACCGCCCTACTCCTAATAGCAGGATGGCTCGGGTGAAAAGTCGCGCAGTGTAACGGCAAAAAGCCGACTTGCTAAGGGCCAAATGGCGCCAATTTATGCAGCTTTAGCGACGCGAGGCGAGATAGCGACGAAGGCCCTCTTGGGCATCCGGGCAGTAGGGCTTTTGCTCAGCGTCCTGCAGGACGGTTTCGATGGGTAAAAATCGTGCTTCCATGACCTCTTCGGGCTGCAAACGTAGAGGCCCGTCCCACACGGCAGAGTAGGACGTGCACCACAGCCGGCTGTCGCCATCCTCAAAGTAGAAATGGTCATGTTCGACCAACTCCACCCCGCCCACACCAAGCTCCTCTTGCAGCTCGCGGGCCGCCGAATCGGCGTAACTCTCCCCCGCTGCCACCATGCCACCGGCCGCCGTGTCCCAAAAACCAGGGTACATGGCTTTGCTCAGGGTGCGCCGATGCACACACAGCTCACCGGCCGAGTTGAACAGGAAGATAAAGGTGCAACGACCAATCAGGCCGCGCTGGCGCAAATCGGAGCGGACAAGGGCACCGAGCAGGTTGTCCTGCTCGTCGACCCAGCAAATCAGCTCGGCGTCGGAGGCCGCACGGTGGGCGGCCTCCTTTTGAGTGGCGTCCATCATCAACCCTGGTTGAGCAGTTGACGCAAATCGATCACGGCCGCGTTGGCCCGGGAAATGTAGTTGGCCATGACCAGCGAGTGGTTGGCCAATACGCCAAAGCCGCTGCCGTTGAGGATCATCGGGCTCCATACCGGCTCTTGCGAGGCTTCCAGCTCACGAATGATCTGACGCACGCTGACGGTGGCGTTCTTCTTGGCCAGTACGTCGGCAAAGTCGACTTCGATGGCGCGCAGCAAGTGGGACAAGGCCCAGGCCTGGCCACGGGCTTCGTAGAACACGTTGTCGATCTGCATCCATGGGGTTTCCACCACTTCTTCATCAACCTGCGGCACTTCACCTGGCGCCAGGGCTTCGGTTTTCAGTGCGGTGTTCAGTTTCACCCGGCCCACACTGGCCGACAGGCGTTGCGACAGCGAACCCAAGCGGGTGGCGACATCGCCCAGCCAGTTGTTGAGGTTGTCGGCACGGGCATAGAACAGCGCGCCGCGCTGGTTCGGGTCGGACAAGCGCGCTTCATAGCGGCTCAGGGAGTTGATGCCCTCTTGGTATTCCGACTCACTGGACGGCAGCACCCAGCTCTTGTTGTCAAAGTTGAAGCGCGGCTCGGCCTTGGCCAAGTCAGCGTCTTCAGCCGACTGCGACTGGGAGCGGGCGAAGTCTTTACGCAGGGCACGGGTCAGGTCACGCACCTGCACCAGCACGCCGTATTCCCAGCTCGGCATGTTGTCCATCCACAGGCCCGGAGGGAAACGGTCGTTGGAAATGTAGCCACCGGGTTTGTTCAGCAAGGTGCCGACCACGGTCTTGAGGGTTTCGACAGTGGTGAAACCCACCACCATCTGCTTGCCGTCTTTTTCGGCGGCAATCTGCGCATTTTGCTGGACCGGGAACAGCGCCGGCTCTTCGCTCCAGTACCAACCCAGGGCACCAGTGACCAACAGGTACAAGCACAACACACTGAGCAAGGCTTTGCTCATCAGCAAGCTGCGAACGTAGCCGCGGTTGGCCGACTTGGGCTCAGGGGCGGGGCCTTTGGCACTGCCTGCACGGTTTTTCCAGTCCAGCATGGCGATATCCTTTCAATCACTTGAGTTCATGCACTTGAATTGATGGCGTGCGTTCAAACACTCCGACCACAACCCTACCCCATCGTGCCGCCAGTGCGAGGCTTTTATAACGAAACTGGCACGACAGCGAGGTTGGACTATAAAGGATGCACGTTTTTTGCGCTGCGCGACCACTGGGTCAATAACTGAATTTCACACAGATGCAGTTTATTGACGTACGACACTCATCCTATGGATAAGAGGTGCTAGCATAGAGCCATCAGTTCGACCTCAGCATGCAGCCTAACTAGTAGTCAGGATATGACCGAGCCAGAAGACCCCAGCCGTGAGCGTCTCAAGCACCATTTTGCCCAGCGGGTAATTCATCAGGCACGTCAAATTCTTGAGATCTGGCAGCGCCTGCAACGTAGCGAATGGTCCACCGCTGACCTCTCTGAACTCAGCGAAGCCAACCTGCGCCTGCTGCGCTTTGCCGAGCGCTTCGAGCAACCGGAGCACGGCCAGTTGGCGCGCCATATCGGCGAGTCACTCAAGCAGGTGGACGAAAATCGCGGCCGCCTCAGCAGCCAGTTGATTACCGAGCTCAATCGTTTGATGCAGCGCTTGTCGCGTACCGGCCTGCGCCAAGGCGACCAGCTGGAACAAACCTTCCTGCCGCCAATGCGCAAGCCGATCTACGTGATGCTCGCCGACCATGAGCGCGCCGAACGCCTGGCCAAGCAGTTGGAATTCTTTGGCATGAGCGCCCAGTCCCTGGACAGCGTAGCCGCGTTTCGCGCCTCAATGGCCGAGCGCCTGCCATCGGCGATTGTGATGGACGTGGACTTCTGCGGCGCAGGCCTGGGCCTCAAGCTCGCTGCCGAAGCCCAGGAAGGTCTGGAGCAAAAGCTGCCGCTGCTGTTTTTCAGCCTGCATGAAACCGATACCCCCACCCGCCTGGCCGCCGTGCGCGCCGGGGGTCAGGAATTTCTCACCGGTACGCTGGAAGCCTCAAGCCTGCTGGAAAAGATCGAAGTGCTCACCTGCGTCGCCCAGTACGAACCCTATAAAGTACTGATCATCGACGACTCGCGGGCCCAGGCGTTGCACACCGAGCGGTTGCTCAACAGTGCCGGCATCGTCACGCGCACCTTGATCGAGCCGATCCAGGCCATGGCCGAGCTGGCAGACTTCCAGCCCGACCTGATCATCCTCGACATGTATATGCCCGCCTGCACCGGCACTGAACTGGCCAAGGTGATTCGCCACAACGATCGTTATGTCAGCGTGCCGATCATCTACCTGTCGGCCGAAGACGACCTGGACAAGCAACTGGACGCCATGAGCGAAGGCGGCGACGACTTCCTCACCAAGCCGATCAAGCCACGCCACCTGATTACCACCGTGCGCAACCGCGCCGCCCGCGCCCGCCACCTCAAGGCTCGGATGGTGCGCGACAGTCTGACCGGCCTGTACAACCACACCCATATCCTGCAATTGCTCGAAGACTGTAGCTTCCGCGCCCGCCGCGAAAACAAGCCGCTGAGCTTTGCCATGCTCGACATCGACCACTTCAAGCGGGTCAATGACAGCCACGGCCACCCCATGGGCGACCGAGTGATTAAAAGCCTGGCGCTGTTTCTCAAGCAGCGGTTGCGCAAAACCGACTTCATCGGGCGCTACGGCGGCGAAGAGTTCGCCATCGTGATGCCCGACACCGACCTGGAATCGGCCTGCAAAGTATTGGATGAGATTCGTGGGCGCTTTGCCGAGATCCACTACCCCGCCCAGCCGCAGGACTTGTGGTGCACCTTCAGCGCGGGGCTGGTGGAGCTGCGCGACGGCTCCGACAGCCTGATGATGGCCGCCCAGGCCGACGAGGCGCTGTACCGCGCCAAGGATGCCGGGCGCAACCGCGTGCAAGCTGCGCACGCATCAAAGCAAAGTGCCATCTTTTCACCAGAATCCACTGATTCGGTCATAACCTTGTAACGAAAACGCAATAACTTCAGGCACTTATCTTTTGTCGTCGGTTGAAACCACGCATGCGCCTGAAGCTGCTGACCAATCTCAACACCCTTCTTCTCGTCGCCGTGTGCCTGGCCCTCGGGGCCACGCTCTGGTGGTCGCAACGGGCGCTGGAACGGCCTTATCTGCTGATGGAGCGCTACCTGGGCCTGTCGCAGACCTTTCAGAACCAGGCGGCACGCAATATCGACGACTACCTGGCGAGCGGGGACGCCTTGCGCTTGAGCAGCGCCAGCCAGAGCCTGGAAAGCTTGTTACAACACCTGGATGAACTGCCTGCTGATCTGGCGCAAAACCTGCGCCCGAGCCTGACGGACCTAGACTCGTTCAGTAAGACCGACCTGCTGGCCGCCGGCAAACTGGCTGGCGACCCGCAGGCGCTGCTGCTGCAAGCCGAACGGGAATTGGGCGCAAACCTGGAGCAATTGAGCCAGTACGCTACCGGCGTCAACTCTGCCGACGCTGCACGCTACCTGCCGCCACTGCTGGCCGCCTCCCAACACCTGGGCAAACTGTCCCTGGCCCGCGACAAATTGGTGAGCAGCGGCCGCGCAGAATTGGCCGATGATGTAGAGCGTGAAGTCGGGAATATCCGCAGCCAGGCTGACGTGCTTGAGAAACTGCCGCTGCTGGGGGTAAAAGCCAGCGCCGAATCCAGCGCCGATGATTTCTCAGCCCTGATGGGCCTGGAAAACAGCGAAAAAGCCGAGGCCCAAGACACCGGCGTCGACCTCAAGCGCGAACTCAACAGCCTGCTCACCCGCTACCCCGCCGAACTCAAGCGCACGCGCGCGCAGATCCAGCAGCGCGCCGACCTGGCCACCGCCACTCACCTGAAAATCAACGCAGTGCAGCAAGCCATCGCGGGCCTTGAGCCGGTGGTGCGCGCGCAGCACGGCCAAATCCAGGGTGAAGTGCGGGTGATGCAAGGGGTAATGATCGGCCTGATTCTGCTGATCGCGCTGCTGATCGACACCCTGCAACGGCGCCTGGCCCGCGTGCTGACCAACCTGGCACCGGCCCTGTCGACCTGGGCCGAGGGTGACTTCAGCCAGTCGATTGCCCTGGGCAAGACCAACCGCGAATTGCACGACATCGAAGCCTCTCTCAACCGTCTGCGCGCTTATTTGGTGGCGTTGGTGGGCACCATTCGCGGCAATGCCGAAGAAGTCGCCGGCAGCAGCCGCGCCCTCGCCGAATTGAGCAGCGGCCTGCATGACGGCGCTGAGCGCCAGGCCGGGGATACCGCGCAGATCCGTGATTCGCTGGGGGAGCTGGAAGCCACCATTCAACAAGTGGCCGGTGATGCCAGCCAGGCCGCCGGGGCCAGCCGCAGTGCGGGTGAAGCCGTGCAACAGGGTCAGCGGGTAATCGGCCTCAGCCTTACTGGCTTGCATGCCCTCGTGGGCGAAGTGCAGCAAAACGCGCAGATGATCGAAAAACTCGCCGAAGAATCCGCCACCATCGGCGGCGTACTCACGGTAATTCGCTCGATTGCCGACCAGACCAACCTGTTGGCGCTCAACGCGGCCATTGAAGCGGCGCGTGCCGGTGAAGCCGGACGGGGTTTTGCCGTGGTCGCCGACGAAGTACGTTCCCTGGCCCAGCGCACCGCCGGCGCCACGGCAGAAATCCAGACGTTGATCGCTGGCCTGCAAAGCGCCGCGCACCAATCGGTGCAAGGTATGCGCGCCCAGGTCGAACACGCCGAAGCCACCGCCCAGCAGGCACAGGCGGCCGATGGCGCGTTGGATGAGATTGTCGGGGCGATCCAGACTATTTCTGACACGGCGGTGCGGATTGCGGATGTGACGGCGCAGCAGAGCGGCGCGGTGAGTGAGATTCGGGATAACAGCGAGCGGATTCATCGGTTGGGTGAGGATAATTTGCTGCGGATTGGGCAGGGGCGCAGCCAGGGTGAGCATCTGTTGGTGCTGGGTGGGCAGCTCAATACGGCGGTGCAGGCCTTTCGGGTTTAACCCGATCCGCTGCCAAGTGAAGATCAAAATGTGGGAGCGGGCTTGCTCGCGAATGCGGTGTCTCAGTCAACACATCCATCACTGACCCACCGCATTCGCGAGCAAGCCCGCTCCCACATTTGATCTCCTGCATGTTCAGAACCGTATTGCCAATGACTGGATTCGAGGCCCTAGTCACAAATTTTGCGCTATCCTCGCTAATCGTGCTGCCTACTGCATAGAACTGGACAGTCACAAAGGCTTTGCGGCATAGTCGCCGGGTTCTGCCGTACCCACATCGATAACAAGGAACAGCCGATGGCGACCTTTCTGGTTCTACACGGACCCAACCTGAACCTGCTCGGCACCCGTGAACCGGGCGTCTACGGGGCAGTGACCCTGGAACAGATCAACCTCGATCTGGAACGCCGGGCCCGTGAAGCTGGCCACCATCTGCTCTACCTGCAAAGCAATGCCGAGTACGAATTGATTGATCGTATCCATGCCGCGCGCGGCGAAGGCGTGGACTTTATCCTGATCAATCCCGCCGCTTTTACGCATACAAGCGTTGCTTTACGTGACGCGCTGCTGGCGGTGAGCATCCCATTCATCGAAGTGCATTTGTCGAACGTGCACAAACGCGAAGCTTTCCGCCATCACTCTTACTTCTCCGACGTAGCGGTAGGTGTGATCTGCGGCCTTGGCGCCAGCGGTTACCGACTGGCCCTGGAGGCCGCCCTGGAACAACTTGAACAACCGGCCAAGCGCCCCTGACCGACCCTTGGGAGTTGATGATTCATGGATATCCGTAAAGTTAAGAAACTGATCGAACTGCTGGAAGAATCCGGTATCGACGAGCTGGAAATCAAGGAAGGCGAAGAATCCGTACGGATCAGCCGCCACAGCAAGACCCCGGCCCAGCAGTTCTACGCGCCGCAAATGCAAGCACCGGCTCCTGCCGCTGCTGCTCCGGCCGCTGCACCTGCCGCTGCCGCACCTGCTGCGCCAGCCGCACCTGTGCTGAACGGCTTCGTGGTCAAGTCGCCAATGGTCGGTACGTTCTACCGCACCCCGGCACCGACCTCGCCAGCCTTCGTTGAAGTCGGCAAGACTGTGAAAGTGGGCGACACCATCTGCATCGTTGAAGCGATGAAGATGATGAACCACATCACCGCTGAAAAAGCCGGCGTCATCGAATCCATCCTGGTAGAAAACGGTCAGCCGGTTGAGTACGACCAGCCGCTGTTCACCATCGTTTGAACCGCGGAGCGCCTTCGATGTTGAAACCTGCGAAGAAACTGCAAAAAGTCCTGATCGCCAACCGCGGCGAGATCGCGCTGCGTATCCTGCGCGCCTGTAAGGAAGAGGGCATCAAGACCGTCGCTGTTTACTCGACGGCCGATACCGAATTGATGCACGTGAAACTGGCGGACGAAAGCATCTGCATCGGCCCGCCACTGGCCACGAACTCGTACCTGAAAGTGTCCAACATCATCGCGGCCGCTGAAGTGACCGGCGCTGATGGCATCCACCCAGGCTACGGCTTCCTTGCGGAAAACGCCGATTTCGCCGAACAGGTAGAGAAGTCCGGGTTTGCCTTCATCGGCCCGAAAGCCGAGACCATTCGCCTGATGGGCGACAAGGTGTCGGCCAAGGACGCCATGATCGCAGCCGGCGTGCCAACCGTTCCTGGCTCCGACGGCCCGCTGCCGGAAGACGAGGAAACCGCTCTGCGCATTGGTCGTGAAGTCGGTTACCCGGTGATCATCAAGGCCGCCGGTGGCGGTGGTGGTCGCGGCATGCGCGTTGTGCACAAGGAAGAAGACCTGATCGAAGCCGCCAAGCAGACCCGCTCCGAAGCGGGCGCCTGGTTCGGCAACCCGATGGTCTACCTGGAAAAGTACCTGACCAACCCACGTCACGTGGAAGTGCAGGTATTGTCCGACGGCCAGGGCCACGCCATCCACCTGGGCGACCGCGATTGCTCGCTGCAACGCCGTCACCAGAAGGTCTTGGAAGAAGCACCGGCACCGGGCCTGGATGAAAAGGCCCGCGAAGAAGTGCTGGCCCGCTGCGTCAAGGCGTGCATCGACATCAACTACCGTGGCGCCGGTACCTTTGAGTTCCTCTACGAGAACGGCCGCTTCTACTTCATCGAGATGAACACTCGTGTGCAGGTAGAGCACCCGGTTTCGGAGATGGTCACCGGTATCGACATCGTCAAGGAGATGCTGAGCATCGCCGCTGGCAACGTGCTGTCCTTTACCCAGGACGACGTGAAGATGCATGGCCACTCCCTGGAGTGCCGCATCAACGCCGAAGACCCGAAAACCTTTATCCCAAGCCCTGGCCTGGTCAAGCATTTCCACGCGCCCGGCGGCAACGGCGTACGTGTGGATTCGCACCTGTACAGCGGCTACAAGGTTCCGTCCAACTACGACTCGTTGATCGGCAAGCTGATCACCTGGGGCGCCACCCGTGACGAGGCCATGGCCCGTATGCGTAACGCCCTGGACGAAATCGTGGTCGACGGCATCAAGACCAACATCCCGCTGCACCGGGACCTGGTTCGTGATGAAGGCTTCTGCGAAGGTGGTGTGAACATTCACTACCTGGAACACAAGCTGGCCAACCAGTAAGTGCTCCACCCAACAAAACCGCCTTCGGGCGGTTTTGTTGTTTCTGGCACCTGGGTTTTCTGGATGCACACAGGCCAAATGTGGGAGGGGGCTTGCCCCCGATGGCGGTGGATCAGGTACATGTATTGAGACTGACACACCGCTATCGGGGGCAAGCCCCCTCCCACATTTACCCAGTACAGTCGTGTTATTACGCGCGCTCGCGTAAACTTGCGCGCTTTCGCAGCCCCTCCCCGCTGCACATTCAATTTTTTCAAAGGTGCCCGCCATGCCTTGGCTGCAAGTCCGTCTCGCCATCAGCCCAGAACAAGCCGAAACCTTTGAGGACGCGTTCCTGGAAGTGGGCGCCGTCTCGGTGACCTTCATGGACGCCGAAGACCAGCCGATCTTCGAACCCGAACTCAACACCACCCCGCTGTGGTCCCACACCCATTTGCTGGCCCTGTTCGAAGACGGCACCGATGCCGCCAGCGTGCTGGCGCATATGGAGTTGCTCACCGGCGGCCCACTGCCGGAGCATCACAGCGAAGTGATCGAAGACCAGGACTGGGAACGCAGCTGGATGGATAACTTCCAGCCGATGCGTTTCGGCCAGCGCCTGTGGATCGTGCCAAGCTGGCACGCCGCGCCCGAGCCTGAGGCGGTCAACCTGCTGCTGGACCCGGGCCTGGCGTTCGGCACCGGTACCCACCCGACCACCGCCCTGTGCCTGGAATGGCTCGACGGCCAGGACCTGACCAACTGCAACGTGCTGGACTTCGGTTGCGGCTCGGGCATCCTGGCCATTGCCGCCCTGCTGCTGGGCGCCAAGGAGGCAGTGGGCACCGATATCGACGTGCAGGCCCTGGAAGCCTCCCGCGATAACGCAGGCCGTAACAATATTCCTGAAGACAAATTCCCACTCTACCTGCCGGAGCAACTGCCCCAGGTGCAGGCCGATGTGCTGGTCGCTAACATCCTCGCGGGCCCGCTGGTGTCGCTGGCACCGCAGCTGTCGAGTCTGGTCAAGCCGGGCGGGCGCCTGGCGCTGTCGGGCATCCTTGCCGAGCAAGGTGAAGACGTAGCCGCGGCTTACTCGAAGGATTTCGAGCTGGACCCGATCGCTAACCGCGATGGCTGGGTACGCATCAGCGGTCGTCGGCGCTAGAATGAGCGCTTGCCTGAATCGGATAGCCGCATGACCGACAGTTTCGTCACCCAGTGCCCGCATTGCCAAACGCGCTTTCGCGTCAACCACGGTCAATTGAACGTGGCCCGCGGCGTGGTGCGTTGCGGCTCGTGCCTGCAAGTCTTCAATGCCGTTCGCCAGTTGATGGAGCAACGCGCTGCCGACAATGCAGCGCCGGAGCCTGAACTGCCGGCCGCCACCGAGCCTGAGCCGCCACGGGCAATCAGCCAGAAACAATGGACCGCGCAAGACCTGGACCTGGACAACCTGGACCTGGACGAAGAACTGGCCAAGCTGGAACGCCGCGAGATTGCGCACACGCTGCCAGTGGGCGCAGAACGTCGCCAGCCCGGCACCGATCGTCGACAAAAGGACGATGCCCTCAGCGCCAGCCGTGACACGGTCAAGGCCGAAGAGGAAAAGTGGGCCGCCAGCCTGTTCAGCGAGCCCCCCGAAGAACGCGCCCTGGCCGCCGAAGACGCACCCGAACCGATCCCGGCCCCTGCGACCAAGCAGCGCACCGAACCGTCCATGTCGTTCCACACTGACGATCTCGACGATGAACCGCCGCTGCACACCGCGCCGCAAAACGACGATATCGACCCGCCGTTCACGCCTCTGCCCCCAGCCACCGAAGAGGCCGAGCCGCAAGAACGCCCCCAGCCCCGGCGCAAGCGCCCGCATGCCGAAAGCAGTGCTCACGACGACCTGCTCCAGGACCTCGAAGACGACCCGCTGCACCTCTATGCGCAAAAACGCCCGTCGAGCGTGGGCCGCCGCCTGGTCTGGATACTGCTGGTACTGCTCGCCGCCGCGGGCCTGGCCGGCCAATACATCGCCTACCAATTCGACGACCTGGCCCGCCAGGACGCCTACCGCCCGTGGTTCCAGCAGGTGTGCCCAACCTTGGGCTGCACCGTGCCCTCGCGGGTAGATATTGCCCACATAAAGAGCAGCAACCTGGTAGTGCGCAGCCACCCGGACTTCGCAGGGGCGCTGGTGGTGGATGCGATCATCTATAACCGCGCGACCTTCTCCCAGCCGTTTCCCCTGCTGGAGCTGCGCTTTGCCGACATGAACGGCGGCCTGATCGCCAGTCGTCGCTTCAAACCTGCCGAATACCTCAGCGGCGAGTTGGCCGGCGTCAGCGAAATGCCCTCGCAGACGCCGATCCACATCTCCCTGGATATCCTCGATCCAGGCAACAAAGCCGTGAATTACAGCCTGAGCTTCCACTCGCCCGAGTGAAACGGCTTATGTCATTAGGTTTGACGGCGGATTCTTGACTGTGCGCCCGGCAACCAAACCGCTGGCGATAAAGAAATAACTGTTCAGATTTTATCCAATTCAGCCTTTATCCAGTCATCGAGAGCGGGTATCATGCCAACCCTTTTTCGAACTCTAATGATCCGGCCCCACAACAGGGAAGTCCTATGTCGGCGGTACGCATCGGCCCATATACATTGCACAACGGCTTGATTCTCGCCCCGATGGCGGGCGTCACCGACCAGCCCTTTCGTCAGCTGTGCAAGCGTTTGGGCGCAGGTCTTGTAGTCTCGGAAATGGTCACCAGCGACATGAGTTTGTGGAACACCCGCAAATCGCGGATGCGCATGATCCACGAAGGTGATCCCGAGCCCCGCTCGGTACAGATCGCCGGCGGTGATGCGCAGATGCTGGCGGATGCGGCCCGGGCCAACGTGGAGTTGGGGGCGCAGATCATCGACATCAACATGGGCTGCCCGGCCAAGAAGGTCTGTAACAAGGCCGCCGGTTCCGCGCTGTTGAAAGATGAGCAGTTGGTTGCCGAGATCCTGCAGGCCGTTGTCGCCGCAGTCGATGTGCCGGTGACCCTGAAGATCCGTACTGGCTGGGACCGGGACAACAAGAACGGCCTGACGGTGGCGAAGATCGCCGAACAGGCAGGCATTACAGCGCTGGCAGTGCATGGCCGCACCCGCGCCGACCTTTACACAGGTGAAGCCGAGTACGACACCATTGCCGCGATCAAGCAGGCGGTGTCGATGCCAGTCTTTGCCAATGGCGACATCGATTCAGCCGAGAAAGCCCGGCGCGTGCTGCACGCGACCGGTGCCGATGGCTTGTTGATTGGCCGGGCCGCCCAGGGGCGGCCATGGATTTTCCGTGAAATCGACCATTTCCTGCGTACCGGCGAAGTCTTGCCGGCACCGGAGTTGATCGAGGTGGAACGTATTCTGCTAGAGCATCTGGCCGCCCTTCACACGTTCTATGGAGACGTGATGGGCGTGCGAATTGCTCGTAAGCATGTGGGTTGGTATCTCGCAACCCTGCCAGGCGCCAGGGAGTTTCGCGCCGGGTTCAATCGTTTGGATGAAACGCAAGCACAGGTCACCGCCGTTCGTGAGTTCTTTGCCGAACGAGACAAGAGCCTGAGAGCAGGGGACGCAGAAGGGGTGGCCGCATGACGATGATGACCGAGACTTTAGTGAGTGGAACAACGCCCGTGAGCGACAACGTCAATTTGAAACAGCACCTGAACACGCCGAGCGAAGAAGGCCAGACCCTTCGCGGGAGTGTCGAGAAGGCGCTGCACAATTATTTCGCCCACCTTGAGGGCGCTTCCGTCACGGACGTGTACAACCTGGTGCTCTCCGAAGTCGAAGCGCCGTTGCTCGAAAGCGTGATGAACTACGTCAAGGGCAACCAGACCAAAGCCAGTGAGCTGCTGGGCCTTAACCGTGGCACCTTGCGCAAAAAGCTCAAGCAGTACGATTTGTTGTAAGCATTCAATCAAACCAGAAAGGCGCCCGCGTAAAAAACGGTCGCCTTTTTTGCTGACTCCTTTGCTTTTGATGGAAATTGAAATGACCGACCAGACTACCCGCCTGCCGATCCGCCGCGCCTTGATCAGCGTCTCCGACAAGACCGGCATCCTCGAATTTGCCCGGGAGCTGGAAGCCCTGGGCGTGGAAATCCTCTCCACGGGCGGGACCTTCAAACTGCTGCAGGACAACGGCGTGGCCGCAGTGGAAGTGGCGGACTACACCGGTTTCGCAGAAATGATGGACGGTCGGGTCAAGACCCTGCACCCGAAAATCCACGGCGGTATCCTCGGCCGTCGCGGCACCGACGACGCCATCATGGCCGAACACGGCATCAAGCCGATCGACCTGGTGGCCGTTAACCTCTACCCGTTCGAAGCCACCATCAACAAGCCTGGCTGCGACCTGCCGACCGCGATCGAAAACATCGATATCGGCGGCCCGACCATGGTTCGCTCGGCAGCCAAAAACCACAAAGACGTGGCCATCGTGGTTAACGCCAGCGACTACGCCAACGTACTGGAAGGCCTCAAAGCCGGCGGCCTGACCTACGCCCAGCGTTTCGACCTGATGCTCAAGGCGTTCGAACACACTGCCGCCTACGACGGCATGATCGCCAACTACATGGGCACTGTTAACCAAGCCGCCGAAACACTGAGCACCGAAGGCCGCAGCCAGTTCCCGCGCACCTTCAACAGCCAGTTCATCAAGGCCCAGGAAATGCGCTACGGCGAGAACCCGCACCAGAGCGCGGCGTTCTACGTTGAGGCCAAGCCGACCGAAGTCGGCATCGCCACCGCAACCCAGCTGCAAGGCAAAGAGCTGTCCTACAACAACGTGGCCGACACCGACGCCGCGCTGGAATGTGTGAAGAGCTTCGTCAAGCCAGCCTGCGTCATCGTCAAGCACGCCAACCCGTGCGGCGTGGCCGTAAGCCCGGACGCTGAAGGCGGCATTCGCCAGGCGTACGAACTGGCCTACGCCACCGACACCGAATCGGCCTTCGGCGGCATCATCGCCTTCAACCGTGAGCTGGATGCCGAGACCGCCAAGGCGATCGTCGAACGTCAGTTCGTGGAAGTGATCATCGCCCCATCCGTAAGCATCGAGGCCCGCGCCATCGTTGCCGCCAAAGCCAACGTGCGCCTGCTGGCCTGCGGCGAGTGGTCGGCTGACCGCGCTGCTGCGTGGGACTACAAGCGCGTCAACGGTGGCCTACTGGTTCAGAGCCGTGATATCGGCATGATTGGCAGCGAAGACCTGAAAGTGGTGACCAAGCGCGCACCGACAGAGCAAGAGATCAACGACCTGATCTTCGCCTGGAAAGTGGCCAAGTACGTTAAATCCAACGCCATCGTCTACGCCAAGAACCGCCAGACCATCGGTGTCGGCGCCGGCCAGATGAGCCGTGTGAACTCGGCGCGTATCGCCGCGATCAAGGCTGAGCACGCCGGTTTGCAGGTAGTGGGTTCGGTGATGGCGTCTGATGCGTTCTTCCCGTTCCGCGATGGTTTGGACAATGCCGCGAAAGCGGGCGTGACCGCCGTGATCCAACCGGGTGGTTCGATGCGTGATGCCGAGGTGATCGCTGCTGCGGACGAAGCCGGCATCGCCATGGTCTTCACGGGTATGCGCCACTTCCGCCACTGATCCAACATTGCCTGGTGGGCACTGGCTTCTGTGGGAGCTGGCTTGCCTGCGATGCGGGCGACTCGATGTTTCAGATGCACCGAGTCGATGCCATCGCAGGCAAGCCAGCTCCCACAGAAAAGCGGCCCGCATTGCTTCCAGAATTCAGCGTCATCCGAGGTTTTTGAAATGAATGTATTGATCATTGGCAGCGGTGGCCGTGAACACGCCCTGGCCTGGAAAGTTGCCCAGGACCCACGCGTCCAAAAGGTTTTCGTTGCCCCCGGCAACGCCGGCACCGCCATTGAAGCCAAGTGCGAGAACGTCGCCATCGACGTGCTGGCCCTTGAGCAACTGGCCGATTTTGCTGAAAAGAACGTCTCGCTGACCATCGTCGGCCCTGAAGTCCCACTGGTTGCCGGTGTTGTGGACCTGTTCCGCAGCCGTAATCTGGATTGCTTCGGCCCAACCGCCGGCGCTGCCCAGTTGGAAGGTTCCAAGGCTTTCACCAAGGACTTCCTGGCGCGCCACAAGATCCCGACCGCCGACTACCAGAACTTCACCGAGATTGAGCCAGCCCTGGCTTACCTGCGTGAAAAAGGCGCACCGATCGTGATCAAGGCCGATGGCCTGGCCGCCGGTAAAGGCGTGATCGTCGCCATGACCCTGCAGGAAGCCGAAGACGCCGTACGCGACATGCTCGCCGGCAACGCCTTTGGTGATGCAGGCTCGCGCGTCGTAATCGAAGAATTCCTCGACGGCGAAGAAGCCAGCTTTATCGTGATGGTCGACGGCAAGAACGTGCTGCCGATGGCCACCAGCCAAGACCACAAACGCGTCGGCGATGGCGACAGCGGCCCGAACACCGGCGGCATGGGTGCTTACTCCCCTGCCCCGGTGGTCACGGCTGACGTGCACAAGCGCGTGATGGACCTGGTGATCTGGCCGACCGTGCGTGGCATGGCCGATGAAGGCAATGTGTATACCGGCTTCCTGTATGCCGGCTTGATGATCGACAAAGCCGGTAACCCGAAAGTCATCGAGTTCAACTGCCGCTTCGGCGACCCGGAAACCCAACCGGTGATGCTGCGTCTACAGTCGAGCCTGGTACTGCTGGTGGAAGCCGCGCTGGCCCAGGCCCTGGACAAGGTCGAAGCGCAATGGGACCCACGCCCGAGCGTCGGCATTGTGCTGGCAGCCGGCGGTTACCCTGCCGACTACGCCAAGGGCGACGTGATTGAAGGCCTGGACGCGGCGGCTACGCTGGAAGGCAAGGTGTTCCACGCGGGCACTGCGCTCAAGGACGGTAAAGTTGTAACCGCAGGTGGCCGTGTGTTGTGTGCCACCGCCATGGGTGCCAGTGTCGATGCCGCGCAGCAGCAGGCGTACAAGCTGGCCGCGAAGATCGACTGGAACGGCTGCTTCTACCGCAAGGACATCGGCTACCGCGCCATCGCCCGTGAACGGGGCGAAGAGCAGTAAGCAGCGGCCTTCAGTAGCTATCCGTTCGGTTAGGCAAGGGCCTTTGGCCCTTGCCGTATAAAGGCCTGCCGCGCATAGTTAACCTCGTGCATCAACCTACGAAGGGATTTCGCCGTGCGCTGGCTCAGGATCGCCATAGGTTTCACTGTCAGTCTGCTGACACTGCTCTGCTTGTTCCCGGCCCAGGCCGCCGCGCAAGGCAGTGGTTGGGCAGTTTTGCTTGATGAACAGGCCGATCTGCAACTGAGCGACATCCGCTCCTCTCGCTACACCAATCAATTCAGCCCCATCGAACTGGACCGGATCACTGCCGCGCAGCCGGACGGTGCGTTGTGGGTACGTTTCAAGCTGCAACCCGGCAAGCACGAGCAAGTGCTGCGCATATTCGCCCCGGACCTGGCCCACCTGAGCCTCTACGTGCTCGACGGTGACACGCTGGTGGAACAACAGAGCACCGGCACTCGCCAGCCCCAGGCTGAACGCCCGCTGCCCAGCAGCGACTTTATGCTGCCCATGCCCCAAAGCCAGAAACCCCTTGAGGTCTACCTGCGCCTGGTTTCAGAACACGAACTGCGCCCCTATATCACCCTGGAACCGGCCGTGCTGGCCGCTGCCGATCAAACCCAGACGCTGATCTACGGCCTGTTGTTCGGCTGCCTGCTGATGCTGATCCTGCATAACCTCACGCGCTTTGCTTACCATCGCTCCCGCAGCAGCCTGTGGCTGGCGGCCTGCGAAGTGCTGCTGATGCTCAGTCTGGCGCTGCTGCTCAACGTAGTGGGCCCTTGGCTGCCAAACTGGCATGCGATCCAGACACCGGGGGCCTACCTGGCGCTGTTGCTGACCGCGCCATGTGGGTTGATGTTTGCCTATCGCTTCTTCATGCCCTTGGGCCCCCACCCGCTCAACAAGCTGTTGATGGGCGACATCCTGTTTATCGTGCTGTGCGGCCTGTTGCTGTTGTTCGTCAACACCTTGCCGTTGAACTTCATCACCTACGCCCTGGTGGCGCTGGCCGGCTTGAGCATGCTGTTTGTCTCGGCCTATCACTGGCAAAAAGGCTACCGCCCGGCACGCCTGTTCGTGGCGGCGATGGTGGTGTTCAACACCGGCACGCTGATCATTCTGCCCGCGTTGCTCGGCCTGACGCTGCTGGCACCACAGGGTTTGATCATCACGTTGCTCGCCTTCATCTGTCTCAGCGGTTTGCTGATGAGCCTCGCCCTGGGTGAGCGCCAGCGTGCGATTGTCGAGGCACGATTCAGCCTCAGCCGCGACCTGGCTGCCAGCAATGCCGAGATCGCGGCCAAGGCCGAGTTCCTGGCCAAGATCAGCCACGAGATCCGCACGCCCATGAATGGCGTGCTGGGCATGACCGAACTGTTACTGGGCACGCCACTGTCGGTGAAGCAGCGGGACTACGTGCAGACCATCCACAGCGCCGGTAATGAACTGCTCACGCTGATCAACGAAATCCTGGATATTTCCAAGCTCGAATCCGGGCAGATTGAGCTGGACGATGTGCAGTTCGACCTCAATGCGCTGATCGATGACTGCCTGAGCATCTTCCGCGCCAAGGCCGAACAGCAAAACGTCGAGCTGATCAGTTTTATCCAGCCTCAGGTGCCCCGCGTCATCAGCGGCGACCCGACTCGCCTGCGCCAGGCAATGTTGAGCCTGCTGGAAAACGCCCTGCAAAAAACCGACGAGGGCGAAGTGCTGATCGTGGTTGCCCTCGACGACCGCAGCACCAAGCCACGCCTGCGCATTGCCGTGCAAGACAGCGGCCTGCCGATGGAAGCTGCCGAGCGCGACGCCCTTTTGCACAGCGAACTGCACAGCAAGAACTTCCTCTCGGCCACCCGCCTGAGCGGCCACCTGGGCCTGGTTATCGCCCGGCAGTTGATCCTGTTGATGAACGGCGAGTTCGGCATCAAGAGCGGCAGCCTTCAGGGCAGCACGTTGTGGCTGACCTTGCCGCTGGACCCGGAGCGCCTGGAGCACCCCACCAGCGACCTCGACGGCCCACTCAAAGACGCCCGCGTGCTCGTGGTGGACGACAACGACACCTGCCGCAAAGTGCTGGTGCAGCAATGCAGCGCCTGGGGCCTGAACGTCAGTGCCGTGCCATCGGGCAAGGAAGCCCTGGCGTTGCTGCGCACCAAGGCGCACCTGCGCGATTACTTCGACGTGGTGCTGCTGGACCAGAACATGCCCGGCATGACCGGCATGCAACTGGCGGCCAAGATCAAGGAAGACCCGAGCCTGAACCACGACATCCTGTTGATCATGCTCACCGGCATCAGCAACGCGCCAAGCAAAATCATTGCGCGCAACTGCGGCATCAAGCGCATCCTCGCCAAACCGGTGGCTGGCTACACCCTCAAGACCACCCTGGCCGATGAGTTGACCCAGCGCAACAAGGGCAACACACAACCGCGCCTTGCCCCCACCGCGCCAGCCGCCGTTACCGTGCCTGCGGACTTCCGCATCCTGGTGGCCGAAGACAACAGCATCTCCACCAAAGTGATTCGCGGCATGCTCGGCAAGCTCAACCTCAACCCGGACACCGCCAGCAACGGCGAAGAAGCGCTGGAGGCGATGAAAGCCCAGCGGTACGACCTGGTGTTGATGGACTGCGAAATGCCGATCCTCGATGGCTTCTCCGCGACCCAGCAACTGCGGGCGTGGGAAGTCAGTCATCAACGTATTCGCACGCCGATAGTGGCGCTGACGGCGCATATTCTGTCGGAGCATAAAGAGCGTGCACGCCAGGCCGGGATGGATGGGCATATGGCCAAGCCGGTGGAATTGTCGCAGTTGCGCGAGTTGGTGGAGTACTGGGTGGCGCAGCGCCAACAGCGCCCCGAGCACGCCCCGTCTTAAGATTGAAATGCAGTTAACTGTGGGAGGGGGCTTGCTCCCGATAGCGGTGTATCAGCCGATTCTCTATTGGCTGACACACTGCTATCGGGAGCAAGCCCCCTCCCACATTTTGACCGTGCCGCCTGATAGACTCCCTACACTTCCCCCGCCGCGAGCCGTCCCCATGCTCCACGTGTTATTCAGCGTCTACCTGAAAATGCTGGTGCTCTACAGCCCGTTTTTCGTGCTGTCCTGCTTTATCAGCCTTACCCGTGGCTATTCCAACAAAGAACGGCGCCGCCTGGCGTGGAAGGTGGCGTTGGCGACGCTAGTGTCGAGCGTGTTGCTCTACCTGTTTGGCCGGGTGATTTTCAGCGTGTTCGGCATCACCGTGGACGCCTTCCGCATTGGCGCCGGCAGTGTGCTGTTCATCTCAGCCCTGGGCATGGCCCAAGGCAAATCGGCGGTGCAGACCGACAATGTGCAGCAGGACGTGACCATCGTGCCGCTGACCATCCCCCTCACCGTCGGCCCCGGCACCATCGGTGCACTGCTGGTGATGGGCGTGAGCCAGCCCCATTGGGATGACAAGCTCACCGCCATCCTCAGCATTGCCCTGGCCAGCCTCACGGTGGGCGTGGTGCTGTATATGTCCAACCGCATCGAACGAATTCTGGGTGACCAGGGCTTGCAGATTGTCAGCCGCTTGATGGGCCTGTTTGTGTGCGCCCTCGCCGCGCAAATCATCTTTACCGGGGTGCGCGGTTACCTGGTGCCTTAGATGCGGTATTTGGCGATTGCCAGTTGCACCTTGTCACCCGCGCTCTCGCGCATCAGTTGGATGGTTTTTTCGTTGACCACCGAAGTATTCAGCACCAGGCAGGTCTGCCCGCTGAAAGCCTCGAACGAGGCGCTGTCCCATTCCAGGAATGGCAGCCCCACCTGCTTGTTCACGCCGTGTGAGCTGTAAGTCACCAGCACCATCGTCACTTCGCCCGCCGTTTCAGCACAGGACGCCAGGCCAAAATCACCGCCCTGATGCACGGTGCTATTGCGCTTGAACAACTCAAACGTAGCCGGTAGCTGTTTGAGTGCCTCCAGCGCGTCGGCCGCCAGCTTGGGCAGCACAGTGATCAGCGGCCCGCCCAGCGAAGTCGACGCCAACATGCCCGCTATCAAGTTCAACGCCGCCCACTGCACCGTCAAGCCTTTACCCGCACTGGAAACCCGTTCAAAGCTGCTGCGCACCGGCAACCAACCCAGGCTGACCATCACTTTGATAAATTCGTCGTACCAACTTTCGGTGCCTCGGTGGACCTTCAATACATCGCTGACGTAACTGCTCGCCAGCAGGTAGCTTTTGCGGATGTATTCGCGGTTCAGTGCAGACACACCCTCAACAAACGAAATGACGCCGTTGTTGACCACGGCCGCGTTGCTGTCATCTGTCGCGTCCACCGGCAACGACGCAGTCAACTTCCGTGCCCCCGGTAGCGTGTACGCGGCAATCAACTTGCGCCGTTTCGCACTGATAATCCTTTTGTGATGTCGCTCCATTTCCAGATCTCCACAAGCACCCCAACATGGGGCTTGCTCCAACACTAGACCAGCTGCCGACGGGCTTTCCATGCCCCAAACATGCCTTGCGCAATGCGCTCCCCAGCGATCACTGGACGCCTTTGAGTTTCGTCGACAAAAAAAGAAAAAGCCCCGGACAACCGTGGGCAATGACCCACCGTCGTTCGGAGCTTTCCGGCATTGGCCAAGTCGTTTTCAGGAGACCGGTTTTTCGCCATACCAGCGCGGCGTGTATACCCACTCACCGCCACCGGCTCGCGGGAAGACGCACGTGGTGGACGAGCCGATCAGCACCATGGTGCGCATGTCCACCTGTTCGGGCGTCAATTGCCCAAGCGTAGTGACACGCAGTGTCTGGCCCGGACGACCGATATCACGACCCAGCACTACCGGCGTTTCAGGCCTGCGGTGCAATGCAACGATTTCCAGCGCGCGGCCCAACTGCCACGGCCGCGAGCGGGAGATCGGGTTGTAGAACGCCAACGCCAGGTCGGCCTGGGAAGCGAGGTCCAGGCGTTTTTCGATGATCGACCAGGGCTTGAGGTTGTCCGACAGCGACATCACACAGAAGTCATGCCCCAACGGCGCACCCGCCTGGGCCGCAGTGGCCAGAGAGGCCGACACACCCGGCAGGATCTCCAGGTCGACCTGATGCCACGCCGGGTCGCTGGACTCGTGCAACGCCTCGATCACCGCAGCGGCCATCGCGAACACGCCCGGGTCACCAGACGACACCACCACCACCGATCGGCCTTGGGCCGCCAGCTCAAACGCATGGCGTGCGCGCTGCATCTCTTCGCGGTTATCGGTGCAATGCTGCACTTGATCGTCACGAAACGGGCCGGCCATGCGCACGTAGGTTTCGTAGCCCAGCACATCGGTGCAGCGCGCCAGTTCAGCCTTGACCGCCGGCACCATCAACTCGGCAGCACCGGGGCCCAGGCCGATCACGGCGAGACGACCACGCACGCGGCCCACTTGCGACAGGTCCAGCGGCTGTTCAGCCACATCAATGACGATATCGGCAGCTTGGCTGACGTGGGTAAAACGCAGGGGCACGCTCAGTTCCAACGCAGCTTCATGCAACGACGCTTGAGCCATCTGCGTATCACTGGCCAACAGGCACGCCAGCGATTGCAAAGCGATACCGGCCTCATGCAACGCCGCGCGCACGCGCTCAGCCAGTTGCGCGCCGGGCTTGCAGGTCACGCTGACGTTTTTCGGGTAGATCAGCAATTCATTGGCCGCAGGTAAGCGCGCGGCACTGCCCACGTGAATGGCCAAACGTGCCTGCTCATCCTGCGGCAAATTGGCTTGATCCAGCCACGGCGCAGCGCCTTCGATGCGCACGCTTTCACCGGCCAGCAGGTCGCTGACGAAGCGCTTGCCCAGTTCCAGGTCGGCCAGTTCATAACCCTGCGGCGGGTTGAGCAGGCAGGTGCCAAACCGCAGCTCGCCACTGGTAGTGATCGCGGCGGCGACATTCAATGCAGCGCCGATTTCCCGCGCCATGACATTCACACCGCCCAGGCCACCGAGCAACGGCACCACGGCGCTACCGTCTTCGGCAACGGCCAGCACGGCGGGCTCTTCGCCTTTCTCCAGCAGCAGCGGCGCCAGGGTGCGAATCACAATACCGGCGGCACACAGCGCAATCAGCGGCGTGCCTTGCTGGTAAAGCTGACGCAGGGTGGCGCCGAATTCGTTATAGGCCAGGTCTGCACCTTCAACGCGGCCCGCCAGGCCATGGATCAACGCGTCGGGGTAAACCTGCTGGATCTTGCGCGCCGTCGCCAGGCTGCCCTGGCCGAGGATGACAATCGCCGGGCGCATCAACCTTGCCACCGTTCACCGGGCACGATGATCAGCGAGAAGTACGGCGACGACGATGGGTCGACTTGATCCAGCGGCACGATCTTTTGATTGGCCATGGTGGCGCGTTCTACATACAGCGCACGCCCGGCCAAGCCGAGTTCTTCGAGCACTTGGCGCACTTTGGGGAAGTTGCGCCCCAGCTTCATGATCACCGCCGCATCGGCGTCCGCCAGGCGACGTTTGAGATCGTCATGGGGCAGCACGCCCGAGAGCACCGACAGGCTCTGGTTGCGATACACCAACGGCGCGCCGAGCACCGAGGCGCCGCCGAGCATTGAGCACACGCCCGGAATCACTTGCGCTTCGTAACGCTCAGCGAGGCGGTCGTGCAGGTACATGTAGGAGCCGTAGAAGAACGGGTCGCCTTCGCAAATCACCGCCACATCGCGGCCGGCATCCAGGTGCGCAGCCACGTCGACGGCAGCTGCGTCGTAGAAATCGCTGATCACTTGCTCATACGACATCGGCGCCGGCAACACTTCGGTGGTCACCGGGTACACCAGCGGCATTAGGGTCTGCTGCGCCACCAAGTGGTCTTCGATAATGCCGAAGGCGTTGCCCTTTTTACCCTTGGCCACGAAGTACGCCACCACGGGTGATTCGCGCAGCAGGCGCAAGGCCTTGAGGGTGATCAGTTCCGGGTCGCCGGGGCCTACGCCCAGGCCGATCAAACGTCCGCGAGCCGGCATTATTCGACCTCCGTGGCCAGGGCATTCACCGCAGCGGCGGCCATGGCACTGCCGCCCAGGCGACCTTGCATGATCACGAACGGCACGCCACGGCTGTCGGCGGCCAGCATCGCCTTGGATTCGGCGGCGCCGACGAAGCCCACCGGGAAGCCGAGGATCAACGCCGGTTTCGGCGCGCCTGCGTCAATCATTTCCAGCAGGTAGAACAAGGCGGTCGGCGCGTTGCCGATCACCACCACACTGCCCTCCAAGTGTGGGCGCCACAGTTCCAGGGCGGCGGCGGAACGGGTGTTGCCCAGTTCCCGCGCAAGCTCCGGCACGCTGTCGTCGCGCAGGGTGCAGATCACTTCGTTGTTGGCCGGCAAGCGCGCACGGGTCACGCCTTCGGAGACCATTCGCGCATCGCACAGAATCGGCGCGCCAGCGGCCAGCGCATCGCGCCCGGCCTTGCCTGCGCCTTCGGAGAATTGCAGGCCGTCGATGGCATCGACCATGCCGCAGGCGTGAATCACCCGCACCGCGAGTTTTTCCAGGTCGGCCGGGATGCGGTCCAACTTGGCTTCCGCGCGAATAATGGCGAAGGAGTTGCGATAGATCTCCTGACCGTCGCGGATGTAATCAATCATCGGTGTTGCTCCGTGGGCGGGCGCGCAGCAAGGCGCCCGTCGCTTCAATGGAAAGGGCGTGCGCGTGCAGCCGGCCGAAACCTGGGTAGGCTGCATCGCGAAAATAGAGGTCGTAGTGGCCGGGGCTCACCGCCAGCAAGGTGACGGGCGCGGTGTGCGCAGCGGCGCAGGAACGCGGGCAGCCGGACAGGTGCACGTCGAGCTCGGGGTGCAGCGCAGCCAGTTGCACCGCGTCGGCCTTGGTATCGGCCAGGGCTTTGCCGCAGCCACTAGAGCCGGTGCAGGCCGTCATGCGCGCCAGGGGCTGGTCGACTGAACACAGAAAACCAAGCTGCGCCAGGCGCTCGGTCACGGCGTGCGGTTTTTCGAGGTTGGGCAGTAGCACGCCCTGCCAGGGGGTGAAGCGCAGCGTGCCGTCGCCGTAGTCGCTGGCCAGTTGTGCGGCGCCTTTGAGCATCGTCGAATCCAGACGACCCAAGGGCGCGATGGCGGCGACGTAGAACTGATTCTTTTGCGCCTGTGGATAAGTGCCGAGGTGCAGCAATGCACCGCTGGGCGGGCGTTTGAAGCCATCCGATGGCAGCAACGGCAGCCTGAGGCGGCTCGACAACTTATCCACAGCCAGATGACGCATACGCGTTTGCTCTGGCGTGGCGAGATCGAGAAACGCCTCCAGCACAGCCACCACCAGTGCGTGGCCCTGCTCCAGCGGCACAGCGGCTACCGGCGCATCCAGCCCCGGGCAACCAGCAAGACCGAACGCAAGCAGCGTCTGGCCATCTCGCACAAACGCCGACAGCCACAGGTCATGGTGATGTTCGAGCATCGCCAGGTCCTCGCCGCCATCCAGTTGCACGGCAAACTTGGCCGACAACTCATGGAAGCGCGGGTGGCTTTGCAGGGTATTGAGGATCTGCTCGGCCAGCGGGCGCGTGTCGAACAGCATCTGCGGGTCGATACCGGCGCTGGGGCTGAGCATCAGGTTGCGTACATCGTCACCGGCGGCGTTGTTGGGGCCGAGGTCGGCCGCCAGCAACATCGCAATCAACGCGTTCTCTTCAGTGCCAATGCCGCGTATCTGCAGGTTGGCGCGGTTGGTCGCCTCGATCACCCCGCCGGCATAGGCCTGAGCGGCGTCCGCCACCGCATGGGCCTGCTGTGCGGTGATGGAACCACCGGCCAGTTTGATCCGGCAAATGCCGCCGTCCAACGCCTGGACAATACGCAGCAACCCCGGACAAGCCGAGGGGCGCAAGGTATTTACAGCGGGCATTGGTTTCACGGGGCTACCGGTTGACGGGTAAAGGCGCGGTATTATGCCTGCTTTGTCCGGTGGCATGAAAAGCCTGCCCGTCGGATGTCGTTCAAGGAATCTTTATGTCGCCCTGGCTGACGGTTGTAGGCATCGGTGAAGACGGCTTCAAGGGGCTGGGCAGGAATGCCCGGCATGCCCTGTTGCGCGCCACGCGGATTATAGGTGCTCAGCGCCAGTTAGACCTGTTGCCGGTGTGTATTCGTGGCGAGCGCGAGTTGTGGCCGAGCCCGTTTTCCCTGGAGCCGGTGTTAGCGCGGCGTGGTGAGCCGGTGTGCGTGCTGGCGAGCGGCGACCCGATGTTTTATGGGGTGGGCGCCAGCCTATCGCGCCAGGTAACGGCTGATGAGCTGCTGATTTTGCCGGCGCCCTCGTCGGTGTCATTGGCGGCCGCGCGCTTGGGCTGGCCGTTGCAGGAAGTGGTGACATTGTCCGTGGTGGCCCGGCCGTTGGCGGCGTTGAATGCGCATTTGGCGAGCGGCGTTCGGCTGTTGGTGTTGAGTAACGATGGCGGCAGCCCTGCTTTGATTGCGGCCCTATTGGCTGAATCCGGGTTTGGTCCAAGTCGTGTGAGCGTATTTGAACACTTGGGCGGCGCGGATGAACGGCGTCTCGATGGGCTGGCTGTTAATTGGCAACACGCTGGCGTCGCCGACTTGAACCTGGTCGCCATCGACTGCGTGGCTGAGCCGCAGGCGCTGCGCCTGTCGCGTCTGGCCGGGCTGCCCGACTCTGCGTTCAAACACGACGGCCAACTCACCAAACGCGATGTACGCGCCATGACCCTCGCCCGCCTCGCCCCCATGCCCGGTGAACTGCTGTGGGACGTAGGCGCTGGCAGTGGCTCCATCGGGATTGAATGGATGCGCGCCCACCCCAGCTGTCGCGCCCTGGCGATTGAAGCCGACGAAGGCCGCCAAGGCCTGATCGAACACAACCGCGACGCCCTCGGCGTGCCCGGCCTGCAACTGATCCGCGGCAAAGCACCGGATGCCCTGCAAGGCCTGGAAGCCCCAGACGCCATCTTCATCGGCGGTGGCGTCACCCGCGACGGCGTGCTCGACACCTGCTGGCAACACCTGCGGCCCGGTGGCCGTTTGGTCGCCAACGCCGTGACCCTGCAAAGCGAAATGACCTTGATGAACTGGCGCGCCCAGCATGGCGGCGAACTGACGCGCATCCACGTGGCCCAGGCGCAGGCGTTGGGGGCGTTCGATACCTGGCGCCAGGCGCTGCCGATCACCTTGCTCGAAGTGGTCAAGCCGCTATGAAACGCATCCTGCTGCTGGGCGGCGTGACGGAAGCCCTCGCCATCGCCCGCACCCTGGGCCCGGAACATATCTACAGCCTGGCCGGAGTTGGACGGGTGCCGACCGACCTGATCTGCCAAGTCCGCGTTGGCGGTTATGGCGGGGCTGAAGGCCTGGCGCAGTTTGTTCGGGATGAAGGGATCAGCCTGATTCTCGACGCGACCCACCCGTACGCGGCGCAGATCAGTCGCAATGCAGCCGAGGCTGCACGGTTGAGCGGCGTGCCTTGTTGGGCGCTGCGCCGACCGGCGTGGCAGCCGCAGGTCGGGGATGACTGGCGTGAGGTTGGCGATTGGGCTGAGTTGATTGAGGCGCTGAAACCGTTCAAGCGTCCGCTGTTCACATTGGGGCGTGAGCCGTTGCAGCACCTCGATGAAATCCCGCCGGAGCAGTTCTGGACACTGCGGGCGCTGGATGTGTACCCGGGGAATGAGCGGTGTGAAGTGATAGGCGCACGCGGGCCGTTTCTGATCGAGGATGAGCGGGTGTTGTTCGAGCGCCGTGGCATTGATGTGTTGATCAGCAAGAACAGCGGCAGCACAGCGACGGAGCCGAAGCTGGAAGTGGCGCGGGAGCGTGGGGTGCCGGTGTTGGTGTTGAAGCGGCCGGTGTTGGCTTCGGTGGACCGAGAATTCACTACCGTGCCTGCATTACTACAGGCAATCACCCATATCTAGACACCACAGATCCAATGTGGGAGGGGCGGTGCGACGATTCGACTTGCCCCCGATAGCTGTGGATCAGTCAGCACATTTTCAGCTGACACACCGCCATCGGGGGCAAGTCGAATCGTCGCACCGCCCCTCCCACATTTTGAGCTACGTTGTTAGCAGCTAGCGGCGTACTCCTGCCCAATGCCAGCGTGCACACGATCAGCCAACAACTGCGCCAGCTCAATCAACTGCGCAACGCTCAGCAACTCCTCTCGTTTAGAACCTTCCAGACCAAACGCAAGATCACAGCTCAGTGCATTGGCCGAGGCGAGAGTTTCGCTGAGGTTGATTAGCAGGTCTTCGGTGCTTATGCCGTCGGCTACGGTGAATAGCCGGATGGGGGCTTTAGAGTTAAGGGTTGATTCAGTCATGGTGACGCTCCGTGAGAAAAAATAGAGGCGCCTTAATGCTTGCGGGCCGCGACGCCCGGCCGCTGCGTTTGCAGCGGTGTACGAAGACTAGAGATCGAGTGTCCTAGGGACAACCTCAAAGGCTTGTCGGAAATTTCTGCTTATCCAATTAACCCGCCTAACCGCCATCCACTTGGCCTCGCCCCGAAAAGCCGAATCATCCTACAAACCCTTCCGAACTGGCTGGCTAGCTCAGCCAAAAGCCCCCGCCCTAACCTCCCCGCTCGCGGTTTTGAGTCAACCAGCCGCAGTGGGGATGCCTGCTTTTGCAGTGCGTCGCAACTTGCCATCGTGTATCCCAAGGAATACGATCAAAGATGATTCATTTCAAGAAATCCAAAGAATTTCAGGAGTGGTTCGTATCATTACGCAGTAATCCTGCCCGCGTCCGTGTGATGACAAGGATAGATAACGCAACATATGGAAATTTTGGCGACTGTGAGTCTGTAGGAAACGGCGTATCAGAAATGCGCATCCACTACGGACCCGGGTACCGGATTTACTTCACGCGTAAGGGCGATGTGGTTTACCTCCTGCTGATAGGAGGTGATAAATCAACACAGAAGCGCGACATCCAACACGCGAAGAAAATTGCTGATGACTTTGAAAAACGGAGTAACCCATGACCGAATTTACTGATTTCGACGTCGCGGAATACCTCAAGACCCCCGAAGACATGGCCGAGTATCTTGAAGCCGCCTTCGAAGAGGATTGCGGGGATGGACTGCTGATTCGTACAGCCCTGAACAACATCGCCCGCGCCCAAGGCATGACCCAAGTAGCCCGCGACGCCGGCCTCGGACGAGAAAGCCTATACAAAGCCCTATCCACCACTGGCAACCCCGAGTTTGCGACTATCATGAAAGTCATGAAAGCGCTGGGCCTCAAACTTCACGCCACGGCGGTCTGACTGCGACACCAAACCACACCACCCCTTTTTACTTATCCCCTACGATCAGGCTAAATACCCGCCTGATCGTTTAACCCTACGGATTGTCCGCCATGGCCCGTCAACGCTTTGCAATCGTCTGGATCGCCTGCTTCGCAGTGTTGTTCAACGCCTTTGCCATGCCGATGGCCGGTGCAATGCAGCAGTCGGATGACCCGGTCAAGCAACTGATGTGGGGCGGTTTCTGCTCCTCCAACGGCGCCAGTCTCAAGACCATCGCGCTGGGCAAGCTGGAAATTCCCGCGCCGCAGCAGGACGATCACTCCACCATGCAGCATTGCTGGTGTTGCTCGGGCTCGGCGCCGTTGGTGGCGTTGCCGGGGCATGTGCCGCAGTTGTATGTCGCGCACTTCAATACCTCACAGAGCTTGCCGCCGCCCCAGCTGCAAAACCCTACCCCGCGCCAGCAATGGCCGAGCCTCAACCCCCGCGCCTCTCCCACGGTCTGATTTATTCGCAAGTGAACTGCGTTTAAAACCGTTTTGGAGAACTGCCATGCTCAAATCTTCCCTGCTTCTGGCCGCGTTGTTGCTGCCGGTGTTCAGTGCTGCCAATGCCGATGACTACAAGGCCGGCGACCTGTTGGTCAGCGATCCGTGGTCCCAGGAGTTGCCGCCGAATGCGCCGACCGTCGCGGCGTACTTTGTGATTCATAACACCGGCGAAAGTCCCGACCGCCTGCTCAGCGTCGAGACGCCGGTGGCAGACAAGGCCGAGCTGCATGAACACGTCATGCAGGGCGACTTGATGAAGATGCAGCAAGTACCCAGCGTGGCCGTACCGGCCAAGGGTGACCTGACCTTCGCGCCGATGGCTTATCACGTGATGCTTGTGGGCCTCAAAGACCGCAGCCTGTTGGCCGACGGCAAGCAATTCCCGCTGACCCTCACCTTCGAAAACGCCGGCAAGGTCGAGGTCGAGGTGTCGGTACAGAAAGTACCGCCGATGGCCAGCCACATGCACAAGCACCCTCAATAGGCTGACACTCGATGGGCGCCCCTCGCGCCAGGTTGTCTCCACGCCCACGCTTGATGCGCGGCAGCTGGATCAGCCTGTTCGCCATGCTGATGATCTTTATCGGTCCGCTGATTTCCCAAGCGATGCCGATGGATCATCACGCCGGTATGTCCATGGACATGCCGATGGAACACGGCGAATCCCATCACTCCAAAGCACCGGCCGAACATCACGCCCTCTGGTCCAAGTGCGGCTATTGCGACCTGCTCTACAGCTGCCCCGCCCTGCCCGGCGGTGTATCAACGTTCACCCTCAACCCCCCACCACCCGCCAACGCCCTTACCCCCGCCACGCGCCTGGGCCATGCCCGGCAGAGCATCTTCCCCGGCGCCCGCAGCCGCGCGCCCCCCATCAATGCGTAAGCACTTCACATAGCGCTACTTCACACCGGCCGACCCCAGATAGACAGCCGCAGGCTGCTGGCCGTGTTGTTTACGATTGATTGATGGAACGTGTCATGTCCAGATTGACTGCTGACTCCCGTTTGGGATGTACCCCCGTGCTCGCTGCCCTGTGCGGCGCGCTACTGACCCCCTATGTTCAGGCTGACGAGCACGCCGAGCATGAACTGACCCCCACGGTGATCACTGCGATTGCCCCTAGCTCGCCGCTGACCGTGGTCACCAACCCCAAGGACCCGCGCCAACCGGTGCCCGCCAGCGACGGCGGCGACTACCTCAAGACCATCCCCGGCTTCGCCCTGGTGCGCAACGGCGGCACCAACGGCGACCCGGTGCTGCGCGGCATGTTTGGCTCGCGCCTGAATATCCTCACCAATGGCAGCATGATGCTCGGTGCCTGCCCTGGCCGCATGGACGCGCCCACCTCGTACATTTCCCCGGAAACCTACGACAAACTCACCGTGATCAAAGGCCCGCAAACCGTGCTGTGGGGCCCAGGCGCATCGGCCGGCACCATCCTGTTCGACCGCGAACCGGAGCACTTCGGTGAGCTGGGCACACGCCTCAACGCCAGTGTGCTGGCCGGTTCCAACGGGCGCTTCGACAAGGTCATCGACGCCGCCGCCGGAGGCCCATTGGGCTACGTACGGGTGATCGGCAACCAGGCCCACGCCGACGACTATAAAGACGGCAACAACGACACCGTGGCCTCGCGCTACGACAAGTGGAACGGTGACGTGGCGGTCGGTTTCACCCCCGACACCGACACCCTCCTGGAACTCACCGCCGGCCGTGGCGATGGCGAGGCGCGCTACGCCGGGCGCGGCATGGATGGCTCGCAGTTCCTGCGTGAAAGCCTGGGGCTGCGGTTCGAAAAATCCAACCTCGGCGAAGTGCTGGACAAGGTCGAGGCCCAGGTCTACTACAACTACGCCGACCATGTGATGGACAACTACAGCCTGCGCACGCCGTCGGGCACCGGGATGATGGCCGGGCCGATGGCGTCCAACGTCGACCGCCGTACCCTTGGCGCACGCGTCAAAGCCACCTGGCGCTGGGAAGATGTGCAATTGATCGGCGGCCTGGATGCCCAGACCAACGAACACCGCCAGCGCAGCAGCATGGGCATCGACACCTACAAGGCATTGCCGCGCACCAAAGACGCCAACTTCCACAACTACGGCGTGTTCGGCGAACTCACCTGGTACGCCGCCGACCGCGACCGGCTGATCACCGGCGCCCGCCTGGACCGCGCCTCGGCCAAAGACTTCCGGCAAACCAGCGCCACCGCCGACAAGACCCGGGCCGACACCTTGCCGTCAGGTTTCGTGCGCTATGAGCACGACATCGCCGACACCACCCTCTACGCGGGCCTGGGCCACTCGGAACGCTTTCCCGACTACTGGGAGCTGTTTTCGCCCAATACCGGCGCAGTCGGTTCGGTCAATGCCTTCGACGGTGTGAAGCCAGAGAAGACCACCCAGCTCGACTTCGGCGCGCAGTACAAAGCTGACGACCTCGAAGCCTGGGCCTCGGGCTACATCGGCCGCGTGCAGGACTTCATCCTGTTCGACTACAAGCCCGGGATGATGGGCACCACCTCCCAGGCCCGCAACGTCGACGCGCGCATCATGGGCGGCGAACTGGGTGCGGCCTACAAGCTGACGCGCCACTGGAAAACCGACGCCACCCTGGCCTACGCCTGGGGCAAAAACAGCAGTGACGGCAAGGCCCTGCCGCAAATGCCGCCACTGGATGCGCGCCTTGGCCTCACCTACAGCGAAGACGACTGGAGCGCCGGCGCGCTGTGGCGCGTGGTCGCCGCGCAAAACCGTATCGACCAAAACAAGGGCAACGTGGTCGGCAAAGACTTCGACAGGAGCGGCGGTTTTGGCGTGTTCTCGCTGAACGCTGCGTACCGCATCAATAAAAACTTCAAGGTCAGCACCGGCGTCGACAACCTGTTCGGCAAAGCCTACGCCGAGCACTTGAACCTGGCTGGCAACGCCGGCTTCGGCTACCCGGCCAGCGACCCACAGGCCATCAAGGAGCCGGGGCGCACCCTCTGGACTAAAATCGACATGAGTTTCTAAAGCACCGCAGTAGGCGTCGGCCTTACCGACAAAGGGGTTGCCTGGCAGCCCCACTTACAAGATCCATCACCTTGCGGAGCACAACCTGATGAGCACTCAAAAAATCTCGTTCTACAACCTGGCCTGGCGCTGGCATTTTTATGCCGGGCTATTTGTGGCCCCTTTTATGGTGCTGTTGGCGCTGACCGGCATCATCTACCTGTTCAAACCCCAGCTTGACCCGCTGATGTACGGCGACCTACTCACCGTGCCGGCCGCCGAGCACGCGCTAAGCGCCGATGAACAACTGGTGCGCGCCAAGCTGGCCTATCCCCAGGGCGTGGTCAGCCAATACCTGCCCCCGGTCAGCCCCACCCGCAGCGCGCAATTCGTGGTGCACAACGAGGGGCGCGAACTGACGGTATTCGTCGACCCCTACCGCGGCACCGTGCTGGGCGAACAGGACGCCAAATACAACCTGCAAGCCATCGCCCGCGCGCTGCACGGCGAATTGATGATCGGCACCACCGGCGACCGGCTGATCGAACTCGCCGCCGGTTGGGGCGTGATGCTGGTGGTGTCGGGCCTGTACCTGTGGTGGCCGCGCGGCAAGTCGTCGGCCGGGGTGCTGTGGCCACGCTTGAGCAGTCGTGGCCGGGTGTTCTGGCGCGACCTGCATGCAGTCACCGGCTTCTGGGGTGCGGGTCTGTTGCTGGTCATGCTGCTCAGCGGCATGACCTGGACCGGTTTCTGGGGTAAGCAATACGCCGAACTGTGGAATAAATTCCCTGCCGCGATGTGGACCGACGTGCCGAAGTCGGACCAGCAGGCGGGTGCACTCAATAGCGCCCATCAACAGACCGTGCCCTGGGCCATGGAAAACACGCCGATGCCCGTGTCCGGCGCCCACGCCGAACACATGAACCATGGCGCGATGCACTCAGGCCCTGCCGCGCCAACCGTACGCCTGCAACAGGTGGTCGACCTGGCCACCTCGCGCAAGGTCGAGCCCGGCTACAGCATCACCTTCCCCACCACCGCCGAGGGCGTTTTCACCATCGCGGTGTTCGCCGACGACCCTCGCAATGACGCCACCCTGCATGTGGACCAATACACCGGCAAAGTACTGGCCGATGTGCGCTGGGAGCACTACAACCTCGTCGCACGCGCCACCGAAACCGGCGTGATGCTGCACGAAGGCAAGATGTTCGGCTGGGTCAACCAACTGATCGTATTGCTGATCTGCCTGATGATCCTGCTCAGCGCCGTCAGCGGTGTGGTGATCTGGTGGAAGCGTCGCCCGCAAGGCGGCCTTGGCGTTCCGCCGTTGCGCCATGACCTGCCGAAGTGGAAAACCGCGATGGTGATCATGCTCGCACTGGCGATCATTTTCCCGTTGGTGGGCGCTTCATTGATCGCGGTGTGGGCCTTGGATCGCCTGATCCTGTCGCGCTTTTTTGCGCAACATGAATCCGCCTCAGGTTCGGCATGAACCCGGCGAGATGCCCGACACAGAGCACTTCTGTAGCCTTGCGCGACTTTTGTCCCGCAGCGAATAAGTGTTAACTTATAACACTTACTGCGTTATTGTTGCCCGCCGCGCCGAGCGGCGGGCAACCCTCCAAGAAGACTGACCGACCCATGACCAAGTACCTTGCGTGCGGGCTGTGCCTGCTCGCCCTGCATAACAGCGCCCAGGCCCTGACCCTGCCCGCCAGCGCCGTCAACGCGACAGCGGTAGACGACGAACACGTCGACCCCAAGACCCCGACCACCGCCGGCTCACGTCTAAATCTCACAGCCCTGCAAACCCCGGGCAGCGTCGAAAGCCAGACCGGCACGCAGATTCGCGAACGCGGCGACGCCAGCGTGCAGGACGCCATCTCCCGCGCCACCGGCATCAGCCGCACCGGCACACCCGGCGATGGCGGCACCTCACTGTCGGCCCGTGGCTTTACCGGCCAGGGTTCGGTGATGCAGTTGTACGACGGCAACCGCATGTACATGGGCATGGGCACCTCGACCTTCCCGGTAGACACCTGGTCGGTGGAGCGGGTGGACGTACTGCGCGGCCCCGCCTCGGTGCTGTACGGTGAAGGTGCCACGGGTGCGGTGATCAACACCGTGCCGAAAAAGCCGTTTGAAGGCGAGATCGAAAACCACATCCGCCTGGGCTACGGCTCTTACGATCGCCAGCAACAAGCCCTGGACAGCGGCGGTTCGCTGACCGACACCCTGAGCTATCGCCTGAACCTCAACCGCCTGCGCAGCAACGGTTTTATCGACCATGGCGACTCCAGCAGCGACTTCGTCAGCGGCGCGCTGCGCTGGCAGGCGGCAGACAACCTGAGTTTTACCCTGGCCAGCGACTACGGCGACCAACGCCCGCAGAACTACTTCGGCACGCCGCTGATCAACGGCCAATTGCATAAAGGCCTGCGGGACAAAAACTACAACGTCAGCAACGACACCCAGCACTACAACGACCAGTGGACGCACCTGAGCAGCGAGTGGCAGTTGAGCGACAACGTCAGCGCCACCAACGAGCTGTACTACCTGAAAAACCAGCGTCGCTGGCAAAACGCCGAGAACTATAATTTCACCAACGGCCAGCTCACCCGCAGTGGCAACTACGCCATCAAGCACAATCAGGAGCAGGTGGGCGACCGTCAGACGTTCACCTTCAAGCACAGCCTGTTCGGCCTCGACAGCCAGACCGTGGCCGGCGTGGAATACAACCGTATTCGCTTTCGCCTGGCCAGTAACTCGCCGTTTACCGACAGCTTCAGCGACGGCCAAGCCATCGACGTGAACCACCCGGCAGCCGGGCAGTTTGCGAGCAACGACCCGTTCAAGCCGCTGTTCGCGACGACCACCAAAACCGTTGCTGCCTTCGCTGAAAACCGTCTGCAACTCACCGACAAGTTGGCACTGGTGACCGGTATCCGCCGTGACTACGCCCACGTCGAGCGCGATGATCTACGCGATGGCAGCCAGGCTGACAAAACCCTCACCGGCAATAACTGGAAGGCCGGGCTGGTGTATGCGATCACACCAGACATCTCTATCTATGGTCAGCAAGCCACCAGTACCGATGGGGTCGGCGGCTTGATTTCCTTGAGCCAGGGCCAGCAACAATTCGACCTGTCCACCGCCAAGCAGACCGAAATCGGCATCAAGCAAACCTTCTGGGACCAGCGCGGTGAATGGACCCTGGCCGCCTACCACATCGTCAAAAAGAAACTGCTCACCGACGTACCCGGCAACCCGGACCTCAAGCAGCAAGTCGGCCAGCAATCCTCCCGTGGCCTGGAAGCAAGCCTTGATCTGCAACTGCCACACGCCTGGCAGCTGCAAGCCAACGCGGCCATCGTGCATGCGCAGTACGACGACTTCGATCAGGCGGTGAACGGCGTACAGGTCTCCCGCGACGGCAACCGCCCGGTGGATGTACCGCGCCGCACCGCCAACCTGTGGTTGAGCAAGGCGGTGACCGACGACATCCGCGCCGGTGCCGGGGTGCGTTATGTGGATGCGCGATACGCCGACATGGCCAATCAGAACGAGCTGCCGAGCTACACGGTAGTGGATGCCACGGTGTCGTGGAAAGCCATGCGCAATACCACCCTGGGCCTGCAGTTGAATAACCTGTTTGATCGCACCTATGCCGTCAGCCAATACAATGACGGCCAACAGTGGATTCTGGGCGAACCGCGCTCGTTCTTCGTCACGGCGGACTACACCTTCTAACCACACTCAACACCGTTCAAATGTGGGAGGGGGCTTGCTCCCGATGGCGGATTACCTGTGCAGGATGTGTTGACTGACACACTGCTATCGGGAGCAAGCCCCCTCCCACATTTGGACTGTGTTGGACTTGAGAGAAACGATGACATCGCTAAGCCTCACCGACCTCAACTGGTCCCCAACCAGCCACTGCCATCACCAGTTCCACCTGCGTGACGCCAGCCTGCAAGTCGGTGCGGGGGAATTCGTCGGCCTGATCGGCCCCAATGGCAGCGGCAAGACCAGCCTGCTGCGTTGCGCGTATCGGTTCACTAAACCGGCACAGGGTGACGTGCTGCTCGAACATCAAAACGTGTGGAAACAGAGTGCCAAGTGGTGCGCCCAACGCATCGCCGTGGTGCTCCAGGAATTTCCCGACGCCTTCGGCCTGCGCGTAGACGAAGTGGTCGCCATGGGCCGCACACCCCACAAGGGTTTGTTCGATGGCGACACGTTACGCGACAGACAGCTGGTGCAAACCGCCTTGGAGTCGGTGGGCATGCAGGGCTTTGAAGACCACGCCTTCGCCACGCTCTCCGGCGGTGAAAAGCAACGCGTGATCCTGGCTCGCGCCCTGGCCCAGCAGCCTCAATTGCTGATCCTCGACGAACCCACCAACCATCTCGACCCGCGCTATCAGCTTGAACTGCTCAGGCGGGTCAAGCGCCTGAACATCGGCACCCTGGCCAGCATTCACGACCTCAACCTGGCGGCTGCATTTTGTGATCGCCTCTACGTGATCAACCACGGGCGCATCGTCGCCTGCGGCACGCCCCATCAAGTGCTGACGGTCGAGTTGCTGCGCGATGTGTTTGGCGTCGAGGCCTTGATAGACACCCACCCCCTGTCCGGCTACCCCCGAATCACCTGGATAACCCAACCATGATCCTGCGCGCTTTACTGTCCCTCACCGTGCTGTTCGGTACGGCCCAAGCCTTCGCTGAAGCCACCCATTACCCGCTGACGATCAAAAGTTGCAACCGCAACGTGACCTTCCAGCAAGCACCGCAACACGCGGTCAGCCACGACATCAACATGACCCAGATGATGCTCGCCCTGGGCCTCAAGCCGCGCATGGTCGGCTACAGCGGGGTGACCGGGTGGAAGTCGGTCACCCCGCAAATGGCCGAGACGCTGGACGGCCTGCCGGAACTGGCGAGCAAATACCCCTCGGTGGAAACCCTGCTCAATGCCAATGTGGATTTTTTCTTCGCCGGCTGGGACTACGGCATGCGCGTGGGCGGCGACCTCACGCCGAGCACCCTGCAACCGCTGGGTATCAATGTGTATGAGCTGACCGAATCCTGCGCCTTCGTGATGAAGCGCCCGGCCGCGACGTTGGAAGACACCTATAACGACCTGCGCAACCTGGGCAAGATCTTCGACGTGCAAGACCGCGCCAATACCCTGATCGCGCAGATGCAGGCACAGGTCGGCGAGGTGCAAAAAGACCTGCCTGCCGACAAACCGCGCGTGTTCCTCTATGACAGTGGCGAAGACCGCGCCATGACGTCCGGCCGCCTGGACATGCCCCAGGCGCTGATCGAGGCGGCGGGTGGGCGCAATATCCTCGATGACATTGACGCCAGCTGGACCCGCGTTAACTGGGAGACCGTGGTAGAGCGCAACCCGCAGGTGATCGTGATCGTCGACTACAGCGAAATCACCGCCGAACAAAAGCAGGCCTTTTTAATGAATAACCCGGCGCTGCAAGCCGTAGACGCCATCAGGAATCAGCGCTTTATCGTGATTCCCTATGTGCAAGCCACGCCGGGTATCGATAACGTGCTGGCCGTCGAGACCTTGGCCAAGGGGTTCCACGGCGAATGATGACTCGTCGCTACGCCTTGTTGCTTACCGCGTTGGCGGCGGTGTTGCTGGTGTCTTGCATCATCTCCCTGGGGTTTGGCCCGGCGCGGGTGCCGGTCGAGGTGGTGTGGCGCATCGTAGCGTACAAGGCCTTCGGCGTCGGCGAGGTCAATTGGTCGGCGGGGCAGGAACACATCGTCTGGCTGATCCGCGTGCCGCGCATGCTGCTCGGCGCCTTGGTTGGGGCTGGGTTGGCGTTGATCGGGGCGGTGTTGCAGGCCGTCACGCGCAACCCGCTGGCCGACCCGCACTTGCTGGGCGTGACCTCCGGCGCCACGCTGGGCGCAGTGGTCGTGGTGCTGCATGTGGGTGAAGTGATCGGCCTGCTGACCTTGCCTATCGCTGCGTTTATCGGCGCATTGGCGAGCATGCTGGTGGTCTTGGCGGTCGCCAGTCGCAATGGCCGCCTGGAGAGTGATCGCTTGCTGTTGTGCGGGGTGGCGGTGTCATTTGTGATGATGGCCGCCGCCAATCTTTTACTGTTTATGGGCGACCACCGCGCCGCCTCGGCGGTGATGTTCTGGATGCTCGGCGGCCTGGGCCTGGCGCGCTGGGAACTGCTAGCCATCCCCGCCGCCACGGTCGTGTTGGGGCTGTTGGTATTGCTAGGCATGGCGCGCCCGCTCAACGCCTTGATGGCCGGTGAGCAGACCGCCGTGACCCTGGGCCTTAACGCACGCACCGTGCGCTTGAAGGTGTTTGTGGTGGCGTCATTGATGACCGGCGTGCTGGTCTCGATCAGCGGCTCCATCGGCTTTGTCGGGCTGATGATCCCGCACATTGCCCGACGCCTGGTGGGCGCCGAGCATCGACGGTTGCTGCCGGTGTGCGGGGTGCTGGGCAGTCTGTTTCTGGTGTGGGTGGATGTGGCGGCGCGCACCCTGATCGCCCCCGAAGACCTGCCCATCGGCGTCGCCACGGCGGCGATTGGCGGGTTGTTTTTTATCGGTTTGATGCGCAAACACTGAATGCGCCCCGTTGTGGCGCACCCCCCTGCACTCAAGCGCCTCCGGCGCCATTTGATGGTGCGCCTCACTACCCACGCGCGCGGCCGACGCGACGGTTTCATGCCTTTGTGCGACTAGGCACAGCCCTTGCAAACCCTCTTGTATCTGTCCAATAACAACACTTGGGTTCTCGGAGATCGCACCATGAAGCGTCGCAGCTTGATCAAGGCTTTCACTCTTTCGGCATCCATCGCCGCCATGGGCATGACCTGGACAATCCAGGCCGCAGAGACCATCAAGGTCGGCATCCTGCATTCGTTGTCCGGCACCATGGCCATCTCTGAAACGTCGCTTAAAGACATGGCGCTGATGACCATCGACGAGATCAACGCCAAGGGCGGCGTCAACGGCAAAATGCTTGAGCCTGTGGTAGTGGACCCTGCGTCCAACTGGCCGCTGTTCGCCGAAAAGGGCCGCCAGTTGCTGACCCAGGACAAGGTCGCCGTGGTGTTCGGCTGCTGGACCTCGGTGTCGCGCAAATCGGTATTGCCGGTGTTTGAAGAACTCAACGGCCTGCTGTTCTACCCGGTGCAATACGAAGGCGAAGAGATGTCGCCGAACGTGTTCTATACCGGTGCGGCGCCGAACCAGCAGGCGATCCCTGCCGTGGAATACCTGATGAGCGAAGAAGGCGGCGCGGCCAAGCGCTTCTTCCTGCTGGGCACCGACTACGTGTACCCGCGCACCACCAATAAGATTTTGCGCTCGTTCCTGCATTCCAAAGGCGTGGCAGACAAAGACATCGAAGAGGTCTACACCCCGTTCGGCCACGCCGATTACCAGACCATTGTGGCCAACATCAAGAAGTTCTCGGCCGGCGGCAAAACCGCAGTGATTTCCACCGTGAACGGCGACTCCAACGTGCCGTTCTACAAAGAGCTGGCCAACCAGGGCTTGAAAGCCACCGACGTACCGGTGGTAGCGTTCTCGGTGGGTGAAGAAGAACTGCGCGGCATCGACACCAAGCCACTGGTGGGCAACCTCGCGGCCTGGAACTACTTCCAATCGGTGGAAAACCCGGTGAACAAAAAATTCGTCGCCGACTGGAAAGCCTACGCCAAGAAACACAACCTGCCGGGCGCTGACAAAGCCGTGACCAACGACCCGATGGAAGCCACCTACGTGGGCATCCACATGTGGGCGCAGGCAGCGGAGAAAGCCAAGTCCACCGACGTCGACAAGGTGCGTGAAGCACTGGGCGGGCAGACCTTTGCCGCACCGTCGGGCTTTACCCTGACCATGGACAAGACCAACCACCACCTGCACAAGCCGGTGATGATCGGTGAGATTCAGGCCGATGGGCAGTTCTCTGTTGTGTGGCAGACCAACGAGCCGATTCGTGCACAGCCGTGGAGCCCTTACATTCCGGGCAATGACAAAAAGCCGGATCACGCCGTCAAGAGCAACTAAGAACCATGTGGGAGGGGGCTTGCTCCCGATGGCGGAGTGTCAGTCAACACAGTTTTCGCTGATCCACCGCCATCGGGGGCAAGCCCCCTCCCACATAAAGCCAGTCCGTGCATGATCAGGACATTTTGTTATGCCCACTGCCCTCTGCCGCTTCATCCTCACGGCCCTGCTGTTGCTGCCTTTCGCCGCACACGCCAGCGACGCCGAAGACTTCCTGTCCGCCAACCCCAGCCAACAAGCCAAGCTGCTCCAGGACTGGGCCGCCCAGCCCGACCCGGCGCGTATCGAGTTGGTGGATGCCCTGCAACAAGGTCAACTGACGGTCAACGGTGAAACCAGGACCGTGCGCCTGAACAACCGCCTGCGCGGCCTGATCGACAACGTCCAGGCCAGCCAGCAGTTGCTCGCCGCTGACCCCAAAGTACGCCTCGCTGCCGCGCAAACCCTGCAAAAAAGCGCACAACCTGCGCAGCTCAAATTCCTCGACCAGCAGGTCGCCAGCGAAAGCAACGAGGACGTACACACCGCCCTCAGCCTGGCCCTGGCCAACCTGCAACTGGTCGACCCAGACCCAGCGGTGCGCCTCGCTGCCGTGCGCCTGCTGGGCAATACCGGCGACCCACTGGCCCGCACGCGCCTGGAAGCCCTGCTCGCCCCCGGCGTCGAAACCGATGCCGCCGTGCACACCGCTGCCGAAACCAGCCTGGCCCAGGTCAAACGCAAACTGATGCTCGGCGAGATCCTCGGGCAAGCCTTCAGCGGCATGTCCCTGGGCTCGATCCTGTTGCTGGCGGCCCTGGGCTTGGCGATCACATTCGGCCTGCTCGGCGTGATCAACATGGCCCACGGCGAGATGCTGATGCTCGGCGCCTACTCCACCTATGTGGTGCAGTTGATGATGCAGCGCTATGTGCCGCAAGCCATCGAGTTCTACCCGCTGATCGCGCTGCCGGTGGCGTTTTTTGTCACCGCCGCCATCGGCATGGCGCTGGAACGCACGGTGATTCGCCACCTCTACGGCCGGCCGCTGGAAACCCTGCTCGCCACCTGGGGCATCAGCCTGATGCTGATCCAGTTGGTACGTTTGGTGTTCGGTGCGCAGAACGTTGAGGTGTCGAACCCTGAGTGGCTGTCCGGCGGGATTCAAGTACTGCCCAACCTGGTGCTGCCGTACAACCGCATCGTGATCATCGCCTTCGCGCTGTGCGTGGTGGTACTGACCTGGCTGCTGCTGAACAAGACACGCCTGGGCCTTAACGTGCGTGCCGTCACCCAAAACCGCAACATGGCGGCATGCTGCGGCGTGCCCACCGGGCGCGTGGACATGCTCGCGTTTGGCCTGGGCTCCGGCATCGCCGGCCTGGGTGGCGTGGCGCTCAGCCAGATCGGCAACGTCGGCCCGGACCTGGGCCAGAGCTACATCATCGACTCGTTCCTCGTGGTGGTACTCGGCGGTGTCGGCCAGTTGGCCGGTAGCGTGATGGCCGCCTTCGGGCTGGGCATCGCCAACAAAATCCTGGAACCGCAGATCGGCGCCGTGCTCGGCAAGATCCTGATCCTCGCGCTGATCATTCTGTTTATCCAGAAACGCCCGCAGGGACTCTTCGCACTGAAAGGACGGGTGATTGACTGATGAACCAGCCATTGATGCTCACGGCCGCGCAGAAGGCCGGCCCCAAGGTGACGATTGCGGTGGGTGCGGTGATTCTCGCGCTGCTGCTGGCACTCCCGTTGTGCTCGCTGCTGCCTGCGGAACACCCGCTGCATGTATCGGCCTATACCCTGACGCTGGTGGGCAAGATCCTCTGCTACGCCATCGTCGCCCTCGCCCTGGACCTGGTGTGGGGTTACGCCGGGATGCTCTCCCTCGGCCACGGTTTGTTCTTCGCCCTCGGCGGTTATGCCATGGGGATGTACCTGATGCGCCAGGCCTCGGGGGATGAGTTACCCGCGTTCATGACGTTCTTGTCGTGGACCGAATTGCCCTGGTATTGGGTTGGCACCGAGCACTTCCTCTGGGCCATGTGCCTGGTGGTGTTGGCGCCGGGGTTGCTCGCGTTGGTGTTCGGGTTCTTTGCCTTTCGTTCGCGGATCAAGGGCGTGTATTTCTCGATCATGACTCAAGCGCTGACCTTTGCCGGGATGCTGTTGTTCTTTCGCAACGAGACTGGTTTTGGCGGCAATAACGGCTTCACTAACTTTCGCAGCATCCTCGGCTTTGGCATTACCGAGCCGGGCACGCGGGCGGTGCTGTTCGTCGCCACAGTGCTGTTGCTGGTGGCGAGCCTGTTCATTGGCTGGCGCCTGGCCCGAAGCAAATTCGGCCGGGTGCTGACAGCGTTGCGCGATGCCGAAAACCGCCTGATGTTCTGTGGCTACGACCCACGCGGCTTCAAGCTATTTGTGTGGGTGCTGAGCGCGGTGCTGTGTGGTTTGGCCGGGGCGCTGTATGTGCCGCAGGTGGGCATTATCAACCCCAGCGAAATGTCGCCGACCAACTCCATCGAAGCTGCCGTCTGGGTGGCCCTCGGTGGGCGCGGCACGCTGATCGGCCCGCTGCTGGGCGCGGGTGTCGTGAACGGCATGAAGAGCTGGTTCACCGTGGCCTTCCCGGAATACTGGCTGTTCTTCCTGGGCGCGCTGTTCATCATCGTCACCCTGTACCTGCCCAAGGGCGTGATCGGGCTGCTGAAGAAGTGAGGAACGTCATGCTTGAACCTATTTTCGATGCCGGCAGCGGCCGCGATGCCATCGGCATTGGCCAGGCGGCAGGCCCGGGCCTCAACACCCGCCACGGCACCATCCTGACCCTTGAAGACATCAGCGTCAGCTTCGACGGTTTCAAGGCCCTCAACGACTTGAACTTGTACATCGGCGTCGGCGAATTGCGCTGCATCATCGGCCCCAATGGCGCGGGCAAGACCACACTGATGGACGTGATCACCGGCAAGACCCGCCCCAGCCACGGCACCGCCTGGTTTGGTGAAAACATCGATTTGACCAGCATGAGCGAAGTGCAGATCGCCCAGGCTGGCATCGGCCGCAAGTTCCAGAAGCCCACGGTGTTCGAAGCCTTGAGCGTGTTCGAAAACCTGGAGCTGGCGCAGAAGACCGACAAGTCCGTGTGGGCCAGCCTGCGCGCACGCCTGAGCGGCGAGCAGAAAGACCGAATCGACGAAGTGCTCGACACCATCCGCCTGACCGCCTCGGCACAGCGCCCGGCGGGGCTCTTGTCCCACGGCCAGAAGCAGTTCCTGGAAATCGGCATGCTGCTGATGCAAGACCCGCAACTGTTGCTGCTGGACGAACCGGTGGCGGGCATGACCGACGCCGAAACCGAATTCACCGCCGACCTGTTCAAGCGCCTGGCGGGCAAGCACTCGCTGATGGTGGTGGAGCACGACATGGGGTTTGTCGGCGCGATTGCCGACCATGTGACCGTGCTGCACCAGGGCAGCGTGCTGGCCGAGGGGTCGTTGGAGCAGGTGCAGGAAAACGAGCGGGTGATCGAAGTCTATCTCGGTCGCTGAGGTGCTTTATGTGGGAGGGGGCTCGCCCCCGATTGCAAAGTGTCAGGCACCAAAGATGCCGACTGATCCACCGCCATCGGGGGCAAGCCCCCTCCCACAAGGGATTTGAGGAGGTTTTGAGAATGTTGCAAGTCGACAAGTTGCACCAGTACTACGGCGGTAGCCACATCCTGCGCGGGCTGACTTTTGACGCGAAAATCGGCGAGGTCACCTGCCTGCTCGGTCGTAACGGCGTGGGCAAGACCACCCTGCTCAAATGCCTGATGGGCCTGCTGCCGTCCAAGGAAGGCGCGGTGAATTGGGAAGGCAAGGCCATTACGGGTTTCAAGCCACACCAGCGTGTGCATGCCGGCATTGCCTATGTGCCCCAGGGCCGGGAGATTTTTGGACGGCTCACGGTGGAAGAAAATCTGTTGATGGGTCTGGCCCGCTTCCCCGGTGCCGAAGCCACGGAAGTACCCGTGTTTATTTACGAACTGTTCCCGGTGCTGCTGCAAATGAAACACCGACGTGGCGGCGATCTCTCCGGTGGTCAGCAACAACAGCTCGCCATCGGCCGCGCCCTGGCTAGCCGCCCGCGCCTGTTGATTCTGGATGAGCCCACCGAAGGTATCCAACCCTCGGTGATCAAGGAGATTGGTGCAGTGATCAAGAAGCTCGCCGAGCGCGGCGATATGGCGATTTTGCTGGTGGAGCAGTTCTACGATTTTGCTGCCGAACTGGCCGACCAATACCTGGTGATGTCGCGGGGTGAAATCGTCGCGCAGGGCCGCGGCGAAAATATGGAAGGCGACGGCGTGCGCCGGCTCGTCGCCATTTGATCGGTGCAGATTTAAGCCGATGATGCCTTGTATAACTCGCGCAACAACCGAGTACCAACATGGCCGCGAGGTTGCCAGAACGGGTCAGTTTCCAGAATGTAGAGCCGGCCGGAATTAATCAGTATCGTGATCACCTCGCTCGGCGTCGAGACCCGCTTTTCACTGGTAGGATCAATCCAACCGGAAAACAGCATGTTGGTTTCAGCGCTTTGAAAACTGGGCAGGTAGAGCAACAGCGCGCCGTCTCGGGGGGTGAAGTAATAACGCGCCCCCGTCACATTGTTGCCTCGGAACATATCAATGAATGTGCCGATTTCCGGGCGCCCGATGAAGTTATCGGCGAGCGCCTGTTGATGGCGGTTCGCCTGAGGCGGCTGATTGTCAGATAGCTTGTTCAACTGTTGCGCGCCGATGATCCGGTAACCCTGTGGGTAGCGAACGTCACGGGCCGGACGCTGGGGGTTGATCGCACCGGCAAACAAGCGTCGGGCCGCGGGCGTTTCCCCCCGCGCCCATCCAGTACTCAGGCCACTGTCGACCAGGGCTTCGCTCACCAGGAACGTGTCATCCGCGACATTGGCCAGTACGCAGGCCAATCGCGGCGTGCTGCGTTCGTGACGATGGTGACGCCACTGGTAGCGGGCCGCATCATCAGCGTGAGCAAACAATGGTCCCAAGGCGACTCGCTCGCTGTCACCTGGCGTGAAGGTGAACGCCTGCCGTGGCAGCCAGCTGGAACCGACTATCCCCGGAGTTGCCCAGATCTCCCCGATGCTCAATACCTTCAATTCACCCGCCCGAGCCACCTGGCGGATATAGTCGACCGGGTTGAAGGCTGCATTGAGTTTTTGCACATAGCTCTGCAACCGCAGCTCACTGCCCCAGTCAGCGTCGATGGAGGTGGCTCGATAGCTGAGCAACGCACCGTCAGCGCAAGACAGATAAAGCGGTAGGTGTTCAACAACGCGCGCAGTGTTGCGCGTCAACACGCCGATTGCTGCACTCAGCAGGCGTGGCGGGATGAAACTGCGGTAGACCGGCGATGCGGTCAGCTCGTCCGGTTGGCGTGTCGGAGCACACAGGTAGAGCCCTTGGATTGTCCAGCCGGTGGGCAATTGGCCTCGAAAAAATACCTGGTCTGGCGATAGTTGTAAGTTATGCACCTTGACCGGCAGGGTGGTGATCCAGTGATTATTTGCCGACTTGAGAATAAAGCCGTACCTCAGTTCAGTGCGTGCGCCGGCCTGGTGATGGGCAAAGCGTGCCACATCATCGATATGGCTGAACACAGGGCTTAAGGCGCGGTTCGCGATCGCATGAAGGCCATCTTCAGGGGCGGTAAAACCGTAGGAATAGAACCAGCCCGCAGGCAGTTTGCGTGCGCTCCCCCACATACTGTTGCCCTCCACAACCGTCATAGAGGCCGCTTTCAGCACGAGATTGACATACTCGGTCGGCGTTTTGAGCCCGTCACGCAGTTGTTGCTCAATCTCATTGCTCTGAGGATTGTGCGGCGTTCGGCTGGAGGGCGACAGGACTTGCTTGAACTGTTGAAAGCTCAAGGTTCGCTGCGTTCGCTGCGCAACGCTGAGCAGGTCCTCGTCGGGGTCGTTGCAGGTAAAACTGATCACCGAACCATCCGGCCCGAACAAGTATTCACGGCTCCACAGATGATTACACTCGAGTGCTTTGCTCAGCACCTCAGTGGAAAACATATTGCGATACACCGCCAGTTCTTTTTCAGCGAGCGGGAAACCGGGCAAAGTGTCAGGGCGAGACCGATAACGCGCCACCATTTTCATGCTTGGCGCGAGAAAGTCCATGCGCACATCTTCATCCGGCAGAATCCATTTTGGGTCGAAATTTTCAGTCGTGACGGGGAGAGGTTCGGTGGCGACATACTGACCGTCCACTCGCCGGAGTATCAGCCCTCCATATACGTGATCTTGGTGATCCTTAATCAGTGCTTTGGCGTAACGTGCGGCGTCGTCCTCACTGAGAAACGCCGGGCTCAGGGCACGTCGACTGAAATCGGCGAAAGGCACCCAGTCCGTGCCCAGCTTGCCTGTTTCATCCCAACATTCGCTGGGCTGGATGACGCTCAACCAAGACTCTGCAATAACCTTGCGCACAAACTCCTTCGCCGTCAATTGCCCACTGGCCAGCAGGGTGTGAACGTCTTCGAAACTGCCAGAAGCGTGCGGTCTTGCATCAAATAGACGAGTCGCCACTGGCGTCTGGAATTGAAGCAGCGCATTGTCCAGCGTGGAGATATACACGGGCAATGTGATCTTCAAATCCTTGTCGCGCCAACGCTTAGCGACGGAGAAAGCCTCACTCAGGTCCGAAGACGAGAGGAAATACCTCGCAAGCCAACGCTGCGCACCCTGCAGTGATTCCGGCATCCACTGGCGCGCGTAGAAGAGCCCATACAGGGTGAAACCGGAAGGAAAAATGAAGCTGCCGCCCGCGTCGGTCTTGAACAGGCTAGCCACATTGAGCAACGGGTTCTTGTCATCACAAGGAACGGCCTCGGACACGACATAGGCGTCTTTATGGCCATGCTTCAACACAAAACGAAAATCTGTCTGCGAGGTTAGGTAACTACGCGTCTGTCGCGAATGAACATCAAGGACAGCCTCCTCGACACTGGAAAATATCGCCCCGAAGGCCACTTGGTCGGGTCTTGCATAGGCTGTCTCGGCGGCAAAGGGTTGCCAGTCTTGCGCCAGCTCAACGCTGCGGCCCCACAGTGGGTTGCCCCGCACAACGCGTAGCCCGGTGGCGGCCAGCTTCCTGACCCATTCCTGCGGGTCAAGCTCCTCCCGAGCGCGCTTGAGGTCCAGTCGACTGCCCTGGGGTCCTGGCTCCAGCAGTTCGCGCAATTCTCTTTGTGCAGCCGAAGCGGTGACGTCATAGGCGATCAAGGCATCTTCAGCGCTGGACAGATAAGCCACCGACAACCCGTAACGATTGTCCATGATGTGGCGCAGGCCGGTATCAGCGAACAGTTGCCAGTCGATCAACGCTTGCGTGCGCGACCAGCGGTACCGAACCATCCGCTCGCTGCTCATCATTGCAAGCGCCCGACACGAGGCGTACTGCCCATAAAGGGTGTGCAGAGGTGGCAAAATGAGCGCCCCAGCGTGGTCTGCGGCAAAGATACCCCGGATTGCAAACCGGTCATCCGCGCGACAGGGTCGTGGCAGGGTAGCGACAAATCGTTGGTCAGCGGTTTTCAGTATGAGCCCGCACAGCTCACCGTAACGCTGCGAGCCAATTTGCTCATGGACGAAGCGCGCGGCATCGTCGGCCGTTAGAAACGGCGCGCTGAGGGCGGGCTGAGGATAGAGCGCAAAGGGTTTCCATCGTTCGTCGACCAGGCCGACGACGTCCCACAACGTGCCGGTTTTCAACACCGACAAGCGACCTGCGGCGGCGACCCGCATGACGAACTCACTCGGGGTCAGCGTATCTGCCAACAGCTCTGCCAAGATGCCACTGTCGGTCACCGCGCCGGTAGGCGTTACGCCATAAAGCTGACTTTCCAGCGCGGTCCCACTGAATTGATATTCCAGTTGCGCACCGTCACGCGTATTGAAGTAAAGGGTCTTAACGGTAGCGCCTGATTCACGAGAAGCTGCGATCGCCACCGCCAGCTCGCCCGGCGCCAGAAAACACTCATACAACCAGCGTTGTTCGACATTTTGGCCCAACGCTGGGCGGGATGAAAAACACATCCCGTGCAGCTCAAACCCACCGACCAGCACTGGGCGCCCAAGTGAATCACCCGAATAAACTCTCAAGCCTGAAGCGGTGTCCGCAAGCGCCGCCACATACTGGTCAGCCCCTGGGTCTTTAAGGATAAATACGACAGATTGATTGCCAGCGGTTAGCGCCAACTGTTCGTGGCCGTATGTTGCAGCCGTGGGTGCATCCTGAAATATCCAACTGTATACGGGCGGGACAGCCGATGCGGCGACGAAAGGCTTGAACGGCGCCCAATTTGCTGGCACACGACCTCGGCTACCCCCCCAGACCCGGCTCGTAACCAGAACGGAAAACTCACCCAGACGTGCAAGTTTTCTGATCATTTCAATCGGCGTGCCGTCAAATCCATCCAGTTGGACCTTAAACGCTCCGGTGCGTATAGCCTCCTGCAGAAACGCGCCGAAGGCGCTCTCAGCTTGCGATCCACTGCGGACATATTTGACCAATGAGCCAACAGAGCTCGAATGATAAAACGCAGGTATCTTTTGGTCGATTCGCAGCATGCCTGCCACTGAGAGATGAACAGGTATAGCGTCGGACAGCGCTGCAAGTTCGCCTGGCGAGAGTTCGGACCGCACCGTCTCATCAGATAGGGGAGGCAACTGGGTCTCGTCAAAGAGGCTGTGGGCGACAAAAAAACCGTGGACCCGATAGCCTGGCGGCAATGCCATGGTGTCGAAGGTGCTGACATCCGCGGGGCCCAGATACTTGACCATATCAGGCTCGGAAATCGGAGGGGTTGACACAAACCGGCCATCATTTCGCTGAAAGACCAGACCAAGCATGTCCCCGCTGCGATCGAGGACGCGATCATGCAAATAACGGGCGGCATCGTCTGCCGTGATAAATGCCGGGCTCATGACCGCCCGCAACTGATCGACCAGAGTCACTTCCGGCAAAACTCGACCGACGGTTAGCCATGAACTGCCAGCCCTCAAAGTCTCCAACTCGCCAATGCCAGCCATATGCGAGATGAACTGGTGCGCGGTTAGACGACCGTCTTTCAGTTGAGCTTTAGCGGTCTCGGCGCCCCTACCCAGATACTGCACTTCGCTATCACTTGCAGAAAACCGGTAAGACAGCAATGCGCCATCGCCGCTTAACATGACTAGTCGCAGACGTGGCTCCTGCAAGTACAGCTCAGGCGATGTGCGCAGTTGTTCCGCTACTCCGGCAATTAGCGTCGGGGAAAAGAAGTGGCCACTACTCGGGGTTTCGCGTGTGCCCTCCCAACAGTAAAGGGAACTGATTCGAAAATTGGCAGGCAGCCTTACCCCGCCATCCGGGTTCAGTGGGAACAACTGCTCTGGGGGGGTCAGCCTAGTGGGCTCCCACTCCTTCACCGTGACGAGGTATTCCTCTTTGTCGATGGACTTGAGTTGGTAGCCGACCAAGGACGTTGCCCTCTCCCACAAGAGGTCGCCGAAGTTCGGGCTGGATGTGATCTTTTCGAAAAGCGGCTGCAACACCTCTGCCGCCAGCGGTACGCCCACCCGCCAATCTTCGCCGACACGCCCACGAATACCACCCCATGCCTTGCTGGCAAACACCACACTCAACTCGCCGGCCCCAGCCATCAACGGGATGTAATCGGTAAAAAAATCAAACGGCCGACGGTCTTCGGGCCGCAGACGACTGATGAGTTCATGCTCTCTTGCCGAACCGCTGACCACGTACTTGATCAGCGCGCCTTCCGGTCCAGATAGGTAATGAGCGGGCACATCGGAGCCATTCTCGATGATCAACTCAATGTCGGTGTAAGAAAACATCCCGGAATAAACAGACCACATCTCATCGGGCACAGTAGGCTGTCCAGCCGGTTGGGTCTGCTTCGGATGTGAATGGTAAAACGCGTACGGTGTGTAGCCATCGGGGAAAATCATCTTGCCTTCAGGGCTTACCGTGACTAGATCGCTACGAACAAACTGCCCTTTACTCGGCTGAGGTATCGAGGCGAAAAACCGCGTGCCTTTCTTTAGAATTACACCGCCGTACTCAACGCTACGCCCACCACCAATATGCCGATGCGCCCAATACGCAGCATCGTCCGCGTGTAAAAAAGGCCCTTCCAGCACCGTTTTGTCTACTGAGGGGGAGGGATTATCGTTTTGACTCAATTGATCCAAGGTCACCATGGGCTCCTTCAGGGTTAAGGATTAAGTTCAAACATCCTCAACCAACCACGCCGACGCAGTGCACTACATAGATTACGACCTCTTGACTGGACGATGCCCCAGCCCTGGAATCTCCTGCGGCAAGCATGACCTGGCACCAAAACAATGCAGCCGCAGAGCTTCGCCCCAAACAAGTGCAAAACGGGTGCCGGTGACCTGTCGTTGCCTGCGCAGCCACGCCCTAAAGTCAAAGCGGGCATAGCCCTTGCTAGCACAAACGGAACCCAAAGATATTTGCATAGCGAGGGCGCGCGCCTCATGTTGCTGCGCACTAATCTGTAGCATCCTGACGACAATCACTACGCCATGAACCTGCCCATTACCCCCGCCCTGCTCACTCCCAGCTGGCATGCCGAGCTGGAACTCGGCTACGCGCGTTTCGGCGACACCACGCGCCCGGTGATGCGCCGCCACCTCGGCCCGCTGCGGGTGCAAAAACACCTGTACGCCGAAGGCCCCGAAGTGTGCCAACACATCATCGTGCACCCACCCGGCGGCATTGCCGGCGGCGATCGCCTGGACATCAGCGCCCATGTGGCCATCGGTGCCTGGGCGCAGTTGACCAGCCCCGGCGCGGCCAAGTGGTATCGCGCCAGCGGCCCGGCATTTCAGCAAGTGGACCTTACGGTAGAAGCCGGCGCCACGCTGGAGTGGCTGCCCCAGGAAACCATCGTATTCAGCGCAGCCCAGGCCGAACTCACCACGCGTATCGAACTCATGGGTGATGCGCGGCTTTTCTACTGGGACGTGATCGCCCTCGGCCGCCCCGCCAGTGGCGAGCGTTTTGACCTGGGCCACTTCCAATCCCACCTGGATATCCGCCGCGACGGCCAATTGCTCTGGCATGAACGCCAGCGCATTGTGGGTGCCGATGGTTTGCTCGATTCGCCCATTGGGCTGGATGGGCAGCCGGTGTTTGCGACGTTGTTGCTCACCGGTGATATCGACCCTGAACTGCTTGAGCAATGCCGCGCCCTGCCCAATGCCGTGCGTGGCGACCTGACCCAGTTGCCCGGCTTGCTGGTGGCCCGTTGTCTGGCCAGTGAGGCACTGTTGGCGCGGGGTTGGTTAATTGATTTATGGACATTGCTGCGCCCGGCAGTGCTAGGCCGGGAGGCCGTTGCACCCCGAATTTGGAGCACATGAAGATCAAAATGTGGGAGGGGGCTTGCTCCCGATAGCGGCCTATCAGTATCAGATGTATTGACTGACACACTGCTATCGGGAGCAAGTCGAATCGTCGCACCGCCTTTCCCACATTGGATCTCTGGTGTATTTGAGAATGTATTTATGAAGGATCTTGAGCCATGGACCTGACCCCACGGGAAAAAGACAAACTGCTGATCTTCACCGCAGGCCTCGTCGCCGAGCGCCGCCTCGCGCGCGGCGTGAAGCTCAACTACCCGGAAACCATCGCCTACATCTCCGCCGCCCTGATGGAAGGCGCCCGCGATGGTCGCACCGTGGCCGACCTGATGCATTTGGGCACCACCCTACTCAACCGTGAACAGGTGATGGAAGGCATCCCGGAAATGATCCCGGATATCCAGGTGGAAGCCACCTTCCCCGACGGCACCAAGCTGGTCACCGTCCACCAGCCGATCGCGTGAGGCCGATGATGATTCGTGACGCAACCCAAAACGATTTGCCGGCGATCCGCTCGATCTACAACGACGCGGTGCTCAACACCACGGCGATCTGGAACGAACAACCGGTCGACCTGGGCAACCGCCAGGCCTGGTTCAGTGCACGGCATGCCCAGGGTTATCCGATTTTGGTGTCGGTGGAAAACGATGAAGTCACCGGCTACGCCTCGTTCGGCGACTGGCGGCCGTTCGAGGGCTTTCGCTATAGCGTCGAGCACTCGGTGTATATCCGCAGCGACCAACGCGGCAAGGGCCTAGGCCCACGTCTGATGCAAGCGCTGATCGAACGCGCACGCGACGGCGGCAAACACGTGATGGTCGCCGCCATCGAAAGTGGCAACCAAGCCTCGATCCGCCTGCATGAGCGCCTGGGTTTCGTCACCACCGGGCAGATGCCGCAAGTGGGCATCAAATTTGGCCGCTGGCTGGACCTGACCTTTATGCAACTGGCCCTGAACCCGGGCGCCGAACCGCCCAAGGAGTGAACTCATGAGCGCTGCGCAACTGCGTCGAGTCAATGCTGAAAGTTTTGCCCACTACCGCCTGGGGTTGGTCGAGCTGTTGCTGGACGCGGTCAAGCACGGCGCCTCGGTCGGGTTCATGGCCGACTTCGATGAAGCCCAGGCCCGCATCTATTTGAGCGGCGTACAGGCCAGCATCGAAGACGCCAGCCTGTTGCTGTGGGTGGTGGTGCGTGACGAACACGTGGTCGCCAGCGTGCAGTTGGCACTGTGCGTCAAAGCCAACGGCCTGAACCGCGCCGAGGTACAAAAACTGCTGGTACACAGCAGTGCGCGCCGCCATGGCCTGGGCCAACAGTTGATGAACACCCTGGAACTTGCCGCGCGCCAGCACAAGCGCGGCCTGCTTTACCTGGACACCGAAGCCGGCTCACCGGCGGAGGCGTTCTACCAGTCGCTGCGCTACACCAAGATCGGTGAACTGCCCGACTACTGCCAAAGCCCGGACGGGCGCTACAGCCCGACCGCCATCTACTTCAAGACCCTGGGGCAACCTGCATGATTCCTGGCGAATATCAGATCCAGCCTGGCGAGATCGAACTCAACGTGGGCCGCCGCACCGTCACCCTGAGTGTGGCAAACAGTGGCGACCGGCCGATCCAGGTGGGCTCGCATTATCATTTTTTCGAGACCAATGACGCGCTGACGTTTGATCGGGCGGCGAGCCGGGGCATGCGCTTGAATATTCCGGCGGGGACGGCGGTGCGGTTTGAGCCGGGGCAGAGTCGGGAGATTGAATTGGTGGATTTGAGCGGGGGCAGGCGGGTGTTTGGGTTTGCCGGGCGAGTCATGGGTGACCTCTAGGGCCTCATCGGGGGCAAGCCCCCTCCCACATTTTGACCGCGTTCGCCTGAACAACACCGACCCCATGTGGGAGGGGGCTTGCCCCCGATAGCGGACTCACATTCAACACACATTTTTCAGGGCACACACACATGAAAATCACCCGCCAAGCCTACGCAGACATGTACGGCCCCACCGTCGGTGACAAGGTCCGCCTGGCCGACACCGAGCTGTTCGTCGAGGTCGAAAAAGACTTCACTGTCTATGGCGAAGAAGTCAAATTCGGTGGCGGCAAAGTCATCCGCGACGGCCAGGGCCAAAGCCAGTTGCTCGCCCATGAGGTGGTCGACACCCTGATCACCAACGCACTGATCATCGACCACTGGGGCATCGTCAAGGCCGACGTGGGCCTGAAAAACGGCCGCATCCATGCCATCGGCAAGGCCGGCAACCCGGATATCCAGCCCGGCGTGACCATGGCCATCGGTGCCAGCACCGAAGTGATTGCCGGCGAAGGCATGATCCTCACCGCCGGCGGCATCGACAGCCACGTGCACTTCATCTGCCCGCAGCAGATCGAAGAAGCGCTGACCAGCGGCGTCACCACCATGATCGGTGGCGGCACCGGCCCGGCCACCGGCACCAACGCGACGACGTGCACCTCGGGCCCATGGCACCTGGCGCGCATGCTCCAGGCCAGCGATTCGTTCCCGATGAACATTGGTTTTACCGGCAAGGGCAACGCCAGTTTGCCGGAACCGTTGATCGAACAGGTCAAGGCTGGCGCCATCGGTTTGAAGCTGCATGAAGACTGGGGCACCACCCCCGCCAGCATCGACAACTGCCTGAGCGTGGCCGATGAATACGATGTGCAGGTGGCGATCCACAGCGACACCCTCAACGAGTCGGGTTTTGTTGAAACCACCCTGGCCGCGCTCAAGGGCCGCACCATCCACACCTACCACACCGAAGGTGCCGGTGGCGGCCACGCGCCAGACATCATCAAGGCCTGCGGTTTCCCCAACGTATTACCGAGTTCGACCAACCCTACGCGCCCCTTCACCCGCAACACCATCGACGAACACCTCGACATGCTGATGGTCTGCCATCACCTCGACCCCAGCATCGCCGAAGACGTGGCCTTCGCCGAAAGCCGCATTCGCCGCGAGACCATCGCCGCCGAAGATATCCTGCACGACCTCGGTGCGTTCTCGATGATCAGCTCCGACAGCCAGGCCATGGGCCGCGTCGGCGAAGTCATCATGCGCACCTGGCAGACTGCCGACAAAATGAAAAAACAACGCGGCCCGCTGCCCGGCGACGGCCCCGGTAATGACAACTTCCGCGCCAAGCGCTACATCGCCAAGTACACCATCAACCCCGCGATCACCCACGGCGTGAGCCACATTGTCGGTTCCATCGAAGTGGGCAAGTGGGCCGACCTAGTGCTGTGGCGCCCGGCGTTTTTTGGCATCAAGCCGACCCTGATCCTCAAGGGCGGCGCGATTGCTTCAAGCTTGATGGGCGACGCCAACGCCTCGATCCCCACGCCGCAGCCAGTGCACTACCGCCCCATGTTCGCCAGTTTTGGCAGCTCGCTGCACGCCACCAGCCTGACCTTTATCAGCCAGGCCGCCCAGGACGCCGGATTGCCCGAAGCCCTGGGGTTGAAGAAGCAGATCGCAGTGGTCAAAGGCTGCCGCGATGTGCAGAAAACCGACCTGATCCACAACGATTACCTGCCGGACATCGAGGTGGACCCGCAGACTTATCAGGTCAAGGCCGATGGGGTGTTGCTGTGGTGTGAGCCGGCCGAGGTGCTGCCGATGGCTCAGCGGTACTTTTTGTTTTAAGGAGGGTCAATTAACCCTGAATGTGGGCTTACCTTCAGGGTTGATCGTCAGCAAGCAGGATCAGGGAAACTTGATACTGATCATTCGTTCGCTATACCCATAGTCCATGCGCAGCTCAACACCGGCCGGGATGTCTTCAGTCGCAAACACGGCATTCAGCATATAGGGTGTTCTGACACCTGGGCGACTGGTCGAATGTTCGGCTTCAATGTGAAAAGGCACACCCTCGACGTTGTACCCACCCGGCGCTTGCCTTATCGGCTTGCCACTGGCGTCATACTCGAAATTGGTATTGATTCTGGACGTGATGTTGTCGCCCACGATAAAAATGGGTTCGGGTTCTAGGGTCAGCGAATCCGGTTTCATCTGGTGGCCGACGACCATGCCAAACGTACTCTCCGAAGCGACAGACACGCCAGGGGGAATAATGACACCGCCGTAAAGACCGACGGTTTCCCCTTTAGCGATACGGCGGTTGGCAACCACCATCGATTGACCGATCAACGCTTTTTCCCCTGGGACTTTCACGTCTTCGGCGGTGAACGTTCGCCACTGCAGCTTCTCTTCATACAGTGCCCCGACGCGCTCATACCCTTCAAACCTGATGTACGGTTTGAGTGGTGCCGAAGAGTAGGTACGACCCGATTCCATTTTTGCCTGTGTCTCCAGGCCCTTGATGCGAATGGGTCTGCCCTGAAGATCACGCAGTGGGTATTTACCGTTGTTGGCGCGGTTATACGTACCCAGCTCATTGGTCAGGGTTGCAAAGTGCGTCTCCTGCCTCATGAAGCGCAGTTCTGCCGAGGTGTAGGGCGACACCGGCATGGACTCCGATGCCGGTTCAAACTCATCGTCAGACGAATCCGTGCGCATCCCCCCGACCTGGCCTCTACGCCTCCAAACCCCTTTTACATCGGGCTTGGCCACAATCCCACTGCTGGCCAATTCGAACGGGTTATTGGGGCTCTGCACCCGTAGCAGGTAATGCTGCCCATCACCGGCATCCGGCATGCTCGTTATAAAATACCGCTTGCCGTTGAACTCAATGGCTTGCGCCTCTGACAGCGCCAACGCAAATCCAGGTCGCTCAGTGGGGTCCGTCAGGGTTTGAAGGGGCTCTCGAGGCAGCAGGCGCTCAGCGATCTCTTGGCGACTCAGCGCATCGATCAACGCCGCATCTTCAATCACAAGGCGAGCCTGCAAGTCCTTGGCCTGTGCGTCATACGCGGTGGCCGTGAGACTGCCGTCGGAAAAGCTCTCGTGCAAAGCGGCCAGCGCCTCTTGGTAAGGTTTGCCCTGTGACTCGAATTGCGGCCGGTATTTCTGGGTCACGTAGTCCTGCCAAAATTCCCGGGACAGCAGCGCCTGAAACTCTTCAGGCGAGTTATCCAACGCGACGATTCTGTCGTAGGCCGCGTCCAGCATCGCTTGGGTAACGTTGCCCAGCGCCGTGAACCTGACTTGCGATGGTTGCCCTGGCAACTGGAGCCGATCCTTTAGGCCATAGCGATAGGCCAACCTGATTTCGACTTCCTCCAATTGTGCCAACTGGTGGTTTCTTTGCTCCGTCGTCAGGTTCAGGTTGTTGTTAATCTTGGTTCTGCGCTGATCGATGTCGTTCAACGCGACCTTCTCGACTTCGTCCAGTCGGAACATGCCTCTGGACAAGGTTGACAGCGCGACACCCTGGGTTGAATCCATAGCCTGGAGCCTGGCCTTGTAAACCATCGTCATGATTTCCAGGTTACTGAAAGACAGTGCGGCACGATCGCAACAGGCTGCCCGGCCCGACCACTCGAACATTTGCTCGCGCAGGCTTTCGGATTCGGCGGAGTTTTCGGTGATGCTGTCGATGACCTCCCACACTCGCCGTTGAAGGTCTTCATGACCTGCGCCCGCCGCTTGCAGGTCTCGCAGTACATTGAAGAAGCCGTCTGTGCCCGCCTGCCCACGCAGATCATCCCACTGGGCTTTTCTGGTAGCCGCCTGCTCGGTGGACAAGCCTGCGGACCAGCGTTGGAACGGTGCATCGTAAGTCACCGCTCGAGCGGCGACACGGCTTGCGTTCAAAGGCACAGAAGCGACCAGCCGATTGGGTTGATTGGGCGAGGCTAATCCGGCCTGCTCAAGGCGCTCGCCATACTCTCGCACCTGCTGCAATGTGGCCTCTGACCAGGGATTGCCGCTCGCGTCGGTTACGTTATTGACCCGTGCACTCTGGGCCAGAAGCTCTTGCGGTGGCGAGATGACTGACGCCGGGATCGTCGTCATCTGGTTGCCGATGAGGTCTATGCGGTCCAGCAGCGGTTGCTCGGCCAAACCGGTCGGCCAGGCAGTCAGACCTGCGTGCGCCATATTGAGCGTGCGCATATCGGTTATCTGGCTGAAATCGGGGGAAATACGCAGGTCATTATCATTGACGATTAACGCCCTGAGCGTCACACGTTCCGACAATATCCTGGCCGTTTCCGGGCTCAAGCGAATACGGTTGTTCTGTAGAAACAGACGCGTCAACCCCGGCATTCCCCCCAAAGCTGGCGGTAATTCACGCAGTTGGTTGCCAGACAAATCCAGCCAGCGCACGCCCTGGAACCTTGCGAGAAACCCCTCAGGAGACGTGGCCAGGTTCATGCGGCTCAATTTGAGCGAGCCGACATGGCTGAAGTCAGTGTCCAGGTCCGGCAGGCTCGGCAGGTTCAGGCCACTGAGGTCGAGCTCAAGGCCAATCGGTGTACCGTCGGTGGCGTGCACTTGAGGCGTCTGCCGTCTCCAGCACTTCAGAATGCGCTGCCCCGCCTCGAAACGGGCATCCTGAATCGTCGTACCGAAATCAAACAAATGCGGCCGCAAATACCGCTGATTCGCACCACGTCCGGAGAATTCCCAGGCCTGAAGCTGAGTGGTAAGCGAATCGTATTCCTGCTTGAGCCGGGCCAACTCCACATCCGCCCCTTCGCCCAGGCGCCAGATGATCTCCCTGAGCGGTTGATCGGATAAGACCTGATAGATCTGCCGCGCAGCCTCGAACCTGGGATTGCCAGAGTCAAACGCTCCAATTCTCGCACCCTCGACCAAATCGGGCCGGGTCTCACCCAAGCGCTTCCAGTACGCATCAAATATCTGCCAGTAATCCTCGGGAAAAGGATTCCCCTGCAGCGTTGTGACGCGATTGACCCTGGCCATCGCCTCTACCCGTTCGAGCGGCGGGTTCAAGTGAGCCTGGGGTACTTCGCGTAACTGGTTGAACTCAAGGTCGATCGACTCCGCAGCGGCAAGGTTCTGCAAGCCCGCTGGCCACTGGTCCAGTTGCGTCGCGTAAAGATTCAGCTCTTTGAGCCGGGTCATCGCGCTGACATCCGGGGAGGTGCCCAGCGGGTTGAGGTGCAAGTCAAGCGTCTCAAGGCCACTGAGACCGCTTAGTCTTGTGGCATTTGGCGGGGTCAGTCGGATTTGATTTCGTGGCAGCTTTAAAGAGGTCAAGCCTTGCATGTCAGCGACCGTCGCCGGCACCTCGGTAAGCTTGCAACTGAAGATCTCCAAACGTTTAACCTGAGTAAATTGTTTGAGGAACGTGTCGCCGCTCTCCGACCACTTGAAGAATCGCAACTCAAGCGTCTCGACATGACTAAAATCCCCGCTCAAGGCCGGTAATGGAAGGTCCGAAACGGGGCCTAACAGGCTTAATTTATTCCCCGTCTCCCGGCGCCAGCAGCGCCTGATTTCATTGGCCTTGACGGCCACCGCACCACCAGCACGGTCAAACTCGGTCAGCGCCGACTGCGGTGCATGTTCCGTCACCCAGGCTTTCAACGTGTTGTCCAAAGCCTCGTATTCAGCCTCCAATCGCGTGAGTACACGGAAGATATTCACGCCCGCTGAACGAATGAACTCGTTCGTTTGTGCCTCGCTGAGCGCCGGGTAGAGCTTGCGCAGCCGCGCCTCGGGAGAATGCAGTGTACGGTCACTCACACGACGCAATCGGCTACATCCAGGCCCACCGCCCAACAGGCGCATCGTAGGATCATAGGGTGGCTTAAGGATCGGATGTTCCAGCAGCACCGTGCGTAATTGAGGCCGAGGCAAAGGTGATTGCCTAATGGCTTGCTTGAGCTGCGAACTGTCACTCAGGCCCATGGCCTGCTGCTCCAGGGGCGACATTGCCTCCCAGGCCGCTGTGTAAAAGTCCCCTGGGCCCTGGGTCAAAAACTCACCGTTCTCCTGGATAACCAGCGTCCTGGCCGGCGTGATATCCGGGGAACCGATGGCATCCAATGTCGCCCCTTGCGCCGAATACTGACGTAACTCGACCCGTGTTCCACGCTGCCACCCCGGCAGGGTTTCAAGGGTACGCAAGGCCAGCCGTTGGCTGTCGATGTCCGCCAACGTATCCAGGTGCAACCCTTCATAGGCGCGGGATACGCGGGTTTCCTGCTCAAACCACTGCGCTTGCGCGACCTGGGTTTCAGGCAGGCGACCGGTGCGGCGAAATACCTGCAAATCATCAGCGCCCAGCGTTTCAAGCACATGCGCAGCCACCGCTGGCGACAGTTTTGGATAAGCGTCCAGCACCCGTTGAACATCTGGATCATCGGTGCGGGTAAAGGCCTTGAAACGTTCTTCCACCAACGTGCCTTTGAGAGACGCCGCCGTGCTGGCGATGAACTGGCGCAGTTGCTGAGCCCGCGAATGCAATGAGTCTTGAGGGCCGCCGGGAAATTCCGTAAGCGCAGGGTCATCCCCTTGCAGGGTGTACAGGACCTCGTTGAGCAGTTCGCCCCGGTCCATATTGCCCTGGCTCAGCGCCACTACTTTCCTTGGGATCGACGCCGGGCCGGCGCTTTCCCAGAGAACGTTGGCGCTACTGTCCATGATCCGAAGCAATGGCCTGTCGGGCAGCAGGCCACGGCGCTGCATGAGGTCGAGTTGCAACGCAGGGTCGGCTTTTGCATAAACCAGTGGATCGGTACTGTTCATCTGCTCGACGAACGTCGTAAGCGCTTGATGGATCTCGAAGCGATTGAGGGTTTCCTCAAGCACCCGCGGGAGCGGTTCATGATTGACGAAGGTTTCCCGCAAGGTATCCGGCTCTACCCCGCTGATACGGACTTGATCCGCGTGCTCGGCCAACCCCAGTCGCTTGAGCAGTGTAGGGTCGTCCCAGGTTAACGGTTCTTCAAGCTCATGGCTCCAGACACCCTGATGGTTATGCTCCAGTTTTGGCGCATAGGCGTCGGGCCGTGACGGGTGCTGAATGCGGTATTGGCCGGTCTCGGCGTCTTGTTTGACCTGATAATGCTTGCCCTCCAGCGGCAACACCGTCTGGTCGTTGACCGCATGCAGCCCCAGCTTGTCGGCTTTGGACTGCGGTGCCAGTTCGACCGTGGACGCGTACGGGTCAAGGTCCGCCTTCCACAACATCTGTTTGCCCGACGGCATCGTGACCGGTTTGAGATTATCCAGCGTGTTCACGTATTTGACGTTGGGTAACACTTTGGCACCGGCGGCAAAAAACGCCACATTGAGTGCCACCGAGGAGAAGTGTGCCCATGCCTCTTTCGTATCCCCCTGCTCAGCCGCTGCGATCCCTTCGTATACCTCGTAACACATCTGCGCCGCGCCAACGGCCAGCATGATCGGACCCAGGCCCGGCACCACAAAAGCAGCCACGTTTAGAATACTGAGTACCGCATCGAGATAGCTTTGCAACCGCTCGGTTCGAGCCTTGGCATCCTCGTCTCCTGTCGGCACGGCGACCGCTCGTGCATCGGCATAAATCTTCGAGGTATGCGCGTTGGCCATGCGCTCCCACAGATTGCCCCACAGGTACCTTTCACCCAGATGCAATTGCCCAGGGTTGGGCTGCAGCGGGTAATCGAGCGTTGCATCGTCGTTGCCCGCAGGCTGATACAACCGGTTGAACTGCTTGAAGAACTTGCCCTGCTCACGCTTGGGGATAAACCGGCTGAAAAAGCGCCGGTAAGAGGCGCTGTGCAGGCGCGTCCTGAGGTCTGCCATGAAATCGGCGCTTGAGGCGTATTCCCTGAGCGGTTGCTGTGGGTCATTTGGGAGATACACCAGCAGACGTTCGACCCGGGTACTATCAGCACGATCCGGGCCGATCAGCAAGGGCCCGACCAGCTCGATCCCGAAGACTTTTAATGCCGCGAAAGTGACCCGCCGGCCATCCAGGCTCACGTTCGGCGTATCGGCCAGCACTTGCTTGAGCATCTCGTAGGCAGTGTCGCTGATACCCGCCAAAACACGGCCACTGCGATGATCCGTGACGAGCTGTAGATGGGCGACCTCAACGCTGAGCACCAGTTGCTGGCGGTGATGCTCTTGCAGCTGTTGGTCGAGGGCATCGCGCTCGGCCTTCGTCGCGGGGTACAGCACCTCTTTGAGGTGTGCTTGATAACGCGCGCCCAGGTCCAGGGTGCGGCAGAGCTTGGCAAAGGCATGCGCAGGGATGGCCACGGCCTGGGAAGTGACCGCGTAGACCGTTGGAATGATTTCGCCGTCGTATGCGCTGAAGGTGGTGATGACACGGCAATCGGCACAGGTCAGCGGCTGCTCATCGTCAGGCTCAAAGTTGGCCAGTGCGGCTTCCAGCAGGGAAATGCCCTGATACCGGTCGTTGAGCGTCGAATTGTCCCGCTGCTCCAACACAAAAGCCCCGAACATGTCGGTGCGGCCGCGTGATGCCCGGTACTTTCGGGCGAAGTAGGTGTTACGAACATCGATGTCCAGCTTGAATTCTTTTTTGATCGCCTCTTTCAGCAGCTTCTCAGCAAAGTCCGCAATATCGGTGAGGCTGCCCAGGCGAGTTTCGATGGTGTTCAACGTCTCGCGATAGCGGGTGTGGGCGTCTCCCAGGATACCTTTGGCTTCAGTTGAAACGGCCCGATACCAACTGGGCAGTTGGTGCATTTCATGGTTGGCGAGTTCTTCCTGGCGTTGCGTGCTCGCGCGGTTGAACCAGGCAGGCACGCGGTCTTTCAGGAAGTCGTAATGAACACCGCGAGCGTCGGCGTTGAACACGCCGACGAGCGTGGCCGTTGAGTTGGGTTGTAACATGACGGATCGTCCTTGAGGTGAGGTTAAGACCCCAGCCTATCGAGCGATCCGGTGTTGATGGCCTGCATAGTTATGGCTTGATTTCAGCGCTTTTCCGGCCAGTCGCTTCGTCGCAAAGCCTGCGCAAAATGTTTTGGGTTTCCTCGGCCAGCGTGGCGTAGTCAGCGGTGTATTGCTCATCCGTCATCACCTGGCCAGGGCGGATATCCTGAGTGGGCTTACCCAAAGTACGCCCTGCCATGTCGATGGTTTTGCGCAAGGCGGCTTTTTCTGTGCCCGATAAGCGCCCATCGGCGGCCCATGCGTTTTGTGCCACCCGCAAATCTTCCAGCGCATTGCCTTTGTTGAGCACCACCTCGAACGCTTTGGCGTTGGACGCTTCAAGGTAAACTCGCCAAAAGTCCTGCTTGAGCAGTGACTCCCTGAGCAGGTCGCCCTCCTCCAGACTGATGACTCGCGTAAAAGCGTCATCCAGCATCCTGGGAGTCACATCAGGCTCGTCAAACTTCATGCTTCTGGATTGCCAAGGCAAATCCAGCGTTTGGGCAAGCCCGGTTGTGTACGCCAGGTAAATCTCCACCTCATCCAGCGTACGCACTGGATTGCCCTCGGTGTCGTAGCGGGTGATCAAATGCCCTTGCTCATCGTATTCGGGAAATAGCCGCCCCTGCGTCTTGAGCTCAGCCACCCGAGCACGGGCAATGCGGCCCAGTTCGTCCAGGCGTGACTTGCCCTTGGCCAAGTCCAGCAGTTCGAGCTTGACCAACGCGGGACGGCCCGCTGCATGGGCTTCCCACTCCATCACCTCAACCCCCATGGCGTTGAACAACTGCGCGCCAGCGTCTACGCAGGTAGTCGGTGCCTTGGCCATCAGGAACAGTCTGTCGCGCAGCGTGGGTTCGGCGTCAGCAGCCTCCAGCATGCGCCACACCTTGGCGGTTAGCTCGGCCTTGTATTCATCAGAGACGGCATCGGACGACTTCAATAGTTTTCTGATTTCGTTAAAAAATGGTTCCGAACCGGGCGCATCTTCCAGGGCCTCCCATACCGGCTGTTTAGCTTGCCACTCCTCTTGCGTCATTCCCGCCTTCCAAAAAGAACTGTCCCCGGCCCCCTTGGGCGGGAACTGCCGAGTTGGGTCAATACCGGTAGATTCGGCATAGCGGTCGATTGCGCGCAACACTTCAGGCGTCAACAACTCACGGTCAACCACCGTGCGGGCAATAATGGCGGCGCGATCAGACCCTGGGGCAACCTCGGGGATGCGACTGAGCCTGTTCGCGCCCAGGTCCAGCATGAATGTGCGCGGGCGTTGCGACGAGAAGAGCCCTTCTGGCCAACCCGTCAGCCTGGTGTCGGCCAGCCAGAGCATTCGCAAACCAGGCATTTGACCGACATCAGGCGCCAGGCCCAGAGGGTTACCGTCCAGCTCGATCCGCCTTAATTGCCTCAGCGACCTCAACCGCGCGACCGCCTCGGCATCCAGAGCGATCTGGTTCTCCGCCAGCCCCAACTCCCAAAGGCGTGACATCTGCGTGATAGCTGGAGGCAGTTGCGTCAACTCGCACCCTTCAAGATTCAAGCTGATCAATCGGGAAAAGTTCGTCAGAAAGGGCACGTTTGCATCGTTGAAGCCTGTGCGCGAAAAATCCAGCCGGGTAACGTGTGAAAAGTTGGCGCTCAATGCGGGCAAGCTTTGCAATTGCAGTTGAATCGCCACATCTTCCAAGTGAATCAATTGGCCCAGGTATCGGCCAGTAGCGTCATAGTGCCTGGGGCCAATTTGTCGCCAAGCATCCTTGAGTGCACGAACAATAGCGCTCCTGATCCCCAACTGTTCACGATAGGCAGGGCTGCCGAACTCACCCACCCCTTCAATTTTGGTGCTCAACCAGGTTTGCAGGGTGGCATCCAGGGTTTTGTACTCACGCTCAAGCGCCTTGAGCCACGTATCGTTATGGGGGTCGTTGGCAGCTCGCAGCGCCGTCAATTTTTCATCGGTAAAGTCCGGGTACAGGCTGCGCAGGCGCTCCAGCGTGATTCGGTCCCAGTCACTCTGGCCAGCGCCTCGACCACTTAACGGGTACCCGACGCGATTGCCTGGCAAGGCACTGGGCGGCACGAAAAACGGCCGGCTCTCAGGCACCATATGCAGCACCCTGCTCAGTTGTGGCCGAGGCAAGGCATGTTGCTGGATCAACGTCTTCAACGCCTGCCCTTGACCGACATGGGGCAGGCCCAGGGACAGTCGATGGGAGTCGGTCAGCGCGTGCTGGATCGAACCATAGAGGCTATTGATGACGTTAAGTGAATTGGCCTCCTCATCGAATGCCTGATAGCGGCCTTGAGAGGTCCACACAATTACCTTACGGTTGGTTGCATCGACTGGGCCGAAACTGGCCCGTACCCGCCCGTCATAAGTGAGTTCGCGCACCTCCAGGCGCAAATCGTCCTGCCAGCCCGGCAGGGCTTCCAGGGTGTTGAGTGCCAAGGCCTCGGTATCCGGGTTGGCCAGGGCGTCCAGGTAAAGCCCTTCATAGGCACGCACCAGGCGCATTTGGCGCTGCATCTTGCGCGCCTGTTGGGCAAGCCTGAAGGGTATTTTCCCGGTGTTCTTGAGGGACGCCAGTTCATCGGGGCGGGCAGCATCAAGCAACTCACGACCCATCGTGCTCGGCAATCCCTTGAAATCACGTTGCAAGACTTGCAATGCCGGGTCGGCGGGCGGTGTCTGGTCGGCATACAAACTGTCAAACACGCGCGCGCGTTGCGCGACCGAAAAATCGGCGAGCACCGTCTTGAGCAACACCGCACGTTGCACCGTGTCCTCTGGAACGTACTGATGGGCATTGCGCAGTATTTGCGAAACCTCTTCTTTGCTGAGCGTACCCACTATCCGTTCGGGCAATTTACCGGCCCTGAGGTCTTCCACGCTGATGTTGAGCACATTGGCCGCTGAGGGCCTTCCAGCGTCGAAGCGAACGATCTGTGCCGACGCACCTTCGCCCTCCACGACTTCAATAGCCCAGGAGGTCGGCCAACCGGGAAGCTCGGTCGACAACGGCGCCGCATACTGTGCCAGCGGACTGGGCAAACCGCCGTTGCGGATCAACTCGCTCACCTTCACTGCGTCGGCGTAGGCGCGAAACTGCCTGGAGGTGTCCAGCATTAAGGCCGGGGCGGGGTCGCTTTCTGTGTGCAGACGGCGCAACACTTCATCCGGCACATCACTGACGATACGAATCTGCTCCAGCTCAATGTCGGTAAACCCTTCCATTGCCGGCCCCTGGCGCCGCATCAGACGTGGCTGCTCCCAGCTCAGCGGTTGCTCCACCTCATTGAGCCAGCCACCGGTGCCGTTGTGGCGAATCTCAGGTTGATAAGCATCGGGCCGCCGGGGATGTTGAATGCGGTACTTGCCGGGATACGGGTCTTTTTTCAGCTCCAGGGGCTTGCCTTCCAGCACCAGGATCTTGTCGCTGCCGTGGCTGTGCAAACCCTCTGCCGAGGGCACCGAATCGGGCGCGATGTTGATATTGCGCACGTAGGGCTTGAGGTCCGGCTTCCATAATCGGGTTTTGCCGCTGGGTAGCTTGACGGCCTTCAAGCCCTCGATAAACGGCGACACGGTAAAATGGAACACCGCCCCTCCAACCCCGAGCACCACCAGGTTTTCGATCACATCGCCCAGGTGCTTCCAACCGGCTTCACGGTCACCCGTGCTCAACTCATGGGCCCCTTCAAACACCTCGTAAAACAATTGCGCGGCCGTCACCGCAAGCATCGCGTAACCCAAGGGCGGAACCAGCATCGAGACCGCGTTCAATACCAACATGCCCAGGCCCAGGTAGTGCGACAAGCGGCGAGCACGGTTGCTGGCGTCGGCTTGTGCAGTCGGGATAGCTTGCGAATGGCCGTCGTCGAGCAATCTCGCGCCATGGCCCTCATAAAGCTCGTGCCACAGGTCAATAAATATCCAACGGTCATGGAACGCAATGCTACGGATATCCAGGTTCAACCCATCGGCGGGGATTCGAAGGGTGTGTTCAGGGTCGCCCAACACCGAGGTCATCGGCGTTGGCGCCAGCAATTTTGACCAGAACTGGCCTTGTTCAGAACGCATCCACCCCGCCGCCCAGGTCTGCGGTGGGGCGTCCACAACCAACTCGGTCAATCGGCGAAAGTAATAGGGTCGATCTTTTTTTGCCACGAACTGGCTCAAGAACGTCTGGTACTGCGTAGGCGTATTCCCTTTGGAGCGATCACTCTCTTTGGGGGCGACGCTCAAGCGATCAGTCATCTGTTGCTGCAACTCGGCAAACGACTCGTAACGTTTGATGGGGTGTTTCGGGTCGTCGGGAAACCACGCGATAAACCACGTGCCATAGCGATGTTCGCCAACAAGCTGCATAAGCACACAGCCCTGTAGAGGCAGGTTCATCAGGCAGGGCGTGCTGTAGATAAGGCGCTTTTCGCCGACTTTGATCTCTTTTTCACCGCTGGCTACTCTCAGCAGCAAGGCAAAGTCGTCGGCCTCGATATCACCCTTGAGCAAAGCCATATGCGCTGCCGCTTTGAGGGCGTCTTTTTTCCAGGTGGTGTAGCGCAAACGTAACAGCGACCGGTCGATGGCACCGCCAGGCCGCACATGGGTGTGGAGGTAGGTGTGGTATTTTCTGCCTAGGTCCAGTTCACGGCAAAGCGTGGCAAATGCGTCAATAGAGAGCGCGGTTGTCACACGCTCGAAATGCCCCAGCGTATCGTCAGGGCAAGTGATAAATCCCGAGGCACTGTTGAAGAACCCAGGCGCGGCCTCGGGCTCTTCAAAGTTGTTCAGCGCCGCTTGCAGCAGGGTAAACGTCTTGGACTTGAACCCGCCTGTGCGCCGACCGAAGGCATCTTCCACCGGGACGTAGAGCCGCAAACAGGTTTGCTCGACATCCAGTTCATGGCCGGCACGCTTGAGGGCCGCTTCCAACAGCGGCTTGGTAAACGCGACGACCGTCTGGATCTTGGCCATCTGAGCGTCCCACTGATTCAACGAGTTCCAGCTGGCGTCGACAAAGGTCTTGAGCGTGTCTTTTTGCGCTTGGGTGGCGCTGCTGTACCAGGCGGGAATTTCAGGCTTGAGCTGGCGCAAGGCGCCCCGGTTTTGCTCGGACGCCCTGATCAATACGTTGGGTATGAAACTGATGATTAACGTGAAGTGCCGCCCCTGATCTCCAGGAGGAAGCGGGGCTTGGGAGTGAGCCATGAAGCAGTACCTCATTGGGAAATGAAGAGCTTATTCATGGCCCACTGCGGTCTGGGCCTAACTATGCAGTCAGTTGCTCCAACCTTCCCGCGCGTTAAAGTCGCAGGCTTGCGCCAGCCTCGCCCACAGCGCCTTGGTGTCGTCGTCAGACGCTTTGGGCATCACGGCCTTGAGTTGGATAAACAGATAACCCCGTTCCCCGCCCTTGTTCAGCAAACCATGGCCCTTGGCGCGCATACGCTGGCCGTTCTGGCTGCCAGCCGGCACCTTGAGGTTGATCTTGCCGGTCAGCGTCGGCACGGCCACTTCTGTGCCCAGCGCCAGTTCCCACGGTGCCAAAGGCACTGTGATCACCAAATCCTGCCCTTCCACCTCGAATTTAGGGTGCGGCGCAAACTTGATGATCAGGTACAGGTCACCATTGGCGCCACCGCCAATACCTGGCGCACCCTGCGCTTTTAGGCGGATGCGTTCACCGTCGGCCACGCCGGCGGGGATCTTCACGTTCAAGCTCTTGGTCGTGTTGCTCACATGCCGGCCCGAGGCGTCGTATTGCGGCACCTGGAAGCTGATCTGCTTGGACTCGGTAGAGAGCGTGTCCTCAAGCGAGACCGTCAGCTGCATCTCCACGTCCTGGCCCTTGCGCCCGGCTGGGCGGCGCTGGCCGCCACCGAAGGCATCGCCGCGCGAGCCGAAGATCGAGCTGAAGAAGTCCGAGAAGTCCTCACCGCCGCCACCACCGCCATAACCGCCACGGCTCTGCCAGCCCGGTGGCCCCTGGAACGGTTGGCCATGCTGGCCGTATTTGCGCAGCTCGTCGTATTCGGCGCGCTTGTCGGCACTCTTGAGTGCCTCGTAGGCTTCGGACGCGTCCTTGAACTTGGCTTCGGCGTCTTTTTCCTTGCTCACGTCGGGGTGATATTTGCGCGCAAGCTTGCGATAGGCCGACTTGATTTCTTTATCGTCGGCCGTCGGCTCTACACCCAATATCTTGTAGTAGTCTTTGAAATCCATCGGCGGTTCACCATCCTTAATCGAGATCGCACAGCCTGGGGCACAACGTGCGCTGGTTTGCACCTGTTGAGTCTTGTGGCCTGGGGGTGCGTCAAAGTGTTATCGGCGCTTGCCGTATGCAGCAGATGTGGGGGCGAATCGCCAGGTTTCAAGCAAGATTTAACAGATGGTTGGCCTACGCATCCGCCCTCGACTGGCATACACTGCGCGGCCGTTTTTCAACCGGAACCTGATTGTCATGGAAAACTCTTCCCCAGCCCGTGCCTGCGGCATCGACTTTGGCACGTCCAACTCCACCGTCGGCTGGATCCGCCCCGGCGAGGAGACGCTTATTGCGCTGGAGGACGACAAGATCACGTTGCCGTCGGTGGTGTTCTTCAACTTCGAGGAACGCCGCCCGGTGTACGGCCGCCTGGCGCTGCACGAGTACCTGGAAAACTACGAAGGCCGGCTCATGCGCTCGCTCAAGAGCCTGCTGGGCTCCAAGCTGATCAAGCACGACACCAGCGTACTCGGCACGGCGATGCCCTTTACCGACCTGCTGGCGCTGTTTATCGGCCAGCTCAAGAGCCGCGCCGAAGCCAACGCTGGCCGTGAGTTCGAAGAAGTGGTGCTGGGCCGCCCGGTGTTTTTCGTCGATGACGACCCGATGGCCGACCAGGAAGCCGAAAACACCCTGGTGGACGTGGCACGCAAGATCGGCTTCAAGGACATCTCGTTCCAGTACGAGCCGATTGCGGCGGCGTTCGACTATGAGTCCACCATCGAGAAAGAAGAGCTGGTACTGATTGTCGACATCGGCGGTGGTACGTCCGACTTCTCGTTGGTGCGTCTGTCGCCGGACCGCCGTCATAACGACAACCGCCAGAGCGACATTCTCGCCACCGGCGGCGTGCACATCGGCGGTACCGACTTCGACAAACAGCTCTCGCTGAACGGCATGATGCCGCTGTTTGGCTACGGCAGCCGCATGAAGAGCGGCGCCTACATGCCCACCAGCCACCACATGAACCTCGCCACCTGGCACACCATCAACTCGGTGTACTCGCAAAAGTCCCAGTTGGCCCTGGGCAGCATGCGCTACGACATCGAAGACACCGGCGGTATCGATCGCCTGTTCAAGCTGATCGAAGAACGTGCCGGGCACTGGTTGGCGATGGAAGTGGAAGAAACCAAGATCCAGCTGACCCACGAAGACAGCCGCCACGTAGCGCTGGACCGTATCGAAGCGGGCCTGAGCGTAGACCTTAGCCGGGCGCTGTTCGAGTCGTCCATCGACGCCTTGCTGGAGCGTGTGCGCGGCAGCGTGACCCAACTGCTCAACGACGCTTCGGTAAGCGTGGCGCAGGTGGACACGGTGTTCTTTACCGGCGGTTCGAGCGGGATTCCGGCGCTGCGTCACAGCATCTCGGCGATGCTGCCGAACGCGCGGCATGTGGAAGGCAATATCTTTGGCAGTATCGGCAGTGGTTTGGCGATTGAGGCCAGTAAGCGGTACGGCTACTAAGTTTTAGTTCAGAGATCGCAGCGACCCCATCGGGGGCAAGCCCCCTCCCACACTGACAGTGTTCACAAATCTAAATGTGGGAGGGGGCTTGCCCCCGATGAGGCCAGGCCAGCCAACACAAGGCTTAAACCATCCCCCCAAGCTTCAGCTCACTCTTGAGATAGGCATAATAAATCGGCCCCGCCACCACCCCCGGCAACCCGAATGCTGCCTCAAACACCAACATCGCCAACAACAACTCCCACGACTTGGCACTGATCTGCCCACCCACAATGCGCGCGTTGAGGAAGTACTCAACCTTGTGGATCACGATCAAATACCCCAACGCCGCCACCGCCACCCAGATCGACAACGACAGCGCGACGATGGTGATCAGCGTGTTGGACATCAGGTTGCCGATCACCGGCAGCAGGCCCAGCAGGAAGGTCAGTACGATCAGGGTTTTGGTCAGCGGCAGGTGAATCCCGCACAGCGGCAGCACCACGGCGAGGAACACGGCAGTGAAGGCGGTGTTGAGCGCAGCGATCTTGATTTGAGCGAAAACGATATTGCGAAAGGCCTGGACCAGCAGGTGCAGTCGGTCGAACAGCGCGGCGGCCAGGGGTTTGCGTTTGGTCAGGTCGGGCACGCGCTGCAAAGCGATGATGGCGCCGAGCACCATGCCGATCAGCAAGGTGACGAACATATGGGCAGCATCTTTGCCCACCAGTTGCAGTTCGCTCAGGTGTTTGCTCATCCAGTCGCCAATCGCTACCCGAAACTCGGCAGCACTGGCCGGCAGGTAGGCGTCGATAAACGGCGGCAGTTGCCCGCGCGCGCGATCGACCACGCCCATGAATTTGTCGAGGGAGGCCCCGGGATTTTCCGCTTCGTGGAGCAAAAAGCTGATAGCGCCAGCAAAGATCAGCGTGAGCACGCTGACAATCAGGGTACCCAGCAACGCCACCGCCAGCCAACGCGCGCGTCGACCTTCGATCAGCCGTTGCAGTTGAGGGGTGAGCATGTTGACCAGTTCATAGACCAGCAGACCCGCCAGCAGGCTGGGCAGCAACTTGAGCGGCAGTACCAGCAGCAATCCGCCGAAAATGATGATGTAGCTGGCCAGCAACAACACGTGACGCTGAGAAAACGTTGGCATACAGCCTCAAAACGAACGGCGTTAAAGGATGGGCAGTCTGCCAGCCTTGAGGGAATCAAGCGAGTGGATAGGTTGTGAATGCGATCAAGTATGGGAGCTGGCTTGTCGTATCGCAGCGGTGCGGCGATCCGACAAGCCAGCTCCCACATTGGCGCCAGTACCTGTGAAATCGTGATCAGCCTTTGAGGCACGTGCTCATAAAGGTCTTGCGCGCATCGCCCGTCAACGCCTTGGTCTTCGCCGAGGCATTGCAGTCTTTCATCTTCTGCTGCTGCGGTGTCAGGGTCTTGGCGTCATTGGCTGCCGGCGCCGACAGGCAGGTTTTCATAAACGCCTTACGGTCATCGCCCTTGAGCGTCTTGGTGGTGGCTTCGGCGTTGCAGGTGGTCATTTTGTTTTGCTGGGCGGTAGCGGCAAAGCCTTGGGAACACAGCAGCAGGCCCATCATCAACAGAGGAATTCGCAGCATCTTCATGGAGTTTTCTCCCGGTTACCGTGCCGGAAGGCACGGCCTACCCGCAGTGTAGTCAAAGCCTGTTACATCTTCACCGTGCACGGATACTCGACCGGCGGTACTGCTCCGGCGTGCAACCGGCGTGGCGCTGAAACATTGCGATAAAGGCCGATGCGCTGCTGTAGCCCAAGTCGAACGCCACGTGTTGCACGCTGTGTTCGCTGTCGAGGGCTTCGATGGCAGCCAGGTAGCGCAGGCGCTGGCGCCATTCGCCGAAGCTCATGCCCAACTCCCGCACAAACTGGCGCGCCAGGGTGCGTTCGCTCACGTGCACTTGGTCGGCCCAGTGGGCCAACGGGCGGTTGTCGGCGGGGTCGGCCTGCAGGCTTTCCAGTACGCCGAGTAAACCGGGGTGGCGGGCGTAAGGCAGGAAGCAATCGTGGATCGGCGCTTGCTTGAGTTGGTCCACCAGCACCTGGGCCAGGCGAATGTCGGCTTCGGTCTGCGGGATATTCACGTCACGCTTGGCAAAATCGCTGAGGATCGCCTTGAGGATGTCGCTGATAGCCAGGGTGCAGGGCTTCTGCGGCAATTGCTCACAGAGTTCCGGGGCCAGGCCCACCGAGTGGTACACAATCGCCTCGGCATTGTAAGAACTATGCTCGGTATGCGGAGGCACCCACACCGCATATTGCGGCGGCGACATAAAGCGGTTGCCCGCCACTTCCATGCGCATCACACCGCTGGCCGAATAATCCAGCGAACCCCAGAAGTGCTGGTGGGGGGTGCATTCGGTATCGGGCGCAAAATCGGAGTAACGGAAATACACCGGGCTGGGCAGGCTGCGGAAATCCGCGAGGCGTACGGTATGTCTGGCCATATTGTCTGGATACACAGCTCACTTGTCTGGATCGCAGTATAGGCTTCGAACCAGACAATGGATAATTCGGCTTCATCAACACATCTGGTTTCTTTCGATGCAATACGCTTACCCCCTGCTGGCCATTTTCATCTGGGCCGGCAACACCGTCGTCAACAAGCTCGCCGTAGGGGCGATCTTCCCCGCAGAGATCGGTTTTTACCGCTGGTTGCTGGCGGCGCTGTTGTTTACGCCCTTCATGATCAAACCGGTGAGTGCCAACTGGGCGCTGATCCGCCCGAACCTGGGCAAGATCGTCATCCTCGGCGTGCTGGGCATGGCGGTGTACCAAAGCCTGGCGTACTACGCCGCCTCGCTGACCACAGCGACCAACATGGGCATCATCCTGTCGCTCATGCCGTTGATGGCGCTGACAGCGGCGATCATCAGCCTGGGTCAGCGTCTCACTTACGGCGCACTGACGGGTGCAGTGCTGTCGTTCGCGGGCGTGGTGGTGGTGGTGTCGTCGGGCAGCCTCGGCTCCTTGTTGAAACATGGGGTCAACCTGGGCGACGGCATGATGCTGGTGGCCACCTTGGCCTACGCGGTCTACAGCACCTTGCTGAAAAAATGGCAGCTGCGCCTGCCGCCGCTGGTGTTGCTGTATTTGCAGGTGCTGGTGGCGGTGGTGGTGCTGTTTCCGCTGTATCTGCTTTCAACGAAAGCGGGACTCGGCTGGGCGAATATCCCGTTGGTGCTGTATGCGTGCTTGCTGGCATCCATGCTGGCGCCGTTGGCGTGGATGCATTCGGTGAAGACCCTGGGCCCGAGCCGGACGACGCTGTTTTTCAATTTGCTGCCGTTGATTACGGCGTTGATTGCGGCGGTGGTGTTGAAGGAAGAGCTGGCGTTGTATCACCTGGTGGGTGGTTTGTTGACGCTGGGTGGGGTGATTTTGTCGGAGCGCTGGACTACACCGGTGCGCGCTGGCTGAACGCGGTGAAAAATGTGGGAGCGGGCTTGCTCGCGAATGCGGTGGATCAGCCAACATATGCATCGACTGACACTCCGCTTTCGCGAGCAAGCCCGCTCCCACATTTAGACCGAGTATTACACCCCAGCCGCCTTCAGCCTCTGGGCGTGCTCGACAAACAGGCGAATCGGCTCCGCGCCTTTACCCACCAGCCCCATCGACTGGTTGACGATATCAAAATGGTCCAACGGGTAGTCATCACCGATCACCTTGCCCAGATGTGAGCTGTAGCGCCCGACCATGCCATCGCACTGGCCCTTTTCCCGCACAAAGCTGCGGGCGAACAGGCGACAGCTGCGGTTCGTCCCGTCGAACAGATTGCGCCCGCGGTCGGTGATACCCGGCTGCAAAGTGCCAGACCACGAGTAATAGCGCACGCCATTGACCTCTTCAGCCCCCTGCCCGCCCCAGGTTTGCGGCAATCCCTGTGGAAATTGGCGGTTGAACAGCGCCACCCCCTCGCGGGTCAGGGAATGGTGGGACGCCTGCAAATCCGCCTTGAAACGCGGCCCGCGGTAGCCGGTTTCAAGCACGCCCATTACCCACGCGGTCAGGTGAAACAGCGCGCTCATCAGCCGCCCCTTCACCCCGTCGATGGGGTAGTGGGTGTGGATGTGGTCTGCCAGTTCCGAACCATGATTGGGCCCGGCCACCGACGTCACCGACGCCACCCACTCAGGTCGCTTGGCCGCCGCATACCGCGCCGTGAGCGAGCCTTGGCTATGGCCGATCAGGTTGACCTTGTCGGCGCCGGTCTCGCGGCGGATCTGCTCGATCTGCACCAGCAATTGCTCACCGCGCACCTCGCTGGAATCCAGCGGCGCCACCTGCACGGGAAACACCTGCACGCCGCCCGCCCGTAGCGCCGGGACGATGCCGTACCAGTAGGGGAACAACCCCAGGCGCACAAACCCGAGCATGCCGGGCACCAGCACCAGAGGGTAACGCGTGGCGAATGACTGCGGCATGGGCCGAACGTCCTTGATCAGGAAGGGTTGCCAAAGGCTAGCCGAGTCTCGCGACGAGGGTGTGACACACATCCGATTAAACTTTTTGCGTGACGCGGCACTCACAACTTTGAGCGATCACGCCGCCAGAGCGTGGCGCAAAACCGGATTAGTACCAGGAGATTGAGATGACTGAAGCACACCTGACTGACGTTGCCACCCTGCGCAGCCGCGCCCGCAAAAACGTCGAAAATGGCGCCGTGACCGAAGGTTATGACGCCGACCGCGAAGAAATCATCCGCTTGCTCAACGAGTCACTGGCCACTGAGTTGGTCTGCGTGTTGCGCTACAAGCGCCACTACTTCATGGCCAGCGGTATCAAAGCCTCTGTCGCCGCCGACGAATTCCTCGAACACGCCACCCAGGAAGCCCAGCACGCCGACAAACTGGCCGAGCGTATCGTGCAGTTGGGCGGTGAGCCGGAGTTCAACCCGGACCTGCTGTCGAAGAACTCGCACGCTCAATACGTGGCGGGCAAAGACTTGAAAGAAATGGTTTACGAAGACCTGGTGGCCGAACGGATTGCGGTAGATAGCTACCGCGAAATCATCCAGTACATCGGTGACAAAGACCCGACTACCCGCCGCCTGTTCGAAGAAATCCTGGCTCAAGAAGAAGAGCATGCGGATGACATGGCGGATATCCTGGAAAGTCTGTAACCCAGCAACACTGCAATACCCATGTGGGAGGGGGCTTGCTCCCGATAGCGGTGAATCAGTCGATACATTCATCAACTGACAGACCACTATCGGGAGCAAGCCCCCTCCCACATTTTGATTTACAGAGGGTCAGTTAGCCCTTCACGGTTTTCGGGGCTTTGCCTTCCTTCATCTGTTGCAGCAACGGCGCGCATTCATTGGGTTCACCGCCACTTGGGGCGACCAAGGCGAGCAGCCCGGCAGCAGGCCCGGCGATGATACCGAGCGCTACCATCCCCGCACCTCGCAGTGCCAACGGAATCGCTTTCACCCCCGCATTAGGCTTGATAAACGGCCCGTTGACGTACAACGGTGAACGCAAGGAGAACAACCGAAAGCCTTTCGACTCTGGCGTGATGGTCAGGTCCAACTGCTCCGTGGCCATGTTCGCCGTGCCATCGATATAGATAATTGCGTTCTCGGTATCGAACACAAACAACCGCGTCGTCGCCAAACCGGTCTTGATACCGAAATTGGCCGCCGCGCAGTTGATCTTCACTTCCTTATCGCCAAACAGGCGGCCTACCACGTAGTTGCCCACGTTGAGCCCGGCTATTTCCATCAGGCTGCGGCTGATGGCGCCGTCGTTGATCAGCATTTTCAGATCGCCGTTGGATGTGCCCAACAGCGCTGCCACAGAGTTGCCGCGCCCGGAAATATCCGCATCGCCGTTGAGTTCGCCAAAACTGGTTTTCATCGGTTCAAAGGTCGGGAACAGCTGTTTGAGCTTGAAGTTACGGGCGGTGAGTTTGGCGCGGCCTTCCATGGGAGTAGTGCGGCCGTTCAGGCGAATTTGCGCATCCAACTTGCCGCCCGCTACGCCAAAACGCAGGGGCTCAAGGCTCAGCTCGCCATCGTTGAGCACCAGGTGGGTATAAAGGTCGGTGAAGGGCAGCTCGGCACTGTGGACGATGCGCTTGCCGGTGAATTCAACGTCGGCGTCCATGTCGCGCCAGCGTTCGGTGCGGAACTCTTCCACCGGCAGCACTTTGGTTGCCGGTTGTTTGCTGTCACCGCCACGGGCTTTCTGCTTGGCGTTGGAGTCGGCCCCGATCAGCGGGGCCAGGTCGGTCATCAGCAACTGGTTGGACACCAAGGCCCCGGTGAGTTTTGGCCGCGGCTGACTGGCGACGTAGCCCAGGCTGCCGTGGATATCGCTGTTGCCGATCTTGCCGTTGAAGTTCTCATACTTGAACGTTGCACCGGCGGCTTCGTGCAGCTTGGCGATCAAGTGACCGTCGGTGGAATAGGCCGGCGAATCCGGCAGCGTCACGCCCGTGAGCGGGTAAAGGTTGCCCAGGCTGCTGCCGGCAAGCTTCAGGCGCAGGTCGAGTGCGCCGAGGTTGAGGGGGTCGGTGAGGGTGCCGGCCAGAGCGATGCTGGTGTCAGCGATCTTGACTTGGGCTTGCAGGGGGAACGGCTTGGCCGCGTCCTGCAGGGCAAGCAGGCCGCCGATCTTGCCGGTGCCGTCGAGCTTCTGGCCGTGGTACTGGCCTTTGACCTTGAGGCCGAATGCGTAGTCCTGGGGCTTTGAGCCTTTTTCCAGGGCCTTCTTGGCATCGGCATCGCCAACGATTTCGTCGAACGGGATCGGCTTGCCGAGTGGGTCAATGATGACGTCCAACTGAGTCTTGAGCGTCTGGTCGTCGAGGGTCACGTGGCCTTTATCGAAGCCGATGGCGCCGATGTCCACGACCCAGCTTGAAGGCTCGGCGTTCGGGTCTTTGGGGTCGAACTTGAAGACCCAGTTGGCACGACCATCGGCCAGGCGCTGCAACTGCGCGCTCGGCTCGGTAAGGTCGATACGCGGGATCACCACGCGTTGCGCCAGCAGGGCCAAGGGTGAGATGCGCAGCTCGACTTTCTTGAGGGTGACCATTTGCGGGGCTTTCGACCAGTCGGGGTTGCCCAGACTCAGGTCTTCGGCGATCACATGGGGCCATGGCACCCAGGCGCGCCAGCCGCCTTCATCGATCTCTCGCGCCCACACCACGGCCAGGTTGCCATTGATGGCGAACGGGCGATGCAGCTCATCGGAAACCTTGGCATTGATCTGCGGCTTGATGCGGTTCCAATCGAAGAACACCAGCACCAACACCACCACGGCGATTAACAGGGCGAAGCTGGCGCAGCTCCAAGCGACGATTTTATGAGTGCGCGTCATTGCACAGGACTCCTGAATACGACTACTGACTGAACGACAGCTTATAGGGGTACGACTGGGAAACCTCCCTGGGGTTTAACTCAGTTGCCGATTTAAGCGCAAAAAACCCCTTTCCTGACCAACTCGACAGCATCCAGCCATCAACGGCGCACCATTGTTACCCCGCTTCGTGTCGAAAATACCCATCACGGTGCAAAACCGCGGGCTTGAGAGGCGCGTGCTAGAGGCCTCGCCGAGAACAATCAATTCTGTTGATTATTACCATTGTGTTTATGAACTTTTATATCGACTTATCAAGAGTAGCATTAGCCCTGTACCCACTTTATCGCCCTCCCAAGGAGCAACCATCATGAAACGCCAAATACTCGCTACCGCCCTCTTGTCTATCCTGGCTTCCAGCGCTTTTGCCCTGCCAGCCGCCGAACAAGCGACCCCTCAGAATAAAGCCCAAGCCGTTCAGTCCAGCCAAACCCTGGCTCGCAGCGGTTCGCAAGAAGACGAAAACCGTGACTACGCCAAAGGCGCTGTTGCTGAAAATGGCTCCGACCGTCTGCGCGGCAACACCGTTGCTGAAGATGGCTCAGACCGCCTGCACGGCAACACCGTTGCTGAAGATGGTTCTGACCGCCTGCACGGCAACACCGTCGCTGAAGATGGTTCCGACCGCCTGCACGGCAACACCGTCGCTGAAGATGGTTCCGACCGCCTGCACGGCAACACCGTCGCTGAAGATGGTTCCGATCGTCTGCGCGGCAACATGGTCGCTGAAGACGGTTCCGACCGCCTGAAAGAACAACAACAAGCCCAGAGCTAAGCCTGTGGTGGCCCATAAAAAAGCCCGATCTGCCGATCGGGCTTTTGCTTTCTTGTAGATTACGTCACGCACTTCCTGCGCCAAGTTCGACGCCGATGAAGCTGTTTTGCTAGAGTACGTCGCTGTACTTGTCGACTAAGCCCGCCCGCCGATGCTGCCCCGCGCCGAACAGAAGCAACAGACCCGCCTTGCCTTGATGGACGCAGCCCGCCATCTGATGGAGTGTGGCCGTGGGTTCGGCAGCCTGAGCCTACGTGAAGTTGCAAAGACGGCCGGCATTGTACCTACCGGTTTCTATCGCCATTTTGCCGACATGGACCAGCTTGGCCTGGTGCTGGTCAGTGAAGTGGGCCAGACCTTTCGCGCCACGATCCGCCTGGTTCGCCACAACGAATTCGTGATGGGCGGCATCATCGATGCCTCGGTGCGAATCTTTCTCGACGTGGTTGCGGCCAACCGTTCCCAATTCCTGTTCCTGGCCCGCGAGCAATATGGCGGCTGCCTCGCCGTGCGCCAAGCCATCGGCGCCTTGCGCGAAGACATCACTCGCGACCTGGCGGCCGACCTCACCTTTATGCCCAAGCTGCAGCATCTGGATGCCGAAGGTTTGCACGTAATGGCCGACCTGATCGTCAAAAGTGTGTTTGCCACCCTCCCCGACATCATCGACCCGCCGGTTCAGGCGCTGCCCGCCCACCTCACGCCCCAGGCGAAAATCACCCAGCAGTTGCGCTTCATCTTTATCGGCCTCAAGCACTGGCAAGGCCTGGGCAGTACCGAATAAGCCGATCACCCCGATGTGTGAAAACGCTTGGCCGTGGTGTAGTTCTTGTTCCAATAGCTGTTGCTGAGCGAGTCGATACGGATGTTCTTGCCGGTGCGCGGCGAATGGATAAATTTACCCTCACCGATATACAGGCCCACATGGCTGACCTGACCGCGCCCATTGCCCTTGAAAAACACCGCATCGCCAGGCTTCAACGCGCCGCGCTTGATGGTCACGGCCTTGGAACGGTGCATCGCTGCCGTGGTGCGCGGGATAAGGATATTGGCTTCGGTCTTGAACAGATAGACCAGGAAACTGCTGCAATCAAAGCCCTGCTCTACCGAATTGCCGCCCCACTTGTAAGGCGTGCCCAACAGCTCGTGGGCACGGTCGATTACATTGTCGATCACATCGGTGATCGCAGGCTCTTTGAGCGATTCAATGAAGGTAGGGCGCGGGTTCAGGGTGGCCGAAGCCGATGAAATAACCAAAGACAAGCTGACAATGACTAACCAATAAAATGACTTGATCATGATGAACGTCGCAGTGAATTAAACACGGCGTAAAGACTACTTTTCCTGCGGGAAACGCTGTGAACGGCGAATCCTGATACGCCGTAGGACTAATCCTAAAACGCTCGCAGCGAGTGCGTCAGCTGGAACCGCGCACCAACTTGACGCACAAAAACAGCCTCTAGGCGCCCTACTTAGAGGCGTTTCCGCCTTCGCTGTCAGGCAATTCCTACTTTTGCACCAGATTGGCAAGCCCCTTGCTCTAGCACTTGCATCGCTCATAGCTGGAAGCTTCCTGATGCTGGTGATCCACCGCCGAATCGCCCCCCAAGCCCTCTGGGCCGCCGAGTTGCTGCTGAATTTCGAAGCCCGCAGCAAGAGCCGCCTGCGCTGTTTCAGTGCCGACGGTGAAGACGTCGGCCTTTTCCTGGAGCGTGGCCAGCCGCCGCTGCACGATGGCGAATTTTTGCAAGCCGAAGACGGGCGCGTCATACGCGTGTGCGCTCGCCCCGAACAGTTGCTGCACGTCACCTGCACCAACGCCTTTGAACTGACCCGCGCGGCCTATCACCTGGGCAATCGCCATGTCGCCCTGCAAGTCGGCGATGGTTGGCTGCGCCTGCTCGATGACTACGTGCTCAAGGCCATGCTTGAACAACTGGGCGCCACCACTGAAACCCTCGAAGCGCCATTCCAACCCGAACACGGCGCCTACGGCGGCGGCCATCATCATTCACGCCATGGCGACGAAGACTTCAATTACGCGCCCAAGCTGCATCAGTTCGGCGTGCGTCTATGAACCCAGCCTGGGCGCTGCTGCGTCTGGCCAGTCCGCAATTGCCGATTGGCGGCTACAGCTATTCCCAGGGCCTGGAAATGGCCGTGGACAATGGCCGCGTCAATGACGCTACCACTGCCCGTCGATGGATCGGCGACCAGTTGCTGCTCAACCTCGCCCGCTTCGAAGCGCCGCTGTTGCTCACCCACTGCCGCGCCGCCGCCGATGAAGATTGGTCGCGTCTCACGCAACTGTGCGAAGAACACCGCGCCAGCCGTGAAACTCGCGAGCTGTATCAAGAGAGCCGGCAGATGGGCTATTCGCTGCAACAACTGCTCAACGGCCTGCCGGAACTGGACAGCGCTGCCCGCACCTTTCTTGAGCAATGCAGTGAACCCCACCTCGCCCTGGGCTGGGCCCTGGCCGCCCGTGCGTGGGCCATCAGCCCCGACGACGCCCTCGCCGCCTGGCTGTGGAGCTGGCTGGAAAACCAACTGGCCGTACTGATGAAAACCCTGCCCCTGGGCCAGCAAGCCGCCCAGCGCCTGACCAGCGAACTGCTGCCATTACTGCAACAGGCCCAGCAAGACGCCGAGCGCATCGACCCCACCCATTTCGGCAGCGCCGCGTTCGGCCTGTCCCTGGCGTGCATGGCCCATGAGCGCCAGTACAGCCGCCTGTTCCGTTCCTAGGAGAAGCACCATATGAACACTCAACCTCTGCGCGTCGGCATCGGCGGCCCGGTAGGCTCCGGCAAGACCGCCCTGACCCTGGCCCTGTGCCTGGCCTTGCGCGACCGCTACAACCTGGCCGTGGTGACCAACGATATCTACACCCGCGAAGACGCCGACTTTTTGGTACGCAACCAGGCCTTGGCGCCCGAGCGCATCATCGGCGTGGAAACAGGCGGTTGCCCGCACACCGCCATCCGTGAAGACGCCTCGATCAACCTCGAAGCGGTAGACCAACTCAATCGCCGCTTCCCCGGCCTGGACCTGATCCTGGTGGAGTCCGGCGGCGACAACCTGTCGGCGACCTTCAGCCCTGAGCTGTCCGACCTGACCATCTACGTGATCGATGTGTCGGCCGGCGACAAGCTGCCGCGCAAAGGTGGGCCGGGCATCTGTAAATCCGACCTGCTGGTGATCAACAAGATCGACCTCGCGCCGCTGGTAGGCGCTTCGCTGGAATTGATGAACAGCGACACCACGCGCATGCGCAACGGCAAACCCTTTGTATTCAGCAACCAGAAAACCGGCGTCGGCCTGGATGAAATCGTCGCCTTTATCGAACGCCAAGGTTTGCTGACCGCCGCCTGATCAACCCATAAGGAACCTGCCCATGAACCTCAAGAAACTCTTCGCCGCCGCCACCCTGCTGCTCACCCCTGCCCTGGCCTTTGCCCATCCGGGCCATGGCGACAACGGCCTCGTGGCCGGTATCAGCCACCCGTTGGGCGGCCTCGACCATTTGCTGGCCATGGTTGCCGTGGGTTTGTGGGCCGCCCAACAAAAAGGCGCGGCACGCTGGGCACTGCCTTGCACCTTCGTCGGCACCATGCTGATGGGCGGCGTGCTGGGTTTTGAAGGCATGCAATTGCCGGCGATGGAAAGCGGGATTGCTGCGTCGGTGCTGGCGCTGGGCTTGGCGGTGGCGCTGGCGGTGCGGCCGCCGTTGTTTGTGGCGGTGGGGGCGACGGCGTTGTTTGCGTTGTTCCATGGTGTGGCGCACGGCCTTGAGCTGCCGGATATGTCCAGCCCGTGGGCGTATGCAGCGGGGTTTGTTGGCGCGACGGCGGTGTTGCACGCAGCGGGTTATGCCGTGGTGCGCTTCCTTCCGGCCGCAGCAGCACCGTTGGTGCGGGTTGCCGGGGCGGCTTCGGCGGTGACTGGGGCCTGGTTGTTGGCGGGCTGATTTTCGGCGCCAATCAGGGCCTCTTCGCAGGCAAGCCAGCTCCCACATTTGATTGGGTTCGCAAATCAAAATGTGGGAGCGGGCTTGCCCGCGATAGCGGTCTCAAAGACAACACAGAACCCAAGCCTGCTACCATGCGCGCCTACACCCCTGCCGTGACGACGCCAGCCAATGCCCACCGCTCCAAGCTCCGCCCTGAATGCCGTGCTCACGCACTTTCACAGCCTCATCGTGCCGCTCTGGCAAGGCCCAGGCTGGAATGCCGACCTCGCGCTGCCCTATGAAGCACTGGGCGCCGATCACCGGCCACTGCCCCCACAACGCTACCGCGCCATGGCCTGTGCCCGGCAGTTGTACCTGTTTGCCAGCTTGATCGGCGAGCCCGGTGCAGCCTTCGCCGAAGAGCGTGCAGCGGTGTTGTTCCGCTCCCTGCAACGGCATTTTCACGATGCCGAGCACGGCGGCTGGTTCTACAGCATCGACCCGACCGGGCAGCCCCTGGATAAACGCAAAGACCTCTACACCCACGCCTTCATTATCTTTGCCTGCGCGCACTACTGGGCCAAGGTGCGTGAACCGTTGGTGGAGTCGGTACTCAACGCCGCCCTTGAAGTGGTTGCCCAACGCTTTTGCACCGGCGACGGCCTGTATGAAGCGGTACTGGAGCGCAACTGGTCATCCCTCAAGTCCGGCCCGCTGCAAAACCCGTTGATGCACCTGGCCGAAGGCTTCCTCGCCACCCTCGCGGTGCGTGAAGACGCTGACGTACAAACGGCCCTATTGGGTTTGGCGACGGCCATGCAGCAGCGTTTCATCGACCGCCAGCACGGCGTGATGATGGAAAAACCGCTGGGCGCTGTGGATAACTGGTTTGAACCGGGGCATCAGTTCGAGTGGTTCTTTTTGCTGGAATCGTCGGATGTGCTGCGCGGTACACCGCTGCATGCGTCGCTGACGCGGGCATTTGCCTACGCCGAGCAAATGGGTGTGGATAAGTTGAGCGGTGCGGTCAGCGGCATGTTGGCGCTGGACGGCAGCGTGCGTGATGGCACTCAGCGAATCTGGGCCCAGGCCGAGTACCTGCGGGCGCTGACCTTGCGGCCGGGCAGTGAGGCGGTGTTGCAGCGCCAGTTGCTGGCGCTGCAAAAGTACTTTTTGCATGGCAAAGGTTGGAATGAATGCCTGGATGCCCAGGGCGTGGTGAGTCGGTGGGATATGCCTTCTACAACCCCTTATCACTTGGCGACTTGCTACCAGGGGTTGATCCAGCATCTGGGTTGACCTTTAAGGCCTCATCGGGGGCAAGCCCCCTCCCACATTTGACCGCGGCCTACCTTTGGAATGCGGTTAAATGTGGGAGCTGGCTTGCCTGCGATGGCCTCACCGCGGTCTAACTACCCGTCACGCAATCCACTTGCGATCCCCGGTAAAACTGATGGTCAGCCACCGCGCCGCGTCCGGTTTGCCTAGCCCTGTGGATATCTCTTCGCGCAGCCCATCCAGGGTCGCGACGTTATCCAGCGGGTAATCCGCCGGCAGCACCACATGAATCTCGATAAACCGCGCCCGCCCGTGCTTTTGCACGTAGGACACATAATCATCGAAACCATGCTTGGCCTGCGCCGCATCCATCACCTCGCGCACGGTGTCGTCCAGGTGGTCCGGGGCAATCCCCAGCACCTCGCGCAACGCCGGGCGCAAAATCTTGAACGCTGGCGCCAACATGCTCAGGGCCAGCAGGATCAGGATCAGCGGGTCGACATACACCGCCCACTCGCCATAGCCCTGGGACTTGAGTAACAAGGCCGCCAGGAAGCTGATCAACAAGCCCACCGACAGCATTGCGTCCACCAGCCAACTGATGTTGTCGAACTGGATCAGCGATGACTTGAGCCTGCGATTGCGATAGCGCACGTAGAAGAAGTAGGCGAACTCCACCACGGTAAAGACCGCCGCGTAGATGATCACCAAACCCAGCTCGATCTCACGCCCGCCATTGATGATGCCGAACACACCGTTAAGGAACGCATAGATAGCGATCAGCAACAGAAAGCTGCCCTCGATCAGCAGCACCATGGGCTCCAAGTGCCAATAGCCGAACTGGAAACGCTCGTTGCTTTTCTTGGCGATCAGCTTGGCTGTGATCAGCATCAACACCTTGATGGCGGTGGCGATCAGCGAGAAAAAGCCGTCGAACAGAATGGATTGGGCGCCAGATATCACACCCGTGACAATCCCGGCGATCGCGACCGCGAACATCAGGATGGTCGATTGTTTGAGCAGGGCCTGCTCACCTCGGTTACTCACATTTCCTCCCGTCAAAACCTTAAAACCGCACAGTGCGGAGGGGTTTTCAGGAGAGGAGTGTACCTTATGGCCTGTTTTGGCCGATCTGACGCCATCGGGGGCTTGCCCCCGATGGCAGCGACTCGGTCTAAAGCCTTACTTGGCGCCACGCTCAATCGCAAACCCAGCCCACGTCTGGCTCACCGGCATCAGTTCCAGGCGGTTGATGTTCACATGCGCCGGAGTGTTCATGACCCAGAAGATCGTGTCGGCAATGTCCTGTGGCTGGATCGGCTCGGCACCGGCGTAGGTCGCGTCATACCGCGCCTGGTCGCCACCAAAGCGCACCAACGAGAACTCGCTCTCACACAGGCCTGGCTCGATGTTGGTGACGCGCACGCCGGTGCCTTGCAGGTCGCACCGCAGGTTCAGCGAGAACTGCTTCACGAACGCCTTGGAGCCGCCATACACGTGGCTGCCCGGGTACGGGTAGTTACCGGCGATGGAACCCAGGTTGATGATGCCCGCACCACGGCCATGAGCGATCAGGCGTGGCAGCAGCAGGTTGGTGGTGGTCAGCAGGCCCTTGATGTTGGTGTCGACCATGGTTTCCCAATCGTCGAGGCTGCACTTGGGCGCCGGGTCAGTGCCCACGGCCAGGCCGGCGTTGTTGATCAGCCCGCGCAGTTTGGCGAACGACGGCGGCAGGTTGGCAATGGCGTCTTCCATGCCCTTGCGGTCACGCACGTCCACGACCAGGCCATGCACTTCGGTTTGCTTGGAGAGTTCTTCGACCAATGCATTCAAACGGTCGGCACGACGACCCGTGAGCACCAGTTTCCAGCCGGCTTCGGCAAAACGACGGGCGCAGGCTTCGCCGAAACCTGAGGTTGCGCCAGTAATAAACAGCGTGTCGGACATGGTGTTCTCCTTGCGGGCATCGGGAAAAAAATCAGCCAGCAGAATGCCCGTACCACGCGGTTGCGGCAACCGCTAAGCACACAACTTGATACAAGACTGGTCAGTTTTTAACCATATCGATACAAGCCATATGGGCCGTGGCTTGCAGCCATGTGCACGCAGGTTATCCACAACTGCGCCCACAGTCTTTGGGGGCAAGTGCAAAATGCCCAAAGCCGCTGTATGCGGGGCTTGCAGGCAGTTTTAGAAAGTTTTTTGCTTGACCTTGGCGATCCGGTATGTAGACCCGTCTGCCAAGAAGAAAACAGAACGATGGCTCCAGGCCAGTCATTCCGGCCTCTGCGGCAGTCTTTCCAGAGTTTAATCACAGACTTATCCACAGGCTCAGTGGACATAAATCGGTCATATACCTGTGTCTTTAAACAGGTTGACAAAGCACTCGGCAGGTCACGAAAAAGCCGCTGATCAAAAAATGATCACAAGCCTGTAAGCCACGGTTTTAAAGGTGTTCAGCCAAGTACTACCACGTTACCCACAGCCGGTTCCACAGTAGGTGGGGACAAGTCAAAACTGTGACAAAACAGGTATTTGCGGCGGCTATATGTCGCGCTTTGGAGGGAGGCTGGATTTGTTTTCCACAATTTGATGTGAGCCCTTGAGAACACTACAAAAGCAAATGTGGGAGGGGGCTTGCTCCCGATGGCGGTGGGTCAGTATCAGATGGACTGACTGACACACCGCCATCGGGAGCAAGCCCCCTCCCACAAGGTTTCGCAGTGTTGGTTGAATCAGTGCCCGCCCAGATAAGCGTTGCGCACTTCCTCATTCACCAACAGCTCTTTACCGGTGCCGGTCAGGCGAATCTCGCCGTTGACCATCACATACGCCCGATCCGACAAGCGCAGCGCGTGGTTGGCGTTCTGCTCCACCAAAAAGATGGTCATGCCCGTGGCCGCCAACTCGCGCAGCGTCGAGAAGATCTGCTTAACCACAATCGGCGCCAGGCCCAGGCTCGGTTCGTCCAGTAGCAACAGCTTAGGCCGGCTCATCAGCGCACGGGCGATGGCGAGCATTTGTTGCTCACCGCCGGACATGGTCATGGCCCGCTGGGTACGCCGCTCCTTGAGCCTCGGGAACAGCTCGAACATGCGTTGCATGTCTTCCTGGGCGTACTTGTCACCGATGGGGATGGTGCCCATCAACAGGTTTTCCTCGACGGTCATGTCGGGGAACACCCGCCGCCCTTCCGGCGACTGCGCAATGCCGTTGGAGGCGATGTAGTGGGACGACTTGTGGGTAATGTCGACGCCGTTATAGAGAATCTGCCCCGACTCGGCCCGTGGCTGGCCAAAGATCGACATCAGCAGCGTGGATTTACCCGCGCCGTTGGAGCCGATCAGGCTGACGGTCTCGCCTTCGTTGATGTGCAGCGAGACTTTTTTCAGGGCCTGGATCGGGCCGTAAAACACGTCCAGGTCTTTCATTTCGAGGATAGGTGCACTCATACCAGCTCCTCTTCGTCGGCGCCCAGGTAGGCGGCAATCACTTTCGGGTCGTTGCGGATCGCGTCCGGGCCGCCTTCGGCGATCACGTTGCCGTGGTCAAGCACCACGATGTGGTCGGAAATACTCATCACCATGCCCATGTCGTGTTCGATCAGCACCACCGTGAGGTCGTGTTCGTCGCGCAGCAGGCGAATCATCGCGCTGAGGGCTTCGGTTTCCTGGGGGTTGAGGCCCGCAGCCGGTTCGTCCAGGCAGATGATCTGCGGCCGGGTGCACATGGCGCGAGCGATTTCCAGGCGGCGCTGCTGGCCGTAGGAGAGTTCGCCGGCCAGGCGGTTGGCGCAGTCCACCAGGTCGACCACTTCGAGCCAGTAGAAGGCGTGGTCGAGGGCGTCGCTTTCGGCCTTGCGGTAGCCCTTGGTGTTGAGGATGCCCGCGAGCATGTTGCGGTTGACCCACATGTGCTGGGCGACCAGCAGGTTTTCCACCACCGACATTTCCTTGAACAGGCGAATGTTCTGGAAGGTACGGGCCAGGCCTGCGCGGTTCACCAAATGGGTGCCGCCGAACATTTTGTAGTACACCCGGCTGAGGAAGCTTTTGGGCGACACAAAGTCGGTGGGCTGGAAACGCTCGCCCAGCAACTGGATCACGTCGGTCTGCTTGCCACGCACATTGAGATTGATCTTGCCGCCACTGGCTTTGTAAAAGCCGGTGAGGCAGTTGAACACCGTGGTCTTGCCGGCGCCGTTGGGGCCGATCAGGGCGAAGATCGAGTTGCGTTCGACCTTGAGGCTTACATCGCTCAAGGCCTTGATGCCACCGAAGTGCATCATCAAATGTTCCACGGAAAGAACGACTTCTTTGCTCATGGCGCCACTCCTTTACGTGGGGTCACACCGCTGCGGCTGATACGGATCAACCCGCGTGGGCGCCAGATCATCATCACCACCATCAACACGCCAAACAGCAGCACGCGGTATTCGGAGAAGCTACGCAGCAACTCCGGCGCGACGGTGAGTACAAACGCCGCGATCACCACGCCTACCGTCGAGCCCATGCCGCCCAGCACCACGATGGCCAGGATCAGCGCCGACTCGAAGAAGGTAAACGACGACGGGTTGACAAAGCCCTGGTAGCTGGCGAAGAACACCCCGGCAAGCCCTGCGGTGGAGGCGCCAATGGTGAATGCCGAAAGCTTGACCAGTACGTGGTTCAGGCCCATGGAACGGCAGGCGATTTCATCTTCGCGCAACGCTTCCCAAGCGCGGCCCACCGGCATGCGGGTCAGGCGGTGCTTGATGTACAGCACGGCCAGCACCACCAAAAACAGCACGATGTAGATGAACATGAACTTGATATTGGGGTTGTAATCGAGGCCGAAGAACTCGTGGAACGGAATCCCGCCCTCCTTCGCCTTGCGCCCGAATTCCAGGCCGAGAAAGGTGGGTGACGGTACTGGCATGCCGTTCGGGCCGCCGGTAAACGACAGCCAGTTGTTCAGCACCAGCCGGATGATTTCACCAAAACCCAGGGTCACGATGGCCAGGTAGTCACCGTGCATTCGTAAAACCGGGAAGCCGAGTATGCACCCCGCCAATGCCGCTGCGATGGCCGCCAGTGGCAGCACGCTCCAGAAGCCCAGGCCGAGGTATTGGTAACCGAGCGCTAGGCCGTAGGCACCGATGGCGTAGAACGCCACGTAACCCAGGTCGAGCAGGCCGGCCAGACCGACCACAATGTTGAGGCCCAGGCCGAGCAGTACGTAGATCAGCCCGAGGATCACCACGGTCAGCAGGTACTTGTTGGCGAAGATCGGGAACACGATGGCAATTACGATCAGCGCCGGGATGATCCAGCGCAGCCGCGACTTGTAGTCCGGCGCCAGCACGTGCACGCCCGAACCACTGCTCTCGAAGCCTTGCAGAATCTTCAGGCCCTTGGGGGTTTGCAGGAACAGGCTCAGGGCAAACCGGCCAGCCATCACGATGGCGACCAGAATGGCCACACGGGCCGGTTCCAGGTTGAAGCTGTAGCCGTCGAGCACAACGCCGACGATCGGCCCGAACACGATGAGCGAAATCAGCCCGGCAAGGATCGTATCGACGACGCTTTTCTTGATATCGATAGGTTTGGCAGCAGACATGTTTACACCTTAGCCACGAGTGGGCGACCCAGCAGGCCCTGGGGACGGAATATCAGAATCACCACCAGCAGGGAGAAACTGAACACGTCTTTGTAGTCAGAGTTGATCAACCCCGAGAACAGCGACTCGGAGATACCCAGGATAATCCCACCCAACATCGCCCCAGGCAGGGAGCCGATGCCGCCGAGTACCGCTGCGGTAAATGCCTTGATGCCAATGATGAAGCCGGCATAGAAGTCGAAGGTGCCGTAGTTGAGGGTGATGAGCACGCCGGCCAGTGCGGCCATGGCGGCACCGATGACGAAGACGTAGGAGATCACGCGGTCGGTGTTGATACCGAGGATCGATGCCATCTTGCGGTCTTGCTGGGTGGCGCGGCACATGCGGCCGAGCTTGGTGTATTTGATGATGTAGGTCAGCAAGGCCATGCCTGCGAAGGCAGCGACCAGGATGAACACCTTGGTGTACGTGAGCTGGACGAAGCCGGTGCCGATGTCGACACGCCAGGCCCCTGCCAGCAGGGTTGGAATACCTTGTTGCTTCGCACCTTGGGCGATCTGCGCGTAGTTTTGCAGGATCAGGGAGATGCCGATGGCGCTGATCAGCGGTGCCAATCGCGTGGAGTTACGCAGCGGTTTGTAGGCGACACGCTCAATGACCCACCCGTACACGCCGGTGACGACCACGGTGAAGACCAAAGTGCCGAGAATGAGCAGCGGGAAGGATTCGATGCCGAAGTAAGCCAGCAGTGCCAGACTGATCGCCGCGAGGTAAGCGGAAATCATATAAACCTCGCCGTGGGCGAAGTTGATCATGCCGATGATGCCATAGACCATTGTGTAGCCGATGGCGATCAGGCCGTAGACCGACCCGAGGGTCAGGCCGTTGACCAGTTGCTGCAGGAAAATACCATCCATAACGCAATCTCACGCGGTGAGCACCTGCACACCTGTGGGTGTGCGGCGCTTCTGGAGGAAAAGACAGATTTGTTGCTGGACGCGATGTAGCTGACAACCTTGGTCCCCTGTGGGAGCTGGCTTGCCTGCGATAGCGGTTGCACATTCAACACAGTGTTGACTGTCAGTCCGTCATCGCGGGCAAGCCCGGCTCCCACAGGGGATTTGTGGTGCCCTACTGATCGTGTTTACGCTTATTTCTGCTTGTCCAGCTGATGGTATTTACCGTCTTTGTCCCACTGGTAAACCACGTAGTCGGAGATTTTCAGGTCGCCCTTGCCGTCCCATTCCTTCTTACCCATTACTGTCTGAACAGGGTTGGCTTTCAGCCACTTGGCCGCATCTTCGCCCTTGTTGGACTTGGCGCCATTGAAGCCAGCAGCCAGGGCCTGGACCGAGGCGTAGGCGTACAGGGTGTAGCCTTCCGGCTCAGTGCCATTTTTGCGGAACTCTTCTACCACGGCCTTGCTGTCTGGCAGCAGGCGCGGGTCGGCGCCGAAGGTCATGTAAACGCCATCGACGTATTGCGCGCCGCCAGCGGTGGCTACCAGTTCGTCAGTCACTACGCCGTCATCAGACATGAACTTGACGTCTTTCAAACCGGCTTCGCGGATCTGGCGAACCAGTGGGCCGGCTTCCGGGTGCAGGCCGCCGAAGTACACGACGTCGGCGCCCAGGGAACGGATCTTGGTGACCAGGGCGCTGAAGTCTTTCTCGCCACGGGTCAGGCCCTCTTCCAGCACCGGCTTGACGCCGCGCTTGGTCAACTGGGCAGCGGTGGCGTCGGCCAGGCCTTTGCCGTAGGTGTCCTTGTCGTTGATGACCGCGACTTTCTTGCCCTTGAGCACGTCGACGATATAGTCGCCGGCAACGATGCCTTGCTGGTCGTCACGCCCGCACATACGGAACATGGCACCCAGGCCACGCTCGGTCACTTGTGGGTTGGTGGAGCCTGGGGTGATTGCGATGATGCCCGCTTCGTCGTAGACCTCCGAAGCCGGGATGGTGTTGGAGGAGCAGAAGTGCCCGACCACGCCGATCACTTTGTCCTGGTCGGCCAGGCGGTTAGCCACAGCCACGGCCTGCTTGGGTTCACACGCATCGTCGCCGGCCACCAGGACGATTTTCTCGCCGTTGATACCGCCAGCCTTGTTGATGGTGTCGGCTGCCGCTTGGGCACCCTTCATGTACTGCTCACCGAAAGCGGCGTTGGCGCCCGTCATAGGCCCCGCTACACCGATCTTCACATCAGCTTGAACAAACGTAGAAACACCCAGCGCCGCAGCAACGGCGAGGGCCAGAAAACCTTTCTTGTAAAACGTCTGGGACATGAGTGGTGCTCCGATATTTTTGATTTTTGGCACTACAACTTGCGTTCAAACTTTTCACTGAAAGCTCAGAGCAAGCCTCGTGCCAGTACGTTTTTATTCTTCAAAAAGACACGGTGGAATGGGTATTACGGGCGTTTCGACGCCGCTCGTCAGGACGTGCAACCCTCTAGCTTCGAGAGGTGCAACCAACAAGCCAAAAAAGTACAACCTCAGCAGGTCGCACCTGCAACCAGACGAATAAACGACAGTTCCTAAAGCTGTAACCGACGGCGTAACGGAACTGCACATTTACAGTGCGTGATTGCTACGACTTGCACCAATACAGATTAGTAGCCTGCTAAGAAAATGCAGACTTCTGAGCGGTATTTCGCTGATCAGATCACGATCCTCAGGCATTGCCCCGCGTGATACAGCGAGAATCCCGCTTCATAAAGACAGCTGCGCAGGCCCACTGCGGCCAGCGGCTGCATCGGTGCGAAGGGGATCGGCAGCGCGTGGGGATTCTGGTGACACAAGTAGTCAGCGAACGCCTTGCCGACCACGCTGCCGGTGGTCACGCCACGGCCGTTATAGCCCGTTACTGCCACCAGGCCAGGCGCTGGTTCGAACAGGCGCATCAGGTGGTCGGGGGTGAAGGCGATGCAGCCGGTCCAGGTGTATTCCCACTGCACCGATTTGAGGTATGGGAAGTAGTGCTGCTGCACCCGATCGGCCCACGCCTTGAGGAACCAGGCCGGTTTTTGGTTGCCATTGCCCAGGCTGCCAAGCAACAGGCGGCCATCGGCATCGCGGCGGATGCTGCTCAAGACCTGGCGCGTGTCCCACGAACCTTGACCACCCGGCAGGATTTGTGTGGCCGCATCATCCGTCAGCGGGGCCGACGCGACCTGGTAGTAGTAACCGGGAAAAAAATTGCGCCGCAGCTCGGTCCATTCACCTTCGGTGTAGGCGTTGGAGGCGATCACCACTTGTGCAGCCTGCACCGAGCCCTGCTCGGTCTGCACCGACCAGTGCGAGCCTTGGCGTTCAAGTTGAGTGACCGGCGAATGGTCAAACAACTGCCCGCCCAGGCCCACCGCCGCATTGGCCAAACCACTGGTGTAGGCCATCGGGTTCAAGGTGCCGGCGCGTCGATCCAGCAAGGCGGCGGCAATTTTTTTGGTGCCTGTGGCTTGCTCGCAGGCTTGGCCGCTGAGTAATTCCACTGGCGCGCCACGGCGCTTCCATTGCTCTTCACGACTGCGCAAGTCCGCCTCGCCACGGGCGTTGTGCGCCATGTGCAAGGTGCCTTCACGACGCAGTTGGCAGTCGATGTTGTATTTGTCGATGAGGCTGAACACCAGCGAAGGCGCCGCCCCCAACATGCGGTTGAGCTGGCTGCCTACCGCCTCGCCGAAACCGGCTTCGATGTCATCCGGCGGGATCCACAGGCCAGCGTTGACGAGCCCGACGTTGCGCCCCGAACCGCCGTGGCCGGTGCGATGGGCCTCCAGCACGGCGACGCTTTTACCTTGTTCCAGCAAATGAATGGCCGCCGACAAACCGGTGATCCCGGCGCCGATCACGCACACATCCACCTTGAGTTCGCCATTGAGTGCGGCACGGTCGGGGCGGCTGGGGGTGAGGTGTTCCCATAAACATGTTTCGCGCAATGCCATTGCCAGACTCCGGTGAGACCTAACAAACATCTATTTCGAACTGTAAATATTTCGAACTGCAAATGAGGTCAAATGTGGGAGGGGGCTTGCCCCCGATGGCAGTGGGTCAGCTGTACATCTGGTGGCTGACACACCGCCATCGGGGGCAAGCCCCCTCCCACATTTTTCTGTATTCCAACCTCAGTCGAAGGTAATGCCCTGAGCCAGCGGCAACTCCAGCGAGTAGTTCACGGTATTGGTCTGGCGACGCATATACCCACGCCACGCATCCGAACCCGACTCACGCCCACCGCCAGTCTCTTTTTCACCGCCAAACGCGCCGCCGATTTCCGCGCCGCTCGGGCCGATATTGACGTTGGCGATACCGCAGTCACTGCCCACCGCCGACATGAACTGCTCGGCTTCGCGCACATCGGTCGTGAAGATGCACGACGACAAACCCTGCGGCACTGCATTGTTCAAGCGCAGGGCTTCGGCGAAGTCTGTGTAACCAACCACGTACAGAATCGGCGCAAAGGTTTCAGTGCACACCACGTCACTTTGCTCAGGCATTTCCACAATCGCTGGCGACACGTAGTAGGCATTCGGGAACGTGTCTTCCAACTGACGCTTGCCGCCGAACACCCGGCCGCCTTCGCTCAAGGCTTGCTCAAGGGCGTCCTGCATATTTTCAAAACCGTGCTTGTCGATCAGCGGGCCGATCAGGTTGCCTTCCAGCGGGTGGCCGATGCGCACCTTGGAATACGCAGCCTTGAGGCGGGTGACGATTTCTTCCTTCACCGACTCATGGGCGATCAGGCGGCGCAGGGTGGTGCAGCGCTGGCCGGCGGTGCCGACGGCGCTGAACAGGATGGCGCGTACGGCCATGTCCAGGTCGGCGCTTGGGCCGAGGATCATCGCGTTGTTGCCGCCCAGTTCGAGGATGCTACGGGCAAAACGCGCGGCAACTTTCGGCGCCACTTCCCGGCCCATGCGTGTGCTGCCGGTGGCGCTGATCAGGGCCACACGCGGGTCATCCACCAGGGCGGCGCCGGCATCGCGGCCGCCGATGATGACTTGGCTGAGGTACGGCGGCGCATCGGTGAAGTTTTTCACCACGCGCTCGAACAGCGCCTGGCAGGCCAGGGCAGTGAGCGGGGTTTTTTCCGAAGGTTTCCAGATCACCGCGTTGCCGCACACCAGGGCCAGGGTGGTGTTCCACGCCCACACGGCCACCGGGAAGTTGAACGCGCTGATCACGCCGACCACGCCCAGCGGATGCCAGGTTTCACGCATGTGGTGGCCCGGGCGTTCGGAGGCGATGGTCAGGCCGTAGAGCTGACGGGACAAGCCGACGGCGAAGTCGCAGATGTCGATCATCTCTTGCACTTCACCGAGGCCTTCCTGAGTGATCTTGCCGGCTTCCCACGACACCAGCTCACCGAGATCGGCCTTGTACTGACGCAGCACGTCGCCGAATTGGCGCACCAACTCGCCGCGACGGGGTGCCGGCACTTTGCGCCAGGCCTCGAATGCATGCTCGGCGCGACTGACCTGTTGCTCCACTTCGGCGGCACCTTCCCAGTGCACATTACCGATAACGCTGCCATCAATCGGCGAATGCACGGGCTGTTTACCCGACTGGTACAGCGCCGGGTTTACCCCGAGACGGTCAAGCAATGCAGCAACCATGGGTGACTCCTTCAATCTGCAAACAGAAAATTCGCGCCGCGGCCCGCACGGCGATCCAGGCCTTATTTGTAGCTGGCCCAAGACTTGCCAACAAACGACGATTAGGCGAGATATCATTCCGTTTATTCATGCAAAGCATAAAAAGAGGCACGCCGTGCTGAACAAAAGACATTTGCCCTCGATCACCGCCCTGCAGTGTTTCGAAGCCGCCACCCGCCACTTGAGCTTTACCCGCGCGGCCGAGGAACTAAACCTCACGCAAAGCGCGGTGAGCAAACAGGTGGCGCAGTTGGAAGAGTTGCTGCAACACCTGCTGTTTCGCCGCGTTCGCCGCCGCTTGCAGATGACCCCAGCGGGCGACTTGTACTTGGTGGAGGTGCGCAAGATCCTCACGCAAGTGGAGATGTCCACCCACTACCTGCGCTCTTACGGCGGCGAGACCGAAGTGCTGCGGGTGTCCACGCCCTACACCTTCGGCGCACGCTGGCTGGTGCCGCGCCTCAAGGGCTGGCGGTTGCGCCACCCGCAGATCCACCTCGACCTGTGCAACGAGCAGGAGCCGGACGAACTGCTGCAAGGCAAGGCCGACATGGCCTTCTACTTTGGCCAGGGTTCGCGGCCCGGCACCGAAAGCCTGAAGTTGTTCAGCGAAGAGCTGGTGCCGGTGTGCGCGCCGGAGAGCTTGCCTGCGCAGCCGTTTACCGACCCAACACAACTGAGCGAGCTGGTGCTGCTGCAAAATGCTTCGCGGCCTCAGGGCTGGCATGACTGGTTTGCCAGCCAGGGTTTTCAGACCGAGCACAGCTACCATGGGCCGCGGTTCGACACTTTTTATATGTGCATTCGGGCAGCGCAAGTGGGCTGTGGCGTGGCGTTGTTGCCGCGCTTTTTGGTGGAGGAGGAGCTGGCCGAGGGCAAGCTGGTGATCCCGTGGCAGCACGCGATGCCGAGCCAGGATGCGTATTACCTGGCTTACCCGGAGCATTCGGCAGAAGTGCCCAAGGTTCGGGAGTTTGTGAAGTGGATGATGGAGCAAGTTATTTAGTGCCTGGAATACCGCCATCGGGGGCGAGCCCCCTCCCACATTTACTGAGTTCACAGGTCAAAATGTGTGAATGCAGTCAAGGTGGAAGGGGGCTTGCCCCCGATGAGGCCAGTAGCCACAGCAAAAAATCACTGGCAAACCACCCCTTGCCTATGCGCCACTAGCCCCCTTCCTTAATTGTGCGTAAAGGCCGGCGCCCATCGCCGACCCGTCTGGAGATTCCCGTTATGAGCGAGAGTGTGTTTGCCGATCGCATCGTGCAGAACCTGCTCGACACCGACTTCTACAAGCTGACCATGATGCAGGCGGTGCTGCACAACTACCCCAACGTGGAAGTTGAATGGGAGTTCCGCTGCCGTAACAGCGAAGACCTGCGCCCGTACCTGGCGGAGATCCGCTACCAGATCGAACGCCTCGCCGAATTGAGCCTGAGCCCTGACCAGCTGGGTTTCCTGGAACGCATCAGCTTTATGAAGCCAGACTTTTTGCGCTTTCTCGGGCTGTTCCGCTTCAACCTGCGCTACGTGCAGACCGGTATCGAGAACGGCGAGTTGTTCATCCGCCTGCGCGGGCCGTGGCTGCATGTGATCCTGTTTGAAGTGCCGATGCTGGCCATCGTCAGCGAAGTGCGTAACCGCTATCGCTACCAGACCGTGATCCTCGAACAGGCGCGCGAGCAGCTGTACCGCAAGTTTGATTGGCTGACCGCCAACGCCAGCAGTGAAGAGCTTTCCGAGCTGCAAGTGGCTGACTTCGGCACCCGTCGGCGCTTCTCGTACCGGGTGCAAGAAGAAGTGGTCAGCGTGCTCAAGCACGATTTCCCCGGCCGTTTTGTCGGCACCAGCAACGTACACCTGGCCCGCGAATTCGACATGAAACCCCTGGGCACCATGGCCCACGAGTGGATCATGGCCCACCAGCAACTGGGCCCGCGCCTGATCGATAGCCAGATCGCCGCCCTCGACTGCTGGGTGCGCGAATACCGTGGCCTGCTGGGCATTGCCCTGACCGACTGCATCACCACCGACGCCTTCCTCGGCGACTTCGACTTGTACTTCGCCAAGCTGTTCGACGGCTTACGCCATGACTCCGGCGACCCGGTGCAGTGGGCTGAAAAAGCCATCGCCCACTACCATAAACTGGGCATCGAGCCGATGAGCAAGACCCTGGTGTTCTCCGACAGCCTGTCGTTGCCCAAGGCGCTGGAGATCTTCCGTGCGCTGCGCGGTCGCATTAACGTGAGCTTTGGTATCGGCACCAACCTGACCTGCGATATTCCAGGGGTCGAGCCGATGAGCATTGTGCTTAAAATGACCGCCTGTAATGGCCAGCCCGTCGCCAAGATCTCCGATGAAGCGGGCAAGACCCACTGCACCGACCCCAATTTTGTCGCCTATTTGCGGCACGTTTTCAAAGTACCTGCCCTTTCCAGCAAGGAGTGAATCATGCAAGCCGTACAGCGTGAGATTGCGCAACAGCTCAAGGTTCAAGCACCGTTCCAGGACCAGGCCGCCCTCGAAGCCGAAGTGGCCCGCCGCATCACCTTTATCCAGGATTGCCTGCGCAATTCCGGGCTCAAGACTCTGGTATTGGGTATCAGCGGCGGCGTCGACTCCCTCACCGCAGGCCTTCTGGCCCAGCGCGCCATGCAGGAACTGCGCGCCAGCACCGGTGACGAGGCCTACCGGTTTATCGCCGTGCGCCTGCCTTACGAAACCCAGTTCGATGAAATCGATGCCACGGCGTCGGTGGACTTTATCGAACCGGACGAGCGCCATACCGTCAACATCGGCCCAGCGGTGAAAGCCCTGGCGGGTGAAGTGGCGGCATTTGAGGGCAAGGCGGCGGTGTCCCGCGATTTCGTACTGGGCAACACCAAGGCGCGTATGCGCATGGTCGCGCAGTACACCATCGCCGGCGCAGCGGGCGGTCTGGTGATCGGCACAGACCATGCGGCAGAAGCCGTGATGGGCTTTTTTACCAAGTTCGGTGATGGCGCGTGTGATTTGGCACCGCTGAGCGGGCTGGTGAAGAATCAGGTGCGTTCGATTGCGCGGCACTTTGGTGCGCCGGAATCGTTGGTGGAGAAGGTGCCGACGGCGGACCTGGAAGACTTGTCGCCGGGCAAGCCGGACGAGGCGTCACATGGCGTGACCTATGCCGAGATCGATGCGTTTTTGCACGGGGAGCCGGTGCGGGAGGAGGCGTTCAGGATTATCTGTGAGACCTACCGTAAGACTGAGCATAAGCGGGTCATGCCGTTTGCGCCGTGAGGTAGTCAGATAGTTTTGTGGTGATTGGTAGACCGCTATCGGGGGCAAGCCCCCTCCCACATTTGCCCGAGTTCCAACATGGGAATGCGATCGAATGTGGGAGGGGGCTTGCCCCCGATGAACGATAACGCGGTCTTACTTCAGAACCACCGCGCCTTTCATCATCGAGTTGTGGCCCGGGAACGAGCAGAAGAACTCGTACTCAGTACCCGCCGCCAGCTTGGACACATCAAACGTCACCGAATCTTTCTCGCCTGCACCGATGATCTTGGTGTGCGCGATCACGCGGGTGTCGCCTTCTTTCAGGTAATTCTTGTCGATCCCGGCAGCCATGCCATCGGTGGCTACGGCAGGCATGTCGGCCTTGGTGGTCAGCACCCAGTTATGACCCATCACGTTTTTTGGCAGGTTGCCCGAGTGTTCCAGGTTCACGGTGAAGGTCTTGCAGCTCTTGTCGATGGTGATTTCCTTGGTGTTGAAGGACATCTGATCGGTGGAGTCGACGGTGACCGCGCACTCTGCAGCAAGCAACTGGCCGCTGGCCAGAGTGAGCAGGGAAACAGCAACGAGTTTGGCAAACATGTGAATCTCCAAGGCAGGGTTTAAAAAACGCGTATTGCGACAAGGGTGCCTGATTCAGGCACAAATTCTTATGATCTGTGTCAACGGATTGTATACAACTTTAGGCTATCAGACTTATCAACACAATCTAACAGCCAAAGTCGTACGACTTTTCTATGATCGGCCCACCCCCAATGGAGCCCGAGCCATGCACTTAAACCAACTGTTCAACGGCCTGCTTGCCGCATACGCCTGCGGTAAGTGAAGGCAAAGCACGGTACGAAACTGCTACCATGGCAACCCAAGGCAGCTGCGCGCCGCCAACCTCACCTTCGACCCTAGAGGATCGCCCATGGCCAAACCTAATTACTCCTTCGCCAAACGTCAGAGAGACCTGGCCAAGGAGCAGAAGAAAGAGGAAAAACTGCAACGCAAGAAGGCCGCTGCAGACGAAGAGGCCAATGGGCTGAACGCAGACGTCGACGGTGAAGAAACGAGCGACGAGACCGAAACACCAAAAGATCCAGCTGAATAATTTTCTTTGTGGTGAACCGGTTTGCCAGGCTCACCACAATCTGCCGCTATTGCAGCGGCATCACCGTCACCCGAACCTCCGGGTCATGGCTCCCGCCCCCCAGAATCACCCCCCGCAACGGCGACACATCCGAAAAATCCCGGCCCCAGGCCAGGGTGATGTGCTCCAGTGCCGGCTGCACATTGTTGGTCGGATCGAAATCCACCCAACCCGACACCGGGCAATACACCGACACCCACGCGTGGGACGCATCGGCGCCGATCAGCCGTGGCTGACCGGGCGGTGGCTGGGTCAGCAGGTAACCGCTGATATAACGCGCTGCCAGGCCTCGCGAGCGTAAGCAGGCGAGCATCAGGTGGGCGAAGTCCTGGCACACGCCCCGACGGCGCTCCAGTACTTCCACCAGCGGCGTGGCGACTTGGGTGGCTTCGGCATCGAAGGTGAATTCGCTGAAGATCTTCTGCATCAACGCCTGCACGCCCAGCATTAAGGGCCGCGCAGGCGGGAAGCAACTTTCGGAGAACTCGACGAAAGCTTGCTTCAAATGCACATAGGGCGATTCAAAGCGGTAACGGCATGCCTCGATCACCTCGGCGGTCATCGGCTGGCTGCTGTAGGTCAGGCTGTCGCGGGTCTGGTCCCAGGCCGGTGACTGCTGAAAATCCAGTACCGGTCGCGCCAGAACTTCCACGGTCAGCCCGGCATTCACCAGTAACTCGTCATGGGGCCGTTCAAACGCCAGGCGGGTGATCGGGTTGCCGAACACGTCCAATTCATCGCGCCGCGAAGACGGCAGTGGGCTGATATCCAGTTGCTGCGCAGTGCAGCGTTGCCAGGCGCACGGCCGTGGCCACAGGTGCGCCAGCTGCTGGGCCAGCGACACCGGGCTGTCGTAGTGGTAATGGGTATCGTGGAAAATCTGGTAGCGCGCACTCATCACAGCGACACCGTTTGCTGGCTGACATCATCCACATGGGCAAAGTGGCGCAACGCCAAGCGGTCCGAGACTTGCCCACTCTCATCGGCCACCGCTTGCAGCAGGTCGGCCAGGCCGTCCAACGCGGCACGCACGCTGGACTCACCAAACAACGGGTTCTCCAGGCAACCCAGGTCGAACCGCGCGAGGCGCTCAACCAAGGGGCCGAGGCCGGTTTCCCGGGGCACACCAAAATCATCGTTCAGACGGCGCAAGGTGCGGCTTACCAGCTTCAACTGGAACAGCACTGCATGGGGGTTTTGCTCGTCCAGCAGCAACAGGTCGAGCACCGGGATCAATTGCGGCACCGCCAGGTAGCGCGAACGATAGGTGATGCTGCTGTTGCCCAGTTCCAGCAACCACTCCAGCCCTGCCTGATCGAACACCGCCACGCCGCGCAGGAATGCGGCCAAGCTGCTGCTCAAGAATTGCAGGCGCTCGATGCGCCGGCCCATCATCAAAAAGCGCCAGCCTTCGTCACGGGTCATGTCGTCCAGGGCAAAGCCGGACAACGCCGCCAGGGACATCACCAGGCGATTGAGAAAGTCCAGCAACTCGCCAAAATCCGGTGCTTCGCTTTCCAGCTCCATGGCTTCGCGTTGCAGCTCCACCAGTGCTTGCCAGTTCTCACGGGACAGCTTGCCGCGCACCTGGGACGCCGCCCACTGCAAACGTTGCAGGTTGGCCCGCAGGCTCGACGGCCAGTCATCACCGAGCAAGGCGGCCAACAGGCGCTCAGGCAACTCGCCCTCCTCTGGTAGCAGGCGCAGGGTTTCACCCAGCTCCACCGCCGCCTGCAAAGCTTGTGGGTCATCGCCGTCGACATAGCGGGCCAGCACGATACGCAGCCAGCGCGCACTGTCATCACAGCGCTCGCAGTAACGGCCGAACCAGAACAGGTTTTCAACCACCCGCGAAGGCAGATAAGGATCGCGGCGCACCAGGTCATGAACACCAATCGTGCGTTGCGCGCGCCACTGCTCGCTCCCCGGCGCACCTTCACCCAGTACCCAAGTGTCTTTGCTGGCGCCACCGCGCTGCATCGACACCACTTCGGCATCCGCCTCGGCGGCCACGCGGGTCAGGCCGCCGGGCAGTACGCGATAGCCCTCATCGCTGGCCACGGCATACACGCGCATGCCGATGGCACGGTGTTGCAGATGGTCTTCGACGGTGTGCCACACCGGCGCCTGGGACAGTTGCGCCAGCTCTTGAGCGACGTAGGCGTAGGGCCGCGCACGCATACGTTCGGCCAGGGCCTGGCGCTGTTTTTCGTCCAGATCGCGCCCGAATACCGGGGTGAAACTTTGGGATGGAAACGCCGGCTTGATCAGCAGCTCGGGCAGTTTCTCCAAGGCTTCGGCCAGTACCGGCGCTTCACCGCACCACCAGGTGGCGATGGACGGCAGGATCAGCGCTTCACCAAACAGAAACTCGTTAATCTTCGGCAAAAAGCCGAGCAGACCTGGAGACTCCAGCACGCCGCTGCCCAAGGCGTTGGCCACCAGCACGTTGCCCTGGCGCACCGCATCGAGCAGGCCGGGCACGCCGAGGGCCGAGTCGGTGCGCAGCTCCAGTGGGTCGCAGAAGTCGTCGTCCAGGCGACGCATGATCGCGTGCACACGGCGCAGGCCGCTGAGGGTTTTGAGGAACACGGTGCTGTCGCGCACGGTGAGGTCGCCACCTTCCACCAGCGGGTAACCGAGCTGGCGGGCAAGGTAGAGGTGTTCAAAATAGCTTTCGTTGAAACGCCCCGGCGTGAGCAAAACGATCAACGGCGGCTGGTCGTCGCTGGGCGCCTGGCGGGCCAGGGTTTCCTGCAAGGTGCGGAAGAAACCGGTGAGGTGCTGCACCTGCAAGTCGCGGTACAGGTCCGGGAAGGCGCGGGACACGATGGTGCGGTTTTCCAACGCATAACCGGCACCCGACGGCGCCTGGGTACGGTCGGCGGTGACCCACCAGCGGCCGTCCGGCGTGCGGGCGAGGTCCACGGCGTAGAGGTGCAGGAAGGCACCGTCGGGCGGCTGGATACCCTGGCACGGCCACAAAAAGTTGTTGTGCCCGAACACCAACTCGGCCGGCAGCAGGCCTTCCTTGATCAGACGTTGCGGGCCATAGAGATCGGCGAGTACGGCATTGAGCAGGCGTGCACGCTGGGCAATCCCGGCAGACAGGTGCTGCCACTCTTCGGCCGCCAGCACGTGGGGCAGCAGGTCCAATTCCCATGGGCGGTCGGCGCCCTTGGGGTCGGCGTAGACGTTGTAGGTCACGCCGTTTTCCTGGATCTGCCGGGTCAGCAGCGCCTGGCGCTGGGCCAGTTGCGCAGGGGTGCTGCGTTGCAGGTGGTCGAGCAGGCGCTGCCAATGGGCACGTACTGCGCCGCCGTCATCCAGCAGTTCGTGATAAGTGCCCGGGGTCAGCGGGTAACGGTCGAGCAAGTCGGACATGGAACGCTCGGCAGGGGCAAGGGGGCTCAGATTAACCTACAAACACTGTAAATCTCCTGTGGGAGGGGGCAAGCCCCCTCCCACATTTCGAACCGTGCTCAGTCATTCTTATGGGGGAAGCGCCGCAGATCCAAGGTCATCGGTAATTCATCGTTGATGACCACTGTCGGTACGGGAAGCTTGCCTGGGCTATGCCCCAAACGGAAAAACCGCGCCATCCGCCGGCTCTCCGCCTCATTGGCATTCACCGGCAAGCTGTCGTAATTACGCCCGCCGGGATGCGCCACATGGTACTGACACCCCCCCAGCGAACGCTGCATCCAGGTATCCAGCAAGTCAAACACCAACGGCGCATGCACCGGGATGGTCGGTTGCAGGCAGTTGGCCGGTTGCCAGGCGCGATAACGCACCCCGGCGACAAACTCGCCGACGCGGCCAGTGGCTTGCAGCGGCACCGGGACGCCGTTACAGGTCAGCAGGTAGCGTTGCGGTGGTAGGCCGGTCAATTTGACTTGCAGGCGCTCCAGGGACGAATCCACGTAACGCACCGTGCCGCCCACTGCGCCCTCCTCGCCCAGTACGTGCCAAGGTTCCAGGGCCTGACGCAGCTCCAGCTCGATGCCGCTGACGGCGTAGTCGCCGACCTTGGGGAAACGGAATTCCAGGTGCGCGGCAAACCATTCGGCGCGCAGCGGGTAGCCGGCGGCATTGAGTTCGACGATCACATCGGCAAAGTCCTGCTCGATAAAATGCGGCAGCAGGAACCGGTCATGCAGCTCGGTGCCCCAGCGCGCCAGCTTCGGCGGCGCGTAGGGTTCACGCCAAAAACGCGCAACCAGGGCACGCAGCAGCAGTTGCTGGGTAAGGCTCATGCGCGCATGGGGCGGCATTTCAAAGGCGCGCAGTTCCAGCAAGCCCAGGCGGCCGGTGGCGCCGTCCGGTGAGTAGAGCTTGTCGATGCAGAATTCGGCGCGGTGGGTGTTGCCGGTCACGTCGATCAGCAGATTGCGCAGCAGGCGGTCCACCAACCAAGGCGGGCATTCTTCGCCGGGCTCAGGCATTTGGGCGAAGGCGATTTCCAGTTCGTACAGTGCGTCGTTACGAGCTTCGTCCACCCGTGGCGCCTGGGAAGTCGGGCCGATAAACAGGCCGGAAAACAGGTAAGACAGGGAGGGATGGTTATGCCAGTAGCTGATGAGGCTGCGCAGCAGGTCCGGGCGACGCAGGAACGGTGAATCCTTGGGCGTAGCACCGCCGAGTACAAAGTGATTGCCGCCGCCGGTGCCGGTGTGGCGCCCGTCGATCATGAACTTCTCGGTGGTAAGACGCGTCTGCCGCGCCTCTTCATAGAGAAATTCGGTGCGCTCCACCAACTCATCCCAGGTGGCGGACGGCTGCACATTCACCTCTATCACACCGGGGTCTGGCGTGATGCGCAAGTTGCTCAGCCGTGTATCAGCCGGCGGCTCGTAGCCTTCCAGCAGCACAGGGCAATGCAGCTCTTCGGCGGTGGCTTCGATGGCGGCGACCAGTTCCAGGTAATCCTCGACGCGCTCCAGCGGCGGCATGAACAGGTAAAGCCGCCCCTCGCGGGCTTCGGCGCAAAGGGCGGTGCGGGTGAGCCAGTCGGCTGATTCATCGATCTTCGGCGCGCGATCTTCGCTCAGCGCAGGCTCGCCATGGTTTTGCAGCTGGGTAGTGCTCGGCAAGTTTGGCTGATCCTGATTAGGGTCAGTCGGATGCACAAACGGATACTCCGCCGCCGTCACCCAGGGTTGCGAGGCCAACGGCAGGCGATAGCCCAAGGGCGAATCCCCCGGCACCAGGCGGCAGTGGTTATCCCGCAGGTACCAACGCCCACTCTGCCAGCGGTCATTGGCAGCCGTGCGCGCCAGCGGCAGCACTTGGCCGATGACTTTATCCAGGCCCTGGCTGAACACTTTGCGCAGACGCTCGCGCTCCAGGTCATCGCTCAGACGCGGGTCTTGGGCCGTAACGTTTTGCGGCAACGCACCTTCGCGCCACAGGTAGTAGAAATTGTCTTCGAAGGCCGGGAACACAAAGCGCGCTGGCAGTTTGAGACGCTCGGCAACACTGGCCAGAAAACGCCCAGCCATGGCGCCATCGGCCCCGTAATCCTCTTGCTCATCGGCGATAAGAGCGCTGTTGTGCCAGATCGGCACGCCGTCGCGGCGCCAATAACAATTGAGCGACCAGCGCGGCAGCTGCTCGCCGGGGTACCACTTGCCCTGGCCGAAATGCACCAGCCCCTTGGGCGCGTAGTGTTTGCGCATGCGCTGGAACAGCTCGGCAGACAGGCGGCGCTTGTCCGGGCCGAGGGCGGCGGTGTTCCATTCGGCGCCATCGGGGTCGTCGATGGAGACGAAGGTCGGTTCGCCGCCCATGGTCAGGCGCACATCCTCCTTGAGCAGGTCGCCATCAATCTGCCGGCCCAGGGCCTGGATCGCCAGCCATTGTTCTTCGGTGTAGGGCTTGGTGACGCGCGGCGCCTCCCAAATCCGCTCCACCGACATTTCGTGGGTGAATTCGCACTCGCAGGGTTCCACCAGCCCACTGATGGGCGCCGCAGACGATGGATCAGGACTACACGCCAACGGGATATGGCCTTCACCGGCAAACAGACCGGAGGTGGCATCCAGGCCGATCCAGCCAGCACCGGGCAGATACACCTCGCACCAGGCGTGCAGGTCGGTGAAGTCCACTTCGGTGCCGGACGGGCCGTCGAGGGCTTTGACGTCGGCGGTGAGCTGGATCAGGTAACCGGACACAAACCGCGCCGCCAAGCCCAGGTTGCGCAGTAATTGCACCAGCAACCAGGCCGAATCACGGCACGAGCCGGAGGCGTTTTGCAGGGTGAATTCCGGAGTTTGCACACCGGGCTCCATGCGGATCAGGTAGCCGATATCGGCCGCCAGGCGCTGGTTGAGGCCCACCAGAAAATCCACCGCAGGCAAGGGCGTGCGGTCGATACCGGCCAGGTACGCGGAAAATTGTGGCGTGAGCGGCAGCGTTTCGAGGTACGGCGCCAGCTCCCGCTGCTCATCGGCGGCGTAGCTGAAGGGGATTTTTTCGGCGTAGGGCTCAAGGAAGAAGTCGAACGGGTTGAACACCGCCATCTCAGCGACCAGGTCGACTTCAATGCGTAGCTCATCGGTCTTTTCCGGGAACACCAACCGCGCCAGGTAATTGCCCTGGGGGTCTTGTTGCCAATTGATGAAATGCTGCTCGGGCAGCACTTTCAGCGCGTAGGAGAGAATCCGCGTGCGGCTATGGGCCGCCGGGCGCAACCGCACGATCTGTGGGCCGAGCTCGACAGCGCGGTCGTAGCGGTAATGCGTAACGTGGTGCAACGCGACATGAATCGACACGGCGGCCTCCTGCGAGCCAGGGCATGGGGTTTGACGCGCGCAAGACTTATGCCAGAGCGGCAGTCATTGCGCTTTATCGTAGAGCCCGGTGCAGTACAGCACCAAAACGGCGCCAACGTACGTGCCTTGGTGCAAGAGCTGCACATATTTGTGGCAAGAGGCGGTGAACCTACCAATCAGCGGGGTTTGTGCCGGGCAAGAATGGCTTCGCGCAGATGGCGCACTTCGAGCAGTTTCTGGCGCATTTCACGGTGGCGCTTGCTGTTGAGCAGCAACAACCCAAGCAATGGGAGCAACAGGCTCAAGGCGTACATCACCTTGTTCGGCTGATCATTGAGGGTTGGCAACATCGCCAGAAAGCACAGCCCTAAAAGCCCCACCAACGCTCGCGCCCAGTGGGGACGCCCGCGCGCGATCATGAAGTTGCAATGCACCACAAGCAGCGTGAGCGCGATACCCGTCAGGAAGGAATACTTGACGTTATCCGCCATGGACAGGTTTGGCATGTAGCTATCAAGGAACACTGGGGCCGCCAATACCAGGGTAAAAATGCACGCGAATATCGTCCCCATGAAGACCGGGAAATACGCCGAGAGAAAACTGCGAATGCTGGGCAGCTCATTCATCACTCGGCTTCCTCATACAAACCCACGGCAATCGTGCGTACGTTGCCCGACACCGCACTGCCGGTAAAACCGATGACAGCGCCCAAGGCGTCCTTGATCTGTGTCACGGTTGCATGCTTGACCTCGGTGGGCGTGAACCGCTTGGACAACTCGCCCGACAGCTGCTTGAGCTTGATCATTTTCGAGCTCAGCCGCGGGTCATTAATGCTCAATAGCTCTTTAGTCAGCTTGGCGCGCTCTTGGCGATTCAAGCCCCGGAGTACCTCTCTTACACTTTTCCCCGTGGTTGCCTTGTTCAGCCGAACCAACTTGAGCGTCGCCAGAGAGGATGCGCCAACGCCAACCAATGACGCGGCATCCAGCGCAATCATGGTGTATTGGTACCACTCCTCGCTGTCGAGTTGATCGTTTTTGGCGGGGTTGCGGATTTCATTGACCGTGCGATAGCCGCTGGCAAAACACTGCAACGAGCTGGCTGTCGCAGCGGTGTAGCCGAGCGCCACGACCACCGAGCTGGCCCCCGCCGAAAACGGGACCGCAACGGAGCCACTGAGCACGACGATCCAACCGATCACCGCTCCGGCACACGACAGGGTGGTATTGACCGCCTCCCCCACTAATCGTGACTCTCGCGGGTTGTCTTGCACCTGCTGGGCGAATTGGGTGGGGGCGATGTACTTCTGCGCCTCACGCAGAATCAGCCGCTTGGGCGCGATGCTGCAGATGGGCTGGAATTCGCGCAGGGTGACCACGTTGAAATTGGCATCGATATACACCACACCGGCGCCGACGATGGCGGGGTCGGCATCGATAGCCGCAAACAGGCGCGGCAGGTTGATTTGGCTTTCGATGCGCTGGCGCGCCATGAACTGGGAGCGGTTGGAGTCCATGCCGATGCTGGCCAGGGGGTTGCCCATGGGGGTGTTCTTCCTTGAATTTGGGGGTGACGGGTCTGGCGCCATCGGGGGCAAGCCCCCTCCCACATTTGTCCGCATTCTCATGTCGGAATTCGGTCAAGTGTGGGAGGGGGCTTGCCCCCGATAGCGGCCTAATGGCCGCCACCTTAACAAACAGACTCCCCACAGAACAGAAAGCAAAACGCCAGCACGAGGCTGGCGTTTTGCATATTCAAGCTGCGATCAGCGCGGCACCACCGGCTTGCGCGCAGGCTTACCGCCCTTGCCCTTGGCCGCATCGCTGCGCTCCTTGGCGGCCTGCTTGTTACGCGCCTGGGCCGCGGCCTTGGCTTGCTCACGTTTGTCCCACGGGTTGCTGCCATCGCTGCCGCGCGGTGGCAAACCAGTGTGCTGGGTAAGGATCTTGGTGGTGGTTTCCTTGGCGACCTTATGGCTACCCGCCGGCGTCGAGTTCTTGCGACGGGCGCTCTGGTAGCTGTCGGTGCTCGGCTGGTGCAGCGGGATCAGTTGGTCCTTGCCCGGCCCGATCAGGTCGGCGCGGCCCATGCGCGTCAGTGCTTCACGCAGGATCGGCCAGCCTTTCGGGTCGTGATAGCGCAGGAACGCCTTGTGCAGACGGCGCTGGTCTTCGCTCTTGACGATGGTCACCGCGTCGCTCTTGTAGGTGACCTTGCGCAGCGGGTTCTTGCCCGAGTGGTACATCGCGGTGGCGGTAGCCATTGGCGACGGGTAGAACGCCTGCACCTGGTCGGCACGGAAGCCGTTGCCCTTGAGCCACAGGGCCAGGTTCATCATGTCTTCATCGGTGGTGCCGGGGTGGGCCGCGATGAAGTACGGGATCAGGTACTGCTCCTTGCCCGCTTCCTTGGTGTACTTCTCGAACATGCGCTTGAACTTGTCATAGCTGCCAATGCCCGGCTTCATCATCTGGTTGAGCGGACCTTCCTCGGTGTGTTCCGGGGCGATCTTGAGGTAGCCACCCACGTGGTGGGTGACCAGCTCTTTGACGTATTCCGGCGACTCGACCGCGAGGTCGTAGCGCAGGCCGGAAGCGATCAGGATTTTCTTCACACCCGGCAACGCACGGGCGCTGCGGTACAGCTGGATCAGCGACGAATGGTCGGTGTTCAGGTTCGGGCAGATGCCCGGGAACACGCACGATGGCTTGCGGCACGCGGATTCGATTTCCGGGCTCTTGCAGGCGATGCGATACATGTTCGCGGTCGGGCCGCCGAGGTCGGAGATCACACCGGTAAAGCCCGGCACCTTGTCGCGGATCTCTTCGATCTCGCGAATGATCGACTCTTCGGAACGGTTCTGGATGATGCGGCCTTCGTGCTCGGTGATCGAGCAGAAGGTGCAGCCGCCGAAGCAGCCACGCATGATGTTCACCGAGAAGCGGATCATGTCGTAGGCCGGGATTTTTTCCTTGCCGTACGCCGGGTGCGGAACTCGTGCGTAAGGCATGCCGAACACGTAGTCCATTTCTTCGGTGGTCATCGGGATGGGCGGCGGGTTGAACCACACGTCCACTTCACCGTGCTTCTGCACCAAGGCGCGGGCGTTGCCTGGGTTGGTTTCCAGGTGCAACACGCGGTTGGCGTGGGCGTAGAGCACCGCGTCGCCACGGACTTTTTCTACCGAAGGCAGGCGGATTACAGTTTTGTCGCGGGTCATGCGCGGGCTGGCCAGGATCTGTACGACCTTGGCCTCCTCAGGATCATCCACCGGGCCTTTCTCTTGCTCGATGGCGCAGGCCTGGGTGTCCTGGGTGTTGACGTACGGGTTGATGATCTTATCGATCTTGCCCGGGCGATCGATACGCGTGGAGTCCACTTCGTACCAGCCCGCGGGCGTGTCACGGCGAATGAACGCGGTGCCGCGTACGTCGGTGATGTCTTCGATCTTGTGGCCCCACGACAGGCGCTGGGCAACCTCGACGATGGCCCGCTCGGCGTTGCCGTACAGCAGGATATCGGCGGTGGCGTCGATCAGGATCGAGTTGCGCACCCGGTCTTGCCAGTAGTCGTAGTGAGCGATGCGGCGCAGGGAAGCTTCGATGCCGCCGAGTACGATCGGCACGTTCTTGTAGGCTTCCTTGCAACGCTGGCTGTACACCAGGCTGGCGCGGTCCGGGCGTTTGCCGGCCATGCCGCCTGGGGTGTAGGCGTCGTCGGAGCGGATCTTTTTGTCGGCGGTGTAGCGGTTGATCATCGAGTCCATATTGCCGGCCGCGACGCCGAAGAACAGGTTCGGCTCGCCAAGCTTCATGAAGTCGTCTTTGGACTGCCAGTTCGGCTGGGCGATGATGCCGACGCGAAAGCCCTGGGACTCCAGCAGCCGGCCGATGATTGCCATGCCGAACGACGGGTGGTCAACGTACGCATCACCGGTGACGATGATGATGTCGCAGGAATCCCAGCCAAGCTGATCCATCTCCTCCCTGCTCATCGGCAGGAATGGCGCAGGACCGAAACATTCGGCCCAGTACTTGGGATAGTCAAATAACGGCTTGGCTGTTTGCATGACGGTGACCGGTGTTGAGATGAAAAATCGCGGGCGCGGAATATAGCACAAATTTTGATCAATTCCGACCTTTGCAGTCGGAATTGCAGACGCTTATTTACTCGTCATCGAAGTTGTAACTGCCCGGCGCCAGGTTTTCGAAACGGGTGTATTTACCGATAAACGCCAGGCGCGTCGTACCGATAGGGCCGTTACGTTGCTTGCCGATGATGATCTCGGCAATGCCTTTGTGCTCGGTTTCCGGGTGATACACCTCGTCGCGGTAGACGAACATGATCACGTCAGCATCCTGCTCGATCGCTCCGGATTCCCGCAAGTCGGAGTTGATCGGGCGTTTGTTCGGGCGTTGCTCCAAGGAGCGGTTGAGCTGGGACAGCGCCACCACCGGGCAGTTGAATTCCTTGGCCAGGGCTTTCAACGAGCGGGAGATCTCGGAAATTTCGTTGGTACGGTTGTCACCGCCGGACCCTGGAATCTGCATCAACTGCAGGTAGTCGATCATGATCAGGCCGACATCGCCGTGCTCACGCACCAGGCGTCGGGTGCGCGCACGCATCTCCGATGGGCTGATACCCGCCGTGTCATCGATGAACAACTTGCGGTCGTTGAGCAGGTTGACCGCCGAGGTCAGGCGCGGCCAATCGTCGTCTTCAAGGCGACCGGCCCGCACTTTGGTCTGGTCGATACGACCGAGGGACGAGAGCATCCGCATGATCAGCGATTCACCTGGCATCTCAAGGGAGTAAACCAGTACAGCTTTTTCGCTGCGTAACACGGCGTTTTCCACCAGGTTCATCGCGAAGGTGGTTTTACCCATCGATGGACGGCCCGCGACGATGATCAAGTCAGCCGGCTGCAAGCCGCTGGTCATGCCATCGAGGTCGGTGTAGCCGGTGGACAAGCCCGTAATGGCGTTGTCGGTGTTGAACAGGGTATCGATTCGGTCGATAGCCTTGGTGAGCAGCTCGTTGACGCCCACCGGGCCGCCGGTCTTTGGCCGGGCTTCGGCGATCTGGAAGATCTGCCGTTCGGCTTCATCGAGGATTTCTTCGGCAGTGCGCCCCTCGGGGTTGAAGGCACTGTCGGCGATCTCTGTGGCGATACCGATCAACTGACGCAAGGTGGCCCGCGCGCGAACGATCTGCGCATAGGCCTTGATGTTGGCGACCGACGGGGTGTTTTTCGCCAGCTCGCCGAGATAACCGAGACCGCCCACTTGCGAGGTCTGACCTTCCTTGTCCAATTGCTCGGCAAGGGTCACGACGTCGATAGGGGAATTCAGGTCTGCCAGCTTGGCAATGGCCCGGAAGATCAGGCGATGGTCATGGCGATAGAAATCACCGTCCGAGACTTGATCCAGCACGCGCTCCCAGGCGTTGTTGTCCAGCATCAAACCACCGAGCACGGCCTGTTCGGCCTCGATGGAATGCGGCGGCACCTTCAGGGCAGCGGTTTGCAGATCGTATTGCTCAGGAGCTGAAATATCGTTCATGGCCACTTGGAATTAGGGGATCGTAGAAAAACAAAAGGCACGACCTGTAAACAGGATCGTGCCCGATGTTAACCGGCTGACACGCGAGGTGCCAGTCAGTTAGGTGCTGCTTAAGCTGCTACCACGACAACGCGTACGGTGGCTTCAACTTCAGCGTGCAGGTGCACGGCTACGTCGAATTCGCCTACGTTGCGGATGGTGCCGTTCGGCAGACGAACTTCGCTCTTCTGCACTTCAACGCCGGAGGCGGTCAGTGCATCAGCGATGTCGTGGGTGCCGATCGAACCGAACAGCTTGCCTTCGTCACCGGCGGTGGCAGTGATAGTCACTTCCAGCTCAGCCAGTTGGGCAGCGCGAGTTTCGGCCGAAGCTTTTTTGTCTGCTGCTGCTTTTTCCAGCTCAGCACGACGCTCTTCAAACGCAGCCAGGTTGGCAGCGGTTGCAGCGGTGGCTTTGCCGTATGGCAGCAGGTAGTTACGACCGTAACCGGCCTTAACGTTCACTTTGTCGCCCAGGTTGCCCAGGTTGGCGACTTTTTCCAGAAGGATCAGTTGCATGTGAAAATCCTCTAACTTTTAACCTTCACCGTTCGCGTTATCGGCGTCTTTCGGCGCCAGACGACCGCGAAAATCAATCAGGCCGTCGACAATGGCCAAAACCACGAGTAACGGATAGATCAGCTGCATGAACAGCACCATCGTGACGTACAACCCCACCAGCCAAAACTTGGCCAGGCGCTTATGCGCGACCAGCCCGTGAATCAGGGCCAATCCGGCAAACATCAGCGGTACGCTGCAAAACAGCATCATCAAGGCCATCTGCGAACCGAGGTTCGGCCCGATAACCATGAGCGCCAGCAGCAACATCGCCGGGCCAGCGGGGATTCTGATACTGCGAAACTCGCGACCAAAACCACCCGGGTTGTACAACAACGCCTGCCAGTAACGCCCAAGCATCAGGCTCAGCACGCTGACGATCTGCATCATTACCGCCATCAGGCCGATCAGGGCCGGTGCTATCAGTGCCGCAAGACGCGCTCGCTCATCTACCGAAAACTGCTGGTAGAGTTCCCCGAGGGCCATCGGCAGGATCTTGACGATCTCCTGCGCCAGCGCCTCGATTTGCGGGTGGAAAGCCGCGCCAAGCAACACTGAAAACACCAAACCCAACGCTACGCTGACCAGCAGCGTGCGGACCCAGGATTCACTTGCGCGCAAAACCAACGCAAGGCTCGACGACCCCAACAGCACCATAAGCACCTTGGGTTCGCCCAATTGCAGCCACCAGATCAAGGCGGCCAACAACCCCAGGGCCAGGACGCCAAAGGCATCCCGCAAACCGCGCCGCAGGAGCACAAGGCATCCGGCGGCAGCACCCAACCAATACAACAACGGCAATGCCGCACAGCCGGCCACTACCAGAGTGGCCTGCATACGACCGCGCATGATGAACTCAGCTAAGGCGCGCATGCATTCAATCCCTTACTACTTGTCGACTGCCCGGTCTCAGCGGCCGTGGCTGTCGGTGTAGGCCAGCAGGGCCAGGAAGCGGGCGCGCTTGATAGCGGTGGCCAGCTGACGCTGATAACGTGCTTTGGTACCGGTGATACGGCTTGGAACAATTTTGCCGGTCTCGGATACGTAGGCTTTCAGAGTGTTGAGATCTTTGTAATCGATCTCCTTCACTTCTTCAGCGGTGAAGCGGCAAAACTTACGACGACGGAAGAAACGTGCCATTTGATAGGCTCCTTAATAAGGTCCGTGGATTACTCGTCAGCGTTATCGCTGCTGTCGCTGTCATCACTGTCAGCGCTATCAGCGCCTTCGTGCTCAGGACGGTCGCGACGCTCACGGCGCTCACTGCGGTTTTCTTCAGCCTTGAGCATCTCGGATTGGCCGGTAACGGCTTCTTCGCGACGGATGACCAGGTTACGGATCACTGCATCGTTGTAGCGGAAGTTGTCTTCCAGCTCGGCCAGGGCCTTGCCAGTGCACTCAACGTTCAGCATCACGTAGTGAGCCTTGTGAACATTGTTGATTGCGTAGGCCAGTTGACGACGACCCCAATCTTCCAGACGGTGGATTTTGCCGCCGTCTTCTTCGATCAGCTTGGTGTAACGCTCAACCATGCCGCCGACTTGCTCGCTTTGATCCGGGTGGACCAAAAAGATGATTTCGTAATGACGCATGAATGCTCCTTACGGGTTGTAGCCTGCCGCTCAAAAACGGTCAGACAAGGAGTGAATGACACTTATGGATCTTGCCGAAGGGGGACACCTCGGTGCCCGCCAGGAAGGCAAGGGGCGCAATTGTAGAGAAGGGGGAGGATGCGTGCAAGGTGATTGGTGATTATTTGAACAATCTTCCAAACACCAAAAGCAACTGTGGGAGCTGGTTTGCCTGCGATGCAGACACCTCGGTGTTTCAGTAACACTGAGGTGTCTGCATCGCAGGCAAGCCAGCTCCCACATTCGGAACTGCGCCAGACTTGATTACTTCTTGCCCTTGGCCTTTGCACCGCGCTGACGCTGGGCTTCAAACAGGCACACACCCGTCGCAACCGACACGTTCAAGCTGCTGACGCTACCAGCCATCGGCAAATGCACCAGGTAATCGCAATGCTCACGGGTTAGGCGACGCATGCCCTTGCCTTCGGCACCCATGATCAGGATGGTCGGGCCGGTGAGGTCCTGGTCATAAATGCTGACCTCAGCCTCCCCTGCCGTACCCACAACCCATAGGCCGCGCTGCTGGAGTTTCTCCAGGGTGCGCGCCAGGTTGGTCACGGCCACCAGCGGAATCACTTCCGCCGCGCCGCAGGCCACTTTACGCACAACCGGCGTCAGGGTGGCCGACTTGTCTTTGGGCACGATCACCGCCAATGCACCGGCAGCATCCGCCGAACGCAGGCAGGCGCCGAGGTTGTGCGGGTCGGTCACGCCGTCCAGCACCAGCAGCAGCGGAGCGCCTTCGGTGCGATCGAGCAACTCGTCGAGCATCGCTTCGCCCCAGACTTGGCTCGGGCTTACGTCGGCGACCACACCTTGGTGAACGCCTTCTACCCACACGTCCATTTCACGACGTTCCGCCTGGCCGATAGCGACTTTGTTTTGGGTCGCCAGCTCAACCAACGCTTGTACGCGCGGCTCGCTACGACCTTCTGCCAACCACACTTGCTTGACGCGTTTCGGGTGGTGGCGCAGCAGTGCTTCCACGGCGTGCACACCGTAGATTTTTTCCAGACTCATGACTTGGCCTTAGGTTTGCGCGACCCGCCGCTTTTGGCTGGGGCCGAACCCGCTTTTGGCGGGCCTTTACGGTGTTTACTTGGCTTGCTCGACGGATTTTCCGCCCCGCGGGACTTTCCCCCAGACGCCGCTTTACCACCGCTTTTGGCTTCGTTGAGCAATTGTTGCTTCAACTCTCGGCTCTTGCGCAGCTCGGCATTTTTCGCCGCAGCGTCGCTTGGGCGGTAGGCTTCTGGGGCCTTTTCTTTCGTGGACGAGCGACGACCAGCCTTGGCGGCCGGCTCAGGTTCAGCCGCTTTCGCAGGGGCACCTTTGCCTTTGCTCGCCGGTGCGGTTGGCGTGCTGCCACGATTTTTTTTGCGGCTACCCGGCGATTCGGCTGGTTTATCAGACATACCGAAGTCGATCTTGCGCTCGTCGAGGTCGACGCGCATGACCTGCACTTCCACGGTGTCGCCCAAGCGGAAGCTGCGACCAGTGCGCTCGCCCGCCAGGCGGTGATGCACAGGGTCGAAGTGGTAGTAGTCACCCGGCAAGGCGGTGACATGCACCAAGCCTTCGACGTAGATGTCGGTCAATTCAACGAACAGACCAAAACCGGTCACCGCGGTGATCACACCCGGGAAGGTCTCGCCTACGCGGTCCTTCATGAATTCGCACTTGAGCCAGTTCACTACGTCGCGGGTGGCTTCGTCGGCGCGGCGCTCGCTCATAGAGCACTGCTCGCCCAACTGTTCCAGGGCCGCTTCGTCGTACGGATAGATCCGTGCCTTAGGAATGGTCATGGCACCGGCGCGCTTGACGTGCGGGGTGTTCTGCTTGGAATGGATCACGCTGCGGATGGCGCGGTGCGTGAGCAGGTCCGGGTAACGACGAATCGGCGAGGTGAAGTGAGTGTACGCCTCGTAATTCAGGCCGAAGTGGCCCTGGTTATCGGCGCTGTACACCGCCTGGCTCAGGGAGCGCAGCATAACGGTCTGGATCACGTGGTAATCCGGACGGTCCTTGATGCTGGCCAGCAATGCCTGATAATCCTTCGGCGTCGGGCCGTCCTTGCCTTTGTGCAGGGACAGGCCTAGCTCGCCGAGGAAGGCGCGCAGTTTTTCCAGGCGCTCTGGCGGCGGGCCGTCATGCACCCGGTACAACGCAGGAATTTCGTGCTTCTTCAGGAATTCAGCCGTGGCCACGTTGGCCGCCAGCATGCACTCCTCGATCAGCTTGTGAGCATCGTTACGCGTGGTCGGGGTGATTGCGGCGATCTTGCGCTCGGAACCGAAGACAATTCGGGTTTCCTGGGTTTCAAAATCGATCGCGCCACGGGTGTGACGGGCGCCCAGCAACACCTTGTACAGCGAATAAAGCTGCTTGAGGTGCGGTACCACGCCAGCGTATTCGGTACGCAGGGCCTTGGCTTCGCTGGTCTTCGGTGCTTCCAGGATGGTGCTGACCTTGTTGTAGGTCAGGCGCGCCTGGGAGTGGATCACCGCTTCGTAGAACTGATAGTCGGTCATTTCGCCGGTTTTCGAGATGGTCATCTCGCACACCATGGCCAAACGGTCGACTTTCGGGTTCAGGGAGCACAGGCCGTTCGACAACTGCTCAGGCAGCATCGGGATCACGCGCTCAGGGAAATACACCGAGTTACCGCGCACCTGGGCTTCGTTGTCCAGGGCCGAACCGATTTTCACGTAGCTGGACACGTCGGCAATCGCGACGAACAACTTCCAGCCGCCGGAGAACAGGCGCAGCTTGCCTGGCTTGGCTTCACAGTAAACCGCATCGTCGAAGTCGCGGGCGTCTTCGCCGTCGATGGTGACGAACGGCAGGTGACGCAGGTCGATGCGTTTTTCTTTGTCTTTTTCTTCCACTTCAGGCTTGAGCTTGCTGGCTTCTTTGAGCACAGCCTCAGGCCAGACGTGAGGGATATCGTAGGTGCGCAGCGCAACGTCGATTTCCATGCCCGGCGCCATGTAGTTGCCGACCACTTCAACGATATCGCCCTGTGGCTGGAACCGTGCGGTTGGCCAGTGGGTGATTTTCACCTCGACGAACTGACCGACTTTTGCAGCGCCATTACGGCCCGGGGTGATCAGCACTTCCTGCTGGACCTTCGGGTTATCCGGCACAACAAAGCCGATACCGCCTTCTTCGAAGTAACGGCCTACGATGGACTCGTGGGCACGGGAGACCACTTCGACGATCACACCTTCGCGGCGACCACGACGATCGAGGCCAGACACGCGCGCCAAGGCACGGTCGCCATCGAACACCAGGCGCATTTGCGCCGGGCTCATGAACAGGTCATCGCTGCCGTCGTCCGGAATCAGGAAGCCGAAGCCATCACGGTGACCGGCGATGCGGCCCAGGATCAGGTCAAGCTTGTCCACAGGCGCGTAAGTGCCACGACGGGTGTAGATCAGTTGAGCGTCGCGCTCCATGGCACGCAAACGGCGGCGCAGGGCTTCGAGCTGGTCTTCGGTGGTCAGACCGAACTCTTCAACCAACTGCTCGCGGCTAGCAGGCGAACCCCGATCGGCGAGATGCGCCAGGATCAGTTCGCGGCTAGGAATAGGGTTTTCATATTTTTCCGCTTCACGAGCGGCCTCGGGATCGAGGGACTGCCAATCGGCCATTAGAGAGTTTTCACCTTGTCTATATGCGGGTTAGTTTGGCATACGCGTATTGAAACGGGAAATTTCAGACGCCAACAAGCCTTTAAAAGCCCTTCGCCGCCCCCTGACAGGCACCTTGCACGACCACTGGCGAAATATTCCAGGCTTTTTTCGTGGCGGGGGTTTACAGCTCAATATCCCCTCCGTATAGTGCGCGCCATCGACGACGGCAACGTTGTTGATGTTGCCCAGGTGGTGAAATTGGTAGACACGCCAGCTTCAGGTGCTGGTGATCGCAAGGTCGTGGAAGTTCGAGTCTTCTCCTGGGCACCAAATTCAGATCAAACCCGCGAAAGCGGGTTTTTTCGTTTCAGACCTTTGATTTCTAACGCAATTCTTGATTTATTTTTTTGAATCAGGGGTTTACAGATCAAAAAGGCCTCCGTATAGTTCGCTCCATCAACAGCGGCAACGTTGCTTGATAATGCCCAGGTGGTGAAATTGGTAGACACGCCAGCTTCAGGTGCTGGTGATCGCAAGGTCGTGGAAGTTCGAGTCTTCTCCTGGGCACCAAATTCAGATCAAACCCGCGAAAGCGGGTTTTTTCGTTTCCGGGGTTTGAAAACTCGACCCGCAATTCGCCCCTTTCGCCGCACTTGAGAAGTTTTATCGTTTATCCTTGCAATGATTTGTTGCACTCAAGCGAGGAAACCTCCGGATGATCATCCGCGATACCCGTCTCAAGACATCCCTTCTGCGTGGCCTGACCCTCACTCTGCTCGGCCTGACCCTGCTCTCGCCCACCGCCTATTCTGCCGACAAGGTCTCCCTGACCCTGTACAACGGCCAACACAAAGAAGTCGGCGATGAACTCGCCAAGGCCTTCGAAGCCAAGACCGGCATCCACGTCAACGTGCGCAAAGGCAGCAGCAACCAGCTTGCCAGCCAAGTGGTGGAAGAAGGCGACCGCTCCCCTGCCGACGTGATCTACACCGAAGAATCGCCGCCGCTGAACAAACTCGGTGAGCAAGGCATGCTGGCCAAGATCGACGCCAGCACCCTCGACGTACTGCCCAAGGATTATGTCGGCGCCAACGGCGACTGGATGGGCGTGACCGCGCGCACTCGCGTGGTGGCGTTCAACCCAAAACTGATCGCTGAAAAAGACCTGCCCAAATCGGTACTGGATTTCGCCGGCCCTGAGTGGCAGGGCAAAGTCGGCTTTGTTCCCACCAGTGGCGCCTTCCAGGAACAAGCCGTTGCGATCATCAAGCTGCACGGCCGCGAAGCTGCCGAAGAATGGCTGACCGGCCTGCGCGCCTTCGGCAAGGTGTACAGCAACAACATGGTTGCCCTCAAAGCCGTCGAGAATGGCGAAGTGGCCACCGTACTGGTGAACAACTACTACTGGTTCGCCCTGAAGAAAGAAAAGACCAACCTGGACTCCCAACTGCATTACTTCACCGATGGTGATGCTGGCGGCCTGATCACGGTGTCCTCTGCTGCCGCGCTCAAATCCAGCAAGCACCCCAAGGAAGCCCAGCAGCTGCTGGCGTTCATGGCCAGCGAAGAAGGCCAGCGTGTGATCACCAACACCTCGGCGGAATACCCGCTGCGCGAAGGCATGGAGTCCAACCGTGGCCTTAAGCCGTTCAGCGAGCTGCAGCCGCCGAAAGTTACCCCGGCCGACCTTGGCAACGCCGAAGAAGCCCTGGACCTGGAACGTGACGTTGGCCTGAACTGATGAACCCATCGCTTCCCGCCCCCGCCTTGCGCGAGGGTTTTAGCCCCCGACGCAAACGCCCATCGATCTGGCTGCTGTTGCCCGTGCTGTTCCTGGTGGGCCTAAGCCTGTTGCCGCTGGCGTATGTCGGCACCAAAGCATGGCAGGCCGGCTGGCAGGAAGCGGTGCATCTGTTGTGGCGGCCCTATGTATTCGGTTTGCTGCGCAACACCCTCGCGCTGATGGTCGGCGTGACCGTAGCGTGCGGCGTGGTCGGCCTGTCGCTGGCCTGGCTGCTGGAGCGCAGCAATCTGCCGGGGCGACGCATATGGGGCGTGATCCTGTGCCTGCCGTTTGCGGTGCCGGCGTTTGTCAGCAGCTTTACCTGGGTTTCGCTGAGTGCCAATTTCGAAGGGCTCGGCGGCGCAATCCTGGTGATGAGCCTATCTAAATACCCGTTGGTGTTTTTGCCGGTAGCGGCGACGCTGCGCAATCTTGACCCGTCCCTTGAAGAGTCGGCCCGCACACTGGGCCTGAATCGTTGGGGTGTGTTCTTTCGCATCACGCTGCCGCTGCTATGGCCGTCGCTGCTGGCGGGGGCGCTGCTGATTGCGCTGCATATGCTGGTGGAATTCGGCGCGCTGTCGATCATCGGCCTGCAGACTTTTACTACAGCAATCTACCAACAGTTCGAATTGGAGTTCAGCAACGCCAATGCCGCGATGCTCTCGGCGGTATTGTTGGTGATGTGTCTGACCCTGCTGTGGCTGGAACTGCGCGTGCGCGGTAAAGGCCGGCACGTACGCATCGGCCAGGGCGCGGCGCGGCATGCGGAGCAGGTTCGATTGGGCAAGTGGGCGCCGCTTGGCCAGGTGTATTGCCTGGCATTGGCAATCATCGGCAGCGGGATTCCGCTGGGGATGCTCGGTTATTGGCTGGCGGTGGGGTCGTCGGCCGCATTCCCGGTGGCCGAGATCAGCGAGGCTCTGCTGTCCTCCCTGGCGCTGTCCTTGGGCGGCGCGGCGCTTTGCCTAGTGCTGGCGGTGCCGGTGGGGTTACTGGTGGTGCGCTATAAAGGCCAACTGGCGATCTGGGCCGAGCGCCTGCCATACCTGCTGCACGCCCTGCCCGGTTTGGTGATTGCGCTGACGCTGGTGTATTTCGCGTTGCATTACGTGCCGGCACTGTATCAGACCTGCGCACTGTTGCTGATTGCCTATGCGCTGTTGTTTTTGCCATTGGCACAGGCACCGATTCGCACGGCGCTGAACAAGGCTGCACCGCAGTTGGAAGAAGCTGCACGCACGCTGGGCGCATCATCGTTCAGTGCGTTTTGCCGGGTGACGTTGCCGATTATCTTCCCGGCATTGGGGGCGGCTTTTGCGCTGGTGTTTTTGGATGCCATGAAGGAATTGACGGCGACACTGCTGCTCAGCCCGACCGGGTTGAATACCTTGGCGACGGCGGTGTGGGCGCATACCTCGAATGTAGAGTTTGCGGCGGCGGCGCCTTATGCGGCGTTGTTGATTTTGGTGTCGGGGTTGCCGGTGTATTTGCTGACGACTCGGATGTATCTGAGCCGCTGAGACCGCCATCGCAGGCAAGCCAGCTCCCACATTGGAATGCATTCCACATGTGGGAGCTGGCTTGCCTGCGATGAGGCCTGACCAGACAACCTCAGGCCCGAAACTGCCCCAGGCTGGCCTTCAACTGCGCCGCCAACCCATCCAGCACCTTGCCACTGGCAGTCGTCTCCACCACCGCCTGCGCCGCACGCTCAGCCTGGGCATGGATCACCTCGACCCGCCCGCGCACCGCATGCGCGCCCTGCGCCTGATGCTCCGCCGCACGCGTGGCCAAGCCAATCGCCGCATGCACCTGCTCCACCGACGCCTGCACCGTCTGCTGCAAGCGCACGCTGTCACGCAGCACCAGCAAACCTTCGTTGGCCTGGCGGCCAGCCTTGCCGATGGTTTCTACTGCTTCACGCGCACCCTGCTGCAACGCCACGATGTGCGCCTGGATATCACCAGTGGAGCTTTGGGTCTTGCTGGCCAGGGCACGCACTTCGTCCGCCACCACCGCAAAGCCGCGCCCGGTCTCGCCGGCACGCGCAGCTTCGATGGCCGCGTTGAGGGCCAACAGGTTGGTCTGTTCAGCGATGCCGTGAATCACCGTCAGCACCACCTCAATCTGCTCGCTTTGCTGGGCCAGGCGCTCGATCACTTTGGAGCCGGCCTGTACTTGCCCTGCCAACGCTTCGATCAAGCCACCGACTTCCGCCGAGGTACGCGAGTTTTCATCCGTGGCCTGGCGAATATCCACCACCTGCTGCAACGCCGCCTGCATGGCATGGCTTTCGGCCTGGGCCTCGTCGGCCATCTGCGACAGGGCGCGCAAGCTCTCGGCCACTTCATCACGCTGCAAGCCGGCCGCTGCATCAGCACCGGCGTTGCGCAGCGTCATCGCGCCAATTTCCACGCCCGTACGCTGGGCCACATCACCGGCCTCACGCACGATGGGTTGCAACTTATCCACAAAGCGATTGACCGCCGAGGCCATGTCGCCGATTTCGTCTTTGCTGCTGATTTGCACGCGCTTGGTGAGGTCGCCCTCGCCCGCCGCCAGATCGTCCATGGCGGAAATCAGCAGCTTCAGGCGATTGACTACACGACGTCCCAACACGATAGCGATCAGCAGCAACACGCCGAGCCCGACGAGGGCGAGGCCCATACCGATGCGCCAGCGCAGCGTGCCGGCAGCTTCCTGTACGGCGCTGGTGGTGTTGGCGGTCATTTGGGTCGCGGTGGCTTGCGCCGATTGCAGGCGAGCGCCCATGGCGGTCGCGCTGTCGGCTGCGGCGCCTTTGAGGCTGTCGCCGACCAGCTGATCACCACTGGCGATCAGGGCCGCGAAACGTTTGTCCAGCGCTTGCAGGTCGGCTTCTACCGAAGCGGTGGAGACCCCCATGAGGACTTTGCCGATTTCCACGCCATTAGGGCTGATGGAAGCCTCGACGTAGTACACCGACGGATCGCTCTTGGCTGCATTCAACACTTTATCCAACGCGCGGTCGCCCTGGCCTTTTTCCAAAAGCGCCTTGTTGATGGGGTTTTCCCGGTTGAGGTAGCGAGTCAGATGCTCGCCCGCCGCATCGTCGTAGACCACAAACAGCACATTGGGATTGCGCTGGGCACGCCGCGCGAATTCCGACAGGGTCGGCACATCGCTGTCCCACATGGCACGCGGCGCCACCGAGGCCAGCAGTTGCGCCATGTCATTGGCAGAATCCTTCAGGTCTTTTTCGAGGGTCGCACGCAGTTGCTTCTGCTCTTCCTGCAAGCGAGTGGAAAGCCCGGCGGTCAGCCGCTGGCGAGTGCTTGTCGACAACCTATCGAGACTGGAGGTGACTTCCTTGCCGGCTTGCGCCAGCTCACCCGACAATTTCTGGCTGTCGATACCCAGGCGATTGCCCAACTCCGCTTCCAATGCACCGACGGTGCTCCGCGTCAGGGCGACAGCCACCAGCACTTGCACCAAAAGAGCGATACCTAGGGTAACGAACACCGGCCGCAACAAACGGCTTTGTAACAATGAGAGAACGGCAGACATCGGGAATCCCTCGACCACGGGTGCCATTAATTTGATAGCACCGCGAAAGAAAGAACCGAAGCAAGGGTCGTGCCGCTGGGCAGACAGAAACGACAAAGGGCTCCCGAAGGAGCCCTTTGCTTTTTACATCAACCGCTTATTACGCGAACGGGTGACGCAGAACGATGGTCTCGTTGCGGTCAGGGCCCGTCGAAATAATGTCGATTGGCGCGCCGATCAGTGCTTCTACACGTTTGATGTAGGCACGGGCGTTAGCTGGCAGCTCTTCCAGGGTCTTGGCGCCCACGGTCGATTCGGTCCAGCCCGGCACTTCTTCGTACACTGGCTGCAGGCCGACGTAGCTGTCAGCGTCGGTCGGAGCAACATCATTACCGTTGGCGTCTTTGTAGCCGACGCAGATATTGATGGTTTCCAGACCGTCGAGTACGTCCAGCTTGGTCAGGCAGATGCCCGAGATGCTGTTCACATCGATAGCGCGACGCAGGATAACGGCGTCGAACCAGCCACAACGACGAGCGCGGCCAGTGGTGGCGCCGAACTCATGGCCTTGTTTGGCCAGGTGAGCACCGACTTCGTCGAACAGCTCAGTCGGGAACGGGCCGGAACCTACGCGGGTGGTGTAAGCCTTGGTGATGCCCAGGATGTAGTCCAGGAACATCGGGCCAACGCCGGAACCGGTCGCAACGCCGCCAGCAGTGGTGTTGGAGCTGGTCACGTACGGGTAGGTACCGTGGTCGATGTCCAGCAGGGAGCCTTGGGCGCCTTCGAACATGATGTCTTTGCCAGCGCGACGCAGGTCGTGCAGCTCAGCAGTCACGTCGAGCATCAGCGGCTTGAGCAGCTCAGCGTATTCCTTGCACTCGGCCAGAGTCTTTTCAAACTCGATGGCTGGCTCTTTGTAGTAACCCACCAGCATGAAGTTGTGGTAATCCACCAGTTCACGCAGTTTGTCTTCAAAGCGCGGCATGTTGAGCAGGTCGCCCACACGCAGGCCACGACGTGCAACCTTGTCTTCGTACGCAGGGCCGATGCCGCGACCGGTAGTACCGATCTTCAGCTCGCCACGGGCCTTTTCACGGGCCTGGTCCAGCGCAACGTGGAAGGACAGGATCAGCGGGCAGGACGGGCTGATACGCAGACGCTCACGCACTGGTACGCCTTTCTCTTCCAGCTTGATGATCTCGCGCAGCAGGGCGTCAGGTGCAACCACCACGCCGTTGCCGATCAGGCACTGCACGCCTTCGCGCAGCACGCCCGACGGGATCAGGTGCAAGACGGTTTTTTCGCCGTCGATCACCAGGGTGTGGCCAGCGTTGTGGCCACCTTGGTAACGCACTACGGCGGCAGCATGTTCGGTCAGCAGATCAACGATCTTGCCTTTGCCCTCATCACCCCACTGGGTGCCCAGGACTACGACATTCTTACCCATAACACTTGTCCTCATTCGCGCAAACTTGGTGCCGGCGATGGCCGGCAGGAAAACTCAAGAAGCCAGTGGCGATACTTGCCAAAGCCCGTTCTGCAGAATCAATTGCTGGTCGCAGTCCGCTTCACGGGCGGCGGCCAATGGCTGCCCAGGCAAAGCCTGGACGACACGCTGACCCTCACTGCGCAACTGGCAAACCTGCTGCCAGAGTGCTGCGTCCGTACTGTCGGGCATCCAGATGCCACCAGACGGCAGCTCGACCTCAGCACGCCCCAGGGTCACCAGGGTTTTCAAATCGGTAGAGAAGCCAGTCGCTGGACGGGCGCGACCGAAGTCAGCGCCGATGTCGTCATAACGACCGCCTTGGGCGATGGCTTGGCCAACACCCGGTACAAACACCGCGAACACCACACCGGTGTGGTAGTGGTAACCGCGCAATTCACCCAGGTCGAAATACAGCGGCAACTCCGGGAACCGCGCCGACAACTGCTCGGCAATCGCCAGTACGTCGTCCAATGCAGCCAATACCGGGGCAGGCGCATTCGCCAAGCGCTCACGCGCAGCCACCAGCACTTCACGGCCGCCGCACAGGTTAACCAGCGCACGCAGCATACCGGCCAGATCCGCAGGCACGCCTTCGGTCAGGGCGATCACTTCATCGATGGCCTTGCGTTGCAGGGCATCGAACAACTGTTGCTCTACTTCACCGGACAAACCAGCCGCACGGGCCAGGCCACGGTAGATACCCACGTGGCCCAGGTCCATGTGGACATCAGGTACGTCAGCCAGTTGCAGCATGGCCAGCATCAAGCTGATCACTTCAACGTCGCTGCTCGGGCTGGCATCACCGTACAACTCGGCGCCCAACTGGATCGGGCTGCGCGAAGACGACAACGCACGCGGCTGCGCATGCAGCACACTGCCGGCGTAGCACAGGCGGCTCGGACCTTCGCGACGCAGGGTGTGCGCATCAATTCGCGCCACTTGCGGCGTGATGTCAGCACGGAAACCCATTTGCCGGCCCGATTGCGGGTCGATGACCTTGAAGGTGCGCAGATCCAGGTCCTGGCCCGCGCCGGTCAGCAGGGATTCCAGGTACTCGATATGGGGGGTCACGACAAACTCGTAACCCCAGCTCTGGAACAGATCCAACACCTGGCGACGCGCTACTTCAATGCGCGCAGCTTCTGGTGGCAGTACTTCTTCGATGCCATCTGGCAGCAGCCAGCGGTCTACCGTTGCCATTACGCCATTCCCCTTTGATCCGGGCGGCCAGCCCTCGGCCGAGCCTTGAGTGAAGCAGAAAATGCCCGCCCCTTGCATAAACCACGCGCAAGAGCGACGTGACGAACGACCTGAAACCGGCCTCGTCGGGCACTTTCCTCGAAAAACCTGTCACGCCTGCCGAATCAAACATGCAGACGCAAAAAAGCCGGGAATTTCCCGGCTGCCGCATCATACACCCGTTTTCTGAAAGGATCACCCCGCCAGGCGTTTTAGCCGCCCGACGGAGTGTGGCCTATACAGTGACGAGCTGATTACTTGGCTTTTTCCAGGTAGCGGAAGAAGTCGCTACTTGGGTCCAGCACCATGACGTCGGTTTTGTTCGCGAAGCTTTCACGGTAGGCGCGCAGGCTACGGTAGAACGCGTAGAACTCCTGGTCCTGGCCGTAGGCCTTGGAATAGATCGATGCCGCTTGAGCATCGCCATCACCTCGGGCCTCTTCAGACTCGCGATAGGCTTCGGCCAGCAGTACACGGCGCTGACGGTCGGCATCCGCACGGATACCTTCAGCCAACTCGTTACCCTTGGCGCGGTGCTCACGCGCTTCACGCTCACGCTCGGTGCTCATACGCTCGAACACGCTGCGGTTCACTTCCTTGGGCAGGTCAATGGCCTTGACCCGAACATCGATCACTTCGATGCCCAGCTCTTTTTCAGCCATTGCGTTCAGCGAACGCGTGATGTCAGCCATCAGCGCATCACGCTCACCGGAAACCACCTCGTGCAGGGTGCGCTTACCAAACTGGTCACGCAGGCCCGATTCCAGACGACGCGACAAGCGCTCGTCAGCAATCTGCTTGAGGCCGGAAGTCGCGGTGTAGAAGCGCTCGGCATCCTTGACGCGCCACTTGGCGTAGGCGTCAACCATCACGGCTTTCTTTTCCAGGGTCAGGAAGCGCTGCGTCGGTGCATCCAGGGTCATCAAGCGCGCGTCGAACTTGCGCACCTGGTTGACGTAGGGGACCTTCACATGCAAACCAGGCTGGACGTCCGCCTGCACCACACGACCGAATTGCAGCAACACCGCACGCTCGGTCTGAGCCACGATGTAGAAGCAGTTCCAGGCAGCGATGACCACGACGACACCCACAATCAGGGCTGTCAGCGATTTATTGCTCATCAACGACTCTCCCTGGTACGTGTTTGCTGTTGCAGCAAGTCAGCGGCCGCACGGGCACTCGCTTCGTTGGCAGCGGCATTCGAACTGGTGGACGGCGCAGTATTACCGCTACGGCCCCCTTCGATCATCTTGTCCAGCGGCAGGTACAGCAGGTTGTTCTGCCCACCCTTGCTGCCGGTCACGAGAACCTTGCTGGTGTTGCTGAAGACTTCCTGCATGGTGTCCAGGTACAGACGCTCACGCGTAACCTCTGGAGCCTTGCGGTATTCAGCGACCAGCTTGGTAAAGCGGTCCGCCTCACCCTTGGCGCGGGAGACCACTTCGTCACGGTAACCGTTGGCATCTTCGATGATGCGCTGGGCCTGACCACGGGCTTCCGGCACCACGCCGTTGGCGTAGGTTTCAGCCTGGTTACGCGAACGCTGCTCGTCTTCACGGGCGCGGATCACGTCGTCGAAGGCTTCCTGCACTTCACGCGGTGCTGCTGCGCTCTGTACGTTCACCTGGGTCACGGTGATACCGGTGCGGTAGGTATCGAGGAACCGTTGCAGGCGCTCCTTGATTTCGCTGGCCATCAGTTCACGACCTTCGGTCAGCACCTGGTCCATCGCGGTAGAACCAACGACGTGGCGCAGCGCACTTTCAGTAGCGTGTTGCAGGCTGATTTCCGGCTGGTCAACGTTCAGCACGAAGTCCTGCAGGTTGCTGATCTTGTACTGCACGGTCAGCGGCACTTCGACGATGTTCTCGTCTTCGGTCAGCATCTGGCCCTGCTTGGTGTAGGCACGCTCACGCGTGACGTTTTCCATGTACTTCTTGTCGATCGGCGGGAAGTAGATATTCAGGCCTGGGCCGACAGTCTCGTAGTACTTGCCGAAGCGCAGCACCACGGCTTGCTCCTGCTCGTCCACCACGTAGACAGCGCTGTACAGCCACACGGAAGCGAGCACGACAAGACCCAGGCCCAGCAGGCCATAGCCGCCGCCCTTGCTTGTGCGACCGCCGTCGTCACCACCACGTTTTTTACCACCACCGAACAACCCATTCAGGCTTTCCTGCAGCTTTCGGAAGGCCTCGTCGAGATCTGGTGGCCCCTTGCGGTCGCCATTATTGCGGCGTTTACCACCCCAAGGATCCTGATTATTCGAGTTGCCACCCGGCTCATTCCAAGCCATAGCGCTCTCCATCTGATAAAGCAAAGACGCACCCACGGCGCGCCGACCAATGCTACAGAATGCCTGCTACGGCGGCACAACCGCTTTCGGAGGCTTTTATTGCAAAGTGTGTTGTTCGATGAACTCTGTCGGTACTACGCCTTCGCGGCTGACCAGCCGATTGAGCTCCGAGCGCGGTAATCGAACGGCCAGCAAGCTGACCCCTTCTTCGTCGTGTTCTTCTTTCTGTACCGCACCCAGTTCGAAAAACTGTGCACGCAGTCGAGCAAAACGCTGAGGCAAGCGCAAGGTGCCGACAAACAAATCGCCGCCGAGTAATTCGGAGATGGCTTGTTCGAGCAGCTCCAGGCCACTGCCATCACGCGCTGACAGCCACACCCGCTGGGGCTTGCCGTTCTCATCGCGTTGGATTTGTGGCTCAACGCCTTCAAGCAAATCGAGTTTGTTATAGACCTCAAGGATCGGCAAGTCCTGGGCACCAATCTCGCCCAATACCAGCATCACCTGTTCAATCTGCAACATGCGATCCGGTTCAGCCGCATCGATCACGTGCAACAGCAGGTCGGAATTGCTCGACTCTTCGAGCGTAGACCGAAATGCCTCGACCAGCTTGTGGGGCAAGTGGCGGATGAAGCCCACAGTGTCAGCCAGGACAATCGGCCCCAGGTCAGCCAGGTCCAGGCGACGCAAGGTTGGATCAAGGGTGGCGAACAATTGGTCGGCCGCGTACACGTCGGATTGGGTCACGTTGTTGAACAGCGTGGACTTGCCGGCGTTGGTATAGCCCACCAGGGACACGGTAGGGATATCCGCGCGGGAACGGCCACGGCGCGATTGCTCGCGTTGGCTGCGTACTTTTTCGAGGCGACCCTTGATCTGGCGCAGGCGCACCCGCAGCAGACGCCGGTCGGTTTCGAGCTGGGTTTCACCCGGGCCGCGCATACCGATACCGCCACCTTGACGCTCAAGGTGAGTCCAGCCGCGAACCAGCCGGGTGCTCATGTGGTCAAGCTGGGCCAGTTCGACCTGGAGCTTGCCTTCATGGGTACGGGCGCGCTGGGCAAAAATATCGAGGATCAGGCCGGTACGGTCGATCACGCGACACTCGAAGACACGTTCGAGGTTACGTTCCTGACTGGGCGTAAGGACATGATTGAAGATCACCAGATCGGCTTCTTCGGCGTGGACCAGGTCGCGAAGTTCCTCGACCTTGCCGCTGCCGATCAGGAATTTGGCGGTTGGCCGATGACGCGGCACGTTAAAAAACGCAACGGTCTCGGCGCCGGCCGAATTTGCCAACTCCTGAAACTCCTGCGGATCTTCGCGCGCCTCAGGGTCCTGTCCATCCAAGTGAACGAGAATGACCCGCTCACCACCACCGTGGCGCTCAAAGAACAAAGGAGACTCCTATCAGGCGTTACCTGGCTCAGCGTCACCCACTTCGTCACCGGCTGCGCTAGGCAGACGAATCGGACGAACTGGAACCACTGTCGAGATAGCGTGCTTGTAAACCATCTGGCTGACGGTGTTTTTCAGCAGGATCACGAACTGGTCGAACGACTCGATCGTGCCTTGCAGCTTGATACCGTTGACCAGGTAGATGGAAACCCCCACTTTCTCTTTACGTAAAGTATTCAAGTAAGGGTCTTGTAGCGAATGCCCTTTTGACATGTGTCGCACTCCTTTAAGGATCAATAATAAAAAATCGGAAAAATAGATAGCTCATGGCCGTCACACCCCCAAGGATAGACGGCAATTGCAAGGACTCAGCTCAATATGGAGACCGATCCCAAGTATTTCAAGGCGCGTGACAGATTGTCGCTGTCCAGGCTGTCCAGCCAGTGCAAATCGCTCCAACTGCGCAGCCAGGTGAACTGGCGCTTCGCCAATTGGCGCGTGGCGATGATGCCGCGCTCCTGCATCTCAGCTGACGTCAGATTGCCATCCAGATGATCCCAGACTTGGCGATAGCCTACCGCACGTATCGAAGGCAACCCTGAATGCAGGTCACCTCTGGAACGCAGTGCTACGACCTCGTCCACGAACCCCTGTTCCAACATAATTGTGAATCTTTGTGCAATTCGGTCATGCAGCACCTGGCGATTTGCTGGAGCAATCGCCAGATTCGCCACAGTATAGGGCAATTGTGACCGACCAGATGCGCCTGCGTCGGCACTTTGCGCAGTTTGTTTCAGGCGATGTTCAGTCATGGTCTGGCCACTCACACGCCAGACTTCCAAAGCGCGGGTGAGGCGCTGAGGGTCATTGGGGTGAATCCGAGCGGCTGACACCGGGTCGACTGCGGCCAACTGATCATGCAGGGCTTGCCAGCCAAGGCGTGCAGCCTCTTCCTCTAGCTCGGCACGCACTTGAGCGTCGGCCGGCGGCATATCCGCCAGGCCTTCCTGCAACGCCTTGTAGTAGAGCATCGTGCCGCCCACCAGCAACGGAATATTGCCCCGCGCGGTGATCTCGGCCATGGCGGCCAGGGCATCGGTACGGAAATCCGCCGCCGAATAGCTCTCGGACGGGTCGATGATGTCGATCAGCTTATGCGGGTACTCGGCCAGCAGTTCTTTGGATGGCTTGGCGGTGCCGATGTCCATGCCTCGGTAAACCAGGGCTGAGTCGACACTGATCAGCTCGCACGGCAGCACCTTGGTCAGCTCGATGGCCAGGTCGGTCTTGCCGGCGGCCGTGGGACCCATCAGGAAGATCGCGGGGGGCAAGGCACTCATCAGCGGCCGCGCAAGAATAGTTTGTCCAGATCGTCCAGGCCCATTTGGGTCCAGGTCGGTCGGCCGTGGTTGCATTGGCCACTGCGCTCGGTGTTTTCCATGTCCCGCAGCAGGCCGTTCATTTCCGGCAGGGCCAGACGGCGGTTGGCGCGGATTGCACCGTGGCAGGCCATGGTGCCGAGCAGTTCGTTGATATGGGCCTGGACGCGGTCACTGGTGCCGTATTCCATCAGGTCGGCCAGCACATCGGCGACCAGGCGGTTGGCCTCAGCCTGCTTGAGCAGCGCGGGGATCTGGCGGATGGCCAGGGTTTCCGGGCCCAGGCGCTGCAATTCAAAGCCCAGGCTCTGGAAAACGCCGGCATGTTCTTCGGCGCAATCGGCTTCGCGCTGGCTGACCGCCAGGGATTCGGGCACCAGCAGCGGCTGGCCGCTGAGGCCTTCACTGGCCATGGCGATCTTGAGGCGCTCGTACATGATTCGCTCATGGGCGGCGTGCATGTCGACCAGCACCAGGCCGTGGGCGTTTTCGGCCAGGATATAGATGCCCTTGAGCTGCGCCAGCGCATAACCCAGCGGCGGAATGTCACCACCACCCTCCGGCAACGCCACTGCGCCAGGCTCGGCCCCTGGCAGCGGCGCGAAAAACTCGCGATAGGCCGCCTTGGCTTCGGCCACCGGCACCGCCGATTGCGGACGCGGTGTGTATTGATATTGATAACCCGCGCCCGCGCCAGAACCCGGCGCAGCAAAAGACGGCTGCGGCGGTGTCGATTGCAGCAGGTTGGCCGCCAGGCTCATTTCGCCCTGCGGGCCAAATTCACCGGCCTCCGGGCCACTTGGGCGCACCACCGCTGTCACGATTGGCGCAGACAACTGGTCATCCGGGCGCACATCGCCCAGGGCGCGGTGCAAGGTGCCGTAGAGGAAGTCATGCACCATGCGCCCATCTCGGAAGCGCACTTCATGCTTGGTCGGGTGCACGTTGACGTCGACCACCGACGGGTCGACCTCAAAGAACAGCACAAACGTGGGGTGGCGACCGTTGAACAGCACGTCGCGATACGCCTGGCGCACCGCATGGGCCACCAGCTTGTCGCGCACCGCGCGACCGTTCACAAAGAAGTACTGCAAGTCTGCCTGGCTGCGGGAGAAGGTCGGCAAACCCACCCAACCCCACAGGCGCAGGCCGTTGCGTTCGATTTCGATCGGCAGCGCCTGCTCCAGGAAGCCGCCACCGCAAATCGCCGACACCCGGCGCGCACGAGCCGCGTCATCATGGGCTTCGTGCAAGCTGAGGATGGTCTTGCCGTTATGGCGCAGGTGGAATGCCACATCGAAGCGGGCCAAGGCCAGGCGCTTGATGACTTCTTGCAGGTGATCGAATTCGGTTTTCTCGGCCTTGAGGAATTTACGCCGCGCCGGAGTGTTGAAGAACAGGTCGCGCACTTCTACGGAGGTGCCGACAGGGTGAGCGGCCGGCTGGACCCGAGGCGCCATGTCGCGGCCTTCGGTTTCTACCTGCCAGGCCTGCTCGGCACTACGGGTGCGCGAGGTCAGGGTCAGGCGGGCCACGGAGCTGATGGAGGCCAGGGCCTCACCGCGAAAGCCCAGGCTCATCACCCGTTCAAGGTCTTCCAAGTCGCGAATCTTGCTGGTGGCGTGACGGGCCAGGGCCAGCGGCAGGTCATCGGAGGAGATGCCGCTACCGTCGTCGCGCACCCGCAACAGCTTGACGCCACCCTGCTCCACATCCACGTCGATGCGCTTGGCCCCGGAGTCGATGCTGTTTTCCAGCAACTCCTTGATCACCGAGGCTGGGCGCTCAACTACTTCGCCTGCTGCAATCTGGTTGGCAAGACGCGGGCTGAGCAGCTCAATGCGCGAGCCGTTGTTCAATACGGATTCGCTCATTACTGTGCCGCCAATTCAGTGCCGGGGATGGTCAACACCTGGCCGACTTTAAGCTCATCGGTTTTCAGGTTGTTGGCGCTGCGCAAAGTAGCCGCCGACACCTGGAAACGCACTGCCAGCATGGCGAGCGTGTCGCCGGGCTGTACGCGATGGTCACGCGGGCCCTGGGCGATCTTGCCGGAGTCACGCAGCCAGGCGATGTAAGTGCCCGGCGGTGGATTTTGCTGGAAGAACTGGCGAACACCGGCGCTGATGGAGCGCGCCAGCGCCTGCTGGTGGCTGGCACTGGCCAGCTTGGAGGCTTCGTTGGCGTTGGAGATGAACCCGGTTTCCACCAGGATCGACGGGATATCCGGCGACTTCAACACCATGAACCCGGCCTGCTCCACGCGCTGTTTGTGCAGCGAGGTCACCCGGCCGATATTGCTCAAGACCTTCTGGCCAACGTTCAGGCTGGACGTCAACGACGCCGTCATCGACAGGTCAAGCAGTACGCCAGCGAGCATTTTGTCCTTGTCATCCAGAGACACGTTGCCAGCCCCGCCGATCAAGTCGGAACGGTTTTCGCTGTCTGCCAGCCAACGGGCGGTCTCCGACGTGGCGCCGCGATCCGACAAGGCAAACACCGAAGCACCAAAGGCCGCAGTGGAAGGCGCAGCGTCGGCGTGGATGGAAACGAACAGGTCAGCGCCTTTTTTGCGGGCGATTTCGGTACGGCCGCGCAACGGAATGAAGTAGTCGCCGGTACGCGTCAACTCGGCGCGGTAGCCTTTCATAGCGTTGATCTGGCGCTGCAACTCACGGGCAATCGCCAGCACCACGTCTTTTTCATGCTGGCCGCGCGAGCCGGACGCCCCCGGGTCTTCACCGCCGTGGCCGGCATCGATCACCACGATAATGTCACGCTTGCCCGCTGGGGCCGGTGGCAGAGGTGGCAACTTGACTTGCGGTTGCGCCGGGCTAACCGGCACAGCAGGCACCGTTGCGACGCTAGGTGGTGGCGCAGGCGGCGGGTTGGCATCGGCGGCGTTATCGAACAGGTCGACCACCAGCCGGTTGCCGTACTGGGCGTTCGGCGCCAGTACAAAGCTTTTTGGCGTCACGACCTTTTTCAGGTCGATGACCACGCGCAGGTCGGTCGGCGTACGCTGGGCCGAGCGCATTGCGGTGATCGGGGTATTGGCGGTGGACACGTTCAATGGCCCGCCCAGGGTCGCACCGTTGATATCAATCACCAGGCGATCAGGCGCCGTCAGGGTAAAGACGCTGTGCTGGACCGGGCCAGACAGGTCAAACACCAGTCGCGTGTTATCCGGCGCTCGCCACAGGCGCACACTCTTCACCTGTGAAGCAGCCAGAGCATTGACAGTCATTGCCGCAAGCAACACCCCTACGACAGCAACCAACGCGCGAAAGCGCATACCTAACCCCACCAATTATTTGAATTCCAATGCCAAAGCGGCGCACCACGACTGGCCACGCGCGCTCTGGGGCAACAACTTCAGCTGACGTCCCGTTTCATGCGGCGTAATGGTAATGGTCAGGTCCGGCTTTGGCAAAAAGCCTGTGCCTTTATCTGGCCACTCGATCAGGCACAACGCGTCTTCATCGAAGTAATCACGGATGCCCATGTACTCCAGCTCTTCGGGGTCGACCAGGCGATAGAGGTCGAAGTGAAAGGCGCGCACATCACCGATCTCGTAGGGCTCTACCAAGGTGAACGTCGGGCTTTTTACCGCACCGGCATGACCCAACCCGCGAATGATCCCCCGGGACAACGTGGTCTTGCCCGCCCCCAGGTCGCCTTCAAGAAAGATCAGCCCCACCCCGGCCGTGACTTGGGCGATGCGGTGACCAAAGGCAACCATGGCGTCTTCATCGGCCAAAAACAGGATTACTTCAGGCACGGCGACTGCTCCTCCAACAATTGACGAATGGCCGGTATCAGGTCGCTGGCAGCCAGCCCGCGACCAAAGGTGCCTTGGCGATCACCCGCCGTGGCGTGCAACCACACCGCCAGGCAGCTTGCCTCATAGGCGGGCATGCCTTGGGCCAGCAATGCACCCACCAGGCCAGCCAAAACATCCCCCAGCCCTGCCGCAGCCATCGCCGGATGGCCTTCATCGCATCGTGAAACACGCCCATCCGGGCTGGCAATCAAACTGCCAGCACCCTTGAGGATAGCCACTGCATTGAATTTCTGGCTCAACGCGCGCGCCACCTTAAGACGATCGGCCTGAACCTCGGCTGTCGAGAGGCCCATCAAACGGGCTGCTTCGCCAGGATGTGGCGTGATCACCGAATTGGCCGGCAAGCTCACGCCGCCTTTGGCCAGTTGGTTCAGGGCGTCGGCGTCCCACACCTGCGGCTGCCGGGCATTGGCGGCGACCGACAACAGGCTTTTGCCCCACGCGGCTTCGCCCAGGCCGGGGCCAATGACGATCACCGAGATGCTTTCCAGCAAGCTCATCAACTGGTTGGCCGAACTTACGCCCACGGTCATGACTTCCGGCAAGCGCGCCAATGCCGCGGGGACGTGCTCCGGGCGAGTCGCCAGGGATACCAGGCCAGCACCACTGCGCAAGGCGCTTTCGGCACTCAGCAGCGCGGCGCCGCCCAAGCCACGGTCGCCGCCGATGACCAGCAGGTGACCGAACTGGCCCTTATGGGCGTCCGGGGAACGTGCAACCAGGTGCGGCAAATGGCCGTGCAACAGTGGCTGAACGTCGGGAATTTCGTGTTTTGTCTGCGGCATGCGTCTTCAAGCTCCGATGTCTGGCAGAATTATACGCATCTAACCTGTGGTTTCCCGTGTCTCATGCCCGCTATTACCTCCGATCTGCCCGCCCTCGCCCAATCGATCAAAGACTGGGGTCGCGAACTGGGCTTTCAACAAGTCGGCATCAGCGGCCTGGACCTGGCTGAGCATGAACAGCACCTGCAACGCTGGCTCGACGCGGGCTACCACGGCGAGATGGAGTACATGGGCGCCCACGGCAGCAAACGCTCGCACCCCGACGAGCTGGTGCCCGGCACGCTGCGGGTGGTCTCGCTGCGCATGGACTACCTGCCAGGCGACACCCAAATGGCCCAACTGCTGGCCCAACCGGAAAAAGCCTATATCTCCCGCTACGCCTTGGGCCGCGATTACCACAAGCTGATCCGCAAGCGCGTACAGCAACTGGCTGACCGCATCCAGACGCAGATTGGCCCGTTCGGCTTTCGCGCCTTTGTCGACAGCGCTCCGGTGCTGGAAAAAGCCATCGCCGAACAAGCGGGCCTGGGCTGGATCGGTAAAAACACCCTGGTACTCAATCGCAAGGCTGGCAGCTATTTCTTCCTCAGCGAGCTGTTTGTCGACTTGCCTTTGCCGGTGGACGAACCCCACAGCACCGAACACTGCGGCCGCTGCACCGCCTGCCTGGACATCTGCCCTACCAATGCGTTTGTCGGCCCCTATGTGCTGGACGCGCGGCGCTGTATTTCCTATTTGACGATCGAGCTCAAGAGCGCGATCCCCGAGGACTTGCGCCCGCTGATCGGCAATCGCGTGTTCGGCTGCGATGACTGTCAGATCGTTTGCCCCTGGAATCGTTTCGCTCGCCCCACCGGCGAAAGCGATTTCAAACCGCGCCACAACCTGGATAACGCAGAACTGGCCCAATTGTTTATGTGGGACGAGGATAAATTCCTCAGCAGCACCGAAGGCTCACCCCTGCGCCGCGCCGGGTATGAGCGCTGGCTGCGCAACCTGGCGGTAGGCCTGGGCAATGCGCCGTCGAGCATTCCGGTGCTGGAAGCCTTGAAAGCACGCCGGGATTACCCTTCGGATCTGGTGCGCGAACATGTGGAATGGGCGCTGAACCAGCACGCCAACCGTTAGTGCACGTCGTCGTTGTAGACGAACTTGGGCATTTCCCAGTGAAAACGGATTGCCAACAGCCGCAAGAGAAAGCCGCTGAAGAGCGTCAGCAAGATCGCTTGCTCGCTTGGTAGCTCCAGGTAAAGGCAGAGCAAATAGAACCAGGCCGCCAGGAACGACACGCTGGCATACAGCTCACGGCGGAAGATCAGCGGGATATCGTTGCAGAAAATGTCCCGCAGGATGCCGCCGAACACGCCAGTGATCACGCCGCTGACCGACGCCACCAGCATGCCGTGCCCCATCTCCAGCGCCGTCATGCAGCCGATCAGGGTGAAGGCCACCAGACCCACGGCGTCCAGCGCCAGAAACAGGGAACGCAGACGGCGCATCAGCGGCGCGATGAAGATCGTCAGCAGCGCTGCGACCGAGGTCAGCACCAGGTATTCCGGGTGTTTGACCCAGGTGAGCGGGTAATGGCCCAACAGAACATCGCGCACCGAACCACCGCCCAACGCCGTCACACACGCGATCAGCACCACGCCAAACCAGTCCATACCACGCCGCCCGGCGGACAACGCGCCGGTCATGGCTTCGGCGGTGATGGCGATGAGGTAGAGCATCAACAGCATGATGGCGATCCTTGCTAAGAGGCCGGCAGTCTAATCATTTGCTGAGGGCACCAAAAGGGGGCGCCAGGCGAAAGACCGCGTCGCCTGCATCGCGGGCAAGCCCGCTCCCACAGTTGATCGAGTTCCAACTTTGGAATGCAGTCAACTGTGGGAGCTGGCTTGCCTGCGATAGCGCCAGGTCAGGCGCCACACATTCAGGCCTTGATGAAGTGCTTACGGTAATGCTGCAACTCAGCAATCGACTCACGAATATCATCCAGCGCCAAATGCGTGCTGCCTTTATGAAAGCTGTCTTTAACTTCCGGCGCCCAACGCGCAGCCAGCTCCTTGAGCGTGGACACATCCAGGTTGCGGTAGTGGAAGTAGCTTTCCAGCCCCTTCATGTGGGTGTACAGAAAGCGGCGGTCCTGGCAGATGCTGTTACCGCAGATCGGCGACTTGCCCTTCGGCACCCACTTTTCCAAAAAGGCGATGGTTTCGGCTTCGGCCTCGGCCATGCTGATACGGCTGTCGCGCACACGCTGGGTCAGGCCGGAGTTGCCGTGGGTGCGGGTGTTCCACTCGTCCATGGTGGCGAGTACAGCGTCGCTGTGGTGGATAGCGATCACCGGGCCTTCGGCCAAGGTGTTGAGGTTGCTGTCGGTGACAATGGTGGCCATCTCGATGATGACGTCGGTGTCAGGGTTCAGACCGGTCATTTCCAGATCGATCCAAATCAGGTTCTGTGGGTTTTGCATGGCTTGATTCTCTTGGCACCTGGGCGTAGCCGCGCAGTTTAGCAGGCAGCGGCATGCTAGACTCGCGACCGTTTTACCTATTCCCTTGCATTATCGACACGGAACACCAATGGCCAAACGCCAGCTCAATCGTCGCCAAAACTGGCGCATCGAAAAGATTCAGGGTGAACGCGCCGCTCGCGCCGCCAAACGTGAATCCTCCGCCGTGGAAGCGCTTGAGGGCGGCGACCTGGGCCCCGAACAAACGGGCCTGGTGATCGCGCACTTCGGTGTGCAGGTCGAAGTCGAAGCGCTGGAAGGCGAACTCGCAGGCCAAGTGTTCCGTTGCCACTTGCGCGCCAACCTGCCCGCGCTGGTCACCGGCGACAAGGTCGTGTGGCGTGCTGGCAACCAGGGCATCGGCGTGATCGTCGCCCAGTTGCCGCGCACCACCGAACTGCGCCGCCCCGACAGCCGTGGCCAGCTCAAGCCCGTAGCAGCCAACGTCGACATGATCGTGATCGTGTTCGCGCCGCTGCCCGAGCCCCATGCCAACCTGATCGACCGCTACCTGGTAGCTGCCGAACACGCTGGCATTCGCCCGCTGTTGCTGCTGAACAAATTCGACTTGATCGATGAGCAGAACGCTCCGGCGCTGAATGCGTTGCTGGCGGTGTATCGCACCCTGGGTTACCCGGTGCTGGAGGTTTCGGCGCATCACGGCAATGGGATGGAACAACTGCAACAGCAGCTGGACGGGCGCATCAGCGTGTTTGTCGGCCAGTCCGGCGTGGGCAAGTCCTCGCTGGTCAACAGCCTGCTGCCGGAAGTCGAAACGCGTGTGGGCCCGCTGTCGGAACTGTCCGGCCAGGGCACTCACACCACCACCACCGCGCGGTTGTTTCACTTCCCCGGCGGCGGTGAGTTGATCGACTCCCCAGGTATTCGTGAGTTCGGCCTCGGCCACGTCAGCCGCAGCGACGTGGAAGCGGGCTTTATCGAGTTCAACGACCTGATCGGCACCTGCCGCTTCCGCGACTGCAAGCACGACCGCGAACCGGGCTGTGCGTTGCTCAAGGCGCTGGAAGATGGGCGCGTGCAGCAGCAGCGGATGAATAGCTATCGGTCGATTATTGCGAGTTTGCCCGAAAGCAGTTACTAAGCCGTACATACAACAAGGCCGCGATCATCGCGGCCTTGTTGTATGCGCTTAGGAGCCTGACTTAGGCACCGTAGGATCCTTCACCCCACCATCATCAAACAGGTTCAGCTTCTGGCGCAGCTCATGGGCCGGCAGCGGCTCCTGACTCGGCGGCAGTGCGTTCGGGTCAACCGGAGCCGCACCTGGCGCGGTTGCACCTGGAGCCGGGGCCGGTGGCGGCTGATCACCCTCAATCGCGCGTTGGGCCTTTTTGGTCAGCACCACGATGTCGATCCGGCGGTTGATCGGGTTGTACGGGTCTTCATGATCAAACAGCTGCGACGACGCAAACCCCACCACCCGTGCCACTTGCGGGTCCGGATAGCTGCCGGCCACCAGCGCACGGCGTGCGGCGTTGGCGCGGTTGGCCGAGAGCTCCCAGTTGCCGAAGTCGCCCTGGCCGGCATAAGGCTTGGCGTCGGTATGACCACTGATGCTGATCTTGTTCGGCACCGCCTTGATGGTGTCGGCCATGGCCAGCAGGATGTCTTCAAAGTACGGCTTCAACCGCGCACTGCCAGAGTCGAACATCGGCCGGTTAGCGGCGTCGGTGATCTGGATGCGCAAACCTTCAGGCGTGATTTCAAACGAAATCTGATCCTTGAATTTCAGCAGCTGCGGGTTTTCGTCGACCTTGGTCTGCAATTCCTGCAGCAGCAATTCCAGGCGTTCCTGCTCGACCTGTTCAGCCATGCTTTCGACGGTTTCGCGCTCGATCGGAATGTTTTCCTGGGGCGACTCAGTCTTGACCTCGGGGTTGATGGTGCGCTCAGGCGCCAATTGCGGCGAGCCGCCCAGGTCGATCACGAAGGGCGTGCCGCTTTCCGAGAACCCAATCGGGTCTTTAAAATAACCGGCAATGGCGATCTTTTGTTCCGGCGTGGCGGTGGACATCAGCCACAGCACCAGGAAGAACGCCATCATCGCCGTCGCAAAGTCGGCGAAGGCGATTTTCCAGGCGCCACCATGGTGCCCCGCAGCGAAGCGCTTGACGCGCTTGATGATTATCGGCTGGTTGTTTTCCATGGCTTAGCGACCGCGAACCGCTTGTTCCAACTCGGCGAAGCTAGGGCGATGTTTCGGGTACAGCACTTTACGACCGAACTCCACCGCCAGCGATGGCGGCATACCGGAAGCGGAGGCTACCAGGCTGGCCTTGATCGACTCGTAGAGGTTGATTTCTTCCTTGGCGTCATGGGCCAGGGAGGTCGCCAGCGGGCCAAAGAAGCCGTAGGCCGCGAGAATACCGAAGAAGGTACCTACCAGCGCCGCACCGACGTGCATGCCGATCGCCGCCTGGTCGCCTTCGCCCAGGGAGGCCATGGTCACCACGATACCCAGTACCGCCGCAACGATACCGAAGCCGGGCATGCCGTCGGCGATACCGGTCACCGCGTGGGAAGGGTGTTCCAGTTCTTCCTTGAGGCTGAACAGTTCCATGTCAAACAGGCCTTCCAGCTCATGGGGAGCCATGTTGCCGGAGGACATGATGCGCAGGTAGTCACAGATGTAGGCGGTCATGCGCTCATCTTTGAGCACAGCCGGGTATTTGGCGAAAATCGGGCTGGCAGCCGCGTCTTCGATGTCGGCCTCGATGGCCATCATGCCTTCGCGGCGGCTCTTGTTGAGGATCTCGTAGACCAGGCCCAACACCTCCAGATAGAAGGTATGAGTGAAACGCGAGCCAAACATGGCCAGGGATTTCTTGACCACGTGCATGGTCATGTAGCCGGGGTTTGCCTGCAGGAACGCACCCAGTGCAGCACCGCCGATAATCAACACTTCGAAGGGCTGGATCAACGCAGCGATTTTACCGTGGGACAGGACGTACCCGCCGAGCACGCTTGCGAAGACGACGATGATGCCGATAATTTTAGCCATAGGAGATGAGTACTTGCGCCGTCGGGTTCATGGACATATTTGGGTGAACAGGAAAACTCTTGTTCTACTTATCGGCAAAACTGCGCCAGACTATAGCCCGTTAAGGCGAAAAGCCAGTTCGGCCCGCTCCGGGCGTGTTGACCGCAAGTGATGATCGCGCCCCAATCATGGCTAATGAAACGACAGTCCCAACTGCAAGACCCACTTCTCTAGCCGCTTGGATCAAGCGCCTGGACGATGTGCTGCTGCCCGTCCCCCAGGCCAGCCATGACCGTGTGTGCAAAGCCATTCGCGATAGCCGCAGTTCATTGCGAGATATTGCCGAGCTGATGCAAAGCAGCCCGGCGCTGGTGCTCAGCGTGATGCGCGAGGCCAACAGCCACACCCATGGCAGCCTGGCGGAACCCGCTGAAAACCTCGAAGTGGCGCTCAACCGCCTGGGCCTCAAGCGCGCCGAAGAGTTGCTGGCACGCCTGCCTTCGGTGCCTGCCCATGAGATTCCCGTGGCGTTGCGCCAACTGTTGTTGGTGAGCCAGCACGCCTCCCAGCAAGCCAACGGTTTGTTCGGCAGCCGCCTGGCGCGGTTGTGGCAAGACATTCACTGGGGCAGTCTGCTGTTTCTGTCGCCGATGTGGCCGATGGCGGTGGCCTACCCCAAGTTGCTCGAAGAATGGGAGCTGCGGGTTATCCACAAGGGCGAGTCAGCTCGCCAGGTCGAGCAGCAATTATTCGGCGTACGCCTGCTGGACCTGTGCCTTGGCCTGACCGAGGCTTGGCACCTGCCGATCTGGGTATCCCAGGGCTACAACCTGCTGCTGGGCGAGCAGCGCTTGCTGGTCAAGGCGCTGCACATCGCCCGCGAGGACGACCCGCTGCGTCACCAGCAACTATTGGACGCCGACCCCAACCTGCGCCGCTGGCTGAACCAGCCGGCCAACACCGTGCTACTGGCCAACGGCCTGGCGATGTCGGCACAGGAATCCTGGACCTGCCCGCACACCCAGCGCTGGCAGTACCTCACCGCGCTTTACCTGCAACAGCCTTTGGCCGAGGTGCAGCAACTGGTTCACCAGCAGGCTGCCACCAGCGCGCGCACTACGTTGATGCCCGACCTCTGGCACCCGGCGCTGTCGCTGATCTGGCCGTGGCACGTGCAAAAAATCCATCGCGGCCTGCTGCCGGCGCCACCACCCACCGCCGAGGCCCTGGCCATCTGGCGCAAGCGCTGTACCGAACTGCTGGTGGAGCCAAGCCGCTTCGCCAACGCGATGCACCTGACCACCTGCGCCAAGGAAGCCCTGACGGCCAGCGGCATGCAGCGAGTCATGCTGCTAATGACCGACCGTGCCCAAAGCACCCTACGCGTGCATCAGGTTGATGGTTTGCCCAAGGACGCTGCCAACCTGAGCCTGGACGTGGTCAACAGCACACTGCTGCAACGCCTGCTGGAAAAATCCGCCCAGGTGCGCCTCAACCCAGACAACCACGCCCAGTTCTCGGCGCTGCTGCCACCGATCCTGCGTCGCCTGTTCGCTGGCGAACACCTGCTGCTGCGCTCCCTGAGCTGCAACGGCAAAGTGGTGATGCTGATGGTGGCCGACCAGGGCGGCGGGCCGTTCTCGGAAACCACCGTGCAAGCCTTCGGCAAAACCGCCCAATGCATCGAGAAAGCCCTGCACTGCTTTACCAACCGCAGCGCCTGATGCTTGCGCTACAATCGCGATCCTTTATCACCAACATTTGTGCCCAGGAGACCTCACATGCCTGACTTCTCTGGCTTGCCGCTGGTGATCGAATCCAGCGACCTGCTTGGTCAACTGGATGCCGAACACCTGATTGTGGTGGACCTCACCAGTGCCGCCCGCTACGCCGAAGGGCATATCCCCGGCGCGCATTTCGTTGACCCCAAACGCACCCAACTGGGCCAGCCACCGGCACCGGGCCTGCTGCCCCACAAAGCCGACCTGGAAAAACTCTTCGGCGAACTGGGCCACACCCCCGACGCCACCTACGTGGTCTATGACGACGAAGGCGGCGGCTGGGCTGGGCGCTTCATCTGGATGCTCGATGTGATCGGCCACCAGAAATACCACTACCTCGACGGCGGCTTGCTGGCGTGGCTTGAAGGCCGGCACCAGGTCTCCACCGAGGTACCCGCCCCCGTCGGCGGCCCGGTCAGCCTCACCCTGCACGACGGCCCCACGGCGACGCGCGAATACCTGCAAAGCCGCCTCGGCGCGGCCGACCTGGGTATCTGGGACGCACGCGGCCCACTGGAATATTCCGGCGAGAAAGTGCTCGCCGCCAAAGGCGGGCACATCCCCGGTGCCGTGAACTTCGAATGGACCGCCGGCATGGACAAGGCGCGCAACCTGCGCATTCGCCGCGACATGCCGCAGATCCTCGAAGACCTCGGGCTGACCCGCGACAAAGAAATCATCACCCACTGCCAGACTCACCACCGCTCTGGCTTCACCTATCTGGTGGCCAAGGCGCTCGGTTATCCGCGAGTCAAAGGTTATGCCGGTTCCTGGGGCGAATGGGGCAACCACCCCGACACCCCCGTTGAGATTTAAGGTTTAAGGACAGTTATGAAAAAGCAGTTGTTTATCCTCAGCCAATACTTGCTGCCGCACCACTTGCTGTCGCGCCTGGCCGGCTGCATTGCCGAATGCCGCGTGCGCTGGTTCAAGAATGCGTTCACCAGCTGGTTCGCCAAGCGCTATCAAGTGGACATGTCCCAGGCCCTGGTAGAAGACGTGACCGCTTACGAGCACTTCAACGCGTTCTTCACCCGCGCCCTGAAAGACGGCGCCCGCCCGCTGGACCAAACCCCAGGCGCGGTGCTGAGCCCGGCCGATGGCGCGATCAGCCAACTGGGCCCGATTGAGCATGGTCGTGTGTTCCAGGCCAAGGGCCACAGCTTCAGCGTGCTGGAACTACTGGGTGGCGACTCCGCCGTGGCAGCGCCGTTCATGGGCGGTGACTTTGCGACGGTCTACCTTTCACCGAAGGACTACCACCGTGTGCACATGCCGCTGGCCGGCACCCTGCGCGAGATGATCTACATTCCAGGGCGCATCTTCTCGGTGAACCAGACCACCGCCGAAAACGTGCCGGAGTTGTTTGCGCGTAACGAGCGCGTTGCCTGCATTTTCGACACCGAACGCGGCCCGATGGCGGTGGTATTGGTGGGCGCAATGATCGTGGCGTCGATTGAAACCGTGTGGGCTGGCTTGGTCACGCCGCCCAAGCGCGAGCTGAAAACCTTCCGTTATGACGAAGCTGCGCGCGCGCCGATTCATTTGGAGAAGGGTGCCGAGCTGGGTCGCTTCAAATTGGGTTCGACCGCGATTGTGCTGTTTGGGCCGGATCAGGTTAAGTGGGCTGAAGAGTTGGCTGCGGGCACTTCGGTGCAGATGGGCCAGGGCATGGCTGCACCTAAAGCCTGACCCCAAACAGAGTTGAAGCTGGAACCCTATCAATGTGGGAGCTGGCTTGCCTGCGATGACGGTGGTGAATCCAACACCGCTATCGCAGGCAAGCCAGCTCCCACATTTTTGATCCCATTCCTACAGGGGAAAGAGAGTTACAGCTGACCGTCGCGGTCGCGAAAGCCCAACAGATACAACACCCCATCCAACCCCAACGTCGAAATCGCCTGCTTGGCCGACTGCTTCACCAACGGCTTGGCGCGGAACGCCACACCCAACCCGGCAATCGCCAGCATCGGCAAATCATTTGCCCCGTCGCCGACCGCAATGGTCTGCTCCAGACGCAAGCCTTCCTTGTGGGCCAATTCCTTCAGCAGGTCTGCTTTGCGCTGCGCGTCGACAATCGGCTCTACGGCAACGCCGGTCACTTTGCCATCCACCACTTCCAGCTCATTGGCGAATACGTAGTCGATGCCCAGCTTGGCCTGCAATTGCTTGGCGAAGTAGGTGAAGCCGCCGGACAGGATCGCCGTCTTGTAACCCAGGCGCTTAAGCTCAGCGAACAGGGTTTCGGCGCCTTCGGTCAGGCGCAGGGAGGCGCCGATGGAATCCAGCACGCTCACGTCCAAGCCCTTGAGCAGCGCCAGGCGCTCTTTGAAGCTGGCGCGGAAGTCCAACTCACCGGCCATGGCGCGCTCGGTGATTTCGGAAACTTGTTCGCCCACACCGGCCGCCTTGGCCAGTTCGTCGATGACTTCGGCTTCAATCAGCGTGGAGTCCATGTCGAACACCGCCAGGCGACGGTTGCGACGGAACAGCGAATCTTCCTGGAAGGCGATGTCGACATTCAGTTCCTGGGCCACGCTGAGGAATTCGGCGCGTAGGGCCTGTGGGTCGGCCGGCTCACCGCGCACAGAGAACTCGATGCAGCCCTTGCCCTGGTCGGCCGGAGTATCCAGCGGCATGCGACCCGACAGACGGTCGATATGGTCGATATTCAAACCATATTGCGCCGTAATCGAGCTGACACGTTGCAGCTGCTCGGCGGTGACCTTGCGGGTCAGCAGGGTGACGATATGGCGCTTCTTGCCTTGACCAGCCACCCAATGCTGGTAATCAGCTTCGGACACCGGCGTAAAACGCACCTGTTGATCCAGCTTGTAGGCCGTAAACAGGATGTCTTTGAGTACCGAAGACGCCTGCTCGGTGCTCGGGATTTCGACGAGGATGCCAAACGACAACGTGTCGTGGATCACCGCCTGGCCGATGTCGAGAATGTTCACACCACCCTGGGCCAGAACGCCGGTAATCGCCGCCGTAAGACCCGGGCGGTCTTCACCGGTGATATTAATCAGGACAATTTCGCGCAAGGCGCACCCCCAGGCTGGAAAAAAACCGCATTCTACCCACTTTCAGTGACCATCGGGCGCAGCCAGCGCTTTGCCGGTTCTAGGGCTGTCGCTATACTGCGCGTCAACTTCACGGACCAAGAGCCGAGCGCAAGTGAACCGGCCCACGCCAGTAAAAACCGATAACTTCTTCCTGCTGATCTTCCGGGCACTGCGCCACCGCCGTGTGCCGATCGCATTACGCATCGCCAGCCATAACGTGATCCTGGTCGCCCTGGCCCTGGTGATCTATGCCTGCGTGATGGGCTTGCAGTTCAAGCAGGCCATGCACGAACAGGCCGACGCCCTGGGCGAGAGCCTGACCACGCAAACCGCCACCTCGGCGACTGAGCTGCTGGTGTCCAACGACATCCTCAGCCTCAACGTGCTGCTCAACAACCTGACCAAGAACCCGCTGGTGGCCCACGCCGCCATCTACAGCGTGGACAACCGCATCATGGCCGAAGCCGGGCAGCGCCCGAAGAACGGCCTGCTGGGTGAAGCCGAAGGGTTGTACCAGAGCAACATCACGTTCCAGGACGTGAAGGCCGGCCAACTGCGCATCAGCCTCGATATGCAGCAATTCCAGCAGCCGATGACCATCAGCCTGCAAAGCATGGGCATCCTCAGTGCGATCCTGCTGGCACTGGCGTTGGCCTTGAGCCTGCGCCTGGGTCGACATATCTCCACGCCCTTGATGCAACTGCGCATCTGGCTGCGGGACATCGACGAACACACCCCGGCCACCGACCGCCAGGATGAAATCGGCGACCTCGCCCGCCAACTGCACGCAAGCTTTGCCCCGGAACCGGTGGTGCGTGAAGTCGAGCCTGAGCCTGATTACGACGACGAGCCCGAATTCGACGTCGATGGGCCTGGTTTCGACGAAAGCCCGCCGGTCGCGGGCCTCAAGCCTGCCACCCGCAAGGCGATCCAGGCCGAAGAAGACGAACAGGACGACGAAGACCCCTTCGCCGACCTGCGTGACACCTCGGCCAGCACGCCGGCTGCGGCGCCAAAACCGGCTCCGGTCAAGAATGCCGAGCCCCAGCACAGTGCCGTACTGGCTGTACAACTGGGCTCCCAGGACCAACTGCGCCGCTTGCCACGCGCTCGTCTTACCGAGTTGCTGGAGCGCTACCGCGACTGCCTCGACCAGGCGGCCTCGCTGTACCAAAGCGAGCTGCACACCCTGAACGACGGCAGCACGCTGATGCTGTTCCACAGTGAAGACAGCGGCGAAGACTACCTGACCAACGCCATCTGCTGCGGCGAGTTGCTGCGCGCCTTGGGCCACGAGTTGCAGATCGAAGTCGCTGACAGCGGCATCACCCTGCAGCTTCAACTCGGGCTGACCGTAGGCGACGATCTGTTTGGCATGAGCCAGATCGATCTGCTGCTGACCGAGATCGCCCAGGATGCACTGGCCCTGTCGCAACACAGCCGCAACCTGTTGCTGGTGGAGCGCAAGATCAGCGAAGACACGCTGATTCGCCAGCGCGCGCGCATCCGCCCGATTGCCAGCCCTGAAGGGGCAAGCTGTGTAGAGCGCTTGATGGAGCCGTACCCGTCGATGCTGGAGCGGCAATTGGCGCGGATGCACGAGACCCGCAAGCCCTAAGCAACACTGCAACATCCACTGTGGAGTGGGCTTATGTGGGAGCGGGCTTGCTCGCGAAAGCGGTGGTTCAGTCACTGATGTATCGACTGACACTGCGCATTCGCGAGCAAGCCCGCTCCCACAGTAGATTTCAGTAACAGCTAAATCGCGCACAAACAAAAAGGCCCGCTGAGTCAGCGGGCCTTTTTTTGTGTCAGCGATTCAGGTCAAAACCTGAACACTTCCATATCCGTACGAATCGGCGTGGCCATCGGCATCTTCGGCTTCTGCGGCTCTGCGGGCTTGGCCTGTACCGGAGCGCTCTGCTTGCGTGGCGCCTCGGCAATCGGTGGCTGGTTAGCCAGTGGCTTGAGGGCCACCGACAACTGCTGCGCCAAGTGCTGCAACAACACGCCCTGGGCCTGGACCTGGGACGCGGTGGTGCCCGCGTGCTCTTCCTGCAAATGCACGATGCGGCTATCGCGCACCTGGCCACGGCGATCAATCAGTCGCCATTGGGCGTCGAGGATCGCCGGCTGGGAAGTGCCGGAGTCCAAACGGGTAATCGTCAGCAAGACCTGCACATCCGGGGAAAAACCAGCGGGCGCAGGCGAAAGGACCACGCGCTGGCTGTCCAAGTGACCGGCCACCTGGCGCAACATCAACTGGTTGATGTCGGACGACAAGCTACCCGCCCAACGGCCATCAGTGGAACCTTGCAGGCTGCCGTCGTTCTGACGTTGCAGCAGGGTTTCGCGTTGCAGGTAGTCAGCGACGACTACCGGGCCCAGCAATACAGCCATGCCAGCCGTTTGGGCTGGCTGAGCCGGACTTCCGCTGTCCAGCTGGTACAGCGACACCGGCTGGTGTGTGCTGCAACCCGCCAGCCCCAAAAGGCCAGCGAGTACAAAAATAAAAGGAAGGCGTGGAGCAGTCATCATCCCATCCAGGTGGCTGCCACAAGGCGAACCACAATGTAATACTAAAAATAACCTAAACACGCTCGGCCACGCCGGCGCTGGAAAGGCCATATCATCCGTGAATATGCGCCATGACTCCAGCGCCAAAGCGCCGATCTACGCGTTAAATCGTAGATCGGGGGCTCTAATACGCCTTAAACGGGCGTTTCCACCAACAAAGCATCTACACGCTGGAAACCACGCGGCAGTTTATTACCGCGACGACCGCGCTCGCCTTTGTAGTGCTCCAGGTCGTCAGGTCGCAATGACAGCGTACGCTTACCAGCCTGCAATACCAGCGTGGCGCCTTCCGGGATCACAGCGATGTCGGTCACGTACTCTTCGCGACTGGCCACCCGCTCGCCTGGAATCCCAATAATCTTGTTGCCCTTGCCCTTACCCAGCTGTGGCAGATCGCTGATCTTGAACACCAGCAAACGCCCTTCGGTGGTCACCGAGGCCAGCCAATTGCTCTCACGGTTATCCACGGGCCTCGGCAGGATCACCTTGGCGTTGTTCGGCAGACTCAACAACGCCTTGCCCGCCTTGTTCTTGGCCTGCAGGTCTTCACCCTTGACCACAAAGCCGTAACCCGCATCGGACGCGATGACATACAGCGCATCATCTTCCGGCAGCAGCACACACTCGAAACTCGCCCCAGGTGGCGGCGTGAGGCGCCCGGTCAGCGGTTCGCCCTGCCCCCGTGCAGACGGCAAGGTGTGGGCCGGTACCGAATAACTGCGCCCGGTCGAGTCGATAAACACCGCAAACTGGTTGGAACGCCCGGCCGCAGCCGTTTTGAAACCGTCACCGGCTTTGTACGACAAGCCAGTGGCGTCAATATCATGCCCTTTGGCGGAACGAACCCAACCCTTTTCCGACAGAACGACGGTAATTTTCTCGTTTGGCAACAGCTCGGTTTCTGTCAGCGCTTTCGCTTCGGCGCGTTGCACGATTGGCGAGCGACGATCATCGCCGTAGGTTTCGGCGTCTTTGATCAGCTCGCTGCGCACCAGCTTTTTCAGCTTCGCTTCGCTGCCCAACAGGGCTTGCAGCTTGGCTTGCTCCTTGAGCAGTGCGTCTTGCTCGTCGCGCAGCTTCATTTCTTCCAGTCGCGCCAACTGACGCAAACGGGTGTCGAGAATGTAGTCAGCCTGGATCTCGCTAAGGTCGAAACGCGCAATCAGCTCGGCTTTCGGGTGCTCAGCGGTACGGATGATGTGGATCACTTCATCCAGGTTGAGGTACGCAATCAGCAAACCGTCCAACAGGTGCAGGCGGCGCTCGACCTTATCCAGACGGAATTGCAGGCGGCGACGAACGGTCTGCACGCGAAATTCCAGCCACTCCACCAGCAGGTTGCGCAGGTTTTTCAGCTGCGGCTTGCCATCGAGGCCGATGATGTTGACGTTAACGCGGTAGCTCGACTCAAGGTCGGTGCTGGCAAACAGATGCTGCATCAGCACTTCATGATCGACCCGGCTGTTGGTCGGGATGATCACGATGCGGCATGGGTTCTCATGGTCAGACTCGTCACGCAAGTCGGCAACCTGCGGCAACTTCGACGGCTTGGCCTGCATCAGCGCGGCGATCTGCTCCAGCACCTTGGCACCAGACACCTGGTGCGGCAGCGCGGTGACGATAATGTCGCCGTCTTCTATATGGTACACAGCGCGCATGCGCACCGAGCCTTTGCCGGTCTCGTACATCTTCAGCAGGTCGGCACGCGGCGTGATGATTTCGGCTTCGGTCGGGTAGTCCGGGCCCTGGATATGCTCGCAGAGCTGCTCGACCGTAGCCTTTGGCTCATCGAGTAAGCGTACGCACGCCGTGGCGACTTCCCGCAGGTTGTGCGGCGGCACATCGGTGGCCATACCCACGGCGATACCGGTGGTGCCATTGAGCAGGATATTCGGCAAACGCGCCGGCAATACCAGCGGTTCGTCCAGAGTGCCGTCGAAGTTCGGGCCCCAGTCGGCGGTGCCCTGCCCCAACTCACTCAGCAGTACTTCCGAGTAGCGCGACAGACGCGCCTCGGTGTATCGCATGGCGGCGAAGGACTTGGGATCATCCGGCGCCCCCCAGTTGCCCTGGCCGTCCACCAGCGTGTAGCGATAGCTGAACGGCTGGGCCATGAGCACCATGGCCTCATAGCAGGCGGAGTCGCCATGGGGGTGGAACTTACCGAGTACGTCACCAACGGTACGCGCCGATTTCTTGTGCTTGGAGTCGGCGTCCAGGCCCAACTCACTCATGGCGTAGATGATGCGCCGTTGCACGGGTTTGAGGCCGTCGCCGATATGCGGCAAGGCACGGTCCATGATCACGTACATGGAGTAGTTGAGGTAGGCATTTTCGGTGAAGTCAGCCAGCGACCGGCGTTCTACGCCATCTAAGCTGTCTGCAAGGATGTCACTCATGCGGGCCTCATCATTTGGTAAGACGCAGCGAAAATGTCGCGACGTCGGGTCAATTCAGGAAATTCAGTGTTCATGGTTGGGCACTCCAACCACCGGCCGGGGCGGCGAAACGATAGACCACCGGGCGTTTTTCACCATCGGCGCGCGGGCCGAAATTGTTGTCGATGCCCAGCCAGGCGCCGTCTGCGTCCACCACCAGGGCTTCGGCCAAGCCGTAGGGCTGGGGATAACTGCGTTCGGGCGCCAGGGTTTCGTCGGCAAACGACCAGCACAGCTCGACTTTGGCGGTGACCGCATCACGCCGGCAAATCTGAAACGCATTGCGCTCCAGGGTAAATAGCTTGCCGTTGAACAGCGCCAGGTCGGCGAAATCCTTGGACACGGCCTTGGCATTGGTGAACTTGGCCGGCTGCACTTCCTGGCCCGCTTCGCTCAACAACACACAGGGGCCGTCACAGCCCCACAGGCTTTGCGGGCGCTTGATGGAAATCAACCCACGCCGTTCACGCTCGGCCGCCAACCAGATCTGGTTGCCCTCGGGGTTGATCGCCAACCCTTCAAACAAGGCGTTGAAGTGCAGCAACATGCCACTGGCCCGGGCTTCACGCACCATGCCCGGGGCAATCTTCAACCACTCGGGCTCGCCGCTCGCCGGCACTTTCAGCACCGCCGCATGGGATTCACTGACGATATAGCGATTACCGGCGGCATCGCAGGTGATGCCTTCAAAATCCAGGTCGCCACCGCGAATGAACGACGCTGCCTTGGTGCGCGAACGCAAACCCCAGGGCAGCCCGGACTCCGGCACCGGCGGCACATCGATCGTGACCGCTTCGGCCTGCCAGGTCAGCGCGCTGATATCCAGGCGGTAGATTTGGTCGTCGTCGCGGTCCGAAACGGTCCACAGCTCCTTGCCACACAGGGCCAGCCCAGACAGGTTGCCACCGCGCATGCCGTCCACCGGGTGCTCAGAGACAAGCTTGAGCTCAGCCACGGGGGCGGCCGCCACCTGGGTGGCCGCCAGCCCGCTCAACATCAGGATCGCCAGGGCGAAACCTGTGCGCATCAGCCCAGCACCTCGGCGAGGTTGCCTTTGGATTCCAGCCAGGACTTGCGGTCTGGCGCGCGTTTCTTCGCCAGCAACATGTCCATCATTTCCGACGTGGCGGCGTAGTCTTCGAGGGTCAACTGCACCAGGCGCCGGGTGTTTGGGTCCATGGTGGTTTCGCGCAGTTGCGGCGGGTTCATTTCACCGAGGCCTTTGAATCGCGTGACCTGTGGCTTGCCGCGTTTCTTCTCGGCCACCAGACGGTCGAGGATGCCATCGCGCTCGGCTTCGTCCAGGGCGTAGAAAATCTCTTTGCCCAGGTCGATGCGGTACAGCGGCGGCATGGCGACGTAGACGTGACCGGCATCCACCAACGGGCGGAAGTGCTGCACAAACAACGCGCACAACAAGGTGGCGATGTGCAGGCCGTCGGAGTCGGCGTCGGCGAGGATGCAGATCTTGCCGTAGCGCAGTTGGCTAATGTCTGCCGCGCCTGGATCGACGCCAATGGCTACGGCGATGTTGTGCACTTCCTGGCTGGCCAGCACTTCGCTGCCATCGACTTCCCAGGTGTTGAGGATCTTGCCGCGCAACGGCAGGATCGCCTGGAACTCCTTGTCCCGCGCTTGCTTGGCGGAACCACCGGCGGAGTCACCTTCCACCAGGAACAGCTCGGAGCGCATTGGGTCTTGCCCGGCGCAGTCGGCCAGTTTGCCTGGGAGTGCGGGGCCTGCGGTAATACGCTTGCGCTCGACTTTCTTGCTGGCCTTGAGACGACGGCCAGCGTTGTTGATCGCCAGCTCCGCCAGGGCCAGGCCCAGCTCGGGATGCTCGTTGAGCCACAGGCTGAATGCGTCCTTGACCACACCCGAGACAAACGCCGCCGCCTCACGGGACGACAGGCGCTCCTTGGTCTGGCCGGAGAACTGCGGCTCCTGCATCTTCATCGACAGCACGAACGCGATGCGCTCCCACACGTCTTCCGGCGCCAGCTTCACGCCACGCGGCAGCAGGCTGCGGTATTCGCAGAACTCGCGCATGGCATCCAGCAAACCTTGGCGCAAACCGTTGACGTGGGTGCCGCCCTGGGCGGTGGGGATCAGGTTGACGTAGCTTTCCTGCACGCTGTCGCCGCCTTCTGGCAACCACAGCAGCGCCCAGTCGACGGCTTCTTTGTTACCCGCCAGGCTGCCGCAGAACGGCTCGTTGGGCAGGCGCTCGAAGTCGCTGACGGAGTCTTCCAGGTAGGAGCGCAGGCCGTCCTCGTAGTGCCACTCGACCTTCTCGCCGGTGCCTTTGTCTTCAAAGGTGACCAGCAGGCCCGGGCACAGTACCGCCTTGGCCTTGAGCACGTGCTTGAGGCGGCTGATGGAGAACTTTGGCGAATCAAAGTATTTCGGGTCCGGCGCGAAGTACACGCTGGTGCCGGTGTTTCGCTTGCCAACGGTGCCGATCACGGCCAGGTCGGTGGCTTTGTAGCCATCGGCAAAGGTCATCTCGTATTCGTTGCCATCGCGCTTGACCCTGACCCGCACCAGCGTGGACAAAGCGTTGACCACGGAAATACCCACGCCGTGCAAGCCACCGGAGAACTGGTAGTTCTTGTTGGAGAACTTGCCCCCGGCGTGCAGCTTGGTGAGGATCAGCTCGACGCCCGGCACACCCTCTTCGGGGTGGATGTCCACCGGCATGCCGCGACCATCGTCGGACACTTCCAGGGAATGATCAGCGTGGAGAATGACATGCACCGACTTGGCGTGGCCGGCCAGGGCTTCGTCGACGCTGTTGTCGATGACTTCCTGGGCAAGGTGGTTCGGCCGACTGGTGTCGGTGTACATGCCGGGGCGTTTGCGCACCGGGTCGAGGCCCGAGAGGACTTCGATGGCGTCGGCGTTATAAGAGCTAGCGCTGGGAGTGGCCATGGGGTCTCGTCGTGAGTCGTTCGATTAAAAAATGACCTGCGACTTTACAGTGCCGCAAAGTCGAAGGATTGATACTGATCTGCGCCAATGCCGGCAAAGCTCAACAGGGCCGGCAGTTGCTGGGCGAAACCCTGGTAACCATGGTCGCCACCGGCCTGGATGCGCAAGGCGCAGGCCCGGTAGTACTGCTGGGCGAGGCGATAGTCCAGGGTTTCGTCCCCGGTCTGCAACCACACCTGATAACGCGCAGCATCCTGGGGCGCCGCCACTTCCAACTCGGCCAATGCCGTGACGTGGTCGAGGGTCAATTCCCAGCTTTCATCGGTGTAGAGGTTCTTCTGGGTGCCCAGGTAACCGTCGAACATCCGATGGGGGCTCACTGCGGGGTTGACCAGCAGCGCCTTGAGGCCATGGCGTTCGGCAAGATGGGTTGCATAGTAGCCGCCGAGTGAGCTGCCGACCAGCAGTGGCCGGCCCAGTTCAGCGATAGCCGCTTCCAACTGGGGAATTGCCTGACGGGGATGGTGATGCAGGGCCGGCACGCGCAGTTGATCGGCCAGACCCAGTGCGCCCATCACGGTGATTAGTTGGCTGGCCTTGTTGGACGCCGGCGCACTGTTGAAACCGTGGATATACAGGATCGAAGCGGGCATGCCGGGCTCTCCGTGACTTAGGCCAAAGAGGCGCAGTTTACAGGGATCGGAGTGGTGTGTGAGCACTCGATCTCCCTGAAACCATAGAACCCATGTGGGAGGGGGCTTGCCCCCGATAGCAGAGTGTCAGGCACTGTATCTGTGGCTGACCCACCGCTATCGGGGGCAAGCCCCCTCCCACATTTTTGATCCGTGTTTGCAGCTTTTAATAGCCGTTGCTGCCGTAATCCACCGTAAAGGCAAAGCCTTGCACCCGCTCCACACCCGTCTCCAACCGCCCGTCGGCATGCAACCGCAACCACCGATACCCCGGCGCCTGCTCGCTGACCTTGAAGTCTTCACTGCCCGGCGCGAACTGGATGCAGGTAGACGGCGAGGCCAACAACCGTACGCCATTGCGCTCGCGGTCGATCTCTTGGTGCACATGCCCCCACAACACCGCCTTGACCTGCGGAAAACGGTCCAGCACGGCGAACAGGGCTTCGGGGTTACGCAGGCCAATAGGCTCCATCCACGCACACCCGATAGGCACCGGATGATGGTGGAAACACACCAGATGATGACGGCTCGGCGCTTCACTCAGCGCCTGGGCCAGCAATTGCAGTTGCGAGTCCTGCAAGTAACCGGGTACCGAGCCCGGTACGGCGGAGTCCAGCAAAGTGATGCGCCAGTTGCCGATATCGACCACCGGCTCCAGAAAATCGCTGTGCTCGGCGGCGCGGACCATCACCTGCGGCTCATCGTGATTGCCAGGAATCCAGCGCGCCGGCGCGTCGATCTGCCGGGTCAGGTCGCGAAATTGCTGGTAAGACTCGAGCGTGCCGTCCTGGGACAAGTCCCCCGTGGCCAGCATCAAGTCGACGCGGGGCTGCTGCGTGCGCACCAGCTCGATCACCCGTTGCAGGCTGTCACGGGTATTCATACCCAATAGCGTGCCGTCGGCCTCGGCAAAGAGGTGGCTGTCGGACAGTTGCACCAGCAACGCTGAGGCGTCAGGGGTCACAGTGGATACGCTCGGCAAGGCGCTCTCCCAAGGCAATCACAGAAATGGACGTGTAGCGTGATTATGCTGGGCAGCACACCAAAGAGGAAATACAAGGAATCAGATACAGTTCACATCTACCGCACAGCTTCGAACTCATGACCCAGGGCCAGGCAATGGCTCAACCATTCACCGAGGAACACATTGAGCTGTGCTTTCTCATCGGGCTGGTGCATGAACACGTTCGGGTAAGGATAGATGCTGCGAAAGCGCCGCGCATGTTCGGCGCTGATCACTTCGGCCATTCGCGCATCGTGGTACACCTGCACCTCCAGTTGCGGCACCGGCAGCCACGGCAGGCTGTGCTCCTGGCGCACGCGCAGGGTGGTGGTGTACGGGCAATTGATGATCACTTCCAGAGTGAGCACGCCGAGCATCTGGTCGCCGTGGGTCACCGCGATACGCCGCGCCGCAGGGGCGTGGCGCATATCCGGCAGCAGACGCATCAGCCGCGCATAGTTGGCCTCGCACGCCGCTTGCAGCCCGATCAGGTCGACTCGGTATCGTTCTCGTGCCTTTACTGCCATAACCCCCTCACTTCCGCGCGATTAAGCGCAAGCCATTGCAGGGCGATAATGCTGGCTGCGTTGGAAATTTTACCGTCACGTACCGCTTGCAGAGCATCTTCAAACGCCCAAACGGTGACGCGGATGTCTTCGGCTTCTTCTTCCAATCCATGGACACCCCCCACTCCGGTGCTGTCGCAGCGGCCCAGGTACAGGTGGACAAATTCGGTGCTGCCGCCGGGCGACGGGAAATATTTGGTGATCGGCCACAGCGCGGAGAATGTCAGCCCAGCTTCCTCCTCGGCCTCGCGGTGTGCAACCTCCTCGGGTTGCTCATCCTTGTCGATCAGCCCTGCGACCATCTCGATCAGCCACGGGTTGTCGGTACGGCCCATGGCACCGATGCGAAATTGCTCGTTCAACACCACTTCATCGCGTTGCGGGTCATAAGGCAATACACACACGGCGTCATGACGAACGAAGACTTCGCGGTTGATCACCCGGCTCATGCCGCCGTCGAATTTCTCGTGGCGCAGCTGCAGGCGGTCGAGCTGATAGAAGCCCTTGAACGCATTGTCGCGCTGAACAATTTCAATTTTGCTCGGCGTCGATTTTGCAAAGTCCGTCATATCCTTTCCTCGTTGTGCCTGCGCAATTGGCGCCATCCTAACGCGCTCGTGCCCGTTGATGCAGCCCCTTTCCGGTTGCCGGGATAGACGGCGGGCGTCAAACTCGCTCAAATCAGTTTAGTGGCGAACTGACTGCCACGCTGGTAGTCGAAGCTGCACAATTTCGCTCTTATCGTTAGACGAAGGACACCCATGTCGCTTTTAAAAATCGCCTCCGTGGCCTGCATCGCCCTGACCCTCGGCGCCTGCCAAAGCCTGTTTCAACCGAGCTGGCGCACCCCGCTGGAAGCCACCCGCGACGCCACCGAGCAAAGCAAACCCGGTTGCGCGAGCGCCGACTGCCCGCTGGTGAATATCGACACGGTGCATTTCGCCAAGGAGCCCAAGCTGGACGCTTTGATCGAACAGCGCCTGCTGGAAATGACCCAGGCCGACCCGCTGCCCACCAGCCTTGCGACCTACTCCGAGCAGTTCCTGCGCAGCGCCGCGCCGCGCAACAGCATGTACTTGCAGGCCAAGGTACGCGAGCAGCATGACGGCTTGGTGATCATCGAGTTGTCCAGCTACCTGGACCAGGGCGCCACCCACGGCGAGCCGGGCCGCGCATTCATCAACTACTCGCGCCAGCAGCAAAAGGCCTTGTCGTTGACCGATATGCTGTTGCCAGGCAAAGAGGACGCGTTCTGGAAAGCCGCCCAGGTGGCCCACAACAGCTGGCTGATCAGCACCCGTCTGAGCCTGGAACCGGAGTTTGTGAAAACCTACCCCTTCCAGAAAACCCCGAACGTGGCGCTGACCTATGGTGGCGTGATCCTCAAGTACCCCACCACCACCATTGCACCGTATGCCTTGGGCCACGTCGAATTGCAGATCCCCTACTCGCGCCTCGACGGTATCCTCAAGCCTGAGCTGGTGCCCGCTCGCCAGTAAACGCCCGGCCAAGGATGAACTGCAGCAGCCCTGCCAGCACCAGCGCCGGCAGGGTTGCGCCGATATCCGGATACAGGTTGGCCAGCAGGTGGTAAGTCGCGATACCGCCCAACCAGGCCAACAGCGCCGGCCAGCGTAATGCGGCGACCACACCCTGGCCGCGGCGACGCAGGATGAAGTGGTCCACCAGCACCACGCCAAACAACGGCGCGAACACCGAGCCGATCAGCAGCAGGAAGTTCTGGTACTGGGCCAGCGGCGCAAAGCAGGCGATCAGGGTACAAATCACACCAATCGCAAGCGCCAGGTGCTCGACCTTCAAGCGCAACAGAATGCCGCTGGACACCGCCGCCGAGTGGATATCAGCGAAGGCGTTTTCCGACTCGTCCAGCAGGATCAGCAACAGCGGAATCCCCAGGCCCGCGCCAGCCAACGCCAGTAGCAGCGCATTCACTTCACCGCTCGGCGCAAACGCCAGGGTGTAGGCCACGCCCAGGCTCATCAGCCAGAAGTTACCGATAAAAAAGCCCAACGCGGTGCCGCCAAACACACTTTTGGCGCGCTTGCCGAACCGGGAGTAGTCGGCGATCAGCGGCAGCCATGACAACGGCATGGCAATGGCGATATCAAAACCTACCGCGAATGGCATCGAACCGTCACCGGCCTGGGCCCAGAGTGCGGCGAGGTCGGCTTTGGCGAACAGGTTCCAGGTCAGCCACAGGCACGCGGCGAGCAGCAGCCAGATGCCCCATTTGCGCAGGATCTGCCGCACAAATGTCAGCGGGCCGCTGACGGCCAGCAACGTCGCCAAGCCACCGAAAAACAGCGTCCACAGTAACGGGCTGGCCAAGAGGCTGCCGTCGCTGAACGCCCGCGCGCCCAACAGGCTGGCGGCGTCGCGCATCACGATGATTTCGAACGAGCCCCAGCCGATCAGTTGCAGCAGGTTCAACAGCGCCGGCAGGCTCGCGCCCTTGGCACCGAGGCTGAGCTTGAGCGCGGCCATGGCCGACAGGCCGGTGTCGCTGCCGATCACGCCGACGGCGGCCAGCAGCAAGACGCCCACCAGAGTGCCAAGGAAGATCGCCAGCAACGAGCCGGACAGGCCCAGGCCCGGGGCGAGCAAGGCGCCGGTTTGCAGGACCATCAGGCCGATGCCGAGGGAGAACCAGAGGGAGAAGAGGTCGCGGGCACCGAAGACTCTTTTGTCAGCGGGCACCGCGATGTCGGGGGAATAGGTGCTGGGTTGAATGCTCAAGGGGGGTATCTCTGAGGAATACTTGTTGTTTGGGAGATTGCTTTCGCGAGCAAGCCCGCTCCCACATTTTTGATCTGTGAATACATTCAAAATGTGGGAGCGGGCTTGCTCGCGAAGAGGCCGGCACAGCCTCCAACAATCCCGAATCAGACCTTCTTGTACAGCTGACTCCCTTCCTGCTTGAACCGCTCCGCCTGCTCCGCCAACCCCTTGGCCACGTCCACATCCACCGCTTCAATGCGCTGGTTGGCCGCGTACTCACGCACTTCCTGGGTGATTTTCATCGAGCAGAACTTCGGCCCACACATCGAGCAAAAATGCGCGACCTTGGCCGAGTCTTTCGGCAGGGTTTCATCGTGGTACGAACGCGCCGTGTCCGGGTCCAGGCCGAGGTTGAACTGGTCTTCCCAACGGAATTCAAAGCGCGCCTTGCTCAAGGCGTTATCGCGAATCTGCGCGCCTGGATGGCCTTTGGCGAGGTCAGCCGCGTGGGCGGCGATCTTGTAGGTGATGATCCCGGTCTTCACGTCATCCTTGTTCGGCAAGCCCAGGTGTTCCTTGGGCGTGACGTAGCAGAGCATGGCGCAGCCAAACCAGCCGATCATCGCCGCGCCGATACCGGAAGTGATGTGGTCATAGCCCGGCGCAATGTCGGTGGTCAACGGGCCCAGAGTGTAGAACGGTGCTTCGTCACAGCATTCGAGCTGCTTGTCCATGTTCTCCTTGATCAACTGCATCGGCACGTGGCCGGGGCCTTCGATCATGGTTTGCACGTCGTGCTTCCAGGCGGTCTTGGTCAGCTCGCCGAGGGTTTCCAGCTCGCCGAACTGGGCAGCGTCATTGGCGTCGGCAATCGAGCCTGGGCGCAGGCCGTCGCCGAGGGAGAAGCTGACGTCATAGGCCTTCATGATTTCGCAGATTTCGTCGAAATGCGTGTAGGTGAAGTTCTCTTTGTGGTGCGCCAGGCACCACTTGGCCATGATCGAGCCGCCACGGGAGACGATGCCGGTGACGCGCTTGGCGGTCAGCGGTACGTAGCGCAGCAGCACGCCGGCGTGGATGGTGAAGTAGTCCACGCCCTGCTCGGCTTGTTCGATCAGCGTGTCGCGGAACAACTCCCAGGTCAGGTCTTCGGCGGCGCCGCCGACTTTTTCCAGGGCCTGGTAGATCGGTACGGTGCCGATCGGCACGGGCGAGTTGCGGATGATCCACTCGCGGGTTTCGTGGATGTGCTTGCCGGTGGACAAGTCCATCACGGTGTCCGACCCCCAACGAATGCCCCAGGTCAGTTTCGCCACTTCTTCTTCGATGGACGAGCCCAGGGCGCTGTTGCCGATGTTGCCGTTGATCTTCACCAGGAAGTTACGGCCGATGATCATCGGTTCCAGCTCGGTGTGGTTGATGTTGGCCGGGATGATGGCGCGGCCGCGGGCGATCTCTTCGCGCACGAATTCAGGCGTGATGATCTTCGGCACGCTTGCACCGAAGCTGTGGCCGGCGTGTTGCTGGTCCAAAAGGCCTGCGGCGCGGGCTACTTCGAGCTTCATGTTTTCGCGGATGGCGACGTATTCCATCTCGGCGGTGATGATGCCTTTACGCGCGTAGTGCATCTGCGTGACGTTGGCACCGGCCTTGGCGCGACGCGGGTTCTTCACGTGGGCGAAGCGCAGCGCGGTCAATTCGGCATCACTGAGGCGCTGTTGGCCGAAGTGCGAGCTGAGGCCCGACAGGCGCTCGGTGTCGTTACGCACTTCGATCCACCGCGAGCGCACGTCGGCCAGGCCTTTGCGCACGTCGATGATCACGTTGGGGTCGGTATAGGGGCCGGAGGTGTCGTAGACCACCACGGGGGCGTTGATTTCACCGCCGAAGTCGGTGGGGGTCACGTCCAGGCTGATTTCGCGCATCGGCACGCGGATGTCCGGGCGAGTGCCCTGTACGTAGACTTTTTGCGAGCGGGTAAACGGCTGCACGGAGCCGGAGTCGACCTTGGCCGATTCACTCAGGTGCACGGTGTTTTTGAGTTTTGTACTTTTTATTTCTGTGCTCATCACGGACTCTCCAACATATCCAGGCGGTGGATTTTTGTCGGAGTGAACCTGAGACGGACGGATGCACTGAAAACCAATGCTGTGCTTGGCGCACGAGGGCTGCTCAATAAATGAACAACATCCCGGACGAAGCACAAGAGGACTCGCCGGGTGACGAGAAATCTTGTTCCCTACGCAGGCGCTAACCTGATCAGGTTCAACGGGATCCGGTATTTACCGATCTCAGCCTTCCAACAAGGCACCCCGACAAGAACGCGGCCAGTCTAGACCATGGCGTGGGCAAATTGCCAATAGCGGTGCATTCAGCGTGATGAATGGCGCAATTGCAGGATTGTTGCGCCGTGTAACCACCACTACACTCGGTACGGCTTCAAGGCTTGACGCTCTGGACCTGTCGCCGTAGCCTTGGCCGACAAATTATAGCCGTAATATTTACTCAGGGAACGCCTCATGCTGCGCAAACTTTCACTGGCGCTTGCCGTGTCTTGTGCGACCAACGGAATGGTCTGGGCAGCTGAAGCGCCCTTGTCCGCCAAAACTGACTTGGTCAGCGTCTACCAGGAAGCGGTGGATAACAACGCCGACCTGGCTGCCGCCCGTGCCCAATATGGCGCGCAAAAAGAAGTGGTGCCCCAGGCCCGCGCTGGCCTGCTGCCCAACCTCTCGGGCGCTGCCGATATCAACAACGTGCGCACCCAGATCGACACGCCCGCTGCCACCGCCAACCGCGATGCGCATTCCTGGCGGGCGACCTTGAGCCAGCCGCTATTCCGCGCTGATCGCTGGTTCCAGCTGCAAGCGGCCGAGGCCACCAATGAACAGGCTGCGCTGCAACTGTCTGCTACCGAACAGAACCTGATCCTGCAAAGCGCCGAAAGCTACTTTGCGGTGCTGCGTGCCCAAGACAACCTGGCCTCGACCAAGGCCGAAGAAAATGCGTTCAAGCGTCAATTGGATCAGTCCAACGAGCGCTTCGACGTGGGCCTGTCGGACAAGACCGACGTACTGCAATCCCAGGCAAGCTATGACACCGCCCGCGCCAACCGCATCCTGGCCAACCGCCAGGTCGAAGATGCGTTTGAGGCACTGATCACCCTGACCAACCGCCAGTACAACTCGATCCAGGGCATTGTCCACACGCTGCCGGTATTGCCACCGCTGCCCAATGACGCCAAGGCCTGGGTCGAAACCGCCGGCCGTCAGAACCTCAACCTGCTCGCGAGCAACTACGCGGTGACCGCTGCCGAAGAGACCCTCAAGCAACGCAAGGCCGGGCATGCCCCCACCCTGGACGCCGTGGCGCAGTATGAAAAAGGCGACAACGACGCCCTCGGTTTCAGCAACCCGAATGCCTTCGGCACGCCTTACCGTGGCGACGTAGAGCAACGCACCATCGGCTTGCGCCTGAACATCCCGATCTACAGCGGCGGGCTCACCAGCTCGCAGGTACGCGAATCCTATTCGCGCCTGGGCCAAACCGAGCAACAACGCGAAGGCCTGCGCCGCCAAGTGGTGGAAAACACCCGCAACCTGCACCGTGCGGTGAACACCGATGTGGAGCAGGTACAGGCGCGCCGCCAGTCGATCATTTCCAACCAGAGCGCGGTGGAAGCCACGGAAATCGGTTACCAGGTGGGCACGCGGAACATCGTCGACGTGCTGGATTCACAGCGCCAGCTGTATGCGTCGGTGCGCAATTACAACAACAGTCGCTACGACTACATTCTCGACAACCTGCGCTTGAAGCAGGCGGCGGGTACGTTGAATCCGGGGGATTTGCAGGATTTGGCGCGGTATCTGAAGGCGGACTACAACCCGGATCGGGACTTTTTGCCGCCGGATCTGGCCAAGGCTGCGGCTGAGCAACTCAAGGCCCGCCCAAGTTACTAAGCACACCGCATAACCCATGTGGGAGGGGGTTTGCTCCCGATTGCAGAGTGTCAGTCACTGCATCTGGTGGCTGATACGCCGCTATCGGGAGCAAGCCCCCTCCCACATTTGACCTGTGTTGTCAGTGGGTGATGAGTTTGGCCAGGCCATCCAGCAGGCGCTTCAATGCGCCCTGATTAGCCTGCATCACCTTGAGCCCCGCCTGCGCCATCTTGCGCGCATCCTGGGGCAGCTCGAACAACTGCCGTACCGCCTCGGCCAACCCCTCGGCATCATCCACCTGCCTCAACGCCCCGGCTTCGCGCATCATCGCGGTGATTTCGAGGAAGTTGAACACGTGCGGCCCCATGATCACCGGCTTCGCCAACGCCGCCGGCTCCAGCGGGTTATGCCCGCCGGTGGCGACCAGGCTGCCGCCGACAAAAGCGCTGTCGGCCAGCGCATAAAGGAACAGCAACTCACCCATGGTATCGCCGAGCAACACCGAGGTTTGTGCGGTGACCGGCTCGCCGCTGGAACGGCGCACCGTGGCAAAGCCCTCGCGCTGGCTCAGCTCGAACATCGGCCCGAAACGCTCTTGATGGCGCGGCACCAGGATCAGCAAAGCATTGGGGTAGCTGTCGAGCAACTGACGATGGGCCGCCAACACCACCTCATCTTCGCCCTCATGGGTACTGGCCGCGATCCACACCGGGCGCTCGCTGGCGCCCCACTGCTCACGCAATGCAGCGGCGCGTAGTGGCAGCTCGGGGTCGATGGTCAGGTCGAACTTGATCGAGCCGGTGACGTCGACGGTTTCCGGGCGGGCGCCCAGGCTAAGGAAGCGCTGGGCTTCGGTCTGCGTCTGTACCGCAAACAGGCTCATCTCGGCCAGCATCGGCGCGGTGAGCTTGGCGAAACGCCCGTAGCCCTTGGCCGAGCGCGCCGACAGCCGCGCATTGGCCAGGGCCACTGGAATACCGCGCGTGGCGCAGGCATGGATATGGTTGGGCCACAGCTCGGTTTCCATGATCACCGCCAGCTTGGGCTGCACACGATCCAGAAAACGCTTGGCCGCGCACGGCAAGTCATACGGCAAATAGCAGTGCTGGATGCGCGGCTCATTGGCGAATAGCGCCTGGATGCGCTCGGAACCGGTGGGCGTCATGCAGGTGACGGTGATCGGCAGCGTCGGATAACGCTCCAGCAAACCACGCACCATGGGCGCGGCGGCGATGCTCTCGCCCACCGACACCGCATGCACCCAGATGCCGCCCGGCTGCAACACCGGCAAGCCGTAGGAAAACCGCTCGCTCACACGCTTGGCGTAGGCAGGCGCCTTACGCGCACGCAGCCACAGACGTAAAGCCACCAACGGCAGCGCCAGGTAAAACAGACAGCTGTAGAGAGTTCTATTCATGGCGGCGGAGTTTATCGGCTTTTTCAGTCAATCGCCCGCAGGCACTCAGCAAAACGTTCGGCCAAAAAGCGCGCAGCGGGGCCGAGGGGTTCGTCGCGCCGCCAAACCAGCTCCACCACCAGCGCGGGCGGGGTCCATTCGCTGTCCAGTTCGACCATCTGGTTTTGGTAGGTGGGGTATTGCACCACGTGCCGGGGCAACCACGCCCAACCCAGGCCTCGCGTTAGCCATTCGGCCAATACGTAGAAGCTGTCGGCCCGCCAAACCTGCGGGCTGGCAGCCTCGCTGCCGGGGTAGACGCTGGTCTGGGTCGACATCAGTAACTGGCGATACTGCGCCAGGCCCTGGCAGTCCACGGTTTTTTGCCGGGCCAGCGGATGATTGCGACCGCACACGGTGACCATTTCCACACTGCCCACCACCCGCCGCTCCAACGCTTCGGGGATCTGGTCGTGGTAGAACAGCATGCCCAAATCCGCTTTGCGCTCCACCAGCTTACGTGCGACATCACCCTGCGCGGCACTGGAAATCTGCACTTCCAGGTTGGGAAATTGACCGGCCAACGCATCGAGGCTGTCGAGCACCGGCTGATACAGCATCGCTTCGTCCTGGGCCAGGCGCAGGCAGGCTTCTTCGCCGCGCATCAATGACATTGCCCGGCCGTTGAGGCGTTCGCATTGGCGCAAGACTTCCCTGGCCTCTTCAAGCAGCACCGTGCCCGCTTCGGTCAACCGCGGCTGGCGGCCACTGCTGCGCTCGAACAGGCTCAGGCCGAGGTCGGCTTCCAGCAGGGCAATGCCGGTGCTGACTGCCGATTGCGCCTTGCGCTGGTCCCGCGCCACCGCCGAAAACGAACGCTGCTCGGCGACGCTGACAAACAGGCGCATCTGCTCCAGGTTCCACTGCACACTCATGGCTCAACCCATCTTTTATTCGGATAGGTAATGACTTTACCCCATCTGACAAAGCCCTAAAATGCCGACCTTATCAAATGCGCTCCACACCGAGGACTACCCCATGAACCCTGCCTACTACTACCTGGCTATCGCCATCTGCTCGGAAGTGATCGCTACCGTATCCATGAAAGCCATCAAGGGCTGGAGTACGCCCATCCCGTTGTTGCTGGTAATTGTCGGCTACGGCGTGGCGTTCTGGATGCTGACCCTGGTAGTGCGCACCGTGCCGGTGGGCGTGGCCTACGCGGTATGGGCCGGCATGGGCATCGTGATGGTCAGCATCGCGGCGCTGTTTATCTACGGGCAGAAGCTCGACCTGCCGGCGATGCTGGGCATGGGCCTGATCGTACTGGGCGTGGTGGTGATTCAACTGTTCTCGAAAACCGCCGGGCACTGACCGCCACTCAACAGCCTGTATACTGCGCCTCTTGTCTTGAACACTGAGGTCGCCCATGCCATCCGTTATTTCCACCGACGTTCTGATTGTCGGCGCCGGGGTTGCTGGCCTCTGGCTGAACGCACGCCTGCGTGGCCAGGGGTTTTCCACGGTCGTGGTGGAAAGCGCCACCTTGGGTGGCGGGCAAAGCGTGAAGTCCCAGGGGATCATTCACGGCGGTGCGAAATATGCACTGCACGGCGCCCTTACCGGTGCGTCCGAAGCGATCGCCGACATGCCACGCCGCTGGCGCGAAGCCCTGGCGGGTAACGGCGAACTGGATCTGACCGGCGTGCGCTTGTTGTCCGAGGCCCATTACCTGTGGTCCCCCGGCACTATCGCCGGCAACCTCACCAGCTTCTTTGCCAGCAAGGCCGTGCGCGGCCGTGTCGACCAGGTCAAGGGCGACGACCTGCCGCCGGCCCTGCAAGACCGCCGCTTCAAGGGCAAGGTCTATCGCTTGGCCGAATTGGTTGTGGACGTGCCGAGCCTGATCGAACGCCTGGCGCAACTGGCGGGCGACAGCTTGCTCGCCGGGCAGCACATCGAACCGCTGCTGGATGGCAACAAACTGGTGGGCTTGAAGGTCGATGGCCGTGACATCCAAGCCCAGCGCATTGTTTTAAGCGCCGGCGGCGGCACTGCGGATTTGCTCACTGCCCTGGGCTTGAGCAAGCCCGCCATGCAAAAACGCCCGCTGCACATGATCATCGCCAAAGGCCCGGGCTTGAAGCCGCTGTACGCCCACTGCCTGGGCGGTGGCACCAAGCCGCGTATCACCATCACCACGCACCCGGCCGCCGATGGCAACTGGGTGTGGTACATGGGCGGCGACATTGCTGAGTCCGACGGCGTGGCGCGCACGCCCGAAGCGCAGATCGCCACGGCCCGGCAAGAGCTGGCGCAGTTGTTGCCGTGGATTGATATGAGCCAGACCCAATGGGCCACCCTGCGTGTCGACCGTGCCGAGCCGCTGCAAACCGGCTTGAGCCGCCCCGACAATGCCTTCGTCTTTGAGGAAGGCCGCTTGCTGGTGGGTTGGCCGACCAAACTGGCACTGGCGCCAGACTTCGCCGACCGGGTGATCAACAGCCTGGAACGTGACGGTATCCGCCCAAGCCCAACCGAGCCGTTACCCGAGCTGCCAAAACCCGCCATCGGCGTACCTGCCTGGGAGCAATTGTTGCCATGAGCCTGCCAACCCTGCACGACCTGCACCGCCCCCTGGGCAGCACCGGCCTGCTGGTGTCGCCGCTGGGCCTGGGCACCGTCAAGCTGGGCCGCGACCAGGGGGTGAAATACCCCAATGGTTTCCAGATTCCGGATGACGACGCCGCCCGCATGCTGTTGCGCCAGGCCCGTGAGCTGGGCATCAACCTGATCGACACTGCGCCAGCCTATGGCATGAGCGAAGAACGTCTGGGCCCGCTATTACGTGGCCAGCGCAAGGACTGGGTGATTGTCAGCAAGGTGGGTGAAGAATTCGAAAACGGCGTGTCCAGCCACGATTTCAGCGCGGCCCACACCCGGATATCGATTGAACGCAGCTTGAAACGACTTGAAACGGATTTTATCGACCTAGTGCTGGTGCACTCCGACGGCGACGACCTGCACATCCTCAATGATTGCGAGGTATACCAGACCCTGGCGGCGTTGAAACAGGAAGGCAAAATCCGCGGTTTCGGTTTTTCCGGCAAAACCGTCGAGGGTGGCGTGAAGGCTCTGGAGCAAGGTGATTGCGCCATGGTCACCTACAATTTGAACGAACAGACCGAGAAAGCCGTCATTGATTATGCGGCGGCCCACGGCAAGGGCATCCTGGTGAAAAAAGCCCTGGCCAGTGGCCACGTTTGCCTGGAACCTGGAGTGGATCCAATACACGCCAGTTTCAAGCTGTTGTTTGCGCAAACCGGCGTCGCCAGTGCTATTGTCGGGACCATCAATCCGCTGCACCTGGCCCATAACGTGGCGACTGCTGCCAAGGTCATTCGTCAACTCTGATGCCGCCGACCCCGTCGCAAGGAAGGAGCCGACATGCCGCGAACGCTCATAAGAAAAAACCCCAGCAACTTCAAAACACTGCCCCTGCACGTCGAAGCCACCCCCGAAGGCCTGAGCTACCAGAGCGTCGGCATGCCGCTCAACTTTGCCCAGACCCTGCAACGCCGCAAACCGGTCGAGGTGCCAGACGCCGAGCGCTTCGCCCTGGAGTTGGCCAACCTCGGCGTATCGGTGCGACTGACTCTGCATTGGCAGAACCGCGATTACTGGGTGTTGGTGCGCCAACGCCGCCAGGACCGTGGCGATGTGGTGCTCAAGCTGATCTCCGGCTACGTCCCGGCCCACGAACTGAACCTGCCGCTGCACACGGCCATCCAGGAAATTGCCGAAGAATGCCTGCTGGAGACACCCGAAGGCTGGCTCAGCGGGCGCTTTAACGACACCTGGCTGCCGGCGCCCTACTCCGCCGCACTGCATTACCGCGAAGCGCTGCCGTTTCGCTTGAGCCCGCTGTCCGGCGCAGCACGCCCGGTGCGCTGCGCCACCACCCAGCTGATCGAGCGCCCACGGGCCTACGTGCATCTGCCTACCGCATCGTTACAACTGATTTACGACCTGCGCCTGGAAGTGCCCAAGGAAGCCAAATCCCTGAGCCTGTTTCATGTCGACGAACGCTTGGAAGGTGACCAGTTGGTGGCGCGCCTGGACCGTCAGCGTCCCGACCTGTACTTGATGCCACTCAAAGACGGCCAGCCGCTGGCCGAGCTGTATACCGTCAAGAAAGACCAGCTCTACCCGGCCAGCACGCGCGGCTTGTACCTGGCGGAAAGCTTCGCCCAGCAAGAGGGCTGGTTGGTGCGCGATGAGCGGATTCGCTGGAAGGATTGGCTGCGCCAACAGGGTTTGGCGGAGCCGGAGAAAGAGTCCAAGCTCAAGCGCCTGGCACAGCGCGTGTTGCGCAAGATAACGCCGAAGAAGAAGGCCAAGGCCTGACGTAATCTACTGTGGGAGCTGGCTTGCCTGCGATGGCATCACCTCGGTGCAACAGATACACCGAGTCGCCTGTATCGCAGGCAAGCCAGCTCCCACATTTGATCGTATTCAGCCGTTGAGCAAGTGTTCCAGGCCGACCTTTAGCGGTGTCGGCTCGGGCAACGTGAAGCTGGCCAGCAAGCGCTGGTTATTGGCCCGCGAATGCTTGATGTCCCCCGAGCGCGCAGGCCCGTAGGTCACGGCGGGCAAACTGCCGACCGCTTCTTCCAACGCCTGCAACACCTGCTTGAGGGTGGTAGTGCGGTTCCAGCCGACATTGATCGCGCCCAACGGCGCATCCGGTGCTTCAATAGCCTGCACCAGCAGGTCGACCAGGTCGCCCACGTACATGAAGTCACGGGTTTGCTCGCCGTCGCCAAACACGGCAATCGGCAGACCCTGTTGGACACGCTCGCTGAAGATACTGATCACGCCGGAATACGGCGAGGACGGGTCTTGGCGCGGCCCGAAGATGTTGAAGAACCGAAAAATCACCGGCTCCAGGCCATGCTGGCGACGATAGAAGTCGAAGTAATGCTCACCAGCCAACTTGTCGGACGCATAGGGCGTCAATGGCGCCTTGGTGGTCTCTTCGTCAATCGAGGCCCCTTCGCCGTTGTTGCCATACACCGCCGCGCTGGAGGCATACACCACACGCTTGACGCCGGCTTTACGCATCGCTTCGCAGACGTTCAAGGTGCCCACAAAGTTGCTCTGATGCGTGCTGACCGGGTCGTCCACCGAGGCCTGCACCGAGGCCACGGCGGCCAGGTGCACAACGGCCGTTGCGCCGACAGCGGCACGCGCCACCAGCTCGGCATCCGCCACATCGCCTTCGAGCAACTCGACCCGCGGGTTGCCCAGCGCCAGGTTGCTGCGCTTGCCGGTGGACAGGTTATCCAACACCCGCACGCCATAGCCCTTGGCAACCAATGCATCCACCAGGTGCGAGCCGATAAAGCCCGCGCCGCCGGTGATCAGGACCCACTTATCAGCGTTACTCATTGTTGCGAATCTTCTCGACAATCGCCGTGGTCGAGCTGTTCTCAACCAGGCCCAACACTTTGACCGTGCCGCCATAGGCGCTGACAATATCGGCGCCGACCACTTGGTCGACGGAGTAGTCACCGCCCTTGACCAGCACGTCTGGTTTGACCTGAGCCAGCAGGTTTTCGGGGGTCGCTTCCGGGAAGCTGATCACCCAGTCCACCGCGCCCAAGCCTGCCAGTACCGCCATGCGGCGGTCGACACTGTTGATCGGACGGCCCGGGCCTTTAAGGCGACTGACCGATGCGTCGTCATTGACCGCTACGATCAGGCGATCCCCTTGGGCGCTGGCCTGCTCCAGGTAAGTCACGTGACCGGCGTGCAGGATGTCGAAACAGCCGTTGGTGAACACAATGCTTTCACCATGGGCGCGTGCATCGTCAATCGCCAGCAGCAATTGCTCGATGGTCAGCACGCCACGTTCCGAGCCTTCGGAGCGCTGGATGGCACGGCGCAATTCAGGCGCGCTGATGGCAGCGGTACCCAGCTTGCCCACCACAATGCCCGCCGCCAGGTTGGCCAGGGCCACGGCGTGGGGCAGTTCTTCACCGGCCGCAATCGAGGCGGCCAAGGTGGAGATCACCGTGTCACCGGCACCGGTAACGTCGAACACTTCACGGGCCCGCGCCGGCAGGTGCATGGCCGGGTGGCCAGGACGCAGCAGGGTCATGCCGTGCTCGCCACGGGTCACCAGCAAGGCGCCCAGGTCGAGATCGGCCATCAACGCCGCACCCTTGCTCACCAACTCGTGCTCGTCGGCGCAACCGCCAACGATGGCTTCGAACTCGCTCAGATTCGGGGTGATCAGGCTGGCGCCTCGATAAATCGAGAAGTCCTTGCCCTTGGGATCGGCCAGCACAGGAATGCCCTTGGCCTTGGCGGCCTGGATCAGTACCTGGTGGTTTTTCAACGCGCCTTTGCCGTAGTCGGACAACACCAGCACCTTGATGCCTTCGAGCAACTCGTCGACCTGGCCGCTAAGGGCCAGGGCGTCGGTAGCGAAGGGTTCTTCGAAATCGATACGCAGCAATTGCTGGTGACGGCTCATGACCCGCAGCTTGACGATGGTCGGCTGGTGGGCAATACGCTGGAACAGCGCGCGCACGCCGGCACCGCGCAGGCTGTTGGCCAGGCTGTCGGCGGCTTCGTCGTCGCCGGTCACACCCACCAGGGAGGCCGGTGCGCCGAGGGCGGCTATGTTTAGGGCAACGTTGGCAGCGCCACCTGGACGGTCTTCGATTTGCTCGACCTTGACTACCGGTACCGGCGCCTCAGGGGAAATCCGTGAGGTACCACCATGCCAGTAACGGTCGAGCATGACATCGCCGACCACCAAGACAGGGGCTTGATCGAATCGCGGCATGGACAACTTCATGGAGCAACCCACATACAAAATGAACAGGGGCGCGATATTAGCACAGGGTGAGCGCCGGCTCGTTCGAGAGCTTTATCTGTCAGGCATCGGGCGGCACAACTGGTCACTTTTTAAACAAAGTCGCCAGAATTTGGTCCACGGCGTCGCTGAGTTCGACTTCGTCGGTGTTGATCACGCAGTCCGCCAGGGTCGGCGCCTCATAGGGGCTGTCCAGGCCGGTGAAGGCTTTGATGCGCCCTTCCAGCGCCAGGCGGTAAAGCCCCTTGGGGTCGCGCCGCGCGCATACGTCGAACGGCGTGCTGACGTAGACCTCAAAAAACTGCTGCGGCCCAAACAAGCCCCTGGCAGTAGCGCGGTCGATGCTGAACGGCGAAATCGCCGAGACGATCACGATCAACCCCGCGTCTACCATCAGCCGCGCCACTTCGCCGATGCGCCGGATATTTTCCTTGCGCGCCGCATCGGTCATGCCCAGGTCATTGCACAGGCCGGTGCGCAGGTTATCGCCGTCGAGCACAAAGGTATGCCGCCCCTGCTCGCTGAGTCGCACTTCCAGGGCATTGGCCAGGGTCGATTTGCCCGAGCCAGACAACCCCGTCAGCCACAGGCAGCACGGCTGCTGCTGTTTGAGCGCCGCCCGCGCGGCCACCGATAACGACAAGGCAAAGGGACGAATAGAAGCAGAACCACCGGCAAGCGACTGGCTATTCATAACCCAACACCTCGTAGTCACGTTGATAGGCACGCCTGACCAGGCGGCGCGTTCGTAGGGTGCAAAAGTCCCGGACCGGTTCGTTGCGCCGCTCCAGGGAAACATTCAAATGTGGCAGGGAGGTTTCCACGCCAAGGCGCTCGCACAGGTGCTGGAAGTCTTGCTGCAACGACTCTTGTCGGCCCAGAAAGTCCATCGCCATCTGGCCCATCTGATCGACCAAAAAATCGGTCTGGGGCGCAAAGTGCAACTGGCGACGCAGGTTGTCCGGGTGCAGCCAGCCGGCGACGAAGTGATCGAAGTCGCGATAATGGGCGACCAGCGCCTGGGCTTGCAGGTCGCGCTCGCCCATGCGGTTGTTGCGCAGGTAGGCGTACGCCGAGTAGGCGCGCTCCAGCGGGTCGCGCACAAAGGCAAACTTGAAACTGCGCTCGCAGTGCTGCGGGAATTGCTGCTCGTACCAGTAATACGGCAGATGCCCCGGCCAGCGCCCGTCGAGCAACGCCGAGCACACGCTGCTGCCCGCGCATTTGGGCACGTGGATAAACACGCACTTATGCCGCTCGAAGCCAGACGGCAGTGTGGTCAGCGCCGACAGGGACTTGTTGACCGCCTGCCGATCCACCACCGACAAACGCCCCAGCAAAAACACCCTCTGAGGCTTGGGGAGGAGTTTCCAGAACAGACGTTGCAACATTCCATTACCCACGCAAGAAGGTTAGCCCTCTCGTTCGTCATTCGAATCGAGGAGGCCAACATAACAAACGATAGGCAGCGAATTATGTGGCTTTGGTAAAGCCTGTAAGGGGCTTGATACAAAAAACGGGGCGCATTGCGCGCCCCGTTCCATTAGGTGATGTTGGCCGTTACCGGCTCATCCAACCCCATGGCGTGCAGGCGGGAGTAATAGCCCCCCAACGCCAGCAGTTCGACATGTGTACCACGCTCGACAATTTCACCGTGATCCATCACCAGAATCAGGTCGGCTTTCTCGATAGTGGACAGTCGGTGCGCGATCACCAGGGTGGTGCGCCCCTTCATGACCTTGTCCAGCGCCGCCTGGATGTGGCGCTCGGATTCGGTATCCAAGGCCGAAGTCGCCTCGTCCAGAATCAGCAGCGGGGCATTTTTCAGCAACGCCCGGGCGATCGCCAAACGCTGACGTTGGCCACCAGAGAGCAGCACACCGTTTTCACCGACTTCAGTGTCCAGGCCCTTGGGCAGCTCGGAAATGAAGTCCATGGCATAGGCATCTGCGGCCGCTTTTTCGATGTCTTCACGCGGCGCGCTCGCCAAGTCGCCATAGGCGATGTTGTTGGCCACGGTGTCGTTGAACAACGTGACATGCTGGGTCACTTGAGCTACGTGCTTACGCAGGTTGCGCAGGCGGTAGTCCTCGATCTCCACTTCATCGAGCAGAATCTCGCCGTTTTCATGGTGATAGAAGCGTGGGATCAGCGCAGCCAGGGTGGACTTGCCACTGCCCGAACGGCCGACCAACGCCACCATCTGGCCCGGCGCGGCAGTGAAGCTGATGCTCTTGAGCACTTCGCGCTCGGTGCCGGGGTAGGTGAAGCTCAGGTTGCGTACTTCCAGATGGCCGCTGACCCGATCTTTTTCCACGGTGCCATTGTCGGCTTCCGGCTCGACATCCAGTTGCTCGAAGATGCTTTCGGCACCGGCGACGCCCTTCTGGATGGTCGAACTGACTTCCGACAACTGCCGGATCGGCTTTGGCAGCAAGCCCGCAGCCGTGATGTAGGCCACCAGGTCGCCGGCCGTAGCGTCGCCCCGCAGGAACAGCACCAAAAACATCAGTGCCGCCATGGCGGTGTAGATCACCAGTTGCAGCATGGGGGTGTAGACCGCGCCGGTCTTGGTCATGCGCATCTGTTTTTCGGTGTTGCTTTGGCTGGCCTTGGCAAAGCGCTGTTCTTCGTAGGTTTCCCCACCGAAGCTGCGCACCACGCGGTAGCCCTGGATCGTCTCCGAGGCCACGTGGGTCACGTCGCCCATCGCCACCTGGATTTTCTTGCTCTGCTTACGGAATTTCTTGCTGGTGCTACCCACCATCATGGCAATAATCGGCAGGATCGCCAGCATCACCAGGGTGAGCTTCCAGTTCATCCACAGCAGGTAACCGAACAGGAACACCACCGTCAGGCCTTCGCGGATCACGACTTTGATCGCATCCGTGGCAGCGCCGGTGACCATGGTCACGTTAAAGGTGATGCGGGAGATCAGGTGCCCGGAGCTGTGGGTGTCGAAATAGCGGTTGGGCAATACCAACAGCTTGTTGAACAACTGCACACGCAGGTCGTGGACCAGCCCCAGGGAGACCTTGGCCAGGTAGTAGTTACCCAAGAACGACCCCAGCCCCTGCCACGCGGCGATCAGCACGATCAGCAGCGGCACGGCCATCAGCAGTTTCAGGTCTTTGAGGTACGGGACACTGGGGAAAAACACCACGTCCGGGTTGCTCAGGCCATCAACGAAATACTTGAGAATCCCGGCCAGCATGGGCTGGGTGGACGCGAACATCACGAAACCGACGATGCTCACCAGGAACATGCCGATGTACGGTTTCACATAGCCCAGCAGCCTGAAATAAATTTTCAGGCTGGATTCCTGTTCCGCTTTAGGCGGTGCATCACTCATTGTTGAGCTCACTGAATAGGTAGGGCGGCAACTTTATCACAAGCGTCAGGTTTGGCCCGCGCCCAGACCAACACACTGGCCAGTGCCACCGGCAACCAGGTGATAAACCATTCGGCGCGAGGTGTACCCGTGAGGCTAGCAGCATCGAACTGCATCGCCAGCGCGGAAAACACCCACATCCCGATGATGCCTTTGCCGTAGGCCGTGTCACGCGCCTTCCAGGCTTGCCACAGCACGCCAAACCATACGGCGGACCAAAGGAGCAGACCTGGCAGGCCCAGCTCGATCGTCACGTGGGTGAACAGGTTGTGGGAGTGATCGAAAAAACGGTCCTGCCATGGCACAACATAAGCACTGCCCAAGCCCAAGCCCGTCCAAGGGTGCTCAGAAATCATCTGCAGGGCCGACATAAAAATCTGCGGCCGGTAAGACGCGCCCCGCATCATTGACGATTGCATGGCCACAAAGACCACGACCGCCGCCACTGCCGCTGCAATAGCGATCATCGTGCTGCGACGGTCACGGCTCCACAGAGGCATGGCCACCACACTCAACAACAACGCCAGCGCGGCACCACGGCTTTGGCTTGCCACCACAAACAGGCCGAGCAGCGCGACTGCCAGCAGAGCGGCCACTTGCATCCAGCGCCCACGAGGCACCCAGTGCAGCATCCAGGTGGCAGCCAGACCGATCACATAAGCGCCCAAAATCGGATGGGACAGTTGGCCCAGCCCCTGAAGACGTGCAGTCCAGACGTTACCCTCAAGGCCATAGAACTTGATCATCGCCAACAGCGCAGACAGCGCCAGGCCAAAGCCACCCCACTGCATCACACGAATGATTCGTTGAGGCTGCCCGCCGCCGAGCACCGGGAAAAACAGCAGGAATACACCGATATAGAGCAGCCGCTTGGCCTCCCGCGAACCGTCTTCGGCGCTGGTCCAAAACAGGCTGACCAAACTCCAGACCGCCAGCAGACAAAGCGTCACGCAAACCCAGCGCTGCTCGCGCCAGACTTCCTTGAGCCGCTCGCGGGCCGACCAGGCAAACACCATGGCCGGCAACCACAGAAACAGGGTCAAGCCTTGCTGATAAATCTTGTTGGTTGGCGCGAAGGCAATGGCCAGCAAAAACCAAAGCAACCCGAAAACCATCCATACCTGCGCCCAACGACTTGCGTGCATCACTTGCTCCTAATACGGCCAACCTGCCAACCCGGCATGGTTAAAATCCAAAACTTTCGGCATCATTGCCGACCACTGCGCCCGCGACTTCCACAAGGCTTTTCGACGATGCAATGCTCAAGGCTTTCCCAAGCCGCTTTAAACACGATGATTGCCGACGCCAGAATCCTGGAGAAGGACAGCTACGGCCCCAAAGTCTACCTGCTGACGGACGGGAACATTCTGAAACTGTTTCGCCGCAAACGGTTTTTTTCCTCGGCGCTGCTTCGCCCGTACTCCAAGCGTTTTATCGACAACGCGCTCGAACTGCAAAAGCGCGGCATTCCTACCCTGACCGTCCTTGAAAGCTATCAACTGGAAGCGCCCGGCATGACGGCCGTGCTGTATCGCCCACTGCCGGGCGAGACGCTGCGCCAGCTGTCCAACAAGGAAGGCTTCGACTGGCAACACAACCTTGAGCCGTTGGTGGCGCTGATTCGCCGGCTGCATGAAGCGGGCATCTACTTCCGTTCACTGCACCTGGGCAACGTTGTCGTGACGCCCGACAACCAGATGGGCCTGATCGACGTCGCTGATATGCGCTTCCTGCGCGCACCGCTGAGCCCAGCATTGGTCAGGCGCAACCTGCAGCACTTCGCCCGCTATATTGCGCGCGAGAAGCTGAACGAACGCTTTCCAATGCAAGCACTGGAAAAGGCGCTGTTACCGGGTTGAAAACAGACGGCGGGCGGTGGTAGTGAAATCCTGCCAGGCCTGCTCTGGCGCCAAGGCCTGTAGCTGGCCCGCCGCGACGGCGCCAGGGTCAGCCGAGAAAGCCCGCTGCATAAGTTGCACCCAAGCCTTGACGTCATCAGCCGGCGCGTACCAGCCGGTTTCGGCCACTTGCTCGCGGAACACCGCCAGCTCGCTGGTCAGCACGGGAACACCGGCCATCACCGCCTCTTGCAGCACCAGCCCCAAGCCCTCCGACGAAGACGGAATCGCCATCCAGTCGAATGCCCGGTACAGGCTCGCTGCATCCTCCAAATGCCCAGAGAGCAACACTTTGCCGCGCAAGCCGAGACGTTCGACCTGCGCTTCAAGGTCGGCCCGCCCAGCCCCTTCGCCAATAATCACCAGTCGCAAATCAGGCTGTTGCTCCGATAGACGGGCGAAGGCGTCCAGCAAACAGGCAAAGCCTTTGCTACTCACCAACCGCCCAACGGCACCCAGCACCGGCGCATCGCCGGGCGACAGGCCAAGACGCGCACGGGCCTGATCTCGGGGCAGCATTGCGGCGACAAACGCCCCAGGGTCGAACGCACTGCGCAGCACAGCAACAGGTCGCTGCAAGCTCTGTTGCAGCGACGCAGCGAGGGTCTGCGACACCGCCGCCACGGTCAGCCGGGCGTCTGAAAACTGTGCGAACAACTCACGATCGCTGCTGCGCAGGCGCGTCTCACCATGAAACAGCACCACAGCTCGCACGTCGGGCAAAGCGTTGAGCACCGGCAGCAGCGCCCGGGCAACACCAATCCCATCCAGCAATACCACCTTCACGTCTTGCGGCAGCGCACGGCGAAAACGCGCGCGCATGCGTGGAATCAACAGCTTCCACAGGTGACGCCCCTTGAGCTGGGCAGACGAGAGGTTCCACTCGACGGCCACTTCACCCGCTTGCGCACCGCCCTGTAGCAACCAGGTATGAACAGGTGCACCGCACTCGATAGCGGCAAGCACTTGCCGATGAACCTTCTGCACAGACGCGAATGCAGAACCACCGGCCCACATAATATTAAGAATGCTCATTGACTAATTCGAACCTTCTGCGACGTTCTGGTTGCGTGCGGTAAAAAAACCAATCAGATAAACCAACCAACGCCGATACCCAGCAGCAACATCACCACCAACTTGACGCGCTCGCGCCGCTTGCGCCGAGCCTTGATCACGCGCTCGGCCGATGTCGATACATGCAACCCGAAGCCGGTGTGCAACACCGCATCGCCCTCAAGGGTTACAGCCATCAGGTTCAACTCGGCATACCGCCGGGACAGCCCCTTTTCCCCCTCAAACCCTGCATAGGGAGCACACAACGCATATTCCTTGAGCCGTCGCAGGCCGGGGTTCAGGGAAAATGCCTGCCATTCAGGCTTGTCGGAGATCAGCGGGTAACACGGCACTGCACCAATCAGCTCACGTGGCCCCAGGCGAATATAGGGGCTGTGTACCTGCAAGTCGTAGACAAAATTTCGCAACCACACCTGAAGAATATCCGGGCGCAGCTCCAGAATCGTCTTGGAGTCCTCGACAAACCCCGGGCGGTAGAATTCCCAATCATCTTCACAGTGGAAAATATAGGGGGTTTTTACCGACGCATAGGCCAGGTCGATAGATGCCAGTTGCCCAAGCTTGGGGCGGTTGACGAAGAACGTGCAATGCTCCCGCCAATGCTCAGGGATCGCCTGGCGCACTGCATCATCGCCGGAGTCTTCGGTAATGAACACTTCACGGATGGGCGCCGTATTGAACCGGTCGAAACTCTCGAGCGTGCGTTGCAACAGATCGAATCGACCACAACTGGTCACCACGAGTGTTATGTCGCTTTGATCGGAGAATTGCATTTTTCGCCTCAACAGTATCATAGGGCCACCATCCGTGGCCGCACTCACGTTAAACACCCAGCTTCAGGCGCAACCTTTCGAGCAGACTCAATGCCGCGCGCGGGCGCAGCGGCGGTTGGAGCGCTTCAACGATGCGCTGGCCGATTCGGGCAAAGCTGAACTGGCTGACGGCCAGCGCCTGCCCGTTACGCGCGATATCGGCCGCCAACCCAGGGTTGGCGCGCAATACGGCCAGTTTTTCCTGCAACTGTGGAATGTCCTTGTAGAACACCACGTTGACCATGTCTTCAAAGCCCAGGGCCGCATTTTCTGCAGCACCCTGATCAAACGCCAGCAATACGCAGCCGCAGGCCATGGCTTCGAAATTCTTGATCATGTACTCGCCCATGCCCACATCGGCACTGACGAAAAAGCGTATGCGGTTGAGGGTCGCGCAGTATTCCTCACCGGATTTGGTGCGCGTCACCACCAACGGCTCCACCTGCGCCAGCTCATCGAGCAGCGCCTTGCGACCGCTGTAGGCCACGCTGTTGGTGCTGCCGACAAACGCCAGCTCGATATCGCGCTCCCGCGCCTGCGGTTGCAACAGCGCCTGATCGTAACCCTTGGGCACAAACACCGCGTCAAAGCCTTCTTCGCGCAAGCGCTCGGTGACCATGAAGCCCGAGCTGATCACCCGCACCCACGGCAGGCGGCGGTAGTGCGCGCTGAATTTGCCGGTGTACTTGCAGGGGATGTAATTCTGATAGGCGTCGTGTTCGAGGATCACCAGGTTGGGGATCGTGCGGATAAACGCAGCCTGACGGATTTCCTGCTTGAAGCGCAGGAAGAACACGATGCGGTCGTAGCGAGTCACGTCGACCTCGCGTCGAAAGTACCCGCGCAGGTTGCGTTGCTCGGCGCTGCTCAACCAACGGGTATCGCATTCACAGTGCTCGGCCACACCCTCGTACAGCCGATCCAGGATGGCGCGCTGTTCTTTCTGCACCAGAAATAAAACTTTCATGCTCTTCCTTTCACAGGTCACAAACGCCAGAACAATTCATGTCGCCGTACCGCCTTGCGGAAGAACTCGTTCTCCCCATAAGGCGAGCGCGCGCGCCCGACCAGTACACGTTGCAACCACCGACGCACACGCCGCTTGAACGGCGGTGGCGGTTGCAGGTCATGCATCATGCCCAACGCCATGGCCTTGTCGCGCTGCTGCGCCACGGTCAACGGCAGGCTGCACGGGTGCAGTTCCTGGGTCGCGTCGAACAGCGGTGGCAAGGCAATACCGGTGCCCGCGTCGCCCATGGGCCAGCGGTCGTTGTCGTGCAGGTGGTTGGCGTAGCCGAGCACGGTGGACGGTTGCCAGTCCAACCCTTGCAACGCTTCGACGACCGCTTGCTGCGCGCAGATATGATCGGGGTGGGGGTCGATGATCGGGTGCGGCAAGACGATGACATCCGGGCGCGCCGTCAGCAGTAGTTGCCGTAGATCGGCCAGCAGGTTGTTCCAGGTGGGCAGGCCATCCTGGTCAGCTGGCAGCGGGAATGGATTGAATTGGCGAAACAGGCGGATATCCGACAGGTCGGCCTCGCGGGAGCCGACAGGCTGGTCAGGGGTTGCCCGCATCGTAGGCAGTTGCAGGCAGAAATAACCCAATTGCACGCAGTGTGCCTCTGGCACCCCGGCCCAGCGCGGTACGGCGATGCTGTCCCAGGCGCGCAAGCGACCCTTGATGCGCGAAGCCTCGGCCGGGCCCAGGCCCATCTGCTGGTAATGCTCGGCTTCGATTTCACCGGCAGTCAGGGTCACGATCCAGGGTTTTTCAGCCTGACTGTAGAGCCCGAAGGCTGCCAATTCGGCATCGTCTGCATGGGGCGCGATCACCATTACACGCTGTGCGCGGTAATCCGGGTGGGTCCAGGCCCACAAGCGGGGCGTGCCGAGCACGCGGCAATGACGACCGCGCAGCTGTAAATCGCTGAGATCTGAACCACTGAGGTTCAGATAACGCAACCCGTTGACGCCACGCTCGAAGGTTTGCCGGTCGCCCGCGAACTCGATGTTCGGGTCGAGAAAACGTCCCAGCCAGTTACTCTTGATCTTGATCGCCAACACCAGCGTTGCGTCCGACGCCAGCGGCTGATCAACCCGCAAGCGCCCGCCTTCAAATCGCACGCCGGCCACCTCAGCGTCTGCCGAGAAACGGTAGTGGTAATCTTCGCCGGGCGCATAAAACAGGTGGTCGGCAAACCAGGCTTCATGGGCAACCCAAGCCAGCACCGCCAACAGCAATGGCAGCCACCAGGCCACCAGGATGCCAACGACCACCAGCAGCACTAAACCGATCAACAAACCAATGCGCTTGTTGCGCCGATGGCGTTTGAGCAACTGCTTTTTGCGGGTCATACGCTCAATACCTGCACGGGGTTGCACCAGCGTTCCTTGTACTCGCGGTCAGCGCGGCCGAAAGAAAAACGCAACGACTTACCGACTTCGCGGGCCTGTTCCCAAGCGCTTTGGGTATTGAGAAAGCTCAACACGCTGCCGGGGCTGAAGGCGCGGGTTTCAGGGTCGACGCCGCCGTTGACGTACTCCACGCTGATCCACTCCGGGGATTCAACCCGATAGACCAACTGGATAGCGATCGGCGCATCGTTAAGAAAAATCACCGAGCCAATCAGCCACTCGCGCAGCAACTCGATCACTTCGGCCAACCGCTCCGCGCCCGTGGCGACAAACCCCCAGCGGCGCAGGAACAGGTCGCAGTAGATAGCAGCCAACTCGACGCTGGAAAACTCGCCCACCGGCCGCACGACGCCGCCCGCTTCTTCGAGCAAACGCAGTTCGCGGCGCTGGTTGTAGCGAAACTTCTTCGACAGCTCTTCGGGGGTACGCGCCATGGCCAGCTGCTCGGCCTGGGGCTTGAGCCCGCTGAAGCGGCCTTCGTTCAATGTCGACAAATACCGCGCACGCTGGCGCAGGGGCGCCTGGGCATCGGCGGCGGCCGGCAGGATCAACTCGGCATTGCCCAAGTCAAACAGGCCTTTCTTGCCGCTGCGCTTGAGCACATCCTTGGACAACGCCAAGTCGCGCCCCCAGGTGGCGATGCATGCCTTGAGTTCACCGCCCTGCTCCCAGGCCAGGTAACGCACCGGAATCTGCGCCAAGCCGGCCAGACGTTCGATGACCTCTGGATGCGTCGCGACGCTGCCGCCAAAACGCTGCCAGGCCTGGTTGTAGACGGGCGCATCGACGACGGACCAGCCACGCTCGCGCCAGCCTTGGAATCGATTGAGCATCAAGCCCCCGCGGTCAGTTCAATAACGTGTGGCAGTTGCCAGAAAGTGTCGCGTACCGCCTGATCCGAGAACTGTGCGTGCAGGCGCTCCAGCATCAGCTCGGCACACTGGCGCTGCTGATGGTGATCCATCGCGGCCAGGTAGCCCAAGCCCTGGGCCAGGTGCTCGGCGTCGCCGAAAGGGAACAGGATGCCCACACCTTCGACCACTTCCTTTGCACCGCCACAGGCCGTGGCAAGCAACGGCACGCCAGCAGCCATGGCTTCAAGCAGCACCATGCCAAAGGGTTCGTGATCGGAGCTCAGCGCAAACACATCAAAGGCACGGAAATAGCGACGCGCATCTGGCACCTGGCCGAGAAACAGCACCTTGTCGGCAATGCCCAGTTCGCGGGCCAATTCCTTGAGGTCTTGCTCCAGGCGCCCCGTGCCGAGAATCGCCAAGCGGCTTTCGGCGGGCAGTTGCGCCAGCGCCAGGGCGAAGCCCTTGAGCAGTGTGGCCTGGTCTTTGTCCGGATGCAGGCGACCGACATTGCCAACCACCCATTCATCCGGCGACAGACCGAGGGCATCACGCGCCTCGTCCTTCGACACCTGCAAGGTTTGCATAGCCTCGACATCGATGCGGTTGTACAAGGTCTGGATGCGCGGCGCCGGCCAGCTCGCCAGGCAGCGGCGGATGTCATCGCGTACGGCGTCAGACACACCCAGCAAGCTCAAGCGCTTGCGAAAAAACCCTGCAAACAGCTGACGACTGCGGCGCTGGTAGTCGCCAAAAGCGTGATGCACACCGATCACGGGCAAGCACGTACCCAGCAAGGCGATGTAAATCGGCTTGAAGCGGTGGGCAATACAGAAACTGAAATTGCGCGACGCCGCAATCTTGCGCAACTCACGGATGGCACCCAGCTTCAGGCCACGAATGGCCTTGGAGCTGAATTCCATGAACAGCACTTCATCGCTGGCACACGCTGCGGCCACCTCAGGGTCGGCGACCCCGGTGAGAAACACGGTGGTCACCTTGTAGCCCGAGCCTGCGAACAGGCTGGCGTACTGACGGGCGCAATCGAGGAACGGCCCGTCATAGCCGTGGCAGAACTGCAGGACGTGGCGATCAGCCGAGCGCGTCATAAGGGTCCACGCCGTCCTTGACGACCAGGATGTCTTCCATGATCAGGTACTGCAGGTCGGAGCCGAAGAACATGTCCAGCGCGTCTTTGGGCGAGCAGATCATCGCTTCGCCACGACGGTTGAGCGAGGTGTTCAGGGACACGCCGTTACCGGTCAACACTTCCAGCTCTTTCATCATGTCGTAGTAGCGCGGGTTGTATTCGCGCTTGAGCACCTGGGCGCGAGAGGTGCCATCTTCATGGACCACTTCCGGTACGCGGGTCTTCCACTCTTCCGACACTTCAAAGGTGAAGGTCATGAACGGTGCCGGGTGATCGACCTTGATCATCTGCGGCGCCACGGTGTCGAGCATCGACGGGCAGAAAGGCCTCCAGCGCTCGCGGAACTTGATCTGGTGGTTGATACGGTCAGCCACGCCGGTGGCGCTTGGGCAACCGATAATCGAACGACCGCCCAACGCACGCGGGCCAAACTCCATGCGGCCCTGGAACCAGGCCACCGGGTTGCCATCGACCATGATCTTGGCGATGCGTTTAGGCATGTTGTCGATCTTGCGCCACACAGGCTTGCTCTCGTGCTTGGCGCACGCGGCAATCACTTCTTCGTTGCTGTAGCACGGGCCGAGGTAGACGTGTTCCATCTTCTCCACCGGCACACCACGGGCGTGGGACACGTAGGCCGCCGCGCCCACCGCCGTGCCGGCATCGCCGGACGCAGGTTGCACGAACAGCTCTTTGACGTCGTCGCGGGCAATGATCTTCTGGTTCAGCTTGACGTTCAGCGCGCAGCCACCGGCGAAGGCCAGCTTGCCGGTGTCTTTGAGGATGTCGCCCAAGTAGTGGTCGATCATTTGCAAGGCCAGCTTCTCGAACAGCGCCTGCATGCTGGCCGCGTAGTGGATGTACGGCTCGTCGGCGATGTCGCCTTCGCGTTTCGGGCCCAGCCACTCGATCAGTTTTGGCGAGAAGTAGAACCCCTTGCCTTTCTCTTTATAGCGGCGCAGGCCGATGACGTTGGCGTAGTCGGTGTTGATCACCAACTCGCCGTTCTCAAAGGAAGCCAGGCGCGAGAAATCGTATTTGCTGGCGTCGCCGTACGGCGCCATACCCATGACCTTGAACTCGCCGTCGAGCATCTCGAAACCGAGAAACTCAGTGATCGCGCCGTACAGGCCACCCAGGGAGTCTGGGTCGTAGAATTCTTTGATCTTGTGGATCTTGCCGTTCTCGCCGTAGCCGAAGAACGTGGTGGCGTACTCACCTTTACCGTCGATACCCAGGATCGCGGTTTTCTCCTGGAAGCCGGAGCAGTGGTAGGCGCTGGAAGCGTGGGCCAGGTGGTGTTCAACCGGTTCGATCTTGATTTTCTTCGGATCGAAGCCCAGTTGCTCCAGGCACCAGACGATCTTGTTGCGATAGCGCTTGTAGCGACGGTTGCCCATCAGGATCGCGTCGAGGGCGCGGTCCGGGGCGTACCAGTAACGCTTGGCGTAATGCCAGCGCGCCTCGCCGAACAAGCTGATAGGCGCGAAGGGGATCGCGACCACGTCAACGTCGGAAGGCTTGATGCCGGCTTGTTCCAGGCAGAACTTCGCCGACTCGTAGGGCATGCGGTTCTTTGCATGTTTGTCGCGTACGAAGCGCTCTTCTTCGGCGGCCGCGATCAGCTTGCCGTCGATATACAAGGCTGCGGAAGGATCATGGCTAAGGGCGCCGGACAGGCCAAGAATCGTCAATGCCACTGGGGTCTAGCCTCTTTTAGTCTGCATGCAGGCGGGTTGCGCCTGAAAAAAGTGTGCTTCCGGCCTGGGCAGGAAACAGCTAAAGGGCGGGATTATAGCTTAAAAGCAGTGGGGAGCTAGGTTAGAGCGTTAACGTAGCTCAAGGCTGCCATCGGCATTTTGCCGGTAGATTGTGTAGGGCAATAAAAGCGTGTCCAGCACACTGGATACAGCAACATCAAGATAAGGCCAGGGCACATCGTTCAGCGACATTCCACTTCCAGAGTTCGGCGGCGCGTGTAATACACACAGGTCATAAGACACGCCGCTGTAAACACGCGGAACAGACTGACAATAGGTTTTTTTAGCCTTAAGCGACTGAACGGTGACGCTGTCTTCACGCAGCACCGTGGTCACAGTGCCGCAACCTGCCACTATCAAAGACACGCCCAGCAGCGCCAGTGACCCTGCAATTCTAGATTTCATAAATCGCTCCACCTTACAGAAGAAGCAAAAACCTACCATCGCAGATGGCGTTTCACAGCCACCCGAAAACGTAACGTTGCGTAGGACCGTTCCCGATATCTGGCAGACCATAAATTCGGTAAACGAGGGAGGGAGCCGTTAAACTCACGTTTTTTTGCGCCAACGCCACTTACCACGCGTCGCGCCACGGACCCGGCTCCTCCATGAACACACCAGCCCCCACCCACCTTGCCCTGCTACTGCTCGGCCTGTGCAACACCGCGCTTGCCGATGAGACCCCGTTAATTCTCGACCCCAGCGTGGTCACCGGCTCACGCAGCGCCAGCCCCACATTCGACCTGCCCTACTCGGTCGACAGCATCAGCCGCGAGCAGATCAGCGATGGTCAACTCGGCATAAACGCCTCTGAAGTGCTTTCCCGCGTGCCCGGCCTGGTGGTGCAAAACCGTCAGAACTATGCCCAAGACCTGCAAATTTCTTCCCGTGGCTTCGGCGCTCGCTCGGCGTTTGGCGTGCGCGGCCTCAAGCTGATCGCCGACGGCATTCCCGCCAGCACGCCTGACGGTCAGGGCCAGGCGGCCACCTTCAACCTCGACACCGCCGAACGCATCGAAGTACTGCGCGGCCCGGCGGCCACCCTGTACGGCAGCAACGCTGGCGGTGTGATCCAGATGTTTTCCCGCGACGGCGAAGGCCCGCCGCGCATCGGCGCCGAAACCTTGGTGGGCAGCGATGGCATGAGCAAGAACCATCTGACCGCCGAAGGTGCGGCCGACGGCGCAGGCTTTGTGCTCGATGCTTCGCGCATGGACACAGACGGCTACCGCGACCACAGCAGCGCCCGCCGCGACCAGACCTTCGCCAAGCTCAACTTCCAGCCGGATGACGACAGCAAGCTGGCGCTGATCTACAGCAGCCTGGAGCAAAACGGCACGGAGGACCCATTGGGGCAGACGTGGGCGGCATATAAGGCAGACCCGCGTTCAGTGGCTCCAGGGGCGCTGACGTACAACACGCGTAAAAGCATCGATCACCAGCAATTGGGCACCAATTACGAACGGTATTTTGGTGATGCGACACTGCAGGTGAATGCGTATACGGGGCGGCGGAGTGTGATTCAGTACCTGTCGATTCCTGGCGGCACTCCGTCGGATAAACGCGGCGGCGTAGTGGCCTTCGACCGCAAATTCTACGGCGGCTCCGTCCACTGGTTGCAACCGATCACCAGCGCCCCTGGCGATCTAACCTTGATCGCAGGTCTCGACTACGACCGCAGCGAGGACGACCGCCAAGGCTATTCCAACACCGTCAACGGCGTGCACGGTGTCAAAGGCGCGCTGGGCCGTGATGAAATCGACACGGCCACCAGCCTCGACCCATTCGTGCAAGCCAACTGGCTGCTCGGCGATTGGACCCTTCAAGCGGGTCTGCGCCACAGCACCATGAAGATGGACGTCGACGACCGCTTCCTCAGCGACGGCGATGACAGCGGCAACAAAACCTACCAAAAGAACACGCCGTCGGTCAGCGCAATGTACGCATTCACCCCTGACTTGCACGGTTACGTCAGTGCCGGCAAAGGTTTCGAAACCCCGACCCAAGCCGAGTCTGCTTACTCCAGCAGCTCAAACAGCTTCAACTTCGCGCTTAAGCCTTCGGTCAGTACGCAATATGAAGTTGGCCTCAAGGTTCGCGTTGGCCAAGACACGCGCGTCAATGCGGCCGTGTTCCAGATCACCACTGAGGACGAGTTGGTGGTGCAGGGGGCCAGCGGCGGGCGCAGCACCTACCAAAACGCCGGCCGCACCCTGCGCCGCGGCTTCGAACTGGGCATCGAAAGCCAACTCAGCGAACACTGGAGCACCACCCTCGCCTACACCCGCCTGCAAGCCACCTACGACAGTGACTTCACCAACAGCGGCAAGACCATCGACAAAGGCAACTACCTCCCCGGCGTCCCGCAAACCACCCTGTTTGCCGAACTCAACTGGAAGCCCCGCGACTGGGTCAGCACAGCGCTGGAAGGCATGTACCGCAGCAAGGTCTATGTCGAAGACACCAACAGCGAGCGCGCCGCACCGGCCTACAGCGTGTTCAACTGGCGTGCGCGTTTCGAGCAGAAAGTCGAGCACTGGACCTTCCACCAGACCCTGCGCCTGGATAACCTGCTGGACCGCCAGTACGTGGGTTCGGTGATCGTCGGCGACAGCAACAACCGCTACTACGAAGCCGCCCCAGGCCGCTCGTGGTATGCCGGTGCCGGCGCCGAATACACCTTCTAAAGCTACTGAAGAACCAATGTGGGAGCGGGCTTGCCCGCGATAGGGCCGTGTCAGTCGGTGCAAATGCTGCTGACCCACCGCTATCGCAGGCAAGCCAGCTCCCACATTTTGACCCGGTTGTAATGCCATCCATCTTTCAGCAAGGAACGCTCATGAAACCCCTCGCCGTTATCGTCGCCCTCAGCCTGCTCACCGGATGCAGCCTCAAGCCCGTCAAGAGCGGCCCCGAATTCGGCGAGTTGCTCAAGCTGCCACCCCTGGCTAATTCGGTCCTGCGCGACGGTGACGTACTGAGCTACCAGGTCCATGTGACGCCAAGCAAAGGCTCCAACGTGCCGGATATCGCCCAGGTGCGGGCCTCCTGCACCACGCCAGAGGCAAGCCTGTTGTTTCTGGAGTCCCCTGGCAGCCTGGCGCCGAACGGTCAGCCCGTACGTTTTACCGTGATGCGCACCTTCGCACCGGAAGCGGTTGGCTATCTGAAGCAGAACACTGCGTTCATCGACGCCTGCACCACCACGCCACGCCCAGACTGGCGGGTTGTCAGCGGCGCAGCCACCGAGCGCCAGCTGCTGATCGACCGCACCAGCCTCAAGACCGTGGGCGACAGCGTGCAGGTGTGGGGCGCCGTGGATGAGCCGTTCATCCTCACCAACAAGCTCAAGAAGATGCCCTACGCCCAGACGCGCATGCATTGGCAGCTCAATTGCAGCCGCCAGACCTACCGCACCCTGGCCACGTTCGGCCTGAACGAAAACAACATCGTGACCTTCGGCAACATCGAAACCTCGCCTCAGGACCAGCCGTTCAGCAACGCTGAGACCGACGCCCAAACCCTGCTCAAGGCCGCCTGCTCGCCGACAGTCGCACAACTGCCTACCGCCACGGCGCGCACCAAGTCCGAATACGTACTGACCCCCGCTGCGCTCTCGGCAGACATTGAACAGGCGATCAACGCACTGGGCATGCCAGCCCCCAGCAAGACACTGCGCCATCTGACGCAGAAGCGCGACATGGGCTACAGCCCCATGAAAATAGACCTCTATCTCGAACCCAAGGCACAAAGCGGCCAACTCAGCATCCGCAACGTCAGCGAGTATTCGACCTACACCACCACCACCTGGCGCGGCCTGTTCAACCTGACATTCCAGAGCCAATACAAAATGGACGGGATCAATGCCTCGGCCGCCAGCCACCTGCAGCAACTGAGCTTTATTGGCGACTGGCAGCAGATGCCGGTGGGCGCCACCCTGGGCTACAGCACCGTAGAAATGAGCCGCACCACCACCCAGGACGATCGCGAGTTGATCCGCAACGCCCGGTGCGTGGTGAAACGCGAGCTGCCCGCCAGCAAAATCAACGGCGACCTGAGCGGCACGGCCAAGGAGCTAAACTGCAGCGTCACCGGCGAAAAATACAGGGCCACCAGCACCGCGTTTTACTTGCAGGACTACGGTTACTTCTTCACCAGCCAAAGCGACAGCAACGGCACCAAGATGCGCAACACGCTGATCAAGGCACAATAACCCGGATCAGTGCCGCTCCAACACGCGCCGACTGGCAAAGCTGAAGGCCAACACCGCAAAAATCAGCACGCCGGTCGCCACCTGCTGCCAGTAGAAGTTCCAGCCGATCAGCAGCAGGCCGTTGGCGATCACGTTGATAAACAGCACGCCCAACAGGGTGCCGGGAATGTTCGCCCGGCCCTGTCGGCTCAAGGTGGTGCCGATAAACACTGCGCCAATCGCATTCAGCAAAAAGGCGTTGCCAGACAACGGCACATACGCGCTGACTGTCGAGCTGAGCAACACCCCCGCCACCCCACACGCCAACGCGGTCGCCAGCGCCACCACGGTGACGACGCGCCGCACCGACAGCCCAGAGTAATACGCCAGCAACGGCTGGGTGCCCTGGGCCAGCAACTCGCGGCCCAGGCGCCCGCGCGCAAGGGCCAGGCCGTAAAACAGCGCCAACCCCAAGACCACCAACAATGGCGTCAGCCCGGTCAGTTCAGGCTTCAAGCCTTGGGCGATATAGATCGGTTGGCCGCCATCCGAGAGTAATTGCTGCGCGCTGGTACCGATAAACAGTGTGCCAAGGGTCGCCAGGAACGGGCTGATCCGCAGCCCGGCAATCAGCCCCGCATTCACCACCCCCACCAGCAGCGCCGCAACCAGCGCACCCGTGGCCGCGAACGCCCAGCCGTGCCCGCCATTGAGCAGCACCACGAAACTGAAGCTGGCAAAATCCAGCGCCGTGCCCACCGACAGGTCGATGCCACCGGCCGCCACCGCGTAGGTCATGCCGATGGCGACAATCGCCAGCAATACGAAGTTGTTCAGCACCAGGCTTTTCAGGTTGCCGCTGCTCAGAAAACCCGGTGCCTGTAGGGCAAACACCACAACGATCAGCACGAACACCAACGGCAAGGTCAGCGGCAACAACGCACGCGGGTTCATGAGCGGGCTCCACGATTCAATGCGCTGGACGCAGCCACCACAGACAAGATCAACACCCCCTGCACACCATTGACCCAGAAGCTCGATACGTTGAGCAGTTGAAACCCATTGATCAAAAAACCGATCAGCAATGCGGCCAACAAGGTGCCCGGAATGCTCGCCACCAGCCTTCGGGAAAACACCACGCCAAGAAACGCAATCGCCACCACCGACAACAGCATGTCGCCAGACCCGGTCGTGCTGCCACTGAAAAACGCCGCCGAACACAGCGCCGCCACCGCCGCGCACAGGCCCGACAGCGCATAGCTCGACAGCACGTAGCCCGGCACACGGATGCCTGCGGCTTCGGCGGCCTGAGGGTACTCGCCCACCGCATGCAGGCGCAGCCCGTAGGCCGAATGCTGGATCAATAACGTCAGTAACCCGGCCGTCAGCAGCAACACCCAGGCCAGGGCCGGCACTCCCAGCCAAGTGCCGCCGCTGAGCAGATCCAGCAACGGCGAATCGGTGGACACCACGGTATTTTCCGTGAGCACCAACTCCAGCCCGGCCAACACATTCATGCTCGCCAGCGTCGCCAACAACGGCGGCAAGCGCAGCAGCACCACCGCCAGGCCATTGAGCATGCCCACAGCCAACCCGCAACCCAAGGTAAGAAGCAGGCTCAGCCACAAGTCCAGGCCCGCATTGTTCAGGCGACTGAACACCGCCGCACACAAACCCAGGTTGGCCGCCAGCGACAGGTCGAGCCCGCCGGCCACCACGTTCGAACCGCCGCCGATAATCACGCACGTCAGCCCAAAGGCCAGCACGCCGAGGATCGCCGATTGGCTGAACACATTGGCCACGTTACCCACCGACAAGAAGTTCGGCGCAGCCACGGCAAACCCCACCAGGATCGCCACAAACACACCCATCGAACCCCGACGCACTATCGCCTCAAGCATGTTCGACCTCCCGCACGGGCGCAGTCACGGCCGTTACGGCTCCGGTGGCGCAGGCCAGCAACTGATCGCTGTCGGCCTCCCCAGCACGGAACTCACCGGCAATCTCACCGCGATGCAGCACTACAATCCGATCACTGATCCCCAGCAATTCCGGCAAATCCGAAGACAACACCAATACCGCCGCACCTTCCTCTACCAACCGCCCGATCAGGCGATAAATTTCTACCTTGGCGCCCACGTCCACGCCCACGCAGGGCTCGTCCAACAGGTACACCGCCGAGCGGCGACTCAGCCATTTGCCCAACGCGACTTTCTGTTGATTGCCACCGCTTAACTGGCTGACCGCGGCCTGCGGGCCCGGCGCCTTGATCGCCAGCTCATCGATCAACCGCAGACTTTCGGCCTGCTCCCGGCGACGACTCAGCAAGCCCCAGCGAGTAAACCGGCCAAGCCCCGCCAGCGTCAGGTTTTCCAGTACGGACAACACTGGCGCGATGCCCTGGCTGCGTCGCTCTTCCGGCACCAACGCAATACCCTCAGCAATCGCCTGCCCCGGTGAGCGCAGGCGCAGCAAACGCCCGTCCAGATGAATGCTGCCCGTATCGGCGCGCTCCACGCCAAACAGGGTTTTGAACAATTCCTTGGCGCCCGACCCGACGAGCCCCGTCAGCCCGACGATCTCACCGCGTCGTACCTCAAGGTCGATCTGCCGATAACGCCGCGCCAGGCTCAACCCACGTACCTGCAACAGCGGCTCGCCCAATTCGACTTTCGCCTTGGGGTACATCTCCTGCACTTCGCGGTTGACCATCAGTCGCGCAATCTCGGCACTGGACGTATGCCGAGGCTCCACCACCGCTACATCACGGCCGTTGCGCAGCACCGTGACCTCATCGCACAGGCTGTCGATTTCCTGCAGGTAATGGGAGATGTACAGGATGGACAGCCCCTGATCGCGCAACCGTTTGACGATGCGTAATAACTGGTCCACCTCGCGTTTGACCAGTGCCACGCTGGGCTCGTCAAAGACCAGGATCTTTGGCTGGCGAATCAATGCCCGGGTGATTTGCAGCACCTGGCGCTCGGCACTGTTCAGCTCGCCCACCAGCGCACCGGCCGGCAGTTGCAGGTCAAAGTACTGCGCCAGCAAACGGTCTGCTTCGCGCTGCTGCCGACGCCGATCCACAAACGGCCCACGGCGCAACTCATGCCCAAAAAACAGCGCCTCGCCCACGGTAAAACTGGCGGGCAACAGCCGCTCCTGATGGATGAACTGCACACCCAAACGATCGACCTGACGCGGCGACAACGCCGCATACGCCTGGCCGTCGATACTCACCTGCCCCGCGTCGGCCTTGTAGATGCCGGCCAGCACCTTGATCAAGGTCGACTTGCCCGCACCGTTCTCGCCCACCAGGCCATGAATGGTGCCGCGCCCGACCTTGAGGCTCGCGCCATCCAGCGCCAAGGTGGCGCCAAACCGCTTATGCAGGTTTTGCAGGTGAAGCGCTGTCATCAGTCACCCCGCAGTTGCTGGACCTGCGCCAGGTTGCCGGCGGTGGTCAGCAGCGTCGGCACATGGGTCTCCTTCGGCAGGTCGCGCTGGCCGGCCAGGTAGCGCGCCACGTTTTGCACAGCGGTCTTGCCGATCAGCGCCGGTTGCTGCGCCACCACGGCGCCCACCGGCGAGTTCGCCTGGCCGAGCAGCGCCAGTACTTCGGGGGTGCCGTCGACGCCGTAGGTCTTGATCTCGATACGCTTGGCATCGATCAACGCCTTGCTCGCACCGAGCTGCGGAATATCCCACGCCGACCAGATCGCCGAGACGCTGCCCGCTGGGTATTTATTGAGCAGCGCCGACACCTGGGAATAGGCGTCCTGCACGGTGTTGGGGATCACGTCACGCAGCTCCGGCTGGATGATTTCCAACTGCGGGTAATCCTTGAGCGCCAGCTTCAACTGGTCATAACGGATCGCGCACACCGGCACCCCGTAGAAGCCGTTGAACACCAGGATCTTGCCCTTGCCGCCAGCGTCCTTGATCAACTGGTCGGCCAGTGCCTTGCCGGTGGCAACGTTGTCGGAGGTGGTGTTGTTGAGGCTGTATTGCGACGGCGCATCAATGGTGAACAGCGGGATGCCGGCCTTGCTGATGCGATTGAGCCAGGGGTCGATGACGCTGAGGGTGCCCAGGGTCTGGATCACCGCATCGGGCTTCTGGGTGACCACGGTTTGCAACTGGGTCACCAGGTTCTTGTCATTGCGCCCCGCATCCAGGGTGATGGGCGTGCCGCCCAGGCGCTTGATCTCATCGACCTGCGCCTGGAATGCCTTGATATCGAAATAGTGACTGGTGCCGGTCATGCTCACCGCAATGCGCTTGCCAGCGAGCGACGGTACGGCGTCGTCGCCGCCTGCGGCGTGGGCAGCACAGCTCAGCAGCATCGCGGCGCCGAGGCAGATCAAACGGGAAAGCGTGGAAAGGCTGGAAGGCATACAGGGCTCCGCTGCAAGACCGGTGAAAGGGTTCACCGGATGGCATTGCAGAGCGCGTGCCAGGATTTTTATCTATATAAATCAACGGAATAAAAACATGAAGTGCAAATAGGCTGCACCTATCGACCACCAACTGCCCGATTGCTGTTGCTCAGGCAACAGTTTTGAGTGCCACACCCTACGGCGTGTCGACGGCCCGGGCTTTCGCGTTGACACTCAAAAATCGCAAGCATAGAATCAGCCGCAAATGGACTGGGGGATCCCGGTCGGCGTTATAGCCTCGGTGAGTATCATCGGGGCTTTTCGCTTTCTGCAGCAGGGTAAATTTTTAGCCCCCAGTTCTCATAACCTTCCCCGACCTTGCTTCGCCCTCCACTGCAATAGAATTTGCGTTTGAGGACGTCAAAGGCACGATTTTCCTGACCCGACCTTAGAACACTCATGCCGATGGGGCGTGCAACAAGATCCGCCAGTTGCAAGCCCGTAGAGTTGACCTGTTTAGTCGCGAACACGATGTCAAACGGCAGGCGAATACCTGGACGATTGGCCCCATCGCACATCCGCCGAAACTCCAACTCAAGTTCGTTATCCTCTCTACGTCCTCGGCGTTCGAAAATCACATGAGTTAACGCACGCTGCTGATTTTTCTCTTGAAGAAACTCATAAAGCGTTTCAAGACAGAAGCCTAGAGCCAGATGGTAAGGGTTATGTATCGGGCCTTGTTGCTCTCGAAGCGTAGCTTTATCGATAACGCAACTGATCAAGACGAAGTTGCTCGACTCGATGATGCTCGTCAGCTCCTCAAGGAAGGCATGCTTGTGCTGGCGAGAAGCGAACATGCTTGAGAACGCACCCTTTTCCTTGCGGATTTCCAGTTCATGCAAGCCAACAAGATCATGGCCCATATGATTGAACTTAAATTTTTGAAGGGCGGGAATGACTGTTTCGCAATAATGGCGTTTATGAAAAATACAGAACGCCAAAACAAACATGGGGTAGTTGGCATCGAGTGTCTGCATCCCGTGATCGCCACTTTCATCCACATAGACAATGAAGTCACTGAACTCCCCCTTCGGCGGTTGCGCTGCCACAACCTCTGCGATGCGTTCAGCCTCACTTTCACTTTGAAAGAGCTGGAACTGCGGGGAAATTAGTTTTTCATTTGCCATGGGATGTCAGTCCTGGTTTTTGCGGGTTTCTCGTCACCCGCCAACGCTCATATTGCCTTCCTGCTCAACTACAGGGGGCCAGCAGTCTGGACACTTTTGGGCAAACGCTGATCAATCAGCTTGTACAACGCACTCTCCGGCGACCAGTTGCGCATAAACCGTGCACGGTCCTTGGCGTACGCCGGGGCGAAGCTGGCGTCGGTGTTGTGTTGGCGCATGGCGTCCAGGTCGATCAGCGACCAGCGGTCTTTGTCCCAGAACAGGTTATGGCCTTTGAAATCCCCGTGACTGATGCGCTCACGGATCAGTTCGGCAAACAAATGATCCAGCGCCAGCAGCTCATCTTCCGGCGCGTCACCGCTTTCGACGTAGGGCGCGAAGCGTTCGATGATGTCCGGCCCCGCCAAGTGCTCGGTGATCAGGTAGGCGCGGCTGCGCAACCAGAAGAAGCGCTTTTCCAGCACGGCCAGCGGCTTGGGCGTGGCGATGCCGAGGAATGCCAGGCGATTGCCTTCGCGCCAGGAATGCCACGCGCGGCTCGGGCGCCAGAAGCGTTTGAGCCAGTGGGCGAAGCCCTTGATGTTGTAGCGCTTGATCACCAGTGGCCGGCCCGCCACGTCGACCTTGGCGACGCTGGCGGCGCCGCCGGTCTTGTACAGGTGGCCCTGGTCCAGCAGCGTATCGGCCTGCTCCAGCACCGGCAGCATGGCGGCTTCTTCTTCGCGGCGGATCGCACGTAGCGCGAATGGCCCGCGCAGTACGCTGAACAAGGTGCACTCGCGGCCGACTTTGTTGAGGAAGTCTTTCAGGCGCCAGGCGCTCACTTTGCGCACCTGTTTTTCCAGCGCTTGCAGCGGCAGGGCGTGTTCACCGTTGCTCAACAGGTAATACACCAGCAGTTCTTCGGTAAACGGCTCGAGGTTTTTCGGCAGTTGGGCGAAGAAAACGCCGAGGTTCTCCAGCACACGGTTACGCGACAGCGGTTTGCCCGCCTCTTCCACGCGAATGCCGGCGCCGTCGATCAAATACAGTTTGCCGCTCTGGCGCAGCAGGTTGTCCAGGTGCAGGTCTTCTTGCCACAGGCCCTTGGCGTGCATCTGGGCAATCGCACCCAGCGCTTCGGCCAGCACGGCGGTTTGCTCGTCAGCCAGTGGTGGCAGATGCTCCACCGCGTGCCAGGCATCGGCCAGGCTTTCGGCACCTTCAATAAACTCAAACAACAGCCAGCCGCCCTCGCCTTCCTGCAAGCCATCGGCCAACAGTAGCGGCGTGGTCAGACCTTGCTCCGCCAGCAGGCGAACGCCTGTGAGTTCACGCTGAAAATGCCGCGCTGCCTTGCTGCCCACCAGCAACTTGGCCAGCACCGGGCGCCCACGCCACACCGCCGCGCCCACATAGCGCTCGCCCGGCAATACCCGCAACAGGCTCAGCAGTTGCAGTTGGCCGGGGCCTGCCGCATCGGCCAGCTCAATCGTCAGCGGCAGGCTGGGGCTACGGCCGGCAGTTTTCAGCTCGGACAAACGCATCAACGGTTTTCCTTGTGACTTCGGCGCGCGCTCAGGCGCTGGTACCACGTGGTAACCAATGCACTGTCCTCAGGCTGGTCGAGGTAAGCCGCCAACAGTTGGCGTACCTGGGCGTCCGACCAGGGTCGTGCGCGGCGCAATAGAGGCTCCAGGTCCTTGACCCGATCACGCCAACCGAACAGCAGCGGCCGGGTTTTCTCCAAGTCGATCAATTGCGCGGCATAACCGTCGCCGGTGGCCCGCAGGAAAATATGCTTGGGGTAAAAACAGCCGTGCACTTGGCCGACGCTGTGCAACTGACGAGCAAGCTGACCACAGGCCAGCAGGATCGCACGGTGCTGGGCATCACTCAGTTGCGGCCATTCATCCAGCAACGAGTCCAGGTCATTCCAGCCGTCCAGGGCGCGGGTCAGCAGCATTGCGCGGTGCTCGCCGCCGACTTTGCGCTCGCCGTAGAACGCCGCCTGCAACGCCGGGATACCCAGCTTGCGGTAGCGGCTGATATTGCGAAATTCACGCGAGAAACTCGGCTCGCCAAACGGCCGATGCAGGCTGCGCGTCAGGTAATTGCTCTGGCGCTTGAGGTAATAACCGTGGCCGTCGAGTTCCAGACGAAACACACTGCTCCAGCCGCCACGGCTGGTGTTGGGCTCGTCCACTGCGTCCAGTTGCTTGGCCCACAGTGCGTCGAAGCTGGCGAGGCCGTGGCGCTCCAACAGCGCACGGTCTTCAGCCGCCAGGAAGTCATTCATTCGCGTCCCTCAAAAAACTTCACCACGTGGCGAATACGCTGTTTGTCCGATGCACTCAGGTGGCGGCGCTGGCGGTACTGCATGTAGAACCGCAGGCGCTGGGTGGCCGACAGGTGATACTTGGCGACTTTATCCAGGCAGGCCAGGTCTTTGGTGATGCGGTACTTGAGCCAGAACCCGCGCCAGAAATCGCCGTTGGGGCAATCGATCAGGTACAGGGTTTGCTGATCATCGATCAGCAGGTTGCGCCACTTCAAATCGTTATGGGTGAAGCGGTGGTCGTGCATGGTGCGCGTGTACTCGGCGAGCTGGCGGCTCACCGCATCAACCCACTTGGGGTCGTGCAGGCGCGCATCATCGCGGTCGGCCAGCACCGACAAATCTTCGGTACGCGGCAGCTCGCGGGTGATCATCGCACCCCGGTCGTAGGCCAGGCCCTTGCGCTCCAACCCCCAGGCGACCACTTCAGCCGTGGGAATGCCCCACTTGGCGAAGCGCTTGAGGTTCTGCCATTCGGATTTCACCCGAGGCTTGCCCAGGTAGCGCCGCAGGCCCTTGCCGGCGCCGGTGTAGCGTTTGACGTAATAGTTGACCCCGCCACGCTCCACCCGGATCACTTCCGACAGCGGGTCACGGGTCAGCCGTTCGCCTTGCAGGGCAAACACCGCTTCGAGGCTGCCGAAATCATCCGCCAGGTTCGCGTAGGCCGGTTCCAGGTTCCAACCCGCCATCAGATCGCATCCCCATAACGTAGCTTGCGTGCGTAGAGCTTGTCGGCCTTGCGTTGCATCAGGGCCAACGATGCCGACTGCTCGGCCAAAATCTGGCGCAGCGGTTGGCGGAAGTAGCCCTTGAGAAAGCGCAGTTTGTCGCGACGGGTCAGGCCGATGTCGAGCGCCGAGTAGTACAGCGCGGACAAGTCCTTGTCGCGCCAGCGCAGCGGCAGATGGGCACGCAATTGGGCACGGTGCAGGTCGATCACCGACAGCTTGATGTCACGGGCGTCGATGGGCTTCGAAGTGTCGAGCAGGAAGTGGCACAGGTAGCAGTCGCGGTGGTTCACACCGCCACGATGCATGTCGCCGACCATACGCGCCAGCTCACGGGTGAGGGCATGGCGCAACGCAGGCGCCGGCGGCTCGGCCACCCAGTTGAGGGTCACGTCTTCAAGGCTCAGGGTCGGCGCCAGTTCTTCGGTGATGATGAACGAGTGCTGGTCGGCCGGGTTGCTGCCCTTTTCACCGAAGGCCACGCCGGTCATGGTCGGCACGCCGAGTGCCTGCAGGCGATGGATCGCCGCCCACTCAAGGCCCGCGCCCAGCACCGGCAGCTTGGCGGTGATCAGGTTCTTGAAGATCTCACCCCAGCCAATGCCCCGGTGGATCTTGACAAAATACGGGCGGCCCTCGACCTCGGTACGCAGGGTGCGACGTGCCGCCAGCTCGCGAAATACTTCGCCTTGCAGTTTCTCGACTTCGGCAAAGGCATCAAGCCCGGCCCAGAGCGTCTTGAACGGTTCGGCAAGAATCAACTTCATCGTTTTGGCTCCGCCAGAATCACATCCGCAGCGTGCTGCGGCATGCTGTAGAGGTCGGCCGTCTCGGCATAGGCCAACCCATTGCGGCCCCAGGCCGCGCGCTGTGCAGTGTCGGTGAGCATTTGCGTCAGGTAGCTGTTGAGCTGCGTTTGTTCGAACGGCTCATCCAGCACCCGGCCGGCGTCGGCTTCGGCGATGTAATGGGCGTACCCACACACGGCCGACACCAGTACGGGCAAACCGGCCACCAGGGCTTCAAGCAATACGGTGCCGGTGTTTTCGTTGTACGCCGGGTGGATCAACAAGTCGGCGCCCAGCAGGAAACGCGGGATATCACTGCGGCCCTTGAGGAACTGCACGTTGTCCCCCAGGCCCAGCGTTGCGCTTTGCAGCTGGAATACTTTGGGGTCGTCCTGGCCGATTACAAACAGGCGCGTGCGTTTTTTAAGCGCAGACGGCAACGCGGCCACGGCCTTGAGGCTGCGGTCGACACCCTTGGTCTTGAAACCCGAGCCGATCTGCACCAGCAGCAAGTCGTCGTCACCGAGGTTGAATTCCTTGCGGAACCCTTCGCGAATCTCGGCGGCATTCGGCGGCGCGCGGCGGTCTTGCGCGATGCCCGGTGGCAGCAGGTGGAAGCGCTCCAGCGGGGTATCGTAATGCTTGATGAACAGTGGCTGCTGCACCTCGGAAATCATCAGGACTTCGGTCTTGGCGTCCTTGGCGAACACCGCGCGCTCGTACTCGGCAAAGTGCTTGTAACGGCCGAAATAACGGTACAGCCCGTGGCGCAGGTTTTGCGCCTTGTCTTCATAGCAACCGTCGGCAGCGTAGTAAACGTCCAGGCCGGGCATTTTGTTGAAGCCGATCAGGCGGTCCACCGGGCGCTTGGCCAGGTCGGCTTCCATCCAGGCGCTGAGTTTCTCGTTGCGCCGATGGTTGAAGAACGCCTTGACCGGCGCCACCAGCACTTCGAAGCCGGGCGGGATGTCACCTTCCCAGATCAGCGTGTACACACGAATCTGGTGGCCGCGCTGCTGGCACTCCAAGGCGATGCGCATGAAGTCGCGCTGCAAGCCGCCAAAGGGGAAGTATTTGTACAGAACAAAAGCCAGTTGCATCAGTGCAGCTCCTCAGCCAATAACAACGTGCTCAGCCGGGTTGCCACACGCTCTGGGTTCAGGCGCGTGAAGCACAGGGGCGATTCGCGCTTGATGTCGAACCGACGCAGGTCGTCGGCCGTTGGTTGATAGGTACAGGTTTTTTGCAGGCAGGGCGCGCAGGGGAAGTCGCTGCCCAGATGGATCTGGCCCTTGCCGTAGGCACCGGTCAAGCCTGGGTTGGTAGGACCGAACAGCGAGATAGTCGGCACGTCCAGCGCAGCGGCCAGATGACCGAGGCCAGTGTCCACGGCCACACAGGCGCGGGCGCCGGCCAACACGCGGGCGACGCCGGCCAGGTTCAGCTTGGGCAACACTTCGGCGTTGTTCAGGCCTTGGGCCAGGCGCTCGGCGCGGGCCTTTTCGGCGGCGTTGCCCCAGGGCAGTTTTACGTCTACGCCCAGGCGGCCCATGCGCTCAGCCAGTTCGCGCCAGTAGGCTTCGGGCCAGTGCTTGGTGTCCCAGGTGGTGCCGTGCAGCAGCAGTACAAAGGGCTTTTTCGGCGGCAGACCGAGCAGCTTTTCAGCGCTCAAGCCGTAGTCGCCCAAGGCTTTGGGCAGGTCATAACCGAGGGCCACGGCAAACAACTGGCGCAGCCGCTCCACCGCATGCTGCCCACGGGCCACGGCCAGGCGTCGCGAGTAGAAGCGCGACGCGATAGGTTCACGGGCGGAATTCTTGTCGAAACCCGCCACCGGAGCACGCACATAGCGGGTCAGCCAGGCGCTTTTGAACAGGCCCTGGGCGTCGATCACCAGATCGTATTTGGTCGACTGGATCTGCTTTTTGAAGCGCCGCCACTCGCCACTTTTGATGGTCTGCCAAATATTTTTGCGCCAGCGGCGAATCGCCACCGCAATGACCTTGTCCACCGCCGGGTGCCAGGTAGGGATCTCGGCGAAGCCTTCTTCCACCACCCAATCAAAGCGAATGCCGGGGATCGCCCGCGCCGCGTCAGTCAATGCCGGCAAGGCGTGGATCACGTCGCCCAGGGATGAGGTCTTGATTACCAGTACGCGCAAACTATCGGACCTCGACCACAGAGCCCTGCAACCGCTGCAAGGCTTCGTTCACCGGCTGCGGTAGCAACTGGCGCATGCAGTTGTAGTGGCCGAAACGGCAAGTGCGCTCAAAACACGGGCTGCACTCCAGGCCCAGGCGCACCACTTCGACCTTGTCTGCCAACGGCGGGGTAAAACCCGGCGAGGTTGAGCCGTACACCGCCACCAAAGGGCGGTTCAGCGCAGCGGCGACGTGCATCAGGCCAGAGTCGTTGGACACCACCGAATCGGCGCAGGACAACAAGTCGATGGCTTCGGCCAGAGACGTGTCGCCGCTCAGGTTGACGGCCTCTTCACGCAGGCCCGGGATCAGGCGCTGGCGAATGTCTTCGCCCACCGGGTGATCCTTCTTCGAACCAAACAGCCACACCTGCCAGCCTTCGCGGATCTTGGCTTCGGCGACCTTTGCGTAATGCTCCGACGGCCAGCGCTTGGACTCGCCAAACTCGGCCCCAGGGCACAGGGCCAATACCGGGCGATCCAGGGTCAAGCCGAACTTGGCCAACGCCGCGTCGCGGCTTACCGGATCGATCTGCAAACTCGGGCGTGGGTACGGCTTGGGCAATTCGGCACCCGGCTCATACGCCAGGGCCATGAAGCGCTCGATCATCAGCGGGTAGCGGGCTTTGTCCAGCGTGCGCACATCATTGAGCAGCACGTAGCGAAACTCGCCACGCCAGCCGGTGCGCTTGGGGATGCCGGCGAAATACGGCACCAGCGCCGACTTGAGCGAGTTGGGCAGCAGGATCGCCTGGTCGTACTGGCCGGCCAGGGATTTGCCGATACGACGACGGGTCGCCAGCTCCAGCGCGCCATGGCCGAGCGGGAAGCTCAAGGCCGCGCGCACTTCGGGCATACGTTCCAGGATCGGGCGACTCCACTCAGGGGCGAGCACGTCGATCTGGCAGTCGGGATGACGCTGCTTGAGGCACTGGAACAGTGTCTGCGCCATCACCATGTCACCGACCCAGCTGGGCCCAACGATCAGAATATTCATGTAGTTTCCACAAACGATGCGGGGAGGCTTATGCCTCCCCGCCTCGATAATTACTGTAGGTCATGGTTAGCCCGGTACTAGCTGTGTGGGAGCGGGCTTGCTCGCGAAAGCGGTATATCAGTCAATATTTTCAGTGACTGACACTGCGCTTTCGCGAGCAAGCCCGCTCCCACATTTAATCGAGTTTCAGCTTAACCCTAGTTCCTTCCAGATTCGCATCACCTGGCGCCGTTCGTCGGCGAACTGATCCCCGGTCACCGTGCTGGCCTCGTTTTGCAAGGCCTGACGGTGCGCGGCGGAACGATAGGCCTTATACACCTCGCGCAGCAGATGGGCATCGGCGGGGGGCATCAAACCCACCTGCTCCAGGCCTTCCAAAATGCGGATATTGTCGGTGTAGCGCAGCAACGATGGATGTTGCGCAGACCACGCCAAAGCCGCGTATTGCACCATAAATTCAATATCGACGATACCTCCGGCGTCCTGCTTGAGGTCGAACACCGCCGTGGCATCAAAGGCGTTGGCGCCGGTGCCGGCCGCCGTGGTCTTGGTGCCCAGGTTGTCGCGCATCTTCGTGCGCATCTCGCCGACCTCCTGGCGCAGCGTGGCCAGGTCGCGCTCACGCCCCAACACCTTGGCCCGCACCTGCTCGAACGCCTGGCCCACATCCTGGCTGCCCACCAGCACCCGCGCGCGGATCAGGGCCTGATGTTCCCAGGTCCAGGCCTCATTTTGCTGATAGCGGTCAAACGCCCCGAGGGAGCTGACCAGCAAGCCGGACGCGCCGGAAGGTCGCAGGCGCATGTCCACTTCGTACAACTGGCCGGAGTTGGTCTGGGTAGTCAGCAGGTGAATGATGCGCTGGCCCAGGCGCGTAAAGAACTGCGCACCGTCAATCGGCTTGGCGCCATCGGTTTCGGCCTGCGGGTCGCCATCGTGGATAAACACCAGGTCCAGGTCCGAACCATGCCCCAGTTCGATGCCACCGACTTTCCCATAACCGACAATGATGAACCCAGGGTCGCACAAGGTGCCGTCCAGGCGCTGCGGCGAGCCGTGGCGCGCCACGGTCTGGCGCCAGGCCAGGGCCAGCACTTGTTCGAGGATGGCTTCGGCGAGCCAGGTGAGGTAGTCGCTGACTTTCATCAGCGGCAGGCTGCCGGCGATTTCCGACGCAGCTACGCGCAGGCGGTGAGCCAGTTTGAAGTGGCGCAGGGCTTCCATTTGCTGCTCAAGATCATCCTCGGGGATGCGCGTGAGGCGCTCGCGCAGTTCGGCGGCCAACTCCGGCGCCAACGGTGGCTTGAACAAGCGACCTTCGTTGAGCAATTCGTCCAGCAGCAGCGGGAAGCGGGTGATCTGCTCGGCGATCCACGGGCTGGCGGCGCACAGGGTCAAAAGGCGGCGCAGGGCATCGGGGTTTTCGGTGAGCAATACGAGGTAAGCGGAACGGCGGGCCACGGCTTCCACCAGCGGCAACACGCGCTCCAGCACCAGGTCCGGGTTGGCGTGTTCAACGGCCTGGGCGAGCAAACGCGGGATAAACGCATCCAACCGCTCACGGCCGAGGCGCTGCATGGCACGCAATTGCGAGCTGTTGCGCAGGCCGGCCAGGGCTTTAAGGGCCTTGGTCGCATCGCTGAACCCACCTTCGGCCAACTGGCGACAGGCCGCTTCCTCATCTTGGGACTCTTCCCACAGTGGCAGCCACTCGCCACCTACGACCAATTCGCTTTCGTCGCCTTCTTCTTCATCCGGATCGGCGATGACTTGGCGGAAGTGCCAGTCCACTCGGCCCCGCCAGTACATCAGCCGCTCATGGAACGCGGCCCAGTCGTCAAAGCCCAGCATAAAGGCGATGCGCGCTTGATCTTCGGGGCTGTCCGGCAGCATCTGGGTCTGGCGGTCGGCAATCGCCTGGATGGCGTGTTCGGTATAACGCAGGAATTCATAGCCGTCGCGCAGCTCGGCAATCACCGCCGGTGGCAAGTAACCCTGGCCTTCCAGGGTGCCGAGCACCTTCAGCAGCGGACGCTGTTGCAGGCTGAGGTCGCGACCGCCGTGAATCAACTGGAAGGCCTGGGCGATGAACTCCACCTCGCGGATGCCGCCCGAACCCAGCTTGATATTGTCGGCCATGCCCTTGCGCCGCACCTCTTGCTGAATCAGCTGCTTCATGGTGCGCAGCGCTTCAATGGCAGAAAAGTCCAGGTAACGGCGATAGACGAACGGCCGCAGCATCTCCAGCAACTGCGCGCCCGCCACCTGATCGCCCGCGACCACGCGCGCCTTGATCATGGCGTAGCGTTCCCAGTCACGGCCCTGGTCCTGGTAATACTGCTCCAACGCGTTGAAGCTGAGCACCAGCGCGCCGGCCGAACCGTAGGGGCGCAGGCGCATGTCGACCCGGAACACGAAGCCGTCGACGGTCATCGGGTCGAGGGCCTTGATCAGTTTTTGACCAAGGCGAATGAAAAACTCCTGGTTATCCAGTGAGCGCTTCACACCTACGGTTTCGCCGCCTTCGGGGTAGGCGAAGATCAGGTCAATATCCGACGACAGGTTCAGCTCCACTGCACCGAGCTTGCCCATGCCGAGGATCACCATGTGCTGCGGCTCGCCGCTGCGACGACCGGTGGGGGTGCCGAACTGCGCACAGTGGCGTAGGTACAACCACTGATAAGCCTGGTCGATGCTGGCGTCGGCCATGTCGGAAAGGTCACGACAGGTCTGTACGAGATCCGCCTGGCGGGTCAGGTCGCGCCAGATGATGCGCACCTGTTGGCGCGTGCGCTGGCGGCGCAAAATGCGGCCCAGTTCATCCTCTGTTTCGGCCTGTTGCACAGCACCGGCAATTTGCCCGCACAGCTCGCCAGGGGCAAAACCGCGGTCCAGCTCGCCCCAGGCCACCAGCTCCAGCAACATCAAAGGGTCACGAACACTCTGTTCAATGACGAAATCACTGGCGGCGCACACGCGGGCGAAGTCGGCCCACCGTTGCGGTGCCCAGGCAGAAAGTCCATGATCGTCGTCCAGCGCGGCCACTGCGTCACGAAATGACTGCTCGGCCCGCTGGGCTTTTGGCAAGAGAATGGCCGGTAGTTGGGCCAGTGTTGGAAGGCTCATGGTCTATCCTTGATCGGCGCGTAATTGGCTACTTGTGGTGAACGCAAGAACCATGCTCGATGAAGGACTGTCGAACAAAGGTTAGAAATAGCTGGAATTAATTTAATTTTGGCAGAAAACATCAAGACCCAACCTTTTCGTGTTCGCAAAAGATCAACAATAACGATTATGCTCACCAGCCAGACCGAGCCATACGCTCAGTCTTGTGTAGTTTTACTACTCGTATATACATTCGAAAGGCTGAAATGGCCGACGATTTGTAGTAAAACTACAGGACGCCGAAGCAACCTTCGGCCATCCAAGAATTTATGTCGTCTGCCCACAAGGCCAGTCGCAAACTTCAGGCAACCGATTCTGGTAGCCTTTCCGCCCTGGAGCAAGCCATGCAAGACCTCGATCCCGTCGAAACCCAGGAATGGCTGGACGCCCTGGAATCGGTTCTCGACAAAGAAGGCGAAGACCGTGCGCACTACCTGATGACCCGTATGGGCGAACTCGCAACCCGCAGCGGTTCGCAATTGCCTTACGCCATCACCACGCCATACCGCAACACCATCCCCGTTACCCACGAAGCACGCATGCCTGGCGACCTGTTCATGGAACGCCGCATTCGCTCGCTGGTACGTTGGAACGCCATGGCGATGGTAATGCGCACGAACTTGAAAGATTCGGACCTGGGCGGTCACATCTCCAGCTTCGCTTCCAGCGCAACCCTGTATGACATTGGCTTCAACTACTTCTTCCAGGCCCCGACCGACGAACACGGCGGCGACCTGATCTACTTCCAGGGCCACACCTCGCCAGGCGTTTACGCCCGTGCGTTCATGGAAGGTCGCATCACCGAAGACCAAATGAACAACTTCCGCCAGGAAGTCGACGGTCAGGGCTTGTCGTCCTACCCGCACCCTTGGCTGATGCCTGATTTCTGGCAGTTCCCGACTGTATCCATGGGCTTGGGCCCGATCCAGGCGATCTACCAGGCACGTTTCATGAAGTACCTGGAAGCCCGTGGCTTCATCCCTGAAGGCAAGCAGAAAGTCTGGTGCTTCCTGGGCGACGGCGAGTGCGACGAGCCGGAATCCCTGGGCGCCATCTCCCTGGCCGGCCGCGAGAAGCTGGACAACCTGATCTTCGTCATCAACTGCAACCTGCAGCGCCTCGACGGCCCGGTTCGCGGCAACGGCAAGATCATCCAGGAACTCGAAGGCGTGTTCCGTGGTGCTCAGTGGAACGTGACCAAAGTCATCTGGGGCCGTTTCTGGGACCCACTGCTGGCCAAAGACGTCGACGGTATCCTGCAACGTCGCATGGACGAAGTCATCGACGGCGAGTACCAGAACTACAAAGCCAAAGACGGCGCGTTCGTACGTGAACACTTCTTCAACACGCCTGAACTCAAGGCGATGGTTGCAGACCTGTCCGACGACGAGATCTGGAAGCTCAACCGTGGCGGCCACGACCCGTACAAGGTCTACGCGGCGTACCACGAAGCGGTCAACCACAAAGAACAACCGACCGTCATCCTGGCCAAGACCATCAAGGGTTATGGCACCGGTGCCGGCGAAGCGAAGAACACTGCACACAACACCAAGAAGGTTGATGTTGAAAGCCTGAAGTTGTTCCGTGACCGCTTCGATATCCCGGTAAAAGACGAAGAGCTGGAAGACCTGCCGTTCTTCAAGCCAGAGCCAAACAGCGCCGAAGCCCGCTACCTCAGCGAGCGTCGTACCGCACTGGGCGGTTTCGTGCCACAGCGCCGCGCCAACAGCTTCAGCGTACCGACCCCAGACTTGAGCACCCTCAAGGCCATCCTGGACGGTTCGGGCGACCGTGAAATCTCCACCACCATGGCTTTCGTGCGTATTTTGGCGCAGCTGGTCAAGGACAAGGACATCGGCCCGCGCATCGTCCCGATCATCCCGGACGAAGCCCGTACCTTCGGTATGGAAGGCATGTTCCGTCAGTTGGGCATCTACTCCTCCGTCGGCCAGCTCTACGAGCCAGTCGATAAAGACCAAGTGATGTTCTACAAGGAAGACAAAAAGGGCCAGATCCTCGAAGAAGGCATCAACGAAGCGGGCGCCATGAGCTCCTTCATCGCTGCCGGTACTTCGTACTCCAGCCACAACCAGCCGATGCTGCCGTTCTACATCTTCTACTCGATGTTCGGCTTCCAGCGCATTGGCGACCTGGCTTGGGCAGCAGGCGACAGCCGTACCCGTGGTTTCCTGATCGGCGGTACCGCCGGCCGTACCACGCTGAACGGCGAAGGCCTGCAACACGAAGACGGTCACAGCCACATCCTGGCTGCCACCATCCCGAACTGCCGCACCTTTGATCCAACCTACGGCTATGAGCTGGCGGTGATCATCCAGGACGGCATGAAGAAGATGACCGAAGAGCAGCAGGACGTTTTCTACTACATCACCGTGATGAACGAGTCCTACCAGCAGCCTGCAATGCCGGCTGGCGTGGAAGAAGGCATCATCAAGGGCATGTACCTGCTCGAAGAAGACACCAAGGAAGCAGCGCACCACGTACAGCTGATGGGCTCCGGCACCATCCTGCGCGAAGTGCGTGAAGCGGCGAAGATCCTGCGTGAAGAGTTCAACGTCGGCGCCGACGTGTGGAGCGTCACCAGCTTCAACGAACTGCGTCGCGACGGCCTGGCCGTAGAGCGCAGCAACCGCCTCAAGCCTGGTCAAAAACCAGCGAAGAGCTACGTCGAAGAGTGCCTGGCCGGCCGTAAAGGTCCAGTCATTGCCTCTACCGACTACATGAAGCTGTTCGCCGAACAAATTCGCCAGTGGGTCCCGTCCAAGGAATTCAAAGTCCTGGGCACCGACGGTTTCGGCCGCAGTGACAGCCGCAAGAAGCTGCGTCACTTCTTCGAAGTCGACCGTCACTTCGTGGTGTTGGCAGCCCTGGAAGCCTTGGCTGACCGTGGTGAGATCGAACCTAAGGTAGTGGCTGACGCTATCGTCAAGTTCGGGATCAACCCGGAAAAACGCAACCCACTGGACTGCTGAGGAGACTTTTTGTGAGCGAACTCATTCGCGTACCTGACATCGGCAGCGGTGAAGGTGAAGTAATCGAGCTGTTTGTGAAGGTCGGCGACACCGTCGAAGCCGACCAGAGCATCCTGACCCTGGAATCGGACAAGGCGAGCATGGAAATCCCTGCTCCCAAGGCCGGCGTGGTCAAGAGCCTGAAAGTGAAGCTGGGCGACCGCCTGAAAGAAGGCGACGAACTGCTGGAACTGGAAATCGAAGGTGCCGCTGATGCGGCCCCTGCGCCAGCGGCTGCTCCGGCTGCCGCTGCTGCACCGGCACCTGCCGAGAAGCCAGCCGAGGCCCCTGCGGCCCCGGCTGCTGCTCCTGCTGCGGCCTCTGTTCAGGACATTCACGTCCCGGACATCGGTTCGTCGGGCAAGGCCAAGATCATTGAGCTGCTGGTTAAAGTCGGCGACACCGTCGAAGCCGACCAGTCGCTGATCACCCTGGAGTCCGACAAGGCCTCCATGGAAATCCCTTCGCCGGCTGCCGGCGTGGTGGAAAGCATCGCGGTCAAGCTGGAAGACGAAGTCGGCACTGGCGACTTCATCCTCAAGCTGAAAGTACAAGGCGCTGCGCCGGCTGCCGCTCCAGCACCGGCCGCCGCTCCAGCTGCCAAGGCTGAAGCTGCACCGGCTGCCGCCGCCCCTGCCCCTGCTGCAAAAGCTGAGGCCGCTCCGGCTCCAGTGGCTGCTGCACCTGCGCCAAGCGGTGCCAAGGTTCACGCCGGCCCTGCCGTGCGTCAGCTGGCCCGCGAGTTCGGCGTTGAGCTGAACGCAGTCGCGGCCACCGGCCCTCACGGCCGCGTGCTGAAGGAAGACGTTCAGGTTTACGTCAAAGCCATGATGCACAAAGCCAAGGAAGCTCCGGCTGCCGGCGGCGCTACCGGTGGTTCGGGCATTCCGCCGATCCGCACCGTAGACTTCAGCCGCTTCGGCGAAACCGAAGAAGTGCCGATGACCCGCCTGATGCAAATCGGCGCGGCCGGCCTGCACGCCAGCTACCTGAACATCCCGCACGTGACCCAGTTCGACCAGGCCGACATTACCGACCTGGAAGCTTTCCGCATTGCGCAGAAAGCCGTGGCCGAGAAGGCTGGCGTGAAACTGACCGTGCTGCCACTGCTGCTCAAGGCCTGTGCACACCTGCTCAAGGAACTGCCGGACTTCAACGCATCGCTGGCGCCAAGCGGCAAGGCGATCATTCGCAAGAAGTACGTCAACATCGGTTTCGCGGTAGATACCCCTGATGGCCTGCTGGTACCGGTCATCAAGAACGTCGACCAGAAGAGCCTGCTGCAACTGGCTGCTGAGGCTGCTGCACTGGCTGCCAAAGCCCGTGACAAAAAGCTCACCCCGGACGACATGCAGGGCGCGTGCTTCACGATCTCCAGCCTCGGCCACATTGGCGGTACCGGCTTCACGCCAATCGTCAACGCGCCGGAAGTGGCGATCCTGGGCGTGTCCAAGGCAACCATCCAGCCAGTGTGGGACGGTAAAGCGTTCCAGCCGAAGCTGATGCTGCCGCTGTCGCTGTCTTACGATCACCGTGTGATCAACGGCGCCGCTGCTGCACGCTTCACGCAGCGCCTGAGCCAGTTGCTCAACGACATCCGCACCATCTTGCTGTAAGTCTCAAGGGGCCGTCTTTTCACCGAGGCGGCCCGGTTACACCGATTTCCGAGCGCCACGCTCGTACCTCAACCCCGCCACTTGGCGGGGCTTTTTTTGCCTGCTTTCCAGACAGATACTTGGACAGGCAAAACAGGCTTGTACACCTTCCATCATTCCGATTGAAGAATCCCCTCTCGCGGCCGATAACACCCTTATAGCACTTAGCCTTCATCCTCTCTTGTCAGCCCGCGCTGCATGATGCAACCTTGCCGCAGGCAACAAAAAAGAGGGCGTGAGCCCGGCGCCGTGCGCGTTATTTGAAGTGAGTCTCCCCCATGAAAAGCCAACCTGATGTCGCCCGTATGGCGGCCGAGGTAGTGACGCAGTTACCGGTGCCTTCGCGCCTCGGTATGCTGCGTTTCGAGCGGCTGAATGAGGCGAGCTGGGCCCTGCTCTACCTCGACCCCAACTGCGAGCGCCAATTCGGCCTGCCGGCGGTCGAGCTGTGTGCCCTGATTGGCACGCCCTACGCCAGCCTGATGGAGCCCCAGGCTCGCTATCAACTGCACGACACCATCCAACAGCAACTGACTCAGAGCCCGCACTACCAAGTGCGCTACACCCTGCATACCGGCGACGGACCACTGAGCGTGCTGGAAACCGGCGAGGCGTATAAGCAACACAATCGCCACCTGCTGCGCGGCTACTTGATGGTGGTCGACGGCCTGTTCAGCGAAGTCTCCTCCCCTGCCCCGACGGCAGACCTCGAGAGCCAGAACAGCCGCCTACAGATCGCCTTGGAGCTCAACCAGCGCGCACAACAGGAACAGTTGCAGCATCTGGAGCGGGTGCGCGCCCAACAGGAGCTGATCCTGCTGCTGGCCCGCCAGCGCTACACCGCCAATAACTCGCTGCAAGAAGCCGCCGAGCTGATCACCCGTAGCGCCTGCGATATCTACCAGGTCGACAGCGCCCGCATCTGGCACCTCGAAGAAAAGCGCCTGGTGCCGATCGCCGCTTACACGAGAGCCGACCAGCAGCACTACTTGCCCGAGCCCATCGACGCCAGTGAGTTCCCGGACTACCTGGAAGCCCTGCACAGCAGCCGCGCAATCGATGCCACCAATGCGCTGCGCGACCCGCGCACCCGCGAGCTGGCCGATGAGTTGCGCAGCAAAGACATCCACGCCCTGCTCGACGCCAGCATCCGCGTCGACGGCCAGGTGGTCGGCGTGCTCTGCCTGGAGCAAATCGGCAGCACGCGCCTGTGGCAGGCCGACGAGATCGCCTTTGCCGGTGAGCTGGCGGACCAGTTCGCGCAGGTCATCAACAACCACAACCGCCGCACCGCCACCAGCGCCCTGCACCTGTTCCAGCGTGCAGTGGAGCAAAGCGCCAACGCCTTTTTGCTGGTCAATTGCGACGGCGTGGTGGAGTACGTCAACCCCAGCTTCACCGCGATCACCCAGTACACCGCCGAAGAAGTCCACGGTCACCGTTTGGCCCAACTGCCGGCGCTGGAGAACCTCAGCGAGTTGCTGTTCGACGCGCCGTCGAGCCTGGCCAAGAGCAACAGCTGGCAAGGCGAGTTCAAGAGCCGGCGCAAAAACCTGGAACCCTACTGGGGCCAGCTGTCGATTTCCAAGGTGTATGGCGACAACCGTGAGCTGACGCACTACATCGGCATCTACGAAGACATCACCCAGAGCAAGCTGGCCCAGCAGCGCATCGAGCGCCTGGCGTACACCGACAACCTGACCAACCTGGGCAACCGCCCGGCGTTCATCCGCAACCTCGATGAGCGCTTTGCCCGCGACAGCGACAGCCCTATCAGCCTGCTGCTGGTGGACATCGACAACTTCAAGCGCATCAACGACAGCCTCGGCCACCAGACCGGCGACAAGCTGCTGATCAGCCTGGCACGACGCCTGCGCAACAGCCTGAGTGCCGGCGGCAGCCTGGCGCGGTTTGCCAGTAACGAATTTGCCGTGCTGCTGGACGACACCGACCTGGAAACCGGCCAGCAAGTCGCCAGCCAGTTGCTGGCGACCCTCGACAAGCCGATGTTCGTCGACAACCAACTGATCAGCGTTACCGGCTCTGTGGGCCTGGCCTGCGCGCCACTGCACGGCCGTGACCCGCAGACCTTGATGCGTAACGCCGGGCTCGCGCTACACAAGGCCAAGGCCAACGGCAAACACCAGGTGCAAGTGTTCACCGAAGCGCTCAACGCCGAAGCCAGCTACAAGCTGTTCGTGGAAAACAACCTGCGCCGCGCCTTGACCCAGAACGAGCTGGACGTGTTCTACCAGCCCAAGCTGTGCCTGCGCAGCGGCCGCCTGCTGGGCATGGAAGCGCTGCTGCGTTGGAACCACCCGGAAAAGGGCATGATTCGCCCCGACCAGTTCATCAGCGTGGCCGAAGAGACCGGGCTAATCATCCCTATTGGCAAGTGGATTGCGCGCCAGGCCTGCCGCATGAGCAAGCAACTGAGCGCCGCGGGCTTGGGCAACTTGCAGGTGGCGATCAACCTATCGCCCAAGCAGTTCTCTGACCCCGACCTGGTGGCCTCGATTGCCACCATCCTCAAGGAAGAAGACCTGCCGGCCAACTTGCTGGAGCTGGAGCTGACCGAGGGCTTGCTGCTGGAAGCCACCGAGGACACGCGCCTGCAGTTGGACCAGCTCAAAAGCTTCGGCCTGACCCTGGCCATGGACGACTTTGGCACCGGTTACTCGTCGCTCAGCTACTTGAAAAAATTCCCCATCGACATCATTAAGATTGATCGCAGCTTTATCCACGAAATCCCGGACAACCAGGACGACATGGAAATCACCTCGGCGGTGATCGCCATGGCCCACAACCTGAAACTCAAGGTCGTGGCCGAAGGCATTGAAACCGCTGAACAGCTGGCGTTCCTGCGCCGGCATCGTTGCGACGTCGGCCAGGGCTACCTGTTCGACCGGCCAATCCCGGGCGCTGAGCTGTTTGCTATGCTCAAGCGCTACCCACGCGGCCCCGTTGCCTGACAGCGTGGTAACACTCGGGCACATTGGCTGTCTGACCTTTTACTGCTAACTCAACCTGACGAGAGGACTGATCATGGTCTTGCGCTCGGAAATTCTGGTGAATAAAAACGTGCTTCCTACTGCAGAACAAGCTTTGCCTGGCCGTGAAACCCCGATGACACTGCCTGAAACCCACTTCGTCAACGGCAACCCACTGCTGGGGCCGTTCCTCGATGACGTCGGTTTTGCAATCTTCGGCCTGGGTTGCTTCTGGGGCGCCGAGCGCAAGTTTTGGCAGCGCGACGGCGTGGTCAGCAGCGTGGTCGGCTACGCCGGTGGCTTCACGCCAAACCCAACCTATGAAGAAGTCTGCTCGGGCCTGACTGGCCACAGCGAAGTGGTGCTGGTGGTGTATGACCAAGCCAAAGTGAAATATGAAGACCTGCTGAAGATGTTCTGGGAACTGCACAACCCGACTCAGGGCATGCGCCAGGGCAACGATATTGGTAGCCAGTACCGGTCGGTGATCTATGCGACCACGCCTGAGCAATTGGCGGCGGCGCAGGCCAGTGCTGAAGCCTATCAGGGCGAATTGACCAAGGCCGGCTTGGGTGCAATCACCACCGAAATCGAAGAAGCACCGACGGTGTACTTCGCCGAGGCGTATCACCAGCAGTACCTGGCGAAGAATCCGCAGGGGTATTGCGGCATTGGCGGTACGGGCGTGACTTGCCCGATCTAAAGGCCATCACCGTTCAAAATGTGGGAGGGGCGGTGCGACGATTCGACTTGCCCCCGATAGCGATGGGTCAGTTAAAGATGTACTGACTGACACTCCGCCATCGGGGGCAAGTCGAATCGTCGCACCGCCCCTTCCACATTTGGTTCTATGTTCGGCTTTAGAGTTGGTTATTCCGCGATAAGCCAATCCATCTGCCACCCACCCTGGGTCTGGCCAAGTTTCTTGGACAACCACGGCAGCAGCTCACGCAACTCCTCCTCCAAACCCCACGGCGGGTTGGCAATCGCCAGGCCCGAGCCGGTCAAGGTGTTGGGCGTGTCCAGCGGATGCACCAGCAATTCCACCCGTAGCAGCTTCGGCGCGCCGGTGCCGGCCAGGTCCTGATAGAAACGACGCAACATGCGCTGGTCTTTCACCGGATACCAGATGGCCGCAACGGTCTGGCGCATGCGGCTCACGGCTTCCTTGAGGGAGGCGGCGCAGCGTTGCATCTCGTCAAGTTTCTCGAATGGCGGGTCGATCAGCATCAGCGCACGCTTCTCCGGCACCGGCAGCAAGGCACGCGGCACATGCCACCCTTCGCCCAGGTGCACTTTGACGCGGCGATCACCCTTCATGTTGTCTTTGAGCAACACGCCGTCTTCCGGGTGTTTTTCATTGAGCAGCACACGGTCCTGTGGCCGGGTGAGGCGTCGCGCCAGCTCCGGCGAGCCTGGGTAGTAACGCAACTGGCCGTCCGGGTTCATCTCGTGCAGTACACGCATATAGTCGGCGGTCAGCGGCGGCAGGTCGCTCTCGCCCCACAGGCGCGCGATGCCTTCCAGGTATTCACCGGTGCGATTGGCCTGGTCGCCCTGCAGGTCGTAAAGACCGATGCCGGCATGGGTGTCGAGGTAGGCGAACGGCTGCTCCTTGCGCGACATCAGGGCGATGAGGCGGGTCAAGGTCAGGTGTTTGAAGACATCGGCGTGGTTGCCGGCGTGAAAGGCGTGACGATAATTCATGGTTGCTCCTGCGCAGGGGGCGAAGTTTACCTTTTACGCGAGCATTGGTGCACTGCGGCGTGCCGGGCGGTGCTTATGTCGAAAAGCTCGCATGCGGGCCGAAAAAAATCTAAATGCCGAGCCTAGGGCAGATTTATTGTGGCAATCCACTTTCCAGGGAAGGCCAATAACAATCATGAAAGACGCCACCATCGCACTGCACCACGGCTTCAAGTCGGACCCGACCACCAAAGCGGTCGCCGTGCCGATCTATCAGAACGTCGCCTTCGAATTCGATAACGCCCAGCACGGTGCCGACCTGTTCAACCTGGACGTGCCCGGCAATATCTATACGCGCATCATGAATCCCACCAACGATGTGCTGGAGCAGCGTATCGCCGCCCTTGAAGGCGGCATTGCAGCCCTGGCGGTGTCGGCGGGCAGCGCGGCGATCCATTACGCGATCCAGACGCTCACCCGCGCCGGTGACAATATCGTCACCACGCCGCAGCTGTATGGTGGCACCTACACACTGTTTGCCCACCTGCTGCCAAGCTTTGGCGTTGATGTGCGCTTTGCCCGGGACGACTCCGCCGCGGCCATCGCCGAGCTGATCGACGACAACACCAAGCTGGTGTACTGCGAAAGCATCGGTAACCCGGCGGGCAATATCGTCGACCTGGAGGCCCTGGCCAACGTGGCCCACGCGCGCGGCGTGCCGCTGATGGTCGACAACACCGTAGCTACGCCGATCTTGTGCAAACCGATCCAATTCGGCGCCGATATCGTCGTGCACTCGGTGACCAAGTACATCGGCGGCCACGGCAACTCCCTGGGCGGCGTGATCGTCGACAGCGGCACCTTCCCGTGGGCCGATCACCCAGACAAATTCCCCGGCCTCAACAACCCCGAGCCGGCCTATCACGGCGTGGTCTACACCGAAAAGTTCGGCCCTGCCGCGTTCATCGCTCGTGCCCGCACCGTACCACTGCGCAACACCGGCGCAGCGTTGGCCCCGATGAACGCCTTCCTGCTGCTACAGGGCCTGGAAACCTTGGCGCTGCGCATGGAGCGCCATACCGAGAACGCCTTGAAGGTCGCGCAGTTCCTACAAGGCCATGCCGATGTGAACTGGGTGAGTTACGCCGGCCTGCCGGAGCACCCTCACCACGCACTGGCGCAGAAGTACCTGCAAGGCAAACCTTCGGCGATCCTGTCGTTCGGCTTGAAAGGCGGATACCAGGCCGGTGTGCGTTTCTACGATGCGCTGCAAATTTTCAAGCGCCTGGTAAACATCGGCGACGCCAAGTCCCTGGCCTGTCACCCGGCATCCACCACCCATCGGCAGATGAACGAGCAGGAACAGGCCAAGGCGGGTGTTAAGCCGGAAATGATTCGCCTGTCAGTCGGTATCGAGGCCATCGAAGACCTGATCGAGGATCTGCAACAGGCCCTGGGCTCAACTCAGCTCTGAGGCAAGATAGTCGACCAGCGCTTCATGGCTGACATCCGGGCTGCGCGCAAAATAGGCGACCTTGTGCTGCAAGGTCGCCGGGGTGAAGGCTGCTTGCAGATCGGGGCGTTGCTCTTCAAGCCATTGCAGCAAGTTGTCGATTAGGGTGTGTGGGGATTGCTCTGCCAGGTGCGCCAGCAACGGCGCGGGCACTCGCCACCAGGGGCTGGCTTGGGCGACAGTGATCGGGCCCGTCGAGACGCTCAATGACTGGCCGTTGATCAGATAGCGCACGAATACCGGCAATATCTCTGCGCCCGCTCGCTCAATGATCGGCAGAAACTGTTGGCCATCCCAAAAACGCAGAAACACGTCCTTGCCGTCGGGCAGGTACACCTTGGTCAAGCCTTGCAGGTGCCCAACCACAGTTTCCAGCGGGCAGGACGACACCGCCAGCCACCCCCAATCCAAAGCGTGAGTGGCGCCAGCCCAATTCATGAACGGGCTGCCCGGTTCGACGATACCCACACAGGGCATCACCTCATCCCACCCCGCATAGGGCGTGCCCTCCCAGAGGGGATGCAGCGGCGCCCCAGCCGCCATCGCCCGCCAAGCCTCCAATGGTTTGGCGTCGCTGGCAGCGCCCAGCACGGCAAAGATCTGTTCACCCGCACGTAAAGGTTGCAACATTTGCGTAAGGTCCTTTTTGAAGTAACCGTCAGGCGATGGCGCACTGATTATTCTTGCAGCGCTCACACTCTTCACAAAAAGGCGCGCTGCGCTTGAGGGTGGCCATTTGCACACTGCTTAACGGAGCGAGCAACGCCTGCGTCAATCCCGGCTCCAAGGGCGCTGGCGCACTACCAAGGTCGATCGACACACTGCTGAAAATCCCGGCCGCAGAAATGGAGAGCGAGTGACCCCCGGCCTGAATCATCACGCTGGCGCCCGCGTCAATCACCACGCTTTGCCCGGCGCCAATGTGAATGGCTTGCCCCGCCTTAACCCAACAGTCGTTCAACACGTCCTGCGTCCAGTTTCGTTGGGCGCGCAGGTAGATCTCCTCAGCGCCTTTGCGGTCCTCGATACGCAGCTCGTTGTAACCGCCACCACCGGGGCTGCTTTGACTGCGTAAAATGCTTCGGGTCTTGTGCGCAGGCAGATCCAGGGGCGCGGGCGTTGCGGCATTGGGCAGGCAGCCAACCACCACTGGCATATCCATATCGCCGTTTACGAAGCCCACCAGTACTTCCATGCCGACCCGCGGGATCATCACTGCACCATAGCGATCATGCGCCCACCCGCTGGCCACCCGCAGCCAGCAGCTGGAGTGGTCGTTATGTTCCCCGTTGCGGTCCCAGGCCAGTTGCACTTTGACCCGACCGTATTCATCGCAGTGGATTTCACTGCCGGCAGGGCCGGTCACCACTGCGTTCTGATAGCCAGCAATGCTCGGGCGTGACTGATCAGGCAGGGGCGGACGGAAAATTACATCCCACGGCGTTGCTGTGAACTCATTGCGATAGCCCTGGCTAAAATCCCCGCCCGCCAGGTCGGTCACCGCCTCCTCCAGCACTTGGGGTTGCTTGCCCTCGTGAGCGATCTGGGTCACCAGCCACAAGTCATTCAAGTCATCGCGTGGGTGGCCGCTCAATGTGAGGAAGCGACCACTGAGCAATGCGGGGTCATCACCACGGCCACGCGCAATCCGGTAACCGCTGCGGTGGCGCTCCAGAGCGCGCTGGGCGAGGTACTTGCCATGGGCACGGTCACTGAAATGGCCGGGGTACGCCTGCCCTTCAAGGCGGGGCAACTGCTCGCTGCACACCGCGCTCTCCAACGTCAGTTGGGGCTTGCGCAGATCGTAATCGCGCAGGCTCACAGCGCTCGTGCAGGTTTGCAGCTGCACCGCAAAACGCTTGATCGCCGGTGTGTCCGCGACCATGCCGGAGCCGGGGCTGTATGGGGTGGGCTGATCGATCTGGAGGAACACCGTCTGGTCATCACCAAACACCAGCAAATGCTGCTCGGGCGAGTGTTGAAAGTGAAAGTGAATACCCTGCTCGGCACACAACCGCTGAATGAAGGCCATGTCGGTCTCAGCAAACTGCACGCAATACTCGCGCTCCGGATAAGTACCACTGAGGCGAAACTCAAAGCAGTCGCTCTGAACGCCCTGCCCCATCAGCACCTGCGCGACAATCTGAGGCACGGTCTTGTGTTGGAAAATACGCTGGTGACTGCTGTGATTCAGATACGCGAGCTGCGGCACAAGGCTTATCTGATAACGCGTCAAGCGTCGCCCCGAGTCACCTTGCGCCACTCGGTAGACCAGGCCGTGCACACCATGACCCCGATCATCGAAACTCAGATACACCTGGCGGTGTAGCAGGCCTTCCAGATCCAGACCCGGTTGCTCGCTGACCAGTTCAAGGTCAAAGCAATAGGGCTGGCTGAGCGCTTCTTCGCCCTTGAAACTGTAGACCTTGAGGTCGCTGGCAACCCCGTCCAGGGTCAGGTTGAAAGCACTGTGATTGGCAGGAGCGAACATCCGGTGTTTCTCTGCGAGGGGTAGAAGGCAGATTCTGCATCACTGTTGCGCCCTGCTGAGCACTGCCCGGTCAAATCAGTAAAAGCCTACACACGGGTGTCTGAATCTTCTTCAAGCGCTCTCAAATCACAGGCAAAAAAAGACCCGCCATCCGTAGGACGCGGGCCTTTTTTCAATTCAACGAGCGCATAACGCCCGACGAATCACTTGTTGAGGTTGTAGTCTTTTTCCGCCGCATCAAAACGCTCGACCATACCGGCAGTCGGGGCGCCCATCTTGCTCACGAAGAAAATCGCGAGGCTGGCGAAGATGAAGCCAGGGATGATTTCGTACAGGCCGAGCAGTTCGAAGTGTTTCCACACGATCACAGTGATCGCGCCCACCAGGATGCCAGCCAGTGCGCCGTTGCGAGTCATGCCTTTCCAGATCACCGAGATCAGCACTACAGGGCCAAACGCAGCGCCGAAACCGGCCCAGGCGTAGCTCACCAGGCCCAGTACGCGGTTTTCCGGGTTGGCCGCCATGGCGATGGCGATCAACGCAACCAGCAGCACCATCAGACGACCGACCCATACCAGTTCAACCTGGGAGGCGTTTTTGCGCAGGAAGGTTTTGTAGAAGTCTTCGGTCAGGGCACTGGAGCACACCAGCAGTTGGCAGCTCAGGGTACTCATTACCGCCGCCAGGATGGCCGACAGCAGCACACCAGCGATCCATGGGTTGAACAACAGCTTGGCCAGCTCGATGAACACACGCTCGTGGTTCTCGGTCACTGGGCCGGCCACTTCCGGGTGCGCCGAGAAGTAGGCGATACCGAAGAAGCCTACCGCTACGGTGCCGCCCAGGCACAGGATCATCCAGGTCATGGAGATGCGACGCGCCTTGGCAATCGACTTCACCGAATCCGCCGCCATGAAGCGCGCGAGGATGTGCGGCTGGCCGAAGTAACCCAGGCCCCAACCCATCAGCGAGATGATGCCGATGAAGGTGGTGTTTTTCAGCATGTTGAAGTTGTCAGGGTTCTTGGCTTCGATGGCCAGGAAGGTGGTGTCGACGCCACCGGTGGCCAGCAGCACGATGATTGGCGTCAGGATCAACGCAAAGATCATCAAGGTGGCTTGTACGGTATCGGTCCAGCTCACTGCCAGGAAACCACCGACGAAGGTGTAGGCAATAGTCGCTGCAGCACCGGCCCACAGTGCAGTCTCGTAAGACATGCCGAAGGTGCTTTCGAACAGGCGGGCACCGGCTACGATGCCGGACGCGCAGTAAATAGTGAAGAACACCAGGATCACGACAGCGGAGATGATCCGCAGCAGCCCGCTTTTATCTTCGAAACGGCTGGAGAAGTAGTCCGGCAGGGTCAGGGCGTCGCCGTTGTGTTCGGTCTGCACCCGCAGGCGACCGGCCACGAACAGCCAGTTGAGGTAGGCACCGACGATCAGGCCGATGGCGATCCAGCTTTCCGACAGGCCGGACATGTAGATCGCGCCCGGCAAACCCATCAACAACCAGCCGCTCATATCGGAAGCGCCGGCCGACAACGCCGTGACCACGCTACCGAGGCTACGACCGCCCAGGATGTAATCGGAAAGGTTGTTGGTGGAGCGATAGGCCATAAAGCCGATCAGCACCATTGCTGCGATGTAGATCACGAACGTGATCAGGGTTGGATTACTAACGCTCATATGAGTGACGCCCTGGCTTTGTTTTTATGTAGCGGCGGTCTGTCAGACGGCCACCCACTGCAAGTAGGTAGACGTAACTGCGTGCCGCGCATTTATGACTGACGTTTCCCCAGGAAAGCCGTCAGCCGATGAACCGAACCTTTAAGGTGGTTGCACCTTGGCCGCGAATGCTATTCAACAAAGCAAATAAGGTGCAACCAGTTTCTTGCGAATAAGTTGCACCCGGATATGAATTCCGCAAAACACCGTGTTTTTGCTCCTTTTCGGAGCAAGAACAGCCGATCTCAGAAGCAAATGCACCAAGCTGAAGCGGATTCCGTCGAGGGCGGTTTCAATTCCTGCAACCGTTAGAAAATTTCATGGATAAAAAGGGTTGCACCCGGTTGCACCTCTTGATGGGCGAAGCTAATCTTGCCGCCAGCTGATGCCACTCGGTAGTGGCACCCATGAGGATAAGAAAATGGCTACGACCACCCTTGGGGTCAAACTCGACGACCCGACCCGCGAACGCCTCAAGGCCGCCGCGACCTCCATTGATCGCACGCCGCACTGGCTGATCAAGCAGGCGATTTTCAATTACCTGGAGAAGTTGGAGGGTGGTGCAACCCTGACCGAACTCAATGGCCTGAGCAGCAGTGGCACTGACGACGCTGGCGAAGTCCAGACCGACCATGCCCACCAGTGCTTCCTGGAGTTCGCCGAGAGCATCCTGCCGCAATCGGTATTGCGTGCCTCGATCACCGCCGCTTACCGCCGCCCTGAGCCGGAAGTGGTGCCGATGCTGATCGAACAGGCTCGCCTGCCGGCCCCGATGGCCGAAGCCACCAACAAGCTGGCCGCCTCGATTGCCGAAAAACTGCGTAACCAGAAGAGTGCTGGCGGCCGTGCCGGTATTGTTCAGGGCCTGCTGCAAGAATTTTCGCTGTCGTCCCAGGAAGGCGTAGCGCTGATGTGCCTGGCAGAAGCGCTGCTGCGCATCCCGGACAAAGGCACTCGCGACGCGCTGATCCGTGACAAGATCAGCACCGGCAACTGGCAGCCGCACCTGGGCAACAGCCCGTCGCTGTTCGTCAACGCCGCCACTTGGGGCCTGCTGCTGACCGGCAAACTGGTCGCCACCCATAACGAAGCCGGCCTGACTTCGTCCCTGAGCCGCATCATCGGTAAGAGCGGCGAGCCGATGATCCGCAAGGGCGTCGACATGGCCATGCGCCTGATGGGCGAGCAGTTCGTCACCGGCGAAACCATCGCCGAAGCCCTGGCCAACGCGAGCAAGTTCGAAGCCAAGGGCTTCCGTTACTCCTACGACATGCTCGGTGAAGCCGCCCTCACCGAACACGATGCCCAGAAGTACCTGGCCTCGTACGAACAAGCCATTCACTCCATCGGCAAAGCCTCTCACGGCCGTGGGATTTATGAAGGCCCGGGCATCTCCATCAAGCTCTCGGCACTGCACCCGCGTTACAGCCGTGCGCAGTACGAGCGTGTGATGGACGAGCTGTACCCGCGCCTGCTGTCCCTGACCCTGCTGGCCAAGCAATACGACATTGGCCTGAACATCGACGCCGAAGAGGCCGACCGCCTTGAGCTGTCGCTGGATCTGCTGGAGCGCCTGTGCTTCGAGCCGCAACTGACCGGCTGGAACGGCATCGGTTTCGTGATCCAGGCTTACCAGAAGCGTTGCCCGTATGTGATCGACTACGTCATCGACCTGGCGCGCCGCAGCCGCCATCGCCTGATGATCCGCCTGGTAAAAGGCGCGTACTGGGACAGCGAGATCAAGCGCGCCCAGGTCGAAGGCCTGGAAGGCTACCCGGTGTACACCCGCAAGGTGTACACCGACGTTTCCTACATCGCCTGCGCACGCAAACTGCTGTCGGTGCCGGAAGTCATCTACCCGCAGTTCGCTACGCACAACGCCCATACCCTGTCGGCCATCTACCATATCGCCGGTCAGAACTATTACCCCGGCCAGTACGAGTTCCAATGCCTGCACGGCATGGGTGAGCCGCTGTACGAACAAGTTGTAGGCAAGGTTTCCGAAGGTAAGCTGAACCGTCCGTGCCGTGTGTACGCACCGGTTGGCACCCACGAAACACTGCTGGCCTACCTGGTACGTCGACTGCTGGAAAACGGCGCGAATACCTCGTTCGTCAACCGCATTGCCGACCAGTCCATTTCCATTCAGGAGCTGGTGGCCGACCCAGTAGCCAGCATCGAGCAAATGGCTACGCAGGAAGGCGGTTTCGGCCTGCCGCACCCGCGCATCCCCTTGCCGCGTGACCTGTACGGCAGCGAGCGCGCCAACTCGGCGGGTATCGACCTGGCCAACGAACACCGCCTGGCGTCGTTGTCATGCGCCCTGCTGGCCACGGCCCACAACAACTGGAAGGCCGCGCCGATGCTGGGTTGCGCCTCCAGCGAACAGCCGGCGGCACCGGTACTGAACCCGTCCGATCTGCGTGACGTGGTCGGCCATGTGCAAGAAGCCACTGTCGAAGACGTCGACAACGCCATCCAGTGCGCTATCAGCGCCGGCCCGATCTGGCAGGCTACCCCGCCCGCCGAACGCGCTGCGATCCTGGAACGTGCTGCCGACCTGATGGAAGGCGAGATACAGCCGCTGATGGGCCTGCTGGCTCGCGAAGCCGGCAAGACCTTCGCCAACGCCATCGCCGAAGTGCGTGAAGCCGTGGACTTCCTGCGTTACTACGCGGTGCAGGCGCGCAATGACTTCACCAACGACGCCCACCGCCCACTGGGCCCGGTGGTGTGCATCAGCCCATGGAACTTCCCGCTGGCGATTTTCAGCGGCCAAGTCGCTGCTGCATTGGCCGCCGGCAACCCGGTACTGGCCAAGCCTGCCGAGCAAACCCCGCTGGTGGCCGCGCAAGCCGTGCGCATCCTGCTGGAAGCCGGTATTCCGGAAGGCGTGCTGCAACTGCTGCCGGGCCAGGGCGAAACCGTAGGTGCGCGCCTTGTAGGCGATGATCGCGTCAAAGGCGTGATGTTCACCGGCTCCACCGAAGTGGCGCGCCTGCTGCAACGCAACGTCGCTGGTCGCCTGGATGCCCAGGGCCGTCCAATCCCGCTGATCGCCGAAACGGGCGGCCAGAACGCGATGATCGTTGACTCTTCGGCGCTGACCGAGCAAGTCGTGATCGACGTGGTGTCCTCGGCCTTTGACAGTGCCGGCCAACGTTGCTCGGCCCTGCGTGTACTGTGCCTGCAGGAAGATTCGGCAGACCGCGTCATCGAAATGCTCAAGGGCGCCATGGCGGAATGCCGTCTCGGCAATCCGGAGCGCCTGTCGGTCGACATTGGCCCGGTGATCGACGCCGAAGCCAAGGCTGGCATCGAGAAGCACATCCAGGCCATGCGCGACAAAGGTCGCAACGTTTACCAAGTGGCGATTGCCGACGGCGAAGAAATCAAGCGCGGCACCTTCGTGATGCCAACCCTGATCGAGCTGGAAAGCTTCGACGAGCTGCAACGGGAGATCTTCGGCCCAGTGCTGCACGTGGTGCGCTACAAGCGTAAAGAAATCGACCAGTTGATCGGCCAGATCAACGCGTCGGGCTATGGCCTGACCCTGGGCGTGCACACCCGCATCGACGAGACCATTGCCAAGGTGATCGACAACGTCAATGCCGGTAACGTCTATGTGAACCGCAACATCGTCGGCGCAGTCGTTGGCGTGCAACCGTTTGGCGGCGAAGGCCTGTCGGGTACTGGCCCGAAAGCCGGTGGCCCGCTGTACCTGTACCGCTTGCTGTCGACCCGCCCTACGGATGCCATCGAGCAATCCTTCGTACGCGGCGACGCTTTGTCTGCACCGGACGTGCGTCTGCGCGATGCCATGAGCCAACCGCTGACCGCCCTTAAAACCTGGGCCGACAGCAATAAGTTCAGCGACCTGAGCGCCCTGTGCAGCCAGTTCGCATCGCAATCGCAAAGCGGTATCACCCGCCAACTGGCTGGCCCGACTGGCGAGCGCAACAGCTACGCCATCCTGCCTCGCGAGCACGTGCTGTGCCTGGCGGAAGTGGAAGGCGACCTGCTGACCCAACTGGCCGCTGTGCTGGCGGTAGGCGGTTCGGCGGTATGGCCTGAAACTGACCTGACCAAAGCCTTGTTCCCACGCCTGCCTAAAGAGATTCAGGCGAAGATCAAGCGCGTGGCCGACTGGACCAAGGACGAGGTGGTATTCGACGCGGTCCTGCATCACGGTGATTCCGATCAGTTGCGTGCGGTGTGCCAACAAGTGGCGCAGCGTGGTGGTGCGATTGTTGGGGTGCATGGTCTGTCGCAAGGTGAGACGGCGATTGCGCTGGAGCGTCTGGTGATTGAGCGGGCGTTGAGCGTTAACACCGCGGCAGCCGGCGGTAACGCCAGCTTGATGACGATCGGCTAAACGCTGTAACCCCTGTGGGAGGGGGCTTGCCCCCGATTGCGGTATATCAGTCAACTTATCTCTGGCTGACACACCGCTATCGGGGGCAAGCCCCCTCCCACATTTTGCAGCTCCATCACCCAAATCAATCTTGCTATCCACCCTCCATTCGCGCACTTAGACTCAGGCCAATTTCTCCAAAGGTAAGCCGCCATGTCCGAGACGCTGCTCAGTTCCCGCAATCTGGCTTTCGAGCTGTACGAAGTCCTCGATGCCGAGGGCCTGACCCAGCGCGAACGGTTTGCCGAGCACAACCGCGAAACCTTCGATGCGGCGATCAGCACGGCGCGCAACATCGCCGAAAAGCACTTCGCCCCCCATAACCGCAAGAACGACGAGAACGAACCACGCTACGAAGACGGTAAGGCGATTCTGATCCCGGAAGTGAAACCGGCCGTGGATGCCTTCCTCGAAGCGGGCTTTCTCAGCGCCGCGCGCAGTTTTGAAGCGGGCGGCATGCAACTCCCCACGCTGTTGTCCCAGGCCTGCTTTGCGCATTTCCAATCGGCAAACGCCGCGTCAACCTCGTACCCGTTCCTGACCATGGGCGCCGCCAACCTGATCGAAAGCTTTGGCACCGACGATCAGAAACAACGCTTTTTGCAACCCATGATCGACGGCCGTTTCTTTGGCACCATGGCCCTGACCGAGCCCCATGCCGGCTCTTCACTGTCGGATATTCGTACCCGCGCAGAACCTGCGGCTGACGGTACTTACAGGCTCAAGGGCAACAAGATCTTCATCTCTGGCGGCGACCACCCGCTGTCGGAAAACATCGTGCACATGGTGCTTGCCAAGCTGCCGGACGCGCCCGCTGGGGTGAAGGGCATTTCGCTATTTATCGTGCCCAAATTCCTGGTCAACGATGACGGCAGCCTGGGCGAACGCAATGACGTGCTGCTAGCAGGGTTGTTCCACAAGATGGGCTGGCGCGGCACCACGTCCACAGCGCTTAACTTCGGCGATAACGGTAACTGTATCGGCTATCTGGTGGGCAAGCCTCATCAAGGCTTGAGCTGCATGTTCCAGATGATGAACGAAGCGCGCATCGGCGTCGGTATGGGCGCCGTGATGCTCGGTTACGCCGGTTATCTGTATTCGCTGGAGTACGCTCGCGAACGTCCACAAGGTCGCCTGCCGGATAGTAAAGATCCCACCACGGCTCCGGTCTCGATCATTCAGCACGCCGATATCAAACGCATGCTGTTGACCCAAAAAGCCTACGTGGAAGGCGCATTCGACCTCGGCCTTTACGCCGCCCGCCTGTTCGACGATACCACCACCCTGGCAACTGAAGCCGAGCGCAAGCAAGCCCACGAACTGCTGGACCTGCTCACCCCGATCGTCAAATCGTGGCCGTCGGAGTTTTGCCTCAAGGCCAACGAACTGGCGATCCAGATCCTCGGCGGCCACGGCTACACCCGCGAATACCCGGTGGAGCAGTATTACCGCGACAATCGCCTGAACCCGATCCATGAAGGCACCCACGGCATCCAGTCCCTGGATCTGCTGGGGCGCAAGCTGGCGCAGAACGGCGGCGCGGGCTTGAAGCAATTGATCAGACTGATCGCCGAAACCGGCGCCCGAGCGCAAGAATATCCGTCGCTGACCGCGCTAAGTGAGCCGCTGGAGACACTGGTGACTCGCTTGCAAAGCGTCACCCTCGGCCTGCTGACGGATCTCGCCCAAGGCAAGGTCAACAGCAGCCTGGCGAACTCGGCGCTGTACCTGAAAGTGTTTGGGCATACGGTGATTGGCTGGCGCTGGCTGGAACAAGCGATTCGCGCCGAAGAAGGGCTGGCCAAGGGCAATGCGGCCGATGTGGCGTTTTATAAAGGCAAGCTTCAAGCCGCCCGGTACTTCCTGACCTGGGAAGTACCGGGCTGCCATCATGAACTTGCGATTCTTGAGGCGCGGGATGATACGTGCCTTGGCATGCAAGAGGGATGGTTCTAATAGAGTTTAGTGACCTGGGGGGCGCAAAGTAATGAACGATTGATCTAAGAAACTGTGACTTCTCACAGTTATCAGGGAAGTTTTTGATGAATAAGCTTCAGGTGTTAGGAACGAATTCGACATCGAATTTTTCCACTATCAACGGTCTACACCGCCTGGAGAGTTCAACATGAAAACTGCACCGACAATTGTTCTAGTTAGTAAAAAAGGCGAGCGTTTCACCCCCCAGGATGTGACGCTGAATGAGTACCTTCTGTACGCCAACAAAGGAGACAAGCTACTCGTGTTGGGTAATAGTAAAACTGTGGATCATAAAATTTTTAACTATGAGTCCAACGATCAGTACTCCATCGAGATCGTGTACGAGTAAGACCAAACGAAAAGCCTAGTGCGCGCACTGAAAAGACGCCGCGCACCAGAACATTGGTTAAGGTTGCCCCATCACCTTGGAAATCACCTCGACCGTGGCGCTGACTTGCTCTTGGTAACGGTCGAGTTCCTCCTGGTGCGCCTGCTGCATTTCGATCTGCTCGGCGCACAGGTTCAGCGCCGCCAGCACCAGTAACTTATCCCCAATCAGCGTCGGGTACTTTTTCTTGGTGGTGGCCAGGGAGGCCTTCAGCATCGTCACGGCGTGCATCAGGGTCTTGTCTTCCCCGGCCGGGGCCTTGATCGAGTAATCCTCACCGAGAATCGAAACGACCTTTATCCCCTCGCTCATGCGCCGACAGGACCCGCGCTCACACGCTCAACCAACGCTTGAATGCGCGCAGCGGTGGCGCCGTTTTTTTCTTCCTGCTCCATCAGGTTCAATTGCAGGCTGTCGTTCTCATCCTTGGCGCGGGCCAGTTCGGCCTTGAGGGATTCATTGCTGCCCAACAGGTCTTGATTCTGCTGTACCAGGTCGCTGACCAGTTGTTCCAATTGGCTGAGGGATGCTTCTAACATTTTGATTTCTCGGGCTTTTTCAAAGGGCGGTGACGATAAAGAAAATTCACCTCGGATGCCAGGGTTATCCCTGGCGCGCAGCCCGATTTTTAGGGGCCGGGCCGCACTTTCGAGCCTTAGTGACTGCAATTACCCCATCTGGTTCCTGAATCGGCCAAACCCCTCGTCAGATGCGACAAAAACGCACACACCCCTTTAGACTTTAGTCGTACGACCGATAGAGAGGCACACCCCGTCTCATGGCCGCACGGATCGCGCTTCTCCCCAAGGTTTCCCGCATGTCCCTTCGTAATATGAATATCGCGCCGCGCGCCTTTCTTGGCTTCGCGTTTATCGGCGCGCTCATGTTGTTTCTCGGTGTGTTTGCACTGAACCAGATGAGCAAGATCCGTGGTGCCGCTGAAGAGATCACCTTGTCCAGCGTGCCGAGCATTCGCGCCCTCGACGAGTTCACCCAGCTGACCCTGCGCCTGCGCGTGCTGTCCTACCGCTTGCTGACCAACCGCGAACCGGACGTGCAACAAAAGACCCTGGAGACCTTCGAGTTGCGCGACCAGCAGATCCGCACCGCCCAGGCCATCTACGAGAGGCTGATCGACAGCCGTGAAGAACGCGCCGCCTACGACGAATACGTGAGTCTGCTCGGCCAGTACCGCCAGATTGAAGCGCGCATGAAGAGCCTGTCCCAGGCCAATCAGGTCGAAGCGCTGCGCACGCTGATCAACACCGAGCTGCTGAGCAATTCAGAGCAGGTCAACGCGGTGCTGGCGCGCTTGCTGGACATCAACAACAAAATGGCGCTGGTTACCAATGACGAAGCCAAGGCTCAATACGACCTGGCCTTTAAGTTGGTGGTCGGCCTGTTGGTCCTGGCGACTGCGCTGACCGTGCTGTTCGCGTGGTTGCTGACCCGTAGCATCACCCTGCCCATTTCCCAGGCACTGGAGGCCGCCGAAGAAGTCGCCGAAGGCAACCTGACGCGCCCGATCAAAGTCGACGGTAATGACGAAGCGGGTCGCCTGCTGGCGGCCATGGCCAAGATGCAGGACAAACTGCGCGACACCCTGCAACGCATCGCCGGTTCTGCCACCCAGTTGGCATCCGCCGCCGAAGAGTTGAACGCGGTCACCGACGAAAGCGCCCGTGGCCTGACCCAGCAGAACAACGAAATCGAACAAGCCGCCACGGCCGTCAACGAGATGACCAGTGCCGTGGAAGAAGTCGCACGCAATGCCGTCAGTACGTCCGAAGCCTCGCGCAACGCCACCACGTCCGCTGGCGACGGCCGCGACCTGGTGCAGGAAACCGTCAGCGCCATCGAACGCATGAGCGGCGATGTGCAGGCGACTGCCACGTTGATTGGCGACTTGGCCAATGAGTCTCGGGATATCGGCAAGGTGTTGGACGTGATTCGCGGCCTGGCCGACCAGACCAACCTGCTGGCCCTCAACGCCGCCATTGAAGCAGCGCGTGCGGGTGAAGCCGGTCGTGGCTTTGCGGTGGTGGCCGATGAAGTGCGGGCCCTGGCCCATCGTACTCAGCAGTCCACCAGCGAGATCGAGCGGATGATCGGCAGTATCCAGGCCGGCACAGAGCACGCGGTGGATTCGATGCGTAACAGCACCGAGCGTGCGGAATCAACGTTGAACATCGCCAAAGGTGCGGGCATTTCGCTGGAAACCATCAATACCGCGATTGTCGAGATCAATGAACGCAACCTGGTGATCGCCAGCGCGGCGGAAGAGCAGGCGCAGGTGGCGCGGGAAGTGGACCGTAACCTGGTGAACATTCGGGATTTGTCGGTGCAATCGGCGACGGGTGCAAGCCAGACCAGTGCGGCGAGCAATGAGTTGTCGCGATTGGCGGTGGATTTGAACGGCATGGTTGGCCGTTTCCGCCTTTAACTGACACAACTGGGTTAAAAATGTGGGAGGGGGCTTGCCCCCGATGGCGGTGTATCAGTAACAGATGTGCTGACTGATACACTGCCATCGGGGGCAAGCCCCCTCCCACATTTAGATCTGCACCCGCCTTGAAAAGCTTTTTGACAGCACAGCAATTCAACAGGTTAGAATCGCTGGCACGCAGACTGCATGGTCAGTTTGCGCCCCGTCTTGTTTGCTCATGGAGTACTGCCTTTGAATGCGACGACCATCAACAGCCTGTTCTTGATCGGCGCGTTGCTGGTGAGTGCGAGCATTCTGGTGAGTTCCCTTTCGTCCCGCCTGGGTATCCCGATATTGGTGATCATCCTGGCCGTTGGCATGGTGGCCGGCGTCGATGGCGGCGGCATCATCTTTGATAACTACCCAACCGCCTATCTGGTGGGCAACCTCGCACTGGCGGTGATCCTGCTGGACGGCGGCTTGCGCACGCGGGTGGCGAGTTTCCGAGTGGCACTGTGGCCGGCGTTGTCGCTGGCCACGGTGGGGGTGTTGATTACCACCGGCCTCACCGGCATGGCCGCGGCCTGGCTGTTTGACCTCAATATCATTCAAGGCCTGCTGATCGGCGCCATCGTCGGCTCAACCGACGCCGCCGCCGTGTTCTCGCTGCTGGGCGGTAAGGGCCTGAACGAACGGGTCACCGCCACCCTCGAAATCGAATCCGGCAGCAACGACCCGATGGCGGTGTTTCTCACCGTTACCCTGATCGACATGCTCGCCAGCGGCCAGACCGGCCTGCACTGGAGCCTGCTGACACATTTGGTGCGCGAATTCGGTATCGGCGGCGTGGTCGGTCTGGGCGGCGGCTGGTTGATGCTGCAAATGGTCAACCGTATCAACCTGGCCACTGGCCTGTACCCGATCCTGGTGATCGCCGGCGGCCTGTTCGTATTTGCCGTCACCAACGCCTTGCACGGCAGCGGCTTCCTCGCCGTGTACCTGTGCGGCCTGGTGATCGGCAACCGCCCGGTGCGCAGCCGTCATGGCATTTTGCATATGCTCGACGGCATGGCGTGGCTGGCGCAGATCGGCATGTTTTTGGTGCTGGGCCTGTTGGTCACGCCCCATGACTTGCTGCCGATTGCGTTGCCGGCCCTAGGCCTGGCGCTGTGGATGATTTTGTTTGCGCGGCCACTGTCGGTGATGGTTGGCCTGCTGCCGTTCAAGGCGTTCCACGGGCGCGAAAAAGGCTTTATTGCCTGGGTTGGTTTACGCGGCGCGGTCCCGATTATTCTGGCGGTGTTCCCGCTGATGGCCGGCCTGCCCCATGCGCAGCTGTACTTCAACCTGGCGTTCTTTATCGTACTGGTCTCGCTGCTGGTGCAAGGCACCAGCTTGCCGTGGGTGGCCAAGTTGCTCAAGGTGACCGTACCACCGGACCCGGCGCCGATCTCCCGCGCAGCCCTCGAAGTACACGTCACCAGCGAGTGGGAGCTGTTCGTCTACCGCTTGGGCGCCGAGAAATGGTGCATCGGCGCGGCGCTGCGTGAGCTGAAAATGCCCGAAGGCACGCGCATCGCGGCACTGTTCCGTGGCCAACAACTGCTCCATCCGTCGGGTAGTACGGTGCTCGAAGTCGGCGATCTGCTCTGCGTGATCGGCCATGAACACAACCTGCCGGCCTTGGGCAAACTGTTCAGCCAGGCCCCGCAACGCGGCCTGGACCTGCGCTTTTTCGGCGACTTCGTGCTCGAAGGCGACGCCCAGCTGGGCGCGGTTTCCGCCCTGTATGGCCTGAAGCTTGACGGCATCGACCCGGACATGCCGCTGAGCAGCTTCATCACCCAAAAGGTTGGTGGCGCGCCCATCGTCGGCGACCAGGTGGAGTGGAACAACACCATCTGGACCGTCGCCGTCATGGAAGGGAACAAGATCGGCAAAGTGGGCGTCAGATTCCCCGAAGGAAGTCGCCCGGGCCCCGGACTCTTCCTCTAAACTGCGGGGCGACGACGCCCCCGATTCTTCACCTTGCAAGACCGGTCTCTATGCCAACCCTGCGCACGTTTCTCGCCACTGCCCTGCTGGGCCTGACCCTTTGTGTCGGCACCGTTCACGCGGCCGACCCGCCCAGCGCCGACGCCATCCAGCAAACCCTGGACAAACTGCCCGACCGCAAGCTGCCCGATGCCGACATGAAGGCGTTGCAGACCATTCTGCAACAGACCCTCACGTATCTGGGCAACAAGCAGGATTACGAGCAACGCCTGGTCGACCTCAAGCGCCAACTCGAAGACGCCCCGCGCCAGACCACCGACAACCAGCGCGAACTGACCCGCCTCAAGGCCACCAAAATCATCCCGGTGGCGCAACGCTATGCCACCCTGCCGGTGCCGCAACTTGAGCAACTGCTGGTGCAGCGCACCACCCAGCAGGGCGACCTGCAAAAAGAACTGGCCGATGCCAACAGCCTGAGCATCGCCGCCCAGACCCGCCCCGAGCGCGCCCAGACCGAGATCAGCAGCAGCCAGACCCGCATCTTGCAGATCAATTCGATCCTCAAGGCCGGCAAAGACAACGGCAAGACCCTCAGCAGCGACCAGCGCAATCAGCTAAATGCCGAACTCGCCGCGCTCAACGCGCTGATCCCACTGCGTCGCCAGGAACTGGCCGGCAACAGCCAGCTGCAAGACCTGGGCAACAGCCAGCATGACCTGGTGATGGAAAAAACCGCGCGCCTGGAGCAAGAGATCCAGGACCTGCAAACCCTGATCAACCAGAAACGCCTGGCCCAGTCCCAGCAGACGGTCACCCAGCAGTCCATCGAAGCGCAAAAAGCCGGCGGCAGCAGCCTGCTGGCTACCGAGAGCGCGGCCAACCTGAAGCTGTCCGACTACCTGCTCAAAAGCACTGACCGCCTCAACGACCTGACCCAAAAGAACCTGAAAACCAAGCAACAACTCGACACAGTGACCCAGAGCGATTCCGCCCTGGACGAGCAGATCAACGTGCTCAAGGGCAGCCTGCTGCTGTCCAAGATTCTCTACAAACAAAAGCAAGCGTTGCCGCGCCTCACCGTAGACCGCGACCTGGCGGACGACATCGCCAACATTCGCCTGTACCAGTTCGAGGTCAACCAGCAGCGCGAGCTGATCAGCTCTCCAAGCGCCTATGTGGATAACTTGCTGGCCAATCAATCGCCAGAAGACGTCACGCCGCAGTTGCGCCGCACCCTGCTGGAACTGGCGATCACCCGCAGCGACCTGCTGGAGCGCCTGAGCCGTGAGCTGAGCGCGCTGCTCAATGAATCCATCACCCTGCAACTGAACCAGAAACAACTGCTGAGCACCGCCACCACGTTGCGCGCCACGCTGGACGAGCAGATGTTCTGGATCCCCAGTAACAAGCCGCTGGACACCGAGTGGCTGGAAACCGTGCCGGCGCACCTGAGCAAACAGGTCACCACCCTGCCCTGGGCCTCCAGCGTCAGCGAGCTCTATGATGGCCTGACCCAGCGCCCGCTGCTGTTCCTGCCGCTGTTGCTGTTGATCGGTGCCCTGCTGTGGCGGCGTAAAGCGCTGTACCAGCGCCTGAACAAGGTCCATCAGGACATTGGGCACTTCAAGCGCGACAGCCAGTGGCATACGCCCCAGGCGATCCTGATCAATATCCTGCTGGCGATGCCCGTGGCCCTGGGTTTGGCGCTATGCGGCTATGCGTTGCAAATCGACGCCCGCGGGCAAAACGCCAACCTGGGGGCGGCGCTGCTGCAAATCGCCCAGGCGTGGATGGTGTTCTACACCGCTTACCGCATCCTGGCGCCGGGCGGCGTGGCCGAGTTGCACTTCCGTTGGGAAAAGCCCCAGGTCGAATTCCTGCAAGGCTGGGTACGCAAGCTTGGCTTGGTGGTGCTGGCCCTGGTGGCCGTGGTGGCAATTGCCGAGCTGCAACCTGCGGCGCTGGCCGACGACGTGCTGGGCATCGGCGTGGTGCTGACCTGCTACGCGCTGATGGCCTGGTTGCTGGGCCGCTTGCTGCTCAACAGCCCCACCCACGAAAAAGCCTCCCTGTTTCGCAAGGCCGTGGGCCTGCTGTTTACCGCGTTGCCCATCGCGCTGTTTATTGCCGTGTGTTTCGGCTACTACTACACCGCGCTCAAGCTCAGCGACCGGTTGATCAACACCCTATACCTGCTGATGTTCTGGCTGGTGATCGAAGCCACGTTCGTCCGCTGGTTGAGTGTTGCCGCACGGCGCCTGGCCTACGCCCGCGCCCTGGCCAAACGCCAGGCGGCCAAGGAAGCCGGCGAAGGCGAAGCGGTAATCGAAGAGCCGACCCTGGACATCGAAAAGGTCAACGAACAATCCCTGCGCTTGATTCGCCTGGCCTTGCTAGGCGGCTTTATCGCAGCGCTGTACTGGGTGTGGTCTGACTTGATCTCGGTGTTTTCCTACCTCGACAACGTCACCCTCTACGAATACACCAGCGGCACCGGCGCCAATATCAGCATGGTGCCCATCAGCATCGGCGACTTGCTCGGTGCGCTGATCATCATCGGCATCACCTTCGCCCTGGCGCGCAACCTGCCCGGTTTGCTGGAGGTACTGGTGCTGTCCAAGCTGGACCTGGCCCAGGGCAGCGCCTACGCGACCACCACGTTGCTGTCGTATGTGATTGCCGGCGTGGGCTTTGTCTCGACGCTGTCGACCCTCGGCGTGAGCTGGGACAAGCTGCAATGGCTGGTGGCGGCGCTGTCGGTGGGGTTGGGCTTCGGGATGCAGGAGATTTTCGCCAACTTTATCTCCGGCATCATGATTTTGTTCGAGCGCCCGGTGCGCATTGGCGACACGATTACCATCGGCAACCTGTCGGGCACGGTGAGCAAGATTCGCATCCGCGCCACCACGATCACCGACTTTGATCGCAAGGACATCATCGTCCCGAACAAGACGTTTATCACCGGGCAACTGATCAACTGGTCGCTGACCGACACCATCACCCGCGTCACACTCAAACTCGGCGTGGACTACGGCTCTGATCTTGATCTTGTGAAGGAATTGCTGCTCAAGGCTGCGCGAGAAAATCCGCGAGTGCTCAAAGAGCCCGAGCCCCACGTGTACTTCCTCAACTTCGGTGAAAGCACGCTGGACCACGAACTGCGTATGCACGTGCGCGACCTGGGCGACCGAAACCCGGTGCTCGACGAGGTCAACCGCTACATCAACCGTGAGTTCAAGAAGCAGCACATCAACATCTCGTTCCGACAGATGGAGGTGTACCTCAAGAACATGCACGGCCAGGAATACAAGCTGGTGCCGGTGGAGGACGATCGCAAAACCATCGTGCCGCCCGCTCCAACCCCCGACGCACCCGAGCCGCCCGCCGGCAACATCGCGGATGCGCCAGAGCCGCCGCCGAGCAAACTCGACTAACCGCGCTATCCCCAGCAGAATGCTCGGACATTCTGCTGGAGATGGCCGGTGAAAGCCCTCGACGAACTGACCTTCGACAACCGCTTCGCACGCTTGGGCGACGCGTTCTCAACCCATGTACTGCCTGAACCCCTCGACGCGCCGCGCCTTGTAGTGGCCAGCAATGCCGCCATGGCGCTGCTCGACCTCGACCCGGCCGTGGCCGAAACACCGGTGTTTGCCGAGCTGTTTGGCGGGCACAAACTGTGGGCCGAGGCCGAGCCACGGGCGATGGTCTACTCCGGGCACCAGTTTGGCGGCTACACCCCTCAGTTGGGGGATGGCCGGGGGTTGTTGCTGGGCGAGGTGTACAACGCGGCCGGCGAGCACTGGGACTTGCATCTCAAGGGCGCCGGGATGACGCCTTACTCACGCATGGGCGATGGCCGTGCCGTGTTGCGCTCTTCGATCCGTGAGTTCCTGGCCTCCGAGGCCCTGCATGCACTGGGCATCCCCAGCAGCCGCGCACTCTGCGTGATCGGCTCCGACACCCCGGTATGGCGTGAAAAACAGGAACGTGGCGCGATGGTGCTGCGTATGGCCCCCAGCCATATCCGCTTCGGGCATTTCGAATACTTCTACTACACCAAAAAGCCCGAGCAGCAGGCGCTGCTGGCCGAGCATGTGCTGAACCTTCACTACCCTGAATGCCGTGAACAGCCCGAACCCTACTTGGCGATGTTCCGCGAAATCGTTGAACGCAATGCCGAGCTGATCGCCAAGTGGCAGGCCTACGGTTTCTGCCATGGGGTGATGAACACCGACAATATGTCGATCCTGGGCATCACCTTCGACTTCGGGCCGTTCGCGTTCCTGGATGACTTCGACGCGCACTTCATCTGCAACCATTCCGACCATGAAGGCCGTTACTCCTTCAGTAACCAGGTGCCCATCGGGCAGTGGAACCTCAGCGCATTGGCGCAGGCGTTGACGCCGTTTATCAGCGTGGATGCGTTAAAAGAAGCGCTGGGGCTGTATCTGCCGTTGTATCAGGCCAACTACCTGGACTTGATGCGCCGCCGACTGGGACTGACCACCGCTGAAGATGATGACCAGAAACTGGTCGAGCGGTTATTGAAGCTGATGCAGAACAGCGGCGTGGATTACACCTTGTTCTTCCGTCGCCTGGGGGATGAGTCGGCGGCGCTGGCCGTGACGAAGCTGCGCGATGACTTTGTCGACCTGGCCGGGTTTGATGCCTGGGCTGAGCAGTACAAGTCGCGTGTTGAACGGGATGGGGAGTACAGCGAAGAACAGCGCCGTGCGCGGATGCATGCGGTGAACCCGCTGTATATCTTGCGCAACTACTTGGCGCAGAACGCCATTGCTGCCGCCGAGTCTGGGGATTACAGCGAAGTGCGGCGCCTGCATGAGGTGCTGTCCAAGCCGTTCGAGGAGCAAGCGGGGATGGAGCAATACGCGCAGCGGCCGCCGGACTGGGGCAAGCATTTGGAGATTAGTTGTTCGTCGTAGACGCTATTCCTGTAGTGAGCGGGCTTGCCCCGCGTTGGGCTGCGAAGCGGCCCTAATTCGGCCGAAGCGTTCTTCCAGATAGATCCTGATTGTCTGGTTTTTGGGCCGCTACGCAGCCCAGCGCGGGGCAAGCCCGCTCACTACAACCTTGATAAATATCTGCGCTGGCTCCACATAGAGCCTATTGGCCATTATCAGGAGCCCACCATGTCCGAACCTCTTGTAATCCCCTGCCCCCACTGCAACGGCCTCAACCGCATACCCGGCGAACGCCTGGGTGATGCGCCCAAGTGCGGGCGCTGCAAGCAGCCGGTTTTGTCGAACACGCCGTTTGAGCTCAAGCAAGGCGACTACGCCAGCCAGATCAAGGGTGATTTGCCGCTGCTGGTGGATGTGTGGGCCGAGTGGTGCGGGCCGTGTAAATCGTTCGCGCCGGTGTTTGAGCAGGCGGCTGGGCAGTTGGAGGGTAAGTGCCGGTTGGCCAAGCTGGACAGCGAGGCGAATCAGCAGTTGTCGGCGCAGTTGGGGATTCGGTCGATTCCCAGTTTGATTCTGTTCAAGAACGGCCGCGAAGTGGCGCGCCAGAGTGGGGCGTTTCCGTTGCCGCAGTTGATGGCGTGGCTGCGTAGCCAGGGCGTGTAACCCGACCCTCAAAGCAACACAGATCAAATGTGGGAGGGGGCTTGCCCCCGATTGCAGTGTGTCAGGCAATACAAGTGCTGACTGAACCACCGCTATCGGGGGCAAGCCCCCTCCCACAGGGGATTTCAGTTGCCTGTTAGATCACGCGTTTTCCAGCAGGTTATGCAATTCCACAAACTGCTGCGTCAGCTTATGCCGTGGGTCCAGGTGAATCAGCGGCTTGCTCTCCTGGTGCGACTCACGCATACGCACGGAGCTGGCGAGGTACACCGGCAATACCGGCAAACCCTCTGCAATCAACTCATCCAGCATCTGCTGCGGCAACGTCGCCCTGGCTTGGAACTGATTGACCACGATGCCTTCCACTTCGAGGCCTTCGTTGTGGTCTTCCTTCAACTCTTCAATTTCAGACAGAAGGCCGTACAGCGCCTGGCGCGAAAAACTGTCGCAATCGAAAGGGATCAAAACACGATCAGCGGCGATCAACGCCGAAACCGCATAAAAATTCAGCGCTGGCGGAGTATCCAGGTAGATCCGGTCGTAGTCTTCGGCCAGCTCGTCCAGCAACTTTCGCAGCTTGTTGATCTTGTGCTTGGCCTCAAGCTTGGGCTGCAAATCGGCCAACTCCGCGGTAGCGGTGATCACATGCAGGTTGTCGAAGGGCGTTTCGTAGATATCCACCTTGTTCTTCTTCGAAAACGGCCCGGAAGACAGGGTTTGCTTGAAAAAATCCGCGATACCCATGGGGATATCATTGCCAGTCAGCCCCGTGAGGTACTGGGTTGAGTTGGCTTGCGCATCGAGGTCCACCAACAGGGTCCGATAGCCTTCGCTGGCGCTGACCGCCGCCAGGTTGCAGGCAATACTGGACTTGCCCACGCCGCCTTTCTGATTGAACACCACGCGCCGCATGGAAAAACCTCCGTGTATCAATGAATGTCCGAGTGTAGAGGGCAAAAGCGCCTGTTAGCTACCTTGTTCATCCATGCATTGCTGCATCACGGGCTACCAGTGCTATTAGCAGTCATACACCACCGACACATTAAACAGAACAGTCCGACAACCCCTGTTGCTCTCAGGTAAAGGACAATCCATAACTCTTTCCCACCTATTTGTAATCAGCCTTGAACATTTCTTTACCAAAATTTGCTAGAAGCCCACGGCACCGGGATAATGCGCGCCATTCGGCTATTGCTCCCTGTCCCGGTATTCGGGGCCAACAGCCGCACATGGAAGCCCGCAGGGGCGGGATAATCTCTCAGTGATCACTTTCAACATCGCCCAATGGCGCGCATGGGCCCCAGGGCTCGAAAGCGTGGACGACTGGCAAGCCTGGTGCCAGACCCCGGTGTTGCTGCCCGTAAGCGAAGCCTCCCCTGACGTATCGTTCCTGCCGGCCATGCAGCGCCGTCGCCTCAGCCGTTTGGCGCGCATGGCGTTCAGTGTGGGCTGGCCGTTGGCCGAGGGTTTGAAGGATCTGCCGCTGGTGTTCATCTCCCGGCATGGCGAAACCCCACGCACCCTCGACATCCTCAGCGACCTAGCCAACGACCAGCCACTGTCGCCCACCCAGTTCAGCCTGTCGGTGCATAACGCGGTGATCGGCCTGTGGTCGATCCTGCGTAACGAAACCAGTGAAATGACCGCCCTCGCTGCTGCTGGCGACGGCCTGGAGCACGGCATGCTCGAAGCCGCCGCACTGCTCAACGAAGGCGCGCCAGCGGTCTTGTTGGTGATCACCGAAGAGCAGCCGCCCGAAGCGTATGCCCGTTGGATCAAAGACGTGCCGTTCCCCTACGCCCTTGGCCTGTTGGTGACGCCGGGCGACGAGTGGCAGTTGGAACTGAGCGCGGGCACTGTCCAACCCACTCAAACCCAGTGGCCCCATGCCCTGAACCTGCTGCGCGCCCTGCTCACCGAGCAGGCCGACTGCCAACATGCCTGGAAGAATCGCGTATGGAACTGGCAACGCAAACCGTGACCGACAAACCACGGGACGCTTACTACTGGCGCCTGTTCGCCACTGCCGCCAGCTTCTTTGTCTTCGGCGTCGGCGGCCTGTGCCTGCGCTTGCTGGTGTTTCCGCTGCTCAGTTGCCTGCCGGGCAGTGCCGAAACGCACCAGCGCCGTGCCCGCCATACCATCAGCAGGCTGTTCTGGTTCTTTATTCGCATGATGCAACGCTTTGGTGTGCTCACCTACAGCGTCGAGGGTGCCGAGAAACTCGGTCGTCCCGGCCAGATGATCGTCGCCAATCACCCGTCGCTGATCGACGTGGTGTTCTTGATTGGCTTGATGCGCCAGACCAACTGCGTGGTCAAGCAGAGCCTGTTTCAAAACCCGTTCATGCGCGGGCCTGTGCGCGACGCAGGCTATATCAGCAATGACGGCAGCGCCGATATGCTTGATGCCGCTGCCGACGCCCTGCGTGAAGGCCAGACCCTGATCATCTTCCCGGAAGGCACCCGCACCACACCCGGCGCGACGCCTGCCTTTCATCGCGGGGCCGCCGCCATTGCGCTGCGTGGTGCGACAATCGTGACCCCGGTGGTGATCAAGGTCAGCCCCACCACCCTGACCAAAGCCGAACCCTGGTATCGCATCCCAAAACGCCGCTTTCACTTTAGTTTGCGCGTGGGTGCCGATATAGAACCACAGGCGTTCGCAACACTGGGGCCCGCGCCCCAGGCCTCACGCAAGCTCAACGATTACCTGCATGACTATTTTATTAAGGAGCTCGCCGAAGATGAGCGACCAACAACGCCTTGAGTACGACATAAAGACGCTGATCATCGAGGCCCTGGGCTTGGAAGACATCAGTGTCGACGACATCGGTAGCGACCAGACTCTATTTGGCGAAGGCCTGGGCCTGGACTCGGTAGACGCCCTCGAATTGGGCCTGGCGATCCAGAAAAAGTACGGCATCAAGATAGATGCCGACGCCAAGGACACCCGCAATCACTTCACCAACGTGGCCAGCCTTGCGGCGTTCGTCACGGCCCGACAGGCAGCTTGAGACCGTACCATGCAAACTCGTGACGATATTTTCAACACCCTGCGCGATGCCTTGGTGGAACTGTTTGAACTGCCACCGGAACGCGTCACCCTCGACGCCAACCTGTACCAGGACCTGGAAATCGACAGCATCGACGCCGTGGACTTGATCGACCATATCAAGCGCCAGACCGGCAAAAAAATCGCTGCCGAGGAATTCAAGGCGGTGCGCACCGTGAACGACGTGGTTGAGGCCGTGTACCGCCTGGTCACACCTGCCGCATGAGCCGGCTGATCGGCCTCGGCCTGTTGCTGGCGGGGCTGCTGTACCCCTTTGCGGTGTATTACGGCACCGAGCACTTTGCGCCGTGGCAATTCGGCCTGCTGCTGGGCAGCCTGTGGCTGTTGCGCGCACTCACCGGGGCGCGCCGCCCCGGCAGTCGCTGGATGGCGTTGGTGGTGATCGTGTTCTGCCTGCTGTTGGCCTGGTTCGACAACCCGCACCTGTTGCGTTGGTACCCGAGCCTGGTCAGCGCGTTCATGTTGTCGCTGTTTGGCTTGAGCCTCAAATATGGCCCGCCGATGGTGGAGCGCCTGGCGCGCATGACCGACCCCGTATTACCACCCCATGCCATCGTGTACACCCGCCAGGTCACCGTGGTGTGGAGTGTGTTTTTTCTGTGTAATGGCCTGCTCGCCGCCGCCCTCACCCTGTGGGCGCCGCTGAGTTGGTGGACGTTGTACAACGGCCTCATCGCCTACGGGTTGATGGGCCTGTTGTTTGCCGTGGAATGGCTAATACGACAAAGGGTTCGAGGCCGCGTATGAAAGGGTTGAAACTTGAGCACTTGCTGCTTGAGCCGTTGGAACAGCGTTGGGTGACCACCGAACCTGCAATGAATCATGCCCAGCTGTGGGAGCAATCCCTGAGCCTGGCGGCGGGCCTGCAAGCCCGTGGCGTGCAACGCCTGGCCGTGCACCTGGAAGACGCCGGCCTGTTGGCGATTGCCTTGCTGGGCGCCTGGCGGGCCGGGGTCAGCGTGTTGCTGCCTGCCGATCTGCAACCCCAGACACGCCAACGCTGGAACACAGCCGTTGACGCCTGGCTGACCGAGGCCGCCGATCTCGACGCGCTGTATCAACCGCCGTTGAGCGCTGCGGCGCTGGATCTGGACGCGTGCCAATTGAGCCTGTGCACCTCGGGCTCCAGCGGCGAACCCAAGCGCATCGACAAGTCCCTGCGCCAGTTGGCCAACGAAGTCGATGCCCTGGAGACGTTATGGGGCCTCGACCTCAAAGACGCCTGCATCATCGGCAGCGTTGCCACCCAACATATCTACGGCCTGCTGTTTCGCGTGTTGTGGCCGTTGTGCGCCGGTCGCACCTTTGTGCGCAAGCAACTGGCCTTTCCCGAGGATTTGCAGCGCGCCAGCCGTGAACACCCACAGTTCGCCTGGGTGGCCAGCCCGGCGCTGCTCAAGCGCATGGGCGACAACCTCGACTGGCCTGCACTGAGCCAGGTGTCACGGGTGTTTTCGTCCGGCGGCGCCTTGCCCGTCGAGGCCGCCGGCGAACTGTACGACCGCCTGCAGCAATGGCCGACAGAGATCCTTGGCAGCTCGGAAACCGGTGGCATCGCCTGGCGCCAAGGCGCGCAGCCCTGGCAGCCGTTCGCCGATGTCGTGTTGAGCCAGGACGCCGATGGCGCCCTGCGTATCGCCTCGCCCTACTTGCCCGCCGGGCATATCGAGCAGACCGCCGACGCTGCGCGCATCCACGCCGATGGCCGCTTCGAACTGCTCGGCCGTCTGGACCGCATCGTCAAACTGGAAGAAAAACGTATCTCCCTGCCCATGCTGGAACACGCGCTGATGGCTCACCCTTGGGTCGCCGAAACGCGCCTGGGCGTGGTACAGGAAAACCGCGCCTCCCTCGGCGCACTGGTGGTGTTGAGCGCCGAGGGCCTGCACGCCCTGCGCAATCAAGGGCGGCGCACGCTGACCCAAACGTTGCGCCAGCATCTGAGCCAGCATTGCGAAGCGCTGGCACTGCCGCGTCGTTGGCGTTTGCTGCGCCAGTTACCGCTCAACAGCCAAGGCAAACTGCCCCAGGCACACGTCGAGGCGCTGCTGCTGGCACCACGGCCAAAAGCCCCGGAAGTGCTGCAGCAAGTCGAAGCCAATGGCGAGTGGACACTGCAACTGAGCATTCCGCCGGACCTGGCTTACTTCAGCGGCCACTTCCCGGTCACGCCAGTGCTGCCGGGCGTAGTGCAAGTGGAATGGGCGTTCAACCTCGGCCAGCAACTGCTCGACTTGCCAGCGACCTTCGGTGGGATGGAAGTGCTCAAGTTCCAGCAATTGGTACGGCCGGGTGATGCGATCGAACTGCACCTGCGCTTTGATCAGGAACGCGGCAAGCTGTACTTCGCCTATCGCAACGGTGTTGCGGCCTGCTCCAGTGGCCGCATCCTGCTGGAGACTGCGCATGCATAAGCCCTGCGCGCTAATCCCGGTCTACAACCACGAAGCGGCCGTGCCAGCCGTGGTCCAAAGCCTGTTGAACAGCGGCCTGCCCTGCCTGTTGGTGGACGACGGCAGCAGCCCGGCCTGCGCGGCAGTGTTGGCGCAATTGGCGACCCTGGATAACGTCACCCTGTTAACCCTGCCCACCAACCAAGGCAAGGGCGGCGCCGTGATGGCGGGTTTTCGCGAAGCGGCACGCCTGGGTTTTACTCACGCCCTGCAAGTGGACGCCGACGGCCAGCACGACCTGCGTGAAGTCGAGACCTTTATCGACACCTCCCGCAGGCACCCCGACGCCATCATCTGCGGCTATCCCGAATACGACGACAGCGTGCCCAAGGGCCGCCTGTACGCGCGCTACCTGACCCACGTGTGGGTGTGGATCAACACCCTGTCGCTGCAGATCCGCGATTCGATGTGCGGCTTTCGCGCTTACCCGCTGGCACCGGTGCTGGCGCTGATGGACTCGGCCTACATCGGCACGCGCATGGATTTCGACTCCGACATTCTGGTGCGCCTGGCCTGGCGCAACCAGCCGATGCGCTGGCTGCCGACCCGCGTGCATTACCCCGCCGATGGCCTGTCGCACTTCCGCTTGTTCCGCGACAACGTGCGCATCTCGGCCATGCACACCCGGTTGTTCTTCGGCATGCTGGTGCGCGCGCCGATGATCCTGTGGCGACGGTGGCAGGCATGAGTGACAGCACCAAGCACTGGGCCGACCGCGAGGAGCGCGGCAGCTACTGGCTGATGAAGCTCACCGCGTTCGCCGCCAAGGTGCTCGGCCGCCGAGTGTTGAGCCCGGTGCTGTACGCCATCGTGCTGTACTTCTTCCTGTTCGGCCGTACCGCACGCCAAAGCGCCTGGCAGTATCAGCAGCGCCTGGCTGATTGGAGCGGGCGTGACGACCTGCGCCCTACTCACCGCCGAGTGTTCGGCCAGTTCATGGCCTTCGCCGACTCATTGCTCGACAAGCTCGACGTGTGGAACGGCAAGCTGCGCCTGGAACAGATCGAGATCAACGACCCGACGCAATTGCGCGGGCAACTGCGCGGCGAACGTGGGCAGATGCTGGTGGGCGCGCACTTGGGCAACCTGGAAGTGTGCCGTGCGCTGGCCGAGATCGGCGAGCAAGTGACCATGAACGTGCTGGTGCACACCAAGCACGCCGAACAATTCAACCGCTTGCTGGGCGAAGCCGGGGCGACCCACTTGCGCCTGATCCAGGTCAGCGAGCTGGACCCGGCCACCATGCTGCTGCTCAGCCAGCGCCTGGACGACGGCGAGTGGCTGGCCATCGCCGGTGACCGCGTGCCGCTGCACGGCGGGCGCACGGTGCGGGTGGATTTTCTCGGCCATGACGCCGCCTTCCCCCAAGGCCCGTGGCTGTTGGCTGGTTTGCTCAAGTGCCCGGTGAACCTGCTGATGTGCCTCAAGCACAACAACCGCTATCGCCTGACCATCGAGCCTTTCGCTCAATTGATCGAGTGGAAGCGAAATACCCGCGAGCAGGTCATAGCCCTGTGGACCGCGCGCTACGCCGCACGCCTGGGCCAGTTCTGCCTGGAAGCGCCCCAACAATGGTTCAACTTTTACCCTTTCTGGAAGACCGATGACGACGCATCTTGAGCCGGTAACCTTTGGCGAACGCCCTTTGCGCATCGAAGACGTGCTGGCCCTGGCCAACCGTCAGGCGCCTACCCAATTGCAGGGCGATGCCGCGTATCGCCAGCGTATCGCCAAGGGCGCGCAGTTCCTCGACTCGCTGCTGGACAAGGAAGGCGTGATCTATGGCGTCACCACTGGCTACGGCGACTCGTGCGTAGTGGCGGTGCCGTTGCAGCACGTCGAGGCGCTGCCCCGCCATCTGTACACCTTCCACGGTTGCGGCCTGGGCAAACTGCTGGATGCACAAGCCACCCGCGCCGTGCTGGCAGCGCGTTTGCAATCGCTGTGCCACGGCGTGTCCGGGGTGCGTGTGGAATTGCTTGAGCGCTTGCACGCGTTCCTCGAACACGACGTGCTGCCGCTGATCCCCGAAGAAGGCTCGGTGGGCGCCAGCGGTGATTTGACGCCGTTGTCCTACGTGGCCGCGACCTTGTCTGGCGAGCGCGAAGTGATGTTCCGTGGCGAACGTCGCCAAGCCGCCGACGTGCATCGTGAGCTGGGTTGGGACCCGCTGGTGTTGCGCCCCAAGGAAGCCCTGGCACTGATGAACGGCACCGCGGTGATGACCGGCCTCGCCTGCCTGGCCTTCGCCCGCGCCGACTACCTGCTGCAACTGGCCACGCGCATCACCGCGTTGAACGTGGTGGCGCTGCAAGGCAACCCGGAACACTTCGACGAACGCCTGTTCGCCGCCAAGCCGCACCCAGGGCAGATGCAAGTCGCCGCCTGGTTGCGCAAGGATTTGGCCATCGACGCACCGACCGCGCCGCTGCATCGCTTGCAAGACCGTTACTCACTGCGCTGCGCGCCCCACGTCCTCGGCGTGCTGGCCGACAGCCTGAACTGGCTGCGTTCGTTCATCGAAATCGAACTCAACAGCGCCAACGACAACCCGATCATCGACGCCGAGGAAGAGCGCGTATTGCACGGCGGCCACTTCTACGGCGGCCACATCGCCTTCGCCATGGACAGCCTCAAGACCCTGGTGGCCAACGTCGCCGACCTGCTCGACCGCCAGCTCGCGCTGCTGGTAGACGTGCGCTACAACCATGGCTTGCCGAGCAACCTGTCCGGCGCTCCAGCTGATCGCGCCATGATCAACCACGGTTTCAAGGCCGTGCAGATCGGCACCAGCGCCTGGACCGCCGAAGCGCTGAAAAACACCATGCCCGCCAGCGTGTTTTCGCGCTCCACCGAGTGCCATAACCAGGACAAAGTGAGCATGGGCACCATCGCCGCCCGCGATGCGATCCGCGTGCTGGAGCTGACCGAACAGGTCACCGCCGCCACCCTGCTCGCGGCCAACCAGGGCGTGTGGCTGCGTGCCCAGGCCGAGGATGCGCGCCCACTGCCACCCGCATTGGCCGCGATGCACGAACAACTGGCCCAAGACTTCCCGCCGGTGATCGAAGACCGCGCCCTGGAAGGCGAACTACGCCTATGCCTGCAACGCATCGCCGCGCAACACTGGAGGCTGCATGCGTAGCCCCGGTGTGTTGCATTGCGACACTGAAATCCTCGTGCCGTTTTTTGACGTCGACACCATGAACGTCGTCTGGCATGGGCATTACGTGAAGTACCTGGAAGTGGCGCGCTGCGCGCTGCTGGACAAGATCGGCCACAACTACACGGCCATGCTCGAAGCGGGCTACGCATGGCCGGTGATCGACATGCAACTGCGCTACGTGCGCGGCGCCGTGTTCGGCCAGACCATCAACGTGCGCGCCAGTTTGGTGGAGTGGGAGAATCGCTTGAAGGTCAATTACCTGATCACCGACTTGGCCAGCGGCGAGCGGTTGACCCGCGCCAGCACCGTGCAAGTGGCCGTGGACGTCGCCAGCCGCGAGATGCAACTGGCTTCCCCCACAATATTCACCGACGCCGTCGAAAGGGCCTTGAAATGCTGACCCCTGTGGGAGCGGGCTTGCCCGCGAAAATCGCCAACGATAACGCGGGTCGCCTGACACTACGCGGCGTCCTCAGGTTCTTCGCGGGCAAGTCGAATCGTCGCACCGCCGCTCCCACATGGATCGCGTTTATTGTGTTGTTAAGCGTTACGGGCACGGCTCACGCTTTTGACTTGCAACAACTCAGCGACCAGCTTGCCAAACCCTCCGTGATCCACGGCAATTTCACCCAGGAGAAACACCTGCGCGCACTGCCCCAACCCCTGGTCAGCAAAGGCACCTTCGTGCTGGCCAAGGACCACGGCCTGCTGTGGCTGCTCAAAACTCCATTGCAACAGGACTACCGCATCAGTGCCCAAGGCATCGCCCGGCGCGATGCCACCGGTTGGCAGTTGCTGCCCAACAAGAGCGCCGGCGCCGAGCAGAATCGCCTATTCCTCGCCGTGCTTCAGGGCGACAGCAGCGGCCTGCAACGTGACTTCGAGCTGCAACTGCAAGGCGAAGCCAAGCAATGGAAGCTGACCCTGACCCCACGCTCGCTGCTGCTCAAGCAGGTCTTCACCCAGATCAATATCGACGGTGGCGACCTGGTACAAAGCATCGAGTTGCTGGAAACCCAGGGCGACAGCACCTTACTGCGCATGCAAGACAGCCATGCCGACCTGCCGTTGACCGAAGCGGAGCAACACGACTTTGCCCAGTGAGCGCTTGCTGCCGCGCCTGTTCCTGATCCTGCTGGTGGCCGTGCTGGCACTGGCTGGCTGGCAGTGGCGCCACGGTGCGCCGCTGTCGGCCAACTTGATGGAGCTGGTACCAGGCAACACACCTGATGCCCTGGAACTGCAAGCCGAACAGCGCATGCAAGAGCCACTCAACCGCGAAATGCTGGTGCTGGTGGGGCATGCCGACCGCCAACAAGCAGTGGCCGTGGCCCAACAGTTAGGCGAACAATGGCAAGCCAGCGGCCTATTTGAAAAGGTGCAGTGGAACCTGCAAGCCGATCTCCCTGCATTGCGCGAGCAACTGCTGCGCGGGCGCCTGGCGATGCTCTCGGCCAAGGACCGCGAACAACTGATCGCGCAGCCCGACGCGTTTATCCAACAACGCGTGCAAGCCTTGTTCGACCCCTTCACCGGCTTCAGCCTGGTGCCCAGTCAAGACGATTGGCTGGGCCTGACCGGGCGCATCCAGAACAGCCAGCCACAACACGGCTCAGTGCAACTGGACATCGGCAGCGGCGCACTGATTGCCGATGCCGATGGCAAGAGCTGGGTGCTGCTGCGTGCGCGCACCACCGGCAATGCCTTTGACATGAAACTGCCGCTGCAAGTGGCGGATCTGCTCCAGGCCAGCCGCGCACAAGCCAGTGAGCACGACGCGCAATTGCTCGCCGCCAGTGGCCTGCTGTATGCCGCCAATGGTCAGCAGCAAGCCACACGGGAAATGACGTGGGTGGGCGGCGGCGCGTCCGTTGGCATCCTGTTGTTGCTGTTGCTCGCGTTCCGGCGTTGGCGGGTGTTGCTCGCCTTCGTGCCGGTGCTGGTGGGCATGCTGTTTGGCGCGGTGGCGTGTGTGGCGGTGTTTGGCCATATGCATGTGATGACGTTGGTGCTGGGCTCCAGCCTGATCGGCGTGGCGGTGGATTACCCGCTGCATTACTTGTCCAAGAGCTGGAGCATGAAGCCTTGGCGCAGTTGGTCGGCGCTGCGCATCACCTTGCCGGGGCTGAGCCTGAGCCTGGCCACCAGTTGCATCGGCTATCTGGCGCTGGCGTGGACGCCGTTCCCGGCGCTGACACAGATCGCCATATTCTCCGCTGCCGGCTTGGTGGGTGCGTACCTGTCTGCCGTCTGCCTGCTGCCCGCCTTGCTCAAGGGCGTCGAGTTACGCCCGGCGCAATGGCCGCTGCGCATCGCCGAGGGTTTGTGGCAGACGCGTGCATCATTGCTCAAGCGCGTACCAAGCCCGGCGTTGCTGGTGCTGCTGTTGCTGTTTTGCGCAGGTGGCCTGTGGCACTTGAACAGCAAAAACGATATTCGCCAATGGATAGGCGCACCGCCGCAGTTGCTGCAAGAAGCGCAGGCCGTGGCGCGGATTACCGGGTTCCAACCCACCAGCCAGTTCTTCCTGGTGCGCGCAGAGAATCAGCAGCAGTTGCTGGAGCGTGAAAGCACCCTGGGCCAGCGGCTGGACCAACTGGTCAACATGGACAAGCTCCAGGGTTACTTGTCGCTCAATCAACTGGTCAGCCGGCCCGCCGAGCAGCAACAACTGCGTGATGCATTGAACGCGTTGCCCCAACACTGGCAACCGTTGCTGGACCTGGGCGTGCCCGTCAGCGCCCTGCAGGCCGAAGTCGCGCAACTGCAAGCGCTGCCCACTCAAGACATCGACGCTGCGCTGGCGGGCCCAATGGCCGAGCCATGGCGCACGCTGTGGCTGGGCCCGGTTGAAGGCGGCGTGGCGGCGATGGTCAGCCTGCAAGGCCTGAACAACTCGGCGCTGCTGCGGGTGCAGGCGCTGGATTTACCAGGGGTGCAACTGGTGGACCGCTTGGGCGATTTGAACCGGGTGTTTGCCGACACGCAGATCAGCGCCGCCGAATTGAAGTTGATGTCGTGCGTTTTGATCGTGCTGCTGCTGATCCTGCCGTTCGGCTTTGGCGGTGCGTTGCGCATCGTCGCCCTGCCGCTTCTGGCGGCGCTGTGCAGCCTGGCCAGCCTGGGTTGGCTGGGCCAGCCGCTGACGCTGTTCAGCCTGTTCGGGTTGCTGCTGGTCACGGCCATCAGCGTTGACTACGCAATCTTGATGCGCGAGCAGATCGGCGGGCCGGCGGTCAGCCTTCTTGGCACGCTGCTGGCTGCGCTGACGACCTGGTTGTCGTTTGGCCTGCTGGCGGTGTCCAGCACACCCGCGGTGAGTAATTTCGGCCTGTCGGTCAGCCTGGGCCTGGCATTCAGCTTTATGCTGGCGCCCTGGGCCGGGCAACAGAAACACGCCTTATGAATATGATTATCGCCAATGCGGCAAGGAGCCCTCGTGCCCACAGTTGAAATGGAACGTCGCCAGGTGGTGGTGATCGGTGCCGGTCCGTCCGGGGCCATCGCCGCCGCACTGTTAAAGCGCAAAGGGCATGATGTATTGATCATTGAGCGCCAGCATTTCCCACGGTTCTCGATTGGCGAAAGCCTGCTGTCACACTGCATCGACTTTATCGAAGAAGCCGGCATGCTCGACGCCGTGCAGGCCGCCGGCTTCCAGCTGAAAACCGGTGCCGCGTTCGCCTGGGGCGAGCGCTACAGCGCGTTTGATTTCAGCGATACGTTCAGCAACGGCAAGCCCACCACCTTCCAGGTGCAGCGCGGCGAGTTCGACAAGTTGCTGGCAGATCAAGCGGCGCTGCAAGGCGTGGAAATTCGCTACGGCGAAACCATCGTCGGCGTGGATTTCAGCGGTGACTGCCGCTACCTGCATGTACGCCGCGAGAACGGCAGCGAGTACCACCTCAAGGCCAGGTTCGTACTCGATGCCAGCGGCTACGGCCGTGTGTTGCCGCGCCTGCTGGACCTGGACTTGCCATCTGATTTCCCCGTGCGCCAGGCGGTATTCACCCACGTTGAAGACCACATCGAACACCCAGGCTTCGACCGCACCAAGATTCTGGTAACGACCCATCCGACGAAACGCGACATCTGGTTCTGGACCATCCCGTTCAGCAACGGCCGCTGCTCGGTGGGCGTGGTCGCCGCCAAGGAGCATTTCGACGGCCGCGACAGCGACCTCGACGCCTGCCTGCGCAGCTTCATCGACGAAACCCCAAGCCTGTCCGGTGTGCTGCAAAACGCCGTGTGGGATACCCCGGCGCGCACCATCGGCGGCTATGCGGCCAACGTCAAAACCCTGCACGGCCCAGGCTTTGCGCTGTTGGGCAATGCGGCGGAGTTCCTCGACCCGGTGTTCTCTTCCGGCGTGACCATCGCCATGCGCTCGGCGAGCATGGCCGCCGGTCTCTTGCATCGCCAACTGACGGGCGAAACCGTGGACTGGGAAACCGAGTTTGCCGTACCGCTCAAGCGCGGTGTCGACACCTTCCGCTGCTACGTCGAAGGCTGGTACGCCGGCACGTTCCAGGATGTGATCTATCACCCTGACAGCTCGCCGGAGATCCGCCGGATGATCTGCTCGATCCTCGCCGGCTACGCGTGGGATGAGCGCAACCCGTTTGTCAGCGAGCCCAAGCGGCGGCTGCGGATGTTGTCGGAAATTTGTGCGAGCGAGCCGGTATGAGCAGCCCTTCTCTTGAAAAAAACTACCTCAGTAAAAACTACGTCGAAGAAACCAGGTTTGGCTTCTGGTTCCTGCGCAGCCACACCTGGCAGCACCATGTATTGCGCGTGGCGATCAACGACCTGCGCAGCCTGTTCAGCGACCCGCTGCCACAAGCCCCCGTGTTGCTGGACGCCGGTTGCGGCCAGGGCAAGTCGTTCCAGTATCTGCGCCAGGTGTTCGCCCCTGAACGCCTGATCGGCCTGGACGCCGACCCCCATAGCCTGGAGTTGAGCAGGGCCGAGGCCGCACGCCAGGGCATGGCAGTGGAGCTGATCGGTAGCGACTGCGCCACCCTTGATGTGCCGGACGAAAGCGTCGATATCCTGTTCTGCCACCAGACTTTCCACCACTTGGTCGAACAGCATCGCGCCCTCAAAGAGTTCTACCGTGTGCTCAAGCCGGGTGGCTATCTGCTGTTTGCCGAGTCCACCGAGGCCTATATCGACACGTGGGTGATCCGCTGGCTGTTCCGCCACCCGATGCACGTACAAAAAAGCGCTGAAGAGTACCTGGAGATGATTCGCGAACAGGGCTTTGAATTCGGCCCGCAGAACGTGTCGTACCCTTACTTGTGGTGGAGCCGTTCCAGCGATTTCGGCCTGTTGGAACGCTGGGGCCTGCGCAAGGCGCCGCCGGTGGGTCAGCGTGAAGAAACCCTGGTGAACTGCGTGGCCCGCAAACCCTTGGCGAGCACCGCTCCATGATCCGTATGTTGCTGATCGGCTGCCTGTTGCTGCTGAGCGCCTGCGCCAGCCAGCCGCCGCTGCCCGAGAAACCACCGACCCTGGCGCTGCCGATGCAACTGCATGTGCAACGCCAGGCTGACGGCCAGAGCCAGGATTGGCTGCTGGTGATCCAGCGCGAAGGCGGTGGCATTCGCTGGTCGATGATGGACCCGTTGGGCATCCCCCAGGCCCGGCAGAAGCTGATCGATGGGCAGTGGCAGGCCGATGGTTTGCTGCCGCCCAACCCACAGGCCCGCGAGTTGTTTGCGGCGCTGCTGTTTGCGCTGGCCTCGGCCGATGACCTGCGCGCGCTTTACCCGACCGCACAAGCCAGAGACCTGACGCGCACGCTGCCGGGCCATTGGCAGATCGTGTATCAATCTTCCCAGGTGTTCAGCGTGAACATGAGCGGGCAGCCCTTGAGCTACCGCATCACACCACTGGGAGCCGCACGATGACTGCCTACCTCAACGCCCTCGGCGTGATCTGCGCCCTCGGCCGTGGCCAGGCCGACGTCAGCCGCAGCCTGTTTGCCGGTGACTGCTCGGGCATGCGCGCCGAGAGCGGCTGGGTGCCGGAGCGCGTGTTGCCGGTGGGTGGCGTGCAGGGCGAGCTGGCGATCATCCCGCCGCAGCTGGGCCAGCAGAGCAGCCGCAATAACCAGTTGCTGCTGGAAGCCGCTTTGCAGATCGAGGGCGAGCTGCGTCAGGCGATCACCACCTACGGCGCGTCGCGGGTCGGCGTTGTGCTCGGCACCAGCACGTCGGGCATCGACGAGGCCAGCCGCGGTATCGCTCATTACCTACGGGAAAATCAGTTCCCCGGCGACTACGACTACCAGCAACAAGAACTCAGCGCCCCGGCCAACTTCCTCGCCGACTGGCTGCAACTCTGCGGCCCGGCCTATGTGATTTCCACCGCCTGCACCTCCAGCGCCCGCGCGCTGATGAGTGCCCAGCGCCTGCTGGACCTGGGGGTATGCGATGCGGTGATCTGCGGCGGCGTCGACAGTTTGTGCAAGTTGACCCTCAATGGCTTCAGTGCGTTGGAAGCGGTGTCGAACGAGCGCTGCAACCCGTTTTCGGCGAACCGCAACGGCATCAATATCGGTGAAGCGGCGGTGCTGTTTCTGATGACCCGGCAACCGGCGCCCATTGCCCTGCTGGGCAGCGGCGCCAGCTGCGATGCGCACCATATCTCGGCGCCCGAGCCCAGCGGCAAAGGTGCGTTGCAGTCGATGCGCAAGGCCCTGGCCAGCGCGAAATTGCAGCCTGAGCAGATCGGTTACCTGAACCTGCACGGCACCGCCACCCAACACAACGACGCCATGGAAAGCCTGGCCGTCGCCAACCTGTTCCCTACCGGGGTGACCTGCTCATCGACCAAACCCATGAGCGGCCACACCCTGGGCGCAGCCGGCGCGCTGGAAGCGGCGTTCTGCTGGCTGAGCCTGGCCCACGGCGTGGTGCCGCCCCACGTGTGGGACGACCAGCCCGACCCGGCACTGCCCGCCTTGAAATGGGCACGCCTGGGCGACACCCTGGAAAAACCCCGCCTGATGAGCAACTCGTTTGCCTTTGGCGGCAACAACGTCAGCCTGATTATCGGAGAGGCCCCATGACCCCTTGGCCACTCGCTGAACTGCTGCCCCACGCCGGCGATATGATCCTGATCGATCAAGTGCTGTCGTTCGATGAAGAGCAGATTCACACCCGCGTTACCGTCAAGCCCGGCGGCCTGTTCAACCGTCCAGACGGCAGCCTGCCAGCCTGGGTCGGCATTGAGCTGATGGCACAAAGTGTCGCGGCATATGCAGGGTGCCGCGCACGCCAGAAAGGCCAAGCCGTGGAACTGGGCTTCCTGTTGGGCACACGTAAATTCGAGTGCAATGTGGAGCACTTCCCGGCCGGCGCCGAGCTGACCATCCACGGCCTGCGCTCGTTGGAAGACGACAACGGCATGGGTGTGTTCGAATGCCACCTCACCGGCAACGGCATCCAGGCCAGCGCGCGCTTGAACGTATTCCGACCGCCCCAGGCGGCCAACTATTTAGATGAATCGAAGGACGAAACGCCATGACTGAATCCGTACTGGTCACCGGCTCCAGCCGTGGTATCGGCCGCGCTATCGCCCTGCGCCTGGCTCAGGCCGGGCATGACATCGTGCTGCATTGCCGCAGTGGCCGTGCCGAGGCCGACGCGGTTCAGGTCGAAATCCAGGCCCTGGGCCGCCAGGCGCGGGTGCTGCAATTCGATGTGGCGGACCGTGGTGCGTGCAAGGAAATCCTGGAAGCCGACGTTGAGCAACACGGCGCCTATTACGGCGTGGTGCTCAACGCCGGCCTGACCCGCGACGGCGCGTTCCCGGCCTTGTCCGAAGACGACTGGGACGTGGTGATGCGCACCAACCTCGACGGTTTCTACAACGTGCTGCACCCGGTGATGATGCCGATGATTCGTCGTCGCGCCGCCGGGCGTATCGTGTGCATCACGTCGGTGTCCGGTTTGATCGGCAACCGTGGCCAGGTCAACTACAGCGCCTCCAAAGCCGGTTTGATCGGCGCAGCCAAGGCGTTGGCGATCGAACTGGGCAAGCGCAAGATCACCGTCAACTGCGTCGCACCCGGCTTGATCGACACTGCGATGCTGGATGAAAACGTACCGGTGGAAGAACTGATGAAGATGATCCCCGCGCAACGCATGGGCACCCCTGAAGAGGTGGCGGGCGCGGTGAATTTCCTGATGTCGGCCGAGGCCGGTTATATCACCCGCCAGGTCTTGGCCGTGAACGGAGGCCTGTGCTGATGAAACGCGTCGTAGTGACCGGCATGGCCGGTATGACTTCTCTGGGCGGCGATTGGGCGACCATCTCGGCCAACTTTCGCGCCAACCGCAGCGGCATCCGGCGCATGGACGAGTGGGACCGTTTTACCGAATTGAATACGCGTCTGGCCGGGCCAATTGACGATTTTGTCGTGCCCGCCCACTGGACCCGCAAGCAACTGCGCAGCATGGGCCGCGTCTCGCGCCTGGCGGTGTGGGCGGCGGAGCAGGCGTTGCAGGACGCGGGTTTGCTGGGTGACGAATCGATCAAGGACGGGCGCATGGGCGTGGCCTGTGGCTCGTCCACCGGCAGCACCGACGAGATCAAGGCGTTCGGCAATATGCTGCTGAACTCGGTGGCCGAGGGGCTTAATGCCAACTCCTACGTGCGCATGATGCCCCACACCACGGCGGCGAATATCAGCATCTTCTTTGGCCTGACCGGGCGGCTGATCCCCACGTCCAGCGCCTGCACCAGCGGCAGCCAGGGCATCGGCTATGCCTATGAGGCAATCAAGTTCGGGCGCCTGCCGTTGATGCTCGCCGGCGGCGCCGAAGAGCTGTGCCCTACCGAAGCCATGGTGTTCGACGCGCTCTATGCCACCAGCCTGAAAAACGATGCACCGCAGACCAGCCCACGCCCTTACGACGCCGGCCGCGATGGCCTGGTGATCGGTGAAGGCGGCGGCATGCTGGTGCTGGAAGAACTGGAACACGCCCTGGCGCGCGGTGCGCATATCCACGCCGAACTGGTGGGCTTTGGCAGCAACGCCGACGGCCAGCACACCACGCGCCCGGAGCAGAAAACCATGCGCCGTGCGATGGAGTTGGCGCTGGAAGACGCGGGCCTGGAACCCTCTGCCATCGGCTACGTCAACGGTCATGGCACCGCCACCGACCAAGGCGACATTGCCGAAACCCTGGCCACCAGCAGCCTGTTCGGCAGCCGCATGCCTATCAGCTCGCAGAAGAGCTTCCTGGGGCATACCCTGGGCGCCTGCGGGGCATTGGAATCGTGGTTCAGCATCGAAATGATGAACCGCAACCAGTATGTGCACACCTTTAACCTGGAGTCCGTCGACCCACAATGCGGCGAGCTGGACTACCTGCAAGGTGAGTTCCGCGAGATGCACCACGACTACGTCATGAACAACAACTTTGCCTTTGGCGGCGTGAACACGTCGCTGATCTTTCGCCGCTGGTCCTGACTTTTAAACCGATTGGAGAATACGGAATGTCTTCCTTGATACGCGCCACCCTGATCACCCTGGCCCTGTTGACCACCGCCGGCTGCACCAGCAAGCCGATCCTCAACACCCAGCACGAATTGCCGGCCAACAACCAGGTCAGCGACGAAAAGATGAAAACCATCATCGTCAACGCCCTGCAAAAGCGTAACTGGACGGTTCAACGCCTGAGCCCGCAACTGGTACAGGCCGAGATCAACGTGCGTAACCAGTACTACGCCGCCATCGACATTCGCTACACCCGCAATAGCTACGCCATCACCTACCGCGACAGCCGCGACCTGGGCTACAAGGACGGCAAGATCCACCGCAACTACAACCGCTGGGTGAGCATGCTGGACCGCGACATCATGGCGGCGTTGCGTAGCAATGGTGTGAATGTGTCGGATACTTCGCCGCAGAACTGAAATCTGCGCTATCAGGTTTCGCAAAATCTGTGGCGAGGGAGCTTGCGCCCTCGCCACGCAAAGCGATTTGTGGCTCTTCAGAAACGACAAAGGGCGCCTTTCGGCGCCCTCTTCACAAACAGGCTGGCTTGTCATCGCCGCTTCCTGCCTGGCTCTGCGATGGCTGGTTACCCAGGATCCTCAGAGTCTCACAAGCCCCTTTCGGGAGCGTGGGCAGTATGCCTGAAGTCACCCCAACCGGAAAACACCGAAGATCAAATGTGGGAGCTGTCGAGCTTTAGCGAGGCTGCGAAGGCGGCGGCATGACTGGCAGATGTGTGGGCTGACCCACCGCTATCGGGGGCAAGCCCCCTCCCACCTATTTCACTGAGCAGACTTGCGTGTCAACAGCTCTACAAACGCCTGCGCCATCGGCGTTTGCGCGCCTTTACGTTGCACCAGCCACACCGACGTCACCGCCTCCGGGTCCAACAAGGTGCGATAGACCACGCCATCAATCCGTATGCGCTGGTAAGACGCCGGCAGCACCGACACCCCCAGCCCCGCCGCCACCAAGCCGATAATGGTCATCGCCTCCCCCGCCTCTTGCGCAAAGTGCGGACTGAAGCCGGCGTCACGGCACAGGCTGAGCAACTGCGCGTAGAGACCGCTGCCGTAGCTACGTGGGAAAAATACAAACGGCTCCTCGGCCAACTGCGCCAGGTGCAGGCCGCGCTCGCTGCCTTGTACCAAGGGGTGCCCTGCGCTCAACACCGCTACCAGCGGTTCGCGCATCAGCTCGACAACACTCAGGGAATCCGGCAACGGCAAGGGCCGCATCAAGCCAACCTGGATCGACTCATCCACCAATGACTCGGCCACTTCGGTGCTGCTCATTTCCTGCAGGTTCAGGTGAACGGCCGGGAATGCCTGGCGAAACGCAAAGATCGCCTGCGGAATGCTGGCGTTGAACGGTGCCGAAGACGTGAAACCGATCTTCAATTCACCCAGCTCGCCCAGTTGCGCACGCCGCGCTACATCCGCCGCCTTATCCACTTGGGCCAGCACCAGTCGCGCTTCATGCAGGAACAAACGCCCCGCCTCGCTCAGCTCGACCCGACGATTGGTACGTTCAAACAAACGCGCCCCCACCTCTTGCTCCAGGGCCTGGATCTGCTGGCTCAACGGCGGCTGCGAGATGCCCAGCACCTGCGCGGCTCGGCCAAAATGCAACTCTTCGGCGACGGCGATGAAGTACCGCAAGTGACGCAATTCCATGCAAACCTCATTAGGTCGTAAAAGCTCTCAAACAGGTCGAACAATATATTGGAAAGAATCATTAGCCAGCTATATTCTTTTTTACATGGCCGGTCCTGGCACGCTCTCCCTCCCCGAGGTTCACGTGAAATCTGCTGTCGCTCCACTCGCTCAAGAAGTCCCGCCCACTGCCCTGGATGAGGTGGTGGCGCAGCTCAATGACGCCTACATCGAAAAAGGCACGCCGATGTTCATGCGCACGGTGCTGGCGCTGTTCTCCGGTGGTTTCGCGACATTTGCCTTGCTGTATTGCGTGCAGCCGATGATGCCGGCGCTATCACATGAGTTTTCGATCAATGCGGCGCAGAGCAGCCTGATTTTGTCGGTCTCAACCGCGATGCTGGCGTTAGGTTTGCTGATCACCGGGCCGATTTCCGACCGTTTGGGACGCAAGCCGGTCATGGTTTCAGCCCTGTTCTGCGCCGCACTGGCGACCATCGCGAGTGGCTTGATGCCGACGTGGGAAGGGATTCTGCTGATGCGCGCGTTGGTGGGCTTGTCATTGAGCGGCCTGGCCGCCGTAGCGATGACCTACCTGAGCGAAGAAATCCACCCGCAACACATCGGCCTGGCCATGGGCTTGTACATCGGTGGCAACGCGATTGGCGGCATGAGCGGGCGCTTGATCATGGGCGTGCTGATCGACTTCGTCAGTTGGCACACCGCCACATTGATCATCGGCGCCCTGGCGCTCATCGCCGCCACGGTGTTCTGGAAAATCCTCCCCGAATCGCGCAACTTCCGCGCCAGCAGCCTTAAGCCACGCAGCCTGGTGGATGGCTTTGTCATGCACTTCAAGGACGCAGGCCTGCCGTGGCTGTTCCTCGAAGCGTTCCTGCTGATGGGCGCGTTTGTGACGATGTTCAACTACATCGGTTACCGCTTGCTGGCCGCCCCCTACGACCTCAGCCAAGCGGTCGTCGGCCTGCTGTCGCTGGTGTACCTCTCGGGCATCTACAGCTCGGCAAAAATCGGCTCCCTGGCCGACCGCCTCGGCCGCCGCCGCGTGCTGTGGGCCACCATCGTATTGATGCTCGCCGGCATGTGCCTGACCCTGTTCAGCCCGCTGTGGCTGGTGGTGCCAGGCATGCTGATCTTCACCTTCGGTTTCTTTGGCGCCCACTCGGTGGCCAGCAGTTGGATCGGCCGCCGTGCGGTGAAAGCCAAGGGGCAGGCGTCGTCGTTGTACCTGTTCTGCTACTACGCAGGGTCGAGTGTTGCCGGTACAGCGGGCGGGTTCTTTTGGCATTTTGCCGGGTGGAACGGGATCGGCGCCTTCATCGTCGCGCTGTTGATTGGTGCGTTGCTAGTGGCGTTGAGGTTGGCGAAGTTGCCACCGCTCGTCCGCGGCTGAGGCTCTGTCGTTTCCAAGCCATGGGCCTTGAACGACATCCTCGCCATCACCCGCTTGCCGCGTCGTTCATGCAGTACCACCGCGCCGATGTGCAGGATCAGCATCAGCAGCAACATCGCACACGAGAGCACATGCACCTGGGTGTACCAGGCGATGGTTGCCGGGGTGCTTTGGAACGGTGGGATAGAGAATAAATCAAACACATTGATCGGCCGGTCCATCATCAGCACGCCCGTCACCAGTACCACCGCCAACACCAGGTACATGGCCTTGTGGACCAATAACGCCATGTACTCCTGCAACGAACGCTGGGTGGAAAAATCCAGCCCGTGAGAGAACGAGTAATACAGCCGCAGCACAAAGATCGGGATATATACCGTGGTCAACGACACATTGAAGAATCCGACCCAATCCTTGATCGGCGCGGAAACGGTAAACACGGCCACGTAAAAACCCGACAACAACGACCACATGATGATGACGGCAGAAACCCAATGCAGCAGCTTCTGTTTCATCGAATACCCGGTAGCTCTCATTTTACTAACACCACTCAGTGAATTTGCGGCGGATTTTTGACGAAGCAGCTCCCCATAGCCGTAGGGAAAATCTTAAAGTCAGCCAAAAAACACCGCATGGGCGTCAACCGAGCCAGTCAATATGCCGTTGGTCGCCTCAGACAGGGCTAGAGCACGACACGCGCCTCCAATAGTGAATTTCGCTTTTCCAGAGTCAGCTGCTGCAAGGCAATGCCGTCGCGCTCCAGCTCGGCGAGCCAGTTCAGCAATACGTGCGCCTGCGCGATGATGGTCAGGCGCACTTGATCGTTATCAACCTCCATCTCCTGCAATTGCAGACCGGCCGCGACCGCACGCTCACTGATGCGTGCCGGCAAGGGTCTCGCGCTGATCGTCTCAGACCGCACGGGCTGAGCACTTTGCACCCGGATCGAAAGGGCCAACTGATGCTGATAATGGCGCTCGGCATTGGCTAGCCGTTGCTGTGTGGGCTGCCACAGCAGTGAGTAGAACAGCCCGCCGAGCACCAACAGCACCGCGCCCGTCAGCAAGCAACGCTCGCGCAACGAAAGGCCTTTCCAGGTGTTCAGGGTTGACTCAATCCGCCGACTCATCGCGGCTCCTCCAACATCAATACCGCTTGAACCCGATTTCCGTCCTTGCTGCTATTGCCGATACGCACTGGCATCCCATTTTGCTGACCACGTTCGCGCAGTTGCTCCAGCTCATTGAAACTGGCGGTAGTCAGTTGCACCTTCCAGCCATCGCCTGCACGAAAATCTATGCGCTGCACGTCGACATCCCCCCCACCGATCACCTGTTCGGTCAGGCGGACCAACCGCGCAAGCGCAGTGGCTGAAGGCATCGCCGCTTGCCTGTGCAAGGCATCGAGCTGTGCGGAGAGGTCGATGACACGGGTTTGCTGTGGGTACAGCGCTTGAAAACGCTGCAAGCTTTGCGCATATAGCTGGTGCGCCTGCCCTTCGAGCGTTTGAATACGCACAAGCTTGAACCCCCAGTCCAGCGTAAACAGCAAGGCGACCGCGAGGACGAGACTTGCCCAGGGCCAGGCACGCCGGGGTCTGGCGAACTCACCCTGCAGGAGGTCGATCGATTGGCCGTGGCCGTTCCACAGTGCTTGTTCAATCAGCGCCAGGCTGTCGGTTTCGTCCAGCCATTGCAGCGGCTCAGCGAGCAAGGGTTCAAGTGCCTTAAGCCCCTGGGATGAAAGCGCCAGATGCAGGTCGCCGCCCACCACGCGTCGGTCATACCAGTCGACGGCAGCGAGGGTGCCATTGGGCAACACATTGGCGTCCACCTGAACGCTACTGACTTCAATACCCAGTGCCGCCAACAATTGCAGCAATGCCCGCAAACGCGCTTTGTGCGTGACGAGCACCGGATAACGACCCTGCCGATCACGGCGCCCGGCACACACATGCACCACCTCCAGGTCTTCACCCAATTGCTCTTCAATGGCAAAAGCGATTGCCTGGGCGTCCGGTCGTCGTTTTGACGGCCAGGGTTCAGAGCGCACAAAACTGCACATTTCCATGGGCAGCAACACATCAACAGGCTGCGCCCCCAGGCTTTGCGCAGCTTCTACCAGCAGCATCCGTTGATTGTCGCCTGCGGCCCGCCACAGGCAGCACGGCCACTGGCCTGAGGGCGCAGCCAAGCCTTCGGCGCTCAAATGCAGCCAGGTTTTCATAAAGCGCTCTCACTCGAAATCGGAGGAAGGAAACGTCGCTGCACCACACGCCAGCGCCCGGTTTTAAGCTCACGTTCAACCTCGCTGACCAAACGTAAGCGGCCGGTGCCCAAGCTCGCCTCGACACTCACGCGAAACCAGCGGCTGCCGAGGCCCAGGCCCTGGCTGTTGAGCCCCAGCCCGGCAATCAGCGGGTCATGGGTAAACGCCTGGACGCTGGTGTAACCCGCTTCAGGGCGTTGGGCCACCAACGCTTGGGCGGTCGCCATCGATACACCCTCAAGCGTCGCCAACACCTGCGCGGGTGCGGTATTGATGTTCAATGCGGCGTCCCTGGGCAACGTTGCCACCCAAGGCTCCAGCCTGCGCAAGAACTCGCCATCGATACCCGGCAGCAAGCGCAACTGACTCAGCTCCTTTACCGCGCCGGTGGCCGGCAGATCCAACGGCCCCAACCCCAGGGAGCCAAGCAGGAGCGACCAGCGCTGGCGCACCACCGCGTCCGCTTGCCCTTCGCCCAACAGCGCGTTGATGTTGAAGCGGCCGCTGAGGTCTTCGATGTGCAGACTGATCTGCGCGCCGTCGGTCGCGAAAGGCCAGCGGACATGCGCCCACTGTTGGGCCAGGTGTACCCGCTGCCGTTCATCCTCCATGGCCTCCAGCGTTAATGTCGCCCAGGCTTCTGCCGACAGCGCCAATTGCCGAAGCTGCATCTGGTGCAACTGGCGTGCAGTGCCTTGCAGCATCAACTGATGGCTACGCAGCATGCCCGCCGTCAGTAACAAAGCCAGGCTCATGACCAGCAACACACTCAGCAGCGCGACACCGCGCTGGCGCCGTTTCATGGGTGCCCTTGGGGCAGCGGCCAAACGCGGCGTATCTGCTCGAAGCGGCCACTCGACAACACCACTTCAAGCGCTTGTGGCGGCATCGCTGCCGCGCCACGCCCCACCGGCCACACGGCACTCCAACCGGTCTCAGGGTCGAAGAGTCGCCAGTTAAGCGCGTGCACATCATCGAGTAGCTTCTGCCGCTCGACCGTAGGAGAGTCCAGCCCGCGGCTTTCACGCCAGAGCGCACGGTTTTCCACGCGATAGAGCACGTGCTGACGCCCGCTGCGCGGCAAGTCATGGGGGTTACGCCAGTTACTGCGCACCCACTGCAAGCCAGCCGGGCCCAGGACGATGACCGATGACGCGACGTGCAACGCATCCCGCTCGATCACCCCCAGCGCTCGTTGCAGACGCCGCAGGGACTGTTCGTGCCCGGCCACGCCCTGCTGGGCACGTACAGTTGTGTCGAACAGGCGCCAGCTGGCCAAACCCAGCAGGGCAAAAATGGCCAGGGCGATGACTAGCTCCAGCAGGGTAAAACCGCGTTGTTTATTCATGGGCGGCGGGCACCCAGCTCGTGATGCTGTAGGCCGGCTGATCGCTGCCCTGGGGACTGACGCTGATGTCGACCTTGAGCAGACGCGGATCGCCTGTCGGGGTGATGGTCTGGTCAAGCACCCAATCACGCCGATCAACGTGTCGCAGCAATTGCTGACGCCCTGGCGACGGGGCTTGTAGACGCAGCTCGGTCAGTTGGTTATCCGCCAACCACGCGCATTGCATCTGCTCGTTCAACCGCACGTTCTGGCGCAATGAGTAGTGCCCTGCCGAGATCACGGCGGCCGCCAGCGTGGCGAAAATCGTCAAGGCAATCATGACTTCCAGCAAGGTGAACCCCCTTGCTGTCTTGACACGTTTGCGAGTACGACGGTGTTTACCCTTCAATCCACGGCTCCCCGGCTCCGTCACTGACCAGGCTCAGCCACGCCCGCTCTGCCGACATGAAGTACAGGGCAAACGCACTGATTTCATCGTTGCTGAGCATCAGCAATTGCGGCACGGTGCCGTCAAGATTGAGCCGCTGCCCTTCCTGTTCAAGTTGAAAATACAGGCCCTGCGGTAAACGGTGCACGTTACCGGTGGGCTGCCAACCTTCGTGCTCAAGGCGCAAGACTCGATACTCTTCACGCTGTATACGCACACCGTATTCGCGCCCTTCGATCACGGCTTGCTCACGTAATTGCTGAACCAGTTGCAACAACTGGCCAGCCTCCTGACGTGCAGCGCGGCCAGGGCTGCTGCCGGTAGACAGGCTCACGACACCGAGCACAACACCGACCAGCGCGATCACCACCATCAACTCCAGCAGGGTAAAACCGCGGCTGTGCCTGGGCATGCAATCAACCACCCCAGTTGCCGATGTCCGCCCCATGGCCTTCGCCACCGGTTACACCATCTGCCCCCAATGAGTAGAGGTCATAGCCGCCATTGGCGGCACGCACACCTGGGTTGAGGTATTGGTAGGGCGTACCCCAAGGGTCCACGGGCAGGCTTTTGAGATAGCCCTGAGCGTTCCAGTTGCGCGCGGCGGGCGTGCCCGACGGGCGACGCACCAAGGCTTCCAGGCCTTGCTGCGTCGAGGGGTAGTAGGCGTTGTCGAGACGATACATTTCCAGGCTGGTGGCAATCGCCTGGATCTCCGTTTTGGCGGCCGTGACTTTCGCTTGGTCAGGTCGGCTCATGAACTGCGGTACCACAATGGCGCCAAGTACGCCGATGATCACCACCACCACCATAATTTCAATCAACGTAAAACCGCGTTGACCCTTGGGCATGTTGCGCATTCAATTCACCAGTTGGTTAAGGCTGAGAATCGGCAACAGAATGGCCATGACGATCAGCAATACCACGCCCCCCATCACCACCAGCATTGCCGGCTCGAACAAACTCACCACCAGCGCGATGCGGGCGGCGAGGCTTTTTTCTTGTTGCTCGGCGGCGCGCGCCAGCATGGCGTCGAGTTCACCGGCGCGTTCGCCACTGGCGATCATGTGCAACATCAAAGGAGGTATATCGCCGCCGGCTTCAAGCCCACGGGTGAGGGTGCCGCCCTCGCGCACAGAGCGGGCAACGTCGCGCATGCGGGCACGAATGGTCACGTTGCCGATCACGGCGGCAGCGATTTCCAGGGCGTCCACCAACGGCACGGCACTTTTACCGAGGATCGCCAGGGTGCTGGCGAATCGCGCCGCCTCCATCGCACGAAACACGCCCCCCAGCAACGGAATGCGCAGCGCCACGCCATGCCAATAACGGCGCCCGCGTGACTGCTGCAGACTCCAGCGCCACACCAGCACGATGGCTGCCAGCACCAACAACAGCACCCAGCCAAAAGCACGCAAGCCATGGCTCACCGCGATCATGGCCTGGGTCAGCCCTGGTAGAGGTTGGCCACTGTCGACAAATATCTTCACGACATCCGGCACCACGTACCCCAGCAGAAAACCGACGATTGCCACACAGGCCATCATCAGCAACGCCGGATAGACCAGGGCCAGTTGAATCTTCTGACGCGACGCCTGCCGCGCCTCGGTATACGCCGCCAACTGCTCAAGCACGTGGCCCAGATGACCGGAACGTTCGCCGGCCGCAATGGTGGCGCAAAACAGCTCGGGGAATGCACGCGGGAATACCCCCAACGCCGCCGCCAGAGAGTGGCCTTCCATCACACGCCCGCGCACTTGCACGAGCAAGCGCGCGACACGCCGCTTTTCGCTCTGCTCGGCCACCGCGTTGAGGGCTTGCTCAAGTGGCAACCCCGCTTGAACCAGGGTCGACAATTGCAGGGTCAGCAAGGCGAGATCAGCGGCACTCAGACCCAACGCCAACCCGCTGCCGCCCCGCCCGCTTGAGGCTTGCACCCGGCTCGGCAACAGGCCGCGCTCGCGCAGCAATTGCCGGGCGTGGCGGGCGCTGTCGGCCTCTTGCCTGCCCCTGCAGGCACGACCGTTGCGGTCTCGGGCTTGATAGTCAAAGGTCGGCACGACTAACTCTCCTGGACGACCCGCAGCAGCTCATCCACGCTGGTCAGGCCTTCCAGCACCCGGCGGCGACCGTCCTCAAACAGGCTCGGGGAGTGGCGTCGCGCTTCGGTCAGCAGTGCCTGCTCACCCGCGCCCTGATGAATCATTGCAGCCAGTTGAGGGGTGACGCGAACCAGTTCGTAGATGCCGACACGCCCGCGATAGCCTTGCTGGCAGTGTTCGCAATCACCCGCTTTGAACAGCCCTGGCGTTGATTCGCCAGGCAACCCCAGGCGACGACACAGATCGGCATCTGCGACGACAGGAATCTTGCAGAGCGGGCACAGCGTGCGCAGCAATCGTTGCGCCAGCACGCCCACCAGGGATGACGCGAGCAGGTAGGCATCGATGCCCATGTCCACCAAGCGGGTAACGGCGCCGATGGCGCTGTTGGTATGCAGGGTCGACAACACCAGATGCCCGGTCAGGGACGCCTGCACGGCAATTTCAGCGGTTTCACCGTCACGGATTTCGCCGACCATCACCACATCCGGGTCCTGGCGCAGGATGGCGCGCAAGCCACGGGCGAAAGTCATCGCGACCTTGGCGTTGACCGGGGTCTGGCCGATGCCGGGCAAGTGGTATTCGATCGGGTCTTCAACGGTCAGGATGTTGCGGGTCTGATCATTGAGGTGCGTCAACGCGGCGTAAAGGCTGGTGGTCTTGCCCGAGCCCGTGGGGCCGGTCACCAGAAAGATGCCATGGGGTTTGCCCAGCAGTACGCGCAGGTCGGCCAAGGTCGTGGGCGACATACCCAAACGCGTTAACTCCAGGCGCCCGGCGTGTTTGTCGAGCAGGCGCAGCACCACCCGTTCACCGTGGGCAGAGGGTAACGTCGAGACCCGCACATCCACTTCATGGCCCGCCAGGCGCAGGGCCATGCGACCGTCCTGGGGCACGCGCTTCTCGGCGATATCCAGGCGCGCCATGACTTTGATCCGTGACACCAGCAACGTCGCCAGCTCACGCCGTGGCCGCAGTACTTCACGCAGTTGGCCGTCGACGCGCATGCGCACCGACAGAGTGTGTTCGAACGTCTCCAGGTGCACGTCGGAGGCTTTTTCCCGCACGGCTTCGCTGAGCAACGCGTTGATCAGCCGAATGATCGGCGCATCGCCCTGTTGCTCCAGCAGGTCAGCGGTCTGGGGCACCTGATCGACGAGGCTGAGCAGGTCCAACTCATCATCGAGCCCTTGGGCAACCTGTTCGGCGGCGCTTTGCCCCTCGCTGTAGGTTTCGGCCAGGCGTGCGGCGAAGGCTTCGGGGCTGAGAATACGCAGCGGCAATTCGCACTCAGTGAGTCGACGGGCTTCGCCCACGGCGCTCAGGGGCGTATCACTGCGCACCATCATCGACTCATCGTCGAGCAGTACGCCAAACCGTCGGGCAAAACCAAAGGGCAGTGGCTTCATTGCGTCACCGCGGCGGGTTGGCGCAGGTCGAACAGTTGGGCCGCCTCGTCAGGCAGTTGCAGGGAGCGATGCTGACCCGAAGCCGGTAGGCTTTCTTTGCGCAGGTCTTGATAACGCTGCTGGCTGATCCCGGACAAATCCTGGCCGCTGCGCACAATGGTCGGGCGCAGGAACACCATCAGGTTGCTCTTGGCCTGCGTGTCGCGACTCCAACGAAACAGCGCGCCAAGGTAAGGAATATCGCGCAACAACGGTACACCGCTGTGCTGGGTGCGCACGCTGTCCTTGATCAAGCCGCCGATCACAATAATCTCGCCATCATCGGCCAGGATCGTGCTCTTGAGCGCGCGCTTGTTGGTGATCAGGTCAGAGGAGTCCACACCTGACACGGCCGGTGCGATGTCCGAAACTTCCTGCTCGACCTCCAGGCGCAAGGTCGAGCCTTCGTTTATGTAGGGTTTGATCTTGAGGCTGATGCCGACGTCCTTGCGCTCCACCGTGGTAAAGGGGTTATCCGCACCGTTGCTGTTGGTGGCATAGGAGCCGGTCTTGAACGGCACGTTCTGGCCAACGATGATTTCTGCCTCCTGGTTGTCCAGGGTCAGCAGGCTGGGCGTCGACAAGAGATTGCTGCGACTGTTGCTGGCCAGCGCAGAGATCAGCGCGCCGAAGCGGTCCCCGCCTACCTTCAACAACGCGCCTTCGGGAATCACGCTTTTTTCGTCGAACTTCAAGCCGCCGATAATCGGCAAGCCGGTGCCAGGGAAGTTGATCAGCCCTGACGCGCTGCCACCCGTGAACGCCCACTGCACACCCAGCGCTTCGGCGATATCACCGGACACCTCGACAATCGCCGCATGGATCAACACCTGCGCACGCGGCCGGTCCAGCTCCCGCACGATGCCTTCCAGTGTTGCCAACTGGGCCGCCTCGGCCACTATCACCAATGCATTCTGGCTTTCATCGGCGCGCACCATAAACGGCGCGTTGGCGGTGGTGTCTTTAAGCCCAGAAGCGGTCAGCGGCGATTTGCTGCCCTGCCCCATGGTGTCTAGCACTTCGGCCAGTTGCTTGGCGTCGCTGTAGCGCAGGCGGATCACGCGGGCGTTGTCCAGACGCGCCGGCGCGACGGTATCGAGGCTGCGGGCCATTTGCACCAGGCGCTGACGCACGGCCGCCGTGCCGACAATCACCAAGCGATTGCCGCGTGGGTCGGCCAGTACGGATATGGCGCTTTCTGCATTTTGCTTACCGAGGGAGGCCTCAATCAGCCGGGCGATATCCGCCGCCACGCCGTGGCGCAACTCCACCAGTTCATGGGTATTCTTCGCGCCGGAATCCAACTGGCGCACGACTTCACCGATGCGCCGCACATTGCGCGCGGTATCGGTAACCACCAATGCGTTGGCCGACACCGACGGGCCAACATAACCATTGGTGGATATCAGGGGCCTTATAAGGCTGGCCAGATCAGAGGCATTGCTGATGCCTAATGCGATGACTTGAGTGACAAATTGTTCGGGGGCCGCAGTAGGTTCCTGCGCATCGCCCGACAGCGACTTGGCCTGGGTAACCGGCACGATAAGAATCTGATCACCTTGATCAATCACACTGAAACCATGGGTATCGAGCACGCTGTAAAACAACCGTCGCACACCTTCGCGGTCCAGCGCCTGGCTTGAAATCACGGTGATCCGCCCCTGCACTTTGGGGTCGAGGATCACCGTCTTGTCCAAGATGGTCGACATTTCTTCGACCACATCACGCAGCTCGGCATTGTTCATGCTCAGTTGCCAACGTGATTGCGTCGCCGACACGGAGCCCACCCATAACACGACGAACAGGGTCGTTGCGCCAAAGACGCCGAAAAAGCTGCGCCACCCGATGATGCTGTACATGGGTTTACTCACTCTTGGGTTGGTCGGCGACGGGCTTGAAGTGAAGGCGTGTGGCCTCCTTGGGGGGTGTATCAACGGCGTGTAGAAACCTCTCGCCCGCAGGGCGTAGCATCAACAATTCCTCACGGCCCTGGCGCCACAGCACTACGTGACCCGGCTCAATGCGTCGAAGCACGCTGCTTGCCGAGAGCCGTTCGCCTGCACGGTAAAACCGTTCGCCAGTTGGCCCGGCCAGTAAGGCTCTGGACTCACTTGTGCTATCGATCACCGTGGCCAACAGCGTCAGGGGTTCGGCGCTGTTCACCACGCGATCTTGCGCAGAAAGGCCAAGGACTGTGGCCACTGCCTGGGTATTGAGCTGCGCTGGCGGCGTTGCCGTCACGGCAGGTGACGACGCTGGAGCCGGTGCCTGCAGCCCTTGGCGGAATCTGGTTTCCTGCCACGCCAGCATCACGCCGTAGCCCAGCGGCAACAGCAGGATCAACATGCACGTGCGCATTCTGTACAACGCTGCACGCATCAACATGCCGTGCACTCGATAAAAAACCGATTTTTAGCCACTGACGGAACTGTCTGAAAAAAAAGAACAAACACACTTAAAAACAAAAATATGAACGGGAAAATTTCTGTCACTAGTTGCAACAAAACTCGCGCCCCCTTCTGCTGTTATCGGGCATAACCAAGCACTCGCACTTCTCATTCAGTGAAAGCCCACCCTTAACTAAAGTACCCAATAGAAATCAGGGCAAGTTCATACGCACTTGCCCTGAACTTACTCAACTAACGATTACAGTTGGTTCCAAGCGGTCTGCCAGTGGTGGCCCACACCCGGCTCAAAGCCATTGGCTGTTGGCAGGTACTGTTTGCAGTAGCCAGAGTCCGGGAACGGTTTGCACTCATAGACTTCGCCGGTTTGCGGGTGCAACACACGGGTGCCGGCTTCATAGGTTGCCAGGCCTTCCGGGAATACGAAGTGGTAGTCCTTCGCGCCACCTTCACCGGTCATGTTCACCGGTTGAGTATCCTGGCGGGTGGTGCGACCGTCTTCGGTGGTGCCCACCAGCGTCATGTGGTGAGTGCCCGGCTCGGAGCGCACATCCATTTCAAGCCAGTTGCTGGAACCCTGGGCCAGGGTTTTTACAGTGCCGACCGCTTTGTTGTTGGCATTGAACAAGGTTGCTTCAACGTTCATGTCACGGTTGGCGATCATCGCGAAGCGCACCTTCGCGCGGCCTTTGTCCAGAACGTATTGTTCAGCAAACGCCGACAAGGCCATGCGTGCACCTTCATCTTCTTTCATGTCCAGAGACAGCTCATAGCGAACCACACCACTGTCTTTCTGGGCATACAGATTGTTCTGGCCTTTGACCGGCGCAACATCGCCTTGCTCATCGCGGATGCCAGCTTTGATCAAGGTCTGGCTTTTGTTGATCGCTTCGGCCAGCTTGAAGGACCAGTTCCCCTGTACACCCTCCTCAGCGCTATCAATGGTGATTGCCACCGAATGCGCCGCACTCTCGCCTGCTGCCGTGAAGGCACGGGCCTTGACCTTGTCGCCAGCCAACAGGGTGTTGGACGGCACAATACTGCCCACGTTACTCCAGCCGCCCGGCAACTCGGCTTCGGCAATGATGTTCACGTCGACCACGTTATAGAACGCGGCATCCGTGTCGCCAACGGTCCAGATACCCAAAAGAATGTGGGAGCCGTTTTTGTCTTGTGGAATGACGCATTCGTGCTTGGCGCCAGGTGCCGGCAGGACGTTGCCACCGTCAACCGTGCAGAACGGGGTGCTCTCAAACGAGGTACGCGCCAGTGGCTGATTAGCGTTCCAGCCGTTGCGGGTGATGAAGTACTCATGCTTGGTCGCCGGATGCGGCGCGGTGTACTTCCAGTCGAATTTTACAGTGCGATCCTTGATTTCAGTCTTGTGCCAACGCGTGGCCGACTGAGCGTCGACGGCAGAAAACAGGCCATGACCGCCACTGGCAATCTTGCCATCAATCGGCCCCTGCAAAGGCGCACCGCCTACGCCAGCCGGAAACCCCTTAAAGGTTTCACCCACGCTTTGCGGCTCGTACTGAGCACCGCCGCAGTCTTTATTCAACCCTTTCTGGCATTGGAAAGCGCGGGAAGGTGGGTCATTCAAGTAACCATGTGCCATGACACTTTGCATAGGTAGTAACAATGCACTCGCCAGAACCAATGAAGACGCACCGCCCCATTGCGAAAAATTATTTTTAATCATAACTACGGAATCCTACGATTAATATTTGGTAAAGAACTCACACTCAAATGGTGCGGACGATGCCTTGAAGAGTTATCGAACGACAACCGACGGTGATATTCGCGAAAACAAGGAATGATGGCTGTAGGGAAAGTCTTAGAAATAACTTTCAGGTACAACAATGCCCGACGAAGATAAACAACGTGCTGGCGATTAAAAATACAAATACTTTGAAATAGACAATAAAAAACCCATCACTTCAATGACAACAAAGTGATGGGTTTCAGGTGGAGACTATTATTGGTGGTATTGCGCGGACAGCTCGTGCACAGCCTGCAGGAACGCGCCCGCATGTTCCGGATTAACTTCCGGTGTAATGCCATGCCCCAGGTTGAACACATGCCCGGTGCCTGTGCCATAGCTGGCCAGGATGCGGCCCACTTCGGCGCGGATCGCTTCGGGCTTGGCGTACAGCACCGTCGGGTCCATGTTGCCCTGCAGCGCAACGCGGTTACCCACGCGCTGACGGGCTTCGCCGAGGTCGCAGGTCCAGTCCAGGCCGAGGGCGTCAGCGCCGGCATCGGCGATGCTTTCCAGCCACAGGCCGCCGCCTTTGGTGAACATGATCACCGGCACTTTACGGCCTTCATGTTCGCGGATCAGGCCACTGACAATCTTGCGCATGTAGGCCAGGGAGAACTCCTGGTACGCCGCCGATGACAGGTTGCCGCCCCAGGTGTCGAAGATCTGCACCGCTTGCGCGCCAGCCATGATCTGGCCGTTGAGGTAGGAGGTGACTGACTGTGCCAGCTTGTCCAACAGCAGGTGCATGGCCTGCGGGTTGTCGTAGAGCATGGCCTTGGTCTTGCGGAAGTCTTTCGACGAACCGCCTTCGACCATGTAGGTGGCCAAGGTCCATGGGCTGCCGGAGAAGCCGATCAGCGGCACGCGGCCGTTGAGCTCGCGACGGATGGTGCTGACCGCGTCCATCACGTAGCCCAGGTCTTTGTGGGGGTCAGGGATCGGCAGGGCTTCGATATCCGCCAGGGTGCTGACGACCTTCTTGAAACGCGGGCCTTCGCCGGTTTCAAAATACAGGCCTTGGCCCATGGCATCAGGGATGGTGAGGATGTCGGAGAAGAGGATGGCCGCGTCCAGTTGTGGGTAGCGGTCCAGCGGCTGCATCGTGACTTCGCAGGCGAACTCCGGGTTCATGCACAGGCTCATGAAGTCACCGGCGTTGGCGCGGCTGGCGCGGTATTCCGGCAGGTAGCGACCGGCCTGGCGCATCATCCAAACAGGGGTGACGTCCACGGGTTGCTTGAGCAGGGCACGAAGGAAACGGTCGTTCTTGAGGGCAGTCATGTCGGCATCCGCAAAAAAAGTGCGGGCATTTTCTCAGAGCCGGACGCAAAAGGCACGGAATGGGCCGTGCCTTTTATCTATTGGGTTGATTTGCAGCAATGTCTGGCACCCCAAACCCCAATGTGGAATGAGGCTTGTGTGGGAGCTGGCTTGCCTGCGATGCAGGCGACTCGGTGAATCAGGTACACCGAGGTGATGCTATCGCAGGCAAGCCAGCTCCCACATTTGACCGCTTTTCAAATCAGACTTGCAGGTAATCCAGGATGCCTTCGGCAGCATTGCGCCCCTCGAAGATCGCCGTCACCACCAGGTCAGAACCGCGCACCATATCGCCACCGGCGAAGATCTTCGGGTTGCTGGTCTGGTGCTTGTACTGGCCTTGTTCCGGAGCCACGACGCGGCCCTGGCTGTCGGTCTGGATTTCAAATTGCTCGAACCACGGCGCCGGGCTTGGGCGGAAACCGAAAGCGATGACCACGGCGTCAGCCGGGATGATCTCTTCAGAACCCGGGATCGGCTCGGGGCTGCGACGGCCACGGGCGTCCGGTTCGCCGAGACGGGTCTCGACCACCTTCACGCCTTCGACGCGGTCTTCGCCGACGATGGCGATCGGCTGGCGGTTGTAGAGGAATTTCACGCCTTCTTCCTTGGCGTTCTTCACCTCTTTGCGCGAGCCGGGCATGTTGGCTTCGTCACGACGATAAGCACAGGTCACCGACTTGGCGCCCTGGCGAATCGAAGTCCGGTTGCAGTCCATCGCGGTGTCGCCACCGCCGAGCACCACGACCTTCTTGCCCTTCATGTCGACGAAATCTTCCGGCGACTTTTCAAAGCCCAGGTTGCGATTGACGTTGGCGATCAGGAAGTCCAAAGCGTCATACACGCCCGGCAGGTCCTCACCGGCAAAACCGCCCTTCATGTAAGTGTAGGTGCCCATGCCCATGAACACGGCATCGTATTCTTCGAGCAGTTGCTCCATGGTCACGTCTTTGCCGATTTCGGTGTTCAGGCGGAACTCGATGCCCATGCCAGTGAACACTTCGCGGCGGTGGCTCAGTACGGTTTTTTCCAGCTTGAACTCCGGGATGCCGAAGGTCAGCAGGCCACCGATTTCCGGGTTCTTGTCGAACACCACCGGGGTTACGCCGCCACGCACCAGCACGTCAGCGCAGCCCAGGCCAGCAGGGCCGGCGCCGATAATGGCGACGCGCTTGCCGGTCGGCTTGACCTTGGACATGTCCGGGCGCCAGCCCATGGCGAACGCGGTGTCGGTGATGTACTTCTCCACCGAGCCGATGGTCACCGCGCCAAAGCCGTCGTTAAGGGTGCACGCACCCTCGCACAGACGGTCTTGCGGGCACACCCGGCCGCACACTTCCGGCAGGGTGTTGGTCTGGTGCGACAGCTCGGCGGCGGCGAGGATGTTGCCCTCGGCCACAAGCTTGAGCCAGTTGGGAATGAAGTTGTGCACCGGGCACTTCCATTCGCAATACGGGTTACCGCACCCCAGGCAGCGGTGGGCCTGGTCGGCCGAGTGCTGGGGTTTGAAGGGTTCGTAGATTTCCACGAACTCTTTCTTGCGTTGACGCAACAGTTTCTTCTTCGGATCTTTGCGCCCGACATCGATGAACTGGAAGTCGTTATTCAGACGTTCAGCCATGTTAAAACCTCATCAAACTTCTTCAGGCGCATATCACTGCGGGTTGGCACGGATGCTGGAAAGCAACGATTTCAGGTTGGCAGCCTTGGGCTTGACCAGCCAGAAACGACGCAGGTAATCATCGAGGTTTTCGGCGAGGTTACGACCCCATTCGCTGCCGGTCTCCTCGACATACTCGTCCAGCACGTGCTGCAAGTGGTTCCGGTAGGACTCCATGGCTTCGCCGCTGATGCGCTGGATCTCGACCAACTCGTGGTTGACCTTGTCGACGAAGGTGTTGTCCTGGTCGAGCACGTAGGCGAAACCGCCGGTCATGCCCGAACCGAAGTTGTAACCAGTCTTGCCCAATACCGCGACAAAGCCCCCGGTCATGTACTCACAGCAGTGATCGCCAGTGCCTTCCACCACGGTGTGGGCACCGGAGTTACGCACGGCGAAACGCTCACCGGCGGTGCCGGCAGCGAACAGCTTGCCACCGGTGGCGCCGTAGAGGCAGGTGTTGCCGATGATGGCACTGTCCTGGCTCTTGTAGACGCTGCCTTTAGGCGGAACGATCACCAGCTTGCCGCCGGTCATGCCCTTGCCCACGTAGTCGTTGGCATCGCCTTCGAGGTACATGTGCAGGCCGCCGGCGTTCCACACGCCAAAGCTCTGGCCCGCAGTGCCTTTGAAGCGGAAGGTGATTGGCGCCTTGGCCATGCCTTGGTTGCCGTGCTTGCGCGCGATTTCGCCGGAGATGCGTGCGCCGATGGAACGGTCGCAGTTGCAGATATCCAGTTCGAATTCGCCACCGCTGGCGTCATTGATCGACGACCCGGCGATTTCCACCATTTTCTCGGCCAGCAGGCCTTTGTCGAAGGGCGGGTTGCGCTCAACACCGCAGAACTGCGGCTTGTCGGCCGGGATGTGATCGCTGCCCAACAACGGCGTGAGGTCCAGGTGATGCTGCTTGGCGGTCTGGCCCTGAAGGATTTCCAGCAGGTCGGTACGGCCGATCAGCTCTTCGAGGGAGCGCACGCCCAGCTTGGCCAGCCACTCACGGGTCTCTTCGGCGACGTAGGTGAAGAAATTCACCACCATGTCGACGGTGCCGATGTAGTGATCCTTGCGCAGCTTTTCGTTCTGAGTAGCCACGCCGGTGGCGCAGTTGTTCAGGTGGCAGATGCGCAGGTATTTGCAGCCCAGGGCGATCATCGGCGCGGTGCCGAAGCCGAAGCTTTCGGCGCCAAGGATCGCGGCCTTGATCACGTCGAGGCCGGTTTTCAGGCCGCCGTCGGTTTGTACACGCACCTTGCCGCGCAGGTCGTTGCCGCGCAGGGTCTGGTGGGTTTCGGCCAGGCCGAGTTCCCACGGTGCACCGGCGTACTTGATGGAAGTCAGCGGCGAAGCGCCAGTGCCACCGTCATAGCCGGAGATGGTGATCAGGTCGGCATAGGCCTTGGCCACGCCAGCGGCGATGGTGCCCACGCCGGCTTCTGCTACCAGTTTCACCGAGACCAGGGCCTGCGGGTTGACTTGTTTAAGGTCGAAAATCAGCTGCGACAAGTCTTCAATCGAGTAGATGTCGTGGTGCGGCGGAGGCGAGATCAGAGTCACGCCCGGCACTGCATAACGCAGCTTGGCGATCAGACCGTTGACCTTGCCGCCTGGCAGCTGGCCGCCTTCGCCAGGCTTGGCGCCCTGGGCAACCTTGATCTGCAGCACTTCGGCGTTGACCAGGTATTCCGGGGTTACACCGAAACGGCCAGTCGCGACCTGCTTGATTTTCGAGCTCTTGATGGTGCCGTAGCGCGCCGGGTCTTCGCCGCCTTCGCCGGAGTTGGAACGCGCACCCAGGCGGTTCATGGCTTCGGCCAGGGCTTCGTGGGCCTCAGGCGACAGAGCACCCAGGGAGATACCGGCGGAGTCGAAGCGCTTGAGGATCGACTCCAGCGGCTCGACTTCGCTGATGTCCATCGGCGTGTCCAGGGTCTTCACCTTGAACAGGTCACGGATCATCGACACCGGGCGGTTGTCCACCAGCGAGGTGTATTCCTTGAACTTGGCGTAGTCGCCCTGCTGCACGGCGGCTTGCAGGGTGTTGACCACGTCCGGGTTGTACGCGTGGTATTCGCCACCGTGCACGAACTTGAGCAGGCCACCTTGCTGGATCGGCTTGCGCGCGCTCCAGGCTTCGGCGGCCAGGGCTTTTTGCTCGGCTTCGATGTCGACGAAACGCGCACCCTTGATGCGGCTTGGCACGCCACGGAAGCTCAGCTCGCAAACTTCTTCGGACAAGCCGATAGCTTCGAACAGTTGAGCGCCGCGATAAGACGTGACGGTGGAGATGCCCATCTTCGACAGGATCTTCAACAGGCCCTTGGTGATGCCCTTACGGTAGTTCTTGAACACCTCATAGAGGTCGCCCAGCACTTCACCGGTACGGATCAGGTCACCCAGCACTTCGTAGGCCAAGAACGGGTAAACCGCGGAGGCGCCGAAGCCGATCAACACCGCGAAGTGGTGCGGGTCGCGGGCAGTAGCCGTTTCAACGAGGATGTTGGAGTCGCAGCGCAGACCTTTTTCGGTCAGGCGGTGGTGCACTGCACCCGTCGCCAACGAAGCGTGAATCGGCAGCTTGCCCGGCGCGATATGGCGGTCGGTCAACACGATCTGGGTACGACCGGCGCGCACGGCTTCTTCGGCCTGGTCGGCGACGTTGCGCACAGCGGCTTCAAGGCCGAGGCTCTCGTCGTAGTTCAGGTCGATGATCTGGCGGTCGAAGCCCGGGCGGTCCAGGGTCATCAACGAACGCCACTTGGCCGGCGAAATCACAGGCGAGCTGAGGATCACGCGAGAAGCATGCTCAGGCGATTCCTGGAAGATATTGCGCTCGGCACCGAGGCACACTTCCAGCGACATCACGATAGCTTCGCGCAGCGGGTCGATCGGCGGGTTGGTCACCTGGGCGAACTGCTGGCGGAAGTAGTCGTACGGCGTGCGCACGCGCTGGGACAGCACGGCCATCGGCGTGTCATCGCCCATGGAGCCGACGGCTTCGTAGCCTTGCTCACCGAGCGGGCGCAGCACCTGGTCGCGCTCTTCGAAGGTGACCTGGTACATCTTCATGTACTGCTTGAGCTGGTCAACGTCGTAGAAAGCCGAACCGTGGTCGTTGTCTTCCATGGTCGCCTGGATGCGCAGGGCGTTCTTGCGCAGCCATTGCTTGTACGGGTGACGCGACTTCAAACGGTTGTCGATGGCGTCGGTGTCGAGGATCTGCCCGGTTTCGGTGTCCACGGCCAGGATCTGGCCAGGGCCTACGCGGCCTTTGGCGATGACGTCTTCGGGTTTGTAGTCCCACACGCCGATTTCCGAGGCGAGGGTGATGAAACCGTTGGTGGTGGTGACCCAACGCGCCGGGCGCAGACCGTTACGGTCAAGCAGGCACACCGCGTAGCGACCGTCGGTCATGACCACGCCGGCCGGGCCGTCCCACGGTTCCATGTGCATCGAGTTGTACTCGTAGAACGCACGCAGGTCCGGGTCCATGGTTTCGACGTTCTGCCACGCAGGCGGAATGATCATGCGCACGCCACGGAACAGGTCGATGCCGCCGGTGACCATCAGTTCGAGCATGTTGTCCATGCTGGAGGAGTCGGAGCCTACGCGGTTGACCAGCGGGCCGAGCTCTTCGAGGTCCATCAAATCGTTGGCGAACTTGGTGCGACGGGCCACGGCCCAGTTGCGGTTGCCGGTGATGGTGTTGATCTCGCCGTTGTGGGCGAGGAAGCGGAATGGCTGGGCCAGCGGCCATTTCGGCAGGGTGTTGGTGGAGAAGCGCTGGTGGAACACGCAGATTGCGGTTTGCAGGCGCTCATCGCTCAGGTCTGGATAGAAGGCGGTCAAATCCGCCGGCATCATCAGGCCTTTATAAATGATGGTCTTGTGGGAAAAGCTGCAGATGTAGTGCTCGGTGTCGGCAGCGTTGGCCACGGACGAACGACGACGGGAGGTGAACAGCTTGATCGCCATGTCCTGGTCGCTCAGGCCATCGCCGGCGATGAAGACTTGCTCGATCTGCGGCAGACGCTCCAGGGCCAATCGGCCGAGTACGCTGGTGTCGATCGGCACTTTGCGCCAGCCGACAAGTTGCAGGCCCGCAGCGGCGATCTCGCGGTTCATGTTCTCGCGAGCGGCCTCGGCTTTTACCGGGTCCTGGTTGAAGAACACCATGCCCACGGCGTACTGCTTGGGCAGGTCGACCGCAAATTGCTCTTTGGCGACAGCGCGCAGGAACAGGTCGGGCTTTTGAATCAGCAAGCCACAACCGTCACCGGTCTTGCCGTCGGCGTTGATCCCACCGCGGTGGGTCATGCAGGTCAGGGCCTCGATGGCCGTTTGCAAAAGGGTATGACTGGGCTCGCCCTGCATATGGGCAATCAGGCCGAAACCGCAGTTATCCTTGAATTCATCGGGTTGGTACAGACCTGCTTTCATAGACACTTTCTCACCAGGCTGCCTCTTATATCGAGGCAAATTTCTTTTCAATTCAACCGGTTACCTTCCACGCCGAACGTACGCCGGCTTAGCGGGGGCAAAAGGGAGGTCATTGTACACACCGACACAGACGCTCACAAATTTAGCGACGAAATGTCGCAAATCTATGTCGCATTTATGAAAGGTTTAAAGCGATATGCTGTGCTAGTCAAAACTTTTTTAATTCTGACCGCTACGACTCAAAAGCTACTGTGACGCAGACACCACAAAGCGCGCGGTCCGTAGGGGACTGCACGCCATGCGATTTTTTTTGAGGTGCCGGGAGGGCGGCCTGGGTAAGGCCGCCGGATCTTCAGCGAGTTGCTGCCAGTTCTTGTTGAACGCTGGCGACAGTGCGAGGCCAAGGTTTACCAGCCTGAACCTTCGCTGGCAAGGTTTTGATCGCAGAATCTGCGGCTGCGCGGCTGGAGAAGTTACCGTAGGTGATCACGTAGAGAGGCTTGCCGTTGAGCACTTTCTTGAAATAACGGTACTCGCCGCCCTGCTCTTTCACGAACGCTTGGGCGTTGGCTTCGGAGCTGGTGCCCAGGATCTGCACCACGAAGTTGTTGGCGGGCTGGCTGCCGTACCAACCGCTGCCAGCAGCACCGGCTTTGGCGACAGTGGCTGGTTTTTCAACCGGCTTGACCACTGGAGCGGGCTTGGCAACCGGCGCAGGTGCGACCGGCTTGGTCACAGGCGCAGGCTTGGCGGTGGCAACGGTAGGCGCTGGGGTTGGCTTGGCAGCTGGCTGACCCGCTGGCACGCCCGCAGGCGGCGCGGTGGTGGTTACGGTCGGCGGCGTAGCGCTGGAGCCTTCTACCGGCACGCCGTCGTCACCTTCGGAGATGCCACCGGCTTCTTCGGCGAGCGGGCCACGCATCACCGGCTGGCCGACCATAGGCAGGTTGGTGGGTTGGCCGGAATTGGCGAACTCAACGTTTGGAGTAGGCTTGCCCAGTGGCAACTGCGCCTGTTCGGTTGGCGCGCCGGGAGTGGTCGGTGCCTTGCTGCGACCTGGGATCAACCAGGCGGCGGCAACCGCGACCACAACAACGGCGGAAATAGCCAATACGTGCTTCTTAGGCATAGTGAACCCCATCTTTGGACGCTTGACCGCAGAGCGGCTGGCAATCATGGCTTCGATCATGGCATCGCGGGCAACCTGGTTGATGGTGCCAGGCCAGCCGTCGGAGCTTTCGTGAATATCAGAGATCTGCTGAGCGGAGAAAAGTTCGATCCCCGCCCCCGCGCCTTCCAGGCGTTGAGCCAGGTATTCGCGGGTTTCTTCTTCTTCGTACGGCTGCAATTCGATGACGTGGAACAGCTCTTGATCACCGCTGATCTGCTCCAGATCGGCGATCAACGACGACTCACCAAACAGGAACACATGCGGGCGGCCTTCGGGCGTGCCCGCTGCCAGCGCCAGCAGCGCTTCCAGGGCGGATTCGTCGAGCTGCTCGGCGTCGTCCACCAGCAGGTAGACTTCCTGGCCGGTCAGACCCAGCTGCACCACTTGCTTGAGGATCGCATTCGGTTCGGCAGTGGCCACGTCCAGCGCCTGGGCAACCTGGCGCAGCACGCCCGCCGCGTCACCGGCACCACGGGCCGACACCACCACGCTCTGCACGGACTGCTTGTTGGTGCTGGCCACCAGGGCTTGGCGCAGCAAGGTCTTGCCGCTGCCCAGCGGGCCAGTCACCACCAGCAGCAACTGGCTGTAGCGCGCCAGATGGTGCAGTTGCCCCAGCACTGGCTTGCGCTGGGCCGGGAAGAATTTGAAACCAGGCACCCGCGGAGCAAAAGGGTCGTGGCTTAACTGGTAATGGCCGAGGAACGCCTCGTCGGCATGCAAACTAGTCATCGGGATCTCATTAACCTTTCAGCTGAGCCAGGGCACGGTAATCCGCTCCCAGCGTGGCTTGTAGAATCTCTTTTGGATAATCGTCGGTCACTACCGCTTCGCCCATGTGGCGCAGCAGCACCAGTCGCAGTCGACCGTCGATCACTTTCTTGTCTATTGCCATATGTTCGAGGAAATCCGCTTCGGTCATTTCCTCAGGCGGGATGACCGGCAGACCGGCGCGCTGGAACAAACGGATACCACGATCGCGCTCCTGGGCGCTGATCCAGCCCAGGCGTTGCGACATCTCCAACGCCATCACTGTGCCAGCCGCTACGGCCTCCCCATGCAGCCACACACCATAGCCCATGTGGGTTTCGATCGCATGGCCGAAGGTGTGACCGAGGTTCAGGGTGGCCCGCACACCGGACTCCCGTTCGTCGGCATTCACCACCAGCGCCTTGGCGGCGCAGGAGCGGGAAATCGCTTCGGTGAGTGCCACCTGGTCGAGGTTGCGCAGCGCGTCGACATGTTCTTCCAGCCAGGCCAGGAACGGTTCGTCGCAGATCAGCCCGTACTTGATGACCTCCGCCAGGCCCGCAGACAGCTCACGCGGCGGCAGGGTGTTGAGCGTTGCAGTGTCGATCAGTACCGCCTGGGGCTGGTAAAACGCACCGACCATGTTCTTGCCCAGCGGGTGGTTGATACCGGTCTTGCCACCCACCGACGAATCGACCTGGGAGAGCAAGGTAGTCGGCACCTGGATAAAATCCACGCCACGCTGGTAGCAGGCCGCCGCGAAACCGGCCATGTCGCCGATCACACCGCCGCCCAAGGCGATCACAGTGGTGCGGCGGTCATGGCGAGCAGTGAGCAGGCCATCAAAGATCAGTTGCAGGGTTTCCCAATTCTTATGGGCTTCGCCGTCAGGCAGGATCACCGAGATCACGGAATACGCCGCCAGGCTGCGGCTCAGACGCTCAAGATACAGCGGCGCGACCGTTTCGTTGGAGATGATCGCCACTTGCCGCCCGGCAATGTGCGGCGCGAGCAACTCGGGCTGGTCCAACAGACCTTCGCCAATATGGATGGGGTAGCTGCGCTCGCCTAGATCGACCTTAAGTGTCTGCATGTGTCCCCGCGTTAGAGATGTTGTGACTACCGGCCACGCCGAAATACAGCGTTGCCTAATGGCTCTACGCCATACCTTTAAGGCTGATGGCGCGCCGCCGAGAATAGCGCATTTCGGGCCTGGCTTTAACGGGGTGGCAGCCGTTGCAGGCGCTCAAGAATATCGAGGACCACCATCCGCGGCGGCCGCTCATCGGTTTCGACCACCAGATCGGCAATTTCCCGATACAGCGGATCACGCAACGTGAGCAGGTCCCGCAGGGTTTTCTCTGGATTGGCCGTGCGCAGCAACGGGCGATTGCGATCGCGGGCAGTACGCCCCACCTGTTGCTCGACCGAAGCATGCAGATAGACCACCCGACCGCCAGCATGAAGCGCCCGGCGGTTTTCTTCGCGCATGACTGCGCCACCGCCGGTGGCCAATACCACGCCGTCGAGGCCGCACAGCTCGGCGATCATCGCCTGCTCGCGGTCACGAAAGCCCAGCTCGCCTTCCTTATCGAAGATCCATGGGATATTGGCACCCGTGCGCACTTCAATTTCCTTATCGGAATCTTTGAATGGCAGGCGCAGCTCTTTGGCCAGCAAACGGCCGATGGTGCTTTTTCCAGCCCCCATCGGTCCTACAAGAATCAAATTTCGCACAGAATCAACGACTCACAGCAATCGCCTGGTTATTCATAATACGCGGAGTCAGGAATACCAGCAGCTCGGATTTTTTCTCCGCCAGCACATCGCGCCGGAAAAGGCGGCCAAGATACGGCACATCGCCAAAAAATGGCACTTTATCTACCACTTTGCTTTGGGTATTAGAGAAAACCCCGCCGATCACGATGGTCTCGCCGTCCTTGACCAGCACCTTGGCGTTGACCTCGTTCTTCTTGATGGGGGGCACGTCATTGAGTTTGTTCAGGTAGTCGGGCTCGTCCTTGGTCACCCTGACCTCCATGATCACCCGATCATCAGGCGTGATTTGCGGCGTCACCTCTAGCGACAGGGAAGCCTCCTTGAATGACACCGACGTAGCCCCCTGGGAGGTGGACTCCTGATACGGGATCTCGGTGCCTTTGAGGATGCGGGCGGTTTCCTTGTCGGAGGTAACAACCTTGGGCTGCGAGACGATCTCACCATTGCCGGATTTCTCCATGGCCGTCAGCTCCAGGTCCAGCAACAGGTTGTCGGTGATAAAGGCGAAGCCCAGGCCCGAAGTACCGGTCAACGACCCCAAATCGACAAACGGCGAGCTGGGCGGGCTTTCCGGCGGCTCCGCCCCCTCGGCCAAGGGCTTGGTGATACCCCCAGCGCCCCAATTGCCACGGTTGAACCGCCCTCCCCAGCGTGCGCCCAGGCTTTTGTCGTAATCGACATTGGCCTCGACAATCCGCGCCTCGATCATGACTTGGCGCACGGGAATATCCAGTTGCGCCACGATGCGCCGCAGCTCTTCAAGCCGCTCCCCCGTCTGATAGGCAATGATGTTGTTGGTACGATCATCCACTGCCACTGAGCCGCGCTCATCGGTGGCGCCTTCCAAGCCCGTGACCGACTGGAACAATTTGGCCAGGTCCGACGCCTTGGCGTAGTTGACCTGCAACAGCTCCCGGCGCAATGGCGCCAGCTCTGCCATTTGCTTGCGCGATTCAAGGATCAGCAACTCACGCGCCGCCAACTCCTCAGCGGGCGCCACCAGCAAGACGCCGGCCTTTACGCGCTTGTCCAGACCTTTGGCTTGCAGCACCAGGTCCAACGCCTGATCCCAAGGCACATCCTTGAGCCGTAGGGTGACCGAACCCTGCACATCATCGCCGGCGACCAGATTCAGGCCGGCCACATCGGCGATTTGCTGCAACGCCGTGCGTAACTCGATGTTCTGGAAGTTGAGGTTCAGCTTGTCGCCTGAGTAGACGCCGGCAACCGCACTGTCGGGAGGCGGCAGATGGATCAGGTCGATGCGATTGGGCACAGCAGCAGCCATCGGTGCCGTGAACGCTATCCATAGCGCCACACCGAAGGACGAGAAAGTCCTTTTCATTGGATTGATTCCGTTAAGAGTTGACGTTTAACACCAGGGTTCGCGGGCGTTCGATCCACGCGCCCTGCTTGTCGGGGAATAGTTCGAGCAGTTCGACATAGCCCTCATGGATAGCCGTGACCCGACCATGGTCTGGCCCCAGGTAATCGCCGACTGCCAGGCGGTGCACCTTGGCGGCTGCACGCAGCAGGGCGAAGGTCTGTGAGCCGCGGGACAGCGTACCGACCATTTCAAACTGCTCTACTGCAACGCTTTCCAGAAGGCCGCGCGGTCGCGAAAGGTCTGGTGCCCGGGCCAGGCGACCCGGCGCGTGATCAACCTGCATCGCCAGCGGCTGGAAAGGATCGCGCAAGCCGGATGAATCATAGGTAAACGCCTGATCTTGCGCATAAGCCTCACCGGCCCGGCCACCCTGCTGCGTGCGCCAATAGGTTTTGACCAGCAGATCGAGGCGCAGCAGCCTGCCGTCAGGCCGCAGGGCAACATCATGCGTGGTGGCAATTTGCGACTGACCACCCAAGGCACTCACGAACATCGCCAGGTCGTGATAAGCGCCCACCACACCAACCTGCACCGGCTGCTCGATATAGAGCGCGCCGGATCGCTCATCCAGTGGCATGACACTCTCGATCAGTAACCCATTGGAGAGCGCCAGGCCTGCGATGTCTTCCAGCCAGTCAGGCATTCGAGATTCAGCCGGCAACTGTCGCCAAAACTTCTCGACCTTTTCCTGCGTGATCATTAACCGCAGATTGCGCTCTTCGAGACGAGCCGCCCCGGCTGTCTTTTGCGCAACTTGCTCCTGCAGGGCCACTTCCCGCGCCTCGACCTGCTGCAACCGCTCTCGCGACGGGCCCAGATACACCACGTCACCGACCACCCACACCACAGCCGCCAGCGCACAGCCCAGCAGGGCCCTGCCTGGAAGGGGCCATTTTGCAGCGTTGTGAATAAGTGCGAGAAGTTTGAGCCTGGGCAGGCTCACGGCTGAACCTCGGAGGATTCTCCCTGACGCACCATCAATTGGAATTCGTTGTTGCCGCGAGCACCTTCGGTGCGTACATGTTGCAGGCGCGTGGCGTGGGCGCCCTCGGTGGCTTCCAGCCGTCGCATCAGCTGGGCGATATCCTGGCTGGATTCGGCACTGCCGCTGATGCTTACCGTGTCACCCTTCGCAACCACCTCATGCAGATGCACGCCATCGGGCATTGCGCGGGCTAACTGCTCCAACAACTGCGCCCCTGCAGAGCGGCCGTCGTGCAGGTCCTGTACGACCTTCATACGTTCTGCCAGTTGCTGGCTTTGCACCTGCAGGTCATCGATGGTCTTGATGCGTGAGTCCAGGACGGTGATGTCCCGGCCCAAGTGATCATTGCGCGTTACCTGCCGATCAATCGCCTGGTCGATCACCTGGTCCGCCAGCCATACGGCCGCAAGCGCCACACCGGCGAACGCCAGCAAGAACGCGAGGAGATACTTGCGTCGCCGCTCTGCCAGCGCCTGGCGCCAAGGCAAAAGGTTGATTCGTGTCATCAAGCGAAACTCCTCAGGGCCAACCCGCAAGCAACTCCCATCGATTGGGCATCCACCGCCCATTGTGCACCATCGACTCGATGGCCCGGCGTGAAGCTGGCGAAATCCTGACCGCTAGCACGCGCCAATGCAAATGCTTCGACGTCGATCACCCTCGGCACCAGCCCGGCCAAGGCCAAAACCGCTTCTCGGGTCTCCACATGCTCCTTAAGGCAAGCCGCCAGCAACACCTCGACCCGCGCCGGGTTCAGGGGCGAGCGACCCTGAATGTGGAAGTCGATAGCCACTTCATCCAGTGGATACGGAATGTACTGCTCTGCCTCGACCTGGATCATCAACGCCATCTCGTCCTCGCTAAGCCCCGCCGCCATCTCGATGACCCGTGTAATGACCGAAGGCCCCGCCACCGCGACTGCCACGCCTCGGGCCGACGTATGTAGCCGAGGCAGCGCGGCATGCAGCGCGCACCCTATGCTTTCAAGATCGAGCAAGGCGCCTTCGATAACCGCGTGGGCGGGCAGCGCCTGGGTGGTATAGCCCTGAATGCTGTAACCATCGCCAGAACGGCCCAGCTCAACCAACCGGATGGCCGTGTCATTGATATCGACGCCCAAGAGGATGTCGGCTTTTCGTGTGAAAAATCCCTTTCGCATAAAACTCCCCAAAACTTTGCCTGTCATACCGCCTGATTACCGCTGGATGCCACGCATTCTGTCGACATGTTGGAGAGGGGCGAATGACGCCCCAAGTCGAAAAATGCTTTAATGCCCAGCGTTTTTTCCCGCTTTTTATCTGCAGCTCGGGTTGATCCATCGTTTGCCATGCATGCCCCGACGCCTAACTCTTTCTTTTCTCTGGAAATCCAAAAGCCTTGATTCGTCTGCTGAAGTTTTTCGGGTACTCCATTGTCGCGATTGTCTGCGGGCTGCTGCTCGTGCTCAGCGGTGCCTACCTCTACCTTAGTCCGGGTTTGCCCTCCGTAGAGGCCCTCAGAAGTATCCAGTTGCAGATTCCTTTGCGGGTCTACAGCAGCGATGAAAAACTCATCGCGGAGTTCGGCGAAATGCGCCGCACACCGATCCGTTTTGCCGATATTCCGCCCAATTTCATCAACGCACTGCTCTCGGCCGAAGACGATAATTTTGCCAACCACTATGGCGTCGACCCCAGCAGCCTGGTGCGTGCGGCCACACAACTGGTAAAAAGCGGACACATTCAATCCGGTGGCAGCACCATCACCATGCAAGTGGCGAAGAACTTCTTCCTCACCAGCGAACGCAGTTTTTCGCGTAAAGCCACTGAAATCCTCCTGGCCCTACAGATCGAACGTCAGTTGACCAAGGACGAAATCCTGGAGCTGTACGTCAACAAGATCTACCTGGGCAACCGTGCCTACGGGATCGAGGCCGCCTCCCAGGTTTACTACGGCAAGTCCATCCGTGACGCCAGCCTGGCGCAGATGGCAATGATTGCCGGCCTGCCGAAGGCGCCTTCGCGCTTCAACCCTCTGGCCAACCCGGCACGCAGCAAAGAGCGACGGGACTGGATTCTCGGCCGTATGTACAAGCTGGGCAAAATCGACCAGGCCGCTTACGAAAGCGCCGTATCCGAACCTCTGAACGCCAGCTATCACGTGCCGACACCGGAAGTGAACGCCCCCTATATCGCCGAAATGGCCCGCGCCGAAATGGTCGGCCGTTATGGCAGCGAGGCTTACACCGAGGGCTTTCGCGTCACCACGACCGTGCCGAGCGACACTCAGGACATGGCCAACACCGCCGTGCATTCCGGCCTGATCACCTACGACCAGCGTCACGGCTACCGTGGCCCTGAATCGCGCCTGCCGGGCAAGACCCTGAGCGCCTGGACCACCGAGCTTGGCAAGCAACGCGCCATCAGCGGCCTGGAACCGGCCATCGTCACCCAGGTGAAGAAAGATGGCGTGCAGGTGCTGACCCGCACCGGCGAAGCCCATGTGGCGTGGGACAGCATGAAGTGGGCACGCCCCTTCCTGAACACCAACAGCATGGGCCCGATGCCCAAGCAGCCGTCGGACGTGGCGCAGGTGGGTGACTTGATCCGCGTGCAACGCCAGAAAGACGACAGCCTCAAGTTCAGCCAGGTGCCGCTGGCCCAGGGCGCCCTGGTGTCCCTGGACCCGCAAAACGGCGCCATCCGCGCCTTGGTGGGTGGTTTCGCTTTCGAGCAGAGCAACTACAACCGTGCAACCCAGGCCAAGCGCCAGCCGGGTTCGAGCTTCAAGCCATTTATCTACAGCGCAGCGCTTGATAACGGCTATACCGCCGCCAGTCTGGTCAACGATGCTCCTATCGTGTTTGTCGACGAGTACCTGGATAAGGTCTGGCGCCCGAAAAACGACACCAACACCTTCCTCGGCCCGATCCGCATCCGCGAGGCGCTGTACAAGTCGCGCAACCTGGTGTCGATCCGCCTGCTGCAGGCAATGGGCGTGGGCAAGACCATCGACTACATGACGCGCTTTGGCTTCGCCAAGTCGGACCTGCCGCCGAACCTGTCCCTGGCCTTGGGTACCGCAACCCTGACACCGATGGAAATCGCCACCGGCTGGAGCACGTTCGCCAACGGCGGCTACAAGATCTCGCCGTACCTGATCGACAAGATTGAAAGCCGCAACGGCGACACCCTGTTCACCGCCAACCCGCCGCGAGTGCCGGGTGATGTGGTCAACGGCGTGGCAGCCACTGATGGCCTGGCAGCGCCAAGCAATGGCGGCATTACCATCGAACCGACGCCAGGTGCCGCGCCAGCCACCAACGCTGCCCCCGCCGAGCCCCAGACTCCTGCGGTGGCCGAGCGCATTGTGGATGGCCGCACCACTTACATCCTCAACAGCATCCTTCAAGACGTGATCAAAAAGGGCACCGGTCGCCGCGCACTGGCCCTGGGCCGTGCGGACATCGCCGGCAAGACGGGTACCACCAACGAATCGAAGGACGCCTGGTTCTCCGGCTACAACGCCGATTACGTGACCACCGTATGGACCGGCTACGACCAGCCGGAAAGCCTCGGCCGCCGTGAGTTCGGTGGCACCGTGGCGCTGCCGATCTGGATGAGCTACATGGGCGCAGCCCTGAAGGACAAACCACTGCACACCCAACCGGAACCGGAAGGCATCCTCAGCCTGCGGATCGACCCGGTCAGCGGCCGCGCGGCCTCGCCTAGCACCCCGAACGCGTACTTCGAACTGTTCAAGAGCGAAGACACGCCGCCGTCGGTCAATGAGCTGGGCAATGGCGTTGCACCGGGTAGCCCGCTGCCGGCGGATGAGGCGGCGCCGATCGATCTCTTCTGACCCAAACCCCAAGCCAATGGGATCTAAAAGTGGGAGGGGGCTTGCCCCCGATGCCGATGTATCAGCAACAGATCTACTGGCTGACACACCGCTATCGGGGGCAAGCCCCCTCCCACATTTGGATCTGCGTTCAGCCCAAGTAAAAGGCCACACAACAAAAAGCCCCGACTCTCACGAGCCGGGGCTTTTTGTTGGTGCGCTACAACGGCTTAGCCGTTGAACACATCATCCACGCTTTGCAGCGGGTAGTTCTTCGGATACGGCAGGGTGGCCACACCGGTCTCGATGGCAGCTTTGGCCACGGCATCGGAGATCAGGGTGATCAGGCGCTTGTCCATTGGTTTCGGGATGATGTACTCACGACCGAATTCCAGTTTGGCACCGCCGTAGGCGTCGCACACGTCCTGAGGCACCGGCAGCTTGGCCAGTTCACGCAGGGCGTTGGCGGCAGCTACTTTCATCTCTTCGTTGATGCGCTTGGCGCGAACGTCCAGGGCACCACGGAAGATGAACGGGAAGCCCAGTACGTTGTTGACCTGGTTCGGGTAGTCCGAACGGCCGGTCGCCATGATCACGTCGCTACGAGTGGCGTGAGCCAGCTCTGGCGAGATTTCTGGATCAGGGTTGGAGCAGGCGAACACGATCGGGTTGGCCGCCATCGACTTCAGGCCTTCAGCGCTCAGCAAGTTCGGGCCGGACAGGCCGACGAACACGTCAGCACCGTCCAGGGCGTCAGCCAGGGTGCGCTTGGAGGACGGGTGGGCAAACATCGCCTTGTACTGGTTCAAGTCGGTACGCTCGGACTGGATCACGCCCTTGCTGTCGACCATGTAGATGTTTTCGAGCTTGGCGCCCATGCTGACGATCAGCTTCATGCAGGAGATAGCCGCTGCACCAGCGCCCAGGCAGACGATCTTGGCATCAGCCAGGGTTTTGCCAGCGATTTCCAGGGCGTTGATCATGCCGGCCGCAGTAACAATTGCGGTGCCGTGCTGGTCATCGTGGAATACCGGAATGTCGCACTGCTCGATCAGGGCCTTTTCGATCTCGAAGCACTCAGGTGCCTTGATGTCTTCCAGGTTGATGCCACCAAAGGTGATGGAAATGCGCTTGACGGTGTCGATGAACGCCTGCGGGCTCTCGGAATCGACTTCGATGTCGAAAACATCGATGCCGGCGAAGCGCTTGAACAGCACGCCTTTACCTTCCATGACGGGCTTGGAAGCCAATGGGCCGAGGTTACCCAGGCCCAGAATCGCGGTGCCATCGGAAATCACTGCAACCAGGTTGCCTTTGCCGGTGTACTTGTACGCCAGCTCAGGGTCACGGGCGATTTCACGTACGGGCTCGGCCACGCCAGGGCTGTAGGCCAGCGACAGGTCGCGGGCAGTGGCTGTGGCTTTGGTGAGCTCTACACTCAGCTTTCCTGGACGAGGATGGGCATGATATTCGAGAGCGGCAGTTTTCAAATCAGACATATCGGCATTCCGCTTTTACTGTTGGTCGACGGACCGCCGAGGATACGCGTGTCGTAAAGTCCCTACAAGACTGGGTAGTCACCGGTGTCAAGGCCCCAAAGCGACGTACTTTGGTCTAAGGCCACGGGATACAAGGGCTCAACTGTTCACAATCACATAAAAAAATGTCTACAATTTTTTATTAATTCGTTGTTTTAAGCATGCTGGGGTCGGTGAGTGGCAACAACCAGCGTGCCTGGTCGCTTTTTGTACCCCCACGCTTGCCACGATCCTGCACCCAGCCACGCGCCTCGATACGCTTGCCTTGCAGACCACTGAACAGGCCGCTATCGAATTTACCGGCCAGATCGGGTGCAATGCGTAATACCAGTGAACCCTGCAATTCGATCCAGATACCACCTCGATTGCGCTCGATCTTGTTCACACGGCCAGCGACCAGCGCAAAACCCGATTGCTTGAGTTGCGCCACCTCTTGCACCGGCGATTGCCGCCACAGCCCCAGCCGCGCCCTTCGCGCACTGTTCTCGGCAGCCTGTTGGCAGGCAACAAGATCGACATTGGGCGCCACACCCACCTGAAACCCCAAGCCTTCAGCCAGTAGCCGTGCCTCAAGGTTTTCGCCGTCAGCACCATAGAGATGAGCCAAGGTGCGGCCGTAGCGGTCTCTACCCTCACGCCCAAGCGCGAGCCCCACACGGCCATCACCGGCCTCGATCAACTGCTGCAAGCGCTGGCGAGCGGCCACGGCATAGGGCTCGTCTGTGCGGCCCTGCTTGCCGGTTTCCGGAGCGTTGATACCGATCATGCGCACGCTGCGGCCATCCTTGAGGCGCACCGTGTCGCCATCCACCACGCGCTGCACGTGCACTTGAGCCAGGGAAGCCGGCGCCGGGCAAAACACCTCGCCCTGAGCCGCCAAAAGCCAAAACCCAGGCACAAAAAAGGCGCCCCAAAGGGACGCCTTTTTCAACAGCCTGCAAAAGCCCATAAGGCCTTTGAGCCTTACTCTGCTGGAGTAGCAGGCTTCTTGCCGAAAGCACCAAAGCGATCTGCGAAGCGCTGTACACGGCCGCCGGTGTCCAGAGTCTTCTGCTTACCGGTGTAGAACGGGTGGCACTCGTTGCATACGTCAGTACCCAGTGGCTTGCACAGGTTCGAACGAGTTTCGAACTTGTTGCCGCAGCTGCAGGTTACTTCGATGGTTTCGTACGCTGGATGGATATCGGCTTTCATGGCACTTCCTCGGGCTAGCGTGCCGCCACTCGACACTATTGTCGAATACCGCACGTAATTAGGCCGCGGATTCTACCAGACCTTTTTGATCGCGCAAGCGGCGCTTAGGCCCCAAACCCTCCTTTCATCAGAAAACCATCGGCTACCCCAAGCCACCCCTCGTCTGCTAGGCTCCCGCCCCTGCGCCACCGCCTGCCTTATATGAGACCCCCGCGTGCCCGACGCCATTTTGCGCCTCGCCCTGCCCTCGCCCCTGCGCCGCCTGTTCGACTACCGGGCCCCGGCCGGCGTGCTGCGGGCGCAGTTGCAGCCGGGCATGCGCGTGCGTGTACCGTTCGGGCGGCGCGAAATGATCGGCATCCTGGTGGAAGTCGCCGACCACAGCGAAGTGCCCGCCGAGAAGCTCAAGCCAGCCATCGCCCTCCTCGATGCCACGCCGCCGCTGCCGCCCGCGCTGTTCAAGCTGTGCTTGTGGACGGCCCAGTATTACCAACACAGCCTGGGCGACACCTTGAGCTGGGCGCTGCCGGTGCTGCTGCGCCAGGGCGAATTGGCCGAAGCACGCCAGGAACGTTTCTGGTCGATGGCCCCCGATGCACGCCTGGACGACCCGCGCATCGCCCGCGCCCCACGCCAGCGTGAAGCCCTGGTCACCCTGGCCCAGCACCCCCATGGCGTGGCCCATCAGTTGCTCAGCAAGCTGATGCTGAGCAAAGACAGCCTCGACCTGCTGCTGGCCAAGGGCTTGGTGCAGGTCGAAATCCGCAAGCATGCCCCCGACCCGCGCCACGAACACTGGCTGGCGCAGCCGGAACTGCCGCTCAACCCTGAACAACGCGCCGCCTACGAAGCCATTCGCGCAGGTTTCGACAGTTTTCATGCGTTCCTGCTGGCCGGCGTCACTGGCAGCGGCAAGACCGAAGTGTATTTACAGTTGATCCGCGAAACCTTGCAGGCCGGCAAACAGGCGCTGGTGCTGATCCCCGAGATCAACTTGGGCCCGCAGACCCTGGCGCGTTTCGAGCAGCGCTTTAACGCACGCATCGCCTTGGTGCACTCGGCGGTCAACGACCGTGAACGCCTTGAGTCCTGGCTGGCGGCGCGGGACGGCGAGGCCGACATTATTATCGGCACCCGTTCGGCGCTGTTCACCCCGATGAAAAACCCCGGGCTGATCATCATCGACGAGGAGCACGACGGCTCCTATAAACAGCAGGAAGGCCTGCGCTACCACGCCCGCGACCTGGCGCTGGTGCGGGCGCGCCAGGAAGATATTCCGATCGTGCTGGGCTCGGCCACGCCGTCCCTTGAGAGTTTGCACAACGCCTACACCGGCCGTTATGGCCTGCTACGCCTGAACGAACGCGCAGGCGGGGCCAAGCAACCGCGCTTCCTGCGTCTGGATGTAAAAAGCCGCCCGCTGGACAGCGGCATTTCCGGGCCGATGCAACAGGCCATCGGCCAGACGCTTGCGGCCGGGCAGCAAGTGCTGGTGTTCCTCAACCGGCGCGGCTTTGCGCCGACGCTGCTGTGCCATGACTGTGGGTGGATGTCCGAATGCGAACGCTGCGATGCGCGCATGACCGTGCATCAACGCTACGGCGAACTGCGCTGCCATCACTGCGGCCATGTAGAACGTGTACCGCGCCACTGCCCGCAGTGCGGCAAGGTCGACCTGCGGCCCGTCGGCGCAGGCACCGAGCGCGCCGAGGAACGCCTCGGCATTCTGTTCCCGGACTTCCCGGTGCTACGGGTCGACCGCGACAGCACCTCGCGTAAAGACGCGATGAACCAGTTGTTTGCCACGATCCAGAAAGGCAACCCGTGCATCCTGATCGGCACGCAGATGCTTGCCAAGGGGCACCACTTTCCACGGGTGACCCTCGTTTCCATCCTGGATGCAGACGGGGGTTTGTTCTCTGGTGACTTCCGCGCCAGCGAGCGCATGGCGCAGTTGATCGTGCAAGTCGCTGGCCGTGCCGGGCGTGCCGAAGAGCCGGGCAAGGTGATTATCCAGACCCACCTGGCCGACCACCCACTGCTGATCCAGCTGACAGAACAAGGCTACTTTGCCTTCGCCGAACAAGCCTTGAGCGAACGCCGCGCCGCTGGCTTACCGCCCTTCTCTCATTTGGCCCTGCTACGAGCCGAAGCGCACAAACCGGGGCAAGCCGAAAGTTTTCTGGATGAAGCGTGCAGTGCTGCCGAAGGATTGCTCGGCGACTTGGGTCTGAGCGGCATCGAGCTGCTTGGCCCGGTACCCGCGCCCATGGAGCGCCGCGCCGGTCGCTACCGCGCTCAGCTACTCTTGCAGGCGACGTCCCGCGCGCCGCTGCATCGGCTGTTAAGTAGCTGGTTGCTTGCCCTGGAGCAAATGCCCAGCGGCCGACAGGTGCGATGGTCGTTGGATGTAGACCCGGTAGATTTGTATTGATAAATAGATCGCCATCGCGGGCAAGCCCGCTCCCACAGTTTGAATTGTGAATACCTTTAAATGTGGGAGCGGGCTTGCCCGCGATGAGGCCCGCAGGTCCGCCAACCCGTCTGAACGGTTGGCAAGCCCGCCCTCGCCACGGATAATGCCCAGTTTTTCCACCTGCGCATCGCGCGCAGCCGCTTGCGGCACAAAGAGAACACCATGAAAGACACCATTCGCCAGCTGATCCAACAAGCCCTCACCCAACTCGTCAACGAAGGTGTGTTGCCTGAAGGCCTGACGCCGGCGATCCAGGTGGAGAACACCCGCGACAAGACCCACGGCGACTTCGCCAGCAACATCGCGATGATGCTGTCCAAGCCTGCGGGCATGAAGCCGCGTGACCTGGCAGAAAAAATCATTGCCGCCCTGCCTGCCGACGAAAGCGTCACCAAGGCCGAGATCGCCGGCCCAGGCTTTATCAACTTCTTCCAAAACACCCAGGCCCTGGCTTCGCGCCTGGACGCGGCCCTGGCCGACGCCACCATCGGCGTGCGTAAAGCAGGCCCGCTGCAGCGTGTGGCCATCGACCTGTCGGCACCCAACCTGGCCAAAGAGATGCACGTAGGCCACCTGCGCTCGACCATCATTGGCGACGGCGTGGCACGCGTGTTGGAGTTCCTCGGCGACACCGTGATCCGTCAGAACCACGTGGGCGACTGGGGCACCCAGTTCGGCATGCTGATGGCGTACCTGCAAGAAAACCCGATCACCAGCAATGAGCTGTCGGACCTGGAAAACTTCTATCGCGCTGCCAAGAAGCGTTTCGACGAGTCCGAAGAGTTCGCCGACCGCGCCCGTGGCCTGGTGGTCAAGCTGCAAGCCGGTGACAAGGAATGCCTGGCGCTGTGGAGCCGCTTCCGTGATATCTCCCTGTCCCACTGCCAGGAAATCTACGAACTGCTCAACGTCAAACTGACCATGGCCGACGTGATGGGCGAAAGCGCCTACAACGACGACCTGATCAACGTGGTCAACGACCTCAAGGCCAAGGGCTTGCTGGTTGAGAGCAACGGCGCGCAGTGCGTGTTCCTCGAAGAATTCAAGACGGCCGATGGCGAGCCGCTGCCGGTGATCATCGTCAAGGCCGATGGCGGCTACCTGTACGCCACCACTGACCTGGCTGCCGTGCGCTACCGCAGCGGCGTGCTCAAGGCTGACCGTGCGCTGTACTTCGTCGACCAGCGCCAGGCCCTGCACTTCCAGCAAGTATTTGAAGTGGCCCGTCGTGCGGGTTTCATCACCCACCCGATGCACATGGAGCACATGGGCTTTGGCACCATGAACGGCGCCGATGGCCGCCCGTTCAAGACCCGCGACGGCGGCACCGTGAAGCTGATCGACCTGCTGAACGAAGCCCAGGAACGTGCCTACACCCTGGTGAAGGAAAAGAACCCTGAACTGGCCGAGGCCGACCTGCGCAACATCGCCCGCGTGGTAGGCATTGGCGCAGTTAAATATGCCGACCTGTCCAAACACCGCACCAGCGACTACAGCTTCAACTTTGAGTTGATGCTCAACTTTGAAGGCAACACTGCGCCGTACCTGCTGTACGCCTACACCCGTGTAGCCGGTGTGTTCCGCAAGCTGGGTAAAGACTTCAGCGAAGTCGAAGGCCAGATCGTGCTCGACGCTCCCCACGAACAGGAACTGGCCGCCAAACTGGCGCAGTTCGGCGAAGTGCTCAACAGCGTTGGCGAGAAAGGCACACCGCACATTCTCTGCACCTACCTGTATGAAGTTGCCGGCCTGTTCTCCAGCTTCTACGAGAACTGCCCTATCCTCAGCGCCGACGACGAAGCCCAGAAGCAAAGCCGCCTGCGCCTCGCCGCACTGGCTGGACGGACCCTCAAGCAAGGCCTGGAGCTGTTAGGCCTGGAAACCCTGGAGCGTATGTAAGTTGGCTGCCAAGAAAAAACCTGCACCCAAGCGCGGCGCCAGCCGCTACCAGGCCCCGGCGAAGAAACCGATCCCGGGCTGGTTGTGGATGGCCATCGGCCTCACGGTCGGCGCGTTTATCGTGTTCCTGATGAAGCTGGACCCCGGCAAGGGCGATGACGTCAAACGGGTCAAGCAGGAGCAGCAGAAGGCCACGAAAATGGCCGAAGCCAACAAAACCGCGCCGAGCCCTACAGCACCCGTGAAGCCGAAATACGACTTCTACACGCTGCTGCCGGAATCGGAAGTGATCGTGCCGCCTGACGCCGTGCCGGAAAAAACCCTGCCGACGCCGCAAGTGCCGACCACACCGGTTACACCAGCGGAAGCGGCGAAGATCGACACCGCTCGCGCCCAGGCCGCATTGGCCGGGATCACCCCGCCGCCCGCGCCGCCAGTGGCTGAGACCAAGGCGGCACCGGTGACCAAGTTCTTCCTGCAAGCGGGCTCGTTCCCGAAACAGGCGGATGCGGACCGTGTGCGGGCGCAGATCATCTTGCTGGGCCAGGCCGTGACGGTAGAGTCTGGCACGGTGAAGGATGCGACCTGGTATCGCGTGCTGGTGGGGCCGTTCAGCAACCGGGAGCAGCTGACCGTGGCGCAGAAACAATTGGCGGGCGCGGGCTTTAGCAACCTGTTGTTACAACAACGCCAGAGCCGCTGATTCGGGCTGTACTTTGATCAAAATGTGGGAGGGGGCTTGCTCCCGATTGCGGTGTATCAGTCACCAGATTCATTGACTAATACACCGCCATCGGGAGCAAGCCCCCTCCCACATTTGGTTTTGCAGCGCTCTGGAATGTGTGTCAGACCATTGAGCACCACTCGTCCGCCATAAACCCCTACGGTTGAAATCATCTCCACCACCCCCATATCTATTTCCACCAGGGCATTTTCGCCCCGCTGCGTGGAGACTCTCCCCTTGACCACCATCGTTTCAGTACGTCGCCACGGCACAGTCGTCATGGGCGGCGACGGCCAGGTTTCCCTTGGCAATACCGTGATGAAAGGCAACGCCAAGAAAGTGCGTCGCCTGTACCACGGCCAGGTTCTTGCGGGCTTTGCCGGCGCTACCGCCGACGCCTTCACCCTTTTCGAACGTTTCGAAGGCCAGCTTGAGAAACATCAGGGCCACCTCGTGCGCGCCGCCGTCGAGCTCGCCAAAGAATGGCGTACCGACCGTTCCCTCAGCCGCCTGGAAGCCATGTTGGCCGTGGCCAACAAAGATGCGTCCCTGATCATTACCGGTAACGGCGATGTCGTTGAGCCTGAACATGGCCTGATCGCCATGGGCTCCGGCGGTGGCTACGCCCAGGCTGCGGCCAGCGCACTGTTGAAGAAAACCGACCTGTCGGCCCGTGAAATCGTCGAGACGGCCCTGGGTATTGCCGGCGATATCTGCGTGTTCACCAACCACAACTTCACCATTGAGGAGCAGGACCTCGCCGAGTAAGCCGTAGGCTTATTCCCGCTTGAGGCCGCCAAACACTATGTCCATGACTCCCCGCGAAATCGTCCATGAACTCAACCGCCATATCATCGGCCAGGACGATGCCAAGCGCGCCGTCGCCATCGCGCTGCGTAACCGCTGGCGCCGGATGCAACTGCCCGAAGAGTTGCGTGTTGAAGTAACGCCCAAAAACATCCTCATGATCGGCCCGACCGGCGTTGGTAAAACCGAAATCGCCCGTCGCCTGGCCAAGCTGGCCAACGCACCGTTCATCAAGGTCGAAGCCACCAAGTTCACCGAAGTGGGCTACGTGGGCCGCGATGTCGAGTCGATCATCCGCGACCTGGCTGACGCCGCCCTTAAAATGCTGCGCGAACAGGAAGTGACCAAGGTCAGCCATCGCGCCGAAGACGCTGCCGAAGATCGTATCCTCGATGCCCTGCTGCCACCGGCACGCATGGGTTTCAACGAAGACGCTGCACCGGCCACAGATTCCAACACCCGCCAGCTGTTCCGCAAGCGCCTGCGTGAAGGCCAGTTGGACGACAAGGAAATCGAGATCGAAGTTGCCGAAGTGGCTGGCGTTGATATCTCTGCGCCACCTGGCATGGAAGAAATGACCAGCCAGTTGCAGAACCTGTTCGCCAACATGGGCAAGGGCAAGAAGAAAAGCCGCAAGCTCAAGGTGAAGGAAGCGTTGAAACTGGTGCGCGACGAAGAAGCCGGGCGCCTGGTCAATGAGGAAGAACTCAAGGCCAAGGCCCTGGAAGCAGTCGAGCAGCATGGCATCGTGTTTATCGACGAGATCGACAAGGTGGCCAAGCGCGGCAACTCCGGCGGCGTCGATGTGTCCCGCGAAGGCGTACAGCGCGACCTGCTGCCACTGATCGAAGGCTGCACCGTCAACACCAAACTGGGCATGGTCAAGACCGACCACATCCTGTTCATTGCCTCGGGTGCGTTTCACCTGAGCAAGCCAAGCGACCTGGTGCCTGAGCTGCAAGGCCGCCTGCCAATTCGCGTGGAGCTCAAGGCGCTGACCCCGGGCGACTTCGAGCGCATCCTCAGCGAGCCACATGCATCGCTGACCGAGCAGTACCGTGAGCTGTTGAAAACCGAAGGCCTGGGCATCGAGTTTCAACCGGACGGTATCAAGCGTTTGGCGGAGATCGCCTGGCAGGTTAACGAGAAGACCGAGAACATCGGTGCACGTCGTTTACACACCTTGCTGGAGCGTTTGCTGGAGGAAGTGTCCTTCAGTGCTGGCGATTTGGCCGGGGCGCAGAATGGCGAAGTGATCAAGATCGACGCTGAATACGTCAACAGCCACTTGGGCGAATTGGCGCAGAACGAAGATCTGTCGCGGTACATTCTGTAAGCCACACGCAGAACTGCTTTGCTCTAATGTGGGAGGGGGCTTGCTCCCGATGGCGGTCTGTCAGATAGAGATATGCTGACTGACACACCGCTATCGGGGGCAAGCCCCCTCCCACATTTTTAAGCCGGTTTCTTCAGGGTTATCTCCAATGTCCAAATTTCCTACTGCCGTAAACCTGCACAAAACCTCCAACACCCTCGGCCTCACCTACGGGCCCAACGAGGTGTACCAACTCCCCGCCGAGCTGCTGCGCACCCACTCGCCTTCCGCTGAGGTGCAAGGCCACGGCAAACCCATCCTGCAATTCGGCAAGCTCAACGTTAAGTTGACCAAGGTAGAACCCGCCGGTCAGTACGCACTGAAATTGACCTTCGACGACGGTCACGACAGCGGGCTGTTCACCTGGGACTACCTCTACCAACTGGCCGTGCGCCAGGATGCACTGTGGGCCGATTATCTGGCCGAACTTAAAGCCGCTGGCAAAACCCGCGATCCGAGTGAGTCGGTCGTGCGGCTAATGCTCTAGCCCAAGCGTCTTGCTCTTTAGAGGGCATTTTCTAATTTCATCTGTTTGAATGCCCTGTCGCGAGGCCAATGATCGGCCCGCTTGCGAAAAAAATTAAACTCGGGTAACCAATGGAACTGGCAAGTTCCCTGCATTTGACGATGCGGTATTAACGGTCACCCGAGTCGCAGTACCTGGCTTGTGTCGTGTATCGAAACCTGGTGCACAGAGCGGTAGCCGGTACTCGTCTTTCGGACAATGGAGCGTCGTAGATGAGTAACAAGAACAACGATGACTTGAAACGCCAGGCCTCGGAAAACACCCTGGGGCTCAACCCGATCATCGCGTTACGTAAAAAGGATTTACTCGCCTCGGCGAAGATGGTGCTGACCCAAGCCATCAAGCAACCGTTGCACAGCGTCAAGCACGTCGCCCACTTTGGCGTCGAATTGAAGAATGTAATGTTCGGCAAATCCCAGCTGGTGCCGGAAAACGACGACCGTCGCTTCCACGACCCGGCCTGGAGCCAGAACCCGCTCTACAAGCGCTACCTGCAAACCTACCTGGCGTGGCGCAAGGAACTGCACGACTGGATCGGCGACAGCAACCTGTCACCCCAAGACATCAGCCGCGGCCACTTCGTGATCAACCTGATGACCGAAGCCATGGCCCCCACCAACAGCGCGGCCAACCCGGCGGCGGTCAAACGCTTCTTTGAAACCGGCGGTAAAAGCCTGCTCGACGGTTTGTCCCACCTGGCCAAAGACATGGTGCACAACGGCGGCATGCCGAGCCAGGTCAATATGGGCGCCTTTGAAGTGGGCAAGAGCCTGGGCACCAGCGAAGGTGCGGTGGTGTTTCGCAACGACGTGCTGGAGCTGATCCAGTACAAGCCAATCACCGAACAGGTGCACGAGCGCCCGCTGTTGGTGGTGCCGCCGCAGATCAACAAATTCTATGTCTTCGACCTGAGCCCGGATAAGAGCCTGGCGCGCTTCTGCCTGCGCAATGGTCAGCAGACGTTTATCGTGAGCTGGCGCAACCCGACCAAAGCCCAGCGCGAGTGGGGCTTGTCGACCTACATCGAGGCGCTCAAGGAAGCGGTGGATGTAGTGACCGCGATCACCGGCAGCAAAGACATCAACATGCTCGGCGCCTGCTCCGGTGGCATCACCTGCACTGCACTGCTGGGCCACTACGCCGCGCTCGGGGAAAAGAAGGTCAACGCCCTGACCCTGCTGGTGAGCGTGCTGGACACCACCCTGGACACCCAGGTCGCGCTGTTCGTCGACGAGCAAACCCTGGAGGCGGCCAAGCGCCATTCCTACCAGGCTGGCGTGCTGGAGGGCCGTGACATGGCCAAAGTGTTCGCCTGGATGCGCCCCAACGACCTGATCTGGAACTACTGGGTCAACAACTACCTGCTGGGCAACGAGCCGCCGGTGTTCGACATCCTGTTCTGGAACAACGACACCACACGCTTGCCGGCCGCCTTCCATGGCGACCTGATCGAACTGTTCAAAAACAACCCACTGGTACGTGCCAACGCACTGGAAGTGTGCGGCACGCCCATCGACCTCAAACAGGTCACGGCGGATATTTATTCACTGGCCGGCACCAACGATCACATCACACCCTGGCAGTCTTGCTACAAGTCGGCGCAGTTGTTTGGCGGCAAGGTGGAGTTTGTGTTGTCCAGCAGCGGGCATATCCAGAGCATCCTCAACCCGCCGGGCAACCCCAAGGCACGTTACCAGACCAGCGACAGCCTGACGGCGAAACCACTGGAATGGCAGGAGAATGCGACCAAGCACACCGACTCCTGGTGGCTGCACTGGCAGGTGTGGCAGGCGGAACGGGCGGGTAAGTTGAAGAAGGCGCCGACGACATTAGGTAATAAAACGTACGTCGCAGCCGAAGCGGCGCCGGGTACCTATGTACACGAACGCTAAATTGAAATGAGATCAAAATGTGGGAGCGGGCTTGCTCGCGAATGCGGTGTGTCAGTCAACACATCTGATACTGATACACCGCTTTCGCGAGCAAGCCCGCTCCCACATTTAGACCGCATTCCGGCTGTCACACTTCACAGGGCTTGAGCATGCCGCAACCGTTCATCTTCCGCACCATCGACCTGGATGGCCAGACCATCCGCACGGCGGTGCGCCCGGGCAAGCCTCACTTGACGCCGCTGCTGATCTTCAACGGCATCGGCGCCAACCTTGAGTTGGTGTTCCCGTTCGTCCAGGCCCTGGACCCGGACCTGGAAGTGATCGCCTTCGATGTGCCGGGCGTGGGCGGTTCATCCACACCTAAACGGCCCTATCGTTTTCCCGGATTGGCCAAGCTGACCGCCCGCATGCTCGACTATCTCGACTACGGCCAGGTCAATGCCGTGGGCGTGTCCTGGGGCGGCGCACTGGCGCAACAGTTTGCCTACGACTATCCGGAGCGCTGCAAGAAACTGATCCTGGCGGCCACGGCAGCGGGTGCGGTGATGGTGCCGGGCAAGCCGAAAGTCCTGTGGCTGATGGCCAGCCCGCGCCGCTATATCCAACCGTCTCATGTGGTGCGTATCGCGCCGATGATTTATGGCGGCTCGTTCCGTCGCGACTCGAACCTCGCCGCTGAACACGCCAGCAAAGTGCGCTCGGCTGGCAAGCTCGGTTACTACTGGCAGTTGTTCGCCGGGCTAGGCTGGACCAGCATCCATTGGCTGCACAAGATCCGCCAGCCCACCCTGGTGCTGGCCGGCGATGACGACCCGTTGATCCCCTTGATCAACATGCGCGTGCTGGCCTGGCGCATCCCCAATGCGCAGTTGCACATCATCGATGACGGTCACTTGTTCCTGATCACCCGGGCCGAAGCCGTTGCGCCGATCATCATGAAGTTTTTGCAAGAGGAGCGCATGCGTGCAGTGATTCATCCGCGCCCGGCAGTGTAAGGACCGCACCGCCGCGCAACTTGCCAGGAACCGACTATGGTTCTGAATTGGCGTGCCTGTTGTTGCCTTGACGAAGGAGTGTTGGCTCATGCGAGAAAGACCCGTGACGAACCCGGCGCCCACCCCCGCTGCGTTCATCAATGCGCAAAACGCGATCACCGGCCTCAGGGGAAGGGACTTGCTCTCGACCCTGCGCAGCGTCGCCGCCCACGGCCTGCGCAACCCGGTGCACACCGCACGGCATGCCTGGGCCTTGAGCGGTCAGCTGGGCCGAGTGCTGCTGGGTGAGACGGTGCATGAGCCCAACCCCCACGACAGCCGCTTCACCGACCCCACCTGGAAACTCAACCCACTGTACCGCCGCAGCCTGCAAGCCTATTTGAGCTGGCAGAAACAGACGCGCCACTGGATCGATGACAGCTCCCTGAGCGCCGATGACCGGGCCCGCGCGCACTTTGCCTTCGCCCTGCTCAACGACGCTGTTTCACCGTCCAATACCCTGCTCAACCCGCTGGCCATCAAGGAACTGCTCAACTCTGGCGGCAACAGTGTGGTGCGCGGCGTGAGCAATCTGTTTGAGGACTTGCTGCACAACAACGGCCTGCCGCGCCAAGTGAGCAAGCACGCCTTCGAGGTGGGCAAAACCGTCGCCACCACCCCGGGCTCGGTGGTGTTTCGCAATGAACTGCTGGAGCTGATCCAGTACAAACCCATGAGCGAAAAACAGTACGCCAAGCCGCTGCTGGTGGTGCCGCCGCAGATCAACAAGTACTACATTTTTGACCTGAGCCCGGCCAACAGTTTTGTGCAGTACGCGCTTAAAAACGGGCTGCAAACGTTTATGGTCAGTTGGCGCAACCCGGATGTGCGTCATCGCGAGTGGGGCCTTTCCACCTACGTTGCCGCGCTGGAAGAAGCGCTTAACGTGTGCCGGGCGATTACCGGTGCCCGAGAGGTCAACCTGATGGGTGCCTGTGCCGGCGGCCTGGCCATTGCTGCGCTGCAGGGTCACCTTCAGGCCAAGCGCCAGCTGCGGCGTATCTCCAGCGCGAGCTATCTGGTCAGCCTGCTGGACAGTCAGATGGACAGCCCCGCCGCCCTGTTCGTCGATGAACAAACCCTGGAAGCGGCCAAGCGTCGCTCCTACCAGCAAGGTGTACTGGACGGCCGCGACATGGCCAAGGTCTTCGCCTGGATGCGCCCCAATGACTTGATCTGGAACTACTGGATCAACAACTACCTGCTGGGCAAAGAACCGCCAGCCTTCGATATTCTGTACTGGAACAACGACAACACGCGCCTGCCCGCCGCGCTGCATGGCGACCTGCTGGACTTCTTCAAACATAACCCGCTGAGCCACCCCGGCGGCCTGGAAGTGTGCGGCACCCCCATCGACTTGCAGAAGGTCACGGTAGACAGCTTCAGTGTGGCCGGCATCAACGACCACATCACGCCGTGGGATGCGGTGTACCGCTCCACCCAATTGCTGGGCGGCGACAAGCGCTTCGTGCTGTCCAACAGCGGGCATATCCAGAGCATCCTCAACCCGCCGGGCAACCCCAAGGCCAACTACGTCGAAAACCCCAAGCTGAGCAGCGACCCCCGCGCCTGGTACTACGACGCCAACCACGTCGAAGGCAGTTGGTGGCCGCAATGGCTGGAGTGGATCCAGCAACGCTCGGGCGCACAACGCGAGACCCTCACCGCCCTGGGCAACCAGAATTACCCACCGATGGAAGCAGCGCCGGGCACCTACGTGCGCGTGCGTTGAGCTCAACGATCAGATTAAGAAGACTGGATGAAGACCCGCGACCGTATCCTTGAATGTGCCCTGCAGTTGTTCAATCAGAAGGGCGAGCCAAACGTGTCGACCATGGAGGTGGCCAATGAAATGGGGATCAGCCCCGGCAACCTCTACTACCACTTCCATGGCAAGGAGCCGTTGGTGCTTGGGCTGTTCGAGCGCTTCCAGAACGAGCTGGCGCCGCTACTCGACCCACCGGCGGATGCGCAACTGGAAGCCGAGGATTACTGGCTATTCCTGCACCTGATTATCGAGCGCATGGCGCATTACCGATTTCTGTTCCAAGACCTGTCGAACCTCGCCGGGCGTCTGCCAAAACTGGCCAAGGGCATTCGCAACCTGCTCACGGCGCTCAAGCGAACCCTGGCTTCGTTACTGGCTCGGCTCAAAGCAGCAGGGCAATTGGTCAGCGGCACCCAGGCGCTGGGGCAGTTGGTGGAACAGATCACCCTGACGTTACTGTTTTCTTTGGACTACCAGCGGATACTCGACCGTGCAGGCGAAGTGCAAGTAGTGGTGTATCAAATCATGATGCTGGTGGCACCGCACTTGTTACCGCCGGCTCGGGAAGCAACGGAGCGATTAGCCTTGCGCTATTTGGATGACCAACACTAACACTCAATCAAACAGGAAGTTTCTTACATCAATAACACCCATCAGGGCTCCCCAAACTGCCGAGTAAACTTAAAAAGCTCACTGTCACTTCGAATACCCAACTTCCTGTAAGCCGATTGCTTTTGTGTGCTTATCGTACTTGCGCTGCGCGAAAACTTGGCCGCAATAGAATTGACGGACATCCCATCCAGAAAACAACGCAATACCTCCTGCTCTTTTGGAGTGAGGCACGCATTCAACTGCAACGGCACTGAAAACTCCACTTTCGATTTCATCTTCGCAATATCAAGAACCGGCTGCATCCCCTGTAATGGCGGCAACATACAGGGTTGTAAATAAATTCGACCTTGGGCCACCGTTCGGATAGCCGTAATCAATTCAGTCAGTTTTTGGGTTTTGCCCAAGACCCCCCAACTCCCCGCCTTCAACGCCATGGAAATAGTTGCAGGCGTGTAGTGAGAGGTGACAACCACAGGCCTGCACTTACTGAAACGTCGATTAAGCGCTTGGATCAAGCTGAGGCCGTCAATATCCGAAGGGCCGAGGATAAAATCCATGACGACCACATCTACAGGCCGCAAGGCGAGCGCCTCCATCAATTCCCTGCCCGTGCCAAAGGAACCAATCACATCGAGATCGGCCTCCTCGTTAAGGCCCAACTCGATGCCCTGTCGAACCATCTCGTGGTCATCTAACAACATGACGGTATAAACATTGGAGTTTGAAATAGGCATAAAAAACCCGCAGAGATGAACACAGCCGACCGCTTACAACCTTAAAGTTGTTGCGAGCACGTATATCTCAGCCACACCCTGGGATCAATACAGAAAAACAACACGCTGTATTCTTTCAGCATTGTCTTACGGCAACATCCCACACAGAAAAAAGAACACTCTATTTTTGAAAAACCCTGAATCAAATCAGGAGGCTTTCGAACAATCACGAGATAAAACTCGCTACTTCTCTATAGGCAACACCCGCTTACAAGAGACAGATTATGTACCCCGCCACTCTCTAGAGACGCGCAAAACAATGACAGGTGTAACAACTTGACTTGCGGCGGGCCACACCGATTACTCACACCATGGGAACACTATGAAATTCAATGCTCTCTCCACCCTTGCGGCAGCGCTTTCGCTGGCTGCCGTGGTATCGCAACCCGTGTACGCAGCAGCAGATGGCATCATCAATTTCACCGGCTTGGTCAACGATGTGACCTGCACCATCGAAGGCTCGCCACCGGGTACGGGTGCCGTGGTCAAGAACGTTAACCTGGGCGGCGTCTCTGCCGCACGCCTGGCGAATGCGGGGGATCGCGCCAACCTGACCGGTTTCACCATTCGCATTGGCGGGCCAGGCGAGGGCAGTTGCACCAACGGGCGTACTGCCATGGTTGCATTCGACCCAACCAGCCCGGCCATTGACGTGGCAACCGGTCGCTTGAACATCGACGGCTACAACGACCCATCCGACGCCACCAACGCCAAGAACGTACAGGTAGAAGTCACCAACCGTGACGGCTCGCCTATCAACGTTTACACCGAAAAATCCGCAGGTGTGGTCATCGTCGATAACCAGGCAGTCATCCCACTGGCCGCACAGATGTACGCCAGCGGCCCTGCCACCGAAGGTGCGGTCAACACCCGCGTAGGCTTTCTGGTCGTCTACGCCGATTAAGGGGCGAGCAAGCCTGTACTGACGGGCTTTGCACGCAATGGGCCTGCGCCTGCCGCGCAGGCCCCCCTTGATTCGAAGAGACCTCAAACCATGAAAAAAATGGCCTGCCTCGCGCTTGCCACCTGTGCTGTTGGATGGTTATCGCTGCAAGCGCTTACCGCCCATGCAGGCGTCATTATTTACGGCACCCGCGTGATTTACCCTGCCGAACAGCAGGAGGTTGTCGTGCGCCTGGAAAACAAGGGCAGCCGACCGGCGCTGGTACAAACCTGGCTGGACAGCGGTGATCTGCGCTCCACGCCTGCTACGGCACAGACGCCGTTCACCCTTTCACCGCCAATCTTCCGGATTGAACCCAGTCAGCAACAGGCACTGCGCCTGCGCTATTCCGGCGAACCGGTGCCTACAGACCGCGAAAGCCTGTACTGGCTGAACGTACTGGAAGTGCCACCACGTTCAGCCGACGCCGAGCAGAACAACCAAATCGAATTGGCATTTCGTAGCCGCTTGCGGGTATTCCTGCGCCCTGCATCACTGCCCTACCCCGTTGCCAGCGCCCCGGCAAAAGTGCAATGGAAACTGGTGGATCACGAGCAAGGTTTCGCCCTGCAAGCAACCAACCCCACCCCGTACCACATTTCACTTACAGCAGTTGATTTGCTGAACGATGGCAAACGGTTCAGCAAGGCGGCAAACAAGGAAGCCAACGACGGCCTGCTATTGCCAGCCGGTGACGTGAAACTGTTTGCGCTACCCCTGCTACGCAGCCGCCCAACTGGCACGACCAAAATCGAATTCACCACCGTCAGCGACTTCGGTGCCCGCGTGCGCCACTCAGTTGGCCTTACCTCTTCGTCCGCAAGATGATCGACTGTATGAAAGCCATTTTCACGCCACACCTGTCAGCCAAACTCATAACCTGTGCATTTGCACTGCTCGGTGCCGTCGCCGTGCAAGCAAGCGTTGTCATCAACAGCACACGCGTTGTTTACCCGCAGAACGACAAGGAAGTGACGATCAGGCTTGAAAGCAAGAACCAGGCGCCGGTTCTGGTACAGACATGGCTGGACAGCGGCGACGAGCACTCAACGCCGGAACTGGCCGCAGTGCCCTTTGTTGCCACCCCGCCGATCGTGCGAATGGAGCCGGGCAGTCAACAAGTCATACGCCTTGCCTATACGGGGGAGAATTTACCGTCAACGCAAGAAAGCCTGTTCTGGTTCAACCTGTTGGAAGTGCCCGCGCAATCGCCTGGTGCCCAACAAAGTAACCAATTGCAGCTCGCCTTCCGCTCGCGGATCAAACTGTTTTTCCGCCCATCGAACCTGCCACACGCAGTCGAGGCCGCCCCCGCAAAGCTGCAATGGCGTCGAGTACCGAGCGAGCAGGGCCAAGCACTGGAAGTGTACAACCCGACCCCTTATCACGTGACATTCGAGCACGTCGAAGTGCTGGAGTCAGGCGTGCGCCATGCCCGTGAGCCCGGCACTTCCAACAGCGAGAACATGGTGATTCCCGGTGGCCGCAACCGGTTTGAGCTGCCCAGCCTGAAATCGCCGCCAAGTACCGCAGCAACCGTAGAGTTCCAGACGCTCGACGACTTTGGCGTCAAGGTTCCCCACAGCGCGAAGGTTTCGTTATGACCCACAAAATCTGCGGCCATCCGCCCTGGTTTCCCACCGCTTAGCCATCGCCTGCTCAAGCAGGTTGAACCTATCAATTTTCGCGATCGCACACGTTTGGTAGATGCCCACTTTCGGGGCAGGGGCTCTGCATGCCGCCATTCGGACAGTACCTATTTCTGGGAACGGTAAACATGAGTTTGAACACCCCCGACAGGGTTAGAAATGGGGCCCTGAAACGCCATCGTCTGACACTCATGGCACGTAGCTTGTTGTTGTTGAGCGGCACTCACGCCATGGGCGTCCATGCAGTAGAAAATGTCCAGTTCAACCCGGCTTTCTTTCCCGATGGCGGAGGCGGTTTACAGGTTGATATTTCAAAATTCAACCAAGGCAACGTTGTGCTGCCCGGTAGCTACCGAACCGACGTTCACCTCAACGGCCAGTGGATTGGGCGTGAAACATTGTCCTTCACAGCGATTGAAGGCCAGAAAACGGCCCAATTGTGCCTGGAACGCGAAGCACTGCTCAGGTTTGGTATTGACCTGGATGCGGTCGAACAGCAATCGGTAGCAGCCGGCAACGCCGCGCCAGCGCCGTTTGAAAGCTGCGCAGACATCTCGACCTACCTGCCTGGCGCCAGCAGCCAATTCGACTCTGGCGAAAACCGCCTGGACCTACAGGTTCCGCAAATATTCCTGGCGCGCAAAGTGCGGGGCTACGTCGACCCTCGCCATTGGGATGGCGGAGTCGACGCCGCCTTTGTGCGCTATAACGCCAATACGTTTTCTACACGAACGAACGGGCGCTCAATCGGCTCTCATTACCTGGGCCTCAACACCGGGCTAAACCTGGGCGATTGGCACTGGCGCCACAATGGCAGCTACAGCCAGACCGACACCGCCGCTGGCTATCAAAGTAGCGCCACCTACGTGCAGCGTGACCTGAGCACACTAAAATCCCAACTGATGGTGGGCGAGATCTACACCCCCGGCGAGCTGTTCGACAGCGTACGCCTGCGAGGCGCCAGCCTGTTCAGCGACGACCGGATGCTACCGGACTCCCAGAACGGTTTCGCACCCGTGGTACGCGGTATCGCCGAGACCAACGCCCGAGTGACCGTACGCCAGCGCGGCGTATTGCTGGAAGAAGTGTCCGTAGCGCCTGGCCCGTTCGTGCTTAACGATTTATTCCCCACCGGCTATGGCGGCGACCTGAACGTCACGGTCACCGAGGCGGATGGGCGCCAGCGTGAGTTCATCGTACCGTTCGCCGCCAACGCTAACCTGTTACGCCCCGGCAGTAGCCGTTACTCATTGAGTGTCGGCCAACTGGATGAAATTGGCCTGCGCCATCCCCCCACAATGATGCAAGCGACTTACCAGCATGGCCTCAGCAACCTGCTGACGGGCTACACCGGCACGATGATCGGCGACGACTACCGTTCGCAGTTGCTGGGCGCGGCGTTCAACACCCCGTTGGGTGCACTCTCTTTCGACCTGACCAACTCCAGCGCCAACCTGCCGGGGCACGGCTCCCGTGACGGGCAAAGTCTGCAGTTTCGCTACAGCAAAAACTTTGCGGATACCGGAACACACTTCGCTCTCGGTGCGTACCGATACTCTACCGAAGGCTTCCTGACGGCTGGCGATGCAGCAAGGGTTCGCGACCACGCTATCGATGGGCTTAGCCTCGACAGCCTGTCACGTGTGCGCGACAGGATGGACATCAGCCTCAACCAGAGCGTGGGCAATGGTGCGGTGTACCTGACCGGCTCGTCGCAAAACTATTGGAACCGTACGAGTGGCAATCTGACCTTTACCGCCGGTTACAGCAATTCCTGGAATGGCATCCACTACACCGTCAGCGCACAGCAAACGCGTGACCTGCTGAGTGACCGGGTCGACAAGCAAGTGGACCTGACCTTAAGCCTCCCACTCGGCAGCAGCCCACGGTCACCTACCCTGACCACTACGGCCTACCGCGGCGACCAGAGCAGCGGCGAACGCCTGAACCTGGGCGGCAGCCTGGGCGAGCGCAGCGAATTCAGCTACGGCGTGGGCGCCAGTCGCACCCACGGCAGCGGCACCGCCACCAGCGCCGACATGAAATACCAGGCCAGCCATGGTGTGCTATCGGCCGGCTACGGCCAAAGCAACGCTTACCGCTCGACATCACTTGGCATTACCGGCGGCATCGTCGCCCACGCCGGCGGCGTGACCTTCGCCCCGGAGCTGGGCGATACCATCGGTATCGTCGAAGCGCCCGCGGCTCAAGGCGCTCGGATCAATGGCAACCACAGCGCCCAGGTTGGGAAAAGCGGCTTCGCGGTAGTGCCTCATCTGAGCCCATACCGCCAAAACGTCGTCGAGCTGGACCCCAAGGATCTTTCCGTCGACGTGGAACTCAAGACCGCCGCGCAAAACGTCGCCCCTCGCGCAGGCTCAGTGGTGAAGTTGCAATTTGAGACCGTCAGCGGCCAGGCCGTGCTGATTACGGCACGGCTCGCGGACGGTAACCCGCTGCCGTTTGGGTCGGATGTTTTTGATGAAGACGGGGCCAGTGTCGGAATTGTCGGCCAGGGCGGGAAAGCGTTTGTACGCGTGCCGCGTGAGCAAGGGCTATTGACCGTCAAGTGGGGAGCCGCTGCCAACGCATCTTGCCAATTGCAGTACAGCCTGACGCAGGAATCGACGGCTGATGCCCCTCAACGTTTGCGCAACCTGAACGCAGGCACTTGCGAAACAAATAAGGATTGAAGATGAAACACTCCATCAAACTCCTTTCAACACTGCTCACGCTTGGTCTGCCGGGCGTTGTTCAAGCGGCGTGTGATAGTTACATGAACTCTGAGCATGGCCTCACTTTGCCAGCCACCATTACCGTACCCGACAGCCTTCCTTTGGGCGCTGAAATCATCCGGCAGCCCTTCAGTGGCGTTGTTCCTGGTCGGTTCATGAATTGCCCAACTACCACCATCGCAACGGTTTATGGCCGTTACAGCGGAATGCTGAATCCAACCCCACCCGGCACCTGGCGCACCGAAGCGCCGGGCGTTGGAATTGTTATCAGAATCACCGACGCCCGCCCATCGACCAATGCCTATGCGTTCACCAGTGGCCAAACAACACTGCCTGTTGGAAGACACCCCATTTTCACGAATGCCGAGGCGATCTTCGTCAAAACCGGGCCAGTGACAGACGGGGTAGTACCAGCAGGTAACATCTTCTACTACAACTTGCGCAATGCCGGCCCCCCAGTGGGACATTTTCGGCTGAACATCAACAACTCGGTACGCTTCGTCAGGCCAGCCGCCACGTGCGACCTGGCCGCTGGCGACGTCAACCGCACCATTACGCTGCCCACCATCAAAGTCAGTGCTTTAAGAGACGCCGTCTACGCGGGCACACACAACTTCGATCTGACAGCCAACTGCACCAATGCAGCCAACGTCACCTTCCGCTTTACCGGCACCCCCGCCCCCGGAAACAGCGCGCTCTTTGCCAATACGGGCACTGCCAGCGGCATCGGTTTGTGGCTGTCTACACGCGGCCATGCGGCGACTATTGCTCCCAATAGTACCCGCCAAGTTGGTGTTTCCAGTAATCGCGCAATCTTGCCGCTCAGCGTTGCCTATCACCGAAACGGCACCGTCAGCCAAGGCACGCTCGTCAGTACCGCTACCGTGAACATTACCTATAACTAAACCCTGAGGAGTACCGGATGAAAGTTCAAGCAATGCCACTGCTGTTGGCAATCACCGCAAGCTTGGTGGTCAATACAGCCCACGCCGCCACCACAGGAACTTTGCAGTTTAGAGGACAGGTCAATGCTGGCACATGCAATCTAGCTTCAGGCGATGTGAACCGCACCGTTACACTGCCAACTATTAAAATTTCAGACTTTGGGGCACTACCCTATACAGGCGCTTTGAACTTCGAGATTTCTGCCGACTGCGAATCGGATATTCGCAATGTCACATTTCTGTTCGCAGGTACTGCCTCCGCCGGAAACCCCGCGCTGTTTGCCAACACAGGGTCGTCAGGAGGCACTGCCCTTTGGCTGAAACACCGCGCCACACCTCTTTACACCATCCCGGCCAACGGTACGGCTGCCCAGCGTAGCCGCACGATTGCCACCAGCGCCAGCAAGGCCGTGCTGCCACTCACCGTGGAATATCACAAGACTGGCGCCGCCGTTACCCAAGGCACTCTGGTCAGTGCCGTGACGGTTTCGATTACTTACAACTAAGCCACACATTACGAGCACACAAAAAAACGCCCGACCTTCACAGGCCGGGCGTTTTTTGTGCCCCGAAAAAATCAGGACTGACTGGAGGACGTCGGCGTTACCGGCGATGCAGTCGGGGAAGCAGCAGGCGTCGGCGGTGTCACCGAGTTGGCTGTTGAAGCGGTGGGGGCAACGGCGGTTTTGGCTACCGCAGCAGGCTTCGGCGCAGCGGGCTTTTTAACGGCCACTGGCTTCTTGACGGCGGGTTTTACTGCTGCCTTGGGCACTGCCGGTTTAGCAGCGGGTTTAGCAGCAACCGGCTTGGTAGCAGGTTTCGCTGCGGCGGTTTTAGCCGCAGGTTTGGCAGCAGCTTTTGTCGCAGGTTTGGCTGCTGGCTTGGCAGCCGCTTTTACCAAGGGCTTGGCTGCGGCCTTGACGGCCGGTTTGGCCGCTGCGGTTTTAGCCGCAGGCTTGGCAGCCGGTTTAGCGCCAGCTTTTGCCGCAGCTTTGGCTACTGGCTTGGCAGCCGCTTTTACCAAGGGCTTGGCCGCGGCCTTGGCAGCCGGTTTGGCCGCTGCGGTTTTAGCCGCGGGTTTGGCAACAGGTTTTGCTGCGGCCGTTTTCACGGGAGCCACTTTAGCGCCGGTGAGTTTCTCGATTTGCTTGGTCAGGGTATCGACCTTGCTGTGCAGCGTCTTCAGCTCTGCTTTGCTAGGCACGCCCAGTCGCGAGATGGCACTGTTGAGGCGCTTGTCGAAAGTCTCTTCCAACTTGCCCCAGGTGTCAGAAATGCTCGACTTGGCGGAACCGGCAGTTGCCTTGGCCGCTTCAACTTTTTTACCCACTGTGGTTTTGGTCAACTTCTCGGCCTTCTCGCCGTCCTTGACCAAAGTCTCGAAGTATTTACCGCCGTCACTGCTAACCTTCGAGTACACGCCTAAACCAGCAAGCCAGATCTTACGGGAATATTTTTCAACTTCCCCGACCCACGAGCTGCCTTCTTTCTGAGTAGTCTTTTTAACAGCCATCCCGATGTCTCCTTAGTGTTTACGCGCGACACGTTCTAGCAATGTCGTCAGCTCTTCGAGCTTAGCAGAGAGTGTCTCAACGTCATGTTTAGACGCAATGCCGATTCGATTCAAGGCACTGGCAACACGAGTATCAAAAGCTTTTTCAACTTTATCCAGCTGAACTTCTACCAGGCCTTTGACGGAGGAGACATTACTCTTTACTTGGTCAATCTGACTGTTGGCGGCCTCAAGTTGTTCAACTGCAACTTTTTTACCTTTACTTTCAACATGTTGACCAGCTTTAACGAGATCCTTGAAGTACTCGCTGCCCTCGCTTCCGACCTTGGCGTAGGCACCGAGGCCGGCCAGCCAAATCTTGCGGGCGTAGGATTTAACGTCACTCAGGGCAGTGGTTGGGGCGTCGATTTTTTTCTTCAAGATAACTTTGGCCATGGTGCACCTCACGCAGAATAGGGTGGAGGAACGGCCCGCAGGAGTTGAGGGCTTGGGCACAAAGTAGGTTGAAAAATTAGAATCGGCACCCTAAGAGCAGGTTAATCAGGCCAACGCCTTATCCAGAGCTTTCTCGATTTCAGACTTGATGGTGCCACTCATGGCCGACATCAACAGCCCCAATTCCACATCAATGCGCAGCGAATCATCGGCCACTAGTACGGTGCCTTTAACCCCCGAACGCTTGAGGTTCAAGGTATCGCCAGACCACGACGGCTCCAGACCATATTGCTCCTTAAGCTTTTGCGCCAACTTATCGGCCTTTGCCCGCGCGCCTTCTTTACCCAGGGAATGTGCACGCTCAACGGTTATACGGGCCATTGCAATGACTCCTCTTTATAGCGGTTTGGATACCTTCGATGCGGCAAAAGGTCTCGGTGGCCGCCCATCTTACCTTCAGCCTTGCCAAGACAAAGCAGGCCTTGGGGATTATCATGTGCCGCATTCTCTTTTGGTGACAGCGATATGACTGATCAGCGCAAAGGCAGCGATGCCGAACCCACCACTCACTTCGGCTTCAAGAACGTCCCGGAAAGCCAAAAGGCTGAAAAAGTCGCTGAGGTGTTCCACTCCGTCGCGGCCAAGTACGACCTGATGAACGACGTGCTCTCGGGTGGCATGCACCGCCTGTGGAAGCGCTTCACCATCGAGTTGTCGGGCGTACGCACCGGCAACCGCGTGCTCGACATCGCCGGCGGCACGGGCGACCTGGCGGCCAAGTTCTCCAAGCTCGTCGGCCCCACCGGCCAAGTCGTGCTGGCGGATATCAACGGCTCCATGCTCAAGGTCGGTCGCGACCGCCTGCTGGATAAAGGCGTGGCCGGCAATATCGAGTTCGTCCAGGCCGACGCTGAAAAGCTGCCGTTCCCCGACAACCATTTCGACTGTGTAACCATCGCCTTCGGCCTGCGCAACGTCACCCACAAGGAAGACGCGATCCGTTCCATGCTGCGCGTGCTCAAGCCGGGTGGCCGCCTGTTGGTGCTGGAGTTCTCCAAGCCGACCAACGCCATCATGTCCAAGGTCTACGACACCTACTCCTTCGCCTTCATGCCGTTGATGGGCAAGCTGATCACCAATGACGCCGAGAGCTACCGCTACCTGGCCGAATCGATCCGCATGCACCCCGACCAGGAAACCCTGAAGTCGATGATGGTAGACGCCGGTTTCGACCGCGTGACCTACCACAACATGACCTCCGGCATCGTCGCCCTGCACCGCGGCATCAAGCCCTGATGTTGCTCGCCGGCCTTCTCGCCAGCGTTGAGCACGGCCTCAACCGTGTGCTGCGCCTGGACAGCACGGCCCTGGCGCGGCTCGCGCACCTCAACGGCAAGATCATTGCCGTCGACTGCCGCAGCCCTGCCTTACAGCTGTTCATCCTGCCCAGCGATGAAGGCCTGCTGCTCGCCAGCGAATGGGCCGCCGAAGCCGATTGCACCCTGCGTGCACCGGCCTCAAGCCTGTTGCACCTGGCTCTGAGCCGCAACAAGACGGCGATCCTGCACAGTGCCGAAGTGGAGCTCGAAGGCGACAGTTCAGTGTTGATGGACCTCGCCGCCGTACTGCAAGACCTGGAACTGGATTGGGAATACGAGCTGTCACGTTGGGTCGGCCCGGTGGCCACTCAGTTGATCAGCGGGCACCTGCGCAGCCGCTCGCGTTGGTACCAGCAAGGCTTCGCCAGCCTCAACCAGAACCTCGCCGAATACCTGAGCGAAGAATCGCGCACCCTGGTCGGACAACGGGAAGCGCAAGCGCGCTTTCGTGAACTCGACAAGGCCAAAATCGACCTGGAACGCCTTGAGGCACGCTTCGAGCGCCTGAGCCGTTCCCTTGATCCAAGCGATAACGCATGAAGCTGCTCGCCGTCCGCCGTTTGTTTCGTATCCAGCGCGTCGTAATCCGCTACCAACTCGATGACCTGCTGTTTGCCCTGCCGCTGCCCTGGTTCTTGCTGGCGGTACGCTATGTGCTGCCATGGCGTTGGTTCCCGCGTAAAAAGCTGGAGCTCAACCGTGGCGCGCGCCTGCGCCTGGCGCTGCAGGACCTGGGGCCGATCTTCATCAAGTTCGGGCAGATCCTGTCCACGCGCCGCGACCTGTTGCCCGAAGACATTGCCGACGAGCTGATGCTCTTGCAAGACCGCGTGCCACCGTTCGATCCGCAGCTGTCGATGAAGCTCATCGAAGAACAGCTGGGTAAAAAGATCAGCGAGGTGTTCAGCCGCTTCGATGTCGAACCGCTGGCTTCGGCCTCGGTTGCGCAAGTTCACGCGGCGCAACTCAAGACCGGCGAAGAAGTGGTAGTGAAGGTCATTCGCCCCGGCCTCAAGCCAATCATCGGCCAGGACCTGGCGTGGCTGTTCATCCTCGCCCGCGCCGCCGAGCGCTTCAGCGCCGATGCACGGTTGCTGCACCCGGTGGACGTGGTCGCCGACTACGAAAAAACCATCTACGACGAACTCGACCTGTTGCGCGAAGCCGCCAACTCCAGCCAGCTCAGACGCAACTTCGAAGGCTCGCCCCTGCTGTACGTGCCGCAAGTGTATTGGGACTGGTGCCGCCCGAAAGTGCTGGTGATGGAGCGCATCTACGGTGTGCAGGTCACCGACCTCGCCACCCTGGCCGACCAGCGCACCGACATGAAGATGCTCGCCGAGCGCGGTGTAGAGATCTTCTTCACCCAGGTATTTCGCGACAGCTTCTTCCACGCCGACATGCACCCGGGCAACATCTTCGTCAGCACCGTGACCCCGTGGAGCCCGCAGTACATTGCGATCGACTGCGGCATCGTCGGCAGCCTGACCCCGGAAGACCAGGACTATCTGGCGCGCAACCTGTTTGCCTTCTTCAAGCGCGACTATCGCCGTGTGGCGCAGTTGCACATCGATTCGGGCTGGGTGCCGGCCGAGACCAAGCTCAACGAGTTCGAAGCGGCGATCCGTACGGTGTGCGAGCCGATCTTCGAAAAACCGTTAAAAGATATTTCCTTCGGCCAGGTGCTGATGCGCCTGTTCCAGACCGCACGACGCTTCAACATGGAAGTGCAGCCGCAGCTTGTCCTCTTGCAGAAAACCTTGCTGAACATCGAAGGCCTGGGCCGTCAGCTGTACCCCGACCTCGATTTGTGGAACACCGCGCAACCGTTCCTCGAACGCTGGATGCGCGAGCGCATGAGCCCGAAAACCGTGCTGGGCAACCTGCACAGCCAGATGGAGCAACTGCCGCACCTGGCCAACATGACCCGCGATTTGCTGGAGCGCATGTCCCAACCCCATGCCAAAGACCCCGCGCCGCCGTGGCAAAAGCGCAAGGATGATTGGTTCCTGCGATTGCTGGGCGCCGCACATCTGGTCGGCGGTGTAATGCTGGCGATTGGCGGACCATTGAATCAACTAGGCCACTGGCCGGCTGGCATCATGGTCGCCGTGGGTATTTATCTGATCGTGCGTCGATAGCCAATCCGGTTATACACTGTCGCAATTTGCCGGAGCCGAACATGAAAGACTGGCTGGACGAGATCAAATGGGACAGTGACGGCCTGGTGCCGGCCATTGCCCAGGACTACAAGACCGGGCGCGTGCTGATGATGGCCTGGATGAACCGCGAGGCCCTGAGCCTGACTGCCGCTGAGCAGCGCGCCATTTACTGGTCACGTTCGCGTGGCAAACTGTGGCGCAAGGGCGAAGAGTCCGGCCACGTGCAGACCCTTCACGAGCTGCGTCTGGACTGCGACGCCGACGTGGTGATCCTCAAGGTTGAGCAGATCGGTGGCATCGCCTGCCACACCGGCCGTCACAGCTGCTTCTATCGCGTGTTCGAGAACGGCGAGTGGAAAATCGTGGAGCCCGTACTCAAGGACCCGCACGCCATTTACTCGGCAGGACACTAGACATGAGCGATACCCTCAACCGTGTGGCCCAGGTGCTGGAAGAGCGCAAAGGCGCAGACGCCGACAGCTCCTATGTCGCCAGCCTTTACCACAAGGGCCTGAACAAGATTCTGGAAAAGCTCGGCGAAGAATCCGTTGAGACGATCATCGCCGCCAAGGACGCGCAAATCAGCGGCGACTGCAGCGACGTGATCTACGAAACCGCAGACCTTTGGTTCCACAGCCTGGTCATGCTCGCCCAACTGGGGCAGCATCCACAGTCAGTGCTGGATGAACTGGACCGGCGTTTTGGCTTGTCCGGGCATGCCGAAAAGGCTTCGCGCCCAACGACCTGAATAACTTTTACTGAGGATTGGCAGCATGGGCATTTTTGACTGGAAACACTGGATCGTCATTCTGGTGGTCGTGGTACTGGTATTTGGCACCAAGAAACTCAAGAACCTGGGCACTGACGTCGGCGAATCGATCAAGGGCTTTCGTAAAGCCATGAACGACGACGAGAAGCCGGCCGACCCTGCTGCCAACCCAGTGCCACCGGCTCAGCCGGTGCACCCGCAGGCCGCGCAGCCGATCACCGAACGTCGTACCTTCGACGTGCAGGCTGAAAAAGTCGAAGAGCCGACCCGCAAAGACTCGTGAGCACTGAATAATGTTTGGTATCAGCTTCTCTGAACTGCTGCTCGTCGGCCTCGTGGCCTTGCTGGTACTGGGGCCGGAACGCCTGCCCGGGGCAGCACGCACGGCCGGCCTGTGGATCGGGCGCCTGAAACGCAGTTTCAACGCCATCAAACAGGAAGTTGAACGGGAAATCGGTGCCGACGAGATCCGTCGGCAACTGCACAACGAACACATTCTGTCGTTGGAGCAGGAAGCCCGGAAGATTCTGTCGCCGGTGCAAGAACCGGAAAAGCCGGTTACGCCGGTGCCCGAGCACAGCATCGCACCTGCGCCCGTCGCCGAAGCCACCCCCGTCGCGCCCACCGAGCCAGCACCGGCGCCCGTTGCGCCGCCGGCTCCCCATGACCCTACTTTGCCGCCGCGAGCCCCATGAGCGCTGATAAACCGGAAAACGACCAGCATATGCCGCTGGTCTCGCACCTCACCGAGTTGCGTACCCGCCTGCTGCGGTGCGTAGCGGCGATCTTCATCATCTTTGCCGGGTTGTTCGCCTTTACCCAGCAGATCTACACCTTCGTCTCCACGCCTTTGCGCCAGTACCTGCCGGCCGGCGCGACGATGATCGCCACCGATGTGTCGTCGCCGTTCCTGACGCCGCTGAAGCTGACCATGATGGTGTCGCTGTTCCTGGCGATCCCGGTGATCCTGCATCAGATCTGGGGTTTTATCGCGCCGGGGCTGTACAAGCACGAGAAGCGCATTGCGGTGCCGCTGCTGGTATCCAGCATTTTGCTGTTCTACACAGGGATGGCGTTTGCGTACTTCCTGGTGTTCCCGCTGATCTTCAAGTTCTTCGCCGCCGCCACCCCGGCCGGCGTGGAAATGATGACCGACATCACCAGCTACCTCGACTTCGTGATGACGCTGTTCTTCGCCTTTGGCGTGGCCTTCGAAATCCCGGTGGCCGTGGTGCTGCTGGTGTGGATCGGCGTGGTCAACGTGGCGTACCTGAAGAAGATCCGCCCGTACGTGATCATCGGCTGCTTTGTGGTCGGCATGATCCTCACGCCACCGGACATCTTCTCGCAGACCTTGCTGGCCGTGCCGATGTGGATGCTGTTCGAGATCGGCATCCTGTTCAGCGGCCTGATCAGCAAGCGCGGCGAACACCCGGATGACCAAACCGACGACGACCAGCCGCCAGCGACCCAGCCGTGAACCTGCTGCTGCTCGAAGAGGCCGACTTCATCGCGGCCGACCGCGTGGTGCTGCGTGACCGGCGCTTGGTGCACATGCAGGAAGTCCACCGCGCCGCCGTCGGTGACAACCTGCGGGTCGGCCGTATTGGCGGGCTGATGGGCAGCGCCCAGTTGCTGCGCCTGGACGCAGGCGAGGCCGAGCTGCAAGTAAGCTTCGACCAACCACCGCCGGCCAAACTGCCCTTGACCCTGCTACTGGCCCTACCCCGCCCGAAAATGCTTCGTCGTGTGCTGCAGACTGTGGCCGCGATGGGCGTGCCCAAGGTGGTGCTGGTCAACAGCTATCGGGTCGAGAAAAGCTTCTGGCAAACCCCGTTCCTGGAGCCTGAGGCCGTGCGCGAGCAACTGATCCTCGGCCTGGAACAGGCGCGGGACACGGTGCTGCCCGAGATCATTATCGAGAAGCGCTTCAAACCGTTTGTCGAGGACCGCCTGCCGGCGATGGTCGAAGGCACTCTGGGGCTGATCGGTCACCCCGGCGACTACCCGTCATGCCCGCGAGGGCTGGATGAACCGGTCACCCTGGCGATTGGCCCCGAAGGTGGCTGGATCCCCTATGAAGTCGACCTGCTGACCAAGGCTGGCATGCAACCGGTACAACTGGGCGCGCGCATCCTGCGGGTTGAAACCGCCGTCACCGCCCTGCTCGCCCGCCTGTTCTAACCCCTTGCCCCCTCCCACATTTAGTCCCTTCCCTACAGAAGAGACCTACACGGCCGATAACCCTGGAATAAGTCCAAGCCTTGTTCCAGGGGAGTTTGCAGCATGTACCGTTGGTTAGCCGAAAAGTTGGGGAATGTCAGCGTCAAATCCAAGCTGGGTGTCGGTTTTGGCCTGGTATTACTGCTCACGCTGATGATCACCTTCACCGGCTGGACCGGCCTGGGGGATGTGATCAGTCGCGGCGACAAACTGGGGTATATCTCCAGCCTCAATGCGCTGAGCAAAGATCTGCGCATCGCCCGCCTCGACTACGAAATGCGCCGTGGCGAACAAGGCCCCAATGCTGTCAGCGACCTGCTGAACAAGCTCGACAGCGGCTTGAAGACGGCCAGCAGCCTGATCGAACAACCCGCCGACATTGCCCTGATCGACGACCAACTGGCGGCGGTAGACCAGTACAAGCGTGCGTTCAGCACCATGGTGCAGGCCGCCGCCCACCGTGAAGACGCCCGCAGCAAGTTGGGCGATACCGCAGACAACGCGGTGGCCAAGATCAACGAGATTGAAAAGTCTCTGCTGCAAGGCGATAGCGTCGTTCAGTTCAATAGCGTGGTGGAGCTGAGCAAACTGATCCAACAAGCTCGCTTCCAGGTACGCGGCTACACCTACAGCGGCAAGGTCGAGGCCGAGCAGCCCGCACTGGATGCCATCGACAATGCCTTGAAAAAGATCACCAGCCTCAACGGCCAGATACCTGATCAATATTCAATCAACCTGCAACAAGCCAGCGTCTCGCTGCAAGCCTACCGCGCAGCCGTCAGCCAATACCGCGACTCGCAATCGGCCAGCGCCGCCGCGCTCAAATCCATGGCCGCCCAGGGCGACCTCCTACTGAGCCACAGCGATAAACTGACGGTTTCCCAAACCGTGGTGCGCGATGCCGACGCCGCGCATGCCAAACAACTGCTGATGATGGCCACCGTACTTGCGCTGATCTTCGGCCTGGTAGCGGCCTGGGCGATTACCCGCCAGATCATCATTCCGCTGAACCAGACCTTGCAGGTGGCCGAGCGCGTCGCCTCAGGCGACCTGAGCCACAACCTGAACTCCACGCGCCAGGACGAGCTGGGCCAGCTGCAACGGGCCATGCAGAGCATGACCGTGGGCCTTCGCGAGCTGATCGGCGGCATCAGCGATGGCGTCACCCAGATCGCCAGCGCCGCCGAGCAACTGTCGGCCGTGACTGAGCAAACCAGTGCCGGCGTGAACAGCCAAAAAGTCGAAACCGACCAGGTCGCCACCGCCATGAACGAGATGGCCGCGACGGTGCAGGAAGTGGCGCGCAACGCTGAAGAAGCGTCCGAAGCTGCCGTGGCCGCTGACCAGCAGGCCCGTGAAGGCGACAAGGTGGTGGGTGAAGCCATCGCACAGATTGAGCGCCTGGCTACCGAGGTCGGCAACTCCACAGTCGCCATGGGCGATCTCAAACGCGAGAGCGACAAGATCGGCAGCGTACTGGACGTGATCAAGTCGGTGGCCCAGCAGACCAACCTGTTGGCGCTCAACGCAGCGATTGAAGCGGCACGGGCTGGTGAAGCCGGACGTGGCTTCGCAGTGGTCGCCGATGAGGTCCGTAGCCTGGCCCAGCGTACCCAGAAGTCTACCGAAGAGATCGAAGAACTCATTGTTGGCCTGCAAAGCGGTACCCAGCAGGTGGCAACCATCATGGACAACAGCCGCGGCCTGACCGACAGCAGTGTCGAACTCACTCGCCGCGCCGGCGCCGCGCTGGGCAATATCACCCGCACGGTGTCGACCATCCAGGCGATGAACTCGCAGATCGCCACGGCCGCCGAACAACAAAGCGCGGTGGCCGAGGAGATTAACCGTAGCGTGCTGAATGTGCGCGATGTATCGGAACAGACGGCTGCCGCCAGCGAAGAGACCGCCGCGTCGAGTACGGAACTGGCGCGCCTGGGCACACACCTGCAAGGACTGGTTGGCCGCTTCAGGGTCTGACGCACCTCACCCGCGGCGACCTGTCCTGGGTCGCCGCTTTCACTCTGTGAAATTTCCTACACGCTTATCAGCCTCACCCGACCGCCAAAAGCGCTAGCGTTCAAGTCACGTCACTGCACTCGCACACCTGCGGTGCGCTGCACGACGACTACATGCGCTATTCGCTTGTCGGAGGTTAATCATGCTCGGTCGAATGACTCACCTGCTGGGTGATGCCAGTGTCTCCCTCAAACTGGCCCTGGGTTTTTCCTTGATACTGGCCCTGAGCCTCGTCATTGCCGTGACCGGCTGGCAAGCCCTCGCGGCTTCCCTATACCGCTCGCAAACACTGACCGTGCTCGCGCAACTGGCAGTCGCTGGCGAGGAGTCGCGGACCGATAGAATCCTCTACCGCACGCTTGACGATGCCACGAGCCTCGATAAGTTGAGCGTGAGCTTGGGGAAAATCGATGGGTACCTGAAGGTTCTTTCCAGCCGACTCAAAGCACCCAAACCCCTTGAGTATCTGCAAAAGATGGCCCGTATTGGCGCATCGTTTGAAACCACACTCAAGGACATGCCCACGTTGGTTCAGGCACGCCAAAACACCCGCGAAGAACTGAAACAGAGCTCCGCACGGACGGGCGACGTACTGGCGCAACTGGCCAGTGATCTACCTGATCAAGAAGATGAAAAAGCCCTCGATGCCGTCGAAAACCTGCGCCAAGCCATAGAACAGGCGGAGGATCGTGCCCAAAGCCCTCCTTGGGCGGCCAGCTCGCTAGAGGTTTACGCACAGGCCGTAAGCGACGCAGAGCGCAACCTGGAGCTCGCCCACGCGGCTGTTGCGAAGCTGCCTGTCGATAGCGCTGCGCTGAAAAATGCTGTGTTGGATATCCGCTCCCGCCTGACACGACTCAAGGAAGCACAGCTTACGACCGAAAAATCGCAAGACCAGTTAGCGCAGCAGTTGGACCAGTTACTCGCACAGAGCGACCTGTTGAGCCAGGATCAAACTGAGCGACGCGACCTTGAAGCCGAGCGCGCCCGCAATCAGACCCTCGGCGTGACCGCTGCGGCATTGCTTTTGGGCGCTCTGGCGGCCTGGGTGATCGCGGGGCAAATAGTGAAACCACTGCGCAATGCGCTCTCAGTCGCCAATCGCATTGCCGAGGGCGATCTGAGCCACGAAATGCAGACCGACCGCCGTGATGAGTTGGGGCAGCTGCAACGCAGCATGAGTCAGATGACCCTGAACCTGCGTGGGCTGATTGGCAATATCAGCGATAACGCACGGCAAATCGCCAGTTCCGCAGAGGAGCTTTCCGCCGTCACCGAGCAAACCCGTGCGGGTGTGAATAATCAGCGAGCGGAAACCGAGCAGGTGGCCGCCGCCATGAATCAGATGCTGGCCACCGCCCAGGAAGTTGCACGCCACGCCGAGCAGGCTTCAATTGCCGCCGGCCAGGCCCACCACCAGACTGACCTGGGCGATCAGGTCGTGGCGGATGTCGTGGCGCAAATTGAGCACCTCGCCCAAGAGATGGCACGCTCAAGCCAAGCCATGCTGGCGCTGCAACAGGAAAGCCAGAAAATCGGCAGCGTGCTGGATGTGATCAAGTCCGTGTCGCAGCAGACCAATCTGCTGGCGCTCAACGCCGCGATAGAGGCGGCACGGGCCGGCGAGGCTGGCCAAGGGTTCGCGGTCGTCGCCGATGAGGTGCGCAGCCTTGCTCTAAGAACCCAGCAGTCCGCCGAGGAAATCGAAGGCTTGATTGGAGGCCTGCACAACGGCACGCAACAGGTCGCCGACATCTTGGACCATAGCCGCACGCTGACCGACAACAGCGTCGGCTTGGCACGCAACGCCGGGGACGCCCTGAGCGAAATCGCTCGCACAGTGATGGTCATCCAGGAAATGAACCCGCAGATTGCCGCAGCCGCCGAAGAGCAAAGTGCGGTGGCCGAAGAGATCAATCGCAGCGTATTGAAAGTTCGCGATGCCTCGGAGCAGACCGCCGCCGCCAGTGAACAGACGGCGACGGCGAGCATCGAACTGGCAAGACTGGGCACCGATTTGCAGCAGTGCGTGGGGCAGTTCAAGGTATGACCGCCCTCGCTGGCCCTACAACACCTGGCGCAAGAAGGCCTGGGCCCGAGGGTCTTTCGGCGCATCGAAGAACTGGGCTGGGGCCGCGTCTTCCAACAATTTACCGTGATCGAAGAACAGCACCCGGTCGGCCACTTCACGGGCAAAGCCCATTTCGTGGGTGACGCAAACCATGGTCATGCCTTCCAGGGCCAGGGTTTTCATCACGTCCAGCACTTCGCCGACCATTTCCGGGTCCAGCGCCGAGGTGGGCTCGTCAAACAGCATCACCTTGGGCTCCATCGCCAGGGCGCGGGCAATCGCTACCCGCTGCTGCTGGCCACCGGAGAGGCGAGAGGGAAACTCGTTGGCTTTCTGGGCGATGCCGACCTTTTCCAGCAAGGCCAGGGCCTTGGCTTCGCGCTCTTTCTTGCCGCGCTTGCGCACGACTTTTTGCGCCAGGCAGAGGTTTTCCAGCACGGTCATGTGGGGGAACAGGTTGAAGTGCTGGAACACCATGCCGACTTCGCGGCGGTAGGCATTCACATCGGTCTTCGGGTCGGCCAGTTGCAGGCCGTCGATGCTAACCGAGCCTTCATCAAACTCTTCCAGGCCGTTGAGGCAGCGCAGAAAGGTGGATTTACCCGAGCCCGACGGGCCGATCACCACCAACACTTCGCCCTTGGCCACCTGAGTGGTGACATGGTCGACCGCCCGTACCACATGGCCGCGGGTGTCGAAGACTTTTACCAGATCGCGGACTTCAATCACTTTGTGCGAGCCTCCGCTCAAGCCGGCTGGCCATTTTCGACAGCGGCAGGTTGATCAGCAGGTACAAGCCTGCAACGCAGAACAGGATTTCAAACGGCGAGAACGAGGTGGTGATCACTTCGCGACCGCTTTTTAGCAGCTCGGTAATCGCAATTACCGAGACCAGCGAGGTGTCTTTGACCAGGCTGATAAATTGCCCGGCCAGCGGCGGCAGCACGCGCTTGAACGCCTGCGGCAGCACCACGTGACGCATCGACTGGCTGGCGCTCAAGCCCAGGGACCGGGCCGCTTCGTTCTGGCCACGGGTGATGGATTGCACACCCGCGCGCACGATCTCCGCCACATAGGCGCCCGTGAACAACGACAGCGCGGCGATCCCGGCAAACTCCCGGGACAGGTTGAGTACCGTGCCGATAAAGAAATAGAAAATGAAGATCTGCACCAGCAGCGGCGTGCCGCGCACCAGCTCGACATAGATCGTCGACAGGTCCCGAAGCGTCGGGTTGCTGGACAAGCGGCACAAGCCCGTCGCCAAGCCGATCACCAGGCCCAGGATGCCCGACACCACCGACAGCCACAGCGTGGTCCACAAGCCCCACATCAACGGCCCCAACGCCCAATGCCGGGTCACACCCACCACGTCGCCTTCGGCCACATCGTCGCCGCGCGCCACTTGCAGGCTGTTGTCTGCCACGGTGAGCTTTTGCTCAACGCCTGCGTCATTGCGCAGGGTCACTTCAGCGACATCGCCTTTGCGCACCAACTCAATAACGGTGGAGATGTCGGCGGCACGCTGGGACTCTTCAGCCTGGTAGGCGAAATACTGCGGTACGCGGTTCCAGCGCCACTCGTAAGACATCAGCGAGGTGGCGTAGTACAAGGCGCCGGCCAAGCCGACCAGCACGACTACGGTCAGCAGGTGCCAGGGCCATTGGGCTTTTTTCTGTTTCATTTCACTTTCCGGGATGTGTATTGCCTGGCAGGCCGTCATCGCGGGCAAGCCCGCTCCCACATTTTGATTTGTGAACACCGTCAAATGTGGGAGCTGGCTTGCCTGCGATACAGGCAACGCGGTCTAAAGCCTTATTCCATATCCTTGAGCCACTCGGAGCTCTTGAACCACTTGTCATGGATGCGACCGTAAGTGCCGTCGTTACGGATCTGGTGCAGGAAGTTATTGATGAAATTGATGCTGTCGTAATCGCCTTTTTTCAGGCCAAACGCCAGAGGCTCGAAGGTGAAGGGTTCGTCGAGGAACACCAGCTTGCCGTTACCGACTTTTTTCTCGGCAACCACGTTGTACGGCGCGTCATACACAAAGGCATCGGCCTTGCCGTTGACCACGTCCAGCACGCCTTCCTGCTCGTTGTCGTAACCATGGTACTTGGCCTTGGAGATCAGCTTCTTGGCGACCATCTCACCGGTGGTGCCCAGCTTGGAGGTCAGGCGATATTTCTCATCGTTCAGGTCTTTGTAGGACTTGATGGTGCCTTCCAGGTCCTTGCGGATCAGCAAGGTCTGGCCGACCACGATGAAGGGTTCGCTGAAGTTCAGGCGCAGGTTGCGTTCCTGGGTCAGGGTCATGCCGCTGCCGATCATGTCGAACTTGCCGGTGAGGAAGGCCGGGATGATGCCGTCGTAACCGGTAGACACCAGTTCCAGCTTCACGCCCATGGACTTGGCCATGGCCTTGAGGATGTCGACTTCAAAGCCGATGATTTCGCCACGCTTGTCTGTCATTTCGAACGGCATGTAGGTCGGGTCCATGCCGACTTTCAGCGTGCCGCGCTTGACCGCATCATCAATGGCACCGGCCTGGGCCGCATTGGCCGCGACCAGCGCAGTGACGCCTAAAAGCAGCATCGAAAGATACTTTTTCATCATCAAGTCCCCTGAACGATTCTTATGAGTTCGGCGCGCAAAAGGGCTGCACCATTTCGGGGTGCGATCCTAACCCACTCGTTGCCCGTCACAAAGGTTTCACGGGTATTTGTTATCGGCGTATGTCGGAAAAGCCCCACAATTGCGCGGCAAACAGCAGCCGTAGACACGTGCGTGAGGCGCCCTACGGATCAACTGATGTGTAAGAAGTTATGAATTTCAGTCCATTTCCGCCATCCAGGCGGTGTCTTTGAACCACTTGTCATGCAGCCGATCGTAGGTGCCGTCCTGGGCAATCTGGCTGAGAAAGTGGTTGATCCAGTTGAGGCTGTCGTAATCGCCTTTTCTTAACCCAAAGGCCAGCGGCTCATAGGTGAAAGGCTGCTCCAGCGCCAGCAATGCACTGTTTTCCGGCCGGCTCGCGGCGATCAGGTTGTAGGGGGCGTCATGAACAAAAGCGTCGACCTGGCCCGCCGCCACCTGTCGTATTCCTTCTTCCGGCGTGGCAAAGCTGCTCAGCCGAGCAGCCCCCAAAAAGCGCTGTGCTGCCACCTGGCCAGTGGTGCCTTCGATGGTGGCGACCCTGTAGCCTGCGTTGTCCAGGTCTTCGATGCTGGCGACCATCCCGGCCAGGCTGGGGTGCAGCAACGCGGTCTGGCCGACCACCATAAATGAATCGCTGAAATTCAGCTTGAGGTTGCGCTCTTGCGTTACCGTCATGCCGCTGCCGATCAGGTCGAACTTGTTCGCCGTCAAACCGGCCAGCAGCTCGGTATAGGGCACCGCAACGAGCTCCAACTCCACCCCCAGCGCGCGACTCATCACCCGCAAAAGGTCGACTTCAAAGCCGATGATGCGCCCCCGCTTGTCCGTCATTTCGAAGGGCACGTAGGTCGGCGTGGTACCGACTCTCAGCGTGCCACGCGCCACGGCATCGTCCAGTGCCCCGGCGCTCGCCGAGGCGGCACCAAGCCATACGACCGCGCCAAGCAGCAATGCCGAACAATACCTGTTGATCATGAGTCCCCCCGTGACGTGTAGATTTGGGGGGCGATGCTACCCCAGCGGCGGGCACGGAAAAACGCTTCGAACAAAGGTCTTTTGTTTCGAAATAACAATAAGTTAAGTCTGATGAAAGACAGCAAAAAACGCTGTAGGAGCAGTGTTCAAAACGCCCCCGAGGGGAACCCTCGAGGGCGTCTGAATCAGGCCGGTTGGGCCTGGGACGTCAACGGTTGCAGCGGCAGCAACGGTGCGTGCGGGTCGGACTTGACGGAGTCGCGCCAGGCGGCGAGCCACTCTGGGTGCCCTTCACTCCAGACCTGCTCGTGCAGGCGAGCCAGGGCCACCGGATCGCTGAGCAAGGCCACGCGTTCGTTGTTGTTGAGGCCGGCAGGGCCGACTTTCAACGCATGGCGAACACGCTCCACGCGCAGGTACTCGATCGGTTCCGCCTCACGGTGACGCGAGGTCGCCAGAGCGCAAGCCAGGGCGTTCTGCTGCGGGTCAACCACCGCACGCACAAAGCCGTCGTTGAGCGCATGCCAACGGTTTTCGTGGGTGTATTTCTCGGTGGAGAGCAACGCTTGCGGCGGGTTGTATTCCTCAGGGATCAGGAACAGGCTCTCGTCGCGGGACTTGAGGCCCAGCTTGACCCGACTGGAGATCACCGACACCGGGATCGACAGCATCAGCGAACCAACGATCGGCACCAGCCACCACAGGAAGCTTGGGTTCAACCACACCACCAGCAGTGCCCACAAGAAGCCCAGCACGGTTTGCGGGCCGTGGCGCTTGACCGCTTCGCTCCATGGGGTGGAGTCGTCATCACGCTGCGGCGAGTTCCAGGTCGCGGCCCAGCCGAGGAACGCGGCCAGTACGAAACGCGTGTGGAAAATCATCCGCACCGGCGCCAGCAGCATGGAGAACAGCATCTCCAGCAGCATCGACAAGGTCACCTTGAACTTGCCACCAAACTCTTTCGCGCCCTTGGCCCAGATCAGGATGATGCTCAGCAATTTAGGCAGGAACAGCAACACGATGGTGGTGGAAAACAGCGCCACCGCCTTGTCGGGGTGCCATTGCGGCCACAGCGGGTACAACTGGCGCGGCGCCATGAAGTACTGCGGCTCCATCAGGGTGTTCACTGCCAGCAAGGCGGTGGACAACACCAGGAACAAGAACCACAACGGCGCCGACAGGTAAGACATCACACCGGTCAGGAACACCGCACGGTGCACCGGGTGCATGCCTTTAACCAGGAACAGACGAAAGTTCATCAAGTTACCGTGGCACCAGCGACGGTCACGCTTGAGTTCGTCCAGCAGGTTTGGCGGCAGTTCTTCGTAGCTGCCCGGCAGGTCGTAGGCAATCCACACGCCCCAGCCGGCACGGCGCATCAGCGCCGCTTCAACGAAGTCGTGAGACAGGATCGCACCGGCGAACGCGCCTTTACCCGGCAACGGCGCCAGGGCGCAGTGCTCGATAAACGGCTTCATACGGATGATTGCGTTGTGACCCCAGTAGTGGGATTCACCCAACTGCCAGAAGTGCAGGCCGGCGGTGAACAGCGGGCCGTAAACGCGGGTGGCGAACTGCTGCATGCGCGCATACAGGGTGTCCATGCCCGACGCACGTGGCGCGGTCTGGATAATCCCGGCGTCCGGCGTGGCTTCCATCAGGCGCACCAGGCTGGTCAGGCATTCGCCGCTCATCACGCTGTCGGCGTCGAGCACCACCATGTACTTGTAGTCACTGCCCCAGCGACGGCAGAAGTCGTCGAGGTTGCCGCTCTTGCGCTTTACGCGACGGCGGCGGCGGCGATAGAAGATCTTGCCGAAGCCGTTGGCTTCTCGGCATACGTCGAGCCAGGCTTGCTGTTCGGCGATGCAGATGTCGGCATCATTACTGTCGCTGAGCACGAAAAAATCGAAGCGGTCCAGGTCACCGGTAGCCGCCACCGACTCGAAGGTAGCGCGCAGGCCGGCAAATACCCGGGGCACGTCTTCGTTGCAGATCGGCATGACCAACGCAGTGCGGGCATCTTTCGGAATCGGCTCGTCACCGGCACTTTTACCGGAGATACGGTATTTATCGTGACCGGTTAGCAGTTCCAGGAAGCCCATCAGCGCCGTCCAGAAACCGGCCGACACCCAGCAGAACAAGATCCCGAACATGATCAGGATGCTGGTTTGCAGCGCGTAAGGCAGTACCTGGGTAGCGGTTTGCAGCAGGGTCTGGTTGCGGATTTCGTCGAAGTCCACCAGCGACCAGCCCTGGTACGGCATGATGCCTTTCATGTACCAGCCGGCAACGATGGTCTGGCCGAGCATCAGCACCAGCAGGATGTAACGGCGAATCGACCCCACGGTACGCCAGCGCGCAGCCGGCAGTACACGCTCGTCTTTCGGCGGCTTGGGCGGGTTGGTGCGACCGGTCATCCGGCGCCAACCGCGCACCAGGATGTTGGTGCGCCAAGGCTCGGGCACCACCTTGGTACGACGGATCGGCGGCGTAGCCTTGAGGCACACGCGACCGCTGGCGTCGAGCACGAGCATTTCGGCGTCTTGCAGTTCTTCAGCAGTACTGAGGCTCAAGCGGCGGCCAACCGACGCTTGGGCAGCGTCGGTTGGTGCGTCGAACGTCGAAGACGACAGGCGTTCATGCAACTCGGTGAAGGATGTGCAGCCCGCCAGTTCGGCGCGCTGCTCAGCGGTCATCGGTAGATGCGCCAGGTACTCGGACAGAGTTTCTGGCTGGACTTGAGAATTACTCATCGGCAGGCAACTGATAGCTCCAGGTTTCGGTCAGGACGTGTTCGGTCTTTTCCGGCTCCGGCGTGGCTGGGGCAGCTTCTGGCTGCTTGGCTTCCTGGTCTTTAGCGTCTTTCTTGGCGTGTTTCTCGTGTTGCTTGGCCAGCACTTTGTCGGCCTTGAGCACTTGGCTCGAAACCTTCTCAGGCTCAGGCTTCACAATGTCCTGGACCAGCGCGGCACGCATTTCGGTCGGCTTGCCTGCGTCTTTGATCTTCATACGCAGGGTCAGGCGCCAGCCTTTGGTGTGCTCGTTGTAGCGCACGCTGTTCTCAACCAGCTCAGCGTTATCGCCAACACTGACTTCGCTACGAACTGCGGCGTCTGACGGCAGTGCCTTGAGGGACGGGCCCTCGAAGTCCACCAGGTAAGCCACGCTGCCGTCTGGCTGACGGATCAGGTTGGACTGTTTCACGTCACCAGTGGAACGCAGGGTCTGCTTGACCCAGGCGCTGTCGGCCGGGTGCAGGGCTTTTTCGTCCATGGTCCAGTGCAGGCGGTAGGCCACGTCCAGCGGCTTGCCAACTTCAGGCAGGGTTTCCGGGCTCCAGAACGCAACGATGTTGTCGTTGGTTTCATCGGCAGTCGGGATCTCTACCAGGTTGACGGTGCCTTTGCCCCAGTCGCCTTCAGGCTCGATCCAGGCGCTTGGGCGCTTGTCGTAGTTGTCGTCCAGGTCTTCGTAGTGGCTGAAATCGCGACCGCGTTGCAGCAGGCCGAAACCACGTGGGTTTTCGACGGTGAAGTTGCTGACCGACAGGTGTTTAGGGTTGTTCAGTGGGCGCCAGATCCACTCGCCATTGCCGGCATGGATCGACAGGCCGCTGGAATCGTGCAGCTCGCGACGGTAGTTCAGCACTTTGGACGGCTGGTTCGCGCCAAACAGGTACATGCTGGTCAACGGGGCAACGCCCAGCTTGGTGACCTTGTCGCGCAGGAACATCTGGGACTTGACGTCGACAATGGTGTCGGTGCCAGGGCGCAGGGTCAGGCGGTAGGCGCCGGTGGCGCGCGGCGAGTCCAGCAGGGCAAAGATCACCAGTTGCTTCTCACCCGGCTTTGGACGCTCGATCCAGAACTCGGTGAAACGCGGGAATTCTTCGCCAGAAGGCAATGCGGTGTCGATCGCCATGCCACGGGCCGACAGGCCATACGACTGGCCCTTGCCTACGACGCGGAAGTAGCTCGCGCCCAGCATGGTCATGATTTCGTCTTGCTTGTCGGCCTTGTTGATCGGGTACAGCACACGGAAACCGGCATAACCCAGTTGTTCAGTGGCTTTAGGATCAAACTTCACGTCGCCGAAATCGAAACGACTCGCGTCGTACTTGATTTCGTTAACGCTGCTGGCCGTGACTTCGTTGATTTTCACCGGCGTATCGAAGTGCATACCCTGATGATAGAAGGACAGCTTGAACGGCGTGTCCTGATCGGCCCACTCGGCTTTTTCGCTGCGGAAACGAATCTTCTGATAGTCAGCAAATTTCATTTCGCGGAATTCGTTCGGCAGATTGCTGCGCGGAGCTTCGTACTTCTGCCCGGCCAGTTCTTTTGCCTTGGCCGACACATCATCCAGACTGAATGCCCACAGTTGACCCGCGCCGAACAGGCAGAACAGGGCAGAGCCCGTCACCAGTACGTTTCGTAACCGTTTGGCAGACAATTTTGGTGCATTACAGGGACTAACAATCACGAGCAACCCTCGCCGAAAACAGATCAAAAAACCAACGGCCAGCTATCTATATGCCAGGTTGGCGAGCATTGTTCCGACTCCCCTGGGTCAAAATGATTCCCCTGAGGCTATCGGACAAGTCTCTACCTAAGTCAAAAATGGACCAAACAACGCTGATCCCCGTAGCGCGCGATTATCTAGTAGCCCGCGAAACAACGCATCAGGGACAACGAAGTATTTGTAGTGAAACCCTGCGTTTTTAGGCATTAAAAGTCGTTTTTAATACATTTACGTCTGTAAGAGGAAGGTGACAGGCCCGTCATTGACCAAATGCACCTGCATATCCGCGCCAAAACGCCCCGACGCCACCTTGCCATGCAATTGTTGCGCTTGTAACAACAAATGGTCGAAAAGCGCCGCCCCAAGTGCCGGCGGGGCCGCGGTGGTGAAACTTGGCCGTAGCCCGCTCTTGGTGTCGGCCGCCAGCGTGAACTGCGAAACCAGCAGCAAACCGCCACCCACGTCCTTGAGCGACAGGTTCATCTTGCCCTCGTCATCGCTGAACACCCGGTAGTTAAGCAGCTTGTGCAGCAGTTTGTCGGCGCTCTGCGGGGTGTCCGCAGGCTCCACTGCCACCAACACCAACAAACCCTGATCAATGGCCCCGACAATTTCGCCGTCGACCTCAACCCGGGCGCCTCGCACCCGTTGCAACAGGCCCTTCATGCTTCTTCGGGCGGCAGGTCGAGCAAGCGACGGGCCATTTGGCTGGTCGCACGTACCAAGGCATCGGTGATACCAGGCTCGGAGGCTGCATGACCCGCTTCGCGAATCACCTGCAGCTCACTGTTAGGCCAAGCCTGGTGCAGTTCCCAAGCGTTATCCAGCGGGCAGATCATATCGTAGCGCCCGTGGATGATTACGCCAGGCAAATGGGCGATCTTGTGCATGTCTCGAATCAGCTGGTTGGGCTCAAGGAACGAGTTGTTGGTGAAGTAGTGGCACTCGATTCGCGCAATGGACAGGGCGCGTTGCGGCTCGGAAAACCGCTCCACATGCTGCGGGCTCGGGCACAGGCCCAACATGCGCCCTTCCCAACCGGACCAGGCTTTGGCCGCGTGCATCTGGGCGATCTGGTCGTTGCCGGTGAGGCGCTTGTGGTAGGCCGCGATCATGTCGTGGCGCTCGTCCTGCGGGATCGGCGCCAGGTAGTCCTGCCAGTAATCCGGGAACAAACGGCTGGCGCCGGCCTGGTAGAACCACTCGATGTCCTGCGGGCGCGCCAGGAAGATGCCGCGCACGATCAAGCCATGCACGCGCTCCGGGTGGGTTTGCGCATAGGCCAGGGCCAGGGTCGAGCCCCAGGAGCCGCCGAACAACACCCATTTTTCGATGCCCAGGTGTTCACGGATGCGCTCAAGGTCTGCGACCAGGTCCCAGGTGGTGTTGTTTTCAAGGCTCGCGCGCGGCGTGGAACGGCCGCAACCACGCTGGTCGAAGGTGACGATGCGGTACAGATTCGGGTCGAAATAGCAGCGGCTCTGGGCATCGCAACCGGCGCCGGGGCCACCATGGATGAAGACGACGGGCAAGCCTTCGGGGGAGCCACTTTCATCGACATACAGGGTGTGGGTGTCATCGACGGCCAGATCGTGCCGGGCGTAGGGTTTGATCTGCGGGTACCAAGTCTGCATTGCGCGCTCCGTAGGGGGTCGGGTTCATCCCTGGGGGGACGTCTTTTATTTTGCCGTCTGGCACTATAAACCCGAATTGTGCAATGAGCATGTCCTTGAGCGCTTAGACCTGTGTCAGCCCTTCGCGCCTCAGGTAGTCCAACAGGTAGTCGTAGAGCCGGTCCACCTCCGGCGCCTGGTGCCGAGCCCGCAGGCAGCCGTGGACCAGGCCTTTGCCGGGATACAGCACGCAGGCGACGCCCGCCGCTTGCAGGCGTTCGGCATAGAGCCTGCCGTCATCGCGCAGCGGATCGAACTGGGCCACGGCGATAAAGGCATTGGGTAAATGGCTGAAGTTTGTGGCCAACAGCGGCATGGCATAAGGCGGCGGTTGTTCGGTGCCCAGCAGGTACAGTGCCAGATAACCGTCAGCGTCGGGCGTGCTGAGCAAGGGTGCGTCCCTGCAGTCACGGCGCGAGGGCAAGTCGGCTGGGCCACCCAGCCCCGGATAAATCAGCACTTGAGCCGCTGGCAGCGATAAGCCCTCGTCCCGCAACCCCAAGCACAAAGCCGCCGCCAGATTGCCGCCCGCACTGTCACCCATCACCGCCAGGCGTTGCAGGTTGATGGGGTGCGGCCCCTGCCCTGCCTGCACGGCCTGCCACACCGCGCGACAGTCGTCGTAGGCGGCCGGAAACGGGTGCTCCGGTGCCAGGCGGTAGTCGATGGCGATCACCAGCACTTGCAGGGCACTGGCCAGTTCAAAGCAGATAAAATCGTGGGAATCCAGCCCGCCAACGACCCAGCCGCCGCCATGCATATATAGAAGGCAGGGCCAGCCGTTGGGTGGGGCTGGCGTTTCTGGCAGGTAACTGCGTACGCCAACGCCGCCCAGGCACAGGTTTTCGACGTGCAGCCCTGGTGGGGGTGGTGGGGTGAATGTCTGGCACATGCGGTCATAGCTCTGGCGTAAACCGGCCAGGGATGAGTCGTCGCTGGTGAAGGATTCGGTTTTGGCGACGAAAGCGGCTAACTGTGCAGAAATCGGATACATGCCCCAATATCCCTAACAATGAAGATCTGAAAATGTGGGAGGGGCGGTGCGACGATTCGACTTGCCCCCGATGGCAGTGTGTCAGTCGACATCTATTTGGCTGACCTAACGCTATCGGGGGCAAGTCGAATCCTCGCACCGCCCCTCCCACATTTGTCTTGTGTTGATTGGTCTGGTGAGTAGGGTTCAGGGTTTGAGGCTGGCCTGTACGGCCGCTACGCCATCCTTGCCATCAAACGCCGTGACTCCGGCCAGCCAGCGCTGCAAATCCTCGGGATGGTCGCGCAGCCATTGCCTGGCCACATCCTGGGGCGACTGGCGCTCCATGATCGGTACCATCAACTGGCTTTCCTGGGCGGCGGTGAAGGTGAGGTTTTCCAGCAGACGGTTGGCGTTGGGGCAGCGCTCGGCGAAGTCCGGCGCGGTGACGGTGGACACCGTGGCGCGGCCTTCGTCGGGGCCGAATACATCTTCACTGCCGGTGAGGTAGGCCATCTTCATATTGATGTTCATCGGGTGCGGGGTCCAACCGACAAACACCACAAACTCCTTGCGATTCACCGCCCGCTGCACCGCTGCCAACATGCCCGCCTCGCCGGACGCCACGAGTTTGAAACCACCGAGGCCGAAGTGGTTGGTGTCGATCATCTTTTGGATATCGGTATTGGCACCGCTACCGGGCTCGATGCCATAGAGCTTGCCGCCCAGCTTGTCTTTGAAGCGGGCGATATCGGCAAAGGTCTTCAAGCCCGCATCCGCCACGTATTGCGGCACGGCCAGGGTGGCCTGGGCATCGGCGAGGCTGGGTTTATCAAAGACCTTGACCTGCCCGGCCGCCACGAACGGTGCGATGTTGTTGTCCATGGCCGGCTTCCAGTAGCCGAGGAAGATATCCAGGCGCTTGTCGCGGATGCCGGCAAAGATGATCTGCTGCACCGCGCTGGTCTGCTTGCTGTCGTAGCCCAGGCCGTTGAGCAAAACGTCTGCCATACCGGAAGTAGCGACCACGTCGGTCCAGCTGACAACGCCCATGCGGATGGTTTTGCAGGAGGTCGGTTCGGCGGCCATGGCTTGTGCACTGAACAGTGCGGCGCCGATAAGGGGCAACAACAGTTTTTTCATGGGTGTGGGCTCACTCGGCTGTTTTTATTTCACAACCTTACGTAGTGAGGCGCTGGTCAACACGAACTGTGGCGACGGGCAGTTGCACGGTGGCGACCACAAGGGCCTCATCGCAGGCAAGCCAGCCCCCACATTTGACCGAGTTCCAACATGAGGATGCGGTCGAATGTGGGAGCTGGCTTGCCTGCGATAGCGATTTCAGCCGTAACGCTTTTGCCCCCAGGCTAAAAACGCTTCGAGCAGTTGCTTGAGCACCACCTGTGTCGGCCCCGCCAAATCCGGCCGATAGCGAAACGGCTCGAACTCTTCCATATAGGTGCTCTGGCACAACTCCAACTGCACCGCATGAATATCCTGCGCCGGGTCACCGTAATGTCGGGTGATATGCCCACCCTTGAAGCGCCCATTGAGCACATGGCTGTACTGCGGATGCTCGGCGCAGATGGCTTCCAACTGGCTGGCCAGTTGCGGGTCACAGGCGGCGCCATTGAAGGTGCCGAGGTTGAAGTCCGGCAGCTTGCCATCGAACAGGTGCGGGATGACCGAACGGATCGAGTGCGCGTCGAACAACAATGCATAACCAAACTCGGCCTTGAGGCGCGCCAGCTCCTCTTGCAGCGTGCGGTGGTAAGGGCCCCAGATTTTTTGCAGGTAACCGACGCGCTCGGCCTCGCTTGGCACCAGCCCTTCGCGGAACAACGGCACGCCGTCGAATAGCGTGGCCGGGTACAGGCCGGTGGTAGCGCCGGCATACAGGGGCTTGTCGTCGGACGGCCGATTAAGGTCGATCACAAAGCGTGAATACTCAGCGGCCAAGGTGCTGGCGCCTAGCCCCTCGGCAAAGTCGTACAGTGCAGGAATATGCCAGTCGGTGTCCGGCAGGCTTTGTGCCTCGGGGATCAACCCGGCCTCGACCGCAGGCGTCAGGCGCAGGCCGGCGTGGGGCATGCTGATCAGCAGGGGTACGCGACCTTGTTTGAAGTTCAGAACCTTATCCACAACGCACTCCTTAAACAGTGACGTCGACGCCATGGCGCACGACGCGTTTATCCAGCTCACCGCCCAGCCAATACGCCAGGTCGGCCGGGCGATCGATCTGCCAGGCGACAAAGTCGGCGACCTTGCCCACTTCCAGCGAGCCATGGGTGTCGCCCATCCCCAGCGCGGTAGCCGCGTGCTGGGTAGCACCGGCCAGGGCTTCTTCCGGGGTCATGCGAAACAGGGTGCAGGCCATGTTCAGCATCAGCCGCACCGACAACGCCGGTGAGGTGCCGGGGTTGAGGTCGCTGGCGATGGCAATCTTCACGCCGTGTTTGCGCAGGGCATCCATCGGCGGCAACTGGGTTTCGCGTAAAAAGTAGAACGCCCCCGGCAGCAACACGGCGACGGTGCCGGAAGCGGCCATGGCGATGGCGTCTTCTTCGGTCATGAATTCCAGGTGATCGGCCGACAACGCATGGTAACGGGCAGCCAGGCTGGAGCCGTGCAGCGACGAGAGTTGCTCGGCGTGCAGCTTCATCGGCAACCCCAGTTGTTGAGCGACGTTGAACACCCGCTCGACCTGCTCGGTGGAAAACGCCAGGTATTCGCAGAACGCATCCACCGCGTCCACCAGCCCTTCGGCCGCCAGTGCGGGCAGCATTTCGGTACAGATATGCTCGATATAGTCATCGGCGCGGTCCTTGTACTCCGGCGGCAGCGCATGGGCCGCCAAGCACGTGGCGCGCACGCTCACCGGCAACGCTTCGCCGAGACGACGGGCGACCCGCAACATCTTGCGTTCGTTGGCCAGGTCCAGGCCGTAGCCGGACTTGATCTCCACCGTGGTCACGCCGTCGCGCAGCAAACTGCGCAGGCGCTTTCGGCTGCTCTCGAACAGTTCATCTTCACTGGCAGCACGGGTGGCACGCACGGTGCTGGCAATACCACCGCCCTTGGCAGCGATGTCGGCGTAGCTCACACCCTCAAGGCGTTGTTCGAATTCGCCACTGCGATTACCACCGAACACGGTGTGGGTGTGGCAGTCGATCAGGCCGGGGGTGACCCACGCGCCTTGCAGGTCATACACCCGAGCGTAATCCGCCGTGGGTACTTGGTTGCGTGGGCCGACCCACTCGATGAGCGAACCTGCGGTAACCAGGGCGCCATCTTCGATGATCGAGTAGTTGCCGCCCGCCATGGTTGCGATGTGACAGTGTTGCCAAAGCGTTTTCATCAACGCCTCCGTAAGTGGTCGGTGAGACTGACCCCTGTGGGAGCTGGCTTGCCTGCGATAGCGGTGTTTCAAGCACTGCATCTCTATCGCTACTACCGCCGCCTTCGCAGGCAAGCCAGCTCCCACATTGGATCGCGTAGGCAGTTACAGGCTCGGCAGCAACCGGGCTGGCACCAGCTCATTCAGGCAGCGGCTGGCGAGCAGCTCGCTGGCGGCGTTGATGTCGGGGGCGAAGAAGCGGTCTTTGTCGTAGAACGCGACTTTGTTGCGCAGAATGCCGCGGGCTTTTTCCAGTTTTGGCGAGGTTCTCAGGCCTTCGCGCAGGTCCAGTCCCTGGCAGGCGGCCAGCCATTCCACGGCCAGTACGCCGCGTGTGTTCTCGGCCATTTCCCACAGGCGCTTGCCGGCAGCCGGGGCCATGGACACGTGGTCTTCCTGGTTGGCGGAAGTGGGCAGGCTGTCGACGCTATGGGGATGGGCCAGTGCTTTGTTCTCGCTGGCGAGCGCAGCGGCGGTGACCTGGGCAATCATGAAACCGGAGTTGACCCCGCCATTGCCCACCAGGAACGGCGGCAGTTGCGACATGTGCTTGTCCATCATCAGCGAAATACGCCGCTCGCTCAGGGAGCCGATTTCGGCGATGGCCAGTGCCATGTTGTCGGCAGCCATGGCCACAGGTTCGGCGTGGAAGTTACCACCAGAAATCACGTCGCCTTCGGCGGCAAATACCAGCGGGTTATCCGATACGGCGTTGGCTTCTACCACGAGCACGTCAGCGGCCTGGCGGAACTGGGTCAGGCAGGCGCCCATGACTTGTGGCTGGCAACGCAGGGAGTACGGGTCTTGCACCTTGTCGCAGTTCTGGTGCGACAGGGAGACCTGGCTGCTTTCACCCAGCAGATCGCGATAGGCCGCTGCCGAATCGATCTGCCCACGCTGGCCGCGAGCGGCGTGAATGCGCGCATCGAACGGCGAGCGCGAACCGAGCACCGCTTCCACGGTGAGGGCACCGCAGGCCAACGCGGCGGCGAACAAGTCTTCGCCTTCAAACAAGCCGCGCAGGGCATACGCGGTAGACACCTGAGTGCCGTTGAGCAGCGCCAGGCCTTCTTTGGCGGCGAGGGTCAGCGGCGTCAAACCGGCGACTTTCAGCGCCTCGGTCGCCTCCAGCCATTCGCCCTTGTAACGCGCCTTGCCTTCGCCCAGCAGCACCAGGGACATGTGCGCCAACGGCGCCAGGTCGCCGGAAGCACCGACCGACCCTTTCAACGGAATATGCGGATACACCTCGGCATTGATCAGCGCGATCAACGCGTCGATCACCTGGCGACGAATGCCGGAAAACCCACGGCTGAGGCTGTTGACCTTGAGCACCATGACCAACCGCACCAACGCATCGCTGATGGGCTCACCAACGCCGGCGGCATGGGACAGCACCAGGGAACGCTGGAGGTTCTCCAGGTCTTCGCTGGCAATGCGGGTCGAGGCCAACAGACCAAAACCGGTGTTGATGCCGTAGGCGGTGCGGTTCTCGGCGAGAATCTGCTCCACGCAGGCCACGCTGGCGTCGATCTGCGCCGTGGCGCTGTCATCCAGGCTAAGGGTTACGGGCTGCTGATAGATGGCCCGCAGTTGGGCGAGGCTCAGTTGGCCTGGGATCAGATTAAGCGCAGTCACATTCGTGCTCCTTGTGATTATTTTTTAGTGCAAATTCGGTAATGCGGTGGCTTTGAGCACCTGAGCGGCGGCCGCGATATCTGGCGCCAGCCAACGGTCCTGCTCATAGGCGGGGACCACTTCACGCAGCAAGCGCCAGGCGCGGTCGGTGCCGGCGCCGAAACGTTGGTCCTTCAAGAACTCAAACGCCTGGGCCGCCAGCAAATACTCGATAGCGAGGATCTGAGTGACGTTGGCCAACACCTGGTGCAGCTTGAGTGCGGCGTTGGTGCCCATGCTCAGGTGGTCTTCCTGCAGGCCCGAGGTGACAAAGTTGTCGAGCACCGCTGGTTGCGCCAGCTGGCGGTTTTGCCCGCACAGCGACGCGGCGACGTACTGCACGATCATCATCCCGGAGTTGACTCCAGGGTTGCTGACGAGGAACGCCGGCAGGCCGCTGACGTGAGGGTTGATCAGGCGGTCCAGGCGACGCTCGGCCACCGAGCCGATTTCGGCCATGGCGATGGCGAGCATATCCGCCGCCAACGCGACCGATTGCCCGTGGGGGTTGGCCTGGGACACCACGCGATAGTTGTCTGGGGCGCCAAGTACCAGCGGGTTGTCGGTGGCGCTATTGAGTTCGGTCTCGATCTGGCGGGTGGCATGCTCAACTTGATCGCGGGCCGCACCATGGATCTGCGGGATCGAGCGCAGGCTCAAGGCGTCCTGGGTACGGATGCCCTTGCTGCTGGCGATCACTTCGCTGCCATCGAGCAACGCTCGCAGGTTGATGCCAACGTGCTGCATGCCGGGGTGCGGTTTGAGGGCGATGATCTCTTCGTCGAACGCATCGATCTGGCCCCGCTGGGCCTCGAAGCTCATGGCACCGATCACGTCAGCCCATTGCAGCAAATGGTGGGCATCGGCCAGGGCCAAGCAGCTCAGGCCGGTCATGCACGGCGTGCCATTGACCAGGCACAGGCCGTCCTTTGCACCGAGTACCACGGGCTGTAAACCTTCGGCGCTCAGGGCCTGTTGCGCGGGGACGATCTGGCCTTTGTAACTCACCTTGCCCACACCCAACAGCGCCACGCCGACATGGGCCATATGGGTCAAATACCCCACCGAACCCTGGGATGGCACTTGCGGCGTAATGCCGTGGTTGAGCAGCGCCAGCAACGCGTGCACCACCTGCCGATGCAGGCCGGATTTGCCGAGGCTGTAGTTGATGATCGTGGCGCAGATGATTGCGCGGGTTTGCTCGTCGCTCAGCACTGGGCCGACGCCGCAGGCGTGGCTCAACAGGGTATTGCGCGAGAGCTGGCTGAGTTGCTCGCCCTCAAGCGACACGTTGCACAGCGCGCCCAGGCCAGTGTTAACGCCGTAGGCGCGTTCGCCGCTGCTGACGATGCGCTGCACGATGGCTTGGGCATTGTCGATGCGGGCCCAGGCTTGGCCTGAGAGTTCGAGCACCGCGCCGTGGCGGGCGACGGCGGTTACGTCCTGCCAACGTAAGGGGGTGTCGGCGATGATGATTTTTGTTGGCTGGGACATCTTCATACCTTCGTTAATTCTATTGCAGCTTCACTGGCCCCATCGCAGGCAAGCCAGCTCCCACATTTTGAACTGTGAACACTTTCAAAGGTGGGAGCTGGCTTGCCTGCGATAGGGCCAGCAGCCTCACCACAAAACCTGGCTCAAACCACCGCCGCCCGCCGCTGAACAAATCGGTTCACATACTCATCCGCCGGCGAATGCAGAATCTCTCGCGGCGTGCCGACCTGGATCAGCTTACCGTCCTTGAGGATCGCAATGCGGTTGCCGATGCGCACGGCCTCATCGAGGTCGTGGGTGATGAACACGATGGTCTTGTGCAGGGTCTTTTGTAGCTCCAGCAACTGGTCCTGCATCTCGGCGCGGATCAGCGGGTCGAGGGCGCTGAAGGCTTCGTCCATCAGGATGATGTCGGTGTCGGCCGCCAGCGCGCGGGCCAGGCCGACGCGCTGGCGCATACCGCCGGAGAGCTGGTGCGGGTATTTGTTTTCGTAGCCCTTGAGGCCCACGGTTTCGATCCAGTGCAGGGCGCGTTCGGCACACACCTGCTTGGTTTCGCCACGCACTTTCAGGCCGTAGGCAACGTTGTCGAGCACGCTCTTGTGGGGCAGCAGGCCGAAGCTCTGGAACACCATGCTGATCTTGTGCCGCCGAAATTGGCGCAGAGCTTCCATGTCCAGTTGCAGGATGTCTTCACCGTCCACCAGGATCGCGCCGCTGGTAGGGTCGATCAGGCGGTTGAAGTGGCGCACCAGCGTGGATTTGCCGGAACCCGAAAGGCCCATGATCACGAAGATCTCGCCGGTGCCGATGCTCAGCGACAGGTCGTTCACGCCAACCACGCAACCGGTCTCGGCCAGTACCTGGTCTTTGGTCTTGCCTTGGCCGATCAGCGACAGCGCCTCCTTGGAACGAGACCCGAAGATCTTGAAGACGTTTTTGACTTCGATTTTGCTGACAGTAGTCATTTGCTCGCCTCATGCCGTGGACGACCATAGGCCTGGGTTATGCGGTCGATGACCACCGCGAGAATCACGATCGCCAAGCCGGCTTCAAGGCCGCGCCCGACGTTGAGGGTCTGAATACCGACAAGCACGTCTTCACCCAAACCACGGGCACCAATCATCGAGGCGATCACCACCATCGACAGCGCCATCATGGTGGTCTGGTTGATACCGGCCATGATGCTTGGCAACGCCAGCGGCAGTTGCACGCCGAACAGTTGCTGCCAGCGGTTGGCGCCGAAGGCGTTGATGGCTTCCATGACTTCGCCGTCGACTTGGCGAATCCCGAGATCAGTGAGACGAATCAACGGTGGTGCGGCGTAGATCACCGTGGCGAAAATAGCCGGGACTTTGCCCAGGCCAAACAGCATCAGCACCGGGATCAAATACACGAAGCTCGGCATGGTTTGCATGATGTCCAGCAACGGCATCAGCACCGAACGCAGGCGATTGCTGCGCGCCGACAAAATGCCCAGCGGGATGCCGATCAGCACCGAGATCACCGTGGCGACCATCATCAGCGCCAGCGTTTGCATCAGCTTGTCCCACAGGCCAACCGCGCCCACCAGGAACAGCAAACCGACGATCACCGCCGTGGTCACCACCTTGCGCGTGGCATGCCAGGCAACACCGCCGACGATGGCCAACATCAACCACCAGGGCGCTGCGCGCAGCAGCCCTTCCAGGTTGACGATGGCCCACAGCAGGGTGTCGGAAATGTGCCGGAACACATCGCCGTAGTTGGTGACCAGCGAGTCCACCCAACCGTTGACCCAGTCGGCGATGGAAAACGTAAAACTCTCAGGAAACATAGCGTGCTCTCGATCCAATGGGTTGTGGCCAGGCGCCCGGCTTGCCCCTCAGGGTAGCCGGGCACGCTTGACCTACAAGGCCGCGTCGATTTTCTTGGCTGCGTCTTCACTCACCCAGGCGTGCCAGACTTCAGGATGTTCCTTGAGGAAGATCTTCGCCAGTTTCGGCGACTCAATACGCTCCTTGGCCATGCGACCCAGGTTCTGGTTCAGCAGGTCGATCGGCAGGTTGACCTTTTCCAGCACGGCCACCAGCTCCGGAGCTTGTTCGTGGAAGGTCTTGGACAAGCCGACCTTGATGCTCACGCTCTTATCCACGCCGGGTTTTTCTTCCAGCTTGACCAGGTCGACCTGGCCCATCAGCGGGGTTGGCGACCAGTAGTAGAACAGGATCGGCTCGCCGCGCTTGTAGCTCGACAGCACCGCTGCATCCAGCGCCGGGCCGGTGCCTGGGCGGAAGTTGGTATAGGAATTTTCCAGGCCGTAGCTTTTGAGCATTTCGCTGTTGTCCAGCTCACAGGTCCAGCCGGCCGGGCAGTTGTAGAAGCGGCCTTTGGACGGTTCTTCCTGGTCTTTGAATACGGCGGCGTACTTGGCCAGGTCGGCGATGTTTTTCAGGTCGGGGGCCTTGGCTTCGAGCTTGCGCTTGGCGTCGCCTTCGATCACGTAGCGCGGCACGTACCAGCCTTCAATCGCGCCGACGACTGGAGCACCGACGCCGACAACTTTGCCGGCCTTCTCGGCCTTGTTCCAGACTTCACTGCGGCCGACCCATTCCTCGGCGAACACTTGAATGTCGTTGCTGCTCAGGGCGTTTTCCATGGTGATGGAATTGCCCGGCAGGCTGTCGGTTTTGCAGTCATAGCCTTTTTCGAGCACGGTTTGCAGGATGTCGGTAAGCAACATGCCGCTTTCCCAGTTCAGGCCGGCAAATTTCACCGGCTTGCCGGACTCGCACCAACCGGCCGCCTGGGCGCCAGCCGAGGCCAGCACGCCCGCAGAGAACAACGTGGCCAACAGGGTCTTATGCATTTTCATTGTTGTGACGCTCCCAATCTTGAAATGGATTACGGCAGTCAGTAGGCATCCAGCCATGTCCACGTCCCGTCAGGCTTGTGCAGTCAGCCCGTTTGTCGTCGTTGGTGCGCTGCCCTGCTCTACCGGCAGGATCAGTTGATCGGGCACCGTGCCGTGCCATTTTTTTGCGCACAGGTAATACAGGGCGGCGGGCAGCACCAGGCCGATGATCCAGGAGATATCCACATCACCGAGCGCGGCCACCAGGGGGCCGGTATAGAACTTGGTGGAGATGAACGGTAACTGCACCAGCACGCCGAAGACATACACGCTGATACCCAGCAGGTTCCAACGGCCATAGCGACCATTTGGATCGGCCAGCGCCGGTACGTCATAGCGCTCACGGGTAATGCAGTAGTAGTCCACCAGGTTGATTGCGCTCCAAGGCGTAAAGAACGCCAGCAGGAACAGGATGAACGACTTGAATGCCCCCAGGAACGAGTGCTGGCCGAGCAGCGCGATCAGCGTCGCGGTACCGACAATCACCAGTACAAACACCAGCCGCTGCAAGCGCGTGACCTCCAGACGCCCGCGAAAGCCGCTGATGATGGTGGCGATACACATGAAGCTGCCGTAGGAGTTGAGTGTAGAGATGGTGACCTTGCCAAACGCGATGCTGAAATACAGCAGCGCAGCGGTGGCACCCGTACCGCTCAAGCCGACGATATACGCCACTTCATGGCCGGCGAATTGGCCGTTGGACATGGCCGCGGCAAACACGCCAAGGACCATCGCCACCTGTGCGCCAATCACAGAACCGGCGCCAGCCGCGAGAAAGGTTTTCACCGACGATGTGCTGCTCGGCAGGTAGCGCGAGTAGTCCGCCACGTAAGGGCCGAAGGCGATCTGCCAGGAAGCCGCCAGCGACACCGCCAACAGAAAACTGCTCCAGCTGAAGTGGCGAATCTGCATGAGCGCGCCGACGTCGGTCTGGCTGATCAAACGGCTGAACAGGTAGACAAAAGCAATCACGCCGATGACGCTGGCCACACGCCCGATAAAGTGGATCACCCGGTAGCCCAGCACCGTGACCAGCACGATGACACTGGCGAAAATCAGGATGCCGACACTGTCGCTGACGCCAAACAACTGGCCCAGCGCCTGGCCCGACAGTACGGTGCCGGTGGCGGTGAAACCCAGGTACATCAGGCACACCAGCACGATCGGAATCGCCGCGCCATAGACACCAAACTGCACCCGGCTGGAGATCATCTGCGGCAAGCCCAGCTTGGGCCCTTGCGCCGCATGCAACGCCATCACGCCACCGCCGATCAATTGGCCGATCAACAGACCGATCAACGACCAAAACACATCACCGCCCAGCACCACGGCCAAGGCCCCGGTGACAATCGCGGTGATCTGCAGGTTGGCGCCCATCCACAGGGTGAACTGGCTGAATAGACGGCCGTGTCTTTCCGCTTCCGGGATGTAGTCGATCGAACGTTTCTCGATCAACGGGGTGGTGTCATTTGCGGCCATGTCGGTTCAACCTCTGATGGATTGTTATGCGTACACATTGCTCTTCTGTGGGAGCTGGCTTGCCTGCGATGGCATCATCTCGGTTTGACTGACAGACCGAGTCGTCTGTATCGCAGGCAAGCCAGCTCCCACAGGAACCGAGCCAATCGTTACTTGATCATTGGCAGGTTCAAGCCCTGCTCCTTGGCGCAATCGATGGCGATCTGGTAACCCGCATCGGCATGACGCATCACCCCAGTCGCCGGGTCGTTATGCAGCACCCGAGCAATCCGCTCAGCCGCTTCATCGGTACCGTCACAGACGATCACCATCCCCGAATGCTGCGAGAAGCCCATGCCCACGCCGCCACCGTGGTGCAGCGACACCCAGGTCGCGCCGCTGGCGGTGTTGAGCAAGGCGTTGAGCAGTGGCCAGTCGGACACAGCGTCGGAGCCGTCCTGCATGGCTTCGGTTTCGCGGTTGGGGCTGGCTACCGAGCCGGAGTCGAGGTGGTCGCGGCCGATGACGACCGGTGCCGACAACTCGCCGCTGCGCACCATTTCGTTGAACGCCAGACCCAGCTTGGCGCGCTGGCCCAGACCAACCCAGCAGATACGCGCCGGCAGGCCCTGGAAGCTGATGCGCTCGCGGGCCATGTCCAGCCAGTTGTGCAGGTGAGCGTCGTCGGGGATCAGCTCTTTGACTTTGGCGTCGGTCTTGTAGATGTCCTGCGGGTCGCCAGACAGCGCCGCCCAGCGGAACGGGCCAATGCCACGGCAGAACAGCGGGCGGATGTAGGCCGGTACGAAACCTGGGAAATCGAAGGCGTTTTCCACGCCTTCTTCCTGAGCCATCTGGCGGATGTTGTTGCCGTAGTCGAAAGTCGGGATGCCTTGTTTCTGGAAGTCCAGCATGGCTTTGACGTGCACGGCCATCGACTGCTTGGCGGCCTTGATCACGGCCGCCGGCTCGGTCTTGGCGCGGGCGCGGTATTCGTCCCAGGTCCAGCCGGCCGGCAGGTAGCCATTAAGCGGGTCGTGGGCGCTGGTCTGGTCGGTGACCATGTCAGGGCGCACGCCGCGCTTGACCAGTTCCGGCAGGATCTCGGCAGCGTTACCCAGCAGGGCGATGGAGATGGCCTTGCCTTCCTGGGTGTACTTGGCGATGCGCGCCAGGGCGTCGTCGAGGTCGGTGGCTTGCTCGTCGACATAGCGGCTGGCCAGACGGAAATCGATGCTGACCTGCTGGCACTCGATGTTCAGCGAGCAGGCGCCGGCCAGGGTTGCCGCCAATGGTTGCGCGCCGCCCATGCCGCCGAGACCTGCGGTGAGCACCCAGCGACCTTTTAGGTTGCTGTCGTAATGCTGGCGACCGGCTTCGACGAAGGTTTCGTAGGTGCCTTGGACGATGCCCTGGCTGCCAATGTAGATCCAGCTACCGGCGGTCATCTGGCCGTACATGGCCAGGCCCTTGGCATCCAGTTCGTTGAAGTGCTCCCAACTGGCCCAATGCGGTACCAGGTTGGAGTTGGCGATCAGTACGCGCGGGGCGTTGCTGTGGGTCTTGAACACGCCGACCGGCTTGCCGGATTGCACCAGCAGGGTTTCGTCGTCGTTCAAATGGGTGAGGCTCTCGACGATCTGGTCGTAGCACTCCCAGTTGCGCGCCGCACGGCCGATACCGCCATACACCACCAACTCTTTCGGGTTCTCGGCCACTTGCGGGTCGAGGTTGTTCATGAGCATGCGCAGCGGTGCTTCAGTCAGCCAGCTTTTGGCAGTGAGCTTGTTACCGTGGGCGGCGCGGATTTCGACATCACGGTATTTAGTAGGCTTGGTCACAGCAAGAACTCCTCAGCGATCGATGCGCATGCTTGATGGGGGGGGCGAAGACGACTCTTACGCACACACCTTTACTTGTACATACAAGCATATGCAATCAGGCGGCCAACTTTAGGAAGCTATCATTCGGATTTTTTGTGAAGAGGGGTGTAAGCCTTGGAAATTAAGGCTTTGAGGCTTGATGAAATTTCTTGCAGAGGATTCTTGCGGGGAGAGGTGCTTGTCACCACGACGCAGCCTTGCGCCGCACTGGGGCATTCGGTAACAAAATGGTGCACACGCTTGGGAACCGTTGATGGGCTGTGTAGCGGTGGAATAGCGCGCCTGACCTGTCAGCTCAAACCCGCACCCTACACACGACCTTTCTGAGTTATCTGTAGCGCAGCGAAAACGGAATTTTTCTTATATTCAGTGGTTTAGAGTCGGTTTTCACAAACACACCTCCATGGAAGACTTATCGTGACCACTCTAGAACGAGCAGGCATTTTTATCGCACTCCTGGCGACAAGCATGACTTCAGTCCATGCCAGTGCCGACACCTTTACTGCGACCATTGATAAAACAGGAAAAATGACTGCGCAGTCCCCCAAGTGGATCAAGGACGTGAAACTCACCGCCCAACCTGATTACTTCAGCGATTACAAAGTCAGGTTTGTGCCGGGAGTGTTCAAAGATGCGCCACGGTTTTGCTCCGTGTCAGTGACGGACGTCAGCTCCAATGATCACATTTTCCACGGCCACGCCAAGTTGGGGGGCATCCCGGCGATCAACTACGTCAACGTTTTAACGTTAAAAGTGGGAGACAACAAACCTGCGGGCGATTCTTCGATGGGCTTTCAACTGATGTGCGTTCAATAAGCTAATCCCCCCACAATAGCTGAGGGTCGGTCATACAAGCGCTCAGCTATTGCTCAGCTCGATAACACAGCAGCGGCCGCTGACGGCAACCTCCAGCAGGCCCGCGTTACCGTCAACTTGCAGGCAGTCGTGATGGCCCAGCTTCTGATCCAGTACCTTCACCTCATCCGCCACGCTGAACACCAATACCGTCTGCGCCGTGGTGAAAAACCGCTGCTCGCCATCAATCCACTGCAACCGCGCGTGATAACGCTGTGGCGAATAGATCAGGTTGAAATCGCGGATCGGCCCGGTGATCAAGCGGCATGTAACCTGCCTGTCACCCTTGAACGCAAACGCTTGCAGCGGTAACAACCCGCGCTGCTCTTCGCCATCCACGGTCAGCACCATGCCCGCTCCCTGGATCACGGTGATCACGCGTTGGTAGCCAGGGAAGGTGGAGAAGCCGCCGGATTCGGCGATATCGGCAATCGACAGGCGCCAGCCAAAACCCTCCAGCCCAGTGCCGGCATCACGGGTGATTTCTTCGGTGCTGCCGCCGCCGTTTTTCCACGGCATGCGCACGTAGTCAGCGGCGCGCCAGACTTTTACTGCACTCATTTACTGAAGCGTCCTTCCAGGCTGTGGCGCGAGCCTGGGTGGATCAAACGCGCGGCGGTCACTGGCTGGCGACCCGACCAAGTGCGCCGACGAATCAAAAGGCACGGCTCGGTGGTTTCGATCTGCAACAGCGCGCACTCGGAGGCATCGGCAAGAATGGCTTCAACCACGTGCTCGCCTTCAGTCAGCGGTGCCACCTGGTTCAAATAGGCGTAAGGGGTTTGCTGGGTGAAATCCTGTTGCAGGTATTCCGGCGCAACCAGCGCGTTGACAAAACGGTCTTCGATTTGCACGGGAATATCGTTTTCGAAGTGCACGATCAACGAATGGAACACCCGCCCGCCTTCGCGCATTTCCAGGGCAACGGCGCGCTCGGAACCCGCAGCCTCTTCGCCCAGGTGGATAACCTGGCAGGTGTGCCGATGACCGCGGGAAGCGATTTCATCGGCAATGTTGTGCACCTCAAACAGTGCTGACTGGCTCTTGGGCTCGGCAACAAAAGTACCGACACCTTGCATACGCACCAGCAACCCTTCGGCGGTAAGCTCACGCAGGGCGCGGTTAATGGTCATGCGGCTGAAGCCCAACTCACTGACCAGCTCGCTCTCGGAGGGTACGCGGTAGTGGGGCGGCCAGTTGCCGTTGAGGATCTGCTGGCTGATCATTTGTTTAACGCGGGCATACAAGGGCGCCGGACTTTCGTCCATGTGGGCAGCCAGCGAAGAGTTGGCGGGCGGAGTCGGCACGGGGAATCCTTGCAGAGGGAAAAGATGCATAGATTGCCGGAGTTTACCGAGCAGGCAAACGTCTGTATATGTATATACAAATAAACACACGACCGGGGTGCTCTGATCATGTCCGCTTTCTTTGCCGAACGCGCACTGCTGCCTAATGGATGGGCCAATGATGTACGTCTTGAAGTCAGCGCCGAGGGGCTGCTGACACTGGTTGAGGCCAATGCCAACGCAGAGGGCGCCGAACGGCTGAGAGGCCCGGTTTTGGCGGGCATGCCCAATTTGCATTCCCACGCGTTTCAACGCGCCATGGCCGGTTTGGCCGAAGTGGCCGGTAACCCCAATGACAGTTTCTGGACCTGGCGCGAGCTGATGTACCGCATGGTTGGCAAGATCAACCCGGACCAATTGCAGGTGATCGCACGCCAGCTGTATATCGAGATGCTCAAGGCCGGCTACACCTCGGTGGCCGAGTTTCACTATGTGCATCACGATGTCAGTGGGCAGCCGTATGCTGACCGTACCGAGTTGTCGCGCCAGATCAGCCAGGCGGCGGCCAGCAGTGGGATTGGGTTGACGCTGTTGCCGGTGCTCTACACCCACGCAGGCTTTGGCGGGCAGGCACCGAATGAAGGTCAGCGGCGGTTTATCAACAGCACTGAAAACTACCTGAACCTGCAGGCGCAGTTGAAACCCCTCCTCGCCGCGCAACCGGCGCAGCAGTTGGGGTTGTGTTTCCACTCCTTGCGCGCCGTCACGCCGCAGCAAATCAGCGAAGTACTGGCCGCCAGCGACAAGGCCTGCCCAGTGCATATCCACATTGCCGAACAGCAAAAGGAAGTCGACGACTGCCTGGCCTGGAGCGGCAAGCGTCCGCTGCAATGGCTATATGACAATGTTGAGGTGGATGAGCGCTGGTGCCTGGTGCACGCCACTCACGCCGATGCGGATGAAGTGACACGCATGGCCAAGAGCCGTGCGATTGCCGGTTTGTGCCTGACCACAGAGGCCAACCTGGGCGACGGGATTTTCCCGGCGGTGGATTTTCTGGCGCAGGGTGGGCGCATGGGCATCGGCTCCGACAGCCATGTGTCACTGAGCGTGGTGGAAGAACTGCGCTGGCTGGAATACGGCCAACGCCTGCGTGATCAACGGCGTAATCGGCTGTATCGCAGTGATCAGCCGATGGTGGGGCGTACGTTGTTTGATGCGGCGTTGGACGGCGGCGCCCAGGCGTTAGGGCAGCCGATTGGTCAGTTGGAAGTGGGTAAACGTGCGGACTGGCTGGTGTTGGACGGTAATGATCCATACCTGGCGACGGCGACCGCGGATGGGATTCTCAATCGCTGGTTGTTTGCGGGCGGAGACCGGCAGGTGCGGGATGTACTGGTGAATGGGAAATGGGTGGTGCGGGATGGGCATCATGCTGGCGAGGAAGAAAGCAATCGCGCCTTCACTCAAGTCCTGAAGGACTTACTCGGTTAAAAATGTGGGAGGGGGCTTGCCCCCGATGGCGGCGTGTCAGTCAACTTATGTGTAACTGACCCACTGCTATCGGGGGCAAGCCCCCTCCCACATTTTGATCCCGGTTGACTCAGGACTACTGCGAGGTTTTGGCCATCTGCTTATCCGACGTACGCCAGATCAACCGCGTGGTGTCATACCCCTGCTGCCGCGCCCTGCTCAGCAGGTCTTCGCGAGTGTCGGCACTCACTGTCGGCGTGCGCGACAAAATCCACATATAGCGTCGGCTCGGGCTGCCAACAATCGCGGTTTTGTAGTCATCGCTGACATACAGCACCCAGTAATCGCCCTTGGCGACGCCCGGCAGCAGTGACGTGAACCAGTTATTGAATTCCACCCAAAGCTTATCGGTCTTGCCCGGCACTTGCGCCGTGGCGGTGCCCTTGGCTTCTTCCCACTTCCATTCGGTCGTCAGGCAGCGGTTAAACACCGACATGTCGCCATCGGGCAACAGGGTGTAACGGGCTTCAGACTGGGCGCAGTTGCGCTGGAAGTACATCGGCAAGCGCGCCAACTCATACCAGGTGCCCTGATAACGCTTGAGGTTGACGTTGCCAGCGGTCTTGGGTTGCAGATCATCGCCAGAATGGCTGGCGCAGCCCGCCAAAAACAGGCTGGCGCAAAGAAACAAAACAAAACGCATCATTCTTCTTCTCCCGCAGGCTCGCGCCCCGGTTTACTTCAGGCCTTGCCCGGAAAACATCAGAACCTTGTCACCGGCATATTGCACGCTGATAAAGCTGGTTTTATCGCCCCAGGTGCAACTGGACATGCCCAACGCGCCGGAACAATCGGTTGGCTTACCCAGCAACGACTCCACCTCAGTCTTGGCCATGCCAGCCGAGAGTTTTGCGTAGTTTTCTTGATTGACCTTGCTGCAAGCGGCCAACAGCACGCAAAAAGTCAGCAAAGCGAGACGGCGTAACGACATGGAAACACTCCTGGAGGGACGAAGCAGCGTGGGTATCTGCCAGAAGCTTAGAAGGAAAAAGAGGTGTCTGGTTCCCGACGAACAAAAACAAAAAAGCCCCGCAAACGCTGAAACGTTTCGGGGCTTCTTTAAGGGTGATACGGCTCACAACAACAGCGATAACCTATCGCCGCACGTTATGCCTTGTGGTAGGCCGTGACACGCTCAACTTCTTCCTTCGAACCCAGGAACACTGCCACACGCTGGTGCAGGCCTTCGGGCTGGATGTCGAGGATGCGCTGGTGGCCGTCGGTTGACGCGCCCCCCGCCTGCTCAACCAGGAACGACATCGGGTTGGCTTCGTACATCAGGCGCAGTTTGCCCGGTTTGGACGGCTCGCGGCTGTCACGTGGGTACATGAACAGGCCACCACGGGTCAGGATACGGTGCACGTCGGCCACCATCGCCGCCACCCAACGCATGTTGAAGTTTTTCTTCAGCGGGCCTTCTTCACCGGCCATCAGCTCGCCGACATAGCGGGTCACCGGTTCTTCCCAGTGGCGCTGGTTGGACATGTTGATGGCAAATTCCTGGGTAGACGCAGGAATGGTGATGTCTTCGTGGGTCAGTACGAAGCTGCCCATTTCGCGGTCGAGGGTGAAGCCTTTGACGCCGTCGCCCAGGGTCAGTACCAGCATGGTCTGCGGGCCGTAGATCGCGTAGCCGGCTGCGACTTGCTCGGTGCCTGGCTGCAAAAAGGCCTTTTCGTTCAGGGCTTCGTTCTGGCTCAGGTATTCGTTAGGGCAACGCAGTACCGAGAAGATGGTGCCGACCGGGGCGTTGATGTCGATGTTGGACGAGCCGTCCAGTGGGTCGAACACCAACAGGTAGGCGCCTTTCGGGTATTTGCCCGGGATCTGGTAGGCATTGTCCATTTCTTCGGACGCCATGCCAGCCAGGTGACCGCCCCATTCGTTGGCTTCGAGCAGGATCTCGTTGGAGATCACGTCGAGTTTCTTCTGCACTTCGCCCTGCACGTTTTCAGTGCCCATGCTGCCCAGGACACCGCCCAGAGCGCCTTTGGACACGGCGTGGCTGATTTCCTTGCAGGCACGCGCCACCACTTCGATAAGGAAGCGCAGATCGGCAGGCGTGTTGTTGCTGCGGGTCTGCTCAATCAAATAGCGACTCAAGGTAACGCGGGACATGTAAGGCTCCGGAGAATGGGGGGCTTGAAAACCCGCGCAGTTTAGCGCGAGTCGGGGCTGATTTCCTCTAATCAGAGGATTTAACACCAATAGAGTTCACGGTTTGCCCTGGGGTTTGCGCAACAAACTGTAGGCCATGGCCCCCAGTACCGCCACACCGAGCAGGAGCACGGCCCAGAGCCCGAGTTTTTTCCAGTTTGGCCCGGCATCCCTGGCCGCTACTGCGACAGGCGAGGTGACCGCGACGTCCCCGTCTACCTTGGCCAGCCCCAGGGCCTTGAGACGCTCGGCGCTGTAGTCAGGTATCAGGGTAGAAAGCGGCAGGTTGGCCGCCTTGACCGACGCATTGCCCAGCACCAGGGTGAACGGCGGTTCGCCCCGCGCCAGGAACACCAACTGGGTCGCATGCACGGCAAACCGCAGGGCCGGCGCTTCAGCACCCAGGCCGCCGCCGCGCTCGTCCACCTGTAACTTGAGTTCGTTGACGGTCTGACCGGGCAACTGCAATTGATCCTGCACCACATCCTGGCCGTTCTGGGTCAGGCGATACAGCAGGCCATTGCTCAGTGGTTGCCAGGCCTGCTTGCTGTCGCGACGACCGGCCAACGTAACGGGCGCCAAGGTATTGGGCTGCCTCAGCTCGATGCGCAGTCGCTCGACACTCAAGGCGGTGGGCAACTGCCAGGTGTATTCCCCGGCCTTGAGTCGCGCTCCCGCCAATGGCTGCGACCACACCAGCGGCGTCGACAAGCGGCTGCTGGTCGCACTCACTAACGTGGCCGATGTCAGCTGCGGCGCCGCCTGATCCTTCCACACCAGGCGCAGGTAACGCGCCGGTTGGCCCGGCAGGTTCACGTCATGCTGCTCTACCCGCTCATCGGCAAACGACAGGCGCGCCACTTGCCCATCGCCCCAGGCTTGCCAGTGCTGCAAGTCGTCGCTGGCTTCAATGCTGAAACGCTGGAAACCGTCCTGCTCATGGCTCCAGTCCAGGGTCAGCTGCTGCAACGGCGCCTTGATCGCGCTGGCATCCAGCACCCAGCCGCGCAGTACTTGCTGGCTTTTGACCGAGGGCGGGCGAACCTCCAGCAAAGTGCCCTCGGCAGTGGATTTCATCACCACGCCTGGCAACGCTTCCTGCGTATCGGCGGCGTACAGCGGGAACCACTTCACCTCAGTGACGTTGCGGCTTTCGGTGCGCTGTGAAACCTGGCGCGACAGCGAATAGGCCTGCGGCTCACCCGCTGCGTTGAAAATGCGCACGTCACTGAGATCGGCCTGGCGGGCGTTCAACTGCACCGCCAACGGCAACTCCAATCGGTACCAGGGGCCATTGCCACTGATCGACAAAGGGACTTGAGCCGCGAAATCCGTTGGTGCTTCCAACGCATAAGCCGCCGAACACATCCCCCATACCGCTAAGCCACCCAAACTCAGCTTGCCCATCAAGAAGACGCTCCCTCAGTTTCAACACGCTTGGGCGGCAGCGGTGCGAAGTAGCCCACCACCAGCAACAACCCGCCCACACCGATAAACGACACGATCCGCGCCAGCCCGCCACGGTTACTCAATTCGACAAAAAACAGCTTGGCCACCACCACGGCAATCAGCGCCGCACCGATCAGCCACACTTCGCGACGATGGCGCAGGTGGCCGCCGATCATCAGGCCGAGGGCGATCAGGGTCCACACGATCGACAAGCCGGCTTGCACCAGCATCGATTCAAGCAAAGCGTCGAGGTGGAACGGCACGCCGCCCCAGTGGTGCGCAGTGCGCATCACCAAGGCCGTAAAGAACGCAAACAGCGAGAGCCCCGCCACACCCTGGGCGATCTGTTCATGTTGTGGCGCGACGCTGCGTGCCCACAGGTAAACGCCCAAAAGCGCGAACAGTAGGCCCAAATCCAGCGGGTTTAGCAGTGGCACATAAGGCAGCGGCTCGGCCGTGCCGTCGCTGAAGGTGTTGGCCAGCCAGAACCAGCCAAGCATCAGTGCGGCCAACGGCAAGGCGGCGAGTACGCGGTATTGCCTTGGATACGCCGACACCGGCCACGGCCAAGTGCGCGGCGTGGCAGCCAGCACCAGATACAGGCTGGGCAGAATCGCCCAGCCCAACCAGCGCCAGGCGTTGTAGTGATCCGAGAGCAACATCAGGCCGTAACGCATTTGCAACGCCAACACGCCGATCAGCATCCAGCAGCCCAACACGTGGGCAGCGCTCAGCACTTTTTCGGGCACCAGCGCCGCCAACCGCCGCAGCGAGATGAAATGCACGGCGAACACCGCCAACCAGGCCAGCCAGCCGAACTGCGCGGCGGGGTGGTAATACTCGCTCCACGCCTCCAGTAACGCGAGGCCCGCCGCTGGCATCAACAGCGTGCTGGCAACACCCAACGCCGCCCAGCGCAAACGTAGCGCCAGAGCCGTCCAGAGCACCGCGCTCAGCGCCGCCGCCAGCAGCAACAGTGGGGTGTGCAAAGCCGCAGGGGCTGTGCGCCACACTTCAATGATCGCTGCCAGTGCCCACCAGGCCACGCCCCAAGCGAGCAGGCCCTCGGACAAACGGCCACGGGGCAAGCGCCAGGCGCCGAGCATTGCTGCCAAAGCGATGATCAGCGGTGTCCATGCGTTGTTCACTGGGTCGAGCGCAAATAACGCGCCGGCCAGCACTTGCACGGCGATACCACAACGCACGACCGCTGCCGAGCCGATGCGCTGGCCGGCCCACAGGGTTGCAAGCCCCGCCAACGCCCAACTGATGATGCTGCCCTGCGTCGAAAACAACAGCGGCGCCAGCAGATAAGCGCAGCCAAGGCCCAGGGCGGCGAGCCACGGAGCGCCCAGGCGTTCCCAGCGCCGGGTGTGTTCCGGCGCGGCTTCGTGTATTTGATAAAAGCTGAACAGCAGTGCCGCGCCCAGCAACAAAGCCCCCAAGGGTGCGCCTTGCAGCAAGGTATCCTGGCCATCGCGCAGTTCGCTGAGGAAGGCCAGTAACGACCCCAGTTGCAACAACAAAGCGAACGCCCGTGCAACGGTTCGCTGCTGGCGCATCCCGAGCCAGAAGATCCCGGCGCCTTCGACAGCCCACGCTGCCGCCGTCCAGCGCGCATCGAGGCCCAGCGGAATCGCAAGGCTCGCGAAAATCACGCCAAGCGCCAGGCAGGTTTGCGTCAGAAGCACTGCGCGCCCGCCGCTGAGCACGCGGGCCAGCACCATGTAAATAATGCCCAGGCCCAGCGCACTGAACGCAGCGGCGAATTCCAGGTGTTGCACCAACGCGAACTGCAAGCCAAAGCCTACCAACGGCGGGCCGAACAATAAGGTGCCGTCGACATAGTCGCCCTTGCGCAATTGCGCACCCAGGCTATCGCCCTCGCTCGACTCCAGCAGTTTACGTCGGGCAAACAAGAGGCCGATGGCCAGGTACATCACGAAGAACAAGATCAGAAACGGCTCGGTGCTCCACAGCAGTTCCGGGGTAAAGGAACGCGCGCCCCAGGCGAACCCAATACCAAAGGTGCCGACAAAACCGATCACGTTCAACGTGCGCCAAGCCTTGAACCAGGCAATCGCGAGGATGCTGGCATTGAGCAACGCAAAGTAGCTGAACAGCGCCACATGGCTACCCGCGCCGGTGGACACCAGGATCGGCGCTGCAAAACCGCCCAGCGCAGCCGCACAGGCCAGACCCAACGCATCCTGGGTGATCGCCAGAATCGCCGAAAAGACCGTGACCGCTACCAGCAAGCCCATCGCGGCAGCCGGATCAATCAGCGGGTGCAAACGCATCGCCGCAAACACCGTGAGGTACAACACCGCAATGCCTGCGCCTTGCAGCATCAAGCCGTAGTTGCCGTTGCGCAGCCGCAGCCACCAACCCAAGCCCAGCAGGCCAACGGCCGCCGCCGCAACCCCGGCATAACGCAGTTCAATGGGCACCACCATGCCTTCGGTGGCATAACGCAGCAGGAATGCCAGGCCGAGGAACAGCAGCACCACACCTACCCGCAGCACGGTATTGCCGCCCAGCAGCCAGTTGCGCGCAGCGTTGACGGCACGTTGAATCAGGTCAGGTTCGCGGGGGGTAGCCGGTTGTTCAACGCGCGGCTTGGGAGCCGGAGCCCATACATCCGCCGGTAGCGCTTGGCTGGCTTCAGCGACCGTGGCTGTGGGCTGCAAATCGACAGGCAGTTCCCAGACAAGGTCGGGGGCCTTGGCGACGGGTGTGGGTTCGGGAGTGGAGGGTTCGACGATGACACTGCTTGTGGGCGCCGGCACTTCCAGCTGCCGCAGGCGGTCACCCAGCGCGATCAGCGCCTTTTGCGTGGTTTCCAGCTGAGCTGCCTGTTTGTGGGCTTGGGCCGCCAGTTGCGACAGGCGAATAGCCTGGCCGATGCCGAGGCCCAACAGCGCACCGATGCCCGCATCGCTGAACGACTCATCGAGTGTCCAGCCGAGCGCGAGGCCAATCAGCATGAAAATCCATTGCATGGTCGATATTCCCTGGGCAAACCGGGGCTCAGTATATCGACGCAGGGCTAATGTGGGAGGGGCTTATGTGGGAGCGGGCTTGCCCGCGATTGCGGCGTACCAGTCGACATATTTGTTAACTGGCATACCGTAATCGCGGGCAAGCCCGCTCCCACAGGGTATTGCGATGCTTAGTCGAGCGCTTTCCAGATCTCGGTGGCGTATTCCCTGATCGTGCGATCAGACGAGAACCAGCCCATCCTTGAAGTATTCAGCACCGCCGAACGCCACCACGCCTTTGAGTCATGCCAATGTGCTTCGACCCGCGCCTGGGCATCCCAGTAGGAATCGAAGTCGGCACACACCAGGAAGCGGTCGTAGTCGATCAAGCCGTCGATCAGCCCTACATAGCGACCAGGATCATCCGGCGAGAACACCCCGCCGCGAATCGCTTGCAACACATCATTGAGGCGATGGGACGCAGCAATATCCTGACCTGCGTTGAACTCACCGGCGTGCTTGCGGGCTTCCACCTGCTGGGCACTAAGGCCAAAGATAAACATATGCTCGGCGCCCACGCGCTCGTGCATTTCCACGTTGGCGCCGTCCATGGTGCCGATGGTCAGCGCGCCGTTGAGGCCGAACTTCATGTTGCTGGTGCCCGAAGCCTCGAAGCCTGCTGTAGAGATTTGCTCCGACAAGTCGGCCGCCGGGATGATGCTTTCCGCCAGGCTGACGTTGTAGTTGGGCAGGAACACCACCTTGAGCAAGCCGCGCACGGTCGGGTCGTTGTTGACGGTGCGGGCGATGTCGTTGGTCAGTTTGATGATCAACTTGGCCTGGTGATAACTGGCCGCTGCCTTGCCCGAGAAGATCTTCACCCGTGGCACCCAGTCGGTGCCCGGCTCGGCACGAATCGCCTGGTACAACGCCACGGTGTGCAGCAGGTTGAGCAGTTGGCGCTTGTATTCGTGGATGCGCTTGACCTGCACGTCGAACATTGCCGCCGGGTTCACCGAAATGCCCAGACGCTCATGGATGATATCTGCCAGTGCACGCTTACTGTGCAGACGCTGGTCGGCGAAGGCTTTGCGGAACGCCTGTTTCTCGGCAAACGGCTCAAGCTCAATCAGGCGTTGCTCAGGCTTATCGAGAATGTCCGGGCCGAGGGCTTCCACCAGCATGTCGGTAAGCTTGGGGTTGGCCTGGTACAGCCAGCGACGGAAGGTGATGCCGTTGGTTTTGTTGTTGATGCGCTCGGGGTAAAGCTTGTGCAGTTCGGAGAACACCGTGCTGCGCATCAGCTGTGTATGCAGGCCAGACACGCCGTTGACGCTATGGGAGCCAAGAAACGCCAGGTTACCCATGCGCACGCGGCGGCCGTTGTCTTCTTCGATCAACGACACGGCGCGCAGCACGTCAAAGTCGTGGATGCCTTTGGCGCGCAGCGAGTCGATATGCTGGGCGTTGATCAGGTAGATGATCTGCATGTGCCGGGGCAGCATGCGTTCCATCAGGCCTACAGGCCAGGTTTCCAACGCTTCGGGTAGCAGGGTGTGGTTGGTGTAGGACAAAGTTTCAACGGTCACATCCCACGCGGCGTCCCACGGGATATCGTGAAGGTCTACCAACTGGCGCATCAACTCGGCCACGGCAATGGACGGGTGGGTGTCGTTGAGCTGGATCGCCGCGTGCTCGCCCAGGCTCAGCACCGAGCCGTGCATGTTTTTGTGCCGGCGTATCAGGTCTTGCAACGAGGCGGCGACAAAGAAGTATTCCTGGCGCAGGCGCAGTTCCTGCCCCGCTTCAGTGCTGTCGGCCGGGTAAAGCACTCGAGAGATGCTTTCGGCACGGGCCACTTCGGCGACGGCGCCCAAGTGGTCACCGGCGTTGAAACGTTCCAGATGCAGGTCTTCGACGGCGCGGGCACGCCACAACCGCAGGGTGTTGACGCTGGCGCCACGCCAGCCGACCACCGGGGTGTCGTAGGCAATGGCGCGCACGGTTTCGTTGGGCGTCCACACTTGGATCAGTTTACCGGCAGCGTCCGGCTTGGTCTCGACGCTGCCGCCAAAGCCGATGGGGTAAACCACTTCAGGGCGTTCGAACTCCCAAGGGTTGCCGAAATCGAGCCAGTGTTCGGTCTGCTCCTGCTGCCAGCCATCGACAATCGCCTGGCGGAACAACCCGTGTTCATAGCGGATGCCGTAGCCGTGGCCAGCAACACCCAGGGTCGACATGCTTTCCATAAAGCACGCTGCCAGGCGGCCCAGGCCACCGTTGCCGAGCGCCGCATCGGGCTCCAGCAGGCGGATGCGCTCCAGGTCTACGCCCAGCTCCGAGAGGGCTTCGCGGGCGATCTCCAGCACGCCAAGGTTGCTCAGGCTGTCGTAGAGCAAACGACCGATCAGGAACTCCAGGGACAGGTAGTACACCCGCTTCTGGCCCTTGCGGTAGATGCGCCGCGTGTGGTCCATCCAGTGATCGACCATCTGGTCGCGCGCGGCCAGGGCAATGGCTTCGAACCAGTCGTGGTCGAAGGCGTGATCCGGGTCCTTGCCCACCGCATAGGTGAGTTTGGTCAAGACGGCATCGCGAAATGCGGCTACCTCTGCTTCTCGTGCAAGTGGTTCCTGAGACATCAATTGCGACCTCGGGCGAGATAGAAGGAGTTGCTAGAGCCTAGACGGTCTGACAAACGGTGACCGCTCTGGTTCGGCACTTTTTTAACGCATTTACCTTTGCGGGGTTTTGATGCATTGGCCGTGCCTGCTTTTGAGACAAGCGCACCTTTTGGCCGAAACCCTGAAAATATTGTTCAAAAAATCACCAATCCCGGTATGATCGCGCGCCCGGATACAGCCCCACCTTTTGGAACCCTGATGAAGCCTCAATTGATCGCCGCCGCGGAACTCGACCGTCTTGAAACGTGGCAGAAATATTCCGCGCATATGTGCGGTGGCTGCGTGTCCAGCTGCTGCACACTGCCGGTGGAAGTGAAGGTCAAGGACCTGATCCGCATCGGCCTCGTCGATGAGTTCGAGCTGGGCGACCCGGCGAAAAACATCGCCAAGCGGTTGCAGAAGGAAGGCATCGTTGAGCGCTTCAATTCCAAGTCCGAGATTTTTACCCTACAGCGCATGAGCAACAACGATTGCCTGTTCCTGGATCGTAAGACGCGCTTCTGCACTATTTATGACAAGCGCCCGGATACTTGCCGCAACCACCCCAAGATCGGGCCGCGGCCGGGGTATTGCGCGTATAAACCGAAAGAAGTGGTGCGTGAGACCAAGTTCAAGACGCTCGATAAGTTCTGATCCAAATCTTGTAGTGGCTTCAAGGGCCTCATCGCAGGCAAGCCAGCTCCCACATTTGGATTTGTGAACACATTCAAGTGTGGGAGCTGGCTTGCCTGCGATGGGGTCAATAGAGACAACACACAAACTGCAGGCACAAAAAAACGCCCCCGGCCTTTCGACCGGGGGCGTTTTTCATTCAGCCTGAGTTAACTCAGTTCTTGGCTTTCTTGGCAGCGCGGGTACGCTCGCCTTCGTCCAGGATCTTCTTACGCAGGCGGATCGACTTAGGCGTAACTTCGCACAGCTCGTCGTCCTGGATGAATTCCAGGGCCTGTTCCAGGGTGAAGCGAACAGGTGGAACCAGAGCGATGGTTTCGTCTTTGCCCGAAGCACGCATGTTGTCGAGCTTCTTGCCTTTGGTTGGGTTGACGCCCATGTCGTTGTCACGGCTGTTCAGACCAACGATCTGACCGTTGTAGATCTCTTGACCGTGTTCAACGAACAGCTTGCCACGCGCCTGGAGGGTTTCCAGGGAGTAGGTCAGCGCCTTGCCGGTTTCTACCGATACCAGAACACCGTTCTGACGGCCGGACATGTCGCCGGACTTCATGGTGTCGTAGCGATCGAAGATCGAGGTCAGGATGCCAGCACCGTTGGTCAGGGTCAGGAACTGGTTACGGAAACCAATCAGGCCACGAGCAGGGATGTTGTATTCCAGACGTACACGGCCTTTGCCATCCGGCACCATGTTGGTCAGGTCGCCTTTACGCAGACCCATTTCTTCCATCACCTTGCCCTGGGATTCTTCCGGGGTGTCGATGGTGACGTTTTCGAACGGTTCCTGCTTCACGCCGTCAACCTGACGGATGATCACTTCTGGACGACCAACGCCCATTTCGAAGCCTTCGCGACGCATGGTTTCGATCAGTACCGAGAGGTGCAGCTCACCACGGCCGGAAACCTTGAACTTGTCAGCCGAGTCGCCTTCTTCAACGCGCAGTGCAACGTTGTACAGCAGCTCTTTGTCCAGACGTTCCTTGATGTTACGGGAAGTCACGAACTTGCCTTCTTTACCGCAGAAAGGCGAGTCGTTTACCTGGAAGGTCATGGAAACGGTTGGCTCGTCAACGGTCAGAGGCTTCATCGCCTCGACGTTGTCTGGCTGGCACAGGGTGTCGGAGATGAACAGGGAGTCCATACCGCTCACGCAAACGATGTCGCCAGCGAAAGCTTCTTCAACGTCGATGCGGTGCAGGCCGTGGTGACCCATCAGCTTCAGGATGCGACCGTTACGCTTCTTGCCGTCGGCGCCGATAGCAACAACCGGGGTGTTCGGCTTGACGCTACCACGAGCGATACGGCCAACGCCGATAACACCCAGGAAGCTGTTGTAGTCCAGTGCCGAGATTTGCATCTGGAACGGGCCGTCACGGTCAACTTTTGGAGCCGGTACGTTGTCGACGATCGACTGGTACAGCGGGGTCATGTCTTCAGCCATGTCGGTGTGTTCCAGACCGGCAATGCCGTTCAGGGCCGAGGCGTAGACGACTTTGAAGTCCAGCTGTTCTTCGGTAGCACCCAGGTTGTCGAACAGGTCGAAGATCTGGTCCAGAACCCAGTCCGGACGCGCGCCTGGACGGTCAACCTTGTTGATGCACACGATCGGACGCAGGCCGGCTTCGAACGCCTTCTTGGTCACGAAACGGGTTTGCGGCATAGGGCCGTCTTGGGCATCAACCAGCAGCAGAACGGAGTCAACCATCGACATTACACGTTCAACTTCGCCGCCGAAGTCGGCGTGGCCCGGGGTATCCACGATGTTGATGTGGTAGCCGTTCCAGTTGATGGCGGTGTTTTTCGCCAGGATGGTAATACCGCGCTCTTTTTCCTGGTCGTTGGAGTCCATCACGCGCTCGTCGTTGAGCTCGTTGCGCTCCAGGGTGCCGGATTGACGCAGGAGTTTGTCTACCAGGGTGGTTTTACCGTGGTCAACGTGAGCAATGATGGCGATGTTACGTAGATTTTCGATCACTTGTGTATCTCGATCAGAGGATTCGGTGTGCTGACAGGTCGTGGCAGCGATTAACAGTAGAGTCAGGCCTTGCCGTTACAGCTTGACGGCAGAGTCGGGGGGCCGGTGACGCAGGCCACAGGCATACAGCCCCGGGCTCTTAGCTCGGTCGATAAACGCGCACATTGGCATACCCCTCACTGAGCAAATGGTGGGCATGCAGGCGACTCATCACGCCTTTGTCGCAATACAGCAGGTACTGACGGCTGTTATCCAGTTCCTTGAAACGCGCGTTCAATGCATAGAACGGCAGCGTTTGTACGTCGATGCCAGCGACTTCCAGTGGCTCATCTTCAGCGGCATCCGGGTGACGGATGTCGACGATGATCTGGCCGGCCAGGGCTTCGCTGACTTCTTCGATCTGCACATCCTGGCCCAACTCGTCGATTACGCGATCGATCGGGACCAGCTTGGCGTTCTCGAGCGCACGCTCCAGAATCGCCATATCAAACTGTTGTTCTTCGTACTCCACGCGGTTGCGCTTGGCGTGGGTCTTGGGGTTCACCGAGATGACCCCGCAATATTCAGGCATGTGCTTGGCAAAATCCGCCGTGCCGATTTCTTCGGCCAGGTCGATGATGTCCTGCTTATGACTGGCGATCAGCGGGCGCAAGACCAGCTTCTCAGTGACGCAATCGATCAGCGACAGGTTGGGCAGCGTTTGGCTGGACACCTGGGAGATTGCTTCACCGGTCACCAAGGCGTCGATCTGCAACTGATCGGCGATCCGGGACGCAGCGCGCAACATCATACGCTTCAATACTACGCCCATATGACTGTTATCGACTTTGCCTAGGATTTCGCCCAGCACTTCCTCGAACGGCACGCTTACAAATAGCACGCGTTGGGAGCTGCCGTACTTCTTCCAGATAAAGTGCGCGACTTCCATCACGCCCAATTCGTGTGCACGCCCGCCCAGGTTAAAGAAGCAGAAGTGGCTCATCAGGCCGCGACGCATGATCTGGTAGGCCGCCACCGTGGAATCGAAACCGCCAGACATGAGAACCAGGGTCTGTTCCAGGGCGCCCAACGGGTAACCGCCGATGCTGTTGTGCTGGCTATGGATGACAAACAACCGTTGGTCGCGAATTTCCATGCGCACTTCAATTTGCGGCGCTTTCAGGGAAATTCCGGCAGCGCCGCACTCACGGCGCAGCTTGCTGCCGACGTATTTTTCGACATCCATGGAGCTGAAGGTGTGCTTGCCAGCACGCTTGCAGCGCACCGAAAAGATCTTGCCCTCGATCTCACTGCCGAAGTGCTGTTTGCACTTCTCGGTGATGTCGTCGAAGTCGCCCAGCGGGTACTCATCCACCTGCAGGAAATGCGCGATGCCCGGCATGCAGCTCAGGCGCTCGGTCATGTCCTTCAAGGCTTTGGCGTCGGTGATGCGGGTTTCCAGTTCGAGGTTGTCCCACACGCCGTTCACCACCACAGCCGGGTCCAGGTCTCGGAGCACGGCACGGATGTTCTTGGCCAATTGACGGATGAAACGCGTCCGTACCGGTCGGCTTTTGATGGTGATCTCGGGGAAGACTTTAACGATTAATTTCATGGAAACAGCGCGCGCCGGGCCTGCTGAAAAAGGGGGGCGCGGATTATAGCGGAAATCGCTCAAGGTTTAACCAGTTAATATGCACCCGACTGTCATCGCACTAAATAGGTGCGTTTGCACGCAGTGGCGCCACATTGCGGTGCGCTATTTTCGAGCTTTTGTCGCATTGCACCTTTATAGGGGCGTTTTTGGACCAAAAAACCCATGTTGGCGCACTGGCATGCAATTTGCTCTCTTGTGAGGCAGGTTGCCATGGCGGAGTATCCGCGCCGGCATCACCCACATTCTAAGGGCTAACTCCACTACCCCAGCCCGAAGCCACCCGGAGGACACTATGTCGAAGTCGGTTCAACTCATCAAAGATCATGACGTTAAATGGATTGATCTGCGCTTCACGGACACCAAAGGCACTCAGCACCACGTGACCATGCCGGCTCGCGACGCGCTGGATGATGCTTTCTTCGAAGAAGGCAAAATGTTCGACGGCTCCTCCATCGCTGGCTGGAAAGGCATCGAAGCCTCCGACATGATCCTGATGCCGGACGACAGCACTGCCGTACTGGACCCGTTCACCGAAGAGCCAACCCTGATCCTGGTTTGCGACGTGATCGAGCCTTCGACCATGCAAGGCTACGACCGCGACCCACGTGCGATCGCCAAGCGTGCCGAGGAATACCTGAAGTCGACCGGTATCGGCGACACCGTATTCGTAGGTCCAGAGCCAGAATTCTTCATCTTTGACCAAGTGAAGTTCAAGTCCGACATCTCCGGCTCCATGTTCAAGATCTACTCCGAACAAGGTTCGTGGATGTCCGACCAGGACGTGGAAGGCGGCAACCATGGCCACCGTCCAGGCATCAAAGGTGGTTACTTCCCAGTTCCGCCGTTCGACCACGACCACGAAATCCGTACCTCCATGTGCAACGCCATGGAAGACATGGGCCTGGTCATCGAAGTGCACCACCACGAAGTGGCCACTGCCGGTCAGAACGAAATCGGTGTGAAGTTCAACACCCTGGTTGCCAAGGCTGACGAAGTTCAAACCCTGAAGTACTGCGTACACAACACTGCCGTAGCTTACGGCCGTACCGCTACCTTCATGCCTAAGCCTCTGTACGGCGATAACGGTTCGGGTATGCACGTTCACCTGTCCATCGCCAAAGATGGCAAGAACACCTTCGCTGGCGAAGGTTATGCCGGCCTGTCCGACACTGCCCTGTACTTCATCGGCGGCATCATCAAGCACGGTAAGGCCCTGAACGGCTTCACCAACCCGTCGACCAACTCCTACAAGCGTCTGGTCCCAGGTTTCGAAGCTCCGGTAATGCTGGCCTACTCGGCTCGCAACCGTTCCGCGTCGATCCGTATTCCTTACGTGTCCAGCCCTCGCGCTCGCCGTATCGAAGCTCGCTTCCCGGATCCAGCAGCCAACCCGTACCTGGCCTTCGCTGCCCTGGTAATGGCCGGCCTGGACGGTATCCAGAACAAGATCCACCCAGGCGATGCCGCCGACAAAAACTTGTACGACCTGCCGCCTGAAGAGGCCAAAGAGATCCCACAAGTGTGTGGCAGCCTGAAAGAAGCCCTGGAAGAGCTGGACAAGGGCCGTGCGTTCCTGACCAAAGGCGGCGTGTTCAGCGACGACTTCATCGACGCTTACATCGGCCTGAAAAGCGAAGAAGAAATCAAGGTTCGTACCTTCGTACACCCACTGGAATACGAGCTGTACTACAGCTGCTGATCCGGTAGCGCTGCTTAACGTGGCGTGATGAAAAAAAGACCTCCTTCGGGAGGTCTTTTTTTTGCCCGTTTTTTAAGCAGGGTTCCTACTTCTTTTTAGGCCCCTTCCGGCATCCCCGCCAAGTTCGGTACACATAGCCTTACCGGCCAATTCCCTGACTGGACGGAACCATGGACACTTTCAAATGCTTAATTGCGACCGCAGCCTGTCTGTCTGTACTCGGCTGCAGCAGCCAACTCAAAGAGACGCCACAAATCGAGCGAGAAATCCTGCTCGAGAGCAGCGAATCATGGGACGGAACGCCTTATGAAGCGTATCCCGCCGGCGCGCCGCAACTCACCCTGCTACGGCTCAAGATCCCTGCGAATACGCAGCTGCCCTGGCACAGCCACCCAATGCCCAACGCCGCCTACATCGTCTCGGGAGAGTTGATCGTTGAAACCCGCGATGGAACGCTCAAGCGCACCTTGAAGCAGGGGCAGACCCTGGCCGAGATGGTCGCAACCGTGCATCGCGGCATGACGGGCAACGCACCTGTGGAACTGCTGGTCTTCTATGCCGGAACACAAGGCATGCCACTGTCACAGCCTCACTGACCCTCCCCCCTAGAGGTTGATTACGCGCAAGCGAGCATCAAAAAAGATCAACCTCAACACTTCCTGAACAACCTTCACAAAATCGCACTATATTGGTGCGATAGATTGCACCCTTCCCACCTGCCCAGCCCATTTTGGTTCGAAACTTCCCGAGCAAGCTGGCAGAACGCCACAGTTTCGCGCCTAAAACCCCCATTTCAGGCCTTTAGCGCTTCTTTTCGGAGCCTTGGTTTGGTTTTTGCATTTTCCTTGTATCAGCGTGTGCCTCAAGCCCGCGCCTTGCTCCAAAAGAGGTCCTGATGACCATCAGCGATGCACTGCACCGTTTGTTACTCGACAACCTGACCACCGCGACCATCTTGCTCAATGACGATTTGCGCCTTGAGTACATGAACCCGGCGGCGGAGATGCTCCTGGCCATCAGCGGCCAGCGCAGCCATGGGCAGTTCATCAGCGAATTGTTCACCGAGTCGGCCGAAGCCTTGAGCTCGCTGCGCCAGGCGGTGGAGCAGGCACACCCGTTCACCAAGCGCGAAGCGATGCTCACGGCCCTCACCGGCCAGACGCTGACCGTCGACTACGCCGTGACCCCGATCCTGAGCAACGGCGCCACCCTGCTGTTGCTCGAAGTTCACCCTCGCGACCGTCTACTGCGCATCACCAAGGAAGAGGCGCAGCTGTCCAAGCAGGAGACCAGCAAGATGCTGGTGCGCGGCCTGGCCCACGAAATCAAGAACCCCCTCGGCGGTATTCGCGGCGCGGCGCAGCTGCTGGCCCGCGAGCTGCCAGAGGAGCACCTCAAGGACTACACCAACGTCATCATCGAAGAAGCCGACCGCCTGCGTAATCTGGTAGACCGCATGCTCGGCTCCAACAAGCTGCCTTCGCTGGCGATGACCAACGTGCACGAAGTGCTGGAGCGCGTTTGCCACCTGGTCGAGGCCGAGAGCCAAGGCTGCATCAACTTGGTGCGCGACTACGACCCAAGCATTCCCGACGTGTTGATCGACCGTGAGCAGATGATCCAGGCGGTGCTCAATATCGTGCGCAACGCCATGCAGGCCATCAGCAGCCAGAACGAACTGCGCCTGGGCCGCATCAGCCTGCGCACTCGCGCCCTGCGCCAGTTCACCATCGGCCATGTGCGCCATCGCCTGGTGACCAAGGTCGAGATCATCGACAACGGCCCGGGCATTCCTGCGGAACTCCAGGAAACCATTTTCTTTCCCATGGTCAGCGGCCGCCCGGACGGTACCGGGCTGGGCCTGGCCATTACCCAGAACATCATCAGCCAGCACCAGGGACTGATCGAATGTGAGAGCCATCCCGGCCACACCACGTTCTCGATCTTTCTGCCTCTGGAACAAGGAGCCCCATCGACATGAGCCGTAGTGAAACTGTCTGGATCGTCGATGACGACCGTTCTATCCGCTGGGTCCTCGAGAAAGCCTTGCAACAGGAAGGCATGACCACCCAGAGCTTCGACAGCGCTGACGGCGTGATGAGCCGCCTGGCGCGTCAGCAGCCGGACGTGATCATCTCCGATATCCGCATGCCCGGCGCCAGCGGCCTGGACCTGTTGGCCCGCATCCGCGAGCAGCACCCGCGCCTGCCGGTGATCATCATGACTGCGCACTCGGACCTGGACAGCGCTGTCGCGTCCTATCAGGGCGGCGCTTTTGAGTACCTGCCAAAACCGTTCGACGTGGACGAGGCGGTGGCGCTGGTCAAGCGCGCCAACCAGCACGCCCAGGAACAACAAAACCAGGAAGCCCCGCCAGCCCTGACCCGCACCCCGGAAATCATCGGCGAAGCGCCGGCGATGCAGGAAGTGTTTCGCGCCATCGGGCGTTTGAGCCACTCCAACATCACCGTGCTGATCAACGGCGAGTCGGGCACTGGTAAAGAGCTGGTGGCCCACGCCCTGCACCGTCACAGCCCACGGGCGGCCTCGCCGTTTATCGCGCTGAACATGGCAGCGATTCCGAAAGACTTGATGGAGTCCGAGCTGTTCGGCCATGAGAAAGGCGCATTCACCGGCGCGGCCAACCTGCGTCGCGGGCGCTTTGAGCAGGCCGACGGCGGCACGCTGTTCTTGGATGAAATCGGCGACATGCCGGCTGATACCCAAACGCGCTTGCTGCGGGTGCTGGCAGACGGCGAGTTTTATCGCGTGGGCGGGCACACGCCGGTCAAGGTCGACGTGCGCATCATCGCGGCAACCCACCAAAACCTGGAAACCCTAGTGCACGCGGGCAAGTTCCGTGAGGACTTGTTCCACCGCCTCAACGTCATCCGTATCCATATCCCGCGCATGTCGGACCGTCGCGAAGACATCCCGACCCTGGCCCGCCACTTCCTCAGCCGCGCCGCCCAGGAGCTGGCCGTCGAGCCCAAGCTGCTGAAAAGCGAAACCGAGGAATACCTGAAGAACCTGCCGTGGCCCGGCAACGTACGCCAGCTGGAAAACACCTGCCGCTGGATCACCGTAATGGCGTCCGGCCGCGAAGTGCACATCAGCGACTTGCCGCCGGAGCTGTTGAGCCTGCCGCAGGATTCGGCACCGGTGACCAACTGGGAGCAGGCCTTGCGCCAATGGGCCGACCAGGCCTTGGCACGCGGCCAGTCCAACCTGCTGGACAGCGCCGTGCCGGCGTTCGAGCGAATCATGATCGAGACTGCGTTGAAACACACCGCCGGCCGCCGCCGCGATGCTGCGGTATTGCTGGGTTGGGGGCGTAATACCCTGACGCGCAAGATCAAGGAGTTGGGGATGAAGGTCGATGGTGGGGATGATGACGAGGGTGACGACGCCTGACACCGCTCTAACATCCAACAAAAATCAATGTGGGAGGGGGCTTGCTCCCGATAGCAGTGGGTCATTCACAGCACCTGTGCCTGATACACCGCCATCGGGAGCAAGCCCCCTCCCACATTTGGGTCTCCATAAGTTTTGGGACTGTGCACCGCTTCAATGCACCATGAACCGGCATCGGGCACTGATCCAAAAACTGAAACTACGGCCTCGCTGAGAAAATTTTGAAACCCAAAAACACCAAAGCCCCGTATCCCGGGGCTTTGCGCTTTATGAAGAAATTTTTTGGCACAACTTGGCGACTCTGGCACGCGCCCTGCAATAACCCCTGTACAACCCAGTTTCGGGGACCTTGGTACAGGCAGGCCGAGAATCCCCTCTTTACACCCGGGGTGCTAGATGCGAACCGCGTCGCGCCCCACACCCGTTTCGGGAACCTCGGTACAGGCAGGCCGGGGATTCCCTCTTTAACACCGAAGCCTTTGGCTTCACCCCGTTTTGGGAGCCCTGGTACAGGCAGGCCGGGAACTCCCTCTTTTATTGCTCTTGGAGATGGATCTCCAGCCGCCAGCGGTCATCGACCTCTTCGCCCTTCCACTCCCCGCGCAATGGCCGAGCCGCCACCAGGTTTAATAGCAAGCCACCATCGGTCTTGCGCACGCGCCAGTTCACATCCTTGTCATTGACCTTGAGTTGCCCGCTGGCAGCCTTGCCCTGCGCGTCGAACAGCAACGCCACGGTGCCGTCGATATGTTCGCCGTGCAGCTTGGGCTCGCTGTTGAACCACACCACCACGCCGCCTGCCGCCGTCTCGACCTGCTGCAACTCAACAGGGTCCGAAGTGGTCAAGCGACCGATCATCAGGCCCACCATCACGCCGACAATCGCCAATGAGCCCATGACCTTCGGCATTAGCTTCGGTCTTGGGTCCTCTTCGGGGGTAGAATGCAGCGCATCTTTACCTTCGGAGCCGTGCATGTTTCACGTCATCCTTTTTCAACCAGAGATTCCGCCGAATACCGGCAACGTTATCAGGCTATGCGCCAACAGTGGCTGCCACCTGCATTTGATCGAGCCCCTGGGCTTCGACATGGACGACAAGCGCCTGCGCCGCGCCGGGCTGGACTACCACGAGTACGCCACGCTCAAGCGCCACGCCGACTTGGCCAGTTGCCTGGAAAGCCTGGGGCATCCACGGTTGTTCGCGTTCACCACCAAGGGCTCGCGGCCGTTTCATGATGCCAGCTTTGCAGAGGGCGATGCCTTTCTGTTCGGCCCGGAAAGCCGTGGCCTGCCAGCTGAGGTGCTCGACGCGTTACCTGACGGTCATCGCCTGCGCTTGCCGATGCGTGAGGGCTGCCGCAGCTTGAACCTGTCCAACACCGTTGCTGTTGCCGTCTACGAAGGCTGGCGCCAACTCGGTTTCAAGTAGCACACATAACAAATGTGGGAGGGGGCTTGCCCCCGATGACGGAGTGTCAGTCGACATCTATGTGACTGATCCACCGCTATCGGGCGCAAGCCCCCTCCCACATTGGGTTCTGCATCGCGTTCGAGATTACTGAACGGTCGACGAACCTTCCTGTTGCATGCGCTGCAGCTCTTGAGCGTACAAGGCATCGAAGTTCACCGGAGCCAGCATCAACGCCGGGAACGAGCCACGGGTGACCAGGCTGTCCAGGGTCTCACGGGCATACGGGAACAGGATGTTCGGGCAGAACGCGCCCAGGGTGTGGCTCATGGATGCTTCGTCCAGACCCTGGATCAGGAAGATACCGGCCTGTTGCACTTCAGCAATGAACGCCACTTCTTCACCGTTCTTGACGGTCACCGACAGGGTCAGCACGACTTCGTGGAAGTCGCCTTCCAGAGCTTTTTGACGGGTGTTCAGGTCGAGCGCGACGCTTGGGGTCCATTCCTGGCGGAAGATGGCCGGGCTTTTCGGCGCTTCGAACGACAGGTCACGCACGTAGATGCGCTGCAGCGAGAACTGTGGGCCTTGGTCTTGCGCAGCTTCGGTGTTCTGTTGGTCAGTCATCGCAGATCCTTGTGATCTTGGGGTCTTTTAGGGGTTAGGCGAGCAGCGCATCAAGCTTACCGGCGCGCTCCAGGGCAAACAGGTCGTCGCAACCACCGATGTGCTTGGTGCCGATCCAGATTTGCGGCACGGACGTGCGCCCCGCCTTCTGGGCCATTTCGGCACGCACCTGGGGTTTGCCGTCGACCTTGATCTCTTCGAAGGCAACGCCCTTCTTCTCCAGCAAAGCCTTGGCCCGCATGCAGTAAGGGCACCAATCGCTGGAGTACACGACAACCTGGCTCATGTCACTTCACCAGCGGCAGGTTATCGGCCTTCCAGCTGCCGATACCGCCGGACAGTTTGGCGGCAGTGAAACCGGTCTTGAGCATTTCGCGGGCGTGGGTGCCGGCGTGCTGACCTTGAGCGTCGACCAGGATGATGGTCTTGGCCTTGTGTTTTTCCAGCTCGGCCAGGCGTGCGATCAGCTTGTCCTGTGGGATGTTCAGGGCGCCGACGATATGGCCAGCGGCGAAATCCTTGGCTGGGCGGATATCAACCACCACGGCTTCATCCTTGTTGACCAGCGCGGTCAGCTCCGCCGTGCTCAGGCTGCGGCCACCACGGCTCACTTCATGAGCAATCAGCAGCGCCAGCAGGATGACGAAGGCACCCACGAGCAGGTAGTGGGCAGTGGCAAATGCAATCAGGTGATCAACCATCAAGGAGGTTCCAGGGCGTTAAAATGGCGGTAAGTATACACAGCCGTCAGGGGGGGCCAACCCCCGTAAAGCGGTGACGTGGTCGGAACTTCGCTTTAAACTGCCACTCCCTTTTCAATCGCCTTCCTTATTACTGCCACGAGAGGATCTATGACTACTACGCCTAAACCTTTGGTCCTGATAATTCTCGATGGCTTCGGACACAGTGAAAGTCACCACGACAACGCGGTATACGCGGCCAGGAAGCCGGTCCTCGACCGCCTGACCGCCACCGTACCCAACGGTCTGATCTCCGGCTCCGGCATGGATGTGGGCCTGCCGGACGGCCAGATGGGCAACTCGGAAGTCGGCCACATGAATCTGGGCGCCGGACGAGTGGTCTATCAAGACTTCACCCGCGTGACCAAAGCGATCCGCGATGGCGAGTTCTTCGAGAACCCGACCATCTGCGCCGCCGTCGATAAAGCTGTCGCTGCCGGCAAGGCCGTGCACTTCATGGGCCTGCTGTCCGATGGCGGCGTACACAGCCACCAGGACCACTTGGTCGCCATGGCCGAATTGGCCTTCAAGCGCGGCGCCGACAAGATTTACCTGCACGCCTTCCTCGATGGCCGCGACACCCCGCCCAAAAGCGCGCAATCGTCCATTGAGCTGCTGGACGCCACCTTCGCAGCGCTGGGCAAGGGTCGCATCGCAAGTATCGTGGGCCGTTACTTCGCCATGGACCGTGACAACCGCTGGGACCGCGTATCCCAGGCCTACAACCTGATTGTCGACGGCCAGGCCGAATTCAACGCCGCCACCGCCCAGCAAGGCCTGGAAGCCGCCTACGCCCGTGGCGAAAGCGATGAATTCGTCAAAGCGACCACCATCGGCGAGCCAGTGAAAGTCGAAGATGGCGACGCCGTGGTGTTCATGAACTTCCGCGCCGACCGCGCCCGCGAGCTGAGCCGCGTGTTTGTCGAAGACGGTTTCACAGAGTTCGAGCGCGCCCGCCAGCCGAAAGTGCATTACGTCGGCCTGACCCAGTACGCCGCGAGCATCCCTGCACCGGCCGCTTTCGCACCGGGCAGCCTGGAAAACGTGCTGGGTGATTACCTGGCCAAAAACGGCAAGACCCAACTGCGCATTGCCGAAACTGAAAAGTACGCCCACGTGACCTTCTTCTTCTCCGGCGGGCGTGAAGAACCGTTCCCAGGCGAAGAGCGCATCCTGATCCCGTCGCCCAAGGTCGCCACCTACGACCTGCAGCCAGAAATGAGCGCGCCGGAAGTCACCGACAAGATCGTCGACGCTATTGATAACCAGCGTTATGACGTGATCGTGGTCAACTATGCCAACGGCGACATGGTGGGCCACAGCGGCAACCTGGCAGCGGCGACCAAGGCCGTGGAATGTCTGGACACCTGCGTCGGCCGCATCGTTGAAGCACTGGAAAAAGTCGGCGGCGAAGCGCTGATCACCGCCGACCACGGCAACTGCGAGCAGATGTCGGATGAATCCACCGGCCAGGCGCACACAGCGCACACCACCGAACCGGTGCCGTTCATCTATGTTGGCAAGCGTGATTTGAAAGTGCGTGAAGGCGGCGTGCTGGCGGATGTGGCGCCGACCATGCTGAAGCTGATGGGGCTGGAAAAGCCTGTTGAAATGACCGGTACTTCGATCCTGGTGTGATCTAAAGCACACCGCATAACCAGTGTGGGAGCGGGCTTGCTCGCGAAAGCGGTAGTTCAGTCGATATCTTCGGCGACTGACACTCCGTATTCGCGAGCAAGCCCGCTCCCACATTGGTTTTGTAGCGCTTTCAAAGATGTCTTTCTGCCATCCCGCCGCCACTCGGCGCCTAACTTACTCCCCACCCCGAATTGGGCGTTTTTTTTGCAGCGCTTGCCGGGCATACTAGGCCGTCCATTTCCCTGGTGTCGCCCGCCTCTATGCTTCGCGCCTTGATTACCCTTGCTCTTGTCTGCCTGCTCCAACCGGCGTTTGCCGATGAGCGTGCACAAACCCAACAACAGTTGGACGCTACGCGTCAGGACATTACCGAGCTGAAAAAACTGCTCGGCAAGCTCCAGGAAGAAAAATCCGGGGTGCAAAAAGACCTGCGCGGCACAGAAACCGAGATGGGCAAGCTGGAGAAACAGGTCCAGGAGCTGCAAAAAGAACTAAAGAAGAGCGAGTCGGAACTGGAGCGACTCGACGCTGAGAAAAAAAAACTCCAGAGCGCACGCGTTGAACAGCAACGCCTGATCGCGATCCAGGCTCGCGCTGCTTATCAGAACGGCCGTCAGGAATACCTCAAGCTGCTGCTCAACCAGCAGAACCCCGAGAAATTCGCCCGCACCCTCACGTATTACGACTACCTGAGCAAGGCACGCCTGGAGCAATTGAAAAGCTTCAACGAGACCCTGCGCCAACTGGTCAACGTTGAGCAGGAAATCGCCAATCAGCAGTCGCAGCTCGAAGACCAGCAAAACGCCCTCACCGCCCAGCGCGACGAGCTGGAGAAGGTGCGCAAGGAGCGCCAGCTGGCCCTGGCCAAGCTCAATGACGACGTAAAGGCCCGCGACGCCAAGTTGCAGGCCCGCGAGCAAGACCAGGCCGACCTGGGCAAAGTGCTCAAGACCATCGAAGAAACCCTTGCCCGTCAGGCACGTGAGGCAGAAGAAGCGCGGCAGAAAGCGCTGATCGCCCAGCAGGAAGCCGAAAAAAAGCGCCAGCGTGAGGCCGAGCTGGCCGCCACCTCGGACGCCCCGGCCCCGCGTAAACCGGCACATGCAGCGCCTGGCCCGCTGGTTTCCAGCGCCGGCGAGTCGTTTGGCGGTGCATTTGGTTCAGCTCGCGGCAAACTTCCATGGCCCGTTGATGGTCGACTACTGGCACGCTTCGGTGAAACCCGTGGTGATGACACCCGCGCCAAGTGGGATGGCGTGATGATCAGCGCCTCCGCCGGCAGCCAGGTGCACGCCGTTCACGGTGGGCGCGTGGTGTTTGCCGATTGGCTGCGCGGTGCCGGTTTGTTGGTGATTCTTGACCACGGTAATGGCTATTTGAGCCTTTACGGCCACAATCAGACTTTACTCAAGTCGGCAGGTGATGTTGTAAAAGCCGGTGAATCCATCTCCACTGTCGGTAACAGTGGTGGCCAGGACACCCCGGCGCTGTACTTCGCTATTCGTCAGCAGGGTCGCCCGAGCGATCCTGCACAATGGTGCCGTTCCCAAGGATAGGGCCGCATCTACATTAGGAGTTCGTTCGACATGCTGCATTTGTCCCGCCTTACATCGCTGGCTCTGACGATCGCCCTGGTGATCGGCGCGCCTTTGGCTTTTGCCGACCAGGCCGCCCAGACTGCGCCTGCTGCCACGGCCGCGACCACCAAGGCGCCATTGCCGCTGGACGAGTTGCGCACCTTTGCCGAGGTCATGGACCGCATCAAGGCAGCCTATGTCGAACCCGTAGACGACAAGACCCTGCTGGAGAATGCCATCAAGGGCATGCTCAGCAACCTCGACCCGCACTCCGCCTACCTCGGCCCGGAAGATTTTGCCGAGCTGCAAGAAAGCACCAGCGGCGAATTCGGCGGCCTGGGCATTGAAGTCGGCGCCGAAGACGGCAACGTGAAGGTAGTGTCGCCAATCGACGACACCCCGGCGTCGAAGGCCGGCATCCAGGCTGGCGACTTTATCGTCAAGATCAACGGCCAGCCAACACGTGGCCAGACCATGACCGAAGCCGTCGACAAGATGCGTGGCAAAATCGGCCAGAAGATCACCCTGACTCTGGTACGCGACGGCGGCAACCCGTTCGACGTGACGCTGACCCGCGCAACCATCGTGGTCAAGAGCGTGAAGAGCCAGCTACTGGAGTCGGGCTACGGTTACATCCGTATCACCCAGTTCCAGGTCAAGACCGGCGACGAAGTGGCCAAGGCCCTGGCCAAGCTGCGCAAGGACAACGGCAAGAAACTCAACGGCATCGTGCTCGACCTGCGTAACAACCCAGGCGGCGTGTTGCAGGCGGCGGTCGAGGTGGTAGACCACTTCATCACCAAAGGCCTGATCGTCTACACCAAAGGCCGCATCGCCAACTCCGAGCTGCGCTTCTCGGCCACCGGCAACGACCTCAGCGAGAACGTGCCATTGGCCGTGCTGATCAACGGCGGCAGCGCCTCGGCCTCGGAAATCGTCGCCGGCGCCCTGCAAGACCAGAAGCGCGGCGTGCTGATGGGCACCACCAGCTTCGGCAAAGGCTCGGTACAAACCGTGCTGCCGCTGAACAACGAGCGTGCGCTGAAGATCACCACCGCGCTGTACTACACGCCGAACGGCCGCTCGATCCAGGCCCAGGGCATCGTGCCAGACATCGAAGTACGCAAGGCCAAGATCACCAACGAGATCGACAGCGAGTACTACAAAGAGGCTGACCTGCAAGGTCACCTGGGCAATGGCAACGGCGGTGCCGACCAGCCAACCGGCAGCAGCAAGAAAGCCAAGCCGATGCCGCAGGACGACGACTACCAACTGGCCCAGGCGCTGAGCCTGCTCAAGGGCCTGAGCATCACGCGCAGCCGTTGATATGCGCTTTGCCCTGATCATCGCTGTACTGTGCAGCTTGGCCGGAGTCGCCCACGCGACCCCGGCCAGCGAGCCACACAAAGCCTACCTGACCCTCATCATCGACGACCTTGGGCAAAACCTGCCCAGGGATCGCCGCGTGCTGGCACTGCCCGGCCCCGTGACCACGGCAATCATGCCAGACACCCCCCACGCCGCCGAATTCGCCCGCGAAGCCCACAAGGCCGGCAAGGTCGTGATCCTGCACATGCCGATGGACCCAGCCACCGGCCCGTTCGCCTGGCACCCCGAGTTGCCTATCGAGGAACTGGGCAAGCGCCTGGATGCCGCCTTCAAGGCCGTGCCCTATACCGCCGGCATCAACAACCATATGGGCAGCCGCATGACCGCACAGCCCGCGGCCATGGCCTGGCTGATGGCCGAGCTGCAACGACGCAACAAGTTTTTTGTGGATAGCCGCACCAGCGCGCAAACCGTCGCCGCCGCCGAGGCGCAGAAGATCGGCCTGGCCAGCGTCTCGCGGGACGTATTCCTGGATGACGAGCGCACTGAAACAGCCATCACCACGCAGTTGCAGACGGCCATCAAACTGGCGCACAAACAGGGCTCGGCGGTGATGATCGGCCACCCGTATCCGCAAACCCTCGCGGTGCTGGAGCGCGAACTGCCCAAGCTCAAGGCCCAGGGTGTGGATTGGATCGATATCAAGCTGATGATCAGTGTGCGCAGCAACCAGGCGATGGCAGGGCATGGCAAGGATGGCACCTACCGACCTGCTGCTAGATAAGTACCGCTTGCGCCCTGTCCCAACCCTGAATAGTGAGCCCTTCACCTCACGATTCAGGACCCCTCATGAACATCACCCACATTGCCCTTACCGGGCTGCTGCTTGGCAGCCTGCCAGCTGCGCTGATGGCCACACCCAAGGACTTCGGCGAAGGCTTGGTCAACACCACCCCCGCGCGCCTGCTCACCAATGCTCGCCATGAACACGCGCATTGGAACGGCGTCGGCCGCATCCGCAACGAAGCCCAGACCCTGTGTACGGCCACATTGCTGGACACCCGTGACGCCACCGGAAAGTCCGGCCCGGCGTACGTGCTCACCAGCAGCCATTGCCTGCATCGCCTAAATGGTGCCGTGCAAAAAGACCTGCCGATCAAGGGCAGCATCAGCTTCAACTATTTCGACGACACCCTGGAGTCGATCAAGACCTACCCGCTCAAGACCATGAAATGGGGCAGCAGCCAAGGCGTCGACCTGGCGATTATCGAATTGAAGGCCACGTTGGCGGATCTGCTCAAAGACGGCATCAGCCCGCTGAAGCTCGCCGATGAAGTACCCGCCGATGGTAACGACATCCTCGCACTCGCCGCCCCCGAATGGGACACCCTGCACCTCTCGGCCTGCGCCCAGCAAAGCTCCCGGGAATTGGTGGAGCAACCGTTCGTATGGCGCGTCACCATGAAAAACCAATGCCAAGGCATCGCTCACGGCAGCTTTGGCGGGCCGTTGCTCGACCGGGCAACCAATACGGTGTTCGGCATTCTCAGCACCAGCACTGCAGGCCAACCCGAGGAGCGCAAATGCCAGCGGGACTCGCCCTGTGAAATCAATAACGGGCAGCCCACCTGGCACCCTGACACGAACTACGGCAGCCCCGTGGTGTTCCTCAACCAGTGTTTTGCAGGCGGGGTGCTGCAGACCGACAACGAGCACTGCGACCTCTATCCGATCACTTCGATCACCTTCAGAAATCCGGAGCCGATCCAGCAGTACTTCGTGAAGAAGCCCGGCGGCAAAAGCAAAGATATCGTGCCCCGCTGGAACTTGACGTTCACCACCAATACCCCTTTCTACCGCTACAAAACCACACGACGCGCCATTGAATGCGAAAACCCGGTGAACTACAGCTCACCGATCACTGCCGAGAACGCCTACATCAACAGCGCTATCGGCCCACAGACGGGCATGCATATGCTGTGCATCGTCGGCGTAGCCTCCGCCGAGCAACCGGTCACCAACGGCATGATGAGAAATGCCCTTACCCTCGCGGTAGAACTCGCCGAACCCGGCCCTGCGCGCACCCCCAACCTGACCATCAGCCTCGATAGGATTGGGCTCGGCGCCTACACCTTGATCTGGAACCTGGCGCCGCCTTTTATGCAGCGCTACACCTATAAATACGGGCCCGCAGCAACCACCGACTGCCTGCGCCCCGCCGGTTTCCTGCCGATCCCTGCCCCGCCCTTGACCGACGATGAGGACGACGAGGAGCCCATCGAACTGGTGTATCCACTTAACGATTCCCCCGCCATGCCCCCGGAGCAATTCGCCCAAGTGATCAACGTCAGAAGCGCGCCCATCAAGGTCTGTACGTATGCGTTCGACCAGGCAGACCAGCCATCGACCCTGCGGGTCGACCTGCTTAAACCCCGTTGAGTGAAGCCTGCATAGCTATCACTTCGCACTGCCCGGACTGATCAAAAGTGAGTCCTCCAAACCACCGGAGAGTTCACCGATGTCCCCATTGCAATTCAAGGACCTGTTCATCAGCCTCACCTGCGAGCTCTTGCCACTCTGGAACGACAAGCGCTAAGGCCCCCGTATCGAAGAGCCTGCCGTGGAACCGGCGTCAGAGGTAGCCAGCCATGATCCGGTCAACAACGCCCTCGCCCCGTAACTGATCGAGTGCCGCCTGTAATTTGGCCACCACCTCATCCGGCACCTGCTTGTTAAGCGCCAGGTACAACTGGGCACTGTTGAAGCGCAGTACGGTCTTCAGGCCTGTCACCCCCACCTGGCGCGCCAGGTAACGCCCGGCAGGGTCGCCGGTGGCCCAAAGGTCGATCTGGCCATCCAGCAGCTTTTGCGCGTTATCCTGATCGCGTAGCACCACCACCGGGTTAAGGCCCTGCTTTTCAAGGGTCTGGGCGATGGCATCGCCCTTGTAGGCGCCGATCTTATAGCGACGGGCGTGCTCAAGGTCGGTCAGTTGGATCTTGCTGTCGGCCTTGGCCAGCAGCACCCAATCGTCCGGGCCGATGGGGCCGACCCATTTGAACAGGGCTTCGCGGTCCGGCAGGCGGGCCATTACGAACACGCCGTAGCCGGGTTTTTCCAGGGCGAGTTTGTAGATTCGCTCCCAAGGAAAACGCAGGGTGAGGTTGTAGGAAATGCCGGCACGCTTGAAGGTCTCGCGCACGATATCCACGGCGATGCCTTCGATGTTGTCTTCCTTGGCGAAGTTCTTGCCGTTCTTCGCCATGTTGTACGGCGGGAAGTTTTCCGTCAGCAGCACCAGGGCAGTACCGGACGGCTCCTCGGCATGGGCCGAGCCCGTCAAAAGGATGGACGTACTGGCGAGGGCAAGCAGAAGCTTTTTGAACATGAAGGGCTACCGGAATCCATGGCAAGCGCAGAGAGTGCCGCGCACTTGCCACGGTGTCCAGCAGCGTTTAGCGAACGACGATACCGCGCGCCGCCATGTAGGCCTTGGCCTCGGGAACGGTGTATTCGCCAAAGTGGAAAATACTCGCCGCCAACACCGCACTGGCATGGCCTTCGATCACGCCGTCGGCCAGATGCTGCAGGTTGCCGACGCCGCCTGAAGCGATCACCGGGATGCCCAGCGCGTCGCTGATGGCGCGGGTTACGCCGAGGTCGAAGCCGTTCTTCATGCCGTCCTGGTCCATGCTGGTCAGCAGGATTTCCCCGGCGCCCAGGCCTTCCATCTTCATCGCCCACTCCACCGCATCCAGACCGGTAGGCTTGCGACCGCCGTGGGTGAAGATCTCCCAACGCGGGGTTTCGCCCGGGCCCGAGACCTTCTTGGCGTCGATGGCCACCACGATGCACTGCGAGCCGAAATGCTGCGCCGCTTCGCCAACAAACTCGGGGTTGAACACCGCTGCTGTGTTGATCGAGACCTTGTCCGCACCGGCGTTGAGCAGGTTGCGGATGTCTTGCACGGTGCGCACGCCACCGCCCACGGTCAGCGGGATAAACACCTGGCTGGCCATGCGCTCGACGGTATGCAACGTGGTGTCGCGCCCGTCAACGCTGGCGGTGATGTCGAGAAAGGTAATCTCGTCGGCACCTTGCTCATCGTAGCGACGGGCAATTTCCACCGGGTCGCCGGCGTCGCGGATGTTCTCGAACTTGACGCCCTTGACCACGCGACCGTTGTCGACGTCCAGGCAAGGGATGATGCGTTTGGCCAGCGCCATGGTCAGTCCTCAGCCGTTGTAGGCATCGCAGTAAGCCTGGGCTTCGGCGACGTCCAGGGTACCTTCGTAGATCGCACGGCCGGTGATCGCGCCGATGATGCCAGGGGCCTTGGCGTCCAAGAGTGACTTGATGTCGCCCAGGTTGTGGATACCGCCCGAAGCGATCACAGGGATCTTGGTCGCGGCGGCCAGCGCAGCGGTGAACGGCACGTTGCAGCCCTGCATCATGCCGTCTTTGGCGATGTCGGTATAAACGATGGCAGACACGCCATCAGCTTCGAACTGCTTGGCCAGGTCGATCACTTGCACGGTGCTGATCTCAGCCCAGCCGTCGGTGGCGACGAAACCGTCTTTGGCATCCAGGCCGACAATCACTTTGCCAGGGAAGGCGCGGCAGGCTTCGGCAACGAAGGCCGGATCTTTCACGGCCTTGGTGCCGATGATCACGTAGCTCACGCCCGCCTTGACGTAGTGCTCGATGGTTTCCAGGGAGCGGATGCCGCCGCCGATCTGGATCGGCAGGTTCGGGTAGCGCTTGGCGATGGCGGTAACCACTTCGCCGTTGACCGGCTGGCCTTCGAAGGCGCCGTTCAAGTCCACCAGATGCAGGCGACGGCAGCCTCCTTCTACCCATTTGGCAGCCATGCTCACCGGGTCATCGGAGAACACGGTGGAGTCTTCCATACGGCCTTGGCGCAGACGTACGCAGGCGCCGTCCTTGAGATCGATAGCGGGGATAATCAGCATCTGGCAAACCTTATTCGATATTCAGCAATGCTTGGGAAATCAGGGTTTCTCAAGCGACCACAGGTCGCTTTCGATGCTTTCGAACCTTTCTTTAAGGAGCGTCTGTGCATCGAAAACCGCCCGGTTGTAATAGTGAGGGGCCACTTCGGTGGTGAATAACTCAAGAATCTCGGCGACCTCGAACGAGCCCAGCTTGAGCTCGAAGCGCTCTTCCATGAACCGCTTGATCTTGAGGGTAGCCTCACTCTCCTGCTCGGGAGTGAGGTTCAAGACCGGCACCTTCGGCTTCTTGGCCATTTACCAGCGACCATCCCAAGCGGCGAAGTTCTGCAGCAATTGCAGGCCATGGGTATGGCTCTTCTCCGGGTGGAACTGCACGGCAAAGCGCGAACCTTCGGCCAGCGCGGCAGCAAAATCGACGCCGTAGTGCCCGCCACCTACCACCTGGCGCGGGTTACCGGCGGCGATGTAGTAGCTGTGCACGAAGTAGAAACGCGCCAGATCGGGGATGTCGTGCCACAGCGGGTGGTCGACGGTCTGGCTGACTTCGTTCCAACCCATGTGCGGGACTTTCAGGTGGGCGCCGTCTTCATGCAGGTCCTTGCCGAAGAACTTCACCTGGCCTGGGAACAGGCCAATACAATCGACGCCGTCGTTCTCTTCACTGCGGTCGAGCAAGGCTTGCATGCCCACGCAAATACCGAGAAACGGGCGGTCCTGGCTGACTTCACGTACCAGGCTGTCAAAGCCCAGGCGACGGATCTCGGCCATGCAATCGCGAATCGCGCCAACACCGGGAAACACCACCCGGTCGGCTTCGCGAATCACCTTGGCATCGCTGGTGATCAGCACCTTGCCGGCACCTACGTGTTCGAGGGCCTTGGCCACCGAGTGCAGGTTACCCATGCCGTAATCGATAACCGCGACCGTCTGCATTACAAAACGCCCTTGGTCGAGGGCATTTGCCCGGCCATGCGGTCATCAAGCTCTACGGCCATGCGCAGGGCGCGGCCGAAAGCCTTGAACACGGTTTCGATCTGGTGGTGGGTGTTGGTGCCGCGCAGGTTGTCGATGTGCAGGCTGACAAGTGCGTGGTTGACGAAACCCTGGAAAAATTCCTGGAACAGGTCGACGTCAAAACCGCCCACGGTGGCGCGGGTGTAGGGCACGTGCATCTGCAGGCCTGGGCGGCCAGAGAAGTCGATGACCACACGAGACAGCGCTTCGTCCAGCGGGACATAGGCGTGGCCGTAGCGACGGATGCCTTTTTTGTCGCCGATGGCCTTGGCAAATGCCTGGCCGAGGGTGATGCCAACGTCTTCCACCGTATGGTGGTCGTCGATATGCAGGTCGCCCTTGCTGACGATATCCAGGTCGATCAGCCCGTGACGGGCGATCTGGTCCAGCATGTGCTCAAGAAAAGGTACACCGATATCAAATCGGGCCTTTCCGGTGCCATCCAGGTTGATCGAGGCTTTGATCTGGGTTTCCAGAGTGTCGCGCTCGACGGACGCCTTACGTTCGGCCATCACCAGCTCCGCAAAATCATTGGGCGAAAAAGGCAGCCATTATAGGCACGCGGGCGCTAAACAGAAACATCGGAGGGGATAAGACTGATGGAGTGTCGGGGATAGACATGTGCATACATGTGAGCGCCCCTGCCTGAGGGCTAGCTTGTTGTGGTGAGCGGGCTTGCCGCGCGCTGGGCTGCGTAGCAGCCCCCATGACACCACCGCGCGCTTTCAGGTAGAGCGCGACGGCGGCATTTGGGGCTGCTGCGCAGCCCAGCGCGGGGCACGCCCGCTCACCACATAAGCCCATTCACCACAACAATCCCATAGGGATGCTCAGTGTTAGTGGAACAATACCGCCGTCTTCTGCAAGGTCACCCACACACCCCATGCCAACGGAATACCCACTACCAGCCAGGCCGCAATGGCCAATGGCACGCTACCGGACGCTGCTTTCCACTCCAGAGACGTGGTGGCATCTGCGCCCTTGTCATGACCCAGCGCCTGTTCGGCCGCCAGTTCGGCGTCGGTCATGAAGTACTTGTCGGCCACCGGGCGCACCAGCATGTTGCAGATGAAACCCAGCACCAGCAGGCCCGCGAGGATATACAAGGTGATGTCATAGGCCGCAGCGCGTTCAACGCCGATGCTCAACTGATATTCACGCAAGTAGTTCACCAGTACCGGGCCCAGCACACCCGCCGCCGCCCAGGCAGTCAGCAGACGACCGTGGATCGCGCCCACCATCTGCGTGCCGAACAGGTCGGCCAGGTACGCAGGCACCGTCGCAAAACCACCGCCGTACATCGACAGGATGATGCAGAACGCGGCCACAAACAGCGCCACGTTGCCCAAGTGCCCCAGGTTCGGGATCAGCGCGTACAGGGCAAAGCCCAGGGCGAAGAACACGAAGTAGGTGTTTTTGCGGCCCAGGTAGTCGGAGAACGACGCCCAGAAGAAGCGGCCACCGATGTTGAACAGGCTCAACAGGCCGGTGAAGCCCGCTGCAATAGCGGCGATGGACGCCAGTTGACCCGCATCCAGTTGACCAAACGGCACATCCACACCCAGCAACTTGCCGCCGAACACTTCTTGCAACAGGGGCGAAGCCATGCCGAGGATGCCGATACCAGCCGATACGTTCAGGCACAGCACCAGCCACACCAGACGGAATTGCGGGGTTTTCCAGGCCACGTTCACGTGCACGTGACGGTGGGTGATCATCGAATTGCTGGCTTTTTTCGCCGGTGCAGTCCAGCCCTCAGGCTTCCAGCCGGTTGGCGGAACGCGGTAAGACAACGCGCCGCCAATCATGAACACGAAGTAGATCGCGGCCATCACCAGGAAGCTCTGCCATACACCAACGCTGTCAGGCGTGGCGAAGTGGCCCATCAATGCTGCCGCCAACGGAGCGCCCACCATGGCGCCGCCGCCGAAGCCCATGATCGCCATGCCGGTAGCCATACCGCGTTTGTCCGGGAACCACTTGATCAGGGTCGACACCGGCGAGATATAGCCCAGGCCCAGGCCGATACCGCCAATGACCCCGGAACCGACCCACATCAGCCAGATCTGGTGGGTATAGATACCCAACGCCGAGATCAACAGGCCGCCACACCAGCACAACGCCGATACAACGCCCGCCTTGCGTGGCCCGGCATGTTCCAGCCAACCGCCCCAGATCGCTGCCGAGCAGCCCAGGAAGATGAAGAACAGGGTGTAGATCCAGCCCAGCATGGAGATGGGCCAGTCGCATTGGGACGAGAAGACTTGAGTGATAAAGCTCATGTCCGGCGCGCAAGCGACCGGTTTGGTGATGCCCAGCGCCTTGGACAACGGCAGCCAGAACACCGAGAAACCGTAAGCCATGCCGATGCACAGGTGGATGGCCAACGCGGCCGGCGGAACCAGCCAGCGGTTGAAGCCGGGCTTGGCGATGATGCGTTCCTTGGACAGGAACGCAGGCTGTGCGGCAGTTGAAGCTGCCACAGTGCTAGTGCTCATTGGTGTTTCCCCCAGTTGTTAGTATGTGTCCGTCAGGCGCTCTCTCCCTCGGCCTTGCACGCAGAGCGTTGGCCGTTGTTGTTGAGTAAAGCTCCATTTGAGCGCGACGCTATGTCGCAGAAGGCAGACGAACCCGCGCAGATTAGCACCTGTGGATGACAGAAAAACCAAACTGATATCACCTTTTTCGGGATATCTGTTTTGTTTGACGCCAAATTCCCGTTTTGCGGGTCGTGGATACAATGTAACGATCTACGAACTGACGTACGGTGCCGGGCGTTATACTCTGCGACCAAATTTTTAAATCGACATACAAGGACTCGCCCATGAAAGCGTTCGGCAAAATCCTGGGTCTGGTACTTCTCGGGCTGTTGCTGATCATTGTGGCGCTGGGCTTTGCCCTGACCCACCTCTTCGATCCCAACGACTATAAAGACGAGATTCGCCAGATTGCCCGCGACAAGGCCCACATCGAGCTGACGCTCAATGGCGACATCGGCTGGAGCCTCTTCCCCTGGCTTGGCCTTGAGCTGCACGAAGCCAGCGTGGCGACGCTGACCAACCCGACCCAACCGTTCGCCGACCTGCAGATGCTCGGCCTGTCGGTACGCGTGCTGCCGCTGCTGCGCCGTGAAGTGCAGATGAGCGACGTACGCGTCGAAGGCCTGAACCTGCGCCTGAACCGCGACAAGCAGGGCCACGGCAACTGGGAAGACATCGGCAAGAACGTTTCCCAGACAACAGCTGGCGCACCCGCAACCGTCGAGCAGCCCGCCGACGAGCCGCAAAAGGCGTCCAAACCCATCCGCCTGGACATCGACAGCCTGACCATCAACAACGCCCGCGTCGAATACAACGACGAGCAGACCGGCAAGCAGTTCAGCGCCGAGAGCATCCAGTTGAGCGCCGGTGCCGTGCATGAAGGCGCCAGCATTCCGGTGAAACTCACGGCCTTCTTCGGCAGCAACCAGCCGGTGATGCGCGTCAAGACCGAGCTCAATGGCAACCTGCGCATCGAGCGCGCCCTCAAGCGCTATCAGTTCGAAGACATGAAAATCAGCGGCGAAGCCACGGGCGAACCGCTGCAAGGCAAGACCGTGACCTTCTCCACCCAGGGCCAGCTGTTGTTGGACCAGGCTGCGAACATCGCCGAATGGACCAACCTGAAACTGTCGGCCAACCAACTGCGCGCCCTGGGCGAGCTGAAGGTCAACAGCCTGGACAAGACCCCGCAACTGAGTGGCGCCCTGTCCATCGCCCAGTTTGACCTGGCCAAGTTCCTCGACAGCGTCGGCAGCCCGTTGCCGCCAATGGCCGAGGGCAGCCTGAGCAAGGTCGAACTGGTCAGTCGCCTCACCGGCACGCCTACCAGCCTGGCGCTGGACGACCTAAACCTGAAACTCGACGGCAGCACCTTCACCGGTCGTCTCGCGGTGGAAGACTTCGCCAAGCAGTCGCTACGGGTTCAGCTCAAGGGTGACACCTTCAACGCCGATAACTACCTGCCCGCCAAGTCCGAATCCGCTAAAGGCGCAACGGCCGCTCGCCAGGCCGAGGTGCAAAACAGCGAAGCCGGAGCCATGGCCGCCGGTGGCACTACCCCGCTGCCAGATGCACCGACAAAAGGTGCCTGGAGCACCGACAAGCTGTTGCCACTGACGCGCCTGCGTACGCTGGACGTCAACGCTGACCTGTCCTTCGGCCAACTGACCCTGAGCAAACTGCCGATCCAGGACGCTACGCTGAAAGCCACCGGCCTCGACGGCCAGCTCAAGCTCGACACCCTCAGCGGCGGTCTCTACAACGGCACCTTCCAGGCCAACGGCAACCTTGATGTGCGCCAGGATATTCCGGTGCTGGCGCTGCAAACCTATATCAAGCAAGTCCCGGTCGAGCGCATCCTGCAAGCCCAGGGAAAAACGCCGCCGGTGAAGGGCCAAATCACCCTCGACAGCAACCTCACTGGCCGTGGCAACAGCCAAAAAGCCCTGATCGACAGCCTCAACGGCACTGCCAGTTTTGTGATCAACAACGGCGTGCTGCTCAACGCCAACCTTGAACAGCAACTGTGCACCGGCATCGCGCTGCTCAACCGCAAGACCTTGAGCACTACGCCACAAGGCAAGGACACCCCGTTCCAGGAATTGAAGGGTAACCTGACATTCCGCAACGGCGTAGCCAGCAACCCAGACCTAAAAGTGCGTATTCCTGGCCTCACCGTGAACGGCAACGGCGACATCGACCTGCGTGTACTGGGCATGGATTACCGCGTCGGCATCATCGTCGAAGGTGACCAGCGCGACGTGCCGGACCCAGCCTGCCAGGTGGGCTCCAACTTCCAGAACATCGAAGTACCGCTGCGCTGCCGTGGCCCGTTGGAACTGGGCGCCAAGGCCTGCCGCCTGGACAAGGATGGCCTCGGCCAGGTCGCGATCAAGGCGGCGGGTAATCGCCTCAACGAGAAGCTTGAAGAGAAGCTCGACAAGGTCAATCCGAAGCTCAAAGACGCACTGAAAGGCCTGTTCAATCGATGAGAAACGAGCAATTTTCAGAGGCGGTCCTCAATTGGTACGACCGCCACGGTCGCCATGACCTGCCCTGGCAACAGGGCATCACGCCTTATCGGGTGTGGGTCTCGGAGATCATGCTGCAACAGACCCAGGTGAGCACCGTGCTCAATTACTTCGACCGGTTCATGGCCTCGCTGCCGACGGTCGAAGCCCTGGCCGCTGCGCCAGAAGATGAAGTGCTGCACCTATGGACCGGCCTGGGTTACTACACCCGGGCGCGCAACCTGCAGAAGACCGCGAAGATCGTGGTGGCCGAATACGGCGGCGAGTTTCCCAAGGACGTGGAAAAACTCACCGAGTTACCAGGCATCGGCCTGTCCACGGCCGGTGCGATCGCCAGCCTGAGCATGGGCCTGCGCGCGCCGATCCTCGACGGCAACGTCAAACGCGTGCTGGCACGCTTTACCGCCCAGGAGGGCTACCCAGGCGAGCCCAAGGTGGCCAAGCAGTTGTGGGCCACCGCAGAGCGCTTCACGCCCTTTGATCGCGTCAACGCCTACACCCAGGCAATGATGGACATGGGCGCCACCCTGTGCACCCGCAGCAAGCCAAGCTGCCTGCTGTGCCCGCTGGAAAAAGGCTGCGAAGCCCACATGCTCGGCCTGGAAACACGCTACCCGATCCCCAAGCCACGCAAGACCATCCCGCAGAAGCGCACGCTGATGCCGCTACTGGCGAATGCCGAGGGCGCGATTCTGCTTTACCGTCGCCCCTCTACGGGCCTGTGGGGCGGTTTGTGGAGCTTGCCAGAGCTGGACGACCTGCAAGACCTGGAACACCTCGCCCACCAGCACGCGCTGGAGCTGGGTAAGCAACAGGCACTGCCGGGGCTGATCCACACCTTCAGCCACTTCCAACTGGCCATCGAACCCTGGCTGGTCCAGGTCGAGGAATCCGCCCACCACGTGGCCGAGGCCGACTGGCTCTGGTATAACCTCGCCACCCCGCCGCGCCTGGGCCTTGCCGCCCCGGTGAAAAAACTGCTGAAGCGCGCGGCCGATGTATTGAATGCAGGAGTGTCGTCATGACCCGCACCGTAATGTGCCGCAAGTACAAAGAAGAACTGCCAGCCCTGGAACGCCCTCCCTACCCAGGCGCCAAGGGCCAGGACATTTACGACCACGTCTCTGCCAAGGCTTGGGCCGACTGGCTGAAACACCAGACCCTGCTGATCAATGAAAAGCGCCTGAACATGATGAACGCCGAAGACCGTAAATACCTGGCGGGCGAAATGGACAAGTTCTTTTCCGGCGAGGATTACGCCAAGGCCGACGGCTACGTTCCACCTGCTCAATAATTGATCAAAAACCGGGGTCGGTACGTAAGCGACGGTAATAATTAAATATTTTTTGAAAACTTGCTTGACGACCCCCTGAAAAACCCGTTTAATGCGCCCCGTTGCCCAGATAGCTCAGTCGGTAGAGCAGGGGATTGAAAATCCCCGTGTCGGCGGTTCGATTCCGTCTCTGGGCACCACTAATTAGTTTTAGGTGGTGCTAACACCATCTGAAACACACGAGAAACCCGCCTAGTGCGGGTTTTTTGTTGCCTGGGATTTTATCCTCCCAACCCCACCCCATACGCCTGCTTCCCGATCTGGAAGAGAGGCCGTGCAAAATGCAGTTCCGTTTCAGATGTTTTTCACTTATCTCAAATTCAATTTTGAGATAGTGTTGGGCCTAATCAGGCCCTCAACGCCCACTTTACGGGCGTTTAAGCGCACTATTTTTGAGATAACCAAAAACCAATCTTGAGATATTTCCCAATATGCCCGAGTTTCTTCACCACGATCTTGAGCTTTTGAACCCCTCGTTCGACTCAGGCCTGGTTGACGTACTGGGCGAACTGGAACATCTGAGGCGCCTGCAATTGGGTGGCGACACACCGCCCGCCGTGTTCTTCCAACTCAAAGACCTGTTCCACACACTGGAAAGCCTAGGCTCCGCCCGCATTGAAGGTAATCACACCACGCTGGCCGACTACATCGAAAGCAAGGTTGACGGGACAGCCGAGGGTTCCGATCAGCTACGAGAGATCGCGAACATCGAAAAGGCCATGGACTACGTTGAAAGCATTATCCAGCCAGGCTCAGACCTTACCGAATTTGCCATTCGCGAAATTCACGCAATAACAGTCCAAGGGCTTCAGCGCGAAGGTGATCGGACGCCCGGCGCCTACCGAGAAGCAGGTGTACGCATAGCCCAGTCAGACCACCTCCCCCCGGATCCCGTGATGGTGCCGGGATACATGCAAGAGCTGGTCACCTTCGTCAATAAGCAGGATGCCCCCAAATACGATTTGATGAAGGTTGCCCTGGCTCATCACCGATTTGGCTGGATTCACCCCTTTGGCAACGGCAACGGCAACGGCCGTGTCGTACGCCTTCTTACGTATGCACTATTGATGAAATACGGCTTCAATGTCAGCACAGGCGGCCGAGTACTCAACCCCACCGCTGTGTTCTGTATTAATCGAGAAAAATATTACGAAATGCTGTCCACCGCAGACACGGGCACCAAAGAAGGCCTTGAAGCCTGGTGCACCTATGTGCTCGCAGGCATCAAGGATGAACTGGAGAAGGTCAGCAGACTGACCGATTACGGGTATCTGACCAAACACATCCTTGCCCCAACGATTGCACTGGCAAAAGATCGCGAATGGATAACGCCGCTGGAGGAAAAAATCCTTATCACGGCCATTCAACTGAAAGTCGTCAAAGCTGGCGATATCGCCGACGCCCTTCCAATGCTGTCAGCCCCACAAAGAACCTATCAGATAAAAAAACTGGTGGATCAAGGCATGCTGCTCCCTATCAACCCAGGCGCACGGCAGTACACCATTGGCTTCTCAAACAACTACTTGATCAGAGGCGTAATCAAATCTCTGCGCGACGAGGGCTTCATCCCAGAGCAACTGGATCAACCCTAGACTGCAGTTTTTCATCTCAGCAAAAACACCATCAACGGATTGTCATTCAGCCGCCCCTCAAAATCCGGCACCTGACTCTCCAGTGGCGTACCACGCAACAGCGCCGCCTCCTTACGCGCCACAATCACCCATGCCGGCCGTGGCAGCGCACTCAATCGCCCAAGCTGGTCACTACCAACAAACGCCGGCTGCTCGTCGTGATCCAGGTTCATCATGTAGCGCACCGCCCAGGTGTCCCGCCCCAGATCGATAAACACCAATGGCCCAGGCTGCGTGACACGCAGCGTCTCGACCTGAGCGACAAAGGCCCGGGTATCGAACTGCAAGTCCTTGGCCGGCTCCACCACTTTCACCAGCAACAGCCACTGCGCAATCAACGCGATAAGGCTAAGCCACACCAACCGCCCCGCGCGCCGCCACGCAACCAACGCCGCCCCTTGCAGCACCACCAGCACGCCAATCAATAACGGCAGCGAAACGTTCGGCCAGTAATCGTGCCTCTGCCACTCATGCCGGCACACAAACACTACAACCACGCATAACGCCGGTAGCGCCACGACAAGCGCTTCGTAGCATCGACGCACGCCCGCGAGCCATCCTTGCGCCTGGAGCAGCCCATAGGCGGCGACAGCTGCAAACATCGGCACCATCGGCAAGATGTAATACGCGCGCTTGAAGTGCGGTATCGACAACCCGAGTAAAATCATCAGGCCGCAAGCGCCCAACCGCGCCACCATTTGCATATCGCCCGCGAACCGCTCAGGCCAGCGATGACGCAGCCCGATCATTGCCGCCAATGCCAACGGCACCACCGGGAAATAGCGGTAAAGACTTAGTTGAAAGTAGAAATAGAACGGCTCGCCGGCTTCATCCAGGCGCCCACCAACTTGCATCTTGAACACTTCGTCAGCGAACGCGTCACCACCGCTGATGCGCGCCAGCTTCACCAACAACCACCAACAGGCTGCCAGCAACACCAAACCAACGACGCCATGGATCAACACCTGCTTAACCCGCTCCCCAGGCCTGCCCAGCGCCCAATACACGCACACCACGCCACACACCTCGATCAAGCCCAGCGGCCCGCGTATTGCAAAGCCCAGGATGAACAGCGGGAACACCGCCAACCGTCTCCAGCGCCCACCGCTGTGCAGCAGGTAGAAACTGCCGACACAGAGCAGCGCCACCATCTGGTCCAGGCACACAGAGCGGGATTTTTCGAGCAACTGGGTCGTGAGTAGGGTCAACAACACTGTGAGCAACGCCCACTGGCGGCTGGACGGCACCAGCAAGCGATAGATCAGCGCAACCACGCCGGCGGACGCCAGCGCAGTGGGCAACACGTTCGCCAAATGATTGGGCGCACCAAACAGCCGGGCGAATACATAACTTAAGAAAGTAGCGGTGCCAGGGTAGTCCGCGTAGGGCTGGCCGTAAGTCGTAGGGAAAAGACTTGCTCCATGGCGAAACATTTCCTGCAGGAACAACGCCCAGCGGCCGTCAAAGCCTTGGGGCTGCTGATCCCAGATGCCAAGGGTGAACAGCAACAGGGCGAACAGGAAAATCCCGAAGGACTCCAGGCGAAAACGGCTGCGGTGATCCATCGGTTGACCTGTCAGGTGAGGGGCGCCGACCTATGGTGCCGACCACCCTGCTGAATAGCGCCTGAACAGGGTTGAACATTCCCGCGCTTACCGACCTGTGGGCCACACCAGCGCAGGGATCAGGCGGATGTAGATCAACTCCCCGACCAACTCGACCAAGGTTTGCAGGATCACAACCGTGGCGGCCAACCCACGCACATCCTCGGGCAAGGCCAGCGCCAGGGGCAGCACCACCAGCGAATTGCGCGTCGACGCACTGAACGTTACCGCCCGTGCCGTCACCGCGGGCAATGCCAACAACCGCGAAGCCAGCATCCCCAGCAGCGGGGCCAGCAGCAGGAAGCCGACGTACACCGGGATCACCGGCAATAGCAGGTCGATATCGCGCACCACCGACGTAATCTGCGAAGCAATCACCACCCACAACACCAGCGCCATGGCCGGCACCGGCAGCCAGGCCCAGGCGTCGTTCCAGGCCCTGACCACACCGGATCGCTTCGCCAGTGCAGTGGTTAGAACCGCCAGCAGCATCGGCACCACGATCAACAGCAGAAACGCCTCAACAAACGGCCCCGCCTGCACCACCACCTCAGACTGCGCGCCCAACATCAACCCCAGGTACACCGGCAACAGCGCCAACTGCAACAGCAACAGCACCGGCGTTGCCGCCAGCATCAATCGCGAATCGCCCTTGCCGATATGGGTAAACACCACCACGTAGTCGATGCACGGCGTGAGCAATACCAACAACGCCCCCATCAGCAACGCCGGGCGCTCTACCAGACCACGGGTCAACGCCCACACCAGCACGGGCACCAGAATGAAGTTGGCCAATAGCAGCGCTGACAAGAAACGCTTGTTACTCAGGCTACTGCGCAACTCGAGAAACGGGATTTGCAGGAACATCGCGTACATCAGCACGGCGATGGCGGGTGTGACCAGTACGTTGAGACCGTGAGCCAAGGAAGGTTCGAACAAACCGAAGGCAGCGGCCAGGAGGACGGCGACGAAGTAGAGAGGGATCTGGTTGTGTTCGAGGGTGTCGCGGGTCATCGAGTAGCTCTGCTGGCTTGCAATCACGCAAGGCTATTCGGCTAGAGGATCAAGGTCGAGAGAAAAAAGGCAACCAGGCTCTCAAGGATATTCCTGACGAGCATGCAATACCGTCACCACTTCGATCCAATCAGTTATTCGATACACCACCAAGTAGTTAGGGTGCACAACAATTTCTCGAGTACCTGGAATCCTACCCATGCGGTACAGATATGGATGATCAGGAAGCGCAGTTGTGGCAGCCTCAATGGCTTCGTTCAAATCGCTGGCTGCAGCAACATTACGTTCAATTATGTATTCAAGAATTACCCTGAGTTCAGCACGGGCCTCGGGCCGCCACTCAACCCGCATCGTGCGTTTTTCTCTTCGATTCAATCAAAGCGCGCATTTCAGCCATTACCCGATCATGCGGGATATTTGGACGAGGATCATCAATCGACGCCTGCACCTTGGCACGAAACCAACGGTCATAGCTGGCAGCCTGCTCTTCTGTTTCAAACTCTGAAACGATTGGAGAAAGTGGGATGCTCATAAAGACCTCCGTAGTGGACGCCTGCAAGTCTAATCGGTCCATGGTTTGCTGTCGTTCCTCTCAGATGTATGGCCTTATCAGTGAGCGCCGAAGATTAGTGACCTCACCGCAGGACGCACAAGTGCTGGCAAACTGAACAACTGTTACCAAAAAACAAGAATCGAGGGCCGCAAAAAACAGGTGGCACATTTCGCATTCTTGCGCAGCGAGTAGCAAGACAGTCTGTTGCCCATTGCATTGGCATGACTTCAAAACGGCCAATTAACGCCAGACACCCTTGGGATTTGCCTCAACCTGCGCTTCAATACCCAACCTAGATCCAGAACCCAAGGACGTTGAGCCTATGGCCTCGCCAAACAAGCAGCAAAAACGCGCCCAACGGGCCAAGACCAAGGCCAAGCAGAACCGTACCCAGCGTGCCGTCGCCACCAAGCCGGATGCATTCGCCGGCGATGACAGCCGTATCGACCTTGAGTCGGTGGATTTGATCGACCTGTTTATCGAGATGCGTGCCGCCGGCGAGACCAGCCAGCAGGCGCTGTGTGCGGTATTCCTGGCGCACCCGTTGCTGGCATTGGTGCTGGAGCAGGAAGGTGAAGAGGAAGCCACTGACTTTATCTTTGCGGTGCTGATCGAGTATCACCAGTGGGCAACCGATACCGACGATGAAGCGAGCGCACTGGCGTGGATCGAATCGCCGCAGTTCCAGGCCGATTACGTGGCAGCCTCCCAGGCACTGGCCAGCGCTGAAGACTGATACAAAACCAGTGTGGGAGGGGGCTTGCCCCCGATTGCAGTGTGTCAGCCAGCCTATCAGGCACTGATACACCGCCATCGGGGGCAAGCCCCCTCCCACATTTTTGAGCGCATTTCGTCAGCTAGTTACAGCGGCACCCACCTTCTGCACCTTGCGACGGCTCGACACAAACAACCCTGCCGCCACCACCAGCAAGCTCAGCACGCCAGTCGCGATGATCTCCACGCGGTGCGCTTCCTGGAACAGCATGATGGTCAACGTACCGACGATGAACACCATCACCGCATAGGTCAGGCCTGGGAACAGCCACATCTTGAAGACGATTTTCTCGCCTGCGGCCGTGCGCTTCTGGCGCATGCGCAGTTGCGACACTGCGATCACCAGGTACACCAGCAACGCAATGGCGCCAGAGCTGGCCAGCAGGAACTCAAACACAGCAGCCGGGGCCACATAGTTGGCGAATACCGCCAGGAAGGCTGCGCCGGTGGACAACATCACCGCCCAGTAAGGCGTACCGCTCTTATTGGTGCGCTTGGCCACAGCCGGTGCGTCACCGCGACGACCCAAGGAAAACAGCATGCGTGAAGCGGTATACAGCGCCGAGTTCAGGCAGCTGGTCACGGCAACCAATACCACCAGGTCGACAATCAGCTTGGCATTCGGGATGCCCATGCGTTCCAGCACGGTCTGGTAAGAACCCACCGCTGCCAGGGTCGGATCGTTCCATGGCACGAGGGACACCACGATGAAGATCGACAGCAGATAGAACAAACCAATCCGCCAGATCACCGAGTTGGTGGCCTTGGTGATTTGCTGGCCAGGGTTCTTCGATTCAGCGGCGGCGATGGTGACGATCTCGGTACCCATGAACGAAAACATGGTAGTCAGGATTGCCGCCAATACCGCGCCCATGCCGTTGGGCATGAAGCCTTGAGTGTCGAACAGATGGGAAACACCGCTGACTTGGCTGGTAGGCAGGAAGCCGAAAATCGCGGCCAGGCCCAGGATCACAAAGCCCACGATGGCCACGACCTTAATCAGGGCAAACCAGAACTCGAATTCGCCGTAGTTCTTCACGCTGAACAGGTTGGTTGCCGTCAACAGCAGGGTAATGATCAGGGTGAAGGCCCAGATTGCGATATCAGGGAACCAGGCATGCAGGATGGTCGCGGCGGCGTTGGCTTCCAATGGAATTACCAGCACCCAGAACCACCAGTACAACCAGCCGATGGTGAAACCGGCCCAGTGACCGATGGCGCGGTCTGCATAAGTCGAGAACGAACCGGTGTCTGGCGATGCCACGGCCATTTCGGCCAGCATGCGCATGACCAATACCACCAGAGTGCCCGCAGCGGCATACGCCAGCAGTACGGCAGGCCCGGCGGCAGCAATCGCGTGGCCGGAGCCAACAAACAAACCGGCACCAATAACGCCGGCAATCGACAGCATGGTGACGTGACGCGGTTTGAGCCCCTGTTCGAGGTCATTGGAGCTTTGCGTACTACTCATTGACACACCTTTACGAGGAATTGCGAAAACGGTCCGCCCGGCCTGGGAGCTCTCTCGTGAAAAGAAACCAACAGGGCGTTCTTTATTTTTTACGCAAGATTTGCGCCAAAATATTACAAAGCCGTAATTGACGCGGGCTGTAGGACGTTCCAACAAGCATCGCAAGTCATTGAGAACAATGGCATTCCGCTATAGCGTTACCGAGCGACTCACTTTCAAGACGAAAATGCGCACCAAAAACACACACAAAAAGTACGTGACGCCCCATATGAGGGCTGATAAGCACCGTTTGCCCGATTGACCCTTCCAACACCCGGCCAAAGCTGGCACCATCGCGCCCTTTTTTACGCGAAGCCTGCGGTTTTATTCGGTTCAAACGGATGTTCGGTTGTTGATGGCGCGACACCCTGCTGTGCCGATGCGACACCCTGCCGCACACCGCCCGCTTACCGCCTGCCGCGCTGTTGGCTGCCAGATAAACGCTATGCTAGCTTGGCGCCTCGCCAGGAAGGCGGCCCAACAGCGTCGAACGCAACGAACACAATGAGGACCCCCCATGGCCGAGGCCGCGCCCGCGCTAGAAATCCGCAACTTGCATAAACGCTATGGTGAGCTGGAGGTACTCAAAGGTATCTCGCTGACCGCTCGCGACGGCGATGTGATCTCGATCCTGGGTTCCTCCGGTTCCGGCAAGTCCACGTTCCTGCGCTGCATCAACCTGCTGGAAAACCCACACCAGGGCCAGATCCTGGTAGCCGGCGAAGAACTCAAGCTCAAGGCGGCCAAAAACGGTGAGCTGATGGCCGCCGACGGCAAGCAGATCAACCGCCTGCGCAGCGAAATCGGTTTTGTGTTTCAAAACTTTAACCTGTGGCCGCACATGAGCATCCTCGACAACATCATCGAGGCCCCACGCCGCGTGCTTGGCCAGAGCAAGGCCGAAGCCATCGAAGTGGCCGAAGCCCTGCTGGCCAAGGTCGGCATTGCCGACAAGCGCCACGCCTACCCTGCGCAACTGTCTGGCGGCCAACAGCAACGGGCAGCCATCGCACGTACCTTGGCGATGCAGCCCAAGGTCATCCTGTTCGACGAGCCCACTTCTGCCCTTGACCCGGAAATGGTTCAGGAAGTACTTAATGTGATCCGCGCACTGGCCGAAGAAGGCCGCACCATGCTGCTGGTCACCCACGAAATGGGCTTCGCCCGCCAAGTGTCCAGCGAAGTGGTGTTCCTCCACCAAGGCCTGGTCGAAGAGCAAGGATCGCCACAGCAGGTGTTTGAAAACCCGCTTTCGGCGCGCTGCAAACAATTCATGTCCAGCAACCGCTAACGGAGCAACATGCATGCAGAACTATAAAAAATTCCTTCTGGCCGCGGCCGTCTCGATGGCGTTCAGCGCCACGGCCATGGCAGAAACCTTGAAGATGGGGATCGAAGCGGCTTACCCGCCGTTCAACAATAAAGACGCCAGCGGCAACGTGGTCGGCTTTGACAAAGACATCGGCGACGCCCTGTGCGCCAAGATGAAAATCGAAAAGTGCGAAGTGTACGTGTCCGACTGGGACGGCATCATTCCGGCCCTGAACGCCAAGAAGTTCGACTTCCTGGTGTCTTCGCTGTCGATTACCGATGAGCGCAAGCAGGCTGTCGACTTCACCGACCCGTACTACTCCAACAAGCTGCAATTCATCGCGCCTAAAGCCACCGCCGACTTCAAAACCGACGCCGGCTACCTGAAGGGCAAAGTCATCGGTGCACAGCGCGCAACGCTGGCCGGTACTTACCTGGAAGACAAGCTGCCAGACACCGAAGCCAAGCTCTACGACACCCAGGAAAACGCCTACCTCGACCTGACGTCCGGCCGCCTGGACGGTATCCTCGCCGACAAGTACGTGCAGTACGAATGGCTCAAGAGCAAAGACGGTTTGGCCTACGAGTTCAAAGGCGACCCGGTTGTAGAAAGCGACAAGATCGGTATTGCCGTACGCAAGGGCGACCCACTGCGCGAACGCCTGAACAAAGCCCTGGCAGAGATCAAGGCAGACGGCACCTACAAGAAGATCAACGACAAGTACTTCCCTTTCAGCATCGAATGATCTGAACGGTATGCCCGGCGCGCTCACGTGAGCGCGTCGGCTTTTAGCAATGCCTGCCGCGATATGAAAAAACCATGAATTTCGATCTCTACGGATTCGGCCCGGCGCTTGCTGCTGGCGCGCTGATGACCGTCAAACTGGCGCTCACGGCCCTGTGCCTGGGGCTGGTGCTCGGCCTGGCCGGCGCCTTGGCCAAGACATCCCCGTACAAGCCGTTGCAATGGCTGGGCGGCGCTTATTCGACCATTGTTCGTGGCATTCCCGAACTGCTCTGGGTGCTGCTGATTTACTTCGGCACGGTCAACCTGATGCGTGCCCTTGGCGAGTTTTTCGGTAACCCCGACCTTTCCCTCAGTGCCTTTGCCGCCGGGGTCATTGCCCTTGGCCTGTGCTTTGGTGCCTACGCCACGGAAGTGTTCCGGGGCGCGATCCTCGCCATTCCCAAGGGCCACCGCGAAGCCGGTGTGGCGTTGGGGCTGTCGAAGTTTCGGATCTTCACCCGCCTGATCATGCCGCAGATGTGGCGCATCGCCCTGCCGGGCCTGGGCAACCTGTTCATGATCTTGATGAAGGACACCGCGCTGGTGTCAGTCATCGGCCTGGAAGAAATCATGCGCCATGCTCAGATTGGCGTGACGGTGACCAAGCAGCCGTTCACCTTCTTCATGGTCGCGGCATTCATGTACCTGGGCCTCACCGTGATAGCGATGACCGGCATGCACTTCCTGGAAAAACGCGCCGCCCGCGGCTTTGCAAGGAGCACCCAATGAGCGGCGAATACAGCTGGCTGGCGCATTTCGACCTGGGCTTGAATTGGGCCGTGATCATCAAATGGCTGCCTAAACTGGCCCAGGGCGCGACGCTGACCCTGGAGTTGGTGGCGATCGCCGTGATCGCCGGCCTGCTGCTGGCCATTCCATTGGGCATCGCTCGTTCGTCCCGACGCTGGTATGTCAGCGCCCTGCCCTACGCCTACATTTTCTTCTTCCGTGGCACGCCGCTATTGGTGCAGTTGTTCCTGGTCTACTACGGCCTGGCGCAGTTCGATGCCATACGCACGAGCTTCATGTGGCCCTACCTGCGCGATCCGTTCTGGTGCGCCACCGCCACCATGACCCTGCACACTGCCGCCTACATTGCCGAGATCCTGCGCGGCGCGATCCAGGCCATCCCGCCAGGCGAGATCGAAGCGGCGCGTGCCTTGGGCATGTCCAAGCCCAAGACGCTGTTCTACATCATCCTGCCACGCGCCTCGCGCATCGGCCTGCCGGCCTACAGCAATGAAGTGATCCTGATGCTCAAGGCCAGCGCCCTGGCCAGTACGGTGACCTTGCTGGAACTGACCGGCATGGCACGCACGATCATCGCCCGCACCTACTTGCCGGTGGAGATCTTCTTCGCCGCCGGCCTGTTCTACCTGTTGATGGCCTACATTCTGGTACGCGGCTTCAAACTGCTGGAACGTTGGCTGCGCGTCGATGCATGCCAAGGGCGTTGAAGCGCGCTTCGCGGCGCTGGATAGGTTTCTGACCGAGCACCAAGGGCTGTGGCGACCACGGCCCTTTACGCATCTGCATCTCCCCTGGGAAACCCAACACCCTGAGTTGGCCCAGTGGCTGCGCCAACGTTCGCTGGCCGATGCCGAAAGCGCCCATAACCACCCCCACGATTTACCCGCCCCTGCGCCTTTTCCGCAGCTTGCCGCGCAAGCTCGTCAGCTCAGTGCTGTGGATAAGTTACCGAGCCTGCCCCTGGCACCCGCACGCCATCGCTTGAACGTCGATGTACCGGGCCGCAAATGGCAACAGATTGAAGCCTTCGGCGCCGCCCTGACGTTCAAACACACACCCACGCACTGGCTCGACTGGTGCGCCGGCAAGGGCCACCTGGGTCGTCGCCTGCTGCAAACCGGGCAACACCTCACCTGCCTGGAATACGACCCGGCGCTGATCGCCGCTGGCCAGGCCCTGAGTGATCATCACGGTTTGCCCGTAACCCATTGCCAACAAGACGTGATGGCCAACGTGGCGCTCAGCCCCGACCACACCCCCGTCGCCCTGCACGCCTGCGGCGACCTGCATGTACGCCTGCTGCAACTGGCCAATGCCGTCGGCTGCAAACACCTGGCGGTAGCGCCCTGCTGCTACAACCGCATCAACGCCGACACCTACCAGCCGCTCTCCAACGCAGGCCGCGCTTCAACCCTGCAATTGTCGGTGGATGATCTGGGCCTGCCGCTCAGCGAAACCGTCACCGCCGGTAACCGCGTGCGCTTGCAACGCGATACGTCCATGGCACGGCGTTTGGGTTTTGATCAGTTGCAACGCCAACTGCGCGGCTGCGACGAGTACCTGCCCACGCCCTCGTTGCCTGCTGGCTGGCTGGACAAACCGTTTGCCGACTATTGCCGAGAGCTAGCGAGCCGCAAGGGGTTATCCACAGGTCAAGAAAATTGGGAGGCGCTGGAAGCTTACGGCTGGCGTCGCTTGGCCGAGGTCAGAAACCTGGAACTGGTGCGTGGTCTGTTTCGGCGCCCGCTGGAGCTGTGGCTGGTACTGGATCGGGCATTGTTTCTTACCGAAAACGGCTACAGGGTCGAGGTTGGCAGCTTTTGTGACGCGACACTGACGCCACGCAACTTGATGGTGCTTGCCGAGCGCGATTAAGGGGCGAAATTGTCGCAGTCCAGCCTGTGGATAACTCTGTTGATGGAATATTTACAGAGCCCGCTGCTGTCTGCATTACGGGTTAAAAGCATCACTGATCATTTTTTGTTCAGGCGATAAAAAGGCACGTAAAACAGGCAGTTGCGACGTGTTGAGAACAGCTCCACAAAATGGCTGTTCGATGACAAGTGCATCCAACCAATTGTGCATAAGCATCTGACGTAACGCCTATAACGCCCCAGCAGCCCGTGCGCTTCGGGCCGCGAGTAACAGCCGACACAGCTCGTGAATGTCATCGCTGGCCGAGCTTTTGGCCACGTTATCCAGTGGGTCTGTAGCAAAGGCTAACGCTTCGCCGATAGACGGATCACGATGAACGACCTCAAGCAGGTTTTCATTCAGGCGCTGCTTGAACGCATCGACCATGTCCAGGTTGAAAGCAGAATGCTCATCCAACTGGTTGATCACAAAATGACAGCGCGGCGAGCGCTCACGTTCAAGGTAGGGTGCGAGCAGTATGTCCATCTGTTCCAACGTACCGAGGCACGCGGCGTCCGGCTGAACCACCACCAACACATGGTCGGCCAGGTTCAATGCCTGGTGCAGGTAGACGTTATTACCCGCGGGCGTGTCGATGATCACAGTGTGGCGCTCGCTCAGCCCAAGCACCGACAAGTGCTGCGCCAACCAATTGGGCTCTCGGGTCATCCAGCGCTGAAGGTTTTCTTGCTGTTGGATATCGATATCGCCAAAGGGCATCACCTGGCAACCGGCGAACCCGGTTTGCAGGAGGGTTTCCCATTTGACGTTGATCAGGCTGCTGCGGCCAATGCCGGGCAGCTCGTGGTCCACCCCAAAGTGCTGACGCAAGGCATTCTGAGGGTCGAGGTCCAGCGCCACTACGGACTCACCGAGGCGCTGCAAGCCGCTGCTCAGGGCCGTGACCAGGGTACTGCGGCCGACCCCGCCATTGATGGAGACGAGTGCCACCACGGCAGGGCGCGGTGTGTTTGCATCGAAAGGCTGGAGGTACTCATGGCCGTAAGGGGCATTGGCGCTAAAGCGCGAGCCATCCTTCCTGTTCGCGCGAGTGCCATCATCGAACGGGATGGTCCCAAAAAAATGCAGTCTCGCATTGCGCCCTTTAGGGTCACGGGAAACGCCCTTACCAAAGAGGGCGAACAAATCATCAGTGCGGCTCATGGCCGAAGCTCCTTCACGGCGCGTTTAAAGACGTGGGAGGTCGGCAAGAAAACAAGATTCACCGCAGTCTTTTTGTAAGCGCTTTCGTTGGATCATTTTGTGTCAGCTTCGGACGGGTGTCATTATTTTGATGAAATCTTGATCAACCTTTCAGACGAGCGGAAATCAGCCAATTTACTGACGCCCGCATACCACAAAAAGCGTCAAAGTGATTTCACCGTGCCATTGTTTTTTACCCGCTATCACCGCACCATTGCCGCACCTTCAATGCTGCAAGCTTGGGTAATCGCAGTGGCGATACGCTTTAAACCCCCTCGGATTCTCTACGGTTTTGCCATCACGCTGATGCTGGGTGGCGGGCTGCTGGGCGATTTGCTTGCCGATTGGGATTTCAGCCAGATCAGCCAACGCGCGCAAACGCTTTACGGACCACTGGGTGCCGGGCGCCAACGCATCGATGCCTGGCAACAACTGTTGTCGACCCAACGCCAGATCGGCGAGCTTGAGCAGCTTAAGGTGGTCAATCTGTTCTTCAACCGGCAGATGAAATACGCAGAAGATATCGACCTGTGGCATGAGGTTGATTACTGGGCCACGCCCATTCAAAGCCTGTTGAAAGGCGCCGGCGACTGTGAAGATTACGCCATCGCCAAATACTTCAGCCTGCGCCACCTCGGCATCCCGGCGGACAAGCTGCGCATCACCTACGTAAAAGCCCTGCGCCAGAACCGTGCGCACATGGTACTGACCTACTATGCGAGCCCCGAAGCCATGCCGCTGGTGCTCGACAGCCTGATGGACCCGATTTTGCCCGCCAGCCAGCGTACCGATCTGTTGCCCGTGTACGCGTTCAATGGTGAAGGCCTGTGGCTGACCGGCGCGGCGGGCAACAAGAAAGTCGGCGATACCAAACGCCTGTCACGCTGGCAGGATGTGTTGAAAAAAATGACCGCCGAAGGGTTTCCGGCCAGTTCGGATAATTAACAGGAGCAACAATGTCTCTGTTCAAACAATTGCTGATCGCTATCTGTGTGTTCCTGGTCGTCGCCTTCAGCGGTAGCTTCGTGGTCAGCCTGGAAAGCTCGCGAACCCAGTACGTCAACCAGTTGCGCTCCCACGCCCAAGACGCGGCCACCGCACTGGCGTTGTCGTTGACCCCCAACATCGACGACCCGGCGATGACCGAGTTGATGGTCAGCTCGATCTTTGACAGCGGCTACTACGCCAGCATCCGCGTGGTCGACCTGAGCAATGACCAAGTGCTGGTGGAGCGTGCGGCCGAGCCGGACGCCAGTGGCGTACCCGCCTGGTTCGTGAACATGATCGGCCTCGCGCCCGCCGGTGGTGACGCCATCGTCAGCCGTGGCTGGCAGCAGGCGGCGCGGGTGGAGGTGGTGAGCCACCCGATGTTCGCCATTGCCAAACTGTGGCAGAGCGCCTTGGGCAGCCTCGGCTGGCTGCTGCTGTGCGGCGCGGCGAGTGCGGTACTCGGCGCCCTGCTGCTGCGTCGCCAGCTCAGGCCTCTGGACTATATGGTCGAGCAATCCCACGCCATCGCCCGCCGCGAGTTCCTTAGCCTGCCCGACCTGCCCCGCACCCCGGAACTGCGTCGCGTGGTGCAGGCCATGAACCAGATGGTCGAGAAGCTCAAGGCGCTGTTCCACGAGCAGACCGAACGTAGTGAAAAGCTGCGCGTGGAGTCGTATCAAGACAGCCTGACCGGGCTGGCCAACCGTCGCTATTTCGAGATGCAGCTCAGCGCCCGAGTCAGCAACCTGGAAGAGGCCAGCTCCGGTTATCTGCTAATGCTTCGGGTCAACGACCTGGCCGGCCTGAACCAGCGCCTCGGCGGGCAACGCACCGACCAATTGCTGCAAGCCGTCAGCCAGCAACTGGTGCGCACCTGCGCCAAATACCCGGAAACCCACAACCTGATCACCCGCAGCCGTGGCGGCGAGTTCGCCGTGCTCGCCCCAGGGCTGGTACGCGATGAAGCCCGGCAGTTGGCCCAGGAACTGGAAACCACCTTGCAGAGCCTGTACGAAACCGGCGCCACCGACATGCCCACCGTGGCCTACATCGGCCTGGCCCCCTACAACCCCGGCGACGCCTCAGCCGACCTGCTGATGCTGGCCGACCAAGCCCTTGTGCAGGCAGAAGCCAGCAGCGGCCAGAGCTGGGTTTGCCTGGAGCACCAGACCCCCGACACCGTCAGCGATGACCCACACAGCTGGCACAACCTGCTCGACACGGCCCTGACCCAGGGGCGCTTCCGACTGTTCTTCCAGCCGGTAGTCAGCAGCACCGATACCCAGCAGGTGCTGCATTACAAAGTGCTGTCGCGCTTGCTCGACAATCAGGACCAGACCATCGCCGCGGGCCACTTCCTGCCGTGGCTGGAGCGCTTCGGCTGGACCGCCCGCCTCGACCAACTGATGCTCGACCTGGTGATCAAACAACTGGCCCAGCACAACCAGTCGGTGGCACTGAACCTCTCTGCCGCCACCTTGAACGACCCGCAGGCCCTTGAGCATATCTTCGAGCGCCTGGCCCAGCACCCGGCGCTCGGCCCGCGCCTGATCCTGGAAATCGGCGAAGAACAAGTGCCCGAACAATCCCAGCTTGAGCTGATGATCCGGCGCATGCGCAACCTCGGCTACAGCCTGGGCCTGCAACGTTTCGGCGGGCGTTTCAGCATGATCGGCAACCTGGCGCACCTGGGCCTGGCCTACCTGAAAATCGACGGCAGTTATATCCGCGCCATCGACCAGGAAAGCCACAAGCGTATCTTTATCGAAGCGATCCAGCGGGCGTCCCACAGCATCGACCTGCCGCTGATTGCCGAGCGCGTGGAAACCGAGGGTGAATTGCGGGTAATCCGCGAGATGGGCGTAGAAGGGGTGCAAGGCCAACTGGTCGGTGAACCGGCGCCCTGGAAGTAAAACGCGCCTCCTTGACGCTTATGCCGTGAAGGAGGGGGTGCCCGGTTCAGATCAAACCGGTCTCGTCATCATTGATCAGCTCACTCAACCCACCCAGTGCCGCCCGAGCCTGGGTACGCTCCAGAAACTTGGCCTGCGCCGCTGGCGGCAAATCGGTGATGCGAATCACGCCTTTGGCCGTCAGCACCTGGATCAAGTCGTCCAGCACGCGGATCATCTCAAGGTCACTGCTCTTGAGTTGCTTGAGGCTGGTTTCAATCTCGTCCCCGCCAAACCACGCCTGAATCTCATGGTGGTCAGCCGGTAGCGTCTCGGTGGCTTCCGCGTAGGCCTGCGCCTCGACACGTACCAAAGCGTTGTTTTGATCGCGTTGCACGTAGAACATCAGCGTTCTCCCAATAAAAAATCCCTGCAGGCGCCGCGCACGACGCCCACAGAGATTACACACATTTTCCCGAACCCGATGCCAATGGGGCGCCAATCCTGAAAGATTGGCGCCCTGTGGATCAGTCGTGGTGCTTGACGGTCAGGTCGCCACCGGCGATCAGGTTATTGATCGCGGTGCTGCCACTGCCCCAATTGGCGCCATCGACCTTGATCGTCACATCAGCCGTACCACCGCTGGTGGTGAACGAACCGCTGCTGCTCACGCTCAGTGTCGAGTTGCCAGAAGAGTCGGTGGTCAGCTTCAGGTACTTGTCCAAGTTGGCGTCGGTATTGCCTTGCAGCAAGTCGGACAGGTCCAGCTTGTCGCCTTCGCTGTGCTTGAAGTCCGTGATCTGATCAAAGCCGCCGTTGGTGTTCGTGTCACCTTTGAGCCACACGAAGGTATCGGCACCTGCGCCGCCGGTGAGGACGTCATTGCCCTTGCCGCCGACCAGAATGTCGTTGCCCGCGCCGCCGCTGAGGGTGTCGTTACCGCCCTGGCCGAACAGGATGTCGTTGCCGGCATTACCGATCAGGGTGTCGCCGCCATCGCTGGTGCCGTAGATGTTCGACGCGTTGGCCAAAGCACCCACGTCCTGTACGTGCTCAGTGATGTACTGGTGCAAGGTGCGATCATCAATTTGGTCGACCGTGGTGGCCAACTTCTCGGCAGCGAAAGCCTTGAGGGCGGCATTGCCTTCCTGGCCTTTGTAGCTGATCAGGTCACCGAACAGGATGTCGTTACCCGAACCACCGTACACATTGTCCGCGCCGGTATCGGCGTTGTGGCCAGTGATGGCATCCGCCAGCTTGGCGGTGTCGATGGTGGAAACCGACTTGTCGGTATCGAACTGCTTGAGCACCGCAGCATCGATGCTCGAACCCAAGCCGATCGCCTCGACCACGACTTTGTCGCTTACCGAGTTGACCAGATCGCTGTAGGCCGTCTTGGCGTTCTCCAGTGCCGTGCTGTTGCCGCTGTAGACCGAAGCAACGTCGAAGCCGCCATTGCTGTTGGCTACAACCATACCTTCATAGGTCGAGTTGCCGCGGCTGTCGTAGGAGTAAACCTTACCGCTGCCATCGACAACCATCCGCCAGCTGCCGTTGATAAATGCGTAGGCGGGATTGCTCTGGCCCAGGACGTAATTGGAGCTGTTCACGACGTTGTCAAAGTAAACGGACGAACTCTTGCCCGAGTAGAGGTCCGGGTTGCCCCGCACGTCGGTGTACACGTTCGGCGAACCGTCGGTGATGAAGTACGTGAGGTTTTTCGCGCCTGCGTTGCTGGTGGCATCGCTGCTCTTGAACCAATCAGAGGCTGCTTTGAACGCGTCCTGGTAGTTGGTCATGTCGCTCGAATTGGACACCATCTGGTTCAACACGGCCTGCAAGGCGTCCTTGGCGGCAGACTTGTCCGCCAGATTGACCGAGACCTCAGACTGGACGCGGGTGTCAAAATCCACCAGCAGCACTTTCACAACACCCGAATCTTTAGTGCTGGCATTGGCAATCAAGGTATCGAAGATGCTTGAGAGTTGGTCCTTGATCGACTTCATGGCGCTGGAGCCGATACTGCCCGACGTGTCCACAAGGAACGCGATATTGTAGTTGGTGCCCGGGTTGGTAATACCGCCTTTGTCGCCAACCACGATGTTGTTGGCCGAGCTGGAACCCAGGTCGATCGTATCGACACCCGCACCGCCTTCCGTGGTCAAGGTGTAAACCTGAGGTTTAACCGTGATGGTGCTGGAAGCCACCGACGAACTCAGGCTGTCGGAACCGGCATTGTCTTTCACCGAGATATCGATGAGACGGTCACCGGTCGCCGGGTACTTGCTGGTGCTGGAGTACTGGAACGACTCGAGCAACGTCTTGTAGGTAGCCGAATCCGCCACGCCCGAGAGCGTCAGGGTGATTTTGCCGCTGGTGTCAGTACCCGCGCTGGTCACGGTGATGCCTTTGTACGTGCCACCCACCGTCACCAGGCTGGAGGTGAGCTGGTCACCCGTGCTGGCGTTTTTCAGGGTGATGGTCGCACTTTGCATCTGAGTGTTGTCGACGTCAGCAATGGCCACGATGCCGGTGATCGCAACGCCAGTAGCGGCGCGCTCGGTGTACGAGGCGTTGTAGCCGGTGGCGACAGCGCCGTCGGCGGTGCTGAGGTCCAGGGTTGGCGCATCGTTGACCGGGGTGACCACGATGCTCACCTTGCCAGTCGACGTTACCGTTTCACCGGTGCTCACCTCGGTGGTCGTCGCCTTCACGGTCAGGTCGAAGCTGGTGGTGGAGTCCTTGGACGGCTTGACCGTCAGGGTGCTCAGGTTCCAGTTGGTGACGTCGTAAAGCGCAGTCGTACCGGTCGACGTGTAGCTATGACCCGTGACGCCATCTGTAATCACGGTGCCTGCCGGCATGCCACTGATTTCGACCTTGTGCGTCTCCGAACCGTCATTGTCGTAGAACGTGGCGGTAATCGGGCTGACCTTGATAACCGTGTCTTCCAGGCCGCTGTTGTAGACGTAGCCGGTGTAATAGCCTTCGCCATTGACCACATGGCTCTCGCCCAGCACCGCACCAGCGGCTTTCAGCGCCTCGATGCTGGTGTAGGTCTGGATGCCGCTGCTGCCCAACGACACCGACGGGGCGTTGTTGATCGACACGTTGACGTTGTAGTTGCCCGCGCCGGCCTGGTTGTAGTGGTAGATGTCGAGGGTGTAGTAGCCCGACTCGGTTGGCGTGTAAGCCGTGCCGGCAATCGTGCTGCCGTTCGTACCCCAGGTTTCGGTCGCGACCAACTTGCCGCCCACGGTGACTGCCAGACTGTCGTCGGCCGTACCGGTGAAGGTGTAGGTCTTGCCGGCTTCCAGGTAGATCAGGCCCGAGACTTTGGTCGCGGTGGCTACGGCGACGTTATCGTTGCTCACCGTATGGATCACGCCGGTGGAAGCAGCGCTGGCCGCGGTTTTGGCGTCGATCACACTGATCAAATCGCTGGATTTGCTAACGCCGTTACCGTTGGTGCCCAACGCGGTAGGCAGGTTGCCACCGGTCCAGGTTTGGATCGTCAGGCCCTGCGCTGCGGCGCCGGCTTGGCTCACGGTCAACACCGCTGCATCCGCCACCGGGTGGATATCCACGGTGATGGTTTTGGTGGCGCTGTTGGAGTTGCCGTCGGTCGCCTGGAACTTCAGCTCGGCGTAGTCGCTTTGCTTGTTACCCACGCCCGTGCTGGTGAAGCTGTTGTCGCCCGATTCGTTGGCTGTCGGCTTGAAGCGCACGTTTTGGCTATCAAAGTCAGCCTGGCTGAACCCCTTGCCAGCCGAAGTGGCGGTGGCCAGATCTGCGCTGGTGAGTGCGACCCACACGCCGTTGACCTTGTACTCGATCGAACCGGCAACAGGCAGGCTGGTGAACACCACTTTCGGCGTGGAATCCACATCATTGACGCCGAAGGTCGACCATTGCAGCACGATCGGGGTGTCTTCGTTGCCGTCGACGGAGCCATTGGTGGCTGTCGGTGCATCGTCGACCGGAGTCACGGTGATTACACCGCTGGCCGCCGTCGAGCTCAGCTTGTTAGTACCGTCAGCGTTGCCGCCGTCGTTAGCGGTGTAAGTGAAGTTCACCGTGCCGTTGAAGTTCTCAGCTGGCTTGAAGTACACGGTGGCTTCGCCATTGCTGGCAGTCACCGGGCCGGTAACTTTGATAGTCATGGCTGCGTTGGTGTAGAACTCGCCATTGCTTGGCGTGCCAACGGTGAAGGTCTTGATGTTGGCCAAGCCATCAACGTCGGTTGCGCTCAATTTAACAGCGATACCAACAGCCGGATCTTCAGCGCCGGTTGCGGTAGTGGCGTTAGCCACTGGCGCGTCGTTGACCGGGGTAACTACGATGCTGCCGTTGACCGCAGGCGACGTCAGTACACCAGTGCCGTCAGCGTTGCCGCTGTCGGTGGCGGTGTAGGTGAAGTTCACCGTGCCGTTGAAGTTCTCAGCTGGCTTGAAGTACACGGTGGCTTCGCCATTGCTGGCAGTCACCGGGCCGGTAACTTTGATAGTCATGGCTGCGTTGGTGTAGAACTCGCCGTTGCTTGGCGTGCCGACGTTGAAGGTCTTGATGTTGGCCAAGCCATCAACGTCGGTTGCGCTCAATTTAACAGCGATACCAACAGCCGGATCTTCAGCGCCGGTTGCGGTGGTGGCGTTAGCCACTGGCGCGTCGTTGACCGGGGTAACTACGATGCTGCCGTTGACCGCAGGCGACGTCAGTACACCAGTGCCGTCAGCGTTGCCGCTGTCGGTGGCGGTGTAGGTGAAGTTCACCGTGCCGTTGAAGTTCTCAGCTGGCTTGAAGTACACGGTGGCTTCGCCATTGCTGGCAGTCACCGGGCCGGTAACTTTGATAGTCATGGCTGCGTTGGTGTAGAACTCGCCATTGCTTGGCGTGCCAACGGTGAAGGTCTTGATGTTGGCCAAGCCATCAACGTCGGTTGCGCTCAATTTAACTGCGATACCAACAGCCGGATCTTCAGTGCCGGTTGCGGTGGTGGCGTTAGCCACTGGCGCGTCGTTGACCGGGGTAACTAGGATGCTGCCGTTGACCGCAGGCGACGTCAGTACACCGGTGCCATCAGCGTTGCCGCTGTCGGTGGCGGTGTAGGTGAAGTTCACCGTGCCGTTGAAGTTCTCAGCTGGCTTGAAGTACACGGTGGCTTCGCCATTGCTGGCAGTAACCGGGCCGGTAACTTTGATAGTCATGGCTGCGTTGGTGTAGAACTCGCCGTTGCTTGGCGTGCCGACGGTGAAGGTCTTGATGTTGGCCAAGCCATCAACGTCGGTTGCGCTCAATTTAACTGCGATACCAACAGCCGGATCTTCAGTGCCGGTTGCGGTGGTGGCGTTAGCCACTGGCGCGTCGTTGACCGGGGTAACTACGATGCTGCCGTTGACCGCAGGCGACGTCAGTACACCGGTGCCATCAGCGTTACCGCTGTCGGTGGCGGTGTAGGTGAAGTTCACGGTGCCGTTGAAGTTCTCAGCTGGCTTGAAGTACACGGTGGCTTCGCCATTGCTGGCAGTCACCGGGCCGGTAACTTTGATAGTCATGGCTGCGTTGGTGTAGAACTCGCCGTTGCTTGGCGTGCCGACGGTGAAGGTCTTGATGTTGGCCAAGCCATCAACGTCAGTAGCGCTCAATTTAACAGCGATACCAACAGCCGGATCTTCAGTGCCGGTTGCGGTGGTGGCGTTAGCCACTGGCGCGTCGTTGACCGGGGTAACTACGATGCTGCCGTTGACCGCAGGCGACGTCAGTACACCAGTGCCATCAGCGTTACCGCTGTCGGTAGCGGTGTAGGTGAAGTTCACGGTGCCGTTGAAGTTCTCAGCGGGCTTGAAGTACACGGTGGCTTCGCCATTGCTGGCAGTAACCGGGCCGGTAACTTTGATAGTCATGGCTGCGTTGGTGTAGAACTCGCCGTTGCTTGGCGTGCCAACGTTGAAGGTCTTGATGTTGGCCAAGCCATCAACGTCGGTTGCGCTCAATTTAACTGCGATACCAACAGCCGGATCTTCAGCACCGGTTGCGGTGGTGGCGTTAGCCACTGGCGCGTCGTTGACCGGGGTAACTACGATGCTGCCGTTGACCGCAGGCGACGTCAGTACACCGGTGCCATCAGCGTTACCGCTGTCGGTGGCGGTGTAGGTGAAGTTCACCGTGCCGTTGAAGTTCTCAGCTGGCTTGAAGTACACGGTGGCTTCGCCATTGCTGGCAGTAACCGGGCCGGTAACTTTGATAGTCATGGCTGCGTTGGTGTAGAACTCGCCGTTGCTTGGCGTGCCGACGGTGAAGGTCTTGATGTTGGCCAAGCCATCAACGTCAGTAGCGCTCAATTTAACTGCGATACCAACAGCCGGATCTTCAGTGCCGGTTGCGGTGGTGGCGTTAGCCACTGGCGCGTCGTTGACTGGGGTAACTACGATGCTGCCGTTGACCGCAGGCGACGTCAGTACACCGGTGCCATCAGCGTTACCGCTGTCGGTGGCGGTGTAGGTGAAGTTCACCGTGCCGTTGAAGTTCAGGCTTGGCTTGAAGTACAGAGTTGCCGCGCCGTTAGCAGCATCAATGCTGCCAGTGAACGGTTTGGTCATCGCCGCGTCGGTGAAGAACGAACCTTGTTTCGGATCGATGCTGGTAACGGTGAACGACTTAACGTTCGCCAGGCCATCAACATCAGTCGCGTTCAGGTTAACCACGATTGCAGTCGTCTGATCTTCAGTGCCAGTAGCAGTGGTCGCCACGGCTACTGGCGCATCGTTTACAGCAGCTACAGAAATGCTGCCGCCAACCGCTGGCGAAGTCAGTGCACCCGAGCCATCAGCGTTGCCGCTGTCGGTCGCGGTGTAAGTGAAGTTCACCGTGCCGTTGAAGTTCTCAGCTGGCTTGAAGTACAGAGTTGCCGCACCGTTGGTGGCGTCGATGGAGCCGGTAAAAGGCTTGGTCATCGCAGCGTCGGTGAAGAACTGACCTTGTTTTGGATCGATGCTGGTAACAGTGAACGACTTAACGTTTGCCAGGCCATCGACATCGGTCGCGTTCAGGTTAACCACGATTGCAGTTGTCTGATCTTCAGTGCCAGTGGCAGTAGTTGCCACAGCAACCGGCGCATCATTCACAGCAGCTACAGAAATGCTGCCGCCGACCGCTGGCGAAGTCAGCGCACCCGTACCATCAGCGTTGCCGCTGTCGGTGGCGGTGTAGGTGAAGTTCACGGTGCCGTTGAAGTTTTCAGCAGGTTTGAAGTACAGAGTGGCCGCACCGTTAGCAGCATCAATGCTGCCAGTGAACGGTTTGGTCATTGCCGCGTCGGTGAAGAACGAACCTTGTTTCGGATCGATGCTGGTAACGGTGAACGACTTAACGTTCGCCAGGCCATCAACATCAGTCGCGTTCAGGTTAACCACAATTGCAGTCGTCTGATCTTCAGTGCCGGTGGCAGTAGTTGCCACAGCTACTGGAGCATCGTTTACAGCCGCAACAGCAATGCTGCCGCCGACCGCAGGCGAAGTCAGTGCACCCGTACCATCAGCATTGCCGCTGTCGGTCGCGGTGTAGGTGAAGTTCACCGTGCCGTTGAAGTTCTCAGCTGGCTTGAAGTACAGAGTGGCCGCACCGTTAGCAGCATCAATGCTGCCAGTGAACGGTTTGGTCATCGCCGCATCGGTGAAGAACGAGCCTTGCTTCGGATCTACAGCGCTGACAGTGAACGACTTAACGTTCGCCAGGCCATCGACATCGGTCGCGTTCAGATTAACCACGATTGCAGTCGTCTGATCTTCGGTGCCGGTAGCAGTGGTTGCCACGGCTACTGGAGCATCATTCACAGCAGCTACGGAAATGCTGCCGCCGACTGCTGGCGACGTCAGTGCACCCGTACCATCAGCGTTGCCACTGTCGGTGGCGGTGTAAGTGAAGTTCACCGTGCCGTTGAAGTTCTCAGCCGGTTTGAAGTACAGAGTCGCCGCGCCGTTGGTGGCATCAATGCTGCCAGTAAACGGTTTGGTCATTTCTGCATCGGTGAAGAACTGACCTTGTTTTGGATCGATGCTGGTAACGGTGAACGACTTAACGTTCGCCAGGCCATCAACATCAGTCGCGTTCAGGTTAACGACGATGGCATCAGTCTGATCTTCGGTGCCGGTAGCAGTAGTTGCCACAGCGACTGGAGCATCGTTTACAGCCGCGACAGAAATGCTGCCGCCAACCGCTGGCGAAGTCAGTACACCGGTGCCATCAGCGTTGCCGCTGTCGGTGGCGGTGTAGGTGAAGTTCACCGTGCCGTTGAAGTTTTCAGCCGGTTTGAAGTACAGAGTTGCCGCACCGTTAGCAGCATCAATGCTGCCAGTGAACGGTTTGGTCATCGCCGCGTCGGTGAAGAACGAACCTTGTTTCGGATCGATGCTGGTAACGGTGAACGACTTAACGTTCGCCAGGCCATCAACATCAGTCGCGTTCAGGTTAACCACGATTGCAGTCGTCTGATCTTCAGTGCCAGTAGCAGTGGTCGCCACGGCTACTGGCGCATCGTTTACAGCAGCTACAGAAATGCTGCCGCCAACCGCTGGCGAAGTCAGTGCACCCGAGCCATCAGCGTTGCCGCTGTCGGTCGCGGTGTAAGTGAAGTTCACCGTGCCGTTGAAGTTCTCAGCTGGCTTGAAGTACAGAGTTGCCGCACCGTTGGTGGCGTCGATGGAGCCGGTAAAAGGCTTGGTCATCGCAGCGTCGGTGAAGAACTGACCTTGTTTTGGATCGATGCTGGTAACAGTGAACGACTTAACGTTTGCCAGGCCATCGACATCGGTCGCGTTCAGGTTAACCACGATTGCAGTTGTCTGATCTTCAGTGCCAGTGGCAGTAGTTGCCACAGCAACCGGCGCATCATTCACAGCAGCTACAGAAATGCTGCCGCCGACCGCTGGCGAAGTCAGCGCACCCGTACCATCAGCGTTGCCGCTGTCGGTGGCGGTGTAGGTGAAGTTCACGGTGCCGTTGAAGTTTTCAGCAGGTTTGAAGTACAGAGTGGCCGCACCGTTAGCAGCATCAATGCTGCCAGTGAACGGTTTGGTCATTGCCGCGTCGGTGAAGAACGAACCTTGTTTCGGATCGATGCTGGTAACGGTGAACGACTTAACGTTCGCCAGGCCATCAACATCAGTCGCGTTCAGGTTAACCACAATTGCAGTCGTCTGATCTTCAGTGCCGGTGGCAGTAGTTGCCACAGCTACTGGAGCATCGTTTACAGCCGCAACAGCAATGCTGCCGCCGACCGCAGGCGAAGTCAGTGCACCCGTACCATCAGCATTGCCGCTGTCGGTCGCGGTGTAGGTGAAGTTCACCGTGCCGTTGAAGTTCTCAGCTGGCTTGAAGTAAAGAGTGGCCGCACCGTTAGCAGCATCAATGCTGCCAGTGAACGGCTTGGTCATCGCCGCGTCGGTGAAGAACGAGCCTTGCTTCGGATCTACAGCGCTGACAGTGAACGACTTAACGTTCGCCAAACCATCCACATCAGTCGCGTTCAGATTAACGACGATGGCGTCAGTTTGATCTTCGGTGCCGGTGGCAGTGGTGGCCACGGCTACTGGAGCATCGTTTACAGCCGCGACAGAAATGCTGCCGCCAACCGCTGGCGAAGTCAGTGCACCCGAACCATCAGCGTTGCCGCTGTCGGTCGCGGTGTAGGTGAAGTTCACCGTGCCGTTGAAGTTCTCAGCCGGCTTGAAGTACAGAGTTGCCGCACCGTTAGCAGCATCAATGCTGCCAGTGAACGGTTTGGTCATCTCTGCGTCGGTGAAGAACGAGCCTTGTTTCGGATCGATGCTGGTAACGGTGAACGACTTAACGTTCGCCAGGCCATCAACATCAGTCGCGTTCAGGTTAACCACGATGGCGTCAGTCTGATCTTCGGTACCGGTAGCAGTAGTTGCCAGAGCTACTGGAGCATCATTCACAGCAGCTACGGAAATGCTGCCGCCAACCGCTGGCGAAGTCAGTGCACCCGTACCATCAGCGTTACCGCTGTCGGTCGCGGTGTAAGTGAAGTTCACCGTGCCGTTGAAGTTCTCAGCCGGCTTGAAGTACAGAGTTGCCGCACCGTTAGCAGCATCAATGCTGCCAGTGAACGGTTTGGTCATCTCTGCGTCGGTGAAGAACGAGCCTTGTTTCGGATCGATGCTGGTAACGGTGAACGACTTAACGTTCGCCAGGCCATCAACATCAGTCGCGTTCAGGTTAACCACGATGGCGTCAGTCTGATCTTCGGTACCGGTAGCAGTAGTTGCCAGAGCTACTGGAGCATCATTCACAGCAGCTACGGAAATGCTGCCGCCAACCGCTGGCGAAGTCAGTGCACCCGTACCATCAGCGTTACCGCTGTCGGTCGCGGTGTAAGTGAAGTTCACCGTGCCGTTGAAGTTCTCAGCCGGCTTGAAGTACAGAGTCGCCGCGCCGTTAGCAGCATCAATGCTGCCAGTAAACGGTTTGGTCATCTCTGCATCGGTGAAGAACTGACCTTGTTTCGGATCGATGCTGGTAACGGTGAACGACTTAACGTTCGCCAGGCCATCGACATCGGTCGCGTTCAGGTTAACCACGATGGCGTCAGTCTGATCTTCAGTACCGGTAGCAGTAGTTGCCACAGCCACCGGAGCATCGTTAACCGCAATCACATTGATCGGCAGCGCAATCGAAGTGGAAACCGGATCAGCACTACCATCTTGCGCAGTGGCGGTCACGGTGAGGTTCACCAGGCCATTGGCGTTTGGCACCGGGTTGTAGACCAGTGTGGCCTTGTCCCAGAGGCTGATATCGACGCTTTGATTGCCAGCCGTAGCCGTGAAGGAGTGGCCCGTCGTGCCATCCGTGATGGTCGCGCCGACCGGAATACCGCTGATTTCCAGCTTGAGCGTCTCGGAGCCGTCTGCATCAGTGGCGAAAGCGTCGATAGTCGACAACTTGATCGCATGGTCTTCCAGGCCGGTGTTCAGCACCTGGGTAACGCTGATGTTGTCCAGCACGCCGCCAGCGCCGTTGTTGGCAGGACCGGTCGGGGCTTTGAATTCGAGTTTGGCATCACCGTCGGCCGTAACTGGCACTACAAAGGTGTAGGTCTGCATGCCCACCACGGTGGTGTCCAGGGTGCCGACTTTGACGCCGCCCCAGAACACATCGATGACCGAGTCACCTTCATAACCCGCACGCGGCGAGTAATCGACCGAGATGCTGTAAGCCGTGCCGCTTTCGGCCTTGATGATGGTGTAAAGGCTGGCATCGTCGCCCGGGGCTTTTTCCAGCTCGATGACCTGGCTATTGCCAGGCGTGTTCACGCCGTACACGCCGCTTTGGCCGATTTCGACCTCGCTGCCTACGTTACCGGTCAACCACGGGGTGGACGGGGTGGTGCCGGCTGCGTTGTTCGCATCGCCAACCGCAACATTGCTCCACGACCCGTTGAGCTGGACGTTATCGAAGTTGATCGAGGTTACGGTGCCGCCGCCAACCAGGCTCAGGTGCGGAGTATCGGTGACCGGCGCGATGGTGACCGGTGCTGTCGTCTCAGCGCTGGCTTTGCCGCCATTGTCGACCGCCGTGAAGGTGACCGACGTGTTGCCGCTCCAGTCAGCGGTTGGTGAGAAGTAGACCGACGCTTTGCCGTCCAGACCCGCCGGTACGGAGTCGCCGACCTTGAGTTCGGTCGTCAGGGTATCGTCGCTGTACAGCTTGCCGTTCTCCGGCAAGGTGGTGATGACGAACTTGGCGACGTTACCGTCCACATCAGCGCCGCTCAGGACGATGATGGCGGTATGGTCTTCGTCAGCGCCGACAGGCGCTGCCGATGCAGTAGGCGCATCGTTGATCAGGTCGATAGCGACCGTGCCTGTGGCGCTGCCGGTTTCTGGTGGCTCACGGTCGAGGTTACCGCCACCGATATCGGTGACGTCGATGGTTACGGTACGCGCATCGCCGCTCGGGTTGTTGCCCGGCGCCTGGAAGGTGATCGCTTCGACCACCTTGATGAAGTCAGCCGCGCTGTTGCCGGCTGGCGAAGTGCTGGTCAGCGTGTAGACGATCTTGCCATCAGCGGCGCTGCCGGTTTGGGTGATGGTGATGCCCGCAACCGCCAAAGCCTTGAGCACGTCGGCACTGCTGAGCAGGTCGCCGGAGGCCAAGTGGTCAACGGTGACCACGACCTTGCTGAAGGTTTTGTTGTCGCCGTCTTTGATGGTCAGTTTATCGACCAGAGCCACAGCGTTTTGTTGCTCGACAAACGTGGTGCTGTTGAACTCAACAACCGGCTTATCGTTGACCGGAACCACGTAAATCGTGGAGTTCACGGCGGCCGAGTCGGCTTGGCCATCGTTGACGGTGATGGTCAGGTTGCGGTTAACCGGGCTTGGGTCATCGCTTTCGCTGGCGAAATGCACCGAGCGCAGAACTTCCTGGTATTCAGCCTTGGTGGCTTCACCGGATAGGCTCAGGATGCCTGTAGTTTTGTCGTAGCTGACAGTGATCTTGGTGTTGCTGACATCGGCGATCAGCACGTCATCGGTCAGGTGGTTGACCAGCGTGACCTTGGCGCTTTGCAAGGTAGCGTTGTCGACGTCAGTGATGGTCAGGTTCGCCGCAACGTAGCCGCCTGGCTTGCCTTCAATGTAAGTATCGCCGAACGCATTGGTGGAGCCGTTGCCCAGTACGGGCGCGTCGTTGACCGCCGTCACCACGATGCTGATTTTGCCGGTTGTGACCTCTTCAACACCGGTGCTCAGCTCTTTGGCCGTGGTTTTCACGGTCAGGTCGAAGCTGGCGGTGGAATCCTTGAACGGCGTAACGCTCAGGGTTTTCAGGTTCCAGTCGCTCACGTCATACAGCGTGCTCGCGCCAGTCGAGATGATGCTGTGACCGGTGGTGCCGTCAGTGATCACGGTGCCTTCCGGCAAGCCGCTGATCTCTACCTTGTGGGATTCCGAACCGTCGGTGTCGACAAACTCGGCGGTGATCGGCGCCACCTTGATGGCGGTATCTTCCAGGCCGTAGTTGTAGACGTTGCCGGTGTAATAGCCTTCGCCATTGCTCACATGGCTATCGCCAAGCACCACACCGGCGGCTTCCAACGCTGCCGCACTGGTGAAGGTCGGCACGCCGCTGCTGCCCAGCGCTACCGACGGGCCGTTGTTGATCGACACGTTGACGTCGTAGTTGCCCGGGCCGTTCTGGTTGTAGTGGTAGACGTCGAGGGTGTAGTAACCCGACTCGGTCGGTGTGTAAGCCGAACCGTTGATCCCGCTGCCGTTGCTCCAGGTTTCACTGGCGACCAGCTTGCCGCCCACGGTGATTGCCAGGCTGTCGTCAGCCGTACCGGTGAAGGTGTAGCTCTGGCCGGCTTCGAGGTAGACCAGGCCGGACACTTTGGTCGCGGTGCCTTCGGCTACATTGCCGTTGCTCACATCGCTGGTCACGCCCGTGGAGGCGGCGCTGTCAGCGGTTTTGCCGTTGATCACGTTGATCAGCGTGGTGGAACTGGTGACGCCTTGGCCGTTGGTGCCCAGGTCAGTCGGCAGGTTGCCGCCGGTCCAGGTTTGAATGGTCAAGCCTGTTGGCAATTGGCCGATGGTCAGCACTGGCACATCCGTCACCGGGTGGATATCCACGGTGATGGTTTGGGTCGCGCTGTTTTTGCTGCCGTCGGTGGCCTGGAAATTCAGCTCGGCGTAATCGCCTTGCTTGTTGCCGACGCCGGTGCCGGTGTAGCTGTTGTCACCTGACTCGTTCTCAACCGGGGTGTAACGCACGTTGTGGTTGTCGAAGTCAGCCTGGCTGAAGGCTTTGCCGGCCGAGGTATCGGTTTTCAGGTCGGCTTCGGTGAGCTTGACCCACACGCCGTCGACTTTGTACTCGATGGAGCCAACAGGCAGGCTGGTGAACACCACTTTCGGGTCGGTGGATTCAGCGTCATTGACGCCAAAGTTCGACCACTTCAGTTCGATTGAAGTGTCTTCATCGCCAGAGATCTGAGCGTTGGCGGCCGTCGGAGCATCGTTGTACAGGTCGATACCGACCGTGCCGCTGTAGCTGCCGGTTTGTACAGGGTCACGGGCCAGGTTACCGCCACCGATGTCGGTGACATCGATGGTGACGGTGCGACCGGTGTCATGCGGGTTGTTACCCGGCGCCTGGAAGGTGATTGCGTTAATCACCTGGGTGAAGTCTGCGGCGCTGCTGCCTTTAGACGAGTCGCTGGTCAGGGTGTAGATGACCTTGCCATCAGCGGCGGTGCCGGTTTGGGTGATGGTGATACCGGCCACAGCGAGGGCATTGAGCACGTCGGTGCTGCTCAGCAGGTCGCCGGCGTCCAGGTGATCAACGGTAACGACTACTTTGCTGAAGGTGGTGTTGTCGACATCGGTGATGCTCAGGTTTTTAACCAGGGCCACGGCGCTGCCGTTTTCTTCGTTAAAGGTGGTGCTGTCGAAGCTCACGACCGGCTTGTCGTTTTCTGGAACCACATAGACGGTGGAGTTCACCGGCGCCGAGTCCGCTTGGCCATCGTTGACGGTGATGGTCAGCTTGCGATCAATCGGGCTCGGGTCTTCGCTGGTGCTGGCGAAATGCACCGAACGCAGCACTTCCTGGTACTCGGCCTTGGTGGCTTCACCGGACAGGCTCAGGATGCCGGTTTGGGCGTCGTAGCTGACGGTGATTTTGCTGTTGGTCACATCAGCAATGAGCACGTCATCGGTCATGTGGTTGGTCAGCGTGACCTTGGCACTTTGCAGGGTGCTGTTGTCAACGTCGCTGACCGTCAGGTTCGCCGCGACGTAACCGCCTGGCTTGCCTTCGATGTAGGTGTCGCCAAAGTTGTTGGTGGAACCGTTGCCCAGTACCGGCGCATCGTTCACCGCGATCACATTGATCGGCAGGGTGATCGACTCGATCTTCGGCGCGGCAGTGCCGTCCTGCGCCGTGGCGGTCACGGTGAGGTTCACCAGGCCATTGGCGTTTGGCACTGGGTTGTAGACCAGTGTGGACTTGTTCCAGCCGCTGATGTCGACGCTTTGATTGCCGGCCGACGCCGTAAAGGTATTGCCCGAGCCATCCGAAATGGTCGCGCCTTCCGGAATGCCGCTGATTTCCAGCTTCAGGGTTTCGGAGCCATCCTTGTCGGTGGCGTAGGCATCAATCGCGGACAACTTGATCGCGTGATCTTCCAGGCCGGTGTTCAGCACTTGGGTGACGCTGATGTTGTCCAGCACGCCGCCAACGGAGTTGTTGGTGTCGCCAGTCGGCGCTTTGAATTCGAGTTTGGCATCACCGTCAGCGGTGACCGGCACCACAAAGGTGTAGGTCTTCATGCCCACCACGGTGGTGTCCAGGGTGCCGACTTTGACGCCGCCCCAGAACACATCGATCACCGAGTTATTCTCGGCGCCAGCGCGCGGCGAGTAGTCGACCGAGATGGTGTAAGCCGTGCCGCTTTCAGCCTTGATGATGGTGTACAGGTTGGCAGCGTCGCCGGTATTTTTTTCCAGCTCGATGACCTGGCTGTTGCCTGGGGTCTCTACACCGTAGACGCCGCTCTGGCCGATCTCGACCTGGTCGCCAACGTTATCGGTCAGCCACGGGGTGCCGCCGGCTGCGTTGTTGGCATCGCCAACCGCAACCGTGCCCCACGAACCGTTGATCGGGGCGTTGTCGAAGTTGATCGAGCTGACGGTGCCGCCGCCACCCAGGCTCAGGTGCGGGGTGTCGGTGACCGGGGCAATCGTGACCACGACCGTGGACTCGGCGCTGGATTCGCTAGGCTTGCTGCCATTGGCGCCAGTCACACCATCGTCGACCGCGGTGAATTTCACCGACGTTGTGCCGCTCCAGTCAGCGGTTGGCGAGAAGTAGACCGAAGCCTTGCCGTCCAAACCTGCCGCTACCGAGTCACCGACGTTGAGTTCAGTGGTCAGGGTGGCGTCGCTGTACAGCTTGCCGTTTTCCGGCAAGGCGGTGATGACGAAACTGACGACCTTGCCGTCCACGTCCGCGCCGCTCAGTACGATCGTGGCCACATGGTCTTCGTTAGCACCGGTGGTGGTTCCCGATGCCGTCGGTGCGTCGTTGACCAGGTCGATAGCGACCTTGCCCGTAGCGCTGCCGGTCAGCGCCGGGTCACGGGCCAGGTTGCCGCCGCCGATGTCGGTGACATCGATGGTCACGGTGCGATCCGCGCCGTCCAGGTTATTACCCGGGCTTTCGAATTTGATTGCGTTAATCACCTGGGTGAAGTCGGCGGCGCTGCTGCCTTTCGACGAATCACTGGTCAGGGTGTAGATGACCTTGCCATCAGCGGCGGTGCCGGTTTGGGTGATGGTGATACCGGCCACGGCCAGCGCCTTGAGCACGTCGGCGCTGCTCAGCAGGTCGCCGGAAGCCAGGTGATCGACGGTGACCACGACTTTGCTGAAGGTGGTGTTGTCGACGTCGGTGATGCTCAGGTTTTTGACCAAAGCCACCGGGACGCCTTGCTCGGTGAACACAGCGTTCTCGAAGCTCACCACAGGCTTGTCGTTTTCTGGAACCACGTAGACGGTGGAGTTCACCGGCGCCGAGTCTTTATCACCGTCGTTGACGGTGATCGTCAGTTTGCGATCAGCCGGGCTCGGGTTTTCGCTGGTGCTGGCGAAGTGCACCGAACGCAGGACTTCCTGGTATTCAGCCTTGGTGGCTTCACCGGACAAGCTCAAGATGCCCGTTTGGGCGTCGTAGCTGACGGTGATTTTGCTGTTGGTCACGTCCGCGATCAGCACGTCATCGGTCAGATGGTTGATCAGCGTGACTTTGGCGCTTTGCAGAGTGCTGTTGTCGACATCGCTGACGGTCAGGTTCGCCGCGACATAGCCGCCAGGTTTGCCTTCGATGTAGGTGTCGCCGAAGGCGTTGGTGGAGGCATTGCCCAGCACAGGAGCATCGTTGATCGCAGCAATATCAATGCTGCCGTTGACCGCAGGAGACGTCAGTACATCAGAGCCATCAGCATTGCCGCTGTCGGTGGCGGTGTAGGTGAAGTTCACCGTGCCGTTGAAGTTTTCAGCCGGCTTGAAGTACAGGGTGGCCGCACCGTTGGTGGCATCAATGGTGCCGGTGAACGGTTTGGTCATCGCTGCGTCGGTGAAGAACGAGCCTTGCTGCGGGTCGATAGCGCTGACCGTGAACGATTTGACGTTCGCCAGGCCATCAACATCCGTCGCGCTGAGGTTAACCACGATGGCGTCAGCTTGATCTTCGGTGCCGGTGGCAGTGGTCGCCACGGCAACTGGAGCATCGTTTACAGCAGCAATTTCGATGCTGCCGTTGACCGCAGGAGACGTCAGTACATCAGAGCCATCAGCGTTGCCACTGTCGGTCGCGGTGTAGGTGAAGTTCACGGTGCCGTTGAAGTTTTCAGCCGGCTTGAAGTACAGGGTGGCCGCGCCGTTGATGGCATCAATGGTGCCAGTGAACGGTTTGGTCATCGCAGCGTCGGTGAAGAACGAGCCCTGACGCGGGTCGATAGCACTGACGGTGAACGATTTGACGTTCGCCAAGCCATCGATATCAGTGGCGCTGAGGTTAACCACGATGGCGTCAGTTTGATCTTCGGTGCCGGTGGCAGTGGTCGCCACGGCTACTGGAGCATCGTTCACAGCAGCAACTTCGATGCTGCCGCTGACCGCAGGAGACGTCAGTACATCAGAGCCATCAGCGTTGCCGCTGTCGGTCGCGGTGTAGGTGAAGTCCACAGTGCCGTTGAAGTTTTCAGCGGGCTTGAAGTACAGGGTGGCCGCGCCGTTGGTGGCATCGATGGTACCGGTGAACGGTTGGGTCATCGCTGCGTCGGTGAAGAACTGACCTTGTTTCGGATCGATAGCGCTGACAGTGAACGACTTAACGTTCGCCAGGCCATCAACATCCGTCGCGCTCAGGTTAACCACGATGGCGTCAGCTTGATCTTCGGTGCCAGTGGCAGTGGTCGCCACGGCTACTGGAGCATCATTTACAGCAGCGATATCAATGCTGCCGTTGACCGCAGGAGACGTCAGTACATCAGAGCCATCAGCGTTGCCGCTGTCGGTCGCGGTGTAGGTGAAGTTCACCGTGCCGTTGAAGTTTTCAGCGGGTTTGAAGTACAGGGTTGCCGCGCCGTTGGTGGCATCGATGGTGCCAGTGAACGGTTGGGTCATCGCTGCGTCGGTGAAGAACTGACCTTGTTTCGGATCGATAGCGCTGACAGTGAACGATTTAACGTTCGCCAGACCATCAATATCCGTCGCACTCAGGTTAACCACGATGGCGTCAGTTTGATCTTCGGTGCCGGTAGCAGTGGTCGCCACCGCTACTGGAGCATCGTTCACAGCAGCAACTTCGATACTGCCGTTGACCGCAGGAGACGTCAGTACATCAGAGCCATCAGCGTTGCCGCTGTCGGTCGCGGTGTAGGTGAAGTTCACCGTGCCATTGAAGTTTTCAGCCGGCTTGAAGTACAGGGTGGCCGCGCCGTTGGTGGCATCAATGGTGCCGGTGAACGGTTGGGTCATCGCTGCGTCGGTGAAGAACGAGCCTTGCAGCGGGTCGATAGCGCTGACAGTGAACGACTTAACGTTCGCCAGGCCATCCACGTCGGTAGCGCCCAGGTTAACCACGATGGCGTCAGCTTGATCTTCGGCGCCGCTCGCAGTCACTGGAGTGGCCACCGGCGCATCGTTCACAGCAGCAATTTCGATGCTGCCGTTGACCGCAGGAGACGTCAGTACATCAGAGCCATCAGCGTTGCCGCTGTCGGTCGCGGTGTAGGTGAAGTTCACGGTGCCGTTGAAGTTTTCAGCCGGCTTGAAGTACAGGGTGGCCGCACCGTTGGTGGCATCGATGGTGCCAGTGAACGGTTGGGTCATCGCCGCGTCGGTGAAGAACGAGCCTTGCTTCGGATCTACAGCGCTGACAGTGAACGACTTGACGTTCGCCAGGCCATCGATATCAGTGGCGCTCAGGTTAACCACGATGGCGTCAGTTTGATCTTCGGTGCCGGTGGCAGTGGTCGCCACGGCTACTGGAGCATCGTTCACAGCAGCAACTTCGATGCTGCCGCTGACCGCAGGAGACGTCAGTACATCAGAGCCATCAGCGTTGCCGCTGTCGGTCGCGGTGTAGGTGAAGTTCACCGTGCCATTGAAGTTTTCAGCCGGCTTGAAGTACAGGGTGGCCGCGCCGTTGGTGGCATCAATGGTGCCGGTGAACGGTTGGGTCATCGCTGCGTCGGTGAAGAACGAGCCTTGCAGCGGGTCGATAGCGCTGACAGTGAACGACTTAACGTTCGCCAGGCCATCCACGTCGGTAGCGCCCAGGTTAACCACGATGGCGTCAGCTTGATCTTCGGCGCCGCTCGCAGTCACTGGAGTGGCCACCGGCGCATCGTTCACCGGCGTCACGGTCAAATTCAGGTTGCTGCTCGAGCCGGTGTTGGTGGTGTAACCAATCTGCGGCACTTCACCGTTGTAATTTTTGATCGGTGTAAAGGTATACGCGCCATCAGCGCCAATTGTGACGGTACCCACGCCGTCGATATTGGCAGTTTCACCCGCGAGGTAGGTCACATTGCCCACGGTGAAACTGGCCACAGACAGCTCGTTGTCAATGTCGCTGTCGTTGCTCAACACGTTACCCAACGCCACTGAATCTTCGGCGATAGTGTTGGTATCCGGCAGCAAAACACTCGGATCATCTACAGCAACGACCGTGGAATCAGCCGGCTCAGGGTTGATCGCCAGCTTTTCGTAATTACCGCCGTCGGCATTGGTGATGGTGACGCTCAGGTGCAGGTCTTTGCCATCGGCCAGGTTGGCGGGTGTGTCGAAGCTCACCGTGCCGCTGGATTTACCGGCCTCGATAGTGATGGTCTGATCGTTGGACAGCTTGATGATCACATCAGTCTGCGCCGGGTTGTTCACGGTCGCGGTGTAGATGATCTTGCCGCCTTCATCCACCGAACCCGTCGCGGTCAGCGTGACGGTAGTGGTGTCGATGGTGTCTGCGATCTGGGTCACCGCCGGCGCCGGGTCGGTGGTGATGTTCAGCCTGCCGCCGCCGGAGGTGCCGGTGATGGTGGCGGAGATTTCCGATGCGTCCAGGTACGGCGTGTCGTTGCCCACATAAGTGACATTCAACACACCGGCGGTCTGACCGGCAGCGATCACCACGGACAAACCGTTGGAGAGCGTCACAGTCATGTCACTGGTCGGAGCTTGGGTAATGAATACGGTGTACACCACCACGCCACCGGCTTCGGTGATGCTCGGCGTGGCCGTCAGGGTGATGGTGACGTTGCGTGTATCAACACCGTTATTGTCGCCAACGGTGACGGGCGTGGTAACGGCATCACCGGCATTCAGGCCGGTGGTCGGGTAACCGATGGTGGGGTCAACCACGCCTGCGGTGGCCTCCAGCACGATAAAGCTGTGACCGCCGCCCGCAGCGCCATCTGAACCCGCAGCGGTTTGGCCGGCAGCGGTGGCTTCGAGGTCTTGGGTCGGGTCGGCGCCGGCAGCGATGGCTTGCTGCAGTTCGGCAACGGACGGTGCCGCCTGGGCAGTGGCGGCGCTGAGGTCGGTGACGGAGTCAGGAGCGTTTGCGCTCCACTGAGTGTCACGACCCAAATCGATGGTACGGCCATCAGCCAATTCCAGAGACACGGCGCCCGATGCGCCGGTATCGACTTGCTCACCCGCGAACAGGCGATCCCCTTCTACAAGCAGGCGACGAATCCCTTCCGGGGAAACCGCGAACACTTGACCGACAATGCTTTTGACGACCGCAACGCTGCTCATAAAAGACTCTCCGTGTATTACCGATCAGGGGGTATCCATCATGGAGAACGGCCTCAATACCTATGCCGATTCGATAGCTGGAGTACTTAATGTGTGTAAAAAATTTGGCGTCAATAATCTGTTGTTTTGTTCAGCAAATTACTTTTACGTCAAGGTATTGACCTATTTGGCGCCATCCTAAACAATCCGCCGGGTAATGTCACATTGATATTTAATCGGCTCGCGACTTTCTGTTTGGACTATCAGGTCCCTATGACAAACAGTCATTTCGGTTGCCAATTCCAATGCAAAATTTCACTTTTGTTGCGTGTTTAAGGCAACCAATCCCGGGGATACATCAGAATGCGTTTGCACCTTTTTAAAGCTGTGCCGTTTGCTCTCGCCGCCAGTTTCGTCCAGGCCCAAACCCTGCCGGAGGCAATGCAAACTGCGGTGGAAAACCACCCGGAGATCCAGGCAGCTATTAATGCGCGCATTGCCGCCGACTATCAGGTACGCGAAGCCCAGGGCGGTTACCTGCCTAAAGTGGACTTGTTGGGCGGCTACGGCCGTGAGAGCTCCGACAACACTTCGACCCGTGCCGCCAGCAACAGCCATGACTGGAAAACCTTGAACCGTGGCGAATCGACCATTCGCCTTCAGCAAAACCTGTTCCAGGGTTTTGGCACTATTAATGAAGTCGGCCGCCAACAAGCCACCGCCAACTCCCGCGGGTATGCGCTGCTCAACACCTCTGAGCGCACCGCGCTGACCGTCGCCCAGGTTTACCTCGATGTGCTGACCCGTCGCGAGATGGTGAACCTGGCGCAAGACAACCTGAAAAGCCACGAGCGCATTTTTGACCAGATCAAACTGCGCACCAGCCGTGGCGTCGGCAGAATGGCGGACATGGACCAGGCCGAAGCCCGACTGGCTCAAGCACAAAACAACCTGATCACCGAGCAGACCAACCTGGCAGACGCCAACACCAACTTTTTGAGCGTGGTCGGCAAAGAGCCTGACCAACTGGAAAAACCAATGGGCGTTGTGACCGAGCTGCCTGCCAGCCTGGATGACGCGCGTCGCCAGATGGTTGCCGACAGCCCGGTACTGCGTTCGGCCGAATCGGACATCGCCGCCGCCGAAAAGCAGTACGAAGCCGCCAAGTCGACCTTCTACCCGCGCTTTGACGCCGTGCTGCAACGCTCGGCCAACAACAACATCGGCGGTGAAGAAGGCCATGACAATGGCTACTCCGCGATGCTGAACATGCAGTTCAACCTGTTCAACGGCGGCAGCGACAAGGCCAGCCTACAGTCCAAAGCCTCCCAGGCGACCCAGGCGCTGGATATCCGCAACAACGCCCTGCGCCAGTTGAATGAAGAATTGGGCCTGGCGTGGAACGCCTACAACAACGCCACCCAGCAGGTGCCGATTGCACAGCAATACGTGGACCGCAGCACCAAAGTGCGCACCTCGTACCAGCAGCAGTTCAGCCTCGGTGAGCGTACACTGCTCGACCTGCTCGACAGCGAGAACGAACTGTTCACCGCTCAGCAGCGTTTGGCCCAGATCAAAAGCCTGCACATCTATACGCAGTACCGCATCAAGGCCGACATGGGCCAATTGCTGAGAAGTCAGGGCGTGGTTGCTCCGATGGCATCAGTTGTGCAAAACGATATTAAACCGTCGGTAAACCTGCCAGGGATGAACTGATTCTTGACGGCGTTGGACCACAAAACCGCTTAAGAGAGAGTCAGCTTGGATCCTGAAATTGGTGTGGCGCAACTCAACCATGACCCGCGCACTCAGCACGACGACCCATTGCTAGACGGGTTGTTGGCTCTCTGCTCGTTGCATTACAAGCCCGCCAGCCGGGCCATGCTGACCACCGGCCTGCCCTTGGCGGGGCAGCGCCTGAGCGCTGACCTGCTGCCCCGCGCAGCAGCCCGGGCGGGTTTGCAGGGGCGTTTGCTGCAGCGCAAGCTGGAGCAAATCCCGTCCATCGCCTTGCCGGCCTTGCTGCTATTGAAGGACGGTCGAAGTGCGGTGCTGTTGAGCTGGGAGGGCGATGACGCCCGCCTGCTGCTCAGCGAAAGTGACGGCGGCGAAGTTCAGGTTTCTCGTGAGGTACTGAGTCAAGATTACAGCGGCCGGGTTTTCTTCGCCCAACCGCAACATAAATTTGACGTCACCAGCGGCACGCTGATCCCGCGCGCCCGCTCGTGGTTCAAAGACACCCTCAAGCGCTCGCGCTGGCTGTATGCCGACGCCATCGCTGCCAGCCTGGTGATCAACCTGATCGCCCTCGCTGCACCCCTGTTTGTGATGAACGTGTATGACCGCGTGGTGCCGAACCAGGCCACGGCCACCTTGTGGGTGCTGGCTATCGGTATCTGCGGCGCCTACCTGTTCGACCTGTTGCTCAAGAGCATGCGCAGCCTGTGCCTGGACCTTGCGGGCAAAAAAACCGACCTGATCATCTCCGCGACGCTGTTTGAGCGCATCGTGGGCATGTCGATGAAAATGCGCCCGGCGCGTGTCGGCAGCTATGCGTCCAACATCCACGAGTTTCAGGGGATGCGTGACTTCCTCACCTCCCTGACCCTCGCCAGCCTGATCGATCTGCCGTTTACTCTGATCATCCTGGGGGTGATCGCGCTGCTGGGGGGGCACTTGGTGTGGATCCCTATCGTCGCGTTCCCGCTGGCCCTGGGTATTGGCCACTTCCTGCAAAAGCCGCTGACCGCAACACTTGAGCGCACCATGGCCCTGAGTGCCGAGCGTCAGTCGAGCCTGATCGAAACCCTCGCCGGGCTGGATGCAGTAAAGGTCAACAACGCCGAAAGCGAGCGCCAGTACCAGTGGGAACAAACCATTGGCACCCTCAGCCGCCTGGAACTGCGGGTGAAGGTGTTGTCGGGCCTGGCGATGAACATCACGTTGCTGATCCAGCAAGTGGCTGGCGTGGCGATGATTATCTTCGGCGTGTACCAGATCATCGACGGCACCCTGAGCATGGGTGGCCTGGTGGCGTGCTACATGCTCAGCGGCCGCGCACTCGGCCCGCTGGCCCAGCTGTCGGGCCTGCTGACCCGCTACCAGCAAGCCAAGGTGACGATGGTTTCGGTAGACCAGATGATGGAGCTGCCGCAAGAGCGCAACTTCGACGAGCGTCCGCTGAGCCGTAAAACGCTGCAAGGCGCAATGACGTTCCGCGAAGTGGACTTCACGTACCCGAACCAGCAAAACCTGGCGCTGCGAGGCATCAACCTCAACGTTCGCCCAGGTGAAAAAATCGGCATCATCGGCCGCAGCGGCTCGGGCAAAAGCTCGCTGGCCAAGCTGCTGGTGGGCCTGTATCAGCCAGACTCCGGCTCGTTGCTGGTGGACGGCGTAGACATCCGCCAGATCGACGTCAGCGAGTTGCGCCACAACATCGGCTACGTCGCCCAAGACATCCAACTGCTGGCCGGCACCCTGCGCGACAACCTGGTCTCGGGTGCGCGCTACGTCGACGACGAAATGGTGCTGCAAGCTGCCGAGCTGGCCGGCGTGCATGAATTCGCCAGGCTGCACCCGCAAGGTTACGAGCTGCAGGTGGGCGAGCGCGGGCAAAACCTCTCCGGCGGCCAACGCCAAAACGTGGCCCTGGCCCGCGCACTGCTGCTGAACCCGCCCATTTTGCTGCTGGACGAACCCACCAGCGCCATGGACAACACCGGCGAAGAGCGTCTTAAACAGCGCCTGCAAGCCGTTATCGAAAACAAGACGGTGATTCTGGTCACCCACCGCGCCTCGCTGTTGAGCCTGGTGGATCGCCTGCTGGTGATCGACCGTGGCCAAATACTCGCGGACGGCCCCAAAGCGGCCGTTATGGAAGCGCTGAAAAAGGGGCAGATCAGTGTTGCTTAAGTCCGGCCCAGGCCATTGGAAAGATGTGATCTTCCGTTACTTCAAGGGCAGCGACTCCCTCGACGATCAACCATTGCCCGAAGTCGAAAAGGCGCTGATTGACGACGCGCCGCGCATCGTACGCCTGACTATCTGGGCGGTGATCGGCTTCTTTGTGTTCCTGCTGCTGTGGGCGCACTTCGCGATTATCGACGAAGTGACCAAGGGCGAAGGCAAGGCCATCCCCTCTTCGCGCATCCAGAAAATCCAGAACCTGGAAGGCGGCATCGTCGCCCAGATCTACGTGCACGAAGGCCAGATCGTCGAAGCCGGCGCACCGCTGATCCGCCTGGACGACACCCGCTTTGCCTCCAACGTCGGCGAAACCGAAGCCGACCGCGTGGCCATGGAACTGCGCGTGGAACGCCTGAGCGCCGAAGTCGACAACCGCCCGCTGAACATCACCGAAGCTGCCCGCAAAGCCGTGCCCAACCAGGCCTCGAACGAAGAATCGCTGTTCCTCAGCCGTCGCCAACAACTGGCGGACGAAGTCGGCGGGCTGCAACAACAGCTGCTGCAACGCCAGCAAGAGCTGCGCGAGTTCAGCTCCAAGCAGGACCAGTACCGCAACAGCCTGAACCTGCTGCGCCAGGAAATCGGCATGTCCGAACCCTTGGTGCAACAAGGCGCGATCTCGCCAGTAGAAGTGCTGCGCCTCAAACGCTCCGAGGTGGAAACCCGCGGCATGCTCGACGGCACGACCCTGGCCATCCCCCGCGCCCAAGCCGCCATCAACGAAGTGCAGCGCAAGATCGACGAAACCCGCGGCAAATTCCGCAGCGACGCCTTGGGCCAGTTGAATGAAGCACGCACCCAACTGAGCAAGGCCCAGGCCACCTCCAAAGGCCTGGAAGACCGCGTGAGCCGCACCATGGTCACCTCCCCCGTGCGCGGCATCGTCAAGCAAATGCTGGTCAACACCGTCGGTGGCGTGATCCAGCCCGGCAGCGACATGGCCGAAGTGGTCCCGTTGGACGACACCATTTTGGTAGAAGCCAAAATCCGCCCACAAGACATCGCCTTCCTGCACCCCGGCCAGGAGGCCATGATCAAATTCACCGCCTACGACTACACCATCTACGGCGGCCTCAAAGGCAAACTCGAACAAATCGGCGCCGACACCGTGATGGATGAAGAGAAGAAAAACACCTTCTACATCATCAAACTGCGCACCGACCGCAGCCACCTGGGCACCGATGAAAAGCCGCTGCTGATCATCCCCGGCATGGTTGCCTCGGTAGACATCATCACCGGCAAGAAAAGCATCTTGAGCTACCTGCTCAAGCCGATTATCAAGTCCCGTGCGGAGGCGTTGCACGAGCGTTGATCGCGGGTTGATGGGGTGAGATTTGCGAAAACTTCGGTTTTCGCAAAAATAGTCAGATTTCAGGGGTTTACAGAACCATTGCAGTCGCTATAATCGTCGCCCAACACGCCGGTATAGCTCAGTTGGTAGAGCAACTGACTTGTAATCAGTAGGTCCCGGGTTCGACTCCTGGTGCCGGCACCATACAAAACGAAGCCCCTGCAGAAATGCAGGGGCTTTGTTGTTTCTGGGCTATTCATCGTCGAACCAGCCTAAATCTCCCTCGCCTCCCCTCGCTTAAAGCGCCTATTTCTGTACGCAAAGTTCATCTTTCAACCTTTATGCTAAATTATGTACTGGCAATAATTATGGCGTATCCATAAAAAGGGATAATTGCATGAGCAGTATATTTCAGCGCCCTGAGCTGGCTGAATCGATGGCCAATCAGCTTCTCAATCCAAGTGTTCTCGATGAAGGCCTGCGTTCCGGCCTGTTTCTGTCCGGCCTGCGCCGAACCGGCAAAACAACCTTCCTGAGAAACGACCTTATCCCAGCCCTGGAAGCCGCCGGCGCGCTGGTGATCTACGTCGACCTATGGAGCGACACGCTGGCCAACCCCGCCACGCTCGTGCACAACGCCATACAAAAAACTCTGCAAGAACTGCAAACGCCGGGCTCCTCCATCCTGGAAATGCTTAAGCGTGTCAGCAACATTGACGTCGGCGCAGCCGGATTCAAATTCGGCTTTAAACTCGACAGCATTGGCAGAGCCGATGGCCCGACATTGGCGCAAGCACTGACGGAGGTCGTCGACCAAGCAAAGACTGACCTCGTGCTGATCATCGATGAAGTGCAGCACGCCATTTCCTCAGACGATGGCAATCAACTGCTCTTGGCTCTCAAAGCGGCCCGCGATGCAATCAACCCTCGCCCCGATACGCCCGGCTACTTTCTATTCATTGGCACAGGCTCTCACAGGGCCCAAGTCAGCGAGCTGACGGCCAAACGCAATCATGCGTTTTCAGGCGCCACGTCAGCCGCATACCCGCTGCTCAGAGGTGACTACGTTGAGTACCTGCTCAACCGACTTGCTATGACAGTGAAGAAGGAAAAGCTGCCCTCTTTCGACGCGGCCAACGAAGCGTTCAACACGCTGGGGAATCGGCCCGAGGAGATGCTCAAGGCCCTGCGCCAGCTCTTGCAGCAGGACGGTGAACCTGACGTTTTCCTACCAGTGATCGCCAGCACACTGCGCTCCGCAGCGGCGAGTATTGAGCTTGAGAAAGTCGAACAGCTAGGCAGCCTGGCTCAAGCGATTTTCAACAAAATTGCTTCTGCACAGGGCGATGCGCGTGGAATTTTCTCCACTGATGCTGCAATTGAGTATTCAAAGATGGTGGGGCGCGAGGTTCGGATTGAAGAGATCCAGCCGGTGGTGATTGCACTGGTGGCGGAGAACATCATCATGCGGCGTGGGCATGGGATTTACGCGATTACGGATCAGTTTGTTCAAGAGATTTGGTTAGAAGAGCGGGCGTTGATTGAGGGGAGTTAGGAATAACATTGCTCTCTGATCAATCTCATAATTGTCGTTCTGATACGCGGGATAGCGCAACGGTAGAGCAACTGACTTGTAATCAGTAGCTCCCGGGGTCGGCTCCTGGTGCCGCCCCCTATTTCAAAGCCCCGCAATGCGGGGCTTTGTGGTTTCTGGCATCTGCCACAACGCGCCAAGCTGGCCCTGATCAAATACGGTAACGCCCAGTCAGATTGTTTTGAAAAAACCGAGGCTAAGTTGCACGGTGACGTGGAGGAATCCACGCCCAACTAATCAAACAGACCTCGCGGCTGAATATATCACTAAACTGTCTCGGTCGCTCCTCAGCACCGGCAAGAGCCATTACACAGCCTGAATTATTTTTGCTGCGTATTCAAAATTCGCTACATTACTTCGGTTTATGTCTCCAATGAACGTGACAGCCTGCCCAACGTGTAATGTTCCCCCCGGCACCACGTCAGAAGCAAAAATATATAGTGATTCAGATTGCTTGCTACCTTATCTACAATCACCCCAAACGCCCGCACAGATTCATAAGATGACACCGTACCGTTGAGAATGACCATACCCGCCGTATACGGCCGCCCTTGAATAGATTTGGCGCAATACTCATATGCTCCACCACTTACATAAGATTCCTCAGAAAAAATTACAAGCTGATCCTTTTCCAATGGACCATCCGATACAACGTCGGCGTTATAAAAGACATAACGTTTCGTACTTGCCGCGTCATCGCCAATCGTCCCTGCTTGGCTTTTGGGGTCATAAAACAATACCTTTCCATTAAGAATAGCCATACGCTCACCTCTAAAAAATATGCTTAAAATCAAAAATCCAAGAAAGCGCAACACCCTCACACTGACAAAATTACGGACTCACTTTCTCCACAAGCGCACTATTCCACAACATCAGGACGGCCCACACTGTTATAAATAACAGGTCGCTAGATAAATTTGAATTATTTATTATCGCCGATTATTAGCTCGATGAAAGTGCATATTTTTAGTGGGGTGGCGCAGATCAACCGCAGACAACGCCGTCCACGAAAGGTTAATCACGTACCTGGCGATGCTCATCATTGATCCGACCTACAAATACGTTGCGTTGCTAGCAACCTGCACCTGACGCAACGCGCCCCGTTGCTGATCAGAGCCACCCTTACCGATAACTGCGGCATCAAGGCCGACACGGTCAACATCCGACTCAGCGACTAAGGCGGCTTGCGCCATCCCCCGAAAAACGCCACCGTGCGCCTGTGGCTCGGCGGGAGCGACACCGCCAGGTTAAAAAGGCTTTCCTACCTGCGACGCTCGTTGCGTATTTCGGCAACGACAGCAACGAAACTATCGCCTACCATTACCGCCCCACCGAGCCGCGGAACACGTTACATGCAATCGTCCAGAATAGAATCGCTAGACTATCTACGCGGCCTCATGGCTTTCTCTGTGATGATTTATCACTACGGTAACTGGTCGGGCTTGCCATTTGAGAGCGACACGATTTTCGGCCGGCTCGGCATATATGCGGTGTCCATATTTTATATATTAAGCGGCCTAAGCTTATCGCTCGCCTACCGATATCGAATCAACGACCTGAAAGATTTTCGCGACTTTTCAATCAAACGGGCAGCACGAATAATTCCGCTATTTTGGCTAGCCACGAGCATGCAAGTTTTTCTATCCTATGTAATACCCTACTTTACAGGTGGGTCACCTTCAGAAAACTACGGTTTGCTCGTACTCAATTACACGCTACTGTTTGGAATATATGATCCTTCGCTTTCGCTCATCACGGGTGGCTGGTCGATTGGAAACGAAACTTTTTTCTATCTCATTTTTCCATTTGTTATTTTTTTCTCAGCGAGAAATAAGTGGGCGATAGCCGCCTTCATCGCCCTATCCGCAGCGTTCGCCATTTATTACTCTTATTTCGCATTAACCGCTGAGAGAACCCTCGCAGAGCAGTGGCAAGTGTATGTCAAATCGCTAAACCAAATTTTCTTGTTTGCCGTCGGCGTAGCCATAGGACACTACAAAGAGCAAGTAACTTCAATACTAAAAAGAAAGTCATTATCTTTAGCTCTTGCTGCCCTGTGCATAAGCGTTTTTATTTTACCCATCGCATCAGGCGATCAAATCAATATTGTGACGGGCAACGAGCGCCTGCTGTTGTCGCTGGCGTGCTTTGGCTTGGTTATATCAACGCTCACACTCAACCCTGGTTATGAGAACGCAGTTACAAGACCGCTGAAAATGCTTGGGGAAATAAGCTACACCATTTACTTAATGCACCCGCTTGTCTGGATTGCCACACGTTTCATCGGCCAGAGAATGGACCTCCCTATCGCGTTGATCGGCGCTATTTCAATTATTTTAACCTTGGCCAGTAGCGTTGTTATTTTCAATATTTTTGAGAAATTCTTCATCAAAAGAGGAACGCTTTTGATAAAGCAACTGAATAGCCGGCGACAAGTGCCAGCGCTCGATGCACGCTAGTTATCTACTCACCAGTGGCTAGGCCCCCTAGCCGCTGGTTTCCTTGTGTGATCCCCCCAACGCAAAAGCCCCTTGCATAAAACCCCGCCATCACAATAATGAGAGCTATTACCATTTACGCGCCGGTAGCACTCTCATGTCAGCCCTTGATCATTCAGCGCTTCATCAGTTGTACAGCGACCACAACAGTTGGCTCAAAGGCTGGCTGCGGGTACGACTGGGGAATGCGGCGGATGCATCGGACCTGGCGCAAGATACGTTCCTGCGCGTGATGACGGCGCGCAACAGTGCGCCGATCCGCGAGCCGCGTGGTTACCTGAGTGCGATTGCACGTTCGTTGCTGATCGATAAATCCCGCCGTCGGGCCATCGAGCAGGCCTATTTGCAGGCGCTGGCGCTGCGGCCGGAGCCGGTGGAGGTGTCGCCTGAAGTGCGCCTGTCCATTATCGAAATGCTGGTGGCCATCGACAGCTTGCTCGATGACCTGGGCCCGCGCACCCGGGAGATTTTCCTGGCGGTGCAACTTGAAGGGTTGAACTACGTGGCCACCGGTGAGCGTTTTGGGGTGTCGGTGACCACGGTGAAAAATCATCTGATTCGCGCCATGACTCAGTGCCTGTTGTTGGTCGAGAGCTGATGGCGTCGTCTCTGGATTTAAAGACACTCGAAGCCGCCGCCACTTGGTACGTGCAACTCAATGACGGCGCGGCTGATGAGGCGCGTACCCAGGCCTGGCAAACCTGGTTGCAGGCCTGCCCACAGCACGCGGCCGCGTGGCAGCGCGTCGAAGCGCTGCAACAGCAATGGGCAAGGATGCCTCGACAGGCCGCCCTCTCCGGCCTCGGCGCCGCGCAGAAACAACGCCGAGCGGTGTTGAAAATCCTGGGCATGTTGATGGCCGTGGGCGCATGTTCTTGGGTGACGGTGGAGCAGGTGCCTTATCGCGCCATGTTGGCCCAGCACCGCACCGGCGCCCGCGAACGGCGCTCGCTGCGCCTGGACGATGGCACGCAACTGGAGTTGAACGCCGACACGGCGCTGGATATTCATTTCGACGCCAACCAGCGCCAGATCCGGCTGTACCAGGGCGAAATCCTAGTGCAAACCGCCAAGGACAAGGCCCTGCGCCCCTTCACGGTGATTACCGGCGACGGCAGCATCAAGGCCCTCGGCACCCAGTTCAGTGTTCGCCAGTTCGACGACCGCACCCAAGTCGGCGTCCTGGAATCCGCGGTAGAAATCCGCCCACGTCAGCACCCCGCCCACACGTTGCGCCTGGAAACCGGCCAGCAGGTCACGTTCGACCGCGATGCCATCCAGCCTCCCCACGCTTTGCCGTCGGGTTCCGCCGCTTGGGTGCGGGGCATGTTGAGCGTGGACGACTGGCGCCTGGGAGATTTCATCGCCGAGTTGAGCCGCTACCGCCCCGGCGTGCTGCGCTGTGCCCCAGCGGTGCAGGGCTTGAGCATCTCCGGCGCGTTTCGTATCGACGACACCGATACAGTCTTGGAAAACCTGGGCAAATCCCTGCCGGTGAAAGTGCGGTATGTGACCCGTTACTGGGCCACTGTCGAACCGGTATGAAAATTATTGGCGCACTGCCTTGCTGATTTTGATTCTCATCCGTCAATGACACAAACCGCTATTGCAGCGACTTTCTGCCAGCCCAACGGAAGGATCACCGAATGCCCCCGCTTCTTCTCTTCGCCAACACGTCCATGACGCGCGCCGTGCGCCTGGCCGTCTTTGGTTTGACCCTCGCCAGCCTGCCCGGTTTGGCGATAATGCCAACACCCGCCTTGGCTCAGAGCCAGGTCGCGTACGCGATTCCAGCGGGGCCGCTGGGCAAGGCGCTGACCCAGTTTGGCGTGCAAGCGGGGGTGACGATTTCGTTCGACACCGAACAGGCGCGCAACCTTTCCAGCACCGGGCTGAACGGTTCCTACACCGTGGAAGACGGCCTGGCCCGTTTGCTGGCCAGCAGCGGTATGCACGCTGAACGCCAGGGCAATGGCGGCTATGTACTGGTCGCCAACGCGGAGCAGAGTGCGCTGCAGTTGGGCGCCACGCAGGTGACCACCAACCAACTGGGCACCGTGACCGAAGGCACCGGTTCCTACACCCCGGGCACCATCGCCACGGCCACACGCCTGGTGCTCACGCCGCGTGAAACGCCGCAGTCGATTTCCGTGGTCACACGCCAAGCCATGGACGACTTCAGCCTTAACTCCATCGACGACGTGATGCGTCACACCCCAGGCATCACCGTGTCGACCTATGACAGCGAACGTACCAACTACTTCTCTCGCGGTTTCTCTATCAATACCTTCCAGTACGACGGCATCCCCACCCTGCGTGACGCCCAGTACTCCGCCGGCCAGACCCTCACCGACATGGCGCTCTACGACCGCGTCGAGGTGCTCAAAGGCGCGACCGGCCTGCTGACTGGCGCTGGCGGCGTGGGCGGCACGCTCAATCTGATCCGCAAAAAACCAACAGCCGAGTTTCAGGGCAGCATCGAGCTGGGTGCCGGCTCGTGGGACAACTACCGCTCACAAATCGACGTCAGCGGCCCCTTGACCGAAACCGGCAACATCCGCGCCCGTGCGGTCGCTGCCTACAATGACAAGCACTCGTTCCTCGACCACTACTCGCGCAAGACCAGCGTGTTCTACGGAGTTCTCGAAGCGGACCTGGACGAAGACACCCTGCTGACCGTCGGCGCCGACTACCAGGACAGCGACCCCAAAGGCTCCAGCTGGACCGGCAGCCGCATGATCTTCGACGCCGAAGGCAAAGAGCTGGACTTGCCTCGCTCGTTCAACAACGGCCCCAAATGGGGTTCATGGGCGCAGTACAGCCGCACGGCATTCGCCACCCTGGAACACAGCTTCAGCAATGGCTGGGTCGCCAAAGGCCAGTACAACCATCAGATCAACGGTTATCACGCGCCGCTGGGTGCGCTCTCCCAAGACTCTGGCAACCAAAGCTCGCTGTTTGCCAAAAAACACACGGGCGAAACGATCGGCGATAGCCTGGATGCCTACGCCTCTGGCCCGTTTGAACTGTTTGGGCGCGAGCACGAGCTAGTCGTGGGCCAGTCCCTGTCGATCAGCAAATGGAAAGGCAAGAGCTACAACGCCACCTTCGCCCCCGGCACCAACTCCGCTGACTTTTACAACTGGGACGGTAATATCCCTGAGCCGGCGTGGGTTCAATACCGCACGCTCGACCAGACCGCCCGCCAAACAGGTAGCTACCTCACCAGCCGCTTCAGCCTGACCGATGAAATGCACCTGTTGCTCGGCGCACGCCTGGCCAACTACGAAGTCACTGGCATGAGCAAGTCCAAGGAAAGCGGCAAGGTCGTGCCTTATGCAGGCGTCACGTACGACCTCAATGACAACTTCACGGCCTATGCCAGTTTCACCGAGATCTTCCAGCCGCAAACCGACTACTTTGACCGCACTGACAAGATGCTCGAACCGGATGAAGGCAAAAACTATGAAATCGGCCTCAAAGGCGAGTTCTTCGACGGGCGCCTGAACTCAAGCCTCGCCTACTTCGAAGTACACGAAGAGAACCGCCCCGAACTCGACAGCGAGCACAATTCGGTGCCGGGCAACGACACGGCCTATTACGGCATCAAGTCCAAGACCAAAGGCTACGAAGCAGAAATCTCCGGCGAGCTCGCCACTGGCTGGCAACTGCAGGCGGGCTACACCCATAAGGTGGCGCGCGATGACAGCGGCGTGAAAGTGTCTACCTGGGAGCCTGAAGACCAGATCAACTTCTACACCACCTACAAGCTCACCGGGCCGCTGGACAAATTCACCTTGGGCGGTGGCGCGCGCTGGCAGAGCGAAGGCTGGAAGTCGATACGCAACTCCGGCCTGGGCCGCTCTGAAGTACTCACCCAAGACCCGTACTGGCTGGTTGACCTGATGGCGCGCTACCAAATCACCAAAAACCTGTCGGCCACCCTCAACGTCAACAACGTGTTCGACAAGCACTACTACACCAACATCGGTTTCTACGACTCGGCCTACCCCGGCGACCCACGCAACATGATGGTCACCACGCGCTGGAATTTCTGACACGCGCGACAATGCCAGGGTAGCTATTGACGCGCCGGTCAGTGACCGGCGCTCAGTTTTTTAGGTATAACCGAACCCTTCGCGTTGGGAACGGACCTCTATGAACGCCTTGAAACTGATCGTCCTGCTGGTGATCTTCCCGCTGCTGCTGGCAGCCCTGGGTGGCTGGGAGCGCCAGCGCGCTGACGAATCATCAGACGCGGTGATCGATTACCACATCAATGTGGGCATCGCCAGGCAGCAACTGCAGGCGCTGGCCGCGAAAGATCCGGCGGCGATGGTCGACCTGGTCGATGAAAAGATCGGCGTGCAACTGGCCCTCTCCCGGCTGGAGAACATCGAGACCGAACTGCCCACCGCCCACCGCGTGAACCGGGCAATGCGCGCCATCGCGCCCTGGGTGATCGGCCTGGGACTGCTCGCCGCGTTGATTGGGGTAACCGCGCTGCTCGCCACGCACTGGGCGGGGCGTCGTGCGCGCCAATCACGGGAAAGCCTGCTGCAGGTGTTCTCTCTCGGCAGTCGCTTGTTGCCCTATGTGCTGGTGAGCCATGTGATGGCGATGGCGGCCACGGTCGCGCTGGCCTTGAGCTTCGAAGGCCTGGCGTTGTGGCATTTCGGCCGGCTGGGCAGCGGTGAAATCAAGCTGATGGCGGTGTTGGGCGTGGTCGCGGCGTTCTGCCTGTATTCGATCTGGCTGCTGCTCAAGCAATTGCGGTACATGCTGGGGATGTTCACGCCGCAGCCCCTGGAGATGTTCGGCGCGACCGTGACGCCGCAAGAGGCTCCGGGATTGTGGCGCCATGTGAACGAATTGGCCGAGCGACTGGGCGCGCTGCCACCGGATCATATTGTAGTGAGTCTCACCCAAGGGTTTTACGTGACATCCAGCGACGCAAACGTGCTCCCCTCACAAACCCAACTGCGTGGCCGTACCCTGCATGTGCCCTTTCTGCACTTGGGCCTGTTGAGCCGCGAGGAAGTCGGCGCAATCATCGGGCACGAACTGGCACATTTTGCCGGGGAAGACACCGAGTACAGCCTGCGTTTTTTGCCGATCTATGATGGCGTGCAACGCAGCCTCGGTGCGCTGGCTGAAACGATGTTGGCCAGCGACGCGATCCAGGGTCGTCTGATGCGCCCCTCCTTTATGTTTGGCGTTTTTTTCATGGAGCACTTCGACCATGCGGTGAACCACTGGAGCCGCGAACGCGAACTCCTGGCGGACGCCGCCGGCGCGCGATTGGTGGGCAGTGTCGCTGCCGCATCGGCGTTGTTACGCGTGTCGGTGTTGCATGAGCCACTCGAAAGCACCTTGATCGCGAAATGCGAAAAACCCGCTGAAAACGACCTGCCCGGCGCAGTACTTAGCGCGATGCAGGATGTCGCTTTGCAGTTGCCACCTGAGGCGCTGGAGAATCACCAGCCCCATCCCACCGACTCCCATCCTTCCAATGGCCAACGCCTGCAAGCGCTGCAAGTGCCGTTGGAAGACGCAATTCGCAGTGCCACTCGCCCGGTGAATGCCGACGCCGCGAATGCGCAAATCGATGGGTATTTCAGTGCACCTCAAACGGTGCGTGAAGCGTTGTCCCACGACCTGATCGCCATCATGGCGTCTGAAGACGCTGCACACACGCACTTGCTGGAAACCATGGCCGCCGCGACCGACGGCGAGCGCACCTTGCACGAAGGTGGCCAGTGGCACGGCGCGCTGATGGCCGTGTTGGGCCTGCCCTTTTTAGTGGGGGGCCTGTTTGCCATGAGCCGCCCCTGGCTCGCCCCGGAGCGCTTGAAGAGCACGCCACTGTCGGCGCTCGGCGCCGGGGCTTGCCTGGGCCTTATTGGGCTTGTCTTTTTGTGGCTGGGCATCCGCCGCTTCAAACGCGCGCCACAGACTGCACTGCGCCTGACCTCAGAGCATTTTGTCTTCAACAACCTGACGCAGCCGCTACCGATTGAACATATCGACGAGATCACGTTGCAGTTCGCCCAAGGCGTCTGGGTCACGGTGCAACTGACGCCCGAGGCGCCGTTGCCCGAAACGCGCAAAACCGCGTTCGGCGTGCCCGGTGTACGGGTCAACAAGAAGAAACGTCAGGTTTTGTTGCAGATGGCGCAGTTGTGTATCGACGGTAAAAAAATCGAGCCCTATGAAGGGCTGTCCATGATGCTCGATTACAAAAACGCGGCACTGGCACGCAGAATCTTGCAGCAGCGCGAGGCCTGACCCACCGGCATAAAAAAACCCCGAACCAGTCGGGGTTTTTTATCGCCTTGAATCAGGCGCTACACGCGATCAATTAGAAAACGTTGATCGGGTAGTCAGCGAACAGACGCAGTTCGTTACCACCAATGTTGTACTGGTCAGCATTGTTGGAAACACGCAACCACGACGCACGAGCGCGCAGGCTCAGGTCTTTGGCCGGGCCGCTCTGAACGACGTATTTGACCTGGTTGAAGATTTCGCGCTCGGTACCATTGCCACGGTTGGAACCGTCGTCAATGTTGGTGCCGCGCACGTAAGCGACGTTGTAGCTCAGGCCAGGCACGCCGAAGGCGCTGAAGTCCAGGCCGTAGCCTGCTTGCCAGGAACGCTCGTCCTTGCCGTTGAAGTCAGACCAGTAGGAGTTGGCCAGCAGGATGGTGTTACCACCGTCGCCGATGCCGCTGTTCTTGTTGTTCTGGTGGTAGCCGCTGTACAGATAGCCGGTGTCACCGGTGCTGCGCTGGTGAGCAACGGTGAAGCTGTGCGGGCCGACAGCCCAGGTAGCGGCCAGGCTCCAGATTTTGTTGTCGCGGGCGTCTTCATCACCCTGGGTCAGCTGGGCGAAGCTCTTGTCCAGCTTGGTTTTGTAGCCGTTGAAATCAAACGTCAGCGACTGTTGCTCTGGCAGGGCAAGCACGTAGTTCACGTTGACGTATTGCTTTTTCAGCACGTCCTGCATGTCGGAAGCGTACAGCGCGGCCGACAGGCTTTCGGTGAATTTGTAGCTACCGCCGAGGTAGTCGATGCTCTTGAGGTCGCCGCTGTCGCTGCCTTCGGCGCTCTTACGGCCTTGCTTGGTGAAGTGACCGGCGTCCAGCTGCAGGCCGGCGATCTCTTTGGAAACAATCGAGGTGCCCTCGTAGGTTTCCGCCAACAGACGGCCGCTGTCGTAGGCCAGTACCGGCACGTTTGGCAGCTGCTGACCGTATTTGAGAACGGTGTTGGAAATGCGCGCTTTTACCGCTGCGCCGCCTTTGGCCAGGTCGTTGGCTGCATGGCCGCTATCGCCTTTCTTGAAAAAGTCGATACCGCCACCGCCGCTACGGCCTTTACCACCGTCCAGACGGATAGCGTATTGGCCAATCACGTCCACACCCACACCTACGGTGCCTTGGGTGAAACCAGACTCGAACTTACCGATGAAGCCTTGGCCCCATTCAGCTTTGTCCTGGTTGTGGTTTTTGTAGTCACGGCTGATGTAAGCGTTACGTGCCGCGATGTTCAGGTGGCTGTCTTCAACGAAACCCTTGGATTGCTCCTGGTCGTTTGCCATTGCTGCCGATGCGCTCAAAATCCCCAGAGCGATCAGACTCATCCGTTGCTTCAACATTTTCTTGTATTCCTTATTTCTGGTTGAGTACGCGCTAGGACACCAGGCTCCATGTTGCTTTTCTGGTGTCGACTTTTTCCGGAAAAAAAAAGGCCCGCGGACGACTAAACATGCCGCGGGCCTTTTTTTATTGGATGAGTCATGGCGGTTAGCCACAGGCGTTGGGCGCAATCCTAGTCGTGCGTTGAACTATGTGTCAATTTCGCGAATCGTCTGTATTTAGGCGAAATAATTCTAAGCAATGGCTTACAGCCCTTCTGAAAACGACCTAAATGACATTCCAGCGACGCTAAAAACACATTTCGTAACACATTTCAAAGCCGATACATTTGGGAAGCTATAACGCGCGCAAATGCAAAGCATTACCATTAACGCGTAATTTCCTCCCTAATAATTCGGATACATTTCTCCATGCCTGCCCCTCGCCTGACGCCCATGACCCTTGGGCTTTCCGTTCTGCTGTCTGCCGGTTTTGCCTGTGCGGCGACGACCTTGCCCGAAACCTCAATCAGCGCTGAAGCGGACGAAGACGACCCCCGCGTCAAGGAAACCAGCACGGCAACCCGCACGGCTACACCCGTGCGCTACGTGCCCCAGGCAATCGATTCGGTAAAAACCGAAAGCCTGCGCGCCTACGGCACTAATGACTTGGGCCAGGCCTTGAGCGGCATCCCAAACGTGAGCAGCGGCGCCGACACGCGCTTTGATAGCTTGCGCATACGGGGTTTCGAGGCGAGCAATGATTTCTACCTGGACGGTATTCGCGACGACAGCCAGTACGTGCGCGACCTGCATAACATCGAACGCATTGAAGTGCTCAAGGGGCCAGCCGCCGTGCTGTACGGGCGAGGCGGTCAGGGAGGGATCGTCAACCGCGTGAGCAAGCTGCCAATCGCCGGGCATAAATCGAGCATCGAAGCCCAGGGCGGCAGCAACGATTTGCGCAGTTTGTATGCCGACTTGAGCAACGACCCCACCGATAACATCAGCCTGCGCCTGAACATGGGCAACCAGGACAACAACAGCTTTCGCGATGGCGTCGACGGCAACCGCCAGCTGTTTGCACCGTCCATGAGTTGGCAGCTCACCCCAGACCTGAACTGGCTGGTGCAATACGAATACAGCCGCTACAACCGCACGCCCGACCGAGGCATCCCCGGCGTCAACGGGCGCCCGGCAGACGTGAGCCGCAGCACCACCTACGGTGACAGCCGCGACTACATCGACGACAAGTCCCAGTCCCTGCGCTCCAAGCTGGCCTATGAACTCAACGACAACTGGCAACTGCGCCAGACCCTGGGCATATTCAAGCTCGACAGCGACTTCGACAATACCTACCAAACCGCCTACGCCCCCGCGACCAACAGCGTCACTCGCCAACGCTGGCAACAGGACCTGACCACCCTCAATGTCTTCAACAACGTCGAGTTGGAAGGCGGCTTTACCACCTACGGCATGGAACACCGCCTGCTCACCGGCCTTGAACTGGGCAGCCAGCGCCGCGATCCGAAGCTATTCACCGCCACGACCGTCGCCCGAGGGGGCCAGGCGGTGCCGAGCCTGGATCTCAACCAGCCCAATCGCCATCTAAGCCATAACGGGCCGATGAGCGTGTGGAGCAACAACCACACCGAAGTCGAAAGCCGCGCCGTTTACGTACAAGACCAGCTACGCCTCAACGATCAGTGGCAAGTGCTGGCCGGTTTGCGTTACGACTACTTTGAAGTGGACACCAAAAACAAACTGCTCAACACCCAGCAGGCGGTGGAAAGCCGCAGCACCAGCCCGCGCTTTGGCCTGGTGTGGACGCCACTGGAACATCACTCGTTCTATGCCTCGTGGAGCAAGACGTTCTCCCCAGCAGGCGGCGGCCTGATCGGCATCACCCCGAGCGCCACCAGCGGTGCCAACGACCTGAGCCCCGAGCTGACCAAGCAAAAGGAAATCGGGGTCAAGAGCGACTGGCTTGACGACCGTCTCAGCACCACCCTGGCGGTGTACGAACTGGAACTCTACAACCGTCGCACCAGCGACCCGCTGGACCGCAGCATCACCCTGCTCAGCGGCTTGCAACGCTCACGTGGCGTAGAGCTGACCGCCACCGGCAAACTCGTCGGCAACTGGTATGTGCGCGGTGGCATCGGCCTGCAGGACGCCACGGTGGTGAAGGACAACAACGGTTTTGCAGGCAAACGCGTCAGCGACGTGGCCAAGCGCAACGGTAGCCTGTTCATCACCTGGAAACCCGAAATGGGCTGGTACGCCGAAACCGGCCTGACGCTGGTGGGCGATCGTTATGCCGACAGCGCCAACGCTGTGGTACTGCCGGGCTACGGCCGCTGGGATGCGTTGGTCGGCTTGCGTCAGAAGGAATGGGACGTGCGGGCGGCGCTGAACAACATCGCCGACAAGACTTACTACGCATCGGCGACCAGTGTGGCGCAGATTCAGCCGGGGGAGCCGCGTAGCGTGGTGGTGACCGGCACCTACAGCTTCTAGGCAAACGCGGTCAGTGTGGGAGCTGGCTTGCCTGCGATAGCGGTGAATCAGCTGGAAAATAGTTGGCTGATGCACCGCTATCGCAGGCAAGCCAGCTCCCACATTTGATTCTTGGTGGTCTTTAGTTTTTCAGTAGGTCACACAATGCGTGCACCTCATCATCACTGAACAATCCCACCGGATAGCGCTCACTCATCACGCTGCGCAAATCAGGCTGCCTGACCTGCCGGGAGCCGTTTTCCTTCAACCAGAGCGCCAGCGCATGGATGGCATTGCCGTCGACCCGCGAGGGGTGAAATGTGCGCGTGTACATCAGGTTGGTCTGGGCATTCATTTCAGCGCTCTCTCCTACTGCGTGAGCGGCTAACTTACTCAAGGTTTATGACAGAACTGCGCGGTCATAAACCTGGGTCACTGTCGCAACACCGATACAAGAGCTATGCCAATGTCTCTGGTTTGTCGGCATACGGGTACAAAAAAGCCCGCGACCGTGCAGGGCCGCGGGCTTGCTGTGGGCGCTCACACGGGTGAGCGCCGCAGCGCCGTCATGACGCTGTTACAACTGCACTCAATTTCTGTGGGGAGCTGGCTGCTGTTGGGTCAGGCAATGGATATTGCCGCCACCCAGTAACAGTTCGCGGCCCGGCACCATCACCACTTCGTGCTGCGGGAACAGGTTCTGCAGGATGACCTTGGCCGGGCCGTCCAGCGGGTCGTCAAAACTTGGCGCGATAATGCCGCCGTTGACGATCAGGAAGTTCACGTAGGAACCGGCCAGGCGTACGGTCGGATTACGTTCCTGTGTACCGTCCACCGGGTCGACACCCGCGCATTCTTCTTCAGTGGCATACAGCGGCCCCGGAATCGGCATTTTATGCACCGTGAACGAGCGGCCCTGGGCGTCGGTGCTGCTTTGCAGCACGTCCATGGCGGCGTGGCAGCGCGCGTAGTTGGGGTCTTGCGGGTCATCGGTCCAGGCCAGCAACACTTCGCCTGGGCGCACGTAGCAGCAGAAGTTATCCACATGGCCGTCGGTTTCGTCGTTGAACAGGCCGTCTGGCAGCCAGATGATTTTATCCACAGCCAGGTTGGCGCTGAGCACCGCTTCGATCTCGGCCCGGTCGAGGTGGGGGTTGCGATTGCGGTTGAGCAGGCACTCTTCGGTGGTGATCAGGGTGCCTTCGCCGTCGACGTGGATCGAACCGCCCTCCAGCACAAAGCCTTCGGTGCGATAGCGCGGCGAGCGCTCGATCTCGAGGATCTTGCCACCCACTTGGGAGTCACGGTTCCACGGCGCATACAGGCCGCCATCAAAGCCGCCCCAGGCGTTGAAGTCCCAGTTCACGCCGCGCACTTCACCGCCGTCATTGATCACGAACGTCGGGCCGGTGTCCCGTACCCAAGCGTCATCGCTGGACATTTCCACCACGCGGATATTCGGCACATCAAGGCGCGCCCGCGCGTTCTCGTACTGGCCAGCGGAAACCGCCACCGTCACCGGTTCAAACCGTGCAATGGCCTTGGCCACAGCCACGTGGGCCGCCTGCGCGGGCTTGCCACCCAGGCGCCAGTTGTCCGGGCGCTCGGGCCAGATCATCCAGGTTTGGGTTTGTGGCGCCCATTCGGCGGGCATATGGAAGCCATCGGCGCGGGGGGTGCTGTGCAGGGTGGTCATGGCGATCAGGGCTCCGAATGGGGGTAAAGGCCGACTTTATAACGGATAAAAATCGGCTTTAAAAGCAAACAAGGATGTTAGTCGAGAAATATTACATAAAATAGCCGATAACAATCGACTAACTACAGGTGTTCATCCAGCACCTTCGACAGCATGTCGACAAAAAAATCCACGCTGCGTTTGGACGTCACCATCGGCGGCTTGATTTTGAGGATATTCAGGTAATCACCCGTGGGCTGCATGAAAACCCCAAGCTCGCGCAGGCGATCGCATAGCAATGTGGTTTCTTCGGTGGCCGGTTCGAGCGTATTGCGGTCGCGCACCAACTCCAGCCCCAGATAGAAACCGGAACCGTGCACAGCGCCGACCAGCGGATGACGCTCAATCAACGCTTCCAACCGAGCCTTGAAATGCCCACCCACCACTTGGGCGTTTTCCCACAGCTTTTCTTCCTCCATCACATCCAGCACGGCCATGCCGATGCGGCAACTGACCGGGCTACCACCCGACGACGAGAAGAAATACCCCTCGGCCTCCAGCGCCTCGGCGATTTCGCGACGGGTGATTACCGCGCCCAGCGGCTGGCCATTGCCCATGCCCTTGGCCATGGTGATGATGTCGGGCACCACGCCTTGCTCTTCAAAGCCCCAGAAGAAATGGCCCATGCGGCCATAACCCACCTGCACTTCATCGGCGATGCACACGCCGCCTTGTGCGCGGACCAACCCGTACACCTGCTGCAAGTAACCCGGTGGCAGGGAGATACCGCCGGCATTGCCATACACCGGCTCGCAGATGAAACCGGCCAGTTGGCGTTTACTCGCAGCGATTTTCGCCAGGTTGTGTTCCACGCTTCGTACGTAATCCGGCGCACAGTCCGGCCCACGGAATTCACCGCGATAGGTATTCGGCGCGGTCACCGGGTGCACCCACTCCGGGCGGCTGCTCAGCGCCTGGGGGTTGTCGGCAATCGAAGTCGACACCGCATCCGCCGCCACCGACCAGCCGTGATACGCCTCCAGCACGCTAAGCATGTCGCGCCCGCCGCTGTAGGCCCAGGCCAGGCGGATCGCCAGGTCGTTGGCCTCGGTGCCGCTGTTGACCAGGAACACCCGGTCCATGCCTTCCGGCGCCAGCGCCAGCAAGCGCTCGGAAAACTCCGCAATCGCCGCGTAGTGAAAGCGCGAGTTGGTGTTGAGCAACGACCACTGGCGCGCCGCAACCGCCGCCATGCGCGGGTGGCCGTGGCCGAGCACGGCGACGTTGTTGAGCATGTCCAGGTAGGAGCGGCCCTGCATATCTATCAGGTGATTGCGCCAGCCCCGCTCGATACGCGGCGGGTCGACGTAATAGTGCTTCTGCGAACGGGCGAAACTGGCGTCCCGACGGGCCAACAGCGCTTCGGGGTCCAGCTCTGGTTCGGCATCGCAGGCCAGTCCCAACAACGTGGCGGGCGATGGACACAGGGCTTGCCACGCCAAGGCGCGAGACGGCGTGCAAAACAGCGGTGGCTCAAGGTCGGCACGGCACAATTGCACAGTCAGTGGCGCGTGCACTTCGCCCAGCACTTGCCCTTCGACCAACAACGCGCCCGGCTTCAAGACGGTTTTCACCCCCCACAACCGCAGGCTCAACGCGACGCCTTGCACGCTGATCAGACCGTCAGCGTCTTGATGCAACGTACCGGCAAACGGCGCTTCGAGTACCGTGCCATGGGGCAAATGCAGCTCGACATGCAGCGGGAACGTTGCAGGCTCTGCGGCCTGGTCCGGGCAGGTACGCGACAACCGGTATTGCCCGTAGCGACTGGCCGCCAGCCCATGCACCGCCGCCGCTTCATCCAGCAACTTGCTGTCGATGCCCGGTTGTTCCCAGTTGCCGGCCTCAAAATGCGGGCTGAGTACACCCAAGTCGATCAGCGCAAATTCCCGCCCCACCAACCCCGGTAACAAGGGCGCAAAGCCCTGGCTGGCAACGGGAGGCCGCGCCTCACCGACGCTGCTCAGAATCGCCGCTTCCATCAATTCAAACGGCACCGAGGTCGCCACGTGAAGGATTTCCCACTCATGCTCGGCGTTTTTCAACAGGTAGGCGTTATCCGGGTCCAAGCGTTGCTGCTGCTCACTGCTCAACACCAGCACCGCCGCACGAGCGACGATCAGCGGCCACAGCACCTGCAACTCTTCGCGCTGCAAGGGTGTAACGGCGTGGCAGGCCTGGATCGCCGGCAAGATCGCAAAAGGGTCCCCCTCGGCGTGGTGCAGCAAGGCCGCACAGGTCACCGACAGATCGGCAATACGCCAGGTGTGCACCAGATCGCCAAAGTCGATCACGCCCTCGACCTGCCAATGGCGTTGGCTGTCGCGCTGCCACACCACGTTGTCATCGGTGATGTCCAAGTGCACGGCTTGCCACGGCAGATAATCGACCAGAGGCTGGATGCGCGATTTAACCTGAACAGCCACTTGCTCAAGCGCAGCACGGTGAGGCAGGTTTTCCAAGGTGACCAGCAGATGAGAAATCAGTTCGCCAGCATGACGAGGGTCCCATTGCAGCGCTCGATCAAGACCAGGGTGCGTGAACGCTGCAAGCGCCTGGCTCATCCGGCCGCACAGGTCGCCAAAGCCTGCAATCACCTCACGCCCCAGGTGCGGCAGATGGGTCAGGGGCTGGCCGTCGATGTAATCCAGCAGCCGCATGTGCAAGGTTTGGCCATCGACCGTGACCGTCAGCAGGTCATCGCCGTTAAGCGCCTTGATGACCTTAGGCACGCGCACCGCCTGCAGGCTATTGAGCGCCGCATGCTGGGCCTGCAACTCCACGGCGGCGTAGTCGCCCCGGCAGATTTTCAGAACAAATCGGCCGCGGGTGCTGTCGACTTTGTAGTTGAGGTCTTGCTGGCTACCCAATGACTGCAAAGTGCCAGTGAGGCCGTAATACTGCTCAAGCAATCGTGCCGCCTGGTCGGGGCCTACTTGCGGGCAAGGTAGACTGGCGCGGTGGATCAGCGTGGCGAGCAGCATGGGGCGACCTCGGTATTTTTATCAGGCGCTTAGTTCGCCATTGTTCAGGGGGCTTGTGCAACCCCCTGGCACATCCCGCCGCAACACAAGCTATGCTCCATTCGCTTAATGTCCGTCAAAAGGAAAAGGGCCCCGACATGCGCATTCTTATTACCGGTGGCGCCGGTTTTATCGGTTCTGCTCTGGTACGTCACCTGATCCAGCACACCGAGCATGAAGTGCTCAACCTCGACAAACTCACCTACGCCGGCAACCTGGAATCGTTGAGCGCCATCGCCTCCAACAGCCGCTATGAGTTCGTTCAGGCCGACATCATTGACCAGGCCACCGTGAGCGCGGTGCTGGCCCGTTTCGAGCCCCAGGCGATCATGCACTTGGCGGCCGAGTCCCATGTGGACCGCTCCATTGACGGCCCGTCGGATTTCATCCAGACCAACATTGTCGGCACCTACAGCCTGCTCGAAGCCGCCCGCGGCTACTGGCAAACCCTCGCTGCGCCGGCAAAAAACGCGTTCCGCTTCCATCATATTTCCACCGACGAGGTGTACGGCGACCTGCACGGCGTAAACGATCTGTTCACCGAAACCACGCCCTATGCGCCCAGCTCGCCCTACTCCGCCAGCAAGGCCGCGTCCGACCACCTGGTGCGCGCCTGGCAGCGCACCTACGGCTTGCCGGTGCTGCTCACCAACTGCTCAAACAACTACGGCCCGTTCCACTTTCCCGAAAAACTCATCCCGCTGGTGATCCTCAACGCGCTCGCGGGCAAGCCATTGCCGGTCTATGGTGATGGTTTGCAGGTGCGCGACTGGCTGTTCGTCGAAGATCACGCCCGCGCCCTGCTCAAGGTGGTGACCGAGGGCGTGGTGGGCGAGACCTACAACATCGGCGGTCACAACGAGCAAAAGAATATCGAGGTGGTACGCAACATCTGCAACCTGCTGGAAGAACTGGCACCGCAACACCCTGCTGGCGTGGCGAAGTACAGCGACCTGATCACCTTCGTCAAAGACCGCCCCGGCCACGATCTGCGCTACGCCATCGACGCCAGCAAAATCGAACGGGAGCTGGGCTGGGTACCATTGGAAACCTTTGAAACCGGGCTACGCAAAACCGTGCAGTGGTACCTCGATAACCTGGAGTGGTGCCGCAGGGTCCAGGACGGCAGTTATCAGGGCCAACGATTGGGCAACACCGACATGAGGGATCTGATCGCATGATGAAAGGCATCGTATTGGCCGGCGGCTCCGGCACCCGTCTTCACCCCATTACCCTGGGCGTGTCCAAGCAACTGTTGCCGGTGTATGACAAGCCGATGATCTACTACCCGATCTCGGTGCTGATGCTGGCCGGCATCAAGGAGATCCTGGTGATCTCCACCCCGGCCGACCTGCCCCAATACCGCAACCTGCTGGGGGACGGCAGCCAGTTCGGCGTCACGTTCAGCTACGCCGAGCAGCCTTCGCCGGACGGTCTGGCACAGGCCTTTTTGATCGGCGAAGCATTCATCGGCAGCGACCCGGTGTGCCTCATTCTCGGCGACAACATTTTCCACGGCCAAAGCTTCAGCGCGCAGTTGCATGCAGCGGTGGAACGCGGCAAAGGCGCCACCGTGTTCGGCTACTGGGTCAGAGACCCGGAACGCTTCGGCGTGATCGACTTCGACAGCGAAGGCCGCGCCCTGTCCATCGAAGAAAAACCGGCGGCGCCCAAATCCAGCTATGCGGTCACGGGCCTGTATTTTTACGACAACGATGTGATCGAAATCGCCAAGGCGGTTAAACCGTCGGCCCGTGGCGAATTGGAAATCACCGACGTCAACAACGCCTACCTGCGCCGGGGCGATCTACAGGTAGAGCGCTTCGGCCGTGGCTTCGCCTGGCTCGACACTGGCACCCACGACAGCCTGCTGGACGCCTCCCAGTACGTGCAAACCATCGAGCGCCGCCAAGGCCTGAAAGTCGCGTGCCTCGAAGAGATCGCCTACGGCAACGGCTGGATCGACCGCGAACATCTGCTCGAACGCGCCAAATACTTCGGCAAGACCGGCTACGGCCAATACCTCTACGCACTGGCGGGAGACAGCCGGTGAATGTGACCGAAACCGCACTGCCGGGCGTGCTGATCCTCGAACCCAAAGTGTTCGGCGATGAGCGCGGTTTTTTTTACGAGAGCTTCAATGCCCGTGGGTTCGAAGAAGCCACCGGGCTCCAGCGTCAGTTCGTGCAGGACAACCACTCGCGCTCGCAAAAAGGCGTGCTGCGCGGCCTGCATTACCAGCTCGAACACACCCAGGGCAAATTGGTGCGGGTCACAGCAGGCGAAGTGCTGGATGTGGCGGTGGATGTCCGCCGCAGCTCGCCGAATTTCGGCCATTGGGTGAGTGTGCGCCTGTCAGCGCAGAACCATCGCCAACTGTGGGTGCCCGAGGGGTTTGCCCATGGCTTTGTGGTGCTCAGCGACTACGCCGAGTTTTTGTACAAGACCACCGACTATTACCAGCCGAGCGCCGAGCGCAGCATCCTGTGGAGTGACCCGACGCTGGCGATTGACTGGGAGCTGAGCGAGGCGCCCCAGCTGTCCGTGAAGGACCAGGCAGGAAAATTGCTGATGGAAGCCGATCTGTTCCCATGAAAATCCTGATTACCGGCCAGCACGGCCAAGTCTCCCAGGCTCTGCAACAGCACCTTAGTGGCCTGGGCGAGTTGATCATCCTGGGCCGCGACCAACTTGACCTGGCAAACGCCTATCAGATCCGTCAGCAGATCCGCGCCCAGCGCCCCGACCTGATCATCAACGCCGCGGCCCATACCGCCGTTGACCTGGCTGAAAGCGAACCGGAGGCGGCATTCGCCATCAACGCCATCGCCCCCGGCATCCTTGCCGAGGAAGCCAAGGCTCTGGGCATTCCGCTGATTCATTACTCCACCGACTACGTGTTCGATGGCAGCAAACCTGCGCCCTACATCGAGGCCGACTCACCGAACCCGTTGAGCGTCTACGGCCGCAGCAAACTGGCCGGTGAGCAGGCGATTGCAGCGGTGGGCGGCGAGTACCTGATACTGCGCACCAGTTGGGTCTACTCCAACCACGGCAAGAATTTCCTGCTGACCATGCAGCGCGTGCTGCAAGAAAAACCCCATATGCGCATCGTCGCTGATCAAATCGGTGCGCCCACGTGGGCCGGGACTATCGCTGCCAGCAGTCGCGCATTGATCGAACGCTGGCAGGCCGGCAAGCCTGGGCCATGGGGCATCTATCACCTGACCGCCCAAGGTGAAACTTCATGGTTCGGCTTTGCCCAGGCCATCGGCGAACATCTAAGCGCCCAAGGCAAGGCATGTGCCGAACTGGAGGCCATCCCATCCAGCGCCTACCCCACGCCCGCCAAGCGCCCACTGAACTCGCGCCTCGATTGCAGCCACCTGCAACAGCAATGGCACGTCAGCCAACCAGAGTGGCAAGACGCATTGCGCGAGTGTCTTGCACAGCAGCACTAGGCATAATGCGCCTGTACCCACAGGCGCCCGACTCTCATGACTCCCACACTCCCGCGAAGACCCCGTTGGCGCAGCCTCGCCCTCTTGGCATTGTGCCTGGCGCCGTTGCTGTGGCCGCTGGAGCACTTGGCCGAGCGCTATTACCGCAGCGAACTGGCGGGGCAGAACCGCCAGACCCTCGACCTGTACGTCGCCAACCTGCTGGGCACGCTGCACCGCTACGAGGTGTTGCCACAGATCCTCGGCGACTTGCCGGCCCTGCGCACCGCGCTGGCAGCACCCGACGTCAGCACCAACCAGGTCAACGCCAACCTGCTGCTCAAAGACGTCGCCGCCCAAGCCGGGGTGGAGGTGATGTACCTCATGGACACCACCGGCAAGACGCTGGCGGCCTCCAACTGGGATAAACAGGACAGCTTCGTCGGGCGTAATTTCTCGTTTCGGCCGTATTTCAGCGAAGCCATGGACGGGCGTCTGGGGCGGTTTTTCGGCCTGGGCACCACGTCGGCCAAGCGCGGGTACTTCTTCGCCGCCGCCGTGCGCGATGGCGACCAAATCATTGGCGTGCTGGTGGTCAAGGTCGACCTGGACCACACCGAGAGCCTGTGGGGCAACACGCCAGAACAGCTGTTGGTCACCGACCACAACGGCGTGGTGATCCTCACCTCGCGCCCACAATGGCGATTTCGCGCTACCCGCCCGCTGACCGCCGAAGAGCGCCAGGCCATCATCGCGATCCAACCCTACCCGACCCGCGACCCGCAGCCGCTGAGCCTGAGCAGCAGCGCCTGGTTGCGCCAGTCCACGGCCATCGCCGAGACCGGCTGGAATGTGGAGATTCTCGCGCCGCGCTCTCTGATCACCCGGCCGGTGCGCACCGTGGTCGCCGTCGGCGGCGCGGCACTGCTGGTACTGATGCTGCTGCTGGGCCTGATGATGCAGCGCCGCCGGCACTACCTGGACCGCATCGCCTTCGAGGCCAAGGCCCGCCGCGAGCTGGAAGCCCGCGTGGTCGAACGTACCAGCGACCTGGAAGGCCTCAACCGGCGCCTCAAACAGGAAGTGCTGGAGCGCGAACATGCCCAGCAAGAGCTGGTGCGCGCCCAGGATGACCTGGTGCAAGCGGGCAAGCTGTCGGCGTTGGGCACCATGTCGGCAAGCATCAGCCACGAGCTCAATCAACCGCTGGCGGCGATTCGCAGCTATGCCGAGAACGCCGAAATCCTGCTGGACCACGAGCGCACCAACGACGCTCGGGGCAATCTCAAGCTGATCAGCGAGCTGACCGGGCGAATGGCCTCAATCATCGCCCACCTGCGCGCCTTCGCCCGTCGTGACCGCCATGCGCCAGAGAGCGTGGCCCTGCAACCGGCGCTGGACGACGCCCTGGCGTTGTTGGGCAAGCGCCGACGCTCGATGGAAGTAGAGCTGATTCGTGATATGCCCGAAGCCGCCTTGTGGGTGCAGGCCGGCGAAACCCGCCTGCGCCAGGTGCTGGGCAATCTGTTGGCCAATGCCCTCGACGCCCTCACCGAAAAAGGCCCGCCGCGCAAACTCTGGCTGAGTGCCGAAACCACCGAACAAGGCGTCAACCTGTACATTCGCGACAATGGCCCAGGCTTTTGCATGGAAGCCCTGGGCCGCGCCAGCGAGCCGTTCTACACCACCAAGACCCGCACCCAGGGCCTTGGGCTGGGGCTGGCGATCTGTGACACCCTGATGCGTGCCTTTGGCGGCGAACTGTTGTTTGCCAACCACAAGGAAGGCGGCGCGCTGTTAACCTTGAAATTGCGTGCCGGCTCGCCGGGCGTCAGTCTGCAACCGTCCGAGGACCGCAGTGTATGAGTATCGATAACCAGATTCAGGTGGTGTTGATCGACGACGATCCACACTTGCGTCAGGCCCTGTGCCAGACCCTGGACCTGGCCGGGCTGAAAGTCCTGACCCTGGGCGAAGCCAGCGGCCTCACGGGGCGCCTGTCGCGGGACTGGCCGGGCGTGGTCGTCAGCGACATCCGCATGCCCGGTATGGACGGCCTGGAATTACTTGCCGAGCTGCACGGCCAGGACCCGGACCTGCCGGTGCTGCTGATCACCGGCCATGGCGACGTGCCGCTGGCGGTGCAGGCCATGCGTGCCGGCGCCTATGACTTCCTCGAAAAACCCTTCGCCAGCGACGCCCTGCTCGACAGCGTGCGCCGCGCCCTGGCCCTGCGCCGACTGGTGCTGGACAACCGCAGCCTGCGCCTGGCCTTGAGCGACCGCCAGCAACTGAGCACGCGCCTGGTGGGGCATTCGCCGCAAATGCTGCGCCTGCGCGAGCAGATCGGCGCCCTGGCCGCGACAAAAGCGGATGTGCTGATCCTCGGCGAAACCGGCGCCGGCAAAGAGGTGGTCGCCCGCGCCCTACACGACTTATCGAGCCGACGCAGCGGGCCGTTTGTGGCGATCAATGCCGGCGCCCTGGCCGAATCGGTGGTGGAAAGCGAGCTGTTCGGCCATGAGCCCGGCGCATTCACCGGCGCGCAGAAGCGCCGTATCGGCAAGTTCGAATTCGCCAACGGCGGCACGCTGTTCCTGGATGAAATCGAGAGCATGAGCCTGGATGTACAGGTCAAGTTGCTGCGCTTGTTACAAGAACGTGTTGTCGAACGCCTTGGTGGCAATCAACTGATCCCGCTGGATATCCGCATCATCGCCGCCACCAAGGAAGACCTGCGCCAGTCCGCCGACCAAGGCCGCTTCCGCGCCGACTTGTACTACCGCCTCAACGTTGCGCCGCTGCGAATTCCACCGCTGCGCGAGCGTGGGGAAGATGCGCTGATGCTCTTCCAGCACTTCGCCGACGAAGCCAGCAGCCGCCATGGCCTGCCGCTGCACGAGCTGCAACCGGGCCAGCGTGCGCTATTGCTGCGACACAGTTGGCCGGGCAATGTGCGCGAATTGCAGAACGCCGCCGAACGCTTCGCCCTGGGCCTGGAACTGGCCTTGGATGCGACGCCGGATAACCCTGCTACCGGCGTGCTGACCTCCACGCCCGGCGGCCTGAGCGAGCAAGTCGAGCAGTTCGAAAAAAGCCTGATCGCCGCCGAACTGACCCGCCCCCACGGCTCCATGCGCAGCCTCGCCGAAGCCCTTGGCGTGCCGCGCAAGACCCTGCACGATAAGCTGCGCAAACACGGCCTGAACTTCGCCAACCAAAGCGCCGACGACGAATGAACCCCTTCAAAGAAGCAGCCATGAACCGCGACAGCCGTCACCTCGAATCCGTCCTGCACCACGACATCCCCCTCACTCGGGAGATGGGCCTCAAGGTGCTCGACTGGCAACACGGGCGGTTGGCGCTGCATCTGCCGTTGCAGGCCAATATCAACCACAAGAGCACCATGTTTGGCGGCAGCCTGTACTGCGGCGCGGTGTTGGCGGGTTGGGGTTGGCTGCACTTGCAGTTGCGCGAGGAAGGGATTGAAGACGGGCATATCGTGATTCAAGAGGGGCAGATCAGTTATCCGCTACCGGTTACGCGGGATGCGACTGCGATCTGCATGGCGCCGGAAGAAAAGGTGTGGAAACGTTTCCTGGCCACTTACAAGCGGTATGGGCGTGCGCGGTTGACACTGGAGACATGGATCGTGAATGAAGGGGCGGAGGAGCGAGCAGTAGCCTTCACCGGCCAGTACGTCCTGCACCGCTAACTGCCACAACACAAAACAACTGTGGGAGGGGGCTTGCTCCCTCCCACATTTTGATCTTCTGAGGGCTTAAGACCGCGCCAGGATCAGCAAGCGTTCACGCCATGCAGCCTTCGCCGGCAGCGCCAAAAAGAATGGGTTCAACAACGATGCCCGCGCCGGATAGCTGAACGGCACACCGCTCAACTCCAACACCTCGCCCCCCGCCCCTTCCAGCACGCCTTGGGCCGCAGCGGTGTCCCACTGTGACGTCGGTGCCAGGCGTGGGTAGCAGTCAGCGCTGCCTTCGGCCAACAGGCAGAACTTCAACGAACTGCCGATATTCGCCAGCTTCAACGCCCCCAGACCTTCACTCAAACCGTCGAGCAAACGCTCTTGCTCAGGGCTGGAATGCCGACGGCTGGCCACCACGGTAAACGACTCACCTGCCGCAGGCGCTTCGCGTACCTGAATCTGCTTGGGCGCTTCGTTCACATCCGAGCGCCAGGCGCCAAGGCCCGCCCCCCCAAAGTAGCAGCGCCCGCTGGTGGGCATCGACACTACGCCAAACACGACTCGGCCCTGTTCGATCAGGGCGATATTGACGGTGAACTCTTCACTGCCAGCGATAAATTCCTTGGTGCCATCCAGCGGGTCCACCAACCACCAGCGCTGCCAACCGGCGCGCACGCTCTGGTCGATATCGGCGTCTTCTTCAGACAGCACGGGGATGCTCGGCTCGAGTGCCGTGAGGCCCGCCAGGATCAGATGATGAGCGGCCAGGTCGGCCGCTGTTACCGGTGAATCGTCCGCCTTGGAGGTCACGGCAACATCGGCACGCCAGTACGGCAGGATCACCTCACCGGCCTGGCGCGCCAACTCAATCACAGGGGCAATAAACGGGTGGCCCAAAAACAGTTCGCTCATGCGTTGAACACTCCACGCTGGGTCAACAGGTCGCGCACCAGGTACAACGCAGCGAGGGCTCGGCCTTCGCTGAATTGCTCGTTTTGCGCCAGCATCGACAGCTCACGCAGGTTGACCTTGTCGACACGCATCGGCTCGGGCTCATCGCCTTCAAGGCGTTCTTCATAGAGGTCGGTGGCCAGTACCACCTGGATTTTCTGGCTCATGTAGCCAGGCGACAGCGAGAGTTCGGTGAGGTGTTCCAACTGACGGGCGCCATAGCCAGCCTCTTCCTTGAGCTCACGATTTGCCGCCGCCAGCACATCCTCGCCAGGCTCGATCAAGCCCTTGGGCAAGGACACTTCATATTCATCGGTACCGCCGCAGTACTCTTCCACCAGCAACGCGTGATCGTCATCGATCATTGCCACGATCATCACTGCGCCGTAACCGGCACCGCGGCCCACGAGGCGTTCGTAGGTGCGTTCAACGCCATTGGAAAAGCGCAATTGCACCTCCTCCACGCGGAACAAACGGCTACTGGCGACTATTTCGCGGGCGAGGACGGTGGGTTTCTGGCGCATAAGCGGCTCCTTGGCGTGATCGGGTTACTATACCGTGGCTTTTCCGATTGTCTGTGTCGGATATCTTTACTTACATGAGAACTGCCCATGCCCTCGCTGCCCTGGCACGCCATCGACACCGTCCTGCTGGACATGGACGGCACCTTGCTCGACCTGCATTACGACAACCATTTCTGGATGGAGCACCTGCCCCAGCGCTACGCCGAGCTGCACGGGGTAAGCCGGGCCATGGCCGAGATGGAGTTGCAGCCGCTGTTCGAGCGTAACGCCGGACAGTTGCAATGGTATTGCCTGGATTTCTGGAGCGCGGAGTTGAAACTGCCGGTGCGCGAACTCAAGTTGGAGACCGCCCACCTGATTGCACTGCGCCCGGATGCAGACACGTTCCTGGCGGCGATCAAACGCGCCGGCAAGCGGGTGATTTTGATCACCAACGCCCATCGTGACTCGCTGTCATTGAAGTTGGAACGCATTGAGCTGGCGCCGTATTTCGAACGTTTGATCAGTTCCCATGACTATGGTTTCGCCAAGGAAAACCCGCAGTTTTGGGATGCACTGCAAGCCGATATCGGCTTCGACCCGGCGCGTAGTCTGTTTATTGATGACACCTTGCCGATTTTGCGCAGCGCCCAGGCGTATGGCGTGGGGCATTTACTGGCGGTCAAAGAGCCGGACAGTAAAAAAGGGGCCAAGGACACGGGAGAATTCGAGGCCGTCGACGACTACCGCGATCTCATTGCCGGGCTCTGAACCATCGGTGGAAGAAGCTCCATGTGGGAGCCGGGCTTGCCCGCGATGCAGGCGCCGCGGTGTATCAGTTACACCGAGGTGATGCCATCGCGGGCAAGCCCGGCACCCACACAAGCCCCCTCCCACATTTTGACCTGCGATTTACTCAGGAATACGCAGTGTCTGCCCTGGGTAGATCTTGTCCGGGTGCGACAGCAGTGGTTTGTTCGCCTCAAAAATCTTGTTGTACTGGTTGGCGTTGCCATACACCGCCAGCGAAATTGCGCTCAGGGTGTCGCCCTTTTTCACCACGACAAAACGGGCCGCAGCAACTACAGGGCCGGAAACCGTAATCTGGTCCTCCACGCTGGCAACGCCAGCAATGTTGCCCGCTGCCAGAATGATTTTTTCCTTCTCTTCCTGGGTGGCTACTTCACCGGTAATCGTGACTTTGTCCCCATCAACGGTGGCGTGCACGTTAGGGTTGCCTAACCCCACCTCCTCAATATGCTTCTTCAGATCATCACTGGCGTTGGCATTACCTGGCGTCAACAGGTCGATCAACTTCGCGCCAGCTTCCTTAACAAAGCTAAAAAGACTCATGGTGCACTCTCCTTGGGATTTGGTTTCCAGATGCCCAAGACTAGACCAGTCCTACAGATTTGGGTTCCAGCCCGGCCAAAGACCTAAACGCGCTAGAATCCCCCCGCCGTTGGAATAAGCCCTGGAGCGAAGATGGACATCAAACAACTGAAATTCCTCATCGCCCTCGACGAAACCCGTCACTTCGGCCAGGCCGCGGCACGCTGCCACATTACCCAGCCAACGCTGTCGATGCGCCTGCGCAGCCTCGAAGAAGAACTGGATCTTCCCTTGGTCAATCGCGGCCAGCGCTTCGAGGGCTTTACCGCGCCGGGCGAGCGCGTGCTGGCCTGGGCGCGCACGGTCCTGGCCGCCTATGACGGTTTGCAGGCCGAGGCGGCAGCCTGTCGTGGCAACCTGGTGGGTACGCTGCGCCTGGGCGTGGTGCCGTTGTCGAGCTTTGACCCCTTGGCCCTCATGCAGCAACTGCATAAAGAACACCCAAGCCTGCGTTTTGAATTGTCGGCGCTGAGCTCCGAACAGATCCTGGAGCAACTGGCGAGCAATCGCCTCGACCTTGGGGTGTCTTATCTGGAGCGCCTGGACAACGAGCGTTTCGACTCGCTGGCCTTGGGCGAAACGCGTATGGGGCTGCTTTACGACCAACGGTTCTTTAGCTTCGGCGATAAGCCGCTGAGTTGGGAGGCGCTGATCGAGTTGCCCCTGGGCATGCTCACCAGCGGCATGCATTTTCGCCAGTCCATCGATCACAACTTCCATAGCCGTGGGCTCAACCCGCAACCGTTGTTGCAGACCGATGCAGTGCATCAATTGTTACAAGCCGTGCACGGCGGCCTGTGCTGCGCCGTCATGCCCTTGGACGGCGGCCTCGATGCCCTCACCGAACACCTGCGCCTGCAACCCATAGAAGAAGCGCACACCCTCGCGCGTCTAGGCCTGATCATGCGGCGCAGTGCGCCAAGATCCGCCTTGGCGGAGGCGTGTTTTGCGCTGTTCCAAAAATCGTTACAAGACGCTTGATCGACGCCATCTATCGATAGATCAGTACTGACGATTAGACGCGACCCTTTGTCGCGCCTAGTCTAAACATTGATCAATCCGCCGGTGGTATAGCCCCATGAACGCCAAGCGCCCAATCTGCGCGGCGCCCGCCCTCGAAACGCCCGCGCCCGCCGCCAGCCAGAGCTATCAGTATTGCAACCTCGAACACACAGAAGTCGCCAGCACAGCGTTGGCGGAAGAAGTGGCGTTGGCGATTGCCTATAACGACATCAGCCAGGCGGTGATGCTGGTAACGCCCACCGACCTGGAAGATTTCATCGTCGGTTTCAGCATGGGTAGCGGGATTATCACCGACGTTAGCGACATTTATGACCTGAAGCTCAGTGGATCAGGCTCTGCCCAATACGCTCAAGTGCAGATTTCCAGCCGTGCCTTTTGGAATCTCAAGCAGCAGCGCCGCCAGCTGGCCGGTACCAGCGGCTGCGGGCTGTGTGGCGTGGAAGCCGTAGAGCAAGCGCTGCCTGACCTTCAGGTGTTGCCCGGCGCGCCATTGCCGCCGGCCGAATGGCTTGATGGCCTGCGCCAGCGCATCAGTGCGTTTCAGCCCCTGGGCCAGTACAGCGGCGCGGTGCATGCCGCTGTGTTTATGAACAATCAGGGCGAATTATTGATGGGCCGCGAAGATATTGGTCGGCACAACGCCTTGGATAAGCTTATCGGCGCGCTGATCCGCCAAAAGATTCCGACCGAAGGCGGCGTGGCGATTGTCACCAGCCGGTGCAGCCTGGAGCTGATCCAGAAAGTTTTGCGCGCAGGCATCCAGACCCTGGTCAGCCTGTCGTCGCCCACCGGCCTGGCCCTGCAATGGGCTCGCCGACACAACCTCAATCTCATCCACCTGCCGCAGAAAAGTGCGCCGCGGGTCTACAGCCCTGCGATGGAGAACCAGCCGTGAGCAATCATAACCAAGCCGACCAAACCCCAACCCCGCGCTACAAACCGTATAAAGGTGCGGCGGGCGGCTGGGGTGCACTGATCAGCGTGGCCCAGGCCTGGCTGACCAGCGACAACGCGCTGAAAAACCTACGCATGATGCTCAAGACCAACCAGAACGGCGGCTTCGACTGCCCGGGCTGCGCCTGGGGTGATTCGCCGGAAAGCGGCATGGTCAAGTTCTGCGAGAACGGCGCCAAGGCGGTGAATTGGGAAGCCACCAAGCGCCGGGTGGACGCGGCATTTTTCGCCAAGCACAGCGTCACCGCGCTGATTGAGCAAAGCGATTATTGGCTGGAGTATCAGGGCCGCCTGACCGAGCCGATGCGCTATGACGCCGAGACCGACCATTACCTTCCCATCAGCTGGGAAGCCGCGTTCGACTTGGTGGGCAAACATCTCAACGCCCTGCCCAGCCCTGACATGGCCGAGTTCTACACCTCGGGCCGCGCCAGTAACGAAGCGGCGTACCTGTATCAACTGTTCGTGCGCGCCTATGGCACCAACAACTTCCCGGACTGCTCGAACATGTGCCACGAAGCCAGCGGCGTGGCCCTGGCGCAAAGCGTGGGCGTCGGCAAAGGCACTGTGACCTTTGATGACTTCGAACACGCCGATGCGATTTTCGTGTGGGGCCAGAACCCTGGCACCAACCACCCGCGCATGCTCGAACCGCTGCGCGAGGCGGTGAAGCGCGGCGCCCAGGTGGTGTGCATCAACCCGCTAAAAGAGCGCGGCCTGGAGCGCTTCCAACACCCGCAGCACCCACTGGAAATGCTCACCAACGGCGACAAACCGACCAACACCGCCTACTTCCGCCCCGCACTGGGTGGCGACATGGCCATCCTGCGGGGCATGGCCAAGTTTCTGCTGCTGTGGGAGCGCCAGGCCCAGGCCGAAGGCAAAGAGGCCGTGTTTGACCACGACTTCCTTAACGAACACACCGCCAACGTGCTGGATTACCTGGGCAAAATCGATGACACCTCCTGGGATGAAATCGTCGAGCAGTCCGGCCTGACCCTGGTTGAGATCGAGCAAGCGGCGCGCATGTACGCCAAAGGCAAGAACGTGATCATGTGCTGGGCGATGGGCATTACCCAGCATCGCCATTCGGTGCCGACCATCCAGGAAATCGCCAACCTGATGCTGCTGCGCGGCAATATCGGCCGCCCAGGCGCCGGCCTGTGCCCGGTGCGTGGTCATAGCAACGTGCAGGGCGACCGCACGATGGGCATCAACGAGCGCCCACCGGTGGCGTTCCTTGACTCTCTGGAGCGTCGCTTCCAGTTTCAGGTGCCGCGTGAGAACGGGCACAACGTGGTGGAAGCCATCCACGCCATGCTTGAAGGCCGCTCCAAGGTGTTTATCGGCCTGGGTGGCAACTTCGCCCAAGCCACACCAGACAGCCCGCGCACCTTCGAAGCCCTGCGCAATTGCGACCTGACGGTGCAAATCAGCACCAAGCTCAACCGCAGCCACCTGATGCACGGTAAAGACGCGCTGATCCTGCCGTGCCTGGGCCGTACCGACATCGACATCCAGGCCGACGGCCCGCAGGCGGTGACGGTAGAAGACTCGTTCAGCATGGTCCACGGCTCCAACGGCCAATTGCAGCCGCTGTCGAAGCTGATGAAGTCGGAGCCTGCGATCCTGGCCGGCATCGCCGCCGCGACCTTGGGCAGCAAGCCGGTGGACTGGAATTGGCTGGTGGCCGACTACGGCCGCATCCGCGACCTGATCGCCGACACCATCCCAGGCTTCAAGGGCTTCAACGAGAAGATCAAAAACCCGGGCGGTTTCTACTTGGGCAACTCGGCCGGTGCACGTCGCTGGAACACCCCTTCGGGCCGTGCCAACTTCCGCCCCAACATCCTGCCCAAAGACCTGATTCACGAACGCACCCACGCCACGGGCCGGGTGCCAGACCTGATCATGCAGTCGATGCGCTCCCACGATCAGTACAACACCACCATCTATGGCCTGGACGACCGCTACCGTGGGGTCAAGGGCCAGCGCGACGTGCTGTTTGTCAACGAAGCCGACATCATCCGCCTGGGCTTCAAGCCGGGGCAAAAGGCCGACATCGTGTCGTTGTGGGAAGACGGTCGTGAGCGCCGCGTAAAAGGCTTCACGCTGTTGGCGTTTGATATTCCGGCAGGGCAGGCTGCGGCTTACTACCCGGAAGTGAACCCGCTGGTGCCGCTGGAAAGCACCGGGGATGGAAGCCACACGCCCACGTCAAAATTCGTGGCGATTCGGTTGGAAGCAGCGAGCGACAACGGATTGATCATGGCCCGTTCGGCATAAAGCCACGGGCACAAAAAAGGCCGCTTTTGCATAAAAGCGGCCGTTCCGAAGTAGCTAAAGACCTGTCAAATTTACTTAAGTTCCCTAGTAAAAACAGTAACTTATAGAATTGTGTACAACTCGTGTTACTGGTCGGATTTCTGTTGCCACAATCTCGTTACAACCTCAGGATCGCGCCGTCATCCTCTTGAGGTCTCCCTATGAAGTTCTCCTCGATTCTCTTGTTGTCCCTTGGCCTGGTCAGTGGCGCAGCCATGGCCGGTGGCACCACCGAAGCCGGTGTAGGCGGCGCATTGGGCGGGGTTCTAGGTTCGGTTGTCGGTCAGCAGATCGGTGGCAACACCGGCTCCGCCATTGGTGCAGCCTTGGGCGGCGCAGGCGGTAGTGCGGTCGGTGCTGACAAGCGCAGCCGTGGCGAAGCCGCCATTGGCGGTGCCTTGGGCGCAGCCGGCGGTAACGTGGTCGGCCGCAGCATGGGCGGCAGCACCGGCAGCCTGATCGGCGCAGCCGCCGGCGGTGGCGCGGGTGGTGCGCTGGGTAACTACATGGGCAACAAGAGCGATGACGATGATCGCCGCTCTCGTGGCCGTGATAACCGTCGTTATGACCGTGATGATCATCGTGGGCGTGGGCATGCCTATGGGCATCGCAAGAACAAGCATCATTACCGTCACCGGTAAGCTCGCGGTCTAAACGTGGGAGCGGGCTTGCCCGCGATAGCGAACTGTCAGGCAATACTGCTTAACCTGACACACCGCCTTCGCAGGCAAGCCAGCTCCCACATTTGATCTGCGCTGTTTGTGAGATTACGATCAAACCACCAACCGCTGCAACGCCTCGCGCAACATCCCCGGAATCGCCACTGGCTGGTTCGACCCCCGATCGACAAACACATGCACAAACCTTCCTGCCGCGCAGGCCTCTTCCTCGCCGGCCTTGAATACCGCCAACTCATACTGCACTGAACTGTTGCCCAGCTTGCCCACCCGCAGGCCGATTTCGATGCGCTCTGGAAAGGCAATCGACGCAAAGTAATCACACGCCGAACTCACCACAAACCCCACCACCTCACCGCCATGAATATCCAGCCCGCCCTGTTCGATCAGGTAGGTATTCACTGCCGTGTCGAAAAAACTGTAGTAGGTCACGTTGTTCACATGGCCATACACATCGTTGTCGTGCCAGCGCGTGATGATCGGCTGGAAGTGAGGGTAATCGGCACGTTGTGGCACTGAATCAGGCATGGGTGCATCTCGTGAAGGTGGGTTTACAGGTCATTCAAATGGGCCTCGGCCCACTCGCGCACTTCGGCGTAGGGGTAGTCTTCCAGCGCAGCAAAACCCGGAATGCCCCGCGCCTTCAACTTGGTGAACAGCGGCACGCTGATACCGCCCAAGAAACGCGTAAGGCGCTCCGCTCCTGGCAATTGGCCGGTGTGCTCATGATGCCTGTGGATAAAATCACCGCACAGCCCCATGAAGTTTTTATCCACAAGCGGCGGCAAGGCCGGTGGGGGCGGCAAGTGTGCAACCTGGCCATGGCAAACCGAACAATGCCCGCAGCGTTGAGGGGCGTTTTCATCGCCAAAATACTGCGCCAGCCGCTGTCCCAGGCAGCGATCAGTGGCAAACAGATCGAGCATGGCGTGAATGCGTGCCACCTCCCCGACTTCGTGCTGCTTGAAGCCTGTGTATAACTCTACGCTCAGCACCTGTGGGTCAAAACCTGTGTTCAGCAGGCTGTAGACCTCCGTCATTTGCTTGCTTTCGAGCTCGATCAGCCCCTGTTCCTGGAAGTAATCCAGCGCCTTCACCACCCGACCGCGCTCGGCATTGTGTTGTTGGTACAGCGCGTCGAAATCCACCGTCGCCCAGGTTCTCGCCCGTTTGCACACCTGGATAATTGCGGCGACAAATTGCTGCCGTTCGCCGGAAAACCGCGCCAGCAAAACCTCCGGCTCGATCAGGTATTTGAAACGGTATTCCGCGTAAAACGCATAACGAGGCGCGATCACACCCTTGAGCTCCAATTGCACCAACAACGTCTTGAGCGGCAACTCGCGAATGTTGCTGTCATCCGATAACGACCGCAGTAAAAACTCCCACTGCCCCTCGCCCCGCGCTGCCTGCAACTCATCCAGCACACGGCGAATGCCATCCTGCTCCGGCGTATCGCCATACACAAAGTTTTCCAACACGTTGAGGCTGTCGCGATTGGCCAATACCAGGCAATCGGACGGCTGCCCATCACGCCCCGCACGGCCGATTTCCTGGCTGTAGTTCTCGATGGATTTGGGCAGGTCAAAGTGCACCACGTTGCGGATATCACTTTTGTCGATGCCCATGCCGAAGGCGATGGTGGCGACGATGCAATTAGAGCGCCCACTCATAAAGCGCTGCTGAATACCTTCGCGTTTATCGTGAGGCAAACCGGCGTGGTACGCCTCGGCCTGGATGCCATTGCGGTTTAAATGCTCGGCGATCTGCTCGGCGGTTTTTTGCAAGGTGACGTAGACGATGCTCGGCTGGTTGGCGCGCTCGCTCATCCACTGGACGAGCCTGCGACGTTTGTCTGCACCGCTCACCGGCTCGACCAACAGGTTGAGGTTGGGCCTGTAGAAGCCCGTGGTAACCACATCGTCTGGAGCGATGGCGAACTTCGCCTGCATGTCAGCAATCACCTTGGGTGTCGCTGTGGCCGTCAACAGCAGGGCTTGTGGGATATTGAACTGACGCTGGTAGTCCGGCAGCTTCAGGTAGTCCGGACGGAAGTTATGGCCCCATTCGGAAATACAGTGCGCCTCATCTACCACCAGCAGCGAGATCTGCACGCTTTGCAGGAAGTTGCGAAAGCGCTCGTTCTTCAAGCGTTCCACAGAAATCATAAGGATTTTCAACTCGCCGGACCGGGCACGAGCCATGACGTCGTTGGCCTCGTCACGGCTTTGGGCCGAATCGATACTGCCCGCCGAAATACCGTGGCGCTGCAAGAAACCCAACTGGTCCTGCATCAACGCCAGCAACGGCGACACCACCAGCGTCAAGTGCGGCAGTAGCACTGCTGACAGTTGGTAACACAAAGACTTGCCGGAGCCCGTAGGGAAAATCGCGGCAGCCGAACGGCCGGCCAACACGGCGCTGACCGTTTGCTCCTGGCCCAAACGAAACTGTGGGTAACCAAAGACCTGCTGGAGGGTGTCGTGCATGGGCTGTCACTCCATTGACCGCTGAAGGAGTCAAAAACATAGATCAGCGATCAAGAAAAGGTCGGGGATAAACGCTACAAACTGATACAGAGAAAACCAGCAAGCCCGCGCAAAAACGAAGACAGTAGCACGCCTGCTCAACTACCCCGACAAGGAGTCGTGAATGTCTCAATGCCCACGGTTTTCACTGCAATGCCTCATCGTACTCACGCTGCCTCTGTTGCTGCACGGTTGTGTAGCCGCCCCTAAACCAGCGCCTGCTGAACCGGACCCACGCCGCTTTGAAACCCCCGAATACCTCGCGCAGAAAGCGCTGCCCATTGTCAACGCATCCACCCTCTACGCACGCGGCGGTACCGGCCAGGGCGTGACCGTTGCGCTGATCGACTCAGGTCTCAACCAAGCACTGCCGGAGTTCGACGGGCGTGTGGCCGACCCAGGCTACGACTTTGTCAAACAACAGCCAGGTACGGTGGATGTGAAAGGCCATGGCACGCAAATGGCCGGCATTCTCGCCGCCAACAAAAATGATCGGGGCATCCATGGCATCGCTTTCAATGCCCAACTCATTCCCATGCGGTTCGGGGACGACAAGGAGCCTTTTTATTTCGACAGTGAAATCGCCCAGGCCTGGACGCTCGCACACGCCAAAGGCGCGCGTATTTTCAGCAACTCGTGGGCCAACCCCATTGAAGCCAACACCAACGAGGTTCCGGTCTATGAACGGCTGATGGGAGACTCGTTGGGCGTGGCGAAAAAACTGGTGGCCGAAGGCGCAGTATTCGTTTTCTCAACGGGTAACGAGGTCAAGCGTGAGCCTCTCGCCGAACCCGGCCTGCCCGCGTTGGTGCCCGAACTGGAGAAAGGCTGGATAGCGGTCATGGCGCTAAAAAACGACGGCACGGCCATCAATCTCAAATCCAATTATTGCGGCCTCGCGGCACGCTGGTGCATCGCGGTGCCGGGGGGCGACGGCGGCGCAGGTTTGTTGACCACCAACAAAGACGGCAGCTACGGCCCTACTGCTGGCACCTCGCCGGCAGCGGCGTTGGTCAGTGGCGCCCTGGCGGCCCTGCAAAGTCGTTTTCCCGAGATGACACCGCAACAAATACGTGAGCGCTTGCTCAACACGGCTAACCGAACAGGTATCTATGCCAACGCCGAAGCCTATGGGCGCGGCCTGATGGACCTCGACGCAGCCTCTCGCCTTTAACCGCCCCCAAACAAACAACGCGCCACTGGGGCGCGTTGTCGATGGAGCGTTTGTTGCTGTCAATCAGCGGTTCTTAACCCGATCAATCGCGGTGTCGTACACCGGGTTGGCCTTCTGCTCTTTGGCCAACTGGTAGTGACGCAACGCATCCTGGAACTGCCCGGCCGCTTCGTAGATACGCGCAATGTTGTAGTAAGCACCGGCACGCACGGTCGCAGCATTTGCACCCGATGCCAAGGCGATCGCCTTGCGATTGGCCCAGATCGATTCAGCAGTGTTACCCGCCTTCTGATACGCCAGGCCCAGGTTGCCGTAGGCCTTGCCGAAGCTGTTATCCAGCTCGATAGCCTGACGGAAGAACTCGATTGCCTGATCCAGATTACCCGCCTGGTAGGCCGCTTCGCCTTTGAGGTTCAGTTTCTTCGCATCAGCCTGTACCGACGAGCTGACAACGACGGCATCAATGGCCACGCTGTCGTCCAGCAACGGTTTGACTTCGTTGAGGACATCACTCGGGCTGACCGTGACACCGGTGAAGCTGTTGATGTCCTGGAAGTCGCCATTGCCGGTCATGCGAAACACTGTCCACAGGTTGCCGGTGCGATTTTTCGGTACGTAGTAAGTGCGCACCAGGGATTGCCCCATGTACACAAACACCTTGGCTTCGCTGTTGGAGAGCTGGCTCGAACCTGGGTTGCGCTGGTTGGAATAGTCATGCACGGCATAGACGTAGCTTTCGCCGTAATGCTTTTTCTGCAGGGTGATGGTTTCCGGGCCGTAGCTGTCGGTGTCATCCACATCCAGCAACGCATCAACGCCTTGCTGCCTTGCGTAGTAGATATTGTTGCCTGGGTAAATCATGTGGGAGTCGAGGTCGTACGGGGTCTTGCCCCAGGTCAGTACCACACGCATGCCGTCGAGGTTTTCCATGACCGGGCTGATGGCGTAAGTCATGCCCTTGCACGGGCACTTCACCACCAGGTTGGAATAGCCAGGCTTCTTGATGATCAGCAAGTTGCTGCCATCGTCGGCGGCGTCGCTATTGAGGACTACCTGGCCCTGGGCGTTGGTACGGCCCACCACATTTTGCGCGCCGTTGCGTTGCAGCAGCACTTCGGCGTCGGCGATTTTCTGGTCCTTGACCACGGCACTCAGCACTTCAATCGGCAACTGCTCAGCCTGGACTGAAAACGCTACTGCACACAATGACATCGCCGAGGCGACACGAAGCAAACCCATGCTTAACTCCCTTTAAGTAGTGGGCGGAATCGCCCTACAAGATTTTGCGCTGCAACATACGCTGAATTCAGTGTGTCGGCAGTTTTTTTGTACAAAATGTGACGTGGGTTTTATCGCGCCTACCTACTGAAGCATTGCGCTACAATCAAGTCTTGCTAACCCAGGAGCACGCTGCGATGAGCGAACCGACGTTTGAGCAAAAACAGGATCACTACCACAAGATCCGCCGCTCCAATTACCTGGCCAGCCTGCGCCTGGAAGGGTTCGATACCCAACCGGCCGACGTCGACAAACCCTTGCCGACCCGCGAAGCCGTTCTCGCCAAGTACCGCAACACCCCACGCTGATGCTCGACAAATACGGAGTGGGCCAGGACCCGTACTGCTATCCCGGTAGCAGCGTGCTGCGCAACCGCCTCGATTTGCACGACGAAACCCTCCTGCACCAAGCCGAGCGAGAATTATCCGAAATTGCCGTAGGCAGCCTCCCTCTTTTCCCGCCGCCTTACGACCTCGAACGCCTGCAACATATCCACCGCACCCTGTTCGGCGACATCTACGACTGGGCGGGTGAGCTGCGCAGCGTCAACATCCAGAAAGGCGACACGCTGTTCTGCACCCCGGAACGCATTCCCCCGGAAGCGGCGAAAATCATCCGGCATATGGAAGAGGCCAACTGGTACGTGGGCTCGACTCAGGCCGAGCTGGTGACGCGGGTTGCCGAAGCCTATGGCGACCTCAACGTCATCCACCCCTTCCGCGAAGGCAACGGCCGTGCGCAGCGGATTTTGTTCGAGCAGATCATCGTGAATGCGGGGTATTCGGTGAATTGGTGGCTGGTAAAGCACGCGGCGTGGGTGCCGGCGAATATTGATGCGGTGGCGTGTGATTACCGGGGGTTGGAGGCGATTTTTGAGCGGTGTATCAGTAGGCCTGCAAGCAACTGATAGCCCCCCCCAAACACGGTCCGATTTCGCACAGATTGTCCCGTCAAACCAAAAAATCGGAAAGCGCTGTAAGAAACCGCCAAAACCCGCGCCATCCCCTTCCCAAACTGCTTAAAACCACCTCCCGCCCCTCTACAAAACTCACCTGCGCCTGACCGAAACTAGCGCCCTTTCAACAGCCCTGCAAAAAACATGAACATCGAAAGGACCCAATACATTGGCCATTACGGCGTCACGTTCAGCGTGCTGCGCTTTATCGTCTTGCCTATCAATCGACATTCACTTGCAAACCTTTGCTTGTTAGAAGCAGGCACTTCTGCAAACGAGGTGCGCCAGCGACTCGTGGATATCTACGAGAAAATGCTAGCTCGTGATTTGCCTTGCGCGATGACTATCGTGGTTTCCAAGCCACTGACGCGAATACAGGCAGACCGACTGAACGAGCAAGGAACTATCACTGCAGGATTGATCGCCAGTGCTGTTTCGGCACCGATCAGCCTCGTATCGCCATTTCTGGGAGCCCCTGTCGCAGGCATTGTCGGCCTGACGGTTAAGGATGCAATCCGCAGCTATCACGCAGGAGACGTCATCATTGGCATAGACGCACAGGTCTCCGGCGGCATCGGCCCTCAACGATCATTGTCACCCATGATCCGAAAGTTCCTGGGAGGCTGAGGAGGTGACTAAATATTTCCCTTGGATAACCCTGATCATCTTTGTAGTACTTACCGCTGTACTGGATCGAAAATTGAAGCACCCCGCAATCAGGAAATGGTTTGGGTTAGCGCTTATGATTGCAGGCCCAGCACTCCTATTCGGCGCCGCGTCCTGGGTGGCACAGTTACAGTTTTTCAGTCTTCCGATAATTGCCTTCGTCACAGGCATCAGCTTTTTGTTCAACCGCAACAAGCACAATAGACAACACAACCACCCTCCCCACCCACTCCTGCGTGCCCCCACCATGAACCTGGCCCCTGACCTCCCCGACGACCCCGAGATGCAGCAACTGCTGCAACTGATCCACGAAGAAATCGGCCTGCCGAAACACAAGAACATACGGCTGAAAACCGCGATCAACTTCGACCTTGGCTGCGATGGCGCCGAGGCCAAGCAGTTTATGGAGGCCGTGGAACAAACGTTTGAGTTCGACCTGGGCGACTACGATGCCTACCGTTACTTCAACCCGCCGGTGTTCGATGTGTTCCTCAAACACCGCGCCAAAGGCCGAGGCGACAAAATCCCGCTGACTATCGGTATGCTCTACTTAGCCATCAAGACCCATAGCTGGGACACGCAGACCCTGGAGAACCTTAGCTAGTCCAACGCACAACACAGATCCAATGTGGGAGGGGCGGTGCGACGATTCGACTTGCCCCCGATTGCAGTGTGTCAGTCAGCACATCGGGCACTGACACTCCGCTATCGGGGGCAAGCCCGCTCCCACATTGGATCTGCGCTAACCTGGCGAGCGGCGTACAAAACAACAAGGACCTTACATGGACGTAATAATGGGCCTACTGGCTGCTCTGCTCTGGGGCGGCACGGACTTTCTCGTCGGCCTAAACGCCCGCGCAGTCGGCGTAAAACGCGCCGTGTACTTCGGCCAAGCCCTCGGCTTCCTGATCATGACCCTGCTGTTGGTTATCCTCCCCGCATTCCTTTTCAAATCCTTCGAAGCCCCGCTCAGCGTCTGGCTGCTGGGTATCGCCGCTGCCCTGTTCACCGTCTCTGGCGCCCTTGCCCTGTCCAAGGCCTTCGCCCTGGGTAAAGCTGCCATCGTCGCGCCACTGGTGACGTCCTACGGCGTAGTCACCACGCTACTGTCCTGGGCAAGCGGAGAACACATCAGCCTGATCCAGTTGGGGTGCATCGCCGTGTGCGTGATCGGTGTCATCCTCTCCAGCATTCACAAAGACAACGGCACGCCTCACAACAACCCACAGCTGTCCATCGCCTACGCCATGCTTGCCGCGCTGCTCTATGGCACCAGCTTCTGGCTGCAAGGGCGCTACACACTGCCGGCGTTGGGGCCGATCACCATGTTGTGGCTGGGTTACCTGGTGGGCCTGTGCGTGTTGGTATTGATGGTGCTGAAGATCAAGGACGGCCTGAAGATCCCGCCGCTGAAAAACTGCGCGACGTTGACCGGCGCGAGCTTGATGAACCTGGGAGGGTTCTCGGCGTTTTCGTGGGGGGCGATGGCGGGGTCTGTATCGGTGGTGACGGTAATCAGTACATTGTCAGGCGGGATCGCGGCGATCCTGGGGTTTGTGTTTTTCAAGGAGCGGTTGTCGGCGGTGCAGGTGCTAGGGGTTGTGCTGGTGCTGGTCGGCGCGGTGGTGTTGCACATCGCCCATTAACCTTTCGCGCACAAAAAAGCCGCCCACAAGGGGCGGCTTTTTCACAACCAACGAATCTTACAACTTGGGACCCGCAGCCTTGATCGCATCGCTCACTTCAAACTTCTTGAAGTTCTCGATGAACAAGCCAGCCAGCGCCTTCGCCGCTTCATCGTAGGCAGCCTTGTCAGCCCAGGTGTTACGTGGGTTCAACAGGCCAGTCTCAACGCCCGGTACGGCCAGTGGCACGTCGAGGTTGATGGTGTCGAGGTGTTCGGTTTCAGCACCGATCAACGCGCCGCTCTGGATCGCTGCGATCACGCCGCGAGTGGTCGGGATGTTGAAGCGGTTGCCAACGCCGTAGCCGCCGCCGGTCCAGCCGGTGTTGACCAGGTAGACCTTGGAGCCGAAGCCGCGGATGCGCTTGATCAGCAGCTCAGCGTATTCGCCAGCCGGACGCGGGAAGAACGGTGCGCCGAAGCAGGTGGAGAAGGTCGACTTGATGCCGCCGCCAGAGCCCATTTCAGTCGAACCCACCAGTGCGGTGTAGCCGGACAGGAAGTGGTAGGCCGCTTGTTCTTCGCTGAGGATCGACACAGGTGGCAGTACGCCGGTCAGGTCGCAGGTCAGGAAGATCACCGCGTTTGGCTCGCCGCCCAGGTTCTGCTCGGAACGCTTGGCAACGTGCTCCAGCGGGTACGCGGCGCGGCTGTTCTGGGTCAGGCTGACGTCGGTGTAGTCGGCGTGCTTGGCGTCGTTGATCACGACGTTTTCCAGCACGGCGCCGTGCTTGATGGCTTTCCAGATGACCGGCTCGTTCTTCTCGGACAGGTCGATGCACTTGGCATAGCAACCGCCTTCGATGTTGAACACTACGCCTTCACCCCAGCCGTGTTCGTCGTCACCGATCAGGTAACGGCTTTCATCGGCGGACAGGGTGGTTTTACCGGTGCCCGACAAACCGAAGAACAGGGTCACGTCGCCTGCTTCGCCAATGTTGGCGGCGCAGTGCATCGGCAGTACGTCGGAAGCCGGCAGCAGGAAGTTCTGCACCGAGAACATGGCTTTTTTCATTTCACCGGCGTAACGCATGCCAGCGATCAGCACTTTTTTCTCTGCGAAGTTGAGGATCACGCAACCGTCGGAGTTGGTGCCATCACGCTCTGGCACGCACTCGAAGTTGGCCACGTTGAGCACTTGCCACTCTTCACGGCCGGCCGGGTTGTACTGGGCCGGGTTGATGAACAGGCAACGACCGAACAGGTTCTGCCAGGCAGTCTGGGTGGTCATTTTCACGGCGAGGTAGTGGTCTTCGGCCGCACCTACGTGAACGTGGGAAACGAAATGCTCTTGCGCGTTGTTGAACGCCTCGACGCGCGCCCACAGGGCATCGAACTTGTCGGCCGGGAACTTGCGGTTGATCGGGCCCCAGGCGATAGCGTCCTGAGTAGTAGGCTCTTCAACGATGAAACGATCGACTGGCGAACGACCGGTACGGTGACCGGTTTCTACGACCAGTGCGCCAGTATCGGCAAGCACGCCTTCACCGCGCTGCAGGGCTTCTTTGACCAGATCGTCAACACTCAGATCGGTGTATACGGCGTTATTGGCTTGCGTCATGAGGTTCCCCGTCGGCCTATGGCCGAGTGCTCCAAACGTTTTGTAGTAGAAAGTTGCGCACTACTACCGCGAAAAAAGTGGGCCGGATTATGCCAGAAAAGCCCAAAAAGAGTAGGGCCCTCCCGTCAGAACTGCGCTAATCCGGCGTTTGGCAGGCGATTTACCTGTGCTTAAACGTTTTAGTGGCGGGTATCGGAAGGGGTGTCGATGCCTGCGCCGACGAACAATTGCACTACATCGGCAGCATCGAACAGGTAGCGCTGGTTACAGAACTGGCAGTCGATCTCGATATGGCCGCCGTGCTCCACCACCAGGTTCTGCGCGTCTTCCAGGCCCAGGCTGACCAGGGCATTGCCCGACCGCTCGCGGGAGCAGCTGCAATTGAAGCACAGGGCTTGTGCGTCAAACAGTCGCACGGCTTCTTCGTGGTACAAGCGATGCAGGATGGTTTCGTTGTCCAGGCCCAGTTGCTCTTCAGCGGTGAGGGTGCCGGCCAGGGCCGTCAGCTTGCGCCAGCTGTCGGTGCGCTCATCCTCGTCCTTGATGCGATCAGCCGGCAGTTGTTGCAACAGCATGCCCCGGGCGCGCTTGCCATCGGCGTTGAGCCAGAACTTGGTACCGACCTGCTGAGACATCACGAAGTAGTTGGTGAAGCAGTCCGACAGGGTTTCGCCGTCCAGGTCGACGATGCCTTGATAGCGCTGGCCTTCGGTGGGGTCGACGGTGATCGCCAGGACGCCATTGGCCATCAGGTCGGACAAGGTGGCGTCCGGGGCAATCTGGTCGGCTTCGTAACGGGCCAAACCACGGATTTCACGCTCGCTGGAGCATTCGATCATCAGCATCGGCACCGGACCTTCGGAGCGCGCCTGCAAAATCAGCAAACCGTCGAACTTCATGGTGCCTACCAGCAACGCAGCCGCCGCCATCAGCTCACCGAGCAGTTGCGCGACCGGCTCCGGATAGGGGTGCTTGGCGAGGACTTCGGCGTAGCTGCGCTCCAGCGAAACCAGTTCGCCACGGGCGTCGGTCTCATCGAAGATGAAGCGTTGGGTGAAGTCGGTATCCGGTAGATCAGTCATAGGTCTGGGTATCTGAATTGGTGACAAATTGATTACAAGGTTTATAAAATTAAACGCTTTAGCACCAATTTGGTGCGATTCTTTAAAGCACTGGGAGACAGTTTATGAACAATCCGGGTTTGTTCCAAGCCAAGTGGAACCTCGGGCGATGGGCCGCTTGCAATCTACTCGCTATCGGGCTGCTGTGTTTTTGGCTGTGGCCCACGGGCCAGATGCTGTGTGTGATTTTCGACGAATGGCTGTTTCATCTAGTTAATGACCCGCTGGCGACCAACGCGACGTGGCTGCACGTGTGGGCCGTCGCCAGTTTGCGGCCGTTTGATGCGGTGGTCGGCGTGATCCTGTTGGCGCTGCTGATTCGCGGCGACTGGGTGTTCAAGGCCGTGCAAGTGCGTCAGGCGGTGCTGGGTTTTATCGGCATTTTGTTGCTGCTGCTATTTATCCGCATGCTGTTTTCCAAACTCGCGGCGCAGATGGGTTGGCAACACAGTAGCCCGTCGATGGTCATCAACGGCGCGATTCAGATGAGTGACTATTTCCCGGGGCTGGAGAAAACCTGGGAGTTGAAAGACCGCTCCAGCCAGAGTTTCCCGGGGGACCATGCTTCTGTGTTGTTGATCTGGGGGATGTTCATGACGGTGTTTGCCCAGCGGATCAGCCAAGTGCTGGTGATCTGGGGGTTGGCGTTGCTGTTCATGATGCCGCGCTTGGTAGCAGGGGCGCATTGGGGCCAGGACGACTATATCGGCGGTGTGTTGCTGGCGTTGCTGGCTTTGGGGTGGGGGTATTACACGCCGTTTGCGGCGAAGGTGTCTGAGGGGTTGTTACGGGTGACGGCGCCGCTATTCGGTGTGCTGGGCAAACTGCCGTTGATCAGGAGATTGAGCGTCATGCGCACAACTGCTTAACACAGCAGGTAAATGTGGGAGGGGGCTTGCCCCCGATTACAGAGTGTCAGACAACCCATCAGTGACAGATACACCGCTATCGGGGGCAAGCCCCCTCCCACATTCAATTCTGCTTTTGGCTGGAGATTTGCGTAGTCAGTCGTCATTGCCACTGCCGCGAAACTTGAACAAATCGCGGCGTTGCTTCTTGCTCGGTTTGCCATCGGTGCTTAACCCCATGGCGCCAGCCTTGCGCATCGCCGCCGCATTTTCGCGCTTGGCAATACTGGCTTCAGTCTCAGCGTACAGCGCCTGCGCTTCAGGCGCGCCACGGCGCACGATGGAAAGTGCTTGTACCACGACGGTCTTTTCGTCAAACCCGGTGCGAATCTGGAACTCGTCGCCGACACGCGGCTCCTTGCCCGGCTTGCAGCGCTCGCCGCGATGGTGCACCTTGCCGCTCTCGATGGCCGCCTTGGCCAAGGCACGCGTTTTAAAAAAGCGCGCAGCCCACAACCACTTGTCCAAACGGACTTTTTCTTCCTCTTCCTGCTTTTGAGCCACTTGAATTCCTCGCTCTGAAAAATGTCGCAACTTTACCGTTGAAACCCTTCGACGCATAAACCCCAAGGCTCACCTAAGATACGCCAGGCACCGCGAAATTTGCGCGACTTTCCCATACGTCGATTGATTACCGAAGCCTGAGCGATATCTGTCGCCATTTGCCGAATATTCTGCGTGAATACCGCGAATTCGGCACCGAGCCCTAAACGAGGTTTCGGGAATTGTCACAATCCGTGAGCAGTTGGACGTTACTGTCCTCGACGACTACGAAACATTTCTGAATTGCCGGTTATCCATATTGAAGACATTTGACCATTTGACCGTTGTCGGTCTGCGTGAGTGGGTGGCACTTCCCGACTTGGGAGTGGCGGGCCTGCGTGCAAAGATCGACACCGGTGCCAGCACCTCCAGCCTGCACGCCACCGATATCGAGCCGTTTGAGCGCGACGGTGAGAAGTGGGTGCGCTTTACCGCGCACCTGGGCAGCGTGGTGCAATTGCGTCACCGCCGCTGCGAAGCGCTCTTGGTGACGATGAAAACCATCAAGAGCTCCAACGGCCACGCGCAGGTGCGCTATGTGATCAGCACCACCCTGGCGCTGGGTGATCGGGTATGGCGGGTGGAATTCACCCTGGCCTGCCGCAAAGCCATGCGTTACCGCCTGTTGCTTGGTTCCAAAGCTCTGATTGACGGCCAGTTGGTGGTCAATCCAGGCGTTAAGTACGTTCAAGACAAGCCGGTGTTCCCGGTCTCTACTATTTCTGCCCCAGGTGCTGCATGAAGATTGCTGTGCTGTCGCGAAACCCGCGTCTGTATTCCACCCGTCGCCTGGTCGAGGCCGGCACTGAACGTGGCCACGAAATGGTGGTGATCGACACGTTGCGTGCCTATATGAACATTGCCAGTCATAAGCCGCAGATCCACTACCGTGGCAAGCCGCTGGAAGGTTTCGATGCGGTGATCCCGCGTATCGGTGCTTCGGTGACTTTCTATGGCTGCGCCGTGTTGCGCCAGTTTGAAATGATGGGGGTGTTTCCCCTCAATGAATCCGTGGCCATTGCACGCTCGCGGGACAAATTGCGCTCGCTGCAGTTGCTGTCGCGCCGCGGTATTGGCCTGCCGGTCACCGGTTTCGCCCACTCCCCGGACGACATCCCCGACCTGATAGAGATGGTCAACGGCGCACCTTTGGTGATCAAGGTGCTGGAAGGCACCCAGGGCATCGGTGTGGTGCTGTGTGAGACCGCCACCGCGGCCGAGTCGGTGATCGAAGCGTTCATGGGCCTCAAGCAGAACATCATGGTGCAGGAATACATCAAGGAAGCGGGTGGTGCGGATATCCGCTGCTTCGTGGTGGGTGACAAGGTGATCGCAGCGATGAAACGCCAGGCCAAGCCCGGCGAGTTCCGTTCCAACCTGCACCGTGGCGGCAGCGCCAGCCTGATCAAGATCACCCCGGAAGAACGCATGACTGCACTGCGGGCGGCCAAGGTAATGGGGTTGAGTGTGGCGGGTGTGGATATCTTGCGCTCCAACCATGGCCCGTTGGTGATGGAGGTGAATTCATCGCCGGGCCTGGAGGGGATTGAAACCACAACCGGCAAGGATGTGGCCGGGATCATCATTCAGCATCTGGAGAAGAATGGTGGGCCGAATATGACTCGGACCAAGGGCAAGGGCTGAAATACAGTTTTAAGGCAACGCAAGACCAGTGTGGGAGCTGGCTTGCCTGCTCCCACATTTGATCTTCAGTGATCGTTAGACCGCGTCTCTGGGCAACATCAGCCCAAGCGGCAAACGCACCCGCGCTTCCAGGCCGCCGTCTTCACGGTTGCGCAACTCGACATTGCCGCCATGCATCGAAGCAATCCGCCGCACAATCGCCAGCCCCAGGCCAGTGCCTTTGCCGCCCCGCGCCCTGTCACCACGGGTGAATGGGTTGAAGATGCCTTCCAGCTCATCCGGATCGATACCCGCCCCCCGATCCATCACACTCAACACCACATAAGGCGCTGCGCTGTCACCGGACACATACGCTGCCACTTCCACATCTGAACCGGCGTGGTGCAAGGCGTTGCCAATCAGGTTGTTCAACAGCCGCTTCATCGACACCCGGCGCAAGGCAAATGGCTGGATCGGCTCCAGGCGCATGCGTACCTGCTCGCCATTCTGGTTATAGGGTGCCACCACCTCGCGAACCAACTCCGTCAGGTCGACCTCCTCCACCACTTCATCACGGCCATCGCGGATAAACGCCAGGAACTGATCCAGGATGGCATCCATGTCCTCGATATCACGAACCATGTCGTCGGTAAGGTCGCTATGGTTGCCCATCAGTTCCAAGGAAAGCCGCAACCGCGTCAACGGCGTGCGCAGGTCATGGGACACCCCAGCCAACATCAGCTCGCGTTCACGCCCGGCCTGTTCGACATCTTCCGCCATCTGGTTGAACGCCCCATACACTTCGGTCATCTCACTGGGCGTATCGCTCACCGGCAAGCGCACACTGCGCCCCTGCCCGAGTTGGCGGGCGGCAAACACCAGGCGTTTAAGGGGTTGGTTAAGCTGGCGGACGAAAATCCACGCAGACGCCGTTGAAAGCAACCCAATCGCGAGGAACCAGCCCAGCACGTTCCAAATCTTCTGCCCCCGCAGCGGATGCGGGTACAGCGGCACTTTCAGCCAATCCTCGCCAAGGCTCGGCGCTCGCACCCACAACGCGGGCGACACGTGCATGCGCAGCCGCACCTCGGTGTCTTCGCCGAGTTCAGCCTGCATCTGGCGCTGGTAAATCTCGCTGTAGGGCCAATGTTGCTCACCCTCTGGCACGCCGGCACCCGCGACGCGCACCAACGTGGCAGCCTTGGCGATCTTCTCGCGGTTCTCGGGGTCGGCAGCCCAATAGGCGCGCAGCGTCAGGGCGACGCCGTGGCTGTACTGTCGGTCTACCAGCACGTCTTCGTTCATCAATAGATAAACCAGCGTAAGTGCCTTGGAGAACAGAACGACGATCAGCACCAGCCAAAGGGTGCGAGAGAAAAAGCTTTGCGGGAACCACAGCGGGGTTTTCATAGGAGACTGCTAGACACCTTGCAGGAACGAGCGGCGCTCGCAGAATCGCAGACGCCGGGCATCCCGTCGACTCTCATGGAGCCAAACGCCAGGATACCCGCCCCTGCAAAACATCGGTCACTTGGTCGCGGTGCCATCCGGCACAAACACATAACCCACGCCCCACACCGTCTGGATATACCGCGGCTTGGACGGGTCTGGTTCGATCATCCGGCGCAGACGCGAAATCTGCACGTCGATGGAACGCTCCAGAGCATCCCATTCCCGGCCACGGGCCAGGTTCATCAGCTTGTCTCGGGTCAACGGCTGACGGGCGTTCATCACCAGCGCCTTGAGCACTGCGAATTCGCCGGTGGTGAGCATGTGCACTTCATCGCCACGCTTGAGCTCACGAGTGGCCAGCGACAGCTCGTAGTCGCCAAAGGTGACGCTTTCGTCTTCGCTGCCGGGTGCGCCCGGTACTGGCGGAGCCTGGCGACGCAATACGGCCTTGACCCGCGCCATCAACTCATCAGGGTTGAACGGCTTGGCCAGGTAGTCATCAGCGCCCAGTTCAAGGCCCTTGATGCGGCTCAGCTCATCGCCCTTGGCGGTGAGCATGATGATTGGAATCTGGTTGTTCGCGCCGCGCAGGCGTTTGCAGGCGGTGAGGCCGTCTTCGCCGGGCAGCATCAGGTCGAGTACGACCAGGTTGAATACTTCACGCCCCAACAGACGGTCCATCTGCTCGGTGTTTGGCACCGCGCGGGCACGGTAGCCCTTGGAATTGAAGAAACGCTCCAGCAGGCTGCTCAGCCCTGGATCGTCATCAACGATGAGAATTTTTTCGCCTTCAGCAGTTTGTGCAGTGCTGCTCATTGGATGCTCCTCTTATCTCGGCGCGCATTATGGCGTAGCTGTCGTTATACGCACCGTGTGCATTGTTAGCAGATTTTTCCTCTACCGCCAGTGAACCCTTGCCCAGCAACCGTTGGCGCAATCCCCACCCAGCACAGAACGCTGGTTATAATGCGGCGCCTTCGTGCAGGGCGACGTCAGATCGTTGCTATTTAGTGTCGGGCTTTTTTTCACCCGCTTGTCGTGATTTTTTCGATTTCGAGGGTCAATAGGCTGCCTTTTGACCCAGGCAGCGGCGCCAGTCGGGCCGCTCAACCAGCTTCGCCGGGCCTTGTTTTGCGGGCCTGCCGGGCTGCTTTCAGAATTTCAGGTGGTTTTATGGACAGCATCAACAGCCGCATCGCCGAGGAACTCGGTGTACGCCCCCAACAGGTCGAAGCGGCCGTCGCTCTACTGGATGAGGGCTCTACGGTGCCTTTCATCGCCCGTTACCGTAAAGAGGTGACCGGCAGCCTCGACGACATCCAACTGCGTCACCTGGAAGAGCGCCTGCGCTACCTGCGAGAACTCGACGAACGGCGCATCAGCATCCTCGCCAGCATCGAAGAACAGGGCAAACTGACGCCGCAACTTGAGCGCGACATCAAGCTCGCCGACACCAAGACGCGCCTCGAAGACCTTTACCTGCCCTACAAACAAAAACGCCGCACCAAGGGCCAGATCGCCCTGGAAGCCGGCCTGGGCGACCTCGCCGACGGCCTGTTCAACGACCCGGCCCTGACCCCGGACACTGAAGCCGCCCGCTTCATCGACGCCGAAAAAGGCGTAGCCGACGTGAAGGCCGCCCTCGAAGGCGCCAAGTACATCCTCATGGAGCGCTTCGCCGAGAACGCCAGCCTGCTGGAAAAACTGCGCACCTACCTCAAACAGGAAGCCATCCTCAGCGCCCGCGTCATCGCTGGCAAAGAGGAAGAAGGCGCCAAGTTCCGCGACTACTTCGAACACGACGAACCGCTCAAAAGCATGCCGTCCCACCGTGCCCTGGCGATTTTCCGCGGGCGCAACGAAGGCATTCTCAGCTCCGCGCTCAAAGTCGGTGACGAACTGCCAGGCAGCATGCACCCGTGCGAAGGCATGATCGGTCAACAATTCGGCATCCAAAATCAGAATCGTCCTGCGGATAAGTGGCTGGGTGAAGTGGTGCGCTGGACCTGGAAGGTCAAGCTCTACACCCACCTCGAAACCGACCTGCTGGGCGAGTTGCGCGACGGCGCCGAAACCGAAGCGATCAACGTGTTCGCCCACAACCTGCACGACCTGCTGCTGGCCGCGCCGGCCGGCCCACGCGCCACCCTGGGCCTCGACCCGGGCCTGCGCACCGGCTGCAAAGTGGCCGTGGTCGACTCCACCGGCAAGCTGCTGGACCACGCCACCGTGTACCCGCACGTGCCGCACAACAAGTGGGACCAGACCCTCGCGATCCTGGCTGCGCTGTGCGCCAAGCACGCCGTGGACCTGATCGCCATCGGCAACGGCACCGCCAGCCGTGAGACCGACAAGCTGGCCGCCGAGCTGATCAAAAAATACCCAGCCATGAAGATGACCAAAGTCATGGTCTCCGAGGCGGGCGCTTCGGTGTACTCGGCGTCGGAACTGGCCTCCAAGGAATTCCCGGACCTCGACGTGTCGATCCGTGGCGCGGTGTCCATCGCCCGTCGCCTGCAAGATCCGCTGGCCGAGCTGGTGAAAATCGACCCTAAATCCATCGGCGTTGGCCAGTACCAGCACGACGTGTCGCAGCTGAAACTGGCACGCGGCCTGGATGCGGTGGTGGAAGACTGCGTAAACGCCGTGGGCGTGGACGTGAACACCGCGTCCGTGGCGCTGCTGGCGCGTATCTCCGGCCTCAATGCCACTCTGGCGCAGAACATCGTTACTCACCGTGACGAAAATGGCGCGTTCAAAACCCGCGCGGCGCTGAAAAAAGTCGCACGCCTGGGCGAAAAAACCTTCGAACAAGCCGCTGGTTTCCTACGCGTAATGAACGGCGACAACCCGCTGGATTCTTCCGCAGTCCACCCGGAAGCCTACCCGCTGGTGCAACGCATCGCCGCCGAGACCGACCGTGACATCCGCTCGCTGATCGGCGACGCCGCGTTCCTCAAACGCCTGGACCCGAAGAAGTACACTGACGAAACCTTCGGTGTTCCGACCATCACCGACATCCTGCAAGAGCTGGAAAAACCTGGCCGCGACCCGCGTCCCGAGTTCAAGACTGCCGAGTTCCAGGACGGCGTCGAAGACCTCAAGGACCTGCAACTGGGCATGATCCTCGAAGGCGTGGTCACCAACGTGACCAACTTTGGCGCTTTTGTGGACATCGGCGTGCATCAGGACGGTTTGGTGCATATCTCCGCACTTTCGGAGAAATTCATCAAAGACCCGCGTGAAGCGGTGAAAGCCGGTGATGTGGTTAAGGTCAAGGTCATGGAAGTCGACATCCCGCGTAAACGTGTGGGCCTGTCGATGCGCATGAGCGATACCCCTGGCGAGAAAATCGACGGCGCCCGCGGTGCACGTCCGGGCTCGGCACCACGCCAGTCGCAGAACCGCTCTGAAAACAGCGCACCGCGCAAAGAAACCGCGACCGCTGCGCCAAGCAACAACGCCATGGCTTCGCTGTTTGCCAACGCCAAACAGTTGAAGAAGCGTTGATGGAAGTCCCGGCCGGCTTGACCCAGAGCGCATTCAGCGAACTGATCGGCTGCCGCCTGCAACGCCTTGAAGAAGGCGTTGCCGAGGTGGCCCTGACCCTGGAGCCGCACCTGCGCAACCGCGCAGGCAAGCTCCATGGCGGGGCGATTTTCAGCCTGGTGGACATCACCATGGGGTTGGCCTGCTCCAGTGCCCATGGTTTCGACCAGCAGAGCGCAACCATCGAATGCAAAATCAACTACATCCGCGCCGTGGAAGACGGTGATGTGCTGTGCACCAGCCGAGTGATTCACGCCGGCCGGCGTACGTTGGTGGTCGAGGCGGATGTGTACCAGGACGAAAAACTGGTCGCAAAAGCACAAGGCACCTTCGCTGTCCTATAGCTCCCCACCCTCGATTTGAGTTAATTTCGGCGCTGCACACACAGCGTCGGAATTTTCTTGCTGCGCTATAGCCCAATTCATGGAGTGAAGTCGGCTTTTTCAGAGCGGGTCAAATCGACTCTTAACCAGGCGAAAACGCCAGTTTTAACTTCACCCTTGTAGACCGTCCTGCCCACCCCCATATTGGGGCGACTGACGCGTGAAGGAATCCAACTTGAGCGAACTTCTCAACCGCCGCCTGGCCCTGCTCGGCAAGCGCGAACACCTCTCTCTGCTTGAGCAATGCTTGCACGGCATCGAGCGCGAATGCCTGCGTGTCACCGGTGAGGGTCGCCTGGCACAAACGCCGCACCCCGAAGCCCTGGGCGCCGCGTTGACCCACGAACAGATCACCACGGACTATTCGGAGTCGCTGCTGGAGTTCATCACTCCCGCCCTGCCCAAACCGGCCGACACGTTGGGGAGCCTCGACAAGATCCACCGTTTTGCCTACAGCAAGCTCGGCACCGAGTACCTGTGGAGCCCGTCGATGCCGTGCCCGTTGCCGGCCGAGGAAGATATTCCGATTGCCTACTACGGCACCTCCAATATCGGGCAGCTCAAGTACGTGTATCGCAAGGGCCTGGCCCTACGTTACGGCAAGACCATGCAATGCATTGCCGGCATTCACTACAACTTTTCCCTGCCGGAACAGCTGTGGCCGTTGCTCAAGGAGACCGAAGGGTTTGTCGGCACCGACCGCGACTTCCAGTCTGATGCCTATATTGCGCTGATCCGTAACTTCCGCCGCTACAGCTGGCTGCTGATGTACTTGTTCGGTGCCTCGCCGGCCCTGGACGCGGGTTTCCTGCGTGGTCGCTCGCACCAGTTGGAAGTGTTGGACGCCGACACCCTGTACCTGCCGTACGCCACCAGCCTTCGCATGAGCGACCTGGGTTACCAGAGCAACGCCCAGGCCGGCCTGACCCCGTGCTACAACGACCTGGCCAGCTACACCGACAGCCTGCGCGAAGCGGTGGCAACGCCCTACGCGCCCTACGTCGAAATCGGCACCCATCAGGACGGTGAGTGGGTGCAACTCAACACCAACATCCTGCAGATCGAAAACGAGTACTACTCCAACATTCGCCCCAAGCGCGTGACCTACACCGGCGAGCGGCCGATCCAGGCGTTGGTGGCCCGTGGCATCCAGTACATCGAAGTGCGTTGCCTGGACATCAACCCGTTCCTGCCGATGGGTATCGACTTGCAAGAGTCGCGCTTCCTCGATGCGTTCCTGCTGTATTGCGCGCTGAACGACAGCCCGTTGTTCGCCAGCAACGAGTGCGGCAACGCCACGTCCAACTTCCTCAGCGTGGTCAAGGAAGGTCGCCGACCGGGCCTGCAATTGCAGCGCGATGGCCAGCCTGTGGACATGAAGGAATGGGCCGCCGAGCTGCTGGAAAAAATCGCACCGCTAGCCGCCTTGCTCGATGAGAGCCACGGCATCAGCGAGCACAGCCAGGCGCTGGACGCCCAGTTGGCGAAGGTCAAGGATTCGTCCCTGACGCCGTCGGCCCAGGTGCTGGCAGCGATGGCCGAGCGTAAAGAGAGTTTTGCGCAGTTCTCCCTGCACCAGAGCCAGGTGCATGCCGAGCATTTCCGCAAGGAGCCGCTGCCGGCTGAAGAGCAGGCACGTTTTGAAGAGCTGGCGCGTAAATCGCTGGCGCAACAGGCGGAGCTGGAGCAGAACGAAGTGGGTGATTTTGATGTGTTCGTAGGGTCGTACCAGGCCAGCATCCTCGCAATCAGCAACTGACAATTGCCCTGTTGAAATGGGGTCAAATGTGGGAGGGGGCTTGCCCCCGATAGCTGAGTGTCAGTCAATGAATAGGTGACTGATACACCGCTATCGGGGGCAAGCCTCCTCCCACATTTGCCCTCATTGAATTGAAGACCTGCTACTACCCTTCTTCTACTAAGCTAATTCGAAAATGTTATTTATTTTCGAGTTCTTAGATCATTTAGTCTCCTCACACGCCGACCCTCGGCCGCCTGATTGAGGAGCTTCCCCTTGAAACTATTGACCCCTCTGCGCCTCTTGGCCGCATTGTCCCTGGCCGGTGCCAGCCTGTTTGCCCAGGCGGCGGATGTGACCATTGCTTACCAGACCACCGTAGACCCGGCCAAAGTCGCCCAGGCCGACGGCGCGTATGAAAAAGCCACCAACGCCAAGATCAACTGGCGCAAATTCGACAATGGCGCCGATATCATCGCCGCCATCGCGTCCGGCGACGTGCAGATCGGCTACCTCGGTTCCAGCCCGCTGACCGCTGCCATCACCCGCAAAGTACCGGTAGAAACCTTCCTCGTTGCTACCCAGATCGGCGGCGCCGAAGCCCTGGTGGCGCGCAACGGTTCGGGCATCAACAGCCCACAGGACCTGATCGGTAAAAAAATCGCCGTGCCCTTCGTTTCCACCGGCCACTACAGCCTGCTGGCTGCGCTGAAACACTGGAACATCGACCCGTCCAAAGTCACCATCCTCAACCTCGCGCCACCGGCGATCATCGCCGCCTGGAAACGCGGCGATATCGACGCCACCTACGTATGGGACCCAGCCCTCGGCGTAGCCAAGGAAAACGGCAAGGTGTTGATCACCTCCGGCGAACTGGCCAAGTTTGGCGCACCGACTTTCGATGCCTGGATCGTGCGTAAGGATTTTGCCGAGAAGCACCCGGAAATCGTCACAGCCTTCGCCAAAGTCACTCTGGATGCCTACGCCGCCTACCGCAAAGACCCACAAGCCTGGCTCGCAGACAAAGGCAACGTCGACAAACTGGTGAAACTCTCCGGCGCCAAGGCCGCTGATATCCCACTGCTGCTGCAAGGCAACGTCTACCCGCTGGCCGCTGACCAAGTGACCCTGCTGGGCGCACCGACCACCAAGGCCGTGACCGATACCGCTGCGTTCCTCAAGGAACAAGGCAAGGTCGATGCCGTGCTGCCGGACTACGCGCCTTACGTCAGCGCCAAGTTCATTACCAACTGATCAGGAGTTCATCGCGATGGCCTTGCTACAGCTGGAGCGCATCAGCGCACAGTACCCAGGCGCCACACAACCGGTACTGTCTGACATCTCAATCGATCTGGGGCCTCAGCAATTGCTGGTGGCCCTTGGCCCGTCCGGCAGTGGCAAGACTTCGCTGTTGAACCTGATCGCCGGCTTTGTCGAACCCTCTTCCGGGCGCATCACCCTCGATGGCGTGCCGGTCAAAGGCCCCAGCGCCGAGCGTGGCGTGGTGTTCCAGGACGACGCCTTGCTGCCCTGGCAGGACGTGCTGGCCAACGTGGGCTTTGGCCTGGAACTGGCGGGTGTGCCCAAGGCGCAGCGAGAAGTGCGCGCCCAGGAAATGTTGGCCCTGGTCGATCTGGCTGGCTTCGACAGCCGGCGTATCTGGCAGCTTTCGGGTGGCCAGAAGCAACGCGTCGGCCTGGCCCGTGCGTTGGCTGCCGACCCGCGCGTATTGCTGATGGACGAACCCTTCGGCGCCCTCGATGCCTTCACCCGCGAACAGATGCAGGCGCTACTGCTGCAAGTTTGGCGGCGCACGGCGAAGCCGGTGTTCCTGATTACCCACGACATCGAAGAGGCGGTATTCCTCGCCACTGACTTGATCTTGCTGGCGCCCAACCCGGGGCAGATCGTCGAACGCCTGAGCCTGGACTTCGGCCAGCGCTATGCCGCCGGCGAATCGGCGCGGGCGATCAAGTCCGACCCGCGCTTTATCGAAACCCGCGAACACGTGCTGGGCAAAGTGTTCTCCCAACGGCAGGTGTCCGCATGAGCAGCTACGAACTCGCCGCCAAGCCGGTGGTGCACGCGGTTATACCGGTGCGTCGCAGCTTGAGTACCCGCTGGATCAGTGTATTGACCCTGGCCACCTTGCTCGCTCTTTGGTGGGCCGTCACCGCCACCGGTTTGATCGAACCCCTGTTCCTGCCGCCGCCCTCTGCCGTGCTGCAAAAAGGCTGGCTGCTGGCGACCAGCGGCTATATGGACTCCACGCTGTGGCAACATTTGGCCGCAAGCCTCAGCCGAATCGGCCTGGGCCTGGGCTTTGCCGTACTGACCGCAGTGCCGGTGGGCATTGCCATCGGTTCCAACCGCATTGCCCGTGGCGTGCTCGACCCCTTGATCGAGTTCTACCGGCCGATCCCGCCGCTGGCCTACCTGCCATTGATCGTGATCTGGTGCGGCATTGGCGAGCTGTCCAAAGTGCTTCTGATTTACCTGGCGATCTTTGCGCCCATTGCCATCGCCACCGCCACCGGCGTGCGCACCGTCGACCCGGCCAAGTTGCGGGCGGCGCAATCGTTGGGCGCGACCCGCGCCCAATTGATTCGCCACGTGATCCTGCCTAGCGCCCTGCCCGACATCCTCACTGGCGTGCGCATTGGCCTGGGTGTGGGTTGGTCCACCTTGGTTGCCGCCGAACTGATCGCGGCCACCAGCGGCCTGGGCTTTATGGTGCAGTCGGCGGCGCAGTTTTTGGTCACCGATGTGGTGGTGCTGGGCATCCTGGTCATCGCGTTAATCGCCTTCGCCATGGAAATGGGCCTGCGTGCCCTGCAGCGTAAATTGGTGCCCTGGCATGGCCAGGCACATTGAGTAATGAGAACCACATGAGCAGCCTGACCGTTACCCCATTAAGCACCGCCTTGGGCGCCCAGATCAGTGGCGTCGACATCACCCAACCGTTGAGCATTGAAGAGCGCGACGCCATCGAGCAGGCGTTGCTCACGCACTCGGTGCTGTTCTTTCGCGGCCAGCCGATCACCCCGCAACAGCAAGCACGTTTCGCGGCGAATTTCGGTGACCTGCACATTCACCCGATCTACCCCAACGTGCCGGAACAGCCCGAAGTGCTGATCCTCGACACTGCCGTCACCGACGTGCGCGACAATGCCGTGTGGCACACCGACGTGACCTTCTTGCCCACCCCGGCGCTCGGTGCGGTACTCAGTGCCAAGCTGTTGCCGGCGTTTGGTGGCGACACGTTGTGGGCCAGCGGGATTGCCGCGTATGAGGCGCTGTCAGAGCCGTTGAAGCACTTGCTCGACGGGCTCACCGCTACCCACGACTTCACCAAATCCTTCCCGCTGGAGCGCTTTGGCAACACCGCCGAAGACCTCGCCCGCTGGGAAGAAACCCGCAAGAAGAACCCGCCGTTGTCCCACCCGGTGGTGCGTACGCACCCGGTGAGCGGGCGAAAATCGCTGTTCGTCAGCGATGGCTTTACCACCAGGATCAACGAACTGGAACCTGCGGAAAGCGAAGCGATTTTGAAGCTGTTGTTCGCTCACGCCACCCGCCCTGAATTCACCATCCGCTGGCGCTGGCAGGAAAACGACGTAGCGTTCTGGGACAACCGCGTGACCCAGCACTACGCGGTGGATGATTACCGACCGCAGCGGCGCGTGATGCACCGGGCGACAATCCTGGGCGACGTACCGTTCTAAAGACTGACGACGTTCAAAATGTGGGAGCGGGCTTGCTCGCGAAAGCGGTGTGTCAGAGAAGGATTGACTGACTGATCCACCGCCATCGGGAGCAAGCCCCCTCCCACATTGACCGAGTGCTACAGGTTACTCAGCGGTAGATGGCTTTTCCCACAGGTTGATCCCGCCTTCCTGGGCAAAACGGTCGATCTCCGCCAACTCTTCAGCACTGAAGCTCAAGTTCTTCAACGCGCCGACGTTTTCAATGATCTGCTCCGGCCGGCTTGCACCGATCAGCGCACTGGTCACCCGCGGATCACGCAGGGTCCAGGCCAGTGCCAGTTGCGCCAAACTCTGGCCACGACGCTGGGCGATTTCATTCAATGCACGCACGTGAGCAATGTTCTCTTCAGACAAGTGCTTGGCCTGCAACGAACCACCGCCCGGACGGTTCACCCGCGCATCTGCCGGTACGCCGTTGAGGTATTTGTCGGTCAGCAAACCTTGGGCCAGCGGCGTGAACGCGATCACCCCGGCGCCGAGTTCTTCGGTGGTGTCCAACAGGTCTTTTTCCACCCAGCGGTTGAGCAGGTTGTAGGCCGGTTGGTGGATCAGCAGCGGCACTTTCCACTCTTTGAGCAGGGCAGCGATTTCGCGGGTTTTCACCCCGGAGTACGAGGAGATACCGATGTACAACGCCTTGCCTTGTTGCACGGCAGTGGCGAGGGCGCTGGCGGTTTCTTCCAAGGGGGTGTCGGCGTCAAAACGGTGGGAGTAGAAGATGTCGACATAGTCGACGCCCAGACGTTGCAGGCTCTGGTCCAGGCTCGCCAATACGTATTTGCGCGAGCCGCCGCCCTGGCCGTAAGGGCCTGGCCACATGTCCCAACCGGCCTTGCTGGAGATGATCAATTCATCGCGGTAATGCTTGAAATCTTCGCGCAGCAAACGGCCGAAATTGATCTCGGCGCTGCCGTACGGCGGGCCGTAGTTGTTGGCCAGGTCGAAGTGGTTGATACCCAGGTCGAACGCGGTGCGCAACAGGGCGCGCTGGGTGTCGATCGGGGTGCTGTCGCCAAAGTTGTGCCACAGGCCGAGGGACAGTGCTGGCAGCACCAATCCACTGCGGCCTACGCGGCGATACGGGATAGATTCATAGCGGTTTTCGGCAGCAATGTACGTCATCGAATCCTCTCTGGGCTTGGGGCTAATAAGGCCTGGGAATAAGGTTATTCCCAGGCCTTTTAACCCGCTGAATCGCTTAAGTCTGCCCTTTCGTTTTACAGCAATTGCCTACCAGAGTGGAACGACATAGCTGACATAAAAGCGGTTTTCATCCTGCACGGTGGCGCCGCTAATATCGGGGCTGGCGTGGGCGTTTTTCCAAGTCACACCCAGGCCTTTGAGGGTGCCTGCTGGCACTTGATACGCCACCGCAACGTTGCGCTCCCATTCGCTGGTATTGCCCTGTGTGGTGCGGATGTCGTCGCCGTGGGCGTAGGCGGCGGAGAACGTCAGTCCGGTGAGGCCAAGCCTGCCCAAATCGTATTTGTACTGCGCCAGCCAGGTGCGTTCGCCAGCGTGCTGGAATTTGTTCAACTGCATATTGGTGAGTGCCGGGGTGTCGGCGCCTGAGCCTGGGCCTTGGCGGTTATCACCGCTGTTGAGGCCGGAGTCCAGGTAAGGGAAGTCGCTGTCGCCGCTGTTCTTCTGGATGCCCAGGCCGACGGTATGGCCGTCCAGGCTGTAGCTCTCAAGCAGGCTGGCGGTGGTTTGGTTAATGCGCCCTTTATTCACGCCGTCTTCATAGAGACCGCTGGCGGCATAGTCTTTGTCGCCAGCGGCATTGCTACCCACACCCAGGCTGCGAAATACACGAATATCAGTGTCGATTGCGCCCACCGATAAGGCGTCGTGACGCTTGGCGCCGAGGAAGAACTGCTGGTAGTAATCCTCAAGGTTGGAATACCACAGGCTCACCGTGGTGTTCTGGATGCCGGTGTAGTCCGCGCCGCCGAACAGGAAGCGGTCGCTTTCTTTGGTGCCACCCGCGGTGATCATGCCTTGGTCGCCGGTCTCGTTGCGGATCTTGGTCTTGAAGATATCGCCACCGGTGAAGGTGAAATCGCTGAGGTCTTTGGACACCAATTGCACGCCGGTATTGGTCTGCTGGTACAGGCGGCCGTCGGTGTTGGCCAGCACCGGGTTGTTGCCGTACAGCGTACCGATGCGCAGCTCATCCTTGGCAAAACGCATCTTGAACGTAGGGCTGAGTACACCGAACTGGTCGGCGGATTTGCCGTCGTCCAGCGGGAACATGCTGCCGGGGTAGCGGCTTTGGTGATCCTTGTCATTGAGGTCGCCGCCGGAGTCCAGTTTCAAGCCGTAGAACGCCTGCAAATCAAGACCGAAACCCACTGGCCCCTCGGTGTAGCCCGACTTGAAGTTGAACTCGAAACCCTGGCCCCAATCGCGAATGCTGTGGGCCTTGGCATTGCTGTTCACCACATCGCGCCCCTGCTGGTTCAGATAGCGGTTCAGCAGGGTCACATCGGCATGGCTGTCATCGATAAAGTCGGCGTGGGCGGACAGCATAAAGCTCGCCATGGCGGCACCTACCATGGGGCTTAATAACATCTTCATTGTTACCGGTCTCCGTCACTGTACTGAAATGAAAGCGTCAAACGCTTCACACAATTACGCAGTGGCCAGATGACAGTTGCGCGTCAAAACCGGGGTTGGACGGATGAAATTAAATTTAAGAAAGCCCCGTAGAACGGGGCTTTGCGAGGTTTTTGACTGAGCTTTCGGCTAGCGCACCAAGTGCAAGAACTGCAAGTGCCGCTCGTACTGGTCAAGGATGTCGTTGATGATCTGCTCCTTGGTGTAACCCACCAAATCGTAGTCCTGGCTGCCCTCGGCCAAGTGCACTTCCGCCCGGTAGTAGCGGCGGTTGTTGAGCTCCTTGGAACCCATGCCGCCACGGGCGAACGATGGCGTGAAATAACCGCGCATCTGCACCTGATAGATGAACGGATGTTCCTCGCCATGGCCGATTTCGAGGCTGACACTGTCATTGGACGGGTCAGGCTGGGTCCTAACATTCAGGCCCTTCTCGACAAACACGGCGGTCACTTCTTCGATGGCCGGGCGCACCGTCGATTCGAGGAAGCGGTACACCTCGTCCCGCGACGGGAAGTGCACGGCCTGGCTCAGACGCTGACGCCATCCACCGCGACCTTTGCGTGCCGCCGAAACTGGCGCCAGCGAATGCAACTGGGCGATCTGCTTTTGCGACTCCAGGTAGAACGCCTTGTGCAGCCCCCACATCATCAGCAGCAAAATCATCGAGAACGGCAACGAGGTCAGCACCACCGCTGATTTGAGCGAGTCGATACTGCCAGCGAACAACAACGCGCTGGTGACCAGCCCGGTCATCACACCCCAGAACACCCGCAGCCATTTCGGCCCGTCTTCATCGGCGTTACCGCCCTTGGACGACAGTGTTGATAGCACCACCGTGCCGGAGTCGGCCGAAGTGACGAAGAACACGAAGCTGATAAACACCGTGACCGCAATGACGGCCTTGCTCCATGGGTAGGTTTCCAGCAGCAGGTAGAGGCTCATCGATGGATTATCGATGGCCGACTGACCGAGTGCCGCCATGCCGTGGTTGAGCACCTGATCGATGGCGCTGTTGCCGAAGATCGACATCCACGCCAGGGTGAAGCCCAGCGGGATCAGCAGCACGCCAAACACGAATTCGCGGATGGTACGACCACGGGATATACGCGCAATAAACAGGCCCACAAACGGCGACCATGCAATCCACCAGGCCCAGTAAAACACCGTCCAACCGCCCAGCCAGTCGCTGGGTTTGTCGTAGGCGTAAACGTCGAAACTCTTGGTCGGCAACGCGCCCAGGTAGTCACCGATGTTCTGGATCAAGGTGTTGAGCAAATGCTGGGTGGGCCCGGCGAACAACACAAACAGCAGCAGCGCACAGGCCAACAACATGTTGATGTCGGACATCACCCGCACACCCTTGTCGACGCCGGCCACTGCAACGATGATCGCGGCGCCCATCATCAAGGTGATCAACCCGACCTGAATCCACTGCGTGTGGGCAATGCCAAACAGGTAGTCCAGGCCGGAGTTGAGGTGCAGCACGCCAAAGCCCATATCCGCACCAAGCCCGAACACCGTGGCAATGATGCCGAAGCCATCCACCGCGTAACCGATGGGGCCGTTGATGCGCTTGCCGATCAGCGGGTACAACGCCGAACGCAATGCCAGCGGCAGGTTATGCCGGTAAGCGAAGTACGCCAGGGCCATGCCGACAAACGCGAACACGCCCCAGCCGTGCAGGCCCCAGTGCAGAAACAGAATCTGCATGGCTTGGCGTGCGGCGTCGGCGTTCATCGGTGCGCCTTGAGGCGGCTGCACCAAGTGAGTCAACGGCTCGGAGACGCAGAAGAAAAACAGCGTGATGCTGATCCCGGCGGCAAACAGCATGCCTGCCCAGGACAAGTAACTGAATTCGGGCTCGTCGTGGTCGGCACCGAGTTTTATCTTGCCGTAGCCCGATAACGCGGTGACCACCACGAAGACCAGATACAGGGTCATCGCCAGCATGTAGTACCAGCCGACCGTATTGGCCGCCCAGTTTTGCGCCGCCAACAACCACGCACCGGCCTGCTGCGGGATAGCGATGACAGTGATGCCGAACAGCAAAATAAACGTTGCAGCGAAGTAGAAGACCGGCGCATTCATGCGCACCAGGCCACTGGAGGGGGTGGACGATGCACTCATGAACGATGCACCCCGAGGGTTGGGAATGTGGCTGTAAAAAACGGACTCAGCAAAGGTAAGCCTCCTGTTGTGAGCGGGCAGCGAACCACCGGGTTTAACTTGAACGAGTGTTCAAGTTAAACATGGATAGGCGGTTTGGGACTAATCGCAGGGCTGAGTGGTAGGTAGTACCTACACTAGCTCAAGGAAGGGTATGACGGGTCTGGATGACAAATCGTTCAGCAATAGCTGGCTAAAAACGGCTCAAATTTGGAATGCATTTAAAATGTGGGAGCTGGCTTGCCTGCGATAGCGGTGTGTCAGCCACACATAAGGTGCTGATCCACCGCTATCGCAGGCAAGCCAGCTCCCACATTGAGTGTGTGTTCGGCTTACTTTTGGGTGCCATCGTCATGCTGCAAATTGGCCTGGGTAATATTCGCCCCCGCCGGCACGCTTCGGGTCAGCCACACATTACCGCCAATGGTCGAACCCTGGCCGATGGTGATACGCCCCAAAATTGTCGCCCCGGCGTAGATCACCACGTCATTCTCGACAATCGGGTGACGCGGGTGCCCCTTCTGCAACTGCCCATCTTCATCCGCCGGGAAGCGCTTGGCACCCAACGTCACCGCCTGGTAGATGCGCACACGCTCGCCGATGATCGCGGTTTCGCCGATCACCACACCGGTCCCGTGGTCGATAAAGAAACTCGGGCCGATCTGCGCGCCCGGGTGGATGTCGATGCCGGTAGCCGAATGCGCGATCTCTGCACTGATACGCGCCAGCAGCGGCAAGCCAGCACGGTACAAATGGTGCGCCAGGCGATGATGGATCACCGCCAGGATGCCGGGGTAGCACAGCAGCACTTCATCGACGCTGCGGGCGGCCGGGTCGCCGTGGTAGGCGGCGAGCACGTCGGTGTCCAACAGGCTGCGCAAAGACGGCAACGCCAGGGCGAAATCCTGGATCAAGCGGATGGCCAGCGCATCGACTTCGCTGTCGTCCTTGGCGCCTTGGCGGGCGGCGTAGCGCAGTTCCAGGCGGGCCTGGGCGAGCAAGGCGTTGAGCGCCACATCCAGGGTGTGGCCGACGTAGAAGTCTTCACTTTCTTCACGCAAATCTGCCGGCCCCAGGCGCATCGGAAACAAGGCACCGCACAGCGCTTCGAGAATCTGCGCCACCGCCTCGCGCGACGGCAACTCGCGGCCGCCATGCTCGCCGCTCAAACGGCCATTGCGCGTTCGCCACTGGTCTCGCGCGCCGCGCAGCTGGCTGACGATGGTCTGTAATTGCCAATGGCTGGAACGCTCACTCACGGTATTCACTCCTGACGAAATGGCCATCACTTTACGGTATGCACCCCGGCCTTCCTTAAGAACCAATGGTGCGATGCTAAGAACTGCCAGACATAAGCGATTGGCGGTTGCCCGATGAAAAGTGCGTGCCTATAGTCGCCCCATCCATTAATAACCGTGCGTAGCCATGATCAAACAACAGCTCGACCGCTTTAACCGTCTGGAACTGCTGGGCGGCGCCACTGCCCTGGAAAAACTCGAGCGGCTGTCGGCCTGGTTGGGCAGGGATATCTACGTCAAGCGCGACGACACCACGCCCCTGGCAATGGGCGGCAACAAGCTGCGCAAACTCGAATACCTGGCGGCCGATGCCATCGCCCAAGGCGCCGACACCCTGGTGACGGCTGGCGCGATTCAGTCCAACCACGTGCGCCAGACAGCCGCTATCGCCGCCAAGCTCGGCCTGGGCTGCGTCGCCCTGCTGGAAAACCCCACCGGCACCGAAGACCCCAACTACCTGGCCAACGGCAACCGCCTGTTGCTGGAGCTGTTCGACGCCAAAGTGGAATTGGTCGAAAACCTCGACAACGTTGATGAACAACTCAACGCCCTGGCCGACCGCCTGCGCAGCAACGGCAAGAAACCCTACCTGGTGCCGATCGGCGGTTCCAACGCCCTTGGCGCGCTGGGGTATGTGCGCGCGGGTCTGGAGCTTGCCGCGCAAATCGAAGACAGCGGCATCGAATTCGCAGCCGTGGTGCTCGCCTCCGGTAGCGCGGGCACCCACAGCGGCCTGGCGCTGGCCCTGAGCGAAGTGCTGCCGGACTTGCCGGTGATCGGTGTCACGGTGTCCCGCACCGATGAAGCCCAGCGCCCGAAAGTCCAGGGTTTGGCCGAGCGCACCGCCGAGTTGCTGGGTGTGGCGATTCCCGAGGCATTCAAGGTGATCCTGTGGGACGAATATTTCGGCCCACGCTACGGCGAACCGAATGCCGGCACCCTTTCGGCAGTCAAGCTGTTGGCGAGCCAGGAAGGCCTGCTGCTGGACCCGGTCTACACTGGCAAGGCCATGGCGGGGTTGTTGGATGGTATCGGGCGTCAACGGTTTGAGGATGGGCCGATCATTTTCCTGCATACCGGCGGGGCACCGGCGTTGTTTGCCTACAACTCAGCCTTCAACTGAGGAAACCGGGAGCCCCTCCCACATGAGAGCCTCCATATATTCGATAATGGAATATCAAATTAGATTTATATTATTTTCAAGTCTTAAAAACCCGCTTTATCATCGCGCCGTAGGCGAAGACGCGCTACGCGCTTTAAGGCAGGATACGACTACCGCGTCACCTGCTTCGCACAACACAAAAAACACAGGGGCTCTTCATGACTATTTCTGTATTCCGTCGCACGTTGTTGGTTGGCACTTTGGGCCTCGCACTCGGCGCTGGCCTGATCGGCCAAGCCGTTGCGGGCGAGCAGTTGGACAGCATCAAGAAAGCGGGCGAGATCAAGATCGGCCTGGAAGGCACCTACCCACCGTTCAGCTTTGTCGATGAAAGCGGCAAGCTCAGCGGTTTTGAAGTGGAGCTGTCCGAAGCGTTGGCCAAAGAGCTGGGCGTGAAGGTCAAGCTGCAAGCCACTCCATGGGACGGCATTCTCGCGGCCCTGGAATCCAAGCGCCTCGACGCCGTGGTCAACCAAGTGACCATCTCCGAGGAGCGCAAGAAGAAGTACGACTTCTCCAAGCCTTACACCGTCTCCGGTATTCAAGCACTGGTGCTGACCAAGAACGTGGGCACCATCAAGAACGCCGACGACCTGGCTGGCAAGAAAGTCGGTGTGGGCCTGGGCACCAACTACGAGCAATGGCTCAAGGACAACCAACCCAAAGCCATCATCAAGACTTATAACGATGACCCAACCAAATTCCAGGACCTGCGCATCGGCCGTATCGACGCCATCCTGATCGACCGCCTGGCCGCCCTGGAATACGCCAAGAAAGCCAAGGACACGTCGGTCGCCGGCGACGCCTTCTCCCGTCAGGAAGCCGGTATTGCCCTGCGCAAAGGCGAGCCTGAACTGCTCGACGCGGTGAACAAAGCCCTCGACAAGCTGCGCGCCGACGGCACTTTGAAGACGCTGTCCGAGAAGTACTTCAACGCTGACGTCACTCAATAATGGAAGCAGGTTTCCAACTCGCGCTGGACTCCGCGCCCTTTCTGCTCAAGGGCGCGTATTACACGGTGATCCTCAGCCTCGGCGGGATGTTTTTCGGCTTGCTGCTGGGCTTCGGCCTGGCCTTGATGCGTCTGTCGCGCTTTAAGCTATTGAGCTGGACCGCCCGAGTCTATGTGTCGTTCTTTCGCGGCACGCCCTTGCTGGTGCAGCTGTTTTTGATCTACTACGGCTTGCCACAAGTGGGCATCGAGCTGGACCCGATCCCGGCCGCCATGATCGGCTTTTCGCTGAACATGGCCGCCTACGCCTGTGAAATCCTGCGCGCCGCCATCGCTTCCATCGAGCGCGGCCAGTGGGAAGCAGCGGCCAGCATCGGCATGACCCGTGCGCAGACCCTGCGCCGGGCCATCCTGCCGCAGGCCATGCGCACGGCCTTGCCGCCGTTGGGCAACAGCTTTATTTCGCTGGTAAAAGACACCGCACTGGCCGCCACCATCCAAGTGCCCGAGCTGTTCCGCCAGGCCCAATTGGTGTCTGCGCGTACCTTCGAAATCTTCACCATGTATCTGTCCGCCGCCCTGATCTATTGGATTTTGGCGAGCATCCTGGCGCATTTGCAAAATCGTCTGGAAGACCGGGTCAACCGGCACGACCTGGAGTCTTGAAGCATGATCGTGGTTGAAAAACTGACCAAACAATTCAAGGGCCAGGTGGTGCTCAACGGCATCGACCTGGAGGTCAAGGAAGGCGAAGTCATCGCCATCATCGGCCCCAGCGGTTCCGGCAAAACGACCTTTCTGCGCTGCCTGAATTTTCTCGAACAACCCACCAGCGGTCGCATCAAGGTGGGCGATATCGAGATCGACACCAGCAAGCCCATCAACCAGCAGGCCAGCCTGGTGCGACGCCTGCGCCAGCACGTGGGCTTTGTGTTCCAGAGCTTCAACCTGTTCCCGCATCGCACGGCGCTGGAAAACGTCATCGAAGGCCCTACCGTGGTCAAGAAGATGCCGCGCGACGCCGCTGTCGCCCTGGGCCGCAAGCTGCTGGCCAGGGTCGGCCTGGAAGGCAAGGAGGACTCGTACCCCCGGCGCCTCTCTGGCGGCCAGCAACAGCGCGTGGCGATTGCCCGTGCGTTGGCCATGGAACCGGAGGTGATTCTGTTCGACGAACCCACCTCGGCCCTCGACCCGGAGCTGGTGGGTGAAGTACTGGCGACCATCCGCAGCCTCGCTGAAGAAAACCGCACCATGGTCATCGTCACCCACGAGATGAGCTTTGCCCGGGATGTGGCCAACCGGGTGATCTTTTTCGACAAGGGCGTGATCGTCGAACAAGGCGAAGCCAAAGCGTTGTTTGCCAACCCCAAGGAAGAACGCACCAAGCAGTTTTTGAGCAAATTCCTGGCGCACTGAGCGCCATGAACCGGTGAGAACTGGCTTGTGTGGGAGCTGGCTTGCCTGCGATAGCATCACCACGGCGTGACTGATACACCGAGGCGTCTGCATCGCAGGCAAGCCAGCTCCCACATAAAGCGCGCTCCGACAGGGGATGCTCATTCCAGCCTATAAAACTTCCCGCCATCCCCACCTTAATATCCCCGCGCCAGTCAGACCCTTCTGAATCTACCCCAACTCGCCGTTTAGCCTTTTGCCCCCATTGACGCTCCTTGACCAACCCTCTTATCTAACGCCCAGAGGATTGGATCCTATCCCCGGCTATTCACTGAATCGTGCTTTTCGGCCCCCCACGCGCCCCCGCGCCAAAGGCCTGAACGATTGCCGCTGGCTGCATCAAGGAGATGACTTATGACGCACACACCGCTCGCCGCGCCAACGCTGCCCCAGGCCCTTCGCAATGGCATCAATGCCCTGGCGGCCGCCCAGTTGCAGGTCGATATCGCGCCCTACTCCAGCATGGATGAAGGTGACCTGATCGAGTTGTTCTGGAACAACTGTTTTGCCGCCTCGCGCAAAGTGAGCGCGTGCAAGGTCGGCGACCCCATCCACCTGCGCGTGCCAGAGAGCTTTGTGTTGGATGGCGCAGCCCAGGTGCATTATCGGGTCATGCAGGTCGGCCACGGCCCTGCGCATTCAGCCGTCACCAGGGTGCATATAAAAACCAATTATCCCGGTGGTCAGCCTTTGCTCCTGCACAGCGATGAAAACCAGAATCTGGCGCCCGTGGGCCTGCCTGAAACCATCCGCCGTTATGGCGTCAACGCCAATCAGGTGCGGCGCGGTATCCCGCTGACCATCGAGCCTTACCTGAACATGAGCACGGGCGATGCCATCACCCTGCGTTGGGGCGATGCGCGCTTGGACCTGCCAGAGGTCCAGGCCAAGGATGTCGGCCAGGCGATTCAGGTTTGGGTCCCTTCCACCGTGATCATCGAAGCCGGTGATGACTGCCGTCTGGAGGTGACCTACTGCATTCTGGATTGCGTCGGTAACAATTCGCGCTGGGCAACAGCGCGCACCGTGCGCATTGCCTGCGCAGCGCCAGCCCGCCCGGCCGGGATGGCGCTGATCTACCAACCCCGCCCCCTCGGCTCCCCCTGTGAACCGGGGTAAGCCCCCTTCTATGCTTATTCCAAAAAGCACGTTTATTTAAATATTTAACAAGCTTAGGGTATATACACCGGACCACCGGACATCTCTGATTTTTTTGTTTTTATTTCATTGAATGCGAGGTCGGTATGGTCAGAATTACCCCGGTGCATAACGCCAGGGCATTACGTGCAGCCAAGGAGCGGCGCTGATGTCTAACTTGGCTCTAACACCCCCCCAAAGTGATGTGGATGTTGCCCCGTTGTTGTTGCCAGCCGTCGTGCTGCGCAACGACGCCGAGGCCCTCAACGCCGCCCATGAGTTGGCCCAGGCTGCACGCCTGCAAGCCGCCAAGCGCGATCAGCAACGCAAGCTGCCGTGGGCGCAGATCGAACAGTTCACCCGCAGTGGGCTGGGCAGTATTTCCATTCCCCGTGAATACGGCGGCCCGCAGGTCTCGTTCGTGACCCTGGCCGAAGTGTTCGCGATTATCAGCGCGGCTGACCCGGCATTGGGCCAGATTCCGCAGAACCATTTCGGCATCCTGCACCTGTTGCAGGGTGCGGCCACCGAGCGCCAGAAAAAGCAGTTGTTCCAGAGCGTCCTCGACGGCTGGCGCATCGGCAATGGCGGCCCGGAACGTGGCACCAAAAACACCCTGGAGCTCAAGGCACGCCTCACCGCCGAGGGTGACGGCTACGTCGTCAGCGGCCAAAAGTTTTACTCCACCGGCGCGCTGTTCGCCCACTGGGTGGCGGTCAAGGCGCTGAACGATGACGGCAAGCAGGTCATGGCGTTTGTGCGCCGTGGCACCGAAGGGCTGCGCATCGTTGACGACTGGTCGGGCTTTGGCCAACGCACCACCGCCAGTGGCACTGTGCTGCTGGACCAGGTGCCAGTGGACGCTGAGCTGGTAGTCGAAAACTGGCGCATCGGCGAAACCCCGAATATCCAGGGTGCCGTCTCGCAACTGATCCAGGCCGCCATTGACGCCGGGATTGCCCGTGGCGCATTGGACGACACCATCGCTTTCGTCCGTGAGCGCTCGCGCCCGTGGGTCGACGCCAAGGTCGAGCGCGCCAGCGATGACCTGTATGTGATCGCCGACATTGGCAAGCTCAAGATCGAGTTGCACGCCGCCCAAGCGCTGTTGCGCAAGGCTGGCCAGGTACTGGATCAAGTCAGCGCCGCGCCGATCACCGCGCAATCCGCTGCCCGCGCGTCGATTGCAGTGGCCGAAGCCAAAGTGCTGACCACCGAAGTGTCGCTGCTGGTCAGCGAAAAACTCTTCGAGCTGGCCGGCAGCCGCGCCACCCTCGCCGAATTCAACCTCGACCGTCACTGGCGCAACGCCCGGGTGCACACCCTGCACGACCCGGTGCGCTGGAAGTATCACGCCATCGGTGCCTATCGGCTCAACGGCACCCTTCCCGCTCGTCATTCCTGGATCTGACCGACCAGACATCTGGAGAAACCCATGACTTTTTCCCCTAACGTCGCGGTCATTACCAGCGACGAACAAGCCCTTGTTGTCGCCAGCGACCTGGCCGAAGATTTGCGCCGCGACAGCGCCCAGCGCGACCGCGAACGCCGCCTGCCCTTGCCTGAACTGGATGTGTTTTCCCGCTCTGGCCTGTGGGGTATCAGTGTGCCGAAGGCATATGGCGGCGCGGGCGTGTCCAACGTCATCCTGGCCAAGGTCATTGCGCTGATCGCCCAGGCGGATGCCTCGTTGGGCCAGATCCCGCAGAACCATTTTTATGCCCTCGAAGTACTGCGCGTAAATGGCAGCCCGGCGCAGCAAAAGCGCCTGTACGCCGAAGTACTCGCCGGCCAGCGCTTCGGCAATGCCCTGGCAGAACTGGGCACCAAAACCGCCCATGACCGCGTCACATCCATCACCCGCGACGGCGACGGTTTTCGCATCAGCGGCCGCAAGTTTTACTCCACCGGCGCGATCTACGCCCAACGCATCCCCACCTCGGTAGTGGATGAACACGGCGTGCAGCAACTGGCCTTCGTGCCCCGCGACAGTGAAGGCCTGAGCGTGATCGACGACTGGAGCGGCTTCGGCCAGCGCACCACCGGCAGCGGTTCGGTGGTGTTCGATAACGTGTGGGTTGCGGCGCAAGACGTGATCCCGTTCCAGAGCGCCTTCGAACGCCCGACCACGGTCGGTCCCCTGGCACAGATTCTTCACGCCGCCATCGACACCGGCATCGCCCGCGCCGCCTTTGAAGATGCGCTGCACTTTGTGCGCACCAAGACCCGCCCATGGATCGATTCCGGTAACGACAAGGCCACCGAAGACCCGCTGACCCTGAAAAGCTTCGGCCACCTGAGCATCCGCCTGCACGCCGCCGAAGCGCTGCTGGAACGTGCAGGGGAGTTTCTCGACCGCGCCCAAGCCGACAGCAATGCCGAATCCGTCGCCGCCGCCTCGATTGCGGTGGCCGAAGTACGCGCCCTGAGCACCGAGATTTCCCTCGCCGCCGGCAGCACCCTGTTTGAACTGGCCGGCAGCCAGGCGACGCTCGCCGAACACGGCCTGGACCGCCACTGGCGCAACGCCCGCGTGCATACCCTGCACGACCCGGTGCGCTGGAAGTACCACGCGGTCGGCAATTACTACCTCAACGATGAAAACCCGCCGCTGCGGGGGACTATCTGATGGCGAAGAAAAAAATCCTGCTCAATGCCTTCAACATGAACTGCATCGGGCATATCAACCACGGCATGTGGACCCACCCACGGGACACCTCCACCCAATACAAGACCATCGAGTATTGGACCGAACTGGCGCAGATCCTGGAGCGCGGGTTGTTTGACGGCCTGTTCATCGCCGATATCGTTGGCGTGTACGACGTCTACCAAAACTCCATCGACGTACCGCTCAAAGAGTCGATCCAACTGCCGGTCAACGACCCGTTGCTGCTGGTGTCGGCGATGGCGGCGGTCACTAAAAACCTGGGCTTTGGCCTCACCGCCAACCTCACCTACGAGCCGCCGTATCTGTTCGCCCGACGCATGTCCACGCTGGATCACCTGAGCCGTGGCCGGGTGGGCTGGAACATCGTCACCGGCTACCTCGACAGCGCCGCCAAGGCCATGGGCCTCACCGAGCAAGTCGAACACGACCGCCGCTACGACCAGGCAGATGAGTACCTGCAGGTGCTCTACAAACTCTGGGAAGGCAGCTGGGAAGACGACGCCGTGGTCAACGACCCACAGGTGCGGGTCTACGCGCAGCCGGGCAAGGTGCACAAGGTCGAGCACCATGGTGAGTTTTATCAGGTGGAGGGCTATCACCTGTGCGAACCCTCGCCGCAGCGTACGCCGGTGCTGTTCCAGGCCGGCAGTTCAGACCGTGGTTTGCTGTTCGCCGGGCGGCATGCCGAGTGCGTATTCATCAGCGGGCAGAACAAGGCATCCACCAAAGTGCAGGTGGACAAGGTGCGCGCCAGCGCCGTCGAGGCCGGGCGAAACCCAGACGACATCAAGGTATTCATGGGCCTCAACGTGATCGTTGGCGCCACTGAAGAGGCAGCCTGGGCCAAGCACGCCGAGTACCTGAGCTATGCCAGCGCAGAGGCCGGTGTGGCGCATTTTTCGGCGTCGACGGCGATTGATTTTGCCCAGTACGAATTGGACGAACCGATCCAGTACGTGAAGAGCAACGCGATTCAATCGGCCACCAAGAACTTGCAGAACAACGACTGGACCCGGCGCAAATTGCTCGAACAACACGCCCTCGGGGGACGCTATATCACCCTGGTGGGTTCGCCTGAACAGGTGGCGGATGAGTTGGAGTCGTGGATCAGTGAGACCGGGTTGGATGGGTTCAACCTGACGCGGATTGTGACGCCGGAAAGTTATGTGGACTTCATTGAGCTGGTGGTACCGGAGTTGCAGAAGCGTGGGTCGTACAAGACTGCGTATGAGACCGGCACGCTGAGAGAGAAAGTCTTCCACAACACCGCGCGCCTGCCCGAACAACACACCGGATCTACTTACCGCCACTAATCAAAATGTGGGAGCTGGCTTGCCTGCGATAGCGGTGGGTCAGCAAAAAAAGTTGCCTGACAGACCGATATCGCAGGCAAGCCAGCTCCCACAGTTGACCGCATTGTTCTTACCTACACCTTATGACTGGAAATCCACTATGAAAAAAACACTGCTCTCCCACCCAGTCAAAGCACTGGCCCTGGCTTTTGGTTTGTTCAGCTCGGCAGTATTCGCCGCCGACGCCCCACTGAAAGTCGGCACCACCGCCGCCTTCGCAATACCGTTGGAAGCCGCCGTGGCCGAAGCCGGCAAGCAAGGCCTGAAAGTCGAGCTGGTGGAATTTACCGACTGGATCGCCCCCAACGTGAGCCTCGCTGCCGGCGATATCGACGTGAACTACTTCCAGCACATCCCCTTCCTGGAAAACGCCAAGGCCGCCGCCGGCTTTGACCTGGTGCCCTACGCCCCTGGCATCATCAACAACGTCGGCCTGTACTCGAAGAAATTCAAAAGCATCAACGACCTGCCCCAAGGCGCCAGCGTGGCCATCGCCAACGACCCGATCAACAGCGGTCGTGGCCTGCAATTGCTGGCCAAGGCTGGGCTGATCACCCTCAAGCCGGGCGTGGGCTACAAGGCCACCGAAGAAGACATCGTCAGCAACCCGAAGAAGATCAAGATCCTGCAAGTCGAGGCCGTGCAACTGGTGCGCGCCTATGACGACGCCGATCTGGTACAGGGCTACCCGGCGTATATCCGCCTGTCCAAGACCTTCGATGCCGAGTCGGCGCTGCTGTTCGACGGCCTCGACCACCCGGAATACGTGATCCAGTTCGTCACCCAGCCCAAGGGCACGACCGACCCACGGGTGATCAAGTTCGTCGACATCTACCAGCACTCGCCGGTGGTGCGCGCCGCCCTGGATAAGTCCTTGGGCAAGCTCTACCAAGTCGGCTGGGAAGCTAAAAAATGACCGCCGCCCACTCTCAACTGCGCGACCTGGGCCTACCGCCCAGGGACGCCGAGCAGACAGAACTGCATCCGGACCTGAACCGCGCCCATGTGCGCTTTATCAACCTGGGCAAGAGCTATGACGGCAAGGTACATGCGCTGCAAGGTATCGACTTGGCGATCCAACGCGGTGAAGTGTTTGGCATTATCGGCCGCAGCGGCGCCGGCAAATCCTCGCTGATCCGCACCATCAACCGCCTGGAGCAACCCAGCAGCGGTCGGGTGCTGATCGACCAGGTGGACATCGGCGATTACGACGAAGACCACCTGGTGGCGCTGCGTCGGCGCATCGGCATGATCTTCCAGCACTTCAACCTGATGTCGGCCAAGACCGTGTGGCAGAACGTTGAGTTGCCGCTCAAAGTGGCCGGCGTGCCCAAGCTGCAACGTGAGCAAAAGGTGCGCGAGCTGCTGGAGCTGGTGGGTTTGCAGGACAAGCACAAATCCTACCCGGCGCAGCTTTCCGGTGGGCAGAAACAGCGCGTAGGCATTGCCCGCTCGCTGGTGCACGACCCACAGATTCTGCTGTGCGACGAGGCCACCTCGGCCCTTGACCCGGAGACTACGCAGTCGATTCTTGGCCTGCTGCGCGAGATCAACCAGCGCCTGGGCCTAACCATCGTGTTGATCACTCACGAAATGGCGGTAATCCGCGAAATCTGCGACCGCGTGGTGGTGTTGGAGCACGGGCATATCGTCGAGCAAGGCCCGGTGTGGCAGGTGTTTGGCGACCCACAGCATGAGGTCAGCAAAACCCTGCTGGCGCCGCTGCAACACGGGCTGCCGCCAGAGCTGCAAAGCCGTTTGCAGGCTAACCCGGCGTCGGCCGAGGCCGCCGTGGTGCTGCGCTTGCAGTTCACCGGCAGCGACACCGACGAACCGGACCTGGCCGCGCTCTTCAGCGCTCTCGGCGGGCGGGTGCGCTTGCTGCAAGGCGGTGTGGAACGCATCCAGGGGCACGCCCTGGGGCAATTGCTGCTGGCGGTGAACGGTTCGCCCCACAGCGCCGAAGAATTGCGCAACCGCGCCGCGAATTGGGCGCAACAGGTGGAGGTGCTGGGCTATGTGGTTTGATCGTTTATTGCAGGGCGCCATCGACACCTTGTTGATGGTCGGTGTGTCGTCACTGATTGCGTTGCTGGTGGGGATTCCGTTGGCGGTATTTTTGGTCACCAGCGATAAGGGCGGCATCTACCAAGCCCCGGCGTTGAACCGAGTGCTGGGGGCGTTCGTTAACTTGTTCCGCTCGATCCCATTCTTGATTTTGATGGTGGCGTTGATTCCGTTCACAAGACTGATCGTCGGCACCACCTACGGCGTATGGGCGGCCGTTGTACCGCTGACCATCGCCGCCACGCCGTTCTTTGCCCGAATCGCCGAGGTGAGCCTGCGCGAAGTCGACCACGGCCTGATCGAAGCGGCGCAAGCCATGGGCTGCCGACGCTGGCACATCATCTGGCATGTGCTGTTGCCAGAGGCGCTGCCGGGGATTGTCGGCGGGTTCACCATTACCCTGGTGACGATGATCAACTCATCGGCCATGGCCGGTGCGATTGGTGCCGGCGGTTTGGGGGATATTGCCTACCGCTACGGTTATCAGCGCTTTGATACGCAGATCATGCTGACGGTGATTGTGCTGTTGGTGGTGTTGGTGGCGTTTATTCAACTGGGCGGCGACCGCCTGGCGCGGGTGCTGAATAAACGTTGAAAGCCTGGGGCTGCTGCGCAGCCCAGCGCGGGGCAAGCCCGCTCACCACAGGGTATAGTCGAGGCATGTCCATATCCGGTATTGCCCGCCATGCCCCTCAAGCCCGACGACCTCGACAAAATCACCTCCACCACCCTCGGCCACTACAACAGCGTGGCCGAGGACTTCCGTGAGGGCACCCGCGACCACGATGTAAGCCAGAACATCGACGCGCTGCTGCGGCATATCCAGGGCACCGCGCCGTTTACCGTGCTGGATTTCGGCTGCGGGCCGGGGCGGGACTTGCAGACGTTCACGCGCATGGGGCACATCGCCGTGGGCCTGGACGGCTCCGAGCGGTTTGCGCAGATGGCGCGCGAAGACAGTGGCTGTGAGGTGTTGCAGCAGGACTTTCTGAAGCTGGATCTACCCGTTGAACGTTTCGACGGGATCTTTGCCAACGCCGTGCTGTTTCATATCCCCAAGCAGGAATTGCCCCGGGTGCTCAAGCAGCTGCACGGGGCGTTGAAGCCTGGGGGCGTGTTGTTCAGTTCCAATCCTCGGGGTGAGAACCGGGAAGGTTGGAACGGGCCGCGCTACGGGTCATACCACGACCTGGCGGCGTGGCAGGCGCTGCTGGCCGAGGCGGGGTTTGTGGAGTTGGAGCATTACTATCGGCCTGCCGGGTTGCCGCTGGAGCAACAACCGTGGCTGGCCAGCGTGTGGCGTAAACGGTAGATCTTCATCGCCCGCACCGGCCCTTTCGCAGGCAAGCCAGCTCCCACAGTTGACCGTATTTCAACGTTGAAACTCGATCAAATGTGGGAGGGGGCTTGCTCCCGATAGCAGTGGGTCAGCCAATAGATTGGGTGGCTGATACACCGCTATCGGGAGCAAGCCCCCTCCCACATTTTTAACCGCGTTTTCCCTGTTGGTCTGGCTTCGGTTCGCGAATTTTGTACCAAGCTACATACAGCGCCGGCAGGAACAACAGAGTCAGCAACGTCGCAATAATAATCCCGCCAATCATCGCGTACGCCATCGGCCCCCAGAACACTTCCCGCGCAATCGGGATCATGCCCAGGCTCGCCGCAGCCGCCGTCAGCAGGATCGGCCGACGCCGGTGCTCGGTGGCCTCGACCACTGCATCCCACGGTGAATAACCGGCGACTTCGTATTCGTGGATCTGCGTCACCAGAATCACCGAGTTACGGATGATGATGCCGATCAGCGCCAATATCCCCAGGATCGCCACAAAGCCCATGGGCGTGCCCGTGGGGATCAGCGCCAGCACCACGCCGATCAGCCCCAGCGGCGCGACACTCGCCACCAGGAACATCTTCTGCACGCTGTGCAGCTGGATCATCAGGAACGTCGCCATCAAAAACAGCATCAACGGCACCACGCTGGCAATCGGGCCCTGGGCCTTGCCGCTTTCTTCCACGGTGCCGCCGGTGGCGACCTTGTAGCCCACCGGCAGCTCGGCATTGAACTTGTCGATGGTCGGCGCCAACTGCTTCACCAGGTCGGTGGGCTGCATCTCATCGCGCACCGAGGCCTTCACCGTGATCGTCGGCTTGCGGTCACGGCGCCACACCAGCGGTTGCTCCAGCTCATAGCGCACGGTGGCGAAAGCCAACAGCGGAATCGAGGTGCCGTTGGGCGTGACGATCTGCAAATTCTGCAAGGTTTCGGGCGTGCCACGTTCAGCATCTTCGGCACGGCCGACCACGTTGATCAGGTAGATATCGTCGTGCACCTGGGTCACCGAGGCGCCGCTGACCACGCTGTTCATCAACTGCGCCACGTCTTCGGACGAGAGCCCCAGTTGCCGCGCCTTGTCTTGAGCGATGTCGATGCGCAGCACTTTGCCCGGCTCGTTCCAGTCGTAGATGATCTCGCCCAGGTGGGTGTTTTGATCGAGCAGGGTCGCCAGTTCGATGGCGTGCTTGCGCACTTGGTCGATGTCTTTGCCAGAGACGCGGTACTGAATCGGGCGCCCTACCGGCGGGCCCATTTCCAGCGGCTGCACATAGCTGCCAATGCCGACGAAATCATCGCGCAGACGTTTTTGCAGGCGCTTGATCAACTCGCCGCGCTCTTCCAGGCCTTTGCTGACAATCACCAGTTGCGCGTAGTAGGGGTTTTCCAGTTGTTGGTCGAGGGGCAGGTAGAAACGAATCGCGCCCTGGCCGATGTAGGTGCTCCAACGGGCAATGTCCGGGTCGTCCTTGATAATCGCTTCCAGGCGATCGACGGCCCTGCGTGTCTCGTTGATCGAGGCATTTTGCGGCAGGTTCAGGTCGACGAGGATTTCCGGGCGGTCCGACGATGGGAAGAACTGGTTCTGTACAAACTGCATGGAGAACACCGACGCCACGAACAGCGCGACGGTAATGCCAATCGCCCACCAGCGGTTACGCATGGCCCACAGCATACCGCCGTTGAACGCACGGCCGACCCGGCCCGGCTCGGCATCGTGGGGTTTCACCTTGGCGCTGAGGATATGCACACCAATCACCGGCGCAAACAGTACCGCCACCACCCACGACACCAGCATCGCCACGGCAATCACCGCGAACAGCGTGAAGGTGTACTCTCCCGCCGAGCTGGCGTTGAGGCCAATCGGCACAAAACCGGCGACGGTCACCAGCGTACCGGTGAGCATCGGGAACGCCGTGGAGGTGTAGGCGTAGGTCGCCGCCTGCTCCTTGGTTTCGCCTTTTTCCAGGCGCGTGATCATCATCTCCACGGTGATCATCGCATCGTCCACCAGCAGGCCGAGGGCGATGATCAGCGCGCCCAGCGACACCCGCTGCATGGTGATGCCGCTGTATTCCATGAATACGAATACCAGCGCCAGCACCAACGGAATCGAGCACGCCACCACTAACCCTGCGCGCAGGCCCAGGCTGATAAAGCTCACCACCAGTACGATGATCACCGCTTCGAACAGTGCACTGGTGAAGCCACCAACGGCCTCTTCCACCACTTCGGCCTGGTCGGAGACTTTGTGCACGCCCACGCCCACCGGCAGGTCGGCAGTCAGTTCGTCCATGCGTTCATGCAGGGCCTTACCAAAGGCCTGGATATTGCCGCCCTTCTGCATGGCAATCGCCAAGCCGATGGCCGGCGTGCCGTTGAAGCGAAACATCGGCCGCGCCGGGTCAACGTAGCCACGGCTGATCTCGGCGATGTCCGCCAGGCGATAGAAGCGGTCATTGAGCCTGAGGTTGACGTTGGCCAGGTCCTTCTCAGAGGCGAATTGCCCGGAAGTACGCACTGAAATGCGCTCAGGCCCGGCCTCGATCACCCCGGCGGGGGTCACCGCGTTCTGCGATTGCAGGCTTTGCACGACCTGGCGTTGATCAATGCCCAGGGCCGCCAGCTTGCGCGTGGAAAAATTCAGGTAAATCACTTCGTCCTGCTGGCCGATCATCTCGACCTTGCCCAACCCCGGCACCGACCGGATCTCGGCGCGCACCTGCTCTACATAGTCACGCAGCTGGCGCATCGACAGGCCGTCGCCGGTAAAGGCATACACCGAGCCGAATACATCCCCGAACTCGTCGTTGAATGACGGCCCCTGCAACCCCTGGGGGAAGTTGCCCCGGATGTCGTCGATCTTCTTGCGTACCTGGTACCAGATCTCGGGAATCGCCTTGGCGCTGGTGGTGTCCTTGAGGAACACAAACACCGTGGACTCACCCGGGCGTGTGTAGCTTTTCACGTAGTCGAGGGCGTCGAGTTCTTCGAGTTTTTTCTCGATACGGTCGGTGACTTGCCGCAGGGTCTCTTCCTGGGTCGCACCCGGCCAGCGGGTCTGGATCACCATGGTTTTGATGGTGAACGAAGGGTCTTCCTCGCGGCCCAGGTTCATGTAGGAGAACACGCCCATCAGCAGCGCGACGAACATCAGGTACCAGACGAAGGACTGATGCTTGAGGGCCCAGTCGGATAAATTGAAACTCCCTTTCATCGCGGGCTGCCCTCGTCGATTTTGACTTTTTGCCCAGGTTTCAGGCTATTCACCCCGGCGGTGACGATGTGTTCGCCGGGTTTGACGCCCGCATTGAGCACCGCGCTGCGGGCATCACGACTGATCACCGTGACGTCACGCGGTTGCACGGTCTGGCTTTGGGTGTCGAGCAGCCAGATGCGGGTCTTGCCCTCCACCTCCTGCAAGGCGCTCAGAGGCAGCTCGATACGCGGCGCTATGGCGGTGCTCAACGTGACGCTGATCGCCGTGCCCAGGCGAAACGCAGGCGGTGTCTCGGCTAGGCTCAGGCGGGCACGACGGGTGCGGGTGGCGCTCTGGGCCTGGGGCTCGATCTCACGCACGACGGCGGTGGTGTGCACGTTGGGGTCCAGTTGCCCGGCGACCAGAAACACCACGTCCGGTGGCAGGCGTTCGGCAAGGCCTGCGGGCAGGTCGATCACGGCTTCCTTGATATCCGGGCGGGCCAGGGTCACTACTTGCTGACCGGCGGTGACCACCTGGCCGGCCTCGGCATTCCAGGCAGTGACAATGCCGGCGTGGTCGGTGCGCAGTTCGGCATAGTTGAGCTGGTCCTTGGCCTGGTTGACCGCGGCCTGGGCCTGGTCGAGGGAGGCCTGGGTGGTTTTCAGGTCGGTCTGGGCAATATCCAGCTGGGCTTGGGCGCCGACGCCACGGTTGAACAGCTCCTGCTGGCGGCGGGCATTGGCCTGGGCGTTGATGTACTGCGCCCGCACGCGGGCCAGGTCGCCCTGGGCGGCGCGCAATTGGTTCTGTTGGTCGGTGGGGTCGAGTACGGCGAGCACGGCGCCCTTCTCCACCTCGGCGCCCACATCCACGGCGCGTCGGGCGATACGGCCGGGCACGCGGAAACCCAGGTTGCTTTCATAACGGGCCTGGATGGTGCCGGCGAAGCGGCCGAGGGTTTCCTGGTCTTCGGCCTTCACCTCCATGGACAGCACCGGCCGCACGGGCTCGGGCGGCGCTTCCTCCTTGGAGCAGGCCACCAGCAACAGGCTGGCCGCCAGTAACAGCGTCAGGCGCTTCATGGCTGGGCTCCTTGCTGGGCGATTTCGACGAGCATGCCGGGGTGCAGCAATTGCCCGCCCGCCACCACGACTTTTTCGCCGCCCTTGAGGCCATCGGCAATGATGACTTTGCCGGTGAGGTAACGCGCCACGCTAACCTTGTGCAGTTGCGCCTTGCCGTCGCCGTCGATCAGCCATACGGCAGGATCGTTGACGTCTTTAGTCAAGGCCGCCCATGGCAATTCAATGCTGGGTTTGGATGGGCCATTGGCGGTGGCGCTGACCACCGAGCCCAATTGCATACCCTTGGGCAGCGCCTCCAGGGCAATCTTGACCTGCACGGTGCCGGTGTTGGCCGCCACGGCGGGGGTCACTTCGCGGACCTTGCCCTGGGCCTTGATACTGGGGTTGTCCAACAGGCTGACGGTGATCGGCGCATCGGGCGGCGGCTCCACCAGCAGGGACTCATACACATTGAACACCGCATCGCGCTCGCCATCCTGGGCCAGGCTGAAAATCGGCACCGTGGCCTGTACCACCTGGCCCACTTCGGCCTGGCGCGCAGTGATCACACCCGGCGCATCGGCGATCAGCGCGGTGTAGCCCAGTTGCTCACGGGCATTGGCCAGCTGGGCCTGGGCGGCGGCCAAAGCACTTTGGCTGCTGCGCAAGGCGGCTTGGGCGGAGTCGTATTCACTGCGGCTGGTGTAGCCCTTGGGCAGAAGTTTTTCCTGTCGCACAAAGGCCGCAGCCGTCTGCTTGACCCGCGCTTGTTCCGCCACGACCTGGGCCTGGGCGGAATCGACGTTGGTCTGCAAATCCTTGGGATCAAGTTTGGCCAGCACCTGCTTGGCGGTTACGCGGTCGCCCACGTCCACCATGCGCTGGATGATCTTGCCGCCGACGCGAAAGGACAGGTCGGTTTGCACCCGAGCCTGGATATCGCCGGTGAGGGTGACCGCTGCGGCAAAGTCCGCCGACTGCACGGTCTGCACAAAAACCCGCGAATGAGCCTTGGGCTCAGGCTTTTGCTCGCCGCACGCGCTCAGCAAGGCCACTAAACCCAAGCCGACAATACAGGTGGAAATACGACCGCCCATGCAAACTCCTTGTGCGCGATGCGATGTGCCAGTGTGTATGCGACTGTGAGCTTAGTTCAGGGTTCCTTATCTGCATGGGGGAGAACTGACTGGGTGAATTCACTGGCCTCTTCGCGAGCAAGTCGAATCGTCGCACCGCCGCTCCCACATTTGAATGCATTCCAAATTTGGAACACGGTCAACTGTGGGAGCTGGCTTGCCTGCGATAGCGGTAGATCATTCACCACACAAGCCAGGGATCAACCCTGCCACTTACCCCCTTCAACAATCACACTCTCAGGCTTGGTGTCATCGCTCAGCTCTTTACGCACATATTGGTCATACAGCTTGAGCAGGAATTTCTCCTCACCCAGCTTGGCCAACTCAGCATTCACCCAGTCACGCAGTTCGATATTGCCCTTCTTCACTGCTGGCGCAATCGGCGCTTCATCACCGAGTTTCTCTTCCAGCACGCGGTAGCCCGGGTTCTGCTTGGCCCAGCTGAACAGCACCAGGTTGTCTTGCGCATAAGCATCACCACGACCGGCGGACAGCGCTTGCAGCGACTCGGAGTTTTTCTCGAACTTGAGCAGTTTCCAGTCTGGGTGGTTTTTGGTCAGCCAGATATCGGCGGTGGTGCCGGTGGTGACGATGGTGGTGCGGGTGGCCAGGTCATCCAGGCTTTTGACCACGCTGTCGTTCGGCACCAGGGCCTGCACGGCGACTTTCAGGTTGGGGTTGGTGAAGTCCACCGCTTCCTTGCGCTCAGGCGTCACGGTCATGTTGGCGAGGATCAGGTCAACCTTGTCGCTTTGCAAAAACGGAATACGGCTGGCGGGTTCAACGGCGACGAACTCGACTTTGTTTTCATCGCCCAGCAGATCCTTGGCAAATTGACGGCCGATGTCGGTATCAAAACCCACATAGCGACCGGCTTCGTTCACAAACCCGAACGGCGGCTTGTCGGTGAACACACCAACGATCAACTTGTCACGCGCCTTGATCTTGTCGAGGTAGCTTGCGGCGGCAACGGGTTTGGCAGGCTCTTCGGCCTTTTTATCGCAGCCGGCCAGTACGGCGACGGCCAGCAGTGGCAGCAGTAACTTTTTCATAGCAGCTCCAGTTCCTTGGTTTTCTTGGGCAGTGTTGACACAAAGGAGAACTTCTCCAGGAACTGCTGCGCGCGTGCGGTTTGCGGGTTCGTAAAGAATTGTTCGGGGGTGTTGTGTTCGAGGATGCGACCGGCCTCCATAAACACCACGCGGTCGGCGACGGCGCGGGCAAAGGCCATTTCGTGGGTGACGATCAACAGGGTCATGCCATCGCGGGCCAGGCCCTGGATCACTTCCAGCACTTCCTTGACCATTTCCGGGTCGAGGGCGGCGGTGACTTCGTCAAACAGCATGACCTGGGGGTTCATGCACAGCGAACGGACGATGGCGATGCGTTGTTGTTGGCCGCCCGAGAGCTGGCGTGGGAAGGCGTCGCGCTTGTCGGCCAGGCCTACGCGCTCCAGCAATTTTTCGGCTTGCTCGCGGGCTTCGCGGGGGTCGCGTTTTTGCACTTTGAGCGGGCCGAGCAGGATGTTGTCGAGCACGCTCATGTGCGGGAACAGGTGATAGCTCTGGAACACCATGCCGATGTCTTGCCGCACTTGGCGCCAGTCGGTTTTTTTGTCCAACAGTTCGTTGCCGGCAAAGCGCAGGCTGCCGCTGTGGGCCACTTCCAGGCCGTTGAGGCAGCGCAGCAAGGTACTTTTGCCACAGCCGCTGGGGCCGAGGATCACCACCACTTCGCCGCTTTGCACGCTCAGGTCGATGCCCTTGAGCACCTGCTGTTCGCCGAAGAATTTGTTGAAACCCTGAAACTCGATCAATGCGCTCATGCTTGGGCCCAGCGCCGTTCCAGCACCTTTGAGGCGGCCGACAACGGGTAGCAGATAAAGAAGAAAAACAGGAACAGCACGCCGTAGATCAACACTGACTCATAGGTGCGTTCGATGATTTGCTGGCCGACCTTGATCACATCCACCACGCCGATCAGCACCGCCAGCGAGCTGGTCTTGATGATGCGCGTGTAGACGTTGATGGTCGGCGGCGTCATGCGCTTAAGGGCCTGGGGCAGCAGCACGTAGCCGTACAGCTGTGGGTCCGACAGGCCAATCGACAAGCCCGCCTCACGCTGGCCACGGGGCAGCGAATGCAAGGCGCCGCGCACCACTTCACCGACTTCGCTGGCGCCCCATAACGACAGCACCAGCACGGCGCACCAGAAGCTCGGGATGCTCAAACCAAAGAAAATCGGCAAGCCAAAAAACAGCAGGTACAACCACACCAGCACCGGGATTGCGCGAAACAGCTCCAGGTACACCCGCAGCACCGCGTTGATCAGCTTGTTGTTGAGGGTGCGCAGCACGCCATACAGCACGCCACCGACGGTGCTGAAGGCGATGCTCAAGAATGAAATCGACAGGGTTTGCGCAGCGCCCTTGCCCAGTTGCGGCAACGACACCCACAACAACTCAAGACCCGAACTGGCCATGCTGGAGCCTCCTTTCCAGTCGGCTGAGCAACAGCGACAGCGGCAAGAACAGCAACACGCAGATCAGCGTCAATACGGCGAGCATTTCGTAGGTCTTGTAGTACAGGGCGATATAGCTCTTGGTGGTGTAGAGAATCTCCGGCACCGCCACGGCGGAGACCACGGTGGTCTCCTTGAGCAGAAAGATGAAATTGGCGAAAAGCGCCGGCAGGCTGAGGATGCCGGCCTGGGGCAGGATCACGTGGCGCAGCAGCTGCCAATCCGACAGGCCGATGGATTTACCCGACTCGATCTGCGCCAGCGGCACCGCTTCCACACCAGCGCGCAACACTTCGGTGAGGTAGGCGCCGCCGAGGAAGGTCATGGTGATGATCGCCGCCCAGAAGCCGGAGATATTGAAGCCCAAGGCCGGCAGTGCGAAGTAGACGAAAAACAGTTGGATCAGCAGCGGCGTGTTGCGCGCCAGCTCCACATACAACGCCACCAGGCGCGACAGGTAGGGCGTGCGAAACACCAGCAGCGCGGCGTTGATCAGCGCCACCAGCAGCGAGGTGGCAATGGCGATCAAGCCTACTTGCAGCGTCACCCCCACGGCTTTTAAAAACGCCGGCAGAGTGCTGAGGATAAAAGCGAAATCGAAAGTCATCGGAGGTCCAAAACGCCGCAGGGGTAATGCGGCGTGCGCGGTTCGATCCGGCGTGGGTAACGTCGGGTAGCGCGAACTTTAAAGGTATAAAAAAGAAAATTTAAATACCCAAATAGCATATTGATATCACCCAAAAAGATAACCGCCAGGTTCGCGGGTTTGCCGGGTGAGGGCTATGGTGTTGGGGTCTGTTATTCGAGGGAATGAATGATGAAAGAAGCGAAGCCGATGGATCCGCAGGAGTTGGTGAAGTGGTTGGTGGCGTTGCGTAGGGCGATCAACAACCGCCCCATCTGACACACCAAACATCCAATATGAGATGAGATCCAATGTGGGAGGGGCGGTGCGACGATTCGACTTGCTCCCGATAGCGGTCGATCAGTCACAGATGTGCTGGCTGACACTCCGCTATCGGGAGCAAGCCCCCTCCCACATTTGGATTGCATTCCAAGTTTCAGGCGTAAAAAAACGCCGACGCTATATAAGCCATCGGCGTTGAAACCTTGAAGGGGGTTTTCAGTTACATCAGAACGCAGGCAGCACCGCGCCGCTGTACTTCTTCTCGATGAATGCTTTGACTTCCGGGCTGGTCAGCGCCTTGGACAGTTTCTGGAGAGCATCGCTGTCCTTGTTGTCCGGGCGGGCCACCAGGTAGTTCACGTACGGAGAGTCGGCACCTTCGATCAACAGCGCGTCTTTGGCTGGGTTCAAGCCAGCTTCCAGAGCGTAGTTGGTGTTGATCAGGTCCAGGTCAACCTGGTCCAGCACGCGTGGCAGCAGGGCCGATTCCAGCTCTTTGAACTTCAGGTTTTTCGGGTTGCTGGCGATGTCTTTCGGCGTGGCCAGGGCGTTTTTCGGGTCTTTCAGAGTGATCACACCAGCCTTTTGCAGCAGCAGCAGGGCACGGCCGCTGTTGGAGCCTTCGTTCGGGATGGCAACGGTGGCGCCGTCCTTGAGTTCGGAGATGTTCTTGATCTTCTTCGAGTACGCGCCGAACGGTTCAACGTGCACGCCGACCACGGTCACCAGGTTGGTGCCCTTGCCCTTGTTGAAGTTTTCGAGGTACGGCAGGGTCTGGAAGTAGTTGGCGTCCAGGCGCTTTTCGGCCACTTGTACGTTGGGTTGTACGTAGTCGGTGAAGACTTTGATTTCCAGGTCCACGCCTTCTTTGGCCAGGGTTGGCTTGATCAGTTCGAGGATCTCCGCGTGCGGGATCGGGGTGGCGGCAACCACCAACTTCTCGTTGGCTTGGGCCAGGCCGGCAGTCAGGGCAGCCGCCAGTGCGGTAAACAACAGAACCTTTTTCATGCAGTGTCCTTATCGGAATTCCGGGGGCGTCTGTGACGACCGTTTTTATGTGGTGTGCCAGCGAAGTGCTATCGCGGCGTGGGTGTGACAATACCTAGATTTTTTATTCCCGAACAATATCTTTTATTCACGTTGATATTCCATTTTGTTCATGTAGGAATTTGCGTAAGGTTTCCTGCTCGGCGGGGCTGGCAGCGTTGAAGATGCGCTGCACTTGCTCCAATGGTGAACCGGCCACTGGCAAGTTCAAATGCTCCGGCAAAATCTCGTCGCCACTGCTCACCAGCAATGCAAAGTGAATAACGTTTTCCAGCTCGCGGGTATTGCCCGGCCAGCCGTGATGCTCCAGCACGTACTGAGCCGCATCGCTGATCAGCGGCACCGGCAGGTCCAGGCGCTGACTGTAGATGCCGAGGAAATATTCGGCCAGTGACAGGATATCGCCGACCCGCTCGCGCAGCGCCGGCAACTCCAGCTGGCCTTCGCTCAGGTAATGGAACAAGCGCTCATGAAACTTGCCCGCCGCCACGGCCTGGGCCAGGTCGATGCTGGTGGCCGCCACCAGACGCACATCCACCGGGCTTGGCTGGTGGGCACCCACGCGGGTGACTTCGTGGTTCTCCAGGGCAGCGAGCAATTTGACCTGGATCGGCAGCGGTAAATCGCCGATCTCATCCAGGTACAAGGTGCCGCCATTGGCCGAACCAAACCACCCTGCCCGGCTGCTGGCGGCGCCGCTGTGGCTGCCGGCGGCATAACCGAACAACTCGGCGTCGGCGTAAGTCGGGCTGATGGCGCCGCAATTGACCGACACAAACAAGCCGCCGCGATCACTGCCACGGTGAATGTGGCGCGCCAGTAGTTCTTTACCGCTACCGGTCTCGCCGCGAATCAACACGGGCAAGGCGCGGGGGGCGAGGCTTTCAAGGTCTTCACGCAGTTGGCGCGAGCGCGGGTCGACAAACACCAAGGCCTTGGCGCGGATGCTCAGCGGGCTTTTATCGGCGTCGGGAAAGGTCAGCAGTGGCTGGCCGTAGGTTTCATGCAGACTCATGGCAGGCTCCCGCCCCAAATCCACTCAGGGACGGGGCGTTGAAAAATAATCAGGCAGTGCGCCGGGCGTGATGCTCAAGGCGGCTTTGCAGGCGATAGAGGTAGGCGAAACCCTGCTCCCAGCGCTGGTGGCCGGACTTCACATTGATATGGCCAGCGCCCGACAAGATGCCGGCTTCCGCACCCCAGTTACGCGCCAGCTCAAGGGCCCGAGGGGCGCTGACGGCGGCGTCGTTGTCGGAACTGACCACTTGGCTGGGGAACGGCAACAAGGTCGTAGGAATCGGCGCGAAATTACGCAAGGCAGGTGAGCACGCAGGTCGCTCCACATCGGCCGGAGCCACCAACAAGGCGCCACGCACCTGACGCAGAAACTGCACCGGCGCAGTCGCCGCCCAATGCGCCACGGTGATGCAACCCAGGCTATGGGCGATCAGGATCACTGGTGTGCTATCGGCCGCGATGGCCTCGGCCAGCGCCGCCACCCAGTCTTCGCGACGCGGCGTCAGCCAATCGGCCTGCTCCACGCGGGCGCTATTGGGCAGGCTGGCCTGCCAGTGACTTTGCCAATGATCTTCTGGCGATCCTTGCCAGCCCGGCACGATCAGATAACGAATCGACTCGCTGTGCATGGGTGTGCCCTCCTGCAGCGTTTAACGTTGCTGACCAGTATAGGGACAGGGGTTATATTCGTTAAGGAATAAGAAGCTATTTATTAATAACCAAAATCTCAAAGCCAATGAAGATCAAAATGTGGGAGGGGGCTTGCTCCCGATAGCGGTCTATCAGCCAATACAACTGTGGCTGAACCACCGCTATCGGGAGCAAGCCCCCTCCCACATTTATCGGATTTCACATTGGAAATGCAGTGGTTTTCAGATCGCGTTACTGGGCCCGGGCTGACAGTCGATGGTGCGATCTACCACCGTCTTCGCCATTTCCAGCAAATGCCACACCGCATGAATTTTCGCGCGGTCGTGGGGCTGCAGGTGCTCACAACAATCCCACACCGTGGCCGAGGCGCTGTGGATCAGGTGAGCGATATAAAGTTGGGCGTCTTCGAAACTGAGATTTTCGTTGGCGACGAGGCAGTCGAGGGGCGGATCGGGAAGTGCTTTGGTCATGGTGTAACTCCTATTGAAGACGGGAGCGACCACTAACGCTGCTAAACGATAGGTGGCAGCTGTACGCGGGTTAGCAGACTGGCCAATAGGAACACCAGCGCACCCGAAGGTGCCCCACGCACAGCCGCCATAAACGCGGTTGTGAACCGTGTGCCTATTGAACTCAGGCTGCTAAACCCGATCGCTGAAAACCAGCGACGGGCCGAAGACTAGCCACCCATTCCAACAGCCACAAGGCGGCGGGGATTGTCTCGGAAACGTCCTGCAATTTAAAGGGACATGACTTGCTGGCCCTTTACAAACCATGACGGTTTTTAACGGCAGCACTGAAGAGCTTTCGCTTCTGACCCTGGCAGATGACTGCGTTAAATAGCCGCCTTAATTTCCCCGCCCGCCCGAGCCCCATGGACAACTCCGACATCGCGATCACCCTCGTTTTGATCTCCGCCTTCATGCACGCCACCTGGAACGCGGTCGTCCGGGCGGGGAGCAGTCGCTTCATGACCTTGGCCATGGTCGATGGTACGGCGCTGCTGATCTGCCTGGCGGCGCTGCCACTGGTCAATGCGCCAAGCCCACAGGTATGGGGCTATGTGCTGGTTTCCGTGGTGCTCAACACGGCCTATCGATTGTTTCTGATCAAGGCGTATGAGACCGGCGATTTTGGGCAGGTCTATCCGGTGATGCGCGGGGTGCCACCGGTTTTAGTCGCGCTATTTTCCTACTTTCTGCTGCATGAGCAGCTATCGCCCTCCGCCATGGCAGGGGTGCTACTGATCTGTGTCGGCATTCTCAGCCTGACATTCGTGCGCAGGATGACCGCGCGTATGTTCAAGCCGATTCTGATGGCTGTGTGTGCGGGGGCGTTCATCGCGTCCTACACGGTGGTGGATGCCAAGGGTGTAAGAGCCAGTGAGACGGTGCTGCAATACATCCTCTATCTGACGGTATTTCAGAGCATTCCGATTCCGGCGCTGGCGGTTATCAAAAAGCATGCGGCCTTCGCAGAGGCCATTCGCAACCATTGGAAAGTCGGCGTAATGGGCGGCGTGTTTTACCTCACGTCCTACGGCCTGGTGCTGTTTGCGCTGTCGCTAGACGCTGTGGCTAAGGTCTCAGCGCTGCGCGAGACCAGTGTTATTATCGGCGCCATTATTGCCGCGCTGTTTTTTCACGAGCGGTTCGGCTGGCGGCGGATGCTTTCGGCGTTCGTCATTGTTTGCGGGATCATCCTGATCAAAGTGAGCACCTGATGGGCCAACGTCCGCCACCTACTCCCATGCTGCAAGCCTTTGTCAGTGCTGCACAGACGGGGAGTTTTGCGCGCGCCGCCTCCCAGTTGAACCTGACCGCCAGTGCGATAAGCCATCAAATTGCGGGGCTTGAGGAGTGGTGGGGCGTGCAGTTGTTTGAGCGCCACTCTCGGGGCGTGAATCTCACTGCAGCGGGGCACGTTTTGTTGCCGGTTGCAGATGGTTTTTTCCAAGCCCTTGAGGCGGCTTTGCACACACTTAACCCGAGCAAGCCCCAGCCGCTGTACCTCTCGTGCACCTCTTCGCTGTGTTCCACCTGGCTAATCCCCAGAATGCATGGTTCCCACACCGACGCTTCATTCAACCTCGACCTGGTATTGACCAGTGCGGACATGAGCAGCGCCAATCTCGGTGCTCATCAGTTCGATGTCGCGATTGTGATGGGGTACGGCGACTACCCGGATCATCATGCCGAACTGCTGATGCGCGATGCCGTATTCCCGGTTTGCTCGCCAGAGTTTCAACGCATCAATGGCGATATTCCGCTGACGGATATCGCGCAGTATCCACTCATTCACCGCGTGGACGACCAGGTGTGTCCGGGATGGGAAAGCTGGTTTGCGTTTCAGGGCCTGGCGGCTGCGCCTTATCACCATGGGCCACGCTTTCCGGACTCCAGCCTGGCAATCAGCCTGGCGGTGAAGGGTGGCGGGATTGCACTGGCCAGGACAGCGTTGGTGTATGACCAGTTGGAAGATGGCGCGTTGGTCACACTCGGCGGGCCGGTGATGATGTCGCCGGCGGCGTACTACGTAATTTGTCGCAATGGACGCCAATCGGAACCTGATATCGCTCGACTGATTGACTGGCTTAAAGAGAACGCTGGAACGTTTCAGCGGGACGTTGAAATCCGGTATCCGCAAATCACTGGGGTTGGCGCACTTTGAACCTCTGGCATTGCTGAAAAGCAGGCAAAAAAAAAGGCCGCACCCTGCCAAGGAGACGGCCAAAAAATTGTCGAGGCTTTTGCAATTAACGGGCGGTAATTACCGACAGCTTGGTAATGCCCGCGCGTTCGATCGACGCCATGGCTCGCGCCACTTCGCCGTAGTTCACTCCATCGTCAGCCTGCAATTGCACCCGCACATCGGGGTCCTTGGCTTTCGCCGATTGCAGGTTGAATTCCAGCAGGTCCGGCTGGATTTCGTCCTTGTTGATAAACAGTTTGCCGGCGCCGTCGATGCTCACCACCAGCGGGTCTTTTTGCTCCACCGGGGCCACGGCCTCGGTCTTGGGCAGGTTGATCGGGATGGCGTTGGTGAGCAGCGGCGCGGTGACGATAAACACCACCAGCAGTACCAGCATCACGTCTACCAGGGGCGTGACGTTAATCTCGCTCAGCACTTCATCGCTGTCTTGTGTGGAGAAGGCCATTTCAGGACGCCTCCTTCACTTTTTGCGGGTTGCCGGCAGTGGTTTTGTTCAGTGCCGGGTGCAGCAGCACGCGGAACGAATTTTTCTGCGCGAGGCTGTAGAAGTCGTGGGCGAAGTCATCCAGGTCGGCGGCGGTCAGCTTGAGGCGACGCAGGAAGTAGTTGTAGACCAGCACCGCCGGTACGGCGACGGCGATACCGACGCCCGTTGCCACCAGTGCGGCACCAATCGGGCCGGCCACGGTTTCGAGGCTGGCGGAACCGGCGGCGCTGATGCCTTTGAGGGCTTCCATGATGCCCCACACGGTGCCGAAGAGACCGATAAACGGCGAGGTACTGCCGATACTGGCGACCACGGCCAAACCCGTTTCCAGGGAGCGGCGTTCACGCACGATCTGCTGGCGCAGGGCGCGTTCGAGGCGGTCTTGGTGGTTGATCGCCTGGCTCAGGTCCGCAGCGTGTGGGGTTTCGCCCACCTGGATCGCGGCGTAACCGGCCTGGGCCACACGGGCAGCGGCGCCGGGTTGGGTTTCCGCCAGTTCGGCGGCCGAGTCGAGACTCGACGCCGCCCAGAACTGTTTGTGGAATTTGCGATCCTGCGCCTTGAGGCGACCGAACTGCACGCCCTTGAGCAGGGCCAGGCCCCAGGTGGCGACCGAAAAGACCACCAGCAGCCAGATCACCGCGCTTTCGATGGATTCAAGTGGAGATGCTAATGCCATGATGTGTTCCCTCTGTGCAGGTCGCGGCGTGTGCAACACACCGCAGCCGAATAGTTAGTGAATCTTGAAATCGATCGGTACGCTGACCCAGCCGTTCTGAGCCACATCGCCCTGCTTGGCCGGCACGAAACTCCAGCGCTTCACGGCGGCCAGTGCGGCGTCGTCGAGTTGCTGGCGACCGCTGCTCTTTTGGATCTGGATCTCACCCGGCTTGCCGCTGGCCAGTACCTGCACCCTGAGCAACACCGTGCCTTCCCAACCCCGGCGCTGGGCCAGTGACGGGTATTCAGGCGCCGGGTTCTTCAAGTACGCGGCATTGGCCGAAGCCGGTGTGACCGGCGCTGGTGCAGGTGGAGCAGGCGGCGCGGGCGGTGCAGGTGTCGGTGGCGCGGGCGGTTGCTCAACCGGTTTCGGTGCGGGCTCAGGCTTGGGCACCGGTTTCGGCACGGGCTTGGGTTTTGGAATCGGTTTTTTGGGCGCAGGTTTCGCGGCCAATTCATCCACTACCGGAGGCGGTGGCTCCACCACAGGAGGCGGCGGTGGTGGCGGCACCGGTGGCGGCGGTTCAACCACGGGCGGCGCCGGCTGGGAAAATTCGATGGTCATCGGCGGAATTTCCGGCGGCACGATTGGCAGCACCGGGGTCGGCTTCTGGGCCACCCAATAAATCACCGCACCGTGCAGGGCCAGCACCAGCAGGCCCAGCAGTATCCCTTCACGACGGCTGGAGAAACGCTTCGGCGTCTTCTGCGTGCGCAGTTGCCCCAACGGCGCGCGGTGCGGCCGGCCAAGGTCGACCAACTCACCACTCGGTGCCTGGCGCCATTGCGCCTCGTGTGCACTGGCGGCGGTCTGGACTTTGCCCATTGATTCACTCCCTACGGTTTTGAAACAAAAACCGACAGGCCTGCGTGGAAGGCCGTCGAGGGCTGAATCATCGGGGCCAGACGCTTATCTCTTAAAGTAATCTTTGAAGTTATACATAGACCTAAATTGAATAAATGAAACATCCAGAAACGCCAGGCCCACGGTCTACGTGGTGTGTAGACGAGGCGTGATTTTTCAATGCTTTTCAGGCATATAAAATATTCAGTAAAGGCATGACTAAACGGGGCTGTTTGCGCATAAATCGTACAGTTCGCTCTGAAGACACTGCCCCGCCTCCCCCAAACCACTGCGGGCATACAACGCCAGCCGCACGCCTTGCACCACGGGCAAGCCACTGTCCGCAGCCAGCACCACATGCCCGGCTTGCACTACTCGCAGCGGCAACAAACTGATGCCCAACCCCGCCGCCACTGCCGCACACACACTGGCCAGGCTCGCGCTGGAATAGCCGATACGCCAGCGCCAGCCCGCAACCTCCAGGTGTTGCAGCATTTCATTGCGGTACAACCCGCCCACCGGAAACGCCACCAATGGCAGCGGGTCGCGGCTCAGGGATGGCGTGCTGCGGCTGTCCACCCAGCACAGCGGCTCCGGCCAGGAAGCGAGGCAGTCATCGCTGTCGCCCATCTGCTTGACCAGCAGCACGTCAAACTCACCGGCGCGGTACTGGCGCTGCAATTCCGGGCCGAGGCCGCTGGTGACTTCCAAACGTACGCGTGGAAAAGCCCGCACAAATGCCGACAGCAACGGCATCAGGCGCTCGGAGGCAAAGTCTTCCGGCACGCCCAGGCGTAGCACGCCGTCGCTTTGCTGGTTGATCAACACGTCGGCCGCTTCTTCATGCAGGGCCAGGATGCGCCGTGCGTAGGCCAGCAGGCGCTCACCCTCAACGGTGGCGACCACATGACGCTGGTCACGGTCGAGCAGTTGGCACCCCGCGACATCCTCCAGACGGCGAATCTGCTGGCTGACCGTGGATTGGGTCAGGTGCAGGCGTTCGGCAGCGCGGGTGAAGTTGCCGCAATCCACTACGGCCACAAAACTGCGTAACAACACAGGGTCGAACATGGCGCTCACCATTTCATTTGCCACTGGTTGGCATGGTTATATTTAATTTCAGAATACCTTAGCGGCTGCTCATACTTCACGCTCCATCCGGCCCGAGGACGTTTGATGAGCGATGATCAGCAACACCTGCAACGCGCTATCGCCTTGGCGCGCACTAATGTCGCCGCAGGCGGCCGCCCGTTCGGCGCTGTGCTGACGCGCAGCGGCGCAGTGCTGGTCGAAGCCGTGAATGAAATCCACCTGACCCAAGACCCCACCGCTCACGCCGAGCTGCTGGCGATTCGTAAAGCCAGCCAGCAACTTGGCGCGCGCCTGGACGGCTGTGTGATCTATGCCAGCGGCCAACCCTGCCCGATGTGCTTGAGCGCCATGTACTTGTGCGGCGTGGAGCGGGTGGTGTTTGCGGCCAGCAATGAAATGGCCGAGCCCTTCGGCCTGTCGACGGCGGCAATCGGCCAACAGGTCGGCTTGCCCTTAAGCGAACAGCGCTTGCCGATTCAGCATCTGCCCGACGCCGCCGTGACCGCGCTCTATCACCACTGGAAAACCCTGCATGACCCTCAATAAATCCCTCGCGGGCTGGGGCCTGCTGGTGGTGCTGGGCCTGAACCTGCGGCCGATCCTCAGTTCCATCAGCCCCTTGCTCGGTGAAATCCGCCTGGCCACCGGCCTGAGCTTCCAGAGCAGTGCCCTGCTTACCAGCCTGCCGGTAATTTGCATGGGCCTGGTGGCGCTGGTGGGTGTGCGCGTCGAAGCGCAACTGGGCGAACGGCGCGGCATCGCGTTGGGCCTGATGATGATTCTGCTGGCGTGTCTGGCACGCTGGCTGATGGGCCAAGGCTCGACGCTGCTGGTGACGGCGCTGCTGGGGGGTGCCGGCGTGGCGCTGATCCAGGCGTTGGTGCCGGCGATGATCAAGCGCGAATTCCATCACCGCGTACCGGTGGCGATGGGGGTGTACTCGGCCTCGCTGATGGCCGGCGGCGGTTTGGCGGCGTTGTTCAGCCCGTTGGTCGCTACGCACTTCAAGGATTGGCAGGCGGGGTTGGGCGTGTGGTTGTTGCCGGCGTTGGGGGCACTGCTGTTGTGGGCCTGGTTACCACTGGGGGCGGCCAAGAGCGCAAAAGAAACCCCCGCGTTCAAGGGCCTGCGCAACCGCCGCGCGTGGTTGCTGGCGCTGTATTTCGGCTTGGTGAACTGCGGCTACATGAGCCTGGTGGCGTGGCTGCCGGCGTTTTACCAGCAACTGGGCTGGGGCGTATTGCCCAGCGGTTCGTTGCTGGCGTTCATGACGATCTTCCAGGTGATCGCCGCGTTGCTGATGCCGGTGCTGGCGCAGCGCGGCGTCGACCGCCGTCCGCTGCTGGGTATCAGCCTGCTGGCGCAGACCGTGGGCTACCTCGGGCTGATCCTGGCCCCGCTGCAATTCCCTCATCTGTGGGTGGCGTTATGCGGCTTTGGCCTGGGGGCGTGTTTTGCCCTGAGCCTGCTGCTGACCCTCGACCACCACCGCGACCCGCGACAAGCCGGGCAATTGGCGGCCTTTGTGCAAGGCGTGGGCTTTTTGATCAATGCGGTTTCGCCGTGGATGACCGGCTGGCTGCGTGAGCTCACCGGTAGCTTTGTCAGTGCCTGGGTGTTGCTGGCGGTGACTGCGGTAGCGATGCTGGTAGTGACCCGCGTGTTCAGCCCCGCCACCTACCGCACGGCACCCGCTCTATAGATATGCATTTAAGATCTACATAAAACAAACATGCTTCATTGACGGAATAAGCACGCCCCTTAAAATCCCGGTTCCCCTCTTGGACGCCGGGCGCCCCATGGATCTTCGCCAACTGCGCTATTTCATCGCGCTCAACGAGCACCGCAGTTTCGTGCGCGCCGCCGACGCCATGGGCATCACGCAGCCGGCGTTCAGCCGCAGTATCCAGGGCCTCGAGCAGGAATTCGGTTGCGTACTGGTAGACCGCGCCCACAAAGACCTGCGCCCTACCCCCGAAGGCCAGGTGGTGCTGCAACATGCCCTGAGCCTGGTGCAGGGCGCTGCGTTACTGAGCCATGAAGTCACGCGTATGAGCAAGCTCGACGCCGGTGAACTCCTATTTGGCAGCGATGTGGTGGCGGCAGTAAATCTGGTGCCCCAAGCGATAGCACATTTCATCGGCACACATCCTAGGGTGCGCAGTAGTTTAGTGGTGGATAACTGGGAAAAACTGGGGCACAAACTCAGCCGCGAAGAAATCGAATTTTTTGTCGCCGATATACGCCACTTCGAGGCCGATCCGAACTTTCAAACCCAACCCCTAACCCGCCGGCGCAACCAGTTTTTCTGCCGCGCCGGGCACCCCTTACTGGCCAAGGACAGCGTGTCAACCAATGACCTGTTCGAATACCCGCTGGCCACACCGTTGATCCCCCCAGGAGCTCGCAAGTTGTTGGCCAACCTGAGTGGGCGTATCAACTTTTCGTCAGCCATTGAGCTGGAACACTTCTCGGCATTGGCAGCCATCGTGATGCAGTCCGATGCGATTGGTCTTGGAGCTACCGAAGCGTTTGTCGATGGCTTCGCCACTGGAGAACTGGTGGCACTGCATTGGCGCAATGTGCCGCAGAGCTTCGACAGCCTGAACAACCACTGCGGAATCATCCACCGCGCCGGGTATCGCTTGTCGCCCGCGGCCTGGAGAATGATTGAAACGTTGGTGGCGGTAGATAAGCAATACGCAAGCATTGCCATTTAGCCTCAAGATTGCCAATGACACCCCCGCCCTACGATGGCTGAAAAAGGCACCCGGATGGGGTTCATTGTATCGACTCAACGTTTTTTGGTTCTATTTACTCAGGAAGAGTGCCCATGACTGCCCTGCCCCATTTCATCCCTTCAATAGCCCTTTTTTTGCTGCCTCTGTTAGCCCAGGCCGAGCCCGTCTCGCCCGCGGTCGAAGGTTCTTTCATAGAAGTCGTGAACAAAACCAAGACCCCGCTGGATATTGTTCAGGGGAAATGGACTACCGTGGTTCTGCCGGGAGCAAGCTTGCGGGTCGAAGATACGAAAAATCCCCCCCTGACGATCGCCACGAAAACCCGCGGAGCCGCTATCCGATTTGTAACACTCTCGCACGCTCGAGGCTGTAAGGCGCAAACCTGCCTGCTGATTACAGGCGAATAAGCATCATCTAGGGGCAGGATGGTTTATCGCCAACCGAGCCTGCTCCCCACACTCATAACGATTGGCCCGCGCAAACGTCCCGAAATCATTGAAACGCACACCCATCTCGGCCATCACTTTATGCGCGACCCTGGCCGTCATCTGACGAATGTAGAACGGTTCCTTCACCACAAAATGGTGGATGCCGTGGGTGCTGCCGAAGTTGAAGCAAAACGCCTGCAACGGCCACATCCACCAGGGGTTCAGCACCTGGGTTTGCTGGATCACGTTGCCCAGCTCCACATCTCCGTAGTAATGCATGTTGGAACTGACAAAGTGCAGGCAGAACGTGCGCAACACGTTCGGGCCGATGATCACCACGGCAGCGATATCGATCACCTGCATCATCTGCAAGGTACCGGCTGACCACTCGATGGGCGCGCCCAAGAGGCTGGCGATGCCATTGGCCGCATGAAAGCCAAGGAACACATACCACGCGCCCCAATGCAGCAGCGCCAGCGGTGCGTACACCAGCAGCGAGCGCTTGAGGATGCTGAATTTGTGCTTCCAGGTCTTGGCCCGCAGCATGCGGATAAACGCCGACATGACGTTATCGCCTACCATCAACAACCGCGCGAACCCCCATGGCTCGCCGTTGGTGATGGCGCGTTCTTCCATATCGGTCTCGGTGCCCGACACCTTGTGATGGTTGAGGTGTAAGTGGCGGCGTATCCACGGGTTGATGGTGCTCGGCCGCGCCAGCCACACCAGGCCCATCATCAGGTTGTGGGGCAGGCGTTGCTTGCGAAAGTACATGCTGTGGATCAGGTCGTGTTCCAACTCGTGGGTCAGCGAGGCCAGGAATGCGTTGAGCAACAAGCACACCCACCACGCCATGTGACCGGTGATATAGAGCGCTGCCGAGCCGATCATCCCGAGCAAGGCAAACGCCAGGATGCCCGCGCCCAACGCATCCTGATGCAGCAGCCAGGGGTGTTGCTGGCGCAAGCGCACGCCTTCGGCCAGCACCACTTCGCGGATATGCGCCGAACGCTGTTGCGCGTTCATCTGCTGGGGACTTGCAGAAGTACCGTCCATGATCACATCCTCTGTTTATCGATGCGTTCATCCTGCCCCAAGCGATCTGGCAGGACGCTAGCCCCGGACGCCAACCTGTTGACCGCAAGCGCCAATCGACATGAGTGAACCCACCTCCCTTGCCAGCTGGACCCGCGCCCTGCGCAAGCAGCTCGACGCCCTGGGCCTCGACAGCGCGGCGCTGTGCCTGCAAGCCGGGCTCGATCCGCAGCAGATGGACAACCCCAATGCGCGCTACCCGCTATCTGCCACCACACGCCTGTGGGAATTGGCGGTGCAGGCCAGCAGCGACCCGGCGATCGGCTTGCGGGTATCGCGGTTTGTGAGCCCCACCACGTTTCATGCGCTGGGGTATGCATTGGTGGCCAGCGGCAGCCTGCGGGAGGTGTTCGAGCGCATCGTGCGTTATCACCAGGTGGTCAGCGATGCACTGACGCTGGAGCTTATGGGCGACGGCGAGCGTTACCGCTTTCGCCTGTTGCAACCGCCGGGCAGCCCGGCGCCGGCGTTTGAAGCCATTGATGCGTTTGCGGCGATTTATGTGCGCACCTGTCGCAACCGCCTGGGCCGCGACTATGCGCCGTTGGCCGTGTATCTAAGGCGCCCGGAACCCGCCGACCCTACGCCGTGGCACACGGTGTTTCGCGCACCGGTGTTTTTTGGCGCGCAGGAAGACCGCCTGGAGTTCGCCGCCCGCGACTTCGACAGCCACCTGGACGACGCCAACCCGGAGCTGGTCGAGCACAACGAAACCGTGCTCAAGCGCACCCTCGCCCAGCTGCAACCACTGACGTGGGAGCGCAAAGTGCGGCGAGTGATTGAAGCGCAGTTGCCCGATGGTGAACCCAGTGCCGAACGCGTCGCGCAGGAGCTGCACTTGAGTTTGCGCAGCTTGCAACGGCATTTGGCAGATGAGGGGTGCAGGTTTGATGCGTTGCTCAATGAGTGCCGGGAGAATTTGGCGTTGTTGCATTTGCGAGACCCGCAGTGCTCATTGGCGGAGATCAGTCATTTGTTGGGGTTTGCTGATACCAGCAGTTTCAACCGGGCGTTCAAGCGGTGGACGGGGATGACGCCGGGGCAGTTTCGGGAGGGGTTGAGGTAGGGGATTTGTGGCGGCTGGAAGGGCCTCATCGGGGGCAAGCCCCCGATGAGGCCCTACCAGTCACCGCCCACGCCGAAGCAGTTTCCTCACCCGCACCACCAACGCCTTATCCTCAAACGGCTTGAGCAAATAATCATCCTCATGCAGCTCCAACCCACGCAGACGGTCTTCAATCCCATCCGCCGTGGTCAAAAACAGCACCGGCGTGTCGCCTTTGTGCCGAATCGCCTGCTGCAATTTCCAGGCGTTCAAGCCAGGCAACATCACATCCAGGATCACCAGGTCGTATTCGCTGCTTTCAACAAACCGCAGCGCCGCCATGCCATTGGCCGCGACTTCTACGGTGAAACCCGCCTCACTCAGGCCCCGGGCCATGCGCTGCGCCAGTTGGGGCTGGTCTTCCACTAACAACACCTGCATGCCTTACCTCGTGGTTTGATTACAACTTTGTCATCAAATTGTGCGGTTTCTGACCCCGTGCGCTGGCTACCGTGACGGCCTGCTTTATGGAGCCTTCACCATGTATCGCACTGCCCTGTTCTTGAGTCTCGCCTTCTGCACTGCCGCCCAGGCGACGCCGCAACTGCCACGTCACGCCGAGCTTGATCTGCGCACCGCGCGCCAATTGGCCGATGCCAGCCTGGCCCACTGCACCGCAGCACTGACCGTGCTCGACCGCGGCGGCAACCTGTTGCTGGGCCTGCGGGCCGATGGCGTGGGCCCGCACAACAGCGTCGCCAGCCAACGCAAGGCATACACCGCGCTGTCGACCAAAACCCCGACCCGCTTGTTTGCCGAGCGCGCCCGCAACAACCCCGAAGCGGCCAACCTTAACAGCTTGCCCGAGTTGCTGTTGCTCGGCGGCGGCGTGCCGCTGTTTGCCGATGCCGAACTGGTCGGTGCGCTGGGCATCGCCGGTGCCGGCGGCGCTGCGCAGGATGAAGCCTGCGCCGTGCAGGCGGCCGAGCAATTGGGCTTGAAAACTACCCGCTGATCCCTCCTCGAAAGGACTTCTCAATGAAAACCTTAAGCATGACCCTCGCCGCCCTCAGCCTGAGTGGCCTGTGCAACCTGGCACTGGCGGACGGCAACCCCCTGAGCGTCCACGTGCTCAACCTGGAAAACGGCCTGCCGTCTGCCGGTGTGAGCGTCACTCTGGAGCAACAGGTGGGCGATCAATGGCAGTCGCTGTCTGAAGGCGTTACCAATCAGCAAGGCCGCATCGCCGAATTGTTCCCGGCCAACCGCAGCATGAAGCCGGGTGAGTATCGCGTGGTGTTCAAGACCGGCGATTACTACAAAAAAGCGGGCCGCGAGACGTTCTTCCCTGAGGTGCCGGTGATTTTCCAGGTCAAGCAGGCCGACCAGCATTACCACATCCCACTGTTGCTCAGCCCTTATGGGTTTTCCACGTATCGCGGTTCGTAGTTCAACCGCCGACGCCTGCGGCCTGCCGCAGGCGTTGCAGGTCCAGCACCTCAATAGCCGCGTAGCTCAAGCCGATGATGCCCTGCTGTTCCAGCGTCTTGAGCTGACTGTTGGTGGTCTGGCGCGACAGGCCCAACATCGCCGCCAGGTCTTCCTGCGGCAACTGCAAGACGCGGCGCGCCTGGGCGATTTCGCCGTAGCCTTCAGCGATCATCAGCAGCCGGTGGGCCAGGCGCTGCGACGTGCTCATCAGGCTGATCTGCTCGATGTTGATCAATGACAAGCGCAGCTTGTGGCTCATCAACAGTGCCATGTCCCGCCAATACACTGGTTGCTCACCCAGAATTTCGAGCATTTGCGCCTGCGGCACCTGCACTAGCGTGCAAGGCCCCATCGCCAATGCATCGTGGGTACGCGGCAAGCTGTCGAATAGGCAGATTTCACCGAACCAGTAGGGTGATTCGACCAGGCTCAATACCGCTTCCTTGCCCTGGGCATTCACCGCGCTGACCCGCACCGCACCTTCCAGCACGGCATACAGGCCGCAGGGCGGGTCGCCGCGCTTGAACAGGTACTCTCCAGCCGTCAGCGAGCGCAACCGCGCCGCCGCCAGCAGACTACGCTGTAGCTCAATGGGCAAGTGGCTGAACCAATGGCCGGCGACCAACCGGGCGTGCCATTTCGACGCGATCATGAGAACTCCACAGAGTGTCGCCCAGTTGACAGTTAGGCGAAGGCTGACAGGGCATGATCAAACATCCTACAGGAGGAATAACAATGAAAAGCCTCGTCGACCACCTCAGCCAATACGCCGCCTACCACCGCGACCCGCGCAATATTGCCAGCCACTTTATCGGCATCCCCTTGATTGTGGTTGCGGTGGCGGTGTTGCTGTCGCGTCCCGAATGGCCCGTGGGTGGGTTGTGGCTATCGCCAGCTGTGCTGCTTGCGCTGTTTTCGGCGTGGTTCTACCTGCGCCTTGAGCTGGCGCTGGGCGCACTGATGACCGTGTTGATGGGTTTGTCGGTGTGGGCCGGGCATGTGCTGGCAGCGCAGAGCACGCTGGTGTGGCTAAGCAGCGGCATCGGGATGTTTGTGGTGGGCTGGGTGATTCAGTTTGTCGGGCATTACTACGAAGGCAAGAAGCCCGCGTTTGTGGATGATGTGTCGGGGCTGATTGTGGGGCCGTTGTTTGTGGTGGCGGAGGTGGCGTTTTTGCTGGGGTTGCGGGATGACCTCAAGCAGCAGATTGAAGACCGCTCTGGGCCGGTGGCACGCCGCGTTCTAAAGCCGAGCGAAGTCTAAATGTGGGAGGGGGCTTGCTCCCGATAGCAGTGGATCAGTCAGTACACCTGTCACTGATAGACCGCTATCGGGGGCAAGCCCCCTCCCACATTTTGATCCCATTTCCACATTGGGTTATGGGGTGAGGTTTAGGCTTTTTGCCAGACCTTGGGTTTGAAGAACAAGGTCTCACCACGGGCCAGGCCGGTGAGGCTGTCGTGGTCTTTCACCACTTCGGCTTCAATCAGTTCGCTCTGCCCTTCTACCTTCAAGGTCACGCGGGTGGTCGCACCCAGGGGGCGGATGTCGCGCACTTCGGCGGCGTGGTGGTCTTCCAGTTCATGACGCGACAGCGACACTTCGTGGGGACGGAACAGCACGTGCTTGTCTTCACCCAAGTGCAGGCGGTTGGAGTCGCCCAGGAAGTGGTACACAAAATCGCTCGCCGGGTTTTCGTAAACTTCACCCGGTGAGCCGATCTGCTCGATCACGCCCTTGTTCATCACCACGATACGGTCGGCGACTTCCATGGCCTCTTCCTGGTCGTGGGTCACAAACACCGAGGTCAGGTTGATGTCTTCGTGCAGGCGTGCCAGCCAGCGGCGCAGTTCTTTACGCACCTTGGCGTCGAGGGCGCCGAAAGGTTCGTCCAACAATAGCACTTTAGGCTCAACCGCCAGGGCGCGGGCCAGGGCGATACGTTGGCGCTGGCCACCGGAGAGTTGTTCCGGGTAGCGGTCGGAAAGCCAATCGAGCTGCACCATGTTCAGCAGCTCATGCACTTTGCTGGCGATCTGGCTTTCGTTCGGGCGCTGGTTTTTCGGCTTCATGCGCAGGCCGAACGCGACGTTGTCGAACACGGTCATGTGGCGGAACAACGCGTAGTGCTGGAACACAAACCCGACGTTGCGATCACGCACGTCGTGGCCGGAGACGTCTTCACCGTGGAACACGATGCTGCCGTCATCCGGGGTTTCCAGGCCTGCGATGATGCGCAGCAAGGTGGTCTTGCCGCAGCCGGACGGGCCCAACAACGCCACCAGCTCGCCACTCTGGATATCCAGATTGATGCTGTTCAGGGCCTTGAAGGCGTTGAAGTTCTTGCTGACATTACGGACTTCGATCGACATGACTTATTCCTCACCGGCACTGTTGCGCAGGCGGTTGATACGGTTCTCGCTCCACTGCTTGAGCAGCAGGATGAAGAGCGCCAGGATCAGCAGCAGGCTGGCCACCGCAAACGCGGCAACGTGGTTGTATTCGTTATAGAGAATCTCGACGTGCAGCGGCAGGGTGTTTGTGACGCCGCGAATGTGGCCGGACACCACCGACACCGCGCCGAACTCACCCATGGCCCGTGCGGTACACAGCACCACGCCGTAGATCAGGCCCCATTTGATATTCGGCACGGTCACGTGCCAGAACATCTGCCAGCCATTGGCACCCAACAGGCGCGCTGCTTCCTCTTCCTGGGTGCCCTGCTCTTGCATCAGCGGGATCAGTTCACGGGCCACGAACGGCACGGTGACGAAGATGGTCGCCAGCACGATGCCGGGCAAGGCGAACACGATCTGGATGTCGTGGTCTTGCAACCACGGGCCAAAAAAGCCCTGGGCGCCGAACATCAACACGTAGACCAGGCCCGCGATCACCGGCGACACCGAGAACGGCAGGTCGATCAGCGTCACCAGGATGCTCTTGCCACGGAACGAGTATTTGCTCACGCACCAGGCGGCGCTGACGCCGAACACCACGTTGAGCGGCACCGAAATCGCCACGGCGATCACCGTGAGTTTCAGCGCCGACAGTGCATCGGGTTCGAGGATTGCGGTGAAGAACGCGCCGAGGCCGTTCTTCAAACCCTGGGTCACCACGATCAGCAGCGGCAACAGCAGGAACAGCACGAACACCAGCCAGCCGAGGCCGATCAGGATACGTCGCGACACAGCGCTGCCACGACGGGCAGCATTGGCCGAGGACGCGGCGGAAATAGACGATTGGGACATGTTCCGCGCCTCCTTATGGACGTTCGATGCGCCGCTGCAACAAGTTGATCAGCAGCAGCAAGACAAAGGAAACCACCAGCATCAGCACACCAATGGAGGTTGCGCCGCGGTAGTCGTATTGGTCGAGCTTGACCATGATCAGCAGCGGCAAAATCTCGGTCTTCATCGGCATGTTGCCGGCGATGAAAATCACCGAGCCGTACTCACCCACGCCACGGGCAAACGCCAGGGCAAAACCGGTCAACCAGGCGGGCAGCAACGCCGGCACCAGGATGTAGCGGAACACCTGCAACGGCTTGGCCCCCAGGCAGGCGGCGGCTTCTTCGATTTCCCGGGGGATATCGGCCAGTACCGGCTGCACCGTGCGCACCACAAACGGCAAGGTGACGAAGGTGAGCGCGAGGGTGATGCCCAACGGGGTGTAGGCGATTTTGAAGCCCAGGTCGGCGGCGAATTGGCCGACGAAGCCGTTAGGCGTGTACAGCGCCGTCAGGGCGATACCGGCTACAGCAGTTGGCAAGGCGAACGGCAGGTCGATCATCGCATCGATGATCTTGCGGCCGGGGAAGGTGTAGCGCACCAGCACCCAAGCCAGCAGCGTGCCGATCACGCCGTTGATCAACGCGGCGTACAGCGCGGTGCTGAAGCTCAGTTTCAGGGCCGCGAGCACGCGCGGGGCGGAGATGATGTTCCAGAACTGATCCCAGGTGAGTTGAGCGGCGTGTACAAACATCGCCGCCAGCGGGATGAGTACGATCAGGCTGAGGTACACCACGGTGTAGCCCAGCGTCAGCCCGAAGCCGGGTATGACGGGGGAGATACGACGCGACATAAGAGTCCTTGGTTAAAGGGTAGAAACCACTGTAGGAGCGCGCTTTCTGTGGGAGCCGGGCTTGCCCGCGATGCAGACACCTCGGTGTGTCAGTCACACCTTGGTGATGCTATCGCAGGCAAGCCAGCTCCCACAGAAAAGCGAGGCTCCTACAGGTACTTTGGCTTACTGCGCCGTGTAGATCTGGTCGAACACGCCACCGTCGTTAAAGAATTTCGGTTGGGCAGTTTTCCAGCCGCCGAAGTCTTTGTCGATAGTCACCAGGTCCAGTTTCGGGAACTGCTGGGCGTATTTGGCGGCCACTTTTGCATCACGTGGGCGGTAGAAGTTTTTCGCCGCGATCTCTTGGCCAGCCGGGCTGTACAGGTGCTTCAGGTATTCGGTGGCGATTTCAGTGTTGCCCTTTTTCTCGGCGTTCTTGTCGACGACAGCCACTGGCGGCTCGGCCAGGATCGACAGGGACGGCACGACGATATCGAACTTGTCGGCGCCGCCGTCTTCTTTCAGGGCCAGGAACGCTTCGTTTTCCCAGGCCAGCAACACGTCACCCTGACCGTTGTTGACGAAGGTGATGGTCGAGCCGCGAGCGCCGGTGTCCAGAACAGGCACGTGTTTGAACAGCTCTTTCACGTATTCCTGGGCCTTGGCTTCGCTGCCACCGGTTTTCAGGCCGTAGGCCCAAGCGGCGAGGAAGTTCCAGCGAGCGCCGCCGGAGGTTTTCGGGTTCGGGGTGATCACGGAGACGTCTTTCTTGATCAGGTCGCCCCAGTCCTTGATGCCTTTAGGGTTGCCCTTGCGCACCAGGAACACGATGGTCGAGGTGTACGGGGTACTGGCGTCCGGCAGGCGGGTCTGCCAGTTTTCCGGGAGGGTCTTGCCCAGTTTGGCGATTTCGTCGATGTCACCGGCCAGGGCCAGGGTCACTACGTCGGCGCGCAGGCCGTCGATCACGGCGCGGCCTTGCTTGCCCGAACCACCGTGGGACTGCTGGATTTTTACGGTGTCACCCGGGTGGGACTGCTTCCAGAAGTTGGTGAACTCAGCGTTGTAGTCCTGGTACAGCTCACGGGTTGGGTCGTACGAGACGTTGAGCAACTCGTAGTCCTTGGCAACAGCGGAACCTGCAAACACGGCGCTGGCCAGGGCGGCCAGGGCGTAACGGCGAATCGACGACATAGAAGCTCCTGAAAATTCTGGGGTGTTGGCTTTTTCTTATAAGTGCGGGTCTAGCATGCGAATCGCCGTTACTGCTTAGCTCGGTTTGTTACCCGGGTTTTGCAGGCGGAATTTTTCTTTGCGTTCGATCTGTACCACTTGGGCGTTATGCACAGTGATTTCCACCGCGCCAAACCGCAGATCGCGCAGTGCGCTCTGGATCTCACGCAAAATGGCTGCTTCGTCCTGGCCGTCGACGCTACGTAGAGATGCGCTCATGGTCTCGCTCCTGAAATGAAATGTGCGTGCCGTGCAGTGGCGGCACTGCGTGTGGCGTGAGGGCGATAGTAGATAAGCGCGGATATTCTTAAAAATACTATTTAAGAATGTTTATATAACCAGAAAGAATTTTCTGGTGGGACGTGGGGTTGCGAGCGGGTTTTTTGTGATGTCGCCGAAATTAAGCCCTGCGACGATCAAAATGTGGGAGGGGGCTTGCTCCCGATTGCAGGGTGTCAGGCACAGATGTGCTGGCTGACCCACCGCTATCGGGAGCAAGCCCCCTCCCACATTTGGACTGCATTCCACATTCAGAGACTGGGGGCCCAGCCCCAATCAATCTCCTCGGCCGGCACCGGTTTGCCAAACCAATACCCCTGCCCCAGATCGCACTCCTGCTCCAACAGAAACCGCGCCTGCTCCAACTGCTCGATCCCTTCGGCGTGCACCTGCATGCCCATGCTTTTGGCCAGGGCGATGACCACGCGCACAATCGCCGCATCATCCTCATCCCACGGCAACCCGGCGACAAAGCCCTGGTCGATCTTGAGTTTCTGCACCGGCAAGCGTTTGAGGCGCAGCAATGATGAATAACCGGTGCCGAAATCATCGATGGCCAGGCGCAAGCCCAGCTCGCGCAGGCGATGCAGTTGTTCCAGGGCTTCTTCGGGGTCGTCCATCACCGCGCTTTCGGTGACTTCCAGCTCAAGGTAGACCGGGTCCAGGCCAGTATCGTGCAGCACTTGGGCCACTTGCCCGTAGAGCTCGCGCCGGGCAAACAAGCGACTGGAGACGTTAACGGCAATAAAGCTCAACGGCGCGCCATCCGCTAGCCATTGGCACATCTGGCGGCACGACTGGTCCAGCACCCAGGCGTCGATATCGGCGATCAAGCCGGTGCGTTCGGCGATAGGGATAAACTCACCTGGCGGCACCAGACCTCGTTCCGGGTGTTGCCAGCGCACCAAGGCTTCGACGCCCACCAAGCGGCTGTCTTGCAGGTCGTGCACAGGCTGGTAGTAGACGCGCAGCTCTTGCTGCTCAAGGGCACGACGCAGTTCACCGGCGATTTCCACGCGGTTTTGCGCGTGGGCGGTGAGCTCTTCGGTATATAAGGCATAGCCTTCGCGCCCGACGCTCTTGGCCTTGAACAGCGCAGAGTCGGCGTTGCGCAGCAGTTGTTCGGCGCTCAGGGCATCGCTGGGGAACAAGCTGATGCCGATGCTGGCGCTGATGAACAGCTGGTGCCCGTCAAAGATGAACGGCTGCTTCATCGCCTCCAGTATCCGATGGGCCAACGCGGCGGCCTGCGCTACCTGTGGACAACTTTCCGCCAACACCGCGAACTCATCGCCCCCCAGACGAGCCAGGGTTACACCGGAGCCGAACAGACCCCGGAGTCGCTCGCCCACCAGCTTGAGCAACTGGTCGCCGACGTTGTGGCCGAGGCTGTCATTGATGATTTTGAAGTGGTCCAGGTCCAGCAACAGCAGGGCGCAGCCGCGCTTGTGGGTTTGCGCCGAGGCCAGCGCCTGCTCGGCACGGTCGGTGAACAGCAGGCGGTTGGGCAAGTCGGTGAGGGGGTCGTGATGCGCAAGGTGGGCCAGCTCGTGCTCGGAATCCTTGATGGCGCTGATATCGGAAAACACCGCGACATAGTGGCTGACCTGGCCTTGGTCATCGTGAATCACGCGGATGGTTTGCCACTGTGGGTAAATCTCGCCGCTTTTGCGCCGATTCCAGATTTCACCGCTCCATTCGCCGGTGCGCTCCAGGCTCTGGAACATCTGTTGGTAAAAATTCGACGAATGGCGCCCTGACTTAAACAGGCTGGGTTGCTGGCCCATGACATCTTCGCGACGGTAGCCCGTGATCTCCATAAAGGCCCGATTCACATGCACGATCAGCCCTTTGGCGTCGGAAACCAAAACCCCTTCACGGGTGCAATCGAACACGGCGGCGGCCTGGCGCAGGCGTTCGCGATTTTCTTTCAAGGGCTGCTGCAACAGGTTGGCCCGGGCAAAACGGGCACATAGCAGGTAAATAGCCAAGGCACTCAGGGCCACCCACACGTAACCGCGTACCTGCAACCAGTGCCCCAGCTCACGTGGCTCATCGAGAAAGTTGATCAATACCTGGTTACTGAGCTGGAGCCACACGATGGAAACCAGCAGGTAGATCAGCCCCACACGTAGGGCACCTCGGTATGAAAACAGCATATCGTCAGTAATCCTTACCAAAAAAACAGAATCGCCCTACAAAGGCTGCGGATTATAGAATAAGAAACATCCAGTCACTCCTATCTGAAAGGGTGTCTGGTTTTCTCTGCAGGCTTAGTGATAATGCGTGAGCTGTTTTTTTCTTTATCTGAGGGCCATACAGCCTATGTGGTACAACGGTTTTCTTGACCTGTCAGCCTGGCAACTGGTGGCAGTCACTCTGTTGATGACCCACGTGACCATTGTTGGGGTCACCGTCTATCTGCACCGTTACTCAGCCCATCGCTCCCTGGAGCTGAATGCCGGCCTGAAACACTTCTTCCGCTTCTGGCTGTGGCTGACCACGGCGCAGAACACCCGCGAGTGGACTGCCATCCACCGTAAACACCATGCCAAATGCGAAACCGTCGACGACCCGCACAGCCCGGTGATCAAGGGTTTGTCGACCGTTCTGCGCAAGGGTGCCGAACTGTACCGCGCCGAAGCGGAAAACCCCGAGACCCTGCGCATCTACGGCAAAAACTGCCCGGACGACTGGATCGAACGCAAGCTCTACACGCCCTACCCGCTGCTGGGCGTGGCGATCATGGGCGTGATCGACCTGCTGCTGTTCGGCACCATCGGCATCACCATCTGGGCGATCCAGATGATGTGGATCCCGTTCTGGGCCGCCGGCGTGATCAACGGCCTGGGCCATGCCATCGGCTACCGTAATTTCGAATGCCGTGACGCGGCGACCAACCTGGTGCCGTGGGGCATCATCGTCGGTGGCGAAGAGCTGCACAATAACCATCACACCTACCCCAACTCCGCCAAGCTGTCGGTGAAGAAGTGGGAGTTCGACCTGGGCTGGGCCTGGATCAAGGTGTTCAGCTGGCTGCGCCTGGCCAAGGTGCAGCGTGTTGCACCGATTGCCCACCGCGTCGAGGGCAAGGGGCATCTGGACATGGATACCGCCATGGCGATCCTCAACAACCGTTTCCAGATCATGGCTCAGTACCGCAAGTTGGTGATCGGCCCGCTGGTCAAGCAAGAGCTGGAAAAGGTCGATCATTCGGTACGCCATCAATTCCATCGCGCCAAGCGCCTGTTGTCGCGGGAAACCAGCCTGCTGGATGACCGCCATCACCTGCGCATTCAGAGCATGCTGGAGCACAGCCAAGCACTGAAAGTGATCTACGAAAAGCGCCTGGCGTTGCAACAGATCTGGCTCAAGACCAGTTCCAACGGCCACGATATGTTGGCCGCGATCAAGGAATGGGTACATGAGGCCGAGGCCAGCGGCATCCAATCCCTGCGGGACTTTGCCCATCAATTGAAGACCTACTCACTGCGTCCTGCAGCGGTCTGACGGTGCGGCGGGAGGGCCTGCCCTTCCGCCCATCAGCTTTTTGGCGCCAGTTCTCAGACACCGGCAATCGGTCCTGTTGACGGAACTTCACTGCAATTCCCCTCTCTCAATGAACACTTCGCCATCATGGTGGCCCCTTGTAGTGACCGCTGCTCCATCCTGCGGCGCGCCCAGAGAGAGTTGTGCCGATGGTTCACGAACAGCCTTACTTGACCGCCCCCCCTACTGCGGAACATCCACGCCCGGCTGCGGCTGCAACCCTGCTGGCGCTGATGCATGCCCAAGGTGAAGTCGAACGGCTAAGCGAGCGCGAGCAACTGCTCAGTTCACTGCTGGTCAGTGTGAACGCGGTGCTGTGGGCCATCGATTGGGAGACACGGCGCGTGCTGTACGTGAGCCCAGCCTATGAACGCGTGTTCGGGCGCTCTGCCAGCCTGCTGCTGGCCGATCATCGGGAATGGCGCAACAGCATTCACCCCGAAGACCTCGACTACGCCGAACACAGCCTGGCCCGTGTACTTGAACAAGGCGCCGTGGAAGACCGCGAGTACCGCATCATCACGGCCGACGGGCAGATTCGCTGGCTGAGTGACAAGTGCTACATGAACCAGCAGGTCGAGCCTGGGGAGCCGTTGATCGTGGTCGGCATGGCCGAAGACATTACCGAAAAAAAGCAGCTGGAGCAGGAGCTGCACCGCCTCGCTACCACTGACGTGCTGACCCAGACCAGCAACCGCCGACACTTCTTCGAATGCGCCAACCAGGCATTCGACAGCGCCTGCGCCCAAGGCGCGCCGCTGGCGTTCCTGCTGCTGGATATCGATGATTTCAAGGACGTCAACGACACCTACGGCCACTTGGAGGGCGACCAGGTATTGCGGCGCATCGCCGAGAGCGGTCGCGGGGTACTGCGCCGTGGCGACCTGTTCGGGCGTATTGGCGGCGAAGAGTTCGCCGCCGTGCTGCCCGGGTGTGCGCCTCACATGGCACTGCAGGTGGCCGAACGGCTGGGCAGGGAGATTCAGGATCTGAGCTTCAGCTACGAAGGCCAGGCGTTTACTGTGACCATCAGCCAGGGCCTGGCGAGCCTGCGTGAAGAAGATTCGACCCTGGACAGCCTGTTCGCTCGGGCCGATGCGGCTATGTATGAGGCCAAGCGATTGGGCAAGAACCGGGTGGTGGCGGGCTAGGGCCGAGCACATCCAGCTAGTTCAACACAGGTCAAATGTGGGAGGGGGCAAGCCCCCTCCCACATTTGACCTGTGTTGAACCTCTAGGCCTTGCGCACCCGAGTGAGCTCCGACAACCCCACTTTGAGCAGTCGCGCGGTCTTACCGGCGGCCAGTGTTTCAAGCCCTTCATGCTCGGTAAGGCGCGCCATCTGCGCCGCCAGGTTCACCACCAGCGCATCCCGCGCATACACCCCGCCTTCCAGCGAGTAAATCGCCGCGATCAATTGGCGCAGTTCCAACGGCAGGCGCCAACGCGCCCGCAACGCTGAACCATAGGCCGCGCCGAAGGTGTAGAGCGACTCACCAATCACCTCCTCATCCAGTGCGCCGCCGCCCTGGCGCCAGTCTTCCAGGCAACGCAACAACGCCAGGTCCCCAAGCCGATGCAAGATACCGGCGCTGTAACAGCGCTCGTGATCCAGCTCCAACATGCGTGCCAGACGGCGAGCGTAGTCGGCCGTGTCCTGGGACAACTGCCAATGCCGCTCGGCGTAGGCCACCAGCGCGGGATCACACAGCACCACGTTGTGTTTGAGGGCCAGGCCCAGGATCAGGTTCATGCTTTGCCCGGCAACGAGCTTGTGCAATGCGGCCGGCAGGGTTTGCACCGGTGTGCCGTGGTGGCCGGCACTGTTGGCAGCAGCAATCAGCACGGCGGTGATCTGCGGGTCCATGCGCACCTGGTCTTCCAGGCGCTTGAGGTCCAGGCCCTCCGGCCCCAGGCTGCGTTGCACGATGGCTTTCACATCGACCCGCAGCGGTGCGCCATCGCACGTCTCGCGGCGGCGCTCAAGAAACGCCGGCAGGGTCATGCCGGGCGCCAGCGGCGCAATCTCGCAGTACACGCTTTCGCCTTCATTGAGCAGCAAGTCTTGCAGGCGCTGCGTCAGGCTTTCCATGTTCAGGGGTTTGGTCAGGTACGCCGTGGGCGCCAGGGGCAAGGCTTCACGCACGCTGGCGCTGTCATTGCGACTGCTCAGCAAAATAAACGGCAGTACGGGCGAGCGGCGCTGCTGGCGCACGTTACGCAGCAGGCTCAGGCCATCGACGCCCGGCAGCTCCCAATCGGCCAGGATCAGGTCATAGGTTTTGTCCCGCAGCAGTGTCGCGGCTTGTTGCCCGTCTGCACACACATCCAGCCGTGCGTCGCAGCGCACGTTCAACAACACTTGCTTGAGCAGGTCCCGCGACCAAGGGTCTGCTTCGGCGATTAACACTCGGGGTACAGCGGGTAAATCAACAGCAGTCATGCAGCACGCTCCATCGGCAATGCTTGCACCTTAGTCAATGCACACGCGTACGTACAATGAACAGGGCCTGAATGTGCTGCATCGGGCACAAAAAAACCCGCCGAAGCGGGTTTTTTCGTTCGATCAAATCAGCATCCGCTTACAGCTCGGAGAAGCACTCTTCAATGATCGCCAGGCCTTTGTCCAACAGCTCGTCCGGCGCGGTCAGCGGCACCAGTACGCGCAACACGTTGCCATAGGTACCGCAGCTCAGCAGGATCAGGCCCTTGTCACGTGCCTTGGCCACTACGGCCGCAACAGCCGCCGCGTTTGGCTTGTGGGTATCGCCATCATCGAACAGCTCGACCGCGATCATCGCGCCCAGGGCACGCACTTCACCGATCACCGGGTACTTGGCCTGGATAGCTTTCAAGCCAGTGACCAGATGTTCGCCAACAGCCTTGCAGCGGTCCAGCAGGTGCTCTTCTTCGAACACTTCCATCACGGCCAGGGCCGCAGCGCAAGCGATCGGGCTACCGGCGTAGGTGCCGCCCAAGCCGCCTGGAGCGATGGCGTCCATGTATTCGGCCTTGCCGCACACACCGGCCAACGGGAAGCCGCCCGCGATGGATTTGGCGAAGGTGGTCAGGTCGGCAGCAACGCCCATCTGTTCCATGGCGAAGAAGGTACCGGTACGGCCGGCACCGGTTTGCACTTCGTCGGCGATCAGCAGGATGCCGTGCTTGTCGCACAGTTCACGCAGGCGCTTCATGAAGGATTTAGGCGCGACGTAGAAACCGCCCTCGCCCTGCACCGGCTCGATGATGATCGCGGCGATATCACGCGGCTCGGCATCGTTTTTGAAGATGCGTTCGATGCTGGCGATGGAGTCGTCATCGCTCACACCGTGCAGTTCGTTCGGGTACAGCGCGCGGAACACACCGCCTGGCATCAGGCCCATGCCGGCCGAATACGGCACGACTTTGCCGGTGAGGCCCAGGGTCATCATGGTGCGGCCGTGATAAGCGCCGGTGAAGGCGATAACGCCGGCACGGCCAGTAGCGGCGCGGGCGATTTTCACGGCGTTTTCGACGGCTTCGGAGCCAGTGGTGACCAGCAAGGTTTTCTTGGCGAAATCGCCCGGCACCTTGGCGTTCACTTTCTCGCACACTTCAACGTAAGGCTCGTAGGCCAGTACCTGGAAGCACGTGTGGGTCAGCTTGTTCAGTTGCTCGGTCACGGCCGCGATGATTTTCGGGTGCACGTGGCCGGTGTTCAGCACGGCGATACCGCCGGCGAAGTCGATGAACTCGCGACCTTCAACGTCGGTCACGGTGGCGTTCTTGGCCGATTCGGCGAAGATGGGGTGAATCTGGCCAACACCGCGCGGTACGGCGGATTCGCGGCGTTTCATCAGGGAAGCGTTGGTCTTGCTCATAAAGTCCTCATTCGCCACTCATCGGGTGGCGTGGTCCAAGGCATACGTGGCGGGGAGGCAACTACGGCAGCATGCGATGATCGACTGCCACAGCTTTCCCGGCCACTACGAATAACGAGGTGAAACACGCAAAGGGTCAGCGCTCTCGTGCCCTTTGCGTTTGTTGCAATCTCTTACAGAGCTTAGATGCCCAGGCAGAGGTATTTGATTTCCAGGTAGTCTTCAATCCCGTACTTGGAGCCTTCACGGCCCAGGCCCGACGCCTTGATGCCGCCGAACGGCGCCACTTCGTTGGAGATCAACCCGGTGTTGACGCCGACCATGCCGTATTCCAGGGCTTCGGCCACACGGAACACACGGCCCAAGTCGCGGGCGTAGAAGTACGACGCCAAGCCGAACTCGGTGTCGTTGGACATCGCGATCACTTCTGCTTCGTCTTTGAAACGGAACAGCGGCGCCAGTGGGCCGAAGGTTTCTTCCTTGGCCACGGCGGCATTTTTTGGCACGTTGGTGAGGATGGTCGGCTCGAAGAAGTTGCCTTCCATGACCTTGCCGCCAGCCAGCAACGTGGCGCCTTTGCTCAGAGCGTCGGCGATGTGTTCCTGCACCTTGGCCACGGCTTTTTCGTCGATCAGCGGGCCGGTGGTGGTGCCGTCTTCCAGACCGTTGCCGATCTTAAGCTTCGCCACAGCCACTTTCAGTTTTTCAGCGAAGGCGTCGTACACCGAATCCTGGATGTACAGGCGGTTGGCGCAGACGCAGGTCTGACCGTTGTTGCGGTACTTGGAGATGATCGCACCTTCGACAGCCTTATCCAGGTCGGCGTCGTCAAACACGATGAACGGCGCGTTGCCGCCCAGCTCCAGGGAAACCTTCTTGATGTCCTTGGCGCATTCGGCCATCAACTGGCGACCGATTTCGGTGGAGCCGGTGAAGGACAATTTACGCACGATCGGATTGCTGGTCAGCTCGCCACCGATGTCGCCGGCACTGCCGGTCACAACGCTCAGCACGCCTTTAGGGATACCGGCACGATGAGCCAGCTCAACCAGGGCCAGGGCCGAGAACGGGGTTTGCGAAGCGGGCTTGATCACCATAGTGCAACCGGCAGCCAGGGCCGGGCCGGCTTTACGGGTGATCATGGCCGCCGGGAAGTTCCATGGGGTGATGGCGGCGGTCACACCGATAGGCTGCTTGATCACGATCAGGCGCTTGTCGGGCTGGTGGCCAGGAATCACGTCACCGTAGATGCGCTTGGCTTCTTCAGCGAACCACTCGATAAAGGACGCGGCGTAGACGATTTCGCCCTTGGCCTCGGCCAGCGGCTTGCCTTGTTCGAGGGTCATCAGGCGAGCGAGGTCGTCCTGGTTTTCGATCAGCAGCTCAAACCAACGGCGCAGCTTATTGGCGCGCTCCTTGGCGGTGAGTGCACGCCAGGCCGGCAGGGCCTTGTCGGCAGCTTCGATGGCGCGGCGGGTTTCCGCGGCGCCCATCTTTGGCACGGTACCGAGAATTTCGCCCGTGGCTGGGTTGTTGACCTTGATGGTTTGACCGTTGTCCGCGTCGACCCAAGCGCCATCGATAAAGGCTTGCTGGCGGAACAACTGGGCATCTTTAAGCTGCATGTCGGCTTTCCTTAACAGCACCGCGCGCACGCGGAGCGAATTAGAGTTGTTGAAAGGCGCCTTGTGGGCTGCCGTCAGGGAAATCAGCCCCAGCGCGCGAAGGAGGGAAATGGCGCACGGGACACGGAGCGTTTGAAATCTCAAACGAATCCTAGGATCAATGGGGGTACAGGGCAATAGTCTGTTCGAAAAAAAGAACGAAAACGGCGCATTTGCCGAAACTTTCTGATCAGCGTCGTTAGGGCGGGTTCCACAGCATTGACCAATGGCGCCCGACGCAGGGCCTTTGCGCGGCAAATTCCTACGCGAGAAGGGCCAAAGACCAGCATGGACGCCCAAGGTCGACATGGGTATGATGTCGCCCGCACAAGCATCCGTAGCTCAGCTGGATAGAGTACTGCCCTCCGAAGGCAGGGGTCGTGGGTTCGAATCCCGCCGGGTGCACCATCTATAACGAAAAAGCCCCAGGTCGAAAGGCCTGGGGCTTTTTTGCGTTTGGTGTCGGCATCTTTGTCTCTGAATGCTTCTAATAGGAGTGAGGACCAACTCACCGAGGTACATTGCTCGCCGCTGGCGAGCACAAAGATACCCACTGAAAACTGAGGGATGCTAGCTCAATCTCAATAGAAAAAATAATAAAAACGGCCACTCGGCAGCCAAGGTGAATTATCAATGACACAGGGTTATCCAAAACCTTGGCAGAGCTATCAAGAACAACTCGATCTGGTCATAGCGCGCGGCATGTCTGTTACTGACCAAGCTAAAGCCCTTGAATACCTGAAACGCATCGGTTACTACCGCCTCAGCGGCTACTGGTTCGCCTTTCGCGAGCGCACAGAGCTGTGCTGTCCGCTACTCCAGTACAAAAATCAAAAACCTTCTAAAACGAAACCTGTGCGTATCCCCCTCGATACCTTCAAAACAGGTACCACCTTCCAAAATGCAATCGATCTTTATGTCTTCGATAAGAAGCTTCGCCTGTTGACCCTCGATGCGCTGGAACGCATAGAAATTGCGCTACGAGTGGATATCTCCCATACATTGGGCAAACACAACAAATTTGCTTACCTGATGCCAGAGCTTTTCCATGAAAGTTTTTCCGTTCAACTGGATGGAAAGACCGGCCTCACAAAGCACCATGTATGGCTCGGCAAACACGCAGCATTGATCAATCGCTCGAACGAAGACTTCATCAGACATAACAAAGAAAAATACGGCTTACCCTTGGCAGTTTGGGTCGTGTGCGAAGTTTGGGACTTCGGAACGCTATCAACCCTCTACTCAGGCATGAGTGAAAAAGATCAGGATCAGATTTCCAAGGCATACGGGATCACCAATGGAAGAATCTTCGCCACTTGGTTGCGCAGCCTGAACTACTTGCGAAATGTGTGCGCTCACCATAGTCGCCTTTGGAATCGCAACATCATCGATCAGCCAAAATTGCCGCCAATAGAACAAGTGCCTTCGCTGTCAGCGTTCCATAATGATGCGCACCGAAGAGCTCGACCATTTATGTTGTTGTGCATGACTCACCACCTAATGCGAGCCATAAACCCATCGTCCAGCTGGGGAAACCGTTTAAAGGTGCTGATGAAAAACGACTTCCCGGACTTGCGCCACCTTGATTTGAATTTGGAGGGTATGGGCGCCGACCGTGATTGGCAGGAGCGCGACTGGTAAATAACAAATCACAGGCAATAAAAAACCCCTGAGCAGTCTCAGCACCGAAGCGCATCAACCGACAGGGGCCGTGTTGCAAGGAATTATAAAGGTTGATAAGCGCTCGTCAACTGACGCCGGGGACCTTAACGATTACGCACCTCATCCAGCCGCGCGGGCAAATCCTCATTTGGAAAGCGTTCATGCAACGCCAGCAGCTTCTCATCCGCCGCCTTCGCCTGCCCGGCTTCACGCAACCTCACAATCTCCTGCAACCCCTGCTCCAACGATGGCTGCGCTACCGGCGCACGCTTGCTGAGCTTGACGCTGGACTCATCCGCCATCGAGCCCATGACCTGAGCACTCTCGGCCTTGGGCGCAACCGCCCTACGGGCCATCGGAGCCGGAGCCGGAGCCGGAGCCGACATCGCTGGCGGTGGCGGGCTGGCGGCCTCTTCGTGTAATGCAGAGAACGTCGCTGTGGATATCTCCGGTTGCGGCACAGGCTCGCGCATCACCACACCAATCATCAGCGCCAAACCGGCCACGGTGGCAAACGCCATCTGCCAGCGTGGGCGCTGGCAAGCTTGAAGCCAGCGCTGCCACAGGCTCGGCTGCGGCGCTGGGGCTTCGCGGCGGGCGGTGGCGAGGATGAAGGCGTCGAGGGACGCGGGCGGTTCGCCGCTGCTGTGTTGACGAAAATGCTGCAGCAGCAGGTCGTCGGGATCTGGGGTATGTCGGGAGTCAGTCATGCGGGTATCTCCTCGGCCAGCAGGCGGCGCAGTTTCTGCTGGGCGTAACGCAGGCGGCTTTTTACGGTTTCGAGCGGGGCCTTGGTGAGGGCGGCGATTTGCGGCACTTCGAGGTCGCCGTGCAGGCGCAGCAGGAAGACTTCGCGCTGGTCTTCGGGCAAGGCTTGCAGGGCGGCGTCGAGGCGCGCTTGGTCACGGCTCAGGCTCAGCTGTTGCTCGGGGCCGGCGCTGTCGTCAGGTTGGGCATGGAGTTGTTCATCGTAGCTGTCATGCAACGGGTTGTGGATGCCGTGCTTGCGCCAGTAATCGATCAGGCGGTTGCGGGCAATCTGGAACAGCCATGTGCGAAAACTCGCTCGACCCTGGGGTTGGGTGGTGCTGCGGATCAGGCTGAGCCAGGTCTCCTGGTAGATTTCCTCGGCCAGTTCGGCTTTGTTGCTCAAGAACACGAGAAACCGGTACAGACCCTGGCGATGCCGGGCGTACAAGGCTTCGAACGCGGCGGTGTCACCGGTTCGGTAGCGGGCCAGCAGCGATTCGTCGCTGGGCAGGTCATCTGGAACGGCCATGTCGATGGCGAACTCCTTTGGGTGGGGCAGTGCAAATTACCTGTGGGAGCCGGGCTTGCCCGCGTTAGCGGTGGGCCAGGCAGTATTTGCAACACTGACCCACCGCTATCGCAGGCAAGCCAGCTCCCACAGTGGGCCCTGCTGCGTTCAGGGGTCAGTGTTTCAGGCTTTGGGCCAGCTCCACCAATTGCACAAATTCATTGCGCAACCCGAATGGGTCATCGCCCCGGGCCGAGCGGGCCAGTGCAGCGGTGTCCTGCAAGCTCATGCTGCCAGTGTAGCGGCCATCGCCCTTGAGCTGTTGGGCGAAAGCGGCCACGGCGGCGGCGAAACGCAGGTCGTCGCTGGCCTGAGTGGAAACGCTGCTGATGGGCCGCTCGATCAGCTGACTGTCGCCACCCGTCGCCGGTTTGTAGCGCACCCGCAACATCGCCAGCTCAGCGGGTTTACTTTCAGCAACAGGCACTGCGGCGTAGCGCAACGGTTCCAACCACCCCTTCTCCCCCTTCGGCACAATTTCGTACAACGCAGTCACCGTATGCCCTGCGCCGATCTCGCCGGCATCGACTTTGTCGTTATTAAAGTCCTCACGCTTCAACGCGCGGTTTTCATAGCCGAGCAGGCGATATTCGCTGACCCGCGCCGGGTTGAATTCCACTTGCAATTTCACATCGCGGGCGACCACCGCCAGGGTCGAGCTGAGTTGGTCCACCAATACCTTGCGGGCTTCGCGCAGGTTGTCGATGTAGGCGTAGTTGCCGTCACCGGCGTCGGCCAGCTGCTCCATCAGGTGTTCATTGTAGTTATCCACACCAAAGCCCAGGGTCGTCAGCGATACGCCGCTTTTGCGTTGCTCCACGGCCATCTTCTTGAGGCTGTCGAAGTCGCTGATGCCCACGTTGAAGTCACCGTCGGTGGCCAGCAGGATGCGGTTGATGCCCTTGTCGATAAAGCCTTCGCGGGCCATCTGGTAGGCCAGCTCGATACCGGATGCGCCCGCTGTCGAGCCGCCAGCGGTAAGTTGCTCGATAGCGTTACGAATCTTGGTTTTGTCGCGACCAGACGTAGGTTTGAGCACCACACGGGACTCACCGGCGTAGACCACCAGCGAAACACGGTCTTGATCTCGCAGTTGATCCACCAACAATTTCAGGGTGCTTTTCACCAGCGGCAAACCTTCGCGACGGTCCATCGAACCGGACACATCCACCAGGAACACCAGGTTGGCCGGCGCCAGGTCTGCCACTGCGCGATCGGCGGCCTTGATGCCGATGCGCAGCAGTTGGGTGCGTGGGTTCCACGGTGTGGCCGCGACTTCGGTGGTCACGCCAAAGGGCGAGCCGTCGGTGGGCATCGCGTATCGGTAGGGAAAGTAGTTGACCATCTCCTCCAGTCGCACAGCCCCGTCAGGCGGCAGACTGCCTTGGTTGAGGAAGCGTCTCACGTTGGCATAGCTGCCGGTGTCGACATCCACGCTGAACGTGGACATCGGCGTCTCAGCCACGCGATGCACCGGGTTATCCGGCAGGTTTTCGTACTGTTCGCGGGGCTCGCTGCGGTAGTCCATCGCCACCGACTCCTGCACGCTCATGGGCGTAGGCATCGCCATGCGTTTAGACAATGCGCCCTGCACCGGCGCGCGTTGAAGCTCGGGGGCAGGCGCACTGACAGAAGGCGGCTTGGCCACCTCATGGGAAGACGGCAGCCCACATCCGGCCAGCGTCACCAGCAAGGTAACCGCAAAGCCCTGGGCAGCAGGACGCAGGAAGAGCAGAGGACGGGACATGGGCTGAGCCTCGTGAGTGAATGATCCGTTCACAAGGTCAGACGCAAGGTGTGCACGCTTCGGGTTATACCGAATGCAAATTGGCAATAAACTACGCGCTCAAGTTCTGCACGAACGAGTCGAGACAGTAACTTGGTTCATTCATTTATAGGGAAATTAGTGTGTTGAAAACCCTCTTCCGGGCGACGGCGCTCGTCGCCGCTTTGTCCATGACCGGCTGTGTGTCCTATACCGTGACCGGCCCCATCGGTGCCCCGCTTCACCCAGCCTCCACCAGCAGCCCGCGCAGCGCGCAAATCGCCGATGTGGCAGTGACCGACACCGACGTCAACGACGCCAACAAAACTGCGATCAGCCATTCCCTCACGGTGCAGCTCAATCAGTACGTGCGCAGCGCCGGTTACTTCAAGCAAGTCACCGAATACCCGACGCGCCTGGGCGAAGACGACGTGTTGCTGAAATTCAACATGACGTCCCTCAAGGGCCACCGTGCGCCGCACCCTGGGTACTTCCCCGGTGCCTTGCTGACGCTGACCATCTGGATCTGGGTCAACGGCCCGATCTACGTCGACACCTTTGATGTGGCCGGCAACCTGGTGATCGTCGACCGTAACGGCAAAGAGCTCGCCAGTGCCAAGGAAGAGGTCAAGTTCGAACGCAACGTAGGTCTCTACGGCCGCGAATACTGGGCGCCGACCATGGGTGCCAAACAGCTGAGTGAGTTGGTGACCCAACTGATGGATTCCGCCACCGCAAAATTGCCAAGGAATAACCCATGAAAGGAATGATCAAGCACAGCCTGGTGCTCGCGGCGGTCTTGCTGACCGGTTGCGTGTCCTACTCGCAACACGAATTGCCGGCAGTGCAAACCTGGCCACCGACCGCCAACGCACCGGCGCAGAAGCCGACTGCCTACGTGCGCGCGATTGCGCTGAACCAAGTCAACGGCGGCCCGGCCAACGCAGCGCCTGGCAAACCGGCGGCCCTGTGGGAAAAGGCCGTGGCCGATTCGTTTCGCCAGTCTGACCGCTTTGCGCGGGTAAGCACCGACAAGGTCGACTCGGATATCTACGCCGATGCCACCCTGTACAACAACGAACAATTCAGCGTGGCCTCGGCGATCATCACCGGCGCAACGTTCTTCATCATCCCGACCACGGCGAAGAACGTCTTCACCCTGGAAACGGTGTTCAAGGACAAGGACGGCAAAGAGCTGGGCCGGGTCAAGAAGAGTGAATCGGTGCGCACCTGGATGCACCTGGTGCTGATCGTGGGCATCCCGTTCCAGGCTGACGGCCGGGAAGTGGTCGAAGCGCTGACGCGCAGTACGCTGGATGAGGCCGTGCAGCGCAAGTTGCTGTAAGCCGCTCGCGAGAACAATGAACATCAAAAATGTGGGAGGGGGCAAGCCCCCTCCCACATTGATCCCGGTGTCAGGGAAAGCGGGTGCCGATGCGCGGCCGCTCTTTGGAAAACCAGATCCCCGTTACCTTGCCCACCACATCCTCAATCGCCACCTGCCCCATAAAGCGGCTGTCATTGCTGTTGTTGCGGTTATCCCCCAACAGATAGACACGCCCCGGCTCGACCTTGACCGGTGCCAGCGCCATCGACGCCGGGCCTTCGACCCGATCTGCCGGGGCATGGAACAAGCCGAGGTTTTCGCCGTTGTGGATCAACTCGCCGTTGACGATCGCCAACGTGTCGCCGCCCACACCCGCCACACGCTTGATCGCCTCGGTGCCATTCCAGCGGTATACGACGATATCGCCAACCTTGGGTGCGCCCGCCTTGAGATCGGCCACGATGTAGTCGCCCACCGACACCGTTGGCGCCATTGAACCCGTCGGGATGTAGTAGGTCTTGAACCCCATCAACGGCACCCGCAACACCTCCATCAGCACGAAGGTGATCACGATCAGCACGCCCACATACAGCGCATGGAAACGCTTGCGCGGCACATCCGGCGGGCCTTTATAGCGACGGGCCAACCTCGCCGACACGATCGCCGAAGCGAGCTTGACCGCAACAATGAAGCCGAACAGAACATACAGCCCGATAGGTGAAGCACTCAGGCCGGACACACCGAGCAACACCACACCGGTGTACAAAAATGCCGCGACCCAAATGGCCCACTTGATGCGACCAACGTAGACCAGCCCCCAGCCCGCCACCAGGCAGGACATCAGGAAGGCTTGAAGGGGAAATTTCCCGGTTTTCATGAATCATCCTTGTAAAGCGGTTGGAAAAATCTGTACATCGGCGCAGCAGGCTCAGATCAGCTGTTTTTCGATCACTTGTCTTAAAAAACGTGGAGCCGGCGTCGTTGCATAACGCTGCGCTATTTCAAAGGGGTCAATGACTTCAGTGTCTGCCCCCTCACATGAAAAGTCGCCGACCACGTACCTGGCGAAGGACGGTGACGACGGATCTTGATCAACCAGCCAGTAGCCGCCCAGCAGGGAAATTAGATACTCGCCGATGTAATAACCAATACGTGTCACCAACCAAGCCCGGTTTTCTTCGCTGATTACCGCGTGTTGAAGACCACGGTCCAGCAGCGGCAGAACCTTTTTTGGTTCAATCAAGACCTCGTGCGGCTGATCAAACCCGAGCGCTTTACAGAACTCATGCAGCACCGGTAAACGCTCGGCCCTGAAGGTCTCAAACTCAGCTATCCGTCGAGCCAATAGCTCGTCTGCCTTTTCCACACCACACCACTTATTTTTGAGCGCTCAGGTTAACCGCGCGACACTTCCACACAATCGCATAAGGCGGCTCATCGTCCACGTCGTCACGCGAGCGAAAATGATAGGTCGCGTCGGCGTTTTCCAGGCTTCGATGAATAAAAGCGCCATCCGTCATCACACGGTAGGAGGCATGCTCCATCACCCTCCCGACGGCCGCCAAGGCACGTTTGATTGGACCGTAGGTAGGCGCGGCGTCGTTTGGCAGTAACTCAACCGGGGGCGCGCCGAGCGCCAAATCGTCAGCTTCGATGTCGAACGAATAGGCTCGTCGAAATGCCGTCTCACTGACCGCCCAAACACATGAAACCAATACCAGCCGCTTTTGCCCGCTCTCAATATGGGCATCAGCCAAGCAATATTGAGTTTCTGAAACTTTGTAGACGCCCTCGTCGATGACGGACAGCGCCTGCTCGGGCACGTCAACGTCACTGCCAGCTACAAGTGCACGCAACACAGACCATTGAATCATCACCCGCCCTCTGAGCCCGGCCTCATGGAATGCCCTTGATCAATTGCATCCAGTAATCGTAAGTCTCTCTAAGTCGACCGGCGGCCTTCGAGCCATCGGCAATGCCGCTGGCAAAGGCCTGCGCAACCCGCACGGGATTGGTGGGCAGGTTGCCCGCGCTGGACACCACGGGCTGACCGTAATCGGCTTGCCGCTTGCTGCCGTTCAACGTGTGCCAACCCAGTGATGGGTTATTTCTAACCGCCACTTCGCCGTAGTACATGCCCGTCGCGACAGCCAAGGACGCTACCTCTTCGAACCCCGTTTCAACGGCAGGTGAGCTCTGCGCGCGTTCACAAATCTGCGCGGCAAACCACTCGCCCAAGGGCTCCAGGGATTCTGGAGAAAAATCCGCGCTCCACCGCTCATACCCCGAGGTTTTCCAAACCACCTGAATCAACTCGTCGAGGCAGTAGGGTTTATTGAGCATAAATGCATCAAAAAAAACCTTGAGTTCATTGGGCGTCGCAGAGGCAAATGCTGAAGTAACTGGCGAATAGGCCGTAGGATCCAATTGCCCATCTGTCAGGTGATTGTTCATCGGTGCTAGCACTCCCTGCGCCCGGCCACGAAAAATAAACTTTCGAACGGGACTAACGCTTATCACGGCTTAGTACCCCCCGGCACTGGCATCCGCCACCGACAACCAATAAGCCACAACCGCATCGAAGCTACAGTCGTCAGCCCGCGCCTGCAACGCAACAAGCGCCTGCCGTGCATCGGTGATCGACCAACCGGTAGAGTTCAAGGTCAGCCACGCACAATCAAGGCGACCGGCGCGCAGGTAGTCGTCGAACAGCGGCTTCTTCTCACGATCTGAATCAAACCACGCGGGCAACTGCCCACTGGCAGGCATGAACATCTGCTGGTCGAGAATTTCGAAGGAGCAGCTGGTTTCCCACCATGCCCGGCCAATATCGAGCGGGCTGGGAAAGTCTCCGGTGTAGGGTGCAGCGCCGTCGGCAATGCTCTCCAGCGGAGTCTTGTCGCGGAACAGTTCAACGTTGGCCAAGCCCTGCGGGTCGTCGCCAGTTTTCAACGACTGCGCCTCCAGCGCCTCCAGGCAATCAAGCCCCACCGCTTGGGCAAATTGCTCAAGCTCTGGGGTGACGCCGTCTTCAACACTGATAGACATCATGGCCAGCACGGCCATCAATTGTGCAGGGGTGCGGGCTATTTCATGCACCCTATGACTAGCACCGATATACATACGAACAAAGCACGGCTCGCGGTCCACGAACCAGTGCCTCCAGTAGCCTATGCAGGTAGGACCCGCCCCATCACTGCACACCGCAACCAATGCAGGCGGGAAGCCATACCACTGAGCCGGTGACGCCAGGGTAATGACCGGCAGGCAGATGCGCCCTTCGGCACAGGCTGCGAGGGCATGACCCAGGCCTAAGGCGTCAAACGCCACTGTCAGGTGATGGTTCATCGGCGCCGACACTCCTTAACGATTCCTTCCAATCAGCCGCGCCCACCAACCCGACTCTGCGTCAGTAATGGCCGGCGCTGGAATCTCGTTATTGACGTGCAACAGATCGCCTGGGTAATGCTCGTGCCCGATGCAGCGTTGATCATCCAGCCCGAAGGCTTTCACAGCCGCCACGGCTTCAAAGCACCAGCGTCCAAAGTAACTGCCCATCTCAAGGGGATGCTTGAGGGGGTCACCGTAGACGTACCACCAGGGTTGCTGCTTACCCGGCCGGTTCAACTCTACATACCAATGCTCCAGGAACGCCTGCAACAGCGCAGCCTGTTGATCGGGTGGCGCATCAATTGCCTTGAGCAGTCGCGCATATGGTTTGCCGTGAAGTAGTGTGCTCCCGATGAGCCGTTCAGGTTCCTGGGACGCAATGACACGGTCCAGGAGAACATCCTGGCCACCCTCGCCGATCAAGGCAACCAAGCGCAGCCACTGCGCCCGGGGGACAGAAAGAGCAAGCGCCAGACCCACCAGCCAGAAGCACCAGATGTAATAATTTAAATCCGTCAGTTCGAAACGCCAGTCTCGACAGGTCTGAAGATTGTTCTCGGCGCAAAACTCATCAGCGACGGCGTTGGACATCTCCCATGCATCCAGGATGCCGGGAAAATAAGCAGCCAGCTCAGAAACACTGTCACCCCGCGAGTAGGTTCTAACCGCTGCACGCAAGTTGTCTTTTGCAAAGTCGAATGCAAACTGCGCCCTGTACGCAGGGTTCGCCGAAGGCTCCTCCAGAACTTTGCTGGCTCGCGCTATCCACTCCCGATCCTTGGCCTTGCGGTCGCTCCAGTACTGTTGATCTCCCAACGTTGCGCGAATCATGGACGAACCCCATTGAGATTGCGTGAAGGTAATATTTTCGAACTCTCCACCGCTTTGGCTGCGGGGGTCTATTCCATCTGTGCCTGCTTGGAGGGCAAGCGGCACGTCACGCGACCATTAAAATAAACAGGCAGTAAAGTGCACAGAAGATACCGAGTCCGTGGCGATAACAGAGACATGTTCGATCCGTCGAAAATCAAGGGGCGGCAAACTAACATCGAACTTCCAATAACCCTACACGCTGGATTAGTTGGACTTCCGTACTAGCTACTCATGCAAGCCACTGATAAATAAAAACAATAAATTATCAAATAGATAACACACCTGTATCTGGAATCATTATTCCGACAAGCGGCAGCACTATTGATAGCGATTCGTCGGATAACTTGAAAGTTGCCACTAGTTGGCCATCAAGTTATTGCCGAGATAAGTTAGTACCGAAAAATGCAGAAAAGTTCGCGGGGGTTTTGTGAATTGGATCCCATTATTGGGATTGCAGAGAGCAGGGCTCCTCACATCAAACGCCAGAGCAAGCCACTATTTTTCCTGATACATGGAGATCAAAAATGTGGGAGGGGGCTTGCTCCCGATTGCAGTGGGTCAGCCAACATATTTGTTAGCTGATACACCGCTATCGGGAGCAAGCCCCCTCCCACATTTAGGTTGCAGTGTGCCTGCAGCTCGGTGTTCAGCTGGCGTCTTTGTTTTGATCCTGGCCAGGCACCAACGTCAGCCCCGGCTTTTCCACATCGCGGGAAACATGGGATTTCACATCCGCCACACCGCCCTCTTCATCGTTGTGGATCACCAACACCCCAGGCCGGCGCAGTTGCTCAAGATCGCCTTCGCCCAAGCTGAAACTCTCGCTCAGGGTCTTATCGCTCAAGGCATTGGCTTGCGCACGGCGCTGGGCAAACTTGCGGCCTTTGCGTTGCTGGTAACGCGCCCACGTGACCAGGATCACCGCGTTGAACAACGCAATCCACAGGTAGACCTGCAAGGTATTGAGCGCCGCAAAAATCGGCGCCTCGATACGTGGGCCGCCGTGGGTGTCCAACATCGAGTTGATCCCGCGTGCCAGCAGCCAGATTAATCCGGCCCACGCCATCAGGGTCAACAGCACATCAATGATCCACATAATGGACCGTTGGCGAGTTCTGACCAGTTTCATGGTCACGCCTCCTCTTCAGCAGGTTTGATACCGCGATCCGGGCTGACCCAGCGCGCGCGCTTCTGATGCTGGTTGAACAGCACCTTGGGGAAACTGACCAGGGTGGTAAACAGGCTGACCAGCCAGAACACCATCGGGTACCACACGGTCCAGAACAGGGTTTTCCACAGGTCTTTCTCGTAGCGCCGGTCGATCAGGATGCTCACCGCGAACTGCACCAGACACACCATCGCCAGCACCAGGCCGGTAAACGCTGGCGGTACCAGGGAGTCCACGGCAATGGCCGGCGGCAGTACCATGAACTTGCCCAACACGTAGAAGATCACCGACAGCAAGAAGGTAAACGCCCAACCGGTCGAGAGGCAGTACTCGAACAACAGCGGCCACAGGTAGCGATGGCGCCATTGCCAGATGCCACGGATGTTCTTGAACAGCACTTCGGCGCCGCCCTGGGCCCAGCGCAGGCGTTGCTTCCACAGCCCGCCGACGGTTTCCGGCATGAGGATCCAGCACAGGGCACGAGGCTCGTAGAAGATGCTCCAGTGATCAAGCTGCAGCTTCCAACTGACATCGATGTCCTCGGTGATCATGTCGGTGCTCCAGTAGTCGATGCGGTCCAGCGCCTTTTTACGGAACGCCACCACCACACCCGACACCGTGAAGATCCGGCCGAACACCCGTTGCGTGCGCTTGATCAAACCGATGATCGAAGAGAACTCGCCCACCTGCACCCGACCGATCAAGGTCGAGCGGGTACGAATGCGTGGGTTGCCGGTGACCGCACCCAGGCGCGGGTTATCGAGCATCGGCGCAACCATATAGGCCGCCGCGTTTTTATCCAGCAACGCATCGCCGTCTATGCACACCAGGTATTCACTGCGTGCCGCCACGGCCCCCATGCGCAAGGCCACGGCCTTGCCCTGGTTTTGTGCCAGGTGCAGCACCCGCAGGCGTGGGTGTTCAAGTGCCAGGGCATCGAGTACGGCGGCGGTGTTGTCCTTGGAGCCGTCGTTGACCGCGATCACTTCAATATTGGGATAAAGCTGATCCAGCGCCGCATGAATAGTGTCGGCAGCGTTATCACCCTCGTTGTAGCAAGGGATGATGATCGAGATCAGCGGGTTGCCGGCCAGGGTTGGGGCCGGGGTGTCTTCTTTCCAGGGCCAGTGGCGCTCCCAGTGCAGCCAGAAGTACAAACCGCCTGAGATCCACAACGCCGACATGAACAGCGGGTAGAAAAACACGAAGTCCATCAGGAACTGCCCGGTGACCAGGAAGATCAGGCCCAGGGGCACGCCCAATACCAATGCCAGCACGAATAAAGCCAGGATTCTATCGAACATGGTCAAGGGTTCCATTGGTTGGAAAGGGCCGGACGCACTGTCTTCAAGTCCGGGGAGTTTTCCAGGAAGTTGTCCGGGTAGTAACCAAAACTCGTGACACCCTGGCGTTTGAGTACACCCATCCATTCAGCCATCTGCGCACCGCTGATATCCGGGGCAGCCTTGGTGCGCCAATCTTTGGCTTGCAGTTCGAATACGGTTCGCTCCATCGCACCGGGACGAGCCTTGACCGTGGCGACCAGTTTCTCCAGCCACACATTGGAGGTCTTGTACTCCTGCCCTTCCATCAGCGGCATGGCCATGGGCGCGGTCCAGTCGTAGGTCTGGAGGAAATCATCAAGGTTTTGCGCGAACCAGGCTTCACTCTCCGGGTTGAGCATCGGCTCGGCGAAGATGTTGCGCGCGGTCAGAATCGCCGGCCCACGGATAGCGCGAACCTTGGTGGTCAGCTCCTTGGTGAAGTCGATCAGGTAGCGGCTCTTGAAGCGCGTCCAGCGCTGCATCACGGCCGGGTCGGCGCGCAGGGCGGCGATGGTGTCCGGCAGGCCGGCGGCGGCGTAGGCCTTGAGCGCGGCGGGGCTGGCGTCTTCGAAGTCTGACAGCACCGCGTCGTCGTGGAACAAGATGCCATCTACCGCGGCATTGCGTGCCAGGTCTTCATAGATCTCACCAATGATCTTGCGCACTTGCGGGTCGAACGGTGACAGGCGTTTGTATTGATCGGGGTCGACGCCGACCTTGCCGCTCTCCGGGTCCCAACGCGTCACGCGCGGCAGCTTGGAATCGAGGGCGAAACTCATCACCGGCATCCACGCATACACACTGGCGTGGGCGCGGGTGTGCAACTGCCAGGAGACGCGGTTGAACAGGTCGGCACGCACCGGCAGGTGACGGTTGGGGAAGTACAGCGAATGCACCAGGCCATCGCCCACGGGGTCGGCAAAGGCTTGCAGGAAGACAGTGCTGGCGCCCATGTCCACCACGCGCTGTACCAGTTGGTCGAGGTTGCGCGCCTGTTGGGCAGGGTCCGGGTCGTAGACGTTGTCCAGGTCCACATGCAGCACGCGCAGTGGGATAGGGGTTTGCACCGCCACCATGCTGTTGGCGAAGTGCTCGCCGTCCGGGTCAGAGGCCACCAGGAAACGCGGGCTGTTTTTCAGGTCGCCCAGGCTGTCGAGGCCGTCTTCCAGGGTCAGCGCCATCTCATAACCGTGCTCACCCACTACCGCCAGCGATGTGCCGTCGGCGGCACCGTAAGGCCACACCCACACACGCGGCGCCTTGCCGGTGACGGCGCGGATTTTGTTGGTGATCGACTCCACGTCGGTACGCATACGCGCCTGGAACTGCGCTTCGGTTTCGTAGCGCTTGGTCGCCGGGTCATAGCGGCGGGTAGCCGCTGCAGGCTCCAGGTTGCCCTGCGGGTTGGCCAGGATGCCCTTGTGGTTGGCATCGGTGTGTGCGGCGATTTCCACCAGGCCCGACTGCGACACTTCGCGAATCTGCTGCCACGTCAGGAACTCGCCCCGTGGGCGCGGCAAGCCGGCGAAATCCACGGGCTTATTGAGCGGCGTATCAATCCAACTGCCCACCGGCGCCAGCACGGCTGGCCAGCGATAGGCACGCAGAATCGGCATCACACGGGTATAGAAGCTGGAGTAACCGTCATCGAAGCTGAGCATGATGGCTTTGGGCGGCAACGGCGGGCCACCTCGGCGCGCCGCGAGAATCTGGTCGACGCTGACCGCTTGGTAGCCGTTTTCACGCAGCCAGGCCAACTGTTCGATCAGGCGCTCGGTGCGCACCGCCACCACCGCTTGGTCGGGGTCGCGGTCCTCGACGTCGTGGTAGGCAATGCCCAGGAAGTGATTTTTCGGCCACGGCGCTTCGGCGGCGGCTTTGGGCCGCTCGGCGGGTGGGGTGAACGGCGCGGGTTGCTGGGCACAGGCACTGGCCAGCATAACGCCCAGAATCAACAGGCAACGGCTGAGGACGGTCATGGTCAGGCTCTTCTAGAAACGGTAAGTGAGGTCGACGAGCAGACGCAGATCGCGTTCACGATCGCCGTCATAAGGTCGGCTGATCAAGCTCAGGTTGGCGCCGGCTTCCAGTACGTCGTTCCAGCGATAACGTTGGCCGTAGCCCACTAGACCGATGCCACCGGTTGAATAATCCTGCTGGCTGTAGGTACCCGCACCGACCTGGAACTGCTGACTCCACTGGGTCTCGTAGCGGTGATAGAGCACATGATTGATGTTGAGGACCGGCAGCACGGTGAAGTCCGACTTCGGGTTGAAGTACACCGTGTCTTCTTTGCTGTTGCGGCTGGCGGCCACTTCCAGGCCCAGGTCCACTTGCACCCGCGGCGAGCTGTAAAGGCCCTCGCGGCCACTGAGCAAGGCTTCGAAGCGGTCGTTGCCGTCGCTGAAATGGGACGGGCTGAGAGTGAGCTTCCACTCGCGGCTTTCATTGGCGCGCCAGCGGATAAAGCCGCTGCCGCCGTTGGCGGTGATGTCCGCGTTCAACGCCCGCAGGGGTGTCGTGGACAACAGGTAGCCGAGGCTGCCGCCGTATTGCCAGTTGTCGTTGATGTCACGGGCAATCGACACGGCAGCGCCTTGCTTGGTGCCATTGCCATAGGAATGGTTGGAGACTTCGGCTTCGACGGTCATGTCGCGGGTACGCCGCTCTACGCCAATCACCTGCCAGCGATGGTGGCCGGTGCCTTCTTCGAAGTCAGCGGTGGCATAACCGGCACCGGCGAACAGGCGCCAGTCTTCGTCGATAGGCGGTGTGTAGAGACGGCTTTCAATGCCCCAGTCACGGCTGCCGGCCACTGCGCCAGCCTCGTTGTTATTGCCGCCACCAAAGCTTTTGCCGGTGTAGGCCTCGACCCGCAGTTCGGCCATGTCGTGCACATCGCGCAGGCGGCTGAGGCGCTGCACCTGACGGTTGTCCGGGTTGCGGGCGAGCACGTCATCGGTGAGCACGTCGAGTTGGCGCCACTCTTGAAGGTCCATGGCGGTGTACGCCTGGCTGACTTCCAGGCCGATATCACGCGGGGCCTGGGCTTCGGTTTCCTTGAGAATGCCTTCGGCGCGACGCGGTAAATCACGGGCGCGGTACATGTCTGCCTGGGCCAGGCGCAGGCCAACGTTACCCGGCGCTTTGGCGACCAACGCCTCCAGGCCGGCTTCACTGCCCGGCAGGTCGCCACCGTAGACGCCGGCCTGGGCCGACAGTTGCTGCGCGTCCATCCAGGCATCGTTGGGGTTGCCAACGGGCAGGCCCTTGAGTTCAACCCGAGGCTTCTGGCTGTTGGCGAGACCGTTGGCGACTTCGCGGGCGTCTTCGCCCTTGTCGCTTTCTTGCAGGGCGTAGTACAACGCGGTGCTGTCTTCGACCCGATCATCTGGCTCGGCGTCCGAGGCACTCAGCGCCTGGCGATACAGCGGCTCGGCCTTTTCTGGCTGGCGCTGGTCGAGGTAGGACGCAGCCACCCAACGCACCGCGTAGGTGGGCAATTGCACGCCCTCGCCCTTGAGCGTTTCGTACTCGCGAATCACTTGCGCGGTGCGCGCCCGAGCCTTGAGGGCACCCAGGCGGTCGATGCGCCAGCGCACCACGTCGTCATGGGCAGTGGCGTCTGGGGTCCAGCGGGTGAGCAATTTGTCGTAGTCGGCCAGGGCGCGGTCGGCAATCACGTAGCGCTCTTGCTCGGTGCGGGTGGCGAACTCGGCCATGCGCACGCGCTCGGCGGCAAGGTCGCCTTCAAGGCGGCGCTGGGTAACCGGGTCCAACAGGCCGGGGCGCTTGGCTGCAAGGCGCAACGCAGGCTCCGGCATGCGTGCCTTTTGCAGGGCAACGATGTACTCGCGGGCAACTTCCGGTTTGTCGCCGGCGCGAATAAAGGCTTGGTCGAATTCAAACAAAGCGTCGTAGTTCAAACCGGCGCGCGTCAGCGCATAGCCCAGCGCCATCCGCCGGTTGGGGTCTTCGGGCTTGGCAGCCACCAGTGCGCGGGTGCGTTGCACGGCTTCGCTGGCTTTGCCACCGTCGGCCTGGGTGAGCGCCAGGCCCAGTTGCAGGTCGACATTGTTCGGCTCACGCAGCAGCGCCTTGCGATAGACCGCCTCAGCCTGCGCCCACTGCTTCTGGTTGCGATAGGTGCGCGCGACGGTGGCCAGCGCCTGGGCGGTCAAATTGCGATTCTGGCCCTGGGCCTCGTACACCTTCAGCACTTCGGCATCCTGCCCCGCCCAGCCGGCGATCACCAGGTGGTCGCTGATCTGGCCAGGCGTCTGGCGCTCGGCTGGTAATTGGCGCAGTTGCGTCAGCGCGGGGGTGAAGTTGCCATTGCGCGCCTGAATAATCAGGGCGTCATAGGCCGGGTCGGCCATGGCAAAAGCGGGTATCAGCAGTTGGCTGCATAAGGCTGCACCGATGAGCAGTCGCAACCGGCCTGATGCACTGATTGGTAGGTTTCGCAGCATATCGTGAGCTTCCTTACACACGGAAAGCTGTAACGATAGGTGGTCCTGAGCAATTTGCATCAGGGTGTCGGCGTCTAGTGACCCGACCTAGCTTTCCTGTAGGAACTATCACCGAGCTGTGTATCAAAAAGGAGAATTCAGAACAATTGTTCAGAATTGAGCGCAAATCTGAAAAACGAATGGGGGAGCGGACTTGCCTGCGATAACCGGGTAACAGTCGACGTGAGTGTCGACTGTTTGACCCTTATCGCGGCAACCCCGCTCCCCCATTATTTATTTCTGGGCGGTGGCAGATTTTTTACTGCGCGCGGCTCATGCCACCCACTTTGGACATGATAAAACCCATGAATTGTTCGACGGTCATTTTCTGGCCGTTGAACGTCACTTCATTGTTGGCGTAATGCAGCTTGGAAACCACGTCGCTGCCGACCAACGTCGCCAGTTGAGTGCCGACCGCCATGCCGCTGACCATTTCGGCCGCCATCTGGGATTGCTGCTCGATGGCTTTAGGGTCGGTCAGGCCACCGATCTGCGCCTGCAATGCAGACACGTCAGCGATCATCGGCTTGGACAGGGTCAGGTTGGCATCCAGCAGCGCGATCATCTGCTTACCCAGTTCAACCGGTGGCAGCTCCATGGACGCAGGCTTGGCCAGGTCCACAACCAGGTTGAACTTGCTTTCGCCGTGGGTGGTTTTCAGCGACAGGTTTTCCAGCGCCACTTGCGGCTTGGCGGCCAGCAGTTGGTTGACGTTGGCTTCGGCCAGGGTTTGCTCGGCTTCGGTCAGTTGCAGCTCCGGCACCGGTTGGCCGGCGGCGGCAGCGGCTTGCACCGGCTGCATCTTGTCCTGGTACAGCTTGGTCAGCACCAGCCCCGACGGCACGTCGATGTTCTTCACGCTCAGGCTCATGGCGGCGGAGCCGACCGCTTTGCCCTGGTAACCGATCTCGTCGATCTTGTAGTCAACGCGGCCCGCCAGGTTGTTGTCCTTGATGTCGCTGGAGTCTTTCTGCTCGAAACCCTTGAGGGTCAGCACGGCTTTCTGCGGGCCGAAGGTGACCTTGGTGTCGGTCAATTCAACGGTGTTTTGCCCGGTGTAGAAACCGAAGGTGGACTTCTCCAGATTGCTGGCCACGGTCAGGCCGGACAGCTCAGCGTTGAACGGCGCGCCGTTGCCGTCGATCGCAGACACCTTGAGGCTGTTCATGAAGCTATCGACCTTGACCTTTTTGCCTTCGGCGGTGCTGTCGAAGTTCAGGTTGGCGCCAGAGAAGCTCACGGTGGCGGTCTCGCCCTTGAACTCCGCAGGCACAAACTCGATATTGCCGCTGACCGAGCGGCTGTAGCCGATACTGGCCACGCCCTTGAGCGGCGACACGTCCTTGGTGGCTGCGAACCATTTTTCGGTGGTGGCGTTCTTTTCCAGGGTGTAGTGACTGGTGGCCATGACCGGCAGCCACTTCAACGAGACCAGGCGCGAGAACGGCAATGGGCCGTGTTCGATATGCTCGAGAAACAGCAGCTCCGGGTTCGGGTTCTGCTCACCAAAGAACGAGCCCTGGCCTTTGAGGCGATAGTGCGCAGTGCTGCTGAACAGGCCACGGTCCAAGGACACAAGCTCCAGGTCAAGAGTGCCATCGACACCCGCCATGGAACGACGCAGTTCCTTGTTGGCGTCCTGCACCACCGTTTGCAGCACCGGCTCCAACTGTGTGCCGGTGTACCAGGCGCCGCCTGCACTGACGACGCCAACGGCGACAACAAAACCCAAAAGAACGACTGCTGGCTTATTCATGAAGTGACCTGATCAAATCCTGTGAGAAGTGGGCTGTCTTCCTTGAACCCCGTGAGGGTTGGCTCAAGCCCGCCAAAATGCGGGGGAAGATTAGCACTCGCGACCGATAACGGCCCAGCTTTTCAGAGGGGCAAACGCCCGCAGGAGTTCAGGTGTATTCCAGCTCAATTTCATCGAGCTGGTGATCAAAGCTCTTCAACCGCGCCGTCCAGGTGTACACCAGCACCTCAAACTCGCGATGGATCACCGCATTGCTCGGGGTGTCGGCCTTGGGGTCGCAGAAGTCCAGTTGGTAGCGTTCACGGGCCATTTGCGTGGCAACGTCAGACAGTTCCCGCGCGTTATTCAGCCAATGCCTACCGTCGGCCACTTGCTGGTCGAGGGCCACACACTGTTTTTTCAGGGCTTCGAGGCTTTTTTCCAGGGGGGTGCCGGTGAGTTCGCCCATGACTTCCTGGAAGGTGCGGCCCGGCTGCCAGTAGCTGCCCCAGAAATAGCGGTCGAACACGGTTTCGACGCGGCGCAGTGCGACCTTGGTGTCCCAGATCGCCACGCGGGTCTTGCCTTGTTCGAGCAGTTTTCGCTTGATCCGGTGGTTTTGGTAGGACGCCCAGGCCACCACGCCAATGGACAGGGTGCCGATCACCAAACAGGCGCTGTCGAGAAACACCATGGCCTTGTCGATTTGGTGAGCGAGCATGACGCCGTAGAAGTAGGCAGCCGATAACAACACCAGTGCGAAGAACACGCACCAGAAAGCGGGAGCATAAGGGTTTTTCATTATTGGAATCCCCATGAGCAAACGCGAGCAGTGTCAGGCAGGCCTTCACGGCGGCCTGCCTGTCAAAGCATAGCTATTCGCTCAGGGTTTGCTGGCTGGCGCAGCGTGCGTTCGTCCGCTTTCCCAACCGCCGCCTAACGCCAGGAACAGATCGATCTGGCTCATGGCAACCTGAGTGTTAGCCGCCGCCAATTGCGCCTGCACATCGGTGTAGGTGCGGGTGGCTTGCAGGTCGGCCAGGAACGACGCGCGGCCGGCCTGGAAGAAGCGGTGAGTCTGGTCTGCCGCCTCTTTGGCCGACTCGCCAGCTTCGTCCAGTGCATCACGGCGTTGCAGTTGCGCGGTGTACTGCGCCAGGCCCGTCTGGGTTTCGCGGATGGCATTGAGCACCACGCCGTCAAAGTGCGCCAAGGCGCCCTGGGTGGCCGCTTCGGCTTCGTGGATGCGGGCGCGGGCGCCGTTGGTCGGCACCGACCAACTGATCAGCGGGCCGAAGCCCCAGCGGTTGGTGGGCGCAGTGCCCAGGTTGTCGAGGATGCCGACCGTACCCACTGTGGCGCCGATACTGATGTCTGGGTACAACGCGCCGGTGGCCACACCGATGCGTGCGGTGGCCGCGGCCAATTGACGTTCAGCCTGGCGCACATCGGGACGGCGCTTGAGCAGTGCCGCGCCGTCGCCCACCGGCAGCAACTGGGTGATGTGTGGCAGTTCGGCGCACGTACCGGTGCCCGCTGGCAGTTGGTCTACCGGTTTGGCCAGCAGCATCGACAGGCGGAACAAGCCCGCCTGGCGCGCCGCTTCGTAGCGCGGCATGTCGGCGCGCAAGGATTTGTATTGGGTTTGCGAGCGCGTCACCTGGGTTTCATCGCCACGCCCGGCGTCGCGCAGGCGCTGAGTCAGCTTGGTGCTCTGGGCTTGCAGGTCGAGGGACTCGTTGGCGATGGCCAGCTCTTCATTGGCCGCGCACACCTGGGTGTAGGAACGCACCACATCCGCAACCAGGGTAATACGGGCGATATCGGCAGCGGCTTGCGCGGCGTCGGCGCTGGCTTGGGCGCTTTCGATGCCGCGCTGCAAGGTGCCCCACAGGTCGAACTGGTAGGAGGTACTGATGCCGACGCTGCCGATATTGGCCACCGGCACTTTGTCTTCGAGCAAAAACGCTTCGCCTGATTCCTGCAAGCGCTGGGCCTCGGCCTTCACGCCGGCATTCCAACCGCCAGCAGACTCAGCCTGTTGCACCTGATAACGCGAGCGTTGCAGGTTGGCAGCGGCCACGCGCAGGTCGGTGTTGGAGGCCATGGCTTGGCGCACCAGCTCATCTAGGCGCGGGTCGTTGTAGAGCTTCCACCAATCGGCCGGCACCGGCGCCGACACCACGTTGTTGCCCTCGCCCGCAAGCTGGCCTTGCAGGTCGCCGCGTTTGACGGCGGCTTGGTCTGGCAGCGTGTAGTCCGGGCCTACCATTTGGCACGCCGACAGCAACAACCCCAGCGCAGCGGTGGCAAGCAGTTGCTTCATGGCTTGTCTCCGATGATCGATACCGTGGCCGTACGCCCGGCGATCATGCGGAAGTCAGCCGGGACATCATCGAACGCGATACGCACCGGAATTCGCTGAGCCAGGCGCACCCAGCTGAACGCCGGGTTGACGTTGGGCAGCAGGTTGGAGCCGCTGCTGCGGTCGCGGTCTTCGATACCGGCGACGATGCTCTGCACGTGGCCACGCAAGCGGGCGTTATCACCGATCACACGGATATCCACCGCCATGCCGACATGGATGCCGTCGAGCTTGGTCTCTTCGAAATAGCCATCGATGTGGAAGGAGTTGCTGTCCACCACCGACAACACCGGGCGCCCGGCCGTCACGAACTCCTGATTGCGCGGCGCACGGTCGTTGACGTAACCGTCCACGGGGCTGCGAATCACCGAGCGGTCGAGGTTGAGCTGGGCGGCGTCCACCGTCACTTGCGCTTCGGCCAGCGCCGATTGGGCACGGGCTACACGGGACTGGCTTTCTTCCAGTTGCTCGCTGGGCACCAGGTTGCCGAGGCCACGGTTACGCTTGTACTCGCGGCTGGCCTGGGCCATGGTTTCCTGGCGGTCTGCCACGGCGGCCTGGGCTTGGCGCAGGGCCAGCTTGAAGCGGTCCTGGTCGACGGCAAAGAGCACCTGGCCCTTGGTCACCAACTGGTTGTCGCGCACGTCGACGCGCTGGATCAACCCGGACACGTCCGGGGCGATCTGCACGATGTCGGCACGGATGTGCCCGTCACGGGTCCAGGGGGCAAACATGTAGTACATGACCATGCGCCACACCACGACGACCGCAAACGTCACGATCAACAACGTGAGCACTACACGGCCGATGGTCAAAAAAGGTTTTTTCATGTCATCAGGTATCGACTGAGTGAGTCCACAGCGCCCAGCAACAGCGCGTAGAGCCCCACGTTGAACAATGCCCGGTGCCAGACCAGGCGATAAAAGTGCAGGCGGGTCAACAGCCCGTGCACCAGCAGAAACAACACGTACGTAATGCCCATCAGCACCAGCAGCGTGGGCAAAAACACCCCGCTGATATCCAGATCACCGATCATAAAGGCGCTCCATCGGGTAGCGGCGCTTCCAGTTCGGCGCCGCCAATGAATTCCACCCCCGGCAACAACGCCAGGCGCAGGCCGGCCAGCGCATGCAGCAGGTGCACGCGGGTGTCGTCTTCGTCTTGCAGGCCCTGGCCGTTGAGGGCGCGGCGCGTGCGGTCCAGGGTCATCAGCAGACCGCTGGGCGCCGGCAAGCGCTCACCGGCCTTCAGGCAAGCCTTGAAGTAACCGCCCACGCCTTCGACGACTTGGTTGAGCAACACCCGTGGCACGCCAAGGATGCGCGGCGAGTAGGCCAGCAGGTCGAGCAGGTTCAGCGCCACGCGAAGGTCGCGCAGGGCGATGCCGGTGTCTTGGTTGGTCAGCGCCAGGCGCGGCAGGTGCTGCATCAGGCGGTCGAGCATTTGCGCGGCCATGTGCCGGTGTTCCGCGAGGGTCGCAGGCTCAGTCATGCCGACGATGTCGCGCCAGCTGAAACGGGTCAGGCGCTTGGCCGCCAACTCGGCGCCGAAGGGGCGTGCGATCAGCGTCCATACAAAGGCGAACAGCAAGCCCACCGGGCCAGCCAGGTTGACGTTGGCGAAGTTGAGGAAGTCGGCGTCATAGGCGCCCTGGATGCTGATAAACGACGAGGTGTTCACCAGTGTCAGCAGCATGCCCAGGTAGAAACGCGGCTGCACAGTAAGGGTGCCGATGCAGATGAACGGCACGGCAAACGCCAGCACCAGCATGGGGAAGTCGTGCAGGTTGGGCAGCACCAAAAACAGATAGAGGCTGGCAAACAGCACCGACATCGCCGTCCAGAAAAAGAACCGGTAGATCTGCGGCGCCGGGTCGTCCATCGTGGCAAAGAAGCTACAGGCCACGGCGGCCAAAATCACGGCGCTGCCGCCGTCTGTCCAGCCGAGCAATATCCACAGCACCGAGGCGACGATGATCGCGCTGACGGTAGAAAACGCCGAGTAAAACATCAGGCCACGGTCGAGGAACGGCGTCAGCCGGCCCAGCCGCCAGTGGCGGTAGACGGCGCGCCAGGTGTCTTGGCTTTCGCATTCGATGGCCGCTTGCAGGCTGCGGCAGTCTTGCCACAGGTCGATCCATTCGGCGAGGCGATATAGGGCGTTGGAGAACAACAGGGTGTGGCGGTCGTCCAGCGCTTCACCTGCCGGTTGCAGGGCGTCGAGCTGATCACGCAGGGTGCGCCAGCTTTCAAGCGAGGCGTCTTTTTGGGTGCTTTCCAGCCACCGGTTGGTCGCGTCCAGCAGGGGCGTGAGTTTTTCCATGAACTGCGGCGCGCGTTGTTCGACGGCGTACAGCGCGTCGTCGAGCTCTTCCACCACTGGCAGCAGATGAATCATGCGCCCGCGCAGCTCCTTGGTATTGCGTACCGTCTGCGGCCGGGCGCCTTCGTGGGGCAACTGGCCGATCATCAATTCCAGGGTGTTGAAGGTGGCGACCATGCCGCCGCGCAAGGTGCTGACTTCTTCGGGCGTGACGTTGCGACTGAGAAAACGTTGGCTATAGACCTGGGCGTCGGCAAACCACTTGGCCACCGAGCCGTCAAACACCGGCATCAAGCGGCGCGGCCAGAACATCGCGCCGACTACGGCGGCAACAGCAATGCCGAGGAAGATTTCTTCGGTACGCGCCTCGGCCACATCCCACACCGCCAGGGGGTTATCCACCACCGGCAAGGCGATGAGCGGCAAGGTGTAGCCGGCCAGCATCAGCGCGTAATTGTTGGCGGTGCGAAGGTGCATGGAGAGGAACAACAGGGTGCCCGTCCACAAGGCAATCACCACCACCAACAGGTACGGTGACTGCACAAACATCGGCACAAAAAACACCGCCGCCGCCGCCCCCATCAAGGTGCCGATGGCGCGGTACAGCGCCTTGGAACTGGTGGGGCCGACAAACGGGCTGGAGACGATATACACCGTGGCCATCGCCCAATACGGCCGCGGCATTTGCATGAGCATGGCGATGTACAGGGCGATCATGGAGGCAGCGAAGGTACGCACGCCATAGAACCAGTCGCGGGCGGGCGGAAAGCCAGTGAAAAATCCGCTCAAAGCGTGGCCACCTCAAAGGCGCGCAATACCCGCAGCGCTGCCTCCATATCGGTAGACGGGATGTCCGCCAAGACTTCCTTGCGCAGGCGAACGAGCTGCACTTCCACCGCTTGCACCAGCTCACGGCCACGCTCGGTGAGGCTCAAGGCCTTGGCGCGACGGTCGTGGATGTCTTCGGTGCGGCACACGTAACCGCCGTTGCACAACTGATCGAGCAGGCGCACCAGCGACGGGCTTTCCATGCCGGAAGCCTGGGCCACTTTTACCTGATGCACGCCGTCGCCCAAACGGCCGATCATCAACAACGGCACCGCGCAGGCTTCGGAAATACCGTAGCTCACCAGCGTGGTCTGGCAGATTTTGCGCCAGTTACGGGCACCCACCACCATGCTGCTGCTGAGGTTCATCTGGAGTTGTTCGAGGGATTGAGGCACAGGATTGTTCGCATACAGTTAGTTTGCTAACTATCAATATGGTGGATGAAGCGGGAACCGTCAAGTTTTGAAACAAATTAGCGGATGGATGGTGGGAGGGGTTTTTGTGGGAGTGGGCTTGCTCGCAAAGGCAGTGGGTCAGTCACCTGATGCGTTGGCTGACACGCCGCATTCGCGAACAAGCCCGCACACATTTAGATCAGTGCTGGCCTCAAGCCCGGTTTTTTTACACCCCTCGCCCACCCCGCAGCATCAGATTCAATTCATCCACCACCTCAGCCCAATCCGCATCCTCCAAAATCTCCTCACGCAAAAATGCTCTTTGGCTGTCGGTCCAAAAAAACGCATCCGCCAACTTCAAATCCGCCTTGAGCGGCGAATGCACCGCCACAAACTTATCGATGCTGACCGGGTCGTCCGGCAGCCCCAGTTGTTTGAACAGGGACTGCAAGTTATGCACAGGCGGCTCCATGGGTGTGGCTCCTGATGAATGAAGGTTCAACCGAGTCTAGCGGCAACCCTCGGGCTGCACCGACGGCACAGTGCACAACACAAACAACCGCGCCCGGGCGCCACCGCCGTCTAGGCGACTGAGTTCGCGCCAGCCCTCGGGCAATGGTGCAAATTCGTCGGGAGCCTCGATGCTGCTGATCAACCACACGCGGCGGGTTTCGGCGGGGATTGCCGACAGGTGGTCGAGGTAGATGCGCCCTCCATCTTGGTCCACCAGGGTGCCAAAGCCGTAAGCGTTGGGCCGGGTGGGTGTACCGTCGGGTTTAGGCGGGGTGTAGAGCTGCAGTTGGGCGTCGGTCTGGTCGTAATACACGTAGCTCAAGTACCACATCATGTCGCTGAGGACGATGCGGTCGTCTTCCTGGTAATGACGGTTGACGTACTCCACGGGCACGTTGAATTGGTCCTGCTCGTCGACGGTGAAATTATTCTTGAGCCCGACCAGCTCGACCCCGACGAACAGCACGAACAGCGCGGCGCCCAGCCATGGCCGACGATCAACGGCGATTGCGACCAGGATCGGCAGGCCCAGTGCATACACCGTCAGGTAGCGCTCGATAAATACCGGCGAAACAAACGACACCCCGTATACCAGCACTAGCGGAAGCAGGAAAAACAGCCCCAGCAGCGTTGCCGAACGGTGGCGTTCGCGATCACACCAGACAGTGCCCACCACGACCGCCACCAGCAGCAGCGGCACCAGCCAGAACAGCGGCGGCCAGAAATCCACGCCCTCGTCCTGGATCACAAACTGCCAGATCATTGAGGGCAGGGATAACAGGCCGACAGGCTCTTCCCAGCCAATATCGCCGCCCACTTTAAGCTGTTCGACGTGTTGCACCAGGTCCAGCAGGCTGGGCAACCAGGGCAGGTACATCAGCACAATTGCCACGTTGGCCGCCCACCATGCGGGGCGCACCAGCAGGCGTTCACGCCACAGCACTCCCAGGTAGGCCCAGTGCACCAGCACGCACAGCGCGGTGAAGTAGTGGGTATAGAAGCCGGCGCCCATCAACACTGCATACGCCGCCAGGTAACGCGTGCGCTCAGGCTGTTTCACCCAGTACACCAGCGCCAGCGTGGCCCCCAGCAGCCACACACCCAGCAGCGCATACATGCGTACTTCCTGGCTGTAGCGCACCGCCGTCGGCAGTAGCGCCAGCAGGATACCCGCCAGCACGGCAGCACGACGGGTAGACAGCTGCCGCGTCAGCCACACGCCCAGGCCTACGGCGATCACGCCGGGGAGGGCGCTCATGCTGCGGATCGACCCGATGCTGTCACCGAACAGTTCGATCCAGCCGCGCAGCAGCAAAAAATACAACGGCGGGTGCACGTCGTGCGCCGCGTGAAACCACAGGTCACTTAACGCATATTCGCTGAGCAGCAGGCTGGAGCCTTCGTCGCCCCAGATCGCCGCAGACGTCAGGTGGTAAAAACGCAGGGCCATGGCCAGCGCGAGGATGGGTAACCACCACAGTCGGCTGATCCACGCTGCACCGTCCCACGTCAGGCGGTTGAAGGCAGACAATGTCCCGACCTTTTCGCTTTGCTCTGCCACACGGTTCCCCTGCCACTGCCCTGACCACAGCGCCACTTTAGGGCAAAAGCCCATGACTCGTCGCTGGATTCAGACAAATCAGCAATTTGCGTAGGCCTTCACCGAAGTGCCCGTAGGAACAGGCTATGATTGCCGCCCTCCAAGGACTCAGGATCAAGGACACGTCATGCGCATCGGTTTTCTGTCACCCCTGGCACTGGCATTGCTCGTCGGCACTTCCCAGCCGGTATTGGCCAGCTCCGACGACTCTTGCTACCCCGACTGGCGGGTCTCCCGTGACACGCTCGACACCTGCAACAACCTGCCCTTCCTGAGCCCTGGCAACGACAGCCGCGTCAACCTGCGCCTGTTGCTGGCCGACAAAAAGGCCCTGCCACTGGCGCCCAACGCTCTGGACGAAGACGACCTGTCCCAGGGTTTCGGCCCCGTGCCCTTCGCGGTGTATCGCCTGACACCACGGCCGGACGCCGAGCCCGACAACCAGCCCGACAACTCGCGCACCGCCGAACTCGACACCCTGCTCGCCCCCCTGGGCATCAAGCGCGACGACTACAAGACCGCCGGCGAAGCCTTCCTCAACGGCGAAGGCAGCCGCTGCCGCAGCAACGATGATGACAGCGCCACCGCGTTTGTCAGCCAGGTGGTCAAGGCCGACATGCCGGCCGCCGAGCGCGATTTGCTGGTCAAGGCACGCCTGCAACTGCTGACCACCTGCAGCTGGGACGGCCCGGTGGTGGCGGGCCCGCAGCAGATCCAGTCCAGCGACGGTCAACTGCTGCGCACCTACCTGCAAGCCGCCGCCGACTTCTATACCGGCCGCTTTGCCGAGGCCGAGCGGGGTTTCTCCGCGATCAGCAGCGCCAACCTGCCCTGGCTAAAAGAAACCGCGCAGTACATGAGCGCCCGCACGGCGCTGAACCAGGCCCAGGCCAACACTTACGACGAGTACGGCGTGCCGCAGCTCGAACGTGTGGATAAACCCGCGCTGGCCCAGGCCGAACAAGGCTTCAAGCACTACCTGAACACTTATCCACAGGGCCAATACAGCGCTTCCGCGCGGGGCCTGTTGCGCCGGGTGTATTGGCTGGCGGACAACAACACCCAACTCGCCGAGGCCTTCGCCCATGAACTCACGCAGGTGAGCGACGCACAGCGCAATGTGTCGATGGATGAGCTGGTCGAAGAAGCCGACACCAAGTTGCTGACGCTCAGCGGCGAGAACCGCTTCACGCCGCTGATGCAAGTGGTCAGCGACCTGAAGATGATGCGCGCCCACACACCGCCGCTGCTGAACCGCGCCGACCTCGAGCAGCAAAAAGCCGCGTTTGCCAACGAGCCTGCGCTGTACGACTACGTGCTCGCGGCGTATGCGCTGTACGTCGAGCACCAACCGGATCAGGCCTTGCAGCGCCTGCCCAAGGACGTACCGTCGAGCCTGGATTATTTCGCGTTCAGCCAACAGACCCTGCGCGCGCTGGCACTGGAAGCCAAACAGGACTGGCAAGGTGCCGAAGCGGTGTGGCTCAAACTGCTGCCGTTGGCACAACAGCCCCTGCAACGCGACCAGCTCGAACTGGCCCTGGCGCTGAACTATGAGCGCAGCGGGCGGCTGGCCAAGGTATTCGCCGCCGACTCACCGATCAGCGCCAAGCAGGTTCGCTACGTGCTGCTGCGCAACGTCGCCGGGCCCGAGTTACTGCGCCAACAAATCGCCCAGGCCAGCGACCCGCTGGAGCGCGAGACGGCGCAGTTTGTGCTGCTGTATAAAAACCTGCTGCGCGGTCAGTTCGAAAGCTTCCTTGATGACCTCAAGCAGCTGCCTACACCCGCCCCGGAAGACAAGCTCGGCACCAGCCTGGGCTATGTCTATAGCGCCAGCCAAACCTTGAAGTTGTTCCAGTGGAACGGCGACAAAGCCGAATCCGGCTATGCCTGCCCAAGCATCGCGCAAACCGCCGAGACCTTGCAGGCCGACGCCAAAAACCCTCAGGGCCTGAACTGCCTGGGTGAATTCATACTGCGCAACAACCTGGACGGCATGCCGTTGGAGCAGGCTCGTGCGGCCGGCAGCCTGGGCAGTACACCCTCGGGTTTCAAGGGTGAAACCTTCTCGCGTCTCGACGGCTACAAACGTGTGATCGCCGACGCCAAGGCGCCGAAAAACGACAAGGCCTACGCGCTGTTCCGCGCGGTCAGCTGCTACGCCCCGGCCGGCTACAACAGCTGCGGCGGTCAGGACGTTGAGCCTGCCGTGCGCAAGGCCTGGTTCCGCCAACTCAAAAGCGGGTTTGCCGACACCCAGTGGGGCAAATCGGCGCAGTACTACTGGTGAAGCATCTGTGGCTCGGCTTGCTGTTGCTGGCAAGCCCGGCTTTCGGCGCCGTCGACGCCCGCGACTATGACGCCTTCTGGCTGTGGAGCGGCGTCACGCCGCAGCCGGTGCTCCAACAGGCCAAGACCCTCTACATCCTCCAGGGCCAAATTAACTCCAAGCGCCGCGCGCCGGAGCGTGGCGTGCAGATGATCGCCCAGGGCATCAGCGTGCCACGCCTCACCCAGGGCGAAGTCTGGGTGGTGTACCGCGCCCACACCCTCAAATGGCCCGAAGCGGTCTACACCCAACTGCTCGGCCAGGTGCAACGCTGGCGCGACGCCGGCAACCCGGTGGTGGGTATCCAGATCGACTTCGACGCCCGCACCCAATACCTGCACGAATACGCCAGCTTCCTGCGCGACCTGCGCCAACGCTTGCCGGCTGACCTGAAACTGAGCATCACCGGCTTGATGGACTGGAGCAGCAACGCCGACCCGGCCGCCATCGCCCAGCTCAAAGGCGTGGTGGATGAAGTGGTGGTGCAGACCTATCAGGGGCGGCACAGCATCCCGGATTACGCGGCGTATTTGCCGCGCATGAACCGCATGGGGCTGCCGTTCAAGATTGGGTTGATTCAGGGTGGGGTGTGGGAGGCGCCGGGGTATTTGCGGGGGAATGAGTGGTTTCGGGGGTATGTGGTGTTTTTGCAGAATCGTTGACATCAGCTTCAACTTCATGCAAGAAAGTGTCCACGGTCCATGGACAGTGGACACTCGCCTCGAGGCACTATGAAAAGTCAGGACGTCGTAATTTTATTCAAATTGATCAGCCTGGACCTTCAGGCAAGAGACATGCGAATCAATGAACGAAGGCGAGCAACCGTCGACTCGAACCACCCCCTACACTGGAAAGGCTGGGAGGACGCCGTTGATGACGGCCCTGGTTCGCTCAACAGTGACAGTTATTCGGTCCGAGCGCTCTCTGCGTCGTTGGCCTTGAGCAAGAGCGAAGTATCCAACGCCCTCAATCGTTGTCGAGATATTGGCCTCATCCACACTGACCGTGTCAGCGGACAACCCGTGGTCAGGTGTGATGCACTTTTGGATTTCGTTAAGTACGGAATCCGCTACGTCTTTCCCGCAAAACCGGGTCCAATTGTGCGTGGCATCCCTACCGCATTCGCTGCCCCAGTCCTGGCAGGCAAAGTGATGAGCGGCGGCGATCTTATACCCGTCTGGCCCGACGCCTATGGAAAAAGCAAAGGCCAGGAAGTCACACCTCTATACAAAACCGTCCCTGGCGCCGTGAAAAAGGATGAGCTTCTCTATCACTTCCTGGCCCTTGTCGATGCCATCCGCATCGGAGGGCCACGCGAAGCCAAAGTGGCAGACGCGATGCTGAGGGAGTGGATCTTGTGAGTCCTAATAGAACAATGATGCTGCAAATGCTTGAGGAGGTCGCCGAGGCGCTGGGTGAGGAGTTACGCAGCCGGGTCGCCTTTGTCGGCGGGTGCACCACGGTGTTGCTCATCACCGACGAATACACCCTGGAGTCGATTCGTGGAACAGATGATGTGGACTTGGTCATTCATCTGACGGGGACAACAGACTGGTATCGGTTGGAAGAAAATCTGAAGCCCAGAGGGTTCAAGAACACCGGTCAGGACTCAATCACTTGCCGACTGCGCCTTGGCGCCCTGAAAGTCGACTTCATGCCCACTGACGAAAAAGTACTGGGTTTTTCTAATACCTGGTTCGTCTCCGGTCTGGAAAATGCCATCGACTACACGCTGCCAAATGGAGTACCGATCAAAGTATTCGCAGCACCCTGGTTTCTCGCAGCAAAACTTCAGGCGTATCAGGGCCGTGGATGCGGCGACGTACTGATGTCCAACGACATTGAGGACATCGTCGCTTTGCTGGACGGCCGGGAAGAGCTTATCGAAGAAGTGAAACAGGCACCTGTCGAACTGCGGCGCTTCGTGAGTGAGCAATTTTCGGCCTTGCTGAGGTTATCGGCGTTCCAAGACGTCATTCAAAGCACCGCCCAGAACGCCGATCGAGAGGCGTTGCTGCACGACAGACTGCGGGCATTGATTGGGTTCGGAGCGCTCTCTTGATCTTGCGCGCAAGCCTCAGCCAACAAGGCATCGGCAGGACAGAAAACCGCGATGCCAGCGGGTCGGCACACAATGCAGGCGCTTACCTGTATGTGATCACCGACGGTTCCTCAAGATCGGGTAGCGGCGAGTTGGCGCAAGCCCTTACTGATCATATGCTTGAGTGTTTTTCCCAGGCCGCGCCTCCTGTTGTGTGTAGCCCTGACAAGGCATTGAAGCTGGCGCTTGCCGCGCTGGAAGAAGCACATTCCAACCTTTGCCCAGACTTCCCTTTTGCCTCTACCAGCTACCTCGCCTTACTGGTCGTTGGCTGCACCACCATCACTATTCACGCGGGTGACTGTTGCCTAGGGTATCTGGGAAAAGAACAGCGCATGGTCTGGCTAACCCCTCCTCACTGTGGACCCAACTGGCAAGGTGACCTGAGCCACGCATTCATCGCCCGCAGCCCGCACCGCAAGCAACTGCTCAATTGCATGAGCCGTCGACGGCCTCATGAGCCAGCCGTTCAATTCATAAAGACCGGGCCGGACACGACGTGGGTTTTGGCAACGGACGGCTTTTGGGCCGAACTGTCAGCCGAACACCAGCTCAAGGCCATCTCAACGCAAACCCTTGAAGGCTGCCCAACGAAAGACGACGCCACCTTCATGGTAGTGCAGACCTAAAAGCCGCCCTCACGCATTGTCCGGACTAAATCGAGAGCAGCCAGACAAGTGACCACCTACCAGTCATAGGTCAGGCTCGACACGGCCGTGCGCCCTTCGCCGAAGTAGCAATCCAGGTCGCTGGTGCATTGTGATACGTAGGTTTTATTGGTGAGGTTCTGCACATTCAGCGCCAGCTTCACGCCTTTGAGTTTAAGCGGCGAGCGGCTCAGGTCGTAGCTCAGGCTGGCGTCGTAGACGCTGTAGGACGGCACGGTAAAGGCACCTTCGTAGTAATCGCCCAGGCTTTGGCGGGCGTAGCGAACGCCCAGGCCAGCGCCGAGACCGGCCAACGGGGTGTCGCCGAGTATGGTGTAGTTGACCCACATCGATGCGGTGAGCGGCGAGATACCGGCAGGGTGGCGGCCTTCGCGGCCGTCGTTGTCCTTGGTGTACTTGATGTCGTTGCGCGAGGCCGAGGCGATGATGTCCCAGGCATCGCTCAGGGCCGCCTTGGCTTCCAGCTCTACGCCGCGCGAGCGCATGGCGCCGCTTTGGGTGCTGTACAGGGGATTTTGTGGGTTGGTGGTCAGCACGTTTTCCTGGTCGAGCTGGTAGACCGACACCTGCACAAAACTCTTCTGGCCCGGCGGTTGGTACTTCACGCCGACTTCATATTGGTTGCCGGTAGAGGGCTCGAACGGCTTGTCGTTGGCGTCAGTGCCGGTTAGCGGCAAGAAGGATTCGGAGTAGCTCACAAACGGCGCCAGGCCGTTGTCAAACAGGTACACCAGGCCTGCGCGGCCGGTGAAGGCTTCGTCCTTGCTGGCGAAGCGGGTGTCTTGCACCGGGTCTTTGTTCACAACGCTGGCCCAGTCATAGCGCCCACCGAGCACCAAGGCCCATTTGTCCAGTTTGATCTGGTCCTGCACGTACAGCCCGGTCTGGCTCAGGGTGCGGTCCCAGCGAGCAACCGGGCCGAAGTTCAGGCGCTGGCCATAGACCGGGTTGAACAAGTCGATCAATGGCGGACTGTTATCCCGGCGCCCGCTGAACAGCGAGCCGGAGTGGTAGTAATCCAGGCCGACGATGACGGTATGAGACAGCGCGCCGGTATCGAATTCGGCCTGGGCGATGTTGTCCACGCCAAACACTTTGTTGTTCTGCTTCCAGTCCACCCCGAAGCGCTCCTGATAGCGCTGATCCATAGCGCCAGTGACAGGGTTGGCGGCAAACCTGTAGCCGTGCAAAGGCGCGATGTAGTGGTCATCGACCTCGGCATAACGGGCGTTTTGCTTGAGGGTCCAGGTGTCGTTGAGACGATGGGAAATCTCGTAACCCAGTACGTATTGCTCACGGTTGTACCGGTTGACGCCCGGCTCGCCAATAAACAGGTCGCGCTTGATCTTGCCATTGGGGTTGGCCCATAGCGTGCCGGAGGCTGGCAGGCCCTGGGCCTCGGGCACGCCTTTGTCTCTCTGGTACTGCGCGAAGAGGGTCACGCTGGTGTCATCGTTGGGTCGCCACGTGAGGCTTGGGGCGATGAATTGGCGTTTGTTTTCGACGTAGTTGATTTCATCCTGCCCGTCGTTGGCCAGGCCGGTCAGGCGATAAAGAAACTGCCCTTGCTCATCCAGCGGGCCACTCAAGTCGATGGCCGCGCTTTTGTGCTCGTAGGTACCGGCTTCCAGTACCACTTGGTGTATTGGGGTTTCACTGGGGCGCTTGCTCACCATGCTGACGATGCCACCCGGCTGGTTCTGCCCGTACAGTACCGAGGCTGGGCCCTTGAGCACTTCGATGCGCTCCAGGGAGTACGGCTCGATCTGCAACGCACCACCGGTGCTGCCGCCACCGTAGGGCAGGTGCAAACCGTCGAGATACAGCGGTGTAGGCGAGAAACCGCGCGAGGTCGGCTCATCGAACAATTTAACCCGATCGGCAAAACCGCCAGCCGCCATGCCAGGCGTGTAAAGCAGCGCTTGGGTGACGCTCTGGGCGCCCCGCGCCTTGATCTCAGCCGCGGTGATCACGTTGATGGTCTGGGGGATTTCAACCAGCGCTGAATCAGTCTTGCTTCCCGATGCGCTGCGGGTGGCGACGATGCCGTCCACCGGGCCCCAAGCGCTTTCCTGGTTTTGCTGGCCGCTGATTTGTGTGGCACCGAGCTGCACTGCGTCGCCCTGCGCAAGCGACTGCAACGACCACCCACCCTGGGACTGCATGGCAGCCAACCCGCTGCCTGCCAACAGCCGCTCCAACCCCGCGCCCACCGCATAACGCCCTTGCAGGCCGGCACTGCGCTTGCCTTCGGTGAGCGTGGCGTCTACCGACAACAAGATGCCCGAGGCGCTGGCGAAGCGGTTCAACGCTTGGTCCAGGCTGCTCGCCGGGATGTTGTAGGTGCGGACTGCTTCGGCGCTTTGTTCAGCATGAACCAGGGTCGGCACCAACGGCACCGTCGCCAGCAGGCCGACAAACAGGCCACGGCGCAGTGCGCGGGCCAAGGGTTGGATTGGGTGGTGCGGCATTGCAGGACTCCCCGTGAGATCGCTTCTTGATTGGCTTTCAAGAGGTATCCCGAGCGGGGTGCAAAAACCGACAAGTTTTTTAGAAATTTTTTTCAGGCCCGCGCCTTGATCGTTACCCAGTAGGGCGTCACTGCCTGCACGTGCACCGGCAGTGAGCGCTCCAGGGCATTGAGGATGGCGTCGGTATCGTTCAGCGGAAACACCCCCGTCAGCAACAAACCGGACACGGCCTGATCACAGCGCAACAGCCCCGGACGATAACGGCTCAGTTGTGCGACGAACTCGCCCAGCGGCTGACGCTCGGCGATCAGCCGGTGCTCGGTCCAACTGCTGGCATTGGCGCCTGCTGCCGGCAGCGCTGAGCTTTGGCGTGGGTTGAACCACAGGCTGTCACCGGCGTTCATCTGCACCGCTGCGCCCTGTACCGGGGTGACGCGCACGCGGCCTTCGTACAGGTCGACGCGGCTGCCATCGGGTAACTCGCGTACGGCAAAGCGGGTGCCCAGCGCCTGTACATCGCCAGCCGGGGTTTCAACGATAAGCGGGCGCAGTGGGTCGTGGCCGCTGGTGAGCAGGATCTCGCCACGGATCAGGCGAATACGTCGTTCACTGGCGCTGAAACGCAGGTCTACAGCGCTGTCGCTGTTGAGGTCCAGGCGCGTGCCGTCGCTGAGGGTGACGTGGCGGATCTCGCCGGTGGCGGTGCGCTGCTCGGCAAACGCCGCTTGCCAGGGCTCGCTGCGCTGCGCCAGGTAGCCACTGCCGCCGGCAAGCAACAGCACGCCGAGCAACTTGAGGGCAGCGCGGCGCTGGGTGTCGGGGCTGTCGCGCAACACGGCGCGGGCGCTGTCGGCGGGCACACCACCGAGGGTTTGCTGCAAGTGTTGTAAGCGTTGCCAAGCGCGACGGTGCTCCGGGTCAGCGGCCTGCCACTGGGCAAACGCCTGGCGTTGCTCACCGTGCAGGTCGCCGCCCCATTGCAGCATGAGCCATTCGCTCGCCTGCTCGACCACGGCCGGGGCGATGGGCGCGTCGTGTCTCATTCTTCGAAGGCCACTTGGTAGCAGGCGACGATGGCACGGGTCATGTACTTCTGCACCGAACTGACAGTGACGCCCAGACGCTCGGCAATCTGCGCATAGGTCAGCCCTTCGAATTGCGACAACATAAAGGCGCGGCGCACGTTGTCGGGCATGCGGTCGAGCATGGCGTCGATCTGCATCAGGGTTTCGAGGATCAGCGCACGGGTTTCCAGTGACGGCGACTCGGGCTCCGGCAGGTGCGCGATGCTTTCCAGGTAGGCGCGCTCGATACGCAGGCGCCGCCACTGGTCAATCACCAGGTTGCGGGCGATCTGCGCCAAATAGCTGCGGCTTTCCTTGTCACCGGGGAAACGGCCGGATACCAGCAGGCGCAGGAACGTGTCCTGAGCCACATCGGCGGCGTGCTCGCGGTCGCCCAGGCGCTTGCGCAGCCAGCCTTGCAGCCAGCCGTGATGGTCGCGGTACAGGAGGTGAAGCTGTTGCTGGCCGTCAGTCGCGGTGTCCATGAAAAGCTCAGATACACTATTGAGAGCAATTATCATTACACCTTATTTCGCGACTGACAAAACTCTTTGTGTATCAGTGCGCGGCGGCTTGCAGCGGATACACCGACTCCCAACCCCCGCCCAACGCTTTGTAGAGGCCAACCATGGCCAGGGAAACGCCGGTGGAACTCTCCACCCACTGTTCCTGCGTCGCCAACAGCGCACCTTGCACAGTCAGTACGTTGACGAAATCCACCACGCCCTCCACGTACTGGTGTTGCGCCGTCGCCAAGGCAATCTGGTTCTGGCGCACGGCTTCGGCGAGGCTGTCGCGGCGCAGTTGGCTGGCGTTGTAGCGGCTCAGCTGATCGTCGATTTCATGCCAGGCGCGCAGCACGGTTTGCTGGTACGCCAGCGCCGCTTCCTGTTGCTGGGCTTCGCGCAGGTTCAACATGCCTTTGAGGCGCCCGCCATTGAACAGCGGCAGGCTCAACTGCGGGCCGAAGGCAAAAGCGCGGGAGCCCCACGAGCCGAAATCCGACAATTGCATGGCCTGTGAGCCCAGGCTGCCCGACAGGGTGATGCTCGGGTAGAAATCGCCCTTGGCCACGCCGATATTGGCCGTGGCTGCATGCAAGCGGGCCTCAGCCTGGCGGATATCCGGACGCCGCTCGGCCAGCTCCGATGGCAGGCCAATGGCGACCTGGCGCTGGGTTTGCGGCACGGCGGCGTCCTTGGACAACTGCGCATGCAGCGCTTGCGGCGGTTCGCCCATCAACAGGCTCAGGGCGTTGATCAACTGGTCCTGGCGCTGTTGCAGGTCCGGCAGGCGCGCTTCGATGGCGGCGACTTGAGCGGCGGCTTCGGCCACGTCCAGGTCGGTCGCCACGCCGTCGGCCAGGCGCAGTTGCGAGAGCTTGAGGCTATGGCGAGCAACGTCAAGGTTTTGCTCGGTGACGGCGCGGGTGTTCTGCACACCGCGCAGTTGGATGTAGTTTTGGGCGGTCTCCGCGAGCACCGACAGCAGCACGGCGCGGCGGTCGTTTTCGGCGACTTGCAAGGTAGCGTCGGCGGCTTCGGTTTCGCGTTTGACGCGGCCCCAGAAGTCCAGCTCCCAGGAAGCGGAAAAACCTGCGTCCCACTGGTTGAACGCCGCACGGCCGTTTTCGCCGGACGGGTCGCTGAGGCCTTTGGCGCTGTTACGTTTGCGCTGGTAAGCGCCGGTGGCATCAACGTTGGGATAGCGCTCGGCGGTGGTCACCTGGCGTACGGCGCGGCTTTGTTGCAGACGGCTGCTGGCCAGTTTCAGGTCGAGGTTATCGCTGAGCGCGCGGCGTGTGAGGGCCGACAGTTGCTCGTCGTGGAACACATCCCACCAACGCTCTTGCAAGGGGTCGCTGACGGCGCGGCTGTCAGCCTGTCGCCCCTGGGGTTCACTCCATTGCGTCACGTTCGGGCTTTGGGGTTTCTGGAAGTCTGGGCCAACGGTGCAGGCGCTCAGGCTGATGAGGCTCAAGGTGAGCCAGGCAACTCGCTTCATTGCTGGGCCACCTCGCGTTGCTTCGCCACCGGCTGGGTGTCGACGCTCGCTTCTACCGACATGCCGACCCGCAGGCGCTCGGTGAGTGCCTGGTTGGGCTCAAGCACGATCTTCACCGGAATGCGCTGCACCACCTTGGTGAAGTTGCCGGTGGCGTTGTCGGGTTTGACCGACGCAAAGGTCACGCCGGTTGCGGGCGCCAGGCTTTCCAGGTGGCCGTTGAGTAACTCGCCGTCGAGGCTATCGACCCGCACCTGCACCGCTTGGCCGGCGTGCATGTGGGACAACTGGGTCTCCTGGAAATTAGCCACCACGTAGGCCTCCTCCAGCGGCACCACCGCCAGGATCTTGCTGCCCGGCGTCACATAGGCGCCGACCCGCACTGCACGCTCGCCCACCATGCCATCCACGGGCGCAACGATGCGCGTGTACGACAGCTGATAACTGGCCAGTTCCAGTGCGGCCTGGGCGCGCTTGAGCCCACCTTCGGCGGCGTCGCGCTGGGCGGTGAGGATCTCTACCTGCTTGCGCTCGGCCGCCAACACCGCCGTGGCGTTGGCCAGGCGCGCGGTGGCCTGGTCGATGCGGGTCTTGGCTTGCTGGGCGTTTTGCACGGTGCCCGCGCCGACACCGGCGAGGTGGTTGTAGCGGTTGAGTTCGTGTGCGGCGAAGGCCATTTCGGCGCGGTCTGCGGCGACGGTGGCCTGGGCCTGGGCGATCACCGAGCTTTGGCGCTCCAGGGTGGCGGTGGCGTTTTTCAACTGGGCTTGGGCGACCAAAGTGTCGGCGTCGGCGGCCTGGGCGGCTGCGCGGAAATCGCGGTCGTCGATCAGCGCCAGCAATTGCCCGGCTTTGACGCGCTGGTTGTCTTCCACCAGCACCTCTTTGATAAAGCCGGCCACACGCGGCGCCACCAGGGTGAAGTCGGCGGCGACGAAGGCGTCGTTGGTGCTCTGGCGCTTGTTGCCGAGCACGCCCGGCGCGACCAGATACACCAGCATGCCGACGGCGAATACGGCGATAACGGAGACGGCAATTTTGTCTTTGCGTTTCATGGGACAGTCCTTAATCAAGTCGGTGCGCGGGGTGGAAAGATCCGCGTGGGCATCCAGAAAATCAGCAGGATCAACGCCACCGCGACCGCGGCCATGACGTAGTAGAGATCCGAAGAAGTCAGCACCACGGCCTGCTCGTGCAGGCGGTGCGCCAGGCCCGGCGCGTCGCCGTCGGCCAGGGGCGAGTTGCCCAGGCCGTCGACCAACATGGTCGAGTGAAAGTGCAGGCGCTGGGTGGTCAGCGTGTCGATAACACCGGTGGCGATCACGGCGGCCAAGCCTTTGACGGTGTTGAACCAGGCGGAGGCGAACGGGCCGTCCATGGGTTGGATGCTGCCGGTGGAGAGCATCAGCAACGGCAGCACCGCCATGGGTTGCCCGAAAATTTGCAGCAGGTACAGGCCATAGAAATCGTCGCGAATCCATTCGGACGTCAGGTGCGAACTGCCAACGCAGCACAGCACCAACATGCCCAGGCCAATGCCCAGCACCCAGCGGCAATCAACCCAGCGCAGGTTGCACAGCGCCGCCACCAACGGCAGCGCGATCAACTGCGGCAACGCCATCAGCAGCATCACCGGCGCGGTTTGCAGCGGGCGATAACCTTGGACTTGGGCGAGGAAGCTGGAGGGGATGATGATCACCGAGGTCAGCACCATCAGCACGCCCGCCAGCACGATCAGCGCAAACGAGAGGTTGCGCAGGCCGAGCATCTGCAACTTGAAGAAGGGCATCGGGTGCGACCATTCATTGAGCATGAACAGCACCAGCAGCACCGTACCGCCGCAGAGCAGGAAGGTGATCAGGCCCGACTCGAACCAGTCCAGCCGGTTGCCTTGCAGGATGCCGATCACCAGCATGCAGATCGCCGGGAAGCCCAGCAGCAGGCCGCGCCAGTTGAACTGCTTGAAGCGTTCCAGGCGCAGCGGATCCTGGGGCAAGCCGTAGGCCACTGCGGCCATTGCCAGCAGGCACGGGCCGACGATTTGCCAGAACGCCCATTGCCAGCCGACGTATTCGGTCCACAACGCCGCCAGCGGCGTGCCCAGGCTCGGCCCGAAGGTGGCAGTGAGCGCGTAGCCCGCCAGGCCGTACAGCTTGACGTTGGCCGGCAGGAAGCGCAGCGCCACGGTCATCAACATCGGCGGCAACGCACCACCAGCCAGGCCTTGCACGGTGCGCAAAACCAGCAGGCTTTCGTAGTTCGGGGCGAACGGGCACAGGATGCCCAGCACGGTGAACAGGCCGATCGCCCACAGGGTGAAGCGGCGCAGGGAAAAAGTCACCGAGCACCAGGGCGCAAACGCCATGGCCGATACGGAGGTGGCGGTGTAGGCAGCGACCAGCCAGGTGCCTTCGTCGAAGCCGATATACAGCGCACCCCGGATGTCGGCGAGGGCGACTTTGGTGACCATCTCATTGAGGCCGGAGACCAGCACCGCGAGCAATACACCGACCAGGCCGATGATGATGCGTGGGCCGAAGACGGGTGGGCTGGCAGCAACGGGTTTGGCTGCGGCCGCAAGGGTGGGGGCAGCGAGGGAAGTCATGAACGGATAACTCGGGATGGTAAATAGCCGAGCAGTTTAATCAGGCTAACTCATGACAAAAAGTTACATGTCAGCAGGTTATAAGTGCACGGGACGCACGCTTGAGATCACCATGAACACCTGTGGGGGGCTTGCCCCCGATTGCGGTTTATCAGACACAGATTTTCTCACTGACCCACTGCTATCGGGGGCAAGCCCCCTCCCACATTTTGACCCGGTATACCTCAGGAATCAGGTGGGCTGGGCTTCCACCCATGTGGCATGGCAGCTCTCGCGCATGGTTTCGCGCAGCCATTTATGCGCGGGGTCTTTGTCGAAACGCGGGTGCCAGGATTGCGCCAAGACCAGCGTCGGTAGCGAGATCGGCAACGGGAATGCGCGCAACGGCAGTTTCAGGCGATTGGCGCTGTAGAGCGCTTCTTTGGGCACCGGCAGGATCAAGTCGGAATCGGGCAACATGAACATCGCACCATGGAAACCCGGCGCGATCATTGCCACGCGGCGCTCCAACCCTTGGGCATTCAGCGCGGTGTCGATCGGCCCACGGGCGATGCCGCGCCGCGAAATACTGATGTGGGAATAACTGGCAAAACGCGCTGCGGTGATTTCTTCATCGAACAGCGGGTGGTCTAGCCGGGCCAAGCCGACGAAGGTGGTGGAAAACAGGTTTTGCACCTTCACTTCGGGGCTGTTAGGCATGGTGTTGCTGACCCGCAGATCCAGCCGCCCCTCGCGCAACGCTTCGTCATCGGTGTCGCCTTCGGGTACAAAGCACAGCTCGCACAGCGGTGCCATGCGCTCCATGGTGTCGAACAACCGCCCGCCATAGACGCCGATGAAGAAGTCATTGGCACGCACGCTGAAACGTCGGCGCAAGGTGCTCAAGTCCACCTCATCCGCCGAGCGGAACACCAGCGCCGCCTGCTCCACCACGCTGCGCACCTGGGCTTGCAGCTGCAAAGCCTTGGGCGTCGGCACCAGGCCGCGACCGGCGCGTACAAGGATGGGGTCGCCCACCGCCTCGCGGATTCGCGTGAGGGTGCGGCTCATGGCAGCGGGGCTGAGATTCATGCGGCGCGCGGCGCCGACCACACTGCCCTCGTCGAGCAAGGCGTCGAGGGCGACCAGCAGGTTCATGTCCGGTAGTTGCATGCCAAGCACTCGTGATCAGTGGGGAGTGAACTTGGCGCAATCGTAGCAGGTGTTTAGCGCTGCATGCCCCAACGCTTCACGGTGAGGCGCTCGAAGGTGTCGAACACCAGATTCTCCACCAGCAGGCCGATCAGGATCACCACCGCCAACCCGGCAAACACTTTGTCGGTGTACAGCTCGTTGCGGTTTTGGAAGATGTACCAGCCCAGACCGCCCTTGCCGCTGGTGGCACCGAACACCAGCTCGGCGGCGATCAGCGTGCGCCAGGCGAATGCCCAGCCAATCTTGAGGCCAGCCAGGATTGACGGCAGCGCCGCCGGGATCAGGATAAACAGCACAAAACGCATACCCTTCAGGCCGTAGTTGCGACCGGCCATGCGCAGGGTTTCGGACACGCCGAGAAAGCCTGAATAGGTATTGAGCGCCAGCGCCCACAGCACTGAATGCACCAGCACGAAGATCAGGCTGTTTTGCCCCAGCCCAAACCACAGCAGCGCCAGCGGCAGCAACGCGATGGCCGGCAGCGGGTTGAACATCGAGGTCAGGGTGCTGAGCAGGTCGCGGCCCAACTGCGTCGATACGGCCAGGGTGGTCAGGGCAAACGCCAGCACGATGCCGATCAGATAACCCTTGATCAGCACTACCAGCGAGATGCTCACCTTGCTCAGCAATTCGCCGCTGAGCAGGCCGTCATAGAGCGCATGGGATGTCTGCAGGAAGCTGGGCAGCAGCAGGTCATTGTTCTGGTAGCGTGCGACGGCTTCCCAGAGGATCGCGAGCACAATCAGGATCAAGCCCTTGCGCAGCCAGCCTTGTTGCCACAGGCGTTGGCGCAGGGGCAGTTCGCGTTCCACCGGGACGCTGAGCAGGGGTTGCAACGTGACTTCATATTCCTGGCGCATGGGCAGCCCCTTTAGTAAGCGATGCGGATATCGGCGAAACCCAGCTCAGGTTCCGCTTCGGTGGCTTCATCGAACAACAGGCGATGAATCCGCCGCGCCGAGTTTTGAAACTCCACACCACCGAGGCTGTGCAGGTCGTATTGATGGCTGTGAATTTCCGCCCGCACACGCCCCGGATGAGGCGACAGCAACAGGATGCGATTGCCCACCACCAGCGCTTCTTCGATGGAGTGGGTGACGAACAACAGCGTGAAGCGCACCTCTTCCCAGAGCAGCAGCAATTCTTCCTGCATCTTGCGCCGGGTCAGGGCGTCGAGGGCGGCGAAGGGCTCGTCCATCAGCAGGATTTTCGGTTGCATGGCCAGGGCGCGGGCGATGGCGACGCGGGCTTTCATACCGCCGGAAAGGGTATGCGGGTAAGCATCAGCGAAGGCGCTGAGACCGACCTTTTCGAGGTAGTGCAGCGCACGTTCTTCGGCTTCGGCACGCTTCAGGGTTTTGGAGGCGAGCAGCGGGAACATCACGTTCTGTTTAACGGTTTTCCACGGCGGTAACTGGTCGAATTCCTGGAACACCACGATGCGGTCCGGGCCCGGTTGCTCGACTTTTTGCCCGAGCAGGCGGATCTCGCCTTCGCAGGGTTTGATAAACCCGGCGATGGACTTGAGTAACGTGGACTTGCCGCAGCCCGACGGGCCGAGCAGCACGTAGCGGTCGGCCGGGTCGATCTCGAAACTGACCTGGTGCGTGGCCCGCACCACCCGCTCAGGGGTGCGGTATTCCAGGCTGACGTTATCCACCGCCAGCAACGGGGCGATGGTGTGCAGGTTGCTGGCCTCGTGGCCTTGCAAGGGCGCGTTCATCTCAACTTCCTTGCAGGGGCTTGGCGTCCTGGAAGAAGTAGTCCTTCCACGATTGCGGCTTGTTCTTGATCGCGCCGACGCGGTAGAGGAATTCCGCCAGCGGGTAGGTGTTTTTCGGCGTGACGCTGAATTCGAACTGCGGGTTGTCGATGATTTTGAGCAGCTCGGCGCGGTCGATCTTGGCCTTGGTGACGCGAATGTAGGTGTCGGCGGCTGCGCCTTTGTCGTTCTGGGCGAACTGCGCGGCTTCAGTCAGCGCTTCCACGAAAGCCTTGTAGGTTTTTGGGTTGTCGTTGCGGAATTTTTCGGTGGCGAACAGTACGGTCGGCGAGTTCGGGCCGAGCAGGTCGTAGGTGTTGAGCACGACGTGCACGTTGGGGTTGGCCAAGGCCTGGTCCTGGAACGGTGGGTTGGAGAAGTGCCCGGTCAGTTCGGTGCCGCCAGCGATCAGTGCCGCCGTGGCGTCGGGGTGCGGAACGGCGACGGTGTACTTGTCGAGGCGGTTGAACTCCTTGTCGCCCCACTGTTTGGCCGCGGCGTATTGCAGGAAACGCGACTGCACCGAAACGCCTACCGCCGGCACCGCGATGCGGTCTTTTTCGGTGAAGTCGGCGATGGTCTTGACCTTGGGGTTGTTGCTCACCAGGTAGTACGGAAAGTTGCCCAGGGAGGCGACCGCCTTGACGTTCTGCTTGCCGTGGGTGCGGTCCCAGATGGTCAGTAGTGGGCCGACGCCGGCGCCGGCGATATCGATGGAGCCGGACAGCAACGCGTCGTTGACCGCCGCACCTCCAGACAGTTGGGTCCAGTCGACCTTGATGTCGATGCCTTCCTGCTTGCCGTATTTCTCGATCAGGTTCTGGTCGCGAACGACGTTAAGCAACAGGTAGACGATGCCGAACTGCTCGGCGATGCGAATCTCGCCTTCGGCTTGGGCAACGGCCGGTGCAACGAGGCTGCCGGCCAACAAGCTGACACCCAGGCCGACGGTAGCGGCCAAGCGTGCAAATGGAATTTTCCTGGACATGGTCATGCTCCGAATCAGAAAGGCGCGTCGCCCTGGATGGTGGTGCGAAAGAGTTTGCGGCGCAGGTAGCTGGGGCAGCCGGCGGCGAGGTGGATCAGCGAGCGGTTGTCCCAGAACACCAGGTCGTGGGGCTGCCATTGGTGGCGGTAGATGTTTTGCTCCAGCACGCTGTGAGCGTAGAGCTGAGCGAGCAGGTCGCGGCTTTCGTCTTCGGGCAGGCCGACGATACGGGTGGTGAAGCCTTCGCTGACAAACAAGGCCTTGCGGCCGTTTTCCGGATGGGTGCGCACGATGGGGTGCACCACTTCGGAGACTTGTGCAAGCTGTTCGGGGGTCAGCGTCGGGCGCCAGTTACCTTCAAATTTGGTCTCGCTGTAGCGCGCGGTGTAGGAATGCGCGGCACTGCGGCCTTCGACGGCTTGGCGCAGATGCTCAGGCAGTTGGTCCCAGGCTTTGTGCATGTCGGCGAACAAGGTGTCGCCGCCTTCGGAGGGTAGCTCCTGGGCATGGAGCATTGAGCCCAGGCTGGGCAATTCTTTGTAGGACAGGTCCGAATGCCAGAACTTGCCCGCGTCCCCCAGGCCGATGGATTGGCCGTTGTCGATGATGTTGGAGACGATCAGGATTTCCGGATGGTTAGCCAGCAGGAACTGTTTGAGTACGTGGATCTGTAGCACACCAAAGCGGCGGCTGAAGGCGATCTGTTGCTCGGGGGTAATGCGTTGGTCGCGGAACACCACGACGTGGTGATCGAGGTGCGCGCGGTGGATGCGGGCGAAATCTTCGTCGTTGACCGGGCGAGACAAGTCCAAGCCAATGATCTCGGCGCCGACACTGCCGGGCAATGGACGGATCTCGAACGTTTGGGCGGTAGGGGTCGCTGTTGGAACAGTAGAGGTGGCGGACATGAGGTCACTCCCGGTCAGACAGGGTAGTGACTTTATAGGTATAAGAACGGCATTTTAAATACCGTTAGTGAATATCGATAGACATGAATGTAAGACGCCGGAAAAGCGCAATGTGGGCACCAGAACCACCGTGTTGAAACGCTTACAAGCCGAAACTGTGCCCGTTTGACAAGCTTATAGGCAGCCTCTAGTGTGCATTGGATCCAATTAGCCACCCCATACTAATAAGGAGGATAGCGTAACCGTGACGCAGAAGCCGACCCCTTTGAACAGCATCAAGATCAGCGGCCCCATTCCCGCCCATCTCGCTCGCTCCGTAATTGAAGAAACCTTGCGCAATGCAATCCTCGATGGCCGATTGCCCTGTGGCACAGCCATGCGCCAACAGGAGCTGGCCAGCCTGTTTGGGGTCAGCCGCATGCCGGTGCGCGAGGCCTTGCGCCAGCTGGAGGCTCAGTCACTGCTGCATGTGGTGACGCACAAGGGCGCGGTGGTCGCGCCATTGATCGAGGACAATTCGGCAGAGACCTACGGGCTGCGGATGTTGCTGGAGTCTGAAGCGTTGCGATTGTCGATGCCCTTGCTCACCGAAACGGATATTACCGAAGCGGGCGCTTTGATCGACGCTCTGGAACAGGAAAAAGACTACACCGAGATTGGTCGCCTGAACCGTCTGTTCCACATGACCCTTTACAGCAAGGCCCCTAACCAGCGCTTACTCAAGTTAGTGGAGCACGGGCTGAACGAGGAGGAGCGTTTTTTGCGTTTCAACCTTGAGGCGATGGGCCTGGGTGAGACCTCTCAGGAAGATCACCGTGAATTACTGAACCTGGTGGCACAAAAGAAAACCGAGCAGAGCATCCTGACCCTGCGCAATCACTTGATGCGAGGGATGGATGTCATCACAACCTACCTCAGTGGCCTGGAAGCCACCGGTAAGAAAAACGTTTAATCCAGTTATTGTTCACCTTGCGCCCTAAAGTATTGCGGGGCCCGCTATTCATTATGAAAGCGCCCCGCACGAAGAAACTTCCCACCGCGGCCAAAGAAACTTGCTGACAGTTAATATTATTTAGAAAAACATCCAATACATTCATACCCTCGCCAAACTGTTTAACCCGACTATTATCTTGCGCTACTAAACCAGCGAGCTCACTTCATTGCGCAACTACCGCGCATGAGCTCGTTCGCGCTCTCAATCGGGTTACAACGACTTATTGTTCTTGCCGATCATAAACGCCCATCGCTGCGCTTACAGCAGACGCAATAACTTATAGGCATCGACCATGCACCAAACGCTACTTGAACAAAAGCAACTACAACTATGTAACCACCCGTTATTTACTGAAATAACTTCAATAGAAAAGTTACAACTATTTATGGAAAGTCATGTATTCGCTGTTTGGGACTTCATGACCCTCGCCAAACGCCTGCAACAAGACCTGACCTGCACACAGCTTCCCTGGCTGCCTCCCGCCGACCCGCAGGCTGCACGGCTGATCAACGAAATCGTGCTGGGTGAAGAATCCGACGAGCACCCCCTACAAGGCTATTGCAGCCACTTCGAGCTGTACCTTGAGGCTATGACCGAAATAGGCGCCAGCACCTGCGCAATCAATCGATTTATTGGGTTGCAACGCCAAGACCTGCACGCGAACGCAGCCTTGAAAGATATTGCTGCGCCCCCCGGCGTAGCCCGTTTTGTCAGCGATACGCTGAACATTGCGCTGAACGCTCCTACCCACTGCGTGGCCGCCGCTTTTTTGCACGGCCGCGAACATGTCATCCCGGCGATGTTCGAGCGCATCCTGCAATCTGAGGCGTTTATCCAGCACCAAGGCCCCCTGTTATGCGGCTATCTCAAACGCCACATCGAATTGGACACCCAGGGTCACGGGCCGGCAGCGCAATTGTTGCTTGAGCGTTTGGTCAGCGTAGAGCCGGCCTACCCACGACAGGCTCACGACTGCGCCTTGGGCGCGGTGGAAAGTCGCCTTACGCTCTGGGATCAGGTGCGCGCCGCCCTGCACGAGGTGCGCCCATGAATATCGCGCAGTACCAGACCATTGCCGACGACTGGGAGCGACGTGCAACTATCCGCACACGTCCTCGCCGCTTGCTGGAAAACGATGACAGGCTGATCTACCCGCTGTGCCGCCAGCCGTTGGTGCTCAGCGCGACCTTTCTGGAACAGTGTCCGCAGTGCCGCGACTTCGTGCTGTTGCAAAGCTTCTACAAGTTCATCAGCGACGTGGTGATTTTCGAAACCGAGATCGTCGACAAGACCGCACGCAGTATTGCCAAGAATCGTTTCTCGCTGCCCTTCCCCCTCGCCTGCCGTTATGACGCCATGACCGTCGTCGTGGACGAGGATTACCACGCGTTGGTCGCATTGGACTTCCTGCAGCAGACCGTGGCGATGACCGGTATCCAACCGCTCGACCTGCCTACGCAAATCGAGCTGAGTCGAGCATTGCCGGCGGCACAGGCGCAGGTTCCTCCCCACCTGCGCGATGCGATCGAGTTGATCGGTGTTGCCATTGCCGAAAACACGGTGACGCAGGATGTAGCCGCGTTTTCAAAAGATGAGAGTGTCAAAGCCTCCATCCGGGGCTTGATGGCCGACCACCTGTTTGATGAAGGCCGTCACGCGCAATTCTGGACACGACTGGTGCGCCTTTATTGGCAGACTGCGCCCTCGACTGACCGCGATAGCATCGCTCAAGCACTGCCGACGTTTCTTGCGCATTACCTGACCAATGACCTGCAGAAAAACTTCGACCTGCACCTGATCGAACACCTGGATATCAGCGCGAATTTGCGTCGCGCATTGAGCGATGAAGTGACGGCATTGGCGTTCCCCATTTCTCGTCAGCATCCATTGCTGGCCAATATCCTGGGTTTTCTGCAACACAGCGGGTTGCTGCAAACGGCGAGCGTGGCGCAAGCGCTGAGTGCCTACCTGCCAGTGGCGGGGAGAACGGCATGAGGCGCCTGACCATCGGATGGAGCGGTACCAGCGACGCTATAAAGGCCATCCGGCAGGTGCTGGAGCAGTACGGGCATGCCTCTGGCGAGGACGCCATCGATCTATGGATTGAAGACGGTAGCCAACCGCTGGTGACTGACCCCGAGCAAGCCCCAGGAATAAGCGTGCGACTGGGCGTGGGCCCCGTGTCTGGCAGCGGCCTACCGGCTCTGCAACTACGCGCTTATGATCAATGCCGACGCTTGTATGCCGTGTTGGACATCGCCGAAGAACCTAGTGGGAATGGCCAGCGCCTGCGTCGGCGAGCCACAACGACGCTGGTGGAATGGGTGGCATTGCACGTCAGTGGCTTCGCGCGCGACCCCAGCTTTTTCACGACGGGGGCGATAGCCAATGAATGGCCCGAGAGGGGCTTGAGCGCACTTGAAGGGCTGGCGTTCCTGCATCGATTCAACCGCACGGTAAACCCTGCATTGATGCAGGAAGCCCAACTGCCAGTGATCGAACGATTGCAGGCAAGCCTGCACACCTTCGCTGAGCGCCCCGCGCTGAACATTGATGGCCATGAGCTGACCTATGATCAACTTCGGGTGTTTGCCCTGGCGATTCAGGCACGGTTACATCCGCTGCTCACCTTTGGCGAAACACCACCGGTGATTGGCGTGTACCTGGAAAAATCCATCGAGTTGTACGCAAGTATTCTCGCGGTGCTGGGCTGTGGTGCGGTGTATCTGCCACTGGAATCGGGCCACCCTCCTCAGCGCCATCAGGCGATGCTTGAAAGCGCCGGGGCCCGTGTGCTGCTGGATACTGGCCAGCACCCTTTGCGGGCGCATTTCAGCTCCCTGGATGTCAGCACTGTGAACTCGCGCGAGGCCGATATCACCCACCCGCTGATGCGCCATCGCCCCAGCCCTGACGCGCCGTGCCTGGCACTCTATACCTCGGGCAGCACCGGACAGCCCAAGGGTGTCATGCTCAGTCAGGGTAATCTGGCGCATTTCACGGCCTGGTACCGAAGCTGCATGGCGCTGGATGAACAGGGCCGTGTCCTGCAATTTTCGTCGTTGAGTTTTGACGCGTCGCTGATCGATATTTTCCCTGCTCTGATAGCGGGCGCCACGTTGATCGTTCCTAACGAGGCGCAACGGCATGATCCTCGGCAACTGCTGGACCTGCTGCACCGCCAGCGTGTCACCCACGCGTTTATTCCACCCGCACTGCTCAGCATCCTGCCGCTGGATCAACCACTGGGCCTGACGCACCTGCTGACCGGTGGTGATGTGTGCGAGCCCCCTGTGATCGAGCGGCTTGCAACACAGTGCCGGTTTCATAACCTCTACGGCCCCACGGAAGCCACGGTGTTGGTCACCCATCGGGAGCTGCGCTCCAGTGACAGCAATCGCCTCCTTGGCCAGCCCATTGCCAATAGCCGGGTATTGATTCTCGATGAGGATTTGCAACCGGTCGATGAAGAGGTGATGGGCGAGATGTACATCGCCGGTCCTGGCGTGAGCCTGGGGTATATCAACGCGCCAACGACGGGTTTTAGCCCCTTCGTCGAGCTCGCCCTACCTGGCGGCGAGACCTTGCGGGCTTTGCGCAGCGGTGACTTGGCACAATGGACCACCGATGGAATTTTGCTGGGTGGGCGCCGCGATGATCAGGTAAAAATCCGTGGCTTTCGCGTCGAACCTCAGGAAATTGAACACTGTCTTCGTAGCAGTCGGTTTTATCGTCAGGTAGCGGTGGTGGTGGACGGCGAATGCCGAATTCGCTGCTTTGTCAGCCAAGCCGAACCAGGCGCCACATTGACGGCATTGCAACAGCATGCGCAGCAGTCTTTACCCCGCTACATGCAACCGGGTTACTGGGTCGATCTGCCCAACATGCCTTTGTCCAATAACGGCAAGGTCGATCGGCAAGCGTTGCTCGCAGTGCCCCTTCGGCCCACCTTGCAGGCGACTCACAACAGCACACAAACGCCGCTTCAAGCGCGATTGAAGAGTCTATGGGGCGAGCTGCTAGGGCTGACCGTTGGCGAAGTGTCGATCGATGAGAGCTTCTTCGACCTTGGCGGCCATTCGATCTTGTTGTCGATCTTGTTGCTGCGCGTTCGTGAGCAATTTGGTCGCAGTTTTGCGCTGAGCCGTTTCATTGAAGTGCCGACGATTCGTACGCTCGCCACCCTGATTGAAAACAGTGAGCTTGTCGGCGCGCCGTCCACCCAAGCCATACAAGACGCTGAGCGCGAATGGGTGGTCAAGATGCTGCCCAAGAGCTGCGCGGGCGACCCGCAAAAATTGATCGTGACGGGAGCCAACAGCTTTGTCGGCGTTCATATCGTCGAAGCGCTGCTGGCCAACGGTGCAACCGCAGTCGCGTGCCTGGTACGCGAAGCACCGGGTGAATCTGCGATGACACGCTTTACCCAGGCATTGCGCGAATACCAACTGGAGCATCTGGACTTGAGCCGGGTGCAGGTATTCGCCGCTGACATTAGTCTGGCGCGCCTGGGTTTGGCCAGAGACGTGTATGACTACCTCGCCGAAGATTTTGGCGTGCTGATACATAACGCGGCACGGGTCAACCATGTGCTGGACTACACATCACTGGCCAAGGATAACGTCGATCCCGTCCTTGAGTGCCTGAGGCTGTGCGAGAGCCGCCGCAAGAAGGTTCTCAATTTCGTCTCGACATTGTCGGCCTCAAGCAGCGTCGACTCCTTGGGCAATGTCCTCGAAGCCCCGGCCGCAGCCACGTTGCCGCTGTACATCAAGAATGGCTACAACCTGTCCAAGTGGGTTGCCGAAAGGTGGTTGGGGCGGGCGGTTGAGCAAGGTGCATGGGTGAACATTTATCGCCCCGGCAATATCAGCTTCAACAGTCACAGCGGCGTGTGCCAGCCGCAGAAAAACCGCCTGATGCTGATGCTCAAGGGCTCCCTGCAGTTGGGCCTGGTTCCTCGACTGAATATGAACTTCGATTTGATGCCGGTGGACTTCCTGGCGCGCTTCATTGCGTTTCATGGCGTTGATTTTCACGCTGATCGACACGTGTTCAACCTGCACAATCCAACCCCCTTGAGCTGGGAACATTACCTGGACGCGTTCAGCCGGGCAGGCCAACGGTTTGAGCGGGTAAGCGTTGCACATTGGCAGCGGGCGCTGCGAACGGTGGACCAGAACAACGCGCTGTTTGGCGTGCTCGGGTTTTACCTTGATCACTTGGATGAGGACATTGGAGACACGACGATGGTCCGTCATGACAACGCACGACACGGCGTTCATGCGATGGGGGAGCAGTATCCCGAAAAAGACCCGCAGTTGTTAGACAAAGGCTGTGCTTACCTCAAGACCATCAGCTTTCTTTGAATCGCCCCAGGACCCCTTATGAAATCGCTGCAGCCCGATACGTTAATCCGCAATCCCAACGGTGCTCCAATCATTGCCACTGTGGCAGTCAACTGCTCTGCCGCCCGACTGTGGCAACTCGTGGGTCAGTTCGCTGCGTTTGATGCGTTCATCCCTGAGATATCGCACACCGAAATGACCGGAGCCGGTGTGGGCGCTCTGCGTACAAAACATTTTCATGATGGGCATCGTGTAGTGGAGCAACTCAATAGCCGGGATGACCACGCCATGCAAATGACGTGGACCACGATCTACAACTCCCTGGGCATAGCCAGGTTGTGGGCGGCAATCCGTGTAGAAGCGCTGGACGTTGAGTGCTCAAGAGTGACCTGGACCATCATTGCCGAGCCAGAGGATGTGACACAGGTGGGGTTTGAGCAGTTTGTACAGGGCTTTGCCAATAGCGCGCTGGAGAATGCAAGCCGGTTGCTTGGCTGAAGGGCAGAGGCGAACTCATTCGCCTCTGCCCAGCCTGCTTCAGGATTAGATCTTGAAGCTGTCGACCAATTGCTTCAAACGATTGGCCTGCTGCGACAGTGCATCACAGTCCTTCAACGTTTCATTGAGGTTGGTCACGCCTTGCTGATTCAGCAGATTGATCTGGTTGATATCAACGTTGAGGGTTTCCACCACGGCGGTCTGCTCCTCGGTGGCGGCAGCGACAGACTGGTTCATCCCATCGATCTCGACGATTCGCTGCGTCACGCTGACCAAACGCTCACCCGCCTGGTTGGCGACCTGCACACTTTCTTCGCTGGAGGCTTGGCTGGCATTCATGGTGGTCACCGCTTCACGCGAGCCCACTTGCAACGAGGTGATCATCTTGTGGATCTCTTCGGCAGACTCCTGGGTGCGGTGAGCCAGGTTACGTACCTCATCGGCGACTACTGCAAACCCACGCCCGGCCTCACCAGCGCGTGCGGCTTCGATCGCGGCGTTGAGTGCCAGCAGGTTGGTTTGCTGGGAAATACCTTTGATCACGTCGAGGATGTGGCCGATGTTATCGGTGCTCGCGTTCAAGGTTTCGATCTGGGTGCAGGACAAGCTGATCTTCTGCGACAGCGCCGACATGGCCAGGATGGTTTGCTCCACCACTTTACGCCCATCGTCCGCCTGCTCGCTCGCGCCGCTGGCATGCTGCGATGCATCGGCAGCGTTACGTGCGATTTCCTGGGTGGCGGCGCCAAGCTCGTTGATCGCTGCAGCCACGCTGTTGGTGCGCGCGCTTTGTTCGTCGGAGCCGATGATCGAGGCATTGGACGAGGCCATTACACGCTGGGACAGGTCATGCACCTGGCGAGTAGCGGAAGATACTTCGGAGATCGAGGCATGGATGCGCTCCACGAACTGATTGAAGGCACTGCCGACTTCGCCGAATTCGTCCTTGCTGGTGACTGCCAGGCGACGAGTCAGGTCGCCTTCGCCTTGCGCAATGTCTTGCATGGCGACCCCCATGGTCGTCAACGGGCGCAGCAGCACTTGGATCAACAGGCTCAAGAGCACTGCAATCGCGACCACGGCAATCAACATGGCGATTAAAGCGGAAGTGCGAAATTTACCCAGCGGTGCGTAGGCTTTGTCTTTATCGATCGACAGGCCTATGTACCAATCTGCACCGGGCAAACCGGTAATCGGGGTAAATGACAGGATGCGGTCTTGGCCGTTAAGGACGACGTCCTGGCTGACCTTTTCGATGCGTACCGGGGTGCCGGGGTAGATGTCCTTGAGGTTCTTCATCACCTGGTCCTGGTCAGGACTGACGATGACCTGGCCATCGCTGCTGACCAGAAACGCATGGCCAATACCGCCGAAGTCTACCGAATTGATGATCTTCACCAGGGTCTGCAGGCTCAGGTCTCCACCGACCACGCCGAGCAATTCACCGTTCTTCTTCACCGGCATAGCGATGGTCACGATCTGCCCACCGACTGCGGCCATGTAAGGCGGTGTGAGCATGGGTTTGTCGGCGGCCACGGCTTGCTTGTACCAAGGGCGCTGGCGAGGGTCGTAGCCGTCGGGCATTTTTGCGTCTGGACGCTGAGTGAACACGCCGTTGGTTTGGCCCACATAGGTGAACTGGAAGTTCGAGGTGAATGCCGGCTGGTCGACCAAGCCAGCGAGGTCAGCATTGCTGCCCTGATGGGCGATGTTTTGCGTGAGGCTTTCGAGTACCAAGATTCGGCCACTGAGCCAGTTTTGCACGCTGCTGGCGGTGAGCTCACCCGATTGCTCGATGGATGACTCCAAGTTCTGTTTGATGGTACTGCGCTGCAGATAGTCGTTGTACAGCGTGAATAACGCGAAGGCTAAAACCACGACGCCTGACGCAGCCAACAGAATTTTATGACTGAACTTTAGATTCATTTCATCGACTTCTTTTTGCCAAAGGGGGGTTAGCGTGCCGGGTGGTACAGTCCCTAGAGCGGGATAAGCAGCTTTTTGCAGCCGCTCTATTTCGGTGCACGCATGGCTCGTCAGGCTTTCGGCCAAGCCGGAACAAAACTGAGTTTTTTGTAGGATTTATCTTTGTTTTGCGTGGGAAACCGACCGGCGGTTGTCATACAAGAAAGAGAGCCGCAACGGTTTCTAACCCGAAACATTGCCACTGAGTACTGAAGCTCGGGCGCTATCGCTAAAGCTATTGGAAGACATCGCCCGCATGTCTGTAAGGATTGAAGTCTCTCGTAGCCACTGTCGAGAAAAGTCATAGGTGCCACTTCGCTGCCCACAACAATGGGCATCGGCATGCTGCCGATCACTGACTCTGGGCACCTAAACGACAAAACCCCTGTTTGCGTTAGCAAACAGGGGTTTCGGAATTCAATCTTGACGATGACCTACTCTCACATGGGGAAACCCCACACTACCATCGGCGATGCATCGTTTCACTGCTGAGTTCGGGATGGGATCAGGTGGTTCCAATGCTCTATGGTCGTCAAGAAATTCTGTGTACCGGCGCGTTGCACTAGCAACGTGCCGATGGAATTCATGGACTTCTACAAAAACAAAACCCCTGTTTGCGTTAGCAAACAGGGGTTTCGGAATTTAATCTTGACGATGACCTACTCTCACATGGGGAAACCCCACACTACCATCGGCGATGCATCGTTTCACTGCTGAGTTCGGGATGGGATCAGGTGGTTCCAATGCTCTATGGTCGTCAAGAAATTCGGGTACTGAGTCGTGACCAGTTGGCCTCGCTTCAGCAAATTGGGTATGTGATAGCTTTCGGTGTTTTGTGAG
>NZ_JACVZE010000004.1 GCF_015461805.1 Pseudomonas pisciculturae
ACCCAGCGGCGCAGGGCCGTGGGACCAATATCCAAGCTGGCACAGACTTCAGGAACTGGCTGCTCCTCATCGAGCACCATACTGGCTGCCTTGAGTTTGAATTCACTGGAATAAGATTTGCGCATATCCAAAACACCTCAAATTTAGGCGCCATCATAGCGCCCGATTAAAGTGTCCAAAATCATTAGGCCAGATCAATTCGGCACCTAACCGGCCCTCCTCCACAATCGAAAATGTTTCGTACTTCAGCTGTGTCGAAGTAAAACGATGTGCAGTATCGGTAATGCTCCCAGCCACTTGGCGCGGGCAGCAGAAAGCACTTTGGTCCAACCGAACCGATGTTATCCAGAGATAGGGTGCTAGCAGTGTTGCCGGTGGCCTTGGCAATACGCATGGACCAGGTCGGCACACCACTCAAGAACACTTCATTCACCACGAGCACGTCTGCCCCGGCCAGAGAGTTCGGCGGCCAACTGTAAATTGCATTATCGATGACGTTTACGTCAGAAACTTCACCGCATTTGCCCAGAGTGCACACATTTCCAACAACCGATTTTACGAAAAGAAAGGGTGCAATCTTGAACGTAGGGGAATCGTCGCCTTCATTTGCAACCGCGAATGCCGCATACCAGTTTTCTGACTTCACGGATGTCATTCCGTGGGCAAGATCGCCAAGGATAGATAGCCTTCTTTGAAAATCGATGCTCTTGAAAACGGGAGCTCGCGATTTCAAGTACTTCCCAAAAACGCGAAAGCCACCCATTGCCCAGTCCTTACCAGATAGAGATATGGCCTGGGCGTCATCCCAAACAAGCCTATCTCGCGGTCCGTTAGTTGACTCCTCGCGCAAGAGCCGGCTGATCGCTATCTGGCTTGAGCCGACATTGGGGTCGTCGAACGCAACAAGATTGCCCACCGTCAGCTGCCCAGGCCCAGCCAAGACGGGCTCGGTAACGACGCTACCACCCTGCTCACTCCCGGCCCCGTTGACTGCGTAGTGCGTACCAAGAGTCAGTGTGACTGAAGCTCCCGTGGGGTCAATGTAGGTGACGAGCAAGTCCTCATTCGCCAAGAACTTGAAAGGAACCGGGTAGTGAGTGATGAGCCCATTCGTCACGAACTTGGCAATGCTATCGACAGTGTTTACGGCCACGGTTGTAACTCCTTCCTGTAGGCAAAAAAACCGATCAATATCGGGTTTGATTGGGCCTCGATGGTGGCATTTGGCTATATTAGTGTCGTCGGCGTGGACTTTGTGGCCGCTCATGACGCGGGACTTGAGTGCGTTGACCAACGGTCTGAGCAATTGGCTGCTTTGGCCGACCCAGTCGGCCAAGGTCGAGCGCTCCAGATCTACGCCCTCGCGGGCGTAGATTTCTGACTGCCGATACAAAGGAAGGTGGTCAACGAACTTGGAAATCAATACATGGGCCAATAACCCTGGGCCTGCAAGGCCCCGAGCTATAGGGCGGCTCGGCGCAGGTACGTGAGCGATGTGCTCCCAGCAGCGACAAGCCAGCTTGGATCGAACGTGGCGAATCACCTTGGAACGTACCGGAACGTATTCCAGAACCTCTGATACGTCCTCCCCCAATCGGCGAATCGTCCCACCACAACCGGAGCATTGTGTATCGGGTTGATGGACATAAATTTCGCGGGGGGGATGCTCGGGCAAAGGCTTGCGACGGGAAACGGTGCGCATTGCTGACTCAGTGACTGATGTAACTGCAGCCTGGCTGACCTCCAACTCTAAAAGGCTCAGTTGGAGCTGATCGATCATCGCGTCCAAGTACACGGGACTGCGCCCGAACTGAGTGCGCCGCAACTTGGCGATCATCATTTTCGGCCGCTCAATCTCTGCCCGCAGGGTAGAGACCAAGACCTTTCGGGCTTGAAGATCATGCGGCAAGACGTCGGTCATATGAGTCATAGCCGAATGTTACTAAGGATTTTCAGCGCGTAAAGTCAGACCGCGAGGACGGGTATTGTACGAATTGTCTTGCGCCGATCAATGCCTTCCAACAGCATCGATAACTGCGTCGTCGTCAGTGAAACGCTGCCGCTGGTTGCTGCGGCCAGACAAAGCCACCCTGTTTGCGCCAGTTGTGCGCGGGTTTTGCGCAGACACAAAAAAACCGATCTATCTGATCGGCTCAAGTGTCTGATTTTACTCAGGAATAATGGTCGGGACGGAGTGATTCGAACACTCGACCCCTAGCACCCCATCTACTTTTTCATACTTCTTGAAAGACTCCGAAATTCTACTCTGGATTTTTATAAGCTAGTATTTACTTAAGCTCCAGCGATGTTCAGCTCCACGAGAGTCCATTAACGTCCATCAAGAGCCGATGTTTTTGTGGGGGTAAAAGTAGGGGTAACCCATTTTATGGCCAAAATCACCATCAAAGAACTCGAGTCGCTGACCGCCAACGATGCCGGTCGGATCCTCCGCGAAGATGGAAATCTGGCCGGTCGAGTCTCAATGCGTAAGGACGGCGTGTCGGTCAGCTTTTTCTATCGCTATCGCTGGGGCGATCAGAACAAAGAGTATGCCTGCGGCACTTGGCCGCGCAAATCCCTGACAGACATCCGTAAGGCGCGTAACCTGGCCCGCGCGCTCATCGATGAGCAGATCAATCCCAACGAACACAAAAAAACCGCCAAGGCTCAGGCCTATACCGCGGCCAACGTCGAGGCGGAACAAGTAAACACGTCGAAGGTGCAAACGCTGACCGTCCAGGATCTGGCCAAGGCCTGGCTGTTGGATGGCGTCGCACGTAAAGACGGCAATGCCGAATTGCAACGACGCTTTAACAAGGACCTTTTGCCAGCACTCGGTAGGACCGCGGTGAACAATGTGTCCGAACACGATGTTCGGGCGCTGATCCGCACCGTGGTCAACCGCGGCGCTCACCGGCAAGCCATCAGCTTCTTCGCCGACCTCACCCAGATGTTCAGCTGGGCGAGAAAGCGCCAACCTTGGCGGGCCTTACTGATTGAAGGTGATCCGACGGAACTGGTCGACATCTCTCCCTTGATCCCGGCCGACTATGAAGCGGAAAGAAGCCGCATCCTTGCCCCGGCTGAGCTGATGGAACTGCACAACCGCTTCCAGCAAATGACCGCCGATTACGACACCCTCCCCGCGGGCCAAAAATACGACGGCATTCGTCCGCTAAAGAAGGAAACGCAGCTCGCGCTCTGGATTAGCCTGGGCACGCTGTGCCGAATTGGTGAATTGCTGCAGGCCGAATGGAAAAATGTCGATCTAGACCAGCAGACCTGGTTCCTCCCCAGCGAAATCGTCAAAGGCACCCGCGCCAAGAAACAAGACCACCATGTCTTCCTCTCTCCCTTCGCCTTGCATTTCTTTCAGGAACTCAAAACCCTAACTGGAGACTCGCAATGGTGTTTTCCGAACAAGCTGGATGATGGGCATGTGGACGTGAAAGTGGTGAGCAAACAGGTCGGCGATCGCCAAACCCGGTTCAAAAACCGTAAGGCCCTCTCCAGACGGCGTCACGACAACACCCTGGTCCTGGCCGACGGCCAGAACGGCGACTGGACGCCACATGACCTGCGTCGCACAGGCGCGACCATGATGCAGGCCCTGGGGGTCAGCCTGAACGTCATCGACCGCTGTCAAAACCATGTACTGGCCGGCTCGCGGGTGAGACGGCACTACCTGCATCATGACTACGCCGAAGAAAAGAAGCGCGCTTGGGACCTGTTGGGTGATCGACTCAGTGCCATGTTGTCCTCAACCTACGAACATTCTCCGGCCGAGGCGATGATGTCTTTCCCTGCACACGCAGCGACTGGATCATTATCGCCTTCATAAGTCGGCGTCATTTGCCTTGAGCCCTCATCGCCGAGCACGCTCTTCAGCTTTATTTCGGGTTCATGACCGGCCGAAATTGGCCAGAAGCGGTCACTCGACAGCCATGAGTACACTGGCTTGGCAGATTGGTAACGGAGCGACTAGCTTCGATCTCTAGGCAGTCCAAGCGGGACGCCAGCCTGGTTAAGTCTTGCGATCCAAACTGACTACACCCAACGGCTTCAGTTATCCGAACGCACACAACGAAAGCTATTTTTAACCAAGGGGCTGCATAGGCAGCCCCACTTTTTCGCTCCGTCAAGCTTAATAAACGCGGTTACTTCAAGGTTATCGGGCTAATCCAGGGGCAGGAGTTTTCGGCGAAATAAGCTGGAATAGGTTCGATCGCGCGCAAAAATTGGATCATATTCTCCCTGCTGATAAACAACTTTGGCTGCGGCTCCTGTTGTCGAGAGCGGGAGCACTACGGCGTTGGAATGGTGTTCGACGAACAATTTATGCTCCTCATAGATGCCATCCATGCCGCCAACGATCACCGCTGCGCTGAACTTTCGGCTTGTGATCATTGCTTTCCTCATGGCCGTCAAACTGGCTTCTCTGTTGTTATCAACTGCTGGCACCATATGCACGTCGACGAACTCGGCCAACTCAGGAGGCAATCGCCCCTCAAAGAGTTTGCTTTGGTAAATCGCGACCCTGTTGTGGTCAAGGCCTGCCTCGCGGGAAAAGAGGGCCAATAGCGGAGTTATCGCTGGATGGCCGCCGCACGTGATTCTTCCAATCGGCAGCACTACCTCAACCAAAGCCTTGATCGCTTCCCGTATTGCTAGGACATCGGCAGTGTCGAAAAATACCCGATTGCGATCAGGCAAAGGCACGCTGGCAGATAGAAATATGTCTATCATGCGGTGAACTCCTTCAGAAGTTGTGGTGCCTTCGACATTTGCACTGCCCGAATCGGCAAATATGAGTCAAGCCAATCCAGATGAGAGAGCCACGTTCTCAGCACACCTCTATTGTCATAAATCACCCATACTTCTCTCGCTTCAACAGCCGGATCGGTAATGGCTTCGAACACCTCGTTGATGCGATCAGAGGTTGGAATTCCCACTGCTGGCACGATCGCCAGCGTTCGATTGGACTCGATTTTGAGCGAAATCCAGCCTTCGATTTGAACACTTGGATCAAGTCCCATGTCGCGGGCGGCGTCACAAAAGTTATCGACTAAATATCGGTACCGGGCTGCAATTGCTGGTGCGCGCAATCTTTCGACCTCGTCGCAAATCCTCGCCACCAAGCCTTTCGTGGCCCAACGTCCCCGCATTGGAATAAATCCAAAAAAATCCCGACGCCTAAGCTGCATGAAGTGGCTGAAGGATGATGCAGGATCTTCCTTTTGACCCGGCCAAAGTAGGTGCAAGATTTGCACATTAGTCGCGTTGGCGCGCGCCAATTCTTCGGCCGTCCAGCGACCTTCTCTAAAACCAGGCGTGTCGATCAGCACAACGACATCAGAATCCGACATTCTGTGCCAGAGCTGTGATTGGAAATCTGCGGCCGGAGGCACCGATCTCACGTCGATAAAAACGTCAAAACCGCGAGCATCAAGGGCGTCGTACAAACGATCAGCCAGCGGCTGAGACCCTGCTCGCTTGTAACTGATGAACAGTCGTCGCTCACGCCGCAACAACCGAAATGTTTCAAGGACTAGTGTGACGAGGCGGGCGATACCATCATCGTTGGCGCCCAATACAATTGCATTGACATGTCTGAGCTGAGGCGGAAGTTCTGCGTAAATCTGGGACAGATCCGAGACGACGGGAGCTATAATGATCGAGTCATCAATCAAATCTGCCACAAGTGTGGTATCGACAGTATGCTCCGGCGAGCCAAAAAATACTGCCATCACCGGTGATTTTAAGCTGCGACTAGGTGCGTTGGCATCACTGAGAAACGTAATCGCGCTGGTCGGAATCCCTAGCCCTTGAAGCGCCAGATCAACGCTATGGCGGAGGCGAGCATCACGCCCATAGGCAGCACCCAGTAGGATGAGCTGGTAGGGTGATTGTGAACTCAAACTCTCGCTCATCGGCCAGCCACTCCCGCAGCAGTTTCAATCCATCCGCCAATATTCTTTCTGCCATCTTGGCCTGTGAAGTCGTAACTCAGGCAATGGGTTGAAAGTTGGACTACGCTGTTTGTTTTAGGTGCGGGGAACCACAAATCAGCTTCCGGAATTGCAAGCGAGTAATCTGCATAGGCCCCCCACTTCCCATCCTTCCACTCGGCGAGATATATACCTCGATCGGTTCTATAAAGTCCCATCTGCGCCAATGGATCGGCACCTTTTGTAGATATTGCTTTGTCTTTGTTCTGGACGCCATGAATGAAAACGGTTAGCAAGCCATTTCCTTTGATAACGCTTCGAGCAATTTCGTAGCGTACCCATCGCCGTGACCAAGTGTCGGTTCCTGCAAGGACGCAAGTGACCGAAGTATTTTCCAACCCCTTGCGCAGAAAGGTCTTTAGCGCATCGTCACTCTCTTTTTTTGAAGCCTCAAATACGCTGCGGTCAAAGAAACCCCGACTGTCCTCGTCGGCCTCTCTCACCACCCAACTGTTGCGGACATTCCAAGCGCGCCATACATCAGGCACATAGTGAAAAGAAAAGAATGTTCTGCGTGGCATTTTGGCTCCATCTATTACACTTAATCCGGAAGGAATTTTTTTGTAGGTGGATTGCATTCTCCACGGCGAATGGCACTTGGTAGAATGCAATCAGATATTAAGATTCAACGTGCCTTTATAGCGTCGCTAACCCAGGTTTCAATATTCGACTTGATGTAGTCATACACATTGGTGCTGGTGGCGTATGGCGGATCGTAGACTTTTCCCGTGACATTTTCCCCGTCAACAGTGAGGCCTGTAAAAGGATTAGAGCCTTTCGACGATTGATTGCCGTCTGAGTCTTTCAGATTGTGGACATGGATGGCGAGCACACCCAGCCCATCCTTCCAGGCTTTCTTGATCTCGTGTTTGACCCAGCGGCGACTGGCAGTTTTCTCTCCCACAAGCACGACAAGGCATTCTTTGCCCTTCATGTTGTCGGCAATCCATTTTTTGATGCCATCATCACCTTCTTTCTTAATTTCTTCCCATTTGTTCGAGTCAAGCAGCGGCTGCTTTTCGACTGCCCCGATCTGCCGAACTTGCGATACACGCCAGCTATCCTGCTTATAGTGAAAGCTCAAAAAGCAGTTCTTCGCCATGACTTATCTCCATTTGTCGTCTGTGCTTCAATTAATCAAATGTTGGATTGAGAAATACGATAGTCATTTAATTTAAGTCGCAATTAATTTTCACACCATAATTTTTTTGAGTAAATTGTTCCTAACGATGATAGCTGAAAGTGTGGATCGGTGACTCCGCTTCGCGAACCGCGCTGCGTCAGGTTAGCGGGAAAAGGGAACAGATTTATTCATCAGGCGCGTTCGGCGCTCCTGGCCGAAAGCGGAGGCCTGTTAGGAGTCAGAAGAGTCTGTCTGGTCACTCAATAAATCTGTCCCTATTAGTCTGTACTCTCGACAAATACTTCACTCGCCATAAGCTTCGCAGCCTAGAACGGGCCGGGGACCCGCCCCAGGGTTGAAGGGTCATGAAATCTATCCTTTAGAAAACTCTACCCTTGAGCTAGAGGCATTGGTGTCAGGGCTTGCCTGCTGCTTTCGCCGCGGCTTCTACCCATTTGCCTAAATTGGCACGGCCATCCTGTTTATTCCACAGAAAGTGGGGAGAGCCAGGAACCCGAAGCGAGCAGCAGTCAGTAGTAGTTCCTTTGAGGTCGGCGATTTTGCTGACATCAATGGTCAGGATGCCATTTCCACGCTCGATGCTTTGCTCAATCTCGTATTTCACCCATTTGCTCTTTTCGGTTGTAGCGCCAATCAGAACGACAGTGACACTCGTCCCATGCAGTTGATCGTTAATCCATTTCTTGATAGCAGCATCACCCTTACGCTCAACCTCTTCGAAATCTGCTTTGTCGATGAAGCCTACCTTGGTGTCAGCAGCGATGACGTTACTGTTTCGCACGTTCATCGCGCGGTGTACATCTTCGTATTGGAAGCTGAAGAAAACCTTTCTTGCCATGATTTTGTCCTTTAAACGAGGGGGTAAAAGGTACAGGGTGAGGAGGAGTTAAAGCGCGCGCACCCACTTGCCATTGTCCTGCGTATCGAAGAGAGCAAGGCCGGGCACTCCGGTGGATACATCGATTCTGTTGTAGAGCTTCAGATACTCATTACCGAAGAAATGCCCTAGGTTGTCTTGTGTGGGGACAATCGCAATGCGGTCATAGCTTTTTTTGCCATCAGCAAAACCGATTTCCCAGGGACACCAACGTGAAGCTGTTGAGTTTTGCGTCGCGTGAAAGAGGAACCAATCGGCACGGACTATGGCTGCTTTGATAGTCAGAGCAGTCTCAACGTCCGGGGTGTCAGGCATTGTCTGATCTTGCCAGTCGATATAGACGTCCCACCCTTGGGTCTTCAGCAACTCCTGTAAGCCCAGTGCTAGAGTTGAGTCTTTGTGGCTGTGGCTTAGAAAGGCTGTAGGTTGCCCGAGTCGTTTGGTGTTGCGTGTCTGCATGGAGCGGCGTTGACCAGCATAAATGAGATCTGATTGGCGAATCGGCATAAGAGAGCTTCCCTAGCACTTTTTGGCAAAGTGCCATCTTTTACCGCGTTGTTCAAGGCGGCTGTCTTGTCCTAGGTCAAGATACCTGCGCGACCCGCAGTATCTGACATAGACGTTGTTGCACAGAAGTTAATGACTTCCTTTGGCTGACAGCAGCAGCTAGAGGAACGCCACCATCTCTTGAGTCAAGTCAATTACTAGTGAGCGAGATGGCCTAGCGCCGCTATGGCCGGTGTATGATTGCGCGAAATAATGGGGAAGGCGACGATATGGAACTCTTGCTGGTTATCGTCGAAGCTGCGGCTTTCCTTTTGCTGGTCAAGCACACCAAGGATAATGCCTAGATTTCTGAGTTTGCGTTCAGCCTCAAGATTCGCCAGATGGATGCTAGCGAGGGGGCATTACTGTGCTGCGATCTATGAGCTACAACCGTTCAAGCCCATCCATGACGTCGAAGCTGACTCTAAGCGCGAGACACAACGGGGCCACCTGACGCAAGGTGCTCATAATCGCCTCGGAAAGGCCGAGGGGAGAATCCAGCCTGCGATGGCGGAAGCCAACCGGATCGTAGATATAGCAAGCGAGCGGGTACAGGAAATCAAGAAATGAAGAGCCCCATCGGTGGGGGGAGTGATAGACCACAGCGACTCTTCCCTACTCACGCTGGTCTGTCCAGAACCTGGGTGCTGCAGGCTCGAAAGCTCGAAAGCTATCGATCACTTATACAAAAACTTTTAACGGACTCACTTTATGGATGCAAAGCTCAAACACCTCGAGTTTGTTCAAGGTGTGGTCAATCGCCTGTCCACCAACTCTTTTCTGCTCAAGGGCTGGTCAATCATCCTAATCTCAGCGCTGTTTGCGCTGTCTGCAAAGGATGCTGATAAAGGTTTCGCGTTTCTGGCCTACATCCCGGGTATTGCCTTCTGGGGCCTGGATGGCTATTTCTTGGCGCTCGAACGCTGCTACCGGAAGCTCTATGACAAGGTTCGAGCAACTGACAAAGACGACATCGACTTTCTGATGGTGATTGATAAAGGTCAGGGTTGGAAAAATTGGCTCAAAGCAACCCTATCCAAGACATTGATCGTATTTCACGGAGCGGCTTTGGTGGCCGTCACTGCAGTAGTTTTGGTTTACGTAGTGAAGTCTAGTACCGCAGCGTAACCGACTGCTCGGCAGAAAAAGTCAGGCTACATGGCTATGCTCTGCCGGAAACTCAAGCTCTTCATGGCATTAGCATCGTTATCGGCGATCGCTCACAGAAAGGCACCACTGAGCCACAGCAAATAGGCGACCCCATTCCCTCTCAAAAACAAATGCTGGCACCGGTGATTGAACTGCTGCGCCATTAGCAGTGGACTTCATTCCATGAAATGGGGGCGCGGCTATGGTCCAAGAAGGCCCGGCCGCCAACCTGGTACCGATGCCACAAGACTCCCATCAAGTAACTAGTTGAGGTTGTAGCCATGCGACCGGGTCAACAGAATTTCCTTCCAATGACTCTCACGGATATCTATATCGCCTGGCATCGTATGAAGATCGGCAATCTCCAACAACGAGAACCGCAGATCTTTTTCTCGTTCCGGCGGAGCATCAATACCAAACTCACGCTTGAGCGCCACGTTGTGGCCATGACTCCTTGTCGAATACGTACACCAGCGTCCCCAAATGCCTGCCTCCCCGTCAGCCTTGCCGACATAAAGCTTACCGGTTTGAGCATCGGTGATGAGGTAGATTCCTTTGACACTCGAAAGCGCAGAGCGCCAAGAGTCAATGTTTTGCTGCACCACCACATCGAGTTGGGTCTTGGTGAGATTAACCTTCTTAAAGCCGGGAAAATGTCCAATGCTGAGGCGTTCGGCCAACAGTTCAATCACGATTAGGTCACCCGCCAGAGTCTCCCCGTACGGATAGGAATTGCGTTTTGTGTAGCTGCTATTTAGATACAGCCGCCCTACCCACTCTTCGGCCGCGGGCACGCGCTCCAAGGTGTAAACGTACTCAGGCTTGAGGCCGACTTTTTGGACACACGCTTTCACCCGAAATAACCCAGCAAACAACCAACGGGTTGGGCTACCGGCTTGAATGAGCGAGACCACGAAAGGCAACTTAAAGTTGCGGTTGCTTTGTTGGCTCTGCCATTCATCGAAGCCTCCCTGAATGAACACGTCAAGCGGGTGTTCGTCGGCGTTTCGTCGCGCCAAGTGGACCTTGGCACTTTCCGGTGAAAACGTCGGTTCCCACAGCCTCAAAAGATCGAACAGATTCAATGCGCCGCTCCCTAGCCATTAAGACCGCGAGTGTATTGCTTGTCAGTGAAGTCCGCACCGGCTACCAGCCCATGACATCCCGCCCCTCCCAGTCACGTACCAGAATGAGCACACATCAAAACTATCGGTTGAGTCAACTTATGTTGTCTTGAAACACCTTGCCCTCATGGTATTTCAGATAAACCACTAACTCCTTGGGAACAAATCGAAGTGGTTGAGGCAAGCCCAGAGCCTTTCTGTGACGCTGGTCGATACGTTTTGAAATCTGCATCTGCCCCATGCTGTCAAAGGTGATCAATCCCTTATCGAACAATGCATCCAAGTTAGCTGACAAAAGGAGTCCGTTATTGCTGTCTAGACGCTGCTTGGGATTGGAAGCTCGCCAAGGTATCACGTGAGAGGCGCGAAGCAATTCACTGCACGCCAAGCCTGTAACCGAGCAAGCCCTCCCCCAAACGTTCATCAGGTCCTCACGAAACTTTCCCTGCCCCCTACGTGCGTTCACCGTGGTGAGCACTTCAGTGACAGGCTCACCCCCGTCCGATACGTCTTCAGCCGCTAGCGGCTCCGTCGGCGCACACTGAATTGCATCCACGAGGCGATCCCACTGTTCATTGCGCTGCGCAACCGGGATGGCATCCATTATGCGGCTAACCGTTGGCAGATCCAGGTCGGTGTAACTGCTGTACATCCCTAGCAATCTGTTCTTACCAGTGATGGCTTGCGGATCCAGGGTGATTGGCGTGTCAAACCACCAGAAATAGTCTTCCGGGCAGATCCAGTTTGGAATCCAGTGCAGATCTTTCTTCCAGTCTTTCAAAAAAGTCTTTTGGTTGTTGTTGTACTTTTTCCGCACATTGGCAACGCTCCAAGCGTCTTCCCATAGCTCGTTGAGCGAAAGCTCACTCGCCATGCCTTCACGCTGCTTTTTATGATGGTCGCCGTGAAGGCTGTAAGCATTTCCAGAGATTCCAACCAACTGCTGAACACCATCATGCGACGCCGTCAGAAAGACAAAAGTTTGTCCCGCATTCTCGTCAGTAGGCGCAGCGCCCAGCCCTTCAGTGTGAAATACGCGAAAATGGCCGTTGCCACGTTTCAGGAGCATGCATGACGAGTTGTTCCACTCTTCATGACCATATCCGGTCGCCTTGGGAAATCCGCTTGTCGCGCGAACTCCGGATGGTGCTTGATACTTATTGGTATTCCAAAAAATAGGTTTCTGAATGAACAGCGCCATGAAGACCTCGTCCCTGACCAATGATAATTATGCTTCGTTACCCACCGTGTAGGACTTGAAGCAGACACCAACTTTTGTGGACGGAGAACAGAGTTCAACGGGTATCCATCCTCCTGCCGCTATACCGATCACTGACGACCAAGCACCAGATTGATTTCAGCCATGCAGTCACGGACGCGTGTGAGTGCCTGATCGAGATGAATGTCCGTGACTTTATCCCCTTGCTCCAGTACACACCGATCCTCCTTGACCAAAAAGCGAGTCGACGCGAAGTACAAATCTGCCCAGTCGGGTACGGCGTGCGCAGGCTGGGTGAATGTCGGCAAACGAACACTCAGCGCCTCTCGACACTCGCCTCGGAAGAACGGAAACACGCCAAACCAATTATGTTTGTAGATTTTGATCCAAACACCTTCCGGCCAGCTGGTAAGGCGAACATCAAGGTCATACTGCTGCTTGTCCGTCCTAAAAGCTGGTCTGAGCTGCATCTCGTCGGCGACATCTCCAAATAGCCGATCGCTGGCCAAACGCTCACCCAATCGATCAAAAAGCTCGGTCATCTTCCGCGTCTTGCAGTACTCGTACTGCTTCACCAGATGAGCGTACGCATCTTCGTTCTGCTGGAAGATGTCCCAGCAAAGATCGTTCAAGTCGGAGTTTCCTGACATTGTTTTTTCCACGTGCGTACAGAATTGATCGATGAAAAAAGCGGCCGATGAAGTGGCTTGGAATTGATACTGACGAAGCAGCGCGGCGACCTCACCGTAGGATTGGTGATAAACGGGCACAGGGGATAGCAGGTCCTGGGTAGGCGACGCCCGCCCAGTCGGGGTTAGATAGACCAGTGCCCGGTATTCATGATGTGGATATAGCTCGCAGAGCGCCTGTTGATAGCGCGCGACCTGGTCGCGCTGATCAGCTGCCCAAATTTTGTTCTCGATAGCAATGACAACACGCTTTTCCGGGAACTCGAGCAGCACATCAATATGTGCCACCTCTCTAGCAACTTTCGCTTTGATGCCCTTTACGCTTTGCAACACCTGCAAAGCTAGCGGCAGTGCCTCCCCACTGCATGGCAGTTTGGCCAAAGACGCCACGTAAGCATCCCTGAACAATGAATCTAAACCGTGAGAGCCGTTTGCATTGAAAAGAGCGGCCAAGATGTTCGAGTGGATCAGCTCTTTTGTGCTCACCCCCATCACTTTGAACATGTCAAAAGCCGCTGTGTACTTGCCTAGCGCATTGAAACCGGGACTGACGCGTAGGGTCTCTAATCGTGCAGCGGCTTCCATACCTAAAATCCTGGCGGACGATAAAAATAGTCAAGTTGAATCGACATCTTAGAGGACAGGCCTGGCACATAGCCACTCCTGCGCACCGACCGTTAAACTTCAAGCAGTGAAGGCTCAGGGCATCGCCACAAAGCCCTTCTACCAACGCCTCACTTCAATCTTGTAGAAATTGCTTTCTACCTGAATCCGGCGCCTGTCAGATGTCGGTGCATCCTGAATCTGACTCGCAAGACGGACGTAGTACTTACACCCGTTCGCATTGCCAAACGCATTGATCGCTTGGGTCGCACGCAAGAAATCCTCATAGCCTCGGTCTGTGCTAGCCATGAGAGCATCAAACCCTGGCAGCGCCTGAGCATCGGCAAGGCGTGTAACAGGCCAGGCTGGCTCAAACGTCAGATTATTCTCCTTGAGGTATACCGTGAGGAACATCTCAGGTTTGCCAGTATCTGGGTTAGCCCAGCACGGAGGAAGATCGCCTCCCTTACCCCGATTGATCTTGTTCTGTAGAAATTGCACCTGCCCTTTCAGGTCACTGTTCGTCTTCTGCAGAACAGCAGAATTCAGACCCGCTTTCTCCGCTTCCGCGTAAGCATGCGAATGCTGAATCAGCTTCTGAACCTGATCAGTCTTCGGATCGGCCTCGGTTTTCAGAGCATCCTTAATCATCTGCTCCGTAGCCTTCATATCGGCGATACGCGTCACGATTTCGGTAGGCTTAACGTCTGCGTTGGGATCTGCGACCAGCTGTTTCAACTGGTCATAGGTCATGAGCGTTTCAAGTATCAAGCGCTTGGCTTCTTTGCCTTTATCTTTACTCCCCGACTGCTCCAACGCCTTGTCTATCGCAGCAAGCGTCGACAACTCTTCGTCTTTCTGAGTGAGCAGTACTTTCAGGCGCTCGGACTCCTCCCGCGCCTGGGAAGCATCCGTCAACTTTCGGATAAGCTCATCAGGATTTTTCAAACCCATTTTCGAGAGCTTGGTCTTGAACGCCGCAGTCGCTTCATTGATCGCCTTTTCACGCTCATCCAGGCTTTGATAGCCAGCGACTTTTTGCTCCAAGAACTTGTTGGCATTGGTGAGTTTCCACACTTGCCAGCCGCTCAGAAGTAGCAAAATGAAAGCCAGCACCATCCAAATTTCAGTAATCGACAGGTTGAAGACCTGGTCGTTCTTCTGACTCATTAGGCAGGTCTCACATCTGAGGACATCCGATCAGATGTGAGCAAGACCACAGAACTGGCCTCGGATGCGATGAGAGGCTCATTAACCGCAGGTTGGCGAATCTCGATTTGATTCACGTGATCGATCTTGCGAACGAGCTCGTCAAGGTGCGCATGGGCTGTGTCTATAGCACTGTTCCCCTGAATGACCTGACTGGCCAAATCCCTGTGCGTTTCGTTGCTTTCGTTGATGGCCTGAATGAGAGGCATCAGGGTCGACTTGATCGACTCAGAAAAGGCTTCGTTGGCACGGAAACTCGCCTCGCCCGCGGCCCTAAACGCTTCGCCCATTCCCTGGCTTAGGACTGCGACAGAATCGTCCCCCTCAAGCCTTGTATGGAGCCCCTCGAGCTTTTCGACGACCTGTGCGATCACAGCGCGGTTCTGCTTGAGTTCTCCCTCGAAGTCATTTTGATAGTCATCCAGGGTGTCCAAAAATTCTTTTTGAACCCGCTCGATTCCGCCTACCAGGCTAGCGCCCTGGCTGTTCATAGCGTCCATGAGACGCTGCTGACTTTCAACAATAGACCCCACGGCCGTGAGTGTTTCTTCAAGAGTCTGGGTTTTGGTGTTCAAGCCACGAATCGCAGTGCCCACAGCCTTAGCCGCAGATTTAATGTCTTCTGCCAGTGTCGTGATACCCGTGTTGACTCCATCAGTTGTCTCAGCCAAAACGGCAATGGAAGGATTGAGCTTGTTGGCGAACAAATTCTCTGGGAACAGCGTCTGATCCAGGCGTGCCTCTGCTTTCTTCCCGAAATCCAACGCATGCGCTTCCATACGCTCGAGGGTTTTCTCGCTCTTCTCGGAAAGACCATTGATGGTCGAAAGCAAGTCATCGCTGGCAGCCCTGGCGTCCTTGAGCATGGCGTCGAACGCTTCATTACTTCGCTGAGTGGCATTGGCGAAGTACGCATCCATGGCACCCATGCTGTGCTTGGAAAGCGCCTCAATCTGATCCTTGGCACCGGTGACGGTTTCTTTGGTCGTGGCAACCACTTCATCTCGGAACACCGTCAGTTTCTGGAAGGTGTCATCAAACATCAGGGTGAGATTTTCAGCCGCTGTGATCGCGCGCTCTTCGACGCTTGAGATGGCGTCTTCCTGGTCGTGCTTAAAGCCGACGTGCAGGGTGCGGGCGACCATGCCAATCGCAGTGCTTACCATCGCAGCAGCGAAGCGCATCGCCATGTTGCTGAGGTCTTCACCGATACTCTGGATGTCGAATAGACAGATGATGATACTGCCCACGGTGAACAGAAAGCCGAGGTAGTAAACAGAGTCAGCAAACTTGGCCAAGGTGAGCTTCACGTCGTACAGCTTTCGCACGCGATAACCCACCAGCCAATAAGCCAGCATGATGGTCAACGGAACCCAGAAGCCAAACCATTTAGGGTCGTTAATGTAGAGGCTGATTCCGGCACAAAAAATCTTCAGAATGAGCGCGAAAACAAACCAGTTTTGTACTCGGTGCAGTGGCTTTACAACGCTCATTTACAGCCCCTCCATGGGGTTTACTTGGTCCAGAGACGCACCATTGGCAGAAAAGTACTGCGCCCAAAATTCCGCGCGCTTGTTGTAGGGAGTAACCGAAGACTCCGCGGCCAACATATTGATGGTGACAGAGACATCCATCAGCGCAGGCGCTACCGCCTCTTGGCCGTAGGCGCTTTGTGCAAAATCTTTGTAGGAGAGCTGAGCATTTTTGTACATGCTGAACCGAGGCATGTTCGCGGCCATGTCCGAATAGATGATCAGATGCTTCTCACCCTGGGCATTCAGATGATTGAAACCGTGGAGGCTGGCTAGCTGAAGCATCTCGAAAATGGGAGAGGTTTTCGCTCGCACATCCAAAGGAATCTTGCGTACGACCGCATCGAGAGGCTTGGCAAATTTCTCGTTAAAGTCCTTGTCGACGAATTTCTGGGTATTCGTAAACTTGTTTTTGTCCCCCCACTGCCCTGGGTTGCACATAACGAATACAGGATCGCTGTTGTGCTGGTAATCCTCCCCCAACAGGAACACTGTCACCAGGGCACCTTCCGGAACCTCTTTCAGAATCATGTTTTGAAGCCGCTTGGCCAAAGCCGCTTTCTGCGTAAAGGGAAAGGGAGACGTATTGTCGATCAACACGACGTATTCACCCTTCGCACCACTGCTTGGGCAAAGCGTCACCTTGTCAATTTTATCTTGGTTGAAAGACCAGTAGATTCCGTAGACAACACCAACCACCAGGGCAAGCGTCAACAAAATCCAGAGAATGGCAACCGTAGCCGATTTTTGTTTTCGTTTTTTGTACAGCGACATGGGGCGCCCTTAAATCTGGCTTTCAATGGGTTTGAGCTGGTCAAACCTCTGCGTGAATGACGACTGAACCTTTGCCCGGGTTGGCTGCTCAATGGCGAGCATTTCGCCCAACATCTGCTCTTGAACCCTCAAGCGGTCCTCGTCACGCTCTGTACCAAAATCTGGAAAACCCTGATTTTCCAGTACGACGTCATCGTTGAAGTAGTCAGGACGAGGTCTATCAGCCGGTCGAACCATTTGGTTCTCATACCGGTATGCCTGTGTCAGGGCCAATATGGTGTTGTCAGCCAATACGAGGTGTTCCGTCACCTTTTTCTCGGCGACAGACTTCTCATTCATGTTGGATTTAAAGCGTTTGATGGCCTGCTTGGCTTTTTTAACGTTCTCGTCGATTTGCGCGAGCGTCGTCTGTTTTTCCAGTTCTAGCTCCTCACGCAGGCGCTCGATAACCTCGACCATGCTCTGATAAGAATCAACATACGCCCCATAGACATTCGAATACCCCGGGTAACGATCTTGCCAGGCGTACCCATGGTGCAATGCGAGCAAGCCGAAAATGACAGTCACAACAAACAGACCAATGCTTTCAAAGTCGCTGAAAGGCGACACCAACGAACTGGCGCTTTCCCAAACCAGTTGCAGCTGATTGGCAGTTTCGTCATCAATCTGAGGCATCACATGGCGGCAGTAAGCCACGAAGGAACCAACCAAAAGTGTCCAAGTAACACCGAATAATCCGCAAACCCATCCGAGGGTTTTGCGACCGCTGTTCACATGGTTTTTGTTAGTAAAGAGACGACCAACGAAAAAGCATCCAACGATGTTAGCGACCGCTAACAGCCCTGCCAGCATCAGACCGGCTAGCAGTCCGCCCTGCATTCCTCCTGCGAAGAAGGTCGAGTTCGCGAATGCTTCCAGCGCGCAACACAACACGAGCACGCCAACCTTTGTTGCATGATCGGTCCAGCCTGCCAGCTTCGCAGGTGTGTCAGGCAGCTTGTTCTCAGATCTGAAGCGATCGAGGATTTCCTTTTGGGCTCGAGTCGTGCGCGCTTCATCCTGAAGTTCAGCGTCTGCCTGGGAGAGAATAGAGTCGGCTTTTCGTACGAACTCCTCACCGAGTTGCACGGTATGGTTCGTCTCTTGAGTCAGGTCGATGCTGTCCAGACGGGCTTGGATTTGCTTGAGCCAACGCTCGCCGCTTTTGAAAGTGGCTGCGCGAAGCTTCCCCACAGTACCCATAATCTGGAGTTCAGTTTCCGTCAGACGAGTATCTCTAGCATCAGGGATACCCGACGCACCATGAGCACGAGCGTTTTCCAGGACTCTGAGGTCAGCTTTGATCTTTTCAGGGTCAATTTTAGGAAAGCTTCCTTCTTCGTCGGTTTCGACCCTTTCCCCAAACAAAAATGCCTTAAGCACCGCCAACAGCTTCCTTAGAAACGACATCACTAACATCCATAAGTCTTTGTTTTAAATGGCTCACTAACTCGAAACGCAACAGTTTCCTGCTTCACGGAGCCAAAAACTGGAGTGAAGGAATTATCTGTATAGCCGACTTGGTTGACGGGCGACACGCGACCACGGGCGAATGGCCATCAAATGTAACGGGATGATGACGCTCGTCAGGATTCTTAGCAAGATGTGCATTGCGTAGTTCGACAGTAGGAGTGGTGAACTGCAATTCAGAGACTGGATGATGGAGCTCCTTCACCTGTTGATGCACGTTTTCCATCCTGGCTACCGGAATTCATTGACCACCCCTCCACCCAAAAAGTAATGACATCGCGGGCGATTTTGGAGACAGCATGCGGACCACTCAAAATAAGGAGCCCGGGTCAAAGTCGCAGCAGCGTCAGCAACCAGTCATTGACCGTAAGCGAACGGTGAACACGCCTACCGATCTCCCAAATTAAGGGCGATGGTGTCCGCCTATTTTTAAGCGGACGCGATAGCCCTTAAATGCGCCAACGAAGCTCTTACCCCAAGTCGTTCAAAGCCCAGGTTGTCCAGGAATGCCTGCAACCCGGCGCCTCCATTTCCAGCGTTGCCATCAGTCACGGCATCAATGCCAACGTGATCCGTAAGTGGCTGCCACTTTTCCGAGATCAACCACCCGCAACCCTGCCGGCGTTTGTTCCGGTAAAGGTCGCCCCGAAAAGGCAGGTCGATCCATCGGTGATCATTGAGCTGCCATTTGGCGAGCAAACTATCACGGTGAAATGGCCGTCTTCCGATCCTGAAGGGTGTGTCCGTTTTGTCCGTGGACTTGCTTCGTGATCCGCATCGACGCAATTTGGCTGGCCACCGAACCGATGGACATGCGCTCTGGTACCGAGAAAGCTCTCGCACGAGTCGTGTCTGTCTTCGGTGCGGCGCAGCCGCACTGTGCTTATCTCTTTGCCAACCGTCGAGGCAATCGCATGAAAGTGTTGGTGCACGATGGGCTGGGCGTTTGGTTGGCGGCACGCCGCCTGCACCAAGGGAAGTTTTCCTGGCCGAGCAATCGGCATGGCGACCAAATGGAGCTGAATTCTGAGCAGCTCCAGGCACGGGTGGTCGGTCTTCCCTGGCAACGGCTCGGGTCTGACGGAGCCATCCGTAACCATTAAGAGACATAGATGACATACATCGATCAGCATATCGGGCAGAGTCATCACCATGATTCCTACTACTCCTCTCGATCAGCTCGACACCGAACAACTGCGCAGCCTCGCTGCACAGTTGCCCAAACGCGTTGAGCATCTAGATACGCAGCTGGCGAGCCTCGACAAAGAGGTGCTTCATCAGAAGACCCGCAACCAGCAACTCATTCACGAAATAGCCCAGCTCAAACGCCACCGCTTCGCCAAACGCTCCGAGTCGTTCAGCCCTGATCAGGCCAGCTTGCTCGACGACCTAATTGAGACCGACCTGGCCGCCATTGAAGCAGAGCTTGAAATCCTGGCACCAAAACCAGCGCAATCAGTAGCCCGCCAGCAACCCAAACGCACTGCGTTGCCTGCCGAATTTCCGCGCACGCTGATTCATCACGAGCTTGAATACACCCAGTGCCAATGCGGCTGCGCCCTCAAACGCATCGGCGAAGACGTCAGCGAGAAGCTCCACTACACGCCGGGCGTGTTCAGCGTCGAACGGCATATTCGTGGCAAATGGGTCTGCAATAACTGCGAGACCCTGATTCAAGAGCCGGTGCCGCCGCAGGTGATCAACAAAGGCATCCCGACCGCCGGGCTGTTGGCCCAGGTGATGATCGCGAAATACGCCGATCATTTGCCGCTGTACCGCCAGGAGCAAATCTTCGGACGAGCCGGTCTCGCAATTCCTCGATCAACACTGGCCAGTTGGGTCGGCGCTTGCGGCGTGCAATTACAGCCACTGGTGGATGCCCTGCGCGAAGTCGTGCTTGAGCACAACGTGGTGCATGTCGATGAAACGCCGGTGCAGATGCTCGCGCCGGTCGAGAAGAAAACCCATCTAGCTTATGTTTGGGGCTATGCCACGACGGCGTTGGCTGAGATCAGCGCGGTGGTGTACGACTTCAGCCCTGGTCGCTCGGGCGAATATGCCCGCAACTTTCTGGGCGACTGGAAAGGCAAGTTGGTCTGCGACGATTACGGCGGTTACAAAGCCAGTTTTGCACTTGGCGTCACTGAAATCGGCTGCATGACCCACGCCCGTCGCAAGTTCTACTACCTGCACATCACCAATAAAAGCGTGCTTGCCGAGCAAGCGTTGCGGTACATCGCGGCCCTATATGAAATTGAACGCGAAGTCCGCGATTTGGAACCGGATGTCCGGCGACGAATACGTCAGGAAAAAGCGGCGCCCCTGATGGACGCTTTTCATGCCTGGATGATCGCCCAGCGCGAGCTTGTGCATGAAGGTTTGGGGATTACCAAAGCCTTGGATTACAGCCTAAAACGCTGGGCTGCGTTGAGTCGTTATCTGAACGACGGCACGGTGCCGATAGACAACAACCATATCGAGCAGCAAATTCGACCTTGGGCTCTTGGAAGAAAAAACTGGTTGTTCGCCGGATCACTACGCAGTGGCCAACGCGCTGCTGCGCTAATGAGTTTGATCCAGTCGGCCAAGCTCAACGGCTACGATGCGTATGCTTATCTGAAGGACGTTCTTACTCGCGTGCCGACGCAGCGGGCGAGTGAGATTGGGGAGTTGTTGCCGCATCGATGGCAACCGGCTTAGCTGCGCAAGACGGGATGCCCGTTCGCTTACTCAATATCGAAAAAGGATCGAAGTCCACTGGGCAAACTCCGATAGTGGTATCACATCGATATGTCCATCAAGAGCCGGGCGTTTTGTGGGGGTAACAACACCTGAAAACAAAAAAGGGTCGCGAGATAAAATCTCGCAACCCTTTGAATTATATGGTCGGGACGGAGTGATTCGAACACTCGACCCCTAGCACCCCATGCTAGTGCGCTACCGGACTGCGCTACGCCCCGACTAGGCGTGTTACTGGGTTTGCTTCGCAACGAAGCGATCAGGAATATACCGCAAGCTTTTGAAATGTGGAAGTATTTTAAAAGCCTGTATCACTTCTTCAAAACCACCAGCACATCTTCAAGCTCAGCGATCATCTGGCGGATCATTTGCTTGTATTGGGTGGTGTCGTCTTTGGCTTCATCACCGGACATACGCTGGCGCGCACCGCTGATGGTGAACCCCTGGTCGTACAGCAACGCGCGGATCTGTCGGATCATCAGCACGTCCTGGCGCTGATAATACCGACGGTTCCCGGTGCGTTTGACGGGGTTGAGTTGAGGAAACTCCTGCTCCCAATAGCGCAGCACGTGCGGTTTTACCGCACAGAGCTCGCTGACTTCACCAATGGTGAAGTAGCGTTTGCCTGGGATGACGGGTAGCTCGTCGTTATGACTTGGTTCCAGCATAAGCCTCAACTCGGGCCTTCAACTTCTGCCCTGGACGAAAGGTGACCACACGGCGAGCCGTGATCGGGATTTCTTCTCCCGTTTTTGGATTGCGGCCAGGCCGCTGGCGTTTGTCCCGCAGGTCAAAATTGCCGAAACCGGACAATTTGACCTGTTCGTTGTCTTCCAGAGCGTGTCTGATTTCTTCAAAGAACAACTCGACCAATTCCTTGGCCTCGCGCTTGTTCAGACCCAACTCTTCGTACAGACGTTCCGCCATCTCAGCTTTCGTCAAAGCCCCCATACGTCACTTCCTTAACGTGGCGTTCAACCTTTGTTCGAGCGAGGTGAGGATATTTTGTGTCGTGGTATTCACCTCATCGTCATTAAGAGTGCGCGATGGATGCTGCCAGGTCAAGCCAACTGCAAGGCTTTTTCTATGCGGATCAATACCTTTACCCTGATAAACGTCAAATAGCCTGAGGTCTGTCAGCCATTCGCCTGCATTTTCACGGATTACATCCAGAACTGCAGTAGCGGCTACGTCTTGATCGGCGATCAGCGCCAGGTCACGGCGTACTTCCGGGAAGCGCGACAGCTCGCTGAACTTCGGCATCTTGCCCGAAGCCACTTCAGCCAGGACCAGTTCGAACACAAAAACAGGCCGGTCAAGACCGAGGGTTTTCGACAGTTCCGGGTGAATGGCGCCGACAAAACCAACCAAACGACCTTCACGCTCGATACGTGCAGTCTGGCCGGGGTGCAACGCTGGGTGGCTGCCTGGCAGGAAGGTGAAGGCATCCAGTGCGCCGGCGAAGCCCAGTACCGCTTCCACGTCAGCCTTGACGTCGAAGAAGTCCACAGCATCGCGGCCCTGCGCCCAACCTTCTGGCAAACGGCTACCGCATACAACGCCAGCGAGCATCGGTTCTTGTTTCAAGCCGTCCAATTGACCAACAAAACGCAGGCCGCTTTCGAACATGCGTACGCGGTCTTGCTGACGGTTCAGGTTGTGGGAAAGTGCTTTCACCAAACCTGGCCACAGGGACGAACGCATCGCCGCCATGTCGTTTGAAATAGGGTTGGCCAGCAGCAGCGGCTCGACGCCTGGGTTGAACAGCTCGAACTGTTTAGGATCGATGAAGCTGTAGGTCACCGCCTCTTGGTAACCACGGGCAACCAGCAGGCGACGCAGCTCAGGCAAGTGCGCACGCGCCTCGGCCTTCGGTTGTGGCGCCAGACGGGCTTGCGGGTAACGAACCGGTAGGCGGTTGTAACCGTACAGGCGGGCCAGCTCTTCAATCAGGTCGACTTCCAGGCTGATATCGAAACGATGGCTAGGTACTTCAACATGCCACTGCCCTTCCCCACTGACGGAGATGGCCAGACCGAGTGCTGACAACAGCTGCTCGATTTCAGCAGGCGCGATGACCAGGCCAAGCATTTGCTCAACGCTTTTGGCACGCAGGGTGATCGGCGCAACGGACGGCAGGTACTGTTCGTTGGCGGTTTCAGTAATCGGGCCGGCTTCGCCACCGGTGATTTCCAGCAGCAGGCCAGTGGCACGCTCCATGGCTTCACGGGCCAGCTTCCAGTCAACACCACGCTCGTAGCGGTGCGATGCATCGGTGTGCAGGCCATAGGAGCGGGCCTTGCCAGCGATAGCGATTTGATCGAAGAACGCGCTTTCAAGGAATACATCGCGAGTGGTCGCGGACACACCGCTATGCTCGCCGCCCATCACGCCGGCAATCGCCAGGGCGCGGGAATGGTCAGCGATGACCAGGGTGTCGGCACGCAGGCTGACTTCCTGGCCGTCGAGCAGCACCAGCTTCTCGCCGGCTTCGGCCATGCGCACGCGGATGCCGCCATTGATTTCGGCGAGATCGAAGGCATGCAGCGGTTGGCCCAGTTCGAGCATCACGTAGTTGGTGATATCGACGGCAGCATCGATGCTGCGCACGTCAGCGCGGCGCAGACGCTCAACCATCCACAGCGGCGTTGGCTTGGACAGGTCGACGTTACGGATCACACGACCCAGGTAACGCGGGCAGGCGTTGGGCGCCAGCACTTCGACCGGGCGCACTTCGTCGTGCACAGCAGGCACAGACGCGACCACTGGACGGGTGACTGGTGCGTTATAGAGCGCACCCACTTCACGGGCCAGACCAGCCAGGGACAGGCAGTCGCCACGGTTCGGGGTCAGGTCGACCTCGATGCTGGCGTCTTCCAGTTCCAGGTAAACGCGAATGTCCTGGCCCACTGGCGCGTCGGCCGGCAGCTCCATCAGGCCATCGTTGCCTTCGCCGACTTGCAGCTCAGCCTGGGAGCACAGCATGCCGTTGGACTCAACGCCACGCAGCTTGGCCTTCTTGATCTTGAAATCACCTGGCAGCTCAGCGCCGATCATGGCGAACGGGATCTTCAGGCCCGGGCGCACGTTAGGCGCTCCGCACACGACCTGGAAGGTTTCCGTACCACTGCTGACCTGGCACACACGCAACTTGTCGGCGTCAGGGTGTTGCTCGGTGCTCAGCACCTCGCCCACGACAACACCACTGAAAACACCGGCGGCCGGCGTAACGCTATCGACCTCAAGACCGGCCATCGACAGACGAGCAACCAGCTCGTCGCGACCTACCTGCGGGCTTACCCAGCCACGCAGCCATTGTTCACTGAATTTCATCCTGCTCTCCTAAAGATTCGTTACGACTAGCGAAATTGCGCGAGGAACCGCAAGTCGTTGTCGAAGAACAGACGCAAGTCGTTCACGCCGTAACGCAGCATGGCCAGACGCTCAACGCCCATGCCGAAGGCAAAACCCGAGAACTCTTCCGGGTCGATCCCGGACATGCGCAGCACGTTAGGGTGAACCATGCCGCAGCCCATCACTTCCAGCCAGCCGGTCTGTTTGCAGACACGACAGCCTTTACCGCTGCACATCACACATTCCATGTCTACTTCAGCGGAAGGCTCGGTGAACGGGAAGAACGATGGACGGAAACGTACCGCCAGCTCTTTCTCAAAGAACACGCGAAGGAACTCTTCGATGGTGCCCTTGAGGTCGGCGAAGTTGATATCGCGATCAACCAGCAGGCCTTCGACCTGGTGGAACATCGGCGAGTGGGTGATATCGGAGTCGCTGCGGTACACACGGCCTGGGCAGACGATGCGGATCGGCGGCTTGGTCGCTTCCATGGTGCGGACCTGTACCGGCGAGGTATGGGTGCGCAACAGCATGTTCGCGTTGAAATAGAAGGTGTCGTGCATCGACCGGGCCGGGTGATGGCCTGGGATGTTGAGCGCCTCGAAGTTGTGGTAGTCGTCTTCGACCTCAGGGCCTTCGGCAATGCCGTAGCCAATATGGGTGAAGAACTGCTCGATACGTTCCAGAGTCCGGGTGATCGGGTGCAGACCGCCCGAGGCCTGGCCACGACCAGGCAAGGTAACGTCAATGGACTCGGCAGCGAGTTTGGCCGCTAGATCGGCCTCCTCCATCGTCGCCTTGCGTGCATTGAGCACCTCTGTGACACGCTCCTTGGCGACGTTGATCAGCGCGCCGACTTGCGGACGCTCTTCAGCCGGCAAATTCCCCAGGGTCTTCATCACCTGAGTCAATTCACCTTTTTTGCCAAGGTAGTGAACCCGGATTTGCTCCAGGGCATTGATATCTTCAGCGCTTTGCACAGCCTCGAGAGCTTGAGCGACGAGCGCGTCCAGGTTTTCCATGTACAGACTCCAGATACAAAATAGGGGAAGAGCTTGAAGGCTCTTCCCCTATTTAAGACGTTTACCACCTTGGGCTACAGGAGTAACCCAGGGTGATTGTCGGGGGTACTTAAGCCAAGGTGGCTTTAGCTTTCTCGACAATCGCAGCAAACACCGCTTTTTCGTTCACTGCCAGTTCGGCCAGAACCTTACGGTCGATCTCGATGGAAGCTTTTTTCAGGCCAGCGATGAAACGGCTGTAGGACAGACCGTTAACACGTGCACCAGCGTTGATACGAGCGATCCACAGAGCGCGGAACTGACGTTTTTTCTGACGACGGTCACGGTAAGCGTATTGGCCTGCCTTGATTACCGCTTGCTTGGCAACACGGAATACGCGTGAACGCGCGCCGTAGTAGCCTTTAGCAAGTTTCAGAATTTTTTTGTGACGTTTACGGGCAATGACGCCACGCTTTACACGAGCCATGAGTTACTTCCTCTATTCTTGATCCAAAAATTAACGAAGGCGCAGCATGCGCTCGACTTTTGCCACGTCAGACGGATGCAGCAAGCTGCTACCGCGCAGTTGACGCTTACGCTTGGTCGACATTTTGGTCAGGATGTGGCTCTTGAAAGCGTGCTTGTGCTTGATACCGTTAGCAGTTTTCAGAAACCGCTTAGCAGCACCACTTTTAGTCTTCATCTTTGGCATGTTCGGATACTCCGCATTCAGTTGATAAACATAATCAGAAGGCCTGCCGTGCCCTGTTGATTACTTCTTCTTTTTCGGGGCGATGACCATGATCAGCTGGCGTCCTTCCATCTTAGGATGCTGTTCGACCGAACCGTACTCGAGCAGGTCAGCTTCAACCCGCTTGAGGAGTTCCATCCCCAGCTCCTGGTGGGCCATCTCACGGCCGCGGAATCGCAAGGATACCTTGGCCCTGTCCCCATCACTCAGGAAACGTACCAGGTTGCGCAGTTTTACCTGGTAATCCCCTTCCTCCGTCCCTGGACGAAACTTGATTTCTTTTACTTGAATCTGCTTTTGGTTCTTCTTCGCCGCGGCAACCTGTTTCTTCTTTTCGAAGATCGACTTGCCGTAGTCCATCACCCGGCAAACGGGTGGGATTGCATCGGCGGAGATTTCCACCAGGTCCAACTTGGACTCTTCTGCAATACGAAGCGCTTCATCAATCGAGACGATGCCAATCTGCTCGCCGTCAGCGCCAATTAACCGAACCTCGCGTGCCGAGATATTCTCGTTGATCGGGGCTTTCGGTGCAGCTCGTTTATCTTGTCTCATTTCACGCTTAATAATAATTACTCCGAATCTGGGCGACCACGCCGGGAAACCGCTTGCGCGAGGAACTCAGCGAACTGGGCGACGGGCATCGAGCCCAGGTCAGCACCTTCACGAGTACGCACAGCGACAGTCTGCATCTCGACTTCCCGATCTCCGATAACCAAAAGATAGGGAACCTTGAGCAAAGTATGCTCGCGGATTTTAAAGCCGATCTTTTCATTTCTCAAGTCGGACTTGGCACGAAATCCGCTTTCGTTGAGTGTTTTTTCAACTTCAGCGGCAAAATCTGCCTGTTTATCAGTGATATTCATGATCACTGCCTGAGTCGGAGCCAGCCACGCAGGGAATGCACCCTCGTAGTGCTCGATCAGGATACCGACGAACCGTTCGAACGAGCCGAGGATCGCCCGGTGCAGCATAACCGGGTGTTTACGGCTGTTGTCTTCGGAGACGTATTCGGCTCCCAGACGGATCGGCAGGTTAAAATCGAGCTGCAGGGTACCACACTGCCAGACACGGCCAAGGCAATCTTTCAGCGAGAACTCGATCTTCGGACCGTAGAACGCGCCCTCCCCCGGCTGTAGATCGTACGCAAGGCCCGCACTGTCCAGCGCTGCGGCCAGTGCAGCTTCAGCGCGATCCCACAACTCGTCGGAACCGACGCGTTTTTCCGGACGAGTGGACAGTTTCATCTCAACGTCGGTAAAACCGAAATCGCGATAAACGTCCATGGTCAGCTTGATGAACGCTGCGGACTCAGCTTGCATCTGCTCTTCAGTGCAGAAGATGTGCGCGTCGTCCTGAGTAAAGCCACGCACACGCATGATGCCGTGCAGCGCACCCGATGGCTCGTTGCGGTGGCAGGCACCGAACTCGGCCAAGCGCATCGGCAACTCGCGGTAGCTCTTCAGGCCTTGGTTGAACACCTGCACGTGGCAAGGGCAGTTCATCGGCTTGATGGCGTAATCGCGGTTTTCCGACTGGGTAGTGAACATGTTGTCGGCGTAGTTGGCCCAGTGCCCGGATTTCTCCCAAAGGCTGCGGTCAACAACCTGGGGAGTCTTGATCTCCAGGTAGCCGTTATCGCGCTGAACCTTGCGCATGTACTGCTCAAGTACCTGGTACAGGGTCCAGCCGTTCGGGTGCCAGAACACCATGCCCGGCGCTTCTTCCTGGAGGTGGAACAGGTTCAGGCGCTTGCCGATCTTGCGGTGGTCGCGTTTCTCGGCTTCTTCGATGCGTTGGATATAGGCCGCCAGCTGCTTCTTGTCAGCCCAGGCGGTGCCGTAGATCCGTTGCAGTTGCTCGTTCTTCGCGTCGCCACGCCAGTAGGCGCCAGACAGCTTGGTCAGCTTGAACGACTTGAGGAAGCGCGTGTTCGGCACGTGCGGGCCGCGGCACATGTCGACATATTCTTCGTGGTAGTACAGGCCCATGGCCTGTTCGTCCGGCATGTCTTCCACCAGACGCAGCTTGTAGTCTTCGCCACGAGCGGTGAACACGTCGATCACTTCGGCGCGCGGCGTGACTTTCTTGATCACGTCGTAATCTTTTTCGATCAGTGCGTGCATGCGCTGCTCGATCGCAGCCAGATCGTCCGGGGTGAAAGGACGCTCATAGGCGATGTCGTAATAGAAGCCTTCGTCGATGACCGGGCCGATCACCATTTTCGCCGTCGGGTACAGCTGCTTGACCGCGTGGCCAATCAGGTGAGCGCAAGAGTGACGAATGATCTCCAGCCCCTCTTGATCCTTGGGCGTAATGATTTGCAGGCTGGCGTCGCTGGTGATCAGGTCGCTGGCGTCAACCAGCTTGCCGTCGACCTTGCCGGCTACGGTGGCCTTGGCCAGGCCAGCACCAATAGATGCGGCGACCTCGGCTACTGAAACCGAATGATCGAATGAACGTTGACTGCCGTCGGGAAGAGTAATAGTTGGCATGGCGCCTCCTCTCCTAGTGGTGACCCCTACCAAAGGTCACGTGGGTTGGGATGAGCCAGTACAAGATCCAATACCAGGCCGTTCAGTGATGAACGCCTGCCTTACAGCGGCAGGAGCCTTTCGGCCAACCGATAATCGAACCAGAGTGACTGGAGTGAGCTAAAAAGAGCATGGCAAGGCGGCAAATGGCGCGCCTGGAAATAGCCAGGAAAGCGATGCTAGCACAGATGAACGGTCATCGCGCCGACGCCAGGCCAAGCAAACACAAATTCCAGGCTTTATAGCTGCGAAACGGAACTTGAGCTGTACGCAATGCCTCAAACCCACTGAGAATCGCCGTTCGTCCTCGACCCAAAGGAGCATCCCATGATGCGTTTTACCTCGACCCTCGCTCTCGCCGCCTCCCTGGCCTTCCTTTCTCTTGGCGCACAAGCCGCCGCCCCGTCGAACTGGCCAGCCGGTGCTCGCGACAGCTTCGTCCAAGACTGCAGCGCAGCCGCCAGCCAGAACGTAGATGCCAAAACAGCCAAAGCCCACTGCGAATGTGGCGCCGACAAGATCAATGCCGAGCTGACCACGGCTGAAATCAAGGAACTGATGACCAACCCGAACGCCAAGCCCGAGCTGAAAAACAAAGCCGTCTCGGCTATTTCGTCATGCAAAGTCGTGAAGAAAAAGTAAGAACGACCTCTGATCAGACGGCCGTTTTGCTGGAAAAAACGCCCTAAAACTGCCATTTCTCACAAAATACGCAGCTTTTACGGCTTTTTTTACCAGCTGATATTTCGCAGCAAAGCCCCGTAAATCGGGGCTTTCAGCCGACCCAAGCATTAAACGCAACGCTATTGATTAGCAAACAATGCCTTGGGGGGGCTCCCAAGCCGAACATTTCGACTATGATAGCCCGGTGTGCCCAGTTGGCCTGAGCAGCACAGCACTACTGAAAATATATGTTTCTTGGAGATACACCATGTCTAATCGCCAAACCGGCACCGTTAAATGGTTCAACGATGAAAAAGGCTTCGGCTTCATCACTCCTCAAGGTGGCGGTGACGACCTGTTCGTACACTTCAAAGCTATCGAAAGCGACGGTTTCAAAAGCCTGAAAGAAGGCCAAACCGTTTCCTTCGTGGCTGAGAAAGGCCAAAAGGGTATGCAAGCTGCACAGGTTCGCGGCGAGTAATTCTCCGCTGAGCTAAAAAAACCCCGTCCATGTGACGGGGTTTTTTATGGGCGTTGCAAAAGCCTGAAAAGACTTAGCCGCAATTGACCCGCGTGATCACCAGGTTGTCGTCGGTGTTCAGATTAAGACGGTCAGAACGATATTCCAGCGTGATCATATCGTTGGGCTTGAGGATGCGTGCATTCTGCGCGCCGGCGCGAGTACGCGCCTGCTCCAGCAGTTGTGGCGAAGCTTTCTGGCCAATGGCGAATTCGGCGGCCTTCGACTCACAGCGGCTATGACCGGCATCAGTCACAGCGGCGTCTTTGGCTGGCTCAGAGGCACCCGGGGTGCTGCAACCCGCCAATGCGAGTGCCGCCAACAAAGTACCGAATGAAGCGAGCTTCCAAGGCATGAAGCCTCCTATGATAAAAAATGGACAGAGTTCGTGCGACAGCGGTTAGGAGAATTGGTTTCAAGACGTAAACTGCTGATAGCCAAGTCTGCCTGACTCCCGACAGGCATTCGCCCGTTCAATCGTGACCAGATATGAACGTAATCAGTAAATGTCGATGTAGTCATGCGACGGCTTCGGCCAATTCTGTTTCAGCGCATTGAAAATCTGCGTGACCCACACCTCATCACTGGCAGCCACATTACCGACATAACCAGAGCCCTTGGCCCAGGTTTCCAGACGAAACAACAAACCCTCGATACCCACCCCGCCCACAGCACTTCCTGACGAGATATAGGCGATGCCGGCCTTGGTTACCCGCAACTGAGTATGTTCGTCATCGCTGGCACTGGCGATCAGTTGGCGCACGGCGGCCAGGGTCAACGCCTCGGGGTTATTCAAATCGATCTGCACGTGGTGTCCCCGGTCATTAAACAGGGGCACAGTGTCGCACAGCGCCCGTCTTAACCCGAAACGTCTCATGCCTAAGTATCAGTGCCAAACCCGATACAAAATGGTTAACTGCGCCGGTGAGAACCGCGTGTCAGCGCACTGCCCAGTATTTTCAGCCCCGTGAGACCTCCATGACCACCGTAACGCTCCAAGCCGATATCAAAGCCAAATGGCCCCAAGGACAAAGCTCATACAGCCCCGGTAGCCCTGAGGAATTGGCGATCATCGGCATCGACTTGCTGGTAAAGGAATTGGGGACTCAAGCAGCGCAAGCGTTCATCGGCCAGATATTTGAAAAGTATCCGGCCAATCACATGGGCGCACACAACCCCGAGCGAGAATAAGAACCGGCCAGCGAACGCCGACCGGCAAACCGCTTACTTCAGGCGCGCCAAGCGTTCGGTCAACAGATCGAAGAAGCCCTGGGCGTCGCCGCTCTCTACCCAGAACACATTCTTGTCCTGCTTCAGGCCGTCGTACCAATCGACGATGGTCTGGCCGAAGGTCGGGCCTTCGCGGCTGTCCACCACCATATTGGCTTGGCGACCGCTGAACAGCGAAGGCTTGAGCAGGTAGGCAACAACGGTGGCGTCGTGCACTGGGCCGCCAGGGATGCCGTAGTGCTCCATGTCACCTTTGACGTACTCATTGAGAATACTGCTCACGACTTTACTGGCGTTGTTGTTCAGGTCGGCGATCTTTTTCAAACGCGCGTCACTGGTCAACACCTTGTGGGTCACGTCCAGTGGCAGGTAGGTCAGTTTGACGCCACTTTTGAGCACAATCTCAGCCGCAACCGGGTCGGCAAACAGGTTGAACTCTGCAACCGGGGTGATATTGCCGCCGTTGAAGTGCGCGCCGCCCATCACCACGACTTCCTTGATGCCTTGAGTGATCTCGGGCGCCTGAGTGAGCGCCAGCGCCAGATTGGTCTGCGGGCCCAACATAGCAATCGTGATGCTATGGGGTTTGGCAGTACTCAAAGTCTTGATCAGGTAATCAACGGCATTGCCTTCAGCCAAGCCTTTTTTGGGCTCATGCACGGTGACGCCGGAGATACCTTCCTTGCCGTGGATATTCTCGGCGTAAATCGGTTTGCGCAGCAACGGCGCTGGCGCACCGGCGTAGACCGGGATGTCTTCGCGCCCCGCCCATTCACGGGCCAGGCGTGCGTTGCGAGAGGTCTTGTCCAGGCGCACATTGCCAGCAACGGTGGTCAACGCGCGAATGCTCAGTTCCTCCGGGGAGGCCATGGCAAACAGCAGCGCTACCACGTCGTCGGCGCCCGGGTCGGTGTCAATGATGAGGTCGATTTTTTCCGCCGCTTGGGCGCTTGCGGCAGTGAGTGCGGACAAAAGCAGGACACTCCGAAACAGATTGCTCAGGATTGGAAGACCACGTTGCATAAAACACTCCTTGTTGTTGTGAAATGCTAGAACGTTACGCCGGACACCAGTGCGATATTGCAGTAAGGCTGGCACTCGCCAGTGCGCACCACGGCACGCGCCTGACGGCTCAGCTGTTTGAACGCCTCATGACTGACCAGGCGTCGTTCACCGAGGGCGGCCTGCTCCGTGAGGGTATTGAGCTCGCTCAGCGCAGGAGGCTGCTTGAGCAAGATTTCTTGCGCCAGCACATGGCTCTCCACCTGCATTTCGCTGAGCACAATGCGCAACGTGCTGATGAAGTCCGGAATGCCCTGGGTCAACGCCAGGTCGATCAGTTCAACGCCCGGCGGCACCGGCAAACCAGCGTCGCCGATCACGAGGATATCGCCGTGACCAAGGGACGCGATCACGCGCGACAGGGCGATATTGAGCAAAGGGGTCTTTTTCATGGGGACACAAAACCTTGTACGTCGTGCAGTGCAGGAATGGAGGGTTGCGCCCCGGCGCGGGTGACCGACAACGCCGCCGCGACCTGACCGAAGCGAATGGCGTCGGCTTCGCTTTTGCCGCCAGCCAACGCAGCGGCAAAGCCACCGACGAACGTGTCACCCGCTGCCGTGGTATCCACCGCCTTGACCTTTGGCGCCAGCAGATGCTCAAAGGTCTGGCCATCAGTAAACAGTGTGCCCTGGGAGCCCAGGGTGATGATGACTTTACCCGCTCCCGCCTTGATCAGTTGGGTCGCGGCGAGTTTGGCGCTGTCGAGGGAATCGACCGTGATGCCGCTCAGCGCAGTCGCCTCGCTTTCATTCGGAATCAGATAATCAATCGAGGCGTACCACTCGGCAGGCAGCGGCCCACTGGCGGGAGCCGGGTTGAGGATCACCGTCTTGCCCAATTCACGACCGCGCTTAAGCGTGAAACCTACGGTGTCCATCGGCACTTCCAACTGGCAGACGACTACATCGGCCGCCTGTAATACCGCATCGAATGCCTGCAGCGAGGCTGGGGTCAGCTCACCGTTGCTCCCGGCGACAATCACAATCGCGTTCTGACTGCTGTCATCCACCACAATCAGCGCCACGCCGCTGGAGCCGTCCACGGTGCTGACGGCCTGACAATCGATGCCTTCCACTCGCAACGCATCACGCAACTGAGTGCCGTAGGCATCGCTGCCCACGCAACCGATCATCGCAACCTGCGCACCCAAACGTGCCGACGCCACCGCCTGGTTGGCGCCCTTGCCGCCAGGCACCGTGGAGAATGTTTGGCCAATCAGGGTTTCACCGGCACGGGGCAGCCGACTGGCGCGGGTGACCAGGTCCATGTTCAAGCTGCCTACTACCACTACTTTTGCTGGCATACATCAATACTCATCAATTCAGTTCAGCGGTATTGCGCGAACACACCGGCGACGGGCGCCGTCGACTCACGCAACACAATGCTCGGCGTCACGATGCGTTGATCGATCGGCAGTTGGGGTGTCGCAATTCGTTTCAGTAAAAGCTCAGCAGCGGTCTCACCCAATTGCAAGATCGACTGCCCGACCGTGGTCAACGCTGGGTAGACGTAACGCCCCATTTGAATGTCATCAAAGCCGATCACCGACAGCTCGCCGGGCACACGGATATTACGCTCGGCCGCCGCGCGCAACACACCGAAACCGATCATGTCGTTGCTGGCAAAAATCGCGCTGGGCGGGTTTTCTGCCAGCAACTGCACGGCGGCGGCGTACCCGCCGATGCTGGTGAAATCGCTTTCCCGGGTACGGTTGGCCGCCACGTCCACGCCCGACTCATGCAATGCACGGTGATAGCCCGCCAGACGCATCTGCGCCACACGGGTGTGCGCCGGGCCACCGATGCAGGCGATGTCGCGGTGACCCAGTTCAAGCAAATGCCGAGTCGCCAGGTAAGCGCCCTGCTCGTGATCGATGCGTACAAGGTCAACATCTATACCGTCCAACGCCCGGTCGACAATCACCATGGGCGTGCGCACCGCGCTCAAACCCGCGGCCAAGCCACTGTCATCGCCGCCCACCGAGGTTACGATCAGGCCGTCGATGCGTTTCTCCAGCAACACCCGCAGGTAGCTGCGTTGCTTTTCGGCGTTGTCATCGGAATTGCAGAGGATCACGCAATAACCGTTACGCTCGCAGTAGTCCTCGATGCCACGGGCTAGCTCGGCAAAGTACGGGTTGAGACTGTTGGGCACCAGCAAGCCAATGGTGGCTGTGGTCTTGGCCTTGAGCGAGCGCGCAACGGCGCTGGGTACATAGTCGAGCTGCTTGATCGCCGCTTCGACTTTGATCCGCACCGGCTCGCTGACCGGGCGCGACTTGTTCACCACATGGGACACCGTGGTGTAGGAAATACCTGCAAGCGCCGCCACATCCTTGATCGTTGCCATGATTCAGCCCCGTCGACTGGCGCGCTGGCTACGGTAAGTATCGAGGACCACGGCAATCACAATCACAGCACCGGTAATGATGCGCTTCGTGGGTTCCGTGGCACCGATCTGCGCCAGGCCTGCGGCCAGTACCGAAATAATCAACACGCCAAAGAACGTACTGATGACCGAACCGCGCCCGCCCATCAGGCTGGTGCCGCCGATGACCACGGCTGCAATCACTTGCAGTTCCAGGCCGGAACCCGCGTTCGGGTCTGCCGCCTCCAATCGCGAGATTTGGAACAGTGCCGCCACCCCGGCCAGCAGGCCCATGAGGCTGAAGACCAGGATCTTGTATGGCTTGGGGTTGATTCCCGCCAGGCGTACGGCCTCTTCATTGGTGCCGATACCGATCAGGTAACGACCAAACACCGTGCGGGTCAACACCAACTGGGCGGCGATGATCACCAGCAGCGCAATGATAAATGAAGGCGAAATGCCGAAAGCCACCGGGTTGGACAGCCACGCAAACGAATCGCCGATGTAGGCTGTACGCGAACCGGTCATCTGGTACGCGACGCCACGGGCCATTTCCAGTACGCCGAGGGACACGATAAATGACGGAATGCGCCAGGCCACGGTGATCGAGCCGGTGATGGTACCGGCCAATGCCGCACACCCCATGCCGAGCAAAGCCGCTGGCAATACGCTCCAGCCCCAGCCAAGAATGGCCACGCTGACCGCCGATGCCGCCAGCGCCAGCACCGAGCCCACCGACAGGTCGATGCCGCCGATGATCAGGATGAAGGTCATGCCGACCGCCAATACCATCAAGTCCGGAATCTGGTTGGCCAGGGTGCTGAAGGTGTCATAGGACAGGAAGTGGTCGCTGAGCACCGAAAACAGCGCAATCATCGCCAGCAAGGCACCCGCCAGGCCCAGATAGGTACCCAGGCCGTAGAAGTTGCCGCCAGTTTTACCGGGGGAAGTTGTGGTTTTCATGGGGTATCCCTAAGCGCTGCGTCGTTGAGCAGCGCGTCACGTTTCTGATAGCCGGCAAAGGCGGCGGCAAGCAATTCGTCCTGGGTCCAGCTGTCGCGCTCGAAGGTCTCGATCAGGCGCCCGGCAGACAACACGCCGATGCGATCGCAGATCAGCATGAGTTCACGCAGGTCGCTGGACACCACCACCAGCGCTTTGCCCTGGCGCGTCAATTCGCCGAGCAAGGCATAAATATCGAACTTGGCACCGACGTCGATGCCACGAGTAGGCTCATCGAACAGCATTACCGAGCAGTCACGCTCCAGCCAGCGGCCGATCACCACTTTCTGCTGGTTACCACCAGACAACTCGGAGACCAATTGCGCCGGGCTGGAACTGCGGATGCGCATGGCATCAATCTGACGCTTGGCCAGCGCCGTTTCGTCGCGACCATTCACCACCCCGCCGCCGGAAATTTCAGGCATGTTGCCCAAGGCTATATTGGCGCTGATGGACTGGGTCAGCAGCAGGCCCTCGCCCTTGCGGTCCTCGGTGATCAGGGCGATGCCGTGACCCACCGCATCTACCGGCGACCGGATGCTCACCACTTGCGCCGGCGAACCTAGCGCGACGGTGCCGCTGTCGGCCAGGTCGGCGCCGAAGATCAGGCGTAGCAATTCGGTGCGGCCTGCGCCGATAAGCCCGGAAATGCCGTAGATCTCACCGGCACGCACTTCAAAAGACACGTCACGGACCTTGTCCGAGCGAGTCAGGCCTTTGACTGTCAGGGCCGGGCCGCCGATGGTGCGCGGGCCCAAGTCGATGTGTTCACCCAGCTCGCGACCGACCATCAAGGTCACCAGTTGCTCGCTGTTGTAGTTGGCCATCGGCTCGACGCAAACCAGCTTGCCATCACGCAGTACCGCGATGCGCTGGGCGACGCGGGCCAGTTCTTCGAGCCGGTGCGAAATATAAATGATCGCCACGCCCCGGGCCTGCAGGCGCGTGATTTGTTCAAACAGCATTTCAACTTCCCGAGCCGTCAACATGGCGGTGGGTTCGTCGAGGATGAGTACGTGGCAGTCGCCGATCAGGTTGCGGGCGATCTCGACCATTTGCTGGTGGCCGATCCCGAGGCTGCCGACCAGGGTGTCTGGGTCGATGGCGTCCAGACCGACTTGAGCCATGGCTTCAATTGCGGCCTTGCGCAGTTGCTTGCGGCTGATCCAACCACAGTGGCTGGGCAGGTTGTCCAGGAACAGGTTTTCAGCCACGGTCAGCGTCGGCAGCAGGTTAAGTTCCTGCATGACCATACGCACGCCAAGCGCTTCGGCCTGGGTGCGGCTGCCAGGTTGGTAGTCTTGACCGTTGAATTGCATGTGCCCGGTGGTCGGTGTAACCAGCCCGCCGATAATTTTCGACAAGGTACTTTTGCCTGCACCGTTTTCACCGGTCAGCGCCAGTACTTCCCCGCGATTGAGCGTCAGGGTGATGTCGGACAGAACCGGTTGGGCATAGGTCTTGCCGATACCGCTGACCGAGAGGACAGCGTTCGGGGCGGAAGATGACATAGGAAAATCTCCAGGCGCCCGCTCAGGACGAGCGGACGCTGTTGGGTACTGCCAGGATTACTTTTTGAGGACGAGTTCGACCGGGGTTTCGATCACGCCGTCTTTGGACTCGACTTTTTCACCCTTGACCAGCTTGAGCGCATTCTGGATACCGAACACGGCTTGCTGGGCAGCGGCTTGGTCGGCGGTGGCCAGTACGCGGCCGTCCTGCAACATCGGCTTGATGGCTTCGATGTTGTCGTAGCCTACGACCAGCACCTTGCCAGCCTTGCCAGCCGCACGGACGGCAGAGACAGCGCCCAGGGCCATGTTGTCGTTACCGGCCAACAGAGCCTTGAGGTCCGGGTATTCGCTCAGCATCGCCGAAGCCACTTTGCGACCTTCGTCGATTTCCCAATTACCTGACTGGGTGGAAACGATCTTCAGGCCGGCAGCGTCCATCGCGTCCTTAAAGCCAGCAGTACGCTGCTGGGCATTGGTCGTGGTCGGTACGCCTTCGATGATGCCGACTTTGTCGCCCGAGGCCAGTTGCTTGGCCAGGTAGTCGCCCACCAGGTTGGCGCCTTTGCGGTTGTCTGGGCCTACGAAAGGGATATCGAGGTTTTTGCTTTTCAGCACGCCCGGGTCCAGGCGGTTGTCGATGTTGACGATCTTGATCCCGGCTTTAGAGGCATCTTCAAGCACTTTTACCAAGGCCTTGGAGTCAGCCGGCGCGATAACGATGGCATCGACCTTGGACAGGATCATCTGTTTGACGATGTCGATCTGGGCGCTGGTATCGGTTTCGTTCTTGATGCCGTTGGTGATCATGTCGAAGTCGGCGGCATGGGCTTTCTGATAGTCCTTCGCGCCATCCTGCATGGTGACGAAGAATTCATTGGCAAGGGACTTCATGACCAAGCCGACCTTGGGTTTGGCGGCGGAGTCAGCAAATGCAGAAGAGAGAGGTAGAACAGCGGATGCGGCAGCAAGCACAGCGACAGCAAGAAGACGTCCTGCAAATGGCAGCTTCATGGGTGTACTCCGATCTTATGATTATTGTGAGCAACGCTTGCACCGAAGAATGCTTCGGCAGCCATCCCACCCGGGTGGCTGATACGAGTTGTCAGAAGGCTTCAAGAGCGCCCCCGCGAAACATCTCGCAAACGTTTGCGTTATTCAAACTATGAGAAAGTTGTCGAGATTTGTCAACGGTAGACAATAGCCTTTCATCCAAACCCTCTAGTCCCTGCCCTCGCGCCCTGCGATGGGTATTGTTAAACATTGTCATACCTTGATCGTTCTCTAAAACGACAGATCCTGACGCCATTGTCACGCAATCGATTGAGGTGGCCCACGCACTTTTCGGACAACCGAACGTAACATCGTCCGATGTTCGGAAAGCCGGACGACCAGTGACCAACAACCGTCAAAACAAAAATAAAATCTCATATAAAACAATTACTTATTTTATTTTCGCTAACCAAATCAGCCTGGTATAGATCCTGCTCTACCTCAGCACCTCGTGGCATTCAGAACCGCCCGGGTGTTCTAGATGAACCTGCTACAGCACTCATCAAAAACCAGAGAGAAAAATAATGAAATCTGCACTGAAGAACTTTGTCCCGGGCGCATTGGCCCTGATGCTGCTGTTCCCCGTTGCCGCACAGGCAAAAGAAGTTGAAACCAAGACCAAACTCTCCAACGTGGTGATCCTCGCCACCGGCGGCACCATCGCCGGCGCGGGCGCCAGCGCAGCCAACAGCGCCACCTACCAGGCCGCCAAGGTCGGCATCGAACAACTGATCGCCGGTGTTCCTGAGCTTAGCCAGATCGCCAATGTGCGCGGCGAGCAAGTGATGCAAATTGCGTCCGAAAGCATCAATAACGAAAACCTTCTGCAACTGGGTCGTCGCGTCGCCGAACTGGCCGACAGCAAGGACGTAGATGGCATCGTGATCACCCACGGTACCGACACCCTGGAAGAAACCGCCTACTTCCTCAACCTGGTGGAAAAAACCGACAAGCCAATCGTCGTAGTCGGCTCTATGCGCCCAGGCACCGCGATGTCTGCAGACGGCATGCTCAACCTGTACAACGCCGTGGCCGTGGCCAGCAGCAAAGATGCGCGCGGCAAAGGCGTGCTGGTGACCATGAACGACGAGATTCAATCGGGTCGCGACGTCAGCAAGATGATCAACATCAAGACCGAAGCGTTCAAAAGCCCATGGGGCCCGCTGGGCATGGTGGTTGAAGGCAAATCCTATTGGTTCCGCCTGCCGGCCAAGCGTCACACCACAGACTCTGAGTTCGATATCAAAAACATCAAGAGCCTGCCCGATGTTGAAATCGCCTATGGCTATGGCAACGTGAGCGACACCGCCTACAAAGCCCTGGCCCAGGCTGGCGCCAAAGCCATCATCCACGCGGGTACCGGCAACGGCTCGGTGTCGTCCAAAGTTGTACCGGCACTGGTGGAATTGCGTAAACAAGGCGTTCAAATCATTCGTTCTTCCCACGTCAACGCCGGCGGGATGGTGCTGCGTAACGCCGAACAGCCTGACGACAAGTACGACTGGGTCGCTGCCCTAGACCTGAACCCTCAGAAGGCCCGCATCCTGGCGATGGTCGCCCTGACCAAGACTCAGGACAGCAAAGAGCTGCAACGTATTTTCTGGGAATATTGATCCCCGGAGATACACCGGCAGGGGCGAATTTAATCGCCCCTGCCGCCCCCGCAAAATCCCCCGCTAAAAACCATTCCAGCCCTACAGCAACCCGCTTAACCGACTGTCAGATGAACGCCTTGAATTTTAAGCAGTTGCGAAATCGCTTACAGTTAAATACTGTATGTGCGTACAGCTTATTGAGGAATACACCGTGGCAAAGTCCGCTTCCGCAGTGCCTGCTCCACCCAATGCCTACGAACGTCTGGCCATTCGCGTGCAAAAGATCATCAACTCCACCAACGCCCAAAAAGCCAAGGCAGCCTTGATCTTCCGCTTGCCAGATGAACCGGAGGATGAATGGCAACGTTTACTGGAAGAAATCGCAGAGAACGACAATGTCACCCTCGCCTATCGGGATGACGGCGGCGTGCAGATTTTCTGGGTTGTGCCGAAGGAAGACTGATCCAATGAGTGCCCGTTTTATTGCTGCGTGTTGCATGCTTTTTACCCTAACCGCCCACGCCCAGGCGCCTCGAACCTTCAGCGAAGCCAAGAAAGTGGCCTGGACGCTCTACGCGCCGCAATCCACAGAGTTCTATTGCGGCTGTAAGTACACCGGCAACCGTGTAGACCTGAAAGCCTGTGGCTACATCCCGCGCAAAAACGCCAATCGTGCGGCACGTATTGAGTGGGAGCACATCGTTCCCGCCTGGCAGATCGGGCATCAACGCCAGTGCTGGCAGAGCGGCGGGCGCAAGAACTGCACGCGCAATGACAAGGTATTCCAGCGGGCCGAAGCCGACTTGCACAACCTGGTACCGAGTATTGGAGAGGTCAACGGCGACCGTAACAATTTCAGCTTTGGCTGGCTGCCCGTGCAAAACGGGCAGTACGGTTCCTGCCTGACCCAAGTGGATTTCAAAGCCAAGAAGGTCATGCCGCGCCCATCCATCCGCGGGATGATCGCGCGCACCTATTTCTACATGAGCAAACAGTACGGCCTGCGTCTATCGAAACAGGATCGTCAGCTATACGAAGCCTGGAACAAAACCTACCCGGTACAAACCTGGGAGCGCCAGCGCAACCAGACCGTGGCCTGTGTGATGGGACGCGGCAATGAATTTGTCGGCCCGGTAAACCTCAAGGCCTGCGGTTGAAAATGGGCGGAGTGCCCGCCCCACCTTCTCGTTACTGCGCAGCCTTGTGCTCGATGATCTCAGACACGGTATCGGTCTTCTTGGCACGGGCCATTTTTTCGTTGAGCAGAGTCTGCTTGGCTTCGGCCTCTGCTTTGGTTGCGAACGGCCCCATCAACACTTCGTCCTTGCCGTCGACTTTCACGATATAAAAGTTGAAACCATGTTCCAGCAACCAGGCGGTCAGGTCGGTGATTGCCTGCAACTTGTGGTCTGGCGGGCCGACCCATACGTCCCATTCCTGGGCAGCAATTGCGCCGGTTTGTGGCTGGCTTTCAGTCACGGCAGGCTTGGCCCTGGGGGCTTCGACAGGTTTACCTTCACCGCAACCTGCCAATGCCAACACCGCAATTGCCATCGCTACTTTACGCACTGCCCTGCTCCTTTAAGGATAAAGAGGCAACTTTATCATTCACTGTCTATTCTGGCCGTCATAAACGTTGGCTTAAACAATGCGAATGATGTATCGCAGACCTGTATGATGCCGCCATGGGAATTAATGTCGCCTCTATGCGTCCTAAAAGAGGCAGTCACAGGGAAGCGCTTAGCAGTAAGCTATACACATACGACATCCGCCCTGCCTGAAACATGTGTCCTTAAAAGTAATCAAGGAGAAGTCCATGCTTATACTCACCCGCAAAGTTGGTGAAAGCATAAACATCGGTGATGACATCACGATCACCATCCTGGGCGTCAGCGGCCAGCAAGTACGAATCGGCATCAATGCTCCCAAAGACGTTGCCGTGCATCGCGAAGAAATTTACCAGCGCATCCAGGCCGGCCTGACTGCTCCGGACAAAAACCAGACGCCTTGAAGTGCCCTCAGTAGCCAGCCCTTTCGTTCACTGTAACGGCTGGCGAAAACCCCTTCGATGACCTGATCGCCGGTGTTTACAGCTGCGTAACAGGGCCTATGCTTTGGCTTGCATGGTCACCAAAGGCGTAGACGCAGATGGACACCCTGAGCAAGTCCCAAATCGAATCTGCACTGGCAGACCGCTTGCCCAGCTACACCATCACCTGCACGCTGCACACCGATGGCACACTCTCGGCAGTGCTCAGTGGACCGGAAACCGACCACTTTGCAATTACGGGAATCGTGCGTGCGCACTATCGAGGCGCCAACGCCATTGCGCGGCTAGCCAATGAATTGCTCAGGGAAATGGTGCTCTCACGCCAGGGAATTCGAAGCACGCGGCTGCACGCACCACCCGCCCAAGCCGCCAGCGATCAAGACCCGTGACGGGCTGCGTTTTTTTGTATCAGTGCGCTGCGTTCTGCAAATACAGCAAGCCGTCCGCGTCACGCTGCACTCGTAATCGCTCGTAACCGTCAATCGAAGGATGTTCCGTCTCCATCGTCACATGATGCGTTGACGTCACCACCATCACATCCGCCCCTGCCGCCTCTGCCGCTCGAATACCCACAGTCGCATCCTCGAACACCAGGCAGTCTTGTACCGGCACGCCCAGACGCTGAGCACCGAGCGCATAACAAGCCGGGTTCGGTTTACCGATGGCCACGTCTTCGGCCGTCACCAGCACCGCAGGCGGCACGATGCCCGCCGCTTGCAGCCGACGCAACGCCAACGCTTTGGGGGCCGATGTGACCAGCGCCCACTGATCCCCCGGCACACTGTTCAAAAATGCAACGGCCCCAGGGATGGCCACGACGCCATCCACATCCTTGATCTCTGCCTCGGTAATCCACTGCGCCTCGACGTCGGGATCAACACCCGGTAACGCCTGACGCGTGATGGTATCGATGGCGCGCGCACCATGGATAGTGGCCAGGAACGCCGGAACATCCAGCCCATGGCGTTGCGCCCAGATGGCCCACACCCGCTCAGCGGCGGCAATGGAGTTGAGCAGAGTGCCGTCCATGTCGAACAGGAAGGCGCGATAACGTCGGGCAAATACGGCTGAACCTCGGATGGACACTGAGTAGCTTCCTCGTGGGCTGTAACAAATAATTGGCCCGATGCAATCTACGGATCACCTCGCAGCTTGTAAACGCCACCCGAACATCACCCTTGCATTACAGCTTTGTAATGAAGCTGTAAGTCTTGCCAGCACCCTCACTTCATACAGTGGAGTCGTCAGTCAGCCGCATCGGTTGACGCCATTTCCCACTGATGAATGAGGGTCCACCTAATGAAGCCTGTAAGCAGACTCTGCCTGATCGCCGCCAGCTTGACACTGCTCGCCACCGGCTCCGTGTTTGCAGCCGACGCCCCAACCGTCATCCATGACAAAACCGGATTCTTCCTGCACCTGGATGTCGACAAAGTGCTGTCGAGCACCAACACCGACGGTCAATGCGGCATCGTGCCCAAGCGCCTCGACTACCTGGACCACCAAGGCCGCGAACACGTGCTGGATTATCAGGTTCAAGCCATCGGCTGCCCCAGTGACAGCTGATCCGGCTACACTTGCGCCTAGCATTGAGACAGGGCACTTTCCATGAATATTCTCGTCGTTGAAGACGAACCCAAGGCTGGCAATTACCTGCTCAACGGCCTGCAGGAACTGGGCTACTCCGTCAGCCTGGCCCGCGACGGCGTGGACGGTTTGCACCAGGCGTTGGAAACCCCATTCGATGTGATCGTATTGGACGTAATGATGCCCAAAATGGACGGCTGGGAAGTGCTGCGCCGCCTGCGCAAAGAGGCCGACACCCCAGTACTTTTTCTCACGGCCCGCGACGATATTGCCGACCGTATTAAGGGCCTTGAGCTGGGCGCCGATGATTACCTGATCAAGCCCTTTTCGTTTGCCGAGTTGGTGGCGCGCCTGCGCACCCTGACCCGCCGAGGGCCGAGTCGTGAAGAAGAACAACTGCAGATCGCCGACCTGCACATCGACGTCTTGAAGCGCCGCGTCACGCGTGCCGGCACACGCATTACCCTGACCAACAAAGAATTTGCCCTGCTGCACCTGTTCGCCACCCACCAGGGCCAGGTACTGTCCCGCTCGCTGATCGCCTCCCGGGTATGGGACATGAACTTCGACAGCGACACCAACGTGGTCGATGTCGCCGTGCGGCGCCTGCGCCTGAAAATCGACGACCCGTTCCAGCTCAAGCTGATCCACAGCGTGCGCGGCATCGGCTACCGCTTCGATACCCAGCCATGAGTAACCGCCATCACTCCCTGACCTTACGCCTGGCGATGATCTTCGCCCTGCTCGCATTCGCCCTGCTGGCGACCCTGGGCGTAGCGCTCTACCGCGAACTGGAAAGGGAACTCGTCATGCGTGACGACGCCGCGTTGATCTCTCGTGTGGATCAACTGCGCAACCTGCTCAACGACAGCAACACCCTGGAACTGATCAAGACCAAGCCTGAGCTGTTCCAGAACATGCTGGGCAACCGCGAATCGGTGCTGAGCATCAGCGCGCCTGGGCAAAAACCGCTGCTGTTGGTGAACCCGGGCAATATCGACGTGCCTTTTGTACCTGCCGTGCCGAAAAACCACGCACTGGGCCTTGGCGACGTGCACCACTTCCCCGGCGTGAATGGCGTGCCCTACGCCAGCGTGGCGGCGTCCATCGACTCCGGCGACCTGGGCAGCCTGCAAGTCACCACCGGGCGCCTGATGGCCGAGCGCACCGCCGTGCTCGCCAACTACCGGTTAAGCGTGTACATCCTGGCAAGCCTTGCCGCGATCATCCTTGCGCTGGTCGGTTACTTGCTGGTGCATCGCGGCCTTTTGCCCTTGCGACGCCTCGCCCTGCATGCCCAGGGAATAGGCGTCGGCAACCTTGCCGAGCGTTTGGACGGCCACGGTGCGCCCAAAGAACTGCTGCCGATGATCGACGCGTTCAACACCATGCTTGAGCGCTTGGCCAAGGGCTTCGTGCAGTTGGGCCAGGTGTCCACCGACATGGCTCACGAACTGCGTACACCGATCAATAACCTGCTGGGCGAAACCCAGGTCGCCCTGCAGCAGCACCGTAGCATCGAGAGTTATCAGCAACTGCTGGCGTCCAACGTCGAAGAGCTGGAGCGCCTGGCGCGGATGCTCGACAACATGCTCTTCCTGGCCCGCACCGACCCCGCCAGCGCCTTACGCCAACGCCAGGAATTAAGCGCCGCCGATGAGGTGGCACGCATCGCTGACTATTTCGAAGGCTTGGCCGCAGATGTAGATATCAGCATTCTTGCCAAGGGCGAAGGCGTGATCTGGGCCGAGCCGATGTTGCTGCGCCGGGCATTGGCAAACCTGTGTGCCAATGCCATCAAATACGGCGCGCACGGTTCCAGGTTGCAGATCCAGGCCGTGCCGAGCGCCGAGGGTATCAACCTGAGGGTCAGCAACAGGGGTGAAACCATTGCCGCCGAACATCTACCGCGACTGTTCGAACGGTTTTACCGAGTGGATGAGTCGCGGGAGCGCTCGGCCCAGTCCAATGGGTTGGGCCTCTCGATTGTGGCGACCATCATGCAACTGCATAGCGGACGCTACAGCGTAACCAGCGAGGCAGGAGTGACGTGTTTTGAATTGTTCTTTCCACGGCGAGAAGACTGAAAAGCACGCGCCAGACACTCGGTGGTATTTTGCAAAAGTTTGCCTGTCACCGCTGGCCTAAACACCTACTATTCTTGCTCCCCAAGTACAATCTCACAGTGTTTGAAACAGGTGGCATGCTTTGGAGAAGAAACAGTATCGATTTGGCGGGGCGAGCACGCTGAACATTCCTGTTCAAGGAAGAAGCGGTGGCGGTAATGACGGAGGCTCAGGTATGGAAAAACGCTTGGGTTTACTGGAAAAGAGGCTGGCTGAAATGAAAGAGAAGCTATTTGCCGTTTCAAGCAAGACAGACTCCATTGAAAAACACTTCGCCACCAAGGCTGACCTGGCGACCACGGAGTTAAACCTCATCAAATGGTATGTCGCCACGGCATTCGCAATGACCGGGCTGGCCTGCGCCATCACCTTCGGGCTCACCCGGCTGCTTGCAAGCTGAGGCAGGCCCGGGTGGTCAACTGACCTTGCCGCCAGCTTCAGTCACATCCACAGATGTTTGCCAGGCCGTCAGTACCGCCCGCTGCAAACCCTCGACAATTCTGCCCAGCACCATCGAAGGTCGGTCCGAACCAGTCACCTGCTCAGGCAGCCAGGGCACGTGAATAAAACCGCTGCGTACAGCCGTACCGGCCAGCGCATGCTGCAACAGATAGAACACCTGATTGCACACGAACGTCCCCGCTGTCTGTGACACCGAAGCAGCAATACCCGACTCGCGCACAGCCTTGACCATCGCCTTGATAGGCAGCGTCGAGAAGTAGGCCGCCGGGCCACCCTCTACAACCACGGTATCAATGGGCTGTGCCCCCTGGTTATCGGGGATGCGTGCGTCGTTGACGTTAATCGCGACCCGCTCGATGGAGATATCGCTACGCCCGGGGCCAAGGCCGGTAGCGATGACCATCGCCGGGCGCAACTCGCTGATCAATCGGCTCAGGCACTCACCCGCCGTAGCAAACGCACAGGGCAGTTGCCGCGCCACAATCTGCACATCGGCCTCCAGCAGCACGCCGTCCAATTGGCGCACCGCCTCCCAGGAAGGGTTCACCACGTCTTGATCAAAGGGTTCAAACCCCATCAGCAATACCGTTCGCATACTGGCCTCACATCAACAGATAAAGCAGCACGATATTCACCACCAGCATCATCAGCGCAGTGGGTAATTGTGCTTTGATCACGGCGTTCTTGTCTGGGAGCTCCAGCAACGCTGCCGGCACGATATTAAAGTTGGCAGCCATCGGTGTCATCAAGGTACCGCAGTAGCCCGAGAACATGCCGATTGCCGCCATCACCGCAGGGTTGCCGCCGTAGATACCCACCAGCACCGGCACACCAACACCGCCGGTCATCACCGGGAAGGCAGCAAACCCATTGCCCATGATCACCGTGAACAACGCCATGCCCAGCACATAAACCATCACCGCCACCAACTTGAAATCCAGGTTGATATAAGTGGTGGTGACATGGGCAACCGCCGTACCCACACCTGCTTCATTGAACAGCAGCCCGAGCATCGCCAGCATCTGTGGCAACACCATGGCCCAACCGAGCGCTTCGGTGAGACGGCGCGATTCACGCAAGGCTTGCACGGGCGTGTCACGGGTCAGCCAACACGCCAAGCCGAGGGCGATCAGACAGCCGATACCCAGGGAAACAAAGGTGGTGTTTTTGGGGTCAAGCAGCGGGACGCCACCAATCTCGGTGTGTTTGAGCAAGACTGAGCCGATCACCGTCGTCAGGGGAATGGCCAATGCCGGTATAAACAACTTGTGCCCCAGGCGACCGGCACTGGCACGGGAGGCCTTGTCATGCAACTCGACATGCTTGCCTCGACCCACACCTCCCATGCCGGCGATCAACGCCATCACCACCACGCCCACACCGATCACAACTGAGGGCAGCCGCTCGCCCACCAGGAACGGGATGGCAAACAATAGCCAGAACAAGGCACTGGACCAGCGCTTGGGATGGGTTCGATCCAGCACGATCATGCCTGCGGTAATCAACAGCAGAACGCCGGCCAGCCAGTACAAATATTGAATGGAGATAATCATCGCGCGGCCTCCACTGGTGTGGCGGCAGGCGTCATCTCACGGGTGAGCCTTCGGTCAAATCGATGGAGCCGTATCGCATGAATGATAAACGCGCAGATCGCTGTCGGGATTCCCCACACCGCAATATGCAGCGGCTCTACATCGATCCCCGAACCCAGCAAAAAGGTGTGCATCAGGGCAATCGCACCAAAGGCCACAAAAATATCTTCGCCAAAAAACAGCCCGACATTATCAGTCGCGGCACACATGGCAAGCACCTTGTGGCGCAATTTGTCCGGCAATTTGCCGTAGCGTTTTTCCGCTGCACCCTCGGCCATCGGCGCCAACAGCGGGCGCACCATCTGCGGGTGCCCGCCCAGGCTGGTCAAACCCATGGCTGCGGTGGACTCGCGCACAAACAGATAGATAATCAACAAGCGCCCGACGGTGGCACGCTCGAAGCGAGCAATCCAGTTCTGCGCATGCAAGCGCAACCCATGACGCTCCAGCAGGCCGATAACCGCCAGGGGCAATAACAGGATCAACTGCAAGGCGCGGGTCTGAAGGAAACCATCCCCCATGGTGGCGAGAATTTTCTCCAGCGGAAAATGGGCAGCAAGCCCGGTGGCGATAGCGGCGGCCGTGACCACCAATAGCGGGTTGAAGCGCAAGACAAAGCCAACCACGATGACAAGTACGCCGATCAACGGCCATAAATTCACAACAGTTTGCATGGCGGTGAGGTCCTTTAGTGCGCGCTGCGGCGCCATTACAGCAGGATGTGAACAAAGGGCTCACAGCAAGAAAGTGGCGTGCAGTCGGCTCGGTTTTTTATTGTTGACCTGGGAGGTCGAGCATCAGTGGCGGCAACTTTGCTGCCTCGGGCGAGAGGTGTCCAACAAGAAAAATTGTTGCTGCACACCAATAAATTTTGTGGGCGATTGAACACCCTGCGTAACAAGATGTGGACAGCCGCCAAGGGATTCGCGCATGGTAACGCCGCCCGTTTACCGGGCGCACGCCTCTCTCTTCTTGTTGTGGATATGGAAATTCAATGAAAACCCAAAAGGTCCTGATTGCCCTCTCATGCGCCGTAGCACTCTCCCTGCTGGGCGGGTGCGCTGCCAAAGTCAAAAGTGGTGGCAGCGCCGCGCTGGCCATCCCGGAGCCCGCCAAACAGAACCTGGTAGTGGCTATCAAGGGCGCAGAACAAGTGGAACAAAACCCGGACTGGAACCTGCTCAAGCGCGACTGGAATAACGCACTGCAGATCGAAGCTCGCCAAGCCGGCTTCAATGTGACCGAAAGTTCAACAGTGGCGCCTACCGGTGAAGATGGCGTTGGCATCAGCATCAATGTGAGCAAATTCCGCTATATCGAGCCGGGGTCGCGCTACGTTGCTGGCGCACTGGTCGGTAACGCCTGGGTATTTTCCCGCGCCGACTATAGCGACCTGAAATCCGGCACACCTATCGGCTCGCGCACTTACGACACCTCCTCGTCCGCCTGGGAAGGGATTGCATCGGCAATGACGCAGAAACAGGTTCAGGCGATTGCCAAGCAGATGATTAGCGATATCAAGAACGCTAAGGCTAAATAAAACTCATAGGGTACGGCGGTGGCCGCTGAGACGACCGCCGAGTATGGTCAACCTTCAGCGATCAAGAGGCCGCACCGGTGACGTCTCCCGCCACACCCAGCCCAGATAACGCCCTCAGCCTGCAAACCCGCCTGATCGCGCTGGTGGTTGCCGTGACCTTCTTTATGGAGAACCTCGACGCCACCGTCATCGCCACAGCCCTGCCGACGATGGCCACGGCCTTCGGTGTGACCCCAGTGGACATGAACATCGGCATCACCGCTTATATCCTCGCCGTGGCGATCTTCATACCACTGTCCAGCTGGGTCGCCGATCGATTCGGTGCGCGTCGAGTGTTTGCCGGCGCAATCATCGTATTCACGCTCGCGTCGCTACTCTGCGGGCTTAGCCAGAGTCTTGAAATGTTCGTCTTCGCCCGCGTGCTGCAGGGCATCGGCGGCGCGCTGATGGTGCCCGTGGGGCGCTTGGCGGTGTTGCGCAATACCGACAAAAAAGACCTGGTGAAGATGATCGCCATCATCACTTGGCCTGGGCTGGTGGCGCCGATTCTCGGGCCATTGGCCGGCGGCTTGATCGTGACCCACGCGTCGTGGCCATGGATCTTCTACGTAAACCTGCCCCTCGGCGTCCTGGCGCTGGCCGCCGCGCTGTGGCTGGTGCCGGAAGGCCGCGAGGCGTGTGTACGCAAGTTCGATGCAAAAGGTTTTGTGCTACTGGCAGGCGCCTGCATGGCGCTGCTCGGTGGGCTGGAGTGGCTGGGCAGTCAGAGTGGCGAGATGCTAATCCCTGGCGCTGGGTTGGTCGCGGCAGGTTTACTGCTGACCGTATGGGCTGTGCATCATTGCCGGCATTACACCGACCCGCTGTTGCCGCTGAAAACCCTGTCCATCAATACCTTCCGCGTGAGCATCTACGGGGGCTCGCTGTTTCGCGTGGCCATCAGCGCACTGCCATTCCTGCTGCCGCTGCTGTTTCAAATTGCCTTTGGCTTATCCCCAGTGGATGCTGGTTTGCTGGTGTTGGCGGTATTCGCGGGCAACCTGGCGATGAAGCCGTTTACCACGGTGATCATGCGGCGCTATGGGTTTCGCCAGGTGCTGTTGGTGAATGGCGTGATCGGCGTAGTGTCGATTGCGGCCTGCGCGTTTTTCACCGCGCAAACACCGTTTGCCGTGATTGCGGCGGTGCTGTTTGTGGGCGGGCTGTCGCGCTCGATGCAGTTCACTTGCTACAACTCGATCGGCTTCGCAGACATACCCAAAGCGCGCATGAGCGAGGCCTCGGCGCTGTTTAGCCTGTCGTTCCAACTGGCCATGGGCATGGGCGTGACGGTAGCTGCGCTACTGCTGCGCGCGTCGATGACCGTGCAGGGGCATGAGGTCCAGGCCCAGGTCGGGGATTTTCGAGTGGCGTTTATCGGGGTCGCGCTGTTGGGGATACTGGCGCTGGTGGATATTTATCGGTTGCCGGTAGGCGCTGGCGAAAGCGTGTTGAAGCGCGGCTGAGCACCTCAACACCCTTCAGCCATTCAGGCAGTGGTGCTGACCATTGAACCCGAAGTACTTCCACCCTCTTGAGTGATCGCCTGCAACAAAGCGGAAGTCGCCGACTGCAACGCCGCGCTGGTAGATGCAATCTGCGTTTGAGCGGATGCCACAGCTGCAGCTTTAGCGTCCTCGCTCTGCTTGCTGGCCTGAATCTTCTGCAATGCCTGTTGCTGTTCTTGAAGTTGCTTTTGCAACTGCTCGATCTGCTTCTTCAACTCTTTGACCGTATCGGACTCTGATGAGCTCGATGAGGCTTCACTGCTACCACCGACGCCACCAGCACCTTGCGCGCCGGACTTTGCATTAACGGTCGCACCGCCTGTGTTACTCGTACTGGTTGTTCCGGTGCTGTCGGCGGCATTGGTATCAGCCGAGGCAGCAACGCTTGGAGTACTGGTGACAGAGGCGGGACTGCTGATGTTGACAAGCATGCCAAATATCCGATGACGAGAAAGTACAAACACCATCGGCCTGGCAGTTGAATACTTTAGGCAAACGACAATAATTGGCGTTCTGAGGTGGGAGTTTTGCAAAAGTTTTGCAAATCGCAGACAACAAAAAAGGGCCCACCTTTCGGTGAGCCCTTCTAGACCGCCCAGCAGAGCGGATTTTGTTTGGTAGGCGCGATTGGACTCGAACCAACGACCCCCACCATGTCAAGGTGGTGCTCTAACCAACTGAGCTACGTGCCTGCTGTGAGGCGGCATTCTACGGAATTCCGGAGGGCTGTCAACATCTTTTTTGCAGCTAACCCTATGAATATGCGAATTTTTTATTTGCGCCGGGTACACCCCTGAATTCCGGGTGGCTGGCAGGCAATTTTCAACTCAGGTAGGATCGGGGCACTCGTAAAAAATATAAAACAGAGGTTCCAGGATGGCGAACACCCCCTACCCCCAGTCGTATTACGCCGCCTCGGCAAATTCGGTACCGCCTCGGCCGGCACTTCAAGGCGAGGTTGAAACCGATGTCTGCGTGATTGGTGCCGGCTATACCGGCCTTTCGAGTGCGCTATTCCTGCTGGAGAACGGTTTTCGTGTGACCGTACTGGAAGCCGCCAAGGTGGGTTTTGGTGCATCGGGCCGCAATGGCGGGCAGATCGTCAACAGCTACAGCCGCGACATCGATGTGATCGAGCGCAGCGTCGGCCCCAAGCAGGCACAGTTGCTGGGAGAGATGGCATTTGAAGGTGGCCGCATCATTCGCGAGCGCGTCGCCAAGTATCAGATTCAATGCGACCTGAAGGACGGCGGCGTGTTCGCCGCACTCAACAGCAAGCACATGGGCCACCTGGAGTCGCAGAAGCGCTTGTGGGAGCGCTATGGCCACACGCAGCTGGAGTTGCTGGACGAGCGCCGCATCCGCGAAGTGGTGGCCTGTGACAACTACGTCGGCGGCCTGCTGGATATGAGCGGCGGGCATATTCACCCGCTTAACCTGGCACTTGGCGAAGCAGCGGCCGTGGAGTCGTTGGGCGGCACGATTTATGAGCAATCTGGCGCAATACGCATTGAGCGCGGCGCCAACCCCGTGGTGCATACCGCTGAAGGCAAGGTCCGGGCTAAGTTCATCATCGTCGCGGGCAATGCCTACCTGGGCAACCTGGTTCCGGAGCTGGCAGCCAAGTCGATGCCGTGCGGCACCCAAGTTATTACCACCGCGCCACTGGGCGATGAACTGGCGAAGACGTTACTGCCACAGGATTACTGCGTCGAAGACTGCAACTACCTGCTGGACTACTATCGCCTCACCAGTGACAAGCGACTGATCTTCGGCGGCGGCGTGGTCTATGGTGCGCGCGACCCAGCGAATATCGAGGCGATCATCCGCCCGAAAATGCTCAAGGCATTCCCCCAGCTCAAGGATGTGAAGATCGACTACGCCTGGACCGGTAATTTCCTGCTAACCCTGTCGCGCTTGCCTCAGGTAGGGCGCCTGGGCGACAACATCTATTACTCCCAGGGCTGCAGCGGCCATGGCGTGACGTACACACACCTGGCGGGCAAGGTACTGGCCGAGGCACTGAGAGGCCAGGCAGAGCGTTTTGACGCGTTTGCCGACCTGCCGCACTACCCGTTCCCGGGCGGGCAATTACTGCGTACGCCGTTTGCGGCGCTGGGGGCCTGGTATTACGGGCTACGGGATAAACTGGGTTTCTAAACATTTGTAGTGAGCGGGCTTGCCCCGCTCACTACAACATTGCAGGCTACCGCACCAAATCGCAGACACAAAAAACCCCGGCCTTTCGACCAGGGTCTTTGCTATCGGATCAAAGTAGCCAATGGCTTTCTTTGTGCTTCAAGGCGTTCAGTGGGCCTTGAGGCAGATATGGCGCAGCGGACGGGACTCGAACCCGCGACCCCCGGCGTGACAGGCCGGTATTCTAACCGACTGAACTACCGCTGCGTATCGCTTGACCAGTTGAGCCTAAAACCCTCAACCGTCTTTAAACGTCTAACTGATCAGCCTTGGCTGTTCAATCTCAAACCTGACGAATCAGGCCTGGAAAATAATGGCGCAGCGGACGGGACTCGAACCCGCGACCCCCGGCGTGACAGGCCGGTATTCTAACCGACTGAACTACCGCTGCGCGTCGGTGCAACCTTTAACGTTGCGTATTACCCGAAGGTAAAACTCTCAAGAAGTGGTGGGTGATGACGGGATCGAACCGCCGACCCTCTGCTTGTAAGGCAGATGCTCTCCCAGCTGAGCTAATCACCCTTTGCTTCGTTGAGGCCGCGAAATTTACGCAGGTAACGGACCTAAGTCAATAGCCTGCTTGAAGTTTTTCTGAAAAAGACAAAATTACTTCAAGACAACCACCCGCCCTACTCGCTGTAAATCATCTTCTTGCTCATGCCGCCATCCACGACAAACTCTTGCCCAGTGACAAAGCCAGCCTGACGCGACAGCAACCACGCAACCATCGCCGCCACATCCTCCACGGTGCCCACCCTGCCCGCCGGATGCTGGGCATGGTCGGCGTCGGTCAAAGGCTCGGCACGGCGCGCTGCGGGATCACGTGCGTCGATCCAGCCCGGGCTGACAGCATTGACCCGCACCTCTGGCCCAAGACTCATGGCCAGCGCGTGAGTCAGCGCCAACAGGCCGCCCTTGCTCGCCGCATAGGCCTCGGTATCCGGCTCGGACTGGCGAGCCCGGGTCGAGGCCAGATTAACGATCGCACCACCATGGGCACGCAGGTACGGCGCACAGTGCTTGGCCAACAACATCGGCCCACTGAGATTCACCGCCATTACCCGGTTCCAATAAGCCAGGTCGAGGCTTTCGAGCGTTATATTGCGCGGGTCAGCGACCGCAGCGTTGCAGACCAACGCATCGAGTCGCCCAAATTGACCCAGTACCTCAGCAACGCCCTGGGAGACCTGTTTCTCGTCCGCCACGTCCATGCTGATAAACCAGGCATTCTCGCCCAGCACCTTGGACACCTTGGAACCGCGCTCTCGATCCAGGTCGGTCAGCACCACCTGCCAGCCTTCACTGATGAGCCATGCAGCGATACCAAGACCAATGCCCCGAGCCGCACCCGTCACCAGCGCGACGCGCCCGTTAGTGGCGGTCGCAGCCTCCATGGACCACTCGATCACAAGGCCGCCAGCCCGCGAGCCAGGTCCGCTTGCAAGTCCGCGACATCTTCCAGGCCGACCGCAATGCGGATCAGGCTGTCACGGATACCGGCCGCCTCACGCTCCTGCGGCGCCAGGCGCCCGTGAGAGGTGGTGCTCGGGTGCGTGATGGTGGTCTTGCTGTCACCCAGGTTGGCGGTGATGGAGATCAGTCGAGTGGCGTCGATGAAGCGCCAGGCGCCCTCTTTGCCACCTTTCACTTCAAAACTCACCACGGCACCAAAACCACGCTGCTGGCGCTGGGCCAACTCGTGCTGCGGATGGCTCTTGAGCCCGGCGTAGTGAACCTTCTCGATACCGTCCTGCTGCTCCAACCACTCAGCCAAGGCCTGGGCGTTGGCGCAATGGGCCTTCATCCGCAGGTTGAGGGTCTCCAGACCCTTGAGGAAGATCCACGCGTTAAACGGGCTCAAGGTAGGGCCTGCGGTACGCAGGAAGCCGACGACTTCTTTCATCTGCTCGCTGCGACCCGCGACCACACCGCCCATGCAACGGCCCTGGCCGTCGATGAACTTGGTCGCCGAGTGCACCACGATGTCCGCACCCAACTTCAGCGGCTGCTGCAAGGCAGGCGTACAGAAGCAGTTGTCTACTACCAGCATCGCGCCCTTGGCGTGAGCCACTTCAGCCAACGCGGTGATATCCACCAGCTCGGCCAACGGGTTGGACGGCGACTCGACGAACAGCAGCCTGGTATTGGCCTTGATCGCCGCATCCCAACCGGACAGGTCTGCCAGCGGCACGTAGTCCACTTCGATACCAAAGCGCTTGAAGTACTTCTCGAACAGGCTGATGGTCGACCCGAACACGCTGCGCGACACCAGCACGTGGTCTCCAGCACTGCACAGGCTCATCACCACCGCCAGGATTGCCGCCATGCCGGTTGCCGTGGCCACCGCCTGTTCAGCCCCTTCCAGCGCCGCGAGACGCTCTTCGAACGCACGCACGGTGGGGTTGGTATAGCGCGAGTACACGTTGCCTGGCACTTCACCGGCAAAGCGTGCAGCAGCATCCGCAGCAGTGCGGAACACATAGCTGGAGGTGAAAAACATCGGGTCACCGTGCTCACCTTCCGGCGTACGGTGCTGGCCAGCACGCACAGCCAGGGTATCGAAAGCTACGCCATCGAGGTCGCTGTCCAACCGACCGGCATCCCATTCCTGACTCATGCTGCCACTCCTTACTCAATTCTTTATTTAAGATACAAAACCGGCCCCTCAGGGCCGGTGTCTACTCAGTTGTTGTACAGATCGATGATCGCGCTGACCGCCTGGGTCTTGATCTTCGACGAGTCGTTACGCGCCTGCTCGATCTTGTTCAGGTAGGCCTCGTCGACGTCACCGGTCACGTACTTGCCGTCAAAGACGGCGCAGTCGAACTGGTCGATCTTGATCTTGCCGCCGCCAACCGCCTCGATCAGGTCTGGCAGGTCCTGATAGATCAGCCAATCAGCGCCAATCAGGTCAGCAACGTCCTGGGTCGTACGGTTATGAGCGATCAACTCGTGAGCGCTCGGCATGTCGATACCGTACACGTTCGGGTAACGCACGGCAGGCGCCGCGGAACAGAAGTACACGTTCTTCGCACCGGCTTCACGGGCCATCTGGATGATCTGCTTGCACGTGGTGCCGCGTACGATGGAGTCATCCACCAGCATCACGTTCTTGCCGCGAAATTCCAGCTCGATGGCGTTGAGCTTCTGGCGCACCGACTTCTTGCGTGCCGCCTGACCCGGCATGATGAAGGTACGGCCGATGTAGCGGTTCTTCACGAAGCCTTCACGGAACTTCACGCCCAAGTGATTGGCCAGCTCCAGCGCAGCGGTGCGGCTGGTGTCCGGAATCGGGATGACCACGTCGATGTCGTGCTCAGGACGCTCGCGCAGGATCTTGTCAGCCAGTTTCTCGCCCATGCGCAGGCGTGCCTTGTAGACCGAAACACCGTCGATGATCGAATCCGGACGCGCCAGGTAGACGTGTTCGAAGATGCACGGGGTGAGTTTCGGCGCCACGGCGCACTGACGGGTGTGCAGCTTGCCGTCTTCGGTGATGTACACCGCTTCGCCCGGCGCGAGGTCGCGGATCAGGGTAAAGCCCAGCACGTCCAGAGAGACGCTTTCGGAGGCGATCATGTACTCGACGCCTTCGTCGGTGTGACGCTGGCCGAACACGATCGGGCGAATGCCGTGCGGGTCACGGAAGCCGACGATGCCGTAGCCGGTGATCATCGCAACGACGGCGTAACCGCCAACGCAACGGTTGTGCACGTCGATCACTGCCGCGAACACGTCTTCTTCGGTCGGCTGCAACTTGCCACGCTGGGCCAGTTCGTGAGCGAACACGTTGAGCAGCACTTCCGAGTCGGAGCTGGTGTTGACGTGGCGCAGGTCAGATTCGTAAATCTCCTTGGCCAGCTGTTCAACGTTGGTCAGGTTACCGTTGTGCGCCAGGGTGATGCCGTAAGGCGAGTTGACGTAAAACGGCTGAGCTTCGGCCGAAGTCGAGCTACCCGCAGTCGGGTAACGCACATGGCCAATGCCCATGTGCCCGACCAGGCGCTGCATGTGACGCTGATGGAACACGTCACGTACCAGGCCGTTGTCCTTGCGCAGGAATAACCGGCCGTCGTGGCTGGTCACAATACCGGCAGCGTCCTGGCCGCGGTGCTGGAGGACGGTTAGCGCGTCATACAGCGCCTGATTGACGTTCGACTTACCGACGATACCGACGATGCCACACATGCGACGCAACCCCTACTTAATGAATCTTGACTGAACACAACTTACTGCGGCGTTTTGGCCGGTAAGAGGTGCTCCTTGAACGGAAGATCAGCGGGTACGCTGATTCCGCTGGCCAGCCACTGACTGCTCCACCCCAAAATGAGGTTTTTGGACCAATCTGCAACCAATAGAAATTTTGGCACGAGTACAGACTCCTGCCACCACGAATCCTGCTGTACTGGCCCCAGGCTCAACAGCCCGACCGCCACGACCACCAGCAACGCGCCACGCGCGGCGCCAAAGGCCATGCCGAGAAATCGATCGGTCCCGGAGAGGCCGGTGACACGTATCAACTCGCCAATAAGATAATTGACCATTGCCCCCACCAGCAGCGTGGCGATGAACATGATGGCGCAGCCCGCGATGACGCGAGCCGAAGGTGTCTCGATGTATCCGGCCAGGTAGACCGACAGTGAACCACCGAACATCCAGGCTACGACTCCTGCGATGATCCAGGTCAGCAACGACAGTGCTTCTTTGACGAAGCCGCGGCTAAGACTGATCAAAGCGGAGATGGCGACGATTGCAACAATCGCCCAATCAACCCAGGTAAATGGCACGTTTGAGCCTACGGACAGATAAGGCGGCGCATTTTAGCAGAGCGCCGGGCTATGGGTAAGCGGTGATTGCGGCTGCTTTGCAAATCAGTAGTTTGTGGCTGGCCAACCCTATTTCAACCCCCATGCAAAACTAATGTGGGAGGGGGCTTGCTCCCGATAGCGGTAGTTCAGCGATATATGTGCTGACTGGTCCACCGCTATCGGGGGCAAGCCCCCTCCCACATCTGACTGCATTTCAAGCTCGAATCGATACGAACTCAGCCGCGCTCAGGCTGGAACCGGGTGACAAACCCCTTCAGGTTCTGCTGACGATCCAGCAAGTCCCGTAGGCGATCCGCCTCGGCGCGCTCGATCAGCGGGCCGATAAACACACGGTTTTTACCGTCGGCGCTGCGGATATAGGCGTTATAGCCCTGACTACGCAGCTTTTTCTGCAAGGCATCCGCACCTTCGCGATTGCCCAGGCTGGCCACTTGAATCGACCAACTGATCGGCAGCCCATTAGGGTCGATGCGGCTCTGACCCACATCTGGCTTGCCTGGCGCGGCAGGTTGTGGCGCTACCGGTTTGGGCGCAGGCGCTGGCACAACAGGCTTGGCAGCCACGACAGGCGCCGGCTTGACCACTGGCACGCTTGGCTGCACCGGCATCGACGGCGCCTGCTGAGCGGCGATCTCATCTTCGGTCGGCACCGGTTCTTCTTCCGGCAAGGCCTGCGGCTCAGGCACCACTACGGGCTCGACCTGCACCTGCGGCACCGCCGGCGCCTGTGGCGCAGCCGGAGCCTCTACGACGACTTGGCGCTCTTCATCCTGACGGGAAAACAACATCGGCAAAAAGATCACCGCCAACGCCACCAGAACCAGGGCTCCGACCATTCGCTGCTTATATGCGCTATCCAGTAATGCCATGTGCAGCTTCCTCCGTGGAGCGCCGGGCCAACCACTCAAGCGCCTCGGCAACACAATAAAATGATCCGAACAACAGAATCTCGTCGTCAGGCGTGGCTACGGCACACTGCGCTTCAAGGGCTGCGGTGACGCTTGCATACGACGCCACCGGCGCACCAAGGTTCTGCAAGGCCACTTCCAACTCAACGGCCGGGCGAGTGCGTGACGAATCCAGTGGCGCCACCGCCCAAGCCTGGACACTGCCCTGCAAAGGCGCAACCACACCCTCCAGGTCCTTATCAGCCAGCAAACCGAACACTGCAAGGCGACGACCGACGGGCGGCGTACGGGCCAGGCGCTGCGCCAGATACTCGGCCGCATGGGGGTTATGGCCCACATCCAACAGCAGATTCAAGCATTTGCCCTGCCATTGGAAAGCTCGGCGATCCAGGCGACCCACAACACGGGTCGCCTGCAATGTCGCGGCGATCTGCTCGGCATTCCACGGCAAATCAAGCAGCAAGTAGGCTTGCAGTGCGAGCGCGGCGTTTTCCATCGGCAGGTTCAGCAACGGCAGGTCGCGTAGCTCTACAAGCTGACCACGCGCATCTCGCCCCTGCCACTGCCAATGCCGAGCACCGATCTCCAGATTGAATTCGCGGCCCCGCAGGAAGAACGGGCAACCTAATTCGCGCACCTTGTCGAGCAAGGTATGCGGCGGGTCAACATCGCCGCACAAGGCAGGCTTGCCCGGACGGAAGATGCCGGCCTTTTCATAGGCCACGGACTCGCGGGTATCGCCCAAATAATCGGCGTGATCCACGCCAATGCTGGTGACCAACGCCAGGTCGGCATCCACCACGTTGACCGTGTCCAGACGCCCGCCCAGGCCCACTTCCAGAACGACCACATCCAGTTGCGCGCGCTCAAACAGCCAGAACGCCGCCAGGGTGCCCATTTCGAAATAAGTCAGGGAGGTTTCGCCGCGCCCGGCATCGAGGGCGGCGAAGGCTTCGCAGAGTTGCGCGTCAGTGGCTTCGACGCCATTGAGCTGCACCCGCTCGTTGTAACGCAGCAGGTGCGGGGAATTGTACACGCCGACCTTCAGCCCTTGGGCTTGCAGCAGCGCGGCGACAAAGGCGCAAGTAGAGCCTTTGCCGTTGGTGCCGGTCACCGTGATCACTCGCGGTGCCGGGCGACCCAACCCGAGGCGGGCCGCTACCTGTTGCGAGCGCTCCAGGCCCATGTCGATGGCGGACGGATGCAACTGCTCAAGGTAGGCGAGCCATTCGCCCAGGGTACGTTGGGTCATAGGTTTGCAGGCACCGGCGGCACGACGATCGGCTCGACTTTAGGCGCGACGTACACAGGCGTCGGCAGGCCCATCATTTGCGCCAGCAGGTTACCCAGGCGCGGGCGCAATTCGCCGCGCGGCACGATCAGGTCGATGGCGCCGTGTTCCAGCAGGAACTCGCTGCGCTGGAAACCTTCCGGGAGCTTTTCACGCACGGTCTGTTCGATCACACGTGGGCCGGCAAAGCCGATCAGAGCTTTAGGCTCGCCGACGATCACATCGCCCAGCATCGCCAGGCTGGCAGACACGCCGCCGTAGACCGGGTCGGTCAGCACGGAGATGAACGGAATGCCTTCTTCACGCAGACGCGCCAGTACCGCAGAGGTCTTGGCCATTTGCATCAGGGAGATCAGGGCTTCCTGCATGCGCGCACCACCGGAGGCGGCGAAGCAGATCATCGGGCAACGGTTTTCCAGGGCGTAGTTGGCGGCGCGAACAAAACGCTCACCGACGATGGCACCCATGGAGCCGCCCATGAAGGAGAACTCGAAAGCCGAAACCACCACTGGCATGCCCAACAGCTTGCCGCTGACGGAAATCAGCGCGTCTTTCTCGCCGGTCTGCTTCTGGGCGCCGACCAGGCGGTCCTTGTACTTCTTGCTGTCGCGGAACTTGAGACGGTCAACCGGCTCCAGGTCTGCACCCAGCTCGTTACGGCCTTCGGCATCCAGGAAGATGTCGATGCGGGCGCGGGCGCCGATACGCATGTGGTGGTTGCACTTGGGGCAAACATCCAGGGTCTTTTCCAGCTCCGGGCGGTACAGCACCGCGTCGCAGGAAGGGCACTTGTGCCACAGACCTTCAGGAACCGAGCTTTTTTTCACCTCGGAACGCATGATCGAAGGGATCAGTTTGTCTACTAACCAGTTGCTCATGCTTTCTTTCTCCAGTACCGGTGGCTTGAACACAGCCCCGCGTATGCCCTTGAGCTAAATTCATATGTGGCGATGGTGCATGCTGGACGGGGTCAGACGTTCGACCTGCCTTTTCCCGCATGTGCCCTCAGCCTTCCAGACAACCTGCCCGTGCAGGCTTGCCACTTCATTTCCGGGTCACCACAGGCGACGCCGGGCTGTTTTACACAGTGGTAGTTATGGACGGCGGCAGACCGCCAGCCGTCACATCCCGCGCACAGCCTGCATAAATGCGCGAATCTTGCTGTGATCCTTGATGCCCTTGCCCTGCTCCACACCGCCGCTGACATCCACGGCATAAGGGCGAACCTGCTCGATGGCTGCCGCGACATTCGTGGCGTTAAGCCCGCCAGCCAGGATAATCGGCTTGCTCAGGCCTTCGGGTATCAGCGACCAATCGAACGCCTCGCCGGTGCCACCGGGCACACCCTCGACGTAGGTGTCCAATAAAATCCCGCGAGCACCGCCGTAGGCAGCACAGGCTGCGGCGATATCATCCCCGGCCTTGACGCGTAGCGCCTTGATATAGGGGCGCTGGTAGCTCTCGCACTCTTCGGGGCTTTCGTCGCCGTGAAACTGCAGCATATCCAGCGCAACCGCATCCAGGGTCTCGTTGAGCTCACACCGGCTGGCGTTGACGAACAAGCCTACGGTGGTCACGAAGGGCGGCAATGCGGCGATGATCGCCCGCGCCTGCAGCACATTCACCGCCCGCGGGCTCTTGGCGTAGAACACGAAACCAATCGCGTCCGCCCCCGCCTCGACTGCCGCCAGCGCGTCTTCTATGCGGGTAATCCCGCAAATCTTGCTGCGAACGGCTGACATGTCGTGGAAACCCCAGGGATTGGACCGAGAAAGTCCCGGATGGTAACAAAAGCTTTTCCGGGCGTCAGCCGCCAAGTTCGCTGAAACCTGTGAGGAAGTGTGGCCCGATGAACCGATCCGGCAGCTCGAACTCGTCGCGGTACTCTACATCCACCAGGTACAGGCCGAACGGATGCGCCGTTACACCGCCCGTACGACGAATGCGGCTTTCCAGCACTTCCTTGGCCCATTCCACCGGGCGCTCGCCGGTGCCGATAGTCATCAGCACGCCGGCAATGTTGCGCACCATATGGTGCAGGAAGGCGCCAGCGCGAATATCCAGCACGATCATCTTGCCGTGACGCGTCACCCGCAGATGGTGGACTTCCTTGATCGGCGACTTGGCCTGGCACTGGCCGGCGCGGAAGGCACTGAAGTCATGCACGCCCACCAGGTGCTGCGCCGCCTCAGCCATGCGCTCGGCGTCCAGCGGGCGGTGGTTCCAGGTGATTTCTTCGTTAAGGTGGGCCGGGCGGATCTGGTCGTTGTAGATCACATACCGATAACGCCGGGCGATGGCCTTGAAACGCGCATGAAAATGCGCCGGCATGACCTTGGCCCAACTGACGCTGACGTCATGGGGCAAGTTGATATTTGCGCCCATCACCCACGCCTTCATGGTGCGCTCGGCCTGGGTGTCGAAGTGCACCACTTGACCGCACGCGTGCACGCCGGCATCGGTACGCCCGGCGCACATCAGCGACACCGGCGAGTCGGCGACTTTCGACAAGGCCTTTTCCAGGGTTTCCTGCACGGTCAGCACACCGGACGCCTGGCGCTGCCAGCCGCGATAGCGCGAGCCTTTGTATTCAACGCCCAGGGCGATGCGGTAAAAGCCTGCGGCCGCCATTTCGGCAGCCGCGTTATCTATATTTGCCAAGAACTGAGAGCCTGATGAGTTGCGCAAAGGCGGGCATTATAAGGGCGGCTGAAGCATGGCGGGCGGTTTTGTTGCGGATTGACGCAGTACAAATGTGGGAGGGGGCTTGCTCCCGATGGCGGTGCCTCAGTCAACACACCTGTGACTGAACCACCGCCATCGGGAGCAAGCCCCCTCCCACACTTGTACTGCGTTACCGGTTAGATCCTGCCGAGCATTTCCTTGGCCTCACCGCGCTGGGACTCATCACCTTCAACCAGCACTTCGGACAAGATGTCCCGCGCGCCGTCCGCATCGCCCATGTCGATGTAGGCCTGGGCCAAATCGAGCTTGGTGGCAACCTCATCGGTACCCGAGAGGAAGTCGAACTCCGGCTCGTCATCGCCCAGCGCCGCGTCATCTGCGGTGAACGACGGCTCGATAGACGGATGCTCCAGGCTCTGAGACAGACGATCCAGCTCGGCGTTGACGTCATCCAGTTCCGACGCGAATGCGTCAGGCTTGGCGGCGGCATCGGGCTCGTCTGCCAGCGAAAGATCGAAATCTTCCGGCAGGTCAAAATCGTCCAGCGCTGCCGGGGTCAAGGTTGGAGGCTCGACGGCAGCGCCCTTCACCTGATCCTCCAGGCCTGACAAGAAGTCATCGTCCGCTTGCGTTGAAGCCGGCGCATCCAACGACAAGTCCAGGTCGAAGTCCGACAAGTCGTCTGGGCCGGCTTTGACTTCAGTCTGTTGCTCTAGAAGCGACTCGAACGTCTGCTGATCGTCGCCGATGTCGGCAGGTGACGCAGCCTCCAGCTCATCCAGGCTCAGGTCGAAGTCAGTATCAAATGGCTCTGGCTCTGGCTCCGGCGCAGCCGGCTTGTCTTCGAGCAGGTCCTTGACGTATTGCGCATCAAGGGCCGCCGCCGCAACGGCTGCGCTGACGCCTGCCGCCAAAACCGCCATGGCCGGGAAGCGCGACTTGAGCTGTTCGACTTGGGCATGGTTCTCACCATTGGCCACCAGTTGACGCTCCTGGGTGACAAAACCGTCTTTGTCGTTCTGCAGGCCGTAGACTTCCATCAGCTTCAAACGCAGGTCGCTGCGCTTGGGCTCGCGCTTGATCGCCTGCTCCAGCACATCAGCGGCCTGGTTCAGATGACCGCGATCGACAAGGGACTGGGCCTGGGCCAGCGCATCGCTGGAGTTTTGCGGCGCAACAGCCACTGCCAGCGGTGCCAGCACGGACGCAACGGTTGGCACTACGACGGCGGGCTCAACCACTGGCGCAGGCGCCGGAGCGGCTGCCAGCTTGACGCTCGGCGGCGGCACTTCAAGGCCCTCAAAGCTGTCTGGCGGCAGGTCGTGGTCAATGTTCGAGGTAAATTCCGGCTCTTCGGCCAAGGCGCGCGCCATGCGCAGGTGCTTTTCTTCTTCAAGGCGGGCGTTACGATGACGCGCCCACAGCAGCAGGAGCAACAGCACCAACAGGCCGGCCGCGCCGCCGATCACACCGAGGACGATCGGGTTGGTCAGCAGGTCGTTGAATTTGCCTTCGGTAGTGGCAGCGGGCGCTGCCTCAGGCTTGATCGGCTCAGCCACAGGCGCGACAGGTACTGCAGCGGGCGTGGCGGCCGGTGCCGGAGTCGGCGCAGGCTCGCCAGCCAATTGCGCTGGCATCACGGCCGTGGCCGGCGTAGCTGGGTCAGCCTTTTCGGCCTGCAAACGGGCGAGTTGATCGTTTTTCAGCTGGATCAGCTTTTGCAGCTTGTCCAACTGGCTTTGCAAATCGGCCGCGCGGCTTTTCAACTCTTCGTTGTCGCGGCGGGTTGTGTCCAACTGCTCCTGAGTCATTGCCAGTTTGTCGCTCAGGCCCGAGCTGTCGCCAGCCTTGCCCTTGGCGCCCTTCTTCGCGGCTTCGGCAGAGACCAGGCTCAAGTTGTCCTTGGCGTTGGTGCTTGATGGCGCGCCGCCCGCCTGGGTGCGCTTGGTCGCGTCCAGCTGCTGCTGGCCGGCTGCCGGGTTGGCGGCGGAGCGACGGCCCTGGCGCCAAGCCGTGTTTTGCGCGGTCACTTCGGCAATCGCCTGGGGCTGCGGCAAGCTGGTCGCTTGCACGCGATCGGGCAGGCGTAGGACCTGGCCGGTTTTCAAGCGGTTGATATTGCCATCGCGAAAGGCATCAGGGTTCAACGCCTGAATAGCCAACATGGTTTGTTGTACTGACGCGCCATTGCGATGCTTTTCGGCAATTTCCCACAAGGTGTCGTGAGACGTAGTGGTGTGTTGCGCGGCCTTGCTTATGGCCGGTGCACTCAGGCGCGGCGCGGGCGCGGCGGCGGTCGGTGCTGGCTGTTCGAACTTGGCTGGGTCAAGCAATACGCTGTAGTCGCGCATCAGGCGGCCATTGGGCCATTGCACTTGCAACAAGAAGCGTACGTAGGAATCCGGCAGCGGCTTGCTGGAGGTGACGCGCACCACACTGCGGCCGCTGGGGTTGATCACCGGGGTAAACGTCAGGTCATTGAGAAACGCCTGACGGTCGACGCCTGCGTCCACAAACGCCTGGGACGAGGCCAGGCTCGGCGTGATCTCGGAAGCCGTGAGGCCACCCACATCAAGCAATTCGATTTCCACCGACAACGGCTGGTTCAACTTCGACTTGAGGGTCATCTCCCCCAGCTGCAGCGCCTGCGCCATACCGGAGGACAGCGCCGAGGCGGCCGCTATTGCTAACACCAGTTTGCGAACTTGAACCATAGCCTCATCCTTTGTTTGAACACTCCCCGGCCTGCGAGAAGGTTGGTAACCGCTGCCATAAGGCATGGCGAGCCGATAGGTTACCGACGCGCTTCTATTCCTGCTTCGGGCCAAGCATAGCGCCTGGATAGAATCAATCTACAAATTGCCGCCAAGTATCTTTTACACAAGGTCTTTTATCAACAACTGCGCCAGCTGTACGGCATTAAGGGCGGCGCCTTTGCGCACGTTATCTGACGTCAGCCACAGATTTAGTTCCGAAGGATCATCCACACCTGCACGAACGCGCCCTACATACACGACGTCCTGGCCTACCGCATCGCCAACAGCAGTCGGATAATCCCCCTCTTCAACCAGCTCTATTCCCGGCGCCGCATCGAGTACACGGTTTACGTCAGCGAGGTTGACCGGTGCGCCCAGTTGCAGCGACACAGTCAAGCTATCGCCAAAAAACACCGGCGCTTGAATGCAGGTTGCGGAAATCTTTAGTAAAGGAGTTTCCAGCACAGCACGCAGTTCGTGTACGAGACGCTTCTCCAGGGCTGTATGACCTTGAGCGTCTGGCGTGCCGACTTGGGCCAGCAGGTTGAAGGCAACCTGGCGATCAAAGAACTGCGGCTCCATTGGGCGCACGTTCAACAGCTCGGCGGTTTGCCGGGCCAGTTCGCTGACGGCTTCGCGCCCCAGTGCAGACATGGCAAGGCTGGCAGTGACGCTGACGCGCTGGATATCCAGCAAACCGCGCAACGGTGCCAGCACCACCGCAAGATTAGTTGCCGACGGGCTTGGGCTGCTCAGTTGGAACGGCTTTTTCAGGCCCTTCAGGACGTGAGCATTTGCCTCTGGTACAACTTGAGGTGCCTGATCGGCCGGCAATGCGCCTGACAGATCGATCACCGCACAACCGGCGGCCGTGGCGCGCGGGGCAAAACTGAGGGTCACCGCTGGCCCCGCAGCAAAAAATGCCAGCTGCACCTTTTTGAAATCGAACTCGTCGACTTCCTTCACCCGCACGTTCTTGCCGCGAAACGGCACCGAAGCGCCGGCAGAGTTGCTGCCCGCCAGCAGATACAGGGTGCCCACCGGGAAGTCCAGCTCTTCGAGAATCTGCACCAGGGTTTCGCCAACGGTGCCGGTGGCGCCGATCACGGCGATTTCAAAGGTCTGGGTCATGGGGGTTGCCTCGGGCATTGCGGGGGGAGCGGCACTTTACCGGGTGGCTGAGGGTGAGGCAATTAAGGCAGTTTTTGTGGTGAGGCTAATGGCCTCTTCGCGAGCAAGCCCGCTCCCACATTTGATTGCATTTCAACTGGAGAAACTCGGTCAAGTGTGGGAGCTGGCTTGCCTGCGATGACGGCCTCAAGGGCAACAAAAAACCCGCGCCTGTCACCAGTCGCGGGTTTTTCTTACAGCCTCAAGCGATCAACGCTCCAGCAGAATCCGCAGCATACGACGCAACGGCTCAGCCGCGCCCCACAGCAGCTGGTCGCCAACCGTGAACGCGCCCAGGAACTGGCTGCCCATGTTCAGCTTGCGCAGACGACCCACCGGTACATTCAGAGTGCCGGTGACCTTGGTTGGGCTCAGCTCCTGCATGCTGATATCACGGTTGTTCGGCACCAGCTTGACCCATGGGTTGTGCGAGCTGATCAACGACTCGATATCGGCGATCGGCACGTCTTTGTTCAGCTTGATGGTCAGTGCCTGGCTGTGGCAGCGCATGGCGCCGATGCGCACGCAGATGCCATCAACCGGGATCGGGCTCTTGAAGCGACCGAGGATCTTGTTGGTCTCGGCCTGGGCCTTCCACTCTTCGCGGCTTTGGCCGTTCGGCAGCTCTTTGTCGATCCACGGGATCAAGCTACCGGCCAATGGCACGCCGAAGTTCTCGGTCGGATAGGCATCGCTGCGCATGGCTTCGGCCACACGGCGGTCTATGTCGAGGATCGCGCTGGCCGGGTCGGCCAGTTGATCGGCGACGGCCGCATGGGTTGCGCCCATCTGTTTGATCAGCTCGCGCATGTTCTGCGCGCCGGCACCGGAGGCCGCCTGATAGGTCATGGCGCTCATCCACTCGACCAGGCCGGCTTCGAACAAGCCGCCCAGGCCCATCAGCATCAGGCTCACGGTGCAGTTGCCGCCGACGTAGTTCTTGGTGCCGGCATCCAGTTGCTGGTCGATGACCTTGCGGTTCACCGGGTCGAGGATGATCACCGCATCGTCCTGCATACGCAGGCTCGATGCCGCGTCGATCCAGTAGCCCTGCCAGCCCGCTTCACGCAGCTTGGGGAAGACTTCACTGGTGTAGTCGCCACCCTGACAGGTCACGATCACGTCGAGGGTCTTCAACTCTTCAATGCTGTAGGCGTCCTTGAGCGGGGCAATATCCTTGCCCACGGACGGCCCTTGGCCACCAACGTTCGAAGTGGTGAAAAACACCGGCTCAATAAGATCGAAATCCTGCTCTTCCAGCATCCGCTGCATGAGCACGGAACCGACCATACCGCGCCAACCGATCAGACCTACACGTTTCATCGCAACTACACCTTGTTAAAAAGTGGGCCGCCTTGCAGCAACAACTGCAAGCGGGCCCGAGAGATTACAGATTCTGCAACGCGGCGACTACTGCGTCGCCCATTTCTTGCGTACCAACCTTGGTGCAACCCTGCGACCAGATGTCGCCGGTGCGCAAACCCTGGTCGAGCACCAGGCTCACGGCCTTCTCGATGGCGTCCGCAGCGTCGCTCAGGTTGAAGCTGTAACGCAGCATCATCGACACCGACAAAATGGTCGCCAGCGGGTTGGCAATGCCCTGCCCCGCGATGTCCGGCGCCGAGCCGTGGCAAGGCTCGTACATGCCCTTGTTATTGGTGTCCAGGGACGCCGACGGCAGCATGCCGATAGAGCCGGTGAGCATCGACGCCTGGTCAGACAGGATGTCGCCGAACAGGTTGTCGGTGACGATCACGTCGAACTGCTTGGGCGCACGCACCAGTTGCATGGCGGCGTTGTCGACGTACATGTGGCTCAGTTCGACGTCCGGGTAGTCCTTGGCCACTTCTTCGACGATTTCACGCCACAGTTGGCTGGAGGCCAGCACGTTGGCCTTGTCTACCGAGCAGACCTTCTTGCCACGCACGCGGGCCATGTCGAAGCCGACACGGGCGATGCGGCGGATTTCGCTCTCGCTGTACGGCAGGGTGTCGTAGGCCTGGCGCTCGCCGTTTTCCAGCTCGCGCACGCCACGTGGCGAGCCGAAGTAGATACCGCCGGTCAGCTCGCGCACGATGAGAATATCCAGGCCCGCGACCACTTCCGGCTTGAGGCTCGAAGCGTCCGCCAGTTGCGGGTAGAGGATCGCCGGGCGCAAGTTGCCGAACAAGCCCAATTGCGCACGGATTTTCAGCAGGCCGCGCTCAGGGCGGATGTCACGCTCGATCTTGTCCCATTTCGGGCCACCCACGGCGCCCAGCAGTACGGCGTCGGCCGCGCGAGCGCGGTCCAGGGTCTCATCAGCCAGCGGCACACCGTGTTTGTCGATGGCAGCGCCGCCGATCACGTCGTGGCTCAGTTCGAAGCCCAGGCTGTACTTGGTGTTGGCCACTTCCAGGACCTTGACCGCCTCGGCCATGATTTCCGGACCAATACCGTCGCCAGGGAGAATCAGAATCTGCTTGCTCATGGGTTCCTCATTTCATCAAGCGACCTGCCCGCAGGCAGGTCGGGGAAAATTGATCAGCGTTCGGCGAAGACCACCAGCACGTCGGTGCTGAAGGTGCCGTCGGCTTGAATTTCGTAATAGTCGCGTACTTCCTGGCCCATCGCCTTTTGCAGCTCAAGGATTGCGGCGCGCAACACCTCTGGCGTGCGCATGCGCTCGACCCAGGAGGTGTATTCCAGGCGCAGGCGTTGGCGGCTGCTGGTGCGCACATGCAACCCGGACTCGCTGAGCTGCTGCATCCATTCGGCGGCCGAGTAATCGCGCACGTGACTGGTGTCGCGCAGCACTTCGACGGTTTGCAGGTAAGTGTCCAACAGCGGGCTGCCCGGAGACAAGACGTCGACAAACGCGGCAACGCCACCCGGCTTGAGCACACGGCGCACTTCGCGCAGGGCCAGGCCCAGGTCGCTCCAGTGGTGGGCCGAGTAGCGGCTGAACACGAAGTCGAACTCGCCATCGGCGAACGGCAGGCGTTCGGCGGCGCCGTGCACGGTGCGAATGTTGCCCAGGCCACGATCAACCGCAGCGGCGGCAACCACGTCGAGCATCTGCTGGGACAGGTCGTAGGCCACCACTTCTTTGACCAATGGGGCTACGTGGAAGCTGACGTGACCGGCACCGCAGCCCAAGTCCAGCAGTCGTGCACTGCCCTGCCCGGCCAGTTCGGCCTGCAACAGCGCGAATTCGGTGCCTTGGGCGTGCACGGCACTGCTCAGGTAGGCCGAGGCTTGCTCGCCGAATTGTTTTTGCACGACTTGGGTGTGGGCGGTGTTGGTCATGGTGGCTTTCCTTGGGTTTTGGGGTGGCTGTACTGCCGCTATCGCAGGCAAGCCAGCTCCCACAGTTGACCGAGTCGTTCAGGAGAACACCGATCAATGTGGGAGCCGGGCTTGCCCGCGATGGGGCCAGTCCGGTCTACCCAGAATTACGCGTCGCGAAACAACCAAGGCTGGCTAGCCCGGTGCTTGGCTTCAAACGCGGCAATCGCATCACCGTCCTGCAAAGTCAGGCCGATGTCATCCAAACCATTGATCAAGCAATGCTTACGGAACGCATCAACCTCAAAGTGATACACCTTGCCATCCGGACGGGTCACGGTTTGCGCGGCCAAATCGACAGTCAGCTGGTAGCCCACATCGGCTTCCACCTGCTTGAACAACTCGTCCACTTCTTCATCGGTCAAGATGATCGGCAACAGCCCGTTCTTGAAGCTGTTGTTGAAGAAGATATCGGCATAGCTCGGCGCGATGATGCTGCGAAAGCCGTATTCTTCCAGGGCCCACGGCGCGTGTTCACGGCTGGAGCCGCAACCGAAGTTTTCCCGGGCCAGCAGCACGCTGGCGCCTTGATAACGTTCGGCGTTGAGCACGAAGTCTTTGTTCAGCGGGCGCTTGGAGTTGTCCTGGTAGGCGTAGCCCACGTCCAGGTAGCGCCACTCGTCGAACAGGTTCGGGCCAAAACCGGTGCGTTTGATCGACTTCAAAAACTGCTTGGGGATGATCTGGTCAGTGTCCACGTTGGCACGGTCCAACGGCGCGACTAAACCTGTGTGTTGTGTAAAAGCACGCATCGGGTATTCCTCAGATCAATTCGCGAACGTCGATGAAACGACCGTTGACGGCAGCCGCAGCGGCCATGGCCGGGCTGACCAGGTGGGTACGCCCACCTGCGCCCTGACGCCCTTCGAAGTTACGGTTGGACGTGGACGCGCAATGCTCGCCCGACTCCAAGCGGTCCGGGTTCATCGCCAGGCACATCGAGCAACCCGGCTCACGCCATTCAAAACCGGCTTCGAGGAAGATCTTGTCCAGGCCTTCGGCTTCGGCTTGCGCTTTGACCAGGCCCGAGCCCGGCACCACGATGGCTTGCTTGATGGTCGAGGCCACCTTGCGGCCTTTGGCAATCACCGCCGCAGCGCGCAGGTCTTCGATCCGCGAGTTGGTGCAGGAGCCGATGAATACGCGGTCCAACTGGATGTCGGTGATTGCCTGGTTGGCTTGCAAGCCCATGTACTTCAAGGCGCGCTCGATAGAACCACGCTTGACCAGGTCGGTTTCTTTGGCCGGGTCTGGCACGTTTTGGTCAACGGCCAACACCATCTCCGGCGAAGTGCCCCAGCTGACTTGCGGCTTGATCTGGGCAGCGTCCAGCTCGACCACGGTGTCGAACACCGCGTCGGCGTCGGAGACCAGGTCTTTCCAGGCTTCTACCGCTGCGTCCCAATCGGCGCCAGCCGGTGCGAAAGGACGGCCTTTGACGTACTCGACGGTCTTTTCGTCCGCCGCCACCATGCCCACGCGGGCACCGGCTTCGATGGACATGTTGCAGATGGTCATGCGCCCTTCGATGGACAGGTCGCGAATGGCGCTGCCGGCGAACTCGATGGCATGGCCGTTACCGCCGGCGGTGCCAATCTTGCCGATCACGGCGAGCACGATGTCTTTGGCGGTCACGCCAAATGGCAAGGTGCCTTCAACCGACACCAGCATGTTTTTCATTTTCTTGGCGACCAGGCACTGGGTGGCGAACACATGCTCCACCTCAGAGGTACCGATGCCGTGAGCCAGGGCACCAAAGGCACCGTGGGTCGACGTGTGGGAGTCGCCGCAGACCACGGTCATGCCCGGCAAGGTGGCACCCTGCTCCGGGCCGATCACGTGAACGATGCCTTGACGCACGTCATTCATCTTGAATTCGGTAATGCCATATTCGTCGCAATAGTCGTCGAGGGTCTGTACTTGCAGACGCGATACGGTGTCGACGATGGCGTCGATGCCGCCCTTGCGCTCAGGGGTGGTCGGCACGTTGTGGTCTGGGGTGGCAATGATGGAATCGACGCGCCAAGGCTTGCGCCCAGCCAGTCGCAGGCCTTCAAACGCTTGAGGCGAGGTCACTTCATGGATGATGTGACGGTCGATATAGATCAGCGACGAGCCATCGTCGCGCCGTTTCACTTCATGGGAATCCCAAAGCTTGTCGTAAAGCGTTTTGCCAGCCATCAGTCGGTCCTCATCAGCGGTGTTTCATACGCCGGGCTTTTCAATAACCCTTTGGCTTGTGAGGCTGATGGTATGGCGCTACATTAAATAACTCAAATTCATATTTTTTATGCTTTGGATTACCAACTGGAATACCACAATGGACCTGGCCAACCTTAATGCTTTTATTGCTATCGCCGAGACCGGCAGCTTCTCAGGCGCGGGCGAGCGCCTGCACCTGACCCAACCGGCCATCAGCAAACGCATTGCCGGGCTGGAGCAACAATTGAAGGTGCGCTTGTTTGATCGGCTGGGCCGTGAAGTCGGCCTGACCGAAGCCGGGCGCGCTCTGCTGCCACGGGCCTATCAGATTCTCAACGTACTGGATGACACACGCCGCGCCCTTACCAACCTCACCGGCGAAGTCAGTGGGCGCCTGACGCTGGCCACCAGTCACCATATTGGCCTGCACCGCTTGCCGCCGATTCTGCGCACCTTTACCCGGGAATACCCCAACGTTGCGCTGGATATTCAGTTCCTCGATTCGGAAGTGGCCTACGAAGAAATCCTCCACGGCCGCGCCGAAGTGGCGGTGATCACCCTGGCACCCGACCCTCACCACCTGGTGCGCGCCACTCCGGTGTGGGATGACCCGCTGGATTTTGTGGTGGCGCCGGAACACAGCCTTACCCTCAATGGCACCATCACACTGGCCGATATTGCCGGCCACCCGGCGGTTTTCCCCGGCGGCAACACCTTTACCCATCATATTGTCAGCCGACTGTTCGAAGCCCAGGGCCTCACGCCGAATATCGCGATGAGCACTAACTACCTGGAAACTATCAAGATGATGGTGTCTATCGGCCTGGCCTGGAGCGTCTTGCCGCGCACCATGCTCGATGATCAGGTGGCAAGCATCGCTTTACCGGGCATACAGCTCAGTCGCCAGCTAGGCTATATCGTGCACACCGAAAGGACGCTGTCGAACGCTGCGCGGGCTTTCATGAGCCTATTGGATGCACAGGTCGATCTGCCAGGGATACCGGCATGAAGCTGTGTGGCCTCAGGGTTTAAGTAAAACCGCGCCTTACGCCCATCGAGCCAAGGCCCTTTGATAATGCGCAACCCCGTCGATTCCGTACCACCTTTGCCCCGCATTTACGCCTTGGACCCCCAAGAGGCGGAACAAAGCTGGGACAGCGCCCCACAGCTGCTGGCAGCCCTCAACGCCGCCCGCCTGGGTGCGTGGTGCTGGGAAATCGATACCGGCAGCATCAGCTGGTCACGGGGCACCCAGGCGCTGTTCGGCTTTGACCCTCGCCACCCGTTGCCCAAGGATGTGGACTACCTCGACTTGCTGGCCCCCGCTGATCGCGCCCGCGTGGTGCGAGCTTTTCACGCGGTACTGGCCGGTGAGCCGTTCGAACAGGCGATGCGCCATCGCATCCAATGGCCCGATGGCACCTTTCACTGGCTGGAAATCAGCGGCAGCCTGGCGCCGGACAAGTCCGGCAGGCGCCGAATGATCGGGGTTATCCGTGAGATAACCCAACAGCGCGAGCGAGAAAACGCCCTCGGCCACTCCGAAAAACGCTTCGCCACGCTGTTTCACCTGTGCCCGAACATGGTGCTGTTGACCCGCCAGGCCGACGGCCTGATCAGCGAGGCCAACCAGTATTTCGAGATCCACTTCGGCTGGCCCGTTGCCGACGCCATCGGCCGCACCACCCTGGACCTGGGCCTGTGGCGCCACCCCGAGCAACGCGCGCAATTGGTCAGGGCTACCCAGCGCAAGGGCGAACCCATCACCATGGAGGTGCAGTTTTGCGCCAGTAACGGCCAGATCCACGACGGCACCCTCAGCGCGCAAAAGGTCGAATTGGAGGGCGAGGCCTACCTGATCAGCACCTTCCTCGACACCACCGACCGCAAAAATGCCGAGCAAGCCCTCAAGGACAGCCAGGAGCGCCTCGACCTGGCCCTGGACTCTGCGCAACTGGGCACCTGGGATTGGCACATCCCCACCGGCATGCTCTACGGCTCGGCCCGTGCCGCGCAATTGCATGGTTTGCCGGCCGAACCGTTCCATGAGTCCTTCGAGGCCTTCTTCGAGGGCATGCCCAACGAAGAACGCGACAGCATGCGCAACGCCTATCGCACCCTGCGCGAAGGCCCGGCGGGTAACTATCAACTGACTTACCGCGTGCCGATGGAAGACGGCAGTTCACGCTACCTCGAAAGCCGCGCGCGGCTCTACCGCGACGAGCAAGGCGCGCCCCTGCGCATGGCCGGCACACTGCTGGACATCACCGATCAGGTTGAGCGCGAACAACGCCTCACCGCCTCCGAAGAAAAATTCGCCAGCCTGTTCCAGGCCAGCCCCGACCCGATCTGCGTCACCCGCCTGGACGGCGGCGCCTTTATCGAGATCAACCCGGCCTTCACCCAGACCTTTGGCTGGACCGCCGCCGAAGTCATCGACAAAAGCGCCGAGCAGATCGGCCTGTGGGACGAATCCAGCAAGCGCCTGCAACGCATTGAACGGGTAATCCGCGAGCAGGCCTTGAGCAATGTGGCAATCGTGGCACATCACAAGGATGGCCAGGCCCTGACCTGTGTGATTTCCAGCCGCTTGATCAAGGTCGGCGAGCAGCCCTGCATCGTGACCACGCTGCGGGACATCACCCAACAGCAGCGTTCGGAGGCGGCACTTAAGGCCAGCGAAGAGAAGTTCGCCAAGGCCTTTCATTCCAGCCCCGACGCCATCTCTATCACCGAGCGCGATACCGGCCGCTATGTGGAGGTCAATGACGGCTTCTGCCGCCTCACCGGCTACCGCGCGGAAGAAGCCATTGGTCTCACGCTGTACCAGATCGGCATTTGGGCCGATGAAAACCAGCGCGCCGCGCTGCTGGCTGAATTACAGATCAAGGGCCGCATCCATCACCTGGAAATGCTCTGGCACAACAAACGCGGCGAGTTGTTGGCGGTGGAAGTCTCGGTAGAGCCCATTACCCTCAATGAAACACCCTGCCTGCTACTGACCGCGCGGGACGTGAGCCTGTTGAAAAACGCCCAGGCGCAGATACGTCACCTGGCCTACCACGACCCGCTGACCAACCTGCCCAACCGCGCCCTGCTGATGGACCGCCTGAGCCAGCAGATCGCCCTGCTCAAGCGTCATAACCTGCGCGGCGCGCTGTTGTTTCTCGACCTTGACCACTTCAAGCACATCAACGACTCCCTCGGCCACCCGGTGGGCGACACCGTGCTGAAAATCGTCACCGCACGCCTGGAAGCCAGCGTGCGCATGGAAGACACCGTGGCGCGCCTGGGGGGCGATGAGTTTGTGGTGCTGCTCAGCGGGCTCGACGGCACGCGCACCGAGGTCAGCAGCCAGGTGCAGGAACTGGCTGACACCCTGCGTGAACTGCTCTCGGAGCCGATGTTTCTGGACGGTCATCGCTTGCAGGTCACGCCCAGCATCGGCGTGGCGCTCATTCCCGATCACGGCTCAACCCCGGCGGACCTGCTCAAGCGGGCCGATATCGCCCTGTACCGCGCCAAGGACTCGGGGCGCAACACCACGCAGATGTTTCATAACAGCATGCAAAAAACCGCCAGTGAACGGTTGCGCATGGAAACCGACTTGCGTCTGGCCCTCGCTCGGGGCGAATTCAGCGTGCATTACCAGCCCCAAGTGGACGCCCGCGGCAACACAATCGTAGGCGCCGAGGCCCTCGTGCGCTGGCAGCACCCGCAACTGGGCGCTCAATCGCCGACGGAATTTATCAAGGTATTGGAAGACAGCGGCCTGATCCTGGAAGTGGGCACCTGGATTCTCGATGAAGCCTGCGCGGCCTTCGAGCAACTGATCGCCGATGGCCTGGTGGACCCGCTGAATTTCAGCCTGTGCGTAAACATCAGCCCTCGCCAGTTTCGCCAGAACGACTTCGTCGAACGGGTGGAGCGCAGCCTCAAGCAGCACTCGCTGCCCTACAGCTTGCTGAAACTGGAAATCACCGAAGGCATCGTGATCCAGAACCTTGACGACACCATCAGCAAAATGCGGCGCCTTAAAAAGCTCGGCATCAGCTTTGCCATGGATGACTTCGGCACGGGCTACTCGTCGCTGACTTATCTCAAGCGTTTGCCGGTGGATGCGCTGAAGATCGACCAGTCATTTGTACGCGATGCCACCCACGACCCCAACGACGCGGAGATTATACGTGCCATCGTGGCCATGGCTCGCAGTTTGAATTTGGAAGTGATTGCAGAAGGGGTAGAAACCCCAGAGCAATTAGCGTTTTTGCAAGCGCTGGGATGTCATTTGTACCAGGGGTTTATTTACAGTCGGCCGTTGCCGCTGAAAGAGTTCAAACAGTTGCTACTTTAATCACGCCGACAAAACAGCCACTCTGTTAAAAAGAGTGGCTGCTGGCCGGCCTAACTAACCCTCGACAGGTAAAGCATTACGATTTAAATAAGTTTCTTAGTGCACTGATCGTACTATCGACCTTATCAGTTGCAAAACGAAGCGCCTGCCCTGCCATATTTACTGCACCGGATAGCGCCACACCCACAGGGCCAAAGAACGGAGCGACCATACTAACCAGTGGTGCCAAAAAGCTTGTAACCGAACTTACGGCTTTGCTGATCGCGCCAAAGACACTGCCGATCGCTCCGAACAGCTTGCCAAAAAAACCGCCACTCTTTGCTGGCGCACTGCCCGCAGCACTGGCAAGCATGGGCATATTGGCGGAAGGTCGGCCAGAAAAACCCAGAGTGTCGCTCTGCGGGTCAATGCCAAACCCCAAGCTTGAGGATTGAAATTGGAGCGGTAGTGGCACGTCCGGACTAGCAAGATGATTCATAGTAGGCATGTAATGCTGTCGATTAGTTACATCAGACATATTCATTTAGCGGAACCCTCTGCATTATTAACTCGCCGATAAAAAAGAAAACAATGAGGGCCTGGTATTTACAGCACCCAGACATTCCTCATTAAGTTTTCTCCTACCTGTGTGTTCCCCATGCACTAAAAGGTTCCATGCGCAGAATTAATCCTGCGCCTAACGCCCCTTCAATTTATTACAGGGTGGGTCATACCCAGCAAGCGGCTAACCTGCTGTAAGTCAGTCTCCCGGCGCAGGGCAGTAAACAACTCCACGGCCTCAGGGTAATTACGCGTCAACATGGCTAGCCACTGTTTCAAGCGTCCTGGTGCTTGCCGTTCAGTCAACTGCGCCACCGACTGAACCCAGAAGTCCTGAAGCATGGGCTGCATGTCTGCCCAGGTCATTTCCACGACCTCTTCGCCGGCACGTGCGGCGGCGATCTGCCGCGCCAGGTCAGGGCGCGCCACCAGCCCGCGACCGAGCATGATGTCTTCGGCACCGCTGACTTCACGGCAGCGCTTCCAGTCTTCGACACTCCAGATGTCGCCATTGGCAAACACCGGCACCTTGACCACGTCCTGCACGCGCGGAATCCACTCCCAGTGAGCTGGCGGCTTGTAGCCGTCGGTCTTGGTACGCGCATGCACCACAATGTGTGCCGCACCGCCTTCGGCCAAAGCCGTGGCGCAGACCAGTGCGCCGTCCGGGCTATCAAAGCCCAGGCGCATTTTGGCGGTCACCGGGATATGGGCCGGCACAGCGCGGCGCACGTGCTCGACGATCTGGTTGAGCAGCTCCGGCTCTTTGAGCAGCACCGCACCGCCACGGGATTTGTTCACCGTCTTGGCCGGGCACCCGAAATTGAGGTCGATCACTTGCGAGCCCAGCTCACAGGCCAGGGCGGCGTTTTCTGCCAGGCACACAGGGTCGGAACCGAGCAACTGCACGCGCAAGGGTACGCCCGCAGCGGTGTGGGCGCCGTGCAGCAGTTCCGGGGCGAGCTTGTGAAAATAGGCAGGGGTGAGCAAGCGGTCGTTGACGCGGATAAATTCGGTCACGCACCAGTCAATACCGCCCACGCGGGTCAACACATCCCGCAGGATGTTGTCGACCAACCCCTCCATGGGCGCCAAAGCAATTTGCATGGAAAACACTCAACAAAAATCGTGGCGCAGTTTACTGGTTTTCCGACAGCAACCGTTAACCCCCTGTCAGGGCGGGGCCGTAACCGTCGATAAACTCCGCAGGCATGCGCTTGGGCTTGCCGGTGGACAGCTCGATGCAGACGAAAGTGGTTTGCGCCCTCAGCAGGGTCGCGCCGTCGCGAGGGCGCAACAGCTGAAAGCGGCGGGTCATTTTCAGTCGCTGATCCCAATCGACGATCCAGGTGGCCAGTTGCAGTTCATCACCTTCATAACCAGCGGCCAGGTAATCGATCTCGTGGCGCACCACCGCCATGGCACGGTCCAGGCGGCGGTACTCGGTAAGGTCCAGCCCCAGGCGCTGGGAATGGCGCCAGGCGCAGCGTTCGAGCCAGGACACATACACCGCGTTATTGGCGTGCCCCAGGCCGTCGATATCCTCAGCGGCGACCTGCAGGTCGATGATAAACGGTGTTGCCAAATCCCAGCCCATGCCTAGCTCCCAGTCGATTAATGTCGGCGGGGCAGTGTATCAGGCCGTTTGCCGCTCCTGTAGACGACGGCCTGCCAGCAACGCGAGCACACCGTCGATCACCCGTGGGTCGGCCAGGACTTTCTGGTGGCCACCCTGCTCCAAGCGCAGCAGGCGGCTGTCGAACCAGGCCTCATGGATGGCCTGGGAGGCTTTCACCGGAACGAAAGTGTCGTCTTCGGCATGCACGATCAGGCCGGGCATATTCATTTGGTAATGGGCCACGTCCAAGTGCTTGAGCGGCATGCCCATCGCCAACTCGACTTCCTGGATGAACGCAGCGCGTGCGCGTGAGGGCAAACCGACCATCCTGGTAAAACCGCGCAGCACGTCGAGGAAGCGCGACGGCGCAGCGATACTGACCAAGGCCTCGGTGCGCAGCCCCAACTGCACCGCCAACATCGCGCTTGCGCCGCCCATCGAGTGGCCGATCACGGCATGCAGCGGCGGCAACTCGGCTGCGGCCTCCAGCATGGCGCGGGCGAACAGCAGCACATGGGCCTCACGCCCCGGCGAGCGGCCGTGGGCAGGGCCGTCCAACGCAATCACGGAGTAACCATTGTCGACCAGCGCGGTGATCAGGCTGGCAAATTGAGTGGGGCGCCCTTCCCAGCCATGCATCAGCAATACCGCAGGTCCCTGACCCCAGCGCAGGGCCGACAAACCGAACCGCAGGGTGATGCGCTCAGATTGGGCCAGCAGCGGCAGCTCCCAGTCTCGTGGCGGCAGGTCGCGCGGGGTCATGAAGGCACGACGCATCTTGTTGGCTACCGCTTGCGGCGCCACATGCCCCAGCGTGCCGTTGAAACGACGAATCCAAGTCAACGTGCCCATTATGAAAGCCCTCTACTAGCGCACGGCCGACTTGGCGGCGCGCAACACGCGGTCAGACAACTCTCCCGGGCCAAGGGCGCGGGCCAAGGCCAGGCCACCGATCATCAACGCCATGTCAGCCAGGGCTTTGTCGGTGTCTTCGGGGGTGGCGGCGAGTTGGGCGGCCATCAGCTCGCAGTGCTCGTTCAACGCTTGGCGAAATTCATCCGGCAGGCGGGCCATCTCACCGACAGTGGCCGGGATGGGGCAAGCCTGGGCCGTAGAGTCGCGGTGCTTGCGTGACAGGTAGAACGCCGCCACCAGTCCGCGGCGCTCTTCGCCAGTCAATTGGGCGTCCATATCGTCGATTGAGGCGCGACGCTTGGCCAACAACTGCGTGAAGGCCTCCAGCATCAGCGCATCCTTGCTTTCAAAATGCGCGTAAAAACCACCGACCGTCAGCCCCGCCGCACCCATGACCTCGCCCACACTCGGCTCAGCCGGGCCACGCTGGATCAACGCGGCGCTGGCAGCCTGCAAAATGCGTTCGCGGGTTTGCGCTTTTTTATCGCTCATCATTGCCTCCGTTTCTCATGGGTTGAATATTATTACCATAATAATATTTGGCAAGCGACAAGCACGACCATTGGTCAGAAGCTAGAAGGGAAGAGAGGAAAGGATTGGCCAAACGCCAGACAAACAAAAGGGCCATTCAATAATTGAATGACCCTTAAAAATCCCGCAGAGCGGGTAATCGTGGCGTCCCCTAGGGGACTCGAACCCCTGTTACCGCCGTGAAAGGGCGGTGTCCTAGGCCACTAGACGAAGGGGACACAAACCTTCTGTACAACTGATCAGCGCTGAGAACTGATCGATTCAAGGACGGTGTGGCCAGACCTTGAACCTGTAAATTGGTGGAGCTAAACGGGATCGAACCGTTGACCTCTTGCATGCCATGCAAGCGCTCTCCCAGCTGAGCTATAGCCCCGGATTTTTCGCCTCGCGGCGCAGCAGACCTTTCGAGCTGCTTGTTGAAACTGGCGTCCCCTAGGGGACTCGAACCCCTGTTACCGCCGTGAAAGGGCGGTGTCCTAGGCCACTAGACGAAGGGGACAAAACCTTCTGTACAACTGATCAGCGCTGAGAACTGATCGATTCAAGGGCGGTGTGGCCAGACCTTGAACATGCAAATTGGTGGAGCTAAACGGGATCGAACCGTTGACCTCTTGCATGCCATGCAAGCGCTCTCCCAGCTGAGCTATAGCCCCTCATCGGTGAGGACGGGGCGAATCTTAATGGCGGTTTGGAAGTGTGTCAAATTTATTTTCAACAATTTCCAAACTTTTTTGCCGGGATAACAATCACTTACCGGCGAAACCCCGGAAAACCGGGGTTTCGCCGTTACAGCAGCCTGCTTAAGCGATAGCGCCCAGCAGCTTTTCCCACTCTTTGTTTTCTTTCTTCGACACACCACCAAGCAAATCAAGGGCTTGGCGCAGACGGAAACGGGTGAGGTCCGGGCCGAGTATTTCCATCGCATCCAGCACCGACACTGAACTCGCCTGCCCGGTGATCGAGGCAAACATCAGCGGCATGGCATCGCGCAATTTCAATTCCAGGGATTCCACCACCGCTTGGATCGTCGCGGTGATCGCGTCCTTCTCCCACTGGCGCAGGCTTTCGAGCTTCCACAAGATCAACTGCATCAACTGACGCACCTGGTCGCCCGAGAGCTTCTTGGACTCGAACAGCTTCGCATCCGGGTTCACGCCCCCGGCAAAGAAGAAGCTGGCCAACGGCGCGACCTGGCTGAACGTCTCCACCCTGCCCTGCACCAGCGGCGCGATCTTCATCATGTACTCAGGGTTCAGCGCCCACTGCTGCACACGCGTGGCGAACTCTTGCACCGGCAGGTCACGCAGCCACTGGCCGTTGAGCCACGACAGCTTCTCGATGTCGAAAATCGGCCCACCCAGCGAGACGCGGGACAGGTCAAAGTTGTCGACCATTTCCTGCAACGAGAACTTCTCGCGCTCGTCCGGCATCGACCAGCCCATGCGGCCCAGGTAGTTGAGCATCGCTTCCGGCATAAAGCCCATGCGCTCGTAGAAGGTCACCGAAGTCGGGTTCTTGCGCTTGGACAGCTTGCTCTTGTCCGGGTTACGCAGCAGCGGCATGTAGCACAGTTGCGGTTGCTCCCAGCCGAAGTACTCGTAGAGCAGGATCAGTTTCGGTGCGGACGGCAGCCATTCTTCGCCACGCAGCACGTGGGTGATGCCCATCAGGTGATCGTCGACCACGTTGGCCAGGAAGTACGTCGGCAGGCCGTCGGTCTTCATCAACACCTGCATGTCCATGCGGTCCCACGGGATCTCAACGTCACCGCGCAGCATGTCCGGCACCACGCACACGCCTTCGCTCGGCACTTTCATGCGGATCACGTGGGGCTCGCCGGCCGCCAGGCGCTGGGCCACTTCTTCCTTGGACAGCAACAGTGCGCGGCCGTCGTAGCGCGGGGTTTCGCCACGGGCCTGTTGCTCGGCGCGCATCTGGTCCAGCTCTTCGCTGGTGCAGAAGCATGGGAACGCATGACCCATGTCCACCAATTGCTGGGTGTACTGCTTGTAGATGTCGCTGCGCTCGCTTTGGCGATACGGGCCGTGGGGGCCGCCGACGTCCGGGCCTTCAGCCCAGGTAATGCCCAACCAGCGCAGGGCGTCGAAAATCTGCTGCTCCGACTCGCGGGTGGAGCGCACCTGGTCGGTGTCTTCGATCCGCAGGATGAATTCACCGCCGTGCTGCTTGGCAAAGCAGTAGTTGAACAAGGCGATGTAGGCAGTGCCGACGTGGGGATCCCCAGTGGGCGATGGCGCGATGCGCGTGCGGACGGTGGTCATGGCGGGTCTCGAATGGGCGATAAAGCTAAAAATTGAAACAAGGGGCGAATGGTAACAGCCACAGCCCCCCCGGCTCCAGCACCCGCCCTATCGAGCATGGCATTTAAGCCAAGCTTCGGTCTCAACGCCGGTCATGGCTATTGGACAGATGCTTGGCTGGCTATATTCCATTACCTCTTGTTACAGACACTGCCCTCATGCCAGCCCCACTCAAGCGCCGCCTGTTTATCTTCGTGTTTATCGTGACCCTGATCGGCCTGGGGTTCTTCGCCCACTGGTTCTTCAAGGGCCGTTTCTATGAAAGCACCGACAACGCCTACGTACAGGGCGAGATCACCCGCGTGTCCAGCCAACTCGGTGCGCGCATCCTCGACGTGAAAGTCGGCGATAACGAGCATGTGCAAAAAGGCCAATTATTGGTGAGGCTCGAAGGCGACGACTTCCACCTCGCCGTCGACCGCGCCAACGCCGCCCTGGCCATGCGCGAGGCCGAGCGCACCCAAGCCCAGAGCAAGCTCACTCAACAAGCCAGCCTGATCGCGGCTGGCGAGGCCAAAGTGTCATCGAGCCAGGCCAGCCTCGGTCGTTCGCAGTTGGACCTGTCCCGCGCACAAACCCTGCGCGGGCCCGGCTACGTCTCGGAAGAGCGCGTGACCACCCTCTCCGCCGACAACCATATCGCCCGCTCCCAAGTGACCATGGCCCAGGCCGACTTGCAGGGCCAGCGCCAACAGGTCAACGCCCTCAATGCCGAAATCAAACGCCTCGACGCGCTGATCGCCAACGCCAAGACCGACCTGGCCCAGGCCGAACTCAATCTCACCCGCAGCGACATCCACGCCCCCATCAGCGGCCTGGTGGGCCAGCGTGCGGCGCGCAATGGCCAATACGTACAGGCCGGCGCCTATCTGCTGTCGATCGTCCCCGACCAAGACATCTGGATCCAGGCCAACTTCAAGGAAACCCAGATCGGCCACATGCAGCCAGGGCAAAAGGCCGAGCTGACCTTCGATGCGTACGGCGACACGCCTATCGAAGCGCGGGTCGACAGCCTGTTCGCTGCCTCCGGTGCGCAGTTCAGCCTGCTGCCGCCAGACAATGCCACGGGTAACTTCACCAAAGTCGTACAGCGTATTCCGGTCAAACTGACCTTCGCCGCCGATAACCCGCTTAAAGGCAAGATCCGCCCCGGCATGTCGGTCACCGTCAAAGTGAACATCCAAGACCAACCCGATGGCCGGTGATGAACTGCTGCGCCCGGTCGGCGAACCGACCCGGCGCGACTGGATCGCGGTAATGAGCGTGATGCTCGGCGCCTTTATGGCCGTGCTCGACATCCAGATCACCAACTCATCCCTCAAGGACATCCAAGGCGCGCTGTCTGCCACCCTGGAAGAAGGCTCGTGGATTTCCACCTCCTACCTTGTAGCCGAAATCATCATGATCCCCCTCACCGCCTGGCTGGTGCAGTTGCTCTCGGCGCGGCGGCTGGCAGTGTGGGTGTCGGTGGGCTTCCTGATTGCCTCCCTGATGTGCTCCATGGCCTGGAGCCTGGAAAGCATGATCGTGTTCCGCGCCCTGCAAGGCTTTACCGGCGGCGCGCTGATCCCGCTGGCGTTCACCCTCACCCTGATCAAACTGCCCGAACACCACCGCGCCAAAGGCATGGCCATGTTCGCCATGACCGCCACCTTCGCGCCGTCCATTGGCCCGACCATCGGCGGCTGGCTGACTGAGAATTGGGGCTGGGAATACATCTTCTACATCAACGTGCCGCCTGGCCTGCTGATGATCGCCGGGCTGCTCTACGGCCTGGAGAAAAAGGCGTCGAACTGGGGCCTGCTCAAAAGTACCGACTATCTGGGCATCGTCACCCTGGCGGTGGGCCTGGGCTGCTTGCAGGTGTTTTTGGAAGAAGGCCACCGCAAGGATTGGCTCGAATCCAGCCTGATCGTCAGCCTGGGCAGCATCGCCCTATTCAGCCTGATCACCTTTGTGATCGTGCAGGTGTCCAAGCCCAACCCGCTGATCAACCTGGGCATATTGACCAACCGCAATTTCGGCCTGTCGAGCATCGCCAGCCTCGGCATGGGCGTTGGGCTATATGGCTCGATCTACCTGCTGCCGCTCTACCTGGCGCAGATCCAGAACTACAACGCGCTACAGATCGGCGAAGTGATCATGTGGATGGGCGTGCCCCAGCTGTTTCTGATCCCGCTGGTGCCCAAGCTGATGAAGTACGTGTCGCCCAAATGGCTGTGCACCGTAGGGTTCGGCCTGTTCGGCTTGGCGAGTTTTTCCTCGGGGGTACTCAACCCGGATTTTGCCGGCAGCCAGTTCAACCAGATCCAGATCATCCGCGCCCTGGGGCAACCGCTGATCATGGTGACCATCTCGTTGATCGCTACTGCCTACATCCTGCCGCAGGATGCGGGTTCGGCGTCGAGCCTGTTCAATATCCTGCGTAACCTGGGTGGTGCGATTGGCATTGCGCTGCTGGCAACGCTGCTGGATGCACGCACCAAGACCTACTTCGATTATTTGCGTGAGGCGCTTGTGCCGACCAACCCACAGGTGGCGGAACGGCTGGCCACCTTGGCGGAGAAGTTCGGCAGCGACACGGCGGCGCTGGGCAAGCTCAGTGAGATTGCGCACCAGCAGGCGCAGATCATGGCCTACAACGATGCGTTCCACTTTGTGGGGTTGGCGTTGGGGGTGAGCATGGTCGCGGTGTTGTTGACCAAGGCGTTGCCGGCGGGGCTTAAGGCTGGGGAGAGTCATTAAGACCGCGTTGCCGCCATCGCAGGCAAGCCAGCTCCCACAGTTTGACCGTGCTCCAACATTGAAATGCAGTCAACTGTGGGAGGGGGCTTGCCCCCCCATGAGGCCAGTGCAGTCACCGCAAAATCAAACCGCCAAAAGCCGCTCCCGCAACTTGCCAATCTCATCGCGCATCTGCGCCGCCGCTTCAAACTCCAGATCCCGCGCCAACTGGTACATCTTCTCTTCCAACTGGCGAATACGCTTGGTGATCTCACTCGGCGAGCGCAGCTCGTTCTCGTACTTGGCGCTTTCCTCGGCGGCCTTGGCCATGCCCTTGCGCTTCTTGCTGCGCGAGCCCGGCACAACGGCGCCTTCCATGATGTCGGCAACGTCCTTGAACACGCCCTTGGGCGTGATGCCATGCTCCAGGTTAAAGGCAATCTGCTTGTCGCGACGGCGCTCGGTCTCGCCAATCGCCCGCTCCATGGAGCCGGTGATGCGGTCGGCGTAGAGAATCGCCCGGCCATTGAGGTTGCGCGCCGCCCGGCCAATGGTCTGGATCAGCGAACGCTCGGAGCGCAGGAAGCCCTCCTTGTCTGCATCGAGGATCGCCACCAGTGACACTTCCGGCATGTCCAACCCTTCACGCAACAGGTTGATGCCCACCAGCACATCGAACGTGCCCAGGCGCAGGTCGCGGATGATCTCCACCCGCTCAACAGTGTCGATGTCCGAGTGCAGGTAGCGCACGCGCACGCCGTGGTCGGCCAGGTAGTCGGTGAGGTCTTCGGACATGCGCTTGGTCAGCGTGGTGACCAGCACCCGCTCTTCGAGGGCCACACGTTTGTTGATTTCCGAGAGCAAGTCATCGACCTGGGTCAGCGCCGGGCGGATTTCGATTTGCGGGTCTACCAGACCGGTCGGGCGAACCAGCTGCTCGATCACGCGGCCCGCATGTTCAGCCTCATAGTTACCGGGCGTGGCGGACACAAAGATGGTCTGCGGGCTGATGGCTTCCCACTCATCGAAGCGCATCGGGCGGTTATCCAGCGCCGACGGCAGGCGAAAGCCGTATTCCACCAGGGTCTCTTTACGCGAACGGTCGCCCTTATACATGGCACCCACTTGCGGCACGCTGACGTGGGACTCGTCGATCACCAGCAGCGCATCGTCGGGCAGGTAGTCAAACAGCGTCGGCGGCGGCGCGCCGGAGGGGCGGCCCGAGAGGTAGCGCGAGTAGTTTTCGATGCCGTTGCAGTAGCCCAGCTCCAGGATCATCTCCAGGTCAAAGCGGGTGCGCTGCTCCAGCCGCTGGGCTTCCACCAGTTTGTTGTTGGCGCGCAGGTAGTCCAGGCGCTCGACCAACTCCACCTTGATGTGCTCGATAGCGTCCATCAGGGTTTCACGCGGCGTGACGTAGTGGCTCTTCGGGTAAAAAGTGAAGCGCGGCAGCTTGCGGATCACCTCGCCGGTCAGCGGGTCGAAAGCCGACAAGCTCTCGACTTCATCGTCGAACAGCTCGATGCGGATCGCTTCCAGGTCGGATTCGGCCGGGTAGATGTCGATCACGTCGCCGCGCACACGAAAGGTGGCGCGGGCGAAATCCATGTCGTTGCGGGTGTATTGCAGGCTGGTCAGGCGGCGCAGCAGTTCGCGCTGGTCGAGTTTGTCGCCGCGATCAACGTGCAGCACCATCTTCAAATAGGCTTCCGGACTGCCCAGGCCGTAGATGCACGACACCGTGGTGACGATGATCGCGTCCTTGCGCTCCAGCAACGCCTTGGTCGCCGACAACCGCATCTGCTCGATATGGTCGTTGATCGAGGCGTCTTTCTCGATAAAGGTGTCGGACGACGGCACGTAGGCTTCGGGCTGGTAGTAGTCGTAGTAGGAAACGAAATACTCCACCGCGTTGTTCGGGAAGAACGACTTGAACTCACCGTACAGCTGCGCGGCCAGGGTCTTGTTCGGCGCCAATACCAAGGTGGGGCGGTTGATCTGCGCGATCACGTTGGCAATGCTGAAGGTCTTGCCTGAGCCGGTCACCCCCAGCAGCGTCTGGTGGGCCAGGCCGGCCTCGATGCCTTCGACCATCAGGCGAATGGCTTCCGGCTGATCGCCGGCGGGTTCAAAACGGGTGACTAATTGGAAATCCGACATGACGTACCTCGTGAAGTCACCCCGGACTGTAAACCCGTCGGGGACGAAAAAGACCACCACCCGCGAAGATTCAGAGCGGGCCGTAGGAAAAAAGCATGATAGCCATATAAGTGGTGGCAACGGTGGCGGCTTTCAAGGCAATCCTCTGACCAGCCGTCTACGATCAAGGTTGCAATAAGACTAACGGTCAGCAAATAAACCGAAAAACTTGGCCGAAAAGCCGTTTCGGTTGTCGCCTCACGCCGTGATGGCCTCTATACTAGCTCCCCGTTTGTGCACCGCTCTAGTGCATTCGGCTGGAGCGCTACACGTCCCTCCATTCCCCCATAGAGCTGCCGCAAAAATGAGCCTGTTCTCCGCTGTCGAAATGGCACCACGCGATCCTATCCTGGGCCTCAACGAAGCATTCAACGCCGATACACGTACGACCAAGGTCAACCTTGGCGTAGGCGTTTACTGCAACGAGGAGGGGAAGATTCCACTCTTGCGTGCCGTTGCCGAAGCGGAAGCCATTCGCGTGGCGCAACACGCCGCCCGTGGCTACTTGCCGATCGACGGTATTGCCGCGTACGACAAGGCCGTGCAAACCCTGCTGTTTGGCGCTGAGTCGCCACTGCTGTCGGCTGGCCGCGTCACCACCGTGCAAGCGGTCGGCGGCACTGGCGCACTGAAAATCGGCGCTGACTTCCTCAAGCAACTGCTGCCAGACGCCGTCGTTGCCATCAGCGACCCAAGCTGGGAAAACCACCGCGCCCTGTTCGAAACCGCCGGTTTCCCGGTGCAGAACTACCGCTACTACGACGCCGCCACCCACGATGTGAACCGCGCCGGCCTGCTCGAAGACCTCAACGCCCTGCCGCCGCAGTCCATCGTGGTGCTGCACGCCTGCTGCCACAACCCGACCGGCGTCGACCTGAGCCCGGCCGACTGGCAGAACGTGCTCGACGTGGTCAAGGCCAAGAACCTGGTGCCGTTCCTCGACATGGCCTACCAGGGCTTTGGCGACGGCATCCACGAAGACGCCGCTGCGGTGCGCCTGTTCGCTGAGTCGGGCCTGACCTTCTTTGTGTCCAGCTCGTTCTCCAAGTCGTTCTCCCTGTACGGCGAACGCGTGGGCGCGCTGTCCATCGTCGGCGGCTCCAGGGAAGAAAGCGCGCGCATCCTGTCCCAGGTCAAGCGTGTGATCCGCACCAACTACTCCAACCCGCCTACCCACGGCGCAGCGATCGTTGCCGCAGTGCTCAACAGCCCAGAGCTGCGCGCCCAATGGGAAGCCGAGCTGGCCGAAATGCGCCTGCGCATCCGTGGCATGCGTGAGCAAATGGTGTCGGAACTGGCCAAGGCTGCACCGGGCCACGACTTCAGCTTCGTCGGCCGCCAGCGTGGGATGTTCTCCTACTCCGGCCTGAGCGTTGAGCAAGTCACCCGCCTGCGCACTGAATTCGGCATCTACGCGCTGGATACCGGGCGTATCTGCGTGGCAGCGTTGAACCAGTCCAACATCGACGCGGTCACAAAGGCAATCGTTCAGGTGCTGTAAACCTGTAGCCGTTGCACAGGAGGGGAAGCCGATGGCTTCCCCTTTTTTGTGGCCAGGCCCTAGACTGAACCTTGCCCGTCCCTTTGCTGTGAGAGCCTTACGAGAAACGACGACCTGGACCTGCGTGCCGACCGCGATGAGTTGGATGACTATGTGCCGCGTGCGCCGCAACCCAAGCGTCAAAAAAGCTTGGTAGTGCAAGTGGCGCTTGGCGTATTCCTCGGTGGCCTGGCATTGTGGTTGGTGCAGTTGGGCGCGACAGCACTGATGGCCAAACTGGCCATGGGCACCCTCCAATTCGGCGGCTAGTGAAAGTCAAAAATGTGGGAGGGGGCTTGCCCCCGATGGCGGCGTGTCAGTCATAGGTATGTCAACTGACACGACCTCATCGGGGGCAAGCCCCCTCCCACATTGGATTTATGGCGCTACCAGATTGCGTTCTTCCAGCAGCTTTACGAAGCTGTTGAGACTCTGCGACACCGTGCCCCGCCGCCAGATCAGCCACGTGTTCAGAATCCGAAAACTGTCCATCAACGGCCACACACTCACCGCCGCAAACCCCGCCATATTCTCCAGCATGCTGCGTGGCATCAACGCCAAACCCGCCCCGGCGCTGACGCACGCCAACATCCCGTGGTACGACTCGATCTCAAAGATCTTGCCCGGCACCGCGCCATCCTGTGAAAACCAGCGCTCAAAGTGATGCCGGTACGAGCAGTTCGAACGGAAGGTGTAGATGTTCTCGCCATTCACGTCCTGCCCGCGTGTGATGGGCGCGTGATGCAGCGGCGCGATCACCACCATTTCCTCCTCAAACACCGCCACGCCCTCCAAAGTGCTGTGCAACACCGGCCCATCGACAAACGCTGCCGTCAGGCGCCCCGACAGCACGCCTTCGATCATGGTGCCCGAGGGCCCGGTGCTCAGGTCCAGCTCGACCTTGGTGTGCTTCTGGTTATACGCCGCGAGCAACGCCGGGATGCGCACCGCCGCCGTGCTCTCCAGCGAGCCCAGGGCAAATGCGCCCTGGGGCTCCTCCCCCGCCACCGTGGCGCGGGCTTCCTGGACCAGATCGAGAATGCGCCGCGCGTAACCGAGGAAGTTCCAGCCCGCCGGTGACAGGCGCAGGCGGCTTTTCTCGCGGATAAACAATTCCACGCCCAGGTCTTGCTCCAGTTGCTTGATACGGGTGGTCAGGTTCGACGGCACCCGATGAATCAACTGCGCGGCGGCGCTGATGCTGCCTTGCTCGGCAACGGCCTTGAAAATTTCCAGCTGCACCAGGTCCAAGTCATTCTCCATTCGTGAATGTATTGCTTAATATTATTCAGTTTCCAGAAAACAACCAACCCCGTAGTCTGAACTCAACTTATTCATTCAGCAGGACGGTGCCATGAACGCGACCACCCACGCCATTTCGACCAACCCGGCCACCGGCGAAACCGTCGGCAGCTACCCGTACGAAACTGCGCAGCAACTGGACGCCGCCCTCGACCGCGCCACCGCAGCCTTCCGCACCTGGCGCCGCCAGCCCGTCAGCCAGCGCGCCGAGCTGCTGCTGGCCCTGGCCGCCGCACTGCGCGAGCAAGCCGAAGACATGGCGCAAATGATCACCCTGGAAATGGGCAAACCCATCGCCCAGGCTCGCGCCGAAATCGAAAAATGCGCCCAGCTCAGCGAATGGTACGCCGCCCACGGCCCCGCCATGCTCGCCCCGGAAGCGACCTTGGTAGACAACGGCAGCGCCCAGATCGAATACCGCCCATTGGGCCCGATACTCGCGGTGATGCCGTGGAACTTCCCGGTCTGGCAAGTGCTGCGCGGCGCCGTACCCACCATGCTCGCCGGCAACACCTACGTGCTTAAACACGCACCGAACGTCATGGGCAGCGCCTACCTGATGAAGGCCGCGTTTCAAAAAGCTGGCTTTGCTGAAGGCCTGTTCGAAGTGATCAACGTCGCCAACGAGGGCGTGTCCAAAGCCATCGCCGACCCCCGCATCGCCGCCGTCACCCTCACCGGCAGCGTACGCGCCGGCATGGCTATCGGCTCCCAAGCCGGTGCCGCGCTTAAAAAGTGCGTACTGGAACTGGGCGGCTCCGACCCGTTCATCGTGCTTAACGACGCCGACCTCGACGCCGCCGTACAAGCGGCGCTGATCGGCCGCTTCCAGAACAGCGGCCAGGTGTGCGCTGCCGCCAAGCGCCTGATCATCGAAGCCGGTGTGGCCGAAGCTTTCACCGCCAAATTTCTGGAGGCCAGCCGCGCCCTGGTGATGGGCGACCCAACGTCGACCGCCACCTACATCGGCCCGATGGCCCGTTTCGACCTGCGTGACGAGCTGCACGGCCAGGTCCAGGCGACACTGGAAGAAGGCGCCACCCTGCTGCTGGGCGGTAATAAAGTGGCAGGTGCCGGCAACTACTACGAGCCGACCGTACTGGCCAACGTCACCGACCAGATGACCTCGTTCAAACAGGAACTGTTCGGCCCAGTGGCGTCGATCATCACTGCCCGCGATGCTGACCACGCGGTGGAATTGGCCAACGACAGCGAGTTCGGTCTTACCGCCAGTATCTTCACCACTGATGCAGCCAAGGCTCGCGATATCGCCAACCGGTTGGAAACCGGCGGGATCTTCGTCAACGCCTTCAGCGTGTCCGACCCTCGGGTGGCGTTTGGGGGGATCAAAAAGAGTGGTTTTGGTCGTGAGCTGTCGCACTTTGGTGTGCGGGAGTTCTGCAATGCGCAGACTGTGTGGCTGGACCGTAAATAACCCCACTGACACAGCGCTGTAAAAATGTGGGAGGGGGCTTGCTCCCGATAGCGGTGTATCAGTCACCTGATGTATTGGCTGACACACTGCCATCGGGAGCAAGTCGAATCGTCGCACCGCCCCTCCCACATTAGAATTGCAGTGTTTTCAGGGCCCGGTTACTGCGCACTAATAAAGTGAAACTGCGCCTGGGTCTTCTCAACCGCGCTGCGCACTTTGTCCTTCTGCGCATCACTGCCCGAGTAGTAGATGTCCATCCCCTTCAAATCCAGCCCTTCAAAGGCCTTGTCGGCAATCGCCACATCTACTGAGCTGCTGGCGCCCATGATCAAAAACCCGCTATCGCCCTGTTGCTTGGCATTGAGCAGGTCCTGCTTGAGCTGGGCGGCATTGGCGCCTCCGGCCAGGGCCGTCGCCAACGTGTCGCCAAGCAAGCCATGGCTGGGGATTTTCACGCTGTGCAAGCGCACCTTGGCGCCCGAAGGCAACGACGCCACATGGGCATTGGCCGCTTCGGTAAAGATTTGCTGATCGGTTTTACCCTGGGTGGCGCAACCGGCAAGTGTGGCGATCAGGCATAGGGCGACGAGAGCTTTCACTGTGTATTCCTTGTGTAGGGCTATTCCTTGGGCGCGCATCATAAGAGACGTGTCCCGTCAGCGATACCACTGTGATCCAATCCTGTGCTCCCCCTCACGTCTTCAATCGACTACCATACCGCGCCGGTTCCCAAACGGGACTAATAGGGAATCCGAAACGCGGCCACCCGCGTCAATCGGAACTGCCCCCGCAACTGTAGGTGCTGAGCCTGCTCCCCATTGCCACTGAGCCTCGCTCGGGAAGGCCGGAGCCTGGCGACGACGCATCAGTCAGGAGACCTGCCGGCCCAGCGTTATCACCAACCGGCGGGGTGTCCGGGAAGGACAACCTTGCCCTGCCAGACCGGCAGCGTTCATGGCTGTATTTCCACTACCGTACCTCCCCAGCTCACTGTACGGTCCAAACGGAGATTGCCCCATGCTGCCACGCGTTACCGCCCTGCTCGCCAGCCTTGGCTTCTGTGCCCTGGCCCAGGCCGCACCGACTCATTACCCGCTGACCGTACAGAACTGCGGCAGCGCTGTGACCTTCGCGCAGGCACCGGCGCGCAGCGTGACCATCGGCCAGGCCGCCACCGAGATGCTCTACGCCTTGGGCGTGGGCGATAACGTGGTGGGCACTTCATTGTGGTTCAACAACGTACTGCCGCAGTTCAAGGCCCAGAACGAGCGCATCGAGCGCCTGGCCAACAACGAGCCCAGCTTTGAAGCAGTGATCGCCAAACGCCCGCAACTGGTGGCCGCCGAGCTGGAATGGGTAGTCGGCCCCCAAGGCGTGGTGGGCACCCGCGAGCAATTCCACGAACTGAACATCCCCACCTACCTGTTGCCCTCCGACTGTGAAGGCAAAGACAACCTGGTGGGCGCCGACGGCACGCGTCTGGAGCCGTTCCGCATCGAGACCATCTACAAAAGCATCAGCCAGTTGGCACAGATTTTCGACGTTCAAGATCGCGGCCAACAGTTGAACGACGAGCTCAAGGCACGCCTGGCCAAGTCTGTCGCCACGGCGCAGGGCAAAGGCCTCAAACAGGCCAGCGCGTTGGTATGGTTCTCCAGTTCCGAAATGGCCAGCGACCCCTACGTGGCCGGCCACAAGGGTATCCCCGAGTTCATGCTGCAAACCCTGGGCCTGGCCAACGTGGTGAAGTCCGATGAAGAGTGGCCTACCGTCGGCTGGGAAACCATCGCCAAGGCCAACCCGACCTTTTTGGTGATCGCCCGCATGGATCGCCGCCGCTACCCCGCTGACGACCATGAAAAGAAACTCGCCTTTTTGCGCAGCGACCCGGTCACCCGCAACATGGACGCGGTGAAACACAACCGCATCATCATCCTCGACGCCCTCGCGTTGCAGGCCAGCATCCGCATGTTTGACGGCCTTGAACAACTGGCCACCGCCATCGACGGCTACGACCTGCACAAATGACCCGAACCCTACTCGCCCTGGCCCTGCTGTTGGCCGCTGTACTGGCTGGCGTGGCCATCGGCGAAACCGCCATCTCGCCGCAAGTGGTGCTCCAGGTGCTGGCCAACAAACTGTGGGGGGCCGGTTACGTGCTCGACCCCATCGATGAAGGCGTGGTGTGGAACTACCGCCTGACCCGCGCCCTGGTCGCCGCCGCCTGCGGTGCGGGGCTGGCGACCTGCGGGGTGATTTTGCAGTCATTGCTGCGTAACCCGCTGGCCGACCCGTACTTGCTGGGCATCAGTGCCGGCGCCTCAACCGGCGCGGTATTGGTGGCGTTGATGGGCGTGGGCGGCGGCTTGATATCGCTGTCGGCCGGCGCGTTTGTGGGCGCCATGGCGGCGTTCGCCTTGGTGATTTTGCTCGCACGGGCCAGCGGTACGTCCAGCGGCACCGGGCAGATCATCCTCGCGGGCATCGCCGGTTCACAGTTGTTCAATGCGCTGACCGCGTTCCTCATCACCAAGTCGGCCAGCTCCGAGCAGGCCCGCGGCATCATGTTCTGGCTGCTGGGCAACCTCAGCGGCGTGCGCTGGCCATCGGTGTGGCTGGCGGTGCCGGTGGCGCTCGTGGGCTTGGCCGTGTGCCTGTGGCATCGTCGGGCGCTGGATGCGTTTACCTTTGGCACCGACTCGGCGGCGTCCCTGGGTATCCCGGTGCGCCGGGTGCAGTTCGTGTTGGTAGGCTGCGCGGCGTTGGTGACGGCGGTGATGGTGTCGATTGTCGGCTCCATCGGCTTTGTGGGCCTGGTGATCCCCCATGCAGTGCGCCTGCTGCTGGGCACCGGGCACTCGCGCTTGCTGCCCGCCAGCGCATTGGGCGGCGCGCTGTTTTTGATTGCGGCGGACGTGCTGTCGCGCACCCTGATCAAGGGCCAGGTGATTCCGGTGGGCGTGGTGACGGCATTGGTCGGGGCGCCGGTGTTTGCGCTGATCCTGATCGGCCGCAGGAACGCACGATGAGCGTACTCAGTTGCAGTGGCTTGGGCTTCAAAGTGCGTGACGCCGAGTTGCTGCGCGCTATCAATCTGGAAGTGCAACAGGGGGAAACCCTCGGCATCGTCGGGCCGAATGGCTCCGGCAAATCCACCTTGCTCAAACTGCTCGCCGGGCTGCGCGCGCCGGCCTCTGGCGAAGTGTTGTTGGGCGGCCAACGCCTGGGGCAGTTATCCCGCCGCGCCATTGCGCAACAGTTGGCGGTGGTGGAACAACAGGCCGACACCGACGACGCCATCCGCGTATTCGACGCCGTGGCGTTGGGGCGTACGCCGTGGTTGTCGGCGCTGAGCCCGTGGTCGATTGATGACGACGCCATCGTGCGCCAGGCGCTGCACGACGTAGACGCCACCCACCTGAGCCACCGCGCCTGGCGCAGCCTCTCGGGCGGCGAACGCCAACGCGTACACATCGCCCGGGCCCTGGCGCAACGGCCGCAGATTTTGTTGTTGGATGAGCCGACCAATCATCTGGATATCCAGCATCAGTTGGCCATTTTGAAAGGTGTTCAAGGGTTGCCCGTGACCACCTTGATTGCCCTGCACGACCTGAACCAGGCGCTGACCTGTGATCGCTTGGCGGTGCTGGATCGAGGGCAATTGGTCGCGTTGGGCAAGCCGTTGGAAGTGCTCACGCCGCAGCGGTTGCAAGAGACGTTCGGGGTGCAGGCGCATTACCTGACAGACCCGTTCGACGGCGCACAGATCCTGCGACTGCGCCCGAACTGAACGACCACGATCACAAGAACACACGGGAACATATGTGGGAGGGGGCTTGCTCCCGATGGCGGTGGGTCAGCTATACATTTTCTGGCTGACACACTGCTATCGGGAGCAAGCCCCCTCCCACATGGGTTTAGTGGTGTGGCAAAGGACTACAACAGCCGCTGACAGCCGCATTCGAAGGCACCCAAATCCTGCGCCTACGCCCGAATTGAAGCCTATACACAGTCCAAATGTGGGAGGGGGCTTGCTCCCGATGGCGGTGGGTCAGCTGTACATTTTCTGGCTGACACACTGCTATCGGGAGCAAGCCCCCTCCCACATTTGGACCTGCTGTGTCTTCGAATTCACAGCAGCCGTTGCATATGAGTCGTCTGCCACACCGGGTCCGCCTCCACATCCACCACTTCAAACCCCTGCCTCACCCAAAAATCAATCGCCCCCGGCAAAAACGGGTGGGTATGCAGGTACATCACTTCAACCCCATCCCCCTGCGCCAGCGCTTCCAATGCTCGGTACAACTGCCCCGCCAGGCCGAACCGGCGAAACGCCGGCAGCACAAACAGGCGCACCACCTCTACCGTCTTTCGGCCTTGGTAATCGAGCTGGGGGAAACGCTGGTCATAGGGCAGGTAACCAATGGCCGCGACGATCTGGCCGTCATTGCGAGCCAGCAGAAATCGCCCATCACCCTGTAGGTAAGTGGCCTCGAATTGCGCGAGGTCATCCGGCATGCCGGCAGCACTCAGCTTGGGAAACAACTCGGCGCGGGCCTGCAAGACGAAGTCCAGCACCTCAGGAATATCCGCGACTTCAACCGGCTGGATAATCACTGACGCAACTCACACACCGCACTGCCCTTCATGCCCGACGCATGCACGCTCACATGGCGCACCGTAAAGCCGGGGTCCTGTAGCAGCTGTTTCTCCTCCCAAGTGCCCGCGTTTTCAACCTGATAGCCGATAGCGCCATCCGCTTGCCAGGTCAGGCGCAGGGTATACACCCCGTTCTGGTCAGGCGCGTTAAAAATGAGGGAGTCGATGACCGGCTGCGCCTTGTTGAAGGTGCGCATTTTGAATAAACGTTTGTCACTGTCGGCAAGCGTATAGCTGGACAAAAACAACGTATCGTCCTCAGCCTTGTCCTCGGCGGCCGCCAGGATCACCGACGGCATCCACTTCTCGCCACGGTCCTGATTGTCGGTGGTGACCTTGCAGGTCAACTGGCCGTTGCCGGTGACGTCCTGGCGAAACGCGGTCTCGAAGTAGCCGTAGGGCACGTCGAAGTGCAGTGTCTTTTCGGTGACTTGTTCACAACCGGCCAGCAGGTAGAGCGCTGATAGACCGATGAGTCCTTGAAGAACCTTCACATGCTTTCCTTGGCTTTAACGTTGGGAGGCGAGAGATTACTCCGGCGCCTGAAGATTGAGAACCGCGCCATTCAGTTGTTGGGTTATCCACCTGCGGCCATACACCAACACCGCCTGCGCCACCCCCACCGGAAAATGTATAAACCCATGCGCCGCCTCCGGCACCAGATGCACCTGCGCCCCTGGCCAACGCTCGCCGATCAGCAGCGTGTCATCCTTGAGCGGGTCCAACTCGCCCACAAACATCAACGCAGGCGGTAAGCCGGTGAAATCGCCATACAGCGGCGACAACGGCGGTTGCCGACGCTCAGCGTCGCTCAAGCCCGGCGTGAGCATACGCAACGCCTCGACCATGCCCGGCCCGTCCAGCAATAACGTATCCGGCCCGGCGGCGCGTACGCTGGGGGTACCGGTCAGGTCGTAGACGCCGTAATACAACAGCGCGCCGCTGACCCGTGCGAGCAGCTCCGGCCATTGCTTCAACGCCAACAACGTCGCCGCCGCCAAGTGCCCACCGGCCGATTCACCGACGATTATCACTGGCAGGCCCGCGAACTCCTCGGCGCTTAGCAACCAACGCGCGGCCGTGAGGCAATCGTCCATCAAGCCTTCGACCGGCGTGTCGACCGCCAGCCGATAATCCACCGAGACCACCGCCACGTCGCAGGCGTTGACCATGCCCAGGTTGAGGTCGTCGTCCATCTGCGCATTGCCGATCACCCAGCCGCCGCCGTGGATATCCAGCACCACGCCCTTGGGCTTGCCGCTGGGGCGCAGGATGCGCACGGGGACCGAGCCTGCGAATGTGCACTCGGCGGCTGGTGCCTTTTTGAGGCGCTGGCTGACCCGCAACAGTGCCTGAATCAAACGCGGCGTCACGCGATTGCGGATTTTGAAACGTGGCATCCACGCCAGCTTCTTGTTGAAGCGGCGCATCTGGGCCAGTTCGGGCTCGCTGGCGGGCCAGGGTTGGTGAGCCATCAACGGTTATTCCGCAGGATCGAGAAATTCAACGCCGCCGCCACGCACAGCCACGCAAGATAAGGGAACAGGATCAAGCCGGTGATCAGGTCCAGGCGCACGGCCAACACCACCATCGCGGCAACAGTGAGCCACAACACCGCGAGAATAATCATCCCCGCCAGGATGCGATGGGCGCCGAAAAATACCGGCGTCCACAAGGTATTCAACGCAATCTGCGCCGCCCACAGCGCCAGCACGGTTTGGCTGCCGGGGATCAGGCTGAGGCGGTAGCCGGCCCAGGCCAGCAGCAGATAGATAGTTGTCCAGGCCACCGGGAACAACCAATTGGGCGGAGTGAAGCTGGGTTTGACGAGGGATTCGTACCAGGCGCCGGGCTTGAAGATAATGCCAGTGCTGGCAGCGGCGGCGCAGGCGAGCAGAAAGATGAAGAAGGTCATGGTCGGTCCTTGGCTGGGTGTTTTAGCTTTGAGGTGGGGTGCATGGGTAAAAGTTCACTGCCGATCTGGCTGCGATGTTGCCAGTGCTGCCGCCATCGCAGGCAAGCCAGCTCCCACTTTTGACCGCGTTTCACCTGAACGAATGCGGTCAAATGTGGGAGCTGTCGAGCTTTAGCGAGGCTGCGAAGGGATCGCCGCGCCCCCATTGCCTAGCCCCCTACCCGCATCGCCACTCATGCTAACCAGGTTCGACAATCCTCAACCAAGGCCAGCGTGCCTGATAACTCCGTGCCTTCTGCTCAAACAACACCGGTTCCGGATGCAGCGGGTTGATCCGCAGCACCCCCTGCGCCACATCATCCAACCCATACGGCGCATACACCTCGCCCGTCGCCACTTCCAACCCGATGCAAGTGCCCGCCACCAAATACCGATCAATCCCCTGCCTGGCCGTGTGCAATTGCGGATAAGGCCGCCCAAACCGCTGCCCATACCAAAGGTGCACCCGCGCCTGATTCTTCACCTCGACGTTCACCCCCAAATCCTGGAACAGCACCTCGGCCGCACGGATCACCGCATCCTCGGCCTCGTAGGACAGGTCCGTATCAAAGTAAAAAACGTCGTAGTCCTTAACCCCCTGGTCAGCGGGCAAATTCGACTGATGATTCCACACCGCTTGAAACAGACAGCCCGCCGTCAAAAAACACTGGTCCACACCCAACTCAGGCAGCCGCGCAGTGATTTCGGCATTGATGGGGTTGGCCATCGCCAGTTCAAGCAAGCTATCGACGGTCAATGTCATGGGCGCTCCTTCGAGGTCAGTGCCAGTAGCCTAAGGACACATCACGCAGCAAGCAACTGGAGCCCAACGCCCCACTTCTGGATAATGCCCCCGCCGCACCCTCGCATTCGGATAAGGAAGTCTCCCCCATGAAATTGCCGTTCCCCGCCGCCCTGCTCGCCTGCGCCCTGTGCGCACCGGCCATCACCCACGCCAGCGACGCCGCCCTGACCGACACGCTCAAGGCATTCACCGCGTGCGATGCGAGTTTTTTCAGCAGCCTCAACACCCACCGCGACACCTGGAAAGCCTACGCACCGCTCCAGCACGACAAATCCACCAGTTGGATCGCGGTAAAAAACCGCAGCGAGAGCGACGCGAATACCGTGCCCGTCAGCGCCCCACCGATTGCAGGCTTGAAACTGCTGTCGTACGTCGACGAGAGCACCGACCTCGGCCAACTGGGCCACTACTATTACTGGGGCTTTATCGTTGAAGGCGGCGTCGACGAAGTCGCCAAACACCTCGCCCCGCTGATGGCGCAACCGAACGCACTGCTGAGCGTAGGCGGCGCCTATGTGCGCAGCGAACTCAAACTCGACGATGGCTGGCACCTGATCGTGCCCCAACCGGGCACCGCGCCGGGCACCAAAAAGGTCGAACGCGTGTTGCTGGTGGAGCCCGAAGGCAAACAGGGCAAACAGTCGCGAATCAGCTGCTCACTGCAAGGCGCCGTAAATGCCGCGATGCTGGTGCAACTGCGCCCCGACATTGCCCCGGCCGACTACCCCACTCAACGGCCCGAAACCCCTATCGACAGCGTGACCGTGCCGCCCGCCGTGCTCACCCAGCTCAACGCGCCGCTGCTACGGCCCAAGTTCAAGACCTTGAGCTACACCTACGTCGACAAAAACAGCCCGGCCGGCAAGGTGCGGCCGATCACGGTCGAGTACACCGCCGACGGTGGCCTGCTCAAGAGCAACGAGATCTACAGCCCGACCTTCCACGTCGAACGCCTGACCGTCGCCGACCTCATCCAGGCCAAAGCCAGGATGCACGGCATTGGTGATGAAACCGTCGCCCTCACCCAGCAGGCTGAAGTCAGCGTGCCGTCAAGCTGGGCCCCCGGCCAAACCCTCAGCGCCCGACTGAGCCTGGTCAATGTGCCCGCCAAGGCCAACGCTAAACCCCAAGAAACCGTCATGAGCTGCAAGGTGGGCACGCGCTACCCGGCCAAACAAGTCTTTGCCGAGCTGACCGGTGACGCCATCCCACTGCAATGCGACCAGGGCTACTACAAAACCACCCGCGCGTTTATCGAGGATCTGGGGATCACACTCACCCTCGACTCGGTGTCTGACTCAACGCCCTCGGTGTACCAGTACACCGCGCTGAAAGTTGTGCGCTAGTACTCACGGATCAAGGACATGACCATGCCACTGAAAAAAATCGCCAGCACCCTCGCCCTCGCCACCAGCGCCCTGCTGCTCACCGCCTGTAGCGAAAAGCCTTCGGACGCCGACATCCAAGCCGCCCTGCAACCCCAACTGCAAGGCGCCTCCTGCGTCAGCGCACCGATGTTCAAAAACTTCCCAGTGACCCTGAGCAGCGGTTTCAGCAACGGCACCTCCAGCGCCAACGCCCCGGCCTTCGACGCCCTGGTGGACGCCGGCCTGCTGGCCAAAAACGACAAGACCTACACCCTCACCGAACCCGGCCAGGCCGCCTACGTGCAACCCCGCAGCGGGTTCTGCTACGCCCAGGGCTATGAAATCGCAAAGATCCAAAACACCGAGGTCAACACCCAACAGATGGGCCCTGCCGTGGAAAAATCCTGGCTAGTGACCGTCGACATCCGCCAAAAACCCATCGCCGCCTGGGCCAAAACCCCGGCGATTGAAAAACTGGCGCGTCATGCGGAGAACCTTTCCGAAGCGCCGAAGACCTACCGCGTGACAGTGGGGCGCATCAAAGGTGAGCAAGGGTTGAAGTTGATTGATCCGAGGTTTTCGATCATGCGCGGCGTCAGCGTAAACCAAGCCTTCTAACCCCCGGCAAACACTCCCCCTGTGGCGAGGGAGCTTGCTCCCGCTGGGGCGCGAAGCGGCCCCGGCTTATCACCTGACCCACCGCAGCGGCAGGTTTTGGGGCTGCTGCGCAGCCCAGCGGGAGCAAGCTCCCTCGCCACAAGTGCGCTGCGTAACCAGCCTTAGAGCTCACTGGCCCGATGACTCGCCGCATCGTCATACGCCACATACAACGACTCCGCGACCTGGCTCTTGATCGCCTTCGCAGCCTCCAACCCCAACACAAACCCCTCAGCCTTACCGCCCGCGCGGTTGAGGTCTTCGTGGGTGGACGCGCCGGTAATAGCGTCCAGCAATTTGGTAGCGTGAGGGCCTACACCTTTTGGCAAGCTGATTTGGTCAATGGACATGGCGATACCTTTTAAGAAAATGATCGGTAGCGCGTGGAACCACTGCCGGGGGGGGCATGGTAGACCGGTATCGGCACTAACGGGGCGTTTTCATCCGCCACCCACGAGATGGCAAGTTGCCCCCCTTCAAATTCCCTGCAACGATGCCCTCTGCCTCATTCAAAGGAAGCACCAGCGGATTCGCCTGTTGGAGCCACCATAGCGAACCGCTGCCCCTAAAAAGCCGCTATTGCCTGGTCACGCCCATGCCACTCAACACCCGTAACGCTATCCTCAAAACCCTGAACGATCTTGAACTCAGTGATCTGCGTGCTCGCCCCTTTGACTGCTCGTTCGAGTTGCTCGCAGCACCACCAAGCCACAAACGCCTGATCATGATCGGCTTTAACGGTTCACTGGCAGATGACAACGACACCAATGCCGGAGCCGTGAGGACGGGCTACGAGCAACCCACGTTTTCAAATGTCGTTTACGGTTTAAAAAAAAGGCATTGGGGAAGAACGCCACTCGCCAGTCGACTGATAAAACTTCCCGATGACCTGGGTTTCGACTCGAACACCACTGTCTATACCAACGCCTTATTGCTCTGCTCAGCCAATGCAGCATCGATAACAAAGGCTGCACAAAAATCTTCGCTGGCCTGCATGAAATTGCTAACACACCGATCAATGATTTTTTTCGAACACGTGACCATGAGCCTCGCCGAACCGGAGCTGATCATCGCTTACAGCAATGGGCTAAGCAGCCCATCAGCGGCCAAAATACTCTGGGAAAGATTCGGCAATGGGCAGCCGCTTGACCATGTGGACACGTCTGCCTACTACGCGACGTATGGTTTTACCGCCACCATCGGCGGGCGGAAGGTGCCGGTGGTGGGGATACGGCATATGTCCCGGTTTGTGCCCAATACGCAGGCAATACAATTGGCCTGGGAGCGGCAGAAACGCTTTATAAGCAACGGTTCAATACACGAAGAATGAAGGAGGGAGGTGGCGTCGTCATATACTTTATATTGTATATAACGACTCACCTTATTTAACTTGTAACCCCCTCCGAGCAATGACTACTTTCAAGGTGCAAGAACGCGAGTCTTCACCTCTACACCACTTAAAATCTCTCTTGCCTCAGGTGTTTCGATCAAAGCCGGGAAAAACTTTACAACGAGCAAGCGTCTATCGTCTCTCGTCAAATCGGATGTAGCACCTATAGCAACGTCTTCCGAAATAGATTTAGGCGCCAACACCACATTGATTGCAGTTGTGTATACACCGTGCTTTTCTTCCAACTTGGGTTCCAGCGCAACCAAATATTCCAATATCATTTTCCGAATATCGATATTGACCAAGCCATTAGGCTGAAGAACAGATTTAAACTTAACATCCATATCAATTGACGGTAGCGGTCTAATTTCCAACGTCGGATCATCGAGCAAATAGGTGAGCGGCGCCAACCCAATGACTTCAATATGGATCGCGTCCACGTTGGTTTTACCAACATTATGAAGCGTTATAAATTGCTCAAGAGGCTCAATTAACACCTTCGGGTCAGTAAAATCAAAAGTATCCTTCCCGGCGGTATAAGAAAACGCAAATTCAACGATAGAAGGCTCTCGCAATTTCCCCAAGGCGATATCATTGGCCTGCCTGGCGGTAGTGAGTGCTTCCGTTGCGACACTTAAGCTCGATTTGGCGCCCGACAAGGCGACCCACAAAGCGCCGAGACTTACCAAAAAGCTAGCCACTGCGGCCCACGCTGATACTTCATCCCACATACACCCAAAGACTCCCTGAAATTGACTTATCAAGACTTTCTGCATCACTCAGAAAGCACTGCGCCCCTTACCGCTCGAAATCAGACCGCAAGGGAGGCTGAAACATTAACGGCCCGCCATGGCATAAATTAAGTTTTTCGAACTCATCCGAAGCGCAAAGCGCAAGCGCGTAGGGTATGCCCATCAATCGGCGCCAATCATCTCCACGGCAAAGTCCCCCGTCGCCAGCGTCACTCACCGACCCGCCCCCTAAAAAGCCTTTATCCCACGCCGCCTCGCGCCTAAATTGAACACCTCATTGATCACCCCGAGGCTCAACACCATGGCACGCATCGTCAGAATTCACGCATACGGCGACGCCAGCGTCTTGAAACTGGAAGACATCGACGTACCGGCCCCCGCCGCCGATGAAGTACAAATCGACGTCAAAGCCTTCGGCCTCAACCGCGCCGAAGTCATGTTCCGCAACCACGCCTACCTGCAAGAAGCCGAATTCCCCAGCCGCCTGGGCTACGAAGCCGCCGGCGTGGTGATCGCAGTCGGCGCCAACGTCACCGACCTGCAAGCAGGCGACGCCGTCAGCGTCATCCCACCGCTAGACATCGCCCGCTGGGGCACGTACGGCGAAGTGGCCAACGTACCCGCACACCTCACCGTCAAACACCCGCAAAACCTCAGCTTCATCCAAGCCGCCGCCTCATGGATGCAATACGTCACCGCCTGGGGCGCCCTGGTGGAACAAGCCAAACTCACCACAGGCGACGTCGTAATCGTCACCGCCGCCTCTAGCAGCGTGGGCCTGGCCGCCTTCCAAATCGCCCGCAGCGTCGGCGCCACCGCCATCGCCGTCACCCGCACCGCCGCGAAAAAACAGGCCCTGCTCGATGCCGGCGCGGCCCACGTCATCGTCAGCGACGAAGAAGACCTGGTAGAACGCGTAATGGCACTCACCCACGACCAAGGCGCCCGCGTAGTCTTCGACCCCATCGGCGGGCCGGGCTTTGCAGCCCTCACCCAAAGCATGGCCAAGGGCGGGATATTGCTGGAATACGGCGCACTGAGCTCCGAGCCGACGCCGTTTCCATTGTTTACCGTGCTGGGCAAATGTTTGACGCTCAAGGGGTATTTGTACGCCGAGATCGTCGCCGACCCGGTGGTGTTGGCACGGGCCAAGGCGTTCATTCTGGACGGGCTGGCATCGGGGGCGTTGTCGCCGGTGATTGCGAAGACGTTTGCATTGGATGACGTGCAGGATGCGCATCGGTTTTTGGAGGCGAATCAGCAGGTGGGTAAGGTGGTGGTGACGGTGTAAGAGAAACGTCCTAGGACAATTCCCAAAGCGAGGCAACGGCTTGCCCGATTGCCTACGCGTGCGCCAGAATCCGCCGGCTTGTGCGCTGGGGTGGTGGAATCTAAGGTTGCGCGGTCGCTGAATTTTTCGGTGATCGGGTTTAGTAGCCCACGATTTAACCTAACAAGTGCATGAGCTTCATCTATCAGACGTCCCAGTCTGTGCTTGATGGTGGCTGTGCGCAGGGCGCCCTCGGGCGCGCCGGTTTTGTTAGGTTCCACCGGTCTACTAACCTGCGTACAGCTACCGCCTCTTTGTTTAGTAGCGATGGGGTGGTGGCATCAAGGTAAGGAATTTAACGATGATTAACGATTCGAGTACTCTCTTTAGCGTTGCTTCAGACGCAAGCAATGAAGCCCTCATTATCAATAGTTACGAGACCTTCAGATCTGTTTGCGTTCTGCTGCTTGAACTGTCTGACGATTTGAGCGGAAAGCAACGTGATGTTGCGCTGGCAATTCACCAACTTAGCGAAATAGGAGTTCTGCTCATCGCCAAGCTTCTTGACCGTGAAATGCCTTGTTTCAGCTGACAAGGCACCTACTAAAATAATGCAGATCACCGAGTTATTGTGAATAAAGCACAACAACTCGATGATTCAAATTTTAATAGCCATACAATACGAATCTATCAACCAAACGTCATTGAAATCCAAACCGATTCCGCATTAGAGCCAAAAGAATACATTCTTCGAGATAGAGCTCTCTCACTTAGCCGGATTTCTCTCCTCAGTCAGTTTAGTTTTTTATCGAGTTTTCCCACAGCGTCGAAAAGCTTAAGCGCCAATTCCTTTTGTGCATTTCTTTCATGAGCATTGTACATACTGAGTCCAATATAAATCCCAGACACTATTACTGCATTGAAGCCCACCAACACTATAACAATTGCAACAACTCGAAATCTACGATAGGCAGACTCTCCTCGCTTAACAGAATCCCATGTACTTTTTAATATTGGCGCAGCAGCTGTCCTTATATCATTACAATTTTTCAAGACCTCTGAAAACTCTTGACTTCCGGACTTCCGAGCTTTTAAAACCGCCGCCATCAGCTTTGCCTCGTGACTACCTGGCTCTTTTTCTATCTGTACAGGGTTTAGTCTTAGCTGTATTTTCGTCAAATTCTCTGTGGCTCGGGCGTAAGCCTCTCTTGTCTCTTTATAAGACTCAATTTTAAGCTCGTGCGCTTCTTTTTCTGAATGAATTTTGAGCGGCGCAAACCTTTCAGGCTTGTATATTCGTGATAGCTCTTGAGCTGCCGACGTATATTCAGCTATCTCATTTCGCAACCCATCTATCCAGGCAAGCCGAAATTCTGACACTTTATTTTCTTTAGCGCCAACCAAGTTCATAATTGAAAAAACGCCAGTCAAGAGCGCAGCAACAATGACTCCAAAAGCTACAAAAACAGTTGACGGAATAAAACTTGCGTCCATCTAACAACCTCCAAAATTGTAAATTATACTTATCAAATCAACGAAATCACGAGAAACACCGGGACAAATTCAACTTTCAGCACCTCCCACCTTAATCAGCCCCCCTCATCTACATTATACACTTTGGCTCACACAAAATATTTTATTGTTTCCAAACCGAGAAAAAGGAGCAGACTGTTTTCTAGAAAAATCAATCCACCCCCATTTTCCATAATTATTATTCAAAGTAACAACTTCATTTCGGCAGCCTGAAAAACCCACAACCATCCAAACATTATTTACCAGAAACAATTAAGCGCAAAGAATCGATTTCCGCTTGCAGCTTTTTATTAGCCTTTAAAAGATCATCATTCTCTCGCCTTAATACAGACTTAGAGGGGCGCTCGGGATTGTTAAAGCTTGGAATTTCAAAAACAAGCTCCATCTCATCTTTGTGCGGCATTAATGGTTGATACAGCTGATAAAAAGCACGCCCCACTGAACCACGAAAAAGCTCAAGCTCCGGCTTATTTTTTCCAGCAGACAATATGTGCTGAGTAGCAATACCCGGGTAAGGATCGATATATACAATTTTTTTAAAGCCGAGTTGATAGGCTTTTTTTGCACATAACTCGCACGGACTTGCAGTTGTAAAAAGTACACCTCCAGATAATTTCTGCCCTCCGTATTTAGATATCTGCAAAAAGGCGTTTTCCTCGGCATGAAGAGCTCTTGTATGAACCTGATTTTTCTCGCCCTCAATTTCATTTTGAATACCCTTGAAACAAAATGAAAAATTCCTATTCGAGTTTTTATTTACCGCTATCAAATTGGAATACTTAGAACTTAATGCCTGCCTAAAAACCTTATCTTCCAGTTCATACTCACTAAAATCAGATTTATTTCGCCCCTTAATAAGATCATCCGCACTTCGCAACAAGCACGGCAACTGCCCTTGTGGCGTACTATTCCACCCTATTGCTTTTACGCTATATGACTCATCTGTAACAACGGCACCAACTTGCCTTGAAATACAACCCGAACTCTGTTTGGCGGTATACGCTATTTGCATGCAATTTTCAATGGACGTGGGCATTATGAGCCCAGGGTGCATCATGAGTGTTACGTACCAAGCCAATTGGCTTACTAAGTCGTTATGTGTATACTCACTTCGCTTTGAGTTATGAATATGTATATCAGAAACCTCAATGCAAGCCTGAATATTTTGCGCAACAAATTTTTTAGTCCCAGAAATTTTCTCCGGATACTCCTTGTCATCTAGCGCTTTAATTTCAACGTCCGTAAGTTTCCTATACTCTCTCAGGCTACGTAAGCGCTCAGCATTAGATGTATTAATAGAAACGAGATAAAAATTTGCATAACGCCTCTTTAAAAAGAACGCCTCATACGGGTTCCTTATCGCATCAATAACAATCCTACAAGGAACATTATCCAGTCGAGCTTTTTTATGGGCCAGCTTAATCAAATAATTTAAATTATTTGGAAAATTAAATGGTTGCTCAGGATTAAAGGCTGAATCATTCGCCTTGCCCGACGACCTTATATTATCACCCGCCCGCTGATAAAACTGCGTGAAACTAGCCCCTCCCAACTGCCTCTTAACACAAACAGTCAACTCAGGAAGACCAACATAGTAAAACTCAAACAAACTTTCAACTTCATGAGGCTGAATAGCATTTTTATTTTCTACAATCGGTTGCTTGCTTCTGATCGACTCAAAGACCGACAAAAGCTTTTCTACTTCTTCTTCATCGAGAGGATTACTAAATGTCAAACTAGTAAAGTATGCAACAAAATCTGAAACTGAAAGCTGCAACAACTGATAAGTTATTAAACTACTTGCTTCAATCTTATAGAACGGAGTCCATCCTGAACCATCCAGATATTTTTTTATTATTTGGTGCTTCTTCAATTCATTGCGACTTAGTCCCTCGTAGCCATCGACTGGAACATCAAATTCAGCTTTACATAATTTCTGAGCTGCGGTAGTACATCCGGAACCAGTGCGCCCAGTCAACCCAATGATAAGAAAGTCTTTTGCGTCTTCATACACGCTATTAATGGCAGCTGACGTTTCTTGCATTTAAGCTCTCCCTACAAAGCGCAATTTGACCACCTAAAAATTCAGTGACATTACAACTACATCCCACCCAAATAAGCTCTCATTTATGAGCTGGAGCTTAAAAATGGAAAAATCTTAGTCTCAAGAATATGGCAAAGTGATTTCAGTGGATAGGCAGGCTAAAAACTACGTGCATGAAGACTGGCTTTCTTCAGTCAGTTTATCCGAGCACCTGGCTTCAAGAAGCATCATCATCGGCGCGAACGCAGAACTTAAAATGATCGAGCTTTTACCGCTTTTCGAAGACGTAGACATCCAAAACACCTTGAGTCCAAGCAAAGTCAACTGCGAACGTTCCCCCTTCAATCCAAAGGAGTAAAGACCCAAAAAAACCTCCCCACCTACCTCCCCAACAACTCCCTAACCCTCCCCCCAAGCACCTCCACCGCAAACGGCTTCGTCAACACCCCCATCCCCTCCCCCAACTGCCCATACCCCATCACCGCATTCTCCGCATACCCCGTAATAAACAACGTCTTCAACCCAGGCCGCAATTCCATCCCCGCCTCCGCCATCTGCCGCCCATTCATCCCACCCGGCAGCCCCACATCCGTCACCAGCAAATCAATATGCACATCCGACCTCAACAGCTTCAGCCCCGCCGCACTGTCCGCCGCTTCAATCACCGTGTAACCCAACTCCCCCAGCACATCAGCAAGCAACATGCGTACGGTGGATTCATCGTCCACCAACAACACCGTCTCGCCATGCTGCGCCACTTCCAGCGCGGTTTGCCCCGGTGCCAGTTCATCGCCCGGCGCGGCGCCGTGATGGCGTGGGAGGTAGAGGGACACGCAAGTGCCCTCACCCACAGCAGACTGGATATGCACCTGCCCACCCGACTGTTGAGCAAAGCCGTAGATCATCGACAGGCCCAGGCCGGTGCCTTGGCCGATGGGTTTGGTGGTGAAGAACGGTTCAAACACGTGCGCCATCACATCAGGCGACATGCCGGTGCCGGTGTCGGTGACGCTCAGCCGCAGGTACGGGCCTTCAGCCAGGTCGTGGGCGCGGGCGGCGTCGGGGTCGAGCCAGTGGTTGCTGGTTTGCAGTTGGATGCGGCCGCCTTCGGGCATGGCGTCGCGGGCGTTGATGCAGAGGTTGAGCAGGGCATTTTCCAGTTGGCTGACGTCGACGAAGGCGGCCCAGGCATCCGCAGCGCCTACGGTTTCGATCTGGATGGCGGGGCCGGCGGTGCGTTGGATGAGTTCGGCCATGCCGTACATGAGAGTGTTGACGTTGGTGGCGCGCGGTTCCAGGGTTTGGCGGCGGGAGAAGGCCAGCAGGCGTTGGGTGAGGACGGCGGCGCGTTTGGCTGAGCCTTGGGCGGCGACCATGTATTTGTCGACGTCGCTGAGGCGGCCTTGGGTGATGCGGCGGCTCATCAGTTCGAGCGCGCCGGAGATGCCGGCGAGCAGGTTGTTGAAGTCGTGGGCCAGGCCGCCGGTGAGTTGGCCGACGGCTTCCATTTTTTGGGATTGGCGCAGTTTTTCTTCGGCCTGCATGAGCATGGCGGTGCGTTCGGCGACGCGTTGTTCGAGGGTTTCGTTGAGGGCGCGCAGTTGGATTTGCGCGTCGCGCAGGGCTTCGTCGGCGAGGGTGCGTTCCAGCAGGTCGGCGGCTTGGCGGGCGAGGATGTCGAGCAGGCGCAGGTCACGTTCGGACGGTTGGTGCGGCTGGCTCCAGTGGGTAGAGATCATGCCGAGCAAGCGGCCATCGCGGGACAACAACGGGGTGGTCTGGGCCGAGCGGATGCCGGTGCGGCGGAAGGCGTTGAGGTCTTCGGTGCCGGCGATGTCGGCCCACTCTTCGAAGTCGGGGATGATGGCGCGTTGGCCTACTTTGAGCGCCTGGGTACAGCTGCTGTAGGCCATGGGGCTCACCCATTGCCAGAACCCTACCGCCTCGGGCGGCAAGCCGCGTGAACACAAGAGTTGCAACTCGCCGCCATGGCCGGACGGGTGGCCTTGGGGGCAGAGCAGCTGCATGGTGCCGAACTGCGAGCCGGTGATGGACACGGCGGCGTCGACGATCTTGCCGTAGAGGGCTTCCAGGTCTTGTTCACCGATCAGGTCAAGGCTGATGCGGTGCAGGAATTCGATGTCCGACAGGGCGGTTTCCGACTCGTGGGAGGTGCCACGGGGAAAGGCTGCCGGGAAGGCGGTGCGTAGGGTTTTCATGGGGCTACCAAGGGAATGGCATTCGGCTATTACCAGCGTATCAGCAAAGCTATGACCACGCGTAGCCGGCAGACGTTCGGCGCTGATCAATACTTTTAACGCTGGCCCCACAAGCCGCCCCCGCCCAAAAAAGGCTTGATTCACTCTCAATTAATGGCACATTGACACCCCGGAGTTATTTCCACTGACATCACCTGTCAGTGGCAAGCATTAAGGTCGGTGCATCTTCAAACGGATTTGGGCAGCCCATCATGGCCACACCGCTACACGACACCCTGGCCATGCGGCTGGCGGATATCCTTTTGCAGCTCAATCACGGTGAATCCCTGTGCCGCTATGACTTGGCGCAGCAGTTTGGCGTGAGTGAACGCACCATTTACCGCGACCTGAGCCGACTCGCCGATGTGGTCGAGCGCCTGCCCGATGGGCGCTACCAACTGGTCAAGGAACATCAGGGCAAGCTGCAACCGCGCGACCTTGAGGCGTTTGCGAAGGTCACGGGGGTTAACCGACTGTTTCCAAACAACGGCCATCGGTTTCTGCGTTCGTTGCTGGCGCCGGATGAACAACGCCATTTTCTGGTCAAGGCCAACCATCACGAAAACGTAGAGCCCCACGACCAGCCGTTCCGCCAGTTGAACGACGCCATTCGCCAACAGCGCCAGTGCCGCCTGATGTATGCGGGCAAGCCGCGCACGCTGTGCCCTTATCGCCTGGTGAACAACAAAGGCATCTGGTATTTGGCGGCCACTGAAAATGGCCAACTGAAGGCTTTTACCCTGGGGCGCATCAGCGTCTTGCACGTCACCCACGAGCCTTTCGTTGCGCAGCCGGCGGTGCATCGTCAGATCGAAGACGACGACGATATCTGGTTCAGTAAAACCAAAACCACGGTGCAGCTCTCGGTTGCGCCAGCCATCGCTTACTACTTTCTGCGCCGCCCGGTGGTGCCTGGGCAACAGGTGCTGCGCACGCTGGAGAACGGCGAGTTGATCGTCAGCAGCACCATCAGCCATGCCAACCAGATTTTGCCGATCATCCAGTATTGGGTTCCTCACGTACGCGTGCTGGAACCGGCCTGGCTGGCGGCGCAGTTGTACCGCGAACTTGAACACTACTTGCACGCTGCAACCCAGCCCATCACAGGAACCGAGCAATGAACCCACCGGTAAACACGACTGAGCCCACCTCATTGGCCCCACTGGACGCCGCATTGTTGAGCAGCGACGAGTACCAGGAGCAACAGGCACACGTCATTGAGACGCAGATGTGGGGTGGCGCGGATAACACCGAGGCCACTGGCCGGTTGCTGTCCGAGTTCGTGCATTCCAGCGAGCAGCATGCAGACATGCCCGTCGAAGAGTGGCTGGCGCAGGAATTCAGCAAGCACCCTGCCCTCTGGCAAAGCGATGCACAGCGGTTGGCGACGGCCAAGGAAGTAGTGACGTCAGTCATACGCTTCAATGACTCGGCGAGTTCTTTGCAAGGGCACTTGGCGCGTGGGCAAAGCGAGGCCAGCTGGATCGCACGCGAGCTGGAGAAAGGCGCGGGCGTCAGCGGCTCGTTAGGTGTGGGCCAATACGCCACGCGCATTGATGTGGCCCTGGCCGAAGCCACGGCCGGCGCCAAGGTGATGATCACCAACAACAATGGCGATATCAGTTTTTCGCCGAACCTGGATGGCTTTATCGCCGAGCAGCATCACGTCGACACCTTCAATATCGATGCGGTGACCAAGGGCAGCGAATACCGCGCCAAGGTGGTTAACTCCAACGGCCTCAACTCGGTCGACATCGTGATCGTCGACGGCCAGGGCAACGTGGTGCATGAGTACCAGTCCAAATACGGCAGCGACGCCAAGGCCACCGAGCAGTTGTTCAAGCGCGGGGAATACGGCGAGCAAAAACGCCTGGTGCCCGAGGGCCAGGGCAAAGATATCGCCAACAGCACCGAAGTGGTCGAGATCGACGGCGTGCACTCCGAGCCGCTCAGCAAAGAACAGGCGTTGGAATGGCAGCGCAAGGCCCGCGAAGAAGCCGAGGCGCGCCAGTATGAATGGAGCGACACCAACCGCATCAATGTGGGCAAGCAGATCGGCAAGCAAGCGTTGGTCGGTGCAAGCATCGCGGCAGGTTTGCACGGCGTGCGTATTCTGGCGCGACGTACCTGGAATGCGCTGATGGGCACAGAAAACCCACCGGCCAGCGTAGACCTCAGCGACTTCGTCACTAGCTCCCTGAGCAGCACCGCCCAAGTCTTCACCCAAGTCGCCGTCAGCGGTGCGTTGGTGGTGGCGGCCAAGAACGGTTTGCTCGGTGCCATCATGAAGCGCACCCCGGCCGGCCAGATTGCGAATATTGCCTGTATCGCCCTGGCCAACACCAAAATTCTCTACCAGCTCGCCACCGGCAAGCTCTCCAAGGAAGAGGCGCTCAACCGCATGGGCCAAACCACCACCTCGGCGGTGTTTGCGATTGCGGCGGGCTCCAAGGGCAGTGCGTTGGGCATGGCGATTGGCACCGTGTTCGGCCCACCCGGCATCGCTGCGGGCGGGTTTATCGGCGGCATGATTGGCGCCATGGCGGGCGGTGTGATCGGTGAGCAGTTATTCGAGGCCAGCAAAAGCCTGGTGCAGGCCTCGGTCACGGTGGTCAATCGCGTCACGGCCAGCGTGGTAGAAGGCGCCAAAGCACTGGCCGGCAGCCTGGGTAACTTCGCCAAAGGACTGTTCGCATGAGCTCCAGCCTCGCAGCGCTGAATGACAAACTCCGTGCGCACCTGATCGCCGGTTACCCTGGCTTCTACATTCAGTCCAGTGAAGAAGCGCGGGTTGACCGGGTGCTTGCGCAGGCCGGCGAAAACCTGGGCCTGCATGTCATGGAGTGGAACCTCGCCTATGGCTGGGTGGACTTTCACACCAAGCAGCCGCGCACCGACGCCACCCAGACCGAGTTGGCCCACTGCCTGCCAGCGCTGGCGGACGAGGACCTGAGCCGCAAGCTGATCGTGATCAAGGATGCCAAATCCGCCCTGGAAAACCAGCCACTGGCGATCGCACGGCTCAAGCAACTGCTCAACCGCATCCAGCGCCATCATCGCGGCGAATGTGCGGTGGTGTTGGTTGCCGAAAGCCTGTTCATTGCGTCGCAGATTGAAGCGCAAATTACCTTGCTACCGCTGCCCTTGCCGGGGCGCGAAGACATTCTTGCGCAAATCGAAGCCTTCGCCGTGGAGCACGCACTGAGTATTCCCAAGGCGTTGCTGCCACGCCTGGCCGCCACGTGCAGCGGGCTGAGCGAAGAGGAAATCCGTCAGGTGCTGGCCATGGTGAGACAACCTCACCCTGAGCTGAACGAGGCCGCCCTTGGCCTGATTCATTACGAGAAAGAACAGATCATCGCCAAAAGTGGCGTGCTGGAAATGGTCAAGGTCGGCGAGACAGCCAACGACATCGGCGGCCTGGAAAACCTCAAGCAGTGGCTCAAACGCCGGGCTGAGATCTTCCGCCGCCTCGACGAAGCCGAACGTGCCGGTGTGACGGCGCCCAAGGGCGTATTGATCGCGGGCATGCCCGGTTGCGGTAAGTCCCTCACCGCCAAAGCCGCTGCCCACCTGTTCCAATTACCGCTGCTGCGCCTGGATATCGGCTCGCTGCTGGGCAAGTACGTGGGTGAAAGCGAGCACAACATGCGCCGCGCACTGACCATGGCCGAAAGCGTCAGCCCGTGCATTCTCTGGATCGACGAGCTGGAAAAAGCCTTCGTCGGGATGGGCAGTGGCGAAGGCTCTGAGGTGTCATCCCGGCTGTTCGGTTACTTCCTGACCTGGATGCAGGAAAAAACCGGCGCTGTGTTCGTGATCGCCACCGCCAACAACATCAGCGCCCTGCCCGCCGAGCTGCTGCGCAAAGGCCGTTTTGACGAGGTGTTCTACGTCGGCTTCCCCAACGCCAAGGAACGCTCGGCCATTCTGAGCATTCACCTCAAGGACGACTGGCGGCAGTTCACTGAGCAGCAACAACAAACCCTGGCGGCGCTGTGTCGCGACTACTCCGGCGCCGACATCCAGAACGCCGTGGGTGAGGCGCGTGAGAGCGCCTTTCTGGACGGCCAAGCGCTGACCCACGAAGACATCGAACGCGCGATCCGCACCACAGTGCCGCTGCGCGAAACCCTGCGTGAGCAAGTCGGCAAATACGAAGTGTTGTTTGAAAAGCTCAAGCTCAAGCCCGCCTCGCGAATCGACGGGCTGAGCATCGCGCAGATGATCCAACTGGCCGACAGCCCCAACCCGGTGCGCCGCAAAGAAGTGGCGTGTCACTTGGAGTGCCCGGACGACCTGCTGGAAAAACTCAGCGCCGATACCGACGCCGAAGTACGCCGCAGCGTGTACCGCAACCCCAACTGCACCGAGCGGTTGCTGGCCGGCTGCTTGAGTAAAGACAAGAAAGCCGCCGACTTTGATATGACCACCTATCAACTCAGCTGCCTGCACCCACGGGCGCCTATGGACTTGTTGGCCAGTGAGCTTAGTAAGTGGGATGGCAGTGACTATATCCAGGAAGAGAAATTGCTGGCGTGCTCGCACCTGACCGATGAGGTGGTGTTGGCGCTGTTCAATAACAGCAAGAAGCACGCAACGCGGTTGGAGATTTGCCAGCAGACGACGTTGTCGGTGGAGTTGCAGGGGCAGTTGGTGGAAAGCCTGTGGGAGGTGGTGCTGCACAATCATGCGGAGCAGTTTGTTGCGTTCATCAACAACCCGGTACTTGATCCGTCGCTTCACAGGAAGATTGCCAGCCACGACAAGCATACGGTTGTGAATGCGTTGCTCAAGCTGGAGAACCTGTCTGAGGAAGCGCAGATGGTGTTGCTAGGTGATGAGAGCCATGTGTTTAAACTTGCTGAGAATCCGAATATCAGCGCACATGCTCAGTTGTCGCTCTTGTTGCAGGGGCTGTCGGAAGTAAACGCCAAATTCGTTTTAGACGCCCTGCAACAGGGTGTTGACGAGATTTCCCTCTCTGACGACTACGACCCATATGAGTTCAGTGGCGGCGACTTCGAAGAGGTGTTCTGCGAGCTTGCAAGCAACCGCAACCTGAGCACCGACGCCATCAAGGTGCTGGAGTCATTTGGGCGACAAATGGGCTACTCGCGAATCAATTTTAGCTTGGCCAGCAACCCGGTACTCCCCCACCGCTTACAACTCAAATTTGCCAGCAGTGACGACCTATCACTGCAAACTTGTCTGGCGAGTAATCCCAACCTCAGCGACGAGGCCCGCGAGGCCCTGATCGAACAGGGTTACACGCCCGTGGTACGCGATGACGCTGCGGGCAAGACCCGCACCGAGGTGAAACCCCAACCGAGTAGCACGGTAAGCACCCCCTCCCAGGGCAAAGTAGCGGGTTCTACATTAGCTTCTGCCTTTGCCGGAAACCTTTTGAGCGGTGAAATAAAGCTAGAGGGCGGGTTTTTCCCATCCTGGTTCAGGGGGAACAAGTCCTAAAACAGACGTCATTTCAGGTAAGAAGTGCGGCATAGGGCGGTGCAAGACATCACGCTGATTCTCTGAATCGAGCATACTTGCACCCGCCCTTTTTCGTCGTTCAAGAAGGACACCCCGGATACTCACCCCGCACGGAGCCCCCTCGTGATCAAACCCTCACACCCGCTGATCTGCCTCACCCTCCTCGCCTCTCTCACCGGCTGCGGCGCATTGAACAGCGTACGCTCGTTCTCCACCCCCTATTCAACCCCGCCCGGCGGCGAGACCGTGCGTTTGCGCGTGATCAGCGATGGCATGGTGCGCGGTATACCCAAGTCCAGCTGCGTGAACTTCCGCGTGCCGGGCGCGGGGGTGATGGTGGTCGCGCGTGACGGTTATGCGAATCGCAACGGTGAAACCCTGGGCATGGCGCCCGCCCAGCATCAATCGAACGGCACGGTGATGAGTGAACTGCTGGTGCCTGCCGGCCAGCCCATCGCGTTTCATTACCTCGCCAACCGTTGCTACAACATGTTCAGCTTTGTGCCCGAGGCCGGCATGGACTATGAGCTTGACGCCGCCAGCCGCTACAAATGCGGCGTGACGCTCAAGCGCATGGCGTTCGGCAAAACCGAGGGCACGTCCGAGCCGTTGGACGAAAGCAAATTGTGCAATTTTGGCGATAACTTCTAAGGGCCGTCTCGCCCTCAGCTGTGAATGGGCAAGGCCAACCCAAACAGCACAAAGAACCCGCCGCAGACTTTATTGAAGCGCCGCCCGGTGCGTGCCAGCCATGGCCGCACTCGGTGTGCGGCGCTGGCCACCATGAACTCGACAAAAAACTCCACCACGGCGTAAGTGAGCGCGATGGCGGCGGTCTGCGCGATGATGTTCCGGTGGGGGTCCAGGAAGGGCGGGATAAACGCGGTGAACAGCAGCAGCGCCTTGGGGTTTGAAATCGCCGAGACCAACCCTTGGCGAAACAGCGGGCCATTGCGCAGGCTGGCGGTCGCAGCCGTTTCCAGGCTGACGGGGGCCGCTCGCCACAGACCGAAGCCCAGCCAGATCAGGTAGAGCCCACCGGCAATTTTCAACGCGGTGAACCAGGTGGCCGAGGCCTGGATGAGTGCGCCCAAGCCCAAGGCGCACAGCGCGAGCACCAGGGCAAAACCAAGCACGCCGCCGCTGATGGTGAACAGGGTTCGGCGGCTGCCGTGGAGTGCGCCGTGGGTGAGCACCAACAGTGCGTTGGGGCCGGGCACGACGGCGATGCCGAAGCAGGTGATCACGTAGAGCAGCCAGGTGTCGAAGGGCATGGTCAGGTCCGGCAGGGGTGGATTAAAGGGTGCATGCTTCAAAGTTGAATGCTTCAAGGTTGAATAGTGCGGTGCTGACATTCGGCATGAAAAGCGCATAATTCGCACCTCAGCCATTCGATTAACGAATAGAGGTTACAGCGATGCCTTCCAGCGATTTGCAGATCGATTGGCTTAAGTGCTTCGTGGCGGTGGTGGATGCCGGTTCGCTGTCGGGCGCGGCCCATGAGGTCAACCGCTCGCAGTCGGCCGTGAGCATGCAGATGAAGAAGCTGGAGGCCGCGCTGGGGCGCTCCTTGTTAAGCCGTGGCCCAAGGCATCTGCAACTGACCGATGACGGCCAGACGCTGCTGGGTTACGCCCGCCGCATGCTCGCCCTGCATGCCGAGACGCAGGCGGCATTTCACGGTGAAACCCTGACCGGGCGAATCCGCCTGGGGGTTGCCGAAGACTATGCGGCCAAGTACCTCACGCCAGTGCTCAAACGCTTTGCGCCGCGTTACGCGGGGGTGGAGATCGAACTCACCTGTGAGCAGTCGACGGCCCTTATCCCACGGGTGCGCAGCGGCGAGCTGGATCTGGCGCTGGTGTCCAGGGACGCGCCGCAAAGTGGCACGTTTTTGTTCAAGGAACCGATGGTGTGGGTGGGCTCGCCGCAGTTCGAACTGTGGCGCCGCGACCCGTTGCCCATCGCCGTCTACGAAAGCGCCAGCCTGGCGCGTCGGTATGCGGTGAACTCATTGGCCCAGCAGGGCCGACAGTTCAAGGTGGTGTACAACAGCTCCAGCCTGGCGGGCCAGGTGGCTGCGGTGGAGGGCGGGCTGGCGATTGCGGCGATTACTCAGTGCACGGTGCAGCCGTCGCTTCAGGTGTTGAGTGGGGAGCATGGGTTGGGGCCGATTGAGCCGATGGAGGTGTCGATTTTGCGTAGCCGGGCTTCTCGGGGTGCCAAGGCGGTTGATAGTTTGCATGCATTCATCATCAGCGCGCTTAGGCCGTAGGCGTAGCCCTCTTCGCAGCCTCACTAAAGCTCGACAGCTCACACATTTGCACCGCGTATACCCGCTTGAAATGCGGTCAAAATGTGGGAGCTGGCTTGCCTGCGAAAGCGGTGGCTCAGGCACTACATCTCTATCGCCAATGCCGCCGCCTTCGCAGCCTCACTAAAGCTCGACAGCTCCCACATTTGCACCGCGTACACCCGCTTGAAATGCGGTCAACATGTGGGAGCTGGCTTGCCTGCGAAAGCGGTGGTTCAGGCACTACATCTCTATCGCCCATGCCGCCGCCTTCGCAGCCTCGCTAAAGCTCGACAGCTCCCACATTTGACCGTGAATATTTTCAGGGTTGTGGCAGTATCTACGGCCACTCTGCCTACTTCGAGGAGCCTTTGATGGCCTTATCCAAACGCGAGGCCGCCCAGGTTGAGCGCAGCCTGGTCGCCACGCTCACCAATGCCTGCGAAACCGCCAAGGCCGAGATCCCAGGGTTTGAGTGGTTGACGCACACGGTCAATTACGACGCCTTCCCCGCCAGCCTGCAGGTGATTTGGGTGTTCGATACCCAGGTCAATAAGGATCACGCCCTCGCCAGCGGGCAAGAGGCGCGCATGCGCGAGCTGACGGCTGCTGCGCTGGCCGAGGCGGATATCGCCGCATCCTCACCGGTGCACTTCGACTCCGAAGAAGCCTGCCGCCTAAAGCACGGCGGTGATTGGGGCTTGCGTCTGGCCAAACTGCACACGGTCAGGGGCTGAACGATGGAACGCTTTGAATCGCTGGTCATCGGCCTCGGCGCCATGGGTGCCGCCACGGTGTACCAACTGGCGAAAGCCGGCGTAAAGGTTGCCGGGATCGACCGCCATCACCCGCCCCACACGTTCGGTTCAAGCCATGGCGATACGCGGATCACGCGATTGTCAGTGGGCGAAGGCGCGCAATACGTACCCATCGTGCGCAATTCGCACCGTATCTGGCGGGAGCTGGAGGCGTTGTCTGGGCAGGTGTTGTTCGAGCAGTCGGGCTTGCTGGTGCTGACGTCCTGGGAGGGCTTTGACCCCGACGATCAAACCGACTTCACCTTGCGCACCATCGGGCTGGCGCAAACCTATGGCATCGAACACGAAGTGCTGGATGCCACGCAGATTCGTCAGCGCTTCCCGCAATTTGCCAACGTGGCTGACAACGCCATCGGCTACTACGAGCCCGAAGGCGGGTTTGTGCGGCCTGAGCGTTGCATCGACGTGCAGCTCACGCTGGCCGAGCAGCACGGTGCGACGCTGTACAAGGGCGAGACCGTGACGGATATCCGCTCGGATGCGCACGGTGTCACGGTGACGACAGACCAACGCACGCTACAGGCCGACAAGCTGGTGGTGAGCGCGGGCAACTGGGCCGGCGGGTTGCTGGGGGCACCGTTTGATCGGCTGCTCGGCGTTTATCGGCAACAGCTGTTCTGGTTCGAACTGGAACCGGGAGCGCAGTTGGAGGGAACGTCTCCTACGTACATCCTCACCCATGGCCAGGACGACACTCATTATGGGTTCCCCGCCTTGCCCGGCGAGGGCAGTTTGAAGATTGCCACGGCGCAATTTCACACCGTTTCTACGCCAGAGACGCTGGACCGCACGGTGTCGGCAGCGCAGGTGCGGGAGATGTATGAACAGCAGGTGAAAGGCCGTATCAACGGGGTGACAGGCAAAGTGGTCAAGGCGGCGGTGTGTGCCTACACGGTGACGCCGGATCATCACTTCATCATCGACGAGCACCCGACGTTACAGCACACGTTGGTGGTATCGCCGTGCTCAGGGCATGGCTTCAAGCATTCGGCGGCGCTGGGGGAGGCGTTTGCACAGTGGTGTATGCGGGGCAAGAGCGAGCTGGATCTGTCGTCGTTTTCGTTAAAGCGTTTCAACGTGTGGTGAGCGGGCTTGCCCGCTCACCACAAGAGTAGGACCGCCTCTTGTTTCCTGAAAGCAAGCCCGATCACCACAATCATTTGGCGAACGCGTACTCGCCACCCTGCTCCACCGCTTTGCGATACGCAGGCCGTGCCTGGAAGCGTTTGACCCACGCCGCCAAATGCGGGTACGCCGCCAACTTGCCCTGCGCTCCGGCCACTTCGCCGATAAAGCTCATCTGAATATCCGCCCCGCTCAGCTCATCCCCCAGCAGGTATGGCGTCTGCCCCAGCACATCGTTGAGGTAGCCGAGGTAATTGGCCACTTCCGACTCAATGCGCGGGTGCAACGGCGCGCCCGCTTCACCCAGGCGCCCGACGTAGAGGTTAAGCATCAACGGCAACATGGCCGAGCCTTCGGCGAAGTGCAGCCATTGCACGTACTTGTCGTACTCGGCGCTAGCCGGGTTCGGTTGCAGGCGGCCGGCGCCGTGGCGGCGGATCAGGTAGTCGATGATCGCGGCCGATTCGATCAGCACCTGGCCGCCCTCTTCAATCACCGGGGATTTGCCCAGCGGGTGAATCGCCTTGAGTTCAGGCGGCGCGAGGTTGGTCTTCGGGTCGCGTTGGTAGCGCTTGATTTCGTACGGCAGGCCAAGCTCTTCAAGCAGCCACAGGATACGTTGCGAGCGCGAGTTGTTGAGGTGATGGACGGTGATCATTGGCGGCTCCGCTGAGTAAGAGGGGATGTTCTGCAAGAGACTACGCCAACGCCACAGAGTGCCCGCGATTAATTGCCCACCATCGACCACAGTGATGCCCCGACCCCCGTGATGCTCTCACCCGCGATCAACCCAGCGGCAGCAGTGATCGCGAAACGCTCGGTGATACTCGGCCAGCGGCAACTCACCAACCAGGTCAACACCGCCCCCAGTGCCATCATCAGCGAGACCGAGGCTGGCAATACAAACGCCAGGCCCAATGCAGCGGCGCTCGGCAGGTAGCGCGCACGATGGGCCGGAAGGAGGCTGTCCAACACACCCAGCAGCACGCCGACCAAGCCGCCAATGGCAATCGCCCAGCGGATGCTGGTGGACAGTGACTCAAGCCCATGGGTCAGGGTTTGCGCCACGGCTTTCCAAGTGGCAACCGCCGGTGCCGGCCACTCCTCGGTGAGCAGCATGGTTTGCGGGTCGGGGATCAAGGCCAGGTAGGCGAACACACCGACGATACTGCCGATGAAGATCCCCAGGATCTGCGCAATCACTTGCTTATGCGGTGTGGCCCCAATGGCCTTGCCTACCTTGAAGTCATTCATCAGGTCGGTACACTGCCCGGCCGAGCCGCCAGCGGTATTGGCGCTCATCAGGTTGATCGGCACCTGCCCCGGCGCGACGATGCCGAAGCTCAGTTGGGACAGTTGCCCGATGGCGCCAATCGGCGGAATCCCCGTGGCGCCCACCACCCGCGCGGCAACCGCAGCCAGGCAGATAGCCAACGGGATGGTGAGCAAAGCCATCCACAGGTTGATGCCAAACAACGCTGCCTGCAGGCTGACCACCAATACGATCGACAGGATAAAACCGGCAGCGGGCCCGGGCTTGGGCAGCGTCCAGGCCGAGCGCCCATCGGACTGGTTCGAGCGGTACAGCGCCCATAACCGAATCGCCAACGAGGCCAGGGTAGAACACACCATCAGGCTCACCCCCGGCCACAGCAGCCACTCCACCAACGCGGCGAATTGCGGGCCGCTGCTGTCGGCGGGCAGGGTCACCAGGTTGTGCGCCAGCAACCACGGGCCCAACCCACCCCACGCGAGCAACGCGCCGAGCAATAGGGTCAAGCCCACGCGAATACCGATGATGCCGCCAAAACCCACCAGCAACAGCGAAGGGTCGGCGGTGAAGGTCAGGCGCTCTAACTGAGCGCTCGGCGACCAGCGCGGGAAGGCCCACATAAAGGTGTCCACCCACTTCACCAGACCCGACAGCAACGCAGCGCTGAGCAGCACCTTCAAGCGCGTCGCCGCCTCGCGGCCATGGTTGTAGATGTGCAACAGGGTTTCGAGCGTGGCCATGCCTTCGGGAAATTTCAGCGCCTTGTCATTGAGCAACGAAGGGCGCAGGTACCAGGCGATCCAGATCCCCAAAAAACTCACCGAGAACACCCACGCGATCATCGGCACAGCGTCCAGCTGGTTGCCCGTGAGCAAGGTGTAGGCCGGGATCGGCGCCACCAGCCCGCCGGAAATAATCGAGGCCGCCGCCGACGCCACCGTCTGGTTGATATTGCTTTCGTGCAGCGTCCACGGCAGTTGCTCACTGGAGCGTTTGGCCAAGCCTTGCCAGATCGCATAGCCCACCAGCAGGGCAATGATCGACATGTTGAACGACCACCCGATCTTCAACCCGGCGTACACATTGGAAGGGGTCAACAGGATGCCGAGCACGCTGCCAGTGATGACGGCGCGCAGGCTGAGTTCACGGGTGACCGGGCCGGGCGGGGGGAGTGAGGTCATGCGCAGTCCTTTCGGCAAGAAAACAGGGCGACCTAACAAGTGAGCCCTGTAGGCCCCGAAGGTTCATCCCCAGCCGTAATCCCCGCCCAATGACACTCGGATTTACAAGTGAAATGCAGTCAAAGGTGGGAGCTGGCTTGCCTGCGAAAGCGGTGAGCCAGGCATCAACTCTACCAGCCATGCCGCCACCATCGCAGGCAAGCCAGCTCCCACAGGAGGTACTCAGCTCAGGCGGAACCTTGCGGTGTTATCACTTAAGGCCTGGCTACCCTTGCTCAAGGTATCCGCCGCTCGATTGACCGCACGCGCGCCCTCCAACAACCGCCCTGCCGCCTGGTCCACCTGCTGGATATTGCCGCTCACTTCATCGGCCGTCGCCGCTTGCTCTTCCACCGCCGTGGCGATGTGCGCCAGGGTGTCGGTGACGTTCTGCACCGCGCCGGCAATCTCGCCCAAGCGCGTGCCCAGCCCGGTGACCGACTCGGCATCCGCCAACGCCTGTTCGCACGCCGCGCCCATCAGGTTGACCGCCTGGCTCACCGTCGCCCGCAGGCTGTCCACGGTGCTCGCGATCTGCGCGGTGGAGGCCTGGGTGCGCTGCGACAGGCTGCGCACTTCATCGGCCACCACCGCAAAGCCCCGGCCCTGCTCACCGGCGCGGGCGGCTTCGATGGCGGCGTTGAGTGCCAACAGGTTGGTCTGCTCGGCGATGCCGCGAATGGTGTCGACCACCGATTGAATCTGCTGGCCCTGCTGGCTCACTTGTTCCAACGCATCGGCGGTATCGGTAAGGCGCAGGTTGAGTTGCTGGATGCTGGCCGTGGTGCGCTGGCTGTCACGGCTGCTGTCTTCGGCAATGCGCCGGGTGTGCTGGGCGCTGCCGGAGGCCTGTTCGCAGCTGCGGGCGACGCCCATTGAGGTGGCGGCCAATTGCGTCGCGGCAGCGGCGATCTGGCTGATTTGGGTCTGCTGGTCTTCGACCTCACCCAGGGTGCTGCCCGATTGCGAATTCAACGTCAGCACGGCGCTGCCCAACTGCTGGGTCTCGTGGTTGACGCCCAGCAGGCTGGTACGCAATTGCACCACGGCGGCGTTCAGCGCCGCACTGATCGCGGCCAGTTCGTCGCGCCCTTGCACTGCCACTTCCACGCACAAGTTGCCGTCACGCAGGGACTCGGCCAACGTGGTGATGCCGCTGGTACTGCGACGAATCGAAGCTTGCAGGCAGATAAACAGGTACAGCGCTGCGAGGGCCAACAAGCTGAACGTGGCCGCCACGGGAATGATTTGGCGCAGCGAGCGGTCGTGGTAATAGCCCAGGCGTTGGTCGAGTGACGTCAGCGACCTGTTGCGCAACTCGCCGAGGCTGCCGAGCATGGCGTCCACGCTGTTTTCAAACGCCGCTGTATCAAGCTTGATGGTGCCGCCGAACACGCCGTCGTCGAGCACTTTGAGTTCGCTGTCCAGGCGTTGCACGCTGTTGTCGTACTGCGCCGTCCACGGCTCCATGCCGGCGTATTGCTTGGCCTTGAGGGACGCGGCCGCCTTGACCAGTTGGTCCCGCGCATCGCCCATACGGCCGCGCAAGTCGCGCATCTGCAAGCGGCTTTGCAGGGTGAACTGCCCCGAAGCGATCGACGACTGCCCCACGCTGGCCATACGGCCGATACGCTCGATCAGGTCGGGGGTTTGCTGGGTGCAAATCTGCATCAGCAGGTAGGTTTCCAGCCAGGGGTCGAGGATCAAACCGGAGTCCAGGGTGACCTGTTCACGCAGGGCTTGCATGGCCGTCAGGGCCGAGGTGAAACGGTCGTAGCCGTCTGGCCACCAACCCACGGTGCGCAGGGAGGCGGAGTCCATGCCCTTGACTGTGGCTTGCAACGCTTCGAAGCGGGCCAGGGTGTCGGCGCTGGCGTTCTGGGTTTTCAGCGCTTCGCCCAGGGCTTGCAGGCTTTGCAGGATCAACGGAAAGTTGGCATCTACTTTGTCCATTGCCGCCTTCGCCGCCGGGGTCGGGGCGTGCAGGATATCGGCGGCTTTCCAGCGTGCAGCCAGGTTGCGCTGGGCCGTGAGTTGGCCGTCCAGCGCATCCAGGGCCAGCAGCTGGCGAACGCCGGACTGCTCGCGAGTGATGACGGTGAGTTTGTCGCGGTAGTCCGAGCCGATTAGCCACAAGCTGCCCGCCAACGGCAGCATGAACAGGAAGAACAGGATCTGGAATTTACGCGCAAAGCCAAAGCGCCCCAGCAGGGCGATACCCGGTGATAAAAGGCTGTGCATATGCGACCACTCCCCAAAAACGACCCACGCGGTGCACCGCAGGGTGAAGCCTTGAAATGACTAGCAGCAAAACGCCATGTCATTGATTGGGAAGGCACTAGCAAGATACGGGCCGGAGGGTGGGAGGCCGGGGATAGGCGGGGTGGCACGCTAAAGGTGCAGGGTTTGCGCACTAAGATGGGGCAAAAGCACTCAGTCTTGAGCCCCAATTTGTAACCACACCACAAATCGAGTGTGGGAGCTGGCTTGCCTGCGATAGCGGCAGTTCAGTCAACACAGTTTTAGCTGACCCACCGCTATCGCAGGCAAGCCAGCTCCCACATTTTAGATCTCACCAGACATCACTGCTCTGCGGTTTTCTCGACGCTGTACCGGCTGAAATTATTGATGTGATCATCCAGATTATCCTCAAGCATCATCCGGTACTGATCACAGAAATACTTCAACATCGCTTCCCGCGCATCGGCCATTTCTGCACCGGACTTGAAGTTGCGCGCACTGGCCCAGGCATTGAATCGGGTGGTGCCAAACATCATCGAAGCACTGACCTCGCCGAGGTTATCGCAGGTCTTGAGCTGCTCGTTGGACAACTCGATGTGCGCGTCGGCGCGGTCGTAGAAGGGTTGGTTGGTGGCGTCGGCCATTGCGTGGTTCCTTGGTAATAAAGGGCTATCAGGCCAGCAGTGCGGTGATCCACTTGATCTGCTGGGTGATGTCTTCAAGTTTGTCTTGGGGCACGGCCTGTTGTGCGCGTTCCAGGCCGGCCAGGGTTTTGTGTTTTTGCCGAAGCAGGCGTTGCCATTTCGCGATAAACGCCGGGCTACGCGCTTGCATGTGCAGGGGGCCGAAGTACAGCTGTTCAGCGCTGTAGGCCACCGGTTCGGCACGTTCGGCGACGATGATTTCATAGTAGAAGCGGTTTTCGTGCAGCAGCTCTTCAATCAGGATCGAGTAGCCGTTGTGCATCAACCATTGGCGCAACGGCTGCTCGCCGCCGTTGGGTTGCAGGATCAAGCGTTCCTGGCCACTCAAGTGCGCCTTGCCGCTGTCGAGAATGTCGCGGATCGTCTCGCCCCCCATGCCGCACACGCTGATCGCGGTGATGCCGTCTGCGGGCGCTATCGCCGCCAGGCCATCGGCCAGGCGCACGGTGATGTGCTGCTCCAGGCCGTTGTCACGCACGGTACGTTGGGCGGCATGAAAGGGTGTAGCCGCCACCTCCCCCGCCACCGCTGCCGTGATTGCACCACGGCGCATCAAGGCCACGGGCAGGTAGCCATGGTCGGAGCCAATATCGGCCAGGCGTGCGCCAGCAGGCACGTTCGCCGCCACACGCTCAAGGCGCATGGATAAAGTGTGTTCGTTCAACTGCCCTACTCTCCGGAAAAACGGTCGCGACTGTTGGTCAAGTGCAGCACCATCGCGGCGCGTGCGGCGTCGGGGTCCTGGCGCTTGATCGCGTTGAAAATGGCCTCGTGCTCAAGGTTCGCCAAGTACCCCAGTTGGGCAAAGTCGGCACCGCCGCGTTCGGCACCTTTGACCTGGGTACGAGGGATCATCGCGTTGCCCAGGTGCAGCATGATTTCGGTGAAGAAGGTGTTGCCGGTGGCCTCGGCGATCAATTGGTGGAAGCGTTTGTCCTCTTCCACGCAGCTGTCGTTGTTGGCCAGGGAGGCCTGGTAGTCGGTGAGCGCCTCGCGCATGCGGGTCAGTTGCTCATCGCTTCTACGCAGCGCCGCCAAGGCCACGGCCTGCACCTCAAGGCCCAGGCGCAGTTCGAGCATGCTGCGCACGCTGGCCACGGTGTCGACGTTAAGGCGCAGCCCGGATTGCGCTTGCGGCGCCAACACGAAGGTGCCGATGCCATGTCGCGTTTCCACCAACCCCGACGCTTGCAACTTGGATAGCGCTTCACGTACCACCGTGCGGCTGACGCCATGCTCGGCCACGATGGTGGATTCGGACGGCAGTTTTTCACCGGGCTTCAACTGCCCCAGCAAGATGCGCTGGCTCAGTGCTTCGACCACGCCTTGGGCCAGGTTATGGGAACGTCGACGAACAGGGGGTTCGCTTTCAATAGGCATCGCTACGGGTCCACGGGGTTGGGCTGGGAGGGAGCTTAACACCCTGCCCGAGGCCAAGGCGGAGCTGAGTAAAAAAACGCCAAACTTGTATGACAACCAACACGATCACGCTATGACCCGTGTAAGGTCGAAATCATTTTCTTCGGGCGATCCGCATCGCCCAGCACAACCACAAACCCCAATAAAACATGGAAAATAACCAAAACAAAGGGCTCACCATCAGCCTTATAAGAACAAATACATCCTCCCCCGCATTGCGATACTCAGAAAATCACTTGTATGATGTCTATCAACAAAACACGCAATCCCACATAAAAACAAATCAGGGGGAGTTTGAATTGTGACCAATTCAAGCCATGCATCTACCGCTCCAGAAAGTGATCCAGTCCTCGCGCGTGCCGTGCGCAAAGTGAAGGGCCATGTGCTCCCACTGTTCGTGGTCATGTTCATCCTCAACTACATCGACCGGGTCAATATCGGCTTTGTGCGCACGCACATGGAGCATGACCTGGGCATCGGCGCGGCCGCCTACGGGTTCGGCGCCGGGCTGTTCTTCATCGGCTACGCCCTCTTCGAAGTGCCCTCCAACATGCTGCTGCAAAAGGTCGGGGCACGTATCTGGCTGACCCGCATCATGTTCACCTGGGGCATCGTCGCCACACTGATGGCGTTCATCCAGAACGAAACCCACTTCTACATCCTGCGCTTTCTGCTGGGGGTGGCCGAAGCCGGCTTCTTTCCAGGCGTGATCTATTACTTCACGCGCTGGTTGCCTGGCGTGGAGCGCGGTAAGGCCATTGCGATTTTCCTCAGTGGCTCAGCCGTCGCCTCGCTGATCTCCGGCCCATTGTCGGGCGCGCTGTTGCAAATCGAAGGCTTTGGCTTGCACGGCTGGCAATGGATGTTTGCCATCGAAGGCCTGGCCTCGGTGGTGATCGGCTTCTTTGTGTGGTTCTGGCTCGACTCCAAACCCCATGACGCCAAATGGATGACCCGCGAAGAGCAGGACGCGCTGGTCAACGCCATCGACCAGGAACAGCGCGAGCGTGACGCCGTCAACACGGTCAAACCCACCATTGGCAAGCTGCTCAAAGACCGCCAGATCATGCTGTTCTGCGCCCTGTATTTCTGCATCCAACTGACGATCTACGCCGCCACGTTCTGGCTGCCGAGCATCATCAAGAAGATGGGCGACTTGAGTGACGTGCAGGTCGGTTTCTTCAACTCGATCCCGTGGCTGATCTCGATCATCGCCATGTACGCCTTCGCGTCGTTGTCGGGCAAGTTCAAGTTCCAACAGGCGTGGGTGGCGACGGCGTTGCTGATTGCGGCGGCGGGGATGTTCATGTCCACCACCGGCGGGCCGATCTTTGCCTTTGTGGCGATCTGCTTTGCAGCCATTGGTTTCAAGTCGGCGTCGTCGCTGTTTTGGCCGATCCCGCAGGGTTATCTGGATGCGCGCATCGCCGCAGCGGTGATCGCGTTGATCAACTCCATTGGCAACCTGGGCGGCTTCGTCGCGCCGACCACCTTCGGCTTTCTGGAGCAGACCACCGGCTCGATCCAGGGCGGCCTATACGGCCTGGCGGGTACGTCGGTGCTCGCCGCGATGCTGGTGTTTTTTGCCAAGACATCACCCGCCCCTGTGCTGAGCTCACCGAGCGCTGTGCCCGCGGGCGCAACCCTCAGCAAACCTCTTTGAACCTGTTTAGGAACCTGCCATGAATACGCCCGTCGTCACCCACTTTCAGGTCATCCCCGTCGCCGGCCACGACAGCATGCTGCTCAACCTCAGCGGCGCCCACGGCCCTTACTTCACGCGCAATATCGTTATCCTCAAGGACAGCAGCGGTAACACCGGCGTGGGCGAAGTGCCCGGCGGTGAGCGCATCCGCGAAACCCTGGAGGATGCGCGCAGCCTGGTGATCGGCCAGCCTATCGGCCAGTACCAGCGCATGCTCAACCAGATGCGCACCACCTTTGCCTCAAGGGACTCTGCCGGTCGCGGCCTGCAAACCTTTGACCTGCGTATCACCATCCATGCCGTCACTGCCATGGAAGCCGCCCTGCTCGACTTGCTGGGTCAGTTCCTCGAAGTGCCGGTGGCCGCCTTGCTCGGTGAGGGTCAGCAGCGCGATGCGGTGAAAATGCTCGGCTATCTGTTTTATGTCGGCGACCGCAACGCGACCGACCTGGCTTACCGCAATGAAGCCGACGCCGACGATGAGTGGTTCCGCCTGCGCCATGAAAAGGCGCTGACTGCCGACGCAGTGGTGTGCCTGGCCGAAGCCGCCAAGGCCAAGTACGGCTTCAACGACTTCAAACTCAAGGGCGGCGTGCTCAGTGGCGACGAAGAAATCGAAGCCGTCACCGCCCTGGCCGAACGCTTCCCCGATGCGCGCATCACCCTCGACCCGAACGGTGCCTGGTCACTCAAGGAAGCCACCCGCCTGTGCCGCGACCAGCACAAAGTGCTGGCGTATGCCGAAGACCCCTGCGGCGCCGAAAACGGCTACTCGGGCCGTGAAGTCATGGCTGAATTTCGCCGTGCCACGGGGCTGAAAACCGCTACCAACATGATCGCCACCGACTGGCGCGAAATGGGCCACGCGATCCAGCTGCAATCGGTGGACATCCCGTTGGCCGACCCGCACTTCTGGACCATGCAAGGCTCGGTTCGCGTCGCGCAGATGTGCAACGAGTGGGGCCTGACCTGGGGCTCGCATTCCAACAACCACTTTGATATTTCCCTGGCGATGTTCACCCAGGTCGCCGCCGCCGCACCGGGGGATATCACCGCCATCGACACCCACTGGATCTGGCAGGACGGCCAGCGCCTGACCCGAGAACCGCTGAAAATTGAAGGAGGCTATGTGAAGGTGCCGGCCAAGCCTGGCTTGGGGGTAGACATCGATATGGACGCCGTGGCCAAGGCCCACGAGCTGTACAAAGGCATGGGCCTGGGCGCGCGGGATGATAGCGTGGCGATGCAGTTTTTGATTCCCGGGTGGACATTCAATAACAAACAGCCCTGCCTGGTGCGATAAACCGGTGGAAGGGTAAGCCCTGATGCCAGCCAGTCAAGGATGAACACTGTACCTGTGGCGAGGGAGCTTGCTCCCGCTGGACTGCGCAGCAGTCCCCATTCTTTTAAACAAATAGCGGGGCCGCTTCGCGCCCCAGCGGGAGCAAGCTCCCTCGCCACAGGTAAGGTGTTAATCCTTAATGCCGCCTCCCACGCCTGTTCAGCGCGGCGTCTTGCCAGCTGCAATCGGCTGCACCGTCAGCTCCACACCCAACGCCAGCATCAGCTTCTGAATGGTTTCATAACGGGTTTTCGAGCCGCCCTTCAGGGTTTTATACAGGCTCTCCCGGTTAACCCCCGCCGCCTCAGCCACCTTATTGACCCCCTGGGCCTTGGCCACTTCGGCAAGTGCCTTCATAAGGATCTGCGGGTCTTGAGACTTCATGCTCTGCGCCAGATAAGCGCTGATAACCTGCGGGCTGTCGAGGAAGCGCGATGCTTCATAAACGCTGGTGCCGGTGGTATCCAGATCGAGGATCGGCATGTCCTCGGGGTTGAATTTCGATTCGCTCATATCATTGACCTCTCAGGGCTTCGAGGATCTCTCTTGCCCGTTTGATTCCTCGCTTTTGGTCGGTTTTATCACTGCCCCACAGCATCAGGTAAGCGGTGATTCCCGTGCGCACGAAGTAGATTCTGTAGCCGGGCCCAACAAATACGCGCATTTCACTCAGGCCCTCGCCTACCGCCTCGCAATCGCCAAAGTTGTTCTCTTCGGCCCGGTCCAGCCGGGTCAATACCGCTGTTTTCCCGCACACATCCCTCATACCGTCGAGCCATGTATCAAACTCCGGCGTCCTGCCGATCAAGTGGGTCACAGTATCACCTGTAGCCTACTGGCTACTCCTTGTAGATGCTAGCGAATGTTTAGTCCCGGCGATAACCGGTAGAAAAACCCTAGCCCAGCCCCCACAGAAGTAGCCGTTCGATTCTATTAGCGCTTATTTCCCAAGCACCTGGCCGCCCTCAAAAATCCCAAAACGCCGCCACCCAGCGAAACGCCTCCCCATCGACCACCACACGGCCCACCGACGGGAACGGCAGATGCGTCGCCACAAACAGCTCGCCACTGGCCGCCGCTTCGGTCATCAGGCGCACACGCACGCGCACGGATTCTTCAGGGTCATGCTCAAAGCCGTTGTGCCACTCAGGGTGTTCGAAGGCCACCGGGAACAGCGCGTCGCCAGCGAAGGTCAGCCGTTCACCTCCAGATGTCACATACACCACGCTATGCCCCGGTGTATGGCCGCCAGTCAGTTTGGCGACTACCCCGGGCGCTACCTGGTGTTCATCGTCAAAGGTGTGCAGGTTATCTTGGTACAGCGCCATGAATTGCTGGGCCGTGGCCTTCAGGACGTCGGGCACCGGCGCGGGCATGTCGGTGTAGGTGAAGTCTGGCGAGGCCCAGAAGTCGACCTCGATGGCGGCCACGTGGATGCGCACGTCGGGGCGCAGTTTGTTCTTGACCTCATCGACCAGCAGGCCGCCGATGTGATCCATGTGCATATGGGTGATGACGATATCGGTCACAGACGACAGCGCGATACCGGCCGCCTCAAGGCGCTTGGGAAACTGCCCGGCCCGAGGGAAGCCGGGGAATTGCCCGCCCAGGCCGGCGTCCACCAGGATGACCTGCTCGCCGCTGCGCACCACCAGCACATTCAACGCCCAGTCGAATGCATCCGGCCCCAGGAACATCTCTTTGAACCACGCGGCGCGGGCGGCCGGGGTGGCGTTGGTGGACATGGTTTGCGTCGGCAGCGGCAGCACGCCGTCGCTGATTACCAGCACATCGATTTCACCGACGCGCACGGCGTAGCGCGATGGCACCAGTTCTTCGGTCGGGGCTTTGAGTACTGTGGACATGGTCGCTCTCCTAGGGTTTGCGGCAAGGGGCTCGCCTGCAAAACAGTGTGCGACTCGGCAACAGGGCTCGGAACCATACATGGGTATAGAGCGTGCATACGTTGCGGTGGGTCAGCCGGCATATCTGCCAGCCATGCCGCCGCCTTCGCAGCCTCGCTAAAGCTCGACAGCTCCCACAGGGGGACGGGTGAAACCCTCGCTCACAAACTCCACCACCCGCGCCAACATCCGGTCACACGCGGCCAATTGCTCAACGCTGATAAATTCATCCGGCTTGTGCCCCTGCTCCATGCTGCCCGGCCCGCACACCACCGTGGGGATACCGGCCTGGTCAAACAGACCTCCCTCGGTGCCGAACGCCACGGTGCCGAATGCCTGGGAGCCGCAGAACTGCGCCACCCACTCGGCGGCCTGGCTTTGCAGCGACGTCGCCAACCCCGGATAACTGGACAGTTCACTGAAACTGATCGCCGCTTGCGCACTGACCGCCTGCATCGCGGGCAGCAATGTCTGCTCGGCATAACGCTGCAATTGCTGAGCAACCTGCCACGGGTCTTGGGCGGGCAACGCGCGCACTTCAAAATCGAAGCTGCAATTTTGCGGGACGATGTTCAGCGCCTTGCCGCCGCTGATCACACCGGTCTGCACCGTGGAGAACGGCGGGTCAAACCGTTGATCCAGATGCTGTGGCGCCTTAAGTTCTTCGCCGAGTCGCACCAGCTCGCCGATCAGGCGCGCCGCGTATTCAATGGCATTGACCCCCGACGGTGCATACGCCGAATGACACGCCGCGCCGTGCACTTCACAGCGCACCGCCAACTTGCCCTTGTGGCCGAGCACCGGTTTGAGTTCGGTGGGTTCGCCGATCACACACAGCAGCGGCTTGACCGGTTGGCCGTGAAACCGCTCGATCAACGCGCGCACGCCCAGGCAGCCGACTTCTTCGTCATACGACAGCGCAATATGCACCGGCATGCGCAACGGCGCCGCCACCAGCGCGGGCACGCTGGCCAGTACGCAGGCGATGTAGCCCTTCATGTCGGCCGTGCCACGCCCGTACAGCTTGCCGTCCTTTTCAGTGAGTTCGAACGGCGCCATGCTCCAGCGCTGGCCGTCCACCGGCACCACATCGGTATGCCCGGACAACACGATGCCCGGCACATCTGCCGGGCCAATGGTCGCCAGCAGGTTGGCCTTGCTCTTCTGAGCGTTGTACACCAGCTCGCAGGCCACGCCGTGGCCTTGCAAATAGGTGCGCACAAAGTCGATCAAGGCCAGGTTGGACTCGCGGCTGGTGGTGTCGAACCGCACCAGTTGCGCCAGCAGCTCGCGGCTGTTCATCGGTCGTCTCCTGGCACCGCATAACCCGGCGCGATCTGCGGGTTGAGGGCGCGGTCGATGTAGTCCTGTAGTTGCGGGCGATAGGCCTGCCAGAGTTGGTCGAGGGCGCCGATGGGGTCTTCATCGGCCCAGTCGACACGCAGGTTGATGATGGGCCACTGCACCTCATCCACCACCAGCAACGCCGCCGAATGCACCGGCCCCGCTTCACCGCCCTGGGCCTGGCCGGTGTGCATCGCAGCCAGCAAGCGATCAGCCAAATGCCCCGAGGCGTTTTCGAACGCCCGCACCATGGCGCCGATCACGCCGGGGTTGGCGAGCATGTTGCCCGCCGCCACGCACTGCTCACCGCTCACGGCCGCATGAATGCCCAAGGTTTTCGCACCGCTGAAATGGGCAGTGCGGCCCTGGCTATCAATCACGGTTACCTGGCGATATTCACTGTGTTGCTGCTCAACCAAAGCGGCCAGCGCCTCACTCGGCGCAGCGCCCTGCTCCAGCAAGTCCAACACGTGAGGCCCCAGGCTCGGCAAGGTGATGTTCTGCGAAGCCACCGCGCCAACCCCCGGCCGCAGCCACGGGCAACGGGCACCCACAGCGATACTGGATGAGCTGATGGCAATGCCCAACTGGCCTGTTTCGGCACAGCGAGCGACAACGGAAAAAGTCATGGGGGCTCCTCAGTCGAGCACTGACGGGTCAGCGTCGATCATCAACTGCTTCATTTCTTCAAAATGCCGGCGCGAAAAGTCGGTGATGCCTTCCCAGCCCCGCGCGGTTTTTTCCGCCACGTCATCGGACAACACCCGCAGCGGCTGCCCGGTGGACCACGCCGTGACGAGGATCTGGCAGGAGCGTTCCAGGGTCCAGATATCGTCAAAGGCTTCACCGATGGACGCGGCCGTGACCATCACGCCATGGTTGCCCATCAACAGCCGGCTCTTGCCGTCCAGCAACCCGGCCAGGCGCGCACCTTCGGCTTCGGTATCGGCCATGCCGCCGTACAACTCGTCCACCGCCACGCGGTTGAAATAACGCGCAGTGTTCTGGTCGATCGGCGGGATATGCGGCTTGGCCAGGCACGCCACCGCCGTGGTGTACACCGGGTGCAAGTGCAGCACGGCGCGGGTTTGCGGCAATAGCCGGTGGATCTGGCCGTGGATCGACCACGCCGTTGAGTCCACATTCGGGTGATCGGCACAGGCTGAATCGTCGGCATTGAGCAACAACAGATCGCTGGCCCGGATACGCGAGAAGTGCTTCCACTTCGGGTTAAGCAAAAACTGTTTGCCATCGGCCGACACGGCGGCGCTGAAATGGTTGGCCACCGCTTCGTGCATGCCCAGGTGCGCGATGATGCGAAAGGTCGCCGCCAGGTCGATGCGCGTCTGTTCTTCGTGGGATAACGCCATGAATCGGTCTCCGCAGGGCGCGGCCGCCTAGCGCGGCCGCGCGACAGGATTACTTCGGCATCAGCGCCGCAAGGTCAGCTTCAGTCGGCGCTTCAAAGTTGTACTTCTTCAGCAAGGCTGCGTATTCCGGGGTGGCTCGGTATTTTTCCAGGCCTTCGAGCAAGGCTTTCTTGACCGTGTCATTGCCCTTTTTCACGCCGAAGCCATTGAGCACCGGGTAGATCAGGGTGTCGGACGAAATCACCACGCGGCTGCCCAGCTTGTCGATCACGCCACGGGCCACGGCGGCGTCGGTGATCTGCGCTTCGACAGCGTGGGCCAGCAAGGCCTGGGTGGTTTGCGGGTCGGTGCTGTATTCGCTGATCTGGATCGGCTTCAAGCCCTTGGCCACGCAGTACTCGGCCGACAGTTTGTTCATCTGCGCCAACCACGAGGTGGCGCCCATGGAGCCGATCTTGTGGCCGCAGAACTCTTCCGGGGTCTTGGGCTGGAAGGTGCTGTCCTTGAGGGTCAGGATCGACTCGCCGCTCTTGAGATACGGGATCATGTCGATCACCTTGACCCGCTCGGCGGTGATGTACATCGACGAGTTGGTCACGTCGAAACGCCCGGCTTGCAGGCCAGTGATCAGGTTGGGAAAGCGCGTGTCGAGGGTCTCGACCTTACGGCCCATGACCTTGCCCAGGCCGTCCATGAACTCGATATCAAAGCCGGCGGGCTTGTTGTTATCCATGTACTCGTAGGGGAAGAAGGTCACATCGGAGCCGGCGATGATCTTGCCGTCCTGCTGGAACGCCGAGGCCGCCAACGAAGTCACTGCAACCGCAGCGCCCAACAGGCACACGGCAAGGGGACGAACACTTTTACGAAACGCTGTCATGGTGATTACCCGCAAGGTTTTTAGGAGGTTAGGCAGTGGCTGAATCTTGTCCGGCCTGTTGCACGAAGAACGAGGCGCCACGGGGTTTCTGTGGCAAGCGCATGTGGTTGTCGGTGCTGCGCACCAAGCCACTTTCTTCACCGGCCACCAGCAGGCCGGCGTGTGCACTGGGCAACGGGTTTTCGCCGAATGGCAGCGCGTCTTCAGCGGCGTATACGCTGATGAAGAGGGTGCGTGGGAGTTCGGTCTCGTTAGGGCTCGAAGCATGCAAAAGACGGGTGTGCATAAAGCACACGGAACCGGCCGGGCCGTAGCAGGCGACCGGTTGCTGGCAGTGTTCTTCGACCACGGCGTCATCCACCGAACCGGTAAACCGCTGATGCTGCCAGTGCGACCACAGCGGGCCCTTGTGGCTGCCGGGGATCACATTCAGCGGGCCGTTCTGCGGGGTCACTTCGCTGACCATCAGCAAGGCGGTGACGATGTCGTCATTGCTATGGGGTGTGAACAAAAAGTCTTGGTGCCACTTCACCTGGGTCGCGGTGTGGGGCAGTTTGGAGTTGATCTTGCTGTGGTGAAAACGTGCGCCGTTGCCGCCAATGAGCTGCGCGGCAATCGCCGCCATGCGCGACTGCAGTGCCACGCGCTCATACACCGGGGAAATCTCGGTGGGCGAGCTGACCCGACGCAGTGATGGGTGGTCGGCACGGTGGTCACCTTCGAGGTCAAAGCGCTCGCGGCCATCGACGGTGGCGCCCCAGCCCTTGTCGTGGCTGCGGCTCTCTTCTACCCATTGGTCGAAATCGTGTTGCAGTGCGGCCACGTCGTCCTGGGACAATACGTCTTCGACCACCAAGAAACCGTCACGCTGGAATTGTTCGAGTTGCGATTGCGAGATCATTGTAGTTTTCCTGAACGTTAAAGAGGTCACGCCAGCGAGACGTCCTTGAGGAACGCCTCCACGCGTGGGTTGTGGCCGCTGCGCAGGGCGCCCGGCGTGTCGTCGCAGACCACGCGGCCCTTCTCCATGAACACGATGCGGTCGGAGACCTTGAAGGCGAAGTTCATCTCGTGGGTGACGATCACCATGGTGATGCCCTCCTCGGCCAGGGCTTCGATCACCTGGAGTACTTCGTTGACTTTCTCGGGGTCGAGCGCCGAGGTGGGCTCGTCGAACAACATGATTTGCGGGCGCATCATCAAGGCGCGGGCGATGGCCACACGTTGCTGCTGACCGCCGGACAATTGGTGCGGGTACTTCCAGGCGTGGTCGAGCATGCCGACCTTGTGCAGCAGCGCGTAGGCCTGTTGCTTGAGCTCGGCGGTTGCGCCCAGGCGGTGGTATTTGGGCGCCATCAGCAGGTTGTCGAGCACGCTCAAATGGGGGAACAGGTTGAAGCTCTGGAACACCATGCCGATGTTCAGGCGGTGCTCGGCGTGCTCGATGTATTGAGGCTTTTGCGCGCCGACTTTGTTGAGATGAATGAACGGCTGGCCGTTGATCTTGATCTCGCCGTTGTCCAGTTGCTCCAAGCCGTTGAGCAGGCGAATCAGGGTAGTCTTGCCCGAGCCGGACGGGCCGATCACCGACACCACTTCACCGGGTTGGATCTGCAGATTCACCGAGCCCAACACCTCGATATCGTTGTAGGCCTTGTGCAGCCGCGCCGCCTGCAACGCGGGCTCGCCGTTGGTGGCAGGGCGTGCCAACGCTGTGCGCTGTTGGGTGGCCAACGCCAACACTTCGGCATCCGGCACGCGGGAAACGTTGCGCTGGTTGACGTCGAGAAAGCGCTCCAGGCGTTTGAGCAAAAAGTCGAACACGGTGACGATGAACACGTAGAAGAACGCCACCGCCGCCATGGTTTCGATCACCAGAAAGTTCTGCGAATACAGGCGCTGGCCCACCATCAGAATCTCGGTAAGGGAGATCACCGACACCAAAGAAGTGAGCTTGACGATAGAGATGTATTCGTTGGCCAGCGACGGCAAGGCCACCCGCAACGCCTGGGGAATCACCACTCGCCATTGGGTGCCGAAAAACTTAAGGCCCAGCGCCCGCGCTGCTTCACCTTGCCCCTTGGGGATCGACAGCAGGCCGCCGCGATGGATCTCGGCAACGTAAGCCGTCTCACAGATCACCAGCGCCAACAGGCCAGACCAGAACGGGTCGGCCAGAATCGCCGATGTACCCGGCAGTGCTTGGGGCAAGTTGTAGATAAAGATCAGCAGCACCAGCAGCGGCAGGCTGCGGAACAACCAGATGTAGCCGCGAGCCGGCACGCTGAGCAGGCCGTGCTTGGACTGCTTGGCCAGCGCCAGTAGAAAGCCGAGTGCGATGCTCAACACCCAGGTCAGGGTGCTGAGCTTGATCACCGTCCACGTCGCGCGCCAGAACTCGGCATCGCCCAGCAAACCAAACATGTAATTCCAGTCGAATGTCATCGTCGCTGTGCCCTGAATAAGTTGATCTACATCGATGGGTTGAGAGTCGTGGCGGGAGGGGGTTGGGGTCAATTCGTAAAAGCCGGGGCACTGGGTAGGTAGAACCTATGCAGCCGAAAAACACCCTGAAGACACCACAAATCAAATGTGGGAGGGGGTTTGCCCCCGATAGCGGTGGGTCAGTCAAAGGTGATGTGACTGATCCATTGCCATCGGGGGCAAGCCCCCTCCCACATTTGGTGCGCGCTTGAATTCGCCGCCTTGCACGCGCCACCTATTGGTGCACTTTCAACTCACCTCACTCATCACCCGCACCGCATGCGGGTCAAAAAAGCTCGGCGGCGCCATGCCGGGGATGTACTGATCCGAGACAAACATGCGGCATCGCTCGGCAAACGCCGACACCACCCGTGACAGCTGAGTGTTGCTGGCCGTGGCGTAGCCCAGTTGCATGGCGCGATGAGCGCCCGCCAGACGCAGGCGAATCACCCGTTTGCCGTCCTGGGACATATTGGATTTGGGCCGCGCATTCGCGAAGGAATAGCCAATGCCATTACCCACCATGGCGCGCACCGTTTCGAGGTTGGTGGAGCGCATGATGATGTTCGGCGTGGTGCCGGCCTGGATAAACAGGCTGAGGAAATAGTCACGACTCCAGGGCGTATCCAGCAGCACCACCGGGTAGGCCTCAAGGTCTTGCATGCTCACGGCGGGCAAGTTCGCCAGCGGGTGATACTCGCCGACCATCACATAGGGCGGCAGTTTGGCCAGGGGTTGGAAGTCGATATCCGGGCTGGTGACCAGGTCGTAGGTCAGGGCGATGTCCAGCTCGCCGCTGCGTAGCTTTTCCAACAGCTCTTCGTGATTGCCTTCGGCCTGGGTCAGCCGTACGCCGGGAAACGCACGGCCAAAACCGAACACCAATTCCGGGGTGATCATCGGCGCCAGCGACGCCAGGCACCCTACCCGCAGCGGCCCGCGCACCGTGTTGAGCGACTCGGACGCGATGGTGTAGAGGTTGGTCATCTGCTCCAGAATCTGCTTGGCCTCTTGCATCACCTGCCGGCCCACTGCCGTCAGCGAAATGCCCTGGGCGTGGTGCCTTATAAACAGCTGGATGCCCAGCTCGGCCTCCATATGGGTGATCGCCGCCGAGATCGACGGTGACGACACGTGAATGCGCTCGGCGGCCGCACTGATGCTGCCCGCCTCTCCCGACGCCACGAAATACTCCAGTTGACGCTGAGTAATACGACTGAGCATTACACCTGCCCCTCAACAATGACTGTACGACGAGCGTTGCAGGGTTCGTGCCGAGTCACGGGCAAACCGATGACCTGCACGGGCTTCGGTTTTTCCTAAGCACTACCCCGTACAAATGCTGGTTTCGCCAGACACGGCGCGATGTGAAGCTCTGTTCATCCCGCTTCCTACGAGTTGCCGTTATGCCTACCCACACCCGCATCCGCATGTTCAACACCAAAGAGACGTACCCCAACCAGTCGCTGGACAACGACCTGTGCCAGGCCGTGCGCGCTGGCAACACCATTTATGTGCGCGGTCAGATCGGCACCGATTTCGACGGCAACCTGGTGGGCCTTGGCGACCCACGTGCCCAGGCCGAACAGGCGATGAAGAACGTCAAGCAACTGCTGGAAGAAGCCGGCAGCGACCTGAGCCATATCGTCAAGACCACCACCTATTTGATCGACCCGCGCTACCGCGAGCCGGTGTACCAGGAAGTCGGCAAGTGGCTCAAAGGCGTGTTTCCGATTTCCACCGGTTTGGTGATCTCGGGCCTGGGCCAGCCGGAATGGTTGATGGAGATCGATGTGATCGCCGTCGTACCGGACGACTGGGCCGTATGAAAGCCGTGATTGCCCGCGAGCCGGGTGGGCCAGAGGTGCTGGCGTTGACCCAGCGCCCGGCGCCAACACCCGGTGCTGGCGAGGTGCTGATTCGTGTGGCCGCTGCCGGAGTCAATCGCCCCGACCTGATGCAACGCAGCGGCGCGCCCATTGCGCCCGGCGCTACCGATGTATTGGGGTTGGAGGCGGCCGGTGTTGTTGTCGCCACAGGCAGCGGCGTGGATGAATGGGCAGTGGGCGACCGCGTAATGGCGCTGCTCAATGGCGGCGGTTACGCCGAGTACTGCGTGGCCCAGGCGGCGCATTGCCTGCCGGTGCCTGCGGGGCTGTCGCTAGAGAGCGCCGCCGGGGTGCCGGAAGCGGCCTTTACCGTGTGGCACAACCTGTTTGAACTGGGCCGCCTGCGCAGTGGCGACACGGTGCTGATCCACGGCGCCGCCAGCGGTGTCGGCAGCTTTGCGGTGCAGTGCGCCCATGCCGCCGGTGCGCGGGTAATCGCCACGGCCGGTGGCCCGCAGAAAGTCGCGATGTTGCAAGCGCTGGGGGTGTGGCGCGCGATTGATCGCCACGTCGAGGACTTCGTCTGTGTGGTCAACGACTGCACCGAAGGCCGCGGCGTGGACGTGGTGCTCGATAACGTCGGCGGCCCCTACGTGGCGCGCAACCTTGCCGCGATGGCGATGGGGGGGCGGCATGTGAGTTTGTCGTTCTTGCAGGGCGCGAACATCGAGCTGGATTTGCTGGTGCTGATGCGCAAGAACCTGAGCCTGACCTCCTCAACGTTGCGCCCCAAAAGCCACGCCGAAAAAGCCCGGTTGGCGGTGTGCATCCGCTCGCGGTTGCTGCCTTGGTTGGCATCCGGCCTGGTCAGCCCGCAGCTATACGCACAGTTGCCCTTGGCCCAGGCCGCCGAGGCCCATCGCCTGCTGGAAGCCAATGCCAATGTCGGCAAAGTCGTGCTGACCGTCGCTGAATAATCTGGAGCCCTTCATGACTCACCGCGTGTACTTCCTCAATGGGCCCAACGCCAACCTCTACGGGCTGGACACCAGCGGCACCTACGGCAGCGAAAGCTTCGCCAGCATTGAAGCGCGCTGCCAGCGGCATGCCGCTGCGTTGGGCCTGAGCCTGGACTTTCGCCAAAGCAACCACGAAGGCGTGCTGGTGGACTGGATCCAGGAAGCGCGCCTGCACAGCGATGCCATCGTGATCAACGCCGCGGGCTTGAGCTACAGCTCGGTGCCGATCCTCGATGCGCTGCTGGCGTTCGATGGCCCGGTTATCGAAGCGCATATGAGCAATATCTGGAAGCGCGAAAGCTTCCGGCATCACTCCTACATATCCAAGGCCGCCACCGGTGTGATCGCCGGGCTCGGGGCCTTGGGTTACGAACTGGCACTCACGGCGGTGGCCGAGTTGCTGGGCCAGAACGCCTAATCACTTTTCAGGAAACGCTTATGTCCATCGAGAAAATCAACACCCTGGTGGTCGGCGCAGGTCAGGCCGGCGTCGCCATGAGTGAACACCTGTCACTGATGGGCGTGCCGCACATCGTGCTTGAACGCCACCGCATCGCCGAACGCTGGCGCTCGGAGCGCTGGGACTCGCTTGTCGCCAACGGCCCGGCCTGGCACGACCGCTTCCCAGGGTTGAAATTTGAGGGCATCTCCCCGGAGGCTTTCCCTCCCAAAGAACGCATGGCCGATTACTTCGAAGCCTATGTCGACAAATTGCAAGCGCCGGTCCGCACCGGCGTAGAAGTGCAGCAAGTGGAACGCCACGCTGGCCGCCCCGGCTTCAAAGTCACCACCTCAGCCGGTGTGATCGAAGCCACGAACGTCGTCGCCGCCACCGGCCCGTTCCAGCGCCCGTCGATGCCAGACATCGTCCCGGCCACCGCGCCGATTCACCAACTGCACTCCTCCACCTACAAAAACCCGGCCCAATTGCCCGAAGGTGCCGTGCTGGTGGTGGGCGCCGGTGCCTCCGGCTCGCAGATCGCCGAAGAGCTGCAAAAAGCCGGCAAGACCGTGTACCTCTCGGTGGGCGAACACTACCGCCCTCCCCGCGCCTATCGCGGCCGCGATTACTGCTGGTGGTTGGGCGCGTTGGGCCTGTGGGACGAAGTCAAAATCCAGCCGAAGAAAAAACACGTGGCGTTTGCGGTGAGCGGGTATGAAGGCGGCAAGACCGTCGACTTCCGCCGGTTGGCGCACCAGGGAATTCAACTGGTCGGCGTCACTAAGGATTGGAACGAAGGCACCCTGACGTTCCAACCCGGCTTGGCCGACAACGTCGCTGAAGGGGACCGGGCGTACTTTGATGTGCTGCGGGATGCGGATGCGTATATCGAGGCGAACGGGTTGCCGTTTCCAGAGGAACGATCAGCGTGGGAGTTGTTGCCAGACCCTGAGTGCTTGGTTAACCCGATCTTGAGCCTGGACCTGGCCGAAGCGGGCGTAACCACCATCCTCTGGGCCACCGGCTTCAAGTTCGATTTCAGCTGGCTCAAGGTGGATGCATTTGATGACAAAGGCGAGCCGTTCCACAAGCGTGGGATCTCGGCAGAAAGCGGCATCTACTTTTTGGGCCTGCCGAATTTGGTGAACCGTGCGTCGTCGTTTATTTATGGGGTGTGGCACGACGCGAAGTACGTGGCAGACCATATCGTGCTGCAGAACGAGTACAAGGCGTACGAGAAAACGTAACGCCCAGGGCAAACCCTGTGGGAGGGGGCTTGCTCCCGATGGCTTTATGTCAGCGTCGAAGATTGTGTAGATACCTACACGCTCAACCAACAGACTCAAAACGGCGCCGCTTCAGGAACAACCCCACCCCCAGCGCAACCGCAAAAATCGACAGCAGCCCCAGGTCAACCCCTACTAGGTGGACCTGGCTTGCCGCCACGCAACCGATCGCCCCCGCCACCACCAGCAGCACCCCGAGCCACTTGCGAAGCAGGTAAGGTTTGAGCAAACGGTCGAGCAAAAAAAACAGCACCAGGGCAATGACCAGCTGGGTGATTTCAGACATGGGCTTGCTCCGTCAGGTCTTGATGATCAGCGTCGAAGCGCTGCGTTGTGGGCCGATACCGCCGTTGACCTGCGCCTCGATGCTGACCAGTACGTCGCCAGCATGATAGGTGGGCAGGATTTCATTGGCATACATGCGCACACCGGCGCCGACAGGCACGCCCACATAAGGCGACGCGACAGCAGAAGTGGCGCCAGCGAAGGCGCTAGCGGCCAGGTTGGCGATCTTGGTGCGCTGGGCATTGAGGGCGTCGCCCTGTTGCCGAGTGAGGGGCTTGGAGATGCCGATCATCATCACGCACGGCAGGTTCTTGGCCAACATCTTGTCGTACACCTCGACAACCTTGCTGTTGACCTCGTAATGGGCACTTTTCGCCTCGCCAAAATGCAGCTCGCGCAGGCGTCCGCGTTCGCTGTCGGTAAGGGTGATCTGTGAAACGTTGAACACGATCCCGTGATTACCCATGTATTGAAAAGTCCCTTCGAACTTCATCGCACGCATCCTTTCGAGCCAAAGGCGGGGATTCTCTACAAGGCGGGCGGAGGATTCAAATCATTTCACCCGGTGGGCAAAATAAAGGGGCCTCAGGGTTAAGATGCGAACCACTGGAGACGTCCAGCCGCGCCACTGAGGGCACGGCGTAGCGCACACATACAATTGCAGATACCTTGGCCGGGCTACCCCATGGGTAAACAGCTGGCGGTCAACGCACTCTACAATCGCCCCCTCTTTCGGATTGCCACCATGCCACGCCTAATACCGTTGCTACTGCTGATGTTACCTGGCCTGGCCCACGCCTTCCCCGCGCTGGAAAACACCACGCTCTACACCGAAAAAACCAAGGGCTGCCACGACGTCGACCTCGCCACTTGGCAGCACCCAACCCGTGCCTTGCTGGAGAAAAACGATTTCAAGCTGGAACGCATCCAGTTATGCAATGGCGGGCACTTTCCGATCTTCCAGGTGCAGGCGCCCTACGATCCGCGAGGCCAGACCAAGGACTTTTTCCTGCCGCTGTATGAGCATATGCGCAAGGCCAACGGTAAATGGCCTTACGCATTGGTGGATGCCAGTGATGGGGTAGTGGTGTATGTCAGCTACCCACAGGACGATGGGATCTCCTTGAGGTATGAGGATTATGCGGTGCCGTAGGGTGTTGCTTATCCCAGCTCATGGCTTGTAGTTTTTTATCAGCTTGAACAGGCTCCCTGGCGAGGCCCGCTGCGTTGCGAGCTGAGCGCGGATACCGCTCAGGGCATCCACAAGAGTCCCCGTGGCCGTTTTACGCTCGGGGCCCAGCGGCGGCTTATCCTCGGTGGGTAACTGTGGCTTGCTCACATGGCCGGTGGCTTTGTCCAGTACGTAGCCCTGGGATTTGCCGAGCTCGGTAAGGGTCCAGGCGCCGTTGTCGTAAATGACGAGTGCCTTGGAGGGCGGGAGCCTGAGGTGCTTGTACGTGGTTTGAACGATATGGTCCTCAAACCTGACCTTTTTGAAGGTAGCGAACTCACTGCCGAGTGGGGGTTGATCCGCGCCTTCATCGGAGAATTTCTTCACCATCCGCTCCAGAAAGGGTATGCCGCCCACATTTTGGAACGCGCCATGATCCGGGTTCAGGATATATCGCAAAAAACCCTGGTCGATACGGGTGCTGTTGATCGCCGAACCGTTCAGGATGCTGGCGGCCAGTGCGACGCCCTCCGGCTTGTAATCAAACGTCACTCGATACCCGTCGGCGTCATAGCCGGTATTGCCCCCCCCGTTTTGACGACCGTCACTGTAATGGCGGTAGTTGCCCAGCAGCGAGGCCAACTTAGTGACAAAAGCAAGATCGGCACCTTGTTCTTTTGCATAAGCGTACATATCTGCGACCACGGCCCGATCATCGAGATTGAGAAAATCGCTGTCGTTTTGGGCGCCATTCTCTGAAGTGGCCGGTGGCTTGGCGACCGGAGGTTCAGTGCCATTGAATAGGATAGAAATCATAATGTCGCGGCCGTTAATAGGCACCGGTTTCGGGTCAGTCGCCGCTGGGGGGGCCATTATCTGAAGTTCTTCCCATGCGGCACGTCGCTCGTTGATGGTGAAAGCGCCGCCCTCGTCCCGTGCAATCAGGCTGAGTTGATCGCGTGCCAGCCCTTTAAAAGGGTTGCTGTCGGCACCGCTGATGAAGCCGGTGGCTTGCCGGGCCCGCGCGAGGAGCTCTGGATCATCAGTGTTGGGGCGCTCTGCATCGTGTTGTGCTTTGTTGGCGAAGTAGTTGTCGCCGGTAATTGCGTGCAGCGGGTTAGTGCCCTGCTTGTCGGCACGCGTTGCGGCTTCACTCAATTGACGCGCCAAGGTTGAGACGGTGCTGTCGGTACCGACGCGGCGCGTAGATGTAAGCGCTTGCATCACCTTCTTATCCGATTGATTCGAAGAAACGGTAGGTGCCGTGACCGAACGGTCTGTTATTGCTTGGTTATTAGACGCTACATGCGGGTTAATAGTATTCACGGGCACTCCTCCTGTGTAGGAGAGCAGCGGCGCTGCGGATACGTTGACGGGGTTGACCCATGGCTAACCAACCCATTGCAAAACCTCAAGGCCTGTTATTGCGCAGCACCTGGAACAGACTACTCAACCCTTTAGGTTTAACCGCGAGAGGCGCTTGAGTACTCGCGATGACGTCAACCAATGCGCGGAATTTCACCCGGCGCACCGGCAACTCCTCAACGGGTTGCGTTGCGCGATTGCCAGACCTGCGTGGCAGAAGGCGCGCATCACCGGTAGTGTCATCGAGGCGGTCGCCAGCGGCCTTGGCTTCTTCGCTCAGCGTGCGAACCCCATCGGGCTCCGTAAAGGGGGGCAACCTTACGTCCTTGTGTACGGTACGTACGATCTGGTCCTCTACCTTGCTCCAATCGAGGTTGGCGAATTCGTTGCCAAGCGGGGGTTGATCAGCGCCTTCGCTGGAGAATTTGTTTACCATCCGTTCCAGGAAGGATATGCCCCCCGCGTGTTGGAGCGCTCCGAAACCCGGGTCCAGGATGTATCGCACAAACCCTTGATCAAGGCGGGTGCTGCCAATCGCCGAACCGTTCAGGATGCGTGAAGCGCTTGCGCTCTCCTCTGGCGCAAAGTCAAAAGTCACCCAATACCGATCCGCATCGTAGCTGCTGATATTGCAGCTCAGCATCTGACGGCCGTCACTGTAATTACGATAGTTTCCGAGTGTGCTGGCCAACCGATCGACGAATGCCAGATCAGCGCCCTCCGCCTGGGCATAAGCGTACATATCGGCGATCAAGGCACGATCATCGCGGTTAAGAAAACTGCCGGGGCGCATAAAGGCGTTGTACAACGTCGCAGGTGGAAGCGCCACCGGCGGTTCGCTGCCGCCAAAATAACGCGAAATCAATATTTCACGACCGTTAACGGAACCCGACGTCGAGCTCGAAATTTCTAGGGAGGCCGTCGGTTGCACCGCCTGCCAAGCTGCGCGTCGTTCGTTAATGGTGAAAGAGCCGCCATCGTCGTGGGCAATCAGATTGAGTTGATCACGCGTCAGCCCTTTAAAGGGGTTGCTGTCAGTGCCATTGATAAAACCGGTCGCTTGCCTTGCTCGTGCCAGAAGTTCGGGGTTATTGGTATTTGGCGTTTGCGTATCGTGTTGCGCCTTGTTGGCTAAATACCTGTCGCCTGTAATTGAGCCAAGCCTATCGGCGCTAGTTTGCCCCACACGCGCTTCAGCCCGAGTTGCCGCCTCGCTCAACTGGCGGGCCAGGGTCGAGACGGTGGTGGTATCGCTGCTATTCGAAAGAGTGGGAACCTCGATCCTACTGTCATCAGGCATGACGATCGGCAGTGCAGCATCGACGGTATTACTTGCCACCCGATTGTTAGATGCCAGGGTATAAGCATTGAGAGTGATCATGAATACTCACCTTGCAAAAAGGCGCACCGGTTTTGTACGAGACTCCATTGAGCGACCTAGAGAACACTTGAAGCCCAATGGATCATAAGTGTTCGTACTTCATTAATAGCGATACCGAAACGTCACAGAATCGACGCCCGCTGGGCGAGCGTAAGGACGCATACCACCTAACACACGGTGCCTGATCTCAACAGTGGACCCACGTCCAAAAGGCTGGTCGTTAAAACGCTCAACAACCCCTGACGAATTGGGCTGAATGGGCTCGCAACTTCGGTCAGAACTATAGGGCCGGTAGTAACAGAGTTCGACCTCGTCATTGAGCGTCTGAGGATAATAGGTTGTGCTCCATTGAATGCCCAACAATTGCTTTTGCTTTAGACTTACTTCGCCGGGAATATCCGATGGAGAAACATTAAAGCGAGAGAAGCCAACACTAGGCTCAACGTTAGAGTTAGACAATATCAGTATAGGACCGGGGGCGACCGACTTAGTAATAACGGCTTCTGCCGCAAAAGCTGAACCATGTCCAACACCCCCCAAGAGAGCCAAAAACATAGTGCTTGGAAAAGTAACTAACCATTTCATAATCATCACCTTCAAGTCAGAAATTAACACTTCAGGCTCAAATCAATAAAACTGTAAGAATCACGCGATTACCATTGCACGATTTATTAACCGAATAAACCCACCCACTTCCTAAAATCACGCAGGACAACTCCGTCATCCCTAACAGTAGGAATAAGTAAGTAAGCTCCTAGTCCCGCCTCCCCTCTACCCAAAACAGCGATACCCGGGCATGCTTCGCGCCTCACTTCAAGGACGATAAAAACAATGAGAATCCGCCTCGCCGCTCTGTTAATGACATGCTTCGCCGCCCCTGTATTCGCCGACACACTGCCCATCGGCTTCCAGAGCTCCACCCTTCCCGCCCCGCAGAATCAACGCCCGCTGCAAATGGTCGTGTGGTATCCCGCCGCAACCACCGCCACACCGGAGTTGATCCGCGACGACGCCGTGTTCTTCGGCGCACTCGCCGTACCCGATGCGCCACCGGCCAGTGGTGAACACCCCTTGGTGGTGATGTCCCACGGCAACGGCGGCAATTGGGGCAATCAGGTGTGGTTGGCCAGTGCATTGGCGCAGCGCGGTTATATCGTCGCGGCAGTCAACCACCCCGGCACCACCAGCAAGGATCGCAACCCTGAAACCGCTGCGCAGTTGTGGCAGCGGCCCAAAGACTTGAGCCGAGCCATCGACGCGGTACTCGCGCAACCGAAGCAATTCGGCGCGGTGGCAAGCGGTCGGATTGCCGCAGTGGGCCACTCTCTCGGCGGCTGGACCGTGCTGGAAAGCGGCGGCGCACGCTTCGACCCCGACTTGTTCACCCAGGATTGCAAAGCCCACCCGCAACTCTCCGGCTGCAAGGCTTACCAAAAGGTGAACACCGCCAGCACCGCCGCGTCGAAGGCCGAGTTGGCCGCCGACTTACGCGACAAACGCATCAGCGCCGTGGTGTCCCTGGACCTGGGCCTGTCACGCGGCATGACCGATGCCAGCCTGGCCGCGATGAAGGTGCCGGTGCTGGTACTCACAGCAGGTGTGACGACGCCGGAGTTGCCAGCGGAGCTGGAGTCGGCCGACCTGGCCAGACGCCTGCCCAAGGCCTCGACGCAGTACCTGAAGATCAACGATGCCACCCACTTCAGCTTTATGGCGATCTGCAAACCGACGGGTGAAGCGCTGATTGAAGAGAGCTCACCAGGGGACGGGATGATTTGCCACGATGGCGAAGGGGCTCGGCCGCGAGAGGTGATTCAGCAGCAGGTGGTGGGGTTGATCAGCGATTTTCTGGCGGGGGTTTTTAAGCTGGTATCATCCCGACCTTCACCCGCCGGATAAAACCCCATGAACCGCCAGAAAAAACTCCAGCAACTCTTCAAGGCCAAAGCCAAAAAGGCCAGTGCCAAACTGGCGCCCAAATCCAAGGACAGGTACATCAGCAAAGCGGACCGGTTGAAACTCGACGCAGAGTCTGCTGAAACGCCGGTGCCGCCTGCCGAGAGTTGAGGGGTTTCAGCAGCCGGTCAAACCGACCTGCCGCCGCTCGCCTTCAAAGAACCACGGCCGCAACCGCACGCCCACGCTGTTGCCGATAAACGCTGCCACCAGCCATACCCAGCCATGCAGGCTGCCTGAGGCGATACCGCTGAAGTACGCGCCGATGTTGCAGCCGTACGCCAGGCGCGAACCGTAACCGAGCAGCAGGCCGCCGATCACTGCCGCCACCAGCGAGCGGGCGGGGATTTTCAGGCTGGGGGCGAAGCGTCCGGCCAGGCCTGCGGCCAACAGCGCGCCGAGGACGATGCCGATGTCCATCACGCTGGTGATGTCTTCCCACACCGGCGCGGCCAAAGCCTTGGCATTGCCGGGCATCTGCCAGAACGCCCAACTGGCAACGTCCACACCCAGGCCGCTCGCGACCTTGGCGCCCCACAACGCGAACGCCGACGTGATGCCCCAAGGGCGACCGGCCAATGCGAGGGTGGCGTAGTTGAGCAGTGCCAGGCCAATGGCGCCCCACAGCAACGGCCACGGGCCGCGCAGGAAGCGGCGCAGACCGGTGTGCTCACTGGTCACGCCTTCTTCCAGCTGGCCGTGACGACCTTTCTCCAGGCGCACCGTCGCCCAGGCGATCAGCGCGAATACAGCCAGGCTCAAGCCCATGGCGGGCCCTGCGCCAAAGCTCTTGACGATGGATACGGCCGGGAACGCCGGCAATGCAAACCACCAGTCCACGTGGTGGGTCGCGATCAACGAGCCGCAGATGAAAAAGAACAGCGTCACCAGCATGCGCGCATTGCCACCGCCCACAGTGAACAGCGTGCCCGAGGCACAGCCGCCGCCGAGTTGCATGCCGATCCCGAAGATAAACGCCCCGAATACCACCGACACGCCGGCCGGCGCCACCAGCCCGGCCACTGGCTGCCCGAACAAGGTGCCCGCCCCCAGCGCCGGGAAAAACAGCAACACCGCCAGCGCCAGCATCACCATCTGCGCACGCAAGCCCGCGCCCCGACGCTCATTGATGAACACGCGCCAGGCCGAAGTGAAACCGAAGGCGGCGTGGTAGAGCGTGAGGCCCAGTGCGGCGCCGACCACCAGCAACAGCACCTGGGGCGAACCCACGCTGTTTTGGAGGAACAAGGCGCCGAGCACCAGGATGATAAAGGCCACCAGCGGCGCAAGAGGCTTGCGCGCAGGCGTCATGGGAAGAGTGGGGGTCATCGTGTATCTCGGTTTATTTGAATAGGGATAGCGAATGATGGCATGGTTGCCCGCCACTCGAAAAACACCTTAAACACCTGTGGGAGTTGTCGAGCTTTAGTGAGGTTGCGAAGGCGGCGGTATTGGCGATAGAGATGTTGTGCCTGCACCGCCGCTTTCGCAGGCAAGCCAGCTCCCACAGTTGACCGCATTCCAAACGGGTGTACGCGGTGTAAATGTGGGAGCTGTCGAGCTTTAGTGAGGTTGCGAAGGCGGCGGTATTGGCGATAGAGATGCTGGGCCTGAACCACCGCTTTCGCAGGCAAGCCAGCTCCCACAGTTGACCGCATTCCAAACGGGTGTACGCGGTGTAAATGTGGGAGCTGTCGAGCTTTAGCGAGGCTGCGAAGGCGGCGGTATTGGCGATAGAGATGCTGAGCCTGCACCGCCGCTTTCGCAGCAAAGCCAGCTCCCACAGCTGACCGCATTCCAAACGGGTGTGCGCGGTGTAAATGTGGGAGCTGTCGAGCTTTAGCGAGGCTGCGAAGGCGGCGGTATTGGCGATAGAGATGCTGGGCCTGAACCACCGCTATCGCTGTCAAGACAGCTCCCACACCTGACTGCATTTCAAAGGACGACTCCCTTGGCAAAAGACATTGAAAACCCCTGCATTTCCACCTGTCAGCTCAGCGGCGACCTGTGCGTCAGTTGCGGGCGCAGCAAGGAAGACATCCGCAAATGGAAACGCATGAAGCGCCCCGAAAAGATGGCCGCCGTGCAACGCGCCACGCAACGCTTGAAGGCGCTGAAAAAAGCCAAGTAACGATCAGCCACGCCCCACCGAGCCCGACACCGGCAGGTTGCCGAGCAACTTCAGGCCGGTGCTTTTCACGAAGGTGTCGTAATCCATCGGTTTTTGGATACGTGTTTCAGCGTTAGGCAGCACATAGGCCCAGGCACGTTTGGACGAGGCGTCATACACCAATTTGAACAGCCGCGTCGGCACCCACACCTTGTTGTCGCCGATGGTGCTGTAGCCCGCGTCAAACAGCGGCCCGGTAAACACGTACACATCGCCGCCGGCACGCAAGGCGAACTTGCGCACATCGGCCTCGACCTTGCTCCAGATCTTGCGGTTGTTGGTAGGGTCTTGCGGCACCATGTTCGACAGCGCAAATGACTGAGCCATGGCATTGGCATCCGGCGCATCGGCGGCCGGGGATTGGTGACCACGGTCCATGTGCTGGGCGCGGTAGTCGCTCAGCTCGGCGCGCCCACTTTTGGGGATACGTGGGTCGGCGTAGAACTGGTTAGTACGCTCCTCACCCTTGGCGTCTTTCAACTGGGCAGCGTTCAGGCGTTCGACCACCACCAGCGGGGTCTTGCTGGTTTGCGAATAGAGTACGGCAAAGTGATCGGAACACAGCGCCAGAGGTTTCATGGCGGTGGGTACGGTAGCGGTCTTGATCGGCGTGGCGGTGGGGAACAGTTCGGCGCAGCTGTCGAACGACAGTTGTTTTTCCTGATGGGAATACAGATCCGCCACGGCCCGGGCGTGGGCACCGCTGGAAAGCAATACAAGGGCCGACAGCGCAATGGCCATTTTGCGTAAGTGCATGGGTTAAGTCTTCAAGAGGGAGTAAAGCGACAGGCTCCGAAGCACGGAGCCAAGTGGATGATATTGCAGGGTTTATTGACCTATCTTTGTCAGATTAGTGCCCGGCCACCGCAGGATTATCCGCACTGCGCGCCCCAGGTTTAAACCCATGCCCACGCGCCCCCCAGGCAATCGCAAATGACACGCCGATCAACACCACCATCGCCCAGGGAAACGACGCCACGCCCCATGTGTCGAGCAACACCCCGCCCACCACGCCGCTGCCGGCAATCGCGCTGTTCCACGCCACCACATTCAACGACAGCGCCACGTCGGCGCCCTCCCCCGCCGCATCGGCCAAGGCTGTTTGCAGCAGGGTCGCGGCACCGCCGAAGCTCAGGCCCCACACCGCCACACCGAGGTAAATCACGTGGGGCTGATTGCCCAGCAAACCGAACGCCACGCTGACCAGTGCAAAGGTCGCCAGGCTAACCAATACGGTTTTGCGCAACAGTGGCTCGACCAGCTTGGCCGTGAGCCAGATCCCGACCAAGGCGGCAATGCCAAACACCAACAGCACCAAGTCAACCCGCTCTGCCAAACCCGCCGGTGCCACGAACGGCGCGATGTAGGTGTAGAGAATGTTGTGGGCCAGCATCCAACTGATCACCACCGCCAGTACCGGCCGCACACCCGGCGTGGTCAGCACCTTACCCAGGGACAAGCGCTGGTGCGCAGCCTGCGGTGGATAGTCCGGAACCTTCACCAGCACCCACACAATCAGCACCAATGTCAGCGCCGACATCAGCCCAAACGTGGTGCGCCAGCCCACCAGGCCACCCAGCCAGGTGCCCAACGGCACGCCCAGCGACAGCGCAATCGGCGTACCCACCATCGCCAACGCCAACGCCCGGCCCTGTTGATGCGGTGCGACCATCCGCCGGGCATAACCGGCCAGCAGGCTCCAGGCCAACCCCGCCGCCACACCGGCAAAAAACCGCGCTACCAGGGTCACGCCATAGTGGGACGACAACGCGGTGATGGAATTGAACAGCAGAAAGCCGACGATGGTCAGCAACAGCACATTGCGCCGACGCCAGCCACGGGTCGCAATGGTCATGGGGATCACCGCCAGCACCGAGCCCAGCGCATACGCGGTAACCATCTGCCCCGCCATCGACGGCGAAACTGCCAGGCCCTCGCTGATCAACGGCAGTAGGCCGGCGGGCAAGGTTTCGGTGACGATGCAGATAAAGCCGGTCATGGCCAGGGCGAGCAAGGCGCCGATGGGCAGGCGGTCGGATGACGCCGATAAAGTCAGTGAAGGTGTCACGGGAAACTCCTTGAGAGGGACTTAGATACTGATCGATATAAATGTTGCAGGTGCCCGCAGCACATTGTCAACGACTTATGTATCGACTAGTATTTATCTCGCCTTCCCCACCGGAGACCTGACATGGCACAAATGGGCCGCCCCCGTAACTTCGACCGCGACCAGGCCGTGGATCAGGCCCTGCACCTATTTTGGCAGCACGGCTACGACGCCACCTCGCTGGCCCAGCTCAAGGCCGGCTTGGGTGGCGGTATTTCTGCGCCGAGTTTTTACGCCGCGTTTGGCTCCAAAGAGGCGCTGTTCGATGAGTGCGTGCAGCGCTACCTGGCGACCTACGCCCAGGTCACCGAATGTTTGTGGGACGAAACCCTGCCGCCACGCCAGGCCATCGAAACCGCCCTGCGCCAGTCGGCACGCATGCAATGTGAAGACGGGCACCCCAAGGGCTGCATGGTGGCGCTGGGGGTGATGAGTGCGCCGAGCCCGGAGAATGCGCGAGTGGCGGATGCCTTGACCCAGTCACGCCTGCGCACACGTGCCGGGATCGTGGCCTGCGTGAAACGTGCAGTGGATGCCGGCCAGTTGCCCGGCACCACTGACCCGGCAGTGATGGCGACGGTGTTTGACAGTTTCTTGCAGGGCGTTTCGATCCTGGCGCGTGATAACGTCCCCCATGGCGCGATCGATGCCGCGATCACACAATTGCTGATGAGCTGGGATCTAAGCGCTTCGATTGTGGCGCCACGCCTTAAAGGCGACTGATTGCCCTGCCCCCACTTGCTTTCCGTAATGGCACCCCGCTACTCTTGCGAATAATTCTTATCCGCAGACTTACCCCATGTCGGCCAGCGAACTTCCCCTGAATCAGGCCGTCCATGCGCTCTACACTGAGCACCATGGCTGGTTGTTCGGCTGGCTGCGCAAAAAGCTCGGTTGCCCCCATAACGCTGCGGATTTGTCCCACGACACCTTTGTAAGAATCCTCGCCTCCCGTGATGCCCTTGGCGGTATGCGCGAACCTCGGGCCTTCCTCACCACCACGGCGCGCCACCTGATCATCGACCGCGCGCGCCGTCGCCAGCTCGAAGACGCGTACCTGCGGGAGCTGGCGCTGACCGTCGAGATGATGGAGCAGTGCCAGCAATCGCCAGAACAGATCCTGGTCACCCTTGAAGCGCTGGAGCAGATTGCCTTCGTGCTCGACGGCCTGGCCCTGAATGCGCGACAGGCGTTCCTGCTGTACTTCCTCGAAGGCCTGCGCCAAAGCGAGATCGCCAACTGCCTGGGGATTTCCGAGCGCATGGTGCGCAAGCATCTGATGAATGCGCTGATGCACTGCAACCACGCGCTGGATATATGAGCACCGACCTCGACCAACAGGCTGCCAACTGGGTGATCCGCCTGAACGAAGGCCACCTCAGCGAGCGCGAGCATCAGCAATTCGAACGCTGGAAAGCCGCCGACCCGCGGCATGGCGCGGCGTTTGAGCGGCTGCAAGGTTTTGTCGGGCGTTTGCAGGCATTGCGCCCGCAACAGGCGCCGGTGCAGGCCGCGCTGGAAGCGGCGCGGGTGCGTCGGCGCAACCCGGCAGGTCGTGTGCTGCTGGGTGTGCTCGTCGCATTACCGGTGGCCCTGGCACTGCGGGTATATCCTCCAAGCTACCTGCTGGCCGACCAGCGAACCGCGCCGGCCCAATGGCAACAGGTCAACCTGGAAGACGGTTCGCAATTGACCTTAAGCGGCAACAGCGCCGTGGACCTGACCTTTAACGGCCAGCAACGCCAAGTGCGGTTGCTGCGCGGCGAGATCCTGGTGCAGGTGGCCCACGATGCGGCGCGGCAGTTTACGGTGGTCACTGACGACGGCCAGATGCGCGCGCTCGGCACGCGCTTTACGGTCAAGCGCGAAACCTCGGGCACCCTGCTGAGCATGCTCGAATCCACAGTCGCCGCCACCGATGCAGGCCACCACGACGATGTGAAGGTCAGCGCGGGCGAGCAGGCGCGCATCACACCGCACGCAGTGACACGGCTGGGCAAGATCGACCCGAGTACCACCGACGACGCCTGGAAGCGCCATCAACTGGTGGTGCAGGACTGGCCATTGCCGCAAGTGCTCGACGAACTGGCGCGCCAATACGGCGGGCATGTGCAGTTCAATCGCGAGCAGCTCGCTGATCTACGGGTATCCGCTGTTCTGCCACTGGATAACCCTCGCCGCGCCCTGCAACTGATTGCCGATGGCCTGCCGGTGCGCATCCGCTCGTTCAGTCCGTTGTGGTTGCAGATCGAACGCCAGGAAAAATAATGTTGCGTGTGGGGTTCCGCTTTTGCCTAGCGCCCCGTCAAGGAAGAAAGCACCTCAAATAACAGGAATTTCTTCCATGCCGCGCCACCTCAAGCGTTCCCCCTTGCCCCTCGCCCTGGCGATCAACCTGGCCAGCCTGGCAGCCCTGGGCCTGGCCATCAGCAGCCCGGTGGCCGCGCAAGAAGCTGCGCGGTACGCCATCGCCGCCGGGCCGCTCGGCCCGGCGTTGAACCTGTTTGCCCAGCAGGCGCATGTGGCGTTGTTGTTCGACAGCAAGACCGTCGCAGGCCTCACGACTGCGGGCCTGCAAGGTGACTTCCCCGTCACCCTGGGCTTTGCGCAATTGCTGCGCGGCAGCGGTTTGCAGGCGGTGCAAGGCCCCAACGGTTACGTGCTCGCGCCACTCGATACCGGTGGTTCGCTGGAACTTGGCCCTACAGCGATTACCGGCCTGACCGAAGAAAGCAGCACCGAACACGTCAAAGGCTACGTCGCGACGCACAACCTCAGCGCCACCAAGACCGACACGCCAATCATCGAAACGCCGCAATCGTTGTCGGTGGTCACCAGCGATGAGATCCGCGACCGCCAATCAGAAACCCTGTCGCAAACCCTCGATCTCACCCCAGGCTTCACCAGTCAACCCACCAGTTTCAACCGCACCTCAGACCGCTTCCGCATTCGTGGCTTCGATGTGGAGTCGGCCACCGGCGGCTCTCTACGCGACGGCCTGCGCCTGCAAAACAACTCCTACGACGGCGTGCAGGAACCCTACGGGCTGGAACGCGCCGAGGTGATTCGCGGCGCTGCGTCGGTGCTCTACGGCCAATTGTCGCCGGGCGGCTTGATCAACACCGTGAGCAAGCGCCCAAGCCTAACGCCCTACCATGAGATCAACCTGCAAGCCGGGCAGAACAATCGCAAGCAACTGTCTGCCGACTTCACCGGCCCGCTGGGCGACAGTGACACCCTGAGCTATCGCCTGACCCTGCTGGACCGCAAGAGCGACACCGCTGCCGACCACATCAACAACGACAAGGTCTACGTCGCCCCGGCCCTGACTTGGCGACCCGATGACGACACCTCGTTGACCCTGTTGTCGTTCTACCAGAAGACCGAAACCGGCTTCTCCGCGCCCCTGCCCTATCAACTGACTAAAGGCGTGGGCAGCGGCCGCTTCCAGATCGGCCGCCACGACTTTATCGGCGAGCCCGACTACGACGAAATGAACGGCGAAATGTCGGCGATCGGCTACGAGTTCGAGCACCGTTTCGATGAGCACACGCGTATCAGCAACAAGCTGCGTTACTACCAGTCGGCAGTGACCTGGCGTTATTTGCAGGTCAACACCGCCGGTATCGCCACCGCGCAAACCACCGGCATCCTGCGCCGCCAATACAGCGACCGCGAAGAACGCTCGCGCGGCCTGGCCAGCGACACCAACATCGAGAGCAAATGGCAGTTCGGCGACTGGCAGCACACCTTCCTGCTGGGCTTCGACGGCTATGACACCAGCTACGACTCCCACAATTTCCGCGGCAATGCGCCGTCGTTGAACCTGGCGACCTACCAATATGGTCAACCCGTGGTGGTGAATAAGAACCCCGCTACCGACCGCGGCTCGCAGATCGACACCCTGCAAAAAGGCATCTATTTCCAGGACCAGATCAAGTTCGACGAGCATTGGATTCTGCTGTTGGGCGGCCGCCATGACTGGGCCGACCAGCACACAGAACTGTTCCGCAACGGGGTCGACAGCGGTAAAAGCGATGAAGCCACCACCTGGCGTGCAGGCTTGGTGTACAAGGCCGACAATGGCCTGGCGCCGTACATCAGCTACAGCGAATCGTTCTTTCCGGTAGCCGGCACCAACAAAGCCGAGCAAAGCTTTGTGCCCACCGAAGGCCGGCAGTACGAAATCGGTATTCGCTACCAGCCCGAAGGCAGCGCCACTCTGCTGAGTGCGGCGGTGTACCAACTGGAGCAGAAAAACGTATTGAGCCAGGACCGTACCGATATCAACTTTTCGGTGCAGGTCGGCGAAGTGCGCTCCCGAGGCTTCGAGCTGGAAGCCAAGACTGAAGTCAGCCCCAACCTCAGCCTGATCGCCTCCTATGCCTACATCGACGCACGCATCACCCAAAGCGATATTGCCAGCGAAATCGGCCAACGCAGCGAAGACACCCCCTACCACCAAGCCGCCCTCTGGGCTGATTACCGCCTCGCCGCACTGGGCGTGCCACAGCTGCGCATCGGCGGTGGCGCACGATACAAAGGCACCACCCAAGCGTCCGGCGTACCCTCATCGATGCCCGCCTACACCCTGTACGACGCCCGCGCCAGCTATGAAATCGACCCCAACTGGGAAGTGGCGCTCAACGCCAATAACGTTACCAACAAGCGCTACACCTACTGCGAGTTTGCGATTTGTCGGTATGGGGATGAGCGGCAGTTGGTCAGCTCGCTGACTTATCGCTGGTAACAGAGGTGGCGGGTGGTACAGCGCCACCTGCTCGCTTACTGGGCCAAATCCAAGGCAAAAAAAAAGCCTGCATCTCTGCAGGCTTTTCTCTATCTGGCTCCACGACCTGGACTCGAACCAGGGACCCAATGATTAACAGTCATTTGCTCTACCAACTGAGCTATCGCGGAATGCGCCGTATGTTACTGATTAAAAAGAGGAAGTCAAGCTTTCTCTGGCGGTCGGTGCGTTTAAACCGGAGGGTCGCCTGCAACTTGTTGTTCCTGGGCCAGTTCCAGCCAGGCCAGTGCAGCCGGTGGCAGGTGGGCACTGGCGCGCCAGGCCAGGGCGATGTGCCAGTCGGTGTGGGGTTCGTCGAGGGGGATCAGGGCGATGCCGTCATGTTGGTGCTTGTGCGCCAGCATGCGTGGCAAGAAGGCGACGCCCAGGCCAGCGGTGACCAAATCGACGATGAAGTCGATCTGACCGCTGCGGGCGGTCACTCTCGGCGTGACGCCTTTGCGCTCGCAGGCCGCGAGGATTTTGGCGTTAAGGGCAAACCCTGCTTCGAACAGGATGAAGGGGGAGTCGGCCAGGTCAATGAAGTCGATGCGCTTGCGCTGGGCCAGGGGGTGGCTGATGGGCAGCACGGCTATCAAAGGTTCATTGCGCACGGGCTGAAAATCGAAGCCTTCATCTACGGGCAATAAAAGGGCCGCCAGGTCCACCTCCCCCGCTTCCAGGCATTCACGTAGTTTTTTGCTGCCGTACTCAGTGAGTTCGATGTCGATGTCCGGATAACGGCTGCGGTAAGTGGCGAACATGGTCGCGAACAGCACGCCACAGCCTACCGGCGGCAAGCCGATGCGCAGTTGGCCGCGCTTGAGACCGCGCAGGTCGTCTATCTCGGCTACCAGGTCATTGTGTTCTGCGAGCAGCACCAGAGCACGGCGGTAGGCAATTTCGCCAGCGGCGGTCAGCTCGTTGCGGTGGCCAAGGCGGTTGAGCAACGGAGTGCCAAGTTCATCTTCAAGGGTCTTGACCGCCTTGCTCACGGTGGACTGGGTAAGGGACACCACATCGGCCGCCTGGGAGAAACCGCCCTGGCGCACGACCTCGACAAAGGCGCGCAATGTTCGAAGATTCATTGGTATTCCTTTTGCGACTGGCTGCTAGTGATAAAAGTTGTTTTTATCATGCCAGATTTTTACCTATGCTGACCTGCCGTGCCTTGTGGAGATACCGTTCATGATCATCTCGTCCGCCTCCGACTACCGCGCAGCCGCCAAGCGCAAGCTGCCGCGCTTTCTGTTCGACTATATCGACGGCGGCGCCTACGCCGAGCACACGATGCGGGCGAACAGTTCGGATTTGGCCGAGATCAGCTTGCGCCAGCGCATCCTGCGTAATGTCGACAGCCTGAGCCTCAAAACCACGCTCTTTGGCCAGACGCTGGACATGCCGGTGATCATCAGCCCGGTAGGTTTGACGGGCATGTACGCTCGGCGCGGTGAGGTGCAGGCGGCGAAGGCGGCGGCGAACAAAGGCATTCCGTTTTGCCTGTCGACAGTGTCGGTGTGCCCGATTGAAGAGGTTGCCTCGCAAAGCCCCCAGGCGATCTGGTTCCAACTCTACGTGCTCAAAGACCGTGGTTTTATGCGCAATGCACTTGAGCGTGCACAGGCTGCGGGCATCACGACGTTGGTATTTACCGTGGACATGCCGACCCCCGGCGCACGCTATCGTGACGCCCACTCAGGCATGTCCGGGCCGTTCGCGGCGCAGCGGCGCATGCTGCAAGCTGTCACCAAGCCGCAATGGGCTTTCGATGTGGGCTTGATGGGCCGCCCTCATGACTTGGGCAATATCTCCAAGTACTTGGGCAAGCCCACCCACCTGGAAGATTACATTGGTTGGCTGGCAAACAATTTTGACCCCTCCATCAGCTGGAAAGACCTTGAGTGGATCCGCGAATTCTGGAAGGGCCCGATGATCATCAAGGGCATCCTCGACCCCCAGGATGCCAAGGACGCGGTAAGTTTCGGCGCAGACGGCATCGTGGTGTCCAACCACGGCGGTCGCCAGCTGGACGGCGTGCTATCCACTGCCAAGGCCCTGCCAGCCATTGCCGAAGCGGTGGGCGATGACCTCACGGTGCTGGTGGATTCGGGCATACGCTCAGGGCTCGACGTAGTACGCATGCTCGCCCTGGGCGCCAAGGCCTGCCTGCTGGGGCGCGCCACCGCCTACGCACTCGCCGCCGATGGGCAGCATGGCGTGGAAAACCTGCTGGACATTTTCGCCAAGGAAATGCGCGTGGCCATGACCCTCACCGGCGTCACCGCCATCGAACAGATTGACCGAACGACCCTGGTCTAACGCTGCTCGGTGCTTAGTTGCCAAATAACCGGCGCCATCATCCAGCGGCTGTTTTTAGCGATAAAAACAGCCGCTTGATTTATAAGGCTTTTTATTTAATTAAAACGTTTTGGCATGAATCTAGCTCTAACCTCGTTCAAGCAGGTTAAGCGATGACAAGACGTGCGGTTGAGCCCAGGGGTTATAACCCTCTGCAAAGCGGTCTAAACTGTTACCCATGTTTTACGGAACTGAAGGAACAGTAAGACGCTTGGCATTTGCCACTCTCATCGAGCCTGTAAGACAGCAAAGCGCTTAGAGGCCGTTCGCTTATGAAAACACCAACCCAGACCAACGCAATTGACTTCGACAGTGCCAAATTGCAACGCCTGGGGTTTGGTCAGCCATCCCTTCTCCCACGCCGTCCGATTACCATTACCCAACTGCGTCAGCAATTGGGCATGCAACTGCAAACCAGCCTTGAACCGGAGCGCATCCTCGGGGTGTTCTTCCGTGAAATCCAGCGACTGGTGCCCCTGGACGCCCTGCAATATCACCACGATGCCAGCGACTTGCGCCTGGAGTTCGGCCATCGCGGCCACCATTCGGTGAGCTACAGCCTGAGCCATGAAGGGGAGCACTTGGGTGAGCTGATCTTTCGCCGCAACCAGCGTTTGCTGGAAGAAGAACTCGGCCAGCTCGAATCCTTGCTGGCGACGCTGCTGTACCCGATGCGCAACGCCCTGCTCTACCGCGCCGCCACCCGCAGCGCCCTGCGCGACCCCTTGACCGAGACCGGTAACCGCATCGCCATGGACCAGACCCTGCAACGGGAGATCGACATGGCGCGCCGGCACCTCAACCCGCTGTCCTTGCTGATGCTGGACATCGACCACTTCAAAATCATCAATGACACCCACGGCCATACTGCGGGCGATAGCGTGCTGCGTGCCGTGGCGGCAGCGATCAAGAGCCAGTTGCGCAACGTGGACATGGTGTTTCGGTTTGGCGGGGAAGAGTTTCTGATCTTGCTGTCCAACACCGGCCGGGACGCGGCGGCGTTGGTGGGTGAGCGTCTGCGCCAGGCGGCACAGGCCCAGGATTATTGGGCCGATGGTACGCGTATCGAACTGACGGTGAGCCTGGGTTGCTCGACCTTATTGGCCGCTGAGTCCGCCGAAAGCCTGTTGCGTCGAGCCGACAGCGCCCTGTATGTGGCCAAGCGCGAAGGCCGCAACCGCTTGGCAATGGCGGGGTAACGCTCAATAACTGTGGCGAGGGAGCTTGCTCCCTCGCCACAGGTTATTTACCCATTACGCTTCGCTGGCAACCCGCAACTGGCGCTCGCGCACCTGGGTTGGCGCTTTTTCTCGCTCCAGCCGCATGCAGCTTTCCAGGAACAGGTACATGTAGTCATAGCTCTTTCGCACGGCCTGGCCCAGCTCGACCTGCAAGGCCTTGCTCGGGTTCATCCCGGCCAGGGTACAGATGATTTCCAGCGCTTCCCAAGGGTGCGCATCATCGTATTGGGCGTGCATCTTGAGCCATTTCATCGCGCGCTTGCGGTCTTCCTCGGGGAAGGCTGCCGCGTAGACCCCAGTGGAACACACCACCGCGGACCATTCCCCCGTCGCCCCTTCGATCGCGTAATTGGTCGCGGCAATGGCCACGATCAGCGAATCGGATGAGCTGGTGTGCCAGCACCAATGGCTCAGGGCGTGCAATTCCGGCGGCACGTTCTGGGCCTGCAACTCTTCGAGGCTGACACCGTGGGCGCCGGCCCAATGCACCCAATAATCGGCATGGTTGAGTTCCACACGAATATTGCGCATCAGCCAGCGTCGCGCCATGTCTTCCCCAGGGTGGCGGGCAAACTTGGTCTTGGTGAGGTTTTGTGCCATGTACAAAGCAAACTGTTCGACCACGGGCCAGCCACCGATCAGGTAGTGGCGCAGGGTCTTGGCGCTGAGCGTGTTATCACGCATGCGCTGATACAGTTCGTGTTCGACAACTCGGCGCTTGCTCTCGCTACAGTCCAGGATCAGTTTCTGAGCCCAGGCGGGGTAACTTGAGGCTTCCATAAGCGGGCCGGTTCTGATGAATGTGTCGATCACTGCTAAAGCTCCTTTTCAAGTGTGATTGTACAGACCAGCAAATGTTTCAGCGGAACGTGCCGGGCGCCTTGAACAGCAAAGGCTGCGGTCGCACAGGTCGACACTGCAAACTATCAAAGGTAAACAATTGCGGTCGTTCAATCAGGTAGCCCTGAGCGTAATCCACACCTATCTCGAGTAACGCCTGTTCGATTTGCGGTGTCTCGACAAACTCTGCAATTGTGCGCTTACCCATGACGTGGCCGATGTGATTGATCACTTCGACCATCGCTCGGTTAATCGGGTCGTCCAGCATATCCTTTACGAAACTTCCATCGATCTTCAGGAAGTCTACAGGTAAATGTTTGAGATAGGCGAATGAGGACATACCGGCACAAAAGTCATCCAGAGAGAAATGACACCCTAAGGCTTTGAGTTCATTAATAAATCTAATCGCACTCCCTAAGTTTGCAATCGCGCTGGTTTCGGTGATTTCAAAACAGATCATCGCCGGCGGGATATTGTAAGTAAGAAACTTCTCACGCAAGAACCCAAGAAAGTCTTCATCACCAATAGTTATGCCTGACAGGTTAATCGCACACATCGCCATCGGAGCGCCCGCACGCTCTTGCATGCACTGGGCAATGATCCTGAATACGTTCTCCACCACCCAGCGATCCAGTGACGTCATCAAGCCGTAACGCTCGGCGGCCGGAATGAAACTGTCGGGCAAAATGATACGCCCGGCTTCGTCATGCAGCCGTAACAGGATTTCAATATGCCCATTGCCACCGTCCGTGTGGCCCAGGGGGCAAATCTCTTGGGCGTACAGGCAAAATCGATTCTCTTCCAGCGCCATGTGCAAGCGCTGTACCCAGGCCATTTCGCCAAAACGCAGGGACAATTCCGAGTCATCGGCGTGGTACACCTGCACGCGGTTGCGGCCTTTTTCCTTGGCCATGTAGCACGCCATATCCGCGGCCCGCAGCGAGGTTTCCAGGGTGGTTGGCGTGTGTGAGATATGCACCAGCCCGATACTGACGGTCGTCATAAACGGCCGCCCCTTCCACACAAAGTGCAGGCTTTGCACGGTATGACGCAGGCTCTCGGCGATTTTCTCCGCCACCGCCGCCGGGCAGTTCTCGAGCAGGATGCCAAACTCATCGCCCCCCAGGCGCGCCAGGGTGTCACCTTCGCGCAGGTCCGATTGCAGCAGCGCGCAAATATGCCGCAGCAACTCGTCACCCGCCGCGTGGCCGCAGGTGTCATTGACCAGCTTGAACTGGTCCAGGTCAAGGAACATCAAGGCATGTCGCCCACCCTGCGCGAGCCCTGCGGGGTGCAGCACTTGCTCCAGGCGATACTCGAACTCGCGACGGTTGGCCAGCCCGGTCAAGGCGTCGTGAGTCGCCTGCCACGACAGGTTGGCGATGTACTGGCGTTCCTGGGTCATGTCGTGCATCACCAGCACCGCACCGCTGACCTTACCGGCGCTGCGGATCGGCGCGCCCACCAGGGTCACGGACACGGTACTGCCGTCTACACGCTGGATGGTTTTCGAATGTTCGCTACCGCCGCTGAGCTGGCCCTTGACGATGTGCTCGATCAGGGTAAAGCCGTCGGGCTGGGCGTTGTCATCCAGCAGGTTGAACAGCGCGGCCAACGGCAGCCCCTGGGCCTGTTCTGACTTCCAATGCGTCAGCGCTTCGGCTGCCGGGTTCATGTAGGTAATGGCACCGTCGACGTCGGTGGTAATCACCCCGTCGCCAATCGACTCCAGGGTGATTTGCGCCCGCTCTTTTTCCGCCTGCAAAGCGTCGGCGAACGCATGCCGCTGGGCCAGCAGTTTATGCGTGCGCAACAACGCCAGCACGATCAGGCCCAGCGCGGTGGCCAGATTGGTGATCAACAGCAGGCGCAGGATCATCCGCGAGCCTTCCCCGAGTGCATCGCTGAAGGCCTTGGCAGCAGGCGTCACGCCCTCGTTGATCGCAATGATGTGCGCCTTCCATTGGCGTACATCGTTGCCACTGACTTGGTCGCGAATGATCGATTGGTGCATCTCCTGGGCCAAATCGTCCAACTGCACCAGGTAGCCATCGCCCACTGTCCACAGCTCAATGGCTTTTTCCAGATAGCTGAAATGGCGAAAGTTGAGGTAGAGCCAGATCAGGCTGGAAACGTCGTCCGGGTGGTTGCCGCCTTTGAGAATGCCTTGACGGGCGGCGGCGAGATCAGGCGTGGGGCGATCGAGGGCGATGCGTAGCTCATGACCGCCCTGCGGCACGGCGATGGCTTGCTGGTACTTGAGGTAAGTGGTTTCGTCGCGGTTGTCGGCGTAGAGGGTGAGGTAGTAGATGGCGTCTTTCTGGCCCTTGGACCATAGGCTTTCACCGGCCACATAGCCACGCACCGCCGAGAGCATATAAAGGCTGACACAGCCCAGTAATGCCTGAAACAGCACAACGGCGATAAATGGCCAGACAATGCCCAGCAGCCTTGGCGTTCCGAGAGTCCGCTTTTGCTTCATGAAGCCCCTTGCACATGCACCGCTGGATACGCACGCGAAAAACCGCTTCCATTCGCTCAGCCTAGGCTAATTCAACGCACTTGCTGCAGATGCCCGTAGAGTTTGGCGTACAAGCCGCCGTCGGCAATCAGTTGCTGATGATCGCCATCTTCAGCAATGTGACCGCCGTCAAACACCAACACTCGATCTGCTTGCTTAACCGCCGACAAACGGTGGGCGATGATCAGTGTAGTACGCCCACTGAGAAACCGCGCCAGCGCCTGATGCAGGTTGTACTCGGTGGCTGCGTCCAGAGCCGAAGTGGCTTCATCGAGTATCACCACCTTGGGTTCGGCCAACACCATGCGCGCAATCGCCAGACGCTGGCGCTGCCCGCCAGAAAACCGCACCCCGGAACGCCCCACCACGCTGTCCAAGCCTAACGGCAGCGCCTTGACGGTAGCATCCAGCTGGGCAATTTCCAGTGCCTGCCAACACGCCTGGTCGCTGCGCTCGCGCCCCATGGTCAGGTTGGCACGCACGGTATCGTTGAACAGCGCCGGGTGTTGCAGCACTACCGCAACATTTTCGCGGATGGTCTCCAGGCCGATTTCCTGCTGGGTCGCACCGCCGAAACGAATACTCCCGGCCTGGGGCGTATAGAGCCCGAGCAGCAGTTGCACCAACGTACTTTTACCGCCGCCGCTGGCACCGACAATCGCGACCTTCTCGCCCGGTGCGATGGTCAGGTTCAACCCATCGAGCACCCGATCTTCGCCGTAGCCGAAGTTGAGGCCACGCACTTCGATACCCACGGTTTCACGCCCGGTGAACGGGTCTTCGCCCCCGGCGTACTGCGGCTCGTCGGCACGCGCCAGCAGCTCATTGATCCGCGTCAGCGCGCCACCCGCCGCGTAGTAGGCGTATTGCAGGTTCAGCAGTTGCTCCACCGGGCCGATCATGAACCACAGGTAGCTGAACACCGCGAGCATCTGGCCGATGGACAGGTCCGAAAACAACACCGTGAGCATGGCCGCCGCGCGGAAGATGTCGATACCGAACTGGAACAACAAGCCACTGGCGCGGCTAGAGGCGTCAGTTTTCCATTGCGAGTGGATGGCGTAGTCGCGCACTTCCTGGGCACGCTGGCCCAGACGCCCGAGGAAAAAGCCCTGGCGGTTGCCAGCGCGTACTTCCTGGATCGCATCGAGGGTTTCAGTGAGCGCCTGGGTGAAGCGCGACGTGCTGTCGTTCTCCAGTTTCTTAAGGTGTTTGACGCGCTTGCCCAACTGCACCGTGGCGTAGATCACCAGCGGGTTGAACAGCAGGATAAGCAGCGCCAGTTGCCAATGCATCCACACCAAAATCGCCGAAGTGCCCACCAAGGTGAGCATGGCCACCAGGAAACGGCTGAGGGTTTCGCCGACGAATTTGTCCAGGGTATCCAGGTCGGTGACCAGATGGGTGGTCACCGTGCCGCTGCCCAGGCTTTCGTATTCGCCCAAAGAGATGCGCTTAAGCCGTTCGATCAGGCGCACGCGGATGCGGTACACGATGTCTTTGGCCAGCCGCGCAAACAGGCGCGCCTGCACCACGTTGAACACCAATGCGCCGCAACGCAGCAACAGAGTCACCAGCAACATCAGGCCGATATAACCTGCCGCTTTCTGCCAACCCATGGGCAATGCGTGATTCATGACTTTAAGGGCGGCGTCGCCGTGCCCCAGCAGCACTTCGTCTACCAGCAACGGCAGCAGCAGTGGGATGGGCACGCTGCACAGCGTCGCGAATACGGCGACGCCATTGGCGATCCATAGTGACTTTTTGTGGCGCAGGGCCAGACGGCGAATTTCCGCCCAGGTCAGTCGGTCAGCGCGCTGGGCGGGTTCATGCACAGCTTGCTCGCTCCAGCCATCGGGCTAACAACGGCGATAACTCGGACAACGGCTGATAACCGTTGGTCAACAAGGCCAGTTGACCATTGCGCTCGGCCAATAGCGTCGGGAAACCGGCGATGCCCAGGTCTTGCACCCAGGTGAAGTCGGCCGCCGTGGCAGCATGCTGCTCAGCCTGGTCGAAGGCGCCGGCAAACTCGATACGCGGGATGCCCGCCTGTTCGGCCAACTCCACCAGCACGCTGGCGAGAGTCACGTCGCGACCCTCGACATAGAACGCACGCTGAATCAGCCCCAGCAGCGTCCACGCGCAATCCGGCGCCAGGCTGCGAGCCGTCACGAGGGCGCGGCACGCAGGCTCGGTGTCATACACAAAACCGTCGGGCAACGCGCCTTCGCGCTTGAACGGTTGGCCGGTGGCCTCGGTGACCGCCTGCCAGTGTTCAAGAATATAACGCCGCGTGGTCGGCTCCAGGGCCGCGCCACTGCCGGTGCGCAAGCCGCCCACTACAAGGTGCAGCTCCACGCCGGCCGCCTGGGCCTGCGCCACCAATGCCTCGGCCACCGGGGCAAAGCCCCAGCACCAGGAACACATCGGGTCCATTACATAGAGCAGGCGCGCAGACATGGCTCAAGCCTCGGAAGGGGATTGCTTATAGTTGAAGCCAATCGGGTGCGGCATATTGCGGGCCTTGGCCAACTCGATCTGCTTTTGCCGGTCAATCGCGCTGCGACGGGTTTTCTCCGGCAGCTTGTCCCAGCAGTGCGGGCAGCTGATGCCGGCCACATAGTGCTCGGAGGTGCGATCTTCGACGCTGATCGGGGTTCGGCACGCATGACATTGATCGTAGTCGCCTTCGCTCAAGTCGTGGCGCACGGTCACGCGATTGTCGAAAACAAAGCAGTCGCCCTGCCATTTGGTCTCTTCTTGCGGCACCTCTTCGAGGTACTTCAGGATGCCGCCCTTGAGGTGGTAAACCTCGCCATAGCCTTCGCTGAGCATGTAGCTCGACGCCTTCTCGCAACGAATGCCACCGGTGCAGAACATGGCGACTTTCTTGTGCACGGCCGGGTCGAAGTTGGCTTTGATATAGTCAGGAAATTCGCGAAAACTGGTGGTTTTCGGGTCGATCGCGCCTTCAAAGGTGCCGATGGACACTTCGTAGTCGTTACGGGTGTCGATCAGCAGTACTTCCGGGTCGCTGATCAGCGTGTTCCAGTCCTGCGGGTCGACGTAGGTGCCAACCTTTTTGTTCGGGTCGACGCCTTCGACGCCCAGGGTCACGATCTCTTTCTTGAGCTTGACCTTGGTGCGGTAGAACGGCTGGTCGTCGCAGTAGGATTCTTTGTGGTCGATGTCGACCATGCGTGGGTCGTTCTTCAGCCACGCCATCAGGCCATCAATGCCTTCGCGGCTGCCGGAAACGGTGCCGTTGATGCCTTCTTCGGCGATCAGCAAGGTGCCTTTGATGCCGTTGTCGACCATCGCCTGCAGCAGGGGCTCGCGCAGGGCGACGTAATCTTCGAGGGTGACGAACTTATACAGTGCCGCCACGACAATCGGTTGAGTCATGGGTGTTCTCTCCAGGTGGCTACCCTCGTAAAGGGTGAACCGGATGCAAAAAAAAACGCGCCGACTAAGCGGCGCGTTGCGGATTCTATCAGGGATACCCCGTCAATGTCCGCCGGCGCAGGTCGGCGAGGCCGGGGCTGCGTCGATTTTCGCCCATTCTTCAGGCGTATAGGTATGCAGCGCCAGCGCATGAAACTCGCTCATCAGGTCACCCAAAGTGGCGTAGACCTTCTGGTGGCGCTTGACGCGGTTGAGCCCCTCGAACTGCGGGCTGACCAGCACGGCCTTGAAGTGGGTCTGCAACCCACGGCTATGCATATGGCTTTCATCCAGCACGCTCAGGTGGTCGGTGCCCAGGGCGGCAAGCGCCGTTTCGATACGCTGTTGCATGGTCATTCCTGCTTACTTCTTCTTGGCCGGAGCGGCTTTAGGCGTCAGCTCGTTGGTCATGTCTTCCAACAGCTTGTTCACCACCGGCACGGCGCTTTCCAGCTTGGCCTGGGTCATCTGGGCCGATTGCTGGGTCAGTTGCGGCATTTTTTCCAGGACTTTCTTGCCCAGTGGCGACTGGTAGAAGGCGACCAGGTCCTTGAGTTCGGATTCGCTGAAGTTTGTGGTGTAGAGCTTGACCATGTCCGGCTTCAGCTTCGGCCAGCCGATGGCTTGGTCGAGAGCGGCGTTGGCCTTGGCCTGGTAGCTGTCCAGTACGGACTGCTTGGCGGCAGGCGCCTTGGTCTGTTCGAAACGCTGGGCGAACATTTGCTGCACTTGCATGTACACCGGGGTACCCAGCTTGTCGGCATGGGCCAGGGTAAGGAAGGCTTCGGCACTGGCGTTGTGGCTGGCGGTATCGGCAAGAACCTGGCCGCTGGCGCAAACCAGAGCAACCGCGGTACAGATGGCACGAAGACGAGTCATCGAGTTTCCTTTTCTAGCAGGCGAGGTAAGACCCCAAGGGCGCCCATTCTGCGCCTAAAAAACCTTATGGCTCAACCCCGGGCCTTGACGGGCCTGCATTCTCGTCAAATGAATCCGATGAAAAGTCTTTTACGGAACCCACCCGCCCGATCACGGCCTAAACTGCGCAAACCGACTTCAAGGAGTGTGCCCGATGAGCCGTATCGAAACCGACAGCCTGGGAGGCGTTAACGTCCCGGACGACGCTTACTGGGGCGCCCAGACCCAACGCTCACTGGTGAACTTCGCCATCGGCGAACAACGCATGCCGCTCGCGGTACTGCACGCCCTGGCCCTGATCAAGAAGGCTGCGGCACGGGTCAACGACCGAAATGGCGACTTGCCCGCCGATATTGCCCGCCTGATCGAACAGGCCGCCGACGAAGTACTCGCAGGCCAGCACGACGACCAATTCCCCCTGGTGGTCTGGCAGACCGGCAGCGGCACCCAGAGCAACATGAACGCCAATGAAGTGATCGCCGGCCGCGCCAACGAACTGGCGGGCAGCGGGCGCGGCGGCAAGAGCCCGGTGCACCCCAACGATCATGTGAACCGCTCCCAGAGCTCCAATGACTGCTTCCCTACCGCCATGAGCATTGCGGCCGTACAAGCCGTGCATCAACGCTTGCTGCCCGCCATCGCCACGCTGTCCGGCGGCTTGGCCGAGTTGGCGGCGAGGCATATGAAGCTGGTGAAGACCGGGCGCACCCACATGATGGATGCCACGCCAATCACCTTCGGCCAGGAACTCTCGGCCTTTATCGCCCAGCTCGATTACGCCGAACGCGCCCTGCGCAGTGCCCTGCCCGCCGTGTGCGAGCTGGCACAGGGCGGCACCGCCGTCGGCACCGGGCTCAATGCACCCCACGGGTTTGGCGAGGCGATTGCCTCCGAGTTGGCGGCGTTATCAGGCCTGCCGTTCGTCACCGCGCCGAACAAGTTCGCCGCCCTTTCCGGCCATGAACCGCTGGTGACCCTGCACGGCGCGCTGAAAACCCTGGCCGTGGCGCTGATGAAAATCGCCAATGACCTGCGCTTGCTGGGCTCCGGCCCACGTGCCGGGTTGGCCGAGGTCAAGTTGCCGGCCAACGAGCCCGGCAGCTCGATCATGCCCGGCAAGGTCAACCCGACCCAGTGCGAAGCGCTGTCGATGCTGGCCTGTCAGGTATTGGGCAATGACGTCACCATCGGCATCGCTTCAAGCCAGGGCCATTTGCAGTTGAATGTGTACAAGCCAGTGATCATCCATAACCTGCTGGAGTCGATCCGCTTGCTTGCCGATGGCTGCAATAACTTCCAGGAACACTGCGTGGCCGGGCTTGAGCCGGATGCCGTGCAAATGGCTCAACACCTGGAACGCGGGCTGATGCTGGTGACGGCGCTCAACCCGCATATCGGCTATGACAAATCCGCAGAGATCGCCAAGAAGGCCTATGCCGAGGGGCTGACGCTACGGGAAGCGGCGCTGCAATTGGGCTACCTCACCGATGCAGAGTTTGATCAGTGGGTGCGGCCAGAAAACATGCTCGGCGCCTAAGACGCCATGCGTAACCGCCTGGCCTTGAGCCCGGCAATCAACGACGGTGCCAACGCCACCATCGCCGAGCCCAACACCACCACCAGCGCCCCGGCATAGCCCAGGGCGTTGATCTCTTCGGCCTGCACATAATCGGGCCACAACCACGCCGCCAGTGCCACGGCAACAAAGGTCACCAACGGCGTAAGCGCCAGAGTTGCGCTGACCCGCGAGGCTTCCCAATGGGCCAGGGCTTCGGCAAATGCACCGTAGGCCACCAGGGTGTTCATGCAGCACGCCAGCAACAGCCAACCTTGCATGGGGCTCAGGTCCAGTGCCTCAAGCGGATGCGCCCAGGGTGTGAGCAGCACGGCGCAACACAGGTAGATCACCATCATCACTTGCAACGAGTTCCACACCGTCAGCAATTGCTTCTGGCCCAGGGCGTAAAACACCCAGATGGAAGTGGCGAGCAAAATCGTCAGCACCCCAGCGGTGTAAGTACCAAGGGACGTAAGCAGCTCTGTCAGGCGCTGGTTGAAAAACAGACCGAACCCTGCGACCAGCACCACCAGGCCTAACACCTGCCCCAGGCTGAAGCGCTCCTTGAACACAAACACACTGGCGATCATCAAGAAGATCGGCCCCATCTGCACCACCAACTGCGCAGTACCGGGGCTCAGCATTTTCAGGCCCACCAGGTACAGCACGTAGTTACCCACCAGCCCGCACACAGCCATGCCTACCAGCCAACCGCCCTTGGGGCCCAATACCTTGCGACTGGGCAAGCGTTTGGTGAGCGCAAGATAGATGAACAGACAGCCACCGGCGACGGTCAGGCGAAACCAGGTGACGGTGATCGGGTCCATCACCTGCAGCACCTGCTTGAGTTTGATCGGCAGGATGCCCCAGAGAAACGCGGTCAGCAGGGTCAGGAGAAAACCGTAGACCCAGCGGCCGGAAGAGATGTGCATGAGTGCCCCAAAAAGCCAGAGGAAGTTGTGAGGGCATTCTAGGGGCAAGCGTAAGAGTTGGGCTACGACACAATTGAAATGTGGGAGGGGGCTTGCTCCCGATAGCGGTGGGTCAGCTAGACAATAGGTAGCTGACACACCGCTATCGGGGGCAAGCCCCCTCCCACATTGACCGTATTTATCCGGAGGAAATCAGCGCACCGCTTCGAACAGGCCCGTAGCCCCCATACCTCCACCCACGCACATGGTCACGATGCCATAGCGCAGATTGCGCCGCTGCAACTCACGCACCAAATGCCCCACCTGACGCGAGCCGGTCATGCCGAACGGGTGCCCGATGGAGATCGAGCCGCCGTTGACGTTGTACTTGGCGTTATCGATTTCCAGGCGATTACGCGCATACAGGCACTGTGAGGCAAACGCCTCGTTCAACTCCCACAAATCAATGTCCGCTACCTGCAAGCCTTTGGCCTTGAGCAGCTTGGGCACCGAGAACACCGGGCCGATGCCCATCTCGTCCGGCTCGCAACCGGCGACGGTAAAGCCGCGGAAAAACGCCTTGGGCTTGAGGCCCAATTCAAGGGCTTTTTCCAGGCTCATCACCAGAGTCATCGAGGCACCGTCGGACAGCTGCGACGAGTTACCCGCCGTCACCGAGCCGTCTTCGGCGAACACCGGCTTCAAGCCTTGCAGGCTGGCCAGGGTGGTATCCGGGCGATTGCAGTCATCACGGTCAACCACACCGTCGAGCATCTGCACCGCGCCGGTGTTCTTGTCCTCGACCCGGTACTTGACCGCCATCGGTACGATTTCATCGTCGAACAAACCGTCAGCCTGAGCCTGGGCAGTACGCTGCTGGCTTTGCAGGGCGTACAGGTCTTGCTCTTCTCGGGTGACGTTGTAGCGGCGGGCGACGATTTCGGCGGTCTGGCCCATGGGGAAGTAGATGCCCGGCACCTGTTCTTTAAGCAGCGGGTTGATCAGGTTGTCGGTGTTGACGCTTTTCATGGTCAGGCTGATGGACTCGACGCCGCCGGCGACAATGATATCGCTGCAACCCGAGGCAATCTGGTTGGCGGCAATCGCAATCGCCTGCAAGCCCGACGAGCAGAACCGGTTAAGGGTCATGCCCGCCGTGCCAGTGCCCAGTTGCGACAGCACCGCCACGTTGCGGCCGATGTTATAGCCCTGGGCGCCTTCGTTGGAGCCGGCGCCGACGATGCAATCTTCGACTGTTGCCGGGTCGATGCCGTTGCGAGTCAGCAGCGCGTTGACGCAATGGGCCGCCATGTCATCCGGGCGGGTCTGGTTGAACTTGCCGCGAAAGGATTTGGCCAGGCCGGTTCGCACGCTGTCGACGATCACTACTTCACGCATGGGCTACCTCGATCTTGTGATTGTTGGGAGATGGATCGAGGATAGATCCAGCTCCCGCCAACCGCGACGATCATTCACCCGGCGTATGCAAAAGCATGCCCCCCTCCTGTGGTGAGCGGGGCCTGTTGTGGCGAGGGAGCTTGCTCCCGCTGGGCTGCGCAGCAGCCCCAATAAAGACGCCTGGGTGTGTCATGTATTTGCGCAGTGGCTGGGTTGGGGCGGCTTCGCCACCCAGCGCGAGCAAGCTCCCTCGCCACAGAACCCGGATTATTTCTTCTTCTTTTTATCGTGCTTGTCGGATTTGTCGAACGCCTCCTCCAGCGCCCGATTGATGGTGCGCAACACCTTGACCCGCGCCCAGCGCTTGTCGTTGGCCTCGACCAACGTCCAAGGCGCGATCTCAGTGCTGGTGCGGTCAACCATATCGCCGACAGCGGCGCGGTAGTCGTCCCATTTGTCGCGGTTGCGCCAGTCGTCTTCGGTGATTTTGAAGCGTTTGAACGGGATCTCTTCGCGAGCCTGGAAGCGTTCCAGTTGGGTCTGCTTGTCAATCGCCAGCCAGAACTTGACCACGATCACCCCCGCGTCGCGCAGTTGCTCTTCGAAGTCATTGATCTCGCCATAGGCGCGCATCCAGTCTGCCGGGGTGCAGAACCCTTCGATGCGCTCCACCAGTACGCGGCCGTACCACGAGCGATCAAACACGGTGAACATGCCCCGCGCCGGGATTTTCTGCCAGAAGCGCCACAGATAAGGCTGGGCGCGTTCGTCTTCGCTGGGCGCGGCAATAGGCACGATATGGTACTGACGCGGGTCCAGTGCGGCAGCAACACGGCGGATCGCCCCGCCCTTGCCGGCCGCATCGTTGCCTTCAAACACCGTGACCAGCGCGTGCTTGCGCATGCGTTTGTCGCGCATCAGGCCAGAGAAGCGCGCTTGCTCGGTAATCAGTTGCTCCTCGTAGTCGTCCTTATCCAGGTGCAGGGTCATGTCGAGGCTGTCGAGCAGGCTCTTCTTGTCCACCGCCGCAATCAAGGGCGCCGGGTTCATGCCGCTGGCCTTGCCCTTGGGCAGCTTCAAGGCGTTTTGCATGCCTTCGAGCAGGAGCTTGCCCACCGTGAGGCTACGGTAGTTGCTGTCTACGCCTTCGATCACATGCCACGGCGCATAGTCGCGGCTGGTACGGCGCAGCACACGCTCACCAAAGTGCACAAACTTGTCGTAGGTCTCGGACTGCTGCCAGTCCAGTGGGCTGATGCGCCAGCTGTGCAGCGGGTCGTCGGCCAGGGCCTTTAGTCGCGCCTTCATCTGCTTTTTGGACAGGTGGAACCAGAACTTGAAGATCAGCGCGCCTTCATCACACAACATCTTTTCCAGGCGCTCGGCACCGGCGATAGCCTGGTCCAGGCGCGCATCCTTGATCTGCCCATGCACCCGGGCCTGCAACATCTGGCTGTACCAATTACCGAAGAAAATCCCCATGCGGCCCTTGGCGGGCAACTGGCGCCAGTAGCGCCAGGCCGGTGGTCGCGCCAGTTCTTCGTCGGTTTGTTGGTCGAAGGTGCGCACCTCGATCAGGCGCGGGTCCATCCATTCGTTCAATAGCTTGACGGTCTCACCCTTGCCTGCACCCTCGATACCGTTGATCAGGATGATCACCGGGAAGCGCTTCTGCTGTTGCAGCTCGTACTGCACTTCCAGAAGCGCCTCACGTAGCGCAGGGACTTCGGCGTCGTAGGTGTCTTTGTCGATGGCGTGACCGATTTCGGCGGATTCGAACATGGGCAGCTCCGTTTCAAGATGGCTCAAGACTAGCGGATTGGGCAGCGACACGCGGGAGGAAATTCCATCGGCGCTTGCCGTGGGTCAATTCATAGCCCCTTAAATAGCCCCTTGATCGGCTAGAATGGCCGCCTTGTCTTTACCTGCTTCAGATTATGAGCCGCCCATGAACCCCGTAACCCACGCCCAGCTCGACTGGGATGAACAAGGCCGCCCGCACTCGCGCGTGTTCGACGACGTGTATTTCTCCGACAAGTCGGGCCTTGAAGAAACCCGCTATGTCTTCCTGGAACAAAACCGCTTGCAGGCGCGCTTTGCCGCCTTGCCGGTGGGTGGGCAACTGGTGATTGGTGAAACCGGCTTTGGCACCGGCTTGAATTTTTTGTGTGCCTGGCAGCTGTTCGAGCAGCACGCGGTGGCCGGTGCGCGCCTGCATTTCGTCAGCGTCGAAAAGTACCCCCTGAGCCACGCCGACCTGCAACGCGCCCTCGCCCTCTGGCCCGAACTGCACCCCTTCGCCGAGCAACTGCTTAAGCAATACATCGCGATCCACCAAGGCTTCCAACGCCTGATACTGGATAACGGCCGCGTGACCCTGACCCTGTTGATCGGCGATGCCCTGGAGCAACTGCCGCAACTGGATGCCCAGATCGACGCGTGGTTTCTCGACGGTTTCGCCCCGGCGAAAAACCCGGACATGTGGACCGCCGAACTGTTTGCCGAGCTGGCGCGATTGGCAGCACCTGGGGCAACGATCAGCACGTTCACCAGCACCGGCTGGGTGCGCCGGCTGATCAATGCGGCGGGTTTCAAGATGAAACGTACGCCAGGTATTGGCCACAAGTGGGAGATCCTGCGCGGTGAGTTCCTCGGCTGGCCAACAGAGACCCCGGCGCCGCCTGCCGCCAAACCGTGGTTCGCACGACCGGCTGCACTTGAAGGCGAACGCCATGCAATGGTAATCGGTGGCGGCCTCGCCGGGTGCACCACAGCGGCCAGCCTGGCCGCACGCGGTTGGCGCGTGAGCCTGCTGGAGCGTCACGCAGGCCTGGCACAAGAGGCCTCAGGCAACCCGCAAGGCGTGCTGTACCTCAAGCTCTCAGCCCACGGCACAGCCCTGTCGCAGTTGATACTCAGTGGTTTCGGGCACACGCGCCGCCTGCTCGAACACCTGCACCGAGGCGTCGACTGGGACGGTTGCGGCGTGCTGCAACTGGCCTTCAACGCCAAGGAAGCCGAGCGCCAGGTACAGTTGGCCGCAGCCTTTGCGCCCGACCTGTTGCACCTGCTGGGCCCGGCCCAGGCCCAAGCGCGTGCCGGCGTGGCACTGGAACACGGCGGGCTGTTTTTCCCCGAGGGCGGCTGGGTGCACCCGCCTGCGTTGTGTGAATGGCAGGCACGTCACCCGCTAATCACGGTATTGCCCCATCACGAGGCCCTTGAGCTGCAACGCGTTGATGGCCAATGGCACGCCCTGTCCGGCGACACCCTGCTGGCTAGCGCACCGGTGGTGGTGTTGGCCGGGGCGGCTGAGATCAAGCGTTTCCCGTTCAGTACCGATCTGCCCCTCAAGCGCATTCGCGGGCAAATCACCCGCCTGGCACAAACCTCACAAAGCCAGGCCCTGGCCACTGTGGTGTGCGCCGAAGGCTACGTGGCCCCGGCACGCCTGGGCGAGCACACCTTGGGCGCCAGCTTCGATTTCAAGAGTGACGACCTCACGCCCACCGCCGCCGAACACGCCGGCAACCTGGAGATGCTGAGCGAGATTTCCGTCGACCTGGCACAGCGCCTGGGCGCCAGCGCAATGACACCTGAACAGCTTGAAGGCCGCGCCGCCTTTCGCTGCACCAGCCCCGACTATCTGCCCATTGTAGGGCCGCTGGCCGAACGCACTGCTTTCGACCAGGCCTACGCGGCGCTGCGCAAGGATGCCCGCCAAGCCCCTCAGGCCAACTGCCCGTGGCTCGACGGCCTGTACATCAACAGCGGCCATGGCTCACGTGGGTTAATCACTGCGCCACTGTGTGCCGAACTACTGGTGGCCTGGCTGAACGACGAGCCCTTGCCGGTGCCCATCAGCGTGGCACACGCCTGCCACCCCAATCGGTTCGCCGTGCGGGCGTTGATCCGGGGCACGGGCGCCTCATAACACGGCCGCCTTGCAGGCCGTCAACGCGCCGGGCTTCAACGCCTCCTCCGTCTGGCGTTTGATCTCAGCGCTTTCGACCTGCGTGCGCTCCAGCGAAATTACGTTCATTTGCTCGCGGTAGTCGCCATCCGTCAGTGTCTGGCCTTGATCAAATACCGCTTGCATGCGCTCATCGAACGGCTGCATCAAACGTTCGAACTGGTTGCTGAAGGTTTTTTTCAAGTAGCTGCTCCAGAACGGCAACTTGACCAGGTACTCCATTAACGCGGGGGACAGTTCCGCCGCCCGGACCCGGTGAGCGGCAGCCCTCAAGTTCTGCGAAGTGACCTCACCCAACTGCTCAAAACGCATATGGCGGGGTTGGCCCGGCAAGTAAAAGGTGTCTGCCAGGCCTTTTCGAAATGCCAGGCTCACTTCCAGCGGGTCGGCACTCGGGTGGTCTGCACTGTGGTCCAGTGCATACCGCTCAATCTGGTCAAGCCGAAACAATCCCTTGCCCAAGCGCAGCAAGTGCTCAGCCGTCAATTCGCCCCCTTCGACGCCTTTGGACGCTTCGTGAATATGCGTCAGCACCTCAAGGTTGCTAAAACTCGCCGCGGCGGCATCGTCACAATTGAGCGGCGTAGCGGCACGCTCGAAAATTTCAGCGCGAAAGTCCGCATCCGCTTCGGCCGCTTCCAGCACCCACCACACACGCCGGCTGATGTCATCGTGAACCTTCTTGGCATCTGCGGTGCCGCCCAGCCCGGCGAGCAGGTTGAACAACCCATCAGAGCCCTGCTCTGCCCTGAGCGATGCCCAAGTGGCTTGTTTGCTCGCAAGCTCCCCCGCCACATCCTTAAACCACAGCTCCTGCGCCTTTTGCTCGGTCAAACGGGCGATATCATCTTCCAGATAGCCCATACCCACGCCGATGCGGTTTCGGTAGGTACGCACCAACTGGCGGCTGGGGGTGTCCAGAGGGTTATCGCCCAGACGCAGCGTTTGTGCCAGAACCCGTGGGACTTCAGACAGCCACTGCGGCAAGGCAGTAATTTGATTGCCACGCAGATCAACGGTTTCCAGGTAAGGGGGCCGTTGAAACCCGGCAGGCAATTCCTTAAGCGAGCAACTGTTGAGGAACAAGCCGCGCAAGTCGAACATCCGATTGATCGCAGGCGCATTCAGCAGCGGGTTGTGGTTCAGGTTCAGTACCCGCAGCTCGGTCAAGGCCGCCAGTTTCGCTTGGGTGGCTTCGGTCAGTTGCAGTTGGTTGTGGCTCAGGTACAGGCGCCGCAGCTCGCGCATCTGCGACAACGCCGCGGGTAGCTGGGTCACCTTGTTGCCCTCCAAATCGAGCGCATTGAGCCCCTTGAAGTGCTCAAGGAACCCCCCAACCTGATCATCGAGGTTCATGTTGCGCAACGCCAACCGACGCACATGACTAAAGTCGACATCAGCTGGCAACTGCGGCAAGGCGCCTACGACCAGGCCATCCAGCTCCAGGCCAAGCACCTCCACACCGCGCTCATTGCGCAACAGTGTTTTTCGCTTCCAACTGCGTTCGATCGCTTTCATGACGGCCTTTCGACCCTCGCGCAAGTCCTTCTTGGCCGAGCGCGTCATACCCTTTACCGCGCTTTTGTCGTCGTACCAATGTGTCAACGCGAGCTGTAAATGCTTGAGTTGTTGCTGTAACGCCTTGACGGCCCGGGCCCGCGATAACGGGTCGGTGCCCAGGCCTTGCAGCAACAACGTGAGCTGGCGCGAACTCAACTTGGGGTAGAGCTTGCCAACCTTACGCATCAAGGCTGGGGGCTGGGGTGCCAGATCCTCAAGCACAGCCTGGACACACGCCACGGACGGCTCGGGTATTGCGCGCTCCGGCCAGAGATAACGAGCGAGCATCGTGCGCTCAGTCTCCGCCTTGCCTATCAGCTCGTGACGTAAGTGACTGGCACGCTGAGTGCCGTTCAACCTCAGTGTGGCAAGTTGATCGGCCGATAGCGTATCGGCCAGTGCCTGATAAAAACCCTCACCGCCTACAGCGGCCGGCCCCAAGGACTTACCTTGCTCGTCGAAGGCCTGGAAGCCGTCGGCGGAGGTGACCACCGTACGACGCATCGTCGCGTTTTCTCTTCCAAGCTGCGCGATCAGCTCACCGTTGAGCGACCCGTGGCGAACTTGCAACAACTGGGTCTGCGGCCAATCGAAGACTCGCCCCAGCAACCCGACGGCCAAGCGCTGGCTCGCCTGCGTGCCCTGCTTCGGCCAGTACAAGCCACTGAGTGCCCGGTCCTCATCAAGCAGTTGCAAGGCCTCTCGGGTTCGTTGCGCCAGCAACAGCGGCACCCGCCGCATCTCACGCAGGCGCAAACGCTGCCGGGTCGAGGCACCAGACAGCACCTCCCACGCCATACGATTGGGTAGACGCGGGTAATGCCCCATCAGCAGTTCATGATCGATATGAGTGATCACGTCCGACTCCTCATACAACTGCTCAAAAACCCGCCGATGGCTGAGCTCAAGCGAGGCGAGCAAGCGGCGCTTCAAGACAGCCTCAGCCTCGGCCGGCTCTACCACCTCGCCCAACAGCGCCTGTGTTTCCTCTGGTTCCAGTGCCGCCAGCAACGTGGGCATCACCTCACCGCGTTCAAGTTGCTTCTCGGTGATGTGAATGCTCAGGTCTTCATAGTCAAAAGGTGCGGTATCGGGGTAGCTCTCAAGCAGGTTCCCCTCCTCGTCCAAAACCTCAAAGAAACGCCCGCTGGGCCAGCCGGGCATGTGCGGCAAGGCGAGCATCTGAGTGCGGGCCGTGCTCAGGTCCAGATGCTCCTGATGCTCAAGCTGCCAGGTCAGGTCACGCACTTTTTGCTCCTGCATGAAGCGCACCACGCCATCCTTGAAGCGCTCCGGCAACGGCAGGTTTTCCTGGGCCAGGTAACGCAACCGAGGCAACGACAGGTCGGCGATGGATGCAATCTCCATCAAGCGCTCCCCCGTGAGCGACGAGAGCGCTGGGTTCAACCGTTGGATGATGTAGGCAGGATCTTCCCAGTCCTGAGGCCGCTCCCATTCAAACTGCCAGCCCCCCGTGTAGTTGTGCTTGAGCGGTGGGCGATACGCCTCGCTGCGCAAAGGGTGTGTGACACACCACTGCTTCTGCGTGGCGTCGAAGGCGATCGAATACACCCTACCTTCGATCTTGGCGTAAGCGTGCCCGTTGGTCTTATACACCCCCATGCCATTGGCGACCGTACCCGACACCGCTTGCGGCGGATGACGATAGGCCCTTACCCGCCGCCGCCATAACCATTGACTGTTGTCGGGCCGCTTGACGGCTTCCATGCCATCAAAAAAATCGGCTGGCCGGGTGGCCAGTCGCTTCACCACGCCGAAGGCCTTCGCCCCTGCCGCAAATGCCGCCATGCCAGCGATGCTTTGCGCCACATTGACCAGGTGCTCAAGCGCCTCGGTTTTTTCATTGTGGTTCCAGTCGTCGATGCCTTCGAACACCTCGCCCAGCAATTGGCCGATGCCCACCCCCATCATCAACTGCCCCACCACCGGCACCACAAACCCGGCGATATTGAGCAGCGTCAAGCCAGCCTCAAGGTAGCTTTGCAGACGTTTCTGGCGTGCATCTTCATCCGCCTGCGCCGTGGGCACCGCCAACATGTTTGCGTCCAGCTGCAACTTGCCGACGCAGACATTGAAAAAAAACCTCGACAGGTTTCCCGTTTCTACTACCGGCTCCAGACGCGTGAGTGTTCGGTGCTGGTCAAACCGCTGGAAGAACCCAAAGCGTTCGGACTCGTCCAGGTACCCGGTAAAAAAGCGCCGGTAGGCCGGCACCTGGAGCTTGAGCGACAAGTACTGCGTGAAGTCGTCCAGCGACGGGTACTCGTACCAGGGCCGTACCGGTTCGTTGGGCATATAGACCACCGTCGGCCCCGACGAAAAGCCGCCTTCGGCGGCGTTGGCCAACACCATCACGCCCCATACGCACGTATCCCCGATATTCAACCCGTGCCACACCAACGGTTTACCGTGAAACAACAGGTGCGAAACATCGCTGGCCGGTAAATCTGCCTTGATCAGCGCCTGTAATAACTCGTAGGTAGGCTTGCTGATATCACCCTTGGCATAGGCGATGTGCAGGTTAACTTGCATCTCCAGGCATCGGGCCTTACCGATCTGCGCAACCGCCGGGTTGTAGCCGCTTTCAGGTTCCTCAGGCGCTTCAGCGGGAGAGCGCAGGCTGAACACCTCTCTCAGATGCTGTTGGTAGGCGGCGCCAAGATCCAGCTCACGGCAGTAACCGATAAACGTCTCAGCACTGAGGGTGCGCACCAGGCCGTGCCCTGAACGAATGACCGTACCTCGGGGCATCCCACCAGAGCCGGCATTCTCCAACGGAAAGTTCTGCATGGCGGCCTGCAACAAGCTGTGCTTCTCAAGCTTGATCACCTCAACCGTCGGGCCGACAGGAACCTTCATATGGTAAGAGCGGTGCGGCACTTCCAGCGTATCGTGCTCAATCGCCAGCGACGTGTGCCCCTTGGCAACCAGAAACGCCTGGAGCTTCTCGGCGCAAAACTGCTTGAGCGGTTTGACCTGGGCCAACAAGCGGGCTGCTTGCTCACGCGGTCTTTGGCTCTGCTCATGGGCTTGTTGCAGGGCGTGGTGAGTCGCCACATCTGCCTGGGTGAACCAAGCGGGCAACTTCTGTTGCAACACCAGGGCTTTATCCAGATCTGCGGTGAGTTCCAACAGTGCGGCGGTGACGTCTTCTTCTGTCACCGGCGCCACGGCATCGGTTGAATCCTGTATTTCGGCCATCGGCAGTCATCCTTGTGCGTTGAGTAATGCCGCCCAACGATAAGGCTGATCCTGGCGCCAAATGATGCAAATTCTGGGGTATTCAACCGTCCAAACCACGCATTGTTCGCATGTTTACCAGCGCTATTTACTGCCCTTGCGGCCAACGTCACGCCACACACGGGCTTGCATTCTCGCGGTAAAGGCTCTTTGCCTTATAACCGATTGTTCTAAAACTCCCACCATAGGCGCGTGTCAGTTTCTGGGTACGCGCCCTATGGGCGTATTGAGTGTTTACCCTCCCCAACGGAAAAACCGGTAAGGAATTTATGTGCGGATTAGCTGGAGAATTACGTTTCGATGCCCAACCTGCCGACCTGGCAGCGATTGAGCGCATCACCCATCACCTGGCCCCCCGTGGCCCCGACGCCTGGGGCTTTCATGCTCAAGGGCCAGTAGCGCTGGGCCACCGACGCCTGAAAATCATGGACCTGTCGGACGGCTCGGCCCAACCGATGGTCGACGCCCATTTGGGCCTGTCGCTGGCCTTCAACGGTGCGATCTACAATTTCCCGGAACTCCGAGAAGAGCTGGAAGCCCTGGGCTACGCCTTCTATTCGGGTGGCGACACCGAGGTGTTGCTCAAGGGCTATCACGCCTGGGGCGAAGCACTGCTGCCCAAGCTCAATGGCATGTTTGCCTTCGCCATCTGGGAGCGCGATGCCCAGCGCCTGTTTATTGCCCGTGACCGCCTGGGTGTGAAGCCGCTGTACCTGTCGCGCACCGGCCAGCGTTTGCGCTTTGCCTCGGCGTTGCCGGCCCTGCTCAAGGGCGGCGATATCAACCCGATCCTCGATCCGGTAGCGCTCAACCATTACTTGAACTTCCATGCCGTGGTACCTGCGCCGCGCACGTTGTTGGCAGGCATCGAGAAACTGCCACCGGCCAGTTGGTTGCGCATCGACGCCAGTGGCAAGACCGAGCAAAAAACCTGGTGGACCCTGCCCTACGGCCCGCACGAGGATGAAAAACACCTCACCCTCGAAGACTGGACCGACCGCGTGCTCGACAGCACCCGCGAAGCCGTGGCGATCCGCCAACGTGCCGCCGTGGATGTCGGCGTACTGCTCTCCGGCGGTGTGGATTCGAGCATGCTCGTTGGCCTGCTGCGGGAAGTCGGTGTGCAAGACCTGTCGACCTTCTCCATCGGTTTTGAAGACGCGGGCGGCGAGGCTGGCAACGAGTTCCAGTACTCCGACCTGATTGCCAAGCACTACGGCACACGTCACCACCAACTACGCATCGCCGAAAGCGAGATCATCGAGCAACTGCCCGCGGCGTTCCGCGCCATGAGCGAGCCGATGGTCAGTCATGACTGCATCGCCTTCTACCTGCTGTCGCGGGAAGTGGCCAAGCATTGCAAGGTGGTGCAAAGCGGCCAGGGTGCGGATGAACTGTTTGCCGGTTACCACTGGTACCCGCAGGTGGATGGCGCCAGCGATCCATATGCTGCCTACCGCGAGGCGTTCTTCGACCGCAGCTACGACGACTATGCCGCCACCGTCGCGCCAAAATGGCTGACTGCCAATGACGCCGCGGGTGACTTTGTACGCGAGCATTTTGCGATGCCGGGCGCTGACGCTGCGGTGGATAAAGCCTTGCGTCTGGACAGCACCGTGATGCTGGTGGACGACCCGGTCAAGCGCGTCGACAACATGACCATGGCCTGGGGTTTGGAAGCGCGTACACCGTTTTTGGATTACCGCTTGGTCGAGCTGTCGGCCCGTGTGCCAGGCAAATTCAAATTGCCCGATGGCGGCAAGCAAGTGCTGAAAGAAGCCGCGCGCCGCGTGATCCCAAGCGAAGTCATCGACCGCAAAAAAGGCTACTTCCCGGTCCCCGGCCTCAAGCATTTGCAGGGCGATACCTTGAACTGGGTGCGCGAACTGCTGATGGACCCAAGCCAGGATCGCGGCCTGTTCAACCCCGCCATGCTTGATCGCCTGCTCACCGACCCGCAAGGCCAACTGACCCCATTGCGCGGCTCCAAGCTGTGGCAGTTGGCGGCGCTGAACCTGTGGCTCAGCGAACAAGGAATCTGATCGATGAAACCTCTTGCGGCGGCATACAGCCAACGTTTGATCAAGGGCCAGGCGCCGACGTACGAGCGCCTGCAAGCCCGTCTGGCTGAAGATGGCAGCCCGCTGGGCGCCGAACCAATTGCCGTGCATTGCGGTTGGGGCCGGTTGTTGATCGGCCATACCTTCCCAGACCCTGCCAGCCTCGCCCAGGAGTTGCTCAATGAGCAGGCCGGCGAGCGGGATATCGCTCTGTACGTGGCGGCCCCCCAACAGATTTTGGGGATCGACCCGCAGCAGTTGTTCCTCGACCCCTCCGACACCCTGCGCCTTTGGTTCACCGACTATCGCCCGGCGACTCGGGTGTTTCGCGGTTTTCGCATTCGCCGGGTGCAAACCGAGGCGGATTGGCTGGCGGTCAATCAGCTCTACCAGGGCCGCGGCATGTTGCCCGTCGACGCCGAACGCCTCACGCCACGCCATCAAGGCGGCCCGGTGTATTGGCTGGCTGAAGATGAAGACAGCGGCGCGGTGATCGGCAGCGTGATGGGCCTCAATCACCAAAAAGCTTTTCACGACCCAGAAAACGGTTGCAGCCTGTGGTGCCTGGCGGTGGACCCGCAATGCACGCGCCCCGGCGTCGGGGAAGTGCTGGTGCGCCACTTGGTGGAGCACTTTATGAGCCGTGGCCTGAGCTACCTGGACCTGTCGGTGTTGCACGACAACCGCCAGGCCAAGAACCTCTACGCCAAGCTCGGCTTTCGGGCGCTGACCACCTTTGCGATCAAGCGCAAGAATGGGATCAACCAACCGCTGTTTCTTGGCCCAGGGCCGCAAGCGGGGTTCAACCCCTATGCGCGAATCATCGTCGAAGAAGCGCATCGACGCGGCATCGACGTGCAGGTGGACGACGCCGACGCGGGGCTGTTTACCCTGAGCCATGGCGGGCGCCGCGTGCGTTGCCGTGAATCCCTGAGTGATTTGACCAGTGCGATCAGCATGACCCTGTGCCAGGACAAAAGCCTGACGCACAAGGTGCTCAAGGCCGCCGGTTTGAAGCTGCCCTCGCAGCAATTGGCGGGCAGCGCCGATGACAACCTCGAATTTCTCGACGAGCATCAGCGCATCGTCGTCAAGCCCCTGGACGGTGAGCAAGGCCAGGGCGTGGCGGTGGATTTGCAGACGATCGAAGAGGTGCAGCAGGCGATTGAAGCGGCGCGCCAGTTCGACAGCCGCGTGTTGCTGGAAAGCTTCCACGAAGGCCTCGACCTGCGCATCCTGGTAATCGGTTTCGACGTGGTCGCCGCTGCGATTCGTCGCCCGGCAGAAGTGACGGGTGATGGTCATCATTCCATCGGCGCGCTGATCGAAGCCCAAAGTCGGCGCCGTCAGGCGGCGACGGATGGCGAGAGTAAAATCCCTGTCGATGCAGAAACCGAACGCACCTTACAGGCCGCCGGCTACGACTACGACAGCATCCTGCCCCGCGGCAAAACCCTGGCGGTGCGTCGCACTGCCAACCTGCACACCGGGGGTTGCCTGGAAGACGTCACTGCGACCCTGCACCCCACGCTGGTAGACGCTGCCGTGCGCGCCGCCCGCGCCCTGGACATCCCCATGGTGGGCCTGGACCTGATGGTGCCCGCCGCCGACCAACCCGAGTACGTGTTTATCGAAGCCAACGAACGGGCCGGCCTGGCCAATCATGAACCCCAGCCGACGGCTGAGCGGTTTGTGGATTTGTTGTTTCCTCACAGTTAGCTGATCGCTTGAAAACTGGGTTGCCTGGTCTGACGCCTTCGCGAGCAAGCCCGCTCCCACATGGGAATGCGGTCCAAATGTGGGAGCGGGCTTGCTCGCGAAAGCGGCAGCCAGAGCAACCTTTCTCTCAAGCCTGTCACTTCAACAGGAGTCTTTATGAGCCAAACCATCCCCGAACCGGACCTCAACTACCTGCAAAAAGTGCTGCTGGAAATGCTCGCCATTCCCAGCCCCACCGGGTTCACCGACACCATCGTGCGCTACGTCGCCGAGCGCCTGGAAGAACTGGGCATTCCGTTTGAAATGACTCGACGCGGCACTATCCGCGCCACCCTCAAGGGCCAGAAAAACAGCCCCGACCGTGCGGTATCCGCGCATTTGGACACCATCGGCGCCGCTGTACGCGCGATCAAGGACAACGGCCGCCTCACGCTGGCGCCCGTAGGTTGCTGGTCCAGCCGCTTTGCCGAAGGCAGCCGCGTCAGCCTGTTTACCGATAACGGTGTCATTCGCGGCAGTGTGCTGCCGTTGATGGCCTCCGGGCATGCGTTCAACACCGCCGTGGACGAAATGCCGGTGAGTTGGGACCACGTTGAATTGCGCCTCGACGCCTACTGCGCCACCCGAGCCGATTGCGACTCGTTGGGCATCAGTGTCGGCGACTACGTGGCCTTCGACCCACTGCCCGAGTTCACCGAGAGCGGGCATATCAGCGCCCGACACCTGGACGACAAGGCCGGTGTGGCCGCCCTGCTGGCCGCGCTCAAGGCCATCGTCGACAGCGGCGAGCCCTTGCTGATCGACTGCCACCCGCTGTTCACCATTACCGAAGAAACCGGCAGCGGTGCCGCAGCTGCCCTGCCCTGGGACGTCAGCGAATTTGTCGGCATCGACATTGCCCCGGTCGCTCCCGGCCAGCATTCGAGCGAGCATGCCGTGAGCGTGGCGATGCAGGATTCCGGCGGGCCGTATGACTACCACCTCTCACGGCACCTGCTGCGCCTGGCCTCAGACAATGACCTGCCCGTGCGGCGCGACCTATTCCGTTATTACTTCAGCGATGCACACTCGGCGGTGACCGCCGGGCACGATATCCGTACGGCGCTGCTGGCGTTTGGGTGCGATGCGACCCACGGTTACGAGCGCACCCATATCGACAGCCTTGCGGCGCTGAGTCGCTTGCTGGGTGCTTATATTCTCAGCCCGCCGGTATTCGCCAGCGATGCGCAACCGGCCCAGGGTTCACTGGATCGGTTCAGTCATCAGCTGGAGCATGAGACGCAGATGGAGAGCGATACACGGGTGCCATCGGTGGACAGTCTGGTCGGCCAAAAAAGCTGACGCTGGCAACTACTGGTAACTGCTGGTAACAAGAGTCCCGGCGCAGTAGCATCGCCGGGACTTAACCTCAGAGGCTTGTATGCTGATTCCCTACGACGCACTTGAAGTCGACACCCTGACCCGCCTCATCGAAGACTTCGTCACCCGCGACGGCACCGACAACGGCGACGATACGCCGCTGGAAACCCGCGTACTGCGCGTGCGCCAGGCACTCACCAAAGGCCAGGCCCTGATCGTGTTCGACCCCGAAAGCGAGCAGTGTCAGTTGATGCTCAAGCACGATGTGCCCAAGCATCTGTTCGACTGACGCGTTAGAGGTTGGGTACCTGCACCGGATGGGTGACGGCGCCCTGACGATCAAGGATCTTCTGGTGAACCTCGGCACGGTGCACATGCACCCCGGCTGGCGCTTCAACGCCGAACTTCACCTGGTTACCGTTCAACTCTAGGATGTGCACGGCGATGTCATCGCCGATGGAAATGGCTTCGCCTACGGCGCGGCTTAAGACCAGCATGGCGGTTGTCCTTTTTAACAGTGAAAGGACTTCGACCATGCGCGTTGGGGGTGGGAGCTATCAATGCCTTGCGATGAATTCAGGTAAAACCCACGCCGACAGGTAACTTTACTGACAGATCACATAACCAAATGTGGGAGCGGGCTTGCTCGCGAATGCGGTGTATCAGTGATGAATGTATCAACTGACAATCCGCATTCGCGAGCAAGCCCACTCCCACATTTGTTTGGTGTACCGCCTGAGACTGTATTCAGGCCTTCGCAGCCTGGGCCTTGGCCCGCATCTTGTCGGCCATGCTGGTCATCTCGTCATAGAGCAACTGCGGGTTTTTCTGCTTCAACGCCCACGCCATCCGCCCCTGCTCGTGGGGCAGGATCATGAATTCCCCCTCGGCCACGCGCTGGTAGATGTAGTCGGCGATGTCTGCCGCCGTGATCGGCGAGCTTTCCAGCAACTTGCCCACTTGGGCTTTCATCGCCGGCGTCGGGCCACGGAACGAGTCCAGCAGGTTGGTCTGGAAGAACGACGGGCACACCACGTGCACACCGACCTCCTGCTGCTTGAGCTCCACCAGCAAACTCTCTGACAGCGCCACCACACCAGCCTTGGCCACGTTGTAGTTACTCATGGCCGGGCCCTGCATCAGCGCCGCCATGGAGGCGATGTTGATGATGCGCCCCTTGCTCTTTTCCAGCAGCGGCAGGAACGCCTTGCAGCCCTTGACCACGCCCATGAGGTTGATTGCGATCTGCCAGTCCCAATCTTCCAGGGACAATTCGGCGAAAAAACCGCCCGAGGCCACGCCGGCATTGTTGACGATCACGTCGATGCCGCCCAGCTTCACCTCACAGGCCTGGGCAAACGCAGTGAGCTGGCTGTAGTCGCGCACATCACAGCGCTGGGTAAAGCCATCGCCACCGGCCTCGCGAACCAACTTGAGGGTTTCCAACAGGCCCGCTTCGCTGACATCCGACAACGCCAACTGCCAACCCTCGCGGGCCCAGCGCAGAGCGATTTCACGACCCAGACCGGACCCGGCGCCAGTGATCATCATGCGATTTTGCATAGGAAGTAGCCTTGTGGTTCACGAAAGAAGTGATCGGCAGTGTAGCGAAGGTTTTTCCTACACCCACGCACCATCAGAGTGATGAATGCCTCGGGCAAACTCGCGGCCAGGTCGGATACTCGCGCATAGCCTAAGTTCAATCTTTTTCAACTAACTGAGCGTATTAAAAGAAATAAGTAAGTTCGGTAATGACTTGAAAAAAAATAAGGAATTTTCTGCAAAGTACCAAGGTCGGAGTTGTTAAGGCGTCTGTGATTTAACCCGCAGGCCTATCGTTTAATAACCGGTCTTTGCAGAAGGCCTACAAGGAAAGAAAACTATGAGCCTGATTCTGATCATCATCCTGATCCTCCTGCTGGTCGGTGGCCTGCCGGTATTCCCGCATTCCCGTAACTGGGGTTATGGCCCGTCGGGTATCCTCGGTGTAGTTCTGGTGGTACTGCTGGTGTTGTTGTTGCTCGGCCGTATATAAAAGTCGCGCAAAAAAAAAGAGGCCTTAGAGGCCTCTTTTTTATTGCCGGTTAGTTAGTCCGGCTTGCCGTTGACCACACCGGCGGTGTTGTCCAACAAGCTCTTGGTGGCGGTCTGCAGGAACGACTCCAGTTTCTGCTTCAACGCGGGTTCGTCCGGCGATTCAGAGATCACCTTGCCGGTCGGGTTGGCACCCAGCTCGTACTGCCACAGTTTGGGTGGCATTTCCTTTGGCAGCACCAGGATACGGTCTGCGGTGACCAACGCTACGGTCTGGTCGCTGCCCGATGGCTTGATCACGCCGAAGCCTTTGTCGCCTTCGGGCAGGTTCAGCAGGTCACGGCCCCAGCACTGGTGCAGGGTTTCACCACCGAGACGGCCCATGATGGTCGGCACGATGTCGATCTGCGTACCCACGGTGTGGTCACGCTCGCCGAATTTTTCCTGCATGCCCGGTGCAATCATCAACATCGGTACGTTGAAGCGACCCAGGTCCATCTCGGTGATCTGCTGTTCGTTGCCAAAGCCGTGGTCGCCCACGATCACAAACAGGGTTTCCTTGAAGTACGGCTCCTTGCGGGCCTTCTCAAAGAACTGGCCCAGGGCCCAGTCGGAGTAACGCATGGCCGTCAAATGCTCGTTGAGGCTGCCACGGTCGGTGACTTTATCCACCGGCAATGGCGTCGGCAACGCGTACGGGGTGTGGTTGGACAGGGTTTGCAACAGGGCGTAGAACGGCTTGCCACCTTCACGCGCCTTCAGTTCTTGCAGGCCACGGTTGAACATGTCCTGGTCGGACACGCCCCACGTCGGGTCGGAGAACACCGGGTCGACGAAGTCATTGCGGCCGATGAAGTTGGTCATGCCCTGGTTGCTGAAGAAGCCCGACTGGTTGTCCCAGGCGAAGTCGCCGTTGTAGACATACACGTCGTCGAAATCCCGCGCGCTGAGCAACTGCGGCAGGCCCGACAGCTTGTGGCTGCCTTCCGGGGTCTGCATCAAGTATTCAAACGCCGGCAGGTTCGGGAAGCACGCCATGGTGGCAAACATACCCTGGTGGGTGTGGGTGCCGTTGGAGAAGAAACGGTCGAACAACAGGCCTTCCTTGGACAGTTTGTCGAAGTACGGCGTGATGTTGCCAGGGCGGCCCAGGGCGCCCACCGAGTGACCGGCGAAGCTCTCCATCAGGATCACGACCACGTTCTTGATCGGCAGGGTCTTTTCGGCCGGTGGCGTGAACTCGCGGCGCACGGCGGCAATGTCGCTATCGACGAGTTTTTCTGACGGCAGCAGCAACATGTCCCGCACGGTCTGGGTCGCCAGGGGCTGGTCCAGGGTAGCTTTCCATACGTTGTCGCGATGCTCGGAGAAACGCGCCTTGGCAGCACCGATCAACGACAGCGTGCCGTTGAGGCCCAGCTGGTTGGCGAAGTTCGAATCGGTGGTGTAAACGTCACCCCAACGCAGTGGCGGGCCCTGACGCAGCGTGCCACGGGCGGCGACCACGGCGATCAGCAGGCAAACTACAAACACCGCGATGCGGCTGTACCACGGCGCCACTTGGCGAGTGCCGATGCTGCCGCCGCTGAACGGCCCACGTGGGCGAGTCGCACGGTCGGCGCCTTTGAACGCGATGCTTAAAATCAGGGTGCCCACGGCCCAGGCCAGCAGGTAGCGCACCACCGGGAAACCGTACCAGAGCATGCTCATCACGGTTTTCGGGTCTTCTTTCACGTACTGGAACACCAGGCCGTTGAGGCGCTGGTGGAACTCGCGGTAGAAGTCCATCTCCATCAAGCCCAGGAACAGGGCAATGCTGGAGGCAAGGGTCAGCCAGAAACGAAAGAACCCGCGCGCAGCCATGGCCCGTACGCTGAATAGTGCCAGCAGCAACGGGATAAGCAGGTACACCACCAGGCGAATATCCAGGCGCAGGCCGTTGGCGAACGCTTCAAGGAAGGTCGAGGCCGGGGTGTCGAGGATCATTTCGCGGTTGTAGACCAGCAGCGCCAGGCGCAGCAGGGAGAACATCACCATCATGACCAGCGCGCAGAGCAGCGTGTAGGCCAGATGAGATTTGACAGTCGGTTGCAGCAGGCGATTAGAAGCTCGCTGCTGGTTCAGGGCGTCCGGGTTTGCCATGTCGTTTCAGGACCCATTGGAAGTTTAAGTTTCGAAATAATGCAGTGGCGCGAATGGTGCCCGATCAATGCCAGCAAGGCTATTAATTACTGAACGCGCGCGCCTGCCCCGCCGTTAGTGGCACTTGAGATAGAGCCTTGGGAGGGGAATAAAGCCTTGGAATTGTCTTGGAAGGGATGTGAAAATTCTGTGCAGCGAATATTTCGAAACACAAATCTTATAGGTGTATGGAGAACCCATGTGGGAGGGGGCTTGCTCCCGATAGCGGTGGTTCAGTCAATGCATCTGTAACTGACCGACCGCTATCGGGAGCAAGCCCCCTCCCACATTTACTGTGCTCGCTCAAATCCGCACATTGCCCCGCGGCCCGGCAATCGCCCAGATAATCAGGCCCAACACCGGCAGCAGCAGGATCAGCAAGATCCACAGCACCTTGGCGCCCGTACTCGCGCCGCTTTTGAACACGTTGATGATCGCCCAGATATCCAGCGCCAGGATGATCAGCCCGATCAGACCATTAAAAGTGGAACCCATGGTGTCGCTCCTAAAGTGGGGGCATGCACTTGTAGGATAGTCAGCCCTGACGGGGGTTCCGTTTTATTTCAGACGTGTAGGGCGATTCTTAAGGCTTCCAACGATGGTTCGCCCTTGATGCCGACTTCGGCGCACAACTCCAACACTCGCGGCAGGTCATTGCCGTAGACCAGCACAGCCTGGATCTCGTCGTCCAGCGGCTGGCTGAAGTCGAGCAGTACATAGCCGCCGTCTTCCGGGCTAAGGGCGCTCATTTGGATCTGGATGCGGTTCAGCGCGGTCAGGTCTTCGGTCTTGGCCAGTTGCTTGGGCTTGAGGTTGAACGCCACGCCAGGGCCGAATGAGGCGACGATCTGCGCAAACAGGTCGCCATAGCTGTCGGCCTGAAACAGCACAGTGTCAGGCAGACTGCCGACCACTACCCATTCACCCAGCGGGATCGGGAAGGTGTCGTCGTAGTTGATATCCGCATTCGCCGCCAGAAACGCCACCGGGTCCGCGTAGGCCTGAGCGGCTTCCTCGGCGATGCGCGCCACCTCGTCCTCGCCCATGACGCCGGCGCTGATTTTACTGATGAGTTCGACGAGGGCGGTTTTCATGGGGCGATCCTGTGGCGGGGGGGTTTTAAAGGGCGCAAAGCCTACACCAGTTTCTGCAAGCGCGCCGCCGTATCCACCGCGCCCATGGTCAGCGCAGCTGCCAGAGCGGTCGCGCCTTGGGCATCGGTGGCCTTGGGGTTGGCACCCTGGCCCAGCAGGTATTCCACCATTTCCACGCGATTGAACATGGCCGCCAGCATCAACGCCGTACGGCCATCGGACGACGCTGCATCCACCGGCGCGCCGCCTTCGATCAGGGCCTTGACCACGTCGGGGGTGCCCTTGAACGCCGCGCCGGCAATCGGCAATTGGTTTTTGTCATTGGCGATCAGCGGGTCAGCCTTGAATTCGAGCAACACTTTTACCGCCTCGGCGTGGCCGTGGTAGGCCGCCAACATCAGCAAGGTGTCGCCATTGTGGTTGCGAAAATTGGCTGGCAAGCCCTTGGCCAGCAGCGCCGCCAGCATCGCGGCGTCACCGCGACGGGCCACGTCGAACACCTGCTCGGCAAACTCAGCGGCTTCGTCGTCGGTCATTTGTTTGGCTTGGTCTGACATGTGGGTCTCCTTGTCTGGGTACTTAATATGGCGCCCAGTGTCGCGACGGAGTTCCCACCTGTCATGGCTTTTTTGTCAAAAGCAGTCATAGGCAGAATCAATAACGCTGCGGTTGATAACGCTGGCGTTAATAACGCCGCCCTTAATAACGCCGCCCTTAATAACGAAAGTGCCCTTTTTGAATCTGCGCCAACAGTTGACCCGTCACCGGCACATAGCAATCAGACCCCGGCAGCCAGGCATACACTGGGTCATTGCCAGCCTTGTCCGGGTCGAACGCCTCTTCCTTGAGCTTGACCTTCTGGTATTTGAAGGTGCCCGTGGTTTCCATCTTCATCTTGATGCGCAAGAACAACGGCACGGCATAGTGCGGTAACTGGCCGTGGGCGAATTGCAGCAGCTCGCGCATGTCCAGCGCCGCCAAGGATTCGCTCGGGGTGATGGCGACCATGCCGGCGCGGCCGTTGGTGTTCTCGATTTCCACGCCATAGGCCACCACTTCGGCAATTTGCGGGTGTTGCAGCAGCACGTTTTCCACCTCGGTGGTGGAGACGTTTTCGCCTTTCCAGCGATAGGTATCCCCCAAGCGATCAACAAATTGCGCATGACCAAAACCGATGCTGCGCACCAAATCGCCGGTATTGAAGTAGCGGTCGCCCTTCTCGAACACGTCGGTGAGGATCACCTTGCGATTCTTTTCGGGGTCGGTGTAGCCGTCGAACGGTGATTTTTCATCGATCCTGGCCAGCAGCAGGCCCTGCCCGCCGGTCTCCACTTTGCACATAAAGCCATCGCTGCCGCGCAGGGGCTCGCCATTATCGTGGGCGTAGTCCACCAGCGCCCAATGCTGAAGGCAAAAACCGATGGTGTTGTCGAAATTGAGTACGTTGGTAAAACCGATATTGCCGTCGCTGGCGGCATACAACTCACAGATATGCTCGACGCCATAGCGCGCCTTGAACTGCGCCCACACGCCAGGACGCAGGCCGTTGCCGACCATCTTGACCACCTGGTTGTCGCGGTCGTTGGCCCCCGGTGGCTGGTCGAGCAGGTAGCGGCACAGCTCACCCACGTAACCCAGGGTGGTTGCCTTGAATTTGCGTGCGTCGTCCCAGAACTGACTGGCGCTGAACTTGCGGCGAATCGCGAACCCCGACGCGCCGACAATCGCCGAGCCCCAGCACACACACAGGCCGGTGGCGTGGTAAAGCGGCAAGGTGCAATACAGGACATCATCCGGCCCCATGTCCAGGGCGATGCTGCCAAAGCTCACGGCGGTCTTGGTCCAGCGGCCGTGTTTCATGATGCCCGCCTTGGGCAAGCCGGTGGTGCCCGAGGTGTAGATATAGAAGCAGGGGTCATTAAAGAAGATTTGCGCGGTGCTGGCCGGGTTGCCCACCGGGCATTCGGCGCTGGCGGCCAACAAGTCGGCATAACCTTGCGGTACCTCACTGGCTTGCTGATCAGCCACGAACCAGGTGCGTGGCTCGGGAATGGCCACTTGATCACGCACCACGTCATAGGCCGCGACCAGTTCGGCACCCACCACAATCGCCACTGGGTTCACCAGCTTAAGGCTATGTACCAGCGCCGCCTGGGTCTGCGCGGTATTGAGCATGGCGCAGATACCACCCAGCTTGGCCACGGCCAATACGTTCAGCAGAAGCTCCGGGCGGTTCTCGATAAACAACGCCACCACGTCGCCCTTGACGATGCCCTGAGCTTGCAGATGGTGGGCGATGCGGTTGGCCTGTTGGTTGGCTTCGCGATAGCTGAGCGCACGATCGCCGAACAATAAGGCGTTGCCATCGGGATTGCGCAGGGTCGCCTGCTCGAAATGCCAGCCCAGGCCACAAGGCTGCGCAGGGTCAGTGACGTTGGCGGCGCGCATGCCGCGTACCACCCGTGGCAGAGCGCGGACAATGGCGGGCACCTTACGCAGCATCATGCTCCAAGTGATCATGTCGTTTTGCGGGTGGCTCATGGCGAAACATCCTTTTTCTTATTCTTGGGTATGCCTTGCAGGAAAATACGTCAGCCCTTCTTGCGCTGTACACGCGGGATTTGAAATGTTTTGTATCCCGATGGGCGACCGCTGAAAAAAGGAATTAAGCCGCCTGAGGGCAGTCACTAACAGTATCGGCGGGCCAAACCTGCAGATTGAGTAGCGCAAAATGCAGGATGCATGATGGCCATTCATGCAAATTGCACGAAATCAAAAATCGAGTATTTTTTTAAGCCCATGATTTATAACGAAATTATTAAAAACCTTTAGCTGGCACAATCACTGCACCTATCACTCCATGCTTGCCAACTTGAGCCAACGGAGCTGATAGACATGAGCCTGATCCAAGATAAATTCGCTTCAGTATTCTCCCAATACGACGTCACCACGCAGCCACGTCCAGATGGCGGCATCCTGTTGACCCTGCGCGACAGCGAAGGCAAACAAGTGAAGCGTTCGATCTCGTACCAGCAACTGCACACTGCCGACCAACTGACCTGGGTGATCAGCGCCATCCGCCGTGACTTGGCCGAACAAGCCAGCGACTTGCCGCAGATTTCGATGCTGCAAAGCCAGAACCGCTTTGCCCTGCCGACCTATCATTCGGCGTGAATACGCGCAAACAAAAAAGGCCCGCTTAGTCAGCGGGCCTTTTTTGTTTGCGGTTCAATACAACCCCAGTCGCGTGGCTTCGTTCATCGCCTGCACACGGTTGCAGACTTGCAACTTGCTGTAGATATTGCGCAAGTGAAACTTCACCGTGGCTTCGGAAGTGGCGCGTATCTGGCTCATCTCCCAGACCGTCTTGCCCTCTGCGGCCCAGCGTAGGATTTCCAGCTCGGAAGGGGTCAGGGCCTTTCCCGCCAAGCTCAGGCGGCGCCTGACAGCATTCGGTACGCAATAGGGTTGAAGAAACGATTCCTTTGGGCCTCTCATTAGCGACTCTCCTTTCTACTGGCGTATGCCCAATCACCTTTGGGATTTTTCCTATAGACAGGTGATATAAACATTGAGGCCGAGGAGAGTTACATAATGCATCGCCTTGGAGCGTAGGTGCGGCGATAAACAGCCACACCCTACAAGCCTTTAAGGCTCTTCCCACAACAACTTCAAACATGCGGGGGTTGAAGTTTATAAAACGCCGCGATTAATCGTCCAGGCCAGGAAACAGCCGGGCAATATCGCTGCCGGTGAACTCAGGCACATCGCCTTTTACCGAATGAGAAAGGCGCAGTGTCACCAGGTACGGGTTTTCACCCATATCGAACCAGTGCGCAATACCCGCCGGGATCACCAGCAGGTCGTTTTTCTCACAGTGCACGGCATACACGTAGTTACCGATATGCAGGCTGTAAAGGCCCCGGCCGGCGATGAAAAACCTGACTTCGTCTTCACTGTAACGACGCTCATCGAGGAACTGGGCGCGCAGTTCGGCGTGTTGCGGGTGGTCGCCGGTAACGCTGAGCACACTCACCGATGGATAGCCCAGCGCATCGATCTGCGCCTGATAGGCCGCGATCAGGTGTGCATCGCTGGCGCCCCTCTCGACCGGGCTACTGGTCCAGCGCTCAAAGCGCACACCGTGATCTGCCAGGGTCGCAGCAATATCGTCGAAATGGGTCAAGACCTTGTTCGGGGTATCCGGTGAAGCGACGGAGTAGACGGCGACATAGCTCATTGAAGGGTTCCTCTGTTCTGCTCTTGCAATCGAAGGCCGATGATAACGGCAGCGGCCAAGGCCGCGACGCTGGCGATGCTGAACGTGAGGGTCGGCCCCAACAGGTTCCAGCTGTAACCCGAATACAGCGCGCCCAACGCGCCGCCGGTACCTGCCAGGGCAGCGTAAAGCGCCTGGCCCTGGCCTTGTTGTTTATCGCCAAAACTGCGCTGCACAAAGGCAATCGCTGCCGCATGAAAACTACCGAACGTGGCCGCGTGCATCACCTGCGCCAGTAACAGTATCCAGAAAAACTCGGCGAACGCGCCCAGCAACAGCCAGCGCAGTGCCGCCAACAGGAAACTGGCCAGCAGCACTCTGCGAACCGAAAAGCGCGTGAGGATGCGGCTCATGGCCAGGAACATCAGCACTTCAGCCACCACCCCCAAAGCCCACAGCAGGCCGATCACACCGCGGCTATAGCCCAAGTGTTCGAGGTGCAGGGTCAGGAAGGTGTAGTACGGGCCATGGCTCATTTGCATCAACGCCACGCAGGTATAAAACGCCAACACGCCGGGGCTGCGCAATTGCTTGAGAAAGCCCCCGCCGGCCAAGCGATTGCCAAGGGTGACCGGTTGCGCATTCGGTACCCAGAGGCTCGCGCCGATGATGCCGGCCATGATCACCACGACGACTACCGGGTAAATATCCAGGCTTAACCAGTCGAACAGGCGACCCATGATCACCACGGTGAGGATGAAGCCGATGGAGCCCCACAGGCGGATCTGGCTGTAGCGGGAGGTCTGTTTGTGCAGATGTGCGAGGGTGATCACTTCAAATTGCGGCAGCACGGCGTGCCAGAAGAACGCGTGCAAGGCCATCACCAGCGCTAGCCAGGCGTAGGTCTTGCTGACGAAAATCAGCGAAAAACTGATCAGGGTGCATACCGCGCCAAACCGTACGATAGCCAGGCGGCGACCGGTGTAGTCCCCCAGCCAGCCCCAGAGGTTGGGGGCTACGCAGCGCATCAGCATGGGGATGGCCACCAGTTCACCGATGCGGGCGCTGGAGAAGCCGAGGTGGTCGAAGTACAGCGCCAGGAACGGCGCGGTGGCGCCCAGGAGGGCGAAGTAGAAAAGGTAGAAGCTGGAGAGGCGCCAGTAAGGGAGACCGGGGTTCATGCAAGGGGCTGCTTCGCAGCCCAGCGGGACGGTGCGACGACTCGACAAGCTCCCTCGCCACAGCAGGCTTGCTCATTGCAACAAGCGGTCACAGTTGGCCCAGTACCGGGGTGGTTACGTGTACGTCGGCGTTCTGGCCACGGTTGCGCAGCAGGTGGTCCATCAGCACGATGGCCATCATCGCCTCGGCAATCGGCGTGGCGCGGATGCCGACGCACGGGTCGTGACGGCCTTTGGTGATCACGTCCACCGGGTTGCCGTGCACATCGATCGAACGGCCCGGCGTGGTGATGCTCGACGTGGCCTTGAGCGCCAGGTGCGCAACGATCGGCTGGCCAGAGGAGATACCACCGAGGATGCCGCCGGCGTTGTTGCTGAGAAAACCTTCAGGGGTCAGCTCGTCACGGTGCTCGGTGCCGCGCTGGGAGACGCAGGCGAAACCGGCGCCGATCTCAACGCCCTTCACCGCGTTGATACTCATCAGCGCGTGGGCCAGTTCGGCGTCGAGGCGGTCGAAGATCGGCTCGCCCAGGCCCGGCTTGACGCCTTCGGCCACGACAGTGATCTTGGCGCCGACGGAGTCCTGGTCGCGGCGCAACTGGTCCATGTAGGCTTCCAGTTCAGGCACTTTGTCTGGGTCAGGGCTGAAGAAAGCGTTGTCTTCGACGCTGTCCCACGTCTTGAACGGGATCTCGATGGGGCCCAGTTGGCTCATGTAGCCACGGATCACGATGCCCTGGGTGGCCAGGTATTTCTTGGCAATAGCACCGGCGGCCACACGCATGGCCGTTTCGCGGGCCGAGCTGCGGCCACCGCCACGGTAATCGCGTTCGCCGTATTTGTGGTGGTAGGTGTAGTCGGCGTGGGCCGGGCGGAACAGGTCCTTGATCGCCGAGTAGTCCTTGGACTTCTGGTCGGTGTTGCGGATCAGCAGGCCGATGGCGCACCCGGTGGTGCGGCCTTCAAACACGCCGGAGAGGATCTCGACTTCGTCGGGCTCCTGGCGCTGGGTGGTGTGACGGCTGGTACCGGGCTTGCGGCGGTCGAGGTCACGCTGCAGGTCTTCCAGGGACAGCTCAAGGCCGGGCGGGCAGCCGTCGACAATGGCGACCAACGCCGGGCCATGGCTTTCGCCCGCGGTGGTAACAGTGAACAGCTTGCCGAAGGTATTGCCGGACATGCAGGGCGCTCCGTGAAATCAGTTGTAATCACTCAGGGGTGATAACCAAGCGCGCCAGTATACGCGGGCCAACCGACTAGTTCATCCTCGAAACCTTCCCGGTAGACATTGGTCGAACCGACACCTTCCAGATGATGGCGTGATGATGCTTCGAGTTTTGCTACTAACACTTACCCTGTTTACCGCAGTGGCCCACGCCGCCGCCCCCGTCGTATTGCAGCGCCCCATCAGCCTCGACACCGGCAGCGGCGAATTGTTTGGCTCCCTGCTGCTGCCCCAATCCGACAAACCGGTGCCGGTGGTGCTGATCATTGCCGGCTCCGGCCCCACCGACCGCAACGGCAACAGCGCCGACGGTGCACGCAATGACAGCCTCAAGCGCCTGGCCTGGGTGCTGGCCCGGCACAACATCGCCAGTGTGCGCTACGACAAGCGCGGCGTAGCTGCCAGCCTGGCCGCCACCCCCGACGAGCGTAACCTGACCCTGGACGCCTATGTGTCCGACGCCGTGGCCTGGGGCAAGTTGCTCAAGGCCGACAAGCGCCTTGGCCCACTGGTTGTGCTGGGCCACAGCGAAGGCGCGTTGGTGGCCGCCCTCGCCGCGCCGCAATTGGAACCTGCTGGTGTAATTTCCCTGTCCGGCAGCGCCCGCCCGGTAGACCAGGTGATCCGCCAGCAACTGGCCGATCACCTGCCCCCTGCCCTGCTGCTGCGCAGTAACCAGATTCTCGATCACCTCAAGGCCGGCCAGGTGGATGCCGATGTGCCGGGCCCGCTGCAAGGTATTTTCCGACCGAGTGTGCAGCCTTATCTGATCAGCCTGTTTCGTGCCGACCCGTCGGCAGCCTTCGCCAAGCTGAACATGCCCGCGCTGATCGTCCAGGGCACTAACGATATTCAAGTGGGCGTCGATGATGCCAGGCAACTGCAACAGGCCAAACCGGACGCCCAGCTTGTGCTGGTTGAGGGCATGAACCACGTGATGCGCATCGTACCCAGGGACGTGAAGCAGCAATTGGCGTCCTACAATGACCCGCAGTTGCCACTGGCCGCCGAACTGGGCAGCCGCGTGGTGCGCTTTATCGACGGACTTCAACCCCGTTAAGCGACAATTTGCCTCCAGTCCTGCGAAAATCGGCCGATAAGCCAGGTGTCGACAGCAAAAAGACTGTCGGCTTGCTGGGCTAGGACAGGATCGCGCCGCATGACAACCACTGAAGCAACACCGGAACCCACCGCCGAAACCCCGGCTGAGAAAACCGCGGACGTCGATGCGGCGCCTCTGCCGTGGGCGGATGTACAGGCCGAGCACTTCAAGATGCTGCGCCTGGCGCCCCTGGCCACTGACCGCGCCACCGGTGTGCGGCCGTTGCGGTTCGTGCAGTTCGGTTATGCCGAGCGCAACGACAAACACCACAGCCTGCTGCGCATGGTTATCCAATTGCCCGGCCAGCGGGTGCGCAGCGAGCAGAATCACCTGGATGTGTGGCTCGACCACGACACCCACCGCGCACATTTCGGGCCGGGCACCAGCGTGGAAATCGAACCGGCCAACCGTGGGCTGGGGCGCTTCCTGGTGGCTCAAGGCGCCGCGTGGGCGAAGAAGAAAGGTGCAAGCTATCGCATCGACGGCGTCGACCTGTCCAACAAAGACGCCCTGAACGAAGCCACCCGCCTGCGTCGCGATCACTTCCTGCGCATCCACGGTTTTGATGTGGCCTACGCCGACGTGCAGCACCTCAAGGGCAACGTGCAACCGGGCAAAGTGGGCGATGTGCTGGACAGCTGGAACACCGAGAAGGTGCAGTTCGTCGAGATTCTGGAAGCCGCGCAGATGCTGCAACAGGCCGAACAGAACCTGGCGGAGCATGAAGTGAAGCTGCGCAAGGAAGAGGAAAAGGTCACCAAATTCAAGCGAGAAGACAGCGGGTTACGCTTCACCATTACGTGTCTGGTGGCGTTTACGGTGTTTCAGGCGGGGTTGTTGATCTGGATTGCCACTCACCGCTAAAGGGGTTGAAACGCAATTAAATGTGGGAGGGGGCTTGCTCCCGATGAGGGCGCATCAGTCACCGAATGCATTGACTGATACACCGCTATCGGGAGCAAGCCCCCTCCCACACTGACCATGTTCCTACAGTCAGGCCGGATTAGACCCGGGCGGCAAACACCGCCTGATGCTGACGGCACTGCTCGGCCGTCAACATGAACACCCCATGCCCACCGCGCTGGAAGTCCAGCCAGGCAAAGTCCACTTCCGGGTACAACGACTCGACGTGCACCTGACTGTTGCCCACCTCGACAATCAGCAAGCCCTTCTCGGTCAGGTGATCAGCCGCTTCAGCCAGCATGCGCCGCACCAGGTTCAAACCATCATCTCCGCAGGCCAGGCCCAACTCGGGTTCGTGCTGGTACTCGTCCGGCATATCGGCAAAGTCTTCAGCGTCCACGTACGGTGGGTTGGACACGATCAGGTCAAACCGCTGGCCCGGCAAGCCATCAAAGCCATCGCCCTGCACGGTGTAGACGCGCTCATCCACGCCATGGCGCTCGATGTTCTGATTGGCCACTTCCAGCGCTTCAAACGACAGGTCACCCAACACCACTTCGGCATCCGGGAACTCGTAGGCGCAGGCAATGCCGATGCAACCGGAGCCGGTGCACAGGTCGAGGATGCGCGCCGGCGGTTGGGCCAGCCAGGGTTCGAAGCGGTTTTCGATCAGCTCGCCAATCGGTGAACGCGGGATCAACACGCGCTCGTCGACGATAAACGACATGCCGCAGAACCAGGCCTCATTCAGCAAGTAGGCGGTAGGAACACGCTCGTGAATACGGCGATGCAGCAAGCGCTGTACGTGGGAGATTTCCTCTTCTTCGAGGTTACAGTCCAGGTAGCTGTCGGCGATTTCCCATGGCAGGTGCAAGGCACCGAGTACCAGTTGGCGGGCTTCGTCCCAGGCATTGTCGGTGCCATGGCCAAAAAACAGGTCTTCCCCATGGAAACGGCTGACAGCCCAACGGATGTGGTCGCGCAAGGTGCGCAGGCGGGAAGTGATCACGGGGGCAGACTCCTGGAAAAAACGACTGGCGATTCTAACAGCCTTCGCCTGTACCGACGATGTACGAAAACCCTTCGCCACCTGTCGGATTTCATCCAATTTGCCATCATTGCCCTCAACAAGCCCACCTATTGACATGGCTGCACGTCAACAACGGCGTACCTTACGATGGTAGCGATTCACAGAACCGCTCAGCCAGTGGACAATGTCGCAAAAGCCCCCCTCACAGGAGCCCCAGAATGTCCGTTCCAAAGACGATGTTTCAACTCAGCGGTCGCGGTTACGCAGCAGCGAACCTCAGCCATGCGACTCTCGTGATCATCGACGCCCAGAAGGAATACCTCAGCGGTCCACTCGCCCTTTCGGGCATGGATGCAGCCGTCGCCAACCTCCAGCAACTGGTCGCCGCCGCCCGTAATGCCGGGCGCCCGATCGTGCACGTGCGCCACCTGGGCACCGTCGGCGGTCTGTTCGACCCGCAGGGCGAGCGTGGTGAATTCATTCCCGGCCTCGAACCTGCGGGTGACGAAACCATCATCGGCAAGCTGCTGCCCAGCGCCTTTCACGGCACCGGCCTGGAAAAACACTTGCAAGACCTGGGCTCCCTGGACCTGATCGTTGCCGGTTTCATGAGCCACTCCAGCGTCAGCACCACTGTGCGTGCCGCCAAGAACCTGGGCTTTCGCTGCACCCTGGTGGAAGACGCCTGCGCCACCCGCGACCTGCCTTACAAAGGTGGCATCCTGAGTGCTGAGCATGTGCAGCAGACCGAAATGGCCATCATGGCTGACAATTTCGCCACCCTCGCGCTGACCAAAGATCTGATCTGATCGACCTTCTGATGAGCGGTGCGGCAATGTTTATTGCCCCGCTCATCCGCAAAGCCCTTTCATTTGGCGCATTTACCTCTGCTCCCGGAACAACCTGTGTATTGTCCGGTCGAAGGGCCGATACCCTGGAGGAAAGGTCGGAATGAAGATATCCGATGGTTTTGATGCTCGTCGCTTGCGCCCCAAGGGCCCGAGCAACTGGCGTCTGCGCCTGATAGCGTGCTTTGCCGCGCTGTTGGCAATGGTAGGACTGCTGTTGGCCGGCGCTGGTGGCGCTGGTCTGTTTGGTCATTCACCCGCCTTGGGCGAACTGAATGCCAGCCCTGGTGGCTCGGCTATCCTGCTGGTGATCGGGCTGTTGGTGCTGTGGTTGGGCGTGTGGTTGTGGCGCCGCAGCCGTCGCAAAATGCGTCAGCCGTTGTCACTGAACATCGCCTCCCACCTGATGAAAAAGCACGACTGATGGCGCTTGGATAGCGTTTCCTGCGCCCCGGCCGCCGCGATTTAGGTAAACTGCCCGCCCTTCGCGGAGGCTGACATGCAAGACGACGATTTTTCCCTGTTCAAAAACGAGCTGCGCGGCGTCAAGCCGATCAAGCACGATCGTGCCGACACCGGCAAACCCAAGGCAGACCGGGCGCAGATCGCCAAGCTGCGCCAGGCCGCGACCGTGCGCACCGATGCCACCACCGTGGATGGCCTGTCGGACCAGTTCGTCATTGACGTAGGCCCCGAAGACGAGCTGATGTGGGCCCGCGACGGCGTGCAAGAAAGCCAGATGCGTAAGCTCAAGGTCGGCCAGATCCCGTTCGAAGGCAGCCTCGACCTGCACGGCATGACCGTGGAAAAAGCCCGCGAAACCCTATGGGCCTTTCTCGCCGAGGCCACCAAATTCGAAATTCGCTGCGTGCGCGTCACCCACGGCAAGGCCGTGCGGCTGGACGGCAAGCGCCCAATGATCAAAAGCCACGTCAACACTTGGCTGCGCCAGCATGCCCAAGTACTCGGTTTCACCTCCTGCCAGGCCCGCCACGGCGGCGCGGGTGCGGTGTATGTGATGCTCAAGCGCACGATGATGGAAGGGCGTGACGAATAACCGGTGCCATCGTCAGGCTTGCAGCGATGTGCCCGCCACCGTAACCTTGCGCTTTGCAAAAATCCCACAGGTAGTTTCATGTCCCTGGAACAGAATTACACCGCGATCCTCGGCCAACTCGGCGAGGACGTTTCCCGCGAGGGCCTGCTCGACACGCCAAAACGTGCCGCCAAGGCGATGCAGTACCTCTGCCGCGGCTATGAACAGACACTGGAAGAAGTCACCAACGGCGCCTTGTTCAGCTCTGACAACAGCGAAATGGTGCTGGTCAAGGACATCGAGTTGTACTCTTTGTGCGAACACCACCTGCTGCCGTTTATCGGCAAGGCCCATGTGGCCTACATCCCGAGCGGCAAAGTGCTGGGCCTGTCGAAGGTCGCGCGGATTGTCGACATGTATGCCCGCCGCCTGCAGATCCAGGAAAACCTCAGCCGCCAGATCGCCGATGCCGTGATGCAAGTGACTGGCGCCCTGGGCGTGGCCGTGGTGATCGAGGCCAAGCACATGTGCATGATGATGCGCGGTGTCGAGAAGCAGAATTCGTCGATGATCACCTCGGTGATGCTGGGCGAGTTCCGCGAAAACGCGGCCACCCGCAGCGAATTTCTCAGCCTGATCAAGTAACTGGCTGGGTAGAAAAAAACCGGCGTTCATCGCCGGTTTTTTTTCGCCTGCAAAATTGCGGTAAGCTGCGGCCCCTTCTGTATCGGGCAAGAGGTTTCAACCATGTTCGTCAAAGCACTTCGAGTGGGTCTCGGCCACGTCATCATCGCGGGCGACTTGCTTACCCGCCCGCGCAAAAAACAGCGCCCTGCCGAGCAACAGGCACAGGTCAATGCAGCGGCCAAGGATTTGACGCTGTATCAATTCCACGCCTGCCCGTTCTGTGTGAAGACCCGCCGCACCTTGCACCGTTTGAATGTGCCGGTGGCGTTGAAGGATGCGAAGAATAATGAGCAGGACCGCCAGACCTTGCTGGAGCAAGGAGGCAAGATCAAGGTGCCGTGCCTGCGTATTGAAGAAAACGGCCAAACCACCTGGATGTACGACTCCAAGGTGATCATTGATTACCTGGACAAACGGTTTGCCGGCATCTGACAAACACCGCAAAACCAATGTGGGAGGGGCGGTGCGACGATTCGACTTGCCCCCGATAGCAGTGTGTCAGCCACATATAAGTTGACTGATACACCGCCATCGGGGGCAAGCCCCCTCCCACATTTAGTCCAGTGCTATCAGTTCGAAATCGAGCAGCGCCGATCCCAGGCATTTACCATGGGCATCCAGCGCCAACGAACGTGTGACGCCGCCCCTCAGAATCCCCGGTAATACAAAGTTCAGCGCCTGCACATTCGGCAGCTCATACCGCCGCACCGGTGCAGCCCCCGGCTCCAGCAAGCCGGCGAAGTACTCGGCCACGCGCTCCGCGGTCAGTTGCTCGCACAACAACGAATAATCCTCAGCCCGATACGCAATGATCGAGATATTCGACGTATCGCCCTTATCCCCAGTGCGGGAATGGGCCAGTGTGTGCAGCTTCATGCTTCGATCCTCGGGTTGACCGCATCACGCGGCAGCAGCAACGACGCCACCGCCACCACCTGCCGCACGCTTTTGCTCGCGCCACCGCCGCCCGATGGGCCATTGGTGTAGAGAGTTTCCACTTCATTGCCGACCCGTACCGCGTCAGCGCGATCTTCACAGCGGGCCGCCACGCGCAGGCGCACTTCCCAGGGCTCAACGCTGCTGCGTGGGCCGTGCAGCGAGTCGATGCCGATCAGCTCGGCGCGCACGTCCTGCATCTTCACGCCCATCAACTCCAAGCGCTTGAGGACGACATCCCGCGCCAACTGCCCTCGTGCGACAGCGCCAGGGCCGCCGTAAGACATCTGCCCTTCGCCGATCCAACCGTCCAAATAGCCGACGCTGACCTTCAGCTGTTCCGGACGCGAGCGGCCGCCCGCCCCCTGTGCCCGCACACGATCAACGCCCTCCTCGACAAAACCCACGTGGGAGAAATCCGCGGTGACGTCCGGCGTGAGGTACGCCGCCGGGTCGTGGACCTCGTAGATCAGTTGCTCGGTACACGTGGCGCGGCTGACCCGCCCACCGGACCCCGCAACTTTGGTGATCACTGCGTCACCCTGCGCATCAATCTCGGCCAGCGGGAAGCCCAGGCGTGCCAAGCCCTCCACATCCTTAAAGCCTGGGTCGGCAAAATAGCCGCCGCTGACTTGCCCCGCACATTCGAGCAAATGCCCCACCAACGTACCGCGCCCCAATCGTTGCCAATCGTCAGCGGCCCAGCCGAACTCAAACATCTGTGGCGCCAGGAACAGCGACGGGTCGGCCACGCGCCCGGTGATCACCACATCGGCGTCGGCGCGCAGGGCCTCAAGAATTCCGTCGACGCCCATATAGGCATTTGCGGAAATCAGCCGCTGCCCCAAGGAGCCGACGGTCTGGCCGTTATCCAGCACTGATTCGGCCTGCAGCACTGCCAACACATCGTCGCCGACCACGGCGACCACCTTGAGCGCCAGGCCCAACTCACTGGCAATACGCCGCACTTCGTTGGCCGCCGACACCGGGTTGGCCGCGCCCATGTTGGTGATCACACGCAAACGGCGACGCCCGGCCTTCACCCCAACAAAGGGCAACACGCGGCGCATGCGCTCGCTCAGCAGCGGGTCATAACCGCCTTGTGGGTCGCTGATACGCGCTTGTTGCGCCAGGGCGATGGTGCGTTCCGCCAGGCACTCAAACACCAGGTAATCCAGGTCGCCTTGCTCGGCCAACTCGACGGCGGGCTCGATACGGTCGCCGGAATAGCCGGCGCCAGAACCAATGCGCAAGGTTTTCATCTTAAATCACTCCCAGGAGCAACGCGGTCAGGGTCATCAACACCGACGCGGCAAACAGAAACGGAATGGTGAAGCGCTGGTGATCGGCCAACTCGATCTTGCACAGGCCCACCAACAGGAAGGTCGCGGGGGTCAGCGGGCTGACCGGGAAGCCGGTGGTGTGCACGCCCAGCAACGAGGCCTGGGCCACTTGCAATGGGTCGACGCCCAAGGCCTTGCCGACTTCGGCGATCACCGGCATCACGCCGAAATAATAGGAATCGGGATCGAACAGCATGCTCAGCGGCATGGAAATAAAGCCCACCACCGCCGGAATCAGCTTGCCGTGGCCAGCCGGGATCTGCGCCACCGCCACTTCGGCAATCGCCTTGAGCATGCCGGTGCCTTGCATGATCCCGGTGAACACGCCAGCGGCGAGCAGGATGCTGGCCATGGTCAGGGCGGTTTTTGCATGGGCGTCGATGCGGGCGCGCTGGGCGTCCACATTCGGGTAGTTGATGCACAGCGCCACCACGGTGCCGAGCATAAACATCACCACCGGGTCGACCCAACCGGCGATCATCACCACCATCACCAGCACGGTCAGGATCAGGTTGACCCAGAACAGCCGCGGGCGGCGCAGCTTGATGTCGTCATCACTGAGTACTCGCTGCGGCATGGCATCTACGGTAGAACCGGCGCCCAGGCCCAGGCGTTTTTCTTCGCGACGGCCGAGCCACCAGGCGCAGGCAAATACGAAGATCAGGCCGACAATCTGCACCGGGATCAGCGGTTGGAACAAATCTGCCACCGGCACATGCAAGGCGGCCGAGGAGCGCAGTACCGGGCCCGTCCAGGGGAGGAAGTTGACCCCTGCCGCCATCGCACAGACGCAGGCAAGAATGCGTTTATCGATGCCCAGCCGGGTGTAAAGCGGCAGCATCGCCGGCACCGTCACCAGAAAGGTCACCGCACCGGAGCCGTCCAGGTGCACCAGCAGCGCGAGGGTCGCGGTACCCACGACAATGCGCGTAGGACGTGTCCCTACCGTGCGCAGGATGCGATCAATGATGGGGTCGAGCATGCCGGCGTCGGTCATGATCCCGAAAAACAGGATCGCAAACACAAACATGCCCACCACGGGGGCGACGTTCTTGATGCCGGTGATGATGAAGGCACTGGTTTGCAGGCCAAACCCGCCGAGCAGCGCAGCGATGATCGGCAAAGCGATCAGGGCCACCAGTGGCGAGAGGCGTTTGCTCATGACGGCAGCGAGCAGGCACAGGATGGTGATAACACCCAGGGTAGCGAGCATGGGTTACTCCAGAGCGGCCTTGGTGGCCGGTTATTGTTTTCCACGGAGTATTGGAAGCGGGTTAGTCTTTGTAAATTGGAATATTCAGCCGATAGCATTCGGAAAAACAAAATGAAGAACAGTATCCAACACATTCAGGCGTTCCTTGCCGTAGCGCGAACCGGCAGCTTTACCAAAGCCGCCAACGAACTGCACCTGTCGCCCTCAGCACTGACCGTCCAAGTTCAACAACTGGAAGACTGGCTAGGCGTTGCCCTGCTCGACCGCAGCCCACGCCATGTGAGCATCACCGCCGCCGGCCAGGACGCCCGCGGCCCCATGGAAAAACTGCTGCTGGACCTGGACAACATCGTCACCGGCTCCCGCGACCTCGCCGCACTGCGCCGGGGGGTGGTCACCATCGCCGCCCTGCCCTCGGTTTGCGCAGGCGCCTTGCCGCCGGTGCTGCGCCTGTTTCGGGAGCGCTTTGCCGGAATTGAAGTGCGCCTGCATGACCTGGTGGCCCACCGCATTCATGCCCAGGTGCGTTCCGGCGAGGTGGATTTCGGTATTGGCGTGCGGGCGCGGCTGAGCCATGGGCTGGAATTTGTACCGGTACTCAATGACCGCCTGTGTGCGTTTGTACCTCTGGACCATCCGCTGACGCGCCATCGCCAATTGACCCTGGAGCAATTGGCGGACCAGCCGATCATCCTCACCGGCCGCGACAGCAGTGTGCGTGAGCAGGTGGATGCATTGTTCGATGAAACGCGACTGACGATGAACGCCGGGATGGAGGCCAACTACATGTCGACGGTACTGGCGTTGGTGCGCCAGGGGCTGGGGGTCAGTGTATTGCCGGAGTCGGCGGCGGACAGTCTGGAGGGGTTGAAGCGCATCCCCATTGATCACCCTGGGGTGAACCGGGAGATTGGGTTGATCACACGTAGCGGGATGGGCTTGAGCCCTGCGGCGCAGCGCTGCTTCGATGTGCTCAATGAAGAACTCTCTGACACTGCACAGAGCTAAATGTGGGAGCGGGCTTGCTCGCGAAAGCGGTGTGTCAGACCCGTATAAGCTGGCTGATACACCGCATTCGCGAGCAAGCCCGCTCCCACATTTTGAACCGCATTATCAATCGAGCATCGGCACATGTTTGGGATGGCTGCCCACCCGCGCCAACCACGCCTGCACGGCAGGATACGGCGCCAAATCAAACCCACCCTCATGGGCCACATGCGTGTAGGCATACAACGCAATATCGGCAATCGAATACTGCTCACCGACCAGGTACGGCGTGGCCTGCAACTGCCGTTCCATCACTTTCAACGCCTTATAGCCGCGCTTATGGCAAGTGTTGTATTCCTCAAGGCGATCCTCGGGCATGTTCAGGTAAAACTGGATAAACCGCGCCACTGCAACGTACGGCTCATGGCTGTACTGCTCGAAAAACTGCCATTGCAGCACTTGGGTGCGCAGGCGGGGCTCGGTGGGTAAAAACTCGCTGCCATCGGCCAGGAAGTTGAGGATCGCATTGGACTCCCACAGGCAAGTGCCGTCTTCGAGCTCCAGCACCGGGATCTTGCCGTTGGGGTTCTTGGCCAGGAACTCAGCGGTCTGTGTATCGCCGTTGAGGATGTCCACATCGATCCATTGATAGGGAATGCCCAACAGGTTGAGCATCAACTTGATTTTGTAGCAGTTGCCCGACTTGTAATCGCCATAAACCTTGTACATGGGGCTCCCCTTATGCCGCTTGCGCGTGCTGTGCTTGACGGACTACCGCGGCCAGACGCTTGAGACCTTCGTCCAGGCGGGCCGGGTCGATATGGCTGAAATTGAGCCGCAATGAACCCAGGTGTTGGTCCGGCTCGGAAAAGAACGGTTCACCGGGCATGAACGCGACGTTCTGATCGAGCGATGGTGCCAACAAAGTGCGGGTGTCCAGCGGCTGTTTCAAGGTCAGCCAGAAGAATAATCCACCTTGGGGCACTTGCCAGTCGGCCAGCTCTTCGAAATGACGCTCCAGCGCTGCCTGGAAAGCATCGCGGCGCTCGCGGTAGAAGCTGCGCAGTTCAGCCAGATGCTGCTGGTATTTGTCGCTGCCGAGCCACTGCATCGCCTGCCATTGGCCCACACGATTGGTGTGCAGGTCGGCCGATTGCTTGAGCTTGAGCAGGTGTGGAAACAGGTCCGGGCTGGCGATCAGGTAACCGACACGCAAGCCCGGCAACAAGGTCTTGGACACCGTGCCGGTGTAGATCCAACTGGCTTTTTTCAGGCGCCCGGCGATGGGCTTGGCGCTGGCGCCGTCGAAGGTCAGCTCGCGGTAGGGTTCGTCTTCAATCAGGGTTACGCCGAATTCATCCAGCAGTGCCGCGACCGCCTCGCGCTTGGCCTCGCTGTAACGCACGGCGGACGGGTTCTGGAAGGTCGGGATCAGGTAGATGAATGCCGGGCGGTGGCGTTCGAGGTTGATGCGCAAGGCGGCCATGTCCGGGCCATCGGCCTCCAGTTGCACAGTGAGGCAGTCGGCACCGAACAACTGGAAAATCTGCAACGCCGCCAGATAGGTCGGGCCTTCAAGCAACACTTGGGTGCCTTTGTCGATGTACAGCTTGGCGGCCAGGTCCAGGCTTTGCTGGGAACCGCTGACCACCAGCACTTGGCTGGCCTGGCACGCAATACCCAACGCGCGCGCCTCGGCGGCGAGCAGTTCACGCAACTGCGGTTCGCCCTCGCTCATCCCGTATTGACCGATGTTCAGCGGCATATCATCCCAATTCAATGCCGGCAACATGGCTTCGGCCGGCAGGCCACCGGCAAACGACATCACTTCCGGGCGCTGGGCTGCCGCGAGGATTTCACGGATCAAGGAGCTTTTGAGGCGCGTAACACGTTCAGAGAAGGCCATGGGGTCACCGGTAGCAAAGACTGTAGGAAATACGTCAAACTGGTTGACTGAAATTACGACGACTCATACGGATACGTCAATATGCTTGACCTTAAAAAACCCGCCGCCCAGCAAGAAGCCATGGAAGCGTTCTTCTTCGGCTACCAGGCGTTTACCGCCAAAGCCGACGAAATGCTGGAGCGCAGAGGCTTGAGCCGGGTGCACCAGCGCATCGTGTTTTTTATCGCTCGTTACCCGGCCTTGAGCGTCAAAGAACTGCTGGAGTTGCTCGGCGTGAGCAAGCAGGCGCTGAACATGCCGCTGCGCCAGTTGCAGGAAATGCACTTGGTCAACAGCGTCGCGTCCGAGACCGACAAGCGCAAACGCCTGCTGGAATTGAGTGAAGAAGGTTTGCGTTTCGAGCAATCGCTGCGCCGTGAGCAAGTGAAACTGCTGCAACGAGCGTTCAACGAGGCCGGCGAAGAGGCGGTAGCGGGATGGCTGGCCGTCAATCAGGCATTAAGCGCGGTGAACTAGCCGTTCGCTCAACTATTCGAAAACATTATTTGCTTTATTTGTATACAAAAGCATAATTCGCCTCGTGCGAGTTCCTGACCTATTGGTCAACAAAACCCGCCAGTACCTCACGGCGCCAAAGCGCCGGCCATAACAATAAAATGCTTGAGGAGTACTCGCTGTGGATAGCCGCAAATCCGAAGCCTCACCCCTGGACCTCCAACCCACCCGCAATGGCTGGCTGGAACGCCTGTTCAAACTCAGCTTGCATGGCACCACAGTGAAGACCGAGCTGATCGCCGGCCTCACCACCTTTATCACCATGGCTTACATCATCTTCGTCAACCCCAACATCATGGCCGACGCCGGCATCGACCACGGCGCTGCGTTCGTTGCCACCTGCATCGCCGCAGCGTTGGGCTGCCTGTTGATGGGCCTGTACGCCAACTGGCCCGTGGGCCTGGCGCCGGGCATGGGCCTGAATGCGTTTTTCACCTACACCGTGGTCGGCACGATGGGTTACACCTGGGAGACCGCACTGGGTGCGGTGTTTATCTCCGGTGTGTTGTTTATGGGCCTGACGCTTTCACGGGTACGCGAGTGGCTGCTCAACAGCATTCCGGTGAGCCTGCGCCATGCCATGGGTGCGGGCGTCGGCTTGTTCCTTGGGGTGATCGGCCTGAAGACCGCCGGCATCATCGTCGACAGCCCGGCGACGTTGATCAAGCTGGGTTCATTGCACGAACCTGCCCCGCTGCTGGCGGCCGTGTGCTTTCTGCTGATCGCGATCCTCAGTTACCACCGCGTGTTCGGCGCGATCCTGATCAGCATCATTGCCGTCACACTCGCGGGCTGGGGTTTGGGCCTGGTGCACTACAACGGCATGGTCTCTACCCCACCGAGCCTGGCACCGACCTGGATGGCCATGGATGTTAAAGGTGTATTCAATGTAAGCATGATTAGCGTTGTTTTTGCCTTTCTTTTTGTACACATGTTTGACACTGCGGGTACACTGATGGGCGTCGCGCAACGGGCCGGTTTGGTCAATGCCGATGGCAAGATCGATAACCTGTCCCGCGCCTTGAAAGCCGACAGCGCTTCGAGCGTGTTCGGGGCGATGGTCGGCGTACCGCCGGTCACCAGCTACGTGGAAAGTGCCGCCGGTGTGGCTGCCGGCGGTCGCACCGGGCTGACCGCGGTGACAGTGGGCGTGCTGTTTGTGGCAGCAATGTTCTTCGCACCGCTGGCCGGCATGATCCCGGCCTATGCCACCGCCGGTGCGCTGATCTACGTCGCGATGCTGATGATGGCAAGCATGGCCCATATCAATTGGGATGAAGCCACCGACAGCATTCCGGCGATTGTCACCGCGATCATGATGCCGCTGACGTTCTCGGTTGCTGACGGTATTGCCCTGGGCTTTATCACGTACGTGGCGCTCAAGGCCGGCACTGGCAAGTACCGTGAGATTTCCGTCAGCCTGTGGGTGCTGTGCGCGATCTTTATCGCCAAATTCATATTTCTATAAACGGAGCAAATGATGAACCTGGAAACCTGGCTACTGTTCAGCGGTGCTGCACTGATCGTGATCCTGATCCCTGGCCCGTTGTCGCTGCTGATGATCAGCAACAGCCTCAACTACGGCCTGCGCCGCTCGTATCCAGCGTTTCTCGGTGGGGTGTTTGCCTCGATTTGCCTATTGAGCGCCTCGGCCCTGGGCCTTGGCGCCCTGCTGCTGGCCTCTGAGCAACTGTTCAGTGCCTTGAAAATTGTCGGCGCGCTCTACTTGTTCTACCTCGCCTGGCAGAGCTGGCAGCAATCGCGCCAACCCGTCCAAGGCGCCGTCGTGCCCCAGGCCATCGCCACCCCGCGCTTTCGCGCGCTGTTTGGCCGCGCGTTTGTGTTGGGTGCGAGCAACCCCAAAGACATCCTGTTTTTTGCCGCCTTCTTGCCGCAGTTTCTCAACAGCGAGCAACCGTTCTTCTCCCAACTGCTGGTCATGATCGCTACCTGGGCTGTGCTCGACCTGCTCTGCAAATTGGCCTACGGCCTCGGTGCACAGGGCGCGGCACGTTATCTGCGCAGCGGCAAAGGCCAGAGCTGGTTCAACCGCGTCAGTGCCGGGCTATTTGGCGGCGCAGGCCTGATGGCACTGCTCAAGGTCCGGACCGGCTGACTTTGGCGAAATAGACGGTGGGCGCGCGCGCGCGCTCATTGCTCCACTGAATACCTGCAACAATCAGGATCAAACGGTTTTCACGCAGGGCGCTTTCAACACCGGCTAATGCAGGCACATCCGGATTCCGACTCACAGTGTCACGGAGCCATTGATTCGTCAGCCGCTTGTCCAACTGAATCGTCCCTCCTTGAACCCAATGGGTTGAGAGGTAGTAGACGTTGTTTGAACGGGACAGAGGATGTGTCGCGATCAGGTCATGGGTGGGTTTATTGAAATGCCTTACCCGGGCCGTCTGCACAGCGAAGCCCTGCTGTTGCAACTCGCGCGTAATCGCTTCGCGCATTGCACTATTGCGTCGAACACTGAGGCCGGGATGATCGGGCCGTAGCGCGGGGTCTAACCCGGCGATCCTGAAGTCAACACGAGTAAAGCCGGGAGCCTTGTCTTGCACGCCTATGAATATCGTTCGGCTCTGCCTGACAGTGGGCCGTAGCATTCTGAGCAAATCATCCGTCTGACCTGGTCTCGCGGGGGCCGGGGGCAGCCAATTGTCTAACGTCGCACGCAGATTGAGCATGTGACTGGCCGTTGCATAGGTTTCAGAGTCTGATAATTCAATGATTCTCGCCAGTGTAAATTCTCGGCTTTTGCCGGTCATGGCAGGGAACGCGGTGCCTACATACTCCGGCAACGGTCTGTCGAACATCGGTGCATGGATCAGCCATTCACCCGCCGGGCTACGTGACGCCGGAAAAGGCTGCTCAAGCGACTGCGTAGCCGTCCAGCGTTCAATATCAAACCAGGCCGATGCTGTCATGGGTTCATTCCTGTGAATGAACACGATGTCGTTCAACGGAGCGTGATCGCCTGGGGGCAGTAACCGGTAATAACCGCTGCGCGGGTCCATCAGTTCGATGTTAGGAGGGGCCACACGAAGGACATAATGCGAATGTCCTCGTGAGCCCGACCCAACCTGAAACACGCCAGGCGCAGGCGAAGTCACATCCAAACTCTCAAGCGGGACACGCCAATCCAACCAGTGGTTAGACGCCGGGGTTGACTGACGAATGGCGTCTTGCGTAGCGCTGCGCGCAGTGGGTGGTCGCCAGTCAGGCGGCGGCGGCACGGGTGGCCTCCACGGGTTCAGCATTCCCGAACTCGTCCCCGCCACCGGTTGCGGCGCATCCGCGTCCAGTAGCCATTCCCTGGCCTGGTGAATATTCAGAATCAGTTCATCTTGACCCGGTGAATGTGGGTTCTTGAGGCGCAATTTTTGTTCGTTACCACGCCTGTAAAGCGGAAAATGGTGGGCGCCATCCGCGATGAACAATTCCCCTTTTTTCACATGGACACCGTGCTCTTCCACCCCCTTGAGGAGTACGGCGCCCTCAGGCACCCCGCTGACCTTGAAGCGATCCAAGGCCTTGAATCGAGCCAACGAGGTTGGCACCAAACGGGAAGACCCGTGGCTTTCAGTCATACGCAGACGGCGTATCCGCCCCAGCACACCGATCGACGTCGGCCGCGCAGCGCGGGCCATTGCACTGCCCGGCCTACTGGGGCCAGGCACATAGTTCGATAACAGATCGATCGCCAAAAAGATCGCCATAAACGCCGTATCGACTGCGTCATGGGGGTCGCCAAAACGATGAAAACGCCGCGCGACAAGAAGCAATTCATAGCCTTGATTGAACGTTGCGTACAACGGCGAAAAAAAGGCCACCAACCTGCGCTTAGTGGCATCGCTTTGCTCCCCAAGGCGACGATCACGGTAGGCCTGCAGCGCTTTGCCCGAATGACTGGCCGCCTCGGTTCGGCGTTGCAACTCAAACACACTGGCGCGATACAGCAATGCTTGAGCGTTACTGTGAGACGTTGGGACAACCGCCAGCCACTGCAGTGGATCACTGGCAATCTGTTCGAGCATCAGTTTTTCGATCTCGTCCTGCAGCGGCGTAGGCTCCAAGTGCTTGATGCTGAATGAGCGAACGAATTCAGCCCCTTGCTCAACCCCTTTGAACATGAAAAAAGCCGGCAATTGAAGCGGGTTCAACGTTTGCCCGACGTTGACCACACGATCCGGATGATGGGTGATTGCCTCAAAGGCCCAGCCGGGAGCGATCTGCCGTGAAAGCACTTTGACGTTATCCGGCAATGCACCGATACGATTCAGTTCATCCTGGGCCTGTTGAAGGCTGGCGTACTCGGCGAGCACTAAGGCTTGCGGACCGTCGGGCCAATAAACCACACATAGCCCGGAGGGCTTGTCGTGCACCAGCACTATCCCTGCGATATAGCGATCATGCTGCATCGTGTGCGCCACCAGATGAACCACATGCAACTGCAACTGATGCTGGTTCTTCAACAGGTCCTGCGGCGATCGTGCCGCCATTGCCGTGTTGAATACGCTTTGTGCAGCCGCCGACAGCCCCCGTTGAGTCGCCGCGAAAAGGTGGTACGCGAACCCCGTGTGCAAGGCACGATTCAGTAACTCGGGGATACGTCCCTGGCTGAAGGAGCCATTCGGGGTTGATTGGGGATAAAAGACCGTATTGATCAACGCGTCGTATTGACCGCCGATATCCAGCGAAGATACCAGCTCGATCAGGTAATCGGCATTCAAGCGCCCTTTCCAATCAGGCTGCAGATAGCGGGCGCGATTGAGTCGCCACTTGGTCCAGGGGGCCAGCGGGTCCAGGTTTTGCATCGTCAGTTGCAGCAGGCTGAACGTCGTCTGCGTGGTAGTGGGTGTCAGCTTTATATTGCGATCACCTACCGGGCAGGTGGGTGAATTCACACAAAAACTGCCATACACATCATCGGGCATCGTGATAAAGGGCTCGTCGATGCTCCACTGCGCAGGGAGACCGTCCTTACTCAAGCGAGCTGTCAAAGTACGGCGGGCGTAGGTTTCCAAGTCGGGCAGATGCTGTTCAAGCCGGCCTTTGAAAGCAAAGGCATTACCCAGGTATAGACGTTGCGCGTGCAAGAAGTCTGTACGTTGGGCACGGGTTGCGCGCGCCAACCAGGCAGGCAATTTTTTTGCTTCGGACGCGGCCTTGCGCAGCAGTTCAACATTGGCCAACGCCAGGTTCAGGGCGTCGTTGACGGGAATCTTCAGTTGATCTTCCAGCTCGACCATCAGCAATGCGCGGCTCAACTCGGGGTCCGTCACCTCGCTGTAGATACGCCTGATGTCCTCGGTACTTTTCTTTAAACGATCGTAGCTTCGAAGCAAACTTTTAAGCGACGTCAGCGCAGCGTAACTTTTGATTGCCACGTAGCGTACTGCCAGCGTTCCGCGTGCTGCATGGGCGCGTAAGTCGCGCCGCTTGTCGCGCTCCATGGCCCCCCACAACACCGTGTCATCCGGGCTAATCAGGCTCGCCTTGATGCTGCGGGTCAAAGCGTCCAGCCCGGGAGAAACCTCCACACCGCCAGCCCCTCCAAAGCTGTACAGCACCACCGGATGCTGATCGGACGGGGCCTTGACCGCCGCTGCCGTGGTGACCACCCACACACTCTGGAATGGGTAGAAGGCATCTGGCTCGCTGCCCACCATGATTGACAGCACCTGAGTCTGACCGCCCAGTCGATCGGAAAGCCAAGGCTTATCCACCACGTCAACGACAAGATCCCGATGCGCCGTTTTCATCAGCCTGAGCCGATGTTGCAGCTGGGCCTCGCAACGCAGGGCCTCAGTCTGGGCTTGCAGAAACAGCGAGACGCGTCTGGCAGTGCCTTTCCCATTGGGGCGTTCCTTCCAGAAAGCCAGCTCGAGCAGCCGAGACTGAGCGTCGTGCATCAGCGTGTTCAATACATGGGTATGGACGCTCAGTTGCCTTAGTAGGGACATGACCTCCAGATAGGCCTGCGTATCTTCACTGACGTCGTCCGGGTCGAGCAGTGCGATCAGCCCTTTTTCGTAGCGTTTGACCTGCTGCTCCACGGTGTATAGGGCCAAGCCGGGCGCTGCACTGGCGAAGACGATTTCTTCGCCGCGTCGCTGCTGGTCCCATTTGAGTAATTGATTGGCAAGGGGGCCGAGCCGAGCGCCGCCCACCAGTCGCTGCCTGGCATGTTCTACCGCTGCGAAGATCAGTGTGGCGTTCAGTGGTGCAGGGGCAGGTCGCAGGTCAGTCACGATGTGTGCAAAATAAACCTTCACTGCACACCCCTGCTCATTGCGCCATTGCCCCTCCAGCAGCGCCTGGGCGCTTTGCTCCAGCGCATCATCCAAGACCTCCTCACCACAAATGAAGCCACTCGCTGGCGACATGTCCGCAGGCAGGTGCCAGGCTCGGCGACGACTTAACGGCAAGCACTGCCAGAGTGCCTGGAACAACGAACTGTTCAGCGTCATCAGAGCGCACTGAAGGGCAACGAAGGACGACCCCTCGTAGAAATTCCGGACCGCACCCGGCAGGTAGATAACATGCAGCGCATCGCTGGGAGCGCCCTCCCGATAGAGATGCAAAGCGCCGGGAACTGCGACGGCAGGATTACCCGGCCACATCAATTGACTCACTTTCACGCGAGCCCACTCGCCACCCGCCCGCCCACGCGCTTGTTCAACTGGGGCATCGATCAAGGCTTGAACCATGGCCATTCCTGCACTCGAGAGCTCCTCCAGTTGCCACGCTATAAACGCGCGATCAGCGAAGAGCGTCTTTTGCAACTCGCCCCATCGTTCGCGGCGGGTGAGCCACGACCCCTCCAACAAGGTGTTCCAATAGTCGGAAGCCGCCTGATCCAGCCGCTCAAAGAGACTCATCGAAATGACGCGCTGTAATACGTCCAGCGGCGTGTACGGTAATCGGCGGCTCGGATCGCCCCTGACACTGAGCGCGGTGAAGTGATTGACGTTGATCACCACCGTGGGCGTTACCAATAGCGACAACGCCCGATCAGTCAAGCTGTCGACCTTGCGGGGCTCATCTGGGGGTTTGGGCTCGGTGAACAACAAGCTGTCAGGATCTATCTCAAATTCTTTACGCAGCTCGGCGCGAATGACGGTCAGCACCTTGGGTGAGCGTCCTATCAAACGGGCCAACTGCTGCGTCGCCTCTTTACACCGCCAATCAGCAAGACCGATCTGATTGATCAGCCGGCTGGGATGGGGGCTGGCGTTAATCCGCCGTATCAGCAGATCACGCATGCGTTGCGATTCGTCGATGTCGTCTGTATCGAAAGGGCGCGCAGCGCTCGGATGCTCTGGTGATAAGGCCATGATGCTTTCTTCTCAAAGAGGAAAACACCTAGCCTAAGCATCGCTGCCGTCTAAAAGGCGTTAGATAGTTGAACAAGCAACACGCAAAAAAAAGCCCGCAGTGTGGGCGGGCAAAAAACCAACGAAGAGCTTTGGGGGTGTGAAGCGAGGTGACGCTAGCTACCGCGATAGGTGGAGTAGCTGTAGGGCGAAATCAGTAGGGGCACGTGGTAGTGATCCTGTTCGGCACTGATGCCAAAACGCAGTACAACCACATCGAGGAAGGCCGGCTCCGGCAGTTGCACGCCACGGGCGCGGTAGTAATCACCGGCGCTGAATTGCAGTTGGTAGACGCCGCTGCGGTAGTCGTCGCCTTGCAGCAGGGGCGCGTCGCAACGGCCGTCGTTGTTGGTCAGCGTGGTGGCAACCAGCTCAAGCTGCGCGCCTTCGACGCGGTACAGCTCAACCTTGATAGCGCTGCCGGGGCAACCGTGTGCGGCGTCCAAAACGTGTGTGGTCAAACGTCCCATGGCGTCTACGCGCCTCCTGTAGTCAGTAGAAGAGTGATCCGCACTTTTTCAGGGCAGCGAAAAAGCCGGCGATGGCTGATTAAGACACTTTTTAAAAAAATTGTACACAATAAAAATCACAAACTTTTTGATCACCCCAGCCACAGTGCTTGAATGAGCAATTGACGTGTGATCCTTGCTTTTAAACGACCTTTTGTCCATTAGCTGACCGTTTGGGCAAGTTTCTTGCTACACCCTTTACACAGCACTCTGCAGAAAAAATGCAGAAATGCAGGCTTACAAAGTGAGCGATAAGTTGTATACAATCACTCATCGCTGTGACGCCACCCAGTCATTTCGCTGCCCGGCCGCCACATGAATGATCACGAACAAGAAGGAAGACTGCAGTGAGCGCTGACTACCCACGCGACCTGATCGGTTACGGCAGTAACCCTCCTCACCCCCACTGGCCGGGCAAGGCGCGCATTGCGCTGTCTTTCGTACTCAACTACGAAGAAGGCGGTGAGCGCAACATTTTGCACGGTGACAAAGAGTCCGAAGCATTCCTGTCGGAAATGGTCTCGGCCCAGCCGCTGCAAGGCGCACGCAACATGAGCATGGAGTCGCTGTACGAGTACGGCAGCCGTGCTGGCGTGTGGCGCATCCTCAAGCTGTTTAAAGAATTCGATATCCCGCTGACCATCTTCGCCGTGGCCATGGCCGCCCAGCGTCACCCGGATGTGATCCGCGCGATGGTTGAGGCAGGGCATGAGATTTGCAGCCACGGCTACCGCTGGATCGACTACCAATACATGGACGAGGCCCAGGAGCGCGAGCACATGCTCGAAGCCATCCGCATCCTCACCGAATTGACCGGCGAACGCCCACTGGGCTGGTACACCGGGCGCACCGGCCCCAACACCCGGCGGCTGGTGATGGAGGAAGGCGGCTTTCTCTATGACTGCGACACCTATGACGATGACCTGCCCTACTGGGAACCCAACAACCCCACCGGCAAGCCGCATTTGGTGATCCCCTACACCCTGGACACCAACGACATGCGCTTCACCCAGGTGCAGGGTTTCAACAAGGGCGACGACTTTTTCGAATACCTCAAGGACGCGTTCGACGTGCTCTACGCCGAAGGCAGCGAAGCGCCGAAAATGCTCTCCATCGGCCTGCATTGCCGCCTGATCGGTCGCCCTGCACGCCTGGCCGCCTTGAAGCGCTTTATTGAATACGCCAAAGGGCACGAGCAGGTGTGGTTCACTCGCCGTGTCGACATTGCCCGTCACTGGCATGAAACCCACCCCTTCAAGGGAGCGGCGAAATGACTGCGTTCCAAACCCTTAAACCCTCGACCCTGAGCCGCGACGAATTCGTCCAGGCCTTCGCCGACATCTACGAACATTCGCCATGGGTGGCCGAAAAGGCCTACGACCTGGGCCAGGACGCCTCGATCAATGAGATCGAAACCCTGCACCAGCGCATGAGCGACATCCTGTTGAGTGCCGATCACGCCAGCCAGCTGGCCCTGATCAACGCTCACCCGGACCTGGCGGGCAAAGCTGCCGTCCAGGGCCAACTGACCCAAGCCAGCACCGATGAGCAAGCTGGCGCGGGGATTCACCAATGCACGGCCGAAGAGTTTTCTCGCTTCACCGAGCTGAACGATGCCTACAAGGCCAAGTTCAAGTTTCCCTTCATCATGGCGGTAAAAGGCAGCAACCGGCATCAGATCCTGGCCGCGTTCGAAACGCGCATTCACAACTCGGTCGAGGCCGAGTTCAAATGTGCACTGGCCGAGATCAACAAGATCGCGTTGTTCCGTTTACTGACCCTCTAACAGACCATCCCCAGCCACTCTATTTAAGGCAGACAAGAAGAATGAAAGCTTACGCCGTACCTTTCGAGAAGTTCGTCAACCTGGCCGACGCCCGTCTGGGCACCAAGATTCTTTCGGTGACCGATGACTGGTTCGCTGACGCCAACCGCCTGTTCCAGCCGACCCCGGCCGTGTGGAAGGAGGGCGTTTTCGATGACAACGGCAAGTGGATGGACGGCTGGGAGTCGCGCCGCAAGCGCTTTGAAGGCTACGACAGCGCGGTGATCCGCCTGGGCGTGCCGGGTTCGATCAAGGGCGTGGACATCGACACTTCATTCTTCACCGGCAACTTCCCGCCGTCGGCCTCCCTGGAAGCCTGCTTCCTGGCCTCGGGTGACCCGGATGACAACACCCAGTGGGAAGAAGTGCTGTCGGCCGTCGAGCTGCAAGGTAACAGCCACCACTACCACGAGATCAGCAACGACAAGGCGTTCAGCCACCTGCGCTTCAACATCTACCCGGATGGCGGCGTGGCACGTCTGCGTGTGTACGGCATTCCGTTCCGCGACTGGTCGTCGATTGGCGACAATGAACAAGTCGACCTGGCCTCAGCCCTCAATGGCGGCCGCGCACTGGCCTGCTCCGATGAACACTTCGGGCGCATGAGCAACATCCTCAATCCAGGCCGTGGCATCAACATGGGCGATGGCTGGGAAACCGCACGTCGTCGCACGCCAGGCAATGACTGGGTGATCGTCGCGCTGGGCCACCCGGGCGAGATCGAGAAGATCATCGTCGACACCCTGCACTTCAAGGGCAACTACCCAGACACGTGCTCCATCCAGGGCGCTTTCGTGAAGGGCGGCACCGACAGCCAGATCGAAACCCAATCGCTGTTCTGGCGCGAACTGCTGCCAGCACAGAAGCTGGAAATGCACGCTGAACACAGCTTCGCCGAGCAGATCAAGGCACTGGGGCCGATTACCCACATCCGCCTGAATGTGTTCCCGGATGGGGGTGTGAGTCGCCTACGGGTTTTGGGCAAAGTAGCCAAGTAAGCGGTGAACCCAATCGCAGGCAAGCCAGCTCCCACATTTGAATGTATTCACAAATCAACATGTGGGAGCGGGCTTGCCCGCGATGACAATAGATCAAACAACACAGCATTCGGATAAGAAGACAGCCATGCGCACACTAGTGATCGAACCCCTGACCAAAGAAGCCTTCGCCCCTTTCGGAGACGTTATCGAAACCGATGGCAGCGATCACTTCATGATCAACAACGGGTCGACCATGCGCTTTCACAAATTGGCCACGGTCGAAACCGCTAAGCCGGAAGACCACGCCATCATCAGCATTTTCCGCGCCGATGCGCAGGACATGCCGCTGACCGTGTGCATGCTGGAGAGACACCCGTTGGGCAGCCAGGCTTTCATACCGCTGCTCGGCAACCCCTTTCTGATCGTGGTCGCGCCAGTTGGCGATGCACCTGTATCAGGCTTGGTCCGCGCCTTCGTTACCAACGGCAGGCAGGGCATTAATTACCATCGCGGCGTCTGGCACCACCCGGTGCTGACGATCGAAAAGCGGGATGACTTCCTGGTGGTTGATCGCAGTGGCACAGGCAATAACTGCGATGAGCATTTTTTTGAAGAGGATGAGCGGTTGATCCTCGCCCCCCACCAATAAGAGAAGGTCTGATCACCCGACAACAAGGGTGACAGGCGAGAGGTAAAGACTGTGGAAGCACATTTGATGGAATGGCTGAACCTGAGCGTGCGCTGGGTTCACATGATCACGGGCGTCGCGTGGATCGGCGCTTCTTTCTACTTCGTCTGGCTGGAAAACAACCTTAATCGCGTCAACCCCAAGAGCGGCCTGGCCGGTGACTTGTGGGCTATCCACGGTGGCGGTATCTACCACCTGGAAAAATACAAACTGGCCCCACCGACCATGCCGGACAACCTGCATTGGTTCAAATGGGAAGCCTATTTCACCTGGATGTCGGGCGTCGCGCTGCTGTGCGTGGTGTTCTACCTCAACCCGACGCTGTACCTGCTCGCCCCTGGCAGCACACTCAGCGGCACCGAAGGCGTCTTGCTGGGCATTGGCTCACTGTTCGCCGGCTGGTTCATCTACTCCTTCCTCTGCGATTCGGCCCTGGGCAAACGCCCTGCCCTGCTCGGCTTTATCCTGTTCGTGCTGTTGATTGCCGCCGCGTACGGTTTCAGCAAAGTGTTCAGCGGCCGTGGCGCTTACTTGCACGTGGGTGCGGTGATTGGCACGATCATGGTGGGCAACGTGTTCCGCATCATCATGCCAGCGCAGCGCGCACTGGTAGCGGCGATTGCCGAGAACCGCACGCCCGACCCGGCACTGCCAGCCAAGGGCTTGCTGCGCTCGCGCCACAACAACTACTTCACCTTGCCGGTGCTGTTCATCATGATCAGCAACCACTTCCCGAGCACCTACGGCAGCCAATACAACTGGCTGATCCTGGCAGGTATCGCGGTAGCAGCGGTGTTGGTGCGCCACTACTTCAACACCCGGCATAACAGCCAGAAGTATGCGTGGACGCTGCCGGTTGGCGCGTTGGCGATGATCAGCCTGGCGTACGTGACCGGCCCCAAGCCGGCTGAACCGATTGCCAAGGCCCCGGCTGCCATCGAGTACCAACCGTTGCCGGAAACTGCAGTGGGGGGAGGTTTGAAACCCGCCGCGCCAGCAGCACCGGCCGCAGAACCCGCAGCGGCGCAAGCCACTACGGACTTCGGCCAGGTTCACAGCGTGATCGAACAGCGCTGCACCGTGTGCCATTCGGCCAAGCCCACCAGCCCGTTGTTCAGCACCGCACCGGCGGGCGTGATGTTTGATACCCCGACGCAGATCCAGCAGCAGGCAGCGCGTATTCAAGCGCAGGCCGTGGCGAGCCAGATCATGCCGTTGGGCAACATCACCCAGATGACCCAGCAGGAGCGGGATTTGATTGGCTCCTGGATCAATCAAGGAGCCCGTACCAATTAACTGATTGATTCACACAGGTCCAAATGTGGGAGGGGGCTTGCTCCCGATAGCGGTGGTTCAGTCACAGTTACTTTGAATGACACACCGCTATCGGGAGCAAGCCCCCTCCCACAGGGATCTCCAATATTTTGAAGATTGAGTTCCACCCGGCAATTGAATGCCAAACAACACAAAAATAAAAAAGATCCGAGGTGTTGCATGACCGAGTTAGTCGAACCGCAGATTCCTGCCGCGCCTGCCATGGAGCGGCTGCCCCTCTTGCAACTGATTCTGGTAGGCCTGCAACACGTCTTGCTGATGTACGGTGGCGCCGTCGCCGTGCCCCTGATTATTGGCCAGGCCGCCGGGCTTAGCCGTGAAGAAATCGCTTTTCTAATCAACGCCGACCTGCTGGTGGCCGGTATCGCTACCATGGTGCAGTCGTTCGGCATCGGCCCGGTCGGCATTCGCATGCCGGTAATGATGGGCGCCAGTTTCGCCGCCGTCGGCAGCATGGTCGCCATGGCCGGCATGCCGGGTATCGGTTTGCAGGGCATCTTCGGCGCGACCATCGCCGCCGGGTTCTTCGGCATGCTGATCGCGCCGTTCATGTCCAAGGTCGTGCGCTTCTTCCCTCCCCTCGTCACCGGCACGGTGATCACGGCCATCGGCCTGTCGCTGTTTCCGGTGGCGGTGAACTGGGCCGGTGGCGGCAGCGCCGCGGCGACGTTTGGCTCGCCAATCTACCTGGCAATTGCCGCGCTGGTGCTGGGCACCATCTTGCTGATCAACCGCTTTATGCGCGGCTTCTGGGTGAACATTTCGGTACTGATCGGCATGGGCCTGGGCTATGTGCTGTGCGGCCTGCTCGGCATGGTCGATCTGAGTGGCCTGGCCCAGGCGCCGTGGGTGCAGGTGGTCACGCCGTTGCACTTTGGCATGCCCAAGTTCGAGCTGGCGCCGATTTTGTCGATGTGCCTGGTGGTGGTGATCATCTTTGTCGAGTCCACCGGGATGTTCCTGGCGCTGGGCAAGATCACCGGCCAGGACGTCACCCCGAAAATGCTGCGCCGTGGCCTGCTGTGTGATGCCGGTGCGTCGTTTTTCGCCGGTTTCTTCAACACCTTTACCCACTCCTCCTTCGCCCAGAACATCGGCCTGGTGCAGATGACCGGCGTGCGGTGCCGTTCGGTGACGATCATGGCCGGCGCGTTTCTGATTGTGCTCAGCCTGCTGCCCAAAGCCGCGTACCTGGTGGCATCGATTCCACCGGCGGTGCTGGGCGGTGCGGCGATTGCCATGTTCGGCATGGTGGCCGCCACCGGGATCAAGATCCTCCAGGAGGCCGACATCGCCGACCGTCGCAACCAGTTGCTGGTGGCGGTGAGCATTGGCATGGGCCTGATCCCCGTGGTGCGCCCGGAGTTCTTCGCGCAACTGCCACTATGGATGAGCCCGATCACCCACAGCGGCATCGCCATGGCCACCCTCAGTGCGTTGTCGCTGAACGTGCTGTTCAACATCCTCGGCGGTTCTGAACGCCCTGCTGTCGCCCATACGCATTGATTCCTTCGTTCAAATAAAAACAATAACGAAACGGGAATACCTACATGCACAGCATCCACCTGGGGCCGGCTACACGCCGTGCCCCATTCTCGCCCCACGCGCTCTGTTACAGCGCACTTGAGCCACGGCCTGGGAGCCAGTATTCTCCGCGCCCGCTCGAATCGACTCAAAAAAAAACAGCAGATGTAAAAGCTGACTGCAAGGCCAACTTATCCGGGCCTAATGTCTGCGGCCAACGTGCGCAAAAGTCCTCTGAATTCGACTGCATTTCATGCAGCCGACGGGGATTTTTTGGCTTTTTAAACACCTTGGCGCAGCTCTTGCTAAAAGCACTAAAGCTGACCGAACAGACGATTTTTGCAGCGAACCAAAAGGCGCCACACCAGAGCGCCTGCGTAGAAGAAAAACCACAAAACTTTAACTCGGGAGCAACCGAATGAAACCTATGTTTAAAGGCCTGATGCTGGCGGGATCCCTGCTGGCCGGTGGCCAAGCCGTGGCCGGTGATTTGTTGCAGTGGCAGAACAACAGCCTGACCTACCTGTGGGGCAAGAGCTTTACCGTCAACCCGCAGATCCAGCAAACCGTGACGTTCGAACACGCCGATGCCTGGAAATACGGCGACAACTTTGTGTTTGTCGACCGCATCTTTTACAACGGCAAGGAAGACGGCAACGTCGGCCCAAGCACTTACTACGGCGAGATCAGCCCACGCCTGTCGTTCGGCAAGATCTTCGATAAAGACTTGTCGTTTGGCCCGATCAAAGACGTATTGCTGGCCTTTACCTACGAGTTCGGCGAAGGCGACAACGAGTCGTACCTGCTGGGCCCGGCCTTTGACTTGAACATCCCCGGTTTCGACTACTTCCAGCTGAACTTCTACCAGCGCCAGACCGAAGGCAATCGCGCTGGCGACGGCGTTTGGCAGATCACCCCGGTGTGGGCGTATACCCTTCCTGTGGGCAATTCCGACATCCTGATCGACGGCTTCATGGACTGGGTGGTGGACAACGACAAGAACGCCCGCGGCACGTACCACGCCAACTTGCACTTTAACCCGCAGGTTAAATATGACCTGGGCAAGGCGCTGCATTGGGGCGACAAGCAGTTGTATGTGGGTTTTGAATACGACTACTGGAAGAACAAGTACGGGATTGAAGATTCGGGTGCGTTCAAGACCACTCAGGACACGGCGAGCTTCTTGGTCAAGTATCACTTCTAACTGACCACCACAGATCAAATGTGGGAGGGGGCAAGCCCCCTCCCACATTTAGTTAGGTGTAAGTCCCAAGAATTTCGACAATTCATCACGCTTGGCCAACGCATCCCGGCGCCCCAACTCGATCAACTCGCTGCAATACCCCGCCTCGAACAGCAAGTAACTCAACACCCCCGCCCCGCTCGTCTTGGTCGCCCCTGGCCCGCGCAAGAACAACCTCAGTGCCGCCGGCAATTCCTGGCGATGTCGCGCCGCGATCTCATCGATCGGCTGGCTGGGCGCGATCACGAGCACGTCCACCGGTGCCAGCCCATGTGTCGCGCTGTCGGCAGGCTGCAGATGACTGAACTGATTGAGGCGCTCCAGCAGCTCGATATCACTCTCAAGGCTGTCAATGAACGTGCTGTTGAGCATATGGCCCCCGATCTGCGCCAGGGTCGGCTGTTGCCCGGTGTAGGTGCGTTGCACCGCCGGTTCGTTGCCGCGCGGGTTGCCGCTGACACCCACCACCAGTACACGGTTGGCGCCCAGGTGCAGCGCCGGGCTGATGGGCGCCGACTGGCGTACGGCGCCGTCGCCGAAGTATTCCTGGTCGAGTTTGACCGGCGCGAACAGCAAGGGGATAGCCGAACTGGCCAGCAGATGCTCAACCGTGAGTTGGGTGGGCATGCCGATGCGGCGATGGCGCAGCCAGGCGTCGATGGTGCCGCCGCTCTGATAGAACGTCACCGCCTGCCCGGATTCATAGCCGAATGCCGTGACCGCCACCGCGTGCAAATGCTTGTTTCGGATGGCCTCGTCAATGCCCTCCAGGTTCAGACGCTCCTGCAACAAGTCCCGCAGCGGCGCGCTATTGAGCAGTGCCACCGGCACTTGCGCGCCCAGGCCCAACAGGCTGTGGATGCAGAAGCGACTCGCCTGGCGAATCACTCCTGGCCAATCACTGCGCAACACCAGGTGGCTGCGAAAGCCCTGCCAGAAGGCGGTCAGACGCTGGATCGCGGCGGTAAAGTCCATGGCACCACTGGCCAGGCTCACCGCATTGATCGCACCGGCCGAGGTGCCGACGATCACCGGGAACGGGTTGGGTGCCCCCGGTGGCAACAGCTCGGCAATCGCTGCCAATACCCCCACCTGATAAGCCGCTCGCGCCCCGCCGCCGGAAAGAATCAAGCCTGTAACCGGTTCAGCTGGGCGCATCGCGTCACTCCATATGGGGAAAGGTCGGTCTTATTGTGGCGAGGGAGCGTGCTCCCGCCAGCCCGGTCCAGCGGGAGCAAGCTCCCTCGCCACAAGTGCAGTGCTCGTCCGTCTTATCGACGGCGTTTTTCGTACAGTTTGGGCTCACCCGGTGGCCGGCTCTTGAAGCGGCGGTGAGTCCATAGGTACTGCTCGGGGCATTGACGTACCGAGGCTTCGACCCATTGGTTGATGCGCAGGCAATCAGCCTCATCACTTTCGCCAGGGAAATCGGTCAACGGCGGGTGAATCACCAGGCGATAGCCGCTGCCGTCGGCCAAGCGCTCTTGGGTGAACGGCACCACCAGCGCCTTGCCCAGCTTGGCGAATTTGCTCGTGGCCGGCACGGTGGCAGCCTGGATGCCGAACAGCGGCACAAAAATGCTCTGCTTGGCGCCATAGTCCTGGTCAGGTGCGTACCAGATGGCACGGCCGGCACGCAGCAGCTTGAGCATGCCGCGCACGTCTTCGCGTTCGATGGCCAGGGAGTCGAGGTTGTGGCGTTCACGGCCACGGCGCTGGATAAAGTCGAACAACGGGTTGCCGTGCTCACGGTACATGCCGTCGATGGTGTGTTTCTGCCCCAGCAGGGCGGCGCCGATTTCCAGGGTGGTGAAGTGCAGGGCCATGAGGATCACGCCCTTGCCATCCAACTGAGCCTGCTTGAGATGCTCAAGACCTTCGACATGGGCCAGGCGCGCCAGACGCTGGCGCGACCACCACCAACTCATGGCCATTTCAAAGAAGGCAATGCCAGTGGAGGCAAAGTTTTCTTTTAGTAAATGTTTACGCTCTTGGGCGGATTTTTCCGGGAAGCACAGCTCCAGATTTCGCGCAGCGATGCGGCGACGTTCGCCGGCTACACGGTACATTCCCGCACCCAACAGGCGGCCGATCACCAGCAGTGCGCGGTACGGCAGCTGGGTGACCAGCCACAGCAAGCCGAGTCCCAGCCATAACAGCCAAAAACGCGGGTGAAAAAATACAGCTCGAAAACGCGGGCGATCCATTACAGATTCCGGTAAAGACAAGGGCCGCGCATTCTACAACGGTTCGACTCGGCTTGCGGCCAGTGGATGTTCTCGTTATAAGTCTCGACACTTTTCGTGACAAGCCGCTTTTGCCGACCATGAGCCAAACCGAACCGCTAGACCAAGATCCCGTGTTCCAGCTGAAAGGCAGCATGCTCGCCATTACCGTGCTGGAACTGGCCCGCAACGACCTTGAAGCCCTGGACCGCCAGCTCGCCGCCAAGGTCGCCTTGGCGCCCAACTTCTTCAACAACGCCCCGCTGGTGCTGGCGCTGGACAAACTGCCCGCCGGCCAAGGCCTCATCGACCTGCCTGGCCTGATGCGCGTGTGCCGCTCCCATGGCCTGCGCACCCTGGCGATTCGTGCCAGCCGTATCGAAGACATTGCCGCGGCCATCGCCATTGAACTGCCAGTACTGCCGCCGTCCGGTGCGCGTGAACGCCCGATTGAACCATTGGTCGGGGAAGAGAAGAAAAAACCGGAAAAACCACCGGAACCAATGATCAAGCCTACAAAGATCATTACCTCTCCCGTACGGGGCGGGCAGCAGATTTACGCCGAGGGAAGCGACCTTGTGGTGATCTCCTCGGTCAGTCCGGGGGCGGAACTTCTCGCCGATGGCAACATCCATGTATACGGCCCGATGCGCGGACGTGCCCTGGCCGGCATCAAGGGTGATATCAAGGCCCGTATTTTTTGCCAGCAATTGAGCGCTGAGCTAGTGTCCATCGCAGGCAGGTATAAGGTTTCCGAAGATTTGCGCCGTGATCCGCTGTGGGGGGCCGGGGTGCAGGTCAACCTATCGGGCGATCTGTTGAACATCATCCGTCTTTAACGGATACTGCCGCATTTTCCAAGCATCTCTAGACTCTGATAGCACAGCGAAACCGGCATTACTTGTGTAGGAATAATTGGAAGTTGGCGTTTGCCTCGCGCAAACCACATCTTTTTCCTACAAAGGCTGTCCGCCTGCAGCGAGTTCCAAGAGATGTTTTTCAGGGACCGAAAAGTCCTTTTTCCTTAGGGGTGAAACACCTTGGCCAAGATTCTCGTGGTTACATCCGGCAAGGGTGGTGTGGGTAAGACCACCACCAGCGCCGCTATCGGTACCGGCCTCGCTCTGCGCGGCCACAAGACAGTCATCGTCGACTTCGACGTCGGTTTGCGTAACCTCGACCTGATCATGGGCTGCGAACGCCGCGTGGTGTATGACTTCGTCAACGTGGTAAACGGCGAAGCCAACCTGCAACAGGCCCTGATCAAGGACAAGCGCCTTGAGAACCTGTACGTACTGGCCGCCAGCCAGACCCGCGATAAAGATGCGTTGACCAAGGAAGGTGTAGGCAAAGTCCTCGCTGAACTGAAGGAAACCTTCGAATACGTCGTGTGCGATTCCCCGGCCGGTATCGAAACCGGTGCTCACCTGGCGATGTACTTCGCCGACGAAGCCATCGTGGTGACCAACCCGGAAGTCTCTTCGGTACGTGACTCGGACCGCATGCTGGGCCTGCTGGCCAGCAAATCCAAGCGCGCCGAAGAAGGCCAGGACCCGATCAAGGAGCACTTGCTGCTCACCCGCTACAACCCTGAGCGCGTCAGCAACGGCGAAATGCTGGGTGTTGAAGACGTGAAGGACATCCTCGCAGTGACCCTGTTGGGCGTGATTCCAGAATCCCAGGCCGTCCTGAAAGCTTCCAACCAAGGTGTTCCGGTCATCCTTGACGACCAGAGCGACGCCGGCCAGGCGTACAGCGATGCGGTTGATCGCCTGCTGGGCAAGACCGTGGAACACCGCTTCCTCGATGTTAAGAAGAAGGGATTCTTCGAGCGTATCTTTGGAGGCAACTAAACAATGAAATTTCTCGACTTCTTTCGGGCCAACAAAAAGCCAAGTACCGCGTCGGTAGCGAAAGAGCGTCTACAGATCATCGTGGCGCACGAACGCGGCCAACGCAGCACGCCGGACTACTTGCCAGCCTTGCAGAAGGAACTGGTAGAAGTGATCCGCAAGTACGTCAATATCGGCAACGACGATGTACACGTTGCCCTGGAAAACGACGGCAGCTGCTCGATTCTGGAACTCAATATCACCCTGCCTGATCGTTGATCGAACAGGCGGCCGCCACGGCGGCTCGCACACCTTGATCCCACTGCGGGAAACAGGTGGGCGAGCCGCCGTTGGCGTTTGTTACGAGGCTGTTTAATGCCGTTGTCCAATATCCATATCCTTCATCAGGACGATGCCGTCCTGGTGGTGAACAAGCCAACCTTGCTGCTCTCGGTGCCTGGCCGCGCCGACGACAACAAGGACTGCCTGATCACCCGTCTGCAGGAAAACGGCTACCCCGAAGCCCGCATCGTCCACCGCCTGGACTGGGAAACCTCGGGCATCATCCTGCTGGCCCGGGACGCCGATAGCCACCGCGAGCTGTCCCGTCAGTTTCACGACCGTGAAACCGAAAAGGCCTACACCGCCCTGGCCTGGGGCCAACCGGAACTGGACAGCGGCAGCATCGACCTGCCACTGCGCTACGACCCGCCGACCAAGCCGCGTCATGTGGTGGACTACGAGTTCGGCAAGCACGCACTGACCTTCTGGAAAGTGCTGGAGCGGTGCGGCGACTGGTGCCGTGTGGAATTGACGCCGATTACCGGGCGTTCGCATCAGCTGCGGGTGCATATGCTTTCTATCGGCCATCCGCTGTTGGGTGATGGCCTGTACGCCCACGAACAAGCCCTGGCTGCCTGGCCGCGCCTGTGCCTGCACGCGAGCATGCTCAGCTTCACCCATCCGCAAAGCGGCGAGCGTTTGCGCTTCGAGTGCCCAGCGCCTTTCTAAAGCTGCAATTGCATTCAATGTGGGAGCTGGCTTACCTGCGATAGCGGTCTATCAGTAAAAAATATGGCCCTGACACACCGCTATCGCAGGCAAGCCAGCTCCCACAGTGGTTTTGTGTTGTGCTCAAGAAGGTAGCTTCCCTTCAAATGTGGAGCCAATACGGTAAACTCCGCGCATTGCTGTCTGGAGCTATTTATGCGCGAAGCGTTGAATCAAGGCCTGATCGACTTCCTCAAGGCCTCCCCTACTCCTTTTCATGCCACTGCTGCCCTGGCCCAGCGCCTGGAAGCAGCCGGTTACCAGCGCCTCGACGAGCGCGAAACCTGGGCCACCGAGGCCAACGGGCGCTATTACGTCACCCGTAACGACTCCTCGATCATCGCCTTCAGGCTCGGCCGTCACTCGCCGTTGCAAGGCGGTATTCGCCTAGTCGGTGCCCACACCGACAGCCCATGCCTGCGGGTCAAGCCCCAGCCTGAGCTGCAACGCCAGGGCTTCTGGCAGTTGGGTGTCGAGGTTTACGGCGGCGCACTGCTGGCGCCATGGTTCGACCGTGACTTGTCTCTGGCCGGCCGCGTGACCTTCCGCCGCGACGGTAAGGTCGAAAGCCAACTGATCGACTTCAAGCTGCCCATCGCCATCATCCCCAACCTGGCGATTCACCTGAACCGTGAAGCCAACCAGGGCTGGGCGATCAATGCCCAGACCGAGCTGCCGCCGATTCTTGCGCAATTTGCCGGCGACGAGCGTGTGGACTTCCGCGCCGTGCTCACCGAGCAACTGGCGCGGGAACATGGGCTGAACGCCGACGTCGTCCTCGACTACGAGCTGAGCTTCTACGACACCCAAAGCGCTGCGGTGATCGGCCTGAACGGCGACTTCATCGCCGGCGCACGCCTGGACAACCTGCTGTCGTGCTACGCCGGGCTGCAAGCCTTGCTCACCAGTGAGACCGACGAAACCTGCGTGCTGGTCAGCACCGACCATGAAGAAGTCGGCTCGTGCTCCGCCTGCGGTGCCGACGGCCCGATGCTGGAGCAGACCCTGCGCCGCCTGCTGCCAGAGGGTGATGAATTCGTACGCACCATTCAGAAGTCACTGCTGGTATCGGCCGACAATGCCCACGGCATTCATCCCAACTACGCCGACAAGCATGACGCCAACCACGGCCCCAAGCTCAACGCGGGCCCGGTCATCAAGGTCAACAGCAACCAGCGCTACGCCACCAACAGCGAAACCGCCGGGTTCTTCCGCCACCTGTGCATGGCCGAAGAAGTGCCGGTGCAGAGCTTCGTGGTGCGCAGCGACATGGGCTGTGGCTCCACCATCGGCCCGATCACTGCCAGCCATTTGGGCGTGCGCACGGTGGACATTGGTTTGCCGACGTTTGCCATGCACTCCATTCGCGAACTGTGCGGCAGCCATGACCTGGCGCATCTGGTGAAGGTGTTGGGGGCGTTTTACGCCAGTCGCGACCTGCCCTGAGACCGAGGCGCGGCCATCGCAGGCAAGCCAGCTCCCACATTTGAATGTGTTCACACATCAAAATGTGGGAGCTGGCTTGTCGGGTCGCCGTATCGCTGCGATGGGGCAATTTCAAACACCCCAACGCTATCTGACACACATCAACGCCATTTCCCGCAATCCGACCTAGACTTGTCAGTATTCCCACTCCGACAAGGCCGTCGCACCATGATCTCCATGTCCTCCTTCCACGCCATGCTTATCCCGATTCTGATCGGCATGATCATGCTTGCTGTAGGCTTCAACTTTCGCGACAAGCCCGTGGGCGTGTTTGGCATGTGGGTCGGCATGCTGCTGATCCTGGGCACTGTGGTCTACAAAATCCTCGCCAAACTGGCCGAATGACCCATGCCCTCGTACACTCGGTGAACCCGTCGTTTCCAAGGTTGACCGCCTCGTGCTTTCCCGCCTGTTTGCCCTGCCCTGCTACCTGCTGATCGCCCTGCTCACGCTGCTGCCGCTCGCGTCTGCCCATGCCGTGGGCCTGCCCGGTATTCTGGGCAGCACCAACAAGGCCCAACCCCAGGCTGATGTGCCGCTGGGGCAGTCGTTGGACGAAGTGATCAAAACCCTGGAAAACGACCAGCAACGCACCCAGTTGCTCAGCGACCTGAAAAAGCTGCGCGAAGCCACGCAAAAAGCCCAGCCGGCCGCCGAAGAGGGCGTGCTCGGTTTGATCGGTGGCACCTTGGCCAGCCTCGAAGCGCAATTCACTGGCGACGACAGCCCGCTGGGGCGTTGGTCCAGTGAGTTTGATCAAGCCAAGGATGAGTTCAGCGCCTTGATGCTGCCAGCCAACGAATGGCTGCCGATTATTTTCGGCTTTGGTTTGATCCTCGCCGTGTGGAGCCTGCTGGCCTACGCGCTGATCTGGCTGAGCCACCGTGTACGCGAGCGCTTCGGCCTGCCCGAAGAGTTGCCGCAACACCCACGCACCTGGGACATGGTGCGCTTCGCCCTGCGCAAACTGGGCCCGTGGCTGATCGCCCTGGTGATCACGGTGTACCTGAGCTACGCGCTGCCTTCATCGCTGGGCAAATCCCTGGCGATGGTGCTGGCCTACGCGCTGGTGGTGGGCACGTGCTTCTCGGCCATCTGTGTGATCGCATTCTCCCTGCTTGACGGCCCCCATCGCCATCGTGCGCTGTATATCCTGCGTCACCAAGCCTTCCGACCGCTGTGGTGGATCGGCAGCTTTGCCGCCTTTGGTGAAGCCTTGAGTGACCCACGGCTGGTTCAGGCTTTGGGCCAGCATCTGTCCCACACGGCCGCGACCGTCGCCAATGTAATGGCGGCGCTGTCCACCGGCGTGTTTATCCTGCGATTCCGCCGGCCAATTGCGCATCTGATCCGCAATCAGCCGCTGTCCCGCCGCCTCACACGCCGCGCCCTGAGCGATACCATCGAGATCATCGGCTCGTTCTGGTACATCCCGGCACTGCTGCTGGTGGGCATCTCGCTGTTTGCCACCTTCGTTTCCGCCGGTGACACCAGCACCGCGTTGCGCCAATCACTGTTGTGCACGGTGCTACTGGTGTTGTGCATGGTCATCAACGGTTTGGTGCGACGCCATGCCCTCAAACCGCAGCGCGGGCACAAACGCCACGCGCTGTACTCCGAGCGGCTCAAGAGTTTCGTCTACACCCTGGCGCACCTGGTGGTGTGGCTGGCGTTTATCGAGCTTGGCCTGCGGGTGTGGGGCCTGTCGCTGATTCGCTTTACCGAAGGTGACGGCCATGAAGTCAGCGTCAAATTGTTTGGCTTGGCCGGGACGCTGCTGTTCGCCTGGCTGATCTGGATTCTGAGCGACACCGCGATCCATCACGCCCTGACCCGCTCGCGCAAAGGCTTGGCCAATGCCCGCGCGCAGACCATGATGCCGCTGATCCGCAACGTGCTGTTCGTGACGATTTTCATCATCGCCGCCATCGTCGCCCTGGCGAACATGGGCATGAACGTCACGCCACTGCTGGCCGGTGCCGGTGTGATCGGCCTGGCCATCGGTTTTGGCGCGCAGTCACTGGTGGCAGACTTGATCACCGGTCTGTTCATCATTATCGAAGACTCCCTGGCCATCGATGACTACGTGGATGTGGGCGGCCACCTCGGCACCGTTGAGGGCTTGACCATCCGCACCGTGCGCCTGCGCGACATCGACGGCATTGTGCACACCATTCCGTTCAGCGAGATCAAGAGCATCAAGAACTACTCGCGGGAGTTCGGCTACGCGATCTTCCGGGTGGCGATCCCGTACAACATGGAGATCGACGACGCCATCAAGCTGATGCGTGATGTGGGGCAGAAGATGCGCAACGACCCGCTGCAACGTCGCAATATCTGGTCGCCGCTGGAGATTCAGGGGGTGGAAAGTTTTGAGTCGGGCAGCGCGATCCTGCGGGCGCGCTTCAAGACGGCGCCGATCAAGCAGTGGGAGGTTTCGCGGGCGTTCAACCTGTCGCTGAAGCGACATCTGGATGAGGCGGGGTTGGATTTGGCGACACCACGTTTGAGTGTGCAGGTGGTGACCGGCGCTTCAGGCGGGCTGGAGAAAGAAAAAAATACTTAAAAGCAAAACGGATCAAATGTGGGAGGGGGCTTGCCCCCGATGGCGGTGTATCAGTCACTCATTAGTCAACTGACACTCCCTCATCGGGGGCAAGCCCCCTCCCTCATTTTGAGCGGCGTTGTTTATGCGAGCGCAGCGTTGTCCATCTTCTGACGCAGGCTCAACGGGCGCATATCGGTCCACACCTCTTCGATGTACGCCAGGCATTCCTTCTTCAGGCCGCTTTTGCCCACGGTGCGCCAGCCTTCCGGAATGGCCTTGTAGTCAGGCCAGATGGAATATTGCTCTTCATGGTTGACCACTACCTGAAACAGGATGTCGTCGCGGTCAAATACTGAGGTCATTGCTGTTCTCCATCGCTAAATAGCCGGCTGCGCACCACGCGCAGCACTGATATCTGTAGAAACGTACCAAAGCGTCGAAAAATTAGAGGTTGGAGACCGCTGCCGTCAGGGCCCGGCCGAAAATCTCGGCTACGCGGTCCACTTCGGCGGCCGTAATCACCAGCGGCGGCAGGAAGCGCACCACAGCGCCATGCCGGCCGCCCAGCTCCAGGATCAGCCCACGCTTGAGGCATTCGCGCTGCACCAGTGGCGCCAGTTGACGATGCACTGGCGGGTGGCCTTGGATGTCTGGCGTGCCGTTGGGGTCTACCAGCTCGACGCCGAGCATCAGCCCACGCCCACGGATGTCACCCAATTGCGGAAAATCGCGCTGCAGGATCCGCAGGTGTTCGCCGAGGCGCTCGCCCATCGCCGCTGCGTGGCCAGGCACATCGTGCTCCTTGAGGTAGCGCATCACCGCCGATCCCGCCGCCATGGCCATCTGGTTGCCACGGAACGTGCCGGCATGGGCACCCGGCAACCAGGTATCGAGCCAGTCGCGGTAGACCATCACCGCCAACGGCAGGCTGCCGCCGATGGCCTTGGACATCACCACCACATCCGGGATGATGCCCGCGTGCTCGAACGCAAACATCTTGCCGGTGCGACCAAAGCCGCTCTGGATCTCGTCGACGATCAGCGCCACACCGGCTTGTTCAGTGATGCGTCGCAGGCCGCGCAGCCAGTCGAGATCGGCCGGTATCACACCGCCTTCACCCTGCACCACCTCGACAATCACCGCTGCGGGCAACGCAACCCCGGCTTCCGGGTCGCTGAGCAGGTTTTGCAGGTAGTGCAGGTTGACCCGCACACCTTCTGCGCCGCCCAGGCCAAACGGGCAACGGTAGTCGTAAGGGAAAGGCAAAAACTGCACGCCACTGCTGAGCAAGGCACCCAAAGGTTTTTTCGGCCCCAGGCTGCCCATCAAACTCAAGGCGCCCTGGCTCATGCCGTGGTAACCGCCCTGGAACGACAACACCGTGCTGCGACCCGTGGCGGTGCGTACCAGCTTTAACGCCGCTTCCACCGCGTCAGTGCCGGTGGGGCCACAGAACTGAATCTTCGCTTGCCGCGCCAATTCAGCCGGTAGCAGGCCGAACAGGTCCTGTACGAACTGGTCCTTGACCGGGGTGGTCAGGTCCAGTGTATGCAACGGCAGTTCGTCGCTCAGCACTTGCTGGATGGCCTCGATCACGGCCGGGTGGTTATGGCCCAACGCCAGGGTACCGGCGCCGGCCAGGCAGTCGATGAAGCTGCGGCCTTCAACGTCTTCCACGTAGATGCCCTTGGCGCGCTTGAGCGCCAAGGGAATGCGCCGAGGGTAGCTGCGGGCGTTGGACTCCTGTTGGCGCTGGCGTGCCAGCAGCGGGGTTTCTTCAAACTGGTAGAGCGTTTCTTGAAGCGGGGTGTCTTCGATATGACTGATAGCGACGGACATTACTCGATCCCTCATCTGGTTCCTGTTCTGGAAACGCACCAGAGCGGGAAGGATTTAGGCGCTGCGATCGTTAACTGACGAATGAAAACCCAAATGTGGGAGGGGGCTTGCCCCCGGATAGCGGTGTGTCAAACAGCACATTTGTGGCTGACCCGCAGCCATCGGGGGCAAGCCCCCTCCCACATTGGAGCCGCGTTCGGCTCATAACCCACGGTATTTTTCATTCAGGGCATAAAGGATCGCGCAGGTCTCTGCATCCAGAAACCCACCGTAATCCCGTGCTCGAAAGTGCATCTGAAACGCCCGCGTCCTAAGCTCAAACGCTTGGCGATTCTGCGCCGGCTTGTAGCCATAACGCTGAAACGCCCGTTCTACCTCGACTTCCGGCGGCAGCCCGACACAGAACCGGCGCTGGTACATCGCCCGCGTCGACTCGTCAAACCATGCGCCCATACCCGCCTCATGCAGGCACCGCCATGGCAGCCGAGGCCCCGGGTCGCTCTTGCGCCAGTACGCCACGTCAGAATGCCCGAGTAGGTCAGTCGGCCCGACCTGCGGATAGCGCCCCAGAATGTCGCGAAGCAACGCAATCAATACCCGGATCTGCTCCTGCTTGTAGGCCGGAAAGGTAAATACGCCCGCGTCATCGCGCGCCAGATTGACGATCTCGATGCCAATCGAGCGACTGTTGAGGTTATCGCGACCGTCCCACTGGCTGACGCCGGCATGCCAGGCGCGCTTACCCTCGTCGACCAGACGAAAGGCACGCAGCTCGTCATAACCGGCTACGCGGTAGCCCGGTTCACCGGGGTCGGGCAACAGGTAGTGCGCGCTGACCCCGCCCTGGGTCAGGGTACGCAGGGATGACGCAAAGGGTGCCGCGGTGTAATGCAGAATCACCTGCTGCACCGGCTCACCGTTACGTTCGTTGAAGTCTTGGGCAGGGAAACTGCTATCGATGACCAACATGAGAACCGTCCTTTTCAATTCAGGCCGAGTCTTTCAGCCCGTTCAAACGCAAAAAATTACCGCCATCCTGAAGGCTTGAACCTCAGCAGGGCGGTAACTAATTAGCGCTTGAAAGAAATAGACAGCTCAACGTCGCAGCGGCATGCCCAGGTCAACGCGCAGGCCATCAGGCTGGCTGTCGAACGTCAACGAGCAGGAGCAGCGCTGCACGATCGCTTGCACGATCGCCAGCCCCAGCCCACAGCCTTCGCTGCTGCCATTGCGCCAGAAGCGTTGAGTCAGGTATTGCAGGTCGTCGGCAGAGATTTGCGCGCCATGGTCGCGCACGCGGAACACCACCTGATTGCCCACCGTGAATACGCTCAACTCCACGCGGGTGTGCGCCGGTGTGTGGCGCAGAGCGTTGTCCAGCAGGTTGCGCAGGGCCGCGACGGCCAGGCCCACGGGCATTTCCACCGGGGTGTCGCTGAGGTTGGCGGGCAGGATGAGGTCGATGCGCCCGTTGTCGCCGGCATTGGCATCTTCGATCGCCAGCCGCGCAACATCCTCGGCGCTGCACTGCAAGCCGTCGTCAAACGAAAGGCTGCCTTCCACCCGCGCCAACAGCAGCAATTGCTCCAGGGTACGGTGTAGACGGTCGGCGCCCTCTTCGGCATGAGCCAGGGACTGATCGCGGGCCGCGCCTTCGGTCATGCGCGCCACTTGCAGGTGGGTCTTGATCGCCGTCAACGGGCTGCGCAGTTCGTGGGCGGCATCACCGGTGAGGCGGCGCTCGCGCTCGATGGTCTTGGCGATGCGTTGCAGCAGTTGGTTCTGGGTATCGAGCAGCGGCTTGAGTTCGCTGGGCAGTGGGTGGATCTGCAAGGGTTCGAGCGAATCGGCACTGCGGCGCATCAGCGCGTCACGCATGCGGTTCAGAGGCAGCAGGCTTTGGCCGATACCCAGCCACAGCAGGCACAGGCAGCCGAGCATCGCCACGCCCACCGGTACCGAGGCGGCGAGCAGGATCGAAAGGTTCAAGGCTTCGCGCTCCACCTGGCGGTCAGCGGTGGTGATCAGAAGGTCGCCACGGGACAGGGTAAAACTGCGCCAGCCGACACCGTCGATCACCTGATCACGAAAGCCGCTCTTGCGCGACTCCAGGCCTTCTTCGGGAGTGGTGTGGCTGCGGGCAAGGATTTCTCCGCGCAAGGAACTGACCTGGCAGGCCATGCCGCCGGGCACGTGCAGTTGCTCGGCGCTGAAATGCGCGCCGCCGCTCACACTTGCCAGGCCCGGCATCTGCTCAGTGAGCCCTGCCACCATGCGTGCTGACGCCACCAGCCGTTGATCGAGGGAAAACATCATCTGGTTGCGCAGGTCGTTGAGCATCCAGGCGGCTGCCAGGGCCCAGATCAACACAAACGCGGCGCCCAGCTTGAACGTTAGGCGCAGACGCAGGCTTTTCACGAACCGCTCTCTCCACCATCAGCCGGGCCAAGGCGATAACCGAGACCGCGCACCGTCTCGACAATACCGTTGCCCAACTTGCGCCGCAGGTGGTGGATGTGCACGTTCAACGCGTTGCTCTCCAGCTCATCGTTAAAGCCGTAGACGCTGTCTTTGAGCTGTTCGCTGGACAGCACGCGGCCCTTGTTATGCAGCAGCGCCTGCAACAGCGCCTGTTCGCGGCGAGACAGGTCCACCGGTTCGCCCCCTAGAAAGGTCTCGCGACTGCTGGGGTCGTAGGCCAGGCGGCCATGTTCGATCAGGTTGACGCTGCGTCCCGCCACGCGTCGCAGCAGGGTTTGCAGGCGGGCGGCAAGTTCACGCAGGTCGAAGGGTTTGAGCAGGTAGTCGTCGGCACCGGCTTGCAGGCCGTCGACGCGGTTGGTCACCGAGTCCCGCGCGGTGAGGATCAGCACCGGAATCTCCAGGCCCTGGCTACGCTGTTGTTGCAGCAGCTTGAGGCCGTCTTCATCGGGCAGGCCGAGGTCGAGCACCATGATGTCGAACGTCGCGGCCTTGAGCATCGCCCGCGCCGCCGACGCCGAGCCTACCCGCTCCACGGTAAAACCCTGGGCGGTGAGGCCAGCCACGATGCCGCTGGCGATCAGTTCGTCGTCTTCGCAGACCAGTACGTGCATGGTGAACCCTTCATGAAAGATGGGGCGATTAAAGGGGCGGCCGATTAAGTGCAGATTATGCCGTGAAAAGAGGTGCGCTCAGATAATCCCTACACTTTAGAATAGCCCCCGGTTAATCATCGGTTAATCAACGCCACACATTGTGTGCCTCACTTGCATCGAACTAAGGCTTGACCATGCGGCATCTGTTTACCTTACTGCTGGTGTTGTTCGCCGGGCTGGCCCAGGCCGCACCGGGCAACCCGTTTGAGACAAAACCCGACTTCCTCCCGGTGGGCAAGGCGTTCACCTTTACGTCCGAGCGCCTGGAAAGCGGTGAAACCCAGCTGTATTGGCAGATTGCCGATGGGTACTACCTGTACAAGCAGCGCATGAAGTTCGACGGCCTGGCCGTAAAGCCAACGCTGCCACAGGGTGAAGCCCATAGCGATGAATTCTTCGGCGAACAGGAAGTATATCGCCAGGGCCTTGAGGTGAAGATCCCGGCAGGCGCCACCGGCCAGGTCAAGCTGGGCTGGCAGGGTTGCGCCGATGCCGGCCTGTGCTACCCGCCGCAGTCGATCACCGTGGATTTGGGCGGCAACCCAGCCGTGGCAGCCACTGCACAAGCCCAGGACCAGAGCCTCGCCAGCGGCCTGCAACAGCGCAGCCTGGGTTGGAGCCTGCTGGTGTTCTTTGGCCTGGGCCTGTTGCTGGCGTTCGCCCCCTGCTCGTTACCGATGCTTCCCATCCTTGCCGGGCTGGTAGTCGGCAGTGGCGCCAGCCCGCGTCGCGGTTTTGCCTTGGCCAGCAGCTATGTGGTGTGCATGGCGCTGGTGTATGCGGCACTGGGTGTGTTGGCCGCGCTGGCTGGCAGCAACCTTGCCGCGCTGCTGCAAACCCCATGGATTCTCGGCAGCTTCGCCGCGCTGTTCGTGGTCCTCGCCTTGCCGATGTTCGGCTTCTTTGAGCTGCAATTGCCCGCCTTCCTGCGCGACCGCCTGGACAACGCCAGCCGCCAGCAAAGCGGTGGCAGCCTGGTGGGCGCCGGGGTGCTCGGCGCCCTCTCCGGCCTGCTGGTAGGCCCGTGCATGACCGCGCCCCTGGCCGGCGCGCTGCTGTATATCGCCCAAAGCGGTAACGCGCTGCACGGCGGCTTGATTCTGTTCGCCATGGGTATCGGTATCGGCATCCCATTGCTGTTGCTGGTGACCGTAGGCAATCGCTTCCTGCCCAAACCCGGCACTTGGATGAACGTGCTCAAAGGCATCTTCGGCTTCCTGTTCCTGGGCACTGCTGTGCTGATGATTCGCCCGGTGATCGATGAAAGCCTGTGGATCGGCTTGTGGGGCGCGCTGGCCCTGGTCATGGCTTACTGCGGATGGACCCTGGCCCGTGAATACGGCCTGGCCGCCAGAGTGTTCGGCGCAGGCGCCCTGTTGCTGGGCCTGTGGGGCGCGGTGCTCGTAGTGGGCGCCGCGGGTGGCAGCGATGACCTGTGGCAACCCTTGAAGGTCTACAGCGGCTCGCAAGTCGCCACCGCACCCAGCGCCCACGACGCGTTCATGACCATCAGCGACCCGGGCGTGCTGCAAAACCAACTCGACAGCGCCAAGGCCCAAGGCCAATGGGTGCTGGTGGACTACTACGCCGACTGGTGTGTGTCGTGCAAGATCATGGAAAAACAGGTGTTCGGCAAACCCGAAGTGCTGCAAGCCTTGAAGGACGTGCGCCTGCTGCGCCTGGACGTCACCGCCGACAACGCCGCCAGCCGCGAACTACTCGGCCGCTACAAAGTCCCAGGCCCTCCGAGCTTCGTGTGGATCGGCCCCGACGGCGAAGAACGCCGCGCCCAACGCATCACCGGCGAAGTGGATGCCGCTGCCTTCCTGCAACGCTGGACGCAAACCCGAGACGCTCTCTGATGCTGACCCTGACCATCGGCACCTTCGCCATCGCCCTGAATCACATCCTGCTGATCAGCGCGCTGATTCTCGCCACCCTGGTGGGCTGGCGCGTGGCCAAGCGTGGCGGTGAAAACCCCGAATCAGTGCTGTTCAGCCTGTTCCTGCTGGGCATGCTCGCGGCGCGCGTCAGTTTTGTATTGATGTACTGGAGCGAGTACAGCAGCGACTGGCTGCAAATGGTCGACCTGCGCGACGGCGGCTTCCTCGCGTGGCCTGGCGTGATTGTGCTGGTCCTTGGCGCACTGGCCTACGGCTGGCGCCGCCCGCCCCTGCGCAAGCCGCTGAGCGCCGGCGTTATCACCGGCCTGGTGTTCTGGGGTATGACCAGCCTGGCGTTGAACCTGTATGACCGGGGCACGCAACTGCCGGATATCACCCTGCGCAACGCCAATGGCGACGTGGTGCAACTGGCCGATTACAAAGGCGGCCCGCTGGTCGTCAACCTGTGGGCCACCTGGTGCCCTCCGTGCAGGCGCGAGATGCCGGTACTGGAACGCGCCCAACACCAACGCCCGGACGTGACCTTCCTGTTCGTCAATCAGGCCGAAAGCATGCAGAGCGTCAGTACCTTCCTCGCCACCCAAGGCCTGACGCTGGACAACGTGCTGTTCGACGCCAGCGGTCGTCTCGGCCAGGCCGTCGGCTCCATGGCCCTGCCCACTACCCTGTTCTATAGCGCCGATGGCCGCCTGATCAACAGCCACCTGGGCGAACTGTCCCAGGCCAGCCTGGCCCGCGCCATGGAACCCTTCGACACCGTGACAACAAGGAAACCCACATGCCAAGCCTCCGCCACCTGCTGACCCTGCTGCCACTGACGCTGGCGGCCACCCTGGCCCATGCCGAAGACTGGCCCGCGCCGATCAAACAGATTGAGGCCAAGGGTGCCAAGATCCTCGGCAAATTCGACGCCCCCAGCGGCCTCACCGGCTACGCCGCGCAGTACCAGAACCGCGGCATGGCGCTGTACCTGACCGCCGACGGCAAAAGCGTGATCGCCGGCAACCTGTACGATACCCAAGGCAATGACCTGAGCAGCGCCCCGCTGGAAAAACTGGTGTACGCACCCATGGCCAAGGAAGTCTGGGCCAAGATGGAAAAAAGCAGTTGGATCCAGGACGGCGACGTCAAGGCACCGCGCATCGTCTACCTGTTCAGCGACCCCAACTGCCCTTACTGCAATATGTTCTGGGAACAGGCCCGCCCGTGGGTAAAAGCCGGCAAAGTGCAGTTGCGCCACATCATGGTGGGCATCATCCGCGAAGACAGCGCGGCCAAATCCGCCGCATTGTTCGCCGCCAAAGACCCGCAAAAAGCCCTGGAAGAACACGAAGCCGCCGGCAAAGGCAGCAAGTTGCAGGCACTGGCCAAGATCCCGGCGAATATCGAAGCCAAGCTTGATGCCAATATGAAGTTGATGGATGAGCTGGAGTTGTCGGCGACGCCGGCGATTTTCTATCTGGATGACAAGGGTGGGTTGCAGCAACAGCAAGGGGCGCCGTCGCCGGAGAAGTTGGCCAAGATCATGGGGCCTAAATAAGCGGCGCCTGGGCGGACGCCATCGGGGGCAAGCCCCCTCCCACATTTGACGGCGTTCACAGATAGAAATGTGTGAACACGATCCAATGTGGGAGCGGGCTTGCTCGCGAAGAGGCCCTATAAAGCGATGAAGATCAAAGCCCCTCCAACTCCGCCATCAAATCACTCAACCGATCCACCTTCTCGGCACTGATCTCATTAGCCGCCAACCCCTCGATATACTCAGCCAACTCCGCCACCGTGCTGCACTCGAACATCGCCCTCAGCGGCACGTCCCGCTGCAAGGTCTTCTGCACCCGCGACGCAATCTGCGTGGCCAGCAGCGAATGCCCGCCCAGTTCGAAGAAGTTGTCCTGCACCCCTACCCTTTCAACCTTCAACACCTCGGCCCAGATCGCGGCCAATATCTCTTCAAGCTCATTACGCGGCGCTAGATAATCCTGGCTATGCAACTGGCCAATGTCCAAGTCAGGCAAAGCGTTGCGGTCGAGTTTGCCGTTGGCGTTTAGCGGCAGGCGGTCGAGCCAGAGCCAGTGCAACGGCACCATGTATTCCGGCAGCTCGGCACGCAGGCGTTGCTTGATGCGGTCCAGGCGTTCGCTTGGGTTGAGCGCTTCATCAGTCGCCACCAGGTAGCCGACCAGGTGCTTGCCGTTGACGCCCTCCTGCACGCCCACCGCTGCATCCCGAACTTCGGGCTGCTCATGCAGACGCGCTTCGATTTCACCCAGCTCAATGCGGTAGCCGCGAATCTTCACCTGATGGTCGATACGACCGACGTACTCCAACACGCCATCGCTGCGCCGGCGGGCCAGGTCTCCCGTGCGATACAAACGCTCGCCCGGTGCGCCGAACGGGTTCGGCACAAACACGGGCGCAGTGCGCAGCGGGTCGCTGACATAACCACGCCCCACGCCAGTGCCTGCTACACACAGCTCACCCACCGCACCTTGCGGCACCAGCTCCAGCGCGCCGTCGAGCAGGTACAAACGGTTGTTGTCGGTGGGCGTACCGATCGGCAGGTAAGTGCCACGGGTAGACGCCAGGTCGACACGGTAGAACGCCACATCGTCCGAGCATTCCGCCGGGCCGTAGGCGTTGACCAGGCCGATGTCGGGGTAACGTTGCAGCCACTGGTGCGCCAGCTCCGGCGGCATCGCTTCACCGGTAGGCAGCATCCAGCGCAGGCCGTCGAGGCTGATGCGGTCTTGGGCGAGCATGCCCTGGATCAGGGAAGGCACGCTTTCCAGCACGGTAATGCCCTGGGCCTGTACATGGCTCAGCAAACCCTGCGGATCATGGGCAATGGTGTTCGGCACGATGTCCACCCGCGCGCCAAACAGCGGCGCGGCGAGGAATTGCCACACGGAAATATCGAAGCTTTGCGAGGCGGTCTGGGCGATCACATCCGCTGGGCTCAGGTCGAGGTACGGCACTTTGCTCAATTGGTTATTGAGCATGCCGCGTTGTTCCACCATCACGCCTTTGGGCAGGCCGGTGGAGCCCGAGGTGTAGATCACGTAGGCGAGATTGTCCGGGGCGCTGTAGATGCCGGGGTTTTCGTCACACTCACCCAAGGCTTCCCACACCAGCAGTTTCGGCCGGCCCGAGCAGGCGAACTCTTCCAGCAGTAACTGCGCCTGTTCGCGACACGCTTCGGTGCACACCAGCAATGGCGTGCGGCTTAAATCGATGATGCGGCTCAGACGCTGGCTTGGCAGGCCTGGGTCCAGCGGCAGGTAACCGGCACCGGCCTTGAAGCTGCCGATGATCATGCCCAGCAGGTCCAGGCTGCGTTCGGCCAGCAGCGCCACCGGTTGATCCAGACCGACGCCAGCCTTGATCAACGCGTGACCCAGGCGATTACTGCGGCGGTTCAATTCGGCATAGCTCCATTGCTGTTCAAGGCAACTGGCGGCGATGCGCTGTGGATGTTCGGCTACCTGCGCTTCGAACAGCTCGACATAGCTGCGCTCCAGCGGGTAGTCGTGCTCGCTCTGGTTGCAGCCGTCCACCAGGAACTCGCGCTCCTGCTCGCCAATCAGCGGCAGGTCGGCCATGTCGCCATGGAAGCCCTGCACCAGCGCCAGCAGCAGGCGCTTGAACTCGCCGAGCATGCCTTGCACGGTGGTTTCATCGAAGTAGCGCTGGTCGTAGGACAGGTGCAAGCCCAGGTCATCGCCCGGGTAGCACACCGCCGTCAGCGGGAAGTTGGTGTGGGTCCGGCCGGAATCGGAGGTGGCATTCAGGCTTTGCGCACGGTCCAGCACCGAGACTTCCACCGGGGCGTTTTCGAACACGAACAGGCTGTCGAACAGCGGCTGGCCCTTGGGCAATTCGCTGTGTTCCTGGATCGTCACCAACGGCAGGTATTCGTACTCGCGCAATTGCATATTGCTGTCGAGCAAGCCGCTCAGCCATTGACGCACGCTGCAACGTTGATCGTCCGCGGGCAGTTTCACCCGCAGCGCGATGCTATTGATAAACAGGCCGACGGTACGTTGCATCTCGGGCATTTCCACCGGGCGCCCCGCCACGGTGACACCAAATAGCACGTCACGATCACCGCTCAAGCGCCGCAGTACCAACGCCCACGCTGCCTGCGCAAAGGTGTTGACGGTCAGTTGATGGGCCTGGGCCAGCTCGCGCAGTTGCGCGCCGTCGCGGGCATCGAGGCGGGTGTAGCAGTCGCCCACCACCATGCCACCGTGGCCCGCATGGTCACGCATAAATGGCCGGTCGCTCGGGATCGGCGTGGTGCGCTCGAACCCTTGCAGGTTCTGCTGCCACCACTGGCGCGCCTCATTGAGGTTCTGGCGTTGCAGCCAGGCGATGTAGTCGCGGTAGCGCGGCGGCGTAGCCAGCTGCGCGTCACGGCCTTCACCCAGGGCCATGTAGATATCGAAGAAGTCATTCATCAGCAGCGAACGGCACCAGGCATCGATGAGGATGTGGTGGTTGCTCATCATGAACCAGTAGCGCTCGGCACCGACGCGAATCAGGCGCAGGTGGAACGGTGCCTGGTTGAGCAGATCGAAGCCGGCTTCGCGCTCTTGCTTGAGCAAGGCTTGCAGGCGCGGTTCCTGTTCCTCTTGCGGCTCGTTGGTCCAATCGAGGTATTCAATCGGCGTACTGCCCGGCTTATGGATCACTTGCAGCATCTCTTCGCCGACGTTCCAGCAGAACGAGGCGCGCAGGGCTTCGTGACGGGCGATCACCGCCTGCCAGGCCTGGGCGAAGCGCTCGGGGTCGAGGGCGCTGTTGATGCGGTAGCGGTCCTGCATGTAGTACAGGCCGGTGCCCGGCTCCAGCAGAGTGTGCAACAACAAACCTTCCTGCATTGGCGTCAGCGGGTACACGTCTTCGATGACGCTGGCCGGCACCGGTAAAGCATCCAGTTGCGGCTGGGTCAGGTGCGCCAGCGGGAAGTCGGACGGCGTGAGGCCGCCAGCATCGTCCTTGAGGCAGTGGGCGACCAGGCTCTGCAACTCGGCCAGGTACGCGTCGGCCAGTTCGCGGATGGTCTGTTGATCGTGGCGTTCGCGGCTGAAGGTCCAGCGCAATACCAGTTCACCGCCGTACACTTGGCTGTCCACGCTCAGCGCGTTGGGCAACGGCGCGTCCGGGTCGTGGGCAAGGCCTGCGGACTCGTCCAGCGGATGAAACAGCGCATCGCTGCCAAAGCTCTGGTCGAACTGGCCCAGGTAGTTGAAGGTGATCTCGGCGCTCGGCAGCGCAGCCATGCTCTGTTTGGTCAGGTCGTCTGCCAGGTAGCGCAGCACGCCATAACCCAAGCCTTTGTGCGGCACGCCGCGCAATTGCTCCTTGATCGCCTTGATCGAGGCGCCCTGCCCGGCCGCTTCTTCGATGTGCACCGGGGTCAGGCGCAGCGGGTAGGCACTGGTGAACCAGCCGACGCTACGGGTCAGGTCGATGTCATCGAACAACGTTTCGCGACCGTGGCCTTCCAGTTGGATCAGCGCCGAGGCGTGGCCGCTCCAGCGGCACAGCACGCGTGCCAGGGCGGTCAGCAGCAGGTCGTTGACCTGGGTGCGATAGGCGCTTGGGGCTTGTTGCAGCAGTTGACGGGTGTGTTCGGCATCCAGGCGCACGCTGACCGTGTCGGCATCGCGGTTACGCAGCGCGCCCTGCGGGCGGTCCACCGGCAATGCCACCGCAGGGCCGGCCAACTGGTCTTGCCACACGCCCAGTTCTTCGCGCAGGGATTCGCTGCCGGCATAGGCCTGCAAGCGTGAGGCCCAGTCACGCAAGGCGCTGGTCTTGGCCGGCAGGCTGACGGACTGGCCGTCGCTCAACTGGCGGTACACCGTTTGCAGGTCTTCGAGCAGCACGCGCCACGACACGCCGTCCACCACAAGGTGATGGATCGCGATCAGCAGGCGTTGCTGGCCTTCAGGCCCGTCCACCAGCAAGGCGCGCAACAGTGGGCCATGCTCCAGGTTGAGGCTGCGCTGGGTGTCGGTGAACAGCGCGGTGCATTGTTCCATGTCACGCACTTGCGCCTGCATCAGCACGCCACCTTGAGGCACGGCCAAATGCTCGGCGTGCCAATGGGCGCCGCGCTGGGAGAAGCTCAGGCGCAGGGCATCGTGATGCTCCAGTACCGCCAGCAGCGCTTGCTCCAGGCGATGGGGCTCCAGCAGTTGCAGCGGCTTGAGCAACAGCGCCTGGTTCCAGTGCTGACGCTGTGGAATCTCAGTATCGAAGAACCAATGCTGGATCGGTGTCAGGCCTGAGCTGCCGGTGAGCACGCCCTGCTCCGCCGTGACCTGTTCGGAGCGCGTAGCAACAGCGGCCAGGGTTTGCACGGTCTGGTGCTGGAACAAATCGCGCGGGCTGAAATGAATCCCCGCCTGCCGCGCACGGCTGACCACTTGAATCGACAGGATCGAGTCGCCACCCAGTTCGAAGAAGTTATCGTCCAGGCCGACCTGCTGCACGTTCAACACGGCCGCCCAGATCGCCGCGAGGGTTTGCTCCAACTCATTGCGAGGCGCCACGTACTGTTGGCGATTGGCCTCAGGGTCTGGCTCTGGCAACGCGCGGCGGTCGAGTTTGCCATTGGCGGTCAGCGGCATGCTGTCCAGCACAATCAGGTGCGCGGGCACCATGTAGTCCGGCAGCTGCGCCTTTAGATGGGCTTTGAGTGCTTCACGCAAAACAGCGTGCTCTGCATCGCTGACCAAATAGGCCACCAACTGTTTGCCACTCGGTGAATCCAACGCCAGCACCACCGTTTCACGCACGGCCTCGTGCTCCAACAAGCGGGTTTCGATCTCGCCCAACTCAATGCGGAAACCGCGAATCTTCACCTGATGGTCGATGCGTCCCAGGTACTCCACCAACCCATCGGCGCGTTGGCGCACCAGGTCGCCGGTGCGGTACAGACGCCCGCCGTTGCTGGAAAACGGATCAGCGACAAAACGCTCCGCCGTCATGCCCGGCCGCTCGTGATAACCCTGGGCCAAGCCAGCGCCGCCGACGTACAGCTCGCCGGTCGCCCCTTGGGGCACCAATGCCAGGTCGGCATCAAAGATGTACGCCACGCGGTCGCCGATAATGCTGCCAATCGGCACACTGCCCGCGCCCTCTTCCAATTGCTCCGCAGCCAAGCTGGCCAGCGGCATCACGACCGTCTCGGTCGGGCCATAGGCGTTGAAGAACACCTGGGGCTGGAACGCCGCGCGAATGCGCGCCAAGTGTTCACCGGTGAGCGCTTCACCCCCGGTGATGCACATGCGCACCGGCAAGGTCTGCTGCTGGGTCGCCAGCCACTGCGCCAACTGGCTGCCGTAGCTTGGGGTGAAACCGAGGATATTGATGCGATGGGTGCGGATCAGCCCGCAGATTTCTTCGGCATCCCACTGGCCCTGGGCACGCAGCACCACCTGTGCACCGCTGAGCAACGGCACCAGCAGACGCTCGGTGGCGGCATCAAAGTTGATCGAATAAAAGTGCAACTCGCAGTCGTCGGCGTGCATGCCGAAGCGTTCGATCACTGCCGTGCAATGCATGGCGATTTCACCATGGGACACCACCACGCCTTTGGGCTTGCCGGTGGAGCCCGAGGTGTAGATCAAGTACGCCTGGTGTTGCGCCAGGCTGATAAACGGCAGCTCATGCGCCGGGTAATTGGCAAGTACGGGCAGGTCATCTTCCAGACACCAGCACGCCACGCTGGCCGGCAATTGGCCTAGCGCTTCGAACATCGCCGCATCGCTGAGAAGCAGGCCGATGCCGCTGTCTTCGATCATGTAGTGCAGGCGGTCGAGAGGGTATTCCGGGTCCAGCGGAACATAGGCGCCGCCGGCCTTGAGGATCGCCAACAGGCCGATGACCATCTCCAGCGAACGCGGCAACGCCAGGCCGACACGCACGTGAGGGCCGACGCCACGCTCGCGCAGCATCCAGGCCAGGCGGTTGGCGCGTTCATTCAGTTCGCGGTAGCTCAGGGTTGCCCCGGCGAAGGTCAGCGCGGGTGCATCGCCACGGGTTTCAGCCTGCTGGCTGAACAGCGTGTGGATGCACCGGTCGAGGCGATGCTCACCTTTTTCGATACCCAGGCTGTCCTGCAACGCACGTTGCTCGGCGGCACTGAGCAGCGGCAATTCGCTGAGGCGCTGCTGCGGATTGGCGATCAGCGCTTCCAGCAGGTTGCGCCAGTGCTCGGCCATGCGTGCAATGCGCGGCTCATCAAACAGGTCGGTGCTGTAGGTCAGGCAGCAACCCAGGCGATGGTCGAGGTCGGTGACTTCCAGGTTCAAGTCGAACTTGGTGGCACGGGCGTCGTTGGCCAGGTATTCCACGGTCATGCCGGCCAGTTGACGGCTTTGCTGGAACTCCCAGCGCTGCACGTTGCACATCACTTGGAACAGCGGGTTATACGCCGCGCTGCGCGGCGGTTGCAGGGCTTCAACCAAGTGGTCGAACGGCAGGTCCTGGTGGGACTGGCCCTCGATCACGGTATGGCGCACCTGCTCAAACAGCTCGGCCACATTCATCTGCCCATTGAGCTGGCAACGCAGCACCTGGGTGTTAAGGAACGCGCCGATCAGCCCTTCGCTTTCCGGTCGAATGCGGTTGGCCACCGGGGCGCCGATACGCAGGTCGGTCTGGCCGCTGTAGCGGTAGAGCAACACGGCCAGGGTGGCGGTCATGGTCATAAACAGGGTCAGGCCGCGCTCGGCGTTGAAGGCGCGCACGCGGGCGGCCAGGTCATCGCTCAAATCAAAGCGGTACAACTCGCCCTGGTGGCTTTGCACCGGCGGGCGTGGGCGGTCGCCGGGCAGTTCCAGCAGCGGGTGTTCGTTGCCCAGTTGGGCGGTCCAGTAATCGAGTTGGCGCTGGCGCTCGCCAGACTCCAACCACTGACGCTGCCATACGCTGTAGTCCAGGTACTGCACCGGCAACGGCGCCAGCGGCGAGGCGCGCTCGTCGATAAAGGCTTCGTACAAGGCGCTGAGTTCACGGGCAAAGATGTCCATGGCCCAGCCTTCGGTGACGATATGGTGCAGGGTCAGCACCAGGTAGTGCTCCTGCTCGCCGGCCTTGACCACACAGGCGCGCAGCAGCGGCCCGGTTTCCAGGTTGAACGGGGTGTGGGCTTCGTGATCGGCCAGTTGTTGCAGACGTTGTTGGCGCTCGGTTTCATTCAGCGTCGAAATGTCCTGCCAGTCCATGCGCAGGCCGGTTTGTGCCGAGACCTTCTGATAGGCCACGCCATCCACACTCGGGAACGTCGTGCGCAGGGTTTCGTGACGCATGATCAAGGCTTGCAACGCCGCCTCGAAACGCCCCACATCCAGCACGCCACGCAGGCGTGCCATGCCGCCGACGTTGTACGCGGGGCTGTCTGGCTCCATTTGCCACAAGAACCACATGCGCTGCTGGGAATAAGACAACGGCACTCGCTGGCCGCGGTCGACCTTGGCAATGGCGGTCTGCTGGTTGCGTTGGCCCGCGGCCTGGATCAGCCCGACCTGTTCGGCAAACGCCCCCAACTCACTGGCTTCAAACAGGGTACGCAGCGGCAATTCGACGTCACACGCCTGGCGGGTACGGGAGATGATTTGGGTGGCCAACAACGAGTGGCCACCGAGGGCGAAGAAGTCATCGCGCAGGCCGATGCGCGGCAGGCCGAGGACTTCGCGCCAGATCGCCGCAATTTGCTGTTGCAGCGCAGTTTCGGGTTCGATGTGTTCGCGGGTGTGCCATACCGGTTCGGGCAGTGCGCGGCGGTCCAGTTTGCCGGCGGGGCTCAGGGGCATGGCGTCCAGGCGCATCAACAGCGCGGGCACCATGTACTCCGGCAGCTCGGCGGCCAGGGTGGTTTTGACCTGTTCTTCGTCCAGCTCGCCATGGGCGGTGTAGTAGCCGATCAACTGTGCGTCACGCACCAGCACCACCGCTTGGGCGATGCCGTCCAGGGCGAGCATGCGCGCTTGGATTTCTTCCGGTTCAACGCGAAAGCCGCGCAGCTTGACCTGCTGGTCGAGGCGGCCGAGGTATTCGAGCACACCGTCGGCGCTCCAGCATGCGCGGTCGCCGGTGCGATAAAGGCGTGCACCCTGGTGGTCGGCAACAAACCGCTCAGCGGTCAAGCCCGCGCGGCCGAGGTAACCCCGCGCCAGGCCGATGCCGCCGATGCACAGCTCACCTGGCACGCCCAGTGGTACGGGGTTGAGGTGCTCATCGAGCACGCGGCAGATCACATTGCCCAGCGGCCGGCCAATCGGCGAGCGCTCACCGTCTTCAACGCGGCAGTGCCAGTGGGTCACGTTGATCGCGGTTTCGGTCGGGCCATAACGGTTGTGCAATTGCACCGCCGGCAGTTGCGCCAATACACGGTTGCGCAACTCGGCGGGCAAGGCTTCGCCGCCCGAGAACAGGCGACGCAGGCTGGTGCATTCGGCCACCAATGGTTCATCGATGAACAGCTGCAACAGCGGCGGCACAAAGTGCAGCGTGGTCACGCCGTGCTCCTTCACCAACTGCGCAATGCGGTGCGGGTCGCGATGCTCGCCGGGGCCGGCCAATACCAGGCGGCAACCGCTGATCAGCGGCCAGAAGCACTCCCACACCGACACGTCGAAGCTGATCGGTGCCTTTTGCATCAGCACATCGGTTTCATTGAGTTGGTAGGTGGCCTGCATCCACTGCAAGCGCTCGGCCAAGGCCGCGTGGGTGTTGCCCACGCCCTTGGGTTGGCCGGTGGAGCCGGAGGTGTAGATCACGTAGGCGAGGTTGTCGCCGTGCAGGTGCAAGCCTGGTGGCTGGGTTGGCCAGCTGTCCAGGTGCAGGCTGTCCATGGCGATCACGCATACGCCGCTGGCTTCGGGCAGTTGCTCCAGTAACGACGTCTGGGTCAGCAGCAGCTGCACGCCGCTGTCTTTGAGCATGTAGGCCAGGCGGTCGGTGGGGTAATCCGGGTCCAGCGGCACATAGGCGCCACCGGCCTTGATGATGGCCAGCAGGCCGATCAGCAGTTGCGGCGAACGTTCGGCGGCGATGGCCACGCACACGTCCGGGCCGACACCTTTGTCGCGCAGGTAGTGGGCCAGGCGGTTGGCTTGGGTATGCAACTGGGCGAAGGTCAGGCTGCCCGCTTGCCACACCAGAGCGGTGGCGTCCGAGGTCTGCTGGTTGAGCAACTCGGGCAGCCATTGTTGGGCTGGCGCGCAAGGTGCTTCGCTCCACGCTTGTTGCTCGTCTTGCTGCATCAGCGCGAGGTCGCCGATGGCTTGCTGCGGCTGGTCGCACACCGCTTGCAGCAGGTGGGTGAAGTGCTCGGCCAGGCGCGCAATGGTGCGGGGTTCGAACAGCTCATCGGCGTAGTCGAACGACAGGCTCAGCCGCCCATTACGGTCTTCTTCACTGTGCAGTTGCAGGTCGAACTTGGCCTCGCGGCTGTGCCAGGGCAGCTCGTCGGCGAGCATGCCCGGCAGGCGGCGCAAGGCGCTCAAGTCGCGTTGCTGGTGGTTGAACATGACCTGGAACAGGCCTTGTTCACGGGCTTGGGGGAAGGCTTCCAGCAGTTGTTCGAAAGGCAGGTCCTGATGAGCCTGGGCGCCCAGCGCAGTTTGGCGGGTGGCAGCCAACAGCTCGTCGAACGGCAGGCGCCCGTCCAGCTCGGCACGCAACACCAGCGTGTTGATAAAGAAGCCGATCAGGCCCTGGGTTTCCTGGCGCGGGCGGTTGGCGTTGGGCACGCCGATGCGAATATCGCGCTGGCCGCTGTAGCGGTAGAGCAAGGTCTGGAACGCTGCCAGCAACAGCATGAACGGGGTGGACTCGTTGGCTTGGGCCGCCTGGCGAATCGCTTCGCTGAGGCCGTTGCTCAACCGTACGGTATGCCGCGACGCGCTGTTGCGGTGGTGCGCCGAACGGGGGTGGTCGGTGGCCAGGCTGAGAGTGGGATGCTCTTCACCCAACTGGGCTTTCCAGTAAGCCAGTTGGCGCTGACCTTCACCTTCGGCCAGCCATTGACGCTGCCAGCTGCCGTAGTCGGCGTATTGCAGGGCCAGGGGCGGCAGCTCCAGGGCTTGCCCTTGAGTCGCAGCCGCATAGAGGCGCGAGAATTCGTCGATGAGGATATTGAGCGACCAACCGTCTGCGATGATGTGGTGCAGGGTCACCAGCAACTGGTGATCTTCATCGTCCAGGCGTACCAGAGTCACCCACAGCAGCGGGCCTTTTTCCAGGTCGAACTGGGTGCGCGCTTCGTCCTCGCGGATTTGCTGCGCACGCGCCTCGCGCTCAGCTACGGGCAGGTCGCTGAGGTCGATGACTTGCAGGTCGAAATCGACCTTGGCGTCGACACGCTGGAACGCCTGGCCGTCACGCTCATAGAAGCGCGTACGCAAGGCTTCATGACGCTGGATCAGGTGCTGGAAGCTGGCACGCACCGCGTCTTCATCCAGCTCGCCCCGCAGGCGCAACGCGCCGGGGATGGTGTAGGCGCTGCTGTGGGGGGCCAGTTGCCAGGTGATCCACAGGCGGTTCTGGGCCAGGGATTGGGGCAGTTCATCTTGGCGCGATAAAGCATGGATGGCGCCTTGGGCAACGCCGCCATCCTGTTGCAACTGCGCGACATTGGCGGCGAAGCCCTCCAGAGTCGGCGCCTCGAACAGCATGCGCAGGTTCAGCTCCAGGCCCAGGGTTTCGCGCAGGCGCGCTACCACTTGGGTGGCGCTGATGGAGTTGCCGCCGAGCAGGAAGAAGTGGTCATCGGCTGCGACGGATGTGACTTGCAACTGTTCGCACCAGATCGCCGCGATCTGGCTGTGCAACTCGGACTCCAACGCGGCATCACCGGCCTGAGCTTGCAGACCGGGGAATTGCGCGTAGCTGTCGAGGCTGCCGTCGGCGTGGCGCAGGCCACACGCGGCACGCTGTACCTTACCGCTGGAGGTCTTCGGCAACGCGCCGGGGTTGAGCAGTACCACGACACTCGGGGCCTCTTGATAAGCCTCGGCGACGGCTTGGCGGATCGCCTTGATCAACGCTTCGGGCGGCAGGATTTTCTGCACGCTGCGGCTGATCTCGGCGGCGATGCCGATGCCTTCCACGCCCTGATCGTTCACGGCAAACGCCGCCACACGGCCCTTGCGCACCACTTCCACTTCACGCTCGATGGTTTGCTCGATGTCCTGCGGGTATAGGTTGTGGCCGCGCACGATCAGCAGGTCTTTCAAGCGGCCGGTGATGTACACCTCGCCAAAGCGCATAAAGCCCAGGTCACCGGTGCGCAACCAGGTACGACCGGCGTGTTGCACAAAAGTCTTGGCGGTGGCCTCGGGGTTGCGCCAGTAGCCGTGGGCGATGCTCGGGCCAGTGGCCCAGAGTTCGCCGACGCTGTTGTCAGGCAGTTCTGCAAGGGTATTGGGATCGACGATCAGCACCGCGTGTTCCGGCTGGCTGGTGCCGCAACTCATGATCGCACCGCCCTGCCCAGGCTCTGCGCGGTTGGCGGCCAGCGCCTTTTCATCCATGCGCATCGCCGGGATGCCGTGGCCACGGGTGCCGCCGGCGACAAACAGGGTGGCTTCGGCCAGGCCGTAGGAGGCGAAGAAATTGTCCGAGGTAAAACCGCAGACGGCGAATTTCTCGGCGAAGCGCTCCAGGGTGTCGAGGCGAATCGGCTCGGAGCCGGAATAAGCCACGCGCCATTTGCTCAAGTCCAGGCGTTCGAGGGCCGACTCACTGACCCGCTCGCTGCACAGGCGGTAGGCGAAATCCGGGCCGCCGCTGATGGTGCCGCCGTATTCGCTGATCGCTTCGAGCCAACGCAAGGGGCGGCCGAGGAAGTATGCAGGCGACATGAGCACGCACGGCACACCGCTGAAGATTGGTTGCAGCAGGCCACCGATCAGGCCCATGTCGTGGTACAGCGGCAGCCAGCTGACAATCACGTCATCAGGGTTGAGATCGATGCCAAAACCACGGCGGATCAATACTTCGTTGGCCACCAGGTTGCCGTGGCTGACTTGCACGCCTTTGGGCAGCGCAGTGGAGCCAGAGGTGTATTGCAAAAAGGCGATGTCATCGGGGTGCAGGTCGGGGGCGACCCAATTGCCGGCACTTTCCAAGTTGTCGACGCTCAACACGGGCGGCGCGTTTTCGATCTGCGCCAGGCCGTCGGCAAGACTGGCAATGGTTAACAACAGGCGCGGCTCGGCGTCGGCGATGATCGACAGCAGGCGCTCCTGGTGATGGCGACGGGTGGACTCCGGCGGATAAGCCGGCACTGCGATCACCCCGGCGTACAGGCAACCAAAGAACGCCGCGACGTAATCCGGGCCACTGGGGAACAACAGCACCGCACGGTCGCCCAGCTCGGCGTTGGCCTGCAGGGCGGCGGCGATGGTGCGGGCGCGTTGGTCCAGGTCACGGTAACTGAGCACAACGCTGTGCTCGGCGGACTCGGCCAGGAAGCGCAGGGCTAGCTGGTCCGGGGTCTGTGCGGCGCGGCGTTGAAGGGACTGGACCAGTGTGCGGGGAAGTTCGAAGGCGTCCATCATGGGTTCCTGCCTGAAATCGGCTTACGGGAAAATCGGGAAGTCGGGGGCATTCAGCCGGCGATCAGTTGCCGTGAAACGCCGTTGCGCCAGCGGGCCAAATGTTCGTCGGCGTAGCGGCGGATGCAGCGCAGTACGGCGCTTTCGTGCTGCGTGATGAAGAAGTGGTGGCCGTCGAACATGTCCAGGGAAAAGCCACTGGCGGCGTCGGCTTGCCAGTCGAGTAACTGGTCGGCGCGCACGCTGTCTTGCTTGCCGCCAAAAACATGGATCGGCATGCCCAGCGGCTCACGCTCGCCGTAGGTGAAACTGCCGCACAACAGGAAGTCGGCGCGCAGGATCGGCAGCATCAACGCCATCAGTTCGGGGTTGGTCAGCGCTTCTTCGGCGGTGCCCTGCAATTCGCGCAGGCGGGCGATCAATTGCTCGTCAGTTTTTTCGATGGCGTACTCGCTGACATCCCGGTGCGCGGGGCCGGCGGTGCCAGAAGCAAACAGCGCCAAGGGCGCGGGAAGGTTGCGCACGCTCAATGCGTGCACCAACTCAAACGCCAGCAGGCCGCCAAGGCTATGCCCAAACACGGCATAAGGGCCGTTCAGGTCGCGGCTGATTTCTTCGGCCAGTTGGGCGGCCAAGCCCTTGATGTCGCGCTGCAACGGCTCGTCCATGCGCATGCCGCGCCCCGGTAACTCCAGCGGGCACACCTGCAACCAATCGGGCAAAGCGCGACGCCAGCGTGCATACACCATGGCGCTGGCGCCCGAATAAGGCAGGCAAAACAGACGCAGTCGAGTCGGCGTGCTCATCGCTTGAAAACTCCAAACACAAACACGCTCTCTGCACGATAGAAACCCATCTCGCCCTCCTGCGGGTGCTGATCCTTGGCCGTTTTACTAACGAGCCTGTCCCCATGAGAACGGACGGCACCGGCAAATAATTAGTCGCAAGAGATGAGCGAGAGCTGGTTCACGCCTGCCAAGAAGACATAAGATTAGTTCGCCTTCTCATTTGACAATCATTATCATTAAGCCTAATTTGTTGCCCGATGTGTAGGAGGCCTCAGCAAGGACGCCCTCCCCTAACCTCTTTTGTAATCAGGTGAATTCCATGACGGAAACAGTATCCACAGGCAGGTGCGACTCACCCCTTCTTCAGGCATTCGTCGACAATCGACTGATTTTGGTGAAGATCGCAGCACGTATTACCGGCTGCCGCTCACGCGCCGAAGATGTGGTGCAAGACGCCTATTTCCGGCTGCAGTCGGCACCGACGATTACCTCGTCGTTCAAGGCCCAGCTCAGCTACCTGTTTCAGATCGTGCGCAACCTGGCGATCGACCACTACCGTAAGCAGGCGCTGGAACTCAGATATTCGGGAACGGAAGAGGAAGGCTTGAATGTGGTCATCCACGGCGCTTCACCGGAAACCTCCCACATCAACTTCAATACGCTGGAAAACATCGCCGACGCGCTGACCGAACTGCCGCAGCGCACGCGTTATGCGTTCGAGATGTACCGCCTGCACGGCGTGCCGCAAAAAGACATCGCCAAGGAGCTCGGCGTGTCGCCGACCCTGGTGAACTTTATGATCCGCGATGCGCTGGTGCATTGCCGCAAGGTGTCGGGCAATCACAGCGATACGTTTGCGCGGCGGGTGTAGAGGGTTCAAACAACCTTTGACGAGGGTGCTTGCTGTGGCGAGGGAGCTTGCTCCCGCTGGGGTGCGTAGCGCCCCTAAAAGCCGGCTCCAGCTGCGCTGTCGAACGGGAGCAAGCTCCCTCGCCACAGCAAGCTCCCTCGCCACAGGTACAGTGTTCAGCCTTTGGTTCGCGTCAAACCAACCCACACCGATCAAAAAACCGCTCGCGCCCCAAAATCATCAACGCAGCGCGCTTGTGGGGGAAATCGAATTCCTTCTCGCAGTGGAAACACTGGTTCTGCATGTGCCCGATCATCTTCGCGTTATCGGCACGCGGCTCGGCCACCACGCGCTGGGTGCGCGGGTCATCCAGGTACAAGTAGTGCACCAGCGCCGATAGCCAGCTCGCCACCTTGTGCGGGCCACGGTGATGCTCTTCCCCCACCAGCATGTGCACGCCACGGTCGTAGTCGGCGGCGTCGTAGAACGGCGCGATGCGGTCTTCCTTGGCCCAGTAGGCTTCGAAATAGGCGAAGGGTTCGTCGTCGAAACAGCCGATCAGCGTCAAGGTGTGGGGGTCGGCCTCCAATTTGGCGAGGTATTCGCGGTGCTGTTCCAGGCTGCCACTTTCCTGCCAGAAGCTCGCCACGCGGGGGCTGTTTTGCCAGCGGTTAAAGCGCGCCAGGTCCACGTCGACCTCAACGGTGCGCAGTGAAATCCACGCCCCCAGACGCGCATCGAAACGCCGGTAAACCTCACCGCGTGGCTTGGGCGCGCGCGCAGGGTGGCGCTTGCCGGCGCTGATGATCATTTGCTGCGGGTAACTGCCTGCGCTGGGTTGACTGAGCCATGGCTGGGGCAATTGCCAAAACAGCGTGCGCTCGCAATAGAACTGGCCGGCCACTTCGGTCGCCATCAGCAGGCCACTGCGCAAGGCGTCTTCGGCAACATGCTCAAGGTGCCAGACCAGGCGCTGGCGGGTCGGCTCCTTGACGAACAACCAGTAACTGGCCGCCCATAAGGCACGTGCCGGGGCGACGTGGTTGGCATCCTGCCAATGCACGTGCAGTTCGTCGCCGCGCTCCAGGCGCAGACGCGCCAGCGGCTGACCTTCGAGGGTCAAGCTCAGGTGATTTTCGGTTTCATCGGCATTCAGGGCAGGCCCGGCCGGTAGCGGCAGGACCGAGAGGTCATTGAGATTGGACATGGGAGCGGCTCACGATAATCGTCGACAGATGAAGAAGTGACGTGAGCCGAGGGCAGAAATTTAGGCCGTCAAAGCGTAGGTATCATATTGATACGCAAGCGCTCAAAATCCCCCTCACCGTTTTCCCGTAGCAATGAAGCAGCGCAAAAACAGCGAAGGGTTGCACGCCACGCCTTTAGGGTTTAACCCACATACTGAAAAAATCCAGGAAGCTATAGTCACGAGCGTGCACAACCATGGTCTTAATCCCCGCATCCGAGCTGAAATCAGCCCATACATTCGACCACCCCGTCAGCTCCAAATCATCAATCATGTTTTGCTGCTCATCAAAAAGCTCACAACGCAAATAAAAGTGCACCCAAGTGATCGCAAACTTTAACCGCGTCAGCGGTTCTGCGAATGTAATTAAGAATTTTTGCTGATCAACATCAGAATGTATACCCCTACACATGGCGATACACTGCCCAACACGCATTCCGGGGTGCACCGAACCAAACCCTTCAATAGCGGCAGTCCCGTGGGAGCCCGGCAACAGTTCAACCGTTATTTTATTGACTGTAACGCTTGAACCTATCGTTATACATTGTGATGGCGCAGCGTCAAAATCTTCGGTTTCAAGACGCAGTTGCTGAATTTGACGAATTTGATAAGTATCACGACGCAATTCGGTCGCCACATTTTTATCAGCTGCCCCTTTGTAACTTAAGTAATAGATCAGTGTCATGCCTGAGTAGTCATCAAACAGGTGCAGAAAATCCCGATCAATCACTTCAGTTATGCCCTCTGTGACCTCTTGCGCGGTCAAGGCCCGCCCTTGGATCACGTGATAAACAATCGGATTTGCGTCGACATCAAGCCCTTCAATATCGAACCACAAGCGCATGCCCACTGCCGCGTAGGGGAGTGCACCCAGATGGCACCGGATCGGCCCGCGAATTTCCCGCAGGTCCAACACATGTCCTACTGCCTGAGGCATTTCAGGCATAGGAAGATCCTTATCCAGGATTCGCTGTACCGTCAACGCTAATGTTTGGGACGCCACGCTTACAGGGCCACTGGTCACTGTGTAGCTGATATAAGCGTCTGAATCGACGTACCGACCTATAATTGCTTCGGTCAAATCAAAATGAACAAATCCTTTAGCACTATCGCCCCATTTTTCAGGTAATGGAAAATCTTCTAGTCCCTCCCCAACAAGCGTCACGTCAATACGATGATCATCTTTCATATCCGGATATTTAACTTCAAGAGTAAACACCCAGGGTCGAGCGCCGCTCGAAGGAATCGGATATAACTGATTACCGCCGATGGCTTCAAGCACAGTTGGCGCAGGTGGCTCGGCGTCAAGCCTGCAGATGCTGTTGTTCGATAAAGTCGAGGTCGCGTTCATAATCAACTCCTTAAAGAACTAGCCCAAAAGGCTGAATGAAGCGCAACAATGAAGGCATACCCAGATACTGGCTACTGTCAGATTTGACAGTAACGCGAAAAAAATGACGAACGGTATACGGTGGTTTATTTATCCAATGCTGCCCAAATGACGTTAGGCGATCAGGGCGCGGGCATTACATCAATGCGATACGGCTCGAAGATCTTCAGCATTTCGCCGTTTTCCCGCAGGCGCTTGAGCAACCCGGCAAAGGCCTCGCCGGTGATCGGAGCCTTGGGCCGCAGCAGCGCGTAGTGGTGATAGACCTGATCGATGCGTTCCGACACCAGGAACTGCCCGGACATCTCGGCATTGCGCACCATGAAATCACTGAGGTACGAGCGGGTGACCAGGGCAATATCTGCACGCCCGCGGGCAACCATCAACAGGTTGCTGTCATGGGAGTACGTCAACGTGGCGTTGAAATGCTCGGCCATGTACTTGGGGTCGGGGTTGAAGTTGGCGAAGGCATAGTGGTAACCACTGAACACGGCCAGACGTTTGCCGGTGAGCCCGGCGAAGTAGTCCTGGCTGCGACCGGGCTCACGCTGGGCGACGAAAATCTCAGCGTCTTCCAGGCCCATATCGACGCTGGTGTGGGGGATTTTCTGCCAGCCCCAGGCGGGGTTCTCGAAGATGGCCATGTCGACACGGCCTTGCTCGAAATCCCGAAAGCGCCGGGGGATCGAGGTGGGTACCAGTACAAATTGGTAGTCGGTTTGCGAGGCGTTCAGGGCCTCGACCAGTTGCGGCAGCAACCCGGTGTCGGCACCCTGCTCGGGGCGCACAGTGTAGGGCGGAAAATGCGCCGCGCCGATGCGTACCAATTGCGCAGCCGAAGCCGGCAACCACCACGCGGTGCCCAGTGCCCATAGAGTAAGTCCTGCAGCCAGCCGCCATGGCGAAAACATCAAGGCACACACCGTTCAACACGTCGATGGCGATAAGCTAGGCGTTTTTGTCTGGCGAGACAACTTTCCACCGTCAAATTAATAGCTTGCACTGCTGGAGGCATTCAAAACCATCAGCAACGCTTCTTCAGCCAATTGTTCGAGGGTCAGGCTGCCTTCGGCGCGAAACCAGGTGGTGGTCCAGGACAAGGCCCCTGTCAAAAAGCGTCGCGTGATAAACACATCGCCCTTGATATAACCGGCCGCCTTGGCCTCCCCCAGCACCTGCAACCAAATCTGCTCGTATACGTCGCGCAGCGCCAACACCTGGGCCTGGCCTTCGGCCGAAAGCGAACGCCACTCGTACACCAGCACCGCCATGGCTTCGCCGCTGCCGCCCATGATCGACTGCAATTCGCAGCGGATCAGCGCCAACACGCGCTCGCGCACGTTTGTGGCTTCTTCTAGGGAGGCGCGCATCATTGCGGTGTTGTAGTGGATGGTTTCCTCCATCACCGCCCGCAGGATCTCGTCCTTGCTCTTGAAGTGATGAAAGATGCTGCCCGACTGGATACCCACAGCGCTGGCCAGGTCGCGCACCGTGGTGCGTTCAAAGCCTTTGTTGCGAAACAGGTGCGCCGCGGTTTGCAGCAGCTTGCCCCGGGCACTGTCGGGGTCGGTCAATTGGCCGCCGTCGACCATGGTGCGCATCACCCGCAGGGCTTTTTGCTCATCCATGCTGCTCTCCTCACCTTAACTTCCAAGAACGTCTTGGCCGGCAATTTAGGCCGTGGCCGCCACCCAAGCAAGCGCTTGGGTAAAACTTGTGTCCGCAGTTTACAAACCAAGCGCTTGCTTGGTAGTCTCGACGCCAGCCACTTGGAGAAGGATTTCTCATGAGCAAGACGGTTCGTATCGGCTGCGCCAGCGCCTTCTGGGGCGATACCTGCACCGCAGCCGCCCAGTTGGTGCACGGGGGAGCGCTGGATTACCTGGTGTTCGACTACCTGGCGGAAGTCACCCTGTCGATCCTCGCCGGCGCGCGGATGAAAGACCCACAGGCCGGCTACGCCACAGACTTTGTCGAGGTGCTCACGCCACTGCTGGCCGATATCCACCGCCAAGGCATCCGCGTGATCAGCAACGCGGGCGGTATCAACCCCCAGGCCTGCGCCGCAGCACTGCAAGCGGCCTGCGACAAGGCCGCGATCCCGCTGAAGATTGCGGTGCTGCTGGGGGACGACCTGCAACCGCAGCTCAAAACACTTCACGCCATCACCGACATGTTCAACGGCGCGCCGCTACCGCCGGTGTGCGTGTCTGCCAATGCCTACCTTGGCGCGCCGGGCATTGTGCAGGCGCTTGCACTGGGTGCCGATATCGTCGTCACCGGGCGCGTGGTGGACAGCGCGGTGGTCAGCGCCGCGCTGGTGCATGAATTCAACTGGTCGTGGCACGACTACGACCGCCTCGCACAGGCCGCGTTGGCCGGGCACATCATCGAATGCGGCGCCCAGTGCACCGGCGGTAACTTCACCGATTGGCGCGACGTACCCGACTACGAGCACATCGGTTTCCCCATCGTCGAAGTGAGCGCAGACGGGCAGTTCACCGTGAATAAAGTCGAGGGCTGCGGCGGGCTGATCAGTGAACTCAGCGTGGCCGAACAACTGCTGTATGAGATTGGTGACCCGCAGGCTTACTTGCTCCCGGATGTGATTTGCGACTTCAGCCAAGTCAAATTGCAGCAACAAGGCAAAAACCAAGTACGCCTGCACGGCGCCAAAGGCATGCCGCCCACTGACGGGTACAAAGTCAGCGCCACTTACCCGGATGGTTTTCGCTGCACCGCCAGTTGCCTGATCGCTGGCATAGACGCAGTGGCCAAGGCCGAACGGGTGAGCCAGGCGATCATCAACAAGACCTCTGAGTTGTTCAGCCAGCGTGGCTGGGCACCCTACACCGACGTGAATATCGAACTGCTCGGCAGCGAAGCCACTTACGGCGCCCATGCCAGGCGCCACGACTGCCGCGAAGTGGTGGTCAAGCTGGCAGTGCGTCACCCGAGCAAACAGGCCTTGGTGTTGTTCGCCCGCGAGATTGCCCAGGCCGCCACCGGCATGGCGCCGGGGCTCACCGGTATTGTCGGGGGGCGGCCTACGGTGTACCCGTTGATCCGCCTGTTTTCATTTCTGGTGGATAAAACGTTCTGCACGCCGGTGATCGAGTTCCAGGGCCAGCGCTACACCTGTGAACTTCCCGTCACGCAAGCACACGCCACGCCTGGCACACCGTTTGATCCGCCCAAACCCCAAGGCCGCGCCGACGCCAGCGTAGCGCTGGTCAAACTCGCCGTGGCCCGCTCCGGCGACAAGGGCAACCACAGCAACATCGGCGTGATCGCTCGCGCCGCCGAGTACCTGCCATGGATCGCCGAAGCACTGACGCCCGAAGTAATCGTCGACTGGATGGGCCACGTGCTCGACCCACTCCACGGCCGCGTCGAACGCTGGTACCTGCCCGGCAGCCACAGCCTCAACTTCCTGCTGGAAAACGCCTTGGGCGGCGGCGGCATTGCCAGTCTGCGCATCGACCCACAAGGCAAGGCGTTCGCCCAGCAACTGCTGGAAATCCCGATTGCCGTGCCGCAACACATCGCCGATCAATTGAACTAAAGGGAGCGCTGCCGTGGCCTTCGACTCGATCTTCAAAGCCGACCTGTTCCAGGGGCGCACCGTGATTGTCACCGGCGGCGGCAGCGGTATTGGCCGTTGCACCGCCCATGAGCTGGCGGCGTTGGGTGCGCGAGTGATCCTGGTGGGACGCAAGCCGGACAAGCTGCAAAAGGTCGCAGCCGAGATTGCCGAAGACGGCGGCAACGCCCACTGGCAAGCCTGTGACATTCGCGATGAAGAGGCGGTGAAGGCGCTGGTTGGGCAAACCCTGAAAGATCACGGGCCGATCCACGGGTTGGTGAATAACGCCGGCGGCCAATACCCGTCGCCACTGGCCGCCATCAATCAAAAAGGCTTTGAAACCGTGCTGCGCACCAACCTGGTGGGCGGGTTCCTGATGGCGCGGGAAGTGTTCAACCAGTCAATGGCCAAACACGGCGGCGCCATCGTCAATATGCTCGCCGACATGTGGGGCGGCATGCCCGGCATGGGCCACTCGGGCGCGGCGCGTTCGGGCATGGATAACTTCACCAAGACCGCCGCCGTCGAGTGGGGCTGCGCCGGGGTGCGGGTCAATGCCGTGGCGCCAGGCTGGATCGCCTCCAGCGGCATGGACACCTACGAGGGTGCATTCAAGGCGGTGATCCCCACCCTGCGCGAGCACGTGCCGCTCAAGCGTATCGGCACCGAGTCAGAAGTCAGTGCGGCGATCGTCTTCCTGCTCAGCCCTGCCGCCGCCTTTATCAGCGGCAGCACCCTGCGCATCGACGGCGCCGCGAGCCTGGGCAGTCGTGCCTGGCCACTGCACAAGGCGCAGCCAACCAGCGAGCCGTTCAACGGCTTCCACCGCGCCTATTTGCCCGATGTGCTCAAGGCGGAGCAATAAACCATGCCGGTGATTGAATCCCTGATCGACCCTCACAGCGCCCAGTTCGCGCAAAACCGCGCAGCCATGCTGGTCGGCATCCAGCACATGCGCCAGCTGGAATGCACCCTGCTGGACAAGGCCCAGGAGGCCAAAGCCAAATTCGACAAGCGGGGCCAACTGCTGCCCCGCGAGCGCCTCAACCTGCTGCTGGACCCCGGCGCACCGTTCCTAGAACTGGCGAGCCTGGCCGGCTACAAGCTGCATGACGACAAGGACGGCACCGCAGCGGGCGGCGGCTTGATCGCCGGCATCGGCTACGTCAGCGGCGTGCGCATGCTGGTGGTGGCCAACAACAGCGCGATCAAGGGCGGCACCATTTCGCCCAGCGGGTTGAAAAAATCCCTGCGCCTGCAACAGATCGCCCTGGAGAACAAACTCCCAGTGGTGACCCTGGCCGAAAGCGGCGGCGCCAACCTCAACTACGCTGCCGAGATTTTCGTCGAGGGCGCGCGCAGCTTTGCCAACCAGGCGCGCCTGTCGGCCATGGGCCTGCCGCAGATCACCGTGGTGCACGGCTCGGCCACGGCGGGCGGCGCGTATCAGCCCGGCTTGTCGGATTACGTGGTGGTGGTGCGCGGCAAGGCCAAGCTGTTTTTGGCCGGCCCGCCCCTGCTCAGGGCGGCCACCGGCGAAGTGGCCACCGATGAGCAATTGGGCGGTGCTCAAATGCATGCGCAAATGGCGGGCACCGCGGAATACCTGGCGGAAAATGACGCCGATGGCGTGCGTATCGTGCGCGAGATTGTCAGTGCCTTGCCGTGGAATGATCGCCTGCCGCTTGCACCGCCTCGCACTTACAGCGAACCGCTATACCCCATCGAAGAACTGCTGGGCCTGATCCCCGATGACCCGAAAAAACCGTACGACGTGCGCGAAATCCTGGCACGCCTGGCGGATGCCTCCCAGTTCCTCGAATTCAAGGCCGAGTTCGACGCCCATACCGTCTGCGGCCACTTGCATATCCAGGGCCGCGCCGTTGGGGTGATCGGCAATAACGGGCCTATTACGCCCAAGGGTGCGAGCAAGGCCGCGCAATTCATTCAACTGTGCGACCAGAGCCGCACGCCGCTGCTGTTCCTGCACAACACCACCGGTTTTATGGTGGGCACCGAGTCAGAGCAACAAGGGGTGATCAAGCACGGCGCGAAGATGATCCAGGCAGTGGCCAATGCACGGGTGCCTAAACTGACAATTGTGGTGGGCGGCTCCTACGGCGCCGGCAACTACGCGATGTGCGGCCGGGGCCTGGACCCGCGTTTTATCTTCGCCTGGCCCAACAGCCGCACGGCAGTGATGGGCGGCGCGCAGGCGGGCAAGGTGCTGCGTATCGTCACCGAAGCCAAACAACTCAAGGACGGCCTGGTGCCCGACCCCAAAGTGCTGGACATGCTGGAGCAGGTCACCGCGCAGAAGCTCGACAGCCAGTCCACCGCGTTGTACGGCAGCGCCAACTTGTGGGACGACGGGCTGATCGACCCACGGGACACTCGTACATTGCTGGGCTTGCTGCTGGATATCTGCCACGAGGCCGAAGTACGGCAACTACAACCCAATAGCTTTGGTGTGGCGCGCTTCTAAACAGGAGAACAAGAACAATGATCTTCACCCAGGAACACCAGGAACTACGCCGCACCGTCCGCGCCTTCGTCGACCGCGAGATCAACCCCCATGTGGACGAATGGGAAAAGGCCGGGCGCTTTCCCATCCACGATATTTTCCGCAAGGCCGGTGACCTGGGCCTGCTGGGCATTTCCAAACCGGAAAAATTCGGCGGCATGGGCCTGGACTACAGCTACTCCATCGTCGCCGCCGAAGAGTTCGGCACTATTCGCTGCGGCGGTATCCCCATGTCCATCGGCGTGCAGACCGACATGTGCACCCCCGCCCTCGCCCGCTTTGGCAGCGATGAGCTGCGCGACGAATTCCTGCGCCCGGCCATCAGCGGCGAACAGGTCGGTTGCATTGGCGTTTCGGAAACCGGCGCCGGCTCCGATGTCGCCGGGCTCAAGACCCATGCACGCAAGGACGGTGACGACTACGTGATCAACGGCAGCAAGATGTGGATCACTAACTCCCCAAGCGCTGACTTTATCTGCCTGCTGGCCAACACCTCCGACGACAAGCCGCACATCAACAAATCGCTGATCATGGTGCCGATGAAAACCCCCGGTATTAGCCTCAGCGCGCCTCTGGAAAAGCTCGGCATGCACAGCTCCGAGACCGCCCAGGTGTTCTTCGATAACGTGCGCATCCCCCAACGCAACCGCATCGGCCACGAAGGCGCGGGCTTCATGATGCAGATGTTGCAGTTCCAGGAAGAACGCCTGTTTGGCGCAGCCAATATGATCAAGGGCCTGGAGCAGTGCATCGACAGCACCATCGCGTATTGCAAGGAACGCCAGACCTTCGGCAAGGCGCTGATCGACAACCAGGTGATCCACTTTCGCCTGGCCGAACTGGCCACCGAAATCGAATGCCTGCGCGCGCTGGTTTACCAGGCCACCGAGCAATACATCAAAGGCCAGGACGTGACGCGCCTGGCCTCCATGGCCAAGCTCAAGGCCGGGCGCCTGGGCCGCGAAGTCAGCGACAGTTGCCTGCAATATTGGGGCGGCATGGGCTTTATGTGGGACAACCCGGTGGCACGGGCTTATCGCGATGTGCGCCTGGTGTCGATTGGCGGCGGCGCCGACGAAATCATGCTGGGCATCATCTGCAAACTGATGGGCACCTTACCGGGGAAAAAACCATGAATACCTTGCTGCTCGAGCCCCACAATGGCGTGCTGCACATCACCCTCAACCGCCCCGAAAGCCGCAACGCGATGAGCCTGGAAATGGTCAACGAACTGCGCACCGTGTTGACGCAATTGGACGGCCAGACCCGTGCAGTGGTAATCAGCGGTGCCGACGGGCACTTCTGCGCCGGCGCGGATGTGAAGGACCTGGTCACTGCGGGCAACGGGTTGCAGGCACTGAACCGGGCGTTTGGCACCTTGCTGCAAACCGTCGAAGCCGTGCCGCAAGTGGTGATCGTGGTACTGCAAGGCGCCGTACTGGGCGGCGGGTTCGGGTTGGCCTGTGTCAGTGATATTGCGATTGCCGACCACCAGGCCCAGTTCGGCTTGCCGGAAACCAGCCTGGGCTTGCTACCGGCGCAGATTGCGCCATTTGTGGTCAAGCGCATCGGCCTCACCCAGGCCCGGCGGCTGGCGCTGACGGCGGCGCGGTTTGATGGTGTAGAAGCTGAGCGATTGGGTGTGGTGCACTTTACCGAGCGTGATTCGCAGGCGTTGGCTGAGCGTTTGGATGAAGTACTGGGGCAAGTGCTGCGCTGCGCGCCGGGGGCGAATGGGCGGACTAAAGCGTTGATGCTGGCGAGTGTGGAGGAGCCGCTTGAGGTTGTTTTGGATCGCGGGGCGCAGTGGTTTGCCGAAGCGGTCAGGGGGGAGGAAGGGATTGAGGGGACGCAGGCGTTTGTGCAAAAGCGAAAACCTCGGTGGTGCAAATGACGCAATCGGGGGCAAGCCCCCTCCCACATTTAACCGAGTTCCAACATGAGAATGCGGTCGAATGTGGGAGGGGGCTTGCCCCCGATGAGGCCCGAACCAACACCTCATCAGCCCAGGGATAACCCCATGCCCACATTCAGCAAAATCCTCATCGCCAACCGCGGCGAAATCGCCTGCCGCATACAGCGCACCGCCCAGGCCCTGGGTTATCGCACTGTGGCCATCTACAGCGATGCCGACGCCCAGGCCCTGCATGTGCAAATGGCCGATGAAGGCGTGCACATCGGTCCGGCGCCCGTGCAACAGTCCTATCTCAATATCCCGGCGATTTTGGACGCCGCCCAAAAAACCGGCGCCGACGCCATCCACCCAGGCTACGGCTTCCTCTCCGAAAACCCCGACTTCGCCCGCGCATGTCTGGCAACAGGCCTGACCTTTATCGGCCCCAGCGTCGAGGCCATCGAACTGATGGGCAGCAAACGCCTGTCCAAACTCGCCATGCTCGACGCGGGTGTGCCGTGCATTGCCGGCTACCAAGGCAGCGCACAAGACGATGCCACACTGCAACGCGAAGCCCAGCGCATCGGTTACCCCTTGATGATCAAGGCCAGCGCCGGCGGCGGCGGCCGGGGTATGCGCCTGGTGCACAGTGCCGATGCCCTGCTGGAGAATCTAAACACCGCACGTTCTGAAGCAAAAAACGCTTTCGGCAGCGACGAGCTGATCCTCGAACAAGCGCTGATTGAGCCCCGACACGTTGAAATCCAACTGTTTGGCGACAGCCACGGCCATCTCATCTACCTCGGCGAACGCGATTGTTCGATCCAGCGCCGCCATCAAAAAGTCATCGAAGAAGCCCCCTGCCCGGTCATGACACCTCAATTGCGCGAGGCCATGGGCGAAGCTGCCCTGAAGGCCGGTCGCGCGGTGAATTACGTGGGTGCAGGCACGGTAGAGTTCCTGCTCGATCGCAACGGCCGGTTTTACTTCCTGGAAATGAACACCCGCCTGCAAGTCGAGCACCCGGTCACCGAGCTGATCACCGGCCTCGACCTGGTGGACTGGCAACTGCAAATCGCCGCTGGCCAACTCTTGCCATTGACCCAACAAGACGTGACCCTCAGCGGCCACGCCATGGAGGTGCGCCTCTACGCCGAAGACCCGGCCCAAGGCTTTGTGCCGCAAACCGGCAAGGTGCTGAGCTGGCTACCTGTTGCTGGCGTGCGTACCGATCATGGCGTGATGGAGGGCCAGCGCATCAGCCCGTTCTATGACCCGATGCTGGCCAAGATCATCGCCCACGGCGCCACCCGTGAAGAGGCGCGACGCAAACTGCTGCGGGCGGTGGAAGACACGGTGCTGCTGGGGGTGAGCACCAATCAGCGCTTGCTGGTGGAGGTGCTCAAGCATCCAGACTTTATCGCTGGCGATGTCAGTACCGGTTTCATCGCCCAGCATTTCAGCGAAGTCACGCACACCATGGCATCAAAAGAACAACTCGCCCTGGCCGCCGCGCTGTTCTATCAACACAGCGCCGACAAGCACCCCCAGGGCCTGGCGGGCTGGCGAAACAACGCGAGTGTTTCGTGTACTTACCGCCTGGAAGTCAACGACGCCGTCCACACCGTCACCGTTGAGCCAATGTCGCTCACCGCCGACGGCCGCCACGTCATCGTGCAGCTCAACGGCATTCGCCGGCGCATCGCCTATCACCTCGACGGCGACCAACTGTGGCTGCCGGGCCTGACGGTGACTAACCGCACCCAGCAGGCCGCCAGCCGCCAGGTCGATGCACGCAGCGGCACGGTCAAGGCACCGATGGATGGCGCCATTGTCGACGTGCGCGTCAGTGCCGGCGACAGCGTCAGCAAAGGCCAACTGCTGCTGGTACTGGAAGCGATGAAAATGGAGCACCCACTGACCGCCGGCATCGACGGTGTGATCAAGGGCGTGCAGGTGATTGCCGGCGATCAGGTGCGCAATCGCCAGGTGTTGTTGGAGATCGAATAACCCCCTAGGCGGAACTAGAAGGCCGGGCTACGCTCTATCCCCATCAGGAAAGGACGAGTACGGGAACCTGCGCGATGCCTCATTGGCTGATTATTGACCTTGAAGCCACAACGGATGAAGGCGGCTGGCCCGTGACAGAGATGGAAGTCATCGAGATCGGCGCAAGCCTGGTGAACCGCCAGGGCCGCGAGCTGGACCACTTCCAGCGTTTTGTACGGCCGCTGCGTCGGCCCTTGCTGACGCCGTTCTGCCGCCAACTGACCCACATCACCCAGGCCAACATCGACGGCGCGGCGCCGATCACTGACGTGTGGCCGTTGTTCGAACGCTGGCTGGGCCAGCACCAGCCGCGCCTGGAAGGCTGGGCCAGCTGGGGCGATTACGATCGCAGGCAGTTGGAACTGGAGTGGCAACGCCATGGCCTGGCCAGCGCGTTGGCGGCCACGCCCCATGTGAACCTCAAGCAACGCTTCGCCAAAGCGCGGCGCCTGGACAAGCCCTTGGGGCTCAATGGCGCGCTGCAACTGGCGGGAATGCAGTTCCATGGCCAGCAACATCGGGCACTGGAGGATGCGCGTAACACCGCGCGCCTGCTGCCGCTGATTTTACCGGTCTAGGCAGCTCCCCTGCCCTTGGGCATACTGGCCGACCTTTCCAGACCCTTTTCCGAGGATTCACCCATGTTTAAAGTCAACGAATACTTCGACGGCACCGTCAAGTCGATCGCTTTCGGCACCGCTGAAGGCCCGGCGACCATCGGCGTAATGGCCCCGGGTGAATACGAATTCGGCACTGCCCAGCGTGAAATCATGCACGTGGTCTCCGGTGCGCTGACCGTCAAGCTGCCAGACGCCGCCGAGTGGGAAACCTTCGCCGCCGGCAGCCAGTTCAACGTCCCGGCCAACAGCAAGTTCCAGCTCAAGGTTGCGGTAGACACTGCTTACCTGTGTGAATACCGCGGCTGATTGTTACCCGGTCAAAAAAATGCCCGTCTCGCAGGAGACGGGCATTTTTTATTCCAGGATCGTAACCGGCATCCCCACGGCCAACTGGCCGACGCCATCGTTGACCAGGTTCTGGCCAAACATCACATCACCGTCCTGTTCGCGATAGGTCTTGAGCGTCGCCAAGGGTTCACGGTCGGCACTGCGCTCGCCACTGGCCGGGTCGATGGTGGTGAGGATGCAGCGTGAGCACGACTTGACCACGCGAAACTCCAAGTCGCCGATGCGCACGCGTTTCCAACCATCTTCGGCAAACGCCTCGCTGCCTTCGATCACCAGGTTGGGGCGAAAACGCAGCATGTCCATGGGCCGGCCGATGCGCTGGGACAGGTCGTCCAGAGAGGCCTGGCCGATCAGCAGCAAGGGAAAGCCATCGGCAAAACCGACTTTGTCGTCGTCCTTGCCGAAGCCCGCCTCAGTGCTGCGCGCACGCTCCACCGGCACTTGCACCAGGCGCGTGGGTTTGCCGATGAAGTCGCTGACCCAGGCGGCGGCCGCGTCGCCGGCGTCAGGCACGCGTAACGTGTCGCGCCAAATAGTCACGCCGCGCAGTTCTGCGTCGCTGCCGGGAAGCGCTACGTCCAGCGGCGCAACGCCTGGAGTGCTGAGAGTCAGGCCACCGGTGTTGTTCCACAACGCCGACAGTTGGCTCATCTTCGCCACCGCACGCTGGGTGAGAAAACGCCCACTGGCCTCGTCTACCAGCATCCAGCGGCGATCGCCGTCCAGCCCCAGTTTATCCAGGCCGATCTGTTGCAAGACCTCTGCCTTGCCGGACTTCAAGGGGTAACGGTACAACGCGCTGAGACGAAGCATGGGCCTGCATTCCTGAGGGTTAAAGATGCAACCCTAAGGTCAAGCGGGCACTTCGTCCAGCATCAGGCGTTCGCGCACCACGTCCACCAGCTTGTCGGGCTGGAACTTGGAGAGGAAGTTGTCGCAGCCGACCTTCTTCACCATCGAGTCGTTGAAGCTGCCCGACAGCGAGGTGTGCAGCACCACGTACAGCCCACGCAGGCGCGGGTCGTTGCGAATCTCGGTGGTGAGGCGGTAGCCGTCCATTTCAGGCATTTCGGCGTCGGTGAACACCATCAGCAGCTTGTCGGTCATCACCACGCCGCTGTCGGCCCAAGCCTTGAGCATGTTCAGCGCCTTGAGGCCGTCGCTGGCGATGTGCATCTTCAGCCCAAGTTGGCCGAGGGTGCCACGCAGTTGCGAGAGGGCTACGTTGGAGTCGTCCACCAGCAGCACTTCGCGGCCACGAGCGCGCTCCAGCACCGGGTCTTCGAGTTTCTCGCGGGAGACCTTGCCGTTGTACGGCACGATTTCGGCCAGGACTTTTTCCACGTCGATGATTTCCACCAACTGGTCGTCGACCTTGCTGATGGCGGTGAGGTAATGCTGGCGACCGGCGCTGGTCGGCGGCGGCAGGATGGCTTCCCAGTTCATGTTGACGATGCGGTCGACACCCCCCACCAGGAACGCCTGCACGGAGCGGTTGTACTCGGTGACGATAATGGTGCTGTTAGGGCCCGGCACCAGTGGGCGCATGCCGATGGCTTGGGACAGGTCGATCACCGGCAAGGTCTGGCCACGCAGGTTGACCACGCCACAGACGAACGGATGGCGCTGGGGCATCAGGGTCAACTTGGGCAGTTGCAGCACTTCCTGCACCTTGAACACGTTGATCGCGAACAGCTGCCGCCCGGCCAAGCGAAACATGAGGATCTCCAGGCGATTCTCACCCACCAGTTGCGTGCGTTGATCTACCGTGTCGAGAATGCCGGCCATTAAAAGCTCCTGATGCGCTAAAGGGTTGTGCAGCTCACTTAAGGCTGTTTATCGGCGGCGAACGCCAGATCTTGACCCCGGTAAAATGCCACGGAATTTAATTGATGTCACACTGACATCATGCTTTACTGCGCAGGCCTCTCCATATGGCAATGCAGCCACGTTGCGCGACATTCAAAGTGACGCAAGGTTCCGCCATATAAGGGATTCCCTTATGCGCAATCAGGCCCAACCTGATATTCGCGATATCTAATAGCCATTAATGTGACGCCATTCTCATTGCATGAATGGAGTCAGGCTTTTGTTTGCCATCCCAAGCCCCCGGCCCACGGGTCTTTCAGACGCAGGCGCCTCGGCAACTGAAGTTGTGCAACTGACCCCAACCACCCGGGCTGCGCAATGCCGTCGCCTGCACTCTAATAAACGTCCTACTGAAAACTCAGAAGCAACCTACAGATTTCAGTCATATTTCAGCGCTAGTTTTAAGCCATTCACCCGGTGCGACATCTCATCACCCGACCTTATGTTGTGGAGACTTGCATGATGAACAGCGCAAATGAATGGCAAACCACACTTCTTGATTTTCTGCTCGAAGCGCAAACGCTGCTGGCCAAGTCGGAAGAGTGTTTAAGTCACTTGCATCTGATCCGCGACGACAACGATGCGATCGATTGCATAAAGACCAGCCTGATCAAACTGGCCGAAAAAGCCGATAACCTCGCTCTGCAGGCGATCAGTGAGTTTTCCCGGCATATCCAGAACTTGATCGCCAACGCAGCCAGCCCCCTGCAATTACATGATCAGGCATTAGACGCACTGCATGCCTGCCTGTCATTGCTGGCCTGGCAATTGGAGTTGATCGACACCCGCACTGGCGAACTGGGCATGGATGACAGCGAACAAGTGACATTGATTGCGACCGTCACGCTGCAGATTCCACAGAAAGATTTCTCTTCCAAGCCGCAGCAACGAAGACATCACGCATCGACTTGAAGCATTACCAGGTCGCATTCAATTTATGACTTACCTGAAAACGACACTACCAACTAACCGTGGGACTCAGTGGCGCCAGCAAAGATATCAATTAGCCATCAACGGTAATAACGATACAAATCCGCTTAAACAATATAACTCCCCCTTTTAATGAACTCCGGGATTACCGCCTGGAGCATTTGTATGGGTATTACACCCGCCAACGCACGGCATCAGGCGACCAACGGTAATAGTGGTGGTACTATTGCCCCGCTCGAAGTCACTCAACTTCATCATGCATAAAAACGATTCGATCACGTATTCCAAGCAGAGCGCCGTCAGCCGACGTGGTCGCTCTTCCCGCAGCGAATCTTCATTGGCCCCCTCCGCTATGTACGCCAAGCTCAAGACACTCCTCGCCAGGTCCGCATCGCGCAGCAATGCCCGTCGCCTGATCCTCGCGCTGTGCCTTGGCTCGCTGCTGCTGAGCCTGTGGGCCTACAGCTTTAGCGCAGCGCTACCGATGCTGGTGCTGCTTAACCTGGCCACGTTTGTGGTGGTCGGCGTGCAACAGTGGCGCTCACGCAAAGCCATCAAGTTTGAGCCTCAGGAACTGGCCGAGCGCCTGCTGCAAGTGCAAGAAAACGAACGCCACCGTTTGAGCCGTGAGCTGCACGACGATATCGGCCAATTGCTGACCGCCGCCAAGCTGCAAAGTGAATGGCTCAAACGCCGCCTGCCGCAAGAGCTTCAAGGCCAGAGCGCTGTGCTGTGCAGCACCCTTGACGAGACCCTTGCCAAGGTGCGCGACGTGTCCGCCATCCTCAACCCTCGACAACTCGCCAGCCTGGGCCTGGAAGCCAGCCTTCGCGCGCACCTGCTCAAGACGCTGGGAAACACCCCTGTTCACTGGAGCCTGGAATGCCAGCAACGGCTCACCGGCATCCCTGAAGACATGGCGTTGGCGGCCTTTCGCATCACCCAGGAAGCGGTGACCAACATGCTCCGGCATGCCCAGGCACACAACCTGCTGGTACGCCTGCAACGCCTGCCCGAGGGATTGTCGCTGACGATCCGCGATGATGGCGTGGGCTTCTCACCCGCCCTCAACCCGGGCCAGGAAGGCCAGCGCGGCATGGCCGGGATGTCTGAGCGCATCGATCAACTTGGCGGTTCATTATGCGTCAGCAGCCAACCTGGCGAAGGCACCCGCATCGACGCACTTTTCCCCTGGGCGCCGCGCGCCCTCGAACGGGCCAGTGCCCCTAAGGTTCCCGAGTGAGCTGCAAACTACTCCTGGTGGATGACCATGCGCTGATCAGAGCCGGTGTACGTGCGCTGGTCCAGGATATTCCCGGCTACACGGTGGTCGGTGAAGCCAGCGATGGTGCGCAATTGCTTGAGCAGTTCAGTGAACTGCAGCCCGATATCGTGCTGCTGGATTTGTCGATGAAGCACACCGGCGGCCTGGACGCGTTGCAGCAGCTCAAGCGCGTCTACCCCAAGAGCCGCGTGCTGATCCTGTCGATGCACACCGACCCGGAGCTGATCATGTGCGCGCTGGAGTCCGGGGCACACGGCTACCTGCTCAAGGACACCACCGCCAGCGAGCTGGAACACGCATTGCTGGCGCTGCGTAACAACGAGCGCTACCTGAGCCCGGCCATCGCCCACACGGTGATCAACCAAGCGCTGGTGCGCAACCAGGGGTCGACCACGCCCGCGGGCGGCAGTCATAACTTAACGGCACGCCAGCTGGAGATCCTGCGCTTGATCGTGCGCGGCAAGTCCACCCGGGAAATCGCCCACGGCCTGGGCCTGAGCATCAAGACGGTCGAAGCCCACCGCTCGCAAATCATGAAACGCCTGCAGATTTTCGACGTGGCGGGCCTGGTGTTATTCGCGGTGCGCGAGCAGATCATCAGCCTGGACGACTAGCGGCGAACCCACCGGCAGATGCACACGCAAGGCTTTGGGCAGCGCGGCGAAGCGCAGGTCGTCGCCCTTGAGCGGTTCACCGTCGAGGTTGATGTACAGCCCTTCGGCCACCTTGATCTGCACCCACGGCAGCCGCGCACGCACGAACAGATTGTCCATGCCGCCGTCGGTCATCAGGGTGCGCAATGTACCCACGACCTCCTGAGGCGCCGGAAGAATGCTGATATCCAGCAAACCATCGTCTGCCATGGCACCCGGGCACAGCACATGCCCACCGCCCGCCTGGCGACCGTTGCCGATACCCAGCGCAAGCAACTCGCCCTTCCAATGGAAATCCGGGCCTTCCAGTTCGCCATAGGCGGCTTTCAATTCACTGAAGCGGGTCAAACCCGTGAACAGGTAAGCGGCACCGCCGAGGACTTTCTTCAAGTCTTCGGAGGTATTGGCGGTGACCTGGCTGCCAAAACCACCGGTGGCCATATTCAAGAAGACTTGCCCACCGACCTGGCCGAGATCGATCGCCTTGGGCGCTACATCCAGCAGCGCCAGGGCCTGTGCTGGCTCCAGCGGCACGCCTGCAGCCTTGGCGAAATCATTGGCGGTGCCCAGGGGCATCAGCACCAGGCTGGCGTCAGTCTTGGCTTGGGCCATGGCCTCGGCCACGTCACGCAAGGTGCCGTCGCCGCCACCGGCGATGATGTGGGTGTAGCCGTCAGCTAATGCTTCGTTGACCAGGCGCTGGGCATCACCGCCCTCCCAGGTCACCCGTACCGCCAGCTCCGTACCCTGTTCACGCCGAGCCTGCACGGCTGCGCGCACGTCCTCGTTGAGAGCTTGCTTGCCGTGGAGGATCAACAGTGCCTTGGGGGTGGTCATGGGTGGGTTACTCCTGGATTCAAAGGTGCTTGAAGGATGTTGACCCTTGGAGAGCGGCAAAAGGTCGTCAGGCTGGAAAATAATTCACAAGGCAACACATAAGCAAAATGTGGGAGGGGGCTTGCCCCCGATGGCGGTGGATCAGTCAGCACATCTGGTACTGAGACACCGCTATCGGGGGCAAGCCCCCTCCCACATTTTTTGAACCAGGGTATGCCGTCAGCTCTTGTGCAACTTGCTCATCAACTGCGCCTCAGCCTGGGTGAGGCCGCACGACTGGGTCAGCTCATCCACCGTAGCGCCCATCCCCACCAGCTTCGCCGCCTGGGCAAACGACAGGCTGGCCGGGTCGCGCTGTTCGATCTGTGCCAGCTTGTCCGGCAATGGCCCGAGGATCGCGCGCAGTTCATGCACCTCATCCCCAACCTTCACCGCACTTTGCTGGTAGTGATCAACACGCTTGACCAGCTCCAGCACACGCCGATCACGTACCGCGTCGCGCTCGGCCTGTTGCAGGGCCAATTCCCGTTGCTGGCGCACATAGCGCAGCAGGAAGGCCAACGTCCCAGCCCACAACAGGGCCAGGACAATCACCGCCGCTTCAAGAAACAATCAGATGTTCTCCAGATCCGACCATTCTTCTTCGCTCATCATCTTGTCCAGCTCAACCAGAATCAGCAGTTCGCCGTTCTTGTTGCACACGCCCTGGATAAACTTGGCGGACTCTTCGTTACCCACGTTCGGAGCGGTTTCCACTTCCGATTGGCGCAGGTAAACCACTTCAGCCACGCTGTCGACCATGATCCCGACCACTTGCTTGTCGGCTTCGATGATGACGATACGAGTGTTGTCGTTGACTTCGGTCGGCACCAGGCCAAAACGCTGGCGGGTGTCGATCACCGTCACTACGTTGCCACGCAGGTTGATGATACCCAGCACGTAGCTTGGCGCACCCGGCACCGGGGCGATCTCGGTGTAACGCAGCACTTCTTGCACGCGCATCACGTTGATGCCATAGGACTCGTTGTCCAGCTTGAAGGTTACCCATTGCAGGATCGGATCATCCAAACCTTGTGCGGACGCTGACTTGTTGTTCATACCCCTGACCCCTTCAAATGCCGCTTTACACGGCGTGTGTGCTTCATTGGCCCCACTCGCGCACGGCCCTTATTGTTCAATCAACTGCGTGTAGTAACAGGCATCGACTTGACGGCACCGCTGGCGATCAACTCGGCCAACTCGGAAACGTCGAGCAACGCGCACATATGTTCGATCACGGTGCCCGCCAGCCAAGGCCGCTGGCCCCGCTGGCTGCGCCATTTGATTTCGTTCGGGTCCAGGCGCAACGAACGGCTGACTTGATGCACCGCCAGCCCCCACTCATAGCCCTGTACCGAAATCACGTATTGCAAACCCTGGCGGAAGTCATCGCGGTAGCGGTCGGGCATCACCCAGCGCGCGGTATCGAGGACTTTAAGGTTGCCTGCCTGGCTGGGCAGGATGCCAAGGAACCACTCTGGCTGCCCAAACAGCGGCGTCAGCTCCTGGCCTTCCAAAGAATAGATCGAGCCCAGGCACACCAGCGGCACCGCCAGGGTCAGGCCCGCGACGTCGAACAGCAAGCACTCGAACGGCTCGGCGGCCCAAGCCGGGCGGCCGTCACCGGTCACCGGCGGCGGGATGATGCTCGGCGGCAGGTGCACTTCCACCACGGGCTCGACCACCACCGGTGCCACGACCACGGGCACGATTGGCACTACAACGGGCGCTGCAACCGGGGCTGTAATCGGCACTACGTTCGCGTCGCGAGCCTGCTCCTCCAGCACCGCCAACTGGAACTCATCCAGTGTGCTGGCGGGCTCAAGAACCAGAATCGGCTCAGGCAACTCTTCGGCGGTCGCATCCTGCAGCAAGGCATCCAGGTAGGATTCCAGTGCCAGTTGCGGCCGGGTCTTGAATTCGATAGGCCGGTTCATCACGCCACCTGCGCCACAAGCTGCTGGGCCAGCAGGTGTTTGAGCAAGGCACGGTAGGCCAGCACGCCACGGCTTTTCGCGTCGAACTGCGACGGTGTGAGGCCGGCGCGGCTGGCGTCACGCAGGCGCGTGTCCACCGGGATATAGCCGTTCCAGATGGTGTCCGGGTAGGCATCGCGCAATACACGCAAGGTGCCGAGGGAGGCCTGGGTACGGCGGTCAAACAAGGTCGGCACGATGCTGAACGGCAGCGCTTGCTTGCGCGAGCGGTTGATCATCGCCAGGGTGCTGACCATACGTTCAAGGCCTTTGACGGCCAGGTGCTCGGTCTGCACCGGAATCACCAGTTGCTGGCTCGCCGCCAACGCGTTGACCATCAGCACACCCAGCAACGGTGGGCTGTCGATGATTGCATAGTCGAAGTCCTGCCACAGCTGCGCCAGGGTCTTGGCGATCACCAGCCCCAGGCCGCTCTGCCCCGGCGACTGACGCTCAAGGGTGGCCAGCGCGGTGCTGGACGGCAGCAGCGAGATGCTTTCATTGCTGGTGGGCAGCAGCAGTTGCTTGGGCAAGTCTGCCGGTACGCTGCCCTTGTGCAGAAACAGGTCGTAGTTGCTGTGTTCCAGCGCATCCGGGTCGTAGCCGAAATAGCTGGTCATGGAGCCGTGGGGGTCCAGGTCCACCACGACCACACGCTTGCCCGCCTCGGCCAGCAATCCGGCTAAGGCGATGGAGGTGGTGGTCTTGCCGACCCCACCTTTTTGATTGGCAACTGCCCAGACTCTCATTCGGTTGGTTCCTCCCGGTGGGCACAGGCGCGACCGAGACATTGCATAGGTTATTGAGCCGGCGACGGAGTATTGACGGCGCTCTGACGAACCGGCGGCTTTACAGGGGGCGTAGCAGTTTGTGTGCCAGCGCGCTTCAAGGCCGCGTCGGGTGTTGCATTGGCGGTGCCGGTGCCGGTCAGGCTGCGACGCACATCCAAGTTGCGCGACACCACCAATACCACCCGGCGGTTCTTCGCCCGTCCTTCTACCGTGGCGTTATTGGCCACTGGCTGGAACTCGCCGTAGCCCACTGACGCCAGGCGCCCAGGGTTCACACCCTGCATCGCAAGCATGCGCACGATGCTCGATGCGCGTGCCGACGACAGCTCCCAGTTGGTCGGGTACTGCGCAGTGGCAATCGGGAAATTGTCGGTAAAGCCTTCGACGTGGATCGGGTTTTCAAACGGCTTGAGGATCGCCGCGACCTTGTCGATGATGGTGAACGCCTGGTCGCTGGGCAACGCATCGGCACTGGCGAACAGCAGGCTGGAATTGAGCTCGATCTCGACCCACAACTCATTGCCGCGCACGGTCATCTGGTTGGAGCTGATCAGGTCGCCAAACGCGGCGCTGATATCATCGGCAATGCTTTTGAGCGGGTCGCTGGTGCCGCCCACGCCGGCAGCGGTTTCATCGCTGTCGTTGACCAACGGCTTGGCCGGGGTGACGGTCTTGGGCCGCTCTTCACCAATGGGGATCGGCTTGAGGGCGCGATCAGCGTCGTTGAACACGCCGATCAGTGCCTGGGAAATGACTTTGTATTTGCCTTCGTTGATCGACGAGATGGAGTACATCACCACGAAAAACGCGAACAGCAAGGTGATGAAGTCCGCATAGGACACCAGCCACCGCTCGTGGTTAACGTGTTCTTCAGGCTCGCGACGACGACGGCTCACAGGCAGCTACCTCCCTGAACACACCATTGACTGTGGCTGTGGTTGTGGTGAGCGAGCTTGCTCGCTCGCCACAAACGGCCAGTGCGCCACACGTCGATAACCATCGCCATCAATCCATGAAGCCCTGAAGCTTCAATTCGATGGAGCGTGGGTTCTCGCCCTCGGCAATCGACAGGATGCCTTCGAGCAGCATCTCGCGGTAACGCGATTGGCGCTGAGCGATTGCCTTGAGCTTGCTGGCCACCGGCAACAACACCAGGTTGGCGCTGGCCACGCCGTAGATGGTGGCCACGAACGCAACAGCAATGCCACTGCCCAACTGCGAAGGGTCGGCCAGGTTGCCCATCACGTGGATCAAGCCCATCACCGCACCGATGATGCCAATGGTCGGCGCATAGCCGCCCATGCTTTCAAAGACTTTGGCGGCGTTGATGTCGCGGCTTTCCTGGGTGTAGAAATCCACCTCCAGGATGCTGCGGATCGCTTCCGGCTCGGCGCCGTCCACCAGCAGTTGCAGGCCTTTGCGCGCGTAGCTGTCGGGCTCGGCATCGGCCACGCCTTCGAGGCCCAGCAGGCCTTCCTTGCGCGCCGTGAGGCTCCAGTTGACCACGCGGTCGATGCCACCGGCCAAGTCAACGCGGGGCGGGAAAATGATCCAGACCAGAATCTGCATGGCGCGCTTGAACGAACTCAGGGGCGACTGCAACAGCGCCGCACCCACGGTGCCGCCGATCACGATCAACGCCGCCGGGCCGTTGGCCAGGGCGCCGAGGTGGCCGCCTTCGAGGTAGTTGCCGCCGATGATCGCGACAAACGCCATGATGATGCCGATCAGGCTCAATACATCCATCAGAGACAGGCCTCCACCAGATGCTTGCCGATGTCGTCCAGGCTGTAGACGGCGTCGGCCAGCTCAGCCTTGACGATGGCCATGGGCATGCCATAGATCACGCAACTGGCTTCGTCCTGGGCCCAGATGGCGCTGCCGCCCTGCTTGAGCAGGCGTGCGCCTTCACGGCCGTCGGCACCCATGCCGGTGAGCACCACCGCCAGAACTTTGTCGCCATAGGACTTGGCCGCCGAACCAAAGGTGATATCCACGCACGGCTTGTAGTTCAGGCGCTCATCGCCCGGCAGGATTTTGATCGCACCACGGCCATCCACCATCATTTGCTTGCCACCGGGGGCCAGCAGCGCCAGGCCAGGACGCAGGATGTCGCCATCCTCGGCTTCCTTGACGCTGATGCGACACAGCTTGTCCAGGCGTTCGGCGAAGGCCTTGGTGAACGCGGCAGGCATGTGCTGGATCAACACGATGGGCGCCGGGAAGTTGGCCGGCAGTTGGGTCAACACGCGTTGCAGAGCCACCGGGCCGCCCGTGGACGTACCGATAGCCACCAGCTTGTAGGCCTTGCGCTTGGGCGCGGGCGAGTGAGCAGCAGCGGGCGCAGCAGTACGCACAGGCGCAGGTGCTACGGGGCGAGCCACCGGTGCTGGCGCAGGGCGCCCGAACGAGGTGGCCGGGGCCGCAGCGGGAGCAGGTGTCGGCGCTGGCGCAGGCGCAGGCGCGCTGAACAGGCTACGACGGTTACTGCGGGAAATACTGTGGACTTTCTCGCACAGCAGTTGCTTGACCTTCTCGGGGTTGCGCGAGATGTCTTCGAAATTCTTCGGCAGGAAGTCCACCGCGCCGGCATCCAGCGCATCCAGGGTGACCCGGGCGCCTTCGTGGGTCAGCGAGGAAAACATCAATACCGGGGTCGGGCAGCGTTGCATGATGTGCCGAACTGCCGTGATGCCATCCATCATCGGCATCTCGTAGTCCATGGTGATCACGTCCGGCTTCAACGCAATGGCTTGATCAATCGCCTCTTTACCGTTGGTGGCCGTACCGACCACCTGGATACTTGGATCGGCGGAAAGAATTTCCGAGACGCGGCGACGGAAGAAACCCGAATCGTCCACCACCAGGACCTTGACTGCCATAAACACTCCGTTAGGTGGGGCGGGCATTACCGCCCTACCCCACCAGAATCAAATACGCCGAGCGGCGTAACGCTTGAGCATGCTCGGAACATCGAGAATCAGCGCGATCCGACCGTCACCGGTGATGGTCGCACCCGACATGCCCGGGGTTCCCTGCAGCATTTTGCCCAAAGGCTTGATGACCACTTCTTCCTGGCCAACCAACTGGTCGACCACAAAGCCGATGCGTTGGGTGCCCACGGAGAGAATCACCACATGGCCTTCACGCTGCTCTTCATGTTTGGCCGAAGCCACCAGCCAGCGCTTGAGGTAGAACAGTGGCAACGCCTTGTCGCGCACGATCACCACTTCCTGGCCGTCCACCACGTTGGTGCGCGACAGGTCGAGGTGGAAGATCTCGTTGACGTTGACCAGCGGGAAGGCGAACGCCTGGTTGCCCAGCATCACCATCAGGGTCGGCATGATCGCCAAGGTCAACGGCACCTTGATCACGATCTTCGAGCCCTGGCCCTTGGTCGAGTAGATATTGATCGAGCCGTTGAGCTGGCTGATCTTGGTCTTCACCACGTCCATGCCCACGCCACGGCCCGACACGTCGGAAATCTCGGTTTTGGTCGAGAAGCCTGGGGCGAAGATCAGGTTGTAGCACTCGGTGTCGGTCAGACGGTCGGCGGCGTCCTTGTCCATCACGCCACGCTTGACGGCGATATTGCGCAATATGGCCGGGTCCATGCCTTTGCCGTCATCGGTGATCGACAGCAGGATGTGGTCGCCTTCTTGCTCCGCCGCCAGAATCACCTTGCCGCCACGGGACTTGCCCGAAGCTTCGCGTTCTTCCGGGGTTTCGACGCCGTGGTCGACGGCGTTGCGTACCAAGTGGACCAGCGGGTCGGCCAGGGCCTCGACAAGGTTTTTGTCGAGGTCGGTTTCTTCGCCCACCAGTTCCAGGTTGATCTCTTTCTTGAGCTGACGCGCCAGGTCACGAACCAGGCGCGGGAAGCGGCCGAAGACTTTCTTGATCGGCTGCATCCGGGTTTTCATCACCGCGGTTTGCAGATCGGCGGTGACCACGTCGAGGTTCGACACGGCCTTTTGCATGGCTTCATCGCCACTGCTCAGGCCCAGGCGCACCAGGCGGTTACGCACCAGTACCAGTTCGCCGACCATGTTCATGATGTCGTCCAGGCGTGCGGTATCAACCCGCACGGTGGTTTCGGCTTCACTGGCCGGTTTTTCCGCGAGCGGGGCAGCCGCCGCTGCTCGCGCCGGAGCCGGAGCGGCAGCCGGGGCTGGTGCGGGCTTGGCAGCGACAGGCGCGGCAGGCTTGGCGGCAACCGGTGCAGCCGTGGCCACCGCAGCGGCCGGGGCGACTTCTGTGAACTTGCCCTTGCCGTGCAACTCGTCCAGCAGGGATTCGAATTCGTGATCGGAGATCAGCCCATCGCCCGCAGGTGCTGCGGCGGCGGGTGCAGCTGCAACTGCCGCGACGGCCGGCAAGGCATCGGCGACAAAAGTGCCCTTGCCATGCAGTTGGTCGAGCAACGCTTCGAATTCGTCGTCGGTGATGTCTGTGCTGGCAGTGGCAGCCGGTGCTTCTACCGCAGCGACAGGCGCCACGGCGTCAGCGGCGAACTGGCCTTTGCCGTGCAACTGGTCGAGCAGGGATTCAAATTCTGCGTCGGTAATATCTTCGCTGGTAGGTGCTGCGACGGGCGCCGCCGGTGCTTCTGCCTCAGCCTTTACGGCACTGAGGGAGTTGAGCAACTGCTCGAACTCGTGGTCAGTCACATCCGGCTCGGCCTCAACCACAGGCTCCGCAACCGCTTCAACCGCAGGCGCAGCCGAGGTGTCGGCAGGCTCGGCATAGCGCGCCAGGGCGGCCAGCAGTTCCGGGGTAGCCGCGGTGATCGGGGCACGTTCGCGCACTTCGCTGAACATGCCATTGACCGCATCCAGTGCTTCGAGAATCACGTCCATCAATTCCGAATCAACGTGACGCTCACCCTTGCGCAGGATGTCGAACACGTTCTCGGCGATGTGGCAGCACTCCACCAGCTCATGGAGCTGGAGGAAGCCGGCGCCCCCTTTTACAGTGTGAAAACCGCGAAAAATTGCATTGAGCAGGTTCGCATCATCCGGTCGGCTTTCCAGCTCGACCAGTTGCTCGGACAACTGCTCTAAAATTTCGCCGGCCTCTACAAGGAAATCCTGAAGGATTTCTTCATCGGCGCCGAAGCTCATGTGGGTGCTCCTTAGAAGCCTAAACTGGATAACAGGTCATCGACATCATCTTGACCCGATACAACGTCTTCACGTTTATCGGCATGAATCTGCGGACCTTCACCCTTGGCGAGATGTTTTTGTGGATCTTTTTCAGAGAGGATCGCTTCGCGGTCATGTTCGATGCCGGCAAAACGGTCAACCTGGCCTGCCATGAGCACCAATTTGAGCAAATTGCTTTCCACTTCGGTGACCAACTGGGTCACACGCTTGATCACCTGGCCAGTGAGGTCCTGGTAATCCTGGGCCAGCAGAATGTCGTTGAGGTTGCTGGCAACCGTGCGGTTGTCCTGCTCGCTGCGTGACAAGAAGCCTTCAACCCGACGTGCCAGCTCGCGAAACTCTTCGGCACCCACTTCACGGCGCATAAAGCGGCCCCAGTCATTGCTCAGGGCCTGTGCTTCAGTGGCCATGCCGTTCACCAGGGGCGTGGCATTTTCAACCAGGTCCATGGTGCGATTGGCCGCCGCCTCAGTCAGCCTGACCACATAGGACAGGCGTTCGGTGGCATCAGTGATTTGCGAGATTTCTTCGGCCTGGGGCATGTGCGGGTCAATCTGAAAATTGACGATCGCACTGTGCAGCTCGCGTGTGAGCTTGCCCACTTCCTGGTACAGGCCGCGGTCACGGGTCTGGTTGAGCTCATGGATCAACTGCACCGCGTCGCCGAACTGGCCTTTTTCAAGGCTGTCGACCAACTGGTGAGCATGCTTTTTCAGGGTCGACTCGAAGTCTCCCTGTGATGATTCTTTATGCTCCATAGCTCCCCCGCGATGGCATTAGCCGTGGATGCGTTCGAAGATTTTTTCGATCTTCTCTTTCAGCGCCAATGCAGTGAATGGCTTGACCACATAACCGTTAACCCCGGCTTGGGCGGCTTCAATGATCTGCTCACGCTTGGCTTCGGCGGTCACCATCAGTACGGGCAGGCTGCGCAGTTTTTCATCAGCGCGCACGTGGCGCAGCAAATCGATACCGGTCATGCCCGGCATGTTCCAGTCTGTTACCAGAAAGTCGATGCTCCCGCTGTTGAGGATCGGAATCGCAGTAATGCCGTCATCCGCCTCGACCGTGTTAGTGAACCCAAGGTCACGCAACAGGTTTTTAATGATCCGCCGCATCGTTGAGAAGTCATCAACGATGAGGATTTTCATGTTCTTGTCCAATTCGACCTCCAAGCAGTCTTAAACGCGCCCAGCACCTGGACACGCCATTTCAATCAACAGGCATTACACAAAAAGGACTGCCAGGGCACCACGAAGCGAAACCGCGAAAGCACAGCTGTCACGGTCTCGTCTGCAGTGTCCCCACACTGCCTGTCAGCGCGCTCGCCACTCTCCCAAACGCCCCCGCAAGCGGGCTGCGCACTGGCTGTGCAACTGGCTGACGCGCGATTCGCTGACCCCCAGGACCTCACCGATTTCCTTGAGGTTCAGCTCTTCGTCGTAGTACAGCGCCAACACCAGTCGCTCACGCTCCGGCAAATTGGCGATCGCGTCGGCCAACGCGCCCTGGAAACGTTCATCCTCCAGGTCACGCGATGGCTCCATGTGAGCGCTCGCGCCGTCCTCGTGCAGCCCTTCGTGTTCGCCGTCCTGCAACAGGTCGTCGAAACTGAACAGGCGGCTGCCCAAGGTATCGTTCAAAATCCCGTAGTAATCGTCGAGACTCAATTGGAGTTCGGCCGCAACTTCGTGATCTTTAGCGTCGCGACCGGTTTTTGCTTCAATTGCGCGAATTGCGTCACTGACCATGCGTGTATTGCGATGCACAGAACGCGGCGCCCAGTCACCTTTGCGCACTTCATCGAGCATGGCGCCACGGATACGGATACCCGCGTACGTCTCGAAACTCGCGCCCTTGCTCGCGTCGTATTTGGTCGACACTTCGAGCAGGCCGATCATGCCGGCCTGGATCAGGTCCTCGACCTGAACGCTGGCCGGCAGGCGTGCCAGCAAGTGATAAGCGATGCGCTTGACCAGGGGCGCATAGCGCTCGATCAATTCGCCCTGGCTGTCACGGGCAGACTTCTTGTACGCGTTGTAGCCGGTCGCTGTCATAGCACGGGTCCTGCGCTCGTCTGATGCACCAATCGCTCGACGAAAAACTCCAGATGCCCCCGCGGGTTGGCAGGCAACGGCCAAGTATCGACCTTCTGGGCAATGGCCTTGAACGCCAGCGCGCATTTTGAACGAGGGAACGCTTCGTAGACCGCACGCTGCTTTTGCACGGCCTTGCGCACGCACTCGTCGTAGGGAACTGCGCCGACGTATTGTAAGGCGACATCGAGGAAGCGATCCGTGACCTTGGTCAACTTCGCGAACAGGTTGCGACCTTCTTGCGGGCTCTGGGCCATGTTGGCCAGCACCCGGAACCGGTTCATGCCGTAGTCACGGTTAAGCAGTTTGATCAGGGCGTAGGCGTCGGTGATCGAGGTGGGTTCATCGCAGACCACCAGCAATACTTCTTGCGCCGCGCGCACGAAGCTGACCACGGACTCGCCGATCCCGGCAGCGGTGTCGATCACCAGCACGTCGAGGTTGTCGCCGATATCGCTGAACGCCTGGATCAGGCCGGCATGCTGGGCCGGGCTCAGGTGCACCATGCTCTGGGTGCCTGAGGCGGCCGGCACGATGCGGATGCCACCGGGGCCCTGGAGCAGCACATCGCGCAGCTCACAGCGGCCCTCGATCACATCGGCGAGGGTGTGTTTGGGTGTCAGCCCCAGCAGAACGTCGACGTTCGCCAGCCCCAGGTCAGCATCCAGCAGCATGACGCGACGGCCAAGCTCTGCCAGGGCCAGGGACAAATTCACTGACACGTTAGTTTTCCCGACGCCACCTTTGCCGCCGGTCACCGCGATCACCTGTACGGGATGCATGCTGCCCATTTTATTCCGTTACCTTGTCTTGCTGAGTCGCAGGCTACATGGCTTGGCCGCGTGAATCGCTTGCAGACCATCGATGTAGGTACATTGCACTGTGTTCATGTTGCTCAACCCACGCGCTTGGCCGGGTTGTGATACAGGTCGGCGAACATATCGGCCATCGCTTCCTCGCTAGGCTCGTCTTGCATTTGCACGCTGACCGCACGGCTGACCAACTGGTGACGGCGCGGCAGATGTAAATCATCTGGAATCCGCGGCCCGTCGGTCAGGTAGGCGACCGGCAATTCATGGCTGATGGCCAGGCTCAGCACTTCACCCAGGCTCGCAGTTTCATCGAGCTTGGTGAGGATGCAACCGGCCAGGCCGCAGCGCTTGTAGCTGTGGTAAGCAGCGGTAAGAACCTGTTTCTGGCTGGTGGTTGCAAGCACCAGGTAATTTTTCGACTTGATGCCACGCCCGGCCAGGCTTTCGAGCTGCATGCGCAACGCAGGGTCGCTGGCTTGCAGGCCGGCGGTGTCGATCAACACCACGCGCTTGCGCAGCAGTGGGTCGAGGGCGTTGGCCAGGGACTGGCCCGGGTCAACGTGGGTCACCGATACATTGAGGATACGGCCCAGGGTCTTGAGCTGCTCCTGGGCACCAATGCGGTAGCTGTCCATGCTCACCAGGGCAATATTTTGCGCGCCGTACTTGAGCACATAACGGGCTGCCAGCTTGGCCAGGGTGGTGGTCTTGCCCATGCCGGCCGGGCCGACCATGGCGATCACACCGCCTTCTTCAAGCGGCTCGATTTCGGGGGTGGCGATCATGCGCGCCAAGTGGGCCAACAACATGCGCCAAGCCTGGCGGGGTTCTTCGATTTCGGTAGTCAGGGCCAGCAGGTCGCGGGACAACGGGCCAGACAGGCCGATACGTTGCAGACGACGCCACAGGTTGGCCTGTTGCGGCTTGCTGCCTTGCAATTGGGTCCAGGCCAGCGAGCCCAGCTGTACTTCCAGCAGTTCGCGCAGGCCGTTGAGCTCAAAACGCATCGAATCGAACACGCGCTGGTCGACTGCGGCAGCCGGTGCTGGCGCTGCAGGACGCGGCGGTTCTTTGAAGGTTGGCTCAACCAGCGGCTCGGCAGCCGTCAGCGGCAAGCCGGCAAACAACTGGCGATTGGTGGTGGCATCGCTGTCGCCACGCATGCTCAGCTCGGCCTGGGCCGAGACGATACGCGAGGCGGTCTTGCGCAACTCGTCTTCGAGTTCCATGTTGGGCACGCGCGGTGCCAGCGCCTGGGGGGTGTAATCCAGGGCAGCCGTCAGCTCGACACCGCCGGCAATGCGGCGGTTACCGATAATCGCGGCGTCGGCGCCCAGCTCATCACGTACCAGTTTCATGGCCTGACGCATATCGGCGGCGAAAAAACGCTTAACTTGCATAACCCACTACCTCAGCCGTTGGGCCCTACTGTCGCGACGATAGTCACTTGCTTGTTGTCAGGAATTTCCTGATAAGCCAAAACGTGCAAATTCGGAACTGCCAGGCGCCCAAACCGCGACAACATCGCTCGGACCGGGCCTGCCACCAGCAGAATCACCGGTTGGCCCTGCATCTCTTGGCGTTGTGCGGCGTCGATCAACGAACGCTGCAGTTTTTCAGCCATGCTTGGCTCCAGCAGAACGCCCTCTTCCTGGCCTTGCCCTGCCTTCTGAATACTATTGAGCAATATTTGTTCCAACCTTGGTTCCAAGGTGATCACAGGCAGCTCAGACTCAGTGCCTACAATGCTTTGCACGATTGCGCGCGACAATCCGACGCGCACCGCGGCCACCAGGGCGGCAGTATCTTGACTCTTGGCGGCATTGTTGGCGATAGCCTCGGCAATGCTGCGAATGTCGCGCACCGGCACTTGTTCGGCCAGCAGCGCCTGCAACACCTTGAGCAGTTGCGACAACGACAGCACACCCGGCACCAGCTCTTCAGCCAGTTTAGGCGATGCTTTGGCGAGCAAGCCCATCAATTGCTGGACTTCCTCGTGGCCGATCAGCTCATGGGAGTGCTTGTACAAAATCTGGTTAAGGTGCGTGGCGACCACGGTGCTGGCGTCCACCACGGTGTATCCGAGGGACTGCGCCTGGCTGCGCTGGCTGATTTCGATCCACACCGCGTCCAGGCCAAAAGCCGGATCTTTGGCGGTAATGCCGTTGAGGCTGCCGAAGACTTGCCCGGGGTTGATCGCCAGTTCGCGGTCTGGGTAAATCTCGGCTTCGGCCAAAATCACGCCCATGAGGGTCAGGCGGTAGGCGCTCGGGGCCAGGTCGAGGTTGTCGCGGATGTGCACAGTAGGCATCAAGAAGCCCAGGTCCTGTGACAATTTCTTGCGCACGCCCTTGATCCGGGCGAGCAATTGGCCGCCCTGGTTGCGGTCTACCAGAGGGATCAGGCGATAGCCCACTTCCAGGCCGATCATGTCGATTGGGGTCACGTCATCCCAGCCCAGCTCCTTGGTTTCCGAGGCGCGAGCTGGGGATGGCAGCAATTCTTGCTGACGCGCAACTTCTTGCAGTGCCTGCACTTTGACTGCGTTCTGCTTCTTCCAGAACAGATAGGCCGCGCCGCCGGCCAGGGCCGCCATGCTGAGGAACGAGACATGGGGCATGCCCGGCACGATGCCCATGATCGCCATGATGCCCGCCGCCACGGCCAAGGCCTTGGGCGAAGCGAACATCTGCCGGCTGATCTGCTTGCCCATGTCTTCGGAGCCCGAAGCACGGGTAACCATGATGGCCGCCGCTGTGGATAACAACAGTGATGGCAATTGCGCCACTAAACCGTCACCGATGGTCAGCAAGGCGTAGACCCGGCCCGCATCGCCGAAGGTCATGCCGTGCTGGAAGATGCCGACCGCCATGCCGCCGATGAGGTTGATAAACAGAATCAGCAGGCCCGCGATGGCGTCACCGCGTACGAATTTACTGGCACCGTCCATGGAGCCGTAGAACTCGGCTTCCTGGGCCACTTCGGCACGACGGGACTTGGCTTGGTTCTGGTCGATCAGGCCGGCGTTGAGGTCGGCGTCGATGGCCATCTGTTTGCCGGGCATGGCGTCGAGGGTAAACCGCGCGCTCACCTCGGAAATTCGCCCGGCACCTTTGGTCACCACGACGAAGTTGATGATCATGAGGATCGCGAACACTACGATACCGACCACGTAGTTACCGCCGATCACCACTTCACCGAAGGCCTGGATCACTTTACCGGCAGCGGCATGGCCGTCCTGGCCGTGGAGCATCACCACGCGGGTCGAGGCCACGTTGAGCGCCAGCCGCAACAGGGTCGCCACCAGCAGAATGGTGGGGAACACTGCAAAATCCAGCGGCCGCAGGGCGTACACGCACACCAGCAACACGACGACAGACAAGGCAATGTTGAAGGTAAAGAACACGTCCAGCAGGAACGGCGGCATCGGCAACATCATCATTGCCAGCATCACCAGCAACAACAACGGCACACCCAGATTGCCCCGCGACAGGTCAGTCAGGGTGCCACGGGCCGTGCTGAACATTTGAGAGCGATCTACCACCGGTATTCCTCGTGTCCTTTGAAGCAAAGTTTTGACGCCAGAAGGCGTCTTGGAAGCGGTATTGCAAGAAGCCTTCCAACTTTAGGTTGGCAGCGGGGAACATTGATTGTGCGCAAAGCAAATGTGGGAGGGGGCTTGCCCCCGATAGCGGTAGATCAGCACCAGATGTGCTGGCTGAACCACCGCTATCGGGGGCAAGCCCCCTCCCACATTTAGCCTTGTGTCGGGCTTGAATACTGAGCACACCGCCAAGCTCGCTTGGAACCGGTCAGATCACACGTACATCGTCGGCCTGCGGCCCCTTCTGACCCTCCTTGACCTCGTATTCCACTTTTTGGCCCTCCTCGAGAGTTTTGAATCCTTCGCTTTTTATTGAGGAATAATGGACAAACAGATCAGAGCCCCCTGCAGCCTGCACAATGAACCCAAAACCTTTTTCTGCGTTAAACCATTTAACCGTACCCATTGCCCTTGCCATTGCGTTACTCCCACTGCCTTGATTGAACCTGCGGCCCAATCAAACCTTGAAGGCGCACAGGCTGGCTACTGTCAAAGTTGACAGGTCAAGGGAAGCTTACGACGAACGGCAGAACGGCAAACCCCAGAACAGATCACGAGTCCCGACGCAATTCCGGCGGGATCGGCAGGTCTTTGAGGGGGTCAGGGCGCTTGCCTTTACCCGCGTGGTACTGGCGAATCTGATAGACATACGCCAACACCTGCGCAACAGCCAGGTACAAGCCAGCAGGAATCTCCTGCTCCAGCTCGGTGGAATAGAAGATCGACCGCGCCAACTCCGGCGACTCCAACAACAGGATGTCGTTAGCCACCGCAATTTCACGAATCTTCAACGCAGTAAAGTCGCTGCCCTTGGCCAGCAGCATCGGCGCACCGCCTTTCTCCGGGTCGTACTTGAGCGCTACGGCGTAGTGAGTCGGGTTGGTGATGACCACGTCGGCGTCGGGCACCGAGGCTATCATCTTGCGCTGGGACATTTCCCGTTGCAGCTGGCGAATGCGCTGCTTGACCTCGGGGCGGCCTTCCTGGTCCTTGTGCTCGTCGCGCACTTCCTGCTTGGTCATCAGCAGTTTCTTGTGGCTTTCCCACAGCTGGATCGGCGCGTCCACGGCCGCAATGATGATCAAGCCGGCGGCCATCCACATCGCGCTCCAGCCCACTACTTGCACGCTATGGATGATCGCCGACTCCAGCGGCTCATGGGCGATGCGCAGCAAGTCGTCGATGTCTGACGACAACACCATCAGCGCCACAAACAGAATCAGGATGAACTTGGCCAAGGCCTTGAGCAGCTCCACCAACGCCTTGGCGGAGAACATGCGCTTGAGCCCTGCTCCGGGGTTCATGCGGCTGAACTTGGGTGCCATGCTGCCAGCAGCGAACAGCCAGCCGCCCAAGGCGACCGGGCCGATCAGCGCCGCCAACAGCAAGGTGATCAGGATCGGCTGCACCGCCAAAATCGCGATTTTGCCTGAGTGCAGCAGGTACTGACCCATGGCGCCCGGGTCGAGCAGCACCTCGCGGGGCAAGGCGAAGTTGTGCTTCATCAACTCCATCAAATCCAGCGCCAGGCCGCCGCCGTAGATCAGCAAGGCGCCAGCGCCGGCCATCATGGTGGCAACGGTATTGAGCTCTTTGGAGCGGGCAATCTCGCCCTTTTCCCTGGAGTCTTTTTTACGTTTCTCCGTGGGGTCTTCTGTTTTGTCCTGACCACTCTCGCTTTCGGCCATGGCTCAGCGCGCCCGTGCCAGATCACGTAAGAACTGCAAGGCGTCGACCGCCAGCGGTTGATACTGATTGAGAATGTCGGCCAGGCCGATCCAGAAAATCCCCATGCCCAACACCAGGGTCAACGGGAAGCCGATAGAGAAGATGTTCAACTGCGGCGCCGCACGGGTCATCACGCCAAACGCGATATTGACCACCAGCAACGCAGTGATCGCCGGCAACACCAGCAACAAGGACGCGCCCAGCACCCAGGCAAGACGCCCGACTATTTCCCAGAAATGATTGACCACCAGGCCCGAGCCCACCGGCAAGGTCGTGAAACTCTCGGTCAACACCTCGAAGGCCACCAAATGGCCGTTCATGGCCAGAAACAGCAAGGTCACCAACATCGTCAGGAATTGCCCGATCACCGCCGCCGACACGCCGTTGGTGGGGTCGACCATGGAGGCGAAGCCCATACCCATCTGGATCGAGATGATTTGCCCGGCAATCACGAACGCCTGGAAAAACAGCGAGAGGGAAAACCCCAACATAGCGCCGATCAGAATCTGCTCGGCGATCAACAGCAGCGCACTCAAATCAATGGCATTGACCGGCGGCATCGGCGGCAACCCAGGCACGATCACCACGGTAATCGCCACCGCGAAGTACAGGCGTACACGCCGTGGCACCAGGGTCGTGCCGAATACCGGCATGGCCATCAACATCGCCGTCACCCGAAACAGTGGCAGGATGAAGGAGGCCACCCAGGTACTGATCTGGGTGTCGGTCAATGCCAGCAACGACTGCATCGGGTCAGCCGATCAGATGCGGAATACTGCCGTACAACTGCAGGATGTATTCCATAAAGGTTTGCACCAGCCACGGGCCGGCGACGATCAGGGTGACCAGCATCACCAGCAAACGCGGCAAAAAGCTCAAGGTCTGTTCGTTGATCTGGGTCGCCGCCTGGAACATCGCCACCAACAGGCCCACCAACAGACTTGGCACCACCAGCACGGCCACCATCACCGTGGTCAGCCACAGCGCTTCGCGAAACAGGTCGACGGCTACTTCTGGCGTCATAGCGCTATACCCCGCCGAAACTGCCGGCGAGGGTGCCGATAATCAGCGCCCAGCCGTCTACCAGTACAAACAACATGATCTTGAACGGCAACGAGATGATCAGCGGCGACAGCATCATCATACCCATGGCCATCAGCACGCTCGCCACAACCAGGTCGATGATCAGGAACGGGATAAAGATCATGAAGCCGATCTGGAACGCGGTCTTCAATTCGGACGTGACAAACGCCGGCACCAGGATGGTCAGGGGCGCCTGGTCCGGGGTGGCGATGTCGGTACGCTTGGACAGGCGCATAAACAGCTCAAGGTCGCTGGAGCGGGTCTGCGAGAGCATAAAGTCCTTGATTGGCACCTGAGCCCGGTCAATCGCGACCTGGGCGGTGATGGTTTCTGCCAGGTACGGTTGCAGGGCTTGCTGGTTCACCTTGTCGAACACCGGCGCCATGATAAACATCGTCAAGAACAACGCCATGCCGGTGAGGATCTGGTTGGACGGTGTCTGCTGCAAGCCCAGGGCCTGACGCAGGATCGAAAACACGATGATGATCCGCGTAAAGCTGGTCATCAGCATGACAAACGCCGGGATAAAACTCAGCGCGGTCATGATCAGCAGGATCTGCAGGCTGACCGAATACTCCTGCGCGCCCGCCGCGTTGGTGCCCAGGGTGATCGCCGGGATCGACAACGGGTCGGCGGCCAGCGCCAATGGCGCGACCAGCAACAGCATGAGCGTCAATAAAACGCGCATTACTTCTTATCCTTCTGATCCTTGCCCAACAACTCCATCAGGCGCTGGGCGAATTCTGGCGTGGCAGACTGGGTCTGATCGACGTTTACCGGGGTCTTGAGCACATGCAGCGGGGTGATGCGGCCAGGGGTGATGCCCAGCAATATCTGCTCCTCCCCCACTTGCACCAGCACCAACCGATCACGCGGGCCGAGGGCACGCGAGCCCACCAGCTCAATAACTTGGCCGTTGCCGGGCCCAACGCGCTGTACGCGGCGCATCAGCCAGGCGAGCACGAAGATCAAGCCGACCACCAGCAACAGGCCCAGCACCAGTTGGGTCAACTGGCCGCCGAGACTGGCGGGCGCCGCGGCCGCAGCCTGAGCCACCGGTTCGGCCGCCAAAGCGCCCAATGGCAGCGCTGACAACAGTCCTACCGTCAGGCGCTGCATATCAGCGCAACTTCTTGATGCGTTCGCTCGGGCTGATCACGTCGGTCAGGCGGATGCCGAACTTTTCGTTGACCACCACCACCTCACCATGGGCAATCAGGGTGCCGTTGACCAGCACGTCCAGCGGCTCGCCGGCCAGGCGGTCCAACTCGATCACCGAGCCTTGGTTGAGTTGCAGCAGGTTGCGGATGTTGATGTCGGTGCTGCCGACTTCCATGGAGATCGACACCGGGATGTCGAGAATCACGTCCAGGTTGGGGCCGTCGAGGGTCACCGGGTCGTTGTTCTTCGGCACGCTGCCGAACTCTTCCATTTGCAGGCGGTTGCCGGCAGGTGCAGTGGCGGCGTCAGCGGCCAGCAAAGCGTCGATATCGTCCTGGCCAACCTCGCCGGTTTCTTCCAGGGCAGCGGCCCATTCATCAGCCAGGGCCTGGTCTTCGGCGGAAGTGTTTTCGTGTTCGGTAGCCATTACATGTCCTCGGCGGAGCAAAAATTAGTGTTGATCAGCGGCGATTGATCGGTTCAACCACTTGCAGCGCCAGGTTGCCCTTGTGGGACCCCAGCTTGACCTTGAACGACGGCACGCCGTTGGCGCGCATGATCATTTCTTCCGGCAATTCGACGGGAATGATGTCTCCCGGCTGCATGTGCAAAATGTCCCGCAGGCGCAACTGGCGGCGGGCCACGGTGGCGCTCAGCGGCACATCGACGTCCAGCAGGTCTTCGCGCAGGGCCTTGACCCAACGTTCGTCCTGGTCGTCCAGGTCAGACTGGAAGCCAGCGTCGAGCATCTCGCGCACCGGTTCAATCATCGAGTACGGCATGGTCACGTGCAGGTCGCCGCCACCGCCATCGAGTTCGATGTGGAAGGTAGATACCACAATGGCTTCGCTGGGGCCGACGATGTTGGCCATGGCCGGGTTCACTTCCGAGTTGATGTACTCGAAATTGACTTCCATGATCGCTTGCCAGGCTTCCTTCAAGTCGATGAAGGCTTGCTCCAGCACCATGCGCACCACCCGCAGCTCCGTGGGGGTGAATTCACGGCCTTCGATCTTGGCGTGACGACCGTCACCGCCGAAGAAGTTGTCCACCAGCTTGAACACCAGCTTGGCGTCGAGGATGAACAGCGCCGTGCCGCGCAGGGGCTTGATCTTGACCAGGTTGAGGCTGGTGGGCACGTACAGCGAGTGCACGTATTCACCGAACTTCATCACCTGCACGCCGCCCACCGCCACATCTGCCGAACGGCGCAGCATGTTGAACATGCTGATGCGGGTATAGCGGGCGAAACGTTCGTTGATCATCTCCAGGGTCGGCATGCGCCCACGGACGATGCGGTCTTGGCTGGTCAGGTCGTAACTTTTGACACTGCCGGGTTCGGCAGCCATTTCGGTCTGTACCAGACCATCGTCGACGCCATGCAACAGCGCATCGATTTCATCCTGGGACAGCAGGTCTTGCACGGCCATGTCGTGGTCCTACTGCAATACGAAGTTAGTGAAGAGCGCCTGCTCGATCACGACTTTGCCGAGCTCTTTCTGGGCCACTTCCTGCACGCTGGCAGTGACCTTCTGGCGCAGCATTTCCTGGCCCACCGGGGTGGCAAGGGTCTCAAAGCTCTGCCCGGAGAACAGCATCACCAGGTTGTTGCGGATCACTGGCATGTGCACCTTGAGGGCGTCCAGGTCCGACTGGTTGCGCGCCAGCAAGGTGATGCTCACCTGCAGGTAGCGCTGACGACCGTTTTGATTGAAGTTGGCGACAAAGGCCGGAAGCATCGGCTCAAAGATTGCCGGTTGCTTGACGTTGGTGGCGGTTTCGGCGGCAGGTGCCGGCTTGCTTGCACTGCTGTGCATGATGTACCAGGTGCCCCCTACCGAGGCGCCGATGGCCAGCAGCAGGCCTACGACTATCAACAGGATAAGCTTGAGCTTGCCTTTGCCTGCGGGTGCTTTTGCTGCGTCGTCGCTCTTCGCCATGCCAATAATCCGTCACTATTCGGGGATTCATAGATCTACGGAAAGGCAAGAGCAAGTGTTATGCCAGAGTTGTCTGGAAGATTGGGGAAGGCGCCACACCACAAATCAAATGTGGGAGGGGGCTTGCCCCCGATGAGAGAGTGTCAGCTAAACATCTATGGCTGACACACCGCTATCGGGGGCAAGCCCCCTCCCACATGGACCGCGTTCCTACTGGAGTCAGGCGTAGTAATCGACGGCGCTGGAGCCGATCACGGTAGACGTTACCGGTGCGACCGCTTCAGCGATCTCGGCATGAGCGCCGCTATCGCTATCGCCACCACGCCCACCGCTGCCACGAACACCTTGGGTCTGCGCCTGCTGCTGTTGCTGCTCTTGACCACGGGACTGGTCAGACACATTCACATCCACCTGCCCCATACCCTGCTGGGCAAACATCTCCCGCAAGCGGCCCGACTGGCTTTCCAGCGCTTCGCGCACCACCGGGTGGGCACTCATGAAATTGACCTGGGCTTGCTGGTCGGCGGTCATGTTGACCTTGATATCCAGGCGACCGAGCTCAGCCGGCTGCAACTGAATCTCCGCCGACTTGAGGTTGGCACTGGAGAGGTACATCACACGGTTGACGATTTCATCAGTCCAACCACTTTGGTGCATGGCCAATGGAGTGTTCGTCACCGGCGGCAAGGCGTTGGCGGTTTTTGGCGTCGCGGCCTGGGTCAGTGCAGCCAGGCGGTCGGCGAAGTTATCGACACGGGTGTCGCTGCTGGCGTTCTTAAGGTCTTTGAGGCCGCCATCGATCAGCGCGCCAAAGGCTTTGTCGCCGCCCTGGTCAGTGCTGTCCTTGCTGGCTTGCTGGTCGACCATATTGGCCATGCCAGCCGCGAAATTCTGTGCGGCGGTCGGTTGGTCCAAGGCCGGCGGTGGCGCGGCTTTCACCGATGCCTGGCTGCTGGCGGACACGTGGCCGCCCTGCTCCATCGCCAGACGCACGGCGGGCATGGCGTCCAGGGGGTCGGCTTCAGGGTCGAACTCGGGCTGAGCTTCGTCGATGGCCGCAGTCGGCGCTGCCACCAACGGCAGGTTTTTGTCGTCTTTGGCAGTGGTGACCGGTGCAGGGGTTTGCACGGGCACAGGCACGGCCACCGGGGTGACGGCGGCGATCATGGCCGGGTCAACCACAGGGTCAGCAGGTGGTTGCTGTGCCAGGGCTGGGTCTGCGGCAGCGTCGTCATCTTTGCTGGCGTTGTCGTCTGGCTTGGCAGGCAAGGTATTGCCGCTATCGGCAACCGCCGGCTTGCTGACGGCAGGCTTGTCGTCACCGACAGCCGGCTTGGCGCTGGCGTCGGCAGGCTTGTCTCGCGTGGGTTTTGGCGAGTTGTCGTCGGCTTTGACCGTGGGTTTGGAACCTTGGTTGGCGAACACCTGAGCGAAGCCAGGGCCCTTGTCCCGCGGGTCTGCGGCCGCTACCGGTTGATTGGCGGCGGGCGCTTGAGGCTTGGCCGCAGGGGCAGCCTGAAGGAGGGAGTTGGGGGCGACTGGCATAGGTAAAGGTCTCCACTGCATGGGGGTCGGGGATGCAGTCTCAGGAAGTAGAGCAAGAGTTGGGCCAGGTTTTCGGGGATTGCGTTTTATGGTGTACATATCCGTTATTTAGGTAACGGCCACTTAGGGTTCCGCTCTTACAGCGGCTCACTTTTGAAGAGCGCAAAAGTAAGCAAAACGCTTCGCCCCACCACTCGGTGCCTCGCCTAGGCTCGGCATGCCCTCACTCCGGCTTGAATCCGTGGGCCGCCGTCATGGGCCATCCATGGCCCAGGACGGCTAACCCGGCGTCCTGCCGGGTTACCCACGGATTCAAGCCTGCGTTCGGCCAGCGTGGTTAACGGGGCGCCTAAGATCAAGATCAAAAGCCAAATCAAAAGCCAGAGCCAGAGCCAGAGCCAGAGCCAGAGCCAGAGCCAGAGCCAGAGCCAGAGCAAACCACTTTCCATCTAATACATGGAGATCAAAACTGTGGGAGGGGGCTTGCCCCCGATGGCGGTGTGTCAGTCACAGGTATTTCAACTGGCACTACCTCATCGGGGGCAAGCCCCCTCCCACATTTGAATGTTGAACGGCACACCTAACCGGTCGGCTCTAAGGCCGCCGCGCTTTTGCTTTTGATCTGGGGTCGCCCCGTCAAACACGCTGGCCGAACGCAGGCTTTGGAGCGTGGGTAACCCGGCAGGATGCCGGGTTAGCCGCACTGGGCCATGGATGGCCCATTGCGGCGGCCCACGCTCCAAAGCCGGAGTGAGGGCATGCCGAGCCTAGGCGAGGCACCGAGTGTTGGGGCGAAGGCCTTTTGCTTACTTTTGGGCCTTTCCAAAAGTGAGTCGCTGTAAGAGCGAAACCCTAAGTGGCCGTTACCGCAGCAATGGATATGTACTCAAACCCAAACTCAAACCCCAAACCGCTGCCGCTCCAACTCATACATCGGCCTAACCACCGCAAACTCACGATCAATCTGATCCACCAACGCCCCAAGATCCGAAGCCGCCTCAACCGACTCCGTCTCAAGCCGCTCACACAACTGCGCCAACCGCACCGCCCCAAGATTCCCACTGCTCCCCTTGAAACTATGCGCAATCCGCCCCAACGCCTTGGCATCATCGCGCGCCTTGCGCAGCGCCTCTACGCGCTTTTGGGAATCATCGAGAAAGGTATCAAGCAGCTTGGGATACTCGCCTTCCATGACTTCCTGCAACCCCGAAAGCACTTGCGGGTCCAGATGAATATCAACCACTTGCTCGCTCCTTGATCAAGAATCGGCGGATTATGCCAGAGCCTTCCAGCAAAACTCCACGCAGACACTGCGCCCGCCATCGGACCAGCCTACCGCGCTGCTCAATTGACGCACCAGGCTTAAACCCCGGCCTGACAGACGGTCGAGATCCAGCGGTCGCGCCAGCACCTTTTCAACATCGAAGCCCGGGCCGCTGTCGTCGATACGCAACGTCAGCTTGCCACCTGATTCAGTAGGCACCACCTCCAAGCGCACGCGGATATAACCGCAGTTCAACTGCGCCAGGCGATCATTGCGCTGGCGGTAATAGTCGGCAAACCCGTGGGCATCGCGCTTGAGCCGTGAATCCAGCCCCAACACCCCGTGCTCCAAGGCATTGGAATACAACTCAGCCATCACACTGTAGAGCGCCCCGCTCTGCTCGCGCAGGCCGTGGATCTCCAGCAACAGTTGCAGCACGTAAGGCAATGGGTTGTAAGCCTTGAGAGTCTCGGCGCGAAATTCGAAATTCGCCGACCAGTCCAAGGGGCACGACTGTCCGCTGTCTGCGTACAACGGCCCGGTCGCACGCAAGGCCTGGCCGGGTTGCAGGGTGATTTCCACCATGCTCACGTCATCGCGCACCTCCCCCCGAAACGCGGCCAACGCTTGCTCGATATCTTCAAACAAATGATCGGGTTCGCGGTTGGCCGCAAACACCTGCTGCAAGCGCTCGGCACCAAACAGTTGGTCATTGGCGTTGGCAGTATCCAGCACGCCGTCAGACAACAAAAACACCCGGTCGCACAACGCCATGGGCCAGACCTCAGTGCGATCATCAAAAGCCTCGGCCGACAACACCCCCAACGGCAAATGCCGCGACTCCAGCGGTGTGCGCTGGCCGGTGGCAACTTCATGCACATAGCCATCGGGCATCCCCCCGTTCCACACCTCCACCACCCGCCGCTGCGCGCTGAGGCACAGCAAGGTGGCGCAGCAGAACATGTCCACCGGCAGGATGCGTTTGAGCTTGGCATTCATCTCCCGCAGGATCTGCCCCAGGCCGTAGCCCTTGGCGGTCATGCCGTAGAACACTTCGGCCAGGGGCATGGCACCCACCGCGGCTGGCAGGCCGTGGCCGGTGAAGTCGCCAAGCAGCACGTGCATATCGCCAGAAGGCGTATAGGCCGCCAACAGCAAGTCGCCGTTGAACAACGCATAGGGCGATTGTAGGTAGCGAATATTCGGTGCGGCATTGATACAGCCCGAATGCGCGACCTTGTCGAACACCGCCTTGGCCACCCGTTGCTCATGCAGCAGATAATCGTGGTGTTTGGCGATCAGGTCGCGCTGCTGCAACACCGTGGCTTGCAGGCGGCGCAGGCGGTCCATGGCGTTGATCTTGGCAGCCAGGATCAACGGGTTGTAGGGCTTGGCCAAAAAGTCGTCACCGCCGGCATCCAGGCATTGGGCCAGGGCTTCGCTCTCGCGCAGGGAGGTGAGGAAGATGATCGGCACCAGCGCCTCCCCCGCCAATTGCTTGATACGCCGCGCCGCTTCAAAACCGTCCATCACCGGCATCAATGCATCCATCAACACCAGTTGTGGTTGCTCGCGAGTGAACACCTCGACCGCTTGTGCGCCATTGGAGGCGGTGAGCACCTGATGGCCCTGGCGCCGCACGATGGTCGACAACAGCAACAGGTCGGCAGCGCTGTCTTCGGCGATCAGGATGGTCAGCGGCGCAACCACGGGGGCCTGGCCGCTCAACTGATGTCGAACAGTTTGTCGAAGTTGGAGATGCCGAGGATCTTGCGCACATCGGAGTTGCTGTTGATCACGCGGACATCGGCATCATCGCCGCCGGCGTGGTCGCGCAGCAGCAAGAGCATGCCCAGGGCAGAGCTGTCGAGGTAGGTGGTCTCTTTAAGGTCCACAACATACAGCTCAGGCACTTTGTAGAAACGCTCGTAGGCTTCACGAAACGTCTGGTGGCTCCCGAAATCGAAACGGCCTTTGATGGCGATCGTCAACTTCTTCCCATCCAGGGAAACTTCTGACTCGACTGACATACGACTGCTTCCTTGTCATTGGCAATGACACAAGGTTTAGCAGCTCAACCGAATGCGGGCAACACCCCACATCAAATGTGGGAGCTGGCTTGCCTGCGATAGCGGTGGGTTAGCTTGCCTGTTTGACGCTGATACACCACTTTCGCAGGCAAGCCAGCTCCCACAGGGGGTCAATGGTGGCCGCTAGTACTGCGACTGGCGAGGGAGGCGCTGGGACAGTTCATCCAGCAGCTTCTGCTCGCGCTTGTCTTCCAGCGCGCGCGCTTCATCGATGTAGCGCTGCACCAGTTTGCGCAAGCCTTCAACCCGGGCAAACGCCTGCTGCCAACTCTCTCGCGAGCGATCCAGATTGGTCTGGTGCCAGGCCAGGCTCTGACGCTGCTGGTCCACGGCGGTCTCAAGTTGGTTGAGAAAGCCCTGGTAGCCCATCAGCCATTGCCCTGACACACCCTTGGTACCGCGCTCGATCCACTGCTGCTGGTATTCGGCACGAAAACGCTCCAGGTCGCCCAGTTTGCTTTCCGCCAGACGCACCTGGCCCTGGAAATACCCCAGGCGCTGCACAGCGGTTTTCTCGGCCTTTTCGGCCATGTCCACCACCGGTGTCAGGCGTGCGGCGCGGTTGTTGGCCATGGCTTAGCCGCCCGGCGCGGGGGCGAAGATCGAGTGCAGGTGTGCTTCGCTTTCGCCCATGCTGATCTTGTCGTTAAGGCCCTGGCGCAAATAGGTGACCAACTGCGGTTGCAGGGCGATGGCCAAGTCAGTGTCGCGATCACCGCCGGCCACGTAGGCGCCGACGCTGATCAAATCCCGACTCTGTTGGTAGCGCGACCACAGCTGCTTGAACTGTTGCGCGCGGATCATGTGTTCCGGCGTAACCACCGCAGGCATTACCCGGCTGATGGACGCTTCAATATCGATAGCCGGGTAATGCCCCTCTTCGGCCAGACGCCGCGACAGCACGATGTGACCGTCAAGCACACCCCGCGCCGAGTCGGCAATCGGGTCTTGCTGGTCATCGCCTTCGGACAATACGGTGTAGAACGCGGTGATCGAGCCACCCCCGGCCTCGGCATTACCGGCGCGCTCCACCAACTTGGGGAGCTTGGCAAACACCGACGGCGGATAACCCTTGGTGGCCGGCGGCTCGCCAATGGCCAGGGCGATTTCCCGCTGGGCCTGGGCAAAACGGGTCAGCGAATCCATCAGCAACAGGACGTTCTTGCCCTTGTCGCGAAAATATTCAGCGATGCGCGTGCAGTACATGGCTGCGCGCAAACGCATCAGTGGCGCGTCATCTGCTGGGGACGCCACCACCACCGAACGCTTGAGGCCTTCTTCACCCAGGCTGTGTTCGATGAACTCCTTCACCTCACGGCCCCGCTCGCCGATCAGCCCCACCACAATGATGTCGGCCTCGGTGAAGCGGGTCATCATGCCGAGCAATACCGATTTACCCACGCCGGTACCGGCAAACAGACCCAGACGCTGGCCACGGCCGACCGTCAATAATCCGTTGATGCTGCGAATGCCCACGTCCAGCGGCACGCTGATGGGGTTGCGGTTGAGGGGGTTGATGGTGGGGCCGTCCATTGGCACCCAGTCTTCGGCCTTCATGCCGCCCTTGCCGTCCAACGCGCGACCGGCGCCGTCCAGCACGCGGCCGAGCATGCTCATGCCCATGGGCAAGCGGCCGGTGTCGGCCAACGGCACCACGCGGGCACCGGGGGCGATGCCCGCCAGGCTGCCGACGGGCATCAGGAAGATTTTGTTGCCAGAAAAGCCCATCACCTCAGCCTCGACCTGCACCGGGTGGTAGCTGTCGTCGTTGATCACCATGCAGCGGCTGCCCATGGCGGCGCGCAGGCCTTCGGCTTCGAGGGTCAGGCCGACCATGCGCAACAGGCGCCCTTCGAGAATCGGCTGGCCCGGCAACTCAGTGGCCTCGGCGTAGCTGCCCAGGCGCTTGGCGAAGCTGGTGCGATCAAGGCGCATCGGGGGCGTCCAGGTCGACGCTCAGGTCAGGTTCGGCCGGGTTCAGCACTTGCTCGTGAACCTGGTCCAGCAGTTTGGCCATGATTTGGCTGATGCGGGTTTCCACCGTGGCATCGATGCGGCTGTGTTCGGTCTCGACGCGGCAGCCACCCGGTTGCAGCGCGGCATCTTCGACGATGCGCCAGGTTTCTTCATGGCGCTCGCGCAGGGCTTTGACCTGTTCGAAATCCTGCGGGTTGATGTACAACCGCACATTGCCGACGCCCAGGGGCAGCAGCTTGAGGGCTTCGCGCATCACGCTTTCGATGTGGCTGGAGTCCAGCACCAGCTCACGCTGAATCACCTGGCGGGCGATGTGCTCCACCAGCCCAACCATGGCTTTTTCCAGCTGCGAATCCTGCTCGGCAATCGGGTCAAACAGGCTGCGCATCAAGCGTTCCAGGCTACCCAATTTGACGCCAAGCGCTGCCTCAGCTTCCTGGCGCACCTTGAGGGTGGAGCTACGAAAACCGTCCTTTTCACCGGCTGAGAAGCCTTCGTTGTAAGCCTCCTGGCGGATGCTTTCCACCTCTTCGAGGGTCAGTGGCTGGACTTCATCCAGCGGCACTTCCTCCGACTCCGGCGGCAGTTCGGGCTCCGGTTCAGGCTCGGGTTGCGGCACATAGGGGTCGAAGCTGGGCAACGACCAGATGTCGAAGCCGCCGACATCCCGCGCGCGAATCAGATCGCTGGGGGCCTCATCTTTGTTCGACATGAGGGGCGCCTTAGATCATTTCTTCGCCGCCCTTCCCGCCGAGAACGATTTCTCCGGCTTCGGCCATACGGCGGGCAATGGTGAGGATTTCTTTCTGCGCGGTTTCCACGTCGCTGACGCGCACCGGGCCCTTGGCTTCGAGGTCGTCGCGCAACAGCTCGGAAGCACGCTTGGACATGTTCTTGAAGATCTTCTCTTTAACGCCCTCGTCGGAGCCCTTGAGCGCCAATACCAGCACGTCGGAGGACACTTCGCGCAGCAACGCCTGGATGCCACGGTCGTCGACATCGGAGAGGTTGTTGAACACGAACATCAGGTCTTCGATCTGGCCGGACAGGGTGTCGTCGATCTCGCGGATCGAGTCCATCAACTGGCCTTCGACCGAGCTGTCGAGGAAGTTCATGATGTCGGCTGCACGCTTGATACCACCCAAGGTGGTGCGCGCGGCGTTCGAGTTGCCGGAGAACTGCTTCTCCAGGATCGTGTTGAGTTCTTTCAGCGCCGCCGGCTGCACGGTGTTCAACGACGACACACGCAGGATGATGTCCAGGCGCACTTTATGGTCGAAGTGGCCGAGCACTTCGCCGGCCTGGTCGGGGTCGAGGTACGCCACGACGATCGCCTGGATTTGCGGGTGCTCGAAGCGGATCACGTCGGCGACGGCACGAGGCTCCATCCATTTGAGGCTGTCCAGGCCGCTGGTGTTGCCACCCAGCAGGATGCGGTCGATCAGGCCGTTGGCCTTGTCTTCGCCCAGGGCCGAGGTGAGCATCTTGCGGATGTAGCTGTCGGAGCCGACGCCCAGGCTGGTCTGGTCGCCGACAATCTCGACGAACTCGCTCATCACCTGTTCGACTTGCTCGCGGTGCACATTGCGCATTTGCGCCATGGCCACGCCAACCCGCTGAACCTCTTTGGGGCCCATGTGGCGCAGCACTTGGGCGGCGTCGGTTTCACCCAGGGACAGCAGCAGAACTGCGGCTTTATCGACCTTGGTGAGCTTGGCAACAGCGGCTCGATTATCACTCATCTGCGTTGATCCACTCTTTCACGACCTGAGCCACACGGCCCGGGTCTTCTGCCACCAGACTCTTGATTGCGTTCAACTGAGCGTCATAGCCTTCGCTCGGGCTTGGCAACAGGATGCTTTGCGGGCCACCGAGGCTCACGCGGTCGTTGGCCAGTTCGCCATCCAGGCCGCCCATGCCACCCAACTCGACATCGCTGCCACCGAAGGCGGCCAGTTGTTTCTTGCTGCCATTGCCGGTGATGTTGTTGAGCACCGGGCGCAGCACACCAAACACCAGCACCAGGATGAACAACACACCCAGCACTTGCTTGACGATGTCCCAGAACCACGGCTGGGTGTAGAACGCCGCTTCGGCGATGACTTCGCCACGCTCGGCGGAGAACGGCATGTTGATCACGCTGACGCTGTCGCCACGGCTGGCGTCAAAACCGACGGCGTCTTGCACCAGGCGTGTGAAGCGCGCCAATTCGTCGGCGCTCCACGGGGCGCGGGTAACGGCGCCGTCCGCCGGGTTGACCTTGACCTGGTCATCCACCACCACCGACACCGACAGGCGATTGACGCGGCCTTGTTGCTGCTTGGTGTGGCTAATGGAACGGTCGAGCTCAAAGTTCTTGGTGGACTGGTTACGCTTGTCCGCCGGGTACGGGGCGAGCATAGGCTGGCCGGTGGCCGGGTCCATGATCTGCTGGCCGTTGGCGTCCAGCAGCGGCTGGCCCGGTGCGATCGCGCCAGCCGCGGCGCCAGCGGCACCGCCCGTGGTTTGTGGGGCCGAAGCCGGGGCCGGCGGCTGGTTGCTCAGCGCGCCCGGTACGCCTTGCGGCGGGCCATTGGCGGCGGTGCGTTGCTCGCTGGTGGATTGTTCGCTGCGCAGGGCCGGCTGGTCCGGGTTGAACTGCTCGGAGGTCGACTCGACGGCGCTGAAGTCTACATCGGCGGACACTTCGGCCTTGTAGCGGTCGTTGCCCAGCACCGGTTGCAAGATGTTGTGCACGCGCTGGGTGAGCATGCTCTCCATGCGGCGGCTGTAGTCGAATTGCTTGCCGGCCTGGGTCAAGGCGGAGTTTTCGGCCATGTCGGACAGCAGGTTGCCCTTCTGGTCCACCACGGTAATTTGCGACTTGCTCAATTCAGGAACGCTGGTGGCCACCAGGTTGACGATAGCCAGCACTTGGCCAGGCTCCAGGGAGCGGCCAGAAAACAGTTCAACCAGTACCGAGGCACTTGGCTTGCGCTCATCGCGCACAAACACCGAGCTTTTCGGGATAGCCAAGTGCACGCGGGCGCCCTTGACGTTGTTGAGGCTGGAGATGGTGCGGGCCAACTCGCCTTCGAGGCCACGACGGTAGCGAGTGGCTTCCATGAACTGGCTGGTGCCCAGGCCTTGGTCCTTGTCGAGGATTTCAAAGCCGATGTTGCTGTCGGACGGCGTCACGCCGGCGGCTGCCAGCTTCATGCGGGCACGGGCCACGTCATCGGCCTTGACCAGCAACGCGCCAGAGTTGGGTTCGACGGTGTAGGCGATGTCGGCGGCGGAGAGGGTTTCCATGATCTGCTTGGAATCCATACCCGCCAGGCTGCCGTACAGCGGCCGGTAATCGGGTTGCTGCGACCACAACACCACGGCAAAACCAATCGCCACGCTGGCAGCCAGGCCGACCATCAGGCCCACCTGACGCAACATGGTCATTTCCGAGAGGTTTTCCAGGAACGACAGGCCAAACAGCGGCGGCTTACCGTCTGCCTTGGCGGGTACGTTGTCGGAGACTGCTTCTGCCATTACTTAATTCTCGCCCTTAAACCGGCATCTGCATGATGTCTTGATAGGCCTGCACCAGCTTGTTACGCACCTGGGTCAGCGCCTGAAAGGACACACTGGCTTTTTGCGAGGCGACCATCACGTCGGTGAGGTCTACGCCGCTTTTACCGATCTCGAACGCGGTGGCCAACTGGCTGGAAGCTTGCTGGGTGTCACTGACTTTGTTGATGGCCGAACCCAGCATGTCGGCAAAACTGCTTTGGCCCAATTCCGGCGCTGGCGCGACGGATTTCGGCTGAGACATCGCATCCATTTGCATGGAGCGCATATCCAACATCAACCGATTGAACTCAATACCCTGGCTCATGACCTTCTCTCTCCGACAACCCGCATTTTTTTTGACGCTACGCCGCAATTACTAAGGGAAGTAGCAACAAGGGTGCCAGCTCTGTATCAACTCGTAAGAAAAGGCGACAAACATTGTCGGCGCTGATACCGACTAGGTGGCAAACAGATACGCTTCCACGTCCATGCCGGCGTCACGCATCTGCGCCAGCTTGTAGCGCAGGGTGCGCGGGCTGATGCCCAGGCGTTCGGCGGCCTCTTTGCGACGGCCGCGCTCGGCGCGCAGGGTGTCGATGATCATCTGGAATTCGCGGCGGCGCAGGTCGTCGCCCAAGGCTCCTGCGGATTCAGCTTCGGCTACCAGCGGCGCGGGCGCCAAGGTCGGCAGTGGCGCAGCGCCGCTGCCCATGGCCAGGCAGAAGTCCTGAGGTTGGATCAAGCCGCCCTGCTGCAAAATCAGCGCGCGCTGGATGGCGTTGTCCAGTTCCCGCACGTTGCCCGGCCATGGGTAGGCGATCAGGCAGGCCTGGGCCTCGGCCGAGAGGCGCGCCTGGGCGTGCTTCATTTTTTTGACGTGGTTGTTCAGCAGGCGCTCGGCCAGCGGGATGATATCGGCCGGGCGTTCGCGCAGCGGGCGCCAGGCCAGGGGGAACACCGACAGTCGATAGAACAAATCTTCACGAAAGCGCCCCGCCGCCACTTCGCCCGCCAGGTCACGGTTGGTGGTGGCGACCACGCGGATATCCAACTGGATCGGCTTGCGGGCGCCGACGCGCTCGACTTCACGCTCCTGTAGCACCCGCAGCAACTTGGCTTGCAGGCCCAAGGGCATTTCCGAGATTTCGTCGAGGAGGATAGTGCCACCGTCAGCCTGTTCAAACTTGCCGGCCTGGGCGGCAATGGCGCCAGTGAACGAGCCCTTTTCATGACCGAACAAGGTGGCTTCGAGCATGTTGTCGGGAATCGCCGCGCAGTTGATCGCGATAAATGGCTGCTTGGCGCGGGTGGATTGCTGGTGGATGTATCGCGCCAGCACTTCCTTGCCGGTGCCGGACTCACCGGAAATCAACACAGTGGAATCGCTGCGAGCCACGCGGGCAGCCAGGTCCAGCAGTTGCGCACTGGCCGGCTCAAAAGCAATCGGCCCCTCGCTTTCGCTCGCCGGGATCACGCCCAAGGCGTGCCGCGCGACCAATTCGATCAACGCTTTGGGTTCAAACGGCTTGACCAAGTAATCGGCAGCACCCTGACGCATGGCGTCCACGGCTCGCTCGACGGCGCCGTGGGCAGTCATCAGCAATACCGGCAACTGCGGCTGACGTGCACGCAGCAGGCCGAGCAATTGGTGACCATCCATGCCAGGCATATTGACGTCGCTGACCACCAGGCTGAACGACTCTTGCTCGACGGCTTCCAAGGCGTCCTCGGCAGAACCGACCGCCCGGTAATCATGGCCCGCCAACAGCAGCGTGTCGGCCAATGCTTCACGCAGGGCGCGGTCGTCTTCTACCAATAAAACCTTGATTGCCATGTTCGTTTACTCCGCGCTTGCCGCGCCTGAAAACAGCGGCAAGGTCATCAATGCACAGGTGCCACGCCCCAACCGGGAGTGCAGTTGCAATTCTCCCTGATGGGCACGGGCCACGGCCTTGACCACGGTCAGGCCCAGGCCGGTTCCGTTGGTCTTGGTGGTGAAAAAAGGCTCGCCCAGGCGCTTTAGCACTGCCGGGTCAATGCCGCTGCCACTGTCACTGATGCACAGCCGCAGGGTTTGCCCGCGACTGTACAGGTGCACTTTGAGCCGCGCGCCGGCGCCACTGGCCTGGGTGGCGTTTTCGATCAGGTTGAGCAACGCGCCTACCAGCGTGTCGCGATTGCACAGCAGTTCGCCGAGATGGCTGTCGCACTGCCAGCGCACTTGGGCTTCCTGAATATGGGTAGCGGCGGCCGATTGCAGGGCCTGCATCAGTGCCGAAGGGGTAAGGCGGTCGGTGAGCGGCAGTTCGCCACGGGCAAACACCAGCATGTCGCGTACTTGGTGCTCCAACTCATGCAGGCGCTCCTTGAGGCGACCAGCAAAACGTTGCGAGGTGGCCGGCGGCAACTGCTCATCAGTCAAATGACTGGCGTAGATCAACGCTGCCGACAACGGCGTGCGGATCTGATGCGCCAAAGAAGCGACCATTCGGCCCAACGACGACAAACGCTCGTGCCGCGCCAGTTGGTCTTGCAGGTGACGGGTTTCAGTCAGGTCGTTAAGCAGCACCAACTGGCCGGGTTCGGCGTCCAGGGAGCGGGTGGCAATGGACAGGCGGCGCCCGTCTTTGAGGGAGATTTCATGACCGTCATCTTCTCGCGGTGCAAAGCAACGGGTGATGACGTGGCGCCACAGCTCGCCTTCCAGAGGCAGGCCGAGCATGTCGCAGGCAGCCGGGTTGGCCTCGCGCACGCGACCTTCTTCATCGATGACGATCACACCACCTGGCAACAGCGACAGGAGGTTTTGCAGACGGTTGGCCAAGCGCTCTTTCTCGGCCAGCTCTTGCATGCGCTGGGCGCTCACCACAGCCAGTTCGCCCTTGAGCTCGGAGACCCGGGCTTCGAGCAAGCTGTAGGAGTCAGTCAATTGGCTCGACATCTGGTTGAACTGCGAAAACGCCTGTTCAAGACCCTGGCGGTTTTGCTGTTCTACAGAGGGCAACATCCCCGGGATGGCAGGGCTGGAAGCTAGTTTGGCGGCGTGGGGCATGATGCTCTCTCGCTTGGCTGACCGTCAGTTAAACGGAACGTTGCGAGGGCTGTAGCAATAATAGTGCCTAAAAAAAAACCGCTGAGTTATCAGCGGTTTGTGATTTTGGCGTCAATCATCCGCCTGTTCATCACCTTCTTTGCGGCTCATGCCGTACTTGCGCATCTTCTCCACCAGCGTGGTGCGGCGGATGCGCAGGCGCTCGGCGGCACGGGCGACGATGCCGTTGGCGTCGTCCAAAGCCTGTTGGATCAGGCCCTGCTCCAGGTTGCCGAGGTAGTCTTTCAAGTCCAGGCCTTCTGGCGGCAGCATGGCGGTGGAACCGAAGTCCGGAGTATGGCCGTTGATAGCCACCCGCTCTTCCATGTCACTGCGCAGGCTGTCGAGTTGCTCGTCTTCGTCGTCGACGTAGCGGAATTTCTTCGGCAATTCGACCACGCCGATCACGCCATAGGGGTGCATGATAGCCATGCGCTCCACCAGGTTGGCCAACTCACGCACGTTGCCCGGCCAGCCGTGGCGGCACAGGGACATGATCGCGGCGGAGTTGAAACGGATCGAGCCGCGCTTTTCGTGCTCCATGCGCGAGATCAGTTCGTTCATCAGCAGCGGGATGTCCTCGACGCGCTCACGCAGCGGGGCCATCTCGATTGGGAATACGTTGAGGCGGTAGTACAGGTCTTCGCGGAAGCTGCCGACCTCGATCATGCTTTCGAGGTTTTTGTGGGTGGCTGCGATGATGCGTACGTCGACGCTCTGGGTCTTGTTGCTGCCCACGCGCTCAAAGGTACGCTCCTGCAACACCCGCAGCAGCTTGACCTGCATCGGCAGCGGCATGTCGCCGATTTCGTCAAGGAACAGGGTGCCACCGTTGGCCAGCTCGAAACGCCCGGCACGGCTGGTGATTGCGCCGGTAAAGGCGCCCTTCTCGTGACCGAACAATTCGCTTTCGAGCAACTCTGCCGGGATCGCCCCGCAGTTGACCGGCACAAAAGGCCCGTCGCGGCGCTTGGAATGGTAATGCAGGTTGCGCGCGACCACTTCCTTGCCGGTACCGGACTCGCCGAGGATCAGCACACTGGCGTCGGTATCGGCCACTTGCTGCATCATCTGGCGCACGTGCTGGATGGCACGGCTGGTGCCTACCAGGCTGCGGAACAGGTTGGGTTCACGGTGGCGACCGCGCTCGCGCGCCTGGTCGTACATCTCGCGATAGACCTGGGCACGGTGCAGGGAATCAAGCAATTTGCTGTAGCTGGGGGGCATTTCGAGGCTGGAAAGCACGCGGCGGCGCTGGTCTTCCGGCAGGTCGACAGAAGAAATATCGCCCATTAGCAAAACCGGAAGGAACTCATCCCAGGTAGACAGTGTCTTTAACAAGCCCAAAACGGCGCCAGGAGTATTTACCGTCCCGATCAACACGCAAATGACTTCACGGCTCGACGACAACGAGCTGACCGCCTGCTGCCAGTCATGGCTACCACAGGGTAAATTTTCTTCGCCAAGAAAATTCAAAATCACCGCTAAATCGCGGCGGCGGACGCTATCGTCATCGATCAGCAGAATTTTGGTTTCACGCCACATGCAATAGCAACTTCCCTAGTAAAACTTCCTGCCCCGGAATGAGAGCAATCGAGACGACTGTAGGACTTCTTACCTTATAGACGTCTGAAATCTGAAAACAGCACTAGTTAAGTCAAAAATGCTGACATAGTCAAATATATGACGGCCGGTAGGATTAACTGCGCCCGTTCAGCCGAACAGATGGTAAACCTTTGACGCATTTTTAGCTTGGTTGATCTGCGACATCTCTTCGAAAATCGCCTGCCTCTCGCCCGTCGTCACTTCCAGCAACTGCTGATAGACCGCCAACAGACTCTCCAGCTTCTCACGCAGCGCCTCTTCATCGACTGGAGGCTCGCTAAGCACCTCATCAATGACCGCACGGCAGCCCATATCCAGCTCACCCACGGCGTCCCAGTTGCGCTCGGCCAGCGCGCCTATCAGGGCTTCACGGGCTTCATCGATGCGTTGCAGTGCTTGGCTCATGACAGGTACCTCAAGGCGGTTGGCCTTATTGTGGAGCGATGGCATCCCAGCCGGACTTGACGGTAATCAGCAACCGCGCGACTTCGTCGATCATGTCGGCATCGTTCACTTGGTTGGCTTCTACCAAGCGGTTGCTCATGTAGTCATACAGCGCATCCAACTGCTGCACCGACGCCGGATCTTCAGCCTTCTCCGGCTCAAGGCCATCACGCAGCCCAGAGATGATCTCAATCGCCTTGCCCAACATCAGACCTTTTTGAGCGATATCGCCACGGCTCAATGCACCCTTGGCCTGCGCCATACGATCAAGGCAGCCCTCCATCAGCATCTGCACCAAGCGGTGCGGGCTGGCTTCGGAGACTTGGGCGTGGGAATTGACCTTCTGGTACTGGCGAAGGGCTCTCATCGGGTTCATGTTGCTACCTCGTTACAGGCCAATGTCGAATAGGTTTGCTTAACCAGTTTGTCGACTCGGTCACATAAATCTTTAATCCAGCCATTACGCGCCGGACCATCGGTATTGCCTGTGGCGGGGCGCAAGCGCGCCCCGGCCAATCAGGAAGACGACTTCGCGTTATTCAGCGAGTTAAGCGTGGTCATGATGCTGGAGCTGCTGGAGTTGATCTGGGCGATCATCGTGTCCATTGCTGTGTATTTGGCCGTCAGAGACTTCTGCAAGGCGTCCATACGCCGCGTCAGGTCGGCCGTCTGGGTGGTCAAGTCCGTCAACTTATTGTTGAGATCAGTGGCACGTGTTGCCAGGGTGCCAGTGCTGCCAACATAGCTGTTGGTCGCCTTGTTCATCCGCGTGATCAAGCCGGTGTCGCCAGTGAACAACTTGGCAATGTCGCCTGCGCCTTTGACCACGGCCTTGTCCCACGTCTTATCGTCCAGACTCAGCAGCCCGGTTTTCTGGTCGGTGGTGATGCCCATTTGCGCCAGGCTGGTCATCGTGCCGGCGCCGGAACCGTTGATCAACTCGGAGCGCAAGCTGTTAACGAGCTGACGCATGGAAGCATCACCTGTCAACGCACCCGCGACAGTCGTGGACGCATCACCGGTGGCGGTGACTTTGGTCTGAGTATTAACGGCAGTCATCAGCGCGTTATAAGCGGTGACAAACGACTGTACCGAGGTTTTCAACGTGTCGGTGTTGCTGGCAACGGTGATGGTCGTCGACTTGGTGAAGTCGATGGTGTCCAACAGATCCAGGGTCACACCACTGATCGCAGACGTGATCTTGTTGCTGGTGGATGACATCTCAACGCCATCGATCGTGTACTTGGCATTGGTCGGCGCGACACCTTTGTCATACCCGGCGGCCAGTTGCGAATCACCACTTAAAGTGATGTCAGTGCCTTCGCCCATGTTCGTTGAGGTCAGAACCAGGCGTGCACCATTGGAGTCACTCAGCACGTTGGCGCTGATCCCTTGGGACGACAGCTGAGTATTGATGGACTCACGCACTTCCTGCAGGGTCGCGCCCCCAGGAATGACCACATCGTAGCTTTTGCCCGACTGGTTGATGGTCAGCGTCTGCTCTTCGTCGGTGCTATTGGCCTTGCCTGACGCGCCGTCCACATTCACCGCGGTGGTGACTTTCGACGCGGTCGCCAGGTTCGTGACTTTCAACACGTACTTGCCGCTGGATGCGCCGTCACCCAGGGTGACCTTGGCATTTTTTTCTTCCGAAGAAGTTGCCGCAAGCCCGTTGAACGCCGAGGCGTTGTTCAACTTGGTGATCGCCGCCTGGTAGGCTTCCAACGCCGTCTTGATCGTACCTACCGCCGACAACTGGACGGTGGCTTTTTTCTGCTCGTTGGTGATCTGCTCTTGCTTGGGCGCTTGTTCTGCCCCCACCAACGCCTTGACGATAGCTTGCGTGTCGTAGCCCGAACCTGGGCCGGAAATCGTTGAACTAGCCATTTGCTTATTCTCCTCGTCCTGAAGCGGCCGGTTTTTTGGCGCACACGCGCCTATACCGCATTCAGAAACATGTTTCGTGCCAACTCAGGCCTTGCTATCGAACAGCAGGCTGCTGGCATCGCTCAGGTTCTGCGCCAATTTCAGCGCGGTCTCCGATGGAAGCTGTCGAATCACTTCACCACTGTCGGTGGCGATCACCTTGACGACCACAATACCGGTGGAGTCATCGATGGAAAAATCCAGGTTGCGCTGTGAAGCCTGCACAAACTCACGCATATCGGTGACTGCTTTTTCCAGCGCTACACGCTGCGGCTCTTCACTCGCAGGCACTTTCGCTTCACTGTCGGCCGCAGGCTGGGCCTTGATTACAGGCGCGCTGCTGGCCGGTATTACGGCAGCCGGGAACGGCGTGTTCAGCTTGATGCTCATGTCCATGTCATCACCTCCAAACTGAAAAAACGGAAGGGCACGTTATTCACGCACCCTCCCGTTATTTAACCGCTACCGCTATTACTGAAGCAGCTTCAGAACAGAGGATGGCAGTTGGTTGGCCTGGGACAGGATCGCAGTGGAAGCCTGTTGCAGGGTTTGTTGCTTGGTCAGTTCAGCAGCTTCAGAAGCGAAGTCAGCGTCTTCTACGCGGCCTTTGGCAGCGGAGGAGTTCTGCGAAATGCTCTGCAGGTTGGCCACGGTGCTGGCGAAGCGGTTTTGTACGGCACCCAGCTGCGAACGCTGGCTGTCGATCTGCTGCATGGCGTCGTCCAGAGCCTGGATAGCCTGCTGCGAAGAAGCGGCAGTCAGGATGCTCAGGTCGGAAACGCTGGTTTCCATGGTCACGGCAGACTTGGTGCCAGCAGCGGCAACAGTGGTCAGACCCAGAGCAGCCAGGCCAGTACCGGCGCTGCCGTCTTTGACAGTGATGTCTTTGTCGGCGAACAGGTTCAGGGTGCCGTCAGCGTTTTTGCTGGCTTTAACACCGGTGCTGGCGCTGTTGATCGAGGAAACGATCGCGTCAGAGGTGTCGCCTTTCTTGAACTTGACTTCAACGCCGTTCAGGCTGATCGAAGTGTCGGCAGTCAGTTTGGCTTGGGTAGTACCGGCAGCCAGGCCCAGTTGCGACAGCGAACCGCTGGTGTTGTTAGCCAGCTTGATGTCAGCGCCTTGACCCGAAGTCACTTGGAAGCGACCGTTGGTGAACGATGCAGTACCACCGGTACCGGCAGCGGTTTGCAGGTTAGTGACAACGCTTGCGATGGTGGCGTTTGCAGCCCAAGCCACGGTATTACCGTTTACAGAAACGGAACCGGCGCCGCCCAAGGTGGTAGGGGTAGCGGCAGCTGTGGTGCCAGCGGTCATGCCCAGAGCGGTTGGACCGGTAGTTGGAGTAGCGCCGATGGTGATTGCACTGCTCGACGACAGGCTAACAATACCACCAGCGGTAGTGCTGGCAGTTACGCCGGTGGTAGCGGTTTGTGCGTTGATCGCGGCGACCGCAGCGGTACCGGCAGCAGCACCAGCAGCCACAACACCGGAAGCCAGGGTGATCGAAGTACCGTTGATGGTGATGGCATCGCCAGCAGCCAGAGCGGTAGCAGCAGCGGAACCAGTTACAGTAGCTTTGTCACCGATAACCGAACCAGTAGCGGTAGCTGCCAGGCCAGTCATTGCAGCGCCGTTTACGGCGGCTTCAGCGTAGTTGCCTTTCAGGGCAGTGGAGCTGATGTCGGTCATGCCGAACGAGATAGTTTCGTTGGCGTTGGCGCCGATTTGGAAAGCTACGTTGTTGAACGAGCCGTCCAGCAGGTTACGACCACCGAAGGTAGTGGTGCTGGCGATACGGTTCAGCTCGCCCACTTTAGCGGTGAATTCTTGCTGCAGGGAAACACGGTCAGCGTCGCTTTTATCACCGTTCGCCGCTTGCAGGGCGAGTTCACGCAGACGCTGCAGCGTGTTGGTGGATTCTTGCATAGCGCCTTCAGCGGTCTGGGCAATCGACACGCCGTTGTTGGCGTTGGCGATGGCAACGTTCAGGCCTTTGACCTGGTTGTTCAGACGGTTGGCGATCTGCATGCCGGCAGCGTCGTCTTTGGCGCTGTTGATTTTCAGGCCGGAGGACAGACGGTTCATCGACTGGCTCAGAGCGTCGGAAGCTTTGTTCAGGTTCTTCTGGACACCCAGGGAAGTGATGTTGGTGTTTACTGATAATGCCATGACGAAATCCTCGTGGTTTGGATACTGCGGCTTCCGGCCCTGGCAACCGCCGGGTGTGGCCTAGAGAACCTACGTAATAGTTATCGTCGTGGTAGGCAGTTGCTTGAGGATTTTTTTTGATTTTTTTGCTGGCGCGGTGCCACCCCTTGCAATTCAAGGGTTTAGCTTAGTGCAAAAGCCCGGTTTCATTGGGTTTTCTGGCGCCAAATAAAAAACGCCGATGATCTCTCGATCATCGGCGTTTTTTTGTTGCAGCTATTAAAGCATCACGGGCGATAGAGAATCGCCGAGCCCCACGACAGGCCCACACCAAAACCACTGATTGCCACGCGCTTCCAGGTGGCGTCCATCACGTGCTTTTCCAGCAGCAGCGGAATGCTCGACGACACGGTGTTGCCGGTCTCGACCATGTCCTTGATGAACTTGTCCACCGGCGCATCTTCAAAACGACGCGCCACGGCGTCGACAATCGCCGCACTGCCCTGGTGGATGCAGAACGCATCGATCTCGTCAGCCTTGAGGTCAGACTCGTTGAGCAGCTCGTGCAAATGCGCCGGCACTTTAAGCAATGCAAAGTTGAAGACCTGGCGGCCGTTCATGAAGAACACGCCGTCGCTGACCTTAAGGTGCGGCGCGCCGGAGCCGTCGGTGCCGAACTTGGACTTGCCCAGCAACCAGGGAGCGTCTTCGCCCATCCAGGTCGCGGTGGCGGCATCGCCAAACAGCATGGTGGTGTTGCGGTCTTCCGGGTCGACGATCTTCGAGTACGGGTCGGCGGTGATCAGCAGGCCGTTTTTCAGGCCGGCGGCTTCCATGAAGCCCTTCATCGCGTAGATGCCGTAGACGTAGCCAGAGCAGCCCAGGGAGATATCGAACGCGGCGACGTGGGTCGGCAGGCCCAGTTTGTCCTGGACGATGGCGGCCGTGTGGGGCAAACCCTCTTCGTCACCGTTCTGGGTGACGACGATCAGCGCGTCGATAGACTCGCGCTTCAAATCCGGGTTGTTGGCAAACAAAGCGTTGACCGCCTCGACACACAGATCGGAGGTTTCCTGCGCGGCTTCCTTGCGCGGCAGGAACGCCGAACCGATCTTGCCAATGATGAATTCTTCATCCTTGGCGAATTTGGCACCCTGGGCGTAGTTATCGATCCCGTCGGCCGGCACGTAACTGGCGATGCTTTTTATGCCAATCATTGTGGCTTCCCAATACTAAATAGCTGGAGATCACCCCGCGAGCTGGCCCGCCGAGTGCTGACAATAAGTGGGGGATTACCCCGCAAAAACTTCGCTGAAAGCCGCCCCGTAAAGGCCCTGCGACGACTTATCCTTTTCACACGATACAGTGAAGATGCGCTTTATGACTCGCAGGTCACCTAATTGTGTGTGGTTTATGCAAAACCTTCAAACAATTAAGCCGCAGAAACGACAATGGCCCAGCCTGTTTCCAGGCTGGGCCATTGCGTGACAGCAGGCCGATTACATCTTGTTGAACAGGCTCAACTGCGAGATTTTCACGAAGGCCAACTGCGAGGCTTGTAGCATGGTCTGTTGCAAGCTGAGGTTGATAGCTGCCTCAGCAAAGTCGACATTGCCCAGCGAGTTCATGGTTGAGGTGTTCGCCAGGTTAATGCTGGTGTTTTCCTGCGACTGAATATCCAGCGTATTGAGACGCGCACCAATGCTGCCGCGAACCTGGTCGATCTGGCTGTAGGCGTTAGTCAGGTTGCCAATCGAACGGGCCACCACATCCTTGAGTTCCTTCTGCGCTGCCGGGTTGCCGTCCGACGGCGTCTCAAGGGTGCGTCGCAGGCGACTGAGGGTGTCGAGCACGTTTTCGTTCTTGTTGCTGGTGGCACCGACCAGGAACTGATCGCCGTCTGCAGGATCTGCGCTGACGCCCAAGGTGACGCCCGCCACCGTGATTGAGGTGGCACCGGTAGGCAGCGTATCGCTGGCGATGGCTTTGCTGTCGGCGCTGTAAGGCTGCGCATAGACACTGTAAGCACCCGCTGCGCCAAACTTGATCACCACCCCAGAGTTGGGAAAGGTGCTGGAGTAGGCCGCCTGATCAGTCACCGCGCCGCCGGTCAACTGCGCCGTGCTCGGGTTGCTCGGCGTGCGCGACACACTGAATGAGTCGGGCTTGATCGCAAGGCTGAACTCACGACCTGCCACTACCGCATCCGACGGTGCGCCAGGCAATACGTCCTTGCCCAGGTTCAAGCCGATATCGAACTTGACCCCACGCAGGCTGATGGTTGAGCCGCCTTCCTTGGTGGAGTCGAATGTGCCATTGCCCGGAATTTCGGAAGTAATGTCCTTACCGGTAGCGTCCGCAACGGTGTACTGAGTACTGCTGGTGAACGTCAGCTTGTACGGCTGGCCGTCCGCAAACTTGTTGCTGCTGGTGCCTGAAGCAATCAGGCCCGCCGAGACGGTGACCTTGCCGTCATCCACATCCACCGCAGGGTCGGCCAGCACACGCGTGGCTTGTGTACGCCCGGTGTTCGCAGCAGTTTCGAGCATGCTCTTGGCGGTATCACCCATCGAGATCGCCAGGTTGTCGGCGACTTTCAGGTTCAGCGCCGTGTCATCGCCCTGATAGGTGTAGGTGCCGTCATTGTTACGGGAATAAGGAGGCGTATCGGTCTTGCTGCCGGAGAACAGGTAATTGCCACTGGCATCCTTGGTATTGAGCAGACCCATGATCTGGTCTTCAAGGGAACCAATTTCAGCCGCGGTCGATTTACGGTCAGCATCACTGATACCGACGTTACCCGCCTTCAACGCCAGCTCACTGGCCCGCTGCACCGCGATGTTGATGTTTTCCAGCACGCTGTCTTCGGTGTTCAAGGCGTTTTTCAGCGTATCGATATTGCCGTTGTATTGCGCCAGCATGTCTTTTTGCTGCTGCAGCATCAGCAACCGCGCCGCGGCCACCGGATCATCCGCGGCCGTCTGCACGCGCACGCCGCTGCTCGCGGTCTCCTGGGCCTTCACCACGCTGGAATAGTTCTGCTGATAATTAGCCGAGCTGGTTTCGAAATACTGCTGTGTAGAAATACGCATCGTCCCAGACTCCCTTAAAGGCTATTGATCAATGTGCTGAAGGTTTCTTGCGCGGCCTTGATGATCTGCGACGACGCGGTGTAGTACTGCTGGAACTTGATCATGTCGCCCGCCTCGTCATCCAGGTTGACCCCGGACACCGAGTTGCGTGCAGACTTATTGGCGGCGAGCAATGCCCCCGTGGCAGAAACATCCACCCCGGACTGACTGGCCTTGGCACCCACTTGAGAGACCAGGCGGCTGTTGGCGCCGGTCAGGCTCACACCCACGTTGCCGCCTCCCAAGCCAACAGTGGCCTTGGTTTGCAGGTCGAGCAACTGCTGGGCGTTACGGCCGTCGGACTTGCCGCCGCTGTTGAACGAAAAGGTGGTGCTGTCACCGTCGGCTGGCGAGCCGTTGACGGTGGTGTCGAACTTGAAGCCGGAGCCTGGGATAACGGCGCCGCTGGCATCCAACTCGGGCACGTTGACCGTAATTTTGTTGCCCTGCCCCGGAATGATCGTGCCGGTGCCAATCTCTTTACCCTGGGCGTTGCTGATCGTGTACGACTGAGTGCCGTCCGCAGCGGGTTTGCCAAACACCATTTTGACCGGCATCAGGCCTTCGATATTCGTGCGCAACTGCGCAGTGGCAGCCCCACCATGAATATCCAGAGGCGCAGTCAAGGTCGGCTGGGTAAACGTGCCCGTACCGCCGTTGGTCTTGCCGCTCTCACCGATCAGAGGCCCGGCGAATGCAAGCTTGTTGGCATCGGCCATATCCACGCCAATCGAGCTTGCACCCGTCGCAGTCGGGCTGACCTTGTAGCTGTCACCAAACTTCATGGTGCCTTTGCCATCAAGCGCGATGGTGAAGCCGTCCATCGACACCTGGTTATTGGCGGTAATGTCAAAGGTGCCCATGGCTTTGCCGTCCGACCGCACCACGGTCACCATGTTCGGGTTGGCGTTGTCGCTGAAGGTGACTTTGTAGTCGAGCGTCGTCAACTGGCTGCTGTCGGTGATCGTCACGTTCAAGTTACTGGCGTCGGGGTTATTGCCCGAGGCGCCCTGGCTGCGCGAAGCGATGGCGGCAGCGCTGTTGATGTCCTTGAACAGCGAGATACCGAAATCACCATTCAAGTCCAGGCCTTGGCCCAACTGGTTGTTGATGGTGTCAGCGGTGGCAATGGCCAGGCGACCCAACTCATTGATGGCCGGCATCAACGCATCACTGCGATAACGCAACAGGCCACCCATGCTGCCACCACTGATCACCGAACCGAGGTCCAGGTTGGTGCCGCTGACATTCAGTTGAATGGTGTATTGGCTGTTGTCCGTTTTACTCGGCACGGCAGAAATCGTGTTGGATATCCCGCCTTCCACCAACGACTGACCGCTGCCGGTGGTAATACTGAACTGCCCGTTCTTTTCGGTGGCCGTCACGCCAATCAGCTCATTGAGTGCGCGCACTGCCTCGTTACGCGAGTCCAGCAGGTTGGCCGGCGCGGTGCTGGCCGAACCTTGAGCCTGAAAGATCTGCTTGTTGAGCGAGGCAATCGAGGAGGTCAATTGATTGACCTGATCACTCATGGCGCTCAACTGGCTATTGATGGTTTCTTTTTGCTCGGTCAATTGCTTCGAGAGCGAGTTGAAGCGGCTGCTCAAGGTCTGGGCATTGGTGACCAGCAGCTGGCGAGCCGAAAGGTCATTAGGGTTTGAGGACGCCGTCTGCAACGTTGCGAAAAACGAGCTGAGTACCGACGACATGCCCGTGGTGCGGTCCGACAGCAGCTTGTCGACACTGCTGACCTGCCCCTGGTACGCATTGGCATCGGCACTCAACGCCGTACTGTTCTGATACGCCGTATCCAAAAACTCGTTGTACACCCGGCGCACATCCGCCAGGGTCGTGCCGCTGCCGATGAACACGCCGCCGTACTGGTTCGACGCATTGGTCACCTGACCGCTCTGCTGGCGCGAGTAACCCGCCGTGTTGACGTTGGCGATGTTGTTACTCAACACCGACAACGAGCCTTGAGCGGCATTGAGCCCTGACATCCCGATACTGAGCAAACTCATGGTTCAGACCTTATAAATGTGTGGTTGCGCCAGCGGCAGCGTAATTCTGGTAACTGTCCATCGTTTTGGCGATCTGCGAAATCTTGCTGGCGTAAGCCGGGTCGGTGGCGTAACCGGCTTTTTGCAACTCGCGTACAAACTGTTCCGGGTTGTCGGCCGATTTCACAACTTCTTTATAGCGATCATTGCTTTGCAGCAATGTCACGAGGTCGTGGAAGCTGTCCTGGTACGAATCGTAGGAGCGGAACTGCGCCGTTTCCTTGACCATCGCCCCATCGCGGAACTCGCTGGTGATCGCCCGTGCCTGGCCGCCCTGCCAGCTTTGGCCGGCCTTGATGCCAAACAGGTTGTGGCTGCTGCTGCCGTCTTCGGCACGCATGACCGATTTACCCCAGCCGGTTTCCAGCGCGGCCTGCGCCACCAGGTACTTGGGATCAACGCCAATGCGCGCGGCGGCGGCCTTGGCCATCGGCAGCATGGTGGCGACGAATTCATCCTGGGAGCTGAAGGCTTTTTTTGCCGGTGCCAGCGGTGGCTGGGCCACGGCGCGGCCGTACACCTGCATGCGGTCATTGCGTACGGCGACGCTGCGCGCAGTGCTGTTGACTACATTGTCATCGGCCGCGCTGTTACGCAGCGGCGCGGCTTGGGCGACGGTAGTCGCGTCGGTGCTCGGCACGATGCCAGCCAGCAGGCGGTCGGTGAGTTTGCTCGGCAACGAGATACGGCGCTGGTTCATCAGCTCCATGTCATTGCTGTGGGAGGCAGCGGCGCCCGCTTGCGGCTCAGCCACGCGATACGCCCACAACGGACGCTGGCCGTTGGAGCGGCCCAGCGGCCCTTCGGCCTGAGTGCCGGCGGCAATTTGCGTCGGCACATCAACCTTCTTCACCGCTTCAGCCGCAGCCGGGCCTTGCAGGGTCGCGGCCTGGGCCTCCACCGGTTTGTTCTGTTGCATCTGGCGCATCAGCACGTCGGCCAGGCCGATGCCGCCGCCTTCGCGAGACATCGAGACCGCCAGTTGCTGATCGTACATTTCCTGGTACTGCTTGGCCGCCGGCGTGTTCATCGGGTTGTCTTTACCCAACGCCTCGGTGGCCGAACGCATCGACTTGAGCATCTCGCTCAAAAACAGCGATTCAAACTCCTGCGCGACTTTGCGCATGTTGCCTTCGCTGTTCTTGTCGGCGCCGACCTTGAGCTGGTTAAGCCGGTTCAGGTCGGAGTAAGACCCCGAGTCCGCCGTGCTGCTGATGCCGCTCTTGCGCATATCCATGGCCATGGCCTCAGATCACGATCAGGTCGGCTTGCAAGGCGCCGGCCTGTTTCAAAGCTTCAAGGATCGCCATCAAGTCGCCGGGCGCTGCACCCACCTGGTTCACCGCGCGGACAATCTCATCCAGCGTGGTGCCAGGGCCGAACTTGAACATCGGTTTGGCTTCTTGCTCGGCGTTGACCCGCGAGCGGGGCACCACGGCAGTCTGGCCGTTGGACAACGGCCCAGGCTGGCTGACGATCGGGTCTTCGGTAATGGTCACGGTCAGGCTGCCGTGGGTCACCGCCGCCGGCGAGACCTTGACGTTCTGGCCGATCACGATGGTGCCGGTACGCGAGTTGATGATGACTTTGGCCACCGCTTGGCCTGGGTCGACTTCGAGGTTTTCCAGGATCGACAGGTAATCCACACGCTGGCTTGGGTCCAGCGGCGCGGTCACGCGGATCGAGCCGCCGTCGATGGCCTGGGCCACGCCAGGGCCGAGCATGTCGTTGATCTTGTCGACGACGCGCTTGGCGGTGGTGAAGTCAGAACGGTTGAGGTTCAGTGTCAGGCTGTTGCCTTGGTTGAAACCACTCGGCACGGTGCGCTCAACGGTGGCGCCACCAGGGATTCGCCCGGCCGATGGCACGTTCACGGTGATCTTCGAACCGTCACGACCTTCAGCGTCAAAGCCACCCACCACCAGGTTGCCCTGAGCGATGGCGTAGACGTTGCCGTCAATACCTTTAAGCGGCGTCATCAACAAGGTGCCGCCCCGCAGGCTTTTGGAGTTACCGATAGATGCCACGGTAATGTCCACCACCTGACCCGGCTTGGAGAACGCCGGCAAGTCGGCGCTGATGGACACCGCGGCCACGTTTTTAAGCTGCACGTTGCCCGAACCCGCCGGCACCTTGATGCCGAACTGCGAGAGCATGTTGTTGAAGGTCTGCAAGGTGAACGGCGTCTGGGTGGTCTGGTCGCCCGTGCCGTTAAGCCCCACCACCAGACCGTAGCCGATCAACTGGTTGGAGCGCACGCCGGAAATGCTGGCGATGTCTTTCAGGCGCTCGGCCTGGGCGACTGCGCTCAAGGTCAGCAACAGTGCCGCCGCCATCAGCTGTTTGAGGTTCAAAGTGGCCACCTAGAAAGGGAACAGCGGGCTGAGGAAGAAACGGTCGAGCCAGCCTGGCTGGCTTGCATCAGCAAACGCGCCGGTGCCGGAATACGTAATGCGTGCATCAGCGATTCGCGTGGAAGGCACGGTGTTATCCGTAGAAATATCATCGGCGCGCACCATGCCGGCAATGCGTACCAACTCATCACCGGTGTTGAGGGTCATCCACTTCTCGCCGCGCACGGCAATGATGCCGTTGGGCAGTACGTCAGCGACCGTCACGGTGATCGAACCGGTCAGGCTGTTGCCCTGCCCGGCCGCACTTTTGCCATCGGTGGCGCGCGAACCGCTGTAGCCGGCGTTCAGCGTCAGGTCACCATCGCTCAACGGATTATTGACGTTGGGCACCGCGCCAAACAGCGAGGTCAAGCCCAGGCTGGCGGTGCTGTTCTTGCCCACTTGGGAGTTGGCGTTCTTGCTGGCCTGGGTGCGCTCGTTCAGCGTGATAGTGATGATGTCACCGACTCGGAACGCCTTGCGGTCGCTGTACAGGTTCTGTTCGAAACCGGCCTGGTAGATCGAGCCATTGTTGGCCGCCGCCGGCAACGGTGTGCGTGGCAACACCGGCGCGTAGTACGGGTCGTTGGGCTTTGGCGTCGGGGCAACACAGCCCGTGAGCACAGCGATCCCACTCAGTGCCAAAACAGAAACGTAGCGATTCATGACCCTAACCTCACGGTGTTGCAGGCGCCATCAACGGCGCCCCATAGACTTGATTACAGATTCTGCGTGACGAACGAGAGCATCTGGTCGGCGGTAGAGATCACCTTGGAGTTCATCTCGTAGGCGCGTTGAGTGGTGATCATGTTGACCATCTCTTCAACCGTGCTCACGTTGGAGGTTTCCAGGGTGCTTTGCAGCGTGGTGCCGAAACCGTTCAGGCCAGGGGTGCCGATTTGCGGCGCGCCGCTGGAAGCGGTTTCCAGGAACAGGTTGTTGCCCATGGCTTGCAGGCCAGCCGGGTTGATGAAGTCGGCGGTTTGCAGGTTGCCGATCACTTGCGAGGCTGGGTTGCCGGCCACGGTGATCGAGACGGTGCCGTCGTTGCCGACGGTGAAGGTTTTGGCATCGGCGGGCACGATCACGGCCGGCTCCAGCGAGAAACCGTTGGCGGTGACGATCTGGCCGTTGGAGTCGAGGTGGAACGTACCGTCACGGGTGTAGGACGTGGTGCCATCGGGTTGCAGAATCTGGAAGAAACCCCGGCCGTTGATGGCCATGTCCAGCGGCTGGCCGGTCTGTTGCAGGTTACCGGCGCTGAAGTTCTTCTGGGTGCCAACGATCGCCACACCGGTACCCAATTGCAGGCCCGACGGCAGTTCGCTGTCTTGGGTCGACTGGGCGCCAGGCTGCTTCTTGATCTGATAGAGCAGGTCCTGGAACTCGGCACGGTCACGCTTGAAACCCGTGGTCGATACGTTGGCCAAGTTGTTGGAAATGGTGGTGAGGTTGGTGTCCTGGGCGGACAGACCGGTTTTGGCAACCCATAGAGCCGGAAGCATGCTGTTCTCCTCTGTGCGCCTGTTTGTTGGCGCGACATCACAAATTAGTTAGTGGGCTGCAATCAGCTCATCTGCATGACGCGCGTCATGGCCTGGTCATCTTCTTTGGCGCTGTTCATCATCTTGATGTGCAGCTCGAATTGCTTGGAAAGCGCCAGCACCGCCGTCATTTCTTCAACGGCATTGACGTTGCTCGCCTGCAGGAAACCCGAGGTCAGCTTGACGCCCGCATCGACCACGGCCGGCTGGCCATCCATCGTGTGGATGGTGCCGTCCAAGCCTTTGGTCATATTCTTGAGGTCAGGCTGGACCAACTTGATGCGGTCCACTTCAGCCATCACCCGTGGGCCTTCGCCCATGGCGCGAATGCTGATGGTGCCGTCGGCGCCCACTTCGATTTTTTGCTGAGGCGGCACGGCAATCGGGCCACCGTTGCCCATGATCGGCATACCGTTGCCGGCACGCAGCACGCCCAGTGCATCGACGTTCATGCTGGCGCTGCGCACGTAGGCTTCGCCGCCGTCCGGGGTCTGTACGGCCATCCAACCGTCGCCGCTGACGGCCACGTCGAGGTCACGGCCGGTTTCGATCATCGCGCCGGGGGTGAAGTCAGTCGCTGGGCGTTCGGTGAGGGCAAAGGCCCGCGCCGGAAAGCTGTCACCAAATACCGGCATCGAACGCGCCTGTTCCAGGTCACGCTGAAAACCGTTGGTGGAAATGTTCGCCAGGTTGTTGGCATGGGCCTTCTGCGCCAGAGCATTCTGGCTGGCGCCGGTCATTGCCACGTAAAGGTACTTGTCCACGCTCTTTCCTCTTTCTGACGGACGCTTGCCGCCCACCGCTGTACTGAGGAGGCTTAAGCAATTTGCGAACCAACTTTTTGAAATAGGGTGAAAACCAAGCGGGACAGGGGTTTGCGGGGAGGCGTGGGGAAATGTGCGCGGGGGGATAGTCGAAAAAACGGCGGACTACTGCCGCCAGCGGCAAACACCGGTCTTTAAAACAATGAAGATAAAGTGTGGGAGCTGGCTTGCCTGCGATAGCGGTGGGTCAGTCAGCACATACTTCACTGACCCACTGCTATCGCAGGCAAGCCAGCTCCCACATTTTTAACCCAGTTGTGTCAGGTAGTTATTTGTCGGCCTTGAGGATTTCGTAGTCCCGCAGCTTGTTGGCAATGGTGGTATGGGAAACCCCAAGCCGCTTGCCCAACTGCCGACTACTCGGATGGTCGGCATACAAACTCTCCAACACCGCCTTCTCAAACCGCCCAACAATCGCTTCCAACCCCCCCTCCAGCGAAAAATCGCCAAGCGGCTGGCGCACGCCGTAGTCCGGCAAACGAATATGCTCAGCCTTCACCGTGCCGCCCTCGCACAACGACACCGCCTGGAACAGCACATTCTCCAACTGCCGAACGTTGCCGGGCCAGTGGTAATGACTGAGTTTGTCCATGGCCGCGGGTGCAAGCTTGGGCAGCGGGCAACCGATCTGGCGACTGGCTTGATCCAGGAAGTGCTCAACCAATGGCGCCAAGCCGTCCAGGCATTCACGCAGGGGCGGGATATGCAGCGACAGCACATTGAGGCGGTGATACAGGTCCTGGCGAAACTCCCCACGGGCGCACAGCTCGGATAAATCCACCTGGGTCGCGCAGATCACCCGCACATCCAGGTACACCTCCTCATCACTGCCTACGCGACGAAAGCAGCCGTCTTGCAGAAAGCGCAGCAATTTCACCTGCAAACGCGCACTCATTTCCCCCACGCCATCGAGAAACAGTGTGCCGCCTGCCGTCAGTTCCAGCAGCCCCAGCTTGCCCTCGGCACGCGCCCCTTCAAACGCGCCAGGGCCGTAGCCGAACAACTCTGTCTCGGCCATCGACTCCGGCAAGCCTGCGCAGTTGAGCGCCATCAAAGGGGATTGGCCACGCGGGCTGGCCAAGTGGCAGGCACGCGCCAGCAATTCTTTGCCGGTGCCGGTTTCGCCTTCTATTAATAGCGGTGCGTCCAGCGGCGCCATGCGCCGGGCTTCACGCACCACCGCCGCCATGACCTTGGAGCTTTGGAAGATGCTGTCAAAGCCACGCAGTTCCTGTTTGCGTACGTTGTAGATCCGCTCACCGACGCGGTCGGCACGGTGCAGGGTCAGCACGGCGCCGGCCATGGCTTCGCTGTCGTCGTGCTCGGAAGATTGCAGCGGCGCAATGTCCGCCAGGAATACGTCGCCCTTGACCTTGACCCGCAGGCCATTGATGCGCGATTTGCTCGCGCGCACCAGCTCTGGCAAGTCGAAATCTTCGGCATAACGCGACAGCGGGATGCCCGGCACCTCGTCCACCCGCACCCCAAGCAACTGCGCCGCCGCACGGTTGGCGGCGACGATGGAGCCGCCCATATCGATGGACAGCACCGGAAACTCCAGGGCGCCGAGCAACGCATTGAGCTCCATGTGCCGCCGCTCGCTGGGCATCAGCCCTACCCTTTTCACGCCGAACACGCCGGCAATCGCCTCGAACTGCGGGCGCAACGCCTGGAACTGCATGTTCACCAGATTGGGGCAAAACAGGTAGATGGCGTTGCCGTGCTCACCGCCGACCTCGCCCTTGGCGACGTTGACGCCGTACTCCACCAACAGGTTGAGAATGTCCCGCAGGATGCCGATGCGGTTCTGGCAGTGCACTTTGATACGCATGAAGAGGCCCGAAAAGTGGGGAGGCGCCGCGTCTTTTTGTCGCTGGGCGCAGATAGTCGTCAAGATTATGTGACAGACGCTGACCTTTTCCCAGCCCAGCAACGTGAAGCAGCGTACAAACGTAACGAATACTTTACGAAAACCGGTGCATTTTTCTACACGTTACCGCCAGAACCGGGTGGAATCTGGCGCCCGTCGAGTTATCAATAGGTGCATCCCAGGACATAACAAGAACGAATGCCTAGCAGGAGAGCCGTATGAAGCAGACGCACTACGTGGCCCGCGAGCCCGATGCGCAAGGTTTTATCCACTACCCGCCCGAAGAACATGCGGTGTGGAACACGTTGATCACGCGCCAGCTAAAAGTGATCGAAGGCCGCGCCTGCCAGGAGTACCTGGACGGCATCGACAAGCTTGGCCTGCCCCTCGATCGCATTCCGCAACTGGGCGAGATCAACAAGGTGCTGGCCGACACCACCGGCTGGCAAGTAGCCCGCGTACCGGCGCTGATCCCCTTCCAGACGTTCTTCGAATTGCTCGCCAGCAAGCAGTTTCCGGTGGCGACCTTTATTCGCACCCGCGAGGAATTGGACTACCTGCAAGAGCCGGATATTTTCCACGAGATCTTCGGCCACTGCCCGCTGCTGACCAACCCCTGGTTTGCCGAATTCACCCACACCTACGGCAAGCTCGGCCTGGCGGCCACCAAGGAGCAACGGGTGTACCTGGCGCGCCTGTACTGGATGACGATCGAGTTTGGCCTGGTGGACACGCCCGAAGGGCGGCGCATCTACGGTGGCGGCATTTTGTCGTCGCCCAAGGAAACGGTGTACAGCCTGTCCTCCGAGCCCGAGCACCAGGCCTTTGACCCGCTGGAAGCGATGCGCACCCCGTATCGCATCGACATCCTGCAACCGCTGTACTTCGTGCTGCCCAATCTCAAGCGCCTGTTCGAAGTGGCGCAGGAAGACATCATGGGCATGGTCGAGCGTGGTATGCAGTTGGGCTTACACGCGCCGAAATTCCCCCCGAAACCCAAGGCAGCCTAAACCTCAGTTTTTAAGGCCAGGTGAGTCTGTTCCCTGGCCTCGCGTTGCTTTAGGGTAACGCCCACTGACCTTCAAATTTTCGAATTCAGGACATCTCCACATGACCACCTTGAACCAAGCCCACTGCGAAGCCTGCCGCGCCGATGCCCCACAAGTCAGCGATGAAGAGTTGCCGGTGCTGATCAAGCAGATCCCCGACTGGAACATTGAAGTACGCGACGGCGTGATGCAGTTGGAAAAGGTTTTCCTGTTCAAGAACTTCAAGTTCGCCCTGGCTTTTACCAACGCCATGGGTGAAATCTCCGAAGCCGAAGGCCATCACCCAGGCCTGCTCACCGAATGGGGCAAGGTCACCGTGACCTGGTGGAGCCACTCCATCAAGGGCCTGCACCGCAACGACTTCATCATGGCCGCACGCACCGACGAAGTGGCCAAGAGCGCCGAGGGCCGCAAGTAATGCATTTTGATGCCATTGGCCGCGTGCCCGGTGACCCCATCCTCGGGCTGATGGACCTGTATGCCCAGGACTCCAACCCAAACAAATTCGACTTGGGCGTGGGCGTCTATAAGGACGACCAGGGCCTGACGCCGATTCCCCACGCCGTGAAACGGGCCGAACAGCGTCTGGTGGATACACAAGCCACCAAGACCTACATCGGCGGCCACGGCAATGCGGCGTTCGGCACCTTGATCAGCGCGCTGGTGCTGGGCGACGACTCTGCGCTGATCCGCGAGCGTCGCGCCGGCGCCACTCAAACACCCGGCGGCACCGGTGCGCTGCGCCTGAGCGCCGACTTTATCGCCCACAGCCTACCCGGCCGTGGCGTGTGGCTGAGCAACCCGACCTGGCCGATCCATGAAAGCATCTTCGCCAAGGCGGGGCTCAAGGTCAGCCATTACCCATACGTGGGCGCGGATAACCGCCTGGATGTGGCGGCGATGCTGGCGACACTCGCCACCGTCCCGCAAGGCGATGTGGTGTTGCTGCACGCCTGCTGCCATAACCCGACCGGCTTTGACCTGTCCCAGGATGACTGGCGCCAGGTGCTAAAAATTGTGCGTGAGCGCCAGCTGCTGCCGCTGATCGACTTCGCCTACCAAGGCTTTGGCGACGGCCTGGAGCAAGACGCCTGGGCAGTGCGCTTGTTTGCCAGCGAGTTGCCGGAAGTGTTGGTCACCAGCTCGTGCTCGAAGAACTTCGGCCTGTACAGCGACCGAGTGGGTGCGCTGATCGTATGCGCGGCGGATGCCGAGAAGCTGACGGATGTGCGCAGCCAGCTGGCCAATATTGCCCGCAACCTGTGGTCGACGCCGCCGGATCATGGTGCGGCAGTAGTGGCGACTATTCTGGGCGATGCCGAACTGAAAGCGCTCTGGAGTGGCGAAGTGGAAGCCATGCGTACGCGGATTGCGCAGTTGCGCTCAGGGTTGGTGGAGGCCTTGGTGCCACACGGGTTGGCTGAACGGTTTGCGCATATTGGCGAGCAGCGCGGGATGTTTTCCTATACCGGCTTGAGTGCCGAGCAGGTGAAGCAACTGCGGGAGAAGCACAGCGTGTATATGGTGAGTTCGGGGCGGGCGAATGTGGCGGGGATTGATGCCACACGCCTTACATTGCTCGCAGCTGCAATCGCCGACGTCTCCAACTGACGAAACCGGGCTAAAAATGTGGGAGGGGGCTTGCCCCCGATGGCAGTATGTCAGTCACTGGAAGGGGAACTGGCACACCGCTATCGGGGGCAAGCCCCCTCCCACATTTGAACTGGGTTGACCTTCAGGTTGTGGCCATCTCAGCCTTGAGCAGTGCCTCTTTGGCCTGCGCATCCGCCAACCGATACAACTCGATACTGCCATCCCAGTGCTCGATCAACGCCGTGCACGACTCCACCCAATCCCCGCAGTTGAGGTAGTCCACCTCGCCCACCTTGCGAATCTCCGCATGGTGAATATGCCCGCAGACCACCCCATGTAGTTCGCGCTTGGTCACTTCGTGGGCGATGGCTTCTTCGAAGTCGCTGATAAAACTCACAGCGGTCTTGACCTTGTGCTTCAGGTACGCCGACAGCGACCAGTAACCGTAGCCATAGCGTGCGCGCCAGTGGTTGAGCCAGCGGTTCAGGGTGAGGGTGAATTCGTAGGCCGAGTCGCCCAGAAACGCCAGCCAGCGGTGATAACGGGTGATCACGTCGAACTGGTCGCCGTGGATAACCAACAAATGGCGGCCATCGGCAGTCACATGCACCGCCTCGTCCACCAGTTGGATATTGCCCAGGATCAGCTTGGAGTAACGGCGCAAAAACTCATCATGGTTGCCAGTGACGTAGATCACCTCGGTGCCGCGCTTGGCCATGGTCAGCAGGCGGCGGATCACGTTGGTGTGCGCCTGGGGCCAATACATGCCACTGCGCAGTTTCCAGCCGTCGATGATATCGCCCACCAGGTAGACCTTATCGGCTTGGTAGCCCTTGAGGAATTGCGATAAATGTTCGGCCTGGCAATCCCGGGTGCCCAGATGCACATCGGAAATCCACAGGGTACGTACCCGTTGCTTGCGGCTGGGCTTGGTGAACTCGGCACTGGTCATGGGCATCCCTCGACGCTGTTTTCGCGAGCTTGCGCCACGGCGATTAATAGCCCATGACAACGGTGCGTCAGTCTGATGACAACGCCCGGCGTGAGCAAAGCGTTGTAGACTGCGACAGCCTGCCCAGGAGACCGCGATGAGACCGATCCTCACGCTACGCCATTACACCCATGCCCCCATCGCCCACAGCCATGACCATGCGCAGTTGGTGTTCGGCCTGTCCGGGCATTTGGACTTTGAGGTCGAGGGCGTCGGCAGCCAGGTACGTGACAGCAGCGTGATGGTGCTGCCCTACTCCACCCACCACGCCTGCGACAGCCGCGACGGCAGCCGCTGCCTGGTGCTGGATGTGCCCACCGAGCATTGGGTGGTGCAATCGTTGGGCGAGCATGCCGATGCCAGTCGCCGCCTGCTCGATCAACCTGCACGGCTGGCGCTGGACCCGCGGCAGCGCCAACTGGTGCAATGGCTGGCCAGCAGCCCGGTGGATGACCCGCTGATCGTGCAGCAAGGCGCGGTGCTGTTGCTCGCCAGCCTCAATCATCCTTTGGATCAACCGGTGCCAGGCCGGCGCCTGCCGTATGCCGCGTTCAATGCCCATATCGAGCGCCACGCGGCGCACCCACTGCAAGTCGCCGACCTTGCGCGTATCGCCGAGCTGTCGGTGGCGCGCCTGCATGCACGCTTCATGGCTGAATGCGGGCAAACGCCGATGGACTATCTGCGCAGCCGTCGCCTGCACATGGCCCTGGGCCTGCTGCGGGAAACGCTGCTGCCCGTCGGCGAGATCGCCGCACGCGTCGGCTATGCCTCGCAAAGCGCGTTCGCCGCAGCAATGTTGCGTGAGTTTGGCGCCTCGCCGGGGGCGTTGCGCCGCGGTGCATGACAAGAGTCTGGCGCTAAAGCACGCGAGACTGGCGACAGACACCAACGCCGCCAACCCTCTAGACTGCGATGCTGTTAACCCCGTTGGTTCAAGGATCGCAATGACTCCCCGCACAGCCCTCGGCGCCCTGCATATCGGCGCATTGATGTTTGGCCTCACCGGCGTATTCGGCAAACTGGCGGCCGCCTCGCCGGCCATTATCGTGTTTGGCCGCGCCGCATTTGCCGTACTGGCCCTGGCGGTATTTGCGCGGTTTGCCAGCAACACCCCGTGGAAAAAACTCGCGCTGCAAGACTGGCGCCGGCTGTTGATCAGCGGCGTGCTGCTGGCGGCACATTGGGTGACGTTCTTCATGGCGGTAAAGGTCGGCGGCGTGGCCGTCGCCACCCTTGGGTTCACCGCGTTCCCGGCCTTTACCGTGATCCTCGAAGGGTTGATCTTCCGCGAACGCATCCGCGCCAACGAAGTGGTGTTGGTGGTTCTGGTCAGCATCGGGCTGGTGCTGGTCACGCCAGACTTCGACCTTGCCAGCGAAGCCACCGGCGGCCTGCTCTGGGGTATTGCGTCGGGGTTGTTGTTTTCACTGCTGTCGCTGAACAACCGCGCCAGCTCCGGGCGCATTCCTGCGGTGCAGGCGGCGCTGTGCCAAAACGTGGTGGTGGCGGCGTTACTGTTGCCTATCGCCGCCCCAGGCCTGGCGGATGTACGCGCCATCGACTGGCTGTGGATCGGCTTGCTGGGGGTGTTCTGCACCGGCCTGGCCCACAGCCTGTTTGTTGCCAGCCTGGCGGTGATCAAGGCGCGCACTGCCTCGGTGGTGTTTGCGATGGAGCCGGTGTACGGCATCACCGTGGCGTGGCTGCTGTTCGCCGAAACCCCGACCTTGCGCATGCTGCTGGGCGGTGCGCTGATCATCGTCGCCATCGTGCTGTCCGGGCTGATGGGCAGCGCCAGCCAGGCCAAACAGCCCGCCGCTGCGGCGTGATCTATACTCTGGCGATCCGTAACAGTCTGTCGTCGTTAAACGGATAAGGGCTACTCGACGACAGCCATGCCATTTGAAGTTGCTGCAAGCGAGTGGTCACTCCATTGACGCTATGCAGGGGTTTCATCATGGAAACAGTTATCCAATTGCTGGTTCAGGTCATCAGCGGTGCCGTCGGCGGTAACTTGGCGGGCATGACCAAACAGAGCCTGGGCACCGGGCTCAATACCTTTCTCGGTGGTATCGGGGGCCTTATCCTTGGCCAAATTGTCGCGCAGTTCACCGGCAGCTCCGCTGGCGAGGCGCTGGATGTCGCCGCAGTGGGCAGCAATATCCTCGGCGGTGGTGTTGGCGGCCTGGTGCTGACCTGGGTGATCGGGTTCATCAAACAAAAGATGGCCGCCTAGGTGTTAGGTCACCGCTCTTTCAGGGAGCGGTGACCTTCATTGAGTGCGGTCGTTGTGGCCGAGATCGCGCTGCGGGTCGATCTGGTCCCGCACGCGTTGCTTGAGCACCTTGGCTTCCGGGAAGCCACCGTCCACCTTGCGCTCCCAAATCTGCACGCCATCGCACGTGATGCGGAATGTGCCTCCGGTGGCGGGCTCCAACGACACTTTGCCCAAGTCATCACAGAACGTACTCAGTAACTCCTGCGCCAGCCATGCGGCGCGCAGCAGCCATTGGCATTGGGTGCAATAGGTGATGACGATCTCGGGTTTGTTTGCGGACATAATTTGAGAGGTTCCTGGCATAACGGGCTCGGAGGATCGAGTGGCTATAATACCGGCCTTTATCGCCCAGCCTTGAGATTCGTGATGCGCCGCCTGTTGTCCTGCCTGCTGCTGTGCCTGCTACCCCTCCTCGCCCAAGCCGTCGAAACCCCACGCCCGAAAATCGGCCTGGTGCTGTCCGGGGGCGCCGCCCGTGGCCTGGCCCATATCGGCGTGCTCAAGGCGCTGGAAGAGCAAGGCATCCAGATCGATGCGATTGCTGGCACCAGCATGGGCGCGGTCATCGGCGGGCTGTACGCCTCGGGCTACAAGATCGATGAACTGGAAAAACTCGCGCTGAACATTGATTGGCAACAGGCACTGTCCGATGCGCCACCACGGGAAGACGTGCCGTTTCGGCGCAAGCAGGATGACCGCGATTTCCTGGTCAAGCAAAAGCTGAGCTTTCGCGACGACGGCAGCCTCGGCTTGCCGTTGGGCGTGATCCAGGGCCAAAACCTGGCGCTGCTGCTGGAGAGCATGTTCGCCCACAGCAGCAACACGCGTAATTTTGACAAGCTGCCGATCCCCTTCCGCGCCGTGGCCACCGATATCACCACCGGTGAAAAAGTCGTGTTCAGCAAGGGCCACCTGCCTCAGGTGATCCGCGCCAGCATGTCGATCCCGGCGGTGTTTGCCCCAGTGGAGCTGGACGGGCGCCTGCTGGTAGACGGAGGCATGACCGATAACATCCCGCTGGATGTGGCACGGGAGATGGGCGTGGATATCGCCATCGTCGTGGACATCGGCACCCCACTGCGTTCACGCAAGCAACTGGCGACGGTAGTGGATGTGCTCAACCAATCCATCACCCTGATGACCCGGCGCAATTCCGAAGAGCAACTCAAGGCCCTGCACCCCAAAGACGTGTTGATTCAACCGCCGCTGTCCGCCTTTGGCGTAACCGACTTCGGCCGTGCCAAAGACATGATCGACGCCGGCTACCGAGCCACCCGCGCCCTCGACCTGCGATTGGCCCACCTGCGCCCTGCCGAACCCATCGACCCGGAGTTGGCAGCGGCGCGCACACCCGGTGAGCGCACGCCGGTGATCACCGCGATCAATGTAGAAAACGACTCGAAAGTCAGCGACGACGTGATCCGCTACTACATCCGCCAACCCCTGGGCGAACCACTCAACCTGGGGCGACTGCAAACCGACATGGGCACCTTGTACGGCCTGGATTATTTCGAGCAGGTGCAATACCGCGTCATCAAGAAAGGCCAGGACAACACCCTGGTGATCAGCGCGCGGGGCAAACGCAGCGGCACCGACTACCTGCGCCTGGGCCTGAACCTGTCGGACGACATGCGTGGCGACAGCGCCTTCAACCTCGGCGCCAGCTACCGCATGAACGGCATCAACCGCCTAGGCGCCGAATGGCTGACGCGGGTGCAGATTGGTGATCGGCAAGAGCTGTACAGCGAGTTCTACCAACCGATGGACACAGGCTCGCGCTATTTCGTCGCGCCCTATATCAGCGCCCAGGCACAGAACGTCGAGCTGATCCTGGACAACGACCCCATCTCCGAATACCGCCTGGAACGCTACGGTTTCGGCCTGAACGTGGGGCGCCAGATCGGCAACAGCGGCGAGATTCGCTTCGGCGTCGGCGAGGCCTGGGGCAAGGCGGATGTGCGTATCGGCGACCGCGACCTGCCGAGCGTGAGTTTCAGCGAAGGCTTCTATGAATTGAAGTATTCCTTCGACTCACTGGACAACGTGTACTTCCCCCACAGTGGTGAAGATATCGGCCTGGCCTACCGCGAATTCGAACCGGGGCTGGGCTCGGACCAGCGCTATCGCCAGTGGGAGTTCAAGCTGGACAAGGCCATGAGCAACGGCCCGGACACCTTGGTGCTGGGCGGGCGTTACGGCAGAACGTTGGACAAATCCGACGTGGTGATTTCCAGCTTCCTGCTGGGCGGAGCGCGGCAATTGTCGGGTTTTCGCGAGGATGCAATTTCAGGGCAGAACATCAGCCTGATGCGGGCGGTGTACTACAGGCGCCTGACGCCGCGGTCGTATTTGCCGTTGGATTTCCCGTTGTACCTGGGCGCGTCGCTGGAGCGAGGCCGGGCGTGGAACAACGATAACGAGTTCGACAGTGGCTACATCAATGCGGCGAGTATCTTTTTGGGGTTTGATACGCCGTTGGGGCCGCTGAATTTCAGTTATGGGTTCAACGATGATAACCAGAAGGCGGTGTACCTGAACCTGGGCCAAACCTTCTGACGCAACGCTAATCAAATGTGGGAGGTGGCTTGCCCCCTCCCACATTTTGATCTTTGCTGTATTTAAGGTCAGGACTTTTCCAGATTCGCCAGAATGTGCCCGTGCACCCGCATGCACACCTTCATATCCTCTTCATCCACCCCCACAAACAGTTCATGACGCAATTGCGTGGCAATGGTCTCGATCTGGTCGATCAACGGCCGAGCGGTATCACACAGCAAGATGCGCTTGGCACGACGGTCTTCCACCACCGCCTGGCGTTGCACCAGGCCTTGGCCTTCAAGGCTGTCGAGCAACCGAGCCAGCGTTGGCCCCTCCACACCGACGCTTTGCGCCAGTTCACGCTGAGTAGGGGCTTCTTCAAAACGCGCCAGGTGCAGCAGCACCAGCCAGCGCGCTTGAGACAAACCCAGCCCCGCCAGGCGACGGTCCAGTTCGGCGCGCCAACCTCGGGACATCTGCGCCAACTGCATGCCAAAGCGGTGTTGATCGGTTAAAGGCATAAAAAACTCATGATTAAGACTGAAAACAAAGTGTGGCCAATTATTAGTCAGCTAAGCATGAGCCATGCCGGTAGGCAAGCATCGCTATGTACTGATTCGTTACATTGTCGTAATTGGCGCACTAAATTTCGAATTCAGACTGTAAAGCGGCACGCACACAGTACAAAACACCTTCGGGTACACGCCCGGTAAACAGCGGCGCGATCTCCGCGACCGGTGGCAACTCGCCTTCTCCATCAAGAAACGCGTCCTGGATTTCACCGAGCAAATCCTCCGGCAAATCAAGGGCCTGCTCCAGTGACAGCTGTTGCTTGCCAATGGATTCGGCCAGCAGGGTGTAGACGTTTTTCTCCGAGCATTGCAACTGGCCGGCGATCTGAATCGGAGTCATGCCGGCACGTGCCAGGCTGATCAACTCGTGGCGAATATCGGCGACTTCCTTTGGCGCTTCGGCTTGGCCGCCGAGCACTTCGAGGAAGGCCTGGCCGTAGCGCTCCAGCTTGCGCGCACCCACGCCGCTGACCCGCGCCATCTCGGCCATGGTGGTGGGCTGTTCGCGCAGCATCTCCAGCAAGGTGGAGTCGGGGAAAATGACGTACGGCGGCACGCTGTGCTCCTGGGCCAATTTGCGCCGCAGGGTACGCAGGGCTTCCCACTGTTCGCGCTCTTCGCCACGCACAAGCTGGCTGGCCTGGCTGGTACTGGTCTTGGCGGTGGTCTGCGGCTTGAGGTCGCGGCGCAGCTCCAGGCTTACTTCGCCCTTGAGCAGTGGCCGGCAAGAGTCATTCAAACGCAGGCCGCCATAGCCCTCGATGTCGATATCCACCAACCCACGGGCGACCATCTGGCGGAACAACGAACGCCACTCGCCTTCGGCGCGGGCCTTGCCAACGCCATAGACCGAGAGTTTTTCATGGCCGAAGCTGCGGACTTTCTCGTTGTCCTTGCCCAGCAAGACATCCACCAAATGACCAACGCCGTAGCGCTGGCCCGTGCGATAGATGGCGGACAAGCCCTGGCGCGCCGGCTCGGTAGCGTCCCACGTCTGCACGCCGTCAATGCAGTTATCGCAGTGGCCGCAAGGCTCGGGCATGTCTTCGTCGAAGTACGCCAGCAAGGTCTGGCGGCGGCAGCGGGTTTCTTCGCACAGCGAGAGCATGGCGTCGAGCTTGTGCTGCTCCAGCCGCTTGTGGCGCTCATCACCCTCGGAGTTTTGCAGCATCTGCTTGAGCATCACCACGTCTTGCAGGCTGTAGACCATCCACGCATCGGCCGGCAGGCCATCACGGCCAGCACGCCCGGTTTCCTGGTAGTACGCCTCAAGGGACTTGGGCAGGTCCATGTGAGCGACAAAGCGCACGTTGGATTTGTCGATACCCATGCCGAACGCGATGGTGGCCACCATGATCAGGCCTTCCTCGTTGAGGAAGCGCTTCTGGTGGGCCGAGCGCGTTTCGTTAGGCAGGCCGGCGTGATAAGGCAGCGCCGGGTAGCCTTGCTCACAAAGGAACGCGGCTACTTCGTCGACCTTCTTGCGCGACAGGCAATAGACGATGCCCGCATCGCTGCGCCGCTCGGACAGGAACGCCAGCAACTGTTTGCGCGGCTGCTCCTTGGGCACGATACGGTAGAAAATATTCGGCCGGTCGAAGCTTGAGAGAAAGCGCTCGGCGTTCTGCAAATGCAGGCGCTCGACGATTTCTTCGCGAGTACGTTTATCGGCGGTAGCCGTCAGGGCGATACGCGGCACGTCGGGGAACAGCTCGGCCAATTGGCCCAGTTGCAGGTATTCGCGGCGGAAATCGTGACCCCATTGCGACACACAGTGGGCTTCGTCGATGGCGAACAGGGCAATTTCAAGGCTTTGCAGGAAGGCCAGCATGCGCGGCTGCACCAGGCGCTCGGGCGCGAGGTAGAGCATCTTCACTTCACCGCGCTTGATCCGCGCAGCCAGGTCGCGCTGCTGCTCGGCGCTGAGGGTGGAGTTCAACGCGGCTGCGGCAACCCCCAGCTCTTCGAGGGTCGCGACCTGATCGTCCATCAAGGCGATCAGCGGCGACACCACCACTGCCAGGCCGTTGCGCAACAACGCAGGCACTTGGAAGCACAACGACTTGCCGCCGCCGGTAGGCATCAATACCAGGGCGTCACCACCACTGGCCACGCGCTCAATGATCGCACCCTGGCGGCCACGAAAACTGTCGTAGCCGAAGATGTCCTTGAGGACGCGTTGAGCCTGCTCGAGCATGTATAACTCCAAAATATCGCCGAAATCCCTCTGTACAGGCTGGCCGAAAAAACGCGAATTCACGGGAAATAATCCGTAAGCGAAGTTTTCACGGGTTGGCGCTTGGCCTGCACGGGCATCACAAAACGCGGCAGTATACCCGAGCGTCATCGGCCAAAGGGCGCCACTGACGAATAGCGGCTGCTATCTAAAACCTGGCAAATATGCAGTGCGGCTGGCCTGGGCGCGCAAGAACGCCTAGAATTCAGCATCGTATATTCCCAAGGTAGCCCTTCAATGTCCTTCGCTGAGCAACTAACCCGCCTGCAAGCCTTCCTCGACGCCGATGAGCTGCATGACGAGGCGCTGGACTACGTGGCCGCCCACGGCTACCTGACCGCCCTGTCCATCTGTGCCGAGCCCGTACCTGACCGTGAGTGGATCGACGCCCTGTTCGCCGAAGAACCTCACTACGCCGACGCTGCCCAGCGTGAAGAAATCGAGTCGACCCTGATCGCTCTGAAAGCCCACATCGGTCGCCAACTGGCCTCCGACGAGGAATTCGAGCTGCCATGCGAGCTGGACCTGGGCGAAGAGCCAGACGACTCCGACCTGCGCGGCTGGTGCATCGGTTTCATGGAAGGCGTGTTCCTGCGCGAAGCCGCCTGGTTCGAAACCGCCGAAGAAGAAGTCAGCGAAATGCTGCTGCCGATCATGGTCGGTTCGGGCCTGTTCGACGACCAGCCGGAGTTCGCCGATATCGCCTCCGACGCCAACCTGATGGACGACATGATCGTACAGATCCCGGAAGCCCTCACCGCCCTGTACCTGCTGTGCAACGCCCCTGACGAAAAACCGGCGATCCTCAAGCCACGTCACCACTGAGTCAGTTGCCCGTGACATCCATGGGCAATCGCTCGCTGCTCCTGCGTTACGCACTGCTGGCCATCGGCTGGCTGAGCGTAGCGCTGGGGGTAGTCGGTATATTCCTGCCGGTATTGCCGACCACGCCCTTCCTGCTCCTCGCTGCTGCCTGCTTCGCCCGTAGCTCTCCGCGTTTCTACCACTGGCTGGTGGAGCACCCGCGCCTGGGCCCGTGGATACGCGACTATTTGGAAGGTAATGGCATCCCCCTCAAAGGCAAGGTCTACGCCATCGGCCTGATGTGGTTGAGCATCGGTTTTTCCTGCTACCTCGTCCCCCTCCCCTGGGCACGCGGTTTCATGCTGACCAGCGCCGTACTGGTGACCGTTTACATCCTGCGCCAGAAAACCCTGCCACCACGCTGAGCACGTACCTGCGACATTCCCCCTCACACGACCTTGGTCGACACTGACTAACCCCAAGCATCATGCGAGACTGTCCAACCGGGCCTGGAATGCCTGGGTGTTCTTATGCTCGGAGTTACCATGACGCTGTCCAGCGGGCTTATCGCCGCCGTTGCCCTGGCCTATATGGCCATTATGTTTGCCATCGCTTTCTACGGTGACCGTCGCCATGCGCCGCTGCCGCCACGTATGCGTGCCTGGGTGTACAGCCTGTCGCTGGCCGTCTACTGCACCAGTTGGACCTTCTTCGGCGCTGTAGGCCAGGCTGCCGAACAGTTGTGGGCGTTTTTACCGATTTACCTGGGGCCGGTACTGTTGCTGGTGCTGGCACCCTGGGTGCTGCAGAAGATGATTCTGATCAGCAAGCAGGAAAACATTACCTCCATCGCCGACTTTATCGCGGCGCGCTATGGCAAATCCCAATCCCTGGCGGTAGTGGTGGCACTGATCTGCCTGGTGGGCGTGCTGCCGTATATCGCGCTGCAACTTAAGGGCATTGTGCTGGGGGTTAACCTGCTGATCGGCGCCGGCGCCGACACCACTGGCACCCGCGCCCAAGACACGGCATTGATCGTGTCGCTGGTGCTGGCGTTGTTCACCATTGTGTTTGGTACGCGCAACCTCGATGCCACCGAACACCACCGTGGCATGGTGCTGGCGATTGCATTTGAATCTTTGGTCAAGCTGTTCGCGTTTCTCGCGGTTGGCGCGTTTGTAACCTACGGCCTTTACGACGGTTTCGGCGACCTGTTCAGCCAGGCCATGCTCGCGCCACGCCTGGATGAATACTGGAAAGAGACCGTCAACTGGCCCTCCATGGTGGTGCAGACCGGTGTGGCCATGATGGCAATCATCTGCCTGCCGCGACAGTTCCATGTCACGGTGGTGGAGAACATCGACCCTCAGGATCTGCGCCTGGCCAAGTGGGTGTTTCCGGCTTACTTGATTCTCGCCGCACTGTTTGTGATCCCGATCGCCCTCGGCGGCAAGATGCTGTTGCCCGCATCGGTATTGCCGGATTCCTACGTGATCAGCCTGCCCATGGCAGAAGCCCACCCTGCCCTGGCGGTGCTGGCGTTTATCGGCGGCGCCTCGGCGGCGACCGGCATGGTGATCGTGGCGAGTATCGCGTTGTCGACCATGGTCTCCAACGACATGCTGCTGCCCTGGCTGCTGCGGCGCTCCAGCGCGGAGCGGCCGTTCGAGGTGTTCCGCCACTGGATGCTGTCGGTGCGTCGGGTCAGCATCGTGATCATCCTGCTGCTGGCCTATGTGAGTTATCGATTACTGGGCTCCACGGCGAGCCTGGCGACCATCGGCCAGATCGCCTTTGCCGCCGTGACGCAGCTGGCGCCGGCGATGCTTGGCGCGCTGTATTGGAAGCAGGCGAACCGGCGTGGTGTATTTGCTGGGCTGGCGGCGGGTACATTCCTGTGGTTTTACACCTTGGTCCTACCGGTTACGGCGAAAAGCCTAGGCTGGTCCCTTAGCCTTTTCCCTGGGCTGACGTGGATGCATTCCCACCCGTTAGGGCTGTCCGTCACTTCGCTGACCCTGGGCACGGTGTTCTCACTGGCGGGTAACTTCACCCTGTTTGTTTGGGTGTCGATGCTGTCGCGTACACGGGTGTCTGAACACTGGCAAGCCGGGCGCTTTATCGGCCAGGAAATCAGCCAGCGGGCCAGCGCCCGTTCGATGTTGTCGGTGCAGATCAGCGACCTGCTCAGCCTGGCTGCGCGCTTTGTGGGCGAGGAGCGCGCCCAGCAGAGCTTTATTCGCTTCGCCTATCGTCAGGGCAAAGGCTTCAACCCCAACCAGAACGCCGACAATGACTGGATCGCCCACACCGAGCGCCTGCTGGCCGGTGTACTCGGCGCATCATCGACGCGTGCGGTGGTAAAGGCGGCGATTGAAGGCAGGGAAATGCAACTGGAGGATGTCGTACGAATCGCCGACGAAGCCTCCGAAGTGCTGCAATTCAACCGTGCGCTGCTGCAAGGCGCGATTGAAAACATCACCCAGGGCATCAGCGTGGTTGACCAGTCCCTCAGGTTAGTGGCGTGGAACCGGCGCTATCTGGAGCTGTTCAACTACCCGGACGGCTTGATCAGCGTGGGCCGCCCGATTGCCGACATCATTCGCTACAACGCCGAGCGCGGCCTGTGCGGGCCGGGCGAGGCCGAGGTGCATGTGGCGCGACGCCTGCACTGGATGCGCCAGGGCCGCGCGCACACCTCCGAGCGTTTATTCCCCAACGGGCGGGTGATCGAACTGATCGGCAACCCCATGCCCGGCGGCGGTTTCGTGATGAGTTTCACCGACATTACCGCGTTCCGTGAGGCTGAGCAGGCACTCACCGAGGCCAACGAAGGCCTGGAACGACGGGTGACCGAGCGCACCCATGAGCTGTCGCAACTCAACGTGGCGCTGACCGATGCCAAGGGTGTGGCCGAATCCGCCAGCCAGTCAAAGACCCGCTTCCTCGCGGCGGTCAGCCATGACCTGATGCAGCCGCTGAACGCTGCGCGGCTGTTCTCCGCCGCCCTCTCCCATCAGAACGATGGGCTGTCCGGCGAAGCGCGGCAGTTGGTGCAGCATTTGGACAGCTCACTGCGTTCCGCCGAAGACCTGATCAGCGACTTGCTGGATATCTCGCGCCTGGAAAACGGCAAGATCAACCCGCAGCGCCAACCCTTTGTACTTAACGAACTGTTCGACACCCTGGGCGCTGAGTTCAAGGCACAAGCCCAGGAGCAAGGCCTGCGCTTCCGCCTGCGCGGCAGCCGTGTGCGGGTCGACAGTGACATCAAGTTGCTGCGGCGCATTCTGCAGAATTTTCTTACCAACGCGTTCCGTTATGCCGACGGCCCGGTGCTGCTGGGCGTACGCCGACGCCAGGGCGAACTGTGCCTGGAAGTCTGGGACCGAGGCCCCGGCATTCCGCCGGATAAGCAGAAGGTGATCTTCGAAGAATTCAAACGCCTGGACAGCCATCAAACGCGCGCCGAAAAAGGCCTGGGACTGGGCTTGGCGATTGCCGACGGGCTGTGCCGCGTCTTGGGCCATCGCTTGAGCGTGCGTTCATGGCCGGGCAAGGGCAGCGTCTTCAGCGTCAGCGTGCCCTTGGCACGCAACCAGGCCAGCCCCCGCGTGGTGGCCCCGCAAGAAAATGGCCTGCCACTGAGTGGCGCACAGGTGCTGTGTGTCGATAACGAAGAAAGCATCCTGATCGGCATGCGCAGCCTGTTGAGCCGCTGGGGTTGCGAGGTATACACCGCCACCGACCAGGCGCAATGCGCGGCATTGCTGGCCGATGGCGTACGCCCGCAGTTGGCCTTGGTGGATTACCACCTTGACCATGGCGAAACCGGGACCGAATTGATGGGGTGGTTGCGGGCGCAGTTGGCCGAGCCGATTCCAGGGGTGGTGATCAGTGCTGACGGGCGGCCGGAGATGGTGGCCGAGGTGCATGCGGCGGGGTTGGATTACCTGGCCAAGCCGGTGAAGCCTGCGGCGTTGCGGGCGTTGTTGAGCCGGCATTTGCCGCTGTAAGACCGGATGTACTCGGTGAAACATGTGGGAGGGGGCTTGCTCCCGATGGCTTTGTGTCAGGCGATAGAGGGGTTTGGGCGGGGTACATATCCATTATTTTGGTGAGGGCTGCTATTGGTTTCGCCCTTACGGCGAGTCACTTTTGGAAAAGAGCCCCAAAAGTAACCAAAAGGGCTCTTGCCTCACCACTCGGTGCCTCGCCTAGGCTCGGCATGCCCGAACGCAGGCTTGAATCCGTGGGCCGCCGTCATGGGCCATCCTTGGCCCAGGACGGCTAACCCGGCGTCCTGCCGGGTTACCCACGTATTCAAGCCTGCGTTAGGCCAGCGTGGTTAACGGGGCGCCTGAGATCAAGATCAAAAGCCAAATCAAAAGCCAGAGCCAGAGCCAGAGCCAGAGCAAACCACCCTCTACCTGATGTATGGCGGCCAAATGTGGGAGGGGCTTGCCCCCGATGGCAGTGTGTCAGTCACTACAGTTGTAGCTGACCCAACGCCATCGGGAGCAAGCCCCCTCCCACATTTTGATCTTCATTTATTCAGGTAGATGGGCTACGCCATCGGCATCCGTCATCGCCCGTTCCAGCAGGTCGGCGGGCAAGCTCTTGCTGGCCCGCGCCCCAAGCAACCTCAATTGCTCAGTGCGACTGACCAAATTCCCACGTCCATCTGTCAGCTTGTTACGCGCCGCGCTGTAAGCTTTATCCAACTGCTGCAAGCGATTACCCACTTCGTCCAAGTCTTGGATAAACAGCACGAACTTGTCGTACAGCCAGCCCGCACGCTCGGCGATTTCGCGGGCGTTCTGGCTCTGGCGCTCCTGCTTCCACAGGCTGTCGATCACCCGTAGGGTGGCAAGCAATGTGGTCGGGCTGACGATCACGATATGGCGGTCGAAGGCTTCCTGGAACAGGTTGGGCTCGGCCTGCAAGGCGGCGGAAAACGCCGCTTCGATGGGCACGAACAGCAAGACGAAATCCAGGCTGTGCAGGCCTTCCAGGCGCTTGTAATCCTTACCCGCCAAGCCTTTGACGTGATTGCGCAGGGACAAGACATGCTGCTTCAACGCCGCCTGGCCGATCACTTCATCATCCGCCGCGACGAACTGCTGGTAGGCGGTGAGGCTGACTTTGGAGTCCACCACCACCTGTTTGTCGCCGGGCAACATGATCAATACATCCGGCTGGAAACGCTCGCCATCCGGCCCTTTAAGGCTGACCTGAGTCTGATACTCGCGACCCTTTTCCAGGCCTGCATGCTCCAGCACCCGCTCCAGAATCAACTCACCCCAGTTGCCCTGGGTTTTCTGGCCCTTGAGAGCACGGGTCAGGTTGGTCGCTTCGTCCGACAGACGCAGGTTCAGTTGCTGTAGGCGTTCGAGCTCCTTGGCCAAGGAAAAACGCTCGCGCGCTTCGTTTTGATAGCTTTCTTCGACACGTTTTTCGAAGGACTGGATGCGCTCTTTCAGGGGATCAAGCAACTGACCCAGACGTTCCTGGCTGGTTTCGGCAAAACGTTGTTCACGCTCGTCGAAGATCTTGCCGGCCAGCTCGGCGAACTGTGCACGCAGCTCATCTCGCGAGCCTTGGAGGTCGGCGAGACGCTGCTGATGGCTGTCCTGTTGTTCGCGCAGTTCGGCGCGCAAGGCCGACGATAATGCGTCCAGGCGACGTAGTTCGGTTTCCTTGGCGCTGCGGTCAAGGTTCCAGGCATGGGCAGCGTCGCGGGCGTTGTCGCGGTCGATCTGCAACAGTTCGACTTCGCGACGCACAGCGGCGAGGTCGGCTTGCTTGGCAGCATTGGCCTGGCTCAGGTCGCTGATCTCGTCACGACTGGCGTCCAGTTGGGCGGCAAGGCCTTCCTGGGCCAGCTGCGCGGTGGCCAGGCGCTCTTCGAGCAACTCCCAGCCGGTGGTTCGCGCGGTGAGCCGACGTTGAAGCTGCCAGCACACCGCCAATAACGGCACTGCCGCGCCAGCGAGGCCCAGGGCAATGCTGGTCCAGTCAAACACCATAGCCATTTCTGCCATTACCGAAAAAGAGCAAGGTTAACGGAGCATAGGGCGGGAAGACAGTTCAGTCTTCGACCTGGCCCAGTTCGCGCTGGGCGCGACGGTCGCCGGCGCGGGCGGCCGAGCGTAGCAGGTCGTGGCCGATGCGCCGGTCACGGGCATTGCCGCATTCACGGCACATCAACTGGCCCAGGCGGCTCTGCGCGGCCACCACGCCTTCCCGGGCAGGCTGCTTGAGCAAACGCCCGGCGAAGTGCTTCACGTTGGTGTTGTGCCCCAGACGCGGGCTGTCGAGCAACCACAAAGCGACCTTCAACGAGAAGCGCTTGGGTGCGGTAACAGTTTGAGAGGTGTCGGTAACAGAAGGTGATACTGAGCGAAACTTCATAAAGCACTGTGGGACAGATCGGAAGGCGCGCCACTCTACTCTTTTTTTCGTATAGGTAAAGCTGAAAAAACGCTGCACGCCCGTTCTAGAGCAAGCGCTCGGGACAATCCACAGAAGCTGTGGATAACTCAGTGGACAACCCGCCTTTAACTCGCGCAAAGGCCCATGGAACGGGGCCCGCAGTCAAACTGACGATTTTTTCACCAATTAAAAAAAGCCAGATTTTTCATTGACTTAAATTTCCATTGCAGGCTAAAGGCTGCCTCACGGTACCGTTTGCAGCTTGGTTACACACGCCGCAACTAATGTGCACAAGTACCCACCTGGTGGTTATATCGCCGGCTTTTTTCGGAGCGACTCGCTTCGAAAATGTTACCGCTGGCCCAAACCAGGGACTTTTCAAATCTCGAAACGCTCGCCACACTTCTCGACCTACAGCACAACGGTGGGTGAGTCGATGAAGGGAATACTGTTGTTCGCTACGCTGTTGTTGGCCATCTGCGCCATTTCCCTGGGGATCAACGCGGCGCTGCCCTCCCCCGATGGCGCTCTGTTTGCCATCGCTATCTTGCTGTCGGCGGCCTTTACGGCCGTGAGCCTGTGTATCGAACTGGGCGAAGGTCGCATCAATGACATGGGCGATGTGATGAAAGCTGTCGAGACCGGCCAGTCCCTGCGCCTGACCCTGGCAGCTTACGGGTTGGGATCCTCGTTGGCGGCAGCTGCCACGGTGCTGGTCTATCACGGCTTGTTGGGCAACTGATTGAAGTTTTTTTGCTAACACACTTCCCTTACCTGTTTCAATCCGTTACTATCCGCGGCGTTAGTACCAAGCTGAAAGTCAATTCTGGTCGAACAACTCCCCCGAACAACGCGGGACCGACCACCTCGATGGTTTCCAGGTATTCCTTGCGACGACACTGCCTTTGAACAAGCAAAGGGTGTCGCGAAGTTTCAATACTCTGACCGAACCAACCTGCAAATTGATCAGGATCTTCACCCCGGGCCCAGAACCTTTGCCCCTGTTGTGTTGCCTGCCCTCCTAAGTACCTACCTGCCAGCCCAAGCGCGCCTAACTTATCAGCGCTTCAAACTGGCTGCTTTGTTCCAGTCGGTTTCTTCGTTCGATCAATCGTGGTCAACGTCGCTGGAACGTTTTAATACGGCACGGCTCTTATCTGTGTCATTTGTAGGAACACCAATAATTATGAACGCTCAAATCCATACTCAGGATGCCATTCGCACCCTCACCAACGCTTTTGCCCCAATGAACTGCCTGATCATGGCCGCTCGCAAAGGCTGCTTCAGCTTCACCCTGGTCAACGAACACGGCATCGCTCGTCACAGCGAACGCCTGTACCCCGATCAATACTCCAGCGCAGAACCGCTGCAGGCCGTGATCGAGCGTACCCGTCAGGCACTTACTGCCTGATCGACCAGCGTCGCTGAAACGTCAAAAACCCTGTTTAAAACACAGGGTTTTTTATTGCCTGATGTATCCACCTTGACTATTTTTACTCATTCAAAATAGATATAAACGCTATAACTAAATGGCGAAGATGTTTTAAAAACAGTCCTTTACATCGTAAATATGACACTACACTTCAACTCAGGCGGCATGATCCGCTTCCGGCGAGCCTGAGATCCGATCCACTGCTGCCAAGCCCTCACTCAGGCCTCGCCGACCATTTCCATCACGGATTGAGGCTTTTATGGGCATCGCTGCCAGCGAATTGTGTCGTTACGTGATCAAGCCCACGTTGTTGTACTTGGGGTGCCATAACCCGACGGCTGAGCCCTTGTTACTGGGCATTGCAGCCAGCCAGTCGGAACTGGGCTCCGCCCTGCACGATCGGCGCGGCCATGGCTTGTACAGCATCACCGAGCCGCGTCACCGCGCCCTGTGGGATGACTATCTGGCACTCGATCCCGAACGGGCCAGCTTGGTACGTGGGCTGGCCAGCCAACATGCCTTCCTTAGCGCCCCCCAACTTGAACTCACTGTAAACCTGCGTTATGCCACGGCTATCGCCTGGCTTTTGGTGGAACAGCACACTCGCGCACTCCCACCGCCCGGTGATGTTTTAGCCATGGCACGTATCTGGAAAGAAATATTTCACCCACACGGCCGCATCAAAGATTTCGCCCAAACCTGGCAAACCTGTGTTTCACCCATGAATCACGTGGTTTGCTGACCGGGCAATTTTCAAGGTTCGCCAAAAAACCTCAATTTTGGTCGGATTGTCCTACAAAACCGCTCTATCTCCTACATTACAGCCTATAGCGCGATCTCAAAATTATTGTTACTTTCCGCAGCGGTGATCACCACGGAGTTCTAATAATGAAAAAAGTAATGCTCAAGACCACACTTAGCCTCGCCGTTGCCATGGCATCCTCCCAACTGTTTGCAAGCGGTTTCGCACTGAACGAACAGAGCGTCAGCGGGATGGGTACGGGCTTCGCAGGTCGCTCTTCTTCTGCCGATGATGCAAGCACTGTTTATGGTAACCCTGCCGGTATGTCCCGCCTGAATGGCCAGCAAATCACCGGTGGTGTAGCGGCTATTGATGCGTCCACCGATATCAAGGCCAGCGGCACCGCGACGGGTTCCAACAAGGGCGACATGGTGCCGTTTACCGCCGTTCCCTTCGGCTTCTACACCAACAAACTCAACGATCAGTGGGCCATCGGCTTTGGTGTCTACGCACCTTTCGGCCTGGTGACCGACTATGAAAGTGGCTATCAGGGCCGCAGCCTTGGCAGCAAGAGCGAAGTGAAGGTCATCACCTTCCAGCCGACTATCAGCTATGCCTTCAACGACCGTGTATCCATCGGTTTTGGCCCGACTTTCAACCGGATTTCCGGCGTGCTTGAGTCGGACAGAACGACCATCCCGGGTCAGCCTGATACCAACATCAAGATCAAAGGCAATGACACTGCGCTGGGCTTCAACGTCGGTGTATTGGTGCAAGCCACTGACACCACCCGTGTCGGCCTGACCTATCACTCCAAGGTCAAGTACAAGCTTGAAGGTCACACAGAGGTATCCGGGCCGGCTACCACTCAGCCTGTCTTGAGCAACAACCGCTACGACGCGTCGTTGAAAATCGACACCCCTGAGTCCTGGGATGCGTCGATCACTCAAGACCTGACGGATGAGTGGAAACTGTACGGCGGTGCAACCTGGACACGCTGGAGCCGCCTGAAAGAAATCACGGTCAACAACGAAGGTGTCACCGCGGCTTCAGGCGCGGCCGCCGGGTTGATCAGAACCATCAACGAACCGCAGAACTGGCATGACACCTGGGCCTATGCCGTAGGTACCTCGTATCAAGTGACCAAGCAAGTGGTGCTGCGTACCGGCCTGACTTTCGACCAGTCACCGACCAACAACACCGACCGTTCGCCGCGCATCCCAACGGGTGACCGTACGATCTTCAGCTTGGGCCTGGGCTACAAAGTCATGGATAACATGACCGTCGACGTTGCCTACTCCTACCTCAAGGAAGAGAAGGTCAACGTCAATCGCAGCCCGACTTACAACGCTAAATACGAAAACAGTGCCAACGGCTTCGGCCTCGGCATGACTTACACCTTCTAAATCAGATCGGTGTAAAAAAGCCCCGCTCTCCTGCACAGGAGGCGGGGCTTTTTAGTGCCTGTGATTCAGGGTTTGGAGGCCAACGCCTTTTCTACCGCTTCAATCAGGTCCGGGCTGTCTGGTTTGGTGAGGCTGGAAAAACTGGCGACCACCTTGCCCTGGCGGTCCACCACATACTTGTAGAAATTCCACTTCGGCGCATTGGTCTGCTCTGCCAGCACCTTGAACAAATGCACCGCATCCGGCCCCTTGACCTTCTGCGGCTCGGTCATGGTGAAGGTCACGCCGTAATTCACATAGCAGACCTTGGCGGTCTCCTCACCGGTCTTGGCTTCTTGCTTGAAGTCATCGGACGGTACACCGATCACTTCCAAACCATCGCCCTTGTAACGTTGATACAACGCTTCGAGGCCTTTGAACTGCGGCGCAAAGCCACAGAAGCTTGCGGTATTGACGATCACCAGGGGCTTGCCAGCAAAGCGCTGGCACAGGTCGATGGATTCCTTGGCCCGCAGCTTGGGCAATTGGCCCTCCAGCAACGGCGGGCAATCGGCCGCCATGGCGGCGCTGCCGATGGCCATCAGCACGGGTACAGCGAGCCAGCGCATCTGCATGTCGAGTGTCCTTCAGAAGAGTCAGGCTAAATGAGTAAGGCATGAACTTAACAGATCGACATACCCAGTTGCATCAATGCCAAGCCACCCCGCTGCCAGCCCCACCAAGCCAGCACGATCAGGATCAACCCCGAAGTGATCACCAAACCCCGCGCCGCTATGCTCATGCCGCCCCCATCTGCGCCTGCAATCGGGCCACTGGCCGCTCACGCACCGGCCAGTTAAGGGCCGCTGCGAGCAAGCTCAACACGATCGCCCCCTGCCAGATCAAATCGTAGTTGCCAGTTCGATCATAGACGATCCCACCCAGCCAGCCGCCGAGGAACGAACCGATTTGATGGAACAGAAATACAATCCCGCCGAGCATTGAGAGATTTCGCACACCAAAAAGCGTCGCAACCGTGCCGTTGGTGAGTGGCACGGTAGACAACCACAGCAAGCCCATCGCCATACCGAACAGGTAGGCGCTGATTTGAGTTACCGGCGCCCACAGAAACAGCACGATCACCACCGCACGCAGCAGGTACAAGCCGGTGAGCAAGCGCGGCTTGGACATACGCCCGCCGAGCCAACCAGCGGTGTAGGTGCCGATGATGTTAAACAGCCCAATCAACGCCAATACCGTGGTGCCGGTAGTGGCTGGCAAGTGCTGATCCACCAGGTAGGCCGGCAGATGCACGCCGATAAACACCACCTGAAAACCACAGACGAAAAAGCCAAAGGCCAGCAGCCAGAACCCAGAGTGGCTACAGGCTTCTCGCAGCGCCTCACGTAGCGTTTGCTGACCAGCCACCACCGGCAGCGGTCGGTCTTTGAGCATGCCGACCAACGGCAAAATAAGCGCCACCATTAAGCCCAACGCCAGCAATGCAGCAGACCAGCCCAGCCAACTGATCAAGCCCAAGGTGCCTGGCACCATCGCGAACTGGCCAAACGAGCCAGCCGCACTGGCGATGCCCATGGCCATGCTGCGTTTTTCTGGCGCTACGGCGCGGCCAACAACGCCAAGAATCACTGAGAACGACGTGCCGGACAGGCCAATACCAATCAGCAACCCCGCGCTAAGGGACAATGACCACGCCGAGTCCGACAAGCCCATCAACGCCAGCCCCACGGCGTACAGCACGCCGCCGACAAACACCACCTTGGTGGCGCCGAAACGGTCGGCCAGCGCGCCGGCAAACGGTTGAGCCAGGCCCCACACCAGGTTTTGCAAGGCGATGGCGAGCGCGAAGGTGCCGCGCCCCCAGCCGAATTCACTGCTCATAGGCGCCAGGAACAGGCCGAAACCATGCCGCACACCCAACGACAACGCCAGGATCAGCGCACTCCCTACAAGAATCCAACCACTGGTGCGCCACATCGAGGTCATTTCTTATTCTCCGCTCGCGGGTATATACCCGCTTATGTTCGGAAAAACTCGCGTTTAAGCGAGCTCGTCCAGCAAGGCCAACAAGGTTTCGCGTTTATCCGCGCCGAGTTGATCGATCAATTTTTGCTGCGCAGCTTCCCACGCCGGTAACGCAGCGGCGAGTCGCTCTTCACCGGCTTGCGTCAACAGCACCAGGCGGTTGCGCAAATCGCCGCCTTCCACCAATTGCACCAGGCCTTCGCCCTCCAGCACCCGCAGGTTGCGGCCCAGGGTGCTGCGATCCAGGCCCATCGCTTCGGCAAGGCTGGAAATGCTCGGCTGGTCCAGGCGCTGCAAATTACACAGCAAAGAATACTGGGCAACGTTGATCCCGAAGCCGTCGAGAGCGCCGTCGTAGTGCCTGCTGACGCCACGAGCGGCGCGACGCAGGTTGGTACATAAACATTGGGAGGCAAGCATGGAACGTGTATATACCCGCGATTAAGAGAATGCAAGAAAGTGTTACAAAGCCAGACCGACCACTACCGCGACTTCCAGCAGTTCCAGCAAGGCGCCTGCGGTGTCGCCCGTGGTGCCGCCGAGGCGCCTGACCATCAATTGGCGCAGGCCGATAAAACACAGCACGGCGATCAACACGGCAACCCCACCGCTGAAACCACCGATCAGGATGCACGCCAGGCCGCTGAGGATCAGTACCTGTTGGCCAACCACTCTGGGTAAATGATCCGACAACGCCTGACCCAATCCCCCTGCACGCACATAGCGTGTCGTCAGAAACAACGCCAGCATCGAAGCCCGGCCGATCAACGGCGCAAGGATCAACGCAGCACCGTTATGTTGCTCGATCAACGCCACCAGCGCGGTGAATTTGAGCAGCAACACCAAGCCCAGGGTGACCACCGCAATCGGCCCGCTGCGTGGGTCTTTCATGATGGTGAGGGTGCGCTCGCGGTCGCCAAAACCGCCGAGCCAGGCGTCGGCGCTGTCCGCCAAACCGTCCAAGTGCAAGCCACCACTGAGCAGCACCCAAGCTGTCAGCAACAGCGCGGCATGCAGTAGCACCGGCGCCCCCATCAACAGCGCGTTCAGGCCCCACAACAGTACGCCGAACAACAGCCCCACCAGCGGGTAAAACAGCAGCGAACGCCCCAGTTCTTGGGGCTGTGGCATGCCCGGCAGCCGAATCGGCAGGCTGCTGAGAAATTGCAGGGCGATCCAGAATGGCAGCATCGTCAGGCGCCTTCCTTCAACGTGCCATCGGCCTCGACCTGCACAGTGAACAGGCCGCCGTGGCCGACTTCAACATTCAGCAGTTGCTCACGGGGCAGCCCCCGCGCACGCGCCAACAGAAGACGCATCACGCCGCCGTGGCTGATCAACAACACGCGCTCGCCGGCATATGCTTGATGCAGGCGTGCGACAGCGCCAAGAACTCGGTCGGAAAAGTCGCTGACAGGCTCGCCTTCCGGTGGCGTAAAGCTGTAGGGATTGGCCCAGAACAGCCCCAATGCCTCGGCATCTGTTTGCATCAGCGCCGCTGCGCTTTGCCCTTCCCAGGCACCAAAGTGCAGCTCTTGCAGGTCCTTTTCCAAGATCACCGGCACGTTGAGCTGCGCGCCCAACTCGTCGGCAAACCGCGCACAACGCTGCAACGGCGAGCTGACCAAACGATCCCACGGCCCCTGCTCTATCACCGCAGCACGCATCTGTGCCCAACCTTTGGCGGTGAGCGCATCGTCGAGGCTGCCACGCAGGCCGCCGCCCAGTTCGGTTTCGCCGTGGCGCAGCAGGTCCAGGTGCAAAGTCATACCGGGCGGTCTGCCACGGCGGCTTCGGCAAACGTCGCCATCTGCCCGTGCAGCGCACAGGCCAGGCGCAACAGCGGCACCGCCAGCGCCGCACCGCTGCCCTCGCCCAGGCGCAGGCCCAGTTCCAGCAGCGGTTGTGCGTCGAGGCTTTGCAGCACATGGCGATGGCCTGGCTCCGCGCCGCCATGGCCAAATACCAGCCATTCGCGACAAGCCGGGTTCAGACGCGTGGCAACCAGTGCCGCGACGGTGCAGATAAACCCGTCCACCAGCACCACGATGCCTTCCTGGGCACAGGCCAGATAAGCGCCCACCAACGCCGCGATTTCAAAACCGCCAAGGTTGAACAGGGTTTGCAGCGCATCGCCGCGTTGCCCGGCGTGCACTGCCAGCGCACGCTCTATCACGGCCACCTTATGACTGACGCCCTGGGCGTTCAAACCGGTGCCCGGGCCGGTCAGGTCACTGACCTGGCAATCGAGCAGCGCGCACGCCAGCGCACTGGCGGCGGTGGTGTTGCCGATGCCCATTTCGCCACCGATAAACAACTGAGCGCCGCCGGCCAATGCACGCTGGGCACTGTCGCGACCGGCTTGCAGGGCCAAGCGCCCTTGGGCTTCGGTCATTGCCGGGCCGTTGACGAAATTGGCGGTGCCCGCACCGATATTCAGGTGACGTACACCGGGCAAACTCAGGGATGGCGTGACGGTACCCAAGTCGACCACTTCCAACTGTGCATCCAGTTGACGCGCCAACACGCTGATGGCGGCACCACCGGCGACAAAGTTATGCAGCATCTGCCCAGTGACTTCCTGGGGATAGGCCGACACCCCTTCGGCAACCACACCGTGGTCGCCGGCAAAAATCGCGATCCACAGGTGATCCATTGCCGGTTTGACCTGGCCCTGCAAGCCCGCCAATTGCACCGCCAACGCTTCCAATTGGCCCAGGGAGCCGGCCGGCTTGGTCAGTTGCTGCTGGCGCACCAAGGCTTGTTCGTACGCTTGAGCGTCAAGGGCCTTACAGGGGTTGAGCCACCAAGAGTCAGTCATAACGCAGTACCTTTCAAAGTCAGGGGCAGGCCGGCGACGGTCAGGACAACACGCTGACAACGCTCGGCCAAGGCTTGATGCAGCCAACCGGCTTCATCCACATAGCGGCGAGTCAATTCGCCCAGCGGCACGACACCCAGACCGGTCTCGTTGCTGACAAAAATGATTTCACCCGGCAGCGTGGCCAGGGTGTCCAGCAGGTGATCGCGCTCCACGGCCAGGCGATTGGCGTCTTCGAGCATTAGCAGATTGGTCAGCCACAGGGTCAGGCAATCGACCAGTAGGCAACGCCCGGCTGCGGCGTTTTCGCGCAGCACTCGCGCCAGTTCGAGGGGCTCTTCGATCAGGCCCCAATGATCGGGGCGGCGCTGGCGATGCAGGACGACGCGCGCGTTCATCTCGCCGTCCAGGGGTTGGCTGGTGGCGATGTAGATAACCGGCAAGGCGCTGTCGCTGGCAAGCTTTTCGGCGAGGCGGCTTTTGCCGGAGCGGGCGCCGCCGAGGATTAGTTGGAGCATGGGGTAGTACCTTTATTCACGACCGCAGACTCAAGCCACACACGGTCAACTGTGGGAGCTCGTCAAATTCCGCATAGATTGCGCAAGAGAGCGGTGTCCAAATGGTTCTGCACCAAATCCGCCAAGCGCTCGATATCGCGCTCGCGCAACCCGTGGTAATCCACTTCCTGTACGTCCTGCAACCCCGCCCAGCGCAGCAAGGCACTGCACGCGGCCGGAGTTTCGAACAGGCCGTGCAGGTAAGTGCCTAGGATCTGCCCATCTGCACTCTGGGCGCCGTCGCTGCGGCCGTCATCCAACATCACAGCGGCAGTCGACAGCGCAACGCCAGTCGTCACGCCCGCGTGAATCTCATAACCGCTGACTTCGGCCTCTTCGATCAGCAAGCGCCCGCGCACGTTACGCAGTTGCTTCTCTTCTTCCAGCGTGGTGCTGAACGCCAACAACCCCAGGCCTTCACTCGACCCGGCTGGCCCTTCCAGGCCTAGCGGGTCATGCACGTGCTCGCCGAGCATTTGCAAGCCACCGCAAATGCCGAGTACCTTGCCGCCATAGCGCAAGTGCCGGGCCACGGCGGTGTCCCAGCCGTTGGCGCGCAGGTAGGCAAGGTCGGCGCGTACGCTTTTGGAGCCAGGCAGGATGATCAGGTCAGCCGCCGGGATGGATTGGCCCGGGCCGACAAACTGCAAATCTACTTGAGGGTGCAGGCGCAGCGGGTCGAAATCCGTGTGGTTGCTGATGCGCGGTAACACCGGCACCACCACTTTGAGTACCTGGGCGGCTTTGTCGGTCTGGCGCCTGTCGATACCGTCTTCGGCCTCCAGGTGCAGGTCCATCACGTAGGGCAGCACGCCCACCACCGGTTTGCCGGTGCGCGCCTCCAGCCAATCCAGGCCTGGTTGCAGCAGGGCGATATCGCCGCGAAAGCGGTTGATGATGAAACCTTTGACCCGCGCCTGCTCGCTCGGCGACAGCAGCTCCAGGGTACCGACCAGATGGGCAAATACACCGCCGCGATTGATGTCGGCAATCAACAGCACCGGGCAATCGACCGCTTCGGCAAAGCCCATGTTGGCGATATCGTTGGCACGCAGATTGATCTCTGCCGGCGAGCCCGCGCCTTCCACCATCACCACCGGGTAGGCCGCGCTCAAGCGTGCATGGGAGGCGAGTACCGCTTGCATGGCGATGGCTTTGTAGTCGTGATAGGCCACGGCGTTCATGCTGGTGACGGCGCGGCCGTGGATGATGACCTGGGAGCCAGTGTCGCTGTTGGGCTTGAGCAGCACCGGGTTCATGTCGGTATGGGGCGCCAGGTTGGCGGCCTGGGCCTGCACGGCCTGGGCACGGCCGATCTCGCCGCCTTCGGCCGTCACGGCACTGTTGAGCGCCATGTTCTGCGGCTTGAACGGCGCCACCGCCACGCCCTGGCGCACCAGCCAGCGGCACAGCGCAGTGACCAGGGTACTTTTGCCAGCATCGGAGGTGGTGCCTTGCACCATCAGCGTACTCATGAAGCGTCCTTGTAGGCCAGCAGGGCTTCGTCGAGGCGTAGCCAATCGGCTTCGGTGTCGGGCAGGCCAAAACGTAAGCTGCTGTCGTGGGCAAACAAGCGCAGCAAAATGCCGCGCTGGGCCATGAATTCGTGCATGCGTTCGGCATGCGGGGTGATCAGCCACTGGAACAACGCGCAGCCGCCGTGAGGCTGAAAGCCTCGGCGCTCAAGCAAGGTGAACAACCGCTGGCCGGCTTCGATACAGCGTGCACGTTGCCGGGCATGCCCATCGACATCGCGCAGGCACACTTGCCCCACTACACGGGTGGGCCCGGCGACAGCCCAGGGCCCAACTTGCTCGGCGAGCAATTTGAGCAAACGGCGCTCTGCCAGCACAAAGCCAAGTCGCACACCGGCCAAGCCAAAGAACTTGCCGAACGAGCGCAACACGATCAGCCCGACTAGATGGGCCTGGCTCGCCAGACTCAATTGCGGGGTCACGTCCATGAAGGCTTCGTCCACCACCAGCCAGCCGCCACGCTGGGCCAGGCGCGAGTGCCAGTCCAGCAAGCGTTGCGGGGTGAGGCTCTGGCCTGTGGGGTTATTGGGGTTGACCACCACCAGCACGTCGAGGCTGTCGAGGAAGAAGTCGACTTCCTGCTCTTGCACTTCGCGCACGACGTAACCGGCACGGCGCCAGGCTTCGGCGTGTTCGGCGTAGCACGGCGACAGTACGCCGACCTTGCCCGAGCGCCGCAGGCGCGGCAGCAACTGGATCGCTGCCTGGGAACCGGGCACGGGCAACAGGTGCGCAGCACCGTAGTATTCACTGGCGGCCTGCTCCAGGCCGTCGTCGGTTTCCGGCAGGCGCGCCCATGCCCGCGAAGGGATCTCGGGGATCGGAAACGGCCAAGGCGCCAACCCGCTGGAGAGGTCCAACCAGTCAGCCTCGGCTATGCCGTACTGAATCGCTGCTTTGCGCAACCGCCCACCGTGTTCAAGCATAAAATTGCGCCCCCGCGCACAGAATCAGCAGCCACAACCATACGCCGCGCTGCACCAGTTGCCAGCCTCGGTCGATGGAATCGGCATCCGCCGCCGGGCCTTCGCCCAGTTGTGGGCGCTGATGCACTTCGCCGTGGTAAGTCGCAGCACCGCCCAACTCGACGCCCAACGCACCTGCACCGGCAGCCATCACCGGGCCAGCGTTGGGGCTGTCCCACGTCGGGCCCTGGGTACGCCAGCACTTAAGAGCCAGTCGGGTTTTGCCGAGCAGCGCGTAGGTCAATGCCACCAAGCGCGCCGGAATGTAGTTCAGGACGTCGTCGATTTTTGCCGCAGCCCAACCGAAGCGTTCGAAGCGTTCGTTGCGATAGCCCCACATGGCGTCGAGGGTATTGCTCAAGCGATAAAGCACAACGCCGGGCACGCCCGCGACGACAAACCAGAACAGCGCAGCAAACACGGCGTCGCTGCCGTTTTCCAGTACCGACTCGGTGGCGGCGCGGGCGACTTCGGTGCTGTCCAGTTCGCGGGTCTCGCGACTGACCAGGTAGCTCACACGCTTGCGTGCTTCATCCAGGTCGTCACTGCGCAGGGCCTGGGCGACCGGTATTACATGTTCGCCAAGGCTGCGCATGCCGAGGGCGCAGTACAGCGCCAAAATCTCCAGCACCCAGCCGATGTAAGGCGCCCATGACAGGGCGGTGGCCAACAAGGTCAGGGGCACTACCGCGATAAACCACGCGGTCACGCCATGGCTGCGCCAGCCTCGGCCACCGCTGTTGAAACGCTGCTCGATGCGCCCGGCAAAATTGCCGAACGCCACCAGCGGATGCCAGCGCCTGGGCTCACCCAGCAACGCATCCAGCGCGACCGCAGCGACACACAGCAAGGCCACACTCATTGACTCACTCCCCACGTATTCTCATACAACATGTCACTCAAAGGTCGTGGCTCGGTCCAGCCTTCGAGCTGCAACATCGGTGCCGGGTAGAACTCGGCCACGGGCCCCAGGCACAGCACAGCCAGGGGTTTGGCGCCGGGCGGCAGGCCGAGCAGGTCGGCCAGGGCCAGGGGGTCGAACAACGAGACCCAGCCCATGCCCAAGCCTTCGACGCGTGCGGCCAGCCACAGGTTCTGGATCGCACAGGACAGCGAGGCCATGTCCATTTCCGGCAAGGTACGACGGCCAAAAATGTGCCGTTCGCGATCATCCATCAGCGCTGCCACCAGCACTTCGGCGCAGTCGTGGATGCCTTCGACCTTGAGCTTCATGAATGCGTCAGAGCGTTCGCCCAAGGCTTCGGCGGTGCGTATGCGTTCTTCTTCCACCAACTGCTGAATTTGCCCACGCAGGTTGCGGTCGCTGATGCGGATGAAGCGCCAGGGCTGCATCAGGCCGACACTGGGGGCCTGATGGGCGGCCTGGAGCAGGCGATGCAGTAATTCAGGGGCGACCGTGCCACCGCTGAAGTGGCGCATGTCACGGCGTTCGGCGATGGCGCGGTAGACGGCCTGGCGGTCGGCCTCGGGGAAAGCGTTGTCAGTCATGGCCTCATCGGGGGCAAGCCCCCTCCCACATTTTGATCTGCAAACGCCGTCGATGTGGGAGCTGGCTTGCCTGCGATGGCGGCCTCCCGGCCTGGCACAAACAGTGCGGCTACTGCGCTCGGGTTCGATGGAAAGTAAAAGTGTACGTAGGACGCCGTCATCCGCCCCTGCCGATAAACCGCCTCGGCCCCACGCCCACCATTGGGGCTCACGCCACGGGCAATCGGCGTGCATTCAGTGCTGGTCAAGGAATGGTGATAGGTGTGGCCACGCAAGGTGCCTTCAGGCAAATCCACATTTTGCAGGGCCAGTGCCGCCAGTTTCTTTTGCATCACCGCATCGCCCTGCAACAGGCCAAGCAGTTCGGCGCGGGTGCCGTCGACATCGGTGAGCGAGTCCAGCAGGTACAGCATGCCGCCGCATTCGGCGAGCAAGGGTTTGCCAGCCGTATGGTGAGCGCGGATGGCGTCGAGCATCGAGGTATTTTCCGACAGCGCCTTGTGGTGCAGTTCGGGGTAACCACCGGGCAGGTAGAGGCTGTCGGCGTCGGGTAGTTGCTGATCATGGATCGGCGAGAAAAACTCAAGCTCAGCGCCCATTGCCCGCAACAGGTCAAGGCTGGCGCCGTAGGTGAACGCAAACGCTTCGTCACGGGCGACGGCGATGCGCACGCCGGCGAGCAGCGGCTCGGCCACGATCACTTCGGGCGCGGCGAAGGTGACCGGCGGCGGCAGCGCGACTTCGCAACTGCTGCCCAAGGCTTGGGCGGCGGCGTCGAGGCGCACGTCGAGGTCGTTCAGTTCGCTGGCTTGCACCAGGCCCAAATGACGGCTGGGCAGCTCGATCCCGGTTTCGCGGGAGAGTGCGCCGTACCAACGCAGGCCTTCGGTCAGGCTGCCTTCGAGCAATTGCGCATGCCGCAAGGTGCCGACGCGGTTCGCCAGCACACCGGCGAACGGCAGGTCCGGCTGGTAGCGCGCCAGGCCCAAGGCCAGCGCACCGAAGGTTTGGGCCATGGCGGTGCCGTCGATCACCCCCAGCACCGGCACGCCGAAGTGGCGTGCCAGGTCAGCACTGGACGGGGTGCCGTCGAACAGGCCCATCACGCCTTCGATCAGGATCAGGTCGGCTTCCCCCGCCGCTTCCCACAGTAGGCGACGGCTTTCCTGCTCACCCACCATCCACATATCCAATTGATACACCGGCGCCCCGCTGGCGCGCTCGTGGATCATCGGGTCGAGAAAGTCCGGCCCGCATTTGAACACGCGCACGTTGCGCCCCAGGTTGCGGTGCAAACGGGCGAGTGCGGCGGTGACGGTGGTTTTGCCCTGGCCAGACGCCGGTGCGGCGATCAATACGGCCGGGCAATGACGGGGCTGATTCAAAGTTCGACGCCCTTCTGTGCCTTGATACCGGCCTGGAATGCGTGCTTGAGCATGCCCATTTCGGTGACGGTGTCGCCCATTTCGATCAGCTCGGGCTTGGCGCCACGGCCGGTGACCACCACGTGCTGCATCGGCGGGCGGGCTTGCAGGTCGCTGAGCACCTGGTCCAGGTCGAGGTAGCCGTGCTTGAGGGCGATGTTGAGCTCGTCCAGTACGACCATGCCGATGGCGGGGTCTTGCAGCAATTGACGGGAGACTGCCCACGCAGCTTCAGCGGCGGCGATGTCGCGTTGGCGGTCCTGGGTTTCCCAGGTGAAGCCCTCGCCCATGACATGAAAGCGCACCTGCTCGGGGAAGCGGCGGAAGAACAGTTCTTCGCCGGTGCTGTTGCGCCCCTTGATGAACTGCACTACACCGCACTGCATGCCGTGGCCCATGGCGCGGGCGAGCATGCCGAAGGCCGAGCTGCTCTTGCCTTTGCCGTTACCGGTGAGTACCAGCAGCAGGCCGCACTCGTTGGGAGAATTGGCGATGCGCTCGTCGATCACGGCTTTTTTGCGCAGCATGCGCGCCAGGTGACGTTCGTCGCGGTCGGGGGAATCGGTCATGGCAGATCTCCGTTGGGGCTGGACAAAAACGGCGGGCAGAAAAAAGAAAAACACAGACAGCCAAGCATCGCCCACCGTGATGCTGTTGGATGCTCCGGGCCGGTCTCCGGGCTCATGAGTGGCGCGCTTCAGTCAAAAGCAGACCAACGCTGCGCCTTCCCATATCGCGGGGCGATACAGTGGCAGAAAGCAGCGTGTTGACTCATTTACCGTTGCGGGGGCAGCGCCGGAATTGCGGCAGCACTGTGTACAAGTGCGCTCACTCACCGGCTTCCCTGTTTCACTCTGTCGACCCATGGGTCACAGAGCACCTGGAACAAGTCGCGAAGGGTAGTGGGTTGGGGGTGGAGCGTCAATCAATGTGGGAGCGGGCTTGCTCGCGAATGCGGTGGATCAGTCAATATATTCGGTGACTGACACTGTGCATTCGCGAGCAAGCCCGCTCCCACGTTTGGATATTTGTTAATTCAGGGGTTGCGCGCCAGATTCCCCGGCAGTACGCGCTTGGCACTCAGGTAGGCATTCTGCCAATACGCCTTGGACAAGGTATCGAGCTTCACCGTACCGCCCGTCTGCGGCGCGTGCACAAAGCGCCCTTCACCTACATAGATGCCGGCATGGCTGACCTGGGAACCGCCACCGGTGGCGAAGAACAGCAAGTCGCCCGTCTGCAGGTTTTGCTCGCTCACGTCCTGCGCCCGCATCACGATCAGCTCACGGGTGGTGCGCGGCAAGGAGATACCAGCGGCATCACGAAACACAAAGCCGATCAAGCCACTGCAATCAAACCCTGAGTCCGGCGTGTTGCCGCCCCAACGATAAGGCGTGCCAACCAGGCCAAGCGCGCGGAAGAGCACGTCTTCGGCAGCAGGCGAAAAATTCTGTGTGGAATAGTTGAACACCGGCTTTGGCTTGACGGCCACAGGCGCGGGAGGTGGGCGACTTGCGCAGGCGCTGAGCAGCGCGGCGCAAAGAATAAGGATCAGGCGGGCTGTGGTCGACATGTGCAGAACAATCCTGGTCTGGATGCGGCTTTCGCTGCCGAACGCTGAAAACCAGAACGCGCAAGCAAAGCTCGCGCGAACGGATTACAACAATATCCAGGGATTCTAGCGCTTACATGTCAAACTTCAAGTAACACTTTAAGTTTACTTGCTAGCGGTAACCGTAGTCGGGGCCATGGCGAGTGCGCGCTTGGCTTCGATGAAGGTTTTGCTCCAGTAGCTGTCACCCAGGTTGTCGACGCGAACACCACCACTGCGACGGCTGCTGGAGTGGATAAACTGGTTATCACCCAAGTAGATACCGGCATGACTTACACGGCCACGGCCAGCTGTACTGAAGAAAAGCAGATCACCGGGCTTGAGGTTGTTACGCGCGACCAACGGTGCTTTCACGTTGATCATTTCGCGAGTGGAGCGTGGCAGGTTCATGCCCGCTTCTTCGCGAAACAGATAGCCGATGAAACCGCTGCAGTCGAAACCGGCTTCAGAGGTGCCGCCGAAACGGTAACGGGTACCGATCAGGGACATGCCGCGCTCGAGAATGCTATCGGCGAGAACCGGCAGCTGGTAAGGCTTGCTGTCGGAGAATTCGGCCAGTTCTTTTTCAGTCGTCAGCTCTTCTTCATAAACAGAAGCAGACTGCGCAGCGACGAATTTTGCCTGGTTGTGAACCTGAGGCTTTTGCTGCTCTGCCACTTGTTGAGGGTGGGAGGCGCAGCCAAACAACAGGGTAACGAGTGCGAGAGGCACGAGGGGTGCGAAGCGATTTAGCATGGGCACGACCGTGGCTGATATGTAAAGAAGCCGAGACTATGCCCACTATCGGATCGATTTGCAAATTCAATCGCGATCTATGTGACTTCTTGTTTGGACTATGACATCTAAGCCCTTAACACCCTTTACCTGCCTTTTGCGCGGCCTTACCGGCCAGAACGCGGGTTTTCTGACGCCTGTAATTTGCCGAAAGCCGCGAAAACAAAGGGCTGGCTACCAGCCTAGGGTTTCTTTGAGGAAGGGAATGGTCAGCTTGCGCTGGGCCTGCAAGGAGGCCTGATCGAGCTGTTCGAGCAACTCGAACAAAGCGCTCATGCTGCGGGTGCCACGGGTCAGGATAAAGTGCCCGACCTCGTCGGTAAGGTGCAGGCCGCGACGGGATGCACGCAATTGCAGGGCTCGCAATTTGTCTTCATCAGACAGCGGGCGCATCTGGAAGATCAGTGCCAAGGTCATCCGCGATTTCAGGTCAGCCAGCTTGATCGGCAATTCCCGCGGCGAGGTGGACGCAGCAATCAGCAAGCGCCGGCCGCTGTCACGCAAGCGGTTGAACAGGTGAAACAGCGCCTCCTCCCACTCAGCCTTGCCGGCAATCGCCTGCAGGTCGTCGAGACAGACCAGCTCGTATTGCTCAAGGTGGTCGAAGATGCCGATGCCACGATCCATAAGCTCAGCCAGCGGCAGGTAAACCGCCGGTTCGCCCATCTGCTCGAAACGCAAGCACGCGGCCTGCAACAGGTGAGTACGCCCTACGCCGTGTTTGCCCCACAGATAGATCAGGCTTTCGGTCCACCCGGCGTCGGCTTCGCAGAGCCGCTCGACATAGCCGAGCGCAGCGGCATTGGCGCCTGGGTAGTAATTGATAAAGGTGGCGTCGTCACGCAGACGCACACCCAAGGGCAGCTGAATCGGTTTCATGCTGACTGAACGGCTCCAAACGAACCGTTAGTGGCCTCTGTGTAAAGTTTGCAAAGTTTATACCCGTGACGCCGGGCGCACAATGCAGCAGACCACAAGCAAAATCAAAGGTTTGCGTTAACTTGCTGGTTTTATGCGAATTGTTTGACGCCAGAGACGACAAACCCGGCGCAGGCCGGGTTTGTGACAGCAGGTTTACAGATCCGGGTCTTCGACCCCGGTGTACACATCCGAATCTTTATACAGATCGTGCACATGGCGCACCAACACCATGATCACCGCCGCCACCGGCAGCGCCAGCAGGATGCCAGTAAAGCCAAACAGCTCACCACCCGCCAGGATCGCAAAGATCACCGCCACCGGGTGCAGGCCGATCCGATCGCCCACCAGCAATGGCGTCAGCACCATACCTTCCAGGGCCTGACCGACCATGAACACGGCAACAATCCCCAGCATCGGATACAGGTCGCCGCCAAACTGGAACAGACCCGCTACCAACGCGGCGCCGATACCAATCACAAAGCCCATGTACGGCACGATAGCCGCCAGGCCGGCAATCAGGCCAATCAACAGACCCAGCTCCAAGCCAATGGCCATCAAGCCCGCCGCGTAGATGATCCCCAGCGCCAACATCACCAGCAACTGACCGCGCACAAACGCACCCAGCACCTCGTGGCACTCTCCCGCCAGGGCGACAATGCGCTCCTCGCGATTGCGCGGCAGCAGGCTGCGGATCTTGGCGATCATGATGTCCCAGTCACGCAGCAGGTAGAACGCCACCACCGGGATCAGCACCAGATTGGTCAGCCACCCGATCAGCGCCAGGCTGGACGCCGTCGCCTGGCTGAGCACCACACCGACGATATCAGTGGTCTGGCCCATGTGCTCGCTGATGGCCGCCTTGACCTTGTCGAACTTCCAGAAGCCATCCGACAGCCCCAGCTTGGCCTGAGCCCACGGCATGGCCGTGTGCTGCAACCAGTCGAGCATTTGCGGCGCCAACTCATAGAGCCGGAACAACTGCTTGGCCAGCATCGGCACCAACACCAGCACCAACGCGGTGATGATCAAGGTGAACAAGGCAAACACCGCCACCACGCCCCACGTGCGCGACAGGCCGAGTTTCTCCAGGCGGTCCACCACCGGGTCAAATAGATAGGCCAGCAGCAACGCAACCAGAAACGGCGTCAGGATCGAATGCAGCAAGAACACAAAGACGCACAGCAGGACAATCCCGCCAAGCCACACCCAACGACGCGTATCCGCCATAAACCATCCCACCTATATATAAAGAAGAAAACTGCTACCAACGAAAACGCAGTTGCACCTGGGGTTCAGGCGCAGTGGCCGGCTGACCACCATCCACGGCGGCCGGCACCTCACCCGCTGGCACTTCTTGCAACTTGGCCAGGCTCAACTGGGTGCGCAACTGATCGGCACTGCCATTGACGCGATACACGATGCGGCTGCCATCCACCAACAGGGGGTGACCACCAAAGGGCTCAAGCAGATGACCCAGGGCCGCATAACGCTCAAGGGTCATGCCCTGCACTTCCAACAGCTGTTCGGTGCTCACGCCTGGCTTGACCGCAAAACGTGGCGCCAGTTTTTGGCTGACCGCCAACATGACCGCATCGGCCACCGCGGCGGTGTCTGCACCTTGGGCCGTGCCCTGATCACTCTTGTCGCCCAACCACAGGCGCCACTTGGCCTGCCATTGGCTACCTTCCTGGCGCGCATGCACGGCCAGCAAGGCGTCGGCGCCGTAGCGCTCGGAAGCAGCGCGCAGCGGCGTGGCGTCAGCACTTTCCAGGTTCGGTGCGGTGGCCACCACTTGCTCATCCAGATCACCCAATGGCAGGCGCAACGGCAAGCCACGGTGTTGTGCCGCACGGCGCAGCGCCTGGGCGACGGTCTGGCCATCGCCCACCAAGCTGCTGCCTTCTGTGGAATCGTTCAGCCACCAGCCGAGGATCGACGGACGATTGCTGCCCCAGATCGACAGGCCTGCATCACGCAACGCACGATCGGTGCTGACCGGGTCAAAATCCACTTGCAGGCTTTCGGGCGGGCCGGCGTCGTAGCCGTACTGGCTGATAATTTGTTGCGGGTCTTTGCGCACCGCCGCCAGGCCCGACCCATCGGCGGCCTTGGCGTCGCCGGTCAGGCGGATCACCAGGGTTTGCACGGCTCGCTGGGTGGCCTGATCGCGCTCTTGCGGCGACTGGCTGCTGACGGGTTCAAGCACTTGATAGAGGCCATTGAGGGTTTCGGCATGACTCGCCAGGCTGACCAACGACAAACAGCCCACAAAGAAGAATTTACACAGACGCATGGAAGATTCCCGAACGACAAATTTAGCGGCTGGAACAGACCGCGTGAATTCGGCTTAACTGAGGCTGTGACCACAGCGACCGGTAAAACATTCACGGGGTATCGGTAAGTTTTCGTACTGTCATAACGATAGCGGGTCCAAGGCTATACCTTAATACGCACCAAAGCAGACCGGATTAGCATTTTTTTACCCCATATGCCCCTGCCCGTCGGCCCGAGGATGGCCGCTGCCCCTCAAGCCTGATAAAATCGCGCGCCTTCGCAGACCGTCAACGGCTGGGGCTTTTACCAAAAGCGCCCGCCCGCCCGGTCGTTACCCCTGAATCCCCCCTAAAGGCCTGGATCATGAGCAAGCAACCCTCCCTGAGCTACAAGGACGCCGGTGTAGACATCGACGCCGGTGAAGCATTGGTCGAACGCATCAAGAGCGTCGCCAAGCGCACTGCGCGCCCCGAAGTCATGGGCGGCCTGGGCGGTTTTGGCGCCCTCTGCGAGATCCCGGCCGGCTACAAACAGCCTGTGCTGGTTTCCGGCACCGACGGCGTGGGCACCAAGCTGCGCCTGGCACTGAACCTGAACAAGCACGACAGCATCGGCATCGACCTGGTGGCCATGTGCGTCAACGACCTGGTGGTATGCGGCGCAGAGCCGTTGTTCTTTCTGGACTACTACGCCACCGGCAAGCTCAACGTCGAAACCGCTACCCAGGTAGTGACCGGCATTGGCGCTGGCTGCGAGTTGTCGGGTTGCTCCCTGGTCGGCGGCGAAACCGCTGAAATGCCAGGCATGTACGAAGGCGAAGACTACGACCTGGCTGGCTTCTGCGTCGGCGTTGTAGAAAAAGCCGAAATCATCGACGGCTCCAAGGTTGCCGCCGGTGACGCCCTGCTGGCCCTGCCATCTTCCGGCCCGCACTCCAACGGCTACTCGCTGATCCGCAAGATCATCGAAGTATCCGGCGCCGACATCGAGAACATCCAACTCGACGGCAAGCCCCTGACCGACCTGCTGATGGCCCCGACCCGCATCTACGTCAAGCCACTGCTCAAGCTGATCAAGGACACTGGCGCCGTCAAAGCCATGGCCCACATCACCGGTGGCGGCCTGCTGGACAACATCCCACGCGTGCTGCCAAAAGGCGCCCAGGCGATCGTCGACGTGGCCAGCTGGCAGCGTCCTGCGGTATTCGACTGGCTGCAAGAGAAAGGCAACGTCAACGAAACCGAGATGCACCGCGTGCTGAACTGCGGCGTGGGCATGGTCATCTGCGTCGCTCAAGAGCACGTTGAAACCGCACTGAACGTACTGCGTGAAGCGGGCGAGCAGCCTTGGGTCATCGGCCAGATCGCCACTGCCGCCGAAGGCGCAGCCCAGGTTGAACTGAAGAACCTCAAGGCTCATTAATGTCTCAGACCTGTGATGTCGTGGTGCTGCTCTCCGGCACCGGCAGTAACTTGCAGGCCCTGATCGACAGCACGCGCACCGGCGACAGCCCGGTGCGTATCGCTGCGGTGATCTCCAACCGCAGCGACGCCTACGGCCTGCAACGTGCCAGGGACGCGGGTATCGAAACCCGCGACCTGGATCACAAGGCTTTCGAGGGCCGCGAGGCCTTCGATGCGGCCTTGGTCGAACTGATCGACGCCTTCAACCCCAAACTCGTGGTACTGGCCGGTTTCATGCGCATCCTCAGCGCTGATTTCGTACGCCACTATGAAGGGCGTCTGCTCAATATCCACCCTTCCCTGCTCCCCAAGTACAAAGGCATGCACACCCATCAGCGGGCGCTCGACGCCGGCGATAGCGAGCACGGCTGCAGCGTGCACTTTGTTACCGAGGAACTCGATGGCGGACCTCTGGTCGTACAGGCAGTGGTTCCGGTAGAGTCTGACGACTCGGTGCAGACCCTTGCACAAAGGGTTCACACCCAGGAACACAAGATTTACCCGCTGGCAGTACGCTGGTTTGCCGAGGGGCGGTTGATTCTTGGTGATCAGGGTGCATTATTGGACGGTCAGTTACTTGCGGCCAGCGGCCACTTGATTCGAACCTAGGAGATTTTATGCGTCGCGCCTTGCTCTTCGCTTTTGCTCTGTTTGCCTTGCCTGCGGTGCAAGCGGCAGACCTTCACCCTTTCTCCGTAAGCTACACCGCCGACTGGAAACAGCTGCCCATGAGCGGTTCGGCTGAGCGCAGCCTGGCCAAAAATGGCGATGGCACCTGGACCTTGAATTTCAAGGCTTCCATGATGATCGCCAGCCTCACTGAAACCAGCGTGATCCTGTTTGACAAGGACACCCTGCAACCCAAGAGCTACACCTTCGAACGCGGCGGCCTGGGTAAAGCCAAGAAGATCAACCTGGACTTCGATCAGTCCGCCAAAAAAGTCACCGGCTTTGAAAACAAAGACCCGGTCAACGTAGCCCTGCAAACGGGCATGCTCGACAAGTCGACCTACCAGTTGGCCCTGCAGCGCGACGTTGCCGCTGGCAAGAAAAGCATGAGCTACAACGTGGTCGAAGGCACTGATGTCGACACGTACGACTTCCGCGTGATCGGCCCGGAAAAGGTCCAGACCAAGGTCGGTTCCATCGACGCGATCAAGGTTGAGCGCGTGCGTGACCCGACTCAGAGCAAGCGCATCACTCAGATGTGGTTTGCGAAAGACCAGGGCGGCATTCTGGTTGCCTTGCGTCAGGTTGAGACCGATGGCAAGGAATACAACATCATGCTGCAGGACGGTACTGTTGACGGTAAGGCTGTCAAAGGTAGCTGATGGGCTGATGAGTCAAAAAGGAGCCTCGCTGAATGCGGGGCTTTTTTTTGCCTGCAGATTTCTCCTTGAATCATGCGCCGCCATCGCAGGCAAGCCAGCTCCCACATTTGGAATGCATTCCCCTGTGGGAGCTGGCTTGCCTGCGATGGCGATGGCGCGGTTAATACAGGCCTGGAGCCTGACTCCAACATGAAACTTCTGTCATAAAACTCCAGCCCCGGCGAGCGAACATCACTATTTACAAGGCCTCCAGCACTGTTGCATTTCCCGCAAAGACTTGTTGCGCGAAAAGTCGGTTTACTTAGCAAGCTAACAAAATATATAAAAGAGACCTGCGACGACTTGCCGCAGACCCACCAGAGATTGGAGCAAGCAGATGACTGTAAAAGTAACTGAGCGCGACGACGAACATATGTCCCACGAAGCACTGGGCCATGGCATTCACATCTGGGATGTCCACCAACAAGACCTGCTGGTCGGCATGTTTCACAACGAGAGCGACGCTCACAACTATAAAAACGAGCTTGAGTCGCTTGAGATGAAACGCCAGGCACAAAGCTCCTGATACTCTGAAATCGCGCAGGCCCCAGCCCCACACAGCAGCTGGACTGCCTGCAAACAAAAACCCCGCCTTTTGAGCGGGGTTTTTCGTGACTACAGCCTTACCACATCAGATCATCCGGGATCTGGTAAGCAGCGTACGGATCATCCTCATCCGGCACCTGGCTTTCGGTGAGGATGTTGAGCTGCACGATGCGCTCTGGTGCGCGTTCCTGGATCTTCAGCGCGGCTTCGCGCGGGATCACCTCATAGCTGCCGCCGTGGTGCACGATGGCCAGGGAGCCGTTGCTGAGCTTGTTACGCATCAACGTATTGACCGACAGGCGCTTGACCTTCTTGTCGTCCACGAAGTTGTAGTAGTCCTCGGTGGTCAGCTTGGGCAGGCGCGAGGTCTCGATCAGTTGTTTGACCTGGGCCGTGCGAGCCTTGGCCTCAGCCTTCTCTTGCTGCTGACGGTTCAGTTCCTGGTCGCGCTTGACCTTCTCGGCCTTGGCCTCGGCTGCCTGGCGCGCCTGGGTGTCATCGGCTTCGATCTGGCCCTTGTGGACCAGGCGCTGCTGCTTCTGTTTCTCTTTGCCGACCTGCTTGGCCTGCTTTTGGTTGACCAGACCTGCTTTGAGCAACTGATCGCGAAGGGAAATGCTCATGGTGCTTACTCACTTAGGCAGCCGCTCAACCGCAGCTGGACATGTTCTTTTCCTGACGTTTGGCTTCGCCCCACAGGGCGTCCAACTCTTCGAGGGTGCAATCTTCTATGGGTTTGTGCGTGTCGCGCAATGCCTGCTCGATAAATCGGAAGCGTCGTTCGAACTTGGCATTGGCGCCCCGCAGCGCGGTTTCGGGGTCGACCTTGAGGTGGCGGGCCAGGTTGACCGCGGCAAACAGCAGGTCACCGACCTCATCGGCGATGGCGACTGAATCGTTATCCGCCATGGCTTCGAGTACTTCATCGAGCTCTTCACGCACGTTGTCCACCACCGGCAAGGCGGACGGCCAGTCAAAACCGACCTGGCTGGCGCGCTTTTGTAATTTGGCGGCACGGGACAAGGACGGCAAGGCAGTCGGTACGTCGTCCAGCAGGGAAAGCTGCTCCGGCGCGTCGGATTTTTCTGCACGCTCCTCGGCCTTGATCTGCTCCCAGCGCTGCTTGACCTGCTCTTCGCTCAACTGCGGGATATCCAGCGGCGCATACAGATCACCCGTGGGGAACACGTGGGGATGGCGACGAAGCAACTTGCGGGTGATGCTGTCGATCACCCCGGCGAATTCGAACCGTCCTTCTTCGCGCGCCAACTGGCTGTAATACACCACCTGGAACAACAGGTCGCCGAGCTCGCCTTGCAGGTGATCAAAATCGCCGCGCTCGATGGCGTCGGCAACTTCGTAGGCTTCTTCCAGAGTGTGCGGCACGATGGTGGCGTAGGTTTGCTTGATGTCCCACGGGCAGCCGTACTGCGGGTCGCGCAGGCGGTTCATCAGGTGTAGCAGGTCGTCTAGTGAATACATTGATCTCTATCCGCTGAAGATCCAAATGTGGGAGGGGGCTTGCTCCCGATCGCGGTGGGTCAGCCAAGAATCTGGTGCATGACACTCCGCTATCGGGGGCAAGCCCCCTCCCACCTTTCAGACCCCATTTATCCAGCCAGTCATGGCGTGCGATTACGCCGTGTCTCGATAATGTTCGGCAGCTGGGAAATCCGCCCCAGCAACCGCCCCAACGCGTCCAGCCCCGGAATCTCGATGGTCAGGGACATCAGCGCAGTGTTGTCCTCTTTGTTCGAGCGGGTGTTGACCGCCAGCACGTTGATGCGCTCATTGAGCAGCACTTGCGACACGTCACGCAGCAAACCGGAACGGTCGTACGCACGAATGATGATGTCCACCGGGTAGGTGAGCACCGGCACCGGGCCCCAGCTGACCTGGATAATCCGCTCCGGCTCGCGCCCGCCCAGTTGCAGCACCGAAGCGCAGTCCTGACGGTGAATGCTCACGCCACGGCCCTGGGTGATGTAGCCAACAATGGCGTCGCCCGGCAATGGCTGGCAGCAGCCGGCCATTTGCGTCATCAGGTTGCCCACGCCCTGGATCTGGATATCACCGCGCTTGCCAGGCTTGTAGCCGGTGGCCTTGCGGGGGATCAGCTCCAGTTGTTCGCTTCCGCGCTCTGGCTCGACCAATTGCTGAGCCAGGTTGACCAGTTGCGCCAGGCGCAGGTCGCCGGCACCGAGGGCGGCAAACATGTCTTCGGCGATCTTCATGTTGGCTTTTTCGGCCAACTTGTCGAAGTCCACCTGAGGCAGGCCCAGGCGTGCCAGTTCGCGTTCGAGCAGGGTCTTGCCGGCGGCGACGTTCTGGTCGCGCGCCTGCAACTTGAACCAGTGGACGATCTTGGCCCGCGCCCGCGACGTGGTGATGTAGCCCAGGTTCGGGTTCAGCCAGTCGCGGCTCGGCGTGCCGTGCTTGCTGGTAATGATCTCGACCTGTTCACCGGTTTGCAGGCTGTAGTTGAGCGGCACGATGCGCCCGTTGATCTTGGCGCCCCGGCAGTTGTGGCCGATTTCGGTGTGAACGCGGTAGGCAAAGTCCAGCGGGGTGGCGCCTTTCGGCAGGTCGATAGCGTGGCCGTCGGGGGTGAAGATATAGACCCGGTCCGGCTCAATATCCACGCGCAGTTGTTCAGCCAGGCCGCCGATGTCGCCGAGTTCTTCGTGCCATTCCAGCACTTGGCGCAGCCAGGAGATTTTCTCTTCGTACTGGTTGGACCCGGCCTTGACGTCGGTGCCCTTGTAACGCCAGTGCGCGCAAACCCCAAGCTCCGCTTCTTCGTGCATGGCGTGGGTGCGAATCTGCACTTCCAACACCTTGCCCTCGGGGCCGATCACCGCCGTGTGCAGCGAGCGATAGCCGTTCTCCTTGGGGTTGGCGATGTAGTCGTCGAACTCTTTCGGGATGTGACGCCACAGCGTGTGCACGATACCCAGCGCGGTGTAGCAGTCGCGCATTTCCGGCACCAGCACACGCACCGCACGCACGTCGTAGATCTGGCTGAAGGCCAGGCCCTTGCGCTGCATTTTGCGCCAGATCGAATAGATGTGTTTGGCCCGGCCGCTGATGTCGGCATCGACGCCGGTGGCCTGCAACTCGGACCGCAACTGGCCCATCACGTCGCTGATAAAGCGCTCACGGTCGAGCCGACGCTCATGGAGCAGCGTGGCGATCTGTTTGTATTGGTCGGGTTCGAGGTAGCGAAAGGACAAGTCCTCCAGCTCCCACTTGATATGGCCAATGCCCAGGCGATGAGCCAGCGGCGCATAGATGTCGAAGACCTCGCGAGCGACGCGGTTGCGCTTCTCGTCGTCGGCGGTTTTTACCGCACGGATCGCGCAGGTGCGCTCGGCCAGCTTGATCAGGGCGACGCGCACGTCGTCGACCATTGCCACCAGCATCTTGCGCAGGTTTTCAACCTGGCCCTGGGTGCCCAGCACCATCGACTGGCGCGGGCTGAGGCTGGCACTGATCGCCGCCATGCGCAGCACGCCGTCGATCAGCTTGGCCACCACCGCACCGAAGCGCTGGCTGACAGTGGGCAACTGGATATGCCCTTCACGCACGCCGCGATAGAGCACGGCGGCGATCAGCGAATCCTGATCCAGTTTTAGATCGGCAAGGATCTCGGCGATCTCAAGCCCCGTGCGAAAGCTGGAAGTGCCCTCGGCCCACAGGTTCTTGGCCGCATTGTCTTGTTGCTCAGACTCACGAGCGAACTCGCAGGCTGCCTTCAAGGCTTCACGGTCCAGTGCCGGGTCGACACTGATGGCATGATCGAGCCATGCCTCGAGATTGATACTGCCGTCGGTGTTGATCGGCTGGTGTGCTCTCACCTGTACCATCTTGCTTACCTTCCCTATGACGCACTTTCGATGCGCCAGAAATCATCGCTGACCTGCTTTACCTATTAAAGCTTACGCACGCTCCCTGGCAGGTCACGGCCGTGGAGAATACAGGCCAGTCGGATTAAACGGGCATCCTAGCCCGCTTCAAATAACGCCATGGCCTCGACATGCGCTGTCTGCGGAAACATGTCGAGGATCCCGGCACGTTTTAGCCGGTAGCCTTGCTTGACCAACTCAACCGTGTCCCGCGCCAGCGTGGCCGGGTTGCAGGACACATACACCAGACGCTTGGCCTTGAGGGTTGCGAGCTTGCGCACAACCTCCAGGGCACCATCGCGAGGTGGGTCCAAGAGTACCGCACAAAAGCCTTGTTTGGCCCATTCTGCGTCGGTCAAAGGCTGGGACAAATCGGCCTGAAAAAACTGCACATTATGCAAATCGTTGCTGACGGCATTGAGCGCCGCCCGGTCTACCATGGTCTGCACACCTTCCACCGCCACCACTTCACGCACCTGGCGTGCCAGTGGCAGGGCGAAGTTGCCCAGGCCGCAAAACAGGTCCAGCACCCGCTCATCGGGTTGTGGCGCCAGCCAATCCAAGGCTTGGGCGACCATTGCTTCATTGACCCCGGCATTGACTTGCACGAAGTCGCCTGGGCGATAGGCCAATTCCAAGCCCCACTGTTCCAGGCGAAAACCCAACACGGCATCGGCTTGCACCGGCTCCGGCTGGCCCTCGCCATGCAGCCACAATTGGGCTTCATGGAAGGCGCAGAATTCTTTCAATACTTGCAGGTCTGCATCAGACAACGGTGCCATATGCCGCAGCAACACGGCGATGGACGTACCGCTGAACAATTCCACATGCCCCAACGCCTGAGGTTTGCTCAAGCGGCGCAACATGTTTGGCAAGCGCTGCATGATCGGTTGCAAGGCCTGTACCAGTACCGGGCAATCATCGATGGCAACGATGTCCTGGCTGGCCACGGCACGGAAACCCACGTCGAGTTTTTTCGCCTTGGCATCCCAGCGCACGGCCACGCGGGCGCGGCGGCGGTAGCCAAATTCCGGCCCGCTCAACGGCGCAGCCCACTCTTGCGGTTCGACACCGGCCACGCGGGACAGTTGCTCAGCGAGCATGCGCTGTTTCAGGGCAAGCTGTTCGGCATGGGGCAAGTGTTGCACGCTGCAACCGCCGCAGCGGCCAACGTGGGCACAAGGTGCCGGGCGGCGCAATTCGCTGGCCGTGAACACACGCTCAGTGCGGGCCTCAACGATCTTGCCGTGGGCGCCCAACACCCGCGCTTCGACTTCTTCGCCAGCGAGTGCACCGTTCACAAACCAGGTGCGGCCTTCAAAGAACACGATGCCTCGGCCATCGTTGGCCAGGCGCTCAATGGTCAGGCGTTGCTTCTTGCCCACCGGAATCTGCGGGGCGCGGCTGCCGCCTGTCGGTTGGAAGCGCAGGCCTCTCTCGTGCTTGGCCATCAGTTGGGTTCGTCGAAAATGCCGGTCGACAGGTAACGGTCGCCTCGGTCACAAATGATCGCGACGATCACCGCGTTTTCCACTTCTTTAGACAAACGCAGCATGCCGGCCACGGCGCCACCGGAGGACACGCCGCAGAAGATGCCTTCTTCACGGGCCAGGCGGCGCGTGGTGTCTTCGGCTTCACGTTGAGCCATATCGATGATGCGGTCCACACGGGTCGAATTGTAGATCTTCGGCAAGTACTCTTCGGGCCAGCGGCGGATACCGGGGATGGCCGCGCCTTCCATCGGTTGCAGGCCAACGATCTGGATCGCCGGGTTCTGCTCCTTGAGGTAGCGCGAGTTGCCCATGATGGTGCCGGTGGTGCCCATGGAACTGACGAAATGGGTGATGGTACCCCCGGTCTGGCGCCAGATTTCCGGGCCGGTGGAGGTGTAGTGCGCCTCGGGGTTGTCACCGTTGGCGAACTGGTCCAGCACCTGGCCACGGCCTTCAGCGGCCATGCGCTCGGCGAGGTCGCGGGCACCTTCCATGCCCTCTTCCTGCGTCACCAGCACCAGCTCGGCGCCATAGGCGGTCATCGCCGCCTTGCGCTCGGCGCTGCCGTTGTCGGGCATGATCAGCACCATCTTGTAACCCTTGATCGCCGCGGCCATGGCCAGGGCGATGCCGGTGTTACCCGAGGTGGCTTCGATCAAGGTGTCGCCGGGCTTGATCTGCCCGCGCAGCTCGGCACGGGTGATCATCGACAACGCCGGGCGGTCCTTGACGGAACCGGCCGGGTTGTTGCCTTCGAGCTTGAGCAACAGGGTATTGCTGGTTTCACCCGCCATGCGTTGCAAGCGGACCAGGGGCGTGTTGCCGACGCAATCGGCGATTGTAGGGTACTGCAAGGTCATGGCGTATTCGCAATCCAGACTGCGGGGCGCACATCATACCGGGAAAGGCCGACGGGCCATATCACGCAAAGTGCGGTGCTTATGGCTTAAAGGCATAAGCAAAGGATCAGCCGATCACGAACTCATTCCACTCCTCAAGGGTCAGTTGCCGGATCAGTTCGTCTTTGGCCGTTTGCCTCGCGGCTTGCAGGGTGCGAACGTGATTCAGGTAGGCGCCCTCCGTCATCAAGCCCTTCTCCACTTTATCGGTCGCCCTCTGCAAGCTCCGATCATGTTCTTTGAGCTCGGACGTAAACCTCTGCGCGTACTTGCGCTCCAGAAACTCCACCCAATCGGGCTCATGCTGGACATGTGCAGGCCAACTCCAACCATCCTCCTGACGCAGAATGTTCTGCCTTAGGGTATACACCGAATGGGCATCAGGTACCTCGGTGGGCTCATCGAAACGCCCAGGTAGTACCAGTGGCAATTCAAGGCTGGGAGCCAAAGCAATGCGATAGCTCAAAATTCGCGTGCAGGCCTGCCATGACTCCTGCGGATCGAAATAGCGGGAAATCTGCTGACTGAGGGAGTCAAGCCGACGCAGTGCACGGTAGTAACGCAGAAAGCCCGGCCCGGCACTTTGTACGTCACCTGCGAGCATCCGCTGCGGCAACATGTTCAGTTCAAGTTCATGCAGGCACAGCAGCCAGCTGTCTAAATTATCGTTGTTTAAATAACGATAGGCCGATGAGATTGCAATCAGCTCCATACGACCATGAAACAGCGCTTCGTCGATAAGTGTCCAGACACGTTGCGTGACATTCTCTCGCAGGGCTTGAAATTGGCGATCAATAAAGCCGGGATCACTCGCGATGCATCCAAGCAGCTCGAAAAAGTAATCCGTCATCGCATGCTCCTGCAGCGTGGCCCAATCATGCTGACGCATGCGTACTTCTGTACCGGGAAGTAACGCCAACCAGCGGGTCGCGCTTTGATCAAGCGATTCTGGCGGTTGCCATAACCCGAAATCAGCACTAGGTCGCCCATAACGCGCACCTACTCGACGCAACAGCAGCTGCGTTTCGGGGTACAACGGGTTGCCCCGCAAATTCATGCCTTGATGAACCTTGGGCAAAATGAACAGATCCGATTCGGACAGCACTCTGATTTGGTTGTCGCGAAGATCAAAATTGCGCAGTGTCGCCAGTGTCACGGCACCGCGCGGCATTCGATCCAGCCCGCAATTGCGCAGATTCAGGTCTCGCAGCTGCTTTAAACGATAGAGCGATAGCTGCCGCCCCTGCCCGAGTGGGTTTGCCGATAAATCAAGCGTCCTCAAATTGGTCAGTGCGGCCAGTCGTAATTCGTCGCGCAAAGTGAACTTGAGGCGGTTGTTTGACAGGTTGAGCACCGCAAGTTGCGGGGCGCCCTCGAAATCCGGCAGATGGCTGAACTGGTTGCCATTGAAGTTGATCACGCGAAGGCCGGGGAAACATCTGATGAAATTGGGCGGTAGGTCGGTCAACCGATTGCTGTTCACGCTCAACATCGTTACATGGCCGAAATGCGCGTGCAGTGTCGGTAAACTCGCCAGATCCAGGTCATCCAGATTGAGTTCTTGAACAACGCCCGGAGTAAAGCCCTCCTTCGCCCAGCAGCGCTGAATCCGTGCAACCGCCAAAGCCCGAGAGCGGGCCGAGGCGATACCCGCATCGCTCGCCGAAGCCTCATCGCGCCACTGCTGCAACGCATTGTTCATCACGTTACGTTCGTTGATCAGGTAGTTGATGACCCCTTCGCGCTCGCTGACGGAGTCGCCAACATCCAGTAATAGGCTTCTGGCCTGTTCGTCAGTCTTGGCTGGAAACAATTCACGTACCCGCGCCACCTGCTCGCGGTCCGCAGGCCCCAAGTCATCACCACCGCTCAGGGGGTAACCGATACGATCATCAGCCTGGCGCCGAGGTGGCTTGAACATGGGAAGGCGCCCTTTCTGGGAGAAGGCTGCGAACCCCATGTTACGGCGCAAACGATGATCGATTTCCAGTTTCAGCTCATCATGGGTATAGCGCAGTGCCTGACGCTCCTGCGTCGGCAGCGCGTCCAGCAACACGGCAAGAAAAGCCCCCGGCCTTCCCGTCGATTGCCGCGCTCCATTCGCCTGGGGAATGTATGCCTCGTAGTGTCCGCTGACAGAGACGAGCACACGCTGCAACGTCGCGTCAGCGGGCCCCACGCTGTCAATCAGGTGACCTCTTTCCCACACTTCGACCCGAAGGTGGCTCGACCATCCCTCTATATCCGGCAAAGCATGCAGTATCAATCTTGAGCTGCCTTCACTCTCAGCAGCGGGCAGATAGACCCCCTCCAGAGCCTTGGTTTTGCGTAAATAATCTATCCACCAGCGCACATCAGGCATCAACGTCGGAGGAAAGTGGCCCGCTTGCAGTTTCAGGCGTTCACTTGCCGTGATATCGCGCAGCAGATCTTCGGCAATTGCCGCCGTCAAACTGGGAAAGTGGCGTTGCAGTACTTGCGCCAATGGGTCCGTCGACAGTTCGCTTTTATGACACAACACCTTGAAAAAAAGCCGCTCCATGTGCGGCTGATCGGCTGCCACCCTGCTCTCTAGTACATCGATCTGCTCGACACGCCCCATACCCGGATGCCCCACCAGCACATCCGCGCGCTCGGGCCCCACCTCACCGAGCAGTTCATCAAAAAAGTCCCGCCCCACTTCTACGCCGGCCTTGATGCGCTGGTGGACAGTGAAACGCTCAATGGTCTCCCTCAGCACCGCCGGCGGGCGCTCGTTACGCATATGCACGCGCCGCAGGATTCCAGGTGTCACACCGCTGACATGCTGAATCTGTTCGATGACATCCAACGAAAACGATTGAGCCAAAGGCTCCAGGCGATAAAACAGCTTCTGCCCGTCCCAGGTCAGGGGGTTTTCCCATTCATGACGCCACGCGCCTGCGCCGTTGTGGGTCAACAGCGGCGCATACGCATCGTGCAATGACGGATGCTGAATACGCCAGGGCTGTTCGGCAACCTTGAAGCATTCCCCCTCGATAAGCAGGTAGCGATCCGCCCCCAGGCGATACAGGCCTTGGGCATGGGGTTCAGGGTTGATAAGCGACTTTTCGACGGGGCTGGCGTACCGCTCGATCTCACGCCGGCAGGGATAGAACGAGCCATCAGGTGCACGGCTGAGCAACATGGCGCGAGCAACCAGATGACGCAAGTCGTCGATCGCCCGCAACGCATTCAACCCAAGGCCGAGCCGATCCGCATCAGACAGCTGGCTCACGATCGCTTCATAGAAACTGTCAGCGCCGCTCAGCGTCGGGCCAGTGCGAGAGTCACGATGATCAAACGACGAAAAGTCCCCCCGAAGCTGATCAATCACCACGATAGTCCGGTCCGCAGCACCACCAGAAACGTAGGAGGCGAGCTGCCCTGCAGGACTGACGACCAGCGGTCGACCGATGCCGTCATTCAGCACGCCGTGGGCAAACTCTGCGGCCCAACTCTGGGTTTTTTGACTGAACCTGCGGGGGTGGAAGATCCCATCAATGATGGCGTCCCAGCGTGCCACCTGACGGGCGCCGCGTAACGCGTTGTAAAGCGCTTCGGGTTGCAATTTCGAGTCCAGCAACTGCGTTTGTTGGTGTTCCGACAGGGGATGTTCACGCAGCACCTCCAAGAGCCGCACCCTACTCAGCTCAGGATGCAAGGCTTGCAATTGCGTAACCACAGCGGGTACCTGATGTTCACTGCCAACGCTGTCGGGCAACAGGTTGTGCACTGACGCGCTGACGTCCTTCACCACGGCACGACTGGCCCCAGCAAAACGCGTCAACGCAACAAACAGTTCGAGCCTCAAGGCCTTGGCTTGCGTCGCCAATTGCTGACGCAGCAGCGGCTGCCCACCCGTGAAAAACGTCGGCAACAGCTCCACGATGGCCTGCGGCAGATGGGCGGTGTAGCGGCGCGGCGCGGCGTAGGCAAACTGATGGTTTTCCTGCACGGCCACGGTAACCGTCGATGTCGCCGGGCGAAGTGCGTTCTTGCTGTAGCGGCGTATTTCCTGGCCCTGGTGGTTTTCGATGCTCAGGGAAGTGCTCGCTGGCCAGTTATCCATCCGTACGAGCAGCGGCGCAATGACGTCAACCGCACCGACGGGCACCGGACGACCAGGATCGGCACCGTCGGCCACCCAGTCGATAAGCCTGTCGACCCGGTACCGATCCACGGCCTCGATCAGGGAGGCCGACGCCGGGGCACCGTCCCAAATCTGGTTCAAGGTTTGTCGTGATGTGGAACTTGCGTCGAGTAGTGCCTCCAATTTGCGAGCCGGCACATCCTGAGCAGCCAGCATTCTTTCGAGTATCTGAGGGCTGGACAGTTGCTGAGGGGTAGGTGTCGCACCGTGCCGCAGGGAGAGTTGCCGATACAAGCGTTGATGGCGGCGCTGCACGCTATAGGCCAAGCGGGTATGAATTCGACCACTGATCAATAAATCAGCCAGGTCGGCAAACCCCTGGAGCAACTCGCCTGGCTCACCGAGCATTGCCTGTTGGCCGCCCTCAACCAGTGCTTGCTCCATCGCGTAGAACATCGCGAAAGCCCGTATTCGACCCAACCCCTTCAACGCCCCCGGCACCGGGATCAACAAAACGTTGAGGATTTCATTGATCAAACTCTTGAACAGTTCAATCAGCGTTGCCATGAAACCGGGTGTTTGATTGGCCAGTTCCTGCAAGTTGGCTTGACTGCGCTTGACGTAAAAGTCACTCAAGCTAGAGACAGGCGTCTTCTGCACCGAGTTGCGTACATAGCCAATGCTGTTGCTGGCAATGGTTTTCGGAAGAGCTTGGGCCAGCGAGTGGACCAGCTTTTCCAACCAATGAGCATCGTGACGCAGCGGTGTGGTTTTGACGATTTGCTTCAACCGCGCGCTGTCACGCAGCAACATGACCTGGTACAGCCACTCTATCTGCCCGTTGCTGTAGAGGTTGCGGAATGAAACGTAGAACGACTCGCACGCCTCACGGTGGCTGGAATGATGGCGCAGAGCGCCGCCTGGCCGATTCGGCAGAAAGCTAAAGGCACCTTTGCAGCCCTTGACGGAAAAAACGATATGCGCGATGACCAGCTTGTCGCCGGGGGGCTGGCCAATGTATTGCCCAGTCAAGCCGATCGTTTCAGGTATCCAACTAACGTTATCGACGCCGTGAGGAATAAACAACTGCATTTCTTCCACCACATTCCAACTCATCTCCCCCACCAATGCGCGCCTCACACACTGGTACTTGTCTCGATCGACTCGGCTAGCCGTAGTGTCTCTCAAGGCTTCGATGAGGGCGAACTCAAACTCGGCCTTCGCCAACCCCATGATGCCGCTACCCAGCGAGCCGTTGGCCAATAACGCCTCGCTAAGACGTGTTTTGAGTTGCCCGCCAATATTGAGCCTGCGTACCAGCGCGATGAATTGGCTTGCAGTCGCGTTGATGTCGCTATCGAGGTAACTGGCGTCAACGAAGCTGGAGGTACCCAGCACACTCCAACCCGTCAGGCCGTCATAGTTCATGCAAGCGGCATCCCATAGGGTGGCACGCTCGATCACTTCCTCATCGCCTTTGTACTCGCGACGTACGCGACCTGACGGTTTGAGATAGCGAGTATTGATCTTCGCCACCTCGGGATCGATATCCTGACCGGTCAAGGCTCTCAACTCAGTACGCAGCGACGCCTTGGCGCGTTGTTCAAACTCAGTTGTGAACTGGCGAATGGCCTGCTCCAGAGTCTTCTGGTTGTCGATCCAGGCTCTCTGCAAGTCCAGGTAGTCGCGCTTTTCCTGCTCATTGAGCCCTTCAAGCAAGCTGTCGAACCCCGGGCGCAGGCTGTCCAGGGCCTGCAGGGCCGCCCACTCCTGGCCCGCCATCAACGGCCCTCGTTGCTGAGCCATGAACACGGACAGTGAGTCCTGTGGCGCGGTACTGATAATCGGCTCGACCATTTTCCTATTCCTGAAAAAGATCAGCCTGCGCCCTCGCCCTCCTGTCTCAGCGGTAGCTATGTAGCGCGACCTGTCAGCCGTGGTTTTTTTTGAAAACTGCGGGCCCCATCGCCGCGATTTGGCCTTCGATCAGTGCCTCGAAGGGGTTGAGCAACAGGTCGAACGTCACCGGCGCTTCCAACACCTGCAACGCCTGCACAATCGCTTCCACTGTCGACAACGCACCAGGGCCGGGAGCCTTGCGCAACCGGTAGCGCGACACGGCCCCTTCGGCCAGCGCGACGCGTGGGAGTGCGGCCAATAATGGGTTGAGGTGCAGCAACTTGCGCGCCTTGCGCCAAGTGCCATCAGGGACCACCAGTAATAGCGGTTGATCGTCCGGCGCATAAGCGTGCAGCGGCTGGGCGTCGTCCGCCGGAAACAACAGCCGTGCCTGATAACCGGGCACGCTCAATAACGCGGGTAAGTCCTCAAACACCTCCCCCACCAGCAACTGCGCATTGTTCAACCCCAACGCCGCCAAACGCGCCGTGTTGAGCGCATGATTGACCTCACTCGGATGCTGCAACAGCAACACGCGAGTGCGGCTGTCGAGGCTGGGGATCAGCGCGCACAAACAGTGGGTGAGCGGCCTGAGGCAACGGGAACACTGGGGTCTGGACATGATTTTCAGGCCTGGTTGAGCTGGGTTTTGAGCAAATCGCGAAAGGTCTGGATCAAGGGTTCGCGGCTGCGGCCACGGCGCATGATCATCGAGAACGGCGCCTGGTAGCCGAAGGTGGCTGGCAGCAATACGCGCAGGTCGCCCTTATCGGCCCAGGCCTGAGCGTAGTGTTCTGGCAGATAACCAATGTAGGCGCCGGACAGCACCAAAATCAGCTGTGCCTCCATACTTTCCACCGTAGCCGCGCTGTGCTTGAAGCCATGGCGCGCCAACTCCGCCTGGCTCCAGTAACCGCGGCCGACCATGCGTTGCTGGGTGATCACTTGCTCGGGAATGCGCCGTTCGTTGAACAACGGATGCCGCGCACTGCAATACAACCAGTGCTGTTCGCGATACAGCGGCATATAGATCAGCCCGCTCATGCGATTGGAGAAGGCGCCGATGGCCAGGTCGAGCCGGTTGTCCTGCACGCCCAGTTGCAGTTCATACGGACTCATCACCGATAAGTGCAGGTGCACCGCCGGGTGTTCCAGGCTGTAGGCACCAATGACCTCGGCGAACGGCAAGGCCTTGTCGCTGACGGTGGAGTCGAGTACGCCGAGCTTCAACGTGCCGCGCAGCTCGCCTTTTAACGCGGCGGCGTACTGTTCGAAACCTTCGAGCTCGCCCAATAGGCGCAGGGTTTCCTGATGGAACAACTCACCCTTGCTGGTCAGGCTGAATCCGCCCCGCCCGCGATGGCACAACACCAGGCCCAGCGCCGATTCCAGCTGACTCATATAAGTGCTGATGGCCGAGGTGGACAGGTTGAGTTCGTGCTGGGCATTGGCGAACCCCTGGTGGCGCACAACGCTGACGAAGATGCGCAGCAGTTTCAGGTCGGGCAAGGCGTTGGCCATCGGATCTCCGGATGCATACAAAAACCTGTGGGAGCTGGCTTGCCTGCGATGGCGTTGTATCAGTGACAGAGATATTGCATGAACCACCGCTATCGCAGGCAAGCCAGCTCCCACATTTGAACGGAGTTTACCTCAGGCATTAGTTTAGAAAAATCTGAACTAAGTATTTGCCCCTGCCGATTCTTTCATGCGGGGGGATTTCGCAGAATCGGCCTCTAATAAACAAAACAACGATGAGGCACTCCCGTGGACAAGATTTTCCACCAACCACTGGGCGGCAACGAAATGCCGCGCTTTGCCGGCATCGCCACCATGATGCGACTCCCCCACCTGCAAACCGCCAAGGGCCTGGACGCCGCTTTTATCGGCGTGCCCCTGGACATCGGCACCTCGCTGCGCGCCGGCACCCGCTTCGGGCCGCGTGAAATCCGTGCCGAATCGGTGATGATCCGCCCGTACAACATGGCCACCGGTGCCGCCCCGTTCGATTCGCTGTCGGTGGCCGATATCGGCGACGTGGCAATCAACACCTTCAACCTGCTCGACGCCGTGCGCATCATCGAAGAAGCCTACGACGAGATCCTTGAGCACGACGTGATCCCGATGACCCTGGGCGGCGACCACACCATTACCTTGCCTATATTGCGCGCTATCCACAAAAAACACGGCAAGGTCGGGCTGGTGCACATCGACGCTCACGCCGATGTGAACGACCATATGTTCGGCGAGAAAATCGCCCACGGCACCACGTTCCGCCGCGCGGTGGAAGAAGGCCTGCTGGACTGTGACCGTGTGGTGCAGATCGGCCTGCGTGCCCAAGGCTATACCGCTGAAGACTTTAACTGGAGCCGCAAACAAGGCTTCCGTGTGGTCCAGGCCGAAGAATGCTGGCACCACTCCCTCGCCCCGCTGATGGCCGAAGTGCGGGAAAAAGTCGGCGGCGGGCCGGTATACCTGAGCTTTGATATCGACGGCATCGACCCGGCCTGGGCACCCGGCACCGGCACCCCGGAAATCGGCGGGCTCACCACCATCCAGGCGATCGAAATCATCCGTGGCTGCCAAGGCCTCGACCTGGTGGGGTGTGACCTGGTAGAAGTTTCGCCGCCCTACGACACCACCGGTAACACCTCGTTGCTGGGCGCCAACCTGCTGTACGAAATGCTCTGCGTATTGCCTGGCGTGGCGCACCGCTGATGAGCGCGCAAGCAGTCTTGCACGCCGCGGCCGAGCTGGTCTCGGCCTTCGCCCGTAATGACCGCGCAGCCTACTTCGGCGCGTTCACGGCCGATGCCAGCTTTGTGTTCTACACCCTCCCCCAGCCGTTGCTCAGTCGCGATGCCTACCAGGCGTTGTGGGACAGCTGGCGTGCGGATGAGGGGTTCGAAGTGCTCTCGTGCACATCGAGCAACGCCTTTGTCAGCCTGCAAGGCGACGTGGCGATTTTTATGCATGACGTGGCCACCGAGCTGCGCATGAACGGGGAGCAATTTTTTAGCCAGGAACGCGAGACCATTGTCTTCAAACGACAAGGGTCTGGCACACAACAAAAACAAGGCCTGTGGCTGGCCTGTCACGAACATTTGTCCGCAATGCCGGAAGGGCTGCCGCCCCCTTAGCCAATGTGATCGGAGCTGATCATGAATAATAAAAACAACGATAAAAGTATTCGCAAGATAGAAACCAACGGGGTCGAACAGATCCCGGACCACGAACGTACCGCCGGCCCCAAGGATCTGTTCCGCCTGATCTTCGGCGGTGCCAATACCTTTGCCACCGCCGTGCTGGGTTCCTTCCCGGTGCTGTTCGGCTTGTCGTTTCAGGCCGGTGTCTGGGCGATTGTGCTGGGTGTATTGGTGGGCGCGCTGATTCTGGCGCCCATGGGCCTGTTCGGGCCGATCAATGGCACCAACAACGCCGTGTCTTCCGGTGCGCACTTTGGTGTGCACGGGCGGATCGTCGGCTCGTTTTTGTCGTTGCTGACGGCAATTGCCTTCTTCTCACTGTCGGTGTGGAGTTCAGGCGATGCGCTGGTAGGCGGTGCGAAACGTCTGATCGGCCTACCGGAAACCGACCTGACCCTGGGCTTGGCCTACGGCGTGTTCGCGATTCTGGTACTGACCGTGTGCATCTACGGCTTTCGTTTCATGCTGTGGGTCAACCGCATTGCGGTATGGGCGGCGAGCCTGCTGTTCCTGCTGGGTATCTTCGCCTTTGCGCCAGCCTTTGACAGCCACTTCGCCGGCAGCATCGCCATGGGCCAGACCGGTTTTTGGGCAGCGTTCATTGGCGCAGCACTGGTGGCCATGAGCAACCCGATTTCCTTCGGCGCGTTCTTGGGCGACTGGTCGCGCTACATCCCGCGTGAGACGCCGAAAATGCGCATCATGCTGGCGGTGGTGCTGGCGCAAATCGCCACGTTGATCCCGTTCCTGTTCGGCCTAGCCACTGCAACCATCGTGGCGATCAAGGCACCGGACTACATCGCGGCCAACAACTATGTCGGCGGTTTGCTGGCGGTAGCACCGAGCTGGTTCTTCCTGCCGGTGTGCCTGATCGCGGTGATCGGCGGCATGTCTACGGGCACTACGTCGCTGTATGGCACGGGGCTGGACATGTCCAGCGTGTTCCCGCGCCTGCTGTCACGGGTCAAGGCGACGTTGCTGATTGGGGTGATGTCGATTGCCTTCATCTTTATCGGACGCTTCGCCGCCAACCTGGTGCAGAGCGTGTCGACCTTCGCGGTGCTGATCATCACCTGCACCACGCCGTGGATGGTGATGATGATCATCGGCCTGATCGTGCGCCGCGGCTTCTACTGCCCGGATGACTTGCAGGTGTTCACTCGGGGTGAAACCGGCGGCCGCTACTGGTTCAGCCATGGCTGGAACTGGCGCGGGCTGGGGGCGTGGATACCCAGCGCGTTGGTGGGGCTGTGCTTCGTTAACTTGCCGGGGCAGTTCGTCGGGCCGCTGGGCAATTTGGCCGATGGCATTGATATCAGCTTGCCGGTGACGTTGGGGCTGGCGTCGGTGGTGTATCTGAGCTTGCTGCGCGTGTTCCCGGAACCGGCAGAGGTGTATGGGCCTAAGGGGCCGCTTCGCAGCCCAGCGGGAGCAAGCTCCCTCGCCACAAAAACTGCGCCTACAACATAAGAAAGACAATCGGAGAAACGCCGTCATGGCTTTGGATTTATTCGTCGTACTCATCTACGCCGCTGGCATGCTCGTGCTCGGCTACTACGGCATGCGTCGCGCCAAGACCCACGAAGACTATTTGGTGGCCGGTCGCAACCTGGGCCCGTCGCTGTACATGGGCACCATGGCCGCCACGGTATTGGGCGGTGCGTCTACCGTCGGCACCGTGCGCCTGGGTTATGTACATGGTATCTCCGGCTTCTGGCTGTGCGCCGCGCTGGGCATGGGGATCATCGCGCTGAACCTGTTCCTGGCCAAGCCGCTGCTCAAGCTGAAGATCTTCACCGTTACCCAGGTGCTGGAAAAACGCTACAACCCCATGGCCCGCCAAGCCAGTGCGGTGATCATGCTGGCCTACGCACTTATGATCGGCGTGACCTCGATCCTGGCCATCGGCACCGTGTTGCAAGTGCTGTTCGGCCTGCCGTTCTGGATCTCGGTACTGCTGGGCGGTGGCGTGGTGGTGGTGTACTCGACCATCGGTGGCATGTGGTCGCTGACCCTCACCGATATCGTGCAGTTCGTGATCAAGACCGTCGGCCTGATGTTTATCCTGCTGCCGATCTGCCTGTACCGCGTCGGCGGTTGGGATGAACTGGTGGCCAAGCTGCCCGCATCGAGCTTCAGCTTCACCGCGATTGGCTGGGACACGATCATCACCTACTTCATGATCTACTTCTTCGGCATCCTGATCGGCCAGGACATCTGGCAACGGGTGTTCACCGCCCGTGATGAAAAGGTCGCCAAGTACGCAGGCACGTTCGCAGGTTTTTACTGCATCCTCTACGGCTTGGCCTGTGCGTTGATCGGCATGGCGGCCCATGTGCTGATTCCGGACCTGGACAACGTCAACAACGCGTTTGCCGCCATCGTTAAGGTTTCGCTGCCGGACGGTATTCGTGGGCTGGTGATTGCAGCGGCGCTGGCCGCGATGATGTCCACCGCCAGTGCCGGTTTGCTGGCTGCCTCCACCGTACTCACCGAAGACCTGCTGCCGCGTTTGCGTGGGGGTAAACAGTCGAGCCTGGCGATCAACCGCCTGTTTACGATGCTGACGGGTATTGCCGTGCTCGGTATCGCGCTGGTGGTGAACGATGTGATCAGTGCCCTGACCCTCGCGTACAACCTATTGGTGGGCGGTATGTTGATCCCGCTGATGGGCGCGATCTTCTGGAAGCGTGCTACGACCTCCGGGGCGATTGCGTCCATGACCCTGGGCTTTGTGACCGCGCTGGTGTTTATGTTCAAGGATGGGTTGGATGCAAATACGCCGATCTACTACAGCCTGGCGGTGGGGTTGGTGAGTTTTGTAGCGGTGAGTTTGTTGTCGCGCAAGCCGCAGGCGGTGGCGGCTCGGGCGGTGTGATGCGTAAGGGGATTTAGAGCGGTTTCTTCAGCGGGCGCGACGTCGGATGTCGCGCCCGTTTTTTTTTCAACGGACAAGTTTTAGTTTGCCCGGATGAGCTCTTGGACTAATGATGCCCAAACCAAGCCCTGTGTTGTGCCCGCGGCATAAGTCCCCCCGGCCGCAATGCGATTGGACGCAGACCGATGCACTATCGAAATACCGTCAGGGGTCCCGGGCCTGGAACATTCGATAATTTGCAATTCGCCATTTTCAATCGCCCAACTGTAGGTCATTGGAAAGTGCCGAGAAATAGCGGCCAAACATGCTGCTAATACCTGTTCCTTGTGCTCTGACGTCGAGCCGGGCGGAACCTGCCCGCCGGAAACAAGAATGCAGCTCCCGTCCAAGCGGCAATTCATGACACCGATGGGCAGATCGTACTGCAACTTGAGCCCGCGCATTTCGGCACCTTCATTACCGATAGCGCGCATTTTGAAGAACCAGCCAGTAATCGCTACTACCTCTGACTCCTCCACTCCCATGGCCGTGACGACGAAATGCTCTCTGCTCAGCTCAGCAATTTCTAACGGGCTCAGGTGGTGAGGCAGAAACTGAATTCCGGATCGCTGCAAAAGCACCTCAAGCTCTGCCTTAAAATGAATAAATTCCAAATCATATCCCGAGACTGCAATAGCCCGACCGATCCCCGGCACACCGAAACGGTCCTGGAATTGCAGTGGACTCATCTCAAAGATTTCACCGCCTGGTTTGAGACTCGGCCAAGGCCTTTTCTCGATATCGCGTTGCTCAAGGATCGCGGCATCTACACCGCAGGCACCTTCCATATAAGCTCGCACAACTCCAGCACGCGCATAACGTGCCAACGTTGGGTTGTCGGCCAGAAGCTTTTCAAACAGTTCAATGCCTGCACGATTGCACTCAACAGCTAGATGCTGATTTGCGGGAAATAAATAGTCATTGTGCAGTGGCTTTGCAGTCGTCTCCGTTGCCGACATGTGGCGGATGTTCACATATTTGTGACTGGCTCCATCGCTCTCCTGGTTTCCTCCGTACACCGTGACTTGATAATTCGCCAGACGGAGCATTGCCGCCTGGAGCAAGCCGTTGATACCTCTACCAATGATCGATACATGCCCAACACCGCCATCTACTGGCTGAAGAGGAATCGTCAGTGACTGCGCGAGCTTGCGCCTGACAAGACCGTGCAAGGCCATTACGCTCAGTTGGATCGCAACCGCATAGTCAAGGTCGCAATGACAGGCTTCGGTGGTTGCCGCGTGGGTAGTCAACGTTGCCGGGTTGCACCATCTGGAGACACAGCAGCCAAGTGTTTGTGTGCGCATTCGAAAACCATCCAATGTCGCAGGCCCATAATCCATTACAAGCTGAATACCTTCCGACGCCGCCAGCACCTGCAATGCGTCATCGCTGAATACATCCGGCTTGGCGACACACACCAGGCGAGCCTGCCTGTGCAGGCATTGAATAAGGGCCGGACCCATGCAATGGGTGGTGTCTTCATTCAAGGATAAGCAGATGGCGACAGCTCGTGCCCCCACCATCGCCTCATGCCAATCCGTAACGAACTGCACTCTTTTGTCAGAACCCGGTGCTCGACCCTGCCGCACAAACACCTTGATCCGAACACCCGGATCTCGATCAAGCAACAACTTGACCAGCTCTTTACCCACATTGCCATAGCCCAGGACACACACATCACGGGGTATGGAGCCCTCGGCTTGTGTCAGCCAATGTGCGATATAGGCAGCGACGTGCGGCGCGTTGACCCCAGGCGTATTGATTACTCGAATGTCGTTGCACTGGCACAGATCCACCCGCACCTTATCCAGGCTCGTACCTCTGCGGATCAAGCGCAGCTCTGCGAATGGATGAGATATACGCCATTGACCAATGATGTCTGCATCGATGACTTGATCCCCAACAATGATCACTGATGGACGCAGGAGTGCGATCTGTATCAGCAGGGCTTGCTTGGTCAATGTGGGGGGAAGAAACACCACGTTGCTGGGTGCATCGGTCCTCCAGCGTTTCGACACAGGTGCGATATGCAAGATCGTTTCGGTCGTGGCTATCAGTGACGCGGTGACTGGCGGAGCGCTTGAGAGCGACATGGCTGGGTCTCCATCAATACAGACTTATCGATGAGTTAGGCCACTGTCGAAATACGTGTGCGCGTTGTCCGATTACAGTGGCCGTACTGGCTGTCGGCACTGAACCTACGCGCATCTGAAAAACTAAATAAGCCAGCTGGTTCTGATAAGCAGGTAGCTCGATTCCTACGCTTGAATGTCACTGGCGTACTGGGGGGAGGATGTGGCGAATAGCTGGATAGGAAATGGTTACTTCAGCGGGTGCGACACCGGATGTTTCACCCGCCAGTTGTGCCTGGCACACAACCGACTGTGGGAGCGGGCTTGCTCGCGAAGGCAGTGTCTCGGCCAATTATTCATCGACTGACACACCGCCTTCGCGAGCAAGCCCGCTCCCACATTTATAATTCGACTTTGACCGGTGGTTACCTGCGACGTGGCCGACGCTGCTCGTCATCCGTGCGAATCGGCACCGGTTGCATCGGCGGCTCGATCAAGCCCAATGCAACACCGAGGTCGTGGAGCCAGTTTTGAATTTTCTCTTTCATGGTTTGCCCCCTTTGAGGGTAATGCTGGTTGGCGCAAGCTTTGTCGCCGCTTCCTACATCGATAGTAGCCCTAAGTCCTACGTAATGCTTGGACGAAACCACAACGAACTATTACTGAATTGATTCAAATCCTGACGGATCGTTCAAGCAATGGCGCGTGTGTATTGCGGGGCTTCGGTCTTGCCCGCTTGCTGCAAATCAATCCATGCATTGAGGTTAGCGCCGAGCATACCCTTTCGCCACATCAGCCAGGTGGTCGCAGTGGCAAAAGGCCCTGTGAGCGGATGAACGGACACACTATCTTTGCCAGGCAGGCTGTCGAGCATGGATTCGGCCATCAAGGCCACGCCAGAACCGGCAATCACGCAGGCCAGCATGCCTTGATAGGACTCGATCTCGATGGCCCGGCCCATGGCGACGTGCTCGTGGGAAAACCACGTTTCCAGGCGTGTTCGATAAGCGCAGCTGCGTCGGAACGTGAACACCGAGCGCCCTTCTACATCCTGCGGCCCGCGCACCGGCGGGTGATCGGCTTCGCAGATCAGCACCAGACGTTCCTCGCACAGGGCTATACCGTCGAGGGAGGCGATGGTAATCGGGCCGTCCACGAATGCAGCATCCAAGCGCCCGGTAAGCAGACCTTCCAGTAATTCACCACTGGGCGCCGATTGCACCTGCAGGTTCACCATCGGATAGGCCTTGTGATAGCGGGCCAACAGCTTTGGCAAATGAACGGCGGCGGTGCTGTACATGCTGCCCAGTACAAATTCGCCGGCCGGCTGCCCACCTTGCACGGCGCCGTGGGCTTCGTCGTGCAGGGCCAGCAGACGGGTGCTGTAGTCCAGCAATACCTTGCCGGCGGGTGAAAGCTGCAGGCGCTGGCGCTCACGTACAAACAGCTCAACACCCAGCTGCTCTTCCATCTGCTTGAGTCGGGTAGACAGGTTAGACGGCACACGATGCAGGCGCTCGGCAGCTCGGGTGATGGAGCCCTCCTCTGCCACGGCCTGGAAAATGCGCAATTGACTGAACTCCATACCTTTCTCCAAAACTGAACAAGTTACTCACTATTATTCAATTTTACAGAAAGTCAATCGGCTTTAGCCTGAGGGTATTCGCTTACTCGCAGGAAACCTGAACATGTCCCCCCTGATTCGTTTAGTCGCCAGTTTTATCGCCTTGATGATGGCCATGGGCATTGGCCGCTTCGCCCTCACCCCGCAAATGCCGCATCTGCTCAGCGAAGGCCAGATCGACCTGACCGGCGCAGGCTTGATCGCGGCGGCCAACTACCTGGGGTATTTCGTGGGGGCGGTGGACTCGATTTTTGCCCGCAGCCACCACCACGTGCGCGGCCGCCTGTATGGCGGGTTGTGGCTGTGTGTGCTGCTGACCCTGGCCTCTTATTGGGCCCATGGCTTCTGGCCGCACCTGCTGTTGCGCTTTGGTACGGGGGTGGCCAGTGCCTGGGCGCTGGTGATGATCACCAGCCTGAGCCAACCGCTGGCGATTGCCGCCGGGCGTCCACACTTGGGTGCGTTGGTATTTGGCGGGCCCGGATTGGGGATTTTACTGACGGGGTTGCTGGCGCTGGGTTCCAACCTACTGGGGCAAGACTCGGCGACACTGTGGTTGGTGTATGGCGTGGTCGCGCTGCTGATGCTGTTGGCGATCCTCCCATTCCTGCCACAACCAAGCCCGACGGCCGCCGCTGAGGCTCAGGCCTGCAACAATGAAAGCATCGCGCACCTGTGCTGGATCTATTTCCTGTTCGGCCTGGGTTACATCATCCCGGCGACTTTTCTATCGCAGATGGCCAGCGCACAGTTCAACGGCGCCTGGCAGGCCGATCTGTTCTGGCCATGCTTTGGCCTGGCGGCCGCGATTGGCGTGGGGGTGGCGAGCCTGCGCCGCAAAGACACGCAAACAACCCGCCGTTGGTTGATGACTACGCTGTGGCTGCAATCTGCCGGGGTATTCATCTGCCTGCTGGGCAATGGTTGGGGGCTGGCGCTGGGGGTGTTGCTGTGCGGCGCGCCGTTCCTGGCGTGCATGCAACTAGTGATGGCACGTCTTCGCGATATCGCGCCCCACGGCTACCAGCGCAGCACCGGCCTGCTCACCGCCAGCTTCGCCATCGGCCAACTGAGCGGGCCTTTGCTGGCAGCGGTGAGCAGTCACCTCAGTGGCGGCCTGCAACCGGCGCTGGTGATCGCCGGTGCCGGTTTGTTAGTGGCGGGTTCGATATTGGTCAGCCGGCAACCATCGGTGCGGGTACGCGCAGCTGTTCCCGTCGTGCCAACACCAGGAAAAACAGCCCACCCAGGAAGCACCCGGTAAACCAGGCAAAGTTGGCCATACCCTGCAACGCCGGGGTAAAGGTGATCGCGACGCCCACCAGCGTCGCTGGCACCAGTGCCTTTACCGCCGTCCAGTTCACGCCGCCATCGAAGTAATAGCGACCGCTCGGGCTGTCATCGAACAGCGCGTCCACGTCGATCTTTTGCTTTTTGATCAGGTAGAAATCCACCAACAGGATGCCGAATAACGGCCCAATGAACGCGGCAAGGATATCCAGGGTGTAGTGGATCATCAGCGGGTTGTTGAACAGGTTCCACGGCGTGATAAAGATTGACGCCACGGCTGCGATCATGCCGCCAGCACGCCAGCTGATCTTGCTCGGCGCGATGTTGGCAAAATCAAACGCAGGGGAGACAAAGTTGGCGACGATATTGATGCCAATGGTGGCGGTCACAAAGGCAAAGGCGCCGAGCAATACCGCCATGTTGTTGTCGATGCGCGCCACGGTGGCAATCGGGTCGTGGAGCATCTCGCCAAACACCGGCAAGGTGCCCGAAACAATCACTACCGTCACCAATGAGAACGCCAGGAAATTTACCGGCAGCCCCCAGAAATTGCCGCGTCGCACATCCTGCATGCTGCGGCAGTAGCGGCTGAAATCACCGAAATTCAAGGTAGGCCCGGAGAAGTAAGACACCACCAGCGCCGTTGCCACGATCACCTGGCCAAACGCCTGCCAACCCGACAAGGATTTTTCTGCCAGGGTGAAGCTGATATTCGCCCAGCCTGCTTTCCATACGATCCAGCCCGCCAAAGCAAACATCACCGCGTACACCACCGGCCCGGCCCAATCAATAAAGCGGCGGATGGACTCCATGCCGGCCCAGAACACTGCTGCTTGCAGTACCCAAAGGCTGAGAAACCCAAACCATCCCAGGTAGGACAGGCCCGCAAAATGCGGCTCTGCATACACCGCCATCTGTGGGAAAAAGCGCAGCACCACAATGATCAAGGCGCTCGACGCCAGGTACGTCTGAATGCCATACCACGCCACAGCGATCAGGCCGCGGATCACTGCGGGAATATTCGCGCCAAACACACCGAAGGCCAACCGACAGATCACCGGGTAAGGCACCGCCGCCTGCTGGCTCGGCTTGGCCACCAGGTTGGCGATCAGTTGCACGATACAGATGCCGGCCAGCAACGCGATCAATACCTGCCAACTGGCCAAGCCCAACGCAAACAGGCTGGCGGCAAATACATAACCACCGACGCTGTGCACGTCGCTCATCCAGAAGGCGAAGATGTTGTACCAGGTCCATTTTTGCGGCAGTGGGCCCAGGTCCTGGTTGTACAGGCGCGGGCTGTAGCCTTTGGGCAATTGTTCGGTCATCGCTGGGCTCCTCGTAGTACCGGCCTGCGCTGCCGTTGCGGGTGTGCACACGGAAGGCGGCGTGGTTTGTATACGAGACAGTCAGCAGAATACGTGCCAATGGCACACAATCCCTCTGAAGCGGCGCTCCAAAGGAATCATAGAAACCTTATAAGCTTGGCTATCGCTCAGCAACGGTGCATAAAAATCCTGTACACAATCATTGCCGCACCCGATGTGCACACAAATACCCAACTGTGCAGCACGCTGCCGTCAGGCAGGTGCCCCAGGCCATGTCCATTATCGCCAACCCTGCGGACCAGCCTTGCAAGGTGGCCCAATTACTCAGGTCATAGGTGCCGTAGGCCACCAAGCCGAGTAAGGCGCCCAAACGTGCCGCGCGCTGCCAACTGACACTGGGCAAAACGACAAACACCACGCAACCGAGGACATACAGGAGATAGAAGAGCACTGCCGGCAATAGCCGTGGCTGATCCAGCATCAGCGAGCCCAGCAGAGATTTGTAGGTCGGGCCCATGAGGACGCCGAGCCAGAGGCCGTCAAGTACCAGGAACGCGAACAGGGTGCCGAGGTAGGCGAACAACATTTTTTTGGACATGACACACCTCTGTAGAAGAAGGCTGTCGTGGCGAGGGAGCTTGCTCCCTCGCCACATCAAGCCCGTTCATACAAAGAGGAACGTCACTCAGCTTAGTTCAATGCGATCCGCATGAATCACAATCTGGCCCTGCTTATAGAGGGCACCGATGGCCTTCTTAAAGTTGCCTTTGCTCACGCCGAACAAATTGCTGATCACCGCCGGGTCGCTCTTGTCGCTGACCGGCAGGCTGCCGTTGTTTTCACGCAACTTGGCAAGAATCTTCGAGTTAAGGCTGGAAGCCGCTTCCTGGCCGACCGGTTGCAGGCTCAGGCTGATGTTGCCATCGGCGCGGATCTCTTTGATAAAGCCTTTTTCTTCCTTGCCCGGGCGCAGGAACTTGAACACTTCGTTTTTGTGAATCAAGCCCCAGTGCTTATTGTTGATGATCGCCTTGAACCCCATGTCGGTGGCTTCGGCTACCAGCAGGTCGACTTCCTGGCCTACCTGGTAGTTGGCCGGCGTCTTGTCCAGGTAACGGTCTAGGCGCGCAGTGGCAGTGATGCGCTTGGTGTGCTTGTCGAGGTAGACATGCACCACGCAGTATTCACCGGCGGTCATCTGGCGTTTTTCTTCCGAATACGGCAGCAACAGGTCTTTAGGCAAACCCCAATCGAGGAATACGCCAATACTGTTGACTTCCACGACTTTCAAACTGGCAAACTCGCCTACTTGAACTTTCGGTTTTTCAGTCGTGGCGATAAGTTTGTCATCGCTGTCCAGATAAATGAAAACGTTAAGCCAGTCTTCATCTTCACTGGGAATATCTTTGGGGATATACCGATTGGGCAAGAGGATTTCACCGTCTTGCGCACCGTCCAGGTATAAACCAAAGTTAGTATGTTTAACTACTTGCAAGCTGTTGTAGCGCCCGACTAAAGCCATTTCAAATACCCTCGTTACGTGGGCGGCATTCTACCCGAGTTGCGCCCTCCACGCGCGCGCGCCTGAAAAATCAAGGGCTGGCGTGGCGTTCCAGTGGCCCTGCCCCGCTCGTCTGATGAGCCGGATGAATCTAGCGGTGCTGGAAGCCACCTCCAGCCCTGTGGTTTCTATTTAAAACAGTAAGTTAGAGAGGCTTTTCAAAAATACACTTTGCCCGTTTTGCGGCGTCGCAATAATTCTCAGAAGATATTTGCCAAGCAATTGTCAAGTATTTCCTGTACGATGCCTGGCCAAGTTAATTTTCTACAGGTTAGTGGCCGCCATGCGCGTAAAAGCATCCAACAGCAAAGCAAAGCCAGCTCCCGCCGTTGAAACCAGCGAATCGATCAACAGCCAGATTGCTGCGTTCCTCAAGTCGGGCGGCGAAATCCAGCAAATTGCCAAAGGCGTGAGCGGCCAGACTTTCGGCCCGTCCAAGCAGATCAGCCTGGGTAAAAAGTAACACCGCGCAGTACACCTGGTCCCTAAGCGCCTTGCCATCAAGGCGCTAGGACTAGAGCCCGAAACACCTCTCCAACCTATCCATCTTTGTGCCAATCGACGAACGGGGCTCACCGCCTGGCATTCGCCGGTATGCTTGCACACGTCTAGCACGGGCATCTGCCCTATTTTTTCCGTTACTGCTCCTCGCTTTTCATGGAGTGACGCATGTTTAAACCCAGCATATTCCTGGTCACTGCCCTCGCAGCCAGCCCCCTCGCCGAAGCGCAGATTTTTCAGCGTGAATTGGGCGATTTCGACCTGAAATTGGGCACCACCCCCAGCCGCAGCATGGCCCAGGGCTTGGTCAAGCCTACCTCGCCCGGCAGCGACTCGTTCCACGGCGGGCTGGACCTGAGCCACGACAGCGGCCTGTATTTCGGCCAGTTCTCTCCGAATATGGGGCTGTCCTCGGCCAGCACCCTTGAAGTCGATTCCTACATGGGTTTCAAACACCCCTTCGACCAGACCCTGGGCTATGAAGTCGGCCTGATCCACTACAGCTACCCCAAGCTCAGCCCCCTCGACAGCCAGGAGTTCTACGGCGGCCTCAATCTGCTGGGCAACCGCTTCGGCGCATCCTTCAGCAACGACCCCGACCGCCAGGACAGCACACTCTTCGCCGACCTCGGCGGCACCCAACCCTTTGGCATCGGCGTCAGCATGAAGTACACCACGCATCAGCTGGGTAGCCCGGTTTCGGTAGCGGGCGGTTCCATCAGCACCTTCAGTGACTGGTCGGTACAATTTTCCCGGCAATGGATGGGCGTGGACCTCAACCTGATCTACAGCGACTCCAGCCTAAGCGGCGGCGATTGCTCGGCCTACTCCGGACACAACTCGCAATGCGATGGGCTGTTGACCTTGAAGGCTGCGCGGACGTTTTATTGATGGGCTGAACTGTCGCGCCTGGCGTGGGTTCACATGCATTAACTCCCTCAATGCAAGGACCCGCCCATGCTGCGTCGGCTCAAACTATTGGTGGTATTGCTGACCCTGAGCCTGGCGCTCAGCGGTTGCAATCGCGTGGGCCTGGCCTATCGCAATTTGGATGTAATCATTCCCTGGACCCTCAACGACTACCTGGGCATGAACGCCGGGCAGAAGGACTGGTTCAACGACAAACTCAAGGAACACCTGGCCTGGCACTGCACCACCCAGCTGCCCGGTTATCTTGACTGGCTCGACCGCCTTCAACAAATGGTCGACGACAATCAGGTGACTGATGCCGCACTCCAAGCCCGTACCGCTGAAGCCAAGGCGGCCATCGCCGAGACCGCGCGCACCATCACCCCGTCGGCCATTGAGCTGCTGCAAGGCCTGAACGACCAACAGGTCAAGGAAATGAACGACGCCTTGGCCAAAGACCTGCGCAAACGCCAGGACGAATACCTCAAGCCGGCTATTGCGCAACAGATCAAGGATCGCGCCGATCGCATGCGCAAGCGCCTGGATGCCTGGATCGGCCCGCTCAGCGCCACTCAACAGCAGCGCGTCACGGACTGGTCCACTGCACTGGGCAATCAGAACGAGGCCTGGATCGGCAACCGTGCCCACTGGCAGGCGCAATTCATTGACGCAGTACAGCAGCGCAAAAATGCCGATTTCCCGCAGAAAATCCAGCAATTGCTGGTGGATCGGGAAAGCCTCTGGACACCGGAATATCGGACCGCCTACGCCCAGACAGAAGCCGCGGCGCGCAGCCTGCTCGTGGACCTGATGGCCGAAAGCACCCCGCAACAACGCTTGAAACTTACCCGGAAAATTGACGGCGTACGCAGCGATTTCAAAGCACTCAAATGCCTCAAGAACGCTGGACCGTAACGTGTGGGAGGGGGCTTGCTCCCGATAGCGGTGGGTCAGCCACCTACTGAGTTGACTGACACTACGCTATCGGGAGCAAGTCGAATCGTCGCACCGCCCCTCCCACACTGGATCTTCTCTCTGTCAGGTCAGGCAATTTGAGCTTTGGAGGCCACCTCGGCAAACGTCGCTGGGTCCAGCGCATCTGCCTGCTCATCCAACACCTGCCGCGGATGATCATTGCCCGGGATCGAACTGTCGATCAGCGCCAGCAATTGCGCACCCAGCGGCGTCAAGATGAAATTCTCACCATTGCCACCCTCCTCTTCAGGCCGCGATTCGATAAACCCGCGTTTAAACAACAGCGCCTCATAATCCGCAGCCGTCTTCTTCAGCGTATCGAGATTCCCAGTGGACTCGCCCGCCGTGGCCTTCTCGGCCGCTTCCTGCTCGGCGTATTTGCGCGGTGCGAAACTGCCCTCACCGTTCTGCACTTCGTGCAGCAAACGCTCGATCAGATCCCAGTTGTAAGTCGTCATCCTGATTCCTCCTGCAGGCCAAAGGAAAGTAGCCCGTCTGAAAATGGGACACGCCACGTCAGTCGCCGTTCAGCCTGACTGACGGGCGTGAGTTCTCTGAACTTTCCAGACGTTCGCACCCTCAACTGCGTATAACCGCCAAGGAGGTCCTACCATGAAAACCCTGTTGAACCTGGCTATCGCCGCCACATTGTTGAGCGCCCTACCCGCTTGGGCCTGCACGCCGGAAGAGGCCGCACAAAAACGTGAACAGCTGGCCGAGAAGGTCAAGAGTGTGACCGAGCACAATCCGGACAAGGCCAAAGAGATCAATGAAGAGCTGCGCAAGATGGATGTCGATACCGCCTCTGCCGACTTGCCCGACAAGTGCCAGTTGATCGAGCAGCGCCTTAAAGACCTGGACGAAGCAGCCGCGAAAGCCAAAAGTTAAAGGCAAAAAAAAACCGGACACAGGTCCGGTTTTTTTGTGCCCGCGATTTACTCGGCGGCCGGTGCTTCTGGCTTGCGACGCTTGAGCGGGGCCATGCCATCCTTGCTGACGAGCGACAGGTTGTCGGTCTTCGGACGGTTGGCGATCTTGCGCTTGGTCGGCGACTTGGCGCCGGTTTTCTTCTTGTCGCCCTTGGCGTCGGTCTTTTTCTTCTTCACGCCAACGGCCTTGCCCGACGCCTTGACCTTCTTCGGCCCGGTGTACGTGCCTTTGACTTCCTTGATGGTACGGCGCTCGAACGACTGCTTGAGGTAGCGCTCGATGCTCGACATCAGGTTCCAGTCGCCGTGGCAGATCAGCGAGATGGCCAGGCCATCGTTGCCAGCACGCCCGGTACGGCCGATACGGTGCACGTATTCGTCACCGCTGCGAGGCATGTCGAAGTTGATCACCAGGTCCAGGCCGTCTACGTCCAGGCCGCGAGCGGCGACGTCGGTAGCTACCAGGATCTTCACGCCGCCGGCTTTGAGGCGGTCAATGGCCAGCTTGCGGTCCTTCTGGTCTTTCTCGCCGTGCAACACGAACGCTTTGTATTCCTGGGCCACCAAGCGGCCGTAGATACGGTCGGCGGCAGCACGGGTGTTGGTGAACACGATGGCCTTCTGATAGGTCTCGTTGGCCAACAGCCAGTTGAGGATCTGCTCTTTGTGCACGTTGTGGTCGGCGGTGACGATCTGCTGGCGCGTGGTGGCGTTCAGATCGCTGACGTTGTTGACCTGCAAGTGCTCAGGGTTGTTCAGCACTTTGGCAACCATGTCGCGCAGGGTCGAACCGCCGGTGGTGGCGGAGAACAACATGGTCTGCTGGCGGTTGACGCATTCGCCCACCAGGCGCTGTACGTCGTCGGCAAAGCCCATGTCGAGCATGCGGTCGGCTTCGTCCAGCACCAGCACTTCGACTTCCTTGAGGTCGAGGTTGCCGGCGTTGAGTTGCTCGATCATGCGGCCTGGCGTGCCGATCAGAATGTCCGGCACCTTGCGCAGCATGGCAGCCTGGACCTTGAAGTCTTCCCCACCGGTAATAATGCCGGACTTGATGAAGGTGAACTGCGAGAAGCGCTCGACTTCCTTCAGAGTCTGCTGGGCCAGCTCACGGGTTGGCAGCAGGATCAGGGTCTTGATGCTCACACGAACTTTGGCCGGGCCGATCAGACGATTCAAAACTGGCAAGACGAAAGCAGCGGTCTTGCCGCTACCGGTTTGAGCCGTCACCCGCAGGTCACGCCCTTCGAGCGCGAGCGGGATGGCCGCTGCTTGCACAGGCGTAGGCTCGACAAATTTAAGCTCGGCCACGGCTTTGAGCAGGCGTTCGTGCAGGGCGAATTGGGAAAACACGGGTGCTACCTCGAAGAAATACAAAATATCAGCTGCATAGGGTAACGGTTTCGGGCGTCCAAACCGAGTTTCTTTACGCGAACGGTGCTAATCAGCTGCTTTTTTGTGAGCTCTTTTGTCCGTGAGGCCAACTTTGTAGCACTTCAATGCTCTAATCGCCCCGTCTTGTCCCACAGAAGAATCGGTTTCACCCATGGATATCAAACAGCTCTGGCTCAACGCCCAGGACCTCTGGGGCGCCCTCGATGAACACCCGATCTTGCATGCCGGCCTCGGCTTGCTGGTGTTACTGGTGGTGGCCCTGCTGCTCGGACGAGTGGCACGCTACCTCATCCTCCACACGGTCAAGCTGCTCGGCCGGCAACCGGCCCTGCATTGGCTTAACGACCTGCGACACAACAAAGTCTTCCATCGTCTGGCCCAGATGACGCCATCGCTGGTGATCCAGTTCGGCCTGTACCTGGTGCCAGACCTGAGCAAAACCGCCATTCTGTTTATCGGCAACGTGGCCCTGGCAATCACCATCCTGTTCCTGGTGCTGGCCATCAGCGCCCTGCTCAACGCCCTGCTGGACATCTACGCCCGTACCGAACACGCACGCACCCGCTCGATCAAGGGCTATGTGCAGTTGGCGAAAATGGTGCTGTTCGTGTTTGGCGCGATCATCATCGTCGCCACCTTGATCGACCGTTCACCGCTGTTGCTGCTGTCGGGTCTGGGTGCCATGTCGGCAGTGATCCTGTTGGTGTACAAGGACACCTTGCTGTCGTTCGTCGCCAGCGTGCAACTCACCAGCAACGACATGCTGCGGGTCGGCGACTGGATCGAAATGCCCCAGGTCGGTGCCGATGGCGACGTGGTGGACATCACCCTGCACACGGTCAAGGTGCAGAACTTTGACAAGACCATCGTCTCCATCCCCACCTGGCGCCTGATGTCCGAATCGTTCAAGAACTGGCGCGGCATGCAGGCCTCGGGTGGGCGACGCATCAAGCGCAGCCTGTTTATCGACGCCAGCGGCGTGCGCTTTCTGCGCGACGATGAAGAAGTGCGCATGACCCAGGTGCACCTGCTCACCGACTACATCGGGCGCAAGCAGGCCGAGCTCAAGGCCTGGAACGAAGCCCAGGGCCACAGCGCGCAACTGTCGGCCAACCGCCGCCGCATGACCAACCTCGGCACGTTCCGCGCCTACGCCCTGGCCTATCTGAAAAGCCACCCGGACATCCAGCCAAACATGACCTGCATGGTGCGCCAGATGCAAACCACCGCACAGGGTGTGCCGCTGGAGATCTACTGCTTTACCCGCACCACTGCGTGGGCCGATTACGAGCGTATCCAGGGGGATATCTTCGATTACCTGCTGGCGGTGCTGCCGGAATTTGGCCTTAGCCTCTATCAACAGCCTAGCGGCAATGACCTACGCGCCGGTGTGTTGCCTGCCGTGATGGGCGCCAGCCACCTGCCTGAGCCGAAAAGAGCCTTGATCTAGAGCGATTGAGCACAGCCGTTCAATCGCTCTGCTAAAAAAATCGCGACGCTTGCCTCATTGGAAATCCTTTGAGGCAACGCCGATGCGCGCTCCAACCCTGCTTTCACTTCTGCTGACCGGTACCTGCAACAGCGTGCTGGCGGCAGGCCTGATCGAGGACTCGACCCTCGATGTGCTCAGCCGCAACTTCTACCTCGACAACAAAGAGCGCTCCCCCTCAAGCAAACCGCACAAAGAGGAATGGGCCCAAGGCTTTATCGCCAACTTCGCCTCTGGCTTCACCCCCGGCACCCTTGGCATAGGTGTCGACGCCCATGCCTTCGTCGGCCTGAAACTCGACGGCGGCAGAGGTCATTCGGGCACCGGCCTGCTGCCCGTGGACAGCAACGGCCGCAGTGAAGGCAACTATTCAAGCGCCGGTGGTGCTCTCAAGTTGCGTGCCTCCAAGACCGTACTGTCGGTGGGCGAAATGACCGTCGAAACCCCGGTATTCGACACCTCCGACAAACGCCTGCAACCGGAGTATGCCACCGGCCTGTTGCTGGACAGCCGCGAGATCGACGCCCTGCACTGGCAGGCCGGGCATTTCACCGCCTTTAAAAATCAGGACGCCTCCACGGCACGTGGTGATTTCAACGGTTACGGCGCCAGCACTCGTGGCGGCGCCATCGACTTTATCGGTGGGCAATTCTTCGAAGGCCAGCCCGTGGGCGGCGCGCTGTACACCTCGCAATTAAGTGACACTTGGCGCCAGTACTACGCCAACCTGCATTGGTCGCCGGCCAACTGGATGCTCGACGGCAATATCTACCGCACCGAAGATCAAGGCAACGCCGAAGCCGGGGCCATCGCCAACACCGCCTACAGCCTGGCGGGTAAATACAGCTTCGCCGCGCAATCAGTGACCCTGGCCTATCAGAAGATCAACGGCAACACGCCGTTCGACTTCGTGGGTGGCGACTCCATCTACCTCGCCAACTCGATCAAATACGCCGACTTCAACGGCCCCGGCGAAGGCTCCTGGCAGGTTCGTTATGACTTCAACTTCGCCACCTTCGGCATTCCCGGCCTGAAGTTCATGACCCGCTACGTCACAGGCAATGGCATCGATGGCACCCATGCGCCACAAGGCGGCGCATACCAATTCCAACAAGGTCGCGGCGGCCGACATTGGGAGCGCGATATCGACCTGCACTACGTGGTGCAATCCGGCCCGGCCAAGGACCTGTCGGTGCAGTTGTCTCATGTCAGCCATCGGGCCAACAGTGCCCAGGCGGGGGACGATATAGATCGGGTGTACGTGGTGGTTGAGTACCCATTGAAGTTGCGTTAAGCCTGAAGAAAGTGACGAATAGCAATCGCCACCCCCTCGGTCTGATACCGCCGCGCCGCCGCTTCAATCTTCAATTCGGCACGGGTCACGCGCTGGTGGTGGCGCAAATGGCCGAGCCAGGATTCGTCGTAGAACACTTCGCACCAGCGGCGCGGGTTTTGGCTGTCTTGCACCAGGCTCCAGGAAAACGAGCCGTTGCGTTGGCGCATACGACGTACCGGGCTCATTGCCCGGGTGAAGGCCTGGATGTGCTGCGGGTCGATGTCGTATTCGAGCGTCACCATTACTGGGCCACGCTCCTGGTGCTGCCCTTCTGCCAGCAGCGGTTGCGGCCAGTGCAATGAGGGCGCCAAGTCGTCGGCCTTGCGTTGCGGCAAGGCCACGCGCCAAGTCAGCAATACGCCCAATACCAGCACCGAACCGGCAGCACTCAACGCCTGGCTCATGGAGCTGTGACTGGCGACCCAGCCCCAGAGCAAACCGCCCACGGCCATGGAGCCGAAAAACATCAGGATATACACCGCCAACGCCCGTGCCCGCACCCAGGCTGGCACCGACGTCTGTGCCGCCACCTGAAAGCTGGACAACACCGCGATCCATGCAGCACCGCTGATCAGCATCACCGGGATCAACAGATAGAAATCCCGTACCCAAGCCAAGGCAAATAGCACCAGCGCGTAGACCAAACTGGCAATGGCCACCAACTTGTCCACGGGCAGCACCTGGCGCAAGCGCGGCAGCACCATCGCGCCGAGCACCGCACCGATGCCCACACTGCCCAGCAACACGCCAAACTGCGCCGCACTGCCGTGTAACTCTCCACGCACAATCAGCGGCAACAACGACATCCCGGCGCTCGCGCCAAAGAAGAACGCCAGCGTGCGCACCAGCACCCGCTGCAACGGCCGCGAACTGCGCGCATAACGCCAGCCCACCCGTACCGCACTGAACAGCCGTTCGGCCGGCAGCACCGCCACTTGCGCCTCACGCCGCCATAGGCACAACACCGAAATCACCGCAAAGAACGACAGTGCGTTCACCGCAAACGTGGCCCATGGCCCCACCAGGCTCACCAACACCCCGGCGATTGCCGGGCCCACAGCGCGGGCCAGGTTAGTGCCTACGCTGCTCAGGGCGATGGCCGACGGTACCTCGTCGGCCGGCACCAGTTCCGGGGTCAGCGAAGACCACGCCGGCATCATCAAGGCCGTGCCCACGCCCATGCCCAGGGTCAATAGCAGCAACAACGGCACCGTCATCATCCCGCTCAAGGTCAACACCGCCAGCAGCAACGCCACGGTGGCCATCCACGCCTGCACCATCAACAGGTAGCGACGCTTGTCGACAATATCCGCCAGCGCGCCCGCTGGCAGCGCCAGCAGGAACATCGGCGCCGCGCTGGCCACTTGCACCAGGGCGACGGTCATCGGGTTTGCCGACAGCGAAGTCATCAACCAACCGGCGCCGACTTCGTGCATCCAGGTGCCGATGTTTGAAGCGATGCTGGCAAGCCAGAGCCCACGGAAGATCGAGTGTTTCAATGGGCTCCATGGGGAGCGGGCGGTGGCGGTTGTCATGGCGCAAACCTATCGAAAAAAGCGCAAAAAAAAGCCACAGCCCAAGGGCTGTGGCCTCCAATATTGTTACTTGACCTGACGCTGCGGCGCGCCGTGCACCATGGTGTAGGCGTAGTCCACGCCCATGCCGTAGGCGCCGCTATGGTCGCGTACCAGTTCCATCACTTCGTCGTAGGTTTCTTTGTGCGCCCAGTCGCGCTGGTATTCGAGCAGCACTTGCTGCCAGGTCACCGGCACCGCGCCGGCTTGGATCATGCGCTGGATCGACATGTCATGGGCTTCCTTGGTGGTGCCGCCGGAAGCGTCGGTGACGATGTACACCTCGTAGCCTTCGGCCAGGGCTTCCAGGGCCGGGAAGTTCAGGCAAACCTCGGTCCACAGCGCGGCCATGATCAGTTTTTTGCGGCCGGTGGCCTTCACGGCAGCGACCAGCGCCTTGTCTTCCCAGGAGTTCATCGAGGTGCGCTCGATCGGCTGTTGGTCAGGAAACACGCTGAGCAGTTCCGGCCAGATGTAACCGCTGAAGCTTTTGGTTTCCACCGACGTGAAGATGGTCGGCACGTTGAAAATCTTGGCCGCCTTGGCCAGGGCCACGGTGTTGTTCTTCAGGGTCTGGCGGTCGATGGACTGCACGCCGAAGGCCATCTGTGGCTGGTGGTCGATCAGGATCAGGGTGGAGTTGGATGGGTTGAGCAATTCGCGAATAGACATGGTGACTTCCCTCTAATGACTTGGTTTTTTAGTTGCTTCCAGCGTTGCTGGCGGCTTGGAAGTAACTTTACGGGCTAGCCAATATCGAAACAATTACCTAAAATATGGATTCATTGATTCTATAAAAGGGACAATCATGGACCGCATCGAGTGCATGCGTGCGTTCGTCGTCACCGTCGGCGAAAACGGCTTTGCCGCTGCGGCCCGAGCGATGGATGTGCCGCGTTCAAAAGTCAGTAAACAGATCCAGGCGTTGGAAGAAGCCATCGGCGTGCAGCTGTTGCAGCGCACCACCCGCAGCCTGCATTTGACCGAGGCCGGCGCCGAATACTTTGAGGCCGCACGTGAAGTGATCGCGGCCCTGGACGAAGCCGAACAGCGCGCTCGCGATGGAATCGGTGAGTTACGCGGCGTGTTGCGGGTGAACGCGCCGATGTCGTTCGGCTTGCATCGGCTGGGGCGGCTGATTCCGTTGTTCCATGAACAGCACCCCAATATCGAATTGCAGTTGGTGCTCAGCGATCAACAGGTGGACCCGGTGCGCGGCGGCTTCGATGTCACCATCCGCATTGCCAGCCTGCCCGACTCCACCATGATCGCCCGCCAACTGGCACCGGCCCCGCGCATCATGGTGGCATCGCCGGCCTACCTGGAACGTGCCGGCACACCCCAATCGCCACAAGACCTGCGCCAGCATCAATGCCTGAACTACGGCTACCTGCAAAGCGGCGTCAGCCTGCAACTGAGCAACGGCAAAGACACCCAGCGCGTCAACGTCACCGGCCCCTTGCACGCCAACAACGGCGACCTGCTGGCCCAAGCCGCTGAGGCCGGCATGGGCATTGCGCTGCTGCCAGACTTTATCGTCGAACAAGCCCTGGCAGCCGGCCGCTTGGTGCCGGTGCTCTGTGAATGGCAGGCGCCGGCGATCACGGTGAATGCGGTTTACTCGTCGGCAAGGCGGGTGCCGCAGAAGACGCGGGCGTTTGTGGATTTTCTGGTAACACAGTTGGCCGTCACGGCATAACCGAATCTAATGTGGGAGGGGGCTTGCTCCCGATAGCGGTGGATCAGTTAGAACATCCTTGACTGACACACTGCTATCGGGAGCAAGCCCCCTCCCACATTGGTTTTGCGGTGCCTTCGAGCGTTACTTCACAGCCCCCAACCGACTAATCCACACCGCCCCCAAAATCACCAACCCACCCAACGCCAGCCGCCCCAGTGGCTCGTGCTGGTTCCAGATCAGCAGGTTCAGCAGCAACCCCACCGGCACATGCAGGTTGTTCATCACCGCCAGCGTGCCGCCCTGTACCAGGCAGGCGCCTTTGTTCCACCAGTACATGCCCAGCGCCGTGCTGACCAACCCGAGGAACACCAGCACGCCCCATTGCAGCGGGGCGTCGGGCAGGTAGTTGGCCTTGCCGAACAGCAGAAACGCTGGCAGCACCACCAGCAGCGCGCCGACGTAGAAAAAGCCGAAGCGTCGGTAATGCGGCTGGTCACTCGGATAACGCGCCACCAAGTGCTTGTACATCACCTGCCCGGCGGCATAGGTGAAGTTGGCCAGTTGCAGCAGCAGGAAGCCACCGAGGAAGTGCGCCGTGATCTGGTCGAAGCGAATCACCGCCGCGCCCGCCACCGCCACCAGGGCGGCGACCAATGCCCAAGGATTGAAGCGACGGTTAAGGGCGTCTTCGATCAACGTCACGTGCAACGGCGTGAGGATGGTAAACAGCAGCACCTCCGGCACCGTGAGCACCCGAAAGCTCAGGTACAGGCATACGTAGGTCACGCCGAATTGCAATGCACCGATCACCAGCATGCCGCGCATGAAGGCTGGCTCCACCGAGCGCCAGCGAGTCAGCGGGATAAAGACCAGGCCCGCCAGCAACACGCGTATCAGCACCGCAAAGTAACTGTCGACATGACCGGCGAGGTACTCGCCGATCAAGCTGAAGGAAAATGCCTGAATCAGGGTGACAACCAGTAGATAGCCCATGCGCGCCTCGTTTCGAATGGGCGGGACATTAAAGGTTTTCGGCGGTTGAAGAAACTCGGGGCAAAAAAAACCCGACCTCGCTATAGCGTCAGTCGGGCAGGAGCACTCAGGAGCAGAAGTGCAAAGGGAGGTTCGTTACGCGTACTTGAAGGGTTTGCGTGGAGCGATATAAACAGCGCGGGATTATCTGACGATTAAAGGATCATCACGCAACCTGCGCAATCAGCGCCTTGGCGTGGTTGATGCCTTTTTCCTGGAAGTCACCGCTCAGGTTCACGCCCTCGGCGTGAATGAATGTGACGTCATGAATCCCGATAAAGCCCATGACTTGGCGCAGGTACGGTTCCTGATGATCCGAGCTGGCACCGGTGTGGATACCGCCGCGAGCGGTGAGCACGATGGCGCGTTTACCGGTCAGCAGCCCCTGTGGGCCCGTAGCGGTGTACTTGAAGGTCACACCGGCCCGCAACACGTGGTCCAGCCAGGCTTTGAGGGTACTGGGGATGGCGAAGTTGTACATCGGTGCGGCCATTACCAGCACGTCAGCGGCCAGCAGTTCGTCAGTCAACTCGTTGGAGCGTGCCAGGGAGGCCTGTTCAGCAACGTTGCGTTGGTCCGCTGGTTTCATCCAGCCGCCGAGCAGGTTGGCGTCCAGGTGCGGCACCGGGTTGAGCGCCACGTCACGCACAGTGATCTGGTCTGCCGGGTGGGCGGCCTGCCATTGGCTGATGAATTGTTGAGTCAGTTGGCGGGAAATCGAATCCTGCTGGCGGGCGCTGCTTTCGATGATCAGAACATTGGACATGGCTTCGTAGGCTCCATCTGAAACTGCTGTAAGTCGATGGAGTGAAGATTAAACAGAGCCAATTCGATTAAAAAGCGCAAAAAACTGCTATAACCCATCTATAAATTTGTTTATAAGCGGAGCATGCTCCGCTGCTGATCACTTCGGCGCGCAAGCCAGGGCGATACGCATCTTGATGATGGCGCGGTTGAACTTGACCGTCGTGTTGGTGCTTTTGCCCGCCGGCACCGTCAGGGTGCGCCGACGCGGCGCCTCTGGGCCGTTGGTGAAGGTTACCGAGCATACGGCGTCATTGGTGCCGTAGTTATTGAGCTGGATCGAGCTGATATCGCCGTCCACATCCGAAGGGGTGTAATCAATGCTGACGCCGTCGATTTTTTTAGTCACGTCGATGGGGTAGGCAAACGCGCTCATTGGCAGCAGCGCCAGCAGTACATAACAGAATTTTCTCATTCGGCAGTCTCCAATAAGGACTGTCAGCTTAGGACAAGAGGAACCCATCTTGAAAGCGCCCCGCGTTACCCTCGATCAATGGCGCACGCTGCAAGCCGTGGTCGACCACGGCGGCTTCGCCCAGGCGGCCGAAGCGCTGCACCGTTCGCAGTCCTCGGTGAGCTATACCGTGGCCCGCATGCAAGACCAGCTTGGCGTACCGCTGTTGCGTATCGACGGGCGTAAAGCGGTGCTTACCGATGCCGGTGAAGTGCTGTTGCGTCGCTCGCGGCAACTGGTGAAAAACGCCAGCCAACTGGAAGACCTCGCCCACCATATGGAACAGGGCTGGGAAGCCGAAGTACGGCTGGTGGTCGACGCCGCCTACCCGAATGCGCGACTGGTCCGCGCCCTCTCCGCCTTTATGCCGCAAAGCCGTGGTTGCCGCGTGCGCCTGCGCGAAGAGGTGCTGTCCGGCGTTGAAGAGTTGCTGATCGAAGGCGTGGCCGACCTGGCCATCTGCGGTTTCAGCATCCCCGGCTACCTGGGTACGGAAATGAGCAACGTGGAATTTGTCGCCGTGGCCCACCCCGAGCATGCCCTGCACCGCATGAACCGCGAGCTGAGCTTCCAGGACCTGGAAAGCCAGATGCAGGTGGTGATCCGCGACTCCGGCCGCCAACAGCCTCGCGATGTGGGCTGGCTCGGCGCCGAACAGCGCTGGACCGTCGGCAGCCTGGCGACCGCCGCCTCGTTCGTAGGCAGTGGCCTGGGCTTTGCCTGGTTGCCCCGGCACATGATCGAACGCGAACTCGCCGAGGGCGTGCTCAAGCAGCTACCCTTGGAACAGGGCGGCAGCCGCCACCCCACGTTTTACCTGTACTCAAACAAGGACAAACCTTTGGGGCCCGCAACGCAGATCCTCGTGGAGCTGCTGCGCACCTTCGATACCGCCCCGTTGGACGCGCCTTTCGCTGCCCCCCAGCAAGCCTGAAATGGAGTTCACCCATGGCCTGGTTCGACCATGAAGGATGCAGCCTGCACTACGAGGAATACGGCCACGGCACGCCGCTGATTTTGATCCACGGCCTGGGCTCCAGCAGCCAGGATTGGGAGTTGCAAATTCCAGTGTTGGCAGCGCATTACCGCCTGATCGTGGTGGACGTGCGTGGTCATGGTCGCTCCGACAAACCTCATGAGCGCTATAGCATTCAAGGTTTCACCTTTGATCTGGTCGCCCTGATCGAGCATCTCAACCTGCCGCCGGCCCATGTGGTTGGGCTGTCCATGGGCGGCATGATCGCCTTTCAGTTGGCGGTGGACGAGCCGGCCCTGGTCAAGAGCCTGTGCATCGTCAACAGCGCGCCCGAAGTCAAGGTACGCAGTGCCGATGACTATTGGCAGTGGGCCAAGCGCTGGAGCCTGGCGCGGGTGCTGAGCCTTGCCACCATCGGCAAGGCGCTGGGCGACCGATTGTTCCCCAAACCTGAGCAAGCCGACCTGCGCCGCAAGATGGCCGAGCGCTGGGCAAAAAACGACAAACGTGCTTATCTCGCCAGCTTCGATGCGATTGTGGGCTGGGGCGTGCAGGAACGACTTTCACGGATTACCTGTCCAACCTTGGTCATCAGCGCCGACCACGACTACACCCCCGTGGCGCAAAAAGAAAACTATGTAAAACTGCTGCCCGATGCGCGCCTGGTGGTGATCGAAGATTCCCGCCATGCCACGCCCTTGGACCAACCCGAAGTCTTTAACGCAACCCTGCTCGATTTTCTAGAGACAGTCGAAACCACTACCCAGGATCACTGACCCATGCTGAAAAAAATCGCCTTCTTTGCCGGTTCTGTTCTGTTCGCTGCCAACCTGATGGCCGCTGAGCCTGCCAAGGCGCCCCACGTGCTGATCACCACCACCAACGGCGATATTGAAATCGAGTTGGACCCGGTCAAGGCACCCATCAGTACCAAGAACTTCCTGGCCTATGTGGACAAGGGTTTCTACACCAACACGATTTTCCACCGCGTGATCCCGGGCTTCATGGTCCAGGGCGGTGGGTTCAATGCGCAGATGTCGCAAAAACCGACCGAGGCGCCGATCAAGAACGAAGCCAGCAACGGCCTGCATAACGTGCGCGGCACCTTGTCGATGGCCCGCACGTCGAACCCGAACTCGGCCACCAGCCAGTTCTTTATCAACGTGGCCGACAACGCCTTCCTCGACCCAGGCCGCGATGCCGGTTACGCGGTGTTCGCCAAAGTGGTCAAGGGCATGGACGTGGTCGACATCATCGTCAACTCCCAGACCACCACCAAGCAGGGCATGCAGAACGTGCCAATCGATCCTGTCATGATCAAGTCGGCCAAGCGCATCGACTGAGGTCAGCAGGCAGTTCTGTGCGTAACTCACAAGGTTGCGCACACATTTGAAAGGAGAGCCCGCCCGGCGGGCGTCAACCCTAATGCTCTATCGTCGTTTTGAACAACTGATCGATATCTTCCGCGACGCGCCAAGCGAAGCCCCACCCGATAAAGTCCTGCCCTTCTACCTCTACTACCTGCGCCAGGTGTGGCCGCATTTTGCCGCCTTGCTGGTGGTGGGCCTGATCGGCGCGCTGATCGAAGTGGCGCTGTTCAGCTACCTGAGCCGCATCATCGACCTGGCCCAGGGCACGCCGCCGGCCAATTTCTTTCAAGTACACAGCGCCGAGTTGATCTGGATGGCCGTGGTCGCTTTGCTGCTGCGCCCGATCTTCGGCGCCCTGCATGACCTGCTGGTGCACCAAACCATCAGCCCCGGCATGACCAGCCTGATCCGCTGGCAGAACCACAGCTACGTGCTCAAGCAGAGCCTGAATTTCTTCCAGAACGACTTCGCCGGGCGTATCGCCCAGCGCATCATGCAAACTGGCAACTCCCTGCGCGACTCCGCCGTGTCGGCAGTGGATGCGATCTGGCACGTGGCGATCTACGCCATCAGTTCCCTGGTGTTGTTTGCCGAGGCCGACTGGCGCCTGATGATCCCGCTGGTGACGTGGATCATCTGCTACAGCCTGGCCCTGCGCTACTTCGTGCCTCGGGTCAAAGAGCGCTCGGTGATCTCCTCCGAAGCACGCTCCAAGTTGATGGGTCGCATCGTCGATGGCTACACCAACATCACCACCTTGAAGCTGTTCGCCCATACCCAGTCTGAGCAGCAGTACGCCAAGGAGGCGATCATCGAGCAGACCGAAAAAACCCAGCTGGCCAGCCGCGTGGTTACCAGCATGGACATCGTGATCACCTCCATGAACGGCCTGCTGATCGTCACCACCACCGGCCTGGCGTTGTGGTTGTGGACGCAGTCGATGATTTCCGTGGGCGCGATCGCGCTGGCTACGGGTTTGGTGATCCGCATCGTGAATATGTCCGGTTGGATCATGTGGGTGGTCAACGGTATTTTCGAAAACATCGGCATGGTGCAGGACGGCCTGAAAACCATCGCCCAGCCCTTGGCCGTGATCGACCGTGAAAACGCCCCGCGCCTGAACGTACCCCATGGCGAAGTGCGCTTTGAACAGGTGGATTTTCACTACGGCAAAAAGAGCGGGATCATTGGCGGGCTCAACCTTGAGATCAAGGCCGGCGAGAAAATCGGCCTGATCGGCCCGTCCGGCGCGGGCAAGTCCACTCTGGTCAACCTGCTGCTGCGCCTGTACGACCTGCAAGGCGGGCGCATCCTGATTGACGGCCAGAACATCGCCGACGTCGCCCAGGAAACCCTGCGCGAACAGATCGGCATGATCACCCAGGACACTTCCTTGCTGCACCGCTCGATACGCGACAACCTGCTGTACGGCAAACCGGACGCCACCGACGAAGAGCTCTGGGCCGCCGTGCACAAGGCCCGCGCCGATGAGTTCATCCCACTGCTGTCAGACGCCGAAGGTCGCACCGGGCTGGACGCCCATGTCGGCGAGCGCGGAGTGAAACTTTCCGGTGGGCAGCGTCAACGTATCGCCATCGCCCGCGTACTGCTAAAAGACGCACCGATTTTGATCATGGACGAAGCCACGTCGGCGTTGGATTCGGAAGTGGAAGCGGCGATTCAAGAAAGCCTCGAAACCCTGATGCAGGGCAAGACGGTGATTGCGATTGCCCACCGCTTGTCGACGATTGCGCGGATGGACCGCCTGGTGGTGCTGGAGAAAGGTCAGATTGCCGAGAGTGGCAGCCATGCCGAGTTGCTGGCTCATGGTGGGTTGTATGCGCGGTTGTGGCAGCATCAGACAGGGGGCTTTGTCGGTATCGACTAATAATTTTCAGTTCGTACACGGTTCAAAATGTGGGAGGGGGCTTGCCCCCGATAGCGGTGGGTCAGTCAATAGATACAGCGACTGACACTCCGCCATCGGGGGCAAGCCCCCTCCCACATTTGGTCGCATTTCAACACAGCGTATTGCAACACCCTGCGGGCCTGGATTTGTACCACAACCGTGCTGTACTCAGTGCAGTGCCCAGACGGGCGCTGTAGTAAATCTGCAGGGAGCATCACTGATTTACTGAGTCGGTAGAGCGATCTATCAAGGACGGGCTTCATGTCTTTGTTCAAGCGTTCAGTCACAGAGGGGTTAGGTACGTTTTGGCTGGTGTTGGGCGGTTGCGGGAGTGCGGTGTTGGCCGCAGCGTTCCCCGCAGTCGGGATCGGGTTGTTGGGTGTGGCCCTGGCATTCGGGCTCACGGTGCTGACCATGGCGGTTGCCATCGGGCCTATCAGCGGTTGTCACCTCAACCCGGCGGTATCGGTGGGGCTGGTCGTGGGCGGAAGGTTTCCGGCCAGGGAGTTGCCGGCCTACATCGTCTCCCAAGTCATCGGCGCCACCGTCGCCGCGACGCTGTTGTACTTCATAGCCAGCGGCAAACCGGGGTTCGAACTGGCGTCAGGCCTGGCGTCAAATGGTTACGGCGAGCATTCGCCGGGCGGTTATTCGTTGGCAGCGGGTTTTGTATGTGAGCTGGTGATGACCGCGATGTTTGTGGTGATCATCCTCGGCGCCACCGACCACCGCGCCCCGAAGGGGCTTGCGCCCATCGCCATTGGCCTGGCGCTGACGTTGATCCACCTGATCTCCATCCCCGTCACCAATACCTCGGTCAACCCGGCCCGCAGTACAGGCCCGGCCTTGATCGTCGGCGGGTGGGCGATCCAGCAGTTGTGGATGTTCTGGCTCGCGCCGATCCTGGGTGCGGTGATCGGCGGTGTCATCTATCGATGGCTGGGCAAGGAGCCGCCGGGCTGAGGCAATGTGGGATCAGCCCTGCCGAAAAAACAGGGCCGATCCCTTTGATTTTTTACTCAGCCTTGATGCGCCTGCATGTACTGACGCAGTAGCTGATTAATCCGCGTCTGATAGCCAGTGCCTTGACCTTTGAACCATTCCAGCACATCAGCATCGAGTCGAATCGTGACTGCTTGTTTTACCGGAACACGTAACTCGGCTCGTCGAAAAAATTCGGCATCCAGCTCGGGAATATCGCTGGTATCGACTTCTTCGTCATTCATTTTGGCCAAGCGCTCCCAATCAGTTTTCGATGTTTGCGTCATAGTATTTGGCCTCCTTCTTGGTTGCTTTTCGGGCAGAAATGATACGAATCACATCACCCCTGCGTTCGGTGTACACGACCACACCCATTAACAATTTTATCCAGCCAATACCGATCCAACGCTCTTCTCCATATTCTGCTCGATCATCGCGTAAGGCCAGCATTGGATGCCGAAAAATATCCGGCACGTCGCTAAAATCGATGCCGTGCTTGGCAATGTTGGCTTTATTTTTGGATTCATCCCACTCAAAAACCATGGCACATCCTGTATGTACTTTTGTACATACAGGATAGTGATTTGATCCTTTCTTGAAAGCGTCGCCAGACCAGCGGTTCAGCCTTGCCGATAAGGCAACGCCGCCCGCGCCTCTTCGGCATACGCCACAATCCCCACCCGTTCACGCTCCAAAAAGTCCTCCACGGCACTCTTCAACCCCGGATGACGCAGGTAGTGCCATGACCGCGTAATCACCGGCTCGAACCCACGAATCAGCTTGTGCTCACCCTGGGCACCGGCGTCGAAACGTTGCAAGCCGTGTGCAATGGCGTAGTCCATGCCCTGGTAGAAACATGTTTCGAAATGCAGGCGATCGAACTCGGCCAGGCAGCCCCAGTAACGACCGTAGAAGCTGTCGCCGCCGATCAGGCTGAAGGCCATGGCCACCGGCCGTGTGCCTTGCTTGGCCAGCACCACACGAATGGCCTCGGGCATGCGTTCGGCCAGCAAGCTGAAAAACGTGCGGGTCAGATAAGGCGTTTGGCGGCGCACCGCATAGGTGTTGGCGTAGCAGGCATAGACAAAATCCCACTGCGCCTCGCTCAGTTCATGACCGTACAGCCACTCAAAGTCGATGCCCTGCCCCGCCACTTGCTCGCGCTCCTTGCGCATCTGCTTACGCTTGCGTGAGCTGAGAGCGTCGAGAAAATCCTGGAAGTCGCGATAGCCCCGGTTCTGCCAGTGAAACTGACAGCCCAGACGTTGCAGCCAGCCCGGTTGTTGCGCGATGGCATCATCGGCCAGGCCATCGGTGAAGTTGATATGAGCGCTGGAGAGCCCTTCTATTTCCAAATAGCCCGGTAGGCTTTTGAGCAGTTCAAAACCGTCTTCGGCATTCGCCGCCAGCAACCGTGGCCCGCTCACAGGGCTAAACGGCACGGCCGTCAGCAGCTTGGGGAAGTACTCGATACCCGCCCGCTCACAGGCGTCGGCCCAACCATGGTCGAACACGTACTCGCCATAGGAATGCCACTTGCGATAACTGGGTAACGCCGCCACCAGCCGCTCGCCCTCCCAGTGCAACAAATGCTCCGGCTGCCAACCCGATTGCGGGCCCAGGCTGGCGCTGTCTTCCAGTGCGCTGAGAAAGGCATGCCGCACAAATGGCTGAGCGTCCGGCACCAGTGCATCCCAGGTCTGGGCATCGATTTCGGACAGGCTGTCCAGGCGTTGCAACGGCATCGGCATCCTCACTGAATCATGGCGTGACAGCCTCGCGAGTATCGCCTATCGACGACCCAGACACACCCCCCGAATCGAGGACAAGGCTCTAAACCGATAGTTCCAACCTTAAATAAATTGTCATCTAGATGACATCACTTAGCCACTGCTCCGTCATAAACGATCGTGATACTGACGCCTGTTTTTAGAGCGTCTGGTTCTACCAGGCGACTATTTTTCCGTCCGTCATTGGTCGGTTGTGTCCTGGATGGTTTGCCATCCCTCCTCACTTTCGGAGATTGATATGCGTCTTGCTTCCACCAAAACTGCGGCGGTCCTGTGCGGCGGCCTGTTACTGGCCCTGAGTGTTCCGGCCAGCGCTGCAGTCGACGCTAAATTGCTCGACATGCTCAAGGCCAACGGCCAGATCACCGCGGCGCAGTACACTGAACTGCAAACCGAATTGGCCAATGATCAGAAAGAAAAGCAGATCGCACGGCAAGCTCAACAAGAGACCAACGAGCAGATCGCGGCCACCGCGAAGAAAACCAACGACCTGAGCGTCTTCGACCAGAAGCTGGCCTGGGCGGCCAAGACTCAGTTCAAGGGTGACGTGCGCATGCGTCATGAGACGATCAAGATCGGAGGCGAAAACGGCCTGGTCACCGGCCGTGACAAGGATCGCGAACGTATCCGTGCCCGCCTCGGCGCCTACACCGAGATCAACCCACAGGTGGACACCGGTATCCGTATCGCCACCGGTAGCAGTGCCGATGCCCGCTCTACCAACCAGGACCTGGACGGTGCCTTCGAGAAGAAATCGATCTGGCTGGACCTCGGCTACATCGACTACCACCCGGACCAGATCAAGAACCTGCACATCATCGGCGGCAAGATGCTGCAACCGTGGGTCAGCATGGGCGACGTGATCTGGGATAGCGACATCAACCCAGAAGGCCTGGCCGTTACCTACAAATACCCACTGGGTAGCAGCGCCGAACTGTTCGGCAGCCTGGGTAACTACAACCTCAAGGACAACGTGGACGGCGACGGCGTGCAATATCGCCATGACCTGCGCATGACCGCCGGCCAGTTGGGTACCCGCTTCACGCTGACCGACAACCTGAAACTGACCCTGGGCGGCAGCGTCTACGCCTTCCAGAACGATGACGAAAAGCGCGCCACCGACGTCGCGACTCCGCTGGCAATCAACGGCAACACCCCCAACGGCCAGTTCCGTCTGTATGAAGGCTTCGGTCAAGCCGATATCGGTGGCCTGGCAGTACCGCTGTCGTTCTACGGCCAGTACGTGAAAAACAACGACGCCATCACCGATGCGGACACCGCCTGGTTGCTGGGTGCCAAGTCCAAAGTGTTTGGCTTCAACCTGGACTACAACTACCGCGAAGTTGAGAAAAACGCCGTGGTGGGTGCCTTTACCGACTCTGACTTCGGCGGCGGCTACACCGGCTCCCGTGGTCACAAGTTCAAGGTTGGCTATGACATCGACAAGAACTTCTCGGTCGGTGCCACCTACTTCCTGGCCAAGACCGACACCTACAGCCGTACCCGCCTGAACGACAGCGCCAAGGCCAACACCTTCCAGCTGGATGCCGAAGCGAAGTTCTGATTGTAAATGTGATAAGCCTTGGGCCAGGACGGCCCAAGGTGGTTGCAACAGTCTTGCGTGGCTGGATCGGTCCCCATCATCCGTTCGATCCCGCCACGCAGGCCTGCTTACTCCCCGCCTTTCTGATCCTTGAGCCGCTCATCAGCCAACCGCTGGGCCAAGGCATCCGCCCCCTCCACCGGCTCGTCCGGCAGTAATTTCAGCGTGGCCTGCATCAGGCGCATCTGGCGAATAAACCGTCGGCAGTTCGGGCAAAACATCAAGTGATGACGCACCAGCAGACGTTCGCGAAAGGTCAGTTGCCCATCGAGAAAGTCACTGGACCGCGCGACTTGTTCTTTACAGGTCAACATTCGCCCGTTTCCTCAAAATGCTCCACCGTGGCGAAGACTTTAAGCCGTGCTCGATGCAACAGCACACGGACATTGGAGAGTGAAAGTGTCAGCAGATTACAGATCTCCTCCAACTCCAGCCCCTGGCGTTCACGCAGTACCAGCACGCTGCTTTGCAACTGCGACAGGCTCAACAACGTGTGTTCCAGGCAGTTACGCAGCTCATCCTCGGTCAGCAGGGCTTCAGGGGTGTCTTGATGCCAGGCATACGGGGCGACGGCCCAATGGCCATCATCGGGGGTAAAGCGATCATCGCCGATGGTGCCGTGGGGTGAAGGCAGATCATCGAGCAGCACTTCGCGACGGTTCTGTTTGTAGCGGCCTTTGGCGGCGTTGGCGGTGATGGTCAGCAGCCAGGTCTTGAGGCTCGATCGCCCTTCGAACTTGGCAAGGTTACGTACCACCGACAGCCAGGCGTCTTGCACGATTTCATCGGCGTGACGCTGGCCGACGATGGCATAGGCCACGGCGCGCATGGCGCTTTGGTAGGTGGTGACTAGCTCCTTGTAAGCGCGCTGTTCACCCTTGAGCAGGCGTTCAAGCAAGTGCGCGTCGTCAGCTGCTGCCATTGTCTACCTCAATGTCAAAGTGCAAACCCAATCAATGCGGCGACCTGACAAGCCAGCTCCCACATTTGACCGCGCAAGACCTAACGATCAGCGCTTGCGCAGGATCACGCTGCCGATCGAATAACCCGCGCCGAACGAACTGAGTACGGCCACGGAGCCCTTGGGCAGATCATCCTGGTATTTGTGAAACGCAATCACCGAACCCGCCGAGCTGGTGTTGGCGTAGGTATCGAGGATCACCGGCGCTTCTTCCACTGTCGCCTCGCGGCCCAGCAGTTTCTTCACGATAAGGTGGTTCATGCTCAGGTTGGCCTGGTGCAGCCAGAAGCGTTTCACATCGGCCACATTCAGCTGGTTTTCCGCCAGGTGCACGCCGATCAGCTCGGCCACCATCGGGCACACGTCGCGGAAGACTTTGCGGCCTTCCTGCACAAACAGTTTGTCGGGGGCGCCGATGCCTTCTTCTGCCGTGCGGTTAAGGAAGCCGAAGTTGTTACGGATGTTGTTGGAGAACTTGGTCAGCAGCTTGGTGCTCACCACGTCGAACTGATGCTCGGAGGTCGCAAGATCAGCGCGTTCCAGGATCACAGCCGTGGCCGCATCGCCAAAGATAAAGTGGCTGTCGCGGTCACGAAAGTTCAGGTGGCCGGTGCAGACTTCCGGGTTGACCATCAGGATCGCCCGGGCCTGGCCCAGTTGGATGCTGTTGGCGGCGTTCTGGATGCCGAAGGTGGCAGAAGAGCAGGCCACGTTCATGTCAAAGCCAAACCCTTCGATGCCCAGGGCTTCCTGGACTTCGATGGCGATGGCCGGGTAAGCGCGTTGCAGGTTGGAGCAGGCAACGATCACGCCGTCGATGTCGGCGGCGGTCTTGCCGGCGCGTTGCAGGGCTTGCTCGGCGGCACCGATGGCCATTTGACAAAGCACCGACCACTCGTCGTTGCTGCGCTCAGGCAGGCGCGGGGCCATGCGCTGCGGGTCGAGGATGCCGTCCTTGTCCATCACGAAACGGCTCTTGATGCCCGAGGCTTTTTCGATGAAGGCTGCGCTGGATTCGGTCAGCGCCTGTACATCGCCGCGCTCGATGGCAGCGGCGTTGTCAGTGTTGAATTGCTGGACGTAGGCATTGAAAGATTGCACCAGCTCTTCGTTGGAAATGCTGTTGGCCGGGGTGTACAGGCCGGTGCCGCTGATCACGACGTTATGCACGGTCGTTCCTCTAAATCTGTCAGGCAGGGAGTATTGGTACCTTCGTACCAAACTGTAAGTAGTCCGATTCCGCCCGGCGGACATCAAACTGGCATCGCTTTATTCCATCGCGCCGTGGCTGCAACCGCAGGCCTGTAACGACGATCCCGGCATTTATAGGCGCGAAGTTTGCCACAAACCTCGCAATTTGGCGCTATATCCCAGATAAGTGCCTTGTTCTCACGTACACCTAGGGACAACTGTGGGAGGGGGCTTGCCCCCGATTGCGGTATATCAGTTACAAACTTACTGACTGACCCACCGCAATCGGGGGCAAGCCCCCTCCCACATTTGATCTACTGCAACCTGGAAATCCCGAACAGGGTCAAGCCTCGACCTGGCTCCACTGCTTGCTCAGGCGCTTGTCAGAAATCGGCACCTTAGTGCCCAACTGCTGGGCAAACAACGACACGCGGTATTCCTCCAGCCACCAGCGGTAAAGCTCCAACTGAGGGTCGCGCTTGCCTTCCTGGGCGTGTTTTTTCAGGCGGTTTTCGTATTGCGCCCACAGCCCGCTGAGTTCGCCGCTCCACACCCGATCCTTTTGCACCTGACTTGGCAATTTCTCCAGGCGCAGTTCGATGGCCTTGAGGTAACGCGGCAGTTCCTTGAACCACTGCGACGGGGTTTCCCGTACAAAACCTGGGTAAACCAGGTGACTCAGTTGCTGCTTGATATCGTTCAAGGCCACGGCCTGGGCCAGGTCAATCTTGCCCTTGAAGCGCTTTTGCAGGCCATGCCAAAGCTTCAGCACTTCCAGGGTCAGGCGCGCCAGGCGCTCAGCGTGTTCGGTCCAACTGCCGCGCTTGCGCTCTGCCAAGGCGGCCAAACCGGCGCCATCACGCGGCAGGCTGGCTTCGCCTTCGAGCACGCAGGTATCGAGGCTGGCCAACAGGATGTCCTCCACCAGCGCGTCGATGCGGCCCAACTCGCGGTACATCAGGCCCAGTTCGGTCAACCCCGGTAATTTGCCCCGCAGGAATTTCGCCGGTTCCGCCAATTGCTGCATCAGCAGCCGCTGCAAGGCGCGACGGTGCTGGAACTCGGCTTCGGCGGCCGTCGAGAAACGCCCTTCCTTGACCGTACCGTTTTCTTCCACCAGCGCTGGATACACTGTCATCGACAGCCCGGCGATCTTCTGTTGGGTCTTTTCGGCCACCGCCGCGAACACCTTGGCCTCCACCGGCTGCTGGCTTTTCGCGGTCTGTGGCACCGCCAACGCAGCCTGGCTGGCTTCGGCAAAACGTGCGGTCAGCTCGGCCAGGTCGCGGCCCTCGCCCAGAAACTTGCCCTGGCCGTCGACCACTTCGAGGTTCATCTTCAGATGATTTTCCACCTGCTGCGCCGCTTCGGCCCAGGCTTCGTCGCTGACGCGTGCGCCGGTCATGCGCAGCAACTCGCGGCCCAATGCCTGGGGCAACGAGCCCTGGCCGAACTCCATCCGTTGCAGCGCTGCCTTGACGAAATCCGGCACCGGCACGAAGTTCTTGCGCAGCGCCTTGGGCAGGTTGCGTACCAAGGCAATGCACTTGGCTTCGATCACCCCCGGCACCAACCACTCCAGGCGCTCCGGCGGCAGCGCCGGCAACAGCGGCGCCGGCACGCGCAGGGTCACGCCGTCGCGGGGGTGATTGGGTTCAAAGTGATAGCTCAGCGCCAGTTCCAGGTCGCCCAGGTGCAGGGTGTCCGGGTAATGCAGCGCCGTGACTTCACTGGCCTCGCGGGCCAGCACGTCTTCTTCGCGCATGATCAGCAGTTGCGGGTCTTTCTGGCTGCTGATCTTGTACCAGCTGTCAAAGGTCGCGGTCTGGTGGATCTCTGCCGGCAACCGCGCATCGTAGAAGGCGTACAGGGTTTCTTCATCGGCCAGAATGTCGCGCCGGCGTGCCTTGGCTTCCAACTCGTCCAACTGCTCCAGCAGTTGCTGGTTGGCCGTCAGGCACTTGGCCCGCGACTGAATCTCACCGCGCACCAGGCCTTCGCGGATAAACAACTCGCGGGACACCACCGGGTCAACCGGCCCGTAATGCACCGGGCGGCGACCGACCACGATCAGCCCGAACAGGGTGATCTGTTCAAACGCCACGACTTGCCCGCGCTTCTTCTCCCAATGGGGCTCGAAGTGGTTTTTCTTGATCAGGTGCCCGGCCAGCGGTTCGATCCAATCGGCGTCGATCTTGGCGACCATGCGCGCATACAGCTTGGTCGTTTCCACCAGCTCAGCGGTCATCAGCCATTGCGGGCGCTTCTTGCCGATGCCCGACGAGGGGTGAATCCAGAAACGCCGTTGACGTGCACCGAGGTAATCGCCGTCTTCGGTTTTCTGGCCGATCTGGCTCAGCAGCCCGGAGAGCACGGCTTTGTGCAGTTTCGGGAAATCCGCCGGCTCTTTGTTGACCGTCAGCTGCATGTCGCGACAGATCAGGCTCAGCTGGCGATGGGAATCGCGCCATTCGCGCAAGCGCAAATAGTTGAGGAAGTTTTTGCGGCACCAGTTGCGCAGCGGGCTGGCGGTGAGTTCCTGGCGCTGTTCTTCAAAACCACGCCACAAATTAACCAGCCCGGCGAAGTCCGAATCCGGGTCTTTCCACTGGGCGTGGGCCTGGTCGGCGGCCTGTTGACGCTCCGGCGGGCGCTCGCGCGGGTCCTGGATCGACATGGCGCTGGCCACGATCAGCACTTCCTGCAAGCTGCCCAGCTTGGCCGCTTCGAGCAGCATGCGGCCCATGCGCGGGTCTACCGGCAGGCGCGCCAATTGGCGACCCAGCGGGGTGAGCTGGCTGTTGCGGTCTACCGCCGAGAGTTCTTGCAGCAGGTTGAAACCGTCGCTGATGGCCTTGCCATCCGGCGGCTCGATAAACGGGAAGTCGGTGATCTCGCCCAGGCGCAGGTGCAGCATCTGCAAGATCACGGCGGCAAGGTTGGTACGCAGGATTTCCGGGTCAGTAAATTCCGGGCGACCGATAAAATCTTCTTCGCTGTACAAGCGAATGCAAATGCCCGGCTCCACCCGACCGCAACGGCCCTTACGCTGGTTGGCGCTGGCCTGGGATATCGCCTCGATCGGCAGGCGCTGCACCTTGGCGCGGTAACTGTAGCGGCTGATGCGCGCAGTGCCGCTGTCGATCACGTAGCGAATGCCCGGCACGGTCAGCGACGTTTCCGCGACGTTGGTCGCCAGCACCACGCGACGGCCTGGGTGGGATTGGAAGATCCGCTGCTGCTCGGCTGGCGACAGGCGCGCATACAGCGGCAAAATCTCGGTGTGCTTGAGCTGGGCCTTGCGCAGCATGTCGGCGGCGTCGCGAATCTCGCGCTCGCCGGGCAAGAACACCAGCACGTCACCCGGGCTGCGGCGTTCGCTGCGCTCGTAGGCGGCGATTTCATCGAGGGTGGCGAGAATCGCCTGGTCGACGGTGAGGTCGTCCTCGACGCGGTTGCCCTCTTCGTCCTGCTCAAGCGTCAGCGGGCGGTACCAGGTGTCCACCGGGAAAGTACGGCCCGAGACCTCGACAATCGGCGCATCGTCGAAGTGCTTAGAGAAGCGCTCCAGGTCGATGGTCGCCGAGGTGATGATGACTTTCAGGTCGGGGCGGCGTGGCAGCAAGGTTTTCAGGTAACCCAGCAGGAAGTCGATGTTGAGGCTGCGTTCGTGGGCTTCGTCGACGATGATCGTGTCGTAGCGTTCCAGGTAGCGGTCGTTCTGGGTTTCGGCCAGCAGGATGCCGTCGGTCATCAACTTGATCAGCGTGTTGGAATCGCTCTGGTCTTCGAAACGCACCTGATAGCCGACCAGCGCGCCCAGCGGCGTGGCGAGCTCTTCGGCTACCCGGCTGGCCACACTGCGCGCCGCAATACGACGCGGCTGGGTGTGACCGATCAGGCCGAACTGGCCGCGACCGATCTCCAGGCAGATCTTCGGCAACTGGGTGGTCTTACCCGACCCCGTCTCACCAGCAATGATCAGCACCTGATGCTTGTTCAGCGCCGCCTTGATTTCATCGCGCTTGGCGGCAATCGGCAGGCTGTCGTCGTAACAAATCACCGGCAGGCTCGCGCGCCGCGCCGTGACCTGGGCGCAGGACGCCTGCATGCGCACCACCCACTGCGCCAACTTGTCCTCGTCGGGCTTCTTGCGCAGCTCAAGCAACTGCCGGCGCAAGCGGTGGCGGTCAGCGAGCATGGCGTGGTCGAGGGTTTTGAGCAGTTGGTCGATGGTGGGCGCTTGGTCGGTCATCTGGTACGCAAAAGTCTTTTTAGTGAGGCAGGTGAGCCTGGGGTGACGTGATCGTAGGCGGCGATTGTCGCAGATTTCGGTCCAGGTGAACGCGGGAACCCCTCTCATCGCCGAAAAACCTGGGTATTACCGGGTTACTGCGGCCGTATCCAAGGTGCCAGGAGCTTCTCAGACCACAACTGCACTCAACTTTTCACACGGAATTTTCAGCGTCTTCCAGATCGCCCGCACGGGGCAAGGCGAGGTTTACTGCGGCACGCAGCATTCATGCTCACCCTGGAGCCACGCCATGCCGACCCCTGCTAACCCTTTGCCCTTTGCGCACGCGAACTGGGCTGCGTTTTCCGTTCCCGTAGCCAACACCGGCTCACCCCGCAATGCCACGCCTGCATCCGCCCCGTTGCCCTCCTACACAGAACTGGACCCTGAGCTTAAACAGCGCGCCCGCGTTGCCCAGGGCTACTTCGACCAACTGGGGATGTATTCGGAAGATACGCACCCAGACTCCGTCAGGCAGCTCGAACTGCTAAGGCCCAAGGCGTTGCCGCCCACCTACTGGCAGACGACGGATAACGCCAGCCCATTGCCTGAGCATGTCGAAACCGAAGAGGCGCCACCTACTTATCGAGAGGCCATCGGCAGTGCCGACCACGATGACAACCCAGTGCGTTTTTCTCCTCATCTATCAGCCACAGCACTGGTGCAGGCCTACAAGCATGTGAACCGCCTCAATGACCTGCTCGAACAGGCTGAACAATTGGGAGCATTGTTGGTGGAGCGAGAGCACCCAGACGGCTCGATCCCAGAAGGGGGAACCTCCATCGATGCAGAAACAGTGGCGGCGCTGTGCGCCAAGATAGATCGACTCAGATCTTCCTGGGCCGAAGGCGCATTTGCAGCGTCCTCACGGATGGGCAGCCCACTGGCATGGGCACTCGCTTGCACTCCCTCGGCACGCACACTGAAGGAAAACGCCTTGAAAGCCGAGTTGAACAGCCTTTGGGATACGGCCAAGACGGAATATCAAACCCGTTACCTGACCGACCCGCTTAACGCAGACCCCACCCTGGCCAAGGTCTATCTCATGGTTAAAGGTCTGCGAAGAGCGCCCATTTGAAACCGGCTCAAGCCGTCACATTTGCGCAGAGGACGCCGTATGATCAGATTGAAACAGTTTTTCGCACCTGCCCCCCATGAAGCACTGACTCGCCTGCTACAGCAGACCCACTCTATCCACGCAACCGTGGCTAGAAGCCTGGTGAAGCAAGGCCACCAGCACATGCTCGAAAACACCCGAAACCTTGAGCAAACGTTGCTTCACCCTCCAAGTCGGTTGCCCGAAAATACGGCACAGGAAAAGGGCCATCAACTTCAAGCCTGGATGCATCTATCGAGAATCGAAAATACGCTAGAGGCCTTCGACCAGGAGAGCCGCTCGCTCGTCAACTCACAACCGGATGCCTCTACCAGCCTGCAAAAAATCACACAACGCAATGAACTACTGGCGAGTCGCGTTGAAGCACGTGAAGCCCTGCAGGACAGGCGCGAAGCGTGGGCCGCCGCCACTGCGCCGCAGTCCAGCGGATTGGACCCGATCACCCTTGCCGTCCTGCCCGTTGCATCGCTCAACCCGACGTTGGCCAAGCAAGATCTGGAACAGGCCGTCAAACATGTCAACGCCTTGGATAGGGAGGTTGCCTCGTTGGACGGTTACATCAAGCAACAGCCACAGCCGATATCTCGGGAAGAAGAAGACATCTTTATCGCGCAACGTAACGCCCTGACCGAATATCGCAATGCGTGGGCGACGGGGCGCTTAAAGGGTACCAGCCAATTCAAATCCTCAATCGGCCTCACGCCGGAGCGTAAACGCCTGGAGCAGAACCTGGAGCGGAGCAAGCAACTGGCCACGTTGGAACTGACCCTCCATCGGCTGGAGCGCACGTTAGAAGCGGTACACAGCAATGGCCTGGGAGAAAAACTCCAGCCAGGTGCAGTCAATGCCGCGCGCGAGGCCCTTATCCAACTGCGTGATGCCTGGCGCGCGGGCAGTCTTGATGGGAGCTCGTCAAAAGGCATGGACCCCCTGCTGGTTTTAACCTCGTCCAACGGGCGGCGACTGAAACTTGAGCTGGGCGTTATCGACAAGGCTTTTATACAACTCCAGGCCATTCCCCGTACGGAGCAAGCAAACAGTGCTCAAGAACGTCGTGATTTCAATAAACTGACCCATGCTCGCACCGCCAAACCGCAGGTCAAGCAAGCCGCTATCATTCGCGAACAAGCCGACAATAAACAGCGGGCGTTGGTCTCAGAGCTGAATACCGATTTGCGCAATCTCTACACCGAGCTCAGAAACAACCTGGGGTACAACCCCACCCCGAGCCCCCTTAAATAACGCAGCAGACATAGCGGGCTATTCACTGTCCTCACGCTGGCGCCGGTAAGGAAACACATCGATAACCTTACCGGCACGAATCGCATCCTGCAGGCCTTTCCAATAGTCGGCGTTGTACAACTCGCCATGCAGTTGATCGAACAACTTGCGCTGGCCGGCGTCGGCAAACAAAAACGGTGGAAATTCTTCCGGGAACACATCCAAGGGGCCGATGGAGTACCAGGGCTCAGAGGCCATTTCATCCTCGGGGGTGCGCGGCGCGGGGATGTGGCGGAAGTTGGCCTCGGTGAGGTAGCAGATTTCGTCATAGTCGTAGAACACCACGCGGCCGTGGCGGGTGACGCCGAAGTTTTTCAGCAGCATGTCGCCGGGAAAGATATTCGCCGCCGCCAATTGCTTGATGGCCAGGCCGTAGTCTTCCAGGGCTTCGCGCACTTGGGCGTCGTTGGCGTTTTCCAGGTAGAGGTTCAGCGGGGTCATGCGCCGTTCGGTCCAGCAGTGGCGGATCAGTACGGTGTCGCCCTCCACTTCGACGGTGCCGGCGGCGACCTCCAACAGCTCGGCCAGGCATTCGGGCTCGAACTTGCTTAGGGGGAAACGGAAGTCGGCGAACTCCTGAGTATCGGCCATGCGCCCTACCCGGTCGACGCTTTTTACCAGGCGGTACTTTTCGATCACCGTGGCGCGGTTGACGTTTTTCGACGGCGAAAAGCGGTCCTTGATGATCTTGAACACGGTGTTGAAACCCGGCAGGGTAAACACGCTCATGACCATGCCGCGCACGCCGGGGGCCATGATGAACTGATCGTCGGTGGTGGCCAGGTGGTTGATCAGCGCGCGGTAGAACTCTGACTTGCCGTGCTTGTAGAAACCGATGGAGGTGTACAGCTCAGCGATGTGCTTGCCCGGCAGGATGCGTTTGAGAAAGCCGATGAATTCCGCCGGCACCGGTACATCCACCATGAAGTAGGAACGGGTGAACGAGAAGATGATCGACACGTCGGCTTCGTCGGTGATCAGCGCATCGATCTGGATGCCCTGGCCTTCGCGGTGCAACAACGGAATCACCAGCGGCCATTGCTCGTCGTGGGTGTAGAGGCGCCCTACGAGGTAGGCGCCTTTGTTGCGGTAGAGCACCGAGGAAAACAACTCGACCTTAAGGCCTGGGTCTTTGCAGACCCAGTCCGGCAGGTTCTCGCGCAACTGGGCTTCAAGGCGGTTCAGGTCGGCGGCAAGGTCGGCATAGGGTTCGCTGAAGCTGTAGTCCGAGAAGATCTGCGCGAGCATTTCCGAGATTTTGCCAGCGGGAGTGTAGGTGCGCGTCTGCGCGGCTCGCGCCCGGCGCAGGCTGGGCCGGGTGGTATGGATAAACATGCAGCCGTCGCTGATCAGGTCATGGCTGAACAGGCCGCAGAAAATCGAGTTGTACCAGGTCTCGGACAGCTCATCGTCGAAACGCAGGTCGATCAGGCCTATATAGGCGTTTTTCACCAGGGGCCAGACGTCGATTTCCAGCAACGTGGCGTCATCGAAGTGAGCACGCAGGCGTGCGTTGACTTCGCCCACCTTCTCTTCATACAGGTTGATCCGCGCCGCCGAAGCCGCCTGTCCCTGTTGCCACTGGGCCTTTTCAAAGCGCTCGCGGGCACCGTCGGTGATCTGGCGAAAGTGCTCACGGTAATCGTCGAAGCCATCGAGGATCATCTGGGCGATTGCGAGGGCGGGCTGCGACATGCGGGAAACCTCTACGGGTATCTGGAATGCCCTGAGCTTAGCCAGTGTACGAGGGCAGGAGAAGGGTCATTTTTTGCGCCGTGTTGTACAACTTTGCTCACTTCGTACATTTATTTTCAATTTTCATAATTCGACCAACCGGTCAGATAACGCACCAAAAAGTCGCACACGATTTCATCGCGGCGCCTGCAAAGCCGTGGCTTGGCGCTTTGCCGGTGAAATGACGCGCCTGTCATTGGGCTGCACGACGGCGTAACAGATTCGATACAACGTAAGGGAAACCCTGATTACTACCTTGATGGCACTTTGATATATAGCGCGCCCTTTCCCACCCTAACAAGGTCTGAAGACCGACCCGGGAACAGGTTTTAATCGCCCAAGGAGCATTGAGATGTCATTGAGGAATATGCGGATCGGCTTACGTGCCAGTCTGAGTTTTGGGGTATTGGCCAGCCTGTTGGTCATCGTCGGCCTGTTTGGCCTGGGCCAGATGGCCCAACTGCGGGAAAGTGCGCTGATCATCGAACAATCGTGGATGCCGAGCATCGAGAATATCCACGACAGCGCAGCGTATGCGGCCAGCATTCGCCTGGAATCGCTACGCATGGCGACCACCGATGAATCACGCATCCGCGACAACAGTAAAAACCTGATTGCCCGCCAACGCACCGAGCTGCAAACCCTGCTCGACCATCACGAAGCCCTGCTGAGCAACGACACCGAGGGCGAGCTGCTCAAGCAGCTCAAGGTCAATGTGAACGCCTACCTCACCATCGTCGGGCAGTTGGTCGAGCTGGTGGACAAGGACCAGCAACAAGACGCCATCGACCTGCTCAACACCCGCCTGGCCCCTCAAGGCGTGGTCCTCAACAAGAGCTTGGAAGACTTGATCGTCTTTAACCAGAACGGCGTGGAAGCCGCCGCCGAATCCGCCGCCCAGGCCTATTCCAGCGCGCAATGGGTGGTCGGCCTGATCATCGCGGCTGCCTTGTTGGCCACGCTGCTGCTGGCCTGGCTGCTGACACGCAGCATCACCGCCCCCCTCCACCAAGCGTTGACGGTGGCACGCACCATCGCCAACGGCGACTTGAGCCAGCCCATCGCCGTCAGCGGCAAGGACGAACCGGCCCAGTTACTCACCGCCCTGGCCACCATGCAGACGCAATTGCAGTCCACCATCCGTGGCATCAGCGAATCGGCGCAGCAGTTGGCGTCTGCCGCCGAAGAGATGAGCTCGGTGATGGAGCAAAGCACCCGTGGCTTGCAGGCGCAGAACGATGAAATCGAACAGGCTGCCACCGCCGTCAACCAGATGAGCGCCGCAGTGGATGAAGTAGCGGGCAATGCGGTGTCCAGCGCCGAAGCCTCCAAGGCGTCTGACGAAGACAGCAAGCACGGGCATTACCAGATCAGCGAAACCATCAGCTCGATCCAAAACCTGGTGGACGAAGTGCTTGGCGCCTCAAACAAGGCTGAGGGCCTGGCGGTACAGGCCCAGGACATCAGCAAGGTGCTGGAAGTGATCCGCGGGATTGCCGGGCAAACCAACCTGCTGGCTCTCAACGCGGCGATTGAAGCGGCGCGCGCAGGCGAGGCCGGGCGCGGGTTTGCGGTGGTGGCCGACGAGGTGCGTTCGCTGGCGCAACGCACCCAGGATTCCACCGAAGAAATCGAGCAGATGATTACCGGCATCCAACAAGGCACCCAAGGCACCGTAGAGGCGTTGAACAGCAGCGCCGAGCATGCCGGCCAGACCTTGCAGCGGGCCAACAGCGCCGGCAGCGCCCTGGAGAAAATCACCGCGGCCATCTCGCAGATCAGCCAGCGCAACCTGGTGATCGCCAGTGCCGCCGAACAGCAGGCCCTGGTCGCTCGCGAAGTGGACCGCAGCCTGGTGAGTATTCGCGACCTGTCCACCCAGACGGCCGCCGGCGCCACCCAGACTTCGGCTGCCAGCCAGGAACTGTCGCGTCTTGCGGTGGACCTCAATGGGCTGGTGACGCGGTTTGTCCTGTAATCAGTCAAGGCGGCGTGTAACACTCGCCGCCTTATTGAGGTAGGAGCGTTACGTGAGACCTGTCGACACCCTTTACCTGCTCGGGCTGGCCGCCATCTGGGGCGCGAGTTTCCTGTTTATGCGCATCATCGCGCCCGAGATCGGCGCTGTGCCGACCGCGTTTTTTCGTGTGTCGATTGCCGCCGCCGGGTTATTGGTGATCCTGGCAATGATGCGCGTGAGCTGGGACTTCCAGGGCAAGTTCAGGACGGTGCTGCTCTTGGGCGTGATCAACTCCGGCATCCCGGCGACCATGTATTCGGTGGCCGCCCAGGTGCTGCCAGCGGGCTACTCGGCGATCTTCAATGCCACCACGCCGCTGATGGGCGTGTTGATTGGCGGGCTGTTTTTCAGCGAGCGGCTCACCGCCTCGAAACTCGCCGGGGTGTTCCTGGGCCTGCTGGGTGTGGGCGTACTGACCCGTGCCGGGCCGGTGGCGTTTGACGTGCAATTGCTGATGGGCGCACTGGCCTGCCTGGTGGCGACCACCTGTTACGGCTTTGCCGGTTTTCTCGCACGGCGCTGGCTGGACCAACAGGGCGGCCTCGACAGCCGCCTATCGGCACTGGGCAGCATGCTTGGCGCCACGCTGTTTCTGCTGCCGCTCTTTGCCTACAGCGCCATTAGCCAGCCGCCTGCGAGTTGGGGTGGCTGGCAAGTATGGGCGTCGTTGTTGGGGCTGGGGCTGGTGTGTACCGCGCTGGCCTACGTGTTGTACTTCCGCTTGCTGTCCGCCATCGGGCCGGTTCGGTCGATGACCACCACGTTTCTGATCCCACCGTTTGGCGTGTTGTGGGGCGCGTTGCTGCTGGATGAGCCGTTGTCGATGGCCCATCTGTATGGCGGGGTGTTGATTGCGGGGGCGTTGTGGTTGGTACTGCGCCCTAAGAAAAACCCCCAGGCGCTGTAGGACGGCTCGCTAACGCTCATTCGCTCCATGGGGATGGACGAGGTTTCATGCGAGCCCATCTGGGCGGTCGTTATAATGCCGCCCGGATGTTTACAAGGATTCCCCCATGATCGCACTGCCCTGGCTGTACCTGGCACTTCTTTCCCTGGGCTATGTGCTGGCCCTGACCTACGGGCAACTGGGCGTGCTGGCGCTGGTCTCGGTAGCGCTGCTGCTGATCGCCGGCTATGCCGTACGTCAACAGCGTACCCCGTGGGCACGCTACCTCGGCCACGGCTTGTTCATCGTGCTGGCCCTGAGCCTGGCGATGCATTGGTTGCCGGGCTTCTACAACGGGCGCGGCATTGCTTCGCAGCGCTTCACGCCTGACGCCGTGCCCTTCTCGATGTTCCTGAATCAGGACAAACCGCTGATCGGCTTCTGGCTGCTGCTGGCCTGCCCGTGGATCGTCGCGCGGCGTTCGTTGCGCCTGTCGATCTGCGTCACCGCTCTGGCCTTGACCCTTACCGCCATTGCCGCCTTGGGTGGCGCCGCCTTGCTGGGCATGATCAGTTGGGCACCGAAATGGCCGGAACAGGCCTGGCTGTGGGTGCTCAATAACCTGCTGCTGGTGACGTTAGTGGAGGAAGCGCTGTTCCGTGGCTACATCCAGGGCGGCCTGAGTCGGCGCTTCAAGCACCTGCCTTATGGCGAAAACCTCGCACTGCTGTTGGCTTCACTGTTGTTCGGTCTGGTGCATATCGGGGCCGGCTGGCATTGGGTGCTGCTGGCAAGCATCGCCGGGGTCGGTTATGGCCTGGCCTATCGCTTTGGGGGCCTGGGTGCTGCGATTGCTACGCACTTTGGCTTGAACCTGCTGCATTTTGGCTTGTTCACCTACCCGATGTTGGCCGGTTGATTGTTGCAAAAATAAGTTAAATAAACGTCCGCCGGTGCCGATAACCCCTGAAAGCCTTGCGGATTGAACAATCATGCGTAATAACCAACCCGTTACCCAGCGCGAACGTACCTTCCCCGCTCAGCAACGGTTGATCTCCACCACAGATGCCAAGGGTGTGATCACTTACTGTAACGACGCGTTTGTCGAGATCAGTGGGTACACACGCGACGAATTGGTCCGTGCACCGCACAACCTGGTCCGTCACCCGGATGTGCCGCCGGCGGTGTTCGGGCATATGTGGTCGACGCTCAAACAAGGCTTGCCATGGATGGGCATTGTCAAGAATCGCTGCAAGAGCGGTGATCACTACTGGGTTAACGCCTATGTGACGCCGGTCTTCGAAGGCAACCAGGTGGTCGGCTACGAATCGGTGCGCATCAAGCCCACCGCCGAGCAGATCCGCCGCGCCGAAGCGCTCTACCAACGCATCAACCAGGGCAAGTCGGCCGTTCCCCAGCGCGACAAATGGCTGCCGGTGTTGCAGGACTGGCTGCCGTTTATCCTGGTGAGCCAGCTGAGCTTTATGATCGGCGCCACCCTCACCTCCCAATGGGGCTTTGCCCTGGCAGCAGGGTTGTCGGTGCCGTTGGGCCTGTTGGGCCTGAGCTGGCAACAGCGCGGCCTCAAGCGCCTGCTGCGTTTGGCCGAGCAGACCACCTCCGACCCGTTGATCGCGCAGATGTACACCGACAGCCGTGGCGCTCAGGCGCGGTTGGAGATGTCGATCCTCAGCCAGGAGGCGCGTCTGAAGACTTGCCTGACACGCCTGCAAGACACCGCCGAACACCTCAACGACCAGGCTGCACAGTCCAACACCCTGGCGCACAACAGCTCCAGCGGCCTGGAACGCCAGCGCGTGGAAACCGAACAGGTCGCCACTGCGGTCAACCAGATGGCGGCGACTACCCAGGAAGTTGCCAGCCACGTGCAGCGCACCGCCGACGCGACCCAAGAGGCCAACCGCCTGACCGGTCGCGGCCGCGACATTGCCGGGGAAACCCGCGAGGCCATTCAACGCCTGTCGGTTGCCGTGGGGGAGACCGGTGTGACCGTTACCCAATTGGCCAAAGACAGCGATGAAATCGGCGGCGTGGTCGACGTGATCAAAGGCATCGCCGACCAGACCAACCTGCTGGCACTCAACGCCGCCATCGAAGCGGCCCGTGCCGGCGAGATGGGCCGTGGTTTTGCGGTAGTGGCCGACGAAGTTCGCCAACTGGCGCAGCGCACGGCCGAGTCCACCGGGCAGATCCACGCCCTGATCGCCAAGTTGCAGCAAACCGCTGCTGCTGCGGTGCAAACCATGGACGCCGGGCATCGCCAGGCTGAAGAAGGTGTGGCACGCGTAATGGAAGCGGACAAAGCGTTGGTGGGGATCAGTGAAGCGGTGGCGCATATCACCGACATGACCACGCAGATTGCGGCGGCGACTGAAGAGCAGAGCTCGGTGGCTGAAGAGATCAGCCGCAATATCAGCACCATTGCGCTGTTGGCGGATCAGACCTCGGAGCAAGCGTTGAACTCAGCGCAGTTGAGCGAGGAGTTGACGCATACGGCCAATTCCCAGTATTCGCTGGTGGAGCGTTTCAACCGGTAAACCACTATCGGGGGCAAGTCGAATCGTCGAACCGCCCCTCCCACATTCGACCGCATTCCAAGGGATGTACACGGTTAACTGTGGGAGCGGGCTTGCCCCCGATGGGGCCCTAATAGCCCACCAAAAACTTGGCCACCTGCACCGCCGCAGCCTCCAAATGCTGCTCATGACTAAACCCCGAAGCCTTCAACGGCTTCAAGTCATGATCCCCCGCCACCAGCCACATCACCTCGATGCTCGGCGACAACACATACCCCTCCACCGCCGCCCGATTGCCCAAGGCATCGCGCTCGCCCTGCACGATCAACGTCGGCGTCTTCAACTCGGCCAAATGCTCGACCCGTGGTTTTTCCGGTTTGCCCACCGCATAGAACGGATACCCCAGGCACACCAGCCCATCCGCGCCTAACTCATCGGCCAAAAGACTGGCCATGCGCCCGCCCATGGACTTGCCGCCAATCGCCAGTTTCCCAGCGACATGACGTCGCACCTCGGCATACACCTCACGCCACGCCTCCAGCAGTTTGGGCGCTGGATTCGGTGGGCGTTTGCCGCCGTCCACACGGCGCTGCGCCATGTAGGGAAACTCAAAGCGCAACACGTTGACGCCGTGCCCGGCAAGGCGTGCAGCCATGTCGTTCATAAACCCGGAGTCCATCGGTGCGCCAGCGCCGTGGGCCAGGATCAACGTGACGGGTTCGGTTGAAGCCGCGCCGGTTGCCGCATCCCATAACCACCCATGTGCCTGCACACACTGCGCCCATTGATCCCCGTCAATACTGGCCTTGTGCTCTTTGCCCATGCTTGCCTCGCTATTTAGTCTGCCTATAACTCCAGCCCAAGTGCCGCACTTGCTTGGGTTGAACCGTGGATGGGGAACCATGAACACTACATTAAGTACCGCCTATAACTACAAGGTGGTCCGCCAATTCGCCATTATGACGGTGGTGTGGGGCATCGTCGGCATGGGGCTCGGGGTTTTTCTCGCCGCCCAATTGGTCTGGCCCGCTCTGAACTTCGATTTGCCCTGGACCAGCTTCGGCCGCCTGCGCCCGTTGCACACCAACGCGGTGATCTTCGCTTTCGGTGGCTGCGCGCTGTTTGCCAGCTCCTTCTACTCGGTGCAACGCACCTGCCAAACCCAGCTGTTTGCGCCGAAAATCGCCGCGTTCTGCTTCTGGGGCTGGCAGTTGGTCATCCTGTTGGCCGCGATTTCCTTGCCGCTGGGCTACACCAGTTCCAAGGAATACGCCGAGCTGGAATGGCCGATCGACATTCTCATCACCATCGTCTGGGTGGCCTACGCCATCGTGTTCTTCGGCACGGTGATGAAGCGCAACACCAAACACATCTACGTGGGTAACTGGTTTTTCGGTGCGTTCATCATCACCGTGGCCATCCTGCATATCGTTAACAACCTGGAAATCCCGGTCAGCCTGACCAAGTCCTACTCCCTTTACGGCGGTGCGACGGATGCCATGGTGCAGTGGTGGTATGGGCATAACGCGGTAGGCTTTTTCCTCACTGCGGGCTTTTTGGGGATGATGTACTACTTCGTGCCCAAGCAGGCCGAGCGTCCGGTGTATTCGTACCGCTTGTCCATCGTGCACTTCTGGGCGCTGATCACCCTGTACATCTGGGCCGGCCCCCACCACTTGCACTACACCGCGCTGCCGGACTGGGCACAGTCACTGGGCATGGTGATGTCGCTGGTACTGCTGGCCCCGAGCTGGGGCGGCATGATCAACGGCATGATGACCCTGTCGGGCGCCTGGCATAAGTTGCGCAGCGACCCGATCCTGCGCTTCCTCGTGGTGTCGCTGGCGTTCTACGGCATGTCGACCTTCGAAGGCCCGATGATGGCGATCAAGACCGTCAACGCCCTCTCCCACTACACCGACTGGACCATCGGCCACGTACACGCCGGTGCCTTGGGTTGGGTAGCGATGATCTCCATCGGCGCGCTGTACCACATGATCCCGAAAATCTTCGGTCGCGAGCAGATGTACAGCCTCGGCCTGATCAACGCGCACTTCTGGCTGGCCACCATCGGCACCGTGCTCTACATCGCCTCGATGTGGGTCAACGGCATCGCCCAGGGCCTGATGTGGCGTGCGGTCAACGAAGACGGCACCTTGACCTACTCCTTCGTCGAAACCCTGGTGGCCAGCCACCCAGGCTTCATCGTGCGATTGGTGGGCGGCGCGGTGTTCCTCAGCGGCATGTTCCTGATGGCTTACAACACTTGGCGCACCGTGCGTTCGGCGCAGCCTGTCGAAGCCGCCACCGCCACGCAGTTGGCCTGAGGAGTCAGTGATGAAACACGAAACGATTGAAAAAAACGTCGGCCTGCTGATGCTGCTGATGGTGCTGGCCGTGAGTATCGGCGGCCTGACCCAGATCGTCCCGCTGTTCTTCCAGGACGTGACCAACAAGCCGGTGGAAGGCATGAAGCCCTACACTGCGCTGCAACTGGAAGGCCGCGACATCTACATCCGCGAAGGCTGTGTGCAGTGCCACTCGCAGATGATCCGCCCGTTCCGCGCCGAGACCGAGCGCTACGGCCACTACTCGGTAGCCGGCGAAAGCGTATGGGACCACCCGTTCCTGTGGGGCTCCAAGCGCACCGGCCCGGACCTGGCCCGCGTTGGCGCACGCTACTCGGACGACTGGCACCGCGCCCACCTGTACAACCCGCGCAACGTGGTGCCCGAGTCGAAAATGCCGGCCTACCCGTGGCTGGTCACCGCCCAGGTCGACAGCAGCCACACCGAGACCAAGTTGAAAGTGATGCGCACCCTCGGCGTGCCCTACACCGACGACGACATCAGTGGCGCCGTCGCCAGCCTCAAGGGCAAGACCGAGATGGACGCGCTGGTTTCATACCTGCAAGTGCTCGGCACTGCCATCAAGAGCAAGAGGTGAGCCATGGGATTTGAATTCGATGCGGGCACCATCCGCGGCCTTGGCACGCTGGTAGTGGCTATCGCCTTTATCGGCCTGTCGCTGTGGGTGTTCAACAACCGGCGCAACGCGGAATTCGAGCAGGCGCGCCTGCTGCCGTTCGCCGATGAACCTCTTCCATCCGACGCTCAAGAAGAGCCTGCAACAAGGAGCAATCGGCCATGACCCTATTTTGGAGTACATGGATCTGCGTACTGACCCTGGGCAGCCTGATCGGCCTGACCTGGCTGTTGATCGGCACCCGCAAGGGCGAAACCAAGGGCAGTGTGGACCAGACCATGGGCCACGCCTTTGACGGGATCGAGGAATACGACAACCCGCTGCCCCAGTGGTGGTTCATGCTGTTCGCCGGCACCCTGGTGTTTGCGGTCGGCTACCTGATCCTCTACCCGGGCCTGGGCAATTGGAAAGGCGTGCTGCCGGGCTATGAAGACGGCTGGACCCAGACCAAGGAGTGGGACAAGGAAATGGCCAAGGCCAACGCCAAGTTCGGGCCGATCTTCGCCAAATTCGCTGCCATGCCTGTGGAAGAAGTGGCCAAAGACCCGCAGGCGTTGAAAATGGGCGGACGCCTGTTTGCCTCCAACTGCTCTGTATGCCACGGCTCGGATGCCAAGGGCGCGTTTGGCTTCCCGAACCTGGCGGACAACATCTGGCGCTGGGGCGGCTCAGCCGAGGCCATCAAGACCACGATCCTCAATGGTCGCCACGCGGCGATGCCGGCCTGGGGTGGCCTGTTGGGCGATGAAGGGGTGAAAAACGTCGCGGCCTATGTGCGTCACGAACTGGCCAAGCTGCCATTGCCAGCCGACAGCACTGCCGACCTGGCAAAGGGCCAAGCTTCGTACGCCTCCACGTGCGTGGCCTGCCACGGGCCAGAGGGCCACGGCATGGAAATCATGGGCGCGCCCGACCTGACCAAGCCCGCCGGCTACATCTACGGCACCGGCCTGGCGCAGTTGCAGCAGACCATCCGCCACGGCCGCCAGGGCCAGATGCCCGCACAGGATGTGCTGCAAGGGAATGACAAGGTGCACTTGTTGGCGGCGTATGTGTATAGCTTGTCCCATGGGGATGCCAAGACTGAACAATAGTCAGCCTGTTTAACCCAAAGCCCTGCCAGGTAACACTGGCGGGGCTTTTTTATGGGCACGGCCTTGCTACCCGCCGCAGCGAAGTAGTAACGTTGCTACATTCACTCTCATCCGGGGAGTCACCCCATGACGATCACCACGATTTCCAGTCGCGAATTCAATCACGACACAAGCGGTGCCAAAAAAGCCACCCGCCAAGGGCCGGTTTTCATCACCGATCGCGGCAAGCCAGCCCATGTACTGCTAAGCATTGAGGACTACCAGAAATTGACCGGCCTGAACGCCGACATCGTCGACCTGCTGGTAATGCCGCAAGCCGCTGATATCGAATTCGAAACCGAACGCGGCGTGATCACTCATCGACCCGTGGACCTTTCTTGATGTATCTACTCGACACCAACGTTATTTCTGAACTGCGCAAACCCCAGGCCGATGCAAATGTCGTCGCCTGGGCCAAGAGCATCCTTGCATCACGCATGTTCATATCGGCGATTACGCTCAAGGAGCTGGAAACGGGGGTGTTGCGCATGGAGCGGCGAGATCCGGCGCAGGGTAAGATTTTGCGCACCTGGCTCAAGCGCCACGTGATGCCCGCATTTGATGCGCGAATCCTGCCAGTGGATGCTGCCGTCGCATTGCGCTGCGCGCACCTGCATGTGCCTGATCAGGCTAACGAAAGCGACGCACTGATCGCGGCAACCGCGTTGGTACACGGGTTTACGGTTGTCACGCGTAACGTCAATGACTTCAGGCCGAGTGGCGTTGCATTGATCAATCCTTGGGATGAATGACCGGTCCCACTGGCAAAAAGACCTCAACTGCTGCTGACAAAGACCCTGCGACCCTTTGTCACCCCCCTCCAAAGCACAACTTTCCCCCCCTGCCATTCGGGTCTACGCTTGCTCCACAGCGGGTCGATTCTGGCGTGCGCAACGGCGTTCGTTGCACCCCCGAAAAATTCCTGTCCACTTGATCAGCTTTCGAATTTGGATTTTGTCCTTACACCAAACAGGGAAAGGGCGCAGAATCTGGCGTGGGACGCCTTGACACAGGTCAGCGTTGCGTTGCATTGGCCTCTCGCTTTCTACATACTTGCGGCCGATTTCTACCTATAAAAATACTTAAACCGTGGAACCTTAGAATGAGCACAGCAATCAGTCCGACTGCTTATAACTATAAGGTAGTCCGCCAGTTCGCCATCATGACGGTGGTCTGGGGGATCCTTGGCATGGGGCTCGGGGTGTTCATCGCCTCGCAATTGGTCTGGCCGGAATTGAACTTCGGCTTGCCCTGGACGACCTTCGGTCGCCTGCGCCCGCTGCACACCAACCTGGTGATCTTCGCCTTCGGCGGCTGTGCATTGTTTGCCACCTCCTACTATGTCGTGCAGCGAACCTGCCAGACGCGACTGATCTCAGACGGCCTCGCCGCCTTCACCTTCTGGGGTTGGCAAGCGGTCATCGTGAGCGCCATCGTCACCCTGCCCCTGGGCTACACCACCACCAAGGAATACGCCGAGCTGGAATGGCCCATCGCCATTTTGCTGGCGATTGTGTGGGTCACCTACGCCGTGGTGTTCTTCGGCACCATCGTCAAGCGCAAGACCAAGCACATCTATGTGGGCAACTGGTTCTACGGGGCGTTTATCCTGGTGACGGCGATGCTGCACATCGTCAACCACGCCTCCTTGCCGGTGAACCTGTTCAAGTCCTACTCGGCCTACGCCGGGGCGACGGACGCGATGATCCAGTGGTGGTACGGCCACAACGCGGTGGGTTTTTTCCTGACTACCGGTTTTCTGGGGATGATGTACTACTTCGTGCCTAAACAGGCCGAACGTCCTATTTACTCGTACCGTTTGTCCATCGTGCACTTCTGGGCGCTGATCACCCTGTACATCTGGGCAGGCCCCCACCACTTGCACTACACCGCGCTGCCGGATTGGGCGCAGTCGTTGGGCATGGCGATGTCGATTATCCTGCTGGCCCCGAGTTGGGGCGGCATGATCAACGGCATGATGACCCTCTCGGGCGCCTGGCATAAATTGCGCACCGACCCGATCCTGCGCTTCCTCGTGGTCTCCCTGGCGTTCTACGGCATGTCGACCTTCGAAGGGCCGATGATGGCGATCAAGACCGTCAACTCGCTGTCCCACTACACCGACTGGACCATCGGCCACGTACACGCCGGCGCCCTCGGTTGGGTAGCGATGATCTCTATCGGCGCGATCTACCACATGATCCCAAGACTGTTCGGCCGCGTGCAGATGCACAGCGTCGGGCTGATCAATGCGCACTTCTGGCTGGCCACCATCGGCACCGTGCTCTACATCGCCTCGATGTGGGTCAACGGCATCACCCAGGGCCTGATGTGGCGTGCAATCAACGATGACGGCACCCTCACCTACTCGTTCGTCGAAGCGCTGCAAGCCAGCCACCCGGGCTTTATCGTGCGCGCCTTGGGCGGCGCATTCTTTGCCTCCGGTATGTTCCTGATGGCCTACAACGTCTGGCGCACCGTGCGTGCCTCTGACCCTGCAGAAGCCGAAGCCGCCGCCAAGATTGCCGTTGTGGGAGCCCACTGATGAAGCATGAAGTAGTCGAGAAGAATATCGGCCTGCTGGCCTTCTTCATGGTCATCGCCGTGAGCATCGGCGGCCTGACCCAGATCGTTCCGCTGTTTTTCCAGGACGTGACCAACAAGCCGGTCGAAGGCATGAAGCCACGCACCGCCCTTGAGCTGGAAGGCCGCGACGTTTACATCGCCAACGGGTGCGTGGGCTGCCACTCGCAGATGATCCGCCCGTTCCGCGCCGAAACCGAACGCTACGGCCACTATTCGGTGGCCGGTGAAAGCGTGTGGGACCACCCGTTCCTGTGGGGTTCCAAACGTACCGGGCCAGACCTGGCCCGTGTGGGTGGGCGTTACTCCGATGACTGGCAACGTGCGCACTTGTACAACCCGCGCAACGTGGTGCCTGAGTCGAAAATGCCGGCGTACCCGTTCCTCGTGGAAAACAAGCTCGACGGCAAGGACACCGCCAAGAAGATGGAAGTCTTGCGCACCCTGGGCGTGCCCTACACCGATGAAGACATCGCCGGTGCAGCCGCAGCCGTGAAGGGCAAGACCGAAATGGACGCATTGGTGGCCTACCTGCAAGGCCTTGGCACCCTCATCAAAAGCAAACGGTGACCTTCATGGATATCGGGATGATTCGTGGCCTGGGCACCGTTGTGGTGATGGTGGCCTTTATCGGCCTGGCGCTGTGGGTGTTCAGCCCGCGGCGCAAGTCGGAGTTTGACGACGCAACCATGCTGCCCTTCGCGGATGACCCCGAAGCCATCAAGCACGTCGAGCAAGCTTCTAGGAGTAACAAAGAATGACTACGTTCTGGAGTCTGTACGTCACAGTCCTCAGTCTGGGTACCATCTTCGCCCTGACCTGGCTGCTGCTGTCGACCCGCAAGGGCCAGCGCGCCGAGCAAACCGACGAGACCGTCGGCCACTCGTTCGATGGCATCGAGGAGTACGACAACCCGCTGCCCAAGTGGTGGTTCATGCTGTTCGTCGGCACCATCATCTTCGCCCTGGGTTACCTGGTGCTGTACCCCGGCCTGGGCAACTGGAAGGGCCTGCTGCCGGGCTACAACTACCTCGACACCGACAAGCAAACCCCCTTCGCCAATGGCCAGACCGGCTGGACCGGCGTGCACGAATGGGAAAAGGAAATGGCCAAGTCGGACGCCAAGTTCGGCCCGATCTTCGCCAAATTCGCCTCGATGCCGATTGAAGAAGTCGCCAAAGACCCGCAAGCCTTGAAGATGGGCGGCCGTTTGTTCGCCTCCAACTGCTCGGTGTGCCACGGTTCCGACGCCAAGGGTGCCTATGGTTTTCCCAACCTGACCGACGCTGATTGGCGCTGGGGCGGCGCGCCCGAGACCATCAAGGAAACCATCATGAAGGGCCGTCACGCCGCCATGCCGGGCTGGCTTGATAGCTTGAAAGAACAAGGTGTCAGCGACGTGGCTGCGTATGTAGTCACCAACCTCGACGGCCGCAAGCTGCCGGAAGGCGCCAAGGCCGACGTGGCCAACGGCGAGAAAATCTTCGGCACCTACTGCGTCGCCTGCCACGGCCCACAAGGCAAAGGCACCCCGGCCCTGGGCGCGCCTGACCTGACTCACCCTGGCGCGTTCATCTACGGTTCGAGCTTTGCCCAACTGCAACAGACCATCCGCTTCGGTCGCCAGGGCCAGATGCCGGCGCAGGAGCAATTGCAGGGTAATGACAAGGTGCACTTGTTGGCGGCTTATGTTTACAGCTTGTCCCATGGGGATAAGAAGGCGCAGGAGCAGTAAGGCTGTTGTGGATGACTAAAACCACAACAAATCAATGTGGGAGGGGGCTTGCCCCCGATGGCGGCGGGTCAGTTACAGCTGCACTGACTGACACACTGCTATCGGGAGCAAGCCCCCTCCCACATTGGATACTCGGTGTTTTGACGACCGGGTCAGCCAAAACCGACCATACTTGCCAATTCAATTGATCCAGATCATAGAGGTCGCACCCGTTCAACCTCATCGGGGGCGTATCATGACGCCACTGCAAGACCTTTAATTTGACCCCGGCCGGCACGTACTGGCCGAGGCAAATCTCCACCGCCGTGGGATGCAATGATGAGCAACCAAATACCGGTACACGACGTTACCCCCCCAGCCAAAACCGTCGACCTCTACGCCTCGCGCGAGAAAATCTACACCCGCGCCTTCACCGGCCTGTTCCGCAATTTGCGCATGCTCGGCGGTGCCGGGCTGTTCCTGCTGTACTTCGGCACGGTGTGGCTGAACTGGGGCGGTCATCAGGCGGTGTGGTGGAACCTGCCGGAGCGTAAATTCTTCATTTTTGGCGCGACCTTCTGGCCCCAGGACTTCATCCTGCTGTCGGGCATTCTCATCGTTGCGGCTTTTGGCCTGTTCTTCATTACCGTCTACGCCGGCCGCGTGTGGTGCGGTTATACCTGCCCGCAAAGCGTGTGGACGTGGATCTTCATGTGGTGCGAAAAAGTCACCGAAGGCGACCGCAACCAACGCATCAAACTCGACAAGGCGCCAATGAGCGCCAACAAATTCCTGCGCAAATTCAGCAAGCACACCTTGTGGCTGCTGATCGGCCTGGTCACCGGCCTGACGTTTGTCGGCTACTTCTCGCCGATCCGCGAACTGGTGGTCGACTTCTTCACCGGCCAGGCCGATGGTTGGTCGTATTTCTGGGTGGGTTTCTTCACCCTCGCCACCTACGGCAACGCCGGCTGGCTGCGCGAACAGGTGTGCATCTACATGTGCCCGTATGCACGCTTCCAGAGCGTGATGTTCGACAAGGACACCCTGATCGTTTCCTACGACCCACGCCGTGGCGAACTGCGTGGCCCACGTAAAAAAGGCAGCGACTACAAAGCCGAAGGCCTGGGGGACTGCATCGATTGCACGATGTGCGTGCAGGTGTGCCCTACCGGTATCGACATCCGCGACGGCCTGCAAATCGAGTGCATCGGCTGCGCCGCGTGTATCGATGCCTGCGACAACATTATGGACAAGATGGAGTACCCACGCGGCCTGATCAGCTACACCACCGAGCACAACCTGTCCGGGCAGAAAACCCATAAGCTGCGCCCACGCCTGATCGGTTATGCGCTGGTGTTGCTGGCGATGATCAGCCTGTTGGTGGCCGCCTTCTTCATGCGCTCACTGGTGGGTTTCGACGTGAGCAAAGACCGCGTGCTCTACCGCGAAAACGCCGAAGGCCGCATCGAAAACGTCTACAGCCTCAAGATCATGAACAAAGACCAACGCGACCACACCTACGTGCTCGATGCCGGTGGCCTGCCCGACCTCAAGCTGCAAGGCCGCCGTGAAATCAAAGTGGCCGCCGGCGATATCGTCAGCATGCCGGTTGAGTTGTCGAGTGCGCCGGAGCAATTGCCGTCGAGCACCAACGAGGTCAAATTCATCCTCACCGACGCCGATGACGCCAGCGTGCGTATTGAAGCCAAGAGCCGATTCATCGGCCCACAAGTCCGCTAAAGAAGAGAGCTGAACAATGCCCGTAGCAACTGCCGCAAGCCCTTGGTACAAGCATCTCTGGCCCTGGATCATCATTGCCATCCTGGCCTGTTCGGTGACGTTGACCCTGTCCATGGTGACCATCGCGGTGAACAACCCGGACAACCTGGTCAACGACAACTACTACGAGGCCGGCAAAGGCATCAACCGCTCCCTGGACCGCGAACGGCTGGCCCAGACCCTGCAATTGCGCGCCAAGCTGCACCTGGACGAATTGACCGGTGAAGTCGAGTTGAACCTCACGGGCTACAGCAACCCCAACACCCTGGAACTCAATCTGATTTCCCCGACCCAGCCAGACAAAGACCGCAAGATCAACCTGGCCCGCAGCGACAGCGAGCCTGGCCGCTATATCGGCCAAGTCACCGACAAGGTCGAAGGGCGGCGTTTTGTCGAGTTGCTCGGAGTAGAAGGTGACAAGACCTGGCGCCTGTTCGAAGAAGAAGAGGTCAGCCATGACAAGGATTTGCTGTTGGGGGATGAGCCTCTACAGGGTGCTGAAGACCTGAAAAAGTAAACAGCCTGCGCTTCGCGCATCGGGGGCAAGCCCCCTCCCACAGGGGATCGCGGTGTCCATGTGGGAGGGGCGGTGCGACGGTTCGACTTGCCCCCGATGAGGCCCTCCCAGCCACCAAAGATTCCAGCTCATGACCACCCCCTGCTACCACTGCGCCCTCCCCGTCCCCTCCGGCAGCCGTTTCACCACGGTCATCTTCGGTGAGCGCCGCGAACTCTGCTGCCCCGGCTGCCAGGCCGTGGCCGAAGCAATCGTGGCCGGCGGGCTGGAAAGCTACTACCAACACCGCAGCGAAGCCTCGGCCAACCCCGAGGCGCTGCCGGTGCAGTTGGTGGACGAACTGGCCCTGTACGACCGCGCCGACGTGCAAAAAACCTTCGTACGCCACGCAGGCGAACTCGCCGAAACCACCCTGTTGATGGAAGGCATCAGCTGCGCCGCCTGTGGCTGGCTGATCGAAAAACACCTGCGCAGCCTGCCCGCCGTGGCCGAGGCACGGCTGAACCTGTCCAACCATCGCCTGCACGTAAGCTGGGCCGACGAGCAATTGCCGTTGAGCCAACTGCTCAGCGAGCTGCGCCATATCGGCTACGCCGCCCACCCCTATCAGGCCGACCGCGCTGCCGAACAACTGGCCAGCGAAAACCGCCGCGCCTTGCGCCAATTGGGTGTGGCCGGGCTGTTGTGGTTCCAGGCAATGATGGCAACCATGGCCACCTGGCCGGAATTCAATATCGACCTGAGCCCGGAGCTGCACGTAATCCTGCGTTGGGTGGCGATGTTTCTGACCACGCCCATCGTGTTCTACAGCTGCGCGCCGTTTTTCAAAGGCGCGATGCGTGATCTGCGTACCCGCCACCTGACCATGGATGTGTCGGTGTCCCTGGCCATCGGCGGTGCCTACCTGGCCGGCATCTGGACCGCGATCACCGGCGTCGGCGAGTTGTATTTCGATGCGGTGGGCATGTTTGCGCTGTTCCTGCTGGCCGGTCGCTACCTGGAACGTCGCGCCCGCGAGCGCACCGCCGCCGCCACCGCGCAGTTGGTCAATTTGCTGCCCGCCTCGTGCCTGCGCTTGAAGGCTGACGGTCAGAGCGAACGTATTCTGCTCAGCGAGCTGGCCCTGGGCGACCGCGTGCTGGTGCATCCCGGCGCCGTGCTGCCAGCGGACGGGGTGATTCTGGAGGGCCAGTCGAGCGTCGACGAATCCCTGCTCACCGGTGAATATCTGCCACAGCCACGTCAGGTCGGGGATGTAGTCACCGCCGGCACCCTCAACGTCGAAGGCGCGCTGACGGTCCAAGTGCGCGCCCTCGGGCATGACACCCGACTGTCCGCCATCGTGCGCTTGCTGGAGCGGGCCCAGGCCGAGAAACCGCGCCTGGCGCAGATCGCCGACCGCGCCGCGCAGTGGTTCCTGCTGTGCTCGTTAATCACCGCTGCGGTGATCGGCCTGGTGTGGTGGCAACTGGATTCAGCGCGGGCCTTCTGGATTGTACTGGCGATGCTGGTTGCGACCTGCCCGTGCGCACTGTCGCTGGCCACCCCCACAGCACTCACCGCCGCCACCGGCACCTTGCACAAACTTGGGCTACTGCTGACCCGCGGCCATGTGCTCGAAGGCCTGAACCAGATAGACACGGTGATTTTCGACAAGACCGGCACCCTCACCGAAGGCCGCCTGGCACTGCGGGCAATCCGCCCCTTGGGCGCGCTGGGCAGCGACGACTGCCTGAGCCTGGCCGCCGCCCTCGAAAACCGCTCCGAACACCCAATTGCCCGTGCCTTTGGCCGCGCGCCACTGGCCGCTGAAGAAGTGCTCAGTGCACCTGGCCTCGGCCTGGAAGGTTGCGTGGGCGAGCGCCAGTTGCGCATTGGCCAACCGGGCTTTGTCTGCGCATTGAGCGGCTGCCAGATCCCACCCTCGCCGGACGAAGCCGGGCAGTGGCTGCTATTGGGCGATACCCACGGCGCCCTCGCCTGGTTCGTACTCGACGACCGCCTGCGCAGCGATGCCCCCGCCCTGCTGGCCGCCTGCAAGGCCCGTGGCTGGCGCACGCTGCTGCTGTCGGGGGACACCTCGCCGATGGTGGCCAGTGTCGCTGCCGAACTGGGCATCGACGAAGCCCATGGCGGGCTGCGCCCCGACGACAAGCTGCACGTGCTGCAACAGCTGCACCGCGAAGGCCGCACAGTGCTGATGCTCGGCGATGGCGTGAACGATGTGCCCGTGCTCGCCGCTGCGGATATCAGCGTCGCCATGGGTTCGGCCACCGACCTGGCCAAGACCAGTGCCGATGCGGTGTTGCTGTCTAACCGCCTCGACGCCCTGGTGCAAGCCTTCAGCCTGGCGCGACGCACCCGCCGGGTCATCCTTGAAAACCTGCTGTGGGCCGGGCTGTACAATGGCCTTATGCTGCCGTTTGCCGCCCTGGGTTGGATCACGCCAATTTGGGCCGCGGTGGGCATGTCCCTCAGCTCATTGATCGTGGTGCTCAACGCCCTGCGCCTGACTCGCCAGCCGAACGCGCCGGCCGCCAGCGCCCCCACATTAACCCGCCCGCTGCCGGCTTGAGCCGCGTGGGCATGGAGTGCAGATGCCAGCTCTATACGTGATGATTCCGGCGGCGCTGCTGTTAGTCGGCGTTGCGATCTACATCTTCTTCTGGGCGGTGGACAGCGGCCAGTACGACGACCTCGACGGCCCGGCCCACAGCGTGTTGTTCGACGACCAGGACCCTAACCACCTGGCCGGCGTCGAAGAAGCCAACCACTCCGGACAATCGCCCGACCAACCGCCCAAAGACCCGCCCCATGCTTGAGCTGGCGCCGCTGTTGGTTTCGGCATTGATCCTCGGCCTGCTAGGGGGCGGTCACTGCCTGGGCATGTGCGGCGGGCTGATGGGCGCGCTGACGCTGGCCATCCCCAAAGAACAACGCAGCCGCCGCTTTCGCCTGCTGTTGGCGTACAACGTGGGGCGCATCCTCAGCTACAGCACCGCCGGCGTATTGATCGGCCTGGCGGGCTGGGCCGTGGCAAACAGCCCTGCGGCGATGTTCATGCGCGTGCTCGCCGGGTTGTTGCTGATCAGCATGGGCTTGTACCTGGCCGGTTGGTGGAGCGGCCTAACCCGTATCGAAGCCCTCGGGCGCGGCCTGTGGCGGCATATACAGCCGGTTGCCAGCCGTTTGCTGCCGGTGTCCAGCCTGCCTCGCGCGTTGCTGCTGGGCGCGTTGTGGGGCTGGCTGCCGTGCGGTTTGGTCTACAGCACCCTGCTGTGGGCTGCGAGCCAGGGCAATGCGATCGACAGCGGCTTGTTGATGCTGGCGTTCGGCCTGGGTACCTGGCCGGTGCTGCTGGCGACCGGTTTGGCGGCAGAACGGGTCACGGCGCTACTGTGCAAACGCAGCGTGCGTATGGCCGGCGGCTTGCTGGTTATTCTGTTCGGGATCTGGACGTTGCCGGGGCCACACCAGCATTGGCTAATGGGCCATTAAAAGGCCATGTGGCATAGCGCCGCTCCCCGTTGATGCAAATCAAGATGCCACCCCTGCCAGGCCCCTAGACTCGGCCCACTAGCCAATCCGGGGGACCGCCCGCATGCTCGACGCCATTCGTTGGGACACCGATCTGATTCATCGCTACGACCTGGCGGGACCGCGCTACACGTCCTACCCCACCGCCGTCCAATTCGCCAGCCAGGTCGGCACCTTCGACCTGCTCCACGCCCTGCGCGAGAGCCGCAAGGCCGTGCGGCCATTGTCGCTGTATGTGCACGTGCCGTTTTGCGCCAACATTTGCTACTACTGCGCGTGTAACAAAGTCATTACCAAAGACCGTGGCCGCGCCCATGCCTACCTGCAACGCCTGGAGCAAGAAATCCAGTTGGTGGCCTGCCATCTCGACCCCAAACAGCCGGTGGAGCAACTGCACTTCGGCGGTGGCACCCCGACATTCCTCAGCCACGACGAACTGCGCCAGGTCATGGGCCGCCTGCGCCAGCACTTCAACTTGCTGGACGACGACTCCGGCGACTACGGCATCGAGATCGACCCCCGCGAAGCCGACTGGGCCACCATGGGCCTGCTGCGCGAGCTGGGCTTCAACCGCGTGAGCATCGGCCTGCAAGACCTCGACCCCGACGTGCAACGGGCGGTCAATCGCCTGCAAAGCCTGGAAGAAACCCGCGCCGTGATCGACGCCGCACGCACCCTGCAATTTCGCTCGATCAATATCGACCTGATCTACGGCCTGCCCAAGCAGACCCCGTTGAATTTTGCGCGCACCGTTGAAGAGGTGATTCGCCTGCAACCGGACCGCCTGTCGGTGTTCAACTATGCGCACCTGCCGGAGCGATTCATGCCCCAGCGGCGCATCAACACCGACGACCTGCCCTCCCCGGCCGAAAAACTGCTGATGCTGCAAACCACCATCGAGCAACTGACCCAGGCCGGCTACCGCTACATCGGCATGGACCACTTTGCCCTGCCGGATGACGAACTGGCCATCGCCCAGGAGGAAGGCACCCTGCAACGCAATTTCCAGGGCTATACCACCCACGGCCATTGCGACCTGATCGGCCTGGGCGTGTCGGCCATCAGCCAGATCGGTGACCTGTACTGCCAGAACAACAGCGACCTCAACGGCTATCAGAACACCCTGGCCGGTGCGCAATTGGCCACCAGCCGTGGCCTGGTGTGCACCTCGGACGACCGGTTGCGCCGGGAAGTAATCCAGCAGTTGATCTGTAATTTCAGCCTGGAATTCGAGAAGGTCGAACAGGCATTCAACATTGATTTTCGCGGGTACTTTGACGACGTCTGGCCACAGCTTGAAGCCATGGCCGCCGACGGTCTGATCGACCTCGACGCCGATGGCATTCAGGTACTACCGGCCGGGCGGTTGCTGGTGAGGTCGGTGTGCATGGTGTTCGACGCCCACTTGGAACATCAGAACCGGCAGCGGTTTTCGAAGGTGATCTAAGTGCGATTACTTCATGGCCAGGCTGGCAGCCTTTATCGCTTGCTCAGCGGTCATGTCTTTCATGGCCTTGGTGAGGGAGGCCTGGGCGCTGGTCAAACTGGCCTGCAACGCGCCTAACGCCGATTGCAGGGCCGAGACCTTGGCTTGCGCCTGCTCGGGGCTGAGGGTTTTGTCAGCCATCACCGCCATCATTTCGGCCTGTTTCTCGGCGATCTGCTTCTTGATCTCGCGGATCATTTTCAGCAGTTGCTGGACGTTTTCGGCCAGGCCACTGTCATCGATATCACTGCTGGAGGCTTTCTCGGCCGCAGACGCTTTCATCGCCGCACCGGAAATAACCACTGAGACACCGGGTTTGGTTTCATCGACCGAGGGCGCGTCGGCGGTCGCGCCTTGGGCAGTCGTCTTTTTGGTTTCTGGCGTTGTCGCGACCTGGGTGCGTAACGCCAAGTCGAGCGTTAAGGAAGCCATTTTGCAAACCTGCGGGTTATGGATTGACAACAGGCCATCGGCACAGCGTGAAAATTCTTTATACCCCTGCCGGTTTTTTGTACAGGCTGGCCTCAGCCTCCCCCAGTGCGTTACCCTTACGTCTTATGTGTGTTTTCCCACAAGGATTTAAGAAATGTCCGAGCCAGTTAAACTGCGCGCTCACAGCCAGGCTCATTGCAAGGATTGCAGCCTGGCCCCCCTCTGCTTGCCACTTTCGTTGAATTTGGAAGACATGGATGCGCTGGACGACATCGTTAAACGTGGCCGCCCGCTGAAAAAAGGTGAATTCCTGTTCCGTCAGGGCGACAAGTTCGACGCCGTCTATGCAGTGCGTTCGGGCGCATTGAAGACCTTCAGCCTGAGCGACAGCGGCGAAGAGCAGATCACCGGTTTTCACCTGCCCAGCGAGCTGGTCGGGCTGTCGGGCATGGACACCGAGATGCACCCGGTGTCGGCCCAGGCGCTGGAGACCACGTCTGTGTGCGAAATCCCCTTCGAACGCCTGGATGAACTGGCCCTGCAACTGCCACAACTGCGCCGCCAACTGATGCGGGTGATGAGCCGCGAGATCCGTGACGACCAGCAGATGATGCTACTGCTGTCGAAAAAGACCGCCGACGAGCGCATCGCCACGTTTCTGGTCAACCTGTCGGCACGTTTTCGTGCACGAGGTTTCTCGGCCAACCAGTTCCGCCTGAGCATGTCGCGCAATGAAATCGGCAATTACCTGGGCCTGGCGGTAGAAACCGTGTCCCGCGTCTTCACCCGTTTTCAGCAGAACGAGCTGATCGCCGCCGAGGGCAAAGAAGTGCATATTCTCGACCCGATCCAGCTGTGTGCGCTGGCCGGTGGCTCGCTGGAGGGCTGATACAGACACTGCGGCCGCGCCAATCGGCGAGGCCGCAGGTATACTTCGAGTCCGTTTCCAGCCCAGGACTCTTCGACGATGACCTTCGATTCGTTCGACATCAAATCCCTGATTCGCCCCGTCATCGACTTCCCCAAGCCTGGGGTGATTTTTCGTGACATCACGCCCCTGTTCCAATCGCCCCGCGCCCTGCGACTGGTGGCAGACAGCTTTGCCCAACGTTATGTCGAGGCCGATTTCAGCCATATCGGCGCGATGGATGCGCGAGGCTTTTTGATCGGCTCGATCATCGCCTACCAACTCAATAAGCCGCTGATCCTGTTCCGCAAACAGGGCAAGTTGCCGGCTGACGTGCTGGCCGAGGGCTACCAGACCGAGTACGGCGAGGCCTTCCTGGAAGTGCACGCCGACAGCCTGTGCGAAGGTGATTCGGTGCTGATGTTTGATGACCTGATCGCCACCGGCGGAACGTTGATTGCGGCGGCGAACCTGGTGAGGCGCATGGGGGCGAGGATTTTTGAAGCGGCGGCGATTATTGATTTGCCGGAGCTGGGTGGATCGCAGCGCTTGGAAGATATGGGGATTCCGACGTTTTGCCTGACGCAGTTTGGTTTGACTGAGCAATAATTTTTTTTGCCTTTGCTGGCCTCATCGGGGGCAAGTCGAATCGTCGCACCGCCCCTCCCACACTTGACCGCATACATCTTTTGGAATGAGGTCGAATGTGGGAGGGAGCTTGCCCCCGATGGCGGTGGGTCAGCCACTGAATCTTTTGACTTTACAGCGCGATGGGTTTGCGACCCGCGAAGGAATGCGCCAGCGTGCCGCCATCCACCAACTCCAGCTCCCCACCCAACGGCACGCCGTGGGCGATACGCGAAGTGATCAGGCCTTTGTTGCTCAACAGTTGGGCGATGTAATGGGCCGTGGCCTCACCTTCCACCGTGGGGTTGGTGGCCAGGATCACTTCGGTAAAGGTGCCCTGCTCTTCAATACGCGCCACCAACTGCGGAATACCGATAGCTTCCGGGCCCAGGCCGTCCAGCGGTGACAGGTGGCCCTTGAGCACAAAATAGCGCCCGCGGTAGCCGGTCTGCTCCACCGCGTACACGTCCATAGGGCCTTCCACCACGCACAGCAAGGTGTCGTCGCGGCGCGGGTCGGCGCATTGCGGGCAGAGGTCTTCCTCGGTGAGGGTGCGGCACTGGCGGCAGTGGCCAACGCCGGTCATGGCCTGGCTCAGGGCCTGGGCCAACCGGGTGCCACCGCTGCGGTCACGCTCCAGCAGTTGCAGCGCCATGCGCTGGGCGGTTTTCTGGCCCACGCCCGGCAAGGTGCGCAGGGCGTCGATCAGTTGGCGAATCAGGGGGCTGAAGCTCATGGGCGAAGGGTCCGACAAAACAACGAGACGCGGTTTATACCCGCGCCTCGGATTAGCGTCAAATGCTCAATCCTGCGCGACCCGCACCACTAACTTGCCGAAGTTGCGCCCCTCAAGCAAACCGATAAAGGCTTCGGGCGCCTGTTCAAGGCCGTCCACCACGTCTTCACGGAATTTCACCTTGCCTTCACGCACCCACGGCGCCATGGCACTGATGAACTCCGGCTGACGGTCGCCGTAGTCGTCAAACACGATAAAGCCCTGGATGCGCACGCGTTTGGTCAACAAGGTGCGTTGCAGTGCCGGCAAGCGGTCCGGACCGCTGGGCGGCTGGTGGGCGTTGTAGCCGGCGATCAGCCCGCACAGCGGAATACGCGCCTTGGGGTTGAGCAGCGGCACCACCGCGTCGAACACCTTGCCGCCGACGTTTTCGAAGTAGATGTCCACGCCCTTAAAGCAGGCCTGGGCCAATTCATCGGCAAAGTCATCGCTCTTGTGGTCGATACAGGCATCAAAACCCAGCTCGTCCACGACATAGCGGCACTTGTCGGCGCCGCCCGCGATACCCACGACGCGCAGGCCCTTGAGTTTGGCCACCTGCCCCACCACCGAGCCCACCGCGCCAGACGCCGCTGCCACCACCAGGGTTTCCCCGGCCTTTGGCTGGCCGATGTCCATCAGGCCCATGTAGGCGGTCATCCCCGGCATACCCAGCACACCGACCGCCATGGACGGGCTGGCCAGGCCCTTGGGTACCGGCATCAGGTTGCTGCCATCGGAAATACTGTGGCTCTGCCAGCCCGTCGAACCGACCACCAAGTCACCGACTTCGAACTTGGGATTACGCGATTGCTCGATACGGCTTACAGCCCCGCCGGTCATCACGTCGTCGATTTCCACAGGCGCTGCGTAGGACGGTGCATCGCTCATGCGTCCGCGCATATAGGGGTCGAGGGACAGGTACAGGGTCTTGAGCAACACCTGGCCGTCTGCCAACTCCGGCAGGTTGATACGCTCCAGGCGGAAGTTTTCCGGGGTTGGCGCACCTTGGGGGCGTGAGACCAGGACAATGCGCTGGTTCAAAATCGGTTGTTGAGGCATCAGGGGCTCCTTTATCGAATCCATCGGTATAGGGTGCAGACCCTATTTGGGGTGCCAGGGTTCTATTGGATCAGCACATACAAAAATGCCAGGCACTGGGCCTGGCATTGGAGCATAGCTAACGCTCACCAATCAGAACGGCAGCTTCATGCCCGGCGGCAGTTGCATGCCAGCGGTCACGCCGCCCATTTTTTCCTGGCTGTTGGCTTCGATCTTGCGCACGGCATCGTTGACGGCCGCGGCGAACAGCGCTTCGAGCATTTCCAGGTCATCTTCGCCCACACCTGGCAGTACGCTTGGGTCGATGCTCACGCGCTTGATGTCGTGACGACCGGTCATGACCACGCTGACCATATCGCCACCGGCTTTACCGGTGACTTCGGCGTTGGCCAGTTCTTCCTGCATCTTGGCCATTTTTTCCTGCATCTGCTGCGCCTGCTTCATCAGGCCGGCCATGCCACCTTTCATCATGGGGAATTACCTCAAAGTACGTGGATCAAGTAAGTAGCCCGGTGTCAGGACGCCTGGGGCACCGGGGCTTCGACAGGTTCAATAGTATCGTGACGGACGACCGCACCGAACTGTTGCATCATTTGTTGGATAAGCGGGTCGCCATGGATCGAGTCTTCAGCTTCGCGCTGGCGGTTGATACGTCGGCGGGTCGCGGCCTGGGCGGGGGTTTCCTGCTCGGGCTTGATCAACTCGATGGCGATGGTCAGCGTGCGCTCATGGTACTGGTTCAGGGCATCGTTGAGGCGACGTTGCTGGGTGGCGTTGAACAGGGCGCTGTGGGCCGGGTCCAGGTGCAACAGCCAGTGGTCGCCGTCGATGGAGATCAGGGTGCAGTTGGCGGCGATGCTGCCGGTCATGCCCGAGATCGGCAGTTTCGGGAACAACTCCAGCCATTGCAGGGCAAGACCGGTGGCCGGCGCCGCAGCGGGTTCGGCCTCGGGCTCGGGGGCCGGCTCGGCAGTGTGCTCGCTGGCCAGGTCGTCCAGGTAGCTATAGGCCGAATCCATGTCCGGCTCGATGTAGTCTTCGTCCAGCGGCGGCTCGTCATCGTCGATAGCGGGAACGGCTGCTTCAACCTGGGCGACGGTCGGTTCGGGCACGGGCGCAGAAACCCACTCCGGCGCGGCGGGCACGACGCTGTCTGGGGTTGGCGCAGGCATCGGCGTCAATTCTGGCTGCTCGCCGATGGTTTCCAACACAGGCTCTACGGCGGGTTGCAGCTCGACTTCGGCCTCAGCCTCGGCTTCTACCGGGTCATTCCACGGCAGATCGACAACAGGCTCAGGCTCGCCAACCGGTTCCGGTTTTACCTCGACTACAGGCGCAGGCTCAGGAGCCTGAACAGGCGCAGCAACTACTGGCGCGACGACCGCCGCGCCAGCCACGGATTTGGCGGAATCAACTGTGGCCTGGCTGATCCCCACTGGCTTTAGCGGCTGTCTCGGCGCGTCTGCCGAGTCGGCTGGCCGGAACGCCAGCATCCGCAGCAGGACCATTTCAAAACCGCCACGCGGGTCCGGTGCCAGGGGCAAGTCCCTGCGGCCGATCAGGCCCATCTGGTAGTAGAACTGCACATCTTCGGCCGGCAGCGCCTGGGCCAGAGCCAACACGCGGTCGCGGTCACCATGACCGTTGTCGACCCCTTCAGGCAGCGCCTGGGCGATGGCCACGCGGTGCAGCACGTTGAGAATTTCCGAGAGCACGCCGTTCCAGTCCGGGCCTTGCTCCGACAGGTGGCGCACGGCTTCTAGCAACGCCTTGGCGTCGCCCTCGATCAGCGCGTGTAGCACATCGAAGACCTGGCCGTGGTCGAGGGTGCCAAGCATGGCGCGCACATCGGCGGCCATGACCTTGCCTTCACCAAAGGCGATGGCCTGGTCGGTGAGGCTCATGGCATCACGCATCGACCCATCGGCGGCACGACCGAGCAGCCACAGCGCGTCGTCTTCGAACGGTACGTTCTCGACGCCCAGCACGTGGGTCAAATGCTCGACCACGCGCTCGGGGGTCATGTTTTTCAGGGAGAACTGCAGGCATCGCGACAGAATGGTTGCAGGAAGTTTCTGCGGGTCGGTGGTGGCCAGGATGAATTTGACGTAGGGCGGCGGCTCTTCCAGGGTTTTCAACAGGGCGTTGAAGGAGTGGCTGGACAGCATGTGCACTTCGTCGATCAGGTAGACCTTGAAGCGGCCACGGCTTGGCGCGTACTGCACGTTGTCGAGCAACTCGCGGGTGTCTTCGACCTTGGTGCGGCTCGCGGCGTCGATCTCGATCAGGTCGACGAAGCGGCCTTCGTCGATTTCCCGGCACACCGAGCAGGTGCCGCAAGGCGTGGAAGTGATACCGGTTTCACAGTTCAGGCATTTGGCGATGATGCGCGCAATGGTGGTCTTGCCCACCCCACGGGTACCGGTGAACAGGTAGGCGTGGTGCAGCCGCTGGCTGTCCAAGGCATTGATCAGAGCCTTGAGCACATGGGTCTGGCCGACCATTTCGCGGAACGAGCGCGGACGCCATTTACGTGCAAGAACCTGATAACTCATCGAAAACCGTCGCAACTGGGAAACAGAAGCCGGTAATGCTAGCGGAGCAAGGGGGAAATTGCATCCGGCACGCTCGCCTAATCTGACTAAGCTCATCGCACTGGCCTTGAAAAGGCCTGAACCCGGAGAGTGTATGCGCGTAGTCCTGGGCGCTTTATGGATAATCACCACGGCAAGCCTGGCGGCACCCGCACCGCTGCGTTTTTCGGTTTCCGACAGTTGGGCGATGCCCATGGTGCAACTGGACAACGGCCAGCCCACCCAAGGCATCCTGTATGACCTGATGTCGAGCCTGGCTACCCAGGTCGGGCACCCGGCCGAGTTCCACGTACTGGCCCGTGCGCGCATCGCAGCGGCCATGGAGCACGGCGACATTGATGTGCGTTGCTATGTCGCCCAGGCCTGGGTCGACAACATGTCCGGCGACTACACGTGGAGCATACCGCTGTGGGTGCAGCGCAACCTGCTGGTTGCCACCCACGTCCCGACGCAAGCGGTGCAGGTCGACACACTGGCGCCGCAGTTGATTGGCACCGTGCTCAACTACCGCTACGCCACCCTAGAACCATTGTTTGCCAGCGGCCAGCTCACCCGCGACGACGCGCGCAGTGAAGAACAGGTGCTGCACAAGTTGGTGGCTGGGCGCTTCAAGTACGCGGTCACCAATGAATGGATCCTGGAGCGGTTCAACCAGCACCTGCCGCCCGGTCGACGCCTGCATAAAATCGCCGTAATCGATGAACAGAGCCTGGGCTGTACCGTACGCAACGACCCAAATGTGCCGGTGCAGCGCATTTTGCGCACGCTGTTGCGGATGAAGATGTCTGGCGAGATTGACGACATTATCAAGCTGTACACCGGAGAGAGCGCATCCAGTGTTTCTCCAGACTGACTGCCGCCACACTGGCCAGTACGATCACCCCGCCCATCACGACCTGCAAGGCAATAGGCTCACCGAGCAAGGTCGCCGCCATCAGCATCGCCACTGGCGGGATCAGGTACATCGCCACCGACGCCCGGCTGACGTCGACATGTTTCAACACATAACCCCAGGCCAGGTAGGCCAGGGCACTCGGGAAGATGCCCAGCACCAGCACCGCCAGGTTCTGGGCCAACGGCGCCTGTATCACGGCGGCGGGCAGGCCCGGCAGGTTCACCAGGAGCATCAAGGTGCCCGCCCACACCATGTAGCACGCCATGGTCAACGGGCTGTAGCGATGGGCGTAGCGTTTCTGGATGGCGAAATACACGCTCCACGCCACCGCCGCCAGCAGGATCAGCAAGCCGCGGGGGTCAATATCGCCCAGGCCATGATCGCCCCAGATCACCACCAGCACACCGAGCAACCCCAGCAGCACACAGCCCCAGCGCCAGGCGCTGACCCGCTCGTTCAAGCAAAAAAACGCGATCAGCACGCTGAACAGCGGCGCCGACTGCGCCAGTACGCTGGAGGCCGCCGCCGTAACGAATTGCTGCCCGTAGTTGAGGCTGGTGTGGTGCAGGAACACCCCGAAAAAACCCAGCACCAGTAGCCATGGCAAATCCCGCAGGTTCGGTCGGCCGATCCCCATCACCAACGCCACCCCAGCCATAAACACCGACGCAATCAAGAACCGCAGCAGCGCCAACTGTCCTGGGCTGTAGCTGTGCAGCCCCATGTGTACGCCAATTGGCGAATAGGCCCAACAGAGGATGACGCTGGCAATGACTAGCGTAAGCTTCACGGGTGACGGAGGATTCATCGACGGTATCCAGAAACGGAGAAGGAATACCGTCAGTCTTGAGCCGGGCAAGGCCTAGGACAATTAACCGTTTCTGACTTCTGAAATCACTGGAACTGAACAATGGAACTGGCCCAACTGAAAATGGTGCGAGCCGTGGCGCAAACCGGCAGCGTGGCCCAGGCTGCCGTGCAACTGCATTGCGTACCGTCCAATATCACCACGCGCATCAAGCAACTGGAAAACGAGTTGGGCACCCCGCTGTTTATCCGCGCAGGGCGTGGGCTGGCCATCAGTGCCGCCGGTGAGATCTTTCTGGAGTACTGCGAGCGCATACTGGCGCTTGTGGATGAATCCAAACGCGCCGTCGATGCCAACGCCATCCCCCGTGGCACGTTGCGCATCGGTGCGGTGGAGTCCAGCGCCAGCGGGCGGCTGCCGCCCTTGCTGGCGGAATATCACCGACGCTACCCGCACGTCAGCCTCGAACTGGTGACCGGCGCCTGGGGCCAGTTGCTCGATGACTTGCAACACCACCGCCTGGACGTGGCGCTGGTGGCGTCTGGCGGCAAACGCGCCAAGCTCGAACACAGCGTGGTCTACAGCGAACGGCTGGTGCTGATCGCCAGCGCTTCCAGCGAACCGATCCGCAGCGCCGCCGACCTGGCTGGCCGCACCCTGCTGGTGTGGCCGCCCGGCTGCCCTTACCGCGCAGCGCTGGAAAACTGGGTCAAGCCACACGACTTCAAGCCCGGCATTGCCAGCTATGCCAGTTGGGGCACGATTATTGGTTGCGTGAGTGCGGGGATCGGCGTGGCGTTGGCGCCAGAGGGCATCCTGGCGCGCTATGAGCAGGCCACTCAATTGTCATCCTATCGGTTTGAGGAGTTGCAGGCGGTGGACAACCTATTGTTTTGGCACAAAGACACACAACGCCACCTCGCCCGTGATGCGTTTGCCGGCTTGCTGCGAGAGACTTTCGGCTAACCAGCAACATCTTGTTTCATGTATCCTTCCGCGCAATTAATTCAAAATGTAAGGGACTACCATGAATTACTTCCGCCTGCTAATGGTGGCGGCCGCCCTGAGCCTGCCTGTTGCGCCCGCTTTTGCTGCCAAGCCACCCGCCCCCGTCGAAGAAAGCGCGCCTGCCGAAACCGCTGAGAACTTCCTCGCTTCGCTCAAGCAAAAGACCGGCACCGTTACCCTGCCCAGTGGCATTGCCACCCTCAAGCTCAACGACGAGTTCTATTACCTCGACCCTGCCGACACCGAGCGCCTGCTGACCGACGGCTGGGGCAACCCGCCGGGCTTCAAGACCCTGGGCATGATCGTGCCGAAAGCTGTCAGCCCATTGTCAGAACGCGGATGGGGCGTGATCGTCAGCTACAAGGCCGACGGCCACATTTCTGACGAGGACGCGGCAAAAATCGACTACGCCGACCTGCTCAAGCAAATGCAGGAAGAAGACGAAGCCGACAACGCAGAGCGTCAGAAACAAGGCTACGCCGGCCTGCACCTGTTGGGCTGGGCCGAGCCGCCGCACTACGACGACACCACCCACAAGATGTACTGGGCCCGCGAGCTGAAAGCCGACGATGCCGAGCAGAACACCCTCAACTACAGCATTCGTGTGCTGGGGCGTGAAGGTGTGCTGGAACTCAACGCCGTTGCCGCCATGGCCGACCTGCCCACTATCAAGCAGGAACTGCCCAAGGTACTGGCCTTTACCAACTTCACCGACGGCAACCTGTACACCGACTTCAATCCGAAAACCGACAAGCTGGCCACCTACGGCTTGGCAGCACTGGTCGCCGGCGGGATCGCGGCCAAGGCCGGGCTGTTTGCCAAGATCGGTATCTTCCTGCTGGCGGCGAAGAAGTTTCTGGTGATCGGCGTCGTGGCGCTGTTCGCGGTGATCCGCAAGTTGTTCAATCGCAACAAGGCTTAAACCCATCCCCATGAAAACGCCGCAACGGGCCAAGCCCGTTGCGGCGTTTTTTTATGGGTTCAATTCTGCGCCGGGGCACGGGTTGACGATGGCGAACTCATCCACATTCGCCATCCCCGGCGTATAACCGGGCCTTGTGACATAGCGCGTGACCTTGCGACCGGTGAGCTTCACAAAAGAGCCCTCGACACCCGTGAACACCTTCTGCTGCTTGCCGGTCAGGTAATCGAAGATCTTCAATTTCATTGGGATATTCATCTGACCACCCGGCGTGATGGGCGCCAGCATGAAGGCGTCGCTTTTGGTGAACACATAGAAGATTTCGGGCTTGTCACGACCCTCCGTCACCTTCGCGCACATCACCTCATCGACTTTCAGGGTTCTAACCGGCACGTAGGTTTTGTTCTGATAGAGGCTGAGAATAAACCCCTGCTTGGTCAGCACACCCAACCCCTGAGTGGCGGTACAAATCTCTGCCAGCCCATAGGTATAGGGGCACCAGTTGGTTTCGGTGATGCCGATGATATCGGCCGGCGCAACGCCCAGATCGTGTTCGATGCGAGCCCGGTCTTCGGGGCTTTGATAGGGGATCATCACGCAGCCGGGCAAACCCAGCACCAGTGCGGACAATAGAACGAGGGACGAAAAACGCATGCGGGACCTCCATGTCTACGGGAGGCGCATCCTACGCGAGTCGGCCGCCGGTAAGACAGCCGACTTTAAGTGATTGCAGGTGGCGTGGCTTAGCCTTTGGGCGCTGCCAGGCGACGGTATTGATCCTGGCTGATCCAGCCGGTGAACGAGCGGTCATCGGCGTTGATGAACTCGACCTGGGCCCAGCCATTCTTGAAGGCCAGTACGCCGACCACATCGTCCTTGACGATATAAGGGCGCTTGGAGGCCTTGGCAGTTGGGGTTTTCAGCAGGTAGGCCTTGTCCGCAGACACCGTGACCAAGCCGATCCATTTTTTGTTGGCGGTCTGGGTCAGGTCCAGGCCGGTAGCGATCTCCGGCATCAACACATTGATGCAACCGGGATGCTGACGGCCCTGCTCCACAGTCAAGGTCACGCCATCGGACGAAGGCGCCACGCTGCCGGGATAGGCATCATCGAGCCAAGTGGTCAGCGCGCCGGGCTTGCCTTGCAAGAAGAACGCGCAACTGCGGGTAACGCCCTCGCCCATGGATTCGGAGTAGAAACCCTCAACCTTTTGATCCGGCGTCACCGCCAGCATCAGCCCTTCGTACTTGCCCGAATGCAATGCGCTGGACCCGGCAAACGCAGGCACTACGCTAAACAACGACAACACACCCACTGCCAGAAAACGGATCATCTTATTTTTTCCCTTCAAGTTTTTCGTAGGCCTTTTGCATAAGGACGTCATAGTTGCCGTAGTCCTCGCCGTTATAGTTACGCGCCATGCCGGTAAAATCTTTAGCCTTCATGGCTTTCATCAACGCCGGGCTCTTGCTGCAAAAGCCGAGAAACGCCTTTAGTTGGTTGCCCGCATTGACTTTTAATGCCGCCGAAAACTCAAACACGGTCTTGTAACCGCACGACGCGAAGTTAAAACCCATGATCTGAAACATGCCCCAGGACGCCGACATCAATGCAGCTTCCTGGTCTAGGGCAAATGCCGTGGCCATGGTTTCCCAAGCTTTGGTTTGGTCCTTGTTATTGGCTTGCCACTGCGGCCCGGCCTTTTTCTTGTAGGGGTAAGACAGCAGCGGGTGGGCCTGGTCGTAGATGTGCTTGGTGTACTTGCGAAACAGGTGCCCTTCGAAGGCGATCACCGGCAACTTGGCCGGCCCGAAGCCCGAACGCCCGCCGGATTCGACGGTGGCGAAGGCCTTGATGATATTCACCGAAATGCCACTGCCCAACTGCGTGGCAGCGTTCTGGAAGTCGGTCTCGCTGAGGGTCATGCCGCCGTCGCACGTGGCCTGTAGCATCAATTGCCGGTTACGCCGCTCGGCCTCGATCATGGCGCGCATGCGGTCCAAGTACACATTGACCGTGGCCTGCACTGCATCGCCCTGGTTCGTGGCGAACACATTCAGGAAACTTGGGATACGCATGCTCGGGAATGACTGTACCGGCACTTTCACGGCTTCTTCGATCAAGCTGTTGAAGGTGCGGCCGGTGGGATCGATCACGCCATCGGGGTGGGCGTACTTGAGATGACGGAACTGATATTGGCTGATGCACTGCACCAACTGGCCGTCGCACTTGCCGTTTTCCACCAAAGGAAAACCCAGCTTGGGGACGATCAAATTGAATAGATACTGGATGCACTGAACATCGGCGGGCAAGTTGCGGGCTTTTCCGGGCGCGCCTACCGACGCACTGATAAGACGGGGCAACCCTTGCAGGCTTTTCATCACAGACATCCTTGTTAGTTAAAGAAGTGATAGCACTTCAATATCAGTTTTGCACCACCGTCATATTTTGAAACAAGTGGCGAGCGGAAACTAACAAGGCGATTTTGGCTTGTAAAGCGGCGAGATTAAAAGTTGTGAAAGAACCCGCACAGGCCCAGGCATTTGCATTTAAACGGAGTATTGGGAGACGTCTTGCGCTACTGTCAGTCGCGCAAAATGCCCCTGACGCACCCATTCAAGGATTGAAATGAAAGCCACACTGCTAGTTTTGTCTGCCCTGCTTCTACTTGGCGGCTGCGCCATGCCGCGCGCCAACGTCGCCACCCCGTCGAGCCCCTCGATTGCGGAAACAAAGTCGGTGCAGTTCGCGGGCAAGACGTTCGTGCTGAAATTCCAGAAGCCAGGCCTGTGGGAGTACTTCCCCGCAGAAGAAAGCGTTGATGCCTGGACTGAAATGGTCGATTTCACCGTAGTCCCTCGCGAGATGAACCACCTCAAGCCCCTCGACATCGGCAAACGCGCAATCGCGCTTCACCAGCAAGAAAACCCGAACCTGCCGGCAATGCTGCTGACAGACAACAGAACCGGGGTCGATTACGCGATGATGTTTTTTCCCAACTCACTGCGCAAAGACGGGCAATTCTCGGAGATCAGCTATTTCAAGTATTACAAGGACGGCGCCACCGGCCAGACCATCATCTTTCACTTCGCCAGGAATATTCCAAAACCGAATGATCCGTCGGACAGCGCCGAAAAAGTAGGCCAGGAGATACCGCCGCTGATCGAAGCCTTTCCGCTTTACCGGCCGTAATGCCGTTAAGCGCACAGCACAAATCGATTCGCGGGCAGTGATTGCCAGCAAAACGTCTATAAAATTTGGATTTTGAAGGGGGTTGCAAGGAGAGCGTTATGGAGGCAACCCCACCAGCCACACCCCGGCACACAATGTTCCCGCTGTGGCTGCTGCCTTCCGGCTCTGACCAGGTTCACGGGTAATCGTTGCGGGAGGGACCGATGGGGTCACCGTTTAAAGCTTTAAAAAATGCAACCACTAATGGTACCGAATGCTGCTGGTATGACTCACACATGTGTTACAAATCAGTTTACGCACATAGGTAACAGTTTTTAAATGGCAGGGACCAAACTCAATAGTCAGACGCATATTAAGACAATTACGTTCTGTGGCAATTACAACCCATCATTGCTGAACCCGTTGAACATCCGACTCAGCCAGCTCTCGGCTTCCAGAATTGACGAAAGCTCCACATCTATAATATTAACAACTCGCTCAGGGAACTCAAGATTGTAAAAATCTTAGGAAATTAGGAACTTCAACAACCAGCCCTCTACAACATTAAGGTATTTTACGGACAACTTAAAATAGCCAATCAAATTCGACAGGTATAGAAAGGACATTCACATTCAAATAGCTGAGTGAAACTACTCCCCGAGCACCGGGGAGCAGCTATAAATTAAAAATGTTAATGGAGTTTATTCAGAAAGATAAAATGGCGCTGTTAGATTACATTTATACTCTCATTTGGGCACGCGTGATACACGCCGACCTCTCGCTTTCGGCTTAACATCCTTCAGAAAATCAACCCCGTACGGTTCAATTTGCTCTAATATTTTCTTAACAGCTTTCCAATGACGGCCCGCATCATCACGTAGAAACATTCCATTTTCAGCAGTGATCTTCGCCACCAATTCTTCATCTGACCAAACAACACCAGAATGAAAAGCTATAAATATTCTACCAAAATACGACGACTCAGTAGACCACTCGTCGACAGTCATATTACGCAGTAACTCTATAGCTTCCGAGGGCAGTGAAGGCCTCCATTCATAGCGACCTATATCCTCACAAGTAGCGAATGCCATACCACAAATACTTCGCTCCGAAGACGTCCCCTCAAGTAGCCATATTTTTAGCAGATCATCCAGTACTTCCAAGGTAGGTTTAGTTAGTTTCGAAGACCTAAAACGGCTTAGTCCCCATGACCAAACAGCGATATTTTTTACAGCATAAACTTGATGCTTAAATTTCGCCTCAAACACCGGTAAAAATTTCGATGACACTTTTGTAGGAATAACGTGTTGATTCCACAGCAAACCCACGTATGTCATTAAGCCTAAACACGTTTTCTCTGGTGACGGATCATTAACCATATCCATCATCTCTTTTTGCCCTGCTGCACTTAACCAATAAGTAGCAGGCTTTCTGAATGCAGCTAAGCTTGCATAACTATTTCGCACCCATGTTTGGTCAGGCCAATCCATATTTCGATATAACAACCAAGCTTGATGCAGTAACTCTTCACCATAAGGGCCACAGGAAAGTGCGCGCCAATCATTACCACTTCTGCACCCTCTCGCAAAGTACACAATGACATTCAAAGCTTTCGTTATTGTATCAGACTCGGCTTCAGCCTCTTCAGCAAGACTCTGAACCAATCTAGAAATATCGCTAGGGAGCGTCCTACCGGACAACCATTCTACCTTTCCTGGAAAAACCCTATCCTCTGAGTGTTTTTTCTTCAACGCCAAACTCCGCTTAACAAGAGCGGCAACCAAAGGCTCTGCTTGCTTTCCCGCCAAAACAGCAGCCATAGGTATTACTTCTTTCCACTCATCCACAGCCAGTTTATTAGACAGAGGCTTCAAAATCGTAGAGCGACTATCAAACCCCTCATAATTACCTTCTGATATTGCAATTGCCGCTAAATATTCTTGAAAAGTAAGATGCCTGAATTGATAAAAAGGCACAGCATTTCCGTTTTCAACCTGATGACCGGCCTCAAGCAATAAACTGGAACGTAGCTCCACCCTCTTTAAAAAATCGTAAGGTGTATCTCGAGCATAGCGCTTAATCTGCGGCACATTATCCCTAGCCTTTTCCAGCAAAATCAGAAGCTCTTTTTCAGTAGCTGTTTGCTGACCAGAACGCATCAACTCAAGAGCGACATAGGACAACTGAGGAACGGCCTCTTTTATATTTAGTGCCTCATGCCCTTTAATATTCCAAGTATCTAAAAGTAGTTCGACGGCCCTACCATACAAACTCACCCTATCCGGAGGTAAGCGACCTGCTCCGTGTTTCACCACCAGTAGCATAGTTAGAAGCAATGGGTTTTCGGCCAGCCTCCTAAGTGAAACCGTCTTTGTCAACTGCTCACTCAAAGCAGCTGCTTCTTTCATAGCGACTTGCATATTTACTACCATTAGCCGGTGCCAATGTTCACACAACAACGTAATGGCTTGCCTACTTAATGGAGCTACTCGCCATAGCTCACAGCACTCCATCAAACACGGAGCAACTAAAGAAAACCCTGCCTCACGACTTGTGATAACAACCCTTATTTTAGGATATGAATCTAAAAAACGCTTTAAATTCTCAACAAAAGCAGTTCGATCCCCATTATCGTGAATCTCATCCAATCCATCTACCAAAAGCAATACCCGACCATCTTTCAACAGTGGAATTAGAGCTTTACCTAACCCCGATAGTGACGAGTGCCCTGTGATATCTCCCAACTTCTTTAATAGCGTAGCAATTGGGAGCGTAATGTGGTCGCGCCATTCACGGCACCTAATTAAAACGGGCATAAGTTCTTCGTCAGGCAATAAGTCACTGCTTCGCGACCGCCTCTCTTCGCTACAGTAGGCAACGGCTAAACGCTTTAACAAAAGAGTCTTCCCGCCCCCCGGCAGGGCTAGTAAAGCCAAGCCACGCGAGCGACGAAAAACCTCTCCAAACGATTTCGGTTTTTTGTTTTTTTCTTCCCACAACGCGAGCTTTTTTTCACGCTCTACATCATCTAGTGGAATATATGGAGGGCAGGCAGTTAGATCAAGAGGGACAAATAACTGCTCTAAGTCAAACCGTTTTCTTGCAGTCTCCATATCTGCGCGAATACCCTCAATTGCCATCTCCCCGCAATCTTTTAATAAAAAATCGCGATAAACCTTTAGAAGACTTTCATGCTTTTCAGAATCGGATCTAGTCTTCCTTACTCTTGGAACAACATGAACCCCGCCTTTAACTTCAGACACCAACTTAATTATAAAAGAAGGCAGCTCACTGCGGTTATCACCAAACCCAATCGGCTCAACAAACCCATGCCATGATAAATCTTTATTACGCTTCGGACACTGATCGTTCGATACTAGCGCATAATGCTGAAGTGCTGTGGCCCCCATATTACTACGCAGCCAATGTATTAGGACTGAGAAATTCGGATCCGAGAAGGTATCACCACAACCAATGAAAAGTAGCCGTTTGAATACACCCAAAGATCGCTGAAACAGATCCCGAGTCTCACTACCGATGGTTTTTTCATAATCCCTTATACCAAGCACACACGATTCAGGATCTTTCCATGATCCATGTAAATGCAACACACCCTTTTCGGTTCCACGCATCCAGTTCGTTGTGCTTCTTAAATCGCTAACAGAAATTGAACGCAACCCAGAAACATCTTCAACCAAAGTATCATAATTGAGTGTAGCTATTGGAATGTTCAGCGCAGCAATAGCGCGAACAGCCTCATACATTTGGTTTGAGTCAGCATTAACTTCATCGAAGAGACTGTACATCCAGCGCTTATAAAGGTCTCCAGACGGAGAGTCCATCTTTTTCCCCATGAACTCTGCAGCACTCAATAACTCATCTACATCAGGTGACTCCAGCTGTGACGAAAAACGCTGTCTTTGAGGCTCATCAATACGTCCTTTTTCCAGAGCGTAATCGAAGCCACTTTTAATTAATCCCGACCACGAAAGATGAGGATACTTTCCAGAAGTAAGAGCTAGGCTAACCCCAGTACCTACGACTACAACTAACTCACCTTTTTCAGCAGAACGCTTAACGTTTTCAATTTTTTCGCAGCCAGACATCGAGCTCTCCCTGCATATCGTTACCACATCATCCGTTACGCCTAAAACGAAGCTATTCGGAAGATGAGACCTTAGAACCATGAGTACTTATCTGCGAAGCATAGGCATCGAAGGCCAGCACGCAGGTGATAGCACTATGCTACTGCGAATCTGACATTTTTCAAAAAAAAATCAAAAAAAAACAAACAAAGACAAGAATCGGTAAGTTTTTTTTAGTTTTTGTGGTGGGAGAGATAGAAGTCGACCTTATACGCTGTCTAGGTCAAGGGAATTACGAGCGTCGTCGCCCTGCCAGAGATCACTAATTAGGCGACCAACCACGCATGGGTGTGGGAATAAACAAATGATTACACCGAAATTTCTGCTTTACGGGCCGTAATGCCGTTCAGCAGGCGGCACAAATCGATTCGCGGGCAGTGGTTGCCAGCAAAGCATTTATAAAATATGGATTTTGAAGGGTGTTGCAAGGAGAGCGTTATGGAGGCAACCCCACCAGCCACACCCCGGCACACAATGTTCCCGCTGTGGCTGCTGCCTTCCGGCTCTGACCAGGTTCACGGGTAATCGTTGCGGGGGGACCGATGGGGTCACCATAACGACGCCTGCCTCTCGGCAAGCGGGGCCATTGTACCGATCTGATCGGAAGTTACAACCGTTGGTACTGGATTAAAAATCAAAGGGGTTCAAGCACTTGCCGTAGAACCCGACATCACCGCTATCCAATGTGGGAGGGGGCTTGCTCCCGATTGCAGTGTGTCAGTCAACCATTGTGTGACGGACACACTGCAATCGGGAGCAAGCCCCCTCCCACATTAAAGCAATCATTGGGCCTGCAAGACCTCATCCGCCCTGCCGCCCTCTTCCTGGATCACCAGGTGAATAAAGTGCAGCTTGGCAATCACCGCCGGCGGCAGCACAAAGGGATAAAAATCCGGCTGGCCCATGCTGCGCGACAATTCATTGAGCATGCCCGCCAGTTCGATCCACGCATTGACGAATGACAGGAACGCCGCGCCGCCCGGATGCTCAGGGTCGTATAGGGTGGTGAGCGGGAAAGGCTGGTAATCCAGGTCCATCTCGCGGGCGCTCATGCCAAAGCCTAACGCGGTGTCGACAGCATCCATCATGTGCAGGTAGTGAGCCCAGGTTTCGGCCCAGTCTTCCCAGGGGTGCATGGTGGCGTAGGCACTGACGCAGGTTTGTTGCCAATCAGGGCGTGGGCCGTTCTGGTAGTGCTGGTCCAGCGCGTCGGCGTAACTGGCGCGTTCGTCGCCGAACAGGTTGCGAAAGGGCTCCTGCCAGTGGGTGTTGGCGATGAGGCGGTCCCAGTAGTAGTGGCCGACTTCGTGGCGAAAATGCCCAAGCAGGGTGCGATACGGCTCGCGCATTTGTACGCGGACTTTTTCGCGGTGGGCGTCGTCGGCTTCCTTGATATCGAGGGTGATCAGGCCGTTGGCGTGGCCGGTCATGGGCGCATTGCCTTCCAGGTCGATGCCGACGAAGTCAAAGGCCAGCCCGGTCTCTTCATCGACGGTCTTGGGTACCACTTGCAGGCCGAGGCTGATCAGTTGCGCCACCAGGCGGCGCTTGGCGATCTCGACTTTGCGCCAGCGTTCAGGGTTTTCCGGAATCGACAGGTCGGGGATGGTGCGGTTCAGGCTGCAGGCCACGCACAGCGGCGCGGTGCTGTGGGCGGGGATCAGCCAGTTGCAGGCCGCCGGGGTATCGAGGTTGGCACAGCGGCGGAAGGCGCCGGCGTCAAGGTTATCGTCTTGCAGCCAGGTGCCTTCTACGGGGCCGGGTTGCAAGGACGCCAACCGGCTTTGCTGAGGTTGGTAGCCCAGCAGTGCCTGGCACGCCAGGCACTGGCTGTTGCGAAAGAACAGGGGCTGGCCGCAACGGCATTGCCACACCTTGCTATTGCGCGATGGCGCCATGAACGGTGCAGCGATACGCGAACTGAGTTGCTCGAAGTAGCGGAACATGGCGATCTCTCCCTGGGTGACTGAGACTAGATCATTTTCCGCTTGAGATCGTTCCACTTTCCTCAAAGGGGCTGCTGCGCAGCCCAGCGGGAGCAAGCTCCCTCGCCACAACAGCCCTTGCTCACTGACCGTCGCGCTGTCAGACGGTGATGTTGTGTTTGGCCAGGAAGGCGACAAAAGCTTCTTCATCCAGCACCTTGAGGCCCAGTTCAGTGGCTTTTGCCAGCTTGGAGCCGGCGCCTGGTCCAGCGACTACACAGTGAGTCTTGGCCGAAACCGAGCCCGCTACCTTGGCGCCCAGGCTTTCGAGTTTGTCCTTGGCCACGTCGCGGCTCATCAGCTCCAGGGAGCCGGTGAGCACCCAGGTGTGCCCCGCTTCGGGCAAGCCTTCGACGACTTTCTTTTCGCTCTCCCAGTGCATGCCAAAATCCTTGAGCTGCTGCTCAATGGCCAGGGCACGATTGGCGTTATCGGCGTTATCGAAAAACTCGCGCACGGCCTTGGCCTGCTTTTCGGGCAATGCCTGACGCATATCCAGCCAGTCGGCCTTGATTACGCCTTCGAGCGAACCAAATTTGTCCGCCAGTTTTTGCGCCGCACCGGGGCCGACGCTCGGCACGTGCAGTTTGTCGAGCAAGCCACCCAGGGTCGTGCTGGCCGCGAACTCGGCGCTCAGGTCGCCCTGATCCTGTAATTGCAGGCCGCATTCCTCTGGTGACAGCAGCGCACCGATTACATCCTGGTTATGACTGTCTTCAAAGAAGCTGTGAATCTCATGCGCGACTTCCAGGCCCACGTCGGGCAAGTACGTCAGCACTTCCGGCAAGGCCTTCTGCACTCGCTCCAGGGACGCCAGGGAGCGCGCCAGCACCTTGGCGGTCTCCTCGCCCACGTCCGGGATGCCCAAGGCGTAGATGAAGCGTGCCAAGGTCGGCGTCTTGCTGTTTTCGATAGCGGTGATCAGCTTTTTGCTGGAGATATCGGCAAAGCCTTCCAGGTCGATGATCTGCTCGTACTTGAGCTTGTAGAGGTCTGCCGGCGAGCCGATGAGTTTTTCATCCACCAGTTGCTCGATGGTCTTGTCGCCCAGGCCGTCGATGTCCATGGCCCGCCGCGAGACGAAATGAATGATCGCCTGCTTAAGCTGCGCACCACAGGCCAGGCGCCCGACGCAGCGGTACACCGCGCCTTCGCTGACGGTTTCCTTGCCCTTGCTGCGCTTGACCAGTTGGGTTCGCTCCACGTGGGAGCCGCACACCGGGCAGCTTTCGGGAATCGGCACGGCACGGGCGTTTTCGGGGCGGCGTTCGAGCACCACCGACACCACCTGCGGAATCACGTCACCGGCACGACGGATGATCACAGTGTCTCCGATCATTACGCCAAGGCGCGCCACTTCGTCCATGTTATGCAAGGTGGCGTTGGAGACGGTGACACCTGCGACCTTGACCGGTTTCAAGCGCGCTACCGGAGTAACCGCGCCGGTGCGCCCGACCTGGAACTCCACATCCAGCAGTTCGGTCAGCTCTTCAAGGGCCGGGAATTTATGCGCGATGGCCCAACGCGGTTCGCGGGCGCGAAAGCCCAGTTCGCGCTGGGAGGCAATGCTGTTGACCTTGAACACTACGCCATCGATTTCATACGGCAGGCTGTTACGTCGCTCGCCGATATCGCGGTAGTACTCCAGGCAATCCTGAATACCCTTGGCCAGTTTCAGCTCGTGGCTGATGGGCATGCCCCATTTTTGCAGCTGTTGCAGGTTGCCGATGTGGGTGTCGCTGATATCGGTGGTCACGCCATAGCAGCAGAACTCCAGCGGGCGGCTGGCAGTGATCTTTGAATCCAGTTGGCGCAGGCTGCCTGCGGCGGCGTTGCGCGGGTTGGCGAAGGTCTTGCCGCCGACTTCCAGTTGCGAGGCGTTCAAGCGCTCGAAACCGGCCTTGGACATAAACACTTCACCGCGCACTTCCAGAGTCGCCGGCCAACCGCTGCCGTGCAGTTTCAGTGGGATATTGCGCACTGTGCGCACGTTGACGCTGATGTCTTCGCCGGTGGTGCCGTCGCCACGAGTGGCGCCACGTACCAATTCGCCATCCTGGTACAACAGGCTGACCGCCAGGCCGTCCAGCTTGGGTTCGCAGCTGTATTCCACCACTGCGCCGCCGCCAAACAGGTCACCCGCCGGCAGGTCGAGACCTTCGGTGACCCGTCGATCAAACTCCAGCATGGTGGTTTCATCAAACGCATTACCGAGGCTGAGCATCGGCACTTCATGCTTGACCTGAGTAAACGCCGACAACGCCGCACTGCCGACCCGCTGCGTCGGTGAATCGCGCGTTACCAGGTCCGGATGCTCGGCCTCAAGGGCCTTGAGCTCGTGGAACAACCGGTCGTACTCAGCGTCCGGAATGCTCGGTTCATCGAGGACGTGGTAACGGTAGTTGTGCTGATCCAGTTCAGCGCGCAGTTCGAGAATGCGGGTGTGGGCGGCGGTCATGGGTGTTCTCTCATAAAGCAAAAGAGCAGCCGAAGCTGCTCAATATGTTAGTGCACGGATTCTACAGACAACGCTTAAGATCGAACCTCAGCGTTTCTGTGTCAGGGCGCGACGCTCGAACTCGACGATGCGCTGACGGTAGTGTTCGATGGTCTGGGCGGTGAGGACGCTGCGTTGGTCGTCCTTCAGTTCGCCATTGAGCTCTTGGGACAGCTTGCGGGCTGCGGCCACCATCACGTCGAACGCTTGTTTGGGGTGACGAGGGCCTGGCAAACCGAGGAAGAAGCTCACCGCCGGGGTGCTGAACAGGTCGATATCGTCCAGGTCGAAGGTGCCCGGCTTGACCGCATTGGCCATGGAGAACAGCACTTCGCCGTTGCCGGCCATGCTTTCGTGGCGATGGAAGATATCCATCTCGCCAAAGCGCAGGCCGCTTTCGAGGATGTTCTGCAACAGCGCCGGGCCCTTGAAGCCGGCGGCGTCGCGGCAGATCACGCTGATCACCAGCACTTCTTCGGCAGCCGGCTGATCAGCCACCGATTGGCGTGGCGCGTTCTTGCCGACGTTTTCATCCGGGAAGTCATTGTCGCGACTGCTGAAGCTCGGGCCTTCATCAACGTCGAGGTTCAGGTCGCCCTGATGCGGCTCGGCGACGGCCGAACTGGCGCGCTTGCCACGCTTGGACGACGGCTCGCGGGCTTCACGCAGCGGCGCGCTCATCGACGGCAGGTCGTGCTCGTCCAGTTGAGGTTCTTTGTGGGTATCCAACACACGGGGCGGCCCCAGCAGCTCGGCGCCGCCGTCGTCGTCAGGCAAGTTGGACAGGTTGCGGTCCAGACGGAATTTGAGCTTGCCCTTGCCACCGCGCATGCGGCGCCAGCCATCAAAAAGAATACCGGCAATGACAATGATGCCGATGACGATCAGCCACTCGCGCAGACCGATTTCCATGTAATCCCGTGCCTCTATTAAAAAATGCTGAAAAATAAGGGGTTTAGCACCGTGCAAACCGCTTTAAAACGTGGCGCCAACTCTATGTTCTGACTGACGTTTTGCCCACGCACACGAAAATTTGACATTAAACTAGCACGACCAAAGATAACTTTACACCGTCTGTCAAAATGCCTTGAACAAATATGTCCATTTGCCACTTTCGCCAAGCGGGTAAATCACCTTACATCGTGCTGTAAAAAATTCTGCTATAGCACGGCTCAAGACTCCACCATTGCCATCGCTTCTTCGACATCCACCGCCACCAATCGCGAACAACCTGGTTCGTGCATCGTCACACCCATCAGCTGATCAGCCATTTCCATGGCGATCTTGTTGTGGGTGATATAGATGAACTGCACGGTCTGGGACATCTCTTTAACCAAGCGTGCATAGCGCCCAACGTTAGCGTCATCCAGCGGGGCGTCAACTTCATCGAGCATACAGAACGGCGCCGGGTTCAACTTGAAGATGGCAAATACCAGGGCCAATGCAGTCAGGGCTTTTTCGCCGCCGGACAACAAATGGATGGTGCTGTTCTTCTTGCCCGGAGGCCGCGCCATGATCGTTACCCCTGTATCGAGTAGATCTTCGCCCGTCAGTTCCAAGTAAGCGCTGCCACCGCCGAAAACTTTCGGGAATAACGCCTGTAAACCGCTATTAATCTGATCAAAGGTATCTTTGAAGCGGTTGCGGGTTTCCTTGTCGATCTTGCGGATGACGTTTTCGAGGGTGTCCAGGGCTTCCACCAAGTCGGCGTTCTGGGCATCCAGATAACGTTTACGCTCGGACTGCTGCTGGTATTCATCGATGGCCGCGAGGTTGATCGCACCAAGCCGTTGGATACGTGCAGCAATACGTTCAAGTTCTTCTTCGGCGTCTTTTTCGTTGGCCTGGGCGGTGAGCGTATTGAGCACGCCGTGCAGGTCGTAGCCGTCTTCGAGCAACTGGTCTTGCAGGGTCTTGCGGCGCACGGTCAGGGCTTGCCATTCCATGCGCTGTTGTTCGAGTTGGCCGCGAATCAACTGCGATTGCTGCTCGGCCTGGGTGCGACGTTTTTCGGCATCGCGCAGTTCGCGGTCGGCGTCTTCCAGGGCGATTTGCGCGGTCTTGAGTTCTTCGTCGACGGTCATGCGCTTGTCGAGCAACTCTTCGAGCTTGAGGCGCAATTCTTCCAGCGGCGCTTCGCCCTCTTCTAGGTTGAGGCTTAGTTGCTCGCGCTTTTCAGTCAGGCGTTCGGATTGCATCTCCAAACGCTCAAGGGCCTGAGCGGTGGACGCATGCTGGGCCCTGAGCGAGCCAAGGCGCACCGCCAATTGGTGCGCATGATCCTTGTGCTGGCGGGCTTCCTGGCGCACGCGGTCGAGGCGTTCGCGCAGGCTGTCGCGCTGGGCCAGCAGCAGTTCGCGCTGCTCGGTGTCGAGGGCCATGCTGTCGAGGGCTTCCTGCAAGTGCAGGCGCGCCTCACCGATCTGTTCGTGCTCAAGGGCGCGTTGCTCACCCATCTCGGCGACTTCTTCGTCGAGGCGCGTGCGGCGCAGGGTCAGTTGCTCGGCCTTGGCTTTGCTTGCGGAGAGCTGGGCTTTGAGCTCGCCTTGCTGGCGCGCTTCGTCCTGCAACAGGCGGCGCAGGTGTTCGCGGCCGCTCTCCTGCTGGCGCTGGGTGGCGCGCAGGGTTTGCAGTTGGGTTTCAAGACTTTCAAGCGTTGCTTCGCGTTCTTCGCGCTCGGCGATCAGGTTGACGATTTCCTGGCCGCGGGCCAATACACCGCTTTCGGCTTCGCTCGCGCGGCGTACCCGCAAAAAGTGCCGGCCGACCCAGTAGCCGTCGCGGCTGATCAAGCTTTCGCCGGCGCCCAGCTGGCCACGTTGGGCCAAGGCTTGCTCAAGCGATTCAACCGGTTTGACCTGCCCCAGCCACGGCGACAGATCAATGGCCGCCTCGACTTTATCCAACAAACTGCCCGGCACGCGCTTGCCATCCGCCGCAGGGCTGAGCAAACGCAGATCGCCTTGGGCAAAGCTGGCCAGGTCAAAGCCGCCAAAGTCATCCACCAACACGGCTTGCAGGTCGGCGCCCAGCACGGTTTCCACCGCCAGTTCCCATCCGGCTTCCACTTTAAGGCCTTCGGCCAATCGTGGGCGCTCGGCCAGGTGTTGGTCGCGCAGCCATTCGGCGGTGCCGGTGCCGGGGTCCAGCGCGGCTTGCTGCAAGGCTTCAAGGGACGCCAAGCGCCCGTTCAAACGCTGCAAATCACCCTGGGCCTGTTGTTGCGCCTGGGTCGCCTGTTGCAGTTGCTGACGCAGTTGCTCCAGGCGCTCCACTTGTTGTTCTTCGCTGGCTTCCAGCTCTTCCAGCGTCATTTCGCTTTCGGCCAGTTGCTCGCTCAGCTCCATGATCGCCGCGTCTTCGGGGTCGGCGGCAAGCAACACACGCTCTTCCTGCAAACGACGCTGGCGCTCGGCCAAACGCTCCATGCTGGTTTCCAGTTGCTGGATGCGCGACTGCTGCACTTCGGCCTGGCGGCGCGGCTCGGCGGATTGCAGGTTGAAGGTGTCCCACTGCTCCTGCCAGCCGTGCATGGTGCTTTCGGATTCTTCCAGGGCGGCGGCGGCTTCTTCGGCAGCGGCGCTGGTGACTTCCTGCTCGGGGGTGAGCATGTCCAGCTCTTCGCCAAGGGTGAGCAGCAAGGTGCGGTCATGGCCCAGGTGGGATTCAGTCTCCAGGCGCGCACGCTCGGCTTCTTTCAGGTCGTCCTGTAACTGGCGCAGGCGCTGCTGGCCGTGCTGGATGCTCTGCTCCACGCGGGCAATATCACCGCCCACCGAATAGAAGCGGCCCTGCACCAGATTGAAGCGTTCGGATAAATCATGGTGCCCGTCACGCAGGCGTTCGATGCTGGCGTCGGCATTGCGCTGCTCGGCTACCAGGGCTTCAAAGCTGATTTCCTGGGTGCCGATAATCGCTTCACGCTGGCCGACCTGATCGTTCAGCGCCTGCCAACGCAGGGCCGACAGCTGTGCCTTGAGCTGGCGCTCTTCGCCCTTGTATTCCTGATACTTCTCGGCGGCCTGGGCCTGGCGGTGCAGGCGCTCCAATTGGCGCTCCAGCTCTTCGCGCAGGTCAGTGAGGCGGGCAAGGTTTTCGTGGGTGCGGCGGATGCGATTTTCGGTCTCGCGACGGCGCTCCTTGTACTTGGAGATGCCGGCCGCTTCTTCGATAAAGTTACGCAGGTCTTCGGGCTTGGCTTCGATCAGCTTGGAGATCATGCCCTGCTCGATGATCGAGTAGCTGCGCGGCCCCAGGCCTGTGCCGAGGAAAATATCGGTGATGTCTCGACGGCGACACTTGGTGCCGTTGAGGAAGTAGCTGTTCTGGCTGTCGCGGGTCACTTTGCGGCGGATGGAAATTTCGGCGTAGGCCGCATATTCGCCAATCAAGGTGCCGTCGGAGTTATCGAACACCAGTTCGATGCTGGCCTGGCTCACGGGTTTACGGCTGGTGGAGCCGTTGAAGATGACGTCGGTCATCGACTCGCCACGCAGGTTTTTTGCCGAGCTCTCGCCCATCACCCAGCGTACGGCGTCGATGATGTTCGACTTGCCGCAACCGTTGGGCCCGACCACCGCCGCCATGTTACTGGGGAAGTTCACCGTGGTCGGGTCGACGAAGGATTTGAACCCCGCCAGTTTGATGCACTTGAGCCGCACGCTTAGGCGTCCGCCAACGCAGCGATAACCAGTTCGCAACTGCGCTGGCCGTAATTGGACAGCACCAGGCGGATCTGCGGCAGGTCACGGGCGAGTACGGCGGCGAGCAGTTGCTCGAACAGCGCCAGGTATTCGCTCATGGAGGCCTTGCGTTGATCCAGGGCCAGGTAGTAGGCGCGGTTCATCGCCGGCTGCAGGTTCTCGACGGTTTCTTGCAAATACGGGTTGTTGGCGAAGGGGTACGCCGCGCGCATGACGTTGAAGCACTCTTCGACGAAGGCGCGGATGTCCTGGCGCTCGAAGTTGGTGACCAGACGCTGCTGGATTTGCACGAACGGCGCCATGTCGGCCTGGGTCTGCCAGCCTTCGGCAACCGCATTGCCCAGCAGGATATACAGCTCGCCCATCAGCGTGCACAGGCTCTGCACCTTGTGCGCGGTGAGCTCGGTGACATGGGCGCCACGGCGCGGCAGGATCGCGATCAGGTGGCGGCGTTCAAGGATCAGCAAGGCTTCGCGCACGGAACCACGGCTGACATTGAGCGCCAGCGTGACCTTTTGCTCCTGGATCCGCTCTCCAGGCTTGAGATCGCCGCGAATGATACGTTCGGCGAGGTGGTGAGCGATTTGCTCGGCGAGACTGTCCGGCGCCTTGAACGTCATGTTTTCCCTTCAAAATCTTCTATCGGTACAAGCGCGGCAGTGTAGCGCATTGGCCCGCTGATGGCGCTACGCCCACAGCCGCGAATTTGGCATGAAATAAGCAACGGTTGAGGCGCACAAGCGCGCAAAAACGACGGTTTCAGAAGTCTGGACCATAATTGAAAAGGTTGTGATCGCAATTTCTTGACCTTCTGGTCAGAAAATCGTTGACCGAAAAGTCAGACATGACTAGATTCGGCGCAAAGCGGTTAACAACAATAATGAGTCTGCGAGGCCTTCCGTGATCCAGTTTTTACTTAACCAGGAACTCCGTAGCGAGCACGCCCTGGACCCCAACCTCACCGTGCTCAACTATCTGCGCGAACATTTGGGCAAGTCCGGCACCAAAGAAGGCTGCGCCAGCGGCGATTGTGGTGCGTGCACCGTGGTCGTCGGCGAACTGCAAACCGATGCCCAAGGCGCCGAGCAGATTCGTTACCGCAGCCTCAATTCGTGCCTGACCTTTGTCTCCTCCCTACACGGCAAACAGCTGATCAGCGTCGAAGACCTCAAGCATCAAGGCCAACTGCACAGCGTGCAACAGGCCATGGTCGAGTGCCACGGCTCGCAATGCGGCTTTTGCACACCCGGGTTTGTGATGTCGTTGTTTGCCCTGCAAAAGAACAGCGATGCCCCTGACAGCCAAAAAGCTCACGAAGCCCTGGCCGGCAACCTGTGCCGCTGCACAGGTTATCGCCCGATCCTCGCCGCCGCCGAACAGGCCTGCTGCAACAAGCCGCCAGATCAATTCGACAGTCGCCAGGCCGAGACCATCGCGCGTCTCAAGGCCATCGCACCCACCCAAACCGGCGAGCTCAACAGTGGCGACAAACGCTGCCTGGTGCCGCTGACCGTCGCCGACCTCGCCGACCTTTACGATGCCTATCCGCAAGCCCGTTTGCTGGCCGGCGGCACCGACCTGGCGCTGGAAGTGACTCAGTTCCACCGCACGCTGCCAGTGATGATCTACGTCGGCAACATTGAAGAAATGAAACGCGTCGACGACTTCAACGACCGCCTCGAAATCGGCGCCGCCACCGCCCTCTCCGACTGCTACACCGCGCTGCACCACGAATACCCTGACTTCGGCGACTTGCTGCACCGCTTCGCCTCGCTGCAGATCCGCAACCAAGGCACGCTCGGCGGCAATATCGGCAACGCCTCGCCGATTGGTGACTCACCACCGCTGTTGATCGCCCTCGGTGCGCAGATCGTGCTGTGCAAGGGCGACGTGCGACGCACATTGGCGCTTGAAGACTACTTCATCGACTACCGCGTCACTGCGCGCCAGGACAGCGAGTTCATCGAAAAAATCATCGTGCCCAAGGGCCATAAACTGTTCCGCGCCTATAAGGTGTCCAAACGCCTGGACGATGATATTTCTGCGGTGTGCGCCGCCTTCAACTTGAAGATCGACAACGGTGTGATCAGCGACGCCCGCGTGGCCTTCGGTGGCATGGCCGCAACGCCAAAACGCGCAAAAAGCTGCGAAGCCGTGCTGGTCGGCGCCACCTGGAACGCCGCCACCGTAGAAAAAGCCTGCGCCGCCCTGGCCGAGGATTTCACCCCGCTATCAGACTTCCGCGCCAGCAAGGAATACCGCCTGCTCAGCGCCCAGAACCTGCTGCGCAAATACTTTATCGAGCTGCAAACGCCGCACATCGAGACTCGGGTGACCGCATATGTCTAACCATCACGCCGTCGTTAAAACCCAGGCCGAACTCGCCGAGCTGTTCTCCCAGGACCTCACCTCGGGCGTCGGCCGCAGCGTCAAGCATGACAGCGCCGCCAAGCATGTGTCGGGCGAGGCGCAGTACATCGATGACCGTCTGGAATTCCCTAATCAACTGCACCTGTATGCGCGCATGTCCGACCGTGCTCACGCCCGGATTATCAGCATCGACACCGCGCCTTGCTACGCCTTTGATGGGGTGCGCATCGCGATCACACACGAAGACGTACCAGGCCTGAAAGACATCGGCCCGTTGATGCCCGGCGATCCGTTGCTGGCGATCGACACCGTGCAGTTTGTGGGGCAAGTCGTGCTTGCCGTGGCCGCTCGCGACCTGGAAACCGCACGCAAGGCGGCGATGGCCGCCGTGATCGAATACGAAGACCTTGAACCGGTGCTGGATGTGGTCGAGGCGTTTCGCAAGAAGCACTTCGTACTGGACAGCCACACTCACCAACGCGGTGATTCGGCAGGCGCATTGGCGAGCGCGAAAAACCGTATCCAGGGCACCCTGCATATCGGCGGCCAGGAACACTTCTACCTCGAAACCCAGATATCTTCGGTGATGCCCACCGAAGACGGCGGCATGATCGTCTACTGCTCCACGCAAAACCCCACCGAAGTGCAGAAACTGGTGGCCGAAGTGCTGGACGTGTCGATGAATAAAATCGTCGTCGACATGCGCCGCATGGGCGGCGGTTTTGGCGGCAAGGAAACCCAGGCCGCCAGCCCCGCCTGCCTGTGCGCCGTGGTAGCGCGCCTCACCGGCCAGCCGACCAAGATGCGCCTGCCGCGAGTGGAAGACATGCTGATGACCGGCAAGCGTCACCCCTTCTATATCGAATACGACGTGGGCTTTGACGACAGCGGCCGCCTGCACGGCATCAACCTGGACCTGGCGGGTAACTGCGGCTGTTCGCCAGACCTGTCCAACTCGATTGTCGACCGCGCCATGTTCCACTCCGACAACTCGTATTACCTGGGCGACGCCACGGTCAACGGCCATCGCTGCAAGACCAACACCGCCTCCAACACCGCCTATCGCGGCTTCGGTGGCCCGCAAGGCATGGTCGCCATCGAGGAAGTGATGGACGCCATCGCCCGCCATCTGGCGCTGGACCCATTGGCGGTGCGCAAAGCCAACTACTACGGCAAGACCGAGCGTAACGTCACCCACTACTACCAGACCGTCGAGCACAACATGCTCGAAGAGATGACCGCCGAGCTTGAGGCCAGCAGCCAATACGCCGAGCGCCGCGAAGCGATCCGCCTGTACAACGCCCACAGTCCGATCCTGAAAAAAGGCTTGGCGCTGACCCCGGTAAAGTTCGGCATTTCGTTCACGGCGAGCTTTCTCAACCAGGCCGGTGCGCTGATTCATATCTACACCGACGGCAGCATCCACCTGAACCACGGCGGCACCGAGATGGGCCAGGGCTTGAACACCAAGGTCGCGCAGGTGGTGGCCGAAGTGTTCCAGGTGGATATTGACCGCGTACAGATCACTGCGACCAACACCGACAAGGTGCCCAACACTTCGCCGACTGCGGCTTCAAGTGGTGCCGACCTGAACGGCAAGGCTGCGCAGAACGCCGCCGAAACCATCAAGCTGCGCCTGGTGGAATTCGCTGCGCGCAAGTTCGACGTGAGCGAAGCGGATGTGGAATTTCACAACGGCCATGTGCGCGTGCGTGATCAGATCCTGACATTTGAGGCGTTGATCCAGCAGGCGTATTTCGCCCAGGTGTCGCTGTCGAGTACGGGGTTTTATAAGACTCCGAAAATCTTCTACGACCGCAGCCAGTCCCGTGGCCGACCGTTCTACTACTTTGCCTTCGGCGCGGCCTGCTGCGAAGTGATCGTCGACACCCTCACCGGCGAATACAAGATGCTGCGCACCGACATTCTCCACGACGTGGGCGCCTCGCTGAACCCGGCCATCGACATTGGCCAGGTGGAAGGCGGGTTTATCCAAGGCATGGGCTGGCTGACCATGGAAGAGCTGGTGTGGAACAACAAAGGCAAGCTGATGACCAACGGCCCGGCGAGCTACAAGATCCCGGCCGTTGCGGATATGCCGCTGGACCTGCGGGTGAAGTTGGTTGAGAACCGCAAGAACCCGGAAGACACCGTGTTCCACTCCAAGGCGGTGGGTGAACCGCCGTTCATGCTCGGGATTGCCTCGTGGTGTGCGATCAAGGATGCGGTGGCTAGTTTGGGTGACTATCGCCATCAGCCCAAGATCGATGCGCCTGCCACGCCGGAGCGGGTGTTGTGGGGCTGTGAGCAGATGCGGCAGTTGACGGCGGCTTCGCCTGTGGAAACTGAAACCGAGATGGCTTCGCTTTAGACCGAGGCGCTGCCATCGGGGGCAAGCCCCCTCCCACACTGGATTGGGTTCACATATTTCTATCTGTGAATACATTCAAATGTGGGAGGGGGCTTGCCCCCGATAGCGGCCTCACAGACACCACAAGAGGTGACTATGAACAACTGGCTCAGCGCCCTCGCCCACCTGCAAACCAGCGGCGAACCCTGCGTGCTCGTCACCATCATCGAAGAACTCGGCTCAACCCCGCGCAATGCCGGCTCCAAGATGGTCATCAGCGCCGCCCAAACCTTCGACACCATCGGCGGCGGCCACTTGGAATACAAAGCGATGCAGCTCGCCCGTGACATGCTCGTGCGTGGACAGCAGAACACCCACCTGGAACGCTTCAGCCTGGGCGCCAGCTTGGGCCAGTGCTGCGGCGGCGTAACCGTGTTGCTGTTCGAACCCATGGGCCAGGTGCAGGCGCAGATCGCGGTATTCGGCGCCGGCCATGTCGGCCGTGCGTTGGTGCCGCTCCTGGCAAGCCTGCCGTGCCGGGTACGCTGGATAGATTCTCGTGAACAGGAGTTTCCAGAACATATCCCCCAAGGCGTGCGTAAAATCGTCAGCGAAGAGCCGGTAGATGAAATTGCCGACCTGCCAGTGGGCAGTTACTGCATCGTCATGACCCACAATCACGCGCTCGACCTGGAGCTCACCGCGGCCCTGCTCAAACGCAACGACTTTACCTACTTCGGCCTGATCGGCTCGAAGACCAAACGCGTCAAGTTCGAACACCGCCTGCGTGATCGCGGCTTCGACGCCGCCCAACTGCAACGTATGCGCTGCCCCATGGGCCTCACCGAGGTGAAGGGCAAATTGCCGGTAGAGATCGCTATCTCCATCGCCGGCGAAATCATCGCCACCTATAACGCGAACTTCGGCCAGCACACCGCCAGCGCCGAACCCATTGCCAAACTGCTGCCGGCGTCACGTCGCAGCCAAGCCATTTGAATTGAGATGACCATGTCTTTGACTCGCAAAGCTTACCGTGCCGCCATTTTGCACAGCATCGCCGACCCTGCCGAAGTAGGCATTGAAGCGTCCTACGAATATTTCGAAGATGGCCTGCTTGTGATTGAGAACGGTCTGATCAGCGCGGTCGGCCATGCCGGCGAGTTGCTGCCGACCCTGCCGGCCGATATCGACATCACCCACTACCAGGACGCACTGATCACCCCCGGCCTGATCGACACCCACATTCACCTCCCGCAAACCGGCATGGTCGGCGCTTATGGCGAGCAGTTGCTGGATTGGCTCAACACCTACACCTTCCCGTGTGAAAGCCAATTCGCCGACAAGGCCCACGCCGAGGAAGTCGCGGATATTTTCATCAAGGAGCTGCTGCGCAACGGCACCACCACTGCGCTGGTGTTTGGCAGTGTGCACCCGCAGTCGGTGAATTCATTCTTCGAGGCCGCCGAGAAGCTCGACCTGCGCATGATTGCCGGCAAAGTGATGATGGACCGCAACGCACCGGACTACCTCACCGACACCGCCGAAACCGGCTACCAGGAGAGCAAAGCGCTGATCGAACGCTGGCACGGCAAGGGCCGCCTGCACTACGCGGTCACGCCGCGCTTTGCGCCGACGAGCACGCCGGAACAATTGGCCCTGGCCGGGCAACTGCTGGGGGAATACCCCGACCTGTACATGCAGACGCACATCAGTGAGAACAAGCAGGAAGTCGAATGGGTGAAGGAGCTGTTCCCCGAGCGAAAAGGCTACCTGGACGTGTACGACCACTACAAACTACTGGGCGAACGCTCGGTGTTTGCCCACGGCGTGCACCTGTGCGATGACGAGTGCGCACGGCTGGCAGAAACCGGCTCGGCGGTGGCGTTCTGCCCGACGTCGAACTTCTTCCTCGGCAGCGGCTTGTTCAACCTGCCCATGGCGGAAAAACACAAATTGAATGTGGGCCTGGGCACTGACGTGGGCGGCGGCACCAGCTTCTCGCTGCTGCAAACTTTAAATGAAGCCTACAAGGTCATGCAATTGCAGGGTGCGCGTTTGAGCCCGTTCAAATCGCTGTATCTCGCCACATTGGGCGGTGCGCGGGCGCTGCGGTTGGAAGACAAGATCGGTACGTTGCAACCGGGCACCGATGCAGACTTTTTGGTATTGGATTACAACGCTACGCCGTTGTTGAGCTATCGCCTGAAGCAGGCCAATAACATTGCCGAGACGTTGTTTGTGCTGATGACGCTGGGGGATGATCGGACGGTGTTGCAGACGTATGCGGCGGGCAATCTGGTGCACCAGCGCTGATCTTAAAATCACTGAAAATCAAATGTGGGTGGGGGCTTGCCCCCGATAGCGGTGTATCAGTCTACTCATTCAGTGACTGACACTCTGCAATCGGGGGCAAGCCCCCTCCCACATTTTTGGTCCCCATTAAGCCAGGGAAACTACAGCTTGATCGACGAACGCCCTGGCTTCTTGGTCTGCAACAAATGCGAAAACACCGCATGCAAATCATCCGACGCGCTCTCTTCATCGAGGTTGAGCTTGCTGTCGATGTGATCCATGTGATGCATCATCAAATCCACCGCCAACACCGCGTCTCGCGCTTCGATCGCGTCGATCAACTGGGTGTGTTCATCGTACGAGCAGTGCGAGCGGTTACCGCTTTCGTACTGGGCGATGATCAATGAGGTCTGGGATACCAGGCTGCGCTGGAAGCTGATCAGCGGCGCATTCTTGGCCGCTTCGGCCAGCTTGAGGTGGAATTCGCCGGAGAGGCGGATACCCGCACCGCGGTCGCCACGGGAGAAGCTGTCGCGCTCGTCGTTGACCATCTGGCGCAACTCGGCCAGTTGCTCGGCTGTGGCGTGCTGCACGGCCAATTCAGTAATCGCCCGCTCCACCAGACGCCGCGCCATAAACACCTGGCGGGCTTCTTCGACACTTGGGCTGGCAACCACTGCGCCGCGATTGGGCCGCAGCAGCACCACGCCTTCATGGGCCAGGCGCGAGAGCGCACGGCGGATGATGGTGCGGCTCACACCGAAGATTTCGCCCAGTGCCTCTTCACTCAATTTGGTACCGGGTGCCAGGCGTTGTTCGAGAATGGCCTCGAAGATATGCGCGTAGACGATATCGTCCTGGGTGCCGCTGCGACCGGCCTTGCCAGCTCGCGGTGTTTTCTTGAGAGGTTGCAACTGTTCGTTCATGGGCACTCGGGTCGGGAGAACGGCGGCGAAATAACGGTAATACGGCAACAACAGGTTGCTGGCAAGTATCACCTAAAAACAGGGCACATTGTACACAACCGATTGCGCCAACACACTGTACGGCTGTTTACGGCTTCGGCTGTATTGCAATGAGTGGTTACGTTTGAGTTTAGGCTTGAATCCGCAACTTCTCTGGTTAAAGGAACACCTTTCTATGCCCGACGCCACCCAAGCGCCCCTGCGCCCGCTGGCCGACACCTCTGCATCGGCCATCGTCGCCGGTTTCATCGCCATGATGACCGGCTACACCAGCTCCCTGGTGCTGATGTTCCAGGCCGGGCAGGCCGCCGGCTTGACCACCGCGCAGATTTCTTCGTGGATCTGGGCGATCTCCATCGGCATGGCGGTGTGCAGCATCGGCCTGTCACTGCGCTATCGCACGCCGATCACCATTGCCTGGTCCACACCCGGCGCGGCGCTGCTGATCACCAGCCTGGGCGGCGTGAGTTACGGCGAAGCCATCGGCGCCTACATCACCTGCGCGGTGCTGGTGACGATCTGCGGGCTGACCGGCAGCTTCGAAAAACTGGTCAAACGCATACCGGCGTCACTGGCGGCGGCATTGCTGGCCGGAATTTTGTTCAAGATCGGCAGCGAGATCTTCGTCGCCGCCCAGCACCGCACCGGCCTGGTACTGGGAATGTTCTTCACCTACCTGATCATCAAGCGCCTGTCGCCGCGTTATGCGGTGCTGGCCGCGCTGGTGATCGGCACGGTCTTGTCCGGGCTGATGGGGCTGCTGGACTTCAGCGGTTTTCACCTGGAAGTGGCGACGCCGGTGTGGACCACCCCGCACTTCTCGCTGGCGGCGACCATCAGCATCGGCATCCCGCTGTTCGTGGTGGCGATGACCGCGCAGAACATGCCGGGGGTCGCGGTTTTGCGTGCTGATGGCTACAACGTACCGGCCTCGCCTTTGATTACCGCCACGGGCCTGGCCTCGCTGGTGCTATCACCCTTCGGTTCCCACGGCATCAACCTGGCAGCAATCAGCGCGGCGATCTGCACCGGGCCCCATGCCCATGAGGATCGCAACAAGCGTTACACGGCAGCGGTGTGGTGCGGGGTGTTCTACGGGATTGCCGGGGTGTTCGGCGCCACGTTGGCGGCACTGTTCGCAGCCTTGCCCAAGGAACTGGTGCTGTCGATTGCGGCGTTGGCGTTGTTTGGCTCGATCATCAATGGCTTGAGCATCGCCATGAATGAGCCGAAGGAACGGGAAGCGGCGCTGATAACCTTTATGGTCACGGCGTCAGGCTTGACGCTGTTTTCCATCGGGTCGGCGTTTTGGGGAATTGTGGCGGGGGTGTTGACGCTGCTAATTCTGAATTGGCGCAAGGCATAAAAAAACGGCGACCCTCAGGTCGCCGTTTTTTTCAGTATCACTTAGCCGCGTTGATCGGCTTTTCTGGATACCACACGTCCAGCAACGGGCTGACTTCAGCCTTGGTCAGCTCGGAACGGGTTTTCAGCCAAGCTTCAACAGCAGCACGTTGCTCTTCGGAAACCGAGCCGCGCTTCTGCAGGCAAACCAGACCGAAGTCATCGCCGCCAACATAGCCAAGGCCGTTGGCTTCCATGGCTTCTTTGATGAATGCTTCGAGGAAAGCGTCGATAGCTTCTTCACTCAGGCCTTCGTTGAAGTCCAGGTTCAGTTCGAAACCCAGCTCTTGAAATTCATCAACGCACAGTTTTTTGCGCAGACGCTGGGAACGGTTAGTCGCCATTGGAACAATCCTCATAAGTAATAACGGGCGGCACTTTAGCAGTTTAAGGAAGCGATTGCCCGACTCTCTGGGACGGGCGGCACAATGCGGGCAAAAAAAACGCTGAATACCCGCTATCGTTCAGCTACAAGTGGCCCCACCTTGGGGCATAATGCCGACACTTTCATGACTAATGAGGGATTTTCTTACATACCCCTCGCCTTTTTCACCCTCCTCAGCAGCAGGGTCTTATTCCTTATGATCAACTCTTTACGTTCAGTGCTACTCGCCGGTCTTATTTTGCCACTGGCTTTCTCCGCTACCGCCGCCCCCGTCAATAACACCTTGCCACCGAATGTTCAGCAGGCACTGTCCAAGGCCAAGCTGCAAAACACCGCATTGTCTTTGGTAATGATTCCCCTGAACGGCCCGGGCACTCCTACCGTGTTCAACGCTGATGTTTCGGTGAACCCGGCCTCCACCATGAAACTGGTCACCACCTACGCGGCCCTGGAAATGCTCGGCCCCAACCACCAGTGGAAAACCGAGTTCTACACCGACGGCACCCTCAGCGGTGGCGTGTTGCATGGCAACCTGTACCTCAAGGGCGGCGGCGACCCCAAGCTGAACATGGAAAAACTCTGGCTGTTGATGCGCGACCTGCGCGCCAATGGCGTGCAACAAGTCACCGGCGACCTGGTGCTGGACCGTGGCTTCTTCAACCCGCCGCAATTGCCCGAATTCAACGATGACGGCAACGACGAAAACAAACCGTTCCTGGTCAAGCCCGATGCCTTGCTGGTCAACCTCAAGGCCTTGCGCTTCGTGACCCGCAACGATTCTGGCCGAGTACTGGTGTCGGTGGAGCCGCCGATTGCGAGCATCCGCATCGACAACCAGGTCAAGGTCTCCAACGCCAAGCAGTGCACGGGGGATGTGCGCTACAACCCGGTCACCGCCGCCGACGGCAGCGTGACCGTGACGGTCAGTGGCCAGCTGGCCGAGGGCTGCAGCTCGCAGACGTATCTGTCGCTGCTGGACCACGCCACCTACACCGCCGGCGCTGTGCGGGCGATCTGGCAGGAACTGGGCGGTACCATCCAGGGCCGTGATATCCAGGCACCAGTACCCAAGGATGCCAAGGTGCTGGCCCGAGCGTTCTCGCCGGACCTGGCGGAAATCATCCGCGACATCAACAAGTACAGTAACAACACCATGGCCCAGCAGTTGTTCCTCAGCTTGGGCGCGCAGTTTCGCAACGATGCCGACGGTGATGATGCCAAGGCCGCGCAACGCGTAGTGCGCCAGTGGCTGGCGAAGAAAGGCATCACCGCACCGCATCTGGTGATGGAGAACGGTTCCGGGCTGTCCCGTGCCGAGCGGGTCAGCGCCCGTGAAATGGCGGCGATGCTGCAAGCCGCCTGGAAAAGCCCCTACGCGGCGGAATTCATCAGTTCTATGCCCATTGCCGGCACCGACGGCACCATGCGTAAACGCCTGAAGACCACGGCCATGCGCGGTGAGGCCCACGTCAAGACCGGCACCTTGAACACCGTGCGCGCCATCTCAGGGTTCAGCCGCGATAACAACGGTAATACCTGGGCAGTGGTGGCGATTCTGAATGATCCGAAGCCGTGGGGGGCATCGTCGGTGTTGGATCAGGTGTTGCTGGACCTGTATCGCCAGCCGAAAATTGCGGCTGCTGCCCCGGTGCTCTAGGCGTAACGCGGTCCCTTGTGGGAGGGGGCTTGCTCCCGATGGCGGTGGTTCAGTTGCATATAAGTCGACTGATACACCGCTATCGGGAGCAAGCCCCCTCCCACACAAGCCCCACATTGGGTTCCGTGCAAGCCATCAAGCCTGCACCCGCTCAGCCTCTACGCGATCCCGGCCGGCCTGCTTGGCCACATACACGGCCGAATCCGCCCGCAACAGCAGCCCATCGATCCCTTCACCCACCCGCCAGCTGGCCACACCAAAGCTGGCGGTGACGATGCCAACGGGCGCCATCGGCGCATCGCGCAACGACTGCCACAACTCCATCGCCAGGCTGTAGGACTGTTCGCCGTCGGTGTTAGGGCAAAGCACCATGAACTCCTCACCGCCCAATCGACAGAACACATCGGTGCGACGCAGGCGCTGGCTGATGCGCTTGCACACCTCCTGTAAAACGCTGTCACCCACGGCGTGACCATATTGATCGTTGATGCGCTTGAAGTGATCGATATCCAGCATGATCAGCGACAACGCCCCCGATGTGCGGTTGAGGCGCACCATCTCGGCCTTGAGGCGGTCCTGGAAATAGCGGCGGTTATGAATGCCGGTGAGAGAGTCGGTGATCGACAGCGCCCGCAACTCTTCCTCCACCCGCTTGAGATCGGAAATGTCCGATACGTAGCCATGCCACAACGTACCGCCGCCCGGTAATTCTTCCGGGGTGGCCTCGCCGCGAATCCAGCGCAGGCCTCGCTGCGGCAGCTGTACGCGATACTCTTCGCGCCAATGGCTCAACTGCAATGCCGACAGACGAATAGAGGCACGCACCCTCTCCAGGTCCAACGGATGGATGCGCTCGAAGGCCTTCCTCGCATCCTGTTGCAACACGCCGGGCTCGATTTCATAGATGTCGCGCATGCCGTCGCTGGCATAGATAAACCGCCAGTTGTCCTGGGGTTCGAGGGTGAACTGGAAGATCCCGCCGGGCACATGGGCGCTGAGTTTTTTCAGCAGCCTGTCCCGTGCGGCCAGTGCCTCGTAGGCACGTTTTTGTTCGGTGACATCCAGGTAAATCGCCAGGTGGCCGACCCACAAACCGTGATCATCCAGCAGCACCGTGGCCAGCATATTCACCGTTAACTGGCTGCCGTCCTGGCGTACGAGACACCACTCATGGGCTTCGTGCAGAGTGTCGGGGCTATCCACTAGCATGGCCTGGCTTGCCGGGATGCGTTTGCCCAGGGCCACACTCAGGCTGGCAGAACGCGCCTCCAACTCCTGCGCCGTGTGCAAGCTTTCGAGTGTCACTTTACCTACGACCTGCTCGGCCTTGAACCCAAGCATCTGCTCGGCTCCGGCGTTGAAGGTGTTGATGACACCGCGCAGGTCAGTGGCAATGATCGCAACCTGCGTGGCGGCGTTCAGCACACTGCGTAACTGACCGTGGGCGCCACGCAGCTCGTGTTCACGCAAGCGCAGTTGCACGGTGCGTTGCTCCACCATTTTTAACGCGCGCTGGCGTTGGCTGACCAGCACATAGAGCAAGGCACTCAGCAGCAGGCTGAGCAGGCCGCCCATAATCAGAATCGTGGCCAGGGCCGAATGGTTAACTTGGTCAAATACCTGGCTGGCGCGCAGGCTCAGCACATAGACGTGATCCCCCAGGCTCAGGCGGCGTGCAGCAATGAGATCGCTGCTGCCTACGGCATTGCCAGATTCGTAGAGCACGCGCTTTTGCAGGTCGGAGGTGTCGACGATCTCCATCACCAGATTGTCGCGATCCGGCTTGGGCAACCCGTCGGCCACCAGTTGGCGCATGCTGATCACCGCCATCACGTAACCGTAGGGCTCGTTCTGGGATTGCCCGGCAGTGGGCTGGTGACTCACCGGCGCTATCAGCAAAACCCCGGTGGCATAGGCTGGCTCCACACCCACCAGTTGCATGGGCTGCGACACCGCCAAGTTGCCGGTCTTTTGCGCCCGTTCAAGGGTCACGCGCCGCAGTGGCTGGGCCAGCAGGTCGAAACCCAGGGGCGCGCCCAACAGGCTCTGGGTCTGGGTAAACAGCACCGGCACATACTCATCGCGCTCGGACGCGGGCGCCAGCTCGCCGGCGGCATTCAATTCACGGATGGCATACGGCGTGCCGCGCTGGCGCGACACGTCCTGCTCAAACGCCATGCGCTGCTCGCGAAACACCCGCGGCGCCCAGGAATAAGCACGAGTGCGCAACAGCAAAGGCTCGGCGAAACCGTCGAATTCTTCACGAGACACATCATCGGAATTTACGAAGAACCGCCGCAGGGCATTCAGGCGTTGCTCCTGGTCCTCGAAGCGTTCCTGCAGGCGGGTATAACGTTCGTTGACCAGCAGCTGAAAGCGCTGGCGCACCTGCTGGGAATAGAGATCGGAGGCCGCCCAGGCGATGATTGCCGTGAGCGCACACCCTGCCAATAACACCACCAATGCCACCAGCCAAGCCGACGCCTGCTCACTGATAAAGCCTAGGATTTTCGGGCGAACGGCTTGCAACGGCATAGGCAACACTCACAACGCCAGCGTGCGGGGGGTGTCACTTTGGCTAGGCCTTAAGTTATAGCGACCGACCCAGTATTTGACCAGCAAAAGCTGGAATTGGGACAGGCATCTGTGGCGAGGGAGCTTGCTCCCGCTGGGGTGCGGAGCGCCCCCAATAGCTGGGGACCGCTATGCAGTCCAGCGGGAGCAAGCTCCCTCGCCACAACAAGCTCGCTTGTACCGAAAAACGGCGATCAGCGCGCGGTGATTTTCCACGCCCGGTGGATCTTGGCATTGCGCGCAAAATCCGGGTCGAGGGTCTTGTCGCTGATTTCCTCGACCGCGTAACGTTCGCTGAGGTTGTCTTCCAGCACAAACTTGCGGAAGTTGTTCGAGAAGTACAGCACGCCGCCCGGTGCCAGGCGGGCCATGGCCAGGTCCAGCAATTGCACGTGGTCACGCTGCACGTCGAAGATGCCTTCCATGCGCTTGGAGTTGGAGAAGGTCGGCGGGTCGATGAAGATCAGGTCGAATTCATCGCGGCTGGCCTCCAACCAAGCCATCACGTCACCCTGCTCCAGGCGGTTCTTGTCGGAGAAACCGTTGAGCGAGAAGTTGCGACGCGCCCAATCCAGGTAAGTCTTGGACAGGTCGACGCTGGTAGTGCTGCGCGCGCCACCCTTGGCTGCGTGAACACTCGCGGTGGCGGTGTAGCAATACAGGTTGAGGAAGCGCTTGCCGGCGGCTTCTTTCTGGATGCGCATGCGCATCGGACGGTGGTCCAGGAACAGGCCGGTGTCCAGGTAGTCGGTGAGGTTGACCAGCAGCTTCACGCCGCCTTCGCTGACTTCAGTGAACTTGCCCTGGGCGCTCTGGCGCTCGTACTGCTTGGTGCCGCTCTGACGCTCGCGGCGCTTGACCACCACGCGGCTCTTGTCGATGTTCAGCGCCTGGGGAATCGCAGCGAGGGCATCGAACATGCGTGCGGAGGCTTTTTCCGGGTCGATGGACTTAGGCGCGGCGTATTCCTGCACGTGCACCCAATCGTGGTACAGGTCGATAGCCATGGAGTACTCCGGCATATCGGCATCGTACACACGGTAGCAATCCACGCCTTCGCGCTTGGCCCACTTGCCCAGCAGCTTGAGGTTCTTTTGCAGGCGGTTGGCGAACATCTGCCCGCCTTCGCTCAAGCGCGCCTGCTCGACGACAGGCGCCGGGGCTGGCTTGATCGGGTTGCCGTTCTTGTTGTACTGGCGCTCTTGCGGCTCGACCGGGGCTTGATCGTAAGCAGCCTGCTCACGTTCGGCCTGGCGTTGCTCAGGCGTGCGGCGCTCGCCGGTAACGAACTGATCCGGGTTGACCTTGATCAGCAGCAATTTGCACGGCAGCGCGCCGTTCCAGAACGAATACTGTTTGTGGCTGCGGATGCCCATGCGCTTGCCCAGGTCCGGCGCGCCGGTGAACACCGCCGCTTCCCAGCCCATGCATGCCTGGCGCAAACGCTCGCCGAGGTTCTGGTAGAGGTACAACAGGCTGGCTTCGTCACCCAAACGCTCGCCGTATGGCGGGTTGCAGATGACCAGGCCTTTCTGGTTCTGGTCCGGGCGTGGCTCGAAGGTACCGACTTCGCCTTGGTAGACCTTGATCCAGTGGCTCAGGCCGGCACGCTCGATGTTGTTGCGTGCGGGTTGGATCAGACGCGGGTCGGCTTCATAGCCACGCACCCACAACGGCGGCTTGTTCATGCCAATGGCGGCGCGTTCGCTCGCCTCAGTGTGCAGTTTCTTCCACAGCGCCGGCACATGGCCGAGCCAGGTGGTGAAGCCCCACAGTTCACGATTCAGGTTGGGCGCCATGTCGGCGGCGATCATCGCGCCCTCCACCAGGAAGGTACCCACGCCGCACATCGGGTCAGTCAGCGCGCCGCCTTCGGCAGCGATACGAGGCCAGCCGGCGCGAATCAGGATCGCGGCCGCCAGGTTTTCCTTCAACGGCGCCGCGCCCTGCTGCAGGCGATAGCCGCGCTGGTGCAGGCTGTGGCCAGACAGGTCGAGGGAGAGGATGGCTTCGCCACGGTCCAGGCGCAGGTGAATGCGCAGGTCCGGGTTGATCTTGTCGATGGATGGGCGTTCGCCAGTCGGGGTGCGCAGCTTGTCGACAATCGCATCCTTGACCTTCAGCGCGCCGAAGTGGGTGTTGTCGATGCCCGAGCCATGACCGCTGAATTCGACGGCGAGGGTGCCGTCCGGGACCATGTGGTCGGCCCATTCGATATCCAGCACGCCGTGGTAGAGGTCTTCGGCGTCCTTCATCGGGAAGCGCTTGAGCACCAGCAGCACGCGGTTGGCCAGGCGTGACCAAAGGCACAGACGGTAGGCGGTTTCCATGTCGGCCATGCCGCGCACGGCCGAGGTATGCTCGCGGGCTTCCTCAAGGCCAAGCCCGACGGCTTCCTCGATCAGCAGGCCTTCGAGGCCTTTGGGGCAAGTGAGGAAGAGTTCAAAACGGTCCGACATGGGGCATTCCAGGCTTTTCAGCAATAAATGAACGGGCAACGCATCGCCGGTTCGGTTTTCAATCAAGCACTTTTCTTGAAGAGTACTCGCGTGGCACGAATGTGCCGTCCCACCCCGCCTGCCGGGCCCGCAGGCCTTGATTGACGGGGCAGATCAATAATGTGGTGCAACAAAAGGAAATATTCCGACCCTTCGTCGAATAATAACCGACTGCAACGAGCGGGCATTCTCACTAAAGGATTAAACCCGCCTCCATCGCAGGGTGCATCATAGCTGGCTTTGCCCCATAAATGGGGCGAAAAGCCATCCCAGCTTATGGCTATAGCATCGTTATCGTTACGTGCTTATGACAAAACGATCATTGAATCCATGTGACCTATTGGTTAGAACTCAACACAGGTTGGCGCCGTAACGACGCCGACACATCGGCTCGCCACGCCGGCAGCGAGCCCACCAACGGCAGAAAAACTCTGCCCGGCCTCAGACGAGGCCGAAGGATATCAAGACAGTCAACAAGTGAGGGAAACACCCTATGAGAAGACTTAAGCGTGATCCGTTGGAAAGAGCATTTTTACGCGGATATCAATATGGCGTTCATGGCAAATCCCGTGAGCTTTGCCCATTTACTCTACCGTCGGTACGCCAAGCCTGGATCAACGGCTGGCGAGAAGGACGCGGCGACAACTGGGACGGTATGACTGGCACTGCGGGAATCCACAGACTCAACGAACTTCACGCCGTCGGCTAATCAGGGCACTTAATTCCGACATACCACTGTTGAAGATTTAACGACTTAACCACGCACGTCCTATCCGGGCGGCGGGCTTCGGCCCAGGGGGCTCCTTTATGGAGCCCTTTTTAATGTGGGAGGGGGCTTGCCCCCGATTGCAGTGGATCAGCCAATGAATCTGTTGACTGACACACCGCCATCGGGGGCAAGCCCCCTCCCACCTTAAAGCATCAGCGCAATGCTGCGATTGCATCCACCGACTGGCGAATCAGCGCCGGGCCCTTGTAGATAAAACCGGAGTACAGCTGCACCAGGCTGGCGCCCGCGGCGATTTTCTCGGCCGCGTGCTTGCCCTCGGTGATACCGCCTGCGGCGATGATCGGCAAACGCCCGGCCAACTCAGCGGCCAATACCTTGACGATGTGAGTGCTCTGCTCGCGCACTGGGGCACCCGACAGGCCACCTGCTTCGTCACCATGGGCCAGGCCTTCAACGCCAACACGACTGAGAGTGGTGTTGGTGGCAATCACCGCGTCCATGCCCGAATCCAACAACGCCTGAGCCACCAGTACTGTTTCTTCGTCGCTCATGTCTGGGGCGATCTTGATCGCCAGCGGTACACGTTTGCCATGGCGCACGGCCAGGTCTTCCTGGCGCTGGCGCAAGGCTTCGAGCAATTGCTTGAGGGAATCACCGAACTGCAGGCTGCGCAAGCCAGGGGTGTTGGGCGAGCTGACATTGACGGTCACGTAGCTGGCGTGGGCGTAGACCTTGTCCAGGCAGATCAGGTAGTCATCCACCGCACGCTCGACCGGGGTATCGAAGTTCTTGCCGATATTGATCCCCAGGATGCCCTTGTACTTGGCCGCCTCAACCCGCGACAGCAAATGATCGACGCCCAGGTTGTTGAAGCCCATGCGGTTGATGATTGCCTCGGCTTCAGGCAAGCGGAAAATACGCGGCTTGGGGTTACCCGGCTGCGGGCGCGGGGTCACGGTGCCGATTTCGACAAAACCGAAACCCAATTGCGCGAAGCCGTCGATGGCCGCACCGTTCTTGTCCAGGCCCGCCGCCAACCCGACCGGGTTGGGAAACTCCAGCCCCATCACAGACACCGGCATTTTTGCCGGTGCCTTGCAGACCAGGCCATTGAGCCCCAGGCGGCCACCGGCACCGATCAGGTCCAGGGACAGATCGTGGGAAGTTTCCGGGGAGAGTTTGAACAACAGCTGGCGGGCCAGGGTATACATGGGCGGGCTAGACTCGGTGGCGGCGAAAGGTGGCGGCGATTATAGCCGGGGTAGCGGGTTGCGTGCGAGGCGTGACGCCCAATCATCAATAGCGCTGCGACACCAGCTCCTCATAACGCGCCCATATCTTCTGCGCGTACTGCATGCGCAATGCCTCACGCTCAGGCCCGGCACCCGACCCCGCATTGTAGGCGCCGATGGCCGTCCAGTTGTAGCCAAAGCGCTGGATGAATTCGGCAAGAATCGAGGCTCCCACCTCCACCGACAGGCAGGGCTCAGCCAAAAGACGTTCCTCGGTAATGCCCAATTGTGACAAGCGAGGCAGATGGATACTGTTAATTTGCATCAGGCCGATGTCCCGGGTGCCGTTACGGTTGGCGAGGTTCATCGCATCCGCGCGGTACCCAGACTCCACGGCAGCGATTGCCTGCAGCAACTCCGGCTCAATATCGAACTGGCTGCCGACCTCGGCCCAACAATAGGCATGCGCCTGGTTGCCGCCCATCAGTAACCCGAACAATAGATATTTGTACCAGCGCCTACCCACGGCGGGCCTGGCCACAAGCCGAACACACCTGCTCCACGCAGTCATTGGCACCTGCCCCTTGCCACTCGACCCTCACCGCACAGGTAAAACGGTACCCCCTTCCGTAGATTGTCTTGATGAACACTTTGTCAGCCCCAAGGTATTTACGCAGGGAATATATGCAACGGGTCAATGACTCCTCGGCCACCTCTCCCTGGGGCCAAGCCATTTCCAGCAATCGGTCCTTGGTCATCAACGCTCCGCCGGAGAGCAGCAGCAGCCGCAGGACTTGCCACTCCTTGGGCGGTAATTGAACATCCGAGTCATCACCGATCAGACGACCCTCCGGGTGAAGGGTCCAACGGGAGAAGATCAGAGAAGTCGCCGTCCCCCCATCATTCACGACGGCCATAACCACCTCTGCGTCCAACTACTGACATTTAAGCCCTTCTTTCCAGTGCTAACGCCGGGACTATAGAGACTCGACCTGGCACCCTCCCTAGGAAAAAGCCCATAGATCCAGTGCGCTTCGGAACTGCCCCGTAAGATATTTCTCTATGCAACCCCGCCGGGCCCCCACGCCTGATAAACCTCGTGCAATTCAACCCCCAACCGGTCCTCCAACTGCACCAACTCGCCCAAGGCACATAACTGGCCATTGACCCTCACTTCCACGCAATGAATAACATCAGGCGCCAATGGCAATACCTTGCCTGGCGCAAAGGCGGCAAGGCGCTTGCGGCTGACCAGTTGTTCCTGAAGCAGAATTTCCAGATGCATGGGTTAACGCCTTAATCACGGAGAATCAGAGTGACCCGGCCGCATAAACGCGCGTTGCACCCGCTCGTACTGCGCCGCAGTCAACGGTGGTGGCCCGATCCCCCCGGCCGTGGTCTTCAACTCGTCACCCACTGCCCGAGCCTGAATGACAAACAAACGGACCTCGGCTGACCCGCCAGTTGCTGCACTGCGCCCCAAGCGCGCTTCCCGTTGGAACGCCCCCAGCCATAACCGCTTTCCCTGTGGCACACGCACCACACTGCTGAGGCCAACCCGGCCCACCGCTGTTGGTTTAGCGCGGCGGCCTGCTTCGGCTACCTGGCGGCCGTCCTCAATAGCCAAAAGCATCTCGATCTGGTGCCCCTCGGTAAAGCGTGGCAGCACGCTGACACGGGCGCCGTATTGCACAGGCTTCCAGTCGGCGGGAGCTTCTCCAGGGCCCGGCAGATAAAAGGTGTGGTTGTCCTGGAACAGCGCCGGCACATTTTCCTGGGTGAGGATCGCTGGCAACGTGACAACCCTCGCGCGCCGGCGACGCTCCAGCACAGCGATCTGCGCCATCATGCGATTATCTTCCAGAGGCTCCATGATTCGCGTGGTTGTGGCCTTGGTTTCGCTGTCCCATTCAAGGCCAAGCGCCTTCAACTCACGGCGCTCAATGTCTACCAGCCACAACGAGACCTCGACCGGCCGCTTGGGCATGTCCAGCTCAGCCACCAATCGCTCAATGATCTTCACCTGCTCCGGGCGGCCCTTGATCAGCAGGCTGTTGGTGTCCGGGTACGCAATGAGCGCAAGGCTCTTGTCAGCAAGCGGGCCTTTTTGTTCACCTGCCAAGAGGGTTTCGATCATCGAAGCCATGCCCGGCACTGTGACCGGGCCGTCGCCCATGGTGTACTGACGGTCCGCCACATGGGTATTGAGCACCTGCACCACCCCAAAAGCCTGGGTGCCCACCCGCAGTGCTGCGCGCTGGCGGTCCATCAGTTGGGCCAGGCGCAACACCTGGTCGACGTAATTCGGCGGGCCAGACACATAAAACGTCCGCCCACCAGCCTCGCGCAGAGGGTAGCGTGACTCATCGAGCCCCGAGCGACGCATGAGGCCACGAAACCGCTCGACTGAGATATGCCGCAACGCCACTGCCGAGCTCTTGGCCTCGTTGGCGTCATAGACGTACATCGCCTGCCCATCGCTGTACTCGATCAAGTCATGCTGGGAAACAACGGCCTGCAAGGCCTGTTGCGGGGCATCGAGATCCAATACCCCACTGAAACGCGTAAGCGCCACCGTTCGACTGACCACGATGGGCAACCCCAGTGGAATCGACAGCGCCGTAAAGACGGTATGCAGGCTTTCATCCTGCGCCCGATAAACCTCACCCCAGGCGGGCGCACCTCCCAGTAGCAGCGCCATAAGCAGCCACCGGAAGCGGAAAATCGTGGAGGGAAAGACAGCGTACACCGTAGAGATTCCTGGGCAGCCTGGCATTAAGAAGCGGCCATACTGAAAGGCTGCCCGGTTTCAATCTTGATGGAAAGTTGACGGCCCGCCGCGCTCATCGGCCCATGGCATGTGCCTTGCTATGAACTCCCTACAAGAGCCCGCGCCAACGACGGAGCGCGCTTACAGACAAAGGCGTCGTTACCCGCAATGGCTTGCACTGCCATCTGAGGGAACGGCGCTTTTTTTGCAGGAAAAGGTAGGTGTTGATGAACGATTCGGCCGGCAACAGCCCGATAAACGATCCACTGGCTTGGGTCAACGGCAGTGATGCCCCGGAGAAGAGCAGCCTCGACCTTGGCTTCATGGCCTTGACCGATTGCGCCTCACTGGTGGTGGCCGCCACCCAGGGCTTCGCCCAACCTTATGGTTTGACGTTAAACCTCAAACGCCAGTCTTCATGGGCCAACCTGCGGGACAAACTGGTCAGCGGCGAACTCGACGCCGCCCACAGCCTGTACGGGCTGATCTATGCCGTGCACTTGGGCATCGGCGGCGTGGCGCCCACCGACATGGCGGTGCTGATGGGGCTCAACCAGAACGGCCAGAGCATCAACCTGTCCCGTGGCCTGCAACAGCAAGGCGTGACCACTCCTGAAGCACTGGACCGCCACGTGCACCAAAGCCGTACAAAACTGACCTTCGCCCAGACCTTTCCCACGGGCACCCACGCCATGTGGCTGTATTACTGGCTGGCGAGCCAGGGTATTCATCCGTTACAGGATGTGGACAGCGTGGTGGTGCCGCCTCCGCAAATGGTCGCGCACCTGCAAGCCGGACGCATCGATGGCTTTTGTGTCGGCGAACCCTGGTGTGCCAGCGCGGTAAAACAAAATCAGGGCTTTACCCTGGCGACCACCCAGGCGATCTGGCCGAATCATCCGGAAAAGGTTCTCGGCTGCACTCAGGCCTTCGTCGATCAATACCCGAACACAGCCCGTGTACTGGTGATGGCAATCCTGGAGGCCAGCCGCTTTATAGAAGAAAGCACCGAAAACCGCCGGTCAACCGCACAATTGCTCAGCGGCCGCGAGTACCTTGACGCCCCACTCGACTGCATCGAACCACGGTTGTTGGGCGACTACGACGATGGCCTGGGCAACCAGTGGCAAGACCCCCACGCCCTTCGATTTTTTGCCAATGGCGAGGTGAACCTGCCTTATCTCTGCGATGGCATGTGGTTCATGACCCAATTCCGCCGCTGGGGCTTGTTGCGCGAAGACCCCGACTACCTCGGCGTTGCCCGCCAGGTACAACAACTCGCGCTTTATCGCCAGGCAGCGCAAGCAATGGGCGTTACGGCCACCGCCAAAGACATGCGCAGCAGCCAGTTGATCGACGGAAAAATCTGGGACGGCTCCGACCCGGCAGCCTACGCCCGCAGCTTCCGCCTGCATGCCCTGGCCGACCACGCCAGCCGCCAAGCCTTGCGCTGACAGGAGGACGTTATGTTGCGAATCCTGCTGATCAACGACACACCCCGCAAGGTCGGTCGCCTCAGAACGGCGCTGATCGAGGCCGGGTTCGAGGTGATCGATGAGTCTGGCCTGATCATCGACCTGCCCGCACGCGTCGAAACGGTGCGCCCGGACGTGATCTTGATCGATACCGAGTCACCCGGCCGCGATGTGATGGAACAAGTGGTGCTGGTGAGCCGCGATCAACCCCGGCCGATTGTAATGTTTACCGATGAGCACGACCCGAATGTGATGCGCCAGGCCATCAAGTCCGGCGTCAGCGCCTACATTGTCGAAGGCATCCAGGCCCAGCGCCTGCAACCGATCCTCGATGTGGCCATGGCCCGCTTCGAAAGCGACCAGGCCTTGCGCGCCGAGCTGCAGGCACGCGATCAGCAACTGGCCGAACGCAAGCGCATCGAGCTGGCCAAGGGCATGCTGATGAAAATGAAGCACTGCAATGAAGAAGAGGCCTACACGCTGATGCGCCGCCAAGCCATGAGCCGCCAGCAGAAACTGATCCAGGTGGCGGAGCAGATCATCGCCATGAGCGAGCTGCTTGGCTGATGTGGCTCAGCTCTTGCTAAAGAATATTTACAGGTAACCAACGGCGGTTGCCCCACACACGACAAAGACGTCGCACACCCGGTTTGCCCACGCGAACCAGGTGGCGGCGTTTTTTTGTTTTGGTCCCGATAGCACGGGATCGGTGGGGCGGCCGTAACCGGCTGTTCCATCACCAGGCCTTCTTACAAGACTCCCAACCGTTGAGGTGCGTGATGAAATCAAGCTTCTGGAAATCCGGGCACACCCCGACCCTGTTTGCCGCGTTCCTGTATTTCGACCTGAGCTTCATGGTCTGGTACCTGCTGGGCCCGCTGGCGATCCAAATCGCCGCCGACCTGCACCTGACCACCCAACAGCGTGGCCTGATGGTGGCGACGCCGATCCTGGCCGGCGCGGTGCTGCGTTTCCTGATGGGCATGCTGGCCGACAAGCTGTCGCCCAAGACTGCCGGGCTGATCGGCCAGGTCATTGTGATCGTGGCGTTGTTCGGCGCGTGGAAGCTGGGCATCCACAGCTACGAACAAGCCCTGTTGCTGGGCGTGTTCCTGGGCATGGCCGGCGCTTCATTTGCGGTTGCCCTGCCCCTCGCATCCCAGTGGTACCCCGCTGAACACCAGGGCAAGGCGATGGGCATCGCCGGCGCCGGCAACTCCGGCACCGTGTTTGCTGCGTTGTTGGCACCGGTGTTGGCAGCCGCATTTGGCTGGAGCAATGTGTTTGGCTTTGCGCTGATCCCACTGATCCTCACCCTGATCGTGTTTGCCTGGCTGGCGCGTAATGCGCCTGAGCGGCCGAAAGCCAAGTCCATGGCCGACTACTTCAAGGCTTTGGGCGACCGCGACAGCTGGTGGTTCATGTTCTTCTACAGCGTGACCTTCGGCGGCTTTATTGGCCTGGCCAGCGCCCTGCCCGGCTACTTCAACGACCAGTACGGCCTGAGCCCGGTCACTGCTGGCTACTACACCGCCGCGTGCGTGTTCGGCGGCAGCCTGATGCGCCCACTGGGTGGAGCACTGGCAGACCGATTCGGCGGGATTCGTACCCTGCTGGGCATGTACAGCGTGGCAGCGATCTGCATCGCGGCGGTGGGGTTCAACCTGCCAAGCTCCTACGCGGCACTGGCACTTTTCATCTGCACCATGCTGGGTCTCGGCGCAGGCAACGGCGCAGTGTTCCAACTGGTGCCACAACGATTCCGCCGTGAAATCGGCGTGATGACCGGGCTGATCGGCATGGCCGGTGGCATCGGTGGTTTCGCCTTGGCGGCGGGCATGGGTGCGATCAAGCAAAGCACCGGCAGCTATCAGTTGGCCCTGTGGTTGTTCGCAAGCTTAGGCGTACTGGCCTGGTTTGGCCTGCACGGCGTGAAGCGTCGCTGGAGAACCACCTGGGGCTCGGCTGCCGTGACGGCTGCGCGGGTCTGATGAGCCTGCAACTGAGCATCGCCCAAGCCAGCGCCATCGGCCCGCGGGCAGAAAACCAGGACGCGCTGCGGGTGGTAACGCCCGTAGCCGAACTGGCCGCGAGCAAAGGTTACCTGTGCGCCATGGCGGATGGTGTCAGCCAATGCGCCGACGGTGGGCTGGCAGCGCGTTCGACCTTGCAGGCCCTGGCGCTGGACTATTACGCCACGCCGCAGACCTGGAGCGTGGCCCAGGCCCTGGAGCGTTTGCTGCTGGCGCAGAATCGCTGGCTGCAGGCCAATGGCGGTGGCCAGCCGTTGCTCACCACCCTCAGTGCCCTGGTATTGCGCGGCCAGCGCTTTACCCTGGCCCATGTCGGCGATTGCCGGGCGTATCGCTGGCTGGACGGCGAGTTGCAACGCATCAGTGAAGATCACGTGTGGGAGCAACCGGGCATGCAGCATGTGCTCAAACGCGCCCTTGGGCTGGATCAACACTTGGTCGTGGACTTTCTCGACGGCCAGTTGCGTGCCGGTGAGTGCTTCCTGCTGCTCAGCGATGGCGTCTGGGCAACCTTGGGTGATCACAGCATCAGCGCGATCCTGCGGGAGCAAGCGGACCTGAATCTGGCAGTCACCACCTTGGTGAACGCGGCGCACCTGGCGGGTAGCCAGGACAATGCCAGCGCCCTGCTGGTGCGCGTCGACGCCCTTGGCGCGGCCACCCTCGGCGATGCACTGGTGCAGTTACAACAATGGCCACTGCCGCCCACCTTGAAGGCCGGCCAACAGTTTGAAGGATGGCAGGTCGAAACCGTATTGGCGCAGAGCCGACAGTCATTGCTGTATCGGGTACGCGATGCCCAGCAGCAAGCCTGGCTGCTGAAAACCCTACCGTTGACCCATGACGATGACAATGACGCCGGCCAGGCCTTGCTGTCGGAAGAGTGGTTTCTGCGGCGGGTTGCAGGGCGGGCGTTTCCTGAAGTTCACGCCGCCAGCGGGCGTCAGCATTTGTACTACGTGATGCGCGAATATTCCGGCCAGACCCTCGCAGAACTGTTCAAGCGTCAGGGCCCGCTGCCCCTGGCGCAATGGCAGTCAATTGCCGAAAGGCTGCTGCGAGCAGTAGGCCTGTTGCATCGACGGCAGATCCTGCACCGCGATATCAAGCCGGAAAACCTGCTGCTGGGGGACGATGGTGAACTGCGCGTACTGGATTTCGGTTTGGCCTATTGCCCAGGGCTCTCGGAAGATCGCGCCCATGCACTGCCGGGCACCCCGAGTTTTATCGCCCCCGAGGCGTTCAGCGGCGAGCATCCCACGGCCCAACAGGATTTATACAGCGTAGGCGTCACCCTCTATTACCTGCTGACCGGGCATTACCCCTACGGTGAAATCGAGGCCTTCCAACGGCCCCGGTTTACCCAGCCTGTCAGCGCCAGCCGTTATCGCCCAGACCTGCCGGATTGGTTGCCCCTCAGCCTTGAACGCGCGGTCGCGGCATTACCGGCGCAACGTTATGAAACCGCCGAAGAATGGCTGTTGGTACTGGAACAGGCAGACCGGCAGGAACTGAGCATCCGCCCCAAGCCCTTGCTGGAGCGAGAACCCTTGAAGGTCTGGCGCACTTTGGGGCTGGTGTCGATGCTGATCAATCTGGTGTTGCTGTATTCCCTTTTTCACAGCTGACTTTTTCACAGCTGACGTCATCCCTAGACGAGGATAAACCCATGAACGCAAAAGTCTGGCTGGTAGGCGCAGGGCCCGGTGACCCCGAACTGTTGACCCTGAAAGCTGTACGCGCCCTGCACGAAGCTGCTGTGGTGCTGATCGATGATCTGGTCAACCCGGCGGTGCTGGAACATTGCACCAATGCCCGCGTGATTACGGTAGGTAAACGCGGGGGCTGCCGATCGACGCCCCAGGACTTTATCCATCGCCTGATGCTGCGATACGCGCGCCAAGGTAAATGCGTAGTACGACTTAAGGGCGGTGACCCGTGCATTTTTGGCCGGGGTGGTGAAGAGGCGGTGTGGCTGCGTGAGCGCGGCATCGAGGTGGAGTTGGTCAACGGGATCACGGCGGGCCTGGCGGGCGCGACCAATTGCGCGGTGCCGTTGACCCTGCGCGGCGTCAGTCGGGGCGTAACGCTGGTTACGGCCCACACCCAGGATGACAGTAGTCTGAACTGGCGCGCTCTGGCTGAGGGCGGCACGACCTTGGTGGTTTACATGGGCGTGGCGAAACTGGACGAAATTCGTCGGCAATTGCTGGCGGGTGGGATGGCGGCGGATATGCCGGTGGCGATGATTGAAAACGCATCGCTGCCCCAGCAGAGGGAATGTCGCAGCGTGCTGTCGTGCCTCTATGAGGATGCGCAGGCATTTGCACTGAAGAGCCCGGCAATCCTGATAATCGGCCGTGTTGCTGGCGCCGAACAGAGCACGTTCATCGCAGCAGCCGCCAGCGCCTGAGGCAAATAGCAGGCGAAAAAAAGCCCAGCCTAAGCTGGGCTTTTTTCTACCACTCAGTAATTACTGAGCTTGAGCTTCAACCGACGCTTCTACGCGACGGTTAACAGCACGACCAGCTTCAGTTGCGTTGTCAGCAACTGGGCGGGATTCGCCGTAACCTACTGCAGTTACACGGCTAGGAGCAACGCCGTCTTTAACCAGTACTTGCTTAACAGCGTCAGCACGACGCTGGGACAGCTTCTGGTTGTAAGCGTCTGGACCTACGGAGTCAGTGTGACCAGCAACTTCTACGTTGGTAGCTGGGTACTGAGCCATGAAGTCGGCCAGGTTTTTCACGTCGCCGTAGCTGTTAGGCTTAACAACGGACTTGTCGAAGTCGAACTTAACGTCCAGCTCAACACGAACAACCTGAGCAACTGGAGCTTCTGGCTCTGGAGTTGGCTCTGGAGCTGGTGCTGGGGTAGGAGCTGGAGCAGCTGCGCCAGCGTTGCCGCCGAAGTTCACACCCAGGCCGACCAGTGCGGAGTAATCCCACTTGCCGTTGTCCAGACCGTAGTCAGCTTCAACACCGGCACGAGCGTACAGGTTGTTGGTGAAGTAGTACTTCACGCCAGTACCAACGGTAGCGAAGGTAGTCTGGTCGCGACCGCTGTGGCCGTCAGCTTTGACGTTGCCACGGCTCTGGTGGCCGAAACCGCCTTCTACGTATGGACGCAGGCTGTCTACGCCAGCTTGACCGAAGTGATACTGGGCAACCAGGCTGCCGGTATCGCCTTTGATCTTCTGGTTACCAGTACCGTCGTTCGAACGGGTGTGGTTGGTTTTGTCGTAGGACAGGTTCAGCGACAGGTCGTCGGTCAGGAAGTAACCAATGCGAGCGCCTGGGTTGAAGCCGTCTTCGATGTGCTTGACGCTATCGTTGTACTGCTTCTTGTAGAACAGCTCGCCTTCAACTGCGCCTTGGCCTTGTGCCAGAACGCCGAAAGAAGTAGCGGCAATAAGAGAACCAATGGCCAAGCCCAAGGTGTTTTTCAGTTTCATCCGTTAAATCCCCATCTGGTGATTGTAAAGCAGTCCCACAAACCGGGGGACAACTCGGCGACAAGTCTAACAGAACTTGCCTACACGTAAGAGATATTTGCCACGCACTAAGTTTCAGTCTCGCCCGCAAATTTCTCACGTAATTTATCTAGAGCACGTTTGTAACGCATTTTTGTAGCACTCAAACCCATGTGCATGATGTCAGCGATTTCCTGGAACTCGAGCTCTGCGACAAATCGCAGCACCAGAATTTCCCGGTCAATCGGGTTCACATACACCAACCAGCGATCGAGTCCGCCCTTCTCCTCGGGTGCCGGCGTCTTTTCTTCAGACGCTTCCTCAAGGGGGTCCAGACTCAAAGCGTCCATCAAGCGACGCTTTCGCCGTTCCTTACGATACTGCGTGATGCACTCGTTGTACGTGATGCTATATAGCCATGTCTTGAACTTCGATTTACCCTCGAAGTTCTTCAGGCCATACAACACCTTAAGCATCACTTCCTGACAGACATCATCCGCATCTCTATCGTTCCCTAAATACCTTGAACAAACGTTGAACAGAGTGCGTTGATATCTGCGCATCAATTCTTCGTACGCGCGTGTTACGTGAAACAGCTCCGTGTGCGAGCGCGCGACCAACTCCTCATCAGAGAGCTCACGGGGGTCATAGCGCGTGGACAGCGTTTGGGCTTTATTCAAAACAAGTCGTGCCGACAGTCAGGTCAATGTCCGCCACAACCCGGTCAGCCGGGTTTGCGGCGGCGTACATTAGCAGGGTTTGCCGGGTTAGCGGCTACTGACCTGCTGCTCCAGGAGAATCCGATTGGACAACGACACCAGGTCGCCGTCATCGGTCAGCACCGTCGTCTTGACCGTGCCGATCTCCTCGATTTGCCCTTCGACCTCGCCTACACGCACCTGTTGCCCAACCTGATACAGCTCTCGCACATAGATTCCCGCAAGAATCTGACCGGCAATTTCCCGGCTTCCCAACCCCATGGCCAGCGCAACGGCCAGACCAACGGTAATCAAAACGATCACAATCACGTGGTTGAGCAGGTCAGTCTTGACCTCCAACTGGCTGATCGCGACCGAAATACTGATGATGATCACCAGCCCTTGGGCAATTCGCCCAAGGCCGGCGGCATAGTCCAACCCCACGCCTTCAGCGGCGCCGCGCACCAGCCCATTGGCCAGTTGTGCCAGCAAAACGCCTACCAGCAGTACCAGCGCGCCACCAAATACTTTCGGCAAATACAGTGCCAGCATGTCGAGCGTAGCTGAAACTCGCTCAAGTCCAAGGGATTGAGCCGCAGAAACCAGAAAAATCAGCAAAACGAACCAATAAACGATCTTGCCGATCAACGTTGAGATCGGCACTTGCAGGCCGGCACGCCCCAGCAGCTTGGTCAGGCCGGTGCCTGCCATCAGGCGGTCAAGGCCCAGTTTGGCGAGCAATTTGGACAGCAGGGTGTCGAGCAGCTTGGCCACGACAAAGCCCAGCAGCACCAACACCAAGGCCCCAAACAGGTTGGGAATGAAGTTCGCCACCTTGGTCCACAATGCGGTCATCGCGGTGACCAGGCTCTGGGTCCAGAGATCAAGTTCCATATTCAATCAGCCTTATCAGCAGTACGAGCAAGAGGTTTACGACGGGATACCGGGGAGACATGGGCCGAACCGTTGTTCAGGGCCATCATCAACGCGGGTACCCAGCGCCCGAGCAGACCGAACAGATCGCCCGCCCCTACCTGACGGTTGGCGGTTTTCAACACGCGGCCAAGACATGCATCGTCATCCCGGTTGGAGGGCGAAGCATTGAGCATGTCACGCAAAGACTGTTCGAACGGATCGTGCATAAAGACCTCTCGCAAGTGTTTTAAAAGACGAGGGTTAAATTCCTGGGGTCACATGGGCCCCTTCTTACGTTCAGCTCATATTCAGCTCAAACCCAACGTAATCGACGAAACAGCCACCATTGCCCCAGTGCAACCGAGACCATCAACAGGCAGGCAATCACAAATCCGTAAGGGCTGGCGGAGAACGGAATGCCGCCCACATTGATACCCAACAAGCCGGTGAGAAAGCTCATCGGCAGGAAGATCCCCGTGATGATCCCGAAGCGGTACATGGTGCGGTTCATACGTACGCTCAAGCGCCGGTCTTCGGCCTCAAGCACAAGCCCCACGCGCTCCCGGGTCAATTCAAGCTCTTCCAGGTAGCGGGTCAGGCTGTTGTTCAATTCATTCCAATAGTCAGCATCATCGTCGCAGAACCACGGCAATTTGATCCGCGTAAGCTGGGCAAAAATATCCCGTTGCGGCGCAAGGAATCGCTTGAGCCCGGCCGCTCGCCGACGGATCTGCAGGACGCTGCCATGCTCCGGCGTATACCGTTCGTCGGTATCGATTTTTTCTTCTTCGGTATCGACGATTTCAGACAGGTCAGTGACCAAATCCTGCACTTTATTGGTCAGGTACTGCGCCATATAAAGGATAAGTTCTGACGCGGTTTTAGGACCTTTGCCATCCGCCAGCTGCACCAACAGCTCATCGGTGGCACGCAGTGGGCGCAAACGCAGAGAGATCACGCGGCTGGCCGCGGCAAAGATGCGCACCGAAACCATGTCTTCCGGCTCGGCGCCCGGATTGAGGTTAATACCTCGCAAAAACAGCAGCAGTTCCGAGTCCGGCAACGGCAACAGGCGGGGGCGGGTGTTCTCTTCCAGCAGCAGGTCACACGCGAACTCGCTCAAGCCACTGGATTTGCGCAACCAGGTCTGGGTTTGCGGATGGCTGCGATCCCAGTGCAGCCACAGGCTTTCCTGGGGCTGCAATTGCAAGTCGTCGAGCTCAGTCCGGGCAATGGAACGCGCACCGCCTTTACCGTCCAGCACCAGGGCATGCACCAGCCCCCATTGCGCGTTTTCTTCCTCGAACATCCTCACCCCTGTCGATTATTACGGTTTTATTCAGGCATTTTCAGCGGGCTGGGCGAGACAATCACGCCGTTGTTGTCGGCGTAGATGTATTCACCTGGGCGGAACGTCACGCCCGCAAAGGTCACCGCCACGTTCAGGTCACCGATGCCGCGCTTGTCGGTCTTCATCGGGTGACTGGCCAGGGCCTGTACCCCGAGGTCGGTCTGGGCGATAACGTCGACATCACGGATGCAACCGTAGATCACCAGCCCTTCCCAGCCGTTTTTCGCAGCTTTCTCGGCGATCATGTCGCCCAGCAGCGCGCGGCGCAGGGAACCACCACCGTCGACCACCAGCACCTTGCCCGCGCCTGGCTGGTCGGCTTGCGCCTTGACCAGCGAGTTATCCTCGAAGCACTTGATGGTGACAATCTCACCGCCAAAGGAGTCTCGGCCGCCGAAGTTGCTGAACATCGGTTCGAGCACCTGAACCAGGTCCGGGTAGGCGTCGCACAGGTCGGGGGTCACGTAATGGTTCATCGAAAAATTCCTTTCGTTCAAAGAAGTGTCTTTCAAGGAAGTACCGGTAAAAGCAGGTAGGGAAGATCCCACTCGCTTAGCCGTAACGCAATAGCGACTGCGCGACTGAATATGACCAGAAGCGTTTAGCGCGTCATATCTTAGCCGCAACCTGCCAAGAGCGAAACGCCCATGCCAGAGCCCTGCGTCAAACCGCAGCCACCGTTGTGGCCGGGATCTCGAACAAAGGCAAGAGCGGATCTTTCAACCATCGCTCCACCAGCGGCCAAACCTCTGCCTGGGCAGGTTTGCTCACCAGCATTTCCACATGCCCGAAATCCCCGCTGAAACCCTGTCGGCGCCCCAGGCACAGGTATTGACGATGTTCTGAGCCGACTTGCTCAAACAACTTGCGACAAGCCCAGTCCGGGTCTTGATGATCACCCGCCGCACTCACCGCCAGCAGCGGTACGTCGACCCCAGCCAACCCCTTCCACCAATCGTTTTTACCCTCGCCGAAGCGGCCAAACAGGCCATTCCAACGCATGGCTTCGATCAGCACGCCGGCCGGTTCGTCTTCCGGGCCACGCTTGAGGCGTGAGCCGGAAACCTCGCCAAAGCGTTTCAGCAGCAAACGGCCCGTCCACTCCACAGGCGGCAGTTTCAACGGCCAGTGGGTACGGCTGACCTGACAACCGAACAGTGCCACCGACGCCACTGCCGGTGCGCCCAGGTGTTGCCCGCCAAGGGCTGCCGCCAAGCTGATACCGCCCAGTGAGTGGCCGACCCAGTGGGGGATCTGCGTACTTTGCTCACGCACAAACGCACCAATGGCCGGCAAATCGTAGCGGGCGTAATCGGAAACACGGTTTTTGGCGTAGCCATGATTGCGCTTGGAGAGACCGTGACCGCGCATTTCAGGAATCCACACATCGAAGCCCTGGCGCGCCAGGTAGGCACCCAAGCCGACGCCTTTCGGCGAATACCAAAAGCGTCGATTGGAAAAACTGCCATGCAACAAAATAACCGGGACGCCCCGATTTTCCGGGGCATCGGCCAGGCCCAAGCGGGTAACCGCCAACTCGACGGTACCGTCGGGGCTGTTACCGGGCTTGAGGCGGTACACGTCTTCACTCAGGTCGCCTCGACGTTCAGCACTGATCAAGGCGACGGGAAATAGGTTGCTGCTGCTTTGCATAATGCTCTTGCACAAAAAAGGGCGGCGTCCAAAGGGAGTTCCGCCCTGTACAGATAAGAATGCCGGGCACCCTCAACAGGTGACCGGCACTTTAGACGTAGCGAGCTTAGGCGGGCGCTTGGCCTTCCGCCAGGAAGAACCACGTTTCCAACACGGAATCGGGGTTCAGCGAAACGCTTTCGATGCCCTGTTCCATCAGCCAGCGGGCCAGGTCAGGGTGATCGGAAGGGCCTTGGCCGCAGATGCCGATGTACTTGCCAGCCTTGTTACAGGCCTGGATGGCATTGGACAGCAGCTTCTTGACCGCAGGGTTACGCTCGTCGAACAGGTGCGCGATGATCCCGGAGTCGCGGTCCAGGCCCAGGGTCAGCTGGGTCAGGTCGTTGGAGCCGATGGAGAAACCGTCGAAGAATTCCAGGAATTCCTCGGCCAGGATGGCATTGGACGGCAACTCGCACATCATGATAACGCGCAGGCCGTTTTCGCCACGGGACAGGCCGTTTTCCGCCAGCAGGTCGATGACCTGGCTCGCTTCGCCCAGGGTGCGCACGAACGGCACCATGATCTCGACGTTATCCAGGCCCATCTCGTTACGCACGCGCTTGAGGGCACGGCATTCGAGCTCGAAGCAGTCACGGAACGCTTCGCTGATGTAACGCGAAGCACCACGGAAGCCCAGCATCGGGTTTTCTTCTTCCGGCTCGTAGAGCTTGCCGCCGATCAGGTTGGCGTACTCGTTGGACTTGAAGTCCGACAGGCGCACGATGACCTTTTTCGGGTAGAACGCCGCCGCCAGGGTGCTGATGCCTTCCACCAGCTTCTCGACGTAGAAGCCCACCGGGTCGTTGTAGCCGGCGATGCGCTTGTCGACGCTCTCTTTGATGTCCAGCGGCAGGCCGTCGTAGTTCAACAGGGCCTTGGGGTGCACGCCGATCATACGGTTGATGATGAACTCCAGGCGGGCCAGGCCCACACCGGCGTTCGGCAGTTGCGCGAAGTCGAAGGCGCGGTCCGGGTTGCCGACGTTCATCATGATCTTGAACGGCAGGTCGGGCATCGCGTCGATGGAGTTTTGCTTGATGTCGAAGCCCAGTTCACCTTCGAAGATGAAGCCGGTATCGCCTTCGGCGCAGGAAACAGTCACGCCCTGGCCGTCTTTCAACAGCTGGGTGGCGTTGCCGCAACCCACGACCGCTGGAATACCCAGCTCACGCGCGATGATCGCCGCGTGGCAGGTACGCCCGCCACGGTTGGTGACAATGGCGCTGGCACGCTTCATCACCGGTTCCCAGTCCGGGTCGGTCATGTCGGAGACCAGCACGTCACCCGGCTGGACTTTGTCCATTTCGGACACGTCTTTGATAATGCGGACCTTGCCGGCGCCGATGCGCTGGCCAATGGCGCGACCTTCCACCAGCACGGTGCCTGTTTCTTTCAGCAGGTAGCGTTCCATGACGTTGGCCGAAGTGCGGCTCTTCACGGTTTCCGGACGGGCCTGCACGATATACAGCTTGCCGTCGTCGCCGTCTTTGGCCCACTCGATGTCCATCGGGCACTTGTAGTGCTTTTCGATGATCATCGCTTGCTTGGCCAGTTCGCTGACTTCAGCGTCGGTCAGGCAGAAGCGCGCACGCTCGGCCTTGTCGACATCAACGGTTTTAACCGAGCGACCGGCCTTGGCCTCGTCGCCGTAGATCATCTTGATGGCCTTGCTGCCCAGGTTACGGCGCAGGATGGCCGGGCGGCCAGCTTCGAGGGTGCCCTTGTGTACGTAGAATTCGTCGGGGTTGACCGCGCCTTGTACGACGGTTTCACCCAGGCCGTAGGCGCCGGTGATAAACACCACGTCACGGAAGCCCGATTCGGTATCGAGGGTGAACATCACGCCGGCGGTGCCGGTTTCCGAACGCACCATGCGCTGCACACCGGCGGACAAGGCCACCAGCTTGTGGTCGAAACCTTGGTGTACGCGGTAGGAAATAGCGCGATCGTTGAACAGCGACGCGAAGACTTCCTTGGCGGCGCGGATCACGTTTTCAACGCCGCGGATGTTCAGGAAGGTCTCTTGCTGGCCGGCGAAGGAGGCGTCCGGCAAGTCTTCGGCGGTGGCCGAGGAGCGCACGGCAACGGCCATGTCCGGGTTACCGGCTGACAGGGCAGCGAAGGCCACGCGAATTTCTTCGTTGAGCTTCTCGGGGAACTCGGCGTCCATGATCCATTGGCGGATCTGGCTGCCGGTCTTGGCCAGGGCGTTGACGTCATCGACGTCCAGTGCGTCCAGCGCGGCGTGGATCTGAGCGTTGAGGCCGCTCAGTTCGAGGAAATCGCGGTAAGCCTGGGCCGTGGTGGCGAAACCACCGGGCACCGAGACACCAGCGCCTGCAAGATTACTGATCATCTCGCCGAGGGATGCGTTCTTGCCCCCCACGTGCTCTACATCATGGACGCCGAGCTTATCGAGGGAAACTACGTACTCTACCAAGGTGATCTCTCCACTAACTGTGTTGGAAAAGCTCAGGACGCCGGCTGCTCAGTAGGAGCAAACGCCGGCGCTTGTGGCCTGGACCTGGAAAATAAGTGAGAATGCGGCCCACTGCGGGACGGCAAAATCGCGCCTATCATATCCAAGATTCGCCATCAGCTTAAGGCCCAGGGCTCAAATGAAACGATCTGCTTTCTTTATCTCCGACGGCACCGGCATTACAGCCGAAACATTGGGCCAAAGCCTGCTCGCGCAGTTCGAAAACATTACCTTCGCCAAATTCACGCGGCCCTATATCGACAGCGTGGATAAAGCGCGGGCCATGGTACAACAAATCAATCTGGCGGCTGAAAAAGACGGTTTTCGGCCGATCATTTTCGACACCATCGTCAATCAAGACATCCGTGAGATCCTCGCAACTTCGAATGGTTTCATGATCGACATCTTCTCCACGTTCCTGGCGCCACTGGAACAAGAGCTGAGTGAACACTCCTCGTACTCGGTAGGAAAGTCCCATTCCATTGGCCACAACTCCAACTATATGGAGCGTATCGAGGCGGTGAACTTTGCCCTCGACAATGACGACGGCGCCCGTACCCACTACTACGACAAGGCCGACCTGATCCTGGTGGGCGTGTCGCGCTGCGGCAAGACGCCTACCTGTCTGTACATGGCCATGCAATTTGGTATTCGCGCGGCCAACTACCCGCTGACCGAAGATGACATGGAGCACCTGACGCTTCCGGCCGCGCTGCGCGCCCATTCCCACAAGCTGTTCGGCCTGACCATCGACCCGGATCGGCTGACTGCGATCCGCAATGAGCGCAAGCCCAATAGCCGTTACTCCAGCTATGCCCAGTGCGAGTTCGAAGTGCGCGAAGTAGAAAATTTGTTCCGTCGCGAGAATATTGCGCATATCAATTCCACGCATTTCTCGGTGGAAGAGATTTCGGCGAAGATTTTGGTGGAAAAGGGTGTGGAGCGTAGGTTCAAGTAACTGTGTTGTCCGGGCGGGCGCCATCGGGGGCAAGCCCCCTCCCACAGTTGACTGCATTCCAGAGTTGGAACTCGGTCAAGGGTGGGAGGGGGCTTGCCCCCGATGAACGATAACGCGGTAAACCTGCCTACAACTGAAACCTGCCCCCACCCTGCCCCAACGCCGTCGCCAACGCATCAAACCCCGCCCGCAACAACTGATCATCCCCCGACGTATTACAGATGCTCGCCCGAATAAACTGCGGCACCGCCGTCTGCCCCACCGCAAACGCTTCGGCGGTGGCGATCAGGTAGTTGTTCTGCTTGAGTTCTGCCTCGATTTCCGACGCACGCCACGGCTCTGGCACTTCAATCCAGAAATGCGGGCTGTTGAGGTGGGTGCGGTATTGCAGGCCGCTCAACAGGTCGCCCACCAAGGCTTTACGCCGGCTGATCTCATTGATTTGCTGGCGCAACAAGTACTCCGCCGTACCGTTTTCGATCCACTGGGTGGCCAGTTCCAGCGTCACCGGGGTCGCCATCCAACAGGTTGATCGCAACGCCGCCGAGATGCGGCTGACCAGTGCTGGCGGCGCATGTACGTAGCCCACACGCAGCCCGGCGGAAACGGCCTTGCTCAAGCTGCTGATCAAAATCGTACGCTCGGGAGCGAAATAACTGAGGGGCGGCGGCCGGTCTTCGACCAATACGCCGTGGGCCTCATCTTCGAGGATCAGCAGGTTGTGCTCGCGGCAGACTTTGGCCAGCGTCTCCCTGCGCGGGATCGACAACACCGCAGTCGTCGGGTTCTGGATGGTCGGCGTGCAATACAACGCTGAAACCCGGTGGTTACGACAGACTTCATCCAGCGCGCTCGGCAGAACGCCTTCTTCGTCCATCTCCAGGCCGATCAATCGGATGCCAAGCATCCGCGCGGCGGTGATCAAACCCGGGTAGGTCAGTTGCTCGGTCACCACCGTATCGCCAGCCCGCAGCAACGCCATCATTGCGCAGAGCAGGCCATGCTGGCCGCCATTCACGCAGATGACCTGCTCCGGGATCGGGTGAAAATCGCGCTGCACCAACCACTGCGCGCCCGCTTCGCGGTAGCGCGGCAGCCCGGCGTCCGGGGTGTAGGCGCTGATGTCCTGCAGAAACTTGGCATTGGTCGACAGGGTTTGGAAACTCTGGGCTAAAAACGTCGTTTCCTGCCCTGGGATATGCATGTTGCGGCTCATATCGAAATATTGGCGCGGTTCCTCGCTGACGTTGCGAAAGCCTTCGTCGCGCTGGCGCTCCATCCCACGCTTGCGTACGAAAGTCCCGTCGCCTACCCGCGCCACCACCAACCCCAGGCGTTCCAGTTCGCCGTAGGCCCGGCTGATGGTGCCGATAGTCACACCCAGGTTGTCAGAAAGCACCCGATGGGGCGGTAGTTTTCTTCCCGGTTCAATCAAGCCTTCGAGGATGCCCCGTTCCATGACATCGGACAGGCGCTTGTACTTCACGCCCTGCCCGTTGGACAACCCCTCACGCATAATTGACACCATGTCAATATTTGTTTTGACAGCCATCTTTAGCCCTAATAGTGTGCTTTTACGGGTTCAATCGCCGATTTTTACAACTCATTACAAGCTCAATATAGAGTTCAATTTCGGCCCAGGGAAGCAATAAACGATGCCAATGTCCGCCGTTCTCGAAAACACCGCCAAGACCAAAACCCAAAAGCAGTGGCTGGCCGGGCTGATCACCAGTGTGATGTTCCTGATCGTGTGCCTCAGTTGGGGCACTACCTGGCTGGGCATCAAGATCGCCGTGGAGAGCGTGCCGCCGCTGACTTCCGCCGGCCTGCGCTTTTTGATCGCCTTCCCGCTGTTCTTGTGTTTTGCCATGGTGCGCCGCGAACCTATCCTGTTTCCCCGTGAAAGCCGCTGGTTCTTCGTCTTCGTGACCTTGTCCTACTTCAGCGTTCCCTACTACTTGCTCAATTACGGCGAGATGCATGTTTCGTCCGGGCTCACCGCCCTGCTCTTCAGTTGCATGCCGGTGTTCATCCTTATTTTCTCTGCGCTGTTCCTGCGCGAACGCATCTACTTTTCCCAGGTGGTCGGCATCGGGATCGGCTTCGGCAGCCTTTACATGATCATCAAGAGCCAGGGGCTGCACCTGGACCATGCCGAGTTCTTCGGCGTGCTGGCCATTCTGACCGCCGCGATCATGCATGCCCTGTGCTACGTCATTACCAAGCAAAAAGGCAGCGCCATCAGCGTGATCACCTACAACACCCTGCCCATCGGCATTGCCGGGATGATGCTGTTTGTTGCCGGCCTGTGGTTTGAAACGCCCACCTTCGAAGACATCACCGTGCGCTCGTGGGGCGCGCTGTTCTACCTGGGGCTGGTGGCCTCGGTGGGCGGGTTTATCGTGTATTTCATGCTGCTCAAGCGCTTGAGCCCAATCATCCTGTCGTTTGTGTTCATCATCTTCCCGGTGTTCGCGGTGATCATCGGCGCCTGGTACGAAGGCCTGTCGCTGTCCCGCGACCTGATGCTGTATTCGGCCATCCTGCTGGCCGGCTTTGCGATTACCAAGTTGCCGGTTGAAAAACTCCTGGCGAAGAAAAATTGACCCTTCACCTCTGCGAGAGAAACATGGAAGTCCTCCGCCCAAAAGCCCTGGAACAGATCTACGCCCACGCCAGCCGCAGCTACCCCGAGGAATGTTGTGGTTTTGTCTTCGCTGACGGCAGCGTGTACCTGGGCAGCAACATCCAGAATGAGCTGCACCGCAAGAACCCCGAGATGTACCCGCGCAGCGCGGCCAACGGCTACACGTTCTCGGTGGCCGACACCCTGCTGATGAACAAAGCGTTTCGCAGCGACAACCCGGTGGTGGTGATCTATCACTCCCACCCGGATGTCGGTGCCTACTTCAGCGACGAAGACACAGACAAGGCGCTGTTCATGGGCGAACCGATCTACCCGGTGAGTTACCTGGTGGTCGACGTTCGTCAGGGCCAGGCCCTGGGTTCCAAGCTGTTTGCCTGGGATGGCAAGCATTTCGCCCTTCAACCTTTCAACGACCTGCACACGGAGTTGTCCATGAACGCTGTCTCTTTCCCCGACATTCTGGTTCGCGTGGCCAAGCTGCCGGAATCGACCCTTGAGGGCACCGGATCGACATTGCGCGAAGTCATTGAAAACCTGTGCAGCAGCCATCCGCAGTTGCGCCCACATCTGTTCCACGAGACAAACAACCAACTCAAGGAACATTTCCTGTTTACGGCCGAAGAAGCGTTGATCGACGCCGACGACACGTTGCCGGAAAAGGCCAAAATCGAAGTGCTGCTGGCCACTTCCGGCGGCATCGATGCCCAAGCCCTGAGCAATGAAGAAGTACAACGCTACGTACGCCACATCACCCTGCCCGGCGTCGGTCGCGAAGGCCAGTTGAACCTCAAGAACGCCAAGGTACTGATCATCGGCACCGGCGGCCTGGGCTCGCCCATCAGCCTGTACCTCGCGGCGGCCGGCATCGGCACACTTGGGTTGGTGGACTTCGACGTGGTGGAAAGCAGCAACCTGCAACGCCAGATCGTCCACGGCAACAGCACGCTGGGCATGCCCAAGGTGGAATCCGCCAAGCAGCGCCTGCAAGACCTCAACCCTCATATCCAGATCAACGCCCACAACACCGCCCTGAACGCCGACAATGCCCTGGCGTTGGTGGGTGCCTACGACCTGGTCATCGATGGCACCGACAATTTCGACACCCGCTACCTGGTCAACGACGCTTGCGTGCAACTCGGCAAACCCTTGGTGTACGGCGCCATCTACCGCTTCGACGGGCAAATCAGCGTGCTCAACTACAAAGGTGGGCCGTGCTACCGCTGCCTGTTCCCCTCGCCACCGCCCGCCGAACTGGCCCCCAATTGCAGCGCTGGCGGCGTGATCGGCGTGCTGCCCGGTGTGGTTGGGATGATCCAGGCCACCGAGGCAATCAAGCTGCTGATCGGCATTGGCGAGCCGTTGACCGGCAGGCTGATGCGCTTCGATGCGCTGGCGATGAAGTTCAGCGAGATCCGCTTCAAGCGCCGCGCCGACTGCCCGTGCTGTTCCGAACTGCGCAGCAGCGAAAGCCTGGCCCCCACCGTGTGTGCCGACGCAGTGCCCGGCAAACCGTCACTGGCTGAAGAGCGCTACATCAAGCCTCGCGTACTCAAACAATTGCTCGAACACCCGCGCAGCGCCGACGTGCTGCTGGACGTGCGCGACGCCAGCGAACTGGAGGTGTGCAAGCTACCCGGCGTGGTCCACATCCCACTGGCCGAACTGGACGGGCAACTCGACAGCCTCAGCCGAGACAACACCCACTACCTGATCTGCTACGCCGGCACCCGCGCCGAGCAGGCTGCCAGCACCTTGTTGGCGGCAGGCTTCGCCAACACCAAAGTACTTCAGGGCGGCATGAAGCATTGGGTGCGCGACGTCGAACCCGACATGCCGTTGTACTGAGCCGGGGGCTGACTGATGCTGCATAACTCTATCCTCGACGTCATCGGCGAGACACCGATCGTGCGCCTGGCACAGTTTTCCGAAGACCTCGGCATCGAGGTCTACGCCAAGCTGGAATCCCTCAACCCCGGCGGTAGCCACAAGGCGCGCATCGCCCTGGGCATGATCCTCGACGCCGAGCGCCGGGGCGTGCTGATCCGCGATTCTGGCCAAACCATCATCGAACCCAGCGGCGGTAACACCGGCATTGGCCTGGTGATGGCCGGCAATGTGCTGGGCTACAAGGTGGTGCTGGTGATCCCCGACAACTACAGCCCTGAAAAACAGAAACTGCTGCGCCTGTACGGAGCCAAGGTGGTGCTGTCCGACAGCCGCCGCGGCAACAACTCCCACGGCGAAAAGTGCATGGAGCTGCAACTGGAAAACCCCAGCTACGTGATGCTTAACCAGCAACGCAACGGCGCCAACCCGCAGACTCACCGCGACACCACCGCACAGGAAATCATCCGCGCCTTTGGTGATCGTCGCGTGGACTATTTTGTCAGCGGCATCGGCACCGGTGGGCATATCACCGGCATCGGTGAAACCCTGAAAGCCACCTGGCCCGCCGTGCGCGTCATGGGCGTAGAACCCGAGGAGTGCGACCTGCTGAAAAACCAGCATGCGCCGCACCATATCCAGGGCCTGTCGATCGGCTTGATCCCCAGCATCCTCAACCTGGAAATCATCGACGGCATGCTCAAGGTCTCGCGCCAGGCCTGCATCGACATGATGAAACGCATCATGCGCACCGACGCCATCAGCCTTGGCCTGTCTTCTGCCGCCAACATGGTGGCCATCGCCAAGCTCGCCCCCGAACTGCCGCCCGAAACGGTGGTGTTGACCATGGTCTACGACAATGCCGACAGCTACCTGCCCAGTTTCGAATAACCGGTTTTCCAACCAACCAGAATGCGGGGGTGCCTCCATGGGCGGTTTTATCGACATGCAACAGTTGCACGATGAGTTGCTCACCCACCTCATCAAGACCCTTACACCCGCACAGATGAAGCAGTTGGAACCGCACCTCGCGCCCTTGATCCAGAACGCTGCCCAGGCGGTGGCCGAAGACCTGATCGCCTACGCCTACCGCGACCCGGCGTCCCGTGGGCGGGGCGAGTTGATTTTGGAGTCTTACGCCTCATTCAAAGCCGTTCTGTTTTACCGGCTCGCGCACTTGGTGTGGAATTTCCCCGACCAAACCAACGGCGTGTTTTCGCGCATGGCGCTCAAGCTGAGCAACCAGGGCAAGATCCTCTCTGGTGCCGAGATCCACCCGGCGGCGCGCATTGGCCGGCGCTTTGTGCTCGACCACGGCTACGGCACGGTGATCGGTGAAACCTGCGAGATCGGCAACGACTGCTACATCCTCTGCGGCGTCACCCTGGGCGCCCGTGGCATTGCCAACAACCCCGATGGCAAGCGCCACCCGCGCCTGGGCAATAAAGTCGAGGTCGGCTCCGGCGCGCGCGTGCTGGGCTATGTGTTGATCGGCGATAACGTGTTTATCAGCCCCTCCTGCGTGATCACCCAGGACGTGCCCGCCGGCACCAAGGTCAAGGTGGTGAACCAGGTTCAGTTGCAAAAAAACGATGAGTCAGACCACAGCAACTACCTCGGCGCCTTTGCCCTGGATGAGCGTTTGCACGTGGTCGGCCAGATCAATGCCAGCCACAAGGTCACAGTGCTCGACGCCGACTTCCACCCCTTGCCGGGGCTGATGCTCGAACCCACGGCGAAAGAGCGTCACCACCTGCAATTTCGCCTGCACCGTGTCGAGTCTGGCAACCACCTGCCGCGCCTGCCGCTGAACCTGAAGGTGTGTGGCCCGGAGTTTGAAATCACCCTGCTTTCCCCCCCTGGCTTGAGTGCAATGGTGCGTACCCTGTTGCAAGCCAGCCCACTGATCGTCGGAGGTTGAACATGTCTGTGCACACCATGGAAACCCTGGCGCTGTTCGACAGCGCGCCCTACCAGAACGCCTTCAGCGCCCGGGTGATTGCCGTCAGCGAACACGGCGTCGCCCTGGAACACACGTTGTTCTACCCCACTGGCGGCGGGCAGCCGGGAGACACGGGGCACTTCACCCTGGCGGACGGGACACGTGTAGAGGTGACCGGCACGGTACGCGACCCGCTGCTGCGTTCGATCATCTGGCACCAGATTGAACACTGCCCCGCGCAGTTGACCGTCGGGGTTCAAGTGGACGCGGGCCTGGATTGGGAGCGGCGCTACCAGCACATGAAGATGCACACCTGCCTGCACCTGCTGTGCTCGATCATTGATGCACCGGTGACCGGTTGCAGCATCAGTGCGGACAAAGGCCGGCTGGATTTCGACCTGCCGGAAATGACCCTCGACAAGGACAGCATTACCCGCGACCTCAACGCCTTGATCGAGCAGGCACACCCGGTCAAGACACTGTCGATGCCCGCCACCGAGTACGCCACCCTGCTGCAGATCACCCGCACCCAGGCAGTGGCGCCACCGGTAGTCCACGGTTCGGTACGAGTGATTGAAATAACCGGGATCGATATCCAACCGTGCGGGGGCACCCATGTGCTCAACACCGAGGAAATCGGCCGGGTGTTTTGCGAGAAAATCGAAAAGAAGAGCAAGCACAACCGCCGGGTAATCTTGCGGTTTGAATAACCCTCGAATCTTGCTCGGTCAACTGTGGGAGCTGGCTTGCCTGCGATGCAGACGCCTCGGTGTTTCAGGCAAACCGAGGTGATGCTATCGCAGGCAAGCCAGCTCCCACATTGACCGAGTTGTCTGTCAGATCACGAGCAGATCCATGAAGCGCTGGACAGGCGTGGCCTCTAGACGCGCCTGGTCTGTACACAACGCAAAAATCTCCCCACTGCGCTGCGCCGTAAACCGCGTGGCCAGGTTGGCCTTGAACTTGTCTTCCAGCAATGGAATACCGTCTACACGGCGGCGGCGATGGCCGATCGGGTACTCCACCGCCACCGGCTCGGTGCGGGTGCCATCCTTGAAGAACACCTGCACCGCGTTGGCGATGGAGCGTTTATCGGCTTCAAGGTATTCGCGGCTGTAACGCGGGTCTTCGACGATCACCATTTTGTTGCGCAACTCATCGATGATCGGGTGCGCCGCGTGGAACTCATCCTCGTACTGCTCGGCCACCAAATTGCCGAATGCCAGGGGCACGGCGGTCATGTATTGCAGGCAATGGTCGCGGTCGGCGGCGTTGGCCAATGGGCCGACCTTGGAGATGATGCGAATCGCCGACTCGTGCGTGGTAATCACGATGCGCTCGATGTCGTGAAGGCGATCCTTCACCTGTGGGTGCAAGGTCACTGCGGCTTCGCACGCCGTTTGCGCATGGAACTCGGCGGGGAAGCTGATCTTGAACAGCACGTTTTCCATCACGTAAGTGCCGTACGGCTGGGGCAAGCTGAACCCGCGCTTGCCCTCGGGCTTGAGCGCCAGGTCGTTGTTGGTGTGGCTAAACAGCACGTCATAAAAACCCCATTGCGGCGCACTCAAGACCCCAGGGATGCCCATCTCGCCGCGCAGGGCGATATCCGCCAGGCGCACGCCTCGGCTCGTCGCATCCCCCGCCGCCCACGATTTGCGCGAGCCGGCATTCGGCGCATGCCGATACGTGCGCAATGCCTGGCCATCGACAAAGGCATGGGACAAGGCTGCGAGCAACTGCTCACGATTGGCGCCCATCAGCTTGGCGGTGACGGCCGTGGAGGCGACTTTCACCAGCAACACATGGTCGAGGCCGACGCGATTGAAGGAATTTTCGAGGGCAATCACGCCCTGGATTTCGTGGGCCATGATCATGGCTTCGAGCACCGCACGCACGGTCAGCGGCGCGTCGCCATTGGCCACGCGTTTTTGCGAAAGGTGGTCGGCCACGGCCAGGATGCCACCGAGGTTATCCGAAGGGTGGCCCCATTCGGCGGCGAGCCAGGTGTCGTTGTAGTCGAGCCAGCGCACGATGCAGCCGATGTCCCAGGCGGCTTTGACGGGGTCGAGGCGGTACGAAGTGCCCGGCACCCGCGCACCGAACGGCACCACCGTGCCCTCGACAATCGGCCCCAGGTGCTTGGTGCACTCGGGAAAACGCAGGGCCAGCAGGCCGCAGCCCAACGTGTCCATCAGGCAGTTGCGGGCGGTATCCAGCGCATCCCGGGACTCGATGCGGTAGCTGAGGACGTAGTCGGCGATGTCCTGCAACACCTGGTCGTAGTCGGGGCGGTTGTTCTGGTCGACGTTGGCGCTCATGGCAGTGCTCCAAAAAATGGGTTGGGGTAATCCTCGGGCTCACGGTTTTAGGTGACAGGTCTTCAATGCCTGCCTTGGAATAGAGATCCCCTGTGGGAGCGGGCTTGCCCCCGATGGCAGTGGGCCAGTGAATGCATTTGTTACTGATACACCGCTATCGGGGGCAAGCCCCCTCCCACATTGGATAGATGGTGACCTTTAGAAAGCGTCGCCGGGGACGCGTACGAAACCCTCCATCAACACCCGCGCGCTGCGGCTCATAATGGCCTTCTTCACCACCCACTCACCGTTCACTTGGGTAGCTTCAGCCCCCACGCGCAACGTGCCAGACGGGTGCCCGAACCGCACCGCATTACGCTCCACACCACCGGCCGCAAGATTCACCAACGTCCCGGAAATCGCCGCCGCCGTGCCAATCGCCACCGCCGCCGTGCCCATCATGGCGTGATGCAACTTGCCCATCGACAGCGCACGCACCAGCAAATCCACGTCACCGGCCTTGATCACCTTGCCGCTCGACGCCACGTAATCCGCAGGCTTGGCCACAAACGCCACCTTGGGTGTGTGCTGGCGCTGGGCGGCTTCGTCCAGGTGCTTGATCAGGCCCATGCGCAGCGCGCCGTAGGCCCGTACGGTTTCGAACATTGCCAGGGCTTTGGGGTCGCTGTTGATCGCACCTTGCAGCTCGGTGCCGGTGTAGCCGAGGTCTTCGGCGTTGATGAAGATCGTCGGGATGCCGGCGTTGATCAACGTGGCCTTGAACGTGCCGACACCGGGCACTTCCAGATCGTCGATAAGGTTGCCGGTGGGGAACATCGAGCCACCACCGCCCTCTTCTTCCGCCGCCGGGTCCATGAATTCCAACTGCACTTCGGCCGCCGGGAAGGTCACGCCGTCCAGTTCGAAGTCGCCGGTTTCCTGCACCGCGCCGTCGGTGATCGGCACGTGGGCGATGATGGTCTTGCCGATATTGGCCTGCCACACCCGCACCACGGCCACGCCGTTGCGGGGTACACGGGCCGGGTCGACCAAGCCCGCGCTGATGGCGAACGAACCCACCGCCGCCGACAGGTTGCCGCAGTTGCCGCTCCAATCCACAAACGGTTTGTCGATGGAGACCTGGCCAAATAGATAGTCCACGTCGTGATCAAAGCGGGTGCTTTTGGCCAGGATCACGGTTTTACTGGTGCTCGACGTGGCGCCGCCCATGCCGTCGATCTGCTTGTCGTAGGGGTCGGGGCTGCCGATCACCCGCAGCAACAGGGCGTCGCGTGCAGCACCCGGCACCTGCGCTGCTTCGGGCAGGTCCGTGAGGCTGAAAAACACGCCCTTGCTGGTGCCGCCACGCATATAGGTGGCGGGAATCTTGATTTGCGCTATATGTGCCATGGTGATCCTCTTCAGGCGGTCGCCGCCGATTCCAGGAAGTCTTGGGCAAACCGCTGCAACACGCCGCCCGCCTCGTAGATCGACACTTCTTCGGCGGTGTCCAGGCGGCAGGTCACCGGCACTTCGACACGTTCGCCATTCTTGCGGTTGATCACCAAGGTCAGCGTGGCACGTGGGGTGCGCGCACCGACCACGTCATAGGTTTCGCTGCCATCGATCTGCAAGGTGTTGCGGTCGGTGCCCGGCAAGAACTCCAGCGGCAACACGCCCATGCCCACCAGGTTGGTGCGGTGGATACGCTCGAACCCTTCGGCGGCAATCGCTTCCACACCGGCCAGGCGCACGCCCTTGGCGGCCCAGTCGCGGGAGGAGCCTTGGCCGTAATCGGCGCCGGCGATGATGATCAGCGGCTGCTTGCGCTCCATATAGGTTTCGATGGCTTCCCACATCCGCGTGACCTGGCCTTCAGGCTCGATACGCGCCAGGGAACCCTGTTTGACCTTGCCGTTTTCCAGCACCATTTCATTGAACAGTTTCGGGTTGGCAAAGGTCGCGCGCTGCGCAGTCAGGTGATCGCCCCGGTGCGTGGCATAGGAGTTGAAGTCGACTTCCGGCAGGCCCATTTTCGCCAGGTACTCACCGGCGGCGCTGTCGAGCATGATCGCGTTGGACGGCGACAGGTGATCGGTGGTGATGTTGTCTGGCAGCACCGCCAGCGGGCGCATGCCCTTGAGCGGACGAGCCCCGGCCAACGCGCCTTCCCAATACGGCGGGCGACGGATGTAGGTGCTTTGCGGGCGCCAGTCATACAGCGGCGCGACTTTCGGGCCGGTGTCTTCGTGGATCGCAAACATCGGGATGTACACCTTGCGGAACTGCTCCGGCTTGACCGAAGCCTTCACCACCGCGTCGATTTCTTCATCGCTTGGCCAGATGTCTTGCAGGCGGATTTCCTTACCGTTGGCGTCCAGGCCCAGCACGTCTTTTTCGATGTCGAAACGGATGGTGCCGGCAATCGCGTAAGCCACCACCAGCGGCGGCGACGCGAGGAACGCTTGCTTGGCGTACGGGTGAATGCGCCCGTCGAAGTTGCGGTTGCCCGAGAGCACGGCGGTGGCGTACAGGTCGCGGTCGATGATTTCTTGCTGGATCACCGGGTCGAGCGCGCCAGACATGCCGTTGCACGTGGTGCACGCGAAGGCCACGACGCCGAAACCCAATTGCTCCAACTCAGTGGTCAAGCCAGCTTCATCAAGGTACATCGCCACGGTTTTCGAACCCGGTGCCAACGAGGATTTGACCCACGGTTTACGCGCCAGCCCCAGCTTGTTCGCATTGCGCGCCAAGAGGCCGGCAGCAATCACGTTGCGCGGGTTGCTGGTGTTGGTGCAACTGGTGATGGCGGCGATGATCACTGCGCCATCGGGCATTTGGCCAGGCACTTCGTCCCACTGGCCGCTGATACCTTTGGCCGCCAGGTCGCTGGTTGCAACGCGGGCGTGAGGGTTGCTGGGGCCGGCCATGTTGCGCACGACGCCGGACAGGTCGAAGGTGAGGCCGCGCTCGTATTGCGCGCCTTTCAAATCATCGGCCCACAGCCCGGTGTGGCGAGCGTATTGCTCCACCAGGGTGACTTGCTCGTCGTCACGGCCGGTGAGTTTCAGATAGGCGATAGTTTGCGGGTCGATGTAGAACATCGCCGCGGTGGCGCCGTATTCCGGGGCCATGTTGGAGATGGTGGCGCGGTCGCCGAGGGTGAGGTTTGAGGCACCCTCGCCAAAGAACTCCAGCCACGCACCGACCACTTTCTGCTTACGCAAAAACTCGGTCAGCGCCAGCACCATATCGGTGGCGGTGATGCCCGGTTGCAGCTTGCCCGTGAGCTCCACGCCGACGCTTTCCGGCAGGCGCATCCACGAGGCTCGGCCGAGCATCACGCTCTCGGCTTCGAGGCCGCCAACGCCGATGGCGATCACGCCCAAGGCGTCCACATGGGGCGTGTGGCTGTCGGTGCCCACGCAGGTGTCCGGGAAGGCTACGCCCTCGCGCACCTGGATCACCGGGGACATTTTCTCCAGGTTGATCTGGTGCATGATGCCGTTGCCCGGAGGGATCACGTCGACGTTCTTGAAGGCCTTTTTGGTCCACTCGATAAAGTGGAAGCGGTCTTCGTTGCGACGGTCTTCGATGGCGCGGTTTTTTTCGAACGCCTGCGGGTCGGAACCGCCGGCTTCGACGGCCAGGGAGTGGTCGACGATCAGTTGGGTCGGCACCACCGGGTTGACCTGCGCCGGGTCGCCGCCTTGCAGGGCGATGGCATCGCGCAGGCCGGCCAGGTCGACCAGGGCGGTCTGGCCGAGGATGTCATGGCACACCACACGGGCCGGGAACCAAGGGAAGTCGAGGTCGCGCCTGCGTTCGATCAATTGGCTCAAGGACGCATTGAGCGTGGCCGGGTCGCAGCGACGCACCAGGTTTTCGGCGAGCACGCGGGAGGTGTAGGGCAAGGTGGCGTAGGCACCGGGGGTAATCGCCTCGACAGCCGCACGGGCGTCGAAGAAATCCAGGCGGCTGCCGGGGAGCGGTTTGCGAAATTCAGTGTTCATCGTCAGGACTCGGTCACGGTAGTTGCAAAAGGAAGAACCGATGCAGATCCAGAATTGGAATGAGGACTAATGTGGGAGGGGGCTTGCTCCCGATAGCAGTCTGTCAGTTGGTGCAACTGGCACTGAACCACCGCTATCGGGAGCAAGCCCCCTCCCACATTTGATCCGGTTTCCACTTCGGGATCGTCGGCCTTCTTACTCAGCGACGTTCGATTGGCACGAACTTGCGCTGCTCTACGCCGGTGTACTCGGCGCTTGGACGGATTATGCGGTTGTTGGCCCGCTGCTCGAACACATGCGCAGCCCAGCCAGTCAGGCGCGAGCACACGAAGATCGGGGTGAACAACTTGGTCGGGATGCCCATGAAGTGGTAGGCCGAGGCATGGTAGAAATCGGCGTTGGGGAACAGTTTCTTTTGCTCCCACATGGTCTTGTCGATAGCTTCAGAGACCGGGAACAACACCTTGTCACCGACCTCATCGGCGAGTTTTTTCGCCCAGCCCTTGATCACTTCGTTGCGCGGGTCGTTGTCTTTGTAGATCGCGTGACCGAAGCCCATGATCTTGTCCTTGCGCGCCAGCATGCCGAGAGTGCCGTCCACGGCGTCCTCGGCGGACGAGAACTTCTCGATCATCTCCATTGCCGCTTCGTTGGCACCACCGTGCAGCGGGCCGCGCAGGGAGCCGATGGCGGCGGTGACGCAGGAGTACAGGTCGGACAGGGTCGAAGCACACACACGGGCGGTAAAGGTCGACGCGTTGAACTCGTGCTCCGCGTAGAGGATCAGCGACACGTTCATGACTTTTTCATGCAGCTCGCTCGGCTTTTTACCGTGCAACAGGTGCAGGAAATGCCCACCGATGGAGGGCTCGTCGGTCACGCAGTCGATGCGTTTGCCGTCGTGGCTGAAGCGGTACCAGTAGCACATGATCGCCGGAAACGCGGCGAGCAGACGATCGGTGACATCGCGCTGCACGCTGAAGTCTTTCTCGGGCTCGATGTTGCCGAGAAACGAACAGCCGGTGCGCATCACGTCCATCGGGTGGGCGTCGGCGGGGATGCGTTCGAGCACTTCTTTCAGCGCTTGCGGCAGGTCGCGCAGTTGACTCAGCTTTTTGCTGTAGGCAGCCAGCTCGGCCTGGGTCGGCAGCTCGCCGTACAGCAGCAGGTAGGCGACTTCTTCAAACTGCGCATCGGCGGCCAGTTCGCGCACGTCGTAACCGCGGTAGGTCAGGCCGGCACCGGCCTGGCCCACGGTGGACAGTGCGGTTTGCCCGGCCACCTGGCCACGCAGGCCGGCACCACTCAGTACTTTTGCTTCAGCCATGTCGGTTCTCCAATCTTGAATTTATTAGGGAGGCTGTTCTTTACTTCTTGGCTGCGAACAGCGCGTCGAGCTTCTGCTCGAAGGTGTGGTAGTCGATGCGATCGTAAAGCTCCATGCGCGTTTGCATGGTGTCGATCACGTTCTGCTGGGTGCCATCGCGACGGATCGCGGTGTAGACGTTTTCGGCGGCCTTGTTCATGGCGCGGAACGCCGAGAGCGGGTACAGCACGATGGAAACATCGGCCGATTTCAATTGTTCGGTGGTGTACAGCGGCGTGGCGCCGAATTCGGTGATATTGGCCAGGATCGGCGCCTTCACCTTGGATGCAAAGAGCTTGTACATCTCAAGCTCGGTGATGGCTTCGGGGAACACCATGTCAGCGCCGGCTTCGATGCAGGCCGCGGCACGTTCCAGGGCCGACTCCAACCCTTCCACAGCCAGGGCGTCGGTGCGCGCCATGATCACGAAGCTGTCATCGGTGCGCGCGTCCACGGCGGCCTTGATGCGGTCGACCATTTCCTGCTGGGACACGATTTCTTTGTTCGGGCGATGACCGCAGCGCTTGGCGCCGACCTGGTCTTCGATATGAATGGCGGCGGCGCCGAACTTGATCATCGAGCGCACGGTGCGCGCCACGTTGAAGGCCGAGGAGCCGAAGCCGGTGTCGACATCCACCAGCAGCGGCAAGTCGCAGACGTCGGTGATGCGGCGTACGTCGGTGAGCACGTCATCCAGGCCGGTGATGCCCAGGTCCGGCACGCCCAGCGAACCAGCCGCTACCCCGCCACCCGACAGGTAGATCGCCTTGAACCCGGCGCGCTTGGCCAGCAGCGCATGGTTGGCATTGATCGCGCCGACCACCTGCAAAGGGTGCTCGCTGGCAACCGCGTCACGGAAGCGCTGGCCGGGTGTGCTTTTATTGTTAGAACTCATGACTCACCTCTATCAGTAGCACCGCCAGGGAAGTGACGGGCAATGTTGCGTTTGGACGCGCCGATATGGCGGCGCATCAGCAGTTCGGCCAGTTCACCGTCGCGATCGGCAATCGCATCCAAAATACGGTGATGCTCGGCAAAGGCCTGGCGTGGACGATTGGGTGTGGCAGAAAACTGGATGCGGTACATGCGCACCAACTGGTACAACTCGCCGCACAGCATTTGGGTCAGGGTGCGGTTACCGGCGCCTTGAATTATCCGGTAATGAAAATCGAAGTCGCCTTCCTGCTGGTAGTAACCGAGGCCGGCCTGAAAGGCTTCGTCGCGCTCGTGGGTGTGCAGTACTTGGCGCAGTTCTTCGATTTCGGCATCGGTCATGCGCTCGGCGGCCAGGCGACAAGCCATGCCTTCGAGGGATTCACGGATTTCATAGAGTTCGATCAGCTCGGCGTGGCTCAACGACACCACGCGCGCGCCCACATGGGGAATGCGCACCAGCAGGCGCTGGCCTTCCAGGCGGTGGATCGCCTCGCGCAGCGGGCCACGGCTGATGCCATAGGTGCGCGCCAGTTCGGGCTCGGAGATCTTGCTGCCGGGGGCGATTTCGCCCTTGACGATGGCGGCCTGGATACGCCGGAAGACGTTCTCCGACATTGTCTGGGATTCGTCCGACGTCGCCACCGGGGCTTCCGATTGATCCAGCATATTGTCGACACCTTTAAAAGCAATGCCGCAAAAACTAGCCAATTAGCGCCTGACAGTCAAAGAATAAATACATATTGTCGACAATCGTCTAATAACCCCTTCTGCACTCTATAGGGGCATGGCCGCCTGCCAGCGCTGGCGCCAAAAAAGCATCATGTTAGAATGCCCGCCGCTTTTGCCTGACATCATTGGATGAAACGGCGTACGAGGGAGTTTGCGCAGCAATGCCAGTCGCCTTGAATTGAACATCGCACTGCACCGCCTCGGGATCTATGAGACTTAAGCCCTTCCTTCTATTGTTTTGCCTACTGCTGACACCAGGCCTCGGCGTTGCCGCCGAGAAGACCGTGTATGGCCTCAACGAATACGCCCAACTGGCCGGTATCAACCTGGAAGTCGCCGCCAAACTGGACACCGGCGCCAAGACCGCCTCCCTCAGCGCCCGTGATATCAAGCGTTTCAAGCGCAACGGCGAGTCCTGGGTGCGCTTCTACCTCGCCATCGACACCGCCCATTCCCACCCCATCGAACGCCCCCTGGCCCGCGTCAGCAAGATCAAACGCCGCGCCGGTGACTACGACCCCGATGAGGACAAGAACTACACCGCCCGCCCAGTCATCGCGCTGGATATCTGCATGGGCACCGCTTTACGCAGCATCGAAGTGAACTTGACTGACCGCAGCGCATTCCAATACCCGCTGCTGATCGGCTCCGAAGCATTAAAACGCTTTGATGCGCTGGTCGACCCTAGCCTTAAATACGCAGCAGGCAAACCTGCCTGTGCCGCCGACGCTCATACCGCCGAGTAAACCGAATGCGCTCTCTTACCCTGCACCTGAAAATCCTGATCGCCATCCTGGTGGTGCTGGGTATTTCGGTCACCGCCTATCAGATTTTCGTGCTGGGGATCCCCGTCACCGAGGACGCCACCGACGACCTGTGGAACATCGACGCCAAGGTCGAGTTCGTCGCCAACCCGAAAGACCCGGTGAAGATCCAGATGTTCGTGCCGCCGCTGAGCCGCGACTTTGTGAGCCTCAACGAGAGCTTTATCTCGAACAACTACGGGGTGAGCGTCAACCGCATCGATGGCAACCGCAAGGTCACCTGGTCAGCGCGGCGCGCCACGGGCAACCAGACCCTGTATTACCGCCTGGTGCTGACCAAGCGTTACAGCGGTGAAAAGGTCAAGGTCAAGGGCCCTACCTTCCGCGACAGCATCGCCGTGGAAGGCCCGGAAAAAATCGCCGCCGAAGCCCTGCTGGCGCCGATCCGCCAGCACTCGGCTGACGTCGAAACCTTTATCACCGAAGCCATCAAGCGCACGAATAACCTCAACGACGACAATGTGAAGCTGTTGCTGGCGGGCGACCCGTCCACGCCGCACAAAGCCAAGATCGTCGAATTGCTGCTGTCCATCGCCCATGTGCCGGTGGAAAAAGTCCACACCATCCGCCTGGTGGCCGACCAGCCGCAAACCCCGGAACTGTGGCTGCGCAGCTTCAATGGTAATGACTGGCTGTACTTCAACCCGGAAACCGGCGAGCAAGGCCTGCCCAGCGACCGCCTGCTGTGGTGGACCGGCGACGAAAACCTGATCACCGTCGATGGCGGTAAGAAAGCCATGGTGACGTTCAGCCTGAACAACAGTGAAATGAACGCGATCCGCCTGGCCAAGCTGACGGACGAGAACACCGACGCCAACTTCCTCGAATACTCGCTGTATGGCCTGCCGCTGCAAACCCAGCAGACCTTCATGATCATGGTGATGATCCCGATTGGCGTGCTGGTGATTTTGATCCTGCGCAACCTGATTGGCCTGCAAACGCTGGGCACGTTCACCCCGGTGCTGATCGCGCTGGCGTTCCGCGAGACGCAATTGGGCTTCGGGATTGTGTTGTTTACGATTATTACGGCGTTGGGGCTGTCCCTCAGGTCGTACCTGGAGCACTTGAAGTTGCAGATGTTGCCGAGGTTGTCGGTGGTGCTGACCTTCGTGGTGGTGCTGATCGCGGCCATCAGCCTGTTCAGCCATAAGCTGGGCCTGGAGCGCGGCTTGTCGGTGGCGCTGTTCCCGATGGTGATCCTGACCATGACCATCGAACGCCTGTCGATCACCTGGGAAGAACGCGGCGCCAACCATGCGTTGAAAGTGGCGATTGGTACGCTGTTTGCCGCCTCCCTGGCGCACCTGATCATGAGCGTGCCGGAGTTGGTGTACTTCGTGTTTACCTTCCCGGCGATCCTGCTGATTCTGGTGGGTTTCATGCTGGCCATGGGTCGTTATCGCGGTTACCGCCTGACCGAGCTGGTGCGTTTCAAGGCGTTCTTGAAGGCTGATAAGTAATGTTCGGTTTCTGGAAGACCTGGAAGGCCCTCGAAGCGCGAGGGATCATGGGCATCAACCGGCGTAATGCCGACTACGTGCTCAAGTACAACAAGCGCAGCCTGTACCCGATCGTGGATGACAAGATCATCACCAAGGAGCGGGCCATCGCCGCCGGCATCCATGTGCCGCAAATGTACGGGGTGATCTCCACCGAGAAGGAAATCGACAAACTCGACGAGATCATCGGTGGGCGCAGCGACTTCGTGATCAAACCGGCCCAGGGTGCGGGCGGTGACGGCATCCTGGTAGTAGCAGACCGGTTTGAGGGGCGCTATCGCACGGTGTCCGGCAAGATCATCAGCCATGAAGAGATCGAGCATCAGATCTCCAGCATCCTCACCGGCCTGTATTCCCTGGGCGGCCACCGCGACCGTGCGCTGATCGAGTACCGCGTGGTGCCCGACCAAATTTTCAAGAGCATCAGCTACGAAGGCGTGCCGGACATTCGCATCATTGTGTTGATGGGCTACCCGGTGATGGCCATGTTGCGCCTGCCGACGCGCCAGTCCGGCGGCAAGGCCAACCTGCACCAGGGCGCGATTGGCGTTGGGGTCGACCTGGCCACTGGCCTGACCCTGCGCGGCACCTGGCTGAACAACATCATCACCAAACACCCCGACACCACCAATGCGGTGGATGGCGTGCAACTGCCCAACTGGGACGGTTTCATGAAACTCGCGGCGGGCTGCTATGAGCTGTGTGGCCTGGGGTATATCGGTGTGGACATGGTGCTCGACCAAGAGAAAGGCCCATTGATCCTGGAGCTGAATGCGCGGCCGGGGCTGAATATCCAGATTGCCAATGACTGCGGGCTGACCTTGCGCACCCATGCGGTGGAAGCGCGGCTTGAAGAGTTGAAAGCGGCTGGCGTGACCGAAACCCCGGAAGAGCGGGTGAAGTTCGTGCAGGAGATGTTTGGGCATATTCCGCCTGTGGAAGGCTGAACACCGCGTCGGCTGCATCGCAGGCAAGCCAGCTCCCACAGTTGACTGCATTCCAAAGGATGTACTCGGTCAACTGTGGGAGCTGGCTTGCCTGCGATAGCATTCGTAAAAACACCCTCCCATCAGAATGTGCCCACATTCCAGCTGCCCCTAGGACCAAACCCTTCAGCGGATTACAATCCCCTCCCCCAAGCCAACGGCTGATCCATCCCGCGCATGTCAACCTGCTCCGTACACCCACTGCCCTACCGGGCCAACCCCGCCGAGTATTTCGCGGCGATTCGCCATGCACCCGGCGCGGTGCTGCTGGACAGCGGCCGCCCGGTGGCCGAGCGTGGGCGTTATGACCTGCTCAGTGCCTGGCCTCTGGAAACCTTGACGGTATCGCCTGACGAAAGCGGCAGCGACTTCCTGCAACGCCTGCGGCAAAACCTCACGCAGATGGGTGAGGCGAATTTGCCGGCTGGTTATGAACTGCCCTTCGCCGGCGGCTTGATCGGCTACCTGAGCTACGACTTCGGCCGGCATTTGGAGCAGATGCCCACCTTGGCCGCCGACGACCTGCACCTGCCGGATGCACGCTTTGGGCTATACGCCTGGGCGCTGATCAGCGATCACCAGGCGCAGACCAGCCAGCTTGTCTTCCATCCGGCATGTGTCGATAGCGAGCGCCAACGCCTGATTGGGTTGTTCAGCGCGCAGATGCTCGACACGCCTGCCACCTTCAAACTCCAAGGCCCTATGGCCCCGGACCTCACCGCCGAGGCTTATCGCCAGGCCATTGTGCGCATCCAGGACTATATCCAGGCCGGCGACTGCTACCAGGTCAACTTTGCCCAGCGCTTTCGTGCGCCCTGTCTCGGTGACCCATGGGTGGCCTATTGCGCGTTGCGCGAAGCGTGCCCCACGCCGTTTTCCGGATTCCAGAGCCTGCCGGATGACGGCGCGGTACTGAGCCTGTCACCAGAGCGTTTCGTGCGCATCAGCGAGCGCCATGTCGAAACCCGCCCGATCAAAGGCACCCGCCCCCGTGGTTTAACACCCGCAGAAGACGCCGCCAACGCCGCCGAACTGCTGGCCAGCCCCAAGGACCGCGCTGAAAACCTGATGATCGTCGACCTGCTGCGCAACGACCTCGGCCGCACCTGCCGCACCGGCTCGGTGAGTGTGCCGGAGCTGTTCAGCCTCGAAAGCTACCCCAACGTGCACCATCTGGTGAGCAGCGTGATCGGTGAACTGGCCGACGACAAAGACGCCCTCGACCTGATCGCCGGCAGCTTCCCCGGCGGCTCCATCACCGGCGCCCCGAAGATCCGCGCCATGCAGATCATCGACGAACTGGAACCGACCCGGCGCGGGCTGTACTGCGGCTCATTGGTCTATCTGGATGTGCGCGGCGAGATGGACAGTTCCATCGCCATCCGCAGCTTGCTGGTCAAGGATGGGCAGGTGTGCTGCTGGGGCGGCGGCGGGATTGTCGCGGACTCGCAGTGGGAGGCGGAGTATCAGGAGTCGCTGACGAAGGTGCGGGTGTTGCTGCAGACACTGGAAGGTTTGTAGTGACTGGGCGGACCTCTTCGCGAGCAAGCCCGCTCCCACATTTGACCGCATTCCAAAGGATGTACTCGGTCAAAAGTGGGAGCTGGCTTGCCTGCGATAAGGCCACCAGCCGCGCTGAAAGGCTTACAGGCTCAACGCCCGATTCGACGCCTTGATAAATTCCTGCTTCAACGCCTCAAACGTATGCACCGCCGGAAACTGCGGGAACTCGCGAATCACATTCTCCGGCGCATGGAACAAAATCCCACGGTCGGCTTCGCCCAGCATGGTGGTGTCGTTGTAGGAATCGCCGGCGGCGATCACGCGGTAGTACAGGCTCTTGAACGCCAGTACCGACTGACGCTTGGGGTCTTTCTGGCGCAGTTGGTAACTCACTACACGGTCATTGTCGTCGGTGATAAGCCGGTGGCACAGCAGCGTAGGGAAACCCAGTTGGCGCATCAGCGGCTGGGAAAACTCGTAGAACGTGTCGGACAGGATCACCACCTGGAAGCGCTCGCGCAGCCAGTTGACGAATTCGATGGCGCCGTCCAGCGGCTTGAGGGTGGCGATCACCTCTTGGATGTCGCCGAGCTTGAGCCCGTGTTCGTCGAGGATGCGCAGGCGTTGCTTCATCAGCACGTCGTAGTCGGGAATGTCCCGCGTGGTGGCCCGCAGGGATTCAATACCGGTTTTTTCGGCGAAGGCGATCCAGATTTCCGGAACCAGCACCCCTTCCAGGTCGAGACAGGCAATTTCCACAAGACACTCCCATTAGATGTTGTTAGTTGAGCGAGCAAAAGGACTGCCGAACTCTAGCGATTCAAGCTCGCCGCCGCAACGCAGAGCGGATTTTGATACCATCGCTCCCCTATAGAGCGCTCAGCGCCACTGACCTTGTAGGAACCGTCCTGATGAACCAAGCTTTCGACGTCGTTGAACTCGCCGCGACCTATGCCAACAAGTCTGCCCAGGACATTCTCAAGCTGGCGTTCAGCCAGTTCGGTGATGACCTGTGGATTTCCTTCAGTGGCGCCGAGGACGTGGTGCTGGTGGACATGGCCTGGAAGCTGAACAAGAACGTCAAAGTGTTCAGCCTCGACACTGGCCGGCTGCACCCGGAAACCTATCGGTTTATCGAGCAGGTGCGCGAGTTCTACAAGATCGACATCGAATTGATCTCGCCGGACCAGACCAAGCTGGAACCTTTCGTCAAGGAAAAGGGCCTGTTCAGCTTCTACAAGGACGGCCACGGCGAATGCTGTGGCGTGCGCAAGATCGAACCCTTGCGCCGCAAACTGTCTGGCGTGAGCGCCTGGGCCACCGGCCAGCGCCGCGACCAGAGCCCCGGCACCCGCAGCCAGGTGGCGGCCTTGGAGATTGATAGTGCCTTCTCTACGCCGGAACGCACCCTTTACAAATTCAACCCATTGGCACAGATGACCAGCGAGGAAATCTGGGGCTATATCCGCATGCTGGAGCTGCCGTACAACAGCCTGCATGAGCGTGGTTTTATCAGCATCGGCTGCGAGCCTTGCACACGGCCGGTGTTGCCGAACCAGCATGAGCGCGAGGGTCGCTGGTGGTGGGAAGAGGCCACGCAGAAGGAATGTGGGCTGCATGCGGGGAATATCATCAGCAAGGCGTGAAGCTGATGCGATAGACATGTCGGGCGCGGTTTGTGTGGGAGCTGGCTTGCCTGCGATAGCGGTGTATCAGTTGATGTATTCATCACTGGCACACCGCTTTCGCGAGCAAGCCCGCTCCCACATTTGTTTTTGCATTGCTCATTAAATATGTACACATACATGTAACCATCGGTGCCATTTATGTGTGCAATTTCTCTTCGACTGCACCATTGCGTAACACCTCTCCCCTTTTGATTTTCACCTTTGTGAATCGCCTAGTTCCTACTGAAAAATAAATACCTGTTCAACTGGTCAATTTATATTTCTTCAAATTCAGTAAGTTACTAAACCAACCTATAAAAACGAAATTACCCACAGTTTTCATAGATCAAAAACTGGCACGCATGTGGCTTAAGGTGAAAAGCGCTTTGTATACAATAAATACAAAACCTACATACACTTTGCCATCCGCGGCTTGCTCGCAGATGTGCTGGAGCCTGCCGGAATGCGTACAAGCCTCTCGAATAACATCGCACTGGAACTGCCCTCCGCCCTGAACCCCGACGCAACCGGGCCAGGCCCGTTGGTGCTCAGCCCGCGCCTGCACAACAAGGATCTTGCGCCTACCAAGGTCGAAGGCCGACGCTGGGGGCGTTACAGCATCTTCGCGCTGTGGACCAATGACGTGCACAACATCGCTAACTACTCCTTTGCCATCGGCTTATATGCCTTGGGCCTGGGTGGCTGGCAGATTCTGTTGTCACTGGGTATTGGCGCGGCGCTGGTGTATTTCTTTATGAACCTGTCGGGTTATATGGGGCAGAAGACCGGTGTGCCATTCCCGGTGATGAGCCGCATCAGTTTCGGCATCCACGGTGCGCAGATTCCGGCGCTGATCCGTGCGGTGATTGCGATTGCCTGGTTTGGTATTCAGACCTACCTGGCCTCGGTGGTTTTCCGCGTGTTGCTGACGGCGATTCATCCGGGCTTTGCCGAATACGACCACGATTCGATCCTCGGCCTGTCGTCCCTGGGCTGGGCGTGTTTCGTGGCGATCTGGCTGGTGCAACTGGTGATCCTGGCCTATGGCATGGAGATGGTGCGCCGCTACGAAGGCTTCGCCGGGCCGGTGATTTTGCTGACGGTGGCTTCATTGGCCGGCTGGATGTACTTCCAAACCGGCGGCAACATCGCGTGGTCGATTCGCGAACCGCTGAGTGGCGGTGAGATGTGGCGCAATATCTTTGCCGGTGGCGCGCTGTGGCTGGCGATCTACGGCACGTTGATCCTCAACTTCTGCGACTTCGCCCGCTCCTCGCCGTGCCGTAAGACAATCCAAGTGGGTAACTTTTGGGGCCTGCCGGTGAATATCCTGGTGTTTGCCGCCATTACCGTGCTGCTGTGCGGCGGGCAGTTCCAGCTCAACGGCCGGGTGATTGAAAGCCCGACCGAAATCATCGCCGCCATCCCGAATACCTTCTTCCTGGTGCTGGGTTGCCTGGCGTTCCTGATCGTCACCGTGGCGGTGAACATCATGGCCAACTTCGTCGCACCCGCCTTTGTGCTGAGCAACCTGGCGCCCAAGTACCTGAACTTTCGCCGCGCCGGGTTGATCAGCGCCACGGTTGCCGTGCTGATCCTGCCTTGGAACCTCTACAACAGCCCGCTGGTGATCGTGTATTTCCTCTCCGGCCTGGGCGCGCTGCTGGGGCCGTTGTACGGGGTGATCATGGTCGATTACTGGCTGATCCGTAAAAGCCGGGTGGACGTGCTGCAACTGTATAGCGAAGACCCAAACGGGGTTTATTACTACAGCCGCGGGGTCAATTTGCGCGCAGTGGCGGCATTTATTCCTGCGGCCGTGATCGCCATTCTCCTGGCACTGTTGCCCGGCTTTGCCAGCGTCTCGCCGTTTTCCTGGATGTTTGGCGCCGGTATTGCAGGGCTGCTGTACCTGCTGATCGCCAAGCGCCAGCCGTTCTACGCCGATGTCAGTGGCGAAAGCATTGCCGTCGATAACGTCAGTCATTAATAAGGACTTTCCATGCGAATCCTCGTGGTCAACGTCAACACCACCGAATCCATCACCGACACAATCGCCCAGCAGGCGCGGGCCGTGGCGGCGCCGGGCACCGAGATTGTCGGGCTCACGCCTTACTTCGGCGCAGAGTCGGTGGAGGGCAATTTTGAAAGCTACCTGGCGGCCATCGCAGTGATGGACCGGGTGATGGCCTATGACCAGCCGTTCGACGCGGTGATCCAGGCAGGCTACGGCGAGCACGGTCGCGAAGGCCTACAGGAACTGTTGAACGTGCCGGTGGTGGACATCACCGAAGCCGCCGCCAGCACCGCGATGTTCCTCGGCCACGCCTATTCGGTGGTCACCACCCTGGACCGTACCGTGCCGCTGATCGAAGACCGCCTGAAACTCGCCGGCCTCTACCAGCGCTGCGCCTCGGTGCGAGCCAGCGGCATGGCCGTGTTGGAGCTGGAAGAAAACCCGTTGGCCGCCATGGAAGCCATCGTGCGCCAGGCGGAACTGGCCATCAGCGAAGACAAGGCTGAAGTGATCTGCCTGGGCTGCGGCGGCATGGCCGGGCTGGACGAGCAGATTCGCCAGCGTACCGGCGTGCCGGTGGTGGATGGGGTGACGGCGGCGGTGACGATTGCTGAGTCGTTGGTGCGGTTGGGGTTGTCGACATCGAAGATCAGGACTTATGCGACACCAAGGCCGAAGAAGGTCATTGGCTGGCCAGGGCAGTTCGGCCGCTGAAAATCCAATGTGGGAGGGGCGGTGCGACGATTCGACTTGCTCCCGATAGCGGTGTGTCAGTACCAGATAGGCTGACTGATATATCGCCATCGGGGGCAAGCCCCCTCCCACATTTTGAGCCGTGTTCAGTTTTAGATGGCACTGAACCGCCGCCCCAATTGCTGTTCGGCAAACTGTTCAATGATGAAATCCACAAACGCCCGGGTCTTGCCGGGCAGCAATTTGTGTTCGGCGTAGTAAATGGAAATATTGCCATCGTCGACATACCAATCCGGCAACACCCGCACCACCGCACCGCTGTGCAGAAACGGCACAGCCATCGGCATGCTCACCAACGCAATCCCCAAACCCTGGGCGCTGGCGCAGCAGGCGGCTTCGGAGTCGCTCATGGTCATGCTGGGTTTGAGTACCAATGGGCGGTGTTCACGTTCGCGGCTGGTCAATTGCCAGGACCGCACGCGCCCGGTCTGCGGAGAACGGATAAGAATGCCGTGGCAGCGCGACAAATCTTCAGGCTCAGACACCGGCGGGCGCTGCGCCAGGTAACCCTTTGATGCCACCAGAACTCGGTGGGCTGGCGTCAACTTGCGCGCCACCACGCCTTGGGGCAACTCGAAACCGCCGCCGATGGCGGCATCGAAGCCTTGGCCAATCAGGTCCACCTGACGGTTATCAAAATGCCAGTCCGGGCTGATGTCCGGGAAACGCCGCATAAACTCGCCTATCAGCGGCACCACGTAGCGATTGCCAAACACCGTGCCCATGCTGACCTTGAGCGTGCCCACAGGCCGGCCTTCGGCGCTGGCCAGGTTGGCCACGGCATTTTGGATGGTAGTGAGACTGCCACTGACTTCGTCGAGGAACAGCTTGCCCGCTTCAGTCAGGGTGAGACGCCGCGTACTACGCTGGAACAGGCGTACACCCAGGCGCGCTTCGAGCTTGGCGACGCTTTTACCCACCGCTGCCGGTGTGAGACTCAGGTGCCGCGCCGCCTCGGCAAAACTGCCGCCTTCGGCGCTGCGCACAAAGCATTCGATACTGCCAAAGCTTTCCATACCGTCCCACTCTAAACTTTTGGTTTACACAGACTATAGCAATCACGGTCTACCGGGAGGGGCCGGTGAGGTCGATACTCGGTTCCAACAACAAGGCATCCCGCCTTGAACAGCTAGGAGATCGACATGACCACACAAAACCTCAGCGGCAAAGTCGCCTTGATTCAAGGCGGTTCCCGCGGTATCGGCGCCGCCATCGTCAAGCGCCTCGCGGCACAGGGCGCAGCAGTGGCCTTTACCTACGTGAGTTCGGCCGCCAAGGCTGAAGAATTACAGAACAGCGTGATCAGCGAAGGCGGCAAGGCCCTGGCGATCCACGCCGACAGCGCCAGTGCAGACGCGATTCGCAACGCCGTCAACGCCACCGTCGAAGCCTTTGGGCGCCTGGACATCCTGGTGAACAACGCCGGCGTACTGGCCATCGCACCGCTGGAAGACTTCAAACTGGAAGACTTCGACCAGACCCTGGCCATCAACGTGCGCAGCGTGTTTATCGCGACTCAGGAAGCCGCCAAGCATATGGGTGATGGCGGCCGGGTGATCAATATCGGCAGCACCAACGCCGAGCGCATGCCCTTTGGCGGCGGTGGCCCATATGCGATGAGCAAGGCAGCGCTGGTGGGTTTGACCAAAGGTTTGGCGCGCGACCTGGGGCCTAAAGGCATCACCATCAACAACGTGCAACCTGGGCCGGTGGACACCGATATGAACCCGGCGAACAGTGATTTTGCGGAGAGCTTGATTGGGTTGATGGCGGTGGGGCGGTATGGGCATGTGGAGGAGATTGCCAGCTTCGTTGCCTATCTGGCAGGCCCAGAGGCCGGGTACATCACCGGTGCCAGCTTGACCATCGACGGTGGCTTCAGCGCCTAGGATTCCAGGCACACTTAGAAACAAATGTGGGAGGGGGCTTGCCCCCGATGGCGGTAGGTCAGCAACCAATAGGCTGACTGATACACCGCTATCGGGGGCAAGCCCCCTCCTACATTTTGACCATATTTATTCAGCGCATTGGCGGCAAGCCATAAGCCACCAAATCAAACTCCGCGAGTTTGCGGATGATCTGATCAGCATGGTGATACTTGCTGTCGGCCATGGCTTCATCGGGCACCGCGATGGCCGTCATATTGGCCGCCTTCGCAGCCGTTACACCAAAGGGTGAATCCTCGAACACCAGGCAATCCTCAGGCGCCACGCCCAGACGTCGGGCAGCGGTGAGGAAGATATCCGGCGCAGGCTTGGCGGCGCCGACTTCCGGGTCGTCAGCCGTGACGATGGTGTTGAACAGGCTGAACCACTCGCGGTGCAACGTAGTCTTGTGGCCAAACGAATTGCGCGACGAACTAGTGCCCACGGCAATCGGAATATTGTGCGCCTTCAAGTGCCGCACCAACGCCTCGGCGCCGGGCATGCCCAGGGCCGTGGGGAAACGCTCACTCATAAGGGGTTCGCGGATCTTCAGGAACTCGGCGGGCGTGATCGGCAGGTCCAGCGCCTTCACCACGTAGTCAGCCAGGTCTTGGGCACCGCGACCGATGATGTGCTGCTTGATCCCCCAGTCGTAGGTACGGCCGTAGCGTTCTGCGATGATCTGTGTGACTTCGGTGTAGATACCTTCCGTATCCAGCAACAAACCGTCCATATCGAAAATCACGGCCTTGATCGGGCCGGCGGTACGCGGTGCGTTCATCAAAACAGATCCTTGGGGGGAAGGACTAAAAGGATTCAGCACAATAACGGCCGCCCTCACCCACAGGCAACCCTTTAGACTGTGCACCCGCCCTTTCGAAGTGCCCGCGATGCTCTACCGTCTAGCCGCCGACAGCTTGGTGCTGTTTCACTTAAGCTTCATCCTGTTCGTATTGTTCGGCGGGTTGCTCGCGCTCAAATGGCCCCGCGTGATGTGGCTGCATCTGCCAGCGGTGGCCTGGGGCATTGCCGTCGAACTACTGCACCTGCCCTGCCCGCTCACCCGCTGGGAAAACCTGTTTCGCCATCTCGCGGGGCAAGACGGCTATGGCGGCGGGTTTATCGAGCACTACATCCTCACGCTGATCTACCCGGCGGGGCTGACGCCGAATATTCAGCTGGTGCTGGGGGCTGTTGTGGTGGTGATCAACGTTGCGGTGTATGTGCGCTTGATACGGCGTAGCCGCTCAATTTGAGCTTTTGCTGCGCCATCTCAGCGCTATATAGTTAAACGTATAACGCTAATTAAGCTGAGGACACGTTGATGAGTGCACAACCCAAAGAAGCCGTAGGTGCGGCCTACAGCCTTGAATCCATGCGTTACGCCCAGGCCATGACCTGGAAAGCCATCGAAGCCCTCTCCCAGCGCATCCGCCCCGGCATGCTCGAATCCGAAGCCCGCGAATTGGGCAAACACGTCCTCGCCGAACTCGATATGCAACGCATCTGGCACCCGTTGCTGGTGCGCTTCGGTGCCAACACCCTCAAGACATTCAAACAACGCTCCGACGGCGACCCAGTGCTGGGCGACAACGACATCTTCTTCATCGACATGGGCGCCGTCTGGCAAGGCCACGAAGGCGACGCCGGCGCCACCTTCAGCACCGGCACCGATCCGCAAATGATCGCCTGCGCCAACGCTGCCAAAACACTCTTCGACCTTGTGCAAGCTCGCTGGAAAAACGACCAAGTCGTCGGCCTGGAGCTTTACCGCTACGCCGAAGAACAAGCCCAAGCCATGGGCTGGCAATTGAACCTGGACATCAAGGGCCACCGCGTCAGCGACTTCCCCCACGCCATTCATCGTGGCGGCGACCTGGGCGACTTCGAGCATTACCCGAATGAAGGCTTGTGGATTCTCGAAATCCAGATCGCCCACCCGACCAAGCCCTACGGCGCATTCTACGAAGACTTACTGGCTTAACCTTTTAGGACCACAAATGACACGCCCCAACGAATCCACGGTGCTGCTATTTTCCTACGGCACATTGCAGGACAAATCCGTACAACTGGCCAACTTCGGCAGAGAACTGACCGGCCAGCACGACGCCATGCTGGGCTATTCGCAAAGCTGGGTAGAAATCACCGACCCACACGTGCTGGCGAGCAGCGGCAAGACCCACCACCCCATCGTCGCCCCGACAACCGAGCCACGCGCCAGGGTCGAGGGGATGGTGTTCCAGATTACCGAGGCCGAGTTGGCGGCGGCGGACGCGTATGAAGTCTCGGACTACAAACGCGTGGCGGTGGGGTTGGCGTCAGGCTTGACCGCTTGGGTGTACGTGCAGGCTTGAGGGGCAGATTGTTTTCAATCTGTTACAAGAGCGATTAAAGTGCAGCCCCGAGAATTGAATCTCGGGGTTTAGCCCATGGAGTTTTACAGTGAAGTACGTCAGTAAAGTGGTTGCAGCAGCCGTCCTCGGTTTCACCCTCGCAGGCTGCACCGGCACCGCCATCAAATCCCCGCAATACGACAGCAGCCAATACACCGTGCTGGGTCACAGCGAAGCCAGCGCCACCGGCATCATGCTGTTCGGCATTATCCCGATCGGCCAAAACAGCCGTTTCGTACGCGCCCAGGATGAAGCCATCAAAGCCAAAGGCGGCGATGCGCTGATCAACACTCAGATCCAGGAAAAATGGTTTTGGGCATGGGTGCTGAGCGGTTACACCACCAAGATTTCGGGTGATGTGGTTAAGCTGAAAACTGCGCAGTAAGGCGTTATGCGTTGAGAAAAACACCGGGCGTTGCTCGGTGTTTTTTATTGGGCGGTCTGCGTACGGATGGCATCCATCTGTTGGGGAATCATTTCAGGAGCGGAGCTTTTGTATTCCATAAATGAAAAAAACCCTGACTTCTTTCGAAACCAGGGGTCTTGTCTACATCGAATATGGCGGTGAAGGAGAGATTCGAACGCCAGACTCGGGGATTGTGGTTTACATGCCCATAAAAAGGCCCCCACACCTGGATTGAGTGTAGGGGCCTTTTGAACATAAGCGGCGTTACTCGCTAGCGGCTGGCTTCCATATGCCGTCGACATACTCGCCCTCTGGCGCGGCGGCCTTCGGCGCACGGCGGCCGATGGTGTAGACCAGGCCCTCACCCAGCGCATTGACCGACAGAAGCTCCCAACCGGTTTGCAATGCGCGGTTGACAGCGGCCGGGTTATTTTCCTGGGCGATTTGCACAATACCTTCAAAACTCATATGTGATGCTCCTTGTGGGTTGTGGCTCATTGTAGTCACGATCACACGTTGCCAACTCATTGCGGTCGTTTGCAACAGGCCGATATATCCCACAAGCAATCACTTAAACACGGCTACTGAACCAGGACGATTCAAAGAGGCCAAATACAGGATAAGGGCGGCCTATTCTGGAAACGCCTTAGCACGACATCCCGGGACTGAACAAAGGGGTTAGAGACTTTTCCAAAAGATGCGGAATACGTCGGCAAAGCTTCGATTGAGAGAATTGAATATTATGAATAGCGCTCTTGGTACTGTTGGCAGATTCTCGAGTACTTCCTCAAAAGTCGGCTCGCGACGTGAAGCTGTTCTGATAATTTCGCGCAACTGGCCCACATTTGGGTCGACAGAAATTTCCTCATCCAATGCTCGAACCTTCTCAGCGCTTTCTGATGCATTTAGTAACGCAATGCGCAAGTTATCGTTTTTAGCAATTTCCTCAAGTACCTGGCGCTCGTGGTGCGAATACTGCTCCTTTAAAAACAACGCAAGGCTAGCTTTTTTGACGAGGAGCTCCATAGCTTTCTTTTTGAGCGCTAAGTCGTCGATTTCTTGTACGGTTTGGGCGCGAGCTGACTGAAGCTTATCAAGCTGCTCCGCTGTTACCGCCATCGACTTCAGTGTTTCAATTTCTACACTTTTGAGGTCCGCTTGAGTAATTGCGGGACGCGTAAGGGCCAAGAGTCCTGCTACCGATGCAAGCCCCCCTACGATACCAGCGTATGCAAAATAGTCGTCTTTAGTCACAACGCCGAATCTGGTGGCAATCCAGCCGCCAACGAAGTAAACGATGCACGCTAAAATTATTGCCGCGTAAGCTTTTCTCAAAGTACATCCCTCATTTATGCGCCAGGTATTGGCGCCCGCAGAGCCTGAAGTGATTCGCTAGGACGACCGTAGACGCATAATCGCAGCTGTAATAGCTTCAGCATTGGTGTCCAAAGTTCCCATAGCTGCTGCTGCGTTAATCGCAACATTCTCCCGGCCATTTTCTGAGAGCCACTTAGTTATCTCTTCAATCGCCGCACCGAGTTGTGCAGGAGCAATGTCAGAGCGTCTGCAGCCGCGATCTTTGCATCTGAGTTATCTAGCATGGCGGTCGTCCCTGATTAGTGCTGCGGAAAGCCTAGCCCACTCATCCAAACAGATTACGATCCAAGTTCGCGTTTCAGCGAAGGAGAGCTGTCCTGAGTCTTATGTCCCCAAAAAGGGCGCCAGTCCCATATCAGTCCCATATAACCCTTTTTTCAACCTCCAAAAACCACAAACCCCCGACTTTCTCTAGGAAAATCAGGGGTTTGTGTTTACTTAATGTGGCGGTGAAGGAGAGATTCGAACTCTCGATACAATTTCTTGTATACACACTTTCCAGGCGTGCTCCTTAAGCCACTCGGACACTTCACCGTATCTCGTCAAACAAGTTCAGTCTGTCGAGGCGCGCTAATGTAGTCGAAAGCCTTTCCGATGGCAAAGGTTTTTTTCAGAATTTTCATGCGGTTAGCGGGATATGCCGGAATACGCCCGGCAAGGGGCGGTGTTTCTGCCATTCTCAGGCATGTGCAGTACACCTCTGGAGCGGCTGTTGCGCCCTGCCCTACGCGGTGCAGCGTGCGCCGTCAGGGAAAAGCCTGACTGGGCAGTCAGTCACGGCGCTTTACCGGGACGGGCGTGGTGGGTAACGTTTGTGCATGCCCTTCTATAACAAGCCCTACAAGGAACCGCGTCATGAGTGAGTTGATTGCTTACCACCTCGAAGACGGTATCGCGACCCTGACCCTGAGCAACGGCAAGGTGAACGCCATTTCTCCGGCGGTGGTCAGTGCCTTTAATGAAGCGCTGGACCAGGCTGAGAAAGACCGCGCGGTGGTGGTGATCACCGGCACGCCGGGGATTTTGTCGGGTGGTTATGATTTGAAGGTGATGACGGCCGGGCCTAAAGAAGCAATCGGCCTGGTGACTTCCGGCTCTACGCTGGCGCGTCGTTTGTTGTCGCACCCGTTCCCGGTAATTGTGGCCTGCCCTGGGCATGCCGTAGCCAAGGGCGCCTTTCTGCTGTTGTCGGCGGATTATCGGATTGGGGTCGAGGGCCCGTTCAGCATTGGCCTGAACGAAGTGGCGATTGGCATGACCATGCACCACGCCGGGATCGAGCTGGCACGAGACCGTCTGCGCAAGTCGGCGTTTCATCGTTCGGTGATCAATGCCGAGATGTTTGACCCGCAAGGCGCGTTGCAGGCGGGGTTCCTCGATAAGGTCGTGGCACCGGAGGAGTTGCACGCGGCAGCGCTGGAAGCGGCGCGGCAGTTGAAGAAGATCAATATGAACGCCCACAAGCACACCAAGCTGAAAGTGCGTCAGGCGCTGCTGGACGCTTTGGATGACGCGATCATTCAGGATCAGGGTCATATTCTGGGTTAACCCCTACAGATGCGCGATCAAAGCCCGACCCAGTGTCGGGCTTTTTCTTACAAACAGATCTGATACTTCTTTAGCCGCTCTAGCCGGGCGATGTCGCCATATGTTGAAACATGTGCTTAAACATCGCCTATCTCCGAACTCTACCGGGGTAATTGCCGAATACAGTGTACGACCGTACACTGCGCGACCTTTTGTCTCGATAGGCCGTGTCGATGCTTTTTCTGTTGCGTATGTTGTTGATGGGCCTGCACTTTATGATCGCTGGCGTGCTGGGTGTGTTGATTGGCATCTGCCGGCCATTCAACCCGGACAACAGCCGCCTGTGTGCCCGTCTTTACGCCTTGCCGGCCATGCGCATCCTGGGGCTCAACGTTAAAACCGACGTCGACTCGCTGCGCAACAAGCCCGGCACCTGTGTGGTCATCGCCAACCATCAGTCCAACTATGACCTGTTTGTGTTCGGCAATGTGGTGCCCCACCGTACGGTGTGTATCGCCAAGAAGAGCCTGAAATGGGTGCCGTTGTTCGGCCAGTTGTTCTGGCTGGCGGGCAATGTGTTGATCGATCGCGGTAATGCGCACAAGGCGCGTAAGGCGATGCTGACCACCACCCACACGTTGCAGCATGAGGACACGTCGATTTGGGTGTTTCCAGAAGGCACGCGCAATTTGGGCAAGGGCTTGCTGGCGTTCAAGAAGGGCGCGTTCCATATGGCGATTGCGGCCGGGGTGCCTATCGTGCAGGTGTGTGTGAGTAATTACGTCACGCATATGCGGCTCAATCGTTGGAACAGTGGGGATGTGCTCATACGTTCGTTGGCGCCGATTCCTACGGCTGGTATGACGGCGGATGACGTTCCGGGGTTGATGCAGGCTTGTCAGGTGCAGATGGAGGCTTGTATTGCTGAGATGGATCGGGCGTTGCGGGTGGGCTGATATCGATTGGGGGCGCTTCGCACCCCAGCGCGAGCAAGCTCGCTCACCACATTAAGCTCGCTCGCCACAACAAGTGGTGGCTACGAGGGAACGTCATTCAGGCTAAGCTGCCCAACATCTGTCCTCCCAATAAGAAGTGATCAGCACCATGGGTAGAGTTGTTGCGGCAGCTGTCTACAGCGCCGGTAAGAAAGTCTCGGACATTACCCTAGATGAAGGCGCGGCCTGGGCCGCCAAACCCGGCCACTTTGTGTGGATCGGCCTCGAAGAGCCCAGTGCCCAGGAGCTGTCCAATCTGCAACGCCAGTTCAACCTGCACGAGCTGGCCATCGAAGACGCCCTGGAAAAACACAGCCGCCCCAAGCTTGAAACCTTCGGCGATGCGCTGTTTATCGTCACCTACTCACCGGTGCGCGAGAACGGCAAGCTGGAGTTTATCGAGACCCATATCTTTGCCGGTAACGGCTACATCATCACAGCGCGCAATGGTCACTCGGCGTCGTACGGCTTTGTGCGCCAGCGCTGTGAGGCGCGGCCGTTGTTGCTGGAGCATGGGGAAGATTTCGTACTCTATGCGCTGCTGGATTTCGTCACCGAAAACTACCAGCCGGTGAGCGAAGCCATCCATGCCGAGATCGATGAGCTGGAGCGTAACGTGCTGTGCAGTTCGCTGAGCGAGCGTGATATCCAGAAGATCCACGGCCTGCGTCGCGATGTGCTGCGACTCAAGCGTCATGTGGCGCCGATGGTAGAGATCAGCCAAGAGTTGCAGAAGCTGAGCTTCCCGTTTATCGACAAGAACATGCGCCCGTATTTCCGCGATGTGCAGATTCACGTCACGCGGCAGATGGAAGACCTCACCACCTTGCGCGATATCGCCAGCCAGACCATCGAGATCGGTGTGCTGCTGGAGGCGTCGCGCCAAAGCGTGGTGCAGCGCAAGTTCGCCGCGTGGGCGGCGATTCTGGCGTTCCCCACGGCGGTGGCGGGGATTTATGGGATGAACTTCCAGAATATGCCCGAGCTGCAATGGCACTACGGCTATTTTGCAGTGCTCGGGTTTATCGCGGTGGGTTGCACCAGCCTGTGGGCCAGCTTCAAGCGCTCGGGCTGGCTTTAGGCGGCAGCATCGGGCTTGTGCGCTACAAAACGCATCATCCATTCCGCCACGGTGACGCCGTGGTGGTCGCGTTCCAGGCTGGCGACGCCGTTGGTGTAGATCTTTTCCCCCAGGGTTGTCTGAAGAATCTCGAGCAATTCGCGGGAGTAGTCCTGGATAAATTCCGGGTGGCCCTGGAAGCACAGCACCTGGTCGCCGATGTGGTACGCGGCAAAAGGGCAAAACGCACTGGAGGCGATGACCGTGGCGTTGTTCGGCAGTGTGGTGACCTGGTCCTGGTGGCTGATCAATAGTGTCAGCTCGTCCACTTCCGGGCTCATCCAGGGTGCCTTGGCGTCGAGCGTGTAGTCGTGGATGCCCATGCCCCAACCCTGGCCGGCGCGCTCGGCCTTACCGCCCAGCAGCAGCGCGAGCAACTGATGGCCGAAGCAGATGCCCAGCAATTTATCGCCACGTTCATAACGTTCGAGCAGGTAGGTCTTGAGGGTCTGGATCCACGGATCTGTGCCGAAGGAGTCGGCCTTGCTGCCCGTCACCAGATAGGCGTCAAACACTTCATCGTCCGACGGGTATTCACCCTGCACCACGTTGTACACCACAAACTCGGCGGGAATCGGCTGCTTGGAGAACAGGCGCTTGAACATCTGCCCGTAGCCTTGGTATTGATCGATCAAGCCTGGACGCAGGATATCGGTTTCCAGGATACAGACGCGTAGCGACATAAAAAATACCTGACACGGTGAAGGGAATAATGCACACCCCAGAGCCTGCCTTGAAACACCCCTCCAAGGCAAGCCCTGCCAGTTCGCCTATTCGCTAGAAACTAGCACCTTGCGCGGCTTTTTCCAGCAACAACGCCGGCGGCGTGAACCGCTCGCCATACTGCTCCGACAGGTAACGAGCACGGGCAATGAAGTCATTCAAACCGTACTGGTTGATAAACTGCAACGCGCCGCCACTCCATGCGGCAAAGCCGATGCCGAAGATCGAGCCCACGTTGGCATCGGCCGTGGACATCAGCACGCCCTCCTCCACGCACCGCACGGTTTCGATGGCCTGGATAAACAGCAGACGATCGCGCACATCCTGTGGCGAAATACGTTGATCAGGTCGTTCAAAACGGCTTTTCAGTTCAGGCCACAGGTGCTTTTGACCGCCAACGGGATACTCGTAAAAACCACCGCCCGCCGCCTTGCCGGTGCGCTTGTACTCGTTCACCAACAGATCGATCACCGCTGTCGCCGGATGGTTCGCCAGCGCCTTCCCTTGCGCTTGTAGATCCTTCGCCGTTTGCTGTCGGATATGACTCATGAGGCTGAGGGACACCTCGTCCGACACCGCCAACGGGCCCACCGGCATGCCGGCCTTGCGCGCTTCGGTCTCGATCATGGCCGCCGCCACGCCTTCGCCGAGCATCGCGATGCCTTCGTTGGTGAATGTGCCAAACACCCGCGACGTGAAGAAGCCGCGACTGTCGTTGACCACAATCGGGGTTTTCCTGATTTGCAGTACGAAGTCAAAACCTCGTGCCAGGGTTTCGTCTGACGTCTGCGCACCCTTGATGATCTCCACCAGCGGCATCTTGTCCACCGGGCTGAAGAAATGCAGCCCAATAAATTTGGTGGCATCCGGCACTGCCTTGGCCAGCCCGCTGATGGGCAGGGTTGAGGTGTTGGACGCGATCACCGCATCGGCGCCGACCACGAGATGTGCTGCGGCCGACACCTTGGCCTTGAGCTCGCGGTCTTCAAACACGGCTTCGATGATCAGGTCGCAACCGGCCAGGTCGGCGTCGGACGCCGTAGGGTGAATCCGCGCCAGGATGGTTTCCCGCTGTTCGGCGGCCAATTGCCCCCGGCTGACCTTTTTCTCCAGCAGCGTCATCGAATGGGCCTTGCCCTTCTCGGCGGCCGCCAGATTGATGTCCTTGAGCACCACTTCGATACCCGCAAAGGCGCTGACGTAGGCGATCCCCGCCCCCATCATGCCGGCGCCCAGCACGCCGACCTTGCGGGTGAAATAGGGCGCGAAGCCCTGCGGGCGCGAGCTGCCGGCGTTGATTTCATTGAGCTGGAACCAGAAGGTGCCGATCATGTTTTTCGCCACCTGCCCCGTCACCAACTCAGTGAAGTATCGGGTCTCGATCAGGTGCGCCGTGTCGAAATCCACCTGGGCGCCTTCGACGGCCGCGCAGAGGATTTTTTCCGGGGCGGGGAAACAGCCATTGGTTTTGCTACGCAAGATCGACGGAGCGATGGCGAGCATCTGCGCGACTTTCGGGCTGGAAGGCGTACCGCCAGGGATCGAATAACCCTTGTTGTCCCAAGGCTGCCTGGCCTCGGGATTGGCCAGAATCCAGGCACGGGATTTAGCCAGCAGCTCATCGCGGTTGGTCGCCAACGCGTCGATCAGCCCGGCCTGCAACGCCTGTTGAGGGCGGATTTTTTTGCCTTCCAGCAAGTACGGCAACGCCTTTTCCAGCCCCAGCAGACGCACCATGCGCACCACCCCGCCGCCACCCGGCAGCAGGCCCAGGGTCACTTCCGGCAGGCCGAGCTGCACTGCGGTATCGCCCAGCGCCACCCGATAATGACAGGCCAGGCAAATCTCCCAGCCGCCGCCCAAGGCCGCGCCGTTGATGGCGGCCACCACGGGTTTGCCGAGGGTTTCCAGGCGACGCAACTGCGCCTTCAATACCAGAACGCTGTCGTAGAAAGCCTTGGCATGGGCCTGGTCGACCTTGATCAGCTCATTGAGGTCGCCGCCGGCGAAAAACGTCTTTTTAGCCGAGGTGATCACCACACCGGTAATGCTGTCCCTCTCCGCCTCCAGGCGCGCAACCGTGGCGGCCATGGCTTCGCGGTAAACGCCGTTCATGGTATTGGCGCTCTGGCCGGGCATGTCGAGGGTCAGCACGACGATCTGGTCCTGGCCTTTTTCGTAACGAATGGCTTGGGTCATGACAAATTCCTTGGGCTCAGAGGCGTTCAATAATCGTGGCGATACCCATCCCACCGCCCACACATAGGGTGGCCAGGCCGTAGCGCTGCTGACGCGCCTCCAGCTCATCGAGCAGGGTGCCGAGGATGGCGCAGCCGGTAGCGCCCAACGGGTGGCCCATGGCGATGGAACCGCCGTTGACGTTGACCCGGCCGGCGTCGATGCCCATGTCCTTGATGAATTTAAGGACTACAGAAGCAAACGCTTCGTTGACTTCAAACAGGTCGATGTCCTCCACCCGCAGGCCGGCCTTGACCAGGGCCTTGCGCGTCGCCGGCCCGGGGCCGGTGAGCATGATGGTGGGGTCGGTGCTGGTCACCGCCGTGGCCACAATGCGCGCCCGCGGTTGCAGGCCCAATTCGCGGCCCTTGGCCTCTGAGCCGATCAACATCAGCGCCGCACCGTCGACAATCCCGGAACTGTTGCCTGGCGTGTGCACATGGTGGATGCGCTCCACATAGCTATACACCCGCAACGCGGTCGCATCGAAGCCCATTTGCCCCATCATTTCAAAGCTGGGCTTGAGCTTACCCAGGCCTTCCAGCGTGGAATCACCGCGAATAAATTCGTCGTGGTCGAGCAGCACAATACCGTTCTGGTCCTGCACCGCGATCAGCGATTTGTTGAAGGAACCGTCGTCACGGGCCCTGGCTGCTTTCTGCTGGGACTGTAGGGCGAACCTGTCTACGTCCTCACGGGTGAAGCCTTCGAGCGTGGCGATCAGGTCTGCACCGATGCCCTGGGGCGTGAAGTGGCTGTGCAGGTTGGTTTGCGGGTCGAGTACCCAGGCGCCGCCGTCGCTGCCCATGGGCACGCGGGACATGGACTCGACGCCACCCACCACCACCAGGTCTTCAAAACCGGAACGCACTTTCATCGCGCCGAGGTTGACGGCCTCCAGGCCTGAGGCGCAGAAGCGGTTGACCTGCACGCCGGCGACGCTGACGTCCCAGTCCGCCACGAGCGCTGCGGTCTTGGCGATATCGGCGCCCTGGTCGCCCACGGGGGTGACGCAGCCAAGCACGATGTCATCCACTTGCTGGGTGTCGAGGTCGCTGCGCCTGGCCAGCGCGGTAAGCAGCCCGGCCACCAGGTTTACCGGCTTGACGCTGTGCAAGGCGCCGTCGGCTTTGCCTTTGCCGCGGGGCGTGCGTATCGCATCAAAGATCAACGCTTGGGTCATGATGTCCTCGAACCGCTGTGGGTGTGTGCCCTTACCTTAGGCCCGATTGACACGGTTTCAATGACGGATACGCTCATTGCTTTTGACCCCCTCGCTCGGACGAACGGTAGGCACTCGATGGCGCTGACGGATTAATCGTTTTAGCTGTCTAGCCAAGGGGCTGGCGCCAAGATGGCGTTAGGCCTCATGCCTTTTTTAGCGCGAATATTGATTAGCTGATATGAAATGGATCTAAGCCACGAAGAACGAGGGCTCTAAGGTTGAATCAGTAGGAAGTTGCTGCCGGGTTTTGCTGGAGCAACCGTAAGAAAAGTGTCACGTCACATCGCGATACTGAAATTGACCGGCACGCATTTGACGCTCAGGAATAACAACAAAAGGCAGTCAGCCATGTTCAAGCATACGAAAGTTCGTCAGGCGGGACTTATTCTCTTCGCCACCACACTGATTCTGATCTTACCCAACTTAACCAAGGTTATTGGGTGACCCCTCAACCCTCACATTCCGTGCTCTCACAGCATCAGGACTGCAGCTTTTGGCAGCACCTGCCGGGACATTGCGCATAGCGGTCCTGCAGGGGCTGTCTTTTTGCGCGTGCTTTTTGCGCGTAGTTTTGCGGTATCGTGACCCCATCGCCATTTTGCATCGGGCTGTCTTCTTGAAATCGATCCCCGCCCTGCTCGCGCTACTGATCACCCTGCCGGTTTGTGCGGCGCCACTCACCGTCGAACTGGACCATGTCCGCAAGACCTGGCAGACCGCCGAGTTGCTCGCGCATCCGGATGCGCAAACCGTGCAGATCGTTGATGACGTCTCCTACAAGCGCACCATGACCTATCGCGCAGTGCCACTGGCCACCCTCCTACCGGGCCTTGCCCCAGAGAGCCACCTGCAAGCCGTTGCCCTGGATGGGTTCGCCGCCGAACTCACGGCCGCTCCCTTGCTGCAAAAAACCGGCGCCCGCGCCTGGCTGGCGGTGGAAGACCCGGCGCACCCGTGGCCAGCGCTGGCCGAGGGCAAAGCGAGTGCCGGGCCGTTTTACCTGGTGTGGACCAACCCGCAAGCCGGGCCGATCAGCCCGGAGCAGTGGCCCTTCCAGATGTCCGGGATCAAGCAGTTAAAGACGGTGGCCGAGCGTTTTCCGGCACTGTTGCCCGACTCGAAACTGGCGGCGAATGACCCGATCAACCAAGGCTTTGCGCTGTTTCAGAAGAACTGCCTGGCGTGCCATCGCCTTAATGGTGCGGGGGATGCACAGGTGGGGCCGGACTTGAATATTCCTTATAACCCCACCGAGTATTTCGGCGGGGATTTCCTCAAGCGTTATATCCGCGATCCGCAGAGTTTGCGGCATTGGCCACAGGCGAAGATGCCGGCGTTTGAGGCCAGCGTTTTACCGGACAATGAGCTGGATATGTTGGTGGGGTATTTGAAGCATATGGCCGGGCGTAAACCACAACCCTGAGGTGTGCGCAGATCTAATGTGGGAGGGGGCTTGCTCCCGATAGCGGAGTATCAGCTTGCAAACCTGTATCTGACACACCGCTATCGGGAGCAAGCCCCCTCCCACATTAGCTTATTGCTGCTGCACGGAAATAACCGGCGTCGGCGCCACAAACACCTTGGCATGCATCTGCTCATGCCCGCCGCCACGGCGCATGCCCCGCACCGGGCAGGCATCCAGATAATCCAAACCCACCGCCAGTTTCAAATGCCGCTCCGGGCGTGCCAGTTGGTTGGTGACATCAAAGCTGTACCAGGCGCCGTCCAGCCAAGCTTCGGCCCACGCATGGCTGGCCAGGTGCTCGCTGTCTTCGCTGTACAGATAACCCGACACATACCGCGCCGCAACCCCCAGGCTGCGGGCGCAGGCCAGGAACGCGTGGGTGTGGTCCTGGCACACGCCCGCCCCCCCGGCGAAGGCCTCAATGGCGCTGGTATCGACTTCGGTAGCGCCGGGGGTGTAGACCATCGCTTGGTTAAGCGCGTGCATCAGGTCGATCAAGGCCGTACGGTCGCGACGTTGATGGCAGTGCTCCAGGGCAAACCGACGCAGGGCCTCGTCGGGCTCGGTCAGGCGCGTACTGCGCAAAAACGGGAAGGCCGACTGAGTCTCATGTTCGGCCTCGCGCAGCTCATCGATATCCACCTGGCCGCGGGCGCCAATGATGATGGCGTCGTGGGGTTCGTCCATGGTCAGCACATGCAGGATGTTGCCGAACGGGTCCACCTGCGCGCGTACCGGGCGAGGCAGGTCAAGCTGCCAACTGAGTACATGCTGACGCTCGCTGTCGTGGGGCGTGAGGCGCAGGTACTGAATGCTGGCGCGCACCTGGTCGTCGTAGTGGTAGGTGGTTTCGTGGCTGATGGAGAGTCTCATGCGGCCTCCAGGTAGGAACTGTAGATGGCGTCGCCCAACTGGCGCACCAAGGGGATAAAGTCGGTCAGCCAGGCGTGCAGGCCTTCCTCGAGAATTTCATCGATCGCGGTAAAGCGCAGGCGCGCATCCATCTCGGCGGCCAGGCGCTGGGCCGGCCGGCCGTTTAGGCCAGGCAGGCTAGAGAGAATCTGATCGATTTCTTCACTGCAGGCCCGCAGCGAGCGCGGCACATCGGCGCGCAGCAGCAGCAACTCGGCGACTTGCCGGGCGCCGGGCGCATCGCGATAAATCTCGGTGTAGGCCTCGAACGACGACAGCGCACGCAACAAGGCGCTCCACTGATAGTAGGCGTGGGCCGTGCCATCGGTGACGGCTTCGGCACGGTCGCCGGCCATTTCGTAGCGGGCGTCCAACAACCGCAGGGTGTTATCGGCGCGCTCGATAAAGGTGCCCAGGCGAATAAACCGAAACGCATCGTTGCGCATGATGGTGCCGTAGGTGGCGCCGCGAAACAGATGGGAGCGCTCCTTGACCCACTCACAGAACCGGCTCATGCCGTAACGGCTAAGGCCCTGCTGGGCGATATCGCGAATATCCAGCCAGGTGGCGTTGATGTTTTCCCACATGTCGGCGGTAATCCGCCCACGCACCGCATGGGCACTGGCCCGCGCCGCACCGAGGCAGCTGTAGATACTGGCCGGGTTGGCTGCGTCCAGGGCAAAAAAGTGCAGCAAGCGTTCGGCGTGCAATTCGCCATGGCGTTCGAGGTAATCATCCAGGGTGCCGGTGATCAACAGCGGCATGGCCAGTTCGTGCAGGCCATCGCCACGCCCGTCCTGGGGCATCAACGACAGCGAATAACTGACATCGAGCATACGCGCGAGGTTTTCTGCGCGTTCCAGGTAGCGCGACATCCAGTACAAATCCGAGGCAGTTCTACTCAACATGGCATTCAGTCCTCTACCACCCAGGTGTCTTTGGTGCCGCCGCCCTGGGACGAGTTGACCACCAACGAGCCCTCGCGCAGCGCCACACGGGTCAAACCGCCAGGCACCACGCGGGTTTCCTTGCCGGACAACACGAACGGGCGCAGGTCGATATGGCGCGGTGCGATGCCGTTTTCGACAAAGGTCGGGCAGGTGGACAAACACAGGGTCGGCTGGGCGATATACGCGTGGGGCTTGGCCTTGATACGGGCACGGAAGGCTTCGATTTCTGCCACCGTGGACGCCGGGCCCACGAGCATGCCGTAGCCGCCGGAGCCTTGGGTCTCCTTCACCACCAGGTCCGGCAGGTTGGCCAGTACGTGGGACAGTTCGTCAGGCTTGCGGCACTGGAAGGTGGGAACGTTCTTCAGAATCGGCTCCTCATCCAGGTAAAAACGGATCATCTCGGTGACGAATGGGTACACCGACTTGTCATCCGCTACCCCCGTGCCGATGGCGTTGGCCAACACCACGTTGCCGCAGCGATAGGCGGCGAGCAGGCCGGGCACGCCGAGCATGGAGTCTGGGTTGAAGGCCAGCGGGTCGAGGAACGCATCGTCGAGGCGGCGGTAGATCACGTCCACAGCCTTGGGGCCGTCGGTGGTACGCATGAACACGCGGTCGTCGCGCACGAACAGGTCGGCGCCTTCCACCAACTCCACGCCCATTTCCCGGGCGAGGAAGGCATGTTCAAAGAACGCGCTGTTGAAGCGGCCAGGGGTCAGCACCACCACGCTGGGGTTATCCAAAGGGCTGGAGCTTTTGAGGGTATCGAGCAGCAGGTTGGGGTAGTGGTCGATCGGTGCGATGCGCTGGGCGGCGAACAGTTCGGGGAACAAGCGCATCATCATCTTGCGGTCTTCGAGCATGTAGCTCACGCCGCTCGGCGTACGAAGATTGTCTTCCAGCACGTAGTAGGTGCCATCGCCATCGCGTACGAGGTCGACGCCGGAGACGTGGGAATACAGGTCGCGATGCAAATTCAGGCCCTGCATCGCCAACTGGTATTGCTCGTTGGCCAGCACCTGCTCGGCGGGAATGATCCCGGCCTTGATGATGCGCTGTTCGTGATACAGGTCGGCGAGAAACATGTTCAGTGCCTTGACCCGTTGAATGCAGCCTCGTTCGACAACCCGCCACTCGCTGGCCGGAATGCTGCGCGGGATGGTGTCGAAGGGAATCAACCGCTCGGTGCCCTGCTCGTCGCCGTACAGGGTGAACGTGATTCCGGCGCGGTGAAACAGCAAATCGGCTTCACGCCGACGCTGAGCCAGCAGTTCAGGCGGGGTTTCGGCCAACCAGCGGGCGAACTCGCGGTAATGGGGGCGGACCTGCCCTGCCCCATCGTACATTTCGTCGTAATAAGTGCGGATCATGCCGAACTCCTTGTCACCCGGGCGCTAGAACCATCGCAAGGCCCGTGCCAGCGGCATAAACACTTAAAAATCAGTGAGTTAAATAACCACGGAAAACCAATCGCACCGTCCTGGTGCGCAGAATGCCCGCTGTCCTGTCGCACGCTTCATCGTAAAGCGGGCTTTGACTATCAACAGCATAGCCAGAGTTGATTTCACTGCCCGGCCGAGCCTGCGGATAATCGCGCTCATCGGCTGAACTGCTCCTTCAGCGCAATGCTCTTCCCTTTAGGCCACCCTCGTCGGGTGGCTTTTTTTTGGTGCTAAAAAATAGCGCGCAAGTTCAGAATATTTTTCCCACAGCACAAACAAAATCGGCCGACCCAAAGGTCAGCCGATACGCTGTGGTTCTCATACGGCTACATGGGTAAACCACGCACCTCCTGCTTGACGCCCCAACCTTCGATGATCCCGCCCAGCGGCTCGACCACCGCCCCAAAGTCTTGCTCGAAGTCTCCTATGCCGTCGTAGGTGGCGAACATGATTTTGCTCAGTTCCAGGTACCAGGCGCCATCGTCGCGCGCGCTGACCTGGGCGTTCAGGGATTCCCCACGAAACTCACCCGCAGCCCTACGCGCCCGCTCCTCATCCGGGAAAATGGCGTAGAACTCAATGGGGTGGAAACGTGAGAAGTCGAAACCGCCTTCTTTCATGCGGCGCAGTACATTGGTGCTGATGTCTTCTTGATAGGCTGTGCTCATGAAAAGTGCTCCTCTAACCGATGGATAGACTTTCCGTGCGTCCCGGACCCCGCGCTGTAACAGCGCGGGAACTGCGGCGAGCAATTCACCGCCGGGAGACAAGCATGTAGCTGACAAGACCAGACCTTAGCGATTCATTCGCTGATCTCGATTGCAGAGTAGCGCGAAGCTTTCACCTCCACCAGAGGCGCTTTTACAGGCTGACAGAGAATGTTCAAACGGCAGGCGAGATGTCGAGGATTTGAATACTGTTTTGGTCTTTGAGGATCTTGACCGTAGGCTCGGGCTTGCGGCCCTCAAGGTCATTGAGGTCGAGTTCGGCGGCAACAGGCACCAGTTTGTTGCGGATCATATGCGCAGCGTCTTCGAGGCTGGGCTTTTGATCGCAGGTCACCTGTTCCACGGCTTTTTCGCCATGATCATCAACGAAGGTAATTTGCCACGTTTGCATCGGTGCCTCCTCGATAAAACCCGTGTGTGGGCTTACCTCTATCTGGACCTTGAGGGTTCGCGAAACGTTCCACTCAAGGCCTGAGGCACCTGATCAGTTGCACTTACTTTTCAGCGTGATCCTTGAGGGCTTTCAAGGTGTTGAACGGCGCGTCCACCACAAACTTGTTGGCCAACCACGACGGCACGCTGCCGCCAGGCTCGGTGTGCACCTGGTAAGTGACTTCGGTGAGGTTGTCGCCCTTGGGCACCAGCTTCCAGAAACCTTCAACCTGAGCGACCCGCACGTAGCCTTTTTCTTCAGGCTTATAGGTCGGCACACCCTGCAATGTGCGGGTGACGCTGCCATCGGCATTCTTGGTAGTGGTGACATGGATATAGGAGTCACGATCGGTCACCGGGAACGGCGCCTTGAACTGGGTGTAGGTCCACGCCTCGTCGCCCTTTTTGTCGACGAGTTTCTGGGACTTGCACTCGTGAATCCAAGAGCATGCACCGGCCACGTCTTCCTGAAGGGCCTGGATCCTGGCAACCGGCGCCTTGATGATGGTCACGCCGCGATACGCCTTGTACTTGGAGCCGGCCACTTCGCTCAGGGAGACCTTGATGCCGTCTTCATCCTTGGCGACCTGCCAATCCTCGGCCTGGGCAGTGGCAGCAAACAACACCGTAAAACCGCACAACACAGCCATTCGTTTCAGCGAACCCATTGTTGTATTCCTTATTGTTGAAGTTCCAATAGTAAAGCCCATCAAGCCGCCGTCATCTGTTCCCACCAGCCGATCAAGCGGATCGCATCGGCCTGATCAGTGCCGCAGACGTCGATATCCGCCTTGAAATCACTGCACACCGCCGGGCGCTCCGGTTGACCAAACAGCTGGCACAACTGTTCGGCTGACAGGTGCAGGCAGCGCTCACCCGCGGGTTTGCCGTGGGGCATTCCCGGTAAGGGCGAACTGATGGAGGGGGCGATGCAGCAGGCGCCACAGCCTTCACGGCAATTCATGACCAGCAGGTCCTCGACGACTCAATAGGGATGGCCGGGCTAGAGTACGCCCTTAAACAGCCGTTTTAAAATGGTCTAACAGGGGTTTTTCGCAGAAAACAAATATGACCGACCAGTCTCCGACACATGGTCAAAGAGCGACGTCACGTTTGTGGGAAAAGTTTACTGCTTGAACTCGAATTCCAGCGCCGCGCCTTCCACATCCCGCCGTTCTTCATTGCGCAGTTGCAGCTTCATCTCATTGCTGAGCAAACGGCCGTTGATCTGAAACGCACTGTTGTCGGTGGGCTTCTCGCCAAACATCTGCGGCAACAAGGGCACGCTCTTGGGTTTGGGCACCGTGCCCAGGGGTTGCAAGTGCCTGACCATGTCCGAGGGCAAAGACAGGTCCAACTGTGCGGGTGGCAGTTGGGTCTGGGCGACTTCACGGGAGGCTTTGCTGGTTGCGCGCTTCTTCACGGCCGCTGATTTTTTCTTGGCGACGGGGGCTTTCTTGGCTGGGGTGGTTTTGTTCGCGGGGCTGGTCTGCTCGCTGCTGGCGGCGGGCTTGGCGCCCGTCACAGGCGTTGCCGCCAGCGCGGCGCCGACGTTACACAGGCTCAACAGGCCAATCACTAAAACAGCGCGAACAATAGAAATCATATCGCCTACAGCATTAACGGCAGAGGGCCATATGCTCGCTTGTTGTGCGCGGCATGACAAGCGCGGTGATTAGCCAGCTATCGGAGTTATCCCAAATGCCACGCTTAAAAGCCCGCGGCCGTTTCCTGGCACAACTGGCTGGCCAGCATCCCCAATGTCATCAGCGCCCGCTCTGCCTCACGGTTCCAGGGCGTGCCGCAGTTAAGGCGAATACAGTGGTTGAACTGCTCGGTGTTGCTGAAGATCAGCCCTGGCGCAATGCTGATGCCCTGTTGAAGGGCACGCACGTGCAGTTCCTGGGTATTGACCCGCCCCGGCAAACTGACCCACAGGATGAAGCCGCCACTCGGACGGGTCATCTGGGTGCCCTCGGGGAAATACTGCTGTACCGCCAGTTGAAAAGCGTTGAGGTTCTTGCGGTATTCCTGGCGGATATAGCGCAGATGCCGGTCGTAGCCGCCGTTTTCCAGGTAGGCCGCGACGCCCATCTGGGTAACGCTGCATGCCGAATGGGTGCTGAACATCTGCAAGCGCTGGATTTCCTGCTGGTACTTGCCGGCAATCATCCAACCAATGCGCACACCCGGGGATAGGGTCTTGGAGAAGCTTGAGCAATAGATGACCCGGTCCAGGCGGTCATAAGCCTTGAGGGCCTTGGTGCGGCCGACTTCAAACATCAGCTCGCCGTAGATATCGTCCTCGACAATCTGGATGTCGAAGTCCGACGCGAGGCGCAGCAGCTGTTTCTGGCGCTCCTCGGGCATGGTGCCGCCCAAAGGGTTGCTCAGGCGCGTGGTCAGTACCAGCGCCTTGATCGACCATTGGTTAGCCGCCAGTTGCAAGGCTTCCAGGCTCATGCCGGAGGCGGGGTCGCTGGGGATTTCGATGACTTTCAGGCCGAGCAAATCCGCCAGTTGCAGCAAGCCATAATAGGTCGGCGATTCAGCGGCAATCAGGTCGCCAGGACGGGTCAGCACCCGCAGCGACATCTGCAACGCGTCGACGCAACCGTGGGTGATGACCACTTCGGAAGGGTCGACCACCACCCCCGCGTCACGCATGCGGATCGCCACCTGGCGGCGCAACGGCTCGAAACCGGGGCTGAACATGTAGCTGAATGCCCGCGGGCTTTGGAAGCGCGTGACCTTGGCCAACTGCTGATGCAGTGCCCGCACCGGCAAGTAATCCACACTCGGCACGGCGGCGCCCAACGGGAAAACGCCTTCGCGGCGCGATTCGACCAATACCTGCTGGATGATGCTGCTGCGGGTGACCAACCCTGGGCGCTCTACTCGCGCGATATCCGGCGTCGGCGCCGTGAGTGCAGGCGTCTGGTGCACGTAGTAGCCAGACTGCGGCCGCGCCCGGATCAGCCCCTGGTCTTCGAGGTTGGCATAGGCCTGCAATACCGTGGCATGGCTCACATTGAGCTGCGAGCTCATCTTGCGCACCGAAGGCACGCGCTCGCCCGGTTGATAGACACCGCGCCGGATATCTTCAGCCAGTTGCTGGGCGATACGTTGGTAAAGCAACAGATTGGTCATGACGCAGCACTCGATTTCACGGGTATTTTATTTTTGTGTGAAACATACCGGCACAGTTTAGAAGTGTACGGGGACAGTTGCCACAATAGTCGAGCGCGGGCGGGAGTGACAGTAAAAACTGTAGGGGTGATGAACAGAATTTGAGAGACACACACTACAAATGTGGGAGGGGGCTTGCCCCCGATAGCGGTGTATCAGTCAGCACATCTGTAGCTGACCCACCGATATCGGGGGCAAGCCCCCTCCCACATTTTGACCGGCGCCAGGCTTTTAGCGAGCGGCGCCCAGTTGGCCCTTCTCGTCAGAGAAGACGATCTCTACCCGACGATTCTGCGCCCTGCCCCGCTCGGAAGCATTGGCTTCCACCGGGTACTGGTCGCCATACCCTTCAACCTGAATACGCTTTTCATCGATCCCCAGGTCCACCAGTACATCCGCCACCGATTGCGCACGATCACGGGACAGTTTGACGTTTTCGCGCTCACCGCCAGTATTGTCGGCATAACCCTCAATGCGCACCACGCGCTTGGGGTTCAGTTGCAGGAACTGTACGATTTTCAGCACGGTGCGGTTGGCCGAGTTTTTCAGCTCGGCTTCACCGGTGTCGAACAACACATCGCCCAAGGTCATCACCAAGCCGCGATCGGTCTGGGTGGTGGTCAGGCTGGCGATCTGCTCTTCCAACCACTTGCCCTGTTGTTGAACGCTGCTCAACTTACTCTCACGCAGCGCCAGTTGCAGGCGTTGGCGTTCCAGTTCGAGCTTGGTGCCGCGTTCGGCATTCAGCGCTTGCTCAGTGTGTTCACGGGCAATCGCACTGTAGCGCTGGCTCAGGTAAGCGTAATGGGCCACGTCATTGCCACTGCCCCAGTAGGTGGACAGCCGGTCGGCGCGGGCCAGGGATTCACCGGCGCGAATCACGTCCTTGGGCGCAAAGCGCAGCACATTGGCGTCTTCCTTGACCTTCTGGAAGTCGTTGCCGGCCTGCTGCAATGCCTGCTCACTGGTTTGCTGGCTGGCGCAACCGCCCAACGCCGCGCTACCCAGCACGATTGCACAGCCCAGACCACGGACAAACGGGCTCATTGGGCTTCCCCCAACTGAAGTTGCTTGCGCAGGCGGGTGATGCGGGTGTTGAGCACGTTGAGTTGTTCCTGGCTTTTGCGGGTCAGCACTTGGGCTTCAGCCAGGCGCGCGTCGAGCTCGGCTTGTTCGGCGCGCATGCGGGCGTTCTTATAGGACTCATCAGCCATGCTGCCCTTGGCGCGGGCGAATTTGGCCTCGGCCATTTTCAACTCAGGCGATTCATCCGCATTTGCCCCCACGGCGCTGGCTTGCTCCAAGGCTTGCTGGGTGAGGCGCATTTGTTCATTCGGCGCAGGATCGGTGGCACATCCCGCCAAAGCGACAACGGCGAGGGCCGCGAAAAGAGGTCGAATAGTCACTGAAAATCCTTACTTTGCTGGGGTGCCGACGGGTTGTTGCAACTGCGCTTTCCAGCGTTCCAGATTGCGCTGCAATGCGGCTTGCGTCACACCGGAGGTGGGCAATTCTGTCATCTTTTTAGCCAGCTGTCCGCGCAGCCACGGGTCATTGCAGGCGGAGTTGTGGGAAATCGCCAGGTACAGGCCCGGTTGATCAATGGGCACTTCCCGTGCAAGCAGGTCATTGCTCATGCCCAGGGTTTGCGCCATGGCCATGCCGGAGTATCGCCCGGCGAGCACGTAGTCCACTTCCCCCAGCAGCAGTTTCTGGAACGCCGGCGTCAGTGACGGCAGGCGTTGCAAGCTCAGTTGCTGACCGGCGAAGGTCTCGAAACCAGCACTCAAGCGCGCACGTTCCGAGACTGCGCCCTTATGGCCATGCAGGTCGGCGGCCGTGGTGTAGGCCAGCGCCGAGTCCTTGCGTGTCCACACCAGGTAATCGGTCTGTACCAATGCCGGGTGGATGTAGTCGAGGGTTTCCAGCTCACCCAGGTTCAGCGGTGCATCAGCGAGGATGTCCATGCGCCCGCTGCGCACTTCGTCCAGGGCCAGGGAGCGCTTGCCGCCGTAGAGCAAGTCGACTTTCAGGCCCAGCTCCTTGCCCACTTGTTGCAACACATCGGCGGTGGCGCCGATCAGGTGCGTGGGGTCTTGCGGGTCGCGCCAGAGCAAAGGCGGTGCGTCCGGGCTGCCGGTGATCACCAGGCGCTCGCATTTGCCCGCGGCCAGCGTCAGGCTTGGCAGCAACGTGAGGCCCAGCAGTACAGTCCAGCGGCGCAATTCCATGGGGAAGCTCTCCGGTTTTTAAAAAGAGGGCTCAAAAAAAACCCGGTCACAAGGACCGGGCTCTTTATAAGTGAAGCGGCTGGATTAGACCAGCTTCTCCAACTCAGGTACGGCTTCGAACAAGTCCGCCACCAGGCCGTAATCGGCCACCTGGAAGATCGGTGCTTCTTCGTCCTTGTTGATCGCAACGATCACTTTGGAGTCTTTCATACCGGCCAAGTGCTGGATCGCGCCGGAGATACCGACCGCGATGTACAGCTGTGGCGCAACGATTTTACCGGTCTGGCCGACCTGCATGTCGTTGGGTACGAAACCTGCGTCGACAGCCGCCCGGGAAGCGCCGACCGCAGCGCCCAGCTTGTCAGCCAGGGCGTACAGGTGCTTGAAGTTGTCACCGTTCTGCATGCCACGGCCGCCGGAAACGACGATCTTGGCAGCGGTCAGCTCAGGGCGGTCCGACTTGGCCAGCTCTTCGCCAACAAAGCTGGACGTGCCAGCGTCGTGAGCGGCTGCAACAGCTTCAACGGCAGCCGAACCACCTTCAGCGGCAACCGGGTCGAAACCGGTGGCACGCACGGTGATGACTTTTACCGAGGCAGTCGATTGCACGGTGGCAATGGCGTTACCGGCGTAGATCGGGCGCTTGAAGGTGTCAGCGCTTTCAACCGAAACGATCTCGGAGATCTGGTCAACGTCCAGCTGCGCGGCAACGCGTGGCAGGATGTTTTTGCCGTTGGACGTGGCGGCAGCCAGGATGTGGCTGTAGCCGGCACCCAGCTCAGCGATCAGCGGCGCAACGTTTTCCGGCAGTTGGTGAGCGTACGCGGCGTTATCGGCCAGCAGTACTTTGCTCACGCCAGCGATTTTCGCAGCGGCTTCGGCTACAGCGCCAGCGCCTTGACCTGCTACCAGCACGTGAATATCGCCACCGATTTTGGCAGCAGCCGCCACGGTGTTCAGGGTGGCCGGGGCCACAACCTTGTTGTCGTGTTCGGCGATTACGAGGATAGCCATGATCAGATCACCTTCGCTTCGTTTTTCAGTTTCTCGACCAGTTCAGCCACCGACTTGACCTTGATGCCCGCGCTGCGTGCAGCCGGTGCTTCAACTTTTACAGTCTTGTTGGTGGAGGCGGTGGAAACGCCCAAAGCGTCAGGGGTCAGCACTTCGAGAGGCTTCTTCTTGGCTTTCATGATGTTTGGCAGGGACGCGTAGCGCGGCTCGTTCAAACGCAGGTCGGTGGTGACGATGGCCGGCAGTTTCAACGAAACGGTCTGTGCGCCGCCGTCGATTTCACGGGTGACAGCTACGCTGTCGCCGCTCACTTCAACTTTGGAGGCGAAGGTGCCCTGGCCGTAACCGGTCAGTGCAGCCAGCATCTGGCCCGTCTGGTTGTTGTCGCTGTCGATGGCTTGTTTGCCCAGGATCACCAGCTGAGGCTGTTCCTTGTCGACAACAGCCTTGAGCAGCTTGGCCACAGCCAGGGAGGTCAGGTCTTCGGCGGACTCGACCAGGATGGCGCGGTCGGCGCCCAGGGCCAGGGCGGTACGCAGCTGCTCTTGGGCAGTGGTAGGGCCGATGGAAACCACGACGATTTCAGTTGCCACGCCTTTCTCTTTCAGGCGTACGGCTTCTTCCACAGCGATTTCACAGAAAGGGTTCATCGACATCTTGACGTTAGCAAGATCGACGCCGGAATTGTCCGCCTTGACGCGAACTTTCACGTTGTAATCGACAACGCGTTTGACAGCTACAAGAACCTTCATGGATTCCTCGTTACTCTCCGGTGAAAAGAAAGTCGCCTAGGCGAACCTGGCGGTTGATGCTCATCGGCACACAAGGGCACCTCCAAAAACGCAGGCGGCGACCTTGCTCACGGGAAATGACGACCATTCGTCAGTGGTGACTGAGAGGTCATTCTTTATCGCAGCGTGTAAACTGCGCGCCCGAGTTGTGGCGCGCGTCACCTGTCTTGCTTTTGGACGTGCTCTTGAAACCTGCTGTCTGCCTACGGTAAGCGCAAAACCGACCGTATATTGACCGGAACGCCTATTCTGGTCAATACGGCAAAATAGCCAGTCATAAGCCGCGTTGCTTTGATTTACCTAGCCTGCGGGCAATTCAAACAAACGTTTGTATTGGACGCTGACAGTGGTCTATATATAATGCGCCACCTAGAGAGAAAGGTGGGTCGGGCCTTGGCGCCAGACGACACCAAACCTCCACCCCATTAGAAAAAAAGCCTGTTGAGCCTTGAGTAGGAGATAACCTGTGGAACGCGAATACATGGAATTCGACGTGGTCATCGTCGGCGCTGGCCCGGCGGGCCTGTCTGCCGCCTGCCGACTGAAGCAGAAGGCCGCCGAAGCCGGTAAGGAAATCAGCGTCTGCGTGGTCGAGAAAGGCTCCGAAGTCGGTGCGCACATCCTCTCCGGTGCGGTTTTTGAACCCCGCGCCCTGAACGAGTTGTTCCCAAACTGGAAAGAACTCGGCGCCCCGCTCAACACCCCCGTGGTGCGCGATGACATCTATGTACTGCGCAGCCCCGAAGCCTCCACCAAGGTTCCAGACTTCTTTGTGCCCAAGACCATGCACAACGAAGGCAACTACATTATCTCCCTGGGCAACCTGTGCCGCTGGCTCGCCCAACAGGCCGAGAACCTCGGCGTGGAAGTCTACCCAGGCTTCGCCGCCCAGGAAGCACTGTTCGACGAGAACGGCGTGGTGCGCGGGATTATCACCGGTGATCTCGGCGTCGACCGCGAAGGCAACCCTAAAGAAGGCGTGTACACCCCAGGCATGGAACTGCGCGGCAAGTACACGCTGTTCGCCGAAGGTTGCCGTGGCCACATCGGCAAGCAACTGATCCAGCGCTTCAACCTGGACAGCGACGCCGACGCCCAGCACTACGGCATCGGCCTCAAGGAAATCTGGGAAATCGACCCGGCCAAGCATCAACCAGGCCTGGTGGTGCACACCGCCGGTTGGCCGCTGGACATCATGAGCGCCGAGAACACTGGCGGCTCGTTCCTCTACCACCTGGAAAACAACCAGGTTGTCGTGGGCCTGATCGTCGACCTGTCCTACAGCAACACCTTCCTGTCGCCGTTCGATGAATTCCAGCGCCTCAAGCATCACCCGGTTCTGGCCCAGTACCTCGAAGGCGGCAAGCGCATCAGCTACGGCGCCCGCGCCATCTGCAAAGGCGGCCTGAACTCGCTGCCGAAGATGGTCTTCAACGGTGGCGCGCTGATCGGTTGCGACCTCGGCACCCTGAACTTCGCCAAGATCAAGGGCAGCCACACCGCGATGAAGTCCGGCATGCTCGCCGCCGACGCCGTGGCCGACCGTCTGTTTGCCGAGTCCGAAGGCGGTGATGAACTGACTGCTTACGTCGACAGCTTCAAATCGAGCTGGCTCTACGAAGAACTGTTCGCCACCCGCAACTTCGGCCCGGCGATGCACAAGTTCGGCCCGATCATCGGCGCCGGCTTCAACTGGTTCGACCAGAATATCCTGGGCGGCAAGATGCCGTTCACCTTGCACGACACCAAGCCGGACTACGCCTGCTTGAAGCTCGCCACGGACAGCAAGAAGATCGATTACCCAAAACCCGACGGCAAGCTGAGCTTCGACAAGCTGAGCTCGGTGTTCCTCTCCAGCACCAACCATGAAGAAGAACAGCCGTGCCACTTGAAGCTCAAAGACCCAAGCATCCCGATCGGCACCAACCTGCCGCTCTACGATGAACCGGCGCAGCGTTATTGCCCGGCTGGCGTGTATGAAGTGATCACTAAGGAAGACGGCGAGAAGCGCTTCCAGATCAACGCCCAGAACTGCGTGCACTGCAAGACCTGTGACATCAAGGACCCTTCGCAGAACATCACGTGGGTCACGCCGGAAGGCGCGGGTGGGCCGACTTACCCGAATATGTAAGCCAGCTGCTTGAACAAAAAAAGGCTCCCAAATGGGAGCCTTTTTTATGGCCACCACCAATCAACTGTGGGAGGGGGCTTGCTCCCGATGGCGGTGTGTCAGCTGCAAATATATTGGCTGACCCACCGCTATCGGGAGCAAGCCCCCTCCCACATTTTGATCTGTGTTTTGCCTGGAATGATTATGCAACCCGCTCTTCACCGGGGCTGCGCTCAAAGTAGCGTTTGTACTCGCGACTGAACTGCGACGTACTCTGATACCCCACACTGTGCGCCGCCTGCGCTACACCTACGCCCTCCACCAACAGCAACTGCTGGGCCTTCAACAACCGCAACCGCTTCAGATACTGCACCGGCGACAACAACGTGCAGCGTTTGAAATGTTCATGGAACGTCGACGCGCTCATATGTGCATATCCGGCCAGCGTCTCGATATTCAACGGCTCGGCGTAATGGGCATGCAGGTGACTCAACGACGTGGCGATCCGCGAGAACTGCCCTTGCTGTTCCACCAAGGCGCGCAACACATCCGCCTGCGGCCCGCGCAGCGCGCAGAACAATAATTCACGCACCCGCGCCGGGCCCATGATCCGGCTTTCCAGCGGATCGTGCAGGCACTGCAACAACCGCTCGACGCAACCGCGCATCGCGTCATCGAGCACCACCGAACTCATCGACTCCAACGTCTGCGCCGTCGGTGGCGGCCCGGCCTGTATGCCCATGGCCATCACCAATTCCCCCAGCACCACACGGTCGATACCCACCGTTACACCGTAGAGCGGCGCATCCGGCGCCATGGCAAAGGTCTCGCACTCAAACGGCACCGGCATCGCCTGGATCAGGTAATGCCCGGCGCCGTACTCCAGCGTACGCGGGCCCAGGTAGGCGAGTTTGCTGCCCTGGGCCACGAACATCAGGCTTGGCTCGTAGATCTGCGGCCCGCGCGCCACATCGCAACTGGCGCGCAACACCTTCACCCCGGGCAGATGAGTGGGCGAGAAACCGTCGCAGGGCGTGAGCCCCTCGATCAAGGACACCAGCGTGGCGTTGGCGTCGAGATGGCGGGTCAACAACATGGCAAAAAACTTCGCGAAAAAGGGATGACAACATCATCGCAGGTCTGGCGGCACAAAAACCCAAACTCAGGGCACTGCCGGACGAATAGGCATGAGACTCGGAGCAATCGCCATGGCCGCATCAGGGCTCGGCGCGGAGAATGCGCCGCCTCTCTTGTTATTGTTTTTGCGAGGTTCCGCCATGTACACCGCCATCGGTTATGCCGCCCAGTCGGCCACCACTCCCCTCGCCCCCATGTCGTTCCAGCGCCGCAGCCCACGTGTCGACGATGTGGCCATCGAGATTCTCTACTGCGGCGTATGCCACTCCGATATCCACCAGGCGCGCAACGAATGGGGCATTGCCGTGTACCCGCTGATGCCGGGCCATGAGATTGTCGGCAAGGTCACCGCCGTCGGCGCCAACGTCACCGCGCATAAAGTCGGCGACCTGGTGGGTGTGGGCTGCATGGTGGATTCGTGCCGCCACTGCGACGCATGCCAAGCGGACCTGGAGCAATATTGCCTCGAAGGCCCGACCATGACCTACGCCACCCCGGACCGCGTAGACGGCAGCAACACCATGGGCGGCTACTCCGACAGCATCGTCGTCAGCGAGCACTTCGTGGTGAAGATCCCAGCCAAGCTCGACCTGGCCAGCGCCGCGCCGATCCTGTGTGCAGGTGTGACCATGTACTCGCCGATCAAGCACTACGGCATCAAGGCCGGCGACAAAGTTGGCGTATTGGGCATGGGCGGCCTGGGCCACATGGGCATCAAGCTGGCCAAGGCCATTGGCGCTGAAGTGACGCTGTTCACCCGCTCCGCGAGCAAGGCTGAAGAAGGCCGTCGCCAGGGCGCTGATCATGTGATCGTGTCGACCGATGCCGAGCAGATGAAAGCTGCTGCCGGGCACTTCGATTTCCTGCTGGACACCATCCCGGTGCAGCACGACCTGAACCCCTACCTCGACGTGCTGCGCTTTGACGGCGTGCACATCCTGGTCGGCCTGATCGAGCCGGTCGACCCGCCGGTGAACGCCGCCAAGCTGATCATGGGCCGTAAGGTGCTGGCCGGCTCGTTGATCGGTGGCATTGCCGAAACCCAGGAAGTCCTGGATTTCTGCGCCGAGCACGGCATCAGCTGCGACATCGAAATGCTCGATATCCGCAACATCAACGAAGCCTACAGCCGCATGATCGCCGGCGACGTGAAGTACCGCTTTGTCATCGACATGGCGACCCTGAAGGCCTGATCAGGCCTTCGCGCCCAACTCCGCTGACAGCCGCGCTGCGACCTGTTTGATCACAGGGATCAGCTCGGCCATTTTCTCCAGCGGCATGTAGGGCACGGTACTGGCGATGCTGATGCCGGCGACGATTCGCCGGCTGGCATCGCGCACCGGTGCCGCCACACAGCGGATCGACGGTTCGTTGTCTTCCAGATCGAACGCAAAGCCCCCCACCACGTATTCGTGCATGCGCTGCTCGAACTGCGCCCAGGACTGTTCCAGGTGCTGCGGCCACTGCTGGCTTTTGCCGGCGGCCGGTTGGCTGACGTCGTACAGACGCTGCCACTCTTCTACCGTCTCATCCAACAACAACGCCTTGCCGATGCCCGTGCGCGCCAGCGGCATACGATGGCCGACCCGCGAGCGCATTTCCGGGCCGTTGCGGCCGGGGTTCTTGTGCAGGTACAGCACGTCGTCGTATTCGCGGATGGCCAGGTGGATGGTGTCGCCGGTCAGTGCCGACAGTTCGTCCAGATAAGGAATGGCCAGCGTGACCAACGGCAATTCTTCCCGCGCCTGGAAGCCCAGCTCGATCAGCTTGGGCCCCAGCAGGTAACCGACTTGTGGCACCACGCGCAGGTAACGCTCGTCCACCAGGCAACTGACCAGGCGGTGGGTAGTGCTGCGCGTGGTGCCGATGCGCTTGGCGATCTCTTTGAGATCGCGCGCACCGGCCGCCACCGCTTGCACCACGCCCAGGCCACGCAGCAGGGTTTGGGTGCCGGTGGGGGCGGATTCTTTGGCGAGGGGTTGGGCGTTTTCCTGCATATCGGGCCTATTGGGAAGTACGAAAACGGCGCCATTATGGCAAATGACGAACCTCAATACAGTGGAGATCCAAATGTGGGAGGGGCGGTGCGACGATTCGACTTGCTCCCGATAGCGGTGGTTCAGCTATAGATGTGCTGGCTGACACACTGCTATCGGGAGCAAGCCCCCTCCCACATTTAGTCCTCATACACCAAAGATTTCAGCGTTGTTTCATGCGGTCGATGATGACGGCCAGCAGCAGGATGGAGCCCCGGATCACGTACTGGTAGAACGTGTCGATATTCTTCAGGTTCATCGCATTCTCAATGATCGCCAAAATCAACACCCCGGCAATCACATGCCGAATCATGCCGATCCCACCGCTCAACGACACCCCGCCCAACACACACGCGGAGATCACCGTCAGCTCGAACCCCTGCCCGATCATCGGTTGGCCCGAGGTCATGCGCGAGGCGAGGATCACCCCGGCCAATGCGCCAATCAACCCGTGCACGGCAAAGATGATGATCTTGGTGCGATCAACGTTCACCCCCGCCAACAACGCCGCTTCTTGGTTACCGCCGATGGCCATGGTGTTGCGACCGTAGGTGGTGTAGTTGAGCAACCAGCCAAAAAACACAAAGCACAGCACCGTGATGATGATCGGCACCGGTACACCCAGCAGTTGGCCGTTGCCGAACACGAAGAAGCCTTCATCCATCACCCCCACCGCCTTGCCGTTGGAGAAGATGTAGGCCAGGCCACGCACGATCTGCATGGTCGCCAACGTCGCGATCAACGCATTGATGCGCAGCTTTGCGATGACGATGCCGTTGATCAGCCCCACCACCAGCCCCATGGCCAACGCCGCCGACACGCCGAGTACCACGCTGTCGGTGTCGCGAATCACGATGCCCGCCACCACGCCGGCGCAGGCGATCACCGAGCCCACCGACAGGTCGAAATGCCCCGACGCCAGGCAGAACAACATGGTGCAGGCGGCGATGCCCACGGTGGAAATCGCCAGGCCCAGGCCGCGCATGTTCAGCGGCGAAAGGAAGTTGTCGATAAACAACGCACTGAGCACAAAGATGCCCAACGCTGCGAGCAGCATCACCCAGTCGTCGAGGAACTTGCGCTGGTTGAAGCCCGGCCAGAAGCCCTTTGCAGTTTTCACCTGTGACATACCTTCACCCTCGAATTCTTCAAGCCCGCGAACGCGGGAGAGCCAGTTGCAACAGCCGCGCTTCATCCGCTTGGTCACGGGTAAGTTCGCCGGTCAGGGCGCCTTCACTCATTACCAGGATGCGGTCGCTGATGCCCATCACTTCCATCAGGTCGCTGGACACCACGATCACCGCAATACCGCTGGCGGCCAGGTTATGGATGATCTGGTAGATCTCCGACTTGGCGCCGATATCGATGCCCCGCGTGGGTTCATCCAACAGCAGCACTTTCATCGGCATCGACAACCAGCGGCCAAGAATGGCCTTCTGTTGGTTACCGCCGGAGAGGTACATGATTTTCTGTTCGGCGTTGGGCGTCTTGACCTTCATCGCCTTGATCTGTTGGTCGGCGTTGGCCTTTTCCCAGCCGTCACGCAACAACCAGCCAAAGGCCGAATGCGCACCACGGGCACTGATGTTGATGTTTTCGGCCACGCTGGACAGCGGGATGATGCCCTCCTTCTTGCGGTCTTCCGGACACAGCAGCACACCGGCGGCAATGGCGTCGCGGGGTGAGCGCAATTGCAGGGTTTCGCCACGCAGTTCCAGGCGGCCGACAGTGCTGCGGGTCAAGCCGCTCAGCAGGCGAAACAGCTCAGTGCGCCCTGCCCCCACTAGCCCGAACAGGCCGAGAATCTCGCCTTTGCGGACCTGAAAACTGACTGGCTCGCGTAAACCAGGGCCGAGCAACCCATCCACTTTCAACGCCACCTCACCCTGCTCACGCGGACGGTAGTTGTAGATGTCCTGAATATCCCGGCCGACCATGCAGGTCACCAACTGGTCATGGGTGAGCGCGCTCATATCCTCGAACGTACGCACGTAGCGGCCGTCCTTGAACACCGTGACCGCATTGCAGATGCGGAACACTTCCTCCATGCGGTGCGACACGTAGAGCACCACTTTGCCCTCGTCCCGCAGGCGCGTGATGATCGCCATCAAGCGGTCGATCTCCCGCGCCGACAGGCTGCTGGTGGGCTCGTCGAAGGCGATTACATGGGCGCCACGGGACAGCGCCTTGGCGATTTCCACCAGTTGGCGCTGGCCCAAGGACAGGCGACCGAGTTTCTCGTCTGGGTCGATTTCATCCGCCAACCCCTTGAGACACGCCAGCGCCTGCTTGCGCAACTGGCGGCGATTGACCACACCGAAACGGGTGGGTAGATGCCCGAGAAACAGGTTCTCGGCCACGGTCATTTCGGGCACCAGGTGCAGCTCCTGGTGAATCACTGCCACGCCGCTGGCAATGCTGTCGGCGGCGTTTTTGAAGGCCATGACCTGCTCGCCAATCTGCAATGAGCCGCTGCTGGGAATGTAGGCGCCGCCGAGGATTTTCAGCAGCGTCGACTTGCCCGCGCCGTTCTCGCCCATCAACGCGTGTACCTGGTGCGGCCGCGCTTCAAAGCTGATCTGCGCCAGGGCTTTCACACCGGGAAACTCCTTGCCGATGCCGTTGAAGCGCAGGGCCGCGCCGGTCATTTCCACAGCCCGATTTTGGTCAACTCTTCCTGGAAGTTGGCGCGGGTGATCAGGGTGACTTCGTCCATCGCTGTGTATTTCGCCGGCTCTTTACCGGTGGTCACCCACTCGTACATCGCCAGCGCGGTGTTGTAGCCCTCGATGTGCGGGCTGGGCAGCATGGAGCCGAAGAAGCCGCTGTCGGCTTTCTTCAATTCACCGATGGCGTCAGTGCCATTGATGCCGATGCCGATCACGTTGGCCGCCTTGAAGCCGGCGCTTTCGGTGGCGCGTACGCCGCCCAGTACGGTGTTGTCGTTCATGCCGCCAATGATCAGGTTTTTGGCGCCGCTGGGCAGTTTGACCAGCGCTGAGTTGGTGGCGTCCATGCTGCCGGGTACGTCGAGAGTCTTGAGGGCGGCGGTGAGGATGTGGTCTTTGGGGATGCCGGCCTCTTCCAGGGATTTTATCGAACCGTCGGTGCGTTTTTTACCGGTGTCGAGCTCGTTGTAGGTGTTGATGACGGCGTAGGTGTCTTTCCAGTCCCAGCCGCGTTTTTTCGCTTCGGCGGCCATGGCGGCGCCTTGTTTCTGGCCCACTTCAAACGCGGCCATGCCCAGGTACGGCACGTCTTCCATAAAGTTGCCCTTGGCATCGACGAAGCGATCATCCACGGCCATCACTTTTAAACCGTTGGCCTTGGCCTTGGCGACGATGGCCGGGCCGAGGGACACGTCCGGCGGGCAGATCACAAAGCCCTTGGCGCCATTGGCGGCCAGGCTGTCGATAGCCGAGAGGGTCTTCTCGCCGTCGGGCACGGCGATCTTGATCACGGTGAAACCGTGTTCCTTGCCGGCTTTTTCGGCGAAGGCCCATTCGGTCTGGAACCAGGGTTCTTCGGCCTGCTTGACCAAAAAGCCGATCTTCACTTCTTCGGCCAGCGCAACACCGCTGAATGCCATTGCGAGCGCCACTGCGCCTAGCGTCTTCTTGAACATGAGCTACCTCTTGTTGTTATTGAGAGCTGCAGGTTTTAGTCGTGGTACATCACAGACCGCCCGCCATCGATCATCAGGCAGGTGGCATTGATAAAGGGCGCCTCGTCGGTGGCCAGGAACAGCGCCGTCATCGCCACCTCCACCGGCTGGCCGATGCGCTTGGGCGGGTGCAGGTCGAAGGCGCGCTGGCGTTCGGCGTGGGGGTCGGGGAAGCCGTTCCAGTAATCGACGTTGAGCTGGGTTTCGATATAGCCCGGCGCGATGGCATTTACGCGGATGCCCTTGGGCGCGTATTCGATGCCGAGGGCACGGGTTAGGCCGAGCAAGCCGTGCTTGGCCACGGGATAGGGAAAGCAGCCAGGGATAATGTGGCTGGAATGGGTGGAGGCAATATTGATGATGTTGCCGATGCCCTGCCCGATCATGTGCGGCAACACCGCACGGCAGCCGTACCAGGCGCCATCGAGGTCGATGGCGAAGCACCGGCGCCAGTCTTCATCGGTCATTTCGAGTGGGTCACGGAACACGTTGACCCCGGCGCAGTTGATCAGCACATCCACACGGCCGAAGCGCTCGATGGCCAGGTCGACCAGTGACTGCCATTGATCTTTTGACGTGATATCGACCGGTTGCGCGTAGATCTGGGCACCGCGTTCGCGCCAGTGGGCGGCGACTTTTTCGACTTTGTCGCCCTGGATATCCGCAATCACCAGCCGTGCCTGCTGGGCCTGGAAGCACGCAACGATGGCCTCGCCAATGCCTTGGGCGGCGCCGGTGATGACTACCACTTTGCCTTTGAGCCGTTCGCCATAGGTGGGCTCGGGCACGGCGGGGAGTGACAACGGTTGTGCCTGCATCGCTTCACCTGTTTTATTTTTGGTAGTGAGGGCTGATGCGGCCGACTATAAACCCATCTTTTGGAATATCTCAATATATAAATTTGCGTCCCATATATTGATCAAGACTGTAAAAAATGTGGGAGGGGGCTTGCTCCCGATAGCGGTTGTTCAGTCAGTACAGATGTCGACTGATACACCGCTATCGGGAGCAAGCCCCCTCCCACATTTGAACGTCAGTGTTTTCTAAAGGTATTTTCAACCCAAGGCAAAATCCCGCAACGCATCGCCTTCCATGCGGTAGCGCACCCACTCTTCCTGGGGCTGGGCGCCGATGGATTTGTAGAAGGCAATCGCCGGCTCGTTCCAGTCCAGCACGCTCCATTCGAAACGCCCACAGCCGTTGTCGAAGGCGATCTTGGCCAGGTGGCGCAGCAGTTTTTTGCCAGCGCCGCCGCCGCGTTGTTCAGGGTTGATGTACAGGTCTTCGAGGTACAGGCAGTTACTGCCCAACCAGGTGGAGTAGCTGAAAAAGAACACCGCGAAACCAATCGGTAAACCATCGCGCAAACAGATCAGGCCATGGGCGGTGGCGCCTTCGCTGAACAGGCTGCGCTCGATGTCCACCACACTGGCGATCACTTCGTGCCGGGCCTTCTCGTACTCGGCAAGCTCAGTGATGAAAGTCAGGATCTGCGCAGCATCGCTGGGCACGGCGGGGCGAATCTCGATGGTCATGGGCGAGCCTTGGCAATTTTCAAAGCACACATACTAAGGCGCTTTGATGACTGATTGCAGTGCAATTTCAACGCGGGCGTTACTCCGTCGGCGGCTAACGCTGGCACCACCAACCACACAACAATCGCTTGGGGCGTGCGTGGTAAAAAGTTGGTCATAACTCCAACGACTTCCAGGCCCTCCCATGCACGCGCCCTCCCCGGTGAGTACCAAGCTGTTCGCCCTGTTTTGCTTCGCCAGTTTTTTGCTGTCGCTGTCCTACGGTTCGACTTTCTTATTGTCGTTGCTGATCCACACCCGTGGCGGCAATGAGCACGATGCGGGCAGTGTGATTTCCACGGCGATGCTCAGCACCTTTGTGGCGGTGGTGATCTCTGGGCATTTGTCCGATACATGGGGCGCGGCGCGGGCCATTGCAGGGATGGGGTTGCTGTTGGTGGTGGCCTGCCTGGGCTTTGCGCTGATGCCAGGGTTTGGCCTGGGCCTGATGGTGTTCGGCCTGGCCCTGGGGCTGGGTTGGGGGGTGTTCTACACCTTGGGGCCGATGATCGTGGCCATGCTGGTGACGCCGCAGCAGCGGGCAAAATATTTTGCCTTGCTGTCGGGCAGCATGATGAGTGGCATCGGTGCCGGCCCCTTGCTGGGGCGTGCGGCCAGTGCTCTGGGGTGGCCGTTGACCACCGCGTTTTACATCGCTGCCGCGGCCAGCTTTGTCGGGGTGCTGTTGTTCTGGCGCCTGGGGGCACAACTCAAACAACAGGGCCAGGTGACTACGGCAAAAATCTCTTGGAAGGCGACCCGCCGGGTGCTGTCGTCCAAAGCGGTGTTCGCGATCATTATGGTCGGCCTGGGCGGTTGCGTGTTCGGCGGGTTGTCGTCGTTCCAGACCAGTTATGCAGCCGCCCATGCAGTGGACTATTCGCTGTTCTTCGCAGGCTTCCTGAGTGCGGCCATCACCAGCCGCTTGCTGATCGCCGGGTTTGTGGTCAAGCGTGACGCCTACCGGGCGGCGTGTGTGTTGTCGGGGCTGATGCTGGTGTCGGTGTTGATGTTCAGCTTCAGCGTGTCGGGCAGTTTCAGTTACCTGCTGGCAGCCGTTACGTTGGGCGTGGGTTATGGCCTGACGTATTCGGTGATTAACGGGTTGGTGGCCAACGAAGCACCGCCCGGCACTACGTCTCAGGCGTTGCTGTTGTTCAGCCTGGCGTACTTTGTCGGGGTATTCGGGTTTCCGTGGCTGGCTGGCAAGCTCATCGTCGAGTACGGGTTGCCGACGTTGCTGCTGAGTGTGGTGACGGTGGCGTTGCTCAACTGGTTGATCGCTGTTGCACGGCTGTTAGCGCGCCGTTCGTCGCCATCAAGGCACGAACACGCGATGGGGGCGGACCAATAGAGGGTAAGGACATTAATCCTAGGGAGACACCCTCATGAAGCATTCCAAGTTTGCCGCACTCGCCTTTGCAGGTCTGCTGTCTTCGGTTTCGTTGAGCGGTTTTGCAGCTGACTCGTCCACCGGTACCACCAACCCGTCCACCAGCGAGTCCCAGAAATCCATGGGCACTGGACTGGAAATCAACAACGGTGCGGTCGATAACAGCAACAGCGCCGACCCGCACACCAAAGGCCAGGACACTGGGCGTCAAAGCCCGCCAGCGGTGGGTAACGGCAAGATGGGCCCTGCGGTGAATGAACCGAAGATCAATAAAGGCGATGACTCGAACATTCCGGGGGCGCCTAAACAGCCTGTGCCTTAAGGGAAGTAGCCTCACACACATCAAACTGTGGGGCGCGTTTGTGTGGGAGGGGGCTTGCCCCCGGTTGCGGTGAGTCAGCTACAAATAAGTTGACTGATACACCGCTATCGGGGGCAAGCCCCCTCCCACATTTTTGATCCAGCCTATTGAGTGAGTAAGGCGTCGACTTCGCCAGTGCCAGGGGATGTCGCCGGGCCCCAACGTGTCACCGCCAAGGCCGCTGCTGCGTTGGCGCGGCGGGCTGCATCAGTTGGTTTCAGGCCATTGGCCAACCCCGCGATAAACACCCCTGCATGCGCGTCCCCCGCGCCGTTGCTGTCCACGGCTTTGACCTTGAAGCCCGGCACATGCTCGGCATTCACCCAGCAGCCGTTCGGGCCATCACGCACGATCAATATCGCGCGCTCGGGCAGATGGCTTTTCAACGCAGTCAATGCGTGCGCCAGCGTGCTCGAACCGGTAAATGCCAACGCCTCCGGGCCGTTGCTGGTCCAGATATCGATACGTGGCAACAGCGCCACCATCAGCGACGAACCCGGCGCTTTCACCAACGGGCCTGGGTCGAATACCACGGTGATCTCGCGCGGCAACGCTACGACCCAATCCAGCAGCGCCTGCGCTTTGCCTTCCAGTAACAGGCTGTAGCCGCTGACATACACGTAGTCGCCCGGCTGCGGCGACACGCGGGCCAGGTCCTCGGCACTCAACTCACCTTCGGCACCAAGATGGGAAATGAACGTGCGCTCAGTGGTGGCCTCGGTCAGCGACACACACAAGCCCGTGTCCTTATTGGTGCTGGCTGCCTGGGCCATCTCAACGCCTTCGGCGTGCATGGCTGCGCGGGCGAGGTCGCCGAAGCGGCCGTTGCCATGGCGACCGAGGTACACCACCGGCAAGCCATTGCGTCGTGCGGCCGCCATCACGTTGAAACCCCCGCCAGCTTCGAAACTGGCGGACTGCGCCAACACGTCGCCACCGCTCGCAGGCAAGGTGTCGAGGGCCATGACCAAGTCGACGATGACTTGGCCGGTGTGCAGCAATCTAGACATGATGACTCTCTACCAACGCCGGGCGACGGTCAGACGCGCCGCCCAATACTGCATAAATCCCGCCAGCCACCAGGAAGGTGACAATCCAGCCAAGGCCATTGTGGCCCAGCCAAGAGTCGGACAACGGCCCGGCGAACCAGATGTTTTCGGCAGTGGTGCCGATGGTGGTGAAACTGAAACCCAGCACAATCGCTAGTGCCCAGGCACCGAATGCGCGCCATTCCACACCACCGCGGTACCAATAGGCACTGCTTGGGCTGACGTCGAGCAAGTCGTTGGGGCTGTAGTGGTGACGGTGGATCAGGTCGACCACAAAGATGCCGACCCATGCCGTGATCGGCACCGCCAGCAGCGAAATGAAGGTGATGAACGGGCCGTAGAAGCTATCGGCGATCAGCATGAAGTAGATCGAACCGGCGAAGATCGCCACGATATCGACGATCACCGCATGCACGCGCTTGACCTTAAGGCCCAGGGTCAAGGTGGTGAGACCCGCCGAGTACACCGACAGGTTGTTCGACAGCAACAGCCCGCCAAACGCGGTAATCAGGTACGGCACCGCCATCCAGGTCGGCAGCATGTCGCGGATCGCGATGATCGGGTCGGTGGCCGAGGCCAGGTCATTGTTGCCCACCGACAGCAGGCCGCCCAGGGTGATCAACAGCACCAGCGGAATGCCCGCACCGAATGCGGCCGATGCCACCAGGCGCACAGCCTTGACGCTGCGGTGCTGGTAGCGCGACATGTCGGCACCGGCGTTGGCCCACCCGATGCCGGTGCCCGCGGCCATGGTGCCAACACCGATGATCATCGCGCTCAGCGGTGCCGGGGTGGCATTGAACACCGCGCTCCAGTCGATAGTGGCGCAAAGGAAGCCGCCTACCAGGATATTCAGCGCGCCAAACACGTAGGTGGCCCACTTCTGAATCACCAGCAAGGTGGCATGGCCCAAGCCGGACACCGACAGGGTCAGCAGCACGAAAATCGCGATAAATATCAGCGTCAGCACCGGCGCACTTTTGGCTTCTACTGCGGTGCCGAACAGAATCGAACACAGCGACAGCAACACAAAGGCGGCGGTGGTGGTGTTGACCGTCTCCCAACCCAGGCGCGACATCAACGACACCAGCGTCGGCCCGATATTGCCGCGCACCCCGAAGATGGCGCGCGACAGCGTGAGGCTCGGTGCACGGCCCCGGCGGCCAGCGATAGAGATGATACCCACCACCGCGAAGGAGCCGGCCGCGCCGAGGATGGCCACGATAATTGCCTGCCAGATCGCCAGACCACGAAACGCCACCAGCGTCGCGCCCAACGGCAAGCCGAGGATGCTGATATTGGCCGCGAACCACACCCAAAAGAGTTGCAGCGGGTGGCCGTTGCACTCGCCTTCAGGGACCGGTTCGATGCCGCGTGTTTCCAATTGCCCGGCGTTTTGGCCGGAAGGGGTGCTGCTCATGAGGGGTGCTCCTGATGCCGATATTGTTGTGGTTGTGGCAAATATCTGTGTGGGAACTGGCTTGCCTGCGATGACGGCGTGTCAGTCACTGATGCAATCACTGAAAGATTGCTATCGCAGGCAAGCCAGCTCCCACATTTTGATCTGTGGTGTTCAGCGCAATTGGAGTAGCCCTTGCACTAGCGGCTGTAGATCCAAACCATTGACGCGCTTGACCTGCTCGATCATCGCCTCGGGCCAGCACTGCATGCCCAGGCAGGCACCCAGCATCGCACCAAGAATCGCGGCAATCGTGTCGGTGTCGCCCCCCAGGCTGGCCGCCAGGCACAGCGCTTCGAACGCATTCATGTCGCCCACGGCTACCTGCTGAGCCAGGGCAAACGACACCACCACCGACTCCTGGGACGCCACCGACGTGCCGATCAACTCGTACAGCAGGTCGGCGAACAGGGCCTTGTCGCCACTGCCCACGCTCAAGGTGCGCGCCCAACTGATGCGCGTAGAGACGCGTCCGCCTGCAATCCAGTGGCCATGATTTTCAGCCTGTTGGGCAATCTGGGTGCCGATGTTCAGCGCTTCGCCCAGGTCCACGCCGTTGATCCCGGCCGAGACCACTGCCGCCACCGCCGCTGCGCTGGAGATGCCGAGGGTGGTGTTGTGGGTGACTTGGCAAGCCTGGATCACCGCCTGGATAAATTGCGCGGGGTCGTTGACGTCTGCAGCAATGCCCACGGGCGTAATGCGCATGGCCGCGCCATTGGTGGTGCCGTAGCGCCCGGACTCCTCTGGCGTGTGGCCGGCGAGAATCATGTCGATGGCGCGTTTGGTGGACGGGCCGAGCAAGTCCTGTGAGCCCTTGGCGCGCATCACGGCTTCCCAATCGATCAGGCGTTGGGCGAGCACGGTGGGTTCGATCTTGCCCTGGCCTTCGACCAGCAATTGGCCGACCAGAACGGCCTGCTCGGTGTCATCGGTGATGGAACCGGCGGGCATGTTCGGTGCGATGGGTTGGTCGGCGCCAGCATCTTCCAGGGCGGTGATCGCGCCAAAGCGCTGTTGCACCTGTTCGCGGCTCAAGGACTGGGTGGGCATGCCCAACGCATCGCCCAGAGCCAGGCCGTAGAAAGCGCCGAGGGCGCGAGTGTGCGGGGTCATTTCGAGTGTCCAAATTGAAGATGCAAGCGAAAGTGCAAAGGGTCGAGCAAGCTTTCGACGTGTTCCATGAAACGCTCGCGACGGTCATAGGTGGTGCGCGACGCCTTGAGGAACACCGTGCCCGCCGGGCGGCCAAGCAGTTCGGCGTCTTCATCGCTAAGCGGCTCGGCGCCGATCCATTGGTCGCCCTCGGCACCGACATAACCGTAGGCCGCCAGGGTGATGGTCAGGGAGTTGTCGATCAGGCCGACGCTTGGCAGGCTTTCCAGGCCGCCGGACGCCGGCATCAGCGAGCGTTCCAGCGACACGGCGGCGCCATCGGTGGTGTAGCGCAGGCGGTCGAGGGCGATAAATTGATCGGTGCCAAAACGGCTGGACAGGTCCGTACGGGTCACGGCTTCGAGGCGCAGGATGTCGGTGTTGACCCGTGCCCCGGTGTCGGCCAGGGCTTGCGCCCAACCGCTGCGCTGGTCGAGCACCATGCCGTCAAACGTGACGATGGAGCCCACGCCGCTCTGGGTGGCGATGTAGTTGCGGCGTTTGAGCTCGGCAAGGGCTTCACGCAAGGTGCCACGGCTGACAGCAAATTCTTCGGCCAGTTGATGCTCGCCGGGCAACAGAAAGCCATCGACCATGACCCCACCTTCAATACGGCGGATAAGCTCATCGACGACGCGTTTTTTCTTATCAAATCGAACATGTCTAATCATGTACAAATTGATAACCGAAAGCGCCCGTGTGCAGCAAGCGAATTATTTCAGGGAGATGAAAAAACCAGCCTCAGGGCTCCAGGCCAATGCGGAAAAATTCCCCACCGCTCCAGACGCCGAGCCAGTTCTGACCGTTGATCGGACGGCTCACCGCCAGCTCCACCAGTTGGTAGAACACGTTGCGATGCACCAGGGCTTCAAGGTTGGTGCGCACCCGCAGATAGGGCGACGGTTCTTGGGTAACGGGGTCGATCACCACCCGCAGCGGGTGTTCAATGTCGGCTTCGATGACGTCATCGACGTTGGTGGTAAAGCGCAACAACTGGTACTCGCCCTCGCCCTCCACTTCCAACGTGATGGCGACAAACGGCGCATCTTCGACGCTGATGCCGACTTTTTCTACGGGAGTGATCAGAAAATAATCATCGCCATCGCGGCGAATGATGTTGGAGAACAACTTGACCATCGGCTTACGCCCGATCGGCGTGCCCTGGTAGAACCAGGTGCCGTCGCGGGCGATGCGCATGTCGATGTCGCCGCAAAAATCGGGGTTCCACAGGTGCACCGGCGCCGGTCCCTTGCCCTTGGGCAGTTGGGCCAACAGATCAACGGCCTTGGCGGAATCGGTCATGGGGCTCTCCTCTGGGTTACTGATTCTGGGTTACTGATCACTCATGCCCAGCAGGCTCCGTGCGTATTGCGCGAGGGGGCGGGCGATCAAGTCTTGTGGCCGGTTGTCGTGGAACGTCAGTAAACCGCCACGATTGCGAATGCGCACAGTATCAATCAAATACTGGGTGCTGGTCTCGATCAGCATGACCTGGATCACGCCCGTGTCCAAGCCAACCCGGTCGAGGGCCTCTTGATCAGCCCACTCATCGGCGTTGCCGATGCGGTCATCGGCTGCCGCAAAACGGCAATACAGCAAGTAATGCGCACCCGCGCCGCGTGCCTCGGCCATGGCCTGCTCCAGGCCTTCAGCCTGACGGGCACGGCGCACCATGGGGAAGTATTCGACAAAACCGTTGAAGGCTTCTTCAGCCACCACGTTCGGGCGCGGATAGGCGCTGCCCGGCGGCACGAAGGCGCCTTGGGCAATGAAGATAAAGGAGTCCGGCTGCACGCGGACCGAGTTGGTACGGCGGGTGTCGCTGTGGTCCAGCAGCCCGGCGTCACTCATCTGATAACGGGTGCCTTCGGCCATATCGCTGACGGTCATGCAACCTGTCAGCGTCAATGACGCCAGCAACAAAACCAGACTACGCATCCTAATCCTCCAAAAGCCGGTGACGGAAAACCGGCGAATGGGCGTGAGATGCAGAATCCGCGCCATTCAGAAGCAACACAGATCAAATGTGGGAGGGGGCTTGCCCCCGATGGCGGTGGGTCAGCTAGAGATTAGTTGGCTGATACACCGCTATCGGGGGCGAGCCCCCTCCCACGTTGGTTCTATGTGATCTTGAGGATTGGGTCAGCCGCCAATGATCTTCATGATGGTCGCGCCGCCGGAGAATGCCACTTCCTGCTTGTCACCCAAGGCCTTCACCAACAAGCCTTGCAGCGCCGGCAACGCCTGGTGGCGCGGCAGGTCCAGCAAGTCGCCGACATAATGACGATTGCTCGACGACAAACAACCATGCAACCAACCGGTCGAGGACAGCCGCAGCCGCGAACACGTCCGGCAGAACGGCACGCTTTCGTTGGCGATCACCCCGAAGTAGCCCTTGCCCGGCACTTCATAGCGCACCGCCGTGGCGTCCACCGGCGCATTGGCTTGCAGGTACTCGTGATGTTCGCCGATCAGGCTGAGCAGTTGCTGCAGGCTGACAAATTGCTGCAAAAACGCGTTGGAGTCCTTGGCCAGGTGGCCCATGCGCATCAGCTCGATAAAACGCAGCTCGTAGCCACGCTCCAGGCAGTAATCGAGCAGCGGCATCACCTGGTCCAGGTTCTGGCCGCGCAAGGGCACCATATTGACTTTGATCTTGATGCCAGCGGCGCGGGCCTGGTCCATGCCATCGAGCACGGTGGCCAGGTCGCCGCCACGGGCGATGCTGCGAAAGGCGTCGGCATCCAGGGTATCGAGGGAAACGTTGATGCGCTTGATGCCAGCGTCCACCAACAGCGGCAATTTGCGTGCGAGCAGTTGGCCGTTCGTGGTCAGGCTGATATCGCTCAGGCCCATCTTACCCACTGCGCCCATGAAAGCTTCGAGCTTGGGGCTGACCAACGGCTCACCGCCGGTGATGCGCAGGCGGTCGATGCCGGCCGCCTCGATCAGATACGCCACACCACGGGCCATGGCCTCGGCCGAGAGTTCGTCCTGGGCAGCCACCAGCCGCTTGCCATTGGGCACGCAGTAGGTACACGCATAATTGCAGGCTGAGGTCAGGCTGATCCGCAAATTGCGAAAACGCCTGCCTTGACGATCAACGATCATGGATCACTCCGGCAGAGGATAGTTCGGGCGCGCTAAAAGCTGACTGATAAATCAACTTTTAGCAAGGGTCCTTGCCTGAGTATATTCCTGGGGTACTGTGCGTGGCAGCAAATCCTTAGGTTGCGGGGATTTCGGCCGGTGGTGGCTCGCTGCTGTGCTTGCGTTTGTTGCCCATGCGCACGCCGATGTCCATCAGGAACTGGAAGAAACCTTCCTGATCTTCCAGCACATTGCTCCAGAACGGCGAGTGGTACAGCGCTACGGCGCCATGCACCAAGGCCCAGGCGGCGCAATAGTGGAAATATGGCGGCACGTCTTCGAGCTTGCCTTCGCTGATACGGCCCTTGATCAGCAGGGTCAGGCGTTCAAAGTTCGAGGCGCGGATCTTGTGCAGTTCCTCGACCATTTCCGGCACCTGATGGCCCTTGACCACCTTCTCTTCCAGGCGATCGAACAGACGGTAACGCTGCGGGTCACGCATGCGGAACTCAAAGTAGGCGCGGGACAGGGCTTCCTTGTCCTTGTCGACATCGGCCGAATGCAGCAGCTCGTTCAAATCACGCTCGTAATCGAGCATAAGGCGCAGGTAAATTTCAGCCTTGGACTTGAAGTGCTTGTAGATCGTGCCTTTACCGATACCCACGGCATCCGCGATCATCTCGACGGTGACGCTGTCTTCACCTTGTTCGAGAAACAACTTGAGCGCGGTGTCGAGAATTTCCTGCTCACGGCGGCGAAACTCACGGACCTTACGGGGTTCTTTGTGCATGAGGAAAAGGTCTGCAGAGATGAATAGAGGGAGGGTTGCGCAGGGCCACGGATACGAGGCGATACGATTTACCCAGTGCGAGGGATTATCCCGACTGAATGGTCGATGAGCAACGTCTATGTGAACCCGCCATGCACTTTACTTTCAGCGCGCCAACGTTTTCATCCATATCAGTCAGAAATAATACGCAACAACTAAGCCCGTGCACCGGCTTGATGAGAACTCAAGCGAAGCGCGCGTATTCCAAATCTGTTTAAAAAACGACCAGTCGCGACTGGACTGAATCAGATACTGATCAATACTTGAACTGTCGGCGTGACATCTCCCCCAAGTGACGCGCCGACCTGGGTACCAACGGACCGTGTACCCTTGTTTTACTCCTAATGGTCTTAGCCCGGATTCACCCCCCAGAACCCGGGTTTTTTTTGCCTGCGATTTGGCAACGTTAAATAGCGACGTGGGCCAGCGGGAACAGGCGTTTGAAGTTCTCGGTCGTCTGTTCGGCAAAACGCTCAACAGACTCACCCCGCAGCATCGCCAGGTAATCCGCTACATCGCGCACGTACTCCGGCAGGTTCGGCTTGCCGCGATGGGGAATGGGCGCCAGGTAGGGCGAGTCGGTTTCTACCAGCAAGCGGTCGGCTGGCACTTGGCGCGCCACATCGCGCAGGGCGTCGGCATTGCGGAACGTGACGATACCCGAGAGGGAGATGTAGAACCCCAGGTCGAGGGCCGCCTTGGCCATGTCCCAGTCCTCGGTGAAGCAATGCAGCACGCCAGCCTGAGGCAGCGCCGCTTCGCGCAGCAAGGTCAGGGTGTCGGCCCGCGCGCCACGGGTGTGAACGATCACGGGCTTGCCGGTCTGCTGGGCGGCTTGCAGGTGCAGGCGAAAGGAGGCCTGCTGCAACTCGGCGGCTTCGGGTTCGTAGTGGTAATCCAGGCCGGTTTCGCCAATGGCCACTACGCGCGGGTGGTTAAGTTCGCCCAGCAGCCAGTCGAGGGCCGGGGCTTCGCCGGGCTTGAGGTCGAGCGGGTGGATGCCCACCGAGCAATCCACATCGGCATAACGCTCGGCCAGGGCTTTGACGTCGGCAGCATTTTCGGCGCTGACGCCGATGCACAGGAAGTGCCCTACCCCACGCTGGCGAGCAGCGTCGAGGGCAGCATCAAGCGAGCCGCCGTGCTGGGCAAGGTCGAGGCGATCAAGGTGGCAGTGGGAATCTACGAGCATAGGAAGTTACAACTTTAATCACGGAAGGGGTCTGGCCGACGATACACCCGTCGGCCACGGAAATTAACGGCGGCCGAGCAAGCCAACCCACTGCACCAACAGCGCTTCGAGCAACAGCACGCGGTTGAGGTTGGCCTTGCCAAGGACCTTCTGGCGCTGGGCAAGGATCCAGTCCTGAATGTTGAGCACCTTGTCCTGGGCGCTTTTCTGCGCGAGGTACTGCACCACTTTGCGCATGTCCGGCAGGCCGAGGCCGTTCTCGTCCTGGGTCAACTGGTAGCGCAGGATCAGGCTGGACCAGTCGCAGAACCAGTCGAACAGCAGCAACAGCGGAATATCCTTCCAGGCGCTTTCGGCCAGTTGAGTGGCAGACAGTTCCTGCTTAAGCAGTTTTTTCACACCGTCCACCACCAGCGCCCGTTGTTCACGAACGCCCTGGGCTTGCAGCTTCACGGCGGCCAGTGGGGAGCCCGCCGACAGGGTCAACAATTCGACCCGTTCTGCTTCGCTGCACTCTGGCAGTGCCTGCCCCAACCACGCAAGGCTCATGGCCTCGCTGGGCAACGGGCACGCCTGCTGCACGCAACGGCTGCGAATAGTCGGCAATAAACGGCTGGACTGATGGCTCACCAGCAACAGCACGGTATCGCCCGATGGTTCTTCCAGGCTTTTGAGCAAGGCGTTGGCGGCGTTGATGTTCATCGCCTCCACCGGCTCGATCAAGACCACTTTGCGCCCGCCCATCTGCGCGGTCTGCACTACGAAGCTGACGAGGTCACGTACCTGGTCGACCTTGATCGCCTTGTCGGCCTCTTCGGGCTCCAGCAGATAGTTGTCCGGATGGCTGCCGGCCTTGAGCAGAAGACAGGATTTGCACTCGCCGCACGCCTCAAGGCTAACCGGGCGCTGGCACAACAGGCTGGCCATCAAGCGCTCGGCGAGCGCGCGCTTGCCGATGCCGATCGGCCCATGTAGCAAGTAGGCGTGAGCGTGCTGGGCACGGCCGGCCAATTGCTGCCAGAGGCTGTCTTGCCAGGGGTAGGCTTCAGCCACGGGCGCGCTCCAGCAGGGCCGGCATCAGGGCATCGATGGCTTGTTGCACCTGAGGCAGCGGTTGGGCAGCGTCCAGCAGGTGATAACGCGCAGGCTCGGCCTCTGCACGTTTAAGGAATGCAGTGCGAACGGCGTCGAAGAACGCCTGACCTTCGAGCTCGAAGCGGTCCAGGCGACCACGGGCGCTGGCGCGGGCCATGCCGACTTCCACCGGAAGGTCGAAAAGCAGGGTCAAGTCGGGGCGTAGATCGCCTTGGACGAAGGTTTCCAGGGTGGCGATGCGCGCTAGGGACAAGCCCCGGCCACCGCCCTGGTAGGCGTAGGTGGAATCGGTGAAGCGGTCGCAAATTACCACGGCACTGCGAGCCAGTGCCGGGCGGATCACTTCGGCCAGGTGCTGGGCACGGGCGGCGAATACCAGCAGCAACTCGGTGTCCGGGTTCATCTGTTCTTCACCTGGGGCCAGCAGTACTTCGCGGATGCGCTCGGCCAGCGGCGTACCGCCGGGCTCACGGGTCAGCACCACTTCGATCCCTTCGGCACGTAAACGCTCGGCCAGGTAATCGCGGTTGGTGCTTTTGCCGGCGCCTTCCGGGCCTTCCAGGGTAATAAACAAGCCAGTCACGGGCAGTCCTTAGTCAGAGTCATTGCGGGCTTTGCGGCTCGGCAGGCGCGTCGGCATTTGGTGTTGCCTCTTGCGACGGTTTTACCACCGGTGCCGGGCTGGAGCGGTAATCAGCACGGCGCTTGAGCTGAAACTCACGCACGGCCGCATTATGCGCATCCAGGTTATCGGAAAAAATATGGCTGCCATCGCCACGGGCGACGAAATACAGGCTGCTGCCCGGTACCGGGTTCAGTGCCGCATGGATCGCCTCACGACCGACCATGGCAATCGGCGTCGGCGGCAAGCCAGCAATCGTATAAGTGTTGTAAGGGTTGGCTTCCTTGAGGTGCGCACGGGTCAACTTGCCGTTGTAGCGCTCACCCAGGCCGTAGATCACCGTGGGGTCGGTCTGCAACAGCATGCCGATTTTCAAGCGACGCACAAATACGCCGGCAATCTGCCCGCGCTCTTCGGGCACACCGGTTTCTTTCTCCACCAGAGAAGCCATGATCAGCGCTTGATAGGGTTCGGTGTAGGGCGCGTCGGCGGCGCGTTTGCTCCACTCCTGGGCGAGGACATCGTCCAGACGGTTGTAGGCTTTTTTCAGGAATTCGACGTCGGTCATGCCGCGCACGAAGCGGTAGGTGTCCGGGAAAAACCGGCCTTCCGGGAAAATACCGGGGTGGCCGAGTTTTTCCATCACTTCGCTGTCGGTCAGACCCGAGAGGGTTTGGACGATCTTTTCATGCTTGGCCAAGGCTGAGCGCACTTGGCGGAAATTCCAGCCCTCTACCAGGGTGAGGCTGTATTGCACCACTTCGCCGCGCTGCCACAGGCCGATCAGGCCCTGGGCCGTCATGCCGGGGGTCATGCGGTATTCGCCACTGTGCAGCGGCTGGCCGTCGAGGTTGAAGCGCCAGTACAGGCGCAGCCAGAAGGCGCCGTCGATAACACCGTCGGCCTCAAGGCGATTGAATGTGCCGGTGGGGGTCGCCCCTGCCGGAACATCGAGCAATTGCTCTGCGGTCAGGTTCAAGGGCTGCTTCAAGGCAGAGTCAAACTTCCAGGCCGAATAGCCCAACAGCAAAGCCGCCGTGAACAGACCGATCAGCAGCAGTACAACCAGTTTTCGTATCAACTCAAATATCCAATAGTGCGCGAACAATGCCCTGCAGTTTACGGGTGAGCGGCCCAACCGGCCAGCTCATCGCAGCGTACCCGCGCACAGGCCAAATGCCATAAACGCTGTTGCACACAAAGACTTCGTCAGCCTGCTGCAATTGCTCAAGACTGATGTCAGCCACGGCCACCGGGATGCCCAGGGCTTGCGCTTGGGCGAGAATCTCGGCGCGCATCACCCCGGCAACGCCGCAACGATTTAGATCGGCAGTTCGTAACAAGCCATTGCGCACCAGGAACAGATTGCTGAATACGCCTTCAATGACCCGGCCGGATAAATCCTGCATCAAACCTTCAGCGTATTTAGCATCCTGCCATTCGGCGCGGGCGATCACCTGTTCCAGGCGATTGAGGTGCTTGAGGCCAGCGAGCAACGGCTGCTCGGCCAAGCGGGTAGCGCACGGAAACAGGCGGATACCGTCGGTTCCATGGGCTTGGGGATAGGTAGCAGGCGCACTGCCCTGCAAGATACGGCGCACGGGCGCGCCGGGGTTAATGCCATAACCGCGCAGGCTGTCGCCACGCGTGAGGATCAACTTGAGTACACCGTCACCCAAGGCGACGGCATAGGCCAGCACTTCGCTGCGCACCAACCCATGATCCGCAACCAGTGCCAAACGCCTGCAACCCTCTTGGAGGCGATGCAGGTGACGTTCAAGCAGCACAGGCTGCCCAGCCTTGACGGCGATGGTTTCAAACAGCCCATCGCCATACGCCAGGCCGCGATCTTTGAGCGGCACGCTGTCCGCTGGCTGACCGTCGACCCAGCTTTCCATTACTCGGCGAACCGGCGGAACACCAGGGAACCGTTGGTGCCACCAAAGCCGAACGAGTTGGAGATCGCTACGTCGATCGGCATCGGCTGCGCTTCGTGAGGTACGAAGTTCAGGTCGCACCCTTCGTCCGGCTCATCCAGGTTGATGGTCGGCGGAGCGACCTGATCCTTGATGGCCATCACGCTGAAGATCGCCTCGACCGCGCCCGCCGCACCCAACAGGTGACCGGTCATGGACTTGGTGGAACTGACCGCCAGCTTGTAGGCGTGCTCGCCGAACACCGACTTGATGGCTTCGGCCTCCGCCAGGTCGCCTGTCGGCGTGGAAGTGCCGTGGGCGTTGATGTACTGCACCTGGTCGGTATTGACCTTCGCATCGCGCAAGGCGTTGGTGATGCAACGTGCAGCACCGGCACCGTCGGATGGTGGCGAAGTCATGTGGTAAGCGTCGCCGCTCATGCCAAAGCCGATCAGCTCGGCATAGATAGTGGCACCACGCGCTTTGGCGTGTTCCAACTCTTCCAATACCAGGGCACCGGCGCCGTCGGACAGCACGAAACCGTCACGGCCCTTGTCCCACGGACGGCTGGCACGGGTCGGCTCGTCATTGCGAGTCGACAGCGCACGGGACGCGCCGAAGCCGCCCATGCCGAGGCCGCAGGCAGCCATCTCGGCACCGCCGGCGATCATCACGTCGGCTTCGTCGTAGGCGATATTGCGCGCCGCCATGCCGATGCAATGCGTACCGGTGGTGCACGCCGTGGCGATGGCGTAGTTAGGCCCCTGTGCACCCAAGTGGATAGACAGGAAGCCGGAAATCATATTGATGATCGAGCCCGGCACGAAGAACGGTGAAATTCGACGGGGGCCAGTATCGTGCAGCGTGCGGCTGGTTTCTTCGATATTGGTCAGACCGCCAATACCCGAACCCATGGCCACGCCGATGCGCTCACGGTTGGCGTCGGTGACTTCCAGGCCGGCGTTACGCACTGCCTGAAAACCGGCTGCCAGGCCGTATTGAATGAACAGGTCGAGTTTGCGGGACTCTTTGACCGAGAGGTATTCCTCGACATTGAAACCCTTTACCGAGCCGCCAAAACGGGTGGAATAGGCAGAAAGGTCCGTGTGTTCGATCAGACCAATACCACTGCGGCCAGCCAGAATGCCCTGCCAACTGCTCGGCACATCCGTACCCAGTGGCGACAACATACCCATACCGGTGACTACGACGCGTCTACGCGACACAGCACTCTCCTTTTTCTAATGACGACACTTTGCTTTGGAGCTAAAGAAAAAACCGCACGCTGTAACAGCAGTGCGGTTTTTCCCAACAGCAAGCGACGACTAAAAACTATTACGCCTGGTGGGCAGTAACGTAGTCGATAGCAGCTTGAACAGTAGTGATTTTTTCAGCTTCTTCGTCCGGGATTTCGGTCTCGAATTCCTCTTCCAGAGCCATCACCAGCTCAACGGTGTCAAGGGAATCGGCACCCAGGTCTTCAACGAAGGAAGCAGTGTTGACCACTTCTTCTTCTTTAACGCCCAGTTGCTCGGCAACGATTTTCTTGACGCGCTCTTCGATGGTGCTCATACCTTGTTTAACTCCTAATGGACAAATTCAGGCAGCTGGCCAGTGGGTAAGTGTATAGAAAGCCATTTCAGCTTTTCAACTGAAAGCTTCACCACGTACCCGGTCGGCCACCTGCCTATAAATTAAGTTGCAGCTTTATAACGGATTTTAGACAGCTCGTATGACATTTTTTTGAAGCGATCCGTCACAATTTAACTCATGTACATCCCGCCGTTCACCGGGATTGTAGCCCCAGTCACGTATGCCGCACCGTCGGATGCCAGGAAAGAAACCACATTCGCGATCTCTTGAGCCTGGCCCAGACGGCCCAGCGGAATCTGCGTCAGCAAACCTTCACGCTGTGCTTCGGGCAGTTCGCGGGTCATATCGGTATCGATGAACCCAGGGGCTACCGAGTTGACCGTAATCGACCGCGAGCCGACTTCACGTGCCAGTGCACGGCTGAAACCTTCCAGGCCGGCCTTGGCGGATGCATAGTTTACTTGGCCTGCGTTGCCCATGGCACCCACTACAGAGCCAATATTGATAATTCGGCCCCAACGCGCCTTGGTCATGCCGCGCAAAACGCCCTTGGACAGGCGAAACAGACTGTTCAAGTTGGTATCGACTACGTCATACCACTCGTCGTCTTTCATGCGCATCATCAGGTTGTCGCGGGTGATACCGGCATTGTTCACCAGAATAGCCGGCGCGCCGAACTCGGCAGTGATCTGGGCCAATACAGCTGCCACGGATTCATCGCTGGTCACGTTCAGCTCAAGGCCGGTGCCCTGCACGCCGTTTTCCTTCAGGGTCGCGGCGATACGCTCGGCGCCCGAGGCGGACGTAGCAGTGCCGATCACGACGGCGCCTTGACGACCCAGTTCCAGGGCAATCGCCTGGCCAATGCCACGGCTGGCGCCAGTAACCAGTGCAACTTTACCTTGCAGACTCATGCAGGCTTCTCCTAATGCTTCAGGCCAGTGCTGCGCGAGCGGCAGCAAAGGCATCCGGGGTATTGAGGTTAGCGGTCGACACACCGTCGGCGCAGCGCTTGTTCAGGCCGGCCAGGACTTTGCCCGGGCCGCATTCAACCAGCTCGGTGGCGCCATTGGCAGCCAGGGTCTGGACCGATTCAACCCAACGTACGGGTTTGTAGAGCTGCTCTAGCAGGTCGCGCTTGAGGGTGTCGAGGTCGGCGGCAACGGCCGCGCTGACGTTCTGCACCAGCGGGATCTGCGGCGCTTGCCAATTGATGGCAGCGATGGACTCGGCGAAACGCTCGGCGGCCGGGCGCATCAGTTCGCAATGCGATGGCACGCTCACCGGCAACGGCAACGCACGCTTGGCGCCACGAGCCTTGCAGCCTTCGATAGCGCGCTCAACGGCAGCCTTGGCACCGGCGATCACCACCTGGCCAGGGGAGTTGAAGTTCACGGCGCTGACCACTTCACCCTGTGCCGCTTCGGCGCAGGCTTCGATCACTACCGCGTCGTCCAGGCCCAGGATAGCGGCCATGCCGCCCTGCCCGGCCGGAACGGCTTCTTGCATCAGTTGACCACGACGCTCGACCAGCTTGACCGCTTCAGCGAGGGTCAGGCTGCCGGCGGCAACCAGGGCGCTGTATTCGCCCAGGCTGTGACCAGCCACAAATGCCGGGCGCGCGCCGCCTTCTGCCAACCACAAGCGCCACAGGGCGATCGAAGCGGTCAGGATGGCCGGCTGGGTTTTGTCGGTTTGATTAAGCTGCTCTTCCGGCCCTTGCTGGGTCAGTGCCCACAGGTCGTAACCCAAGGCGTCGGAAGCTTCCTTGAAAGTGTCCAGGATCAGCGGGTATTGCGCGCCCAGCTCGGCCAACATGCCGAGGGACTGCGAACCCTGCCCTGGAAAGACGAATGCGAGGGATGTAGACATGTAACAAGCCCCTAATGATCTGGTCGTCAAAAATGCGCACTCCTACAATGGGAGCGCACGAAACTGACAGATTGGATGGTCAATTGAACTGGCCGGTCACATTTAAGCATTTCCGGGCCGATTCGCCTAAGGCAACAGGTCCTCAAGGCGGCCGTGCAAGCGCTGTGGCAGGTTTTCCTGAATCTCGATCAGGGCCCGCGCAATGGCACTTTGAAAGCCCTCTACACCCGCCGAGCCATGGCTCTTCACCACAATGCCCTGTAGCCCCAGAAAACTCGCACCGTTATGGCGCGCCGGTGCCAGGTCAGCCTGCAGGCGACGCATCAGCGGCAATGCCAGGGCACCTACCACCCGCGACGCCAGGTTTTGCTTGAACAGCGACTCGATACGCGTGGCAATCATCGTCGCCAGGCCTTCACTGGATTTAAGCAGGATATTGCCAACAAATCCGTCACACACCACCACATCGGCTTCGCCCCGGTACACGCCATCCCCCTCGACGAAACCGATGTAGTTCAAGCCCCGCGCACCTTGCAACAAGGTGGCAGCGAGCTTGACCTGCTGATTGCCCTTGATGTCCTCGGTGCCGATATTCAGCAATGCCACCCGCGGACGGCTCACGCCCAGCGCTTCGGCGGCCACCGAACCCATTAGAGCGAACTGCAGCAGGTGTTCGGCACTGCAATCGACGTTTGCCCCTAGGTCCAGCAGTTGGCAATAGCCTTTCTGCGTCGGGATCGCCGCGACCATGGCAGGCCGATCAATCCCGGGCAGCGTCTTGAGCACAAAACGCGACAACGCCATCAACGCCCCCGTATTGCCGGCACTGACACAGGCTTGCACCTTGCCATCACGCAGCAACTCAAGCGCCACCCGCATTGAAGAGTCAGGCTTGCCACGCAGGGCAGCCGCCGGCTTTTCATCCATGCCGATGGTTTCGCTGGCTGGCGTAATCGTCAGGCGCGCGCGATCCACAGCCGGATGGCTGGCAATCAGTTCTTCAAGTAAGGAGGGTTGACCGACGAGGGTCAGGTGCAGCGAGGGAGTAGCATTCAGGCTGGCGATGCAGGCCTGGACAATGCTGCGGGGACCGAAGTCCCCGCCCATTGCGTCTATCGCGATGACTAGAGCAGACAAGTGATTACTCGTCAGCGCCCTTGTCGATCACTTTACGACCACGGTATACGCCTTCTGGCGATACGTGGTGACGCAGGTGAATTTCACCGGTGGTTTTTTCTACAGACAGAGTGCTCGCCGTCAGAGCGTCGTGCGAACGACGCATGTCACGGGCAGAGCGGGATTTTTTGTTCTGCTGAACAGCCATAATTGATTAACTCCTAAACGTTTGGGTCACGCTTTAACTGCGCCAATACACTGAACGGGTTGGACCGCGTTACCTCGTCCTCGCTCGGTTCGAGCTCGTCATCGAGCCCCTCCGGCTGCTGGCATTCTTCCGGATGATGAGCAGGCACAATGGGCAAGGCGAGCAGAAGCTCCTCCTCGATCAGTGCATGCAGATCCAATGGATCTTCGCCCAGTTCCAGCACGTCATAACCTTTCGGCAACGACTGGGTATTCGCACCCTCCTTCACCACAGCATAACTGCACTCGCTGTGAATCGGCAGGGTGACCAGCTCAAGACAACGCTGGCAAACCATTTTGACCTCGGTGTCGATAAAGCTGTGGATTACCACAGATTTACGTTCATCTCGTTCAAAAACGAATTTAGCCTGGACCGTACCGACGGTGTCGGAAAGCGGGTCGCAGAGTCTCTCCAAATCGGCCAGCAGCAACTCACCTTGAAGGGAAGTGCCACGATCAGCCAATTTGCGCGGGTCAACGTGAGGTGGAATCGGGTCATTCAACATAGGCGCAGCATTATAGGGATGCCCCCAGCCATGTCAAAGGAAATTCAGCCCTGTGCGTCAGCCGGTCACGCAGCTAGAATCCTGCGCTGCCTTGAGGAGACACCCATGCTGCCTTTATTACTCGCATCCAGCTCGGTTTATCGCCGGGAATTGTTGAGCCGCTTGCACCTGCCATTTACCTGCAGCTCGCCGGATATCGACGAAAGCCACCGCGCAAATGAGTCCGCCGGGGAGCTGGTAAAGCGTCTGGCAGAAGAGAAAGCCCGCGCCCTTGCTACGAGCCATCCAGGACATTTGATCATCGGCTCCGACCAGGTGGCGGCGCTCGAAGGACGCATTATCGGCAAGCCCCACACCTTTGAAAATGCCCGCGAACAGTTATTGGCTGCCAGCGGCAAGCGGGTCAGCTTTCTGACCGGGCTGGCGCTGCTGAATACCGAGACGGGCCACTGCCAGGTCGATTGTGTGCCGTTTACCGTACAGATGCGTGAGCTGGATGTGGAGCGGATCGAGCGCTATCTGCGGGTTGAGCAGCCGTATGACTGTGCGGGCAGCTTCAAGGCTGAGGGGTTGGGGGTGAGCTTGTTCCAGAGCACGGAAGGGCCGGATGCCACCAGCCTGGTGGGTTTGCCGCTGATCCGACTGGTGGACATGCTTCTGTCCGAAGGCGTGCAAATCCCTTAAAGCACACCGAAAACCAAATGTGGGAGGGGGCTTGCCCCCGATGACGGTGGATCAGCCAGCTCACCTGTAGCTGACACACCGCAATCGGGGGCAAGCCCCCTCCCACATTTTGATCTACATCAGGCTCAAGATCTCAGCGCAGCGCCGGGCCTTGGAAACCCATATACAGCGCCAACTTCTCCGCCACACTGGCACCCAGTTTCTTGGAGAACCGGTCAAACGGCGTATACTGCACGGGGAAGTACACCAACTCTTT
>NZ_JACVZE010000005.1 GCF_015461805.1 Pseudomonas pisciculturae
CACCATACTGGCTGCCTTGAGTTTGAATTCACTGGAATAAGATTTGCGCATATTCAAAACACCTCAAATTTAGGCGCCATCATAGCGCCCGATTAAAGTGTCCAAAATCATTAGGCCAGATCAGCTTACCCGCGAATGCAGTGGGCCAGTGGATGCAGGTGTTGGCTGACCCACCGCTTTCGCAGGCAAGCCAGCTCCCACATTTGAATTGTGAACGACCTGAAATACCGGTCGGCTCTAAGGCCGCCGCGCTCTTGCTGTTGATCTGGGGCGCCCCGTCAAACACGCTGGCCGAACGCAGGCTTGAATCCGTGGGTAACCCGGCAGGACGCCGGGTTAGCCGCCCCGCGCCATGGATGGCGCGTGGCGGCGGCCCACGGATTCAAGCCTGCGTTCGGGCACACCGAGCCTAAGCGAGGTGCCGAGTGTTGGGGCGAAGGCCTTTTGCTTACTTTTGGGCCTTTCCAAAAGTGAGTCGCTGTAAGAGCGAAACCCTAAGCGGCCGTTACCGCAGCAACGGATATGTACACCACCACCACCACAACAACACTAACCAAAAACCACATCCCAATTGACTCCCCACCAAACCCCATGCTCTCCTACACATCTTGTTTCGGGTGCCCTGCAAAGGGTGAAACGGGAAACCGGTACGTCATAGCGATATGACCAGTCCGGTGCTGCCCCCGCAACGGTAAGCGAGCGAAGCGTCAGATCCACTGTGCCTGCAGGGCATGGGAAGGCGATGCTTTATAGACCCAGTGTCCCTCGCAAGCCCGGAGACCGGCCCGAAAAAATCAGATAACAAACCCGCGGTGGGCGGGCGCTGTTTAAAACCCTGCGTGCCCGGCTCGCGGGGTTTTTATGCGCTCGTTTCACCCTGACACCTGAAAGGGACGCGCCATGTCGATCATCAGCAGCACTTCGCACTCCGCCAGCAACACCTCCACCTTGAGCCAACGCCTGACCGCCGCCATCGGTGCGTCGATCCTCGGCGCGTGCCTGGTGTATTTCGCCGGGTTCTCGCATATCGAGGCCGTGCACAACGCCGCCCACGATACCCGCCACAGCGCCGCGTTCCCGTGCCACTGAGACCTGCCGACATGATCAAGCGTATTGCGCAAACCGCAGGTTTCACTGGCCTTGCGGCCGCCCTGCTGCTGACCCTGCTGCAAAGCTTCTGGGTGGCACCGCTGATTTTGCAGGCGGAATCCTTTGAAAAAGCCCCGGCTGCCACCGAAGTGGTGCATGAGCACGCCGCTGGCGCCGCAGCCCACACTCACGACGCCGAAGCCTGGGAGCCGGAAGATGGCTGGCAGCGTGTGCTGTCGACCACCGGGGGCAATCTGGTGGTTGCCGTCGGCTTTGCGCTGATGCTGGCCGGTCTCTACACCCTGCGAGCGCCCACCCGCACAGCTCAAGGGCTGCTGTGGGGCCTGGCCGGTTATGCGACCTTCGTTCTGGCGCCCACGATGGGCCTGCCACCGGAGTTGCCGGGCACGGCCGCCGCTGATTTGGCCTTGCGCCAGACCTGGTGGATTGGTACTGCCGCGTCCACTGCGGCCGGTATCGCGCTGATCGTGTTTGGTCGCAACTGGCTACTCAAAGTGCTAGGCGCCGCGATCCTGGCCGTGCCACACGTGATCGGCGCACCGCAACCAGAAGTGCACTCGATGCTGGCCCCGGAGGCACTGGAAGCACAGTTCAAAATCGCTTCGCAGCTGACCAACGTCGCGTTCTGGCTGGCCCTGGGCCTGATCAGTGCCTGGCTGTTTCGCCGCAATCGTGATGATCAATACTCGGCATGACGCTGGTCGTCGGCCTGGGCTGCCAGCGGGGCTGTGATGTTCACACCCTGCTGGCCCTGTTTGAGGCTTCCCTCGCCGAGAGCGGCATCGAACGCCAGCGCATCACTGCGCTGGCCAGTCTCGACCTCAAGCAAGATGAACCAGGGTTGTTGGCACTGGCTGCGATGTTGCGCCTGCCGTTGCACTGCTTCAGCGCCGCGCAATTGGCAGCGTTTGAAGACCGCCTGAGTCACAAATCCGAAGTCGCCTTCGCCCACACTGGCTGCTACGGCATCGCCGAAAGCACCGCCCTGGCCTTGGCCGAACACCTCACCGGCAGCCCTGCTCGCTTGCTGATCCCCCGCAAAAAAACCACCCAGGCCACCTTTGCATTGGCGTGTGCCGACTGAAAACCCGATAATCGCCCTTCCCGATCATGAGCAATCTTCATGCTCGCCCGCTTTTCAACAGGAATCCCCATGACCGTCTACTTCATCGGCGCAGGCCCCGGCGACCCGGAACTGATCACCGTCAAAGGCCAGCGGCTGATCCGCAGTTGCCCGGTGATCATCTACGCGGGCTCGTTGGTGCCGGCGGCGGTGTTGGAAGGTCATCAGGCGCTAACGGTGGTCAATAGCGCCGAGCTGCATCTGGAGCAGATCATTGACCTGCTCAAGGCCGCACACGCCAAGGGCCAGGACGTGGCTCGGGTACATTCGGGCGACCCAAGCCTGTATGGAGCCATTGGCGAGCAGATCCGCCATCTGCGTGAATTGGGCATCCCCTTCCAGATTATCCCCGGTGTCACCGCCGTGGCGGCGTGTGCGGCGCTGCTTGAGACTGAACTGACCCTGCCGGATATCGCCCAAAGCGTGATCCTGACCCGTTATGCGGATAAAACCAGCATGCCCGCCGGCGAAGATTTCAACAGTTTGGCGCAGCACGGCACCACGATGGCGATTCATCTGGGGGTTAACCACCTGGAGAAAATTGTCGCCGAACTGCTGCCGCACTACGGCGCCGATTGCCCGATTGCCGTGGTGCACCGGGCGACGTGGCCGGATCAGGATTGGGCGATTGGCACGCTGAGTGATATCGCTGAAAAGGTCGCCGCCAAGGGGTTTCGGCGTACGGCGTTGATTGTGGTGGGTCGGGTGTTGGCCAGTGATAGTTTTAGCGAGTCTTCGTTGTATCGGGCAGGGCATGCTCATCTTTACCGCCCCTGACGGAACGCGGTAAGAAATGTGGGAGGGGGCTTGCTCCCGATGACGGTGTATCAGCCAAAGATGTATCAACTGACACTCCCTCATCGGGAGCAAGCCCCCTCCGACAGTTAATCTGCTGTGCTAGGTATATAGTGCAAGACATTGAATTTTAAGCATAAAAAAACGGCGCTCACGGGGCGCCGTTTTTTTGTTCGCAGTGAACACCTTACTCAGTAGTAGGCGTTTTCTTTCTGCGTGTGGTCAGTCACGTCACGTACGCCCTTGAGCTCTGGAACACGCTCCAACAGAGTGCGCTCGATGCCTTCACGCAAGGTCACGTCCGCCTGGCCGCAGCCCTGGCAGCCGCCGCCGAACTTGAGCACGGCGATGCCGTCATCCACCACGTCGATCAAACTGACCTGGCCGCCATGGCTGGCCAAACCGGGGTTGATCTCGGTTTGCAGGTAGTAGTTGATACGCTCGTTTACCGGGCTGTCAGCGTTGACGCTCGGCACTTTGGCGTTCGGTGCCTTGATGGTCAACTGGCCGCCCATACGGTCGGTGGCGTAGTCGACGACCGCATCGTCAAGGAAGGCTTCGCTGAAGTGGTCGATATACGCGGTGAAGCTTTTGAGCCCCAGCGCGGTATCTTCAGGTTTTTCTTCACCCGGCTTGCAGTAGGCAATGCACGTCTCGGCGTACTGGGTGCCGGGCTGGGTGATAAAGACGCGGATACCGATGCCTGGGGTGTTCTGCTTGGACAGCAGATCAGCCAGGTAATCGTGGGCGGCGTCGGTAATGGTTATGGCAGTCATGGAAACTCCTCACAGGCTTGCCGGCAGTTTACGCCAAAATATTACGCAGGTACAAAGTCCGAGTAATTTTGTCGGAAAAGACTTATTCACCCTGTCAGAGGTTTTCATAGCGATTCATATCCAGCACGCCCTCTTCCACCGGCGTGGTTTCGTGGATGTATTGCGATAAATCGTGGAAGTACTGCCAGAACAGCGGATGACTGCGGCGTACGCCCCAGCGATCAACGATCTGCTCAAAGCGCTTGGCGTCCTTGGCCTGCTCCATTTCGGCGACAAACGCCGGCACTTCCTGCGCCGGGATATTGAACATGAAGTTGGGGTAGCTGCTGAGCACGCCAGGGTAAATGGTCACGGTGTCCAGGCCCGGTTGGTAGCGATAGGCCTCACCCAGCAAAAACGCCACGTTACTGTGGGCACGGTTGCGCAGCATGCTGTAGACCTCACGCTTGCCTCGGGGGGTTTCGATACGCAGCATCGTCGCTTCGGGCAATTGGTCGATAACCTTGAGCCCCGCTGCTGGCCGTGAAGTCAGGCGGCTCAGTGCCTGCTCCGCGTCTTGCAGTGCCGGGTCGATGCCGTCGCGGGAGCAATAAGCACCCGTGCAACGGTTGATCGGGTCGGGGCTGGCATTCAAATCGCCGTAACGGGCGAGCAACTGGTTGGCAAAGTCGCGTTTCGGGTCTTGCTCGTTGAGGTGCAGGCCGGTGGGTTTGTCATCGTCGACGGCTTCATAGTCCAGCCACAGCTTGAGTTTGCCGCTGTTCTGGTACCAATCATCCATAAAGTCTTCGCGACTGTCGGCCGGCATCAGGCGCAGGAAGTTCTGCTCGGCGCCATTGCGGATCAGGTCAAAGTACAGTCGCGTCTGGGCCTGGTGCGAGACGTTGCCAAAAACGTCGAAGTTCACCGCCAGTTGATAGTAGGTGCGCTCCAGCAACGGGTAATCGAACAGCCACATCGTTTGCGGCACTTCACCGATCAGGCCCTTGCTCACCGAGGCGCTGTCGAAGTGACGAAAAATGCTCAGCAGCGCGTTGTCATTACCAGCCCACAGCGATGACCAGCTTGGCGCGGGCACATCCGCATAGTTGTCGCGGCGCAGGGCCTCGTAGGCGTTGCGCTTGTCACGATAGGCCAGCCACAGGCTCAGCACGCTGCCCACATCGTCATTCTGCCCCGGCATCGCCAGCAGCGGCGTGGCCTGGCCGCGATAACGCGCATCGGTGATGTAGAGGTCGTGGTCCGGGTCTTGGAACAGCGTCCAGAAGTTGTCACGGATCACGTCCGTGGCAATCTGGCCACGGCACACGGGCCCGCGAATAAAGGTGCGCACGAAATACTCGGCGTTATCCAGCATGAACTGGTAGCGCGCCTTGGCCGGGATGGCTTCGAAGGTCTCGAACGGGTTGGCACGACGGCCTGGGCCATAGCCTGGCAAGGCGTTCACCTGCCAGTTACCGGCGTAAAACAGGTCTTTGATACGCGCCATTTTCGCGGCGCTGAAGGGGTACGTGATGTGGGTTTTATGCACGATCACGCCCTGCACCGGCCATAGGCGGTAGTAAATCCGGGTACCTGGGTCGTCATTCGGACGGCGGGTGGCGATCAGGTCGATAGGCTGGCCGCTTGGCGTGCGCGAACGCACCCATTGAAAGTAATGCCCCGGTTCGCCGTTCTCGAAGTAGATATGGGCCAGGAACAGATGTTCGAACAACCATCGCGCCACCAGGCTTTCCCGTGCGCCGGGTTGGTTGAGCAGGTTTTCCCACTGCTGAACCTGCAAGGCTTCCTTCGCGCTTGGCGCCAAACCTTGCTCATCGATAGGTGCGCCGGACGCCAGCCAACGTTGCAACGTCTGGTATTGCTGGTCGGTCAGGCCCGTCACCGCCAGCGGCATGCCTTCTTTGGGATGAGCACCGGCGTAGGCCGTGAACTCACCGGGGGTGGCGCACATGTTTTCGCGGTTCAAGCCCAGCACAATGTTGTCGGGCAGCTTGGCATTAGGTTGCAGCGGTGCGGTGTGACCCAACTCCAGCATGCGCGCCATCAACGCAGCCTGGCTGCCTTGTGCGTCCAGCACCGAATAGAAGCCCTTCTGCTGCCAGGCGTGCTGGCCAAAGGCGTCATAGAACAAGCGTGTCGTCGGTGTAGCCTGGCCACGCTCGCCGTCATAGACCGGCACTTTGCTCGCACCACGGGCCGCGCCTTCGCCACTGCCCAGGTTGAGCTGGCAGGCGGAGTCGTAGCAGGCGTGGCAGGCCACGCACTTCTCGGTGAAGATCGGTTGGATATCGCGGGTGTAGGAAAGCGCGGGGGCAGCGCTTTGTGCCTGGAGAGTGCTGGCAATCAATAACAGCGCGGCGCTGAAAATAAGGCGAAGTGACATGTATCCGGTTCCAATCCGATGCGTACGCTGAACATTTGCCGGTGATTCTACCGGGCCATACCCCGCAGCAACATGAACGATATTCATGCAAAACCTGCACATGCTCTAAATCGGCACAGGTTTGTTATGATTCACGCCCTCCGAAATGCCTGACCAGAGTAGTCCCATGTCCGATCGTAGCGTTCGTCTGCAAGCCCTTCATCAAGCCCTCAAGGACCGTATCCTGATCCTCGACGGCGGTATGGGCACGATGATCCAGAGCTACAAACTGGAAGAAGTCGACTACCGTGGCAAACGCTTCGCCGACTGGCCAAGCGACGTCAAGGGTAACAACGACCTGTTGGTAATCACCCGTCCCGACGTGATCGGCGGCATCGAAAAAGCCTATCTGGATGCCGGCGCCGACATCCTCGAGACAAACACCTTCAACGCCACGCGCATTTCCATGGCCGACTACGGCATGGAAGAACTGGCCTACGAACTGAACGTAGAGGGCGCACGCCTGGCGCGCAAGATCGCCGACGCCAAGACCGCCGAGAACCCAGCCAAGCCACGCTTCGTTGCTGGCGTGCTCGGCCCCACCAGCCGCACCTGCTCGCTGTCGCCAGATGTGAACAACCCCGGCTACCGCAACGTGACCTTTGATGAGCTGGTAGAAAACTACACCGAGGCGACCAAAGGCCTGATCGAAGGTGGCGCCGACCTGATCCTGATCGAAACCATCTTCGACACCCTCAACGCCAAGGCGGCGATCTTCGCCGTACAAGGTGTGTTTGAGGAGTTGGGGTTCGAACTGCCGATCATGATCTCCGGCACCATTACCGACGCCTCCGGCCGTACCCTGTCGGGCCAAACCACCGAAGCATTCTGGAACTCGGTGGCCCACGCCAAACCGATTTCCGTGGGCCTGAACTGCGCCTTGGGCGCCAGCGAACTGCGCCCGTATCTGGAAGAGTTGTCCAACAAGGCCAACACCCACGTATCGGCGCACCCCAACGCCGGCCTGCCCAATGAATTCGGCGAATACGACGAGCTGCCATCGGAAACCGCCAAGGTCATCGAAGAGTTCGCCCAGAGCGGCTTCCTTAATATCGTCGGCGGTTGCTGCGGTACTACGCCAGGCCATATCGAAGCCATCGCCAAGGCCGTGGCCGGTTACGCACCGCGCCCGATTCCAGATATCCCCAAGGCTTGCCGCCTGTCGGGCCTGGAGCCGTTCACCATCGATCGCAGCTCGTTGTTCGTCAACGTCGGCGAGCGCACCAACATCACCGGTTCCGCCCGCTTCGCTCGCCTGATCCGTGAAGACAACTACACCGAAGCCCTGGAAGTCGCCCTGCAGCAGGTGGAAGCCGGCGCCCAGGTGATCGACATCAACATGGACGAAGGGATGCTCGATTCGAAGAAGGCCATGGTGACCTTCCTCAATCTGATTGCCGGCGAGCCCGACATCTCCCGCGTGCCGATCATGATCGACTCCTCCAAGTGGGAAGTCATCGAGGCCGGCCTCAAGTGCATCCAGGGCAAGGGCATCGTCAACTCCATCAGCATGAAGGAAGGCGTGGAGCAGTTCATTCACCACGCCAAGCTGTGCAAGCGTTATGGCGCTGCCGTGGTGGTGATGGCCTTCGACGAAGCCGGCCAGGCCGACACCGAAGCGCGCAAAAAAGAAATCTGCAAGCGCTCCTACGACATTCTGGTGAACGACGTTGGCTTCCCGCCGGAAGACATCATCTTCGACCCGAACATCTTCGCGGTCGCCACCGGTATCGAAGAGCACAACAACTACGCCGTCGACTTCATCAACGCGTGTGCCTATATCCGTGACGAGCTGCCGTATGCGCTGACCTCCGGCGGCGTGTCCAACGTATCGTTCTCGTTCCGTGGCAACAACCCGGTGCGTGAGGCAATTCACTCGGTGTTTTTGCTGTATGCGATCCGCAACGGCCTGACCATGGGTATCGTCAACGCCGGCCAGTTGGAGATCTACGACCAGATCCCGGCCGAGCTGCGCGACGCGGTGGAAGACGTGGTGCTCAACCGCACCCCGGATGGCACCGACGCCCTGCTCGCCATCGCCGACAAGTACAAGGGCGACGGCAGCGTCAAGGAAGCCGAGACCGAAGAGTGGCGCGGCTGGCCGGTGAACAAGCGCCTGGAACACGCGCTGGTCAAGGGCATCACCACCCATATCGTCGAAGACACCGAAGAATCGCGGCAGTCGTTTGCACGCCCTATCGAAGTGATCGAAGGCCCGTTGATGTCTGGCATGAACATCGTCGGCGACCTGTTTGGCGCGGGCAAAATGTTCCTGCCTCAGGTGGTTAAGTCCGCTCGGGTGATGAAACAGGCCGTGGCCCACTTGATCCCGTTCATCGAGCTGGAAAAAGGCGACAAGCCCGAAGCCAAGGGCAAGATTCTGATGGCCACGGTCAAAGGCGACGTGCATGACATCGGCAAGAACATCGTCGGCGTGGTGCTGGGTTGCAACGGCTATGACATCGTCGACTTGGGCGTGATGGTGCCGGCAGAGAAGATCCTGCAGGTGGCCAAGGAGCAGAAGTGCGACATTATCGGGCTGTCCGGCCTGATCACCCCGTCGCTGGATGAAATGGTGCACGTGGCCCGCGAGATGCAGCGCCAGGACTTTCACCTGCCGCTGATGATCGGCGGCGCTACGACGTCCAAGGCTCACACGGCGGTGAAGATCGAGCCGAAGTACAGCAACGATGCCGTGATCTACGTAACTGATGCCTCCCGTGCGGTGGGCGTGGCCACGCAGTTGCTGTCCAAGGAATTGAAAGCCGGCTTCGTCGAGAAAACGCGCCTGGAATACATCGACGTGCGTGAGCGCACCTCCAACCGCAGCGCCCGCACCGAGCGCCTGAGCTATCCGGCGGCCATCGCCAAGAAGCCGCAGTTTGACTGGAGCAGCTACACACCGGCGGTGCCGACCTTTACCGGCGCCAAGGTGTTGGACAATATCGACCTCAAAGTGCTGGCCGAGTACATCGACTGGACCCCGTTCTTTATTTCCTGGGACCTGGCGGGCAAATTCCCACGCATCCTCACCGATGAAGTGGTAGGTGAAGCCGCCACTGCGTTGTACGCCGACGCCCAGGAAATGCTCGCCAAACTGATCGACGAAAAGCTCATCAGCGCCCGTGCGGTGTTTGGTTTCTGGCCAGCCAACCAGGTGAAGGACGATGACCTGGAAGTCTACGGTGACGACGGCCAGCCCCTGGCAACCCTGCATCACCTGCGCCAGCAGATCATCAAGACCGACGGCAAGCCCAACTTCTCCCTGGCCGACTTCGTCGCACCTAAAGACAGCGGCGTGACCGACTACGTGGGTGGCTTTATCACCACCGCCGGCATCGGCGCCGAGGAAGTCGCCAAGGCCTACCAGGACGCGGGCGACGACTACAACTCGATCATGGTCAAGGCCCTGGCCGACCGCTTGGCCGAAGCCTGCGCCGAATGGCTGCACCAGCAAGTGCGTAAAGACTACTGGGGTTATGCCAAGGACGAAGTGTTGGATAACGAGGCGCTGATCAAAGAGCAGTACAGCGGCATCCGCCCTGCCCCTGGCTACCCGGCCTGCCCGGATCACACCGAAAAAGGCACCTTGTTCCAACTGCTCGACCCGCAAGCTCGTGAGATGGAAGCCGGCCGCAGCGGCGTGTTCCTCACCGAACACTACGCGATGTTCCCGGCGGCGGCCGTTAGCGGCTGGTACTTCGCCCACCCGCAGGCGCAGTACTTTGCCGTGGGCAAGATCGACAAGGACCAGGTGGCGAGCTACACCGCGCGCAAGGGCCAGGACCTGGCCGTGACCGAGCGCTGGCTGGCGCCAAATCTGGGTTACGACAACTGAGGCCTGGTGGATTGTCTATGCTGTCCCTGACACATGTCGTGTGGAGGGACACATGGACGATCCAGCCAATAACAAGCCCCCAACCTTCTGGCAGATGCTGCACAGCGTGATGGCGGCGGCGTTTGGCGTGCAGAGCGGGAAGAATCGCGCACGTGACTTTACCCACGGCAAGCCGAGTCACTTTGTGCTTCTGGGCATCGTGTTTACCACGGTGTTTGCCCTGACGCTGTTCGGCATCGTCAAGCTGGTATTGCACCTGGCCGGGGTGTAAACCCAATCAAAAATGTGGGAGGGGGCTTGCCCCCGATGACGGAGTGTCAGTCAGTGAAATATTGACTGATCTGCCGCTATCGGGGGCAAGCCCCCTCCCACATTGAGTTTCCTATTGTGCCTGCTTACTGGTGGCTCACCCAGAACACAGCAGTCCCCACCACCAAAATAATCAAGAACAGAATGGCCCAGGCGTCCACGGTACTGTCGGGTTTACGGGCTTTTGTCGGATTGCTCATCGCATCGCCTCTTGTCGGTTTTATAGGTGATTGCACTAAGACTCGACCTCATTAAAGTCGATGATTGTCCGTATGACAAATAGGGTTATCGCAAGAACCAGTCTCATTAGTCATTTTGGTTATTTGCATATACTCAAACATCACTTTTGCGCATAAACGCAAACTGGTATCGTGCGCCGGCTCCGTTGGGAGTGCGCGGCCGTGCGCGCAGATTTGCCGAGAACAGGACCTATATGTACGTATACGACGAATACGATCAGCGCATCATCGAGGACCGCGTCAAGCAGTTCCGTGATCAGACCCGACGCTACCTAGCAGGTGAACTGAGCGAAGAAGAGTTCCGCCCTCTGCGCCTGCAAAATGGCCTTTATGTTCAGCGCTTTGCGCCGATGCTGCGGGTAGCCGTGCCTTACGGCCAACTGACTTCGCGCCAGATGCGCATGATGGCCAAGATTGCCCGCGACTTCGACAAAGGCTACGCCCACATCAGTACCCGCCAGAACGTACAGTTCAACTGGCCGGCCCTGGAAGATGTGCCGGACATCCTGGCTGAGCTGGCGACCGTGCAGATGCACGCCATTCAGACCAGCGGTAACTGCCTGCGCAACGTGACCACCGACCAATTCGCCGGCGTCGCCGCTGACGAACTGATCGACCCGCGCCCCTGGTGTGAAATCGTCCGTCAATGGACCACCTTCCACCCGGAATTCGCCTACCTGCCACGTAAGTTCAAGATCGCCATCAATGGCTCGACCTCGGACCGCGCGGCCATCGAAGTACACGATATCGGCCTGGAGCCGGTGTACAACGAAGCAGGCGAGCTGGGCTTCCGTGTACTGGTAGGTGGCGGTTTGGGCCGTACCCCGGTCGTCGGTGCGTTCATCAACGAGTTCCTGCCGTGGCAAGACCTGTTGAGCTACCTCGATGCCATCCTGCGGGTCTACAACCGCTATGGCCGTCGTGACAACAAATACAAGGCCCGGATCAAGATCCTGGTCAAGGCGCTGACCCCTGAGGTGTTTGCCCAGAAAGTCGACGCCGAGATGGAACACCTGCGCGGTGGCCAAACCACCTTGACCGACGCCGAAGTGCATCGCGTCGCCAAGCACTTCGTCGACCCTGAGTACAAGGCCCTGAGCAATCAGGACGCCGAGATCGCAGCGCTTGATAAAGAGCACCCAGGTTTCGCCCGCTGGCGCGGCCGCAACACCCTGGCCCACAAGAAGCCAGGCTACGTGGCCGTGACCCTGTCGCTCAAACCGACCGGCGTTGCACCGGGCGACATCACCGACAAGCAGCTGGACGCCGTCTCTGACCTGGCCGACCGCTACAGCTTCGGCCAGCTGCGCACGTCCCACGAGCAGAACATCATTCTGGCCGACGTTGAGCAGAGCCAACTGTTCACCCTGTGGGGCGAGCTGCGCGAAGGCGGTTTCGCCACGCCGAACATCGGCCTGCTGACCGACATCATCTGCTGCCCGGGCGGCGATTTCTGCTCCCTGGCCAACGCCAAGTCGATCCCGATTGCCGAATCGATCCAACGTCGTTTCGACGACCTGGACTACCTGTTCGACATCGGCGAGCTGGACCTGAACATCTCCGGTTGCATGAACGCCTGTGGTCACCACCACGTCGGCCACATCGGCATCCTGGGCGTGGACAAGAAAGGCGAAGAATTCTACCAAGTGTCCCTGGGTGGCAGCGCCAGCCGCGATGCGAGCCTGGGCAAGATCCTCGGCCCGTCCTTCGCCCAGGAAGCCATGCCCGAGGTGATCGGCAAGTTGATCGATGTGTACATCGAACAGCGCACCGAAGATGAGCGTTTCATCGACACCTACCAGCGCATCGGCATTGACCTGTTCAAGGAGCGCGTCTATGCAGCGAATCATTAAGAACAACGAAGTCCTCGACGAAACCTGGCACCTGCTGCCCAAGGACGCGAGCTTCGACGGCATCTCCAACTGCGACGACCTGATCGTGCCGTTGGCGCTGTGGCGCGAACATGGCCACGCCCTCAAGGCTCGCGATGGCGGCCTGGGTGTGTGGCTGGACGCCGATGAAGAAGCTGAAGAGATCGGTGATGACGTGGAGCACTTCCAGGTTATCGCGCTGAACTTCCCGGCCTTCACCGACGGTCGCAACTACTCCAACGCGCGCCTGCTGCGTGACCGCTACGGTTACAAGGGCGAGTTGCGGGCGATTGGCGATGTGCTGCGTGACCAGCTGTTCTACCTGCGTCGCTGTGGGTTCGATGCCTTCGCCTTGCGCGCCGACAAAGACCCGTACGAAGCGCTGGAAAGCCTCAAGGACTTCTCGGTGACGTACCAGGCTGCAACGGATGAGCCGCTGCCGCTGTTTCGTCGTCGCTAAGTCTGCGTGAATAAAAAAACCCTGGCCTGCCAGGGTTTTTTTATGGGTTGGTTTTGATCGACGCCAACACCTGCTTCTGCCCCATGCTGCACGGCACTCCTTCCGGCTGCGCCCGTACCGCTTCAATCACCCCCAGCAACTGCGCCTTGCTGTGGGCGAGCTGCGCCTGCATCTCTTCGATCTGCGCCACCTTGCGCTCCAACGCGTCGATCAGTTCCTCGCGCTTGTGCTCCCCCGGCGCAGGCATCAACGCCTTGAGCTCCTGCAAGGTGAAACCTGCCTGCTGCGCGCTCTGGATCAACTGCAAGGTCATCAGTGCTTCGGGCGCATAGCGTCGATAACCGTTGGCCTGACGCCCGACCTGGCTGATCAGCCCCTCGGCCTCGTAAAACCGGATACGCGACGCCGCCAGCCCGCTCTGTTTTGCCAACTCACCAATATTCATCGCTGCGCCTGCTTGACATTAAAGTTAACTTTAAGCTTAGCCTGACGCCTCCCCCGCTCAGGAGTCAACCCATGTCACCCTTTGAAGCCTTGCAACTGCCCAATGGCCAAGTCATTTCCAACCGTGTCGCCAAGGCTGCGATGGAAGAGAACATGGCAGACATCCATCAGGCTCCGTCCCGAGAATTGAAGCAGTTGTACAAGGCCTGGGCAGAAGGCGCGCCTGGCTTACTGATCACCGGCAACGTGATGATTGACCGTCGTGCCATGACAGGCCCCGGCGGTGTGGCCCTCGAAGACGAACAGCATCTGGACAGTTTTCGCGAATGGGCGGACGTGGCCCGTGCCAACGGCGTGCATTTCTGGGTACAGCTCAGCCACCCAGGCCGCCAGACGCCGGCCAACCTGCGCCAGCAAGCCTTGGCGCCTTCCGCTGTCGCCCTCGACCTGGGCGGCTTCTCGAAGATGTTCGCCAAGCCCAAGGCCATGACCGAAGACGACATCCAGGACGTGATCAGGCGCTTCGCCACCAGCGCCCAATTGGCCGAGAAAGCCGGGTTTACCGGCGTGCAGATCCATGGAGCCCATGGTTATCTGATCAGCCAATTCCTGTCGCCATTGAGCAATCAGCGCACCGACCGCTGGGGCGGCTCGCTGGAAAACCGTGCACGCTTGCTGCTGGAAGTGATCGCCGCCGTGCGGGCCAGCGTCAGCCCGTCATTCTGTGTAGGGCTCAAACTCAACTCGGCAGACTTCCAGCGCGGCGGCTTTGCCGAGGCGGATGCCCGTGCCGTGGTCGAGATGCTTAACCCGCTGCCCATCGACCTGCTGGAATTGTCCGGCGGCAGCTACGAAGCACCGGCCATGCAGGGTGAAGCACGAGACGGCCGCACCCTGGCCCGCGAAGCGTACTTCCTGGACATGGCCAAAGAACTCGCCAGCATCGCCAAGATGCCGGTGATGGTCACCGGTGGCATACGTCGCCTCCCCATCGTGCAACAGGTGCTCGACAGCGGCATCGCCATGGCCGGCATCGCTACCGCCCTGACCCTGGAACCGCACCTGATCAAACACTGGCGCGAAGGCCGCGACCCCAACCCGCAACTCAAGCCCATCGACTGGAAGCGCAAACCCCTGGCCTCACTCGCCATCCTCGCCGTGGTGCGTTACCAGATGCACCGTTTGAGCCGTGGCCACTTACCCAAAGCCAAGGTCGCGCCGTGCATGGCCCTGGTACGTGACCAATGGTTCATTGCCCGGCGTACCCGCCAATACCGCGCCGCCATGACGCAATCTTCACAATAAGGGCGGAGCATTCGCCATGATCGAAGTGTCCCCTATTGATCAGCAGTTTTTAACCTCACTGACGATTGGAGTTCTTCATGGCGAAAATCAACCTGGCCCAACAGCTGGCGACCACCCTTGAACAGGCGGGCATCAAGCGCATCTGGGGCCTGACCGGCGACAGCCTCAACGGCCTGACCGACGCCTTGCGCACCATGGACAGCATCGAGTGGATGCATGTGCGCCACGAGGAAGTCGCCGCCTTCGCCGCCGGTGCCGAAGCCGCTGCCACCGGGGAACTGACGGTGTGCGCCGGCAGTTGCGGGCCGGGCAACCTGCATTTGATCAATGGTCTGTTCGACTGCCATCGCAACCATGTGCCCGTGCTGGCGATTGCTGCGCAGATTCCCTCGACCGAAATCGGCCTGAATTACTTCCAGGAAACCCATCCCCAGGAACTGTTCAAGGAGTGCAGCCACTTTGTCGAACTGGTCACCAGCCCGGAGCAGATGCCGCACGTGCTGCACCGCGCCATGCGCTCGGCGATCCTCAATCGCGGCGTGGCGGTGGTAGTGATTCCGGGGGATGTGTCACTGCTGGAAGTAGATGCCAAGCTCAAGCCCTGGCCCGTGCTCAACGCGCCGCGCACGTTGCCGGCGGAGCACGATTTGCAGCGCCTCACCGAGATCCTGGACGGCAGCCAGAAAGTGACCCTGCTGTGTGGCAGCGGTTGCGCGGGCGCCCATGACCAAGTGGTGGCCCTGGCCGATGCCTTGGGCGCGCCCGTGGTACACGCCTTGCGCGGCAAGGAACACGTGGAGTGGGACAACCCGTTCGACGTGGGCATGACCGGCCTGATCGGCTTCAGCTCGGGGTACCACGCCATGCTCGACTGCGACACGTTGATCATGCTCGGCACTGACTTCCCTTACCGCCAGTTTTACCCCACCGATGCGCAGATCATCCAGGTCGACCGCGACCCACAAGCATTGGGCCGTCGCGCCACGCTGGACCTGGGCATTGCCGCCGACGTGAGTGAAACCATCGACGCCCTGCTGCCGCGCCTGACGCGCAAGACCGATCGCAGCTTTCTCGAGACCTCGCTCAAGCACTATGAGAAAGCCCGTCAGGGCCTGGATGACCTGGCGCAGCCCTCAAAGGCCAACCGGCCCATTCACCCGCAGTACGTGGCGCGGTTGCTCAGTGAGTTAGCGGACGATGACGCGATCTTCACCGCCGATGTCGGCTCACCCACCGTCTGGGCGGCGCGCTACCTGAAGATGAATGGCAAGCGTCGGCTGATCGGCTCGTTCAACCACGGCTCGATGGCCAACGCCATGCCCCAGGCCATCGGTGCGCAGGCGGCATTTCCCGGGCGGCAAGTGATCTCGATGTCTGGCGACGGTGGCTTTGCCATGCTGATGGGGGATTTCATCTCGCTGGCGCAGTTGAAACTGCCGGTGAAAGTCATCGTCTTCGATAACTCGTCACTGGGCTTCGTGGCCATGGAGATGAAAGCCGCAGGCTACCTGGACGCCGGCACCGAGCTGAAAAACCCCGACTTTGCGGCCATGTCCAACGCCATGGGCATCCTGGGAATTCGCGTGGAGCAATCCGAAGACCTGGAACCCGCCCTGCGCCGCGCCCTCGCCCATGACGGGCCGGTGTTGGTGGATGTGGTGACGGCGACTCAGGAACTGGTGATGCCGCCGACGATCAAGCTGGAGCAGGCCAAGGGGTTCAGCCTGTACATGCTCAAAGCGGTGATGAGTGGGCGTGGCGACGAGGTCATTGAGCTAGCACGGACTAACTGGTTGCGCTGAACCCAATGTGAGAGCGGGCTTGCTCGCGAATGCGGTGTGTCAGTCGGTGTATATATCAACTGACAGATTGCATTCGCGAGCAAGCCCGCTCCCACATTTTGATCTCATTACCAATTCAAGATTTCTGTTTGGCTACCCACTGGCCGTAGGCATCGATAAAGGCTTGCAAGAACGGCTTGGTCTTCTCCGACACCTTGCCGGCCTCATCAAACACACTCCCCGCCCCACCCAGGTAAGCCTCCGGCTGCTGCATGCACGGCACATCCAGAAACACCAATGACTGGCGCAGATGATGGTTGGCACCAAAACCACCAATGGCACCCGGCGACACACTGATGATCGCCCCCGGCTTGCCGCTCCAGGCACTTTTGCCGTACGGGCGCGAACCCACGTCAATCGCGTTCTTCAAAGGTGCCGGTACAGAGCGGTTGTATTCAGGGGTCACGAACAGCACCGCGTCGGATGAACTCACCTGTTGACGGAAAGTACTGTAGGCTGCCGGCGGTGTTGCACCGTCGATGTCCTCGTTGTAGAGCGGCAAGTCGCCAATTTCGACAATGGTCAACTTGAGGTTGGCCGGGGCCAGTTCGGCCAATGCCAAGGCAACCTTGCGGTTGATCGACTCTTTTCTCAAGCTGCCAACCAGGACGGCAATCGTGTAGACCTTGCTCATGGAGGTTTTCCCGACGTCTGACTAAAGGAGCTAGTAGTTATAGAGTCTTCGCGACGGGTTAACCAGAAGGTTTTGAAAATCCTCCGAGCGTTTACGACGTAGGAATAATCTGTAAACACCAGCGAATAGTATTTTTTTCACGTAGGTAAACTACCCCGCTCCATAACGGTCTACAGAACCGCAAATCGAGTGATTATCTCCAGAGGTTCTAAACAGATGGCAGCAGTATTAGTCGGACAGTTTCATGCCAGAGACGCAGAAGGCCGCGTGTATTCGGTGCATGAGTTCCAGGAATCCAACCCGGCGCAAGGCGACCTGGCTGGCTCGGCGCCCACCACCACCTACAAGCTGGCCATTGGCGACCGTGTAGAAAAACTGGAAGGCGATGAGTTCAAGTTGATTCAATCGGGCACCATTCTCGTGCGCGAATCGCAAACCGTCCTCGCGTCGTAAGATCCCGCCTATCGACCTGCTCAGTCCTGGCCATTGACGGCATTGACTGGGCTGGGCGTGATCAAGGCCGATGCATCTGCGTAACTTCTATCGTCGACTCCCCTTCGACGCTTTTGAGCGTAACCATCAATTTTCCCCGCTCGCCTTCAACGGCGTACATCGAACGCGTATAGCCCGCTGCGTTATAGCCGGGATACGCCACCACCTGTTTGACCAATGCCATACCCACCACGGCGCCCACCTGTTCGTGCACCTGCTCCTGTGAGCGGATAAAAGCTTCGAGCGCGAGGTTTTGCGCTGAGGTATCGGTTTGATCGTTGAAGAGATAAGCAGCCGCGCACCCGACGGTCACCAGGACCAACAGTTGCTTGGCCGTTACCCCGAGGAATATCGAGGGTAGAGGCATATGAGACCAGACCTGTTTTTGTTGTAGTTGCCGGTAGCCGGCTTTGGTCGTTGATGATCAGCGCAGCCATTCTATTGAATACACAGCGCGCTGCACATAGACTCCGGCGATGCGTTTACGTCATATCGAAGTGATTCAGGCCATCTTGCAGACCGGACAGCCAGGCTTGGCCGCCGAATGGTTGCAACTCCCCGTGGGCGATGTGGATGCAGCGCTCAAAGAGGCCGAGCAACAACTGGGTTTCATGTTGTTTGCCAGCGTACGCGGGCGTTTGCAGGCCACCCGCGAAACCCTGGAGCTGCAAGCCGAAATCGCTCACGTGTATGAGGCGCTGGAACCCGTGCAGCGTCTGGCCAGCCGCCTCAAACACCATCACGCCCCAACCCTGCGCGCGCTGTGCACCCCGCCCCTGGCCAATCAATTGCTGCCGCAGAGCATTGCCGTACTGCGTCGCCGCTTTCAGGACACACCGTGCAACCTGTCGAGCCAGCCGACGCGGGAGATCGTCAGGAGCCTGCTGCTGCACGAGGCCGAAGTGGGCCTTAGCCTGCATGACCCGGAGCATCCACAGATACACAGCACCGTGCTGGCCCAGGGCAAGCTCCAGTTGCTGGCGCCCCATGGCTGGCTCAAGCCAAAGCAGAAGTACATTGCGCTGCAAGACCTGGCAGGCCAGTCGATGATCGGCCTCGAAGGCCACGACCCGCTGAGCCGCCTACTGGACGCCAAGCTGCAAGCCCTGCGCCCACTGCCGGTGATTCAAACCCGCGTGCAGACCTACCAGATGATGCGCAGCATGGTGGAAGCAGGAGAGGGCCTGGCGATTGTCGACCCGTTTACCGCGTTCGGCGCACGGGAAGCAGGGCTGGATGTATGCCCGCTGTCGCCGCCGATCCTGGTCAGCCTGTATGCGCTGACCCTCAAGGACGGCGCGGCCTCGCCCGCGCTGAATGCGCTGCTGGAGATCGTCACGCAAAAGGCCGGAAGCCTGTTGGCGAGCTAGACCTTTTCGACCTCGGCCTTGAATAGCCGATACCAGAAAATCGCCACTTCGCGGGTCTGCGGGTCAATGCCGCGATAACGCAGGTGGTCGATACCGCCCATCACATAACCGCAGCGCTCGTACAAGCGGCAGGCCCCGAGGTTGTTGTTCTGGGTTTCGAGCATCATCCCCGGCAGGCTTTTCTTACGGCTCCAGAACTGCGCCACATCCAACAACGCCTTGGCCACACCGTGGCGCCGCGCCGGCAAGGCCACCGCCAACTCATCGACATGGGCAAAACCGTTCCAGTTGGTACTGACCACGATATGCCCCACCGGTTGATCATCCAGGTAGGCCATGAAGATCGCGCTGTCGGGTGCATCGCGAAAACTGGCGAACTCTTCAGGGTCAATGCCATAACACTTACGGTACGGCACGATGCGCTCCACGGGCCATTGATCGACCCGCTTACCCATCTGCGGCTCACCATAGGCGCTGACTTCAAAGCTGAAATCATTGCCCCACACGTAGGCGTCAAAGCCCTCGTCGGCGACCCGTACACTGAGCCCTGGATACTTCGGGTTCATTACAGCTTGCATAACCATCCTTAACCCTTGATGCAATCGACGGTGTAACAACGACCACTGCCGTCGTCTTCGTGTTGCAGCCCATGAACATCAGCCACAAACCCTGGGAAACTGCTATCGAACGTGCGGGCAAACGCCAGGTAATCGATGATCGAGCGCGTCGACTCGGTAAAGCGCTCGCCCGGCATGATCAACGGAATGCCCGGCGGATAAGGCACCAGCATTACCGCTGCGATGCGCCCTGGCAAGGCATCAATGGGCACCGCTTCCACTTCGCCCCTCACCAATTGGTCGTAGGCGTCGGCCGGTTTCATGGCGATTTCCGGCAGCACCGTGTACATGCGCTTAAGGTGTTTGGCGGTGGCATTGCTGCGATAACAGCCGTGCAATTGGTTGCACAGATCGCGTAAACCCAAGCCTTGATAACGTGCCGCCCCCTGGGCAAACACCGAGGGCAAACAACTGGCCAGGCTCACATTGGCGTCGTAGCTACGCTTGAACTCCAGCAACTCGGTGAGCAAGGTACTCCATTTACCCTTGGTGATGCCCATGGAAAACAGTACGAGGAAGGAATAGAGCCCGGTCTTTTCCACCACCAACCCACGCTCCCAGAGGAATTTGCTGACCACCGCGGCGGGGATGCCGCAGTCGCTCAAGGCACCACCGGCGTTGAGGCCGGGCATTACCAGGGTGACTTTGATTGGGTCCAGCAGCACGTAGTCTTCGGCCACATCGCCAAAGCCGTGCCAGTCGTCCTGCGGGTGCAGAAGCCAGTCCGCTGTGACGACGCGGTCGATGCCCGCCACCGACGGCGGCTGCCAGATGGAAAACCACCAGTCTTCAGCGGCGATATGCTGGCGCAGGTTGGCCAGGGCGCGACGAAAACTCAGGGCCTCGTCGAACATTTCCTGCAACAGTGAGCGCCCCGCAGGCCCCTCCATCATGGCCGAGGCTACGTCCAGCGAGGCGATGATGCTGTATTGCGGCGAGGTGGAGATGTGCATCATGAACGCTTCGTTGAAACGATCACGGTCCAGCTGGCGGGCGCCGCCGTCCTGCACATGGATCATCGACGCCTGACTGAACGCCGCAAGCAACTTGTGCGTGGAGTGGGTGGTGAACACCAGCGGGCTGTCCGGGGTTCGCGAGGTGCCCATGCCGTAGCGCCCGGCGAAAAACTCGTGAAACGCCGCGTAGGCGTACCAGGCTTCGTCAAAGTGCAGCACCTCGACACTGTTGCCCAATTGCTGCTTGATCAGCTCAGCGTTGTAGCACAAGCCGTCGTAGGTGGAGTTGGTGACCACCGCCATCTTCACTTTCGGCGGGCGGCCTCGGGTCAGCGGGCTGGCGTCGATCTTGGAGCGGATCGACTCCGGGCTGAATTCACTCAGGGGGATGGGGCCGATGATCCCCAGTTCGTTACGTTCCGGGCATAGGTACAGCGGGATGGCACCGGTCATGATGATCGAATGCAGCACCGATTTATGGCAATTGCGATCCACCAACACCAGGTCATCACGGCCGACCATGGAGTGCCACACGATCTTGTTCGCCGTGGACGTGCCATTGATGACGAAGAACGTATGGTCAGCGCCGAAGTTACGTGCGGCGCGAGCTTCGGCTTCGGCCAGCGGGCCGGTGTGGTCGAGCAGTGAACCCAGTTCGGGTACTGAAACCGACAAGTCCGAACGCAGGGTGTTTTCCCCGAAAAACTGGTGAAACGCCTGCCCCACCGGACTTTTGCGATAAGCCACGCCGCCACCATGACCTGGGGTGTGCCAGGAATAATTGGAATCGGCTGTGTGTTGCACCAACGCCTTGAAGAATGGCGGCAACAGGCCATCCAAATACGTACGCGCCGCACGGGCCACTTGCCGGGCCAGAAACGGCACGGTGTCTTCGAACAAATACAGAATGCCACGCAGTTGGTTGAGCTCGCTCATGGCATCGGCGGGGGCGTTTTCCAGGGTGACTTGCTCGCCCAAGGCAAAGATCGGCAGGTTGGGCGCTCGCAGCCTGGCCAGGCGGATCAGCTCAACCATGTTTTGCAGCAAGTGGGTATTGACGCCGGCGCCTTCGGCGGCGATCAACATGCACGCAAGGCCATGATGGGTAGACGCTACTAGCCGACCTTCGGCGTAGTCCACGGCAGAGAAGATGCTGAAGCCCTCTTGTTCCAGCTCCCGGGCGATGCCTCGGACCCGGTCACCGGCAACAGTGTCGGCCTTGATGTCGCGGTGCACGATAAGAACAGGGAACTTCAGGTCTTTGTACATGAGTGCGTTCAGTCCTGAGGGCTATGCACTCAAGGGTAGAAGCTGGAAGCGGATGTCGCGAATGAAGATTTTGAAAGCAATGGAGATCAAGTGTGGGAGCTGGCTTGCCTGCGATGGCGGTGTACCAGCAACAGTCAGGCTAACTGGACCACCGCTATCGCAGGCAAGCCAGCTCCCACATTAGCCCGTGTTCAGTCTTGGGGATTATTGCTGAGTGAGGGTCGACCACAACGCCGGCGCACCCGCCGACTTGGCAATCGCTTCCAACCGCGCCGCATGCTCAGCCATATCCTGTTCACTGGCGCGAATAATCACGCTCGGCTTGCGATCTGCCGGCAAACGGCGGATTTCCGAAGGACGGTTACCCGAGCCTTCAGCCGAGCCGCTGCCGTCGGAGGCGTTACCCGCCAGTGACAGGCTGGTCTGCCCGCCAGTCATGGTCAGGTAGACGTCGGCAAGAATCTCGGAGTCGAGCAAGGCGCCGTGGAGTTCACGGCCGGAGTTGTCGACGCCATAGCGTTTGCACAAGGCATCGAGGCTGTTGCGCTGGCCCGGGTGACGCTCACGAGCCATCATCAGGGTGTCGAGGATCGAGCAGTGCTGGGAAATGTCGGCGCGATCGGCCTGACCCATCAGGGCAAATTCGTTGTTGATAAAGCCAACGTCGAACGCCGCGTTGTGGATGATCAACTGGGCGCCGTTGATGAATTCGAAAAACTCATCGGCCACTTCGGCAAAACGCGGCTTGCCTTTGAGGAATTCGTCGGTGATGCCGTGGACGCCAATCGCGCCCTCGTCACTGTCGCGGTCCGGTTGCAGGTAGACATGAAAGTGACGCCCGGTGAGGCGCCGGCCCATGAGTTCGACACAGCCGATTTCAATGATCCGGTGGCCATCGGTCACCGGCATGCCGGTGGTTTCGGTATCGAGTACAACAGATCGGATGGCCATCAGGGTTCAGCTCTCAACGGTATGGTGTGTTTCAAAAGTCGCGATGTTAACACGTGAGCCGCCCTCAGCTCTGTTTGTAGCCCCGCACTTCATCCACGCCACGGTTGGCCAACTGGTCAGCGCGTTCGTTGCCAGGGTGGCCGATGTGGCCGCGCACCCATTTCCAGGTAATGTCATGGCGATTGCATTGCTCATCGAGCAATTGCCACAGGTCGGCATTTTTTACCGGCTCCTTGGCCGCGGTTTTCCAGCCGCGCTTCTTCCAATTGACCATCCACTCGTTGATGCCCTTCATCACGTATTGCGAGTCGGTCACCAGCAGTACGTCACAGCGCCGCTTGAGCTCTTCGAGGCCACGGATGGCACCCATCAACTCCATGCGGTTATTGGTGGTGTTGGGTTCACCGCCCCACAGCTCTTTCTCCACGCCCTTGCACACCAGCAAGGCGCCCCAGCCGCCGGGGCCAGGGTTGCCCTTGCAGGCGCCATCGGTGAAGAGTTCTACGGTATCGGTCATCGGTTGCTCGATCTGAAATCAAAAAAGTTTTACGGTTCGTTCTGCTCGCGGTTGACCTTGGCCATTGGCATCGGCACCAGCTTGCCCATGGGCTCGCGGCGTACCTGCTGCACCGGTCGCAGCCCCACCACGATCTTGCGCGCCACTAATAAGTAGAAGCCGCCACCCGACAATTGCCAGGCCCCTGCGCGGCGCTCCCAGCCCGCCAGGCGGGCCTGCCACTTGGTCGAGGCAAGCGGCGGACGATAGCACCCGAAGCGGCGTTTCTCCAGCGCGAAGCCCAGCAGGTTCAGCCAGTCAGCGACCCGTGAAGGCGAGATACAGCGCGCCTGTCGCAGCCCGTCATGAGCGAAGACATGACGCAGCCCCCAACTGCTCCAGGGGTTGATACCGACAATCAGCAAATGGCCACCAGGGCGCACGCTGCTCGCTGCCTCCCGCAATAAACCGTGGGGCGACAGGCAGAAATCCAGCCCATGCTGCAACACCACCACATCGGCAGCATGCTCACTCAATGGCCAGGCCTGCTCCTCGCAGACAATCTCTACCCCCGGCAGGGGCGCCCCCAGGCGCACATTGCGTTGCACTTGCGGCGCAGGCGGCGGCGTTTGCGCCGACGGGCCGTAATGCACAAGATAGCCGCCAAAGAACCGCCCCAGCTCGTCTTCGAGCATGCGCCGCTCTTCGTCCAGCAGAAATTGCCCGATGGGCCCCGACAGCCATTCGCGGGCCGCGCCGATAAGGGCCAGCCACTCAGGATCGGCCTGGGCGAACGCTTTATCAGTCATTGCATTCTCCAACTCGCCTAGACGTTCTAAGATGCACCAATGTGTTCAGCTTGGCGAATCGAAGAATGATACAGATCAGTGCCCTGCCCGCCTTTACCGATAACTACATCTGGTTGTTACAAGACCCACACACCCGGCGCTGCGCCGTAGTCGACCCCGGCGACGCGGCCCCCGTGCTGGCCTGGCTTGAGCAGAACCCAGGGTGGGCCCTCAGCGACATCCTGATCACCCACCATCACCATGACCACGTCGGTGGTGTCGAACAACTCAAGGCGGTTACCGATGCCAAGGTCTACGGCCCGGCGAACGAAAAGATCCCGGCGCGAGATGTGGCGCTGAACGATAACGACCGCATCAGCGTGCTGGGCTGGGATTTCGACGTTTATAGCGTGCCCGGTCACACCTTGGGGCATATCGCCTTTTATCACCAAGGCGTGCTTTTCTGTGGCGACACCCTGTTCGCCGCCGGTTGCGGGCGTCTATTCGAGGGCACCCCAGAGCAGATGCACACCTCCCTCGAACGCCTGGCCGCCCTGCCCGCGGACACCTTGGTGTACTGCACCCACGAATACACACAAAGTAACCTCAAATTCGCCCAAGCAGTAGAACCGCACAACGCTGATATTGCCGACCGTGTGGAGAATGTCCGCCAACTGCGGGCGCGTGGCGAGATCACGCTGCCGTCCATCCTGGCGCTGGAAAAACGTACTAACCCTTTTCTGCGTACCTCTGAAACATCCGTTAAACAAAAAGCTGACGAACGGAATGGCCGCGACAACCGCTCTGGGGCCGAGGTATTTGCTAGCTTGAGGGCCTGGAAAGATAAGTTCTAAGCGCACGCATTCTGATACGTATTTTCTGAATGGTTGACCGGAACCAAAGCGCTTTCTAGAATCGCCCGACATTTTTGCCCGGAACTTACTTCCAGCCAATGTCGTCATCTATTCGTAAATCCATTTCTTCAGACGCATTGACCCGCCTGGCTCAAGCCGTGGCGGTGGCTGTGTCCGCGACTCTGGCGGGCTGCCAATCGACAAATTACGCTGCACAATCCACCGTGCAACCCAAACCGAATCTTGCTGCCAAGATCAAGCAAAAACCCGTTATCTGGCTTTCAGAGAAGCCTGCCCCACAAGTGCCCCAGGATGTCTGGGAACGCATGCGCCGGGGCTTTCAATTACAGGATGGCGTAGGCGTCAACCCACGCATCGAGCAACAGCGCTTGTGGTTCGCCAGCAACCCTTCCTTCCTGGAGAACGCCGGCGAACGCGGCAGTCTCTACATTCACTACATCGTCGAACGCCTTGAAGAGCGCAACATGCCGCTGGAGCTGGCGCTGCTGCCAGTGATTGAAAGTGCCTACAACCCGATGGCCTATTCGCGCAGCGATGCGGTGGGTTTGTGGCAGTTCATCCCCTCCACGGGGCGCTACTTCAACCTGCGCCAGACCCGCGCCTACGACGGCCGTCGCGATATCACCGCCTCCACCACCGCCGCCCTGGACTACCTGACCCGTCTGCACGATATGTTCAACGGTGACTGGCTGCTGGCACTGGCCGCCTATAACGCCGGTGAAGGCACGGTTAGCCGGGCCATCGAGCGCAACGAAAAGCTCGGTTTGCCTACCGACTACTGGAACCTGCCGCTGCCCCAGGAAACCAAGGACTACGTGCCCAAATTCCTGGCGCTGTCCCAAGTGGTGCTGGCGCCCGAGGCCTACGGTGTCAACCTGAACCCGATTGCCAACACCCCGTACTTCGAAGTGGTTGAAGTCAAGCAAAGCATGGACCTGTCACGGGTCGCCGCGCTGGCCGAGATCGACGAAGACGAACTGTTCCAGCTCAACCCGGCCCTGAAACAACGCACCACCCTCGACGGCCCCCAGCATTTGCTGGTGCCAAGCTCCAAGGCGCAACTGCTCACCAGTACGCTGTCGACGATGAAGCCTGAAGAATTGCTGGCCATGCGCCCGAAAAAGCAGGTGTTCGACGAAGTCGAGACCGCTCGCGTTGCTGGGCGTTCGCGCAGCTACAAGGTGCGCAGTGGCGACAACCTGACGCTGATCGCCAAGGCGAACAAGGTCGACGTGCACGACCTGCAACGCTGGAACCAGCTCAACGGCCAGGCCCTCAAGGTCGGCCAGACCCTGGTGATGCAGGACACGCGCCGTGCGGTGGCCAGCAATAAGAAGCCAACGCAATACAAGGTCAAGAAAGGTGATTCGCTGTACATCGTCGCCAAACGCTTCAACGTTGAGATGCAACATCTCAAGCGCTGGAACCCACGTACTGGCCAGGCGTTGAAGCCGGGGCAGATGCTGGTGGTTTCGGGGCCGCGCTAAGGCCTCACGTACACCGAGGACTCAATGTGGGAGGGGGCTTGCCCCCGATAGCGGAGTGCCAGCCAGCCGATTCATTGGCTGACACACTGCCATCGGGGGCAAGCCCCCTCCCACATTGATCGGCTGTGCTTTCAGCAACCTTTTTCCAACCGGAACAAGCTGTTACTGTACCGATCATAAAGCCCAAGCTGCCTGGATCGGATCCCTGATTTGAAGCGTCCCCTCCTTCTATTAATAAGTCTGGCCTTGAGCTTTGCTGCGAACGCGACGATTACCGAGAGCCACGGTTACACGCAGTTCGGCACGCTCAAATACCCGGCCAAATTCACCCATTTCGATTGGGTAAACCCTGCAGCGCCCAAAGGCGGGACGTTGCGGGTCATGGCATTTGGCACGTTCGATACGCTCAACCCCTACACCTTCAAGGGCTCAAGCCCGGTTTCAACCCCCAATTTCCTGCAGTACGGCGTCAATGAGCTCAATGAGCCGTTGATGGTCGGCACCGGCCAGTACGCGCCGTCCGGCGATGAGCCCACCTCCAGCTACGGGCTGATTGCCCAGTCCGTGGAGTACAGCGAGGACCGCAGTTGGGTCGTCTTTAACCTGCGCCCCGAAGCGCGCTTTCATGATGGCAAGCCGATCACGGCCTATGACGTGGCGTTTTCCTATCGCACCCTGCTGACCGAAGGCCACCCCCAGTACCGCACCAACCTGCAAGAAGTGGCGCGGGTCGATATCCTCAACCGCCATCGCATCCGCTTTGTGTTCAAGCGTGCCGGCAACCCGTTGCTGATCCTGCGCCTGGGCGAGTTGCCGGTGCTGCCTCAGCATTACTGGAAGAACCGCGACTTCAAGGCCACCACCTTCGAACCACCTTTGGGCAGCGGGCCGTATCGCATCAGCAAAGTCAGCCCGGGCCGTCAGTTGGTGTTCGAGCGGGTGAAGGATTACTGGGGCAAGAACCTGCCGGTCAACCAGGGCTTCTACAACTACGACAAGGTCGAAGTGGAGTTCTACCGCGACAGCGACGTGGCCTTTGAAGCGTTCAAGGCAGGCGAGTTCGATATCTATATCGAACACCAGGCCAAGAACTGGGCCAATGGCTACAACTTCCCGGCGGTCAACCGGGGCGATGTGATCAAGGCGCAAATCGCACACAAAATCCCGACCCAGAGCCAGGGCCTGTTCATGAACACGCGGCGGCCGGCCTTCAGCCAGACCAAGGTGCGCGAGGCCCTGGGGTTGATGTTCGACTTTGAGTGGACCAACCGCACCCTGTTCAGCAGCGCCTATAAACGCACCTTGAGCTATTACCCCAACAGCGAGTTCTCGGCGACCGGTGTGCCGGTGGGCCACGAATGGTTGATGCTCTCGCCCTACCGCGACGCATTGCCGCCCAACCTGTTCACCCAGGCGTTCAGCCTGCCCCAAACCGACGGGCGCGGCATTCCCCGCGAAACGATGCGTCGCGCCCTGGCCCTGTTGGGCGAGGCCGGCTGGAAGCTGTCAGGCCAACGCCTGCTCAACAGTGACGGGCAACCGCTGCGTTTCGAGATTTTGCTGGTCAACCCCAACCTGGAGCGCATTCTGCAGCCCTATGTGGAGAACCTGATCAGCATCGGCATCGACGCGCGCCTGCGCACCGTCGACCGCGCCCAATACAAGCAGCGTTTGGATCAATTCGACTTCGACATGATCCTGATCACCCTCAACCAAACCTTGAGCCCGGGCCTTGAGCAGTGGCAGTACTTCCACTCCAGCCAAGCCGCGATCAAGGGCAGCAAGAACTATGCAGGCATCAACAACCCGGTGGTCGATCACCTGCTCGAACAACTGCTGGCCGCACAAACCCGCGACGAGCAACTGGCCGCCGGCCGTGCCCTCGACCGGGTACTGCTGTGGCAGCACTACAGCATTCCCAACTGGTACCTCAACTATCATCGCCTGGCCTACCGCAACCGGTTCGCCTTTGTCACGACGCCGCCCTACACCCTGGGCCTGAGCGCGTGGTGGCTGAAAGCTTCGGAGAAAGCCCAATGATGTCTTTGCGTACTGCCCTGCTCGGCGGCTTGCTGCTGTGCACCGTGGCCCAAGCGGCGCCGCAACATGCGTTGACGCTCTACAATGAACCGCCCAAGTACCCCGCCAACTTCAAGCACTTTGACTACGTCAACCCGGATGCGCCCAAAGGCGGCACCTTCCGCGAGTCGGCCATGGGCGGCTTCGACAGCCTCAACCCCTATATCAGCAAGGGCGTACCAGCCGACAATCTGCCGCTGATCTACGACACCCTGGCCATGCAAAGCCTGGACGAGCCCATCACCGAATATGGCCTGGTGGCCGGCAAAATCGAAAAAGCCCCGGACAACAGCTGGGTACGTTTCTACCTGCGCCCCGAAGCCCGCTTTCACGATGGCCACCCGATTCGCGCCGAAGACGTGATATTCACCTTCCAGACACTGATGAAAGAAGGCTCGCCCATCTACCGCACCTACTACGCCGATATCGACGAAGTGGTGGCTGAAGACCCGCTGCGGGTGCTGTTCAAGTTCAAGCGCACCAACAACCGTGAACTGCCGCTGATCCTCGGGCAATTGCCGGTTTTGCCCAAGCACTGGTGGGCCACCCGCGACTTTGCCAAGGGCAACCTGGAAGTGCCGCTGGGTAGCGGCCCCTACAAGATCGCCGAGGTCAAGGCCGGGCGCATGATCCGCTACGAGCGCGTCAAGGACTACTGGGCCAAGGACCTGCCGGTGGCCAAGGGTTTCTACAACTTCGACAACCGCATCACCGACTATTACCGCGACAGCACCGTCTCGCTTGAAGCCTTGAAGGCCGGGCAGTTCGACTACTGGCTGGAGTTCAGCGCGAAGAATTGGGCCAATGCCTACAACATCCCGGCGGTGGCCGAGGGGCGATTGATCAAGGAAGAAATCCCCAACGGCAACCCCACGGGCATGCAGGGCTTCGTGTTCAACACACGCAAGCCGATGTTCCAGGATGTGCGCGTGCGCAAGGCCATCAGCTTGTTGCTGGATTTCGAGTGGAGCAACAAGCAGCTGTTCAACGGCGCCTACACCCGCACCCGCAGCTACTTCGAGAACTCGGAGATGGCCGCCACCGGCCTGCCCGGGCCGGATGAGTTGAAGATCCTTGAGCCCCTGCGCGACAAGATCTCGGCCGAGGTCTTCACAAAGGCGTTCGAGCCCGCCAAGACCGACGGCAGCGGCATGATCCGCACCCAGCAGCGCGAAGCCTATCAACTGCTGCAAGAGGCCGGCTGGCGTATCGTCGACGACAAGATGGTCGATACCAGCGGCAAGCCGGTGACCATCGAGTTCCTGTTGGCGCAGACCGAATTCGAACGCATCCTGCTGCCGTTCAAGCGCAACCTGGCGGACCTGGGCATTGACCTGGTGATTCGCCGCGTGGACGTCTCGCAGTTCATCAACCGTATTCGCTCGCGCGACTTCGACATGCTGGTGGGCAGCTTCCCCCAGTCCACGTCGCCGGGTAATGAACAACGTGAATTCTGGGCGTCTTCCAGCGCCGACAAGCCCGGCAGCCGTAACTACATGGGCCTCAAAGACCCCGCCGTCGACCAACTGGTAGAAGAGTTGATCGATGCCGACTCGCGCCAAAGCCTGATCGCCCACGCCAAGGCCCTCGACCGCGTACTCCAGTTCGGCTATTACGTAATCCCCAACTGGCACATCAAGACTTACCGCGTGGCGTATTGGGATCACCTCGGCCACCCCAAGGTGCCACCGCGTTATGACGTGGGCACCGCCACCTGGTGGAGCAAGCCCAACGTCAAGCCGGCGGTGACCCTGGACACTCAAACGAGCGCCGACCCGGCGAGCGGAGGCGACTAAATGCTGGCCTATATCTTTCGCCGCCTGTTGCTCATCATCCCGACGCTGTTCGGGATCTTGCTGATCAACTTCGTCATCATCCAGGCCGCCCCCGGTGGCCCGGTTGAGCAGATGATCGCCAAGCTTGAAGGTTTTGAAGGCGCCACCAGCCGCATTGCCGGCGGCGGTGCCGAAGTGTCGGTGGCCGGCTCCAGTAGCTACCGCGGCGCCCAGGGCCTGGACCCGGCGCTGGTCAAGGAAATCGAGAAGATGTACGGCTTCGATAAATCGGCGCCGGAACGCTTGTGGATCATGGTCAAGAACTACGCCCGGCTGGACTTCGGCGACAGTTTCTTCCGTGATGCCAAGGTCATCGACCTGATCAAGGAAAAGATGCCCGTGTCCATCTCCCTCGGGTTATGGAGCACGCTGATCATGTACCTGGTGTCGATCCCCCTGGGGATCGCCAAGGCCACGCGCCACGGCAGCCACTTTGATGTGTGGACCAGCTCGGCGATCATCGTCGGCTATGCGATCCCGGCGTTCCTGTTTGCGATCCTGTTGATCGTGGTGTTTGCCGGCGGCAGTTATTTCGACTGGTTCCCCCTGCGCGGGCTCACCTCCAACAACTTCGATGAGTTGAGCTGGGGCGGCAAGATCCTTGACTACTTCTGGCACCTGGCATTGCCCATTACCGCGCTGGTGATCGGCAACTTCGCCACCATGACCTTGCTGACCAAAAACAGCTTTCTCGACGAGATCAACAAGCAGTACGTGGTCACCGCCAAGGCCAAGGGCCTGACCAACCACCGCGTGCTGTACGGCCATGTATTCCGTAATGCGATGCTGCTGGTGATCGCCGGTTTCCCTTCGGCGTTCATCGGTATTTTCTTCACCGGCTCGTTGCTGGTGGAGGTGATCTTTTCCCTCGACGGCCTGGGGCTGATGAGCTTTGAAGCGGCGATCAACCGCGACTACCCGGTGGTGTTCGGCACGCTGTTTATCTTCACCCTGCTGGGGCTGATCGTGAAACTGATCGGCGACCTCACCTACACCCTGGTCGATCCGCGTATCGACTTTGGCAGCCGGGAGCATTGAGATGAATCTATCCCCCCTCAATCGCCGTCGGTTCGAGCGCTTCAAGGCCAACAAACGTGGCTGGTGGTCGCTATGGCTGTTCCTGATTCTGTTCGTGCTGAGCCTGGGCGCCGAGTTGATCGCCAACGACAAGCCGCTGGCGGTGCACTTCGACGGCGACTGGTATTTCCCGGCGCTCAAGCGCTACCCGGAGACCACCTTTGGCGGCGAGTTCCCGCTGGAGGCCAACTACAAGAGCCCGTATATCAGGGAACTGCTCAAGGCCAAGGACGCCTGGGCCTTGTGGGCACCGATCCCGTTCAGCTACCAGAGCATCAACTACGACCTCAAAGTACCGGCCCCGGCGCCGCCCTCCTCGGCCAACTTGCTGGGCACCGATGACCAGGGCCGCGATGTGCTCGCGCGGGTCATCTATGGTTTTCGCGTGTCGGTGCTGTTTGCCCTGACACTGACCGTGCTCAGCTCGATCATCGGCGTGATCGCCGGCGCCTTGCAGGGTTTTTATGGCGGCTGGGTGGATTTGGCTGGTCAGCGCTTTCTGGAGATCTGGTCCGGGCTGCCCGTGCTGTACCTGCTGATCATCCTCGCCAGCTTCGTGCAGCCCAACTTCTGGTGGCTGCTGGGCATCATGCTGCTGTTCTCGTGGATGAGTCTGGTGGACGTGGTACGCGCCGAGTTTCTGCGCGGGCGCAACCTGGAATACGTACGCGCAGCCAGGGCGCTGGGCATGCAGAACGGCGCGATCATGTTCCGCCACATTCTGCCCAATGCCATGGTCTCGACCATGACCTTTATGCCGTTCATTCTCACCGGCGCCATCGGCACCCTCACCGCCCTGGACTTCCTCGGCTTCGGCCTGCCAGCCGGTTCGCCGTCGCTGGGTGAGCTGGTGGCCCAGGGTAAATCCAACCTGCAAGCGCCGTGGCTGGGCATGAGCGCCTTTGCGGTGCTGGCGATCATGTTGAGTTTGCTGGTATTTATCGGCGAGTCCGCTCGCGATGCCTTCGACCCGAGGAAATGAGATGAATCAGGACAATCTGATCGAAGTCCGCGACCTCAGCGTCGAGTTCGTCACGGGCGAACACGCCCACCGCGTAGTGAACAACGTCAGCTTCGATATCAAGCGCGGCGAAACCCTGGCGCTGGTGGGCGAAAGTGGCTCGGGCAAATCGGTGACCGCGCATTCGATCCTGCGTTTGTTGCCCTACCCGCTGGCGCGGCACCCCTCCGGCACCATCGGCTATGCCGGCCAAGACCTGCTGACGCTCAAGGAAAAATCCCTGCGGCACATTCGCGGCAACCGCATTGCAATGATCTTCCAGGAGCCGATGACCTCGCTGAACCCGCTGCACAACATCGAGAAGCAGATCAACGAAGTACTCGGCCTGCACAAGGGCCTGCAAGGTAAGGTCGCGACCCAACGCACCTTGGAACTGCTCGAACTGGTGGGCATCCCCGAGCCGCACAAGCGCCTCAAGGCCCTGCCCCACGAGCTGTCCGGCGGCCAGCGCCAGCGGGTAATGATTGCGATGGCCCTGGCCAACGAGCCGGAGTTGTTAATCGCCGATGAGCCGACCACGGCCCTTGATGTGACGGTTCAGCTGAAAATTCTGGAGCTGCTCAAAGAGTTGCAAGCGCGCCTGGGCATGGCGCTGCTGCTGATCAGCCATGATTTGAATCTGGTGCGGCGCATTGCCCACCGCGTGTGCGTGATGCAGAAAGGTTGCATCGTCGAGCAAGCCGATTGCGAGACGCTGTTCCAGTCGCCCCAGCATCCGTACACCCAAGAGCTGTTGGCAGCCGAACCGAGTGGCGGGCCAGCAAGCAACGAAGTGGGCCCACCGCTGCTGCAAGTCGATGATTTGAAGGTGTGGTTCCCGATCAAAAAGGGCTTTTTGCGCAACACCGTCGATTACGTCAAGGCGGTGGATGGCATCAACTTCAGCCTGCCCCAAGGGCAAACCCTGGGCATTGTCGGCGAAAGCGGCTCGGGCAAATCCACCCTGGGCCTGGCGATATTGCGCTTGATCGCCAGCAAGGGCGGCATCCGTTTTGAAGGCCAGCAACTGGACAAGCTCACTCAGCAGCAGGTGCGCCCGTTACGCCGCGAAATGCAGGTGGTGTTCCAAGACCCCTTCGGCAGCCTGAGCCCACGCATGTGCGTCAGTGAGATCGTCGGCGAAGGCCTGCGCATTCACAAGATGGGCACCCCGGCTGAGCAGGAAGCGGCGATCATCGCAGCGCTCAAGGAAGTGGGCCTGGACCCGGAATCCCGCCACCGCTACCCCCACGAATTCTCCGGAGGCCAACGTCAGCGTATTGCCATCGCCCGTGCGCTGGTGCTTAAGCCGCGCCTGATTTTGCTGGACGAACCCACCTCGGCGCTGGACCGCACCGTGCAGCGGCAAGTAGTGGAGTTGCTGCGCAGTTTGCAGGCCAAGTACAACCTGACTTATCTGTTTATCAGCCATGATTTGGCGGTGGTTAAGGCGTTGAGCCATCAGTTGATGGTAGTGAAGCATGGCCAGGTGGTGGAGCAAGGAGACGCCAAGGCGATTTTTGCTGACCCACAGCATGCCTACACTCGCCAGTTGTTGGAGGCCGCATTCCTCGTACCCGCCTGATGTACGCAGAACAAAGGTGAAAGCTCACCACAGCAAGCACGCTCCCAACATTTAAACCAGAGCCCGCGTAGCCAACGGAACTTTGCCAGGAAATAACCGCCTGAATCCGGTAGGCTCACCCTTTTTATTCAAGGAGTTATTCCCCATGGCCAAAGCCACCGCCCGTCACATCCTGGTTTCCACTGAAGACAAGTGCAACGAACTCAAGACCCAGATCGAAGGCGGCGCCGATTTCGCAGAAATCGCCAAAGCCAACTCCAGCTGCCCTTCCAGCCGCGACGGCGGCAACCTGGGTTCGTTCGGCCCAGGCCAGATGGTTAAAGAATTCGACACCGTCGTCTTCAGCGCCCCGGTCAACACCGTGCAAGGCCCGGTGAAAACCCAGTTCGGCTTCCACCTGCTGGAAGTCACCAGCCGCCAGGACTGATTCAGTCTGTGCTGATGCCTTAAACAACGGCCCGCCTTTTGGTGGGCCGTTGTGCATGTGATGACTGGCGAGGCTGATGCCGTTAGCGTACAAACCCCTATTCTTTTACACGCGGCGTTCAAGGCTGATTAATGCGACTGGCTTTTTCTACCCTGTTTAGCTCGACCCTGGCCCTGCTGCTGGCCAGCACCGCCGTGATCGCGGCGCCCCAGGCATCTCTGACGGTGTACGGCGAACCGGCCAAGTACCGCGCTGGTTTCACCCATTTCGACTATGCCAACCCCAAGGCCCCCAAGGGAGGCACCCTCAAGCGTTCGGCGATCGAGATCGGGCGTTTCGACCATGTGCTGCCCTATATCGACAAAGGCATCGGCGTGTCCCAGGTCGACGGCTGGCTGTATGCACCCCTGGCCCTGCGCTCGCTGGATGAGCCCTACACGGTCTATGGGCTGGTAGCCGAGAAGATGGAGCGCGCCGAAGACGGCCTGTCGCTGCGCTTCTACCTCAACCCCAAGGCGCGTTTTGCCGACGGCAAGCCCATCACCGCCGAAGACGTGCGCTACAGCTTCGACCTGCTGATGACCCAGGGCAGCCTACGCTTTCGTACTCTGTTTGCCGATGTGAAACACGTCGAAGTCGAAGGCGAGCGCCAGGTACGCTTCGATTTCTCCAGCAACGAGAACCGCACCCTGCCTCTGGACATCGCCACCCTGCCCGTCTTCCCCGAGCACTGGTGGAAAACCCGCGACTTCGCCAACGGCGGCGGCTACGAGGCCCCGCTGGGTAGCGGCCCTTACAAGGTCAGCAAAATCGACTCCGGCAGCACCATCACCTTTACCCGCGACCCCGACTGGTGGGGCAAAGACCTGCCCGTCAGCCGTGGCCTGTACAACTTCGACCACCTGAGCCTGGAATACTTCGGCGACACCGAGGTGGCGCGCCAAGTGCTGCGCGGCGGTGCCTACGACTTCAACCGTGAGTTTTCCGCCACCGGCTACTCCATCGGCTACAACGGCCCGGCCCTCGACGATGGTCGCCTGCAACGCGCGCACCTGGCCAAGGAAATGTCCCAGGCCTCCCAAGGCTACGTGTTCAACGTGCAAAAGCCGCTATTCAAGGACCGCCGCGTGCGCCAGGCGCTGGCGATGCTGTGGGACTTCGAATGGGCCAACCGGCAGATGATGCGCAATATGTACATCCGCCAGCAGAGCTTCTTCTCCAATAGCCCATTGGCGGCCACACAACTGCCCACCCAGGCAGAACTTGAAATCCTCGAACCGTTGCGCGGGCAGATTCCTGACGAAGTATTCACCCAGGTCTTCAAGGCCCCGGTCACCGACGGCAGCGGCATGATCCGCGACAAGCAACTGCAAGCGCTCGGCCTGCTGGAAGAAGCCGGCTGGATGCCCAAAGGCGACAAGCTGGTCAACGCCGAGGGTGAGGCGCTGGAGTTCACCTTCCTCAATGCCCAAAGCGGCATGGAGCGCCTGTTGTTACCGTACAAACGCAACCTTGCGCAGATCGGCATCACCCTCAATATCCGGCGTATCGACTCCTCCCAGTACGTGAACCGGGTGATGGCGCGGGACTACGACATGATCGTCACCGGCTTTCCAGTCACCACCTCACCCGGCATGGAGCTGTACAACTACTTCGGCTCCGCCGCCGCGTTCGACCCCGGTGCCAACAACTACATGGTGCTCAAAGACCCGGCCGTCGACAGCCTGATCAAGGGGCTGGTCAAGGCCGATAGCCAGGCCCAGATGCTCACCTACGCCCACGCGCTGGACCGGGTGCTGCAATGGAATTACCTGTGGATTCCCAACTACTACCCGCCGGGCACTTCTGCCGCGTGGTGGAACCGCTTTGGTCGCCCGGCCATCGAGGCGAAGAACGATGAAGCGCTGGAAACCTGGTGGGAAATCAGCCCCACGCCGCTGACCAACGAACAGATGAAACAACGCGCAGGGAGCCACTGATGTTTGCTTATATCGTGCGGCGCCTGCTGCTGATCATTCCAACACTGGTGATCATCCTGCTGGTGAATTTCGTCATCGTCCAAGCGGCACCGGGCGGCCCAGTGGAACAAGCCATCGCCCACCTGCAAGGCATCGGCGGCAGCGGCGCTGTCGGCGGGTCATCCGGTGACAGCGTCAGCAGCGGCTCCCGCGCCAGCCGTGGCCTGGACCCGAAGCTGATCAAGGACATCGAAAAACAGTACGGCTTCGACAAGCCTGCGCCGGAACGCCTGTGGCTGATGCTCAAGAGCTACGCCCAGCTGGATTTCGGCAACAGCTTCTTTCGCGGCAAGACGGTGATCGACCTGATCCTGGAAAAAATGCCTGTCACTATTTCCCTCGGCCTATGGGCCACGTTGATTACCTACCTCGTCTCGATCCCCTTGGGCATTCGCAAAGCCGTACGCCACGGCAGCAGCTTTGACGTGTGGAGCAGCACCGCCATCGTCATCGGCTATGCAATGCCGGCGTTTCTGTTTGCGATGTTTCTGATCGTGGTGTTTGCCGGTGGCACCTCGCTGAACTGGTTCCCGGTGCGCGGGTTGGTGTCGGAAAACTTCGAGGAGCTGAGCACTGTCGGCAAGATCGCCGATTACTTCTGGCACCTTGTGTTGCCGGTGACGTCGCTGGTGATCGGCGGCTTCGCCACCTTGACCATCCTTACCAAGAACTCGTTTCTCAATGAAATCACCCGCCAATACGTGGTCACCGCTCGCGCTAAAGGCCTGAGCGAACGGCGCGTGCTGTACGGCCATGTGTTCCGCAACGCCATGCTGCTGGTGATCTCCGGCATTCCCCAAGCGTTTATCGCGGTGTTCTTCGCCGGTTCCTTGCTTATCGAGGTGATCTTCTCCCTCGACGGCCTGGGCCGCATGAGTTACGAAGCCGCCGTGTCCCGAGATTACCCGGTGGTATTCGGCTCCCTGTTTATCTTCACGTTGTTCGGCCTCTTGATAAAACTGATCGGTGACCTCTGCTACACCCTGGTGGACCCGCGTATCGACTTCGCCGCGAGGAACGCCTGATGCTTGATTTGTCTCCTGTGGCGCGTCGACGTTTCGAGCGCTTCAAGAAGAACCGCCGTGGCTGGTGGTCGCTGTGGCTGTTTATCGGCCTGTTTCTGCTGACGTTGGGCGGTGAGTTGATCGCCAATGACAAGCCGCTGGTCTTGAGCTTCAAGAACGAGCTGTATTTCCCGGTGTTCAAGCGCTACACCGAGCAAGCGTTCGGCGGCCAGCTGCCGTTCCAAGCGGATTACCGCAGTGACTACGTGCAAAAGCTCATCAAGCAGGACGGCGGCTGGATGCTGTTCCCGCCGATACCGTTCAGCGACGACACCCCCAACTACGAACTCACCCGCCCTGCCCCCAGCCCGCCCTCGGCGGTGAACTGGCTGGGCACCGATGACCAGTCGCGGGACGTGTTGGCCCGGGTGATCTTCGGCGCTCGGGTGTCGATCCTGTTTGCCTTGGCGCTCACCGCCATCAGCGCAGCCATTGGCATAGCGGCCGGGGCATTGCAGGGCTATTACGGCGGTTGGGTCGACCTGATCGGCCAGCGCGTGCTGGAAGTGTGGTCGGGGCTGCCGGTGCTGTATTTGCTGATCATCCTGTCAGGCTTTGTCGAGCCCAACTTTTGGTGGCTGCTGGGGATCATGGCGCTGTTTTCCTGGCTGGCCCTGGTGGACGTGGTGCGCGCCGAGTTCCTGCGCGGGCGCAACCTGGAATACGTCAAGGCCGCACGGGCGTTGGGGTTGGGGGATGGCAAGATCATCCGCCGCCACATTCTGCCCAATGCCATGACTGCGACGTTGAGCTACCTGCCGTTCATTTTGACCGGCGCCATCTCCACCTTGAGTGCCCTGGACTTCCTCGGCTTCGGCATGCCGGCGGGCAGCGCGTCCCTGGGAGAGTTGATCGCCCAGGGCAAGCAGAACCTGCAAGCCCCGTGGCTGGGGTTGACGGCGTTTTTCACCTTGGCGCTGATCCTGTCGCTGCTGGTCTTTATCGGCGAGGCATTACGTGATGCCTTCGACCCACGTTCATGAGTGATTGCAGATGAACCTGATCGAAATCCGCGACCTCAGTGTCGCCTTCAGCGGCCAGACCGTGGTGCGCAACTTGTGCCTGGACGTACGCCCCGGCGAGTGCCTGGCCTTAGTGGGCGAGTCAGGCTCGGGCAAGTCGGTGACGGCCCACTCGATTCTGCAATTGCTGCCCGAGGCCGGCACTGAAACCAGCGGTTCGGTCAAGTATCGCGGCCAGGAGCTGGTTGGCGCGTCGACCACCACCTTGCAAAAACTGCGCGGCAACCGCATAGCAATGATCTTCCAGGAGCCGATGACCTCCCTGAACCCGTTGCACAGCATCGAAAAGCAGATCGGCGAAACCCTGCTGCTGCACAAAGGGCTGGGCGGCAAGGCGGCGCAGGCGCGCATCCTCGAACTGCTGGAACTGGTGGGCATCCAGAAACCCCGAGAGCGGCTTAAAGCCTACCCCCATCAGCTTTCCGGTGGGCAACGCCAGCGGGTGATGATCGCCATGGCCCTGGCCTGTGAACCCGAATTGCTGATCGCCGACGAACCCACGACCGCCCTGGACGTGACGGTGCAGCGCAAGATCCTGCTGCTGCTCAAATCGCTGCAACAACGTTTGGGCATGTCGCTGCTGCTGATCAGCCATGACCTCAACCTGGTGCGCAGCATTGCCCAGCGCGTGTGCGTGATGCGCGAAGGCCAGATTGTCGAGCACGCCGACTGCGAGACCTTGTTCACCGCGCCACAACACCCCTATAGCCGCCTGCTGCTCGATGCAGAGCCCGCAGGCGATGCACTGTGCAGTGACGAACGCGAAACGGTGTTGCAGGTCGACGACCTGAGCGTGCAATTCCCCCTCGGCGGCGGCTTGTTTCGACGCAAGACTTACCTGCGCGCGGTCGATGGCATCAGCCTCAGCGTACAACGCGGCAAGACCCTGGGGATTGTCGGCGAATCTGGCTCGGGCAAGTCCACCTTGGGCCAGGCGATTCTGCGCTTGCTGGATTCCACCGGCAGCATCCGCTTCCAGGGTCAGGCCCTCGACCCGCTGAATCATCAGCAGATGCGCCCTTGGCGCAAGCAGATGCAGGTGGTGTTCCAAGACCCCTACGGCAGCCTCAGCCCGCGCATGACCGTGGAGCAGATCATCAGCGAAGGCCTGGAAGTGCACGCGCCGTGCAGCCTGGCCGATCGCGATGCGCAGGTGGTGCAGGTGCTCAAGGACGTGGGCCTCGACCCCGCGAGCCGGCACCGCTACCCCCATGAATTTTCCGGTGGGCAGCGCCAACGTATTGCCATCGCCCGCGCCCTGGTACTCAAACCGGCGCTGATGCTGCTGGACGAACCTACGTCGGCCCTGGACCGTACGGTGCAGAAACAAGTGGTGGCGCTGCTGCGTGAGCTGCAAGAAAAATACGGCCTGACCTACCTGTTTATCAGCCATGACCTGGCGGTGGTGCGGGCCATGGCTCACGATATGATCGTGATCAAGGACGGCAAGGTGGTGGAGGCTGGCGCAAGTCACGACGTGTTTGAAGCCCCGCAGCATGCCTATACCAAAGAACTGCTGGCCGCAGCCCACATCCCCCTGTAAACGCGTCCCCTGTGGGAGCTGGCTTGCCTGCGATGGCGGCGTGTCAGTCGACATATCGGTACTGATACACCGCCATCGCAGGCAAACCAGCTCCCACAGGATCGCGTCCTACTCCCCATTTGCGTTGACGGCATACCTATGAACATCACCGAAAGCCTCAAGGACTACCAACAGGTTCGCGGCCTGGCCATCCAGTCGCTATTCGAGATCATCGAACAGTCCAGCGAAGGCACGGTGATTGTCGATCGCGACGCCAATATCGTGTGGATGAACGAGCGCTACGCCAAGCGCTTCGGCCTCAAGAGCGCCGACGAAGCCATCGGCCAACCCTGTGAGCAGGTGATTTCCAACAGCCTGCTGCGTCAGGTTGTACGCAATGACCAGCCGATCTTGCTGGACATTCAGGACACCCCCAAAGGCCCGTTGGTGGTGATGCGCCTGCCGATCCACAACGATGCCGGCACGGTGATCGGCGCCATCGGCTTTGCGCTGTTTGATGAGCTGCGCAACCTGTCGCCGTTGATCGAGCGCTACCTGAGCATGCAGCAGGAGCTGGCTTCGACCCGCTCGTTACTGCGCTCACGCCAGAGCAAATACAACTTCGCGCACTTTATCGGCACCAGCGCAGCCAGCCTCGAAGTCAAACGTCGCGCACGGCGCAGTGCCAGCGCCGAGTCGCCGGTGTTGCTGCTGGGCGAAACCGGCACCGGCAAGGAGTTGCTGGCTCAGGCGATTCACGGCGCGTCACCCCGAGCACATAAGGCATTTGTCAGCGTGAATAGCGCTGCAATTCCCGCCGACCTGCTGGAAGCCGAGTTCTTCGGCACCGCGCCGGGCGCGTTTACCGGCGCCGACCGCAAGGGCCGCCCCGGCAAGTTCCAGATTGCCCAGGGCGGCACGCTGTTTCTCGATGAAATCGGCGACATGCCCCTGCCGTTGCAAAGCAAATTGCTGCGGGTATTGCAGGAAAAGGAATTCGAGCCCGTAGGCTCCAACGAGATGCTGCACAGCGATGTACGGGTGATCGCGGCCACGTCCATGGACCTGGAGGCGGCGATCAAACGCGGTGAATTCCGTGCCGATTTGTATTACCGGCTGAACGTGCTGCCGATCCAGGTGCCGCCCTTGCGTGAGCGCTTGGAAGATATCCCGGCGTTGAGCGAGGCGATTTTGGAGGAGTTGCGCAGCCAGCATGAGCTCGACCGTGAGGCCCTGGCATTGCTGGCCCAGCATGCGTGGCCGGGCAATATCCGTGAGCTGCGCAATGTGCTGGAGCGGGCGGCGTTGTTGAGTGATGACTTGGTGTTGGATGCTCGGGAGATTCGTGCGGCGATTGGCACCTTTACTCCCGTCGAGCGCAATGCTGTGACGGCGGTAGAAGGCGAAAACTTCAGCGCGGCGCGGGAGCGGTTCGATCGGCAGATCATCGCGGCGGCGTTGGCGGCCTGCGGGGGGAATGTGGTGGAGGCGGCCAAGCGGTTGGGGCTTGGGCGGTCGACGTTGTACAAGAAGATGGTGGCCCTGGGCATCGCCCAGTCTCCATATTGAGACGCCACTCTCAAATTCAAGACAATCCAATGTGGGAGGGGCTTTCCCCCGATGGCAGTGTGTCAGCTAGCAGATTTGATAACTGACAGTCCCTCATCGGGGCAAGCCCCCTCCCACATTTGCTCATCACTTTTCTCAAGATAGAGACAGCCTTCAACACCATTTTAAAATTATCCATATATATCAATCACTTAGATGTTTGGCACATATTTAGCTATAGCCTCTCCCCACCGCACCACCCCACAAAAATAACAATCTGATGGAGACACACCATGAGTGTGATCATTGCCCTGGCAGCCCTGGCGCTGCTGATGCTGGCTGCCTACCGTGGCTATAGCGTTATCCTGTTTGCCCCCATCGCCGCCCTCGGCGCAGTCCTGCTTACCGACCCTTCCGCCGTCGCCCCTGCCTTTACCGGGGTGTTCATGGAGAAAATGGTTGGCTTCATCAAGCTGTATTTCCCGGTATTCCTGCTCGGTGCGGTGTTCGGCAAGCTGATCGAGCTGTCGGGTTTCTCGCGCTCTATCGTTTCTGCCGCGATCCGTTTGCTCGGCACGCGCCAGGCGATGCTGGTGATTGTGTTGGTGTGCGCCCTGCTCACTTACGGCGGCGTGTCGCTGTTTGTGGTGGTGTTTGCGGTGTACCCGTTCGCGGCGGAGATGTTTCGCCAAAGCAATATCCCCAAGCGTTTGATCCCGGCGACCATCGCCCTGGGTGCGTTCTCGTTCACCATGGACGCCCTGCCCGGCACGCCGCAGATCCAGAACATCATCCCCAGCACTTTCTTCAACACCACCGCTTGGGCTGCGCCGTGGCTGGGTTTGATCGGCACGATCTTTGTGTTCTGCGCTGGCATGCTCTACCTGGCGCGCCAACGCAATAAGGCCCAGCGTGCTGGCGAAGGCTATGGCACTGAACTGCGCAATGAGCCTGAGACCGCAGAAAACCTGGCGCTGCCCAACCCATGGGTCGCCCTGTCGCCGCTGATTTTGGTCGGGGTGATGAACCTGCTGTTCACCCACTGGATCCCCCAGTGGTATGGCAAGACCCACAGCCTCGCCCTGCCAGGCATGAGCGCACCGGTAACCACCGAAATCGCCAAGCTCACCGCGATCTGGGCGGTGCAGGCGGCGTTGTTGGTGGGCATTGTGATGGTGCTGGTATTTGGCTGGTCGGCCATCAAGAGCAAGCTGGCCGAAGGCAGCAAAAGCGCTGTGAGCGGCGCGTTGCTCGCGGCGATGAATACCGCCTCGGAATACGGCTTTGGTGCAGTCATCGCGTCGCTGCCAGGCTTTCTGGTGCTGGCTGACTGGCTCAAGGGCATCCCCAACCCGCTGGTCAACGAAGCGATCACCGTAACGCTGCTGGCCGGTATCACCGGTTCTGCGTCGGGTGGCATGAGCATCGCCCTGGCGGCCATGTCCGAGAGCTTTATTTCGGCGGCCCATGCGGCCAATATTCCCCTTGAAGTGCTGCACCGGGTTGCGGCCATGGCCAGCGGCGGCATGGACACCCTGCCCCACAACGGCGCGGTGATTACCTTGCTCGCGGTTACCGGCCTGACCCACCGTGAAGCCTACAAGGACATTTTTGGCATCACGATCATCAAGACCCTCGCGGTGTTCGTGGTGATCGGTACTTTCTACGCCACCGGCATTGTGTGAGGTTTGTATGACGACATTGAACGGCAAGACCGCCCTGGTTACCGGCTCCACCAGCGGCATCGGCCTGGGGATCGCCTTGAGCCTGGCCAAGGCCGGCGCGAATCTGATCCTCAACGGCTTCGGCGACGCCAGCGCGGTGATCGCCCAGGTGCAGGCGTTTGGCGGCAAGGTCGGCCATCACCCGGCCGACGTCAGCGACCCGGCGCAGATCGCCGACATGATCACCTACGCCGAGCGTGAGTTCGGCGGCGTGGATATTCTGGTAAACAACGCGGGTATCCAGCATGTGGCGGCGGTGGAAGACTTCCCCGCCGAGCGTTGGGACTCGATTATTGCTATCAATCTGTCGTCGGTGTTCCACAGCACGCGCTTGAGTTTGCCGGGCATGAAGGCCAAGGACTGGGGGCGCATCGTGAATATTGCCTCGGTGCATGGGCAGGTGGGGTCGGTGGGCAAGGCAGCGTATGTGGCCGCCAAGCATGGGGTGATCGGGTTGACCAAGGTGGTAGGCCTGGAGACGGCTACCAGCAATGTGACCTGCAATGCGATTTGCCCCGGCTGGGTGCTGACGCCGCTGGTGCAGAAGCAGATTGATGACCGCGCCGCCAAGGGTGTGAGCCCGCAGCAGGCGCAGCATGATTTGTTGGCGGAGAAGCAGCCGTCGCTGGAGTTTGTGACGCCGCCGCAGTTGGGGGAGTTGGTGTTGTTCCTTTGCAGCGAAGCCGGCAGCCAAGTGCGCGGCGCCGCGTGGAACATTGACGGCGGCTGGCTGGCCCAATAACTCAGACACTGAAGATCCAAATGTGGGAGGGGGCAAGCCCCCTCCCACATTGGCCCTGTGTTGTTTGGAAGGCTCAATACATAAAAAGAGACGTGCTTATGTCCGACATCCTCTGGCAACCCTCCCCGGAACGCATCGCCGCCACGCGCATGGACCAGTTCCGCCGCTACATCAACGACCGCTACACCCTGCAACTCGCTGACTACCCCGCCCTGCACCAGTGGAGCATCGACCAGCGCCCCGACTTCTGGCAGGCCATCGTCAGCTTTTTTGACGTGCAATTTCGCAGCCCGCCTCGCGCGGTGCTGATCGAAGGCATCGAAATGCCCAGCGCCCAGTGGTTCCCAGGCGCCACCCTGAATTTTGCCGAACACCTGCTGCGCCGCCGTGATGATCACCCCGCCGTGGTGGCCATCAGCGAGGACGGCCAGCGCGAACAACTGACCTACGCCGAACTGGCCGCCCACGTCGCCGGCCTGCAAAACAGCCTGCGCGCCGCTGGCGTGACCCAGGGCGACCGCGTAGCCGCCTGCATGCCCAACACCTGGCAAACCCTGGTGGGCATGCTCGCCACCACTAGCCTGGGGGCGATCTGGTCGTGCTCGTCGCCAGACTTCGGCACCCAAGGGGTGATCGACCGTTTCGGCCAGATCGAACCCAAGGTGCTGATCACGTGCGCCGGTTACCGGTATGGCGGTAAAGAGATCGACCAGACGGCCAAGCTCAATGAGATCCTCGAACGCCTGCCGTCCCTGGAGCAACTGATCATCGTGCCCTACGCCAAGCCTCAGGCACGGGTCTCGGACTATCAGACCCCGGCGAATGTGGCGCTGTGGAACGACACCTACCAACCCGGCGGCGAACCCGAATTCGTTGCAGTGCCGTTCGATCACCCGCTGTATATCCTCTATTCCAGCGGCACCACGGGCGTACCCAAGTGCATCATCCACGGCACCGGCGGTGTGCTGCTCACGCACCTCAAGGAACACGGCCTGCATGCCGACCTGTCGCGGGATGACTGCCTGTTCTACTACACCACCTGTGGCTGGATGATGTGGAACTGGCTGGTGTCGGTCTTGGCCATCGGCGCCACGGTGGTGCTGTATGACGGCTCGCCTTTTCATCCGGGGCCGGAGCGCTTGATCGACCTGATCGACGCCGAAAACATCAGCGTATTCGGCACCAGCCCCAAGTTCCTCGCTACCCTGGAAAAAGCCGGGCTGCAACCGCGCCTGAGCCATGACCTGGGCAGCCTCAAGGGGCTGATTTCCACCGGCTCGCCGCTGTCGCCCCAGAGCTACGACTACGTCTACCGTGAGATCAAGGGCGAGCTGTGCCTGTCGTCCATGTCCGGAGGCACTGACATTGTCTCCTGCTTTGTGATCGGCAACCCGGTATTGCCAGTGCGACGTGGCGAAATGCAGTGCAAGAGCCTGGCAATGGCCATCGAGGTGTGGGACGACCAGGGCCGGCCGCTGGTTGGCGAAAAAGGTGAGTTGGTATGCACCCGGCACTTTCCGGCGATGCCCATCGGCCTGTGGAACGACCCCGACCACAAGAAGCTGCGCGCCTCGTATTTCAGCCAGTTCCCCGGCGTATGGGCCCAAGGCGATTACGCCGAGCAGCGCCCCAATGGCAGCCTGCTGATTCACGGGCGCTCCGACGCGGTACTCAACCCCGGCGGCGTGCGCATTGGCACGGCCGAGATCTATCGCCAGGTGGAAAAGGTCCCGCAAGTGCTGGAAAGCTTGGCCATCGGCCAACGCTGGCAGGATGACGTGCGGGTAGTGTTGTTTGTACGCCTCGACGAAGGGGTTGAATTGGATGAGGCGCTGCAACAGCAGATTCGCCAGGTGATCCGCGCCAACACCACACCGCGCCATGTGCCGGCCAAGATCCTCGCCGTCAGCGATATCCCTCGCACCATCAGCGGCAAGATCGTCGAATTGGCGGTGCGCAACGTGGTGCACGGCGAGCCGGTAAAAAACACCGACGCCCTGGCCAACCCGCAAGCGCTGGAGGAGTTTCGCAACCGCCCCGAACTGGCCTGAAGATGAAAGGTTTCAGCCCTGACGCACTCATTTGAAGACAAAACCCCAATGCATGCTATTTTTCGGGGGTAGTCACTCGTTCCCGACTCACGGGATAATGGGTGTTTTCATCTTTCAAAGCGTTACGCTCAGGGCTTTTTCATGAATGGAACATCCACCGTCAGCGAAGCTGGCGCATTGATTGCGCAGCTGGACTGGGCCAAAAGCCCCCTCGGTGAGGCCAATGATTGGCCGCAAAGCCTGCGCACCGCCGTGGACATCGTCATCCACTCGCCCATGCCGATGCTGTTGCTGTGGGGCAGCCAACTCACCCAACTCTACAACGACGGCTTCGCGGCATTGGCGGGCAACAAGCACCCCGAGGCCTTGGGCCAGCCTGCGCACCAGACCTGGCCGGAACTGGAAAGCTTTACCGCACCGATCTACAACGCGGTGCTCGACGGCCAGGTGCGCACCTTCAGCGAGCAGCGCTTCATCCTGCAACGCAACAACCGCGACACCGAAATCTGGCTGGACCTGACCTACAGCCCGATCCGCGACGAAACCGGCAGCGTGGCCGGTATCCTGGTCACCGCCATCGAGACCAACGAGCGGCGCACGGCGCGGCACAACACCGAGCAACGCTTGCAGCTGGCATTGGCGGCAACTGACGCGGTGGGCACCTGGGACTGGGATATCGGTGAAGACCGCTTTATCGCCGACGCCCACTTCGCCTACCTGCACGGCGTCGACCCCAGTGACGCCAGCGTGCTGCCCATCAGCGACTACCTGCAAGGCGTGCATCCCGAAGACCGAGGCATGGTGACGCGCAGCATCAAGCACTGCATCACCTTCGGCACCGAATACGCCGAGGAATACCGCCTGCTGCAAGCCGATGGCACACTGCGCTGGGTGTTTGCCCGGGGCCGCTGCTACAAGGACCATCAAGGCCGCCCGGCCCGCTTCCTGGGGGCGGCGCTGGACCTTACCGAGCGTAAAGACACCGAACAGGCCCTGCGCCACCTCAACGAAAACCTGGAAGAACGCGTAGCCCAGCGCACCCAGGCCCTGGCCGAAGCCAATCAGCGCCTGCAAAACGAGATGTTCGAGCGCGAGCGCGCCGAAGACGCCCTACGGCATGCGCAGAAGATGGAAGCCGTGGGCCAGCTAACGGGCGGCATTGCCCACGATTTCAACAATATGCTCACCGGCATCATTGGCAGCCTGGATTTGATGCAGCGCTACATTGCCGCCGGGCGCAGTGATGAGATCGGTCGTTTTACCGATGCGGCCGTATCCTCAGCCCATCGCGCCGCCGCCCTCACCCATCGGTTACTCGCGTTTTCGCGTCGCCAGTCGCTGGACCGTCGCCCGCTGGACCCTAACCAACTGGTGGCGTCCCTGGAGGAGTTATTCCGCCGCACCAAGGGCGCCCATATCGCCCTCAAGGTGCAATTGGGCCACGACATCTGGCCAGTGAATACCGACGCCAGCCAACTGGAAAACGCCCTGCTCAACCTGGTAATCAACGCCCGCGACGCCATGCCCGACGGCGGCGAACTGTTGATCGAAACCGCCAACAGCTACCTCGACGGCACCGACATCACCACCCTGGAGCCGGTGAAGGCCGGCGACTACGTGATGCTTGGCGTGTGCGACAACGGCACCGGCATGGCGCCCAAAATCCTGGCCAAGGCGTTCGACCCGTTCTTCACCACCAAGCCCATCGGCCAGGGCACTGGCCTGGGGCTGTCGATGATCTACGGGTTTGCCCAACAGTCCGGCGGCCACGTGACCATTCATAGCGAGCCGGGCCAGGGCACCTGCGTGCGCCTCTACCTGCCGCGCCTGTATGGCACCGCGCTCGAAAGCAGCCTGCCTCCCAACTTGAGCGAAGCCCCGGTGGCCCTCGCGGGTGAAGCCGTGGTCGTGGTTGAGGACGATTCCGCGGTGCGCATGCTGGTGGTCAACGTATTGGATGAGCTGGGCTACACCGCCCATCAGGCCGCTGATGCACGCACCGCATTGCCATTGCTCGAATCGGATTTGCGCGTGGACTTGCTGGTGACCGACGTCGGCCTGCCCGGCATGAATGGCCGGCAACTGGCAGAGATCGCGCGCCAGCATCGCCCAGGCTTGCGGGTGCTGTTTATGACCGGTTACGCGGAAAAAGCCGCCGAGCGCCAAGGCTTTCTTGAAGATGGCATGGACATGATCGCCAAGCCGTTTTCCATCGACCTGCTGGCCACTAAAATCCGCAGCATGATCAACGTCGTCGAATGAGTTCAGGCATAATCGCGCGCCGTCGCACACCTGGTAGAGATCAATGAAAGCCCAAGCCCGTCATATCCTGGTGAAAACCAGTGAAGAAGCCGAACAACTCAAGCAGCGCATTGCCAAGGGCGAAGCCTTTGATGTGCTGGCCAAAAAGTACTCCACGTGCCCGTCGGGCAAACGCGGCGGCGATTTGGGTGAAGTGCGGCCAGGGCAGATGGTGGGGGCGATTGATGCCGTGATCTTCAAGAAGCCGGTGAAGGTGGTTCACGGGCCGATCAAGAGCAAGTTTGGGTATCACTTAGTGCAGGTGTTTTACCGCGACTGATTGGCTGACTTAAGACCGCTATCGCAGGCAAGCCAGCTCCCACAGTTGACCAAGCTCCTTCAGAAAAAAACTCCGTCAACTGTGGGAGTCGGGCTTGCCCGCGATCCGCCGCAGGCGGCCATTCACCGAGGGATCAAAGCCCCAGGCACCTGAATCACCCGGCTCGCCAACCCATGCCCCGCCACCGCCGCCTGCTCCGGCGACCCGCCCTTCAACCGGCTCGCCAAATACGCTGCACTGAACGAATCTCCCGCCGCCGTGGTATCCACCACTTTCTCAACCTTCACGGCCGGCACCGAAAACCGCTCACCCGCATAGCGAATCAAACACGCATCCGCCCCACGCTTGAGCACCACCTCCTCAATCGCCGGGTACGCGGCAAACACCTGCTCGCTGTCGGCATAACCAAACAATGCCGATTCGTCATCCTCGGTCAGCAAGGCCATATCCACCTGCGCCAATACCATGTGATACGCCGCTTGTGCCACCTCGACACTGGCCCACAAACGCGGCCGGTAGTTGTTGTCGAACACCACTTTGCCGCCGCGCTTGCGGGTTTCAATCAGTGCTTGCAGCAAGCGCTCACGCCCCACCGCCCCCAGCACCGCGAGAGTGATGCCACTGAAATACACCACGTCGTAACCCGGCAACGCGGCCAGGATGGGTTCGGCGGCGGGCGTGGTGAAGCAATCGCGAACGGCGGCTTCATTACGCCAGTAGAGGAATTTGCGCTCGCCGTTGCCATCGGTTTGGATGCAGTACAACCCCGGCAAACGCCCTGGCAGGCGCTGAACCATGGACAGGCCAAGGCCTTCGTCGGCCCATTGCTGGCACATGGCATCGCTGAAGCTGTCATCGCCTAACGCCGTCACGTAGTCGACGTGGCCGATATCGCCCAGTTCACGGCGCAGGTAGACCGCGGTGTTCAGGGTATCGCCGCCGAAGCTTTGGTGCAGAGTGCCGTTGGCGCGGTATTGCAGTTCGATCATGCACTCGCCGATGAGGGCGATGTGGGGGGTGGTGTTCATGCCTGAATCTCTGGTGTGGCTGATGGCCTCATCGGGGGCAAGCCCCCTCCCACATTTGACTGTATTCACAAATAGACAGATGTGAACCCAATCTAGTGTGGGAGGGGGCTTGCCCCCGATGGGAACGACTCGGTCTAGAAGCAGGTATGCAAACTCTCGATCACCTGCAACTGCTCATCCACCAGGCAACCCACCTGCCATTTATCAAAGGTCAGGCACGGGTGGGACGTGCCAAACGAAATGATGTCGCCAATCCGCAACTCAACCCCTGGCGCCACCACCATAAACGCATGCTGGTCCATCACCGCCGTGACCTTGCACGCGGTCACATCATCGCCCTGGGCGGGCACAATGCCAGCCTTGTAGCGTTTGAGCGGCACCGGCAAACCTGCGTCATAGGCGACGTCGCGCTTGCCCAAGGCGATCACCGCAAAGCCAGGCTCCGGCAGCGATTGCACATGGGCCCAGACTTCCAGCGCCGGGCGCAGGCCTTCACTCAAGTCGCTGCGACGGTCGAGCACGCAACATTGCGCTTCTTTGTAGATGCCATGGTCGTGGGCCACGTAGCTGCCGGGGCGCAGCACACTCAGGAAGCGGCCCGCCGCGTTTTGCGCTTCGAACGACTCGGCGATCAAGTCGTACCAGGCCGAACCCGACGCCGTGACGATGGGCTTGGGCAAGTCGAAAGAGCCGTTGTTTTGCAGGTCGACCGCCAAGCGTACCAGGCTGGCAGCAAAGTCGCGGATGCCACTGATGGCGTGTTCGCCGTGGATCACCCCTTCATAGCCTTCGATACCGGTAAGGGCCAGGGCTGGCTGGGCCTTGATCGCCTTGGCCAGCTCGCGCACCTCGTGCTCACTGCGGCAACCGCAACGCCCCCCGACCACGCCGTATTCGATCATCACGTTCAGGCGCAGGCCACGGGCGGCGAAGAACAGGCCCAGGTCAGCCACGTTGTCCGGGTGGTCGACCATGCAGTGAAAATCGAAATCCTTGTCGGCCAACAGGTCGGCGATCAACGCCATGTTCGGCGCGCCCACCAGTTGGTTGGCCATCAGCACACGACGCACGCCACCGGCATAGGCGGCGCGGGTCTGCACGGCATTGGCCAGGGTAATGCCCCAGGCGCCAGCAGCGATCTGACGCTCAAACAGCGCCGGCATCATGCTGGTCTTGCCGTGGGGCGCCAGTTGCGCGCCGCTGCTGCTGACAAAGTCCTGCATCCAGCGAATGTTGTGTTCCAGTGCATCGCGGTGCAGCACCAGGGCTGGCAGGCTGACGTCACGGACCAGGTGGGAACCGACGGCGGCGGCGCCCTTTTCAACGGCATTGATGGCAGACATGAAATGCTCCTATTCGTTGATGCGACGGGCCAGGTTGTTGGCGCTGTCGATCAACACCCGGCGATAGTCGTTGTAGTGTTTGATGGCATCGGCACGCGGCGCGACGATGCACAACGTCGCAATGCTGATGCCCTGCGCGTCCCGCACGGGAGCGGCAAAGCAATGGGTAAAGGTGTCGGCCACGCTGTCGAAGGAAAAGAAACCATCGAGGGTGGCCTGGCGGATTTGCGCCAGGAAGGTGTCCAGTGGCAGGCGCTGGCCGTCCGGCAGGATGAAGTCGTCGAGGTCGATCAAGTCGATGATCTGCTGGTCGCTCAAGTGCCCCAGTAGCAGGCGCCCGGAAGCGGTCCAGGGGATCGGTGCGTTTTCGCCGATATCCGACGAGATACGGAAATGCCGCTCCCCTTCGCGCATCAACGCCACCGTGTATTTACGCCCGTTGAGCAGGCACATCTGCGCGGTTTCGTGGGTTTGGCTGACGATCTCCTGCAAAGCGTGGTCGGCCTCGCGGGTCAGGTCGAAATGCCGCAAATGGGCCTGGCCGAGAAAGTACAGCTGGCGCCCCAGGTAGACGTGACCGTCCTTGCCCACGGTTTCCAGGATGCGTCGCTCAAGCAACGACGCGACCAATTCATAGACCGTGGACTTGGGGCTGCCGATGCCGCTGGCGATATCATTCGGGCGCAGGGGCTGGCCGACTTCCTTGAGAAAATCGAGGATATCGAACGCCCGGTCCAGGCCTTTGGCGCGGCGTTTGATGGTGTCTTCGGTCATGGCAGTAGTCGGTCCTGTTCGAAATAGTGCTAACAACAGAGGTCCACTGTGGGAGGGGGCTTGCCCCCGATGGCGGTGGTTCAGTGATAGAGGTGCTGGCTGACACACCGCTATCGGGGGCAAGCCCCCTCCCACACTTGATCTTCAGTGGTTTTAAGATCGGGGCATTTAGCCTTTTTTCTTGTAGGCCACGCAATCGATCTCGACCTTGCAGTCCACCATCATATTGGCCTGCACACAGGCGCGCGCCGGGGCGTGTTCGGGGGTGAAGTATTCGCCGAAGACCTTGTTGAAACTCCAGAAGTCCCGTGGGTCTTCCAGCCAGACGCCCACGCGCACTACGTCTTTGAGTTCGTAGCCGGCTTCTTCAAGAATCGCCACCACGTTGCGCATGGTCTGGCGGGTTTGCTCGACGATGCCGCCGTTGATGATTTCACCGTCCACCGCTGGCACTTGGCCCGAGACGTAGAGCCAGCCGTCGGCTTCCACCGCGCGGGCGAAAGGACGTGGCTGGCCGCCGCCGGCGGTGCTGCCGGTGCCGTAACGTGTAATGCTCATAAAATAGGCTCCTGATTAAAAACGAATGTTCTTCAAAAATTCCGCCAGGCGCGGCGACTGCGGGCGCTCGAAAATATCCTTCGAGGTGCCCTGCTCCTCAATACGGCCTTGGTTCATGAATACGATTTTGTCCGAGACTTCATAGGCAAAACGCATTTCGTGGGTGACCAGCAACATGGTCATGCCCTCTTCCGCCAGGCCTTTGATCACACTGAGCACTTCCCCCACCAGCTCCGGGTCGAGGGCCGAGGTGACTTCGTCGAACAGCATCAAGCTGGGGTTCATGGCAATGGCGCGGGCAATCGCCACACGCTGTTGCTGGCCGCCGGAAAGCTGGCCGGGGAAATGGTTGCGTCGCTCCAACAGTCCTACACGGTCTAGCCATTTTTCCGCTAATGCGACCGCCTCGTCCTTAGGCATTTTCTTAACTTTCAATAAGCCCAGGGTGACGTTCTGCAACGCCGTCAGATGCGGAAACAAATTGAACTGCTGGAACGCCATGCCCGTCATCGCACGGTGCTGGGCGATCACACGCTCGGGATGACGCACGCGCTTGCCGGCGACTTCGCTGTAGCCGATGGACTCGCCGTCCAGGGTGATTTGCCCACCCTGGAACTCTTCCAGCAGGTTGACGCAGCGCAGCAGCGTAGTCTTGCCCGAACCGCTGGAGCCGATCAACGTGACCACGTTGCCGCGCTGCATGGACAGGTCAACGCCCTTGAGCACTTCGACCTCGCCATATTGTTTACGCAGGCCGCGAATATTCAGCAGCGGTTGGTTGGTGTGAGGTTGGTTCATGGCAAGGCCACCCGCTTTTCAATGTAGCGCCCGAATAACTCGATGGCGTAGTTGATGACAAAGAACAAAAATCCGGCGAACAGGTAGAACTCCAGAGTCATGAAGGTGCGCGCGATCACTTGCTGGGTACTGAGCAGCAACTCGGCCACGCCGATCACCGAGAGCAACGTCGAGGCCTTGACGATTTCGGTGGAGGAATTGACCCAGGTCGGCAATATTTGGCGCAGCGCCTGGGGCAGCAACACATAGCCCAAGGACTGGTAGAACGTCAGGCCAATGGCCCGGCCCGCTTCCAGCTGCCCACGGGGAATGGCTTGCAGCGCGCCGCGCACGATTTCCGATACGTGGGAGCCGCAAAACAGCGTCAACCCGACCGCACCGGCTTGGAACGCGGTGATCTGCCAGCCGAGCGCCGGCAGCATGTAGAAACACGCCAGCACCAGCACAAACACCGGTGTGCCGCGGATCAAATCCACGTAGAGGCGAAACGGTGCACGCATCCAGAATTTGCCATAGGTCAGCACCAACCCGGCGACGATGCCGATCAGGGTGCCGAAGATAATCGCCAGCGCAGACACATAAACGCTGGCCTGAAAGCCCGCCCATAGGGTGTCCCGGGCGATCCACAACTCATGCAGCCAGCTTGGGGACTCGTACATGACAGCCCTCCTTAACGACGTATCGCCAGACGCTGTTCCAGGTAGCGGAGCAGCATGGCAATGAGGTAACAGGCAGCCACGTAGAGCGCGGTCGTGACCAGCCAGGTTTCAATCACCCGGTAGCTTTCGACGTTGATCTTGCGGGCGTAATAGGTCAGCTCCGGCACCGCGATGGCGGCGGCGAGCGAGGTGTCCTTGAACAGCGAAATAAAGTTGTTCGACAACGCGGGCAACACGTTGCGCAGCATCACCGGCACGGTGATATAGGCGCGGATACGCCACTCACCCAAGCCGATGGCCAAGCCGGCTTCGCGCAGGCCCTTGGGAATATTCAACAACCCGGCGCGGAAGACTTCCGTCAGGTAAGCCCCGGCGTACAACGACAGAGTGATGATGAACGAAGGGATTTTGTCGAGCCGAATCCCAAGGCTGGGCAACGCGAAGTAGATCAACAGAATCAACACGAGGATCGGCGTATTGCGCACCACCGTCACGTACACCGACGCAACGATGCGCAAGGCGCGGTGCTTGGACAGCATGGCAAACGCCGTCATCAAGCCGATCACGCAGCCGATGGCGATCGACAGCAATGCCAGTTGCAAGCCCAGACCGAGCCCCGCCAGCAAGGTGTCGAAATCGCGCCAGACGGCGGCAAAGTTCAACTGATAGTTCATGGTCAGCAGTACCTGAATGGGGCGCCGCAGCGGGCGCCCCGGTTATTCACTTGAATTCAACCGGGAAGCCAATCGCTGGCTCTGGCAGGTCTACGCCAAACCACTGCTTGAACGAGGCCTTGTAGGTGGGGAACTCCACACCGGTCATGGCTTCATGCAGGGCGGTGTTGACGAAGTTCAGCCAGTCCTGGTCGCCACGCTTGACGGCGCAGGCGTAGGTTTGCGGGCTCCACGCATAGGCCGGGCTGCGGTAGCGGCCAGGGTTCTGCACCATCAGGTATTTGACCGAGGACTGGTCGGTGGCGGCCGCATCGGCGCGGCCGGAGTTCACGGCCTGGTACATCAGGTCGACGCTGTCGTATTGGTCGACCTTGGCTTTTGGCAAGGCCTGGTGCACCAGCTCTTCGGCGTACACGTTTTGCAGCACGGCTACGGTGACGCCGTCGCCGGCGGCTTGCAGGTCTTCGATTTCTTTGTACTTGCTGTTGGTCGGCAGCAGCAGGCCCACCCCTTCGCGGTAGTACGGCAAGGTGAACGCCACTTGCTGCGCACGGCTGGCGGTGACGGTGATGAACTGGCAACTCATGTCGACCTTATCGGTCAGCAGGTTGGGAATACGTGCATCAGAGGACTGCACCACAAACTCGACCTTGGTCGGATCGTTGAACAAGCCCTTGGCCACAATGCGGCCGATGTCGATATCAAACCCCTGCAACTTGCCATCCGCTCCCTGGAAGTGCCACGGCGCATTGGTACTGCCTGTACCCACGATGAGATGCCCACGCTTGAGCACATCATCGAGCTTGCTGTCCGCCGCCTGCACAACGCTTGCGAGGGAAGCCGATGCGGCGAAGAGAAAAACACACGCTTTGAACACGGAAGGTCGGTGATGCATGACAAGCACTCCAGGGGTTGTGTATTCCGCTATACCGGAACTTAGTATGTAACAACGGAATAGACAGCAGAAAGTGTGCCACAGGCAGTAACAGAAAAATACGAGAGGAATAAAAAGCTTATAAATCAGCGAGATAAATATTTTGAGCCAAGAGGGCCTTACGCCAGCAGTGGTCACTGACTTGCTACCCAAGGCCACACACTGCGGTGACAGGCCTCACACGCTCGCACCACAACGGCGTTAGTGCGCACCAGTGCGGGGCAGGCCCCCACGTTGAAAAAACCTCACGCTGGGCTAGCCTTGACCTATTCCTGTCGACAAGGCCCCGCCCCGATGAAGCTTCGTCTTACCCTGGTTTTGCTGTCTTTGCTGGTGGCCGCAAGCGCCAACGCCAGCAACGACCGCCGTGACTGTAAAGAAGAACTGCGCAAGCTCAATAAAGCCCTGAGCACCAACTACACCAGCCAGAATCACCACGGCTACCGCAAGGCCAAGGCCTCCCGGGATAACGAGGAATACAAGAAGTGCGCGGGCCAGGCACGCAAGGAGCGCGAACGCCTGGAGCGTGACGCCAACCTGTGAAGGTTGACAGTAGACGGCTGCAATACCCCGGTTTAGCGTGGGCAAAACCCAAGCCGCCAAAGGGAGATCGCCATGGGGATTGCCACTGCTATCATCGACACTGACGAGGAGTTCCAACGGGTGCTGGACACGCCAGTGCCGGTGTTCATGCTGTTTGTCTCACAACATTGCCCTGCTTGCGCTGACGCAGGCCCTCTGTTTACACGGGTCGCCAGTCAATATCCCCAGATCAAGAGCATGGTACTCGATACCGCAGAAACTCTCAGGCGCTCCGAAGTGACGGGTACCCCCACCCTAGCGGTCTACCGAGACGGGGCACTGATGGAAACATTCAAGGGGCTCGGCCCAGAGGAAGACCAGCCACAACTGGTCGAAGAGATCTTCAAGCGCTACGCCGAGAACGCTTAACCGCACCTTGCACGCCCCTGACAGACGTCTACGCTGCTCAAAGCCGTCTCAGCCGAATCAGGGTCAGCAATGTTCAAGACCATTGAAGCCGAAGTCCTGAAGAAACACCCCTCACCCGCCTTGCAGCTTGAGTTCGCCCAACATGATTTCGAGCGACTCAAGCCATTCTGCCTGCTGATCTACCTGGCCAGTATCAGCATCTGGCTGGTGTTCAACCTGATCGTGAGCTTTCGCGGTGGCCAGGGTTTTACCGCCTATTCGGTGATGTTTTTAAGCGCCTTGTTGATCACCGTGCTGGTACTGACCTTCAACACACAAGCCCGCCACTTCCAGTGGATCAACCTGATATTCGTCAGCATCATCGCCATCGGCATCCGCCTGGTGATCGAAGGCCTGCCCATGGACCTGCACTCCGGCTGGCTGATCCTCGGCGCCTCGACCATTCTCTACAGCGCATCGGTGCTTCCGCTGTGCCGCTGGTCATTCTCGGCCACGCTGCTGATCACCTGGGTGGTGCTCAACCCGTTCTATCTCACCGACACCTCGCTGCTGGAAGTCAAAGGCACCACGGTGTTGTTTTACGCCGCCTTTCTCAGCCTGCTGACCCTCTACAGCTTCCTGAAACTGCGCCAGCTCAAGCTGAGCAACTACATCATGGCCAAGCTGCTGCTGAACCAAGCCTACGTAGACCCGCTGACCGATATTCCCAACCGCCGCGCCTTCATGACCAGTGCCGGCAAGAAACTCGACCACCGGCCGCGCGCGCACGACCATTACCTGGCGATGATCGACATAGACAACTTCAAGAAAGTGAATGATCAGTACGGCCACGACATCGGCGACGAAGTGCTCAAGCGCGTCGCTCAGGATATCCAGGCAGTGATGGTCGACTTCGACTACGCGCGCCTGGGCGGTGAAGAGTTCGCGATCTACCTGGCAGGCGTGCGCCGCGAAGACGCGGCGCACCTGGCAGACCTGCTGTGCGCCCGCGTGCGCGAGGAGGCCAGCCACCACCCGGTGACCATCAGCATCGGCCTGGCCAGGGTGGAGGATGGAGAAACCCTGAACCAGGCGCTGATCAAGGCGGACCAGGCGCTGTACGTGTCAAAGCATGCAGGCAAGGACCGGTTTACGTTTCACGCACCATAGACACCTGGGTCACGCGTCGCTCCTCAACAGCTGCCACGGTCAGGCGCCAGCCCTCATACACCAGGCTGTCGCCCACCACCGGCAGGCGGTCCAACAGGCTCATCACCAGGCCTGCCAAGGTCTGGTAGTCCTCGGTGGCCACGGCCTGCAAGCCGGTGCGTTGACGGATATGGTTGAGGTTGAGCGCACCATTGACCCGAAAGCCTGCGCCCTCCTCGACAATATCCGGCCCTTCGATTTCGCTGGCGTCCGGCAGCTCACCGGCGATGGACTCGAGAATATCGGTCATGCTCAACACCCCCATGAAGTCACCGAATTCGTTGATCACGAAGGCGATGTGGGTGGACTCCTGACGCATCTGCTCCAAGGCGTTTAGCACCGAGAAGCTCTCCAGCAGGTTGACCGCCCGGCGCGCCAAGTGCTCCAGGTTTGGCTCGTTGCCGGCCAGGTACTCCTTGAGCAGCTCTTTTTTGTGCACAAAGCCCAGCGGCTCATCCACCGCACCATCGCGGATCAACGGCAGGCGTGAGTAAGACGAATGCATGAGTTTCAGACGAATACTCTCGGGGTCGTCGGCCAAGTCGATAAAGTCGACCTTGGCCCGCGGCGTCATCAAGGTGCGAATCGGCCGCTCGGCCAGTTGCAGCACGCCACTGATCATCACGCGCTCACGTCGATCAAACAGCGGGCCCTGGTTGGCATCCGCCTCGCCCAGCAAGTCGGCCACGTCTTCGCCCACTTCTTCTACCGCCAGGCTGCGGCCGCCAAGCAAGCGCATGACCGCATGGGCGGTGCGCTCACGCACCGGCAACACGCCTTGTGCCGACTTCTTGCGACGGGCGCGGGCAATCTGGTTGAACACTTCAATCAGGATCGAGAAACCAATGGCCGCGTACAGGTAGCCTTTCGGAATATGGAAGCCCAGGCCTTCGGCCGTCAGGGCGAAACCAATCATCATCAAGAAGCCCAGACACAGCATGATCACGGTCGGGTGCGCGTTGACGAAACGGGTCAGCGGCTTGCTCGCCACAATCATCACGCCGATGGACACGATCACCGCGATCATCATCACCGCCAGCTCGTCCACCATGCCCACGGCGGTAATCACCGCATCCAGGGAGAACACCGCATCGAGCACCACGATCTGCGCCACGATCGGCCAGAACATCGCATAGGCGGCATTGCCCGTGCGCTGGGCCACATGGCCTTCGAGGCGCTCGTGCAATTCCATGGTGGCCTTGAACAACAGGAACACACCACCAAACAGCATGATCAGGTCACGCCCCGAGAAGCTCTTGTCGAACACCTCGAACAGCGGCTGCGTCAGGGTCACCAACCAGGAAATACTCGCCAGCAGGCCCAGGCGCATCAGCAATGCCAGGGACAAACCGATCAACCGCGCACGGTCGCGCTGCTCCGGCGGCAGCTTGTCCGCCAGGATCGCGATAAACACCAGGTTGTCGATACCCAGCACCAGTTCCAGCACAATCAAGGTCAACAGGCCGAGCCAGGCCGTTGGATCCGCTAACCATTCCATTTATTAAAATCTCTATCTAGTTTTCAGAATGCCGGACACGGCAAAGCGCGATCAGTGGACCGGGACAAGGTTAGCAGTCGGAATACGGGATGCTTCAGCGGGAACGGCAGCAGCGAATGTCTTGGGGAAAGACGACTGGGGGGCTCCGAGAGGGTGTTCATGCAAGTCCTGCAATTGAAAAAGGACTTGAATCCTACAGCCGAAAGCCTGTTCTCCTACAATCCAAAACTATTACAAAATCTGTAACACCCCTCCACCTGACCCTTCACAGACCCAATGTGGGAGGGGCGGTGCGACGATTCGACTTGCCCCCGATAGCGGTGGATCAGTCAACAAATGCAGTGACTGACACACTGCAATCGGGGGCAAGTCGAATCGTCGCACCGCCCCTCCCACAAAGAGTCATCTGAGTAGTTGAGATCGGGTTACCAGAACCGCTGCTGGGTCAACCGGCTCCACCAGGTCAACAACACCCGGTCCACCGACCCGCTGGCTGCCAGGCCCACGCGCTCCTGCAAGCTCTTGCGCTCGGCGTAATGCAGATGGAACACCTCGGCAGTCTTGGCCTTGGTAGCCAGGTACTCGTCACTGGTTTGCAGCTCGTCCACCAGCTGTTTATCCAGCGCTGCAACACCCAGCCACACTTCCCCGGTCGCTACATCATCAATCGCCAACTGTGGGCGGTAGCGCGACACGAAGTTCTTGAACAGTTGATGGGTGATGTCCAAGTCTTCCTGGAACTTCTCGCGGCCCTTCTCGGTGTTTTCGCCAAACACGGTTAGGGTGCGTTTGTACTCGCCGGCGGTGAGCACTTCAAAGTCGATGTCGTGTTTTTTCAGCAGGCGGTTGACGTTGGGCAACTGCGCCACTACGCCGATGGAGCCGAGGATGGCAAAGGGAGCGCTGATGATCTTCTCGCCGATGCACGCCATCATGTAGCCGCCACTGGCCGCGACTTTGTCGATGCACACGGTCAGCGGCACACCCGCCTGGCGGATACGCGCCAGCTGCGAAGACGCCAGACCATAGCTGTGCACCATGCCGCCGCCGCTTTCGAGGCGCAGCACCACTTCATCCTTCGGGGTCGCCAAGCTCAGCAGCGCGGTGATTTCATGACGCAGGCTCTCGGTGGCCGACGCCTTGATATCGCCGTCGAAATCCAACACGAACACCCGTGGCTTGGCTTCAGGCTTGTGCTTGCCTTTCTTCTTTTCAGCCTTGCCTTCGGATTTGCGCAAAGCCTTGAGCTGGTCTTTGTCTAGCAGGGTCGACTCCAGGCGCTCACGCAGGCCTTTGTAGAAGTCATTGAGTTTGCTGACCTGCAATTGGCCGGCGGATTTGCGACGGCCTTTACTGCGCAGGGCCGCGAAGCTGATCAGTACCACCAGAATAGCGACCACCAGGGTGACGGTCTTCGCCAGAAAGCTCGCGTATTCGGCCAGAAAATCCATAGTTCTCCTTACAAGTGCAGTGCGCCAGGCGCGGAATCGCCCAAGCATACCGACGGCACAGCGTTGGGGCCAGTGATCAAACCGCCAGCAATATCGGGTTCCAACACGCTTTTAAAACAAGCGTATGTTTTTTCATTGACAGCTCGCAGGCATCCTCATAACCTCGCCAGACTTTCAACGTACCGGGAAAACGGACGTGGGCAGCATCTATCTGATTCGACATGGCCAAGCCTCCTTCGGTGCAGACGACTATGACGTGCTGTCCCCGATAGGCGTGGAGCAGGCGCAAGTGCTCGGTCGCCACCTGGCCGACATGGGCCTGGTGTTCGACCGCTGCGTGGCCGGCGACCTACGCCGCCAGCAGCACACGGCCACGGCTGCCTTCGATCAATACAGCGCCCTTGGCCTGCCGGTACCGGCGCTTGAGGTCGACAGTGCCTTCAACGAATTCGACGCCGATGCAATCATCCGTGGCCTGCTGCCCGACCTTCTCAGCAGCGAGCCCAATGCTCTTGAGACCCTGCGCAATGCCGCGCAAAACCGCAGCGAATTCCAGCGCATTTTCGCTCTGATCATTGAACGCTGGTTGGCCGGCACCTATGACCCACCTGGCCTGGAGAGCTGGCTGGGTTTCGTGGAGCGTGTCCAGGGTGGCCTGCAACGTATTCTTGAAGCGGCGGACAACGCGCAGAAAATCGCCGTGTTCACCTCCGGCGGCACCATCACCGCCCTGCTCCATCTCATAACCCACATGCCTGCCGCGCAGGCCTTCGAACTGAACTGGCAAATTGTTAACACCTCGCTCAACCAGCTGAAATTCCGTGGTCGCGAGGTGGCACTGGCTTCCTTCAACGGTCATACCCACTTGCAACTGTTGAAGGCGCCGCAGCTCATCACGTTCCGATGAACTGCGGCCAACCGTGACCCCAAGGTCACTGGACTCTACCCTAAAGGATCGAACCATGACTGACGTAGCCAAAGCTGTAGAAGCAATGAAAGCCAAATTCAACCCAGCCGCCGCTGACGGCCTGGACCTGGTGTTCGGTTTCCGCATCGACGACACCAAGAACTTCTCCCTGGTCGTCAAAGACAAGACCTGTGAACTGCAGGAAGGCGAGAACCCTGACGCCCAAGTGACCTTGGTGATGGACAGCGAAACCCTGGAAGGCATCGTCGACGGTTCCACCGACGGCATGCAAGCCTTCATGGGCGGCAAGCTGCGCACCGAAGGCGACATGATGCTGGCGATGAAGCTGAGCGAGCTGTTCCCTTCTTGATTCACGGGCAACCCTGAATTGCGATCCCGCCCCTCAAGGCGGGATTTTTTTTGCCCTCTTTACACTCACGAACGCGGTTTATTCCCGGCAGCTTCGATGAGTGTGCCCTGGCCGTTGGCTTGGCCGCGCAAATACAACGCGTCCACCAGTTGTTGCCGTTCTTCCCGGGGCAAGGTGCTGGCAAACTGCGCCAGCGTCGAGTCCACCAGGGCGCGCAGCGCTGCATCGGCCTCACGAGCCTTGGTCAACTCGCTCATCAGGGCATCGCGGTCCAGGGTCGACGCCTCCATTTGCTTGATCACGCCCATGCGCGCCTCGCGGCCGGCCATGATCAGCGGCTGGCTGTCGGCGCGGTTATGCCGTAGCAGTTGGCGCAGCTCTTTGCGGCGTTCCACAGGCAACTTAAACATGGCCTGGCGCAGGCCGTGCTGGTTCACCACGGCTTCGGCAGGCGCGGCGCGGGCCATCCAATGATAGAGGCCGCCGCCCACCCCGCCGATCAGGAACACATTGAGTAGCAGCGACACCAGCAACCACGGCTTGAGGGATCTGACGGTCATTGCTCGACTTCCTCGGCGTTGACGGAAAAGACAACTTGCGCATCGCCTTGATCGAAGACACTGGGCAGCACGTCGGATGACAACATCGGCAGCGGAACGCTCATGGATGCCACCAGTATTCCGGTGATCATCCCGGCAATGCCCACCCCCACAACGCCGACCGGCGACAACCAACGGGCATAGCGCGACCAGAATGAAACACGCGCAGGGGCAGATTGGCGTATCTGGCGGGCCAGCGCTGAATCGGCCAAAACCAATGGATGGCTATCCAACTGAGCATCCAGCCAACGGGCCTCGTCCCATGCCTTGCGGGCAAGACTGCTACCGCTCTCCAGCAGCGTCTGGGCCGATGCTTGTTCGGCAGCAGGCCAGCGGTGCAGGTCGGCGCCATAAGCTTCAGCCAAGTGAACAAATCGTTCGGGTGTCATGGTTTTCCCCTTCCTGGGCGGGCGAGCCCGGGTGTATCGGCGAGTTGGCTACGCAACTGACGCCTGGCCCGCGATAGCAGGCTCTCCAATGCCTCGACGCTGATATTCATCAACGCGGCGGCGTCGATGTTCGACAGCTCCTGGTAGTACTGCAGCACAATGGCCTCGCGCTGGCGCTCGGGCAGTGCCGCCAATGCAGCGGCCATGCGTGCACTGCGGTCCAGCGCTTCAAGCTGTTCGTCCGGGGACGGCGCGCTGTCGGCCAGTTGCAGCGCAGCCACCTCGTCCAGCGGACGCTCCTTGCGTCGGCGCAGGCGGTCATGGCACAGGTTGAGCGCTACGCGGTGCAACCAGGTATCAAAACGCGCCTCGCCACTGCGCCAACTGGCCGCCTGGCGCCAGATACGCAGGAAGCTTTCCTGGGCAACGTCCTTGGCTTCGTCGGCATCGCCCAGTATCCGGCTGGCGAGCGCCAGCAGGCGCGGCAGTTTGCGCGTCACCATTTCGTTGACGGCTGCGGGTTCGTTGTTACCGATACGCGCCAGCAGCTCAACGTCCGGATCAGTGTCTTTCAATCGGGCAACTCTCGGGACAAAGGCCAAGTCTCAGGTTTCAGCGCACCCAATGCCCTTCACGCCAGTACCAGTTGGGCCCGCGTGATTGCCAGTGGCCCGGCTCCCAACGCGCGTTATGCATCACAGGCTGCCAGTGGCCGGGCATCCAGGCGTACCCGCCCCGCGCCCACTGCCAGTGGCCACGGTCCCAGGCGTAGCCAGGGCGCTGCGCGGGGATAATCTCCACCCGTTCCGCCGGCGGTGCCTGGCGAATAATGATTTCGGTCTGGGCAAAGCTTGGGGTGCTCACAAACGCGGTCAACACCAGCGGGGCAAGCAAGGCATAGCGCAATTGGGCCAGGGGTCTCATGGCAACTCCTTCATGCAATAGGCAAAAGTGCCGAGTGCTGATGGGTTGAACGGTGGGGGCCAAAAAAATCCGTCGCACCCCGCGAGATTTATTTGCGGGCTGCGATCAAGGGCAGTATTGCGCGGGAAACCCAGGGGCTTGATGAAATGTTTGAAAGCATCGCGACGGATTTATGCAGGCGCCAACGTTGAAGGATTAACGCCGATCACCCCAAGAGGAAACATCATGTACCGCCGACTTTCCATGCTGGTTGCCGCACTGCTGATCGTCAGCCTCAGCGGCTGCATTATTCTGCCGGAACACCGCCATTGCTGCTGGCGCTACTACGGCGCGGCCGATGCGCCCACTCACCAGGCCAACGGCTAGCCTACTGCCGCAAAACCACGGCGCCCGGCCTTGATCTCGGTGCGCAGTTCGCCAATCAGGTTTGAGATGGAACGGATGCTGTCCAAACCGTCGGGGGAGACACAAGTCAGCAGCAAGTCGACACGACCAGACTCCGGCTCGAAAATGCTGATGCGCAGTGAGCCATCGCTGTTTTGCGTGCAATCGCACGCCAGCGGCAGAAAACCCGATGCCATGATGCGATTGAATTCGACGATTGAAATCATGCTCCGCACCCTTCCCCGGGCCCCACCCACTTGTTGTGATGCCAGCAGCGTAGACGAGGTTTTACGCGGCCTCCAGCCCTTAATCCAAAAGTGTTATACACGCCTCATTTTGCCCCGAAATCGCCGAAATACTGGCGCCATAAAAGTTGTTTGGCGACCTCTCGTCTGCTCGCCAGGCCAGCACTTGACTCAAGGCGAAGATCACCAGAGGCTCTTGGCTTTTGCCCCCACACCCGAGCATCGCCCATGAGCATCGACCCCCCGAGCCAGCCCGACAGCGACGTGTACAAGACGCTGCTGGAGTCGACCAAGGCCATCCCCTGGCGCATCGACTGGCAGACCATGACCTTCAGCTATATCGGCCCGCAGATCGAGACGTTATTAGGCTGGACGCCGCAAAGCTGGGTCAGCGTGGACGACTGGGTCGAGCGCATGCACCCGGATGACCGTGAGTACGTGGTGAATTTCTGCGTGTCCCAGTCCCGCGCCGGTGTGGACCACGAGGCCGACTACCGGGCGCTGACGGTGAAGGGCGACTACGTGTGGATTCGCGATGTGGTGCACGTGGTGCGCAAGGACGGCGAGGTCGAAGCGCTAATCGGTTTCATGTTCGATATCAGCGAGCGCAAGAAGACTGAAGAACACCTGGTGCGCCTGCAAAAACAACTTGAGGAGTATTCCTACCAGGACGGCCTCACCGGCATCGCCAACCGCCGGATGTTCGACACCGTGCTCGAACGCGAGTGGGCCAGTGCCCAGCGCAGCCAACTGCCGCTGTCATTGATCATTCTGGATATCGATTTTTTCAAGCAGTACAACGATCACTACGGCCATATCAAGGGCGACGAATGCCTGCGCCAGGTGGCCCACACTCTGTCCAAGGCAGCCAACCGGCCACGGGATTTCATCGCACGTATCGGCGGCGAAGAGTTTGTGTGGTTACTGCCGGAAACCGACGCTGCCTCCGCCAGGCAAGTGGCGCAACGCTGCCTGCACTTGGTGCGCCAGCAGCAGATCGAGCATGGGTTTTCAGCGGTCTCGAACCTGTTGACCCTGAGCCTGGGCGTAGGCACCCGAACCGTCACGCCGGATAGCCCGATGCTGGGTTTTGTCGAAGAGGTCGACAAGTTGCTGTACCGGGCCAAACACAATGGGCGAATGCGTGCGGAGTTTGGCGAAGAGCAACTTTGATAATCGGGCCAAATCGCAGGCAAAAAAAATCCCAAGTAGCTGATGGAAACTTGGGATTTAAAAATGCATAAACCGTGGGAGGTGAACGCCCGCGCATCATAACGACAGTGAAAAGCTGTCACAAGACTATTTCACTCCTTTCGTCGGAATAAAACAGCCGTAAGTCATTCAATAACCACACTTTTTTAAAGGTATGGCGTTATATCGCTGCCACTTTTTGGTGCAATAAGGTTCGCTATTTCCACTAATAAAACGTGGTTATTGATTAACGTTTGTTTGCACTTCCCGCGCCTCCCTAGTTATTCAAGGGTGCAGCGGGATCGGGGTTTGCCGCTGTGTTTCCCGACCCAGCAAACGATACAGCGGCAGGCACGCCACTTGGATCAACAGCATGCGGATCACCTGCATCGCCGTCACCAGCGTCACCCCCAGGCCTAACGCTTCGGCAGTGAGGCTCATCTCTGGCGCACTGCCGGGCATCATGCCCAAGGCCAGCGACAACCATGGCATGCCCAAACCGAGCCCCAGAGCCCATGCGGCCAGAGCAGTGGTGACCACAGAACCTGCGAGCAGCAACAACACCTTGCTCAGCAGGCCCGGTGCGCGACGCAAAAAGCTGCGGTCAAAGGCCACGCCGAGTGCGCAACCGATCAGTAATTGGCCGCCGCCACTGAGCCAGCCTGGCATGCTCATCGCCAGGTTATTGCAGCCCACCCCCACCGCGCAGATCAAGAAAGGCCCGAACGTCCAGGGATTGGGCAGTTTGCACTGCTTGAAACCAAGCGCCGCCAGCCAGCCCATCGCCAGGATGAAGATCAGCCAGGGCCAGATCACAGGCAATGGCGCGGGGGCGTTAACGGCGGGCATGCCGAAGGTCGCAACCGCAGGCACCGTCAACACGATCAACAACAGCCGAATGCTATGGGACGCCGCGATAAAACTGGTGTCTGCCTGGCGCTGGCGACCCAGGTGCACCATCTCGCTGGAGTTGGCTGGCATCAGGGCGAAAAACGCAGTGCCAAAGGGCACGCCCCAGCGATGCAGGATCAACACCGAACACACCGCCAGTACCAGCGTCAGCAACACAGCCGTGACGATCAGCCCAAGATGGGCCGCCACTTGCTGCATCACCGGCAAGGTGAAATGGCAGCCAATGGCGACCGCCACAATCAGTTGCCCAGCTTGGCGGCCGTAAGGAATTTCCGGTACCGAGCCGCCGGCGCAGCGGGTCAGCATCACCGCCAGCAGCGAGCCGATCACCCAGGGCAATGGCCACCCCGCCCAACTGGCCACAACGCCGCCCAATGCGCCTACGATCAAAGTGATGAGCCAATACTGGCGAAGGTTGAACATCGTGTTGATCCCGGTCTGGAGAAGAGTGCCGACAGGTTATAGACTTGCCACCATCACAAAAAATATCCATTTGTGAAGCAAGTCATCACTCTTTGTTATGCGAGCCGGTATGAACCTTAAAGCCCTGGAATACTGCGTCGAGATCGCCCGCCAAGGCAGCTTCACCAAGGCGGCGCAGGCGCTGCACGTGGCACAACCGGCGTTGAGCATGGCGGTGGGCAGGTTGGAGGATGAGCTGGGCGTGGCGCTGTTCAACCGTGCCACACGCCAGATCAGCGTCACCGCCGAAGGCCGTTTGTTCCTGGCCCGCGCTGAGGCGTGCCTGGAGGGGTTGGCAGGTGCCCGGCGTGAGCTGCAAGACCTGACGCACTTGCACAGCGGCGAAATTCGCGTTGGCATTCCGCCGATGTACGGCATCCGCCATATTCCCGAACTGCTGATGCAGTTCCGCGCCCAATACCCCGGTATTGCCATGCACGTGGTGGAAGGCAGTGCCGATGACATCAGCGAGCGCCTGGCCACGCGGGCTATTGATGTGGCGCTGCTGGAGTCGCGACGGGTTGACCCGGATTGGGAGTCGGTGTTGCTGGGCAGTGATGAGATGGTGTTGTGCATGGCCCAACAGCACGCGCTTGCAGGGGCTTCATCGATCACCCCAGAGCAACTGCGGGGTGAGCCGATGCTGGTGTTCGATAACACCTTTTTGCAACGCCACCTGCTGGATGGGTTTTGCAGCCATGCCCGCGTGCGTTTCAACATCGCCCTGGAAAGCAACTTCGTACCGCTGGTGATCGCTGCCACCCGCAGTGGAATGGGTGTCTCCACCCTGCTGCGTTCGGTTCAAGAGCAAGAGGCGGGGCTGGTCGGGGTGTCGTTCGAGCCCGCGCAGTTCATGCATTTCAACCTGTGCTGGCGCGCCAGTGAATACCTGTCCCAGGCCAATCGGCGGTTTATTGAAACGGCGAAGGTGTATTTCCAGGAAGATGCCAGCTCGCCGCTCTCGCATTGAGCCGCTATTTGCGCGCGACTTTGTAGCGCACGCAATCCTGATAAAAACCCTGGCGGATCGCTTCGGGCTTGAGCCGTGAACGGCTGTCGTAGGTCTGCTCGGTGATGCCCATGGCCATCATGCGCATCCACGATTTGTTGAACTTGATGGTTTGGATCTTCTGCCGCGCCGCGTACAGCGACACCCCCGAAAGCTTGAGTTCCTGGGCCCTGGCGGCGGTGCCGGCGCCCCAACTGCACATGTACTTGTCACCTTCGCGCAGCTCCCGTGCCTGCACGGTAGCTGCGCCGCCGGCCAGGGAGCAGGCGATCAGCATGATTCCAACATTGCGCATTTGCATCCCCACCTAACCACCTGAAAATAAACGCGATTCTGGCGAGGATTTTGTTACAAGGGGGCCATTAAATTGCCTTATTACCACTGATAAGTGGCACTCGCCTGCACAGTGCGTTGTGAGCCATACCAGCACCACGAGTAGGAATAACACGACGCGACGTACTCTTTATTCGCCAGGTTGGTAGCGTTCAGGGCCAGGCGCAGGTTGTCCTTGAGGCTGGTGATGTTGGGGATGTCGTAATGCACCGCCGCGTCGAACAAGGTGTAGCCCGGCACTTTCAGGGTATTGGCGGTATCGCCCCAGGACGAACCGACATAACGCGCACCGGCACCGGCGCCAAAGCCTTTGAGGTGGCCGTCGTGGAAGGTGTAGTCGGCCCAGGCCGAGGCTGTGTGGCGCGGTACGGCGTAGGTGGTGGTGCCTTTGGCCGAGAGCGTCGGGCCTTCGCCAATGTCGCCGATAGGTGAGTAGCGTACGGTGTTGTTGGACTGGCTGATGCGGTTGTCCAAGTACGCATAAGCTGCCGTGATATCGAGGTTGTCATTGAGGCTGGCCTTGCCTTCCAGTTCAAAACCACGCGATTGCACTTCGCCGTCCTGACTCTGGCAGCGGCCGCTGCCGCAGATGTGCTGAGGGTCCGGGTCGGTGGTCAGTACATTGGTCTGGCGCAGGTCGAAGATTGCCGCACTGATAAAACTATTGCTGCCTGGCGGCTGGTACTTGATGCCAATTTCGTATTGCTTGCCTTCGGTCGGCTGGAACACCGCCCCTTCATACCCCGTACCCGACTGCGGCTGGAACGACTCGGAATAGCTGGCATAAGGCGCCAGGCCATTATCGAATAGGTAGACCAGACCAATTCGCCCGGTAAAGGCTTTGTCATCCTGCGACGATTTGGACTTGGCGCCCGCCCTCAGCGTGCTGCTATCGGTGCTTGCCCAGTCATAGCGGCCTCCCATCAACAACACCCACTTGTCCCACTTCATCTGCTCCTGCAAGTACACGCCCGTCTGTTCGCTACGCGACGTGACGTCGGAGGTGTAAGCCGGTACCGGCACCGCAGCGCCGTACACTGGGTCGAAAATATCGAGGGTCGGCCCAGCCTTGTACACGCCCGAGCCCGACAAGGTATCGGTGTTGGTGTATTGGTAGTCCAACCCCATCAACAAGGTATGTTGCAACGGGCCCGTATCGAATTTGGCCTGAAGCTGGTTGTCGAGCGCGTAGGCATCCATGTCGACATCACTGGCGATGGTCGAACGCTGGATGGTGCGGTAATCCGACAACAACACATTGCTGTAGAGGCTGCGGTACTGCCCTTCGGTATGCAGGTAGCGCGCGTTCTGGCGTACGGTCCACACATCGTCGAAGTGATGTTCGAAGGCGTAGCCGATAGAGTAATACTCGCGGTCGCTTTTCTCGAAGCCCTTCTCACCGTCATAAAAATCCACATCGATGTCGCGCCCCACAGGGCTGTGCAACACCGAGCCCCAAGCCGGTACGGAACCGTAGGACGCGCCCTTGGGGTCCTTCTGGAAATGCCCGAGCAGGGTCAGCGAGGTGTTTTCATCCGGCCGCCAGGTAAAAGCCGTGGACAGCGACTGGCGACGGGTTTCAGTGTGTTCGACCTGCCCATCTGCATCGTCGAAAAGGCCGGCCACGCGGTAGGAATACACACCCTGATCGTCAATCGGCCCACTCAGGTCAAAGGTGGTGCGCTTCTTGTCGAAGGTGCCGTATTCCACGCCAATCTCATGGAACGGCGTGTCCAGCGGGCGCTTGCTGACCATGTTGATCACACCGCTGGGCGTGCCCTGCCCGTACAAAACCGAGGCCGGGCCACGCAGCACTTCAACGCGTTCCAGGTCGAAAGCATCCTTTTGCGGCAAGGCGTCACGGCTTGATGGCATGCGCAGGCCATCAAGGTAAGTCGCCGGCGAGAAACCGCGGATGGTCAACTGGTCGAGACGCGATGCGGTGGCACCACGGGTTTCCGGGACCACAGCGGCGCTGTAGCGCAGGATCTGATTGAGGCTCTCGGCGTTTTGCGCACGCATCTGGTCTTTGGTGACGACCGAGATCGACTGCGGCGTTTCGATAATCGGCGTATCGGTCTTCGTGCCCGACAGGCTGCGCGTTGCTACATAACCCGCCACCGGCCCGGTCGGGCTCTCGGCCTGGTAGGCGCCGCTGATGGTGGTGGCCTGAAGCTCCATGGCGCCACCGTTATCCGGGATGGTTTCAAGGCGGTAGCGATCGGCGGAAATCTTCACGGCTTGCAGGCCACTGCCGGCCAGCAATTGGTTCAGGGCCACGTCGGTGTCGTATTGCCCACTCAGGCCATTGCTGCGCTTGCCGCGGGTCAGGCTTGCATCAAACGCCAGTACCAGCCCCGCTTGCTCGGCCAGGCTGTTAAGGGCCTGGCTCAGGTCACCGGCAGGAATCGAGAAGGCGCGCACAGCGCTGCTGGTTTCTGCGGCGAAGGAGGACTGAACGGTGAGCAACGGTACAGCGGCAAAAGCCATCGCCACGGACAAGGCCAGTGGATGCAAGGGACGAGCAAGGCGCGACATGGGAAATCCTGCGTAATGGAGGTTCTATTAACCATGACGGCCAGGTCGAGAAATCGGGCAAGGATGAGATCTACTTTTATTTGAGAAAGTGTTCGGCAATCAGCGGGATCGGTTTTTTGTGTAGCTTTTTGAGTGGCTTTCTTGCGGTTTTGCCCCGTCCCCGGTGAGCCTTTTCTGATTTTTCCTGCCGTTCATCCAGCCGCTTTTTACTGCGGCATTCTCCGACGCCTTGCCCTCTGCCGAGACGTCACGGATGACCAACGCTTCCCACATTGCCCTTATCGAACATGAACTCGATGGTTTTCATCAGAGCCTGGGGATCTATCGCCAGCAGATGAACGCCTGGTATGCGCGTGCGTTGGATTCGGTGAGTCATGCGGCGGACTTGCCGTCGTTGCTGGGGATGGATCGGGTGCTGCGGGTGGGGGATTCGCAGCGGTCGGTGAGCATGACTGATCCGGATTTTATCGGCGCTGTTGCCATGTGCGAGCTCGGCGGTGAGCTGAAGATCGAAAGCAAATTCGAGTCAGTGTATGACGTGCCGATTGGTGAGATTCCGGTCGAAGTGATCGGGCTCGATGACGGCAGTTCAACCGTGATCATGCTCGATGAGCACGGTAAGGGCTCACACCACTGCGCGGCTGGAGGGCATTACCAAGTAAGGGTTCAGGGCGGGGTTTCTGCTGAGCAGGTGGACGCGTTGTTTGCCTCCTACGCCGGGCTGACGGCGGATCTGGAGCAGTGGCTTCGCGGGCAATGGAAAGATTTTCGGCCCTACTGGGAACAGTCCACCGCCAGCGCGATTGGCAGCGGGTTACTGGCAGGCAGTTGGGCGGCAATTCGTGATGTGTGGGACAGCATCAAGCTGGTGCAGGCGATTCTTGCAGACCCGTTGAAGTACGTCGAAGAGCTGGGCGCGCAAGCCGCTTCGTTGGCAAAAATCGCCACCGATGCACCCAAGGTCATGGCGCAGGCGATGCTGCTGGCCAGTGATGAAGCGGCGCTGTTTCTGCTGCTGCGCACGGCGATGGTGTGGCTCGACGCTTTGCCGCCCAGTGCGCTCGCCGAGGTCGCGGCGGGGTTGGTGGTGTCGTTGTTGATTGATCTGGTGATTGCGGTGGTGCTGACCATCGCGTTGCAGGCGGCAGGTGTGGCGTATTTGACGTTGCGATTGGTCAGGTACGGCAAGCAGATTCTTCAAGCTGCTGTGAGTTTTGTTAAAGGGCTGCTGGAGATTCTGAGCAAGTTTATGCAGGCGGTGGATCGCTACAAAGCGGTGGCGGTTCGCGGGGTGGTTGGCGGGTTAAAGCAAGGCACGATGCAGATGCGCTGGAAGGCGCGGCAGAACGCGGCGCCTGTAAAAAAAGAACACGTTGACGATGTGCCTGCTTCTGGGAAAAACCAGAACGGCGAAGCGGCTTCAAGTGCGGATAAAACCGCTACCAACGGCTGCCCGGTGTCGATGGTTACCGGGGAAGAATTGTTGACGTTGGTTGACGGTTCGCTGGACGGGATTTTGCCGTTTGAGTGGACCCGGTTGTACCGCACCAGTGCCGTGGAAGTGGATTGCGGGTTGGGGTTTGGTTGGAGCCACTCGCTGGCGCATCGACTTCAGGTTTCCGGTGAATCGGTGGTGTGGACGGACCATGAAAATCGGTCGATTGTCCTGCCCTTGCCCTCTTCTTCTCGGCCTGCGATTACCAATAGCTTGGCCGAAGCGGCAATCTATCTGGGCGAAAAGCCGGATGAATTGGTGCTGGCTCAAGCGTCGCGTTTTTACCATTTCGTTAACGGGTCGCTGACAGCGATCAGCGATGCGTATGGCAACCGCCTGCGTGTTTCCCGTGACGTTTTGGGGCGTATTGAGCGAATAGATAACGGTGTTGGGCGCTCGTTGTTTTTGCGCTACTCGGCCGACCGCATCGTGGCGGTGGATTACCAGATTCAACGGGCAAAGGGTTATGAGCCCTACGTCTGGGTGACCGAACAAAGCGTTGTTTCCTACGCCTATGACGCACTTGGAAGGTTGGTTTCAGCGACCAACGCTGTAGGCGAAAGCGAGACTTATCGATACGACGACCAGCACGTCATTCTTGAGCGCGGCCTAGCCGGTGGGGCGAGTTTCTTCTGGGAGTGGGAAAGATCTGGCAAGGCGGCGCGATGTGTCCGGCACTGGGCCAGTTTTTCGCAAATGGACACGCGCTACACCTGGGACGACAGCGACCACGTAACAGTGTTTAACGCCGATGGCAGCCAGGAAGTCTATGTGCATGACCAGCGCGCAAGGCTGGTGCAGCGGGTTGATCCGGACGGTGCGGAGCACTTCAAGTCCTACGACGACAAGGGCCGGCTGACGGTCGAGCAAGACCCGCTGGGAGCGGTGACGGCGTATCAGTACGACGACGCCGGGCGTTTGGTTGCGTTTTTTCCGGGGGATGATGAGCCGACGACCTACGAGCATGACAACGGTTTCGTACGGGTTGTTCGGCGTGGTGAGGCGGTTTGGAAGTATGAAAGAAATGATCAGGGCGATATCACGCGCAGGATTGATCCTGATGGGCATTTCACCGATTACACCTACAACAAACACGGGCAGCTGATTGGGGTTTGGTACCCGGATAACAGTAGCCAGCGGCTGGTCTGGAATTCGCGCGGACAGCTCACTGAAGAACATTTGCCCAACGGCGGTATCAAGCGCTATCGCTATGACGATATTGGGCGGCAGGTTGCGCGTGAGGACGAGCACGGTGCGCTGACCCAATATCAGTGGGACAGCGTCGGGCGCTTGGTTCGAATCGTTTTACCGGGCGGTGCTTGTAGGGAATACAGCTACAACCCCTACGGAAAAATCACCGCCGTGCGCGATGAACTTGGGCGCGTCACGCGCTACGAATACGCGGATGGGCTGCACCTGATCAGCCGTCGCATCAACGCTGACGGCACCCAGGTTAAATACCGCTACGACAACGTTCGGTTGTTGCTGACCGAGATTGAAAACGAGGTCGGTGAAACCTACCGGTTGCAGTATCACCCTAGTGGCCTGATCCAACAGGAAACCGGATTCGACGGCCAGCGCACTGCTTACGTCTACGACCTCAATAGCAACCTCCAGGAAAAGACCGAGCATGGCGATGACGGCAGTCAGCTCATTACCCGCTACGAGCGGGATCACGCCGGGCGACTCGTACGAAAAACTCTTCCCGACAGCAGTGTTGTTGACTACGCCTACGACCGCCAGGGCAATCTCCTTAGCGTCGACGACAGCCACTGGTTTTTAGCCTACGAATACGATCAACAAAACCGTCTCACCGCCGAGCACCAAGGCTGGGGCACCTTGCGTTACGGCTATGACGCCTGCGGTCAGCTCAAAAACCTGCGCCTGCCCGACAACAATCGCCTCGTCTTCAATCACGCCAAAGGCGGCCACCTCGCCACTGTAGAACTCAACGGTTCACCCCTTACCTCGCACCTCTTCAAATCCGGCCAGGAACACCAACGCCAACAAGGTCAACTCCTTAGCCACTACCACTACGACGACCAACAGCGCCTCCACGCCCACGCCGTCACCCAACAAAATCACTACCTCTACCAACGCCAATACGACTACGACAAATCCAGCAACCTCACCCGCCTGCTCGACACCCGCAAAGGCGAGCACCGTTACCAGTACGACCCACTCAACCGCCTGACACGCGCCGATCATTGCCAAGACCTGCAAGAGCGCTTCGCCCACGATCCAGCCAGCAACCTGCTAATGCAAGACCGCCCCGGCCCCGACATCGTGGCCGGCAATCGTCTGCTGATACAGGGCGACAACCACTACGACTACGACGCCTTCGGCAACCTCATCCGCGAGCGACGCGGCAAGGGTCATCAACTCGTCACTGAATACCGCTACGACTGCCAACATCGGTTAGTCGAAGTCAAAAAACCCAACGGCCAAACCGCCAGCTACCGCTATGACCCATTTGGCCGACGCGTCAGCAAAACCATCGATGGCATCACCACGGAGTTCTTCTGGCAAGGCGACAAACTGATCGCCGAACACCACAAAGATAAATACCGCAGTTATATCTACGAGCCCGACAGCTTTCGCCCGCTGGTACTACTGGAAGGCTACGGCCCCAAAGCCACCAAACCTTACCACTACCAACTCGACCACCTCGGCACACCCCAGGAACTCACCACTCCCGAGGGCGAAATAGTCTGGTCTGCCCACTACCGCGCCTACGGCGAAATCTCCCGACTCGACATCGGAAAAATCGACAATCCACTGCGTTTCCAAGGCCAGTACTTCGACGAAGAAAGCGGCCTGCACTACAACCGCCATCGCTACTACAATCCGGACCTTGGTCGTTACCTGACGCCCGATCCGGTTAAGTTGGCGGGTGGGATCAACGGGTATCAGTACGCATCCAACCCTACGGGATGGATAGACCCGCTCGGGCTGAACGCTTGTCCAGGTGGAGATGGTTGTAAACCAGAAACAAGTGTTGAGCCCTCGACCCATAAAGCCAGTGTGGATGAAGGGCTTCCTTCTACCCCTCTTGTCCATGGAGTCGATGCTAAAACTTTAGACAGAACCCACAGCATTGAAGGAAAACGGTCAACCAAGAAAGTTGAGGAAATTTCCCACAAAATGCGAAGCAACGGATATGACATTAACGAACCCATTGAAGTGGTCGAACATAATGAGCGGCGCTATATTATTGACGGGCACCACAGAACTGCTGCTGCAAGACAGACACATACACCTGTTACGATAAAGCTAATCAGGGACATCGAAACCCACAAAAGCACGTTCAACAGCACGCAAGAAGTTATAGATGCGTCAAATGCGGTTGGACTCGATAGATTGGATAGGCCAAGGCGATGAAAACACCAACCTTAGAAAACTTGATCACGGAGTATTTAGCGCAGGTACAAAAAGCGACAGACCTGCTTGAGCAGTCATTTGGAACCAAAAACATTCTGAGGCTTTGGCGATCCAACAAAATCCCACAAAGAGGTTCAGTCACCGACGACGTAACTTACGAACTGCATGGGATTGGTTGCAGCGTTTGCCTGTCTGAGATATGTGTTGACTTTGATTACGGCCCAGACGGTAGGGTTGACGGATTCGACCCTTGGCGACTGTATATGTACGCATGTGAAGTGCCACGAAAGTTTAAGAAATATACTGATAAAGAATTTCTGGATCGTGAGTTTGACGAGTATTTGAAAAAAGGCAAAGCTCAAAAAATTAACGAATCCATATCCAACTTGTACTTTATGCAACCTTAACCGCTGGACCTGATCGCTTGATCAGGTCGAAAAGCCCTCACCCCCACGCCACCACCAACAACCCCACCCCCAACACCAAACACAACGGCGAATAAAAATACGTATCCCACCTGGCAAACCTTGACCCACCCACCTTCTTGAAAAACCCCACCAACTCCGAATCCCCAATCGCCCTGGCAAACATCACCACGGCAATCGCGCTGATCCCCCACTGTAACGCCCCGTGAGATACCGCCGAAAAATACAGCCCGGCCCGCAGGCACACCAGTAGCGCAATGGCCACCAGCCCCATCGCCACCAAAAAAGTACCCAGCGCTGAAGGTTTGAACGCCGGCCTCGGCCCGCTGGCAAACTCGCCGGGCAGTTGGGGAATGACCGCCTGGAAGCCCAGCTTGCCGCCGGCCGCCCAGTACAGGTGAACCATGCTGATGCAGGTGAAAACCCCGACGATCCATCGCGCGATGACAAAGCTCATGGCTGACGCTCCCTGAAAATGTGCGAATGAGGATAGTCGCCCAGTGATTTTTTGCAGGCATTTCGTCGGGCGCTGGTGGTAAAGTTGCGCCCCATGAAATTCGCCCGTGCCGATCGCTCGCTCATTGCCTGGATGCTTTATTGCTGCGTCCTGTTCAATGCGTTCGCCTGCAGCATTGGTCATGGGCAGATGGTGGGGATGCAGCTTAATGGCATCGGCGGCCAGTTCTGTACGGTAGACCCGCGCACGCAAGCGCCCAAGCCGTCCAACTCCATCGATGAGAGTCTGCCGACGCTGTCCAAGGCGTTTGGTTGCCCGCTATGCTCCACTGGGGGCATGGGCCCGGCGCTCAACTCCAGCCTGAATGTGGCGGTGTTACCGCAACCCCATGCGCCACCGCCTGCGATCATCGCCAGCGCTGACATCCCTGCCCGCTTCACCTGGCCCACGGCTCACCCGCGCGCGCCGCCCGCCTTCGCCTGATTCCTTCGCTTTCTGATCTGCACCGGCCACGGTTTCCATTAGGAAAACGGGCGGCTGTGCGTTGTTTTCAAGCCAAGTTTTTCAGGATTCAACCATGAAACATCTACCTCTGTTAGCGGGCCTGTTCGGCTGCCTGCCTGTTTGCGCCTGGGCCCTCGAATTGGCCCCAACCACCATCGACGGCGAGCAAAGCGCCGAGCCCGGCCTGGCACTGGACCAATCCAGCGGCGTAGCGTCGCGGCTGGGACTGAGCGTGCGGGAAACCCCGGCGTCAGTGGCCATCGCCAGCCGCAATGATATCGAGCGCCATGGCGCCAAGACCTTCCGCGATGCGGCCAACACCCTGCCGGGCGTCAACGCCAGTGCGCCGCCGGGGTTTGGCGGTTTTGTGTCTTATCGTGGATTTACCAGCAGCCAGATCACCCAGATGTTCAACGGCATTAACGTCGCCACCGGGCTGGCACGGCCGGTGGATGCCTGGATCTATGACAGGGTGGAATTGGTAGGCGGCCCCTCCTCGCTGATCAACGGCGCAGGCTCTGTGGGCGGTTCGCTCAATTATGTGACCAAACTCGCCACCCGTGAGGAACAGGCTGGCGAAGGCCAACTTACCTACGGCAGCTACGACACGGCCGGCATGGCATTCGGCGTCAACCACGCTCTGACCGAGCCCGGCGCCGAAGTGCAGCATTACGCGCGCCTGGATGTGAGCCGCAATACCAACCACAGCTACATCGACCGCACCCAGCGCGAGGCCTGGAGCCTGGCGTTTTCCCTGCTCAGTGACCTCACCCCCAACCTGTCCCACACCTTGGCGCTGGAGTACCAGGACGAGCATGAAGACAGCCCCTACTGGGGCACCCCGGTGCTCAACCCCAAGGCAGGCGAGTTGAAGATCGACAAGCACAACCGCTTTAACAACTACAACGTGGCCGACGGTCGCTATGAACAGCGCACGATCTGGGCGCGTTCGATCATCGACTACCGCATCAATGACAGCACCACGCTGAAAAACACCCTCTATCACTTAGACAGCCAGCGCGATTACCGCAACCTGGAAACCTACCAGTACAACGCCGACAACAGCGCGGTAAACCGCTCCACCGCCTATCAAGTGCGTCATCAGGGCGAGCAGAACGGCAACCAGTTTGAGCTGCGCCACGACGACAATGTCTTCGGCTTGTCGACCACCTGGTCCGGCGGTTTCGAGTACAAGGTCAACAGCACTACCAATAGCCCATTGAACGTGTCCGGCAACAGTACCGTGGACCCGGGCAACTACAACCCGGGCGACTTCTATGACATCCCAGGCACAAAGCCCGGCTTTATCAAAGACAAAACCAACGAGGTCACCACCAAGGCCCTGTTCGTGGAAAACCGTCTGGGCCTCACCGATGAACTGTCGCTGTTGACCGGCCTGCGTTATGACGCCATCGACCTGGATGTCACCAACCACCGCACCGTCACCGCTACCAACCCTCGGCACTTCAAGCGCAGCTGGGAGCCCGTGACCGGCCGCGTGGGCCTAACTTACCAGTTCATCCCAACCGCCAATGTGTATGTGCAATACAGCACCGCTGCCGAACAACCGAACACCACGACGCAAGTGTTCGATGTGTCTACCGGCAAGCAATGGGAAGTGGGCAGCAAGTTCGACTACTTGGACGGGCGTGGCTCTGCCACCGTCGCCGCCTACAAGATCGAGCGCAAGGATTTTGCCGTCACCGACCCTCAGGACCCGAACAACAGTATTCCAGTGGGCGCCCAATCATCCAAAGGCGTTGAGCTAGCCAGCTCGCTTCGCATTACCCCAAGGCTATTGGCAGAAGGCAACTTCGCCTGGGTGGATGCCGAATACCAGGACTTCAATGAAAAAATCGCAAGTGGCGCAGTAGTGTCGCGCAAGGGCAACACGCCGACCAATGTGCCCAAGCGCGTGGGTAACCTGTGGCTGACCTATGACTTTGCCGAGGACTGGCAAGGTGGTGTAGATGCTCGGTATGTGGCCGAAGTGTATGCCAACAACGCCAACACTCAGACGGTGCCGGCGTACACGCTGTTCGGGACGTTCTTGCGTTACAAGGTGGATGCACATACGTCGGTCACGGGGCGCATACGTAACTTGACCAATGAGGTGTATGCCGAGTTTGCCCATGTGTCACCGGCTTATTATCTAGGGTCGCCGAGAACCTTCGAGTTGGCGGTAAACACCCGGCTCTAACCTGAAATACAATTAAAAATGGGGGAGCGGGCTTGCTCGCGAATGCGGTGTTTCAGCTAAATATTTTGTATCTGACAATCCGCATTCGCGAGCAAGCCCGCTCCCACATTTTGATCTCCATTCTGCGGGAAGATTGTGGTTATTTGAGGCTTGCCTCAACCTTCAGCGCCACATCCTCCGGCAACCATGCCTTCCACACTTCAGGATGTTCCTTGAGAAACACGTGGGCCACTTCTCGCGGCGCCGTGTGCTTCTCGCTCATGGTCGCCAGGGCTTTATTCAGCGGTTCGATCGGAAACTCGACTTTCTCGAAAAACGCGGCAATCTGCGGGTGTTCCTTCTGGAACGGTGTTGAGACGCCGATGCTCAACTTGGAAGCCAGCGAGCGCGTGGGCTTGGGGTTCGGGTTGTCGGCATCCGTCAGCGTCTTCCAAGCCTCGGCATCAAACGGTGGCTCTTGCAACTGGATCAACTTGTAGCGACCCATCAACGGCGTTGGCGACCAGTAGTAGAACAACACCGGCTTGCCCCGGCGGATCGACGAGGCTATCTCGGCATCCAGCGCCGCCCCCGAGCCGCTGCGAAAGTTCACATAGCTGTCATCCAGCCCGTAGGCCTTGAGCTTTTGCTTGTTGACCACTTCTGAGGTCCAGCCGATGGGGCTGTTGAGAAAGCGCCCCTTGCCGGGGGATTCAGGGTCTTTGAACACGTCCTTGTAGCGCGCCAGGTCATTGACGCTCTTGAGTTCCGGCGCCAGCGGTTTGATGCCTTTGGCCGGGTCACCCTTGACCACGTATTCCGGCACCCACCAACCTTCAGTGGCGCCCTTGACTGTGTCCCCAAGGCCAACCACCTTGCCTTCTGCCTCGGCCTTGACCCACACCGGGCTGCGGCCAGCCCACTCTTCGCCGATCACCTGGATGTCGTTCTTGGCCAGGGCGGTTTCCAGGGTGATGGTAGTGCCGGGCAAGGTGTCGGTGGGTAAGTCATAACCCTTCTCGACGATGACTCGCAGCACTTCGGTGATCAAGCTGCCACTTTCCCAGTTAAGGTCGGCAAAGTGCACTGGCGTCTGGGCGGCCGATGCCGTTGAAAGGCAGAGGGTCGTCATGGACGCAGCCAACAGGGTCTTCAATCCTTTCATGCCTTAGCACCTCGCGATATCGCAGCCAATAGCGAACGGCTTTGCTGCGGATGCGCGAAGCCTCTGAATAGTTAAGTCAACTCAACTGTAGTAGAGGTTCCGGGAGTTATAGCGTTACTCACTGGCCTTGAACGTTACCAACTCACCCTTGCGCCACTTGGCGGCCTTGCCGGTGACGGCTTTCAGGGTTTTGGTCAGGCCTTCTTGCAGTTGCTCGTTGGCGGCGAATACCAGCATCACGCTGTGGCCTTCCTTGAACACGATGCCCTGGCCTTCGGGTGAAGAAACAAAGGCGTAGTCGCCCAGGCCATACACCGTCAACTTGATGTCGCGGAACTTCAACTCGAACTTGCCACCCTCACGGCTGGGCAATACCGCTGCACGAAAATGGTCACCCACTTTGAGCTCCAGGCGCGGCTTGTCATCCACCACCAGCGCCGTTTCGGTATCGATCTCGGCAATGTAGATGCCTTCGGGCGTTTGCTCGGTGATGTATACAAAACGGGATTGAAACTGCTTGACCAACTTTGCGCGCAAATCACCCAGCACGAACAACGCGTGCATATCCAGATTACTGACTGCCAAGGAAACGCCCCCACATCGAAAAAAGCGCTGTCCGTCAGAGCGGGCAGCACAAAAAAACGGCCGTTACGGCACGATCACACAACACATTCATTGAAAAAAACTGAAGAAGATCCGCTGCAGCGCCATAAGACTAGTACAGACGTACCCGATGGCCTTACACAGGAGATCACAGGTTCAACGGCCCGAGAACACGGGCCGACCAACTTCAGAGAATAACCCTATTAAAAACGTAGTTTTCCGACAGCGCACACAAAACCACATACCTGAGCATGGAACCCGGCGGCAGTGGCTGACAACAATACTAAAACAGCAGCACCAATCAAAACCAGCCAAACCGCAGCCATTGACTCAACCGGATCGATCGACAGGAGCAGGCCATGCAACGACCCCTTTACGACGCCATGCAGTCGCGCACTCGTTCGCCATGTCAGGACGAAGCCCAATACTACCGCTTGCGCGGCTACGACGGGTACTTGGATTCGATTCTTTACCAAGTCGTACCTGCCGGCCGAAACTTCTTCCATATCCGCGAAGTGCTTAGCGGCCGGGTCAAAGGCTTTCGCAGTGACCATATTCAGGCATGCGAACTGGCGAAAAAACTCGAAGCCCGCCTGCACACCCACCACGGCGGGATCGTTTCGTCACCCGGATGACTTTACTGCGCCGCAGCCCCCCAACAACTGCCATACTGGCCCGTCCACTGAAGTTTGTGCCCCGCGGGCCAGGTTTCTCCAGTGCAGTTATCTCCAAGGGAAGGCTCTACGTGACGGAATTTGATATCGGCGAATTTTTCATCCATGGCGACGCTAGGGAAATAGACGGTGAGTTTCAGGCGGTGATCGTGATGCGGGCCAAGCCACCGCTCAAAACAGTCACAACGCACCAGGTGGAGAAAGATCGCTGGTTCAAAACCGCCGACGCCGCCGCCACTGCAGGCAAAGACGCTGCCAAGGCGCTGAAAACCGCCGTGGACGCCGGGGCGCTCAATTCCTGATCCGATAGAACTCTGCCGCGTCGATACCCTCCCATGCTTAACCCCCCCCCCCCCGCATGGAGAACGATATGGACGCGCCAATCCCGACACTCGAAACCCTGTTCGCACAACTTGGCCTGGATTCAACGCCTGACGCCATCGACGCCTTTATTGCCGCTCATCCGTTGCCGGAAGACGTCAAACTGATCGATGCGCCCTTCTGGTCGGCACAACAAGCCCAATTTCTCAAAGAGGAACTGCGCGAGGATGCCGAGTGGGCAATTGCGGTGGATGAATTGAACCAGCGCCTGCATCAACCGCACTGAGCCTCAGCGCGTACCCTTTGCGCCTTCAGGCTTGTAGCCAAGGCGCAACCCGCCCCAATGCCTTCCCTTGACCATGATCGGTACCGACAGGTCGTGCATTAACTCGCCGGTATCGCGGGTATAGGTTTGTAGCAAGACGGCCTGTTGGTGGCTGCCGCAACGGGTGCCTGTACGGTCGTCGAACTTGCGTTTGGTGCGGTTCTGCACGGCATCCACTTGCTCATCCCCGGTCAAGGCCTGGGAAAACGCCTTGTTGTGGGTCGGTACGTAGCCCTGCGGCGTGCAGGCGATGGCGAATACCAAGCCTTCATGACGGGGCAACAAAGCCTCTTGAATCGTCGGCAGCACTTGGTCGGCGTAGCCATCAAAACGCGTGTGGTATTTGCTCGGGCGAGTGTTGGGGATCAGCGTGTAGCTGCGGTCGAACAGGTCGTCCAGGCCAATGCGGTTCTGCTGCACATCGGCCTCGAACTGCGCGGCAATACGGCTTGCGCCTTCGCGGGCCAGGTCGTAGATGCGCTGGTGATAGTCATCCAGGCCCACTTGCGCCAGGCGCTCGCTGATAGTTTCGGCTTGGCCTTCCATCTGCACGGCTGCATCGGCTAGCTGACGAGTTTGCTGGTCACTGACAGCCAGGTCGCTGCGCATTTGCTCCACGGCATGGAACAGGCTGTCGAGTTGGGCGCGATTGGTGTCGGTGCCCTGGGCGATTTCATTGACTTGACCCTCCACGTCCGCCGCCAGCCTGGCAATGCTTTGCAATTGCTCGCCCGCGTGTTCGACCTGCTCCACGCCGGTATGCAGGTCGGCCGAGAGTTGGCGGATCTGCTCCACTACCTGGGCAGTACGTTGCTGGATATCCGCCACCATCACCCCGACTTCGTCGGTGGCCGTGGCCGTACGCCCGGCCAGCCCGCGCACCTCATCGGCCACCACGGCAAAGCCGCGACCATGCTCGCCTGCGCGTGCCGCTTCAATCGCCGCGTTAAGCGCCAGCAGGTTGGTCTGGCTGGCGATGGACTGGATCACCAGGGTGACCCGCTGGATTTCCTCACTGCGCTGGCTCAGCGCTTCGATGAGCTCCCGGCTGGCATTGGCGCGCTGGCTGAGTTGGTGCATCTGAGTGATCGACTGGGCCAACACTTCGCGGCCTTCGGTGCTGCGCTGGTGAGCCTGGCTGGCAGCTGTCAGGGCTTCACGACTGAGTTGGGAGGTGATTTTTTCGGTGCCAATCATCACTTCGGCACTGCTGACAATTTGCTTGGCCGCGCTCAATTGCGACTGCAAGCGAGCCGCCAGTTGCTTGACTGAATAGGCCACACCGGCAGCAGACAGCGCGTTATGGCTGGTGGTGTAGGACAGATCGCGGGTTAGCTCACCCATGGCATCGGTGCCGTCGGGCAGCGCGACAACCGGCGAATGATTTTTCAGGCGAGGCAGCCAGATCACCAGCAACGCCAGTGGCAGGCAGAGGTATATCGGCAGGTAGGCATTCGCCAGGCAGAACAGTACAAGCGCCAGGGCGGCACTCTGCACGAGGGGCGTCAGCCAGCCGGGCATCCCGCGTGCCACCGTTTGTGGTGGCACTGCAGCGCCCATCAGAGATCCGTCTCCAGCCATTGTCGTTACCCCACTGTTTGTCATTATTGTCGCTGCATTAAACGCCACTATCGGGCCATTATCCATGGGCCTTTAGTGGGGTAACTTGCAGTAGATCAATAGACTGGGTGTAACGGGTGTTTCCCTGGGGGACCGTGTGGGCGATCCCCCAGCTTCAACGCATCAGGCTTGGCGCTGGTGCTTGTCGATCTGCTCGTGGCGCTCTTGGGCTTCGATGCAGTACTTGGTGGTCGGGCTGATCAGCAGGCGTTTGAGGCCGATAGGCTCGCCGCTGTCATCACACCAGCCGAAGGAATCTTCCTTGATACGCTCCAGAGCACGCTCAAGCTGCGGCAGCATGCGCTGGTCGCGATCGATGGCGTTTACCAGCCAAGTGCGCTCTTCTTCCACGGAAGCGGCGTCGGCAGGGTCGGCCGGGGTGTCCAGGCTTTCAATGGCGATACGGTTCTGTTCAATGCGCTCGTGGTGTTCCACTTTCATGTCTTGCAGCAATTGCTCAAAAAAAGCGTGCTGTTCGGCATTCATGTAGTCATCCGCCGGCATGGCCAGCAACTTTTCCTTTGTCATTTATTTCTCTATAAAAAATACGTGCATTAAGGCGAATAAGGGAGCGTTCCGGCCGACCTCTACAGGTCTCGGAAGGGCGCCATCCATTCCAAGCGCCACCCGGCACTCAATTTACGAGGGGCGGCAGTCTAAGGCCGACTTGAGGGCGCAGCAACTGAAAAGACAGGCAATTTTTCCGAGATAACCCCCAAAAGCACCAGGACGGGCTCGGCGATTGGTTATCGGAGTGCGTTTATAGCAAGAAATTCAGTGTTGTGGAGCTATATAGAAGACAAACGGCTTTTCCTGATGAGAAATTACTGAATGTGGGAGGGGGTTTGCTCCCGATTGCGGTGGGTCAGCCATATCTAAGCTAGCTGACACTCCGCCATCGGGGGCAAGTCGAATCGTCGCACCGCCCCTCCCACATTTGGTACTCATTCTGCGCCGGAAATTTCTAGCGTTTGAGCTTGCGCTTGTTACGGTATTGGTCGATGACCACCGCCACGACGATGATCAAACCCTTGATGATGTCCTGGATATAAGCATCCACCCCGACGAAGGTAAACCCGCTGGCCATGACGCCCAGGATCAGCGCGCCGATCACAGTACCGGTGATACGCCCTACCCCGCCCGCCAGGCTGGTACCGCCGATCACTGCCGCAGCAATCGCGTCCAGCTCATAAGACATGCCCATGCCAGCCTGGCCAGTAGCAGCACGTGCCGAGGCCACCACACCAGCCAAACCTGCGAGCAACCCGGCGATGCTGTAGACAATGATGAGGTGGCGCTTGACGTTGATACCCGAGGTGCGCGCCGCCTGCATATTGCCGCCGATGGCGTAGGTGTACTTGCCGTACTTGGTGTAGCGCAGGGCGATATGGAAGATCACCGCCACCACCAGGAAGATGATCACCGGCATCGCGCCATGGCCGATCGCCGTGTACGAGTCCGAGAGCATGCTCACCGGCTGGCCTTCGGTGTAGTAACGCGCCAGGCCACGGGCCGAGACCATCATGCCCAGGGTGGCAATGAACGGCGGGATGCCGGTGACGGCGATGATGCTACCGTTGATCGCCCCCGCCAACAGCCCCACGCCAAGCCCCATCGCCACCGGGATCCACACCGGCAAGTCGGTCAGGCTCGGGAACACGGCCCGGGAAAAATCGGAGGTTTGCGCCAAACTGGCGGCGATCATCGCCGACAACGCCAGTACCGAACCGGATGACAAGTCGATACCCGTGGTGATGATCACTTGGGTCACGCCAATCGCCAGCAGGCCGATGATCGACACTTGCAGGATCATCAGCACCAGTCGCTGGGAGTTCATCAAGAAGCTCTGATCACGCACGATCCAGCCGAACAATTCAAACACCAAACCGATGCCGATCAGCACCAGGAAGATGCTCAGCTCGGTCGGCATGCGCCGGCGTGTCTTGGTCGGCACAGTGGCCGGTTTGTTATCCGTTATTGCATTCATAGCCCATCACCTTTTTTATTCTGTACGTCAGTGAACTGCCGTCATTCCGGAAGCCAACTGCATGACTTTTTCCTGGGTCGCCTCATCGCGGCTCAGGGTGCCCATCAATTCGCCTTCATGCATCACCATCACCCGGTCGCTCATGCCCAGCACTTCCGGCAGCTCCGAAGAGATCATGATCACCGCCATGCCTTCGCTGGCGAGGAAGGCGATCAAGCGATAGATCTCGGCCTTTGCGCCGACGTCGATGCCACGGGTGGGCTCGTCCAGGATCAACAACCGCGGGTTGGTCATCAGCCAGCGTGCCAACAGGGCTTTTTGCTGGTTGCCGCCCGACAAGGTGTCGATGCACTGCTCAAGGGACGGGGTCTTGACCCGCAATTTCTTGCACATGTCTTCGCACAGCACGCGCAGGGCTTTTTGCTGGATGAAACCGTTGCCGGTGTAGTGCGGCAGCACCGCCATTTCCATGTTCTCCAGCACCGACAGGCACGGGAACAGGCCACTGAGCTTGCGGTCCTCGGTCAACAGCGCAAAGCCCTTCTCAATGGCCATGTGCGGGTCGGTAATGCGCACCGGCTTGCCGTCGAGGCTGATCTGGCCGCTGCTGCTGGGGGTGATGCCAAAAATGGTTTCGGCCACATTAGTACGGCCCGAGCCCATCAGCCCAGCGATGCCAAGGATTTCGCCGGCATGCAGGTCGAAGGACACGTCTTTGAACACACCGTCCAGGGTCAAATCGCGCACCGACAACAGCAGCTCACCGATAGGCGTTTCGCGCACCGGGAACAACTGGCTCAGTTCGCGCCCGACCATCATCGAGATCAGGCTGTCGCTGTTCATGCTGTCGGCGCGTTGCAGGCCGATGTAGTGGCCGTCGCGGAACACCGCCACTTCATCGGCGATGGCGAATACTTCGTTCATCTTGTGTGTGATGTAGACGATGCCTTTGCCCTGGGACTTGAGGTCGGCAATGATCGAAAACAGGTGGGCCACTTCCTTGTCGGTGATGGCCGAAGTCGGCTCATCCATGATCAGGATGTCGGAGTCGTAGGACACGGCCTTGGCAATCTCGACCATCTGCCGCTCGGCGATGCTCAGGTTGCCCACATGCTCCTCAGGGTCGAGGTTGATGCGCAGGCGCGCCAGCAACTCGGCGGTGCAACGGTGCATCTCGCGGTGGTTGACCATGTGCAGGCCGTTAAGCTGCTCACGGCCGATCCAGATGTTCTCGGCGATGCTCATGTGGGGCATCAGGTTGAGTTCCTGGTGGATCATCGCGATCCCGGCCTTCTGGGCCGCCAGGGGTGTTTCAAACACAATCGGCTTGCCACGCAGGCGTATCTCACCGGCGTCGGGCTGGTAGATGCCGGCGATGATCTTCATCAACGTCGACTTGCCCGCACCGTTCTCGCCCATCAGCGCCAGCACTGTGCCGGGGCGCACCCGCAGCTGCACATCGGCCAGGGCAATGACGCCAGGAAAGCCTTTGCTGATATTGCTGATTTCCAACAGGTAGGGTTCTTCCAGCTCTACAGGCTGGATACCGGGTGGCTGCGAGGCAGTGGCTTGAGCAAGCATAGGGAGGTACTCCATCTGCAGGGCGGCCTTAACCGCCCTGCCGGCTTTTGTTGTTATGTCAGGGCTATTTGAAGTCTTTGACGTTTTCCGGGGTGATCAGTTGGAACGGGATGACGATGTTCTGTTCGATCGTCTCCTTCTTCGCCAACTGGCGTGCCGCGTCTACCGAGCCGACCCCTTGGCCCTTGGCATCCTGGAACACCGACACGGTCATTTCGCCTTTGCTGATGGCGTTCAAGCCATCCTGCGTGCCGTCGACACCGGCAATCAACACGCTGCCCGGCTTGGACCCGGCCGACTTAAGGGCCATGGCCGCGCCAATCGCCATTTCATCGTTGTTAGAGAGCACCGCGTCAAACTGACGGCCCTGGGTCAGCCAGTCGTTGACCAAGGTCATGCCGCGATCGCGCAGCCAGATACCGGTCTGCTCTTGCTCGATCTTGATATCCGGGTATTTTTTCAGGACATCCTTGATGCCCTTGGTGCGGTTAGTCGTGGAGTTGTTTGCCAGGTCACCCAGCAGAATCACGATATTGCCCTTGCCGCCCATTTTTTCGGCGATGTACTGCATCTGCAGCCGGCCGGCCTCTTCATCATCGGAGGTCACAGCGGCTACGCCTTTGGGCAAGTCCTTCTGGTCTGGCCGGCGATTGACGTAGACCAGTGGAATGCCGGCCTCGGTTGCGGCCTTGCTGATGCGCGCCGTGGAAGCGGTATCCACCGGGGTCACGATAATCGCATCGACCTTCTGGCTGATGAAATTCTCGACCTGGCTCAGTTGCTTGACCACATCGGCGCGCGCGTCTTCGAACTGCAATTGCACGCCGTCGCCCTTGGGCAGGGTTTTGACGTGCTGTTCCATATAGCCGCGAACACTGGTCAGGTAATTGTCATCAAAACTCGAAAAAGTCACGCCGACTTTCAGGTCGGCAGCCAGCGCAGCACCGCTGGCCAGCAGCATGGATAAGGCCAGCGCGGTAAAACGGATCGGGGTCTTCATGAACGGTCTGTCTCCACTTTCTTGTTGGTTTTGTTGGACGTTGCGTTGATCAGAGCGGGTCTTGCGAAGTCGCCAGTCGAACGATGGGTGCGCCGGGAATGCAGCAGACCAGCGCGCCTTTGTTTTCGACGCACAGCACATTAAGGAAGGAGAAGTAGAACGGCCGGGCGCGGGGCAGAGCGCGGGGCGTTGAGGCAAGGCGGAAAATTTGCAGTACAGCGTTGAAGATTTTCATCTGACGGTACCTGGTTGTTTTCGATCTTGTTTTTGTTTGAGTCGTGCGGGTCGAGCCCGAACGTACTTATTGCAACCTGGAAAAGACTTTATTGGAAAATAATTTCCATATCAACATCTTTTAGAATTTTATTCTATTTTTATTGAAATCACCTGCTGACGCTCGGCGCTCAGGCGTGCGGCGTCCAATATACGGGTGGTTTCGAGCGCATCATAGGCGTCCACAGGCAACGGTCCCTGACCTTGCACGGCACTTTGCAACTGCCGATAGAACTGCGTCCAGCAGCCCTTCTCCGACGGCACCCGCTCGCGTTCATCACCCTGCTCGAACCAGCCCCAGCGTCGGTGTTCTTCGGCGCCCCAGTGCTCGCCTTCGGTCTTCGGCGACTTGCCGGCCATCAGCGCCTCTTCCTGACCATCCAGGCCATCGACGGTGTAGCAACCCGAAGTACCACTGACACGAAAACGCGGTGCCTGGCTGTTTTGCAACGCGTTGCCCCACAGGTGTGAAACTACGCCGTTGGCATGGGTCAGGGAGACAAAGAAGCCGTGGTCAAGGGTTGGGTGTTCGGGGCTGAACTGCAATTGTGCGAACACCCGGTCCACCGGGCCGAACAGTTGCAGCGCCTGGTCCACCAGGTGGCTGCCCAAGTCCCGCAGCCAACCGCCGCCACTGGCATTGCCCACGGCTTGAGGGCTGTAGCGTTCCACGCGGGATTCAAAACGGGTGATGGTGCCCAGGGCGCCAGCGTCGATGAGTTTGCGCAGGGTCAGGTAGTCGGAGTCCCAGCGGCGATTCTGGTAGACGCTCAGCAGCACCTCATGGCGTTCGGCGGCGGTGATCAAGGCTTGCGCCTGTTCGGCATTGGCGGCGAACGGTTTATCGCTGACCACGGTGAGGCCGTGCTCGATGGCTTCCAGCACCAGCGCCGGGCGGCCTTTGAGGGTGGTGGAGATGACCAGGGTGTCGACGCCGGCTTCGACGATCTGGCCGATGCTGTCAAACGCTTTGAGACCTGGGTGGTCGCTCGCCAATTGCTTACGGCGTTCGGGGGATCGTGTAACGACGCCAACAAACGTGGCGCCGGGCAGTGTTGCAATCAGCGGCGCATGAAAAAAGCGCCCTCCGTGGCCGTAGCCGACTAGTCCGATTCGCATGATTTCACTCCATCTAAACGTGAAAACCCAATCTAAATGTGGGAGGGGGCTTGCTCCCGATTGCAGTGTGTCAGCCAATTAATGAATGTCTGAACCACCGCCATCGGGAGCAAGCCCCCTCCCACATTTTTGACTGCATTCCACCTGTGGGATTGTGGTTAGCCGTAGAAGCGTGGGCGATCCGGCAAGCTGACTTTCACAATCTGCTCACTGCTCTGCGCTTCAATACACGCATCCGCCGCAACCGCTGCGGCAAACCCATCCCACGCCGACGGCCCACCCACTTGCCCGGCGCGCACACTGTCGATGAAGGCTTGCAGTTCGACGTCATACGCACCGATAAAGCGATCCTTCCAATCCATCAAAATCGCATTCGACAGCTTGGCGCCACTGCGCAACTGCACCTGGGACGGTTCCGGCAGTTTGGCAATACCGGTCTCCCCCACCACTTCGCACTGGATGTCGTAGCCGTATTGGCAGTTCACAAACACTTCCACGTCGATACGGGTGCCCTTGGCGGTTTCCAGCAGCACGATCTGCGGGTCGCGCAGGTGGGCCAAGGCCTTGCTTGATTTGCGCGGGAACACCACTTGCACCGAAACGTAGTCATCGTTGAGCAACCAGCGCAACACATCCAGCTCGTGGATCAGGGTGTCGGTGATCGCCATGTCGGTCTTGTAGTTCTCGCCCACCGTCGGGTTGCGGTGCGCGCAATGCAGCATCAGCGGCTCGCCGATCTGGCCGCTGTCGATCACGGCTTTGAGGGCACGATAGCCTTCGTCATACGGGCGCATGAAGCCCACCTGCACCAGGCGCTTGCCGTAGGCGACTTCGGCGTCGACGATCTTGCGGCAGCCCTCGGCGGTGACGGCCAGGGGTTTTTCGCAGAACACCGGTTTGCCGGCAGCGATGGCGGCCAGCACGAACTCTTCGTGGCTCGGACCCCAGGAAGTGACGAGGATGGCCTCGACCTCTGGCGAATTGATCAGCGCATGGCCGTCGGCGTACACCTCGGCACCGATATTCAAGTCAGCAACAACCTTGGCGGCTGACTCAAGGTTGATGTCGGTCACCGCCACTACCTGGCTATTGAGCAACGTCTGGCTGCAACGACGGATATGGTCCCGGCCGATAGCCCCTGTACCGATTACGCCTAGCTTCAACGACATACAAAAACTCCTCTTGTTATTAGTACTGCCGGGCCTTGGCCAGCTGTTCATTGAGTTTTTTGGCAGCAGCATTGGTGCGTTCGCTGGTGGACACCTGCGCCACGCCCACCCGCCACCACGACAGGTAGCCGTGGATCATGGTTTTAGGCAGCACCTTGATATCGATCAGCGTCGACACGGTTTGGGTACGCGCATCGGCCAGCGCCGCTTGCAGTTGCTCCACGGTGCTGACCTTGTAGGTCTTGCAGCCATAGGCCGCCGCGCTCATGGCGAAGTCCACCGGCACCAGGCCGCCGTCGAGCTTGCCGCTCTCGGGGTTGCGGTAGCGGAATTCGGTGCCGAAGCTGTCCATGCCATTGCCGATCTGCAGGTTGTTGATGCAACCAAAGGCCATGTTGTCCAAGAGCACCACGTTGATCTTGCGCCGCTCCTGAATCGAGGTGGCCAGTTCCGAATGCAGCATCATGTAGGAGCCATCGCCGACCAAGGCGTACACCTCTTTGCTCGGCTCGGCGAGTTTCACGCCCAGCGCGGCATTGATCTCGTAGCCCATGCACGAATAGCCGTACTCGACGTGGTAGGTGTTGACGCCCTTGCTGCGCCAGGCACGTTGCAAGTCGCCAGGCAGGCTGCCGGCAGCGGCGACGATGATCGCGTCGTCGGCCAGGGTTTCATTGAGTACGCCGAGCACGCGGCTTTGGGTCAGGCAGGAGCCGGTCAGCTCGATGAATTCGCGCAGCACGGCGCGGTCGAGGTGGTCGTCAACCTCGGGCACGAAGCCGTCGCCGTCGTATTCCACCTGATGCACGCGGTCCACTTCGGCATCCAACTGCGCCTTGGCATCCTGAATCTGCCCGCCCCAACCAGAGCGGTAATCGCCCAAGGCATCGGCCAGCGCATCCAGAGCCACTTGCGCATCAGCCAACACTTGCACAGCGTCGAGTTTCAACACGTCGGCAGGGCTGATATTGAGGTTGAGAAACTTCACATCCGGGTGCTTGAACAGCGACTTGGACGAGGTGGTGAAGTCGGTATAGCGGGTGCCGACACCGATGATCAGGTCAGCCTCTGGGGCCAGCAAGTTAGCCGCCAGGCAGCCGGTTTCACCGATGCCACCGACGTTCAACGGGTGATTGGATACCACAGCGCTTTTGCCCGCCTGGGTTTCTGCGAACGGAATATCAAAGCGCTCGGCAAACGCTTGCAGCGCAGCATTTGCGCCAGAGTACTTAACCCCGCCACCGCAGATGATCAGCGGTTTGCGCTTGCCCCAGAAGGCGGCCAGCGCATCGCCGATCATCGCGGCGGTGGCCGGGCGACGGTCGATACGGTGCACACGTTTTTGCAGGAAGTAGTCCGGGTAGTCCCAGGCTTCAGCCTGTACATCCTGAGGCAGCGCCAAGGTCACCGCGCCGGTTTCCGCAGGGTCAGTGAGCACGCGCATGGCGTGGATCGCGGCGCTCATCAACTGCTCGGGGCGGTTGATGCGGTCCCAGTATTTGCTCACCGAACGGAAGGCATCGTTAGTGCTGATGCTCAGGTCGTGGAACTGCTCAATCTGTTGCAACACCGGGTCCGGCTGGCGGCTGGCGTAGACATCCCCCGGCAACAGCAGCAGCGGGATGCGGTTGGCGGTAGCGGTGGCCGCAGCGGTGAGCATGTTGGCCGCACCGGGGCCGACCGAAGCCGTACACGCGTAAATTTTGCGGCGCAGGTGCTGCTTGGCAAAGCCGATGGCCGCGTGGGCCATGCCCTGCTCGTTGCGGCCCTGGTGCACCACCAGGTCGCCGGCATCTTGCTCCAGCGCCTGGCCCAGGCCCAGCACGTTGCCGTGGCCAAAAATGGTGAACACGCCGGCGACAAACTTGCTCTCTACGCCATCGACTTCGATGTATTGGTTGTCCAGGAACTTCACCAGGGCCTGGGCCATGGTCAGTCGGGTTGTGGTCATGTCGCGCCCCTTAAAGGTCCAGTAGCCAGCTGTGCTGCGGGTCGTTGTGGAAGTGCCAGGCACGCTTGGGGCCGGCCATCACGTTCAAATAGTAGGACTCGTAGCCGTACGGCACGCTGACCGGGTGATAACCCTTGGGCACCACCACCAGGTCGCTGTTTTCTACCGCCATGGCCTGGTCGATACTGCGGTCATCGGTGTAGACGCGCTGAAACACAAAGCCCTGGGGCGGGTTGATCTGGTGGTAATAGGTTTCTTCCAGGAAGCTCTGGTGCGGCAGGTCATCGGTGTCGTGCTTGTGCGGCGGGTAGCTGGACGAATGCCCCGAGGGCGTGCGTACTTCCACCACCAGCAGGGAGTGGGCCGGCGACGTGTCCGGCAGGATATCGCACACGTAGCGGGTATTGGCGCCCTTGCCGCGCACACTGCGCTTGCAGTCTTGCGGGCGGATCAGGCGCGGCTCGTAGCCGTCTGTACCGGGGGCTGCGCACACGGCAATCTGCACATCGCTCAACGCGGTGACCTGGGCGGTGGTACCGGGCGGCAGGTAGGCGGCAAAGGGGGATTTGTCTTCGAACACCGACTGGCGATCCCCCAGGTTCTGCCAGTTGAAGCCCTCGCCTTCGATATTTACCCGGCCGCTGAGCAGCACCAGGCACAGTTCTTTATCGCCTGCGTTGACCGGCAGGGTTTCCCCCAGGCTCAGGCGGTAGGCTTTAAACCCTACGTATTCCAGGCGCCCGTCTTCCAGGGCGACCATGGTTTGCCCGCGTTTGTTGCTCTTAACCAGCAGGCTCATGCTTTCGTCCTCTCGGTGAGCAGCGCACGCAGGGTGTCGTAGCCCTTTTTTGCGTACTCATAGCTGGGCGCCACCGCCGGGTCCTGCTCGGCTTCCACCACCAGCCAGCCTTCGTATTTCGCGGCCAGCAGTACATCCAGCAGTTCGGCAAAGTCGATATCGCCATCACCGGGCACGGTAAATGTGCCGTTGACGATGCAATCGGGGAAGCTCCACATCTGGTTGCGCGCCAGTTGCACCACCGGTTTGCGCACGTCCTTGAAGTGTACGTGGCACACGCGGTCGATGTGCTTGCGCAGCACTTCAAGAGGATCGCCGCCGCCCATGTAGCAGTGGCCTGAATCGAACAGCAGGCCGACCTCCGGGCCGGTGCGTTGCATCAACTGGTCGATGTCTTGCGGGGATTCGACATAGGCGCCCATATGGTGGTGGTACGCCAGGCGTACGCCTTGAGACAGGGTGAAACGCGCCAGCTCAGTGAGCTTGTCGGCGTAGTCCTGCCAGGCCTGCTCGCTGTGAAAGCGCGGGCGTTCGATCAGGCGGATGCGCGAGCCCTGGATGGAGTCGGCGACTTCGCCGTAAACCAGCACTGTGGCGCCGTTTTGTTTGAGCAGTTCGACGTGACCGGCGATGGCTTCGATTTCTTCGGCCACCGAACGCTGCGCCAGGCGGCTGGAGTACCAGCCGGAGACGAGCGCCAGGTCGTAGGGGCGCAACACGTCGCCGACGCCCTTGGCGTCTTTAGGGAATTTGCCGTTGAGTTCGAAACCTTCGTAGCCGATTTGCTTGCCTTCGGCGAGGGCGGTACTCAGAGGCGTTTCACCGCCCAGGGCCGGCAGGTCGTCGTTGCTCCAGGAAATCGGGTTGATGCCAATTCGGATTGCGGGCATGGCTGCACCTTTTGTTTTTATCTAGAGATCGCTTGGATCTGCTTTATGTGGGAGGGGGCTTGCCCCCGATGGCGGTGTGTCAGGTAACACATCCATAACTGAGCCACCGCTATCGGGAGCAAGCCCCCTCCCACATTTGATTGCATTTCATATTGAAGGCTGTGTTCAGCCGCGAGCACTGCGCCAGGCATTGATCAACTGTTCAAACGTCGCCTGAACCCGCTGAATCAACGTCTCATCATCAATCTCCCCCGCCAGCCACGCACGGCTTGGCTCCTGGAAGATCGTGCGGCCCACGGCAAAGCCGCGGCAAGTGGTGCTCTGGCTGGCTTGCTGGAAACCATCGGCGAGAAACTCCGCCGAGGCATTCAGGCCCAGCAGGACCACGCCACGGCAGTACGGGTCGCGTTCCTGGATCAGTTCGTCGAGCTTTTTCCAGTCTTCGGCCGACTGCGCCTCGATCTTCCACCACGCCGGGTAGATGCCCAGGTTGTACAGGCGCTTAAGGCTGCGATACAGCACGTCCGGGTAGGTGGATGGGTGATCCTTGGGCGGGATGACTTCCAGCAGCAGCTCATGGCCACTGACCAGGGAGGCCTCGTACACCGCCTTGAGCTGGGCTTCCTGTTCTAGGCGCAGCAGGGGTTCATCGTCTGGGTGGTATTGCACCAGGCACTTGATGATCTGCTCTTGCGGCCAGGCAATCAGGTTGCTGCCAAGGGAACGCCCGTGTTCAAACGCCAGCGGGCGTGAGTTCTGCACTTCCACCGGGCGGGCGATCCACCAGCCGCGACCGCTGGCGGCGTTGAGGGCGTCCTGACCGAAGCGCTGGTCGGCCAGCAGGCCCACATCGGCGGCAACGCCTTGCTCAGCGAGCTTTTTCTCTACGCGCTCGATGGCTTGGATAAACAATTGCTTGGCCGCACTGATGCGCGTGGTGTCCTGGCCGCCGCGTTGGGCCAGGTCTACCAGTTGCCAGCGGTGGTCGAAGGCAAAGATGAACAGTTGCTTCCATTGCTTGCGCGGCACCGACACGCGGTGCAGGCGTTGCAGGGTCACGTCCTGGTCGGGCCGGGTGATCGGCACCGGGCTGTTGAACAGGTATTCCAGTTCGGCCAGCGTTGGCATGGCCGGGGCGCAGGCGTGGCGCGAGACCACCAGGCCACCGCAAGCGTTGGCCAACTGGCTGCAACGTTCGTCGCTGGCGTCGTTAATCCAGCCGCTGAGGAAGCCCGACATAAAGGCATCACCGGCGCCCAGTACGTTGAGTACTTCAACCCGCACACCGGGGTAGATCGCACCGTCCTCCAAACGCGCAGGGATCGCGCCATGAATCACCGTGCAGCCCTGCGGGCCAAGCTTGACCACCAGGGTGGCGGGGGTCAGTTCGCGCACATTGCGCAAGGCCGTGAGCAAGTCTTCACTGCCGCCCGCGATCAAGAACTCTTCTTCAGTGCCGACGATCAGGTCAAAGCGCGGCAGGATCTTCTGCACGTGCGCACTCACATTCTGGTCGGCAACAAACCGGGTCTCACCGTCGGCCTTACCCGCCAGGCCCCACAGCACCGGGCGGTAATCGATATCCAGCACACGTTTCACATTGTGCTTGGCCGCATAGTCCAGGGCCTGGATGCTGGCCTTGTACACGCTGTCGGTGGAGAAGTGGGTGCCGGTGATCAGCAGGGCTTTGCTGGAGGCGATAAAGGCTTCATTGATGTCTTCGGCGCGCAGGGCCATGTCGGCGCAGTTTTCGCGGTAGAACACCAGGGGGAAGGTTTCGCGGTCCTTGAGGCCCAGCAACACCAGGGCGGTGAGGCGTTCCGGGTCAACCTTGATGCCGCTGACATCGCAGCCTTCGCGGGCCAGGGATTCCACCAGGAAGCGACCCATGTGGTCGTCCCCTACCCGGCTCAACATCGCCGACTTGAGCCCAAGCCGAGCGGTGCCGAAAGCGATATTGGCGGAGGAACCGCCGAGGTATTTGGCGAAGCTGGACACGTCCTCAAGCCGCGCACCCACTTGCTGCGCATAGAGGTCGACGCCCAGGCGCCCGAGGCAAATCAGATCCAATTGACGCCCACTGGCAAAACGAGTCTGGCCCATGCTGGCTCCTGTTATTTTTATCAGCCTGCGTTGTACCGCCGTGGGGCGGCAAACGCTCTTGGTGGGTGCAGACTAGAACGTCCAGCGGCGGCAATCAATATTTATTCCATAATTATTTTTGGTGGAATATATTTTCCAATACGTCAGCATAGGGGCACGCCAGCCACCGTGCATCGTTTCAGCAGCCCACGCGGGCCGTGATGCCGGGGTATTTTTTTGCGCCTACCCTGTAGACTTGCGTCACCCATCAGCGCAACAGAACAACACGCCAGAAGGATTGCCCATGTCCCGCACCGATCCCGAGACCACCCTGGAAGACACCGTCGCCAGCCCTCCGATCAATGCCGAACGTCTGTTGCAGCTGATCACCGACGAATACGAAAGCCTGCCGCGCCAGCTCAAACGCATCGCCAGCTACATGAGCCAGCAGAGCGACCGCATCATGGTCGACCGCATCAGCGACATCGCCCGCGAATGCGAAGTACACCCTTCGGCCATCGTGCGGTTCTCCCAGCGCTTCGGCTTCAGCGGGTTCAGTGAGATGCAGGCGCTGTTTCGCGAGGCCTACACCCACAAGACCACGCCGGTGCAGAACTACCAACAGCGCATCCGCAGCATGATCGCCAACAAGTCGCAGAAGGCCAGCGGCGGCGATCTGGCGCGTGAGTGCGTCAACGCCACCTTGTCTGGCATCGAGCGCCTGGGGTTGGAACTGGACGATGTGGCCTTCGACAAAGCCGTCGACCTAGTGGTCAACGCCGACAATATCTATGTGGTCGGCGTGCGCCGCTCCTTTGCGGTGGCCGATTACCTGGTCTACAACCTGCAACACACCAACAAACGCATCCACCTGATCTCAGGCCTGGGCGGCAGCTACCGCGAGCAGATGCGCAGCGTGCGCGCCAATGACCTGGTAATCGCCATCAGCTTCACGCCCTACGGCAAAGAGACCCAGCACTGCCTGCGCATTGCCCAGCATCACCAGGCCAAGACGCTGATCATCACCGACAGCAACCTGTCGCCCCTCGCCAAGCGGGCAAATGCGGTGTTGCTCGTCAATGAGGGGTCGTCGTTTGCCTTCCGCTCATTGAGTGCCACCTTGTGTTTGTGCCAGGCGCTGTTTATTGCGGTGGCGTATCGCTTGGAGTTGAAGGTGGATGAGATTCACGAACAGGTCGGCTTTGACGACTGATCTACTGTGGGAGGGGGCTTGCCCCCGATGAGGGAGTGTCAGTTGGCACATTTGTCGCTGACCCACTGCAATCGGGATCAAGCCCCCTCCCACACGTTGAAAAGCGCACGCCCGTGAAAGCGGATTTGGGCCAAGGTCAGCGCGGTGTAACCAATAATCACCGCAGGGGGCAGGCTTACGTGAACACAGAACTTGCCCAGCGGTTGCAGCGTTAAACCCGCCTCGGCGGCACGCCTGCAAAACGCGCCCTCCTCCACACCCGTCGGCAACCACAACACAAAGTGCAACCCGGCCTGCTGGCCGCTGACCGTGCAACCCGGCAAGCATTCGAGCAAGGCATCGCGCCGCGCCTGATACGCTTGGCGCGAAGCACGTAAATGGCGCACAAACCCACCGCTGCCCAAGAATTCCACCAACCCCAACTGATCCGTAGCCCCCACCGAATGCCCGGTCAGTTGCAACGTGCACAGCAACGACCGGCGCAACACCTTGGGCACTACCATGAAACCCACGCGCAAACCGGGGAACAGGTTCTTGTTGAAGCTGCCGCAGTAGATCACCCGGTCGGCGCCGTCCAGGGACTTGAGCGCGGCCAGGGGTGCGGTGTTGTAGTTGTATTCGCTGTCGTAGTCGTCCTCGACCACCCAGGCATCGGCGCGCGCGGCCCAGTCCAGCAGCGCCAGACGGCGCGATACCGAAAGGGTCATGCCCAGCGGCGCCTGATGGGCCGGGGTGACGTAGGCCAGGCGTGCCGTGGCGGGCAGTTGGAGGGTGTCAAGGCCTTCGGCAGTGACAGGGGTTGTGTGGATATGCGCACCCGCCAAAGCAAACAAACGGCGCGCCGGAGGGTAGCCGGGGTCTTCGACGCAGGCGGTGTCGCCGGGCTGGATCAGGGTACGTGCGATCAGGTCGAGGGCGTGGCGGATACCGGTGGTAATGATCACCTCGTCCGCTTCGCAGCGCATGCCGCGATAACTGCGCAGATAGTGGGCGATCTGTTCGCGCAAGGCTGGCAATCCGGCGGGGTGGGATGCTTCCAGCACACCCGGTGGCGCAGCCAGCAGGCCGCGAGAGATGCAACGGCCCCAGGCTTTGAGGTCAAACAAACTGGCATCCGGGCGCCGCGCCACGAAGGGCACGTGGCTCTGTACGCCAACAGCGGGCCGGTCTGGCTCTACCGAGCGCCGTACGAGGGCCGTGGCCGTCGGCGCCGCAATGAATTGCTCGGGGATCACAGCGCACACCCGCGTGCCGGAACCGGCCACCCGCTGTACGTAACCTTCACTGTGCAGTCGGTCAAATACCGCTTCCAATGTGCCGCGCGACACACCCCAGCGCTCGGCCAGGCTGCGGGTAGACGGCAAGCGGCTGTCCGAAGGCAACTGCCGATTGAGGATGGCGGCGCGCAGGGCTTCGTAGGCGCCCTGCTGTTTACCGGCGCCCAGGCTGTCGGGGCGTGGCAGGTCCAGGGTAGATGCGGTTTTTCCTCGGCTCATAGTGGTCCAGTTAGTCCAGGCCTAAGTGGCTCTGAGGATTAAACCACAAAGCCGATAGAGTTCCAGGCCTCTACCTTGTGAAGGCCTCTCTCATGACTCAACGCACCCTTTCCACCGGGTTCTGGTTGGTGCTCCTGACCCTGCTGATCGCCTTGCCGCGTATCACTCTGGACCTGCACCTGCCGGCCCTGCCCGCAATGGCCGACTACTTCCAAAGCAGCGACAGCCAGCTGCAACTGACCCTGACGCTTTACACCCTCGGCTCAGCCGTTTCCCTGCTGGTGGCCGGGCCGCTCACCGACCGTTTTGGCCGCCGCCCGGTGCTGCTCAGCGGGCTGTTTTTGTACGTACTGGCCACCGTGGCGTGCGCAATGGCCGACAGCCTTAGCGTGCTGATCATCGCCCGTTTGTTCCAGGCGCTGGGCGGTTGCTGCACCACGGTGATTGGCAGGGTGATCGTGCGCGACTACTTCGACCGTCACGAACAGGCGCGCCTGCTGGGGCTTATTTCGATGGCCATGGCCGTATCCCCCATGGCCGCGCCGGTGTTGGGCAGCCTGGTGTTGCCCCTTATCAACTGGCGCGGATTGTTCGTCGTACTGGGAGTGATAGGCGCTGGGCTGTATATCGTTGTGTATCACCGCCTACCGGAAACGCGCCCGCCTGAGGTGGCTGCCGCGCCGCCGAGCAACCTGCTGCGCATCTACGCCCAACTGCTGCGGGACCGACATTTCCTGCGCTATTCACTGGCGATCGGCTGCGTCTACAGCACTTATTTCCCGTTTATCGCCGAATCGTCCGCGCTGTTGCAACGGGGCTTTCACCTGACGGCCACGGGCTACGCCTGGGTGTTTGCCGCGACCATCAGCGGCTACATGCTGGGCGCCAATCTGTTCCGCCGCCTGGTGCTGCGGTTCGAGCCCGACCGTTTGATCGCCAGCGCCATCGGGCTGAACGTGCTGGGCAGCCTGATACTCGCCGCAGCGACCACTGCGTTGCCGGGTGAATGGCTGGCGATTGTCGTGCCGATGGTGGTGATCATGGTGTCAGTGGGCATGGTGATACCGGCCTGTCAGCTGGCGGTGTTGCAGCCCTATGGGGCGATTGCGGGGACGGCGTCGGGGTTGTTCTTTTTTACTCAGATGTTTTTGACGGCGCTGAGCAGTTGGGCGACAGGGTTGTTGTCGGATGGTACTTCGCAACCGCTGCTGATCATGACCGCAGCAGCCAGTGCATTGCTGGCGACGACTTGGCTGACCCTATGCAATACCCAATGTGTGAGGGGGCTTGCCCCCGATGGCAGTGCGTCAGTCGCCAACTCCATTGACTGACCCACCGCTATCGGGGGCAAGCCCCCTCCCACATTGTTTACCGTGTCTAGTGCATGAAGAGGGCAATCAGGATGATGATCGGGATAGGTACGCCGAGGAAAAAAAGCAGGATTGAGCGCATGGTGTTCTCCTTGAATTAACGTACGAAGTGTTCGGTTTCGACATACACCACTGCATCGCGACGGCGACCGCCGTAGGTTGCAGCGAAGCTGGCAAAGAACGCGCCGATCAACAGGGCAATGAAGGTCCACAGCGACGTATAGGCAGCCACTTTCGCAGCAGTTTCAGCGGCTTGCTTGGCTTTGAGCTTGGCGTCTTCGACGGCTTTACGGGCATCACCGTAGACTTTGTCGATACGCGCCTCGGCTTCGGCCTGGCTGAGGTTGGTACGTTGGCTGATCAATTGGGCCAGGTAGGCACGGTCTTCAGCAGCCAACTGGCCGTCGTTGCTCAGGGTGCGGGTCAAGATGCGGGCAACCACACCGTGGGCGGCGTCATCGCTAACGGCAACCGGGCGGTCGTCGCGGAACAGGCTGTCGACGTAGTAATCGAAGTCGCCGCCGTTGACACCTTTGGCCGCACTGCCAGCCGCTTGGCTGATGCCACTGGCCGCACCTGCTGCGACGCTGGCTCCGGCTTTAACGCCACCGCTGACGACACTGCTCACCGAGCCTACGACCAGCACCGCGGTCACCAGCGTCGCGACAGCCCAAGCCAGGAAGCCGTGGGCGGTGTCGCGAAAATACACCTCATCGCCATGCATATTGGCCCACTTCACTCGCAACCGACCGGCGATGTAGCCGCCCAGGCCCGATGCAACGATCTGGGTGAACGCCAGCCAGATAATCGTGGAAATGCCCAGGCCCTTGGCGCTGATACCGCTGTCGACCCACGGCGACACCGCCGAAAAGCCCAGGCCGAAACCCAGCAGTACCAGGATCAGGGACAATGCAGCCGCCGCAGCGGCCCCGGCAAAAATCGCCCCCCAGGAAACCCCGGAGCGCGTGCTCGACTCTTGCAGCGTGGATGAGGATGTGATCATTGTTGTTGTGCTCCCGGCAGGAAAAATAATGTTACAAGTCACGGGAGGGAGAGTGCAGCCGGCGTGCCAGTCTTCGGAAAATTAAATATTCAACATTTTCAACAAGTTAAATAACTTGAACTTCCCAGGACCATGCAACTTGCAAGAAATGACCGCCTCAGACGGGCGTTATGCAACCTTTGGTCAAACGCGGTCAATGTGGGAGGGGGCTTGCTCCCGATAGCGGTACACCTGCCATAAAAGTATTGGCTGACACGCCGCTATCGGGAGCAAGCCCCCTCGCACATTGTTCAGTGCCAGCCGCACGAACTCGGTTGGTTTTGACAACATGAAGTTTAATTTAGGAAGCGTTCAGGCATTTGTTGGCAAAATGGCCGCACTTCTAGTGTGAATCGCTCACCAGGTAATCCTATGACCCGCATTTTGACCATCGAGGATGACGCCGTTACAGCCCGCGAGATTGTCGCCGAGCTGAGTAGCCATGGACTGGACGTAGATTGGGTAGACAACGGCCGCGAAGGCCTGGTACGCGCCGTGAGTGGCGATTACGACCTGATCACCCTCGACCGCATGCTCCCGGAACTCGATGGCCTGGCCATCGTCACTACCCTGCGCACCATCGGCGTATCGACGCCGATCCTGATGATCAGCGCCCTTTCCGATGTAGACGAGCGTGTGCGTGGCCTGCGTGCCGGTGGGGATGATTACCTCACCAAGCCCTTCGCCTCCGATGAAATGGCGGCGCGCGTGGAAGTGCTGCTGCGGCGCAAAAGCACGGTCAAGGAATTCGAAACCGCCTTGCGCGTGGCCGACCTGGAGTTGAATCTCATCAGCCGCGAAGCCAGCCGTGCCGAGCAGCCCCTGAGCCTATTGCCCACCGAATACAAGTTGCTTGAATTTCTAATGCGCAACACCGGGCAGATCCTGTCGCGCATGATGATCTTCGAGGAAGTATGGGGTTATCACTTCGACCCGGGCACCAACCTGATCGATGTGCACATCGGCCGTCTGCGCAAAAAAATCGACCCGCCGGGCCTCACGCCGCTGATCCGCACGGTACGAGGTTCCGGTTATGTCATTGCTGAACCCCTCTAAGGGCTGGCGCTCTTCCAGCAGCCGTTTGCTGGCGTTGTACAGTTCGTTGTTCGTGGCGTGGAGCTGCATCCTCATGGGCGTGCTGTACTACGAGGTGTCCGGGTACCTGAGCGATCTGTCGCGGCATTCGCTGATGCAGCGCCAACATCTGTTTCAACGCTTCAAAGGTGAAGCCCTGGTGGACGCATTGAGCACCAGCATGACCTTCGACATGAAGGGTGTGGACGCCTACGGCCTGTTCGACGCGCAATACCGACCGCTCAGTGGCCCGATCACGGCCGTTCCGAGCGACCTGCCACTGGACGGCAAGATCCACACCCTGGCCAATTGCGTTGACTCCGACGACCCCAAGCTGCCCAAGGACAGTTGCGATGCCGTAGCCACCCACACCGACGACGGCCGTTGGCTGGTGCTGGTGCGCGCCAACGGCTCATTGTTTGGTGTGACCCGCATCATCTGGCATGCGCTGCTGTGGGCGTTGTCGTTGACCATCATCCCAGGCGCCGCCGGCTGGCACTTGCTGCGCCGCCGCCCGTTACGGCGGATTCGTGGTATTCAAGCCAGCGCCGAAGCCATCGTCGCCGGCGACCTCACCCACCGCTTGCCGCTGTCGAATCGGCGCGATGAATTGGACATGCTCGCGGCCATCGTCAACGCCATGCTCGACCGTATCGAGAAGCTTATGAACGAGGTCAAGGGCGTGTGCGACAACATCGCCCACGACCTGCGCACCCCGCTGACCCGGCTGCGGGCGCAGTTGTATCGCATCCGGCAGGAGGCCGAAGAGGGTTCGGGCTACGCCGTGAAGCTCGATGATGCGATTGCCGAAACCGACACCTTGATGGCGCGTTTTCGCGGGCTGCTGCGCATCTCTGAACTGGAAGACCATCAACGCCGTTCAGGCTTCCTGGTGATGGACCCGCTACCGCTGCTGCGCGAGCTGCATGACTTCTACCTCCCGCTGGCTGAAGAAGGTGAGTTGCAACTGCTACTGGAAACCCCGGAGTCCTTGCCGTGGATCACCGGTGACCGGGCGTTGTTGTTCGAAGCCCTGGCCAACCTGCTAAGCAACTCGATCAAGTTCTCTCCTGCCGGGGGCGTGGTGATCTTGCGGGGTGTCAACGATGCTGGCAGCACGCGTATCGAAGTGCACGACTCCGGGCCGGGTATTCCCACGGCGGAGCGCGATGCGGTGTTCCAGCGGTTCTATCGGGTGGATGAAAGCGATCAGCAAGGTGGGTTCGGCTTGGGGTTGTCGATTGTGGCGGCGATCATCAACTTGCATGGGTTCAAGTTGGAGGTGGGGAGCAGTGAGCGTGGCGGTGCCAGATTGGTATTGGAATGTCGCCAGCAACTGATGCCCGAAGCCTGACCCTTAAAGTCAGTGGGATCAAATGTGGGAGGGGGCAAGCCCCCTCCCACATTAAACCGGGTCAGAAGTTAGCCCGAAGTGCCGCAACGCCACCGCTGTAGACACCCGCAAACAACTCTTCCACCGCCTCATCCGTCACCCCCGCCGCTGGAGTGAACACCCCAGACCAGGTGACTTTGGCCGACGAGTCGGTCAACGCTTCAACCTGCAACGTCGCCAGGTACGCACTCACCGGAAACGGCGATTCTTCGATGGTGTAGCTGTAAGTACGCCCAACGTTATCAAACGTCTGCAAACGCTCGACAATCACGGCGCCGTCGGCCGCTTGCAGGTGACGCACGCGGCCGCCCTCGCCTGGCTCGCTCTTGACGATCAACGGCAGCCATTTGGGCAGGTCGTTGAAGCCGCCCACCAGTTCCCAGACTTTATCGGCCGAAACCGGGATTTCAATTACAGAAGACGCTGTTGCCACGATAAGTACTCCAGAAAATAAAAAACTCAGATCGCCATGCTGTCGACCACACCACCGTCGACCCGCAACGCGGCACCGGTGGTGGCAGACGAAAGCGGTGAAGCAATGTACGCCACCAGGTTGGCGACTTCATCCACATTCGCCGCGCGTTGGATGATCGAAGTCGGCCGTGCTTGGCGCACAAACACATCCGCCTCGTCCCGCGCACTGCGCCCGGACTTTTGCGTTGCGTCCTTGAGCATCTGCTCCAGGCCGTCGGTAAACGTCGGGCCTGGCAGCACAGCATTCACCGTCACTCCGGTGCCCGCCAGGCGCTTGGCCAAGCCATGGGACACCGCCAAATTGGCGCTCTTGGTCACGCCGTAGTTGATCATGTCGGCCGGCGTCGCCACGCCAGACTCCGACGACAAGAAGATCACCCGCCCCCAGCCCTGCTCCACCATCCCCGGCACATAATGCCGCGACAGGCGCACACCGCTGATCACATTGACCTCATAGAAGCGCGCCCACTCGCTGTCGGGTGCGTCGAAGAAATCCACATCGTTGTAGATGCCCAGGTTGTTGACCAGGATGTCGGCGCGCGGTTCGGTGGCGAAGAGTTTTTCTGCACCTTCGGCGGTGCCCAGATCCGCCACCAACCCGCGCAGATCGGCACCGGGGACCGCCTGGCGGATACTCGCCAGCGCGTCATCCACCTTGCCTGCTTCACGCCCGATCACCACCACAGTGGCACCGGACTGCGCCAGCGCCAGGCTGATACCCAGGCCAATCCCGGCGGTGCTGCCGCTGACGATGGCTACTTTGCCGCTTACATCGATTTTCATGGCTGGAACTCCTGACGTGAGTGTCTTCGGCAATTCGCCGGCGATGACTGGGGAATGGAGTGTAGCCATGGCATTAAATGTGGTGCCGGTTAGATCAACTCCCGCAACCGGTACCACAACATCCCCAACGCCAACAGCGGCGAGCGCAAGGCCTTGCCGCCGGGAAACGTCATGTGCGGCACCTGGCTGAAAACATCCAGGCCCTGGCTGTGCCCGGCGTGAATCGCTTCGGCCAGCAGGCGTGCGCACCAGTGGGTCACGTTCAGCCCGTGGCCGGAATAACCCTGGGCATAGAACACATTGGGGTATTGCTGTAATCGCCCCACCTGCGGGAAGCGGTTGGCGGTAATGCCGATCTTGCCGCCCCACTGGAACTCGATCGCGGTGTGCGCCAATTGCGGGAATACCTTGAGCATTTTCGGCTGCATATACGCAGCGATATCCACCGGGTCACGCCCCGAATAATGGCAGGCGCCGCCGAACAACAGGCGACGGTCAGCAGACAAGCGGTAGTAATCCAACCCGACTTTCTGGTCGCAAAGCGCAAGGTTCTGCGGGTTCAATTCATGCGCCAACGCCACCGACAACGGTTCGGTGGCGATGATGTAGCTGCCCGCCGGCAGCACCTTGCCGCTCAACCGTGGCTCCAGTTCCTCAAGGTGCGCATTGCAGGCCAGTACCAGGCTCGCCGCGCGCACCGTGCCACCGGCGCAGCGCACGTGCACCGTGTCGCCGTGGATCAGCTCCAGCACTTCGGTGTGCTCGAAGATCCGCACACCCAGGGACTCGGCCACCTGCGCCTCGCCCAGCACCAGGTTCAGCGGATGCAGATGCCCGGAGCCCATGTCCATCAGGCCACCGGCATACACTGTCGTGCCCACCACCTGTTGCATGTCCTGCGGGCCTACCAGGCGGGTTTCATGGGCATACCCCATGGCCGCCAGGTGTTGCTGTTCGCCCTTGAACGCGGCGAACTGCGCCGGGGTGTTGGCCAGTTCGCAAAAGCCCCAACGCAGGTCACAGTCAATGCCATGCTCGCGGATGCGCTCGCCCACCAGTGCCACCGACTCAATGCCGGCCCGCTCCAGGTAGCGCACGCCCTCCTCGCCTACGTACTTGGCGAACCCCGACACATCGTGGCCGATGCCACGAATCAACTGCCCACCGTTGCGCCCGCTGGCGCCCCAACCAATGCGGCGGGCCTCCAGCAGGATCACCGAGAGGCCGCGCTGGGCCAGTTCGATGGCGGTGTTCACGCCGGTAAAACCACCGCCGATCACACACACATCGGCGCTCAGGTCGCTACCCAGCGCTGGGCGATCGGGCATGGCATTCGCCGAAGCGCGGTAGTAAGACTGGGCGTGGTCGCTGGATTGCATCATTTGTTGGTCTTCACTTTGCTCCACGCACGGGTCATCAGGCGCATGGTCGCAGGCGTCGGCGTGGTGGAAATATAGAGTTTGTCGAGCACCTCCTGAGACGGGTACACCTCAGGGTTGTTCACCAGCTCAGGGTCCATAAAGGCCTTGGCCGCCGGGTTGGCGTTGGCATACCCCACCGAGGCGCTGACCTTGGCGATCACCTCAGGGTCCAGCAGGTAGTTGATGAACGCGTGGGCTTCTTTGGGGTTGCCCGCGTCAGCCGGGATGGCCAGCAGGTCGAACCACAGGTTGGAGCCTTCCTTGGGAATCGAGTAGGCGATGTTCACGCCGTTCTTGGCTTCCTTGGCACGGTTGGCCGCTTGGAACACGTCGCCGGAATAACCGAAGGCCACGCAGATATCACCGTTGGCCAAATCCGAAATGTACTTGGAAGAATGGAAGTAGGTGATGTACGGGCGCAGCGTCAGCAGCTTGGCCTCGGCCTGTTTGTAGTCCTCGGGGTTCTCGCTGCGCGGGTCTTTGCCCATGTAGTTGAGGATCGCCGGGAACAGCTCATCCGCCGAATCGAGGAAGGCTACGCCGCACTGGTTGAGCTTCTTGATGTTCTCTGGCTCAAACAGCACGGCCCACGAGTCGATATGGTCGATGCCCAGCACCTGCTTGACCTTATCGACGTTGTAGCCGATCCCGTTGGTGCCCCACAGGTAGGGCACCGAGTGGGCGTTGCCTGGGTCGTTTTTCTCCAGCAAGGCGAGCAGTTTGGGGTCGAGGTTCTTGAAGTTGGGCAGTTGCGCACGGTCGAGTTTGAGGAACGCACCGGCCTTCACCTGGCGTGCCAGGAAGTGGTTGGACGGCACCACCACGTCATAGCCGGTACGCCCGGCGAGCAACTTACCCTCCAGGGTTTCGTTGGAGTCGAACACGTCATAGATCGGCTTGATCCCCGTTTTGGCCTGGAAGTCCGCCAAGGTGGTTTCGCCGATGTAGTCAGTCCAGTTATAGATACTGACCGTCGGCGCTGCCTGGCTGGCACCGCTGAATGCGGCCACCAGGGCCAGCGGGAGAAGCTTGTTCACAAGACGCATATCGACACCCCTTTTATGGATTTTTAGACGCTCAACAGCAGGAACTCACGCTCCCAGGAACTGATCACCCGCTTGAAATTCTCATGCTCGGCGCGCTTGACCGCGACGTAGCCGCGCACGAATTTGTCGCCCAAGTACTGCTTGACCGTGTCGCACGCCTCCATCCGCGCCAGGGCGTCCTCAATGGTGATGGGCAAGCGCAAGTTGCGCCGCTCATAGGCGCGGCCTTCCACCGGTGCACTGGGTTCGATCTGCTCGATCATCCCCAGGTAGCCACACAGCAGACTAGCGGCAATTGCCAGGTACGGATTGGCATCGGCGCCGGGCAGGCGGTTTTCCACGCGCATTGCGTCAGGGCTTGAGGTGGGCACCCGCAGGCCAACGGTGCGGTTCTCTTCGCCCCATTCCACGTTGACCGGTGCCGAGGTGTCCGGCAGGAAGCGGCGGAACGAGTTCACATTGGGCGCAAACATCGGCAGCAGCATGGGGATGTACTTTTGCAGGCCGCCGATGTGATGCAAAAACAACGGGCTCATGTTGCCGTCGGCATCGACAAACACCGGCTTGCCGGTGGCAATGTCCACCACACTTTGGTGCAAGTGCATGGCGCTGCCCGGCTCGTCAGCCACCGGCTTGGCCATAAAGGTGGCGGCCACGTTGTGCTTGAGTGCAGCCTCGCGCAGGGTGCGCTTGAACACGGTGATCTGGTCGGCGAGGTCCAAGGCGTCGCCGTGGCGGAAGTTGATCTCCATCTGCGCCGGGCCGTCTTCGTGGATCAGCGTATCGAGGTCCAGGCCCTGGGCTTCGCACCAGTCGTAGACGTCTTCGAACAACGGGTCGAATTCGTTGGCGGCGTCGATGGAGAACGACTGACGCCCGGTTTCGGCGCGGCCAGAGCGACCCACCGGGGTTTTGAGCGGCAGGTCCGGGTCTTCGCAGCGTTGGGTCAGGTAGAACTCCATTTCCGGCGCGACAATCGGCTGCCAGCCCTGGTCGGTGTAGAGCTGCAAGACCTTCTTGAGCACATTGCGCGGCGACAGTTCGATGGGGTTGCCGTGCTTGTCAAAAGTGTCGTGGATCACAATCGCGGTGGGCTCGATGGCCCACGGCACCACATAAGTGGCGTTGGACACCGGGCGGCAGACCATGTCGATGTCGGCCGGGTCCAGCAGGTCGTAATAGATATCGTCGTCGACAAAGTCCCCGGTCACCGTTTGCAGCAACACACTTTCCGGCAGGCGCATGCCTCGCTCATGCAGGAACTTGTTGGTGGGCGCAATCTTGCCGCGTGCGATGCCAGTCAAATCACTGATCACGCACTCGACCTCGGTAATCTTGTGTTCTTTCAGCCAGGTGGAGAGCTGATCGAAGGGGGCGTTCATAAGGACCTCGTCCATGGTTGATCGACATAGTTGCCCGACTTGTATTGCCGGCGCATTGAGGTCTATCTTGAGCCGGCCCTTGATCGGCATCTATCCACTTTGCACGCAGCACAACGCACCAATAGAGTGCGCACGGATAACCCATGACACAGGCAATCGCCTCTCGCGTACAGGCCTTCACCACCGGTGATGTGGCCGCCCAATGCAGTGCGACACCCGGCTGGGTGCAGCAGTACCAGCAGATGTCCCCGGGGCATTTTGCCGGGCAGATCCGCTACCTCGACCTGCACGGGGTGCAGGTGTACGAAGAGTGCATGAACACCCGCGTAGAACAGCACTTCAACGCGCCGCCGGGCTCGCTGGCGTTCTGTTTTGACGGCAGCGACAACGCGCTGTACCTGCTCAATGGCGAGAGCCGTAACACCTGGATCACCCCGGAAAACTACCGCGAAGTGGCCGTGGTGTTCGGGCCACAATTTGTGCAACGCCAGGGGTTGGATGTGGCGCAGTTGGAAGGCCTGTTCATGGCGCCGCTGAGCGGCCAGCGCAATGCTTTGTTCACCCGCTGGCTCAGTGGCACGCTGACGCGCCTGTCCACAGAGATCGACCCTGTCGCCCTCACCCAGCAACTGTTGGACGACTGCTTGTTTATCCTCGACAACGCCAGTGAATGCCTGGACCGCAGCTCATTGCAAAAGCGCAGCGAAGAACGCCGCTTGATGGCGCGAATTGGCGAGTGGGCAGCGGATGCGCCGGATGAGAGCGTCAACCTGCTGGAGCTGGCGCAGATTGCCGGCGTGCCGTTGCGCCAGCTGCAGCAAGGGTTCAAGACCTACACCGGGATGAGCCCGGCGCAATGGTTAAGATTGCGCCGGTTGAATGGGGCGCGACGGGAGTTGTTGGCAGGCAGCGACACGACCGTCGCCGAGGTGGCAATGAATTGGTCGTTTTGGCATTTGGGGCGGTTTTCCAACAGTTATCGGGCGTTGTTCCAGGAACTGCCCAGCGAAACCCTGAAACGTCACTGCTAAAACGCGGTTAAACCTGTGGGAGCTGGCTTGCCTGCGAAAGCGGTGGGTCAGCCAGCAATTGCACTAACTGACACGCCACCTTCGCGGGCAAGCCCGCTCCCACAGTTGGTTCGGTTAACACCCGATAAGACCAGCTCGCCTGCCAGCAAGCCACAGCCCGGCGGTCTCAAGCCGCGAATCATTCTCGAAAACTTGTAAAACCGCGCGCTTATGCCTAGCTTATGCGCCCCCCGCCCTGCGCTTTAAGGCCCTGCCCCCATGGTTTTGCGTTTTCGTCCCGTTGTCACTTCACGTGTTGCCCTTGGCCTGCTGCTCAGCGGCGGTATTGGCAACAGCTTTGCGGCTGAGTTGGTGCTGCCCGAGGTCAAGGTCCAGGGCCAGGATGAATCCGGCTACCGCAGCGACACCGCATCGGTGGCAGGCTTTGGCGAAGCCCCGCTGCTGGACACGCCAGCCTCGATCACCGTGCTTAACGCCGCACTGATCAAGGACCAGCAAGCGCGCCTGCTCAGTGAAGTGCTGCGCAACGATGCCTCGGTGGGCGACAGCTACGCGCCCATCGGCTACTACGAAAACTTTGTGGTGCGCGGTTTCTCGCTGAACGCGGCGAGCAGCTACAAGATCAACGGGCGCACCATCACCGGCGAGCAGAACGTGGCGCTGGAAAACAAGCAACAGGTTGAAGTGCTCAAGGGCCTGGCCGGTTTGCAAAGCGGGATTTCCGAGCCCAGCGGCGTGATCAACTACGTGACCAAGCGCCCGGAGGATGTACGCTCGGTGACCGTTTCCACCGATGACCGGGGCAGCGGCTATATGGCCGCCGACGTCGGCGGTTGGTTCGGCAGCGAGCAGCAGTTCGGCCTGCGCGCCAACGTGGCTCATGAAGACCTGCATTCCTATGTGGAACACGCCAACGGCCAGCGCGATTTCTTGTCCCTGGCGTTTGACTGGAACATCAGCCCCGACGCCGTGCTACAACTGGACGCCGAATACCAGAACAAGCAACAGCGCTCGGTGCCGGGTTACCAACTGCTGGGCGGCACTGAGGTGCCCAACGATGCCTCGCCGAAAAAACTGCTGGGGCACCAAAGTGGCTCCAAGCAAGTGGGGATTGATTCGCTGAACCTTAACGGCAAGTTTGAGTACCGCTTCAGCGATCAGTGGAAAGGCAATGTCAGCGCCGCCCGCAGCAAAGTGGTGATCGACGATTACAGCTCGTTTGCCTACGGCTGCTTCTACGTGACCGGTTGCGAGGCCGCCACCTTCGGCCCTACCGGCGACTACGACGTCTACGACTACCGCAGCCCCGACGACACTCGCCGTGACGACGAAGTGCAGGCGGCAATGACCGGGCTGTTCGACACCGGCGGCCTGGGCCATGAACTGACATTCGGCACCAGTGCGTTCCGCCGAGTGGTCGACAAGCGCAAGTCGGTCAACGAATACATCGGCAGTACCAATATCAACGTCGACGCCCCGACGTTCGCCCCCACGGACGTGCCGTTGAACGACAAGAACCGTCGCCTCGACAGCCGTCAATACGGCCTGTTTGTCACTGACCGCATCCGCCTCAACGAGCAATGGCAAACCATCATCGGGGGCCGCGAAGTGCGGCTGGATGAAAAAGCCTTCGATAAAAATGGCGATCAGGAACGTCACACCCAGCGCTACGAGTTCCTGCCACAGGCATCGTTGATCTACAAACCGGTGGAGAACGTGTCGCTGTACACCAGTTACAGCAAGGGTTTGTCGTTGGGCGGTGAAGCACCCTGGACGACTTCGAATGACGGTGAAACTCTGGCCCCCACCACCTCACGCCAAATCGAAGCCGGGGTGAAATACGACTGGCGCCGCATCAGTTTCGCCGCTGCCGTGTTCCAGACCCGCCAGGCGTACCAGTACGCCAAGCCAAACGGCCCGGATACGTTCATCTATGTGCAGCAGGGTGAACAGAAAAACACCGGCCTGGAATTGTCTGCCAATGGCTGGGCCACCGAACGCTTGCAGATCGCAACCAGCGTCGCGGCGATTCGCGCACGCGTCACCGGCAGCGGTACGTCAGAATACGAGGGCCACCAAGCGCTCAACGTGCCCAAGCTGCGCGCCAGTGTGTATGCCGACTATGCGCTGCCGTGGGTGAACGGCCTGGCAGTGCTCGGCGGCGTGCAATACAGCGCCAAGAAGTACGCCAACCGCACCGGCACGGTGGAGGTGGGAGACTACGCAGTGGTGAATGTGGGCAGCCGCTACACCACCAAAGTGGACGGCTATGAAACCGTGTTCCGCCTCAGCGTCGACAACCTGTTCGACAAGCGCTACTGGCGCGACGTGGGCGAATACATGGGCGATGACTATCTGTTCCAGGGCGCGCCGTTGACAGCGCGCCTGAGTGCTTCGGTCAACTTCTGAGCATACGCGGCGCTGCCAGCCACAGCGCCGCCAAGCCACAGGTCAACAGGCTCCAGCCAAGGTCCTGCGCCCAGGCTACCAAGGCCAGCCCGGCGCCTATCACCAGATAATAGAGCAAGCCAAACACAGCGGCGGCGGTGCCCAGGCGGTCGTGATAAGCCACCAGCGCCGCTCCCAGTACATTGGGGATCGCCATACCAAACGCCAACACCACCAGCAGCATTGGCCATACGAACAACCCGCTGTCTTGCAACAGCAATACTGATAACCCGCCCAACACCGCCACTCCAGCAGCCGTCAGCACCAATTGCTCGCCGTTCATGCCGCGTTTGAGCAATAGCTTGTTCAGCCACGCGCCAAGCCCCGACCCCAACGCCAGCAACACGCCGCTGTAGCCGAATGCTGCAGCGGACAACCCCAACTGCGCGAAAACAAACGGCCCCACGCTGTAGTAGCTGAACAACGCAATATTGAACGCAGCCACCAAGCCGACGGAACGCCACACCCCAGCGTCCTTGACCATAACGCGCAAGGTCTCGACCAGCGAGACCCCCGGCAACGAGGCAGGGCGCGTCTCGGGCAACACCAACAGGCAACTGGCCCACAACGCTGCCGCCAATAACAACAAGCCCGTGAGCATGCCGCGATAACCAAAGTACTGCACCAGGATTGCACCGCTGAACAGGCCCAGCGCCGGGCTGGCAGCCAGCGCAATGCCCATCACAGAAAACACCTGACCCAACTGCGCGCCTTGGTAGCGGTCGCGCAACACCGTCTGCGTGACCACCGAGCCGACGGCCGCGCCAAAGGCCGCGATGGCCTGCGCCCCCAACAAGCCGTTGAACGTGCTCACACTCAACGCCAGCACAGAGGCCGCGACATACAACCCCAACCCGGCCAACATCACCGGGCGCCGGCCCCAGCCATCACAGGCCCGGCCCCACACCACCACGCCGAACGCAAATGCCAGAAAGTACACCGACAGGGTTTGCCCGGTGCGTTCGGGGCCCACCGAAAAAGCCTGGCCGATATCATTCAGGGCCGGGCTGTAGAGGGTTTGAGCCAGTTGCGGGAACATCAGCAAAGGCACGGCCAGCACCAGCATATTTTTAGCGTTCATCGTCAAATCCTTTTCCCGTAAAACAGCCCGGGGATTTTAAGGAGCGACGACTGGGGTATTATCCAAACTTCGACAGTTTATTCATCAAATCGGACAACCCATGGCCTGGCTCGCCGCCGACGCAACGTTCGACCCCGACCGCCTGCCAGCACCGGTCATTGGCATCGCAGCGCTGCTCGGCGACCACGACTCTGGCCTGCACCTACACCAGCGTGGGCAACTGCTGTTTACGCAGCAGGGCTGCACCCGCATTACCCTGGACAATCAACTGTGCCTGCTGCCACCCACCCGAGCGGCGTGGATACCTTCTGGCGTGCCCCACCGCGCGGTGATGCAGCAGACGGTTGATTACCGTTCGGTGTACGTAAGCCCAGCGATAGCCGCCCAGTTGCCGACACAGGTGCGGGTAATCGAAGTCAGCGTGTTGCTGCGGGCGGTATTGGAACCGATGGCAATGGCGCCCTTCGAGACCGATTGGCAGACGGGCCGATATGCCCATTTATTAGCGTTATGCCTGGAAGAAATCAAAGAAGCGGCCGAACAGCCGATGTTGCTACCCCTGCCCCGGGACAAGCGCTTGGCGCCACTGCTGGCCAATCTCGACAGTTTGCCGCCGACGCTGCAAGACCTGGAAAAACAGATCGGCGCCAGCACCAAGACCATCGGCCGGATCTTCCTGCGGGAAACCGGCCTGGGGTATCAGCAATGGCGCCAACAGTGGCGTTTGATGCGCGTCATCGAGTTACTCGCCACCGGGCGTAGTATTGGCTACTGCGCCTTTGACTTGGGCTTTGCCAGCGAAAGCGCCTTGATCGCCTTCTTCAAAGGCATGACGGGTACCACGCCGCGCGGCTATTTCAAATCACGCTGAAGCCTTATTTAGGCATCTTGCGAAAACCTACCGCCAAACGGTTCCAGCTGTTGATGGTGGCAATGGCCACGCTCAGGTCGATTTGCTCCTGGGCACTGAACTCAGCCGCCAGTGCGTTGAAGTCTTCATCCGGGGCGTGGGTTTGGCTGATCAGGGTCAGGCTTTCAGCCCAAGCCAGCGCTGCGCGTTCACGCGGGGTGAAGAACGGCGTTTCGCGCCAGGCCGACACGGTGTACAGGCGGCGCTCGGTTTCGCCGCCCTTGCGGGCGTCGGCGGTGTGCATGTCGAGGCAGAAGGCGCAGCCGTTGATCTGCGAAACGCGCAGGCGCACCAGCTCCAGCAGTGGCAGCTCGATGGACAGTTTGCCCACGGCGGCTTCCAGGGCGAGCATGGCTTTCATGGCGTCTGGGGAAGCGGTGTAGAAATCGGTACGGGTTTGCATGGTATTGCTCCAGAAGGGTGGGAACTGGTGGCTAGATTAGTCACCACAGGGTCTGGGAGAAATATCCAATTGCGGGGAAGATCAGGTAGCCAATGTTTCAATCCGGCAACGGGATCATCCGCAACGGCCGTACCGACTTGTAAGAGAAACTCGAATAAATCTCTTTGACGTAAGGCAACGTCTGCAACACCTCCCGCGCAAACTCGCCAAACGACTCCAGGTCTTTGGCCACCACCTCCAGCAGAAAGTCATAACGCCCCGACACGTTATGGCAGGCCACGATGTGTGGAATGTCCAACAGCCGCTGCTCGAACGCCCGAGCGTTTTCCTGGGTGTGGCTCTCCATCATGATGCTCACAAAGGCGGTCACTCCATACCCCAAGGCCTTGGGCGAGAGGATCGCCTGGTAACCGCTGATCACGCCGCTCTCTTCCAGGTTGCGTACCCGGCGCCAGCACGGCGACGTGGTGAGGGCGACGCGGTCGGCCAATTCGGCAACGGTCAAGCGGGCATTGCCTTGCAGCGCGTTTAGAAGGGCTTTGTCGGTGCGATCCAGACTGACGGGCATGATTTGCCTCTATTCGTTGTTTTTATGAGTTTTTGATCCCATAACGCGGGATTTATCAGCAGATATCGCAAATTTCAGCCGTGGGTATGAGCATAGCATTGTAGGAAATAAGGAGCGTCTGACATGAACAATAAACAGCCTGCCTTCGGTTTTTCCACCCGTGCCATCCACCACGGTTACGACCCCAAAGACCACCACGGCGCGCTCGTACCGCCGGTTTATCTGTCGGCGACCTTTGCTTTTCCTACCGTCGAATACGGCGCGGCATGTTTTGCAGGTGATGCAAACGGCCATTTCTACACGCGAATTTCCAACCCGACCCTGGCGCTGTTGGAATCTCGCATGGCCGCCCTGGAAAACGGCGAGGCCGCCGTGGCGTTCAGCTCCGGCATGGGCGCGATTGCCGCGACGTTCTGGACCCTGCTGCGCCCCGGCGATGAAGTGATCGTCAGCCAGACCCTTTACGGCTGCACCTTCGCCTTGTTGCACCATGGCATCGGCGAGTTCGGCATCAAGGTGCGCCATGTGGACCTCACCGATCTGGACGCCCTCAAGGCTGCGCTCTCCCCGGCCACCCGCATGGTCTACTGCGAAACCCCGGCCAACCCCACCCTGCGTCTGGTGGATATTGCCGCCGTCGCCGCCCTCGCCCACCAACAACCCAATGTCACTGTGGTGGTCGACAACACCTACTGCACACCCTACCTGCAACGCCCCCTCGAACTCGGCGCCGACGTGGTGGTGCACTCGGCCACCAAGTACTTGAGCGGCCATGGCGATATCACTGCCGGGATCGCCGTCAGCAACCAGGCCCTGGCCCAACGGATACGCTTACAGGGCCTCAAAGACCTGACCGGCGCAGTGATGTCGCCCCAGGACGCGTCCCTGTTGATGCGCGGCCTCAAGACCCTGGCCCTGCGCATGGACCGCCATTGCAGCAACGCCCAGGCGGTGGCCGAAGCCTTGCAGGCACACCCGGCGGTGCAGTGGGTGACCTACCCTGGGCTACGTTCTTTCCCGCAGTTTGAGCTGGCAACGCGGCAGATGAAAATGCCCGGCGGCATGATCGCCTTTGAACTCAAGGGCGGGGTTGAAACCGGTCGGCGCTTTATGAATGCCCTCAAGCTGTTCACCCGTGCGGTCAGCCTGGGGGATGCCGAGTCATTGGCCCAGCACCCGGCGAGCATGACCCACTCCACCTACACGCCAGAAGAGCGCGCGGCCCATGGCATCAGCGAAGGGTTGGTGCGCTTGTCGGTGGGGCTTGAAGACATTGCCGACTTGCTGGCGGACGTGCAGCAAGCGTTGGCCAAAAGCACGCGTGCGCAAAATGATGGCGTGCGCCGTCAGGCATCGCGGGGCTTAACCTTGAGGTGACGTGCATACCAGGGCCTCCTCGGCACCCGCTTGAACAGGCCCTTCAATAAATCATCGTCCGCACCAAAAGTAATGCGCAGCGCCAGCTTCATGGTTTCAGGGTCCATCTCCATGGACTTACCCATCTGCAAGCCGGGCGTGGTACTGCAACCATGGGTATCCGGCCCCAGCCAAGGGTCTCCCACTTCCACCCAGCGCCCCGGTGCAAACCAGGCCACGCCGTTGACGTCCAGGCGGCTGACTTCGCCGGGGTTGAAGCGCTCGTGGGCGCGAAACCAATCTTCGATACGGTCATCGATCCAACCGTGGAAGTGCCAAAACACCGGGTTGACGTGGGATGAAAACGGGTCACCCAGGAAGTCATTCTCCGCCGCGTACCAACGTGCCGAAAAGTCCGATGGGTCGCGGGCAAAGGGCACCGGGGCACCATTGGAGGGGTCTCGCGGCACCGAGGCCCAGCGCATGTGCAGCCAGTCGTGCAGGCCCAGCTCCATCTCGGAGCCCAATTGGCCCAGGGTCATCTTCGCGAGGTAGCGCGGGTCACGGTATTGGGACTCCCACACTTGGAAGTTGCTGTGGTAAGTCTCTGCGGCCTTGATGTCGCTGACCCATTGGGTATAAGCGCTGTCGCGCGGCGCCGACCAGGTGGGTGGCAAGGCAAAGCCATCGCTGTTATCGAAATAGCGCACAAAACCCAGGCGGTCACGTTCCAGCGGCGGCTGGGGCTCCGGGAATTGCGGCCAGGACGGCAAAGGCTGCATGGCACGCGCGGCGCCGAGCATGTGCCGGTGCATGAAAAAAAAGTCGATACCCGAGCCGTTGCGGTCCTTGCGTTTGCCTCGGGCGTCGCGCTCCTGGCCGCGCGGGCCAGGCTGCCAGCCGATGCCGCGCAGGGCGTCGCGCTTGTCTTCGGAGAGTTTGTGCCACTGGTCGCGGGTGGCGTGCCACAGCTGGTGGAACAGCCGATGTTCCGGGGCGATCAGCCAGGCCAGCAAGGTCGGGTTGAGGCCGATGCGCTCGCGGGCTTCGGGGAACAGGTGTTTGTGGGCAACAAACCGATGGTCGCGCTCGGTCAGCGCCAGCGGGCGGTCGAGGTTGAGTATCTGCCCGCTGAGGGTGCCGCTGCCAGCGTTGCCGAAGGTGCCCCAGACCTCGTCGAGGGTCATTTTGAACTCATAGGCGGGGGCGCCGTCGACCGAGTCGCGGTCGATCAACCGCCAGTAGAGCAAGGCACCTTCGCCTGTCAGCAAATCACCCAGCACGCGGTAGCGGGGTTCGCCCTCAGCCCGCAGGTTGGCGGCGGTGTCCAGGTAACCCCGCAGGCCACGCCCACGGGGAGCGATATCAAGCAGCAGTTCCAGGCCTTGCAACGGCAGCCCCTTGAGGCCCGCGTCATGACCTTCAAGCCGCAGGCTCCAGACACCGCGCAAGGTGTCGGCCAACCGTTGGCCGGCAGTGTCGGCCAGGTCGACCGTGGCTTCGCCGGGGGTGATCGGGAATTCTTCACGCGTCAGCTCGCGATGGGCGTAATAGGCCGCCGGCACGGCAGCGCCGGTCAGCGCCAGGCCTGCGATGAACCCACGTCGAGAGATCGTCATTGTCTACCTTAGGAAACGGCTTAATCAGAGCTAGAACGTTTGCAGCCCGATGAAATTTACCGCCGTGGGCCCACCGCCTAAATTTCCCCGTTCATCGCTCGTTCTCCCCAGATAGCAAAGGCCTCAACTGACTGAGATGGCAATGACAAAACCACGTTCGAAAAAGGCGCTGTATATCGGCCTGCCACTGGCATTGGCCATCGGCGCCGGGGCTGGTTTCCTGGTCTGGGATCACTGGTTCAAGGGCAACGCCGGCTACCCGCTGGAAGTGATCAAGCAGGCCAATGAAATGCAGGACCGCTTGCTGTCCTTCGACAGCCACATCACCGTGCCGCTGAATTTCGGCACCGCCCACAACGAAGCCGACAAGGATGGCAGCGGCCAGTTCGACCTGGCCAAGGCCAACCGCGGACGCTTGTCGGGTGCGGCCCTGACGATCTTTGGCTGGCCGGAAATCTGGAACGGCCCGAACGCCCCCCACAAGCCCACCGAGGGGTTTGTCGAAGAAGCCCGTCACGAACAGGAAGCGCGCTTCAAGATCATCACGGGCATGGTGCGTGACTTTCCCAACCAAGTTGGCATTGCCTATACCCCGGATGACTTTCGTCGCTTGCATGGCGAAGGCAAGTTCGCGATTTTCATCAGCATGCTCAACGCCTACCCGCTGGGCAATGACCTGAACCAGCTGGACCTGTGGGCCGCCCGCGGCATGCGCATGTTCGGTTTCAGTTACGTCGGCAACAATGCCTGGGCCGATTCGTCGCGCCCCCTGCCCTTTCTTAACGACACCCCCGATGCCCTCGACGGCCTGTCCGACATTGGCAAGCAGGCCGTGCATCGCCTCAATGACCTGGGCGTAATCATTGATGTGTCGCAAATGTCGACCAAGGCCCTGGAGCAAGTGGCGCAGTTGAGCCGCACGCCGATGGTGGCCTCTCACTCAGCACCCCGCGCAGCCGTGGATATCCCGCGCAACCTTAGCGACAAGGAGCTGCAACTGATCAAGCGCAGCGGTGGCGTCGTACAGGTCGTGGGGTTCCCCGCGTACCTGCGCCCACTGAGCCAGCCAACCCAGAACAAGCTCAACGCCCTGCGTGCCCGCTTTGACCTGCCGCCACTGCCCAATCTGGCCATGGCGTTGATGCCAGGCGACCCGATCATCACCGCCTGGCCCGAGCAAAAGTTCGGCCAGTACGCCAGTGCGCTGTACGCCATCCTTGAAGAGGAACCCAAGGCGACCCTCAAAGACCTGGGGGACGCCATCGACTACACCGTGCGCAAGATCGGCATCGACCACGTCGGTATCGCCTCCGATTTCAACGACGGCGGCGGCCTCAAAGGCTGGGAGAACGTTGGCGAGATACGCAATGTCACGGCCGAACTGATCCAGCGCGGCTACTCCGAAGCCGACATCGCCAAGCTGTGGGGAGGCAACTTCCTGCGGGTGTGGGACCAGGTACAAAAAGCCGCCAAGCCATTGGCCAACCGCTAACCCAATGAAGTAAGTCCATGACCGACCGCCGTACATTTCTCAAACAGGCCGGCGTGCTCGCCGCCAGCCTGCCGCTGGGCTCAGGGCTCCTTGCCCAGGCCCAGGCGGCGAACTTACCGCCCTCGACCCAGGCCTCATGGGCGGGGCTCAAGGGACTGTTCGACCAAGACCCGAGCTACATCCACTTTTCCAACTTCCTGGTGACCTCGCACCCCAAGCCAGTGCGCGACGCCATCGAGCGTTATCGCCAGCAGATAGACCGCAACCCCGGCCTGGCAATGGACTGGAACCTGGAGGAAACCTGGAAGCGCGAAGGCCAAGTGCGCGAATGGGCCGGCCGCTACCTGAACGCCACCCCTGCCCAAATCGCCCTCACCTCCAGCACCTCCGAAGGCCTGGCCATGATCTACGGCGGGATAGAGGTACGCCCCGACCAGGAAATCCTCACCACCGTCCACGAGCACTACGCAACGCAGCACAGCCTGGATTTTCGCGTACGCAAACAAGCGACCCAGGTGCGTCGCATCAAGTTGTTCGAACACGCCAACAGCGTGTCGGCCGACGAGGTGCTCGGCAACATCCAGCGCAGCATTCGCCCCAACACCCGCGTGCTTGGCATGACCTGGGTACACTCCGGCAGCGGCGTGAAGCTGCCCATCGGCGAAATCGGCAAGCTGGTGGAGGAACACAACCGCAACCGCGACGACAAGGACCGCATCCTCTATGTCGTCGATGGCGTGCACGGCTTTGGCGTGGACAACCTCGACTTCCCGGGCATGCACTGCGACTTTTTTATCGCCGGCACCCACAAATGGATGTTCGGCCCACGCGGCACCGGCCTGGTGTGCGCCCGCGACGCCGAAAACAAGTACGTGGTGCCGATGGTGCCGACCTTCTCCGAAGACACCAATTTCGCCACCTCCATGACCCCCGGCGGTTACCACGCGTTCGAGCACCGCTGGGCGGCGGACGAGGCCTTCAAGCTGCATTTGCAGTTGGGCAAAGCCCAGGTGCAGGCGCGTATTCATGCCCTCAACAGCGAACTAAAAAGCCAGTTGCTGGCCCACTCGCACATCGAGCTGGTCACACCGCGCAGCCCCGAATTGTCGGCAGGTTTTACCTTCTTCCGGGTCAAGGGCCAGCGCACGGGGGACGTGGTCGAACACATGATGAAAAACCGCGTGGTCATCGATGAGGTAAACCGCGATGCAGGCCCGGTGATCCGTACCGCGCCCGGCCTGCTCAATTCGTCCGACGAGATTTCGCGCTTCATGGCATTGCTCAGTCAGCGCGTGTGATGCCCTTTTTTCCTTTGAACGAGATGTTTCCATGACTCCATCACACCTCAAACCGTTGGCCGCCCTGGCGTTGAGCGCCTTGTGCGGTGCGCTGCTGCCGGGCCTGGCCCAAGCCGCCGAGCCACAGCCGGGCAAAGTGTTCAAAGACTGCAAGGACTGCCCGGAGATGGTGGTCTTACCCGCCGGCACCTTCACCATGGGCACCCCGGAAGATGAAGCCGGCCGCGAACCGGATGAAGGCCCCATGCATGCCGTTACGTTCGCCAAGCCTTTCGCGATGAGCCGCTTTCATATCACCGCCGGGGAGTGGGACAGCTACATCCGCCAGACCGGCGTGAAAATTGCCGACGGCGACACCCGCCCCGGTCGTGAATGCATCGCCAGCAAGCCTCGCTACCCCCAAGGCCCGCGCCAGCCGGCGGTGTGCATGGACATGGATGACATCAAGGCCTACGTGGCGTGGCTGTCGAAAAAGACCGGCCAGCAGTACCACATGGTCAGCGAGGCTCAGCGTGAGTACGCCGCGCGTGCCGGGTCCACCGGGCCGTTCCCCTTCCCGTTCGATGAGGGCAAGGGCTACAGCATCGCCAAGCATGCCAACACCTATGGGCCAGCGGACGGCTACAGCTATTCGTCGCCGGTGGGCAGCTACCCGCCGAATGCGTTCGGCATGTACGACATGCATGGCAATGTCTATGAACGGGTTGCCGACTGCTATCACACCAGTTACGACGGCGCGCCCACCGATGGCAGCGCCTGGGTTGAGCCCGGCTGCAAGCTCTACCAGATACGCGGCAATGACTGGGGCGAAGCGCCGGTGTTTTCACGCTCGGGCAACCGCAACAACATTTACCCGAACGGGCGCGGTGACTGGATCGGCTTTCGCGTGGTACGCGACCTCTGAACAACGCCTGCCAGTACCAGGTCGCCGTTAATCGGCGACCGTCTAAATTAAGCGCGTGACCAGACGTTCTACAGGGTATCTGCCTCTGCGACCCAAGGAACAGTCCCCCCATGAACCATCCTCCACGCGGCGCCCTCCACGAATTGTTCGTGCTGCTCAAACCCTTCCGTTTTATTGTCAGCCTGTCGATCCTGCTCGGTATGGTCGGCGGCTTGAGCGTGACGGTGTTGCTGGCGACGATCAACAGTGCCCTGCACTCCCAGGACGGCCTGACCCAGGGTGTGGTGCTGCTGTTCGCAGGGCTCTGCGTGCTGGCGCTGTTCAGTTCGATCTGCTCCGACATCGGCACCAACTATGTCGGGCAGCACATCATTGCCAAGCTGCGCAAAGAGCTGGGTGAAAAAGTGCTTTCAGCCCCCATGGAGCAGATCGAGCGCTACCGCAGCCATCGCCTGATCCCCGTGCTGACCCACGACGTGGACACCATCAGCGATTTCGCCTTCGCCTTCGCGCCGCTGGCCATTTCCCTGACGGTCACCCTGGGTTGCCTGGGTTACCTGGCGATGTTGTCGTGGCCGATGTTCCTGATGATGGTGGTCGCCATCATCATCGGCACCGCCATTCAATACCTGGCCCAGGGCCGTGGCATCAAGGGCTTCTTCGCCGCACGGGACGCCGAGGACGAGTTGCAAAAGCACTACCACGCCATTGCCGAAGGTGCCAAGGAACTGCGCATCCACCGCCCACGTCGCCAACGCATGTACGACTCGGGCATCAAGGCAACGGCCGATTTCATCTGCAAGACCCAGATCAAGTCGATCAACACGTTCGTGGTCGCCAAGACGTTCGGTTCCATGCTGTTTTTCGTGGTGATCGGGCTAGCCCTGGCGCTGCAATCGTTTTGGCCAAGCAGCGACAAAGCCGTGATGAGTGGCTTCGTCCTGGTGCTGCTGTACATGAAAGGCCCGCTGGAACACCTGATCGGCACACTGCCCATCGTCAGCCGCGCACAAATTGCGTTTCGCCGCATCGCCGAGCTGTCCGAACAATTCTCATCGCCTGAACCGCACCTGCTGCTCGCGGACAAAGGCTTCAAGGCCAGCCCCGTGCACCACCTGGAACTGCGCGATGTCAGTTTCGCGTTCCCGCCGGTGGCCGGCAGTGATGCGTTCCGCCTCGGCCCGGTCAACCTGACGATCAAAGAAGGCGAGATCATCTTCATCGTTGGCGAGAACGGCTGCGGCAAGACCACTTTGATCAAGCTGTTACTGGGCCTGTATTCACCCCAACAGGGCGAAGTGCGCCTCAATGGGCAGCCGGTGGACGCGCTCAACCGTGACGATTACCGCCAGTTGTTCACCACCATCTTCGCCGACTACTACCTGTTCGACGATGTGGTCCAGGGCGACCAGCACATCCCGGAAGATGCCAACCAATACCTGCAACGCCTGGAAATCGCGCACAAGGTCAGCGTACAGGACGGCAAGTTCACCACCACCGACCTGTCCACCGGCCAACGCAAGCGCCTGGCCCTGGTCAACGCCTGGCTCGAAGAACGCCCGGTGCTGGTGTTTGACGAATGGGCTGCCGACCAGGACCCGACGTTCCGGCGAATCTTCTACACCGAGCTGCTGCCCGACCTCAAGCGTCTGGGCAAGACCATCATCGTGATCTCCCACGACGACCGATATTTCAACGTCGCCGACCAACTGGTGCGCATGGAAGCCGGCCGGGTGCACAGCGAAAAAACCGTCGCCGCCTGACAGTCACCGCATCGCCAAGGCCGGGTCATTGACCCGGCCTTCGGCCATTTCGGGCAGCGCAAACACCCGCCCTTTCGGCTCAACATCTTAGTTTTATTGAAAAAAACTCAAAGAATTCATCCGGTTTTCACGTGTTCGTTCGTTCTATAAAGAATAAGAACCACTCCCAACAACACAACCTTCACAAAAGAGCACCTGTTAATGCACGTCTTCCCCAAGATGACCCCGCTGGCGACATTGCTGGTCAAGCAGTGCCTGAGCCGTCACCGCCTCCCCACGTCGTTGCTGTTGGGTGCCTGCGTCTCCTTCCCGATCATGGCCCAGGCCCAGCAAGTCAACTTCGACATTCCTGCACAGTCCCTGGGCAGCGCCCTGCAACGTTTTGGCACTCAGGCCAACACCCAGTTGCTGTACAGCCCGGACCAGACCAAGGGCCTGAGCAGCCAGGCGGTACACGGCAGCATGGAACCGGCCAAGGCCTTGGCACAGATGCTCGCCGGCACCGGGCTGTCGTTCGACATCCAGGGCAATGCCGTGACCTTGATCGCACCCGCCGGCGCCGCGGTACAACTGGGCGCCACCACGATCACCGGTGCCGGGTTGGCAGCGACCACCGAGGGGACGCATTCGTACAGCACAGGCAGCACCAACACGGCCACCAAGCTGCCGATGTCGATTCGTGAAACCCCGCAGTCGGTCACCGTGGTGACGCGCCAGCGCATCGAAGACGAAAACCTGGTCAACCTGGATGACGTGCTGACCAACACCACCGGCGTCACGCTGACCAAAAACGGTTCGGAGCGCTCCAACTACTACGCTCGCGGCCAGCAGATCGACACGTTGCAGATCGACGGCGTGCCGACCAACATCTCCAACTCCTACTCCCTCGACGCCATATCCAAGCCCAATACCGACTTGTACGACCGCATTGAAGTCGTGCGCGGCGCCAACGGGCTGATGCAGGGTGCAGGCAACCCTTCGGCGGCGATCAACCTGGTGCGCAAGCGCCCAACGGTTGAGCCCCAAGTGCAGATCACTTCGTCGATGGGCTCTTGGGACACTTATCGCAATGCCGTTGACGCCAGCTCCGCCCTCAACGATGCGGGTACGCTTCGTGGCCGCACCGTGGTGGCTTACAGCAAGGGGCATAGCTACCGCGACGAGGCCGAAAAGGAAAACACCCTGGTCTACGGCATCCTTGAGGCAGACCTGGATGACACCTCCATGGTCACCGTGGGTTTCAGTTACCAGAAAGACCGTAACCCGGGTTACGACTGGAGCGGCCTGCCGACCAAGACCAACGGCACGTTCTACCCGTTTTCGCGCTCCACGGCGTTGACGGCTGACTGGGCCAAGCTGAACAAGACCAACACCAACGTGTTCGCCGACTACCAGAAGCGCTTTGACAATGACTGGAAGCTGGTGCTGTCCGCCAACCAGATCTGGGCCAAGTCCGACTTCCTCGCCAACTACACCTGGCCCGTCGCCGGCAGCCCCGACTCGTTCACCCTCAACCCGCGTGGTTTTCGCTACAACGATACCCAGACCAGCGTCGACGGCTACCTGAGCGGGCCATTCCAGATGCTGGGCCGCCAGCATGACCTGATCTTCGGCATCAACGCACGCCACGATGACTTCGACTACCACGGCGGGCGTGATGCCAGCTACAGCTACATCTTCAACGTCAACGACCTGAGCGGCTTCAACCCACCGGCACCGAACATCAACTACAGCCAGTGGAAGTACAACTACACCACCGAACAGGAAGGCGCCTACCTGGCCACCCGCCTGAGCCTGACCGACTCCACCAAGCTGATCCTGGGCTCCCGTGTCAGCTGGTACAAAACCACCACCGACCTGGTCGGCGTCAAGGGTGAGTACGCCAAGAACGGCAACGTGGTGCCGTACGCCGGTATCGTTCAAGACCTGAACGAAAACTTCTCGGCCTACGCCAGCTACACCGAAATCTTCAAGCCGCAGAACAACGTCGACGTCAACGGCTCGCTACTTGACCCGGCCACCGGCAGCAACTACGAGATCGGCGTAAAAGGTGAAACCCTCGACAAGCGTCTCGGCGGTTCGGTTGCGTTGTTCCAGACCGACCTGACCGGTGTGGCCGAGACGACCAGCCCGTGCAGCGAAGGCGTGCTCAGCTGCTTTAAACCGTCGCAGAAAATCCGTACCCGCGGTATCGATGTCGAAGCCTACGGCGAGCTGCTGCCTGACTGGAACATTTCGGCCGGCTACACCTACAGCGCACCCAAGTATGCCGGTGGCGCCAGCAAAGGCACTGCCGCCTCGACGTACATCCCGCGCCACCTGTTCAAACTCTCCACCGACTACCGCTTGCCGGCACCGGTGAACAATGTACGCATCGGCGGCAGCGTGCTGGCGCAGACTCACATGTACGAAGAAACCGGCACCTTCCGGGTTGAACAATCCGGTTACGCGCTGACCAACTTCCATGCGGTCTACGAGTTCAACAAGAACTACGAAATGCAGTACAACTTGAACAACGCGTTCGACAAGAAGTACTACCAGACCGTGCAGTACAACAACTACAACAACTTCTACGGTGACCCACGCAACTTCACCGTTACCCTGCGGGCCAAGTTCTAAGGCCTGATCATCGCCGTGCCACCCGGCACGGCGATTCTGCTTCCCCCCGCCTACACCTCTGCTACTGCCCGCCGGATGGCTTCGGCAATCGCCAGGCGCACATCACTCGCTTCATCCACAATCGCATCCATGCGCAAAAAATCATGCACCATGCCCTCGCACACTTGCAATTGCACAGCCACGCCCGCCTGGGTCAAGTGCTGAAAGTACGCCATGCCCTGATCAAACAGCGGGTCGCAATCGGCCAGTACCAACTGCACGGGCACCTGCGGCGTTGCAACGGGCCCCAGCAGTGGCGACAACCGTGGGTCCAGTCGCTGGCTCAGGTCAGGCGCATAGTGCTGGTAAAACCACTCCAGGGTGGCGGTCTCCAGCAAGTGCCCAGTGGCGAAACGTTGCAGTGATGGGGTCTGGCTGGTGGCATCGGTGACGGGATAGATCAGCACCCGCAGGCGCGGCAACACGCCCGTGGTACCGACCTGTGCCGCCAGGCTGCCGCCGACGCTGTCCCCCGCCACCACCAGGCGCTGAGGGTCAAAACCCAACGCGTCGGCCTGCTCGACCACCGCGGCCCAGGCATCCTCGGCATCGTGACTGGCAGTCGGAAAGCGCCATTGCGGTGCAAGTCGATAGTCAACGGCCAGCACCGGCAAATCACAGTCAAGGGCCAAGTCCCGGCACAGCGCATCGTGGGAATCCAGGCTGCCCACCACATAACCACCGCCATGCAAATACACCACGGCCGCCGAACGCACGCCGGCCACCCGCGTGCCCGGGGCATACAAACGCGCCTGCAACGCATACCCGTCACGTGCGGTAAAGCTAAGGTGCTCGACCTGGACCTCTTCATCACCGCCCAGGCTCATCAAGGCCGAGGACTGATCGAAAGCATCACGGGCCTGTTGCGGGGTCATCTGGTGCATGGCCTGGACCTTGCCACTGTCACGCGCAGCGTTGACCAGTTGAAGGTAGGCCGCAATATCAGGATTAAGATTCAAAGGGAAACTCCAATGCCCGGCCGAATGGCCGGGCATGTTCAGGTTGGAAGAAAAGTCAGTCTGCGGCCAGCACGGCCAGTTGCGGGCTCAGTGCATCCACCACGGCGTCAAGCCAGACCTCATTGCGAGGTAGCTCGAAGTGCCCACAGGCCAGTGTGCCGGCTTGATCGAGCGTCTGGCCCAATTGCTCGGCCATGGCCTGGCGATGAACCTGACGCCCTGGCACCCACCAGCTGTGAACGTCCGCCCGCAACGGCAGGCAATGGTCTTGCGCGAGGGCCAGGCGCTTGAGTTGACGCGCCGTATTGAACAGGTTCAGCCACTCCTCCAGGCTCAAGGCAATGTACGCACCGCCTTGGCGATCAGCCTCGCGCATGGCCTGACGCAGATAGTCGAGGGCGGTCGCTTCATTGGCCTCACGCCCCTGGTCGACAACCGGTGCATCCGGCGCCATCCAGCCAAGCAGGCTTTGCAGGTCGGCATGCCAATCCCCTGGGGCATCCATGTCGACCTGTTCGGTGCCGGGCACAAAGCTGTCCGCCAGGCCGATAAACGCCACGTGCTGGCCCTGACGCTCCAGTTCGGTGGCCACCAGTGCCGCCAACGTACCGCCCAGTGACCAACCCAGCAGGTGGTAAGGCCCTTGCGCCTGATAGCCACGAATGGCGGCGGCGTAGTCGATGGCCATGGCGTGCAACGACAGATCCTGGTGTGCAGGGTCCAGCAACATTCGGCATGGCAGACCCACGACGGTGCGCACGCCTTGCAGGCGGCGGGCCAGCGGCTCGTAGTCGAACACGGTGCCAAAGCCCGCGTGCAGGCAGAACAGCGCCGGCACCTGCGCCACTGCGCTATTAAGCGCTAAGGTCGGCGACAACGCCGGCCCGGCCGCGTGTTCGGCGGTCAACTCGGCGATGGTCGGTCGGCTCACCAGGTCACGCAGCTTCAAGCGCAGCCCCAGGCGGCTGAGACTGCGGGACTTGGCCACCACTTGCAGGCTGAGGATCGAGTCCCCACCCAGCTCGTAGAAGTTGTCGTGCAAGCCTACCTGCTCCACCTTGAGCACCTGTGCCCAGATCGCCGCCAGGGCTTTTTGCAGCTCGGTCTGCGGTGCCACATAGTGCCGCTGCTCAGTGCCAGGCACCGGCAGGCTGCGACGGTCAATCTTGCCATTGGGGGTCAAGGGCAAGCTGTCCAGTACGGTCAGGCTTGATGGCCGCATGTAGTCGGGAAGTGCTTGTTCCAGGGCCTGATTCAAGGCGTCCCGAGGGTCGCCAGGCTGGCCGGGCTCAAGCATCACCACATAACCGGCCAAGCGTTGACCGCTGACCGAAGGATGCGCCACGACTACCGCATCGCGCACCCCGGCGCAGCGTTTCAGGCACGCCTCGACTTCACCCAGCTCGATACGGAACCCACGCACTTTGACCTGTTGATCAAGACGGCCCAGGTAATCATGGCCGCCATCGGCACGCAGGCGCACCAAGTCGCCCGTGCGGTACAAGCGTTGCCCCGGGCCACCGAATGGGTCAGCGACAAATCGCTCGGCGCTCAGCCCCGGACGGTCCAGGTAGCCTCGCGCCAGGCCTTCACCGCCCAGATAAAGCTCACCGGCCAGGCCCTGTGGCAACAGGTTCAGGTCGGCATCCAGTACATAGGCGCTGCGCTGGCCCACAATGGAACCGATAGGGGCGTAGGCCGTGTCACAGGGTTGCGTGTGGCCGGCTTTCCAGATCAGCGGCGTCACCACGGTTTCGGTCGGGCCATAGCCATTGATGATCCAATGGGGCGCCAGCGCGGCCTTGACCCGTTCGAACGACGCCTTGGGCACCGCGTCGCCACCGAAGCAGTAAACCCGCACAGCAGGTGGTGCCTCCGCCTCCTGCTCGGCCTGTTCAGCCAGTTGTTGCAGGTACACCGGCGGGAACGCAGCCACGGTCACGTGATGCCGACGCATCTGATCCAGGGTCTGCGGGGCCGTCCATAAGCTGTCGCCACGCAACAACAGGCGAGCACCGTGGGTCAGGGCGGTGAGCCAACGTTCATGGGCACCGTCGAAGGCAAAGGACATGAAATGCAGCTCGCAGTCCGCCGGGCTCATTTCATACAGCGCCCCCACGGCCTGGCAATGCATCGCCAACGGGCCATGGCTGACCGCGACACCTTTGGGCAAACCGGTTGAGCCAGAGGTGTAGATCACATACGCCAGGTTACGCGGATCAACCGTCACCGCGACCTCATGACCCGGCTGTGCCGCCAGGTCCAGACCGGGCACATCCACCGCCATGACCCCTTGCGGGATCGGCAAACGCTCGCGCTGCACGGCATCGGTCAACACCAGCGCAACACCCGAGTCCTGCATCTGCCAGGCGAGGCGGTCGCGTGGGTAATCCACATCCAGCGGCACATAGGCGCCACCGGCCTTGAGCACCGCCAGCAAGGCGATCAACAGGTGTTCATCGCGTGGCAACGCCACCGCGACCCGTACTTCTGGCCCCACGCCCTGGCTCACCAGCCAGTGCGCCAAGCGATTGGCCCTAAGGTCGAGCTCGGCAAAACTCAAGCTGGCACCCTCGGCACAGATCAGCGCCACCGCCTGCGGTGTCTCACGCGCCCAGTCGGCAATGCGCTGGTGCACCGCCGACTCGGCCACTGCCACGGCTTGTTTAATCGGATGCTGCGGTGCCAGGCAAGGCAGGCCGATACCACCCAAAGGCCGCTCGGCATTATCGGCCAGTGCCAACAACAGGCTTTCCATCGCAACGCGAATCGCCGCTACGTCCTGCTCATCGAAGTGCTGGCGCAGGAACATGTACTCGATCACCAACACATCGCTGAGGGTGACCATCAGGTCCATCGGCAGGTTGGTCAGGCCGACACTGTCCATTTCGCCAAAACGCAGACTCTCGTCCTGCCAGTCGCGCAGGGTTTGGTCGACCGGCTGGTTCTCGAACACGATGATGCTGTCGAACAACCCTTGGCCGGCACGTCCGGCCCAGCGCTGGATATCTGCCAACGGCGTGAACTCAAAATCTCGCATGGCCAAGTTGCGCGATTGCAGGTCGCGCAGCCACTGGCCCACCAATCGGGCCGGATGAACTTCATGGATCACCGGCAAGGTGTTGATGAACAACCCGAGCATCGCGTCGCTATCGGCCAGGTTCGCCGGGCGCCCCGCCACGGTCGCGCCGAAAGCGACGGTGGCCTGGCCGCTGTAGCGGCTGAGCAGCAGCAACCACGCACCTTGCACCAAGGTGTTGAAGGTGATGCGCTGGTGTTGGGCGAAGGCTTTCAGGCGTTCGGTGACGTCGCGGTCAAGGCGCGTGTAGAGCGCCTGATGGCCCTCCCCCGTGGCGCGCCGTGGCTGGCTGGCCGCCAGCAGGGTCGGCTCGGTCAGTTGCTCGGTCTGCCCGCGCCAGAAGGCTTGCCCGGCCGCTGCGTCCTGGCTGCGCAACCAACCGATGTAGTCACGATAAGGGACGGCCGCCGGCAGCGATTTACCGGCGTACAACGAAAGAATCTCGCCCATCAGCTGGGAGGTGCTCCACCCGTCGATCAACAGGTGATGGTAGGTCCAGATCAACTGATGCCCACCACTGGCCAAGCGTACCAGCATGACCCGTTGCAGCGGCGGCTCAGCCAGGTCGAAGCCCCGTTCGCGCTCGATACGTGCCAGGTCAGACACCTGCGCAGCGTCGCGATCACTGCCGTCGAGCTCGGTAAAGTCCAGCACTACGTCTTGCAGCACGAACTGTAGCGGCTCTTCCAGGCCTTGCCAGAGGAAGCCGGTGCGCAGGATATCGTGGCGCTGCACCACCTGGGCCCACGCAGCGCGCAGGCGTTGCGGGTCGAGGCCGTCGACGGGCAAGCTCAGTTGGTTGACGTAAAGCTGCGCGTCCGGGCTATCGAGGCCAAGGAACAACATGCCCTTCTGCATCGGCGACAGGCTGTAGAGCCCGGTGACCTGCCCGTGAGGCAGCGGCAAGGCATCGACTTCGGCCTGGCTCAAGCCATGCCAGCTCTGAGGTACAGGCGCAGGCGCCGGTGCCGACGCCGTGCCGACTTTCAAGGCCAGGCGGGCGACGGTCTGTTGCTCGAAGATATCCTTGGGTTCGATCACCAACCCCAATTGGCGGGCCCGATTGACCACCTGGATCGACACGATGGAATCGCCGCCCAGTGCAAAGAAATTATCCTCGGCATTCACCTGTTCAAGGCCCAGCACCGCTTCCCAGATGCGCGCCAACGCGACTTCGTTCGCCCCTTGCGGTGGGCGCGAAGGCGCCAGCAGCACTTCGGGATCAGGCAGTGCCTTGCGGTCGAGTTTGCCGTTAGGGCTCAGTGGCATGCAGTCGAGCACCTGGAGATGCGCAGGCACCATGTAGTCGGGCAGTACCGCTTGCAACTGCTTGGTAATGGCCGCGATTAGTTGCAACCGATCTTGTGGGGCTTGTGCCGTGGCAACCAGGTACGCAATCAGGCGCTTGCCATCACGTGCTACCACCACTGCCTCACGCACCCACGCGCTTTCCAGCAAGCGGGCTTCGATTTCGCCCAACTCGATGCGCAAACCACGGATCTTCACTTGATGGTCGATGCGACCCACATATTCAATCACGCCATCGTCGCGCTGGCGGGCCAGGTCGCCGGTGCGGTACAGGCGCTCACCGTCGCCGAACGGGCTGGCGACGAAACGCTCGGCCGTCAATGCCGGGCGCTGATGGTAGCCGCGCGCAAGGCCAATGCCGCCCAGGTACAACTCGCCGACAAGGCCGGGTTGCAGCGCACGCAGGGCACTGTCGAGCACGTAGGTGCTCAGGTTGGCAATGGGTTGGCCGATGGGCACGCTGTCGCTGTTCTCATCGCGGCATTGCCAGAACGTCACGTCGATGGCCGCTTCGGTCGGGCCATACAGGTTGTGCAGTTCGACACCCGGCAGTTGCTCGAACACTTGCCGCTGGGCTTCCACCGGCAGTGCTTCGCCACTGCAAATGATGCGGCGCAAGCCTGTGCATCGGGCAGCCTGAGGGTCTTGCATGAAAGCCTGGAGCATCGAAGGCACGAAGTGCAAAGTGGTAATGCCCTGCTCGATGATGCGCGCCGCGAGACGAGCCGGGTCGCGGTGTTCGCCCGGCAACGCGAGCACCAGAGGCACGCCCATCATCAACGGCCAGAAGAACTCCCACACCGACACATCGAAGCTGAACGGCGTCTTCTGCAACACTTTGTCGCCTGCACCGAGGCCATAGGCCTCCTGCATCCAGGCCAGGCGGTTGTACAACGCGCCGTGACTGTTGCCGGCCCCTTTGGGCAGGCCGGTGGAGCCGGAGGTGTAGATGACATAGGCCAGGTTTTCCAGGGCCAGTGAGACCTGCGGATCATGTTCGGGGTAGCCCGCTGCGATATCCGCCAAGCCATCGAGCCACAGGCACGCCTGAGTACCCGCCAACGGCAGGCGCTGACGCAAATGGGCCTGGCCGATCACCCAATGCGCAGCACAGTCCTGTACCAGGTAGGCCAGGCGTTCGGCGGGCAGTTCCGGGTCGATAGGCACGTAAGCGCCGCCGGCCTTGAGCACCGCCAGCAAGGCCACCACCATCTGCGGGCTGCGCTCGGCAATAACGGCCACACGGCTTTCGGCGCCAACGCCCTGCTCGATCAATTGATGCGCCAGACGGTTAGCCAATGCGTTGAGCTGGCCGTAGTCGAAGCGGTCCTGGGCAAACACCAGCGCCTCGGCACGCGGGTTTGACCGTGCCCGCGCTTCAAACAATCGATGCACGGGCTGCGCAGCCGGGTAGTCCCGGTGCGTGGCGTTCCAGTCGCGTACCACGCGCTGATCATCGTCACGGCTCAGTACCTGTAGCTCACCGAGGCAACGGTCTGGGTGCTCACACAGGTGCTCCAGCACGGTAGCCAGTTGCGCCAACAAGCGCTCGGCGCTCATGCCGTCGGCCAAGCCCACGCAGCTCAAGCCCAACGCCAACACGTGGCTGTGGTGCACGGTGAGGGTAAAGGGCAGGTGCGTCTGTTCACGGCTATTGACCGTGGAGAAGCGCAACCCCGCCGGCGCGCCAGCGCTAAGGGCCTCGGCAACCGGGTAGTTTTCAAACACCAGCAAGCTGTCGAACAGCGCCTGGGGCTCGAAAGCGGCACAGCGCTGGATATCCGCCAGCGCGCAGTGCTCATGCTCGCGAATCGCCAGGTTGCGGGCTTGCAGGCCTTGCAGCCAAGTGCCGACCGGCACCGCCTGATCGACCTCGACCACCACCGGCAAGGTATTGATGAACAAACCCACTTGCTGTTCGATGCCTGCCAACTCCGCCGGACGGCCCGCCACCGTGGCCCCGAACGCTACCACCGGTTGGCCGGTGCAACGTTGCAGCAACAAGCTCCAAGCGCCCTGCACCAGCGTGTTAAGCGTGACTTTACAACCACGGGAAAACTGCGCCAGACGCTCGCAGGCGCGCTCATCCAGCTGGTATTCGGCCTGGTGCCTTGCCACCTGGGCCGGGTCGACCGGTGCGCGATGGGCAAACGCGTCGGCCAGCAGTGTCGGCGCCGGCAACGGCGCCAGTTGGGCCTGCCAGAAGCGCTGGCTGGCCGGGCCGTCCTGGCGCTGCAACCACGCAATGTAATCGCGGTAACGCCCGCGAACCGGCGCGGCGACTTGCCCGGCGTAGGCCTGCAACACCTCGCCGAACAACTGCGAACTGCTCCAGCCATCCATCAAGACATGATGGTTGGTGTAGATCAGGTGAAAGCGCTGCTCTGCCAGCCGCACCAAGACCATGCGCAGCAACGGTGCCGCCGCCGGGTCAAAGCCCGCTTGACGTTGCGCCAGGGCCAAGGCATCAAGCGCATCGGCATCGAATGGGCGGTCGCGCCAATCCACTACCTGCAACGGAAACACCAGGTGCTTGTGCACCAGTTGCACCGGCTGCTCAAAAGCACCGCCCCAGAGGAACGCGCTGCGCAGGATGTCATGGCGGTCCATGGCCTGTTGCCAGGCCTGTGCGAAGCGCTCTACCTCCAGGCCTTCGACATCGGTGCGCAATTGGTTGATGTAGTCACCGGCGCCCTGCTGATAAAGGCTATGGAACAACATGCCTTGCTGCATCGGTGACAACGGATACAGGTCCTGCACGTGACGCGCGGGCACTGGCAAATGATCAAGCTGAGCCTGTTGCACGTTCAGCAATGGGAAGTCGGACGGGGTCAACGCGCCCGCCTCCGGCTGGCAGCAGTGGTCGACCAGGGCCTCAAGATGGCGCAGGTAGTCATCTGCCAGACGCGCGATCGCAAATTCGTCGAACTGACGGCTGGAGAATTTCCAGGTCATCGACAACTTGCCGCCTTCGACACGCCCGTTGATCGTCAGCCAGTTACCCAGTGGTGCGTCTTCGTCCTGGTTGCTGCCGGCGGTCTGCTCGGCGGGCTGGAACAAGGCGCCGGCATCCTCGGCAAAGCCCCCATCGACCTGCCCCAGGTAGTTGAACGTGATGCGCGGTTGCGGCAACGCCGCCAGGCGCGCCTGGGTGGGCGCATCCGCCAGATGGCGCAACACACCAAAGCCCAAGCCTTTATCGGGCACGGCACGCAGCTGCTCCTTGATGCACTTGAGCGTGGCGCCAAGGTCGGCCCCCACACTCAGGCGTACCGGGTAAGTGCTGGTGAACCAGCCGACGGTGCGGGTCAGGTCGATGCCGTCGAAGGTGTCTTCCTCGCGACCATGGCCTTCGAGTTGAACCAGCGTATCGGCGTGCCCGGTCCAGCTGTGTACTGCCAGGGCCAAGGCCGCCATCAACAGGTCATTGATCTGGGTACGGTAGGCCGCTGGCGCTTGTTGCAGCAGGCGTTGGGTCTGTAGCGCGCCGAGTTCGACGTGCAACTGGCAGGCATCGTGGTTGCGCGCGACAGTGCCCGGGGCCTTGCATGGCAAATCGGCGAATTGGCCAACGGCCAACTGCTCCCAGTAGCCGATCTGGTCTTGCCAGCGCGGCTCAACCAGCGCCTCGGCAAGGCGCTGGGCCCAGGCCTTGACGCTGGATGTGCGGGCTGGCAAGGCCAGTGCCTGGCCTTGAGCGAGGCGGCGGTAGCTGTCTTGCAGGTCTTCAAGCAGGATGCGCCAAGACACCCCGTCCACCACCAAATGGTGCACCACCAACAATAGACGCTGCTCGTTATCGGGCAGGCTCACCAGCACTGCACGCAGCAGCGGGCCTTGGGCCAGGTCCAGGCTGCGCTGGGCTTTTTCGGCGAGTGCCGGCCATTGTTCCAGACTGTCCAATTGCTCATGCCAGAGCCATTGCGCTGGGTCGCTGGCTTCGCTGTAGTGCGCGACCATCTCCCCGCCGACCCGCTCGAAACGCAGGCGCAGGCTGTCATGGTGTTGCACCAGTGCTTCTAGAACCTGCCCCAGGTGCCGGGCGTCCAACGCCTGGCGGGGTTTGAGCACCAGCGATTGGTTCCAGTGCTGCGGCTTGGGCATCGGCTGTTCAAAGAACCATTGAGCAATCGGCAACAACGCTGCCGGCCCCTGTTCCGGGCCTTGCTCGACCAGCCCGTGCGACTCGACGGCACGGGCTACCAACGCAAGCTCGCGGACACTCTGATGCAGGAACATATCCTTGGGTGTGAAACGAATACCGGCCTGGCGCGCACGCCCCACCACCTGAATGGCCACGATCGAATCGCCGCCCAGTTCGAAGAAGTTGGCGGTTGCGCTGATTGCCGTACGCCCGAGGATGTCTTGCCACAGCGTGGCGATTTGCAGCTCCAGGCCATCGGCCGGCTCGACGTGGTCTTCGGCCCGCGCGCTGAAATCCGGCGCGGGCAATGCCTTGCGGTCCAGCTTGCCGTTAGGCGTGAGCGGCAAGCTGTCCAGCAACATGAAATGCGCCGGCACCATGTAGTCCGGCAACTCGGCCTTGAGCGCAGCACGCAAACGCGTCACCAGTGTCGACGGCTCCTGGCCCTGGCGCGCCACCACATAGGCGACCAGCTGTTTGCCAGCGTGACTGTCACGCGCCTGCACCACGGCATCTTCAAGTGCAGCGTGGGCCAGCAGACGCGATTCAATTTCGCCCAACTCGATACGAAACCCACGGATCTTGACCTGCTGGTCGACACGCCCCAGGTAGTCGTATTCGCCATCGGCCCGCAGGCGCACCAGGTCGCCGGTACGGTAGAGACGCTCGCCGCGAGCGCTGAACGGGTCGGCGACAAAACGTTCGGCGGTCAGGCCCGGGCGATTGAGGTAACCCTGGGCCAGCAGGCCGCCCAGGTAGAGCTCACCACTGGCGCCGGTCGGCACCAGGTTCAGTTCGGCATCCAACACACAGGCGGTGCGCAGGCCCACCGGGCTGCCGATGGGCGCATAGGCGCTCGGGCAAGCCTGGTCGGCAGGCGCCTTCCACAGCAGCGGGGTGACCACCGTTTCGGTCGGGCCATAGCCATTGATGATGTGCTGGGGGCGCAATACCTCACGCACTCGCTCAAAGCTGGCATTGGGCACGGCGTCGCCGCCAAAACAGTAGATGCGAACCGCGGGAACCGGGCCGTGCAAGGCGGCGTGCTCGGCCAGTTGCTGCAGATACACCGGCGGGAACGCGGCGACGCTCACGCCGTGGGCGTGCATGGCGTTCAGCGTCTGCTCCGGTGTCCACAGGCCTTCTTCACGCAGCAGCAGGCGGCCGCCATGGGTCAGGGTGGTCAGCCAGCGCTCATGGGCACCATCGAACGCCAGCGACATGAATAGCAGCTCGCAATCGGCCGGCGTCATGACGTAGCGCTCACCAATGGCTTGGCAATGCTGGGCAATGGGTCGGTGGGCGACTTCCACGCCTTTAGGCTCACCGGTCGACCCGGAGGTATAGATCACGTAAGCCAATTGCTGGGCCGCTGTCGGCAGCTGCGGCGCCTGGCCGTCGGGGGTGGCTTCGGCCAACAGCGTGTCGATGTCCAGCGCAACCACCGCCGTGTCCGTCGGCAGGCCGGCACTGACGCTGGCATGGGTCAGCAGCAACGGCATGCCGGCATCGCGCATCAGGTAGGCCAGCCGCTGTGGCGGATGTTGCAGGTCCAGGGGCACGTAGGCGCAACCAACCTTGAGCACTGCCAACAGGGCAACGAACACCTGCTCGTCACGCGGCAGCGCAATACCGATACGCACCGCTGCACCCTGGGTGTGCAGATACAAACGCGACGCCAGGCGTTCGGCTTGTGCATCCAGCTCGGCGTAGCTGAGGGTACGGTCCTGGCAGATCACGGCGGTTGCGTCTGGGGTCTGACGGGCATGTGCGGCGATGCGTTGGTGCACCGGCACAAACGCCGCCTCGGCCGGGTCGCGCTGCCAGGCTTGCAGGGCGAGGTTGCGCTCGGCGTCATCAAGCAGCGGCAGGTCGCCCAGGGCACAGTCGCTGTAGGCGACGATGGCGGCCAACAGGTGTTGCCAGTGCTGGGCCAAACGTTCGACAGTGGCCGCCTCGAACAGGTCGCTGGCATAGGTGAAGCGTGCGCTGAGCTGACCGTTGGCTTCGCGTGTGTCGAGCGCCAGGTCGAGTTTGGCGGTCTGGTTGCGCCAGGCGACACCTTCGATACGCAGGCCAGGCAATTCCAGCAGGCTTTGCGCTGCGCTTTCGCGTTGATGGTTGAACATCACCTGGAACAGCGGCGAGTGACTGAGACTGCGTTCCGGGCTCAGGTGCTCGACCAGTTGTTCAAAAGGCAGGTCCTGATAGGCCTGAGCCTGGATGGAACGCTGCTTGACCTGCTCCAGCAAGGTGCTGAAGCTCAGCCGCCCATCCAGTTGCGACTTGAACACCTGAGTGTTGACGAAAAAGCCAATCAGGCCTTCGATTTCCGGGCGGTTGCGATTGGCAGACGGCACGCCGATGCGCACATCGGCCTGGCCGGTGTAGCGATACAACAGCGTCTGGAACGACGCCAGCAGCAGCATAAACACTGTCACGCCCTGGGCCTTGGCCAGCGCAACCAACGCCGCACTGAGCGCTGGCGGCAACTGCAACTCTACGCCGGCGCCGCGACCACTGGGAAAGGCCGGGCGCATATGGTCAGTTGGTAATTGCAGTACCGGTTGCTCGCCACCCAGCTCGCTCTGCCAGAACGCCAGTTGCCGTTCAAGCTCGCCCGCTTCCATCCAACTGCGTTGCCAGATCGCATAGTCGGCGTATTGGATCGGCAAGTCAGCCAGCGGCGCGCCCTGCCCTGCGCCGGTACGGGCCAGGTAGCCCTGCACCAGCTCGTCGACCATCAACTGCATCGACCAGCCGTCCGAGACGATGTGGTGCAGGGTCAGCACCAATACATGATCGTCAGCCGCCAGACGCAGGAGGCGCACCCGTAGCAACGGGCCGGTCAGCAGGTCGAAGGGGCGGTGGATTTCAGCTTCGATATGCGCCTGCAATTGACTGTCGGACTGCGCAGACGCGGTGAGATCCTCAACCTCAAGGGTGACCCGCGAAGGTGGCTGGATGACCTGACAGGCCTTGCCATCGCGCAAGGCAAATACCGTGCGCAACGGTTGGTGGCGCTCCACCAGTGCGTCGAACGCCTGGCCGAGGGCATCCAGGTCGAGTTGCCCGCGCATGCGCAAGGCGCGTGGCAAGTTGTAGGCCGCGCTGTCGGGCTCCAGCTGCCAGAGAAACCACAGGCGTTCCTGTGCATAGGACAGCGGCAGTGTCTCCAGGGCCGACTGGCACTCGGGCACTGGCAGGTTGGCCGGCGAGATATTTTCCTCGGCCATTTTTTCCAGGTACAGGCGCCGCTTGTCTTGCGCCATCAAGACAAAACGACGGGCGATACGGTGTGCAGCCGATTGATTGTCCATTACGCATCCACCTCGTCGAACAGGTCTTCCAGGCGGCTCAGCCGCGCCGCATCCAGGGGAGCGGAGTGTGGTTCCAAGTGTTCGACCAACGCCCCAAGCGTCGGGTAGGTAAACAGCAACTGTGGGCTCATTTTTATTCCAAGTTCCAACTGCACACGCGAGACCACGCCCATGACGAGCAATGAGTGGCCTCCCAATTCAAAGAAATTATCCTGACGCCCAATGCGTTCGCACTTGAGCACCGCCTGCCAGATGGCGGCCACCTGCACTTCACGTTCGCCCTCAAGCGCCTCGAATGGGCGCGCACTGAGCGAGTAGTCGGGGGCCGGCAAGGCGCGTCGGTCGGGCTTGCCATTGGCGGTCAACGGCAACTGATCGAGCACCACGCAATGGGCGGGCACCATGTAGTCCGGGAGCTGCTGCGCCAGTTGCCCCAGGATCGTCGCGGGCAAGGGCAACGGGCTGCCCGCACGCGGCACCACCCATGCGACCAGGCCGCCGGCAACATTGGCGTTCCACACGCCAACCACCGCATCGCTGATACCGGGTAGCGCCTTGATCGCGGCGGCGATTTCGGCAGGCTCGATACGGTGCCCGCGCACTTTGATCTGGTCGTCCAGGCGGCCGGCAAACACCAACTGGCCGTGCTGCAAGCGAACACGATCGCCCGTGCGGTAGCGGCGAGCCCCCGAAGCCGTCGGAATAAACCGCTCAGCCGTCAGGCCTGGCTGGCCCCAATACCCCTGGGCCAACCCGGCACCGCTGACGAGCAATTCGCCGAACACGCCTTCGGGCTGTGGGTTCAACTGTGCATCGACAATGTCCAGGCGCAGGTTGGCCATCGCTTGACCAAGCGGTACCGAAGCGTCACCAGAGATCCCGGCCAGAGACGTGCTGAGCACGCCAATGGTGGTTTCAGTCGGGCCGTAGTGATTGAAGACTTCGCAGCCTGGGCTCGCTTCGGCAACCCGTTGCAGCAACTCCGGTGACGTGGCTTCGCCCCCCAAGACCAGGGCACGCAGAGGCAGCACATCCGCGCCCGCCCCCTCAAGCAGCGCTTGCAAGTGCGACGGCACCACCTTGAGCAGGTCAATGCGCTCGGCCTTCATGTAAGCGCCCATGGCCAGGCTGTCGAGCGCCAGCTCGGCGGCGAGTAGATGCAGCGTGCGCCCATGGCACAGCGCACCGAACAGGCTGGTGTAGCCCAGGTCTGCGGCCACGGTGGAGACCAGCGCCACCGAGTCAATGTCGGCCCACGGCAACCATTGCCCCAGTGCCTGGATGTAGTTGACCAAGCCACCTTGACGCACTGCCACACCTTTGGGCGTACCGGTGGAGCCTGAGGTGTAGAGCAAGTAGCACAACTCATCGGCCTCGACGGCAACCGGCGTCAGCGATTGACGCTGGTGCTCACCCACCGGCACGACACCGGCCGGGTCGAGCACGCAGCAGCCCTGCCCCGCATAAGGCGCCAGCAACTGGGCCGAGCCGATCAACAACTGCGGCGCACTGTCACCCAGCGCTTGCAGGGTACGCTGCCCGGCTTGGCGCGGGTCGACGGGAATGAACACCACGCCTTGATGCAAGCAGGCGAGCACGGCAGCTACAAAGTCGATGCTGCGTTCGGCCACCACGGCCACTCGGCCCTGGCGTGCAACCCCTGCATCGGCCATGGCCTGCGCGAGGCCCAAGACCCGCCCGTGCAACTGCTCATAGGTGACACGCTGCTGCCCATCGACCAACGCCACGCGTTGCGGCGCCTGGCGGGCCTGTTGTGCAAACAGGTCAAACACCCCGGCCTGGGACGGCGCAACCGTGGCACCCAACAGCCGTGGCTGGCTGTGGGTTTCCAGAGTCACGGCGCCCAGCAATGTCTCGGGCTGCCCGACGAGCACGTCGAGCAACTGGCGATAATGCCCGGCCATGCGCTCGATAGTCGACGCGTCGAACACGTCACAGGCATAGATGAGCGTGGCGGTGATCTCGCCGTTGGCCTGCTGGGTTTCCAGGGTCAGGTCAAACTTGGCGCTGTCTTGCGGCCACGCCAGCGGCTCGGCCTGCAACCCGCCCAGCGGTGCCTGCCAAGGCGTGCTGGCGCTGTCGGCCTGGTGGTTGAACAGCACCTGGAATAGAGGGCTGTGTGCCAGGCTGCGCTGGGGCTGCAAGGCTTCGACCAACTGCTCGAAGGGCAGGTCCTGGTGCTGCTGGGCCTGCAATGCGGTCTCGCGTACGGCGTGCAGCACCTGCGCAAAGCTCTGTTGGGCATCGAGCTGGCTGCGGTGTACCTGCGTGTTGACGAAGAAGCCGATCAAGCGTTCGGTTTCCAGGCGATTGCGCCCCGCCACGGGCACGCCGACCCGCACATCCGCCTGGCCGCTGTAGCGCCACAACAGCACTTGGTAGGCCGCCAGCAGCAGCATGAACGGCGTGCATCCCTGCTGCCGGGCCTGAAGCGCCAGTGCGGCACTCAGTTCGGCGCCCAGTGCGTGGCGCACCACAGCGCCGCGCCGACTCGGCTGAGCGGGCCGTGGGCGGTCGAACGGCAGGTTCAATACCGGCTGTTCTTCACCCAGCTGTTCACGCCAGTACGCCAGTTGCTGCGCTGCGCCACCGGCGGCCATCCACTCACGTTGCGACCAGGCGTAATCGGAGTAGCTGATCGGCGCGTCTACCAGTGTTACGGCACGACGCTCGACCCGTGCGGCATACATTTCCAGCAGCTCTTGGACCATGATCTGCATCGACCAGGCGTCGGAAACGATGTGGTGTTGGGTCAACACCAGCACGTGTTCTTGCGCGCCCAGGCGCAATACGCCCAGGCGTAGCAACGGCCCTTGGGCCAGGTCGAAAGGTTGGTGTAATTGTTCGCCAATAACGGTGCGCACTTGGCTTTCATCGACCGACGTCACGGTCAGCGTCAGCGGCGTGTGATCCTGTACATCGATTTCAACCCCATCGGCCGTCGCGATGAAGCGGCTGCGCAGAGGTTCGTGACGCATGATCAGTTGGTCGAATGCTGCGCCCAGCGCCTCAAGATCCAGCGGCCCATGTAGATGCAATGCCGCCGGCAACGTGTAGGCATGACTGTCGGGTTGCAGGCACCACAGCAGCCATTGGCGCTGCTGGGCGAAGGATGGACGCCTGCGCTCTTGCGCCGGCGCCCGCAGCAACGGCAGGTTGCGCGATGCGCCGCCAAGTGACTGGACAGCCAGGGCGAAGCCCCCCAGGGTGGAGTGCTCAAACAGGGTTTTGAGGGGCACGTCGACCCCCAGGCTTTCGCGCACGCGTGAGGTGATGCGGGTCGCCAGCAGGGAGTGCCCGCCGCGCTCGAAAAAATCAGCATCAAGGCCCAGCTGCGTAACATCCAGCACCCGCTCCCAGATTGCGGCGATGGCTTTTTCCTGCTCGGTGCCGGGCATGCGAGCGGGGCCGGCGGCAACCCATTCAATGGCCGGCAGTGCATTGCGGTCGAGCTTGCCGTTGGGGGTCAGCGGCATGGCGTCGAGTACCGCCCATTGGCTGGGCAGCATATAGGCTGGCAGACGCTGGCCGAGGCCGTGCTTGAGCGACTCGATCAGCGCGGCGGGCTCCGAGGCCTCGGCCGCGACGACCCAGGCGGCCAGTTGCGCGCCACCCGCGGCCTGCACCACCTTGACCGCGGCCTCGCGCACCTGCGACAGCAACAGCAGCTGCGCCTCGATATCGCCGAGTTCGATGCGAAAACCACGGATCTTCACTTGCTGGTCGGCACGCCCCAGGTAGTCGAGCTCCCCACCCTCGCGATAGCGCGCAATGTCACCGGTGCGATAGAGGCGCTGACCTGGGCGGGCCGGGTCCGGCACGAAACGCTCGGCAGTCAGGGCGGCACGCCCCAGGTAACCCCGTGCCAGGCCCAGGCCACCAATCAACAGCTCGCCCGCGGCACCCAGCGGCGCTGGGCCGAGGTCCTGCCCCAATACTTGCAGCACGGTGTTGTCCAGCGGCTGGCCGAGCAGCACTTGCGCCTGGCCAGGCAGGATCCGTTGCGCCGACGACCAGATGGTCGTCTCGGTCGGCCCATACAGGTTCCACACCTGATCACTCAGCGCCTGCAAGCGCGCCATCAGGTCTGGGGCCAGTGCTTCACCGCCACACAGCACTAGTACATTTTTCAGTACCGACTGCAAGCCACTGTCGAGCAGCATGCGCCAGGCCGAAGGGGTCGCCTGGATCGCTTTCACCGGGCACTCCTGGAGCAGGTCGCGCAAGCGCAACGGGTCTTTTGCCTGCTCTTGGGAGGCGAGCACGACGGTCGCACCGACCGTCAGCGGCAGGTACAGCTCCAAACCGAAAATATCGAAGGAAAAGGTGGTCATCGACAGCAGTCGATCACCGGCCACCAATTGCAGGCGTTGATCCATGGCCGCGATGAAGTTGTTCAAGGCCCGGTGACTGACCATCACGCCCTTGGGCTGGCCGGTCGACCCGGACGTATAAAGGGTGTAGGCCAACTGATCCGGGTCAACGCAGGCAACGTCCAACACGGCATCACCGGGCGCACGCTGCAACCAGCCATCGATGCACAAAGTTTGTACCCCGTCGGGCACAGCCAGCTGCGCCTGCACCGCTTGCTGGGTCAACAGCAGGCGTACGCCGCTTTGTTCGAGCATGTAGGCCAGACGCTGCGCCGGAAACTCCGGGTCCATGGGCACATACGCCGCCCCCGCACGCAGGATCGCCAGCAACGCAACGACCAGTTCCGGCCCACGTTGCACCGCCACCCCGACCAACGACTCGGGGGTCACGCCCGCTTCCAGCAGCGCCAAGGCCAGCGATCGACTGGCCTGCTCCAACTGGGCGTAACTCAGGGACTGCCCGTCAAACATCAATGCAGTGGCGTTCGGTGTGCGATGGGCCTGCTCGACAAATTGCGCGTGAACCGGCAGTGGCACGGCGAGCGCCGTGGCCGGCGGGTTCCAGGCATGGAGCAATTGTTCACGCTCGCCCGCCGCCAGCAACGGCACTTCATCGAGGCGCTGACCATCATCACCGATCACCGCGTGCAGCCAAACGAGCCAGTGCTCCAGCAAGCGCTGCACGGTGCCTGCATTGAACAGCGCTGTCGGATAAATGAATTCGGCGCTCAGGCCTTCTGCGGTTTCACGCATGTACAATGTCAGGTCAAAGGCCGCCGAGGGCGCCGACCAGTCCAGGTGCTGAACGTCGAGCCCTGGCAGCACTGCGCTGGGGGCCTGCTCGCCCTGATAGTTGAAAAAGATCTGGAACAGCGGGCTGACATTAAGCTGGCGCTGGGGCTGCAAGGCTTCGACCAACTGTTCGAACGGCAAGTCTTGATAGGACTGGGCCTGGCGCGCATCGGCCATGACCTGCTCAAGCAATTGCGCGAAACCCGCCTGGCCATCGACCTGCGCCCGGTAGACCTGGGTGTTGACGAACAACCCGAGCAAGCTGTCCAGCTCACCCCGGCTACGCCCGGCCACCGGCACGCCGACACGTACGTCAGCCTGGCCGCTGTAGCGATACAAAAAGCCCTGGAAGGCCGCCAGCAGCAACATAAACAAGGTTGCGTCATTAGCCCGCGCCCGCGTTTTAAGGGCTTGCACCAGCTCGACAGGCAAACGCATACCCAGCGCCGCGCCACGCGTATCAGCCTGCACCGGGCGCGGTTTGTCGAACGGCAGCGGCAACACCGTCGCCTCACCTCCCAGGCGTTCGCGCCACCAGCCCAGTTGTCGCTCGCGCTCGCCGGCATCCAGCCACTGGCGTTGCCAGGCGGCATAGTCGGCATATTGCAGGGGCAACGGTGGCAACGCCTGCGCAGCGTAGAGCGCCATGACCTCTCGGATCAGGGTTTGCGTCGAGCTGCCATCGGAGATGATGTGATGCTGGGTCAGTAACAGCAGGTAGTCGTCGACGCCGCGCTCAAGCACCGCAACCCGCAGCAACGGCCCGGTTGCCAAATCGAATGGGCGGGCGTGGAACGCCTGCGCCGCCTGCCGATCCTGCTTATCATCGCCCGCACTGGGCAGCCGCTCAATCAGCAACTCACCCTGCCCTGCGATCACCTGCACAGGCCCGCTGGCCTGCTCGGCAAACGTCGTGCGCAACACTTCATGGCGCTGCACCAACGCCTGAAACGCCTCGCCCAGGCACGGCAGATCAAGGCTGCCGCGAATGTGCAGGGTGGCCGCCATGTTGTAGGCACAGCTGTGCGGGTCGAGGCGCCAGAGAAACCACTGGCGCTCCTGCGCAGGGGACAACAACGCCGGCTCGTCCCGGTCACGCGGCTGAATCGGAGTAATGCCGAAGAGATTGATCCCCTTCTTGCCCAGCATCGCTGCCAGCGCTTTGCGCTCGCGCGGGCTGAGTGATGCTACCGATTCCAATAGATCTTGCACGCGACCTCTCCTGTCAATGAGTCATATTTTCAAGCTCTTCGCTAGATAGACGTTTGAGTGCCTCCAAGGATTTAGCCAATTCATCCAGAATCGGTTGTGAGGCCCCGCGCAGGGCCTCGATCCGCGCGCAGAACGCTTCGAGATCGGCCGTGGCAAACAGCGCTTCGAGTGGGATGTCCACCGCCAAATCCTTGCGCAGGCCCATGACCAGGCGTGTGGCCAGCAACGAATGACCGCCCTGCTCGAAGAAGTTGTCGTCCAGGCCCACCTCTTGCACCCCGAGCAGTTCACGCCATTGCTCAGCAACCTGGCGCTGCAAGTCGCTGTGCGGCGCACGGTACTGCCGGCTGGCGGCCTGAGGTTGCGGCAACGCCTTGCGATCGAGCTTGCCATTGGGGCTCAGCGGCAGGCTGTCGAGCAGCACGATCTGGGCAGGCACCATGTGTTCGGGCAACACTGCGCGCAGCTCGGTCTTGAGAGTCTCCAGCGCTGGCGTACCGGTGACGTAGGCCACCAGTTGCTGATCTATCGCCAGTACCGCCGCCTCGCGCACCTGGGGTTGCTCCATCAAGCGGGCTTCGATTTCACCCAACTCGACGCGCAAGCCGCGGATCTTGACTTGATGGTCGATACGCCCGGCGTACTCGATCACGCCGTCTGGCCGGTAGCGCGCCAGGTCACCGGTGCGATACAGCCGCTCGCCCTGACCGAATGGGCTGGTGACGAAACGTTCGGCGGTCAGGCCCGGGCGACGATGATAGCCACGCGCCAACCCTTCCCCGCCCAGGTAAAGCTCGCCAATGACACCGGGCGCCAGGGGTTCAAGGTTGGCGTCGAGCACCCAGGTGGAGACGTTGCTGATGGGCTCGCCAATCGGTACGTGGTCCACGCCTTCTTCACGGCAGGTCCAGTGGGTGACATCGATGGCGGCCTCGGTCGGCCCGTACAAGTTGTACAAGGTCGCCGCCGGCAGGCTTGCCAGGCAATGGCGCTGGGTTTGCACGGCCAGGGCTTCGCCACTGCAGATGATGCGCGTAAGGCTTTGGCAACGAGGCACGTCGTCGTCCAGCAGGAAGACTTGCAGCATCGATGGCACGAAGTGCAACGTGGTGACCTGGTGCCGCTCGATCAACGCCACCAACCGCGCAGGGTCACGGTGATCACCCGGCGCCGCGATGGCCAACCGCGCTCCAAACATCAGCGGCCAGAAGAACTCCCAGACCGAAACGTCAAAACTGAACGGAGTCTTTTGCAGCACCGTATCGCCCGGCGTCAGGCCATAGGCACGTTGCATCCAGCACAACCGGTTGGTCAGCGCCGAATGGCGGTTGGCGGCGCCTTTGGGTTGGCCGGTGGAGCCGGAGGTGTAAATCATGTAGGCCAGGCTTTGCGGGGCGATCTCAACCTGCGGTGTGGTCGCCGGGTAAGCCGACCAGTCCGCCTCGATATCCAGCCGCGGCACACCTTCGGGCACTGGCAGGTCCAGCCCAGGCTGCGCCAGCAGGCACTGCACGGCGCTGTCTTCGAGCATGTAGGCCAGGCGCTGGGCCGGATACTCCGGGTCCAGCGGTACATAAGCCGCAGCGGTCTTAAGCACAGCGAGCAAGGCCACCACCAGTTCAAGGCTGCGCTCAGAGGCAACCCCGACCAGCGTTTCAGGCCCGACACCCTGAGCAATCAAGCCGTGCGCCAGGCTATTGGCCCGAGCATTGAGTTCGCCATAGCTGAGGGTGCGATCGCCGAACAGCAAAGCGATCTCGTCAGCCGGTTGCGCCTCGATCCAGCGCTGCACCGGCACGTCCAGCGTGAAGTCTTCAGCAGTGGCATTCCAACGCGCCATGCGCTGGCGCTGCGCGTGGTTCAGCGCCGCAGCCATTTCGCCGACACGGGCATCGGGGTTATCGATAAAGCCTTGCAGAATGTCGCGCAAACCTTCGGCCAGACCCTGCATGGCAGCCTCGCTGAAACGCTCGACCGCATAGCGCAAGGTCACGCTCAGCCCTTGGTCTTGGGCGATCAGCACCGTCAACGGGTAGCTGGTTTGCTCCGGGGCTTGCAAGTTGGCGAACTGCAGTTGCTGCGGCGCCCCTTCGCGCAGCGCTTGGGCAACCGGGTAGTTTTCGAACACCAGGATATGGTCGAACAAGGCCTCGCCTGGCTGGCCAGCCCAACGCTGGATATCCGTCAGCGGGGCGTGCTCGAACTCGCGCAAGCGGGCATTGTTTGCCTGCAATTGCGCCAGGCACTCGCTCAGGGGCTGCTCTGGCCTTGGTGCACAGGTCAACGGCAAGGTGTTGATGAACAGCCCGATTTGCTGCTCAACCGCCGGCAGTGCCGCAGGCCGGCCAGCCACGGTGGCGCCAAAGGTCACGGCGGTCTCGCCCGTCAGGCGCTGCAACAGTAAGCCCCACGCCAACTGGACAACGGTATTGAGCGTGACCTGACGCTCACGCGCCAGGCGCTGCAAGCCTTCGCTCAGGCCGCTGTCGAGCCGCAGCTGATGGTCTTGTTGTCGCCCTTCGAGCTCTTGCGGGTCGGCCAAGCCAATCGCATCTGCCAGGCAGGTCGGGCCTTGCAACACGGCCAACTGCTCTTTCCAGAAGGCTTCGGCGAGCGGCATGTCTTGCCCCGCCAACCAGCCGATGTAGTCGCGATAACGGCCCTGAGGCGCGGGCACGCCAAGACCGGCGTAGCGCTGTAGCACCTCGCCAAGCAACTGCGAAGTGCTCCAGCCGTCGAGCAAGGCGTGGTGATAGGTCAGCACCACGTGCTGACGGCCCACCGCCATCTGCGCCAGGTGCAGGCGCAACAGCGGCGCCTGCAACACGTCGAAGCCGCGCTGGCGCTCAGCCTCGGCCAGCTCATCGAAAGCCTGCGGTGCCTGGCCACTCAAGTCGCTGTAGGTCAGGGGTAAGGTTGCCCGGCGCATGACCAGTTGCTGTGGCTGGTGCGTATCGGCCGCCCAATGGAAGGCGCTGCGCAGGATGTCGTGGGCATCCAGGCTGTCCTGCCAGGCTTGCACGAAGCGTGCGGTGTCCAACCCGGTCACATCCAGGCGAATCTGGTTGATGTAGTCGGTACGCCCGGCATCGAACAGGCTGTGCAACAACATGCCTTGCTGCATGGGCGACAGCGGGTAGATGTCTTGCACCTCTGCCAACGCCACGGGCAAAGCGTCCAGCTGTGCCTGGGTCAGGCTGGATAATGGGAAGTCTGCTGGCGTGGCACTGCCCTGCCCCGGCTCACAGCAGTGCTCGATCAGGGCCGATAGCTCGCGGGTATAGGCGTGAGCCACCGCCTGGATGCTTGCGCTGTCATAGCGCTCGGTGCTGAAGGTCCAGACCAGGTGCAGTTGGCCGGCCTCGACCCGCGCATCGATGGACCATTCGCTGGCCAACGGCGCGTCCAGCGACTGTTCACGCCCACCGGCATGTGCCGCGAGGGTGAACAGCGCGTCCTGCTCGGCGAAGCCGGCGTCGAACTGGCCCAGGTAATTGAAGGTGATAGCCGGTACCGGCAACGCTGCAAGCACGGCACGCGCCGACTCATCGCCGAGGTAGCGCAATACGCCAAAGCCGCTGCCTTTACCCGGCACCGCACGCAACTGCTCCTTGATCGCTTTGAGCGAGCCCCCCAGCCCGCCGACAGGCGTGAGGCGAACCGGATAGAACGCGGTGAACCAGCCAAGAGTACGGGTCAGGTCGAGCTCAACGCCTTCGACCTCACGACCATGGCTTTCAAGCTGCACCAACAGCTCGTCACTGCCAGACCACTGGGTGACCGCTCTGGCTAGGGCCGTCAGCAACAGGTCATTGACCTGGGTGCGATAGGCCGTGGGCGCCTGCTGCAACAGGTTGCGGGTCGCCAATGCATCAAGGCTGACTTCGACCACGCCGAGGTGACGACGCTCACGGCTGCCCTGTGGGCGCGGGCAAGGCCACGCAGGCTCGGCGCCCGCCAGCAGGGTTTGCCATTGTTGTACTTGTGCGGCCAGGGCCGGGCTCGCCGCATGTGCGGCCAGGGCCGTGCGCCATGCCTGCAACGAGTGGGTCTTGGCGGCAAGCCCAGAGGGCTGGCCTGCCAGTAGATTGAGGTACGTGCTTTGCAGGTCTTCCATCAGCACCCGCCACGACACCCCGTCGATGACCAAGTGATGGGCCACGAGCATCAAGCGCTGTTGACCCGCCACCGTGGCCAAGACCGCACGCAGCAGTGGCCCATCCTGCAGGTCGAGACTGCCCTGGGCCTCATCGGCGAGCGCCACCCACTGGCTTTCATCGGTCAGGGTGCGTTGCCACAGGATGGGCGCATTGCCAAGATCGAAGCGTGCAGCCCAGACACTCTGTTGCCGCGTAAAGCGAAGGCGCAGGCCGTCATGGTGCTGCACGATCAAGCGCAAAGCCTGGGCCAGCACGTCGGCGTCCAGATGTTTTTGCACATCCAGTACCAATGACTGGTTCCAACGCCCAGGCTCTGGAATCGCCTGCTCAAAGAACCAATGCTGTGCGGGCAACAACGCCAGCTCACCGGTCACGGCCCCTTGCTCAACCTGTACCAGGGCACCCTGCGCAGCAATGCCGGCCAAGGCCTCGACGGTAGGATGACGAAACAGGTCGTTTGGCGAGAAATGCAGGCCCAATCGTCGCGCCCGGCTCACCACCTGAATGGAAATGATCGAGTCACCACCCAGTTCGAAGAAGTTGTCGTGCAGGCCGACATCGGCGATTTTCAGCACCTGTTGCCAGATCTGCGCGAGGGCCTGCTGCGCCGGCGTGACCGGGGCAACATAGTGTTGCTGGTGCTGCTGGAAGTCCGGCTGCGGCAGGGCTTTGCGATCCAGTTTGCCGTTGGCGCTCAGCGGCATGGCCTCCAGCACCAGCAAAGTGGCAGGCACCATGTGTTCAGGCAGCATGGCACGCAACCGCTCCTTCAGGGCCTCCACATCTACGGGACCGGTGACATAACCGATCAGTTGCTGACCCAGCGCGACGACTACCGCTTCATGTACCTGCGGCTGTTCCAGCATCCGCGCTTCGATCTCGCCCAACTCAATACGCAGGCCACGGATCTTCACCTGATGGTCGATACGCCCGGCATATTCGATTACCCCGTCGGCGCGCTGGCGCGCCAGGTCGCCGGTGCGATACAGCCGCTCGCCCAGGCCGAACGGGCTGGTCACGAAGCGTTCGGCCGTCAGTGCGGCGCGACGATGATAACCACGCGCCAGGCCTTCACCACCCAGGTACAACTCGCCAATGACGCCGGCCGGCAGCGGGTTGAAATCCGCGTCCAGCACATAGCAGCTCAAGTTGGCGATGGGCTGGCCGATGGGCACGGTGTCACTGCTTTCTTCGCGGCAGGTCCAGTGGGTAACGTCGATCGCCGCCTCGGTCGGCCCGTACAGATTATAGAGCGCGGCATCGGGCAGGCGTGCAAACACCTGCTGCTGGGCATCCACCGGCAGTGCTTCGCCGCTGCAAATGATGCGGCGCAGCGAGCGGCAGTTGCCGACCTGCTCATCCTGCATGAAGGCCTGCAACATCGATGGGACGAAATGCAAGGTGCTGACCTGGTGCTGTTCGATCAAGGCCACCAGGCGGGCCGGGTCACGGTGATCACCGGGTGCGGCAATCACCAACCGGGCGCCGGTCATGAGTGGCCAGAAGAACTCCCACACCGAGACGTCAAAGCTGTACGGGGTTTTTTGCAACACCGTATCGCTGCTGCCCAGGCCATACGCCTGCTGCATCCAGCACAGGCGATTGGTCAGCGCTACATGCCGGTTGGCCGCGCCTTTGGGCTGGCCGGTAGAGCCGGAGGTGTAGATCACATAGGCGAGGTTTTCACGCCCTACGCTGACCTGCGGGTCATGCGCCGGATAGCTCTCCAGCGCGTGTTCGAGTACCAGCGTCTGCACCGTCGCGGGCACTGGCAGGCGGTCACACAGGTGCTGCTGGGTCAGCAGCAGTTCGATACCGCTGTCGGCAAACAGATACGCCAGGCGCTCGGCCGGGTAATCCGGGTCTACCGGCACATAGGCACCACCGGCCTTGAGCACGGCCAGTAAACCGATGACCATGTCGAGGCTGCGTTCGGCGGCGATCCCTACCAACACGTCGGCCCCCACGCCTTCGCCAATCAAGCGATGTGCAAGGCGGTTGGCACAGGCGTTGAGCTGCGCATAACTGAGTTGTTGTGTGCCAAAAATCAGGGCTGGGGCATCGGGCGTACGCGCAACCTGCGCCTCGATCAGCGCCTGTACGGTTTGGTCAAGGGGGTAATCGACGGCCGTTGCGTTCCATCCCAGTAGCGTGCGCTGCTCGTCAGCCCCCAGTAGCGGCAACTCACCGAGGCGACGCTCGGCACTGACACTCAGTTGCTCAAGCATGTGCACCAGGTGGCGAGACAAGCGTTCGACGGTATCGGCCTGCAAATGCATCCGATCAAAACTCAGGTGCAAAGTAAGGCCCGTGTCCTGCCCTACCACCAACGTCAACGGGTAATGGGTGCGTTCGCGGTTACGCACGGCACCGAACTGCAACGTGTCGCCCGCTTCACGCAGGGCCTCGGCCACCGGGTAGTTGTCGAACACCAGGATGTTATCGAACAACGCCTCGCCCGCCTGCCCGGCCCAACGCTGGATATCGGCCAGCGGCGTATGCTCGAAATCACGCACTTGCAGGTTGACCTGCTGCACGCGTTGCAACCACTGCGCGACGCTAAGCTCACCACGCGGCGCGGCAATGATGGGCAAGGTATTGATGAACAGCCCGATCTGCTGCTCGGCGCCTTCCAGCTGCGTCGGACGCCCGGAAACGGTGGCACCAAAACACACGCTGTCTTGCCCGCTGTAGCGTTGCAACACCAGCAACCACGCGGCTTGCAGCAAGGTATTGAGGGTCACGTGAGCCGCTGTCGCAAAACGCTGAAGCCGCTCGGTGTTGGGCGCATCGAGGCTGACGTGACAGTCCCCATAGCCTTCCTGCGCCAACGCCACGGGTAGGCAATTGACCAAACGCGTAGGCGCCTGCAAACCCGACAGTTGCTCGCGCCAGAACGCTTCGCTGGCGGCGCGGTCCTGGCGTTGCAACCAGCCGATATAGTCGCGGTACTGCGTAATCGCCGGCGCCGGCGCCTGCCCGCTGTAACGTTGCAATACCTCGCCGAGTACCCGCGAGTTACTCCAGCCATCCATCAACACATGGTGATGGGTGTAGATGATTTCCCAATCCAGCTCCGTCGTCTGCACCAGCACCAGGCGCAGCAAGGGCGCCTGCAGCACGTCGAAAGGCCGCGCTTGCTCCTCATCTGCCAGTGCATCCAGCGCCAGCATGGCATCCGGTCGACCCCGCCAGTCTTCAACGCGCAAGGGCAACGCACGCTCGCGGTAGACCACTTGCACCGGGTGCTCCAGGTCGTCTTGCCAGATGAAACCGCTGCGCAGGATCGGATGTGCCTGCAAGGTCGCTTGCCAGGCGGCCTGGAAGCGTTGCGGGTGCAAACTCTGCACGGCCAGGCGCATTTGGTTGATGTAGCTGCCGCCCTCGGCTTGTATCAGGCTGTGAAACAAAATGCCTTGTTGCATGGGTGACAGCGCGTACAAATCCTCAAGCTCGCGCAGGGGCACTGGCAAACGGTCCAGGCCGGCCTGATCGATAAGCGCCAACGGGAAATCCGAGGGGGTGGCCTGGGGCTGCGCCAACGCGCAGCAATGCGCAACCAGGGCCCGCAACTCGGCCTGATAGGCATCGGCTAACGCCTGAATGGTTGCCGGCAGGAACATCTCGTGGCTGAAGCCCCATTGCATCGACAATTCACCGCCATACACCTGACCTTCGACGGTCAGCCAGTTGGCCAGCGGCGCCTCACTGTCCTGGGCTTGGCCGCTGCCTTGAGACGCCGGCACAAACAGCGCCGACTCATCAAACTGGCGGTCGAATTGACCGAGGTAGTTAAAGGTGATTCGCGGCGCGGCCTGGCTCGCCAGGGTTTCACGCACAGCCGCCGTGCCCAGGTAACGCAGCAGGCCATAGCCAATACCTTTGGCGGGCACCGCACGCAGTTGCTCCTTGACCGATTTGATTGCATTGCCCAGCTCGCCATCGGCCTGCAAACGTACCGGGAACAAGCTGGTGAACCAGCCAACGGTGCGGGTGAGATCGAGGCTGTCGAACAGGTCTTCGCGGCCATGGCCTTCCAGCTGGATCAGCGCTGCCTGCTGGCCACTCCATCGGCTGATGACTCGGGCCAATGCCGTCAACAGCAGGTCATTGACCTGGGTGCGATAGGCCGCCGGGGCGTCTTGCAGCAATTGGCGGGTCAGTTCGGCATTCAAGCGGGTTTCAAGCTTGGCGCCCAAGTGGTTTTGCAGGCCACCCTGCGGGTTGTCGCACGGCAAGTCTGCATCGATGGACTGCGCCTGCCAGAACGCCAGCTCGTGATCAAGGGTGTGCGCATGGCTCTGCAACTGTTGAGCCCAGTGCTGGTAGGCACTGGTCTTGGCTGGCAGGGTTTGATCGCGATACGCCTGTTGCAGATCTTCAAGCAGGATGCGCCAAGACACACCGTCTACCACCAAGTGATGGATGACCAGCAGCAGGCGCTGGGTGCCATCGGCCATTTGCACCAGGGCAGCCTTCAACAGCGGGCCCTGTTGCAAGTCGAGGCTGCGCTGGGCTTCGTCGCAGAGCGCCGCCAGCTCGGCATCACTGCCCACCTCGGACAACCACAAATCAGACTCGACAACCGACACGGCGTGGGTTTGCTGCCACCCTTCGGCCTGCTGGGTAAAGCGCAGGCGCAGGGCGTCGTGATGGTTGATCAGGCGGGTCAAGGCCGCGTCCAGGCGTGCCGGTTCCAAGTGCTCACGGGGCGTCAACAGCAACGACTGGTTCCAATGGCCGCGTACCGGGATGGCCTGCTCGAAAAAGCTCGCCTGCACCGGAGTCAAAATCACCTCGCCAGTGACCGGCCCCTGGTCAATGACGGTGGCCTGCTCAAACGTTGCCACCAGCGCCAGGCTGCGCACGCTCTGGTACTGGAACAGGTCACGCGGGCTCAGGCGAATCCCGGCCTGGCGCGCACGACTGACCACCTGGATGGAGATGATCGAATCACCACCCAGCTCAAAGAAATTATCGTCCAAGCCAACCTGCGGGGTGCCGAGCACATCGCTCCAGATGGCGGCCAAGGCTTTTTGCAGGGCATTTTCGGGTGCGCTATACGCCTGTTGCGGTGCCGCATCCGGCAATGGCAGGGCCTTGCGGTCAAGCTTGCCGTTGGCGGTCACTGGCAGCTTGGCCAAGTGCACCATGTGGGTCGGCACCATGTACTCGGGTAAGCTCTTGAGCAGCCAGGCCTTGAGGTCGGCGGGCGCTTCACCCTCCAACACCAGGTAGGCCACCAGTTGCTTGCCACCTTGTACCAGCACCACCGCCTCACGCACCGCAGGGTGCTGCATCAGGCGGGTCTCGATTTCACCCAGCTCGATACGCAGGCCACGCAACTTGACCTGATGGTCGAGGCGACCGAGGTATTCAATAACCCCATCGCCACGCTGGCGCACGCGATCGCCGGTACGATAAAGGCGCTCGCCTTCGACAAAGGGGCTGGGCACGAATCGCTCAGCCGTCAGCGCCGGTCGGCGGTGATAACTACGGGCCAGGCCGACGCCACCCAAATACAATTCGCCGGACACACCGGCCGGCACCGGGTTGAGCTGGGCGTCGAGTACCCAGGTGCCAAGGTTGGCGATGGGACGACCAATGGGCACGCTGTCGGCGCCTTCGTCGACGCACGTCCAATGGGTCACGTCGATGGCTGCTTCGGTCGGGCCATAGAGGTTGTACAGCCCAGCCTGGGGCAGCTTGGCGAACACTTGCAGTTGTGCGTCCAGTGGCAATGCCTCGCCGCTGCAGACAATGCGTTGCAGGCTGGAGCACGCCTGCACACCTGGCTCATGAATAAACGCCTGAAGCATCGACGGCACGAAATGCAAGGTGGTGATGCCGTGACGACCAATCGTCTCGATCAAGCGCGCCGGCTCGCGGTGTTCACCGGGAGCGGCAACCACCAGGCGGGCACCGGTCATTAGTGGCCAGAAGAACTCCCAGACCGACACGTCAAAGCTGAACGGGGTTTTCTGCAACACCGCATCGCTCGCCTCCAGGCCGTAGGCCTGTTGCATCCAGCACAGGCGGTTGACCAAGGCACGATGGCTGTTGCCTGCCCCCTTGGGCTTGCCGGTAGAGCCCGAGGTGTAGATCACGTACGCCAGGTTCAGTGCGTGGATATCCACGGCGGGCGCCTGCTGGCTGTAGCCGTCCAGCCAGTCAGGGGCTTGGTCGAGGACGATCACCTGGATACCTGCAACAGGCAGCAGCGGCAACAGGCTGCGCTGGGTGAGCAGCAACTGGATACCACTGTCTTCGATCATGTAGGCCAGGCGTTCCTCGGGGTACTCCGGGTCCAGTGGCACGTAGGCGCCGCCAGCCTTGTGAATGGCCAGCAGGCCCACCACCATCTCAATGGAGCGCTCGACGCAGATCCCCACCAGCACGTCCGGACCAACGCCCCGCTCACGCAAGGCATGGGCCAGTTGGTTGGCGCGGGCGTCAAGCTGGGCGTAGGTCAGCATCGTGCTGCCAAACACCAGTGCTGGCGCATCGGGCGTGCGCTGGACCTGGTCCTGGATCAGGTGATGAATGCCGCGCTCGGTCGGATAAGCCTCGGCGGTGTGGTTCCAATCGCGTACCAGCACCTGTTGTTCCGCGCCGTCGAGCATCGGCAACTCACCGATGCGCTGTTCGCCATCGGCAACCATCGCCTGCAACAGACGGGTCCAGTGCAGGGCCATGCGCTCGATGGAGGGCGCGTCGAACAGATCGTTGGCGTAGGTCAACGCGGCGTGCAAGGTGCCGGATTTTTCGTAGGTGTCGAGGGTCAGGTCGAATTGGGTGGTGCGGCTTTGCCACTCCACCAGTGCCAGTTCCAGGCCGGAGGCGGTGCTGACCGAGGCGATATCTGCCACCACCGGCTGGTGGTTGTACATCACTTGGAACAGCGGGGTATGACTGAGGCTGCGCTCGACCTTGAGGGCTTCCACCAGACGCTCGAACGGCAGTTCCTGATGGGCCTGGGCGCCGAGAGCATGTTCCTTGATACTTTGCAGCAACTCGGCAATGCGGGTTTGCCCGGTCAGCTCGGTACGCAGCACCTGGGTGTTGACGAAGAAGCCAATCAGCCCCTCGACTTCACTGCGGTTGCGGTTGGCAATAGGTACGCCAATGCGAATGTCGCCCTGGCCGGTATAGCGATGCAACAGCACGTTGAACGCGCCGAGCAACAGCATGAACAAGGTCACGTTGTGCTTCTGGGCGCAGCCGCGCAGTTGCGCGGCCAACGCGGGCTCAATCGCAAAATTATGGCGGGTGCCCTGATAGCTGGGCATGGCCGGGCGCGCGTGGTCGGTGGGCAGTTCCAGCACCGGATGCTCGTCACCCAGGCGCGCCTGCCAGTATTCCAATTGCCGCGCCTGCTCCCCCGCCTCCAGCCAGCGGCGTTGCCACAGGGCGTAGTCGCTGTATTGGATCGGCAGCGCCAGCAGTTGGGGCGCCTGGTTGCGCTCATGGGCGTCGTAGAAACGAATGAACTCGTCGATCAACACGTTCATCGACCAGCCATCAGAGACGATGTGGTGCAGGGTCAGCAACAGCACGTGCTCGTGCGCATCGAGCCTGAGCAATTGCACCCGCAGTAGCGGGCCGTTGGCCAGGTCGAACGGCAACAGCGACTGGCTGATCGCGGCGTCATTGACGGCCTGTTCGCGCGCCTCAGGGGCCAGATGGCTTAGGTCCAGTTGCTCGACCGCCAGCTCGGGCTCGATCGCCACCTGCAACAGGCGCTCGTCCGCCTGCCGCTGGAACACGGTGCGCAGGGTTTCATGTCGCGCCACCAGGCTGGCAAAGGCCTGTTCCATTGCTGTGATGTCCAGAGCGCCTTTGAGCCTTACCGCGCCGGGTAGGTTGTAGGCGCCACTGGCAGGGTCCAACTGCCACAGGAACCACATGCGTTGCTGCGCGTAGGACAGCGCCTGACGGTCCTCGGCCTCCACCCCGGCCGGAATCGGAAAACGAGAAAAATCCACCCCTTCTTTCTGCAAGGCCTGCAGGAACAGCTGGCGTTTTTCCAGGGGCAACCCGATAAACCGGCGAGCAAGTTTCAAGGAGTCTTCAGCATTCATTTGTTGGAGTCCGGAGCAATAGGCAGGAAGCACAAAGGCACGTCGTCCCTATAAAACGAATCGGGCGGGGAAAAATTAGCGAGGGATGGGGGAAGTGCAGCGACGTGTCATCAAGGGTTACATCAATCCCGGACGAGCACTGCGAACTCGAGCTAGCATTGACGAACACCACTTTTTGCAACTACATTTAGTTACACGCAGGGATCGCCGTGTCGAAAAATGAAAAGCTGCTCGCCAAATTGCTTAACGAACAAATGGCCTTCACTTGGCCCGAACTTGTAACGCTGCTGCGTTGGCTGGGTTACACACACATTGAGGGGGCAGGAAGCCGCGTCAAATTCGACATCGGCGACCCCAGTGCAATGATCACGCTGCACAAGCCTCACCCCGGCAACGAATTGAAACACTACATTCGGTGCCAAATCATCGAACAATTGAAATCAGGAGAACTGATTCAGTGAACAACCAACTGAAACACAATGGCTACATCGGCTCCATCGAAGCCAGCCTCGAAGACAACTGCCTGTTCGGCAAAGTGCTGTTCATCAAGGCCCTGGTGAGCTACGAAGGCAAAACCGTCGCCGAACTGGACGCCGCGTTCCGCGAGGCGGTGGAAGATTACCTGACGACCTGCCAGGCCCTCGGGCAAACACCGGAGAAGCCTTGCAAAGGCTCATTCAATGTCCGCGTCGGCCATGACCTGCACCTGGCGGCAGCCCTGGCGGCGACGCGTAAGAAAGTCACGCTCAATGACCTGACCCGCCAGGCACTCAATGAATTCCTGCAACACCACAGTGCAGATACTTGCCCGGCGATAGGCTGATTACCCCAACCGCCGATACCCCAACACCGCTGCCCCCATGACCACCGCACCCGCCACCAGCGCCACCCAGAACCCGCTGGTGGCGCCAAAGTGGTCGATCATCCAGCCGGAGCTGGCCGCGCCGATGGCCACGCCGATGCTGAGGCCGGTGATCAACCAGGTCATGCCCTCGGTCAAACGGCTCGGCGGTACGATGCGCTCCACCAGGGCCATCGACACGATCAACGTGGGGGCAAAGAACAGCCCGGAGATAAAGATCGCCACCGCCAGCCCAGGAATGTTGGTCACCAGCAGCAACGGTAAGGTGGTCAGCGCCGTCGCCACGCCGCAGAACAGGAACTGCCGGGGTAACGGCGCCTTGAGTTTGAGGGTGCCAAAGGCCAACCCGGCCAGGCACGAACCAATCGCGTACACCGAGAGCACGATGCTCGCTGCCGCTGGCTGGCCCTGATGCTGGGCAAAGGCCACGCTGACCACATCCACCACGCCAACGATCACGCCCATGGCCAGCAACTGGACCATCAGGATCAACACCGACGGGGAAGCAATCAACCAGCCGCTGTGATGCTCGTGGTGCTCATGCACCGGCGGCTCAGTCTCGCGTTGCAGCACGAAGGTGGTGACACCCACTGCCAGCAACAACGCCGCCACCAATGGCCCGGCTTCAGGGAACAACACCACACTAAGGCCCACTGAAATCGGCGGGCCGACGATGAAACACACCTCATCGAGCACCGACTCCAACGCGAAAGCGGTTTGCAGCTTGGGTTGCCCCCGGTACAACTCGGTCCAGCGGGCCCGCACCATGGCTGACATGTTCGGTATGCAGCCGGCCAATGCGGCGAACAGAAACAGTGTCCAGTTCGGCGCCTGCAAGCGCGTGCACAGCAACAGCATCAACAATGCCCCACCGCCGATCAGCGCAGCGATAGGCAACACTCGGCCTTGCCCATAACGGTCTACCAGGCGCGAAACCTGCGGCGCACAAAACGCCGTGGCCAAGGCAAACACCGCCGCCACCGAACCCGCCAGGCCGTAGCCGCCATGCACCTGGGACAACATGGTGATCACGCCGATGCCGGTCATCGACACCGGCATGCGCGCCAGCATGCCGGCCAGTACGAAAGCGCGAGCGCCAGGCACTTGGAACAACGCGGCGTAAGGGTTTGCCATCCTGAGTCCTCTTCCTGAATGCCCTGAAACTTGCTATCGGCAATGATCAAGGCAAAATACATACGGTGCGTATGTGACCAATCATGCGTAACATACGCAGCGTATGTCAATCTGCCAATTCCCCAACAAGAGTGCTGCCCATGAGCCGAGCCCGTGCTGAAATGATCGAAGACACCCGCGCCCGCCTGATCGCCAGCGCGCGCCAGGCATTCGCCACGCAGGGTTACGCGAACACGTCGATGGACGATTTCACCGCCCGTGCCGGTCTGACCCGGGGTGCGTTGTACCACCACTTCGGTGATAAGAAAGGCCTTTTGGCCGCCGTGGTCGCACAGCTCGACAGTGAAATGGACGCCCACTTGCAACACATCACCGATGAAGCAAGCGACCCATGGAGCGGCTTTTGCGAGCGCTGCCACACCTACTTGCGCATGGCCCAGGACAGTGAGATCCAACGCATCGTGCTGCAAGACGCCCCAGCTGTACTGGGCGACACCGGCTCGCAGCAGCACTGCGTCGAATCCTTGCGCCAACTGCTGGAGGCCCTGATGCAGGCAGGTGTCATCCACCGCGCCCCGAGCCTGGCGTTAGCTCAGTTGATCAATGGCAGCCTGGTCAATACCGCCCTGTGGATCGCCCGGGATGAACACCCGGGCGAACGCCTGGAGCAGGGTTTGCTGAGCTTGGAACTGCTGTTACAGGGCCTGCACCTCACACCAAACGCTTGATCTGCTTATGCCGCCACACCAACCGGTAATACGCGACCTGCAACCCCAGCATTGCCAGGTAGGTCACCGGAAATGCCATCCACACCCCTTCCAGGCCAAAGTGGGCGTTGAACAGATAAGCCATTGGCAGCTCAACGCAGAGCACGCAGAAGATCGAGATCACCACCGGCATCAACACCACACCGCTGGCGCGCATGATCCCGCCCACCACTGCTTGGAAACCGAACACCAGGATGCTCCACAACATGATATGCAACAGGTGCTCAGCCTTGACCCGCGCCGTGTCGTCGGTGATGAACAGGCCCAGCAACCAGTGGGACAACACATAACCGAGCACGATCAGGCCGCCGGTCAGGCAGGTGTTGATCAACAGGCCCGTGCGCAGGATCGGCCCGATCCGCTCCAGGCGCCCGGCACCAATGGCCTGGGCCCCGAGGATCGAAGCGGTGATGGCAATTGAGAGCGCCGGAAACTGCACGTAATTAACGATCTGTGTCACCGCACCATAGGCCGCGGTGGCTTGGGAACCATGGCCGTTGACCAGGGCGAGGATCACCAGCTCCGATAGCGACAGCACCACCATCTGAAGGCCGGTAGGCAGCCCGATACGTAGTACTTTTCCTAAGATTACGCGGTCCAGCCGCAGGGCCCCGACCAGTTCCCGATCAGGCGCCATCACATGGTTTTTATGCCGCAGCCGCAGGATCAGAAACAGCATCGCCAACGCGTTACCCACCAGCCCCGCATACACCGCGCTCTGGATACCCATGGGCGGCAGGCCGACCCAGCCACGAATCAACGCCGGTGTCAGCAGCAGGCCCACCAGGGTCGAGACCACCAGCGCCAACAACGGTGAAATCGTGTCGCTGACGCCGCGCAACAGTTGGGTATAGAGAATAAACACCAGCAGCAACGGCATGATCAGCATCATCTTCTGGGCATAGCCGACCGCATCGTCCAGCACGTCAACCGGCGTGCCCAACGCCTGCAATGCAGGGCGCGCAAACAGGCTGCCCAACACGGCCGCGCCCAAGCCGACCAGCGCCCCCAAGGTCAGGGTAGCGCCCGTGATCGCCTTGACCATCCCCGTCTCTTGAGCGCCCCACGCCTGGCCAATCAACACCGACGCGCCCGCCCCCAAGCCGATCACCAGGGCGATAAAGAAAAACACAATCGGGAACATGCCCGACACCGCCGCCAGCGCCTGTGTGCCGAGCATTTGCCCGACATAGATGCCGTTGAGGGTGCCGGAAAAACTCTGCAGGAAGTTGGACAGCACCATCGGTGCCAAAAAGATCAGATAGACCTGCCACAGCGGGCGTTGCAAAGGGCTTTGCATGAAAAACGGGGCCTCGGAGAACTAAACCGTCCGAGGGTTATACCGTAGTTGGATCCCATCTTCCCGTGCTTTTGGGTTCAGCCCTTCTGCCCTGCCCTAGTGACTGATCATCCACGGCCGTGGCCCGGTCTTGGTCTTGAGGCCCAAGGGGTTTGCCTTGCTGGGCACGACTTTCTTGCTGGTACCGCAACAACTGCAACCCGCCGGGTGCCGACGGCTTTCCTGGTATTCACCGACCGTTTGCGGCGCGTTGGCGCTGCGCTCGTTACCGGCGATGGCCTTGCGTTGGTTGGCCGACAAGGTTTGCAACGCCGGGGCGGACACCAGCAGGTGCCCCCCCGGCCCTTCACAATAAGGGCACTGGCTGGGTTCGTTGCGCTGGGCGATGGGCCGCAACATCGTGAAGGTGCCGCACGCCGCGCAGGCGTATTCGTAGGTCGGCATGGCTACAGGTCCGGGGCGATGGGCAGGTCGATGCTGCCGTCGAGGAACTTGGTGGGGCCATTGGCGTTGGGGTTGATATCGAATTCGAAGATTTCCGTTGGCAGCCACAAGGTCGCGCAGGCGTTGGGGATATCCACTACGCCGCTGATATGCCCTTGCACCGGCGCCGAGCCGAGCAACGCGTAACCCTGGGCCGGCGAGTAACCGAACTTGGTCAGGTAGTTGATCGCATTCAGGCAGGCCTGGCGGTAGGCGACGTTGACGTCCAGGTAGTGCTGCTGGCCCTGTTCGTCCACCGAGATACCTTCAAAGATCAGGTAGTTCTTGTAGTTCGGCGTGATCGGGCTTGGCTTGAACACCGGGTTCTTGATCCCGTACTTGGCCATGCCGCCTTTGATCAGCTCGACCTTCATGTGCACCCAGCCGGCCATTTCAATCGCGCCGCAAAAGGTGATTTCGCCGTCGCCCTGGCTGAAGTGCAAGTCGCCCACCGACAGCCCGGCGCCGTTGACGTAGACCGGGAAGAAGATCTTCGAACCCCGGGACAAATCCTTGATGTCGCAGTTACCGCCATGTTCACGCGGTGGCACGGTGCGCGCGCCGGTCGCCGCCGCATCGTCGCGGGCCTGGCCCTGCATCTTGCCCATATGGGCCGTGGCGGCCAGCGGTGCGTTGGCCAGCGGGGGCACGCGGGTGGGGTTGGTGTCGATCAGCTCCTGCTCGCGGCGGTTCCAGTCGGCGAGCATTACCGGGTCGGGCAGGCAGCCGATCAAACCGGGGTGAATCAGGCCAGCGAAGTTAACGCCCGGAATATGCCGGGAGCTTGTGAACATGCCCTTGAAGTCCCAGATGGCTTTTTGTGCGCTGGGGAAGTGATCGGTAAGAAAGCCACCGCCGTTCTGACGTGAGAAGAAACCGTTGAACCCCCACTGGGAATCGGCCTTCGCGCCGATATCCAGCAGGTCTACCACCAACAAGTCACCCGGCTCTGCACCGTGCACGCCAACGGGGCCAGACAGGTAGTGCACGGTGGACAGGTCCACATCACGCACGTCGCTGGCGTCGTCGTTATTCTTGATCGCGCCGGCGGTCCAGTCGTAGGTTTCGAGGATGAAGTCATCACCCGGCTTGACCCAGCAGGCCATCGGGATATCCGGGTGCCAGCGGTTGTGGATTTGTTCGTTTTCGGTGACAGGCTGGTTGAGGTCGACTTTGATCAGCGTTTCGGTCATGGGCTGGCTCCTGGACGGATGACGATTGCGTGCGATCCAGTCTCGGGGAGCCAGGTAAAACGGGGAATACGTTGGATGACGTATGGGGTCAGAGCTTGTCGCGTTTCATCTGCATGGTCAGGGTGAAACGGTCGGCGGGGTACACCGATTCCGCGACGGCAATCAGCACGCCATGTTCATCGCGATACTGGCGGATGATCGCCAAGCCCAGCGCGCCGTTTTGCGCCTTGAGGCTGGCGGCCAACTCGGCGGATAGCTGCACCGGGCGCACCTGTTGGTCCACCACGTCGATGTGCCGCGAGTAGGCTTTGCCGATCAGGGCGGCAATCAGTTCATCCGGGTGTTTGCGGGCCTCGGGGATCACGTCGACAAAGGCTTGCTCGGCGTAGACATCGGTCCAGCACAATGGCGCGTTACCGTCGCCGGCATCCACCTTGATGCTCGACACGCAGAAATAATGCCCGCCCGGCTCCAGGCCCAGGCGGCGGGCCAAGGCGATGTCGGCGACAAATTCGCGTACGTCCTGGATGTCGCGGATGTGGGTTTCGGCCACCTGCACCAGGTCGGCCACCGAGGCCATCGCCTGGGAATAGCCGCCCTTGGGCATTGAGGCCTCGACCCGCGTGCCCACGCGCTTGCGCCGCGAGACCATGCCTTGGCCCTGCAACTGGTCGATGGCGGCACGTACGGTGTGCCGGCTCACCGCATACAGCGAACATAGCTCGAATTCCGTCGGCAACAGCGACCCCACCGGGTAATGGCCGCTGCCGATGTGCTCGATCAAGTCCTTGGCAACCGCCGCATAACGCCTCTGGCTCACGCTTTCCATTTTTACCCTCGTCGTCGAGTTGACAGTGTATCAGCACAAGCGTAATCATAATGTACGGACATATTAAATATGTATGGTTTAAAAATAACAATTAGGATTTTCCCATGTCGAGTACCGTTTTTGATTCCGCCCTGTTCCGCGACATGTTCGGCACCGCCGAAATGCGCGGTGTGTTTTCCGATAAAGCGCTGATTGAGCGCTATATCGAAGTGGAAGTGGCCCTGGCCCGCGCCGAAGCGCGTTGCGGTGTGATCCCTGCTGAAGCCGCCGAGCAAATCGCTGCGCTGTCGCAGTACGAAGCCCTGGACCTGGCCCTGATGCAGCACGAGACCGAGATCGTCGGTTACCCGATCCTGCCGCTGGTGGAGCAACTGTCGAAGATCTGTGGCGAAGCCGGCCGCTACGTGCACTGGGGCGCCACCACGCAAGACATCATGGACACCGCCGTCGTGCTGCAAGTGCGCGCCGCCCTGGCCATCGTCGAGCGCGATATCCAGACCGTTCGCGGCCTGCTCGCCGGCCTCGCCCAGCGTTATCGCGACACCCCGATGGCCGGCCGCACTCACTTGCAGCACGCGCTGCCAATCACCTTCGGCTACAAGTGCGCGGTATGGCTGAGCATGTTCGATCGCCACGCCGAGCGCCTGGTGGAGCTGCGCCCGCGGGTCGAGATCGGCCAGTTCGCCGGTGCTGCCGGCACCCTCGCCTCCCTCGGTGACAAAGGTCTTGAAGTACAAGAAGCGCTGATGGCCGAATTGGGCCTGGGCGTACCGCAAGCCACCTGGCACGTGGCCCGCGATGGCCTGGCCGAGACCCTGAACTTCCTCGGCCTGGTCACAGGCTCCTTGGGCAAGATCGCCCTGGACATCATGATGATGATGACCAGCGAACTGGGCGAAGTGTACGAACCCTTCGTCAAGGGCCGTGGCGCCAGCAGCACCATGCCGCAAAAGCGCAACCCGATTTCCTGCGAGCTGATGTACGCCGCCGCCAAGGGCGTGCGCCAACACGCCGGGTTGATGCTGGACGCGATGATCCAGGATTTCGAACGCTCCACCGGCCCTTGGCAAGCAGAGTGGATTGCGATTCCGGAGGCCTTCGCCCTGAGCGCTGCGTCTCTGGGCCAGGCGACCTTTATGCTCGCAGGCCTTGAAGTACGCCCCGAACGCATGCGCAAGAACCTCGACATGACCCAGGGCCTGATCGTCGCCGAAGCCGTGATGATGGGCCTCGCCCCGGCGCTCGGTCGCCAGGTCGCCCACGATGTGGTGTACGCCGCCTGCCGCATGGCCAACGACCAGGGCACCAGCTTGCTCGACGCCCTGCTCGCCCAGGGTGAAGCCACCGCGCAACTCGATGTGGCCGAGCTGCAACGCCTGACTGACCCGACCAACTATTTGGGGCTGGCGCCGCAGATGGTGGATATCGCGTTGGCGCGCCAAGGTGCCGTGAAACGCTGATCCCAAACCCAATGGAGATCCAATGTGGGAGGGGGCTTGCCCCCGATGGCGGTGTATCAGTCAATACATCTGTTACTGAACCACCGCTATCGGGGGCAAGCCCCCTCCCACAGGGGATCTCCAACATTTTCAGAAGTGTCATCCGAATCATAAAAACAATGAGATCACAGACATGTCATCCACTCCCGCCAAAAAACCGCTCTACAAAGACCTGACCTTCCAGGTCGTCGCCGCCATGTTCCTAGGCATTGCCTTCGGCTTTCTCGCCCCCGAGCTGGCCGCCAGTTTCAAGATTCTCGGCGATATCTTCCTCAAGCTGATCAAGACCGCCGTCGCGCCACTGGTGTTTTTCACCGTGGTTCACGGCATTGCCTCGGCCGGTGATATCAAGCGCGTTGGCAAAGTCGGCCTGCGGGCGCTGATCTACTTCGAAGTGGTGTCCACCATTGCCCTGGCCATCGGCCTGTTGTGGGGCAACCTGCTACAGATCGGTTCTGGCATGCACGACGCCCACCCGAGCAGCGCCGCCGCTGCCGCCGCAAGTGCCGCCGTCGCCAAAGGCCATGCACCCGCGTCGACCATGGACTTTATCTACGGCATCTTCCCCGACAATTTCGTCGGTGCCTTTGCTGGCGGTCAACTGCTGCAAGTGCTGGTGATCTCCGTATTGTTCGGCTTCGCTCTGCTGGCACTGAAACCCGAGCGCCGTGAAGTGATCGAAGACGGCCTGAACCGTATCTCCGAATGTTTCTTCGAATTCATCAACCTGATCATGAAGTTCGCGCCCCTGGGTGCCTTCGGTTCGGTGGCCTACGCGGTGGGCAGCAACGGCACGGCGGTGCTGATGTCCCTGGCCAACCTGGTGTTGATGTTCTACGTCGGCATCGCATTTTTTATCTTTGTGGTGCTGGGCGCGGTGTGCCGCTTGAGCGGTTTTAGCCTGTGGCGCTTCCTCGTCTACATCAAGGATGAAATCTTCATCGTGCTCGGCACCGCTTCATCGGAAAGCGCCCTGCCGCGCCTGCTGCAAAAACTTGAGAAGTTCGGTTGCTCCAAACAGAGCGTCGGCCTGGTGCTGCCCACCGGTTACGCGTTTAACCTCGATGGCACCTCGATCTACATGTCGATGTGCGTGCTGTTTATCGCCAATGCTTACGGCGTGCCGCTGAGCTGGGAGCAACAGTTGGGCATCATCGCAATCATGCTGGTGACCTCCAAGGGCGCAGCCGCCGTATCGGGTGGCAGCTTCGTGGTGTTTGCCGCCACCGTCACCGCTATCGGCGTGCTGCCGGCCGAAGGCTTGGCGCTGCTGTTTGGCGTGTACCGCTTTATGTCGATGGCGATTGCAACCTGCAACACCATCGGCAACAGCGTGGCGACCGTAGTGGTGTCGAAGTGGTCCGGGGAATTCTCCGAGCAAACCGCCCAGGTCGAATATCAACGTGTGCTCGGCCGCCCCGCCGGCGCTGCGCTGTAACGGAGCTGTTGATGACCACTCTGCGAATCGAACACGACGCGTTCGGCCCGGTGTCGATACCGGCCGAGCGCTACTGGGGCGCACAGACCCAGCGGGCACTGGAGGTGTTCGGCAGCAAGCAGCCATTCGGGCCAAGCCTGATCCGCGCTTTCGGCCAACAGAAACGTGCCTGTGCCCGCGCCAATGCAAGGCTTGGCGTACTGGCGCCGACACTGGCGCAGGCGATCGATGAGGCGGCCGAAGAACTGGCCAACGGCGCCTTTGACGCGCATTTCCCACTGTCTATCTGGCAGACCGGCTCTGGCACCCAGACCAACATGAACGCCAACGAGGTGATTGCCAACCGCGCCAACCTCGCGTTGGGCGCAGAACTAGGCAGCAAGTCACCGGTGCATCCCAACGACCACGTGAACTGCTCGCAGTCGTCCAACGACAGCTTCCCCACGGTGATGCACCTGACCACCGTGATGGAACTGCGCGGGCGCCTGCTACCGGCCCTGGGTCACTTGCGCAACGGGCTGCAAGCCAAGGCCGACGCCTGGCAGGACGTGCTGAAAATCGGCCGCACTCACCTGATGGATGCGGTGCCGATGAGCCAGGGCCAGGCCTTTGGCGCCTTTGCCCAACAGATCCAGCATGGCATTGCGCGCATTGAAGCGTGCATGCCGCGCCTGCGCCTGTTGCCCCAGGGCGGCACGGCGGTGGGCACAGGGCTGAATACGCCGCAGGGTTTTGATGGGGCGTTCTGTGAAGAAATCAGCCTGCTCACCGGCGAGGCATTCGAAACCAACCCCTGCAAGTTCGAAGGCATGGGCACCCACGATGCCCTGGTGGAAGCTTCCGGTGCGCTGAATGTGCTGGCGGTGTCGCTGACCAAGATTGCCAACGATATCCGCCTGCTGGGCTCCGGCCCCCGTTGTGGCTTGGGGGAATTGACTGTACCGGATGACGGCCTGACCTCCTCGATCATGCCCGGCAAACGCAACCCGACCATCGCCGAAGTGCTGGTGCAGGCGGCGATGCAGGTGATGGGCAACCACACCACCATCACCCTGGCGGGCGCGTCCAGCACGTTCGAATTGAACGTGGCCAAGCCGGTGCTGATCCACAACCTGCTGCAATCGATAGAAGTACTCACCGACTGCATCAGCCTGTTCACCCACAAGCTGCTGCACGGCCTGGAAGTGAACCGCCCGCAACTGGCGCGCAATGTGGAGCACTCGCTGTTGATGGCCACGGCGCTCAACCCGCTGCTGGGCTATGACCGCGTGGCGCAGATAACCCGCAAAGCGGCAGATGAGGGGCTATCGCCCAAGGAAGCGGCGGTGCAATTGGGCTTCATCACGGGCGAGGCATACGCGCAACACGTACGCCCCGACGCAATGATCCGCCCCACTACACCGACAGATACCGACTGATCGTCGCCTCATCCACCCGGTCACGGGTCTCTTCGATCACGAAGCGGCCCTTTTCGATCACCAGGAACCGGTCGGCGATTTCCAGGGTGAAAGACAACACCTGCTCCGACACCACGATGGTCAAGTCCCGCAGGTTGCGGATCTCTTTGAGCGTGCGGGCTATGTCCTTGATGATCGATGGCTGGATGCCTTCGGTGGGTTCATCCAACAGCAGTACCTTGGGGTTGGTCGCCAATGCGCGGGCGATCGCCAACTGCTGTTGCTGGCCGCCCGACAGGTTGCCGCCCTTGCGCGACTGCATGTCGTAGAGCACCGGAAACAGCGCGTATAAATCCTCCGGCACCTTGCCCCGTGCCGACGCTGGCAAGCCGGTCTGGATGTTTTCCAGCACGCTCATGCTGGGGAAAATCATGCGGCCCTGGGGCACATAGGCGATACCGCGTTCCACCCGCTCGTGGGTCTCCAGCGCCGACACATCGTGGCCGTCCACACTCACCTGGCCCTTCCACTGCGGCAGGATGCCCATCAGGCTCTTGAACAAGGTGGTCTTGCCCATGCCATTGCGGCCCATCACCGCGACAATCTCGCGCTTGGCCACGTTCAGGTCCAGGTCGTGGAGGATCTGGCTCTGCCCGTAGCCGCAGGACAACTGGTCGATCTTGAACATGCCTGCTTCCTCAGTGACCCAAATACACTTCGATGACTTTAGGGTTGCTTTGCACCGACTCCATGCTGCCCTCGGCCAGCACCTTGCCCTGGTGCAACACCGTGACTTTGTGCGCGATGCTTTTGACGAACTCCATGTCGTGCTCGATCACCAGCACCGAACGGCCCTGGCTGATGCGGTTGAGCAACTCGGCGGTTTGCGCACGCTCGTTGACGCTCATGCCAGCCACCGGTTCGTCGAGCATCAATAACTCGGGGTCTTGCATCAGCAGCATGCCAATTTCCAGCCATTGCTTTTGCCCGTGGGACAGCAGGTCGGCTTGCTGTTGCAGCAGATCGCCAAGGAAAATCTCCCGTGCCACCTCTTCTACTCGCGCAATCACCTGGGCATTTCGCTTGAAAAACAGCGCGCCCCACACCTTGCGGCCCGCCGGATAAGACATCTCGAGGTTTTCAAACACGCTGAGGTTTTCGTAGATCGAGGGGTTCTGGAATTTACGCCCCACACCGGCCCGCACAATGTTGTACTCGCGCATCTTGGTCAGCTCCTGCCCATCGAACTGGATGCTGCCGCTGGTAGCGCGGGTCTTGCCGCAGATCAGGTCGAGCACGGTGGTCTTGCCGGCACCGTTGGGGCCGATCACTACGCGCACTTCATTGCGGTCGATATACAGGTTGAGGTTGTCGACCGCCTTGAAGCCGTCAAACGACACGGTGAGGCCTTCGATGGCCAGCACCGGTTTTTTCATTTCAAAGCCGACGGCGGTCATGGTTGGGTCTCCAGGATTTTGCTTTTGGCCTTGGCCTTGACCGGGGTTTTCACCACGGGTTTGCGTCGCAGCAGTTTCGCCAGGGCCTGGCGACCGTGGCTGTCCCACAAACCGGCCAAGCCATTGGGGAAGTACATGACCACGGCAATAAACAGCCCGCCCATCAGGTACAGCCACAGCTCGGGGAAAGACTCGGAAAAGTAGGTCTTGCCGTAGTTCACCAGCAGAGCGCCATACACCGCGCCCAGCAGCGACATACGCCCGCCCACCGCCGCGAAGATCACCATCTCGATCGACGGCACGATGCCGACGAATGAAGGCGACATAAAGCCCACCTGCAAGGCAAACATCGCCCCGCCAATCGCCGAGAATGCAGCCGCCACGCAGAACACGAAAATCTTGAAACTGGCCACGTCGTAGCCAGAGAACCGCACGCGCTCTTCCTTGTCACGCATGGCCATCAACAGCCGGCCGAGCTTGGATGCGAGGATAAAACGCCCGATAAAGATGCAGCCAAACAGCAAGCCGGCACTGATGAAATACAAGATCAGCTTGGCGCTGTCGGTGCGCAGGTCCCAGCCCAACAAGGTCTTGAGGTCGGTGATGCCGTTAACGCCGCCGGTGAGGCCCTGTTGGCCGACGATCAATACCGTGAGAATCAAGGCAATCGCCTGGGTCACGATGGAGAAATACACATCGCCCACGCGCCGTTTGAACAGCGCCATGCCGATGATAAAGGCCAGCAGCACGGGCACCGCAATCACCGCAAACACGGTAAAGCCGAAACTGTGGAACGGCTGCCATAGCCACGGCAGTTCGGTGATCTGGTTCCAGTCCATAAAGTCCGGAATGCCCGGTGTGGATTGGATCTTGGTGCTCTCCGGGTCCGAGGCTTCGAGCTTGAGGAACATCGCCATGCAGTAGCCGCCGACGCCAAAAAATACACCCTGCCCCAGGCTGAGAATGCCGCCATAGCCCCAGCACAGCACCAGGCCCACCGCGACGAACGCGTAGGTCAGGTACTTGCCGACCATGTTCAGGCGGAACGCGTCGAGGGTCAGGGGGAATACCACCAGGATCAACACCGCCAGCAACGCAATGCCGATCAGGTTTTGCTGGCCACCCAGCAGCTTGTCTAAAGCCTTCATCCGGTCGCCTCTACTTGCGCACTTTGATGGAAAACAACCCTTGCGGGCGCAGCATCAGGATCAGAATCACCGAGGACAAGGTGAGCACCTTTGCCATCGAGCCACTGAGGAAAAACTCCGACAGCGATTGGGTCTGGGCGATCACGAACGCCGAGGCGATGGTGCCGAACAGGCTTTGCGCGCCGCCGAACACCACCACCAGGAAGGTGTCGACGATGTATTGCGAGCCGGCCGTCGGCCCGGTGGAGCCAATGGTGGTGAACGCAGCGCCCGCTACACCGGCCACGCCGCAGCCGAGGGCGAAAGTCATGCGGTCGACCTTGCGTGTGTTGATGCCCACTGCGCGGCTCATCAGGCGGTTCTGCACCGTGGCGCGCACTTGCAGGCCCCAGCGCGAGCGGTAAAGCATCAGGAAGATCGCAGCGGTAAGCAGCAATGTCAGGCCCATCATGAACAGACCGTTGCGCGGGATCTCGATGGCGTCGGTAAAGTTCACCGACCCCATCAGCCAGGCCGGCGGTTCAGCGCTGACCTCGCGGGCGCCAAACACTGATCGGAAAGTTTGCTGCATTACCAGGGACAAGCCCCAGGTGGCGAGCAAAGTGTCCAGCGGGCGCTTGTACAAGCGGCTGATCATCGCCCACTCCACCAGCCAGCCGATGGCACCGGCGACCAGGAATGACAGGGCAATGGCGAAGAAGAAGTAATAGGGTTGAAAGCTCGGCGCAAAGTGCGCGGTGAGGCTGGAACACACGTAGGTGGTGTAGGCGCCGATGGTCAGGAACTCACCGTGGGCCATGTTGATAACGCCCATCTGACCAAAGATGATCGCCAGCCCCAATGCCATCAGCAACAGCACGCAGAACACGGACAAGCCGTTAAACCCCTGCATTGCCGCGATGGCTCCAAATTCCGATAGCCATTCCATGATGATGGTCTCCTACAAAAGAGATGAAATGCAGACTGCTTTTGCTGTGCTGTGCTTGGCTTTATGTGGGAGGGGGCTTGCCCCCGATGGCGGTGGGTCAGCAACAAATCAGGGGACTGACACTCCCTCATCGGGAGCAAGTCGAATCGTCGCACCGCCCCTCCCACATTTGAATCTCATTTAGTCAGGGGGGTTATTGGTAGCCCTTTGGAAACGGATTCGGCTCAATCAGATCCGACTCATAAATCACCTTGAACTGACCATTGGGCAGCACTTCACCAATGCGCGACTTGCTCCACAGGTGATGGTTCTCGTGAATCTTCACGTAGCCTTCAGGCGCGGTTTTCAGCTCAATGCCTGGGGACGCCGCCACAACTTTATCCACGTCGAAACTGCCGGCCTTCTCCACCGCCGCTTTCCACAACCAAGGGCCGAGGTACGCCGCCTGGGTCACGTCGCCGATCACCGAATCCTTGCCGTACTTGGCCTTGAAGGCTTCGACGAAGGCTTTGTTGTTGGGGTTGTCCAGGCTCTGGAAGTACTTCATGGAGGCGTAGAAACCGGCCATGTTTTCGCCGCCGATGCCGAGCAGTTCGTCTTCGGTCACCGACAGAGTCAGCAGGGTTTGCTTGGCCGAGTTCACACCGGCTGCGTTGAGTTGCTTGTAAAAAGCCACGTTGGAGCCGCCCACCACCGCTGCGAACACCACGTCCGGTTTTTTCAGCTTGACCTTGTTGATCAGCGAACCGAACTGGGTGTTGCCCAGCGGGTAGTAGTCTTCGCCGACCACGGTGCCGTGCAGCACGTTTTCAATGTGCTTGCGTGCGATTTTCATCGAGGTGCGTGGCCAGATGTAGTCCGAACCCACCAGGTAGAAGGTCTTGGCGCCTTTGGTCTTGGCGATCCAATCGAGGCTGGCGAGGATCTGCTGGGTGGCCTCCTGGCCGGTATAGATCACGTTTTTCGACTGTTCCAGGCCTTCGTAGAAGGTCGGGTAGTAGAGCAGGCCATTTTCTTTCTCGAAGATCGGCAACACGGCTTTGCGCGAGGCTGAGGTCCAGCAGCCGAACACGGCGGCGACTTTGTCGTTGACCAAGAGCTTCTTGGCTTTTTCGGCGAAGGTCGGCCAGTCGGACGCGCCGTCTTCCTGAACCACCTTGATCTGCCGGCCCAAAATCCCGCCCGAAGCGTTGATCTGCTCAATGGCCAGGCGTTCAGCCTGGATCGAACCGGTCTCGGAAATCGCCATGGTGCCCGTAGCCGAGTGCAACTGGCCAACGGTGACTTCGGTAGCGGTCACGGCCAGGCCTTCGTTATCGGCCAGCACGCCCTGGCTGAACAGCGCGGCGGCCAGTAATGACAAGGCCAACAGCGGTTTGGAGCGGATCAATCTTTGTGCCATGGGGCGACTCCTCTGCAATGAGGGGCCCAGCATGGCGGCAAGGGGCCAGCGCGGGTATACGCAGCCTGACGTAACGGGGTACGTCATTTGACGTATGCCGTTGCGCACCAATCCAGGGCAGGATCGCGATCCCCGCTGACGATGCAATCCAATGTGGGAGGGGGCTTGCCCCCGATAGCAGTGGGTCAGCCGACTGATTTGCCACTGGTACACCGCTATCGGGGGCAAGCCCCCTCCCACATTTGGGCCTCAGCGTCTCCCAGGGCATGGAACTTGCTCACCCAACCTCGCCCTCTCCCCGGAGCCTCCCACCGTGCAATCCCCTCCCGGCACCCAGCGCATCGTCAAGATCCGCCGCGACTACAACACCTGGGTCGCCGACGAGACCATGGAAGACTATGCCCTGCGTTACACCCCCAAGTCCTTTCGCAAATGGTCGGAGTGGCGCATCGCCAATACCGCCCTCGGCGCGGTGTCGTTCCTGGCGCTGGAGGCCATCGGCGGCGTATTGGCCCTGAGTTACGGTTTCACCAATACCTTCTGGGCGATCCTTGCCATCAGCCTAGTGGTGTTCCTCACCGGCTTGCCCATCAGCTATTACGCCGCACGTTATGGCGTGGACATGGACCTGCTCACCCGTGGCGCCGGCTTCGGCTATATCGGTTCCACCATCACCTCGCTGATCTACGCCAGTTTCACCTTCCTGTTCTTCGCCCTGGAAGCGGCGATCATGGCGTTGGCCCTGGAGCTGTATTTCCATATCCCGCTGGCCTTCGCCTATGTGATCTGCTCGCTGTTGGTGATCCCGCTGGTAGCCTACGGCGTGACCCTGATCAGCCGCCTGCAATTGTGGACGCAACCCCTCTGGCTGCTGTTGCTGGTACTGCCCTACGGCTTTGTGGGGTGGAAAAACCCCGATGCCTTCAGCGACTGGACCAGCTTTGTCGGGCGCAGCGGCGATGGCGGCGACTTCAACCTGTTGGCGTTCTGCGCAGCCTGCACTGTAGCGCTGTCGCTGGTGACGCAAATCGGTGAGCAGGTGGACTACCTGCGCTTTCTCCCGGAAAAAACCGCCGCCAACCGCAAGCGCTGGTGGGCCGCCCTGCTCTGCGCCGGGCCCGGCTGGATCATCCCCGGCGCGTTGAAGATGTTTGGCGGTGCGTTCCTGGCGTTTCTGGCGCTGCAACATGAGATCCCCATGGAGCGCGCCGCCGAGCCGACGCAAATGTACCTGGTCGCGTTCCGCTACGTGTTCAGCTCGCCGGAGTGGGCCCTCGGCGCCATGGTGCTGTTCGTGTTCATCTCGCAGATGAAAATCAACCTGACCAATGCCTACGCCGGTTCCCTGGCCTGGTCGAACTTCTTTGCCCGCGTGACCCACAGCCACCCCGGCCGTGTGGTGTGGCTGGTGTTCAACGTGGCCATCGCCCTGATGCTGATGGAGCTGGGCGTGTTCGATGTGATCGACCAGGTGCTGGGGCTCTACGCCAATATCGCGATAGCCTGGATCGGCACGCTGGTGGCCGACTTGGTGATCAACAAGCCGCTGGGCCTGTCGCCCAAGCACATCGAGTTCAAGCGTGCGCACCTCTACGACATCAACCCGGTGGGCGTCGGTTCGATGCTGATCGCTTCGTTGCTGTCGATCCTTGCCCACTTCGGCCTGTTTGGCACCCTGGCCCAGGCGGCGCCACCCTTTGTTGCCCTGGGCACAGCATTGGTGATGGCGCCGCTGTTAGCCTGGCTGACCAAGGGCAAGTACTACATCGCCCGCACCAGCGACCCGCAGTTGATTCACCCCGTAGCGCCCGCCAGCCATGCAGTGTGCGGGCTGTGCAGCAACCCGTTCGAAACCGCGGACATGGCGTTCTGCCCGGCCTACAGCACGCCGATCTGTTCGTTATGTTGCTCGCTGGATGCGCGTTGCGGCGATCGCTGCAAACCCAATGGGAGGCTGGTGAGCCAATTCGAAGGCGTATTGCGCTGGTTGCTGCCCAATACCATGATGCCGCGCCTGCATACGCGTCTGGCCCACTACCTGGGCTTATTGATTGCGCTGGTACTGATGCTTGCCGGCGCGTTGGCCTTGATCTACGTGCAGGCCGCCCAAGGCTTGCCCCATTCGCAAACCTTGTATCAGGCGTTCTTCAAGGCATTCCTGACGCTCTGCGTACTGGCAGCCGTACTTGCCTGGTGGGTGGTGCTGACCCGCGAAAGCCGGGGCGTCGCTCAGGAGGAGTCCGACCGCCAGACCCTGCTGCTGATGCAGGAAATCGCCGCCCACAGCCTCACCGACCAGGCGCTGCAACAGGCCAAGGAAGCCTCTGAAGCAGCCAATGCCGCCAAGAGTCGCTACGTCACCGGGCTGTCCCATGAACTGCGCACGCCGCTCAACAGCATCCTCGGCTTCACCCAGATTTTGCAGCGTGACAGCGCCATGCCCGAACAGCATCAAGATGCCCTGGCGACGATCTTGCGCAGCGGCTCGCACTTGGTGTCGCTGATCGATGGCTTGCTGGATGTAGCCAAGATCGAGGCCGGCAAGTTGCGTTTGGAACTCACCGAAATCCCCTTCCCCGAGCTGCTCCACGACTTGGAGCAGATGTTCACCCCACAGGCCCAGGATAAGGGTTTGCGCTTTCAGCTGGACTGCGTGGGCAAGATCCCGGCAGTGGTGCGCGGCGATGAGAAGCGCGTGCGCCAGATCCTGATCAACCTGCTGGGCAACGCGGTGAATTTTACCGACAGCGGCGAGGTCCGCCTGCGGGTCAGCTATATGCGCGAAACAGCCAACTTCGAGGTTATCGACACCGGCATCGGCATTGACCCCGGGCAGCTGGAGCGAATTTTTCAACCCTTCGAGCGCGGCGACCTGATGCGCCAGGACAACGGCGTGGGCCTGGGCCTGACCATCACGCGCATGCTCACCTCCCTGATGGGCGGTGAATTGCGGGTAACCAGCGAGCTGGACAAGGGCACCTGCTTCCAGGTGCGCTTGTTTCTATCCCAAGTGCGCGCGCCGCAAGCGGTGGTGCATGTGGAGCACGACATCATCGGCTATCAGGGCGAGCGTCGACGCGTCCTGGTAGTGGACGACCATGTGGACCACCGCAAGGTACTCAGCGGCATGCTCACGCCCTTGGGTTTCGAGGTGATCCAGGCGAGCAATGGCCAGGAGGCGATTCGCCAAGTGGCGTTGCTGGCCCCGGACCTGATCCTGATGGACCTGTCGATGCCAACGCTGGACGGGTATGAAACCAGCCGTTTGATCCGCCGCAATGCGCTGTCCACCGCGCCGATCATCGTCATCTCCGCCAACGCCTTTACCGACGACCGCGAACGCAGCGTCAAAGCCGCGTGCAACGACTACCTGGCCAAGCCGGTGCGTACCCCGGAACTGCTCGGGTGTGTGCAACAGCACCTGGGGTTACAGTGGTTGCGACGTACCCAAAGCCTTGTGCCGCCGCCCCCACCCAGCGTATTGCCCAGCCCCGAAGACCTTGCCGAGCTCGCCGACCTCAGCGCCATCGGCTATGTGCGCGGCCTGCACGCCAAACTCGACAGCATCCTTGAGCAGCGCCCAGACACCCAAGCGTTCATCAGCAAAGTGCGTGGGCTGCTCAAGGGGTTCCGCCTGGATGAACTCAACCGAACACTCAAGGAGGCCGAAGATGAATGCACTCACCCATAGCACTGAACCCGGCGTCGTGCTGATCGTCGACGACACGCCGGACAACCTGGCCATGCTCTCCGACGCCCTCGACGACGCCGGCTACATGGTGCTGGTGGCCCTCGACGGCCTCAGTGCCCTGAACCGCGTGCAACGCCGACGCCCGGACCTGATCCTGCTGGACGCGATGATGCCTGGCCTGGACGGCTTCGAAACCTGTCGCCGGCTCAAGGCGCAGCCTGCCAGCGCGGATATACCGGTGGTGTTCATGACCGGGCTGACGGACACCAAGCATGTGGTGCAGGGGTTTGAGGTGGGTGGCAGTGATTATGTGACCAAGCCGATCCAGACCGACGAAGTGCTGGCGCGGGTGGCAGCGCATTTGCGCACCTCGCGCATTTTGTTGTCGGCGCGGGAGGCCAGGCAGCCGAGCGTGTTGACGCTGGAGGATGAACCGGCGCAGCGCTTGTTGTCGGCGCGGTTTGCGCTGACGGAGCGGGAGGTCGAGGTGTTGCGGTGGGTGGCGTGTGGCAAGACCAATCGGGATATCGGGGATATTTTGGGGTTGAGCCCCAGGACGGTGAATAAGCATTTGGAGCATGTGTATGTGAAGCTCGGTGTTGAAACCCGTACCGCCGCTACATCAGTCGCCCTGGCCGCAATCTGAATGTAGGTGAGGCTTTTGTGGGAGGGGGCTTGCCCCCGATAGCTGTTTGTCAGTTGTAGATGATGTGACTGAACCACCGCTATCGGGGGCAAGCCCCCTCCCACATTGGATTTGTGGTGGTTATGAAAGTGGAGTAATTGGCAGCGCCCGTTTGTGAGCGGTCTTGCTGTAGGCACCCTCGACAATCCCCCTCACCCGCTCACTCACCGACTCGCCCATCAAGTACGCGTCGATCTCTGCATAAGAGCAACCATAGGCGTGCTCATCCAACTTGCCCGGCACCCGTTCTTCCAAATCCGCCGTGGGGGGCTTGTGCACCAGGTTGTCCGGTGCGCCGAGGGCCGTGGCCAGCAGGCGTACTTGGGTCTTGGTCAGGCCCGACAACGGTGCAAGGTCACAGGCGCCATCGCCGAATTTGGTGAAAAACCCCATCAACGCTTCAGCGCCGTGATCGGTGCCGACCACCAGGCCGTTATGCAAATTGGCCACGGCGTACTGCGCGATCATCCGCGTACGCGCCTTGACGTTGCCCTTGATGAAATCGACATGGGCGGCGCTGGCTTCGGTGGCGGTGAGGCTGGCCATCAGGCCGTCGACGCTGGCGGCGATGTTGAGGGTGTCCACATGGTCGGGGGCGATGAAATCCAGGGAGGCCTGGGCATCGTGTTCGTCGGCCTGGGTTTTGTAGGGCAGGCGCATGGCGATAAAGCGGGCGCTGTAGCCTTCGCTGCGCAACTGCTCCACCGCACGTTGGCACAGGCGGCCGGCGGTAAGTGAGTCGACACCGCCGCTGATGCCCAGCACCAGGGCCTTGCAGCCTGAGTCGCGCATGGTGGTCTTGATAAAGTCGATGCGCCGTTGAATTTCCTTGGCTTCGCCGCCTTTCACCAGTTGCCGATCGATATTGAGTTCCTGCGCAATACGGTCTTGCATGTCACACCTCCACACTGGCGACGTTGAACACCTTGGCCGCGTACTGCAAAAACGAAGCGTCTTCGCAGACATTCTTGATCGGGTCATCGGAGAATTTCACCACCGGTTCGCCGTGTACCCGCACCAGTTTCATCACGATGCTCAGCGGCTCAACCCCTTCCACATCACAGGCCAGGCTGGTGCCCATGCCAAAACCGAACTTGGCCTTGCCACGCACGTGACGCAGGATCGGCAGGCTTTTTTCGAAGTTCAGGCCGTCGGAAAACATCAGGTCTTTCGTCATCGGGTCGATGCCCAGTTGCTGATAGCGAGCCAGCACCTTGTCGGCCCAGGCAATGGGGTCGCCGGAGTCCTGGCGCAGGCCGTCGTAGAGCTTTGCGAAGTACAGGTCGAAGTCCTTGAGGAAGAAATCGGTGCTGATGCAGTCAGTCAGGGCGATGCCCAGGCGGCCGCGGTACTCACGCACCCAGTTTTCCAGCGCCGCGTTCTGGCTTTCGCGCAGGCGCCCCAGTTGCTGGTGCACCATCAGCCACTGGTGGGCCATGGTGCCGATCAGCGGCAGGTCGAATTCGTACGCCAGGTGCGCGTTGCTGGTGCCGACAAACTGGCCGGGAAAGTCGCGGCGCATGATGTCGACCACTTCGCGCTGAGCTTTGAACGACAGGCGACGGCGGGTGGAGAAATCGGATACGCGCAGGTCGGCCAACTCGTCGCGGCTGAGGTTTTTTTCCAGCCAGTCGAACTTCTGGTAGAGCTTGCGGGTGACGTCTTCCAGGGTCACGTCGGGGTACTTGTCGCGGTTGCGCAGTTCGCTGACCAGCGCCAGTACCGGTTGCTCGAACATGATGCAGTGCAGCATCGGGCCGATCACGCGGATATTCAGTTGCCCGTCGATTTCGCTGACGTGGATATAGCGCAGGTTAAAACGGTACAGGCCCAGGAAACGTTCGTAATCGGGCGTGAGGTACTCGCGAAAACGCGGGTTGAACAGAAAGCGCAGCTCGCCTTCACGCATGTTCAGGCCGGCGAGTTTCTCCAACTCGTCGCGCAGTTGCGGGATCAAGTGGCCGAGTTTCTCCTTGGAGCGAACGATGAAGTTGTATTCCACTTCGACGTTGGGGTACTGGTGCAACACGGCCTGCATCATGGTGAAGGTGTAGTAGTCGGTATCGAGCAGCCCCTGGATCACCGGGGCATCAAAATCGTAGGCACTTTCCATGGTGAGTCTCCTTAACGCGCGGCCTTCGTGGCCAGTTCTTCGCGGGTGCGGCTGATGACAGCACCGGCCTTGAGCAAATCGTTGACCGCCTGGGTGCTGCCCTCCTCGCTGATACCTCGGCACGCCGGCAGGTGCAGCACCACCTCGAAACCGGCCCTGAGCAGTTGCAATGCGGTGGTCTTGACGCAGTAGTCCAGCGCCAGGCCGCCGACGATCACGCGGGCAACGCCTTGGGCTTTCAAATACTCGATGACGCCGGTGGACAGCTTGTCGTGAAGGTCGTGGTAGCAGGCGCCGTAGGGGTGCAGGTCAGGTTCTACGCCTTTCCAGATGAAGTAGTCGTAGTCATAGGGCGTGGGCAGCTCATCCAGCAGCGTGAAACCCTCGGTGCCCGGTACGCAGTGGCTGACCCAGGTCACATCGGCGTGCGCCAGGCCGGTGGGTTGCAACATCTCACTGTGCTGTGACACCACCCAGGGCGCGTGCGGGGTGTGGGCGTCCTTGCTGCCGACGCGGTGGCCGGCGAGGCTGGCCATGTAGTTCAGCTCGGCGCCAATCTGGTCGCCACCAACCACCGGCAATTCGTTGGGGCACAGCGGCGTGAAGCTCTTCTGTGCATCGACGTCGAATGAAGCAATGGCGGTTTTTGCGAGGGTCATGGTGGTTCTCCTGTGGCCTGAAAACAAAAGTACACGTCATGTACTTTCATTGCAAGAAACATTTATTTATCTATGCTCTGCCAAGTACATGACATATCAGCCCGATCCGTTAGACTGTGCCCCGCTGCCGTTTATAAGGATTTCAAATGCCACTGAGCGCCTACCTCCATACCGTTGACCTGTGCGTGCTGTGTTATTGCCGTACTGGTGGCGAACTCAAGTTGCTGCTGAACAAGCGCGACGCCGAACCCTTCGCCGGGCACTGGGCGCTGCCGGGGGTGGTGGTTAACGGCGGCGTGCAAGACCTCAGCCTCAAGGATGCGGTGGAGCGGTTGCGCGCCAGTGACAAGGTGGGGTTAAAGCTGGCCTGGAGCGAACAGGTGGGCACCGTGGGCGACGCGTTTCGCGACCCGCGCTGTTGGTCGTCATCCACTTATTACCTGGCGATTGTTGCGGATGAGGTGCAATTGGCTGAGCATCAGGCCTGGTTTGCGTTGGACGCGGTAGCCGATGGCAGTATCAAGCTGCCGTTTGATCACAACCTGATCGTGGCGGCGGTGCAGGAGCGGCTGTTGTCCAAGTCGCTGTACAGCAGCTTGCCGTTGATGTTTTTGGGTGATGAATTCAGCGCTCCGGAGGCGACCACTATTTTTTCCGTGGTGTTGGCGCGGCCGGTGCTGAAGACCAGTATTCGTCAGCGGTTGTTGAAGCTGACCGAGGCGGGGTATTTGCGTGAGACGGGGCGCAAGAAGAATGGTGAAGGCGGTAGGCCGCAGGCGACGGTGGAGAGCCTCAAGCCTGGAGAGGTCTACTTTTTTGATCGTAGTTTTGCGGACTAGGCCCTACCCCAAAAACAATGAAGATCCAATGTGGGAGCGGGCTTGCTCGCGAAGGCGTTATGTCAGTCAACTCATCCTTCGACTGATACACCGCCTTCGCGAGCAAGCCCGCTCCCACATTTTTGCTCTGCGTATGCCTTTAGTTCATCCAGTTGCCACCATCGACGTTGTAGGTCTGGGCCACCACATAGTCGGCATCTTTTGACGCGAGAAAAATCGCCATCCCGGTAAGATCCTGCGCCGTCCCCATCCGCCCAAACGGCACCTCCTCCCCTACCCGCCGTTTCTTCTCCCCAGGCGCCAGCCCTTCATGCTTGGCAAACAGCGCGTCCACCCCATCCCAATGCTCTCCATCTACCACGCCGGGGGCGATGGCATTGACGTTGATGCCCTGCTTGATCAGATTCAACCCCGCCGACTGAGTGAGGCTGATCACCGCCGCCTTGGTCGCGCAGTACACCGCGACTAGCGGCTCGCCACGCCGCCCGGCCTGGCTGGCCATGTTGATGATCTTGCCGCCGTGGCCCTGGCTGATCATCTGCCGCGCGGCGGCTTGCAACGTAAATAACGTACCGGCGACGTTGATCGAGAACAGCCGGTCAAAGCTGTCGCGAGTGATGTCGACGATGGGCGCCAGGTCAAACAGCGCCGCATTGTTGATCAGGATATCCAGCTTGCCGGCATGCGCCACCACAGCGGCAATTGCGTCGTCGATAGAGGCTTGGTCGGTGACATCCATGGCCACCGCATAGGCCTGTGGGCCCAGCTGCGCCGCGGTCTCCTGCGCCCGTTGCAGGTTGATATCGGCGATGGCAACGGTGGCACCTTCGTCGATGTAAGCCTGGGCAAAGGCGCGACCGATGCCCCGCGCCGAACCGGTGATCAGCGCGCTTTTACCTTCAAGTCGTTTCATGGCGATGTCCTGTAAAAATCACTTCGGGTAACCGGCGCGCTTCATCTCGCGCTCGGTGGTGGCCTGGGCTTGCAGCAAGGCTTGGTCAACCGACATGCCGCCGGTGAGCGCCGCCGAGAAGAACTTGCCCACCGACGTGCCGATGGCCTGGAACTCGGGGATGGTCACGTACTGGATGCCCACATAGGGCACCGGCTTGGCAGACGGGTGCGCGGGGTCGGCGTGTTTCATCATCTCCAGGGTCACCTGGGCAAACGGCGCGGCCTTCAAGTAGGCGTCGCTGTAGGTGGACTGGCGCGTGCCCGGCGGTACGTTAGTGATGCCGTCTTTATCGGCGACCAGTTGGATGTAGTCCTTGGAAGTGGCCCAGGCAATAAAGGCCTTGGCCGCATCCTTGTGCTTGGAGGTGGCCGGGATCGCCAACGACCAGGCGTACAACCACGACGAGCCCTTGTCGGTGACTTCGGTCGGCGCGGCGGCGAAACCGACGCTGTCGGCGACTTTGCTTTGGCTCTTGTCGGTGGTGAAGGAGCCGGCCACGCTGGCATCGACCCAAATCGCGCATTTACCGCTGTTGAACAACGCCAGGGTTTCATTGAAGCCGTTGCTGGAGACGCCCGGAGGGCCATATTGCTTGAGGGTGTTGACGTAGAAGTTGGCGGCGGCGGTCCACTCGGGGCTGGTCAGTTCGGGCTTCCACTGCTCGTCGAACCAGCGCGCACCAAAGGCGTTGGCCATGGTGCTCAGCAAGGCGACGTTTTCACCCCAACCGGCCTTGCCGCGCAGGCACAGACCGTATTGGTCCTTGGACTTGGCTGTGAGCTTGGAGGCGAATTCGCCGAGCTGGGTCCAAGTGGGGTGCGCGGGCATGCTCAGGCCAGCTTGCTTGAACAGGTCGGTGCGGTAATAGGTGACCGTGCTTTCGCCATAAAACGGCAAGGCGTACAGGGTGTTGTTAACCGACAGGCCCTGGCGTACCGAGGGGAAGATGTCGTCGGCATCATAATCGGCCGGCAGTTCGGTAAGCGGTTCCAACCAGTGCTTGGCGCCCCACAGCGGGGTTTCGTAGGTGCCGATGGTCAGTACGTCGAATTGCCCGCCCTGGGTGGCGATATCGGTGGTGAGGCGTTGGCGCAGCACGTTTTCTTCGAGCACTACCCAGTTCAGTTTGATGTCGGGGTGCTGCGCTTCGAACACCTTGGACAGGCGCTGCATGCGGATCATATCGCTGTTGTTGACCGTGGCGATGGTGACGGTATCGGCGGCGTGACCGGGCATGGCCAGCGCCAGGCCAGAAAGCAGGAACAACGCTTGCGGGAGCTTGGACATAGCGGTTTCTACCTGTTGTTTTTGTTGTTGAGGGCCGATTACAGCAGCTTGCCCGCCCCCTCACAAACCCGTTGCGGATGCTCGACTGGTACTTTTTTAACCGGCGGTCTCAGGTTAAAAAAGTATCAGTGCAGGGTAAAACCAGCAGTAGCGCTCAGCGCACACAGGCGCGTATTTTGAAGCGATCCCAAGAACGATAAGAAGTCTCGCCATGCCTGCCAGCCGCGCCCAGCTGTTCGAGCACCGCCCCGCCGAGCTGGAAGTGATCCTGCCCGAGCCAGACCACTGCTTTCGCTGGTTCGAGCACGACTACCCCTATGATCTGGCACGCTGGAACCACCATCCCGAGTTCGAAATCCACCTGATCCGCCAAGGCAGCGGCAAGTTGGTGGCAGGCGACTACATCGGTGCCTTCAGCGCTGGGCATGTGGCGCTGATCGGCCCAGACCTGCCCCACGACTGGATCGGCGAACTGGCCCCTGGTGAACACCTCGCAGGCCGCGACGTAGTGCTGCAATTTGATGGCGCCGCCCTCCTCACGTTGCGCAAGGCCCTGCCAGAGCTGGGCGATTTACAGCCGCTGTTTGAACAGGCCCGGCGCGGCCTGGAATTCAGCGGCGACACGGCCATGAAGGCAGCACGCCTGATGGAAAACATCGGCCAGGCCCACGGCCTGCAACGACTGATCCTGTTCCTGCAACTGCTCGACACCCTGAAAAACGCCCCGCCGCCCCAGATAAAGGCCCTCGCCAGCCCTTGCTACGCCCCCACCCTGGACGCCCGCAGTGCCGAACGAATCAACCGCGCCTTCGACTACCTGATGCGTGAACTCACCGGCGACGTGCGCCTGTCGGTGATTGCGCAACGACTGGAGATGAGCGAGCCAGGCTTTTCGCGCTTCTTCAAACGCAACACGGGCCACGGTTTTATTGACTTGATGCGCAAGTTCCGCGTGCAGCGCGCCTGCCGGCTGCTGCTGCAAAGCGAGATGTCGGTGGCGGCCATCTGCTTTGAGGTGGGCTACGCCAACCTGTCCAATTTCAACCGGCACTTTCGGATCGAGATGCAGCAAACGCCGAGTGAATATCGGCGTGCGCGATAGCGTTGGGTGTAGGGAAAGCGCTGGTACAGCCAGCCCATGCATCGACTGACACACCGCCATCGCGGGCAAGCCCGCTCCCACATTTTGGCCAATTGCATCCTTTGGAATGCGGTTAACTGTGGGAGGGGGCTTGCCCCCGATGGCGGTGGGTCAGCCACTGAATTTCTTAACTGACAGCTGCAATCGGGGGCAAGCCCGCACACTTTTATCGTCGTCAATCCACCTGGCGGGTATTGCTGCGATACATGAACACCAACGCCAACGCCAACAACAGCATCGCAACGATGCGGCTACCCGACAGCTCGATCGCCGGGTTACCCAGCCAGCCAAAGTTGTCGATCAACATGCCCATGCCCAACTGCCCGACAATCACCGCCACCGTCGCAACCGCCGTACCCACGACAGGCACTGCGCCGACCATCACGATCATGTACACCACGCCGAACAACGCGCCGGTGAGTTGCCATTTCGGCACATCCAACAGGCTGATGGCCTGGGTCGGTTCGAAGAAGAAAATCAGCAGTGCCGTAGTCAGCGCCCCCACGGCAAACGTCAGCAGGCTACTGCGCAACACACCCACCGACTGCCCCAGGCGCCCATTGATCGCCGCCTGTACGCTCAACACCGCGCCGGCAGCAATTACCAACACCAATAACAGAATCAAATTCATCGCCTTACCCTCGTGCAATCAGAACAAGTGCCGCCACAATCAACGCCAGGGCTATCCAACGCTCACCGTTGACCCGCTTGCGCGCAGTGCCAAACCAGCCGAAGTGGTCGATCAACACGCTCTTGCCCACTTGCCCCGACAGAATCGCAATCATGGTCATGGCAATGCCGATATGGGGCGTGGCCAGGGTCAGCACCACCACATACATCGGCCCCAGGAAGCCACCGATCAACTGCCAGCGCGGCAGGTCAGCCAGTGCCGGGCCTTTTTTGGGGCCGCTGAACAGCAGCAGCAAATACAAGATCGCCGAGCCAACACCAAAGATGCTCAACGTCGCCCACAAATGCCCCACCTGCACACCCAATGGCCCGAGCAAGCCAGCCTCTACCGACAGGCCCATGCCCGCCAGGATCACCAGCGGCAACAACAGCAGCCGCAACAGATTTTTCTTCGGTGTAGCGCGCGCCACACCGTCCACAGAACTCGCCTGCATACATCACCTGCATTTCATTAAAGGAAACATGGCGTGCATTATCCGGTGGCCGTGCTGTGCGATAAATGGGAGCATGCAGACAACACCTTTGCGAGAAACGCACAGCCAGGAGCCGCAATGCAGGGTTTGAATGAACTGAGTTTCAAGGCACTGCGCCTGTTCGTCGCCGTGTTGGACTTTGGCAGCTTCTCCGAAGTCGCACGCCGCGAGGGCCTGGCGCCCTCCTCCATCTCGCGGCAAATCCAGTTGATGGAACAGGCCCTCGGCCAACAGTTGCTGTACCGCCACACCCGTGCCGTCAGCCCCACCGAAGCTGGTCGCCTGCTGGGGCGCCATGCGCGGTTGATGCTCGAACAACTGGAAGCCGCCGGCCAAGCCCTGCAGGAGCAGGAAAGCGAACCCAGCGGCCTGGTGCGCATCAATGCGCCGATGGTGTTCGGCCAGCGTCACCTGTCGCCGTGGCTGGGTGAGTTGTGCCGCCGCTACCCAAAGTTGCAACTGGATATCCAGCAAACCGATACGTACGTCGACCCCCTGCAAGACGGCACCGACCTGCTGTTTCGCATCGGCGTGCTTAACGACTCCGGTATGCAGGCACGCATCTTCGCGCCTCAACGCTTTCGCATCGCCGCCAGCCCCGCCTACCTGGCCAGGCACGGCACGCCCCAACACCCCGACGAACTCCTCCACCACCAGTGCCTGGCCTATAAAGGCATCACGGGCCAACAGCGCTGGTTCTTCCGCCGTGAAGGCGGCGACTGGACGCCCTACAGCGTCAAAGGCCCCATCACCGGCAACCACGCCGACACCCTAACCCACGCCGCCGAACAAGGCCTGGGGCTGGTGGTGTTCCCTTCCTGGCTGATTGGCGAAGGCCTGCGCGCCGGCACGTTGCAGGCGGTGCTGACAGAGTACGAAGTGGCGACGACGCTGGAGCCGCAGCAGATTGCAGCGCTGTGGCCCGGCAGCCGACGGTTGTCGCTGAAGGTGAGGACGGTGATTGATTATTTTGTAGAGTGTTTTGGGGTGGTGCCGTATTGGGATCGGTAGATCCGCACCTGACGAAATTTCTGACTGGTAAAAGTAGGTCCGTTCTGAATTTTCGGGCCACTATTTTTAGTGAGCAGCACGCTAAGGCAGACTTTGGCGACATCTTTTTGGAGATACGCCATGGACGTTTTGTACCGCAAGCAATCACGTGCCGAACGAGTGGCTTCTGCCAGCCGTCAGGCCGTCTTTGATAGCTCATCAAGTTTTGGCTATATTTGGCCAAAACATGGAGAGAATCCCATGATTACCGTGCCTTTGGCTGAAGCGAAGAATAATTTGTCCAAGTTGGTCGATGAGGCTGCATCCGGAAAAGTCATCACCATTGCAAAGCACGGGCGTGCGATGGCACAGCTTGTTCCTGTGAGCAGGCTCAAAGGCTGCAGAATCGGAGCCATGAAAGGACAGCTCAGCATTCCTGATGACTTTGACGCACCTTTACCTGACGACCTGCTGGATGCCTTTGAGGGCAGCCATTCATGAGAGTGTTGCTGGATACCCATATCCTGCTTTGGACACTGAATGACGATCCAAGGCTATCCGGCAAAGCGAGGAAGGTGATTGAAAATGCTGCTGAGATTTACGTCAGCGCGGCCACCTTCTGGGAGATGGCAATCAAGGTCGGCTTGGGGAAACTCAAGGTCGACCTGGACGATATTCGTGAGCACTGCCTGGAAAGCGGCTTCGTCGAGTTACCCATCACATCGGAACACACCATTGCGGTGAAAGACCTTGAGCATCATCACAAGGATCCGTTCGATCGACTCCTCGTCGCGACGGCCATCAGCGAACCGATGAAGTTACTTACCGCCGACCCACAGATTTCCCAGTACACCTCTTTGGCGATCCAGGTGTGATCAGAACACCCACTGCCCAATCAACCAAGCATTCGCCCCACTGATCACCGCAAACAGAAACCACGCCAACACCCTCGTCGGCAGCCGGTTCACAAACGGCCCCATCAGCTGTTCATCACCGGTCATGCGAATCAACGGATACAACGCAAACGGCAACTGCAGGCTGAGCACCACTTGGCTGAGGATCAGCAGTTTACCGATGGCATCGTCGCCCATCAGCCACACGCCAAGAAACGCCGGGATCAGCGCCAGCCCGCGGGTGATCAGGCGGCGCTGCCAGCAGGGAATACGCAGGTTGAGGTAACCCTCCATGATCACCTGGCCGGCGATGGTGCCGGTGAAGGTAGAGCTTTGGCCGGAGGCCAACAGGGCTACGCCGAACAGGATGCTGGCGAAGGCGCCGCCGACCAGGGGGTCAAGCAGGTGATAGGCGTCCTGGATTTCGACCACATCCGCATGGCCGGTGTTGTGGAACGCGGCCGCGGCCAGCACCAGGATCGCGGCGTTGACCAGCAGCGCCAAGGCCAGTGAGCCGATGGTGTCGATGCGTGCCAGCTTGACGGCGTCCTGCTTGCTGGCCAGGTCCTTGCCGATCATGCGGGTCTGCACAATGGAGGTGTGCAAGTAAAGGTTATGGGGCATCACTGTAGCGCCGAGGATACCGATGGCCAGGTACAGCGGTGCGGCATCGCTGATGGCTGAGAGTGAAGGGGTAAAACCACTGAGCACATCCGGCCAATAGGGTTTGATCAGCACCAGCTCGATAAAGAAACACACGCCGATCGTCGCCACCAGCGCCAGCATGATCGCTTCCAGGCGGCGGAAACCACGGTTTTGCAGGGCCAAAATCAGTAACGTGTCGAAAGCGGTGATCACAATGCCTGTGGTCAGCGACACGCCCAGCAACAAGTGAAAGGCCAAGGCGCAACCCAGCACTTCGGCCAGGTCGGTGGCGATGATGGAGATTTCCGCCAGCAGCCATTGGGTACGCGCCGAGCGCTTGCTGTAGCGTTCGCGGCACAGTTGCGCCAGGTCCTTGCCGGTAGCGATGCCCAATCGCGAGCACAGGCACTGCACCGCCATCCCCGCCAAGCTGGCCAGCAGCACGACAAATAACAGGTTGTAGCCGTAGCGCGACCCGGCCTCGATGGCCGTGGCCCAGTTGCCGGGGTCCATGTAGCCAATGGAGATCAACAGGCCGGGGCCGGCGAACATCAGCGCGCGCTTGAAAAATGAAGCCTTGGGGTCAACGGCGACGGAGCCGGCCACTTCCGGCGGGCAGAACGGAGCAGTAGCGATTTTCGGCAGGCTGAATTTCACGCGGTATCCCAGGCAAACATACTCGATAGACGCGCAGCTTAGCAGTCGGACGCAACCGTGCGCATTACCGTGTCACGCGGCAGATCGAACGCTTCCACCACTTGCACCACCAGGTCCATCTCCTGGTTCAGCGCCTCGCGCTCCATGCGTTGGCGAATCACCCCGACCACCAACACCGCCAGGGTCGTGATCGAATAAGCTGGGCCAGAAAACGCGCGCACTCCACTGACCAGCAGCATCGCCGCAGCGAGCGCCTGGCCCACCACCGGAATCGCCGTAGCTGCGCCGCGCCGCAGCATAAAACCAGTAAGGCCCGCCAATGCGGTGCCGCTCAAGGCAGTAGTGGCCGAGCGGCCAACGTCAAAGCGATGGAACAGACCCTGTTCTTTTTGCGCGGCTGCCTTGAGCTCGGCATCGAACACTTGCCGGTCGGCGCTGCTGAGTTTGTCCTTGTATTGCTCGATGAGTTTTTCCGCCACCTGGGCTTCGAGGTCCGCCAACGCGACAGTCTCCAGCGGCTCATCAAACTTGATCCCCAGCCGCTGCGCCACGTCTTCGGCGATCTGGCGGTAACTCACGCCATGCCCACGGGCCAGGTTCATAAAGGTGTCGCCGCCCATGCGCTGCAACTCGATGGCCAGCTTGAGCGGCTCGCGCACGTTGGCGTCTATGGATGTACTGCGTTTCTGCGCCATGAGTTCGGCGAGAAACTTCAACTCTTCCGGCCGCGCCTGAACCAAGGCCGGGAACAGTTCCGCGTCCTCCTCGGCAAAGCGCACCTCTGCGCTACGCTGATCAGAACGGATCATGCCGCGCCGCTCGTGCAACAGGTCGGTGTACTGCACCACCGTCTGCAATTGCGGCCAATAGGCCGCGTGATCGAACGATGCCAGATGCACATTGGTCACCTTGGCCTTCAACGCCGGTGTCAGCGGGATCGCATAACGGCCAATGCAGCGCTCGGTGTCCGGTTTCATCGCCAGCGCCCAATCCTTGCTGGAATGGCAGTTAATGACCCGCCCCTTGAGCGGTGCGGACACCTCATCCCACGGGTTTGACGTACAGATCGCGCCGCCCATCAACAGCAGGTTGTCCAGCGGCAGCTCGCGAGCGGTGTCGGGGTTGGCCAGCAAGCTTTTGACCAGAATCCGCGCGCCCAGGGAATGGCCGATCAGGTTGATGCGACGCACCTCCAAGGATTCGCCGTGCAGGTAACTGGCCAGCTCTGGCAGCAAGCTCCTGGCCACCTCATCCACCCGTGCCTCGACGCTTTTATAGTGGTCAAGAAAGTACGCAATCGCCTTGCCAACCCCCACGGTCGCCGCACCCAGGCTGCCGCCGCCGAGCATCGCCCCCATCACATCCTTGAAGGGAGCAAAGAGATTTTCCAGGAAATGCCCCGCCGGCCAGAACAACATCAGGTTGGTCGAGCCTTCAATGCCCGCCAACTGCTCCTTGAAGTTGCCCAGTTGCTGGCGGTTGAAGAACGCCGAATAACCGTGAACATAGAGATTGAGCACATCCCCTTGGGGCTCGCCACACAGCACGAAGGTGGGCTTGCGGGTGCGGTGCATTTCATCCCACTGGTGTTGCATGGGGCGGTGACTCCTGGTGACGAAGGATGGCGATAGTAACAAAGCGTGGCAAGGCGCGAGATGAATCCTGACCGAAGTGTAAAGCGGTCAAAACAGCGAAGCGGCCTTGGACTTGGCCAGGTAGCGAGCCGGGGAATCCCCCAGGTTGCGCCGAAATACCGAGGTAAATGCACTGGAACTGCTGAAACCCAATGCCAACGCCACCTCAGTAATAGACGCGCCATGGCTGAGCTGTGCAGTGGCTTCCAGCAGGCAGACCTGCTGGCGCCAGGCGACGAACGTCATGCCGGTGTGTTCGAGGAACTGACGGGTAAAGGTGCGTCTGCTCATGCTCGACCACTGCGCCATCGTATCGAGTGAAAGGGTTTGAGTAGGCGCATCCAAAAAGCGCTGGCAGGCGCGGGCCAGACGAGGTTCGGTCGGCAGCGGCGCGCTGAGCGGTAACTCGGGCATGGCGCCGATTTCATCGATCAACAGCGTCAATATGCATTGCTGCCGAACACTGGACGGTGCGGCCAGGTCGATCGTCAACGCCGCTTCCAGCAAATGCCTGAGCAACGGTGACACCTCAAATACTTGGCAGTGCGCCTGCAAACCAGCGCTCCGGGCGGCGGCATCGTCGAGATAGGTGTTGAGCATCACCACATCACCGCGCATATGCATCTCGTGGGGGACGCCTCCGGGCACCCAAATCGCGCGCTGCGGCGGTACGACCCAATTACCCAGGTCGGTATACATCTTCAACGCGCCCGTGGAGGCGTAGGCAAACTGGCCACGGTCATGGGTGTGGCGCGCAAACACGGTGCCAGACGCAAATTCGCGCAGCGTCACCAATGCAGTGGGGTCATCCGGTGTAAAAGTCAGGCTCATGGCCCGATATTGTCAAACTATGACCTGGTAGAGCAAGCGGGCCAATGTCTTGCGCATTAACCTCAACACCTTCGAACCTGCCTGCTTGCTCAAGGGACTGACCATGCTGAAAAAACACCTGGTACTCGCCGTACTCGTGACCCTGGTCTGGGGGCTGAACTTCCCCATTACCAAACTGGGCCTGCACGGCATCGACCCGTTTGTGCTCACTGGCATCCGCTTTACCCTCGCCGCTTTACCGCTGGTATTTTTCATCAAGCGCCCCGCCGTTCCCTTCCGCTATGTAGCCGCCTACGGCGTGATTTTCGGGCTAGGCATGTGGGGCGTGATCAACTATGGCATCCAGGCTGGCGTCAGCCCGGGGATCGCCTCGTTGATCATCCAACTCAGCGTGTTTTTCACCCTGGGTTGGGGCGTCGTGCTGTTCAACGAAAACCTGCGGGACGCACAACTGGTCGGTGCCGGCCTGGCCTTGGTCGGCCTCTCGGGCATCATCCTCACCCAAAACGGCAGCCACGCCGTGCTCGGCGTCATGCTGATCGTACTCAGTGCGCTGGCCTGGAGCGTCGGCAACGTCATCATCAAAAAATCGGGGGTGAAGGAAATCTTCTCGTTTATGGTGTGGGCCAGCCTGTTCCCGCCGATCCCGCTGTTCCTCATGGCGTGGTGGATGCACGGCAGCACCGTCTTCGAAACCCTGCCCGCCAGCCTCGACGCAACCGCCATCGGGTCGATCCTGTTCCAGGTTTACCTGGCCACGCACTTTGCCTATTGGGGCTGGAACTCGTTGCTCAAGGCTTACCCCGTTTCAACCGTGGCACCACTGTCGCTGCTGATTCCAGTCTTCGGCATCGCCAGCTCAGTAGTGATCATCGGCGAACAGGTCTCGACGCCAGACCTGATTTCAATGTCGATCATCCTCACGGGGTTGGCGGTAGGGTTGTACCGCAGACCGGCGAACGGCTGGGCGGTGTTCAGCAAGCGAAGTTATCGATCTTCACCTGACCATCAGGAAACGTCGCGATAATTTCCAGCTCGCCGCCCATTGCCCGGATGTAGTCACGAAGCGTGCTGATGTACATGTCGGTACGCCGCTCCATCTTGGAGACAGCCGCCTGGTTGATGTTCAAGGCCTTGGCCAGGCTTTGCTGGCTCAACTGCTGAGCCTTGCGCAGCTCGTGCAGAGGCATTTCTTGCAGGTGTTGCTGGAACAACAGCTTGGCTTCAGCGCGGGCCTGGGGCGTCATGCGCGCCTGAAGTTCAGCGAATTTCTTAGCCATGGTTACGGCCCTCGTTACGCAATGTCTCTAAATGCACGTCATACAGCTTTTCTGCCATCGGGACGTGCTCTTCATACCATCGATGTCGCCCGGTCTTCTCCCCGCCGATCAGCAATAACGCGCATCGCCGTGGGTCAAATGCATACAACACTCGATAGGGCCGCCCTGCGTGCTGTATGCGCAGTTCCCGCAGGTTGCCATGCCGGGAGCCCTTGATATCGCTGCTGTGGGGGAATCCCAAACCTGGCCCTAACAGCCCATGCAGATCAACGCTGGCGGAGACCGAAATCTGCTCCTTCGTTCCCAGCGCTTCCCACCAGCCTGCGAATTCATCCGTGTATTCAACTTCCCAGCTCATGAAATATGCCATCCAAGGAATATAAATTCAAGAACCTAAAAGCTAGAAGATGAAGTACTCAGGCTCCACCCGTCCTCCTTGGTAAATTGTTTGTACATCCTTCTGACGTGGCTGCTGAAGGCTCCCCACTCTGTAAAAAAGCAGCGCCGACAGGCCAAAACGCAGCAAAAACACAATTTTCAAAATGTAAAAAGCGCTCTAATACCCGCCTATTGATTGGTTTTGAAGATCCTGGAGTGTGCAATGCCCCATGAAGGCAACCTGTTACAAGCAGCCGTGGTGTTTCTGCTCGCGGCCGTGCTCACCGTGCCGCTGGCCAAGCGCCTGCAACTGGGTGCGGTGCTGGGCTATCTGTTCGCCGGGGTGATCATCGGCCCGTCGGTGCTGGGCCTGGTGGGCAACCCGCAAAGCGTGGCGCAGTTCTCGGAATTGGGTGTGGTGTTGTTGCTGTTCATCATCGGCCTGGAGCTGTCACCCAAACGCTTATGGGTGATGCGCAAGGCGGTGTTTGGCGTGGGCCTGGCCCAGGTGTTGCTCACCGGCCTGGTGATGGGCGTGGTGGCGTTGTGGCTGTTTGGCCAATCGTGGAACAGCGCCATCGTGCTGGGCCTGGGCCTGGCGTTGTCGTCCACCGCGTTTGGCCTGCAAAGCCTGGCCGAGCGCAAGGAACTGAACCAGCCCCATGGCCGCCTGGCCTTTGCGATTTTGCTGTTCCAAGACATCGCCGCGATCCCCTTGATCGCGATGGTGCCGCTGCTGGCCGGCAGTGATCACCCCACCACTGAAGCCCAGGGCTTGCAGCATGTGCTGCAAATCCTCGGCAGCATCGCCGTGGTAATCATCGGCGGGCGTTACCTGTTGAGGCCGGTGTTTCGCATCGTCGCCAAGACCGGGCTGCGGGAAGTGTCCACCGCCACCGCCTTGCTGGTGGTGATCGGCACGGCTTGGCTGATGGAACTGGTGGGTGTGTCCATGGCCCTCGGCGCCTTCCTGGCTGGCCTGCTACTGGCGGACTCGGAATACCGCCACGAACTCGAATCCCAGATCGAACCCTTCAAGGGCCTGCTGCTGGGCCTGTTCTTTATCAGCGTGGGCATGGGCGCCAACCTCAGCCTGTTGCTCAGCACGCCGCTGGTGGTGATCGGCCTGACGCTGCTGCTGATCGGCTTGAAGTTGCCCCTGCTGTACGCCGTGGGCCGTTTGGTGGGCGATCTCAATCGAGAAAGCGCCCTGCGCCTGGGCGTGGTGTTGGCGGCAGGCGGTGAATTTGCCTTTGTGGTGTTCAAGATCGGCCGCGATCAGGGCCTGTTCGAACCCCACCTCTATGACGTGCTGGTACTGACCATCACGTTGTCCATGGCGGTGACTCCACTGCTGTTGCTGGTGTGCCCGAAGCTGTTCAAGCCCAAGGTCAAGCCGGTGGAGATCCCCGAGGAATACCGCACCATCGAAAGCGATGCGCCCCGTGTGGTGATTGCCGGCATGGGCCGCATGGGCCAGATCGTCGCGCGTATCCTGCGGGCACAAAACATCTCGTTTATCGCCTTGGACACTTCGGTGGAAACCATTGAGCTGACCCGCAGTTTTGGCGGCATGCCAGTGTTCTATGGCGACCCGCAACGCCCCGAGATCCTGCACGCGGCCAAGGTAGACCAGGCCGAGTTTTTCGTGATCGCCATGGACGATCCGGAGATCAACATCAAGACCGCCGAACTGGTGCGCAACCTCTACCCCCACATGAAGATCATCGCCCGCGCCCGAAACCGCCAGCACGTGCACCGCCTGGTGGACGTCGACGCGTCACCGGTGCGCGAAACCTTCTACTCCAGCCTGGAAATGAGCCGCCGCACCCTGGTAGGCCTCGGTTTAACCCAGGCCCAGGCCGATGCGCGCATCACCCGTTTCAAGAACCACGACCTGCAACTGCTGGCCGCCCAACACGCGGTGTACGACGATGCGGCCAAGGTGATGCAGTCCGCACAAGAAGCGCGTGCGGAACTGGCGAGGCTGTTTGAGATGGACCGACTTGAGGAAGAGTCCGACAAGGTGTGAGGCTACAGACGAACGATCTTGCGAATTTTCTGACAGAATGTGCCGCAATTTCGTTCATCCCTTGGAGCGCTTCATGGCCACTTTCACCAAGACCGCTGCCCTGCTGGCCTTAGCGCTAACCGCCGGCAGCGTGTTTGCTGCGACTAAACCCACAACGCAGACGATCTCCACCCTGGGCGGCAAATTTACCTTCGCCTTGCCCAAGGCCTACGCCGCCGACACCCTGCCGGTCAGTGCGGCCGAAGATGCCAGCGCCGCGACCCAGGGCACTTTGTATGCCAACAAAACCACGAAAAGTGTGGTTATCGTCGCCGAAACGGTGCGTACCGATGGGGTAGCCATCGGGGATAACGATACCCAGTTCCTCGACGGCGCCGTGGCCGGTTTCGTCAAGGACCAGAGTGCTGCGCTGCCGGACTTCAAAAAACAAGGCGAGAAGAAACTGACGCTCAAGGGCCTGGGCCTGCGCCAAGTGGACAGCACCGCCACACAAGGCGGCGGCAAGACGCTGAACAGCACGTTCCTGGGCGGTTCGGGCAACCATATGCTAGTGATCCAAGCCATTTCCCGTGGGGATGATGCGAAGGGGCATGCTGCGTTGGTGAAGCAGATTACGAGCAGTAAATAACCCAACCTCCCAAACAACACAAAAACCAATGTGGGAGCGGGCTTGCTCGCGAATGCGGTGTATCAGTCACACATGTACCGACTGACACTGCGCATTCGCGAGCAAGCCCGCTCCCACATTTATTAACCGTGCTCACTTCAAGCTGTTTTCCAGCCAGGCTTTCAAGTCCTGCACTTCGGCCTCACTGATGGTATGCGGCATCCCCACATACCCATGAAACTCAGGCTTCAACCCCAGCCCCTCCAACAACTCTTTCGCACGGGTGGCCGAAACATACGGCAGCGCCTGGTCCAAGGTGCCGTGGCCGATAAAGATCGCCAGTTTCTCCAGTGACGCATCCGCTTTCAACTCAGCCTTCAACACGGGCAATACACTGCCGCTCAACGCCGCAATCCCACGCACCAATGCAGGCTTACGCAACCCAAGCTCGTAGGACATGATCGCGCCCTGGCTGAATCCCACCAGGAACACTCGGTCACTTTGGGTGTGGTATTTGGTGGTGGCCTGGGTCACGAAGTCTTCGATCAACCGGGCGCTTCGTTGCAGGTCTGGCGTCTCGCCGTTGTATTCGTCTTCACCTGAGGTCTTGGTAAACCAGCGATAACCGCTGGAACCCACTGGCATTGGCGCCCGCACCGACAAGTAGGTCCAGGTGGGCGGCAACGCGTCCTTGATGCCAAACAGGTCTTGCTCGTTGCTGCCGAACCCATGCAGGAAAATCACCAACGGCTCGTTGCGCGCATCGTCCTGAGTCTGCTCAAGGTACGACAGCGGCAAATCAGTGCGCAGCACATCATTGGCATGAGCGACGCCGGCGATCAGCGCCAGCGCCAGGGCAAACAGCTTTAGCATGAGACGGTACCTCAGGGTTTGCGCAGCAGATAGGTGTCCATGATCCAGCCATTTTCCAGGCGCGCGGCCTTGCGCACCCGCTCGATTTCCCCTGCTACTTCAGCCACTTTACCGCTGATGAGAATCTCGTCCGGCGTGCCCAGGTAGGCGCCCCAGTAAATATCAAGATCCTGATCGGCCACCGTGCGATAGGAATCTTCGGCATCAAGCATCACCACCAACGTATCAGCATCACTCGCCTGCCCCGCCGCCAAACGGCGCCCGGTGGTGATTTCGATGGAGCGGCCGATGCGGTTCAGCGGCACTTTGTGCTGGGCCGCCAGGGCCTGCACGCTGGTAATGCCAGGGATCACTTCGAATTCAAAGTCGCTACGGCCACTGGCCAGAATTGCCTGCAGAATGCGAATGGTGCTGTCGTACAGCGCCGGGTCACCCCAGGCCAGGAATGCGCCTACTTCACCGTCGGCCATTTCTTCGTTGATCATGCGCTCGAAGGTGTGTTGCTTGTCGCGGTTCAGGTCCTGCACCGCGGTGGTGTAGTCGATATCGCCGCGCACACGCTCGGGGCAGTCGGCCTCGACGAAGCGGTAGCCGGGCTCGGTGATATAGGTTTCGCAGATCTCGCGACGCAGGTCGATCAGCTTGTCTTTGCTCTGGCCCTTGTCCATCAGGAAAAACACGTCGGTGCGGTTCAGCGCCTTCACGGCCTGCATCGTGATGTAGTCAGGGTTGCCGGCGCCAATGCCGATGATCAGGATGCGTTTCATGGGTTGCTCTCATTGCGGGGCGTGGATTTTGCCATGTGCGTTTCCAAGCGCAAGCGCCAGACGCTGTTGAAACGCAGCTCGATGGTCGACAGCGGCTCAACATCGATCAGATAAAACATCGCCACCGGGGACTGCATGACGTACAGCAGTGCAGCGCGAATCACAAAGGGATGGGTGATGGCCACCACATGACCGGGCTGAGCTTCAAGGGACTTCATCCACTGCCCAACCCGGGTGCATACCTGTTCCACCGACTCACCGCCATGGGGTGCACTGGTGCTGTCGGTGAGCCAGGTATTCAACGGGACGCTATCGAGCTGGCCTATGTCCTGGCCCCTCCAGCGTCCCACATCAATATCGCGCAGCGCGGGCTCGATGACGCTATCGTCACCGAACAAACCTGCCGTCTGCCGCGCTCTGGCCTCCGGGCCGCACAGCAGGCGCCCGCTTTTCTTATAGCGGCCAACCAGGGACAGCGCCTCGCCTTGCCAATCCATCGCCACCGATTCGTCATCGGGAAAGCGCCCCTGTTTCTGCAAAGGGGTGACGGCATGGCAGATCAGTGTCAAACGGGTAGCGAGCATTGCCGGAGTCTTCAACTTGAAGCGTGAGGGCTTCAAGACTGGCGCAGTTACCCCGGTAGTGCAACGCCTTGCGCCAAGTAGAGCACCTGGTAACCGATCCCGGGATGCTCAGGGGCCAGCGCCTTGGCAGACAAGGTGACACGAACCAGACGCCAAGCCTGCACGTCCAGCGCCAGGAACACGGCGAATGCATCGCTGTTATCTGCCAACTGCCGATTGCGCTGTTTTTCCTGCGCCACTATCGCCGCCCGATCCGCCCCTGGCTCGATCGGCCACTCCTCGCGGTACAGGCTCAACGCTGTGGGCGCCGGCCCACGCTGCACATCCAGCGGCAGCCAGCTCTCGATATGCGGGCGACCAAAGCTGTCGAGCACCTTCTGAAAACGTTCCCCCAGTAAAAAGTCGGCGGCCTGCAACGGGTCGGCCCACAGGTACAGCGACGAATACACGTTACCCCCACGCTCCTGGGCGATAAACGCCTTGAACAGCAAGCCTGCGGTGTGATCCCACAACGGCCCCAATTGCCCGGCTCGACGACGAATCACACCCATGTCGTAGTCGGCAGGCAAGCGGTGTGAATACTGTTTGGCGAACATAAAAAAGCTCCTGTGCAAGATGAGCGTCCAGCTTGCGCAGCGGCTATGATTTCAACAAGATATGGCCTGATATATATGCGATAAGGATTGGATATGACTGATGCGCCCAGGCCCTTGGATATCGATACCGTGCAGGCCTTCGTCCTGGTGGCTGATTTCGCCAGTTTCACCCGTGCGGCCCAAGCGCTTGATACTTCCCAGGCCGCCATTAGCCTCAAGCTCAAGCGTCTGGAAGAACGCCTGGGTTATCGCTTGCTGGAGCGCACACCACGGCATGTGCGGCTATCGCCCCAGGGTGAGCACTTCATCGTCGCCGCCCGCGCGCTGCTCAATGCCCATGAACGCGCCCTGGGCGATATGGGTAGCCATGCACCCCGCCGCCTGGTGATCGGCATCAGCGACCACGTGGCCGGGCCAGACCTACCGCTGTGGCTCAGCCGCCTCGCGGCCTACGACCCGCTGGTGATTCTTGAAGTGCGCATCGCCTCATCGCGCGACCTGGTGGCCGCCTTCGACCGCAATGAACTGGACGCCGTGATCGTGCGCAACGAGGGCGACCGCCAGGACGGCGAAGTGTTGGTAGTGGAACGCTTTGGCTGGTTCGCATCGCCCAACTGGCAACACACACCGGGTACTGCGCTGCGCATGGCAACCATGGCCGCGCCCTGTGGAGTTAGGCATTTGGCCACACGAGCGCTGGATGACGCCCACATCGACTGGACCGAAGTGTTTGTCGGTGGCGGCGTCATGGCGGTGGGTGCGGCAGTCAGCGCCGGGCTGGGAGTCGCTGCCCTCGCCCACCGTGTGGCGCCGCCGGGGTCTGTGGAGGTCAGCGAGCAGCATGGCCTGCCGCCCTTGCCGGTGAGTGAGGTGGTGCTTTACAGCCGCATCAGCGATGCGCGCTCGCGGGAGACATTGCGCGCGTTGAGTGCAACGTTTCGGGGAGTGTTGCAACGCTGAGGCATACCGAATGGGTGGGTACACCGCCGCTCCCACATGTTGAACTGTGTTCGGCAAATAATTTCGGTTGGTCAGCCCATCTCAATCAAACCAGTCGCGCCGCCCCTCAAACGTGCTGACGATCAACTCCACAATCATCTGCACCGCTTCGGCATGCTGCACCTGGGCATTCACCGCCAGCCACACCTGGCGCTGCATGCGCTCGGCCAGCAACCCCGGCAGCGCCACCAGGCCACGGTCAAAACTGCTCATATAGTGCGGCAGCAAACCGATGCAAGCCCCGCACCGAATCATCTCCAGCATCAGCGAATAGGCATGCACTTGCACCACGGCAGCCACGCGTTGCTCTATCACTTGATTCCAGGGCTTTAAGGCATTGACCTGGGCATCGGGCTGCCATTGCACCAGCATGTAGTCGTCCAGGTCGCCCACGCTGTCCGGGCGGGTGATCAGCCGTGAGTAGCGTTTGGCGATATGCGGCAGGTATTCCAGGCGCGCCAGGGCTCTGGGCGGCTGTGTCGCGAAGCTCGGGCCTGGGCTGTCGGCGTCCGCCAGCCATAGCACCACGTCCACTTCCACCGCTTGCGCAGACAAGTGACTGTCGAGGGAGATGATTTCCAAGCGCACGCTGGCGTTGCGACGCAACAAGGCAATCAAATCGCGACCCAGAATGTCATGCAGGATCGGCTCGGCCACCGCCAGGCGGATCAGCGGTTGCTCAACCACTGGCAAGCGCCGCTCATGGGCCAGGGCGATCAGTTGTGCCTGAAGTTGCAGGCCGTCGCGACTGAGCACCAGGCCCGTGCCCTGGTGGGTGAACAGCGAATGACGCAGGTGTACTTCCAACTGCGCCAGACGCTTGCGCAACAGCGTCGCCTTGATATTCAAGCTGCGCGCCGCCTGCATGAAACAGCCGCAGCGCGCACTCACCAGAAAGTAGCGCGCCACCTCCGGGTCGATCTCTTGTGCCAAGGCCAGCCAGCTGTCGCGGGCTTCGCCCGGGGCACTGTAAGCAGCGGCTCCGTGGGGGGCAGACGGTTCTAGAAATGCCATGAGAGACTCCCTGTCTTGTTGGTCTGTGCATCCAATGCGGGTTGTCGCGTATTACTCCAGCACCTTGTTCAACTCGGCACCGTCGATGCTCAACGTGGCCGTATTGAGCATGCCTTCCAGGTAGGCCTTGGCGATCTGTTCCTGGCGCTGGTCACGCAAGGCCTGGGTGAGGCGTTCGCGCAACTCATCCAGGGTCGCGGTGCGCGCCGGTTGTTGGCCGGTCAGCTTGAGCACATGGAACCCGGCGGCGCTTTGCACCACGTCTGAAACGGCACCGACCTTGAGGCGCGAGACGGCGCCGCGCACCTCCGGCACCAGTTGCTGTAGTGGCTGCATACCCGAATCCCCGCCTCGGGCAGCCGTCTGCGGGTCTTGGGAAAACTGCGTAGCCAAGGCAGCAAAATCACCCGGTGCAGCCTGGGTGCGACGGCTCAGCTCCTGAGCCTGACGGCGCACGGCATCAACACTCTGCGGGTCGTTGACCGCAAGAAAAATCTGGCTCACCCGGTACAACGGCGGCGTCACCCACTGCGCCTTGCCGCTGTCGTAGGCTTGCTGCAACTCGGCCGCGCTGGGGTAATCCGCCGGTACTTGACTGACCGACAGCATGTAGTCACGGAACACAATCTGCTCGGCGGCGGCGCGGGTTTGTTGCTCCACCTCCGGGCGTTGGCGCCAGCCTTGGGCGTCGGCCTGTTCCAGCACTGCCTTTTGCGCCAAGCGTGAGCGAATCCACGTCTCCAGCGCGCCACGGTTGCCACGCAATTGCTCGCGGGACTCGGCCGGCAGGCTGGCCAGCACGGTCTTGAGTTCCGGCAGGTCGATTTGCTGATTGCCCAAGCGTGCCACCGCCGGCCCCATCGGTTGCGGGGTGAGCACGGGTGCCGGCTGCTGCGCCGCCACCGGGTCGCTGCCCGGTCGCAGGCTCAAGCCCACCGCCACTACCAGCAAGGCCAGCGCACCCGCGCCGACCATCAGGGTTGGTTTTTTCACAGTACAGGTGCCTCTTCGCCAACCGCCTCAACGCCCGCCTGTGCCTGCAACTGCGCGGCTTGCTGGCTGTATTCACGCAGGTACACGATGAACTCCTGCAACAGGCGGTCCCACAGTTCGAGCTGGCTGCGCAGGTGAGTGGCGCCGACGCCGGCCACCACCACGTCCATTTCCATCAACAGGAATTCACCCTGCACCGACAACCGCGCAAAACGGCGTGAGGCGTTCCAGACCTGAGCCAGCCCTTCGGGCAACTCGCCCTGAATACGCAGCGCGCAGCTGTAGGTGAAGTCCACATAGCTGCCCTGCTCTGCCGCCGGGTTGCCGAAACGTACGGCAAAACCAATGCCCTGGCTGGCGCTGAGCAATTGCACGATGCCGTTCTGCTCAGTCTGGTTGACCCGGTAACCGGCCTCTTGAAGCAATTCGGTGAGGCTCTGGATGGTAACGCTGGCGATCAATTCGCTCATGGTGATCTCTTCCGTGTCTATCAGTGATTGGCGGTTGCCTGGGGCGCATCAAAGCGGCTCTTGTACAGATCGTCGCCAAAGCCTTGGGCCAGTTCCTCGAACTTGACCCGCGCGCTGCTGGCGAAGGGCTGGCGAATACTCATCACCTCGGCCACATCGATTTTTTCGTAGGCCGTGAGCAACTGCTGGGCCACGCCGTACATCTGTTGATTCTTGACTGAACATTGCTGCACTTGCGTGTCACGTTCGCCCAACTGTGCCTGCAAGCGGGCGCGCTCGGTTTCCTTGCCTTTGGCCAGTACCAGCAGCTCGTCATAGGCCTTCTTGAACTTGCCGATCTGCTCGTTGCTCGCCGCCACCTGGGCTTGCGCCTGGCTGTGCAGGCTTTGTTGCTGGCCGGCCATTTGCTCGGCCACCCCACGGGTTTTTTCCAGCTCGGCGGTCAGTTGCTTGATTTGTACCTGGGCCTGTTTGGCCTGGGCTTCAGCGGCGATACGCGCGGCACTGGCCTGGGCCTGTTCACTTTGCAACGCCTGCAACTGCTGGGTGGTACTGCGCAGTTGAGCACGCAGGCGCTCTTCCATGCCTTCGGCGCTGGCGCCGGTGGCGACAAATAACAGCAGCAGCCCGCAGATTCGCGTGTTCATGTGGCATCTCCTGTGCGCATCAGAAGCGCGTGTTGAGTTCCAGTTGCATCACGTCGACGTCGAACCGCTTCCCATACACTTGCGAGGCGCTCAACCAACGCGCACTGGCGTAGATGTTCTTTTCGATGCCGTAGTTGGCGCCAATGAAGTAACCCTTGGCGTTGGTGCCGCCCAGGTGGAACGACGAGTCATTGAAGCCGTCAGGCAACGCGTCCGGCTGGATGTACTTGTAGCCGGCCAGCACGTTCCAGTCGCCGCGCTTGCGTAACTCCAGCGCGCTGCCGAGGGTGAACGAGACCATCAGCGCATTGCCGCCACTTTCAAACTGGCCATCGCTGTTGATGTTGGTGACGATCTCGCCTTCGCTACGCCGCAGCATCTCGCCTCTGTCGTAGGCCAGGTTGTGGATGAAGTTGCCTTGGGTGCGCAGTTTGAAATCGCTGGGCAGTTCGCTGTCCCACACGGCGTTGAGGTCCAATACATTGAACTTGGAGGCCAGGCCCACAAACTGCGGGTCCGGGGTCGTGCCTGGCGTGGCCGGGTTCGCCGTGTTGTTACGCAGGTGGAATACGGTGTTGCCCTTTTGCATGAAGGCCACTCGCGTTCCGTCCGTGTCGCAACCAGGGTCGCCTTGCCATGTGCTGCAGGGGCTGGAGCGCTCACCTTCGATGTCCTGGAACTGATAGTAAGCGGCAGCGAGCTTGAGTTTGTTACTGCGATTGATCTTCCAGTCAGCCCCCACCTGCCCGCCGAACAACCATTTGGTCTCGCTGCTGTCTTTATCAAAGCCATTGCTGCTGGCGGCGTCGGCGGTGTACTCGACCGGAAATGCACCAAGGGTGCCGAATAGCCCCCAGTCGCTATTGAGTCTGTGATTGAACAGTGCTGCCACGCCATCGAAGTTCAGGTCGTTGGAATACATCATGTCGGTGGAATAGAACGGGTTGCCAATGCGCCCACCGGTCAAGGTCAGCGCATCGGAGGCTTTCCAACTCAGGTAACCCTGATCGAGCCAGATGTCCTTCTTGCCAAAACCACCGCCCAGCGTTTGCGTCGTGGAGACGGGGTTGTTGTCCGAGCCGGTTCCCAGGCGGATGCCGGCAGTCCACTCTGGCGAGAGCACGGCTTTCATGCCCAGGCGAGCGCGTAGACGGAACAGGTTCTCACGGTCCTCCCGGGTGTTGATCAACGGCGGATACTTGAAATTGGACCCGTTGTTGACGTCGTAAGGGCCTGAACTGTTCATCTTGGCGTAGTCAGTGATCGTGTTGTCGTTACGACCCGAGAAGTAGCGCGACTCGTCACGCAAGCGAATGTCGCCATCAAAGGTCACGCGGGACACCCAGTCCGGAAAGGTATTGGGTTGGGCCCAGTTTTCCTGCTTGGCGGTGGCCATGACTTCGGCCTTGACCTGGTCGCGAATCTGGTCACGCACCGCCTGCGGTACGTACTGCACACGCACATCACCGGGCGCTGCAGCGGGGCCTGCGGCAACCACCGGCGCAGCATTGGCCTGACGCGCCTGCTGGGCTTCTTTTTCGGCCTGGGCGATCAGCCCGTTGGCGGTGTCCTGGGTTAACACACCTTGCTGCACCAGCAGGCGGATGAGGTTGACGGTGACGTTTTCCGAGGGCGCAACCGGGGCTGCCGCCGCTTGGCCGACCAAGGTCGCGATGACCATGCCAACCGCCAGGGTCAGTCGATTCACGGGGGAAATCATGTGTACGCAACTCCTGTAAAAAAATGCCAAAAATAAGGTTCGATCAATCCGGGCGACGGCCCTTGAGAGACAGGCGTACCGGCATATTTATGGAGGCCGGCACCCGCTGCGTGGCATGGGGCGCACGCAACGCGGCCAGCACTTGGGCATCGGTCTGGGCATCGCCACTGGACTTGGTCAGTTCCGCACGCGTGACCTGGCCATCGGCGCTCAACCACAGATCCGCCTGTACGGTGTAAGCCTTCTTGCGCAACTCCGGGTCTTCGCGCAGCAGGCGCTGAAACACCCCGGCCAGGTATTGCTTGTAAGTGCCGGCACCCAGGCCACCACCGGAACCGGCCATGCCGCTGCCTTTGCCCGCGCCGATGTTGAAACCGTCGTTGCCGGACTGGGCATCGCCATCGATCTGCATCGGGTTAGCCAAATCGTCAGCGGGTGAAGGCGGCGCTTCTTCCGCCGGTTTTACTTCTTCAGGTTCCGGCGTAGGCACCGGTTCAGGGACTTTCTCCTCCACCTGAGGCTCAGGCTCCTTGGGCTTTTCCGGAGGCGGTGGCGGCGGTGGCGGCAACGGGATAATCGTCGGCACCTTCGGCGCTTCACGGCGCACGCCACTCATGTCATTGGCCCACTGCCATAAAAACCAGGCCGCCACCGCGCCCAGCAGCAGGCCTGCGCCCCACTTGAGCGGGCGCAACGGCGGCTTCTTTTTTACCGGCAACGGCGTGATCGGGATCTGTGCGGTCATGACTTAGCCCTGGCTCGGTTTGCCAGTGACCAGCCCGACCTGGGACAGCTCCAGCCGTCGCAGCAAATCGAGTACCTCGATCACCTTCTGGTACTGCACCAAGGCATCGCCGCGCACGATCACCGGGAAGTCCGGGTTCAGGGCTTTTTCGATGCGCAGGCGCTCTTCCAACTCGCCAAGGGTCACTGGGTAGGCATCAAGGAATACCTGGCCGCCATCGTTGACAGAGATGGCCTTGGTCTTGGCTTCCGACAGCGACACCGAGGCGCTGGCCTTGGGCAAATGAATCTGGATGCCCGAGACCTGGGCAGTGGCGGTGAGGATAAACATCACCAGCACCACCATCAGCACGTCCACCAGGGGCGTGATGTTGATGCTGTCGACGGCGGCATCATCGTCATCGTCGTGGGAGGCATTTACAGAAGCCATGCTGATTCTCCTCAGGCCGGTAAGGCGGCGTGATGCTCGCGACGGTGCGCGGCTTCGCTGGATTGGCTCTCGCCGTGCATCTCCGCCAGGCGGGTGATGAACTCGTCGACGAACACGCGCATATCGGCGCTGACTTCCTTGTTGCGCGTGATCAGGCGGTTGTAGCCAAACAGCGCCGGGATCGCGACAAACAGGCCCATGGCCGTGGCCAGCAAGGCCGCCGCCATACCTGGCGCGATGGCGTTGATGTTGACGTCACCGGCCATGGCCGTACCGAGGAACACCACCATGATCCCCAGCACCGTACCGAGCAGGCCGATATACGGGCCGCCGGCAATGGCGTTGGACAAGGTCGAGAGCTTGGAACTGAGGGCCTGGTTTTCGCGGGTGCGCACGCCGTCCATGGAGCAGCGGATGGCTTCGATGGTCGCCGCCGAGACCGACGAGGTGTCGGCGCCTTGGGCGCGACGGGTACGAATTTCTTTGACCGCCACCAGGTACAGGCGCCACAGCGAAGAATGGGCCAGTCGCTCGCTCAGTTGCGCGTCGTCGGCGTACATTTCCAGGCGTGTGCCGATCTGCGCGAAGTGCTCACGGAACACTTCGTTGGCACTGCTGACGCGGCTGACCTGGCGGTTTTTGCGCAGCATGATGACCCACGACTGGACCATCATCCCCACCAGCACCAGGATGATCACCCAGGCGTCCACCGGCACGGCGTTGAGCAAAAAGCCCAGGCTGCCGAAACCGAAACCCGACTGTTCTTCATCCACGCCGTACGCCACCAGCTTGGACTCGGCGCCCTGTGCCGACGCGTCAGCCAACAGCAACGTGGCCGGGCGTGCCACCTTCGAGAGGCGCAGTTCGTCCATGGCCCCAGCGAACGGCAGATGGGTGCTGCCCGCGTCGGGCAGATCTGCGCCCAGTGCCAGTTGAGTATTGAATGCCGGCAACGCCACAGCGAGGATCGCGGTTTCGCGGCCATTGACATACAGGCTGATTTTTTCACCTTCGGCGGTGAATGCCAGGTGCTGCCATTGACCGGGGTTCAGCGGTTGGCTCGACACGGCACGCTGGCCGTCTACTTCCACAAACGGCGTGCCCTGATTCAACCCCAGCAGCAGGCTGTGGGGGCCGTCACGACGGGCCAGTACCACTTGTTCGCCACTGGCCTGGTCCAGGCGCAGCCATGCGCTAAAGGTGAATGCACCACCGGCGGCATGTTGCAGCGACGGGCTGGCTGGCAGCATCAATGGCTGGCCGCCGAACTGCAACGCGCGGCCGATCACGCCGTCAATGCTCGCGCCAGTGGCGTTGAGCGCGGTGTTGGCGTAGGCCGTGGCGTCACGTGGTGGCGTGCCATTGGCACCGTCAAAGTGGTAGAGCGCGGTGTAGCTCGGGTCGAACGCCAACTGGCCGTTGCTGGTGGCCGGGGCCTTCTGGTTGCCGTAGTACATCCACAGGTCCTGGCGCTGGCCGCCTTCGACCTTGGGCACATCCACCCAAATCAACGCCATGCCCATCAGCGGGTCGAAACTCTCGATCTGGTGGTTGAACACGGTCTTGTCGTCGGCACTCACAAAGCGCAGGTCTGCGCCGTCATCCTTCACCCCATCAAAGGTGAAATTGCCGGTGTGCAGGCGTACCAGCAACGCGGTGCGGCCCAGAGCCTGGTTGATCGCGGCGCCTTGCGCGGTGGTGTCGACAGTGATCTGCTTGCGGTAGTACCAGTCGTCTTGCCACCAGGCATGGGCAGTGGCCGGGAGCGTGAAGCCCAGGCAGATCAACAGGCTCAAAAATAGGCGTTGCATGGGTGAAATCTCCGGGAGAAAAAGTCAGAAAGTCGCCTGCACACTGAAGTGCAGTCGCGAGTCCTGTTTCTGGGTGTTCGGTCCATCGAGCAGCGGGTAACCCCAATCCAGGCTGCCGGACAACCATTTGCTCAAACTGGCGCGGGTGCCGAGGCCCACACTGGCCAGGCTGTATTCGTCTTCTTGCTCGGGCAGTGGCTCGTGCAGCCGCAGGCGTGCCCCTTCGGCGAACGCATAAAAACGCCACTCTTTCACGTAGCTGCCCAGGTACTTGGCCACCGACGGCGTGCGCAATTCCTGGGAGAGCAAATAGCCCTCATCACCGGTGCGTTCCGCCGCCAGATAGCCGCGTACCGAGGTAGCGCCGCCGGCGGAATACTGTTCGTTGGAAACCAGCGGCCCCGAGGCCAACTGGAAGGCAGCTTTGGAGGCCGACTGCCAATCGTTGGCGAACGTGTAGCTGTAATTGAGGTCGCCCTTGAGCACGGCGAAACTGGCACTGGCCTTATAGCGCTTGTAGTCGAACTCGTCGGCATCGCTGCCGTAGCCGAAGAACGCACGGGTGCCCACCACCAGGTTCAAACCAAGGCCCAGTTGCGACTGCTCGGTGTAGCGGTAGCCGTTGTAACCGAAGGTGAACGGCGCGTATTTGAGCGGCACCTGGTCGCTGCTGGAGCCGAATTTCAGCTCTTCATCGAAATCCTTGAAGTCGATGCCGAACGAGAACGAGTTGGCCCAATTGCCCGCCGCCGGCAGGCTGTAGATCGCCGAAACGCCATAGGAATTACCCTTGCCCAACACGTTGCTGCCGCCGAGGGTGGCGATATTGCTGTCGGACTGGTAACCGGAGAACTGCAAGGCCCAACGCTCATCCAGCGGCGCGGTGTAGGAGCCGGACCAGACCTTGGCGTTATTACTGTCCTGGGGTGCAGTGAAGTAGGTCAGCGAAATGCTGTGGCCCAGTTGCCAGAGGTTGTCGTAGCCGAGGGTGGCGACCGAGCGCAGCTTTTCGGTGTCGGCACTGTAGTCGTTGTTCAGCCCGAGGCTGGCGTGCCAGGGGTTTTGGTCTTCCACCTGCAAGTCGACGTCCATGGTGCCGGGGCGCTGGCCTTCGCGCACGAGGGGCGTGACTTGGCGGCCAGCACCACGATTGAGGCCTGCGAGCTGGGTTTGCACCGTGGCAAAATCCGGCACCGCGCCTTCCTTGAGCCCCGGCACTTCATCGCGAATTTCCACCGGCGAGTAATGCTTGGCGCCGACGACACGCACGCGGCCGACCTTGGTTTCGCTGACTTGCAGGTAGACGATACCGTCATCGACCTTTTGCTCCGGCAGCTCGACAAACACCGACTGGTAGCCGCGCGCCTGGTAGATCTTTTGCAGCGCGTCACGGGCGCCTTCGATATCGCCCAGAGTCTTTTGCGGGCCAAGAAACGGGTACACCGCTTCTTCGATGGCCGCCGCATCCAGCACGGTATTGCCGCGCACGAAGTACTCGTTGACGTCGACCCGGCGTGCCGCGCCCTCTTGCTCTTCAGCCAGCGCGGGGTGGGCCAAGGCCCCCAGCGTCAGGCAGCACAGCGCCAGCGTTGACTTGAACAGATGCTCCACACCGCCCCCTGATTCTCTAAGATTTTGCGCCATCGCCGTGTACACGACGTCTGGCCTGCTCAATTTGCGGTGGTCGAAAGATGGCTGTGCCGGGCCAGCCAGGTATGCAGCAAGGCGAAGTTCAGCGAGAACTCCGGCATGTGCAGCAAGGCGCCACAAAACACTTCACCGATGATGGTCTGGATAAGTTGCACCGCACGCGGGTTGTCCAGCAGCGTGGCGAGATCGCGGGTCATTACGTGGATGCCCCAGACCTTCTGGTTCAGGTCCAGGCCGACAAACCAGCGAAACAGCAGGTTGTAGTTCAGTTGCTCATGCATTTGCTGTTCGCTGGGCACCGAATACAGCAGTTGCAGCAACAGGATGTGCACCAGGGTGTGCGGCGCGATCAACACGCCGGGCGTTGCGAGCAACCAATCGCGGTGCTGGTCGAGCACCTCATCGATCTGCGGGCGCAGCAACACCAGCGAATGCCCCGCCGGGATGAAGCTGGACACTTCTTTGCGGGCGCCCTGCCAGTCTTCCTGGGAGACGATCCACACCCACGGTGCGCCGTAGCGATACACCGACACGGGCTTCTTGCGCGCGGCTTCGACGATCTTCGACAGGCGCTGATCGAGCTCCTGCATGCCGACTTTCGAGTAACGTTCCATAGTTCCCATTGCCCCACTCCTGGCATCCTGCTGACGGCTTTGGCGACGACTTTTGATCGTATCCAGCGCGTTACATAGGCAAGACGGGCGTGGGTGAGAGCTACCGAACTTTTGTCATGAAAGCTTCATTTTGGATTGGCTGGGGGGCAATTTCTGGGCTGATCCTGGAGGGCTGTACTGGGTCAAAATGTGGGAGCTGGCTTGCCTGCGATGACTATGTGTTAGGCGCTAGAGGGGTTTGGGCGGAGTACATATCCATTATTTGGGTGAAGGCTGATATGGGTTCCGCCCTTACGGCGGGTCACTTTTGGAAAAGAGCCCGGAATGCCGGCCCAGCCAAAAGTAACCAAAAGGGCTCTTGCCCCACCACTCGGCACCTCGCCTAGGCTCGGTGTGCCCTCACTCCGGCCAGCGTGGTTAAAGGGGCGCCTGAGATCAAGATCAAAAGCCAAATCAAGAGCCAGAGCCAGAGCCAGAGCCAGAGCAAAACACTCTCTACCTGATACATGGAGATCAAAATGTGGGAGCGGGCTTGCTCGCGAATGCGGTGTGTCAGCCAACGAATCAGTTAACTGACCCACCGCATTCGCGAGCAAGTCGAATCGTCGCACCGCCGCTCCCACAGGGGTTTTGCGTACATTCAAATGTATCAGGCTGCTTTCAAAAAAAAGGGACGATCAGTGATCGCCCCAAAGCTACATCGAGAGGTTCTTCAAAAACGTTACAAACTGATCTGCTTGCGCTCCTCATCCGTCAACCGCGCCCGTGCCTGTTCACTCAGCGGCCCTGCGCCCAGCACTTGCACCGGGCTGTCAGGGTTGTAGCTGGAGCTCTTCTGCTCGGGCTCACGCGGCACCGGTTCGCTACCGAAGCTCAACACCTCCACCGTCACGATGGACGGCCGCCCCTGCTTGGCCGCCGCCTGCTGGTTGCGCGCTGCGTCTTCGGCTGCTTGGGACGCCGCCGCCCCGGCCGCACTGGCCGAGCTCATGGCACCGGTATTCACCGCCGCCGTCACCGGCACCCCGGACGACTTGCCCTGGGTCTTGATGTTGGCCGCATTCTCCACAAATGGCGCGACAATGTTGATATCGCCCGACGTCCGAATCCCCGCCTCGCCCGCATCAATGGTGCCCAACGGCGCGATCAGGTCGATATCCCCCGCCGGCACTTCCGGAATCGGGTTCAACGTGGCGATCCCCGCACCAGTACTCGGCACCGACGGCGACAGGCTCACGTTGCCCCAGTTGTCGTAGACACGCTTGGGCGGCGTGTACACCACGGTGGTCTTGGAACCGCGACCGGCGTTGATGTCGCCCTCGGCGGTCCAGCCCATGATCGAGCCGCCAAAGGTGGTCATGAGGCGGCTCTGGCCCAGCAGGATGCTGCCCATGGAATACAGCTGGATATCGCCTGCACCCTGGGTGATCACCCCCGCCGTCGACGGTGGTGCCTCGCCTTCGATGCCGAAGGTCTGGCTGCCGCCCGGCGTCAGCATCTGGATCTCGCCACCAAAGTTGGTGTGCACGCCCGAACTGCCGAACATCGTGATATCGCCCTGGTAGGTGATCGGGTTGCCGGCCACGTCTTTGTCCGGGAACAGCGCAGCGATGGCGGCACGGCCACGCAGGTAGCTGCCCTGGCGTACGTTGCCTTCGGTGTTGTACTCACGGCCGCCGGCCTTGAGTTCGGCGAAGTACACGTCGCGGGCAAATACCCGCTGTTGTTCGGCGGGCAAGGCGGCGTAGTAGGTACGGGCCTGCTCGGTGTCGCCAACGAAACCGAAGCGCTCGGCGAGCCAGCTGACCAACTCGTTCTCGTAGGTCTTGGCAACCTTGCTGCCTTGTATCGACTCACCCGGTTGCGCCAGGTTGACCGGGTTCAAGTAAGCCTCGACGAAGCGCTGGTAATCCGGGCCGTTGGGGCCAACACCCGCCTGCATCACGATGCTCGCGCCTGGGCGGTTATCGCCGGCGACTACCGCACCGAGGCTGGTTACACTCACCTCGCCACCATTCGCCGCCGCCCGCCCGGACATCAGGATATTGCGACCCGCCGTCAGCTCCAGCAAGCCAGGGCCTGCGACCTGGAAGTTGCTGTAGAGGATGTCGCGACCGGCGGAGACGATGGAGATGTCGTTGGGGTTGTTGTGAATGAACAGGTTACCGGTCTGTGTTTCCGACGCAGCCCCTTTGGTGTTGTTGAACGCGCTACCGCTGCTGACAATGTCACGCCCGGCCATCATCCACACCGCTCCGTTGCCCTCGTACCACACCTGCCCCGAGTTGCGAGAGGACGGTCCCGTGTCGAAGGTGATAACCCGGCCGCTGCTGACACCCACCAGGTCGCCGGTCAACGCATAGAAGCGTGCCGGCGAATGAGGCACATACCCTGCAGCCGAGGCCGTAGAGGAACCAAAGGTAAACAGGGGGCGCGGATTGGAATAGCCTCCTGTACCCGCCGTCGGCAAGCCACTGTTGGCCGAAAGATTGTTGCCACCGGCGACTATCTGGGTGCCAAAGCTGCCGACGAAAGCCGGCTGCCAAGGGGTCGCCATGATCGTCGGGTTGGCCGCTGATGGCGTGACGAACATGCCACCGGCGTAGATCGAGTCACGGGCCAGCAACTGCAATTCGCCGTCAGCACCTGGAGCGAGTAGCAGATTGGCGACGTCAGTAACGTCGATCGCCGACGCGCGTATCGCACGGCCATAGTAGAGATTGCCGCCTGCTGCCGTCGCACGAAGAATCGAGGGGTAGACAATCGCCATGTCCGACGCGATACCACTGACATTCGGCGTTAAGTTACCGCCTGCCGAGAACAGATCGACGGCCGTGTGGCCTGTCCACAACGTGAACCAGCTATCCCCACTCCCCTGTTGCGCACCGCGACTGAAAGCAGATTTATTCCAGACGTTCACCCGCCCCGGGTCAAGCACATCCTGTATGACAAGATCGCCAGCAGTCGCCAGACTAAAGGTGGCGTCACCCGGTACCAGGGTGATGCCGCCGGTGGGAGTGCCACGGGTTGCTTGCAGTGGGTCGAAGGCCCGCGTCTCGCCGGGGCTGTGATCACGTGCGATGCTGCCGTAGGTCAGGTTGACGCCGCCCAGCGCGCCGCTGCGCACCTGCACATTGCCGCGCAGGTCCACCAACACACCATTACGCGAATCGAGTGCGGTATTGGCCTGCGGGTTCAACGTGCCACCGATGCGCAAGCGCAAGTCGCCCCCGCCAGTGAGTGTCAGGCTGCCGTCGTTGGCCACGCGGCCGGTGCTGCCCACCGCCAAGACCAGGCCTTGGGTGCGCGGGTTCAACATCGGATCGAGGGCGCTCGCCGCCAGGCTGTCCTGCATCCCGGCGTTGCCGCGCACATTCACCTCCAAATCACCACCCCCGAGGGTGCCGAACCCGGTGAAGCCAAGCATCTGATCGGCTGAACTCGTGCCGACGTAAGTGCCGAAGTTGACCCACCAGGCCGTGGGCTGGGCCTGCCCACCGGTGGCGACATCCGCACTGCCTTGGCGCCACAACCAATTGCCGACAGCAGTGGAGTCATAACCTCGATCCTTGGTGTCGGGACGGCCAAAAGTACTTTCAGAGATGCTCGTGATATTACCCGTCAAATTGCCCCCCACACTCAGCGTGAGATTACCGCCCGCATCCGGATACCAGGCACGGTACAGGCTGTCGGCAGAGCCATTGACGAACTTCTCGAATTCACTGGCAGGGTCGGCCAGTACGGTTTTTGTGCTGCCCACGTTTCGCGGCTGGTTATAAGGGTCGCCCGCCTGAGTCGCCACCGAGGACGTGCCGGCGGTGTAAACGCCATACAGCGAGTCCATGCTCAGGTTGCCGGCGCTCAAGAGCTCCAGGTCGCCGGTGCCGGTGCGTATCACACTAAAGCGTGTGCTGGATGGCGCCGATTGCTTGCTGCTGGGCACATAGCAATAGGTCGGTGAATTGGCGCAGAAGTCTGCAATGCTTCCTGCCTCAAGCTGATCCAGCAGGCTTTGTTGGATCACATCGCCCTTGGCAACAGTGAAGCCCATGGCCGACAGTTCCTGGGCTGCGGACTCGGTCCATAGCTGGTTGACCTTGACCACACAATACGCACCGTAAGCGCTGCAGAAATTCTCAATGGTGTCGATGCCAACCATATCGACGATGGCCTGGTCGATCGGATCACCCTCTAACACGGTGATGCCGTTGAGCGCCAAGTCCTCCACGGCGAACGCCGTCCACGTCTGGTCGCCCTTGAGCGGGACGTCCTTGGCGAACATGCCGTAGTGACTGTCCGCCAGGCGCAAGTCGCCACTGCGCGGATGGGCTTGCAGGATACGGCTGTCCGCCGCCTCGGTATCGGCCCCCGCCACCAGGCGCAACGACCAGGACTGCGAACCCTCGGCCAGCATCGGCGCGATGGCCCACAATTTACCCTGGCGCCCTGCTACTTCCGGGCGTAGCGCAATGGATTCGACCCCGTCGGGCAACTTGATGTTGGTGCCAGCAGGAATCAACGCGCCTCGTGGCAAGGCGCGGCTGCCGTCGAGCAACACCACGCTGGTCATCAACGCCCCCAGGTGTACATCGGGCAGGGGCACGCCTTTGGGCCACACCATGCTCCGCAGTTTCGTGCCTTGGGTCAGCAGGCTGCCGGCCTCCAACTGGGTGCCGGCTGGCAGGGTGATGGCTTGGCCGAGCAACGTCCCGGCGGCATAAAGCACATTGCCCGCCGCATCGCGCACCGCCGCCGCCAATACCGTGCCAGCAGGCAGCGTCAACACTTGGTCCAACACGGCGGTGACCGGCAACCGTGTGCCCGCCGCCACCGTCAGGCCCTTGATCGGCAGGTCATAGTTCAAGGTGCTGCCCGCCGGGAAGGCCGTGCCGTCCGCCAGGGTCACACCATTGCCCGGCACCACGATGTCGCCGCCGCTGAAGTCTTTACCGGGCAACAAAACCCAGCCCTTGTCATCCACGGTTTCCGGTGGTGGTGAAAAACCATCGTTGATGCTGCCGTAAATGCTCAGGTCGCCGCCCGCGCGCAGGGTCAGGCTGCCGGACTCGCCGGAGCCGTACACCGAGGTTTTCGGGCTGTGGGGGTTGAGGCTGGCATAGCGATAGCCGGACAGGTCGAGATCGCCCTGCACCACCATGTCGCCGTCCGCTGTGTTGCTGACGATTTCCACACCGGGGCGCAGGTGGAACGCGTCCGCATAGGTGCTGTTGTTAAGCCCGGCGAGCTTGTTGTTCAACAGGTCTGAATTGAGCAATGCGCCGTTGATAAACGCAGCGCTCATCGCATGTTTTCCGTCGAGGTAGGCCTGGTCGATTTGCTGGTACGGGCGCCCGCTGGCCGTCGGGTCGGTGACCACCGGGGCGTCGTCATAGGTGACCATGCCGTTGAGGGTAATCGAGCGAGCACCGTCGATGGCCAGGCGGCCACGGGCATCGATATCGATGTCGTTGCTGCTGCCATCGGCATTGACCAGCCGGGGCGCGTTCAGCTCCAGGGTGCCGCGATTGCGCCCGTCATTGCCGGCGGAGCCGTCGGTGCCATGACGCAGGTCGATGCGCGCGCCGTCGGCGAGGGTCAAGCCGCCATCACCGGAGCCGAGCACCACCATCGCACGGTTGGGCGAGTCGATGATCTTGCCGTAGCTGTCCACACGCAGTTTGCTGCCATGGGCATCGAGTACCGCGCTGCCGTCCAGGGTCAGGCCCTGCTTGCCGGCCAGGGTGATACTGCCGACACGCTCGCCGCTGGCGTCCACCAGGCCGGTGACCCGCAGGCTGCCGTTGTCCACCGACACGCTGATGGTGCCGGCCTTGAGGCCGTTGCCGATGGTCAAGTCGCCCTGTTTGAGCTGGAAGCTGCGCGAACCGAAGACCTGACCAGCGTTGAGGCGTTGGTTGAGGTCGGCGAATTGCTGGTCCAGGGTACCGCTGCCGCCCAGGCGCTGGGCCTGGATCTCCACGCCACCGGCCTGGTACGGCATCAAGGTGCCGCCTGCGTCGTAATAACCGCTGCTGCTGCCGAAGATCTTGCCTTGCAGGTCGACCGTGCCCGCCGCTGCATCCACCGCCACGGCGCGCAATTTGCCAGCGTGGTTGTACTGGGCGGACAGGTCGATGGTCGAGCCTGCCGCCTGGTGAATATTGCCGCTGCGGCTGTCGAGCAGTACATCGCCGCCCCAGCCGTATTTCGTCACATCATTGAAGGTGATTGCACGCCCGGCGACATCGATCAATGCCGTGTCGGTCAACAGCACATCACCGCGGGCACTCAGGCTGACCTTGCCGCTGGGCAGCACTACCGCGCTGGCCAGGCGAATACTGTCGCCTTTGAGCGACAGCTCGGCGCCCTGGCCATCCGCTGTACCCCGCAGCCCGGCAGAGGCCGCCACATCAATGGCGCCGCCGGCAGTCATACGGTTGACGGAACCGGCTTCACCGGTCATCAACGGCGTGAGGATATTCAGGTTGCCGCCGCTGTACGCGAAGCCCTTGACCGGGTCATAGGCACCCTGCTGTTGATAGACCGACAGGCTACCCTTGTGATTGGCGGTGATGCGCTCGCTGGCGTTCAGATTGACGTTGGCAAAGCCCAACACCAGGCGATCGAACGATTGGGTGGCGTTGGGCTGAGCAAACGCCCCATAACCGAACTCGATGCGCTCGGCGTTGATGTCCAACCGCCCGCTGCCGGTACCGGCACCGCCATTCACTACGGCGCCAGCCGGGTTGGTCGCGCCTTGCCAAATCAGGTTGGCGGTGTGAATGCTGGCCACATCGCCAGCGCCACCGACACCGTAGATGGCCGGGGTGGCGATCATCAGGTTAGTCAGCCGCGATTTGCCCGTCAGTGGGTCGTAGGTGTCCAGTGAGGTACTGCCGTAGAAATTGAAGCTGTCGCGGGCTGAAAGTTGCAGGGTTTCCAGGGCCGGCGCACCGAACTGGGTATCGCCGCGCAACAGGCGGTCGAGCAGTGCCTGGGTCAACGTCAGGCCGGCCGGCACCTGGTTTGCCGCCACCGCAGCGGCCAACGCTTCAGCGCTGCCCAGGTTGATCGCACTCACCCCCAGATTGAGATGGCGCGTGCCGTAGCGCACCTGGTCGCCCAGTGAGAAGCTCGCGTCGGTCAACGCCACGATGCTGCCTTCGGAGTAGAGGTTGGTCTGCCCGCTGCAGGGCGTGGCGTTGCAGGTGCCGATGCTGATGCCCTGACTGACCTCGCCGCCAATCACCGTCGCCGCGATCACATTGAGCAGGCCATTGGACACCGCCAGCATGTTCGAGACCTTGTAGATAAAACCGTCGCGGGCGTCGAAGCCTGCGCTGCCACGGCCGATTGTGTTGATCGAGGCCCCCTGCTCAACGACGATCGAGCCAGTTTGACTGACTAACAACACCTCGGGCGCGGCCAATACAGCACCCTCGCGCAGCACAATGTTGCTCCTGGCGCCGTTCACCCCTTCCGCAAACGTGATGTAGCTACCCGACTGGCCATAGGCAACGTAGGGCAAGCCCCCAATGATCAGGCGCGATGCGCCCAGCGCATTGAGGCTGTCGGCGCTGAAGGTAATCCCCCTGAAACCCTGGGTTGCCGCTTGATCTGCCGCGACCACCTCAATGCCGCCCCTGGCCAGGTCGACCACGGCAACGGTGCCGCCGTAACCACCCGCCGCCGCATCGAAACGACCCATGCCCTCAAAGGTGAACGCACTCGCCCCGCCCCCCGCACGCATGGCCAGCTTCAACGTCTTGGCATCGACTTCAAGCATCGCGCGCGGCACCCCAAGTTTCGCCGCATCCGCACGGGCAAACTGCGCGTAGCTGGTTTCGTTGTATTGGGAATAACGGCGCAAGGTGTCGGCCGACGTCAAGATCAACTGGCTCGCCAGGCTGTCGCGGATCCCCGTATTGGCAATCGACAAATGCCCGGCGGTAGACCACGAGCCATTGCGCATCAACTGCGTGGCCCCGCCGCCGACACCGGCCAGGCCGTTGATCTCGACGCGGAAGGCGCCCGGCAGCAACGCATAGGTCGACGGCATCAGGGTGTAGGTGCCCGCCGGCAACCCCGGTACGCCGGCGCCGATGGTGATTTGCTGGCCAATCAACGGCGCAACCGCACCGCCCTCACCGCCCGCAGGCGCAGCGACCGGCTGCACCCCCGGTACGATCGCGTAGACCGGGTTGGTGGACAGGCCCGGCAATACAAACCCGCCGTTGGCGCCAAATTGCACCAGCGGGTTAAAGCGTGCGTCCGTCGAACCACCGCGCCCAGACACAAAGCCTGCCCCCAGCAGCTCACCACCGCCGGAAAGATCCAGCGTGGCATCCGCCAGCACGGCGACCGACTTGCCGCCCAATATCACGCCAACCGCGAGTTCGCTGCCATTGGTACCCACCCCGCCTTGCCCAATGAACACCACTTGCTTGCCGTTGTACTTGTAGATTTGGCCGTCCACCGTGCCGCCATACGGCAACACCAGGCCCTTGCCACTCACCGAGGTCACACTGCCCGGCATCAGTTGCACACGCTGGCTGCCCATGCTGCCGATATCGATCAGCCCCAGCGGCGCACGCACCACGCCGCCCTGGATCACGTTCGCAGCCCCCAGTTGCAGGCGCCCGAACACCGAATACGGCAGCGCTGCATCGGTGGTGCCGACGCGGCCGATGGTCAAGCTGCGCGAAGGATCAAACAGCAAGCCAAGGGAGATGCTGGAGTCGGCGCCCAAGTAGCCGGCGATAACCCGAGCACCGACTTCGGTGGCCGGGTACAACTGGGCAGCCCGCAGGGTCATATCACCTTGGGTCAGTAACTGGGTGCTGACGCCGCTCATGACGTCGTTCTCGCTGGTGCCGGCGAGAAAACGCAGGTCGCCCTGGCTGGTCACGTTGACGTGGTCAAACCCTAGGCGCTCCAGGTTTGTCAGGCTGTCATTGGCTTGGCGCAGACGGCTGCTGTTGCCGAAGATGACATTGCCGCGCACTTCGACCAGATTGCCATCGGCGTTGAATTGGGCCTGGGTGGACCGCAGGGAGGGCGCCGGCAGCACCGGCACTGGCCGCACGTAAAGCTCCTTGCCTGGCTCTTCGGGGGCGAGAATGCCCGCCAGCAACAGATGAGGCGCCCGCAGGTTGATACGCGAATCAGCCGCTGCGTTTTCGCTCAGACCGTAGCCGCGACTGTACAGGCGCAGGCTCTGGCCCATGTTCAAGCTCACGTCGCCGTCAAAGCTCAACACGCCATTGCTCAACAGCGCCAGGTTATCGAAACCGCCCGCGCGAATCTGGTCCACGCCCAAACGGCCGTGCCCATACTCCAGGCTGCCGGCGGCATCTGTGGCGTTGCCCGCCAGCGCAGTGGGCTGATGCACCTGGCCCAGTATCAATTCACGCAGGTTGAGCACGCGATCCGTCACGCCGGCTTTTTGGTAATACGGGCTTTCCAACGCCACGTTGAGACTGCCGCCTGCCGCACCGGCACCGCCAGCGTTGGCCACAAAGCTGCCATCCAGGTACAGGCCATTGTTGGAGGCCAGGGTGATACTGCCGCCGTTACTGGCGACCTGCACCGCGCCTTGCCCCGGGATGTTCAGTAAGGCCTGGGTGCCCGAGGCGTCCAGGCGTGCGCCGTCACGCACCACCACAAACAGGTCGCTGGCCTTGGCGATGCCGGTGTTCAGGTCGAAGGTGCCGCCGATGTTGATGCTGCCACCGTTGCGCACCGAGCCGAAGCTGCGACCATTGTTGCCCACCGCCGTGGCGGCACGCGCGGCAACATCAATCACCGCATGCTCGCCGAGCCAGATCGAACGGCCATGCCCGACGGCGTTCACTGCCTCCGAGGCGGCCGTGGTCAAGCCACTCAGGCTGACATTGCCGCCCCAGGCGTTCAGCGTGCCGTCCAGGGTCAACTGGCCAACGCTGCGCAGGTTGATGCCCTGGCCAGGGTCCACGTTGATCACCGCGCCCTGGCCCACCGTCAAAGACGTGGTCGCCAGTTGCGCAGCCGTGCTCTCTACAGTGCCGGCTGTCAGGCTTAAGCTTGCCCCTCGGCGTTGAGTCACGACGCCCTTCGCGAAGTCTTCCAGATACAGCGGCGAAACCCAGCGCTCCAGGGCCGTCGCGGGATCGCTGCCGGTGGGCAGGTTCAATGCCTGAGCGCCCAGGCGGTAGCCCGGCACCGTGACGTCGACCTGCGTGCCCTCGGTGACGAGCAGGCCTTCATTACCGGTGATGTCATAGGCCGAAAAGCCCTTGTTGAAGAAATCACCCGCCAGCTTCAAGGTGTCGGCGGCCGGCACATCGGCGCTGTCGCCGATCTGCACCCGGTGCGCCTGCAACGCCAACGTGCCGCCACCGCTCACGCCGTAGCCACGGATTTCACCGTCAAGCCCCAGTACGCCCTGGGCTGCCAAGGTCACGCTGCCGCCCTTGCCACCGCTGAGTTTGCGGTCCACGCCCAGCGTGGCGCCGGAAGAGGCGTCCACCACACTGCCCGCTGCCAACTGCACATTGCCCGTGCTACGCAACGAGATCGTGCCGCCATTCACGTACGCCACACCAGCGCCGCCGGCAGGGTTCAATGCCAGGTTGTTCCAGCGGCCGGTCGTGTCCAGCCGCACCCCCGTCGCCACGTCGACTCGGCCGCTACCGGCCAGGGTCACATCCCCTACGACGTTGCTTGAGTTGAGGTTAACCTGCTTGAGGATGTTGCCCGCATTGAGGCTACCGCCATGGGCGGTCAGGTTGGCATTGACGCTGACCTGTGGCCCAAACAGCGTGATATCGCCGCCGTCGGCGACCTGTAGCGCGCCATTGACGGTGATCTGCTGCTTGGCGCCAACCTTGATCGCACCCAACTCAAAGCCATTGAGCTGGCCACTGTCGAGCACCACTTTGCCTTGGCGATCTGCCGGCAGCGCCGTGGTGAGGTCCAGGCCCTCGGCGATCTTCTGGGTATTGGCATCGATCAGCACCTGGTCAGTGCTGGCCCCCAGTGCGTAACGCAAGGTGCCGGTGGTTTTGTTGTAAATCGGGAGGTACTGGCCAATGATCAACTGCGCGCGCTGGGCCATGGCTTTCTGCGATTGCTGGTAACCGTCGAGGTTGATGTTCGGCGCCTGGGTCTGGCGCTCACCCTGGAACACATCGCTGACCACCTGGCCTTCAAGCACCGCGCTGGCGGTACTGACCACCAGCTTGCCGGCGTCGCGGCCCACGGTGTAACCGGCCTCATAGCGGCGTTGCGGGGCGATCGACGGGTTGTAGTAGTACTCGGTCTGGCCCCAGCGGGCGCTGGTGCTTTCAAAGCCTTTGTAGATGCCGGAATAGAGAATATCGCCCGGCGCGTTGGACAGCAGGTACAACCGCCCATTCGGGCCCTTGAGCCAGGTCTGCTGGATATAACCGCCTTGTACATCCACGGTGCCGCCGGACAGGTTGACCTGGGCGCCCTGCTGGGTCACCACATCCTTGCCGGTAAAGGTCACGGTGCCGCCCTGGGCCATCCATTCGCCCACCGAATGCCCTTGGGTGCCAAGGTAACCGCCCACTTCCAGCAGGCCGCCTGCGGTGTACCAGCGGTCAGTGGCATAGCCATTGGTGCCCGCCGGCACAAACACCAGCTCGCGCAAATCGACCCATACGTCATTGTTGATCAGTTGCCCGTTGTCGCGGTTGACCGGTGCATCGCGCTGCTCGTTGCCCTGCACGTTGACCTTGATGTTGTTGGCTTCCATCGCCACCTTGACGCCGACCGCGCCCGACACATCGATTATCGCCCCGTCACGCGCCAGGCTGCGCTGGCCAGCACTGACCGCCACCTGGCCGCCGGTGGCCAACGTGATCGAGCCTTTCTGGAAGTCCACGGTGCCGCCGCTGACGATCTCGATGCGTGACTGGTCGGTGCGGTCGGCCACGGCGCTGAGGTTGTTGAACTGGCCGGTGATCAGGTTGGCGGCCAGGCCGTCGTACTTGATCAACCCGGCACCTTGCTGGCTGTCGAGGGCGGTGCTGCCGCTGGCGTCCAGCAGGACTGCGGTGGTGCTCCCCTCGCCCAGGGTCACGCTGCCGGTGGTGTCGCTGGCGGCATTGAGCAAGTGAAGGGTGCCGCGGGTGTCCACCGACGTGCTGGCCAGGGCCACGCCGTTTTGCTGCACCTGGTGACCGGTCAGGGTGATGTCGCCGGTCGAGGCCATGATCAGGCCACTGTTGGTGACTTTGCCCGCCGTGCTGCCGGCCTTGAGGCTGGTGGCGACCTCGTTGCCACGGGTGGTGGAGCGTTCATTACCGGCGGTGCCGACGCCTTTGCGGATGTAAAAGCTGTCGCCCGCCGCCAGGGTGGTCTGGCCTTTGGCAGTGATGATAGTGCCGGCGTTTTCCACTTCGGAACCGAGCAGCAACGCATAGCCGCCCGAGTCGGTGGAGGTGGCCGGGGCATGGGTCTGGATCACCGCGCCGCGCTGCACCTGGACCTTGCCGGCCGCGTCGGTGAAGGTCGGCTGGGTGCCGTTGGTGTCCACGTAAATGCCGCGTTGGGTGAACTGGTCATCGGTGATGTTCGCCGCAGCGGCGACCAGGTTGCGCACGTTGACCTGGCTGGTGCCGGTAAACACCACGCCGTTGCGGTTCATGATCATCACCGTGCCGGCGCCGTTGATCTGGCCCTGGATCTCGCTGGGGCGCGCATTCGGATCGTTGACGCGGTTGAGCACGGCCCAGTTGGATTGCTGCTGGAAATCCACAGTGGTGTTGCGCCCGACGTTGAAGGTCTCCCAGTTGAGGATCGCCTTGTCGGCGGTCTGCTCGATGGTCACCGTGGTCTTGCCGCCAGACTGGGTCTGGGTGGGGTTCTTGGCGTTGGTCCAGCCCTGGGTCAGGCTGTTATCGACTTGCAGGCCGCCCTTGCCGAGCCCGTCGGGAATCGTCGAGACCTGGCCGAATGCGGTTTGCCGACCTGCCGCCTGCGCCGCCTGCTGGGCGGCAATCGCCGCCACGGTTGTGTTCAAGGTGCTGATGGAGCGCGCCAACTGCTGCTTGACCTGCGCCTGCTGGTTCAACGAAGGGATCCCCGGCACCTGCCCCGCATTCACCCGTGCCGCAGTCGCGGCCTGGGTTGCGCCCTTTTCGGCAAACCAGGCGGCACTGTACGCCGGTGCGGCCTGGGCATTGCCCGCCACCATCAACAAGGCAATGGCCTGGGCCAAGGGCTTGAGGCGCAACACTGTCGGGGCTTTGCGGTTAACCGTAGGTTTGCAGCGGACCATCTGGGATCTTCCTTCTTTGTTATGGCGCAGGAGGGCAAGACACACTCACGTATGAGGGTTAGGCCGTTGGCGAGGGGTGCGACTGAACTTTTGTCATGGAAAGTTCATACAGGGCTGGTAATGCAAAAAAATCAGCAACGGCACGGGCCGTTGCTGATCGGTGTTGCGGGTCGTTGAAAGCGTGGGTTACAGCGGACGACCGATGGCGTTGCAGACGTCTGGGTTACCGATGCTCAGTGGGCTGGAGGCGGTCAGGAAGTTATCGTTGATAGCGGTTTTCCAGGTGTTAGGCAGGGTCACGAAGCGGTTGTTGCGGATAGCGGTGTCGTTGCTGCTGAAGGCGCTGAGGTTGTAGTGGCGAGTCAAGAACGTGCGCACTTGAGCGGTCTGGTTAGCGTCGGCGTAGCACTGGCTGAAGATCAGGTTAGTGAAGCCCAGGATCGGGTAGCCGGTGGTTGGGTAAGCCGCAACGCTTGGGTCAGTGGCGCTGGTAGTTGCGGCAAACGTTGGCACCCAGGCGTTCTGGTTGGCAACGTTGAGTGCCGAAGGCACTTGCACAGCGGCGATGGCCACCGAAACGTTGGCCGGGGCCGGCGAAACACCCGCTACTTTGGCAACTTTGGTGGCGTCATCCAGACCGGCCAAGGTGGTAGCCGCGTAGTCCGGGCTCATGTAGGTGATACCACCGTCGGTGGAACCCAGGGTGGTCATTACGCCCTGGCTGCCGGTGGCGGCAACAGCGGAGGCTGGAACGCCGGCGCCGTAGCTGGACGAGAAGGTGGTGGTCACCGCGAAAGGCAGTGCCTCGGAGCACTTGGCATTGAGGAAGCGCGTGAACAGCTCAGTAGTGCCGCTGGACTCGCTGCGGTAAACGATTTTGATCGCGCCGGTACGGCCTGAACCGGTGATCTCGCTCCAGTCAGTCAAACGGCCGGAGAACACGCCGCACAGTTGGCTGACGCTCAAATCAACAGCAGCCGAACCTGCCTTGTTGAAAGGTACAGCGACCGAAGTGGCCACCGACGGCACCTGAATCAGCTTGCCCCAACCGGCTTGTTTTTCGGCTTCGTACTTGTCCAACTCAGCTTTGGTCAGCTTCGAGTCGCTACCGGCCCAGTGCACGTTCTTGTTGGTCACGCCGGTCACAAACTTCTGGTAGTCGTTAGTGAGGAAGGCAGCCTTGCCATTGCCGCTGCCCACGCCGATGTAAGGGGCGAAGCCAGCAGTGAGTACGCCTGCGGTCTGATACAGCGGTTGTGGCAGAGTTGCGCCGCCGCCGTTTACGTCTGCGAATGCAGCCTGGGCCGAGCACAGTGCAGCGAGGGTCATGGATACCGCGAGAACGTTGCGCTTAAACATGAAGAAGCTCCTTTCGTCGTGTTTGTACGTTTGGGGTAGATGGCGCTTGCTTGACGCTATGGCTTCGGTCCCAAGCCTGAAGCGGGGGTGGCCAGGGGTGAAAACCATGGAGAGAAAGTCGCAGTTTCCGATGACGTTTGTGGGAAAAAACCTCGGGAGGAAATGCTTGATTTTTAAAAAGATTCTCGGGTGTTTTGGTCATGGTTTTGGGTGGTTTGGGGGGGAGATGACAGCGGGATTTCAGCGAGCGTGGCTGGAGCCCGCGCAGGGGGGGGGTGAGATGTGACGGAATGAGGAACCCGAGGTTGGTCAGGAGCCCAGAGATATCACTGGAAAAATGTAAGTCCAATGTGGGAGGGGGCTTGCCCCCTCCCACATTTAAGTAACGAGCTGGTTGATTTCGATGATGGGCAACAACACAGCCATGACGATCACCAACACCACCGCCCCCATCACCACAATCATCAGCGGCTCCAGCAAGGCCGTCATGCCCATGGCGCGCCGCTCGATATCCCGCGACAACGTCTGTGCCGCGCGCTCCAGCATCGGCGGCAACGAGCCGGTTTTTTCGCCGCTGGCGATCAGATGAATCAACACCGGCGGAAACACTTTCTCCACCGCCAGCGCGGGCGCCAGGTTGACGCCTTCGCGCACCTTGGCGGTGGCGTCAGTGACGCATTGGTCGAGCCGGTCGTTGGACAAGGTCTGGCGCGCCGCTTCCAGGGCTCGCAGCAACGGCACACCGGCACCGCCGAGGATCGCCAGGGTGGAGGCGAATCGCGCCGTGTTCAAACCCAGTACAAATCGCCCGATCAGCGGCAGGCGCAACACCCGACTGTGCCAGTTCAAGCGCGCCACCGGGTTGCGCAGGTACAAGCGCCAGCTCCAGAAACCGCCAACGATCCCGGCAAAACACAACCAACCCCAGGCGCGGATAAAGTCGCTGGCATTGAGCATCGCCAGGGTCAGCCCCGGCAGGTCCTGGCGCGCCTGGGAAAACGCGCTGACCACCTGGGGCACCACGTAACTGAGGAGAAAAATCACAATGCCGATGGACACCAACCCCACCACACCGGGGTAGATAAACGCGGTGAGAATCTTGCCCCGCAGGTTGTTGCGCTCCTCGATGTAGTCGGCCAGGCGCTCCATCACCTGGGCCAGGTCACCGGACTCCTCTCCCGCCGCGATCAACGCCCGGTAGATCGACGGAAAGTCCCGAGGCCGCGCCGCCAACGCATCCGCCAGGCGCATCCCGCCGCGCACATCGGCGCGCACGGCACTCAAGGTCTGGGCGATGTGTTTTTTCTCGGCCTGTTCCACCGTCGCGCTCAACGCTGCCTCCAATGGCAGGCTGGCGCCGAGCAGGCTCGCCAGTTGACGTGTGGCCCAGGCCAAATCATTGTCCGAGAGTTTGGGGCTGAACAGGCTGCTGCCGTTGGCCGTTGGCTGATTGCCCTCCAGCTGCATCAGCAACGCAGTCAAACCCCGCCCCCGTAATTGGGCAAACGCCGCGCTCTGGCTGTCGGCCTCAACATGCCCGGCCTCGACCTTGCCGCTGGCATCGGCGGCTTCATAGCGATAGCGATTCATCAGGCGTCCCGTGTCACGCGCAGGATTTCTTCGGGCGCGGTGGCGCCACTGCGCACCCAGCGCTCGCCGTCTTCACGCATGCTGAACATCCCGGCGCGGCGGGCCGCCACGCGCAGGTCCTGCTCATTGGCGCCCTGATGGATCAGGCTGCGCACATCGTCATCAACGCAGAACAACTCATGGATACCGGTACGGCCGCTGTAGCCGATGCCGTTACACTGCGCGCAGCCCACCGGGCGCCAGGTGCCGGGGGCCGCCGTGTCTTCCTGTTTGCAATGAGGGCACAGGCGACGCACCAGGCGCTGGGCCAATACCCCCAACAACGACGACGCCAACAGAAACGGCTCGACGCCCATGTCGATCAGCCGGTTGACCGCCGACACCGCATCGTTGGTGTGCAGGGTTGCCAGCACCAGGTGGCCGGTGAGCGAGGCCTGCACAGCGATTTGCGCGGTTTCCAGGTCACGGATCTCGCCGATCATGATGATGTCCGGGTCTTGACGCAAAATCGCGCGCAGGGCCAGGCCAAAGGTCATGTCGATCTTGGCGTTGACCTGGATCTGGCTGATACCCGGCAGGTCGTATTCCACCGGGTCTTCCACGGTGAGGATATTGCTGGTGCTGGCGTCCAACCGGGCCAACGCCGCGTACAGGCTGGTGGTCTTGCCGCTGCCGGTGGGGCCGGTGACCAGCACGATGCCGTGGGGCTGGCGGATCAAGGTATCCAGGCGCGCCAGCAGTTGCGGTTCCATGCCCAGGGTCTCCAGTTGCAGGCGCCCGGCTTGCTTGTCCAACAGTCGCATCACCACTCGCTCGCCATGCCCGGTGGGCACCGTGGACACCCGAATATCAATCGGCCGCCCCGCTACGCGCAGGGCAATACGGCCGTCCTGAGGCAGGCGTTTTTCGGCGATATCGAGTTGGGCCATGATCTTGATGCGCGACACCAGCGCGCCGTGCAATGCCTTGCGTGGCGACACCACGTCGCGCAGGGTGCCGTCGACGCGGTAGCGCACCACGGAGTGGGTTTCGTAGGGTTCGATATGGATATCACTGGCCTCGTCGCGCGCGGCCTGGGTGAGCAAGGCGTTGATCATGCGGATCACCGGGGCGCCGTCCTGGGTGTCGAGCAGGTCGGTGACTTCGGGCATGTCTTGCATCAGGCGGTCGAGGTCGACTTCGTTTTCGGCGGCGCCCACCACGGCGGCGGCGCTGCCCGTGTCGGCGTAGGCGCTGGTGAGCAGGCCGTCGAGTTCGTCATCGCGTACGTGTTCGATGTGGGACTGGCCGAACTGGCGTTGGACTTCGCTGATGGACCAGCCGGGGGTTGAGGGGCAGACGGTGAGTAGCATGCCCTCGGTGCTGGGGCGTAGGAGGATGCGTTGGGATTTGGCCCAGGCGTAGGGCAATAGGCTCATGGTGTTGGCCCTGTTTGTATGTGTACATATCCATTATTTGGGTAACGGCGGCTTAGGGTTTCGCCCTTACGGCGAGTCACTTTGGAAAAGCCCCAAAGTAACCAAAGGGCTCTTGCCCCAACACTCGGTACCTCGCCTAGGCTCGGTATGCCCGTAATCCGACATGGATTTGGGGGGCCGCCGCCACGCGCCATCCATGGCGCGGGGCGGCTAAACCGGCATCCCTGCCGGTTTACCCCCCAAATCCATGCCGAATTCCGGCCAGCGTGTTTAACGGGGCGCCTCAGATCAAAATCAAAAGCAAAGCGAGGCGGCCTGACAGCCGACCTGAAAGCTGAAGCCTGCGCGGTTCCCTGTGGGAGCTGGCTTGCCTGCGATGGCATCAACTGGGTGTGCCTGATATACCGAGTTGTCTGCATCGCAGGCAAGCCAGCTCCCACAGGTCGGTGTACACCTGACCAGCTCTTGATCTGCTTTTGATCTGCTTTTGATCTTGATCTGAGTCGCCCCGTTAAACCACGCTGGCCGAACGCAGGCTTGAATCCGTGGGTAACCCGGCAGGACGCCGGGTTAGCCGCACTGGGCCATGGATGGCCCATTGCGGCGGCCCACGGATTCAAGCCGGAGTGAGGGCATGCCGAGCCTAAGCGAGGCACCGAGTGGTGGGGCGAGGACCTTTTGGTTACTTTTGGGTCCTTCCAAAAGTGACCCGCTGTAAGAGCGGAACCATAAGCCGCCGTTACCCAAATAACGGATATGCCCCCCATCACTGCGGCACCGCCCTGATCACCGCCCGAGGCCCCAACGACTGAGGAATCGCCTTCTCCACCGAAGGCAACTGCGGCGCCTGCACATCCGGCATCGCCCAACTATGTTCCGGCTGTAACCCACCCTGGGCCCGACGCATAAACTCATAACGATTCAACGTAATACTGCGCCCCGCACCACTGTCACGAATGATATAGGGCCGCAAAAACACCATCAGGTTGGTCTTGTTCACACTGCGTTTCTCATTGCGAAACAACGCCCCCAACCCCGGAATATCCGACAACCACGGCACCGCATCATTGCTCTGGCTGTAGCCATCCTGCAGCAACCCACCGAGCACCATAATCTGCCCGTCGTCCAACAGAATGCTGGTATCGATGGCCCGCTTGTTGGTCACCGTGCCCGCCTCCACCGACGCCCGCTCATCCACGCTGCTGACCTCTTGGTAAATATCCAGCTTCACCGTGCCACCTTCGGAAATCTGAGGCCGTACATTCAATTTCAGCCCCACTTCCTCACGCTGCACAGTCTGGAACGGGTTATTGCTCGTACCGCCGCCCCCGGTCACATAACTGCCGGTGACAAACGGAATGGTCTGCCCCACAAAGATGCTTGCCGCTTCGTTGTCCAGGGTCAGCAGGTTCGGCGTAGACAACACGTTGGTACCCCCCTTGCTCTTCAAGGCGCGGGCCAGCACCTTGAGGTCGAGCACCTTGCCAATCCCCGGAATATCCACGGTGCCGTTAACCAGGCCAATGTTCAGGCCCTTGGGCAACACATCGATACTGGTCGGGCTGGTGGGCGTGCCGTTGACCCCACTGCCGCCCAGGTTGACGCCGCCAAACCCGCCCTTGCCCGCCAGATTGCCGGCCTGCCATTGCACGCCAAATTCGGTGGCATCGTCCTCGTTGACTTCGACGATCAGGCTTTCGATCACCACTTGGGCGCGGCGCTGGTCGAGCATGTCGATCACTTCCCGCAGGTTGCGGTACAACGGGTCGGGCGCGGAGATCAGCAAGGTGTTGGTGGTGGCGTCGGCCTGGATGGTCACGCCGCCGGCGCTGAAGGCGGTGTCCTGATCCTTGCTGGTGCTGCCGGTGGATGGGGTGTTCTGGTTATAGCCCGATTGCACGCCGCTGCCGGTAGGTGTGCCGCTGCTGTTTTGTGCGTTGCTGGCACCTTGGGTGTTTTTGTCGGTGCTGCCCATGGCACTGAGCTTGCCCCGTGCCTCATCGCTGACCCCGGAGTCGCTCTCGCCGGTGAGCAGGCCACGCAGCGACTGGGCCAATTTTCCCGCTTGGGCGTTGCGCAGGTACACCACATGCATATTGCTGGGGTTGCTCTGGGCGTTGTCGAGCTTGTAGATCAGGTTGCGCGCCAGCTCCGTGCGCTCGGGGCTGCCGGACCGGATGATGATGGAGTTGGAACGCGGATCGCCCACCACGTTGATCTTCTGGGTTTGGTCGGCGCCCCCGGTCTCCAGCAGCTCGGCGACCATGGCGGCGATGTCGACCGCAATGCCGTTCTGCACCTTCACCACGTCCGTGTCGATGGCGCTGGGGGTGTCGATGCCGTTGATGATCTGTGCCACCCGCGCAAGGTTTTCCGCGTAGTCGGTGATAACGATGCTGTTATTGCCGGGGTAGGCATTGATCGGGTTGTTCGGCGACACGATGGGGCGCAGCACCGGGATCAGGTTGACTGCATTTTCATATTGCAGGCGAAAGGTGCGGGTCTGCATGCCGCTGCTGCCAGCGCTGTAGATCGGCCCGCCGAGCAACTTGGCATCGGCCTCAGGCACCACCTGGGCCACGCCACCCACATCCACCACGCTGAAACCCTGCATGCGCAGCGCCGCCAGCAGCATGTCGTAAGCCTGATGCGCCGGCACCTGGCCTTCGCTGACCAGGGTCAGGTTGCCCTTCACCCGCGGGTCTACCAGAAACTGCTGGCCGGTTGCGCGGGAGAGCGCACGCACCACCGCCTGGATATCTGCATCGACAAAGTTGAGCTGCACCGGCTGGTCCCCCAGCGGGTTGCGTGCCTTCACGACGGCGGGCGCATGCCCACGCGCACTGTTGGTGACCCGGTGTTGTACGGGGGGTTGGGGGGCGGGTTCGCGTTGGCGGTCCAGCGCGGTATCGCTGCGCCGGGTCTCGGCCAAGGGTTGGCCGAGTTCGCTGTCCACCAACAGCGGCTTGGTGGGCTGACTGTTGCTGCACGCGCTCAGGGCCAGTACCAGCAACGGTGCGGCCAAACGAAAAGGCGGGACTGACCACTTCATGAAGCTTCCTTAGCGCCAAGCGCCTGATCCATGCGAACGGTCCCGGACACAGTGCCGGCCGAGTTGTCGACAGCATCCGCCGCGCGCTGCAAACGCGCCTCGGACACCTCCAGGGAAAACGAACGAGGGTTGCCCAGCAACCAGCCCACCACAGCGTCAGCCGGGGCGTTATCGAAGGTCAGGCGCCAGCCGCCGGGGGCCTCGGCCTGCAACTGATAACGGCCCTGCAAGCCTGCCCCATCCAGGGCTTGTCGCAGCGCGGCTTCATCGGCTGCTTTCGGTGCGACGACGCCCTGCAACACAACCTGCAAAGCCTCGGCCTGGGCGCGCAACTTGGGGGTTTCAGCCTGCCAGTAATCGATTTTTTTCAACGCAGGCTGCACCAGTACCAACCAAGTCAATAAGCCCGCCAGCACCAACCCGGCGCCACTCACCATGCGTTTTTCGCGCACGGCCAGCCCGCGCCAGAACACTTGGGATTGGCTACGTAAGCGTTGAAATTTATTCATCACGGGCCTGCGGGTTTACCGGGCCAATAGTCCAGGCGTGAGCGTCCCGCGAGGCCGTAAAACCAGCCTGGGTCAAAGCTGCTTGCCAGTCGCCCTCGGCTGTCGGGTTGCGGCTGTCAGCGAGTAATTTGAGCTGCAAACGCCCCTGCTCAAAGCTCAAGCTGTCGACGCTGGCCACCATAAACGGCAGGTTGCTGCCCACCAGTTGCAGCAGGCTGCTGAAGCGCTGGCCGGGGTCGGCGGCGGCGCCAGTCTGGCGGGCAGTCAACTGCTGACGGGCCTGCTGCAAGGGGTTTAGCACCACCGGCAGTTCAGGAAACGCCTGGCGCACCTGTTGGCTCATCAACGCCTTGAGACGTTGGCCTTCATCCACTTGGCGCGCTGCGTAGACGTTCAGGCCGAGGGTCCAGATGGCGGCGGCCACTGCGACACAGCCCAGCGCCCTGCCCCAGCCGCCACTGGCGGGCTGGCTGAGGTGGCCGTGCAAGCCCCAGGCCGGTGTCGGCCCACTCCAACGCTGCGCCATGTCTACCAATGGCAGGTCCAGCGCCTGCTGCCCCAACGGATGCACCGAGCCTTGTTGCAGGCTGTCACGGGTCAACAGATAGCCTTCGTCCAGCGCCACCGCGCCGACCGGCAAGGCGTAAGGCGCCGGATACAAGCCCCGCAGTTTCAGTTGCAACTGGCCCAGCCGTTCCAGCCCCGCCTTGGACACCCAAGCCACCTGCACGCGCCCATCGTTTTCGCGTGGCCCGTGGGCTACCTGCATCTGTTCGACCGGCCCGAGAATCAATGCTTGAGCGGCGCAGGCCACAGCCGCATCGGTCTTCGCCGCCGGCAGCGGTGGCAGCTCCAGGCTGGTGAGCAGGCTGTCAGAAGGATGCAGGAAACAGTCCATCGCTACCCGCGCCTTGCCCAGTTGCGCAAGGCTTTCGGTGCCCTCGTCCACCACCACACCCCGGTCCAGCCAGGCAAACCGCACCTGGCTTTGTGCAGTCAACTGAGCCAGCGGCACCAGGCCAATACGCAAGCGTTTCATACACCCACCCGCGACCAGATCACCTGGGGCTGACGTTCTTCGGGCCTGTGCAACAACGCATCAATCGTCACCCGCCGCTGCTCACGGCGCGCCTGGCCCTGCAAGCGAAACCATTCGCTGGTAATGCCCACCTGCACGGCATCCACCGCCACCTGAGGCAGGCGCAGCCGGTTGACGAAATCACCCCGGTTGATAAACCACTGCCCACTGTCACGCTCGGCCACTAAACCATGGGCCTGGGACAGGCTGAGTTGGGGCACCACGGCACTGAGCACTTCGGCGCTGGCGGTGTTGCCGTTGACCCAGGTCGGCGCGGGCAACACGCTGATATACGCCTGCAAGCGCTGGAGCAGTAACGGGTCGAGCCCTTCAAGGCCACCGAGGTCTTCGAGGCTGCGCAGCATCGGGTATTTGGCGGGCGGCACATAGGACGCGACGACACGTTGGCTGATCCGGCGACTCAGCGCCGGGTCGACACCCAAGGTGCGGCACAGCCGCTCAAAGCGCTGCAACTGTTCGGCATCCGGCTGCTCGCGATTGACCAGGTTGCGCAGGTTGAACTTGCCCTGCTCGTCCACGATGCGCCCCTCGAATGCACCGCCTTGGGCACGGGCCCAAGGCTGATCCAGACGCGTCAACACGTCTTTTTGACGCGCCTCCCAAAGCAGCTGTCGACTGCGCTCAAGACCACCCAGCAACAACCACTGGCCCTGGAGGCGCAGTTGCTCGGCCTCCAGGCTGCGGGTGAACACGGTTTGACGGGTGAGCATGCTGCCGGCCAGCACCGCCACCACGGCGGCGATCAGCAATGCACTGATAATCGCCATGCCGCGCTGCTTCGCCGCTGTGGGCGAATACCGTTTCATGACGCGCCTTACAACTGCCAGGAGCCGATATCGGCATTGACGCCGTCACCATCCGGCTGGCCATCGGCGCCAAGAGAAAATATATCCACCTCGCCGTTGGCCCCCGGATTCAAGTAGTGATACGGGTTGCCCCATGGGTCATTGGGCAGGCGTTCGAGGTAGGCGCGCCAGTTGCTGTTTTTCGCATCTGCCGGGCGCTCCACCAGCACCTTGAGGCCCTGGTTCATGTTGGGGTAGGTGCCGTGGTCGAGGCGATAGAGTTTGAGCGCCTGCATCAACCCGCCAATATCCTGTTTGGCTGCGGTGGCGCGTGCCTGGTCCGGCCGGTCGAGCACCTTGGGGACCACCATGGCAGCCAAAATCCCGAGAATCACCACCACCACCATGATCTCGATCAAGGTGAAGCCACGCTGCCCACGAGGGCCTGGCAATGGGGACGTTAGGCGCGCGATATCCATCTCGACATTCCTTGGCTTGAGTGCAATTCGTGGCGCAGTGTTGCAAGAACACATGTCAGTCGTATTGAAAATCCTCGGGAGTTTCGGTCGCCAATCGGTCAACTGGCGGCGCTAGTCTGCGGGCCTGTTTCCCGGCTTTGAGAGCGCCATGTACGGCCGTCGCAACGCGCAAGGTTTTACCCTGATCGAAGTGTTGGTGGCGCTGGCGATCATCGCCGTGGCCATGGCCGCCGCCGTACGCGTGGCCGGGCTGATAACCCAGAGCAATGGGCTGCTGCGGGACAAATCCGTCGCGTTGCTGGCGGCCCAGAGTCGCCTGGCGGAACTGGGCCTGGAGGGCCATTTACGCAGCGGCAAAAAGAACTTCGACTGCGATCAAGGCCGCCTGAAACTGCGTTGCGAACAGACCATCAACGCCGACGGCCGCCTGTTTCAGGTGACCGTGCTGGTGCTGGATGCGAGCCGCGACGCGCCGCCCCTGGCGCGCCTGGACACTCAGGTCATGGCCGAGTGAGCAGCGGCAGTGCCGGCCCATCCGGCAATTTATCGAGACTGACGCGGACCTTTTCGCCACCGTGCTCAACCTCCACGCCGTCGCCTTCGATGGCCGTCAGGCGCACGCCGGGGCTGAGACGCTCACCGACTAAAAAACTGCGCGGCGGGCCGTCGTTGAGGCTAAGGATCGCCACCGCACCACGGGCCCCGGCAAGCACGCCAGTGACTTTTATCTGCGGGGCCGCCGCCACATTGGAAAACCACTGCAACGCCGGGTTATCGCTGCGCGCCGCCAATGCCTGGGGCGTGGCTTGGGGCGTGTGGGACTCGGCGGATGTCAGCAACAGCGGCGTCCACACCACCGCGCCAGCCAATGCCGCCAACAACGCCAGCGCCTGCACGCCTTGGGCCGGTGTTACACGAAGGGCGAATGCCATGGGGAGAACCTCCTGTTTGTCCGTGGCATCAGCCTACAGGCCAATTCGCACGCTTTTATTTCACAGACTCCCCAGTTCTCCAGGAAGCCAGCGATGAAACAGCAAGGTTTCACTCTGATCGAACTAATGGTGGTGCTGGTGATCATCGGCATCGCCAGCGCGGCCGTCAGCCTCACCATCAAGCCCGACCCCCTGCACCTGCTGCGCAAAGACGCCGAACGCCTCAGCCAACTGCTGCAAGTGGCCCAGGCCGAAGCCCGTGCGGATGGCCGGCCGATCCGCTTGCAGGCGGACGCCAAGGGCTTTCGCTTCAACCGTCGCAGCGATGATGGGTTGGGTGTGGAAGCGTTCCAGAGCGACGATCAACTACGCCCCCGCCTATGGGAAAGCACGCCGATGCAAATCACCATCGAACCCCGGCAAACCCTGGTGCTCAATGCCGAATGGATCAACCCACCGGTGCGCGTGGTGCTGTCGGACGGGCAACACAGCCTGAGCCTGCAACGGGATGCAGCTGGCCTTTTGCGCGTGGTGAGCCAACCATGAATTCATCGCAAAAAGGCTTCACCCTGATCGAAGTCATGGTCGCGATCATGCTGATGGCGCTGGTCAGCGTCATCGCCTGGCGCGGGCTCGATAGCGTGACCCGTGCTGATCACCATCTACAGGCCAGCACCGAGCAAACCGAAGTCCTGCTGCGCGCCTTGAACCAGATGCAGCGGGATATCAGCCTGCGCGCCAGCGTCGAACTGGTTGCACCCGGCGCACCGGAAGTCGAAGGGCTGGCGGCGGTAACTGTGCGCAGTTCCGACACCAAAGGCTTTCGCCTGGACATAATCCGCAGCGCCCCCGTTGCGGGCGATGGCTTGCAACGGGTGAGCTGGTGGCTCAAGGGCGATTCGCTGTACCGGGCCGTCGCGCCAGCGAGGGATCGCTTCCCGCTGCCGGCGGCGAAGGATGGCGTGGAGGTGCTGACGGGAGTGAGTGACTTGCAGGTGCGAGTGTGGGAGAAGGACAAAGGTTGGCGGCAACTGAGTGGCAATCGGCGCGAGGCCCCGCAGGGCTTGGAGGTCAGCTTGGTGCGCCAGACACCGCAGGGGGTTGAAAAGTATCGCCAGGTGGTGGGGCCGTTGAAGTAAAAACGCTCGGGCTCAACTCAACAACACCACCCCCCCCGGCAACTCCGTGCACTTGGCCCCATACGCATCCCGAATCAACAACGCCACCCCCGCCAGTTGCTGCAAGCTGAACCGCGCCTGCACCCGGCGCTGGCCCAGTTGCTTGTTCAGCAGCACCAGCATTCCCGGCCGATAGCGGTTGATTTCATCCACGACCGTCGCCAGCGTCGCGTTGTTGAACACCAATATCTGCTGACGCCAGGCCACCACTGCCTGGGTGTCCACCGTGGCGACTTCACTCACCCCGGCTGCGCCGTAGGTCAGTTGCCGGCCACTCTCCAGGCGCACGCTACGCCCGGCCACATCGACCGAGAGCCAGCCCTCGATGCAGGTCACGCACACGCTGTGATCGGTATTGCGCACATTGAAGCGCGCCTGCGCCGCGCTCACCCAGCCTTCACCGGCCTGAACCATTAGAGGTTGTGCGACGTGGGCCAGCACTTCGACTTCGCCTTCAAGCAGTTCAATGCCCTGCCCTACGCGGCTGATACGGGTCTGGGTATTGAGCTCCAGGCTGATGCCGTCGCTCAATTCCACCTGGCGTTGTTCACCGACGTCGGTGCGGTAGTCAGCCGTGAGCCCCGAGAAACCGCCGGGCACGCCAACGCTCACCATCACCACAGCAGCCGAGGCAGCAATGGCGCCGCCCAGGAACGCACGACGGCCATAACTGCGCGGTTGCGACACTTGATCGAGGGCCGGTGACAGCTGCTGCCACAGCACCTTGGCCTGTTCGAACGCCTGGGCGTGTTCCGGGCTCTGGGCGCGCCAGGCGTGCAGGGCCTTGGCGTCGGCGACGGTGGCGCGGCCCGAAGTCAGCAGCACCAGCCAGTCGCGGGCTTCATCGTGCAGGGGGCTGGCAGCGGTTTGCCGGGCGGTGGGGAAGCTAAAAATATTCAAGCGCGCACATACTCACGGATTTATCAGGGACTCAACACTAAGACGGTTTTCCGGCCCCGGGACCGAACCGCTGAATCACTTTTCTTTCCAGACGCTTGGCGCAATGCCCCAGGGCAGCCTTGATTTCCTTCTCGACCATGCGCGTAGAAATGCCGAAACGCTGGGAAATTTCCAGGTGGGGAGCTTCTTCAAGGCGGGCGGCAATCAGGATTTTGCGACGGCGCGCCGGCAGTTCATAGAGTGCCTTGACCAAGGACTGGATCTCGCGCTGGCCGCCCACCACCCGTGAAGGGTCCTGGGCTTCGTCAGCGGTTTGCAGCAGCTCCTCGACTTCGCTGCCAGTGAGCAAGCGGGCATCGGCCTGACGGCGATCGGCGGCGATGTTCAGGGCCATGCGGTACAGGTAAGCGTTGGGTTGTTGAAGGTTCGGCGGCACGTCCATGCGGTCGACCCGCAGGTAGGTTTCGTGCAGGACGTCATTGGCCAAATCCTCCGAGCCCAGACGCTTGCGCAGACGCACCTTGAAGTCTTCGTAGGACGCCAGAAATAGGCTGACCATTGCACTGTGCCCGGTATTTTTCATCCGCCCGAGGCTCCCTTCCCTACTGTGCATTCCATGCGCATTCCTGTTGTGTCAGGCATCAAAAGTAAAGTCACGGGCTGGCGCAGTGAACTCGGCGCCGGGCGTTCCACCCGGGTCGTGCTCAGGCTGCGCACCAGTGCTTCATCGCGTTGTTCATCGCCGGTGGAACTGACCAGCCGACTGTGTTCGATCAACCCTTCACGGTTGACCCATACCTGCACCAACGCGCGAAAACTACCGGGCCGGGTCAGGGGCGTGCGGCACAGGCTGGCCTCGATGGCCTGCTGCAACGCCGTGGCGTAGCTGTTATTGATGCGCGCCGCACTACGGGCCGCCGCACCACGGGTCGCGGGCGGCGGGCTGACGTCCGGCAGTTGCAAGGTGAATGCGTCAACGCGTGCATAGCGCGCCATCAAGCCACTCCCTGTCAGCAACATCGCCAGTGCCTCTTGCGCCGTAAAGCGCCCGCGCACGCCGATGGAGCGTCGGCCCTGCGTCAACTCGCGGTCCACCAGCACGGCGATCCCGGTGGCGCGGCTGTACGCTTGCAGTGCGTGTTCCAGGTCCTGGGCCGGCAGGTTCAAGCTCAGCAGCGGTGACTGCGCCTGCGCTGCCTGGCCTGCGCCCAGCAGCAACAGCAAGACCAGGGCGCATACGGCGCGCCGCCAGGCCCCCTGCTCACCCCCTGCATGGCATCGCTGCACGGCCGACGTGTCCTAGAAAACCGTCATCCTGAGGCCCGTTTATGAATCTGATGTTACGGTGATAGCAAAAAAAACATCACGGTGACGAGAAGCCCGCTGCACTACACTTTCACGCCATACCGGCCCACTCCCTCGGGCCCGCCAGGAGGCCCCGATGAAGCGGTTACCCACCCTTGCCAGCCTGTTGCTGTGCAGCGTCCTACCCTTGTTTGCCCATGCCGACAAGGCCGCAAGCACCTGCACCGAAGTCTCGGTGGATGGCTACAAGGCACCCGACTATGGGTGCCTGAGCCAGCAGATGGGCAGCGATACGAATGCGACCAAGGCCGCGAAGAAAAACCGTGAGGCGCAGATGATTCCCGTGGACAAGCGCGCACCCAACGCCGTGGGGTTATCCACCCCCGCCGCTACCAGTGTGCGCATGGGCAATACGTTCGGCACCTCGGTGAAGCCGCAGCGGCCGTGAGTCCCCTACAACAGCGACAACGGGTAACTGATGATCACGCGGTTTTCATCAAACTCATTGGTGCTGAAGTCGCGGCGCAACGTGGAGTTGCGCCACCGCACATTCAGGTTCTTGGCGGGCCCGCTCTGCACCACATAGGCCAATTCAGACTCGCGGCCCCACTCCTCGCCATCGGTGATCGTGCCGACATGGGCATTGCTGCCCCGGATATAGCGCGTCATCAAGGTCAGCCCCGGCAGGCCCTGGGCGGCGAAGTCGTAGTCGTAGCGCAGTTGCCAGGACCGCTCCTTGGCCGCGTCGTAGCTGGAGTTGTAGCTGTCATTGGCCAAACTGGTACCCGCGGTGCCGTTGACGCGCATCCACCCGTTGTCACCAGACAATCGCTGCAGGCCGACGTAGACCGTATGCGCGCCAGTCCTGGCCGAGAGCATGGCCGACAGGGCGCGGTTTTCCAGGTTGCCGGCCAGGGCCTTGCCATTCTCCTCACCCGAGAAGTACCCGAGGTTGGCACCCAACACCCAGCCGCCCACAGGCTGACTGTGGGTCAGATTGAAAAAGCGCTGCTGGTAGATGTCCGCCAACTCTGAATACCAGACACCGACCTGGGTTTTCTTGTCGTTGAATTGATATTCGCCGCCGCCAAAGTTGAAACGGTCGGAGGTGGCATCGGGGCGACCGCCCATGAACATGTCCTCCATGCTCGCATCGTTACGCGGGCTGTTGGCTCGGAACTGGCCGCCATACAGGGTCAGGCCGCTGATTTCTCGGGAGGTGACCTGTGCGCCGCGAAAGGTCTGGGTCAGCGAGCGGCCGTCGTCCGAGCGCAGTACCGGCAACGCCGGCGCCCATTCACCGGCCTTGAGTTCGGTGTTCGACAGCTTGGCCTTGAGGGCCACCCCAAGTCGGCCAAAATCATCCGCTGGGCGCCCGTCGTCATGCACCGGCAGCAACTGGGTGTTGGCAGTGCCCTTGCCGCCATCGAGCTTCACCGAGTACAGCCCCAGCACGTCCACACCAAAGCCCACCAGACCTTCGGTGTAGCCCGAGCGGGCATCGAGGATAAAGCTCTGGGTCCACTCCTCGGCCTTGGCCTGAGGGTAATTGCCGTTGACGAAGTTGCGGTTCAGATAAAAGTTGCGCAGGTTCAGCGAGGCCTTGCTGTCGTCCAGAAAGCCCTCAGCATGGCTGCTGCCGGCGGTAAGGGCCAGGCACGTGAGTACGACCGGGTTGGAGCGCAAAAGGATCTTCATTTTTATTATTCCTTTTTGGGAGGCGAACGCCTCCCGTCGCAGATAACGGGTATCCGCTGGCTTGAGGGGTAAAAAGGTTTAGTTACCGGTCAACGCAATGATCGCGGGTACCGTGAGTACCGCCGTGTAGTAGCCCATGAACTGCACGCCGATATTGAAACCGAGGAAGCGTGCGAGAAACCCGCCGAGCAGGCCGATGGTGACAATCACCATCAACCCCAGCAGCCCGCCTTCCCAGATACCGATCACCAGCACCAGACCGATAAAGGTCGCGATCACCGCTTCATGGCTGATCTTGCGCACCACGAACGCCGCCGCGCCGTGGGCAAAATTCATGGTGAACGGGTACGCCACCAGGATCGCCACGATCACTGCCAGCATGCCGTAGCCGAGGAACTCCCAAGTGTTGAGCAGGTTATGCAGGTTATTGATTTCGCCGGTGGCGTTGTCGACGAAAAAGCGCGGCGGCGCATTGAACAACGGCGCAGCCGGGCCGGCGGCTACCGGGCTTAGTGGCAAGCCGAACGCCATCAACGGGATCAGGGTTTCAGCGATATAGGTGGACTCGGTCACGCCATTACGGGCCGTGATCACCGTGGTCAGGCGGTCATAGGCATGCTTGATCCGCGAACCGATCACTTCACCTATGATCACCGTCATCGCCACCGGACTGAACACAAACGTCGCGCTGGAAACACTGGCCGCCATGGCCGTCACCCGCACCTGACGCGGGTTGATGACCTTGAACGGGTTGGGGAAGTAGCCACTCCAGCCCTTCACGTCCGGCGCCAGGGAAAACACCCGGTACTGGTCTCGGCGCATGCGTTGGCGCTCGCCGGGAGCCAGCAGGGAAAACAGCGAGGCAATCAACGGCGCCACCGCGATACCGAGGAAGTAACTCACCGACAATTTGACCCCGTACTGCCCGGTCAACGCTTGCAGCGCCACGATCACCACCACAAACGGCACCAGGGCCAGTACCGCCGCCCAACGGCCAGCGGAGAAGTAAGCGATGGTGAACGCGGCGCACAGGAATACCCACGGCGCGAACTGCTTGATCACTGCGCCGAACGGCGCCAGCAACACCGCGAACAACACCGACAACGGCACCGCGATCAACGCCGCCACCGCCCCACCGGAGATCATCTTGCGCAGGGCGATATGCGGTACACCGAGCTTGCGCAGGTAATTGGCATCCCCCAGCAGCGCGGTGGCAGAGGTATCGCCGGGGATCCCCAGCAGCGCAGTGGGCACTGCGTGTGTCATGTGCTTGGCCACAGCGCCGGCGAGAAAGAACGTGAGCACCCCGGCCGGCGGTGCACCGAGCAGCACCACCAACAGGGTCAGCGGTGCCAGCGTGGTGGTTTCATCCGTGCCGGAGACCAGGCCAATGGCAGCAAACACCACCGCGCCCAGCAACCCCAGGGCGAAGGCCATCATGATTTCGTGCAGTAAGACCTCCATCACCCGCGCCCTCCGCTGAGGCTGGCGGTCAGTGTCGGTTGCGGCGTTTCCTGGGCACGCTCCTCACGGGCTTGCGCCTCGCGAAACAGCTCATACAGCTCCAGCTCACGCAGCTCGGCAATCACCTCGGGCGACAAGTCTTCCAGGCGCCCGAGGGTGCCGTATTCCTTGAGCAGGTCGGCCACCACCTGTTCACGAAAGCCCTGGTCGGCGACGTTTTCTTGCACGTCACGCTTGGGCGCAAAGAGCTTGGCGCTGATCGCACCACCGGCCAGGCAGCCGAGGATGCCGATCAACATCGCATAGGCCCGGGCCATCTGCGCCGACTCCACCAGATAGTGCAGCAGATAATGCGCCGCAAAATACGCGCCGAGGCTGACCACCGCGCCGATGCCGATGGACAGCGCCAGGTCGCGTGCATCGATGGTGTCGCCCCAGACCTCGTACAGGTGTTGCTCTTTCGGCGGTAAGAGAGGTTGTTGCATGGTGCCCTCCGGCCCTTTCGGGCTTGTTGTTTTTATGTGGGGGTAAAGCAATCAGGCGCGATGAACCTTGGCGCGCCCCACCGTGGTGGGCTGGCCGTGTTGATTGACGATGCGCAGGCTCAAGGTGATATGGGACGCTTCGATCGACTCGATCTCACCGCAGGCCGTCAGCACATCGCCGACATAAGCTGCACGGCGGTTGCTGTACTCGAATGCCAGCAGTTCATCGCCGGCGTCCATCCAGTCGTAGAGCAATTGAGTCAGCCAATCGCCTTGCAATGGGCCGTCCACCAACAGCGCCGGGTGCCCTTCGCCGTCTTGGGCGTAAGGCAGGTCGTAGTGGATGCGATGGGCGTTCCAGATTGCCGCGTTGTACAGGAACAACTGCACGGTACCCGGGGTGTACTGGCGCTCAGGCAAGGCCTGGCCCACTTCAACAATGGCCATGATTACCTCGCTATCCGGGTCAGGTGTTCGATCACCAGCGGTTCGCCGGCGTCGTTTTCAAAACGGTTTTCGAACACCAGGAAAATCAACGGCCCGTCGCTGCCCTGTTTTTCGTGAATGTCCACCAGGCTTTGGCGGCACACCAGCACGTCGCCGGGATAGATGCGCCCGTGCACCTGGTAGCGGCTACCTCCGGCCAGAATGCGCTTGAGGGGCAGTTGGGGCAGCAGTGGGTTGTCGGGGCAATGGCCGTCTTCGCGCAGTTGGTCGAGGGGCAGCACCGGCATCAGCACGCTGAACAGGAACATCAACGGCGCCTCGTCACCGGCCAGGAATCGCGCCTGGCGCTGCCCCGTGGCGACTGCGTACTTACGGATATCGTTGCGGCTGACTTCAAAGCGCACCGGCGGCAAGGCCAGGCCAATGCAGGCTTTGATCGGTGCGGTGAGCAGGCTCAAATCACACCTCGCGCGACCAGGTCGTCATATTGGCTTTGATCCAGGCCCAGCCATTCGCGGTAGATCGACTGGTTGTGCTGGCCGACACCCGGCGCGCTGGCGCCCTTCTCCAGGGTGCCGCCAGACAGCTTGACCGGGTTGCCGAACACCTCGAAATGCGCGCCCTGGCATTCGACACTGACCACCATGTCTCGCTCGCGCACGTGGGGGTCGGTGACCACTTCGTCCATGCTTTTGATCGGCGACAGCGGGAAGCGGTCGCCGGTCAGGGCTTCCAGTTCAGCCTTGGTGTAGGCCGCGCACCACCCTTCGACGATGGGTTTGACGCGCCGCAGGTAGGTGGCCTGCTCGAAGCGCTTGGCCATGGTGTCCAGTTCCGGGTCTGTGGCCCATTGAGGCTCGCCGAACGCCTGGCAAGCCTCGCGCCAGAACTTGTCGGTGTAGGCACCGAAAAACACGAAGCCGTCCTTGCAGGCGTAGCGGCCGTAGGGTTTGACGAAGGGATGCCCATTGCCGGTGGGGCCGACCACTTCACCGGTTTCGGTGTAGGTGACCAGGGCGTTTTCGGTCAGGGAGATGATCGAATCCTGCTGGGACACGTCCACCAGTTGCCCCTGGCCGCTGCGTTCGGCCTCGCGCAGCGCGCCGAGAGTGCCGATGGCCGCATACAGCGCTGCCGACAGGTCACCCAAAACCGTGCCGACGCGCATCGGCTCCTCCACCGTGCCATTCATCGACCACAGCCCACCGGACGCCTGGGCACTGCTGTCGAACGCCGGGCGTGATGAGTTGGGCCCGTGCTGGCCAAAGCCACTGATGGCGGTGAACACCAGCGCCGGATTGACCGCTTTCAACACCTTGTAGCCCAGGCCGAGCTTGTCCATGGTGCCGGGGCGAAAGTTCTCGATGACGATATCGGCCTTGCGCACCATCTGCAGGAACGTGGCCTTGCCGTCCGGGTGCTTGAGGTCCAGGCACACCGCCTGTTTATTGCGGTTGAACTGGGCAAAAAAGCCGCTGACCGGCGTCTCGGCGCTGCGGCTCATGGGCGGGAATTCGCGGGTCAGGTCCGGGTCGTTGGGGTGCTCGATCTTGATCACGTTGGCGCCCATGTCCGCCAGCAGCATGGCGCAATACGGGCCGGCGACGACGCGGGTCAGGTCAAGAATGGTCACGCCCTTGAGCGGGCCGAAGCTGGCCAAGGTGTCGGTAAGAGGGCTCATGGTGTCTCCGCTTATTGTTATTGGATGCGTGCGCGCAATGCCTTGGCGACCCGCGATTCACCGCTGCGTTGCAGCTGGCTATCAATAAAGACGCCTACCTCGATCAATTTTGCAAGATCGACGCCAGTGGCGATGCCCTGCCCTTCAAACAGATACACCAGCTCCTCAGTGGCAACGTTGCCGGTGGCGCCCGGTGAGTAAGGGCAACCGCCGAGCCCCGACACCGAGCTGTCGAACACTCGCACCCCAGCAAGCCAGGCCGCCTGCACGTTGGCCACGGCCATGCCGTAGGTGTCGTGAAAATGCCCCGCCAACGCACTCAACGGCACCGCATCGGCACAGGCGTCGATCAAGCGTGTAGTCGCGCCAGGCGTGCCGGTGCCAATGGTGTCGCCCAGGCTGATTTCGTAGCAGCCCATGGCATACAGCGCCTGGGTGACTGCCACCACCTGGGCGACGGGGACCGCACCGGTAAACGGACAGCCCAGCACGCAGGACACGTAGCCACGTACCGCAACACCGGCCTCCCGCGCCTTGGCAAGCACCGGCTCGAAACGCGCCAGGCTCTGGGCGATCGAGCAGTTGATGTTTTTTTGCGAGAACGCCTCGGACGCCGCCGCAAACACCGCCACCTCTCGGCAGCCGGCCGCCAGGGCCATGTCCAGGCCTTGCAGATTGGGCACCAGCGCGGTGTAGGTCACGCCGTTGCGTTGGTTGAGCCCGCGCAGCACCGCCGCCGAATCAGCCATCTGCGGCACCCAGCGCGGCGACACGAATGCTCCCGCTTCGATAGTGCGCAAACCGGCATCGGCCAAGCGCTCTACCAGGGCCACACGTGTTTCCACGGGCAGGCAACGGGCTTCGTTCTGCAGACCGTCCCGTGCGCCGACCTCTACCAGCCTGACGGCGTCCATGCTCACTGGCCGCGCTTGTCGAGCAACAACGCACGCGCACTGTCGGCACGCACGTCATGGGTGGCGACCATGCGTTCCACCAACCACTGCACCTCATCACCGCAAGCACCGGCCGACAGCGCCACATTGCGCGCATGCAATGCCATATGCCCACGCTGGATACCTTCGGTGGCCAGGGCCCGCAGCGCGCCGAGGTTTTGCGCAAGGCCCACGGCGACGGCGATCTCGCCCAGCTCCTGGGCGGTTTTCACCCCAAGGATGCGCAGCGACAACTGCGCCAGTGGATGGGTTTTGGTCGCGCCGCCCACAAGGCCCAGCGGCATCGGCATTTCCAGGGTGCCCACCAAGTGGCCCTGGCTGTCTTTTTCCCAGGTGGTCAGCGACCCATAGTGGCCGCTGCGACAGGCATAGGCATGGGCGCCGGCTTCAACGGCGCGCCAGTCGTTGCCGGTGGCAACCACCAGCGGGTCGATGCCGTTCATGATGCCTTTGTTGTGGGTGGCGGCGCGGTACGGGTCGATAGCCGCAAAGGTGTAGGCGTCGATCACGCCTTCGATCACCTCTTCACCGCTGTACTCCGCCGTGGCCAGGTGTTCCGGGGCGATACGCAGTTGGGCGCGGCACAGGCGCAGGTCTGCCAGGTTGGACAGAATGCGCAGGCGCACCTTGCCACCGGTGAGGCGCTCCATCAGCGGCGCCACGGCTTCGGCCATGGTGTTGACGGTGTTGGCGCCCATGGCGTCGCGCACATCGACAATCAGGTGCGCCACCAGCATCGGCCCGCGAGGGCTGTCGGCAAAGGTGTGTACTTCGATGTCGCGGCAGCCGCCGCCGAGGGTGTTCAGCAGTTGGTCCTTGCTGTTGGCCAGGGCGATGATTTCGTCCTTGTTGCGCAGCAAACTCAGTCGCGCATTGAACGGGTCGCTGATGCCGATGATCTGCACTTGCGCACGCATCAACGGTGCGCTGCTTGAGGTCTGGAAGCCGCCGGTCGGGCGAGTCAACTTGGCCATGAACGACGCGGCCGCGACCACCGAGGGCTCTTCGACCACTAGCGGGATCACCACATCGCGGCCGTTGATGCGGAAGTTGCTCGCCACCGCATAGGGCAATTCGAATTTGCCGATGACGTTTTCGATCATGCCGTCGGCGATTTCCAACGGCAACGCACCGGCATCACGCAACAGCGCCACGTCTTCATTACTCAGGCCGAGCAAGGGTTGCAGGTGTTCGAGACGCTGGCTGGGGGACAGGCTGCGGAAGTTGGGCAAGCGGGAATCGATGGACATTCGGGAGCTCCTCAAGGAGTCATTTGTTATTGGATGCCGCCAAATTGCCCCATCTGTAGCCTTGAAAGAAGGTACAGTTTTGCCGGACAGTTCACTGAACTGTACCCATAACAAAAACTCACGAGGAATTGCAGCATGTCGCGCCCGACCCTCGCGCACCAGGTGGCCAGTGCCATTGCCCAGCAGATCACCGATGGCGCCCTCAAGGCTGGCGAGAAGCTGCCGTCACTGCGCGAATACATGCGCCTGCATGGTCATTCGAAAAACACGGTGATTACCGCCTACGAGCACCTGGCCGCCGACGGGCTGGTGGAGGCGCGCCATGGCCAGGGCTTTTTCGTGATCAAACGCGTCGCCCACACCAGCGAAGACGAAGACAGCCTGCCGTACAACCGCGCACTGGATACGATCTGGATGATGCGCCAACAATTTGTGCGCGACCCAGGCCATTCCCACCTTGGTGAAGGCTTCCCGCCGGTGGAATGGCTGATGGACATGCGCCTGGACAAATTCCACCGCCAAGTGGTGCGCGCCGGGGTCACTACGCTGTTTCGCTACGGTACCCGCCTGGGCAATGCCGGGTTGCGTGCTCGGTTGGTGCAAAAACTCGCCGACTACGCGCTGCCTGTCTCCCCCCGGCAACTGGTGACCACCCTGGGCGCCAATCACGCCATGGACCTGATCATCCGGCGCTACCTCAACCCCGGCGACCCGGTGCTGGTGGAAGACCCCGGTTACTACCCGTTGTTCGGCAAACTGCAATTGCAAGGTGCACGCATGCTGGGTGTACCCCGCGAGCCCGATGGCCCGGACCTGCAAGCGCTGGAGCAACTGATCAAGGCCCATCGCCCGCGTTTGTTCTTCTTGCAGTCCATCGGTCATAACCCCACCGGCTCAGACCTGTCGCCGGCCAAGGCGCACCAACTGCTGCGTATTGCCGAGACCTACGACCTGCTGCTGGTGGAGAACGACGCGATGGCAGACTTCAAGCCCAGTTCGGCGATCAAGCTGTCAGCCCTCGACCAACTCAACCGCACCCTGTACGTGGGCAGTTTTTCCAAATCGGTGTCCGCGGCCCTGCGCGTGGGGTTTATCGCCGGCAGCAAGCAGCGCGTCGAAGAGCTGGCGGATATCAAGATGATCCTGCACAACAGCGGCGCCGAATACAGCGAGCGCACCATTGATGTGATCCTGGGCGAGGGGCACTTTTTACGTCATTTGTCGCGCCTGCAAGACCGCCTGCGCCAGGCTACTGCACGCGGTCTCGACCTGCTCGACGAGCTGGGCGCAGAAGTATTTTGTCGCCCGGAGCAGAGCCTGTATTTGTGGGCGCGTTTCCCCAGTATTGAAGACGCCAACACCCTCACCCGCCACTGCCTGACGCAGGGGGTGATGCTGGCGCCAGGGTCGATTTTCTCGACCCAGCCCAAAAATACATCGCCGTGGACGCGGTTGAATGTGGCGTATTTGGATGACCCGGTGTTCTGCCGGATCATTCGCGAGTTGCGATAGCGGTGTTCCAGGCGATGCATATGCTGGCTGAACCACTGCTTTCGCAGGCAAGCCAGCTCCCACATTTTGGACGGTGTCGAGCCTGAGCCCCTTTGCAAACCCAATCCCCTGTGGGAGCGGGCTTGCCCGCGATGGCGGTGTGTCAGGCGATGCATGTGCTGGCCGAACCACCGCATTCGCGAGCAAGCCCGCTCCCACAAAAAAGCAGCCCCCCGCTCACTCAAATCAAGCGGCGCTGCTTTCTCTTTTCAAGCTCTGCATATCAATCACAAATCGATACTTCACATCGCCCTTGAGCATCCGCTCATAGGCCTCGTTGATGCCCTGGATATCAATCATCTCGATGTCCGAGACAATCCCGTGCTTGGCACAGAAGTCCAGCATCTCCTGGGTCTCTTGAATCCCACCGATCAACGACCCCGCAATACTGCGGCGCTTGAAGATCAGGTTGAACACCGCCGGCGACGGGTGCGGGCTGTCGGGTGCACCGACCAGGGTCATGGTGCCGTCGCGCTTGAGCAGGCTGACAAACGCGTCGAGGTTATGCGGCGCGGCGACGGTGTTGAGGATGAAGTCCAGGCTGTTGGCGACCTTGGCCATTTCGTCGGCATTCTTGGACACCACCACGTGGTCGGCGCCCAGGCGCAGGCCGTCTTCGCGTTTGTTGGGTGAGGTGGTGAACAGCGTCACGTGCGCGCCCATGGCATGGGCAATCTTTACTGCCATATGGCCCAGGCCGCCGAGGCCGACCACGCCGACCTTCTTGCCGGGGCCGACGTTCCAGTGGTGCAGCGGTGAATAGGTGGTGATGCCGGCACACAGCAACGGCGCTACGGCCGCCAGGTTGGCGTCGCCGTGGGAGATGCGCAGCACGAACTTCTCCTTGACCACGATGCTGTCCGAATACCCGCCGTAGGTGTTCTCACCGCCAAACATCGGCCCGTTGTAGGTGCCGGTGAAGCCGTTCTCGCAGTATTGCTCCTCGCCCTCGGCGCAGGACGCACAGTGCTGACAGCTGTCGACCATACAGCCCACGCCCGCCAGGTCGCCCACCTTGAAGTTGCGCACATTGGCGCCCACCGCCGTCACGCGGCCGACGATCTCGTGGCCCGGCACCGAGGGATACAGGGTGTTCTGCCATTCATTGCGCACGGTGTGCAAGTCGGAGTGGCAGACGCCGCAAAAAAGAATGTCGATCTGCACGTCATCGGCCCCCGGCGCACGGCGCTCGAAGGTAAAGGGCTTGAGCGAATCCTTGGAGTCCCGAGCGGCGTAGCTGTAAGTCTTGGCCATTTCGTTCACCTGTGTGATCTGACGTAGGAGGTCAGTGGACCAGCATAGACGCTGAACCGTTCAACCGAGCACACCCGTACAAGCCCTTCGTCCGGTTTAACGCAATAGTGGGCTAACGTTCTCTGTCCACTCACGCAGGAGATTTCCATGAGCACATTCGTTGCCAAAGACGGTACCCAGATCTATTTCAAGGACTGGGGCAGCGGTAAGCCCGTGCTGTTCAGCCACGGCTGGCCGCTGGATGCGGACATGTGGGAATACCAGATGGAATACCTGAGCAGCCGCGGCTTTCGCACCATCGCCTTCGACCGCCGTGGCTTTGGCCGCTCGGACCAGCCGTGGACCGGCAACGACTACAACACCTTCGCCGACGATATCGCCCAGTTGATCGAACACCTGGACCTCAAGGACGTGACCCTCGTGGGCTTCTCCATGGGCGGCGGCGACGTGGCCCGCTATATCGCACGCCATGGCAGCGCTCGCGTGGCCGGCCTGGTGCTGCTGGGTGCAGTGACGCCGATTTTCGGCCAGAAACCCGATTACCCCGAAGGTGTGCCGACTGAAGTGTTCGATGGCATCAAGGCCGGCCTGTTGAAGGACCGTGCGCAGTTTATCGCTGACTTCAACACCCCGTTCTTCGGCATCAACAAGGGTCAGGTCGTCTCCGAAGGCACACTGACCCAGACCCTGCAAATCGCGATGCTGGCGTCCCTCAAGTCCACTGTCGATTGCGTCACGGCGTTCTCCGAGACCGACTTCCGCCCGGACATGGCCAAGATCGACGTGCCGACCCTGGTGATCCACGGCGACGGCGACCAGATCGTGCCGTTCGAAACCACCGGCAAAGTCGCTGCTGCCTCGATCAAGGGCGCCGAACTGAAAGTCTACAAAGACGCGCCGCATGGTTTCGCCGTGACTCACGCCCAGGCCTTGAATGAAGACCTGCTGGCATTCCTGAACCGCTGATTCACCCTCTCCTTATTTGGCCGGGCTTGCCCGGCCGTTTTTTTGCGCTCACGAAAACCGCTGACTCAACGCCAGCCGCCCCGGCCCGCCGATCAGCAGCGTGGTGAAGATGATCAACAGCAGCCAGCCGAACTGCGCTTCAAACAGCGTCCATTCCGGGTGCACCACCAACAGCGCAACCAACAACACACTCAGGATCGGCAGGCACGCCAAACGCACCAGCACCCCGGCGATAATCAACAGCGGGCACAGCACCTCGGCAAAAATCGCCAGCAACAGAGTGATATTTGCCCCCAGGTGAAACGGGTCTTCGATCAGCTTGAGTTGCTCGCTGTAGTTGAGCAATTTGGGCAAGCCATGCACCCACAGTAAAAACAACGCCCCGCTGACCCGCAGGAACAGCAGCCCCAGGTCTTGAGTTTTTGATTCGTTCATAAGCGACCTTCACCTGTAGAAACCGCCGGCCAGTGCACGGCGGTAGAAAGCGGTTCAATCAATCAGCGGCACATGCGCAGCGCGCTTGTAAGGGCCGTATTCCACGGGCACCCATTGGAAATGCTTGCCCTCGGTGGCGATATGACCAATACCCGGAAATGGCAGGTGCGCCGCCGTCACCCATATCTTGCTGGCCGCCGCCGCGCTGAATACCGCTTCACGGCTCTTGATCGCTTGCTGGCCATTGACGTCAAAGCCGATGGACACTTCGGGGTGCTCAAACTGCACGGCAAGGTTGTGCACCAAGTCGCCCATAAACAGGATGCTCTGGCCCTGGGAGTTGAAACGGTAGGTCGTACTGCCCGGGGTGTGCCCTGGTTCCTGAGCGGTCTGAACGCCGTCGACCGGCAACTTGCCGGGCTCAAACGTCTTGAAACGACCGGCGGCAATGTAAGGCGCGGTCGAGTCCTGGGCAATCTTGAAAAACCCTTTGGCGGCTTCCGGCGCCTTGGCCAGTGCCTGGGGGTCAAGCCAGTAGTCGGCCTCGGCTTTGGCCGCGTAGACGGTGGCATTGGCGAAAATCGGCTGTTGCTGGCCGTCAACCAGGCCGCACACGTGGTCCAGGTGCAGGTGGGTCAACAAGATCGTATCGACCTGAGAGGGCTCGTAACCAGCGGCTTTCATATTGGCCGAGAGTTGCCCGGCCGTGGCGCCGATGCACTGGCCGGCGCCGGTGTCCACCAGGATCAACTGTTTGCCGGTATTGACCAAAAACGCGTTGAACGCGGTCTGCACGCCCGGCGTTTCAATCGAACGGCGTGCCAGCAGGGCGCGGATCTGGCTTTGGGTCATGCCTTTGAGCAGCTTGGGCGACAGGTCGTTGTAGCCATCGAACAAGGCGGTCACTTCATACTCGCCCACCGCCAGGCGGAAGTAGCCCGGCACTTGGGTGCCGACCTGGGCCGGTGCTGCGGCAAATGCAGTGGCCGTCGCTATCGCCACAGCAAGGCCTACCGCACACGTTAGTTTTCTTGTCATGTTGTCACCCCTTAACCTGCATAAAGAGGGTGATTGTGAGCGCGCCTCGCGGCAGGAAATTGCAAGCCTGTGCTGACTACTCCCCCGTGCCGGCAAACGCCGCGACGATTTCATCGATTACCACCCGTACCCGCGCGGTGTGGCGCAGGTCTGCGTGGGTTACCAGCCAGACGTCATACGGCATGGGCCGGTCGCGCTCCGGCCACAGGCGCACCAGCCCATCGCGCTCACCGGTGTACACCGGGATTTCGCCGATGCCGATACCGGCCGCAATTGAGCGGCGCACCAAGAGGCTGGAGCTCAAGGCCGCAACAATCCGCCCACGCCCCAAGGGTTCACACACCAGCGTCATGTCCTTCTGGCTTTGCAGGTAGGGTTGATAAACCACCAGGTCATGACCTTCAAACAGGCTACCCGGCTCGGGTGTGCCGTGGCGGTCGATATAGGCTTGGGAGGCAAACAACCCCACCGGCCAGCGGGCGATGCGTCGGGCAATCAGGTCGGGGTTGTCGGGGCGTTGGTTGCGCACGGCAATGTCGGCTTCGCGCTTGGCCAGGCTGAGGATCTGGGTAGAGGCGTCCAGTTGTACACGCACATCGGGGTGTTTGGCGTGCAATTGCGCGATGGCCGGGATCAGGAAGTCGATAGCCAGGGAGTCGGTGGTGCTGACGCGCACGGTGCCGGTCAGGCGGTCGTCCAGGCCCTGGATCTGACGTTGCAGATCGAGGGCCGAGTGCTCCATTTTTTCCACCGACAGCAAGGCGGCTTCACCCACGGCGGTGAGCGCGTAGCCCTCGGAGGTGCGCAAGAACAAGGTTGCACTGAGGGATTTTTCCAGGGCGTTGATGCGCCGGCCCACGGTGGCCTGGTCTACCCCCAATACCCGTGCGGCGCCGCGCAATGTGGATTCGCGGCACACCGCGAGGAATACCCGTGCATCGTCCCAATTCATCTTACTCTCCAGTGCTGCACATATGCATCAGCGTGACGACAATTCGCAGCATTATTGCATCACCAAAGCTGGATATGCTGGGCGCCAGAGAAAAATACCCAGGACAGCCATCATGCTCGACACCCATGCTTCACCGCGCAGCCCGATCTGGCTGCCGATTTTCGCCGGCCTCTGTGCCAGCCTGGTCAGTATTGGCCTGGCGCGGTTCGCCTACACGCCGTTGATTCCCACGTTGATCCAGGCCCAGTGGTTTTCCGCCAGTGATGTGGTGTACCTCGGCGCCGCGAACCTGGTGGGTTACCTGATCGGCGCGCTGATCGGCCGGCCCATCGCCCAACGCACCTCCAATAAAACCGCCCTGCGCCTGATGATGGTCGCCGTGACCCTGGCGTTTTTCGCTTGTGGCTTCCCGTTGTCGGTGACCTGGTTCTTCGGCTGGCGCCTGCTGTCGGGCATCGCCGGTGGCGCGATCATGGTGTTGGTGGCCGCGACCGTATTGCCCCATGTGCCGGCGGCGCGCCGGGGCCTGGCCAGTGGCGCGATCTTCCTGGGCATCGGCTTGGGTATCGCAGGTTCCGGCACCATCGTGCCGCCGTTGTTGAGCCTGGGCTTGCAACAGACCTGGTTTGGCCTGGGCCTGTTGGCGCTGGTGTTGACGGCCGCGAGTTGGTTCGCGTGGCCTGCCAGCACACCTCATGAAGCACCGATGCAAGCGGGCGTTTCGGCTCCGACGCCCTCCGGCGTGTACCTGCTGTTTGCGCAATACGCGTTTATGGCGGCGGGCCTGGTGCCAGCGATGGTGTTCCTGGTGGACTACGTAGCCCGCGGCCTGGGTGACGGGGCGCATATCGGCGCGATGATCTGGGTGATGTACGGCCTGGGGTCGATTGTGGGGCCGGTGACCTACGGGTTTCTGGCCGACAAACTCGGTGCCCGCGTGAGTATCCGCGTGGTGCTGGTGGTGCAGGCGCTTGCGGTTGGCCTGCTGCCGTTTGCCGGTTCGTTCACGGCCCTGGCCGTACTGGCGGTGATCCTCGGCTCGTTCCCACCGGGCATTGTGCCGCTGGCTCTGGCGCGGGTGCATGAACTGCTGCCCAACCATCACCAGCAACAAGTCGCATGGAGCCGTGCCACGGTGTCTTTTGCATCATTCCAGGCGCTGTCTGGCTTTGCCTATTCGGCCTTGTTCAACAGCAGCGGCGGGCAGCATGCACTGCTGTTTATGATCGCCGCCGGCGCAATTGTGGTCGCGCTGTTGCTGGAACTGGGCATGCTGATGCTGAACCGCCGACCGTCCGCCACGGTCCCACTCCATACGCTCACCGTTACAGGACTCGCAAAATGACCCTGCCTACCGACATGACCCTGATTGAAATCACCACCCCCGGTGGCCCTGAAGTGCTCAAGCCGCGCCAGGTGCCCGTGCCCTCCCCGGCCGCCGGCGAAATTCTGATTCGCGTGCACGCCGCCGGGGTCAACCGCCCCGATGCGCTGCAACGCGCAGGCAAGTACCCGATGAAACCCGGCATGAGCCCCTACCCCGGCCTGGAAGTGGCCGGTGAAGTGGTAGCGTTGGGCGCAGGCGTGAGCGAATACGCCGTGGGTGACAAGGTTTGCGCCCTGACCAATGGCGGCGGCTACGCACAATATTGCGCGGTGCCCGCCGGCCAGGCGTTGCCGGTTCCCGAGGGTATGGAGTGGATTCAGGCAGCAGCGATCCCGGAAACGTTCTTCACGGTATGGGCCAATTTGTTCAGCATCGGTGGCGCGCACAAGGGCCAGCGTGTGCTGATCCACGGTGGCACCAGCGGTATCGGCACCACCGCACTGATGCTGTGCCGCGAGTTCGGCATCCAAGCGTTTGCCACCGCTGGCAGCGAAGATAAATGCGCGGCCATCCGCGCACTGGGCGCCGAGGCGATCAACTACCGCGAGCAAGACTTCGTCGAGGTCATTGGCGACGGGGGCGTGAATGTGGTCCTCGACATCATGGGTGCCTCGTACCTCAACAATAACCTCAAGGCCCTGGCCATGGACGGGCGCCTGGTGATGCTGGGTTTTCTCGGCGGCGCCAAGGCCAATGAGGTGGACTTGCTGACCATCCTCGGTAAGCGCGCAATCGTCACCGGCTCGCTGTTGCGGGCGCGGACCCAGGATGAGAAAGCCGAGATTGCTGCGCAATTGCGTGAGCATGTTTGGCCGACGCTGTCGGCGGGGCGTTGCTTGCCGATGATCGACCAGGTGTTTGATTACACCGAGGCGGATCAGGCCCATGCGCGGATGGAGGGCGGGGAGCATATTGGCAAGATTGTGTTGCGGGTCAGCTAATCTGAAACTACCACACATCAATTGTGGGAGGGGGCTTGCCCCCGATGAGGGAGCATCAGTTATTGCATCTGTGGCTGATACTCCGCTATCGGGGGCAAGCCCCCTCCCACATTAGTCAGCTGTAGACGGGGTAATCGGTGTAGCCCTGCTCCGAGCCGCCGTACATCCCCTGCGCCTGCAACGGGTTCAATGGCCAGCCGTTGAACAACCGCTGTGGCAAGTCCGGGTTGGCAATGAACGGTCGGCCAAAGGCGATTAAATCCGCCAGCCCGGCTTCAACAAGTTTCGCCCCACGCTCAGCGGTGTAGCGCCCGGCATAGATAACCCGCCCGCTGAAGGTGTCGCGCACGGCACGGCGGAAGGTTTGCGGCAGTTCCGGGGCGTTGTCCCAGTCGGCTTCGGCGATGGAGACGTAGGCGATGCCGGATGCCTCCAGCACTTTGATCGCTTCGATATAAGTGTGGTGAGGGTCTTCTTCCACCAGGCCGATGTAGACGCGGTCTTGGTCGGTGCCGCTAAACAACGGTGAAAAGCGCACACCCAAACGTTGCGGGCCGACGGCGTCACTCACCGCTTCGACGATCTCCCGCAGGAAACGCAGACGGTTGCCCAGAGAGCCACCGTATTCGTCGTCACGCTGGTTGGCGTGGGCCGAGATGAACTGGTTGACCAGGTAACCGTTGGCCGAATGAATTTCCACCCCATCAAACCCAGCGGCTATCGCATTGCGCGCCGCTTCGGCATACAGCCCGACCAACTCCTTGACCTCTCGCGTGCTCAGCGCACGGGGCACCGGCGGTTGCACCAACTCGCCTTCGCCCGGCGCGGTTTCGATGAAGGCCTTGACCTGCTTGGGCTGGATCGCCGACGGCGCAACCGGTGCCGCCCCCTCAGGCTGCAAACCGTGGTGGGACACACGCCCCACATGCCACAACTGGGCAAAGATCACCCCGCCTTCGGCATGCACGGCGTCAGTGACCTTGCGCCAGCCCTCGATCTGGGCGGCGCTGTAGATACCCGGTGTCCATGCGTAACCCTGGCCACGGGGTTCAATCTGCGTGCCTTCACTGACCATGAAACCAGCCGTGGCGCGCTGACGGTAGTACTCAGCCATCAAGTCGGTGGCGATATTGCCCGGTTGAGCGCTGCGCTGGCGAGTCAACGGTGGCAGCACCACACGGTTTTTCAATGTATGAGCACCCAAGTTCACCGGGTTACTTAGAACGTTGTTAGCCATTTGAATATTTCCAAATTCTGGGCGAGCAAAAGCGTTGGCGACTCTTGAGAGTCGCCAAGCCATAACGCGGTTAATTAATTTAAGCGGTGAGTTTCAGCAGGGCTTTGGCGACATCGCTGGAGCTGCCAGGGTTCTGGCCGGTGACCAACAAACCATCGTCGATCACAAAGGATTGCCAATCGGCGCCCTTCTCGTACTTGCCGCCCAACCGTTTGAATTCATCTTCAATCAAAAACGGCACCACATCGGTCAACTCCACGGCGGCTTCTTCCGAATTGGAGAACCCGGTGACACGACGGCCCTTGATCAGTGGCTCGCCGTTGACCGCCTTGACGTGGCGCAAGGCGCCCGGGGCATGGCAGACAAACCCGATGGGTTTACCGGCGCGTTCGAAGGCTTCGATCAGCGCGATGGAGGTCGGCGACTCGGCCAGGTCCCACAGCGGGCCGTGGCCGCCTGGGTAAAACACGGTGTCGAAGTCATCGGCGTTGACCGTGTCCAGCTTGACCGTGTTAGCCAGCGCTTGCTGGGCCGCAGGGTCGGCGGCGAAGCGGTGGGTTTGCTCGGTCTGGAAGTCCGGCAGGTCGCTCACCGGGTCCAGCGGCGGCTGGCCGCCGGCCGGGGATGCCAGCACGATCTGCGCGCCGGCGTCCTTGAAGGCGTAATACGGAGCGGCAAACTCTTCGAGCCAGAAGCCGGTCTTGCGCCCGGTATCGCCAAGCTGGTCGTGAGAGGTCAGTACCATTAATACTTTCATTTTCCAGTGCCTCGATAGGTGTGAGTGACGGTGTGTTCGGGCTGGCCCAACAGGTGCCGGGTCAGCAACAGCGCCTCGTCGAAAGGCGCAGGTGTACGGGTGATCTTGCTCATGACGCTGGCGCCAAGCCATAACGCGTAGAGCTGGTGGGCCAGGTGCTGCGTGCTGTGGGCCAGCAACAACGAGCCATCTTCAACGCCGCGCTGCATCGCCACGGCGAGTAACTCAATGGTGCGCGACGTGCCGCGTTGCAGTGCCTGGCGCATGGGTTCTGAAAGGTCTGACACCTCCGCACCGAGTTTTACCGCAAGGCATTTGCCCGCATCGGTGCAGCCGGTCTGGTTGTCGATCCAACATTGCCAATAACGCATCAACTTGGCCAAGTGGGTTAAACCCGGCTGGTCAAACAGCTGCTGCATGCCTTGCACGTAGTGATCGAAGTAGGTGTCGAGCAGTACGACGCCAAAGGCATCCTTGGAATTGAAGTGGTGATAAAACGAGCCTTTGGGCACGTCGGCGGCTTGAAGGATTTCGTTCAGGCCGACCGCAGAAAACCCTTTGCGACCGACAATCGGCAGTGCGGTCTCCAAAATGATCTGCCGTGCAGTTTTGGTTTCGTTATTCATGTTTCACTCCAAGCGATTAGACCAGTCGGTCTAGTGCGTTGGGTGAATCTTAGGAGTTGGGCTAAACCCTCACAATGTCATATCCGCAAGGATTCCGGACACGCCCCACTGCCCAGTTGCCGTTTGCCTGGCACACGCCGACAATCCCCCCTCCCACGCCCTTGGAGAACGACGATGCACAGTGTTGCGCTGATGGTTTACCCGAACTTCCAATCCCTGAGCCTCAGCCTGGGCTCGGTGTTTGAGTGCGCGAACCTGCTGCGGGGCGAGCCGGCGTATGAGTTTCACCTGGTGTCGGAGTGCGGCGGCGCGGTGATGACGTCCCAGGGGTTTTCGGTGAACACCACGCCGATCCGACCCGAGGGCTACGACACGCTGGTCGTCAGCGGCTATTTGGAATTTCGCCTGCCGGAAGCCAATCTGCTTGAGCTGGTCAAGGCCGCCTCCGCGCAATCGCGGCGTGTGGCCTCGCTGTGCATGGGTATTTTCGTGCTGGCCGAAGCCGGGCTGCTGGACGGCAAGCGCACCACCACCCACTGGATCCACGCGCCGGCCTTTCGCAAGCGCTACCCGCATATCCATCTGGAAGAAGACAAGTTGTTCGTGGTGGACGGCCAAGTGTGGACCGGCGCCGGCATGAGCGCAGGCGTGGACTTGGCACTGGCGATGGTGGAGAACGACCTGGGCAGCGACCTCGCCCGACGCATTGCACGCAAACTGGTGATCGCCCAGCGCCGAGGCAGCGAGCAGTCGCAGTTGTCAGCGTTGTTGGAGCTGGACCCAAAATCAGACCGCGTGCAACTGGCCCTGGCTTACGCCCGCGAGAACCTCACGCACGACTTGTCGGTGGAGGCCCTGGCCGATGTGGCGCGGCTCAGCCCACGCCAGTTCAGCCGCGTGTTTCGCGAAGAAACCGGGCAGACGCCGGCCAAGGCCATTGAGTCTCTTAGGGTCGAGGCTGCCCGGGCGATGATGGAAACCAGCCGCCACCCGGTGGAAGTGGTGGCCCGCGAAACCGGCTTCGGTGATCGCGAGCGCATGCGCCAGGCCTTTCTACGCGCCTTCGGCCAACCGCCGCAGGCAATGCAGCAGGCGTTTAATGCAGCGCCGCCCGCGTGATCAGGTAGCTCACCAACTGCGGGTCATCATCCAGCTCAAGTGTTTGCACCGGGCGCGGCAGGTTATCCAGCACCGTGCGCCAGAACGCTTGCGACACTTCATCCTGATCATAGAACCGCACCAGCCAATTGGCCTGCCCGCTGCACAGCACCTGGCTGGCAATGGCGCGGCCAATGCCCTTGCGGCGATAACGCTTGAGGATAAACAGATCGGCCAGCTCCAAAGCGTCGATGCCTGGCAACTCGCTGCCTTCGATCAACAGGAAGCCCGCTATATAGCCATCCACCAACAGCAGATTGGCGCTCCATTGCGGGTCTTGCCAGTAGCGAGCCAGGTGTTCGTCATGGATGTAGAAACGGCCATCTTCTTCCACATCTTCCTGCTCCCAGTCTGACGACTCATAGGCGTAGTACTGGTAGAGATTGCGGATCAGCGCGGCTTCTTCAGGGCCGGTCTGGATCAATTCGACGGTGGTTTCGGACATGGGGCTCTCAGGTGAAAAACGCAGGGCGCCATTGTTCACAAAACCTGGGGTCAGTCCAATAGGGCAGCGTACCTTTCTGCTGGCTGATGGGCGATGCGCAGGGCTTGCCTGATCGGTCACCGTTCCAACATCACCGATAATCCAGTGTGGGAGCGGGCTTGCTCGCGAAAGCGGTGGGTCAGTAGATGTAGATGGTGGCTGACCCACCGCGCTCGCGAGCAAGCCCGCTCCCACATTTGAATTTGTGTCAGGTTCAGAAAATGTCTCCACCGCATCATTGCTGGCAACTGCGCCACACCTCACGTATCAACGCCTGCATCTTCACGGCTTCAGCCCACCGATCACTGATCTCGCGACCATCGGCCCCGGTGATCGCATAGGGTGGCGGGCCCAGCTCGCACGTGAAGGACAGGCTTTGCGGCGTGTTGGGGCGCGCGAGCCAGTCTTCAATCCCGTAGCGCCACCACTCGGTGAAGCGCTGCACCCAGGCTTGATGCTGAGGAAACTCCAGCGAGACCTGCACCTGTTCGCTGCTGGCCACACGGCCATGAAAACCCCAGCTGTGACGCAGAATGGTACGGATCTGTTCATCGTCCTCGGCGGCACCTGGCTCAGGCAGTTCGCGACCGACAACGTAGTGGGACAGGTCGGCCAGCAATTTCAAATCGGGCATCTGCGCCAGCAGGTCGAGGGTGAACAGCAAATCGTTGGTCAGGCGATAGCGGTGGGTTTCCAGCAACACCGGAAAGTCCACTTGCTCGGCCAGCCGTTGCCAGCCTTCCACCAAACGCCCGGCCTCCACCTGCGTGCGCGGCCGCACATCGGCTTGCAGGGTGAGGTGGTGACAGCCATAGCGGCTGATCACATCCAGCGCGGCCGCCAAGTCATCCACCGATTGCGGGAATAGCTGACCTTCGATCTGCAAGCCCCGTTCAGCAGTGGCGGCGTGCAGGCGCGCGACGTCGGCGGGCTTCCAGTAGTGGTCGGTGATGCCGTCGAAACCGGCAGCCTTGATGCGGTCGAGCTGGGCTTCCAGCGGGCCGGGCTCGGTCTGCATCGCCCACAGGGATTGGAACACCAGAAATTGGCGCATATCAGCCTCGCAACAGTGGCTTGAGGGACAGCTCGGGATCGGCCAGGCTGGTCGGGTTGAGTGGGGTGCGTGCACTGATCAAGCGTTCGCAGAGCTTGATGTCCTTGGCCACGCTGTTGCCCGGCGCCCAGCCGCAGGCGCCTTGCAAACGCTGATCGGCATCGAGGTAGAACAGCAAGAGACCACCGCCGGGCAATGCACGCGTGATCACGGAATCCGTCATCATACCCACGGTCAGCAGGCCCCAGTGGTACTGGTCGGACCAAAAACCGGGGAGCGCATCAAACCCAATCTCGCGCCCCAGCAGGTTCAATGCGGCGTGCCGGCCCTGAGCTTCGGCATTGCGCCAGGTTTCCTGGCGCTGATAGAGACCATCCAAACGAAACTCACACACATCGCCTGCCGCATAGATATTGGGGGCGCTGGTACGCAGGTACTCATCGACGCGAATGCCCTGCCCTACGTCCAACCCGGCCGCTGTGGCGAGTTCGATATTGGGTTGCATGCCGATGCCCACCACCACCAGGTCGCAGGGCAGCCGCTGCCCATCCACCAACAGCACGGCATCGGCCTGGATGGATTCGAGTGCCACATTCAAGCGCACGTCCACACCTTGTTCACGGTGCAAATCCAGCAACGCCTGGGAGATCACTGGCGCCAGCACCCGGCCGGCCAGGCGTGGGCCAGCCTCCAGCACCGTCACCTCGCAACCGAGCCCGCGTGCAGTCGCCGCCACTTCAAGGCCGATAAAACCGCCGCCCACCACCACCAGCCGCGTGCCGGGCTTGAGCGCACTGCGCAAGGCCAGCGCTTCATCATGGGTGCGCAGGTAAAGCACGTTGGCGTGTTGCTGGGGCAAACGCCGCGCCCGGCCGCCGGTGGCCAGCAGCAAGCCGGCGTAGGGCAACCACTGGCCGTCGGCGAGTTGCAGACGGTGTTGGTGTGGCTCTAACCGGGTGACGGGGTTGGCGCCGATATGCTCGATGCCCAACTCGGTCAACCGGTCGTTATCGAACAGGCTGTAACCCGCCAAATCCGCCGTGCCTTGCAAGAGCCCCTTGGACAGTGGCGGGCGCTCATAGGGCAGGTGCGGCTCGTCGCCGATCAGGATCAGGCGCCCGGTGTAGCCTTCTTCGCGCAGGGTGAGCGCCGCACGGCCACCGGCATGGCCGGCGCCGACGATGATCAAGGGAGCGTTCATGTTCAGGCCGTGACAGCGAGCAATACCCGCCCCGCTTCGACCCGTACCGGGTAGGTCTTGAGGTTGACGCACACCGGTGCGCCCATGGCTTTGCCGGTGCGATAATCAAAGCGTCCGTTGTGCTTGGGGCACTCGATCACGTGGTCCATCACCAGGCCGTCGGCGAGGTGGATTTTTTCATGGGTGCACAGGCCGGCGGTGGCGAAAAACTCATTCTCGGCCGAACGGTACACCGCATACGTATGGGACCCGTGATCGAAGCGCAGCACGTCTTCTTCGTCGATATCGTCCATGGCGCAGACGTCGATCCATTCATCGTTCATGGCGTTCTCTCTTATTTTTTAAAGATGGTCAGCTGACAGCCGCTTGCGCATGTGACGGAACATCGGCAGACGGCTCTGCACTCGGCCGAATCGGGCGTTGGACGAAGTAATTCGGATCGCTGCGCTGCTTCCAAATGGTCGGCAGGATCTCCTTGTAGGCCTCGAAGATATTCGCGTACGGCGGTGGGCAGTCGTTGCGGATTTCTTCGTGCAACTGCTCGAGTGCGTGGTACGGCACCATCGGGTACATGTGGTGTTCGAGGTGGTAGTTCATGTCCATGTAGATAAAACGCAGCACACGGTTCATGTAGATGGTGCGGCAGTTGCTGCGATGGTCCAGCACGTCTTCGGCCAGGCCCACATGCTGGGTGAGGCCGAACAGGTAGCCAAGCCAGGCGCCGTAGATACTCGGCAGGCCTATCAACATCAGCGGCAACCAGCTGTGCAGGTACAGGGCGCTGCCGATGATCACGGCATAGATGGCGACCCAGATACGTGCGGCGCGGAACACCTTGGGCCACTCGGACTCAGGGATGAAGTCGGCCTCTTGAGCACTCATCTGGCCCATGGCATGGCGCGCCACACCGCTGAAGGTCTTCCAGGCCAAAGGCAGGTTGAACACGCTGAGGAACATCATCAAGAAGCTCGGCGGGCGCGGCTCGACGATCTCCGGGTCACGGCCAACGACGATGGTGTCGGTGTGGTGCCGTGCATGGCTCCAGCGCCACACATGGGGCTCGAAGATGCACATGAAGCTGGCGACCTGGTACAGCACGTCGTTCATCCAGCGAGTCTTGAACGCCGTGCCGTGGCCGGTCTCGTGCCAGCGTGGGTTGGAGGCGGTGCCGTAGAGCACGCCGTAGGCGAGGAAAAACGGCACGCAGGCCCACGTGCCCCAGAACCAGTAGCCGCCAAACCCGGTGGCGAACAACGCGCTGACCCAGATTGCAGTGTCGCGCAGTGCCGGGCCGTCGCGGCGTTGCATCAGTTCTTTCATGCGTTTACGGGAAATCGGCGATTGGTACCAACTGGCCGAGACCAGGCCTTTTTCGGCGGCGCGGGCGGCTTCGGGGCCGGTGAGGCTGTAGTCGCGCCGTTGGGAGTGAGCGGTGTGTTCAGGCATTGTTATTGTTCTCCGCAAGCGTGGGGTTTCAGGTGCTTTGCTGGAGAAAATATAGAGAGCGCACAAATGCGCCTCAAGGGCTTGAATCCATTCCCTATCAAGCTATCATCCAGGCCCAGCGGGGCTTGATAGTTTTCTATCAAGACGCAATAAGGGCTTGTCATGAACAATAATAAACGCCCAACCATCGCCACCGTGGCCGCGCAGGCGGGCCTCAGCGTGGCCACCGTCGATCGGGTATTGAATGCCCGTGCACCGGTTAATCCGGAAACGGCCGAACAAGTGTTCCAGGCCGCCGAAGCCGTGGGTTACTTTGCTGCCCGACTGATTGGCCAGCGCATTCGTGAACGCCGCCCTACCTATCGCTTCGGCATCCTGTTGCTGGCCACCGCTCAAGCGTTCTACGCGACCCTTGCGCAGTCGATTGCCGCGGCAGCCGAGCACCATGCCGGCGCCAACCTCACGTGCCAGTTCGAGTACATCGTGGACCGCAGCCCCAGCGCTATCGTCGCGCAGATCGAACAACTGGCCGTGCAGTGCGATGGCCTTGCGGTGGTCAGCTTTGCCCACCCGTTGATCAACGCCTGCCTGGCGCAGATCCGCACAGCCGGTGTGCCCGTGGTCGCGTTACTGTCGGATATCCACGAGCAGGCCGATGAACCCTACATCGGCCAGGACAACCACGTCGTTGGCCGCACCATGGGCTGGCTGCTCGCCCGCACCTGCGGCGCACGCAAAGGCAGCGTGGGGATTCTGCTCGGCGGCCACCGTTTTCTCGGCCACCAGGCCCGGGTTGAAGGCCTGCACAGCTACCTCGCCGAGCACGCGCCAGGGCTCAAGCCACTTGAGCCGCTGATCAACCTCGACAACAGCGACATCACCGAAGAAGCCACCCTCGACCTGATCACCCGTCACACCGACCTGCGCGGCCTGTGCGTGGTTGGCGGGGGTGGCGACGGCATCATCAATGCCCTGGCGCAGCTGCCCAAGCGGCCTGATTTGTGTTGCATCCTGCAGGAGTCCACCGAGCTGTCCCGCCAGGCGCTGAGCCAAGGGTTGATTGATGTGGTGATGGACTCACAACCGCGCCAGACAGGCGTGGCGTTGATTGAGTTGCTACTGACGTTGCAGACCTGCGACGCCTTTGATCCGGTGCGGCATCGGGTGTATATACCGCCGCAAATCGTGACGTCGGAGAACCTGTCTGCATGACACACAGAGATCAAATGTGGGAGCAGGCTTGCTCGCGAATGCAGGGTGTCAGTCACTGCATCTGTCACTGACCCACCGCATTCGCGAGCAAGCCCGCTCCCACATTTGAACTGCGCCAGCCTTAAACTTCAGTGCCCGCGAAAGTCCCCGGCATTCAAACCAAACCGGCTCATCTTGTTGTACAGCCCGCCCCTCGACACATTCAGCTGTTGCGCAGCCAAGCGGATGTTGCCACCGGTGGCTTGCAGCGCGGCGACGATGGCGTTCATTTCATGACTGCTCAAGTCTTGAGCCGGTTGCGGCTCGTGCAAGCGTGTCGGTGAGCGGTGCCGGGCTTCCAGTGGCAGGTCGGCCGGCTGGATCAGCTCGCCCATGGCCAGGTTGGTCGCGCGCTCGATGCTGTTTTCCAGCTCGCGCACGTTGCCCGGCCAGCCGTAGGCCGAGAGCAATGCCAGGGCATCCGGGGCGAAACCCTGCACCGATTTGCGCAGCGAGCGGGCGCAGCGTGCAAGGAAGTAACGCGCCAGCAGCGGGATATCTTCACGGCGCATGCGCAGCGGTGGCACGGTCAAGTTCAGCACGTTGAGGCGGTAGTAAAGGTCTTCGCGAAACGCCCCTTCGGCCACCGCTTGGCTCAAGTTGCGGTGGGTCGCCGCAATGATGCGCACGTCTACTTGCCGCGAGTTTTTCGCGCCGACGCGGGTCACTTCACCCTCCTGCAATACCCGCAGCAGGCTGACCTGGGCGTCAAACGACATGTCGCCAATTTCATCGAGAAAAATAGTGCCGCCATCCGCCAACTCAAACTTGCCCGCCGAACCGCCTCGGGTGGCGCCTGTAAACGCGCCCTCGACGTGCCCGAACAGTTCGCTTTGCACCAGGTCCCGTGGAATCGCGCCGCAGTTCACCGCCACAAACGGGCCTTTGTGACGGTCGCTGCCATTGTGGATTGCCTGGGCAAACAGCTCCTTGCCGGTGCCGCTTTCGCCAAGGATAAGGGTGGTGGAATCGCTGCGACTGGCGATGCGGCCCAAGTGCAGCGCGTCCTGGATCGCCCGCGAGCTGCCCTGGATGGTGTCGAAGGTGTATCTGGCCTGGGTGCCGATGATGCGCCGGGTGATTTCGCGGATACGGCGGTTCTCGCGCAGCGACACGATCACCCCGCCCTGCTCCAGTGGGCACACTGAGACCAGGCAGGCGAGTTGACTGCGGTCGTGCAGGTGGAAGGTGCAATCGAGGTCGCGCACCGGCTCGCCAAGGCTGTCGCTCAGTTCGCTGCGGCCCAGTTGCTGGAATGGGCTGCCGATCAACTCCAGCCCCACCCCGAACAGTTGTCGCGCATAACGGTTGAGCGCCTTGATGCAGCCGCGTTCATCCAGCACCACCAGGCCTTCGTTGAGTACTTCGAGCACGGTTTGCTGTTCTTCCAGCAGCCCTTGTAAGGCCATCTGGCGTGACACGGCATCGGCCGCCGCCTGAACGGTGCCCAGCGTATGGAAATGAAACCAGCCAGGTTCGGCAGTCAGGGTGAGCATGGCCAAGGTCTCGCCCTGGGCATTCTTGATCGGCGCGGCGGCGCAGTGCATGCGGCGCTGGCGCAGGCCAATGCCGAAGTTTTCTTCGGCGAGCACATACACCAGATGATCTTGGGCCAATGCCAGCCCGGTGCAGTTGGTGCCTTGCACAGCCTCCAACAGGCGACTGCCCACCGGGGTGATATCCAACCCACAGAAATACAGGGTGGTGCCCTGGGCATCGGTAAGGTTGATATGCCCGCGCGGGTTGTAGGCCAACAGGCCATGCATGACTTGCGCAGCGGCGGCGATCAGCACGCGATGTGTCGCCAACGTTGCGACCAAGGCCTCGGGGCTGACGAAGCGATAGGCGTTGTCAGCAGGGTCGATACCCGCCTCGACACTGCGCCGCCATGAGTCCCAGATCACTTGCCGCACTTGAGGCGGGCGCTCGACCTGACCGGCCAGGCAATCGCGCCATGCCTGCTCCAACGCGGCGACCGGGCCTCCATTAAGGGCCGCCGGCCCCAAGGCCGTGAGGTAGTCGAGGTCTTGTACGCTGAATGCCATGGTCATTGGGGGTATCCATGTTCATGTTTTTGACATGTCAGTATAGGCATGTCATTGAAATGAACACTTTTTGTTTTTTGATTTTAATTATTCTATAAATATCAACGAATTAAAAACTGGCACAACCTTTGCTCTTACCTCTTTGCCCATCAGGACCGTCCTGAGGCCAACAATAAAAAAGGGGTCATTTCATGAGTACACAGAACATCCGCCTGGGTTTGATCGGTGCCGGCCGCATGGGCAGCTTCCACGGTTTGACGGCGGCTCGGCACATCCCCGGCGCCAGCCTGACCGCCATTGCCGACCCGACCCCAGGCCAAGCCGCCCGCCTCGCTGCCGAGCTGGGGGTGGCCAAGGTCTACACCGACCCACAGCAACTGCTCAACGACCCGGATATCGACGGCGTAATCATCGCCGCCCCCGCCCGCAGCCATGCTGAACTGGTCATCAGCGCCGCCCGCGCCGGCAAGGGGATCTTCTGCGAAAAACCGATGGCCATCACCCTCGATGAAGCCGACCGCGCCATCGCTGCCGCCGCCGACGCTCGCGTGCCGTTGCAGGTCGGCTTCAACCGCCGCTTCGCCAAGAGCTTTCGCACCGCCCATCTCGATGTCGTGGCTGGCCGTATCGGCACCCCGCAATTGCTGCGCTCGCTGACCCGCGACCCGGCGCTGAACAACCCGGCCAACTCGCCGCAGTGGGTGATCTTCCTCGAAACCCTGATCCATGACTTCGACACCTTGCGCTATCTCAACCCCGGCGCCGAAGCCGTGCAAGTGCACGTGATGGCGGACGCGTTGATCGCCCCGGACTTCAAGAGCAAAGGCTTCCTCGACACCGCAGTGGTCACCATCCGCTTCGATAACGGCGCGATTGCCACCGCCGAGGCCAACTTCCAGGCGGTGTATGGCTACGACGTACGCGGTGAAGTGTTCGGCAGCGCAGGCATGCTGACCATGGGCGGCGTCAACGAGTCGGACCTGGTGCGCTACCTGGCCCAAGGCATCCAGGCCGACACCCAGCGCCTGGACACCGACCTGCTGCGCGACGCCTACATCGCCGAGCTCAACCACTTCGCCGAGTGCCTGCGCACCGGCGCCAAGCCCCTGGCCAGCGGCGAAGACGCCCGCGCCGCCCTGGCGATTGCCCGTGCGTGCATCGAGTCCTTCCAACAAGGCCAGGCGGTGGCCGTATGAGCCCGTTCAAACTGGCAATCAGTGCCGAGATGGTGTTTCTCGACCTGCCGTTTATCGAGCGCGTCAAACGCATCCATGCGCTGGGCTTCAGTGCCGAAATCTGGAACTGGACCAATAAAGATATCGGCGCGCTGGTGGCGACCGGCGCCGACTTTACGTCGATGACCGGCTACATCACCGGCACCCTGACCGACCCGGACGGCATCCGCCAATTGCTCGACAGCGCGCGTGAGTCCATCGGGGTTGCCGAGCAGCTCAACTGCCCGAGCCTCAACCTGCATGGCACCGGCCTGGGCGAAGGCGGCCTGCCCGTTCAACCCGTGAGCCAGACCACCGGGCGCATGTGGCTGAGCGCCTGCAAGGCCCTGGAAAAAATCGCACGCCTGGGCGAAGACGCCGGCCGCGTGTTCCTGCTGGAAAACCTCAACACCGAAGTCGACCACCCCGGAACCCCGTTCGCCCGCGCCGACGACACCCTGGCGCTGATCGAAGCCGTGGGCAGCCCGTACCTGAAGATGAACCTGGACCTGTACCACGCGCAGATTGGCGAAGGGAATTTGATCGAGCTGATCCAGCGTGCCGGCAACGCCATCGGCGAAATCCAGGTGGCCGATGTGCCGGGTCGCAAAGAACCCGGCACCGGTGAAATCCACTACCCTGCCATTGCCAGGGCTTTGCATGCCATGGGCTACAGCGGCGTGGTCGGCCTCGAAGGCTGGGCCAGCGGCGACAGCGAATTGGCCCTGGAGCGATTCCGCCAAGCGTTCACCCTATAACAATAAAAGGAACACCCTTATGAACCGCTATGCATTGATTGTTGCCTCGCTGTTAGTGCTGTTCAGCCCCTTGTCGTTCGCCGATTACCGCATCGGCGTGAGCATTGCCCGGGTGGACGATAACTTCATGACCTACGTGCGCAACGGCCTGGACACCGCCGCCAAGCAACAAGGCGTGAAGATCCAGTTCGAAGACGCCCAGGGCGATGTGGTGCGTCAACTCAACCAGGTCGAAGGCTTTCTGAACCAAAAGGTCGACGCGGTGATTGTGTTGCCGGTGGACACCTCCGCCACCGCCAACATCACCCGCGCCGCCGTGGCGGCCAAGACGCCGCTGGTGTACGTCAACCGCCACCCGGATGAGCGCACCCTGCCCAAGGGCGTGGTCACCGTGGCCTCCAACGACCTTGAAGCCGGGCAGTTGCAGATGCGCTACCTGGCAGAAAAACTCGACGGCAAAGGCACCGTGGCGATCATCATGGGCGACCTTGCACAAAACGCCACCCACGACCGCACTGAAGGCGCCAAGCAGGTGCTCAAGGACTTCCCCAACATCAAGGTGGTGGAACAGCAGAGCGCCGAATGGCAGCGCAGCAAGGGCATGGACCTGACCAGCAACTGGCTGCTGGCGGGTACGCAGTTCGATGCGATTGTCGCCAACAATGATGAAATGGCGATTGGCGCGGGGATGGCGTTGCAGCAAGCGGGCAAGGCCAAGGGTGAAGTGGCGATTGTCGGTATTGATGGCTTGCCGGATGGCTTGGCGGCGGTCAAGCGTGGGCTGCTGGCGGCGTCGGTGTTCCAGGACCCGAAAGCCCAGGCGGCCAAGGCGGTGGAGTCGGCAATCAAGATGATCAAGGGCGAGCCGATTGAAGCGGAGGTGTGGGTGCCGTTCGAACTCATCAAGCCCGAGCAGGTGGCGATGTTTGAGCAGCGCTACAAATAAGCCCAGAGGTGAAGATCCCAATGCGTGCGGGCTTGCTCACGATGAGCATAGGTATCTGCACAACGTTGAGCATTGCGCTGGAGCTATGGCAGCATCACGGTCGAGCGAGTTTTACCACGTGTAAACCAGCTCAACCGTGTGCCCCACCACGCAGCGCCCGCTATACGCACGTATAGTATTTTGCCGATAAGGACGGCGTATCTTGAGGTGATGGCGGGTTGCTTCCATGTGCAGCCCGATAGCCTCCAGGTATTGAAATGTCTGACACCAAGATAATTGCCGTCGTCGATGATGATGAGTCCGTTCGCATGGCATTGGATGGGCTGCTGCGCTCCAACGGCTACACCGTTCGGTTGTACGCCAATGCCGAAGCGTTCCTGGGCTCCGAAGGCCCGCGCACCTGCGCCTGCCTGATCAGCGATATCCAGATGCCCGGCCTGTCGGGCATCCAGCTTTACGAAACCCTGCATGCCCAAGGCATCGACATCCCGGTGATCTTCATCACGGGGTACTCCGGCCCATCGCCCACCCTCGCGCCCACTCTGCCGGCCCCGATTGCGTGCTTTCCCAAGCCGTTTTCCTGCGCGCAACTGATGGCCTGCCTCGAACGCCTGTTAGGTCGTTAATACCTTGGTATAGCCGCCTCACACTTACGCATGCCCGCGCTGACCCTAGGTAGAAGTGTTGAAGGCAGGCGGCCTGGTTAGTCTTTCTACACGCAGTCCCACTCATGTAACGAAGAGTCTCCAGGAGCAAACCATGAAACAGCACATTCTTATTATTGGCGCAGGGTTTGGTGGTGTGTGGAGCGCATTGAGCGCGGCCCGGCTGCTGGACAAACATAACCGCAACGACGTGCAGATCAGCCTGCTCGCCCCGCAACCCGAGCTGCGCATTCGCCCACGTTTCTACGAGGCCGATGTGCACACCATGATGGCGCCCCTTGGCCCGCTGTTTGAGGCCGTCGACGTGAATTTTATCGAAGGCGCGGCCGACAGCATCGACGAAAACGGCAAGCAGGTGACCTACCGCAACGCCGCGGGCACCTCTACCACGATCAAGTACGACCGCCTGGTGCTGGCCGCCGGCAGCCGTTTGAATCGCCCGCAGATGCAAGGGATCGAGCACGTTTTCGATGTGGATCAGATTGAAGACGCCACGCGCCTGGAAGCCCACATCAAGGCCCTGAAAAACCAGCCAGAGAGCGCCGCGCGCAATACGGTTGTCGTCGCCGGTGGCGGCTTTACCGGTATCGAAACGGCTACCGAAATGCCAGCGCGGCTACGTGAAGCCCTCGGTGACAGCGCTGACATACGCGTGATCGTGGTAGACCGCGGCCCACAGATCGCGGCATCCATGGGCGATGGCATCCGCCCATCGATCATCGAAGCAAGTACAGAACTGGGCCTGGATTGGGTGCTCAACACCTCAGTGGCATCGGTGGACGCGGGCGGCGTGACCCTGGCGAACGGCCAGCGGATTGATTCGAGCACCGTGATCTGGACCATCGGTTTTCGCGCCAACCCGCTCACCGAGCAAGTCAGCGGCACCCGCGACCCACAAGGCCGCCTGCACGTAGACGGCAACCTGAAAGTCAAAGGCCAGGCCGATGTGTTCGCCGCCGGTGACGTGGCCTACGCCGCGACCGACGAGCTGGGGAACTTCGCCGGCATGTCCTGCCAGCACGCCATCGCTCTGGGGCGCTACGCCGGCAACAACGTCGCCGCCGACCTGATCGGCGTGGCCCCGATGACGTACAGCCAGCCCAAGTACGTGACCTGCCTTGACCTCGGCGCCTGGGGCGCGGTGTTTACCGAAGGCTGGGACCGCCAGCTGAAACTGGTGGGCCAGGAAGCCAAGGAGCTCAAACACCAGATCAACACCGTCTGGATCTACCCGCCAGCCGCTGATCGCGCGGCGGCACTGGCGGCGGCAGATCCGTTGATTCCAGTGGCCTGATTCAAGCAATCCCTACACCGGGCAGCCCCCTCCTTGCTGCCCCGGTCACTCCCGAGCGCCCGCCGATGATGTTTTGGTGGGCGTTTTTTTGTAAGCGCACTCGGTCAAATGTGGGAGCTGGCTTGCCTGCGATAGCAGTCTGTCAGCCAGCACATCCGGCACTGAAAGACCGCCATCGCAGGCAAGCCAGCTCCCACATTTAGAAAGGGTTCCACTCTATATTTGTGTCGCCTGTGTCAGGTGGGTGATACACCCTGCCCAAACCGACGAATCGCCAGGCAATACATCACCAATGCCAGCACCGCCAACAACCCGCCCGCCGCGCCGATCCAGGCGAAACCAAACTGGCTGCCGACCCAGCTGCCCATCAGGGCGCCGCCGCCGATGCCGATGTTGTAGATGCCAGAAAACATCGCCATGGCCACATCCGTAGCATCCGGCGCCAGCACCAACACCTTGGACTGCATCGCCAGGCCAAAGCCCATGATCGCCATGCCCCAAAAAATGCTCAGCACCACCAGGTAGGATTCGGCGCCGCTCAACGGCAGCATCAGCGCCAGGCACGCCGCCAGGATGAATACGGCGCCGACCACAAACAGGTGCGGGTTGAAGCGGTGCACCAGGCTAAACAGCAGTGAACCGATGATGCCCGCACCGCCAAACACCAGCAGGATCAGGGTCACGGCGCTGCCACTCATGCCGGCCACGCCTTCGACGAAGGGTTCGATGTAGCTGTAGGCGGTGAATTGTGCGGTGACGGTCATGGCGGTCAGCACGTAGAGCGCCACCAATGCCGGGCGTTTGAACAGCAACGGCAGGCTGCGCAGGGAGCCGGAGTTCTGACTCGGCAGTGGCGGCAACGTGCGCGCCAGCCAGAACACCAGGGCAGCGGCAAACGCGCCGATCACCAGGAACGTGGTGCGCCAGCCCATGGCTTCACCCAGCAGGCGGCCCAGCGGAATGCCCAGCACCATCGCCAACGAAGTGCCGGTGGCCAGCAAGCCAAGGGCTTGCACCTGCTTGCCCTCCGGCGCCAGGCGTACCGCAAGCGACGCGGTGATCGACCAGAACAACGCATGGGACAAGGCAATGCCGACCCGACTGACCATCAGCAGGCCAAAACTATTGGCCACGCTGGAGAGAATATGGCTGACGATAAACATGCAGAACAACACAATCAGCAGCTTGCGCCGCTCGACGTTGCGGGTCAGCAGCATCACCGGCAGCGAGGTCAGGGACACGATCCACGCGTAAATCGTCAGCATCAGGCCGACGCTGGACACCGGCATGTCGAAGCTCGCACCAATGGCGCTGAGCAGCCCGACGGGCACGAATTCGGTGGTGTTGAACACAAAGGCGGCCAACGCGAGGGCGATGACCGGTTGCCAATTGGCTTGGGGGGTTGCGGCTGAAATGCTCATTGAAGGGCGCGGTACTCGGACGATGATCAAACGGCCACCCAGGACAAGCGCCGCCGCCGAGCATTCTATAGGTTTCTCGGCGGTGTGTTGACGCTGATCCTGATCAAAAAGCCATCAGTTTCGTCACGGTGCGGTCATGGTGACGATGTAAGCCCCCGACTGAACGGGCTTGCCGCCGGCATCCACCAGCATGTACCGCTGGTCGTAAAAACGGCCTTCACCACTGTCGGATACCAGCTTGATGTTGACGGGTGATTTGCCTACCGCCTGCACGCTGCGGACGGTCTGTACATCAAATTGATTACCACGGTAGGCCTGCGGGCACCCCTTCAATTCCAGAGTCGAGCCGCCCGAGGCGCCAGCCGCACAGCTTGGCGAGACAATACGCCCCTGAAACTGGATCACACCGCTGGCCATGCAGCCACCGGCCCACATTGCAAGAAAGCCTGAAACCACTGACAAACCTTTAACGTTCATAGCGACATTCCTTCTTGGAGTCTCAAGAAGTCAGTCGGCTTGTCAGGCGTTAACTTAAGGCCATTCGTCAGTCACTGAAGGAAAAGTTACGGGTCGACTCGCCCCATCAACTCCGGAATCGATTCCGGCCGATTGGCGTAGCGCTGCGCCAACGCCGCACAGACCATCAACTGAATCTGATGGAACAACATCAATGGCAGAATCAGCACGCCCATGCTCGCCCCGGCAAACAACACCTGCGCCATCGGCACGCCGGTCGCCAGGCTCTTCTTCGAACCGCAGAACAAGATGGTGATGCGGTCTTCCTGGTTAAACCCAAACGCCTTGGCCAGTACCGTCGACGCCACCAGCACCAACGCCAGCAACACACAGCACGCCACCACCAGGCCGCCCAGCTCCCACAGCGGGATCTGATGCCAGATGCCTTCGTTGACCGCTTCGCTGAACGCGCCGTACACCACCAGCAGGATCGAGCCCTGGTCGACGAATTTCAGCCAGGCCTTATTGCGCCCTACCCACGCACCAATCCAGCGACGGGCAATCTGCCCGGCGATAAACGGCAGCAGCAGTTGCACGCTGATTTTCAGGATGGCGTCGACGGTGGAGCTGCCCTCCCCGTGTACGTTGAGCAACAGCGTTACCAACAGCGGCGTGAGGAAGATCCCAAACAGACTGGACGCCGCCGCGCTGCAAATGGCTGCCGGGATATTGCCCCGCGCCAGTGAGGTGAAGGCAATCGCCGACTGCACCGTGGCCGGCAACGCGCAGAGGTAGAGCATGCCCATGTACAGGTCTTTGCCGATCAACGGCGACAACACCGGCTTGAGCGCCAGGCCCAACAGCGGGAACAGCACGAAGGTCAGGCTGAACACCAGCAAGTGCAGGCGCCAATGGCCCGCACCGGCAATGATGGCCTGGTTGGACAGTTTGGCGCCGTGCAGGAAAAACAGCAGCGCGATGGCCAGGTTGGTGACCCAACCAAACGCCACGGCGGTCTGGCCGCTGGCGGGCAGCAAAGAGGCGAGGATCACCGTGGCGATCAGCGTCAGGGTGAAGTTGTCGGGCAGAAAGCGGGGCCGAGTCATCAGTGGGTTCTTCCGGGGTTGCCAAGAGCGTGCTGACGACTCTAACGTAATGGTTTGTTACCGACTAACGCCAATGAGCCAGTAAATGCCGCCTAAAGGACATGACAAAACCGTGCGCCGCACGGTGCCTGGGCTTTCCAGCCTGCCCCGGCCGGTGTATGGGCGCACCGAATCTTTGCCCAATCGAGCGTTGACCCGCCGGCATAGCCACCCGTGGGTGCAATTGTCGTACGCGATTTCCGGGGTGCTGGAGATCCAAACAGCCGTCGGCCGCTTCGTCGCCCCGCCCCAGCGTGCGGTGTGGATCCCGGCCGGTGTGCCGCATCGGGTGTTCAGCTCGCCCCACACAGAAATGCGCAGCCTGTACCTCGATTGCAGCGTCACCGCCTGGGCCAGCGAGCACTGCCATGTGCTGGAAGTGAGCTGCCTGCTGCGCGAACTGATCCGCAGCTTCAGCGAGTTGCCGGTGGAATATGCCGAGGACGGCCCGGATGGGCGCTTGGCCCAGGTGGTGCTGGATCAGTTGGCAGCGGCGCCGCAAGTGGATTTGATGTTGCCGCTGCCGCTGGACCCGCGCTTGCGGCAGATCTATCGCAGTTTGAATCTGCACCCGGAGCAGCAGACCACGCTGGGCCAGTGGAGCCAGAAGCTGGGGGTGAGTGAGAAGACGTTGAGCCGGTTGTTCCTGAGAGATACCGGGCTGACCTTTCGCGCGTGGCGCCAGCGCTTGCGGCTGCTGAGCGCCCTGCCCGCCCTGGAGCAAGGCGAGCGGGTGACGGATGTGGCGTTGGGGTGCGGGTATGAGTCGACGTCGGCGTTTATCAATGCGTTTCGCCAGCAGTTTGAGGCCACGCCCGGGGAGTTTTTTCGCTGACCACCCAGATGCATCCGATGCAGGAGATCTAAATGTGGGAGGGGGCTTGCTCCCGATAGCAGTGTGTCAGCCAACAGAAATATTGACTGATACACCGCTATCGGGAGCAAGCCCCCTCCCACATTTTGATTTGTGCAGGCCTGTTAGAGGTGGGCCTTGGCCAAAATCGCCTGAAGCAACACATCCGCCCCTGCCGTCGACCATTCCTGGGAAATCTCTTCCGCTTCGTTGTGGCTTAACCCATCCACACACGGCACAAAGATCATCGCCGTCGGCGCGACTTTATTCAGGTAGCAGGCATCATGCCCCGCCCCGGAAATCATCGGTCGATGGCTGTAGCCCAACGCTTGGGCAGAGGCCCGCACCACGTCCACGCACTCGGCGTCAAAGGCAATCGGCGCGTACTGGAAGATCTGCTTCACGCTGTGCTGCAAGCCAATCGCCTCCGCGATACCCGCCACCGCTTCGCGCAGTTGCTGATCCTGACGTGCCAACACGGCTTCATCCGGGTGACGGAATTCGACGCTGAAAAACACCCTGCCCGGCACCACATTGCGCGAGTTGGGGAAGATAGTGGCCATGCCCACCGTAGCGCGTCCTTCTGCACCCTGTTCCAAGCCCAAACCATTGACCGCTTCGACCACGCGGGCAAAACCGAGCAAGGCATCCAAACGATGGTCCATCGGTGTGGTGCCGGCGTGGGCGCTGCGGCCGGTCAGCTCGACTTCGTACCAGCGCTGGCCCTGGGCGCCGGTGACGACGCCAATGGTGAGGTTTTGCGCTTCGAGAATCGGGCCTTGTTCGATATGCAGCTCAAACGCGGCGTGTATCTCTTGACCACCGACAGGATGGGCACCGGCATAACCGATTGCTTGCAGGGCCTGGCCGATGGTCACGCCGGCCTTGTCTTCTCGGGACAGGCCGTATTCCAGGTCAAACACACCGGCGTAGACCCCCGACGAAATCATCGCCGGCGCAAAGCGCGAACCTTCTTCGTTGGTCCAGTTGACCACTTCAATTGGCCGGTCGGTTTCTATCCCGAGGTCGTTCAAGGTGCGCAACACTTCCACGCCCGCGAGTACGCCGTAGATACCGTCGTATTTGCCGCCGAAGGGTTGGGAGTCACCGTGGGAACCAGTCAGCACTGGCGCCAGGTGGTCATGGCGCCCGGCGCGACGGGCGAAGATGTTGCCCATGGCGTCCACGCGAATGCTGCAACCGGCTTCTTCGCACCACTGCACAAACAGGTCGCGGCCACGGCGGTCTTCATCGGTGAGCGCCAGGCGCGACACACCGCCTTTTTCGGTGGCGCCGATTTGCGCCATTTCCATCAGCGAGCTCCACAAGCGCTGACCATTCACCCGCGCCAAGTTACTCATGAGGCTTGGCCCGGTAGCGGAAATCACAACGGTGATCGCCGCCCATGATGGTTTGGGTGCGGGTCAATTCGATGTCCGGGTTGTAGCCAACGATAAACAGCTCATCGCGGTTGCATGACAGCAAGTGGCCGATCTCGCCCAGGCCCATCTCGTTGTACATCTCGGCGTAGCGGCAGCGCTTGACGTCGTAGTCGTAGTGCTCGGCATCGCTGGCGATGATCTCGACTTTCAGCGCGTCGTCTTTCTCCCACAACACTTGCAGCTCGACGAAGCTTTTGAGGTCGGCGTTGGCTTCCAGCGAAGCAAAGTGCTTGCCCGCCTGGATCGCCGCGTTGCCTACGGCTTCGCCGATCACGGCGGCGGCAAAGTCCTTGCCCTGCTCGCGCTTCAAAATCTCGTAGATCGGCTTGATGATTTCGGCCTCGATGCGCCGCCGGGCAAGGATGCCCAGTTCACCTTCCAGTTTGCTCATTTCATCTCTCCTCCAATCCAATGTGTGCACACTGTCGACTATGTACACACCGTCTAATGTGGGAGCTGGCTTGCCTGCGATGCAGACAACTCGGTACATCATGCACACCGCGTCGATGCCATCGCAGGCAAGCCAGCTCCCACACTAGACCCAGTTATTTACCGCCTGCGACGCTTACGGGCTGCCATTGGTTGGCCTTGACCTGGTAAACAGTGAACGACGGCTTCTTCAAGTTGCCTTCAGCATCGAACGCAATGGTGCCGGTCACACCCGAGTAGCTGATGGCGCGCAGTACCGGCAGGTAGTTCTGCGGGTCCACCGAGTCGGCCTTTTCGATAGCGGCCACCAGCACGCCGACGCCGTCATAGGCGAACGGGGCATGCAGCTCGATATTGGCCTTGTAGCGCTCTTTGTAAGCCTGCTCGAAGGCCTTGCCGCCGGGCATCTGCGAGATCGCCAAACCCGGTTCCAGGGCAATCACGCCCTCGCCTTCGTTTTGCGCCAATTCCAGGAAGGTCTGGCTGACAAACCCACCGGCGCCCATCAACGGCGCCTTGATGCCCAGTTGCTTGATGCGACGGGCCAGCGGTGCCGCTTGGGAGTCGACGCCGCCGAAGAAGATCAGGTCGGGGTTTTGGCTGCGGATATTGGTGAGCACGGCGCTGAAGTCGATGGTCTTGTCGTCCACGTATTCACGGCCAACGACTTTGGCGCCACCGGCTTCAATCGATTTGACGAACTGGTCCGCCAGGCCCTGGCCGAAAGCCGTGCGGTCGTCGATCACCGCGATGCGCTTGGCCTTGAGGGTGTTCAACGCATAGTCGCCGGCGACCTGACCGCCATCGTCGTCATGGCCCATAATGCGAAAGCTGGTGTCGAAACCCTGCTGGGTGTAGGCGTGACCGGTAGCCACCGGGGCCACCTGGGCGATGCCGGCATCGTGGTAAACCCGCGCCGCCGGGATGCTGGTGCCGGTGTTCCAGTGGCCAACCACGCCCACTACGCCTTCATCCACCAGGCGCTGGGCCACGGTGACGGCGGTGCGCGGGTCGGACTGGTCGTCTTCGGACACCAGCTTGAAGGTCACGGCTTCACCGTTGATCTTCGGGTGCTTGGCGTTGGCCTGGTCGATGGCGAGCTTGGCGCCATTTTCCAGGTCTTTGCCGATACGGGCCGACGGGCCGGTCAGCGGGCCAGCCAGGCCAATCAGCACGGTCTGGTCGGCTTGGGCGACGGCGCTGGCCAGGCTGCTCAGGGCCAGGCCGATCAGTGCGGTTTTTTTCAAAGTGTTCATGTGGGGTTCCTGCTTCTTTTCAGGCGGGTCGGAACACGCCGGGCGTCCGGTAGCGTCATGGGGTTATTCGCCGAGGTACGCGCTGCGCACTTCGGGGTGTTCAAGCAAATCCTTGGAGGGGCCGGTGAGGCTGATGCGGCCGGTGTCCATCACGTAGGCACGGTCGGTGACTTGCAGCGCCAGCCGTGCGTTCTGCTCCACCAGCAACAGGGTCATGCCCTGGCGGCAGACGTCGTCGATCACTTGGAAAATCTTCTCCACCATGATCGGCGCCAGGCCCATGGACGGTTCATCCAGGATCAGCAAGCGCGGGCGCGACAATAGGGCGCGGGCCAAGGCGAGCATCTGTTGCTCGCCGCCAGAGAGCAGGCCGGCGGATTGGTGCAGGCGTTCTTCCAGGCGCGGGAAGTGTTCGAACAGTTGACGCATTTCGCGCTGTACCTGCTCGTGGTCACGGCGCAGAAACGCACCGGCCTGGAGGTTTTCCAGCACGCTCATGCGCGAAAAAATGCCACGGCCTTCGGGGACCATGGCGATGCCCTCGCGCAACAGTTTTTCGGGTGCCTGGCCGAGAATCGACTGCCCGGCAAACCGAATCTCGCCCCCAGCTGCCGGCAGCAAGCCAGTCAGAGCCTTAAGGCTGGAGGACTTGCCGGCACCATTGGCGCCTATCAGCGTGACGCGCTCGCCTTCATTGATGTACAGGTCGAGGGATTTGACCGCTTCGATGGCGCCGTAGCGCACCTGCAAGCCCTCGACGCTCAAGAGTGTTTCAGACATGGGCACTGGCTCCCAGATAGGCCTGGATCACCGCCGGGTGCTGGCGCACCTCGGCCGGTGGGCCCACGGCAATGACTTGGCCGTAATCCAATACGCTGATGCGGTCGCACACGCCCATCACCAGCTTTACGTCGTGTTCGATCAACAGCAGGGTGTGGCCGTCGTCGCGGATCTTTTCCAGCAGGCCGCGCAGTTGCACTTTTTCGCTGGCGTTCATGCCGGCTGCCGGTTCATCCAGAGCCAGCAGGCGTGGCTCGGTGGCCAGGGCGCGGGCGATTTCCAGGCGGCGTTGATGGCCGTAGCTCAGGCTGTCGGCGCGGTAATTGGCATAGCCGGCCAAGCCCACATAGGCAAGCAGACGATGGGCATGGGCGCGGGTTTGCGCTTCTTCTTCCCGCGCACGGCGGTGCTGGCTCAAGGCGGCCCACAGACCGTTGCGGGTGCGCACATGGCGCCCGACCATGACGTTTTCCAGGGCGCTCATCGCGTTGAACAGACGGATATTCTGAAAAGTACGGGCGATGCCCGCCTCGGCCACCTGATGCACGCTGGTGGGCTGGTAGTCGCGGCCATCGAGCTGAAAGCGACCGGAGTCCGGCGTATAGAGGCCGGTCATCACATTGAAGAAGGTGGTCTTGCCCGCGCCGTTAGGGCCGATCAACCCGTAAATCTCGCCGGGCTCAATGCTCAGGCTCACGTCAGTCAGCGCCGCGACGCCGCCGAAGTGTTTGTTGACCTTATCGATCTGCAACAACGGTGCGTTCATCGTGCCACTCCTTTGGGCCACAAACCGGCGGGTCGATAGAGCATCGCCAGGATCAGTGCCAGGCCGTAGAACAGCTGGCGGATGATTTCCGGGTCTACCAGCACCTGGCCGAACAACGCCTGCTGCAACGGCCCCATGCTGGCGCGCAAGGCTTCGGGCAAGGCCGCCAGCAAGATGCAGCCGAGGATTACGCCGGGGATATGCCCCATGCCGCCCAGCACCACCATCGCCAATACGGCGATGGATTCGTTGAGGGTGAACGACTCCGGCGACACAAAGCCCTGGAACGACGCAAACAACGCCCCGCTCACCCCGCCGAACGCGGCGCCAATGGCAAAGGCCAGCAGCTTGAGGCGCACAGTGTTGATGCCCATGGCTTGCGCTGCGTCTTCGTCTTCACGAATGGCCACCCAGGCGCGGCCGATGCGCGAACGCTCCAGGCGAATGCAAGCAAACAGAATCAGCACCACCAGCGCCGCGAACAGGTAGTAATAGAGGTACACCGAGGGCAGGCGCAGGCCAAACAGCTCCTGGGTACGCCCCAGGTTGACGCCAAACAGGCTGACCGGGTCGACCTGGGAAATGCCTTTGGGGCCGTTGGTGATATTCACCGGGCGGTCGAGGTTACGCAGCAGGATTCGAATGATCTCGCCAAAGCCCAGGGTGACGATGGCCAGGTAGTCGCCACGCAGGCGCAGAGTCGGCGCCCCCAGCACCACGCCGCACCCGGCCGCGAGCAGCGCGCCCAGCGGCAGGATCAGCCAGATCGAAGTGTGCATGCCCGCTGGCAACATCGCCGCCAACGCGGGGAACTGTTGCAGCAAATGTGGCGACGAGAGCAACGCAGCGAGATAAGCGCCCACTGCGTAGAACGCGATAAAGCCCATGTCCAACAGCCCGGCATAACCGACCACGATGTTCAGCCCGAGGGCGAGCATGATGTACAGCAGGGCAAAGTCCAGGGTACGTACCCAGGTGTTGCCGCCGGCATGGCCAACAATCCACGGCGCCAGCACCAGGGCCACAGCGAACAGCAGCAGGCCGAGGCTCGCGCGTTTATTGGGGGTCAGTGAGTTGATCATGCGCGGGTCGCCAAACGTTCGCCCAACAACCCTGAAGGCCGGAACACCAGCACCGCGATCAACACGATAAAGGCGAACACATCCTGATAATTACTGCCGAACACGCCGTTGGTGGCGGCCCCCAGATAGCCGGTGCCGAGGGCTTCGATCAAGCCCAGCAAGAGACCACCGAGCATGGCGCCCTTGAGGTTGCCGATACCGCCCAACACCGCTGCGGTGAAGGCTTTGATGCCCGGCAAAAAGCCCATGTAGAAATGCGCGCTGCCATAATTGCTGGCCATCATGACCCCGGCCAGTGCTGCCAACGCGCCGCCGATGGCGAAGGTGATGACGATGACGCGGTTGGGGCTGATGCCCATCAGGCTGGCGACCTGGGGGTTTTCGGCCACAGCGCGCATGGCCCGGCCAAAGCGCGTGCGCTCCACCAACACCAGCAGCGCGACCATTACCGACAAGGCAATAGCAATGGTGGTCAGTGCCGTGACATTGGTGATCGCCGGGTGTGCCGAGGCTCCAGCCAATACTTCAATAGGCGCCAGCGGCAGCAATTGCGGGAACATCTGCGGGTTGCGGGTCCACACCAACATGGCGACGGTTTGCAGCAGCAGCGATACGCCGATGCCGCTGATCAAAGGCGCCAAGCGCGGGGCATGGCGCAGGCGACGATAGGCAACACGTTCAATCACTACCGCGAGCACCGCGCAGAACGCCATGGCGACGACGGTGGCACATAGCAACACCAGTACCGGCGGCAACGCTGGCCAGGTCGCTTGCAGCAGACGGATCACCGACAAGCCCACCAATGCGCCGATCATCAACACATCGCCGTGGGCGAAGTTGATGATGCGCAAAATGCCGTAGACCATGGTGTAACCCAGGGCCACCAGCGCGTAGAGACTGCCCGTCATCAAACCGTTGAGCAGTTGTTGGATAAACCCATCCATCGAAACCTTAAACCTCAGTGCGTACAAGGGCGGCACACTAAGCATCTATTCTGTTTTTATCAAATATCAGAAAGTCATATGGTTATATCAAAGCAATAACACGCCGTTTATGCCGAAAATACGGCACTTATGGCTCTTTATTTAAGAAAATAGTTGGTATTTAATTCAACACATGAATAAATCAGAACAGTTAGCCAATGACCCTCCCCTGCGCGCCGTACGCTCCTTCGAAGCCTTTGCGCGCCATGGCGGGGTAAATGCCGCTGCCCGCGAGCTGGATGTTTCCGCTTCGGCCATCAGCCATCAGTTGCATTTGCTGGAGGATTTTTTGCAGCAACCGCTGACCTTGCGTCAGGGCCGTAACCTGGTGCTCACCGATGAAGGTCGCGAGTACTACCGCGCGATTCGCTCGGCGTTTGCGGTACTGCGCAGCGCCACCGAACACGTGCGCGAAAAAAGCGCCACGCGCCAGGTGACCATCAGCCTGATCCCGTTGTTTGGCATCAACCTGTTTATCCCGCGCCTGGCGAGTTTTCTGAAAGATCACCCAGCGCTGGACATCAACGTTACCTACGCCAACCACCGCAGTTACCCCAGCGATGCGGCCGACCTGTCGATCCGCTTCGGCACCGGGCATTGGCCGGGGTATCACAGCGAACCGCTGATCTCTGGCGCCGTCACGCCCTATTGCAGCCGCGCCTTCCTGGCGCAATACGGGCCGATCGACACACCTGAGGCGTTGAGCCAATTGCCGCTGCTGCACGACGAGGAGCGCGGCACGTGGGGGCAATGGTTCCAGGCGGCCGACGTGGATACCACCGCGTTGAATGGGTTGCTGCTGGAGGATGGTCAACTCGCGCTCACGGCTACCCTCACCGGTTTGGGCTGCGCGTTATTGCGCGAACCGTTGGTAGCACCGTTGGTGGCCAGTGGTGAGTTGGTGAAGCTGTTTGATTTTGAGGTCAATGACGGCCGCCAGTATTACCTGTGTCGGCGCGCTAATAGTGAGCTGTCGAGCGAGGGCAATGATTTGTATGACTGGATCAAGCGCAGCTTGATTGCAACGTAGAACGCCACCGCACACGACTATCGGGCTCTATTGTTCTGCAAATTACCCACAAAACCGCGCCCGGCTGGTATTGTGCCGCGCTTTGAAATACTGCCGAACCTGCGAGGAAATGGACGTTGAACACTGACGAAAAAATGACCGGGGATCTATTCGAGGTGGATAAGCGCCTGTCACTCAAACCCGTGGTGGACTTCAACGCCTACCTGCGCAGCGCCTTTGGCGACGGCCCCTGCAGCTGCATCCGCTGCACCGCCAACACTGGCGATGAAATGGGCTATGCGTATCAACACACCTTTACTTTCGACGGCAAACCCACACACCGCCGCTTCGCTACTACGACAGGCAGTGACGTGTTGCAGGTGTTGAAAAAGGCGTGGCTGTCGTATACCAAGGCCGAGCTGGCGCTGAGCGGCGTGCTGGGGCTGGAGACAGTGAAGGAGTTTGTCGAGCCGCAACTGCACAAGCGGTTGGCGCCGCTGTTTCTGGCCAGTGGGTTGGTTAAGGATGTGGACGGTGAGTGGCTGGTTCAACCGCAGGACTAGCAGAAACAACGCTCTAAATGTGCGAGGGGCTTGCCCCCTCACACATTTTACCGAGTAACACGTTGCTTCAATGCAAGCCGCGAGGGGTTACAGGGTGTAGGCGATGCCGACCTGGACGGTGCGCGGTGCCCCTGGGTAGGCGTAGAAGTTGCCGAATGCGCCTTCTTCAAAGTCGCGGTTGAACAGGTTCTTCACGTCGAGGTTGAGGCGGACTTTGTCGTTGACCTTGTAGTAGCTGAGCAGGTCGACGACGGTGTAGCCGTCCATGGTAAACGCGGTGTTGGACGTCTGGCCGACACGCTCATCGACGTATTTGGTGCCTGCCCCAAGGCCCAGGCCTTTGAGTGTGCCGTCCTGGAACTCATAGACGTTCAACAGGCTGAAGCTGTTGCGCGGGATGTTCGCCAAATGTGAACCGACGCGGATCGTGTTGTCCTTGGTGACTTTGGCATCTACGTAGGCATAACCGCCGATGACACGCCATTCAGGGGTCAGGTTGCCAGCTACGTTCACGTCGAAACCACGGCTGCGCACTTCGCCCGCTGCCACTTTGTAGTTGGAGTCGACAGGGTCGGTGGTCAGCACGTTTTTCTTGTCGATCTGGTAAATGGCGGCGTCAACACTCAACTGGCGATCAAAGCCTTCCCATTTGATGCCCATCTCATAAGACTTGCCCTTCTCCGGGTCGAACCCACCCCCCTGAAGGCTCGCACCTGTGTTGGGCTTGAACGAGCGTGCAGCGTCGGCGTAGACCGCCACCGTGTCGGTGAGGTCGTAGGTCACACCCACGCGCGGGGTGACGGCGTTATCGCTGGCATTCCAGGGTTTAACGCCCGTCACGTAGCTTTGGTACTCATGCTCAAACCGCTCGAAACGCGCACCTGCCAACACCTTCAGGCGCTCGGTCAGGGCAACTTGATCCTGGACAAAGGCCGAGTAGGTTTTCAGGTTTTCGGTGTCGTGGGTTGGCGTGCTGGTCAGCGCAGGACGCGGCTTGCCATACACCGGGTTGAAAATATCGCTGGTGTAAGGGGCGCTGGAACGCTGGATGATCGACTTGTAGTCGTAGTCCTCAAACTCGACGCCGGTGAGCAGGGTGTGTTCAAACCCGCCCGCCGAGAAATGCCCGGTGAGGTTGAGCTGGGTGTCTTTGTCGGTCCACTCCAACTTGCGGTAGTTGAAGTTACGGTTGAGGGTGTGGCCGTCGGCGGCCAGGCTATTGGCTTCAATACCATTGCCTTGCAGGGTGCCGTCCAGGTACTGGAAGCCGCCACCCAAGGTCCAGTTATCGTTGAGCAGATGCTCGAAACGCAACTGCGCCACGCTGTTGTCGTTATGCAGCTTGCCCACATCCTTATCACCCCAGAACGTATCGCGCGATGCGGTGCCTTTTTGCGTGGCAAAGCGCGTCAAGCCACGATCCAGCGGGTGGTTGTTACGCATGAAATCGCCTTCGAAAATCACCTTGGTCGCATCGGTTGCCTGCCAGGTGATCACCGGGGTTACGCCGTAGCGCTCGGTCTCGACATGGTCACGGAAGGTCTCGCCGCCCTCGCCCACCACGTTCAGGCGATAGGCCAGGCGGCCTTCTTCATCCAAGGGGCCTGAAGCATCCAGCGTGCCGCGTTTCATGCCCTGGTCATTCAACTGGCTGCCCAGAGTGACGGTGCGCTCGGCCAGCGGTTGCTTGGACACCACGTTAAACGTGCCGCCAGGATCGCCACGGCCGTAGAGCATGGTGGCCGGGCCACGCAGCACTTCGAGGCGCTCGATGGTGTTGGCGTCCGGCATGTTCGGGTAACCGCGATTGATCGGGAAACCGTTGCGGTAGAACTCGCCGGTGGTGAACCCGCGCACGGTGAACGTGGTGAGGCCTTGCCCGCCAAAGTTGTTGGCACGGCCGACGCCGCCGGCATAGTCCAGGGCGTCCTGCAAACGGGTGGCGCCGATGTCTTCGACGGCGTCTTTGGTCACCACGCTGATGGACTGCGGGGTTTCATGGATGGAGGTATCGGTACGCGTCGCACTGGCTGAACGTGTGGCGAGATAGCCCTTGACCGGGCCTTGGGCGGTCTCGTAGTCGGCCGTGCCAGTAATGCTGGTGGCCTGCAACTCAAGAGCGGCCTTTTCAACCGGCTCGACTTCTGCCCAACTCAAAGGGGAAAACGCCTGAAGCACACAAATGGAAACCAGGGTACGACGCATGAATGATGAACCTAGTGAATGAGCCAGATGGGGTGGCATACCTGCCAGTTTTTGCGGCGCGATGGTATACCAAGATATCGACGATTGATATCTATTCTCATTCACTGATTTTCTAGTAACCTCTTGGTATCAAGACTGACGCAAAGCAAATGTGGGAGGGGGCTAGCCCCCGATGAAGGTGCGCCAGTCAAAACAGCTGTGACTGACACGCCCTCATCGGGGGCAAGCCCCCTCCCACATTGGTTTTTCATACACCGTTAGTCGGTTTGCTTATTCCCAATCAGCGATAGCGTTCCAACCAATGCGCATACGGCGCAGGCAAGGTCCAGGACGATTTCTCAACCCCCAGCTCCTTGGCCGCAAAGTACGCCCAATGCGGGTCAGCCAAATGCGCACGGCCCACCGAAACCAAGTCCAAATGCCCTGCCTGCAACGCCCCTTCAGCCAGTTGCGGCGTACCGAACCCCCAAGCCGAAGTCACCGGGATGCCCGCTTCACGGCGCACGCGCTCAGCGATCGGGCCCATAAAGGCCGGGCCCCATGGGATGTTGGTGTCGGGGATGGTAAAGCCTACGCTGACGCTCAGCAGGTCCAAACCACCGGCCTTGAAGCGACGGGCCAGCTCGATGGATTCGACGAGAGTCTGCTCGTCGCGGCCGTCGTATTCGAGCACGCCGAAACGCGCGGTGAGCGGCAGGTTTTCAGGCCAGACTTCACGCACAGCCGCCAGGGTTTCCAGCAGGAAGCGGGAGCGATTGTCGAAGCTGCCGCCATAGGTGTCGGTACGCTGGTTGGAGTGTTCGGAGAAGAAGCTCTGGCCCAGGTAGCCGTGGGCGAAGTGCAGCTCGATCCACTCAAACCCGGCGTCACGGGCGCGGCGGGCAGCGTCGACAAAGTTCTGTTTGACCCGGGCGATGTCGTCCAGGGTCATGGCGCGGGGCACTTGTGGCAGGTTGGCACCAAAGGCGATGGCCGATGGCGCGATGGTTTCCCAGCTACGAGCATCGGAGGCGGCCATGTGATCATCGCCTTCCCACGGGCGGTTGGCGCTGGCTTTGCGACCGGCGTGGGCAATCTGGATGCCTGGCACGGAACCGGCCGCTTTGATGGCCTTAACCATCGGCACAAAGGCTTCAGCGTGCGCGTCGCTCCAGATGCCGGCGCAGCCCGGCGTGATACGGCCTTCGGGCGCCACCGCCGTGGCTTCGACCACCACCAGTCCTGCCCCGCCACGGGCCATGCTGGCTAGGTGAACCTGGTGCCAATCGTTGACGATGCCGTCATCGGCCATGTACTGACACATCGGCGGAATCGCGATGCGGTTGCGCAGGGTCACGTCTTTAAGTGTGAACGGTTCGAACAAAGCGGCCATGGTGAGCTCCAGCAGATGAATAAGTGATTCGATAGTTCGATGGTAATCGAACTATGGTATTCAGCGATACCCCCCTGTTATGATTCGGCCCATGCGAGCCTTCAAACACCCCCCCCTTCAAGACCTGACCCTCGAGCGCGTGCTCTACGCCCTGAGCGACCCGGTGCGCCTGGAAATCGTGCGATGCCTGGCCGGTGTGCCCGAGGCCACCTGCGGCGAACTGGACGGCGGGCGGCCCAAGTCCAGCATGTCTCACCACTTTCGCGTGTTGCGTGATGCCGGGTTGGTGCAAACCCGCAGTGTAGGCACCACCCATTTGAACGCGTTGCGCGCGCAAGACCTTGAAGACCGCTTCCCTGGCCTGCTGGCGAGCATCCTGGCGCAGCATTAAGTTTTGCTTCAGGTAGGCACCGAACCTTCCCCGCAAACCCGCGTCCGAGCTAAGGCACTGTTGCTTACCGCTCGCCGCGAGGTCCTCGTTTGAAAGCCGCCATCGTCAAAAAATACCGCCTGATCATCAAGACCATGGGCTATGTAGGCTGGGCCCTGTTCTGGCTGTTGCTGTGGGATATCGCCGTTACGGTGGATTTCATGCTGTTTCTCAACGCCAAGCTTAATCTGCCGCTGATGCCACTGACGCTGCTGGGCTCGGCACTGATTGTGCTCATCAGCTTTCGCAACAGCAGCGCCTACAACCGTTGGTGGGAAGCCCGCACGCTGTGGGGCGCGATGGTCAACAACTCCCGCAGCCTTGCGCGCCAGGTGCTGACCTTGCTCGATGACCCCGACAACGAAGTAAACCCGGTCAAGGCCACCCTGCTGCGCCGTCATGTCGCTTATGTAAATTGCCTGGCCGCGCACCTCAAGGGCCAGCCGTGCCCCGACGAAGTGCGTGCGTTTATCCCCGCCGATGAATTCGCCCGCAGCGGCGCCACCAACAACTTTGCCAATGACATCCTCACCGGCTCCGCCGCGTTGCTGGCCAAGGAATACAAGGCCGGTCATCTGGACAGCATCCGCCTGGCGCGGCTGGAGTCGACGCTGGTGGATTTGTCCAACGCCCAGGGTGGCATGGAGCGTATCGCCAACACCCCGCTGCCCTACCCCTACGTGTATTTCCCGCGCTTGTTCATCTCGCTGTTCTGCCTGATCGTGCCGGTGGGCCTGGTGGAGTCTCTCGGCTGGTTCACCCCGCTGGCGTCCACCGTGGTGGGTTTTATGCTGCTGGCGATCGAGCGCATCGGCACCGACTTGCAAAGCCCGTTCCGCTCCAGCGAACACCAGATTCAGATGGAAACCCTCTGCGAAACCATCGAGAAAAACCTGCAATCGATGCAGCGTGATGCGCTCGGTGGCGAGCGCATCGGTTAAACCTTCTCGGCGCCCTCAAGTGCGTGACCCCGCAGTCGATATAGCGGGGGTACGCATGGCTTTCACCCCCTCATAACAACGCATGCGACGCCCACCGCTACTGTTTCTGCCTTGCCAAAACTATAAATACCCGCAGGAGAAATCATGAACATCAAGCAAAAGCTGACCTGGGCGTTTGCGGCTATCGCGTGCCTGCCAGTCATCCTGGTGGCCGTGTTGGTCGTACTGAACCTGCGCGACGGAGCCCTGGCCAACTTCCTCGACAGCAGCGGCCGCGAGATCCGCCAGATCGATAATGGCATGCAGCAATTCTTCGACGGCATCAGCCAGAACGTCGACTTTGTTGCCAAGGACCCGCGCGTTGTCGCGGCCAAAGACCTCAAGAGCTACGCCGGCGCCGACGCCGCGCAAATCCCCCTTACCCCTACAAATAAAGAGCTGCTGGAGATTTTCGACCAGTTCGCCAAAAGCCATCCGAGTACCGCCTACCTGTCCCTGGGCCTCGCCGACGGCGGCTACGCCAGTTGGCCGGACGACACCAAGCTGAACAACTACGACCCGCGTGTACGCCCGTGGTACAAGGCCGCCATCGCCGCGCCGGGCGCCACTGTGCGCACTGGCGCCTATTATTGGGCGCCGGATGACGTGGTGTTGATCGGCACCGTGCACACCGTGGCCGATGCCACCGGTAAAATCCTCGGTGTGGTCGGCCTGGACGTGTCGCTCAAGCAACTCACCGAGTTGGTGCGCAACATCAAGCTGGGTGACAGCGGCTACCTGATGCTGGTGGAAGCCAATGGCAACGTGCTGGTCGACCCCAGCGACGCCAAGCACAACTTCAAACCCCTGGCCGACCTGGGCCCCAACTATGCCGAGCTGGCCAAACGTGGCGATGGCGTGACCCAAATCGACATCGATGGCGTGGCCTACATGGCCAACGTGGTCAGCTCCAAAGACCTGGGCTGGCGCTTTATCGGCCTGATCAAACGCGACGAAGTGATGGCCGGCGCCACCAGCCTCACCTGGTTGATCGCCGCCATTGCCGCCGCGTTGGCCGTGGTATTTGCGATTGTCGGTGCCAGTTTCGCCAGCGTGATCGTGCGCCCGATCCGCGGCGTGGCCGACGGCCTGCAAGAGATCGCTGAAGGTGAAGGCGACTTGACCCGCCAGCTCAAGGTGCAAGGCAAGGACGAAACCGCGAGCCTCGCGGGCTGGTTCAACCAGTTCCTGAGCATGATCGCCCAGCTGGTACAGCGTATCGGCAACGCCTCCTCCGACCTGCAAACCGCCGCCGCCGACACCAGCCAAGTGGCCAACAACATGAACCAGGCCGCCGGCCGCCAGCGCGAAGCCGTGGAACTGGTCAGCACCGCGTTCAACGAGATGGTCGCCACCGCCAACGAAGTCGCCCGCTCTTGCAGCGCCGCCGCCACCAGTGCCGATGAAGGTTACCGCGACGTGCACGACGGCCAACATCACATCGGCGAAGCCACCGGCAGCGTGCTCAAGTTAAGTGAAGACCTGCAAAAGTCGACTCAGACCATGCAGTTACTGGAGCAAGACAGCAAAAACATCAACACCATCCTCGACACCATCCGCTCGATTGCCGAACAGACCAACCTGCTGGCCCTCAACGCCGCTATCGAGGCTGCCCGCGCGGGTGACCAGGGCCGAGGTTTTGCGGTAGTTGCCGACGAAGTACGCGCCCTGGCGCGCCGCACCGCCGACTCCACCGGTGAAATCGACAGCCTGCTGGGCAACCTTGCGCGGCGCACCCAGGAAGTGACGCAGCAGATGCAAGGCAGCCTGCTGGTGTCCCACACCAGTGTGGAACGCATCCAGCAGGCCCGTGACAGCTTCGACAAGATCCGTGGCTCGGTGGACTCGATCCGGGACCAGAACACCCAGATCGCCACCGCCGCCGAAGAGCAGCATCAGGTGGCCGAAGAGATCAACCGCCACATCGCGCAGATCCATGCCGATGCGCAACTGGTTGAGGGCTTCGCCCACTCGGCACAGACCGGGTCAGGCCGGCTTACGGATATCTCGGGTCAGCTCAAGGGGTTGGTGGGGCGGTTCAAGTTCTGACACTGGCTTGAGGCTCTCGACTTCACCGTCGAGGGCCTTGCGCATTTTGACCATGTCCAGGGCACCTACCCACTTGGCAATCGCCATGGTGCCCACGCCATTTCCGATGGTGTTGGTGATCGCCCGCGCTTCCGACATAAACCGGTCCACCCCCAGCAACAGCACCATACCCGCCACCGGAATCGTGCCAAGGGACGATAAGGTCGCAGCCAGGATGATAAAGCCAGAACCGGTCACCCCCGCCGAGCCTTTTGACGTGAACATCAACACCGCCAGCACGATCAACTGATCGGTCAGGGTCAACGGCGTATTGGTGGCCTGGGCAATAAAGATGGCAGCGATGGTGTAGTAAATCGCCTGGCCGTCGGGGTTGAAGGTGAGCCCAGAGGGAATGATCATCCCCGCCACTGGCTTGGACACCCCTGCCTTCTCCATCTTGGCGATCATCTGCGGCAACACCGACTCCGACGAACTGGTGCCGAGCACCGTGAACAACTCCTCCTTGATGAACTTCAAGAATTTCCACAGGCTGAAACCGCTGTAGCGGCAGATCGGCCCCAGCACAAAGATCACGAACACCGCGCAGGTCAGGTAGACGCAAGCCATCAGCTTGCCCAGGGAAAACAGCGAGCCAAAACCGTATTTGCCGATGGTGAACGCAATCGCCCCGAACGCACCGATGGGCGCCAGGCGCATCACCATATTGACAATGCGAAACATGCCCTGCATCAGACTGTCCAGCGTATCGACAAAGGGTTTTCCCCGCGGCCCCACCGCGGCAAGCGCCACGCCCAGCAGGATCGAAAACAGCAGGATCTGCAACACATTGCCCTTGGCGAAGGCATCCACCAGGGTGTCGGGAATGATGTTCATGATGAAGTCCATGAACGACGCATGCTTCACCGCCGTGGTGTAGGTGGCAAGGCTTGAGGTGTCGAGGCTGGCCACGTCGATGTTCATGCCGGCACCTGGCTTGAACACATCCACCACCACCAACCCGACCACCAAGGCCAGGGTGGACACCACTTCGAAGTAGATCAGCGCGCGAAAGCCCACGCGCCCCAGTTCTTTCATGTTCTCCATCTTGGCGATGCCGGTGACCACGGTGAGGAAGATCACCGGCGCCAGGAGCATCTTGATCAGCTTGATGAACGCATCGCCCAAGGGTTTGAGCGCGGCGCCGGTCTCGGGGACGCAGACTCCGACAATCGCGCCAAGGATGACCGCCAGTAGAACTTGTACATAGAGTTTGCCAAAGATTCTTTTCATGACAGGGCCCTGATTCTTATTGTTGTCAGGAAATGCCAAAGGGCCGAACGCGCAGCCCCTTGACGTTATGCCGCAGTACTACTGTGAATTAGCGGTTGATCAGCGCGATGACCGCATCGGTGATCTGGCGGGTGGTCGCGGTGCCGCCCAGGTCAGGCGTGTGCAGGCCACTTTCGGTGACGGCTTCGATGGCCGACATCAGTTGCCGGGCTGCCGTAGGCTCGCCCAAATGTTCAAGCATCATCGCGGCGGTCCAGAAGGTGGCGACCGGGTTGGCCACGCCCTTGCCGGTGATATCGAACGCCGAACCATGGATGGGCTCGAACATCGATGGGAACTGGCGCGACGGGTTGAGGTTGGCCGTGGGCGCAATGCCCAGGCTGCCGGACAGCGCAGCGGCAAGGTCGGAGAGGATGTCGGCGTGCAGGTTGGTCGCCACAATCACGTCCAGGGTCGCCGGCTTGAGCACCATGCGCGTGGTCACGGCGTCCACCAGTTCCTTGTCTACTCTCACGTCCGGAAAGTCTTTGGCGACTTCATAGAAAATCTCGTCCCACAGCACCATGCCGTGGCGCTGGGCGTTGGACTTGGTCACCATGGTCAAATGCTTGCGCGGGCGACTGCGGGCGAGCTCGAAGGCAAAGCGATGAATGCGTTCCACACCGGCGCGGGTAAATACCGAGACTTCGGTGGCCACCTCTTCCGGCAGGCCCCGATGCACCCGGCCGCCGTTGCCGGAGTATTCGCCTTCGGAGTTCTCGCGCACCACCACCCAGTCAATCTGCTCGCCGTTGTGCAGCGGGCTTTTCACCCCTGGCAACACCCGCGCCGGGCGCACGTTGGCGTACTGGTCGAAGCCTTGGCAGATGGGCAGGCGCAGGCCCCAGAGAGAAATGTGGTCCGGCACGTTCAATGCACCGACGGCGCCGAAGAAGATCGCGTCGAAGGTCTTCAACTCCGCCAAACCGCCTTCGGGAATGTAGTAGCCGTTCTTCAGGTAGTTGTCAGAGTTCCAGTCGAAATGCTTGAAGTTCAGGGCGAAGCCGGCCTTTTGCGCCAGGCTTTGCAGCACCTCGACACCGGCGGCGATCACTTCCACGCCGATGCCGTCACCTGGGATTGCTGCAATGTTGTATGCGTTCATCGTTCACTCCACTTCGTCACGTTGTTGTTTTTGCCGTCGGCGCAGACTGTCCAAACGGGGTGTGATCGGAGTATATGTAGCGATCCAAGCAGCGTGATCGACTCGAAATCACTACATAAATAACTTTGAGTTACGAATGAGCCAGACCCTGGATTTGTCGTTTTTCTATCTGCTCGCCAATAAAGGCAGCCTGGTCGCTACCGCACGCGAGCTGGGCGTCACCCCGCCGGCGGTGAGCAAACGCCTGACCTCGCTGGAGGCGCGCCTGGGTGTTCGACTGGTCAATCGCACCACCCGCTCCATGAGCCTGACCTCAGAAGGCGAACTGTATTTCAACCACGCGGCGCGCATCCTCACCCAGATCGACGAGCTGGAGCAGTTGCTCAGCAGTAGCCGTGCCGCGCCCAAGGGCTTGATCCGAGTGAATGCGTCGCTGGGGTTTGGCCGTCGGCATATAGGTCCTGCGCTCGCGGCATTTTTTGCCCAGTACCCGGAAGTGGAGATCCAGCTGGAAATCAGCGACCACCCGCTGGACTTGACCACCCACGGCTTCGACCTGGGCATCCGCTTCGGCAGCTTGCCGGACGCGGCCTTCCATGCGCGCAAGATCGCCTCCAACCGCCGCCTGCTGTGCGCCTCGCCGCTGTACCTGGACAAATACGGCACGCCGCAAACGCTCGCCGACCTGCACCGGCACAACTGCATTTTCATTCGCCAGAACGAATCGCCCTATGGCGTATGGTCATTCACCCACGGTGGCCACACCGAGAACGTCAAGGTCCAAGGTGCGCTGGGCTGTAATGACGGCGAAGTGGCCCTGAACTGGGCGCTGGAAGGCTACGGGATTCTGCTGCGGGCCGAATGGGACATCGCCCGCTATGTGCGCAGTGGCCGCCTGCGCCTGGTGCTGGAAGACCAGACCCCTACTCGCGCCGATGTGTACGCGGTGTACCCGCAGCAATTGCACCTGTCGGCACGGGTACGCAGCCTGATCGACTTTCTGATCGAGCGCTTCAAGCACCTGGATAAGGTCGATGACGCGCTGATGACGGACTGAATATTCGCTACTATGTGCCCCTGCCCCCACACCGCCCCGGAGCCTCAATGCCCACCCCCAAGGACACCGCCCCCGACAGCAGCGCCCCGATGATCCCCGAGCAGCGTCGCGAGCAAATCCTGCGGCAACTGCGCAAGCATCAGGTGATGAGCGTGCACCAGTTGATGGAGATGTTCGATTGTTCGCACATGACCGTGCGCCGCGATATCGCGTTGTTGGAGCAGGAAGGCCTGGCCTATTCGGTCACCGGTGGCGTGCGCATCGCCAGCCAGTTACACAGCGAGCCGAGCCATCAGTCCAAGGCCGTGGTGGAACTGCCGCAAAAGCAAGCCATGGCCCGCCTGGCATCGCGCTTGCTGCATGCGGACATGACGGTGTACCTGGACGCGGGCACCAGCACCCTGGAAATTGTGCCTTACATCAAAGCACTGTCGGGCATGACCGTGGTGACCAACGACTTCGGGATCGTGCAGGCGCTGATGGATGCGCAGCACGTGACGGTGATCCATACCGGCGGTCAACTGGACCATGACAATCACTCATCCGTCGGCGGGCTGGCGGTGGCGACGTTGCGCCAGATAGTCACCGATATTGCGTTTGTCTCTACCAGTTCCTGGGATCTGCATCGCGGCATCACCACGCCTTCGGCACTGAAGGTGGAGGTCAAGCAAGTGGCGATGCAATCGGCGTCCCAGGTGGTGCTGGTGGCGAGCAGCTCCAAGTACGGCACGTTCAGCATGTACCGTATTGCCGGGCTGGAGCCGTTCGACGTGATCATCAGCGACGACGGCTTGGCGCCGGCAGCGGCGGATGGGATTCGCAAGCGAGGAATTGAATTGATGTTGCCTGGGGATCAGTTGCCCGCCTGATCTTCCCTTTGGAATGCAATCAAATGTGGGAGGGGGCTTGCTCCCGATAGCAGTGGTTCAGTCAACACATGCAGTGACTGACACACTGTCATCGGGAGCAAGCCCCCTCCCACATTTGAACCCACTTCGGCTCGGTTATCGGGTCGCTTTCCAGTCCCGCAACCATTGCAGGCCCGCCGAGGTGTCACCCTTGGGTCGGTACTCGCAACCCACCCAGCCGTTGTAGCCCAACTGGTCCATCAGGTCGAACAAGTAAGCGTAATTCAGCTCACCCAAATCCGGCTCATGCCGATCCGGCACGCCGGCAATCTGGATATGGCCAATCCCCGCGAAATCCCGGCGCAACTTGGTCGCCACATCACCTTCGACAATCTGACAGTGGTAGCAATCGAACTGCACCTTGAGGTTGCTCGCCCCCACTTCACGGCAGATCGCCTGAGCCTGGTCCTGGCGATTGAGGAAGAACCCCGGCATGTCGCGGGTGTTGATCGGCTCCAGCAACACCGTGACCCCCACCCTGGCCGCTGCTGCGCTGGCGTAGGCCAGGTTCTCCAAATACACGGCGTGGTGGCGCTGGCGCAGGGACTCGGAGGGCAGCAGGCCGGCCATTACATGCACGCGGTCATTGCCCAGCACAGCGGCGTATTCCAATGCGCGGTCGAAGCCGATGCGAAACTCGGCCTCGCGCCCCGGTAAAGCTGCAATGCCCCGCTCCCCCGCCGCCCAGTCACCCGGTGGTGCGTTGAACAGCGCCTGGACCAGCCCGTTATCACTCAGGCGCTGCTTGAGGTCAGCCGCGCTGTAGTCGTAGGGAAACAGGTACTCCACCGCGTCAAAACCGTCGGCCTTCGCCGCAGCGAAGCGATCAAGAAAGTCGTGTTGCGGGTACAGCATGCTCAGGTTGGCAGCGAAACGAGGCATAAAAACTCCCAGGAGTCAGACAAAAGGCCAGATCAGCAAGGTAATCAAGAAACCCAAGGTGCCGAGCAAGGTGGTGATCACGGTCCAGGTGCGCAGGCCGTCCGCCACATTCAGCCCGGCGAGTTTGGTGAAGATCCAGTAGCCGGCATCGTTGATATGGGACATCGCCAAGCCGCCACCACCCATGGCCAGGCACAACAGCGCCAGGTGGTTGGGGGTGAGGTTCAGCGTAACGATCAACGGGCTGATGATCCCCGCGGTGGTCACCAGCGCCACGGTGGTGGAACCCTGCACCGCACGCAGCAGCATGGTCAACAGAAAGCCCAGGGCCAACACCGGCAGGCCGGTGGTGCGCAGCATGTCGGAGACTACCGCGCCGATGCCGGTATCCACCAGCACCTTGCCGAACACCCCGCCGGCGCCGGCAATCAGGATCACCATGGCCACGCCCGGCAAGGCCGAGCCAATCACATCCGAGACCTGGCTGCGGCTCCAGCCACGGCGTGAGCCCAGCAGCCAGGCGCACAGCAAGGTGTCGATCAGCAACGCCACCAGCGGCGCGCCGAGTACCGTCATCACCCCACGCAAGGTGGATTCCACCGGCAACAGCGAAGTGGCCAAGGTGCCCAGCAGGATCAACACAATCGGCAGCAGGATCAGGCTGACAATCAAGCCAAAACCCGGCGCAGGGGCTGGCGGCAACTTGGACGCGATGGCGCTGGTGGATTCTTCCAGGCCCATGTGGGATTCGGCCACGGCGGCCTGCTGCACCGCGTGGTCATTGCCGTTGGTCCAGGCCTGCAAGTCTGCATTGGTGACGTGCGGCCCATAGACTTCGGCGCGGATATCGTCGGTCATCGGATAGAAGCGACGGGTCATGCGCCCCGCGACGCGGTAGCCGATGTAGCACAGCAATGCGGTGATCGGCAGGCCGAACATCAGCACCCGGCCCAGGTCCGCACCCAGTTGGCTGGCAGCGGCCACGGCCCCCGGATGGGGCGGCAAAAAGGCATGCACGGTGAGCAGCGCGGCACACATCGGCAACGCGAACACCAGCAGCGGCTTGCGCGCCCGGCGGGCCACGCCATAGGCCAGCGGCATCAGGATGATCACGCCGACTTCAAAGAACACCGGCACCCCAATGATGAACCCGGCGATGGTCAGCGCCAGTGGCGTGCGGCTGTTGCCGAAGCGCTCGATAAGCGTCTTCGCCAACGCCTCGGCACCGCCGGACAACTCGATGATCCGCCCGATCATCGCGCCCAAGGCAATGATGATCGCGATATGGCCCAAGGTCTTGCCCATGCCGCCTTCGATGGTTGCCACCAGGTCAGCGGGTTTCACCCCGGCCACCAGCGCCACCACGATACTCACCAGCATCAGCGCGACAAACGGCTGGAATTTGTACTTGAGAACCAGGAACAGCAGCAGCGCGATACCGGCGCCGGCAGTCAACATCAAAATCAGTGGGCTCATTCGAGAATGTCCTGTTGTTATTGTTTTTCAAGCAAGCCGGGGCCGTCGAACGCCTGGGCAGGTGTTCGGGGCAACGCGTGCGATGTGGGTATTACCAGTGCGCGCCGAACGTCTCGCGCAGCTCATCCAGTGCAGCCTGGTCCATCGGCGCAGGCCTGGGGTTGCTCATCAACCACAGCCGTGCGGTTTCTTCCAACTCTTCAAGGGCGTAGCTGGCCTTGGCCACCGAACTTTCCCAAACCACCGGCCCCAGGCGCTCAAGCATCACGCCGCGCACGCTGTTGGCCAGTTGCGCGACCTGCTCGGCGACCTTCGGCGAACCGGGGCGCTGGTAGCCGATCAAGGGGATGTGCCCGACCTTCATCACCTGGTACGGCGTGAGCGGCGGCAAGATATCGTCCGCACGCCACACCCCGGCCAGGGTCAGCGCCACCAGATGGGTGGAATGGGTGTGCACCACGCCGCCCACCGTAGGGTTGCGGTCATACACCTGGCGATGCAGGGCCAGGGTCTTGGACGGTTTGTCGCCAGAGACCCACTCCCCTTTGAGGTTGACCTTGGCGATCGCCTCGGGCGTCAGGCGCCCCAGGCACACGTCCGTCGGCGTAATCAGCCAACCATCATCGAGGCGCGCACTGATATTGCCGGCGCTGCCGACGGTATAGCCGCGCTGATACAGGCTGCGGCCAACGTCGCAGATTTCTTCGCGCTGGGCCTGTTCGTCGATGCCGCTCATTGGGCACCTCCGGCCAGTTGCACGAGGGCTTTGGCGAAGAAATCACGGCCACCGAAGTTGCCCGATTTAAGCGCCAACGCCAGGGGCTCGGCAGAGCTGCTGACCGTGGCCGGTACGCCCGGATCGATCTGCGCGCCGATCTGCAACAGGTTGACGCCCAACGCCTTGACCACCGCGCCAGAGGTTTCGCCGCCGGCAATCACAAAGCGCCGTACGCCGCTGTCGCGCAGGCCCCGGGCAATCTCGCCCAATGCATCTTCCACCAACGCACCGGCACGCTCGACGCCCAGTTGCTGCTGCACCGCCTTGACCTCGTCCGGGGTGCTGGTGGCGTAGATCAACACGGTTTGCGCGCTGTCGCGGGCAAAGGCCAGGGCCTGTTCTACCACCGGCTCACCGGCCGCCACGGCCAGCGGGTCGATGCGCAGCGCCGGGCGCCCGGCTTCACGCCAGGCCGCAACCTGGCCGAGGGTAGCCACCGACGCACTGCCGGCCAACACCACTTCACCACCACCGACCACCGGCAACGACGCCACATCGAAGTCACGCAACTTGCCAGCGCGACGGAAGTTATCCGGCAAACCCAGGGCCAGGCCTGAACCGCCGGTGAGCAACGGCAGGTCGGCGCAGGCGCTGCCGAGGGTGTAGAGGTCTTGATCCGACAGCGCGTCGGCGATGGCAATGCCCACGCCTTGGGCGCGCAGTTCGGCAATCTTGTTGCGGGTGGCTTCGACTCCGGCGGCAACGCTGTCGTAGCGCAGCAGGCCGACCGGCAGCTGGGTCTGGCTTTGCAGCACACGCACCAGGTTGGCGTCGCCCATCGGCGTCAGCGGGTGATGCTGCATGCCGGACTCGCTGAGCAACTGGTCTTGCACAAACAGGTGACCACGGAAAATCGTGCGGCCGTTTTCCGGGAACGCCGGGCACGCCAGGGTGAAATCGCTGCCCAGGGCCTTGAGCAACGCTTCGCTGACTTGGCCGATATTGCCGGCAGCAGTGGAATCAAAGGTGGAGCAATACTTGAAGAAGATCTGCTCACAGCCCTGCTCACGCAGCCAGGCCAGCGCGGCGAGGGACTCCTCGACGGCTTCAGCGGCCGGTGTGGTACGGGACTTGAGGGCGATGACAATGGCGTCCGCATCCAAACCGGCCGCGACTTCGCGACTGGGGATACCGATGCTCTGCACCGTGCGCATGCCGCCACGCACCAGCATGTTGGCAAGGTCGGTGGCGCCGGTGAAGTCGTCGGCGATGCAGCCCAGCAGTGGGCGCGCGTGGGTAGTGGTCATGACGCGTTCCTTAAACTGACTCGGGCTTGGCGGTCGGCAGGTCGATGCCAGGGAAAATCTTGATCACCGCCGAATCGTCCTCGCGACCGAAACCGGCACTGGAGGCCTGCATGAACATCTGGTGCGCGGTGGCCGACAGCGGCAGTGGAAATTTGCTGGCGCGGGCGGTATCGAGCACCAGGCCCAGGTCCTTGACGAAAATATCCACCGCCGACAGCGGCGTGTAATCGGCCTTGAGGATGTGCGGCACGCGGTTCTCGAACATCCAGGAATTGCCCGCACTGTGGGTGATCACCTCGTACAGGGCATCGGCGTCCACGCCTTCGCGCAGGCCCAGGGCCATGGCTTCGGCGGACGCAGCGATGTGCACACCGGCCAGCAATTGGTTGATGATTTTGACTTTGGAGCCCAGGCCGTGGGCGTCGCCCAGGCGATAGACCTTGCCCGCCATGCCCGCCAATACAGCTTCGGCCTTGGCATAAGCGGCTTGCGGGCCGGAGGTCATCATGGTCATTTCGCCGGCGGCGGCCTTGGCCGCGCCACCGGAGATCGGCCCGTCGATATACAGCAGGCCTTGGTCGGCCAGGCGCTGGCCCAACTCGACGGCGTAGGTGGGTGCCACGGTGGCGCAACCGATCACCAGGCTGGCAGGACGCAAGGCCGCGACGGCACCGTTTTCGCCGAATAGCACGGTTTCGGTCTGCTCGGCGTTGACCACCACGGTGATGATCACATCACAGGCTTGCGCCATCTGCGCAGGCGACGCGCACGCCACCCCGCCTTCGCTGGCGAACTGCTGGGTGACGGCGTCACGCACGTCACAGGCATGCACATTAAAGCCGGCACGCAGCAGCGAGCGGGCGATGCCCAGCCCCATCGCGCCCAGACCAACAACACCGACATTCTTATTATTCATGGGGTACTCCAGGGGAAAACGGCGGCACACACCACACCGGCGAGCCGCGTTGGAATTGGAGTCGATCATCCACCAATGAACAGATTATGTGAAGTATTTTTTCGATCTAACATTTTTTAACATCTAGTCTGTTAACCACAGCCGTCGAGCAACTCATCGCAATGCTTGTGCTTTACGTATTATGGTATACCATCATACGCAAACCACCCCACATCAGATGGAGCCGCTCATGAGTTTCGAAATTCGCAAAATCGTCAGCTATGTAGAAGAAACCTTTATCGAAGGCGGCAAAGCCTCCGACACCCCCGTGAAAATGGTCGGTCTGGCCGTGGTGCTGAAAAACCCATGGCTGGGCCGTGGTTTTGTCGAAGACCTGAAACCTGAAATCCGCGCCAACTGCTCCGACCTCGGCGCGCTGATGGTCGAGCGCCTGGTGGGCATCATTGGTGGTGCCGAAAACATCGAGGCCTACGGTAAAGCGGCCGTGGTCGGGGCTGATGGCGAGATCGAGCACGCCTCGGCAATCATCCACACCCTGCGTTTTGGCAACCACTACCGTGAAGCGGTCAAGGCCAAGAGCTACCTGAGCTTCACCAACAAGCGCGGCGGCCCGGGTACCTCGATCCAGATCCCGATGATGCACAAGGACGACGAAGGCCTGCGCTCGCACTACATCACCCTGGAAATGCAGATCGAAGACTCGCCGCGTGCCGACGAAATCGTCGTGGTGCTGGGTTGCGCCGACGGCGGCCGCCTGCACCCACGTATCGGCAACCGCTACATCGACCTGGAAGAACTGGCCGCCGAAAAGGCCCAGTAAGAACGGCTTGACCCCCAATAAAAAAGGCATGCAGGAGCGCTCCATGATTCGGCTCACCGCTGAACGCACCCCGGCTGGCACCAGTTATCTGGCGACCGGCCAAGGCCAGCCTGTGGTTTTGATCCACGGCGTGGGCCTGAATAAAGAAATGTGGGGCGGGCAAGTCGTTGGCCTGGCCACGAATTACCGCGTGATCACCTATGACATGCTCGGCCACGGCGCCAGCCCGCGCCCGGCCGCCGGCACGCCACTGTTGGGCTATGCCGACCAATTGCTGGAACTGCTCGATCACCTGGAACTGCCCCAGGCCACGGTGATCGGCTTTTCCATGGGCGGCCTGGTCGCCCGGGCGTTTGCCCTGCATTACCCCGAGCGCCTCAAAGGCTTGGTGGTACTTAACAGCGTGTTCAACCGCAGCCCCGAGCAGCGTGCCGGCGTGATCGCCCGCACCGCCCAGGCCGCCGAACACGGACCGGATGCCAACGCAGAAGCGGCGCTGTCGCGCTGGTTCAGCCGCGAATACCAGGCGGCCAACCCAGCGCAGATTGCGGCACTGCGCCAAACCCTGGCGGGCAATGATCCCCAGGGCTACCTCACCACCTATGAGCTGTTTGCGACCCAGGACATGTACCGCGCCGACGATCTCAAGAGCCTGCGCGCTCCCACTCTGGTCGCCACCGGCGAACTCGACCCCGGCTCAACCCCGGAAATGGCCCGGCAACTGGCCGATCGTATTCCCGGCGCCACCGTTGCAGTGCTGGCCGAACAACGGCATATGATGCCGGTAGAATCGCCGCGCCTGGTCAACCAGCTGCTGCTGGGCTTTCTTGACACGGTGTACGCCCAAAACACTCCAATAAAGGGGATCGTTGCATGACGCTTGAACGCTTCCAGATGTGCATCGGCGGTGAATGGGTCGATGCCCTGTCCGGCAAGACCTTCGACAGCCTCAACCCGGCCCTGGCCGAACCTTGGGCGCAACTGCCCGATGCCGACGAAGCCGACGTGGAGCGCGCCGTACAGGCTGCGCAAACCGCCTTCGACAGCCCGGCCTGGCGCGGCCTAACCGCCACGGCGCGGGGCAAATTGCTGCGTCGCCTGGGTGATTTGATCGCCGACAACAAAGAACACCTGGCCCAGCTGGAGAGCCGCGACAACGGCAAGCTGATCCGTGAAACCCGTGGCCAGGTCAGCTACCTGCCGGAGTTTTTCCACTACACCGCAGGCTTGGCCGACAAGCTCGAAGGCGGCACCCTGCCGCTGGACAAGCCCGACCTGTTTGCCTACACCGTGCACGAAGCCATGGGCGTGGTTGCCGCGATCATTCCGTGGAACAGCCCGCTGTACCTAACCGCGATCAAACTCGCTCCAGCCCTGGCAGCGGGCAATACCATCGTGATCAAACCGTCGGAGCACGCCTCGGCAACCATCCTCGAACTAGCACGCCTGGCCCTCGAAGCCGGCATTCCGCCTGGCGTGGTCAACGTGGTCACAGGCTACGGCCCCAGCACCGGCGCCGCCCTCACCCGCCACCCGCTGGTGCGCAAAATCGCCTTTACCGGTGGCGCCGCTACCGCACGCCATGTAGTGCGCAGCAGCGCGGAGAACTTCGCCAAACTGTCCCTGGAACTGGGCGGCAAGTCGCCGAACATCATCTTTGCCGATGCCGACCTCGACAGCGCCATCAACGGTGCGATTGCCGGTATCTATGCCGCGTCCGGGCAAAGTTGCGTGTCCGGTTCGCGCCTGCTGGTGCAGGATGAGATTTACGACGAATTCGTCGAACGCCTGGTAGCCCGCGCCCAGCGCATCCGCATCGGCAACCCCCAGGACGATGCCAGCGAAATGGGTCCCATGGCCACCGCGCAGCAGTTGGCTGTGGTCGAAGGCCTGGTGGCCGATGCCATCGCCGAAGGCGCACGCCTGCGCACCGGCGGCAAACGCCCGCAAAACCTGGGCGAAGGCTGGTTCTATGAGCCGACGTTGTTCGAGTGCGACCGCAACTCGATGAAGATCATGCAGGAAGAAGTGTTCGGCCCGGTGGCGTCAGTCATCCGGTTCAAGGACGAAGCCGAAGCCCTGGCCATCGCCAACGACTCGCAGTTTGGCCTCGCCGCCGGCATCTGGACCCGCGACCTCGGCCGCGCCCACCGCCTGGCCCGGGACGTGCGCTCAGGCATTATCTGGGTCAACACCTACCGCGCCGTGTCGGCGATGGCGCCGATTGGCGGCTTCAAAAACAGTGGCTATGGACGCGAAAGCGGCATCGATTCGGTACTGGCCTACACCGAGCTGAAAACGGTGTGGATCAACCTGTCCCAGGCGCCCATGCCTGACCCATTTGTGATGCGCTAAGAGGCCCCTGCCATGATCGAACCCGGCATTTACAAAGACGTGATGAGCTCGTTCCCGTCCGGCGTCACGGTGGTCACCACCCTCGACCCGGACGGCGGCATCGTCGGCATTACCGCCAGTGCGTTCAGCGCGCTGTCGATTGACCCGGCGCTGGTGCTGTTCTGCCCCAACTACGCCTCCGACACCTACCCGATCCTGCGCGACAGCAAGCGCTTTGCAATCCACCTGCTGTCCGCCGACCAGACCGCCGAAGCCTATGCCTTCGCCGGTAAGGGCAAGGAAAAGGCCAAAGGCATCGAGTGGCAGTTGAGCGAGCTGGGCAACCCCTTGCTGGCCAACGCGACGGCAATCATCGAGTGTGAACTGTGGCGTGAATACGACGGCGGTGATCACGCGATCATCGTCGGCGCGGTGAAGAACCTGATTCTGCCTGCGCAGCCGGTCACGCCGATGGTCTACCACAAGGGTAAGCTGGGTCCGTTGCCAGCCCTGGCTTAAGGCGTATTGGGGGCTGTGCGGGCTTGTCGCTTAAAGAACGCAGCGTGATAAACTCGCCGACACTTTCGGCCCATAGTCGGCCCCCAGTTAACCGTTACAGACAGAGCAGCCCCCATGAAACGCGCGCCCCTCGACGACAGCTTCAAGGTCAACCACAACCCGGTCACCCTGCGGGAAATCGTGCTGGAGAAACTGCGCAGCGCGATCATGAACTTTCAGCTGCTGCCGGGCGACCGCCTGGTGGAGCGCGACCTGTGCGACCGCCTTGGCGTCAGCCGCACTTCGGTACGCGAAGCCTTGCGTCACCTGGAGTCCGAAGGCCTGGTGGAATTCGCCGATGCCAAGGGCCCGCAGGTGGCAATCATCACCCTGGCCGATGCGGTCGATATCTATGAACTGCGTTGCGTGCTCGAAGGCTTGATCGTGCAGCTGTTCACCCTGCGCGCCAAGGCCAAGGACATCAAGGCCCTGGAAAAAGCCCTGGAAGACAACCGCAAGGCCCTCAAGGACGGCGAGTTGCAACAGGTGATCGACTCGGTGCAAGGCTTCTATGACGTGCTGCTGGAAGGTTCCGGCAACCACGTCGCCGCCACCCAGCTGCGTCAGTTGCAGGCGCGTATCAGCTACCTGCGCGCCACCTCGGTGTCCCAGGAAAACCGCCGCGACGCCAGCAACCAGGAAATGGAACGCATGGTCGAGGCGATCAAAAGCCGCGACCCGCTGGCCGCCCACCAGGCCTGTGTCGACCACGTACGCGCCGCTGCCGCCGTGGCCCTGGACTACCTCAAGCGCAAACAGGAAGAAACCGGCAAGCTGCCGGAAATCACCCTGCCCATCGCCCTCAAAGAACCACGCATAGGTCACTGACCGTGCCTAGCCCCAGTTTTTGCCCGACCTGCGGCGGCAGTGACTTAGGTCACCAGCTGCCACCGGGCGACACCCATGAGCGCCTGATGTGCCGGGGCTGCGGCTATATCCACTACATCAACCCCAAGATTATTGCCGGCTGCATCATTGAGCAGGACGGCAAGTACCTGTTGTGCCAACGGGCTATCCCACCGCGCCCCGGCACCTGGACGCTACCGGCCGGTTTTATGGAAGGTGGTGAGACCACCGAGCAGGCTGCACTGCGGGAGGTCTGGGAAGAGAGTGGCGTGCGGGCGGAGATCGTTTCGCCCTACTCTATTTTCAGCGTGCCCAGGATTAGCGAGGTGTACATCATCTTTCGCGCCATTGCGCTGGAGATCACTGGGCAGTTTGGGCCGGAGACGTTGGACTACAAGTTTTTCGCGCCTGAGGAGATTCCGTGGGAAAGCATCTACTACCCGGCGATCCGGCAGATTCTTGAGCGGTATATCGAGGAGCGGCAGGCTGGGGTGTATGGCATCTACATTGGCAATGATGACAGCGGTAAGATCCATTTCATCCGGTGATTTCCAGGCTCAATCGGATCCAAATGTGGGAGCGGGCTTGCTCGCGAAAGCGGTCTATCAGGCGACTGGTTTTTCTTGGATGTACATCGCTCTAATGTGGGAGCTGGCTTGCCTGCGATAGCTATGTGTTGGGCGCTAGAGGGTTTGGGTCGGAGTACATATCCGTTATCTGGGTAACGGCAGCCTATGGTTCCGCCCTTACGGCGGGTCACTTTGGAAAAGCCCCAAAGTAACCAAAGGGCTCTTGCCCCACCACTCGGTGTCTCGCCTAGGCTCGACATGCCCTCACTCCGGCTTGAATCCGTGGGCCGCCGCCACGCGCCATCCATGGCGCGGGGCGGCTAACCCGGCGTCCTGCCGGGTTACCCACGGATTCAAGCCTGCGTTCGGCCAGCGTGGTTTAACGGGGCGCTTAAGATCAAAAGCCAAATCAAAAGCCAGAGCCAGAGCCAGAGCCAGAGCCAGAGCCAGAGCCAGAGCCAGAGCCAGAGCCAGAGCCAGAGCCAGAGCCAGAGCCAGAGCCAGAGCCAGAGCCAGAGCCAGAGCAGATCACTTTCTACCTGATACATGGAGATCAAAATGTGGGAGGGGGCTTGCTCCCGATTGCGGTGTGTCAGCTACAAATTTGTTAGCTGAAACTCCCTCATAGGGAGCAAGCCCCCTCCCACATTTAAATGGTGATCGGCACACACTAACCGGTCGGCTCTAAGGCCGCCGCGCTCTTGCTTTTGATCTGGGATCGCCCCGTCAAACACGCTGGCCGAACGCAGGCTTTGGAGCGTGGGTAACCCGGCAGGACGCCGGGTTAGCCGCACTGGGCCATGGATGGCCCATTGCGGCGGCCCACGCTCCAAAGCCGGAGTGAGGGCATGCCGAGCCGAAGCGAGGCACCGAGTGTTGGGGCGAAGGCCTTTTGCTTACTTTTGGGCCTTTCCAAAAGTGAGTCGCTGTAAGAGCGAAACCATAAGCAGCCGTTACCTAACCAACGGATATACACCCAACAACCAAGCCCCTAAACAACCCCTTCCACAATGATGATCTGCGCCTGCGCCACGCCCTCACGATGCGCCTTCGCATCCTGGTACTCCTCAGACTCATAACACGCCACCGCCTGCTCATAGCTATCAAACTCGATCACCACATTACGCGCCCGCGCAGGCCCGCCCTCCATCGCCACACTGCGCCCGCCCCTGGCCAGGAACCGCCCGCCATACTTGGCAAACGCCGCCGGCGCGCGGCTGGTGTACTGGGTGTATTGCTCAGCATCCGCCACATCCACATGGGCAATCCAGTAAGCCTTCATTGGAGCATCCTCTTATTCAAATTTTGTGGTATACCATAATACATACAACCAACAAATCGAGCACCCTACTATGAGCTTCAACAGCATCGCAGAAATCATCGAAGACTACCGCCAGGGCAAGATGGTGCTGCTGGTGGACGACGAAGACCGTGAAAACGAAGGCGACCTGTTGTTGCCCGCTGCCTGCTGCACCGCCGAGACTATCAGCTTCATGGCCCGCGAAGCCCGTGGCCTGATCTGCCTGACCCTCACTGATGAACACTGCCAACGCCTAGGCCTGGAGCAGATGGTGCCGAGCAATGGCAGTGTGTTCAGCACCGCGTTTACCGTGTCCATCGAAGCCGCCACCGGGGTCACCACTGGCATTTCTGCCGCCGACCGCGCACGCACGGTCGAGGCTGCCGTCGCCCCCGATGCCGGCCCTGCCGATATCGTGCAACCCGGCCACATCTTCCCTCTGCGCGCCAAGGACGGCGGCGTGCTCACCCGCGCCGGCCACACCGAAGCCGGTTGTGACCTGGCACGCCTGGCCGGGCACACGCCAGCCTCGGTGATCGTCGAGGTGATGAACGACGACGGCACCATGGCCCGCCGCCCCGAACTGGAAGTGTTCGCACGCAAACACGGGATCAAGATCGGCACCATCGCCGACCTGATCCACTACCGCCTGAGCACCGAACGCACCGTGGTGCGTATCGGCGAACGCGACCTGCCGACGGTGCACGGCACCTTCCGCCTGATCACCTTTGAAGACCGCATCGACGGTGGTGTGCACATGGCCATGGTGATGGGCCAGTTGCGCCGCGATGAACCCGCCCTGGTGCGGGTGCATGTGATCGACCCATTGCGCGACCTGGTAGGCGCCGAATACAGCGGCCCGTCGAACTGGACGTTGTGGGCGGCACTGCAACGTGTCGCCGCCGAAGGCAGTGGCGTGGTGGTGGTGTTGGCCAACCACGAATCCTCCCAGGCACTACTTGAACGTGTGCCGCAACTGACCCAGACACCCCGCCAATTCAACCGCTCACAATCGCGCATCTATTCCGAGGTCGGCACCGGGGCGCAGATATTGCAAGACCTTGGCGTCGGCAAGTTGCGTCACCTCGGCCCGCCCCTCAAATACGCCGGGCTGACCGGCTACGACCTGGAAGTGGTCGAGAGCATTCCCTTCACCGAATGACGGATAACCGGTAAGGCAAAGTGCTTGCACAAAGTTTGGAATACCATAATATGATATTCCATAGATCGAACGCTCCAGCCAAGTGCGCCCGCCAGGGAAAGCACCTAATAACAGCCCTTGGCACGGTCGCCTTTGGGCCCTGATGAAAGGCCCCGTTTTACCTACTGCTCCCGATAGGCGGGCATTACCAAGCCCGCTCAATAACAAAACAAATGAGGGCGTGAACATGGTGTTGAACAAACGTACAACCGCGGTACTTTTCGCGGGTTTATTGGCCACGGCCAGCCACGCGGCGGTGGCAGCTGAAAGCGTCAATTTCGTCAGTTGGGGTGGCAGCACCCAAGACGCGCAAAAGCAGGCCTGGGCAGACCCGTTCAGCAAGGCCAGCGGCATCACAGTGGTACAGGACGGCCCCACCGACTACGGCAAACTCAAGGCCATGGTCGAGAGCGGTAACGTGCAGTGGGACGTGGTGGACGTAGAGGCTGACTTCGCCCTGCGCGCCGCCGCTGAAGGCTTGCTTGAGCCCCTCGATTTCTCGGTGATCCAGCGCGACAAGATCGACCCACGGTTCGTCACCGACCACGGCGTGGGCTCGTTCTTCTTCTCCTTCGTGCTCGGCTACAACGAAGGCAAGCTCGGCGCTGGCAAACCGCAAGACTGGAGCGCGCTGTTCGACACCAAGACCTACCCCGGCAAACGTGCCCTCTACAAATGGCCCAGCCCGGGCGTGCTCGAACTGGCCCTGTTGGCCGACGGCGTGGCCGCCGACAAGCTCTACCCCCTGGACCTGGACCGCGCCTTCAAAAAACTCGACACCATCAAGAAAGACATCGTTTGGTGGGGCGGCGGGGCGCAGTCGCAGCAGTTGTTGGCCTCCGGTGAAGTCAGCATGGGCCAGTTCTGGAACGGTCGTATCCACGCGCTTCAAGAAGACGGCGCACCGGTGGGCGTGAGCTGGAAGCAGAACCTGGTGATGGCCGACATCCTCGTGGTGCCTAAAGGCAGCAAGAACAAAGCCGCCGCGATGAAGTTCCTGGCCAACGCCAGCAGCGCCAAGGGCCAGGCCGATTTCTCCAACCTGACCGCTTATGCCCCGGTGAACATCGACAGCGTGGCGCGCCTGGATTCCGTCCTGGCGCCGAATCTGCCGACGGCGTATGCCAAGGACCAGATCACCCTTGATTTCGCCTACTGGGCCAAGAACGGTCCGGCCATTGCGACACGGTGGAATGAATGGCTAGTCAAATGAAAATGACGGCAACCACACCCGCCGGGAGCGCCCTGGGCGCTTCTGGCGCGGTACCCGGCAAAGCCCTGATGCAACGCTGGAAAGGCTCCAGCAACCTGATCCCTGCCCTGCTGTTTCTGGGCCTGTTCTTTCTGGCGCCGCTGATCGGCCTGCTACTGCGCGGGGTGCTGGAGCCGGTGCCGGGGCTGGGCAACTACGAGCAGCTGTTCGCCAATTCGGCCTATGCGCGGGTATTGCTCAATACCTTTTCCGTCGCGGGTTTGGTGACCCTGTTCAGCCTGTTGCTGGGCTTTCCGCTGGCCTGGGCGATTACCCTGGTGCCGCGCGGCTGGGGCCGCTGGATGCTGAGTATCGTGCTGTTGTCGATGTGGACCAGCCTGCTGGCCCGCACCTACTCCTGGCTGGTGCTGCTGCAAGCCTCGGGGGTGATCAACAAGGCGCTGATGGCCATGGGCATCATCGACCAGCCCCTGGAGATGGTGCACAACCTCACCGGCGTGGTGATCGGCATGAGCTACATCATGATCCCGTTTATCGTGCTGCCGTTGCAGGCGACTATGCAGGCCATCGACCCGATGATCCTGCAGGCCGGCTCCATTTGCGGCGCGAGCCCCTGGACCAACTTCTTCCGGGTGTTCTTGCCACTGTGCCGGCCGGGGCTGTTTTCTGGTGGCTTGATGGTGTTTGTGATGTCCCTCGGCTACTACGTCACCCCGGCGCTACTGGGCGGGGCGCAGAACATGATGCTGCCCGAGTTCATCATCCAGCAGGTGCAATCGTTCCTCAATTGGGGCCTGGCCAGTGCCGGTGCCGCGTTGCTGATCTTCATCACGCTGGTGCTGTTCTACTTCTACCTGAAGCTTCAGCCGGAATCCCCGGTTGGCGCCAGCAACGCGAGGTAAGCCGTCATGCTCCTGACCCCCAATGCCATGAGCCGCAGGATGCGCTTGGGCCTCTACACCACGACGGGCTTGATCGGGCTGTTTTTGCTGTTGCCCATCGTGTTTATCGTGTTGCTGTCGTTTGGCTCGTCCCAGTGGCTGGTGTTCCCACCACCGGGCTGGACGCTGAAATGGTACGGCCAGTTCTTCTCCAACCCCGACTGGATGAACGCCGCCGTGGCCAGCCTCAAAGTGGCGGTGCTGACCACAGTGTTCGCCGTAGCGCTTGGTTTACCGACTGCGTTTGCCCTGGTGCGCGGGCGCTTCCCCGGCCGCGAGTTGCTCTACGGCCTGTTCACCCTGCCGATGATCGTGCCGCTGGTGATCATTGCCGTCGCGGTCTACGCGCTGTTTCTCAAGCTGGGCTACACCGGCACGATGTTCGCCTTTGTGGTCAGCCATGTGATCGTCGCCCTGCCGTTCACCATCATCTCCATCATCAATTCGCTCAAGCTGTTTGATCAGTCGATTGAGGATGCGGCGGTGATCTGCGGTGCGTCGCGTTTGCAGGCGGTGTTCAAGGTGACGTTCCCGGCGATTCGCCCTGGAATGGTGGCAGGTGCACTGTTCGCCTTTCTGGTCTCGTGGGACGAAGTGGTGCTTAGCGTAATGATGGCCAGCCCCACCCTGCAAACCCTTCCCGTGAAAATGTGGACCACCCTGCGCCAAGACCTCACGCCTGTGATCGCCGTCGCCTCGACGTTGCTGATCGGCCTGTCGGTGCTGGTCATGGTGATTGCCGCCGTCGTTCGTCGACGCTCCGAAACCCGCGCTTAAGCGCTGAGGATCAAGACATGAGTGCAGTGATCAAAGACCCCGCACAGAGCCCTGGCCAACCCCTGGTCAGCCTGCGCAACCTGAACAAGCACTATGGCGAATTTGCCGCCGTGGACAATATTTCGCTGGATATTCAAGACGGCGAGTTCCTCACCTTCCTCGGCTCCAGCGGCTCGGGCAAAAGCACCACGTTGTCGATGCTTGCCGGGTTCGAAACGCCGAGCAGCGGCGAGATCCTGGTGAGCGGCCAATCCCTGGTCAATGTGCCGCCGCACAAGCGCGATATTGGCATGGTGTTCCAGCGTTACTCGCTGTTCCCGCATTTGTCGGTACGCGACAACATCGCCTTCCCGCTGGCGATCCGCAAACTGGCCAGCGCCGAACGCGAGAAACGCGTCGACGCCATGCTCAAGCTGGTGCAGTTGGACCAATTTGCCCATCGCCGCCCTTCCCAACTCTCCGGCGGCCAGCAACAGCGAGTGGCTATCGCCCGGGCGCTGGTGTACGAACCGCGCATCCTGCTGATGGACGAACCCCTCGGCGCCCTCGACAAGAAACTGCGTGAAGACCTGCAGGATGAGCTGCGCCAACTGCATCGGCGCCTGGGCATCACCATTGTCTACGTGACCCACGACCAGGAAGAAGCCATGCGCCTGTCCCAGCGCATCGCGATTTTCAGCCACGGCAAGATTGTGGGCTTGGGCAGTGGTTTTGATTTGTACCAAAACCCGCCGAATGCGTTTGTAGCGTCGTTTTTGGGTAACTCAAACTTTCTCAAGCTCAAGGCGCAGGGCAATGGGGCGGCTTCGTTTGAAGGCCAGGGGTTATCGATTCGGCTGACGACCGGGTTACGTGCTGAGCAGGATGTGTTGTTGATGGTGCGGCCGGAGAAGGCGTTGGCGCTGAGCGTGCAGCAAGCCGCTGAGCAACCGTTGGCGGCGGGCTGGAATGAGGTGCCGGCAATTGTCGGTGAGGTGTTGTTCTTGGGCGAGAGCCAGACCTGCACCGTGAAGACCCTGGGCGGCACCTCGATGACGGTCAAGGCGCTATCTGCGGCAGGTATGCCACTCAAGGCAGGTGACCCGGTGCGCGTGCGCTGGGCGACGGCGGATGCGTGTGTGTATACCGAGTGGGCTGAAAGCGATTTGAACAAGGCGGCTGGGGCCCACTGACCTGAAGCCATGCAGAGGGTAAATGTGGGAGGGGGCTTGCTCCCGATTGCAGTGGGTCAGCTATAAATAAGCTGACTGACCCACCGCTATCGGGAGCAAGCCCCCTCCCACATTTAAAAGCCTGCATTCATTCAGGAGGAGGCTCAGTGGTTATAGGCCCGCTCGTTATGCTCGGCCATGTCCAACCCCATCTCTTCAACCGACTCATGGGCACGCAAACCGATCAACGCATTCACTACCTTAAGGATGATCCAACTCACCACAAAGCAATACACCGTGGTCAACAGCACGCCCTTGATCTGCGCCAGCACTTGGGCGCCCATGGTCACGCCTTCCACCAGCCCGCCCATGGACGGCACACAAAACACGCCGGTCAGCACTGCGCCGATCATGCCGCCAATGCCGTGCAAGCCAAATACATCGAGGCTGTCGTCGTAACCGAAGCGACGCTTCAATACGATCACGCTCAGGTAGCAGAACACCCCGCACAGCAAGCCAATGGCCAATGCACCGCCAACGCCCACATAGGCGCACGCCGGGGTAATCCCCACCAGACCGGCCAACGCGCCGCTGGCCAAGCCCAATGCACTCGGCTTGCCGACCTTGAACCACTCAGTGAACATCCAGCCCAAAATCCCCGCGCAGGCGCCTAGTTGGGTGTTGAGCATGACGATGCCCGAAGTGCCGTTAAGCCCGCCGCCGGAACCAATATTGAAGCCAAACCAACCCACCCACAGCATCGCCGCGCCGACCATGGTCAGGCTCAGGTTATGCGCGGGCATCGGCGTATTCTGGTAGCCCTTGCGCTTGCCCAGGATCAGGCACGCCGCCAGCGCCGCCACACCGGCGTTGATATGCACGGCAGTGCCGCCGGCAAAATCCAGTACGCCCCAGTTGTGCATCAGCGCGCCTGAACCGCCCCAGACCATATGCGCCACTGGCGCGTAGACCAGGGTGAACCAGATGGCCATGAACAGCAGCGCCGCCGAGAACTTCATGCGTTCGGCAAAGGCGCCGGCGATCAGGGCTGGGGTGATGATGGCGAAGGTCATCTGGAAGGTCACGAATACGCCTTCCGGAATATCCCCCACCAGGCTGTCGGGGGTCATGCCCGCGAGGAACGCACGGCTTAGCCCGCCGACAAAGCTGTTGAAGGTCACCTGCCCTTCCACCATGCCGGTGCTGTCGACCACCATGCTGTAGCCGTAGATCACCCACAGCACGCCGACTAAGCCTGCGATACCAAAGCACTGAGTGAACAACGACAGCATATTTTTTGCCCGGACCAGGCCGCCATAAAACAGCGCAAGGCCTGGCAGGCACATGAACAGCACCAGCACGGCCGCCATGACCATCCATGCGGTACTGCCGGTGTTCAAGGTGGGGGCATCGGCGGCCTGGGCCAACGGCACGAATGCACTGGCCGCCACTACAGCAAGAAGACGATTGACCATGTTCAAAGCTCCTGCAAAAGAAATGGGAGGTGTCTGGCAGCGAGCAATGGTTAATTGAGGCGACCTCTTAGCGGGTCCGTCGTCTGTGGCGAGGGAGCTTGCTCCCGTTCGACAGCGAAGCTGGAGCCGGCTCTTTTGGGGGCGCTTCGCACCCCAGCGGGAGCAAGCTCCCTCGCCACAGGGTTTACGCCAGGGTTAGTAACCGGAGCCGGGAATCCAGCTGGTGCCCGCCAATGGCACCCGTGCCATGGCGGCCGACTCCACCGTCAACGCCACCAAATCCTCCGGATCAAGGTTGTGCAGGTGCGACTTGCCACACGCACGGGCCATGGTCTGGGCTTCCAGCACCATCACCCGCAGGTAGTTGGCCAGGCGGCGACCGCCTTCTACCGGGTCGAGGCGCTTGGACAGTTCCGGGTCCTGGGTGGTGATGCCCGCCGGGTCGCGGCCGTTTTGCCAGTCGTCGTAGTAACCGGCAGCGGAGCCAATTTTCTTTAGCTCTTCATCCAACCGAGGGTGGTTGTCACCCAGGGCGATCAGCGCGGCGGTGCCAATGGCTACCGCATCCGCGCCCATCGCCATGGCCTTGGCCACGTCTGCGCCGTTACGGATGCCGCCGGAAACGATCAACTGCACCTTGCGGTGCATGCCCATCTCCTGCAACGCCTGCACCGCCTGCGGGATGGCCGACAGGATCGGGATGCCCACGTGTTCGATAAACACTTCCTGGGTCGCCGCCGTGCCGCCTTGCATGCCGTCGAGCACGATCACATCGGCACCTGCCTTCACCGCCAGTTTCACGTCGTAATACGGGCGGCTGGCGCCGATTTTCACGTAGATCGGCTTTTCCCAATCGGTGATCTCGCGCAGCTCGGCAATCTTGATCGCCAGGTCGTCCGGGCCGGTCCAGTCCGGGTGGCGGCAGGCGCTGCGCTGGTCCACGCCAATGGGCAAGGTGCGCATGCCGGCCACGCGTTCGGTGACCTTCATGCCCAGTAGCATGCCGCCACCGCCGGGCTTGGCGCCCTGGCCGAGCACGATTTCGATAGCATCGGCCTTGCGCAGGTCATCGGGGTTCATGCCGTAGCGCGACGGCAGGTATTGATAAACAAGATGTTGGGACTGGCCGCGTTCTTCCGGGGTCATGCCGCCGTCACCGGTGGTGGTGCTGGTGCCGGCGATGGTCGCGCCACGCCCCAGCGCTTCCTTGGCATTGGCCGACAGCGCGCCGAAGCTCATGCCGGCGATGGTCACCGGGATCTTCAGGTGGATTGGCTTCTTGGCGAAACGGTTGCCGAGGATCACATCGGTGCCGCACTTCTCGCGATAGCCTTCCAGCGGGTAGCGCGACACGCTGGCGCCCAGCAGCAGCAGGTCATCGAAATGTGGCAGCTTGCGCTTGGTGCCGCCGCCGCGAATGTCGTAGATGCCGGTTTCGGCGGCACGCTGGATTTCCTGGATGGTCAGGCGGTCGAAAGTGGCCGACTCGCGCAGTACCGGAGGGGTTTGTTCACTCATGGTTGAAGCTCCTGAATCAGTACGCGGAGGCGTTATCGACTTTGAAGTTGTAGAGCTGGCGGGCCGAGCCGTAGCGCTTGAAGTCCGCCGCCTGATGGGCAAAACCGGCCTGGTCCAGCAGGGCTTGCAGCTCTTGCAGGTGCTCGCTGCGCATCTCTTTTTCGATGCAGTCCGAGCCCAGGGACTCCACCGTGCCTTTGACGTAGATGTGGGTTTCGTACAGCGAATCCCCCAGCGCATCACCGGCATCGCCGCACACCACCAGGCGACCGGCCTGGCCCATAAAGCAGCTCATATGGCCGATGCTGCCGCCGACCACGATGTCGATGCCCTTCATGGAGATACCGCATCGCGCGCCCGCGTCGCCTTCAATCACCAGCAAGCCGCCATGGGCCGTGGCGCCGGCCGCCTGGGAGGCGCTGCCCTTCACACGTACCGAACCGGACATCATGTTCTCGGCGCAGCCCACGCCCACGTTGCCATGCACGGTGATCGACGCCTGTTGGTTCATGCCCGCGCAGTAATAACCGGCGTGGCCCTCGATATCGATGGACACCGGTTGGTTCACGCCCACGGCCAGGTTGTGCTTGCCGTTGGAATGGGTGACGCGCCATTCGCTGTCGATGGCCTGGCCGTGCAGCGCCTGGTTGAGGTCACGCACGGTGGCGGTGGAAAGATCGATGGTTTTCATGTGTGCGTTCCTTAAGCTGACGGGCGTTCCCAGATGTACAACGTGGCCGGTGCCGGCTCCCAGATGCGGGCGTTCTCGATACCCGGCAGGCTCGACAGCGCCTGATATTCGGAGGCCATGGCCACGTAGTCGTCGGTTTCGGCGAGGATCGACGGTTTGCAGGCGATGGGGTCGCGAATCACCGCAAAGCCATTGCGGGTGCCGATGGCAAAGGTAAAGAAGCCGTCGAGGTCTTCCAGGGCATGGTCCAGGGCTTCCTTGAGGGAGTCGCCCCGTTGCAGGCGCCAGGTGAGGTAGCCGGCGGCGACTTCGGTGTCGTTGTCGGTCTCGAAATGGATGCCTTCGCGCTTGAGTTCCTGGCGCAGGCGGAAGTGGTTCGAGAGCGAGCCGTTGTGCACCAGGCACAGGTCGGCGCCAGTGGAAAACGGATGGCTGCCTTCCATGGTTACCGCGCTTTCGGTGGCCATGCGGGTGTGGCCGATGATGTGGCTACCCTTCATGCCTGCCAGGCCGAAGCGCTGGGAGATCTCTTGCGGCAGGCCCATGCCCTTGAGGATTTCGATGCTTAGCCCGGCGCTCATGATGCGCACGCTCGGTGCCAATTCAGCCAGGGCCTGGCGTACCGAGGCTTCGTCAGTGTGAATCTTCAATACAGCGGCGCTGGCGTTCTGGAACCAGTCCAGCGAACAGCCCAGGCGCCCTTCCAGCTCGCCCATCAGGGCCTGCCAGTCAAAAACTTCGATGGTGGCTTGCAGGGTCAGCTTGACCCAGCCATTGGCGACTTCATCGCCGTAGATGGCAAAGCCCGCGCTGTCCGGGCCACGGTCGGTCATGGCTTGGAGCATCGGTTCAAACAGTTGGCCGAGTTGGGCTTCCAACTGCGGGTTTTTCAGGTACAGGCCTACGATTCCACACATAACAAGTCTCCGTCACACGGTGTCAGAAAAATTCGGTGTAGCGCTGGATTTCCCAGTCGCTCACATGGCGGCTGTATTCCACCCATTCCATGCGTTTGAGCTTGATGAACTCCCCCACGATCTGCGGGCCCAGCACCTCGGCGAACAGCGGGTCGGCTTCCAGCGCGTCGCAGGCTTCCTTGAGGGATTGGGGCAGCGTCTTGATGCCGCGCGCGGCGATCTGCTCAAGGCTCAGGCTGTAGAGGTTTTCGTTGCAGACGTGGTCGATTTCCAACTGGCGGTCGATGCCGTCCAGCCCGGCGGCGATGATCGCCGCGCTGACCAGGTAGGGGTTGCAGCCGGCGTCCGGCAGGCGGAATTCCAGGCGGCCATAGGGCACCCGCACCATGGCCGAGCGGTTGTTGGCCCCGAAGGCGATAAACGCCGGGGCCCAGGTGGCGCCAGACAGCGAGTTGCCCACCACAAGACGCTTGTAGGAGTTGACCGTGGGCGCGGCGAAGGCACACAACGCAGGGCCATGGGCGAGCAAACCGGCGGCGAACTGATAGGCCAGTTTGGACAGGCCCATGCCGCTGGGATCGCTGGCGTCATGGAACAGGTTTTTGTTTTCGGCACTGCTGATGGACAGGTGAAAGTGCATGCCGTTGCCGGCGCGTTTCGGGTCCGGCTTGGGCATGAACGAGCAGATCATGCCCAGGTCATTGGCGATCTCGCCGGCCGCCATGCGAAAGAACGTAAAGCGGTCGGCCGAGGTGAGCGCGTCGCTGTAGGTGTAGTTGATCTCGAACTGGCCGTTGGCGTCTTCGTGGTCGATTTGGTAGACCTCGAAATCCACCGCTTGCAGGGCTTCGGTCAGGCGCTCCAGGAACACCCGCGAGCGGGACAGGCCTTTGTAGTCGTAGCACGGTTTGTCGAGGTTATCGCTGGCGTCCACCAGTTGCAGCTTGCCCTGCTCGTCGCGGCGCATCAGGTTGAATTCGGGTTCCAGGCCGGTGTTCAGCGTCCAGCCCTTGTCTTGCAGGCGCTGCACCTGTTGTTGCAGTACGTAGCGGCTGTCATAGGGATGGGGCTTGCCATCGACGTGCCCCACGCACACCACCCGCCCGTAACCTGGCTGCCAGGGCACCGGGGTCAACGTGGAAAGATCGCCCCTGGCCATGAAATCCGGCCCATGGGGCTCCATGCCCATGCCGCTGATGGCAAACCCGGCAAACCCCGCGCCCTCTTCGGCCACCGTCTTCAGCCCGCAGATGGGCACCGACTTGGTCTTGGCGGCGCCGTGTATATCCACAAACTGCGCAAGCACGTATTTGATCCCGTGCTTGTCGATGATGCGCTGGGTTTCTGCTGGCAACATTGCTCGTCACTCCTGGCGAAAAGGCTGGATGGGCCACACCGTCTTTTTATTCTTAAAAAGAAAGTTAGTTTCTTTACAGGAATGCAATAGCCTTGCCAGATTCACCCTGGAATTACGCCGGAGAGCGCAATTGTGGGTTATATATGGGAATATTCTTTTCCCCTTGGGAATACACTCCCCCAGGGATGGCCGCCAAGAGCCATGGCTTGCACTTTCCCAGTGCGAAACTAATATTACCGAGCAGAAACCGTGCAGGATCCGACGCCCATGCCCACCGAAACCGCCCCCCGCCTCAAGCTTGAGCAATACCTGGGCTTGCAGATCAAGCGCCAGCGCCAGGCCCAAGACCTCAAGTTGTCCGATGTGGCGAAAATCGCCGACATCAGCCAGGGCATGCTGAGCAAGATCGAAAACGCCCAGGTCTCCACCAGCCTCGATACCTTGAGCCGTTTGTGTGATGTGCTGGGGTTGCCGCTCTCAAAGCTGTTCGGTGAGTACGATCAGCAGGATGGCAGCGCTTTATTGGTCAAGGCCGACCAAGGCATGGAGGTGGTGCGCCGGGGGACCGAGAAGGGGCATACCTATCATTTGCTCAACCATACGCGCGGGCCGAAGAAGAGTTTCGAGGCGTATATGGTGAGCATGGATGATGCGAGCGAGGAGTTCCCCACGTTCTCCCATCCGGGTACGGAATTTTTGCACTTGCTGGAGGGGGAGCTGATTTATCGGCATGGCAACCAGCTGTATCGGATGGAGGCTGGGGATAGCCTGACGTTTGAGGGTGAGGTGCCTCACGGGCCGGAACAGTTGGTGCGGGTGCCGATTCGGTTGTTGTCGATTATGAATTATGGGGAGAAGGAGTGACTGGCTACCAGTTGTACCAAACAACCCAAATGACGGTTGCGACCGCCCAAACATGACAGATGCGATATGGCCACACTGCCCAGCGCTTCAACGCCAGAGGTACGGATGCCAGTTCGGCCTCGGTCACAATGCCAGCTTTCACAAAGCGCTTTGAGTCGGAGAGGAAATCCACCATCAGGCCCATGCGATGAGACCTATCGATACGCTGATTTCTTTTCCAAAAACGCTTATGCCTGCGAACCCTTTCGTTTTCGCTGAAGTAACTTTCCAATTCGTCTAGTTTTGTATATTGGGCAAACAGGATCAGCCCCAAGAGAACGAACATCCCAGTCATATGCACAATGCTGTAGAAGAGAAAAAATGACATCGTTAAGCCCCTTCTGATTGAAATAAAAACACACCATCAACCTCTACGACTTTCCCCCCCAAAAAAGCACCCTCATCTCCAAAAAATGAACCGCCCGCATACCCTCCCGCAGCGCCGCCGATAATTCCACAGGCCAACTCAGCGCGCCCCTTGGTAGTAATGCCCAGAACGATCCGACAAAAACCTCGCCCAACCTTCGCACCGTACTCGCCCACGATAGCCGCCCCCGCCACACTCCCCACCAACCGCCCCGTCTCCACATACTTCGCACTCCGACACTGCGCCTCCCGCCCCGTCACACACGCCTCCTTGATCTCCAACCCCGCCGCCCCCACGTCCATCGCCAACCCCACATACGTGCCCTTGCCCAACCACTTCGAGACCTTCGCAACCGCCCCTACCCGCTCGGCATACCCGGCAATTTCACCTTTATGCAGATAGCTGTTGGTGGAAATCCCCAGCACCTTTTTCAACGACTGATTACCCCGCAGCCCCGTGCCGAACCGCGCGGCGCCGCGTAGCTGTGTGTCCAGCACCTCAAGCAGCATTTGGCGCTGGCGAATAAACGTCTCGCGATTTATCTCACCCACCTTCAAGCGCCGATGCAGCTGTTCGATCTCCTCCAGGGTTTGCACGATTTCATCCAGGTGCCGCGCCCAGGCCGACGTCGCGCTACCCACACCCAGCGAGCCATAGGTCAGCAGGCTTTGCAGCAAGTCATAGTCATTGAGCACTGCTGTGCCCTTGGCTGAATCCTGTTCCAAGTCGCGCCGCACTTGCTCGGCGCGGCGCATCAACCAGGCCTCCTCCCAGGAACATTCCACACTGTAGGCGTCGGGGATAACCACCAATTGCCCAGGCGTTACCAGCCCATGGCGCAGGTGGTGGTTAAGCACGTCGTAATGGTCAGAACGCTGACGACTCAAGCTGCCGCCCATCAGGCGGGATTTCAAGCTGCTGTAGTCGATGGTTTCAGGGTTGATATAGCTCTGCGCCATGCCCTACATCCGAGATGCAATGGAGATGGCGTCGAAATATAAGCATGCGGACGCACGTCGGGAGGGCCGAACAAAAATAGGGAAGTTGCCTACCAGGCAGAGGAAAACCGACTACAGAAAAATGCCCGGCAAAGGCCGGGCATTTGAGTTAAAGCGCTGATCAGTCGGTGTAACCCAGCTTCAACGCTCGGATTTTCTGGGTTTTCTGGCGCGTCGCCAGGCAGTAATACAGCGGGCAGGTCACCACCAACCCCACCAGCCACGACAGGTCGGCGCCTTCCACCAGGTTGGCCCAAGGCCCCACGTACAACGACGTGTTGGCAAACGGCAGTTGCACAAAGATCCCAATGAAGTACGCAACGATGGCATGCAGGTTGAAGCGCCCGTAGATGCCGCCATCGGCACGGAAGATCGAGGCGATGTCGTAATGGCCGCGCTTGATGATGTAGAAGTCGATCAGGTTGATCGACGCCCACGGTACCAGCACGAGCAGCAGCGCGAGGATCAGGCCAATGAATTGCGAGATGAAGTCGGCCGACGCCCCCAATGCCACCACGCAGCAACCGGCCAGGATCACGCCCGACAGCACTACGCGCACCTTGATGCTGGGGGTCCAGTGGCTGGCGAAGGTCTGGATCGAGGTCACGATCGACAGCACCGCACCGTACAGATTCAGGGCGTTGTGGCTGATGATATTGAGCAGGAACAGCACCATCAGGATGGGTCCCAGCCAGCCGGTGGCCTGCTTGACCGCAACCATGGCTTCGGTGCCTTCGGGCGTGGCCAGTGCGGCGACCAGGCCAAAGGCGAAGGACAGAATGGTGCCGAGGGTGGCGCCCAGGTACGTGGCGATAAACGGCCGGGTGATGCCGATATCCGCCGGCAGGTAGCGCGAGTAGTCGCTGGTGTAGGGCGAAAAGCTGATCTGCCAGATCACCCCTAGAGACACGGTGGCCAGCCAGCCCGCCAGGTTGAAGCCGCCACGGCTGAGGAAGTCGGCCGGCAGGTCATGGGCAAAGATGTAGATAAAGCCCGCGAGCAACGCGCTGCCCATCACCCAGGTGCCGATGCGGTTCAAGGTATGGATAAAGCGGTAGCCGATCACCCCAATGGCGGTGGCGCTGAGGGCGCCGATCAGGATACTCGCCGGAACCGGCACCTCAGGCACGATACCGACGATGGACTTGCCCGCCAGCACGATATTGGAAATGAAAAAGCCGATGTAGATCAGCGCCGCGAAGAACACGATCAATAGCGCGCCATATCGCCCGAACTGCCCCCGGCTTTGCACCATCTGCGGGATACCCATGCGTGGGCCCTGGGCTGATGCAAGGGCAATCACGATACCGCCGAGCATGTGCCCAAGGGCAATTGCCAGCAGGCCCCACATCAGGTTGAGGTGGAACACCTGGGCCACCATGGCGCCAGTGACGATAGGCAGCGGCGCAATGTTGGTGCTGAACCACAAGGTGAACAGGTCGCGGGCCTTTCCATGGCGCTCTGCGAGAGGAACGTAATCGACCGTGTGATGCTCGATCAGGGGGTCTTGCCGTGACATCTGGGGCATGGAAATGAACTCGCGTTGGTCTGATCTTATAGTTGTTTGACGCCAAACCGGGGGAGCTCTGTGGCCGCCCCTCAGATGAACACCATATTATGGTATTCCAACATTTTCACAAGACTGATCCGTAGTCTTTGCACGTATCTGATCTGCAAGTGTGCCACATGGCGCACTGCCCATTCTCGCTAAAAGCCCCGTATTTATTGGTTATAAGACCAAAGGCTGACGCCTGTCGGTCGCTTGAAAAAGATCTTGCACAGAATGTATTACGGTATACCATCAGACCTACAAATTCATAAAAACCCGCTGTACCGCCAGAGGACCGCCCCATGATCGATGCCGCCATCTACAAACAAGTGATGGGTTCGTTTCCGTCCGGAGTCACCGTGATCACAACCCTGGATGACGATGGGCAAATCGTCGGGCTGACGGCCAGTGCGTTCAGCTCATTGTCCATGGACCCGGCGCTGGTGCTGTTCTGCCCCAACTACAGCTCCGATTCGTACCCGGTGTTGATCAAGAACAAGCGCTTTGCCATTCACGTGCTGTCCGGTGGGCAGCAGAACGAGGCCTATGCGTTTGCACGCAAGGGTAAGGACAAAGCGCAAGGCATCGAGTGGACGTTGAGTGAATTGGGCAACCCGATATTGGCCAATGCCACGGCGGTCATCGAGTGTGAGTTGTGGCGCGAGTATGAAGGCGGTGACCACGCGATCATGGTGGGGGCAGTGAAAAACCTGATCGTGCCTGCGCAGAATGCCGGGCCGTTGGTATATTGCAATGGGAAGATGGGGGCGTTGCCCGTCGTTGCCTAACCGCTATTTTGAAGGCTACACACATCAAAATGTGGGAGCGGGCTTGCTCGCGAATGCGGTGTTTCAGTCAATGTATTCGGTGACTGACACTCTGTATTCGCGAGCAAGCCCGCTCCCACATTTTTGATTGCATTCCAACGGGTTTACTCGATTGACTGTGGGAGCTGTCGAGCTTTAGCGAGGCTGCGAAGGCGGCGGCACTGGTGATAGAGATGCTGCACCTGGAACACCGCTTTCGAAGGCAACCCAGCTCCCACACTGGATTGCATTTCATAGGGATGCCGGGGGTAAAACTCAGGTCCGGAACCGGCTGACCAACTGGTTCAACGTCTGCGACAACGCCGTCAGTTGCTGCGCATCCTGGCGCGTAGAGTCGGCCAGGCTCGCCACTAACTGCGCATCCCCGTGAATCTGGCTGATGTGCCGATTAATGTCCTCGGCCACTTGGTGCTGCTCTTCTGCCGCCGTAGCGATCTGGGTGTTCATGTCGCGGATCACGTCTACCGACTCACGAATCAAACCAAAGCTGGCCCGCGCATCATTGATCGACACCACCGTCTCCTGGGACACCTCCAGGCTCGCGTGCATCTGCTTGCCCATCTGATGGGTGCGGCGCGCCAGGTTACCCAACAGCCCGTCGATCTCCCCGGTAGAGTCCGCGGTGCGTTTGGCCAATGCGCGCACCTCGTCCGCTACTACGGCAAACCCACGCCCCTGCTCACCGGCACGGGCGGCTTCGATGGCGGCGTTGAGCGCCAGCAAGTTGGTCTGCTCGGCAATGGAGCGGATGGTGCCGAGGATCGACTGGATATCGTTGCTGTCCCTTTCCAACTGCTCCATGGCTTGGGCGGAATGCCCGATTTCTTCGCTCAGGCGCCCTACGCTACTCACCGCCGCGTCAATCTGCTGCTGCCCGGTATGAGCCTGGCGCTGACCGTTGTCGGCCGAATCGGCAGCCTGGCTGCAAGAGCGCGCCACCTCGTTGGAGGTGGCTACCATCTCATGAAACGCCGTGGACACCATGTCCACCGCCTCACGCTGGCGCTCGGCGACTTCCGCCATTTCCACCGAGACCTCGGTGGCACTGCCGGAGCTGCTGTGGATCTGCCCGGCCGCCTGGCCGATGCGCTGGATCAACGTACGGATAGCCTCCAGAAACTGGTTGAACCAGCCCGCCAGTTGCGCCGTCTCATCGCGGCCTTTTACCTCCAGGCGCGCAGTCAGGTCGCCTTCGCCCTGGGCAATGCCTTCCAACCCACTGGCCACGCCGCGAATGGGCTTGACGATCAACCCGGCAAACCACGCACCCGCCACCGCAAACAACACACCACACACCAACGCAATGGCCGCGATCAGCCAAGTGAGCCGCGCCGCACCCGCCATCACTTCACTCTCACGCACCAGCCCGACAAAGCGCCAGCCCAACGCCTTGGACGGCCACACCAGCGCCATATAGCGCTCACCCGCCAACTCCACTTGCACCAGGCCCTGGCCGGCTTCGCTCAGCTGGCGATAGCCATCGCCCAATTCACCGAGCTTTTTGAAGTTATGGGACGGGTCATGCGGGTCTACCAGCACCGTGTTGTTGGCCTCCATGAGCATCAGGTAACCGCTCTCCCCCAGCTTGATCTGCTTGACCAGGTCGGTGAGTTGCTTGAGGGACACGTCAATATTCACCACCCCGCTCGTCTTGCCCTGAGCGTCGTTGAAGCTTTGCACGGTACTCACCAGCACCACATCATCGGCCGCCCAGTAATAGGCTTCGGTACGTTGGGTCTTGCCCGGTTGTGCCATGGCGGCTTTGTACCAGGGGCGTGTGCGCGGGTCGTAGTTGGCAAGCTTTGCGTCGCCGGGCCAAAACACATAGCCGCCGTCTTCCGTACCCAAAGAGAGATAGGTGTAGGCCGAATGACTCTTGGCCAGCCCTTCGAACAGTTTGAACAGTTGTCCGTCATGCTCGCCGGGTGCGATTTGCGCCGCATCGCTGGCCAGGTAGCGCTTCACGTCGCCATTGATGCTATGCAACTGCGGGTGCGCCGCCAGGTACGCGACGTTTTGGCTGATGCCTTCGAAAAACAGCTGCATGGCATTGTCGACCTGGCGGATCTCACGCCCACTGCTGTCGACAAAACCGTCCCGTGCCTCGTGGCGCACATTGAGGATAATCAGCACCGCCACCAGTATCACCGGCACACTGGCGATGACCGCAAAGGCCAGGATCAATTTTTGTTTTATGTTCATCAGGCTCGCCTTCCTTGTGAGGTGAGTGTGTAACCGTTGGAGAGAAAAGTTTTGCGGATATTTCGTATTATGGTATACCAACAATCAATCCGCCGAACAGCTGTCTTCCAAGGCACGCTCACATTGGCGAGAGCACTTAAGGGCCCGCAGTCGACAGGCCGATCACAATAGATCCGAGGTAAGCGTCATGAAGTTTTCCCTGTTCGTACACATGGAACGTTGGGATGAAAGCGTCAGCCACCGTCAGTTGTTCGAAGACCTGACCGAACTGACCCTGATGGCCGAGGCCGGTGGTTTCAGCACCGTCTGGATTGGCGAACACCACGCCATGGAATACACCATCTCGCCAAGCCCGATGCCGCTGCTGGCTTACCTCGCAGCCAAGACCACCACCATTCATCTGGGCGCCGGCACCATCATCGCGCCGTTCTGGCACCCGCTGCGGGTGGCGGGCGAATGCGCGTTGCTTGACGTGATCAGCAACGGCCGCATGGAAGTCGGCCTGGCCCGTGGCGCCTACCAGGTGGAATTCGACCGCATGGCCGGCGGCATGCCCGCTTCCAGCGGCGGCCAGGCCTTGCGCGAGATGGTGCCGGTGGTACGCGCTCTGTGGCAAGGCGACTACGCCCACGACGGCGACATCTGGAAATTCCCCACCTCCACCAGCGTGCCCAAGCCGATCCAGCAGCCTACCCCGCCGATGTGGATCGCCGCCCGTGACCCGGACTCCCACAACTTTGCGGTAGCCAACGGCTGCAACGTGATGGTCACGCCGCTGATGAAGGGCGACGAAGAAGTGCTCGACCTGAAAAACAAATTCCAGGCCGCCCTCGACAACAACCCGGACGTGCCGCGCCCGCAACTGATGGTGCTGCGCCACACCCACGTGCACGCCGAAGATGATCCAGAGGGTTGGAAAGTCGGGGCCAAGGCGATTTCGAAGTTCTATCGCACTTTCGATGCCTGGTTCGGCAACAAGACCGTACCGGTCAATGGTTTCCTGGCGCCAAGCCCGGAAGAGAAATTCGCTGGCCGCCCGGAGTTCGAACTCGAAAGCCTGCACAAGACCGCCATGATCGGCACCGCCGCCGAGATCATCCCGCGTATCCAGTACTACCAGGAACTGGGGGTGGATGAGTTCAGCTTCTGGTGCGACAACAGCCTGTCCCATGCCGAGAAGAAGAAGTCGTTGGCGCTGTTTATCGAGCAGGTGGTGCCGGCGTTTCGTTGATTGAGGTGAATCGCAGGCGTGGTTTTTTAGCCCCGCAAAAAAAGCTGCGTAATAAAAAAGCCGTCTAAAGTCTTTAACAGACGCGTGCAGCAGTAGGGTGCGATCTCTATCGCACCCTGGGCGACATTTAGCCACACTCCATCATCTCAGCACCTGTAATAGTCTATTGCAGGACTCTAATGTACTAACTAGTTACTTTACTTGCTAAAATCGCGTCTTTGCCCTCTCACCTTCGAGCATTTATCGATATGAAACGAGCATCGCGCGCCGCTGGCGTCTCTAGAATTATCCTGCTGGGCCTGGGCGTAATCATCGCCCTGCTCGGCGTGGCGCTGGCCGTTGGCGGCGTCAAACTGGTCAGCCTGGGAGGTTCCTGGTACTTCCTGATCGGCGGCGTGGCCATGGCGATTGCCGGCCTGCTGATCGCTTGCCGCAAGCCTGCGGGCGCCTGGCTGTTCGCGGCCTTCCTGGTCGGCACGGCCATTTGGGCAGTCGCGGATGTGGGCCTGGTGTTCTGGCCACTGTTCTCGCGCATCTTCATGTTTGCGGCCATCGGCATGGTGGTAGCCCTGGTTTACCCACAACTGGTGGGCCGGCCTGCACGCGGCGCCTATGGCGTTGCCGCTGTGTTGGCAGTGGGCGTAGCGGTCGCGGCGGGCAATATGTTTGTCGCCCACCCAAGCGTTGCACCGACTGGCACTGGCCCAGGCATCACGCCGGTGGCTGCGGCCGACGCGCAGAAAGATTGGGCGCACTACGGTAATACCGAAGGTGGCAGCCGCTTCGCAGCGTTGGACCAGATCAACCGCGACACCGTCAACAAGCTCAAGGTTGCGTGGACCTACCACACCGGCGACGTGGCCATCAGCGACGGCAACGGTGCAGAAGACCAACTGACCCCGCTGCAGATCGGCAACAAAGTGTTCATCTGCACCCCTCACAACAACCTGATCGCCCTCGACGCCGACACCGGCAAAGAGCTGTGGAAGAACGAAGTCAACGCCAAATCGGCGGTGTGGCAGCGTTGCCGTGGCATGGCCTACTTCGACGCCACTGCGCCGATTGCTCAGCCGACCCAGCCCAACAGCTCGCCGATCATTGCCGCCAGCGTGCCTGCCGGTGCGCAATGCCAGCGTCGTCTGCTGACCAACACCATTGATGCACGCCTGATCGCAGTGGATGCCGACACCGGCAAGTTCTGCGAAGACTTCGGCACCCATGGCCAAGTGGATTTGAAAGCTGGCCTGGGTAACGTGCCAGACAGCTACTACCAACTCTCCTCCGCCCCGCTGATTGCCGGCACCACTGTAGTGGTAGGTGGCCGCGTGGCTGACAACGTACAGACCGACATGCCTGGCGGCGTGATCCGTGGTTTCGACGTAATCACCGGCCAAATGCGCTGGGCTTTTGACCCGGGCAACCCCGAGGACAAACAAGCGCCAACCGGCGACAGCACTTACGTGCGCAGCACCCCAAACAGCTGGGCGCCGATGTCTTACGACCCGCTGATGAACACCTTGTTCTTGCCGATGGGCAGCTCGTCCACCGACATCTACGGTGTGGAACGTACCCAGCTGAACCACAAATACGGCGCTTCGGTACTGGCGCTGGACGCCTCCACCGGTGCCGAGAAGTGGGTGTACCAAACCGTTCACAATGACCTGTGGGACTTCGACCTGCCGATGCAGCCGAGCCTGATCGACTTCACCGCACCAGGCACCGACAAAGCCGTGCCTGCGGTCGTGATCGGCACCAAGGCCGGCCAGATCTATGTACTGGACCGCGCCACCGGCAAGCCGCTGACTGAGGTTAAAGAAGTACCGGTCAAGGCCGCCAACATCCCGAACGAGCCGTACTCGCCAACCCAGCCGAAATCAGTGGGCATGCCGCAAATCGGCGCGCAAACCCTGACCGAATCGGACATGTGGGGCGCCACGCCGTACGACCAGTTGCTGTGCCGCATTGACTTCAAAGGCATGCGCTACGACGGCCTGTACACCGCGCCGGGCACCGATAAATCCCTGAGCTTCCCGGGCTCCCTGGGCGGCATGAACTGGGGCAGCATCTCTACCGACCCGGTGCACGGCTTTATCTTCGTCAACGACATGCGCCTGGGCCTGTGGATCCAGATGGTCCCGTCGCAGAACAAGGCCCAAACCTCGTCCGGCGGTGAAGCGCTGAATACCGGCATGGGCGCCGTACCGCTCAAGGGCACGCCGTATGCGGTGAACAAAAACCGCTTCCTGTCGGTGGCCGGCATTCCGTGCCAGGCGCCGCCGTTCGGCACCCTCACCGCGATCGACATGAAGACCCAAAAAGTCGCGTGGCAAGTACCGGTAGGCACCGTTGAAGACACCGGCCCCCTGGGCATCCGCATGCACCTGCCGATCAAGATCGGCCTGCCGACCCTGGGCGGAACCCTGTCGACCCAAGGTGGCCTGATCTTTATCGCTGGCACCCAGGACTTCTACCTGCGCGCCTTCAACAGCGCCAACGGCGATGAAATCTGGAAAGCCCGCCTGCCCGTCGGCAGCCAAGGTGGCCCGATGACCTACGTGTCGCCGAAAACCGGCAAGCAGTACGTGGTCATCACCGCCGGCGGCGCACGCCAGTCCACTGACCGTGGCGACTACGTGATCGCCTACGCCCTGCCATAACCCTCTGTTAGCGCGGTGCCCCCCGCACCGCGCTTTTCGTTTGGAAGACCCGCATGACCCCCACTTCTCATATCCCCTTTGGGCGCTTGCTGCTGGGCGTAGCCCTGAGTGCCGCCCTGCCCGTGCAAGCCGATGACACCACCCTGACCGGTGACTGGGGCGGCCTGCGCCGCGAGCTGGAAGACACCGGCATCCGCTTCACCGGCGACTACAGCGGTGAAACCGCCTACAACGCCCACGGCGGTCTGCACCGTTCGGCACGCTACTCGCAAAACCTCAAGCTTGGCGTGCAGTTCGACCTGGGCAAGCTCTACGGTTTCAACAATGGCGACCGCATCCAGGTCACCCTCAACGACCGTCGCGGCAACAGCGCTTCCGAAGACTTGGTGGGCAACCGCCTGCCAATCCAGGAAAACTACGGCGGCCTCTACACCCGCCTGACCGAATTGAGCTACGAGCGCACCCTGTTTACCCCGGCGCTCAACGTGAAGCTCGGCTACATGGCCATGGGCAATGACCTCGGCGGCCTGGACAGCGGCATCCTGTGCAACTTCATGAACGCCGGTTTCTGCGGGCACCCGCTGAACATGTCCGGCGGCAGCGGTTGGACCAACTACCCCAACGCCCGCCTGGGCGCACGGATCAAATACGACTTCTCGCCAAGCTGGCAATTGCGCGTGGCGGCGTTCAACGTCGACCCGGATAGCAATGGCGACTCCAGCCGCGCCTGGAAGCTGAGCCCCAAGCACACCACCGGCACCGTGGTACCCATCGAGTTGGTGTACAAACACGCGGGCACCCTGCCGGGTGAATACAAGCTGGGGTATTACTACGACAGCTCCGACGTCAAGCGCATCGGCAGCAACAAGGACGTCAGCGGGCGCAGCGGGCATTACCTTCTGATCGACCAGGCGGTATGGGCTTCCGATTCCTCCGCCGGCCGTGTGCTGCACGCCTTCGGCCAATACTCCGCCGCCAGTGAAGCGGCCTCGCCGTTCAGCAAGTGGTATGGCGCGGGCGTAGTGCTGTACAAACCGTTCGAAGGCCGCCCGCGTGACACCGTTGCACTGGGCTACGGTCGCGCAGTGCCGAACCCGCGAAGCCGCGAAGTGCAGGAATTGGCAGCCTTGGATGCGGGGACGGACTACCCGAACCTGAACAACGCCGAGCAGTTGATCGAACTGAGCTACGGCTACCAGGCCACGCCTTGGCTAAGCCTGCGCCCGGATGTGCAATACATCATCGAACCGGGGGCGTTTTCCGGTGACAACATCGACAACGCCCTGGTGCTGGGCCTGCAGGTCAAAGCCGTGTTCTGAACCGGCTCCCCCATTTGAATCTGTGCCAAACCCAGAAAATGAGTACACCGCCTATCCCCTGTGGGAGCGGGCTTGCCCGCGAAGGCGGTGTACCAGTTGGCACACAGGCTGGCTGACCCACCGCTATCCCAGGCAAGCCAGCTCCCACATTGAGTCGGTGTTGAGCCTGCGCCAATTTGCAAACCCAATCCCCTGTGGGAGCGGGCTTGCCCGCGAAGGCGGTGTATCAGTTGGCACACAGGCTGGCTGACCCGCCGCTATCGCAGGCAAGCCAGCTCCCACATTTTTCTCTGAACCTGGCCGGCAAAAAGTCTAGCGGCCCTGCTGGTATTGTCGTGGCGTACAGCCGAACTCCCGGCGAAACACCGTGTGCAGGTACTGCGCGGATTTGAAGCCACACTGCTGGGCAATATCGGCAATCGCCAAGCGGTTGCCCTCCAAGCCTTTGGCGGCGTTGGCCAGTTTGAAACGCAGGATCTCGTCGTGCACGCTGCACCCGCGGGCCTTGCGAAAGTGCGCCTCCAACGACGAGCGTGACACGCCCACATACGCCGCGACCTGGGCGGTCTTGATGCCTTGGCAAGCGTATTGGCGGATAAACAACAGCGCCTGCATCACGTAGGTGTTACCCAACGGTTGATGCGAGCTCGAAGCCTGCACATTGATCGCCTCAGGCGGCACCAGAATCTGCTCCGCCTTGCAGGGTTTGCCATGCAGCATCCGGTGCAACAACGCGGCGGCGGTGCGGCCCATGGTTTCTGTGCCTTGAATGACTGAACTCAGCGGCACTCGCGTGAGGGTGCGGGTCAGCGGGTCATTGTCGATGCCGATCAATGCCACTTGCTCCGGCACCGCGATACCCGCGGTCAAACAAGCCTGCAGCAACTGCCGGGCACGGGCGTCGGTGACGGCGATGATGCCGATGGGTTTGGGCAGGCCTTGCAGCCAGGCAATCTGCTGCTCCACGGCGCTGTCCCAGAGCGGAGCACTGGTGCCAAGGCCGCGATAGACCTCGACCTGCAAACCATCCCTTTGCATCAAGCTGCGAAAGGCTTTTTCCCGTTCCTGCGCCCAACGATTGGCCTGGGCTTCGGGCAGACTAAAACAGGCAAAGCGCGTCAGCCCGGCGTCGATCAAGTGTTCGTAGGCCAACCTCATCAATGCATGGTTATCGGTGGCTACATAGGGAATGCCCGTGGGATAGGCGCGCGCATCCTCATAAGACCCACCCACCGCCACCACCGGCAGTTTGCTCCCCGCCAACGCCTCGCCGATCAGCGGGTCATCGAAGTCGGCAATGATGCCGTCGCCCTGCCAGCGCTCGATACCCTTGAGGCGACACAAAAAGTCTTCTTCGAGAAACAAGTCCCATGACGCACGAGTGCTGCTCAGGTAATTGCCGATACCGGCGATGATGCCTCGGTCGTAGATCTTGCTGCCGTTGAACAGCAGGGCAATACGGTGCACGGGCGGTAGGGTTTTCATTGTTTTTATCCTGGGGCCGGTCGACACAGACTAGACCTCGCTACTCAAAATCGCACCATCCCTTGGTGATTTTCATAATTTTTGGCCCCCACCCCGTTGCTAGTATCCAGACACCGCCAAGAACAATAAGGAAAGCGCCATGCCGTACTTCCCAGGTGTCGAGAAGGTTCGCTTCGAAGGCCCCAACAGCGATTCCCCCCTCGCCTTTCGCCATTACGACGCCAACAAACTCATCCTCGGCAAACCTATGCGAGAACACCTGCGCATGGCGGCCTGTTATTGGCACACCTTTGTCTGGCCGGGGGCGGATATGTTTGGGGTGGGCACCTTCAAACGGCCGTGGCAGCGCAGTGGCAACCCAATGGAGTTGGCCATCGGCAAGGCAGACGCAGCCTTTGAGTTCTTCTCCAAACTGGGCATCGACTACTACAGCTTTCACGACACCGACGTCGCCCCCGAAGGCAGCTCGCTCAAGGAGTACCGCAACCACTTTGCGCAGATGGTCGATCACCTGGAGCGCCACCAGGAACAGACCGGCATCAAGCTGCTGTGGGGCACCGCCAATTGCTTCAGCAACCCGCGTTTTGCCGCCGGTGCTGCCAGCAACCCAGACCCTGAAGTGTTCGCCGTTGCGGCCGCCCAAGTGTTCAGCGCAATGAATGCAACGCTGCGACTCAAAGGCGCCAACTACGTGCTGTGGGGCGGCCGTGAAGGTTATGAAACCCTGCTAAACACCGACCTCAAGCGCGAACGCGAACAGCTCGGGCGCTTTATGCGCATGGTGGTGGAGCACAAGCACAAGATCGGCTTCAAAGGCGACCTACTCATCGAGCCCAAACCCCAGGAGCCCACCAAACACCAATACGATTACGACAGCGCCACGGTGTTCGGCTTCCTGCATGAGTACGGCCTGGAGCATGAGATCAAGGTGAATATCGAAGCCAACCACGCCACCTTGGCCGGGCACAGCTTTCATCATGAGATTGCCACCGCCGTGTCTTTGGGGATCTTCGGCAGCATCGACGCCAACCGGGGCGACCCGCAGAACGGCTGGGACACCGACCAGTTCCCCAATAGCGTTGAAGAGATGACCCTGGCCACTTATGAAATCCTCAAGGCTGGCGGGTTTAAAAATGGCGGCTATAACTTTGACTCCAAGGTACGCCGCCAAAGCCTGGATGAGGTGGACCTGTTTCACGGCCATGTAGAGGCGATGGATGTGCTGGCCCTGGCGCTGGAACGCGCTGCGGCAATGGTGCAAAACGATCGGCTTCAGCAGTTCAAGGACCAGCGGTATGCCGGTTGGCAGCAGCCGTTGGGCCAGGCGGTGTTGGCGGGGGAATTCAGCCTGGAGTCGTTGGCCGAGCATGCGTTTGCCAGTGAGTTGAACCCCCAAGCCGTGAGTGGGCGGCAGGAGATGCTTGAAGGGATCGTCAATCGGTTTATCTACCGGTAACCGTGTGGCGAGGGAGCTCTTTCCCCACGGTAACAGTGTTTGTTTTGAGTCTTTCCAACAACAATAAAAGGACGCACAACCATGAAACGCACCCTTATCGCCACTGCCCTGGCCCTGCTCGCCCTCCCGGTGATGGCTGACCCGGCCCACCCAAAAATTGGTTTCTCCATCGACGACCTGCGCCTGGAACGCTGGTCCCGCGACCGCGACTATTTCGTCGCCGCTGCCGAAAAACTCGATGCCAAGGTCTTCGTGCAATCAGCCGATGCCAACGAGCAGAAGCAAATCTCGCAGATCGAAAACCTGATCTCCCGTGGCGTCGATGTCATCGTCATCGTGCCGTTCAACGCCACCGTGCTCACCAATGCCGTTGCCGAAGCCAAGAAGGCCGGGATCAAGGTGGTGTCTTACGACCGCTTGATTCTCAACGCCGACATCGACGCGTATATCTCCTTCGATAATGAAAAAGTCGGCGAAATGCAGGCCAGCGGCGTATTGCAGGCAGCGCCGAAAGGCAATTACTTCCTGCTCGGGGGCGCACCCACCGACAACAACGCCAAGGTGCTGCGCGAAGGCCAGATGAAGGTGCTGCAACCGGCCATCGACAAAGGCGACATCAAGGTCGTAGGCCAGCAGTGGGTCAAGGAGTGGAACCCTACCGAAGCCCTGAGCATCGTCGAAAACGCCCTGACCCGAAACGACAACAAGATCGACGCCATCGTCGCCTCCAACGACGCCACCGCCGGCGGTGCAATCCAGGCCCTGGCCGCGCAGAAACTGGCAGGCAAAGTTCCAATCTCGGGCCAGGACGCCGACCTCGCCGCCATCAAACGCGTGATCGACGGCACCCAGACCATGACGGTGTACAAACCCCTAAAGTTGATCGCCACCGAAGCCGCCAAGCTCTCGGTGCAACTGGCGCGCAATGAAAAACCAACCTACAGCTCGCAATACGACAACGGCAGCAAAAAGGTCGACACCATTTTGCTCACCCCTACCCCGCTGACCAAAGCCAACATCGACCTGCTTGAGAAGGACGGGTTCTACACCAAAGAGCAGATCGCCGGGCAGTGACCGCCATGGCCGACTACCTGCTGCAAATGAACGGCATCGTCAAAACCTTTGGCGGTGTCAAAGCGCTCAACGGCATTGATCTCCAGGTTCGGCCGGGGGAATGCGTGGGCCTGTGCGGCGAGAACGGTGCCGGCAAATCCACCTTGATGAAGGTGCTGTCAGCGGTCTACCCGCACGGCACCTGGGAGGGCGAAATCCTCTGGAACGGGCAGCCGCTCAAGGCCCAGTCCATCCGCGAAACCGAGGCCGCAGGCATCGTGATCATCCACCAGGAACTGACCCTGGTGCCCGACCTGTCGGTGGCCGAAAACATCTTTATGGGCCACGAACTGACCTTGCCGGGTGGCCGTATGAACTACCCGGCCATGCTCCACCGCGCCGAAGCCTTGATGCGCGAGCTCAAGGTGCCGAACATGAACGTGGCGCTGCCGGTGTCGCAGTACGGCGGCGGCTACCAACAACTGGTGGAAATCGCCAAGGCCCTCAACAAACAGGCGCGCCTGTTGATTCTCGACGAGCCCTCCTCGGCCCTGACCCGCTCCGAAATCGAGGTGCTGCTCGACATCATCCGAGGCCTCAAGGCCAAGGGCGTGGCCTGCGTGTACATCTCCCACAAGCTCGATGAAGTGGCGGCGGTGTGTGACTCCATCGCCGTCATCCGCGACGGCAAGCACATCGCGACCACGGCGATGGCCGATATGGACATCGCAAAGATCATCACCCAGATGGTTGGCCGCGAGATGAGCAACCTCTACCCCACCGAGCCACACGCGGTGGGCGAGGTGATTTTCGAGGCGCGCAACGTCACCTGCTTTGACGTCGACAACCCCAAGCGCAAGCGCGTGGATGACATTTCGTTTGCGCTCAAGCGCGGTGAAATCCTCGGCATCGCAGGGCTGGTGGGTGCCGGGCGCACGGAGCTGGTATCCGCATTGTTCGGCGCCTACCCCGGGCGCTACAGCGCCGAGGTGTGGCTGGACGGCCAGGTGATCGACACGCGTACGCCACTTAAATCGATCCGCGCCGGGCTGTGCATGGTGCCCGAAGACCGCAAGCGCCAAGGCATCATCCCCGACTTCGGCGTAGGCCAGAACATCACCCTGGCGGTGCTCGACACCTACGCCAGCATGACCCGCATCGACGCCGAGGCCGAACTGGGCAGCATCGACCAGCAAATAGCACGCATGCACCTCAAGACGTCGAGCCCGTACTTGCCGATCACCAGCCTGTCGGGGGGCAATCAGCAAAAAGCTGTGCTGGCGAAGATGTTGATGGCCAAGCCCCGTGTACTGATCCTCGATGAGCCCACACGCGGCGTGGACGTAGGCGCCAAGTATGAGATCTACAAGTTGATGGGCTTACTCGCGGCCGAAGGCGTGGCGATCATCATGGTGTCGTCGGAGTTGGCCGAAGTGCTGGGGGTGTCCGACCGCGTGCTAGTGATCGGCGAAGGCCGGCTGCGGGGCGACTTCGTTAACCAAGGGCTCACTCAGGAACAGGTGCTCGCCGCTGCGCTCAGCCATAACAACAATAATGATCGGAAGACCGCGTAGATGAACCAGGTAAAACAGCTGTTTACCCGCTACAAAATGCTCGCCCTGGTGATCGCCGTGGCGGTGATCTGGGTGTTTTTCAGCTGGCAGACCGAAGGTGGGTTTCTTACGCCGCGCAACTTGTCGAACTTACTGCGGCAGATGTCGATCACCGGCATTTTGGCGTGCGGCATGGTGCTGGTGATTATCAGCGGCGAGATCGATTTGTCGGTGGGTTCGTTGCTGGGGTTGCTAGGTGGGTTGGCGGCGATTCTGGATGTGGTCTATCACGTGCCGTTGCTCGCCAATCTAAGCCTGGTGGCGCTGTGTGGCCTGATGATTGGGTTAGCCAATGGGTATATGACGGCTTACTTGCGCATCCCTTCGTTTATCGTCGGTTTGGGCGGGATGCTGGCGTTTCGCGGGGTTTTGTTGGGGGTGACCGGGGGCACCACGATTGCGCCGGTGTCACCGTCGCTGGTGTATGTGGGCCAGGGGTATTTGCCGCATTCGGTGGGTGTTGGCCTCGGGGTTTTGTTGTTTGCGCTGACGGTTTTTTTAACCTGGAAACAGCGACGCAACCGCGCACTGCACGGGTTGGCGGCGCACTCGCTGGTTCGCGATCTGGTACGCGTGGCAGTGATCGGCGCCGTGTTGGCGGGGTTCGTCACCACCCTCAACAGCTATGACGGCATTCCCGTGCCGGTGCTGCTGTTGCTGGTTCTGTTGGGCATATTCAGCTACGTCACCAGCCAGACCGTGTTCGGCCGCCGGGTATATGCGGTGGGCAGCAATATGGAGGCTACACGTCTGTCGGGCATCAACGTGCAGGCGGTGAAGTTGTGGATCTTCGGCATCATGGGCGTCATGTGCGCGCTCGCCGGCTTGGTAAACACTGCACGGCTTGCGGCGGGCTCGCCGTCGGCGGGGAACATGGGCGAACTCGACGCCATCGCCGCGTGTTTTATTGGCGGCACCTCGATGCGCGGCGGATCGGGCACAGTGTATGGCGCGTTGCTCGGGGCGTTGGTGATCACCAGTTTGGACAACGGTATGTCGATGCTGGACGTTGACAGTTACTGGCAGATGATCGTCAAAGGCAGCATTCTGGTATTGGCGGTTTGGGTGGATGTGAGCACGCGCACGGGGCGACGTTGATTCACTTGCCTGCAACTCTCCAGGCGCCATGTTGGTAGACGCCTGGAGAGCGTTGGGTCACGCGCTAACCCGGCGAGGACTCAATGCTCATCGTCGCTCAGGTCGGAACCGTTGTCCTCTGCGCCAAAGGTGTCTTTCATCTCTTCGTTAAGCATTGCTTCCTCCGACCGGGTGAGAGAAACACTCGCATCCCATGTCGTTCGTTGTCGCCCCGTCATCTTCTCTTCATCCACGAATTTGTCCTCAGTGAGCATTGTTTTGATGCGCGCAGAAAGATTAGTGTGGCGTAATTCAGCGGACGACGCGTAATGACCACTCTCGTTGGTCCAGAATTCGGGGCGCCCGTCTTTAAAGTGAACGGTCCCGGCATACAACACATCGGTCGTTCCGCCCCGCTGCTCTCTCAAGCCATGGGTCACCGATGAATGCCCTTCCACGACGTCGGGGTTCATTCGGTTATTGAAGGGGTAGGGCCTCCCCGCCTGATTGAGCCTTTTATTCTGTGAGCCGATGTATATTTTGTCCGGCTCGTCTGCACGCACTACATATACATAGGCGCCCTCTGGGAGATAAGAGTCCTGATCCAGAGTCGTCGCAACGTAGCGCCCACTGGGGCTCAAGTTGAGCTCCGCGATCTGGTCAACCCTGGCGGGCCGCTGATCAATAAGCCTGACCTGAGTGGATTCTTTTATACGAACAGGTGCGAGTACGTTTCCACCCTCAACCCCTCTACGCTTCCAAACACCCTGCGCATCCGGCTTGGCAATTTTCCCGCTACTCGCCAGTTTTGACGTGTCATTCGGGTCTCTCACACGCAATACGTAATGCTGCCCATCTCCCGCATCAGGCTTGTCCGCGACAAAGTACTTTTGCCCGTTAAACTCCACTTCCTGCATTCCCGGGAAGGGTGCTGCGGTGATACCGGATTCCTTGGGTGCTCGCACTAATTCAAAACTACTGGCCTGCGAATTATATCGCCAGTTGTAATCGCTCGCGGAAGGTGCATTCAGAGTTGCTCGCCCAGCCTCCATCCCATTGGGCGCAAGCTCATGCGCCAGTTGCAGGCCCGATATGACGGCGGCGCAATTACCGCCAATACGCTCGTTCGCGGACATGCCATAGAGACTGTCGTGGACGCCAAAAACAATATTGCCAGTGTTGCCAATGACTGGAATGTACCCAAACGTATTGTCCCAAATGTCTTTCGCAGCCTTCCAACCTTGCTGCGAAGAGCCAAACACCTCGGTTTTGTCGGACCAGACAGCATTATTGGCGTTCAACGTTTGGTACTTTGAAGCAAGGCCGCGATTCAGGTCGCCATACTTCAGCTGATAAGCATCGCCTCGCGACCGGGTAAAATTAAATGTTTCCCTGACGGGTATCTGTTGATCCGACAACAGCGAGGAATACCCCGGATAGCGCGACGTGTGGCCCAAAATCAAACTATCAAGCACATGCTGCGCCTTTGGCCAATGCGCATCCAAACCGCCTTGCCTGTCACTGGCATTAAAACTGCGAAGCAGATTATCGCGATTGTTTTTTGCCCACTGCGCAAAACTGTCGTCCCCATGAATTTCATGAAGCGCACCGTTTTTTAAATCAATCATCATTCCCTGATTGGGCCGGTGTTCATAATTACCGTCATAAGGAGTATATGGAACAAACGCATAGCCACCCAACGGATAGCCGTAGACATTGGGAATAATGACTTGGCCGTTTTGTCTATTGAGCGTGCGATTGATTGCTGCTTGCCCTTCAGGGCTTAGCATTTCGAACCGCGCCTTGTCGCTGCGCAGGCTTTGCAAGGTTCCTCGTACTACATAGGCATCTGCTTTTCCTGAACGTTTCGTCAATGCGCCCGACGCGTCGCGCATCGGAGCAGATATTTCATTCTCCCAATGCCTCTGAAGGGAGTTGCCGACCGCTTCCAGCTCCTTGACTCTGCGTCGTTTTGTTGGCTCGATGGTCATACTGTGAAAATTAATCGCGCCGCCTGGCCCTACTTTATCGTGCGCAAAAACACCCGCTGCAATTTCCCATGCGAAGTAGGTGCGTTTGTCAGTATTGCTCAGCTTTTTATCGACCCCCATGCCAACGTAGGTATCGAACTTGACCGTGATTTTTTCATGAGGGTCGAACCCTGCTGCCAACAAACCAGCACTGAAGTATCCCGAGGGCTCCATGAACAGCCGAACGTTCTGGAACTTGATGTTTCTGTCACCTTCGCTACCACTTTCTATTTTTTTGATCTGACTCACTACGCGATTGGCATACCCTTCGACACGCTGCTCCCGTTCATTAATCGTCAGGCGGTCGGAGGGCGCAGTAACGATGCCTGACTTGAAGATTATCTGCCTTTGGCCATTGAGCTCAGGAAGGGTGGCGATAGCATTTCCAGGCCTCTCTGTTGTGCCTGCACCAGAAATACTTACATCCGGCTGAATTTCCGTTCGAGGAATGTTTGCTGGGCTGGAAAAAGGACGCGGAGAAATTTGATGCACATTCATTACAGGCTCGCTTAACTTATCGTTTGACAACACACCTGCCGACTCGCTGTCAGCAGTTTAAATAACCAACTTCACAGTCGGATAAGTCGTACGTTAAAATCGATAGGTTCCACGAATATTTATTTCGTTTGTCACATGACGTTTGGACTGATACACCGCTGTTGTCGTGATATCACCCAAGCTTCGGTGGTTAACTCCAGCTAGCACACGAAACACAGTACAACGTAAGAGGGGGCTTGCTCCCGATAGCAGTGGGTTAGTCATAAAAAGCTGACTGACACTTCGCTATCGGGGGCAAGCCCCCTCCCACATTGGATCTTCTACACCTGTGGGTTATTTGGAGACCGGCATGGCGAACTCGGCGCCTTGCTCAATACTCTCCGACCACCGCTGCATGATCGACTTCTGCTTGGTATAGAACCGCACACCCTCAGTGCCGTACGCATGCATGTCGCCGAACAAACTCTTCTTCCAGCCACCAAACCCGTGCCACGCCATCGGCACCGGGATCGGCACGTTGATGCCGACCATGCCCACCTGGATGCGGCGTGCAAATTCGCGGGCGATGTTGCCGTCGCGGGTGAAGCAGCTCACGCCGTTGCCGAACTCGTGGTCGTTGACCAGCTTGATCGCTTCGCCGAAATCGTTGACGCGCACGCAGGCCAGTACCGGGCCGAAGATTTCTTCGCGGTAGATGCTCATCTCTTTGGTCACGTGGTCGAACAGGGTCGCGCCGAGCCAGAAGCCGTTTTCCAGGCCCGCCTCGGTGGGTACATAGTCGCGCCCGTCCAGCAGCAGCTTGGCGCCGGACTGTACGCCTTGTTCGATGTAGCCGCTGATGCGTTCCAGTGCAGCACGGGACACAATTGGCCCCATTTCAGCTTTCAAATCGCGGCCATCGGTGATGCGCAGTAGCTTGGCGCGTTCGGTCAAGGCGGCGATGACCTTGTCACCTACATCACCCACCAGCACCGCCACCGAGATGGCCATGCAGCGCTCGCCAGCACTGCCGTAGGCAGCGCCCATCAGGGCATCGACGGTTTTTTCGATGTCGGCGTCGGGCATCACCACCATATGGTTTTTCGCGCCGCCCAGGCCTTGTACGCGCTTGCCGTTACGCGCGCCTGTTTCGTAGATGTACTGGGCAATCGGCGTCGAGCCGACGAAGCTCAAAGCCTTGACGTCCGGGTGTTCGATCAGCGCATCCACCGACTCCTTGTCGCCCTGTACCACGTTGAACACGCCTTTGGGCAGGCCGGCTTCACGCAGCAGTTCGGCCATGAACAGCGAGGCACTTGGGTCGGTAGGGCTTGGTTTGAGGATGAAGGTATTACCCGCCGCGATGGCGATTGGGTACATCCACATCGGCACCATCACCGGGAAGTTGAACGGCGTCACGCCCGCGACAACACCCAGCGGCTGGCGCATGGTCCAGTTGTCCATGCCACGGGAAACCTGGTCGGAATGCTCACCTTTAAGCAGGTTGGGAATGCCGCAGGCGAATTCGAGGATGTCGATACCACGGTCCACTTCGCCCTGGGCGTCGGTGAAGACCTTGCCGTGCTCGGCCACGATGATGCGCGCCAGGTCGTCTTTGCGTTCACGCAGCAGGTGCAGGTATTGGAACAATACGCGGGCGCGGCGGATCGGCGGGGTGTCGGCCCAATCGTCGAAGGCGGCTTGGGCGGCGGCGACGGCTTCGCCGACGGTCTGGCGGCTGGCCAGGGCGACGCGGCCGGTTTTCTCGCCGGTGGCGGGGTTGAAGACGTCCTGATAGCGATCATCGCGGGACACGCGCTGGTCGTTGATGTAGTGCTCGATTGTATTTGTCATGGCAGTCGATCCCAGGTGGATAAGCAGTGAACACACGATAGGCTTTCGCTTTGTTCCAAACCAGAGCAGAATCCAGAACTTATTGTCCATACAGGCGAACAATCAAACCATGGAAAAGGCCGAGATCGAGGGGCTGTGGACCCATATCCACTGGCTGTCGGTGCTGGAAGAGCACGGCACCTATACCGCTGCTGCGGCACGTTTGGGGGTGAGTAAGTCAGCGGTAAGCCAGCGGATTTCCGACCTGGAAAAAGCCACCGGCACACAACTGGTGACCCGCACCACGCGCAGCGTACGGCTGACGGATGCGGGCTTGTCGCTGACCCGTGAAGTACGCAGCGCCTACGAACAGATCGCCCGCAGCTTCTCGTCGGTGCGCGATTCGGTCGGCGAGATTCGTGGGTTGGTACGCCTGACAGCACCGGTGGCGTTCGCCCGTCAGCAACTGGTGCCACACCTCTCGGAATTTTTACAGCGCTACCCACAAGTACGCATTCAACTGGACGTATCGGACGCCCTCAGCTCCCTCGCCGCCGAAGGCTACGACCTCGCCGTGCGCCACGGTTTCCAGGTACCCGAAACCCATGTCGCCTGGAAGCTCTGCGATACCGGCTCGGTGCTGGTCGCGACCCAGGATTACCTGCAACACCACGGCGAACCCCGCGAACCCGGCGACCTGTCGGCCCACAACTGCCTGTTCTACCCACGCGGCACTGATCAACCGGCCTGGACCTTCGAGCGCGGCAGCAAAAACGTCGAGCGCCTCACCGTGCCGATCTCCGGCAGTTTCGCCACCAATAACAGCGAAGCCCTGCGCGACTCGGCCCTCAACCACCTGGGCATCGCCCTACTCCCCGACTTCAGCGCCCATGCCGCGTTGGCCAGCGGCAAGTTGGTGCAGGTGCTCAAGGGCTGGACACTCAAGGGCGCATTTGCTGATGAGATCTACTTGATTCGACCGTATTCGCCCCATGTGCCGAAGTCGGTGAGTGTGTTGGTCAGCTATTTAAAGGAGAAGCTGTCGGATGGATTTCGTTTCGTGGGGTGAGGTTTGCCCCTTGCCCAACAGAACTAAATGTCCATAATGGACAAATTAGTTTAACAGCGGAGACTCTTATGCCCAGCACACCTCAAGTAATCAACCAGGCCCAAGCCCGTGAACTGCTGGCCCTGGTCGATGTACCGCAGATCCTGCGCAAGCTGTTCCGCGACCTGGCCGCAGGGCTTGCCGTGCAGCCAGCGCAACAGCTGGTGGAGTTTCCCCAAGGCGCCGGGGACTTTATCAATTACCTGGGGGTGTTGGCTGAAGACGGTGTGTATGGGATGAAAACCTCGCCTTATATCGTGCGCGAGCAAGGCCCGCTGGTGACGGCGTGGACGTTGTTGATGTCGATGCACACCGGCCAACCGCTGCTGCTGTGCGATGCCGCCGAGTTGACCACCGCGCGCACCGCCGCGACCACGGCGCTGGCGGTGGATGCGCTGGCACCGCCCTCGGCACAGCGCCTGGCGATCATCGGCAGCGGCAAGGTGGCGCAGGCCCACTTGCACTACGTGAAAAACTTGCGGGACTGGCAACACATCAGCGTGTATTCCCCCAGCCTGGCCACCGCTACGCCCGAGGCCATCGCACACCTCAAAAGCCTGGACCCGCGCGTCGTCATCGCCAACAGCTGCGATGTTGCCCTAGCGGACGCAGATGTAATCCTGCTATGCACCTCATCCGCCGGCCCGGTGATCGACCCGGCCCGTTTGAGCAAGCCCGCACTGATCACGTCCATCAGCACCAACGCACCCCGTGCCCACGAAGTGCCGCCGCAGTCCCTCAACGACATGCAGGTCTTCTGCGACTATCGCCAGACCACCCCCGGCTCGGCTGGCGAAATGCTGATCGCCGCCGAACAACACGGTTGGGACAAACGCCACATCATTGGCGACCTGCCAGAACTGCTCAGCGAGCACGTGCAACGCCCCACTTATGATCGTCACGTATTCTTCCGCTCCATCGGCCTGGGCCTGGAAGACATCGCACTGGCCAACGCCCTCTGGAGACAGTTATGAGCCACGCAGACTTCATCATCATCGGCGGCGGCATTGCCGGCGCGTCCACGGGTTTCTGGTTGTCACAGCACGGCAAGGTGATCGTGCTGGAGCGCGAGAGCCACCCGGGTTATCACTCCACCGGGCGTTCGGCGGCGCTGTATACCGCTGCGTACGGAACACCCCAGGTGAGGGCCTTGACCCTGGCCAGCCGTGCGTTTTTCGACAACCCGCCGCAAGGTTTCTGCGAGCACCCATTGCTAACGCCACGGGGCGAAATGACCGTGGACTTCATCGGCGATGCCGCCGAGTTGAACGTGCAATACCTGAGCGCCAAGGCCACGGTGTCTCAAGTGGAACTGCTCAGCGCCGACGAAGCCTGCGCAAAGATGCCGATCCTGCGCCGCGAAAAAGTCCATGGTGCGCTGTATGACCCCACCGCCAGCGATATCGACACCGACGCCCTGCACCAAGGCTACCTGCGCGGCATACGCCGCAACGGTGGCGAGGTGTTGACCGACCACGCCGTACAAGGCTTGAGCCGTGACGCTTCGGGCTTGTGGCAGGTGAACACCGGCGAAACAACCTATAGCGCACCGATCATCATCAACGCCGCTGGCGCGTGGGCCGACACCATCGGCGCGCTGGCCGGCGCGGCTCCTATCGGCCTGCAACCCAAGCGGCGTTCGGCCTTCATCTTCGCCGGCCCCGAAGGCGTCGACAGCCACCACTGGCCGATGCTGGTGGCGCTGGACGAATCGTTCTACATGAAGCCAGACGCGGGCATGTTCCTCGGCTCCCCCGCCAACGCCGACCCGGTGGAGCCGCAAGATATCCAGCCCGAAGAACTGGACATCGCCATGGGCATCTACCAGATCGAAGAAGCCACCACCCTGACCATCCGCCGCCCCACCCGCACCTGGGCCGGGCTGCGCAGTTTTGTACAGGACGGTGACTTGCTCTCTGGCTTCGATTCCAAAGTGCCCGGCCTGTTCTGGGTCGCGGCCCAGGGCGGTTATGGCATCCAAACCTCACCGGCCATGGGCCAGGCCAGCGCGGCGCTGGTACGCGGCGCAGCATTGCCCGAAGCCCTGACACAGTTCGGCCTGGACGCTGGTATGCTCTCGCCCGCCCGCCTGGAGCCCTATTGATGAACACCGCTGAACAAGACAAGGTCATGCAGAACTTTCGTGCGATGGCCGACGCCATCGCCACGCTGTTCTTTCCCCACGCCGAAGCGGTGCTGCACGATCTGCGCTCGCAAAAAGTCGACTACATCGCCAACAACCTGTCCAAACGTGCAATTGGCGATGACTCGGCGTTGGAAGACATGCTCACCGACGACGTCAGCGACGTGAACATCGGCCCCTACGAAAAGCTCAACTGGGACGGCCAGAAGATTCGCAGCCTGAGTACCGTGCTGCACGACCACAAGGGCCAGCGCCTGGCGGTGCTGTGCATCAATCTGAATATTTCATTGTTTGAAAACGCCAAGGCGGCGCTGGATTTGTTCCTGTCGCCGAGCAAATTGATCCCGCAGCCGGACTCGCTGTTTCGCGATGACTGGCAGGAGCGTATCAACACGTTCTTGCATGCGTGGATGCGGGAGCGGCAGCTGAGCCTAAACCTGCTGAACCGGGACCATAAACGCGAATTGGTGCTGGCGTTGCATGCCGAGGGGGCATTCAAGGGCAAGAGCGCGTCGAACTATGTGGCCAATGTGCTGGGTATGGGGCGGGCGACGGTCTACAAGCACCTCAAGGAATTGAAGGGGTCTTGATAACTCCGCGGTCAAATGTGGGAGCTGGCTTGCCTGCGATGCAGACACCTCGGTGTATCAGGTCAACACCGTCGATGCCATCGCAGGCAAGCCAGCTCCCACACTTGATTCGTGGCGCTTGAGCTTGCCTGTTCAGACCCCTTAATTGCCGTAGATATCAGCCTTGAAGTACTGCTGCGAAATCTTCTGGTACTCCCCGCTCGCGCGAATGCCGTCGATGGCCGTGTTCAACTCGCTCACCAACGCCGCATTACCCTTGCGCACCGCAATCCCCGCGCCCTCGCCCACGTATTTCGGGTCTTTGAGCTCCGGCCCGACAAACGCATAACCCTTGCCCCGTGGCATTTGCAAAAAGTCATTGAGCGGGATGGTGTCGGCAAAGATCGCATCCAGCCGCCCGGCGGCCAAATCCATGTAGATTTCTTCGTTATTGCTGTAGCGCTTGACGGTGATGCCCTTGGGCTCGAACACCTCGGTGGCGTAACGGTCGGTGGTGGTGGCGCGCTGCACGCCCACGGTCTTGCCCTTGAGGCTGGCGTACCCGTCATCTACCACCGCGCCGTCCTTCATCACCAGGCGCGAGGAGGTGAAGTAGTACTTGTGGGTGAAGTCCACCGACTTCTTGCGGTCTTCGTTGATGGTCATGGATGACAAGGCCATGTCGATTTTCTTCACCTTGAGGGAAGGAATCAGACCATCGAACTCGCCTTCGACCCACACGCACTTGACCTTCATCTGCGCACACAGCGCATTGCCGATGTCGTAGTCAAAGCCGACGATCTTGCCTTCTTCGGTCTTGGATGCGAACGGCGGGTACGCCGCCTCGATGCCGATGCGCAGGGTCTTCTCGGCGGCCAGCAACGGGCCGGCGGCGATCAGGCCAAGCGTCAGGGCGGTGATGAGGGGGAGTTTCTTCATGGGGGGATCTCGCAAGTTGTTGTTGGTTTGGCAAGAGTGAAGAAAAAGACGCAGCTGTATTTTGTACTTATAATTCCATACTGGACTTTTACGTATTCCCCGTCAATCACAGTTGTAGCGCGTGTGCACCAGCACCCGCGTAAAGGGCGGTGCCGCCTTGGCGCCCTCCCGTGCGCCGCGAATCCAGCGCACTGCGGCCGCCATCTCACCGACAAAATCGTGCGACACCACGTAGTCCATCACCCCCGACTCCAGCATGCTGCGGGTGTGCACGGTCAATTCATGCCCAACAAACACCGGGCGTTGTTCGGCATCGAGGGTGCCAATGGCCTGGGCCACGCCCCGGTTAGCGCCGGCCACGTTGTAGATGGCCGCCGGGTAGTCGTGTTTGGAGAAGTAGCGCATCAACTGCTCGGCCGTGGTTTCGGGACTGTCGTCGGACATCATCCGCTCATCGATTTTCAAGTGAGGGAACTCCGCTCGCAGTACTCGTCGAAAACCCATTTCACGCTCTTGCTGGCAGCGAAATGCCATGCTGGTGACCAGCAAAATCTTGGCCTTCTGCCGCGCCAGTGCATTGCCGATCAACAGCCCCGCGACGCTGCCGGCGGCGTACTGATCGTTGCCTACATAGGCGCTGCGCCCGGAGTTGGGCAGGTCGGTGGTCAGGCACACCACCGGTATGCCTTGGCGGCACAAGGCGCGGATCGCCCGGTTGATCGCAGGGTGCTCCCGGGACACCACAATCACGCCGTCCGCCGAGGCGCCATCGGCCTGCACCCGGTCGGCAAACGCTGCCGGGTCGACCTGGTTGGTGGGCTCGTAGTGACCGTGCACGACCACACCGGGGGTGGTGCTATTGATCACCCCCTCCGCTGCCGCCAAGGTGGCGTTGAACGTCTCTCCCGAATCGCAGAACAACTTGATGTGCAGGGTCGCCGTGCCGTTAGCCAGGTCCTGCTTGAGCTTATCCAGTGCGGCCAGCACTTTGAGACGAGTGTTTTCGCGCACGTTCGAGCGGTTGTTGAGCACCCGGTCCACGGTGGCGACGCCCACCCTGGCGACCTTGGCGATCTGCTCGACGGTGGGGCCTTTCCAGGCTTGCGCGGCGGTTTTCGGCGACATGAAAGGCGTGTCCTTATTGATTGAAATACCATCAGTTATAAACCGTAAGCCCCAATTCCATGAATAATTTTGGCTGATGAATTTGATGTATTTCCTATCAAAGTTACCCCATGCTCGTCCTTGAACCCAGTGTCTGCGCTGCCAATAATCCCCCCATAACAACCACAACAACTCGTCTGGATCACCAAGGATCGTCTCTATGAAGCTGGGATTTGTCACCGATACCCTGGGCAACCTGCCTTTGAGCGATGTGCTCAAGCACGCTGAACGCATGGGCCTGTCAGGCCTGGAAGTGAACACCGGCGGCTGGTCCACCGCGCCGCACTTCAACCTCAAGCAGATGCTCGAAAGCAATGCCGCACGCCGGGATTTCACCCGCAGTTTCGAGCAGCACAACCTGGAAATCATCGCCCTCAACGCCAACGGCAACCCGTTGCACCCCACCCAGCCGGAGCAGGCTCAGTGCCTCAAGGACACGATCCGCCTGGCCGGTGAGCTGGGAATCAAAACCGTGTGCACCATGTCTGGCTTGCCCGAAGGCCAGGCCGGCGACCGCATGCCCAACTGGGTGGTCGCCTCTTGGCCGCCAGAAACCCAGACCATCCTGCGCTATCAATGGGAAGAACGCCTGCTGCCGTTCTGGAGCGAAATCGCCGACCTCGCCAAGGCCAACGGCGTAGAACGCATCGCCCTGGAACTGCACGGCAGCCAGTGCGTGTACAACGTGCGCTCGCTGCTCAAGCTGCGTGACGCCATCGGCCCGGTGATCGGCGCCAACCTCGACCCGTCCCACCTGTTCTGGATGGGCGCCGACCCGCTGGCCGCCGCCGACGCTCTGGGCGATGCGCTGTACCACGTGCACGCCAAGGACACGATGCTCAATGCGCCGGTGCAGGCGGTGGATTCGTTGCTGGAAAACGGCTCACTGATGGAGGTGTCGGCGCGCAGTTGGTCGTACATCACCCTCGGTTTCGGCCATGGCGAAGAGTGGTGGCGCCAGTTCTGCTACCGCCTGAAAATGGCCGGCTACGACGGCTGGCTGTCTATCGAGCACGAAGATGTGCTGCTCAACAGCCTCGAAGGCCTGGAAAAATCCGTGGCCTTGCTCAAAGGCGTGATGCCGGTTGCAGCCAGCGACTTCAAGCCCCAGGCCATCTGACCGGCCGCCTGCGGCGTGATGGCGAAAAAAGCCATCACGCCGCTATTAACAATCATTCTCGTTTGTTATATTGCGCCGCGCTTGCTTCCATGGCTGTCAGGTAGCTTTATGTCCGGCTCAGATCTCAAGGCGCTTTATCTCGCCCATCGCGGTGAAATCCAGGCTTACCTGGACCGCCGTCTACGCTGCAAGGAAACCGCAGCCGACCTGACGCAGGACGCGTTCATCCGCCTATCGGAGCAGATGGGCCGCACCCGCATCGAAAATTTCCGCGCCTATTTGTTCTCTGCCGCACGCAACCTGTTCATCGACCACACCCGCCGCCAGGAACACCGCAAGGGCGAGCCGCTGGACCAACAAGAACCCGGCACACTCGAACAACCCAGCCCCACCCTGGAGCAAGCCGCCATTGCCAACCAGCAATTGGCAACCCTCAACGACGTGCTGCACACCATGCCCGAGCCCTGCCGCGACGTGTTTTTGCTGGTGCGGGTCGAGGGCCTCACCTACGTCGAGATCGGCGAACGCCTGGGGATTTCCCCCAAAACCGCCTACAGCCGCATGGTGCGCGCGCTGGACTTGTTGAAGCTGGGCATGCCCGAGTGAACGCCTTCACTTATACTCGCCGCCTGACTGGTTTTTGTTGAATTGATTAGCCCATGAGTGTTGAACCGCCGCGCCTGCTCCCGCCCCTCGCCCGCCCCGATGACGCCAGTCACCAGGCCAGCGAGTGGTTTGCCTTGCTCCAGGCAGGCTCGCCAACCCTGGCCGAGCGCGATGAGTTGGCGCGCTGGCTGGCTGCCGACCCGCGCAATGCCCAGGCCTATGCCCACCTGGAGAAGGTATGGGCGGCGACTGCGCTACTGGCACCGCCCAAGGTTCAAGCACCTCAGCTGTCTCGACGCCGCTTTGTCGGCTTGGCCGTCGCCGCCAGTGTCGCAGTCGTTGCCACCAGCACTTGCACCCTGTGGCTCAAGGGCGTCAGCTCGCCCTTTGCCGATGTGCGCACCGCCGTGGGCGAACGCCGCAGCGTGCAATTGCCCGACGGCTCGACGGTGGAACTGGCCGGCAATACCGCACTCAACCTGAATTTTTCCACCACCCAACGCTCGGTGGAACTGCTGCAAGGCGAAGCGTTTTTCACGGTGCGGCCTAAAGCCGCTGGTGAGTTTTCAGTACAGACCCAAGCCGGTCGCGTGCTGACGCCCGAGGCCGACTTCTGCCTGTCCTGTGACGGTGCCAACGCGCAGTTGAGCGTGAGCCGCAACACAGTTCGCGTGATCACCCCCAACCAACAGACCGACCTGGGCGAAGGCCTCTCGCTGCGTTTCAGCGCCACCCAGACCGGCGCCATCCAACGCGCCGAACTGGAACAGGTATTGGCCTGGCGCAACGGCCGCCTGGTGTTCTTCGACACACCGCTGCTGACCGTGGTCAACCAGTTGCAACGCTGGCGCGAAGGCAAGATCTTCATCCCCGACCAACAACTGGCGGCGCGCCGGGTCAGTTTGATCCTCAATCTAAACCGCCCGGACCAGATGCTCGACGTGCTGTCCAAAGCCCTGGCCGTGCGCATGACCCGCTACACCGACCTGATTACCCTGATCCAACCGGCCTAATCGCAAATAATTCACATCGCCATCAGGTATCGCCGAGTTTCATCCGTCCTAGAGGGATTGATAGCGCGACCTCATAGGGAACCACCTGAATGGCAAAGCAACCACAACCCACCGCACACTGGCGCGCCGCCGCCCTCGCCTGCACCTTGCTCATGGGCGCAGCCCCGGTGTACGCGGCGCCTGCTCCCGGCGCCTCGGTGGGTAAGCTGTCGCTGAACATCCCGGCGCAACAACTACGCCAGGCGCTGCTGGTGTTCAGCCAGCAATCCGGGCAGAACGTGCTGCTGGACGGCAACCTCGACAGCGCCCTGCGCAGCTCGGCAGTGGTGGGGGTGTACTCGCCGGAACAGGCCCTGGCTGAATTGCTCAAAGGCAGCGGCTACAGCTTTGCGCGCACTGATGCGGTCACCGTGTATTTGGTACCGCTGCCCCAACAGGCTGAAGGCATGACCCTACCGGCCATCCACGTTCAGGACTACGCAGGGCAAGACGGCGGCCAAAGCGTTGGTTACCTGGGCAAGCCAAAATCCACCACCACCAAGCTCGGCCTCACCGACAAGCAAACCCCGCAGGCCGTCACCGTGGTGACCCGTGAGCAACTGGACGACTTCAAGCTCAACAGCGTCAAAGAAGCCCTGCGCAGCGCGCCCTCGGTCACCGTCGAACAATTCGAAACCGACCGTACCGCCTTCACCTCCCGTGGTTTCAAGATCGAAAACTTCGAGTTCGACGGCATGGGCCTGCCCTTCTCCGGCGGTGTGCTGGTGGGCGAGCAAGACATGACCGAGTTCGAACAGGTCGATGTACTGCACGGTGCCAACGGTTTGATGAGCGGCGCGGGCGACCCATCCGCCACCGTCAACCTGGTGCGCAAGCGCCCCACCGACACCTTCCAGGCCCACATCGATGCCAGCGGCGGCTCCTGGGACAACCGGCGCCTGGCTCTGGACGTATCCGGCCCGCTGACCGACAGCGGCAACGTGCGCGGGCGCTTTATCACCTCCCACGACAAGGGCAATTCCTACCTCGATCACTACAGCCACGAAGTCAACGTGATGGCGGGGTTGCTGGCCTTCGACCTGTCCGATGCCGACACCCTGACCGTGGGCTTTTCCCAGCAGGACAGCTATTCCAACGGCAGCACCTGGGGCGGCCTGCCGATTGCCGACTACTTGGGAAACCGCATCCACTACAGCAGCCGCAGCAGCAGCGTGGGCCAGCCGTGGACCTACTGGAATATCCAGACCCAGCGCGCCTTCGCCGAGCTGGTCCACGCCTTCGACAATGGCTGGACCAGCACCCTCACCGTGTCCGGCATGAGCCAGCACTCCGACACCAAAATGCTCTACGCCATCCCGATCACCGCCGACACGGTCGCCGCATATATCAACCGCACCACCAGCACCGAACATCAGGTGGCGGCCGAGGGGCAGCTGTCCGGGCCGTTCAACTTGCTGGGCCGCGAACATGAACTGACCCTTGGCGCCAACTACGGCCGCCTGCACCACACCGAGCGCGGTCACTACCGCACCTCGTCGGGTAATCAAGTGGAAAACCTGGAGGACGTGCTGGCCGGCAACGTGGTGGAGCCGGCGATGAACTACACCGACGACCTCAACACCCAGCTGTTCACCGACCGCCAGAAAAGCCTGTTTGCCGGTGCGCGCTTCAGCCTCACCGAAGACCTGCACTGGATCGCCGGTGCGCGCATGCTCAGCGCCGATGGCGACGGCATGGGCTACGGCTCGCCCCACAACACCCGGGTACATGGCAAAGTCACGCCGTACACGGGCCTGGTCTATGAACTGACGCCACAGTGGAGCCTCTACACCAGCTGGACCGAGATCTTCAAACCCCAATACCTGCGCAGCACTGCCGGCGGCATTATCGAGCCGCTGGAAGGCAAAAGCATGGAAGTCGGCGTGAAGGGTCGGCTGCTGGATGAGCGCCTGGGCGTCACCGCCGCCGTGTTCAAGACCGAGCAGCAGAACGTCGCCGAGGCCACCGGGGCCATCGTCAACGGCCAATACGTGTATCGCGGCGTGGACTACAAGAGCCGTGGCGTGGAGCTGGAAGCCAACGGTGAAATCCTGCCCGGCCTGTCCCTGGCCGGCGGCTACACCTACGTGCACATCGAAGACAACAACGGCGAAAAAGCCCGCCAGTACGTGCCCACTCACAGCGTGCGCGGCAGCCTGACCTATCGCCTGCCCGGCGTGCCCCAGGCCAAGATCGGCAGCCGCGTGCAATGGCAAAGCCACACCGAGGTCGACAGCAACAGCCGCGTGTACCAGAGCGCCTATGCCCTGGTGGACCTGATGGGCAGCTACGACTTCGACGAGCACTGGAGCACCTCGCTGAACCTGAACAACGTCACCGACCAGAAGTACCTGCTGTCGCTGTACCAGGCCGCCGGTTCCACCAACTATGGCGCGCCGCGCAACCTCACCGCGTCGGTGACCTGGAAATACTGAGCATGAGTTTTTTGCACAAGCCATCGGTGTTTCTGCGGGTTCATCTCTAGATTTATGCGTGCCTATACTCGGTTCAGCCACCCGGCTGAGCCGGGGGGCAGTCGCTACAACAAGTCCCTATAACAATAATCAAGGACACCGACCATGACGCACCCCTTCCTGGCCGCCCGGGATTTCCTGCTTGCCCACCGCACCGACTATGTCACCGCCGCACGGGACTTCCGCTGGCCGCAGTTGGATGTGTTCAACTGGGCGCTGGACTACTTCGATGTGATGGCCGAGGGCAACTCGGCCAATGCGCTGTGGATCGTCGAAGAAGACGGCAGTGAACAACGCTACAGCTTCCAGCAACTGGCCACGCGCTCCAACCAGGTGGCCAATCACTTGCGTTCGCTGGGCGTGGGTCGCGGTGACCGGGTGCTGTTGATGCTGGGCAACGACGTGGCGTTGTGGGACACCATGCTCGCCGCGTTCAAGCTTGGCGCCGTGGTCATTCCGGCCACGGCCCTGCTGAACCCGGATGATTTGCGCGACCGTATCGAACGTGGGCAGGTGCGTCACCTGGTGGTCGGTGAAGCCCATGTCGGCAAATTTGCCGGGCTGGCCGAGGGTTGCAGCCGCATCTGTGTCGGCGCGGCGCCCGCTGGTTGGGTGGCCCATGACGCCGCCTTTGAGTATTCAGAGCAGTTCGAAGCCGAGGGCCAGACCCACGCCACCAACCCGATGCTGTTGTATTTCACCTCCGGCACCACCTCCAAACCGAAGATGGTGCTGCACAGCCATCAAAGCTACCCGGTGGGCCACCTGTCGACCATGTACTGGATCGGCCTGCAACCGGGCGACCTGCACCTGAATATCTCCTCCCCCGGCTGGGCCAAGCATGCCTGGAGTTGCCTGTTTGCACCGTGGAATGCCGGGGCGTGCATCTTTATCCATAACGTCGCGCGGTTCAGCGCACCGGCGTTGCTCAACGCGTTGGAACGCTACGGCGTGACCAGCCTGTGCGCGCCGCCCACGGTGTGGCGCATGCTGATCCAGGAAGACCTGGCCAGCTATAAATCACGCTTGAACCTGCGTGAACTGGTGGGCGCCGGTGAGCCGCTGAACCCGGAAATCATCGAACAGATCCAGCACGCCTGGGGCTTGCCGCTGCGCGATGGCTTCGGTCAATCGGAAACCACCGCGCTGGTGGGCAATACGCCGGGCCAGTTGCTCAAGCCCGGTTCCATGGGCCGCCCGTTGCCGGGCTATCAAGTGGTGTTGCTCGACCCGGATGGCGTGCCCGGCACCGAAGGCGAAGTCGCCCTGCCCTTGGTCGCGCGCCCCCTCGGCCTGATGCTGTGCTACGAAGACAGCCCGGAAAAAACCGCCGAAGTGATGCGCGACGGTTATTACCGCACCGGCGATACCGCGCAGATCGACGCTGACGGCTACATCACCTTTGTCGGCCGTGCCGATGATGTGTTCAAGGCCTCCGACTACCGCATCAGCCCGTTCGAACTGGAGAGCGCGCTGATCGAGCACCCGGCGGTGATGGAAGTGGCCGTGGTGCCCAGCCCCGACCCGCTGCGGCTGGCGGTGCCCAAGGCCTTCTTGATCCTGGCCCACGACGCCCCCGGCAGCCATGAACTGGCGCGCCATATCCTCGCGTTTGCCCGCGACAACTTGGCACCGTACAAACGGGTGCGGCGCATCGAGTTTGTCAGCGAGCTGCCCAAGACCATCTCCGGCAAGATTCGCCGCGTGGAGCTGCGGCAGATGGAGGTGGTGCGGCGCCAGAGTGAGACGCGGGGGGAACAGGAGTACTTCGAAGAAGATTTTGTAGTGACTACCCCCACGGTGTAACCGCCTGACTCGGTTAAAAATGTGGGAGGGGGCTTGCTCCCGATAGCAGAGTGTCAGTCAACAGACTCATCGACTGATACACCGCTATCGGGAGCAAGCCCCCTCCCACATTTTGGATTGAGGGGTGTCAGCAGCACTCTGAGCAGCTGACCTAATCCTCTTGAATACTTGCCTGATCCTGCGAACTTCTCGACCACTGGATACTTACCCCTTGCACAGTGGTCTAGAGTTCGACAATAAGCGGCCGCCGCATTCATAAAGGCCGCATCTACCGTCGATCAGCAGGTGAGCCATGGAACTAAGCATTAACCAACAGGCCTATCAGGTCGATGCAGACGCGGACACGCCCTTGTTGTGGGTGATCCGCGATGACCTGGGGCTGACCGGCACCAAGTACGGGTGCGGCCTGGCCCAGTGCGGCGCCTGTTCAGTGCTGGTGGATGGCAACGTCGTGCGCAGTTGCGTCACACCGGTGGCGGCAGTGGTCGGGCGCGAAATCACCACCATTGAAGCCATCGAGGCCGATGACGTGGGCAAACGCGTGGTCGCGGCCTGGGTAGAGAACCAGGTGGCGCAATGCGGCTACTGCCAATCCGGGCAGGTCATGGCCGCCACCGCGCTGCTCAAGCACACCCCCGTTCCCAACGATGCGCAGATCGAAGCGGCAATGATCAACCTGTGCCGCTGCGGCACCTATAACGCTATCCGCACCGCCATGCACGCGCTGGCCAAGCCGGAGCGTGCCTGATGAACACACCCAACGATCTATTCGATGCGCCGGTGAATCTGTCGCGCCGACGCTTTTTGGCCAGTACCGCCGTGGGCGCGCTGGTGATCGGTTTCGGGCTGCCGCTGGGTACGTCCAGGGTGCAGGCTGCCACCGCCGCTGAACGCGGCACTCAAGTGCCGGCCTTCCTGGAGATTCGCCCGGACGGCAGCGTGCGTTTACTCAGCCCCTTTATGGAAGGTGGCCAGGGCACCCACACCGCCATGGCGCAGATTGTCGGTGAAGAGTTGGACGCCGACCCCGCCACGTTTATCGTCGAGGCCGCCCCTCCCGGCGAAGCCTATGTGGTGATGGAAAACGGCATGCGCATCACCGGCGGCAGCATGTCGGTGCGCATGAGCTACCCCGTGATGCGCCGCCTGGGCGCCCTGGCGCGCACCATGTTGCTGCAAGCCGGTGCCGAGCAGCTCGGCGTGCCGATGGCCGAGCTGACCACCCAGCCTGGCCGCGTGGTGCATGCCGCGTCCGGCCGCTCCTTGGGTTACGGTGAATTGGCCAGTCGAGCCCTGGACATGCCAGTGCCCGACCCGGCCAGCATCACGTTGCGCGACCCGAGCCAGTTCCGCTGGATCGGCAAACCGGTGAAACGCCTGGACGCCTACGACAAATCCACCGGCAAGGCCATGTACAGCATCGACCAGAAAGTCGACGGCATGCTCCACGCCGCCGTGCAGCACGCGCCGCGTCTGGGCATGACCGTGGGCAGCCTGCGCAATCAGGCGCAAGTGGAAGGCATGAAGGGCGTGCATTCGGTTCACCAGCTACCCGGTGCTGTGGCGGTGGTGGCCGAACGTTGGTGGCACGCCAAACGCGCGGTGGAAGCGATTCAGGTCGACTGGCTGGAGCCCGGGGCCGACTCTCAAGTGCGAGCCATGCCGGCGGACTTTTCCAGCGATGGTTTCCGTGATTTTCTCGCCGCCCAACAAGGCCCGGCGCGTGACGACGAAAACGAAGGCGATGTGGCCGCCGCGCTGTCCGGCGCCAAGACCAAAGTTGAAGCGACCTACCACAACCAATACCTGCACCACGCCCAACTGGAGCCGCCATCGGCCCTGGCCCGCTTCAACCCTGACGGCACGCTGGACGTGTGGCTGCCCAACCAGGCGCCCGACATGTTCCGCGCCGATATCGCCAAGCGTACCGGCTTGGACATCGCGCAAATCAACCTGCATTCACCCTTGCTCGGCGGTTTTTTCGGCCGGCACTTCCTGTATGACTCGGCCAGCCCGTACCCGCAGGCCATCGCCTTGGCCAAGGCAGTAGGCCGCCCGATCAAGCTGATCTGGAGCCGTGAGGAAGAGTTCCTGCGTGACGTGCTGCGTCCGGTGGCGGTGGTCAAGTTCCGCGCCGCGCTGGATGACAAGGGCCTGCCGGTAGCCATCGAAGCGGTGAGCGCCACCGAAGGCCCCACCGAAGCCATCGCTGGCAAACAGGGCGATAAACTCGACCCCACGGCCCTTGAAGGGTTGTCGGGCAAGGCCTATGCGATCCCCAACAAACGTATCGCGCAGATCTACGTCAAAGGCCCGGCCATGCTCGGCTACTGGCGTTCGGTGGGTAACTCGCTGAATGACTTCTTCTATGAGGCGTTTCTGGATGAGTTGGCCGACAAAGGCGGTCACGACCCCTACGAATTACGCTTGCACCTGCTGCGCGACAACCCTCGCCTGACCACGCTGCTGCAGGCCGTGGGCGAACTGTCCGGCGGCTGGAAACGCGGCCCCTACACCGCCGAAGACGGCACCCGCCGTGCACGCGGCGTGGCTATGGCGTCACCGTTCGGCTCTCATGCGGCAGTGATCGCCGAAGTGTCGATTGAAAGTGGCCAGGTGAAAGTGCACCAAATCTGGGAAGCCATCGACCCGGGCAGCATCGTCAACCCGGCGATTGTCGAGGCGCAGGTCAATGGCGCCGTGGCCCTGGGCTTGTCCCAGGCGTTGCTGGAAGAAGCGGTGTACGTCGACGGCAAGCCACGGGCGCGCAACTACGACCTATACCCGATTCTGCCGCCGTCGCGCATGGCGCAGGTGCATGTGCGGATCGTCGAAAGTGGCGAAAAGATGGGCGGCATCGGCGAACCACCGTTGCCCGCCGTGGCGCCGGCCGTAGCCAATGCGGTAGCGCAATTGACCGGCCAGCGTATCCGCAGCCTGCCCTTGAGCCGACACACCTTCAGCTAACCGAGCGAGACCGCCCATGAACAACCGTCGATTCGCAAGAACCGCAGGCTGGCTGGCGCTGCCCTGCCTGGTCGCCGCAGGTGTGCTAGCTTGGTACGTTACTCGCCAACCCGCCTCACCGCTTGAACAAACCCCTACTGTGGACGCCGCCTTGGTCAGCCGTGGCGAATACGTAGCGCGTTTGAGCGACTGCGTGGCCTGCCACAGCCTGCCGGGCAAGACACCATTTGCTGGCGGCCTGGAAATGGCCACGCCGCTGGGGGCGATTCACGCCACCAACATCACCCCGGATCGCGAACACGGCATCGGCGCCTATAGCCTGGCCGACTTCGACCGCGCCGTGCGTCACGGCGTCGCGCCCGGTGGCCGCAGGCTTTACCCGGCCATGCCCTACCCTTCGTATGTGAAGCTCAGTGACGATGATGTGCGTGCGCTGTACGCGTTCTTTATGAAAGGCGTGCAACCGGCCAGCGAGCCGAATATCCCCAGCGACATTCCCTGGCCATTGAACCTGCGCTGGCCGATTGCACTGTGGAATGGCGTGTTCGCCCCCAGTGAGCCTTACGCCGCCAAGCCCGATCAGGATGCACTGTGGAACCGTGGCGCGTATATCGTCCAAGGCCCCGGCCATTGCGGCAGTTGCCACACGCCGCGCGGCCTGGCGTTCAACGAGAAAGCGCTGGATGAATCCGGCAAACCCTTCCTCGCCGGCGCGCTGCTCGACGGCTGGTATGCACCGAGCCTGCGCCAAGACCCCAACACCGGGCTGGGCCGCTGGACCGAGCCGCAGATCGTGCAGTTCCTCAAGACCGGCCGTAACCAACATGCAGTGGTCTATGGCTCGATGACAGAGGCGTTCAACAACTCCACCCAGTTCATGCAAGACGACGACCTGGCAGCCATCGCCCGCTACCTCAAGTCACTGCCGGGCGATCCGCAACGTGACGGCACGCCTTGGCAGTACCAAACGGCGTCCACCGACAGCGGCCCGGGTGCGCACACCTATGCGACTCGCTGCGCGTCCTGCCATGGCCTGGACGGCAAGGGCCAGCCCGAGTGGATGCCGCCGTTAGCCGGCGCAACCTCGGCACTAGCCAAGGAAAGCGCCTCCGCGATCAATATCACCCTCAACGGCTCACAACGCGTGGTGGTCGCCGGAGTGCCGGATGCCTATCGCATGCCGGCGTTTCGTGAGCAGCTGTCTGACCAGGAAATCGCCCAGGTGCTGAGTTATATGCGAAGCACCTGGGGGAACACAGGGGGCACGGTGGATGCAAAAGCGGTAGGCAAACTGCGCGGGCATACGGACCCGGCGAGCAGCAGCCCGATTATTTTGCATATGCGCTAGCTGACTGAACTCGGTCAAATCTGCGTGGCCTGCCCAAAACTGCTTTTGTGGTGAGCGGGCTTGCCCCGCGCTGGGTGGCGAAGCCGCCCTAAACCCAGGCACCACGGTGTTTCAGTGAGTCCTAAGTGGATGGATTTGTGGCGGCTTCGCCACCCAGTGCGGGGCAAGCCTGCACAGTGTCGAGATGCGTGGTTTTTTGGCGCCGCTGTTTGGTCGTGTTATAGGTTCAAAAATTCAGATGCATCTGCGCCAAGCCATGGAGAAGCTTTCGCGACTTGCGCAAAGGCAATCGCAGCAGCAGATAATTAGAGAGGTTGAATGATGCATTCAGTTTGAATAATCGTCATCCGACAGCGTGGGTTGTGTGTTTTGGTGTGGATTGCCCGACCCACAACTCAAGCGTAATCCGAACCAAATGTGGGAGCGGGCCTGCTCGCGAAGGCGGTGTATCAGTCAATAGATCAGTCGACTGAAACTACGCTTTCGCGAGCAAGCCCGCTCCCACATTTGAACCTATTCCAATCTAGGATCGGGTTTACATGTCGTACCGCACCGCCATGCCAAACGTACGCGGTGCACCGGCATCGATGATTTCATCGTCCCGGTTGTTGGTGACGTATTGCTTGTCGAAGGCATTCTTCACAAAGCCCGACACCGCGACGTTCCTGGTGACCTTGTACTCGCTGCTGAAGTTGGCCAGCACGTAGTTGTCGCTGCGCCGCTCGCCGGTCACCTTGCCCGCTGTGTTGAACTCATACGCAGACGGTGCCGAGCTCTGGTACGTGACGTCGGTGTTGAGGGTCAGGCGGTCGTTGACACGATAAATAGCCCCCACCGATGCCTTGTACTTGGGCGCATACAGGAACGCCTCGCCGCTGCGGTCCTGGCCTCTGTCGGTGATGAAGTCCTTGTACTGGCTATCGGTGATCGCGCCACCGGCGGTCAGGGTCAACTGCTCGCTGAGGTCTTTCTCGACGAACACTTCCAGGCCCTTGATGTCACTGCGGCCAGCGTTGTACACGTTTATGATATTGCTGTTGGCCTCGCGCACGCTGACCTGCTGGTCTTTCCAGTCGGTGTAGTACAGGTTGGCGCGGGTGCGCAGGGTGTCGTCGAAGAATGAACCGCGATACGAAAGCTCGTAGTTGGTGGTGTATTCCGGGTCATACGCCTCGTGGCCGCTGCCGGAACGCACGTTGACACCGCCTCCGCGATAGCCCTTCTGCACCATGAAGCCCAAGTACTGGCCTGCGGCGAGTTCGTAATTGATGCCCAATTTGGGTAACAGGGCCGCGAACGACTTGCTGACTTTGGCTGGGCGGGACAGTTCGTCCTGCTTGATGTCAGTGTCGTTGGTCTCGTGGTCATAACGCAGGCCGGTGATCAACGTCCAGCGCGGTGCGAAGGTCCAGTCGACTTCACCAAACAGCGCCTTGTTTTCGATGGTCGTGTCGCCCCTGACGGTCCTGGCCAGCACGTTATCGAACAGCAACTGATCGTGAAAATTGTTGGTGTTGTGGCCGTAGTAGGCGCCGACAAAACTCTTCACGGTGTCCGAGCTGTAGTTCAGGCGCAGCTCCTGGCTGAACAGGTTGCCATCCTGGCGGCGGCGGATCACTTCGTTGTCGACGGCGTTCTGGTCGAAGTCCAGGCGGTTGTTGTAGTCCGAGGCGGTGTTGGCGGTGAGGCTGGTCAGCGACCATTGGTCGTCGAGGCGGTAATCGACCTTGGCGCTGACGGTGTCCTGGATCAGGTTGTCGTAGGCCTGGGTGTCGGACGAAATCTTGTAGTAACGCACCTTGTCCTTCGTGCGCATCACCGAGTTATCGCCCTGGCGATGCTCGTTGTGGGCATAAGTGAGCAACACATCGAGGTCATCGGTGGGCACGATCAGCAATTTGCCACGGGCATTGCTGGTGCGGTGGGGGTTGGCATCTTTGCCCAGGGCGATGTTGTCGATGTATCCGTCACCGTCCTGGTAATCCAGGGCGATGCGCCCGGCAATCTTGTCATCGACGATGGACCCGCCACCGGCCACGGCCGCGCCCTTTTCACCGTAGTTGCCCACGTTGGTCTGCGCCGAGAACGTCGGCTGGAAGGTCGGGTTGCGAGTCTGGATCACCACGGCGCCCGCCAGGGAGTTGCGCCCCTGGGTGGTGGATTGCGGGCCGAGGAATACTTCGACCTGCTCCACATCCCACAATGTCGTCGGCGAGAGGGTCAGTGTGCGGTTGGGCTGCACGGCGCCGTCGACATACACCGACACCGCGCCATTGAGGGTGGCCGGGCCCTGGTCGTCAAAACCGGACACCGGCACCCCGCGAATGCCCCAGTTTTCGTTACCAGCCTGGCTGTACACACCCGGTGTGCGTGCGAAGACATCCACCAGGCTGTGGTCGGCCTTGTCGCGTAGCTGCTGCTCGGTGACCACCACCACGCTGGACTGGGTTTGCTCAAGGGTACGGTTGATTTTTTCACCGCTGACCGTGATCGGCGCAATTTCCACAGCCTGCGACTCGTCGGCCCAGGCGCTGCCCGCCATGCACGCCACTGAACCGACCGCCAACGCGATTGTATGTTTTTTGAAATTCACGCCCTGCTCCCCTGCCCCGGATAATTATTGTTGTTGCGGCGGGCCAAATGCGGCCAAACGCCAGCGGGGCGGAGTCTAAGGGATAACAAATACGAATGGAACACTATTGATAACAGATCTCATTTGAGAGCTTTTAACGCAATGTAATGTTTTGCATACATCTAGCTGATGCTACCACCTGAATAAATGCGCACCCCAAACGTGCGTCATTTCTACCCAGGTGACGGTTTTTGGGGCACAGCAACAGCGCCAACACACCAGAACCCCCTTAAAAATCATAAACATAGCGTTTATGGCCTGAAGCTTGCTTTTGAAACAGCGCCGCGCCTTGCGGTACTCGTTTCCCCCATCCCCTTGCGATGGGCGACCCAGCCTCAACGATGCGGCTGATGTCTCCAAGCGAAACGACTCACACATTCAGCCGACAGCGTCGTCGGTATGTGAAATCAGGCCCTCCTTCCCCCGCCTGCATTTCTTCCCAGACCTTTCCTCTTCCAGCGCATCTGCCTTCAGGCAGCGGTGGACGTTTGGGCCTGGGTTCCAGGAGTCTTCCGAATGGCTATGAATCGTCGTGCTTTCCTGCGTACGTCCGCTATTTCTGCTGCTGCGTTGTCCACCTTGAGTTTGAAGAGTTTCTCGGCATTTGCTGCCGATGACGCGATCAATATCGCCTCGCTCTACGACAACTCCGGTGGCCTGGACATCTATGGCAAACCCATCGTCGACGCCCTCACCTTCGCGGTCGAAGAACTCAACGGCGCTGGCGGCCTGCTCGGTCGCCCGCTCAACCTGATCAAGTACGACACCCAGTCGAACATGCAGCTCTACGCCCAATATGCCCAGCAGGCGGCGCTCAAGGACCGTGCGGCAGTGGTGCACGCCGGTATCACCTCGGCCTCGCGGGAAGTGGTGCGCCCGGTGCTCGACCGCTACAAGACCCTGTACTTCTACAACAACCAGTACGAAGGCGGTGTGTGTGACCGCAACGTGTTTGCCACCGGCGTTACTCCCGGCCAGACCGTGGAAAAACTGGTGTCCCATGTCACTAAAAAATGGGGCAAGAAGGTCTACATCGTCGCGGCCGACTACAACTACGGACAAATCGTGACAGCGTGGGTGAAGAAATACGTCGAGCAAGCCGGTGGCGAAAGCGTGGGCATCGAGTTCTTCCCGCTGGACGTGACCAACTTCGGCGCCACCATCTCCAAGATCCAGGAAGCCAAGCCGGACTTCGTCTGGTCGGCCCTGGTGGGTGGCGCACACATGTCGTTCTACCGCCAATGGAAAGCCGCGGGCATGACCGGCAAGCTGCCGATTGCCTCCACCACCTTTGCCGGTGGCAACGAGCACATCGTGCTGTCGCCGGAGGAATGCAACGGCATCCTGATCTGCCAGAACTATGTGCAGGAACTGGCCACCCCGCAAAACCAGGCGTTCGTCGAGCGTTTCCACAAACGCTTTGGCGCCGACTACCCCTACATCACCGAACTGGCGATGGGTGCCTATCAGGGCATGATGCTGTGGGCCGAAGGTGTGCGCCAGGCTGGCACGGTGGAGCGCATGGCCGTGACCCAGGCCCTGGAAAAAGGCATCAGCCTCGACCTGCCCAGCGGCAAGGTCAGTGTCGACCCGGCCACCCACCACTGCATCCTTGACGTGCACATCGCCGAGGTGCGCGACCGTCGCCTGGAAGTGGTCGAAAGCTTTGCCCAGCAAGCGCCGTCCGACACCGCCGCAGTCTGCGACTTGGTGAAGAACCCGCGTGACGCCAAACAATACAGCATCGCGCTGTAAGGGGGCCGACATGGATTGGGCTGCTATTTTTTCCCTGCAAATCGTGGGCGCCATCGCCACGCTGGTGCTGTTGAGCATCGGCCTGGCGGTGGTGTTCGGGATGATGAAGATCATCAACCTGGCCCACGGTGAATTCATGATGCTCGGCGGTTACGTCGCCGTGCTCGCCACCCATCACCTGCATGTGCCGATCTGGATTTCGATCCTGGTGCTGGCGCCGTTGACCGTGGGGTTGTTCGGCATGCTGGTGGAGCGCCTGCTGGTGCGGCACCTGTATGGCCGCATGATCGACACCATGCTCGCCACGTGGGGCCTGAGCCTGGCCCTGACCGGCGCGGCCACCATGCTGTTTGGCAACACCACGGTGGGCATTAGCTCGCCATTGCCGGGCATCACCATCGGCGCTTATCAAACCAGCGGCTACGGGCTGTTTGTGATCGGCGTGGCCGTGGCGGTGTTGCTGGGCATGTGGGCGTTGCTGCGCTTTACCCACTTTGGACTGTGCGCCCGCGCCACCATGCAAAACGCCAAGATGGCAGCGGCGTTGGGGGCCAATCCCGGGCGCATCTACAGCCTCACGTTTGGCCTGGGCGCGGCGCTGGCCGGTTTGGGCGGTGCGGTGTTGGCGCCGCTTACCGGAGTGATTCCGACCTTGGGCGCCAGCTACATCGCCAAGGCCTTTATCACCGTGATCGGCGGCGGCAGTGCAGTGATCACCGGTACCCTGAGCGCCGCCGGTGGCTTTGGGGTGATCAGCCAGGTGGTGACGTTTTTCAGCACCCCGGTGTTCGGTGAAGTGGCATTGCTGCTGGCGGCCATTGTGTTGATCCGGGTTCTGCCCCAGGGCATTACCGGTCGTTTCTTTCGGAGGGCGTTCTGATGCCTGTTGATACTCGCACCCTGCTGCCCGTGCTCGGTTGTGTCATCGCCGCCGTGCTGGTAGCTGTCCTGCCGCAATGGCTCGACCTGTTTACCTTGCTGTCCCTGACCATCTACCTGGTGATGGCGCTGTTGGCCCTGAGCCTGGCGTTTATCTGGGGTTTCGGCGGCATCCTGTGCTTTGGCCAGGCGGCGTTTTTTGGCCTGGGGGCCTACGCCTATGCCATCGGCGTAATCAACCTCGGCGACAGCACCTGGCCGGTGTTGCTGGCCATCGCAGTACCTGCGTTGGTCGCGGCGGCCATGGGTTACTTCATGTTTTACGGCGGCATCAGCGATGTGTACCTGGGGGTGATTACCCTCGCGGTGACGCTGATTCTGTTCAATGTGATGAACTCCACGTCCGGTTCCGAGTACCACATCGGCAGCGCCTTGCTCGGTGGTTTCAACGGGATACCTGCGATCCCCACATTGAATGTGCCGTTCAACCCGGACCGTGTGCTGGAACCGGAAACCCTGTTCCAGGTGATCGGCGGCGCATTGATCCTGTGCTACCTGGGCCTGCGCGCACTGCTCGCCAGCCGTTTCGGCAAAGTCGTAGTAGCGATTCGTGAAAACGAACAGCGCGCCGGTCTGCTGGGTTATGACACGCGCCTGCACAAGCTGATCGTGTTCAGCCTCGGTGGCGGTATCGCTGGTTTGGCCGGTTGCCTGTTCGCCAACTGGGGCGCGTTTGTCAGCCCCGGTGTGTTTGGGCTGGCGCAGTCGGCGCAGATCATCATTTGGGTGATCGTCGGCGGGCGCGGCACCTTGTTCGGGCCGATCCTGGCGTGCATCGGCATCCAGGCGCTGATGGCGCGGCTGGGTGAGCAACAGCATGTGGACAGCGGCTTTGTGCTGGGTCTGATTTTGCTGGTGTTTGTGATGCTGTTGCCGCGTGGTTTGCTGCCGACGTTGAGCGGTTTTCTATCGCGTGTTTTCCAGCGTCGCCCACGATCCATGCCTGCACAGGAGCGCGCACTATGAGCCTGTTGCAAACCCAAGGCCTGGGCGTGAGCTTCGGCGGCGTGCATGCGGTAAAGGAGGTGGATTTCACCCTGGAAAGTGGCGAACTGCGCTGCCTGATCGGCCCCAATGGCGCCGGTAAAAGCACCTTTTTCAAGATGCTCAGCGGCCAGCTCAAACCCACCCGTGGTGTATGCCACTTCAAGGGCCAGCGTATTTCCGGGCTGGCGCCGCATAAAGTCGCCCAGCTCGGCATTGGCATCAAGACCCAAGCCCCCAGCGTGTTCGACGGCCTGGATGTGCTTGAGAACCTGCGCCTGGCCGCCAGCCGTCGGCAAACCCCAAGCGAAGCGCGCAACACCGCCGAACAAACCCTGGAACGCATCGGCCTCACAGAGCTGCGCACACGCCTGGTGGGCGATTTGGCCCACGGCCAACGCCAATGGGTGGAGCTGGGCATGATCCTCGCCTCGCGCCCGGAGTTGGTGCTGCTGGACGAACCGGCGGCCGGCATGACCTATCAGGAAGTGCGCAAGACCGCCGCGCTGATCAAGGAAATCAACGCCCACAGCACCGTGGTAGTGGTGGAGCACGACATGGAGTTTATCCGCCTGATCGCCGGCACCGTCACCGTGTTCAACAGAGGCGAGATCCTGGCCCAAGGCAGTTTTGCCGAAGTCACCCAAGACCCCGCCGTGCGCGAAGCCTACCTGGGCAAGCAGGAGATCAAACATGCTTGAAGTCATCGGTTTATCCGCCGGTTACGGGCGTATTCCCGTGCTGCGCGACATCCGCTTGAGCTGCACGGCCAACACCTGCGTGGGCGTACTGGGGCGCAATGGCATGGGCAAGACCACCTTGCTGCGTGCGCTGATGGGGGAAATTCCCACCATGGCTGGCAGCCTGCATTTCGATGGCGAGGACTTGAGCCGCGCCGCCGCCCACCAGCGCGCCCGCGCCGGTATCGGCTATGTGCCCCAAGGTCGGCAGATCTTCCCTTTCTTAAGCGTGCGGGAAAACCTGCGCATGGGCTGCGTGAAGGATTTTGCCAAGGCCGACGCCACCATCGAACGCATCCTCGCGTACTTCCCGCGCCTGCAACGCTTGCTCGACCAACCGGGCGGCGCGCTATCCGGCGGTGAGCAACAACTGCTGGCCCTGGCCCGCTGCCTGTGCGGCGAGCCGAACATAATCCTGCTGGACGAGCCCACCGAAGGCATCCAGCCCTCGATCTGCGATGAAATCATTGAAACCCTGCAACGCCTGCGGGTGGAGCAAAGCCTGGCGGTGATCCTGGTGGAGCAAGACATTGAATTCTTGAGTGCCTTGTCCGACCGCATCCTGATCATCGAGAACGGCCAACTGGTGGACGAGGTCGACCCGGCCCACACCAGTGCCGAGGCCATTGCCGAGCGCTTCATGGGCTTTCATGCATAAGGAACCTGCTATGTCGATTCAACGCCCTACCCTGGCCGATCTCACTGAAGTCGGTCGCAGCCTTGGCCTGGAACTGGCCGAGCCGCTGCTGGATGAATACGCACACATTCTTGAAGCCGTATGGCAGGACTACGACCGCCTCGACGCCATCGCCACCCCGCCCGCACCACAGCGCTACCCACGCGGCCCGGGCCAGGTGCCGACGGACAATCGCTACAACGCCTGGTACGTGCGCACCGATATCCAGGGCGCCGCCAGCGGCAAACTGGCCGGCAAGCGCGTGGCGCTCAAGGACAATATCTGCCTGGCCGGCGTGCCGATGATGAACGGTGCCTCGACCCTGCACGGCTATGTGCCGGACCTCGACGCCACCGTGGCCACCCGCGTGCTGGATGCTGGCGGGCAGATCCTCGGCAAGGCCCATTGCGAGTTTTTCTGCGTGTCGGGCAGTAGTCACACCAACGCCACCGGCGCGGTGCACAACCCGCGTAATCCGGGGCATTCCACCGGGGGCTCGTCGTCGGGCTGCGCGGCGTTGATCGCCGCTGGCGAGGTGGACCTGGGCATCGGCACCGACCAAGGTGGCTCGGTGCGTATCCCGGCGGCCTATTCCGGCATCTATGGTATGAAACCGACCCACGGGCTGATCCCCTACACCGGCATCATGCCCATCGAAATGACCCTGGACCACGCCGGGATCATGAGCGCCAACCTGGCCGATAACGCCCTGCTACTGGAGGTGCTGGCTGGCGCCGACGGGCTCGACCCTCGCCAGGATCGCGTCGTGCCTACCGAGGCCTATACCCAGGCATTGGGCAAGGGCTGCAAGGGCTTGCGAATCGGGGTGGTGCGCGAAGGCTTCGGCCACGCCAACTCCGAGGCGGATGTGGATGCGGCGGTGCGGCGTGCTGCGGCGATGTTCGAAGACCTCGGCGCCAGGGTCGAGGACATCTCGATTCCGCTGCACGCCCTGGGCCACGCGATCTGGACGCCGATTGCGGTAGAAGGCACCACCCAATTGCTGCGCGGCTACAATTACGGCTCGAACTGGAAAGGCCTGTACGTGGAAAGCCTGATGCGCGCCCAACAAGATTGGCAGAGTAAGGCCGAGCAATTCCCCCACGACCTGAAAACCTGCCTGCTGGCCGGTGAGTATGCCTACCAGCGCTTTGGCGGCCAGTACTACGCCAAGGCCCAGAATGCCGCCCGGCAACTGCGTGCGGCTTACGAACAGCACTTGCAGGATTTCGACGTGTTGCTGATGCCCACCGTGCCGCTCACGGCGCCCAAACTGCCCACCGCAAATGCCTCGCCCAGCGAGTGGGTACAACGGGCCCTGGAAATGAACGCCAACACCGCGCCGTTCGACGTGACCGGCCACCCTGCCCTGTCGATCCCCTGCGGGCTTGCCAGTGGCCTGCCAGTAGGCATGATGCTGGTAGCGCAGGACTACGACGAAGCCATGCTGTATCAGGTAGCGCACGCGTTCGAACAACATATCGACTGGGAAAGCCTGACGTCATGAGCACCCCCGACTACAAAGTCGGCCTGTTGTTTTCCGAGAGCAGCCTCACCGCTGCCTCGGAGACCACCCAGGCCAATGCCACCCACCTGGCCATCGCCGAGGTCAACGACGCGGGCGGCATCCATGGCCGGTTGCTGGTGCCGGTAGATGGCCACCCCGGCGCCGAACCTGCGGACTATCGCGACAGCGCCGTGCGCCTGTGTGACGAACACCAAGTGCAGGTGCTGTTCGGCACCCACATGTCGAGCACCCGCAAAACCGTGCTGCCGGTGGTCGAGAGCCGTCGCCGCTTGCTGTTCTACCCCACGCTCTATGAGGGGTTTGAATACTCGCCGTGGTGTTATTACACCGGTTCCGCACCGAACCAGAACTCGGTGCAACTGGCGCGGTATGTACTGGAACACTTCGGCAACCGCGTGCTGTTTGTTGGGGGCTCGTACGTGTACCCGTTCGAGTCCAACCGCATCATGCGCGAGCTGTTCGAACAGGCCGGCGGCGAAGTGGTGGATGAAATCTACCTGCCCTTCCACGCCACCGCCGAGGACTTCGAACGGGTGATGCAACAGGCGCGCGCCACGGCGCCGGATGCGATCTACTCGACCATCGTCGGCAGCGATATCCCGGCGCTGCACCGGGCCTATCGACAGGCCGGTTTCGACCCGGCGCGCATGCCCATCGTTAGCCTCGCTACCAACGAGGTGGATGTGTTGCGCATGAGCGCGGAGGAAGCCGAGGGGCACGTGTCGGCGGCGCCGTGGTTTTCCACTTTGCAGACGCCCGCCAGCCAAGCCTTCGTGGCGCGCTACCGGGCACGTTTTGGTGATGAGGCACCGCTGACAGCGGGGGCCGAGGCCGCGTATTTCCAGGTGCATCTGTTTGCCGAAGCGGCGCGGCGCGCGCAGGGTTCATCCGTCGAAGCGCTGCGCCAGGCCTTGGCCGGCGCGCAGTTCGACGCCCCCCAGGGCCGCGTGCAAATTGACGCAGACACCCAACACACCTGGCTGTGGCCACGCATCGCCCGCCTCGATCATCAGCGCCGTTTCGAGCTGGTAGTGCACAGCGAGCAACCGGTGAAACCCAGCCCCTATATGGTCGACTACCAACTGGAAGCGCAGCCATGAGCGGCAGCAGCGCACCTTCGTTGCTGCGCGAACTCAAGGGCCTGCGCGTGCTGGTGATCCACCCGGTGGACGCTGAAGCCCGCGTGGTACTGGACCAGTTGCAGCGCATCGGGTGCATCGTCGAGCAATGCTGGCCGGTGCCTGCGCACTTGCCAGAGCACACCGACGTGGTGCTGCTGGCCGTGGAACTCAGCCAGCGCCAGAACACCCAGGCGCTGGTGGAAGGCCTCAGCGAACAAGCGCCGCCGATCATCGCCGTGGTCGGCTATGAAAACCCCTCGATGCTGCAACTGGTACTGGAAACCCAGCCGGCTGCCGTCATCGAGCGCCCGCTACGGCCGTTTGGCCTGCTGACCCAGTTGCTGATGGCTCGCGCTGCCTGGCGCGCACGCATCGACATGCTGGCGCAACTGCGCAAATTACAAACCCGGCAACCGGCGGTGTCCAAGATATCCATGGCCAAGGCCTTGCTCATGGCTCGCCATCGTATCGGTGAAAACGACGCCCATCGCCGCCTGCAACGCGATGCCATGGCCAGCCGCAGCAGCATGGAAGCGGTGGCCCAGGCTATTATCGAAGCCGGCCTGCCCCCTCAACCCGAATAAGCACCCCGGTGCATCCAAGAATACGTAGAGGTTCTTTAATGCAAGCTTTCAATTTCAGCACCACCGCCCACCTGATCTGCGCCAGCGGCGCCGCCGCCCAACTCGCCGAACACTGCGCCGCCCGTGGCGCGCGTAACGTCTTGCTGGTGACCGACGCCGGCATCCTGCGCCACAACCTGCTGGATTCGGTGTTGCCCGGCTTCACCGCCGCCGATATCAACGTGCAGGTGTACAGCGAAGTCCTCGCTGACCCCGCCGAAGAACTGGTGCTGGCCGCCACCGCCCAGGCTCGCGAAATGGCTGCCGACCTGATCATCGGCTTCGGTGGCGGCAGCTCCATGGACACCGCCAAGCTGGTCGCCTACCTCGCACACCCCGAGCAACGCCAGGGCCTGAGCGATATCTACGGCGTCAACCAGGCCAGCGGCACCCGCTTGCCGCTGATCCAAGTGCCGACCACCGCTGGCACCGGCTCGGAAGTCACGCCGATTTCCATTGTCACCACGGCCACCGGCAAATCCGGCGTGGTGTCGCCACAGTTGCTGCCGGACCTGGCGATTCTTGATGCGCAACTGACCGTCGGCCTGCCCGGCCCGGTCACTGCCGCCACCGGTATCGATGCGATGGTGCACGCCATTGAGGCCTACACCAGCAAGCTGCGTAAAAACCCGATCTCCGACCTGCTGGCCCGCGAAGCCTTGCGCCTGCTCAGTGCCAACCTTGAGCTGGCAGTCCGCGAGCCACAGAACCTGGAGGCACGCCAGGCCATGCTGCTAGGCGCGTGCCTGGCCGGCCAGGCCTTCGCCAACGCCCCGGTGGCGGCGGTGCATGCGCTGGCGTATCCGTTGGGGATTACGTTTCACTTGCCCCATGGGCTGTCCAACGCGCTGGTGCTCAACCCGGTGTTGGCGTTCAACTTGTCCCACGCAGGCGCGCTCTATGCCGAACTCGCGCCATGCGTTTTGGGGCAACGGCTGGAAGCGGGAGATGGCGCGGCGCAGTTCATTGCCGAGATGCAGCGCATACATGCCGCCGTGGGCCTGCCGCTGCGCCTGAGAGATGCGGGCGTGACCCTGGAAAGCCTGCCCGAACTGGCTCGCAGTGCGATGCAGCAACAACGACTGTTAGTGAACAACCCGCGTGAAGTGAATGAGGCGGATGCGTTGGCGATCTACACCGCTGCGTACTAAAAGCCCGGCGTAACACAGTTCAAATGTGGGAGGGGGCTTGCCCCCGATTGCGGTGTGTCAGCACCAGATGTATTGGCTGACCCACCGCTTTCGCGAGCAAGCCCGCTCCCACATGGGACTGGTGGTGTGCTTGTTTCCTGTGCCAGGCACAAATCCAAAAGTGGGAGCTGGCTTGCCTGCGATGACGCTCTCACGGTCGACCCGTTACTTGGTCTGCCCACAGTAAAGCGCATCACGGGTTCATTACTTCAGCTGCTTGACACTGGCAAACGTCGACTCCCCCCGTGCCTGCTCCAAAGGATTCATCGGCGCTGCAACGGGCTGACGATGAATGATCGGTTTGACCACAATCGAGCGCTCACTGTCTGTCGCCGAACGCTCATCACTGGGCGGCACGCCGAAGTATTCGCGGTAGCATTTGGAGAAGTGCGGCGTGGACACAAAGCCACACAGCACCGCCAATTCCACGATTGAAATAGGCGTTTGCTTGAGCAACTGCCGCGCCCGAATCAGGCGCAAGCGCAGGTAGTAACGTGAGGGCGAACACAGCAGGTATTTCTGGAACATGCGCTCGAGCTGGCGGCGCGACAAGTCAACAAATGCCGCCAATTCATCCAGGTTGATCGGTTCTTCAAGATTGGCCTCCATCAACGCGACGATTTCCTGCAACTTCGGTTGTTGGGTGCCGAGCATGTGCTTGAGAGGGACGCGCTGATGGTCCTGTTCGTTACGAATACGCTCGTACACGAACATGTCCGAGATCGCCGCCGAGAGTTCATGCCCGTGATCGCGGCCGATCAGGTGCAGCATCATGTCCAGGGGCGCGGTGCCGCCGGAGCTGGTGAGGCGGTCACGGTCGAGGCTGAACAGGCTGGAACTGACCGTCACCCGTGGAAAAGCCTCCTGCATGGCCGCCAACCATTCCCAGTGCACGCTGCACTCGAAACCGTCGAGCAACCCGGCCCGGGCCAACACCCAACTGCCGGTACAAATGCCCCCCAGGCGCTTGGAATATCGCGCCTGGCTACGCAGCCACTTGACCAACTCAACCGTCACCGTGCCTTGGATATTGGTGCCACCGCACAAGATCACGGTATCCGCTGGCGGCACGCTGCTGATCGAACCATCCGGCGTGATGGGCACCCCGTCACTGGCCCACACCGGGTGGCCGTCAACGCTCGCGGTGTGCCAGCGATACAATTCCTGCCCCGACAGTTGGTTGGCCATGCGCAAGGGCTCCAAGGCAGAGGCCAGGGAGATCAGGGTGAACTGGTCCAGCAGCAAGAACACCAAGCTGCTGACAGGCCGCACACTCATGGCCGCGAGACTGCAGGCACCGACTTCGGCGCACCCTCGGGATGCCGCGCGGTGATCAACCCGATGAAGGAAATGATCAGGGCCAGGCCAATGGTCGACGACACTTCAAAGCGGTGCTCGGGCGTTACCAACATCACCGTCAAGGCCGTGCAGATAAAGGCGATGACCAGCCAGGTCAGCCAAGGAAACAGCCACATCTTGAAGGTCAATTTGACGTTGCGGCGCAGCAGGATCTTGCGCATGCGCAGTTGGGAAACGGCGATCACCAAGTACACCAACAAGGCGATGGCGCCTGAGCTGGCAAGCAGGAACTGGAACAGCCCGGCCGGCATGAAGTAGCTGAGCAACGTCACGCCCGCTCCCAGGATGGTGCTGGCGATTACCGCGGCCCGGGGCACACTGGCCGCCGAGGTCTTCTTCAGCATGGCCGGTGCATCACCGCGCTTGCCCAGGGAAAACAGCATGCGCGAAGCAATATAGATCGATGAGTTCATGCAACTGGCCACGGCGATCAACACCACGACGTCCACCAGCAGCTTGGCGTGGGGAATATTCATCAATTCCAGCGCCCGCTGATACGAACCGACCGAGGCCAGCAGCGGGTCATCCCACGGCACCACCGAGATCACCACAAAGATCGACAGCACATAAAACACACCGATGCGCCACATTACCGAACGCGTTGCGCGGGCGATGTTCTGCGCCGGGTTGCTGGACTCTGCCGCCGCGATGGTGACCGCTTCAGTGCCGATAAAACTGAACATGATGGTGATAAACGCCCCCACCACCGCCGACAACCCGTTGGGTGCGAACCCGCCATGGTCCTGCATCAACTGGCTGAGCCCACTGGCCTCACGCTCAGGCACCCAGCCCATCAGCACCGCAAAGCCCACACCGATAAACCCAATGATCGCCACCACCTTGGCCATGGCAAACCAGAACTCGAACTCGCCGTACTTGGATACGCTGAACAGGTTGGTGACCACCAACAAAAAGATCGACAACAAGGCAAACAGCCAAGCGTCGATCTGCGGGAACCATTGATTGAGGATATGCCCGGCGGCCAGGGCCTCGATGGGGATCACCAGCACCCAGAACCACCAGTACAACCAACCGATGGTAAACCCGGCCCAGCGGCCGATGGCCTGGTCGGCATAGGTCGAGAACGACCCCGTGTCCGGGTTGGCCACCGCCATCTCCCCGAGCATGCGCATGACCAGCACCACCAACAGGCCGGAGAAAAAATACGCCAGCAGCACTGCCGGCCCCGCCGCCGCAATGGCATGCCCGGAGCCGACAAATAACCCCGCACCGATAATGCCGGCAATGGAAAGCATGGTGACATGGCGCGGCTTGAAGCCCTGCGCCAACTGGGCGTTGGTATCCTTCGGGGTCGGGCTATTCATTGTTTTCTTATTCTCGGTGATCGACGTAAGGCCTACTGACTGAAGAGTCAGGCGATCATCATTTTTAATGATGGGGTCACCTTACGCGGCCAGCATCGACCGAAAATAGCCTGGGTGCGGCATGGTTTGGTCTGATATCGACATATCGGCCCATTTCCTCAAATCTTCGAGCGGGTGCGCTGGCGTTATCGCCACTCATCACAGATACGCAATTTCGCACCAATAGTATGATAGCGTTATCTCGCCATTTTCTTTTCTGGGAGTTCTTCATGGCTACTGTGCGAAAAACTATCACTGTGACTGATCAGCAAGATGGCTGGATAAAAGCGCAGATCGAGGCCGGCCATTACACCAATGACAGCGAGTACATCCGGGACTTGATCCGCCGCGAACAGGAACGCAGCACTGAGGTAGAGGCCATTCGTGCAGCACTGCTTGAAGGAGAGGCCAGCGGTAAGCCGCGCCCTTTCGACGCCGAAGCCTTCAAGAAAAGGATGCTGAAGATACATGGCTGAATACCGCCTTACCCCCCGCCGCCGAGCGCGACCTCGAAGCGATCTGGGTTTATACCGCCCAGCAGTGGAGCGCAAAGCAGGCAAACCAATACATCGAAATTTTGACTACGATGTTTTCAGATTTGGCGCAGCACCCGAAAACAGCTCCCGCCTGCGACCACATTCGACTTGGCTATCGAAGACGAAGCATTGAGCAGCACATGATTTACTTTCGGATCACTGCCTATGGGATTTCGATCATCCGCATCCTTCATGACAGAATGGATGTGCCGCGCAAGCTATGACGCTATCGACACTTCACAGGATAGAAAGCGGCGATAGACCCCAACTAAAGCCAACTCAAATTTTCACGAATTCACAAAAACTCCGCGATTCCCGGATCGTTCCCCGAGTACGTCTTGTATTGACCGGATTTGCCCGCTCACTACAACCGGCCTCGCTCACCGCAGTGTCGTATCGATACCGATGCCCCAATAGCCAAAAACCCCAGGCAGCCAAATGAAACTGTTCGTAAGCCCCACCTCCCCCTTTGCACGCATCGTGCGCATATTGCTGCGGGAGAAAAACATCCCCCATGAAGAAATCATGGTCGACCCCTGGGCCTGCTCCGAGGCGTTGATGAAGGCCAACCCGGCGTGCAAGGTACCAGTGTTGGTCATCGACGATATGGCGATCAGCAACAGCCTGTGTATCGCCCAATACCTGGAAAGTGCCTACCCCGACCGAACCCTGCCACGCAGCACACCTGCCGAGCTGGCCCAGACGGCGCTGGCCTTCGAGCTGATCGAAGCGTTCGCATCCATCATCATCGGGCGCCGGTCGCTCGAGAATTTCGATGAGTCATTCGTAGGCCTGCGCCGCCGGGATACGTTGATAGAGGGCCTGACACGGCTGAACCTGAACCCGCCGCGTTACCACGGCGAGGGTGTTCCAGGCATGGCGCCTCTCGTGGTGACGGTATTGCTGGACGCGCTGCGGTTCCGGTTTGGCCGTGCCGATTGGATGCCGGATACGCCCTGGCTGGATGAGCTTTGCCAGCGGCTCAATCAGCGACCAACCTTTGGCTCAACTATTCCACTGCAACCATAGCCTCCCGTAGGTCCTTGAGCTCAACGCGCACATCCCGATCGAAATGAGTATAAAAGTTGGTGCGGCCCTCCCAGCGTTTCAACGCCTGCTCAACAAGCACTACTCGCGAAAAGTGTTCATCTTGCACCCAGACCTTGACGAGGTCGACAGCGCTGACCACGACCTCAGGGTTGGCATGAGTAAGGTAACCAAAGGTAAGGCTTTCAAGTTCATCAGTTAGAGAAGGCCGTAAACGCTCCAAACTTTGTAGGATGTAATCAGGCTGTTGGCAGTCGGAGCGCTGTAAATAACTTACAAGCAGCTCAATGGCCCGGTCAGGGCGGTTTCGCTCAATCAGCAAGCAGACCAGTCCTAAAGCTAGACCCTTGGCGTCATTTAGTAGCTTAGAAAGACTTTCCTCGCATAGCGTGATTTGCAGCAGCAGTACAGCGGCCAAGTGTTGAGCTTTCTTGGAGCCTGCGAGCAAATTACGCTTGGCATGTTCCACGTTCACTTTGGGCGTCGAGCAACCAGCTCCCCCGTTGAGGTCAACGTCCACAAGGGGCAGTTCATCGAACAGTGAGAATTGTGGCTCCGTATCGAGACGATAAAGCACTGCCCTGGCTTCTTCTGCGAGCTCAACCAGATCGAGCCCTTGGAATAGTGCGAAATCTCTCAAAGTCGAGCCGAAGCTGATAGTGTCCTCTGGTTCTTCGTCCCCAAACTCTTCATGCAGGTTGTAGTGGTCTATTTCAGCAGAAGCGATAAACGCCGCGAACTGAGGAAAGGCACCACATTGCTCCTTCGCTGCACCTCTGCAAAATGCCTGCGCCAATAGCGTTGACACGCGACGCTTACGATCTCTCAAGCGATCAAGCCCCTTAGGGTCTGGTTCAACGCTTGGAAAGAAATCAGCCCAAGTTTTAGCCGGGCCTTCAAATTTCCGCTCAATGCCCAGATCATCACGAATCGCCATAATCTGCAGCCGGAATTCTAACGATTTCTGCAGGCGTCCGTCGGCTGACAAGTCGTCCGTGAACGCCTCTATCTCCTCCTCACTGCAGGACTTGAGCGCCACCAGCGCGGCGTACTCAAGAAGCACCGCTTCATGGCGCACGCGCGTTGAGAGAATATCGTGCACGTCAAAAGGCCTACCGTGAATAGTCAACAGATCAAAAAAAGCCGGGCGGGCCAGCAAGGTCCCCGGTAACGTAATGGCACACTGCGAAGCGATACCCCAGGCGATCAGTCGAAGGGTGGGGTCAGCAGATTCAAGGTGGCGACTTACCCACGCGTCCAGGAGGCCGTTGGCCTTGGGCGCGATTTTACACAACCCAAGCCCTGCCTTTAAATGAAGCGAAGCGGATGCCGGTGGAGAGCCGTCAAGAACTTTAATGGCTGCACCGACCAACCTCTTGATTGACTCTGCACTGGCGGCGGCCTCGAACTTCGAGGACCAGAGCAAAGCATAATAAAGCGCCTCAGAGTCACCCTTTTCATGACGCACCAAAAGGTCATCTTCGAGTGAGGGGGACAAACCAAGCTCGACTGCGTAGCCCAAGACTTCCTGCCATTGCGAGTCATACACCACATCCCCCAACAATCGCGGCTGATGCTCCAACAGGTGCCTTGCAGCGAGAAACTCAGCAAAAGACAGATGTGTGAAGGTCAACAACTCTGTGCACTGATGACTCAGTTGTTCGATTAACCCTAACGCCATCCAGTGTTCGAGCGCGATATGAACCTGTTTTTTTGCCTCCGACAGAGAATAACCTTCAAAACCCAACTCACGAACGCATTGACTTTCAAGGGCGGAACGCTCGTCGGCAGGTTTTTTTCGAAGCAACCAACCGAGCGTGTTCAGTACGGTAAGGGCGGGTACTTTACTTTCAACAGTGAGTTCAGGTGGAAGCTTGTCGTAAAGCTGCAAGAACTTAATATAGAGCTCAGTCTTGCTCTCTGGCAGATCATGGTATTGAAGCAGGAGGCAGGCAGACATCCCAAGCAGCAGCGGGCTGGTGCTGATCGCTGCCGACGCGGGTGACTTGCGTAGTTGAGCCTCGGCAATTGCTTCACATTCCCGCATCGATCGACTGCCGTGCGCCGCAGCCAGCATCAGCTTCGCCAGATTGGAGGGCCCTTCCTCCTTTGCCGGAGGAATGATTTCATAGTGTGCCCACTTTTCGAGTTCGTGGGTTTCGTAACCCACACGCCTTGTGGTGATGACGGCTCGCATACCAGGGTGGCCCGACACAAACGTCCTCAGTTGACGCGCAATGGAACCGTGCTCAGTCCCGCACTCATCCAAACCATCCGCCAGCAAAACCCACCGACCCGGGTCAATCGACAAAAAAGCTTCGCGACTGAGGCCTGAATTTTCCACAGCCGTCTCAATCAATGCGAACGTGAAGGTATTGCCTTCGGCCAACACCTTGGCAACCTGTTTGAGCCGCACCGACAGCACGAAATAACCATCCACCGAGTAGCGATGTGCAAGCACTTTCAACGCCATTGTCTTGCCAAGACCCGGACCCGCGACAACGACTGCTCGTTTCTTGAAACGAGAGAGCCAATCCATGGCGAATTTATCCGAATAACGTTTAGCTTGCGCTCCATCACGATAGCGTTTCACTGCGGAGTAAACACTTTCGTCAGAAGACCTGGAGTGTTCGTATCGACAGACCTGCAAGGGCAGTCGGCTGTCCAATGGCAAGCCCTTTCTCGCGCCCGGCCAGGCAAAGTCCGAATTCTGATCTTTCACCCAATCACGATACCGTGCATACAGAGCAGCCGAGCATACCTGGGAATTCAGGGCAAACCCATTGCGAGAAAACATGTCCGCAAGTGAGTCGTTGGTCATTCGGCCGCTGAATTCCATTTCACAGCCCACTTCTTCGAGAAGCGTGGCCCAAGCTTTTTTGGATACGCCGTCCGATATCATCAACTGACCCAGGGCCCTTCGCGCGCGCTTCACATCACCGCTATTTTCTTCTGTGCCATGGAAAATCTTGATCCGAATCCGCTGGCATACAAACTCGAAAGGGATGTTCAAAGACTCAAGCCGGAGTTTCCACGTACTAAAAAGACCATCCGCTAAAAAATCCTGCCCCTTGGCCGCGCGAATAATATCCTTGGCGAGGTCGGTGCGGATCGCTTTGCTCGACTCGGGATCAACGACGAGCACACCATAGGCAAGCGTCCTCTCGTGAATTGCCTTCGCCAACGCATCCAAGGACTTCCATAGAGGCTCGGCCGCCCTTAGCCCCTTCTTCACCTGCACTTCAGCAACGAAACCGCCCTTGAACTCAATCCGAATATCATCTCCAGGGCCACCGCTCTCAGGGATGACGGCTACAGGCACAGGCGGTTCGGCGCACAGCTTTTCCAACCAGGCGAGGGGTTCCTCCTCAAGCATACAAACACAGGCATACGCCGTAGCAGCGGCCTGAAAATTCATTCCCATTGCGTTGGCCGCACCGCCAGCCCGCTTTTTTTTCTGAATCCCTGGCGCATTTCCGGACATATCGCGAGCAACTCTTCCATTCTGAAAACTGCGCAAGAGTGCCACTCAAGCAAACGGTTGCCAAGAACGTACAGATCATCGATAGAACCGGCTCGTCATACGCACACCACCCCATCAAACAACAACCGCGCCGTACGCATCAGCCCGCAGCTCACCAGTCGCCCCTCACTCAGGCGCAACTCAACCGTGAACTCGCCCGTTGGATGCTCAACCGCCAGCTGTCGCACCTCGCCCTCCCCCACACGGGCCACACCCGCCGCGACGCTGCCGTCGACCAGGCATGCGGCCGCGACGCTGACCGCACCAAACACGCCAATACTGGTGTGACAACGATGGGGGATAAAGCTACGGGTACTCAGCGCGCCGCCCTTCTGTGCCGGCGCGATCAGGCATATTTTCGGCACGTTGCGCTGGGCCACGTTCCCCAGGTTCATCAGTGGGCCGGCTTGCAGGCGGATCGACTCCAGGCGCGCTTTGAGCGGGGTGTTTGCCTCCAGTTCGGCGGGGCTTTCATCGCCGTTGCGACCCAGGTCTTCAGCGCGCAGCAACACCACCGGCATGCCGTTGTCGATGCAGGTCACTTCGATACCGTCGATCACGTCCAACGCATTGCCGGTCGGCAGCAGCGCGCCACAACTGGAGCCGGCGATGTCTTCAAACTCGACAATCAGTGGCGCGGCACACCCCGGCACGCCGTCGATACGTGCCTCACCGTCGTAGCGCACTGCGCCGTTGGCGGTGGGTACATGGGCCACCGCGATCTGCCCGGTGTTTTCCATGTAGATTCGCACCGCCGTAAGCGCCCCGGTCACCGCCACCAGGCCACGCTCGATGGCAAACGGGCCGACACCGGCGAGGATATTCCCGCAGTTCTGGCCATAATCGACACGGGGTTCGTCCACCAGTACTTGGGCAAACAGGTAGTCCACATCTGCCCCGGCGCGGGTGGACGGTTGGATGATCGCGACCTTGCTGGTCAGCGAGTCACCCCCACCAATGCCGTCGATCTGCCGCGCATCCGGTGAGCCCATGGCCGCCAGCAATAGGCGGTCACGCAGCGCAGGCTGTTCAGGCAAATCACTGGCCAAAAAATACGCGCCCTTGGACGTGCCACCGCGCATCAGCAGGCAGGGAATGCGGCTCTGGCTCATAGGTCGTCAAGGCTGTCGATGTAGCGCAAGCCTTTCTCCTCCAGGCGCCCGCGCATGGTGTAGATGTCCAGGCCGAGCTCGCCGTTGGCCAGGCGCACGGCCTTTTGCTCTTCCAGGTCGGCGCGTGCACGGCTGGCCTCGACCACCTGCGGCACCTCGGTACGGCGCACGATGACCACGCCATCGTCATCGGCCACCACCACGTCGCCGGGGTAGACCAACTGGCCGCCGCACACCAGCGGCACGTTCACCGAGCCAAGGGTCTCCTTGATCGTGCCTTGGGCGCTGACCGCCTGGGACCACACCGGGAAGCCCATGCCACGCAACGTGAGGGTGTCGCGTACACCGGCGTCGATCACCAGCGCCCGCACGCCACGGGCCTTGAGCGAGGTGGCGAGCAGGTCACCGAAATAACCGTCAGTGCACGGCGAACTCGGCGCCACCACCAGGATGTCGCCAGGGCGGCATTGCTCCACCGCCACATGGAACATCCAGTTATCGCCGGGCGCCACCAGCACGGTGATGGCCGAACCACTGATCGCGGTGCCCTGCTGGATCGGTCGGATGGCCGGGTTCAGCAGCCCCTTGCGCCCCTGAGCCTCATGGATAGTGGCAACGCCGTAACGCTGCAACTCATCCACCAGCGCCGCGTCGGCACGCGCCACGTTGCGCACCACAATGCCGGTCTTGCCGATATGTTCACTCATGCCAGGTTCTCCGTAACGCGGGGGAAAATACTCTGGTAACCCTCGCCGTAAACGATGTTGCGGCTGGAGGCGATACCGACGTTGCGCTTGGCCTGCACGCCGCGTTGCAGGGCGACGCGGGTGTAGTACTCCCACAGGTGTTCCTGGCCGGCCATGCACTGGATGGCGGCGTACTTTTTGTCCCACACATCGGTGATGTCCAGCAGCACGTCGGGGCGCCATTCGCACTGCTCGGGCTGGTGCGGTTCGAAGCTGTACACGGGCGGTGCGCCGATGATTTTCTCCCCCGGCTTGTAGCCTTCGGCCTGGGCGATGATGCGTGCTTCTTGCGCCAGGTGCATGGCCAGAGGGTGGTCGTAGTTGTAAGGATCTTTGAGGGAATGGCTGAGCACGAACTCCGGCTGCACGCGGCGGAATACGTCGGCCAGGCGGAACAAGGTGTCCTTGTCGGCGCGCATCGGGTAGTCGCCGATATCGAAGAACTCCACGCTGGCGCCGAGAATATCGGCGGCGGCTTGGGCTTCTTCGCGGCGGGCGGCCTTGACGACGGCTTCATTCATCTCGCCCTTGCGCCACAGCTTGGCCGACTCGCCGCGCTCGCCGAACGACAGGCAGACGATGTGCACGCGGTAGCCTTGCTGCGCATGCAGCGCGATGGCGCCGCCCGCACGCCAGACAAAATCGGCGGAGTGGGCGCTTACAACCAGCGCGGTTTTAGGTGATTGGGTCATTGCGGATGCTCCTCCTGCGGTTGCAATGAGCATCGCATCGGCCCGGCCAACCGAGTAATGCGTTCGAGTGTTCGAGGTATGCGTTTTTTTTATTGCCACACTTTTTATTGCCACACTAAAGGGGCACGGGCATAGTCCGGCTCGAACGCCGACCTGCGGAGCATGCCCCCATGGATTCCCACGAACTGCCCAGCCTGATGCACGTACGCGCCTTTGTGCGGGTGGCCGACCACGGCAGTGTGTCCAAGGCGTCGGTGGCGTTGTTTCGTGCACAATCGGTGGTGACCCGCTCGATCTGCGAACTGGAAGAGCGCCTGGGCGTGGCGCTGTTCGAACGCCATGCCAATGGCATGCGCCCGACTGATTTTGGCGTGCGCCTGCTGCCACGGGCGCGACGGGTGCTGGCGGAGCTGGACACGGTGCCCAAGCTACTGGACGTCGGCGACAAACACGCTGTGGAGCCGTTGTACCTGTTCCAGGCCCGACGCCTGCAAGTGTTCGTCAAACTCTGCGAAACCCGGCACATGCAGACCGTCGCCGGTCTGCTCGGCCTGAGCCAGCCGGCCGTCAGCTCGACCCTGAAGGTGCTGGAAAGTGGCTGCGGGCAAACCCTGTTCGAACGCACGCCGCGTGGCCTGCAACCGACCCGGGCGAGCCATGAAATCCTGTTCCCGATCCGCCGCGCACTCAACGAGCTGCGCCATCTCGAAACCGATATCACCGCTATCCGTGGCACCTTGCAGGGCGTGGTGCAGGTCGGCGCCCTGCCCCTGGGCCGCACGCGTATCCTGCCCGAGGCCATCGTGCGTTTGATGGACGAGCACCCTGGCATCCAGGTGATCACCAACGAGAGCCCTTTCGACCTGCTGGCCACCGAGCTGCGTGCCGGTGATGTGGACTTTATTTTCGGTGCCCTGCGTTCCGCCGCCTATGCCAGTGACCTGGTGGGCGAAGCGCTGCTGACGGAAGAGATGGTGGTGTTGGCGCGCCGCGATCACCCGCTGTGCACCCACACCGCTGTTCAAGAAGAGCTGGCCCGCGCCCGCTGGGTGCTGCCGCGCGCAGGCTCACCGGCGCGGCAGATGCTCGACGCGTGCTTGACCGGGGTCGGCATCGCCGCGCCCCGGCCGGTGGTGGAAAGTGCCGACATGGCGATCATACGTGGCCTGCTGTTGCGCTCGGACATGCTCGCCGCCGTGTCCGCCCACCAGTTGGAGCAGGAAATCGCCTCTGGCGAGCTGTGCATCCTGCCCTTGGAACTCAAGCAAACCAGCCGCGCCATTGGCTTGACCTACCGCAACGGCTGCCTGCACTCACCGGTGGCGGAGGCCCTGATGGGCATGATCCGCCGGGTGACCCACGAGCTGGCAGGTGGTCAAAGCAGGCTCAACGGGTAGCTGACGATCACGCGGTTTTCGTCGAACTCGTTGCTGCTGTAGTCGCGGCGCAGGCTGGAGTTGCGCCAGCGCAGGTTCAAGTCCTTGAACGTACCGCTTTGAACGGTGTAGCCCAGTTCGGATTCACGTCCCCACTCCTTGCCGTCGGTGACGCTACCGCTGTGCACGTTGTCGCCGCTGATGTAGCGGTTCATCAAGGTCAGCCCTGGCAAACCGAGCACCACGAAGTTGTAGTCGTGGCGCAGTTGCCAGGATTTTTCACGGGCATTGTCATAACTGTTGTTGTAGCTGTCGTTGGCCAGGGTGCCGCCGCTGGTGCCGTTGACCCGCATCCAGGCATCGTCACCGCTGAGTTTTTGCAGGCCCACGTAGAAGGTGCTGCCGCCGTAACGGGCCGAGAGCAGCGCCGAGAAGGTGCGGTTGTCGAGGTCGCCAGCGCGGGCGCTGCCATCCTCGCGGCCCCAGAAGTAGCCAAGGTTGGCGCCCAAGGTCCAGTCCCCCAGCGGCTGGCTGTGCACCAGTTGCAGGTATTGCTGCTGGTAGATGTCCTTCAACTGCGCGTTCCACAGGCCGACCAGGGTGCGCTTGTCGTTGAAGCTCAATTCGCCACCGACAAAGTTGAAACGGTCCGACGTGAAGGCGGTTTTACCCTGCATGAACATGTCGCCCATGCTCGAATCATTGCGCGGGCTGTTCTGGCGAAACTGACCGCCATAGAGAGTCAGGCCGTCGATATCCTTGGACGTCAACTGCCCGCCGCTGAAGGTTTGCGGTAACGAGCGGCCATCGTCGGAGCGCAGGATCGGCAACACCGGCATCCACTCGCCCACCTTGAGTTCGGTCTTGCCGATCTTCATCTTGCCGGCCACCGCCAACCGGCCAAAGTCGTCTGCCGGGCGGCCATCTGCGTCGAGGGGCAACAACTGCGAGCCACCGGTGCCCTTGCCACCGTCGAGCTTGACCGAGTACAGGCCCAACACGTCCACGCCAAACCCCACCACGCCTTGGGTGAAGCCCGAACGGGCATCGAGGATAAAGCTCTGGGTCCACTCCTCAGCCTTGCCTTGGGCGTAGCCATCGTTGGTGAAGTTGCGGTTGAGGTAGAAGTTACGCAGGTTCAGGTTGACGCTGGCGTCTTCGACAAAACCCGCTGCCGAAACGTGCAGGGGCAATACGGACGCGACGGCGAAGGTGAAGGCGGTACGGGCGTTAGCGGGGATTTTCATTGTTATTGTTATCCGTTTTTTGGCTGAAAAAATCCGCTGCGCCTGGAAATGCCAGGCACAGGGAAGTCGATCTGAGGGACGGTTAAGGTGTTAGCGCGGGGTTTTGCCCGCCACCGAGTAGAGCACTTGCTGGTTACGGGTTTTCATGAAGTCTTCAAGGCTTTCGCCGCGCATTGCTGCATAGACGTGCAGGTTGGGTACTCCGAGGACAGCGGCAAGTTTTTCCAGCACAAAGAAGATCGCGCCGTAGTGGATCAAGCCACGCCAATCCCGGCGGCGCAGCAGGTCGCGCTCTTCTTCGCTGAGTGCGCCTTCTTCGAACAGTACTTCCTGGGTCTCGAGGAAGCGCTGGCGCCATTCGGGCTCGATCATGCGGTGTAGGAACTTGTTCAGCCGGTAGCCCTTGGCACTGCGCTCCAGGGTGAACGGGTAGGTGCCTTCGAGCTTCTCAATGCCCGCCAGTTGGTAACCCATGTGCTGCAAGTGGCGCGCGTTGACCTCGGCAGGCACTGGCGGGCCCTGGTTCTCCAGCAACAAGGTGGCGATGCCGGTCATTGACGGCAGGTAGTAGTCCTGGTGCAGGTTGTTCACCGTGGCCGACAACGCACCGCGCATGATCAGCCAGGTGATCACCTCGGCGCCTTCCATGCCGCCCAGGGTGGCGAATTCAGCCAGGGTCATTTGCGTGAGACGCACCGGGTCGTTGACCAGCAGGTCGATGAACTGCGCATCCCACTGCGGGTTGTTGAAGCCGCAACGCTCACCGTGTACCTGGTGGGACACACCGCCGGTGGCGACGATAGCCACCTTCAAGTCCTCGGGGTAGCTCTCGATGGCACGGCGCAACGCCAGTCCCAGCTTGTAGCAACGCAAGGCACTGGGCACCGGGAACTGCAACACGCCGACCTGCAGCGGCACGATCTGCACCGGCCACTCGGGATCACAGGGCAACAGCGCCGACATTGGCGAGAAGAAGCCGTGGTCCAGCGGTTTGTCGCGGAAGAAACTCATGTCGAACTCGTCCGCCACCAGGCTTTCGCCGATATGCCGTGACAACGCCGCATGCCCGCTCACACCCGGTAATTCACGCGGGTTGCCGCCTTCGTCGGCGACCTCGTAGCGCTCATCCACGCCCAAGGAAAACACGCCGTAGTGATCAAAGAAGAACGAAGTCACGTGGTCGTTGAAGATGTAGAACAGCACGTCCGGCTGCTGCTCTTTGAGCCACACCTTGATCGGCTCGAAGCCTTCGAAAATCGGCGCCCAGGCAGCCTCGTTCTGTTTGTCGTGATCAACGGCAAAGCCGATGGTCGGGGTATGGGATACAGCGAGGCCACCAATGATGCGTGCCATGACGAATTCCTATGTGAATAAATTAGTGCGCCAGCAATGCCCGGCCAACCCGGCGGCGTGCATGCCCGTTGGCCAATATCGCCAGCGCAGCGATAAAGGCCGGCACGCTCAGCAGGGCGAACAGCAGCGGCAGGCCAAGCCCGAGGCTCAGTACCGCCCCCCCAATCAGTGAGCCGAATATAGCCCCGAAGCGGCCGATGCCCAGCATCCAGCTCACCCCGGTGGCGCGAAAGTCCGTGGGGTAGTAACCCGGCGCAAAGGCGTTGAGACCGGTCTGTGCGCCGCTCATGCAGAAGCCAGCGGCAACCACGCCAAACGCCAGCAGGCTCGACTCCAGGCTGAACGCCCCGAGTAACAGGATGAATGCACCGCCCAAGGCATACGACGTGGCGATCACCGCGTTCGGGTTGCGGCGATCCATGGCCCAGCCGACCACAATCGCGCCCACCGTGCCGCCAATCTGGAACAGGCCGGTGATGGTTGCCGCACGCTCAATGGACAAACCACCTTCACGCAACAGCGTCGGCATCCAGCCCATGGTCAGGTAGATCACCAGCAAGCCCATGAAGTAGGTGGCCCACAGCGCCAAGGTGCCAAAGCGGTACTGCTCGGAGAACAACATACGCAACGGGGCTTTTTGCTGGGCCTGGGGCTCGGCCAGGACAAAACGGGTGGCCGCGTTAAAACTGCCACCCAACTTGTTCAGCACCTTGGCGATCTGTGCGCTGGAGGCGTTACGTGCCGCCAGGAAACGCGCAGACTCCGGCAACAGCGACCACATGAACGGCAGCAGCAACAGCGGCAACACCCCGCCGGCCAGCAACACCGACTGCCAGCCGTGTTGGGGAATCAGCCAGGCCGCCAGAAAACCACCCAGCCCCGAACCCATGTTGAAGCCAGTGAACATGATGGTGATAAACAGCGAGCGATTGCGCTCTGGCAGGTACTCGGACAACAACGTGGTGGTGTTGGGCAACGCCGCCCCCAGCGCGATGCCGGTGAGCAAGCGCAACCCTGCCAGTTCATAGGGGTTGCGAGCAAAAGCACAGGCCAGGCTCAACACGCTGAAACCAGTCACGGCAATCAGCAGCACCTTCTTGCGCCCCAACCGGTCGGCGTAAGGGCCGGCAGTCAAGGCGCCAATGGCCAGGCCGATCATGCCGGCGCTCATCACCGGGCCGAACGCCGCCTTGGACAGGCCCCACTCCTGAATCAGCGACGGCGCAATAAAGCCCATCACCGCCACATCAAACCCATCGAACAGCACAATGAAAAAACACAGGGCCATGATCAACCACTGGTAGCGGGCAACCGGCCGGTTGTCGATCCACGCTTTGATATCGACCGTCTCGTTACTCATGCTCTCACCTTCTTATTTTTGTAGAAATTCCGAGCGGTCATGCCTCAACCGGGAACGTTGGGCATGACTCTAAGGCCGTAGGGGCCTATACCGCCTCTGGGAAATCTTAAAGGGGGTATCGGTTTTTCTTATGAGAAGGTGGTGAATCTGGACACAATGCCTCTAGCGAACACGTTACAGCGATGCACCCAGCGATAACTTAAAGGTATCCCGGTGCAAGGCATTGGCAGTGGCGCCCGTATCGACGGATTGATAAATTGCGCCACTGTTTATTCAGCATGATGCTGGAGCCTAAAAATGCATAAGCTCAGTTGGCACAACTACATTGCCCACGAAGACCAAGCGCTGGCCATCCATGCCACTTACCCCGAAGTCAACGTCACCGAACACGAGCATGAGTTCGATGAACTGGTGATCGTCGACAGTGGCAGCGGCACCCATGTGTGCAACGGTCAGCCGCGCTTCATACAAACGGGCGATGTGTTTTTCGTACGCCATAGCGATGCGCATTTCTACAGCGACATGGGTCAGTTGTGTTTGACGAATGTGCTAAGTACGCCCAACAAACCGTTTAATTGCATCCCTACTTTCGCTGAAACCTTGAGCAAAAGCTGCGCCGGGGACTTGCATCACGGGCTTTGGGTCAGCCGTGGTGACAGGCCGGCGATCAAGTCGGTGCTGACCGAGCTGAGCCAGAACCTCGGTATCGCCGGGCCGCGCCAAGCCGTCCGGCGTGAGGGTTACATCCTCCAACTGCTCTCGATGATCAGCCAGCGCGCGCAGCCGGTGGGGCAACAGTTGGCGTTGGATGCACGGAGCAATGTCGATCGGCTGCTGGCGTATATCAATGCTCAATGCACCCAGGACTTCGACTGGGAGCAAGTCGGCATCAACTTCGGTATTTCATCGCGCAACCTTTATCGCATCCTGAAAAGGGAAACCGGTCGCACACCTGACGCCTACCTCAACCATCTAAGGCTCAGCTACGCGCAAGCACGTTTGGTCAGTAGCCAGGCCTCCATTACAGAAATCGCCTTCTCAAGCGGCTTCAAAAATATCTCGCACTTCTGCCGCTCTTATCGAAACACCTTTGGGCTGACGCCCAGCGAACAACGTGGCCTGCGACAAACCACCTGACGTCTTGCACCAAACAGGCCCATTGTTCTGCCGCTGCCAACCACCTGAAAATATTGGCGCCCCCAGCAAAATATCTTCTTCGCTGCATCAGTAGACTCGCCAACACAAGAATAAACATAGCGAGTCATGCACCTTGAAACTCTCATTCAGAGAAAAACTGAGCTTTGGCGTTGGCGCCTTCAGCAAGGACATTTTCAGTGTCGTCACCGTCTCCTACTTGATGGTGTTCTACACCGACGTGTTTGGACTGACCGCTTCACTGGCTGGCCTGGTGCTGCTGATTACCAAGCTGATCGATGCGGTATCCAACCCGATCCTGGGGGCGGTGATGGACCGCACCTACACGCGCTGGGGCCGTTTTCGGCCGTATATCGCCTTTGCCACCCTGCCCTTTGCCTGCACGACGGTTGCGGTGTTCTTCGTACCGGACCTGCCCCTGCCCTTGAAATTCCTGTATGCCCTGGTGACCTACAACCTGGCGGGTTTGTGCTTTACCTGCATCGACGTGGCGATCTGGGGCATGGTGCCCAGCCTGACCAAACGCCTGGATGAGCGCAGCCAACTGATCGCCAGTGGCCGGGCCTTTTCCAATATCGCCGGGATGATCGTGGCGCCGCTGGTATTACCGTTCGTAGTGCTGATGGGCAATGGCAATGACCAACGCGGCTACCTTTGGCTAGGGGTTGCAGTAGCGGTGCTGGGCAGTCTGTTCGCCTTGTTGCTGGTGAGCAACGTCAAGGAACGTCATGTACAGCGCAACGATACGCCGCTGAAAATGAGCCACTACCTGGCATTGCTCAAGCACAACCCTGGCGTGTGCTGCGTGATTGTTTGCATGCTCTCCTTCGGCCTAGGGGTGGGTTTGCAGAACAGCGCCGGTATCTACTACATCAAGTACTACCTGCTGCGTGCGGACCTGGTGCCGACGTACATCTTCACCAGCTACACCTTCAAGGTGGTGGGTGCCTTCCTCGCGCCGTTTTTCATCGTCAAGTTCAAACTGGGCAACCGCCTGACCGCAGCGCTGGCCTTCACAGTATTGGGCATTGCCAGCCTGAGCATGTGGTTCCTGCCGATTCACCAGGTTGAGCTGTATATGTGCCTGGCAGCACTGGCCAGCACCGGTATTGGTGGTTTGCTGGTGTCCATCACCGGCTTGATGGCCGAGATGGCGGACCGGGTGGAGCAACAGACCCAACAACGCGCCGATGGCGTGCTGTTTTCCTTCAATGCACTGTCCATGCAAGCCGGCTTTGCCTTGTCGGCGGCATTCGCCGGAGTGCTGATGGACGCCTTTGGCTATGTGCCCAATTCCCTGGCCCAGACAACCGATGCGCTCGCGGCGATCAAGGGCATTCGCTGCCTGGGGCCGGCGCTCATCTGCCTGATGGGGTTGCTGGCCGTAAAAGCCTATGCCGGCAACAGCGCCGCACGTTCAGGCCTGCCCCACAGCCCTCGTGCCTGATACCGCACATCTCCCACACCGAGGATGACCTTTTGTTGAACACTGCCATCACCCATGACACTGCCGATCGCCATCCCCATTGGATAGAGACCGCAGAAAGCCTGACCCCTGTGCTGATCGAAACGGCCCAGACGCCGTTGGCCGTGGTCACGGCCCAAGCCGATGCCGGCGCCGCCCTGGGCTATCGCATGCTCAAGGTTGCAGACATCGGCGAACTGGAACACGCAAGTTTCAGCGACGGCGACAGCTTCATCCTGGACTTCGGCGGGCACCGCACCGGGCACCTGTCGTTCTATTTGGGCTGGACCGGAAAAGGCGTCGACGCACCGGCGCGGTTGCGCCTGACGTTTGGTGAAGTCCCCAGTGACGTTGCCGAATCAGCGTATCCACATCAGGGTTGGCTTAGCGGTGCGTGGATTGCCGACGAACTGATCAATGTGGATTTCTTGCCACAGCAGGTGCGGTTGCCCCGCCGGTATGCCTTTCGCTATGTGAAAGTCGAGGTGATCTACACCTCACGCAATTTCAACGTGACCTTCAGCCAGATCAAAGCGCATGCACTGACCAGCGCCGGTGAAGATCGCGGGCGCCCCGCAGGTTTTGCATCACCGCTGTTGCAGCGGATTGACGAAGTATCACTGGCGACCCTGCGCGACTGCATGCAGACCAGCTTCGAGGACGGCCCCAAGCGCGACCAGCGTTTGTGGATTGGCGACCTGCGCCTGCAAGCATTGGCCAACGCGGTCAGCTTCGAGCAGTACGGCCTGGTCAAGCGCTGCCTGTACCTGTTTGCCGGGTTGCCCCGTGAAGACGGGTTCCTCACCGCCTGCATCTACGAAAAGCCCGCGCCACGCCTGGGCCAAGTCATGATCGTTGACTATGCGGCATTGTTCGGCAGTACCGTACTGGAATACTGCCGCGCTTCAGGGGACTGGGGGACAGGCCATGAGTTATGGCCGGTGGTTGCCCGGCAAATGGACCTGGTGTGTCAGTACCTGAATGCCGATGGCCTGTTTATCGTGCCCGAGGACGAATGGGTCTTTATCGACTGGCGTGAAGGCCTGGACAAAAGCGCCGCGATCCAAGGATTGACGATCTACACCTTGCGCCATGTCTACGAATTGGCGTGCGCGTTGGACCTTGAGCATGAGGTCGCCGATTACCCGGCGCGCATCGAAAAGATGGTAACGGTCGCTCGGGAACGTTATTTCGACGCCACCCTGGGTTGCTTCGTCAGCGGGCCACAGCGCCAGATTTCCTGGGCCTCGCAAATCTGGTTGAGCCTGGCACGGGTTGTCGATGACGCCACCGCCGCCAGGGCGATGACCACCGTGATGCGCTTGCCCGAGGCCGTCAAACCCCAAACCCCTTACCTCTATCACTATTTGCTTGAAGCGTTATTCGACGTGGGTGCTGACGGCGAGGCTCGGACGCTGATTGAACAGTACTGGGGCGCGATGGTAGACGCTGGCGCCGACACATTCTGGGAAGCCTACGACCCCCAGGACCCACTCACCTCGCCCTACGGCAGCAAGCACGTGAACAGCTACTGCCATGCCTGGAGCTGTACGCCGGTGTACTTCATCCGCAAGTACTTGAGCTGACCCTTCCCGGCCCGAGACCCGGGCCACGCTTCACCTGAAAACGCATTGATCGGCCCGCTAACGGCGCGAGATTCACTCGCGCCCACGGACGGCGTTCGCCTGCGTTTCAGTAGCAATGCCTTCTGACAACAACCAATAAAAATATCAGCAAAGGTTGCAAGACATGCACAAGCCTTCCACCGCAAATCACTGCCCTGCCGCGTTCTTCAAAAGCTTACTGTGTGTCGGTGCACTGAGTGCCTCAGCCAGTTCCCTCGCCTTGGAAACAAACGGTTACCTGCGTACAGGCACTCTTTTCAACCAATCGGGTGCACAAGGCGCTTGCTTCAAACTGCCAGGGGCTTCGAGCAAATACCGTTTGGGCAATGAGTGCGAGCAATACGCCGAAATCATGCTCACGCAAAAATTGCTCAGCCTCGATGACGGCTCCGTGGTCGCGGTGCAAGGCATGCCGGCGTTGCTCAACCCCTATGACCGCGAATGGACTTTCAACGGCGAGAGCGGCGGCCGCATACGCATGGCACAGATGTTTGTGGACTGGCGCAATGTCGCGGCGCTCAATGGCGGCAATTTCTGGGCGGGGCGGCGCTATTACAAGCGCAAGAACATCGGCATCTCGGACTTCGTCTATTGGAACCAGAGCGCCACGGGGTTTGGCTTCGACGAGGTGCGCATCGGCGACCTGCGCTACAGCTACGTCTACTCGCGCAAAGACAGCGTGTTCCAGAAAGACGCCGTTACCCGCCAGGACTTCAACGTCGCCGGTTTTCGTACCAACAAGGATGGAGACGTGGAGGTCGGCGTCAACCTGTTAAAAAAGCCGTCCGGCACTGAGAACGCCCACTCCGGTTGGTCGCTGGGGGTCCAGCACAACCAGAAAATCGGCGACACCGGCCGCAACAAGCTCGCGTTCCAGTATGGCCAGGGACCGGGCATCGGCCTGGGGCTGACGGGCAGCGTAACGGCCGATGCAAGCAGCCGCAGTTACCGATTGATTGACGGCCTGGAATGGCAACTGTTGCCCCGCTTTGGCGTGCAACTGGAGGCGCTTTACCAGCGTAACCAGGGCCAGCCTGAACGCGGCGAAGACTGGCTGTCATTGGGCGGGCGAACCACCTACGGCGTGAGCGAGCAGATCAAGCTGATCTCAGAGTTGGGCTACGACCGCATCCAGTCTCGGGAAGGTATTCGCTACTTGAACAAAGTGACGCTGGCCACCGCCTGGTCGCCCAAAGGCCCAGGCTTTGCGCTGCGCCCGGAGTTTCGTCTGTTCTACACCTATGCCAGCTGGAGCAAGGCTGCGCAATTGGCGGCCAATGACAGCGCGCCGGGCTCCGCACTGTCTGACACCGGCTCGTTTGGTTCGGACCTGCACGGTTCGATTGCCGGCGTGCAATTGGAATATGGCTGGTGATACCCACCCACCCGTGACCGCGCTTTGACTTTTTTGCACCCGACCAACAAGGATAACCACCATGAATACCACGCCAGGTCACTTTCGAGATCTGATGAAGCAACGCCTGGGCTTCGGTGCCGCAGACTTCTCCTGCAACCTGATCTGGGGCATTACCGCCACCTACCTGATGTTTTTCTACACGGACGTCATGGGGCTGGCGGCCGCGGATGTCGCGTTGTTGTTTCTGCTGGCGCGTTTACTTGACGGCGCCGCAGATGTCGCCGTTGGCTTATGTATCGATAAAACCAACACACGCTGGGGTCGCTCACGCCCCTACATCGCCTTCGGCGCCATTCCGCTTGGGGTGTTCGCGGTATTGTCGTTCTACAGCCCGGGCCTTCAAGGCCAGGCGCTATGGGCCTATGCCTTCATCACCTATCTGATGCTGTCGATCTGTTACAGCGTGGTCAACATCCCCTTGGCGTCGATACTGCCGAGCCTGACCCGCAGCGCCAAGGAACGGACAGTGCTGGCGACCTACCGGATCATCTTCGGCGCATTGGGGGCCACCGCCGCCAGTTTGCTGGTGATTCCCCTGGTGGACATCCTGGGAGGAGGTTCACAACGGCACGGGTTTTTCCTGATGATGACAGTCATCGCCGTGTTCGCCAGTGTGCTGCTGTTGGTCAGCTTCTTCACCCTCAAGGAGCGCGTGGATCAACCCACCGAACCTGTGAGTCTGATGCGTGTCTTGCAGTCGTTGAAGCACAACCGGCCCTGGCAGATCTTCACCCTCAATGTGTTTTTCATGTGGGGCGCATTTTTTCTGTACCAGGGTGGTTTGATCTATTTCTTCACTTACGCCGTGCAGCGCCCTGACCTGGTGCCGCTATTTGCCGGCATTTCCACCTTTGTACCGCTGCTGGGTACGGCACTCACCCCGTTGTTGGCGGCGCGCTGGTACAAGCGCAGCGTTTTCACCCTGGCAAGCCTGGTGAACATGCTGGGCATGCTACTGATGATCGGCAGTGGCTTGAACCTCACGGGATTGCTGGTGGGCTCGGTCATCGCCGCCGTGGGGCAAGGCATGCGGCTGGGCATCTACTACTCGATGCAAGCCGACCCGGTTGACTACGGCGAATGGAAAACCGGCGTCAGTGCGGCCGGCGCGTTGTCCTCGATCATCACGTTTGTCGGCAAGTTGACCATGGCCTGCGCCGGCGCCGCCTCGGCCTTGCTGCTGGGCTGGGGGGGATACGTCGCCAACCAACCGCAAAGCCCCCAGGCGCTGGAGGCGATCAGCGCCGGTTTTTTGTATCTCCCCACCCTGTTGGTTGGCGTGTCGATCCTGGTGATGCAGTTTTATCGGCTGGATAAACTCTACCCCGACATTCGCGCCGAACTGGATCGGCGCGCAGCCAGGCAACACGCATCAATCTGAGGGCAGCCCGCTGGCCGGCGAGCACTAGATATGCTCACAAACTCACCCGGCCAGAGAGCGGCTGATCCCCCTTCTGTATTGCCCGACATAGTACGCAAAGTAGCAGAACCCGATGAAGGGCACGCTGAAGTACAGGGCAATCCGCTGTTGTGGGTCGAAGGCAATCCCCACGCACGCCAGCCCGCAAGACGTCAGCGCAATCAAAGGTACCCAAGGGTACCAACGCACTTTGTAGCCCAAACTCGCCAACTGCCCACCTTCGGCCAGGAAGCGTCGTCGAAACGCCATCTGGCTCGCAGCAATCGCCATCCAGACGATCACAATGGCAACACCGGCAATCGATACCAATGCCAGATACACCGTGTCGGCGGCAAAAAAACTGCTGAACAAGGATGTCAGGCCGCCCAGCATGCTGAAGATGATGGCATTGAGGGGAATGCCCGCCTTGGTCAGTCTGCAAAAAATTTTGGGCAGTTGCCCTTGGTCACCCAACGTCCAAAGCATCCTGGCCGATGCGTAAAGGCCAGAGTTGGCGGCGGAGATCAGCGCAGTGATGATCACCAGGTTCATGATGTCGGCGGCATAGGGAATGCCAATCTTGCTGAATACCGTGACGAACGGGCTTTCGGACAGTCCGGCCTGCTCACGGGGTAACAAGGTGGCGATGACGATGATGGTGCCCACAAAGAAAATCGCCAGACGCATCATCGTGGCTTTCGACGCGCGCGGTACGTTTTTACGTGGGTCACTGGTTTCGCCCGCCGCAATACCGATCACTTCGGTGCCGGCAAAAGCAAACGCCACGGCCAGTAACGCCATGCCGATAGCGCTGAATCCCGTGGGGAACCACCCCTCACGCGTGAAGTTGGAAAACCCGGTTTGATGCGCATCGGGGAACGGCACAAACCCAGTGATCGCCGCTGCCCCGATGAGGATGAACACCAGTACGGTCAGCGCCTTGACCAGCGAAAGCCAGAACTCTGTTTCAGCAAATACGCGTACCGACAGCATATTGCTCGCCAGCACCACCACTGAAAAGACTGCGGACCATATCCAGATCGGCACACCGGGAAACCAGCGTTCCATCAATACCCCGGCGCCAATCAGTTCCGAGCCAATCGCGACGGTCCAACTCAACCAATACAACCAGGCCACCGCATAACCTGTGCCCCCTCCGAGGTAGCGCGTGGCGTAGCTACTGAACGAGCCTGTTTCGGGCATATGCACAGCCAGTTCACCCAGGCACATCATCACGCAATACACCATCAACGCGCCCACCAAGTAGGCAATCACCGCGCCCAACGGCCCGGCCTGGCTGACGGTATACCCCGAGGCCAGGAATAGCCCAGTGCCGATGACGCCTCCCACCGCCAACATCACGATATGCCGCGCCTGCATGTCCTGGCGAAACCCGGTGGGGTTTTGCCGCGTGTCTTGTTCATGGTTGTTCATTGTTATTTTCCAGGAATTGTCAACGACAGGGCTTGAACTATATAGAATAAAAGTACAGCATGGAATAAATGTACACAAAAAGCAGGCCCGGATCATGGCGATAACCGAAGCATTCGTCCTCCCTTCTCAGACGCCTGGGACGACGCACACCCTGTTCAAACACAGCTTCGGCCCTGCCGATGCCAAGCGCAGCGCTTACCTGCAAGCGGGCATCCATGCTGATGAACATCCTGGCCTGCTGGTGATCCAGCACGTCATGACGCAGCTTCAAGCACTGGAAGCGCGAGGGCGCGTTATAGGCCGGATCGTGATCGTCCCCTTCGCCAACCCGGTAGGGTTGGGCCAGCAGGTGTTCGGGCAAATGGTGGGCCGCTACAACCTGGCGAATGGGGAGAATTTCAATCGGAATTTCCCCGACATCACCCCGCAACTCAAACGTGAGCTCACGAGCAACCCGCCCGCAACAAATGACGTCGCAAGCATCAAGGCGCTATTTGCCAAGGCGATGAATAGCGTCGCGCCCAGCGAGGCCGTGGCCGCCAATAAATATTGGCTGCTCAAGCAAGCCCTTGAGCACGACATCGTGCTCGATCTGCATTGTGATACCTCCAGCATCCTGCACATCTACGCCAACCTGAATCAGCGCCAGCGTGCGTTGAATCTGGCCGCCGCCACAGGCGTCGACGCCGTGTTTCTAGAAGATGAAGCCGGTGGCTTTCCGCTGGATGAGTGCTACGCCAAGGCCTGGAAAGAGCTGCTCAAGCTCGGGCTGGTGGACACCGCGCACCTGGGCTTTTCAGCCACCTTGGAACTGCGCGGCCAGGCCGATGTGGAAGACGATATCGCCGCCGAGGATGCGCGGGGAATCGTACGGTTCTTCCAGCAGCAAGGCCTGATCGAGGCTGAAGGCGCAGACGAGTCCAGCACTCACGCCATCACGGTTTACCCACTGGAAGGCGTGTCTCACCTCATGTCCCCCGCCACAGGAATCATCGCCTGGAAGAAAAAGCTCGGCGACGCCGTCGAGGTGGGCGAAGTGGTTGCGCAAGTCGTGCCTGTGGACGGTAAACCCGGCACCTCTCGATACCCAGTGCTGAGCAATGTCAGCGGCAGGCTGATCGCCCGGCATCACGTAAAGCTCGCCCGAACGGGCCAAAAGATAGGAATGCTCGCCGGCACCACGCCCTTGCCGGAGAGACAGACAGGGAAGCTGATGGGCCTATAAAAAATACCACTGCTGCACTTTTTGCACTGCCTTTGCCCTATGAGCATACCGCTCGCCACAACAACTACAGACAGGTAAAGAACACGATGAAACGCACTCTGTTAGTCACCGGCCTTTTACTTGGCCTCTCCAACGCCCATGCCGCCGACGCGGTGCTCAAGATTGGGATTGAGGCCGCCTACCCACCCTTTGCCTACAAGCAACCCAATGGTGATCTCGCAGGCTTCGACTACGATATTGGCAATGCGCTGTGCAAACAGATGCAGGTGCAATGCAAATGGATCGAGCAGGAATACGACGGCCTGATTCCATCACTCAAAGTGCGCAAGGTGGATGCCGTTCTCTCCTCGCTCTCCATCACCAATGACCGCAAAGAGTCCGTCGACTTTACCGTCCCCTACTACAAGAGCGCTGCGCGCCTGGCGATGAAAAGCGGCACTGCCGTGGGCGACGATTTGTCTGGGTTGTCGGGCAAGCGTATCGGCGTGCAGCGCTCCAGTATCCATGATCGCTTTGCCTCGCAGGTATTGGCAGCCAAGGGCGCCGAGATCGTGCGCTACAGCTCGCAAAACGAGGTCTACCTGGACCTTGAGTCCGGCCGCCTGGACGGCACACTCGCCGATGATGTGATCCTCGACCAGACCTTCCTGAAGAAACCCATCGGCAACGGGTTTGCCTTTGTCGGCCCCAAGCTCACCGACCCCGACTACTTCGGTGACGGTATCGGCATTGCCGTGCGCAAAGGCGACACCTCACTGGCCGAACGCTTCAACAAAGCCATTGGTGAGCTGCGCAGTGGCGGCACCTATCAAGCGATCAATGCCAAATACTTTGACTTCGACGTATACGGCGAATAACCCAGCGTCAACCTGACCTTAACAAGAGCAACCGCACATGGCTGATAAACACCCTCACCCGCATATTCTGTATGAGGAAGACATCAAGGACCTGATCCAGCAGATCGACGTGCGCGCCGCCATGCGCGCACTGTTCAAGGCCTTGGCTGCCGGCACTGCCGTGCAACCGCCGCAGCAGGTCGTCGAATTCCCCCAAGGCGGCGACTTCATCAACTACCTGGGCGTGATGAACGCGCAGCAGGTGTATGGCATCAAGACCTCTCCTTACATTCCGACTGAGGGCCGGCCAATCGTCACCGCCTGGACCCTGCTGATGTCGATGCAGACCGGACGCCCCTTGCTATTGGCAGACTCGGGGTACCTGACCGCACTGCGCACGGCCGCAACCACGGCATTGGCTGTTGACCATCTGGCCCCCAAAGGCGCCAAGCGCCTGGCGATTGTCGGCAGCGGCCCTGTTGCCCTGGCGCATTTGAAATTTGTACAGGACCTGCGTGACTGGGAAAAGATCTCTATCTATTCCCTTGAGATCGGCGCCATGGAGCCAGCCCAACGCGCCGCAATCGAGACGCTCGATTCGCGAATTTCGCTGTGCGAAGTGCAATCGAAGGCCACCGCCAATGCCGATGTGGTGATGCTGTGCACCTCTTCGCCAAAACCTGTGCTCGCGCTCAATACGCTGAGCAAACCGACCTTGGTGACGTCCATCAGCACCAACGCGTTTCGCGCCCACGAAATTCATCCGGACGAATTACCCAAGATGGATGTGTACTGCGATTACCTCAAGACCACGCCTGCCTCAGCCGGTGAAATGGTATTGGCCACCGAAAGCGGCCTGTGGAACGAGAAGGCCATTTTCGGCGACCTCGTTGAACTGGAAGCAGGCACTGCGCCCCTGCCCGACTACAGTCGCCACGTGTTCTTCCGCTCCATTGGCCTGGGCCTGGAAGACGTCGCCATCGCCCTGGAACTGCACAAGCTGCTCCTCAACTGATAACCCCAATCTACTGATCAGGAATTGCCATGAAAATAAAAGAGTTCGGCGTTGAAATCTGGATGAACGCCTATGAAACCAAATGCCAATACAACCTCGCCGAGACGTGCGTAGAGTCCATGACCCTCGAACAGTTGCTGGACTTCGCGGGTAAGAAAGACACCATTCTCAGCGAACTGCTGCCTATGAAAATGACCTATGGCGCGATCGAAGGCTCGGACCGCCTGCGCAACAACGTCGCGCAGCTCTATACGCACCAACGCAAAGAGAATGTGATCATTACCCACGGTGCCATCGGCGCGAACGCGTTGATCCATGAAACCCTGGTTGAGCCGGGTGATCATGTGATCTCGGTGTCTCCGACGTACCAACAGCACTATTCGATTCCTGAGAGCTACGGCGCCGAGGTATCGATCTTGCGCCTGCGCGAGGAGAACGCCTTCTTGCCTGACCTGGAGGAGCTGCGCGCCATGGCACGCCCAGGCACCAAGCTGATCGCGATCAACAACCCGAACAACCCGACCGGCTCGCTGATGGACCGAGCCTTGTTGGAACAGATCGTGGAAATCGCCCGCTCGGTCGGTGCCTATCTCTTGTGCGACGAGGTCTACCGCGGCATCGACCAGGAGGGTGATGGTTTCACCGTGGCCATTGCCGACCTTTATGAGAAAGGCATCAGTACTGCCAGCATGTCGAAGGCGTTCTCCCTGGCGGGCCTGCGGTTGGGCTGGATTACCGCACCGGTCGAGGTCATTCACGCGGTCTCCATCCACCGCGACTACAACACCATCAGCGTAGGCATGCTGGACGACCATTTCGCGTCCATCGCCCTGGAAAACAAAGACAAGATCCTGGCACGCAATAAACACATCACCCGTACCAACCTTGCACTGCTGGACCAGTGGATCGCGGCCGAGCCTAAGGTTTCCTATGTGAAGCCCAAGTCAGGCACCACCGCCTTGCTGAAAATCGACACCCCCCTGTCGTCCAAAGACTTCTGTGTGAAACTGCTGGAAAGCAAGGGCGTGATGTTTACGCCGGGCAGTGCACTGGATATCGAAGGCTATGTGCGTATCGGCTACGCCAATAACACCGACGTGATCAAAGAGGGGCTGCAGAAAGTCTCGGAGTTCCTGGCAGAGCAGTGATGTGCACATGACCGCATCGCCTTGAAACCCTGTGCCGGCTGCCACCACAGCCGGCACTTTTCATCGCGGCCCAGCTGATATGATGCCCTCCGAGGTCCGCAGGCCATCCGTCAAACCAAGGACGTTGTCGTCAAACATGAAAAAATTTGAAAACTACAAAGTAATCGCCGACAGCATCGCCACGCTGCTTTTTCCCCATGCCGAAGTGATCTTGCACGAAGTGCAGACCCAGACAGTCGTGCACATCGCCAACAACTTTTCCAAGCGCAAGTTGGGGGACGATTCGGCCCTGGATGAACTGCCCGGTGACTTCACAGAGGTATCAACGCTTGGTCCCTACGAAAAGCTCAATTGGAACGGCCAGAAAATTCGCTCCATCACCGCCGTGCTGCGCAATGAGCAAGGTGCTGCTGAAGTGTTGTTGTGCATCAACATCAACTTTTCCGTACTTGACCAAGCCAAGGACGCGCTCAATGCGTTTTTCCAGATCAGTCGCCTGATTCCACAACCTGACGCGCTGTTCCGTGACGACTGGCAAGAACGCATCAACACGTTCCTGCACACATGGCTCAACGAGCGTCAGTTGTCCCTCAATACCCTGCGGATGAAAGAGAAACGCGCACTGATCGAGGCGCTGTATGCCGAGGGGGCATTCGACGGCCGCAGCGCCGCAGACTACCTGGCCAATGTGCTGAACATGGGCCGGGCGACGGTCTACAAATACCTCAAGGAATTGCGCGAGGCCGAGGCTGGGTGAGCTCGCGGGCTGACCTGTAGGAGGCGACCATAGAAATACTCACACCTGCCCCCTATACTCAGCGTCTCCCCCCAGGATCAACCCCCGCATGGAAGCCGTGCGGCCTGCCATCGCTCGGTGAGACGCCATGATCGCCCATACCCCTACGCTGTTTGGCTGTGTTGCTCTGGTCGCGACGATCATGGCGTTTTGTCTGATCCTGGTCGGTCAATTCAACCAGCGTGATGGGTTGCTGACCATCGGCTTTGGCCTGTTGGCGCATGCCTTGGCCTATGTGGGTTATACCTTCTACGGGCACGCGCCACTGTGGTTCACCTACGGCGCGGCCAACTCCCTGCTGGCGGTGGCGCTGGCGTTCTATGGCGCCAGCCTGTTTCGGATTGTCGAGTTGCCGGTGTCCTGGTGGCGGGTGTTCACACCAGCGGCGTTGATGCTGGTGTTGATGGTGACCCTCATCGACACACTGGAGCCGCGCATGCTCGCCGCTTCGCTGGTGTTGATGCTGCAATGCGCCTTGATCATCTACTGGACCCTTCGCCACGTTCCCGCCCTGGGCCGTGCGCGCATGCTGTTGATCATCGGGTCCAGCATCAGCCTGATCGGGCTGGGCATGCGGGTGATCGCGATACTGGGCGGTGGCGCCGCGGAAATGCGGTACGACGTCAGCAACCTCAAGCAAACCATCTCGGTCAGCATCGGCACCTTCACCGCCATGATGATTTCCCTGGGCCTGGTGCTGCTGGCCAAGGAGCGCAGTGAGTCGTTGCTTAAACACATGGCGCTGCGCGATGTGCTGACGGGCATTCTCAACCGGCGCGCGATTCTGGAGCGGTTCGCCAAAGAGCTGGAGCGCGCACGTCGGGACGGTGCCTGCCTGGCGGTCGCCATGGTCGATATCGACCATTTCAAGCAGATCAACGATGTGCACGGGCACCTGGCGGGTGATGAAGTGATCCGCCACTGCGCCAGCCACCTCAGCCAGCGGCTTCGTGCTACCCACAGCATTGGCCGGTACGGTGGCGAGGAATTTCTGTTGCTGTTGCCGTGCACTGCCCCTGAGGCAGCGGAAACGGTGCTGGATGAACTGCGCATGTCGTTGGCCGCGGCGCCGGCGCTGTATGGCGGCTCAAGCATTGCGCTGCGCATCAGCATCGGGGTGTGTTGCGAAGTACCGCGTGACGGCGACACGACCGCCAGTTTGTTGGCCAGGGCCGATGCGGCGCTGTATGACGCCAAGGGCTTGGGGCGTGATCGTTTGCGGTTTGCGGCGGTGGCTGAGAGCTAGGCACAACGGTTGTGAGCAGGCCAATCAATTTGGGCGATTATCGAACAACTCCCCCCTCGGGCGCTTGTCTGCCCGCCTTGCAAAGTTATGATGATCCTCAGCAAAACAGCCCCAAACAATCACAATCGAACAGTAGATAAACGTCATTAATCTGCTGCGATCAGTTGGTCATGGGTATAACTTTTTCGTCGTCGTTATATGCACTTGCGTGCGAAAACGACGCCGGCGGTATTGGCTCTCCCAGGAGGAACACGTGCTCGATAAAACCAATTCATCCGTGACGGCTGCAATCAGCCAGATCCGAGATGGCGCCACCATCATGATTGGCGGCTTCGGCCCCGCCGGGCAACCGGCTGAACTGATCGACGCCCTGATTGAGCACGGTGCACGCGACCTGGTGTTGGTCAGCAACAATGCAGGCAATGGTGACTACGGCCTGGCCGCTTTGCTCAAGTCCGGCCAGGTGCGCAAGATCATTTGTTCGTTCCCGCGCCAGGCGGATTCCTGGGTATTCGACGGCCTTTACCGTGCTGGCAAGATCGAGCTGGAGGTGGTGCCCCAGGGCAACCTCGCTTGCCGTATCCAGGCGGCCGGTTCCGGCCTGGGCGCGGTGTTCACGCCCACCGGCTACGGCACCCTGCTCGCCGAGGGTAAAGAGACTCGCGAGATCGACGGCAAACACTATGTGCTGGAGTTTCCGATCAAGGCCGACTTCGCTTTGATCAAGGCGTACCAAGGGGATCGCTGGGGCAACCTGGTGTATCGCAAGTCGGCGCGCAACTTCGGCCCGATCATGGCCATGGCCGCCACGACGACCATCGCGCAAGTGGGCGAGATCGTTGAGCTGGGCGCCCTCGACCCGGAACATATCGTGACGCCGGGCATTTTTGTCCAGCACGTGGTGCGCGTCGGCTCAGCCCAACCGGCTCAGGAGGTTTAACCCATGCCTTACACCAAGCTTTCCCGCGATGCCATCGCCCAGCGCGTCGCCCAGGACATACCCGAAGGTGCCTACGTCAACCTGGGCATTGGCCTGCCGACGAAGATTGCTAGTTACCTGCCCGCCGACAAGGACATCTTCCTGCATTCGGAAAACGGCCTGCTCGCGTTCGGCCCGCCACCGGCCGAAGGTGAAGAAGACCCCGAGCTGATCAATGCCGGCAAAGAGTTTGTGACCATGCTCAAGGGCGGCAGCTTTTTCCACCACGGTGATTCGTTTGCGATGATGCGCGGTGGGCATCTGGATATTTGTGTACTCGGTGCCTTCCAAGTGGCCAGCAATGGTGACCTGGCCAACTGGCACACCGGTGAGCCTGATGCGATCCCAGCCGTGGGTGGTGCCATGGACCTGGCCATCGGCGCGAAGAAAGTCTTTGTGGTGACCGAGCACCTGACCCGCCAGGGTGAAGCGAAGATTGTTGATCAACTGAGCTATCCGGTCACCGGTATGGGCTGTGTCGACCGTATTTACTCGGACCTGTGCGTCATCGACGTCACCACTGACGGCCTGCTGGTGACCGAAATTATCCCGGGGCTCGGCTTTGCCGAGTTGCAAGCGCTGACGGGTGCACGCCTGATCGATGCCACACAAGGATAGCTTCTGTGGCGAGGGAGTCTGCTCCCGTGACAGCCTGACAGACGACTGAGTTTGATGGGTTGTAAACCGAATCTCCTGTGGGAGGGGGCTTGCCCCCGATGGCTATGTGTCAGGCGCTAGAGGGTTTGGGCGGGGTACATATCCGTTATTTGGGTAACGGCGGCTATTGGTTCCGCCCTTACGGCGGGTCACTTTTGGAAAAGAGCCCCAAAAGTAACCAAAAGGGCTCTTGCCCCACCACTCGGCACCTCGCCTAGGCTCGGTGTGCCCGAACGCAGGCTTGAATCCGTGGGCCGCCGTCATGGGCCATCCTTGGCCCAGGACGGCTAACCCGGCGTCCTGCCGGGTTACCCACGGATTCAAGCCTGCGTTCGGCCAGCGTGGTTAACGGGGCGCCTAAGATCAAGATCAAAAGCAAAGCAAAGCAAAGCAAAGCAAAGCAAGAGCCTCGCCTTCTAGATCAGAAGTTGCGGGAATAGATTGTTCAAACCGTGGTCTGTAGATCAACTCAGACCAGGAACTGACCATGCTTTTTCCCCGTTCACGCCTTTTGCTGATCCTGCCCTTCTTTGCCGGCTGCCAATATCTACCCAAGACCTATTACTTCACCGCGCCCGAAGACGAGCCGAACCCGGCTTATGTTCGCATCGTCGACTTCACCCAGCATGCCGACATCTACCAGTACGAAAACGGTGTGCGCTCCGGCGGTGTGGTGCGCAGCGGGCCCCTTCCCTTTATTCATACCCAAGACATCGGCATGCCCAAAGCCGGCCAGGACCTGACGTTCGATTATTACGAAACCAAAGTGCGGCCCGGTATTGAAACGCGCATCGGCACGTATTGGGAAGGCGAGCGTACCCAATCGTGCTCTGTCACGACGGTCTTCACGCCGCAACCGGGCCGTTATTACCAGTTTGAGATGACCTCGGGCTCAAGCGGCACCTGCAAGGTCTACCCGTCGCTGATAGAACGCGACGAGGGTGGTACCGGCTGGCACCTGACGCCCAACCTTGAGGTGACCTACCCTCACGATGGTCCCAGGGCCAAGACCTATTACCGCGACGATCACTACAAGGATTCCAACTACAAGCCGTTCACACCAGGGCAGCCGCCGTACTAGGAGGCCTGATGCAGGCGCCACTCACCTGATCATGGCGAGCAAAACCCGCGTGATAGACGCCTTGGTAGTCACTGGAAAGCCGAGGTAACCTCGGGCAGCCCACGCCCTCAAAAAGTTTCAATCCTCGTTCGACTCACGTCCCAACAGGAGGCATCTGCGATGTCTGAACCACGCATACCCACCCTCGAGCTCAACGATGGCACCTCCCTGCCGGCGATTGGCTTTGGTACCTATAAGCTCAATGGTTCTGAGGGCGTTGAGGTCATACGGGCTGCCATCGGCTGCGGCTACCACTTGCTCGACAGCGCGGTGAACTATGAGAACGAAGGCGCGTTGGGTGAAGCGGTGCGTCGCAGCGGTGTGCCCCGCGAGCACCTGCGCATCACCTCCAAACTGCCCGGTCGACACTATGAATTTGAAGCGGCGTTGACAACGATTGAGGAGTCGCTTTATCGCAGCCAGCTCGACTATTTCGATCTTTACCTGCTGCACTGGCCTAACCCGAGCAACGGCTTGTACGTGCAGGCCTGGCGGGCACTGGTGGAGGCTCGCAAACGTGGCTGGGTGAAGAGCGTTGGCGTCTGCAATTTTCTGCCGGAACACCTGGAGACGCTGATCAAAGACAGCGGCGTGACCCCGGCCGTAAACCAGATCGAATTGCACCCGTTTTTCCCGCAGCGCGAGCAATTGGCCTGGAACAAAGCCCACGGCATTGTCACGCAGTCGTGGAGCCCCTTGGGGCGAGCCAATCACCTGCTCAAGGACCCCTCGCTGCAAGGCATCGCCGAGCGCCTGGGTAAAAGCATCCCGCAAGTGATCCTGCGCTGGCATTACCAACTCGGCACAATTGCCTTGCCCAAGGCGAGCTCGGTGCAGCGTCAGCGCGAAAACCTGAGCCTTTTTGATTTCGCCTTGTCTGCCGATGACCTGGCCGTGATTGCCCGGCTCGCCAGCCCCACCGGCCGAATAAACAATCAGGATCCGGCGGTGTACGAGGAGTTCTGATCGCTATCGCAGGGGCTGTCGAGCTGTTTAGCGATAGCCCCGCGCCTGAACGTCGAACAACTCGGCATAACGCCCTCCCGCCGCCATCAGTTGGCGGTGACTGCCCTCCTCCAGAATCTGCCCAGCCTCCAGTACGATAATGTGATCGGCACTGCGCACACTGGAGAATCGGTGGGAAATCAACAACGTCATGCGGCCCTTGGCATGCTCACGAAAGTGCTCGAACACCGCTGCCTCAGCGCCGGCATCCAGGGCCGCCGTGGGTTCATCGAGGATCAGCAGGTCGGCATCCTGACGCATATAGGCCCGTGACAAGGCGACTTTCTGCCACTGCCCACCCGATAGCTCCTGGCCGCCGAACCAGCGCCCCAGCTGCGTGGAATAGGTTTTGCTCAAGCGCTCAATAAATTCGGCCGCGACGCCTTGGGTGGCTGCGCTGCGCCAGCGGGCCTGGTCGTTCATGGCGTCGACATCGCCCACGCCAAGGTTCTCGCCGACGGTCATCTGATAGCGGATGTAATCCTGGAATATCACCCCGATACGCTGGCGCAGGGTCTGTTCATCCCACGCTTGCAGGTCGCTGCCGTCGAGCAGGATACGGCCCTCATCCGGGGTATACAGACGGGTCAGCAGCTTGATCAGGCTGGTCTTGCCCGAGCCGTTTTCACCCACCAGCGCCAGGCTTTGCCCCGGCGCCAAGTGCAGGCTGATATTACGCAGCGCAGCGGATGAGGCGCCTGGGTAGGTGAAGCTCACCTGCTCGCAGCGCAGGCCATCGCCCGGTCGGGCCCCTTGGGTGAGCCGGCCATGGGGAATGATCACGGGGGTTTCGAGGTATTCATACAAGTCAGAGAGGAACAGGCTGTCGTCATACAGCCCGGCGATTGCGCTGAGGCTGGCGGTGATCGCGCTTTGGCCCTGTTTGAACAGCACGATGTACATGGTCATCTGGCCAAGGCTGGTCTGGCCGCGCACGGTGTCGAGCACCACCCAGGCGTAGGCGAGGTAAAACGCTGCGGTGCCCAGCAGGCCCAAGCCAAAGCCCCAGGCGTCACGGCGCACGGTCAGCAGGCGATCTTCTGCATACAGGCGGTCAGCGTTGTCGCGGTAGCGCTTGAGCAACAACGGCGCCAGGCCAAACAGCTTGACCTCTTTGGCATGGGCCTCGTGGGACAGCAGCGATTCGAGGTAATTCTGCTGACGCGTCTCGGGGGCGCGCCGGTGGAACAGGCGGAATGCATTACCTGAAAAATGCGTTTCGGCGAAGAACACTGGCAACGCGCCGACCACCAGGATCAGCAGCGCCCACGGCGAAAAATGTACCAGCAACACCGCAAAACTCACCAGCGAGATGAGGTTCTGCACCAAGCCCAAACCTTTGGTCACCAGGCTCAGCGGTCGCGTCGAAGCGCCCTGGCGCACGCGCACCAGCTTGTCGTAGAACTCGGCGTCTTCAAATTGCAGCAGCGAAAGGGTCTGGGCTTTTTCCAACACCATCAGGTTGACCTTCACCCCCAATCTCACCCGCAATAGCGACTGCTGCATCGACAGCGCCCGTTGTGCAGCGGCCAACAGCGCCAGCACGCCGGCTTCGGCCAAAACGTAACGCATCACCGGCCACACCGGTGCCTGGCTGCCGGTGGCGTGCACCTGCATGGCGTGGACCACCCCATCGACAATGCGCTGGCCGATCCAGGCCGCAAGTGCTGGCAGCAGCCCCGCTACTATTGTCGCCAGCAGCAAGCCCAGGAACAGGGGGCGTGAGGTGCCCCACACCAGCCCGAGTGCCCTGCGCGCCTGGATGGAGAATGCGCTCAACCGTTTGAACAGCAGCATCAATGGGGTGGGCTCCTTGTGAAGTGTGGGATCAGTCAACCGCTTGCTCCAGCCAGCGTGAATACAGGCGAGGGAAGCGCTGACTCAACCAGTCGACAAACGCCTGAACCTGTGGGGCAAGTTGCGACCTGCTGGGGTACAACACCGAGACCGGACGCGCTCGTGGGCGGTACTGATCAAGCACCTCAACCAAAGAGCCGTCCGCCAGATAACGCTCCAGCGTAATACCGGGGGCCTGAAGGACACCGAAACCTGCGACCCCGCATTGCACGTACGCATTGGACTCATTGACGATGATCCCATGACGACTGACGTGACTTATATCCTGCCCATCCTGCAAGAACTGCCACGGCAATGGCCGATGATTTTGACCGGACAAAAAACTCACGCCCCGATGTGCGGCCAAGTCATCCGGGGTCGCAGGCGCCCCGTGAGCCTGAAGATAGGCAGGTGCGGCGCAGGTGACCATGGTTGCCATACCGATACGCCGAGCGATCAGGCTGGAATCTGGCAAATCACCGATCCTGATTACGCAATCCACGCCCTCTGCCACCAAGTCCACCGCCCGATCTGTCACGCCCAATGCCATCTCAACCTCCGGATGGCTATCAGAGAACGCCAACAGACTCGCGATAAAAGCGGGCTGGGAAAACGCCGTGGGAATGTCGATGCGCAGTTTTCCGCGAAGTGAAGCACCTGAGCGGGCGAACATCGACGTCGTCTCGGCGACACTGCCTAGAATGCCGACTACCCGCTGATAAAACTGCTCACCTTCGGTCGTCAGCCTGACCTTTCGCGTGGTGCGCTGGAACAGTCTTACCCCCAGGGAAGCCTCCAGATCCTGAATGGCCCGCGTGATCTGTGGACGGCCCAGTTGCGCCGCATCTGCCGCTTTAGTAAAGCTGCCCAGTTCAGCTACGTGGGCAAACACCTGCATTGACTGGAGCAGTTCCATGACGGGCCTGTAGTGGTTTTGTTGCGAAGAAATGGCTTTATCCATAAAGGATTGTTGCGCCCGATGATAACAGTGCGTTGATGCCGGCGGCATTTATCCCGCGCCGTTGAGGGAGAAAAATAGCTGCACCTCATCGGAAATCGCCGGTGACTCTCTTGGAGAAACGATATGAAAGCCTGGCTCCTCAAAGACTTCGGCCTCGACAACCTGACCCTTGGCGAAACGCCGACCCCCGAACCGAAAGCAGGCGAACTGCTGGTGAAGGTTGGCGCGGTGTCGCTGAACTTCCGTGACAAAGCCATCGTGGACGGCATCTATGAGCCCCATAAGGTGCCGAAGTCGCTCATCCCGGTCAGTGATGCCGCGGGCACAGTCGTGGCGGTGGGCGCAGGCGTGAGCCGCTTCGCGATTGGCGACCGCGTTAACTCGCACCTCTATTCGCGCTGGATCGAGGGGCCGCCCGGCCCGAATGAACCCGACTATTGCTTCGGCTCTCCCCTGCCCGGCGGCCTTGCCGAATACATGATTATTCATGAAGACAGTGCCGTGAAGGCCCCCCACAACCTGTCCGATGAAGAAGCCTCGACCCTGCCGATCGCTGCACTGACGGCTTGGTATTCACTGGTGGATTACGGCCAGATCAAAGCCGGTGACACCGTGTTGGTGCAAGGCACAGGCGGCGTCTCGATATTCGCCGTGCAATTGGCAACCGCACTGGGTGCCAAAGTAATCGTGACGTCGAGCAGCGATAAAAACCTCGAGGCCGCCATCGAACTCGGCGCCGTGGCAGGCGTGAATTACCGCACCCACCCCGACTGGGAGACCAAGGTGCTTGAACTGACCGAGGGCAAAGGCGTTGACCTGCTGTTGGATGTGGCCGGTGGCAAGGGCGTCAACCAGTCCATTGCGGCGACCAAAGCGGCGGGCAAAATCGCACAGATCGGCTTTTTGACCGGCCAGACCACCGAGCTTGCGTTGATGCCATTGATCTTCCGCCAGACCACCCTGCGTGGCATCGCTGTAGCGCCCCGCTCATCCTTTGATCGAATGAACGCATTCCTCGGCGAACATGCGATTCACCCAGTCATTGAGAAAGTCTATGCGTTCGAGGACGCACGACTCGCCTACGAACACCTGGCGAAAGGGGCGTTTGGCAAGGTTGTGATCAAAGTTTCCTGACGCCACAGGCGCACATGACACCTTAAAGAAGCAGCCTCCTCTACCGAGCCCTCGGCAACCGCTTTACCAGCGCCCGGAACCCTGTGCACAGCGCGCGTGTCACTATGGTCTCTGACCTTCTTCGCGCCTGACGCGGCTACCTGAGCGAAACATGGAAAAAGCATTGAGTGAACTCAATCGTGATCAGCTCGAAGCAGAGATCGCAAGGCTGCGCGCTCAGCTGGCAGAAGGAGCTCGCGACCGATTGCCAGACGTCGCCGATGCGCACGTCCAGGGCATTTCGATTGCGCAAACCCAAGAACGTTATCGACTGGCGGTCAAGGCCACCAGCGATACGATCTGGGACTGGGACATGCAAACCGACCAGATCCTTTGGAACGAGGCACTGCAAAGCACTTTCGGCTATTGCCTGGCAACGTTGGACACATCGGGTGAATGGTGGATCAGCCAGATCCACCCCGAGGAGCGTGAGCGCGTACGCACTTCTATCTTTGCCGTGATCAACGGCAGCGGCACGGCCTGGACCGAGGAGTATCGATTTCGCCGCCTGGATGGCAGCTACGTCGATGTACTCGACCGCGGGCATGTGATCCGCAATGCCGAGGGCAAGGCCCTGCGCATGATCGGTGCGATGCTCGACCTGTCGCGCATGCGCATTGCCGAATCCGCATTGCGTCAGAGCGAGGAACGTTTTCGCACGATTCTGGAGACGGTGGAATCCGCCTTCGCCATCGTCAAAGTCAAGTTCGACGCCGATGATCAACCGATCGACTACTGCTTCGTGGAAGCCAACCCCGCGTTCGAGCGTCAGGCCGGGGTGAACCTGCGCGGTAAATGGGTCACCGAGTTCGCCCCAAACCTGGAGCGCTTCTGGTTCGAAACCTACGGGCATGTGGCCAAGACCGGCGAGCCCGCCACCTTTGAAAACTACGCCGAAGCCTTCAAGCGCTGGTTCGACGTGCGTGCGGTGCGCGTGGGTGCGCCGGCCGACCGGCAGATCGCGATCATTTTCAGCGATGTCACCGAACGCAGGAATGCCCAGGAGCGCCTGTGCATCAGCGAAGCCGTTGCACGGCAAAACGTCCAGCGTGTGCAGCTTGCGCTGGCGGCTGGCGCAATCATCGGCACCTGGCACTGGGACGTGCCCAACGACCGTTTCACCATTGATGAGGCCTTCGCCTGCGCATTCGGCCTGGACCCTGCGCTGGGCCACGAAGGCCTGAGCATGGCCCAAGTGGTAGCGTCAGTGCACCCGGAGGACCGCGAGGGGCTGTCGACCGCCATCACCGCCGCGCTGCTCAGGGGCGGCGCCTACGCTCACCAGTACCGGGTACGCCGGGCCGACGGCAAGTATTACTGGATCGAAGCCAACGGCCGCGTCGACCTCGGCGAAGACGGCTCGGCCGTGAGCCTGCCGGGTGTGGTCATCGATGTTGAGGGCCGGCGCTCGGTTGAAGCCGAGCGCGACCGTGCCACGACGGCACTGCGAGTGTTGAATGAAACCCTCGAACAGCGGGTCGCCGAACGCACTGCCGAATTGATACAGGCCGAGGAAAAACTGCGTCAGTCGCAAAAAATGGAAGCCGTCGGCCAACTGACGGGGGGCCTGGCCCATGATTTCAATAACCTGCTGGCCGGCATCTCGGGCTCCCTGGAGTTGATCGCGATGCGGATCGCCCAGAATCGATGGCCGGAGGTCGACAAATATATTATCACTGCCCAGGGCGCGACTAAACGGGCGGCGGCATTGACCCACCGGCTGCTCGCGTTCTCCCGCAGGCAGACCCTCGACCCCAGGGCCACGGATGTGAATCGGCTGGTGGAAGGCATGGGCGAACTCATCCAGCGTACGGTGGGCCCAAGCATTGCCGTCGAGCCCCTGTGTGCGGTGAACAGCTGGCCGACCCTGGTGGATGCCAGCCAGCTGGAGAATGCCCTGCTGAACCTGTGCATCAATGCCCGTGACGCCATGCCCCACGGTGGACGCATCAGCATCGAGACCGCCAATGTCATTGTCGACGCAGAAATGGCCGTCGCCCATGAGATCGCTGCCGGGCAATACCTGTGCCTGAGCGTCACCGACACAGGCATGGGGATGACACCCGACGTACTGGCCAAAGCCTTCGACCCGTTCTTCACCACCAAGCCCATTGGCCAGGGCACCGGCCTGGGTCTGTCGATGATCTACGGCTTCGCCAAACAGTCTGGCGGCCACGCCCGCATAAGCTCGCAGGTTGGCCAAGGTACATCGATCAATATTTACCTGCCGCGATTTGACGGCAGGCCGTCTGAAGACAATCGTGAGATCAATCATGCCTCGGCCACTCCCGCCAAGTCCGGAGAAACCATTCTGATCGTGGATGATGAACCAAGCGTACGCATGCTGCTGATGGATGTGCTGGGCGGGCTCGACTACAGCTTGATAGAGGCCGGCGATAGTGTTGCTGGCCTGAAGGTACTGCAGTCCGACGTGCATATTGACCTGCTGATCACTGACGTCGGCTTGCCCGGCGGCATGAATGGCCGCCAGATGGCCGACGCCGGTCGGGAGGTGAGACCCAACCTGAAAACCCTGTTTATCACCGGCTACGCCGAGAACGCCGCCATCGGCGAGGTGAGCCTTGGGCCGGGCATGGAAGTGCTGACCAAACCTTTTGCAATTGAAGCGCTGGTGGCGCAGGTAGACACGCTGATCAAGCGTTGAGGCGCGTGGTTTTGAGCTATCGTGTCACACCAGTACAAGGACATTTCGATGCTCGGACGCAAACAGCCAAAGACCCAGGCGCACAACATCACTGAAGCGGTCCCCTTCGCGGCCGTCAGCCCCGGCGCTGCGTTCCGCCTGACCGTCATCTTTATGCTGACGGTGATCCTCGCGTTCCTGGCCGTTGAAGGCTGGCGGACCTGGCGTGACTATCACGCCGCCTTCGCCTCCGCCCGCGACTCTGTCACCAACCTGGCGCGGGCAACGGCGCAGCACGCCGAAGATGCAATTCGCCAGGTCGATGTGTTGACGGCAGCGCTGGGTGAGCGAGTGGAAGGCGACGGGCTGCAAACCATCAACGTGCCGCGCATCCACAACCTGTTGGTTCAGCAGGCCAAGCTGATGCCGCAATTGCATGGCTTGTTTATTTATGGCCCGGATGGGCACTGGATCGTGACCGACAAAGAAGTGATTCCGGAGCCTGCAAACAATGCCGACCGTGATTATTTCCAGTACCACCGCAACCACACCGATCGAAACGTGCGCATCGGCGAGGTGGTCAAAAGCAAGTCCACCGACGACCTCATCATCCCCATTTCGCGCCGCCTGAATAACCCCGACGGCTCATTTGCGGGGGTGCTGCTCGGGACGATAAAGGTCAGTTATTTCGTGGACTACTACGGCGACTTCAAGATCGATGACAAAGGTGCATTGGTGCTCGCACTGCGCAGTGGAACGATCCTGGTGCGCCGCCCGTTTATCCCCGCCATCGTCGGTAAAAGCTTGGCAGACAGTGCAATCTTCAAGCGTTTCCTGCCCCTTTCCAATGAAGGCATCGCTGAGGTCAAAGCGGTGGTGGATGACACCGAGCGCGTGTACGGCTACAGAGCGTTGACCACCTATCCGCTGGTGGTTGAAGCCGGTCTCTCGCGCGAATCCATCATTGCCCCGTGGCGCTGGGACCTGTTCAAAACCGGGTTCGTGCTGTTCTTCCTGATCAGCGCCTTCACGGTGTTCGGGCTGATTGTGCTGAACCAATTGCGCCAGCGCATGGTGATGGAAAAAGCCTTGCGCGTGGCCCATCAATCCATGCGCGACATGGCCTTGACCGACAGCCTTACAGGGCTTGGCAACCGTCGACGCCTGGACAGCGCCTTGGTGGATGAGATTCTGCTGGCCAAGCGGCAACGCTCCCATCTGTCATTGATCATGCTGGATGTCGACTATTTCAAACGCTACAACGACACCTACGGGCACGCCGCCGGTGACGACTGCCTCAGCGCCGTGGGCCAGGCGATTGCACGCGCGGTAAAAAGGCCCGGCGACCTGGCCGTGAGGTATGGCGGCGAAGAGTTTGCCGTGCTGCTGCCCAATACCGACAGCCTGGGCGCTGCGGTAGTCGCCAAGGATATCCTGGAGGCCATCCGGTCCTTGAAGATCGAGCACAGTGCCCACCCACAGGGCTACGTGACAGCCAGCGCCGGTATTGCCGGCAGCCAACCCTGTGAGCAGCCTGTGACGCCCAGCCTGTTGATTACCTCGGCGGACAAAATGCTCTACACGGCCAAGCAGAACGGCAGGGATTGTTATTGCGTGGCGTCCACGCCCATTCTTCAATGAAACATTGCCGACATTGATCGAAGGACACACCGATGGCCCTTTCCAGCTCACGCCTGACTTACCGACAGCCTGAACCCGCAGACCTCACGCGGCTGTTCGAGATCTACGGGGACCCCAGGACCCAGCAGTTCAACCCCGCCGGCCCGCTTGTGAATATCAATGACGCGCAGCGCGTATTGGATACCTGGCTTGCGCACTGGCAGCAGCACGGGTTTGGCTGGTGGGCTATAGCGCAGAGTGAATTGCCGGAAACCGTCATAGGCTTTGGCGGCATCGCTTACTACAACTATGGGGACGAGCCCAGGCTAAACCTGGGTTACCGATTCGCCGTGGAGGCTTGGGGCAAAGGATTTGCGACGGAATTAGGTGCGACCGCTATCAGCCACGCCTTTGAATCCCTCGGCGTTGAGCGCATTTGGGCACTGGTGCGACCCAGCCACAGTGCCTCGATCAACGTCCTGGAAAAGCTCTCGATGAAGCAGTGCGGATACCTGGATGACGTACCGGGGCAAGCTCCGAGCCTGGTCTATGCGCTCGGAGGGTAAGCGCAATCAATTGCAGGGTTTTCTGCCGCATATCCAATTCATACGTTGGGTATCGCGCTGCGAGAATACCAGCGGCGCAATGATCTCCTGCACGCCCGAACTGTCCGTTATGGGTGCGGAATCACCCATCGAAATGTGCGACGCTGCTTTCATGACCCAACTGTCTACATTGGCATCGCCCGAACGTTGGACCAGTGTCACCTGCGGTGTACCGCTGTCTGACGTGAAGCGATAAAACAACTTAACGTTCCTGGTTGCGCCCGAGTCATTGACCGCGTCGAACACTTCCCGAACAGCCATTCGACGGTTTTGCTCCCTGAGGAAACCTGACATCCAGATTTGCCGGTAGCGAACCGCCTGCGCCTCACTCAACACTACCCCTTGTTTACGCAAGCGGACTACCGCCTCCCAGGGATTGTCGCGCCAGCGCTCGCTCGACTCCAGATAGAGTGCCAAGGCGCCCGGTAGGTCCTGCGGGCCACCTTTGCCCTCCTCCATCAAGCGCCCCAGCGGTATCACCGCGTTCTTGCCCGAGAGGCGATAAAACTCCCGCGCCTTGGCATAGTCCACCGGCTCGCCTTCACCGCGCTCGGCCATCTGCGCCAGCAGGATATTGGTGGCTGGATCAAGCTTGGCAGACTCGACGAACAGTGCACGGGCTTTGGTGAAGTCCTGATCGACGCCGTACCCGCCCTCCTGATACATCTTGCCCAACGTGGCCTTGCACCGAGCGTTGTCATAACCGGCGTAGCGCTCGATGTACAGCAGATTGTCGCGTTTGAACGGCTTTTCACCGGCGATCCACATGCAGCGCAACCCAACGAGCGGGGAGTCGACATCCGCCGGACGGGTCAGGGTCTGGCAGCCGGTGATCGTGGCACAGAGCAATAGGAGGGATAGGGGTTTGAACATGGCGTCCTTGCATCCGTTGAACAGAAAAGGAGGGGATTATGCCATTGATTAAACAGAGGGCTGTTCATTGCAACTCCTTGGAATGTGCTCGGCCACGGCGTTATGCAGAAACTCCAGCACCGCTTACCATGACTGCTCGTTAGCTTGGGCGTTGGCCTCAGGCTGGCCGTCAACGGCAGCAGTGCTTGTACTTTTTATCAGAGCCGCAGGGACATTGTTCGTTCCGGCCTACCGGCGAGCCAAGGTAGACCCGTTGGGACGGTTCGATTGCGACTGGGGGTGTCGGGGTACTTATTTGGAAAGCAAAGTTAGGGTATGCGTTAGCCATGGCCCCCTGCATCTTCTCCCAGATATATACGGCAAGCCTTTGGCAAGCAGGAAGCAGATCCTCATGTTGTGACGTTGCAATGATTTCATCCTGGCAGTTAGTAATGTGCGCCAACGCTGATTGCAATGCGTCCAGATCGTCCAGTTGCTTTACCAGGCTGTGAGCCAGTGCATACCGGGCTTTTATTCGAGTTTTTTCGCTGTTGATGCATTGCTCATAAAGCCCTTGTGCCTCAATTTCGCTTCGGCCCGGAATGAGCTTCTGGCTGATCAGTTTGCCGAGCTCCAGCATCGCTTCTGGGTACTTTTGTTCCGCCGCTTCGACTAGCCAGGCAATAGCTTTCAAGCGGTCACTGGCGAAGGCGTGACCTTGTTGATGCAGCGTGTACAAGTGAAATTGCGCCTGCGGAAATCCAGCCTCGGCAGACTGTAGAGAGCATTCGAATGACGCGTTGAAATCTCTCGGGCCGCCGAGCCCCCGCTCATGCATCGCGCCCAATTGAGCAAGTGCTCCTGGGTGAGACTGGGCGGCAGCCTGCTGATACAGCTCTCTTGCACACTCGAGATCTTGCTCGTATCGAGCCGACCCCCAAAAGTAGCAGTCGCCAATAAAAGCCAACGCATTGGCATAGCCTCCAGCACTTGCCCGCCAAACCCAATGCTCACCTTTTTGGCGCTGTTCTTTAAACGCATCGCCCTGGAGATGCGCATGGTAGATCCCGTACTCGTACATTGCCTCGACATGCGAACTGTCGGCAGCGAGCTGAAACCACATAGTGGCTTGATCAATAGATTTACGGGATTCAAAACCGTAGCCGTCATCAGTTCTGAACACAACCTCCGCGGCTTTTAGAGCATCAGCTTTTTCTTTGAAATGGACTCCGAGCGTGTAGCGCGCCTCAGCGTCTTCCTCGAAAACAGCGCTGTAGCACAACGCTTGAAGGTTGTGCTGTGTGAGCGGCGTGACCGTGTATTCAGGAGGCTCACCGAGCACTGAACTTCGGAAATGTAGATGCTCAAGCAATTCGAGGGCAGCGGGCAGCGCCTCGTTAAGCATTTCAGTGGCGTCGTGGGAGGTATAGCTAAACGCCTTGGGGTGAGCCGCAACATTCCCGTTTTTTTGCAGGGTGCGTAACGGGCTCAGCACCCTGTGGTCTACCAAACATCTATCTCGCAGGTACGCGATCTTGCGATCCAGATTCAGAGCCCGATCCCTATTCGGAACCAGCGTTTCGCAGAACGCCTCGGCGAAGCTTCGCAAAAAAGTAACGGCATAACCCGGCGTCGAAGCACCCAGGTTCTTTGCCTGTTCATACAAGTTGCCCAACTGAGGGCTGACGCTATGCGCAAACTCAATATCGTTCATCGTATGGCCTTAAATGCAGGCTGAATTTACCGGCAATATTGCTTATCCAGATCGGGGGCACAAGAAAGCGCATTTGAAGATACCCCGTGCCGCTTCGATGGTCACACAATGTGTAGTGGCCGACTCAATCAACCCGCCTTTTTGCTTAAAGCCACCCCACACTTCTGGTACTGATGAGCAAACTTCATAAACCCTTGCCGATTTACCCGTCTAGTCCCCACTCGTAAGCTCGCTTACTGTTCTCCCAACGCCACCTGTCGGGAGATACGCATGCACAAGCGCACACTCGGAAACAGCTCACTCGAAGTCTCAGCCTTGGGCTTTGGCTGCATGGGCTTGAGCCATGGCTACGACCCGACGACTGATACCCCGCAAGCCATTGCGCTGATCCGTTCGGCGGTTGATCGATGAGTAACGATCACGATCCACTTCGGCGCACGGTCATCGCCGCGCTTGCGAGTGCCCCGCTGCTGTCACTCGCCGACACGCAAACCGACAGCGAAACGCCGCGTTCGGGGTCGCGGATTCTGGTGGCGTATTTTTCGCGCTCCGGCAATACCCGCGTGGTTGCCGGGCTTATCCAGCGCGGGCTCGGTGCCGATCTCTTTGAGATCCGCCCGGCCAACGCCTATCCAGAGGATTATCTGCAAACCGTGGAGCAGGCACGCCACGAGCGCGACAGTGGCTTCGAACCCGAGCTGCAAAGCAGCGTTCGTGCACTGGCCGACTACGACACGCTTTATCTGGGCTTCCCGATCTGGGGCGAAACCACCCCGCCGATTGTGCGTGCATTTCTGAGCACCCACGACCTGTCCGGGAAAACCCTTATTCCCTTCAACACCCACGGTGGATATGGACTGGGCAATAGCCGCCGTGTCCTCGAAACGCATGCGCCGAAGTCCAAACTGATGGACGGTTTTGTGATGGAGGGCGAGCAAGAGCGCAAGACCATGGAGCGCGTGAATGAATGGTTGAGCGATAGCCACCTCACGCGTTAGCAGCTTCACTGTCTGACCGGAGTACATTCAATGAACCGTTTGATCGCGCCACTGATTGCCTTATCGCTCATGAACGTAGAGGCCCACGCCGCCAGCGACATCCGTATCACTAAAAATGGCGCTCAGCCCTCGATCACGGGCGCGGCGCAAAACTTCACCGGCGCCGTACGCGTTGACGGCCTGTTCAAGGGCGATCTGCCGGCGCGCATCGGCGGCGGCACGGTGACCTTCGAGCCGGGTGCACGCACCGCGTGGCATAGCCATCCGTTAGGGCAAACACTGATCGTCACTGCGGGGGTCGGCTACGTGCAGCAAGAGGGTGGCCCGCGTCAGGAAATCCGTCCGGGCGACATCGTCTGGATCCCGCCGCATACCCGTCACTGGCACGGCGCCACCACCAACAACGGCATGACCCACATCGCCATCGCTGAAGCCGAGGACGGCACGACCGTGACCTGGGCGGAGCACGTCTCGGATGCGCAATATGGGGGTTAATCGCCACAACCCTCCTGCGTACGATCCAGCGACAACGCAGTGACCCGCAATGAACGGAGCCTTTCACGATGACTGACGCACGCACAAACACGGCCCTGCCCGCAGTGATGACGCTTTTTTTCAGCCTTGGCGTGATGTTCAGCGTTACCACCCAAACCGCCGAGGCATCGCCAACCGTGACCCGCACACACGCCAGCGCAGAAACACTGTCGAGCCAACAACAGGCGATTCCACTGATCGCAGCCTTCATGGCGACCAGCGACATGCCCAATCTCAATGCTGCCCTCAACAGAGGCCTCGATGCTGGCCTCACCGTCAGCGAAACCCGGGAAATACTGGTGCAGCTCTACGCCTATGTCGGCTTCCCGCGCAGCCTCAATGCCTTGAACGAGCTGATGACCGTGGTACAGGCACGCAAACAACGCGGCATCGACGATGCGCCGGGGCGTGAACCGAGCCGGGCGATTCCGACTGGCGATGAGCTGCTGGCGGCAGGCACGGCGAATCAAACGAAAATTTCCGGTGGCCCGGTCAAGGGGCCGGTGTTCGAGTTCGCCCCGGTGATCAACCGGTTTCTGCAAACCCACCTGTTCGGTGACATCTTCGAGCGCGACAACCTTGACTGGCCGAGCCGCGAACTGGCGACCGTCGGGGCGCTGGCTGCGACGCCGGGCGTGGAATCGCAGTTGCGCTCGCACATGCTGGCGAGCCTGCGCGTGGGGCTTGGCGCGGCACAGTTGCGTCAAGCCATAGAAGTGCTGAAGGCGCACGGCGATGCGCAGACTGCCGAACGGGCGAACACAGCACTGACCCAGGCACTCGCGGCTTCGGGGAAATAATATGAGCTGTGTAAAAAACCTGTTGAGCATCACCCTGCTGTGCCAGTTGGCCGCCTGTGCGAACCCGCCCGATGGCTCAGGCCCCTTGCAGATTCAGGCGCAAGGCAGCTTCGCCGCTGGCGGAACGATGACCACCGCGCCGGGGGTATTCAACCCGCGTAAACCGATGGCGCCCGACGGCCAGACCTACCACGGTGACCACGCCTACGCGTTCTACCAGATACCCGTCGATGCACGAAAACTGCCCATCGTGATGTGGCACGGCGCGGGTCAGTTTTCCAAAACCTGGGAAACCACCGCCGATGGTCGCGAAGGCTTTCAGACCCTCTTTTTGCGCCGCCACTACGGCGTCTATCTGATCGATCAACCTCGGCGTGGCGATGCAGGGCGGAGCATGGTCGAGACAACCCTCAAACCTGTGCCGGACGAACAACTGTGGTTCAACCAGTTCCGGCTCGGCCTGTGGCCCAATTACTTCAACGGCGTGCAAGTGGCTCAGGATGCGCCAACCCGAGAGCAGTTTTTCCGCGCGATGACGCCAAACACCGGGCCGTTCGACATGGGCGTGGTGGCTGATGGTGTGTCGGCGCTGTTCGACAGAATCGGCCCGGGCATCTTGTTCACCCATTCGCAGGGGGGCGGGCCGGGTTGGTTGACGGCAATCAAGAACGATAAGGTCAAAGCCATCGTCGCATTCGAGCCTGGCAGCAGCTTCGTGTTTGCCGAGGGTGAAGTGCCAACGCCGATTGCCAGTGCGTTCGACACGGTGCAAGGCGCCGCAGTGCCGCTGGAACAATTCATGGCGCTGACGCGCATTCCGATTCTGATCCTTTACGGCGACAACATCCCGGAACAGGCCGTGGACCTGCCCGCTCAGGACAGTTGGCGCGCTCGCCTGAAAATGGCCCGGCTATGGCGTGATGCGGTCAATCGGCACGGCGGTGACGTGAGATTGATCCACTTGCCGCAGATCGGCATCAACGGCAATACCCACTTCCCCATGTCGGACCTGAACAACGTGCAGATCGCCGACCTGGTGTCGCAATTTCTCAAAGAAAAACAGCTGGATTGACCCGCCCGCCTGTTGAACTGCCTCCCTTTCGATTGCTCAGGAGCTTCACTTGAAAACCCTCTTTTTCAAAGCCACCTTCATGTCGGCATTGCTTGGCCTCTCGGCCGGCGAGGCGTTGGCCGCCGACTACAAAAAGAACCCGTTTGCCTTGGCTTACGACGGTGCCATTTCCAAGAATGAGCCCGGTAAGGTGAACATCCACCCGGTCAGCTACAAGCTCAATGGCCTTGATATCGCTGCCAACGTTTACACCCCAGCCAACTACGATGCGAAGAAGGCTTATCCAACGGTCGTGGTGGCGCACCCGAACGGTGGTGTGAAAGAACAAGTGGCCGGCTTGTACGCGCAGCGGCTGGCTGAACAAGGCTATATCACGATCACCGCCGATGCGGCCTATCAGGGCGCAAGTAGCGGGCAGCCGCGCAGCATCGACAAACCTGCGAACCGTATCGAGGATATCCACGGCATGGCGGACTTCATCACCCAGTATGCGGGCGTCGACGGCCAACGACTGGGCCTGCTCGGCATCTGCGGTGGCGGTGGTTACTCGTTGGCCGCCGCGCAGACCGACAAACGCTTCAAGTCGGTGGCGACCGTGAGCATGTTCAACTCGGGGCGGGTTCGTCGCAATGGCTACAACGACTCGCAGCTGGACACCGTCCAGCAACGCCTGCAACAGGCCTCCGTTGCTCGTGCCCAGGAGGCGGCTGGCGGTGCCGTGCTCTATTCGGGTGATGCCAACCTCACCGACGAGCAGATCGCCAAACTGCCGTTCGCGTTGTATCGCCAGGGTTACGAGTACTACTGGAAGACCCATGCCCACCCTAACTCGACCTTCAAATACACCACGAGTAGCCTGTTGGATCTGATGCGCTTCGACGCTATCAACCAGATCGAACTGATCAACCAGCCATTGCTGATGATCGCGGGCAGCAAGGCCGACAGCCTGTACATGACCCAGGATGCGTTCCCCAAGGCCACGGGCACCCAGGACAAGGAGTTATTCATCATCGACGGCGCCACACACATCGAAACCTACTGGGTGCCCAAATATGTGGACGCTGCACTTGGCAAGTTGGCGCCGTTCTACGCCAGAACGTTGTGATTGGCTCGTTGAGGGTCGCGCATCGATGCGCAACCTGATTACATGGAATAATCCCGCGCCCCGCATGAGAGGTTCTCAGCAATGTCCCGCGCCAACCTCAACGACCTGCAAGCCTTCGTGGTCATTACCCGCGAAGGCAGCTTCACGCGCGCGGCTGCACAGCTGGGTGTCTCGCAGTCCGCGCTTAGCCACACCATGCGTGCACTTGAAACCCGGCTCGGGGTGCGCCTGCTGACCCGAACCACACGCAGCGTCTCCCCCACCGAGGCAGGTCAACGGTTGTATCAGTCCATGGCGCCGCGGTTCGACGAGATTGAACTTGAACTGGCGGCGGTCAGCGAGTTTCGCGATACCCCAGCGGGCAACGTGCGGATTCAAGCCTCAGAGCATGCGGCGAACAACATTCTTTGGCCCAGGCTGGTAAAGGTGCTTCCCGATTACCCGGATATAAAGGTCGAAATCACCATCGACTATGCCCTCTCCGACATCGTCGCACAGCGCTACGACGCCGGCGTGCGGCTGGGTGATCAGGTGGCCAAGGACATGATCGCCGTGCCAATCGGCCCGTCGTTGCGCATCGCGGTCGTAGGGTCTCCCGGGTATTTCAAACAGCGACAAATACCCAGGGAACCCAAAGACCTGGCTGCGCACAACTGCATCAACCTGCGCCTGCCCACCCACGGGAACCTGATGCAGTGGGATTTTGAGAAAGACGGGCACGAACTCAAGGCGCGCGTTGAGGGGCAATGGACGTTCAACAGCAGCGTACCGATCCTGCGTGCGGCTGTGGCGGGATGCGGTTTAGGCTTTCTGCCAGAAGATATGGTCGCGAACGAGCTGGCTGACGGCAGCCTGCTGCGAGTCCTTGAAGACTGGTGCCAACCCTTTGCGGGCTACCATCTTTATTATCCGAATCGCCGTGAGCAATCGTCAGCGTTTGGCGTGGTGGTTGATGCACTGCGCTATACGGGCTGAAAGGATGGCTAACCAGAGCACCAATCGCTAACCGCCCCATAGCAGGCCTCAAGACTACGCCGTCGCTCTACCCCAGTCCGTGTACCCCTTCGCACCACCACCGTAATAGTCGTCACGAGTCGACTCTGTTAGCGGCAGGTTTTGCTTGAGCCGCTCGACGAGATCAGGGTTGGCAATGAATGGCCGCCCAAATGCCACAAGGTCGACCAAACCGGCTTCTCGGCGCTCGATGGCCAGTTCGAGGTCATAGCCATTGTTGCCCATGTAAACGCCCTTGAAGCGTTTGCGCAGAGTATCCAGATCAACGCCTTCAGGCAGGTCGCGGGAGCCTGCTGTAGCGCCCTCGACAAAGTGCAGGTAAGCAAGATCATAGTCATTGAGCTTGTCGATCAGGTAGCCGTAAGTCTCCATGACCTGGCTGTCCATCGGCGTGTTACCGGCATCCGGCGTTGTGGGCGAAAGCCGGATACCAACGCTACCGCTATCCCACACTTCAAGCACCGCTTGCACAATTTCGCGCGTCAGGCGTGTACGGTTTTCGATGGACCCACCGTAACGATCCGTGCGCTTATTCGTGGAGTCTCGGATGAATTGGTCGAGTAGGTAACTGTTCGCCGAATGCACCTCGACACCGTCGAAACCTGCCCGCTTTGCGCACTCAGCGGCATGCTTGTATTGCCCGGATAGGCTGGCGACCTCGTCCGTGGTCAGCGCCCTGGGGACCGAGACGCGCTCGAAACCGTTTTCGGTGAACGTATGCCCTTCAGCTTGAATCGCAGAGGGTGCGACTGGCGCACCACCCTGCGGCTGAAGCGAGGTATGGGAAAATCTACCGACATGCCAAAGCTGGCAAACAATCTTCCCTCCCGCCTCATGCACCGCATCTGTCACCTGTTTCCATCCGGCGACCTGCTCATCAGTCCAAATACCTGGGGTGTAGGCATAACCTCTGCCCTGCAAGGAAACATTCGTGGCCTCGCTGATGATGAGCCCGGCAGTCGCCCGCTGGGAGTAGTAGGTTGCGTGCAAAGCCGTCGGCACGCCGTCTGAGCCCATGCGGCTCCTGGTCAATGGAGCCATCGCTATCCGGTTTGAAAGCGACAGATTGCCCACGGTGACAGCGTCGAAAAGATCGGTAGAGCGGGAGGGAGTCGACATTTTTGATCTCAAAAGATGTATTTGCCGCACACCCTACGTACCCATCCCGCGCTAGTGAAGATCGTCCCGGAGCACAACACTTGTTCCCTACAATTACCAATCTGCGAGGTGATACCCGGCAGCGTATGACAAGTCCCCTCTGGATCTTTGCTAATCTAGATGCCTATTCCCGTGGGTCTCTCTGATGGATGTCTTTCACTCGATGCAGGTTTTTGTCAGCGTCATCGAAACCGGCAGCTTCACCAAAGCCGCGCAAGCGCTACACCTGCACCGCCCCGCCGTGTCCAAGACGATTCAGCTCCTTGAGCAGCAACTGGGTGCTCGGCTGCTCAACCGGACGACGCGTCAGGTCAATTTGACCCCTGAAGGTGAGGCGTTTTATGAGCGCTGCAAAACGATCCTTGCTGACGTTTCGCAGACGATGTCTTCTTTGGGTAATCGCCCTGCCCGCCTGACCGGAAAGCTACGTGTAGACATGCCGGTCAGCCTTGCGAAGCTATTGATTATTCCTGCACTGATGGGCTTTCAAAGCCAGTACCCAGGAATTGAGCTCACCATCGGCGCGAGTGACAAACCCATCGACATGCTCAGTGAAGGGGTAGATTGCGTGGTGCGGATGGGCGAGCTTGAAGACTCCAGCCTGATCGCCAGCAGTATCGGCTATCTACCCATGCTGACGTGCGCTGCACCCTCCTACCTTGAGCGCTTTGGCACACCTCAGACCCTCGCCGACCTGCAAACACACCGCGCCGTAAATTACTTCTCAGGCAACAACCCGCGCCCTATCGAGTGGGTGTTCACGTTGGATGGGCAAGTGAAAGGAATGCGGTTGGCGTCAGGCATCAGAGTCAATGACACCGAGGCCTTTGTGGCTTCGGCGTTGGCTGGCTTTGGGTTGCTTCAGGGCCTGGAAATTTCTGTGCGCAGCCATTTGCAGGAGGGTTCGCTTGTACAGGTGCTCAGCGAGCTTGAGGTTCCAGCAAAGCGGGTTTCGATCCTGTATCCGCACCGCGAACTCTTGCCACCGAAAGTGCAAGTATTCATTGAATGGTTGAAGGCGCTGATGGCTGCCCACCGATTGACGTGATTGCGATTGGTATTGTCTGGATAACAGTCTGTGTCCGCAGGCGGTCTTCTTGAAGCCAGTGCGAACGATTAGTTTTGACCTTTTCCGTATCGCAGGAACTGGCAATGTCTAAAGTCGTTCGTTTCCACCGCATGGGTGGCCCAGAAGTCCTACAAATTGATGACGTGACTGTGCGAGCGCCTGGCGCCGGCGAAGTGCGCATCAAGGTAAAAGCACTCGGGCTGAACCGTGCCGAGGCCATGTACAGGTCGGGCCAGTATACGTTCACCCCAGAGATGCCAGCGATCCTCGGGTACGAAGCAGCGGGCACCGTTGAATCAGTCGGGGAAGGTGTCTCTGAATATGCCGTAGGTGACGAGGTGAACGTCATACCGGCGTTTTCTTTTGCCGATTACGGCATGTATGGGGAACTCGTCGTCGCGCCGGTTCATGCGCTTGTGAAGCAGCCAGCAGGGCTTACCTCAGTGCAGGCGGCTGCGACATGGATGAAGTACGTGACCGCGTACGGCGCGTTGGTCGACATCGGCAACCTGCAAAAAGGTGAGACCGTATTGATTCGTGCGGCATCGAGTAGCGTTGGGCTGGCGGCCATTCAGATCGCAAACTTCTTGGGCGCCATTCCCGTGGCGTTGACCCGCACCCGTGAAAAACGACAAGCACTTATGGATGCCGGCGCTGCGCACGTCATCGCAACGTTGGAGCAGGACCTGGTTGCTGAAGTGGGCCGTATTACTGAGGGTAAAGGCGCGCGGATGGCGTTCGACCCCGTTGGCGGCCCTGAGGTCGCCAACATCCTTCGGGCCCTGTCGTATCTGGGTATCTTCTTCCAATATGGAGCGCTTGAAACCGCCGACCTGAGTGTTCCCGTCATGGAGGTGCTGGGCAAAGATCTGACCATTCGTGGCTATCAGCTGTTTGAGATTACCCAAGATCCTGAACGCCTGAGCCGTGCCAAGGGCTTCATCACCAAAGGCCTTGAAAGTGGTGACCTGCAGCCGGTGGTTTCTAAAACATTCCCGCTCAGCGAGATAGTTGAAGCGCACCAGTACATGGAGTCAAATGCGCAGATCGGTAAGATTGTGATCGAAATATAAACACGCGCGATATTGGTTAGTCGTCCAAACCCGCTGGCTCGGATTGCTCCATAAAGAGGCATAGGTATCTACACAACTATCGACGCTTACTAAACTCGCCATGCTTTGGCTCTGGCTTTTGATTTGGTTTTTGATCTTAGGCGCCCCGTTAACCACGCTGGCCGAACGCAGGCTTGAATCCGTGGGCCGCCGTTAACTAAATAACGGATATGTACTCCGACAAAAAACCTCTAGCGCCTGACACATAGCTATCGCAGGCAAGCCAGCCCCCACAGTCGATTCGGTTTCAACCCATCAACCTTACTCGACTGCCAGGCCGTCACGGGAGCGAGCTCCCTCGCCACAGGTTCAGCGGCAATGCTCAAGGTTGTGTAAATACCTATGCATAAAGCGCAGCAGCCCGAGCCGCTGATGCGTGTACCGTTCAGCAGCAGCCAGAAACGTCATGAATCAAAGCGTCGCGAGCTGTTGTGCTGTCTGCTGATCGGTAATCAGGCCCGATATCCATCGCCCGCGCAGTGCAGCCAGGATCGCAGGTATCTTGCGCTCCCCGCCCGCGAACGCGATGACCGGCCGCTCAGCCAACCTCGGCAACGGAAGGCTCGTTACGCGTTCCGACCACCCCTCGTTGATGGGCGCGCCTTGACGATCCATTGCCCAGCCCAGGATTTCCCCGACCGCGCCCTGCTCGGCCAGCGCTTTGGCCTCCTCGGGGGACAGGAACCCGTTCTGGACCAGCGCGCAATTAACCTGCACCTCACCTATGCCGACAAAGGCCACTTCAGCTTGGCTGTACAGGTCTTTGATCAGTGGCGTCAGGCGATTATCAAGCCACTGGTCTCGCTCATCGGCTGTATTGGCGATGATCGGCATCGGCTGCAGAAAGGCTTTACCGCAGGTTTTGTCGGCAAGCCTCAACCCTACGTCGTAAGAGTTGAAAGAGCCGTCGCGCGCGACGCTGCCCGCCAGAGAAATAATGCTCAGCTGCGGAGCGCGCAGCTCAGTAATTTCGTCTACCACCGCTTTGAGGGTGCGACCGAATCCGACAGCCATTACTCTCAGAGAGGGGTCGGCCAGGTAGCGCTCCATCATCGCAGAGCCCAGGACGGCGATCCGTCGCTGACCGGCAGCTTCGTCAGGCGCTTCCAGAGGCGCGACCTCACACATACTGAGCCCGAACCGCTGCTGGATCCTGGACGCGAGATCCATGCACTCTCGAATAGGATGGTTAATCCGAACTTGAACCATCCCGGATTCAGTCGCGAGGGAGATCATTCGATTAATGGTCGGGCGCGAGATATTCAGGCGCTGCGCGATCTCTTGCTGCGTGTTATTGCCCACGAAATAGAGCCACGCCACCTGCGCCATCAGTTCTTTTTTAGTCGACTGCATTCCCAACGCCTTGCTCCATTCCGCTTACGTAACGCGGCTCAACGAATGTAAGTACCTTATCAGATTTGCCAATCCACCCGCATGAACGGCCCCCTTTTTGCCCGTTTAGCCACGATGACGGCTGCGAAAATAACTGATCAGGCCTTGAGTAGAGGGGTCTTCCGCTGGCGACTCCTCCTGCCCCACGAGTCGGCTATAGACGCCTTTACCCAACTCCTTGCCGAGCTCGACACCCCATTGATCGAAAGCATTGGTGCCCCAAATGACGCTCTGCGCGAAGACCTTATGCTCGTACATCGCTACCAATGCGCCCAGCCGACGCGGGCTAATGCGTTCAACAACGAGGGTATTACTTGGACGATTCCCAGGAATCACCTTGTGGGGTGCAATCGCCCGGATATCGTCCTCATCAACGCCTTTCTCACGCAGTTCTGACTCAGCCTCAGCACGGGTTCTTCCCAGCATCAGTGCCTGGCTCTGGGAGAGGCAGTTGGCAAATAGCCACTGATGGTGATCAGAAACCGGATTGAAGCTAACAACGGGCACGATGAAGTCCGCCGGAATTAACTGAGTACCCTGGTGCAGCAGTTGGTGATAGGCATGTTGACCATTGCAACCCACACCGCCCCAGATGACCGGCCCGCTATCAACGCAGACGGGGGTTCCGTCCTGGCGAACGCTTTTGCCGTTGGACTCCATATCCAATTGCTGCAGGTGTTTGGTGATGTTACGCAGGTAGTGATCGTACGGCAGGATTGCATGGCTCTTAGCGCCCCAAAAATTGCCATACCAAACACCGAGCAGGGCTAACAGCACCGGCATGTTTTCTTCAAAAGGTGCGGTTTGGAAATGCTGATCCATGCTGTAGGCACCGGACAGCAACTCTTTGAAGTTGGACATGCCGATGGCCAAGGCAATGGGCAGCCCAATCGCCGACCATAACGAGTAGCGCCCGCCTACCCAGTCCCACATCGGGAAGATGTTCTCTTCACGAATACCGAAAGCCACCGCTGCTGCGTTGTTACTGGATACCGCGATGAAGTGACGATGGAGCTCCGAGGGCGTGCCACCCTGCGCCAGGTACCAAGCCCGTGCTGCATGGGCGTTTTTAAGCGTTTCGAGCGTATTGAAGGTTTTCGAAGAGACGATGAACAGCGTGGTTTCGGCGCGCAGCATCATTGTCAGTTCGTGAAATTCGCTACCATCGATATTCGCCAGGTAGTGGCATCGCACGCCTTTCTGGGCGTATGACAACAGGGCTTCTGAGACCAGCTCGGGGCCCAGGAACGACCCGCCAATACCGATATTCACAACATCCGTGATAGGTCGCTCGGTGTAACCACGCCACAGCCCGTCGTGAATCCGACCTACCAGGTCGGTCATTTGGTTCAGCACTTTGTGGACATCGGGCATTACGTCCAGGCCATTCACCAAGAGTTTGTCGCCCACCGGACGACGCAACGCGGTGTGCAGTGCTGGCCGCTTCTCGGATGGGTTGGCTATCGCCCCCTCAAATTGGGCATTGATAGCACCGCGCAAATCTACCTGATTGGCCAACTCAACCAAGAGCTGTCGAGTCTCGGTGGTGATCAGGTTCTTCGAGTAATCAAGAAATAGCCCACTGCTGCTCAACGTGAACTGCTCGAAGCGCACTGGGTCGGCATTGAAGGCCTCACGCATGCTGAAATTTGCCATCACGCCTTTGTGGTGATTGAGCGCCCTCCAGGCGGGCAGTTGCGTAACATCATCAGTGCTTTCGTGGTGTGTCATTCAAGTGCTGCCTATTTTATTGTTGAGCATCAGTCATCACTGGATGGTGTACCCGCCATCCACCACAAGGTTCGCTCCGTTGATCATCGACGCCGCATCGCTGGCAAGGAACAAGGCCGCCAACCCAATTTCCTCAGGCTGGGCGAAACGCTGAGTGGGTATCTGAGCACGCGCGCGAACACCGATTTCGCCTGACCAACCCTTGTTACCCATCTCCGTTTCCACAACGGTGGGTGAAATGGTGTTGGCGGTCACCCCTCGTGGGCCCCACTCCACCGCCAAACACTGATTCATGCCAATCACCGCAGCCTTCGAGGCGCTATACGCCGTATGCCCTGGGATGCCAATCAAAGCGGCCTGAGAGGCCAAGGTAACGATCCGGCCCTTGCCCTGCTTAAACATGTAGGGCGCAACGGCCTGGGCCATCAGGAACTGGCCTCTGAGGTTGATCTCCATCGTCGCGTTCCATGCATCCGTGGTGAGCTCTTCGGCAGGTGCGGTGATAGCAATACCTGCGTTGTTAATCAGAACGTCTATCTGACCAAAGTGATTGGCCACGGCGCAAATCACGTCGGTGATCTGAGAGGGTTCACGGATATCAACCACCCACCCCTTCCCATCCAGTTCTCGCGCGACTGACTCGACCTGTGGGTCGCGATCCAGCAAGGCGAGTTTTGCCCCCTTTTCGGCGAACAATTCAGCGGTGGCGCGGCCAATACCTGTTGCTGCCCCCGTGATGACGACCACCTTGCGGGTAAAGTCAAAAGCTTTGGCGAACGTAAGCTTGCTCATAGTGACTCCTGTCTGAATCAACGATTGTGGTGTTTGCGGCTGACGAAAATCGCCAACAGGATGATCGCGCCCTTGATGACGCTCTGGACGTAGGGCGAAACGCTCATCAGGTTTAGCCCGTTATTGAGCACACCCAACAGCATCGCGCCGACCAAGGTACCCAGGATCGCGCCACGGCCGCCTGCAATGGCGGCACCACCCAGTACAACGGCAGCAATCGCATCCAGCTCGAAGGAGACGCCAGCATTGGGTTGGCCACTCATCAGTCGCGATGTCAGCAACAGCCCCGCCACCGCAGCAGTCAGCCCGCTGATACCGTAAACCAGCAATTTGTAGCGGGGAGCGCGGACACCTGAAAGACGCACCGCCTCTTCGTTACCGCCAATCGCATAGATGTAGCGCCCAATCGGGGTGTGCTGGAGCAGGATAAACGCCGCGATGTAGACGAGTACCATCGCCAGAATCGGAATCTGAATGCCCAGGAATTCGCCACGGCCAAAAAAGCTGAACCACTCAGGCAGCCCCGAAACGGGATAACCGTTGGTGTACATCAGGCCAAGGCCACGGGCGATGCCCATGGTGGCGAGCGTGACAATAATGGGGGGCATCTTGAGGTAGGCAACGAAAATACCATTGCCAATACCGAAGGCTGCGCCGAGTAGCAGGCCAGCCATTATCGCGATGGGGCCAGGCACACCTGCAACCAGTAACGCGGCGGTCAGTGTTCCACTCAGGGCCATCACCGGGCCGACGGACAAGTCGATCCCCCCGGTCAAAATCACGCACGTCATGCCGACGGCGATGATCGCGTTGATAGAAACCTGCCGTGCGATGTTCTCCAGGTTGGCTGGGGTCAAAAACTTATCGCTGGCGAAGATCATGCAGACGGTCACGACGATCAACCCGACCAAAGGGTAGAACGCTGGCGAGCGCATGAAGCGGGTAAACCACCCTTGTGGTGCCTTGGCTTTTGTTGCTTTCAAGACGTCGTTATTTAACGCTTGCGGTTGCATGGCGCATTACCTCTTCGGAATTGATGAACTCGGCCTCTAGCACCTTGACGATGGAGCCCTTGTTGAAAACGGCAACGCGGTCACACATGCCAACGATCTCCGGCAACTCGGAAGAAATCATGATGATTCCAAAGCCCTGAGCGGTCAGTCGGCGCATCAGCGTGTAGATCTCTGCCTTGGCCCCCACATCGATACCTCGGGTAGGCTCATCGAAAACCAGGACGGTGCAGTGGTGGTTCAACCAGCGGGCAATGACGACCTTCTGCTGGTTACCGCCGCTCAAATTGACCACTCTCGACTCACTACTCGGAGCCTTGATGGAGAGTTGGCTCATCAATTCGTCGGTCTGTTTGTTTTCACGGGCGTGATTGATCAGGCCAAGTGCGCTGCTGTATTTGCCGAGGTTGTTCAGCGAGATATTTTCCCTGATGCTGAAGTCTGTGATCAGGCCCTCGCTCTTTCGACTCTCAGGCAGTAATCCGATGCCTTGCTGCAAAGAATCAGCTGGATCTTTGAGAGATACGACTACACCGTTGACGCTGACATCTTTCGAGTGAGTTGGAATTGCGCCGAGCACGCCAAGGGCCAGTTCTGTGCGCCCTGACCCAACCAGTCCCGCGAATCCCAGGATTTCTCCCGGACGCAGTTGGAATGAGTTACTTGGCCCATTGCGGTGAAGGCTGATCTCACGAACGTCCAGTAGCGGTGGGCGTATTTCCAACACCGGCTTTGGTGGGAAATTCGACTCCAGTTTGCGTCCGACCATCATCTCGACCAGGGTATCAATATCGCATTCGTCGACACGGGCCACGCCCGCATTGGCGCCATCCCGGAGCACGCTGATGCGGTCGCAAACATCGAATATCTCGTCTAGATGGTGAGAGATAAAAATGATGGTCACGCCTTGGCCTTTCAGCTCGCGCATGATCTGAAACAGCAGATCGCTTTCTGCCGGCGTCAACGTTGCAGTGGGCTCATCCAAGATCAGCAAGCTGACGTCGAGCGCCAATGCCTTTGCGATCTCGACAAACTGCTGCTCAGCCACACTCAGGCGTGCAACCGGACAATCCAAGTCGAGCTCTACACCAAGCCGCGCAAACAGCTGGGATGCCTTCGTGCGCATTTCCTGTTTGCGAAGCATGCCCCAACGATTGGTTTTCTCACGGCCCAGAAAGATATTTTCGGTCGCATTTAAATAAGGGATCAGACTGAATTCCTGGAAGACAATCCCGATACCTGCTTCGACCGAGTCATTGTAAGAACCGAATCGCTGGGTAACGCCGTTGAGCGTGATCGTGCCTTCATCCTGGGGCTGAATACCGCCGAGGATTTTGATCAACGTCGACTTACCTGCACCGTTTTCTCCCAACAGCGCGTGAATCTCGCCACGCTCGATGCTCAGGTTGATTTGTTTGAGCGCCTTTACTCCGGGAAAACTCTTGGATACCTGCTCAAGCACGAGCAATGTGTTCTGTTGCATATTGAATCCCTCTGCCGCTCACGCGAGGCGCATTGACGCCCCGCGTGCCAACATCAACGTTGCCGCGAAACCCGCGAGGCTTACCAGCTGAAGGTCTTGGCTTTAGTGGCGTCGATGAGCTCGACGTCAACCGGGAAGCGGCGAGGGATAGTGGCGCCCCAGTGCTTTGCCAAGGCAAGTGCCAGGCCCAGGCGGGCCTGCTCACGAGGGAACTGCGCTGAAGTAGCGATGAAGTGCGAGCCAGGTTTCAAGATGGCTTGAATCGCCTCAGGAGCACCGTCAACGCTCACGAGTTTGACATCCAGCCCACTGGACTCGATGGCGGCCAAAGCACCCAGCGAACCATTGTCGTTTACGCTGAAAATGCCCTTCAGGTCAGGGTTTGCTTGCAGCATGTTTTCAGTCACTGAAAGTGCCTGATCCCGTTCCTGCTTACCATTCTGTACGCTGGCAACCTTGACTTCGGGATGCTTGGCCAACGCTTCTTTACAGCCTCGAACACGCTCCAGAATACCCAGCGACGGAATGCCATCGAGAATCCCGACATTGCCTTTTTTGACCGTGGTTGCCAGATACTCACAAGCCTTGAAACCTGCGTCGTAGTCTTTGGAACCGACATAGGAATCGATAGGCCCTTTAGCCTCTGCATCGATGGAAACGATGGCGACTTTCTTTTCATGGGCGCTGATGACAGCCGACTGCACCCCCGCAGAATCAGTCGGGTTCAACAACAGAATATCGATGCCCTGTTGAAGCATGTCTTCGACGTCGCTGACTTGTTTGGACACGTCATGGCGAGAGTCGGTGACGATGAGTTCGGCGCCAATGCTCTTGCTCGCCTGCTCCAAGGCCTCCTTCATCGTCACGAAATAGGGGTTGTTCATCTCCTGGAATGACACGCCAATTTTCAATGGTTCGGCGTTCACGGATGCACCGGCCAAACCCGCGACAATACCGGCTACAAACAGGCTTATTACTTTGCGATGGTTTTTCATCAGAGTTACCTTTTATTGTTGTTTTGAGCGCACGACGTCGCCGCGTTGAATTAACAATGCGATTGCAACAGACGATAAAGTTGAAACTTTTTAAGCGGCTTTGACTTCTGGATGACTCAGGCCACAGGCCCTGGCATAAGAAGCAATCACCTGGCGAACTTCGAAACGCAGCCAGTCCAGAGGATCATCACCGACCAGTCTTCCAGCGCGCCGCGCGGCCTGAACCTGCGGGAGGTATTGGCTCAACAAGGTGTCGGCTGGCCGCTTCTTGCGAACGTTGTCGATCAGGCGATCGACGGCTGCCAATACATCTGGCTGTTGCCAGTAGTAACGAATGCGGTCGCTATAGCTGTAACGACGGGCTAAACGCTGAGCCTCTTCGCTGCCGCGATAGTACGGCGCCCAGTGTTCCGGGTCAGCGAGCATTCTGCGTTCAACGACGCCACGTAAATCGGAGCGCTCTTCGATGTTGGCGAAAAGCTCGTCCTCGATATGGCTCAACGCGAACAATGCTTCACGCCAAGCAAAGGTAACGCCCGGCCCGACCTTGAGAATCGCAAAGTGATCTCGCACTAACGCACTCAAGGCTGCCTCTGTTTGATAGTCCGTGGAATGCGCCTCGAACACCAAGCCCGGGAATGCGAGGATTGCCTTACTCAGCGCCTGTGCTTGCTCAGGCTGGTAATCAATGACGCTTTGATCATCGAACTCCACGCCTGGCTGAGTCACCAGGGCCACAACCCGAGTCAATGCACCTTCCAACCCCTCGGCCAAGAACGCTTTACGATGAGCTTCGAGCGTTTCAGCCACATCAGCAACGGCCGTCACTTGAAGCACCTCTTCCTCGCCTGGGGTGTGTTGAGCACCGCCGGGCACAGGCACTTCAGTGCCGATGACATAACGAGGCAATGACGCTGGTGCCAGGTTGAGCTGCGAGGCGGCTTGCTCGGCAGCAGCACATAGCCGTGCAGCGCGCTGCGCGATGGTTGCAACAGACAGCGGCTGCTCATCGTCAGCACACGCCATGCTGGCATCCAGGTGGATCTTTCGAAACCCTGCCCTCACGTAGCTGATGACGAGGATTTCGGCTTGCAGCAAAGCCTTTTCCGCAGGCAGGTGTCGCCAAGGATTAGGGCCAAGATGATCGCCCCCCAACAAAAGCTGATCTTTTGGAAAGCCCTCGGCCTCCGCCAATTTGTGCACTTGGCCAAAGAAGTCTGCAGGCTGCATTCCGGTGTACCCACCGTATTGATTGACCTGATTGCACGTCGCTTCAATCAATAACGGCGAGCCGTCTGCGAGCGCCTGCTGCATGGCTGCACGCAGAACTTGCTCATGAGCGGAGCAAATCGAATAGATCCCCTGGTGGCGACCATTACGGTTAGCGGCAGCCAGCGCTTGCAACACTGCCGCGCCCGTTGATGTATCAGCATGATTAGGCATGATCAGCGTGTTCCTTGATGAACAGGTTGATGTGAGCGGGGTCGCTGTTACCTTCCATTGGCCCTCTACGCGTAACGGCCAAAGCGCCGGCAGCGTTGGCCATTTCCAAGGCGTCCTCAACCGGGCTACCCAGCGCCAGCGCACCGACGAAAGCACCACCGAAACAGTCACCGGCGCCGGTAGGGTCAAGCTCAACCACAGGGAGTGGTGTGGCCTCGATTCGACGTACCCGGTCGATGTAGGTACTGCCTTTGGCGCCGCGTTTGAGAACCACGCGCTCGATATTCGCTTTCTCGAAGACGAGGGCAATGCTCTCCTCTACCGGAAGATCCGGGAAGAAGAACTGCAGGTCTGACTCGCTCGGCAAAAAAAGATGGCAGCGATTGAATACGTTGTGCAATGCCGCGCTCATCGGTTTGAAATGCAGCATTTCGGTACGGATGTTCGGGTCAAAACTGATACGTACGTCATGGTCGCGCGCTTGCTCAAGCAGGACGTCCAGTGCAGCTATCGCACCGGCGCTGTTGAGCGAAGAGCCCATTACATGCAGGTACTTCGCGCCCTTCAACACATTGGCAGGAATGCTCCCGGCGCCCAGAAGCCCGCTGGCACTGGCAGTAATGTTGAACACGTAGCTGCGGCTACCATCATGTTCGTAAGCGACAAATGCCGTTCCGGTAGGCAGCTCGGCGTGCCTAACGATATTGCTGACGTCCACACCGTTCGCTCGAAGTCGCTGAATGATGCAGGTGCCAAATGCATCTGTGCCTATATGCCCGATGTATGAAACGGACGCGCCCATGCGCGCTGCCTGGTCGGCGAAAATCGCTGGAGCACCGCTGGGAAACGGGCCCGCAAAGGTGCTCGGTTCCAAGTACCCACGACCCACCTCTTCAGCCACGAACTCGGCCAGAAGCTCACCAAATGCAACTATGGTAGCCATCGTTAATATCCTCGCGCAGGTTGACTCAGCTCATCCAGTTACCGCCGTCGACATTCAATGTCTGGGCGGTAACGTAATCGGAATCCTTGGATGCGAGGAATACGGCGGCACCTACGAAATCTTCAGATGCGCCCATTCTGCCGAGTGGAACGGCGGCACCTACCTGGCGTTTCTTCTCGCCTGGAGCAAGGTTTTCATAGCGCGCAAACAGGCTATCTACCTTGTCCCACATCGGCGTATCGACGACACCAGGAGCGATGCCGTTGACGTTGATGCGATCTTTAGCGAGAGCGAGCGCGGCGGATTGGGTGTAGCTGATAACGGCGGCTTTACTGGCGCAGTAATGCGCGACCAAGGCCTCTCCACGACGACCCGCCTGGGAAGCCATGTTGATGATCCTGCCACCCTCCCCCTGCTCGACCATTTGCCGCGCGGCTGCTTGCATCAGGAAAAACATGCTGCGTACGTTGACGGCAAAAATGCGCTCATAGGCATCCCACGACTCATCGAGGAACGGGCCCATGTCGAAGACGGCAGCGTTGTTGAAGAGGATATCCAGGCGACCAAAACGCTCGACGGCGGTATTGACCACGGCCTGCAGATTTTCTTTGGAAGACAGATCGGTGCTGAGCGTGGAGAGGCGACGGGTGTCTACACCCGTAAACGGGGCCAGCAGTTCTTCATCAGTCTTGATGTCAACGAGCAGGCAGCTCGCACCCTCAGCAAGGTATCCCAGCGCAACGGCCTGACCGATCCCGCTACCGGCACCGGTGATTACAGCGACTTTATTGACGAGCTTCATGGATAGACCTGCATATTTGTTTTTATGTGACGCCAGATTTACATATGTTCACACACCTAACAAATGTAATGTATTTATCAGCAACAGGTAATCGATTGAGAAAATGATAAATCCGGATGCGCCTCCTTCTTTTGGACTGACGCCCATGGAAATGGGGGTGACGACAGCGGGATGCTCTGAGCTCACCGAGCAGTGTCTTGCCCTCGTGATTAGGAAGCTGCATCGCTGGTCGACATGCAACGCTTTTCAACACCGATGGATATGGCGAAAAAAATGATGCCGAGAACGGCCAGACCGGCACCAACCCAACCCGTTGATGCCCAGCCGAGCCCACCAGCGATGGCGAGCCCGCCTAGCGATGCACCGACGGCGTTAGATACATTGAATGCACTGTGATTGAGGGCAGCAGCCAGGGTTTGAGCTTCACCCGCGACATTCATCAGGCGCACCTGAAGGGCGGGAACCAGCGCGAACCCGCAACCGATGAGAAACAGTACAGCCAAAGTGCCAACCCCGGAGGATGCAAAGATAGAGAAGCCCGCCAGGAACATCGCATTCCAAATCATGATGTAGAAGATTGCAGGCACTAGCGCGCGGTCTGCCAACCACCCGCCTATCAGGTTGCCCACGATCATCCCGATCCCCCAGAGCGCCAGAACCATAGGCACTTGGCCGGATGAGAACCCTGTGACCTCGGTAAGCGTCGGGGTGATGTAGCTATACACCGAAAACATCCCGCCGAAGCCGATTGAAGCGGTGGCCAGCGTTAGCCAAAGCTGAGGCTTTTTGAGACCGCTGATCTCGGATTTAGGGCTCGCAGACGCGTCGCGCGGGATGGTTGGGATAAATACCCAAAACAGAATGATGGCAATGGCCCCACCCGCAGCGAGCGCCGCAAACGCGCCCCGCCATCCGAAGAGCTGACCAATCCACGTGGCAGCAGGTACACCGACGACATTGGCCGCTGCCAACCCCGCCATGACATAGCCGGCAGCTTGGGCTTTGCGGTTTTCAGCCACCATGGTCGCGGCCACTAGACAGGCGACGCCGTAATAGGCGCCATGCGGCAGACCGGCCAGGAAACGTGCGCCCAGCAACGTTGCGTGATTACAAGCAACAGCGCTGGCTCCGTATCCAACTGCAAATAGCGCAAGAAGCGCGATCAGCAGTGCCTTTCGCGGCCAACGCGCGGCGAGAATCGCAATGAGCGGTGCACCGACCACGACGCCAAGTGCGTAAGCGGTGATGTAACCGCCCGCAACAGGTATGGAGACGTCTGTGCTCGACGCCAAACCTGGAAGCAGACTCATGGAGGCAAACTCACCGGTTCCGATAAATAGACCGCCCAGGCCAAGCATGGTGATGGCCATGCCTGTGCCGTGCGGGACGTCGATTGCCGGTTGAGACTGCGAAATGTTTGTATGGATACTGGACTGACTGCTCATCAACGATGCCTGCAATGAAGCGGCACCGAGGGCACCCTATAACAATGAAGAGAAATGGCACCTTCACGAATGGCTGGATGATTCATAGGAATGTTCCCCTGGCTGTATGCTCGTTAAGCGTTGGGCCGGCCCGCAGGACAATCTCGGTAATTTCTGCAGGGACACCGAGACGGATCGGAAAACCATTCCACAACGCAGTGCCGTTGCTGACGTAGAGCTTCATTTTGCCGACGTCATAGCGGCCCGAAATAAAGCCTTGATTGGCGTACCCCGCTACCCAGTCCAAGCCGCTGATCATGCCGCCATGGGTGTGTCCCGAGAGCTGCAAACCAACCCCGGCAGCAGCCGACTCCGACGCACCCACCGGGCGATGTTTCAACAAAATCGTCGGGGTATCCTTCGGCGCGCCGTCAAGCGCCTGGGCCAAGTCAGGGCCCCCATAGCCGTAAGTTGGAGCAACCTCATCTGTCACCCCTGCAACCACTAACTGATCAGCGCCTTTACGAAGAACGACGTGCTCATTCACCAGCACGCGCATACCCAAACGCTCGAACTGCGCAATCCATTGTTCGGCATCGAAGTAATATTCGTGGTTTCCGGGAACAGCGATGACACCCAAGGGAGCACTCAGTTTGCTCAGCGGCGCCACGTCCTTCTTCCGGGCGTCGACGGTGCCGTCAATGAGATCTCCAGTGATAAAAATTGCATCGGCGTTGAGTGCATTGGCACGCGACACAACACCCTCTACCCAGTCAGCCTGGAAAAGACGACTAATGTGCAGATCAGTGAGCTGCACTATGCGCAGCCCCTCAAGCGATCTAGGCAGGTTCTCAACCGTCACATCAATACGTCGAACCCCAGGCACCTGCACCGCCTGATAAACACCCACTGCCGACAGTAACAACGCCGTCACTGCGATAGCGGAACGCAGTCGCCCACCAACCACATTTTTCCAAGGCATCTTGCGACAGGCAGCGACAATGCCACTGACCCCATCCGTTAACAGCGTGAGCACCAGCACCAGAACAAAAGTGCAGAAAAGCCAGCCTGCAATCAAGACAATCGCGCGCGGCACCTCAGGAGAAAACATCGTTCCGTAAACGGCGATGAGAACGAGGTGATACTTTGAAATGATGAGCAGCGCTACCGCCAAAAGCACACGCCAACCCCGACCGATGGGTAGCGCAACGACGAAGCGCCATAGCACGTACAGGTACGCGACGGTCAGGTAGATATGGAACACAGTAAAAACACCCCCGTGGGTTGACGCAGCAATTATTGAGTGGAATTAATAGTAACCGCGATGAATCCCGCAATTGATTAGCGAGATTGCATAAGCCATTGAATTACGCTCAACCATGGATGTGTCATGCCTGTACTGCCTACTACACGGCTTTCTCGTGCAGACCTCGCCGATCTGAACGCCTTTCTCGCAGTGGAGAGGATGCGAAGCTTTACCCGTGCGGCAGTCGAACTCGGTATCACGACCTCCGCGCTGAGTCATGCCATCCGCAATCTGGAAAGTCGGCTCGGGGTTCGGCTGTTGAATCGCACGAGCAGGACGGTCTCTCCAACCGACGCAGGAGCTGTTCTTGCCAAGCGATTGGCCGTGGGCTTTACCGAGATAAGCGGCGCTCTGGCGGCGCTGGATCGACACAGAGACAGGCCTTCCGGCAGGCTTCGTCTTAACGTGTTGGCCGATGGCGCACGTTTACTGTTCACGAAGTTTCTGCCTCCATTTCTGGAGGCCTACCCTGAGGTATCAGTCGAAGTCGCAGTTGACGACAAGATGGTCGACATCGTGGCAGCAGGCTTCGATGCCGGAATACGCTTCGGCAACACGATCCCGGAGGATTACATCGCCGTTCGACTCAGCGAAGAGTTGCGATGGGTGGCAGTAGCCTCTCCTCGATACCTGAACGCCAATGCTCGCATCCTGATCCCAGAGGATTTGAAGAACCACAACTGCATTCAGATTCGCACGGGTAATGGCGTGATTTACAGGTGGGATTTTGAAAAAGATGGCGAACACCAAGCCATTGATGTCCCTGGGCAACTGTGCGTAAACGAAACCACCTTCGGCATTGAGATGGCGCTCGCGGATCGAGGGATCACCTACTGCCTCGAAGAACGCGTGAGTGGGCACCTGGCTCGCGGGGAATTACAAATTGTTCTCCCGGACTGGGCCCCCATCGAACCGGCGTTTTATATTTACTACCCTGGACGTCGGCAAATGCCGCCTGGTCTTCGAGAGTTGGTGGACCTGTTTCGAGCAGGACGCCCCTCTTGATCCCGTGATCAATGCTGTAACGTCGACGCTGCACTGCTGGCGCCCTTCACGGTCATAGCGAAATAGCCACAGTGTATTGCGCGCCTTGGTGACACAAAGGGAGCCAGTCAAAATACGGGCCCGAACGGGCCCGTGATGTCTTACCTAATCCTGCCTTTGTTCGCAGGCAAAAAAAAACCACTCTATTGAGTGGCTTTTTAGTGTTTGGAGCGGGAAACGGGTCGTTTACCAGAGTTTCGAATCGCTTGCTCAATCGTATCGATCCTTAAATACACAGCACCTGTCGTAGCGGCGAGATCCTTGGCGATAGTCGTTTTCCGGTGCCTGGCAGGCCGGTGAAGACAATTAGCATTCTACGTCCTTCGGTTCATAACTTAGCCCAGTGTAGGCTGCGATCAGTTGTGCGGTAGCAATTGATAGATCTCACTCGCCCGCTGCGTAGGGAGCCGGCGAACAGCCAATCTTTGCTCCCGAGCGCCCTAGCAAGATCAATTGCTCTGCTATGCCAGATGTTTCTGCGCAAGACGCGTTGACTCGTCATGAGTGATCCCCCTTTCCTCGACAAAACGATCGGGCAAGTATCACCACAACCTTCTACCCCCCGACAAAGAGCCGACCGAATAAATTCACCCACCCTTGCCATCGGCCCGTGCCGATCGTGCAGACTCTGGAGCGTGAACCATGACCATCGGATCCACCTACGACTACCCTGCCCTCATCGCAAAACGCTTACCGCCCCACGATCCCTCAGTATGGCGAGGTCGCTTTCCCAGCCCGCCAGACCTATGTTTCAACTACCGAAAACTGGTTGAGCAAGAATCCGGTATCGCTAATGCCACTCGGCCTGATTACAAGATCTGCATCGTCGGCGCCGGCGTCACGGGCTTGACCGCCGCTCGGGAATTGCTTCGATGTGGATTCAATAACGTGACATTGCTCGAGCAATCCCATCGCGTTGGCGGCCGGCACTTATCGGTGCTCAACTCCGGCCAATCTCCGCTAATCGGCGCTACGCCCTTCGAAATGGGCGCGATGCGCATGCCACTGTTCAACAAGGCGGGTGAATCACCGTTGGAGGGCCAGTCGTTACTGGCTTATTACTGCAAGCGCTTTGAACTGCGGCTCTCCGACTTCCCCAACCCAGGCTCAGCGCATGTGCGCAGTACCGGCATTTACCTGCGTGAAGGGCTGCTTGAAGGGCAGTTAGAACCGCAAATGCTGATCTGGAAAAATCCGAAAGGTGATACCCCGCCGCCCACTGAAAAACTGCAGCAGGTGTATGCCAAGTGGCGTCACTTTGCAGATCAAATGACCCGCCAAATCGCACAAAGCTATGGCACGGCGCGATGGGAATCCCTGTGGGCTGCTATCGTCGCGCGCTACCACAACCTGTCCTTTCGTGACCTGGTCACCTTGCCGAGCCAGACCTGGAACGCTGATCACCCCGATGATTTTGGTGGACTCGGCATGAGCCCGGAAGAATCCACGACTTTCTATTCCATCGGGATTGGCGACGGCAGTTGGGGAGCGTTCTACGATGTCTGCTGCCTCTACCCCATTCGCACGGCGATCTTCGGATTTAGCAGCCAATTGCAACTCGTACATGGCCGTGTGGACGCCGAAGGCAACCCCATGCCATCGCCGTATCTGGGCGCCCCGTCACTGGATGACTGCAACGGCTTGGCGTTTGCCCCGCCGCGCTATCTCGGCCTGGCTGCACTGGATGAGTGCCTGTTATTTACGCCAGCCGAAGCCAATGGCTCTTCGTTTTATGACCATTGCCGGCAGCGCGGCGAAGGCTTCCTGACCGACACTTCGGTGACCCGACTGACCAAACTTGAAAACGGCCAAATTCGCGTCGCCTACGACTGGAACGTCAGCAGTCCCACCGGCAAATCCGAACGCCATGAAGACTTCGATGCCGTGATCATGACCCTGCCCTCCTGGATCATCGAAACCCACATCCAACTGGAAAATTTCAGTCAGGCAATGCTGCCGTACGCCATCACCAACGCCTACAAAACCGCGCACTGGGAAACCAGTTGCAAGGTCTACGCCCCGCTGAAAAAGAGCTTTTTGTCTAAAAACAAAAAGATCCCGCAGATCCTGGTCACCGACAGTTTTGTCCATGATGTGTATGCCTACCGCTACCACGACGCCTATCCCTACGACTGCATTCTGCTCAGTTACACCTGGGAGGATGACGCCACCAAACTTGCATCCTTCGACGATCAAACGCTGGTCAGCAAATGCGTAGCAGAACTGGACCGTATCTTGTTGCGTTGCGCCAATATCAAAACGCTGATTTCGCCCTACATCGACACGCAGAACGCGGTGGTTCAACGTTGGGTAACTGACAAAAACGCCTTGGGCTGCGCCAAACTCTATCGTGCTGGCACTTACTACGACGCCGTCAACTTGATGAAGTACAACCGCGACTACGCCCATGTTTCAGGGCTCTATCTCTCGGGAGAATCGTTTTCCGTGGATGCCGGTTGGACCGAACCCTGCCTGCGGGGCGCCATCGACGCGGTGATCCACCTCTGTAACACCACCCATGCCAACTTCAACGGCGGCTTTACTTTGGACGACTACCCGACCTACCAGGCTCAGCCCTTTGGGCATCAACCTACGCCCCAAGCAGAAACGTACTACTGACGACCACACAACAAAGACCTCTTACTTAAGCATCCGCCTACAAACGGCGGGTCCAAAACAATAAAAAAGAGGTCTGAGCCATGAACGAAGCTACCAGTCTCGCATGCGTCGCCGTTGTGCAATTCGATCCGCAAGTCGGCACTCAAAACCGCCAATCCAACCTCGACACCAGCCTAAGTCTGGCCCTGCAAGCCATTAACAACGGGGCCAACCTGATTGTTCTGCCGGAGTTGGCCAATACCGGCTACCTGTTCTGTAATCGCCAGGATGCCTTCGAGCATGCCGAGCCGGTTCCGGACGGGCCGAGTACGCGGGCCTGGATGGACTTTGCGCAGAATCATCAGGTCTACCTGGTCGCAGGCCTGGCAGAACGTGAAGGCATGCAATTGTTCGACACCGCTGTGCTGCTGGGCCCGGATGGTTTTATCGGCAAGTACCGCAAGACGCACCTGTGGAACAAGGAAAAGCTCTGGTTTACGCCTGGCAATCTCGGTTTTCCGGTGTTTGAGACGCCCATCGGCCGCATTGGCTTACTGATCTGCTGGGACATCTGGTTCCCCGAAGTCCCACGCATCCTGACCCAGCAAGGCGCCGATATCATTTGCAGCCTGAACAACTGGGTGTGGACCCCACCGCCGCTGTTCGACGAAGCCGGCAAATGCATGGCCTCCTACCTGACCATGACCGCTGCCCACGTCAACAATGTGTTCATCGCTGCCGCCAATCGGATCGGTGAGGAGCATGGCGGGCGCTACCTCGGTTGCTCGTTGATTGCCGGCACCAACGGCTGGCCCATCGGCAAGGTCGCATCGCCCAATGAACAGGCGATTCTGTACGCCGATATCGACCTGAGCAGCGCCCGCAGCGCACCGATCTGGAATGACCTGAACGACCTGCAGCGCGATCGTCGCGTGGACCTGTATGACGGCATGCTCGGCTATTGCCAGCACCCGTGCCTGCCGCGCTGATTGGGGCACGATCATGGACTCTATTTCGGCAAATCCGTCGCAGGGCTCGGCTGTTCGTTATTTGGTGATTTTGGCTGCAGTGACAGTCGCTACGGTCGGGCTGATCGCCGGCCTATCGGTGGTGTATTCAGCTTCTGCAACTGCTTACTGGCCCGGATATAACGATATGGTGAGCAGCCTGCCCTCGCCCATTGCCTGGCTGCGGTGGGTGGTCGGCGATATCAGTGAAGTGGCGTTTTACAAACATGAGTTTGCCTCCATTGGTTTGCTGCTGGGCGCCGCATTCGGCTACTGGACCAGTCGTTATGCCCAGGGATGGCAGGGCTTCAGCATCGCCTATGGCACAGGACTTTGGCCCTGGCTGGTGACCAGTTCATTGCTGGGGCTATTGCTGAGTAATGCGTTGTGGGGCTGGACGGTGACCGCCGAGTCCTGGCAGCCCACGTTCGCGGCGTTTGTGTCGTTGCCGGCGGCGATGGTGTTGCTGTTTGGTGGCGGGTGGAAGGTCACGCTGAATGGTGCCGTGCTTGGTGCGGTTCTGGTGACGCCGAGTTGCCTGTTGTTCGTGAATTACCTGTGTATACCGCTGGGCTTGCCGGTGGTGATCGGCAATGTGCTGGGTATGGCGCTGGGTAGCGTGGTGGCGTTTTTACTATGCCGGGCGTTGCCGAGGTTGATCAGCCGTCCACCTGAGTCAAGTGTTAATGCCCCTCCTCCCATACCGGTTGCGCCACCTGACTACGGCATACGCTGGACAGTGCGTCGCGTGCTGGCAGATTTTTCCGAAGCGCCGTTTTTTGGTAATGAGTGGGCCAGTTTGGGTTTGCTTGCCGGGGTGTTTCTGGCCTATGCGTTGAACCCGCTTAGCCCTGCCTATGGTTCAGGCTGGTTGCCGCATCTGGTCGCGGGTCAGGCATTGACCTCACTGCTGGGTATTCTGGTGTGGCGTCAGCAATGGCGAAAGCGCGGGTGGTATCCGACCTATGTGCCGTTGGTGTCGGTGGTGCCGGCGGCGGTGTTTACCCATGGTGGGAGTGCGGGTGTGATTGTGATCAGTGCCGTGCTGGGGGCGTTGATTGCCCCACCGTTGGCTTGCGCGATTGCCGGGAGGCTGCCCACTTACATGCATCCGTATATCGGTAACGTGCTTTCGATGGCAATCAGTACGGTGCTGATCGTGCCTGCGATCGGTCTGCTGATCGCAGATTAGTCCGCACCGATGGGTGAGCTTCCTAATCAAGTTCGCCCATCTGCCTCAACGCATCGGCAGTCGCCTGGATATGCTCACGCATCCACACCTTGCCCAGCCAATCCTGCGGAATACCTTGCACACCGTAATACGCACCGGCAACCTGCCCAGCGATTGCCGCCGTAGTGTCAGCATCATCCCCTAAATTCGCAGCCATCAGCACAGCCTCAGCAAAGGTACTCGTCTGGTGAAAACACCAGAGTGCCGCTTCCAGCGACGCGACTGCATAGCCAGAGCCTACAATGTCTGCGCGAGACTTTTCCCGGTAGGCCCCTTCAGCGATTGCAATCACGTTTGGCTCGATCAAACCGGAGCGTTCTACCTGCAGCAGCTGCTCTTTTGCCTCACCATTTAGCGCATTGGCAATCACCATCGAAAGCACCAGACAACACTCCACCGCCTCCGGAGCGGCGTGTGTCGTGCGGGAACTGTCGGCCGTAAAGGTTTGGATTCGATGGGTATCAGGGTAGTAAAACAGCACGACGGGGGCAAGACGCATCATTGAACCGTTGCCGGCCGAGTAGCGATCCGTAGAGCCAGCAAAGGGATCGCCATTTCTTTGAAAGTCAGCCAATGCCTGGCGCACCGTCAAGCCGATATCGAAGCATTCTCCAGTAGAGCTCAAGTAACCCGACGTCCACCAGTTCAGATAGCGCTCCATCTGATCGACAGCGTTAAAACCACCCTTTTGCAGCAAGCTTTCCGCCAAGCAAAGCGCCATGGATGTATCGTCGGTCCACTGCCCAGGCTGAAGATTAAAAGGCCCTCCGCCAGTCATGTCCGTGACCGGCGTAAAGGACTCGCGCGGCATAAACTCGACAGTTGTTCCGACGGCATCGCCACAGGCTAGGCCAAGTAGGCAGCCACGAAAACGATCCGACAGAGAGATAGGCATTTGTGATGAGCTCATAAACAGATTCAGGTCACGCCACTATTCCAGTTCCGCCCTGCTCGGTCTGTAGGACGCGACTGGCTAAGTTGTGCGATGCGCGTAATCGCTGCGGCGTCCTTGAGGAATGGATATCGCCACTATGGATTGATGTACCGGGCAATGAGCTTACGCGCTTCATCACGTCGCTCGCGCGCTTGCTTTAAGCTGACTTCAGGATAAGCGCCAAAAGACATGCGCTGCTGGCGCCCTTCCCAGTAAGAGCGAAACAGCCACAGCTTACTGCCCGCTTTGGTGACCCAAAGGGATGAGCCATCAAAGTCGCAGAGAGTGTAGTTTTTACCGGTGATTCGGGCATGCCGAATGGTGAATTCCGAGAGAGGCATGGTGAGCTCCTGTGAGAGAGTCAGCACCTGATGCTCGTCTGGAGACCCGAGGGGTGCCAGTCAAAATAAGGACTTGAACGGGCCCGTAATGTTGTACTTAATCCTGTACTTGTTCGCACTGGATTTCAGTGGTTTTCCGCAGAAACGAAAAAAGACGCCTAAGCGTCTTTTTTCGTGAATCCCAGCGCCCAGTGGACATCTGTGGATCTATGTTTGGAGCGGGAAACGAGACTCGAACTCGCGACCCCGACCTTGGCAAGGTCGTGCTCTACCAACTGAGCTATTCCCGCTTGGTGATGCGCATTCTATAGAAATCTCAGAACTCGTCAACCTCTTGATTCAAAAAAGTTTTATTTCTTTTCCACGGTAGTGCGCAAATGCGGCCAGGCAGCGCGCAGATACTGGAGCATCGACCACAACGTCAGGCCGGCCGCGATCAGCAGCAAGGCGTAGCCGGTGAGTACCCAGAAGGAGAAGTCCGACGGGTTGGCCAGCAGGATCACCAACGCAAGCATCTGCGCAGCGGTTTTCCATTTGCCCATGTTGGACACTGCGACGTGAGCGCGGGCGCCGATTTCGGCCATCCATTCGCGCAGGGCCGAGACGACGATCTCGCGGCCGATGATCACCGCTGCGGGCAATGTGAGCCACAGGTTGCCGTGTTCCTGCACCAGCAGGACCAGGGCGACGGCCACCATGAGTTTGTCGGCCACCGGGTCCAGGAACGCGCCAAATGGCGTGCTCTGTTCCAGGCGGCGGGCCAGGTAGCCGTCGAGCCAATCGGTGGCGGCCGCAAAGGCGAACACCGAACTTGAGGCCACATAGCTCCATTCGTACGGCAAATAGAACAACAGAATGAAAATCGGAATAAGCAGGACGCGTAGAACGGTGATCAGATTAGGGATATTCATCGGCACAACTGGCTACGAGGTGGAAAGGCATTCTATTCGCTGTGCAGATTGGCATAAATCAACTCAGCGAGCTTTTTACTGATACCGGGAGCTTTGGCTATTTCGTCAATGCTGGCACGGGATAGCTCCTGCAAGCCACCAAAATGTTTAAGCAAGTCGCGGCGGCGCGTCGGCCCTACCCCTGCCACCCCTTCCAGGGTTGAGGTTCGCCGGGTTTTGCCACGGCGGGCACGGTGCCCGGTAATGGCGAAACGGTGGGCTTCGTCGCGGATCTGCTGGATCAAATGTAATGCGGGTGAGTCGCCCTTCAAGGTGAACTCATGGGCGGCATCATTCAAGTACAACGTTTCGAAGCCGGCCTTACGGGTGGCGCCCTTGGCGACGCCGAGCAGGATCAGGTCGGGCACCGCCAGTTCGTTGAGCACGTCACGGGCCATGGACAGTTGGCCCTTGCCACCGTCCACCAGCAGGATATCCGGTAGCTTGCCCTCGCCGTCCTTCAACTTACTGAATCGCCGCGTAAGCGCCTGGTGCATCGCCGCGTAGTCATCGCCGGCGGTGACACCTTCGATGTTGTAGCGCCGGTAGTCGGACTTGATCGGCCCTTCAGGCCCGAACACCACGCAGGATGCCACGGTGGCTTCGCCGCTGGAGTGGCTGATGTCGTAGCACTCCAGGCGCTGCGGCGGCTCGTCCAGGTTGAGGACTTCGGCCAGGGCATCAAAGCGTGCAGCAACGTGCTGTCGATTGGCCAGGCGTGCGCTCAGGGCCTGTTCGGCGTTGGTTACCGCCAACTGCTGCCAACGGGCACGGGTGCCGCGTACGCGGTGGCTGATGTCCAGCTCGCGGCCGCGCAGTTCGTGGATCGCCTCGATCAGCGTGGGGAAGTCTTCATGCACCACGTTGACGATCAGCTCCGACGGCAGGTCGCGTTCGGGGCTACTGACGTAGTACTGGCCGAGGAACGCGGCCATGACTTCGGCCACTTCTTCATCGATACCGGTCTGCGGGAAGAAGTTCTTGCTGCCCAACACGCGGCCGCCACGCACGCTGATCAGGTGCACACAGGCGCCGCCCGGGTTGACGAAGGCGGCGATCACATCGACATCGCCGGTGCCGCCTTCCATGCTTTGCTGGTCTTGCACACGGCGCAGCAGGGAGATCTGGTCGCGCAACTCGGCCGCACGTTCGAAGTCCAGCGTGCTGGCGGCCTGCTCCATGGCGCCCGAGAGTTCATCGGTGAGCGCATTGCTGCGCCCTTCGAGGAACATCACCGAATGGCGCACATCCTCGGCGTACTCCGCTGGCTCAACCAAGCCTACACAGGGCGCCTTACAGCGTTTGATCTGGTATTGCAGGCATGGTCGGGTGCGATTCTTGTAGAAGCTGTCTTCGCACTGGCGCACAAAAAAGGTCTTTTGCAGCAGGCTCAGGCTTTCTCGGATCGCACCGGCACTCGGGTACGGGCCGAAATACTTGCCCTTCTGTTTCTTCGCGCCCCGGTGGATGCTCAGGCGCGGGAAGTTGCCGTCGGATAAAAACACATAAGGGTAGGATTTATCGTCACGCAGCAGGATGTTGTAGGGCGGCCGCCATTCCTTGATCAGCGTCTGCTCAAGCAGCAGCGCCTCGGTTTCGTTGGCCGTGATGGTGGTTTCGACCTGGGCGATACGCGCCACCAGCGCGGCCGTCTTGGGCGCGAGGCCGCTTTTGCGAAAGTAACTCGCCAGGCGGTTTTTCAGGTTCTTGGCTTTGCCGACATAAAGCAGGCGCGCCTCGCTGTCGAACATGCGGTACACGCCGGGGCGGCCACTGCAGGTTGAGAGGAAGGCACTTGGATCAAACGGTGTGGTCATGTCAGGCGCTGGCGTCCACCATGCCGTGGCGCACTGCGAGCAGGGTCAATTCAACATCACTGCTGATGGCGAGCTTCTCGAAAATGCGATAGCGGTAGGTGTTGACGGTCTTGGGCGACAGGCACAGCTTGTCGGAGATCGTCTGCACCTTCTGGCAGCCGACAATCATCAGGGCGATCTGGATTTCCCGCTCCGACAACGCATCAAACGGCGAATCGCTGACGGGCTGAAAGGACTTGATCGCCAACTGCTGGGCGATCTGCGGGCTGATGTAACGTTGGCCGGCAAATACCAGGCGAATGGCTTGCACCATTTCGGCCAGGCCTGCGCCCTTGGTCAGATACCCGGCCGCACCGGCTTGCAGCAGGCGCGTTGGAAACGGGTCTTCCTCGCACACGGTCACCACCACGACCTTGATGTCGGGGTGACTGCGCAACAATTTGGTCGTGGCGCCAAGACCGCCGATGCCCGGCATCTTGACGTCCATCAGCACCACATCGGGCTTCAATTCCCGGGCCTTGATCAGGGACTCTTCCCCGGACTCGGCCTGACCGACTACTTGCAGGCCATCGATGTCAGCCAGCATTCGTGTAATGCCTGTACGAACGAGATCATGGTCATCGACTACTAGCACCCTAATCAAGCAGACACCTCGCGATATGGTCTTATAGGTTGCGCAACACCTTAGCAAAAAACCAGGGGGCAGACCTAGCTGCAAGCGTCATATATATAGAGTTTGCCCGCACTAGAGCCCCTGCTGATGCGCAGGCCGCCAATTGTGCGGGATAAATGCTCAGCTTTGCGGGAATGCCGGCTTGGGTTTTCCGTTATGCAACACGGAGTGTTCCGCCAGCGTGGTGGTCAGTCGGCGGATGGCATCCTGATCTTCCTTGAACATGGCCCGGTAGTTTTCGAGGATTTTTTCTTCGAGCTGGCTGAGGTTGTCCAGTTGGATGGGCGTCGGCGTGCCCGTCAGCACATACAGCACATCCACACCGCGCTCGGCCACGCGCGACAGATAGTCGGCCTTCGGCGCCCGCCCACCACTCTCGTACTTGCCTTGGGCGTTGGCTTCAACGCCGCCGATTTCACCAAAATTTTTCTGCGAGAGGCCGAGGCGCTCTCTTTCCTGCCTTAAACGCGAACCGATTCCACTCATTTGGATGTATGATCCTTTTTGGCACACCCCAAGAGGTGACACACTCATCTCGTTTTACACAAACTTGAACGGTTTTGAACTATGCCCGGAATCCGTACTGCTGCACAAGCCAAGGCCTGGCTGGAACATCAAGGGAAGTCAGTTCAAGCGTTCGCCCGTGAACATGGCGTCGATCCGGCAACCACCTATCAAGTGCTCGCGGGGCGTAAAAAGGGACGGCGTGGGGAAGCCCATAAGGTGGCGGTCCTGCTGGGCATGAAAGAAGGGATTATCGTGGACGAGCCGCAGGCTGCGCACCGCGATCCGCAAGCGGCTTCTTGATGCCAGTATGCGCCAATTGAAAATCAGCGCAGGTTTAACTCACGTGGAGGGCAAATGCGCTCCATCTGCCAGAAGCAATTCTCTTCAGTGACCACACTGAACCCCTGCCGTCGATAGAGCGCGCTGGCGGGATTGATCTTGAACACGGTCAGCCGCAACAACCCCAAACCCAGCGCGCCAGCCTGCTGGACCATCTGCTCCAACACCCAAGTGCCAGCGCCCTGCCCTCGGTGCGCCTCGATCATGTGCAGTTCGCGGATGAACAACGCATCGTCGTCCCGGCTAAGGCTGATAAAACCGATGACCTCGTCGTGGAGACAGATCAACCAGTTTTTGCGCACGGCCCAAGCCGTATCAAAGCCATCGTTGGACCACAAAAAGCCGTAGTGCTCGTAGTAGCGATTCATCGCTTGACGGGTAAGCGCGCGCGCAAATGACCGGTCCTGGTCTGTTGCGGCGCGCAAGTTGTAGGTCATTGCTTAAGATCCTCTCATTCAAATGGGTATCTGCCTTCCGGTGCAGTGCCCACGACCCTATCAGCCTCCGATTCTGCCGCAGCGCGCGCAAGACCGACATGGGAGAAATCTGCGTAAACCCTGAAATTACTGATTGAATCCTGTTGCGCGCCTCTAGTAAGCTCCCCTCATCATTTGGAGACACAACATGTTGCAACTCACCCACACTCAGGTTTGTCCTGCTGCCAGCGCCCCGCGCTCGGTGCTGGCTACCCGCGTGCACGGTTCGAGCGCAGCTGTAAGCTTTTATTTTGGGTATTGGTTTAGCCACTGGCGCGCCTGATACCTGAAATCGGCGCCCACTGTTCAAGGGGTCGCCTACCAGAGAAATCTAACCCCCGGTCGGCTCCCCGACCGGGGGTTTTGTTTTTCAGGCCTTCTAAAAACTTTGCAAGAACACTCAAGGAATTACGACATGAACTACGCCACCTATTACCGCTACGACACCTGCACTGCATGGCGATTTAGCAAGCTCCGTTCGGGACAGCCTGCCGCCTCCGATCGGTCACCTCTTGGTGGCAAGCCAACACACGTAGCCGATACGGCCAATTGTCGAACACCCCAGTAGGGCCAAGCGCGCGGGAATAGCCCGCCGCTTGCCCAGGAAGCCTTGAATATGAACTCTGCCACCGCCGCTCTGCCTGTCACCGCACTGACCTGCGCCAATGAAGCCCTGTCCCAACGCCTGCCCAGCGCCCTTGAGCTCAAGCACCAGTTGCCCCTCAGCCCGTTCCTCAATGAACAGATTCACGCCCATCGCCAGGCCGTGCGCGCCATTCTCAATGGCGAAGACTCACGCTTGCTGGTGATTGTCGGCCCGTGCTCGATCCACGACCCCGAATCGGCTATGGAATACGCCCGCAACCTGAAGAAGCTGGCCCTGGACGTCAGCGATCAGATGCTGTTGGTGATTCGTGCCTACGTCGAAAAACCGCGCACCACCATCGGCTGGAAAGGCCTGGCCTACGACCCGCACCTGGACGGCAGCGATGACATGGCCGCCGGCCTCAGCCTGTCCCGCCAATTGATGCGCGAAATGCTGCGCCTGGGCCTGCCGGTCGCCACCGAACTGCTGCAACCCATGGCCGCCGGCTACTTCGATGATCTGCTCAGTTGGGTCGCGATTGGCGCACGCACTACCGAGTCACAAATCCACCGTGAAATGGCCAGCGGCCTGGGCATGCCCGTGGGCTTCAAAAATGGCACCGACGGCGGCGTAGCGATTGCCTGCGATGCGATGCGCTCAGCGTCCCACCCGCACCGCCACTTCGGCGTCGACAGCCAGGGTCATCCGGCAATCATCCAGACCCCGGGCAACCCTGACACGCACCTGGTGCTGCGCGGGGGTCACCGTGGGCCAAACTACGATGCGCACAGCGTGGCGCAGGTGAAGCTCGACCTGGCCAAGTCCAAGGTCGCGGCGCGGATCATGGTCGATTGCAGCCATGCCAACAGCGGCAAAGACCCATTGCGTCAACCGGCGGTGTTCAACGAAGTGTTGGAGCAGCGCTTGCAGGGCGATACGTCGCTGATCGGCATGATGATTGAGAGTCACCTGTTCGAAGGTTGCCAGCCACTGAGCACGTCGATGAAGTACGGCGTGTCGGTGACGGACGGCTGCCTGGGTTGGGACGCTACCGAGCAGTTGCTGCGCGATGCTGCTGAGCGGTTGCGCGGGCAACACAAAACCGACTGACCGGTGAAGGTCAACATGTAGGAGCTGGCTTGCCTGCGATAGCGGTGTGTCAGGCTGCATCTCTGTAGCTAATAGACCGCCTTCGCGGGCAAGTCGAATCGTCGCACCGCCGCTCCCACAGGGGGGTTGGGGTGTCTGTAGCGACCGCTATTCGTGACCTGCGGTAAAGACTCCTTTTCGGTTTGGGCGGTTTTTCCGAAGGAACGACGGGCGGATACTCGACTCCATTGTTCACACGCCCTTCTGGAGTTACCGATGTCTACCCCCCTGAAAAACGTACCAGCTTTTGGCCTTGGCACCTTCCGCCTGCAAGGCCAGGTGGTGATCGATTCGGTCAGCACCGGCCTGGAACTGGGCTACCGCGTCATCGATACCGCACAGATCTATGAGAACGAAGCAGACGTTGGCCAGGCCATCGCCAGCAGCGGTATTTCCCGGGATGAATTGTTCATCACCAGCAAGATCTGGATCGCCAATTTTGCCGAAGGGCAGTTGATCCCCAGCCTCAGGGAAAGCCTGCGCAAGCTCAAGACTGACTACCTGGACCTGACCCTGATCCATTGGCCTTCGCCCGAAGACCAAGTGCCCGTCGCCGAATTCATGGGCCAATTGCTCGAAGCCAAACGCCTCGGCCTGACACGCCAGATCGGCATTTCCAACTTCACCATCGACTTGATGAAACAGGCCATTGCCGCCGTCGGCGCCGAGCATATCGCCACCAACCAGATCGAACTGCACCCCTACCTGCAAAACCAGCAGGTGGCGGATTTCGCCACCGCCAACGGTATCCAGATCACCTCGTACATGACCCTGGCCTACGGTGAAGTACTCAAGGACCCGGTGATCCAGCAGATCGCCGAGCGCCACCAGGCGACTGCGGCGCAAGTCACGCTGGCTTGGGCGATGCAATTGGGCTATGCCGTGATCCCCTCCTCCACCAAACGCGCCAACCTGGAAAGCAACCTCAAGGCCCTGCAACTGACCCTGAGCGCTGACGACATGGCGAAAATTGCCGGCCTGGAACGTGGCCACCGTTTGACCAGCCCCAAGGGCATCGCACCGAAGTGGGACTAGGCGCGGGGCTAAACCCTGGCCACCGGGGCACGTGACAGCTCGCGCAGCCACGGCAACACCCGCAGCCCGGCTGCGGCCGCGGGTGGGTCGATGATGTCCATGAAGTGTTCAAGATTGACGTTATCCGGCACGCCGGGCAGGCGTACCAGCACGGCCGGGCTGTTACCGGGTGACGGGCCAAGGTCCAGATGATCGTAGACCAGCACATGCCGCGCCTGGGGTTGAGACCCGCAGGTCTGCACCGTGAGCCCGGCATTGATGATCAACACGTCAAACGGCTCAGCCGGGATGGCCGTGAGAATCTGGACCTCTTCGAAGGTCTGCACCGGGACAATCCGGTGATACCCCAGCTGGTTGAGCATTTTTTCGATGTACAGCCGTTGCAGGTGCTGTTCGTCGGCAATCAGGATGGTCAGTGCTTTATTCGGCATGGCAAACCCCGGGCAGGCAGCGCTCGTCAGTGAGCGTGGCCCATTCTCCAGACATACCCCGAAGACAAAATCAGGCTTGTTCCCGTTCCTTGTAGGAGTTCTCCCAAATACACCAAATGGCTATCAACCCGAGTCAAACCTGATTGCTGTAACGCTCGAGGCTGTGATGCAAATCATCGATGGCCACACCTACCGCATCGACAGCAGCGCCCAGCGCCACACGATCCCGTTGCTCACAGACTTTTTCCAATGCTTCGCAGCAGGCGATCAGCGTATTGGCCTTGACCATCCGCGCGCCCCCTTTGGCACGGTGGGCCAGATCGTGCAATTGGGCGAAGTCCCCATGATTCAGCAGGCCAGGCAACAACTCACGATCGTCCTTGAGGCTGCCAAGCAACGGCACCAGCAATTCATTGAGCGCCCCCTGATCTGCCCCGGTCAGGGCGATCAGTGAACTCAAATCGAACAGCGGCTCGGCGTCATCGCTTGATGCTTTGGCCGTACGCGAGGCCAATGCCAAGCGCAAGTCCTCAAGCCCAGTAGGCTTGAACAGACAACCGTCCATGCCCGCTTGCCGGCAGCGCTCGGCCTCTTCCCGTTGGGCGTTGGCCGTAAAGCCCAGCAACAGGCACGGCTCCAACCCACGTAAACGCTCTTGTGCACGAATATCGCGCGCTAGGGCATAACCGTCCTTAAGAGGCATATTGCAATCGGTGATCACCCCATCGAAGTGCCCAGCCTGCCAAAGTGCAAGCCCTTGCACGCCCTCTTCGGCAGTGACGATGCTGTGCCCCAGAAAGTTCAACTGGCGCGCGAGCAGAAGGCGGTTGGCCGGGTAGTCGTCAACCACCAGGATGTCGAGCGCACGGGTTGTTGGCGTGTGCTGCACGGGCGAAAGCGTCGGCGCCGCAGAGGCCAGCGCCAGCGTCAATGTCACGTCCACCCGCGTGCCCTTGCCCAGTACGCTGCTCAAATGCAGTTGGCCGCCCATCATCTTGCACAGGCTTCGACTGATCACCAAACCCAACCCCGAACCGCTACGCGCCGATTGCTCGTTGTTGCTGCCTTGGGTAAACGGGTTGAACAACCTTAATTGGTCCTCTGCGCTGATACCAATGCCGGTGTCTTCTACCCACAACCTCAGGCTCAACTCTTCGCCAACCAGCGACGGCGTGCCCTCAGCCCCCAGGCGTACCACGCCAGTCGACGTAAACTTGATGGCATTGCCCAGCAGATTCGACAACACCTGCTTTAGACGCAACGGGTCGATCAGCACCGACTGGTTGATCAATGGATCAAGCTCCACTTGCAGCACCAACCCCTTGTCCCGTGCAAGCCCTTCGAACACCCGCGCTACCGACGCCAGCAACTCCCGCAGATTGGAAGGCTCCAGCGTCAAAGAGAGGTGACCGGACTCGATTCGTGCAACATCAAGAATGTCGCCGATCAGCTCCAGCATGCTGCGGGACGCCACCGAGGCTACTTCCAGCGCATCTCGGTCAGCACGGCCCTGTTCGGCGTTTTTCAAGGCCAACTCGATCATCCCGATCACCGCATTCATCGGCGTGCGGATTTCGTGGCTCATCGTCGCCAGGAACGTGGTCTTGGCCCGATTGGCGGAGTCAGCTTCCTCCTTGGCGTCCTGCAACTGACCGAGCAGGCGCTGGCGTTCGCTCACGTCGACCCAGCCGGCGATCATGCCCACCACCTTATCGTCACCATCACGGTAAGGCAGCATCCATTGGTAGATGGTCAATACGCCGCCGTTGGGCACCTTGAGCACGCGGTCCTGGATCTGCGGCTCGCCGCGTTCCATCAAGCGCAGATAATCAGCATGAAACGATTGGGCTTGCGGCGGGTTACCCGTATCGGTTTGCACCACGGTCTTGCCGATCACGTCTTCGAGCTTGAAGCCAAACACGTCCAGGTAGGCGTTATTGCAGGCCATCAACCGGCCCTGGCGGTCGCGCACATAAATCGGGTGGGGGGTGCCGTCGATCAATACGCTCATAAAGCGCATCTGGTCGCTCAAGGCCCTTTCGGCCTGAGTGCGTTTGTGTATCAAATTGCGCAGGTAGAAGACCCAGCCCAGAGTGATCAGCAACAGCATCGTGGCCAAGACAAACCCCTGGATAATCACATTACGGTGACGCTTCCAGTAGCTGTCTTCGATGATGATTTCGCTGCGCCAATGGTTGGTCATCTCATCCATTTCTTCGGGTGTGATGCTCAGCATCGCCTTGTCGAGGATTGAATAGAGTTCCAACTGACTGCGATTGACACCAAAGGTAATGCGGGCGAGGTCTGTGCCCACCGTGCTGGTGATACGCAGGCGATCGCGGTAATTGCGCGCGATCATGTACCGCGCACTGATCAGCGAAACAACCGTCGCATCGACGCTGCCTTTGGCGACCAACTCCATCGCTTGCTCGGGGTTCTCGACGTCAACAAACCCGATGCTGGGGTAGTCGCGGGAAATTTGCGCTGCGAGACTGTTGCCACCGATGAATGCCAGGCGCTTTGCGCCCATGTCTTCCAGGGTAATCACGTGATCGTCGTCGGCGCGCACCACCAACACATAAGGGTTGGACAGGTACGGCCGGGTAAAACGCAGCTTCTCGCTGCGCTCGACGCTGGGGGTAATCACCGCGAGCATGTCCACCTGGCCGCTGCTGGCCTCGTCAATTTGACTGGGCAATGAACTGCCTTGCACCACCTCAAATTTCAAGCCCGTACGCAGGCTGATTCGCGATAACACCTCCGCGCTCAAACCCTCGAACTGCCCTCGCTCGTTGAAGAAGGACAGCGGCACGAACTTGTCGAGCACTGCCACTCTCACCCGCGGATGCTTTTCGAGCCAACGCTGCTCGCGCTCACTCAAGCGCAATCGATCAGCCTCCAGGTAACCACTGCCCCCTGCACTCCAACGGCGCAGGATTTCCATCTGCTGATTAGCGGGTATAGCGGCCAACGCGGTGTTGATGATGTAAAGCAGTCGGGCATTGTCCTTGATCATCGCAAACCCGAATGGGTTGACTTCCAGCCCGGAAAAGTCCGCCAGGCGCACGTTATTGAGATGGTTCTTGTTGATCAGGTACCGGGCGCTGATGGCATCGCCCAGGTAAACATCCGCTTGGCCAAACGCCACTGCGCCGATCGCTTCGAAGGTCGAGGCAAACAGCAGCAACTGCGCTTGGGGGTAGAAGGCCTGGACGGCGCCAGGCTGCATGTAGTGGTAGAGCATCGCCAGCCGTTTGCCGGCCAGGTCGGGGCTCAATGAATGGCTGTCACCCGCGCGTGTCACCAGCACAGGTTGATCATTGGCATATGAGCGCGACAGTACCAACTGCGGGTCGGCGGCTTCATAACCATTGGCCGAGCCCAGAAAGTCCAGCGCGCCGGACTTGAGCGCATTGATGACTTCATCGCGGGTGTCATAACGCCGAACCTCGATCGGGACGTTCAGCATCAAGCTGATCAACCCCGCATAGTCAGCGGTGATACCTTCGAAATCGTCGTTATTGTTGCTCATGTCGAACGGCGCATAATCGGGTGCCGACACCCCCATCACCAACCTGCGCCGCTCACGTAGCCAGCGCCAGTCGGCTTCTTCAAGCGGTACGTCAGCGTTTTCGAGGGCAGAATGGCCGAGCAGCCGCAAGGGATGTGGTTCATCCAGGGCCATCGCCACACAAGGCAACAGCCCCATCAGCAGGATGGCTATGAGTCTCGCCAGCCGAGGGACGGTCATTTCAGATCAGATGGTTGCGCTGGGCGAACTTGGACAGGTGCACCACCGAAGACATGTGCAGTTTTTCCTTGAGGCGGGTCTTGTAGGTACTAATAGTCTTGTGGCTCAGCAACATATCTTCAGCAATCTCCTTGTTGCCCAATCCCAGGGCCAGCTTTTGCAGCACCGTCAACTCCCGATCCGACAGGGACTCCACCAGCGCCTGCTCCGTGGTCTGCAAATCATCGCGCCGTACCGAACTGGTGGGCAGGCTGGGGAAGCAACTGTAGTTGGACATCACCGCCTTGATCGCCTTTTGCAACTCGTCCAGCTCGCCGGTCTTGGCCACAAACCCCATGGCTCCGGCACGCATGCATCGGGTGGAGAAAAACACGGCCAGATACGAGGTGAGTACCAAAATCTTGCAAGGCAGTTCCAATGCCTTGATCCGGCTAATGACCTCCAACCCCCCGAGCTTGGGCATCGCCAGGTCGAGAATGACCAGGTCAGGGCGTTCCTCTCGCGCAATTTGCATGGCGTCGGCACCGTTGCCCGCTTCATAGATCTTATCGAAGCCTTCCTGCTTCAACAGGTACTTCACGGTGGCGCGTATAAAAGGGTGATCGTCCACAATTAAAGCTTTGTTGCTCATAAGACTCCCCTGGGAGGATCAGTACGCTGACACATCACGCGGGGCCTCTCTACCTGTCATAAATAACAGTTCCGACAAGCGGTAACTATTACGCTGCGCGGCACCTCAGGCAGTACAGGCCCCCTCTTGAAAAAACACGGTAAACACGTAAAGCCGCCCCCTGACTCCTGAGCAGGCGCAAGCGCGCAACCTTACCAACGGCGCGTTTTTTCAAATGAAGGGATAGTCTCGAATACTTGTAGGACTTTTCCTCACAAGAGCATAGCCAGCTTTGCGCAATGCAACGCTGGGTTTCAGGAGATTACTCGGTGGTACTTGGGCTCCAGAATGCCTGTACGACCAGGGTCGACATCGAGATTCGCGCCACCAACGCGTCCAGCTCGTCACCGTCCACCGAGGTCACCGCCAGGGTGGCCTCGATTTCCACTTCATCCGTACCGAATGGCCGCACGTCCACATCGCTGGCGGGGTAGTTACAGCGCGCCAGCTCAGCCTCCAATAACGCCAGTACGGCCTTTTGCTGGGTACGCCTTGCGATGACATACAAAATATTGGTGACCTCCGCCGACACCACATCCAACGGCTGGCGGTTGATGTTATTGACGATCGGCCGCAGCAGCGTGTTGGCCGCCAGTACGAATAACGTGCCCAGCAGCGCCTCGAGAATCAGATCGGCACCGGCACAGGCCCCCACCGCCGCCGAGGCCCACAGGGTGGCGGCGGTGTTGAGCCCGCGTACATTGCCTTCTTCGCGCATGATCACGCCGGCACCAAGAAAGCCGATACCCGACACCACATAGGCCACCACCCGTACCGCACCTTCCGCACCGCCCAAGCGGTTGGCCATGTCGACAAAGATCGCCGCGCCCACCGCCACCAGCACATTGGTGCGCAGCCCCGCCGTGCGCTGGCGATACTGGCGCTCAAAACCGATCAGGCCGCCGAGGATAAAGGCCGAGCTGAGGCTGACCAGGGTATCGATCAGGGAGTTGAGGTTGATGTTGTCGATTGCTTGCATAGGACGCCTTCCCTGTTCACTGCCAGCCAAACTTACGGATATAAAAGCCCTTCACTGCCTGGGTCAGGGCCATGTACGCCAGCAGGATCACCGGCAAAAACACAAAGTACAGCGACGGCAATGCCTGCAATTTGAAGTAATGCGCCAGCGGCCCCATCGGCAGGAAGACCCCCACCGCCATGATCACCCCCGTCATCACCATCAACGGCATGGCCGCACGGCTTTGCAGGAACGGGATCTTCGGGGTGCGGATCATGTGCACGACCAGCGTCTGGGTCAGCAGCCCCACCACAAACCAGCCGGACTGGAACAGCGTCTGGTGGTCAGGGGTATTGGCATCAAAGACGTACCACATCAGTGCGAACGTAGTGATGTCAAAGATCGAACTGATCGGCCCGAAGAACAGCATGAAGCGCCCCACCTCCCCCGGCTGCCAGCGCTGCGGCTTGGCCAGCATCTCGTCGTCGACATTGTCGAACGGGATCGCAATCTGCGAGATGTCATACAGCAGGTTCTGCACCAGCAGGTGCATCGGCAGCATCGGCAGGAACGGGATAAACGCACTGGCCACCAACACCGAGAACACGTTGCCGAAGTTGGAGCTGGCGGTCATCTTGATGTACTTGAGCATGTTGGCGAAGGTGCGCCGCCCCTCCAGCACGCCCTCCTCCAGGATCATCAGGCTTTTTTCCAGCAGGATGATATCGGCGGCTTCCTTGGCGATGTCCACCGCACTGTCCACCGAGATACCAATGTCAGCGGTACGCAGTGCTGGCGCATCGTTGATGCCATCCCCCATAAAGCCCACCACATGCCCGTTGGCCTTGAGCAACCGCACGATGCGCTCCTTGTGGGACGGCGTCAGCTTGGCAAACACGTTGGTGGTTTCCACCGCCTTGGCCAGCTCGGCATCGCTCATGCCCTCGATGTCATTGCCCATCAGCAGGCCTTGTTGCTCCAGGCCCACTTCGCGGCAGATCTTGGCGGTGACCAACTCGTTGTCGCCGGTCAGCACTTTGACCGCAACACCGTGCGCCTTCAGCGCTTTAAGGGCCGGCGCGGTGCTTTCCTTTGGAGGGTCGAGAAAGGCGACGTAGCCGATCAGTGTGAGGTTGTTTTCATCTGCCAGGCTGTAGGTGTCACGCCCCGGCGCCATCGGTTGCGCCGCCACCGCCACCACACGCAGGCCTTCTTCGTTAAAGGCTGCGGTGACTTGGCGAATGCGCGCCAGCAGCTCATCGGTGAGCGCCTCGTTGGTGTCGCCATGGCGCACGCTGTTGCACACCGAGAGCACCTCTTCCACCGCGCCCTTGCAGATCAACAGATGGGGCAAGCCTTCCTGGGCCACCACCACCGACATACGGCGGCGATTGAAGTCGAACGGGACCTCATCGACCTTCTGGAAGGCCGTGCCGACTTTCAGCTCACGGTGAACGTCCACATGCTCCAATACGGCCACGTCCAACAGGTTTTTCAGGCCGGTCTGGTAGTAGCTGTTGAGGTAGGCCATTTCCAACACATCGTCAGACTCCTGGCCCCACACGTCCACATGGCGTGCCAGGAAAATCTTGTCCTGGGTCAGCGTGCCGGTCTTGTCAGTGCACAGCACGTCCATGGCACCGAAGTTCTGGATAGCGTCCAGGCGCTTGACGATGACCTTCTTGCGCGACAAAAACACCGCGCCCTTGGCCAGGGTCGATGTGACGATCATCGGCAGCATTTCCGGGGTGAGGCCCACGGCAATCGACAACGCGAACAGCAACGCTTCGGTCCAGTCACCCTTGGTGAAACCATTGATGAACAGCACCAGCGGAGCCATCACGAACATAAAGCGGATCAGCAACCAGCTGACTTTGTTGACGCCGTGCTGGAACGAGGTGGTTGCACGGTCAGTGGCGGTGACACGTTGGGCCAGTGCACCGAAATAGGTGCTGTTGCCGGTGGCCAGAATCACCGCAGTGGCTGCGCCAGACACCACGTTGGTGCCCATGAACAGGATGTTTTCCAGGTCCAGGGGGTTGCGGGTATGGGCGTCCTGCTGGTGGGCGAATTTTTCCACCGGCATCGATTCGCCCGTCATGGCCGCCTGGCTGACGAACAGGTCTTTGGCGCTGAGCACGCGGCAGTCGGCCGGGATCATGTCACCGGCCGACAGCACGATCAGGTCACCCGGCACCAGTTGCTTGATCGGCAGTTCAATGCGCTTGGCTACATCCCGACGCAACACGGTCGCGGTGTTGCTCACCATGGCCTTCAAGGCATCGGCAGCCTTGTTGGACTTGGCTTCCTGCCAGAAGCGCAGCAGGGTCGACAGCACCACCATGGAGAAAATCACCGTGGCGGCCTTCATGTCTTCGGTCAGCCAGGAGATCACTGCCAGCAAGGTCAGCAGCAGGTTGAACGGGTTTTTGTAGCAGTGCCACAGGTGCACCCACCACGGCAGCGGCTGCTCGTGCTCCACTTCGTTGAGCCCGTGTTGTATGCGCAGGGCGTCGGCTTCTTGCGTATTCAGGCCCTCGGCACAGGTGCCCAGCGTGCCCAATAATTGGACGGTATGACTGTTGGCCGCCGCCACCAGGGTTTGCGCCAGGGATGGCGGGACTTCACGGCTGACATTGGCGTCGGCCACGGTTTCAAGCATCGCCAGGCGGCGGAAGTGCCGGGCGATATGCCGGGTCCGCAGGAAGCCGGCGAAGAACTCTTTCAACAGGGTGAGGTTCATGATTGTTACTCCTGCGCGAGGAAAAAACCGTCGTGCAGGTACCGCCCGTCCGTACCGCGCCCGTTCTACAGGCACGGCAAGACAGGGCCCGCCCACCGCAAAAGGCAGGCGCGTCCGTAGCATCCTGGGGTTACCCAGGTGCTGGTCAGCGTCGATGAGAGGGATTCAGGCAGGCGCCTGGACTGGCTGCTGCCGGGATGCCGCTTCTCGCTTTAGTGGCGAGACAACGGCATCGAAAGAATGCGCGTTACCTTGCCAAGTATGTGCCGGTTATCAGAACCGGCCGACTACTGTCACTCGAACAAGTACCCACTGAGGGTCTCCGCTATTGATGAAAACGCGCGAAGCTTACGCCCCGGTGATAGGAGAGTAAACCGTAGGAAAGCATCCCAATGGGGAATAAGAGGATTCTTCAGGATGGGTTCAGGTACACATTCCCCCGGGCCGCCGCGCAGCAAAATGTGGGAGCGGGCTTGCTCGCGAAGGCGGTGTATCAGTCAATGAATGCTCTGACTGACACACCGCCTTCGCGAGCAAGCCCGCACACTTTGGATGGCGTACATACATTGCTACGGTAAAACTGGCCGATCTCGTGGCACCAAGCCCAAGTAATCCTCAACCTGCCCACCTGACAACGCCTTGACCTGAATCGACACCCGGTTCACCTGCCGACCCATGGTGATGCCCTCCCGCGTACGCACCTGCACATACCCAAGCTTGGGCCAAAAACGCTCGGCCTTGGCATTGCCGATAACCACCGTCAGCCGCAACCATTGCGCGCCACTCTCGGCGGCCCAGGTTTCAAGGCTCGCATGCAGTTGTTGCGCCAGCCCCGAACCCTGCAAACGCGAGTCGACCAGCAGCAAACCGATATGCCAAACGCCGACGGCCAACAGGTCTGCTGCAATGTTCACCACTGCGACCAATTGGCCATGCGCATCGCGATAACCTAGCCAATACAGGCGGCGGCACTGCCACCCCGGCGGCAACTGGCCCAGCAGTTCATCACGCGCTTCGTTGGGCGTGGCCGGCTCGCCGTTCACAGCGATGAAATACTCCGGCGCCCGTTCAAAAAACTGCTGCAACTCGACTTCATCGCGATCAAGCAACTCAACCACACGAATGCCTTCTACGGCGCAATCAGGCAACGACACGATCAATCATCCCGCGTCAGCACTTCCAACAACTCAATCTCAAAACGCAGATTGCTGTTGGGCTTGATATGCGCGCCCATCGACCGCTCGCCATAGGCCAGATGCGCCGGCACAAATAGCGTACGCACACCGCCGACCTGCATGCCCATCAGGCCCTGGTCCCAGCCCTTGATAACGCGGCCCGTGCCGATCACACATTGAAACGGCTTGCCCCGCTCCCAAGAGGAGTCGAACACCGTGCCATCTTCCAGGGTGCCGGTGTATTGAGTGGTGATAAGAGCGCCCTTGACCACGGCTTTACCGTCGCCCAGGCGGTTGTCGGTGATCTGGAGTTCGTTGTCGTTCATGGGGGGTCTCGTGGAATGCGCAAAGGCTGGGGTTTTCCCAGAATCGAAGGGGTTTGGCAAGTGCACCAGCGCCTGTACTCCATACGCACCCCGTGAGCAGGCAATTTCTCTGCACTATCCTTACCCCAAAGTGTCGTACTCCCATGCGCCCACACCCGGAGACTTTATGACCCAAGACGTCCTTGCCAAGGAAACCAACCGCCGCCAATTGCAGCAGATCATCTCCGGGCTCTCCGACGGCGTGATGCTGGCCGAGGTTGATCAAACAATCCTGTGGGCCAATGAGGCCGCGCTGGCCATGCATGGCGTGGGTGAAGTGACGGAGCTGGGGGCCAATGGGCCGCAATACGCCGAACGTTTCGGCCTGCGTTATCGCAATAACCATCCGGTATTACCGGAAAACTACCCCCTGGCCCGTGCGGCACTGGGAGACGAGTTCAGCGATGTGGTGGTGGAAGTCACCCCCGTCGCTGATCAAGATAGAACCTGGGTCCACCGCCTGCGCAGCCTGGTCATCACCGACGCCAAGGGTGAGCCGGAGCTGCTGGTGTTGATCCTCAGCGACGCCACCGAATGGGCCAGCGCCGAGCAACGCTTCGAGAAAACCTTCAATGCCAACCCCGCGCCCGCCGTGATCTGTCGCTTGAGCGACTTGCGCTACATCAAGGTCAACCAGGGCTTTTTGGAGATGACCGGCTACAACCGCGACCAGGTCATCGGCAAGTCCGTCTATGAGCTGGATGTGCTGGAACAGGCCGAGCGCAAAGACCTGGCCATCCAGCGCTTGGGCGAAGGCGCGACCATCCCGCAGATGCAGGCCGAGCTGCGGCTGCCCGCCGGTGGCAGCAAACTGGTGATCGTTGCCGGCCAGCCGTTGGACATGAACGAAGAAGACTGCATGCTCTTCTCCTTCATGGACCTGGAGCCGCGGCGCAAAGCGGAAATTGCCCTGCGCCAGAGTGAAGAGCGCTTTGCCAAGTCGTTCCGCCTCACGCCTGTGCCCACCCTGGTGTGCAGCGCCGATAATCGCCAAGTGGTGGACGTCAACGAAGCCTTTATGAACATCACGGGCTACATCAGCGAAGAATTGATCGGTAAATCCATCGAAGACATCGACTTTATCGACAGCCCCCAGGTGGGCGCAAAGCTGTTCGCAAGCCTGGAAAAAGCCGGCAACCTCGACGGCCAAGACCTCAAAGTACGCAAAAAAGGTAACGAGGTGATCGACTGCGTAGTCTCTGCCGACACCGTGATCATCGAGGATGTGCCGTGCTACCTGCTGGTGATGATGAACATCACCGAACGCAAACGCTCGGAGCTGGAGTTGGTCGCGGCCATCGAGGAAGTGATGCAGGACGCCTCCTGGTTCAGCCAGACCCTGATCGAGAAACTGGCCAACGCCAAGAGCGTCAACAGCCCCAATGCGCCCAACATCGCGTTCACCGACCTTACCGCGCGCGAACGCGATGTACTCGGGCTGATTTGCGAAGGCTTGGCCGACAAAGAGATCGCCTCGCGCCTCAAACTGGCGCCCAATACGGTGCGCAACCATGTGGCCACGGTGTATTCCAAGCTGGGCGTGCACAGCCGCAGCTCGGCCATCGTCTGGGCCCGTGAACGCGGGTTATTTGCCGGAGAACTGCGGCTTAGAAAGTAAGCCAGGAAAGTGCAAATGCACTAGTGCGACTAGTGCGAATTCGCCTTATGGCGCCAGGGGCCAGTCCTTAACCTTCAAGGGTCGAAACTTATGCCTTGAAGGAACTCGCATGTTTACCCTCTCGCAACTGCGAAACTGCATCGAAGAAGGCCTGTCGCCGCTGACGTGTGAGTTTACCCTGTGCCGGGACGCGTCCTTGACCCTCAAGGTCTTCGACGCGCAAACCGGCCGGGTAGACCTGGTCGTCACGGGGATCAGCACCAACCGGCTGCAGACCCCGCAAGAAGTGCAAACGATGGTGGAAGAGTTGCGCTACGAACTGCAAAGCAACAATGTCGGCAAGCTCACGCTCGATGACTGGCCTTCAGCGACGCCCCAATAAAATAGAACACCCCGCCCCCAACAATAAACGCCCCCAGCATGTAAAACATGTAGTGGGCCGGCAGGCTGGCCAACACCAGCCCACACAGCACCGGCCCCAGGGCGGCGCCGAGATTGGACAGGTTTTGCGCACCGTAATACATGCCCCGCAAGTGGTCTGGGGCAATTCGGTCGATAAACATGTACTCGGCCGGAAACACCACAATCTCCCCCACCGTAAACACCGCCATCGCCAGCACCCACCACAGCACGCTGGTAGACAAGGCAAAGCCAATCAACCCAAGCATGAACATGCTCAAGCCAAAGATCAGCCACTGGCTCAGGTAGCGGTGGGAAATGCGGCGACCGATCACGTATTGCAAGGCAATCACCAACACGGCGTTGGTGGTGAGCACCGCATTGATGACGGTGTACGTGTATTCATTGCTCGTGGTGGTCACCAGGTACTGCGACAGGTAGGCCGTGAATTGGCCGAACACCACCGCACTGAGCAAGCCGCCAATCGTGAAGCACACCAAGCGATGATCCCGCAGCAGCACACGCCCCACTGCAAGAAAGGAAACGGGTTTTTGCGTGGCATCCACAGTAGTCAGCGAGCGGTCGCCCCAGCGCCAGTACAGCAAGAAAAATCCCGCCCCCAACAGCGCCGACAGCATAAACGGCAAGCTGATATCCAGCCTGGCAATCATCGCTCCAAAAAACGGCCCGACGGCATAGCCGATATTGGTCAGGGTGTACTTGATGGAAAACACTTCACTGCGCGCCTCTTCAGACAGCAGGCTGGCAAAGCCGGCTTTGACCGCAATATCGATGACCGCGTAGGCGAGGTTGATCAGGATCAGGCAGCTGTAGAACGCCCAGATATTCTGCGCCAGCACCGTGCCGATAAAGCCCAGCACAAACACCACACTCAAGCCGAGCAACAGCCGATAACTGTTGATGCGATCGACCAGAAAGCCGCCGTACACACTGAGCAATGAGCCCACGATCAACGAACTGCCAATCACCAGGCCCACCTGAGTAATGTCCAGGGCAAAGTGGCTGGTGAGGTAGATCACGAGGTAGGGAAAGGTGATGGCCTTGGCCAGCGTCAGCATCAACGTGGCGCACAGCAACAGGTTAACGGTGCGGGGGTAATTTCTTATTGTGGCAAGCATCCTGCTCTCTTTTTTAAGGTAACGCGGCCCTTTTATAGCCGGCTACCTTAACCCAGGAGCAGGGGCAAAATACAAGGTCATTTCTTGACGGGCGTAATCTCGAGAATCGTGCCGTTGGTGGTCTTGAGCAACACGAATTTATCGCCTACCCGTGCCCATTGGCTTTCGTCCTCCGGCTGCTTGAGGCCACGTTTTTTCCAGTCGCTGACGGCTGACTCCTTGCGCATCAAAATGTCCGGCGCACGGTCGCCTTCTTTCAAGTCACGGGTGTTGATGTTGGAAGGCTGCACGGTTTCTTGCGGGGTATCACCGGCCTGCACGACAAAGCTGGCAGTGGACAGGCTGGTGGCGACCAACAGACAGGCGATCAGGGGTTTGGCTTTCATGGGTGCTCCTTCAATAAATAGTGCTCACCCAAGTTCGGACCGCTGGCGCACGCAATCATTCAACCCAATACCTGTGGCGAGGGAGCTTGCTCCCGCTGGGCTGCGCAGCAGCCCCAAAAAGCCCCACCCTGATCTACCTGAACCACCCCGCTGCCTGAGTTGGGGCCGCTTCGCGGCCCAGCGGGAGCAAGCTCCCTCGCCACAGGGGATCTACCAACCTGGAGGGGCTCATTGCCATCGTGAAATAATTCATGTAATTTTTCATGAAATTATTCGATATATATTTCATGACCCCACAAGAAGAACTCGCCACCCTCGCCGCCCTGATCCACGACCTGCGCAAGCACAAGAAGCTCACCCTCGCCCAGCTCGCGCAAAAAATCGAGCGCTCAGTGGGCTTCCTGTCCCAGGTCGAACGCGGGTTGTCGCGCCCGACCGTAGCGGACTTGACCGCCATCAGCCACGCCCTAGACGTGCCTACCACCTATTTCTACAGCCAGCCCAAACCCAAAGCGGTGAGCTGGATCACCCGCCCCAACGAACGGCGCACGGTGTATTACGCCAACGGCATCACCGACATTCTCGTCTCGCCCAGCATGAACGGCGCCTTCTCGATGCTCGACAGCCTGTTGGCCCCCGGCGCCAACAGCGGTGAGCAGACCATGAGCGACCGTGCCGAGCAGGCCGGTTTTGTACTGGAAGGCGAGCTGACGCTGTGGGTGGAGGGTGAAGCCGATTCAGTCACCCTCCTCGCAGGCGACAGTTTCCACCTGGCCAGCTTCGCCCATTGCCGCTACGCCAACCTGACCGACCTGCCCGCCCGCGTGCTGTGGGTTTACAACTAGGAGTTGCACCCGTGAAAAGCCAATCCACCACGTTGCTGGCCGAAGTACGGACCTTTCGCCAGAACCACCCCGACGTGCGTTATGTCGACCTGATCGCCCTGGACATTCCGGGGCACTTCTATGGCAAGCGCTACCCCGTGGAGATGCTGGAAAAGGTCGCCGCCGGTAGCCCCTTGAAACTGCCACAAAACGCCGTACTGCTGGGCGCTCAGGGTGGCTTGTTCAAGATCGGCGATTACTGTTTTAACGACGGCGACCCCGATGCCAACCGCCGCCTGGTGCCAGGCACGCTCAAGCCGGTTACCTGGGAGTCGCAGCCGCTGGGGCAAATGCTGATCACCTCTGACGGCACCGAAGCGCCCATCGAATTCGAACCCCGGGAAGTGCTGGCCAAGGTGCTGGAGCGCCTGCATCACAAGGGCATTCACCCGGTGGTGGCGTTTGAGCTGGAGTTCTACCTGTTCGATAAAAAGCTCGCTGATGGCCTGCCGCAATTTGCCCGCGACCCGCTGAGCGATGACGCCGACGACCAGCCCAATCTGCATATAGAACGCCTGTCGCGGTTCAGCGAAGTACTGGACGACATGGCCCAGACCGCCAAGGCCCAGGGCATCGACATCACCGTGATCACCGCCGAAATTGGCCCCGGCCAGTTCGAAATCAATTTCGGTCATCTGGACGACGGCCTGCGCGCCGCCGACTGGGCCGCCCTGTTCTGCCGCAGTACCCGAGGCGTGGCGCTCAAGCACGGCTACCGCGCCAGCTTCATGGCCAAGCCCTACCTGCAATACCCCGGCAGCGGCATGCATGTGCATGTCAGCCTGTATGACGGCGCCGGCAATAACCTGCTGGCGGCGCACCAGCAGCAACCCCTGCGCCACGCCGTGGCCGGTTGCCTGGAGTTGCTGCCCCACTGCATGCCGATCTTCTCGCCCAACCACAACGCCTTCCGCCGACTGGGCGGCACCGTCAACGCGGCAACCTGCGCCAGCTGGGGCTTTGAGGACCGCGACGCCTGCGTGCGCATCCCCGAGTCCGACCCGCGCAACCTGCGCATCGAACACCGCCTCGCCAGTGCCGATGCCAACCCGTACCTGGTGCTGGCGACGATCCTCGTCGGCTTGGAGCATGGCCTTGAAGCCAAGCGCGAGCCCATCGCCCCGCTGAACGAAGACCGCAGCAGCGGCACCGACTTCCCCGTGGAAATGCTCGACGCCGTACGTGCCATGCAACATCAACCGGTATTGCGCGATAAGCTGGGTGCCGAGTTTGTCGATGTGTACTGCGAAAACAAACGCCAGGACCACCTCGCCTTCCAGCAAGAGATCCATGCGCGGGAATATCGCTGGTTTCTTTAACCCTATGATGGAATCACCCATGACCGACCAAAGCGCCCCGGCGCTCAAGGAAATCTTCAACGTCGAACGCCTGCACCACATCGCTACCGAGATGACAGCGGTGTATCCAGCGTTCGACGCCCAGGCTTTCCTCAAGCACGCCAAGACCGGGCTGGCCGAGTTGTCGGTGATGCAACGCATGGCACGGGTCAGCGAGAGCCTGCACGCGGTGATCCCCTTGGATTACACGCAAACCCTCAAACTGCTTTACGCCCTGGCACCGCGCCTGAACAGCGGGTTTGTCAGCCTGTTCCTGCCGCACTTCGTAGCGAGCTACGGCCTGCATGACTTCAAGCGTTCCATGGCTGCACTCAAATACTTCACCACCTTCGGCTCCTCCGAGTTTGCGATCCGGCACTTTTTGCTGCACGACTTCCAGCGCACCCTGGCGGTGATGCAAACCTGGTCGCTGGACGACAACGAACACGTACGACGCCTGGCCAGCGAAGGCTCGCGACCGCGCCTACCCTGGTCGTTTCGCCTGGCAGACGTACAAGCCAACCCCGAACTGTGCGCTTCGATCCTCGACAACCTCAAGGCCGACCCCAGCCTGTACGTACGCAAGTCGGTGGCCAACCATCTCAACGACATCACCAAAGACCACCCGGATTGGGTGCTTACCCTCATCGAAGGCTGGCCCCTCGACAACCCCCACACTGCCTGGATCGCCCGCCATGCCCTGCGCAGCCTGATCAAGCAAGGCAACACCCGCGCACTCACGATCATGGGCGCCGGGGGCAAGGCTGAAGTGAAGCTGCATGGATTGAGCGTGACCCCGGCGGTGATCAACCTGGGGGAGCGGATCGCGCTGTCGTTCAGCCTGGAATCAACAGCGGCCACAGCACAGAAGCTGGTGGTGGATTACGCCATTGATTACGTGAAAAGCGCCGGGCATAGCGCGAAGAAGGTGTTCAAGCTCAAGGCGTTTAGCCTCGGTGCGGGTGAGCACCACAGCCTGAGGCGCGAGCAGCACATCCGCGAGCTGACCACGCGCAAGCACTATCCGGGCAGGCATGTGGTGCATGTGATGGTAAATGGGGAGAGGCTGGGCAGCGCGGAGTTTGAATTGCTGGCCTGACAGGCTCCAAGCAACACCACTGCTCAAATGTGGGAGGGGGCTTGCCCCCGATGGCGGAGTGTCAGTTGGTGAAAGTGTTGACTGACACACTGTCATCGGGGGCAAGCCCCCTCCCACATTTTAATCCTGTTTCGGTCAGTTGGATTCGCCGAGCAGCAACCCCTGCTCCCGCGCGCACAACTCCACCACGTAATCCCACAACACCCGCAGCCGCACCGATTTATGCAACTCCCTGCGCGAGCTGATCCAGTAACTGCGCTGGATACCCTCCCCCGGCAGCAGCGCCACCAAGTCCGGATCGCCGGAGGCCATGAAGCACGGCAACACCGCAATCCCCAACCCCGACCGCGCAGCCTGGTGCTGGGCGATCACGCTGGTGCTGTGGAACACCACCTTGGGGTTGCGGCAGAAGCTGCTGAGAAATTTCAGCTCCTGGCTAAACAGCAGATCGTCTACGTAATCGATCCACGCATGGGCCGCCAGGTCTTCGCGTTTCTCAATCGGTGGGTTACGCGCCAGGTAATCACGGCTGGCGTAGAGCGCCAGGCGGTAGTCGGTGAGTTTGCGCGTGACCAGTTGATCGACGCTGGGGCGCTCCAGGTGAATGCTGATTTCCGCTTCGCGGTTGAGGATGCTGACAAAGCGCGGCACGGCTACCAGTTCCACTTCCAACCCCGGATAGCGTTCGAACAGCCCGCCCATACGACTGGCGAGGAACATCACCCCCAGACCTTCGGCCACCCCCAGGCGGATCTTGCCCAGCGGCGCGGCGGAGTGCGTCAGCTCGTCTTCGGCCAGCAGCGCGACGTTTTCCATGGCCTCGGCATGCTTGAGCAGGGCTTCGCCGGCGGGGGTCAGCTCATAGCCCTGGGCGTGCTGCACAAACAACGCGGTGCCCAGGCTTTTCTCGATAGCCTCGATGTGCCGGGCCACGGTGGCGTGGGTGGTTTTCAGACGTTGCGCGGCGGTCAGCAGGCGGCCGCTGCGTTGCAACTCCAGAAAGTAGCGCAGGTCATTCCAATCGAACATGTGCCCTCCATCTCCATGGGTCTTCGCCGCGCTGTTTAAAAACGCACAGCAGCTGGGTAAAAACTAACATTTTTAAGACGAAAACTAACAACTAGGATGGAGCCAATAAGAAAAACAAGCGAGACCTCAAATGCCCACTGCAACTGCTGAGTACGATTACATCGTCGTAGGCGCCGGCCCCGCAGGCTGCTTGCTGGCCAATCGTCTGTCCGCCAACCCCGCCCACCGCGTATTGCTGCTTGAAGCCGGTGGCCGCGACAACTACCCCTGGATCCACATCCCCGTCGGCTACCTGTTCTGCATCGGCAACCCACGCACCGACTGGTGCCTCAAGACCGAAGCCCAGGAAGGCCTGCAAGGCCGTGCGCTGAGTTATCCACGGGGTAAAGTGCTGGGCGGCTGCTCATCCATCAACGGCATGATCTACATGCGCGGCCAGGCCCGTGACTACGACGGCTGGGCGGCCGAAGGCAACGAAGGCTGGGGCTGGGACGATGTGCTGCCCCTGTTCAAGAAGAGCGAAAACCATTTTGCCGGTAGCTCCGAGTTCCATAGCGACGGCGGCGAGTGGCGCGTTGAGCAACAGCGCCTGCACTGGCCTATCCTCGATGCGTTTCGCGACGCGGCGGCGCAGAGTGGCATCGCCAACATCAACGACTTCAATCAAGGCGATAACGAAGGCTGCGGCTACTTCCAGGTCAACCAGAAGGCCGGTGTGCGCTGGAATGCAGCCAAGGCGTTTCTCAAGCCGATCCGCCAGCGCCCCAACCTCACTGTACTGACCGAGGTTGACGTAGACCGCGTGCTGCTGGAAAACGGCCGCGCTTCCCAGGTGATTGGGCGTCAGCAAGGCCAGCAGGTGAGTTGGAAGGCGCGCAAGGAAATCATCCTGTGTGCCGGCTCCGTGGGCTCGCCGGGCATTCTGCAACGCTCAGGTATCGGCCCCTCCAGCGTGCTCAAGCCGCTGGGCATCAATGTGCTGCACGAACTGCCCGGTGTTGGCGGCAACCTGCAGGACCACCTGCAATTACGGCTGATCTACAAGCTGGAAAACGCTCGCACCCTCAACCAGATCGCAGGCACCCTGTGGGGCAAGATGGGCATGGGCTTGCGCTACCTTTATGACCGCAGCGGCCCGCTGTCGATGGCGCCCAGCCAGCTTGGCGCGTTTGCTCGCTCCAGCCCGGACCAGGCCTCGGCCAATCTCGAATACCACGTGCAACCGCTGTCTCTGGAACGTTTTGGCGAGCCGCTGCACGCGTTCCCGGCGTTTACCGCGTCGGTCTGCGACCTGCGCCCGCAAAGCCGGGGGCGCATCGATATTCGTTCGGCCAACCCGGAGGATGCGCCGCTGATCCGGCCCAACTACCTCAGCCATCCAGAGGATCTACGCGTGGCCGCCGATGCCATTCGCCTGACGCGACGCATTGTTGCCGCGCCCGCCCTGAGCCAGTTCAAACCGGTGGAGTACTTGCCCGGCGACTCGCTGCAAACCGAGGAGCAACTGCACGAAGCGGCTGCGCGTATCGGGACTACTATCTTCCATCCGGTGGGCACCTGCCGCATGGGCAGCGATAAAGACGCTGTGGTTGACGCCCAGCTGCGGGTACACGGCGTGCCCGGCCTGCGTATTGCTGATGCTTCGGTGATGCCGCGCATTACGTCCGGCAACACCTGTTCACCTACGCTGATGATCGCGGAGAAAGCCGCGCAGCTGATCCTTTCGCCGAATACAAGGAGCCTCACCCCGCAGAGAGAACTGGTTCATGCAATCTGAATAGCGGCGCCGAAACTGGCGCCGACAGTGGAACAACAATAAATAATCACTGTGAGGGCTACCCGATGTCAGAACATGCTCAACCCTTGGGCTCGGCGGTCAACGCCGCGAGCACCAGCAACGACTCGAAGAAGGTCATCTTCGCCTCCTCCCTGGGGACGGTGTTCGAGTGGTATGACTTTTTCCTCTACGGCGCCCTGGCGGCGGTAATCAGCAAACAGTTCTTTGCCGGGGTCAACGACACCACGGCGTTTATCTTTGCGTTGATGGCCTTTGCTGCCGGCTTTGTGGTGCGCCCCTTCGGCGCGTTGGTGTTCGGCCGCCTGGGGGACATGATCGGGCGAAAATACACCTTTCTGGTCACCATCATTTTGATGGGCGTGGCGACCTTTTGCGTCGGGCTATTGCCGACCTACGCCAGCATTGGTATTGCGGCGCCGATCATCCTGATCGTGCTGCGCATGCTGCAAGGCCTGGCCTTGGGCGGCGAGTACGGTGGCGCGGCGACCTATGTGGCCGAGCATGCGCCTGCGGGCAAGCGCGGCTTCCATACCAGCTGGATTCAATCCACCGCGACCCTCGGCCTGCTGCTGTCGCTGCTGGTGGTGCTGGCTTGCCGCTACTTCACCGGTGACCAGTTCGAAGTGTGGGGCTGGCGTATTCCGTTCCTGTTTTCCATCGTGCTGCTGGGTATCTCGACCTGGATTCGCATGAGCCTGCACGAATCGCCGGCCTTCTTGAAAATGAAAGAGGAAGGCAAGGCCAGCACGTCGCCGATACGTGATTCGTTCGGCAAATGGGAAAACCTCAAGGTGGTGTTGATCGCGCTGTTCAGCATCAACGGCGGGCAAGCGGTGACGTTCTACGCCGCGCAATTCTATGTGCTGTTCTTCCTCACCCAATTCCTGAAAATGGACCCGGCCCTGGCCAACATGCTGCTGATCATCAGCGTGGTGATTGGCGCGCCGTTCTTTATCTTCTTTGGCTGGCTGTCGGACAAAGTGGGACGCAAGCCGGTGCTGATGCTCGGCCTGTTGCTGGCCACCGTGTTGTACTTCCCGATCTTCAAGAGCCTGGCGCACTACACCAACCCAGCGATGGACCAGGCCAGCACCCAGGCGCCGATCACCGTACTGGCCGACCCGGCCACCTGCACCTTCCAGTTCGACCCGGTGGGCAAGGCGAAATTTGACAGCCCGTGCGACAAGGTCAAGACGTTCCTGGTCAAGCAGGGCCTGCCCTACAGCAGCGCTGCGGCCCCGGCGGGCAGCCCGGTGCAGGTGAGCGTCGGCGAAGTGCGTATTGACGGCTTTGACGAAAAGGCACTGCGCGGCGCCGTGACCCTGGCTGGCTACCCAAGCTCAGCCGATGTGGCGCAAGTGAATAAAACCATGGTGGTGGTGCTGATCGTGGCGCTGATCCTGATCGCGGCCATGTGCTACGGGCCGTTGGCGGCGTTGATGGTGGAGTTGTTCCCAACGCGTATCCGCTATACCTCGATGTCCCTGCCCTACCACATTGGCAACGGCTGGTTTGGCGGGTTCCTGCCGACGGTGTCGTTTGCGTTGGTGGTGTATACCGGGGATATCTTCTATGGCCTGTGGTATCCGGTGGTGGTGACGGGGGTGAGTTTGGTAGTGGGAATGTTCTGCCTGAAAGAAACACGCCACGTAGACATCGACAATAACTAACCCGATCGTCTGAACACAGAAGATCCCCTGTGGGAGGGGGCTTGCCCCCGATAGCGGTGTATCAGTTGAAGCTTCTTTGACTGACACTCTGCAATCGGGAGCAAGCCCCCTCCCACATTTGCCTTGAGGCATCTACACAAATTGCTGTACATCCATACAGATAAAGGTTGATCAAACGCTGCTGACTAAGCATCCTGCACAGCATCAACCCGATCTGATGTGACGACCATGCGGCTGTACCTCTGTGAAAAACCCTCCCAGGCCAAGGATATCGCGGCCGTACTCGGCGCCAGTCGCCGGGGCGACGGCTGTTGGCTGGGCAACGGGGTCACGGTCACCTGGTGCATCGGCCATCTGCTCGAAACCGCCCCGCCCGACGCCTACGACGAAAAGTACAAGCGCTGGGTGCTGGCCGACCTGCCCATCGTCCCGGAAAAATGGAAGATGCGCGTCAAACCCAAGACTGCCAGCCAGTTCAAAGCCGTCAAGCGACTGCTCGGTGAGGCGCAAGAGCTGGTGATCGCCACCGACGCCGACCGTGAAGGCGAGATGATTGCCCGCGAATTGGTGGAGCATTGCCGTTATCGCGGGCCCATCCAGCGTCTGTGGTTGTCGGCGCTGGACGACGCGTCCATCCGCAAGGCCCTGGCGACCCTCAAGCCCGGCGCCGAAACCTTCAGCCTGTATCACTCGGCCTTGGGCCGCTCCCGCGCCGATTGGTTGATTGGCATGAACATGAGCCGCCTGTTTACCTTGCTCGGGCGCCAATCCGGCTACCAAGGTGTGCTGCCGGTAGGTCGCGTACAAACCCCAACCCTGCGCCTCGTAGTAGACCGTGACCGCAGCATCGCCGACTTCGTGCCGGTAGCCTATTGGGCAATTGACGTAGACCTGCACCACGAGCGCATGACCTTCACTGCCCAATGGCGAGCAGCAGACGATGTTTGTGACGACCAGGGCCGATGCCTCAACCCCCAACTGGCCCGCGATGCGGCCGAGGCCATGCGCAACGCCGCCAGTGCACGGCTGGTCAAGCTGCGCACCGAACGCATGCGTGAAGTGGCGCCCCTGCCCTTTGACCTGGGCACCCTGCAAGAAATCTGCTCCAAAAAACTCGGCCTCGGTGCCCAGGAAACGCTGGATATCGCCCAATCCCTCTACGAAACCCATAAAGTCATCACCTACCCACGCAGCGACTGCGGCTATCTGCCGGTTAGCCAGCACAGCGATGCGCCGAAGATCCTCGACGCCCTGGGCCGCGCCGATGCCGCGGTGAATGAGCTGATGCCCCATATCGACCCCCAGCGCCGCTCACGGGCATGGAACGACGCCAAGGTCAGCGCCCACCACGGCATCATCCCCACCGGTGCAGGCAAGGACGTAGGGCAACTAACGGGTAAGCACCGTGCGGTCTACACCTTGATTCGTGCGCGTTACCTGGCGCAGTTCCTGCCCAACCATGAATACGACCGCACCCAGGCGGATTTCGACTGCGCCGGGCAAGCGTTGCGTGCGGTGGGCAAGGTCGTGATCGAGCCGGGCTGGAAGCGCGCCTTGCCCGAAGCGCTGGCGCCGGCCAAGGGCCGTGAAGCACCTGCACCGCAGGCCCTGCCGATGTTGGTTCAGGGCCAGGAGTACACGGTAGCCAAGGTCAATCTCAAAGACCTGTGGACCCAACCACCCAAACCTTTTACCGAAGGCGACCTGATCAAGGCGATGAAAAACGTCGCCAAACTGGTGGAAGACCCACTGCTCAAACAAAAGCTCAAGGACACCACCGGCATCGGTACCGAAGCGACCCGGGCCGGGATTATTCAAGGCTTGCTCGACCGCGGTTACCTGGTAAAGAACGGCAAGGCGCTGTCGGCCACACCGGCGGCGTTCAGCCTGATCGACGCGGTGCCCCGGGCCATTGCCGACCCCGGCACCACGGCCATCTGGGAGCAGGCGCTGGACATGGTGCAAAGCGGCGAAATGAGCCTCGAAGAATTCGTCGCCAAACAAGCGGCCTGGATGAGCAAGCAAGTGGCACGCTGCAATGGCATGCGCATGACCATCACTGGGCCGGCCAGCCCCTCAGGGGCCGCGCCATGGAAAAAGAAACGCAAGAGCGCCCCGCGCAAGACCAGCGCCAGCCCAAAACGCGCTAAAAAGCCGGCAAATGCGGGGTAAACAGCAAAAAAATCCGGCGAATGACGTTTTTCGACGGGTTTAACGCCGCTTTGGACCTTGCCCCCGCGCAGGCCGTCTAGGATTCTTTAGGGGACCTTGACTACCTAATAACAACACCGGAGTGGCCGCCATGAAAACCGTCGCACAAGTGCTCAAAGCCAAGGAGCTTAAAAACCAGGACGTGCACACCATCCAATGGGACCACACCGTGTTTGAAGCACTGGTGCGGATGTCGGAGAAAAACGTCGGGGCCTTGCCAGTCGTCAAGGAAGGCGTGGTGGTAGGCATCATCAGTGAGCGGGATTACGCGCGTAAACTTATCCTCAAAGGCTTGTCGTCTGTGACCACGCGGGTCGATGAAGTCATGAGCTCTCCGGTGATCACCGTCGACACCCATAAAAAGGTCGATGAGTGCATGAACATCATGACCGACAGCCACCTGCGCCACCTGCCTGTCGTCGAAGACGGCCAACTGCTGGGCTTGCTGTCGATTGGCGACTTGGTGAAAGAAGCCATTGCCGATCAAGCTGACCTGATTAAACAGCTGGAGCAGTACATTCGCGGCGAATAGGGGAACCCATGCTCGATAGCCTGGAACACCAGGAAGGCCACCTCGACACCCTGCACCAGGCCATGGCCGGCGGGCGCTTTCTGGTGCTGACCGGCGCGGGGATCAGCACGTCATCGGGCATTCCCGATTACCGCGACAGCGAAGGCGTGCGCCGGGGTAAGCCGCCCATGATGTACCAGGAATTCACCGCCACTCCAGAAGCTCGGCGCCGGTATTGGGCCAGGGCGATGCTGGGGTGGCCCAGGGTATGTATTGCCCAGCCAAACCAGGCTCACCTGGCGCTGGCGACGTTGCAGCAACGCGGGCGCATCAGTGGGCTGATCACCCAAAACGTCGATACCCTGCATGACCAAGCTGGTAGCCATGACGTAATCGAGTTGCACGGCAGCCTGCACCGGGTGCTATGCCTGGATTGCCAGCAACGCAGCGAGCGCAATGCGATCCAGCGGCTGATGGAAACACAGAACCCCTACCTGGCCGGCGTCGATGCGGTGCAGGCACCGGATGGCGATACATTGCTGGACCCAGCGTTTGAGGCGCGCTTTCAGGTGCCCCGATGCCCCCATTGCAATGGTCAGCGATTGAAGCCAGATGTAGTGTTTTTTGGCGAGAACGTGGCACCGCCCACAGCGGCCAAGGCCATGGCCGCGGTGGAACAAGCCGATGGGTTGTTGGTGGTGGGTTCTTCGCTGATGGCCTATTCAGCGTTCAGGCTGTGCAAGGCGATGGTGGAGCAAGGCAAACCGGTGATAGCGATCAACCTGGGCAAGACGCGGGGGGATGAGTTGTTGCAGGTGAAGATCGAGGCGTCTTGCGAGACGTTGTTGCCCCTACTCACTGACCGCCTCCAATAGCAAAAACACCACAAATCAACTGTGGGAGGGGGCTTGCTCCCGATAGCGGTGTGTCAGTCAATAGATCAGTGACTGATACACCGCTATCGGGAGCAAGCCCCCTCCCACATGGGTTTTGTGTTGAATCTACTGTTCGTGAGCTACGACCTGCCACTCCAGAAAGTGACGCCCAAGTCACATTTTCCCGCATCCCCCCGTCCTCACGACGATTTATGTAGTGACCAAAAATAATCACTACATAACCGTTGACGTAACCCTTTTGTCCTTGCATTATCGAGACGTCTCCCGGATCGGGAGCGTTGGCAACACGTGTTTTGAACCAGCTCGTCTGACCGCCGAGCTGTTCTATCCGGATGTGCACTGCCCACAAGGCAGATTGATGAAGCTGACCGACCCGCAAGGGTGGGTACAAGGAGCTCAAACGCCTCTTGTCTTCGTTATGAAACCATTGCGTAGCAGTTCATCAGCAAGACTACATGCATCAGGTTCAAGACCCTGCCCGTATTCGGCAGACAGTCGCTGACGCCCGGTTTTCGGAACCGGAGACAACTTACTCATCAATTGATAAATCGCCAACTGGTCAAGGGGCTTACACATGAATCTGAACAACCAACCAACTATCGATGAATTGGCTGAGATGTTCGCAGCGCAGAAAGACACACTCGACGACCATATCCTTTGGGTTGGCAAATCGGGCGAAGTCCAAATTGACTGCCTGGCGCCCCACACCGAAGAAGCCGAGTTTGACCGCAATAACCGTGAGCTCGCGGCACGCCTGAAGATGTACCGCCGTGGCCAGGGTTATGTCGGTAAAAAAGCGGCGGCTGATCGCAACTTTATCGAACACGTTTTCGACACACTTAACAATGCCTGGGCGTCTTTCAAAGACAGCTCGCAAGTTAAAGTTGTTGACCGTTACTACTAAGTAACACTCACTTTAGATGGGCACTGGTTTACCAGTGCCCATTTTTATTTCAAGTACTGTTAAAACGTGGGAAACCTACCCTTCCCCGCTTCATCCCGAAAAATATCAAACAGCACTTGCGCCGCCGCCGACAATTCATGCCCTGGCTTGGTCAACACACCAATCGGGCGCTCAATCACTGGATCGCGCAGCGTAATGCAATGGGCACCCGCCTCTTCCATCTGTCTCGCACATAACGCTGGCACGGCGCTGACGCCCAAGCCACTGGCAACCATTTTGCCCACCGTCGCCAATTGATGGCTCTCCAGCGCGACCGGCAACTTCATCTGCAACGCACCCAAGTGCTCTTCCAGCATCACCCGCACCGTGGACGGCCTTTGCAACGTGATGAACGGCTGCTCCAACAGGGTTTTCCAATCGATCTCGGCACAGGCTGCCAACGGCGAATCACCGGGCACTACGGCGATAAAGCGATCCAAATACAACGGCGTGAACGCCAGCGAAGAACCGTCTGTTGGCTCGAAGGCCACGCCCAATTCCACTTGGCGGTCGCGCACCATTTCCAACACCTGCTCGTTGATCAGGTCATGCACCGTCACATTCACCTGAGGGTAACGCGCGCGGAATATCTTCAGGATCGGTGGCAACAGGTTACCGGCAAACGACGGCATTGCCGCCACCGTCACCCGCCCACGTTGCAAGGTGAAGCGCTGGCGCAGTTCGTCTTCGGCATTGTCCCACTCCGCAATTAAACGCCGGGCCAAGGGCAGCAGGGACTCACCTTCAGGGGTCAGCGCAACATTGCGCGTATTGCGACTGAAAAGGCGCCCACCCAGCCCTTCCTCCAGGCCCTTGATGGTAAGGCTCAACGCCGATTGGGAGAGATGCAGGCGCTCGCAAGCGGCGGCAAAACTCAAGGATTGGGCCACGGCGAGAAACGCCCGCATCTGTTTAACTGTCATAAGGCTACTCCGAGCGGCTGGGCAACTATGCTGTTTTCTAAATCAATCGACCTTAAAAAACAACTTAACAAATCAATCCATCGGCGCAACACTCGGTTCACTGGCTGGACCACAAACAATAAAAGAGGTGCATATGGCAGGTTTCGATAAACGCGTGGCGTCCTATGAAGAAGCGCTGGCAGGCCTGGAAGACGGCATGACCGTGCTCTCCGGTGGTTTTGGCCTGTGTGGCATTCCAGAAAACCTCATCGCCGAGATCAAGCGCAAAGGCACCCGCGACCTGACCGTAGTTTCCAACAACTGCGGCGTCGACGGCTTTGGCCTGGGCGTGCTGCTGGAAGAAAAACAGATCAGCAAAGTGATCGCCTCCTACGTCGGTGAAAACGCCCTGTTCGAAAAGCAACTGCTCAGCGGCGAAATCGAAGTGGTATTGACCCCCCAAGGCACCCTGGCAGAAAAAATGCGCGCAGGCGGTGCCGGCATCCCGGCCTTCTTCACCGCCACCGGTGTTGGCACTCCGGTCGCAGAAGGCAAGGAAACCCGTGAGTTCAACGGCCGCCCATACCTGATGGAAGAATCCATCACCGGCGACTTCGCCATCGTCAAAGGCTGGAAAGCCGACCACTTCGGCAACGTGATCTACCGCCACACCGCCCAGAACTTCAACCCACTGGCCGCCACCGCGGGCAAGATCACCGTGGTTGAAGTCGAGGAAATCGTCGAACCGGGCGAGCTGGACCCGGCGCAGATCCACACCCCTGGCATCTACGTCGACCGGATCATCTGCGGCACGTTCGAGAAGCGCATCGAACAGCGCACCGTGCGCAAATAATCCGCCTCCAGCCCGAATAATAAGAGGAAACACCCATGGCTCTTACCCGCGAACAAATGGCTCAACGCGTCGCCCGCGAAATGCAGGACGGTTTCTACGTCAACCTCGGCATCGGCATTCCGACCCTGGTGGCCAACTACATCCCCGAAGGCATGGAAGTGATGCTGCAATCGGAAAACGGCCTGCTGGGCATGGGGCCGTTTCCTACCGAAGACACCATCGATGCCGACATGATCAACGCCGGCAAGCAGACCGTCACCGCACGCGTTGGCGCCTCGATCTTCTCCTCCGCCGAGTCGTTCGCGATGATTCGCGGCGGCCACGTCGACCTCACTGTGCTCGGCGCATTTGAAGTGGACGTACAGGGCAACATCGCCTCATGGATGATCCCCGGCAAGCTGGTCAAAGGCATGGGCGGCGCCATGGACCTGGTGGCCGGCGCAGAAAACATCATCGTGATCATGACCCATGCGTCCAAGGACGGTGAGTCCAAGCTACTCAGCCAGTGCAGCCTGCCGCTGACCGGCGCCAACTGCATCAAGCGTGTACTGACTGACCTGGCGTACCTGGAAATCGAAAATGGCGCTTTTGTCCTCAAGGAACGCGCACCTGGCGTCAGCGTTGAAGAGATTGTGAGCAAGACCGCCGGTAAACTGATCGTCCCGGACCACGTTCCAGAAATGCACTTCCAGTGAGGACAGATTCCATGCAAGACGTCGTGATTGTTGCTGCCACCCGCACCGCCGTGGGCAGCTTCCAGGGTTCGCTGGCGAACATCCCGGCACCGGAACTGGGTGCCGCCGTGATCCGCCGCCTGCTGGAGCAGACCGGCCTGGACCCGGCCCAAGTGGATGAAGTGATCCTTGGCCAAGTACTCACCGCAGGCAGCGGCCAGAACCCGGCACGCCAGGCCTCGATCCTCGCCGGCCTGCCCCACGCGGTGCCGAGCCTGACCCTGAACAAAGTCTGCGGTTCCGGCCTCAAGGCCCTGCACCTGGGCGCACAAGCCATCCGTTGTGGCGATGCCGAGGTGATCATCGCCGGCGGCATGGAGAACATGAGCCTCGCCCCCTACGTACTGCCCGCCGCACGCACCGGTTTGCGAATGGGCCACGCCAAGATGATCGACAGCATGATCACCGACGGCCTGTGGGATGCGTTCAACGACTACCACATGGGCATCACCGCCGAAAACCTGGTGGACAAATACGGCATCAGCCGCGAAGCCCAGGACGCTTTCGCTGCCGCCTCCCAGCAAAAAGCCACCGCTGCTATCGAGGCCGGGCGCTTTGCTGACGAAATCACGCCGATCCTGATCCCCCAGCGTAAAGGCGATCCAATCACCTTCGCCGTAGATGAACAGCCCCGCGCCGGCACGACTGCCGAGTCCCTGGGCAAACTCAAACCAGCGTTCAAGAAAGACGGCAGTGTCACCGCCGGCAACGCTTCGAGCCTCAATGACGGCGCCGCAGCCGTGCTGCTGATGAGTGCTGACAAAGCCAAGGCCCTCGGCCTGCCAGTGCTGGCCCGCATCGCCAGCTACGCCAATGCCGGCGTCGACCCGGCGATCATGGGCATCGGCCCGGTGTCGGCCACTCGCCGCTGCCTGGACAAAGCCGGTTGGAGCCTGAGCGACCTGGACCTGATCGAAGCCAACGAAGCCTTCGCCGCGCAGGCCTTGGCGGTGGGCAAAGAGCTGGAGTGGGACGCTAACAAGGTCAACGTCAACGGCGGCGCCATTGCCATCGGCCACCCGATTGGCGCCTCAGGCTGCCGCGTGCTGGTAACCCTGCTGCACGAGATGATCAAGCGTGATGCCAAGAAAGGCCTTGCCACTTTGTGTATCGGTGGCGGCCAAGGCGTAGCGCTGGCCCTCGAACGCAGCTGATTAAATGAGCAACATTGAAAAGGCCCGGTTCCACGAAAACCGGGCCTTTTCTTTATGCGCTCTGTCTGAAAAAACACAGTTCAAATGTGGGAGCGGCGGTGCGACGATTCGACTTGCTCGCGAATGCGGTGTGTCAGACACATATTCTTTGACTGACCGGACGCATTCGCGAGCAAGTCGAATCGTCGCACCGCCGCTCCCACATTTGATCCTTATTGCCTGTCAGATTGCGGCACCGCAAACACCGCACTCGCCCGCGCCACCACCTTTTCCCCCACCTGCAAACTCACCGTGGCAAACGCCATCTGCCGCCCGCGTTTGTGATGCTCCAAGCGCACCACAATCCACTCCCCCACCTGCACCGCCCCCAGGTAATCCAGAGTCATGCTCGCCGTAATCAGCGGCAACGGCGGCTCACTGGAAAACGCCATCGCATAACCCATGCCGATATCCGCCAGGGTCGCCAACACCCCGCCATGCACGGTACCGCGCCCGTTCGCATGACGATTGTCGGCACGCAAACCGATTTCCAGTTGCAAGCCTTCACCCCGACAATACGCAGGGCCTAATAAATCGAGAAGTGGGCTGCTGCGGGGCAACGAGACAAAACCTTCGGGCACGGCGTGGGCGATCATGGCGAGTTCTTCCTTGGAGTCAGGCTTGAGGTGTACGCCTGCCCCTCAGTCACAGCCATCACCATCAGCGGCGCAAATCCCCTTTGATGCTTTGCGTTAATCCGCCAGACCCGCTTTAATCGCCGTCCAATTTCCCCGCACCTCCCAAGGAATCGTAATGCGCCACCTGGACGGCAAACCAAAATCCTACCTGTTGTGCCTACTGGCAGCCCTGACCCTAGCGGGCTGTTCACCCAAGGATCACTCCCGCGCAAGGGTGATCAACGGCGAGCAAAGCCGTGCTGGCGCGCAACTGGCGTATGAACATGAACTGACGCTTGCCCTACCGGGCGCGCTGCTGGTGCCACGCATGCAGGCCACCCGCGAAGCTTGCGAAACGGCACGATTTGGCGCCTGCAATATCCTGGGCATTACCGAAGACGGCAACGGTGGCGAGATCATCCTGCGTATCGCACCGACCGGCGTGGAGCCCATGGTTGCGATGGCAGCCGAAGGTGGCAAACTCGGCCAGCGCATCACCACCGCCGAAGACCTGGCCGACGCCGTCGCCGATGTGCGCCGCCGCCAAGAGCGCCTGCAAGCCCAGCAACAGCGCCTGGACGAATTGGCCAAGCGCAAGGACATCACCGTCAGCGACCTGATCGCCTTGAGCAAGGAGCAAGCATCCATCGAAAACGAGTTGCAGGAACTGGCACAAATCGCCGCCAACCAGCAACGCCGTCTCGACACCAACCGCGTAACCCTGAACTTCCGCTCATCCGACGGTGCAAATCAACCGTCGCGGTTCAGCCGCATGTTCAGCAACCTCGGCGACAACCTGGTAAACGGCACCGCCGACGCGGTGGAACGCTCCAGCTATGTGCTGCCGTTTGTGATCCTGGCGTTCCCGGTGATCTGGTTGTGGGTGTGGCTGTGGCGCCGGTTCGTCAAACGCCGCAGCTGATCAGCGCTTCAGACAGCGCTGATAACGCTCGTCCACCCGCTTGGCGAACCACGCCGTGGTGAGGTTGCGGGTGATCTTTGGGCTCTTGAGCACGATGCCCGGCAGGATTGCCCGCGGCATCGGCTTTCCGGCAGCCTTATCGGCCAGGGCGAACACACGCGTGTAGAGCGTGGTCTGCTCAAAGTCCAACTGCTCACCCTGCTCCAGTTGACTGCGGATGCTCGGGTTACGCATATCCAGCTTCGCCCCCAATGAGCGCACTGCCAACTCGGTGGTACCGGGCAGCAACGAACCGAAGCGAATCAAATCCCCATCCAACGCCAGCTCTTTGCCTGAGGCGCGGCTGACCGCCGCCTGGAACGCGGCGTTGCGGCTGGCGTACCACCCGGCATTGAAGTCGGCAAAGCGGTACAGCGGCTGGTCGTAGTTCACCGGGTAACCGAGCAAGTGGGCAATGCCGAAGTACATGCCGCCACGGCGGGTGAAGACTTCACGTCGGATAGAGCCATCCACTGTGTAGGGATAACCCCGCGCCTGTTTCTGCGCAAAGTCGATACTCACCTGCATGGGGCCAGCGGTGTGCACGGGGTTGAAGCCGTCAAAGAGGGTTTTGCCCAAGGGCACCACGCTGATGAAATCATCAAAAATACCGCTCAGGTCTTTCTCCGTGCGCGCGGCACTCAGCCGGTCGGCGTAGGTCTTGCCCGTTGGCGAACGCAATTGCAGGGCGCTGCGTACCACAAACGCTGGCACATGGACTTTGCCCGCGCGACGCAGGATTTCATCCTGGGCGATCTTGCCCATGTTCGGCACGGGCGGGTCGACCTGGTAGGTGGACTCCTGCTCGGTCACCGCCAGCACCGCGCAGATATTTTCAGTGCTGGGGTAAATCCTCTGCGTGTCGAAGGCGGTGTAGATGTCCTGCGCCCAGCCGTTTCGGTCCGGCACCTTGGCAGGCAGCAGGCGCACGATTTGCGCTTTCACCTCGGCTTCGCTGCGCTCCGGCTGCTGCGGGCTGCGTGCGGTGGAGCAACCGGCCAGTACCAGCAAAGGGGTGAGGCACAGGATCAGGCGGCTTGGGAGCATGGGACATCCTTGGATAACAACGGGCCGGGCATTACAGATATCGACCGGTAAGTCTAACCAGGGTTCGCCGACCGGGTGCGCTCGCCAATCATGAACAAAAATGACAGGATCGACCAACCACCATTCATAAAAGGAGTTTGAATGTCATGCACAGTCTGAATTTCTTCGTCACTTGCCTGATCGTCGTGCTGATTCCCGGTACCGGCGTGATCTTCACCGTGTCCACAGGCCTCATGGCCGGCAAACGCGCCAGTGTGTTCGCTGCACTGGGATGCACCGCCGGGATTATCCCGCACTTGCTGGCGTCCATTCTCGGCCTCTCCGCCCTGCTACACACCAGTGCCTTGGCATTCGACATGCTGAAGTACGCAGGCGTCGCCTATCTGTTGTACGTGGCGTATGCCACCTGGCGGGATCGCTCGGCCTTTGCCGTGAGCGACACGCCGACGGTCTCCAGCTCGCGTAGTCTTATGTTGCGTGGTTTTCTAATGAATATCCTGAACCCGAAATTGACCATTTTCTTCCTGGCGTTCCTGCCACAATTCGTCACCCCAGGCAGCACCGCCCCTGCTGTGCAAATGTTGATGCTTAGTGGCGTGTTCATGGCCATGACGTTTACGGTATTCGTGGCGTATGGCCTGCTGGCCAATGTATTTAGTCGCACGGTGATTGAGTCGCCACGCGTGCAGAACTGGCTGCGGCGCAGTTTTGCCGCAGCGTTTGCGGGGCTGGGGTTGAATCTGGCGTTTGCGCAGCGCTGAAAGCCCACACTCATGCTTCAATCGCACGACGTCAATTGAAACGTCCTACGTGATCGCCAGATAAGCTCTACTCCTCTGCTCTAAAAACCTCTGCAAAGTCCCTCGACTGACTACACAGTGCGAGGGATTGCAGATGAATTTAATTGTTACCGGGGTCCAATCGTGAACCCCGCCATTGGCAGGCTGGCCCTGACCCCGATGGATGTGAAGACGGTCGATGTCGAGGCCGTGTTTCGTGACTTCCGTGAGTGCCTGAATACCTTTGACGAGTGGGCCGAAAGCTTTTGGAGCTTCTCGGCGCTGGATGTCGAGCAGGTTTTCAAAGTTGGGGAGGAAGTGGCGCTGGTCGCGCCCGTCAAAAGTTCGATCACTCCCAACACCACCACCGCAATGTGCGGCGCAAACGGCACATTGACACTGGTGCATCTGTTCCAGAGCACGCGCTTTGTGCCCATCGGCAACACGCCGGTGATGCTACAACGCGTCGATCCCAAGGGCAGCCCACTGGGCGAACCGATCCACAAGACCATCGGCCCCAGCGGCATTCTCGAAATCAACGAGTGCGATCGTAACCAGCAGTACCGGGTCAGCTTTTATCCCAATGTTTCCAAGGATCACGTCAAGGCGCTCTATGCGTCTTATCAGACGGTGATTGATGAGCTGGAAGTGCGCCTGCGTGAAGCGTGGACGGATACCTTTGAAGCCCAGTGGAAAACCTTTGCCGACGCCAAGCCACTTGATCAACGCGGCATGCTTGAAAAAGCATTCCTACGGGGCATGGGCACAGCGCTTTACAGCCTTTGGGACAATTTCACGCAGTTATATGACCTGTTGGCGGACATCAAGCCCAACAGTGAAAAGCTGCTGGCGTACCTCTCCCAATCCGAACTCGATGAACTGCTGAAGCTGGGCAATGACGCCATTGCCAAGGGCTTGCTGGTGCTCAGTGATGAGCCGCTGATGTTTATCTACCTGTCGGCGATAGCCAGCTGGGTGCGGATGTTGCCGCCCCAGGAAATGAACGAGGTGATGGGGGAAGTCACTGGCGAGGTGTTGATCGCCTTGCTGCTGTTGAGGGTTTTAGGTGCGATGGGGGTAGCGGTGCGCCTGGGGGCTCAGGTGCTGGCGCATATCAAATCCGTTCGGGCACGGCATTTGTTGGAGCTGCTGGCTAAGGCGTTGGTGGGAGGCAAGCTGGAAACCCATACCGACGCGGTTAAGCCGTTCGAGCTCGGAGGACCGGCTGCACCGGTAAAAACAATTCCGGCTGTGCCGTTGAAGGTTGGGGATCAATTGGTTTCGAACCCGGTGGCGATGGTTCGAGGCAAGGGTCAGCAGAGGACGGCGTTGGTTCGGCAAGAGTCTGTGGATGATGTGCCGGCTTCGGGTAAGAACCCGAACGGGGATACCGCTTCAAGTTCGGATAAAACGGCTACTGACGGCTGCCCGGTTTCGATGGTTACCGGGGAGGAATTGTTGACTTTGGTTGACGGTTCGCTGGACGGGATTCTGCCGTTTGAGTGGACCCGGCTGTACCGCACCAGCGCCGTGGAAGTGGATTGCGGGCTGGGGTTCGGCTGGAGCCACTCGCTGGCGCATCGGCTTTCTGTTGTGGGTGACTCGGTGGTGTGGACCGATCATGAAAATCGGTCGATTGCCCTGCCCTTGCCCTCTTCTTCTCGGCCTGCGATTACCAATAGCTTGGCCGAAGCGGCAATCTATCTGGGCGAAAAGCCGGATGAGTTGGTGCTGGCTCAAGCCTCACGTTTTTACCATTTCGTTAACGGTTCGCTGACGGCGATCAGTGATGCGTATGGCAACCGGCTGCGTATTTCTCGTGATGTTTTGGGGCGTATTGAGCGGGTGAATAACGGTGTTGGGCGCTCGTTGTTTTTGCGCTACTCGGCCGATCGCATCGTGGCGGTGGATTACCAGATTCAGCGGGCCAAGGGTTATGAGCCCTACGTCTGGGTGACCGAGCAAAACATCGTTTCCTACGCCTATGGCGAACTCGGCAGGCTGATTTCGGCGACCAATGCCGTAGGCGAAAGCGAGGTTTATCGCTACGACGACCAGCACGTCATTCTTGAACGGGGTTTGGCCGGTGGGGCGAGTTTCTTCTGGGGGTGGGAAAGGTCTGGCAAGGCGGCGCGATGTGTTCGGCATTGGGCCAGTTTTTCGCAGATGGACACGCGGTATGTCTGGGATGACAACGGCCGCGTCACGGTGTTTAACGCCGATGGCAGTCAGGAAGTGTATGTGCATGACCAGCACGCAAGGCTGGTGCAGCGGGTTGATCCGGATGGCGCGGAGCACTTCAAATCCTACGATGACAAAGGCCGGCTGACGGTTGAGCAAGACCCGCTGGGGGCGGTGACGGCGTATCAGTACGACGACGCCGGGCGCTTGGTGGCGGTGTTTCCGGGAGACAATGAGCCGACAGCATACGAGCATGACAACGGCTTCATACGGGTTGTAAGACGCGGTGACGCGGTTTGGAAGTATGAAAGAAATGATCAGGGCGATGTCACGCGCAAGATTGATCCTGATGGGCATATCACCGATTACACCTACAACAAACACGGGCAGCTGATTGGGGTTTGGTTCCCGGATAACAGCTCTCAACGGCTAGTCTGGAATGCGCGCGGACAGCTCACTGAAGAACAGCTGCCCAATGGCGGGATCAAGCGGTATCGCTATGACGATATTGGGCGGCAGATCGCGCGTGAGGATGAGCATGGTGCGCTGACCCAGTATCAGTGGGACCACGTTGGGCGCTTGGTTCGGGTAGTCCTACCGGGCGGCGCTTGCAGGGAATACAGCTATAACCCCTACGGAAAAATCACCGCCGAGCGTGATGAGCTCGGGCGTGTTACGCGCTACGAGTACGCGGATGGTTTGCACCTGATCAGCCGTCGCATCAACGCTGACGGCACCCAGGTTAAATACCACTACGACAATGTTCGGTTGTTGCTGACCGAGATCGAAAACGAGGTTGGCGAAACCTATCGGTTGCAATACCACGCCAACGGCCTGATCCAACAGGAAACCGGATTCGATGGCCAGCGCACCGCCTACGTCTACGACCTTAACGGCAATCTGCAAGAGAAGACCGAGCATGGCGATGACGGCAGTCAGCTCGTCACCCGCTACGAACGCGACTTCGTCGGACGCCTCATACGAAAAACCCTGCCCGACAGCAGTGTTGTTGACTATGCCTACGACCGCCAGGGCAATCTCCTTAGCGTCGACGACAGCCACTGGTTTTTAGCCTACGAATACGACCAACAAAACCGCCTCACCGCCGAACACCAAGGCTGGGGCACCTTGCGTTACGGCTATGACGCCTGCGGCCAGCTTCAAAAACTGCGCCTACCGGATAACAACCGTGTTGTTTTTAATCATGCCAAAGGCGGCCACCTCGCCACCGTCGAACTCAACGGTTCAACGCTTACTTCTCACCTATTCAAATCAGGCCAGGAACACCAACGCCAGCAAGGCCAACTCCTCAACCACTACCACTACGACGACCAACAGCGCCTCCACGCCCACGCCGTCACCCAACAAAACCACTACCTCTACCAACGCCAATACGACTACGACAAATCCAACAACCTCACCCGCCTGCTCGACACCCGCAAAGGCGAACACCGCTACCAGTACGACCCACTCAACCGCCTAACCCGCGCCGACCATTCCCAAGACCTGCAAGAACGCTTCGGTCACGACCCGGCTAGCAACCTGCTCATGCAAGACCGCCCCGGCCCCGACATCGTGGCTGGCAATCGTCTGTTGATGCAGGGCGACAACCACTACGACTACGACGCCTTCGGCAATCTGATCCGTGAACGACGCGGCAAGGGCCCGCAGCACGTCACCGAATACCGCTACGACTGCCAACATCGGTTAATAAGCGTCACCAAACCCAACGGCCAAGCCGCCAGCTACCGCTACGACCCATTCGGCAGGCGCATCAGCAAAACCGTCGACAACATCACCACGGAGTTCTTCTGGCAAGGCGACAAACTCATCGCCGAATACCACAAAGATAAACACCGAAGCTACCTCTACGAACCCGACAGCTTCCGCCCGCTGGCCCTTCTGGAAGGCTTTGGCCCAAAAGCCACCAAGCCCTACCACTATCAGCTCGACCACCTCGGCACACCACAGGAACTCACAACTCCCGAAGGCGAAATCGTCTGGTCTGCTCACTACCGCGCCTACGGCGAAATTTCCCGGCTCGACATCAGAAAAGTCGACAACCCACTACGATTCCAAGGCCAGTACTTCGACCAAGAAAGCGGCCTGCACTACAACCGCCATCGCTACTACAACCCGGATATCGGCCGCTACCTGACGCCTGACCCGGTGAAGTTGGCGGGTGGGATCAACGCCTACCAGTACGCAACCAACCCTACAGGGTGGATAGATCCATTAGGGTTGAGTTGCAGGGCTGGGAATTGCCCCGGCGGCGTACTAGACACACATGAGAACGAAGGCGGTCATTTAATAGAAAAGCACGTCGGGCAGACAGACAGGCAACTGTTTGAAAGGCTCAATCTGGAGCCACATATTCCTGCAGCCTCTACATTCAAAACCATTGAGGAAGCTGAAACTCTTGTGTCTAATACTTTAACTGCGAGACGCCAAGAGATATCCATATTTTTAGAAGGTAGAGGAGACAAACATATCATTCACGAAAGTTCCAACCTGCCTGTAGGCGTGAGCATAATTAGAGGAACTGAAACCTCTATACCTGTTTATAATTTCATTCTAGTTCTAAGGAGAAAACCAACGATGCCTGATGGCTATCTATTACTAACAGGATACCCAGAAAAATGAACATCCCTTTGACCAAGCTCCAACAGTTTCTCGGCGCATACTTCAATCAAGATTGGGTATATGACTATACTTCAGCCGACGAGGTGATTGACTCATTTTTAACAGAGTCATCCCGAGACACAATCATCACCGTAAAGGAAGAAATTCTAGAATTAAAAAAAACTTGCACAAATGAACAAGAGTTCCAAGACAAGCTACTGCGCGAACAGCATTGCTACTATTACTACCCACATGAATGGACATCTGGAAAGCTATGGCTTGAACATGTGATAAGCAAAATAGATACGTTCCTACATCAGCCAGAAAATTAGGACGATCAGGCTTATAAAATCAGCGCCGGCGCGATTGCGGTGGATCAGCATAGTATTTGTTGGCTGACACACCGCCATCGGGGGCAAGCCCCCTCCCACATTTTGAATTGCAGCGGGTGTTAGATCCCCGCCAACGCCAGATCCATCGCAAAGTACGTAAAAATCAAATCCGCCCCCGCCCGCTTGATCGACCCCAACGTCTCGCGCACCACGCGATCCTCATCAATCGCCCCCGCCTGTGCGCCAAACTTGATCATCGCGTACTCACCGCTCACCTGGTACGCCGCCACCGGCAACCGCGAGGCTTCGCGGATGTCGCGGATGATGTCGAGGTAGGCACCGGCCGGTTTGACCATCAGCGCGTCCGCGCCTTCCTGTTCGTCCAGCAATGATTCGCGCACGGCTTCGCGGCGGTTCATTGGGTTCATCTGGTAGCTTTTGCGGTCGCCCTTGAGGGCGCTGCCGCCGGCTTCGCGGAACGGGCCGTAGAGGGCCGAGGCGAATTTGGTCGAGTAGGCCATGATCGGGATGTGGGTGAAACCGGCGTCATCCAGGGCGCGGCGGATGGCTTGGACCTGGCCGTCCATGGCAGCCGAGGGTGCGATCACGTCGGCGCCGGCGCGGGCGGCAGCTACGGCTTGTTTGCCGAGGTTGACCAGGGTTGCATCGTTGTCGACATGGGCGCCGTGCATCACGCCGCAGTGGCCGTGGTCGGTGTATTCGCAAAAGCAGGTGTCGGACATCACGATCATTTCCGGCACGGCGTCCTTGATGATCGAGGACATGCGCGAGACCAGGCCGCGTTCTTTCCAGGTGTCGCTGCCGCTGGCGTCCAAGTGGTGGGACACGCCAAAGGTCATCACCGACTTGATGCCGGCGCGGGCGTAGCGCTCGATTTCGCTGGCGAGCTTTTTCTCAGGAATACGTTGCACGCCCGGCATGCTGGTAATCGGCACGAAGTCGTCGATTTCTTCTTCGACGAAGATCGGCAGCACCAGGTCGTTGAGGGTGAACTCGGTCTCCTGGAACAAACCACGCAGCTCCGGGGAGCGGCGCAGGCGGCGTGGGCGGGCTTGGGGGAACTGGCTGGTCATGGCTGTCCTGAAATAATGACGAAATCTTTGGGGCGAAAGCTTATGCCCACTGGCATGCGCAGCACAAACGCCGAGGGGCCAATAGTGTATTGCTCGGGCCGTAATAATGTATTGATCTAGAGCTGTAGACGCCCTTCGATGCACACCGCGACGGCGCCGCCGACCCAGATTTCATCGCCTTGGCGTTCGACGCGAATACGCCCTGCACGCCCAATCGCCGTGCCCTGGCTGACCACAAAGCGATCCGGCGCCAAGCCTTCTGCGAGCAACCATTGGGCAACGCCGGCGTTCAGGCTGCCGGTGGCCGGGTCTTCCTGGGCGCCGTCGCCTGCGACAAAGGCACGCACTTCAAACTGAGCGTCCACATCGTCGAGATTGGGGTCGCAGGGGGCAATCACGCCCACGGCCAAGCCGAGCAACTGCGAGTAGTCCGGCTGCAAATCCAGTACCTGACTGCGATCGGCCAACATCAGTGCCAGCCAGCCCGCACCGTTGTCGACCCACTGGCTGCGTACGATGGCTTGCGGGCTCAGGCCCAATCCCAGGCGTACGCGCTCAAGCAAAGGCGCCTCCACCGCGCCGGAGCGCAACAAAGGCGGCGCAATAAACGCCAGCTCAGCGCCTTGGCGACGGATGCGCACCAGGCCGATTTCGCACTCCTGAATGATCTCTTCGCCTTTTGGAACGCCGCCAGCTTGCAGCCAGGCATGGCAACTGCCCAGCGTCGGGTGACCGGCGAAAGGCAGCTCCTTCAGGGTGGTAAAAATGCGCACCCGGTAGTCAGCCTTGGGGTCGCGCGGGGTAAGCAAAAACGTGGTTTCGCTGAGATTGGTCCAATTGGCAAAATCGGCCATTTGCTGGTCTGTCAGGCTGTCGGCGCCAAACACCACGGCCAGCGGGTTGCCTTTAAGCGGCACGCTGCTGAACACATCCAGTTGTTTGAAATCAAAAGTCGGCATCGGCTCAGCTCGGAATATTCAGGCCACGGATCACCGCCGGGCGGGCAACGAAGCCGTCCAGCGCGCGCAGTACGTTGGGGAAGTCGGCAATGCCCACCAGGTCGCCCGACTCGTAGAAACCGATCAGGTTGCGAATCCACGGGAAGGTGGCGATGTCGGCGATGCTGTAGTCGTCACCCATGATCCAGGTGCGGCCCAGCAGGCGCTTTTCAAGCACATCCAGCAGGCGTCGGGACTCAGCGGCGTAGCGGTCCCGGGGGCGCTTGTCTTCATAGGCCTTGCCGGCAAACTTGTTGAAGAAACCCAACTGGCCAAACATCGGGCCGATGCCGCCCATCTGGAACATCAACCATTGAAGGGTTTCGTAGCGGGTGGCTGGGTCTTCAGAGAGCAACTGGCTGGTTTTTTCTGCGAGGTAGATAAGGATCGCACCGGATTCGAACAGCGCCAACGGCACGCCGCCGGGGCCATTGGGGTCGATGATCGCAGGGATCTTGTTGTTGGGGTTTAGGGACAAAAACTCGGGGGACAACTGATCCTGGGTATCGAAGCTGACCTTATGTGCCTCGTAAGGCAGGCCAAGCTCTTCGAGCATGATCGACACTTTTACCCCGTTGGGGGTGGGCAGCGAGTACAGTTGCAGGCGCTCCGGGTGCTGGGCAGGCCATTTGCTGTTGATCGGGAAGGCGGCGAGAGGGTTCATAGGGAAATCCCTGAGCAGAAAGCCTCCATCATAGTCATCTGGCTGATGTCCTGCATGGGTCACGAATGCGCAACATCAGCGGGCTATTATCCCGCGTGGGCGAACCAATACGCCCTTGCGCACTCTTAAGTGCGCTTGAAGGGTGAATGGAGGCACCTTGCTATAACGACAAGGAACACCGCTGGACGCAGGATGCGTCACTGGGGCCGGGCATGTCAGCCTTAATCCGATGCACTTAAGACTCGACATTTATGACCATCAAGCCTCTGTGCCTTGCGAAACGCCTGAAACGATATTCATACATCATGTTGCCTATTTTGTTGGTGGGCGGCGCCATCGGCCTGACCCTGGAGTCGCGCACGAGCAAAGCCGAACAGGCAGACGGTGTGCAAACCCTGGTGTTCCTGCGCCACGGCGAAAAACCTGCCGGCGGCCTCGGCCAGCTCAATTGCCAGGGCCTCAACCGGGCGATGAACCTGGCCACCCTGCTGCCGGAAAAATTCGGCAAGGCCGATTTTGTGTTTGCTGCCAACCCGACGCGCAATGTCGAGGAAGGCGAGCTGGACAATTCCTACAGCTACATTCGCCCCCTGATGACCATCAGCCCCAGTGCTATCAAGCTCGGCCTGCCGGTGAACATCAACTTTTCTGCGAATGACACCAGTGACCTCGCCGATGAGCTGGTGGAAGACAAGTACCACAACGCGACCATCTACACCGCGTGGTCCCACGGCTACCTGCCGGAGTTGATCAACAAGGTGGCCAGCGAAGCCTCGGGTGAAAAGCACACCATCACCGACGATTGGTCTGGCAGTGATTACGACACGCTGTATGTGCTGACGCTGACCTGGCATAACGGCAAGGCTTCGCTGTTGAGCCGCAACTATAAGCAAGGCTTGAACAACGGTGACGAGAGCTGCCCGGACCCGACGCAGGTCAGCGCAGACTCCTGATGGCTAGGCCTCGGCCAGGCAATTCATAAGTAGCAGGTACAGACCAACAAAAACGCCGCATTCTGTCAGACAGAATGCGGCGTTTTGTTTTCGGGCAATGGCCCGCTGATTACACCTGGCGGGCAGCCAGCAACCGCTTGTGACGATTACGCCTCGCGATGTTCAAGCACTCAATCGCTGCCGAGAACGCCATGGCTGCGTACACGTAACCTTTTGGCACATGGGCACCGAAGCCTTCGGCAATCAGCGTCATGCCGATCATGATCAGGAAGCCCAGGGCCAGCATCACCACAGTCGGGTTATCGTTGATGAACTTGGCCAACGGCTCGGCCGCCACCAGCATGACGATCACCGAGGTCACTACGGCAATGATCATGATCGGCAAGTGCTCGGTCATGCCCACGGCGGTAATGATGCTGTCGATGGAGAACACCAGGTCCAGCAGCAGGATCTGCCCGATGGCCGCCGCGAAGCCGATGGCGACCGTGTTGCCGACACTGGCTTTCTCTTCAGGCTCTGGGTCCATGCTGTGATGGATCTCGGTCGTCGCCTTCCATACCAGGAACAGGCCACCGGCAATCAGGATCATGTCCTTCCACGAAAACGCCTGGCCCAGCACTTCAAACACCGGCGTGGTCAGTTGCACGATAAATGCGATGGTGCTCAACAGGCCAAGGCGCAATACCAACGCCATGCTGATACCGATGCGCCGCGCTTTGGCCCGGTGCTGCTCGGGTAATTTATTGGTGAGGATCGAGATAAAGATCAGGTTATCGATGCCCAGCACGATTTCCATCACGATCAAGGTGGCCAGGGCAACCCAGGCGGTGGGGCTGGCAGCCAGTTGTAAAAGGTAATCCATAGGTCAGTCCTGACGTTGTGCTGGGGTAATTAAGCTTCTTTACGGTCGGATTCCGAAGCGTTTTCAGCTTCTTCGTCTTTTTTCTCAGGGCTGATCAGGCCTTGTGTCGCTTCACTCAATGCCTGCTCAGCGGCCTTATGGGTGTCATCGATCGCTTGCTTGGCCGACTCGGTCGCTTTACCCAGTACCTGCTGGGCGCTTTTTTCAACCTGATCGCAACCGCTGATCACTACCAATGAAAGCGCAAGCAGCGACGCTGCGCCGAGAGAATTGAGTTTCATAGTGTATTCCTCGTTAGAACCATTGGGTCCAAATAGTGGCCCCTCGATAGCGAGGCATTCTATGCAGGCGAACAGTTCAGGAAAATTCGTATTTTTCTCGCGTATACTTCGATTTTTACGAAGTGATGGCCGCCATGCTTAATTATCGCCAACTGCATTACTTCTGGGTCGTGGCCAAGACCGGCAGCATCGTGCGCGCCTGTGAGCAACTGAACCTCACGCCCCAAACCATCAGCGGGCAGATCAGCCTGCTGGAGCAAACCTTTGGTATCGCGCTGTTTCAGCGTGTGGGGCGCCAGTTAGAGCTGACCGAGGCCGGGCGCCAGGCGCTGCCCTATGCCGAGCAGATGTTCCAGACCGGCAATGAGCTTGAAGCGATGTTGCGCGCCCAGCCCAATGAGCAGCAGATCGTGTTTCGCGTCGGAGTGGCGGATGTGGTGCCCAAATCCATCGTCTATCGCCTGATCGCGCCGACCATGGAGCTGAGCGAGCCGATTCGTATCACCTGCCGCGAGGACAAACTTGAGCGTCTGCTGGCCGACCTGGCGATCCAGCGTTTGGACCTCGTAATTTCCGATAGCCCAATGCCTACGCACCTGGACATTAAAGGCTATAGCCAGAAACTCGGGGAATGCGGTATCAGTTTTTTCGCCACCCAGGCGTTGGCTGATATATACGGCGGCGCTTTCCCACAGTGTTTGCAGGGTGCGCCCTTATTGATTCCGGGGGCGGAGACGGTGGTGCGCAGCCGTTTGCAGCGCTGGTTCGCCGAGCAGCAGATACAGCCCAAAATCATCGGCGAGTTCGACGACAGCGCCCTGATGCAGGCCTTCGGCCAATCCGGCAGCGGGATCTTCATCGCCCCCAGCGTGATCGCCGACGAGGTGGTACGCCAGTACGGCGTGGCGTTGATTGGCCAGACCGATGCGGTCACCGAGTCGTTCTATGCGATCTCGGTGGAGCGCAAGGTCAAGCACCCCGGCATCGTGGCGATTACCGAGGGGGCCAGGCGCGAGTTGTTTACCGCCCTGCCATGACCTGCGGCTGCTTGATGGTCATCAGCCAGAGCGCGAGCAGGATCGACACCAGAATCAACCCCGACGCCGCAAAGCCCAGGCTACCCAGGCCCAGGGTGTCGATCACATGCCCACCGACCATCGCCCCCAGACCAATCCCCAAGTTGGCCCCGGCAATGTTAAGCGACGCCGCGAACGCCGGCGCATGAGGCGCCGCCTTGATCAAGCGCACATGGCTGACCAGGAACATCGCCGCCTGGGTCACGCCCCACACCGCCATCGCCGCAGCCAGGCCGATGGTGGAGTGGATCGCTGGCACCAGCGCCACCATGCCGGCGATCATAAAGCCGCAAAACACCATTGAAGCAATCAACGGGTGACGGTCAACCGCACGGCCGCCCAGGGCATTGCCGATCAAACCGACTGCGCCAAAGCCCATCAGGCACCAGCCCACCAGCGTGCCGTCAAACCCGGCCAGGCGTTCGAGGATGTCCGCCAGGTACGTATAGGCCGTGAACATGCCGCTGAACACCAGGATCGACAACAGGATATGGCCCTGCATCAGCGGGTTGCGCAAGATCTTGAACTGCGAGCGCAACGTCACTTCATCGTTCTTCGGTTGGGTCACCGGCAGGTAGATAAACAGCAGCAAGGCCTTGGCCAACGCCACCACGGCGAGGATGCCAAAGGCCGTGCGCCAGCCGAACATATCGGAAATCAGCGTGCCCACCGGGATGCCGAACACCGTCGCACAGACGATGCCAAAGCCGATCTTCTCGATGGCGCGCCCGGCGAATTCCGGGCCGACGATATCCACCGCCGTTTCACTGGCCAAGGCCCAGAACACCGGCAAGCCCAACGCCGGAATCAACCGCGCGAAGGCCATAACCCAGATATTCGGGGCCAACGCGGCCACGGTATTGGCCGCCGCAAACATAATCAAAATGGTGATAAACAAGCGCTTGCGCTGGAATCGCGCAAAGTACGCGGTGAGAAATGGCCCGAACGCGGCCACGGTGAATGCAAACAGCGTCACCAGCAACCCCGCCTGGGACACACTGACATTCAGGTCGCGGGCGATGGCGGGCAGCAGGCCGACAATGATGAATTCCGTAGTCAGCACGGTAAAGCCAGCGGCTGACAGCAGCAGGATGGGAAACAGCATGAAAACTCCAGAAACAACGACATCAACGACAGCCCAAAGGGCCCGCTGACAGAGAGGAAAGGTGAGAGGCCAGAATCTTAACAGAGTCTGCCCAGCACGGGCGAAGGCTGACGGACGTAAGCGACGCAATGCCGCACACACCGGGACACTTCCTACAGCATGCTAGACTCCGCGCCTGCTTCCTACAGCCCATTCTGCCTGCAATGCTGCGTCCTACTAAAAAAACTAGAGACAACTGTTTATGACTGCTGCCCCTTCCCTGCTGCAACGACTCACCCGCGTCAGCCTGGTTACCCAAATCGTCATCGGCCTGATCGCCGGTATCCTGCTGGCCTTGCTCTTGCCCGAGGCGGCCAAAGCCACCGGGTTTATCGGCAAGGTGTTTGTCGCCGCGCTCAAGGCCGTGGCGCCGATCCTGGTGTTTGTATTGGTGATGGCGTCGATCGCCAACCATAAACATGGCCAGGAAACCCATATCAAACCGATTCTGTTCCTGTACCTGCTGGGCACTTTCGCGGCCGCCGTGGTTGCGGTGATTGCCAGCATGTGGTTTCCCTCCTCGCTGGTGCTGGCCACCCATGACGCCACCGTCAGTGCACCGGGCGGCATTGGTGAGGTTTTACAAAGCCTGCTGCTCAGCGTGGTGGACAACCCGGTCAGCGCGCTGATGAACGCCAACTTCATCGGCATCCTGGCCTGGGCTATCGGCATGGGCGTTGCCATTCGCCATGCCGGCGAAACTACCCGCACCGTACTGGATGACTTGTCCAACGGCGTGACGCTGATCGTGCGCGTGGTGATCCGTTTCGCGCCGCTGGGCATCTTTGGCCTGGTGGCCTCGACCCTGGCCACCTCGGGCTTCGGCGCCCTGCTCGGCTACGCTCACCTGCTGGTGGTGTTGATCGGTTGCATGTTGTTCGTGGCCTTGGTGGTCAACCCGGCCATCGTGTTCTGGAAGCTGCGTCGCAACCCGTACCCACTGGTACTGCTGTGCCTGCGAGAAAGCGGCATCACCGCCTTCTTCACCCGCAGCTCGGCGGCGAACATTCCGGTCAACCTGGCCTTGAGCAAGCGCCTGGGCCTGCATGAAGACACCTACTCGGTCTCCATCCCGCTGGGCGCCACCATCAATATGGCCGGTGCTGCCATCACCATCACCGTGCTGACCCTGGCCGCCGTACACACCCTGGGCATCGCCGTCGACCTACCGACTGCCGTGCTGCTCAGCGTGGTTGCTGCGATCTGTGCCTGTGGCGCATCGGGCGTGGCCGGTGGGTCGCTGCTGCTGATTCCGCTGGCGTGCAGCCTGTTTGGCATCCCCAGCGAGATCGCCATGCAGGTGGTGGCCGTTGGTTTCATCATCGGTGTGCTGCAGGATTCGGCAGAAACCGCGCTGAATTCGTCCACCGATGTGCTGTTCACCGCCGCCGCTTGCCTGGGTAAGGAAGAACAGCCGGCTTAACGTTCAGGCACAAAAAAACCGGGGCGGCTCTTGAGTGAACCGCCCCGGTTTTTTATGGCGGCTTAGAACGCGCCCATGTAGTCGCGCTTGCCCACTTCCACACCGTTGTGACGCAGCAAAGCGTAAGCGGTGGTGACGTGGAAGAAGAACTGCGGCAGGCCGTAGGTCAGCAGGTAGGACTGGCCGCTGAAGCGCTTCTCTTTCGGGGTGCCTGGGCGGGTAACGATCTCGATGCCTTCCTTGCCGTCGACTTGCTCAGGCTCGATGGTATCGATGAAGGCCAGCACCTTGGCGATCAGGGCTTGCAGGTCGGCAAAGGTCACTTCGCCATCTTCGTATTTAGGCACTTCGATCTCGGCCAGGCGCGCAGAAACACCCTTGGCGAAGTCGACGGCGATCTGCACTTGGCGCACCAGTTGGAACATGTCCGGGAACAGACGCGCTTGCAACAGTGCGTTGGGCTCGATGTTCTTGGCGGTGGCGTGGGCTTCGGCTTTGGTCAACACGCCGCTCAGGGCGGTGAGCATTTGCTTGAAGACTGGGATGGAAGCGGCGTACAGGGAAATAGTCATGGCAGTCTCATGGTTAATGGCACGGTTTGAACAGGCCGCGATTATAGACCTGCCTGTCGCTTGTCTTTTATTTTTTCCGGCTTAGGCTAGGCACTTCACTGCATAGGGAAAGCGCGATGACCGCCGAGCACGACACCGAGACCCCCGAGCCGCGCCTGAACAGCACGGAAATCCGCATTCTGGGCTGCCTGATCGAAAAACAGGCGACCAACCCCGAGACCTACCCCCTGACCCTCAATGCCCTGGTGCTGGCCTGCAACCAGAAGACCAGCCGCGAACCAGTCACCAACCTCAGTCAAGGCCAGGTCGGCCAGAGCCTGCGCGTGCTGGAAGGCCAGGGTTTTACCCGCTTGGTGATGGGCAGCCGCGCCGACCGCTGGGAACATCGGGTGGACAAGGCGCTGGAACTGGTGCCGGCCCAGGTGATCCTGATTGGCTTGTTGTTCCTGCGCGGGCCGCAGACGGTCAATGAGCTGCTCACCCGCAGCGGGCGCATGCATGACTTTGAAGATGCCGAACAGGTGGTGCACCAGCTTGAGCGTTTGATCGCGCGGGGGTTGGCGCTGTTGGTGCCACGTCAGGCGGGGCAGCGGGAAGATCGGTATACCCATGCGTTGGGTGACCCGGCGGATATAGAGGCGATTATCAGCGCTCGCGGTAGCCCGGTAGAGCGTGGAGCCAGCGGTGTTTCAGCCGAGCGCATCGAGGAGCTGGAAGCGCGAATTGCTGCATTGGAAGAACGCTTGGCTCAGTTGGAACAGGCATAACACGATCAAAATGTGGGAGCGGGCTTGCCCGCGATAGCGGTGTAACAGGCTAAATATCGGTGACTGACACACCGCTATCGCGGGCAAGCCCGCTCCCACATTGGTTCCCCTGCGCCCATTAACCGCGGGCGAAGGCCACTGCCGCCTGGAACTGCTCATCGGTCGGGCGCACTCCGGTATAGAGCACAAACTGCTCCAACGCCTGGATCGCAATCACTTCCAACCCCGTAATCACCCGTTTGCCCTGGGCCCGCCCACGCACGATCAACGGCGTTTCGGCGGGAATCGCCACCACATCGAACACCGTATCGGCCGCATCCACCGCATCCGCGTCAAACGCCAGCGCATCCGCCTCAGGCCCGCCGGTCATGCCGATGGGAGTCACATTGATCAGCATCTGCGGGCGCAGTTCACCCAGTTCAGCACGCCACTCATACCCCAGGTTCTGCGCCAAGGCCCGGCCCGACGCTTCGTTGCGCGCCACAATCACGCCATTGGCATAACCACCGTCACGCAAGGCACTCGCCACGGCCTTGGCCATGCCGCCGCTGCCGCGCAGGGCGAAGGTCGAGTCCTTGGGCACTGCGTGGGCTTTGAGCAGTTGCTCAATGGCGATGTAGTCGGTGTTGTAGGCCTTGAGATGGCCGTTGGTGTTGACGATGGTGTTCAGCGAATCGATGGCTTGAACCGAATCGTCCAATTCGTCCACCAAGGCAATGGCGGCTTCCTTGAACGGCATCGAAACCCCGCAGCCCCGCACGCCCAAGGCGCGGATACCACCGATCGCGCCGGGCAAGTCCTGGCTACTGAAGGCTTTATAGTAGAAGTTCAGACCCAGCTGTTCGTACAGGTGGTTATGAAAACGCAGGCCAAAATTCCCGGGACGCGCCGACAGCGACATGCACAGTTGGGTGTCCTTGTTGGGGTGCATCTGCATGGAAAACTCCTTTGAGTAAGCAAATCGGTACAGACCTTACACAACCTTTACCTAGCGGCCGTGCTGTTTTTCAGAAACACGTTGTCTTAAAAGTATCCCCGCGACAATCCTTGAGTCTATTGATTGCAGACCACAAGCGCAGGGGCTAACCGAGGAATGACCATGATTCGTACAATCCCCAAGATCGCCTTGCTTGTCGGCGCACTCGCTATGGCAGGCCAAGCCTCCGCCCACGGTGGTGGTGGATGGGGTGGCCCGGCCGTATTGGGTGCTTTAGTCGGCGCCGCCGTGGTGGGCTCCGTGGTTGCCAGCCAGCCGCGTGAAGTCTATGTGCAGCAGCAACCGGTGTATGTGCAGCCGCAACCGGTGTATGCCGCTCCGCCGCCGGTCTACTACGCCCCGCCGCCACCGGTGTATGTGCAACAGCAGGTCTATTACCGCCCGGCACCGGTGTATTACGGGCCACCCCGTGGCTACTACGGCCCTCCCCACGGTTACTACGGGCGCGGCTGGTAACACTGATACCGCTGATAAAAACCGTCGTCTCGTCTGAAAAACAGGCCTCGCATCACTGCGGGGCCTTTTTTTTGCATGAAAAAGTCTGGATTCATCGCGCCAAGGTCGCTCTTGGGACAATGGTCCAGGCCTGATCGCACATCATCAACACCATTGTCTACTTGATCGACCGGGGCGCACGCTGTCATGTTTGTGTCACGACACACTTTCACTATCGACCCTGTCCACCCAATAACAATTAAGGACGACTGACCATGCCCACCCAAAACCCGCACCGCACTGCTGGCCTTTGTACGTCCAGCAAGGTCTATAGCGCCCTCACCGAGCTCAAGGCCCTGGAAGGCCACCGCAACGCCAAGTTCCTTGCGTTACTCACGGAAAACCTCGTGCGCAAGGGCCTGCTCAGCGAGCAGGAAGTGGTGAGCATGCTGGATCAGGTGGTGGACTGACGCCTGCGTCGATGTCGACTATCGAGACAGGTGATTTTTCCTACGGCATCCAGCCCATTAAAGTGACCCCCATAGCAATTGGAGGTCTTTATGCCCACTGTTCAAATCATGTCCGTCATCGGCAGCGCCGTTCCCGCCCCCCTGCGGGAAGTGGGCTTGCTCGCCTGCTGGTACCTGGTACGCGATGGCGAAGCCATCAGCGGCCCACTCACATCGCTGTCGGCCGCCGAAAAGCAGCTGCAACAAGCCTCGAATTTCAAGCTGCACGCCTGACGCTTACGGCAATGGCAGCTTGACCCGGGGCTTGCTTTCCACAAACAGCGCCCAGCTGGACATAAACAACGCCGCCACCAGCGGCCCGATCACAAACCCATTCAGGCCGAATACCGACAGGCCGCCCAGGGTAGAAATCAGAATCAGGTAGTCCGGCATCTTGGTGTCTTTGCCCACCAGGATCGGGCGCAGCACGTTGTCTACCAGCCCGATCACAAACACGCCGAACAAGCCCAGCACCACGCCCTGCCAGATCGCACCGCTCAACAGGAAGTAGGCGGCCACCGGGCCCCACACGATCCCCGCGCCCACCGCCGGCAATAACGACAGAAACGCCATCAACACCGCCCAGAGCAGTGCACTGGGAATGTCCAGGAACCAGAAGATCAACCCGCCCAGTGCGCCCTGAGTCACTGCCACCAGCACATTGCCCTTGACCGTGGCACGCACCACCCGATTGAACTTGAGCTGCAAACGGCGCTTTTGCGGCTCGGCCAGCGGCACCGCCGTGCGCACCTTGCGCACCAGCTCCGGGCCGTCGCGCAGCAGGAAGAACAGCAAGTACAGCATGATGAAAAAGCTCACCAGAAAATCGAAAGTCCCCTGGCCAAAACTGAACGCTTGGGTCGCAAAGAACTGGCTGCCCTGCATCGCACTTTTGACGATCTTCTCCCGCAGGCCTTCCAGGTTGCCCATGCCGAAGCGGTCCAGCAGGTGTTGGAAGTACGGCGGCAAGAAGTTCTTGAATTGCTCGATGTAGCCCGCCACGTCCAGCTTGCCACTCTCGACGTTTTTATAGAGCGTCGCCCCCTCTTGCACCAACAACGCACTGGTGATGATCACCGGCAGAATCGCAATGACCAGACACACTGACAAAGTGGTCAAGGACGTCAGGTTGCGGTTCCAGCCGAACCGTAACTGCAGGCGGCGCTGCATCGGCGCGAAGATGATGCCGAGGATCACCGCCCAGAACACCGCGCCATAGAACGGCAGCAATATCCAGATAAAGGCGACGGTCACCAGTGCCAGCAGCAACAGTAAGGTCTTGAATTGCAGGTTGGATTGATTCATGTCCGGTCCATGTCAAAAAAGCAGGGTGCGTCCGTACGCACTGCTGCTTAGTCCGCGGCCAGCGCTGGGAGTGCCATCTTTGTTACAAGGGTAGACCCAGATCAATAAACCCAAGGCCCGCATGCTCTACCCTGCCGCACTTTTTGACCAAGTGCCGACCATGCCCTCAGTTATCGCCCCTGAATTGCTCGCCCCTGCCGGCACCCTGAAAAACATGCGTTACGCCTTTGCCTACGGCGCCGACGCGGTATACGCGGGCCAGCCGCGCTACAGTTTGCGGGTGCGCAACAATGAGTTCGACCATGCCAATCTGGCCCTGGGCATCGACGAAGCCCACGCCCAGGGCAAACGTTTCTACGTAGTGGTCAACATCGCGCCCCACAACGCCAAGTTGAAGACCTTCCTCAAAGACCTGGCCCCGGTGATCGCCATGGGGCCGGATGCGCTGATCATGTCCGACCCGGGGCTGATCATGCTGGTGCGCAGGCACTTCCCACAGATGCCGATCCACTTGTCGGTGCAGGCCAATACGGTGAACTGGGCCAGCGTCGAGTTCTGGCAGCAGCAAGGGATCTGCCGGGTGATCCTGTCGCGAGAGCTGTCGCTGGAAGAGATCGCCGAGATCCGTCAACAGGTGCCGGCCATGGAGCTGGAAGTGTTTGTGCACGGCGCGTTGTGCATGGCCTATTCCGGGCGCTGCCTGCTTTCGGGCTACATGAACAAGCGCGACGCCAACCAGGGCAGTTGCACCAATGCGTGCCGCTGGAAATACCAGGCCACGCCAGCCGTTGAAAATGCCACGGGGGATATCGTCCAGGTGGTTCAGCCGACCCTGGGCATTGGCGCGCCGACCGACCAGGTGTTCCTGCTCCAGGAAGCCAACCGCCCCGATGAGCAAATGCCGGCCTTCGAAGACGAACACGGCACCTACATCATGAACGCCAAGGACCTGCGCGCCGTGCAACATGTGGAGCGACTGACTCAGATGGGCGTGCATTCGCTGAAGATCGAAGGCCGCACCAAGTCGCACTTCTATTGCGCACGCACCACCCAGGTGTATCGCCAGGCGATTGATGACGCCGTGGCCGGTCGCGCCTTCGACCGCAGCTTGATGACAAACCTGGAATCACTGGCCCAGCGCGGCTACACCGAAGGTTTTCTGCGCCGCCACGTGCATGACGAATACCAAAACTACCAGAACGGCAGCTCGGTCTCCGAGCGTCAGCAATTTGTAGGTGAGCTGACCGGCGAGCGGCGCGGCGAGCTGGCCGAGGTCAAGGTGAAGAACCGCTTTGCCGTGGGCCAGCACCTGGAATTGATGACCCCTGCCGGTAACTTTCACTTTGACCTGGGGATTATGCAGAACGCCAGGGGCGAGGCGATTGAAGTGGCGCCGGGGGATGGGCACACCGTGTATGTGCCGCTCCCGCTGGAAACGGACTTGCGCTTTGGCTTGCTGATGCGTGACGTTTGAACACCGTGGCCCTTTTTGGTGAGCCGCCCCCCTGTGGGAGCGGGCTTGCCCGCGAAGGCGGCGTGCCTGTTGGTGAATGTGCTGGCTGACCCAACGCCATCGTGGGCAAGCCCACTCCCACATTTGGATCTGTACACGTCTTGGCATCTGAATACATCCCACAGCGGGAGCCAACGCCCTCGCCACAAGCGTTAGATCCGGAACTGCCCCACCAACTGCCCCAACCGCTGGCCCAGATCCGCCAGGCTGCGCGAGGTCTGCGCGCCCAACTGGGTTTCATCGGCCACACTGTCTACCGCCACGGCGATCTGATGCACGCTGCGGTTGATCTCTTCGGCCACGGCGGTCTGCTCTTCGGCGGCGCTGGCGATTTGTGCGTTCATCGAGTTGATGGTGCCGATCAGGTGGGCCATGGTGTCCAGCGACGCCCCGGCCTGGTTGGCCTGGGCCGAGGTGCCGTCGCCGGCATCACTGGAGCGGCGCATGGCGTCCACGGCAGCCTCGGTGCCTTTTTGCAGGCGGTCGATCATGCCCTGGATTTCCTGGGTGCTGGTCTGGGTGCGGCTGGCCAGAGCGCGCACTTCATCGGCCACTACCGCGAAACCACGACCGGCCTCCCCTGCCCGTGCCGCTTCGATGGCGGCATTGAGGGCCAACAGGTTGGTCTGTTCGGCGATTGAGCGGATCACACTCAGCACACTGACGATCGAGGACACATCCTGCTGCAAGCTGTCGAGAGACACGCCGCTACTGCGGATGTCGTTCACCAGTGCATGAATCTGCGCGATGCTGCCGTCCACCACGCGCTTGGCCGTCTGGCCTTCGGCGTCGGTCTGTTGCGCCGCAACGGCGGCCCCCTGGGCACTGCGCGCCACTTCGTGGGCGGCGGACGACATCTGGTTGATCGCCGTAGCCACTTGGTCGGTCTCGTGGCGCTGGCGTTCCATGGCCTGCTCGGAACGCTGGGCCTGATCGGACACCTGGCTGACCAGCCCGGTGAGCTGGCCGGTCATTTCGGTGATCTGGCGCACAAGCCCGTGGATCTTGTCGACAAAGCGGTTGAACGCGCCAGCCAGGTCACCCAACTCATCCTGGCTGGTGATGGCCAGGCGGCGGGTCAGGTCGCCTTCGCCGGCCGCGATATCGTCGAGGTTGGCTTTCATCAGGTGCAGCGGACGCAGGATGGTATTGGCCACCACCAGGCCCACGGCGGCGATCACCAAGAGCACCACCACAGCAACTCCGAGGATGCTCAGCAACACGCCTTGCATGCGTTTTTCGACCTTGGCCTCGACCACCGCCACCTGGGCCTCGATACCGTCCAGGTTCACCGAAGTACCGATCACCATGTCCCACTTGGGCAGGTATTCGGTGTAGCCGAGTTTGGGCACCAGCTCGGTCTGGCCAGGCTGCGTGGAGCTGTATTGCAGGTAGTGGGTGCCGTCCTTGCCGACCTTCACCAGGTCGCGGTTGACGTACACGCCATTGGGGTCGCGGTTGTCCTTGAAGCTCTTGCCCACGCCGTCGGGACTGTTGCCCTTGAACAGGCGGATGGTCTCGGAGTCGTAGCCAAAGAAATAGCCATCCTTGCCATAGCTGGTGTTGGACAGCAGCTTGACCACCTGCGCCCGCGCGGCAGTGTCACCGGGGGCGGCGGCGTCGTAGAGCGGCTTGATGGTGCTCATGGCCACCTCCACATAACTTTGCAGCGTGGCCTTGGCGTCGTTGAGCAGGCGCTGGCGGGTTTCATCCACCTCATTGCGCGCCTGGCCCTGAAGAATCCACACCGTGGTGAGGCTGATGACTACGGCAAACAGCAACACTGGCACTATGGCCAGTGACAGGACTTTGGCCTTCAGGCTCAGACGCATGGCTTTTCTCTCTTATTAGTGGCGACTTGAGAGGTTAACGGCTGCGTAGGAGGTTTCTGTAATAACCGGGCTTATTCGTGTGTACGTTTCTTGGGTTGTGGTTGTGGTGAGCGAGCTTGCCCCGCTCACCACGGCAGCCCACTCCCCACAACCACGACAGCCCCACTCACCAACGTCAGAGGGTCATGGCCGCCAGCCAACCAAAAGCCAGCAGCGGGATGTTGTAGTGCAGGAACGTCGGCACCACGGTGTCCCAGATATGGTGGTGCTGGCCGTCGATATTCAGGCCGGAGGTGGGGCCGAGGGTCGAATCCGATGCGGGCGAGCCGGCGTCGCCCAGGGCGCCAGCCGTGCCGACGATGCACACGATGGCCACCGGGCTGAAACCCAATTGCACACACAGCGGCACGAAAATCGCGGCGAGGATCGGCACCGTGGAAAATGACGAGCCGATGCCCATGGTCACCAGCAACCCCACCAGCAACATCAACAGTGCACCGACACCCCGGCTATGGCCGATGAACGCCGCTGAGGTTTCCACCAGCGAACGCACATCCCCCGTGGCCTTGAGCACTTCGGCAAAACCCGAGGAGGCGATCATGATGAAGCCGATCATGGCCATCATCTTCATGCCTTCGGTGAACAGGTCGTCGGTGTCGCTCCAGCGCACGATGCCCGACACCGAGAAGATCAGGAAACCCGCCAATGCGCCGATGATCATCGAGTCCAGCCACAACTGGATGATAAACGCCGAGGCAATCGCCAGGCCGGCCACCAGCAGGGTCAGCGGGTTGTACTGCACCGCCACTTGTTCGACCCGCTCGATTTTCTCCAGGTCGTACACACGTTTTTTGCGGTAGCTGACAAACACCGCCACCAGCAGGCCCACCACCATGCCCAGGGCCGGCAGGCTCATGGCGTGGGTGACGTTGACCTGGCCGATATCCACCCCGCTCTTGGCCACGTTGGCCAGCAGGATCTGGTTGAGGAAGATATTGCCAAAGCCCACGGGCAGGAACATATACGGGGTGATCAGGCCGAACGTCATCACACAGGCGATCAGGCGGCGGTCCAGTTGCAGCTTGGTCAGCACGTACAGCAGCGGCGGCACCAGCAACGGGATAAACGCGATATGGATCGGCAGGATGTTCTGCGAGGCAATCGCCACCACCCACAGCAGGCCGATCAGCAGCCATTTGACGTGGCTGCCGCCGCTGGCTTCCTGGCGGTCCACCAGCATCAGCGCCTTGTCGGCCAAGGCGTGGGCCAGGCCGGACTTGGCGATCGCCACCGCGAATGCGCCGAGCAAAGCGTATGACAAGGCCACGGTGGCACCGCCGCCCAAGCCGCCATTGAAGGCGGTGAGCGTGGCGTCGATCCCCAGGCCACCGGTGAGACCACCCACCAGGGCGCCGACGATGATGGCGATGACCACATGCACGCGGGACAAGCTGAGCACCAGCATGGTGCCGACCGCGGCAATGACTGCGTTAATCATGGTTACCTCAAGCAAAAACATAAAAAACAGGCATGCCCGCACTCGGCGGCCATCGGGTGGCTACCAGCATGCAGGCTTGGAGGAGGTCTTATTAGAGGGCGCGCACTTTGCAGCAGGTGGGGCTGCATGTCAAAAAACGGCGACGCTTTTGGCTTTCAATTGAACGTTTAAATAATAAAGATCCGAAAAAAGCGGCCGATAACCTGACTCTCTGTGTTTTCAGGTTAAGGATGCGCCTCGATGTCTCTCAGACAGCTCTCCATTCAATGGAAAATCACCCTACTCGCCGGCCTGTGCCTGCTGGGGATCGTGACCTTGCTGGTAGGTCTGTCGCTGTATCGCATGGAGCAGAGCTCGCAGCAGGTCAAGGCATCCAGCATGCAGATGCTCGATGAAGCCGCGCAGTCGCGCATCGAAGCCCAGGGCGAAGTGCAGGCGCTGGGCATCCGTCGCCAGTTCATGGACGCCTATCAGTACGGCCATGGTTTCTCGCGCCAGGTGTTGTTTCTGCGTGAACAGGCCGAGAAGCGCTTTCTCGACGCTTTCGACACCCGCGAAGACTTGACCCGCCAGGTCAAGGCCGCACTGCAGGCCAACCCGGATCTGCTGGGTTTGTCGCTGGTGTTCGAAGCCAATGCTTTGGACGGCAAGGATGAGCTGTTCGCAGGCCAGGCGGAGTTGGGCAGTAACGACAAAGGCCGCTTCGCGCTGTACTGGTCGCAGTCGACACCAGGCCAGTTGAGCTCGATGGCATTGCCGGAAAGCGACATGTCCGACGTCAGCATCGGCCCCAGCGGTGAGAAGGCCAACGCCTGGTTCACCTGCCCGCGCACCACCCTCAAGCCCTGCGTGATCGAGCCTTACTTCTATATGATCAACGGGCAAAACGTGCTGATGACCAGCATCGTGTTCCCGCTGATGGCCAACGGCAAAGTCATTGCTTCACTGTCGGTGGATATCAACCTCAACAGCCTGCAGGCCGTGAGCCAACAAGCCAGCCACAAGCTGTACGACGGCCAGACCCAGGTCAGCATCCTGAGCCCCACCGGCGTGCTCGCCGGCTACAGCCCGGATGCCAGCAAACTGAGCCAGCGCCTCGACCAGGTCGACACCGCCCACGGCGCGCAAGTACTCAGCGCCCTGGCCGGCGGCACACAGACCCGCAGCCTGCGCACAGACCATCAACTCAAGGTACTGGCGCCGTTCGCGCCAATCCCGGACGGCAAGCCGTGGGCTGTGTTGCTGGATGTGCCGGAAAAAGTCCTGGTGGCCCCGGCCGAAGCGCTCAAAGCCCAGCTGGATGCCGACAATGCCCAAGGCACCTTGCTGGAGCTGGGCTTGGGCTTGATTGCAGCAGTGGTCGGCCTGATCCTGGTGTGGCTGATGGCACGCAGCGTGACCCGGCCGATCCTCGGCGTGGCCCACATGCTTGAAGACATCGCCAGCGGCGAAGGCGACCTGACCCGTCGCCTGGCCTACGACAAACAGGATGAACTGGGTCAATTGGCCAGTTGGTTCAACCGCTTCCTCGACAAGCTGCAACCGATCATCGCCGAAGTGAAACGCTCGGTGCAGGACGCCCGAGGCACCGCCGACCAGTCCGCCGCAATCGCTACCGAAACCAGCGCTGGCATGGAGCAGCAATATCGCCAGGTCGACCAGGTGGCCACCGCCTCCCACGAAATGAGCGCCACCGCCCAGGACGTGGCGCGCAGCGCCGCACAGGCCGCCCAAGCTGCCCGCGATGCCGACCAGGCCACCCGCGACGGCCTGACCGTGATCGACCGCACCACCACCAACATCGGCCATCTGGCGGCAGACATGAGCACCGCCATGGCCCAGGTCGAAGGCCTGGCCGCCAACAGCGAGAAGATCGGATCGGTGCTGGAAGTGATTCGTGGCATTGCCGAGCAAACCAACCTGCTGGCGCTCAACGCAGCGATTGAAGCCGCCCGCGCCGGTGAAGCTGGCCGTGGGTTTGCGGTGGTGGCCGATGAAGTCCGCAACCTGGCCCGACGCACCCAGGAGTCGGTGGAAGAAACCCGCCTGGTGATCGAGCAGTTGCAGAGCGGCACCGAAGAAGTGGTCGGCTCCATGGGCAACAGCTACCGCCAAGCCCAAGGCAGCGTCGAACAGGTTGGCCAAGCGGTGACTGCCCTGCGCCAGATCGGCGAGGCGGTGACGGTGATCAGCGACATGAACCTGCAAATCGCCAGCGCCGCCGAAGAGCAAAGCGCGGTGGCCGAAGAGATCAACAGCAACGTGGCGACGATTCGCGATGTGACCGAGTCGCTGTCAGAGCAGGCCAATGAATCAGCGCGGGTGAGCCAGGCGTTGAATAGCCTCGCTAATCAGCAGCAGGGGTTGATGGATCAGTTTCGGGTGTGAGTGAGCGGCACTGATCCTGACCCTTGAGTAGATCCAATGTGGGAGCGGGCTTGCCTGCGAAAGCGGTGGGCCAGCTGGCATTTGCGGCGACTGACCCACCGCCTTCGCGGGCAAGCCCGCTCCCACAGGGGTCTAGCGGTGTGATCGGTTTCCTGGCCTGGCACAAATCAATGTGGGAGCTGGCTTGCCTGCGAAGGCGGTGGGCCAGTTGGCATTTGCGGCGACTGACCCACCGCCTTCGCGGGCAACCCCGCTCCCACAGGGGTCTAGCGGTGTGATCGGTTTCCAGGCCTGGCACAAATCAATGTGGGAGCTGGCTTGCCTGCGAAAGCGGTGGGCCAGCTGGCATTTGCGGCGGCTGACACACCGCCTTCGCGGGCAAGCCCACATTTTGAACTGCGTCAGTGTTTGGGTAATTCGACCAGCACTTTAAGGCCGCCCAGTTCGGACGCGTGCAACTGCAACCCCCCGCCCCACACCTCGACAATATCCCGCACAATGCCCAGCCCCAGGCCATGCCCGTCAATCTGCTCATCCAACCGCGCGCCACGGCTGAACACCTGGTCACGCTGGGTTTCGGGGATGCCAGGGCCGTCATCTTCCACGGCCAGCAGGTAGCTTCGCTGCGTTTCACTCACGCTCAAGCGCACGTCGGCATCTGCCCACTTGCAAGCGTTGTCCAGCAGGTTGCCCAACAGTTCGAGCAGGTCTTCTCGGTCCCACGGCAATTGCAGGCCAGGCGCGGCGTGGTAGCTCAGGTCCAGGTGCTCGCCGTGGATCATGTTCAAGGTGGCAAGCAAACCCGGCAGTTCTTTTTCGCAGTCAAACAACGCACCCGGCAAGGTCTCGCCGGCCAGGCGCGCGCGGTTGAGTTCGCGGTTGAGGCGCTGTTGCACCTGCCCCAATTGGTCGCGCAACAGTTTGCTCAGCTCGGGGTGATGCTTGAGCGCATCGCTGGACGCGGCGCTCAACAGCACCGCTAACGGGGTCTTGAGGGCATGCCCCAAATTGCCCAAGGCATTGCGCGAGCGCTTGAGGCTGTCTTCGGTATGGGCCAGCAAGTGGTTGATCTGTGCGACCAAAGGTTCCAGTTCCAGCGGCACCTGGGTATCGAGTTGGGAGCGCTGCCCCTGTTGCAACTGGGCAATTTGGTTACGTGCGACTTCCAACGGGCGCAAGGCGCGGCGCACGGTGACCCGTTGCAGGATCAGCACCAGCAGCAACGCCGCCAGCCCCATCATCAGACCAATCTGACGCATCAGGCGGAAGCTTTCGCGCACCGGGGTGTAGTCTTGGGCCACGCTGATGGAAATCGATTGGCCAAAGCGCTTGTAGTCCGAACGCAGCACCAGCAGTTGCTGGCCTTCAGGCCCCAGTTGCAGATTGCCCTTGAGCCCGGCTTCGGGCAGACGCGGCAGTTCCTGATCCCACAACGAACGGGAACGCCAGTGGGTCTGGGCAAAGTCGATACGAAAGTAATGCCCCGAAAACGGCCGCTGATAGGCCGGTGACAAACGCTGCTCATCCAACTGCACGCCGTTGGGGCCGCGTACCAACGCCACCAACAGGTTCTCGGCATCGTTGCGCAGCCCGGCTTCCAGGTAGCGTTGCAGACCGGCTTCGAACAACCACAGGCTGGTTTGCGCCAGTACCACACCGACGATCACCATCACGCTGATCAACCCAAGGCTCAGACGCCGCTGGATAGACTTCATGCAGGGCTGGCGCCAAACCGGTAGCCCTGGCCGCGCCGGGTTTCGATCACAGTGCGGCCCAGCTTGCGGCGTAGATGATTGACGTGAACCTCCAACACATTGGAATCACGCTCGGTCTCGCCGTCATACAGGTGCTCAGCCAAGTGGCTTTTCGACAAAATCTGCTCGGGGTGCAGCATGAAATAGCGCAGCAGGCGAAACTCGGCGGCGGTCAGTTGGATCTCTGCGCCATCGCGCAACACACATTGGCGGCCTTCATCCAGGTGCAGGCCAGCTGCCTGCAGGGTGGGCTGGTTGGCCTGGCCATGGGAACGGCGCAACAGTGCCTGGATGCGCAGGTGCAGCTCTTCGGGGTGGAAAGGTTTGCTCAAGTAATCGTCGGCACCGGCCTTGAGCCCTTCGATACGCTCGGCCCACGAATCGCGGGCGGTGAGCACCAGCACCGGCGTGGCCAACGCAGCGGCGCGCCATTGCGCCAGCACCTCAAGCCCAGGCAAACCGGGCAGCCCGAGGTCAAGAATGATCAGGTCATAGGGCTCGCTGCGGCCCTGGTACACGGCGTCGCGGCCATCGGCCAGCCAATCGACAGCGTAGCCCTGGCGTTGCAGGCCGGCCAGCAGTTCATCGGCCAAGGGTACGTTGTCTTCTACCAGGAGCAGGCGCATCAGTCTTCCTCATCTTTGATCAGCACACCGGTGGCGGCGTCCAGCTTGATCTCGCGCACCACCCCTTCGGTGGTCACCAGCTCTACTTCATAGGCATATTGACCGTGTTTTTTCTCCAGCTCCGCTTCCAGCAGCCGGGAGCCAGGGTAGCGCGCCATGGCCTGTTGCAGCAGTTGCTCAAGCGGCAGTATCACGCCCTGCTGACGCAGGGCCAAGGCCTCATCCTGATCAAGGTCGCGCGCCGCCAGGCTTGAGCAGAACGCCAGGAGCACCAGCAGTGCCAGACCACTGGCGCGTAGATATACCGTCATTACGTATCCTGATGATTCTTGAGAACGCGCCCGGTGAGCGCGTCCAATTCAACGTCCCATTCAATGCCGTTGGCGTCTTCGAGCTCCACTTCATAGACGTATTTGCCGTATGCCTCGTCCAGGTCGGTGTCCAGCAACGTCGAACCGGGGTGCAGGGCCAGGGCCGCTGCTTCCAACTGGTCGAAGGCAACAATTGTAACAGTGGCGGGCACGTTCAGTGGTTTGCCGGAGTCTACAGCTCCGGCCTGGTTCGCCGAAAACGCAATAATAGCGGCGGCGGCCACAGCTGTAAGTCGCTTCATGGGAAGTCTCCGTAACACGATGTTTTTCCTACGCCGGCCACGGTACCTCCTGCAACTTAACTGAAACTGAATTGCCACCATGGCAATTTCCAACGCCCATTGCTCTATGACTTTTCCTATAATCGCCCGCTCGCTGCAAAAGAGATCGGTATGACCGCCATCCACATCAAGTTTCCCGCCCTGACACTGAAGGCCGGTAAACGCGCCTTCAGGCGCATCCGTGAGCAAGGCCTGCAACCTGCTGAAGTCGGCATCCTCCCCGGCGCGGCCGGCGGCCCCAAGGCCCTGGGTATTCAAGGCCTGGACTTGGCGCTGTTCGGCGACTGGCTACCACGCGCACCACGCGAACGTGCACTGATCGGCGCGTCCATCGGCTCCTGGCGCTTTGCCAGCGCCTGCCTGCCCGACCCGGTGCAGGGCTTGCTGGACCTGGGCCGCCTGTACAACGAACAACGCTTTGCCAAAGGCGTGACCATGGCCGAGGTCAGCCACAGCTGCCAGCGCATGCTCGACGACCTGCTGGCCGGCCGCGATGCGCGGGTACTGGACAACCCCGACTACCGATTGAACATCATGGTGGTCAAGAGCCACGGCCTGCTCGCCGATGATCACCGAGGGCGCCTTGGGCTGGGCCTGTCGTCGGTGATCGCCGACAACTTGCGGGGCCGTGCGCGGCTGTCGCGGCATTTTGAACGGCTGATCATCCACGACCCACGCCAGGCGCCGCCGGTGCACGCGTTGAACGACTTCCCCTCGCGCTTCCTTGATCTGGAGCTGGGCAACCTGCGCCAAGCCCTGTTGGCCTCGGGCTCGATCCCCATGGTGATGCAAGGCGTGCGCGACCTGCCCGGCGCCGGGGCCGGCACCTATCGCGACGGTGGCCTGCTGGACTACCACCTCGACCTGCCCTACCACGGCGACGACATCGTGCTGTACCCGCACTTTACCGATCGGGTTATCCCAGGCTGGTTCGACAAGGGCCTGCCGTGGCGGCGCAGCAGTCAACAGGGCTTGCAGGATGTGTTGCTGCTGGCCCCGTCCAAGGACTACCTGGCCCGCCTGCCCCACGGCAAATTGCCGGACCGCAGCGACTTCAAGCGCTTTATGGGCGATGACGTGAGCCGTAACAAGTACTGGCAAACCGCGATGAGCGAAAGCCAGCGCCTGGGGGATGAGTTTCTGGCATTGGCCGATAACGGTGGGCTGGGCGAGCGCTTGCAGGCGCTTTGACCCAGCGGTATGCGCGGCGGCGGGCCAAGCTGTTAAACTCGCCGCCTGCCAGATATCTGACCGAGCTGAAAATACTGTGGAAATCTTCAAAGAGTTTACATTCGAGTCCGCCCACCGCCTGCCCCACGTACCGGATGGCCACAAATGTGGGCGCCTGCATGGGCATTCGTTCAAGGTGGCAATCCATCTAAGCGGCGACCTCGACCCCCATACCGGCTGGATTCGCGACTTTTCGGAGATCAAGGCGATTTTCAAGCCGCTCTACGAGCGTCTCGACCACAACTACCTCAACGACATCCCAGGCCTTGAGAACCCTACCAGCGAAGTGCTGGCCAAGTGGATCTGGACTGAGTTGAAGCCTCTGCTGCCGGAGCTCAGCGCGATTCGTATCCATGAGACGTGCACCAGCGGTTGCATCTATCGCGGTGAATAAACCTGTGGGAGCTTGCTCCCGCTGAACTGCGCAGCAATCCCAGTCCTGTAAACCAAAAGCTGGGGCCGCTTCGCGACCCAGCGGGAGCAAGCTCCCTCGCCACAGTTAAAGTGTTCACCTTAACTGACTGGATCCCCGCTGCAATAACGGAGCGCCCCCTGATGGAAAACACTTGGCTGGCCCAAGCCAAACGCCTGCAGGCGCTGGCCTCCACGGGGCTGCACTTTTGCACGAATGATTACGACCGCGAGATCCTCGACGAAGTCGCCGAAATTGCCCACAGAATGTTGGCCCAACTGGGCAATGTGCCCTTGGAACGTATCACCGGGCTGGTGACGGACTTTGCCCAACGCTACTCCACGCCAATGATCGACGTGCGCGGTGCGGTGATCGACGGTGACCGTATCCTGCTGGTGCGCGAATCAACCGATGGCTGCTGGGCATTGCCGGGAGGGTTCGCCGATATCGGCTTGTCGGCCGCCGAAAACGTCGTCAAGGAGATCCGCGAGGAAGCCGGGCTGACAGTGACCGCACGGGCGCTGTACAGCGTGACGCACAAGGCCAAGGGTTTGTACCGCCCGGATGTGCGCGACTTCTACAAGCTGTACTTCCTGTGTGACCGGGTAGACCTGAAGGCACCCGCAGCCGGGCTCGAGACCACCGAAGTCGGTTTTTTCTGCCTCGATGAGCTGCCACCGCTGTCCCGTGGGCGCACCATCGAAAGTGATCTGGAGGCTGCCTTTGCCTTCCATCGCGGCGAGACCACGCACACGCTGTTCGACTGATCCAATTTGTATCACCGCCGCACCGCTTTCGTGCCTGATTGGGCACTGCGAACACTGCTTCCTGCGTTTCTCCCCAGTTTGGCTATACAGAGTGTGCACGGTGCACAACGCGCACCGTGCGCCCGTCACTGCCTCTGATTTGGCACGCACGGTGCAATAGGCCTGCGTCACTCATTCAGGGAGCAAGGCACATGACGCAGCAAGAAACGGGCAACGATTACCCCCTCAGCGAAGTCCCCATGCATGCGCGCAAAGGCCTGGCGTCGACCGCCATGGTGTTGCTGGGCTTTACCTTTTTTACCGCGACCATGTTTGCCGGCGGCAAGCTGGGGGTGGCGTTCAGTTTTACCGACATGCTGGGCGTCGTGGCGCTGGGTAACCTGTTGCTGGGTATTTACGCCGCAGGTTTGGGTTACATCGCGTTCAAGAGCGGGCTAAATTCGGTATTGATGGGGCGCTTCTGCTTTGGCGAAGTGGGCAGCAAGCTCAGCGACCTGATTCTCGGTTTTACTCAGATCGGCTGGTATGCGTGGGGCACCGCGACGGCCGCGGTGGTGCTGGGCAAATATTTCGAGCTGAGCCAGGGCAGTGTGTTGGCGTTGATGGTGGTGTTTGGCCTGGTGTTCTGCGCCACGGCTTACATTGGCTATCGCGGCTTGGAGATTTTGTCCTATATCGCGGTGCCGGCCATGGGCATCCTGTTGTGCCTTTCGATGTGGGTGGCCACGGTGAAAGTCGGCGGGCTGGATGGGCTGCTGGCGGTGGTGCCGACCGGTGAGCTGGACTTGTCCACGGCGATTACCCTGGTGTTCGGCACCTTTGTCAGCGGTGCGACACAGGCCACCAACTGGACGCGGTTTTCCCGCTCGGCCAAGGTGGCGGTACTGGCCAGCCTGATTGGTTTCTTTATCGGCAACGGCCTGATGGTGTTGATCGGCGCTTATGGCGCCATCGTCTATCAGCAACCGGACGTGGTGGAAGTTTTGCTGCTGCAAGGCTTTGCCATGGCCGCGATGGCCATGTTGTTGCTCAATATCTGGAGCACCCAGGACAACACCATCTACAACTTCGCCGTGGCCGGCTGCAACCTGCTGCGCACCAAGCGCCGCAAGACCGTGACCCTGGCGGGCGCGGTGATCGGTACCTTGCTGGCGCTGCTGGGCATGTACGACATGCTGGTGCCGTACTTGATTCTGCTGGGCACGGTGATTCCTCCGATTGGCGGGGTGATCATGGCGGACTTCTTCTACCGCTATCGCGGCAATTACCCGCGCCTGTCGGATGCACGCTTGCCGGCGTTCAACTGGCCGGGCCTGGTGGCGTACGCGGTGGGCACGGTGCTGGCATTTAACTCGCCGTGGGTCGCGCCGTTGGTGGGGATTGCCGCCGCGTCGCTGACGTACATCGCGCTCACCGCCGTCCTACGGGTGCGTGCGCCCTTGGCTGACGCCTCAGCATGAGCCTGACGGTTGCCGATGTGCTGACCCTGCCGGGTTTGGAGTCCATGCACCTGCGTGCCGGCGAGGCCGGCCTGGACAACACTGTGCGCTGGCCCTATGTGGCGGAAAACAGCGGGATCGCCGAGTGGGTGCTGGGGGGCGAGTTGGTGTTCATCACCGGTATCAACCACCCGCGGGATGAGGCGAATCTGCTGCAGATGCTGGACGAGGCCTGTCAGCGCCAAGTGGCCGGGTTGGTGATCCTCACGGGGCCGGCGTATATCCAGGCGATTCCCCAACGGTTATTGGACGCTGCCGCTGCCGCCGGGATGCCCCTGATCGAGCAGCCCTACTCGCTGAAAATGGTGCTGGTCACCCAGGCTATCGGGTCGGCGCTGATTCAGTCCGAGCAGTTGGGGCGCTCGCGACACGACGTGCTGGAGCGCTTGCTGACCGGCGACTATCAGTCCCTGGAGTTGCTACTGCATCGTGCCGTGCAACTGGGTATGTCGTTGGCGGGGCACTGGCAGGTGGTGCAATTGCAGTTGGAAGGCAGCGAGTTGCTGTTTGCCCAGGGCGATGCCGCGGCTGTTGAAGCCCAATTGGCCCAGCAACACGATGGCATCACTCGGCGTTTGCATCAGCTTTCAGCACAGCTGCCGGTACTGGGGCGCGCCGGGCAATGGACCTTGCTGCTACCTGCCTCGGATGCCGTGGCGGCCTTGGCTAATCGACAGCAATTGGCCAACTGGCTAAAGCCCCTGAACCTGCGCCTGGCACCGCTCAAATTATTGATCGGCCTGAGCGCTGCCGCCCATCCACCTGCGCGGCTGGCACAGGCACAGGAAGAGGCGCGTCAAGCGCTAGCCGCTGCACGCCGTTTCAGCGAGCGCGCCGGGCTGTGCGTGTATGACGAATTGGGCGTGCTCAAGTTGCTCAGCGGCGTGCGCGATCGCGCCCTGCTCGACCAGTTCCTCAGTGAGCGCCTCGGGCCGCTGCTGCGCCATGACTTGCACCACGGCCCAAGCCTGATGCCTACCCTGGAAGCCTGGTTTCACGAGAATGGTAACCTTGTGGCCGCCGCCCAGCGGCTGGCTGTGCACCGCAATACCCTGACACACCGAGTCCAGCGAATCGAAGCCTTGTGCGGGCTGAGGCTGGATAATTCTTATGACCGCCTGGACATCGGCATCGCCCTGATGATCTGGCGGCTGTCTGCCTGATTGTTTTTAGCCAAGAGGAACTTGCCCATGCACATCATCAACGCCCGCCTGCGCAACCGTGAAGGCCTGCATGATCTGCACCTGGAACACGGCCGGATCGCCAGCATCACCGCACAGAAAACAGCACCTGTACTGACCGCCGACGACTTGGACGCAGCCGGTAACCTGGTGATCCCACCCTTCGTCGAACCCCATATCCATCTCGACGCCACCCTCACGGCCGGAGAGCCACGCTGGAACATGAGCGGCACCCTGTTCGAAGGCATCGAGTGCTGGGGCGAACGCAAGGCCACCATCACCCAGGCCGACACCAAGACCCGCGCCAAAAAAACCATCCAGGCCCTCGCCGCCCATGGCATCCAACATGTGCGCACCCATGTCGACGTCACCGACCCGGACCTCACCGCGCTCAAGGCCATGCTGGAAGTACGCCAGGAAAGCGCGCACCTGATCGACCTGCAAATCGTTGCATTCCCCCAGGAAGGCATCGAGTCCTACCGCAACGGCCGCGAACTGATGGAAGAAGCCATCCGCCTCGGCGCCGATGTGATTGGCGGCATTCCACACTTCGAATACACCCGAGACCAAGGCGTCAGCTCGGTGAAGTTCCTGATGGACCTCGCCGAACGCACCGGTTGCCTGGTGGACGTACACTGTGACGAAACCGACGATCCGCATTCACGCTTCCTCGAAGTGCTGGCCGAAGAAGCCCGCAGCCGCGACATGGGCGCCCGCGTCACTGCCAGCCACACCACGGCCATGGGCTCCTACGACAATGCTTACTGCGCCAAGCTGTTTCGTCTGCTGGGGCATTCCGGGATCAGCTTTGTCTCCTGCCCCACCGAGAGCATCCACCTGCAAGGCCGCTTCGATAACTTCCCGAAACGCCGTGGTGTAACCCGCGTCAACGAACTGCTGGAGGCCGGCATGAACGTGTGCTTTGGCCAGGACTCCATCGTCGATCCCTGGTACCCCTTGGGCAACGGCAACATCCTGCGGGTACTGGAAGCCGGCCTGCACATCTGCCACATGCTCGGTTACCGCAACCTGCAAAGCGCCCTCGACCTGGTCACCGACAACAGTGCCAAGGCCATGGCCTTGGGCGATCGTTACGGCCTGGAACCTGGGCGCCCGGCCAACCTGTTGATCCTCTCGGCAGACAGCGACTACGAGGTTATTCGCAGCCAGGGTCTGCCGCTTTACTCGATCCGCAACGGCAAGGTGCTGATGAAGCGTCAACCGGCGCAGGTAGAGTTCGTCTAAACGATCGAGTCGATATCCAAGGAATGCGCCCTCCCCCGTTCGCTATAAATGGAGGGAGGGACGCTGGCAAACTGGGACAACTCGCGGTTTTCACGGTGGCTGAACCAACGTTTCAGGCTCAGTTGCAGTTGGCTGGAATGGGCATGCGTGCCATACACATCGCGAGCTTCAAGGCGGCGCCAACGCAAGGTTTCGAGGCGCCCGCGGCTGGTCTGCAAGCGGTCGATTTCAGCGTTCAGCGGCTCATGGTGTTCATAGCCACGGTCATCGCTCGGCGAGCGGCGAGCAAGTTCCTGGCGCTTTTCTCGCAGTTGCTGACGCATGCTCGCCAATGCATGATCAAGCAGCTCAAACTCCCTCGGGGTCACCAACGGGCCATTGCTGTCCAAGGTCTGCTGCCAACGGCGCAGGGTTGCCCAGGCCGCCGGGATGTAGCTGGCGGTCATGAAGTGCTGGCTGGCCTGGAATAGCTGACTCAGCAGGTTGTCACGGTCTGGCATGTCGCCATGCAGTTGCAGCGCGCGATTGCAGCCTGCCTCTTCGATGGACTCACAACCTGGCTTCCATAGCACCGAAGACTGTGTGCCGTCCGGGAGCATAAGCGGCATGAAGTGTTGTTGTTCCCCATGGTGTTGATAAGGGTTGCCACCGAAGCGCACCAGCCCTGCGGCGAATAACAGCCCACCAGGCGCAGGGGCGCTGAACAGCGTGACGGCGCCGGGAACCCAGAGTTTGGCGGTGGTGTTCATCCACGGGGCCGGGACACTGGGGACGGGGTCGTTGTGGTTGACGATGCGGTGGTGCACCAGGTTTGCGGCGCCGGCGGTGAATTCGGAGTCGGCGGCTCGGGGGGCGCCGTAGGTGTAGAGGAGGATGTTGTAAGTGGTGTCTGAAGTTCGCCGCAGGCCTTCGGCCAGAAGCAAAGCGATTGCTCCTCCCAGGCTATGGCCGCAGATGAGTATCCGCTGGCCTGCAAAAAACTGGTCGAGGTACTGCTGCACGAAACCTCGCATCGCGCTGTAGGCCTGATAAAAACCTTCATGCGCCTTGCCGACACCTTCGGCGAAAGGCACCTGATGGGCGTTTGCATCCCGCAGCCCGTCGGCGGCGCTAGCGGTACCCCGCACAGCAATCAGGATGATCTCCTCATGATGAGTGACAAAAGCCTGGGTGTCGGTACCAAACTCAACATCATCGAAAAAGTGCAAGCTTGCTGGGTGCTCCTGGTTCTTCTCCAACTCTGGCTTGTTCTGCGAATACAACTCAGGATCGAAAGGCAAAATCTCGAAACGCTGGGAATACGGGACTTCCTCGTAGATAGGATAGAAACGCTGTTGCTGCTCCACATCTACCCGCCAGGCTTCCTGATAACCCGAAAGCTTCTCAGCGAATAAATGACCCACGCTTGGATCGAAGGGAAAGCGAACCTCATCTGTTGGTCTTTTGGGTGGCTCTTGCCCGAAGTCGCAGTAACTTAAGGTAGATATCAATGCCAATTGGTAGAGGTTTAATGCGCAGAAGCTATCTTCGGTGGAAAGCATTGGCCGAAAGGCTCGCAGTGGCCGAACCTCAAGAACGGTGTGCTGGTTGGGAAAAAGCACCACCCCGGACAAAGTTGGCTGGGGCGGGCTGAACCCCAGGTCGGCCATCATTTTTAGGGCGTGTCGCTGGGGGGGATGTGTACGTTGCGCAACCGGAGGTAAATGGGCAGTAAGGCGGACCAGATCGCGGACCTCAACCTGATAGAAGCGATTGGCTTTTTGCTTGGCCGGATTATTGTCAGCGCGCTGGCCATCAGCTTCAGCAAACCGACTCTGTTCAGCACGAACCTGGAGCTCGGTAATGGGAAGTGGGTATGTTTGGCGCTCAACAAGGCGGCTATAAGGTTTCTCGATTCCTGAATATATGTCATCAAAAACAAGAACTACCGGGCCGCAGTAAATAGCTTGAAGCTTGGCAAATCCGTCTTTATCCAGTCGACCTTTATGCTGCTGCCCTGCACTGTCGTGAACGGTATACGGCAATCCACCGTATACAGCGCCGATACCAAGCTCATCGACCAGACCAAAACTCACCCAATCGCCTCGCAACGCGCACGCTGGCTTACTGTCACTGAAAAAAGATTGCTTCCGTGCATCCAACTTCATGAAATTGCTCCTTGTCACTCACACGATGGATAGACATCACAGATACGGCCATCCGGCATTTTTATGGGCTTAAAATCGGTGCTATTGCCGCGGCAAAAAGCATCTATGTCTTCAAAACTATCGCCTTTACAACGCTTCCACCCACCCGGCACAGTCACCCAGTTATCGTTAAAATAGGGCTGTTCTTCATCAGTCAGCGCCAGCACCATCCGGAGTTTTTTCCCCGCCAGTTGATCTCTCTGCGCCACTCCTCCCGCAAGCCTCTGCTGCCCCGCTGCGTCCAACGAGCGACACCGCAAAATCTTCCTGATTGCATGCAGCGGACCTACCGTCCGGAACATCCAATGACACCGCCCAACCAACTTTTGAACACCCGACTCAGGCATACCGTTACCGTGACCCCAACGATCTCGAATACCAATAACCGCACGGTCTCCACCCATATCCCATTGGCGCTCCCCCCATTTCGCACGCACATCAAAATCCACACTGCTCAAAACCGTAGGGCAGCCTTCAATGACTTTCGACAGTGGCAAGTCAAAGCTCACCCGTTCAGCCTCCGGCTTGTATTGGGTGATTAAAATCTTGCGCTCCGGCCTCTTGCCCCGACGCGTCGGTAACGTGCAGGTTTCCCCGGTCGCCGGGCTGTAATTGGCGCCGGCTATAAACCGAAACTGCGCCGGCAGATCCACCTCCAACGTAACGTTATCAACCGGCCTCCCCGCACACCCCGCAAGCCCCACCATCAGCAGCACTATCAACCCGCCGACCCTTTGCCTACTCATCTTTCACCCTCGTCATTTCCCACTGTGCTACCACCCGCTCAAAGTGCTCCCTCGGAGCCTCCCCAGCCATCGGCGGCCATCGGATAACGCTGTTACGGGTAGCCTCTGCCAACCTGCGCACCACCAAAAACGCCAATTGCTCAGGGCTGCGCCACTGCCAGGCGCGGGCCTGTTCCAATACGTGGGCGAGCCAGGTCCTGGGGTTCTGGAACTCCACCAATGCCGCCAGGTCTTCGCTGTGTTCGGCCAGCAGATAGCGCAGGATATTGGCGTGCAGGATGGCGCCGGCGTTGGGGTTTGGCGTGTCTAGCCAAGGGGCCGGGTCGGGCACTGTGTACTCGCCGGGAGCGGGGTTTTCGTCGCAGCGCCAATGCTCATCGTGCCAATAACACACGCCAATTAATGGGCCGAGAAATGCTGGCCAATGGTCCGGGTTCAGATACGCCAGCGCTCGCGCCAAGGTGCGATTGTCGTGAAAACGGTACATCACCTGCTCGCCTTGCCCCCCCACCAACAGCCGGTCGCGCCAATGTCGAGTGACAGGCTCCAGGTCGTCGCTTGGCAAGCTGCCCAGCCACCCCCAGTTCGTCTCGGGCGCTTGCAGCAGGTTGAGCAACACGGGCTCACTTAATGACTCCAGCAGCAGGATGACCGGACCTGCCATCGCCAACTGCGCAACCCGAGTCTCGGCGTAGAGACTGCGATAGTGCTCCAGGCTTCGAGCCGCCAACATCGACTCACGTGCTTGGTTGTCGCCCTCAAGGATCAAGCACAGCCGGTGCCCAGCCTGTTGCTGTCGGGCCATCCATTGGCCTGGCATGTTCGGCATCACGCAGCCCTCCCCGGAAGATCGCATTGACCTTCGCGGCAACGTTCACACACCGGGCAGAAGTCTGCCCCCAGTTGACCCGCCAAGTGCATGATGGCGCCTTGTATCGCAGCGACCTTCGGCACATCCGCCACCATCAGGGAGCCCGCCAAGCGGATCGCAGCGGGTGAGCCGCCCAGGGTAATGGGCCGACTGCTGAAAATACCGCCGGCCTGGATCACCAGGTGCTCACCGCCCGCCTTGAGGCTCAGTTGCGCCCCCGCCTCGATCACCAGGCTCGCACCACAGCTGAGGTGCAGCTGTTGCCCGGCCTCGACGATCAGGGTCTTGCCAACATGCGTGCGGCTATCGCCTTGCACATCGAGATGATCGCTCGACTTGAGCACGATTTTACGATCGCCAGTGACCTGGTGATGCTCCTCGTTTTCCAGGTGAACGGTGCTCAAACCGTGGATAACTTCCTGTCGCTGCCCCGCCACTTCCAACCGACTGTCATGGCCCACCTGTTGCTCCAGGTCGCGCTGTGCTCGCAGGTAGATGAGTTCCTCGCCTCGGCGGTCTTCAAGATGCAGTTCATTGGCGCCTTCGCCACCTGGCGAACTGCGACTGCGCAACACACTGCGGGTCTTGTGCTGTGGCAACGGGTAGGTCGGCCTGTGCAGTGCGTTGGGCAGGCAGCCGTTGATCAACGGTTGGTCGGGGTCGCCTTCCAGGAAGGTCAACAGCACTTCCATGCCCACCCGAGGGGTCATGGTTACGCCATAGCCGTCACCGGCCCATCCGGATGCCACACGCACCCAACAACTGCTCGTATCATCCGCCCGGTCCAGACGGTCCCAGTGAAAGCGCACTTTCACCCGACCATATTCGTCGCAGTGCACCTCCTCATCAGCAGGCCCCGTTACGGTTGCGGTCTGGCTGCCAAGCAGAGTCGGCTTCGGGTGCTTGAGAGGCGGCCGGTGCACCGCTTGCCAAGGCGTCGCGGTGAAGCGATTGCGGTAGCCCTGGAATGCGTCAGTCGAAGGCGCCGCCTCCTCCAGCACCTGCGGCTGATACCCTTCATGGCGCACTGAGGTAATCAGCCATAAATCGTTGCAGGACGAATCGGGATGATCACGCAATTCAAGAAAATGCCCACTGCGCAAAACCGGCAGGTCGCTCTTGCCTAGCGCCCGAAAGCGATCACGTTGATGGCGCTCCAGCCCGCGATGTGCCAGGCGCATACCACGCGCACGGCCGGTAAAACCCGCGGGGTAGTGATAGTCCTCGAGGGTGGGTGCCTTCGTTGCACCGGCGGTGTCTTGCAGGCGCAATGAAGGGCGTTTGAAATCGCGGTCGCGGCGTACCGTTTTCTGGGCTCGGGTAGCCAGGCGCACATCAAATCGCTGGATAACCTGCGTCTCGGCTTGCGGCCCGCCGACAGGGCAATAGCGTTGCGCCGGCAAACGGCCGAATACCGTCTGATCATCGCCAAACACCAACATATGATTGTCTGGGCTGTGGCGAAAATGAAAGTGAATGCCCTCCTCTTCGCACAGCCGCTGGATAAAATGCAGGTCGCTCTCCGCGTACTGCACACAGAAGATACGCGGCGGGTACACCACGGGGCCGAGTTCAAACACATAGGCATCGGCCAGGATGCCGTGCTGTTCAAGTACCTGCGAGATGATCTGCGGCACGCTGCGCTGCTGGAAGATCCGCTGATCGCGCCGGTAGGCGAGAGAAGCCAGGCGTGGCGCAAGGGTCAGATGGTAGCGAGTCAACCGTCGGCCCGGATCATCGCGCCCGACGGAATGGACCTGACCATGCAAACCTTCGTTCGCTTCACCAAAGTCCAGATAAGCGGGCTGATGAAGCAGTGCCTCCAGATCAAGGGATGGGTTTTCACTGACCCACTGAACCTGGATAAAAAAGGGTTGATCAAGGGCTTCGCTGCCGTTGAATGCCAACACTTGAAAATCGTTATTTAGAGTAGGGAGAACCAATTTAAAACGTGACGATACAAACGCGCTATCCATCCGCTATTACCCGCCATCAATTATCACGCCGAAAACTTTCTCCCTTTGCACGCCGAATACACTGCCGAGAAAAAGCGCCTGAACGCCAACAAGCTTAGCGATTTCAGGCACAAATCGGCCGTCATAAAATAAAAAAGAAGTTTCGTACGAACTAGCTGGAAGTATCTTTTACAAAATATATAAACCAAGTCAAATTGCCACTTACCAGCGAATGAAATGCCCTACACAAACTTGCTATTTAAGTAACTAATAAAAAGAGAAACAGCTGACACTTGCTCAGGGCATCAGCGGTTCAATGGGGTCAGGTTTGCGGCCGCGCAGTCCCGAACAGACTAACGCTCAGCAGCGTCCCGGCTTGAGCGCGCAGACGCACCGGCGCAGTGCCACCTGGCATGACCACCGCAACGTCGCCCGCCTCAACCCAGCCAGCTCGCCACGCCGCGCAGGCCACGGCACTGGCGCTGGTACCGGATGACGCCGTGGGGCCTTCGCCTCGTTCAAACACCCGCGCTATCACGCGCTTGGCAGACTCTCGCGCAGCCCATTGGAGATTGACTCCAGCGGCGCAGGGCTGGCCGTTGCCCACGGGAGGCGCGAAGGCAATCGCCTTCAAGGGCTCGAACAGCGCCGGTTGCTGCATTTGCGGGTTATCTGGCAACGCCGACGCCTGCTCGACCAAGGTCACGCAATGGGGGTTTCCCACACGCACAAATTGGCTGCGCCACCACAGCGGGTTGATCGCCGCCAGCTCGCTGACGTGGCTGAGCCCGGATTCAACCCCTTGAGCCCCCACCGCCGTAGGCCCGAACTCGGGCATACCCAATGCGAGCCAAAAGCCCTCGGCCTGCTCGTAAACCGCCGGCTCAACCTGCGTGACCACGGGTGACAAGGCGTCCAATTTGTCGTGATGCACACGCAGCTCACAGGTCGCGGTCATCAGGCCTTGGTCAGTGAGCCCCTGGGCAAAGATGGTCAAGCCGTTACCACTGCGTTCGGCCAGGGTACCGTCGGTATTGACGATCAGCAGGTCAAAAGGCGGCTCGGCCTGGAACGGCCCCACCAGCAGACCATCGCAGCGGTGGGCCTTGGCATCGGGCGGGGGCGGCACTGAGCCCCAACCGCATTCGGCGGCGATGGCTGCCGGTGCCCACGACGCCCGATTACTTGCCGCCCGGGCTGCGCTCGACGGCACCTCGATGCCTTGGCCGCTCAGAGCCTCGGGGCTTACGACCCCATAGATATTGCCCCGCGCATCATAGAACCGGGTCATGTCACTACCTTCCAGAGAATTTTCATCCACCCAACTTATCCAGTTACCCACAGAGCTCGCCGGCAGCGTATTACAGATCAGCCCGTTGTGGGAGGCGGCTCGCACGCTGCGACCTGATGTGCAAGGATGTCGCGCCGGACATCGTTCACTGAACGCAAGACCAAGGATTTTTCATGACTGCCATCCCCACCTCCGCCCCCTTGGTTCCCGGGCGGCTGGAACAAATGTCGACCCGTATCGCATTTTTTATCGCCGGCTTCGGCATCGCCGCCTGGGCACCCTTGGTGCCTTACGCCAAAGCCCGCGCGCAACTCAACGAAGGCACGTTGGGCTTGCTGTTGTTGTGCCTGGGAGTGGGGTCGATCATCGCGATGCCCGTGGCGGGTGCACTGGCCTCGCGCTACGGCTGCCGTCGTGTGCTGACGGCCGGCACGATCATGATCTGTCTGGCCCTGCCGATGCTGGCCACGGTCAGCTCGATCCCGCTGCTGATGGTCGGGTTGTTTCTGTTTGGTGCTGGCCTGGGGACGGTGGATTCTACGGTCAACCTGCAAGCGGTGATCGTCGAGCGTGCCAGTGGCAAAACCATGATGTCGGGCTTTCATGGCTTGTTCAGCCTGGGGGGTATTGTCGGTGCGGCTGGGGTCGCCGGCTTGCTGGGGCTGGGTTTGTCACCACTGCAGGCGACTCTGGTGGTGATTGTCATCATGGTCGCAGCACTGCTCAAGGCAGGGCCGCACCTGTTGCCCTACGGCAGTGAAAGCTCAGGGCCAGCCTTTGCGGTGCCTCACGGCGTCGTGCTGTTTATTGGCTGCCTGTGTTTTATCGTGTTTCTGGCCGAGGGTGCGGTGCTGGATTGGAGCGCTGTGTTCCTCAGCGCCGAGCGTGGTTTGGACGAAGCCTATGCCGGCCTGGGTTATGCGGCGTTTGCCCTGACCATGACCGCCGGGCGCCTGACAGGTGATGTCATCGTACGGCGCCTGGGCGCCACCCGCGTGATCGTGATCGGCGGCGCGCTGGCTACCGCCGGGATGCTGCTCACCACGTTGCTGCCGGGTTGGGAAACCGCGCTGTTGGGCTATGCGCTGGTGGGTGCGGGCTGCTCGAATATCGTGCCGGTGTTGTATTCCGCTGTCGGCAAGCAAAAGGTCATGCCCGAACACATCGCAGTACCCGCCATCACAACCCTGGGGTATGCCGGCATCCTTGCAGGCCCGGCCATGATCGGTTTTATCGCCCACGGCAGCAGCCTGAACACAGCCTTTGTTCTGATCGCGTTGTTACTGGCGGGGGTCGCAATCAGCGGCAAAATTCTCAAGGTCTAGAAACCAGCCTCTCAATACCGGAGGCTATCGGGCTTTATACATTTTGTAGCGTTCGAGCCAGCGCTCCAGGCTTTTATTACTGAGCCACCCCTCATGGCTGGGTCGACCAAACAGCCGGGGGGTGTTGGCGCGCTCCAGTGACCGTAACAGCCCTGGCCTCTCGATGATGTTTTTGGCCGTGTACACGCAGTGTTCGCTGTACTTTTTTGTGGGCAAGCCGGTCGTTGGTTCCAGTCTGGGCTGCCCCAAGAGATCGGTGTCGTCGGGGTCGTTCATCACTGTTCTGAGCAGGGTGATTTCCACATACTCCAGAGCTTCGAAAAAGCCTCTCCGATCTTTGGTCGTGTCCCTTAGCTGTTTGAAATAGCCTTGCAATGCCAGGACGACCTTGGCGTTGCACTGCCCATGAAAAGGGTCCTGGCTGAAAGCGCTGGGAGAACTGTTGCCTCGTAATGCGGCCGCTGCGGCCCTAAGGCTATCGCGAGTGATGAACCCCTCGAAATCGATGATCGCGTCGTTCAACAGCGGGCGTTTGAGAATCTCCCTGACCACCAGGATAATGCGGTCCCGCACCTTAATCTCCCAATAGCTCTTGCGCTGCAATTGTGCGTAGAGATGACTGCGTCAAGCGTCCGTCCTTGAAAAATGAGTGCAGTTCACCGAAGTTCTTATCCAGCTCACTCGCTAATTGACTGTCTGTCGAGTGTTGGCCGGGCGGCGTGGTATTCGCGCGGATAACCGGCGCGATTTGTAAAGCCTGGTAGCGTAGCGACGACAAAGCACCTCGACCCAGAGCGCGCCGAGTGGGCGGCACCTCCCAATAGATGCGCTGGTCATCGCCAGGCTTGTGGACCATGGGCGTTGCGGCAATCGAGCGCTCATCTACCGCACCTATGACCACAGGTAGCCCAAGCGGTGTTACACCATTAATTGTCATACTTCATCTCCTGCCATTTGCGTATACCCGCGTACCTGGTAGCCACGAACACGTGGCCAACGTCTTCAAACAGACTCCAGCGAAGCGCGTCTTCGATATGTGGCGGGTCGAACGCAATAGTTCCGAGTGGCGGGCACGTAGCAATGACAGCATGTAAACGTTCACAGCACGCGGCCTGAGTCAGTCGGGGTGCAAACCTGCGCCCCTAATCCCTTTGCCCAGTGCACAGGCTCCGTAGGCCAAGGATCACCGACGCCAGCGAACCACGAATCGGGCGATTACCATCAACCGGGTCATGCCCGGGTGCAAGCATGCCGCGCGCAAAATCATCAGCGACTGGTGCCTGGAACCTGTGCCGTCCGGCAAAGTCTTTCATCCGCTGAACTTCGCAGGCATGGCGTACTGGGCCAGTCTCAAGTTCCCGGGTGGCCCCTGGTATTTCGCATTGGCCAGGCGTGTCTACGGGTTGCCGATACTCTGGCGGGCGAGTGTTTAGAAAAGACGTCGTCATAAAAACCCCAAAAGGGAAATCGCCCAGCATGCGGCGACTTCCCTGTTCAATGAATGACGCTGTGGCGCGGCTGTATCAATGAGCCATCTGGCGCAGCGTATCCTTGTGAATCCAACCGTCCTTGCCCCAATGATCACCACCGTCCGCCGCTGCCAGCGTATCGGAGCGCTTGAGGATCTCCTGTGCAATCCAGGCCAGGCGGCCATGAACCGGGTCGTCAGTAGGCCATTGGGCCATTCCGCGCAGCTTGTCGATGTTGATGTAGTCAGTGTTGTCAGGATCTCTCAATGCCCGGAAATGATTGAGCATCTCGCCAGCCAACTTATTGTCGTCCAGGTACTTCAGGGGGCTCTGACTGCCGAGGGTCATTTGGATTTTCTGGCGATCGATCAAGCCGTCCAGTGCACCCGTGGTGCTGTGCCGATCCATTGCGTTGACCAGTTCGGGGCGCTTCATCAACTCCCGGGCCAGGCGAATGTTTTGGTCCTGGGCCGCGTTACCCGTCAACGGCTTGTTGGCCATAGCCTCGATGCCTTGCGTGGTCACGTACTGAGGTTGCTTTGGGTCTTTGAAAGCATCGAAGCTATTGAGCAGCATTTTCGCCAAATCATCGTTGCTCTTGTTCGAAAACCAAGGGTCAGGCTTTCCATGACAAGGATCGGGTTTGCACGGCGTTGGGCGTACAGGCGGCCTGCTATTGCACGGGTCTGGCTTGCACGGCGTTGGACGCTCTGGCGGCCTGCTATTGCAGGGGTCCGGCTTGCACGGCGTCGGACGCTCTGGGGGCCTGCTATTGCACGGGTCTGGCTTGCACGGCGTTGGACGCTCCGGCGGCCTGCTATTGCAGGGATCTGGCTTGCACGGCGTTGGACGCTCCGGCGGGCAGGGTTTGGGTGGCCTCGGCGGTTTGGTGTAGCACGGCGGCGGCGGGCAAGGGTCCGGTTTTGGCGGGCGCTGCCCACCACACCAACCTTTCAGGTTCTTCTTGACGGTATCGAGGAGCCCCGATGACTGGGAATCCGACGCCGTTGATTGGCGGCTATTGCTCTGGAGCATGTTAGCGTCGGTGCGCGCCTTAGAGGTCGACTGTTGATCAGCAAACAACTTGCCGGGCTTGTTATCGCCTGCATTAAAGCTGACTTTGTCAGCCGTTTGCCCACTGGCGAACGCGTCTTTGTTTTTGAGTTCAGGTTTAGGCGGCGGAGCGTACGGGGGTGAGTTGGAAACAGGTTTTTCGAGGGCTGATACAGACATTTGAATCTCCAGTCCGGCTTTATCACAGGGTTCACCTGGCTATCCAATGCCGTTCCAAGCGCATGAATACAGGCAACATCTGTGTGGTTTCCCCACCCGATTCAGTTCCTGAAAGATGCTCCAAATAGCCGAGCACCGAGTAGGAGGCTGGATCATCGAGCAAAAAAAATCGCAGCATTGCGCTGCGATTTTTCCGTTTCTGGTGCAGGTCAGAACCCGACACTGGCCTGTACGAAGAACGTCCGTGGCTCACCCAGGTACAACCCGGAGTTGTTGTCACTGGAGCGGGTGTAGTGCTGCTGGTCAAAGACGTTTTTTACACCCACGCCCAGTTTCAGGTTGGACAGTTGCTCGCCAAAGTCATAACCGCTGCGCACGTTGACCGAGACATAACCGGGAATATCACCGTATCGGCCGTCTGCGGTGCCTTCAGTGATGTAGGTGGTACCGGTGCCTGGCGCACGCTGGCCCGACTGGGCGTAGACGTCGAGGTTATGGGTCCAGTGGTTGACGTCGTAGCGCAAGCCCAGGGTGGCCACTTCACGGGAATACAGCGGCAGGTCACGGCCTTTGAATGGCACGTCACCCTCGGAGGTGGCCTTGGTATAGGTGAAGCCGGCGTTGGCGGTCAGACCGTCGAGGCGTGGGTCCAGGTTCGACAGGTCGTAGTGGGCCGAAGCTTCGATCCCCGTGTGCTTGGTGGCGCCAAGGTTGGTCCAGCCCACCGCGTTGCTGACGTATTGCAGCTCATCCGCGAAGTCGATGTAGAAGAACGTCAATTCGCCGCCCCACACGTTGTCGCTGTAGCGCGTGCCTAGTTCGTAGGTTTTGGCTTTTTCCGGGGTCAGGCCATTGGCAGTCTGGTCGCCCGTGCCGCCCTGGGCCAGCTGGAAGTACTGCAGGCTGCCAAACGAGGTCTCGTAGTTGGCAAACAGTTTCCAGGCATCGGAGAGGTGATACATCACGCTCAAGGCCGGCAGCGGTTCGTTGTTGTGGACCTCGCGGCGTTTTTCGGTGGTGCGGGCGCCCGTCTGGGAGATGACTGGGCGGTCGTGCCATTCGGTGCGGATATCTTCAAAGCGGATGCCTGGGGTGATCGTCCACTTGCCGATATCGATCTTGTTGTCGATGTAGAACGCGTTGGCCTCGGTGCCGCCGGTGCGGTCCTGATAGACATGGCCGTCGTTGAGGCCGTCCGGGGTCGGTATGTTATTGATCAACCCCAGCATAGTGGCCTGCTCGTGCATGCCTTCCTTGAGGTAGCGATAGCCGACGCTGACTTCCTGCGTGCTGGGGCCTATGTCAAACACATGGGACACCCGCGGCTCAATGCCGAAGGTGTAGTAGGTGCGCGGGTACGAGCCGATAGTCAGCAGATCACGGTTGGCGATGTTGCTGCCCCGGAAGCTGTCGGAATAGTAGGTCAGCACTTCGGCCTGGGTGCGATCGTCGATCTGGCGGATGTACTTGAAGGACACATCCTTGCGGCGGCCGCTGAAATTGTCCCAGTCACGCACCGACTGATACGGGTTGGCGTCGAACTGCTTCTGGGTCAGGCCCCCGGGCATGTCGGCGCTGGCGTCGTAGTAGTGGAAGTTGAGCGAGAAGTCGTCTTGATCGGTCGGCGCCCAGTGGGTCTTGAGGATCACGTCGTCTATATCGTTGGAATTGTTGCTGTTGCGATAGCCGTTGCCATTGACCCCGGAATACAGCAACGCGACGCCAATGCCGTTGTCGGCGGTACCCCCGATAAACGCGTTATCGACGTGCTTCCAGCCACCGTGGGCAGAGGTTTGCAGGGTGGTGCCGACTTCGCCGGAAAATTTCTCGGGAATCGCACGGGTGACGAAGTTGATCACGCCGCCGACGTTTTGCGGCCCGTAGCGCACGGAGCCGGCGCCACGGACAACGTCGATGCTCTCCAGGTTGCCCGCGGAAATCGGTGCCATCGACAGTTGCGGCTGGCCGTAGGGCGCGAACGCGGCCGGCACGCCGTCGATGAGCACGGTGGAGCGTGGCGACAGGCGCGATGTCAGGCCACGTACGCCCACATTAAGGGAAATATCGCTGCCGCCGGTGCCGTTGGATTCTTGCACCTGCACACCCGGCACACGGCGCAGCACGTCGCCGACATTTATCGCGCCCTGCTCCACCATGGCTTCGCGACGGATCACCGTACGGGCGCCAGGGTGGTTCTGCACCACTTCGGCATTGGCATCGCCGAGCCAGTCGCCGACCACCTTGATGTCGGTGGCGCCGAGTTCCAGGGGCGCACCCGCTTCACCGCTGCCGCTACTCAGCGGGCGCAGGGTCACGTTGCCCGCGTCGATCTGGTAATCCAGGCCGCTGCCTTGCAGCAATTGGCGCAGGGCTTGTTCTGCAGAGAGGTTGCCGTCGACAGCAGGTGCTTGCTTGCCGGCGACCAGGTCGGGGCTGAAGAACACTTGCAGCGCGGTCTGCTGGCCCAGTTGGCTCAGCGCCGCACCCAGGGGCTGGGACTTGATATGGATGGCGTCGCCAGCGTAGGCCGCAGGCATGGCGGCACTGACGGCAAGTGCCAGGGCCAGTGGCGCCCAGCGGGAGATTTTATTGTTGTTAAGGGTGAGTTTTTTCACGTCGAACCTTGTCCTGTGATCGCAAGTGCATGCGGCCGTTAATGCAAACCAGTTGCAGTTGCAGGAGAAGACGAAGAACTCGAAAAAAACCTGAATGTCAGCGCGAAATAATTTCCTGGCTGCCGTCCGGCAAGGTGCGCAAGGCCACTGGCAGGATGTGCGGCAAGGCTTTGAGCAAGGCATCGGTGTCGTTGGCCTTGAACACACTGGTCAAGCGCAGGTTACTGACAGCCGCCGTGCTGACCCGCAGCGGATGCTCGCGATAACGCGAGACTTCCCGCGCGACTTCCCCCAGCAAGGCGTTGTTGAACACCAGTTTGCCGGTGCGCCAGGCGGTCAGTTCTTCGGTATTCACCGCGTAGGACGCCGCCACCTGGCCCTGGCTGTCCACATGGGTGCCCAGGCCCGCCGTCAGTGTCACGATTTTCTCCGGCGACTGCCCTTGCACCTTCACAGTGCCGGCCTCGACCACCACGCGGGTCAGGTCATCATCGCGGCGCACATCAAAGCGCGTGCCGGTGACCGTCACCTGCCCTGCTCCGGCGGCGACCACAAACGGGCGGCTGGTATCATGTTCGACGCTGAACATCGCTTCGCCCTGCTTGAGTTCTACGCCTCGACGGCCGTTTTCATAACGCACCACCACCACGCTACGGCTGTTGAGGTCCATCACCGAGCCATCGGGCAATGCCACCTGGCGATGCTCGCCCAGACGCGTGCTGAATTCGGCACTGTAAGGCTTGGGATGATTGAGGCCACTGAACAGGCCCAGCGTCAGGGCGACCGCCACCACACTGGCAGCCATGGCGTAGCGCAGCACGACACGTCGTTTTGGATGCTCGGCCGGGGCCTCGCACAGTGCCTGCAAGCGAGCTTTCGGCAGTAAGTCCGTGGCGCTCCACACCCCTTGCAGCACATCGAATTCGTATTGATGTTGGGGCTGTTCATGACGCCACGCATCGAACTGCTGGCGCTCGGCGGCACTCATTTCGGTGTCTTGCAGGCGTGCAAACCAATGCGCGGCTTCGTCGCGTACACGGCTATCCATCATGGAAGGTCCTGTTTCAAAGCGGGCATGGTTCATGGGGCCATCGCGTCCAGGCGGTCGCGCAGATGCCGCAGGGTGCGGATCATATACTTTTCCACCATGTTCTTGGACAAACCAAGGCGCTCGGCGATTTCCTGTTGGGTCAGGCCCTCGATCTTTTGCCAGATGAAAATCTTGCGGCAGTTAAGCGGCAGTTCGGCCAGGGCTTGCTCGATGGAGTGCGCCAATTGGATCGCGTGCATGAAATGCTCCGGGTCGCCGCTGGGAGGCGCGTGTTCCAAGGCTTCCCGCTCGATAGCCTCGCGCCGGTCTTCGCGGCGGTAGGCGTCCACGGCAATATTGCGTGCGGTCTGATGCAGGTAGGCACGCGGTTGTTCAACTCGTTCAGACTTGGCCTCCAGCACTCGCAAAAAAGTGTCGTGGGCCAAATCTTCGGCCTGCTGACGGTTTTTCAGGCGACGCGTCCAGGTGCGGATCAACTCTTCGTAGTGCTCGAAAAAGCCTGTTCTGCGGGGCGGCTGAGGGATCATCGCGGGAGCACTGGGGAGGCGGGGCGTGAATAGTAATGCTTCCTATTAAACGGGGCAATTGCTACCGGTCGGGCCTGTCATTGAGCCGCTTGCTTGAGGCGGCTGAGTTTCTCGCGGCTGCCACACACGCTCATCTGGCACCATTTGCGCTGCTTGTTCTTAGAGATATCCAGGAACACCCAATCGCAATCCGTGCAGCTGCAACTGCGCAATGCCTGCAAGTCGGCGACAACCAGCAGCTGCGTGGCTTCGATGGCCAGGCGCCCCAACAGCATCGCGGTCAACTCTTGGGCGTTTGCGCATGCCTTCCAGTCCCACGTCGGCGCCCCGTCAATTGAGCGCAGTACACGCCAACTGACACCTTGTTGAAACATCAGATTGATCTGCTGCAAAGCCTCATCGGCAGCCGACTGGCGCAACGACAAAGTGTAGAACACGCCGTACACGCATTCCCTGAACGCGATAACCGCATCCAGGTCAGGCTGGTAGGAAATAGGCGACTCGAACACCATCGACTTATAGGCCTCAAACTCTTGAGCCGAGACCAATGAAGCATGCAGCGCCCATTCAAAGAAGAACTGAAAACTGGTGAGCCGCTCTTCAACGATTTTGAGCGCCGTGCCAGGACGGCGCCCATTGGTGGTGTTGATAAAGTCCAATACCCGAGCCCCGCCAACCAAGCGAATCGACCTTGCAGTGCCCGTAAAGTGCGTCATGCGTGCTCCAAAAAAACGTGATACCCGTGCGATGGCGCAGGGTAACTTGTTTTTTGGAGTTACAAATACCGCCAGCCCTCACGCAAAGACCAACGGCTAAGCATGATCATCGCTGCGTGCAATCCAATCCAGGATAGCGACCACCGACTGTTCAACTGAAAGCGTCTGGGTATTTAGATGCACTTCGGGAAAAACCGGCACGTCGTAATGGGAGTCGATAGCGGTGAAGTTTTTGATCAAGCCTGACCGGGCCTTTTTATATAAGCCCTTGGGGTCGCGTTGTTCGGCGGTTTCCAACGGTGCATCGACGTGTACTTCAATAAAAGACGCGTTGCCGATAATCGAGCGCGCGTAATGCCGGCTGGCCGATGAAGGTGAGATCAACGCCACGATCACGATCAACCCCGTGTCCAGCATCAACCGCGCCACTTCGGCCACCCGGCGGATATTTTCATCACGATCACCGTCGGTAAAACCCAAGTCTCGACACAGACCACCGCGTACCGAGTCGCCATCGATGATGCAGGTGAACCGCCCTTGCTTCTGCAGGGCAATGTCCAGTGCATCGGCAATCGTCGACTTGCCGGAAGCAGAAATACCGGTCATCCAGATGACCCTGGGTGTTTGCTTCATTCGCGTGTGTGCTGCACTTGGGTGGCTGAACGCAAAGGTGTGCAGGTTCTGGTTTGCACTGTCTGGAAAATAACTCATGGCCGCTCACCCTGCGCTGCTGAATCCGGCTGTTTGCCCAACATGAACACCATCACGCACTGCACGAGCAGCAGCAGCGCAACCACCCCATACACCGTCGAAAACGAGCCCGTCAGGTCCTTGGAATACCCACCCAGAAAGTTGCCGCACACGCCGCCCAAGCCGATCAACACATTGGCAATGCCAAAGGCCTGGGTCAGGCGATTGACCGGTACGATTTGCCCGATGTAGCTGGGGACGAGCCCGAAGATCGGGTAAAACGCCAGCGCAAACAAAAACGCCGCCAGGTAGAACAACGGCAGGCTGTTGACGCTGTAAACCAGCGTGGCCGCCAAGCCTGCGCTAAAAAAACACATCGCCAGTGATGCCCGCACACCGACCTTGTCGGCGATCCATCCCACCAGAAAACCCGAGGCCATGCCCACGGCGCCTAGGGTGGTCCAGATGAAACCGGCGTCCTGCACCGACACACCCAACTCATCTCGCAGAAACGGCGCGAGGTAAGTCTGGAACGGCAGCAACGCCATGCCATTGAGAAAGGCGATGGCCCAGGTCAAGTACAGCGAACGACTCAGCCAGGGGGCAGCACTGTTGATCGTCGCCGAACGCTCACCGGAAAACCCGCTAACCGGCCCCGCCGCCATGGTGCGCAGCAGAAACCAGGCGACCCCACACAGGGCCAGCGATATCAGCCCCGCCGTCAGCCAGATAGAACGCCAACCGCCGTTCAACGTCAGGAACGACACCAGCAAGCCATTGATAAATACACCGTAGCTGGTGCCACTGGAAATCAGCCCCATGACCCGTGAGCGATTGCCCGGGCTGAAGCCCTTGGTGACGATCTCTGCCAGCGGGATATACACCGACGCCGAGCAACCACCGAGCAAAATCAACAGCGCGCCGGACACCCAGATGCTGTCGCTCAGACTCAACCCCAGCAGTGCCAGCGACGTCATCAGCGTAGACACCAGGCTGATCTTCCAGCCCTCGAAGAAGCGGCTGATATAACTGGTCACCGATGAAAACAACAAAAAGCCGATCTGCGCGCCGCCGGTAATCAGGCCCACCGTGGTGTAGTCGAAGCCGATGTCGCGACGCATGTCCACCACCAGGTTGGCGAACAGGTAAACCCCAAAACCATAGGTGCTGGCCACAAAACCCGTCAACACCACCGCCAGCACAACGCTGTCCAAGGTGCGCGGGCTGCTCTGTACAAGTGTGCTCATGCTGCCCCCCTTAAACGGCGCGCGCGGTGTGGATGACAAAGTCGCACTGCATCATGTCGTAGTCACGTTCAAAGTCGCCGTAACTCTCATGTACTGAAAACCCGGACGCGAGCACTTCTGTGGCCAGCTCCCCCGGCAACAGCGGGTAGACCTTGAGCCGGTACTGTTCGGCGTCGTTGAAGGTGTAGATGAACTCGCACAGGTGGGGGTCTACCTCGCCCAACGTGACCGACGCGTTGGTGCCGCAGTAATAGTAATTGCCGCTGGCCTTGAAGTTGCCCGCGCGAATGGCCAGGAAGTTACGTTGATCGACAATCAGCAAGCCCCCCGGTTTGAGCAGGGCCCTGAACTTTTCCAGCACGCTCAGGCGGTCGCACGCGGTAAACACATGGCACAACGAACTGCCCAGGCACACCAGCGCATCGAACTGCCCCAGGTCCTGAGGGTCAAGGGACAGCCAGTCGCGGTAATGAGACTGGATATCCAGGCCGCGCTCCCGAAAGTTCGCTCGGGCCTTGGTCAGCATGGTGCTGCTGCCGTCCGTGGCTACCACATCAAACCCCGCCCGTTTGAGTTGCACTGCATGAAAACCGCTGCCCGTCGACACATCGATCACCGATTGCACGCCGTGGGCGCGCAGCAGTTTTTCAAAAAAACCGCCCTCCCCGGCCTGACGCTTTTCCCAGTCGATCAACTCGTCCCAGCGCTCGACAAAATCCGCTGAATACTGCGCCGCGTAACTGGCGACTTCGTGGTGCTTTTGCCTTGACGTTTGATTCATCACACACCTACCAGGTTGAATTCTTGAAAGACAGGTACTTGCTCGCCAACTCACGGGCAAAATCGGCGGACTGCTCGATCGACATGATGTTCTTGGAGTAGCCCAGCATCGTGTGCATGACGGCCATGCACTGAGGGTTGAACGTGACGGAGCCATCGCAATGGATCTCGTCGATGCCATCCTGGGTCTGGCAAATGGTGTTGATGCGCACCGCTTCGTCCAGTGGGCAGGCATCCGAGCACTGCACTTCGATCTGCCCATCGTGCAGCCACACGGGATACCCGCCCGGCAGCCCCAGCGGGCCCGGCGCATGCACCAGCACCTGCGTGGGTGAAAACAGCCCTTCGATCACCGTGACCGCGGAGCAGGCGGTGAGGAACTGCCCATCGACACCGCCCAGGCGTCGGAACTCAGACTTCACAGTGGAGAAAATCGCTTCTGCCGGCAGGCGCGCCACCTCGGGTCGGTTACGCACTTCATATAACAAGCGATAGCTGGCATGGGGCGGCAAACCGCCACGCGGCACGTAATGGCTGAAATAGTGCTGGGCATACAGGCGCACCTGCACATCAGAGGCTTCGCACTCCAACAGCCGGGCGATGGAAAACCGCACCGCCGGGATCAGGTTGGCCACGTTGCCCACGCCGATATCCGGGGCCAGCCCGACCCTGGCCAGGATCGGGTTGACCGCATCGGGGAAGGCCGCATTGACGGTCTTGGCGTTGATCCCCGAAGCCTTCACCGCTTGCATCAGGCAATGCATCAGCGTCAGGTGCATGGGCAACCACGGGCCGAACTGGGCCTGGTCAAGCTGCTCAAAGGTCATCTTGGGCAACCCGGTGATCACCCGCCACGACTGCAACGACGCGCAATTGACCAGGATGTGCGGCGCCTCTTCGCGCAGCAGCCGCGTGACTTTACCGATGTCCATGAGGTCGGCTATCACCGGTTTGATCGCGATGTATTGCCCCAACTGCGCACACGACAGTGCCACCAGGTTGCACAGGCGCAGGGTTGACTCTTCATTGCGGCCCAGCACCACAAACTCGAATTCATTCTTGGGCCCAAGAATCTTGAGAATCTGCAGGCACAGGTTGCCCGCACCCACCAACAGCAGTTTTTTCTTGCCCAGGACCTGGCTCATCGTGGGTAGGCTCCGTTGTCCACCGGAATGACCCTGCCGGTGATGTGGCGCATGGCATCGCCGACCAGCAGCAGGATCACCTCGGCCACACCGCTGGGCTGAATCGGGTTTTTGAGGACTTCCTGGCGCGCGTACTCATCACGGCGGTAGGTAGGGATGGTGTCGTAGATGGCGGTGTCATGGATCAATGCCGGGGACACGGCGTTTACCCGCACAAACGGCGCGAAGTTCCAGGCGTTGGCTTTGGTGAGGCCGATCACCGCCGCCTTGGTCGCGCCATACAGCGCGTCACAGCTGCCCACCTCGCCGGCCACCGAGGCGATGTTGACGATGCTGCGCGGGGCCTCGTGTGCCATTTCGCGCTCAGCGAAGTCTTTGGAGAGATAGACCAGCGCCTTGAGGTTCACATTGAGGATTTCATCCACTTCATCTTCGGAATAGGCATACACGCTTTTGCCGTGGTAAATCCCGGCGTTATTGACCAACCCATAAATGGTCGCGTGGCGCTCATACAAACCCGGTATGAAACCCTTGATGACCGCAGGGTCCGAAAAGTCGGCGACATGGGTTTCCAACTGGTGCGCGCTGTATCGGTTTTGCAGTACTTTCAAGCCTTCAACATCCTTGTCAGCAGCAATAACGAAGTAGCCATCTTCAATGGCTTTTTCCAACGTGGCCCGACCAATTCCGTTGGCGGCACCCGTAACAATCAACTTTTTCATGCAACTGTCCTTATTGACAAAATTCGTTCATGCGCGCGTAAAACGTCCGATGGTATTCATACATCGCTTTTAACTTCGGAAATTGATCGAACAACGCCATGTCCAGCTGTTGTTTTTCTGGCAACCCAATACGATCGCTGTTCTCTGCCGCCACATGCCAACTTCGCCAGGTCTTCCACTGTTGTGGGCATTCGCGCTTCCAGGTCATGGCGTGGGGCAGAAATTCTATTTGCAAGTGCTCACACAATTTGCGAATGACGCGTTCCGGGTCTGCCGCAAGATCATCCGCATTAATCACATACGGCACAGTGCCTGTGAGTTTGGTGACTACACAAAAAATCTCATACAAGGCTTTATGCCCAATGGCGTGCAGCGGCATATCGGGGTGCACACGATGATGGGAAATAATGCTGCTGGCCGGCTCGCGAATAATAAAAATGTTGTGCTGTTGCGCCAAAAACGCCACATCAACTTTCAAATCATCCAGGCAGTGGTAGCACATATCTTTATGAAAGACGTTAGTACGCTCCCTGGCTTTGATAAGTTGCTCTTTTATGCCGGTGTACGTCGTGGGCAAACTGTGGTCCCACTCATCGGAAGGAATCGCCGAATCTGCCGAAAACGCCATATGGGCGAACGGCTCGTGAAAGACCTCAAAGTCGCCGCGTTCGATAAATACGCGCTCCAACACCGTAGAGCGCGAGCGTGGGTGGGCCCACAACCCGACCATCTTGTTCATGCGACCACCCCGTACTCGGCGGCCAGCAGGGCGTTGAGCGACACTGTGAAAGGCTTGGCCGCGGGGCATAATCGCACGCAGTAGTCGACCAGCCGTCGGTGTGCGCTGTTGGCTTCGTTGCAAGCGTTGAGAAACGCCTCGTGGTTGCCGAAGTCATAAGGTTCGATACTGCCTGGAAAGTAGGCATCGCAGAAATAGGCAATGCGCAGCAGTTTTGCGAAGGTCGCCGGCGGCGGTTGCAGCGGCTCGCTACCAGGCAATACCGGCTTGCCTCGGCTCTCGCGTTCGACCAGGAACTCCACCACGTCCGGCGTGAGCGTGTAGCAGGTGGTGCTCAGCCCGGTTTTTTCCAGGTGCCAACAATGCTTGTTACCGCGCTCGTCTACGTCAATTTTGATGCTGGACAGCAGCGTCTTGACCGGCACCGTCGAGGCCGCTACCACGGCCTGGACCTGCGTGTAGATCAGCAGTTCGGCCCAGCGCAGTTCCTCGGCCTCCAGCGCCAGGCCACGCTCGGCGGCTTGCACGGCGAACTCGGGCTGGCAGGCAAAGCGCCCGATCATGAAGGTGATTACGTATTTGCAGTGCCGGGTGCTAACACCGTTACTGCGCGCAGCCGCCAGGCCACGTTCGATGGCCTGGATGCCGGCCTGGAACTGCGAGACGGTGAAGCAGAAGGTGATATTCACCGAAATACCCTGAGCCGCCAGGCTTTCAACGGTCGCCAGCCCTTCTTGGCTGCCGGGCACCTTCACCATGACATTCGGCGCCAGTTGGTGCAGCTCAAGCCCTCGGGCCGTCATGCGCTCGGTGCAACGTACATCCACCGGGTCGACCTGGGCCGAAAACCAACCCTCACCCTGGCCCGACTGCACCCACAACGGCTGGAGCGCAGCAGCGCCTTCGGCGATGACGGCGTTGTAGAGTTTTTTGCGCAATGCCTGGGGCGACAGCCCGTCCAGATTGAAGCGCGAGGACCAATACTCACGCTTTTCAAGCACCGCCGCTGTCACCAGGCGCGGGTTAGTTGTAACGCTGCTGAAGCCAGTGTGCTGAGTGAAATTGTCGGGCATCAACTGCTCGATAGGCGCCGCCGCCGCCGGGTACTTGTCCAACAGATACTGTTTAAATGGCGCATACACGATGGGTGATGAATCCCACCACACTTCTGAAGCGCGATCGTTGCGCTTAAGACGTTCCAAGTAACCGAATGTGCTCACCCCATCTGCTCCCTGAATAATCGATCAATTAATGATGGTTAATAATTCACGCATATCGGCAAACGGCAGTGCCCCGGCTTCGGCCAACTTCACATGCCGACTCACTGGGCCAAAACCCAACACGTTTATTTGGGCTGCGATTGCCGCCTGGATACCGGTAACACTGTCTTCAACAACCAGCGCGTCATGCACATCAACTTCGTAAGCCTGGCACGCTGTCAAAAACACCAGAGGATCAGGCTTCCATCGCTCCAACTCATAACAACTGAATATTCGCCCTTCGAAATAAGGGAGCAAACCTGTCAGGCGCAAACAATGTTCGATCTTGTTACGCGGCGCACTGGAGGCCACGCAATAGGGCACTTGCAACTTTTCCAGCACCTCGAATATACCGTCAGTGGCTTTCAACTCATGTGTCAATGCGCTGAGTGCCTGCGCTCTAAACTCCTGTTCAAACTGGGCGGGCAGGCAAACGTTTAATAACTGCTCGGCCTCGCGCAAACACTCAGTAATCTTTCGCCCGCGAAAGTGCTCAATGAAACACTGCCCGTCCAGTGTTGTGTTGCCAGACGCATAACCATTTAGCAGGGATATCAATACCGACAGGGTGATCTCTTCGCTTTGGACCAAGACACCGTCACAATCGAAAATAATTAACTTAGGCGCTCTTTGCAGTAAAGAGGCTGCCGCCTGTTCTGGTAGTTCCCCTATAGCTGCCGATTGATACATGGGCATCTCTTATAGGTGACTCCGCGATGACTGCTGAACTACCAACGGAGTGGGTTGAGGTGTGCCTATAAGACACGCGGCCAAAAACCCTGTCAAACGCTTTTAAGCGGTTTTTTAGTATCTTATGGTTATTTTTTATAGTTCTGTTATTCCATTTTTCACCATGGTTGTAGTCGCTAAATTCACGCCGGTGAACTTCCGTTGCCCGTCATCAGTCAGCTGCTTGAACTCACGAATTCAAGGTCGGGTGGGCAATGCGTATTTCGTTGGAGCGGCAAGTGGCACTGGTGACCGGTGCCAGTTCCGGAATCGGTGCCGGTGCGGCAATGGCTCTGGCTCGGGCCGGAGCAGCGGTAGTACTCAACTACAATTCCCAGGCCGCGCCAGCCGAAGCCTTGGCGGCGCAGATCAATGCCGAGGGTGGCCAGGCCATCGCCATAGGGGCTAACGTATCTAAAGAAGCTGATGTAGAACGCCTGTTCGCCCAGGCCCTCGATGCCTTCGGCCACCTGGACATCCTTGTGGCCAATTCCGGCCTGCAAAAAGACGCCAACCTGGTGGACATGACCCTCGACGACTGGAACACCGTGATAGGCGTCAACCTCACTGGCCAGTTCCTCTGCGCCCGCGCCGCCGTGCGTATCTTTAATCGCCAAGGCGTGCGGGACGGCGTGTCACGGGCGGCAGGAAAAATCATCCACATGAGCTCGGTGCACCAGCTCATCCCTTGGGCCGGGCATGTGAATTACGCAGCCTCCAAAGGCGGGGTGGAGATGTTGATGCGCACCCTCGCCCAGGAAGTCAGCGAGCAGCGCATCCGTATCAACGGGATTGCGCCGGGGGCAATCCGTACGGCAATCAACCGCGCCGCGACAGAGGGGGCGGCGCAAAAAGAGCTGTTGAAGCTGATCCCCTATGGCCGTGTCGGCGATGTGGAAGACGTGGCCAACGCCGTGGTGTTTCTCGCCAGCGACGCGTCGGACTATGTCGTCGGCAGCACCCTGTTTATTGATGGCGGCATGAGCCTTTATCCGGAGTTTCGTGGCAATGGTTGATTTGAAGAGTGAGCAACAAAGCCCAATCGATGCCCACGGCATCATCGGCGATATGCGTAGTGCGGCACTGGTGAACGATAAAGGCAGCATCGACTTCTTTTGCTGGCCGGAATTCGACAGCCCCTCGATCTTCTGCTCGCTGCTGGACACACCCGACGCCGGGATTTTCCAACTCACCCCAGACCTGCCAAACGCCCGCCGCGAACAAATCTACCTGCCCGACACCAATGTGCTGCAAACCCGCTGGCTCAGTGATGACGCGGTGGTGGAGATCACCGACCTGCTCACCATCAGCGAAGAAATCGACGACCTGCCCTTGCTGATTCGTCGTGTGCGGGTGGTCAGCGGCAAAGCCGACATCCACCTGCGCTGCGCCGTGCGCCATGACTACGCGCGTACGGCCACCCACGCCACGCTCGACAGCGGCACTGCGTGCTTCAACGCCGACGGCCAGCCCGGCCTGCGCTTGTCCGGCAGCCAGCCGCTGCACGTCGAAGACAACGCCGCAGTCGCCCGCTTTACGTTGAAGCAGGATGAAGGCGCCGAGTTCGTGCTGGGCGGTCAGGACGACGAGCGTGTAGACAGCCGCTGCACCGACTTGGCACTCGCCCATACCCTGAAGTTCTGGCGCGGCTGGATCGCGCAGTCAAACTACCGTGGGCGCTGGCGCGAAATGGTCAACCGCTCGGCCCTGGCCCTGAAGCTTTTGACCTCACGTAAACACGGCGCAATCATCGCCGCCGCCACCTTCGGCCTGCCGGAAACGCCCGGCGGCGAGCGCAATTGGGACTACCGCTACACCTGGATCCGCGATGCTTCGTTTACTGTCTACGCGTTTATGCGCTTGGGTTTCGTCGAAGAAGCCAACGCCTATATGCGCTGGCTCAAGGGCCGGGTCAGCGACTGCTGTGGGCAGCCGACCAAGATCAACATTCTCTACGGCATCGATGGCCGCCAGGAGCTGCCGGAAGCTGAACTCGAACACTTCGAAGGCCATGGCGGGGCCAAGCCCGTGCGCATCGGCAACGGAGCGTTCGATCAGATCCAGCTGGACATCTACGGCGAGCTGATGGACGCGGTTTACCTGGTCAACAAGTACGGCGAAGCCATCTCCCACGAAGGCTGGAAACACACCGTGGAAGTCGCCGACCAAGTGTGCGAGATCTGGAACACCGAGGATGTCGGCATCTGGGAAATGCGCGGCGAGCAGCATCACTTCCTGCATTCGCGGCTGATGTGCTGGGTGGCGTTGGACCGGGCAATTCGCCTGGCCTCCAAACGCTCGCTGCCGGCGCCATTCGCACGCTGGGACCAGACCCGCCAAGCGATCTACGCCGATATCTGGAGCAACTTCTGGAACGAAGAGCGCGGCCACTTTGTGCAGCACACCGGCAGCACCGCCCTCGACGGCTCGATGCTGTTGATGCCGCTGGTGCGCTTCGTCGCCGCCACCGACCCGCGCTGGCTCTCGACCTTGGAAGCCATCCAGAAAAGCCTGGTGCGTGACGGCATGGTCTATCGCTACCGCAACGACGACAGCCAGATCGACGGCCTGCAAGGCACCGAAGGTGCGTTTACTGCCTGCTCGTTCTGGTACGTGGAATGCCTGGCCCGCGCCGGCCAAGTGGAAAAAGCCCACCTGGAATTCGAACAACTGCTGCGCTACGCCAACCCTCTGGGTTTGTACGCCGAAGAGTTCGACAGCCAGGCCCGCCACCTGGGCAACACGCCCCAGGCCTTGAGCCATTTGGCCCTGATCAGCGCGGCGACCTTCCTGGACCGCAAGCTCAGCGGGGAGAAGACGACCTGGCAGCCCTAGGGCACAATCAGAGCGCAAGGCAAGCTGTGGCGAGCGAGCTTGCTCGCCACAGGTAATCGCCCCCCTTAGGAGCTCCATGCGCCAGGTACTGCTGATCATCGATGTGCAACCCTCGTTCACCCCACCCGAATGGCTGGTAGACGGCATCAACACCCTGCTCGGCCGACTGCCCTCGGTAGCCACCGTGGAGCGCCATGACGAAAGCATCACCCCGTTCACCCGCCAACTGGGTTGGCAACCGGCGCCAAATGACCAAAGCCTGATCGCGGCGGATCGCATCTTTATCAAACATGGCTACGCGCCCACGCCCGAGACAGTCGCCTACCTCAAAAGCCTGGCGCCGGAGCGCGTGTTGGTGTGCGGCATCCAGACCGATACCTGTGTGCTGGCGGCGGGGTTTGCGTTGTTTGATGCGGGGCTGCAGCCGACCTTGATCAGTGATTTGACGGTGGGGTCGTCGCTGGATCGGTCGGGGCAGTTGGGAGTGGATCTGTGGCGGCATCACTTCGGCAAAGTGATTGCCCGTGATGATGTCTTCGCCACCGTCATGTCGTGAATAACTTCCCCACATTGCAAACCCAGCGCCTGCAACTGCGGGAGTTGGTGGCAAGCGACGCACCGCCATTATTCGCCATCTACAGTGATGCCGACAGCATGCGCTGGTTCGGAGCCGACCCGATGACCGACCTCGTCCAGGCACAGGCCTTGATCGAAACCTTCGCCCAATGGCGCACTCAACCCAACCCCGGTACACGCTGGGGGATCGAGCTTGAGGGAGCGTTGGTCGGCAGTTGCGGGCTGTTCAAGTGGAATCGTGGGTGGAATAGCTGCGCACTGGCCTTTGAACTGGCGCCTGGTGCGCGTGGCAAGGGTTTGATGGTCGAAGCGCTGCGCGCCATGCTCGATTGGGGTATCGCGCATATGCAGCTGCATCGCGCAGAAGCACTGGTGCATCCGCACAACAACGCGTCGCTGAAAGTATTGGAACGCTTAGGTTTTAAATACGAGGGGACCTTGCGGGAAGCTGGATTCTGGGGTGGTCAGCGGCATGACTTGCATGTGTTGGGTTTGTTGACCCAGGAGTGGCCGAACAAGAAAAAGACGGGTATATAACGGTATCAACCCAGTACGCCTCGCTTGATATTCAAGGAAAGAATATGACATCACGTATCCATCAAGACATCAGCACACCCCATCGCCCTGCGTTGAGCTGGCGTGATGGGTGGGATGGAGGCGATAAAGGTTTGATCAAGTGCTGGGAAGTCGGCCGAGAGCTCGCAACCAAACGACCTGATCTTGAACAAGCCTGTCTCAAAGGCGAGTTGCCCACGCTCGGCTGGAAAGGCGGTGTAAGCCGTAGTCTAAAAAAACTCGAAAAATTCGGTTCTCTGAACTACCTCGCACAATGGCAGGGCCTGCGGGGCGAAAACCTGGATATCGACCCTGCGCAAAACGTAGTGAAGACCTGCTCGCGCACAGGAATGATTGTCACGTTCACACCGGACAAGTCCCAATACATCAATCAAACAACGGAAACAGATGAGTAAGGAGCACGGATGCATGGTCGATCTTCATCAGGAATTCGAACGAAGCCAATTCTTCCATCAAGCTCGTATTGATCGGCGCTCTGCTGATGCATTGGTTGGAATTACTGCCGGACTAACTGCCGACGGGAAGATCAACCAACTGGAAGCTGATTTTCTCAAAAAATGGATAGAGACCCACCTGATACACCTTGAAGACCCGGTCGTTAACATTCTCTATCAACGCCTTGCCGACATGCTGAGCGATGGGGTATTGGATGAAGATGAGTCGGTGGAGTTGTTGGAAATACTCCATCAATTTTCAGGAATTCCAGTAGGAGCACCTCAACGTACAGCGAGTGTAACCAGCCTTCCTCTCAATGACCCAGCACCCCCACTCGATTGGCGAGATAAGGTGTTTCTCTTCACGGGCGTCATGGCTCTCGGTCCTCGCAAAGACTGTGAATTGCTGGTACTCGAACGAGGGGGAATGATAGGTAACTCGGTGAGCAAAAAAGTCCATTTTCTGGTCGTTGGCAGTGTTGGCAACGAGCAATGGCTTCACAGTTCATACGGCACCAAGATCAAAAAGGCCGTGGAGTTGCGAAACAGCGGTGTCCCCATTGCAATCATCAGTGAACGCCACTGGCAACAGGTGCTGTTCGGTTGACTCCGATCATCTCAATCCTCATTCACGTCCCGGACTGGCGTGCGGCTACCGAGTGGTATGCCGCAGCCTTTCCGTTGGCCACGCGCATTCGTCATGACCCAGATGACTTTGGTCACCTGGATCTGGCAGGCATAGCCCTCGAGATAGTCAACGCCGATAGTAAGGTCGCGTCAGGAGCCGCTGGGTCAGTTGTGTACTGGGCTGTGCATGACGTGCTGCAGGCACTCCGGCGGTTTGAGGTACTGGGTGCGACGTTGTATCGCGGCCCGATGGAAATCGAGGGTGGCCATTGGATTTGTCAGGTGCGCGACCCCTGGGGAAATTGCATCGGGCTGCGGCAAACCGGCCCGGGCGAGTAACCCCACTGCCACACATCCCCCCAAACCTTCACGGCAATCGGCTAGAGTTTCAACACCCCTGGCCAGCCGGTAATCGCCCACCATGACCACCACTTCACTGCTCTACGTGCGTACCAGCATGCTCGACGTGGCGTATGAAGCCCACGGCCCCCTCGACGGGGCACCGGTGATCCTGCTGCACGGTTTCCCCTACGACCCGCGTGGCTACGACGCGATTGCGCCGGTGCTTGCCGAGCGTGGTTATCGGGTGTTGGTGCCGTACCTGCGTGGTTACGGCCCGACGCGGTTCATCAACGGGCAGGTGATGCGCTCCGGGCAACAGGCGGCGTTAGCCAAGGACTTGCTGGACTTCATGGATGCGCTGTCGATCCCCCAGGCGACACTCGCCGGGTATGACTGGGGCGGGCGCGCCGCGTGTATCGTCGCGGCGCTGTGGCCGCAGCGGGTGCTTGGGTTGGTGACGGGAGACGGCTACAACATCCAGCACATCGCCAAGTCGCTGACACCACGGGCGCCCGAGACGGAGCATCGCTTGTGGTACCAGTATTACTTTCATACCCAGCGCGGCGTCGACGGCTTGACCGCCAATCGCCGTGCGTTATGTGAGTTGTTGTGGTCGCTGTGGTCGCCGTCGTGGGCTGAGGGGCCGGGCCTGTATGGGCTGACCGCGCCGTCGTTCGATAACCCGGACTTTGTCGACGTGGTGATTCACTCTTATCGCCACCGCTTCATGTACGCGCCGGGCGACCCCGCGCTGGAAGCCATTGAGCAGGCGTTGGTGCTGCAACCGCCGATTTCGGTGCCGAGCATTTCACTGTGTGGCGCCGATGATGGGGTGGGCCCACCCCCGCAAGTGGATGACGACGTGGAACATTTCAGCGGTTTTTATCAACGCCGAGTGTTGCCGGGTATCGGCCACAACATCCCTCAAGAAGCACCTCAAGCAACGCTGGATGCACTGTTGGAGTTGCTTGGCGAGAAGCGCTCGCGGTAGGCCTGGGGCGTTACCGACAAGGCGCGCAGAAAGCTGCGACGCAGGGTCTCTTCACAGCCAAAGCCGCACTGCACGGCAATGCGTTTGATCGATGCGGTGCTGTCGGCCAACTGCCGGCGCGCCGTCTCGACGCGGATCAGTTCAACCGCACGCGCCGGGGTCTGGCCGGTTTCGGCGCGGTAGTGGCGCACAAAACTGCGTTCACTCATGCCAGCCTGGGCGGCCAGGGTCGGGATGTTCAAATCCAACGTGAGGTTTTCGGCCATCCAGGCATGCAGTTCGGTGAAGCGGCTGTCGCTCTTTTGCAGGGACAACGTCACGCTGAATTGCGACTGGCCGCCGGGGCGCTTGAGAAACACCACTAAGTGCCGTGCGACTTCCAAGGCTACTGCACTGCCCAGGTCTTCTTCCACCAAGGCCAGGCACAAGTCGATGCCGGCGGTGACCCCGGCGGACGTCCATACACTGCCTTGCTGGATGAAGATCGGGTTGGCCTCCACCGTCAGCGTCGGGAATTTGCGCGCCAGCTCTTCACAACGCGTCCAGTGGGTGGCCACGCGGCGGCCATCGAGCATGCCGCTGGCGGCGAGCAAAAAGGCGCCGGTACACACCGAGGTCATGCGCCGGGTGTGCCGGGCTTTTTCTCGCACCCAGTCCACCAGGGTCGGGTCTTCGGCGGCGCCGTACACCCCCCAGCCGCCGGCGATCACCAGGGTGTCGCAGGGAGTGTCGGCATCGGGCAGCGGCTCGGCCACCAACGCCAGGCCAGCAGAGGTCATCACCGGCTCGCTTTGCGCGGCGATCACCGAGACGGTGTACGGCAACGGTTCGCCGCGCTGGCGCGCCAGGTCGTTGGTCGAGGCGAACACCTGCAACGGCCCGGTTACGTCGAGCACCTGGGCGTTATCGAAAGCGAGTACGTGGACAATTCTGGGCATGATTGGCGTGATCTGTGGGCTCAATGGCGTATTCGCCAAAGCCTAGGCCTCTAGAGTGAAGCCGTCCACCCCCTTTATCGGAGCGCCTTTATGACCTTGCAGATCGGCTTTGTGTTGTTCCCTGGTATCCAGCAACTGGACCTGACCGGCCCCTATGACGTGCTGGGTTCGCTGCCGGATGTGAAGTTGCACTTGGTGTGGAAAGACCTGGAGCCGGTCACCTCCAGCACCGGGTTGGTGTTCACTCCGACCATGACCTATGCCGATTGCCCCCAACTGGATGTGATCTGCGTACCCGGCGGTTCTGGTGTGGGTGCGTTGATGGAAGACCCGCAGACTCTGGACTTTCTAACCTTGCAGGCTGAAACCGCACGATACGTCACCTCGGTGTGCACCGGCTCACTCGTGCTGGGCGCAGCGGGCTTGCTGCGCGGTCGCAAGGCCACCACCCACTGGGCCTACCACGACATGCTCGCCCCGCTCGGCGCAATCCCGGTTCAAGACCGCGTGGTGCGCGACGGCAACCTGCTGACCGGTGGCGGCATCACGGCCGGTATCGACTTTGCCCTGAGCTTGGCGGCGGAGTTGTACAGCGAAGCGGCGGCGCAACTGGTGCAGTTGCAGATCGAATATGCTCCGGCGCCGCCGTTCGATTCAGGCAACCCGCAGACCGCACCGCTGCATGTGCTGGAAGAAGCGCGCAAGCGCACGGCAGAATCGCGCAAGACCCGCGGCGAAATCGTAGCGCGGGCAGCCGCGCGATTGGGCTGACCCCAAAGGGTCTAGTGGTGCACTCAATTCCCAGGCTTGGCACAAATCAAGGTGGGAGCTGGCTTGCCTGCGATAGCGGTGGGTCAGTCAGCATTTTTACCGACTGGCACGCCGCCTTCGCGGGCAAGCCCGCTCCCACAGGGGATTGCGGGTCTGGCACAGCGCCCCCACAGGGTCAGCTTGGACGCGACATCACTGCCAAGCGCACCGCCAACGCCATCAACACTGTCGCCAGCCCCCACTTCTGTAGCAAGGCACTGTTCGAGCGCCGGGCGAAGAACCGGCTCAAAGCGCCGCCAAAACTCCCCAGTACGCCATGAAACACGGCAGCGATCAGCGTCAGGACACCGCCGAGCACCATCAACTGCACGGCAATGGACCCGGCCTGCGGCCTTACGAACTGCGGCAAGAACACCACGAAAAACAGCAACGCCTTAGGGTTGAGCAGGCTGTTGAACATCGCTTGCAGGAACACTCGCCCCAAAGGCACACGGTTGACACAGGCCGTGCTCAGCCCCGTTTTTTTCTGCAAAGTCTTGAACACCAGCCACAGCAAATAGACCACCCCCGCATACCGGATCAAGTCAAAGGACGGCGGCCAACTGGCGACCAGCGCTGTCACCCCTGTGGCGGTCAATACAGTCAGCACCAGGTCGGCCACACTGATGCCCAAGGCGGATGCCACCCCGCCACGCCAGCCAAGGGTCATGCCATGGCTGATCACAAAGGCCATGTTCGGCCCAGGCGATAACAGCAACAGCAAAACAGCACCGGAAAAAACCGCCAGGGTTGCAAGGTCGATCATGCTCAAGCGCTCCACCGGGAAAAGCCTGCAGATTAGTCAGCGCCTGCTCTGCGAACAAAAAATTGTGCTGGATACATTGCTCATTGCCGTATCTCACCCCTGGTAAAACCGACCTCGGGGCAACTTACGTGTTAAACCGCATAATTTTACAGTGAGTGTCCAAACCAACTTCCAACCCTACGAAAGTCCCTCTGGCGGGGCACTTAATCCGTTCCTCCACCCTGTTTTGCCCCCCCTTTCCTACCCCATTCAGAAAAAGGTTTTACCTTTAAGCAGGAAAATTCCTGCATTTGTTCCTACACTCAAAATAACACCTTAAAACCGAGTGTACGGACAAGGAATGTCAATAAAATGCCGAAAAAAAGACTGATTAACCTGTCTAGCACGCCACCCCCGCACCATCGTCAATTCGTTGACAGAGCAAGATAAGGAAACACTCCTTTAGCCACGACCCCCGCAAATTCCCTTGAGTTAGATAGGTGATTGCGTATTACCCAGAGTAGCCGTAGTTCGACTTCCCTCTTTAAAGCAGCCCACCGCTTTATTGAACAAACAGCCGAACAGTAAAGTCTGGAGTGCAATGAGGGATGTTTTTATGCGAGAGAAGTCGTCCGTCGACAGCCTGTTTTTAACACGTGCCGGTTTTGTTGAGTTCTTCGTTGTTTTCGTCAAGTTCATCCATGGCCTGAGCGCCATTCTGCCCGCGTTGGCCCTGGTGTTTTTCATCGACCCGATGGAGCCCGAGCTGCGCCCTCACTTCGTGGGTTTGTTGCTGTTTTTCGCGGTGCTGACCATCATTCTGTTCCAGGCCTTGGGCATCTATTCCGAGGAGCTGTTCAGCAATCGCCTGCGCCTGAAAACCAAGATCAAGGCCTGGTCGGCGGCGTTTTGCATCCTGCTGTTCATGTACCAGATCCTGCAGTTTTTCCCTCAATTGACCCCGCGCAACCTGGTGGCCTGGTACTTCGCCAGCCTGGCGCTGTTCTGCCTGGAACGTCTGGTGATGCTGCGCCTGTACCGCAACCTGATGCGCAAGGGTAAATACCTGCAACGCACGGTGATCCTGGGGTTTACCGACACCGCCATGCACGTCGCCGATCACCTGCAACGCAACGGTGACATCCGCTCGGGCCTGATCGGCTTTATCGACGACCGCACCGAGCGAATACCCAAGGAATTAAGCAACCTGCCGCTGCTGGGCAACACCCGTGACCTGGAAAAACTGATCCGCGCCGAGCAGGTCAACCAAGTGATGATCTGCCTGCCGTGGGCCGCCGAACAGCGTATCCACGGGCTGGTCAACCGCCTGCGGCAGATGTCGGTGAACGTGATGCTGGTACCCGACATGGCCGCCCTGCGCTATGGCCACAGCAAGATCACCGACGTGGGCGGCATCCTGATGTTCAACACCTCGCAGTTGCCGCTGCGGGGCTGGTCGCCCGTGATCAAGCGCCTGGAGGATCTGGTGCTGGCCAGCCTGGCGCTGGTGTGCCTGTCGCCGGTGATGCTGGCGACCGCGATCGCCATCAAGCTCGATTCCAAGGGCCCGGTGCTGTTCCGCCAGAACCGCTATGGCTACAACGACAATGAGATCCGCGTGTTCAAGTTCCGCTCGATGTTCACCGACCAGAGCGACTTCACCGCCGAACGCCAAACCACCCGCCAGGACCCGCGCATCACTCGCGTGGGCCGCATCATTCGCAAGACCAGCATCGACGAGCTGCCACAGCTGTTCAACGTGCTGCTGGGCAACATGTCGATGGTCGGCCCGCGCCCCCATGCCACCGCGACCAAGGCCGCAGGCGTGCCCTTCGAGGTGGCGGTGAGCGAATACAGCTCGCGCCACCGAGTGAAACCGGGCATCACCGGCTGGGCGCAAATCAATGGTTACCGGGGTGAAACCGACACCCTTTATAAAATCCAGAAACGTGTCGAGTACGACCTGGAGTACATCTCCAAGTGGTCGGTGTGGTTTGACTTGTACATCGTCTTCATGACGGTCCCCGCCGTCCTGTCCACCAAGGAGGTCTACTGATGAACACCCTCAACGGGTTGATTCCCTGCATCATTTCCGGTGGTTCGGGCACACGGTTATGGCCGGTGTCGCGGCAGAACATGCCCAAGCCGTTCATGCGCATGCGCGACGGCCAGAGCCTGCTGCAAAAGACCTTTCAGCGCGCCGCCAAGCTGCCCGGCGTAGAAAGCGTGCTGACCGTGACCAACCGCGACCTGCTGTTTCGCACCCTGGATGACTATCGCGGGGTGAACAAGGCGCACCTGCCCCTCGACCTGCTGCTGGAGCCGTTCGGGCGTAACACCGCAGCGGCCATCGCGGTGGCTGCGCTGCATGTGCAGGAGCATTTCGGCGACATGGCGCAACTGCTGGTGATGCCGGCCGACCATTTGATTCTCAACGAAGTAGCGTTCGCCGAGGCCGTGACCCAGGCCCGCGACCTGGCCGAGGCCGGCTACCTGGTGACCTTCGGTATCCAGCCTGACCACCCGGAAACCGGCTTTGGCTACATCGAGCAAGGCGACGCGCTGGACACCGGCTACCGGGTCAAACGCTTTGTCGAAAAACCCGACCTGGCCACCGCGCAAGCCTACCTCGACGGCGGCAAGCACCTGTGGAACGCCGGCATGTTCTGCTTCCAGGCCAGTACCCTGGTGGACGAACTGGCCACCCATGCTCCGGATGTACTCGCCGCTGCCAAAGCCGCGCTTGAACACAGCCAGAGCTTGCAAAACAAAACCTCGCGCCAGCGCGAACTGGAGCCGGAGGCGTTTGGCAGCGCACCGGATATTTCCATCGACGTGGCACTGATGGAAAAATCCAAGAAGGTCGCTGTGGTGCCCTGCGACATCGGCTGGAGCGATATCGGCTCGTGGGAAGCCCTGCGCCAACTCACCCCCAGCGATGCCCATGGCAACCAGGTCAATGGCGAAGCGATTTTGCATGACGTGCACAACTGCTACATCGACTCGCCCAAGCGCGTACTCGGCGCGGTCGGTGTGCGCGACCTGATCATTGTCGACACCCCCGACGCCCTGCTGATTGCCGATGCCAACCGCAGCCAGGATGTGCGCCACATCGTCGCCGAGCTCAAGCGCCAGAACCACCCCGCGTACAGCCTGCACCGCACCGTCACCCGGCCGTGGGGCACCTACACGGTGTTGGAGGAAAGCAGCCGTTTCAAGATCAAGCGCATCGTGGTCAAGCCCCAGGCGTCGCTGTCGTTGCAGATGCACCACCATCGCAGCGAACACTGGGTGGTGGTCAGCGGTGCCGCGCAGATCACCAATGGCGAGCGCGAATTCTTGATCAACGCCAACGAGTCCACCTATATCCCGGCTGGCCACAAGCACCGCCTGACCAACCCCGGCATCATCGACCTGGTGATGATCGAGGTGCAAAGCGGCGAGTACCTGGGTGAAGACGACATCGTACGCTTCGATGACATCTACGGTCGCGCGCCGGCCGAAGTGAAAAAATGACATGCGCATTTCACTGATCATCCCGACCCGTAACGCATCCAGCCATCTGGCGCGCCTGCTGCCGGCGCTGAAGATGCAAACCCTGCAACCGGACGAGATGCTGGTGGTGGACAGCGCCTCCAGCGATGACACCGTGGCGCGTTTTCGTGAGTTCGGGGCGCGGGTCGAGGTGATCGATGCTCGTGACTTCAACCACGGCGGCACCCGACGTTGGGCCAGCGAGCAAGTGGGCGGCGAGGCCTTGATCGTAATGACACAGGACGCCATCCCCGCCAATGCGGACACCTTCGCCAACCTGGTCAGCGAATTGCAGCAAGACCCGCTCAACGGCGTGGCCTACGGTCGCCAATTGCCCCACCCCAACGCCGGGGTGCTGGGCGCACAGTCACGGCACTTCAACTACCCCGAACAGAGCCGCACCAAAAGTCTGGCCGATGCGCCGGAACTGGGGATCAAGACCTGCTTCAGCTCCGACTCGTTTTCGGTGTACCGGCGCAGTGCGCTGGAGGCGGTGGGCGGCTTCCCCCGGGACGTGATCGGCAGCGAAGACGCCTTTGTCGCGGCGCGCATGCTGCTTGACGGCTACCAGGTGTGCTACGCGGCCACGGCGCTGGTGCATCACTCCCACGATTACAAGCTCATGGATGAGTTTCACCGCTACTTCGACATTGGCGTGTTCTACGGCCGCGAACCCTGGATCCGCCAGGCCTTTGGCGACGCGGGTGGTGAAGGCAAGCGCTATGTGCTGGCTGAACTGGCCGCCTTGCGCAAGGCCGGCGCCTTGCACCGCGTGCCCGAAGTGCTGCTGCGCAGCGCATTCAAATTGCTCGGTTACCGCCTGGGGCATCTGGAGCGGCGCCTGCCGCTGAGCCTCAAGCGGCGCATCAGCATGTTTCCCGGTTATTGGAGGTGAGCAGCATGACCTACAGGAAGTCCCCCTTGATGAAACGAAGCCTGCTCGTCGTGGCCATGTTGGCCCTGGCCGCCTGCAATACCCCGGCGCGTATCGAGCCACCGGATGGCAAAACCGTTGAAGACGGCAAGCGCGCCCTCGAACAGTTGGCCCAGTTGCCACCGGCGGTGGAGCGCATCCGCGTCGGCGACCAGTTGCGCATCGTGCGCGATGCCGGCGAGATGCCGACGCTGTCGGCGTTCAACGTCAGCACCATCTACGAGCTGACGCTGTACACGGTGCAAACCGACGGCAAGATCAATTACCCGTTCCTGGGGCCGATCCAGGTTGCCGGGCGCCCGCCTTCAGAGCTGGCGGCGGAGCTGACCCAAAAGCTCGCGCAAACGTACCGCGAGCCCCGGGTGACCGTGAACATCAACCAGGCACCGAGCAACTCGGTGATCGTCGGCGGCGCGGTGAACAACCCGACGGCGGTGCAGATCGCCACGGCCAACACCCTGGAGCAGGCGATTATCGGGGCCGGCGGGGTGAGCCCGGCGGGCAATGCGAGCATGGTCGCCCTGCTGCGCGAAGACGCCCAGGGCGCCTATCGCGCGTACTTCCTGGACTTTAGCCAACTGCTCAAGACCGGCGCCAACGGGCGCAAACCCGTGCGCCTGCAACGGGGTGACGTGGTATTCGTACCCAAATCCAACGTGGGCGAGCGCATCCAAGGGGTGGATACCTATATGAATCAACTGATCCCGTTCACCAAGTCCATTGGGGTTGGCTACAACTACACCAAAACCAGCGGCGGTAACTAAAGGAGCGACATCCCATGATCGAGATCCGTTCTTTTCGTGATCTGCTGCGCTTGTTCTTCATCTTCCGGCGTGAGTTCAAACTGGCGGCGATTGCCGCGCTGGTGATCATCCTGCTGGGGGCTTTTTTACTGCCGGCCAAGTACGAGTCCACCGCGCGCTTGCTGGTCAAACCAGGGCGTGATTCCACCCTGCCCATCGAGATCAGCAACCGCCAGGCGCTGGTGATGCAGAGCACCCAGCGTGACCCGATTGTCGACGAAGAGCGCCTGCTCACCGGTCGGCCGATTGTGCGTGCGGTGGCCGAGCATTATCTGGAAGTGGTTAACAACGCGCCGCCGCCGGAAGGCTTCGTCAAGCGCACCAAGTATTACGTAAAAAGCGCAGTGGGCGGGGTGTTCGACGGCATTCGCGTGGTGCTGGAAAGCATCGGCATCATCGAAAAAACCACACCCGTGGAGCGTTTGGCCGCGGGCCTGGAAAAGAGCTTTGACGTCAGCCACGCCGCCGGCTCCACAGTGATGGACATCAGCTTCACCTGGAGCGACCCGGAGATTGCCCAGGCGATCGTCAAGGACTGGGTCGAGACCTACGTCAACGAACGCACCCAGGCCTTGGGGCGCAAGAGCCTGTACGTTTTCTACGAAGGCCAGGTGAGCAACAGCGCCACCGAGATCAAGAGTTACAAAGAACAGATCCTCACGCACCTGAACAAGATCGGCGCGGCGAGCATTACCGACCGCCTCGAAGACTTGTCCGAGCGCATCAACGTGCTGCGTGGCGAAGCCTTCAACACCACGCGGCTGATCGCCTCCTCCGACAGCGCCATTGCGAGCACCCGCGAACAGCTCAAAGGCCAGCCCAAGGAAGTGACCACGGTGCGCCAGATCGCACTCAACCCTCAGCAACAAGACTTGCGTCGCCTGCTCAACCAGAAGTTTCTGGAAAAAGCCGACATGATGCGCACCTACACCGACAACGCGCCGCCCGTCAAAGCGCTGGATGCGTCGATTCGTGCGATGCAGGCGCAAGTCGCCAGCGAAAGCCCGACCGTGCAGGCTTCGGAAAACCGTGCGCCCAACACCCTGGAGATCCACCTGCAGCGGGTGCTGCTGGATGAAACCAGCAACAACAAGGCGCTGCGTACCCAACTGGTGCAGCAGGAAAAACAACTGCTGAACCTCGACGCACAACGCAAGGAAGCCCTGGAGATTGAACCGGAACTGGCGCGTCTGTCCCGCGAGCTGAACGCCACCGAGCGCAACTACACGCTGTACGTCGACAACCTGGAAAAATCGCGCATCGACCGTGAGTTGGATAACAGCCAGATCAGCAACATCGCAGTGATTGAAGAAGCCACCCTGAACCCGGGCCGCATCTTCCCCAAAACCCTGGTGATGCTGCTGTTGGCGATCCCGTTTGCCATCGTTGTCGGCCTGCTGGTGATCTACCTGTGCTACCTGCTGGACCAGCGTATTCACGACGGCGGCCTGGTGGAGCGCAAGTTCGGCCTGCGCTTGTGGACCACCCTGCCGGAGTTGGACACCACCACCGCACAGAGCACCAACGCGTTCAATGCGAGCATTTACAGGCTATATAGCTTGCTCAAGCCCGACCGTATCGCCGAACAGGGCCTGACCCTCGGGCTGACCTCGGCGCGCCACGGCGAAGGCGTGACCTTTGTGGTGGAGCATCTGCGCCAATTGCTGCTGGAAAATGGCGTGAATGTGCGGGTCGGCGGCCTGGCCCCGGCCGAGCCCGGCGAAGTGGTGGTACTGGATGCGTCGGCGCTGCTGGATAACCGCGAAGCGTTTGTCACCCTGCGCCGCGCTGACCTGATTGCGCTGGTGGTGGAGGCGCACAAAAGCACAGTGCCGGTGGTGGAACATGCGCTGTCGATCCTCAATACCGCGTTCGGCAAAGTGGACGGCATCATCATCAACCGGCGCAAACTCGAAGTGCCGGCCAAGGTGCTCAGGTTCATCGCCAAGTACCGGGGGGCGTTCTAATGCGTATCGCCCTGCTCGCCCCGCTGCCGCCGGAGAAAAACGGGATCGCCGACTACGCGAACCATTTCCGCACGGCACTGGAGCTACTCGGCGTCACGGTGCTGACGCCGTTGGCCGGGGTGGCGGGCAACTCCGAGGCGATCAAGCAGGCCGTCGCGGCGTTCGACTGGCACGGCGTCGACCTGGTGCACGCCGAGTTGGGTGGCGGGCGGCTGGGAGAGTTTCTGGCCCTGCGCGAACTGCGCAAGGCCTACCCGCAGTTGCCGTTGACTGCCACCGTGCATGACCCCGAACGCATCGTGTGGCGGCGTGAACACCTGCCGTTTCCGCTGAACCTGCTGGAACGTTTGCCCAGCCCGTTGCCCCAGGCGGCGGTGGTGCTGGCCGACCCGCTGACCTTGCGCGAAGAACGCCACGTCGCCAAAGGCCTGACCCGGCTGGTGACCCTCACCCGCCTGGGCGCCGAGTGCCTGACTCAGCGCATGCAACTGCCAGCCGGCAAAGTGGCGGTGATCAACCACGCTAACTTGGCGATTGCGCCTGTGCCGCTGCCGCCACTCGAGACCTTGCGCCTGCTGTATTTCGGTTTTATCTACCGGGGCAAAGGCATCGAAGATCTGGTGCAGGCCCTGGCTAATGTGTTCGAAAAAGCGCCCCAATTGCGCGACCGTGTGCGCCTGACCCTGGCCGGTGGAACGGCGGCGGAAATGGCGTTTGGCGCGGGTGGCAATTACCTGGAGCAACTCAAGAGCCAGATCGCCGCACTGGGCCTGACGGGCTCCATCGACTGGCGCTTGAACCTGCCAGCCGACGAAATTGCCCAGACCATCCAGGCCCACCATGCGATGGTGCTGCCCTACCGCGAATCGAAAAAACTCGGCCTGCTGGGGCGCCAGCGTGGCACCAGCGGCGCGTTGTCGTGGGCCACCGCGTGTGGGCGCGGCGCGATCACTTCGGATGCGCGGGCATTTGCCGAGGAAGTCGCCAGCGGCAACGGCGCCATCTACCCCGAAGGCGACGTGAACGCCCTTGGGGAACAAATCCTGCGTTTGGCACGCACGCCAGCACTGGCCCGGGATTGGGCCGAGCGCGCTGGCGAAATCGGTCGCGAACGTTTGTGGCCGCTGACCGCACAGAAGTTCAAGCAGCTGTTCGAACAGGCGATTGCGGGAGCCCCCTATGGCGCGTAAACCGACCTTTTTTGCGACCCTTGCGGTGGTTGCCGTGCTGGGCCTGAGCGCCTTCCTGTGGGGGCGCCAGGCCGATGCCGAGAACCATGTGCTCAAGGGCAGCAAGGTGGTGGTGTGGAAGGATTTTCTGGGGGTGAACGCGCAGTTCCTGTGGTTCAGCCCGCAGCGTTACCAGATGCAGATCGACCGCCTCAAGGCCTTGGGCCTGGAATGGGTGCGCCTGGACTTGCACTGGGACCAATTGGAGCCGGTGGAAAACCAATACCAGGTCGCCGCACTGGACCAACTGGTGGGCAACCTGCAAAGCAACCAGCTCAAGTCGGTGTTCTACCTGGTGGGCTCGGCGCCCTTCGCCACCACCGCGCCAGTGGGTGCGCCCTATCAAGACCAATACCCGCCCAAAGACCCCAACGTATTCGCCACCCGTATGGCGCTGCTCTCTCAGCGCTACCCCAGTGTTGACGCGTGGCAAGTGTGGAACGAGCCCAACTTGCTGGGCTTCTGGCGCCCGGTGGCCGACCCCGCTGGTTTTGCCAACCTGTTGACCGCCACGGCGGGCGCGTTACGCGGTGTGAACCCCACCAAACCGGTGGTTGCCGCCGGCATGGCTTTTTTCAGCGAAATGCCCAACGGCCAGACCATGTTCGACGCTCTCGGCGCTCTGGGTGTCGCGAGCCTCAACACGGTGATTTCCTATCACCCCTACACCCAACTGCCCGAGGGCAACGACCCGGCCAACCTGGACTTTATCGCCAAGACCAACGCGCTCAACCTGGCCCTGCGCAATGGCGGCGTACAGACCTTGTGGAGCACCGAGTGGGGCTGGTCCACCTACCCCGGCCCCAAAGACGCTCAGGACATCATCACGCAACAAGGCCAGGCCGATTACATCGTGCGGCGCGTGGCGCTGATGAGTGCGATGGATTTCGACCGGATCTTCCTGTTCACCTTGAGCGACCTCGACCAGCGCGCCAGCGTGCGCGACCAGTTCTACGGCCTGCTGGACATCGATGCCAACCCCAAGCCGGCCTACACCGCGCTGAAAAATTTCCTGGATGTCAGCGGCCCGCAACTGACCCCCGCAGACCCACCGCAGGCCGACCAGTTGCCCGACGGTTTGTTCAGCGTCGGTTGGACCCGCAGCGATGGCAAAAAACTCTGGTTCTTCTGGTCGGCCGAAGGCGGCAACGCGCACTTGCCAGGCCTTGCCAGCGCCACGCTGTACGACCCCCTGCGCAGCACGCAAACCCCGGTCAGCGGGACCGGCGGCCTGACCGTACCGGTGAAGCCGAACCTGCAAATTCTGTTATGGGAGTAGAGCCCGCCATGCGCATTCTATGGATACTGCCCTACTCACCCTGGCCCGCCACCAGCGGCGGCAAGACCCGCCAATACCACTTGCTGCGCAGCCTGGCGGCACGCGGGCATCGCATCACCTTGCTGCTGCATGACAAACAGTCGGTGTCGCGCGCCGACCGCGAGGTGCTGGAGGGGTTTCTTGAGCAGGTGATCATCCTGCCGCGTCGCCCATTGAGAAGTGTCAAAACCCTAGTGGCCGGGCTGGTTGCGCCCTACCCGCTGCTGGCCAGTGTGAACGGCCTGTCGAGTGAACTGCAGGAGACATTCGATTGGCTGCTGGCCGAGCCATGGGACGTGGTGCAGATCGAGCACAGCTACAGCTTCCAGCCGTACGAAGAAGCGCTGGCACGCAAATCCCAGCCGTTTGTGCTGACCGAGCACAACGTCGAATCGGCCCTTGGCGCCGCCACCTACGACCGCTTGCCAAGCTGGGCGCTGCCGTTCATTCGCTACGATCAGTGGCGTTACGCACGCTGGGAGCGCCGGGTGATGCGCCAGGCCACTCAAGTCGTCGCCGTGACCGAGGCCGACGCCCAAGTATTGGAAACCATCGCCGGCAAACCCGTGCCGGTGGTGGTCAATGGCGTGGACTGCGATCACTTCGCCGCCGCCCATCCCGACCCGTCGACGCGCCGTGTGCTGTTTTTGGGCAACTACGAATACGCGCCGAATGTGGACGCCATCGAGTGGGCCCTGGATGAGATTTTGCCCAAGGTCTGGGAGCGTTGCCCGGACGCGCGCATGAGCGTGTGCGGCTTCGGCATGCCGGGCAGTTGGCGGGAACGTTGGAAAGACCCGCGCATCGAGTGGCAAGGCTTTGTGCCCAACCTGCTGGACCTGCAATCGAGCTGCTCGGTGTTTCTCGCGCCGTTGCGCCATGGCGGCGGTTCCAAACTCAAAGTGCTCGAAGCCCTGGCCGCCGGCCTGCCGCTGGCGAGTACCGCGCAAGGTGTGTCGGGCCTGGACCTGGTGGATGGCCTGGACTACCTCGGTGGCCAGACCGCCGCCAACCTGGCGGATGCGGTGGTGCGCCTGCTGCAGTTCCCGGACGCTGCCGCGCCCATGGGCGAAGCGGGCCGCGCCTACGTACGCCGCGCCCACGACTGGAGCGTCGCCGCCAGCCAGTTGGAGCAGGTGTATGCGACCCTTGCGCCATTGAATCAAAAGGAGCCCGCATGCGTGTAGGTCTTGATTACCGCACCGTCGGCACCTCGCCGCAATCGGGCATCAGCCGCCAGGTGTACGCGCTGGAAGCCGGCTTGCGCGCCCTGCCGGACGTTGAGCTTGAACGTTTTACCGTGGCGCCGCTGGGCGACGAAACCCGCTTGCAGGCCCATTGCCCCGCCTGGGGGTGCGCCAAGACCGCCATGCACCAACCCCACAATCGCCTGCGTTTCGAAGCCGGTTTCTTGCCCCGTGCGCTGCGCGAGCAGCATATCGACCTGTACATCAGCACCTTCAATATGGGCCTGCCGCTGCCGCCCAAACCCAAGGGCTTGCGCACCGTGGTGCTGCTGCATGACTTGTTCCAGATCACCTTGAACAACTACCACGCCAACCGCTTGAAAGCGCTGATCTACAAGACCAGTGATCGCCTGTCGATTGCCTACGCGGTGCACAGTGCCGACCGGGTGTGGACGCCCTCTCAGTACAGCGCCGATGAAACCGCGCGGTTGTTTCCCAAGGCCGCGGGCAAGATTCGTGTACTGCCCAACCAGGTGGATGGGTTTGTCGAACCGGCGGCAGATATCAGCGCCCGCCAATTACCCGAGCGCTACTGGTTGCTGGTGGGCACCCGTGAGTTGCGCAAGAACGTGCCGTTTTTGGTGGACGCCTGGCAGCAAGCGCGGCGCCAATCCCCCGAGGTACCGGAGTTGGTCCTGGTGGGCAGCCTTGAGCACTTGCCCGAAGCCCAACGCACGTTGCCGGGGATTCGGGCCTTGAGTGGTGTGTCGGACGCCGAGTTGCAGGCGCTGTACCGCCAGGCGTCACGCCTGTGGCAGCCGTCTTACGCCGAAGGCTTTGGCCTGCCGGTGATTGAAGCCCTGAGTGTGGGCACGCCGGTGGCCGTGGCCAGCGGTACGTCGCTGGATGAAATCACCCCACCGTCGGCACCGCGATTCTCCCCTACCGATGGTGTGGCGTTGGTGCAATTGATGCTCAGCCTGGGTGCCAGGCCCGATGAAGAAACACACGAGCAACGGCGGTTGTGGGCGCAGCGTTTTAATCAACATGCCTACCGCCAACGCCTGGCCGAACTGATCGAGGAGTTGAAGTGAGAGCAAACCTGACAAGCCTCATCGCGATTCTTTTCGGCCTGCTGTTTGGGGCACTGGCGCTGTTGTTGTCACCGGCCAAGGCGTTCATCGCCGTGCTCGGCCTGGCGGGGGCGGTGACCATCCTGCGCTTTCCGTTCTGGGGCCTGCTGCTGTTTGCCCTGATGGCGACGTTCATGCCGTATTCCACGGTCAACCTGGGCATTCGCACCACCGTCAGCGAAGCGATCCTGGCCCTGACCTGGGGCGCCGTGGTGTGGCATCGGTTTTTGTCGCGTATGCCCGATGGGACGAAATTCGCCCGACGCCCCACCGACCAGGCGCTGCTGTGGTTGATGCTGTTCAGTGTGTTCCCGTTTATCGTCGGCCAGGTCATCACCCACGCCGACAGCAGCGGCGTAGCGAACTGGCTGCGCTGGTTGTTGAACCTGTCGGGGGTGTTCCTGGCCGCCCAGTTGCTGGTGGACCGCAAGCACCGCGAATCCCTGGTGATCGCCCTGCTGCTGGGCACCCTGGCGATGCTGGTGCTGTCGATTGTGGTGTTTGTACGCACCCGCTCCGGGGCTGGCATCGCGCCGATCCTGGCGCTGTTCAACTACGCCAACTTCGACACCTTGAAGTTTGGCCTGGAGGCTATGTCCTCGCGCATGGGTTCGCCGTGGACGCACCCGAATGCCATCGGCGGGATCATGGCCTTGCTGCTGCCCCTGGCCTTCTGCTTTGGCATGACCGAACAAGGCTGGAAGCGCGCACTGGGCCTGGGCGTGGCGTGCCTGGGCGCGGCGGCATTGTTGTTGGCCAGTAGCCGTGGCGCCATGGTCAGCCTGGCGCTGGTGTTGCTGTGGATGGCCTCGCGACGCGTGCCCTACACTGGGCGCCTGCTGATGATCGGCGCAGCGCTGACGGTGGCGCTGGTGCTGGCTTATCCGCCGTTGCAGGAGCGGCTGGCGACGATTTTCTCGTCGAGCAACGCCAGTACCGAAGTGCGCTTTGACGAATACCGCATGTTCCCGCAGGCGGTGGCGGCGTATCCGCTGGGCATCGGCTTCAAGGTCGACCCGCCCGTGCCGGGCACGCACCTGCTGGGCATCTCCAACCTGTGGCTGAACTACATCTACAAGATCGGCATCGTCGGCATGCTGTTCTTTGTGGCGGTGACCGTGCGCTGGTGGCGTGAAGCCCGCCCGGAAAAAGGCCCGATCCGCCTGAACAAAGACAACGCCCTGTGGCTGGGTACTACGGCGGGCATTCTGTCGGCACTGGTCAGCGGTTTGTTCGACCACTATTTCAGCTTCGCGGTGGTGATGGTGGCGCTGTTCTGGTTGATGGTGGGTATCAATGTGTTGGAAGCACGGCGGTTGTTTCCGGCACGGCTGCGTCAGGTCAAGCGCGTGGATGTGGCCGAGCCGCTGCCTGATGGCGTGCGCCACTGATGCTCGGTTCTGCCGCCTGGCTGACCCTGGCGACGCTGCTGGGCCTGTGCCTGGGCTTTGCCCGCGAATGGTTGCTGGTGGCGGCCTGGGGGGCGGGAGAGCGCAGTGATGCGTTCCTGATTGCGCTGTTTTTGCCCGAGGCATTGCGCATGTCCCTGGCCGGTGGCGTGCTGAGCGCCGCCGCGTTGCCGTTGTACCTGGCGCGCAAGGACGGCGAGCGATTGGGCTGGCTGGCGGTGTTGTTCCCGGCCTTGATGCTGATCGCACTGGTGACCAGCCTGTTGCTGACGCTGTTGGCGCCGTGGCTGGTGCAGTTGCTCGGCCCGGGGCTGGCCGCCAGCGCCACGGCACTCGCCAGCAGTAATTTGCAGATCGTCGCGTGGTGCGTGCCGGGCTTGATGCTGCACGCGCTGTTCAGCATTCCGTTGCAGGCCAGCGAACGATTTGTGCTGGCGGGGTTGGGCTCGCTGCTGTTCAACCTGCCGCCGGTGACTTATCTGGCGCTTGCCGGCACCGCCACTCAACCGCACTCGCTCGCCCTGGCCTGCCTGGCCGGCAGCCTGCTGATGCCACTGGCGATGCTGCCGGCCCTGTGGCGCCAGGGCTGGCGGCCGTGGCGCTGGCAGCTGTCTTTCGCGCCATTAAGAGAACTGGGCCAGCGCATCGGCCCACTGTTGCTGAGCAACGGCGCCAGCCAAGGGTTGGCGTTGGTCGAGCGTTTGGTGGCATCGCTGCTGGGGGAAGGCGCGGTGACCTGGGTCAACCTGGCCCGCAAACTGATGAACCTGCCGCTGATTGCACTGATGAGCCTCAACCAGGTGCTGCTGGGCATGATGAGCCGCCGCCAGGGCGATGAGCGCCTGGCCCTGCTCAAGCGCGGCCTGGAAACCGCCAGCCTGCTGACCCTGCCGGCGGGTGTCGGCCTGGTGGCCGCAGCGCCGAGCTTGGTGGCGCTGCTGCTGCCCAAGCAATCGGCGGAGTCGCCGCTGCCCCTGCTGTTGGCCTGGTTTGCCGTGCCGCTGGTGTTCGGCGCCTGGAACGCCCTGCTCGCTCGTTACGCCTACGCTGCTGGCGATACGCGTCAGCCCTTGCGCTGCGAATTGCTCGGTAGCCTGGTCAACGTGGTGCTGCTCGGTGCCCTGCCCTTTGTGTTTGGCTTGGCAGGCATCCCATTGGCCGCGCTGGCGGGCGTGATCTGCACCGCGCTGCTGTTGATGCAACGCCAGGCCCTGCTCGACGCCTTGCCTTGGGCGCGGCACTGGTTGCTCAGTGCCGTGCTGATGGGGTTGGCTGCGGCGGCGCTGTTCCGTATTGAAGGTGTGTGGATGCAACTTGGGCTGAGCACCCTGGCCGGCGCCGTGGTGTTGCTGGGGATGGGGTTGTGGCTCAAGCCATGGCGCAAGGCATGAATGAACGATGGGGAGCGCACAGGTGAAAAATCGCTGGATTCAAATGGACATCGCCAAAGGCATCGGCATCTTGGTGATCGTGTATGCCCACAGTTGGTTCGTGGCCACGTCCCTGGACCTGATGTACCCGATTCTGGCCTCGTTCGTGTTGCCGTTGTTCTTCTTTTTGTCAGGGGTGTTGTTCAAGCCAGAGCAACCTTTTGGCGAAATGGCAATGCGTAAGGCCGACGGCCTGCTCAAGCCGTTTTTCTTCACCATGCTGTTGTACGTGATCGTGCGTGATGTACTGCGCGGCCAGCCGCTGTTGCCAGATATCGGCGGTGTGCTGTATGCCTCGGTAAGCACCATCCCGTGGCAGGCGCTGTGGTTTTTGCCGCACTTCTGGGTGGTGATTTTGTTCAGTTGGGGGGTATTGCGGCTGATCCAACGTCTGCCCTTGGCGGTGAACTGCGGGTTGATGGCGTTGATGTTGCTGATGGGTACCTGGGTGCTGCCATGGTTCTGGCAATTGCCGGTGACGATCGGCGGGCAAACTTGGGTGTTGCCGGGCCTGCCGTTCAGCCTCGATATCACGCTGATCAGCAGCGCCTGTTTTATCTTGGGCTACCTGCTGCGGGACTGGCTGCGTCGGCATGAAGGTTCGCTGCTGACGCTGGTGATTTCGGCGGTACTGTTTGCGGCGGTATTCCTCTGGCGAGGCGACACCATGGACTTGGCGCAACGGCGCTATGACCACTGGCTGTGGACCAGCCTGCTGGCAGTGATCGGGGTTTACCTGTGCTGGGCACTGGCACGGGTACTGATGGTGTCTCGCGGACTGACGCGGGCGATGACCTACATTGGTCAGTCCACGTTGATTCTGTTGATCTTTCACGGGGAGATCCAGCACAAGACCTTCGACCTGATGGAACGCCTGGGGCTGCACCCGTTTGCGGCAGCGTGCGTGGGGCTGGTGGTGGCGGTGGTGGCGCCTTTGTTGATTGGGGAAGTGATCAAGCGGGTGGCGTTTTTGCGGTTTTTCTACTTTCCGTTCCCGGTGCGCAAGAAAACTCAAACCCAATCCCCGGCACCCAGCTGAACCCAATGTGGGAGCTGGCTTGCCCGCGAAGGCGGTGGGTCAGTCGCCGAAAATGCCAGCTGATCTACCGCTTTCGCAGGCAAGCCAGCTCCCACATTTGGATCGGTGCCAGTCCCGAAAACCATGTACACCGCCGATCCCCTGTGGGAGCGGGCTTGCTCGCGAAGGCGGTGGGTCAGTCGCCGTAAATGCCAGCTGGCCCACCGCTTTCGCAGGCAAGCCAGCTCCCACATTTGGATCGGTGCCAGTCCCGAAAACCATGTACACCGCCAATCCCCTGTGGGAGCGGGCTTGCTCGCGAAGGCGGTGGTTCAGTCGCCGCAAATGCCAGCTGGCCCAACGCTTTCGCAGGCAAGCCAGCTCCCACATTTGGGTCGGTGCCAGTCCCGAAAACCATGTACACCGCCACCCCCCTGTGGGAGCGGGCTTGCCCGCGAAGGCGGTGGGTCAGCCGCCGCAAATGCCAACTGGCCCACCGCTTTCGCAGGCAAGCCAGCTCCCACATTTGGATGTGTGCCCTGCCGATAAATTGAGCACACAGCCAAGCCCTTCCCACTTGAGGTTAAGCGCTCAGATTAGAAATCGTATTTGACACTGGTCATCAGGTTGCGCGGCGCGCCGTACATGCCGTGGTTGCCGGCGTAGCTCAGGTACTCGCGGTCGAACAAGTTGTTGAGGTTCACCGAGGTGCTCAGCTGGGGCGTTATGTCGTAGCGCACCAGCAGGTTGGTGACCGCGTAGCTGCCTTGGCTGAAGGTGTGCAAGTCTTCACCGACCTTGCTCTGCCAATTTACCCCGCCGCCCACGGTGAGTTTGTCGAGAGCACCCGGCAGGCGGTAGGTAGTGAAGGTCTTGAGGCTCTGGCGCGGCAAGGTGGTGACGATGCGGTTGTCGTCGGCATCGGTGCTCACCGCATAGGCGTAGCCGGCGGAGGCTTGCCAGCCTTCGGCCAATTCACCATTGAGCTCCAGCTCGACGCCTTTGGTGGTGGTGCCCTTCTCGTTGCGGTAAGTGTCGCCGCCGGGGGTGTCGATCCAGATCGCCAGGTTGTCCTGTTCCAGCTTGAACAGTGCCAGGCTGGTGTTCAGCTTCTCGTCGAAGAAACTTCCCTTGAGCCCGACTTCATAGCCCTTGCCTTCCATCGGCGGCAGCGCCTTGTTGTTGATGTCGTGCACGCCCATGGCCTGGGGGTTGAAGATCTTGGTGTAGCTGGCGTACGCCGACCAGTTGTCGGTGAGGTCATACACCACGCCCGCGTAGGGGATGTAGACACCGGTTTCGGATTCGTCGGTACGCGTGGTGGCGCCGCCATAGGTGCTGCTCTCGGTCTCGCGTTTCCAGTCGATGACGCGGCTGCCGAGGATCAGGCTGAGGTCATCAGTGACCCGCAGGCGGGTGCTCAGGTAGGCGGCGTATTGGCTCTCATCCACCGAGGATTTGCCGGTGACGTCAAACGCAGGTTTGGCCGAATTGCCGTCCCAGTTGAACAGGTTGTCGATGGCACCGGCGGGCGAGCTGGAATAGTCGTAGTTCCAACTGCCGTAGCTGGGCACGCTCTCGCGGTATTTGGACAAGGTGACACCGGCGATCAACTCATGCTCGCGGCCTAACAGGTCGAACGGGCCGGTAGCGTACAGGTCGAGGTTGTTTTGGCGCGGCGTGCCTGAGAAACGCACCGGCAATTGGGTGGTGCCGCTGCCATCGCTGTTGAGGCTACCGTTGACGTAGTTGAAGACTTCGTCGAACTGGTTTTCGGTGTGGGTGAATTCGGCCTTGGCGCTCCAGCCATTGTCGAATTTCTGCTCCAGGGATGTGAAGAAGCTGGTCTGTTCATGGTCATTGTAGGACCAGGATGGCGCTGTGTTCAGCGAGCGGCTGAGGTTGCTGCGCGAGCCATCGGTGAAGCGTGTGGGCAAACCGGAACGCGCCGGCGAGTCGACATCGGTGCGCAGGTAGCTCAAGCCCATGGTCAGCAAGGTGTCTTCGGTGAGATCAAACTCGGTGATGCCGTAGAGCAGTTGGCTTTCCTGCTTGTAGCGGTCGATCCACGAGTGCTCGGTCTTGTAGTCCGCCACCAGGCGCCCACGCACATTGCCGGTTTCGGTGAGCGGGCCGGAGACATCGACGCCGGTGCCGTAGCGGTCCCAGGTGCCCGCATCGGCCGTGACACTGGCCCGCGCTTCGGCGGTGGGGCGCTTGCGGATCAGGTTGATGGTCGCTGCCGGGTTGCCCATGCCGCTGATCAAGCCGGTGGCACCGCGCACGATTTCAACACGGTCGTACATGGCCATGCTTTGGGTGTAGTTGTCCATGCGCGTGGCGGTGGGCACGCCGTCGATCTCGAAATTCTGGATCTGGAAGCCGCGGGAAAAATACCCATCGCTTTCCGCACCCTGGCCGTCGCGCAGCACGATGATGCCGGGGGTGGCGTCGAGGGTGTCGCTGAGGTTGGTGAGGCGTTGGTCGTCCAGGCGCTGGCGGGTCATTACGGTGAGGGACTGCGGGGTTTCGCGCGGGGTCAGGTTCAGCCGCGTCGAGCTGCTGGAGGATTGCGTGGTGTAAGAACCGGTGCCCTCGGTGGTCGAGCCAGGGGCCTTGCCCGAGATGGACACGGTGCTCAGTTGCAGCGCACCACCGGCCGGGCGCGGCTCCAGCGAGTAGTGGTTGCCACTGCCACGCACGGCTTGTAGGTCGCTGGTGCTCAGCAGAATGGCCAGGCCGGTGTCCAGGTCATGGCGCCCTTGCAGACCGGGGCTGGTCTTGCCGTCGGTGAGTGCTGCGGGGTAGGACAACAGGATCTGGCTGGCCTGGCCGAACTGGTTGAGGGCGCCGGCCAATAAGCCGGGGGCGATGTTGAAGTCCAATTGCTCTGCGGCCTGTACCCAGCTCGACGCGAGTACCAACGGTGTAGCGAGCGTTAGACCTGCGATGCCTTGCATGACGGCAAGGGCCAGTGATGTTTTCAATGTTGTGCGTGGCGGCATGCCTGTTTCCCCAGTGAAGGTAGTGTCTGGGGATATAAGTCTCGTGAGATTGGCAAACGGACCACCCTGGCGCGAAATAAATTCAAACCATGCCCTGGCGAGGCTTTAAGGTGACCCAGAAGCGGGTGAAATGCTGCACATCCAGCCTGAGGGTTTGCGCCAGCGCCGCCAGGATGCGGTCGGTGTCGGCCAGCGGATAAGTGCCGGAAACACGCAGGTCGCGCACTGTCGGCTCACAAGCCAGATGCCCGCGACGGTAGCGGCCCAGTTCATCGAGAAAGTCTTCCAGGCGCATGCCCTGGGCGACGATCATGCCGCCACTCCAGGCTAACTCGCCGTCTCGCTGAGGGCGGCGGGCGAGCAAGGTGTGGGCGTCAAAGCTGATCAATTCGCCCGCCTGCAAGACGAGGCTGCCGGATGGGAGCTGCACCGACAGCGCGCCTTGGTCGACGGCACCCAATTGGGTGAAACCGCTGCGTTGGCGTACGCTGAAACGCCCACTGACAGCGCGGGTCAGGCCTTCGGCGGTCTTTACCCACAATGGGCGGGCATCGGTGGGGTTTGGGGCCACCAGGATTTCGCCGCGCAGCACGTGGATCTGGCGCAGCTGCGGGGTGTATTGCACATCGATAGCCGTGTCGGTATTGAGTTGCACCTGGGTGTTGTCCGCGAGGTCGATGCGCCAGCGTTCGCCGACGCTGGTGCTGTAATCGCTGGCCCAGTGTTGCAGCAGTTCGGTGTGCTTGATGCTCCACGTGGTGGTGCCCGCCGCCAGCAGCACGGCCAGGTGCTTGACCACTTGGCGGCGGGACAACGCCGGCAGCAACGCCGCGCTGACCAGGGCTTGATGGGCCGGCGCGCGCACGCCTTGCAGGCGTTGGAAAAACCGCTGGGAATGCTGCCACGCCAGTTCATGGGCCGGGTCTTGCTCGCGCCAGCGCTGCCAATCGGCACGGGTCTGCTCGCTCACATCCGGCGCCTGTAACTCCAACTGCCAGTGCATCGCCTGTTCGGCGGCTTCCAGGGAGACCGTCATGGCCGTTGGCTGTCCAGCAGGATGCATTGCGCACCGGCCTTGATGATGTAGCGCTTGACCGTGGTGATGCTGGCGCCCAGGCGCTCGGCAATCTCGCCGTGGCTGAGGCCGTCGAGCTGCGACCACAGGAACGCCTGGCGCACCGGCAGGGCCAGGCGACTGAGGGCTTCATCAAGGGCGGTGAGGGTTTCGAGCAGGATCCACTGGGTTTCGGCGCTGGGGGCTGACTCTTCAGGTAGCAGGGCCAGGGCCTGCAGGTAGGCTTTTTCCAGCTTTTGCCGACGGTAGTGGTTGGACAATACGCTCTGCGCCACCTTCGCCAAAAAACTGCGGGGCGCCTGCACTTCAATCGGTTGGTTCTTGACCAGCAGGCGCAGAAAGGTGTCTTGGGCCAGGTCGGCGGCGCTCTGCGAGCAGTTCAAGCGACGCCATAGCCATTGCTGCAACCAGCGGTGTTGCTGCTGGTACAGGGTGGCCAGATCAGTGGGGCTTACCGTTGGAGTCGAAGACATGGAAGGCGCGCGCGGGCAATGAAGCGTAAATGATAACGCTTATCATATGGCGCATCAGGCTGATGCTGCAAGTTTGTGCTGCAGGAGCCGGCTGGCCGGCTCCTGGCGAGGGTCAGTCGTCGAGTTGTTGTGGCGCTGGCTTGCTGCCCGGTTTAACCGGTTTGGCGCCTTTGGCCGGCGCGGGGGCAACGGGCTCGGGCTCTGCGGCAGCGGCCGCTTCTTTTTCAGCCATCGGCATCTGGTCGATGGTACTGAAGAACTCTTTCAAGTCGAGGGTATCCGGTGGCACGGTCTTCTCGAGTTTCTTCTCACCGTCCTTGCCCACCAGAATCACTTTGGTGCCGCTGCCAGCGCCGAGCTTGAGGGCACGGATCAGGGCGTTGGTTTCAGGCGGTGTGAGTTTTTTGTTGTCTTTTGCTTCCTTGGCGAACTTATCCCCTTCGGCACCGATGCTGCCGAACTTCACGGTGTAGAACACCATGTTGCGTTGTTCGAACGCCTGCTTGTTGGCAGGTTCGTCCAATTGCTTTTGGAGGGTCGCCAAGGTGGAGTTACCGGAATCAAGCTCCACCACCACCAGCGGACGGGCCTTACCCAGATCCTGCTTGAGCGGGTTGATATCATCCGCGGCCAACAGCGGCCCCGTAAAAGCCATCAAGGTAGCCAGGGTCAGCGACCGGATGAGCATGCGCACCTCCTTTGAATTCCATGCAGGGTTCTTGAGTTTCATGTCTGCGACAGTCAAATTCAAGGATGATTCCTACAGCACTTCAAGAAAGCGTAGGCCAGGACGCCCGCTACGCAAGGGGTTGAGTGGGGTTGGCGGTGATTGTTTCCACAGATTGCGGAAACATCATGAGACCTTCCACTCGGGCCAATGCCGAGCAAATACGGGGGCCACAATGGGGTCGGCATCCACCTGTGCCAGGCTTTGTGCAAAGCCCGGCGCCAAGCCATTCAAGGCCTCGCGCGCCTCGTCCCAGCGCGACACCGCCGCGGCCATGAGCCCCAATGCATTGGGCACACCGTTGGGGGCAAACAACTGCTCGGCGAACTGGTCGGCGAACACGACCCAGGCCTGGTGCAGGTAGCGCCGGGTGCCGGTGACCAATTGCGCCTGCACGGTTTCATTGACGTTGCCCAGCCAGCGTTGCGGGTAGTCGATGATGCCGATGGCTGAGTAGCAGTTGGCAGCGATGTACACCAGGCCACGGATGATCTGCGCACGGTTGCCGGCCAGCAGGTCGGCATTGGGAAATTCAAGGCCGAGGTGGATGAGGATCGCGCTGCTTTCGGTCAGCACCTGGCCATCGGGGGTGACCAGGGTGGGCACCTGCTTGAGCGGGTTGATACGCGCCAGTTCGTCACTGCCCTCACCCTCGGCCCAAGAGGCCGCATCGATTCGGCGCCAAGGTACGCCGCACCGCTGCAACGCGATTTCGATCATGCAGGAGCCGGATTCGTCGATACCGTAGAGCGTGTACATGGGGCTTTCCTCCGTTGGCCGTATTTAAAACAAACCCATCTGCCCGCCCACCAGGGTGCCGAAGTCGTCATCCACGAACGGCAGGATCGCATCGGCCACCGGTTGCAATTGGCGGGTGACGTAATGATCGTAGTCGATGGGCGCTTTGCGCACTTCCAGAGGCTCGGGGCCGTTGACGCTCATCACGTAGCTGATCCAACCACCGCGCTGGTATTGGCGCGGGCGGCCGAGGCGGTCGTTGTAGTCATCGGCCAGGCGCGCGGCGCGCACGTGGGGTGGCACGTTGCGCTCGTAGTCGTCCAGACGACGGCGCAGGCGTTTACGGTAGATCAGCAATTCGTCGAATTCGCCGCTCAGGGTGCGGCGCACGTAGTCGCGAATATAGTCTTGGTGCGGCTGGCGATGGAAGATGCGCTGGTACAGCTCCTGCTGGAAGCGGCGGGCCAGGGGCGACCAGTCGCTGCGTACGGTTTCGAGGCCTTTGTAGACCATTTCTTCGCTGCCATCGCTGCGCGTGACCAAGCCGGCGTAGCGCTTTTTACTGCCCTCCTCTGCGCCGCGAATAGTGGGCATCAGGAAACGGCTGAAGTGGGTTTCGTATTGCAACTCAAGGGCACTTTGCAGGCCAAATTCGCTGCGCAAGTGCTCGCGCCACCAGTCGTTGACATGCTGCACCAGGGCGCGGCCAATGCGGCTGGCGTCCTCCTGGGAGTGGGCGCCGCCGAGCCAGACGAAGGTAGAGTCAGTGTCGCCGTAGATCACCTCAAAGCCCTTGGCCTCAACCAGTTCGCGGGTCTGGCGCATAATCTGGTGGCCACGCATGGTGATGGACGACGCCAGGCGCGTATCGAAGAAACGGCAACCACTGGAACCGAGCACGCCGTAAAAGGCGTTCATGATGATTTTCAACGCTTGTGACAACGGCGCGTTGTGTTCGCGCTTGGCCTCTTCACGGCCTTCAGAAACCCGCTCGACGATGGCCGGCAAGCAATGCCGGGTGCGGGAAAACCGTGCGCCGCGAAAGCCTTCCACCGAGTCGCTGTCGTCGGGGTATTTGAGACCTTCGATCAGGCCCACCGGGTCGATGAGAAAGCTGCGGATGATCGACGGGTAAAGGCTTTTGTAATCGAGCACCAGCACCGATTCGTAGAGGCCGGGGCGTGAGTCCATGACGAAACCGCCGGGGCTGGCCTGGGGCGGTTTGTCTCCCAGGTTGGGCGCGACGAAGCCTTGGCGGTGCATCAGCGGCATGTACAGGTGGGTAAAGGCCGCAACGGAGCCCCCGTTGCGATCCGCCGGCAGCCCGGTGACGCTGGCCCGCTCCAACAAGAATTTGAGCAGTTCGGTCTTGGCGAAGATGCGCGTGACCAGCTCGCAGTCCTTGAGGTTGTAGCGCGCCAGAGCGGGCTTGTCCTCGGCGAACATGCGGTTGATTTCGTCCATGCGCTGGTACGGCGTGGAGATGTCCTTGCCCTCACCCAGCAGCGTTTGTGCGACGTTTTCCAGGCTGAAGGATTCGAAACTCCAGGTGGCCGAGCGCAGGGCTTCGATGCCGTCGATGATCAACCGCCCCGCCGCAGCCGCAAAGTAGTGGCTGCGGCTGCCATGTTCGCGCCAGGCCATGGGCTCGGCGCCACGGCCAAGCAGCAGCGGCACGCTGAGGCGTTGGGCGTGTTCGTGGAGTACGCGCAGGTCGAACTGCACCAGGTTCCAGCCGATGATCGCGTCGGGGTCGAAGGTAGCGACCCATTGGTTGAGGCGTTCGAGTAACTGGGCGCGGGTGTCGCAGTAGTCGAGTTTGAAGTCAACTGCGTCGGTTTTGTTGGGCGGGCCGAGCATGTACACCTGGCGCTCGCCACAGCCTTCGAGGGCGATGGAATACAGGTCGCCCTGGGCGGTGGTCTCGATATCGAGGGACACCAGTTTCAGCGGCGGCCGATACTCGGGCGCGGGTTTCATCTGCGCCTCTGTCAGCGTGCCGTCAGCACACGGCGTGCCGCCAAACCACACGGGCGCGGTGATGAAGCGCTCCATCATGTAGCGCTCAGGCGGGCGCACATCGCCTTCGTAGACATCGACACCGGCGGCGCGCAGGCGTTTTTCCACGTCCATCAATTGGCGGTGCTGGCGGGTGTAAAGACCGAGGACCGGGCGGTGATGAAAGTCGCACAACTGCAACGGGCGCAACTCGATCTCGCGCTCGCCCTTGAGCAGCCAGTCCAGCGGCTTGCGGTGGGCCTCGGGGATAAACACCACAGAGGTCTGCATGGGAAGGCGGATAAACCTGGGGCCAGCATCGGTCGCCAGCCAGAAGCTGACCTCCGTGCCCTGCGGCGTGTCACGCCAATGCCGGGTCAGGACAAAACCCTGCTGTAAATCCACCGTACCGCACCTCAGGAATCGCTTTCAGGGCGTGATTCTACTCGGCTATGTGCGCCGGCAGACCGAACAAGTAAATATTTGTTGCGCTGCGCTAATAACAATCACTATCATTCGCGCCGGAGTCGTATCCGCGCAGTGAGGACGCGCAACGTTTGTTGCCCTTTTCCTCACATTGACGGTTCGCCGTCAGGATCGACCATGCCCGCCCGTACGCCATTCGCTGTGCCGTTTCGTCCGACCTTGCTCGCCCTTTGCTGCTCCCTGAGCCTCACCGCTCACGCCGCAACCCCAGCCACCCCGCAGGATGCGAACAACAGTCAGGACGGCAACACGCTGGAATTGGGCGCCACCAACATCAACGCTGAGGCCCCCGCGCCAAGCGCCCTGCCCCCCGCGTATGCCGGCGGCCAAGTGGCACGCGGCGGTCAAATGGGTGTGCTGGGTAACCAGGACATCATGGATGTGCCGTTCAGCATGTCGTCCTATACCGAACAGTTGATTCGTGATCAGCAGGCTGAGACCGTTGGCGATGTGCTGCTCAATGACTCGTCGGTGCGTCAGGCATCGGGGTATGCCAACCAGGCGCAGACCTTCATGATCCGCGGCCTGCCGCTCAATGGCGACGATATTTCCTATAACGGTTTGTACGGCATCCTGCCGCGTCAGATTATTTCGACTGACGCGTTGGAGCGCGTTGAAGTGTTCAAGGGGCCGAATGCCTTTATCAACGGCGTAAGCCCCACCGGCTCGGGGATAGGCGGCGCCGTCAACCTGCAACCCAAGCGCGCCGATGATGTGCCGCTGCGACGTTTGAGCACCGACATCAGCAGCGACGGCCGGGTGGGCGAACATTTGGACATTGGCCAGCGCTTCGGCGAAGACAATCGATTTGGCGCACGGGTCAACCTGTCCCAGCGCGAAGGCGATACTGGCATTGATGATGAAAGCCAGCGCTCGAAGCTCTTTGCGGTCGGCCTGGACTATCGCGGTGATGCGTTGCGTTTGTCCGGTGACTTTGTGTATCAGAAACAGCGGATCAATGGTGGGCGCAACTCGGTCTTCACGGGCACTGCAACCCATATCCCGGATGCACCTTCAGCAGACACCAACTACGCACCGAGCTGGAGCAGCACCAACCTTGAAGACACCTTGGGCATGCTGCGCGCCGAGTACGATCTGAACGATGACTGGACGGCATACGCGGCCGCCGGGGCCAAGCACAGTCGCGAAATGGGGCGCTATTCGTCGGTGACGCTGACCGACAACCTTGGCAATGCCACCGCCAGCGGCTCGACCATTGCACATGAAGAAGACAACAGCAGCGTGATGAGCGGCCTGAACGGCAAGTTTCAGACTGGTCCAGTCAGCCATCGCCTGAACTTTGGCCTGGCCGGGATTTGGACTCAGACGCGCAACGCCTACGTGTTCGCCAGCGGTACAACGGCAACCAATCTCTATGACCCTGTGACGGGTGCTCCACCAGCCCTGAACAACCCACGCAATACGCCGGGCACCGATTTCAACGACCCTAAGATTACTGACAAGACCTTCGTGCGTAGTGCGGCCGTTTCCGACACGCTTGGTTTCTTCGACGATCGTCTATTGGTGACGCTCGGCGCACGCCGCCAGCAGATGGTGGTACAGGGTTACAGCTACTCGAGTGGCACACGCACAGCCAACTACGACGAGTCGATCACCACGCCGGTCTACGGCATCGTGTTCAAGCCGTGGGAACATGTGTCGGTGTATGCCAACCGCATCGAAGGTTTGGCCCAGGGGCCGACGTCGCCGCTCACATTGGGCACCCGAACGATCGTCGGCGGAGGTCAAGCCTATGCTCCGGCCCGCTCCAAGCAGATCGAAGCAGGTGTCAAGGTCGATATGGGTAGCTACGGCGCAACGCTGGGTGTTTATCGTATCGAACAGCCTGGTGCCGGTTACTCCGAAGTGGTCGATGCTGACACGGCGCGTTACGTGCGCGAAGGCCTGCAAATCAACAAGGGCGTCGAGCTCAACGTGTTCGGCGAACCCGTCAGCGGCCTGCGTTTGCTCGGCGGTGTGACGGTGATGAAGACAGAACTCAAGGACACGCAAAACGGCGCCAACGACGGAAACCGGGCCATTGGCGTTCCCTCCTTCCAACTCAATGCCGGGGTTGATTGGGATGTACCGGGCGTGCAAGGCGTGAGCCTCAATGGGCGCATGCTGCGCACGGGTGGCCAATACGCCGACGCGGCCAATAACCTGAGCTTGCCGGCGTGGAATCGCTTCGATGTGGGCGCGCGCTACAACTTCAAGGTTGCGCAGCGTGATGTCACGCTGGGCGCTACCGTTGAGAACGTCGCCAACGCGAAGTATTGGGAATCGGCCCAGGGTGGTTACCTGAGTCAGGGTGACCCGCGTGTGGCCAAGTTGTCCGCGTCAGTGGATTTCTAGTTTGTAGTGAGCGGGCTTGCCCCGCGCTGGGTGGCGAAGCCGCCCTAAAACCAGGCGCCGCGGTCTTTCTGAAACACCGCGGCAGCCTTATTGGGGCGGCTTCGCCACCCAGCGCGGGGCAAGCTCGCTCACCACATGGTTGTTCAGGTAGTTCTCGATATTGCCCATCTGCTCATCCCAACCTCGGGAATTCATCTTGAAGGCCTTCTGCCGGCGTGCCTCGGGCACCGTGTCAAAGCCTGATTCGACCACCCGCAGCAGAATGCCCGGGGCGCGGTCCTCAAGGGTGAATTCCACCAGGGTCGGGGTCTCTTGGTCGTAATCAACGCCCTGCTCTACCGCAAAGGGGTGCCACCAGAATGAGAACAGCGTCTGCGGCAGGATACGTTCGATCTTGGCCTTCCAGATCACATGCTCGTAACCCGGATAAGTGATGGGTGCTTCGAGGGTTTGCCCCGCATTAAAGGTTTTGCCCTTGAGGGCGATGCCGAACCAGTCGCCGAATTGCTCGGCGTTGGTCAGTGCTTCCCATACCTGTTTACGTGAAGCGTTGAGCAAGACTTTTCGTTCGATGCGATCCAATACGTGCATAAGTCACCTCCTGCATTGACAGTAGGCGACATCGAACAATGCGCAACCTTTTGGGCTGCGCATTGGTGTTGCGATTTACTTCAGAGTGACAGGATGCGCGAATGGTAGATTGTCTCCCTCCCCCTGAGGTGAAGCACCATGACTCAACCGCTACATGGAAGTTGTTTCTGCAAGGCCGTGCAGTACCAGCTGGACAGTCTGGATATGCCCATCAGCCACTGCCATTGCCAAAGCTGTCGCAAGGTTCACGCAGCGCCGTTCGTTTCGACGGCGGGCGTCATGCGCGAACACTTTCGTTGGACCCAAGGCGAGGCACTGTTATCGTCGTATGAATCTTCGCCGGGTAAATTCAGGCATTTCTGCTCACGCTGCGGCTCCCATCTGATGGCCGAGCGTGGGCATCAGCCCCATGTGATTGTGCGAGTGGCGACGCTGGATGATGATCCGGGCGTCAGGCCTACCTCGCACATCTGGACAGCCCACGATGTGCCCTGGCTTGCCTATGGCGACTTAGAGACATGGGACGAGTGGAAGCTTTGAGTTAAACCTTTGGATCTCCGGGCGCTTTGACGGGCGTCGCATACTGCGGCTTCAGGTGACCTTCCTGGTCGAGCAGCCAAGCGTCCATGATTTGCCGCACTACCGGGCCTGCTACGCGCCCTCCGGCCTCACCGTTTTCGATCATTACCGAGATCACGATTTTCGGGTGTTCCGCGGGCGCGAAGCCGACGAACAAGGCGTTATCGCGATGGCGCTCCAACGTCTTGTTACGGTTATAGCGCTCGCCTTGTTTGATCGCGACAACCTGCGCCGTACCGCTCTTGCCGGCAATGCGGTACTGCGCGCCCTGCGCAGCGGCACGGGCGATGCCACGTGGGTCGTGCATCACCAATTGCATACCATGGTTGACCTGCTCCCAGTCGCGTTGGTCTTTAAGGACAACATTGGGCATCGGGTTTTCGTCTGTCGGTGGCACGCCGTTGATGGTCTTGGCCAGGTGCGGTCGGTTCCACACACCTTTGTTGGCGATCAGCGCAGTGGCCTGGGCCAGTTGCAACGGCGTGACCTGCATGTAGCCCTGGCCGATACCCAGGATCACGGTTTCGCCGGGGAACCAGGGTTGACGTCGGGTGGCGCGCTTCCAGGCCTGGGATGGCATCAGGCCGGCAGACTCTTCAAACATGTCCAAGGAGACTTTCTGGCCGAGGCCGAACTCGGCGAGATAGTCGTGCAGGCGGTCGATGCCCAGTTTGTGGGCTAAATCGTAAAAGTAGGTGTCGTTGGAGCGCATGATGGCTGCGTCCATGTCTACCCAGCCGTCGCCGCTGTGGTTCCAATTGCGGTATTTATGATCAAAGTCGGGCAGTTGGTAGTAACCAGGGTCGAACACGCGGGTTTGAGCGGTGACGACACCGCTGTCGAGGCCGGCGATGGCCACCTCGGGCTTGATGGTTGAGCCTGGCGCGTAGAGGCCTCTGAGGACACGGTTGAACAGAGGCCGGTCGATGGAATCGTGCAGCGCGGCGTATTCCTTGAAGCTGATACCTGTGACGAAGAGGTTGGGGTCAAAACTCGGCTTGCTGACCATGGCCAATACTTCACCGGTTTGTGGATCGAGGGCCACGACCGAACCACGGCGGTCGCCGAGGGCTTCTTCGGCCGCTTCCTGAAGGTGGACGTCGAGGCTTAGCACGATGTTTTTGCCGGGGACCGGATCAGTGTGCTTGAGCACCCGCAATACGCGACCCTGGGCGTTGGTCTCGACCTCTTCGTAGCCGACGTGGCCGTGGAGCTCGGATTCGTAAAAACGCTCGATACCGGTCTTGCCGATGGATTGCGTGCCGCGATACTCCACTGAATCGAGGGCCTTGGACTCTTTTTCGTTGATCCGCCCCACGTAGCCAATGGAATGGGCAAAGTGTGCGCCTAACGGGTAGTGCCGCACGAATTGTGGCTCTACGTCGACCCCCGGCAGGCGGAACTCGTTGACGGCCAGCAGGGCGATCTGTTCTTCGGTCAGTTCGTAAAACAGAGTCACCGGGACGAAGGGATGGCGGGCTTGCTTTAGCGCCTTGTCGAACACTGCTCGGTCTTCGGCTGGCAGGTGCAGCAAACTGACGATGGCGTCCAGTTCACCGTTGAGGTCACTGGTACGTTCGCGGGTGATGGTCAGGTTGTAGCTGGGACGGTTGTCAGCCAGCACCACGCCGTTGCGGTCATAAATCAACCCGCGCGTCGGTGTGATCGGCAACACATGCACGCGGTTGTTTTCGGAAATCGTAGAGTGATAATCGAACTGTACTACCTGCAGGAAGTACATACGGCCTACCAACGCGCAGGTAATGCCGATCACCAGCAGTGCACAGGCGAGCAGGCGCTTATTGACCAGGCGGTTTTCTTTTTCGTGATCCTTGATGGGTATAGCTTCTGGCATTTCTACAGCATCTCGTTGATGAAGGTCGACGCCGCATCCTGCGGAAGAAAGATCAGTCCTTGTGAAAATGTGCTGCACCATACCAAAAATGCAGAAACACTTTGCATTGATTTCCTCAACGGCATGCTGTTGGTCAGTAGGGAACGGGTTTTTACTGCCGTGCGACAGCTAACGGCACTTTTCGACCGCCCAAAACAAAACCCCATCTGCTTTCGCAAATGGGGTTTCGGAATTTAATCTTGACGATGACCTACTCTCACATGGGGAAACCCCACACTACCATCGGCGATGCATCGTTTCACTGCTGAGTTCGGGATGGGATCAGGTGGTTCCAATGCTCTATGGTC
>NZ_JACVZE010000006.1 GCF_015461805.1 Pseudomonas pisciculturae
GCAGCGCTACTTATCGCGTTACAACACCGTTCGGCCGCATAGCTACAACGGCTACCGATCACCAGTCGCTCACGAGCGACTGGTGGGATAAACCGTAAATGGTGTCCAAGATTACTTGACCAGATCAGCTTGCCTGCGAAAGCGGTGGGTCAGCCAACACCTGCATCCACTGGCCCACTGCATTCGCGGGCAAGCCCGCTCCCACATGTTGATCTCCATGTATCAGATAGAAGAGTGCTCTGGCTCTGGCTCTGGCTTTTGATCTTGATGTTGATCTTGATCTTAGGCGCCCCGTTAAACACGCTGGCCGGAATTCGACATGGATTTGGGGGGTAAACCGGCAGGGATGCCGGTTTAGCCGCCCCGCGCCATGGATGGCGCGTGGCGGCGGCCCCCCAAATCCATGTCGGATTACGGGCACACCGAGCCTAGGCGAGGTGCCGAGTGTTGGGGCAAGAGCCCTTTGCTTACTTTGGGGCTTTTCCAAAGTGAGCCGCCGTAAGGGCGGAACCCTAAGTAGCCGTTACCGAGAAAACGGATATGTACACCAACCCAACCCAACCCAACCCGAACATTGACCATCCCCCAAGCACTGCGTAGCCTTGCACCCTCGAGGTTCTTCAGCCCAGGCCGAAGCTAAGAAGGGAACGCGGTCCAAGCCGCGGCTGCCCCCGCAACTGTAAAGGGTTCATCTGACTGCCACGCCACTGCCAAACCGGCGGGAAGGCGCAATCAGCGCCGGTCGCAAGATCTGCAAGCCCCAAGCCAGGAGACCTGCCTCGCAACCGATTTTCTACTTCAACCGGGCGGGGTGATCCGGTGACGAAATCCGCTGCTGCGCGCTGACGCAGGGCCTATCGTCCCGTATGCCCGCCCCAAAGGGCATCCGATGAAAACACTGGCCAAACTCCCCGTCACCATCGTTACCGGCTTCCTCGGCTCGGGCAAAACCACCTTGCTGCGCCATATGCTCGACAACGCCCAAGGCCGTCGTATCGCGGTGATCGTCAACGAGTTCGGCGAGCTGGGCATTGACGGTGAGATCCTCAAGCAGTGCTCCATCGGTTGCACCGAAGAAGAGGCCAACGGCCGCGTGTATGAGCTGGCCAACGGCTGCCTGTGCTGCACCGTGCAGGAAGAGTTCTTCCCGGTGATGCGTGAACTGGTCGCTCGTCGCGGCGATCTGGACCATATCCTCATTGAAACCTCCGGCCTGGCCCTGCCAAAGCCGTTGGTACAAGCCTTCCAGTGGCCTGAAATTCGCAGCGCCTGCACCGTTGACGCGGTGATCACCGTGGTCGACAGCCCGGCCGTGGCCGCTGGCACCTTTGCTGCGTTCCCGGATCAAGTCGACGCCCAGCGCAAACTCGACCCAAACCTGGACCACGAATCCCCGCTGCACGAGCTGTTCGCCGACCAATTGGCCAGCGCCGACCTGGTGATCCTCAACAAATCCGACCTGATCAGCCCGGAAGACTTGGCCCGCGTGCGTTTGGAAGTCGCCGAAGAACTGCCGCCAGCCGTCAAGATCATCGAAGCCAGCAGCGGGCGTCTGCCGCTGGACGTGTTGATTGGCCTGGGTGCGGGTTCCGAGGAGCATATCGACGGCCGCCACAGCCATCACGATCACCACCACGAAGGTGAAGACGACCACGATCACGACGCCTTTGATTCGATCTCCATCGACCTGCCGCAAGCCGACGAAGCCCTGCTGCTCGACGCTCTGACTCAGCTGGTGGTTCAGCACGGCATCCTGCGTGTTAAGGGCTTTGCCGCTATCCCGAACAAACCGATGCGCCTGCTGATCCAGGGCGTGGGCACGCGTTTTGACAAGCACTTCGACCGTGCTTGGGGTGCTGATGAAGCACGCATCACGCGCCTGGTGCTGATCGGCCAAGACCTCGACGCGGCGGGCCTCGAAGCGCAACTGCGCGCCGCCCTCAGCGTTTAACCCATGCACCTGCTCAGGACTCAGCCCGGTGGTTTCGTCTCGGACGACAATATTGCCGACCTTGGCCAAACCCCCGCTGAACTGGTGATCCTGTGCAGCGGTGACTCCAGCCTGGCGTTGCTGGCCGAAGCGGCCCAGCAGTTGCCGGACGACTACCCCAGCTTGCGCCTGGCCAACCCGATGCAGGTGCAGAACCATGCCTCGGTTGACCTGTACGTCGATGAAGTGCTGCGCCACGCCAAGGTCATCCTGATTTCGCTGCATGGCGGTATCGGCTATTGGCGCTACGGCATCGAGCGGCTGGTGGAGTTGGCCGAGCGTGGCGTCACGTTGATTCTGGTGCCGGGGGATGATCGTCCAGACCCTGAACTCAGTGGGCTGAGTACGGTAAACGCCGAAAGCCGCGACCGCCTGTGGTACTTCCTGCGCCAGGGCGGTTTGGGCAATGCGCTGGATTTTTATCGCTGCCTGGCCAGTAGCTACCTGGGCCGCGACTACGCCTGGGCCGAGCCGCAAACTCTGCCACGCACGGCGATTTATCACCCGCACAACGCCAATGCCCGTCTCAATGACTGGCAGGCGGATTGGAACGCCGAATTCCCGGTGGCTGCGGTGCTGTTCTACCGCTCCCATTTGCAGGCGGCCAATACTGGCTTTATCGATGTGTTTTGCCAACGCTTGCAGGCAGCGGGCCTTAACCCGTTGCCAATAGCGGTGGCCAGTTTGAAAGAGCCCGGCTGCCTGACGGTGGTCGAGGACCTGCTGGATGAAGTGGGCGCAGCGGTGATCCTCAATACCACCGGTTTTGCCCAATCCAGCCCCGAAGCGCCTCACCTGAGGCCGTTTCGCCGAAATATCCCGGTGATCCAAGCCATTTGCGCCCAGGACAACGAGCCGGGTTGGCAAGCCAGCGAGCAAGGCTTGGGGCCGCGTGACCTGGCGATGCATATTGCTTTGCCTGAGTTGGACGGGCGCATTATCAGCCGCCCGATCAGCTTCAAGGATTTGGCCTGGCGCAGTGAGCGCAGCCAGTCGGACGTGGTGTGCTACCGCGCCGCGCCTGAGCGTATGGATTTTGTCGCCGAACTGGCGCGTCATTGGGTCGAGCTGGCGCGGGTGCCGAATGCCGACAAACGCATCGCGCTTATTCTTGCCAACTATCCGACTCGCGACGGCCGTATCGGCAATGGCGTGGGCCTGGATACGCCGGCTGCCGCGCTGAATATCCTGCGTGCGCTGCAAGCCGAAGGGTATCCGCTGCCGCAGGCGTTGCCCGAAAGCGGCACAGCGCTGATCCACGATTTGCTCGGCGGCGTCACCAACGATCTCGACAGCCTTGACCTGCGTCCCTGCCATCAAAGCATGAGCCTGGGCGACTACGAGGTGATGTTCAGCCGCCTGCCTGAATCCAATCGCCAGGCCGTGTTGGCGCGTTGGGGCACGCCCGACAGCGACCCGATGTTCCGCGACGGCCGCATGATGATTGCCGGTCTGCGCCTGGGGCTGACCTTTGTCGGCATCCAGCCCGCGCGCGGCTATCAGGTCGATGCCAGTGCCGTTTATCACGACCCGGACCTGGTGCCGCCCCATGGCTACCTGGCGTTCTACTTCTGGTTGCGCCACACCTACGGCGCCCACGGCGTGATCCATGTGGGCAAACACGGCAATCTGGAATGGCTGCCGGGTAAAGGCGTAGGCCTGTCGGAAAACTGCTGGCCCGATGCATTGTTGGGCCCGCTGCCGAATATCTACCCGTTTATCGTCAACGACCCGGGCGAGGGTGCCCAGGCCAAGCGGCGTACCCAGGCCGTGATCATCGATCACCTGATGCCGCCGCTGACCCGTGCCGAAACCTACGGCCCGCTGCGTGATCTGGAGCTGTTGGCGGACGAATACTACGAGGCGCAGTTGCTCGACCCCCGCCGTGCCCTGGAACTGCAAAAAGACATTCTCAAGCTGGTGCGCGAAACCCGTATCGATCAGGAGCTTGAGCTTGCAAGCGACGCCGACGCCGCCGTGTGGCTGCCGCGCCTGGACACCTACCTGTGTGACTTGAAGGAGTCGCAGATCCGCGATGGCCTGCATATCTTTGGCGAGTCGCCTGAGGGCCGCTTGCGCGTCGACACCTTGCTGGCCTTGCTGCGCATCCCCCGTGGCGATGGCCGTGGCCCGCAATCGAGCTTGCTGCGGGTGTTGGCCAAGGCGTTCGAACTGGGTTTCGACCCGTTGGACTGCGCCCTCGCCGAACCCTGGACCGGGCGTCGTCCCCAGGTGCTGCAAAATATCGATGCGCAGTTGTGGCGCACCGCCGGTGATACCCGCGAGCGCCTTGAGTTGTATGCCGCTCGTTTGATCGAGCAGGCATTGGAAGGCCCGCTTGAGCAGTTGGAGGAGCCCGGTTGGGAGGATGTGAAGGCCGTCATCGAAAGCCTGCGCATCGTTGTAGCGCCGCGTCTGGATGCCTGCGGCCCCGCGGAAATGCGCGGTTTGCTGGATGCCTTAAGTGGCCGCTTTGTACCGGCGGGCCCCAGTGGTGCGCCGAGTCGCGGGCGTTTGGACGTACTGCCCACCGGGCGCAACTTTTTCACCGTCGACGTGCGCAACCTGCCCACCACGACGGCTTGGCGCATTGGTTTTCAGTCGGCCAACCTGATACTTGAGCGCCATTTGCAAGACCATGGCGATCACCTGCGTCAACTCGGCCTGTCGGTCTGGGGCACCGCCACCATGCGCACCGGCGGTGACGATATCGCCCAGGCCATGGCGCTGATGGGCGTGCGCCCGGTGTGGGCCACGGGCAGCCAGCGGGTGGATGACTTTGAAATCTTGCCGGTCAGTCTGTTGGACCGCCCGCGAGTGGATGTGACCTTGCGTGTATCAGGGTTCTTTCGCGATGCATTTGCGAATCTGATCCGCCTGTTCGATGCGGCGGTGCAGGCGGTAGCCGCGCTGGACGAGCCCGATGATATGAACCCGCTGGCCGCCAAGGTGCGCAGTGAGCGTGCGGCGTTGATCGAGTCTGGCCTGGACGAAGACGCGGCGGCGAAACAGGCCGGCTGGCGTATTTTCGGCGCCAAACCCGGTGCCTATGGCGCCGGCGTGCAGGGCGCGGTGGACGGCCGCCTGTGGCAAAGCCGTGAAGACTTGGCCGAGGTCTACCTCAATTGGGGCGGCTACGCGTACGGCGGTTCGGATGAGGGCACCGCCGCCCGCGAGCAATTCGCTCAGCGCTTAAGCCAGGTGCAAGCGGTGTTGCAAAATCAGGACAACCGCGAGCATGACCTGCTCGACTCCAACGATTACTACCAATTCCAGGGCGGTATGCTCGCCGCCGTGGAAACCCTGAGCGGTGACAAAGCCGCCAGCTACCATGGCGACCACAGCCAGCCAGACCTGCCGAAGATCCGCACCTTGAAGGAAGAGCTGAACCGGGTGATCCGTTCCCGCGCCGCCAACCCCAAGTGGATCGAAGGTGTGAAGCGTCACGGCTATAAAGGCGCATTCGAGATGGCCGCGACAGTAGACAACCTGTTCGCCTTCGACGCCACCACGGCGCTGATTGACGATCACCAATACGCCTTGCTCGCCGACGCCTATTTGCTCGACCCCGATACCCGGGCCTTTGTGCAACAACACAACCCGGATGCCCTGCGCGACATGACCGAACGCATGCTTGAAGCCCAGCAGCGCGGCATGTGGCAAGCGCCGGGGGCGTACCGTGAGGCGTTGGAAAACCTGTTGCTGGATATAGAAGAAGACAGCTGATGACTGATATTCCCCATTTCCCGCTGTCCGCCGTGGTCGGCGCCGATGCCCTGAAACTGGCGCTGTGCCTGACGGCCATCGACCCGAAGATCGGCGGCGTGCTGATTGAAGGCCCGCGTGGCATGGCCAAGTCCACTCTTGCGCGGGGGCTGGCAGACCTGTTGGCCAGCGGGCAGTTTGTGACTTTGCCGTTGGGCGCTACCGAAGAGCGGCTGATCGGCACGCTGGATCTGGATGCAGCGCTCGGCGAAGGCCGTGCGCAGTTTTCCCCCGGCGTATTGGCCAAGGCTGATGGTGGTGTGTTGTATGTCGATGAGGTCAACCTGCTGGCTGACCACCTGGTGGACCTGCTGTTGGATGTCGCCGCCAGCGGCACCAACCTGATCGAGCGCGACGGTATTTCCCACCGGCACGCGGCGCGCTTTGTTTTGATTGGCACCATGAACCCGGAGGAGGGCGAGTTGCGCCCGCAGTTGCTCGACCGGTTTGGTTTCAATGTGGCGCTGAGCGGGCAGACGTTGCCGGCCGAGCGTGGGCAGATCATTCGTCGTCGGCTGGACTTCGACAGTGATCCGGCGGCGTTCTGCGCGCAATGGGCGCAGGCGCAAGGCGCGTTGCGCGAGCGCTGCACCCAGGCGCGAGCGCGGCTCGACAGCATTGAGCTGGACGATCAGGCCTTGGCCCAGATCACCGAGCGGTGTTTTGCTGCCGGTGTCGATGGCTTGCGCGCGGACTTGGTCTGGCTGCGCGGCGCACGGGCCCATGCCGCCTGGCGCGGTGCCAGCGCTATCGCCGAAGAAGATATCGAAGCCGTCGCGGAGTTCGCCTTGCGCCATCGCCGCCAAGAGCAATCGCCACCGGCCAGCCCGCCGAGCGAAGCGCAGTCGCCCAAACCCTCTGACACATCGCCGGGCCAGGGCCAATGGGGTGACATGCCCGCGGCGGCCCTGCCCACGGGCGCACGCCGCGAAGTCCCCACCTGGCCAAAAAAGCCTTAGGCATTCGCCCTCGACCTGACGCGGGGGCGGATGCCTGGCCCCAGGCGGGGCGATTGGACAGAGGCAGGCAAGGCAAGGCGCGCAGCGCGAAACAGGGCATGATCAACTGGCCCGGCACCTTGCTGGGTGGCCGGCCGCAGCGTCGTGAGGATTTGCTGTTTCACCTGCGCAGCCGCTCGGCCCACGAGTTGTGGCTGGTGATTGTCGATGCCTCGGCGTCTACCCGGCGGCATCGTGCGTTGACGGATGCCAAGGGCTTGTTGGCGCAAGTGTTTTACGATGCGTATCGCCAACGTGCGCGGATGGCGGTGTTGACGGCCAGCGGGTCATCGCCGAAGTGGCAGGTTCAGGGGTTGAAGGCCGCAAAAGGTTTGGCCGGTTGGTTGGATCAACTGGGTGCCGGCGGCGGTACGCCTTTGATGCCGGCGCTGAGTGAGGCGGGTGATTGGCTGGCGGCGCGGCGTAAGCGCTATCCGGCTGAGCAACAGCGTTTGTTGCTGATTACCGATGGGCGACTCAAGGACATTGCCGGGTTGCCGCTGCTGGACTGTCCGGGGTTGCTGGTGGACATTGAGCGTGGGGCGATCAGGTTGGGTAGGGCTCAGGAATTGGCGGTTGGGTTGCAGTTGGATTATCGGCATATCGACAGTTTGTAGTGCTTGTGCCGGCCCTATCGGGGGCAAGCCTCCTCCCACATTTGACCGAATTCCAATATTGAAATGCAGTCAGTGTGGCAGGGGGCTTGCCCCCGATGATGCCCCTGAACCCAGCACAAAACCCTCAGCCAGCCCCCGGCACATTCGGCCAAAGATCGGCCACCAAAAACAACCGCTCGGCTTCTTCCCAGTCCTCGCCGCTCTGAATCATGCGCACCAACAATTGCGCAGGTGCCATCGGGTCCAATTCCGTCAGCCAGCCGCGCATGCGTTCCTCGCTCCACACCTCATCCGCGGGGTAATGCGCCGGCGCCAGCCAGGCATGGCGGGGCAGCGGTTGCCAGCAGCCAGGCGCGCTACCGTCGGCAAATGCTCGCCAATCCTTCTGATGCAACCAACGCCCATGCAAGTGCTGCGGATGCGCACCCGCCGGTGCTTGAGCCTCACCGGGCCACGGGTACAGCAAATACCCACCCAGCCACAAATGCGCGTCGAACTGCTGGATATCCAGCGCGGCCAGGGCCTCGCGGCTTTCCGGGCGTGCGGATATCGGCAATTGATGCTGGGCCAGGTGGGCGAGCTTGCGGTCCAGTCGATCATGGCAACCCGGCCCCAACCACAACGCGCTGTCCTGGCCGTCACCTTGCTGTGGGCCCAGGTAGAGCTTGATCGCCAGTTCCAGGTGATGCACGCCCTCGCGGTCGCGAATCAACATGTCCAGCTCGCCCAGGGTATGCCCGGCGCGGCGGATCGGCAGGTTGGCAGCCAACAGCTCCACCCCTGGCGCATGCTGCACCGCAAACTGCCACAACCGCTCGTAATACAGGCCCAGGCGCCGCGTGCGTGCCTGGCTAAGCCAGAGCAGCAGCGCGCTGCTGTCTTGATCAAGGGCGCGCAGCCAATGTTCGAGCGCATCGGGTGCCTGCACCCAGTTGCTGCCGGCCAGCGGATGGCGTTGTGGCCACGGCGTCTGCGCCAGCATCGGCGGCGCGAGCATCACCCACGCGAGGTCGCGCACCTCGGGGTGACGCAGTTGGCGGGGCAGGGCGTGCAAGTCGGGGAACACAGTCATGTGTGCGAGCATAGCCGCTTCAACGCCGGGTAGGGCGCTGAGAACCATTGTCATCAAGGCTTCACGGCGACAAAGGATTTTGCCTGGGGCGGCCTTTCGCCCATAATCCTTGTTTTTGCCACACCCCAAAGCCAGCAGGAGCCCCATGGAGCAATTTCGCAATATCGGCATTATCGGTCGCCTGGGCAGTACCCAGGTGTTGGACACCGTCCGCCGGCTGAAAAAATTCCTGCTGGAACGCCACCTGCATGTGATCCTCGAAGACACCATCGCCGAAATCCTGCCGGGTCATGGCCTGCAAACCTCGTCGCGCAAGATGCTCGGCGAAGTCTGCGACATGGTCATCGTGGTCGGAGGCGATGGCAGCCTGCTCGGCGCGGCCCGGGCCTTGGCGCGGCATAACGTGCCGGTGCTGGGGATCAACCGGGGCAGCCTGGGCTTTCTTACCGATATTCGCCCGGACGAGCTGGAAGTCGAAGTCGCCAAGGTGCTCGACGGTCACTACCTGGTGGAGAACCGCTTCCTGCTGCAAGCCGAAGTGCGCCGCCACGGTGAAGCCATCGGCCAGGGCGATGCCCTTAATGACGTGGTGCTGCACCCTGGCAAGTCCACGCGCATGATCGAGTTCGAGCTGTATATAGACGGCCAGTTCGTGTGCAGCCAGAAGGCCGACGGCCTGATCGTCGCCACGCCCACCGGCTCCACCGCGTACGCGCTGTCGGCAGGCGGCCCGATCATGCATCCCAAGCTCGATGCCATTGTGATCGTGCCGATGTACCCCCATATGTTGTCGAGCAGGCCGATTGTGGTCGACGGCAACAGTGAGCTGAAAATCGTGGTGTCCAAAGACATGCAGATCTACCCGCAGGTGTCCTGCGATGGGCAGAACCATTTCACCTGCGCCCCCGGTGACACCATCACCGTGAGCAAAAAGGCGCAGAAGCTGCGGCTGATCCACCCGCTGGACCACAACTACTACGAAGTGTGCCGCACCAAGCTGGGCTGGGGCAGCCGCTTGGGGGGTGGAGGCGACTGATGCTCGATCCCGCGCGTAGCTACGACCTGATTGGTGACGTGCACGGTTGCGCTCATACCCTTGAGCATTTGCTCGACCGGTTGGGCTACCACAAGCAGGGCGGCACCTGGCGTCACCCGTCGCGGATGGCGGTGTTCCTGGGCGATATCATCGACCGTGGCCCGCGTATTCGCGAGGCGCTGCACATTGTGCACGACATGACCGAGGCCGGCCAGGCGCTGTGCATCATGGGCAACCATGAGTTCAACGCGCTGGGCTGGACCACCCCGGCACCGCCGGGCAGTGGCAAGCAGTTCGTGCGCGAGCACAACCCACGGCATGCGCGGTTGATCCACGAGACCCTGACCCAGTTCGAGCAGCACCCGGCCGACTGGCATGACTTTCTCGGCTGGTTCTACGACATGCCGCTGTTTGTCGACGCGGGGCGCTTTCGCGTGGTGCATGCGTGCTGGGACGACGGCTTTATTCAGCCGCTGCGTGCGACTTTTCCGGATGGTTGCATCGATCAGCACTTCCTGCAGGCTGCCGCCGTGCCTGGCAGTTTTGCCTGCAATGCGTTCGACCGCTTGCTGCGCGGCACCGATATGCGCCTGCCGGACGGCCTCACGCTCACCGGCGGCGATGGCCTGACGCGTTCGTTCTTTCGCACCAAGTTCTGGGAAGACGACCCGAAAACCTACGGCGACATCGTGTTCCAGCCCGACGCCTTGCCTGAACCGGTGGCCCGCACGCCGTTGTCGTCGTCTGAAAAGAATTCCCTGCTGCGCTACGGCGTCGACGAACCCTTGTTGTTTGTCGGCCATTACTGGCGCAGCGGCAAACCGGCGCCGATCCGCGACAACCTGGCCTGCCTGGACTACAGCGCAGTGCTGTACGGCAAGCTGGTGGCGTATCGCCTGGATCAGGAAACGCGCCTGGATCCAAGCAAATTCGTATGGGTCGACGTTGAGCGCCCCGAGGTTATTAAATGAGTACAGTGGCTGTATTGCGCTTGCCCCTGAGCGTTGACCTGGGCGGCTTCGTCAAGCTGCTGCAACGTATGCAAGTGCCCCATCGCGTCAGTGAAGAGGCAGGCGAGCAAGTGTTGTGGGTACCCGAGAGCATCAGCGACGACGTGCGCGTGTTGTACCAGCGCTTTCCCGCTGGTGACCCGGACCAGCAACTGGATATTCCCGAACAGCCGCCGGTCAAGCGCCCGAGTTTTGTCCAACAAGTTCGCCACAGCCCGGTTACGGCGTTGGTGTTGCTGGCGAGCGTGATTGTCGGTGCGATTACGTTGCTGGGCGAAAACCTGCAAACCATGGCCTGGTTGACCTTTTTGCCGTTCCGCATCCTGGGCGAGTACATCCAGTTCACGCCGCTGGCCGACAGCCTGGCGTCGGGGCAGTGGTGGCGCTTGGTCACGCCGATGCTCATTCACTTCGGCATCCTGCACCTGGCCATGAATGGCATGTGGTATTGGGAGCTGGGGCGGCGCATCGAGGCGCGCCAGGGCAGTATCAACTTGCTCGGCCTGACCTTGTTGTTCAGCCTGGTCTCCAACTACGCTCAATACGCTTATGGCGGCCCCAGTCTGTTTGGCGGGTTGTCCGGCGTGCTGTATGGCCTGCTCGGGCATTGCTGGATTTTTCAATTACTCTCGCCGAACCCGGCTTATCGGCTGCCCCGTGGGGTGCTGGCGATGATGCTGATCTGGTTGGTGCTCTGCATGTCGGGGCTGGTCTCGATGATCGGCTTCGGCGAAATCGCCAACGCTGCCCACCTGGGCGGCCTGGTTGTCGGCTGCCTCACCGGTTTGCTGGGCGGGCTGTACAGCCGCCGCAAATCGTCTATTTGATAAGGAAGAGCCTAATGTCCTCTTTTGCTGAAATGATCGAAAACATCACCCCGGATATCTACGAGAGCCTCAAGCTCGCCGTGGAAATCGGCAAATGGTCCGATGGCCGCAAGCTCACCGCCGAGCAGCGCGAGCTGTCGCTGCAAGCGGTGATCGCCTGGGAAATCCAGAACCTGCCCGAAGACCAGCGCACCGGTTACATGGGCCCGCAGGAATGCGCCTCCAAGTCTGCGCCAGTACCCAACATTCTGTTCAAGTCGGATGCGATCCATTGATTGAAATTGGTCGCGGTGCAGTCAGCAAAATGTCGGCGCAACTCGGTGAGCCGACCGTTCAATACGCGTTTCGCCTGGGCGACGTCGAGGTGCCGGTCAACCCCTTGATCGGCAGCCATATTCGCCTGGAGTATCTGGGTGCCATCCATTGCAGCCATTGCGGCCGCAAAACCAAGACCAGCTTCAGCCAGGGTTACTGCTACCCGTGCATGACCAAGCTGGCCCAGTGTGACCTTTGCATCATGAGCCCCGAGCGTTGCCATTACGACGCCGGCACCTGCCGCGATCCAGGCTGGGGCGAAAAATTCTGCATGACCGACCACGTGGTGTATCTGGCGAATTCGTCGGGCATCAAGGTCGGCATCACCCGCGCTACTCAGTTGCCTACTCGCTGGCTCGATCAGGGTGCCAGCCAGGCGCTGCCGATCATGCGCGTGGCTACCCGTCAGCAATCCGGCTTTGTCGAGGACGTGTTCCGCAGCCAAGTGGCCGACAAGACCAACTGGCGCGCACTGCTCAAGGGCGACGCGGTGGCGGTGGACCTCAAGCAAGTACGCGATGAGTTGTTCGCCGCCTGCGCCGAAGGCGTGAACGCCTTGCAGGAACGCTTTGGCCTACAGGCCATCCAACCGGTAACCGACATCGAACCTATCGAAATCCGCTACCCGGTGGAGCAGTATCCCGCCAAGATCGTCAGCTTCAACCTGGACAAGAACCCGATTGCCGAAGGCACGCTGCTGGGGATCAAGGGCCAATACCTGATCTTCGACACCGGCGTTATCAATATTCGCAAGTACACGGCCTACCAACTCGCCGTGCATCAGTAAAAGGATGCTAGCCATGCGCACCGAACAACCGAAGATGATTTACCTCAAGGACTATCAGGCGCCGGACTACCTGATCGAAGAGACGCACCTGACCTTCGAGTTGTTCGAGGACCACAGCCTGGTCCACGCGCAACTGGTGATGCGCCGCAACCCTGAGCGCGGCGCCGGTTTGCCGCCGCTGGTGCTCGATGGCCAGCAACTTGAGCTGTTGAGCGTCAACCTGGCCGACCAGGAACTGACGGACGCTGACTATCAGCTGACCGACAGCCACCTGACCGTACAGCCCAAAAGTGCCACCTTTACCCTGGACACCACGGTAAAAATCCACCCCGAGACCAACACCGCCCTGGAAGGCCTGTACAAATCCAGCGGCATGTTCTGCACCCAGTGCGAGGCCGAGGGCTTTCGCAAGATCACTTATTACCTCGACCGCCCGGACGTGATGAGTACGTTCACCACCACGGTGATTGCTGAGCAGCACAGCTACCCGGTGCTGCTGTCCAACGGCAACCCGATTGCCAGCGGCCCCGGCGAAGACGGCCGTCACTGGGCGACCTGGGAAGACCCGTTCAAGAAGCCGGCGTACCTGTTTGCGCTGGTGGCCGGTGACCTGTGGTGTGTCGAAGATACCTTCACGACGATGACTGACCGTGAAGTGGCGCTGCGCATCTACGTCGAGCCAGAAAACATCGACAAGTGCCAGCACGCCATGACCAGCCTGAAAAAATCCATGCGCTGGGACGAAGAAACCTACGGCCGCGAGTACGACCTCGACATCTTCATGATCGTCGCCGTGAACGACTTCAACATGGGCGCCATGGAGAACAAGGGCCTCAATATCTTCAACTCCAGCGCCGTGCTGGCCCGTGCCGAAACCGCCACCGATGCCGCGCACCAGCGCGTCGAGGCGATCGTGGCCCACGAATACTTCCACAACTGGTCGGGCAACCGCGTGACCTGCCGCGATTGGTTCCAGCTGTCGCTCAAGGAAGGTTTCACCGTCTACCGTGACTCGCAATTCTCTGCCGACATGAACTCGGCCACGGTCAAGCGCATCCAGGACGTGGCTTACCTGCGTACCCACCAGTTCGCCGAAGACGCCGGCCCCATGGCCCACGCCGTGCGCCCGGACAGCTTTATCGAGATTTCCAACTTCTACACCCTGACCGTGTACGAAAAGGGCTCGGAAGTGGTCGGCATGATCCACACCTTGCTGGGCGCCGAAGGCTTCCGTAAAGGCAGCGACCTGTACTTTGAACGCCACGATGGCCAGGCCGTGACCTGTGATGACTTCATCAAGGCCATGGAAGACGCCAACGGCGCCGACCTGACCCAGTTCAAGCGCTGGTACAGCCAGGCCGGCACGCCGCGTTTGGCGGTGAGCGAGTCCTACGACGCCGCAGCCAAGACCTACAGCCTGACCTTCCGCCAGAGCTGCCCGGAAACGCCGGATAAAGTAGAAAAACTGCCGTTCGTGATTCCGGTTGCCTTGGGCCTGTTGGACGGGCAGGGCGCGGGCATTGCGTTGCGCCTGGCCGGTGAATCAAGTGCCGGTGCAACTTCTCGTGTGATCTCGGTGACAGAAGCCGAGCAGACCTTCACGTTCGTCGATATCCCTGAGCAGCCGCTGCCTTCGCTGCTGCGTGGCTTCTCGGCCCCCGTGAAGCTGAGCTTCCCGTACAACCGCGACCAGCTGATGTTCCTGATGCAGCACGACAGCGACGGCTTCAACCGTTGGGATGCCGGCCAGCAACTGTCGGTGCAAGTGTTGCAGGAATTGATCGGCCAACATCAGGCCGGCCAGCCGTTGAAGCTCGATCAGCGCCTGATCGACGCCCTGCGCACGGTGTTGAGCGATGAGACGCTGGACCAGGCGATGGTCGCAGAAATGCTGTCGTTGCCTAGCGAAGCCTACCTGACCGAAATCAGCGAAGTGGCCGATGTTGACGCCATTCACGCCGCCCGGGAGTTTGCCCGTAAGCGGCTGGCCGACAACCTGCACGAATCACTGTGGCTGCGTTACCAGGCCAACCGCGAGCTGTCCAGGCAGACGCCGTATGTTGCGGCGGCTGAACACTTTGCCCGGCGCGCGTTGCAGAACATCGCGCTGTCGTACCTGATGCTCAGTGGCAAGCCTGAAGTGCTGGCGGCGACGTTGGAACAGTTCGACACCAGCGACAACATGACCGAACGCCTCACCGCGCTTGCCGTCTTGATCAATTCGCCATTCGAGGCTGAAAAAGCCCAGGCGTTGGCGGTGTTTGCCGAGAACTTCAAGGACAACCCGCTGGTCATGGACCAATGGTTCAGCGTGCAGGCCGGCAGCACTTTGCCGGGCGGCCTTGAGCGGGTCAAAGCGTTGATGGAGCACCCGGCGTTCAATATCAAGAACCCGAACAAGGTGCGGGCGCTGATCGGTGCATTTGCCGGGCAGAACCTCATCAACTTCCATGCGGCCGATGGCTCGGGCTACCGCTTCCTTGCCGACCTGGTCATTCAGTTGAACGGCTTCAACCCGCAGATCGCTTCGCGCCAGTTGGCGCCGCTGACCCGCTGGCGCAAATACGACGCTGCGCGTCAGGCGCTGATGAAGACGGAGCTGGAACGCATTCGTGCGTCCGGCGAATTGTCGAGCGATGTGTTTGAGGTGGTCAGCAAGAGCCTTGCTTGAGTGAGAGGCCAGTCAGTTAAGAGGTTGAAAGACTGAAGAGTAACCTGTGGCGAGGGAGCAAGCTCCATCGCCACAGCTACAGTGTTCACCCTTGACTGACTGGCATTAGTACACGGCTGCCCTTCGTTCATACTCGTACCCATGACTTTCGACTCGCCACTCACTGCCTATCAATACGCCATTGCCCAACAGGGCTTTGTTGCCGATGACGCTCAGCGCCGCGCGGTGGATGCCTTGCAAGCTTGTCATGAGGCGTTGCATCAGGGCCGTTCGTCGATCACCGGCGTCTACCTGTGGGGGCCGGTAGGCCGTGGCAAGACCTGGTTAATGGACCAGTTCTATCAAAGCCTGCGGGTGCCTGCGCGGCGCCAGCACTTTCACCACTTTATGGGGTGGGTGCATCAACGTCTGTTTCAGCTTACCGGTACCCATGACCCCTTACAGGCGCTGGCCAGGGAGCTGAGTCAGGACGTGCGCGTGCTGTGCTTCGATGAATTATTCGTTAATGACATCGGCGATGCGATCATTCTCGGGCGCTTGTTTCAAGTGATGTTCGAGGAAGGCGTGGTGATGGTCAGCACTTCAAACCAGCCACCCGACCAGTTGTATGCCGATGGCTTTAACCGTGAGCGCTTTTTGCCGGCGATTGCGGCGATCAAGCAGCATATGCAGGTGGTCGCGGTAGATGGCACAGATGATCACCGCTTGCATCCTGGCGTGGCTGTTCAGCGCTACTGGGTGAATCAGCCCGAGGTGCTGGCAGATGTGTTCACGCAATTGGCCCAGGGGCAGCCCGTCAGCAGCGGGGCGATCAACGTAGGCCATCGTTCTATTCTCGCCGTGCAGTTCAGTGACTCTGTGCTGTGGTGTCGGTATGCCGACCTGTGCGAGCAGCCCTTGGCGGCGATGGACTTTATGCTGCTGTGTGATCGCTTCAAGGCCATCCTGTTGAGCGACGTGCCCAGCCTCAGTGCGCAGCAGCGTCCAGGGCGCATTGCCCGTGGCACCGAGGACGGCGCTCAGCGTGTTGTGGCCGGTGACCGCGAATTGCCAGCATTGTCGGTGCACGATGACAGCGTGCGCCGCTTTATCGCGTTGGTGGATGAGTGCTACGACCGCAAGGTAGCGCTGTACATCGAGGCCAAGGTGCCGTTGGACCAACTCTACACCGAGGGCTATCTGGCGTTTCCCTTCCGCCGTACGCTGAGCCGTTTGAGGGAAATGCAGTTGCAGCGTTTCGGCTAAGGCCAGTGGTAAGGATTCTCGGAATGGGCTGGTAGCACTTTCACGCATCGATCTGTAGTTAATCTCCTTCATCCGTTCCGGCTCCGCGTTTACAATCTTGCCTCTCAAAGGGAGCCGAATCCCGTGTAGTCGCGATCGAGGAAGGAAATGGACACCCCAGATATCCTGGTGCTGCAAGCCAGCTACACCAACCCCGTACATGCCCAGGCCATTGGCCGCGTGCTTAACCATTACGCAGAAGACCCCATGGGCGGTGGGCACAGCCTGCCCCTCGACTTACTGCAGCAGTTGCCAGCCGAATTGGCCAAGCGCGCGCATGCATTCAGTGTTTTGGCTTTTGTAAATGGAGAGCCGGCTGGGCTGGTCAATTGCTTCGAAGGTTTTTCGACCTTCGCTTGCCGCCCGCTGATCAACGTCCACGATGTGGCGGTGATGAGTCAATTTCGCGGCTTGGGCTTGAGTCAGAAAATGCTGCAGAAGGTTGAGGAAATCGCCCGCCAGCGCGGTTGCTGCAAAATCACCCTGGAAGTCCTTGAGGGCAACGCTATCGCTCAATCGTCTTATCGGAAGTTTGGTTTTGATGACTCGATATTTGACCCGGCCCATGGGCGTATGCTGTTTTGGAGCAAGCCGCTTTAATAAATAACAGGCAAACAAAAGGCGCCATTGGATGGCGCCAAGTTTAACTTAGCTACAGGCGCGCAATGGCGAAAAGTAGTCGTGCTGATTCAGCCTTTTGGTTGTTTCTCTGCGCTGGATTGTTCCGCCGTGACGTTCTTGAAGTCTTTGCCATCAGCAGATGCAGTTTGTTCAGTAGTGCCGTGAATCTTTTGCTGCATGAAGGTGAAGTTGTCGTAATACGCCTTCGAACGTTCCGATCCGCCTTCGGCAAAAGCGGCAGCGGAGGTCAGGGCCATCAGGCCGGCAAGCATCAGCGTGGAGAGTTTCATCGTCGGTATTCCCATAATGTGTAAACGGTGTCTGGTCGGTAGATCAGATGCGTGGGGCCGATTATGGGTAGGCTTTATTAAGAGAGGCTTAAGTGAGCTGCCGCGAAATTTAACCCGTGCGTTAAGGTTCGCGGCGGCGGTGGAGCGGTGATTTAAAGTTTCCAGTCCAAGGCAAGGGTAATAGAGCGCGGGTCGCCCCAATACACGCCGTTATAAAAGCCAACGCGTTCGTAATAGTGTTTATCAAATAGATTATTGACGTTAAGCGATGCTGAAACCTGCTCGTCGAACTGGTAGCGCGACATCAGGTTGACCACGGTGTAAGCCTGTTGGGTGATTCTGGCGCGTTCGGTGATCAGCCTGTTATTGCCATCCCGTTCACCCGTTGGGCGATTGGCCAATTGGTAGAAGTCGCTCTGCCAGTTCACCCCGCCGCCCACTGTCAGGCCGCGCCATTCGCCGGGCAGTCGATAGGAGGTCGACACCTTGAGCATGTTCAGTGGCACGTTGGTGTTGCTGCGCTCTTTGCTGCCATTGCGAGAGTGGGTGTAGCTGTAGCCGGCCGTCAGGTTCCAGTCCGGCATGATCTCGCCTGAGGCTTCTGCTTCAAACCCGCGGACCTTGCTGCCTTTGCCGCCAGTGGTATAGAACTGCTCATTGGTTTGCGGGTCGGGTTCGGCGCTGTTGTCGAGCTCGGCAATGTTGTCCTGAGTGCTCCAGAAGTACGCAGCGGCCAGGTTCAAGCGTTCGTTGAGCACGCTGCCCTTAAGGCCGACTTCGTAGTTACTGCCAACCACGGGCTCCAGGTATTTCTTGTTTGCATCACGCACGCTCTGCGGGTTGAAGATGTCGGTGTAGCTGGCGTACAGGGTGTATTCAGGGGTGATGTCGTAAAGCACGCCCGCGTACGGCGTCAACATATCGTTGTGGGTTTGACGGGTTTTTGTTGACTGATCTGTCAGCTGGTCGTTGGCGTCATAGTCCGGCGATGCACTTTGGATCTGCCAGCTCCCATAACGGGTACCCACTATCGCGTGCAGGCGCTCGGTCACGTTCAGGCGTGTGGCCAGATAGCCAGCCTTTTGTTTTTTGGTGGAGTGCTCGCCCTTGAGCCCGGTGGTGCGGTCGGCGAATTTGCTGATATCGCCCATATGTTCCCAGTCGACGATGGTGGTGTAGCCGTTTGGCGTACGGTCACGCTGATAGGGCGAAACGTCGCGCTGCACTGACTCGCCATACCCCACCATCAACTCGTGCTCGCGGCCCAGCAGTGAGTAGGCGCCTGCGATATTGAAGTCGACCACGTCCATTTTCGAGGTGCCGACCATCTGGCTGGTCCATGCCGTCATGCCGCTGCCATCCGGGTTGGGGAAGCCCGCGCCGCCGTAATACACCTTGCCGTCGGTGTCGCTTTGCCGGTGTGTATAGGCAGCCTTCAGGCGCCAGTCGGGCGAGAGCTTGTGATCGACGGAGGCGAAGGTGGTCTTGTCTTTGAGCGGCCACGAACTCCAGTCGGTCGCCAGGTTGGCCGAGCGCTTCAGGTGGGCCTTGCTGCCGTCGCTGTTCCAATAGGGCAGGGTGCCCCAGGAACTGCCCTGCACATGTTTGTTCTGGTAGTCGAAGCCGACGGCAACCACGGTATCGTCCGTCAGGTCGCCTTCAAGAATGCCGTAGCCGACTTCCCGTTGCAGCGCATAGTTATCACGAAAAGATTTGCTGTCGCGGTAGGCCATGACCGTGCGCCCGCGCAAGCGCCCGTCAAATGCCAACGGGCCGCCTACATCCAGGTAGCTGTAGTAGTTGTCATGACTGCCACCACTCACACCGGTCTTGGCCTGCCATTGCGCTGTCGGGCGCTTGCGGATCATGTTGATTGTGGCCGATGGGTTGCCGGCGCCAGTGGTCAGGCCGGTGGCGCCACGGACCACTTCGATGCGGTCGTAGATGATGGTGTCGGCGTCTGACTTCATACGGCCGAAAGTGTTGAGCATGCCGTCGACCTGGAAGTTGTCGATGCTATAGCCGCGAGCGGTGTAGCCCGCGCGGTCCGAATCCAGATGCTGCACGGTCACGCCTGTGGTCTGGCGCAGCACGTCGGTTAATGTCGTGAGATTGAAATCATCCATCTGCTGGCGCGTCACCACAGAAATCGACTGCGGCGTTTCCTTGACTGACAGGTTCAGGCGCGTGGCGGTGCTCATTGAGCCTGTGGTGTAGGCCCCGGTCTGCTCGGTAGTAGCGCCCAGGCCCTCGGCGGTGATGCTGGTAGTGCCCAGCTCCAGGGCGCTGGCCGGCGCGTGTTCGGGGTCGGTTTCAGCCAGCAGTTCCGGGCTCAGTATGATGCTGTACAGGCCGAAGGTGAGGGTTATTGAACGGGTAAAAGGCGCGAACATCGCGGCAGACTCCTTGTCGTCTTTGAAACCTTCTCGGTAAGAGAAGGCCTTGGCTCAAAGACGAAAGAAGCAACAGAACTTTAGGGCTGGATGAGAATGATTGTTATCTTTTTGTTACAAGGGCTCTTGTAGCACGACGTCAGTGGGGCTGACCTTCTTTGGCTTGATCATGCTGAAGTCGATCAACGGCTTCGATTGGCGTGAGTAGGGGTTACCGATCAACTGCGGGCGCGCCTTGAAGCTATCGCTTACCAGGCTTTTGCTGCGGTCCAGTTCGTTAAAACTCAACCCTGCCAGATCAGCCCACGTGTGAATCAGCTGCGAGCTGCTGAAAGGCCGCTGCAAGTCCTCGGCGAATTTCCAGTCGTGGCTTTCGCGCCATTTCGGTGAGGCATAGGCCATGAACGGAATGGTGTACATCGGTGCGGTGGGTTTGCCTTCGTTGCGCCCCAGGGTCGCGTGGCCGGCGGAGTCGTACACGTCTTCGCCGTGGTCCGAGAGGTACAGCAAGAAGCCGTTCGGGTCGGTTTTGGCGTAGTCCTTGATCAGGCTCGATACCACGAAATCGTTGTACAGCACCGCGTTGTCGTAGCTGTTGTAGATAGGCAATTGATCGTCGCTGACCCCGGCAGGTACGCCCTGGCGGTCGGTGAACTTGTCGAACGTCGGCGGGTAGCGGTATTGGTAGCTCATGTGGGTGCCCAGCAGGTGCACCACGATGAACTTGCGTTCAGCCGGATCGGCCAGGGCCTTTGAAAACGGCTCCAACACGTCGCCATCGTATTGGCGGGCGTTCTGGTTGCGGTTGTTGTTCAAGTAAACCTGCTCGTCGGCCTGTTCGGAAAAGGTCGTGAGCATGGTGTTGCGCTTGGTCATGGTCTGCTGGTTGGTGATCCAGTAGGTTTTGTAGCCCGCCTGTTTCATCACGCTGACAATCGACGGCGTCTTCAGGTACAGGTCAGGGTTTTCTTCGTCGGCGAACGTGAGTACCTGTTGCAGCGCCTCGATGGTGTAAGGGCGCGGGGTGATGACGTTGTCGAACACCGCCAGTTGGTCGCGCAGCTTGTCCAGCTCTGGCGTGGTATCGCGCGGGTAGCCGTAGAGGCTCATGCGCTGGCGGTTGGTGGACTCACCGATCACCAGCACCAGGGTCGAGGGCTGGCCGGCCATGCTGTCCTTGAGGTTGGTCAAGGGCGGTATCTGGCTCGCGCTATCGAGCATGTCTTGCATGTTGTCCAGCTGTTGGGTGTAGCGGTGGTAGCCGACGATCATCTGCCACGGCACTGCCGGCTCGATCCGCGCTTCGAAGCGGTCGATGGCATCTTCCATCGTGTCGCTGCGGGCGATCTGCTTGACCAGCGGGTAGCCGATGATGGCCACCAGGATCGCCGTGGCGGCCAGTAACGCCTGGCCACGGGGCAGGTACACCGGGCGTACACGGGTCCACAACAAAATGGCGACAGCGGTGTGGGCAATGAATGCCAGCACAATCCACCAGGCAAAGTATTGGGTGGCGTACTCGCCGGCTTCAGAGATGTTCGACTCGAACATGATGAAGATGACGCTTTGGGAAAATTCCTGCTGGTAAATGAAGAAATAACCCAGGCTGGCCATGGAGCAAGCCCACAACACCACGCCAATCACGGCGGTGAGCAGGCGCGTACGGCGCGGGAACACCAGCACTGGCGCCAACCACAACGCACTCATAAAGAACGCCTGGCGGAAACCACTGAAACCGGACGTGCCGCTCAGTTGTATCAGCAGTTGGGGTAAGCCGGAGAAATACCAGAAAAACAGGAAAAGCCAGCCAAGGCCAGCCCAATCAAAGCCTTTCGCAGACGTAGTGCTGCGTTTGAACATCGCCATCCAGCGCTCCAACCCGGTCATTTTTCAGTCGACGCGCAGGAGTGCGCGCAACAGAGGCCACCCTTGCATGGGGCGGCCCTTGGGGCGGGAGTATCGGGAGGGGCGTGTGAAAACTTTGTGAGATTTATGTAGCCGTTATCTTACAAAGCGATGACAAGGCTCAGCAGAGTGCTGGCTGCGCGCCGGACGGCTGATCCAGTTGGGCCTGGACGATGTGCGAGCGTAAGCGCATGACTTCCTGCATCAGTTGTTCGCGCTCGTCTTTCAACTGGCGCAACTCATCGCGGCGGATGGTGACGTAGAGGGTCTGTGGAGGACGGGTCATCTGTGCTGTGCTCATTGCTTACCTCGCAAATAGCCGGTGTGTCGCGGTGTGCCAGAACGCTTGAGTCGAGGTTCTCGGCAGCAGTCGGAAGCAATTCTGAATTCTTTTTCGAGACAAGGGAACTTTTTTATTTTTGAAGGTCGTGTGACTTTCAGTGCGGTGATGGTGAAACGATGGCAACTTTTTCTCATGAAACTACACGGATATGCACCTGACTAACCCTCATTAGCCTCATTGCGCTATAAACTATGTCACACATTTTTTAAGTAGTAGGAGCATCAGCACATGCAACTGGGGATTATCGGACTAGGCCGCATGGGCGGGAATATTGCACGGCGCCTGATGCTCAATGGGCATACCACCGTTGTTTACGACCGTAACGAAGCATTTGTCAAAACCCTGAGCGAAGAGGGCGCCACTGGCGTTGCCGACCTCAAGGCCTTGGTTGCCGGGCTGCAAAAGCCTCGCGCCGTGTGGGTGATGTTGCCGGCGGGCGACCCCACTGAAAACACCATTAACGAACTGAGCGAACTGCTGGAAGACGGCGATGTGATCATCGACGGCGGCAACACCAACTATAAGGACGACGTGCGTCGTGGCAAGGCATTGGCAGAAAAAGGCCTGCACTATGTCGACGTCGGCACCTCCGGCGGCGTGTGGGGCCTGGAGCGCGGCTACTGCATGATGATCGGTGGCGACACCGAGACCGTGCAGCGCCTGGACCCGATCTTCAAGACGCTGGCGCCAGGCCTGGGTGATATTCCGCGCACCAAAGACCGCAAAGACAGCGCTGACCCGCGCGCCGAACAAGGCTATATCCACGCAGGCCCTGCGGGTTCCGGTCACTTCGTCAAGATGATCCATAACGGCATCGAGTACGGGATGATGCAGGCGTTTGCCGAAGGTTTTGACATCCTCAAGACCAAGAACTCGGACAACCTGCCTGAAGACCAGCGCTTCGACCTGAATGTTGCCGACATTGCTGAAGTCTGGCGCCGTGGCAGCGTTGTGTCGTCCTGGTTGCTGGACCTGACCGCCGACGCCCTGGCCACCGACCCGAAACTCGACGGTTACTCAGGCTCCGTGGCCGACAGTGGTGAAGGCCGCTGGACCATCGAAGCCGCCATGGAACAAGCCGTGCCGGTGCCAGTGTTGTCGACCTCGCTGTTTGCACGTTTCCGCTCGCGCCAGCAAAGCACTTACGGTGACAAAATGCTCTCTGCCATGCGCTTCGGCTTTGGCGGCCACGTGGAGACCTCCAAAAAATGACCGCCAACGGCAAGAAACCCGAGGCCGAACCTGCTCCGCCCACCACGCTGTTTCTGTTTGGTGCCCATGGTGACCTTGTCAAGCGCCTGCTGATGCCGGCGCTGTACAACCTCAGCCGGGACGGCCTGCTGGGCAATGGGCTGCGTATCGTGGGTGTTGATCACAACGCCATCAGTGACGCTGACTTCGCCAAGAAACTCGAGGACTTTATTCGCACTGAAGCGGCGAGCAAGGTGCGGGGCAATGGCGCAGACGCGCTGGACCCAGCCCTGTGGGCTCAGTTGGCCCAAGGTATCAGCTACGTCGAGGGCGATTTCCTCGACGACAGCACCTACGCCGACATCGCCCAAAAGATCGCCGACAGCGGTACTGGCAACGCGGTGTTCTACCTGGCCACTGCGCCGCGCTTCTTCAGTGAAGTGGTGCAGCGCTTGGGCAGTGCCGGCCTGTTGACAGAGATCGACGACGGTTTCCGCCGTGTGGTCATCGAGAAGCCTTTTGGCTCCGACCTGGCCACCGCCGAAGCGCTGAACGCCAACCTGCTCAAGGTAATGAGTGAGAAGCAGATCTATCGCATCGACCATTACCTGGGCAAAGAAACGGTGCAGAACATTCTGATCAGCCGTTTCTCCAACGTGCTGTTCGAAGCGTTCTGGAACAATCACTACATCGACCACGTGCAGATCACCGCCGCCGAAACCGTCGGCGTGGAGACACGGGGTAATTTCTTTGAGAAAACCGGCACCCTGCGGGATATGGTGCCGAACCACCTGTTCCAGTTGCTGGCGATGGTGGCCATGGAGCCGCCGGCCGCCTTTGGTGCCGATGCCGTGCGCGGTGAAAAGGCCAAGGTGATCGGTGCGGTACGCCCCTGGTCCCTGGAGGACGCGCGGGCCAACTCGGTACGTGGTCAGTACACCTCAGGCGAAATCGCCGGCAAGCAACTGCCGGGCTACCGCGAAGAAGCCAATGTCGCCCCCGACAGCAGCACCGAGACCTTCGTCGCCCTCAAGGTGATGATCGACAATTGGCGCTGGGTCGGCGTACCGTTCTATTTGCGCACCGGCAAGCGCATGAGCGTACGCGACACTGAAATCGTGATCTGCTTCAAGCCGGCGCCGTACGCGCAGTTTCGTGATACTGCGGTCGATGAGCTCAAGCCCACTTACCTGAAGATCCAGATCCAACCGAATGAAGGCATGTGGTTCGACCTGTTGGCCAAAAAGCCCGGGCCGACCCTGGACATGGCGAACATCCAGCTGGGTTTCGCCTACAAGGACTTCTTCGAAATGCAGCCGTCGACCGGGTATGAAACCCTGATCTACGACTGCATGACCGGCGATCAGACCTTGTTCCAACGCGCCGACAATATCGAGAACGGCTGGCGTGCGGTGCAGCCCTTCCTTGATGCATGGAAGGAGGATGACGGCATCCAGGCCTATAAGGCTGGAGAAGATGGCCCGGCCGCCGCCGATGCTCTGTTGGCCCGTGACGGCCGCACGTGGCATAGCCTCGGATGAGTGATGCAGCGATTCATCCCATCCGTTTTATCCTCAGTGACGTGGACGGCACATTGCTGCACCCGGACCACAGCCTGAGCCAGCGTACAGCCGATGCGATACGAGCCTTGCGCGACAGCGGGGTGTTTTTCAGCCTGGCCAGCGGGCGCCCGCCCAAGGCCATGCTGCACCTGATCGAAACCTTTGGTATTGATGTGCCGGTGGCGGGTTTCAATGGCGGCACGCTGATCAACCCGGATGGCAGCATCCTGGTCGCTCACCATCTACCGGCGGAGGCGGCGTTGATTACCTTGGCGTTATTCTCGGCTGAGCCGGATGTAGAGGTGTGGGTCTTTGCCGACGGTGACTGGCTGCGCCGTGACCCGCCAGGGCCAATGGTGCAGCGTGAAGCTGATGGCCTTGGTTATGGGCCGGTTGTAGTGGAGAGCTTCGAGCCTTACCTGGACCGGGTCGACAAGATCGTCGCTGCCAGTAACAACACCCAATTGCTGGTGGCGCTGGAGGCGCAGTTGCAGCCCAAGGTTCAGGGCTTGGCCCAGGTCTCACGCTCGCAACCGGTGTACCTGGACGTCACGGCCATGTTGGCCAATAAGGGCGAAGCCTTGAAGACTCTGGCCGCTCACCTGGGGGTGCCGTTGGCGCAAACAGCGGCGATTGGAGACGGCGGCAATGACCCGGCAATGTTTCACGTGGCCGGGTTATCGATTGCCATGGGGCAGGCTGAAGAAGCCGTCAAGCGCCAGGCCAGTGTTGTCACCGGCACTAATATCGAGGATGGCGCGGCCGAAGCCATTGAGCGGTTTGTTCTCGCGAAGCGATAAGTAGTGTTTGCTCTAACAGCGAACTTGCGCTCATTTAACCTATGAGCGCAAGTTAGGCTGTCGAGTTACTTCGGCATTGCCCAAGACTGCAACTGGTAGCCGCTTTTATCGAGCTCGGCGCGAGCCTGCAACAGCAAGTCTTCCAATTGCGCCGGGTCAGTATAAGTGCTTGAAGACAGTTGTTTGCTGCCGATACGGGTGTTGGTGCGGTCGATGACGCTTAGGCTGAGGGCGCCGTTGCCATCGTGCCAGGCCACGCACTGAAAGGGTTGGAAAGCACGGTCTGCGATCAAAAGAGCTTCGTTGATGCGGAGCGGGGCGTTCATGTGGGGTTCTCTCTCATTGCCCATTCAAGTGAGTGCCGGCGGTTGGGCTGACCGTGCGGCGGGTTACTTGTACTGATGCACGATGACCGGGTACGGGTCACATGTTAGCGCCACATTTTTTAACTTTCCCTGATCAATGTCATGTAAGCGGCTGTTTTGAAAGCTGAATGAACGTTTCACCGACGGGCAACTTTTTGCTGAAAACGCTGGCAAGTGGCTTTTTGCCCACACTTATAGCGAAACGGTACAAGCGCTCCGTCAAGATGTTGCTAGTGTAAGCGCCAGGCGCCACAAACCGTTGTTTCTAAATAACTTTAACAATTTTGGCGCCAAGGAATAGTCATGATTGTTACACCTCCCCAACGTCGCTTGCTCGTGGTCGATCCGTGTGATGACTGCCATGGGCTGCTGCCCGGTTTGCGCACCGTCGGTTGGGAGGTGGACAGCTGCGCCCTTGAGGCCGTCGGCGACCGTTCGTGCGATGTCGGCTTGCTGCGTTTGCAGCCGTATCACTTGGAGCGCCCCGAGGCAGTCAAGGAGCTGATCGGCCGCAGCGGCACCGAGTGGATCGCCGTGCTCAGCCAGGATGTACTGCGCTTGCAGAACGTCGGGGACTTTGTTTGCGAGTGGTTTTTTGACTTCCACACCTTGCCGTTCGACGTGGCCCGCGTTCAAGTAACGCTTGGCCGCGCCTTTGGCATGGCGCGGTTGCGGGGCAAGGGCAACACGCCGGTGGATGAGCCTGAACACGAGTTGCTGGGTGACAGCCGGCCGATTCGTGAGCTGCGTAAATTGCTGTCCAAGCTGGCGCCCACCGAATCTCCGGTGTTGATCCGCGGCGATAGCGGCACGGGTAAAGAGCTGGTGGCCAAGACATTGCATCGTCAGTCTCAGCGTCACGCCAAGCCATTTGTGGCGATCAACTGCGGGGCGATCCCGGAGCACCTGATTCAATCCGAACTGTTCGGCCATGAGAAGGGCGCGTTTACCGGCGCCCATCAGCGCAAGGTCGGGCGGATCGAAGCGGCGAATGGCGGCACGCTATTTCTGGATGAAATCGGCGACCTGCCGATGGAGTTGCAAGCCAACCTGCTGCGCTTTCTGCAAGAAAAACAGATCGAGCGCGTTGGTGGTAGCCAGCCTATCCCTGTGGATGTGCGGGTACTGGCCGCCACCCACGTTGACCTGGAAGCGGCGGTGGCCAAAGGCAAGTTTCGTGAAGATTTATACTACCGGCTCAACGTCCTCCAAGTAGTGACCGCGCCGCTGCGGGACCGCCATGGCGATGTGGCGATGCTGGCCAACCACTTTTCCCGCTTCTACAGCCAGGAAACCGGTCGTCGCCCGCGTAGTTTCAGCGAGGACGCCTTGGTCGCCATGGGTCAACACCCATGGCCGGGCAATGTGCGCGAGCTGGCTAACCGTGTGAGACGCGGTTTGGTACTGGCCGAAGGGCGCCAGATTGAAGCCGTTGATCTGGGACTTATAGGCGAACAGGCAATTTCACCGCCGATGGCTACACTGGAAGACTACAAGCACCGTGCCGAACGTCAGGCGCTGTGCGATGTGCTCAACCGGCACAGCGACAACCTGAGTGTCGCGGCCCGTGTGCTGGGGGTTTCCCGGCCGACGTTCTACCGGTTGCTGCACAAACACCAGATCCGCTAGGGCGGGTAAACCGAAGAGCCCCGCAACGACCCTTATCGTTGCGGGGCTTTTCCTTTTTGCTTGTTGTAGTGAGCGGGGCAAGCCCGCTCACCACAGGGTCAATCAGAAGTAATACGGGAATTTCAGGCTAAAGGTAAAGTCCGGCGCATCATCGGTCATGCCAATGGCCAGGTTTGGCACAATCGTCAGGTTCGGCGTGGCCGCGATGGTCATGCCCACGTTGAAGTAACCTGCGTTCGCATCGCTGGACACCACCGACTGCCAGTCCCCCCCATCAGGCTTGAGCTTGCTTTTGCGCTGCACCAGGTCGGAAACAGAGAACGACATACTCATTTTCTCGTTGAGGGCAAAGGCGACACCTACGCCAATCTGGAAGCTGTCGCCCAGGCTGACCTTGCCGCCGACTTTCTGGTTGGCGTTGGAGCTGATGTCGTCAAACGAATCTTCAAAGTTGTGGGTGTACGACAGCGAGCCGAACAGCACTGCTGGGTCGAAGGTCTTGACCAGGGAAATCCCCGGCGTAACCGACCACACGCCGTTGCCCGTTGGCAGGCTTTCGGGCACGAACAGGCTGTCGTTGTTAGGCGATTCGATCAGCTTGATGCCATACGGTTCTTTACCCGTAGGCGCCTTGACCCGTACCGACACCACGGCATCTGGCAACGTGTCGGTCTCGTCGAGGAACTTGTAGGCAATGCCGAAGTTGACGTCGCCAATGGTTGGGTCGCGGGTGACCGATGCTTCGGACGTTGTCGTGCCACTGTTGCCTGCGCCGCCCGACTGGTAGGTCGACTCGCGGTACACCACCGGTACGTTGATGTCGAATTGCCAACGGTTGTCGAGGTTATAGCGCCCGGTCAGGTCAAGGGTCCAGTTATCCGCCTTGATCCGGTCCAGGTTGATATTGCCAAGGAAGATCGAGTCCAGCGCGAGGAAGCCATTGAGCGTCAGCTGGCGGGCGTCATAGCGCGAATAAGTAATGCCGGTTTCAAAGCTGAACTTGCCATCGCCGAAAAAGCCGCTGGCCTCGTTGTAGAGGTTACTGACGCTTTGTGCCGGCGCCGAGTCGTCCTTGAGACTTTGCCCATAAGAACTGCCGCCCCCGGCACCGCCTGATGCGGCGGCGGCACCCACACCTGGCGCGCCGGCCACGGTGGTGCCTTTGTTGAAGTCTGCGGGGGATTTTGCCAAGCGTTTCGGCGCGGGTGTTGCTGGCTGGTCTTCCACTTGCCGAACCCGTTGTTCAAGTACCGCCAGTGCTTTTTGCTGCACTTCGTAGCGTTGCTTGAGCGCCAACAACTCTTGTTTAAGCGTTTCAATGTCGGCGTCCGGCGCGGCATACAGCAGGGTTGCCGGCAGGAGCGTACTCAAACAAACCACGGCACGTAACGATAGCGATCGATGCATGAAGTAAGCCGTCCCTTTCTAACTGCGTAAGTGTCGTGGCTCAGCGTAGTTCAATAACCGATAGTGCGTAGGCCTTTGAGTTGATCCAGGTTGAGGTTCTGGGTGATGTTGTTCAAACCATTGTTCCCCAGCACCACATTCAACTGCGTCAGGTTGTTGATGAAGTTGCTGTTGCCTTGGATAACCGTGCCTTGCAGTACATTACCGGCGCCGATCTGCTGCACGACATTGCCTTGGTTGTTGTTGGCCAGCAGCGACATTTGCAACCCGCCGTTCTTGGCCGAGACGGTGACTTGGCCGGCGGCGGTACTGCCGGTAATCGGTTGGCCTGCGACCAGTGCCTGCCCGGATTGCGCATAATTGGCGGGTGCCAGACCGTTTTTGGTCACGTTGATGTCCACGGCGTTGTTGGCCGTATTGCCATCACCGGCCGCGCGCACGCTTTGAGTCACGCCTTGGCCCGTGCCGAGGCCGTTGCCGCCGACGACCGTTCCTGTGCCGTCCGGTTGCTTGATGCTGCCGTTGCCGTCGCTACCGGTGATCTGCACGTAAAACTGCGGGGTGACGGTCGACTTGTCGATCTGCATGCTGGCGCTCGCTGTGACGTTCGCCCCGGCTGCGTTGGTCCAGCTGCTGCTCATGACGACCCCGAAACTGATGATCCGCCCGGGCATCACATAGCGCCCGCGCATCTCAGCCATTTCCGAGTCTTTGATTTCGATCGGCTTGAAGGCCGTAGAAGCATAAGCGGGCATTGAGGCTGCCAGGCACATGACCGTCAGCCAACGGTAAGTGTTCATCATCTGCTCCTGGAGCGTCCTGCTCCTTATTGCGCTTCTAGAAGAAGTCGCTCTGGATGAAACCGAAGTCCATCAATTCGCTGTCGCGCACCGGAGTGAACTCGTTCAACTGGTTCTTGGCGGTCAGCGGTGTGGGCGGGGAGAGCAGGGCGTTGGTCTTGTCGTAGCCTTCACCCAATACGGCAAACACAATGCCGTTCCAGCCCTTGATGAAATCGTCCCTTGTATAACGTTTGTGACCCAGTACCGGGTCGCCAATATAGACCCAGTCCTTGTCGGAGCGCTGCAGCACCACGAAGTGCTTGTAGCCGCGAATTTCCAGCAGCACCACAACGGGCACTTTTACCGTGAGCAACACGTCTGGCGTGATCCGGTAGCCTCTGGCACGCATGCCGATGCTTTCCAGATAGCGTTTCATGTCGAGCATCGAGAAGCCTTGGGTGCGTACCAGGTCCTGGTCTGCGTTGATCAGCATGCCCTTGATGACGTGTTCTTCGTCCACATCCATCCAGTAGGCTTGACGCAGGATGGTCGCCAGTGCGGCGGCGCCGCAGCTGAAGTCGGTTTTCTGTTCCACCAGGTTGGCAAATTTGCGCTCGCGGATGCTCTCGACATTTTTGTAGATCAACCCACCACCGGGCATGACAACCGCCATTTGCCCCGCCCAGGTCGGGCCGGTGAGTGCTAACATAAGAAGAGAGGCAACGAGGCGCATGATCGTATGACCTGTTGGACACTGGAATGAAAAAAGGGCCTTGTTGCCAAGGCCCTATCAGGATCAGAAGCGAGTGATTGCTACGTTGTTCTGACCTTGGTTGTTGCTGCCTGCTGCGTTGTTGGAGCCAACAATGCCCGAGGAGTTGTTGAACGAGTTGTTGATGCTGGCGTTGTTGACGACTGGGGTGGTTTTCCAGCCATGACCAGTGGTGGCGCTGAGGTTGAGCGTCAGGTTGCCGGTCACTTCTTGCGCGGCGTTGATAGTGGCAGCACCACCATCGCCATGTTTGCCAGAGTTGATAGCGACGCTGTTGCTGCCTTGGTTAGAGGTGCCAGCAGCGTTGTTCGACTGAGCGATACCCTTGGAGTCGTTGAAGCTGTGGTTCACCGACGCGTTGTTTTTGGTGCCGCTGTTGACCACCAGGTTGCCGTAGTTGGCTTGGCCCGAGTTCACGGTGGCAAACACAAAGTCGGCATCGCCAGAGGTGATGGCTACGTCGTTTTTACCTTGGTTGTTGTCACCGGCTGCGTTGTTGCTTCCCGCGATACCGCTGGCGTTGTTGAAGCTGCTGTTGATCGAGGCGTTATTCTGGGTTTTGTCATTAAGCACCACGTTGCCGTGGTTGGATTGGGCATCGTTTACGGTAGCGGCCGACGAGGTTTTTTTGTAGTCGCCCGCTTGAGCAGCAACAGCCATGAGCGCAGCAAGAGCGAAAGCCAGTGGTTTAAGAGCCATAGTAGTTTTCATGGTGTTTCTCCGTGCTTCTATTATTAATGGGTTAAGTGTTGGTACGGTCTAGCTATGGGCTCAGCCTTATCAGTTGAGCCGTAAGTTCAGGGTGTTAGCCACTCGGTTCCCCACCCCGGCGCTCTGATTGACCTGTACCACTCCACGGCTGCCGGTGAAGGCCTGGTCGCTGGTAACGACCTGGCGGCTGCCAGTGGTAGGGGTCAATCCTGAGTCTGTTGCAAGCGCAACGTTCTGTTGCGACATGACACTGTCGTCGATGCTCTGCGGGCCAGCGTTCACGCTGATTCGCACAGCATTAATCATTTGGTTTTGTGCCCCGGCCGACTGATTGATGCTCAGTACACCGTTGCCATTGCTGAAAGAGTTGCCCTGGATCGTCGTTTTGGCGTTCAGGGAGCGGTCGGCGGAAGCGCCGCTGATTTTTTGCGTGACGTTGATGGTGGCCTGGCCGTTGCGGCCCGAGACGATGGCAGCGTTGTTGCTCAGTTGCTGCTGGTCGCCGGAGGCTTGGTTGATCTGCACGACGCCGTTGTATTGCTTGCCCGAGTTATCAAGGGTCGAGTTGTTGTCACTGTCGGCCATCGCCGCCGTGCAACCCAACACTGCAAGAAGCATCCAGGAACGGTTCATCTCAACGCCCCCCTACCATGCTGCCGATACTTTTAAGCGGTTCGAGGCCGCTGGAGACGGCGCCGCTGATGGTGCCGGAGAGACTTGAACTGCCGTTGTGGCTGGCTGCGCCGCCAGTACCCAGGCCGATGCCGCCACCGTTGTTATCCAAACCAATGAAGTTGCCGCTCGGCAGAACGCTGCGGGTAATGCTTACGCCACTGCTGATCCCGGCGATGTCGTTGTCGCTGAGTTCAGTGTTCAGGGCGTGGTAGATCTGCGCGGATGGATTAGCGTTGACGGTCGTGGGGCTAGGGTCGGAGCCGGCAGTGCGGCCGTACATATGACCGCGCACTGCGCGGTCCAGAACAATCACACCATCACCTGCCGCAAGCACTGGAAGGCTCACGCTGGTACTCAGTACGCAGCTGATCAGGAGGAGGCTCAATGAACCTTGAGTGTGAGTGACCACGGCAATATTCCTTATCTGTAACGCTGACCCTAAACAGCGTTGATAGGGATAGAGCAGAAGCCGTGCCGCTTTTTAATTTGCTTATGTATTCAATGAGTTGTGATTAATACAAGGCAAAGTGATGGCCGCGCTGTATCAACCGTGAGACAACGCCCGCCGAAACCCTCCATGCCCAGCCACCGCGCAAACGGTTCACCTGTCTGTATCAGCGCTGTAACACCGCACATGACAAAACCGTGAATCCGCTGGTTACGGGCGGTGCAGGCCGACAGGTTGTAAAAAAAATGGACACCATAGGCGTGAAAAAGCCCGCATTGGCGGGCTGGGTTCAGCCTTTGGGGGCTTTACGCGGGATCGAGTTGAGTACGGGGTTGCCGTCCTGGTTGCGGGTCAGGTAGACCGGCAACACCCTGGGCAGAGAGGGGACGAGGTTGGAGACCTCGTTGATGTTGTAGATGCCGCCAATACGAATAGCGCCGGTGTTGGCATCGGCCAGCATTACCGGTTTGCTCAGGTAGCGATTGATCAGCGGTAACGCATCGCTTAGGGCCAGGTTATCGAGCACCAACTTGCCCTGGCGCCAGGCCAGTGCGGTGTCGTTCGGGGTGATTGTCTGCACCCGTGGTGTAGCGTCGCCCTGCTGATAGCTGGCTTGCATGCCAGGGGTAAGCGGCACACTGCCGTGAACCTTGTCGCTGGAGATCTGTACCGAGCCTTCGAGTAACGTCACCCGCACCTGGTCCTGGTATTTCCACACGTTGAACTGGGTGCCGGTGACGCGCACCTGACCTTCCCCTGCCCGTACGATAAACGGGTGATTGCTGTCATGCGTGACCTTGAAGAACGCCTCGCCCTTTTTCAGCGTGACGCGGCGTTGATCCTTGTAGTTGCTGTAGACAAGCTCAGTGCCCAGGTTGAGTTCCACTTGGCTGCCGTCACCCAGGGTGACCTGGCGCAGACCATTGGTGGCTTCGAAGCGTTCATAGGCGCTGGGCAACCAGCCTGCTTCCCAGCCGGTAAAGGCGGCGAGGGGTAGGGCGACAAGGCAAATCGCTGCTGCCACCGCGTAGGTGCGCGCTCGACTGCGCGGTTTGAACGGCACCACCACCGCCACCGCCACCGTGTCGTTGCGTGGCAGATGGTCGGCGACGTCCCAGATTTCCAGCATCGCTGCGTATTCGAAGGCGTGCAGCGGGTGCGAGTCGTGCCATTGTTCAAATGCCTGACGTTCACTCGACGTGCAATCACCCGCATGCAGGCGCATGCACCAATGCGCGGCAGCGTCGGTGATAGCGTCGTACTCGGCTTCTGAAAGGGACTTTTCGGTCATTGACTCATCCTGATTTCCCACATTCTAACCTCCGCAGGCGGGCGGCGAGAACAGCCGTCATGGCGATTGCACATCAATTGGAACTTATTCTCGTTTGGGGGCGCCTAAAAATTCAGGACATTCCCTCAATGGAGAACGAAAATGCTGAAGAAAACCTTAGTCGCGTTGTGTGCCACCACTGCATTGCTCAGCGCAGGTGCGGCGATGGCCGATAAGCCGGGTGCGGGCTGGATCCCGATTGAGAAAGCCATTGAAGTGGCGAAGACCAAGGCTGGGTATATCGAGGTCTACGCGGCCGAAGCCGACGACAATGGCTATTGGGAGGTCAAAGGGCGCAAATCCGATGGCGTTGTATATGAAGCGCGTATCGACGGCACCTCCGGCAACATCGTGCGAGATCAGAAAGACTGACGTTCACCCGCCGGGCGCCGTGACCCTGACGGCGTCACGGCATGCCCTGTTCAGGGTCGAGCATGCGCCCCATTTCACAGATAAGTCGGGCTATGGAATCGGCGTTGCGCAGGATTGTGTCGATGCGCTTGTCAGGCGAGGCGACATCCAGAAACGCATCACGCGCAGTATCGACGCTTGGACTGCCCGTGGTTTCCCTGACGGATTTGAAAGTTCGGTCCTCCGAGCTGTCAGAGTCCATGCTCTCCCACATACCGAGTAATTCGTTCCAGCGCGAGAACAATCGATGACGCGGCGTGCCCAGTGACAGCGCGTTGCGCTGCATATTCTCAAGCCAGCTCTGGGCAGCCTTGCCTGCCACCGTCAAGGTTTCGATCAGGTCTACGAATGGGCGCCGCGATTCTGTGCTGGCGATATCTTCGGCGCCTGCATTGATGTGGGCGAACTCGTGAATAATGGTGGCCGCTCGTGCATGGCAGTCAATGTCGAAGGGTTCGGTCAATAGGTGTGCATATTCCTGTTGCAGTTGTTGATCAAAGAAATGCTCGGTAAAAAACAGTTGTTTTCTTTTATCTTTGTCGACGACGAACGCAATCACTTCTTGTGCGGGATCACGGCTCGTGCCAACCACGAAACGCGAGGAGTTCCACTCGTCAAGTTCTGGGTCAACCAGGGCTTTGCATAGCGGTACGATGGTGTCTCGCACTTTTTGCAGGACGCCGTCGTCAACAATGTCGATGTCAAACAACTGCTTCAGAAAACTTTCCAGGCGTGTGCCGGGCGCCAGGTGTTTGAGTTGCACCAGGTTATGCATCGCGTGTACTGCGTAAAATCGGGAGAGGTCCAGCGCATCTATAATCTGCCGGGCTTTTGTTGGGTCAAGTTGACGAATCTCATCCATTCCGGTGGCTTCGATGTTCAGGAACATGCCTGCGTTGTAACGGGTCACGTAATAGTTGCCCATCTTCGAAAGTGCTTTGCCGTATTGCAGCGATTGACTGTGCGGTGCCAGCACCAGTTGTTGCTGGTGATTGCTGGATACCAGGGGGCCGTCACCGCTACTGGCCGTGCCGGCAATGCGCATTTTTTTGGCGGTCTTGATCGGGTAGACCTTGCCCTCAACCGCGCCATAGAGCGTCTTGCCGTCGGCACTGGCATACAGGCCGGTCGCGGGTTGCTTTTGCAAGTCTTGCAACGCCACCTGGCTGGTTTCAAAGGGTTGCAGGCGAGTGCGCCTGGGGTCGGTGACATCGAGGTCTTTAAACGTCGGCGCAACGATTTTGTCGGTGGTGGCCAATTCTTTTTCATCCACCTCCCTATACGCTTGAGTAGGAGGGGGGGGCGCTGGCGTGCGAATCAGCTTCTCCAGCGTCGCCATCCGCGCCACCCCGAGAATGAACGAGCGCAAGGCATCTGCCCAATGATGTTGTTGCAGCGCCTCGGCAGATTCTTTGAATAGGGTATAGCTCTGCCAGATCACCAGGGGTATCTGTAGTTTTCCCGGCAAGAATTGTGCGGCGCGTTGCACGCCGCTGCTCAAGAGGCTCTTGATGGTCTCCCAGGCGCCTTGACCATCGGGGTCCTGTTGCGCTTTGAGCATTCGCCCGATGACTTCCCGATTTTCCTGATAAAGCTGCTTGAACGCGTGGCCTTTGATCGGCTGATTGGCCAAGGTAATCTCTGATACGGCCCCCACAGTGCTGGCCAGCAAGTTCTTATACGTCGTCCTGTCAGCTTCTTCCTTCAGATGGGCTGTGACCCAGTCTTGCAGCCTGCCGGGTATGTTTAGCTGGACGAGAAACTGTGCCTGGTTTTCGAACTCGATGAAGCTCTGGCCCGGATAGTAAGGTGCGTAGAGAATCAACGGCCCGGTGGCACCTGCGCTGATTACATAAAGCCCCAGGGCCTTGACGATTTTTGCGCCAGAAGTCGCGACCATCTCAAGCGGGTGGATGCTCGCCGTGGCACCTGCAATTGTGGCTCGTGCGACGGCGTCCGGCATGTCCATCACCTGACGAATCAGGCTGTAGCCCGTCTGCGATAGACGCTCTTGCAGTTTTAGCGCATGGGCGTGTTGCAACAGTTGCCAGGGCAATTGCCGGATAAACCGCAACTCCCGTTCGCTCGCTCCAGGCTGGCCGGGGGCGAGCTTGTCGTTCAGGTAGGCCTGGCTGTCCTGGGCAATGGTCAATTTGAGCAGCAGTTGCCGGATCGTCGACTCGGTCAATTGCGCTTCGCCCGACTCCACGGCAAATGAGCTCGCCTGCTCGTTGATGTGAGCCAGGGCGTAATCGGTGAGGTTCTGGCGTTCACCGCCCAAGGCCAACCGTGGCGTGATAAAGACGTCTTCGGGGTAAACGGCGTAGTCCACCAGCATATCGGTGAGCTTGTCGTGAACCTGCTGGCGCAGGGAGAAAATCTCATAAAGGTAATCTTTTTCATCCAGGGTGTTGCGCCGATATTGCTCCAGTAGTTCAGCCTGGTGGCGCTGCTCGTCAGGGCTCGCCATACCCAGCCAGGCGGGGAGCGAGCGTTGCGCAACAAAGTGCTGGGCGACCTGGGCAGCGCCTTCAAGAACGGAGGCCGGCAGTACCGCCAAACGGCTTAGCAGTGCTTTGCCGGTAGGCAGCTGTGCCAGCCAATGGGCCCTTTGTGCGATGTAGTGGTCGATCCACGATTGCTGACGGTTTTTGTTGATCGGTTCGGTGATCAGCCAGAACGGACCCAAGGTGTAGTGGGCGTGGGGCCTGCGTTGCATCGGATCAAGGTTTTCCAGGAGTGCCAGGCGCGCAGCAGGGTCTTTGAGGCGATCCTCGAGTGCCTGTTTGGCCACGGATGCAGAGGCGAAGCTTTCCAGGCTCCAGGCTGGGGTCCATAGAATCGCGCGGCCCGAGTGCTGGTGGTCAAGGCCGCCGCGCTCGGTAATCATCAGGCAATTGGCCAGCTTGTGGCGCAGGGGTGCGTTATCGCGCAGGACGGTAACGCGATAGACGTCCGGAATAAAGCCATCGAGGTCTTCGCGTCGATGCCGGTCGGGGTTGTGGGGGTCAAACACCGCTTGAACGATCGCTTCATCCCTGGCATCCAGTGTCTTGTTAAGACGTTGTATCGAGGCCAGGTTGCGTAGCGCGTTGGACATCATGTGCCCCATCTGTGGCAACAGGTTTTCAAGGCGTTTACGGGGGATGTCGTGGGGCGTGTTCTCTTTGTAGTGAGCCAACACCTGATTGACGATTCGATTGAGCGTTCTCACGTCCACATGCGTCAGTTGTTGCCCATAAGCGGTGTGGTCGGGCTTGTAAACGCCGTAGTGGTTGGACTCGGGAACCGGGTTGGCACCTTCGGCCAGGCGTTCGGCGAAGTGCTCCATCAGGCTTTTGCTTTCCAGTGGCAATGTCAGGGGGTAGGGGGCGGCATCTTCGGTGTAGCGGTTGATGTACACCCGTGCAAGGTCGAGTGCTTGTCGTTCGCGGGCGGCCAGGGCTTCGGCCAACGGGGCCATGATGGATGGCAGGGGGTTGATCAGGTCGTCCAAAGCCTGTGGGATGCCGATCAGTTGCTTATACACCTGCTCAGCGCGTTTAGCGGTGACCGAAATGGGGCGAAAGGGGTCGGCCAGTACTGAGTGGGTGGTCCAGCGGTGCGCGGTGTCCAGGGTCAAGAGCTTGTCATCAACCATGAAGCGTATGTCCAGGGCGTGGTCCAGCAGCGCAGAGAGGTTGATTTCGCCGCGTTCGCGTCGGAATTGGCCAAGCACGTAGATCAGGTTGTGCTTCTGTTTGTCGATGATGCCTTCCATCAGGTGTTCAAACACGTTGCCGACGATAAGGTGGCCGGTCACCGAGGGTTGGGTAAAACCGATGAACAGCAGGCGCTCCTCCAGCGACAGGAAGTTGTAGGCATCATCCTCATAGGCTGGGGCCTTGACCATTGCCTTTAAGGTCTTGATCAGGTCGTCGTAGTCAGCCAGTTCCTGCAAACCCTTGGGCGGTGAGTAAAACCAGGTATGTGCGTTGCCAATCATCACCGAACTGGTCAGCTCGACGAAATGCGGCGCGTGCTCCCAGTACCGCACTGTCTCGATGCGCAACCCGTGACTGTACTGGCTGAGCGGCGCCCCGTCAGGCAGGTAGAGCGCGGCCAGTTGATTGGCTTGTTCGGGGGTGATGACCTCAGTCTGACGTTTGAGTAACAGATCGATTCGGGCTTTGTGTGCCATCGTTTGAGCCAGAAACCTGCGACGCGAGGTGCCGTTTGCCGACTCGGTATTCCAGAAGGTCTCCAGGGTATTTTGTAGGAACGATGACAACTGTTCTGATGCCTGCTTAAGGCCGTTTTCCCAGCGGGTTGCGTCCTTGGACAGCATGGCGAATTGGGGGTGAAAAAACTCGCGGGTTTGCCCCACCGGCCAAGCTTGCTGGCGGTACAACATCAATAGCGTCTCGCTGATCGACAGCGAATTGGCCCATTGCTGCGGTTCGCCTTCGTTGGGGGGCAGTTTGAAGAAGTTAACCCGTGCAAGGTTGGGATCAAGGCCGCGTAATAGCGGGTGAAAGACCGATTTGAGCAACGCCTGGAGCATGGTGTCGAGGCCGGGCAGTTTCACCAACTCGGCGAGCGCCGCTTGCAGGTTGAGCGTGTGCTGGCGATTCAGGGTTTTTTCCTGTTCGTCGAAAACATCGCCCTCAATATCTTCAGGTGTCAGCACCAAGGGCTGCTCCAGTTTCAAGCGCGATCGCGTATCCATGGCAATGAACGCCAAGAGGTCGTCAGCCGTGCTCGGGCTTTTGAGGCGCTCGGTCAGCTCACTGAGTAACAGCGCACGACTTTCGAATTTTTCCAGGCCGCCATAGGGCGTATAGAGAAAGGCTGAGGTGTAGGTGCCGGTAGAACTCATGATGAAACTGCCAGCCAACTCCACGGCCGTTGGGCTGTTTTTGTTCAGCCAAAGGGTCTGGGCGATCATGGGGGGCATCTGTTTGCGTCGCGCCTCATTGCTGCTTAAAAGCAGGCTGTGCAGAAAGCCTCGGTCGTTGGCAGTGATTGCGAAGTGGCGCTCGCGCTCGCGTTCTTTCCAGGCTGAACGCAGGGCTTCAGGGAGAAAGTAAGGCGGTTGTATTTGGCTCATTGGGTGGTCCCTCAAAGACGTGGGGAGGTGCGATTTACCTGCACGGGAAGTCTTGAGGCTAGAGCGCTCGTATCTGGGCTCGGTATTAGATATGTCTGATGCGTCGGGCTGCGCGTCGTGGTCGACAGCCACGTGAGAAACCCTGTTTAATCGTGACTGCCGATTGATCGTCCGCAGTGCCCATTCCAATAATTAAGAGGGAGCTACCGATGTCTGCATCGTCTTTGGACCACGATTCTTCAACCACGCACCTGAGCTATGAAAAATTGACGATGCTGTTGCAGCGGATCTTTATCCGGCACGGTACGTCTGAGTCAGTGGCCCAGGTGTTGGCCGAAAACTGCGCCAGTGCCGAACGCGACGGTGCCCATAGCCACGGGGTGTTCCGTATGCCCGGTTATGTGTCGACGTTGAACAGTGGTTGGGTCAATGGCAAGGCAGTGCCGATCGTTGACGACGTTGCCAGCGGCTTTGTGCGGGTCGATGCTGCGAATGGGTTTGCCCAGCCGGCGCTGGCAGCTGCACGAGCACTGCTGGTGAGCAAGGCCCGCAGCGCCGGGATTGCGCTGCTGGCTATCCACAACTCCCATCACTTTGCCGCGCTGTGGCCGGATGTCGAGCCCTTTGCCGACGAAGGCCTGGTGGCGTTGAGCGTGGTCAATAGCATGACCTGCGTGGTGCCCCACGGCGCCGACCGCCCACTGTTTGGCACCAACCCGATTGCATTTGCCGCGCCTCGGGCAGACGGTGCCCCCATTGTGTTTGACCTGGCCACCAGCGCCATCGCCCATGGCGACGTGCAGATTGCCGCGCGCAAAGGCGAACGCCTGCCGCCGGGGATGGGGGTCGACAGCCTGGGCCAGCCGACCCAAGACCCCAAGGCTGTATTGGAAGGCGGAGCACTGCTGCCGTTCGGGGGGCACAAGGGCTCGGCGCTGTCGATGATGGTCGAGTTGCTGGCGGCCGCCTTAACGGGCGGCAACTTCTCGTTTGAGTTCAATTGGTCGGATCACCCCGGCGCACGCACGCCATGGACAGGGCAATTAGTGATTCTGATCGACCCCAGTAAAACCGCCGGGCAAAACTTTGCCGAGCGCAGCCAGGAGCTGGTGCGGCAGATGCATGCGGCAGGGTTGCGGCGCTTGCCGGGAGATAGACGTCATCGCACGCGGGCGAAGTCGCAAGAGGCGGGTATTGAGATTGACGCGAAAGACCTGAGGCTGCTGCGCGAGCTGGCTGAAGGTTGAGCGGGGCTGCGCGTATTGCGCAGCCCCGGCGGCTTAGTTGCGACGGCCGAGCAACAGGCCTACCACCAGGCCAAAACCGGCAGAAATCGCCACGGTCTGCCACGGGTGGCCACCAATGTAGGTTTCGGTAGCGTCCACCACCGGCTTGCTGCGCTCACGCACGTTGGACACCGAGTCGAGCGCTTGCTTGAGCTTGATGGCAACCTGTTCGCGCAGGGTTTCGCCTTCTTCGCCTACCAGGGCGGCGCTGCTTTTGAGCAATTTGTCCGACTCTTCGATCAGCGCCGTCAGCTCACTGAAGGCTTGATCCTTGATTTGATCTTCGACGGCTTGGGCGGCAGTTTTGCGGGCCATTGTGTGACTCCTTGCAGGTGAATGTGACAGTGAACAATGGAGTGTCGGGCGCTGGCAAAAGTTGCAGTTTTTTTGCCGGCAAGCGGTTTTGCGCAAAAACCGAATCAGGAAATTTCGACCTACAGTGTAAGATGTCGCCTATTTGTGCAGCAGGTAATTCAACATGAGCTTCAATCTCGCCAACAAGACCCTCGCCGAACGCGCCGAGCTGGAAGATGAAAAGTCCCGCCTGTACGATCTGTGGCAAACCAACCTGGGCAAGGCCAAGGGCGAAGCGGCGCGGTTGTTCGGCGAGCGCGCCAAGCGCAAGGGCAAGTGGGCCGAGTGGGTGCGCGCAGAACTCGACGGCATGTCGCCGCCGGAGTTCTCCAACATGGTGCGCAGTGAAGTCAATAAATTGATGGCGGCGGCTAAGTAAAACTCGCCACGATTGCTTCGCGTACTTTGAGCAACAGCGGATCACGCTGCGCCTGGGTGCGCCAACCCAGCTCCACCGGGTAGCGCGGCAGCGCCAGAGGGCAAGGTATTACGCGCAGGCCGCTCATCTGGGCGATAGCGAGTGCCGCATGCCCGGGAATCGTCGCCACCGCCTGGCTGCCCTTGAGCAAGAAAGGCAACGCGGCGAAGTGGCTGGTGGACGCACACACCTGGCGGCTCAACCCTTGCGCCGCCAAACCCTCGTCGGTGATGCCAATAAACCCGCCGGATGACACCAGCACATGCTCGCGGGTGATGAACTCATCCAGGCTAATGCTGGTTTGGTCGGCGTCCAGCAAGCAGCGGTAATCACCTTCTCCCAGTACCTGGCGACTCAAGCGGTTTTGCGCAAAACCACCGGCGGTAATTGCCAGGTCCAGGGTGCGATCCAGCAGCGCGCTGGCGACGATCTGGCTGTGGGTCTGACGGAAAATCACCCGCAGCTTCGGTGCACGCCGGGCGATCTCGTCCATCAGCCGGCGCCCGTAAGCGATTTCGAAATCATCCGACAAGCCCAATACCACCGAACGGCCCTGGTATTGCTGGTTGTCTGGATGGGCCATGGCCAGGCTCTGCCGACAGCGCTCCAGCGCTTCGCTGATCACCGGTTTGAGCTGGTTGGCGCGCAAGGTCGGCGCCAGCCCACGGCCGGTGCGCACGAACAGTTGATCGTCATACAGCTCGCGCAAGCGTCGCAGGCCAGCGCTGATGGCCGATTGCGTCACGCCCAGGCGCAAGGCGGCGCGGCTGGCGCTGGACTCGTCGTGCAAGGCCTCAAAGGTTTTCAGCAGGTTGAGATCGACTTGGGCGATATTTATCTGGCTCATATCATTCAGCAGCGCAGTGGGCTTTATTCATGATCGAGGCTGGCGGGAGAATGGGCAACCCCTGACTTCGGAGTGATCGTGATGCCTGTATCGACTGTAGCGGCCCTGCAAATTGGCTCATTGCCTGATGGCAAGGCGCAAACCCTGGCGCAGATCCTGAGCTATGAGCACGAAATAAGCCGCAGCGGCGCGCAACTGGTGGTGATGCCTGAGGCACTGCTCGGTGGCTACCCAAAAGGTGAAGGGTTTGGCACCCAATTGGGTTATCGCCTGCCGGAAGGTCGTGAGGCCTTTGCCCGCTATTTTGCCAATGCCATCGATGTGCCGGGCACCGAGACCGAAGCCTTGGCCGGTCTCTCGGCACGTACCGGTGCAAGTCTTGTACTCGGCGTGATCGAGCGCAGTGGCAGCACGCTTTATTGCACGGTGCTCTATTTCGAACCCATGGGCGGTTTGGTGGCCAAGCATCGCAAGTTGATGCCGACCGGCACCGAGCGGCTGATCTGGGGCAAGGGCGACGGCTCGACACTGCCGGTGGTCGATGCGGCGGTCGGGCGTATTGGCGGCGCCGTGTGCTGGGAAAACATGATGCCGCTGCTGCGCACCGCGATGTATGCCAAGGGTGTCGAGGTGTGGTGCGCGCCCACGGTCGACGAGCGCGAGATGTGGCAGGTGAGCATGCGCCATGTGGCCCATGAGGGGCGCTGTTTCGTGGTGAGTGCATGTCAGGTGCAGGCGTCGCCCGAGGCATTGGGGGTGCAGGTTGCCAACTGGCCGGCGCAACGCCCGTTGATTGCGGGGGGCAGTGTGATTGTCGGGCCGATGGGTGACATTCTGGCCGGGCCGTTGATGGGGGAGGCGGGGTTGCTGACTGCGCAGATCGATACTGATGATTTGGTGCGGGCTCGGTATGACTATGACGTGGTGGGGCATTATGCCCGGCCGGATGTGTTTGAGCTGGTCGTGGATGAGCGGGCCAAGCCGGGTGTGCGCTATATCACTGAGTAAACGCAGTTAAAAAATGTGGGAGCTGGCTTGCCTGCGATAGCGGCGTGTCAGCTGGCACATTCTTGGCTGATGGATTGCTATCGCAGGCAAGCCAGCTCCCACATTGGATTTTCATTGGCCGGGGGATTTGGACTTTAGCCACTCATCCCGGGTCATCTCCCAGATATCCCGTGAGAAGGTACCCTCGACAAACTGACCTTCATCAGTCCTGATCAACCGCATCCCCTCACGCTCCGAGATCCGGCGCGACCCTTTATTCGGCGCAGCCTTGGGCACCCGCAACACAGGCCGCCCGAGCACGCCAAACCAGTAATCGGTCACCGCCACACTGGCTTCGCTCATCAACCCTTGCCCCTGCCACTGCGGGCCGAGCCAAAACCCTCGGTTGTTGTCCACTTCATCCATCAGGCTGACATTGCCGATCAACTGATGTGGCGCGCTTTTGTGCCGGATCGACCAGTGCCATTCCTCGCCGCGCGCCATGGCCGGCAGGGCGACGTGTTGCAGATAGTCGCGGGCGCCATCGGCCGGGTAGGGCCAGGGCACCAGGGCATTGAGGTAACGCACCACCTCCCAATGGGGGAAGTGCTGCTGGATGCCCTCGGCATCGTCCAAGCCCAGCGGGCGCAGGATCAGGCGCTCGGTAAACAAAGTAGGTTGCATGGCGTTTACCAGGTGGCTGTGTTGGGCAGGTCAAGGGTGCCACGGTCGACAAAGCGCATTGTGCCAAACAGCCCGCCCGCCAGCTTGCCTCGCAGCACGTAGGGCAGGTTATTCAGGCTTTGGGTCTGGCTCAGGCCCAGTGTCTGGCGCAATACAGAAAACGCCGAAACACTCACTGGCACCATCAGTACGGTCTCGGAGAAGCGTGGGATGCTCCCGCTCTGATCACTCACCCCCGACGCCAGTGGCCGGCCATTGACCTCCAGGTCCAGGGCCACGCCGTTGTAGTTGATCGCCGTTTCATTGGGGTTTTGCACCCTCAGTTTCACGGCGAAGCGCACTTCGAGGTCTTGGCTTTGCAGTGGTTCTATGCCCACCACATTGATGTTCACCGGGTCACGGTTGGGGAACAGCGCGCAAGCGCTCAAGGTCAGCAGCAGTAACGATAGAACCATGAGCTTGCGCATTTTAAGGTGCTCCTATTTCGTGACGTCCGGGTCCTGCATCACTTTGAGGGTAGAGGACTCCGGATCAAATTCATCTTCTTGCAGCTCTATGAACTCTTCAGGCAGGAAAATGTTCAGCAGGATTGCACAGAACGCGCCCACGGTGATCGGCGATTCGAAGATGTTGTGCAGCGCCTTGGGCAGGTCGCGCAACACCTCCGGCACGGCTGCGACGCCCAGGCCCATGCCGAGGGAGATCGCCACGATCAACACATTGCGCCGGTGCAGCCCGGCTTCGGCGAGGATCTTGATACCGGCCACGGCCACCGTGCCGAACATGATCAAGGTGGCGCCACCCAGTACCGGTTTGGGCATCAATTGCAGCACCGCGCCGATCATCGGGAACAGACCCAGCAGCACCAGTAGCCCGGCGATAAAGTAGGCCACATAGCGGCTGGCCACCCCGGTCAATTGGATCACGCCGTTGTTCTGGGCAAACGTCACCATCGGCAGGCTGTTGAAAGTCGCGGCCATGGCCGAGTTCAGGCCGTCGGCCAACAGGCCCGACTTGATGCGCTTGATATACAGCGGGCCTTTGACCGGTTGCTGGGAAATCATCGAGTTGGCGGTCAGGTCACCGGCGGCTTCCAACGGCGAAATCAGGAAGATCACGGCCACTGGGATAAACGCCACCCAGTCGAACGAAAAACCGTACTTGAAGGGCACCGGCACGCTGACCAACGGTACCTGGGGCAACGCTGCCAGATCCACACGGCCCATCATCCAGGCCACCACAAAGCCCAAGGTCAGGCCGATCACAATCGAGCCCAGGCGCAGGAAGGGGTTGCTGAAGCGGTTGAGTACCACGATGGTCAGCAGCACCAATGCCGCCAGGCCCATGTTGCCGGCGGCCCCCAGGTCTTTGGCGCCAAAGCCGCCGGCCATGTCGGTGACCGCCACCTTGATCAGCGACAAGCCCATCAAGGTAATGATGGTGCCGGTCACCACTGGCGTGATCAGCTTACGCAGCTTGCCGATGAACTGGCTGAGCACCACTTCGATAAACGCCGCGAAAAAGCAGATGCCAAAAATTGTCGAAAGGATCTCATCGGTGCCGCCACCTCGGGCCTTGACCATGAACCCCGCGCTGAGAATTACGCTGATAAACGAGAAACTGGTGCCTTGCAGGCACAACAGCCCCGAGCCGATAGGGCCGAATTTGCGCGCCTGCACAAAGGTGCCAAGCCCCGACACGAACAACGCCATGCTCACCAGGTACGGCACTTCGCTTTCCAGGCCCAGCACGCCACCGACGATCAGGGTGGGGGTGATGATCCCGACAAAACTGGCCAGCACGTGTTGCAGCGCAGCAAAAATCGCGGCGGTAAAGTGCGGGCGGTCGTCCAGGCCGTAGATCAGGTCGGATTTATAGCGGGGGCGGGGGGCTTGAGCGTCAGACAAAATGCGGGCTCGGGTCAGAAAATGGAGGCGAAGAATGCCAGAAAGCGCCAGTCGTCAGAAGTGTAAAAAAATATTTATCAAAGCCCTGCGCTAAAGCCAAGCCCCTGCCGATACCTCGTATAGGCCCACATACCAACTACAAAAGTGGTGACCAAAGGTCAGAACGGTGCGTTGACACCGACTGATCGTTTCGCGGCAGGGACGCTCGCAAACACTCCTTCTAAGAGCATCCCCCCTATGTCCCTTCGTCAGCTGAATATCGCCCCACGCGCGTTTCTCGGTTTCGCATTCATTGCGTTGTTAGTGGTTTTATTGGGGGTGTTTGCGGTCAACCGCATGACACAGATCCGTCAGTCTTCAGTGGACATGAGCGCCACGCAGCTACCCAGTGTCACGTCCTTGGGCATCATCACCGAAAACGTGCTGCGCCTGCGCATCCTGTCGTTTCGCGTGCTGGTCAACCGCGAGCCGGCCGCCCTGCAAGAAGCTGAAACCCGCATGAGTGCACTGGCCGACAAGGTCAAGGCGGCCCAGGCCAGCTACGCGGCGCTGCCTGCTGGTACCGAGGAGGCGGCGCTGTACAAAACCTTCGTCACCACCCTGGATAACTACTTCAAGGCCCAGGCCGAGATGCTGACCCTGTCCAGGCAAGGCAAGGTCGAAGACATGCGTGCCCTGATCAACACCCGCATCAAGGACGGCACCGACCTGATGGGCGAGCAGTTGAACAAGCTGATCGCCATCAACGCGGCCGATGCCAAGACAGCCGACGCCGAAGCAGGGCAAAGCTACGAGGGCGCGATTACGGGCGTTATTGCCGTCTCCGTCGCCGCTGCATTGCTGACCGTGTTGTTGGCCTGGCTACTCACCCGCAGCATCGTCACCCCGCTGCGTAAAGCGGTGGAGGTTGCCGAAACCATTGCCGGTGGCAACCTGAGCAAAACCATCGAAGATGACGGTAAGGATGAGCCCGCGCGCTTGATTCACGCCCTGGCCGCCATGCAAGCCAACCTGCGCCAGACCATTCAGCACATCGCCGGCTCGGCCACGCAGTTGGCGTCGGCTGCCGAAGAACTGAGCGCCGTCACTGAAGAAGCCTCCAAGGGCTTGCAACAACAGAACAATGAAATTGACCAGGCTGCCACGGCCGTCAACGAGATGACGGCAGCGGTGGAAGAAGTGGCGCGCAATGCGGTGTCTACGTCCGAAGCCTCCGGCCAGTCCAACCAGGCGGCGCGTGAAGGCCGCGACCGTGTGGTGGAAACCGTCGGCGCGATCCAGACCATGACCCAGGATGTGCAAAACACTGCCGTGCTGATCGAAGGCCTGGCGACTCAAGGCCGCGATATTGGCAAGGTGCTGGACGTAATCCGCGCGATTGCCGAGCAAACCAACTTGCTGGCGCTCAACGCCGCCATTGAAGCAGCCCGCGCGGGTGAAGCCGGGCGTGGCTTTGCGGTGGTGGCGGACGAAGTGCGGGCCCTGGCCCACCGCACGGCGCAGTCGACCCAGGAAATCGAGAAGATGGTCGCCGGCATCCAGAACGGCACCGGTGAAGCGGTGCAGTCGATGCAGCAGAGCAATCAGCGCACCCAGAACACCCTGGAAATGGCCCGCGCTGCGGGCGTGGCACTGGAGCAGATTACCCAGTCCATCAGCCTGATCAACGAACGCAACCTGGTGATTGCCAGCGCGTCAGAAGAGCAGGCGCAGGTGTCGCGTGAAGTGGACCGCAATCTGGTGAATATCCGTGACCTGGCTACACAGTCGGCGGCGGGTGCGAATCAGACCAGTGCAGCCAGCCATGAGCTGTCGCGCCTGGCGGTGGATTTGAATGGGATGGTGGCCAGGTTTGTTATCTAACCCAATCTGAAATGCGATTAAAGTGTGGGAGGGGGCTTGCCCCCGATGGCGGTGTATCAGCTAAAAATATGCCAGCTGACACTCCCTCATCGGGGGCAAGCCCCCTCCCACATTTGATTTATGTGGTGTCAGGAGTCAGTGCTTCCAGGCAGTAGGGTTCACCAAGTTTTTGGGTTTGTCGCCAGCCAGCGCCTGCAACAGATTATCCACCGCACACTTAGCCATCGCCTCCCGCGTCTCATGGGTCGCTGAACCGATATGCGGCGTGGCCACCACGTTGTTCAAACGCAGCAACGGCGAGTCATGATTCAGCGGCTCACGCTCAAACACATCCAACCCCGCCGCTCGAATCGTGCGCTCTTGCAACGCCTGCACTAGCGCCGCTTCATCCACCACTTTGCCCCGCGAGATATTGATAAAGATCGTCTCAGGGCCCATCAGCGCAAACTGTTCGGCGCCGATCAGCTTCTCGGTTTCGGCCGTGAGCGGCAGCGTCAGGCACACGAAGTCGGCCTGTTGCAGCAGATCGTTCAAGCTGCGGTACTGCGCGCCAAAACGCGCCTCCACCAACGGCTTGGGCGAATGGCTGTGGTAGAGCACCGGCATGCCAAAGCCAAAATGCCCACGCTGGGCCAGCGCTTCACCAATACGGCCCATGCCGATAATGCCTAGGGTCTTACCGTGTACATCGCTGCCAAAATGCGCCGGGCCGATGTTTTTGTTCCATTGGCCAGCGCGCACCATGTCGGCCAGCTCCACCACACGGCGGGCAGTGGCCAGGATCAGCGCAAAACCGGTGTCGGCCGTGGTTTCGGTGAGTACGTCGGGAGTGTTGCTGAGCAGGATGCCGCGCCCGGTCAGGTAGTCGATATCGTAGTTATCGACGCCGACCGAGACGCTCGCCACGGCCTCAAGTTGCGGCGCGAGGTCCAGCAGCTTGGCGTCCAGGCGCAGGCTGGCGCCCAGCAGGCCGTGGGCGCTGGGCAGGGCGTCGCGCAGTTTGGCCAGGCCGGTGTCGTCCAACGCTTCGATCAGGGTGACCTCGGCGTGTTCATGCAAGCGGGCCATCAACGGCGCGGAGAGTTTCTTGTACAACACGACAGACTTTTTCATGCGGTCTTGACCTTCAATTCGAGGGTGGGCGCCGGCGAGCGGTCGCTGGCGCCGGGCTTGAGGAAAATCGTCAGCACCACCGACAGCAGCAACGCACCACTCATCAGCAGGTACGAGGCGCCAGGCGAGCCGGTGCTGCTATTGAGGTAACCCACCAGGTACGAGCCACCAAACGAACCGAGGGCGCCCATGCTGTTGATCAGCGCCATGGCACCGCCGGCAACGTTGGCCGGCAGGATCTCTGGGACGATGGCAAAAAACGGCCCATAAGGCGCATACATGCAGGCGCCGGCGATCACCAGCAAGGTGTACGACCACCAGAAGTGCTCGGCACCCAGGGCGTAGGAGGCGTAGAACGCAATGGAGGCGATCAGCAACGGCGGCCACACAAAGCGTTTACGCTTTTGCAGCTTGTCTGAGCCCCACGACACCACCAACATGCCGATCACCGCCGCCAGGTACGGCAGCGCCGACAGCCAGCCGGCCTCGACCATGTCCATCTGCAAACCGGCCTTGAGGATCGACGGCAGCCACAACACAAAACCGTACACGCCGATGCTCCAGCAGAAGAACTGCAACGCGAGGATGATCACCTTGGGCGAGCGAAACGCTTCGCCATAGTTCTTCACTGCCTTGATACCCACCTGTTCGGCGGCGAGGGCGCTTTCCAGGTTGTGCTTTTCACTGTCGCTGAGCCACTTGGCGTCCTTGGGGCGCTCATCGGCCAGCTTCCACCAGATAAAGGCCCACAGCACGGCGGGCAAGCCTTCGATGATAAACATCCAGCGCCAGCTGAAATGCTGCACCAGGTAGCCCGAGACCACCGACATCCACAGCATGGTCACCGGGTTGCCGAGGATCAGGAAGGTATTGGCGCGGGAGCGTTCGGCGCGGGTGAACCAGTGGCACAGGTACACCAGCATCGCCGGCATCACCGCCGCTTCGACCACGCCGAGCGTGAAGCGAATCACGATCAGCATGTAGGCGTTGGAGACCACGCCGGTGAGCGTAGCCAAACCGCCCCAGAGGATCAGGCTGACGAAAATCAGCTTTTTGACGCTGCGCTTTTGCGCATAGATCGCCCCCGGCACCTGGAAGAAAAAGTAGCCGAGGAAAAACAGCGCCCCCAGCAGCGACGACATGCCGGGGGTGATCATCAAGTCTTCGGCCATGCCGGAGGCGGCGGCGAAGCCGTAATTGGCGCGGTCCAGGTAGGCCAGGCTGTAGGTGATAAAGACGATGGGCATGATGTACCACCAACGACGGGTGGCGAGTTTCACGGTTTCCATGGGGTTGCTCCTGAGCTTGTTGTAGTTGTGGCAACAGGGTGTGGGTTATGCAACAGATCGAACGGGCAATTCTGAGCGGGTGGGCAGGCCTTCCATATCACCGCGACTTTGCACGGCGCGGCTGCCGATCCAGTTGCCGCGCTGTACCGCCTCGGGGAAGCTGAGGTTTTCCAGCAGGGCACTGATCATGCCGACCGCGAAACCATCGCCGGCACCGACCGTATCGACCACCTTGGCCACCGGCACGGCGGCAATAAAGCCCTTGTCCATCTGCGTGCGAAAGTAGGCGCCGTCCGGGCCGAGCTTGATGGCCACGGCTTCAGCGCCTTTGTCGAGGTAGAACGCGGCGATGTCGGCCGGGTCATCGAAACCGGTGAGCAAACGGCCTTCGCCCAGACCCGGCAAGACCCAATCGGCCAGGCCGGCGAGGGCGTTGATTTCGCGGATCATGGTCTGCTCGTTAGCCCACAGTGATGGGCGCAGATTGGGGTCGAACGACACGCTGCGCCCGGCTTTGCGCATCTGCGTCATCAGCTCCACAGACAGCTCACGGGTCGCCTCCGACAGTGCTGGCGGAATACCGGTGGCATGCAAGTGGCGGGCGTTGAGCAAGGCCGGGCTGATCGCCGCAATGGACAAGTGACTGGCTGCCGAACCCTTGCGGAAATATTCGACCTGCGGGTCGGCGCCAGCCTCTTCCCGGGACTTGAACTGGAAGCCGGTCGGGTGCAGCGGGTCGACGGCCACGTGCCGGCAGTCCAGGCCTTCCTTTTTCAGTGTGTCGACGACGAACCGCCCCAGCGAATCGTTGCCCACTCGGCTCAGCCAAGCGACGTTAAAACCCAATCGCGACAGACCGATGGCGACATTGCTGTCGGCGCCTGCAATACGCTTGTGAAACTGCGCCACTTGGGCCAAATCACCGGTCTGCTCGGCGACAAACATCGCCATGGTTTCACCGAACGAAAGAATATCGATTTCAGACATGGGCACTCTCCACGCGAGGTTGGCCAAGGACGGCGAGGGTGGCGACTTGTTGCGCAGTGACCGCGATCAGGTCATCGCCCTGCAACGGGAATTCCACCGCCCGGGTTATCCCTTGAGTCATATGCTTGAGCAGTTGTTCCCACAGATGCAGGTCGGTGGCGCCGGGCGGCAGCGCTACCAGCTTGCCATCCGCACGCCGGGCCACGGCCTTGCAATGCAGGTAGTCCACATGCCGGCCCAACAGCCGCGCGGCGGTGAGGGCGGATTGGTCTTGCCACTGCCAGTTGCCGATGTCAAAGGTCATCTTCACGGGCAAACCCAGGCGTTCAACTTCGGTGAAAAAACGCTGCATCGGCTCGATGCGCCCGCCGTGCAGGGTCTGGTCGTTTTCTACCAGCAATTGCACCGGGTGACGGGCGAGCAGGGCGTGCAGGCTTTCCAGGTCGTTGGTGTCGGTGAAATAGCCGAGGGAGACTTTGAGCCAGCGCGCACCAAAGGCCTGGGCGCGGTCGAGGGTGGCGGCGAGTTCGGCATTGGGCTGGGCGCGGCCGGCGACCCACAGCTCCAGAGGCGATGAAAACACCGATTCGAGGTGATGTTGCGCAGCGGCCTGGGCCAGCTCGGCAGGTTGCTCAGTGGTCAGTAACTCTTCGCGCCATTCGATGCGTTGAGCACCGGCGGCTTTGAGCAACTCGACAAAACTGAGCTGGCCTTGCAGGCGGACCCAATCGGCGCCGTAGCTGGAGAGGCTGATGGAGACGGGGTATTTGTGCATTGTTGTTTACCTCTGAAACCGGTTTCATTTTTAAGCGTAAATCGAATTTGTGGGAGCTGGCTTGCCTGCGATGGCGGCGTGTCAGTCGACTACATTGTCGTCTGTTATTGCGCTATCGCAGGCAAGCCAGCTCCCACAAGAGATTGGGTCGAGCCTCGGACGATGAGTTGTGGCAGGAAATCCAGGGTACGGGTCGGCTCGGTATCGCCGCGCAGGCGCTTGAGCAGGCAGTCGAATGCCGTGGCGCCAATGGCTTCGGTGGGCTGGGCGAGGGCGGTGATGCCCGTGCCCACCAGCGGGTACCAGTCCAGGTCATCCAGGGCGATCAGGCCGACGTCGTCGAACAGGTTGCAGCCCAGGTTTTTGAGCGCTCGGGTACACGCCAGCGCGGCAACGCCGTTGGCGCAGAACACCGCCTTTGGGCCGGGCTTGGCAATGAAGGTCTGCAGATGATTTTGCAATTGGCCATCAAGCTCCAGTACTGCGCCGGTCAAGTCAGGGCGGCTGGCAATCTCAGTCATGAAGCTTGCCACACGCTCCTGGCGCGAACTGGTGCCATCGGTGGCTTCGCTCACGAGCAGCACATCGCGGTAACCCTGCTGCTGCAGATGCTCCACCGCCATGCGCACTGCCGCCGGGTTATTCAACCCCACCAAGTCGCTGTGCAGTGGCTCGACCTTACGGTCTACCAGCACCAGGGGCATTTCCCGTTGCAACTCCAGCAACTGGTCAAGGTGATGACCGAGGGTGTTCACGATCAAGCCTTCGATGTTGTAGGAACGCAGCGCCGCCAGGTGCTGGCGTTCTTGCTCGTCATCGCGGTCGGTGTTGCACACCACCAGGCTGTAGCCGTGCTGCCGGCAGGCGGTTTCGACGCCGTGCATCACTGCGATGGAATAGGGGTTGCGGATATCCGCCACCAGCATGCCGATCAAGCGGGTACGCCCGCGCTTAAGGCCACGGGCCATCTGGTTGGGGCGGTAGCCGAGGTGTTCGATGGCTTGTTCGATGCGCAGGGCAATCGCGTCAGAGAGCAGGGCGCGGTCGTCGCCGATAAAACGCGAGACGCTGGCCTTGGAGACGCCGGCGTGCCTGGCGACGTCGAGCATGGTGACGCGGGTGCGTTGGGCGGCGGAAAAAGGAGTCACGGTAGAGGGCCTTTCTTATTGGAGGTCTGTTATGGCTGCATTGAAACCGGTTTCAGGAAACACCAAAATCGGGTGGATGGTCAAGTCGCTTGTACTGGGACAGGCGTGATCAAGGCGACGAACGGCAGGAGTACCTGTGAGTTTTGACAGTATCCAGTGCTTTTAAAGTGGCGCTTAATTTGGTTGTGCAAGAGGTGGTGATACAGCCGACGCACGTTTTGGTAGACGATGCATCGGTTGTTCTGGCCGACCAAGGAGAGTGGTATGACGCTTTCATCAAAATATATCTCACGCTATAACCGTAGCGTTCCGGCGCAGGCTTCTCAGTTAAAAAAAGCGTTAGTGGTGGAAGCGTTTCCAGATGACCCCGATGGGTTGATTCCCACTAAATTTCTTTTTCAACCCATTGAAATCCAATTGACCCAGATATGGGCGTTTCCCGCTGATTTAGGTGAAGCCGACTATGTTCACTTCTCAATCAAGCCTCATACCCCTGAGCCGGCTTATCCGCTTGCTCCGATTGAACTGAAAGGCCCACTGACTCAGGAAAAAGATTTTCCAGTATCGCTGTTCATTACGGGCAATTGGCTGAATATCAGTGGGTCTTACGACATCAGTTATTACATCGATGGCCCCGGCGGAATAGAACACAGCCCTTACACCACGACATTCACCATTGACCGGGTAGCGCCAGGGGGTAACCAACCCCTTGCGCCTGCCGCGTTTGTTGATCCAGACGTCAGCAACTCTGGCATTACCGAGGAGTATTTGAGTGCGAATTCAGAGGTGGAGTTGAGAATTCCTGCCTATCTGGATCGAAAAGCGTTTGATGATGTGTTGATTTTTTTATTGGTTGATGATTCGGCCAATCCTTATGAAGTGGCCTATACGCACACGTTCCCTTCTGCAACATCCGATTTGGTGGTGCCTATCCCTGGGGGGGTATTTCGTGCGTTGCCCAATGGCCCAAGGGTGGTGCGATACACCTTGCGTGACCGGGCGGGTAACCAGCGCCTGGATACGTCTGGGCCCACGCCTGTCTACATCAACCTCAAACCATCGCCGAGTGGCCTGCAGCCACCTCAGGTTCTCGCCTTTGAGTTCGATGGCTTGATTGACCGAAAAGATGCACGTGCAGGCGTAACGGCGCGGTTCGATGCTTACTTTGACTGGGACCCTACCGATGAGGTCGTGATGCGCTGGAATGGCATCGACCTGGCAAGAGAAACGGTCGATGGCTTCCCGAAAATCGTCGCGATCAATTGGCCGGTGTTGATCCAGAAAGGCTATGTGCAGACCCAAATGCCGGTGCAGTACGTGATTTATCGCAACGGTACGTCCACTGGCGTTTCCTCACCCGTACGGCGTGTGGATTGCGACTTTCGTGTGGCTGGACAAGATCATGATCAGGCGCCCGCCGAATACAATCGGCATCTTCAAAAAGTCGAGATCCGAGGGGCGGGTTCCGACACGGCCAATCACCTGGATATCCGGGATGTCGACCAACCTGTCGCGGCTTCGGTGCTTCTGTTTGATAACCCGCATGTAGGCGAACAGATGTTTCTTTACTGGGGTGATAGGGACGCCCCGGTCGCCTCTTACACGGTCGGGCCGACAGATTTCGCTGGCAAAAGGGTGACGTTTACGCCTATCGCCTGGTCGGTGGTTGAAGAGACACCGAACAATCCGGCGTTCCCTGTGCGGTATCGCACCAGCAACGGTGTGAATGAGCAACTGGCCCCTTATCAGTCAGTAAATATCAATGTGGCAGCACCGGTCAGCTTCCCTCAGGCAGAGTTCGTTCACGCTGACAAGTTTGGTTGGCTTAACTGTCAGACCTTTCCGGCTCTTTGGGATGGGGTGCACGTTCGTGTATTCAAACATTCCGCAATCAGTGTCGATGATGAAATACGCATGCATTGGCAAGGTACTCAGGGTTTTGCGGGCGATGGTCCCATTAAAGAAACCGAGGAGGTGTTCACGGAGTTCTGGACCGGGGACGACGAGCGTCTGGGCTATCACGACTTTGTAGTGGGTTACCGTCCTTACGTTGAGCCAATCAAGAACCCAACGGGAGGAGGGGCAGGCGCTTATGCTGAGTTTACGGTTTGGCGCCACAGTGTGCGTGTGGGGAGTTCACGCATTCGTTACGTGAAGATAGACCGGCTGTTTGCACATACGCCACCGATTTATTGTGGGCCGAATGGTAATGGTCCGGAATGAGATCGCCAGTAACAGAGGTTTAGTTCTGAAGTTTCATAAACCTTAATTAATCATCTTTCGCTGTGCTTGACCGGAGAGTGGCTCTGTGCGGCCTGCTGTTTGAGAAAAGCCCTCAGTAGTTAATTCGCCGCAAGCTCTTTATATAGGCAAGGAGAGACTTAAATGACCGTTAAACGTGTTAAACAAGTGGCCTTCAATGATTGGGACAATCCAACGCTGACAGCACCGGGTTTCCCTCAAGCGTTAGAGGATGATAAAGGCTTGATCTGGCGCCCATTCCTGGACCGGGATGGTGGCCTCGTTGTGTCGTGCCCAGGTTGGAAGTTTCCCGCGGATAATGATGAGTTGCAAATTGAATACAGTATAGACGGCGTGGCAGTCTGGACGCCGTTGGAACCCATTTTGTTTCCAGTGGAGCTTCCTCCAGAGTTACCGGTTCTGGTAACGATTTCACCCTACATATTAGGGCATGGTAAGTTTGAACTCAGGTTCAAGGTGAAGTCTGGGGAAGTAGGTGATTATTTGGACTTTTCCCTCCCTCAACACGTCGAGATTGATCTGTACGGCCCCTATAAGTCCCCAGGTAAGAGCGAGGCGCCAGCCAGGGCCATTTACCCCACCTCATTACCTCAAGGCGTAGATATTACCCAGGAGACATTGGACTTGAATCCCGGTGGATTCGATTTTGAAATCCCTGCATATGGAGATTGGGCACCTGGGGACACGGTGTCCGACGTCTGGTTTACGTCGGAGTTGCCACCGGATGACTCACCCTCGCTGGGCAGTTTCCCTATGCCGTCGACGGGTACGGATTTCAATCTACCCATTACGTTCTTCGACACGGCCGATGATGGCATTTTCTTCGTGTTTTATCGGCTGCGAGATGCCGCCGGCAATTACAGTGAAATCTCAAGAATTCCCTCTGGCCGTCGTTTAAGGCGCAGCGCGAATCTGGTACTGGCGCCTCTCAAGGTTGTCAGTCCTGTGGGAAGCACGCTGATCGATATCGATGCCTGGATGGCTGGGGTCAAGTTGGCAATCAATTCCTATACATGGGAGCCTGGCGACCAATACATCCTGGTCTGGGGGAGTCAGGAAACCTCACCTGCGCCGCTGAATGGGGTTTTCGATTTTGAATTCACTGCGCCTCCTCAACTGGTCATTGACGAGTACGGTTCGCAGGAAGGGCCTATTGAAACAGCACTCAGCTATATCATCCTGAGATCGGGCTCAAGAAACCGCCCCGACGATGACACTTTGGTTGATGTCGACCTGAGTAAAGCGGGCCCCGTGACGCCTCTGCCAGGTGACCCGAGCCCTGACCTGAATGTGGTCGCTATCCATGGGCCTGCATCGTTCCCTCCTACAGCGAATTACCTGAATGCTGCTGATATCGATCATGCCGATGAAATTGTAGCGGTCTTCGACCTGTGGTCCGTCGCTCCGGCGCCTGTTCCGGGTGACATCATTACGTTGTACTGGGGAAACCGGCTGAACATCGCAGGCACGCATACCATTGGTGCTTCAGAGGGCGCAGGCAGCCCGATCTCTATCGTTGTCGATAAAATGGCCATCGCCGCAGCGGGTAATAGTCCGGCAATTGACGTTTTCTATGGGGTGAGCAGCCCGACATCGACAAACAGCAACTTCTCGGAAAGTACGCCCGTTGAAGTGGACGGTGCGATCACTCACAAAATGGATGCGGCAGAGTTTCTCAACACCCAAAGTTGGTCTGGGGACGCCCGGGGCAGAGTTACCTGTTTATCTCTGCGACCAACAGGTACGCCGGGACGTGACCAATACCTTGAAGTGAAGATTCCTCCAAGCACTGAGTTTTTCGCCGATAAGCTAGAGGTAACGATTGAGTTCGTCGCCTCAGTAGGGCTGCTTGGCGACCAACCCATAGAAGCAACACGGGGTACGAGCTCGGTGATACTGGACCCCACTACGGCGGCCAACGGGTTCATCTTCCACCTGAAACCTTTTGATCCTCACCTTAAAGTGATCGGTGCGGTAGCGCCGTATAACTCGGTCTGGTTGCAATACTCCCTCGACGTGGCGGGTACACCGGCCAAATCGGTACCCGCCGTCATCCCCGCAAGGATGGTGACCGCCAATAACTTCTGCGACGGTAGTTCGGCTGTTCCATAGCGGTTACGCCAAGGCACCGAGGTATAACTTGCTTCGGTGCCTTTTTTACTCAGCCCGGGGTACTGCGCCCCTCGATATCTTCAGATTTATCCTACTTACCGTTACCCCCTCCAACTATAACCTCGCGGCCTCTACAGGTCTGGCTCCACTCCATCGGAACGAGCCATGCCATTTGGTTAGGCATATTGTCAGAGCGAGTGTTACAGCATGTTCATCAAACATTTTTTCAAACTTTCACCTTTGGGTGCGGCAGTCAAAGTGTCGTCGCTCGGTTTACTTTTGGGCGTTGCGGCGCAGGCTCATTCCAGTCAGGAAGTGGTAGCACCTGGTGAGACGAAGGTCATTGAAGCCGATGAAACCGTAAAAAACTGGGCGCTGCAGAATGGGTCCAGCCTGGTCGTCAATGGTGCAACTACAGGTTCTATCCGTGGCCTTGGTGCGCAACTTACCGTGAACAGTGGCAGTACAATCGAGCGTATTGTTGCCCAGGAAGGTTCCACGGTTGGGATCCAGAATTCTACGGTCATGTCTACGGCGCCAGGCGCCTCGGCAATGGAACTTACCAATGGCACGGCAACCATTTCCGGCAGCCATCTGGAAAGCACTCAAGCTGTGGGCTTGGTGCTTAACCGCTTCGGCTCTGCACCTAGCGGTTCAACGGCCGATGTTAGCTACAGCACGATAAAAGGCGCGCAGGCGGGAGCTTCTGCAACCCAACACAGCGAGCTGAATTTTTTTGAGTCCTTGGTACAAGGAACGGCTGCCGGCAGTACCGGTGTGCTGTTGGTGGGCGGTTCGGCCTACGCTCAGCGCAGCATGCTGGTAGGAGAACAGAACGGTGTACGCATCACCCGTGCGTCAAATACTACGGGTGATGGGACACTGGTACTCGATCAGTCGATCGTTGAGGGTAAGACCGGCGCCGCCATCTTGGTCGCTGGCCAGACCGGGCGCATTCCTACAGCCACCATCGAAGTGAACAACGGCTCGCAGCTGATCGGCGGCAACGGCAACCTGCTGGAAGTGACCGGTGGCGCAACGGCCAACATGAACGTCAACAACAGCCATTTGAATGGCAACGTGTTCGTCGAGGCTGGTAGCAGTGCCAATCTGAGTTTGCAGAACCATTCGTCGTTGACCGGCAGCTTATTGAATGTCGATAGCCTTGCCATCGGAGATGGTTCGTTCTGGAACCTGACGGGTAACAGTCTGGTGGGTGCGCTGGATCTCGCGGGCGGTACGGTGAAGTTTGGCGAAACGGATGCGTTCTATCAGTTGGACCTGGAGACGCTGAGCGGTAACGGCACCTTCGTGATGAGCGCTGATTTTGCCCAGGGCCTGAATGATTTTCTGAATATCTCTGGCGATGCTACCGGCCAGCACAGCCTGTTGGTGGCAAGCAGCGGCTTGGAGCCAGTGTCGCCCGGGGACGTACACATTGTGCACACCGGCGGCGGCGATGCCGAGTTTTCCCTCGTGGGCGGTTCGGTGGATATCGGCGCGTGGTCCTATGGCCTGAAGCAGGATGGCAATGATTGGTTCCTCGACCCAAGTGCACGCACCATCAGCCCTGGTACTCGCTCGGTGCTGGCGTTGTTTAACACCGCCCCGACCGTGTGGTATGGCGAAATGACGTCGTTGCGCAGCCGCATGGGCGAGTTACGCCACAATGGGGCTGAAGGGGGGGGCTGGATACGCAGCTACGGCAATAAGTACTCGGTGTCGGACACCAATGGCGTGGGTTACAAACAGACCCAGCGCGGTTTCTCTCTCGGTGCCGACGCGCCCCTGAGTGAAGACAGCCAATGGCTGGTCGGCGTGATGGCGGGGCATAGCAACTCCGACCTGGACCTGAGCCGTGGCACGTCTGGTACGGTGAAAAGTTACTACGTGGGCGGCTATGCCACTTGGATGGATGCTGACAGCGGCTACTACTTCGACGGTGTGATCAAAGCCAACCGCTTTGAAAACGAATCCAAGGTCGGGCTGAGTGATGGTGCCAGTGCCAAGGGTAAATACGGCACCAACGGTATCGGTGCTTCGGTGGAAGTGGGTCGAAACATCAAACTCGATAATGATTTCTTCGTCGAGCCGTTTGCTCAGGCTTCCACCATCGTGGTCAAAGGCAAGAACTACGGGTTGGATAATGGCCTGCAAGCCAAAGGCCAGAACACTCATTCGGCACTTGGGAAACTGGGGGTAACGGTAGGTCGCGATTTTATAATGGACGACGGCAGTATCGTTCAGCCTTACCTGCGCACTGCGTTAGCGCATGAGTTTGCGAAAGACAACAAAGCGTCGGTCAACGGCCATGTGTTCAACAATGACGTCTCCGGTTCTCGTGCTGAGATCGGTGCTGGTGTAGCGGTCTCGCTGTCGAAAAACCTGCAGCTGCATGCTGATTTCGAGCACAGCAAAGGTAAACACGTCGATCAGCCATGGGGCGCCAACGTGGGTGTGCGTTACAGCTGGTAACTCATACGGATGTAACCAAAAAGGAAGCTTCGGCTTCCTTTTTGGTAGCTGCACTGTGAAGCGCTGTGGGCCTCAGCCCAGCTTGAACAGAGCCGCCATGGTATAGACCGGGTTACCGTCATCGCGGGTTCGAACGTCCCTGAAACTACCCTCTACTCGGGTATTGCTTGGGTCAAGTGTAATGAACGCGAGCTCTCCGGCATCACCGTACACCAGTACGGGCTCAAGTTCGTCAAAAACCGAGTAGGTCAACTGGATCTCCCGGTTCAGCTCCAACAGATGGATGACGCTAGTATCAAGCGTTTCAGGAAATGAAACTCTTACCTCGTGTTTCACGCCGTTCTCATCGACTTTGCTGCCGGTGATCGTCAGTTTCCCGTCCTTGCGAGAAATTGAAAATTGATTGGCGGTGAAATCCTCAGCGTTAATGACACCTTTAAAATGCTGGTTGACAGCGATTGTATTATGTCGGGATTTTTTCAGAGCAACTTTCATGGGGCATCTCCTGTGGTAGCGGTTGCGACACCAGCTCACTGTTTCGATAGAGGCGCGGGTGACTTGCCGTTTTCGTGGTGGGTTGAGCTAGGGTTTGCGTTTTAATGAGACGTCATCAAAATGAATCTCGCCATCCACACCGATCATGATAATAGTCAGCGTGTTTGTACCGGCCGGAATCAAGAGGTCCTGTGGATGGGTGCTCCAAGCTGGCGTGTCGACACGAATTTGCGGAAGGGTGCCTGGCCCAGACAGTTCGAAACGTACGAAGCCGTGGCCGCCAAAATTACTGAGCGAGCGGATCGAGAACTCATAGGTCTGCCCGGGTGTGACCGTGATCGCTTGCTGTGCTTGCGCGTTGAGTGTGGCCTGGAACGTACGACCATCGAAAATCGCTTCTCTGCCGCTGGCGATCCAATGACGGCCGCTCTCGGAAAAATCCCCATTGAGCACCAGCTCAGGCCGCACGGGTGTACCGGTGTCACGAGTTAATACCAGCTCATCGACGCACACTTCTCCCGCAGTGCCACTTATGGCAACCGTCAATATGGTTCCGAGTGGCGGGGTGGTGTAGGTCACCTCTTGTGGTGTCCAAAAGTGAAAATCATCGAGGGGGAAGTGTAGGTCGGCACTTGGCGTATTTGAGCGCAATTGCAGTACACCTTTGCCTTTGAACACAACCTGGCTCCAGAATTTCAGAGAGTAAGTTGTTTCGGGGGTGACGGTAACCACTTGCGATGCCTGGCCAGTCAGTACCCTGCAGTACTGGCGGGAGTAGTCCACGTTATTCAACGTCAACCAGTCTGTGCCGTAAGCACTGAAGTTGCCATTGCGCAGCATATTGTTTATTGAGGCGCCTTGACCTGCCATGTTGGTAGCTTCCTACAGGGGGGTACTGACCCGTTATGCTTAGGAGAGCCATGGAGTTGTATGACTTCCATGAAAGCGCTGTGTGGTTCTATTTCGCACCGTAATCGAAGGATTGACAACTGTCAGAACTAACAGGTGGGCACCGCCACTCGTCGGATTTCACCTCAGCCGAACAGCCCGGCGGCGATATTGATCGAGAACCCCAAAATTGCGGTATTGAACACAAACCCAATCAACGACTGCCCCAGCACCACCTTGCGCATGCCACGGGTGGCGACGCCCACGTCAGAGGTTTGCACGGCCACGCCGATGGTGAATGAGAAGTACAGGAAGTCCCAATAGTTGGGCGTCAGCAGCCCTTCGGCAAAGCGCAGAGCGGGTTCCTTGCCGTTCCAGGTGTAATAGAGCCGGGCGTAGTGCACGCTGAAAATCACCCCGATCAACAGCCACGAGCCGATTACCGTCAGGCCGGTAAAGCCGTAGTGCATCAAACGTTCAGAGAGGGCGAGGTCTTTGCTGCCCACCAACTCGAAGGTGATAGTCGCCAAACTTGCGATGGCGGCGATGCACACGGTGAACAGCACCAGGCCAGCGTTTTCGTCTTCGATTTCGGCGATGCGTTTAACATCTTCGGCCTTGGCTCGCCGGGTGAGCCACAGCATCAGCACGAGGTAGGTCCACACACCGGCGTTCCAGCCGATAAGGATTTTGCTAGCGAGGGTGTCGGCTGGCGCCAGGATGCCTACGGCAACACCGAGTACGGTAGCGGCAGAGAGGCGAGGGTGGGTGCGGGCGAGGAAGGGCATGGCGGCTCACTGCTGACCAAGTGTCGTCAGACTGTACCTGATCCCGAATACAACCCATAACCTTGTGGGAGCTGGCTTGCCTGCGATGCAGGCGACTCGGTACATCCTGCATACTGAGTTGATGCCATCGCAGGCAAGCCAGCTCCCACAGGTTAGCGGGTGTTTTTACTGACCAGTTTCATCACCACCACAAAAAACACCGGCACAAACACCACCGCCAGCGTCGCGGTGATCATGCCGCCAATCACCCCCGTACCAATCGCCTGCTGGCTCGCCGAGCTGGCCCCGGTGGCAATCGCCAGTGGCACCACGCCGAGAATGAACGCCAGCGAGGTCATGATGATCGGCCGCAAGCGCAGCCGCGCCGCCTTCAGCGTGGCGCTCATCAGGTCTTCGCCCTGGTCATACAGGTCTTTGGCAAACTCGATGATCAGGATCGCGTTCTTCGCCGACAGGCCGATGATGGTGATCAGGCCGACCTTGAAGAACACGTCATTGGGCATGCCACGCAAGCTCACTGCCAAGACCGCGCCCAGCACACCCAACGGCACCACCAGCAGCACCGAGGTGGGGATCGACCAGCTCTCATACAGCGCCGCCAGGCACAGGAACACAATCAGCAGCGACAAGCCCAACAGCATCGGTGCCTGGGCGCCGGACAGACGTTCCTGCAACGACAGCCCGGTCCATTCCTGGCCCAGCCCGGCCGGCAGTTGGTTGACCAGGCGTTGGATTTCATTCATCGCCTCGCCGGTGCTGTGGCCGGGTGCCGCTTCACCGCTGATGGCAATCGCCGGGTAGCCGTTATAGCGAGTCAACTGCGCCGGGCCTTGGGTCCATTTGGCTTGAACAAAGGCTGACAATGGCACCATCTTGCCGGCGTTGTTGCGCACGTTGATCTTCATCAAGTCCGCCACCTGGCTGCGTTGGTCGCCTTCAGCCTGAACCACCACGCGTTGCATGCGACCCTGGTTGGGGAAGTCGTTGATATAGGCTGAGCCGATGGCCGAGGACAGCACATTGCCCACATCCGCAAAGGACACGCCGAGTGCGTTGGCCTGCTTGCGGTCGACCTCCAACTGCACTTGCGGCGCTTCGGCCAGGGCGCTTTCGCGTACGTTGGCCAGGATCGGGCTTTTCTCGGCCGCTGCCAGCAGTTCAGTGCGTGCAGCCATCAAGGCCGCGTGGCCGACACCGCCACGGTCCTGCAATCGGAACTCGAAGCCACTGGAAGTGCCTAGGCCGTCCACCGGCGGTGGCAGGATCGCGTAGGCAATCGCATCCTTGAGTTCGCTGAAAGCCATGTTGGCGCGGTCGGCAATGGATGCCGCCGAATCATCGCTGCTGCGTTCAGACCAATCCTTGAGCGTGGTGAACGCCAGCGCCGCGTTCTGCCCGGAACCGGAGAAGCTGAACCCCATGATCATGGTGGTATCGCCCACCCCAGGCTCCCCGGCGTTATGCGCCTCGATCTGCTCAGCCACCTGCACCGTGCGGTTCTTGCTCGCGCCCGGTGGCAGCTGGATATCGGTGATGGTGTAGCCCTGGTCTTCCACCGGCAGGAACGAGGAGGGCAGACGACTGAACATCCACCCCAACCCCACCAGCAACACCAGGTAGATCAGCAGGTAGCGGCCGCTGCGCTTGAGGGCATAGGCCACCCAGCCTTCGTAACGGTCGGTGAGCTGATCGAAGCGTTTGTTGAACCAACCGAAGAAACCGCCCTTGGCGTGGTGATCACCCTTGGCGATAGGCTTGAGCAAGGTTGCGCACAGCGCGGGGGTCAAGCTCAGGGCCAGGAACGCCGAGAACAGGATCGACGTCGCCATCGACAGCGAGAACTGTTGGTAGATCACGCCGACTGAGCCCGGCATGAACGCCATCGGCAGAAACACCGCCACCAGCACCAACGTAATGCCAATGATCGCACCCGTGATCTGGCCCATGGCCTTGCGCGTCGCTTCCTTGGGCGACAGGCCCTCGGTGACCATGATGCGTTCGACGTTCTCGACCACCACAATCGCATCGTCCACCAGGATGCCAATGGCCAGCACCATGCCAAACATCGTCAATACGTTGATCGAGAACCCCAGCAACAGCATGGTGGCAAAGGTGCCCATCAGCGCAATCGGCACCACCAGCGTAGGGATCAAGGTGTAACGCACGTTTTGCAGAAACAGAAACATCACCGCAAACACCAGCGCCATGGCCTCGAGCAGGGTATAGACCACCTTGGTGATCGAGACCTTCACGAATGGCGAAGTGTCGTACGGGATCTTGTACTCCACATTGGCCGGGAAGTAGCGCGACAGCTCGTCCATCTTCGCCCGCACGAGCGTGGCGGTGTTTAGCGCGTTAGCGGAGGGTGCCAATTGCACGCTGACGGCGGTGGACGGCTTGCCGTTCAGGCGCGTGGAGAACTGGTATTCCTGGCTGCCGATTTCAACTCGCGCCACATCGCCGATGCGCACGGTGGAGCCATCGGGGTTGGCCTTGAGCACGATGTCGGCAAATTCCGCCGGGTTCGAGAGCTGACCTTTAACCAGGATCGCAGCGGTGATTTCCTGGGTCTTGGTGCCAGGCAAATCACCGATGCTGCCGGCTGAGACTTGGGCGTTCTGCGCGCTGATCGCAGCATTGACATCGGCAGGCGTCAGGTTGAAACCGATCAACTTCTGCGGGTCGATCCAGATGCGCATCGCCCGTTCGGCACCGTACAACTGGGCCTTGCCCACGCCGTCCAGGCGCTTGAGTTCGTTCATCACGTTGCGCGCCAGGTAATCGCTGAGCGCTACGTCATCGAGCTTGCCGTCGCTGGAGGTAAGGGTCACCAGCAACAGGAACCCAGCAGAGACTTTTTCCACCTGCAAGCCCTGCTGAGTCACTGCCTGGGGCAGTCGCGGTTCTACCGCCTTGAGACGGTTTTGTACATCCACTTGGGCCATTTCCGGGTCGGTGCCCGGCTGGAACGTGGCGGTGATGGTCGCCGACCCCAGGCTGCTCTGGGACTCGAAATACAGCAGGTGATCGGCGCCGTTGAGCTCTTGCTCAATCAGGCTGACCACGCTCTCATCCAGGGTCTGCGCGGAAGCACCGGGGTACACCGCATAGATTTCGACTTTCGGCGGTGCAACGTCGGGGTATTGCGCCACCGGCAATTGCGGTATCGCCAAAGCACCGGCCAGCAGGATAAACAGGGCCACCACCCAGGCGAATATGGGGCGGTCAATAAAGAACTGCGGCATGGCGGGTTATTCCTCTACCTGGACTTTTTCACCGGGGCGCGCATGTTGCAGGCCTTCGACGACAATGCGGTCACCGGCCTTGAGGCCGCTGCTGACTACCCAGCGATCCTCGACCACTGCGCCCAGCTCCACCGGTTGCAGGCTGACGACCTGCTCGGCGTCCAGCAGCAACACCATGGGGATACCGGCGCTGTCACGGGTGATGGCCCGTTGCGGCACGCTGATGCCTTGCTTGTCGACGGCCTGCTCCAGGCGCACCCGCACAAAGCTGCCGGGCAGCAGGTCGAGGTCGGGGTTGGGGAATTCGCTGCGCAGGATGATCTGGCCGGTGCCGGGGTCGACGCTGATCTCGGCGAACAACAACTTGCCCGGCAGCGGGTACAGGCTGCCATCGTCCTGAATCAACGTGGCCTTGGCCTGGTCTTGGCCGACCTGTTTCAAACTGCCGGCGCGGAAGGCGCGGCGCAGGTCGTTGAGCTCACGGGTGGACTGAGTCAGGTCGGCGTGGATCGGGTCCAGTTGCTGGATGATCGCCAGCGGGGTGGCTTCATTGAGGCCCACCAGCGCGCCCTCGGTCACCAACGCCCGGCCGATGCGCCCGGAAATCGGCGCGGTGACGGTGGCGTAGCCCAGGTTCAATTTCGCACGTTCGACGGCGGCTTTATTAGCGGCGACTTCGGCGTTGGTCTGGCGCACCGCGGCGCGGGCGTTGTCGTAGTCCTGGCCGCTGATGGCGTTGCCTTCTACCAACTGGCTGTAGCGCTGTTCTTGCAGGCGCGCCTGGAACGCATTGGCCTCGGCCTTGCTGAGGTTAGCCTGGGCGCTGTCGAGGTCAGCCTTGAAGGGCGCCGGGTCGATACGGAACAGCACGTCGCCCTGTTTCACGTCATGGCCTTCCTTGAACACCCGTTGCATCACCACCCCGGCCACCCGCGCGCGCACCTCGGCGATGCGCGGCGCGGCAATGCGACCGCTCAGCTCGTTGCTGATAGACAAAGGCTTGGCTTGCAGGGTTTCGATGCGGACCTTCGGCGCAGGCATTGGCGGCGCCTCGTCAGCGGAGTTGTCGCAAGCGCTGAGGGCGAAGGTCAGGGCCAGCAGGCAAAACGGCGCAAACAGATTCTTCGACATGCTCTTATCCCAATAATGACCGGTGCATCCTATAGGTCACTGGTGTTGGGGTGCTGTGAAGCTGTGTAGGGGGTGTGTGAAGAAATGTAAGGTAGGGTCCATCATTCACCGCAGATGTATATCCTTACAACTTCTCGCAAACACCAAAGATCCAATGTGGGAGGGGGCTAGCCCCCGATGGCGGTGTATCAGTTGAAATATTCTTCACTGACCCACCGCCATCGGGGGCAAGCCCCCTCCCACATGGGATTTGTGTACTACCAATAACTGTATTCATGGAAATGCACCCATGCCCAACATCCTCCTGGTGGAAGACGACGCCGCACTCTCCGAGCTGATTGCCAGCTACCTGGAGCGCAACGGCTACCACGTCAGCGTGCTCAGCCGTGGCGATCATGTCCGCGAGCGCGCACGTCTCAACCCGCCAGACCTTGTGATCCTCGACTTGATGTTGCCTGGCCTCGACGGGCTGCAAGTGTGTCGCCTGCTGCGCGCCGACTCGGCGGGCCTGCCGATTCTGATGCTCACCGCCCGCGACGACAGTCACGACCAGGTGCTGGGTTTGGAAATGGGCGCCGACGACTACGTCACCAAACCCTGTGAGCCGCGCGTTTTGCTGGCGCGGGTGCGGACTTTATTGCGCCGCAGCAGCTTGTCCGAACCCCAAGTCGCCAACGACCAGATCATCATGGGCAATCTCTGCATCGACTTGTCGGAGCGCACCGTGACGTGGCGCGAGCAGGCGGTGGAGTTGTCCAGCGGCGAATACAACCTGCTGGTAGTGCTGGCCCGACATGCCGGCGAAGTACTCAGTCGTGACCAGATTCTGCAACGTCTGCGCGGTATCGAGTTCAATGGCACCGATCGCTCGGTGGACGTGGCCATCTCCAAATTGCGTCGCAAGTTTGACGACAACGCCGGCGAAGCGCGCAAGATCAAGACGGTGTGGGGCAAAGGTTACTTGTTCAGCCGCTCCGAGTGGGAATGCTGACCCATGTTTCGAGTACTCCTGCGCCTTTACCTGATCACGATCGTTACCTACAGCGCGGCGATCTTCCTGATCCCCAAACTGGTGATTCAGCTTTTTGAACACCGCTACCTGGACTACAACGTCGAGCAATCGCGGGGCATGCAGACGCTGATCGTCAAGCAGTACCTGCGTGCACCCGTGGAGCACTGGTCGCAGATCACCGAGCATCTCAACGAAGATTTTGCCCCGCTCAAGGTGCAACTGCTGCTGCGTCAGGACGCCAGCTATTCACCCGCCGAAGAGCAAATGCTGGCCCAGGGCAAGCCGGTCATTCGGCTGGGGGAGTGGGGCTGGATGGAGGACATCAGCTCGCCGATCAACGATCAATTCGCGGTCAAGGTGACCATCCCGCCCGACCCCCTGGACATGAACCTGCTGTATTGGTCGATGAACGTGCTGATCGGCGGCGCGTTGCTCGCCTGCCTGTTAGTGTGGCTGCGCCCCCATTGGCGTGACCTGGAACGCCTGAAAAACACCGCTGCGCAATTGGGCAAGGGCAACCTCGATGCCCGCACGGGCATCCCCGCCAGCTCCAACATCGGCAGCCTGGCCTCGGTGTTCGACACCATGGCCGACGATATCGAACACCTGCTCAACCAGCAGCGTGACCTGCTCAACGCGGTGTCCCATGAACTGCGCACGCCGTTGACGCGCCTGGATTTCGGCCTGGCCCTGGCGCTCTCCGAAGACTTGCCAACCGCAAGCCGCGAACGTCTGCAAAGCCTGGTGGCGCATATCCGCGAGTTGGATGAGCTGGTGCTGGAGTTGCTGTCCTACAGCCGCTTGCAGAACCCGGCGCAACTGCCGGAGCGGGTCGAGGTGGTGCTCGATGAGTTTATCGACAGCGTGCTCGGCAGCGTCGATGACGAGCTGGAAAACCCCGAGATCGTGATCGATGTGGTGCTGGACTGCGCCGTCGAGCGGTTCAGCCTCGACCCACGCCTTACCGCGCGGGCGTTGCAGAACCTGCTGCGCAATGCCACACGGTATTGCGACAAGCGCATCCAGGTGGGAGTCAAGGTGGATGCCGAAGGCTGTGAAATCTGCGTGGACGACGATGGCATCGGCATTCCATTGGAGCAGCGCGAACGCATCTTCGAGCCGTTCTACCGCCTCGACCGCAGCCGCGACCGTGCCACTGGCGGTTTCGGCCTGGGCCTGGCCATCAGCCGGCGCGCCTTGGCGGCCCAGGGCGGCACGTTGACGGCCCAGGCCTCGCCGTTGGGCGGCGCACGGTTTCGGGTGTGGCTGCCCAGTGTCGGCTGATCAGAGCACCTTGACCGCACGGCCGATGGCCTGGATCGGCCCGGTGGGCTTGCCAGTGGGTGAACCGCGCGGGTCTTCCAGGGTCAGCTCGAACAATTGGTTAGGCGCCAGCGGCGGCAGTTGGTCCAAGGGCACCGACAGTGTCTGCCCCGGCTTGACCAACCCAAGCGAGACCGGCCCTTGCCAGCCATCGCCCTTGGTCCAGAACTGCAGGGCCTTGTCGGCCGGCACTTCCATCACGCCCAACGGGATCAACTGAATCTGCTGGTTATTGCTCGCCTGGATCACCCAGCCCGGCGCCTGGCTTTGCGGCGCTACCAGCACCACCACAAAGGTCGGGTCAGCGGTGGGCGGGCGCGTCAGCAACAGCGCACCCAGTACCAGCGTGGTCAACAGCCCGACGCCGGCCAGGCCACGCCACACGGCCAGCAGGTCCCACCACTGTGTACGAGCGGTGCTGATATTGCGCTCGATGCGCTGCCACAAGTGCGTTGAAGGCTGCACGGGTTCGGCCAGTGCCGTCAGCGGCAACAGGCGTTGCTCCCAGGCATCCACCGCTGCGCGCAACTCGGCGTCGTGTGGCAGGCGTTGTTCCACCTCGCTGCGCTGTTCGGCGGGCAGGGTGCCCAGTACATACTCGCTGGCGAGTTCGTCAAGGGTGTCGCTCATGCCATGCACTCGCGCAGCGCGGCGAGACTGCGTTTGATCCAGGCTTTGACAGTCCCCAGTGGGGTGCCCAGTTTTAACGCGATTTCGCTATGGGAATAACCGTCGACATAGGCATGCAGGATGCACGTGCGACGGGCCGGGTCGAGCTGCTCCAGGCAGGTATGGACCTGCCCGGAGCGGGCACTGAATTCAAATGTATCGGAGTCGGTCATCTGCTCGTGCTGATCGTCCAAGGGCACCTCGCGGTACCGGTTGCGCACGATATTCAGGGCCAGATGCCGAGTCACGGTGAACACCCAGCCACGGGCCGAGCCGCGACTGGGGTCAAAACTGGCGGCGCCGCGCCAGATCTTGAGAAATGCGTCATGCACGATGTCTTCGGCCACGGCCTTGTCCCGCACGATACGCAAGGCAACGCCGAGCAGGTGGCTGCTTTCCTGCTCATACAAGCGGCGCAACGCCCGTTGTTCACCACGGGCGCAGGCCAACAGACAGGCTTCGTAATCAAACACGCACAACCCCCAAAGGCAGAATCCTCTGGCAGCCTAGCCTAGTTTGCTCAGTTGGCCGCCCAGAAGATGTAATCCGCCTGGTACTTCACCACTTCCTGCTTGCCCTTGTTGGCGACCGTGCATTCGCTGCTCGGTGCGACGCCACCTTTAAGCGCGACCCGCTGGATGTAACTCACGCCGCTCATCGCACCTTTGCCTTCGGCCGGGTTGGCTTTGACCAACTGATACGGCAGGTTGCCTGGGCTCGATGGCGCCACGGCCAGTTGGGTGCCGGTGACTTTTGAACCGTCCTTGGCTTGCCAGGTGGCCGGTGGGCCAAAGTAGGTGCCGACCTGCTTGCCGCTGCGATCATTCAACACGGCTTTGGGGCCAACGAACGTCCACTCGACCTGGCCGGCGGCATTGGCCTTGTCACGGCACTCGTAGGTGATTTCGCCGACGCCGGTGGTTTCCATCGCCACTTTGTGGCCGTCTGGCACCTTGATGCTGTCGGGCAAGCCGGCCTGGGCAAAGGCTGCGGGAGCGGCGAGCAGGGTGGCGAGGCAGAGCAATGCTTTAGCGTTCATGGGTGGTACTCCATTGGGTAGAACAGCAGGGTTGCTGCAGGTACTACTCCGGAGCGCGGGATTTGGATGCAGCGACAGCAAATAAATTTTCAGTGAAACAAAAAGATCTAAAGTCAGATCATATTGATATAAGTCGTTATAAGAAAAATCGCTATCCTGCCGCCAGAAATTTATAAGGCCGCGGGTAGCTTTAATGGAAGTGGGTAATTTTGGTTTTGTAGTGGCTGGCCTGATCGTTGGTTTTATCGTGGGCATGACCGGTGTAGGTGGGGGCTCGTTGATGACCCCGATCCTGCTGTGGTTCGGCATCAACCCGGCCACCGCCGTGGGCACCGACTTGTTGTACGCCGCCATCACCAAGTCGGGTGGGGTGCTGGTACACAGCAAGAACAAGAACATCGACTGGACCATCACCGGCTGGCTGACCCTGGGCAGCGTGCCCGCCGTGTTGCTGACGCTGTGGTTCCTCGCCAGCCTGCACACCGACCCCAGCGCCATGAACGCGGTGATCAAACAAGCCCTTGGCGTGGTGTTGCTGCTGACGGCCCTGGCGATCCTGTTCAAGAAAAGCCTGTTGGCCTTCGCCCAGCGTCATGCGGGCGACGACTACCACATGAGCCCGCGCAATTTGAACGCGCTGACGGTCGTCACGGGCGCCGTGCTGGGCACCATGGTTGCACTCACCTCCATCGGTGCGGGTGCCCTGGGCACGGTGGCACTGTTTATCCTCTATCCGTTCCTGGCCACTCGCCGTCTGGTGGGCACCGAGATCGCCCATGCCGTGCCGCTGACCCTGGTGGCAGGCCTGGGCCACGCCAGCATGGGCAATATGGATTGGCACCTGCTGGGCTTTTTGCTGATGGGCTCGCTGCCGGGGATTTATATCGGTAGCCACATGACCGGTAAGTTGCCGGATGGGGTGTTGCGCCCGTGCCTGGCGGTCATGCTCATGGCGATTGGCTACAAGCTCGCGTTCTAGAGGAATATGTAGTCCAAGTGTGGGAGGGGGCTTGCTCCCGATAGCGGTGGGTCAGTGAAGAATATTTCAGCTGATCCACCGCCATCGGGGGCAAGCCCCCTCCCACATGTGAACCACAGTGAACCTTAGGCTTTCACCGGGCCATTACCGATCTGCCACACAAACGGCGGCTCGGCCCCGTTGATCACCCAATCGCCCACAATCCGCGCCTTGTAGATCACCGGGTTGTGTGACGACACCGTGCGCGCATTGCGCCAATGCCGATCCAGGGATTTACCCTGGCGCACATCCGACGCCCCCAGCGCGTTAAACAACTCACTCGTCGCCCGCTGGATCAACGCCGATACCACCACCTGCGCCGTGGCCGATTCAACTTCAGCCGCCACATTGGCTTCACGCTCAACCCCATCATCTGCGCCAAACCGCGCCACATAGGCCCGTTGCGCCGGCACGGTGGCCTTTAAGGCAGCGGCCTCGGCGGCGTAGACCAGCGCGGCGACTTCGCCGACCACCTGTTGAATCTGCGCATCCTGGCTGACATGGGGCGCATTGCCATGGCTGTAGATGCGCTTGCGGGTGCGCACCTGATGGGCCACATCCCTCAAGGCTGCACGACCGATACCCGCAAGGCTGGCCAATAGCACCAGTTGGTAAAACGCAGTCTGGTATTTGAAGCGGGTAGCAAAGTCGATGACGTTGTCTGCCTCCACCACGGCATCGGTAAAGCGCGAGGTGCCGCTGCCGGTGGTGCGTTGGCCAAAGCCGTCCCAATCGTCGCTGTGCACCACGCCAGGCTGGCGGGCGCGGGTGGCCGCGATCACATCGCCGCCCGTGTCGCTGCGTTGGGCGTATACGTCGATCCAGTCGGCGAAAATGCTGCCGGTGCTGTAGAACTTTTCACCGTTGAGCTTCCAGTGGTCGCCGTCGGGGCTGACCTGGGTGACCACATCACCGATGGCCACGTTGCCGATTTCAGTCCAGGCGCAGCCGACGATATCGCCATCGACGAAGCGCTTGAACCACAGATCGCGACCCGCACTCGGTGGCGCATTGAGGCGGTCTTCAGCGAAGGCAAAATGCCCGCGCAGGGCTTGGGGCACGTTGGAGTCAGCTTCGGCCAACTCGATCAACAGCTCAAACAATTGCGGCAGGGACGCGCCGCCTCCGCCATATTCCACCGGCACCCGCACCGCGCCAAAGCCAGCCTCTTTAAGCCACTGAATCGGCTCATGGGGCAGGGTGCGGGTGTGTTCACGTTGCACCGCGCCATCGGCGATGCGTTGGAAAATCGGCCGAAACCGCGCCGCCAGGGTGGGGTAGTCGACGCCGGTGGACAGCGGGTTGATGACGTGGTGTTCGGTCATGGGCAAGGCTCCTGGGCAGTGGTCAATGCAACGGTGATTGCACACTCCGTGCCGGGTGCCGGGGCCAATGTTTACGGGGTTTTGGCGGGTATTGCTGTTGCCTCAGCAACAGTAGATCGACAAACCGGGGCATTCCTCGACATTTGCATTCAGCGCATTCACGGCCGGTTTCAGCGAGCGGCGCCTTTGGCACGGGCGTTTGCCCACGGCTGGCACGTTTGCTGCTCAAGCCCTGGGTACATCCCTTTTGTGCGAGGTACCATTCAATGAGTCAGCAAGCCGTTAAATTTGCCTATTGGGTACCCAACGTCAGCGGTGGGTTGGTGGTCAGCAAGATCGAGCAACGCACCCACTGGGGTATCGACTACAACCGCAAACTGGCGCAACTGGCGGAAGAAGCCGGCTTCGAATACGGCCTGACGCAAATCCGGTTCACCGCCGGCTACGGCGCCGATAATCAGCATGAGTCCGTGGCATTCAGCCATGCGCTGTTGGCTGCGACCACTAAGCTCAAGGTGATCGCCGCGATCCTGCCTGGCCCGTGGCAACCGGCGCTGGCGGCCAAGCAGCTGGCGACCATCGATCAACTCACCAACGGCCGCATCGCAGTCAACATCGTCAGTGGCTGGTTCAAAGGCGAGTTCCAGGCCATTGGCGAGCATTGGCTGGAGCACGACGAGCGCTATCGCCGCTCCGAAGAATTCATCCGCGCCCTCAAGGGCATCTGGACCCAGGACGATTTCACCTTCAAGGGCGACTTCTACCGCTTCAACAACTACACCCTCAAACCCAAGCCGCTGGGCCAGCCCGAAGTGTTCCAGGGCGGCAGCTCGCGGGCAGCGCGGGACATGGCCGCACGGGTCTCCGACTGGTACTTCACCAACGGCAACACCCCGCAAGGCATCAAGGCCCAGGTGGATGATATTCGCGCCAAGGCGGCGGCCAACAATCACTCGGTCAAAGTCGGCGTGAACGCCTTTGTGATCGCCCGCGACACCGAAGAAGAAGCCCGCGCCGTGCTGGCCGAAATCATCGCCAAGGCCGACCCGGAAGCGGTCAATGCGTTCGGCGATGCGGCCAAACAGGCGGGCAAGGCCTCACCGGAAGGCGAGGGCAATTGGGCCAAGTCCAGCTTTGAAGATTTGGTGCAGTACAACGACGGCTTCAAGACCAACCTGATCGGCACGCCGCAGCAGATTGCCGAGCGTATTGTCGCGCTCAAGGCGGTGGGGGTGGACCTGGTGCTGGCGGGTTTCCTGCACTTTCAGGAAGAAGTGGAGTATTTCGGCAAGCGCGTGTTGCCGCTGGTGCGTGAATTAGAGGCCAAGGCCGGGGTCAAGCAGGTCGCCTGAAAAACACCGCAATTTCAAATGTGGGAGGGGGCTTGCTCCCGATGGCGGTGTATCAGCTGGAATATTCTTCGCTGACCCACCGCTTTCGGGAGCAAGCCCCCTCCCACAGTTGATTTATGTTGTTCAGGAGGTGGGTTGCAGCGTCAGCACTTCAAAGCCGTCGGCAGTCACCGCCACCGTATGTTCCCACTGCGCCGACAGGCTGTTGTCTTTGGTTACCACCGTCCAGCCATCCTTCAAGCTGCGCACTTTGGAGCTGCCCTGGTTAAGCATCGGCTCGACGGTAAACACCATGCCTTCACGCAATACAAGCCCAGTGCCAGGGCGGCCGAAGTGCAGCACTTGGGGGTCTTCGTGCATCTCACGGCCAATGCCATGGCCGCAGTACTCACGCACCACGCTGTAGCCGTTGGCTTGTGCATGGCTTTGAATCGCATGGCCAATATCCCCCAAGCGTGCACCCGGCTTGACCTGGCGGATGCCGGCCCACATTGCTTCAAACGTCTGCTCGACCAGGCGCCGCGCTTTGGGCGCTACGCTGCCGATCATGTACATCTTGCTGGAGTCGGCGATGTAGCCGCCTTTTTCCAGGGTGATGTCGATGTTGATGATATCGCCGTCTTTCAACACGTCTTTTGCGTTGGGCATGCCGTGGCACACCACTTCGTTGATCGAGGTGTTGATGCAGAAGGGGTAGTCGTATTGGCCCAGGCTGGCGGGGCGGGCTTTGAGATCAGTGCGGATGAAGGCCTCGACTGCGGCGTCCAGTTCCAGGGTGGAACGGCCGGCAGCCACAAAGCCGTCGAGCATGGTGAACACTTGGGCCAGCAGGCGCCCGGATTCGCGCATCACGGCGAGTTGTTCGGTGGTCTTGATCATCAGCTGCGCCCCCGGATCAGGTCGGGTTTGTCCAACAACAGTTTGTTGATCAACTCGTTGTAGGGCAGGTGCGGGTTCAGCTCGGCGAGCAGGCCGATCTTGATCCAGAACTCGGCCTGGGCGTTGATGGAGCGGTCCATCGCCGCGCTGGCCAGGCGCAGTTGTTCGTGCAGTTGGTCGGTGATCTTGACGATGCCCATGGGGTTCACTGTACTGGGTTGATATACAAAGCGTATACGTTTCGTATATAGCCAGTAAACCTTTTGTTGACTGATGCCGCTGCAGGCGGTTAATTTCGTGGCATGACATTCCAAGCCTTCCGCAGCCAGCAGAGCATTATTACCGCCATTCCTTATTTGGCGGGATAGCACACGGCTGCACCCAAACCCGCCTTCGAGGCGGGTTTTGTTTTTCCGTCTCCAGGGCCCTCTACACAACGCCAGGAGACACCCATGAGCACCTGCACCAGCGCCCCGGAACTGCTTGAGCACTACGTGAAAAAGATCCTTGCTGCCCCGGTCTATGACCTGGCGGTACGTACGCCCCTGCAAGCGGCGCCAGCGTTGTCGGCCCTGTTGGGCAATACGGTGCTGCTCAAGCGTGAAGACCTGCAACCGACGTTTTCATTCAAGATCCGCGGCGCCTACAACAAATTGGTTCAGCTCACCACTGCCGAAAAGGCCAGAGGCGTGGTCACGGCCTCCGCTGGCAATCACGCCCAGGGCGTGGCGCTGGCGGCGCTGGAGTTGGGGATCAAGGCGCGTATCGTCATGCCCTGCAGCACGCCGGACTTGAAGGTGCAGGGGGTGCGTTCCCGTGGCGCCGAAGCCGTGCTGCACGGTGAGAGTTTTCCGTTCGCCCTGGCCCATGCACTGCAACTGGCTCAGAGTAGCGGCTGCACCTTTGTGTCGCCCTTTGACGACCCCGAGGTGATCGCTGGCCAAGGCACCGTGGCCATGGAGATCCTGCGCCAGCAGCAGGGTGCGCTGGACGCGATCTTCGTGCCGGTGGGCGGTGGCGGCCTGATTGCCGGCATCGCGGCGTACGTCAAATACCTGCGGCCCGAAGTGCGCATCATCGGCGTTGAACCCGAAGGCTCAGCGTGCCTCTTGGCGGCAATGCGTGCCGGTGAACGGGTGGTGCTGCCCAGTGTGGACGGGTTTGCCGATGGCACGGCGGTGGCGCAGATCGGCGGGCACGGCTTTGAAATCTGCCGGGACTGGGTAGATGAAGTCATCACCGTGAGCAATGACCAACTGTGCAGCGCTATCAAGCTGATCTACGACGATACACGGTCCATCACCGAGCCCTCCGGCGCCTTGGCGGTGGCGGGTATCCGCCGCTATGTCGCCACTCACAACACTCGCGGGCAGACTCTGGTTGCTGTGAATTCTGGCGCCAATATCAACTTCGATAGTTTGCGACATGTTGCTGAGCGAGTGGCAGCCAGTGCAGGGTTAAACGTTTAATCCCGGCTGTTCGACGAGGTTTTAATGGCTGTATGTAAAAAGCCTCTTCAGATATATAAGAAGCACTGCGACTTATGAGGAAAGGTTACAACGCCAGCAGATTTTGCCGAGTAGGCTGGTGATTGCAAGCGTCTTCCAAGGTTGGCAAGACGCGGCGAACAGGTGTTCGCCAGTCCTATAAAAATCCATTGGCAGTCTCATGAAAGGAGAGGTTGGCCATGCTTTCGGAACTGGAACTTCGCAGCATTATTGAAACAAGTTTCCTGCCTCAACGGTGCGAGTGCACCAAAGCCGAAGATGCTTCGCTGACGATTAAGGTGTATGACGAGCGAGATCGTGACCGGGTAGATTTGGAAGTCAAAGGCATCAACGCTGACAAACTCGACAGCAGTCGAGCCATTTGTAACCTGATCACCGGGTTGCGCGAAGACCTCAAGCACACCCACGCTCCCACCCTGCAAAAAGTGGGTGCGCGCGCCTACTATTAGGCGGGGGCCTGAACCGGTGTGACCGAAGACCTGTGGGCCTGGATAAACGCCAGGCCCAGTACGGTCTCCGTTGCCACCGCCAGCAGAATGCCTGGCCCGGCATTGCCATTGATCCACTCACTTAACCCCAACCCAGCCAGAACCAGGCAACCGGCGATAAACCCGGTGGTCATGGCGCGTCGTACGTCAGAGGGGCCAGCATGGCGAGCGCGATAGAACATGATGCCGATGGCCAGGAACAGCGCGGCATTACGCCGACAAACCAGGCCTGTGGCGCTGGAGTATTCGACGCTCCACATCCATAACAGCAGCTCGGGTCGCAACCCCCAGACCAGTGCGAGAGCAAAGCACAGCAGCGCGGTAAAAACGGCGAGGGTGCGGAAACTTAGCGACATGGCGATTCCTTTCGGCCTTATGACAAGCCCGCAAGGGTACTCCTATGTGCACGGGCTTGCCCTGGATCTTTCAACCGCTCAGTTCTGGAAGTCGCACGCTTCGGACATTTTGCGATAACTCACGTCTTCGACTTTGCCGGCCTTGTCCAAAAACTTGATATCCGCCTTGATGACCTTGCAGTCATCAGTCGGGGTTTCGTTCATGGCCAGCACCTTGGCGATGTTCATTGGCATGCCGTACTGATAAGGCACGGGTTTGCCAGTGGCAACTTGATCATCGGCCTGGGCCAGGCCCGACACCGCCGCCAGTACCAGCGCGCCGCCAAACATTAACGTACGCAGTTTCATGGTAGTGCTCCGCAAGTGGGTACGACTTCACAGTCGGCTTGCGGGATTAACCATCGATTAATGTTTGCCTGGCTGACAAAACCTTCATGCAAGCTGCTGCCGATACGGCAGGTCTGGCCCGGTTTTGCCGCAGGTCAGTGCCGCGGCGCGAATCGCAAAGCCCAGCATGGCGTCGGTCTGCGGCCGGGTGAGCTGTTGCAAGCCCTCCACGGAGTCGAGCTGCTGCTCGGTCAGCCAGGCAATCAGTGCGGCCTGGAAGGTATCGCCGGCACCCACTGTATCGGCCATCACCACCTTGAGCGCCGGTTGTGACCAACTGCCGTGCTGGCGACTGAATACCGTGGCGCCATCACCGCCTCGGGTAAGGAAAACCAACTGGCAACGGTGTTGCAGCCAGCTCTCCAGAACGCTTTCCGGTGACTGATCGGGGTACAACAGATGCAGGTCCTCATCGCTGACCTTGATCAGGTCGGCATGCTGCACCAGCTGTGCCACCCGGTCGCGCCACAGTTGGATGTCTGGCTGGGGGTTGAGGCGCACGTTCGGGTCGAGGCTGATCAAGCGTTTGCCGCTTTCGCGCTGCACGAGGCTCAGCAATGTGTCGCCAATCGGCTGCACCACCAGCGAGAACGAGCCGATGTGCAGGCCGCGAATGTCATCGCCCAACTCGGGCAGGTGGGCGACGTCCAGCAGACGGTCGGCACAGCCTTCGCCGCGAAAGTTGTACTGCGGCGAACCGTTGGCCCCTACGGCGACCATCGACAGGGTGGTGGGCGCGGCAAACTCCACCAGGAACTGCTCGCTCACGCCTTCATCCTTGAGCACTTGCAACAGGCGCCGGCCCAGAAAGTCTGTAGACAGGCCACCGAACAACCCGGCCTCAACACCCAGGCGACGCAGCCCCACGGCAACGTTGAACGGCGAGCCGCCGGCAATCGCCTTGTACGTGACTTTTGAAGCCAGCCCGCTGGCATCTTCCTCGCTGAAAAAATCAAACAGCGCTTCACCACACACCAGATACATAGTCGCTCGCTCTTAAAGGGTTGCCACGAGTTGTTGATAGCGCTCGTAAGCCTGTTGATAGGCGCTGACGCTGGCCGCCACCGGCAGGGTACGGCTGGCCGGGTCGACGCTCACGCATCGTTCGCACAAAGTGCTCAGGGGCTCGCCCGATTGGCTCCACGCCGCCTGGATCGCCGCGCCCAGTGCAGCGGCTTCGCTTTGTTCGGTGCAGATCACTTCGGTGTTCATGATATCGGCGACCATCTGGCGCCACACCGGGCTTTTCGAACCGCCGCCGATCAAGCGGATACTCTGGCTTTGCAAGCCTGTCTGGCGAAGCAGGTCCAGGCCATAACGCAGGCCGAAGGTGGTGCCCTCGACCACAGCGCGGCACAGGTTGGCGCGGGTCAGGTTGGTCATGGTCAGCCCGTGCAGGCTGCCGGTGGCGTGGGGCAGGGCGGGCACGCGCTCACCGTTGAGGAACGGCAGCATGCTCACGCCATCGGCGCCGATGGGGGCGTGGTCAACCAAGGCGTTGAAGGCGTTCAGGTCGAGTTCGAACAGCTCGCGAATCACCCCGGTGGCGTTGGTCAGGTTCATGGTGCAGATCAACGGCAGCCAACCGCCGCTGGACGCGCAGAATGTGGCGACTGAAGCCTGCGGGCTCACGTTGGGCTGGTCGGCAAAGGCATACACGGTGCCCGATGAGCCCAGGCTCATGGTGATCACGCCCGGTGCGATATTGCCGGTGCCGATGGCGCCCATCATGTTGTCGCCACCGCCGCTGGAAACCATGGCGTTGGGGTTGATGCCCAAGCGTTCGGCGATGGCGGGCAGCACGGTGCCCACGCGTTGGTCGGCCTCGATCAGTGTCGGCAACGCCGCTTCAAGGCGCCCGCTGGGGTCGATGTGGTTGAGCAGGTCAACGTCCCACTGGCGGCTGCGCACATTGAAATAGCCAGTGCCGGATGCATCACCGTATTCGGCCACGGCGCGGCCGGTCAGCCAGTAGTTGAGGTAGTCGTGGGGCAGAAGGATATGGGCGATGCGCGCAAAGATGTCCGGGTGCTGTTTGCGGGTCCACAGCAGTTTGGACACGGTATAGCCCGGTGCAATTGCCACGCCCAAGCGTTCCAGTGAGCCGCTTTCGCCACCCAGGTGCTGGAGCAGGCGATCATTTTCGGGAGCGGTTTCGGTGTCGCACCACAGCTTGGCTGGGCGCAGTACCTGGCCTTGGTCATCGAGCAGCACCAGGCCGTGTTGCTGGCCGGAAACGCCGATGCCGAGGATGGCCTGGCCGTCTACGTCAGCTTGTTGCAGGGCGCGGTGGGTGGCTTCGGTAAAGGCATCGAGCCATTCCTGGGTGTCTTGCTCTCGACGGCCGTTGGCGCCGCTGATCAAGGTGTGGGCCGCGGCGCCCAGGCCCAGCACTTTACCGCTGGTAGCGTCGAGGACGATGGCCTTGGTGCCCTGGGTGCCGCAGTCGATGCCGAGGAACAGGTTTTGCTGGGTCATGAGGATTTGCTCAGCAGTATTATTGTTGGGTTGGCAATGCAGACCAATGTGGGAGGGGGCTTGCTCCCGATAGCGGTGGGTCAGTGAAGAATATTTGACTGATACACCGCCATCGGGAGCAAGCCCCCTCCCACATTTTTTTAAGCCGGTTTCTTCAGGAGGGTTTGCAGGGTTTGGGTGACGCCATTGTCACGCAAACTCACAAAACACCGCTCAAACGCTGCCACAAACTCAGGCGAGTTGGGAATAGCCGTGCCAAAAATCTCCTCAACGCCTAACAGCCGCTTGCTGATCAAGGCATCATCACTCACCAGCTCCTGGCAAAACTCTGCCCGCGGGTCCGGGATCTTGTAACTCACCCCGTGCTCATCCACACCCTTCAAGTACAGCGCCCACGCCGCCACCACCAATGCCGCACGTTCAGTTTCACGGCCATCGGCAATCAAGCGGTTGATGGTCGGCACGGTGAATTTTGGAAACTTCGACGACCCATCGGAGCACACCCGTTCCAACTGATCGGCAATCGCCTGGTTGGAAAAACGGTCCACCAGGGTCTGCTTGTATTCGGTCAGGTCGATGCCGGGTACGGGGGCCAGGTTCGGCGTGACGTCCAGGTCCATATAGGCGCGCATATACGCAACAAACACCGGGTCGTTCATGGTCTCATGCACAAACCGATAACCCTTGAGGAACCCCAGGTAAGTGAGTGCCAGGTGGCTGCCGTTGAGCAGGCCGATCTTCATTTCTTCATAGGGCGTCACATCGTCAGTGAACTGCACACCGACCTGTTCCCAGGCCGGGCGGCCGTTGACGAACTTATCTTCCAACACCCACTGCACAAAGGGTTCACACACCACCGGCCAGGCATCATCGATACCATGTTCGTCATGCAGTTGCAGGCGGTGGGCGGTGCTGGTCATTGGGGTGATGCGGTCGACCATGGCGTTGGGGAAGCTCACGTTGGCCTTGATCCAGTCATGCAGTTCGGCGTCGTGCAGGGCGGCGAACGCCAGTAGGGCCTTGCGTGTGACGGCGCCGTTGTGGGGCAGGTTATCGCAGGACATCACGGTAAACGCCGGAACGCCAGCGGCGCGGCGTTGGGTGAGGGCTGCGCAGATAAAACCAAACACGGTTTTTGGCGCCTTGGGATGCGTCAGGTCGTGTTGGATTTGCGGCAGGTGGGCCATGAACTCGCCGTTGCTGTCGTCGATGCAGTAGCCGCCTTCGGTGATGGTCAGCGAGACGATGCGAATCTCGGGGCTGGCCAGCTTGTCGATCAAGGCCTGGGCGCTGTCTTCAGCCAGCAGCATGTCGCTGATGGCGCCGATCACGCGCACTTCGGTGTCGTCGGTGTCGCCCAGTTCATACAGGGTGAACAGGTAGTCCTGGCCGGCCAGGTCGTCGCGGGCCTTGCGGTCCTCGCTACGCAGGCCAACGCCGCAGATGCTCCAGTCCAGGCCCTCGCCGGTATTCATCAACGCATCGGTGTAATAGGCCTGATGCGCCCTGTGGAAGCCGCCGACGCCGATATGGGCGATGCCCTGCGAAGTCGCGGTGTAAGTTGGCAGCTGCACTTCTGGCGCCAACTGAGTGAGGTTCTGTTTATTCAGTTTCATCACAACTCTCGCAAAATCAGGCGGCAGCGCGCAGTGGGCGGGCCACGGCAACGCCGTCAGTGTCGAACAGATGGCAGTGCGCCGGGTCCAGGTGCAGTTGCAGCGTTTCGCCGTACTGGCTGGCCATGTCGCCACGAATGCGCATGGTCAGCGGCTCGCCGTTGGCGGTGATCACGTGGCAGAAGGTGTCGCTGCCCAGGCGCTCGCCGACGTCGGCGGTGACGGTCAGGGTGGTTTGGCCGGGGGAGGCAATTTCCAGGTGTTCCGGGCGAATACCCAGGGTCACCGCGCTGCCGACGCTCAGGGTGGCACCGCTCAATGGCAGGCTGATCAAGGTGCCGGCATCCAGTTGCACTTCGCAGCCTTGGCCCTCGACGCGGGTGACCTTGCCCTTGAGAAAGCCCATCTTCGGCGTGCCGAGAAACCCCGCCACAAACAGGTTGGCCGGCTGGTGGTACAGCTCCAGCGGTGAACCCACTTGCTCGATACGGCCGCTGTTGAGTACCACCACCTTGTCGGCCAGGGTCATGGCTTCGACCTGGTCGTGGGTCACGTAAATCATGGTGGCTTGCAGCTCTTTATGCAGGCGCGCCAACTCCAGGCGCATCTGCACGCGAAGGGCAGCGTCGAGGTTGGACAGCGGTTCGTCAAACAGGAAGATCTTCGGGTTGCGCACAATCGCTCGACCAATGGCCACGCGCTGACGCTGGCCGCCGGACAGCTGCTTGGGCTTGCGTTCCAGCAGCGGGCCCAGCTCCAGGATGCGCGCGGCTTCGTCGACTTTGCTTTGCACCAGCTTCTTGTCCACACCCGCCAAATCCAGGGCAAACGACATGTTCTTACGCACGCTCATGTGCGGATACAGCGCATAGGTCTGGAACACCATCGCCAGGTCACGCTTGGCCGGGGTCACTTCAGTGATGTCGCGACCGTCCAGTTCGATGGTGCCTTCGCTCACTTCCTCAAGGCCTGCGATCAAGCGCAGCAGCGTGGACTTACCGCAGCCCGACGGGCCAACAAACACCACGAATTCCTTGTCGTTCACTTCCAGGTCAATGCCCTTGATGATCGAGAAGCCTTCGAAGCCTTTTTGCAGATTCTTGATTTTCAGGTTGGCCATGATGGGCCTCCACTTGGAATTATTATTTAACGGCGCCGAAGGACAAACCGCGCACCAGCTGTTTCTGGCTGATCCAGCCAAAGATCAGGATCGGCGCGCAGGCCAGGGTCGACACGGCCGACAATTTGGCCCAGAACAAGCCTTCGGGGCTGGAGTAGGAGGCGATCAGCGCAGTCAACGGCGCGGCGCTCGACGAGGTCAGGTTCAGTGACCAGAACGCCTCGTTCCAGCACAGGATCAACGACAGCAACACGGTGGAGGCCAGGCCTCCCTTGGCAATCGGCAGCAGTACACGGACCATTTCCTGCCACAGCGTGGCGCCATCGAGGCGGGCGGCTTCAAGGATGTCTTTGGGGATGTCCTTGAAGTAGGTGTAAACCATCCACACCACGATAGGCAGGTTGATCAGGGTGTAGATGATGATCAGCGCGATGCGCGTATCCAGCAGGCCAAAGCTCTTGGCCAACAGGTAGATCGGCATCAGCACGCCCACCGGTGGCAACATCTTGGTCGACAGCATCCACAGCAGCGTGCCCTTGGTGCGCTGGGTTTCGTAGAACGCCATGGAGTAGGCGGCCGGCACCGAGATCAGCAGGCACAGGGCGGTGGCGCTGAACGAGATCACCACCGAGTTCCAGGCGTAGGCGAAGTAATTGCTGCGCTCGTTGATGTGCAGGTAGTTCTCCAGCGTCGGCGTGAAGATGAACTGCGGCGGCGTGGCGAACGCGTCGATTTCGGTCTTGAAGCTGGTCAGCACCATCCAGAAGATCGGGAAGAAGATCAGGATCGCGATGGCCCAGGCCAACGTGCCGAGCAACAGGCTTTGCAGGCGGCGGGATTGTTGAAGCGTCATGGCGCGGCCCTCAAGGCTTGTCAGTCAGGTTTTTGCCGATCATCCGCACCAGGATGATCGCCGCGATATTGGCGATGACCACGGCAATCAAGCCGCCGGCCGAAGCCATGCCCACGTCGAACTGCACCAGCGCCTGGTTGTAGATCAGGTAGGCGAGGTTGGTGGACGCGTAGCCGGGGCCACCGTTGGTGGTGGTGAAGATTTCGGCGAACACCGAGAGCAAAAAGATCGTCTCGATCATCACCACCACGGCAATCGGGCGGGCCAGGTGCGGCAGGGTGAGGTGCCAGAAAATGGCGATGGCGCCAGCACCGTCCAGGCGCGCGGCTTCCTTTTGTTCCTGGTCGAGGGACTGCATGGCGGTCATCAGCAACAGGATGGCGAAGGGCAGCCATTGCCACGAAACAATGATGATGATCGACAGCAACGGGTAGTGCGCCAGCCAGTCCACGGGTTCTGCGCCGAAGAACTTCCACACGGCGGCGAGAATCCCCGACACCGGGTGAAAAATCAGGTTCTTCCAGATCAGCGCACCCACGGTGGGCATGATGAAGAAAGGCGAGATCAACAACACCCGCACCAGCCCGCGGCCCAGGAACTCACTGGCCTCCAGCAGAGCGCTGATCAATACGCCGAACACCACGCTGATCAGCAGCACACTGCCCACCAGCAGCAGGGTATTGGTGGCACCGGGCAAGAAACCCGAGTCGGTGATGAAGTAGGTGAAGTTCTCCAGCCCCACGAATTGGTTTTCACCGGGGTAGAGCAGGTTGTAGCGGATGAGGGAGAAGTACAGGGTCATACCCAGTGGCACGATCATCCACAGCAGTAGCAAGGCTACTGAGGGACTGACAAGGAACCAGCCGGGGTTGGCCAGGCGGTTTTTGGGTGGTGTATTCATGGTATTCAAGGCCAGTACAGAGCAAGAATCGGAGTGCGATCTATGTGGGAGGGGGCTTGCTCCCGATAGCGGTGGTTCAGTTGAAAACTGTTTGACTGATACACCGCCATCGGGGGCAAGCCCCCTCCCACATTTGACTGTGGTGAGGCTGGGTTATTTGGGGTAACCGGCCCGCTTCATTTCCCGCTCGGTGGTGGTCTGCGCAGCGGTGAGTGCCGCATCCACCGTCTGCTGACTGGTCAACGCCCCCGAGAAGAACTTGCCGACCTGAGTGCCAATCGCCTGGAACTCAGGAATGGTCACCAACTGGATACCGATATACGGCACCGGCTTGAGCGTCGGCTTGGTCGGGTCCGCGACTTTCAGCGACTCCAGCGTCACCTTGGCAAACGGTGCCGCCTTCATGTACTCGTCGCTGTAGGTAGATTTGCGCGTGCCTGGCGGTACGTTGGCAACGCCGTCGGTCTTGGCCACCAGCGCGCCGTATTCCTTGGACGTCGCCCAGCTGGTGAACACCTTGGCGGCGTCCTTGGCCTTGGAACTGGTCGGGATCGCCAGGCTCCAGGAGTACAGCCACGAGGTGCCCTTTTCGGTCTTCTCGTGGGGGGCAAAGGTGAAACCGACATGGTCAGCCACTTTGCTTTGGGTCTTGTCGGTGACAAACGAGCCGGCCACGCTGGCATCGACCCAGATCGCGCACTTGCCGCTGTTGAACAGCGCCAGGTTTTCGTTGAAACCGTTACTTGAAGCACCCGGCGGGCCGGATTTTTTCATGTTGTCGACGTAGAAGTTCAGCGCGTCCTTCCATTCCGGGCCGTTGAATTCCGGCTGCCATTTCTCATCGAACCAGCGTGCACCGTAGCCGTTGGCCAGGGTGGTGATCAGCGCCATGTTCTCGCCCCAACCGGCTTTGCCGCGCAGGCACAGGCCGTATTGCTCTTTGGTCTTGTCGGTGAGTTTTGCCGCGTATTCGCTGATCTGGGTCCAGGTCGGGTGCTCGGGCATGGTCAACCCGGCGTCTTTAAACAGGTCGGTGCGGTAATAGGTGATCGAGCTTTCGGCGTAGAACGGCAGGGCGTACAGCGAGCCTTTGACAGATAGGCCGTCACGCACTGATGGGAATACATCATCGAGGTCGTAGGACGCCGGCAGATCCTTCATCGGCTCCAGCCAACCCTTGGCGCCCCAGAGTGCAGCTTCGTACATGCCGATGGTCAACACATCGAACTGCCCGCCCTGGGTGGCGATGTCGGTAGTCAGGCGTTGACGCAGCACGTTTTCTTCGAGCACCACCCAGTTCAGCTTGATCTCCGGGTGCTCGGCCTCGAAGGTTTTCGAGAGCTTCTGCATGCGGATCATGTCGCTGTTGTTGACGGTGGCAATGGTCAGGGTTTGCGCGCCAAGGCTGACGGCGCTGAGGGTCATGCAGGTCATCATGCAGGTGGAGACAAGCAGAGCTTTTGCTGGGAACTTCATCGCGCACTCCTTTTCCGCGCCCAGGGGCTACAGAAGGACAGTTATTGTTGTTGTGTCTTCCTGCGGGGAGCCAGGAAGAGTGTGCGTTGATTACAGCCTTGAAATGGGGGCGTGACAAATCCTTGGGAGCACAGGGACTGATACTTTTTTGCACTCTGCAACCGGCGCCGTGAAGCGTTTAAGCCAGGTTCTGCTCCGTCATCCTCTGTACAGCCAGGCGACGGTAGTGGGAAGGGGTCATGCCTTTAAGCTGCTGAAAGCGCCGGTTGAAATTGGAGATGTTGTTGAAGCCTGACTCAAAACACACATCCGTCACCGCCTTGTCGCCGTCAGCCAGCAACTCGCAAGACTTGCTGATACGCAGCCGGTTAACGAATTCGATAAACGTGCGCCCGGTCGCCTGTTTAAACACTCGGGAGAAGTACGTCGGCTTCATGCCCAGGTAGTCCGCCACCTCTTCAAGCGGCAGTTCACGCGCATAGTGGGCAAAGATGTAGTCCACCGCGCGGTTGGTGCGGTCGATGCTGTGCTCATCGGCCAACTGCGGGGTGGTCACGCCTGACAGCAGTTGGTAATCCTCGCAGGCACTCAACACTTCCAGCAGGATAAAAAAGTGCCCCAGGCGCGCCATGCCTTGGGCGTCTTCGATGCATTGCATCAGGGTCATGGCCTGGGCGATGGTTTTCTTGCAGCGAAACTCGATGCCGTATTGCGCCCGTTCCAGCAGCGGAGACAGGGTCTTTAGCTCGGTGAAGATCTGGCTGCCGCTGCCCAACAGCTCATCGGTGAAGTTCACCAGCATGTCGCGCTTGGGCACCACCTCGTCTTCCTCTATCTGGCTGATCCAGTTATGGGGCAAGTTGGGGCCGGTGAGGAACAAGCTTTCGGGGTAGAAGTTGCCGATGTAATCGCCGATGAACACCTTGCCCGAGCTGGCAACGATCAGGTGCAGCTCGTATTCCTTGTGGAAGTGCCAGCGCACCAGCGGGCAGGGGAAGCCGTGCTGGCGATAGATGATGGACAGACCGTTGTGATCGTCCATCAACTCGTAGGAAGGGTCGGTAATTCGCGTTGCTCGGGTCATGCTGCCGTCGCTTTATTGTGATTGCTGCGTAGGATAATGCCCCCTCGCGCGCAACCTCGCCAGCGCCGGTGTTTAGACGTTACGGTTTTTCGCCTCGATCCACTGGGACATGTATTGCGTACTTTTATGCGCATGGTGGCGCAGCATGCTGCCGGTGAAGTTGTCGCGGCGGTGGTCGGCCAGGTTGGCGCGACATTGCATCAGGCATTCCAGCAGTGCCGGGCCATGGACGTTCTGGTCATAGCGACGAGCTAGCAGCTTACGGCCGTTTTCCTGGGCCTCGGTCCAGCGTTCGTGGTCTTGGTACAGCGCCACGGCAGCAGCAGCCAGGGCTGGGGCACTGTGTTCGATTACGCCCGGCCACGGCTGCTCGTCGCCCATGGCTTCGGCGCCGATGGGCGTGGTGACGTTGGGTGTGCCGCAAAGCATCGCATCTGCGAGCTTGCCCTTTATGCCGGCGCCAAAGCGCAACGGTGCCAGGCAGATACGCGCAGCGCTCATTACTTGCAGCGCATCTTCGGCCCAGTTCATTACATAAAAACCTTGGGCCGGGTTATGCAGCGCTGTGGCCTTGGGCGGTGTGTAAGAACCGTAGATGTGCAGCTGGGCGCCTGGCAATTGTTGGCGAATCAGCGGCCACAGGCTGTTCTTCATCCACAGCACGGCGTCCCAGTTGGGCGCGTGGCGAAAGTTGCCGATGCTGAGGAAGTGCGCGCGGTTTTCATACGCGGTGAAGGCTTCGGTCGGCGGCACCATCATCAGCGGGCACCAGTGGAGCAGGGCGGCGGGCACCTTGAATTGCTCGGTGAGCAGGCGGATTTCCACGTCAGAGATCATCAGGCTGATATCGCAGCGATAAATCGCAGCGATCTCACGCTTGGCCAGGTCAGTGACGGCCATCAGCTGGAACTCCTGCTCAAGAGCCGGAGTAAAGAGTGCGCTGAAGTCGTCGCTGTCAGGATGGGCCTTGAGTCGGTCCTTGAGGCGTTGGTGGCGGGCGTCGCGCAGGCTTTGCAGGTCGGAGGTCTCCAGTACGCGCAGGGCGTTGGGGCAGTGTTTCTCGACGCGCCAGCCGAATTGCTCTTCCATCATGAAGCGGTCGAACAGCACGATGTCTGGGGCTAGCTCGTGGATGAAGTCGTCGAAGCTGCTGTTGTTCAGCTCAATGGCGCACTCGGCGATGCCCAGCACCTGCAAGTCGGCCTTGTGTTCGCCCAGTGCAGCCGGGCTGCTGAAAGTAATATCCCAATCTTGCGTAAGAAAAGTTTCCAGGATCTGCATCATATGCCCACCCGCGGCCGAGGAACGGGGCTCGGGCCAGACGTAACCAATGACCAGGACTTTGGTGGCAGGCTGTTTCATCGACAACAGGATCCTTGAAGGGCAGGGCGCAAAGACCGCCATTAAACCATACGCGGCGATATGACAATTTATGTCTGGCGGTAGGTAGCCACCGTACTTTGTGGTTAACTTCCGCCTCTCGAATTCGTTTCAATAAACCCAGCATAAGGATTCTGTTCATGGCTCAAGTCACCCTCAAAGGCAACCCGGTCCAGGTTGAAGGCGAACTGCCACAAGTCGGCACTCAAGCGCCTGAGTTCACCCTGACCGCCGGCGACCTGTCGGATGCAACCCTGGCCACTTTCGCCGGCAAGCGCAAAGTGCTGAACATCTTCCCAAGCGTTGACACCCCGACTTGCGCCACGTCGGTGCGCAAATTCAACGCCCAGGCCAACGAAGTCGCCAACACTGTTGTGCTGTGCATCTCTTCGGACCTGCCGTTTGCCCAAGCGCGCTTCTGCGGCTCCGAAGGCCTGGAAAACGTGAAGAACCTATCGGACTTCCGCAGTGCCGCGTTCTCCCAGGATTACGGCGTAGACATCGTTGACGGCCCGCTGCGCAGCCTGACCGCCCGCGCCGTGGTGGTATTGGATGAAAACAACAACGTGCTGCACAGCGAACTGGTGAGCGAAATCGCCCACGAGCCAAACTACGAAGCCGCCCTGGCTGTTTTGAAGTAATTGATTCTGCGCGTTACTGTCGTTTTGCAGTAACACGCGTGCTACATGATTGCGGCCTGGCCTAGTCCAGGCCGTTTTCATTTAAGCGTCAAACGCTTAGCGAAATAGCGACTGGACTAAGCTCAGTCGTTAAAAGTTGTAAGCCCAAGGTAAATAGCCGGTAAAGGCGCTTTTCTAAACGCGCTCCAGTGCTTATCTTTCAGCCTCCCAAAGAAGAAGCTCTCGCGCCCAATGGTTGATCACTCCATGCAATCGTCCCCCCGTAAGTCCCGTCGCTGGCTGTTTGGCCTGCTTGTACTGCTGGTTATCGCCGGCCTGTGCTGGAAATTCTGGCCAAGCAGTGCCGCCCATAACGACGCGCCAGCGGGCCGTACCAGCAAGACCGGCATGGCGCGTCCGGGCTTCGGTGGCTCCACCGGCCCAGTGCCGGTGAGAGTGGCGCCGGCGGTGTTGGGGGAGTTCCCGGTGTACTACAAGGCCTTGGGCACGGTGACCGCGCTCAATACCATCAATGTGCGCAGCCGGGTAGGCGGCGAGTTGGTCAAGATCGCTTTTGAAGAAGGGCAGATGGTCAAGGCCGGCGACCTGCTGGCCGAGATCGACCCACGCAGCTACCAGAACGCCTTGCTCCAGGCCCAGGGCACGCTGCTGCAAAACCAGGCCCAGTTGAAAAACGCCCAGGTCGACGTGCAGCGTTATCGCGATCTGTACGCCCAGGACAGTATCGCCAAACAAACCCTGGACACCGCCGAAGCGCTGGTCTTGCAATACCAGGGCACGGTCAAGACCAACCAGGGCGCGGTGGATGACGCCAAGCTAAACCTCGAATTCACCAAGATCCGCGCACCGATCGGTGGCCGCGTCGGTTTGCGCCAGATCGACGTGGGCAACCTGGTGTCGGCCAATGACACCACCTTTATCGCCGTAATCACCCAGACCCAACCCATCAGCGTGGCCTTTACCCTGCCAGAAAACACCCTCGACACCGTGCTCGCCCGCTACCACGCCGGCAACAAGCTGCCCGTGGAGGCCTGGGACCGTGGCGACGTGAAAAAGCAGGCGGTCGGTGTGCTGCAAAGCCTCGACAACCAGATCGACGTCACCACCGGCACCCTGAAATTCAAGGGTCGCTTCGATAACAAGGACCAGGCGCTGTTCCCCAACCAGTTCGTCAACGTGCACCTGCTGGCCGACACCCTGCACAACGTGGTGCTGGCGCCGTCTGCCGCGATCCAGTTCGGCAATAGCGGCACCTTTGTCTACAAGCTCGATGGTGACAAGAAGGTCAAGGTCCAGCCGCTGGTGTTGGGCGACACCGACGGCGACAACACTGTGATCAAGGAAGGCCTGGTCGCTGGCGACCGCGTGGTGTTGGAAGGTACAGATCGCTTGAAGGAAGGCAGTGAGATCGAAGTGGTCAACGACAGCAGCGAAGTGCTGACCACCCCGACCGAACACCTGCAAGGCAAGCCCGCCGCTAAAGGGGAGACCGGTGCCAGCGCCGGCAAGGCGCAAAAGGTCGGTTCATGAACCTGTCGCGGCTGTTTATCCTTCGCCCGGTCGCGACCACGCTGAGCATGCTGGCCATTGTCCTGGCCGGCATTATTGCTTACCGCCTGTTGCCAGTGTCGGCGTTGCCCCAGGTGGACTACCCCACTATACGGGTAATGACCCTGTACCCCGGCGCCAGCCCGGACGTGATGACCAGTGCCGTCACCGCGCCGCTTGAGCGCCAGTTCGGGCAAATGCCCGGCCTTACACAAATGGCGTCCACCAGCTCCGGCGGCGCCTCGGTGCTGACCCTGCGGTTTAACCTCGACGTCAACATGGACGTCGCCGAGCAACAGGTGCAGGCCGCGATCAACGCGGCTACCAACCTGTTGCCCAAGGATTTACCGGCGCCGCCGGTGTACAACAAGGTCAACCCGGCGGATACCCCGGTGCTGACCCTGGCCGTCACCTCCAAGACCATGTTGCTGCCCAAGCTCAATGACCTGGTCGATACGCGCATGGCGCAGAAAATTGCCCAGATCAGCGGCGTCGGCATGGTCAGCATCGCGGGCGGCCAGCGCCAGGCCGTGCGCATCAAGGTGAACCCTGAAGCCCTGGCGGCCAACGGCTTGAACCTGTCCGACGTGCGCACCCTCATCGCCGCGTCCAACGTGAACCAGCCCAAGGGCAACTTCGACGGCCCCACCCGCGTCTCGATGCTCGACGCCAATGACCAGTTGGTGTCACCCCAGCAATACGCAGAATTGATCCTGGCCTACAACAACGGCGCACCGTTGCGCCTCAAGGACGTGGCACAGATCGTCGACGGTGCCGAAAACGAACGCCTCGCTGCCTGGGCCAATGAAAACCAGGCCGTGCTGCTCAATATCCAGCGCCAGCCCGGTGCCAACGTGATCGAGGTGGTCGACCGCATCAAAGCGTTGCTGCCGAGCATCACCGACAACCTGCCGGCTGGCCTGGATGTGACGGTGCTCACCGACCGCACCCAGACCATCCGCGCCTCGGTCACCGATGTGCAACACGAATTGCTGATCGCCATTGCCTTGGTGGTGATGGTGACCTTCCTGTTCCTGCGCCGGGTCAGCGCCACGATTATTCCTTCCATCGCTGTGCCGCTCTCGTTGATCGGCACCTTTGGCGTGATGTACCTGGCGGGCTTCTCCATCAACAACCTGACGTTGATGGCCCTGACCATCGCCACCGGTTTTGTGGTGGACGACGCCATCGTGATGCTGGAGAACATCTCCCGCTACATCGAGGAGGGCGAGACGCCGATGGCCGCCGCACTCAAGGGCGCCAAGCAGATCGGCTTCACCTTGATTTCCCTGACCCTGTCGCTGATCGCGGTATTGATCCCGCTGCTGTTCATGGCCGACGTGGTAGGGCGCTTGTTCCGCGAATTTGCTATCACCCTGGCGGTTGCGATCCTGATTTCCCTGGTAGTGTCCCTCACGTTGACGCCGATGATGTGCGCGCGTTTGCTCAAGCGCGAACCCAAGGAAGAAGAACAAAGCCGTTTCTATAAGGCCAGCGGTGCTTGGATCGACTGGTTGATCGCAGCGTATGCGCGCCAGTTGCAATGGGTGCTCAAGCACCAGCCGCTGACCCTGCTGGTGGCCATCGCCACCCTTGGCCTGACCGTGTTGCTGTACCTGGTGGTGCCCAAGGGTTTTTTCCCGGTGCAGGACACCGGGGTTATCCAGGGTATTTCCGAAGCGCCGCAATCGATTTCCTTCGCGGCCATGAGCCAGCGTCAGCAGGAACTGGCCAAAATCATCCTGGCTGACCCATCGGTTGAGAGCCTGTCGTCCTACATCGGCGTGGATGGTGACAACGCGACCCTTAACAGCGGGCGCCTGCTGATCAACCTCAAGCCCCACGGCCAGCGCGACTTGAGCGCGGCCGAGGTGATTACGCGCCTGCAACCGGAAATCGACAAACTGGTGGGCATTCGCCTCTACATGCAGCCGGTGCAAGACCTGACTATCGAAGACCGCGTAAGCCGCACCCAGTACCAGTTCAGCATGTCGTCGCCAGACGCCGATCTGTTGGCGCTGTGGAGTGACAAGCTGGTGCATGCCCTGAGCCAGTTGCCGGAACTCACCGACGTTGCCAGCGACCTGCAAGACAAAGGCCTGCAAGTGTTCCTGGTGATCGACCGTGACGCGGCCTCGCGCCTGGGCGTGAGTGTGTCGACTATTACCGACGCGTTGTATGACGCCTTTGGGCAGCGGCAGATTTCGACCATTTATACCCAGGCCAGCCAATACCGTGTGGTGTTGCAGGCCCAGTCCGGCGAAACCCTTGGCCCTGATGCGCTGAACCAGATCCACGTGAAAACCACCGAGGGCGGCCAGGTACGGCTTTCCAGCCTAGCCCGCGTGGAGCAGCGCCAGGCGCAGTTGGCGATTGCCCATATCGGCCAGTTCCCGGCGGTGATGATGTCGTTCAATCTGGCGCCCGGTGTGGCGTTGGGCAAGGGCGTGGAACTGATCAACCAAACCCAGAAAGACATCGGCATGCCGGTGGGGGTGCAAACCCAGTTCCAGGGCGCGGCGCAGGCATTTGAGGCGTCGCTGTCGAGCACGTTGCTGCTGATTTTGGCGGCGGTGGTGACCATGTACATCGTGCTGGGTGTGCTCTATGAGAGCTATATCCACCCGATCACCATTCTTTCCACCTTGCCATCCGCTGCTGTGGGGGCCTTGCTGGCTTTGCTGCTCAGCGGCAATGACTTGGGCATGATTGCGATCATCGGCATTATTTTGCTGATCGGTATCGTGAAAAAGAACGCGATCATGATGATCGACTTCGCCCTCGATGCTGAGCGTAATCAAGGCCTGGACCCGCAGACCGCCATCTACCAGGCCGCGCTGTTGCGCTTCCGGCCGATCCTGATGACTACCCTGGCCGCGTTGTTTGGTGCGGTGCCGTTGATGTTGGCCACCGGTTCCGGTGCCGAGTTGCGCCAGCCCCTGGGCCTGGTGATGGTGGGTGGTCTGCTGGTGAGCCAGGTATTGACCCTGTTCACCACGCCGGTCATTTACCTGTACTTCGATCGCCTGGGCCGTCGCTGGCGCAAAGAGCCGCAACGCCTGGAGCCGGTTGAGCCATGAACCTGTCCGGACCTTTCATTCGCCGGCCGGTAGCTACCATGTTGCTGAGCCTGGCGATCATGCTGCTGGGCGGCGTGAGCTTCAACCTGTTGCCGGTGTCGCCGCTGCCGCAGATCGACTTCCCGGTGATCGTGGTGTCGGCTAGCTTGCCCGGCGCGAGCCCCGAGGTGATGGCGTCTACCGTGGCCACGCCGCTGGAGCGCTCATTCGGCGCGATTGCCGGCATTACCACCATGAGCAGTTCGTCGAGCCAGGGCTCGACGCGGGTGATCCTGGCATTCGACTCCGACCGTGATATCAACGGCGCAGCGCGGGAAGTGCAGGCGGCGATCAACGCCTCGCGCAACCTGTTGCCCAGCGGCATGCGCAGCATGCCCACCTATAAGAAGATCAACCCTTCCCAGGCACCGATCATGGTGCTGTCGCTGACCTCCGATGTGTTGCAGAAGGGCCAGCTGTACGACTTGGCCTCGACGATTCTGTCGCAAAGCCTGTCGCAGGTGCCGGGTGTGGGCGAAGTGCAGATCGGCGGCAGCTCCCTGCCGGCGGTGCGTATTGAGCTTGAGCCCAAGGCCCTCGATCAATACGGCGTAGCCTTGGACGATGTGCGCAACACCATCGCCAATGCCAACCAGCGCCGGCCTAAAGGCTCACTGGAAGACAGCGAGCGCAACTGGCAGATCCAGGCCAACGATCAACTGGAAAAAGCCAAAGACTACGAACCGCTGCTGATTCGCTACCAAAACGGCGCGGCCCTGCGCCTTGGGGATGTGGCCAAGATCAGCGACGGCGTCGAAGACCGCTACAACAGTGGTTTCTTCAACAACGAGCCGGCGGTGCTGCTGGTAATCAACCGTCAGTCCGGCGCGAATATCATCGAGACCGTGCGGCAGATCAAGGCCCAGTTACCGGCGTTGCAGGCGGTGTTGCCGTCCAGCGTCAAGCTGAACCTGGCCATGGACCGCTCGCCAGTGATCACCGCCACCTTGCATGAAGCCGAGATGACCCTGCTGATTGCCGTGGCACTGGTGGTGCTGGTGGTGTACCTGTTTCTCGGTAACTTCCGTGCGTCCTTGATCCCGACCCTGGCAGTACCCGTGTCGCTGGTGGGCACCTTTGCAGTCATGTACCTGTTTGGCTTCTCGCTGAACAACTTCTCGCTGATGGCGTTGATCCTTGCCACCGGCCTGGTGGTGGACGACGCCATTGTGGTGCTGGAGAACATTTCGCGGCATATCGACGAGGGCGTGCCGCCGATGAAGGCGGCGTACCTGGGCGCCCAGGAAGTCGGCTTTACCTTGTTGTCGATGAACGTGTCGTTGGTGGCGGTGTTCCTGTCCATCCTGTTTATGGGTGGGATTGTCACCAACCTGTTTCGCGAGTTTTCCATCACCTTGTCGGCGGCGATCATCGTTTCATTGGTGGTCTCGCTGACCTTGACCCCGATGCTCTGCGCTCGCTGGCTCAAGCCCCATGTGAAAGGGCAGATGAGCGGTTTGCAGCGCTGGAGCCAGAAGGTCAACGACCGCATGGTCGCCGGCTACGCCACCAGCCTGGACTGGGTGCTGCGTCACCGCCGACTGACCCTGCTCAGCCTGTTGGTCACCGTGGGCGTGAACGTCGCGTTGTACGTGGTGGTGCCGAAAACCTTCATGCCCCAGCAGGACACCGGTCAGTTGATCGGCTTTGTGCGCGGCGATGACGGGCTGTCGTTCAATGTGATGCAGCCGAAGATGGAGACGTTCCGTGTCGCTGTGCTCAAAGACCCGGCTGTGCAAAGCGTGGCCGGTTTTATCGGTGGCAACAACGGCACCAACAATGCGGTGATGCTGGTACGCCTCAAGCCCATCAGCGAACGCAAGATCTCGGCCCAGGGCGTGATCGAGCGGCTACGTAAAAACGTGCCGCTGGTACCCGGTGGGCGCCTGTTTCTGATGGCCGACCAGGACCTGCAATTTGGTGGCAGCCGCGACCAGAGCAGCGCGCAATATTCCTACATCCTGCAAAGTGGCGACCTGGCCGCGTTGCGCCTGTGGTACCCGAAAGTGGTCGCCGCCTTGCGTGAGCTGCCGGAACTCACGGCCATCGACGCCCGCGAAGGGCGGGGCGCAGCGCAGGTCACGCTGGTGGTTGACCGTGACCAGGCCAAGCGCCTGGGCATCGACATGAGCATGGTGACGTCGGTGCTCAACAACGCCTACAGCCAGCGGCAGATTTCCACCATCTACGACAGCCTCAACCAGTACCAGGTGGTGATGGAGGTCAACCCCAAATACGCCCAAGACCCGATCACCCTCAACCAGATGCAAGTGATCACCGCCGATGGCGCACGGGTGCCGCTGTCGACCATTGCCCATTATGAGAACAGCCTGGCCGATGACCGCGTCAGCCATGAAGGCCAGTTTGCTTCAGAAAACATCGCCTTCGACATGGCTCCCGGCGTGACGGTAGAGAAGGGCACGGCGGCCATCGAGCGGGCGATTGCCAAGGTCGGCCTGCCGGAAGATGTGATCGCCAAGATGGCTGGCACGGCCGATGCGTTTGCGGCCACCCAGAAAGGTCAGCCGTTCATGATCCTCGGCGCTTTGGTGGCGGTGTACCTGGTGCTGGGTATTTTGTATGAAAGCTATATTCACCCGCTGACGATTCTCTCGACGTTGCCGTCGGCGGGTGTCGGCGCCATGCTCGCCATCTACCTGACGGGGGGCGAGTTCAGCCTGATTTCGCTGCTGGGCCTGTTCCTGTTGATTGGCGTGGTGAAAAAGAACGCGATCTTGATGATCGACCTGGCCTTGCAGCTGGAGCGTAACGACGGCATGGGCCCGCTGGAATCGATTCGCAGTGCTTGCCTGTTGCGGTTGCGACCGATCCTGATGACCACGCTGGCGGCCATCCTCGGTGCCTTGCCCTTGCTGCTGGGCACGGGCGATGGTGCAGAAATGCGCCGCCCGCTGGGCCTGACGATTATCGGCGGCCTGGTGTTCAGCCAGATCCTGACCCTTTACACCACCCCGGTGGTTTACCTTTATCTCGACCGCGCGCGCCATCGTTTCAATACCTGGCGCGGCGTGCGCACTGATGCTGCCTTGGATACTGCGCTATGACTGACTTAACCAATGCCCGCCTTGGAGGCGGGGTGAAGTTTTTAGCGATGGTCATCTGTGGCGCATTGCTCAGCGCCTGCGCCATCGGCCCCGACTATAAGCGCCCTGATGTCACCGAGCCGGTGCAATTCAAGGAAGCCCAAGGCTGGCGCCAGGCCACGCCAAGCGACTCCCTCGCTCGCGGCGCCTGGTGGGAGCTGTACGGTGACCGCCAGCTCAATGACTTGGTCGAGCGCCTGAACACGTCCAACCAAACCGTGGCCCAGGCCGAAGCGCGCTTTCGCCAGGCCCAGACCCAGGTGCGCAGCGCCCGTGGTGCGTTTTACCCCACCGTTGACCTGAGTGCGGGCAAGACCCGCGCCAGTCAAGGCACGGGCAGTAGCAGTGCGAGCTTGAGCAGTTCCAGCAGCGGTATTCGCGACACCCTCAACGCGCAGCTGGGCGTAAGTTGGGAGGCCGACGTCTGGGGCAAGTTACGCCGCGGCCTGGAAGCCAATGAAGCCACGGCCGAAGCCAGCTCGGCGGACTTGGCGGCGATGCGCTTGAGCCAGCAATCGGAGTTGGTACAGAACTACCTGCAACTGCGAGTCATGGATGAACAGACTCGCCTGTTGCAAGCCACCCTCGACGCCTACCAGCGCTCGTTGACCATGACCCAAAACCAATACCGGGCCGGTGTTTCCGGTAAAGATGCCGTTGCCCAGGCGCAAACCCAGCTCAAGTCCACCCAGGCCAGCCTGATCGACCTGATATGGCAGCGCGCTCAGTTGGAAAACGCGATTGCCGTGTTGATCGGCGAAGCGCCGGCAAACTTCAATCTGGCGGTGAGCAAAGACATTCCAACGCTGCCACAGATCCCGGTGAGTCTCCCATCGCAACTGCTGGAACGTCGCCCTGACATCGCCTCGGCCGAGCGCTCGGTGATCGCGGCCAACGCCAACATCGGCGTGGCCAAGGCGGCGTATTACCCAGACCTGAGCCTGAGCCTGGCAGGCGGCTATTCCAGCAGCACCTACGCCGACTGGATCAGCTTGCCGAACCGCTTCTGGTCGGTGGGGCCGAAGCTGGCCATGACCCTGTTCGACGGTGGCCAGCGCTCGGCCGAAGTCGACCGCAGCGTCGCCAGCTACGACGAGACCGTGGCCAAGTATCGCCAGACCGTGCTGGATGGTTTCCGCGAAGTAGAAAACTACATGGTGCAACTCAAGGTGCTGGAAGACGAGGCAGTGGTCAGCAATGAAGCGCTGGAATCTGCGCGTGAATCCCTGCGCCTCACCGAAAACCAGTACAAGGCTGGTTTGATTGCTTATCTGGATGTGGTCAACGTGCAGGCCACGGCGCTGAGTAATGAGCGCACGGTGTTGACGCTGTTGCAGACGCGTCTGGTGGCAAGTGTTCAACTGATTGCCGCATTGGGTGGTGGCTGGGACGGGCAGACCCCGATCAGCCCCAAGGATTAAGGCTGAACACATTCCAAATGTGGGAGGGGCGGTGCGACGATTCGACTTGCCCCCGATGGCTGTCTGTCAGCACCAGATTTGCTGGCTGACACACTGCTATCGGGGGCAAGTCGAATCGTCGCACCGCCCCTCCCACATTTGAATGCCCTAAGGCTTCAGAATTGGTCGGTTTTCAAGCCATTAGATTGACGTCAAAAAGCCAATGATGGCTATACGCTAATAAATCAACTGTACAAGAATTTTCTCGCTACAATCGCCCGCTTTGCCACCTGGCACGGGCGTTTCAGGCCCGTCAGTCTCGAGAAGTCCCATGCTCATCGGTAGCTATTCTCCCTCTCTGGTCGTGATCTCCCTGTTTGTCGCGATCCTTGCGTCCTATACCGCGCTGGACCTCTCGGGCCGCATCGCGACCGCCAAGGGCCGCGCCATGTATTTGTGGATTGCCGGTGGGGCCATCGCCATGGGCATCGGCGTCTGGTCGATGCATTTTATCGGCATGCTGGCGCTGCGCCTGCCCTTTGCCTTGGGCTTCGACTTCGGCATCACGGCGTTGTCGTTGTTGATCGCGATGTTATCCAGCGGCTTTGCGTTATGGCTGATCAGCCAGCCACGCTTACCTGCCTGGCAATTGGCGTTCGGCGCGCTGGTGATGGGGGCCGGTATAGCAGCGATGCATTACACCGGCATGGCCGCAATGCGCATGACCCCGGGCATCGACTATGACCCGACGCTGTTCGGCGCCTCATTGCTGATCGCGGTGGCCGCCTCTGGCGCTGCGCTGTGGATCGCCTACAACCTGCGCCGCAATGCGCCGTACGTGCGCCTCAAGCGCGGTGCTGCGGCAGTGGTGATGGGCTTTGCCATCGTCGGCATGCATTACACCGGCATGGCGGCAGCACGCTTTGCCGATGAAAGTTTCTGTGGTGCAGCGCTCAATGGTTTGAGTGGCAAGGGCCTGGATAACCTGGTGCTGGTGACCACCCTGGCAGTGCTGGGCATCGCACTGCTGACCTCGCTGCTCGACGCCCGCCTTGAGTCACGTACCGCCGTTCTGGCCGACTCCCTGACCCTGGCTAATCAGGAGCTGACTCACCTGGCCCTGCACGACATGCTCACCGGCCTGCCCAATCGCACCTTGCTGGCCGACCGAATCCAGCAATCGATGCAAGCGGTCAACGAGCAGGGCGGTTGCTTCGCGCTGATGTTTATCGATCTTGACGGCTTCAAGCCGGTCAACGACGCCTTTGGCCATCACATGGGTGACCAGTTGCTGCGCGAAGTGGGCCTGCGCCTGCGCGAAGACCTGCGTAGCCATGACACTCTGGCGCGCATTGGCGGCGATGAGTTTGTACTGCTGGTGCAACTGAACCAGCCCGACGATGCATTGCGTCTGGCCGAACGCCAAGTGGGCCTGGTCAATCGGGCCTTTCAGGTGGCCGAGCATGAACTCAAGATTTCGGCGAGCGTGGGCATTGCGATTTACCCCGGCAATGGCGGCAACCCCCAGGAACTGTTGATGAACGCCGATGCCGCGATGTACCACGCCAAGGGCATGGGCAAGAACGGCTACAGCTTCTTTGATGTGTCGATGAACACCAACGCGCGCAAACAATTGCAACTGCTGCAAGACCTGCGCAATGCCGTGGAGCAGCAGCAGTTTCGTTTGTACTACCAGCCCAAATTCGATGCGGTCAGCGGTATCCCGGTGGGCGCTGAAGCGCTACTGCGCTGGGAGCACCCGCAGCAAGGCCTGCTGCTGCCGGCGATGTTTATCGAGCTGGCGGAAAAAACCGGTTTGATCATCCCCATCGGCGAATGGGTACTCAACGAAGCCTGCCGCCAGATGAGCCTGTGGTACGCCCAGGGCTATGAAGACTGGCGCATTGCCGTGAACCTCTCTGCGTTGCAGTTCTGCCACGCAGGCTTGGTCAAGAGTGTGGCCACGGCCCTGCAACGCCACCAGTTGCCGGCCAACAGCCTGACCCTGGAAATCACCGAAACCACCGCCATGAGTGACGCCGATGCGAGCATGACGGTGTTGCAGCAGCTGTCGGAGATGGGCGTGGACCTGTCCATCGACGACTTCGGCACCGGCTACTCCAGCCTGATGTACCTCAAGCGCCTGCCCGCCAACGAGTTGAAGATCGACCGTGGCTTTGTACGCGACCTGGAGCACGACAGCGACGACGCCGCTATCGTCTCGGCCATCGTCGCCCTGGGCCAGGCCTTGGGCCTGCGCATCGTGGCTGAAGGCGTCGAAACCGACGTGCAGCAAAACTTCCTCACGCGGCTGGGCTGTAATTCCTTGCAGGGTTACCTGTTGGGGCATCCGTTGCCGGCTGACAACTTCATGGCCGATATCCAGCGCGCCGAAGAAGCCGTAGCGCCTGACAAAAACCGTGCGTGACGGTTATCCTCTGTTCCAGCCGTAAACATCAGGTTGAATCAGGAGACCGCACGCATGGACAAAGTCGTCCTTATCACCGGGGGCAGTCGTGGGATTGGCGCCGAGACGGCATTGCTGGCCGCACGCCAGGGCTATCGCATCTGCATCAATTACCAGTCCGACGAGGAGGCTGCCCAGCGCATACTTGAACAGGTTCGCGCGTTGGGTGCACAGGCCATTTCAGTGCGGGCGGACGTGAGCATCGAAGATGAAGTGATCGCGCTGTTCAGCCGCGTCGACGCCGAGCTGGGCCGTGTTACCGCGCTGGTCAACAACGCCGGCACCGTGGGGCACAAATCGCGGGTGGACGAGATGTCCGAGTTCCGCATCCTCAAAATCATGAAGACCAACGTGTTGGGGCCGATCCTGTGTGCCAAGCATGCGGTGCTGCGCATGTCGCCAAGGCATGGCGGGCAGGGCGGCAGTATCGTCAATGTATCGTCGGTGGCGGCGCGCCTGGGCTCGCCGGGTGAGTACGTTGACTATGCCGCCTCCAAAGGTGCGCTCGATACCTTCACCCTGGGCTTGTCCAAAGAAGTGGCGGGCGAGGGCATACGCGTGAATGCCGTGCGGCCTGGCTACATCTTCACGGATTTCCATGCGTTGAGCGGTGATCCGGACCGGGTCAGCAAGCTGGAGTCGGGCATCCCCATGGCACGGGGCGGGCGCCCGGATGAGGTGGCAGAGGCGATTATCTGGTTGTTGTCGGATAAGGCGTCGTATGCCACGGGGACTTTTCTGGACTTGGGCGGCGGTCGCTAAACATTCACTTCGTCAGGTGGGCTGATGGCGCAACACCTCATAGCCTTTGAGGGAAAACGCACCGAGCACGCTGGCTTCTGATTTTTCGACGATGCTGTAGCCGTCGTTGTAGAAACCGTCGATTTTTCCGTTACGGCTATGACTCCCGTTCAAGCGGCGGTCGTCCAGATTGTCTATGAATCGCAGTACCTTGCTTAGATCATAGGCTGCGTTGGCCCTGGCAATAGGGTTCGGGTTCGCTGTGCTCCAGTCCCCAACCTGCATCTTGAGATCATCCCCAACTTGGTAATGATCGCGACTTTCCAGGAAGCGCCTAACCACAGGGCTTTCTTCGATGATTCTGTCTGCTGTGCGCTGGTCGTCAGCGGGGCGCCCCATGGGCGCCGTCATCGTTCGTACTTGACTCTGTTCGTGTGCACGCATGTAGTTGGGTGGGATAGGCAGTTGCGTCAGGCTGATTGAGTTAGCGAAGATCATGGAGGCGCCTCAAGGTTGAACTCGGAAATCGGCACTCTTGGATGTGTAAAGAGTGCGCCACCCTATGTGGTTTACCCTCGCGTTCGGTTCCGACTTAAAACGACCGCACGATCCGCCCCAACGTTTCCATCGCCTGCTCCGAGGCTTCTGTCCACGGGCTGCCATAGTTCAAGCGAATGCAGTTTCTGAAGCGTTGGGTCGCCGAGAAGATCGGCCCCGGCGCAATGCTGATGCCCTGGGCCAGCGCCATCTGGAACACCTTCAGCGAGTCCGTTTGCTCCGGCAACTCCAGCCACAGGAAGTAGCCACCGGCCGGTTGGCTGACCCGTGTCTGTGCCGGGAAGTAACGGGCAATCGCGGCCAGCATGGCGCTTTGCTGCTCTTCCAGTGCATAGCGCAACTTGCGCAGATGTCGGTCATAACCACCGTGTTGCAGGTAGTCGGCAATCGCTGCCTGGGCGGGCATTGACGGGCACAGTGAGGTCATCAGCTTCAAACGTTCGACTTTTTGCGCAAAGCGCCCGGCCGCCACCCAGCCGACGCGATAACCGGGCGCCAGGCTCTTGGCAAACGAGCCGCAGTGCATCACCAGGCCTTCTGTGTCGAAGGCCTTGGCCGGTTTGGGCGCGTGTTGGCCGTAATACAGCTCGGCGTATACATCGTCTTCGATCAAGGGCACCTGGTGGCTGCGCAATAGCTCCACCAGCGCTTGTTTCTTGGCTTCCGGCAGGGTCGCACCCATGGGGTTCTGAAAGCTGGTCATGGTCCAGCAGGCTTTGATCGGGTAGCGTTCCAGCGTTTGCGCCAACGCGCCCAGGTCGATGCCATCGCGTGGGTGCACGGGGATTTCCACCGCCTTGAGCTTCAGGCGTTCCAGCACTTGCAGGCAGGCGTAAAACGCCGGGGCTTCAATGGCCACCAGGTCGCCCGGCTCGGTGACGGCTTGCAGGCACAGGTTCAGCGCTTCGAGTGCGCCGTTGGTGATCAGCAGTTCTTCCATCGGCAGCATCAGCCCACCGACCATGTAGCGCAGGGCGATCTGCCGCCGCAGGTGCGGGTTGCCCGGCGACATGTCGGTGACCACCAAACGCGGGTCCATCGCACGGCCAGCACTGGCGAGCGAGCGCGCCAGGCGCGGCAGAGGGAACAACATGGGGCTGGGGAACGCCGAGCCGAAGGGCACGGTGTTCGGGTCTTTGATGGAGTCGAGTACCGAGAACACCAGCTCGCTGACATCCACTTCGGTGGACTCATGCACCTGTTCACTCACCGCCGGCTCGGAAAACGGACTCGGCGCATGGGTGTTGACGAAGTAGCCCGAGCGCGGCCGCGCGCGGATCAAGCCGCGACGCTCCAGCAGGTAGTACGCCTGAAACACCGTGGACGGGCTGACGCCGTAGGTCTGGCTGGCATAGCGCACCGACGGCACGCGCTCGCCGGGGCCGAGTACGCCTGAGCGAATCAGCTCTGCGATGTCTTCGGCGAATTTTTCGTAGCGTTTCATGTTGGCCTTAAACAAATTTTTCAGATGGGCACAGATCCCAATGTGGGAGGGGGCTTGCCCCCGATGGCAGTGGGTCAGCAGGTACATCCTTCACTGACCCTCTGCCATCGGGGGCAAGCCCCCTCCCACATTGGATCTTCATACTGTTCAATACTGTGGCTTCAGCGATTCAGCGGCGCCACAAAGCGACTATCCGCCGCGCTATACACCCACGGTTCATCCACATCCGACACCTTGAAGCGCAGGGTCTGCGAGCTGCTCGCCGGCTTGTCTGCCAGCAGCGCCACCGACACCGGCACATCGCTGATTTCCCCTGGTGCCAGGCTGATTTGGGTCTTGCCCTGTAGCTGGAAACCTGGCGCGTCCACCAATTCAATGCGGTAGTCCTGGCGCTGCTGGGTCTTGTTGATGACCTTGAGGCTGTAGATGTTTTCGATCAAGCCCTGGGCATTTTCGCGGAACATGCCTCGGTCCTTGGTCACGTCCAGCGATACCATCGGCCGCTCCACAAGGGCCACCACCAACGCAGCGATCATCACCACCAGCACGGCACTGTAGCCGATCAGGCGCGGCCGCAGCAGGTGGGTTTTGCCGCCTTGCAGTTGATGTTCGCTGGTATAGCTCACCAACCCACGCGGGTAGCCCATTTTGTCCATGATTGAATCACAGGCGTCGATACAGGCCGCGCAGCCGATGCACTCCATTTGCAGGCCGTCGCGGATATCGATGCCAGTAGGGCACACCTGCACGCACAGCTGGCAATCGATGCAGTCCCCCAGCCCGACGTCGGCGGGCTTGACCTCACGCTTGCGCGGGCCACGGCTTTCGCCACGGGCAGCATCGTAGGAAATGGTCAGGGTGTCCTTGTCAAACATCACGCTCTGGAACCGCGCATAAGGGCACATGTGCATGCACACCGCTTCGCGCAGCCAACCGGCGTTGAGGTAGGTGGCCGCGGTGAAAAACAGCACCCAGAACAGGCTCACGCCGCCCATTTGCCAGGTCAGCAGTTCAGCGGCCAGTGGCCGGATAGGCGTGAAATAGCCCACGAACGTCAAGCCCGTCAGCACGCTGATCCCCAGCCACAGCGTGTGCTTGGCCGAGCGCCGCGCCAGTTTGTTCAGGCTCCACGGCGCCGCTTGCAATTTGATGCGCTGGTTACGCTCGCCTTCGGTGACTTTTTCGCACCACATAAACAGCCAGGTGAACGAGCTTTGTGGGCAGGTGTAGCCGCACCACACGCGACCAGCAAAGACGGTGATCGCAAACAGGCCAAAGGCGCAGATGATCAACAGCGCCGACAGCAAGATGAAATCCTGCGGCCAGAAGGTTGCACCAAAAATATGGAATTTGCTTTCTGCCAGATCCCACAAAACGGCCTGGCGCCCACCCCAGTTGAGCCACACGGTGCCGAAAAAGGCCAAAAACAGAAAGCCCGCACCGGCGACGCGCAAGGTGCGGAACACGCCGGTAAAACTGCGCGTATGAATCAGGTTGTCACTGGATTTGGCCGTCACCTTCTTTGGGTGTGTCGGCACAAAGGTTTCCACGGTTGGGATTCGTTCGCTCATGGTCGTTCGCTCATCAGCCTCCATCAGGCCGCTGAACTATGCGCGTAGCACTGTTTGCATTACAGACTCAGGTATTGCGATAAAAAGCGGAGCAGATGGGGCGTAAATGAGCTGTGCGACAATATGTTGCACCTCGCATTGCTTGAGGTGCAGCCCGATTCGAACGCAGTTGATACAGATCATACAAATCGCCAAATCAGGCTCGCTACCGCCCTGCGTGGGCGCCCGTCGATTTGACGGCCGGTCATGTCACTAGATCGGTTTCCTTCAATTTGCCGAACACCTTTGCGACAAATGCAGGCTCTCCCTGGTTGCCGGAGATGACGAGAACACTGGCATCGTGGATCGGCGAATATTTCAACTGCATTTCGCCGGCACGGCCGGATAACTGATTGACCCACAGGAGCTTCTTGTTCAGCTGTTTGCGTATCCGTGATACGTCCAGCTTGTCCCGGCCGTGTACGAACCCCCTGATTTCGACGGGTGAATCAAGGGTGGACTCGTGGGTGCCAAGAAAACTGTAGACATTAGGGGCTTGTTCGCTAATGGGCTCGCTACGGCGCCTGGCCCAGTCATCGGGGTGGGCATACTGAAGTGCTTCGTTGGCTTTTCTAACCTCGGTAGCAATATTGAAGCGCGCGGACGCCTGTTCCAATGCGGCCTTTAAGGTGGGCAACGCAGCGTTGGCATCGGGTTGTTTGGGCGTGCGGGCTTGATCGGGAGGGGAATGGAGCAGCGCCTCCAGTGCTTGTGCATCGGTCATCAACGGCGATGGCGGGGCAGTGGGGCTGACCCGATGCGGTGTTGGGTGCATTGGCGTGTCGAGCGTTGGCTGGTAGAGGGAAGCCGGCATGATATACCTCGTGAAAAATGGGGTTGAGAGCTTCTTCCATCGCCCTCAAGTGGCTCTCCATGCACGGTCAATATCAGCACGCTCTGTTCGATGGCCGTATCAGCTTTCCCCTTGTGATTGAGTAGGAAGCATCGGTATTGGTACGCGGTATTAAGCACGCACTGCGGGCATATACCGGTCAGATCAGTGAGCCGGGCTCCTCGGCCTTTACATGGTTGCGTCCATCCGTAGCACCCTCAACGGTGAGCGCATCGGCTTCGGCCTCGGTGATGTAGATCCGCTGGCCGGCCAACTCGACAAAGGACATTGCTTTGTCATTGTCGGTCATGACGTTGACCCGCGTAGCGGGCAGGCTTTGTTCCTGGCCGTCCTCATCGAGTTTGAAGTAGCACAGGTGGTTTTCGATACGTACGGTCATGACGATCTCCTTTTCATGGGCTGTGTATGTTAGGGCTCGCGCGTCACCGCCGGTTCCACGCAACTGACTGGCGGTCGGCGCTGTCCATCTCTTAACAACTCTTATAAAGGACAGCTTCCATGGACGCCTGGTGGCATGAAGTGTGGCAAACCCTGCAAGCCGAGTTCGCCGATATCGGTGATGCCAAGCAGTTGACCCAAATCACCGTACGGCTGCTGATCGCCGCCTTACTGGGCGGCATTCTTGGTTTTGAGCGTGAGAGCAAGGGCAAGGCTGCCGGTGTGCGTACCCATATGTTGGTTGCCATTGGGGCCGCGCTGTTTGTGATGGTGCCGCAAATGTCGGGCAATCAGGCCGATGCCATGAGCCGCGTGGTGCAGGGGGTGATTGCGGGGATCGGCTTTCTGGGCGCCGGCACCATCATCAAGGGCAAGGATGATGAAGAGGGTCACGTCAAAGGGCTGACCACCGCCGCCGGGTTGTGGATGACCGCTGCGATCGGGGTGTCGGCCGGCTTGGGCCGTGAATCGACAGCGGTCTTGAGTACCTTGTTGGCGTTGGCGGTGTTCAGCGTGATGCCGAAAATCGTCAAGCGTTTTGAGTAGGGCTGACAATCACCGGTGGCATGGTCGTGGGCGGTTCTTGAACGGGCGGCGGTGGATTGACCTGCGGTTCCTCCTCTGGAATGGGTTTGGGTTCCGTGGGCGGCAAGGTGGGGTTGTCGATATTCGGGTCGGGCGTTTGCGCTGGGATCGGGATATTCATCGGTATGGCCTCCTTTGTGCTTTGCTCTATCGGTGGACACCCGCCGGGGCAAATTGATTCCCCGCCCAATGGCGGTACATCCACCTGAACTTTTAGCGAGGGCCCGGGCTCGGACCTATGACGGCCTTGCTCAGGGAGAGCGGCGTCGTATCAGAATTCGGATCAAGCAAAGAGCGTCCATAGGGCGTAAGGGGAAGATGCTCGATGACTGCTGAAACACTGACTCCAGATGAATCCTTGTTACCGTTGTCCCAGGCCTTGTTGCTGCCCAGGATCGCCATCGAAAGCACCACCCCCGTGATTGACGGCGGCGAATTCGCCGTAAAAGCCGTGGTGGGCCAGCGCGTCAACGTCACCAGCAAGGTTTTCGCCGACGGCCATGACAAGCTCGCCGTACTGATTCGCTGGCGCCCGCTGTCGGACGAGAGCTGGCACAGCGTGGTGATGACTGACGTGGGCAACAATGGTTGGGAGGGTGCGTTTACCGTCGCAGTCGTAGGCCCTCACGAGTATTGCATCGAAGCCTGGATCGATACCTTCGCCAGCTTCTGTTATGAACTGCGCAAGAAGCACGAGGCCGGTGTGCCGGTGAGCCTGGAGCTGCAGGAAGGCCGCAGCCTGGTGCTGCAGGCCGCCGAGCGCAGTGACAACGAACTGCGTGACCGCCTGATGCTGCTGCATCACGAACTGTCTGGCCTGTTGGAAACCGAACAGGTCGCGCAATTTTTGCACGAAGACAGTGCGCACTTGATGACCCAGGCCGATCACCGTGCGTATTTAAGCGTCAGTACCGTGTACCCGATTGACGTGGAGCGCGAGGCTGCGCTGTTTGCCAGCTGGTACGAGCTGTTTCCGCGCTCGATCACCGACGACCCAGCGCGCCACGGCACCTTCAATGATGTGCACGCGCGCTTGCCGATGATCCATGACATGGGCTTCGACGTGCTGTACTTCCCGCCGATCCATCCGATCGGGCGTAGCCATCGCAAAGGCCCCAATAATTCCCTGACCGCCGGGCCTGATGACCCGGGCAGCCCGTACGCGATTGGCAGCGAAGACGGCGGCCATGAGGCGATTCACCCGCAATTGGGCAGTCGCGACGACTTCCGGCGCCTGGTCAAGGCCGCCGCCGACCATGGCCTGGAAATCGCCCTGGACTTCGCCATCCAGTGCTCCCAGGACCACCCGTGGCTCAAGCAACACCCCGGCTGGTTCAACTGGCGCCCGGACGGCACGATTAAATACGCCGAGAACCCGCCGAAAAAATACCAGGACATCGTCAACGTCGACTTCTACGCGGCGGATGCGATCCCCAGTCTGTGGACCGAGCTGCGCGATGTAGTAGTGGGCTGGGTAGAAGAGGGCGTGAAGACCTTTCGTGTGGACAACCCTCACACCAAGCCGCTGCCGTTCTGGCAATGGTTGATCAGCGATGTGCGGGCCAAGCACCCGGATGTGATCTTCCTCGCCGAAGCCTTCACCACCCCGGCCATGATGGCGCGCCTGGGCAAGGTTGGGTATTCCCAGAGTTACACCTACTTCACCTGGCGCAACACCAAGGCCGAGCTGAGCGAATACTTCACCCAGTTGAATGAATCACCGTTGCGTGAATGCTTCCGGCCGAACTTCTTCGTCAACACGCCGGACATCAACCCTGGCTTTTTGCATGAGTCCGGCCGTCCCGGTTTCTTGATTCGTGCGGCATTGGCCACCATGGGCTCGGGCCTGTGGGGCATGTATTCGGGGTATGAACTGTGCGAAGCCGCGCCGGTGCCGGGCAAGGAGGAATACCTGGATTCGGAGAAGTACCAGATTCGCGTCCGCGACTTTACCGCGCCGGGCAACATCATCGCTGAGATCGCCCAGCTCAACCGCATCCGCCGGCAAAACCCGGCCTTGCAGACCCATCTGGGGTTGAAGCTCTACACCGTGTGGAACGACAACATCCTGTACTTCGGCAAGCGCAGTGAGGATGGCAGCAACTTTGTTTTGATCGCGGTGAACCTCGACCCCTACAACGCCCAGGAAGGGAACTTTGAACTGCCGCTGTGGGAATTGGGCCTGCCGGATGATGCGCAGACTCAGGGTGAAGACTTGATGAACGGCCATCGCTGGACCTGGTATGGCAAGACCCAGTGGATGCGGCTGGAGCCGCAGATGCCGTTTGGTATTTGGCGCATCACCCTTTCGTAAGTCTCGTGAGATCAACTGTGGGAGCTGGCTTGCCTGCGATAGCGGCCTGTCAGTGCCTGCGGTGTTGGCTGAAGTACCGCCATCGCAGGCAAGCCAGCTCCCACATTTAAACCGCGGTCATTCAGGCGGTTTTACAGCATTTCCAGGAGTTTCCAATGGCGAAGAAACCCACCCCAGCCACCTTCATCAAAGACCCGCTCTGGTACAAGGACGCGGTGATTTACCAAGTTCACGTCAAATCCTATTTCGACTCCAACAACGACGGGATCGGCGATTTTCCCGGCCTGATCGCCAAACTCGACTACATCGCCGACCTGGGTGTAAACACAATCTGGCTGCTGCCGTTTTACCCTTCGCCACGCCGTGATGACGGTTACGACATCGCCGAATACCGGGGCGTGCACAGCGACTACGGGACCATGGCCGACGCCAAGCGCTTTATCGCCGAGGCCCACAAGCGTGGCTTGCGGGTGATTACTGAGCTTGTGATCAACCACACCTCCGACCAGCACCCGTGGTTTCAGCGGGCGCGTAAGGCCAAGCCGGGTTCGGCGGCGCGGGACTTTTACGTGTGGTCTGATGACGACCAGAAATACGACGGCACCCGCATCATCTTCCTCGACACCGAGAAGTCCAACTGGACCTGGGACCCGGTGGCCGGCCAATACTTCTGGCACCGGTTCTATTCCCACCAGCCGGACCTGAATTTCGATAACCCCCAAGTGATGAAAGCGGTGCTTTCGGTGATGCGCTATTGGCTGGACATGGGGATCGATGGCCTGCGCCTCGACGCCATTCCTTACCTGATCGAGCGTGACGGCACCAACAACGAAAACCTGCCGGAAACCCACGACGTTCTTAAACAGATCCGCGCCGAAATCGATGCCCATTACCCCGACCGCATGCTGTTGGCCGAAGCCAACCAGTGGCCTGAAGACACCCAACTGTATTTCGGTGACAAAAAGGGCGATGACGGCGATGAATGCCATATGGCCTTCCATTTCCCGCTGATGCCGCGCATGTATATGGCATTGGCCCAGGAGGATCGCTTCCCGATCACCGATATCTTGCGCCAGACCCCGGAGATCCCGGCCAATTGCCAGTGGGCGATCTTCCTGCGCAACCACGATGAGCTGACCCTGGAGATGGTCACCGATAAAGAACGTGACTACCTGTGGAACTACTACGCCGCCGACCGCCGTGCGCGCATCAACCTCGGCATTCGCCGTCGTCTGGCGCCGCTGATGGAGCGCGACCGTCGTCGTGTAGAGCTGCTCAACAGCCTGCTGCTGTCGATGCCGGGCACGCCGACCCTGTATTACGGCGATGAAATCGGCATGGGCGACAATATCTACCTTGGCGACCGCGATGGCGTGCGTACGCCGATGCAATGGTCCATCGACCGCAACGGCGGTTTCTCCCGCGCCGACCCGGCCAGCCTGGTGTTGCCGCCGATCATGGACCCGCAATACGGCTATCAGTCGGTCAACGTCGAAACCCAGACCCAAGACCCCCATTCGCTGCTCAACTGGACCCGGCGCATGCTGGCGGTGCGCAAGCAGTCCAAGGCGTTTGGTCGCGGCAGCTTGAAAATGCTGTCGCCGAGCAACCGGCGCATCCTGGCGTACACCCGCGAATTCACCGGGGAGGATGGGCGTACCGAGATCATCCTGTGCGTGGCTAACGTGTCGCGCAGCGCGCAAGCGGCTGAACTGGACCTGTCGGCGTTTGCCGGCATGGTCCCCGTGGAAATGTTGGGGGGCAACGCTTTCCCACCCATTGGTCAGTTGAATTTCCTGCTGACACTGGCGCCCTATGGTTTCTATTGGTTCGTGTTGGCGGCGGAAAACCAAATGCCCAGCTGGCATGTGGAACCGGCGCAAAGCATCCCGGATTTCACCACCCTGGTACTGAAAAAGCGCATGGAAGAGTTGCTCGAAGAACCCAGCCGCACCACCCTGGAGCAGACCTCGCTACCCGCTTGGTTACCCAATCGTCGCTGGTTTGCCGGCAAAGATACCGCCATCGACACCGTACACATCGCCTACGGCGTGCGCTTTGGCGATGCGCAGCACCCGGTGCTGCTCAGTGAAATCGACGTCACCAGTGGCGGGCAAGTGAGCCGTTATCAATTGCCGTTTGGCTTTTTGGGGGAAGACCAGTTCACCAGCGCCTTGCCCCAGCAACTCGCCTTGGCCCGTGTGCGCCGGGTGCGTCAGGTCGGCCTGGTGACGGATGCGTTCAGCCTTGAGCACTTTATCCGCGCGGTCATCCAAGGGCTGCAAGCGGGTACCGTGTTGGACACCCCCGAAGGTGATCTGCGTTTCGAAGCCACGCCGCATTTGGCCAAGTTGCAGCTTACCGATCAGTCTGAAGTGCGCTACCTGTCTGCCGAGCAATCCAACAGCTCGGTGGTGGTCGGCGAAAGCCTGGTGCTCAAGTTGATCCGTAAAGTCGCCAGCGGCGTACACCCGGAACTGGAAATGAGTGCCTACCTGACCGCCGCAGGCTACCCGAATATCTCACCGCTGCTGGGTTCGATGATTCGCCGCGACGGGGCAGGCGAGGACAACCTGTTGATGATCGCCCAAGGCTACCTGAGTAACCAAGGTGACGCCTGGGCCTGGACGCAAAACAGTCTGGAACGGGCGATTCGTGATGAGTTGGCCGAGGCCATGTCCGAACAGGAGCAACACTACAACGCCCTCGGTGAGCTCAAAGATTTCGCCGGTTTGTTGGGCCAACGCCTGGGCGAGATGCATGTAGTGCTGGGGGCGAAAACCAGCGACAAGGACTTCAACCCCGAAATCACTACCGCCAAGGACACCCAGGCCTGGGCCAAGGACGTGGGCGCCCAGCTCGACCGCGCCTTGCAATTGCTCAAGCTCAATCAAACTCAGTTGAACCCTGGCGATCAGGCGCTGGTCAGTGATTTGCTGGCGCAGAAAAAAGCCATCGCCCTGCATGTGCAGTCCCTGGCGAAAGCCACGGCAGGTGGGCTGCGCATTCGGGTTCACGGGGATCTGCATTTGGGCCAGGTACTGGTGGTGAAAGGTGATGCCTACCTGATCGACTTTGAAGGCGAGCCGGCGCGCCCACTGCGTGAACGGCGCGGCAAGCACAGCCCGTATAAAGATGTGAGCGGCGTGCTGCGTTCTTTTGATTACGCGGCGGCCATGGCCCTGAATGTGCAAGGGGTGGATCACTCGCCCGAAGCTGCCCAGGCGCGCAAGCGCGTGACCGACCGTTACCTGAACGAAGCACGCCAGGCATTTATCCAGGCTTATCAGGCAGCTACGTCTACACTGGCGCATGACTGGCAGGATGCCAAAGGCCAGGACGCAGCGCTGACGTTGTTCAGCCTGGAGAAGGCCGCGTATGAAGTGGCTTACGAAGCGGAAAATCGCCCGACTTGGCTGCCGGTGCCCCTGCAAGGGTTGCACGGTTTGTTGAGCGGGATTGCACCTATATCGAAGACTGCACGCGGTGGGGAGACGTCATGAGCTTTACACATAAAGAACCGCTGCAACCGAAGTTGACAGCATTGCCAGCATCCAAGGATGTCGAGGCGTTGGTACGCGCTGAACACCCTGACCCGTTCTCGATTCTCGGGCCTCACCAGGATGAACAAGGTGGGCAGTTTATCCGCGCATTCCTGCCAGAAGCGCTGAGTGTGCAAGTGCTGGCGCGCGATAGCGGCGAGCAGATCGGCAGCCTGGACGCCACTCAGGTGCCGGGGCTGTTCGTTGGGCACTTCAATCATCAGCAGCCGTATCTGCTCAAGATCCAATGGGCCGGCGGTGAGCAAATCACCGAAGACCCTTACAGCTTCCAGCAACTGTTGCTGGGAGAAATGGACCTCTACCTGTTTGCCGAAGGCAATCACCGTGACCTCAGCAGTTGCCTCGGTGCCCAGGTGACTAGCGTCGATGGGGTGCAGGGTGTGCGCTTTGCGGTCTGGGCGCCGAATGCCCGCCGCGTTTCGGTGGTGGGCGACTTCAATATCTGGGATGGTCGCCGTCACCCGATGCGCCTGCGCCATCCGTCTGGGGTGTGGGAGCTGTTTATCCCACGCTTACAGGCAGGTGCAGCCTACAAGTACGAGATCCTGGGTGCCAACGGCATCTTGCCGCTCAAGGCTGACCCAATGGCGTTGGCCACCCAGCTGCCGCCGGACACTGCGTCAAAAGTCGCCGAGCCCCTTAAGGTGGATTGGCAAGACCACCAATGGATGCAGTCGCGGGTCGAGAAGCAGAAGACCTCGGCACCGTTGTCGATCTATGAGCTGCATGTGGGCTCGTGGCAATGCGAGTTGGACGAGGCGGGCGAAGTGGCGCGCCAATACAACTGGCGTGAGCTGGCCGAGCGGCTGGTGCCTTATGTGCAGCAACTGGGCTTCACCCACGTTGAGCTGATGCCGATCATGGAGCACCCCTTCGGCGGCTCATGGGGCTATCAGGCGCTGTCACAATTCGCCCCGACCGCCCGGTTTGGTTCGCCCGAAGACTTTGCCTACTTTATCGATGCCCTGCATCGCGCCGATATCGGCGTGATTCTTGACTGGGTACCGGCGCATTTTCCCACCGATACCCACGGCCTGGCGCAGTTCGACGGCACCGCGCTGTACGAGTACGCCAACCCGCTGGAAGGCTTTCACCAGGATTGGGACACGCTGATCTACAACCTGGGCCGTACCGAAGTGCATGGCTTTATGCTGGCATCGGCGTTGCACTGGTTGAAGCACTTCCATATTGATGGCCTGCGGGTGGATGCGGTCGCCTCAATGCTCTACCGCGACTATTCGCGCAAGGCCGGCGAGTGGGTACCCAACCGCCATGGCGGTCGTGAAAACCTCGAAGCCATCGACTTTCTGCGCCACCTTAACGACGTAGTGGCGCTCGAAGCACCGGGCGCACTGGTGATCGCCGAAGAATCCACCGCCTGGCCCGGCGTTAGCCAGCCGACCCAACAGGGCGGCCTGGGCTTCAATTACAAGTGGAACATGGGCTGGATGCATGACTCGCTGCATTACATCCAGCAAGACCCGGTGTACCGCGCCCATCATCACAACGAGCTGAGTTTTGGCCTGGTGTATGCCTGGTCCGAGCGTTTTATCCTGCCGATTTCCCACGATGAGGTGGTACACGGCAAACACTCGCTTATCGACAAGATGCCCGGCGACCGTTGGCAGAAATTTGCCAACCTGCGGGCCTACCTGGCGTTTATGTGGATGCATCCGGGTAAGAAATTGCTGTTTATGGGCTGCGAATTCGGCCAGTGGCGTGAGTGGAACCACGACCAGCAACTGGACTGGTACCTGTTGCAGTACGCCGAACACAAGGGCGTGCAGAAGCTGGTGGGTGATCTCAACCGTCTCTATCGCGAGGAACCCGCCCTGCATGAGCAGGACGACGCCCCCCAAGGCTTCCAGTGGTTGATCGGCGACGACGCGATCAATAGCGTCTACGCCTGGCTGCGCTGGAGCAAGGACGGCAAGCCGGTGCTGGTAGTGGCCAACTTCACCCCGGTGCCCCGCGAAGCCTATGCGGTCGGCGTGCCGTTTGCCGGGCGTTGGAGCGAGGTGATTAACAGCGATGCGGACACCTATGCCGGTTCCAACTATGGCAACGGCGGTGAAGTGTTCACCCAGGATGAGCCACGCCATGGCCAGCCGGTGTCGTTGTCGCTGAATTTGCCGCCGCTGGGCGTGCTCATTCTGCGCCCGGAATCGCTTTAAAGGCTCTGCCGTGCGGGATTCTGTTGTCCGCGCTGCTGGCAGGGTGCCACAATGGCACCTTTGTCGTGGCAACAGAATCAGGCGGATCTCATGAATGGCCTTGGGCGTGAGCAGGACCAGGATTGGTTTATCGAAGAGCAGGTGCGAACCGACCGTTTGCACCAGTTGTTTCGTCAATCGTTTGCGGCGATTTTCGGCAGCTACCTGGGCGCCATCATGCTGTGCTGGTTGTGCTGGGACCGGTTTGACCATCAGGTCATCCTGATCTGGCTGGTGGCGCTGGCGGTGTCTACCCTGGTGCGTCTCCAGATGTTCATGGCTTGGTTTCGCTGCCCCGGCGTAGAACGTACGCCTGATCGTTGGGAGCGGCGCTACTGGGTCACGCTGATGGTTTCGGCCGGAATCTGGGGGTTTGGTGCATTGGCACTCATGCCCACTGACGATCGGCTGTCCCAGGCGCTGGTCATGCTGTTTACGGTGGGGATGTCGGTAAGCGCAGTGTCGTGTTATTCGGCTTATCGCTATATGACACTGGGGTCTATGGGCCTGGTGTTGCTGCCTTGCACGGTGTGGCTGCTGTTTCAGCCTTCATCAATGCAGGTCGGCGTGGCCATCGCGGTTTTGGTGTTTTCCACCTTCGTGGTCAGTGCTACACGCAAACTGTCGGATGCCCTGGAAAAAGCCTTTCGCCTGACTCGCCAGATGGAAAGGGCCCACACCATCTCTAACCGTGCCGCGCAGACCGATGAACTTACCGGCCTGATGAATCGCCGTGCATTCTTCGAACATGCTCAGCTGCTGTATGCCCAATGCCGCCATAACGGCCAGCCGCTGTGTGCGCTGATGCTGGACATGGACCACTTCAAAGACATCAACGACACCTATGGCCACCAAGCCGGCGACCAAGTGTTGCGCCAGATTGGCGGGGTGATCAGCGCATCGTTCCGACACGCCGATGTATATGGCCGCCTGGGCGGCGAGGAGTTTGCGGTGTTACTGCCTAATACCTCGCTGGAAACCGCCCGGGATATTGCCGAGCAGTTGATCAAAGCGATTTCGGGCCTGGCCGCCGAGCCGGTGCATGGCCTGACGGCCAGCCTGGGTGTGGCCTCCACCCATTCACAGGACCAAGACCTGCACGGCTTGATGAACACCGCCGACAAGGCGCTGTACCGTGCCAAGGCTCAAGGCCGCAATCAGGTGGCGGTGGCGGAGTAGGGTTGCCCAATGGATCTACGGTTATTGAATACGAAAAAGCCCCTGAAGTGGTTACACCCTTCAGGGGCTTTTTGCAGAATACCGTCTCAGCCGGCCAATGCATTCAACACGTGTACTGGATCATTGTGAATCGCTTTAAGCAGCGCTTTGGCCGGACCCGTAGGCTCGCGCCGTCCTTGCTCCCAATTGCGCAACGTACCGAGCTGTACATCAATCAGGGCGGCGAACTTGGCTTGCGTTAAACCTGTCGCTTTGCGAATTTCTTTAACTTGTAACGCATCAACGTGGAATTCACGGGAAGGCTGGCGTTCGCCGCGCAGTATCTCGTTCATCTCCTGCACGCTTCCCATCAGTTCATCAAAAAATTTGCTCATGGTTATCTCCAGTGTTCGATTGCAGCCTTCAACGCCTTGCGTTCGTCGCTGGTAAGGTCGTGCTGTTCATTTTTCGGGTAGATCATCAACAGAATAATCTGTGACATCGATACGAAGTGGTAATAGATCACTCTACCCCCGCCTTGCTTGCCATGCCCCTTCGCTGCAATTCGTATCTTGCGAATGCCGCCTGTGCCCTCGATCAGATCACCTGCGCAGGGGTGTAGCATCAGGGCGTGTTGAAATCGGGTGTAGGCATCGTCATCAATTAATTCCTTTACTCTGCGCGTAAAGGTGGGAGTTTCAATGAAAATCATCGCTAATGTACGCCAATGGCTTAGTTCGCGGCAATTCTAATCCCAAGCGCCCCTGCGTACATCCGGTGGGTTGTAACCCTATTTTGTTTGGCCTTCTGCGCAAATAGGCCTACATGCTCTACGACGGCCTTTTATGCGGCTCAGTCCTTGCACATGGCCTTGGCCAGCGCCCGCGCCACCTGATCGGCCGAGTAGGGCTTGGGCAGGAATTCAAACCCTTCATAGCCGCTGTCGGCCAACTCTTCGCTGTAGCCGGAGGTGAGCACCACCGGCAAGTCCGGGCGCCGCTCACGCAGCAGTTTGGCCATGGCTACGCCGGTGATGCCGGGCATCATCACATCCGAAAAGATCCCATCGAATACTTGCGCCTGCGGGCCGGCCAGGGCCAGTGCCTGCTCGGCATCGGTGGCCCAGGTGGTTTGGTAGCCCAGGTCCTGCAGGATTTGATTGGCGAAGCGACCCACTTCCAGGTTGTCTTCGACGATGAGGACATGGCGCAAGGCGGTGTCCGGGTGTGGGCCGTGATCCTGCACGGGCGCGCACTGCGGCGGCGCCTCGGACGCCACTTGCGGCAGGTACAGGGTAAATACCGTGCCCTGACCCAGGGTGCTGGTGACTTCGACGTTGCCGCCGGACTGTTTGGCAAACCCGAACACTTGGGACAACCCAAGCCCGGTACCTTTGCCAACCGCCTTGGTGGTGAAAAAAGGCTCGAAAATGCGCTCGAATGCATCGGCGTCGATGCCGCTGCCGGTGTCGGCAAGTGCAATGGCCACGTACGGCTTGAGGGCCCCGGCATCGCCACGGATGCGCGGCAAGGCATCTACCGTGGTGACACTCAGGGTCAGGGTGCCTTGGCCGACCATTGCGTCGCGTGCATTGAGGGCGATGTTGATCAGGGCGGTCTCGAACTGGCTGGCGTCGACGCGCACATGGCTGGGGTGTTCGGGCAATTGCACCTGCACTTGAATACGCGCCCCCGTGACACTTTCAAGCATCTCGCCGATGGTCTGCACACGCTGGCCTGCGTCGAAGACTTCCGGGTTCAGTGGCTGGCGGCGGGCGAAGGCGAGCAGTTGGCTGGTGAGCTTGCTGGCGCGCTCGACGGTGTCGGAGACTGCGCCCATATAACGGTGGCGGCGCTCTTCGGATAAGTCCGGTTTGCGCAGGAAGTCTACAGAGGAGCGAATGATGGTCAGCAGGTTGTTGAAGTCGTGAGCCACGCCTCCAGTCAACTGGCCGATGGCTTCCAGTTTCTGGGACTGGCGCAACGCGGCTTCGGCCTGGCTCAAGGCCGTGGTGCGTTCTTCTACCCGTTGCTCCAGGGTGGCGTTTAGCTCGGTAAACGCCGCCAGGCCTTCGCGTACGGCGGCATCAGCGCGGACACGCTCGATATGTGCCCAGGACCGCTCGGTAACTTCGCCCACCAGCGCCAGGTCGTAGGGCGACCAGATTCGCGCGGCTTTATCATGCACGGCCATCAAGGCGGTAAGGCGGCCCTCCTTGATCAGCGGGAAACACGCCGTGGCCAATGCGCCCAGTGCTTGGTAACTGGCAGCGTCCCGGGGCGAAAACTCGATGCGATTATCCTGCACCACCAACGGTTCGCCGGCGCGCAGTTGCTGGACAGCCCTTGCACCGAAGGATGCCAGGCTGTAGCGCCCGACAATACTCGGCGAGCCGGGCGCAGCCCAGTTGCCGCGAATGGTGAAGCCGTCTTGATCGGCGTCCACGTCGGCATACGCGCAATTGGATACCTGCAGGTGTTCGGCCAGCAGGCGCGTGGTGGTGGACATGATGCTTTCGGCGTCGGTGGCATTGACCACGGCGCTGCCTACCGCATCCAGCACGGCCAGGCGGCGGTTCAGGAAGACGGTTGCGGTGGTTTCGGTAACGGTGTCCAGCATGCCCACGACGTGGCCCTGAGGGTCGCGGATAGGGCTGTAGCAAAAGGTGAAATAGGCCTGTTCGAGGCCGGCGCCGCGTTCAATCAGCAGCGGGTAGTTCTCGACATAGGTGGCATGCCCTTCGAACGCGGCATTGGCGATTGGGCCGACTTCGCTCCAGACTTCGCGCCATACCTCGCTGAACGAACGCCCGAGTGCATAGGGTTTGTCCCCCAGAATCGTCAGGAATGCGTCGTTGTAGAGCATGGTCAGCTTAGGCCCCCAAACGATGGCTTGGGGGAAGCTAGAGGCAAAGCACAGTGCCACGGTGGTCTTGAGCACATCGGGCCATTGTTCCAACGGGCCGAGGGGCGTACTGGCCCAATCATGCTGGCGAACCCGCTCAGCCATGTCGCTGCTGCTTTGCAGCCAATTCATCATTGGGAGAACACCTTGTTTACCACAGTCGTTTCAACTGCCCGAACTGGCAGCCCATCAAGCTACAGACCGGAATGGCGGCTGGCAGTTCAGCGCAATTATCCACGAGATGGCAATTTGATGCTCTATCCAAATGAATAGATCCGCAAATGCGATTATTGGGTGCCGAAAACCCCCGTCCAATAAATCCCTGCATCGCTTTTTGGGTCCATGGCGTAGGCCGCACCCAGCTCGCGAAATTGCGGATTCATAAGGTTGGCGCAATGGCCGGGGCTGGCGAGCCAGCCGTCGACGACCTTGCGGGGGGTGTCCAGGCCGGCGGCGATGTTTTCACCGATATTTTTTGCGATATACCCGGCCAGTTCAGCGCGGTCGCCGGGGGTACGGCCGTCGTGGTCCAGATGGTCAAAGAAGTTGCCGTTGGCCATGTTGCGCGTGTGACTGTTGGCGGCGCCGGCCAGTTCTTCGTTCCACGACAACGGGGTGGTTGCGGTGAAAGACTGGGTGCCGCACTGGCGCGATTGTTCGCGGGCGGCGTTGATCAGGTTGAGCAGTTGCTTGCCTTCGGTCTGCCAGTCGCCCAGGCCGCTGGACAGCAAGGGGCGGGCGAGCACGATGCGCCAGTCCTGGCCGCTGTTGCTCACGCCGATATCGACAAATTGCGGGTCAAGCACCACGCGGCAAAAACTCTCGCGCACGGCTTTCATCGCGGCTTGAGCATCCTTGGGCCCCGACAGGCTGATGGCCTGCACGTTGACCATCGGGTACGCCGCACGGGCCAGTGACTGCTGCAGGTCGCCGACGTTAGTCGCCGGCAGCACCAAGCGTGTATCGCTGGCCAGCGGTGGCAGCTCCTGGGAGCCCTGGTCACCGCAGCGTTGTACCTGGCTGCGGTATTCGTTGATCTGTTGTACTAACTGACTTTCTTCATTCGCCATCGCGCTGGCGCAGAACACCGTAGTGGCGGCCAGCGTCGTCAGGCTCATCATCAATGACAGCACGCGCATGGACGTTACCCTTGAGCTTGAAAGTGCCCATGATGCGCGATGTAACCCAGTCTTGCGCAACGCCTTTTTTGTTTTTTTGCCTCAACGGGCGTTATGGCCCGTGTTCATGGCAGGGATGCGGCAACATGCCATCGCGGCTGCGGTGATGATCAGGCCTGCCGCAGTGGCGAACGTGACGTGCAAACCATGGGCCACGGATTGCCCGGCAGCGCGGGTTACATCCGGGGTCGCCCAGGCGAACACGGCGCCCAGCCCTGAGGTGCCGGCAATCAGGCCCAGGTTGCGTGACAGGTTCAGCAAGCCAGACACCGTGCCACGGCGCGCGGCCGGCACATCGCTCATCACGGCGGTATTGTTGGCGGCCTGGAACAGGCTGTAACCGCCGGTCAGAATCACCAGTGCGCCGAGGTATGCCAACAGCCCCGAGACCAACGACAGCAGCACGGCGCCGCAAAACAGCAGGCCCAGGCCCGCCAGGCTCATGCGCTGGCTGCCGAGGCGGTCGGTGAGGTAGCCCGCTGGCACGCCGCTGATCGCCGCAACGCAGGGGCCGACCGCCATGGCCAGGCCCATCTGCGCGGGGTCGAGCCCCAGGCCATGGGACAGATAAAACGGCCCCACCACAAAGGTGGCCATGATGACGGCAGCAATCAGCGCGCTCATTACCAAACCGGCGCGCAACGGCCGGTCATGCCATGCCGTACGCAAGCTCAGCATGGCGGATACCGATGTGTGTGCCCGGTCGCTGGGCACATAACGATAGGCGAGGGCGGCAGCCAGTAGCCCCAGCGGCACGCCGACCATAAATAGCGAGCGCCAGCCCCATAGCGCCAACAACACGCCCCCTACACTCGGCCCCATGGCCGTGCCGACGGCAGACATCGTGCCCAGCAGGCCCATCACCCGGCCCGTGCGCTCCGGGGCTACCGTGTCGCCCACCATGGCAAGCGCCATGGCCATCATGATCGCCGCACCGAGGCCTTGCAGGATGCGGGCGCCAATCAGCCAGTCAAGGCGCGGTGCGACGCCACAGAGCCCGCAGGCCAGGGCGAACAGCAGCAAGCCGAGGAGCAATAAGCGCCGCCGCCCGAATCGGTCGCCCAAGCGGCCCGCACTCAAGATCACCGCTGTGATCGCCAGCAAATACGCGAGCACCACCCACTGCACGGCATGGAACGATGCACCAAACGCCTGTGCAAGGCTGGGCAGGCCGACGTTGGCGATGCTGGTGCCCAGAGCGGCCAGCAACATCGAGAGGCTTAAGCTGACCAGCGCGCCGCGTGAAGAGTTCGACATGAGGCATTCCTTGGGTGAAAGCAACTGTCACAAATCTACGGCGTCATCTAACATGGCGGAAGACGCAGGGTATGCAGTAAATAACTGCATACAACGCCTGATGAGGAGTGCCAATGCCGGATCTCAACTTATTGATCACCCTGGATGTGCTGCTCACCGAAGGCAGCGTCGCCCGTGCCGCTCAGCGCCTGCACTTGAGCCCGTCGGCGATGAGCCGCGCCTTGGCGCGCTTGCGTGAGACCACCGGCGATCCATTGTTGGTCCGCGCCGGCAGGGGCTTGGTGCCCACCCCGCGCGCGCTGGCGTTGCGCGAGCAGGTCGGGCGCCTGGTGCAGGAGGCCCACGCAGTGCTGCGCCCCGCTCAATTTTTGGACATGGCCCAGGTGCAACGGACGTTCACCTTGCGCACCAGCGAAGAGTTCGTCGAAAACTTCGGCCCGGCGTTGCTCGCCCGTATCGCCCAGCACGCCCCTGGTGTGCGCCTGCGTTTTGTGAACAAGACCGACAAGGACAGCACCCTGTTGCGTGAAGGCAGCGTCGACCTTGAAACCGGCGTGGTCGACCTTGCGAGCAGCCCCGAAGTGCTGACCCAGGCGCTGTTCCGTGATCGTTTGGTGGGGGTGGTGCGCAGTGGTCATCCCCTCAGCCAGGGGGATGTCAGCGTTCAACGCTATGCCAAAGGCCAGCACGTCTATGTGTCCCGACGCGGCCAAAACCGAGGCCAGATCGACGATGCCCTCGAAGCCCAAGGCCTCACCCGTCATATCAGCACCATCGTCGCCGGTTTCTCCACCGCCATCGCCCTGGCCCGCCACACCGACCTGATCGCCAGCGTGCCCGAACGCTACACCGCCCACCAACGTGCTGGCCTGCACAGCTTTGCGCTGCCGCTGGAGTTGCCCACCTTTACCGTCGCGATGCTCTGGCACCCAAGGCTCGACGCCGACTTGGGCCATCGCTGGCTGCGCGGATGTTTGCGTGAGGTCTGCGCGCCGCAACAGGTACAATCGCCGCTGCCTTGAAGCGAAACGCCAGGAATGTGCATGTTCAGCCTTACCCGTTACACCACGCCGTGCCCCGAGCCCATCAATGCGCAAGTCCTGCAGATGGTGGTGGACAACCTCACCGACATCAGCAGCATCGCGTTGCCGCCGAGCAACCTGCTGTACAACATCTATCAGTACGCCATCGGCTTTGAGGTGCACCTGTACCTCGAAGCGTTGAATGGCGCGAAAGGTATTGCGGTCGAGTTGGTCGTGGCCACTGACGCTGAAGACCCTGAGAAAGTCATCGGTTTTATGCTGTGCCTACCGGTAAAAGATGACCCCGAAGCTTGTGGTGTTGCGTTCATGGCGGTGCAAGCCGGGCATCGGCGCCAAGGTGTCGCACGGGGGATGATGCAGGATGCGTTGGGGCGCTATCCCCATGCCGAATTGGCGTGCGCGGTTGAGAAAGTGCCGGCCTTCGAGTCCCTGGGCTTTCAGGTGCGGGGCGCGCGCGGTACCCAGGTATTAATGAACACACGCAACTACGGTACGGACGGGCTAATGGGCGTGCTGGATGTTGCGCCAATCTACAGCTCGTTGGAGGTGCGGCAGATTCATACGTACCTGCTGCAAAAGCATGGCAAGCGGGCGATGGTGGATGCCGAGAAGCAGCGGGATCGGCATCTGGATCAGTTGGCGCGCAAGGTTCAGTTGTTTCTACAGAACCGGAACTGAAACACGACCGCAATGTGGGAGCGGGCTTGCTCGCGAAGGCGGCGTGTCAGCCACCACATGTATCAACTGACACACCGCTTTCGCGAGCAAGCCCGCTCCCACATTTGGCTCTGCGTGTATCAGATAAGCAGTGGCCTACTCGGGTAGCACTGTACGGCTGCGGTTGACCATCGCCATGATCGTCGCCAACAGTTCCTGCTGGGCTTCTTCACGACTGATCTCGCCACTCGCCGCCGCATGGGACAAGGCCTCCGCAGCCCCCAGCATCGCGCGTAATCCGGCCTGGGATACGCGGCCAAACGGCGACAGCGCCTCACGGCATTTGTCGAGGAAGATCGCCTCGTACCGCCGCTTGAGGCTTTCCAGCTCCGGCGAGCTGCTCAACGCCGCAATCACTCCCGGGATTTCCCGACCCTGCAGTAACACGCAGTCCACATAGGATGACGCAATCACCCACGCCCGGTCCTCCAGCGTGGCATCGCTAGCGTCGATGGCGTCGGCAAATACCTGGTTCTGACGCCCGTCAAAATCTTCATACAGTGCGGCCAACAACCCGGCGCGGGTGACGAAATGGTCGTAGACCACCGGCTTGGTCACGCCAGCCAACTCTGCCAGGCGGCCTAAGGTCAGGGCCTCGGTGCCTTCATCGCGGACCAGGCTCCAGGCCACATCCAACAATTGCCGCAGGCGGTCTTCACGGGACAGGCGACGACGTGGTGCGATGGACTCACTGCTTGACATGCTTATATACCAAAAGTAACTTACCAAAGGTAACTTAAGCCCAGCCTAAACCGAAAGGGAGTCAATGTCATGCACGCTTTGATCGTTGTTGCTCATCACGACCCACAATCCCTTACCCACGGCATCGCCGCACAAGTGGCCGCAGGCCTGGCCGCGTCAGGCCATACGTTTGAAATCGCCGACCTCGCCGCCGAAGGGTTCGACCCACGCTACACCGCCGCCGATCATCGGGTACACCGCGCACGAGCTACGCCACCTGCCGACGTGCTGGCCGAACAAGCCCGTATCGACCGTGCCGACGCCCTGGTAGTGGCATTTCCAATCTATTGGTGGTCCATGCCAGCGTTGCTCAAGGGCTGGGTCGACCGCGTATTCATCAACGGCTGGGCCATCGATTACGGCCCCGATACGCCGGTGGTGAAAAAACTGCGGCATTTGCAGGTGCATCTGTTGGCGTTGGGTGCCGCCGATGATGGCGCGTTTGATCGTCACGGTTATGCCAAGGCCATGCGCACGCAAATCGACTATGGGATTTTTGATTACTGCGGGGCGCAGGTAGTGACGTCCGAATTGTTGCTGGACGCGGAAAGTGGCGCAGCACAGGCGCATTTGCAGAAAGCGAATAAGATCGGCCAGGCGCTGTTTCAGGCTGAAACCGTAGCCAGCTGATTCAGCCTTCGCGAAACAGGTCGTGGGCATCCAGCAGGCGGTAGGCAATTTCCGGGCGTTTCTCCAGGCCCCGTCGAATCGCGGTCGGGATTGACTGCCGAGTCTTGCGGCACATGCCCGGCAGTTCATCGATCACGATCTGGATACCGCGCATGCTCTTGACCTCGGTATGCCCAGGCGCGATATGCACGCGGATGCCCAATTGCTGGTACATCAGCTGTTGCATACGCTCCAGGTCTTGCAGGCTCTTGAGGTCTTCGAGACGGTCGATCAGCTTTTTTTCTTCCTGGCGCGTGAGCTTCAGGATGCGCTGGTCGGTACCCGGGGTTTCCAGCAGTTGCTCGCGGTCACAGACACAGGCGCCGGGTGGGCAGGGTTGGCGAATAGTCATGTGCTTGGCCTCCCCATTCCGACGCTGCTTCCTCAGGAGCTAGTAGCTCAGTAGCTCAGTTGAACCCCAAGACTGCCCAGGGCCTTCCAGTACTCAGGATAGGTCTTGGCTACGCAGTCCGGGTCTTGAATGCGGATGCCCGACACTTTCAAACCCGCCAGCGCAAAGCACATGGCGATGCGGTGGTCGGCATGGGTGTCGATCAGCGCATTACAGGCTGTGCCGGCCAGGGCAGGGTCGCTGGCCACCAACAGGTCGTCACCTTCAATGGTGGCCAGGCCTGGGCGAATCTCGTTGAGGCCGTCATGCAGGGCTTGCACGCGGTCGCACTCTTTGACCCGCAGGTTGGCCAGTTCAGTGAAACGTACCGGGGAGTTGTTGAACGCTGCCAGCACTGCCAGAGTCGGAATCGCGTCCTGCATCTGCGAGCCCACCACGGTGGCCTGCATGTTCGGGAACTGCGCGATCACGGCTTGGGCCTTGGCGTCGGGCTGGGTGAAGTCTTGCGCGGCAACGCCGATGTCGATACGACCACCGGTCAATACTTCGGCCGCCCACAGGTAGGTGGCGGCGGACGCGTCGGGTTCGATCAGGTAGTCATGGGCGGTGTAGCCAGTGGGGGCCACGCGCCAGGTGGTGTCGTTGACTGCCTCGACCTGGGCACCGAAGGCGCGCATGCAGTCCAGGGTCAGGTCCACGTAACCACGGGCGCCGATGTCCTTGCCGGTCAACGCCACCTCAATCGGCGCTTCGCCGCAGGCCGCGAGCATCAGCAGGGCCGAGACGTACTGGCTCGACAAGCCGCCGTCGATCTCAAAGCGCTTGGCCTGGACTTTACCCACGCCGTGCACGGTGACCGGTGGGCAGCCGGTAGGGCTGTCGACCCTGATGCCGTTCTGGCCGAGTGTGGCCAGCAACGGGCCGATCGGGCGTTTTTGCATGTAGTCGTCGCCGTCCAGCACCACGGTGCCTTCAACGGTGGCAACGGCCGCGGTAAGGAAGCGCATCGCGGTGCCGGCATTGCCGAGGAACAACGGCTGCGCGGGCAATTGCAGCTTGCCAAGGCTGGTGACGACAAACGTGGTGTCGTCCGGCTCGTCGATGGTCACGCCCATCTGGCGCAAGGCCACCGACATATGGCGGGTGTCATCGCTCTTGAGCGCACCGCTCAGGCGGCTGGTGCCCTTGGCCAGGGCCGCCAGCAACAGGGCGCGGTTGGTAATGGATTTGGAGCCGGGGGGCGCGACCTTGCCGTTGAGGGGGAAGTTGGGCGGTGTAACGGTCACGGTTTTCTGCGAACTCAAGGTACAAGGCTCCTGATTCAAGGCAAGGTGGTACGGAGTGGCCGACGGGCGGACCCGAATAATCGGCCAAACCAGCGGTGCTTGTCGAGGCTTAGCGCAGGCTCAGCCAGTAATCATGCAGGGCGCGTGCCGCAGGCTCGATCTGGCTGACGCGCTGCTGGTGGGCCTGTACATCCAGGTCGGCCGGCAGTTCGAAGTTGTCCTGCTCGGCGCACCAGGAGATTTTCTCCAGCTCGCCGGCCTGCGCGGCTGGCAGTTGCGGCCAGTTGCCGATGGCTGCGCCACGGATATAGCCAAAGCACCATTCTTCGGCGAGGGTCACGGTTTGGCCCTGGTGGTCGGTTTCATCGAAGCGTGCCTTGAAGGCGTTGGCATCTGTGGCCAGTTGCCCCGCCAGGGTATTGATGTGGCGTACGCACAGCTCCAGGAAGCTTTGCGCCTCGTCCATGTTCTCCCATTCCGGATTCTGCCCGCCCCAAATCGCCGGGAACCACTCGGCCACATCCACCTGCACCGGGCTGGACACCAGCGCCGTGAAGTAACCGTCGAGTTCGGCCAGGTTCAGCACCGAATGGTCGTCGCCGTACTTTTGCAGGGTGTCTTCGATAAATTCGAATTCGGCTGGGGAGAGGGGTTGGGTGTGCATGGGCATATCCTTTAAACGTCGAGCGCCGCGAATGGGGCGGCTTAAAGCGCGAAGGATGGCGTGTGTGCGGGGTTTTATCCAGCGTCTTTTGCCAGTCCCGTTTTTGGCCGATGCGCCGTGGCGCACCCTTGATATAGTTCGGGCCTTATCACTCGCCAGTCAGGGATCACTGCCATGTCCGAATACCAAGCTTTCGTCGTCGAACTCACCGGCAACGTTGCCCATGTGCAGATCAACCGCCCGGAAAAGATCAACGCGATGAACGCCGCGTTCTGGACCGAGATCATCGATATTTTCCAGTGGGTCGAAGACACCGACGCCGTACGCGCCGTGGTGCTCAGTGGCGCCGGCAAGCATTTCTCCTCCGGCATTGACCTGATGATGCTGGCGTCGGTGGCCAACGACTTTGGCAAGGACGTCGGCCGCAATGCGCGCCTGCTGCGCCGCAAGATCCTGGAGCTGCAAGCCTCGTTCAACGCCGTCGACAACTGCCGCAAACCTGTGTTGGCAGCGGTCCAGGGCTATTGCATTGGCGGCGCCATCGACCTGATCAGCGCCTGCGACATGCGTTACGCCGCTGAAGGCGCGCAGTTCTCCATCAAGGAAATCGACATTGGCATGGCTGCCGACGTTGGCACCCTGCAACGCCTGCCGCGCATCATCGGCGACGGCATGCTGCGTGAACTGGCCTACACCGGCCGTCAGTTCGGCGCCGAAGAAGCGCGCAGCATTGGCCTGGTCAACCGGGTGTATGCCGATCAAGAGAGCCTGCTGGCCGGGGTACTGGAGATCGCCCATGAAATCGCAGCGAAGTCGCCGATTGCAGTCACTGGTACCAAGGCCATGATCAGCTACATGCGTGACCACACAGTCAAGGATGGTCTGGAATACGTTGCCACCTGGAACTCGGCTATGTTGCAATCCAACGACCTGCGCGTGGCCATCGCGGCCCATATGAGCAAGCAGAAACCCGAATTCGTGGATTGACCGACATGACCCCAGGCTGGATTACCACAACGCTTTTGGACAACGAAACCCCCGGCGGCTGGGCCGTCGCCCGCAGTCGCGACGGCTTTTTGCATGACAGCAATGGCCCGCTGTTCCCCCGGGAGTGGCTCAAACGCCAGGACCTGTCGGTATTTGCCGAACACGGCATCGGCCATCTCGACGGCGAGCCGGTGTACCTATTGGAGCTGAACGCCGCGGCCGAAGTGCCGGGTTGCAGCTGGCAGGGCCTGCGGGCCTTTATGCTGCAAGGCGATCACACCCTGTACAAAGTGCTGGGTTACGCCGCACAGATCGGTACCTGGGCGCGGGAGCACCGGTTTTGCGGCAGTTGCGGCCAGGCTATGGTTCAGGTGCCACGGGAGCGGGCGATGTTCTGCCAGGCGTGCGACCTGCGCAGCTACCCACGCATTTCGCCGAGCATGATCGTGCTGGTGACCCGTGGCGACGAGATCCTGTTGGCCCGTTCGCCGCGTTTTGTGACAGGGGTCTACAGCACGTTGGCGGGGTTTGCAGAACCGGGTGAGTCGGCCGAAGACTGCTTGATCCGTGAAGTGCGCGAAGAAGTGCAGGTAGAGGTGAAAAACATCCAGTACATGGGCAGCCAGTGCTGGCCGTTCCCCCATTCGATGATGCTGGGCTTCCATGCCGAGTACGCCGGCGGCGATATCGTGCCCCAGGCCGACGAGATCGAAGATGCGCAATGGTTCAACGTGCACAACCTGCCGCCGTTGCCGGCGTCACGTTCGATTGCACGCTACCTGATCGACCTCTATTTGGCCCGTCGCTTAGGCCACGCTGAACCAGTGCTGCCAGGCTAGGCGCACGGTCAGGCCCAGCACTACGGTGATAAACACCGGGCGAATGAATTTGGCGCCGCCGCTTATTGCGCTGCGTGCGCCAAAAAACGCGCCGAACATCACGCAAATGCCCATGGTCAGGCCGACGACCCAGTCCACCGTGCCGTTGAAGATAAACACCGACAGCGCCGCCGCATTGCTGACGAAGTTCATGCTACGCGCCACGCCGCTGGCCCGTACCAAGTCGACGGGGTACATCAGCATCGTGCTCACGGTCCAGAACGCGCCGGTGCCGGGGCCCGCCACGCCATCGTAGAAGCCCAGGCCAAAGCCCTGGGTGGACTGCCATTTTTTCTTGATCGGCGCATCGGCGTCGAGCGGCGCCTTGGGCGTGCCGCCAAACAACAGGTACACGCCGCAGCCAAATACGATCACCGGGAGCATTTTGTTCAGGGTTTCGGCGGGCAGGTAGTGGGCGACCACCGCACCTGTAAGCGCGCCGATCAGCGTACCGACGATGGCGTGCACCCACTGGCGCGGATGGAACAGCTTGCGGCGGTAGAAGGTAAAGCTGGCGGTGGCCGAGCCGAAGGTGGAGCTCAGTTTGTTGGTGCCTAGCACCAGGTGGGGCGGCATGCCGGCAGTGAGCAGGGCGGGGGTAGTGAGCAGCCCGCCGCCGCCGGCGATGGCGTCGATAAAGCCGGCGATAAAGGCGACAAACGCCAGGATGGCGAGGGTGGTGAGGTCAACGCTGAGTTCGAAGGGCATGGGCAGGGCTTATGGTTGGCAGGGCGGTCGCCATATTACTGCCTGATGTACCCAGATCCAAATGTGGGAGGGGGCTTGCTCCCGATTGCAGTGTGTCAGTCAACTTATCTATAGCTGACCCACCGCTATCGGGAGCAAGCCCCCTCCCACATTTGAATTGTGTTCACTGGGTTATTTGTGGCTGCCCAACCACTCCAAAGCGGTACGCCAGATACAGATGCCGAGGAAATACGCCGACATCACCGACCACAACCCAAACGTCCACGGGTTGGTATTCGGGTAATCCACCACCATCAAGAAGCTGCACAGCAGCCAAATGGTGGTCACCGCGATATTGATCGGCATAAAGCGCTTGACCCGGAACGGGTGCAAAAACTTCATCGGCGTCACGGTCAGCAGCGCCAGGCCGATCACGGTCAGCAACGTGACCCATGCCTCTGGCTGGATGATGTACACGCACAAGGCCACTACGTTCCAGGCGGCAGGGAAGCCGACGAAGTAGTTGTCCTTGCTCTTCATGTTCACGTTGCAGAAGCAGAACAGCGACGACACCAGGATCACCGACACGGTAAACAGGTGGGTAAAGTCCGGCAGGTCGATATAACGATAGATAAACAGCGCCGGGATAAACACGTAGGTGAGGTAGTCGATGACCAAGTCCAGCACCGAGCCGTCAAAGCTGGGCAACACCGTGCTGACATTGACCCGACGCGCCAGCGAGCCGTCGACGCCATCCACCACCAGCGCCAGCCCCAGCCACAGCAGGCAGGCCTTGGGCGAGTTTTCCAGCAGCGCCAGGGTGGCCAGGAAGGCCAGCACCACACCAGTGGCGGTGAAGCCGTGGGCGCCCCAGGCTTTGAGTCTGGCTACATGCAGGGTCGATATCACGGGCGGTTCTCCAAAAGGTGAAACGGGGCAGCCGACAACGTGACGCCGTCGAGTCTGGCCGGGGAATGCAGGTATCGACCGGGAAGGGGGCAAGAAGGTTCACCGCCCCGGCGTATCACTTAGCGTAGCAAGCGTAAGACGTTTCGGCATCAGCCTTGGCGGAACACCAGGGCTTTCAAGCCACTTTGCGCATCAATATCAGGAAATTCCGGCGGGTTTGCCAGGCGTTCTACAAAGCGCAGGCCCGGCGCTTCGCGGGTGACGCCGTCGATCAGGAAGTCTTCGCCGAAAGCCGGGTCGTTCATGCAGGCCAGAACGGTGCCCTGCGCCGTGAGCAAATCCGGCAGGCGGCGCAGCACGCGTTGGTAGTCTTTGGTCAGCAAAAAACTGCCTTTCTGGAACGACGGCGGGTCGATGATCACCAGGTCATAGGGGCCGCTGTTGGTGACTTTGGCCCAGGACTTGAACAAGTCGTGGCCTAGAAAGCTCACTTTGCTCAAGTCATGACCGTTCAGGCGATGGTTGTCGCGGCCACGGCTCAAGGCGCCACGGGCCATGTCCAGGTTCACCACATGGTCGGCGCCGCCTTCGATGGCCGCCACGGAAAAACCGCAGGTGTAGGCGAACAGATTGAGCACACGCTGGCCCTCGGCCTGCTCACGCACCCAGTTGCGGCCGTAACGCATATCGAGGAACAGCCCGCTGTTCTGCTTTTTACCCAGGTCGATCAGGTAGCGCAGGCCGCCTTCGGTGATCGTCAGCTCGTCGACGGGGTTGCCCGACAGCCACTGCGTGGTGCTTTGCGGCAGATAGCGGTGTTGCAGGGCGACGGTGTAAGCGCTGAACTGCGATTGCAGCAGTTGCTTCAGGGCTTGCAGCTGTGCGGGCTCCGGCTCCTTGAACAACGACACCAGCAGTGCGCCTTGCAGCCAGTCCACCGTCAGTTGCTCAAGGCCCGGCCAGCAGCGGCCACGGCCGTGAAACAGGCGGCGGGTTTCGCTGGGAGGGGTGGCAAGGGCAGTGAGCAGGTGGGCGTGCAGGGTGGCGAGTGCGTCTGGGGTCATCGATAAACGTCGGTCATTGAGCGGGCGGCATTTTAAACACAATTTGCCTTCAAAATGTGGGAGGGGGCTTGCCCCCGATAGCGGTGCAGCAGCCACTGAATACTTGGCTGACACACTGCCATCGGGGGCAAGCCCCCTCCCACATAGGATTTGTGGTGGTTTTTAAAGTGTGGCAATCAGCGCTGGGCCAAAGGCTTCCTTCAGGAATCCGGGTGCGATATAGCGCTCGTAATGCGCCTCCGACAGCAGGAAAAACTCCCGGTCAATCGCGTCGCGCAGGTCGGCCAGGTGGCGTTCGCGAAACTCCGGCAGCAGCGCCAACCCATAGGCATCCAGCTTGGAAATCACCCGCGCACCCCGGGCGATCAACTGGTACGCCCAGCAATACGGCGATTGGTGCGGCATAAAGCGGATCTTGCGGTTTTCCAGTTGCTGGCGCAGCAGGTGTGCATCAAACACTTCCAGCTTGCTGGCCATCACTTGCACCAGTAGTTGCTCCAGGCGCAGCCACACCGCGTGTTTTTCTTCGGCGTTGTAGCCATTCCACTGGATGACTTCGTGGTGATAACGCTTGCAGCCCCGGCAGACCAGGTCGCCATAGACGGTGGAGCACAGGCCGACGCAGGGGGTTTTGATGGTTTGGTTGGGCATAAGAGGCTTGTTTGCAAAATCTAGAAAGCACCGCAAAGCCAATGTGGGAGCGGGCTTGCTCGCGAATGCGGTGTGTCAGCTAGTACATCAGGCACTGTTCCACCGCCTTCGCGAGCAAGCCCGCTCCCACACTGGATTTGTGTCGTTGATCAGTCCCAGCTAAGCGCACCACCCGTCTGGTACTCGATCACACGGGTTTCGAAGAAATTCTTCTCTTTCTTCAAGTCCATGATCTCGCTCATCCAAGGAAACGGATTCGTCGTCCCTGGATACTCTTCCTTCAAACCAATCTGCGACAAACGACGATTCGCGATGAACTTGAGGTAGTCCTCCATCATCGCTGCGTTCATGCCCAGCACACCGCGCGGCATGGTATCGCGCGCGTATTCGATCTCCAGCTGAGTCCCTTGCAGAATCATCTGGGTCGCTTCTTCTTTCATCTCGGCATCCCACAGGTGTGGGTTTTCGATTTTGATCTGGTTGATCACGTCGATACCGAAGTTCAGGTGCATCGACTCATCGCGCAGGATGTACTGGAACTGCTCAGCCACGCCGGTCATTTTGTTGCGACGGCCCATGGACAGGATCTGGGTGAAGCCGCAATAGAAGAAGATGCCTTCCAATACGCAGTAGTACGCGACCAGGTTGCGCAGCAGCTCTTTGTCGGTTTCGACGGTGCCGGTTTCGAACTTCGGGTCGGAGATCGAACGGGTGTACTTCAAACCCCAAGCGGCCTTTTTAGCGACCGATGGAATCTCGTGGTACATGTTGAAGATCTCGCCTTCATCCATGGCCAGCGATTCGATGCAGTACTGGTAAGCGTGTGTGTGGATCGCTTCTTCGAAGGCCTGGCGCAGGATGTACTGGCGGCACTCCGGGTTGGTGATCAGGCGGTACACGGCCAGTACCAGGTTGTTGGCAACCAGGGAGTCGGCGGTGGAGAAGAAGCCCAGGTTGCGCATGACGATGCGGCGTTCGTCGTCGGTCAGGCCTTCAGGGTTGCGCCACAGGGCGATGTCGGCGGTCATGTTGACCTCTTGCGGCATCCAGTGGTTGGCGCAGCCGTCGAGGTACTTTTGCCAAGCCCAATCGTACTTGAACGGCACGAGTTGGTTGAGGTCGGCGCGGCAGTTGATCATGCGCTTTTCGTCAACGGCGACGCGGGCGGCGGAGCCTTCGAGCTCGGCGAGGCCTTCGGCGATGTCGAGTTTGTCGAGGGCGGCCTTGGCGCGGATGATCGCGGCCGAGTCGTTGGCGGTCACGTTGCGCGCTTCCAACGCGGCGGCAGCGCCGGCACCGTCAAGGCGATCCATATTGGCTTCGCTTGCATGGCCGGCGTTGGCGCCCTTGATCACCGCTGCACCGGTGTCTTCGTTGTCGACTTCATCCCAACTCAGCATCGAAATACTCCTTCCTGGTCTGTTCTGACGGTGTGTGAACCCGTCCATAAATAGGCAATTTGCAGGCTTCAAGGCATTGAAATACTGCCCATAGTGTGGTCGGTAAATACCGATGCTGCACACTATGTAGTGGTCTGTTCTGTTTGTGGGCACACTATATGGTGTGTAACAAGACTGGTCAACGCACAAGATGTGCGGTCTTCGGTCGCTGCCAGTCTTGAACTGTGTCAGAACCCAAGGCTAGAAATCGGCGATAAACTGCACGCCGCCCACCACGGCACCGTTGGTTTGCGTAAGGCCGCCGGGGTATTTCACGTATTGCAGGTTGGGGCGAACCATCAGCCATTTCGTGGCCTGCACGCCGTAGTTGATCTCGTAGCTGTATTCGCGGCGTTGCTCGGGCACGTATAGCGGGTCGTCGATGGACGTGACGCCGTTTGAGGCATTGAGCATTTGGGTATTGCGAGTGTAGCGGTCGCTGACCTGGAGTTTGGACGCGCCAAGGCCGAAGGTATCGTCGGGGCGTGCGTCGAATGGGCCTCGGTAGATCAGCCCGACCTGGATCAGGTTCTTGATCACGCTCTTGTCCGGGTCATTCACCGTGAGGTTGGCGAATACGTTGAGCCCGCGCTTGTTGTTGCCGTTCACGGTGGTCAGTTGCTGCTGGCCAGACAACCACCAGCCGCTGTTGCTGGAATACATTCGGTAGGGCTTTTGCGAGCTGGCGGCGAAGTTGCCGTCGGCGTCCTTGAGCATGTCCTTGGTGTCGGCGTTGGCGTAGTAGTAACCGGCGTGGTACTCGGCGTTCAGGCCGTCAATTTGACCTTTCCAGATCGCTTCAATGGGAAAACTGGTGCCCTGGGAGCCGCTGATAAACGGCTTGAAGCCATTGCTGGCTTCGGCGTTGCCGGGGTTCTTGTCGTAGGCGCCGACCTGCATCGCGAACTCATCGGTGAACTGATACTTGGCGCGAACCGCCCACTGGCTGATGGGGAAGCTGTTCCACACGCCGTTCCAGTTGCCTTCCTGGGAGCCGCACAGGGTCACGTTCTGGAATTCGCAGGGGAACTGGTCGAAGTCTTCGCCATGGCCGAAGCGGCCGAGTTTGAGGGCGAATTTTTTGTCGAAGAACTTTTGCTCGTACCAGAACTGCGACAGCCGCCAGGCATTGCCGCCGCCGAAGACTTCCATGGTGGAGGTCAGGCCGGTGGCATTGGGCTGATGCACGCGGTCGTTGGTGATGTCTTTGCCATGGCGCTCGCCGATGCCGATGCGAAAGGTCGCGTCTTGCCAGCCGAGCAGTTTTTGCAGGTCCATGGTCACGCCCAGGATCAGTTGGTCGCTCCAGCGTGCGGTGGTGTGGGAGTCGTAGCCACCGCCGAGGTTTGCGCCGACTTCGCCGACGTATTTGAGGGTGAAGTCGTAGCCCTGCTCGGCCAGTTGCGGGCGTAGGCCGTTCCAGTCGCCGAGCATGGCGGGGGAGTTGGGGTCGAGGAAACCTGCGCTGTAGGCACAGGTGGACATGGCGCTGCAGAGCAGGGCCAGGGGGAGGGTGGTGCGCATGGGAAAGCTCCTTGGATTGTTGTTTTTATTGGGTCTTGCACAAAACTCAGGCACACACAGACCCCTTGTGGGAGGGGGCTTGCTCCCGATAGCAGCGGTTCAGTCGGTACATGTGTGACTGATACACCGCCATCGGGAGCAAGCCCCCTCCCACATTGGAACTGTGGTGTTTGGGAGAGAGCGGGTTGTTACTGGAGGTTTACGTAGAGGCCGCCATCCACCAGCAGCGACGCGCCCGTCACATAGCGCGCCATGTCGGAGGCAAGGAATACGATGGGGCCGGCGATGTCATCCGGCTCACCCAACCGCCCCAGCGGCGTACGCGAGGTCATGTAGGCAAGCTTCTCCTCATCCGCCAAATCCTCTTTGTTGATATCGGTGGCAATGGTCCCCGGCAGCACCGAGTTGCAGCGAATGCCATACGGCCCCAGCGCAATCGCGCAAGACTGCATCAACGAATGCAGCCCGGCCTTGGTCGGCGTGTAGTGGGTTTGCATGCCGCCGCCCACCAAGGCGCTGATGGAGCTGACCGCAATGATCGCGCCGCCACGGCCCTGGTTTTTCATCTGGTTGGCCGCCGCTTGCACGGCGAAGTAGGCGCCATTGAGGTTGGTGTTGACGGTCTTGAGGTAAACCTCGCGGGGCATGTCGAGGAACGAGTGGAACGGGCAGATGCCGGCGTTGTTGACGAACACGTCGACGCTGCCAAAAGCCTTGACCGCGCCGGCCACCAGCTTGTCGCCGGTGTCCGGGTCGGCGGCGTCGCCGCCCACTTCAATCGCCTGGCCACCGAAGGCCTTGATCTCTTCGATCAACGAATACGCCGCCTCGGTGCCTTGGCCGCTGCCGCTGTGGCCGATTACCACGCGGGCGCCCTGGCGGGCACATTCACGGGCGGCAGCGCGGCCGATGCCACGGGAGGCGCCGGTGATGATCACGGTTTTGTCTGCAAGCAACATAAAAACTCTCCTTCAAAAATAAGCGGCATCAGCCGAGGTAATTGCCGTAGCCGACCATGGCGATTGCGCCCAGGATCACGGCGATGCCGGCCACCAGTACGCCCTTGTTGGCCGCACTGGTGCCGTGCCATTCGCGGAAATACAGGCCCCAGCAGTTGGACACGATGATGATGAACGACATGTGCAGCACCCACGAACTGGCGTCATTCTGCAGGCGACTTTCGCCCATGCCGTAGAAAAAGAACTGCAAGAACCACAACGTGCCGGCGATGGCCACCAGCAGGTAGTTGCCCAGCAGCGGGGTGCTGCGGTCGGTGTAGTTATGGAAGGTGCGGTTGCGCCAGTTCAGCCACAGGCACCAGATGCCATTGGTGGTCAGGCCGCCCCACATGATCACCATAAAGGTCACGTTGTTCTGGAACAGGCTGTTGGCCCCATGCTCCACCGCAGCGGCGGCCAGCGGGCGACCGGCGGAAATGCCGTAGCTGAAACACGCGCTCAGCACGCCAGAGATCACCGCCACCAGCATGCCTTTACCCAGCGAGAACTCGCTGACACTGGCGAACTTCACCGCCTGGGACACTTCCCGTTCCTTGATCAACCCGGCCTTGCCGCATACCGCGATACCGATCAACGACACCGCCACTCCCCACAACACCCAATGCCCGCCCTGGGAGGCCAGCATCGACGTCAGGGTGCCTTCGGTTTCGGTGGTGAACAGGTCGCGGTACAGCGCCGGCATCAACGCGCCGAGTGCCGAGGTCAGGCCCATGATCAGCGACATACCCAGGGACAGGCCGAGGTAGCGCATGGTCAGGCCGAACGTCAGCCCGCCGATGCCCCACAGCACGCCAAACATATAGGTCCAGAGCAGCGTACTCGTGTCGGCCGTGCGCAAGATCTCTACCCAGCCCGGCACCGTCAGTTGTGCGGCAATCAACGGCACGATCAGCCACGACACCAGGCCGCCGGTGATCCAATAACTTTCCCAGGCCCAGCCGCGGACCTTCTTGTAAGGGATGTAGAAGCTGCCGGAAGCGAAGCCGCCGATAAAGTGCAGAATCACACCAAGGAGAATGATTTCCACGTAGTCGAATCCTTTTTATTGTTGTTGTGGGTCTGTTGGTTCAAGGGCGTGTCAGTTGGAACATCGGCAGTAGATCGACACTGATCGGCGAGGCATCCGCGTGGCTGGGCATGATGTCTTGCATGTAGCTCCACCAGCGTTGCATCAGGGCAGTGCCGGGCAGGTCATCCAGGCTGTGGGCGTCTTCATGGGTGAGCACGGCGAACAACGCGTTGGCGGGCTCATCGAGGAAGATCCGGTAATCCACCACGCCTGCGTCGAGCAGTGCCGTCGCCAGCTCAGGCCATATTTCATCGTGACGCCGCCGATACTCATCGGCCTGGCCAGGGTTGAGGTTCATGCGAAAGGCGCGGGTCTGCATCACTGCGCTCCATGGGTGGGCGTATAGATATGCACCGCGTTGTGCACGAAGAACTTGGCCTGCACCGCCTCGGCCTTGTCGGCCATGCAGCGTTTGACCAGGCCCAGGGTGGTGGCGAAATCGGCCAGGTGATCGCTGTTGGGCCAGTCGCTGCCAAAGAAGCAGCGGTCTGCGCCAAAGGCTTCCCACAACACCGCCAAGCGGTCGTTGTAGAACGCGGTGTCGGTGATCAAGCCTTGCGGGCCGAGCTGGGGGATTTCCGCCAGTTTGGCGAACACATTGGGCCGCTCGGCCAGGCGCAACAGATCGGCGTGATACGCCGCTTCTTCACCCGCCGGTACTTGGGCGTTGGGCAGGTGGTCGACGATGATGCGCAGTTCGGGCAAGGCATCGCTCAGGTGCAACAAACCCTTGATCAGGCGTGGGTTTGGGTTGGCACTGTCCAGGCTTCGGCCATAGGCGGCGAGCTGGCGCAGGCCGTCGATAAAGCCGGGCCGGGCTTGATCGTCAAGCAGGTCGCGGTCCCAAAGGTTGCCGTAGCGCAGGCCGAGGAACAGCGGCTCTGTTGCGAGCGCATCGAGGTCGGCATTGAACGTTTCGTGCAGCGGGTCCAGGTTGCCGACAAAGCCGAGCATGCGCGGCTCGCTGCGCAAGGTTTCCAGTAGCCAGCGGTTATCGTCGCGCCACGGGCTCGCCTCAACTGCAATCGCGCCCACCACATTGTGGGGTTCGGCCAGCGCCCAGTAATCGGCCGGCAAATGCGCGCTATACAACCGGTTGCCCGGCTCGGGCCACGCGATGCCCTGGGGCCGACGCGGGTCGAACAGGTGCAGGTGGCTGTCGATGATCGGGCCGCTGTAGGAAGTCAGGGGCATGGGGGCAGTCCTTAATCAGAAGCACATTCGGGAGGGCCCGCACGCTACCGTGCCCAGGCCCGTTTAACCAGATCAGCTCTGCAGGTACACCACATGGGTGTGGGTGTATTCGTACAGGCCATGCTTACCATCGGCGCCGCCAACCCCGGATTTACGCACACCGGCATGGAAGCCTTGCATCGCCTCGAAGTTTTCGCGGTTGACGTAGGTTTCGCCAAAGTCGATCTCGCGCACCGCGTGCATGGCCTTGCCCAAGTCGCGGGTGTAGATCGAAGAGGTCAGGCCGTAGTCGCAGTCATTGGCCATGGCGATGGCTTCGTCCAGGTCATCGACAATCTGGATCGGCAGCACCGGGCCGAAGATCTCTTCGCGCATGATCTCCATGTCGGCGCGACAGCCCGCCAATACGGTGGGCTGGAAGTGAAAGCCCGCACCCAGGTCGGCAATCTGCCCGCCGCTCACCAGCGTGGCGCCCTGGCTCAATGCGGTACGCACCTTGCGATTGACGTTGTCCAGGCCCTGGCGGTTGATCAGTGGGCCCATCTCTACATCTGCTTGAGCGATCGGGTCGCCGTAGCGGGTGGCCGACATGGCTGCGCTGATGCGCTGGATAAACTGGTCGGCGACTTTGCGCTCCACGTACACCCGCTCAGCGCAGTTGCACACTTGGCCGGTGTTGATGATGCGCGAATCTCGGATGGCTTTGACGGCCAGCTCCAGGTCGGCATCCGCCAGCACGATGGCCGGCGCCTTACCGCCCAGTTCCAGGTTGAGCTTGGTGATGTTCGGCGCGGCCGCGGTCATGATGCGCGAGCCGGTGGCGACGCTGCCGGTGAAGCTGATCATGTCTACGCCCTTGTGGGACGTGAGTGCGCCGCCGACCTGGCCGTCACCGCAGACCACGTTGAACACGCCGGCGGGCAGGTCGGTTTCGGCCACCAGCTTGGCGAATTCAAAGCAGTTGTTCGGTGTTTCTTCGCTGGGCTTGATCACGATGGTATTGCCGGTAAGCAGCGCCGGCGCCATTTTGCGGGCGATCAAAAAGAACGGGAAATTCCACGGCAGGATGCCGGCCACCACGCCCAACGGCTTGCGGAACAGGAAGATATTTTCGTTCTGGCGGTCGCTGGTGATGATCTCGCCTTCGATGCGCCGCGCCCACTCGGCCATGTAGTCGAGGTAGTCAGCGGTGAAATTCACTTCCACTTCGGCAAGGCCACTGACTTTGCCTTGCTCCAGGGTGATCGTGCGGGCGAGGTGCGCGACATTTTCGCGCAGCTTGGCGGCGATGCGGCGCAGGTGGCCAGCGCGTTCGATGGCGGGTTTGCGCCCCCAGTCTTTTTGCGCGTGGCGTGCGGCGGCGAGGGCCTGGTCGACATCGGCGGCGGTGGACGACGGCACCTTGGACAGCAGTGCGCCAGTGGCCGGGTTGAGCACGTCGATGTGGGCTTCGCTGGATACGAAGCGGCCGTTGATGAAGTTCTGGTACACGGGAACGGATGACATGGGCAGCTCCTTAGTAGGTACGCGACGGGGCTTTGCTGTCGGCCTGCGGGCGATAGCGGGCGAGGGTGGCCAGGGCGCTCTGGCGCAACAGGCTGATGTCGATGGCCACCGCGATAAAGCGGCAACCCCAGGCCTGATAGCGGCGGGCGTCGTCTTCATTGGGCGCGAGAATGCCGCAGACTTTGCCGGCGGCGAGGGTGGCGTCCACGGCGTGCTTGATGCGCTCTTGCACCTCGGGGTGGCCGGGGTTGCCGGCGTGGCCAAGGCCGATGGACAGGTCGGCCGGGCCGATGAACACCGAGTGCACGCCCTCGACGGCGGCAATCGCTTCGACGTTTTCTACACCGAGGCGTGACTCTACTTGCACGATCAGGCACAGCTCTTCATGGGCGGTGTTGAGGTAATTGTCTACGCCGTCCCAACGTGTCGCGCGGGTCAAGCCGCCGCCGACGCCACGAATGCCGTGGGGCGGGTAACGCATGGCGCGCACCAGGGCCTGGGCCTGTTCGGCGGTTTCGACCATGGGGATCATCAGCGTTTGCGCGCCAACGTCGAGCAGTTGCTTGATCAGGCTGGCGTCGCCGTTCACCGCACGTACCACCGGTGCGGTGGCGTAGGGCGCTACCGTCTGCAATTGGCTGAGCACGCTGGGCACGGTGTTGGGGGCATGTTCGCCGTCGATCAGCATCCAGTCGTAGCCGAGGCTGGCGACGATCTCGGCGGCGTAGCCAGTGGCGAAACCGGCCCAGATGCCATATTGGGTGGCGTCTTGGGCGAGGGCGGCCTTGAAGCCGTTGCGGGGCATATTCATCGCACGTTTCCTCAGCGGTTGTACGGACGGTGCAGTTGGCAATCCGGGTTCAGGTCAACGCCGAAACCGGGTTTGTCCAGCGCCGACAGACGCATGCGGCCATTGACCGGCACAGGCTCGCCGAGCAGTTGCGGGTGGAACATCGGCACCACTTCATCCGCTTTTGGCGCCATCATCAGGAACTCGGCGAATGGGCTGTTATGCCGGGTGGCAACGAAGTGGTAGCTGTAGACCGAAGAACCGTGGGGCACCACCATCGCGTTGTGGGCATCGGCCAGGGCCGAGATTTTCACCAGCTCCGTCAGGCCGCCGCACCAGCCCACATCCGGCTGGATAATGTCGCAGCAACCCATCTCCAACAGCATGCGAAACCCCCAGCGCGTGGCTTCGTGTTCGCCGGTGGTCACCAGCATGCCCTTGGGCACGTTGTTGCGCAGGGCGGCATAGCCCCAGTAATCGTCCGGCGACAGCGCTTCTTCGATCCACTTGAGCCCGTGCTCGTGGGCACCGACGGCCAACTTGGTGGCGTAGTTCAGGTCCAGGCTCATCCAGCAATCGAGCATCAGCCAGAAATCGGGGCCAACCCGTTCGCGCATCTCGGCCAATTGTTCGAGGTTTTTGCGCAGGCCTTCTTCGCCTTCGCTGGGGCCGTGGTGCAGGGGCATCTTGCCGCCGATAAAGCCCATTTTCTGCGCCAGGTCCGGGCGGGCGCCGGTGGCGTAGAACTGCAATTCATCGCGCACGGCGCCGCCGAGCAACTGGTGCACCGGCTCCTTGCGGATCTTGCCGAGCAAGTCCCACAGCGCCAGGTCGACGCCGGAGATGGTGTTGATCACCAGGCCTTTGCGGCCGTAGTAGAGGGTGGACTGGTACATCTGGTCCCAGATTTTTTCGATGTCGGTGACGCGGGCGCCTTCGATAAAGCGCGCCAGGTGTTTCTCGACGATATAGGCCGCCGGCTCGCCGCCGGTGGTCACGGCGAAACCGACGGTGCCGTCACTGGCTTCGATCTCGACCACCAGGGTGCCGAGTACGTTGATGCCGAAGCTGCGGCGGCTCTGGCGGTACTCCGGGTATTTGCTCATCGGCGTGGCGATGTGGTCGTCGATCCAGTGGCCATCGGCCTGGTCGTGGTAATCGGCGCCGCCGCCTCGCAGTACAAAGGCGCGCACGTGTTTGATGGTGAGATGACCCATGGTATGACTCCTGGATTTAAACGGTGGCCGGCGTGTTCGACGCGTTGCGGCCGGGTGAATGGATGCCCAGTACCAGCAATGCCGCGAGTACCGTGGTGGCGGACAGCAGGTACAAACCGGCTGCCGGGGAGTGGAAGGCGCCTTCGGCCCAATGCTTGAGCACCGGGGCGATAAAGCCGCCGAGGGCACCGAACGAATTGATCAGCGCAATGCCAGCCGCCGCAGCGCTGCCGGCCAGGTAACTTGAGGGGAAGGTCCAGAACACCGGCTGTACCGCGATAAACCCCGACGCGGCGAAACACAGCGCGAGCATGCCCAGCATAGGGCTGGCGAAGGTCACCGAGCAGGCGATGCCAGCGGCGGCCATCAGCAGGGTCAGGCAGGCGGTTTGGCGGCGCAGGCCAGTGCGGTCGGAGTAGGCCGGAATCCACCAGGCGGCAAACAGCGCGCAAAGCCACGGGACCGCCGAGACCAGCCCGACCATCAAGCCAACCTTGGTGCCGAGCAGGCCGCCGACTTGGGTTGGCAGGTAGAAAACCACGCCATACACGCTGGCCTGGATGAGCAGGTACACGAGGCACAGGTAAAGCACCGACGGTTGGCAGAGCACTTTGAGCAAGCTGTGGCCGTGGGACGATTTGTGGTGGTCTTCCTGATCCAGCAGGCCTTGGATTTGCTGGCGTTCATCAGCGCTGAGCCATTTGGCGTCTGCGGGGCGGTTGTCCAGGTAGAAGTAGGCCCAGATGCCCACCACCGAGGCCATCAAACCCTCGACTGCAAACAGCCATTGCCAGCCGTGGACGCCGCCCCAGCCGTCCATTTCCAGCAGCAGGCCAGACAACGGGCTGCCGAAGATAAACGCCAGCGGCGCGCCAAAGTAGAAGAAGCCCATGGCCTTGCCGCGCACGGCCTGGGGGAACCAGTAGGTGAGGTAGAGGATCACGCCGGGGAAGAACCCCGCTTCAGCCACGCCCAGCAGAAAGCGCAGGATGTAGAAGCTGGTTTCGTTGTGCGCAAACACCATCGCCGCCGAGACAAGGCCCCAGCTGACCATGATGCGGCACATCCACAGGCGGGCGCCGACACGGTGCAGGATCAGGTTGCTCGGTACTTCCAACAGCGCGTAGCCGACGAAGAACACACCGGCGCCGAACGCGAACGCGGCGTCGCTCAAACCGGTATCGGCCTGGAAGGCTTGCTTGGCAAACCCGACATTGGCGCGGTCGAGGAAGGCCATGATGTACATCAACAGCAAGAAGGGCAGCAGTCGCCAGGAAATCTTGGCGAGCAGGGGCGCAGGCAGGGTTTTCATAGTGGCAGTCCGATGTTTTGTTCTTATGGGCCGGACTGTACGGCGGGCGAGCAATGCGCTACAAATCGAATCTCGCTTACAAGTGATACCTTCAGGGTATCGATAAAAAGGATAAAAATGCGTAGTCCCAGCCTGTTTAACCGCCTGCGTTACAAGCACCTGCACATGCTGGTGGCGCTCAGCTCCAGCCAGAACCTACACCGCGCCTCCCAGGCGCTGAACATGTCGCAACCCGCCGCTACACGCATGCTGCGCGAGATCGAGGACATGTTTGGTTGCGACCTGTTCGAACGTTTGCCCCGGGGCATGCGGCCAACGGCGTTGGGCGCAGAGCTGATTCGCTTTGCCGAGTCGGCCTTGAGCGGCCTGGACCGCTGCGCCGAAGACTTGAACGCGCGCCAGCAGGGCGGTTATGGCTACCTGTCGATCGGCACCATCATGGGCGCCGCGCCAGACCTGGTGATGGACTCCATCGCGCAGATCAAGACGCTCAACCCGCAATTGCGTATTCGCATCATGGGCGACACCAGCGACCAGGTGATCCAGTTGCTTGAGCAGGGCCGTATCGATTTGGGCATCACCCGGCGCAACGCCGCCACCGACAGCGAGCACTACAGCTTCGAACCCCTGGGCAACGAACGCATGCTGGTGGTGGTGCACGCCGGGCACCCTCTGGTGCAACGCGATCATCTGGAACTGGCGGAGTTGGTGAGCGACTGGCCGTGGATTTTGCAACCGCAAACCAGCCCGGCGCGAATCGGCTTTGACCAGGCCCTGCAAGACCTGGCGCTGCCCAGCCCGGCGGACGTGATTGAGTGCAGCTCGATCTATTCGATGCAGCAGTTGATCCAACTGACCGACGCAGTGATGGTGCTTTCGGAGAGCGCCCTGCGTGACTACCTGAAAATGGGCCTGGTGGTGGCCCTGCCGGTGGCGCTGGATGTGCGGTTGGCGCCTTTTGGTCTGTTGCTGCGCAAAGGCGAAGGCGTGAGCCGCGAACTGGGGCTGTTTATCGACTTGCTGCGCAGTAAAGCGGCGATGTTATAAACCGAATGTTGAAAAGGGCATGGTGCGCCGGCACGATATTAAATAGAATGAATCTCATTTGAGACTCAGTCGCGCCGCGCAGGTTGCTTGCCATGAATGATGCTGTTGCTCCGACACAAGGCCCTGAGCTGACCTTGTCGAGCCTGTACCGCGACCATCGCAGCTGGCTCGAAAGCTGGTTGCGCCGACGCCTGGGCAATGCCTGGGATGCGGCAGACCTTAGCCAGGACACGTTCCTGCGCGTACTCGCCAGTGCGCAGCCGATTGCGCAGATGCAGGAGCCGCGTGCGTACCTGGTGACGGTTGGCAAGCGTTTGCTGGTCAACTTTCATCAGCGGCGCAGCCTCGAACACGCCTATCTCAATGCCTTGGCCAGCTTGCCCGAAGCCTGCGTGCCGTCGCCGGAGCAGCGCTGGCTGATGCTCGAAACCCTGCAAGCGCTGGATGAATTGCTCGATGGCCTGCCGGTGCTGGTGCGCCGTGCCTTTTTGTGGAGCCAGCTTGAAGGCCTGGGGTATCGCGAGATTGCCGAGCGCCTGGACGTATCCGAGCGCACCGTGAAGCGTTACATGGCCCAAGCCTACGAGCATTGCTTGCTGGTGGACCTGTGAGCCGCGACGTTGCCCGCGCCGCTGCCCAGTGGCTGGCGCTGCTGGAGTCTGGCGCGGCCACCGAACGTGACCACGCCGCGTTGCAACACTGGCGCGATAGCCATCCCCAACACGAACAGACCTGGCAAAAAGCCCAGACCCTGCGTCAGCGTTTCAGCGGCCTGCCCCAGGCGTTGGCGATGGCCAGCCTCGACCGGCCGCAACCGGGGCGTCGCGCGGTGCTCAAGCGCGCACTCGGGCTGGCTGCGTTGGTGCCGACCGCCTGGCTGATCAGCCGGCAAATGCCCGTCGAGGCCTGGCGCGCCGATTTGCACACCGCTACCGGCGAACGCAAACGCCTGCCGTTGGCCGATGGCGCCAGCCTGCAACTCAACACCGCCACGGCGGTGGACGTGGCACCGGGGCGCATCCGCTTGGTGGAGGGCGAGTTGGCGCTCACTGTGCCGGGCACTCAGGCGGTGGCTGTGCACACCTCTTTTGGCGAGCTCAGCGTCAGCCAGGCCGAAGTCTGTGTGCGACTACTGCCCAGTGGTTGCCTGGTCTCGGTGCTCAAGGGCACGGTGCAGGTGCGCGATCTGAATGGGCAGTTGGCAACCTTGCAGGGCGGCCAGCAAGCGCCGCTCAAAGCCAGCGGGCTCGGTGCCTGGGTGCCATTTGATGTGCTGCAACTGGGCTGGCGCGAGGGTGTGCTGACGGCGCAAAACCAAGCGCTGGGGGATTTTTTGCGAGAGTTGGAGCGGTATCGGCCTGGTGTGTTGCGTTGGGACCCACGGCTGGAATCGCTGCGTGTTACCGGCAGCTTTCGACTGGACGACACCGACCGCATCCTCAACCTGTTGGCCTCGACATTGGGCTTCGAAGTACAGGCGCGCACGCGCTATTGGGTCACCCTCACTTGAAGCCACCGAGGCTCAATGTGGGAGGGGGCTTGCCCCCGATAGCAGTGGGGCAGTCGGTAAAAATGCCAGCTGGCCCACCGCTTTCGCAGGCAAGCCAGCTCCCACATTTGATTTGCTGTGTTGCGGATGCCGGCGCTTAGATCACATGCGCCCGCTGCAACGCGGTCAACGCCAGCGCCTTGAGCTGCGCCAGCTGCGGATCACGCCGATCCCTGGGGTGTGGCAACGCCACCGCCAGTTCCTGGCGAATACTGCTGGGCCGATTATCCATCACCAGCACCCGGTCACTCAGGTACAACGCCTCGTCCACATCATGGGTCACCAGCAGCAAGGCGATGGCGTGGTGCTCGGCCAGTTGCAGCAACAGGTCTTGCAACTTCATGCGGGTAAACGCATCCACCGCGCTGAACGGCTCATCGAGCAGCAACACTTGCGGGCGTGAATACAGCCCACGAGCAATCGCCACCCGTTGCGCCATGCCGCCGGATAACTGCTTGGGCAGCGCCTGGGCAAACCCCTTAAGGCCGACTTCCTCGATCAGTTGTGTAACCCAGGCCTTGTCGTAATGACCGTCATCGCTGAAACCGATGTTCTGCTCCACCGTGAGCCAAGGCATCAGCCGCGGCTCCTGGAACACAAATGCGACTTCGCCGTCGGGGCTGCGCAGTTCGCCCTGGTAGTCCTTTTCCAGCCCGGCGACGATGCGCAGCAAGGTGCTTTTACCGCAGCCGCTAGGCCCCAGCAGGCTGACGGCTTCGCGCGGTTGCAACGACAGGTGAACGTCCTTGAGCACGGTGGTGCTGGCAAAGCTTTTGCGCAGCACATGAATATCCAACAGAGGGCTCATCGCTCTGCCCCCTGGAAGGTATCGCGCCACGCCAGGCAGCGCTTCTCCAGCGCGGCAAGCAGGCCATCGCTGATCTTACCCAGCAGCGCCAATACGATGATCGCGGCGAGCACGATATCGGGCCGCGAGGTTTCGCGCCCATCGCTGAGCAGGTAACCCAAGCCCTTGGTCGCGGCGATCAACTCGGCCGCGACCAAAAACATCCACGCCAGGCTCAGGCCGCTGCGCAGCCCGGTAAACAAACCGGGCAGGGCGGCGGGCAACAGGATACGGCGCACCAGTCGGCGTCGGCTAAAACCATACATCTGCCCGACCTCCACCAGCTTGCGGTCGATATCGCGTATGGCCGCGACGCCATTGAGGTACACCGGGAAAAACGCGCCAATCGCGATCAACACGATCTTGGAGGTTTCGTCGATACCCAGCCACAGCAGCAACAACGGCACCCAGGCCAGGCTCGGGATTGAGCGCAGCCCGGCGAAGGTCGGTTCCAGGTAGGCCTCGGCCTCGCGGCTCAAGCCTACCCAGGCAGCAAACACCAGGGCCAGGCTGGCGCCGATGGCAAAGCCCAGCAGCACCCGGGCGAGGCTGGCGCTTATGTGCTTGCACAGCGCGCCTTCGGCCAGTTGGCTCAGGGTCACGGCGATTTCGCTGGGGGCTGGCATTTGGTACGACGGCAGCCAGCCGACGCGCACCACGCCTTCCAGTATCAGCAGGATCAGCACCGGCACCACCAGCCCCTTGAGTCGCCGTGGCCAGGCACTGCGGTTGATCGCCACCGGTGCGGGCAGTGGCAATGCTTGGGTTTTTCCCGTCATCACGCGCCCCTTATTTGCCGAACGAGGTGTCGATCAACTGGTCAATCACTTGGTCCACATTCACCCCGCGACGCACCAATTCCTCCGACACCAGGATCGGCGCGGCAGCCTTGGAGGCCACCACATCCTTGCTGCTTAGAAACGGTGTGCTCAAGTCGGTACGCGACAGTTGCAGCTTGGCAACTTCCAACGGCAAGCCCGATTCATCGGCCAGCAGTTTGGCGAATTCATCCGGGTGCTTGACCGCCCAGTCGCGGGCTTTTTCGTAGGCACCGAGCACTTTGGTGATGGTTTGCGGGTGCTCCTTGGCGAACTTCTCGGTGACGCTCACCACGCCATAGCTGTTGAAGTCTTTGTTGCGATACAGCAGGCGCGAACCGGCCTGGATTTCACTGGCGGCCATGTGCGGGTCGAGGCCGGCCCAGGCTTCTACATCGCCTTTCTCCAGCGCGGTGCGACCGTCCGGGTGCTGCAAATGCACCAGTTCCACGTCGTCCTTTTTCAGCCCGGCCTGTTGCAGGCTACGCAGGGTGAACAGGTACGGGTCGGTGCCCTTGGTGGCGGCGATTTTCTTGCCTTTGAGGTCGGTGACGCTCTTGAGTGGAGAGTCTTTGCGAACCACCAGGGCGGTCCACTCGGCACGGCTGTACACGTACACCGATTTGATCGGGCTGCCGTTGGCACGGCTCAACACCGCAGACAGGCTGGCAGAGGACGCGAAGTCAACGCCGCCGCTGTTGAGATACTCCAGGGAGCGGTTGCTGCCCTGGCTCAAGACCCAACCCACCTTGGATTGAGGCAGCGCCTGTTCCAGCCAACCGAAGTGCTTGAGCACCAGGCTGACCGGCGAGTAGTAGGCGTAATCCAGGTTGACTTGCGCCGGGTCGGTGTCGGCGGCGAAGGCCTGGGGTTGCAGGCACAGGGCGAGCGCGCAGGCGCCGAGTAAGCGTTGAGTAAATGGGATCATGGAACAGCTCCGGCAAGGCATTGAGAGAAGGCTTTCTTATATTCAGAAAATTAGATCGCATGTTCCATCATGCTTTTAAGGAATATGCAGGCTCTGTGCCAGTCGGTATCAGGCAGGATTTGCGGGGGTTTAAGAGCTGAATGCTGTCTGGGGAAAGGGCAAATTGTTGAAGCACTGTTGGCTGGGCAACAGTTGATATATATCCTTATGGAATAAATAAAGAGTTATATATTCCTTTTAAGTTTTCACTCGGTACTGCATCTTGAGGGCCTGCGCATTCGTGCGGATTGACCCAACAGCCAAAAGGAAAGCCGACATGACCATCAAAGCGATCAACGTGCGCAACCAGTTCAAAGGCGTGATCAAGGAAATTCTGCTGGGGGAAGTGGTGTCCGAGATCGACGTGCAAACCGCGTCCGGCATCGTCACCTCGGTGATCACCACCCGTTCGGTGCGTGATCTGGAATTGAAAGTGGGCAGTGAAGTGATTGCCTTTGTGAAGTCCACCGAAGTGTCCATCGCCAAGCTATAACAAATTGCCCCCGCACACGGTGCGGGGGCGGCCCTTCAGCGGCTGCGCAGTGCAGCCTCCATGCGCTGCAAGCCTTGCTCCAGCAATGCTCGTGGGCAGCCAAAGTTCAAGCGTACGAACTGCTGGCTGTCATCGCCGAATTCAATCCCCGCGCTTAAGCCCACCTTGGCCTGCTCCAGGAAAAACTGCTGTGGGTCATCCAGGCCCAAAGCACTGCAATCGAGCCACGCCAGGAAGGTGCCTTGTGGCGCATGCATCACCACGCCAGGCAAACGGGTTTGCACGACCTCAAGCAGGTAGTCGCGGTTGGCTTGCAGGTAGTGCTTGAGGGCGTCGAGCCATTCGCCGCACTGGCTGTAGGCGGCACGCGTGGCTTCCAGGCCCAGGGGGCTGACACTGTCGACCATGCCGCAGCGGGCCTGGTTGAAACGTTCGCGGATCTCGGCGTTTTGGATCACGGCGAAGCAGGTTTTCAAGCCGGCCACGTTATAAGCCTTGCTCGCCGACATCAGCGTGATGGTGCGCTCGGCGATTTGCGGGCTGAGGCTGGCCGTGGGGATATGGCGGCGACCGTCAAAGCACAGCTCGGCGTGGATTTCGTCGCTGATGATCAGTGCGCCGTGTTCCAGGCAGGCGTTGGCCACGGCCAGCAACTCTTCGCGAGGGAAGACCTTGCCCATGGGGTTGTGCGGGTTGCTCAGCAGCAGTGCGCCGGCGCCGGCCAATGCGTCACGCAGGGCCGGCAGCGGGGTCAGGTATTCCCCGTTGATCAGCTCGAAGGGCACTTCAATTTTCGGCAGGTTCCAGTGCCCTGGCGCCAGGCGGATCGGCCGGTAGTTGGGGGTTTGCAACACCACGGGTTGGCCAGGTTGAACAAAGGCATGCAGCGCCATGTTGAAACCAGGCTCGACGCCGGGCAGGAACAACAGGTCTTCAGGCTGCACGCGCCAGGCGTACTTGGCCCACAGGTCGGCGACGATGGCTTCGCGTACATCCGGGCCGGCCACGCTGTAGCCGAGGATTTGCTGGTCGAGGCGCTCGCGCAAGGCTTGCAAGATGGCAGGTGGCGCAGCGATGTCCATGTCGGCGATCCACATCGGCAATACGTCTGCCGGGTAGCGGTTCCATTTGGTACTGCCAGTGCCTTGGCGGGGGTGGAGCGTGTCGAAATCAAAGCTCATGGTGGGCTCGTGTCTGGGAGGCGGGTGCAAGAATGGCGCTAATTTTAGCGCCATTCATTTTATAGGCCAGAGCCGATTGACTCAGGCAATCATGACGAGGCTAGTTCAGGGACGCGTTTGACCGCTTCACCACACAGTTTTTAGCTCTTAACTGACTTTAGCGTGCCTTCGAGCCAGTCAGGATCATTCGCCTCAATCCAGGTGCCATCATTGGTTTGGATTTGTTTACCGATGGATTTCCATTGCGCCATTTTTTCTGAGAAGCGCCTCATGTATTCCGGGGCGGGGCAGTATATTTCTGCCCATGGGTCGCTTATCCAGGCGTCTTTCCATGCAGCTTCGGAGAAATCAACAGTGGTGAGGTTGCGAGCGACGTTACCGACCAATGTGAAGGCATGCTTACCAGGCATCCCCATCACACGAGCGGTCCCTCCAACTTTTTCGATGATTTTTTCGGCGGTACCCGCCATCTGGTCACAGTTTCCCGCTCCGACTTTGAGTACGCTATTAAAATAAGGGCCATCGGCATCGATATACGCTCGGTCGTACAGCCATGCCGTCACTGGAGCAGCAGTTTTGCTGCGTGCCACATCCTGTGAGTTTCCAGCAAGCCGAAGATTTCTGGACCTAATCCCAGTGATTTCGAACTGTTTATCCACCTCGGTTTTGGCTTCCCGAGCGTAAAACTCATTTTTTCCGGAAATGGTCATCCGGTTGAAATCAACTGGTTTTTGTAGCGTTGGAACCTTCACAGGGGTCATGACGATATCAACGTCTCGCACCTTTCCCTTATTCCACAAGATGAGCGCGAATTCGCGCTGTTTTTCCGCGGAAAGTGTCGCCATTCCCTCTTTTAGCTTATTGATTTTTGCGAGTGTATGACCTTTTGCTCTCAAGGAGATGTAGATAGCGTCCATGGGAGGGAGTTCTATGAATTCACCGCGGGGAGCCAGACTTGATGCCAACTGATATTTATTCTTGCGATCGCAAAAAGCGCTTATAAGCTGGTCGTCCCTGCGGTCGTCGCCCTTGAAATTCAGGCGGCTGAAGGGGGCGTTGGAGTCTGCATCTAGAGGGCGACTGTAAAACACACCGGTGTCCGCCTCGACTACCAAGCACCGTTCATTCTTCTGGGTGATGGAAGGCATCACGAAACCTCGCAATACGCGTTTGTCGTTACTGATAGGCGAGATTGCATCGAGCTTAATGACGCGAGTTTCAGTCTCCAGGCTCGCATCATAACGTCTACCGCCAAATCCGAAATATCGATCCTCACCCAGTGTGCCGGTTACTCTATTTTTATATTCGATGGGTGCATTGATCGGGTAGGGTACCAATTTATCGTTTACTACATTATGTAGGCGTCGCTCATACACGACTGTGCGCGAGCTATCCGGCCTAACAGGGGCTGGGAAAAGACGTTGATGCTCCAGCGCTTGAAGAGTTTCATTAGTTCCGAGCAGCGTCGAATCGATTATTTTTGAAAAACATACATCGTTAAAGCCGCGCTTGGACCTGCCTTCAGCAGGCGCGGTACAGGTAGCCTCGAAATTATCTACTTCACGCTTAGCCCCAGGTGCTTCTACGTCAACCAAGTAGTCTGGTCGGTTCGGTTCGTAGCGGTATACCTTTTCACCGTCAATGAAGTCATAACCTTTGGATCTAGGGATGACATAAGCGTCGCTCGACAGCATCCTTGCGTTTTCCAGCGTGCCTGTTGGAAGGCTAGAGGCCGGTCGATTCAATGGAATCGATGAGTCAGGTATGAAACCGGTACTTCCAGCACCAAAGTTCTCCAGCGCAGTGCCGTAAGGTTCGCCACTGATCGGGTCAACCGGATGCCATTTGTCGACACCGTCAAATTTCGCCAGCACCCGTGTGGCTTCCCCCGTTTCACCCCCCAACCTTACGGTGCCCATGGCCATGCTTTCCGAGCCCGCCTTGAGCAAACCATTTGCGGCGGGGCCTCCAACTGACGTCAGTGCGTTGCCAACAGCGCTGCCAAACCTTGGGATCGTTGAGTAAAACGGTTTGGCCGTCTTGCCTGCGTTGATGAGCATGAGCAGATCATCGGTGGAGCTGCTGGCTTTTCTCAGCATATTGAACAGCTTTGCGGCTGACTTGACGTCATGAACAACCGCACGAAATCCAGGGACGCCAGGCAGGAGGAGGGCGGCGCCATCGAATATAAAGCTATTGATCGCTTCTATTGCCTCACCGTTGATCGCATGCTTCAGCGTATTTGCAAAAGGAATCAAGCCCAGCACCGCCGCCGCGCCAGCCTTCTGGTAGCGCCGGTCCCGTTCCAGGCCGCTTTCGCCACCGGCGTGCTGACGCAACGTTTCTTTATCAGGAACCAGGTGCAGGGAGGCGGCAATATCGGCCAACTCGTGAACCTTGCCTCCCAGGAAGGAAAGGTCTGGGGTGTTGTCGCTGGCCTGGCGTTGCCATTGCCTTGATGTCCGGATTTCTTCGATGATCAGCGATGAAGACTCCCCCTCACGGGGTGCTTCGCCGTCGCTGTAGGCCCGCCAGTCAAACGGCTGACTTTTATTGGACTCCATATTGATGCCGCCTTGGATGTTTGCGCCCACGTGCAGTTGATCCGGAAGGTCGGTGCGGATCTGGATTTTGCCCTGTTGGGGGAACACTTCGTAGTAAGTGACTTTTGACTCATGCTCGGAGCGAATGATGAAACCCTGGCGGCCTTTGCTGGCTTCTTTGTCGGCTGTGCTGATCAGGTGGGAGTACTGCGAAGGGACCGCTTTTCTGAGGCTATAGAAGGTCTGTTTGCCCAATTGCAGGCTGCGCCGATCATCCGCCGGGAGTTGCGAGAGCAGATTCTTGACCAGGCTACGATTACCTGTCACCAAGTCGTTGTAGTGGTTGTCGAATCTTCGGTTGAATGTGGGCTCTATGTCTCGAAGTCGGCTGTAGCCCCTTTCGATGAAGTCCATTGAAAGTGTGCTGCTGATTGAACGCCAGTTACCATGCTCAAGTGCGCCCGATATATGCGCATCCAATAGGCTGTAAAAATGGCTCTGGTCGTAATTGCTATTGCTTGAAGTGGCTTGCAGTACAGGTTTGGTAAAGTCGATTGTGTCACCATAGACCCGCTTCAGATCATCCAGCGCTATCTGTTTACGTGTCGGAGTGGGGCGGCTCAGGCGCCTGCTGGCAACTAGCAGGTCGGAGGGCTGTTGCTGGAAAGACGCACGTGCCTGCGTTATTTCGGCCTCTGAATACGGGCTATCGGCTCTTTTGTCGAGCATGCCATTGGTAACCGCCCAATCCAGCAGCGCCTCACGTCTGGCGATAAGCGCATTCGCCTTGTCGTGGTCGGTGGTGGGTTCGACTTTGGCAAAGTCCATGACTTGCTTATGGCTCAGGGTCGCGCTAGCGCCCGGTGCACTCTGTTCGATACGCGCCACGGCGGCACTGAAATGCGCCCATTCGTGGCTGCCATAAAGAAGGCTTGCCGGTAGGTCCTTGACCAGAAGTTGTGGCGCAACCCGTAACAGCATCAAATAACTCATCGTTCGGGCGTCGGTGTCCTTGACTCCAGCGTTATCGATCAGATGCTTTTCCAGCGCCGCAATCAGCGTTTGGGGTGATTTGCCGAAATTGTCCGGGTGGTCCAGGGCAAAACCGCGAATCGAATTGCGCGGGTTACCGGCCTGGGGGTCCACATTCAAGACCAGTGCAGCCATCACCAATTCGCGGGCGCTTGTGGCCGTTGGAAGGACGCCGATTTGCGCTTCGAGTTTCTTGCCGAGTTCAATCGCCTTGGGTTGGGATAGAAGATGCTCAAGGGCATGGCGGGGTGCTACGGACAACGTTTGAGTACAGAGATTGGTAGAAGTACTTCGACGATGGCTGTTTGCAGAGCTTGAGGGGGTGGAACTTGTGACGCGGCATATGGAAGTCCGCGTGAAGGGATCGGCGATTGCTTTATGCTCGTAGTCAGTGACTGAGACTCTGAAGCCCTCACGGTCTACTGTACGCGTTGGCTTACTGACGGTGTATGAAGAGCTCGGGTTGTTCAGCGCCTCCTGGACGTCCTTATCGTTTAGCGCAATACGGCCCAAATTGTCGAGCAAGCCACCGTTGGCTGGTTCGATCCAGCCCGCAACCCCTTGTACGACTTGTGCACGCTGTGCCTGCGTCAAGGGGATCTCTCGCGACAATAATCCCCAATAATCACGGTTTACCGGCTGTGGCAGTGGCGCAGAGACAGGTGCACCCTGAAGGCTACCTGGGGTTTCTGAACGCGTTGCTGAATTTGACTCGACCGCTGCGGCAACGGGTTGTTGGCCTTCAGTGCCCGAGCTTGTGTAAGCGCTTTGCGAAGCGTGAGGTGAGGAGACGGTGGGGATTGGGCGGTGCGCTATTTGACTCATCAAGACATGTCTTTTGGTTGATAGAGCGAGGGCTGCTGAAACCACTGCAGAACAGGCAACTCTGTGGCGTGCAGGCAAACTATGTTCCTGACTTAAGAGCGACTATGTGTGACACGCCGATGCAGTGTTCGGGTGATAGCCAGCAGACCGGGCCATTCTGTGACCGACAAGTTCTGTAATAAAAACGCCATTGCACTGGGGATTAAATCCGGGGCGGGCTATTTTGGTGCGTCTCAATAACCAGAGTAGCCATGGATGAAATACCAACCCTTCAGTCGTACCTTGATTGCCACTGCGCTGGTGTTGACGGTCAGCGGTGTGCAAGCCGCTTCCCAGGCCCCGGTGGCCGGTGAAAATGGCATGGTGGTCACGGCCCAGCATTTGGCCACTCATGTGGGTGTGGATGTACTCAAGGCCGGCGGCAACGCGGTGGACGCCGCCGTTGCAGTCGGTTACGCATTGGCGGTGGTGTACCCGGCGGCGGGTAACCTGGGCGGTGGCGGTTTCATGACCGTGCAACTGGCCGACGGGCGCAAGACCTTCCTCGACTTCCGCGAAAAAGCCCCGCTGGCGGCCACCGCCAACATGTACCTGGATAAAGACGGCAACGTCATTGAAGGCCTTAGCGCCAAGGGCCACTTGGCGGTCGGTGTACCGGGCACGGTCTCGGGCATGGAATTGGCCCTGAGCAAGTACGGCACTCTTAAGCGCGCCCAAGTGATTGCCCCGGCGATCAAGTTGGCGGAAAACGGCTTTACCCTGGAGCAGGGTGATATCGACCTGCTGCACACCGCCACCGGCGAGTTCGAGAAAGACAAGGACATGCGCGGCATCTTCCTGCACAACGGCCAACCGATGCAGGTGGGCCAGAAGCTGGTGCAGAAAGACCTGGCCAAGACCCTCAAGGAAATCTCGGCCAAAGGCAGCGACGGTTTCTATAAAGGTTGGGTCGCCAAGGCCCTGGTGGATTCCAGCCAGGCTGGCAAGGGCATCATCACCCAGGCTGACCTGGACAAGTACAAGACCCGCGAACTGGCGCCCATCGAGTGCGACTACCGTGGCTACCACGTGGTCTCGGCACCGCCTCCGAGCTCCGGCGGCGTGGTGATCTGCCAGATCATGAACATCCTTGAAGGCTACCCGATGGCCGACCTGGGCTACCACTCGGCCCAGGGCCTGCACTACCAGATCGAAGCCATGCGCCACGCGTACGTGGACCGCAACAGCTACCTGGGCGACCCGGACTTCGTGAAGAACCCGATCGAACACCTGCTGGACAAAAACTACGCCGCCAAGCTGCGTGCCGCCATCGCGCCGCAAAAGGCCGGTGATTCCCAAGCGATCAAGCCAGGCGTGTCGCCCCATGAAGGCAACAACACCACTCACTATTCCATCGTCGACAAGTGGGGCAACGCCGTTTCGGTGACTTACACCCTTAACGACTGGTTCGGTGCGGGCGTGATGGCGAGCAAGACCGGGGTGATCCTCAACGATGAAATGGACGACTTCACCGTCAAGGTCGGTGTGCCGAACATGTACGGCCTGGTGCAGGGTGAAGCCAACGCCATCGCCCCAGGCAAGGCGCCGCTGTCGTCGATGAGCCCGACCATCGTCACCAAGGACGGCAAGGCAGTGATGGTGGTGGGTACGCCGGGTGGCAGTCGCATCATTACGGCGACGTTGCTGACGATCCTGAATGTCATCGACTACAAGATGAATATCCAGGAAGCCGTGGACGCGCCGCGCTTCCACCAGCAGTGGATGCCCGACACCACCAACCTGGAGACCTTTGCCGTGAGCCCGGATACCCAGAAGATCCTGGAAAGCTGGGGCCATAAGTTCGCAGGGCCACAGGACGCCAACCACTTGGCCGCAATCCTGGTCGGCGCGCCGTCGTTGGATGGCAAGCCGGTGGGCAACAACCGTTTCTACGGGGCGAACGACCCGCGTCGTAACACAGGGCTGTCGCTGGGCTACTAAAGCCTGACGCGGTCAAAAAATGTGGGAGCGGGCTTGCTCGCGAATGCGGTGTGTCAGACGAAAGTGTTTTGACTGACCCACCGCTTTCGCGAGCAAGCCCGCTCCCACAGGAGCACTGTGTTATGCCTGAAGCAGTTGTTGCACTGCTGAAAACGCTGCGTTTCTGCGCGCTTCCCAATCCCCTCGAATCACCACCACCGGCTGTTGATGCTGCTGCATCCACGCCAGGCTACCCTGGAAAAACGCCCGGCGATCCGCCAACTCCGGCTGGCAACGCTGACCATCTGCCGTCCACTCCACATCCTCCGGCGACAACAGCAGGTGCAGGTCGTAGTGCCGTGCCAGCAGTTCGCTGTCCAGCCATTTGGGGTAGTCGCCAAACAGCGTCTGGCTCCATAGCTTGTTGGTCAGCAAGTGCGTATCGAGGATCAGCAGGTTGGGCCTTTCGGCGCGGGCGGCGTCCTCCCAGGCGAGCTGGCCGTGGGCGATGGCCGGGATGTCGGCCAGGCAGGTGTCGCGTTGATGATGATCGATGAAATGGCGCACGTATTCGCCGACCATCAGGCCACCAAAGTGCTTGTGCAACTGCGCCGCCAACCAGCTTTTACCGCTGGATTCGGGCCCCGCCAGTACTACCACCTTCATGGTTGCAACGCCGGGTCGGCGCGCCACTCGCGCCAGCCTTGTACCGCGATTACGGTGAACAGCGCGTAGAGGGCGGCGGTGAGGTAGAGGCCTTTGTAGAGGAACAACCCAACAAAAATCACATCCACGACGATCCACAGCGGCCAGCATTGCACGCGCTTTTGCGCCATCCACATTTGCGCCACCAGGCTGAAACCGGTGAGGGCCGCATCGAGCCACGGTTGGGCGGCGTCGGTCCAGTGGGCCATGGCGGCGCCGAGCAACAGGCTGCCCACGGCGCCCACGGCCAGGCTGGCCGTGATCGCAGGCCAACCCAGGCTCGTAACCTGTCGGCCTTGCTTGACCTCACCAGCACGAGTCCACTGCCACCAGCCATAGAGTTGCAACGCGGCGTAGACCACTTGCAGCAGCATGTCCGAATATAGCTTCACGTCGTAGAACACCCAGGTGTACAGCACCACCATCACCAGGCCGATGGGCCAGCACCAGGGGTTTTGCTTGACCGTCAGCCAGACAGCGATCACCCCCAGGGCGGCGGCGAACAATTCAAGCCCGGACATGGCGGTTCCTTGGGAGAGTGGGAGAGGGCGGGGATTGTAACCAGTGGTGGGAGTTCTACGAAACACCGCTGAACAAATGTGGGAGGGAGCAAGCCCCCTCCCACATTTGGATCTTTATTAGACCTTGAATTGGCGTAGCAGGCCGTTGAGTTGTTCGCTCAATGAGTGCAAGTGCGCGCTCGCCACGCTGGACTGCTCCGCCGCCAACGCCGTGCTATGGGACAGCCCGGCAGCCTGGGTCACGTTCTGGTTAATGTCTTCCACCACATGGGCCTGCTGCAACGTGGCGCTGGCAATCGATGCGTTCAGGCCATTGAGGTTGCGCAGGGCTTGGCCAATCGCCGTGAGGCTGGCCCCGGCCTGGCCGGCTTGTTCGATGGTCAGTTGCGAGGCGCTGTGGCTGTCGCTGATCACTTTCACGGCTGCTTCGGAGTGCCCTTGAAGCCGCTCGATCATCGCCTGGATTTCAGCGGTAGACTTCTGTGTGCGCTGTGCCAGCAGCCGTACTTCATCGGCCACCACTGCAAACCCCCGGCCTTGCTCGCCGGCACGGGCCGCTTCAATCGCGGCGTTGAGGGCGAGCAGGTTGGTCTGGTCGGCAATGGAGCGGATCACCTCCAGCACACCGCCAATCTGCGTGCTTTCGCTCGACAGTGTGCGGATCACCTCCACGGCCTGGCTGATGGTATTGGAGAGCTGGTCGATCTGTTGCAGGCTGCCGTCGATATTGACCTGGCCTTGCTGCGCCTGGGTCTGGGCGTCGCGCATTTCGCTGGCGGCGTGTTCGGCGTTTTTTGCTACATCCTGCACGCCGTAGGTGACTTCGTTGATAGCGGTGGCCACCAGCTCCATCTGCTGCGACTGTTGTTGGCTGCGGTCGTGAGCCTGGGTGGCGTTGGTGCCCAGCTCCTGGGAGGACTGGCCCAAGGCGTTGGCGCACACCTGCAACTGGGTCACCACCTGGCGTAGCTTGGCGGTGAAGCTGTTGAAGTGGTGCGACAGTTGGGTTACTTCGTCCTGGCCGTGAGTGTCGAGGCTGCGGGTCAGGTCGCTTTCGCCGCTGGCAATATTGCCCATGGCGTTCACCGCTGCCTGTAGTGGGCGCACGATACTGCGGGCGATCAACGTGACCAGCAGGGCCATCACCACCGCGATACCCAGCCCGATAAACGAGGCTTTCCACACTTGGCCTTTGAACTCGGCCTGTACATCGTCCACGTACACGCCCGAGCCGATGATCCAGCCCCAGGGTTCGAACAGTTGGATATACGAGGTCTTTGCTACCGGTGCGTCCGCGCCCGGCTTGGGCCAGCGGTAGTTGACGATGCCGGCGCCCTTGGCCTTGGCAAGCACGACAAATTCGTTGAACACCGCAAAGCCGTCCGGGTCGCGAATGGCTGAAAGGTTCTGGCCGTCGAGCTTGGGGTTGGCCGGGTGCATGATCATCACCGGGGCGAGGTCGTTGATCCAGAAATAGTCGTCGTGGTCGTAGCGCAAGCCGCGCACCACGCTCAGGGCTTGCTTTTGCGCGGCTTCGCGGGTCATGACACCGGTTTTTTCGAGGCTCTGGTAAAACGTCAGGATGCCGCTGGCGGTCTGCACCACGTGTTGAGTCTGTAGGCGCTTGGCCTGGTACAGATCGTCGTGAATCTGCTTGAGCATCAGCAAACCCAACGCGAGCAGCATCAGCACGGCGACTATCAGGATCAGCCAGAGGCGGCGGCTGATCGACATACTGCGCAAACTGTTCATCGTCATGTGACTCCATGCTTTTTATATTTGTGGGTGCTGCATCGACTTTTTCCGCGTGTCTGATAGGCTTTCGGCCTGTATTCGCAAAACCTGAATACTGTCTGATTTTTCACGGGTTTTTTGCATGCCGATGTTGATAATAAACATCGGCTTTGTCGTCAGTGAACCACTAAAAAAGATTATCAAGGCATGCCGCAGCGCATGACCTTTGGGGGAAGTATGGATTTTTGGACCGCCATTCAGGCGTTGATTCTTGGTGTTGTGGAGGGGCTCACCGAGTTCCTGCCGATTTCCAGCACCGGCCACCAGATCATCGTGGCCGACTTGCTCGACTTCGGTGGTGAGCGTGCGATGGCCTTCAACATCATCATTCAGCTGGGCGCGATCCTGGCTGTGGTCTGGGAGTTTCGCCGCAAGATCTTCGACGTTGTCACCGGGTTGCCGACCCAGCGCAACGCCCAGCGTTTTACCGTCAACCTGCTGATCGCGTTTATGCCAGCAGTAGTGTTGGGGGTGATTTTCGCCGACCTGATCCACCATTACCTGTTCAACCCGATCACCGTGGCCACGGCTTTGGTGGTGGGCGGCGTCATCATGCTGTGGGCTGAGCGCCGTGAGCACACGGTGCATGCCGAAACGGTCGACGACATCACCTGGAAAGATGCGCTCAAAGTCGGCTTTGCCCAGTGCCTGGCGATGATCCCAGGTACATCGCGTTCGGGCTCGACCATTATCGGCGGGTTGTTGTTCGGGCTGTCGCGCAAGACGGCGACCGAGTTCTCGTTCTTCCTGGCGATGCCGACCATGGTGGGTGCGGCGGTGTATTCGGGTTACAAGTACCGCGACCTGTTCCAGCCGGCTGACTTGCCGGTATTCGCTGTCGGCTTCGTCACTTCGTTTATCTTTGCGATGATCGCGGTCAAGGGCCTGCTCAAGTTTATCGCCAGCCACAGTTATGCGGCGTTTGCCTGGTACCGCATCGGGTTTGGCCTGTTGATCCTGGCGACCTGGCAGTTTGGCTGGATCGACTGGGCAGCGGCCAAGGCATGAATATCCAGCACCCACGCCTCAAAGCGGTGGTCTTTGCACTGCTGTGCACCGCGCCTTTGCTGGGCTCGGTATTGGTGTGGCTGCGCGGTGAGACGTTTATCCCGCTGGCGGCCTATGGCGTGGTCAGCGTTATTGCGTTCTTGCTGTACTGGAGCGACAAGCGCAAGGCGCAAACCAACAGTTGGCGCACCCCGGAAAACATCCTGCACGCCGTGGAGCTGGCAGGCGGTTGGCCGGGGGCGTTGATTGCCCAGCAGGTATTTCGGCACAAGACGCGCAAGGTGTCTTATCAGGTGCTGTTCTGGGTGATCGTGTTGCTGCACCAGGTGTTCTGGCTGGACCAGTTGTTCCTGGGCGGCACACTTTTATCAGTGCTGTAGCTGTTCAATCCTCTAGCAGCAAGCCAATCTGCGTGCGCTTGGGTAATTTACTCACCACCAACTGGTGAGAACGTTGCAACAAACCACGCAGCTCCTCAGCGCCCAGCGGGTAGGGCGTGTTCATGATGACCCACTGCGCTCGCGCCAAGTAAGGCGCCGGGTGGATGCCTGGGCGGTCGACATGACCTAGGAACAGTTCCTTGTCGACCTTGAACGCCAGGGATTCGCCGCGTAGGTTTTGCAGGGCGAACATCTTGTTGCCCGCAATCGAGAACACGCGCACGCCGCCCCATTTGTAGTCTTCCCGCGCACCAGGCAGGCTCAGGCAGAAGGTGGCGACTTGGTCTTCGGTCATGTTCATAACAAGCGGTCTCCGCAGCTTTTGAAGCCTTCTTCCAGGTAATCGATCCAGGCGCGAATGGCCGGCAGCACGCCCCGTCGATGCGGGTATACCGCCTGCAACCAGCCGCCTGGCAGCGACCACTCCGGTAGCAATTGCACCAACTGGCCGCGAGCCAATTCCTCTTCGCAATACATCATCGGCAGCACGGTAAAGCCCAGGCCCATGATTGCGCTGGCCTTGCGCACGATAAAGTCGTCGATGCCCAGGCGCGCTTCCATCACCAGTTCGTGGGGGTTGCCTTGTGGGTCGAGGATGCGCTGATGCACCATGCGGTCGGCCTCCAGCGCACCGAGTATGGGCAGTTGCTTGAGGTCTTCGAGGGTGTTGATCTGCGTGCTGTGCATAAAGGCCGGGCTGGCCACCAGCACGGTTTGCGCAGGGCGCAGGCGCTTGGTCACCAGCAGCGGGTCTTCATCCCCCAACTCGCGCACGCGCAGGGCCACGTCGATGCCCTCGGCCACCAGGTCGACGCGACGGTTGACCAGGGTCATTTCCAGTTGTACCTGAGGGTGGGCGGCCAGAAACCCCGCCACCAACTCCGGCAGGATGTGCTGCGCCATGCCCACCGGGCAACTGACCCGCAATCGCCCACGGGGCTCACTGGACATACTCGCCACGGCCTCGTCGGCCATCTCCGCTTCCAGCAACATGGCCTGGCAATGGCGCAGGTAGCGCTCACCGACCGCGGTCAGGGTGAGTTGGCGGGTGGTGCGTTGCAGCAGGCGGGCGCCCAAGCGATCTTCAAGCTCAGCAATACGTCGCGACAACCGCGATTTGGGAATGCCCAAAAGCCGCCCAGCCGCCGCGAAGCCTCCGGCTTCGACGACTTTGGCAAAATAGTAGAGGTCGTTGAGGTCTTGCATGGGCAACCTATTGTCCTGTCAGTGGGACAAACTATCGCATTTCAGCTGCCTTATCGGCTATTGGTTTCATGCGTAGGATTCCCCCATCTGATCGCCACTGACGATCCTACTCGGAGATTCCCCATGAAACTGTTGCACATCGATTCCAGCATCCTCGGCGACAACTCGGCTTCCCGTCAGCTCAGCGCTGGTGTGGTCAAGGCCTGGCAAGCGGCCGAGCCGGGTGTGGAAGTGACCTACCGTGACGTGGCGGCTGAAGGCATCAACCACTTCTCTGGCGCGACCTTGGGCGCCCTGGGTACTCCGGCTGAACAGCGCAGCGCTGCTCAGCAGCAAGAAGCTGAGTTGAGCGCCAGCACCCTGGCTGAATTCCTCGCCGCCGATGCCGTGGTGATCGCCGCGCCGATGTACAACTTCACCATCCCAACCCAATTGAAAGCCTGGATCGACCGCATCGCCGTCGCTGGCCAGACGTTCCGCTACACCGAAGCCGGCCCTGAAGGCCTGTGCGGTAACAAGAAGGTCATCATCGTGTCGACGTCGGGCGGCCTGCACGCCGGTCAGGCCAGCGGTGTGGCCCACGAAGACTACTTGAAAGTGCTGCTGGGGTTCCTGGGCATCACCGACATCGAATTCGTACGTGCCCACGGCCTGGCGTACGGTGATGAAGTGCGTACCAAGTCCCTGAGCGACGCCAACGTGCTGATCAACGAACAATTGTTCGCTGCCGCGTAAAGCTTAAGTAAAACAGCGCTTTTCCCCGTATCAATCTGAGACGGGGCGTCTAAACTCTGTATTCTGATCGCCTCAAAACGACCGGACTACGGAGTTTTTTCGTTTACCCGCTGTCATTACTTTGGCCCAGGTTATGCACGTAGGGGTTTATCACCCGGTGCGAGCGCCTTGAACCATGGACTTTTCAATCAGACATGCAGGTCTTTACGCAGCAAAGGTGGACATCCTCATGATGCGTCTTTGTGCAGTTATGGTTCTTTCCCTGCTGGGCGGCGTGGTTTCAGTGCATGCCGCACCTGCGCCGCACCCCCATTGGAGTGTGGGTTTTCATCGCATGACGTTTCTCGACCCGCTGGATCAGCAGCCGATGAAGGCCATTGCGTTTTACCCGTCCACCGATTCCCCGCACACCACCCAGGTGGGCGCCTATCATGTCGCTGCGTCTGAAGATTCCAAGATTGCCATTGGCCGCTTCCCTATGCTGATGCTGTCCCATGGCAACACCGGCACGCCGCTGGCGCTGCATGACCTGGCCACGTCCTTGGCGCGCAAAGGTTTTGTGGTGGTGGCGGTGCTGCATCCGGGCGACAACTACAAGGATCACAGCCGGCTCGGCACGGTCAGCAATTTATATGGGCGACCTATCCAGATTTCCGAGGCCATTACCGCGACGTTGGGCGACCCGATGCTGTCGCCGTTCGTCGATGTCGATCAGGTGGGGGTTATCGGCTATTCGGCCGGGGGGGAAACGGCATTGATCCTGGCCGGTGCCAAACCCGATTTCGACCGTCTGCGCCGCTACTGCCAAGAGCGCCCGGAAGACCGCGATGCCTGTACCACCAAAGGCGAGCTGGTGGTGGATCGCGCCGACCTGCAACCTCAAGCCGACCCGCGTATTCATGCCTTGATGCTGATGGCGCCCCTGAGCCTGATGTTTGGCCGCCATACCCTGGCCGACGTGCACGTGCCGGTGCTGCTCTACAGTGGGGATGGCGACAAACTGGTGGCCGTGGACAAGAACGCCGCCGCCCTCGCACGCAAGCTGCCGGAACCGCCCGACTTCAAGCTGTTGGCCGGGGCAGGGCACTTCGTGTTTATGGCACCGTGCGACAGCGACCAATTGGCGGCGATGCCAGCGATTTGCACCGACGCCGATGGTGTCGACCGAGAGGGCATTCACCGTGACCTGGTTTCTGAAGCGGGGCGTTTTTTCAGCCACACCCTCGGCGAAGCCACTCGCGCCGGCATGCAGACGGCCGATCAGTAAGCGCGGCGCTTGAGCGCAAGGGTTACCGCCAGGGCGGTGACTGACAGCAGTGCCGCGCAGAAGAAGATCCAGCCGTAGCCGAGGTTCAGCGCCACGGCCCCCATCAACGGCCCGGCAATCGCCAGGGCCAGGTCAAAAAACACCGCATAGGCACTCAAACCGGCGCCCCGGCTACTGTTGGGCACCTGCTTGATGGCTTCCACGCCCAGCGCCGGGTACACCAATGACAAGCCGAAGCCGGTCAGCCCGGCACCGATCAGTGCGATACCGGTGGAGGGTGCCAGCCACAGCAGGGTCAGGCCCACGGTCTCAATGATCATGCAGGCAATCGCCGCCCTGAACCCGCCAAAGCGGCTGATGGCCGAAATAAACACCAGGCGCGACAGGATGAAACACACGCCGAAGACCGTCAGGCAGTACGCCGCACCCGTCCAGCCATGACTGAGGTAATACAGGGTGATAAAGGTGGTGAGGGTGCCGTAACCAATCGACGCCAGACACAGGCTGGCGCCAAACGGCGCGATTCGCCCGAACACCGCCCAGAACGGCAAGCGCTCACCGCGCACCACGGGCACCGACGGCTTGTTGCGGATCAACACCAGGCCCAGCGCCGACAGCACCGACAGCGCAATACCCAGGCTGGTGTAGCCGTATTGCGCGACCATCACCACCCCCAGCGGCGCACCAATGGCAATGGCGCCGTAGGAGGCAATCCCATTCCAGGAAATCGAGCGTGCGGTGTGCTCGGCACCCACCTGGCCCATGCACCAACTGATGGTGCCCACACCGATCAGGCCTTGGGCCACGCCCAACAGCAACCGGGCGGCGATAAGAACGCCCAGGCTCAGGGCCGGCATGCTCTCCAGTAACGTCGCGACAAACGTCAGCACGCCACTCACCAGGATGCCCGCCAACCCCAGCACAATCGCACGCTTGGTACCGACGTTATCCGACATCCTCCCGGCCATTGGCCGACTGAGCAGGGTGGCCAGGTACTGCGAACCAATGGTGATACCCGCCACCACCGCGCTGAACCCCAGTGTCTCGTGCACATAGCCAGGGATGACCGCGATCGGTAAACCGATGCAGATAAAGGCGATGAAGGTGTAGAAGACGATGGAGACGATCTGCAGGGTGATCGACATAGAGCTGGGAGCGGTGGCAGACATGGGCACTCGTTCGCGGGCGGGCGGTGAGGGCATCATGGCAAGGGCTTGGGGGAAAAGAAAGCAGGCTATCTATTAATGATGATGGTGCATCAGAAGCAAAAAGCCCCGTCACGGTGGACGGGGCTTTTGTGTGTAGCGGGCGGTGCTTAGAACACCACGCCTTGGCTACGCAGGTAGTCGTCATAGGTGCCGCTGAAGTCGATCACGCCGGTAGCGCTCAACTCGATGATGCGGGTGGCCAGGGACGATACAAACTCACGGTCGTGGCTGACGAAGATCAGCGTGCCCGGGTAGTTTTCCAGCGCCAGGTTCAGCGCTTCGATGGATTCCATGTCCAAGTGGTTGGTCGGTTCGTCCATGATCAGCACGTTGGGCTTTTGCAGGATCAACTTGCCGAACAACATGCGGCCTTGTTCACCACCGGAAATCACCTTCACCGACTTCTGGATCTCGTCGTTGGAGAACAGCATGCGACCCAGGGTGCCACGGATCATCTGCTCGCCTTGGGTCCATTGGCCCATCCAGTCGAACAGGGTCACGTCGTCTTCGAAGTCGTGGGCGTGGTCCTGGGCGTAGTAGCCCAGCTCCGCCGCGTCGGTCCACTTGATGCTACCGGCATCCGGGGTCAGCTCGCTGACCAGGGTGCGCAGCAGGGTGGTCTTGCCGATACCGTTCGGGCCGATGATCGCGACGCGCTCGCCGGCTTCAACCTGGAAGCTGAAGTCTTTGAACAACGGCTTACCGTCGAAGCCTTTGGCCATACGCTCGACGATGACCGCCTGGCGGTGCAGTTTTTTGTTCTGCTCGAAACGGATGAACGGGCTCACACGGCTCGAAGGCTTGACCTCGGCCAGCTGGATCTTGTCGATCGCCTTGGCACGGGAAGTGGCCTGCTTGGCTTTGGAGGCGTTGGCCGAGAAGCGGCTGACGAAGGATTGCAGCTCGGAGATCTGCGCCTTCTTCTTGGCGTTGTCCGACAGCAACTGCTCGCGGGACTGGGTCGCCACGGTCATGTACTCGTCGTAGTTGCCCGGGAACAGGCGCAGCTCGCCGTAGTCCAGGTCAGCCATGTGGGTGCACACGCTGTTCAGGAAGTGACGGTCGTGAGAGATGATGATCATCAGGCTGGAGCGCTGGGTCAGGATGTTTTCCAGCCAGCGGATGGTGTTGATGTCCAAGTGGTTGGTCGGTTCGTCGAGCAACAGCACTTCAGGGTCGGAGAACAACGCCTGGGCCAGCAAAACACGCAGCTTCCAGCCCGGGGACACTTCGCTCATCGGGCCGAAGTGTTGCTCCAACGGAATACCCAGGCCCAGCAGCAGCTCACCGGCACGGGACTCGGCGGTATAGCCGTCCATCTCGGCAAACTCGGTTTCCAGCTCGGCCACGGCCATGCCGTCTGCTTCGCTCATTTCCGGCAGCGAGTAGATACGATCGCGCTCGGCCTTGACCTTCCACAGCTCCTCGTGACCCATGATCACGGTGTCGAGCACGGTGAATTCTTCGTAGGCGAACTGGTCCTGGCGCAGCTTACCCAGGCGCACATTCGGCTCCAGCATGACCTGGCCGCCGGACGGATCCAGGTCGCCACCGAGGATTTTCATGAAGGTCGACTTGCCGCAACCGTTGGCACCGATCAAACCATAACGGTTGCCAGCGCCGAACTTGACCGAGACATTCTCGAAGAGCGGCTTGGCGCCGAACTGCATGGTGATGTTAGCTGTGGAGATCAATTACTTTACCTATCAATAGCTTAGGGTGCGCTTATTTGAACTGGGACCAATTTGGGACCAATCTGGAGCTTTTGCATTTCGCTCCAGTCCGAGCTTGAGTTGATCCAACGCGCATAAGTCGAGAGCAGCATCTGCACACTATGGCCGAGCTGCTGGGAGATGAAGGCGGGGTTCATGCCAGACATAATGCATATTGTCGCATAGGTGTGACGACAGTTGTATGGCGGGCGACGACGGATATTCAGTGCCTTTAGTGTCGGAATCCATTGCTTGTGCAGGTCGGACGTCTGCCGGACGTATTCTGCGTTCTTCGACGGCGGGAAGATGAACGGGGTTTCCAGCACTTTTCCCTTGCCCTTTTTCCGACGCTCTGCGTATTCCTTGGCGAAATCCAAGGCATGCAGGGCGCGGTCATTCAACAAAACAAATCGGTCACCACCCGTTTTTGTGCGCTCCACCACTTCCCCTAGTGCGACACCACGACACACGTGGGCCGTCTTCTTCTGCTCATCTACCTCATCCCAGCGCATCGCAAGGGCTTCGGAGAGACGCATTCCTGTAAAAAACACAAACTCAAAAAATGCCGCATAGATCGTGCTGGGCCAGTGTTCGTGCTCGTACATCTTGGTGATGATCTGGTTCGCCTCGTCTAGGGTGAACGGGTCGATCTCCTTTTTGCTGCGCTTGGGCAGCTCCAGAATAGCCGCCGGGTTCTTCGGGATCAGCTCTTCGTTGACCGCCGAATTCAGGATGGTCGACAGTTTCGAGATCGCGTTGCGTTTCACCCCGGGCGACTTCCACTCACTGGCGGCCATGACCCGGCGCAGCAGGGTGGTAGTGATCAGATCGATCCGCACTAGGGCCAGGCCAGGCATCCAGTAGCGGTTCAGCGCGCCCTTGTAGTTCCCCTTCGTGCCAGCGACCACCTCCCGACTATCCAGCCAGAGCTGGGCGTACTCGCCGAAGTTGATTTTGCCCCCGGATACGTTGCTGGAACTGGGGAACAGCTCGGCGTACTTGTCGTCGTCGAGCAACCCCAGCTTGATCAGGCCTTTTACTTGATCAACAACCTGTGAGGCAGACTTGATTCCTTTCTGTGTCGCTGGATAGGGGAGCGTTTCACTGCGCCGGCTGCCGTTCCACATAAAGCGGATGCGGATCGATCCGTGGTGGAGGTCCATTCCTGCGGGCAAACCCATTGGCTTTCGAGCCATTCGTAGTATCTCCTGATGCTGTAGATAATCCTGCCGCAATGAGTGTTCCAGACACCTTCGGGTATCTGCTTTCTGGCGCGCTTGGAGCGCAGGGCGGCGAGAGTGGTACCGAGGATTTGGGCCATCTGCGCCTCGGAGACTTTGTCGCCGGTGACGCCGTCTTTGAATTGTTCGGCTGCTGACATGGGGTGTCCTAGCCGCACGGGGCGGCAGAAGGTGGCCTGCCGCTCACCGGCAGGCACATATGGTTTAATAGGATAAGATCTTGAATCGAATCGAAAGACTGATAAGTCGATCATGCTGCCAATGTCTAAGTGGGGCTGGCGCTTACGGTGTGCAGTTTTGCCTTCGGAAATACCGGTCTGCGTGAGAGTGGATGTTGGCTTATCTAGCACCGGGTTGATCCAGATGATGCTTAGTGTAGAAAGTTGGCTGTGTCGCAAGGAAATGTATGAAATCAATTACAGCAATTATCGAATGGTACGGTCCATACGATTTCGCTGGCGCCAAAGAGGCAATGGCTAATGATTACGGCGACGGTTTATATATGTTCGTCGGGAAGCTCTCTGGAGAGTCAAGGTCCAAATTGCAATATATTGGGATCGCCAAGAATCTTCGATCAAGACTCAATGCGCGCCACCCCGTGCTCTCTAAATTTTTGGCTGAACACCCTAGTTATAAAGGGCTATGGCTTGGAGAGGTGGTTTCTCCTCGAACACCAGGAAAGAAGCTAAAAGCCACCGATCAGATGCTCGACTTGGCGGAGTGGGCGCACGCTTTTTTTTTACAGTTACCTTTGAATACTCAGAAGAGGAAATCTCCGCCAGAAAGACCTATTGTTGTATACAATCGTTGGTGGAGAATAGATTATGAAACTCCTCACGCTATGCGTCCGAACGGAGCATGGCCTGATTTGATTGACTGGGCTGGTGAGAGTTACCCGGCCAAGCTTGCGTGGTTTGGCGGGAAGTTTATAAATAAATATGCTGACGAGTTTAGATCTTAGCTTATCGCTTAGTCGTTATAGCGGCTGGCTTTGCTTAGGTAGGGCTAAATTTGAAATCGATCCTGGACCAGATCGAAAGCTGTGCTAGAAATGACACGTCGCGCATGCATTTCAGAAATTTGCTGTTGAGGTGTAATGCCGGCTGGCGCTCTATCAAGCCATTGGAGCGCGCCCTTCATGCTGTGGGCAGTGATTTAGTGGACCGTAGTAGTTAGCTGCGAGTTAAACAACTCCCTTCCTCTGGGCTAGTAACTCAACGCCTTGGTCCATTGGTCACATCCACGCCAAGCCCTTTCAGATCGCCGCGCTCGAGATCCAAAAGGCGGCGATCATGGTGTCACCCGCTGGCCGAGCATCACGTCGGCGACAATTTCCCAGAGTTGGGCCGGTGACCACTGATAACGGTCGAAGTCGGTGTCGGGCTGTATGCCGTAGACGCAGGTTGAGTGGGCGCCGGCGGGATACTCGCCGCGCTTCGCCATGATCGTGGCGACTCGGCCATCACCACCGGGCTCAGTGCGGTGGTAGTGGTAAGCCCGAGCGTTGTAGTCGTTGCCGGCTTCCACGGTAATCGTTCCATCCGGTATCAGGTGCGCGCGGCCGTCTGGCGTCCACGGCCTGCCGCCACCTAGTGTGCGGGCGCCCTCGTGTAGATACAGCACGAAGCCGCCTTCGTCGTTGCGCTCCAGCTCAAAGCAGTGATTGATCTGCTTCCCGACGATCACTCGGGAGGTGAAATTGAAACGGTGGTCATGGATCGCGGAGTACTTGAAGCATGCGCGGCGGGGCAACTCAGGGTGCCAGACGTGGAGGCGCTGGCCGCCTTCCAGCTGAACCTGCACAAAGCCCAGGCCGTGCAGGGTGATCTTGTCGGTCATTACGTCGTCGATGATGCTCACGCTGTCACCTCCCGGCGTGCCCACCAGCAGACGGGACCGTCGTCGGTTTCGTGAATCGCCAGGCAGAACCATCCCTCACCATCAGGGCGATCCGGCTCCCAGTAACTGCAGTCCGGGTCGCCTGCTTCGAAATAGCGCTCAGATACAGCTTCGTCGCTGTGGTATTCGAGCTGCGCCATCGTCACCTGCAAGCGCTGTTCAGCGACCCAAGCCTTGCACTTATCACCATCGCCCTCATCAAAGTCGGGCATATCCGGGTGAGCAAACATGCCATTTTCGTCGCGCACGACCGGGGCTGGCTGGATCAATTTGATTTCTTCAGGCATGACTTCGTCCTTGCCGCTATTGCGGCTGACTTTGGAGGAATAGGGGATGCTGGCCGTAGACCCAGCAATCGGAAATGGTCAAGCTCAACGCCTTAACTAGACAAGGAATAGCTATAGGTGAAGAAGATAGAAAACGCAGCGGCAATGAAGCTCGCAAGTGCTTGGGTTATATGGGTGTTTATCGCTATCGGCTCTCTCGGCTGGGCGCTTTTCGTTGTATTAGAATTTTTCGATGCGAAGACAGATGCTGCCGCTTGGGTTCAGGCGATAGGTTCCGTAGCTGCAATCATTGCCGCTGTGATCATTTCATCTGCCGATAGGCGATTTAATAAAGAGCGCGTCAGGGCCAGAGAGCTCGTTGTGATTAGGGCTGTTGAGGAAATTTGCCTCGAGGCACGTCATGCAGTTGCCTGCCTCAATGGGGGGCTCCGCAATTTCTATCGTCCTGTTACTCCAGATGCTCCGACAGATGTACGCGAGTGCCTAGACTATGTTGAGGAAATGCATCGGGACCTAGTCGCGATTGATTTAATGTCGATGCCCAACACGGACATGGTTGAGAGCGTTATTCAAATAAGATCACTTACAAAGCTTGCCCGAGATAGAGCTCTCACCGGCTACGATCCTGAAATAGCTATCAACGTTCGTGAATTCAGCCCGCTTGAGAATCTTCTGGTCATGATGGACACGCAGTTGCTTCTTGTCAGACACAGTGCGCAGCAGGTTTAGTTACCAGATCATGGGCCTTAACAACCGTCATGCCGAGGCGTTCGGCTATCAGCACTTCCAGGCGGGCACCCTTTGAATGCTCCCAGCCGGGCAGGGTGGCCACGGTGTCGCAGTCCATCAGGGCGACAATGTCGCGGCGCATGCAGTCGGTCCAAGTCCCGCCGTCGGGGTTGATCTCGGGGGTTGGTGACGGTGTTGCCGCTGGCGCGCAAGCTGGTGGTCATTGCGTGGAAGGCGGCGAAGTTGAGGCCGGGCAGGCCGGGCATGGGGCCGCTCCGGTAGATGCGCTTCATGCGGCCTCCGCGACTGGCTGGCGAAACACTGGAAGTCCGCCGGCCTGCTCGCGCACTGCTTTCATGCCTTCCGCGTCGTAACCCCAGATGTTGCTGTCATCGAATCGCTCAGGCCCGAGGTAACCAGGGTGCATTGGCTCTCCGGTGCGGATGTAATCCCGGAACCCTTCGACGAGCGACCGAAGCGTGCCGCCATGGCTGAAGCCGCGCCACCGGCCGCCCCAAGTTGTTTTGTGCGTGAAGATCCGCCGCGCACTGTAGTCGTCGATGAACCAGACCTTGCCGCGCTGATCCACTTCCATGCTGGCGTAGCGATCAGCGACCTGGTCGAAGAAGAAGCGCCGGCCGTGGGTGCCGATGATCCGGATCACCTGATTGACCTGGTCGGCTCGTTGCTGCTTCAAGGTGAGTTTGTTTTCTGTAGGCATGGGGAGTCCTTGCCGGGCCATGCCCGGGCGGTGGGGGGGATTTCAGAGTTGTTGCAGAAGGCGCCGGCCGATCCAGCGAACCACGGTGACGGCCTTGCTATTGCCAATCGCCTTGTAGCGGGGACCGTCCGGGCATTCGCTGGCAGGCTTGCCGCGCCAGGGGATTAGGGTGTAATCGTCGGGAAAGCCTTGGCAGCGCTCCCACTCGATCACACTGGTTCGTCGGACGCCCCCGGGCTCCAGCACATATGCCTCTCGGTCATCGAGAGAGCCCCCCCCTTGTGCCGTGAGAGTAGGGTGAAGTGCAAACTCCGACGACCGTCCCGGCGAGTGCCTTCGCGCTCAAAAAGTACCTCGGCGGGATCGAACCCATCTCGAGCACTTGCGACAACGAACACACGACGGCGTCGTTGGGCCAGGCCGAAATATTGGGCGTCCAAGACCCGCCACGCGATTGCTCTTTTGGGTCCATACACACAACCAGCGTTCTGCCATTTTTTCCCTGGAGGCTGCAGCTCGCAGTCTTCCCCAGCAAGCGCGCCAAGAAAGCATCCGAAGGCGTTCCCTTTGTCGCTGAGGACGCCTGGGACGTTCTCCCAGACGATGACGCTGGCGGGCTTTCGCTGGCCGGCGCGAACATAGTCAACTGCATCTGCAAGCTCCACGTATTTGATGGTGAGTGCGCCGCGAGGGTCGGTGAGGCCTTCGCGCATACCGGCCACGCTGAATGCCTGGCACGGCGTGCCGCCGACCAGCACGTCCGGCGCCGGGATCTTGCTGGCCAGCACCAGGGCTGCCAGCTTGGTCATGTCGCCGTGGTTCGGCACGTCGGGGTAGTGGTGGGCCAGGACCGCCGAGGGGAACGGCTCGATCTCGGCGAACCAGGCAGCGCGCATGCCCAGCGGATGCCAGGCCTGGGTCGCGGCTTCGATGCCGCTGCACACAGAGCCGTAGGTGATATCGGGCATAGGGGGTCCTCGCCGGCTGGCGTGATTCGTTGATATGGGGTATTTGTTGGGCGAACGAGCACGAACAGGACAAGGATATGGAGCAGTGGAACTGGTGGTTGTTAACGGCGCTGTTCGCCTTGCAGGCGCTCTACGATTCGTTCTACCGACTCCCGCAATTCCGTCAGAAGCTTCACGATTTAACCGAAGATCGTGATCGGCATAGACAGGATCTTGCAGAGCTGCAGCTTCAATTTGACCGGCTCGACGATGAGCACCTCGAAACATTAGAGCAGCTGTATCGAATCAAGGATCCCGAGTACTACGCTGCACTGGATGCCGGGGATGCTCAGGCGCTTTACGAAATCGACAAGAAGCGCGGATTGGTCTAGCTGCTCAGCCGGCGGCGCGCTTGAGCTGTTCAGTCAGCTGAGTGGGCAGGCCGCGCAGCGTCAGAGTGCCGCCTTTCTCGTCGAACTCAATCTTGTCGCCCAGCAGGTGCGCCTCGAAGCTGATCGACATCCCCTCAGCCCGGCCTGTGAAGCGCCGGAATTTGTTGAGCGTCTTCTTGTCCGGGGGCAGGGTCTCGGAAAGCCCGTAATCTTTCGCCTTGATGAAGTCGTAGAAGTTCTTTGGCCGGTCTTCGTCGATCAGGCCAGACAGCTCGTCGAGGGTGATTGGCTCGCCCATTTTGGCCTGGGCCATTGAGTAGCTGACCAGGGTGTGCGTCTTCTCCCGGGCTGACTCTTCTGGCAGATCCTCGCTTTCAACAAAGTCACTGAATGCCTTGAGCAACGTCCGGGTTTCGCTTGGGCCGTCGATCCCTTCCTGGCAGCCGATGAAGTCGCGGAAGTAATCGTTTAGCTTCCGGCCCTGCTTGCCCTTCAGGTAGGAGATGTACTGCTTCGACTGGCGGTTGGTCTGCCATTCGCTGATGTTGATGCGCGCAGCCAGGCGGATGTGATCCAGGTCCAGGCGCTTAACTGTCATCAGGGCCAGTTCTTCGGTCATCGTGACCGCTTCGGTTTCTTGCACCAGGGCGATCACTAGGTAATCGGTCATGCCTTGCTGGTAATGGCAGAAGAGGGCGTGCCCACCGGTGGTGAGGTTCGACTCTTCCATCAGCTTGGTCAGGTGCTCGACGGCGGTGGTGCTGAAGTCTAGGAAGTCTGTTACGCCGGCCAGGTACTTGCCGAGCCAGCCGCTCAATGGGTAAGCGCCTGATTCTTGATGGAAGAACCCCCAGCCCTTACCGGCAGTGGCGTTGTAGCTTTCGTTGAGCTGGCTCATCAGGTCGTCGCGGGCCTGGCTTTCGACCTGCTCGGACGCGCCCAGGAACAGGACAGCTGGGCTGCCGTCGGGCTTCTTGTCAATCTTGTGGATGACGCTGTGGCGAATGGGCATTTCGTTTACCTCAGATAAGCGCCATCCTCCGTATCCGGTGGTGGCAATTTGGTTTGGAATGGAGTATTACGAGGGAACTGCCAAGAGGAAAAAAGGAGTTCCCGTGGGGCTATACAAATACGTAAGCTCAAGCGTGGCTAAGAAAATACTTGCAGGGACTATTCGTTTCACGCAGCCGAGCGCATTTAATGACCCTTTTGAGCTACTTCCTCAATTTATAACCGAAGAGGATCTAGTCGCAGATAGACAAGAGTTCAATTTTTGCGTCCTTACTCCGCGACGTAAGGGCCTCGACAGGAGCCATATTCGCGTAGCGCCCGGCTTGCGAAGCGATATCAACGCGAGAAAAATTGTAGGGGATTTAAACGCCGCCATTGGAATTCTATGCTTGAGTCGTAATGCAGATAGCCTGCTGATGTGGGGGCTATATGCGGATGATTACTCTGGTGCATTGATCGAGTTCGACGAGACCCACGATTTTTTTACCGGAATGCATCCGGTGAAGTATAAAAAACGCCGGCCAGTATTTGACTTAAGAGACTTTCATGGGAAAGTTGTTCCAATTTCTGATCTATTCGTGAAGCCAAGCGTGTGGGCGCATGAAAGAGAAGTTCGTATTGTCCGTTCAACTAGAGACTTGAAAGACACGGGCGCTGCAATCAAAAATTATCCATTGCTCACAATGGATATTCCTAGAGATTGCATAAAATCAGTTTTTTTGGGCGATAGAATGAAGCTTGAAGATCAAGTAGAAATATGGTCCTTGATAAAAGATACGAATATTTCACTTAGCCTGGCAGCAGTGGATAACTGGGGCTATGCGTTCAGATACGATCCTATAAAGTTCTCTGGACCTTTGATTGGGTCGCCTATGATAAGTCCTAGAACAGCTCATATTTTCAAGGATCTGCCGGGCGAATTTCAGGAGGTAGCCCGCTGGATGATCGAACAGCACCCCTCATCAGCATTTGTAAATCAGAAGTGCTAAAAAACGGCATAGAGCTGCATCAAGGAAAATTTCAGATGGGTGAGCAGAGTGATAAAACGCTTTACGCCGCGATCAATTCGCTGATAGTCGCCGCCGATGAGCTTGGTATAGACGTGGATCAGCTCGCTGATCGCGCAAAAGTCGTACTGGAAAATAATGAACAAACTGACCCTAGCCGGGATTTAATGGCTGGTGCGGCGATTGATGTTGCCATTAGCCTTGCTCGACAATCAAAGCGCGCTAGTTGATCGATCAGTCGTTCTCACCGTCGTCTTCGGCGTTCATTTGAAGCGATTCGGCAAAGCCTGCCTGCCTTAATTTGCGCGCCACGTTTTGCGGTATGTCTATTTCGTGGCGCTTAATTGCAAGCATTGGCGCGGACTTCTCGGCACCCAGCGAATGGGCGTATGCGATCAATCGCCAGATGGTCGCCCGATCCTTCGTCTCGCCCAGTTCGGCGGTGAACGCTTCCAGTCGGTCACGCATTCCTTGGCGAAAGTAATGACGGATGATGTCGGACGGCCCTTTGATCTTCGGCGCCGCTGGCGGCAGATCCTCGGCCCGGCCATTCATCACCAGTAGCTGCACCGCTTCGCTGACTTCCTTTATCTCATGCCAGCGCATCAACTCGCCGAGCATCTGCCGGGTGCGGTGCGGGACTGTGTGCCGCAATTCCTGCTCGCCCAGTTCCTGCCGCTTCTCGGCAAGCTTGGCCGTGCGTTCCTTCTGTTCGGCTGCCATGGCCTACCTCTTCTATTCCGCTGGCCGGCAGTGCGAGCCAGGTTGGCCTGCGTCTTGCGCTGACCTGTTTATTGATTCGCTTCACGCTGCGACCTTCTGCTGATTCCAGGCGCCGACCGCTTCGAAGATCCGTGCAGCGTGCGCCTCATCGAGCGACATCGCTTTTGGGATAGCAATCCAGCCCGAAGCCACCATCTGGCTTTGATTGGCCTCGTCGCGCAGCTTCTTGTAGCAATGCTCGATCACGTCTTCCAGGTGGTCGGAGAGGTAGACGCCTTCGGGTGCCACCTCCACCGATTTGCTGTAGCGGTCGCCGCGGGCGTCGATGCAGAGGGCGCTGAGGTAGATCGTCCACCGGTGGGGGATGCCGCAGACGGCTTGGCCAATTTTCCCCGGTGCGATGTTCTTCAGCGACTTATAGTTGATCATGCCCTGGCGGCCACTGGGGTCGATGTTGACCACGGCGACGTGATTGGATGCCAGCAGCGACCGGCAGGACCGGTCAATGCGTGCCTTGAGGTTGTGCGGCTTGCGCTTGCTCATAATGCCTCCGCGATTTTGCGCAGTGCGTTACGCTCGGCCCTGGTGATTGGTGGCTTGCGGCGCTTGAGGATGGTTTCGGGATCGATATTGGTGGAGCGTTTGGCAGGTGGCGGGTTGATCGCTGGGCTTTCGCCCTGGTAGATCGTTCCGCCTGCGGCTAGGAATAGCGCGGTACGCTCCGATATTGAATCGGCGTACCGGCTCTGCTGCTCGACCAGGTTGAGGTGGTTGCTGATCATGATCAGGCTCCTAAACGATGGGCTTGCGCCCGAGCTTTGTCTGCTACTTCGTCAACCATGCGGTTCAGTTCCAAGTTGAACTGGACCAGCTCTTTGTGAAGGTTGGCGATGTAGTCTTCGTCGCGGTAAATCGTCTCGATGTAGAGCTGGCACTCTTCATCTTGACGAGAATCGAATGACAGGAAGTCCCACCACTTACGGCCCGTCACGAACATGCAGCCCTGGACTTGCGGCATGTGTTCCTCGGGCATCCCGTCGAGCCATGTTCTGACGTGAATCGCCTCGCTGAAGGGGTTCTTCGATTCGATTCCGCCATCAATGTCTATCAGTCCGTCAGGGGAGCACCCCAGCCAGTCGTACTTTGGGTGAACGATGAATCCTGATTTGGTCACCACATTGCCGGTCAGCATCTCGTACGCGTCGTGGGATGGCTTCTCCTGCTCATGCCCCCACGCAAGCGACTTGCTACTGACGCTGTGCTTGGCGCGCTTTGCTAAGCGCTCAAAGCACAGCTCATGCATGTAGGTGGTGCGGGCGCCTTGTGGAACCCGTTTGCCGTTTTTGTCCGGCTTCCCCCAGGCCATCACATCTTTGAAGCGGCTGGCTGTCACGCGGCCAGATCGGTCCGCATGCCACTTCTCTGTGCCCTGAAGCTCAGCTCTCACTACGCGGCCTCTTCTGTCTGGGGCTGGTCGCCGTTGGTGCTGGTCATGTCTGTGAAGTCAGCATCAACGGTCGCCGCCATGCTCTTGAGTGCTTCATGGCATTCCAGGCCGATTGCTGCGCGCTGCTTCGGCTTGAGGCCCGCCCAGGCTGCCGCGTAGGCTTCGATGTCCTGGCGCTTGGCAACGCTCAGCAGGTCCGCGAATACTCCGTCAATTTCAGGCGAGGGGGATTTTGGCCCGAATGACACGCCGGCAGCGGCTGCGGTGTTCGCTGTCTGTTTGGCGGGGGTGATGTCGATCTCGCCACCGTACGAATCTTCAAATTCGTCGGGGGTGTAAACGCCAAGGATCACGTCAGGGCAGAAGAGGCGCGCCCATTTTTTGGTAACCAGGTACGCGATTTGCTGCTTGGGGTCTTCTGCCCAGAGCGTAGAGTTGCGGGTGCGGACCTGGGTCAGCAAAAGCTCCAGAGTGCGGGGCTCGTCTTCACCCCGGAAGGTCGCCCAAACCTTAATGCCGATCCCTTTTTCGTCGTCAAAGCTCCAGGCCGGAACGCGGTACTTTTTAAACTCGCCAGTGTCCTCGTCCTTTTTGGTCTTGCTGGTGACTTCACGCATCTTCCCGATGACGTTTCCCCAGGGGCCAAACCATTCGAAGTTCAATCGACTTGTGACTGGCGCCTTGGCGATGATCACTGCGTTAACGAGCTGCGCCTCATAGCTCAATGCGCCGCCGTTGACGATGAACGTCTTCTGCGCCACGGCGAATGGGTTCATTTGCCACTGCATTGCTTGAAGCACCACCGCCATGCAGTCGGCTTGGTTGCCTTTGAGATGCTTAGGGACTGTGGTTACGCCCTGCGACATCATCAGGGCAAGGTCGCTCATCGACCGCATAGTGCCTGGGTCGAGGATTAGCGCGGCCGCATTGTGCGATGGGTCGTGATAGGTCGAGAGACCGGTTTGTGCTTGGGGGGTTGTATCGGTCATAACGCTCTCCGTAGCCAGCATGGGATGTGCTGTCCATCAGATGGAAAGGGTGGTTAGAAGCGGATGGCGCGAAGCCAGGCGCGAGCAGTTTCGAGGTCCACGTCAAAGCCCAGGGCTACAACCTCAACAATGTCGTCTACCGCCGGCGCGGTCGTAGTTACATCGTCGTTTTCAGCGGTGGTCACCTGTGAGCTGACTGGTGCCGCTTCAATCTTCTCCACGACCAGCGCGTGAGCAGGGGTGATGATCGGGGTCGGCGCAGCAGCTTGGGCACGCAGGCGGGCCAGCTCTTCCTGATCGCGCTGATACTGCGCGTCGCGCAAGCTCTGCTGGTTCTTCTGTTCTTCCAGTTGCTCACGCTGTTGGCGTTGCTGTGCCTCGATATCACGGCGTTGCTGGTCCAAATCGTCCTGTTGTTGTTTCAGCCGCTTGCGGTCTTCTTCGGCACGCTGCTTGCGCAGTTCCTCGGCTTCGACGTCGGCCTTACGCTGCTTTTCGCGCAGTTCGTCCAGTTCTTTCTGCTGTTCCAGTAGCTTGGCAGCAGCTTCTTCACGGTCAATGGCAGCCTTTTGCAGCGCTTCCAATTGCTCAATCGCGTTATCGCGAGCGATGGTGCCTTCGGCTTCAAATTCGCCATATTCCTCGGGCAGGATCACCGACTCTTTGACGCTCAGCAGAACGCTTGCGACATCGGCGGCGCTGCGGCTTGCATAGGCGGCAGCGACAGAGCTAAACCGGTTGATTTTCGCCCGGATGGCTTCGATGCGCTCCTGCTCCAGCCGCTCCCTTTCGGCTTTGGCATCGGCGACGCGCTTTTCTTCGGCTTTGATGGCTTCGTCGACTGGCTCTTCAAGCACCAACACACGAGCCTTCAAGTTCTCGCCGAACTCTTTCACCTGGTTGACGCGAGCCTGGGCGTCTTTGACTTTTTGTTGGTAGGGGATGAGTGCCGTCTTGGTTGTATTCGCCAGGGCGTAGCGGACGTCGCGGATATCGACTCGAACTTCTTTGGCGTTTGCCAAGCCTTCAATGGTCGTGCAATCAACGACCAGCTTCGCGTAAGTGGTTTCCAGGCGAACGATCTGTTCTTCGTGCGGCTGATATTCGGCGATGTCGGTGACGGCAACAGCAGGGACAACGGAGTTTTTAGATTCTTCGGTTTCGCTCGTTTCGAGCGGTTCTTGTGCGAGTGCTTGTTTGGTGTTTTTGGACATGACGATCCCTCGCCGCGCCAGGCGCAGCATTGAAAGTTGTAGGGTTGAGTGGTGCCGTCAGGCGGCAGAAGTGACTGAAGCGTTGTAGTTGGCGTAAATCTTGTCGATGCGCGCTCGGAAGTACCGATGCTCGTTTTCGTCGATAACCCGCAGCATGAAGGCCAGGGTGACGCACGATGTCGCCGCCGAACTGGCGTTTGGTTTGCCGAGGTCGCGTATCATGTTTTCGATTTCGCCCTCGATCCAGCTGACGGCGTTCTGATGGTTTCGCTGTGTGATGTTCACCCGATACCCTCGACTGGTGGGCAGATCAACTCCATCTGCGCCATTGCTACACCAATGCGGGCCTTGAGGCTGGCGCGCTCTTTGAGTCGCAGCGTCTCGCGCTCGGCAAGGTCGGCAGCCGTGTATTCATGGAACAGTTCGACGTGCTGCTTCTTGCCAAAGTCCGGTAAATCCCAACGCCTTTCGGACTCCCTGGCTTGGGCGCTATCCGCGTAAATGCTGGACATGGTGTGACTCCAAGCGCCGGGCGAGGGCGCAGGCTTCGTTGTGGTTGCGGCGGAAGCCCTTCACCTTGCCGGTGGCGGAATCGACGACGTGGAAGAACTCATTCCCAGCCGGGATGACCCGGTAGAGAGGCGAGGTTTTTGGAGCGCTGGAGCCGACCAGTCCAAGGCAAAGGGCTAGGGCCATGTTGCGGCGCTGGTTCATTGCGAGCGCTACGTCGCAGTAAGCGTGCTGACTTTGGTTCATGGTCGCCTCCAGAGGCGTGTTGTTCACCTGTATTCGTCAACACTCATTCCTCCCGCTGGTTGCCGATGGGCGCGGGGTGAGTGCTGACGGGTAGAGGCGGGGAAGGGTGCAGGCGCCCGGCACTTCCCGGGATGTGTCGAGTCTGGCCAGCTATGCCCTCGGACTCGCCTGCGGTGTTCTTCTTCATTTGGGTTGGGTCTACCTTTCGGCTGATGCGCGGTGACATCGACGACCCTGCTTTCCGCTGCCTGTTAGGGTGTTGGGCGGAGCCTTCAGGCTTGCTACGCCACGCGGGTGAATCGTTGATCTACTTCATGGCCGTATCTCCTGTTGTTCGCTCACTGGGAAGGCAGTGGCCACCTATTAGAATGGGTGCCGGTCTTTCCCGGCTGTCACGGCGCTTGTGCCAGATCAAGGTAGCTCGCCAGTACCAGGCTGGCGCTGACCCTGCGCAATGCGGGTTGAGCTATTCGCCGGTTGGAGCAGATGACCGGAGCTGATCCCGGCACGACTATTAGCGGCCTTAGTGACACCGGAGTTTCACCGGGGCGAAGGTTTCGGCCGCTTATTCTTGGACTCGCCATGGCCATCTGGGCGCTTACTCACTCTGCCGGCCACGATTCCCACGATCCCTCAGGTCTTACACTTACCCATCAGCCTGGGCATTCATCTGCATCGGGGTGTGATCTGCCCAGGAATCGAACCTGGAAGACTTACGCACTCGGCTACCGGGCGCCCGTCGCCTTGTGCTGCATATCTGTGGCGATACCGGCCTTCATACCGTCGAACCGATCCACAAATCACACTCCGATACAGTCTGGTGCTGGGGAGTACCAGGGCATCGGGCAGTTAACGACAGGCTGTCGTGGCGCTGGTTATTCAGTTGCTCGCCTGGATGAACAAGTCGACCAAGGCCGTCAGCAGGGCATCGTGGTCAAGACTCTCTACAGGCAGGCCCACATCCTGAAAGGTTGCAATTGCCCGCCCCAGTGCATCGCTGACGATTTCCTGATCTGCGGGCTCCAGGTCTGCGTATTCGGTTGCCATAGTTTTGCCCTCCGTTGATTTCCAATGCCGCCTCATAGAAGCGGCATCAGTAAATCTGTGGGTGTTTCATCTCCACCACGCGCATCGCCCGATTCATATCTCTGGCCGGCGTCACACATTTCGTGGACGGTGTTCTTCGCCGACCGGCTTCCGTGGTTTCGCGTACTCACATCTGGTGAGCACGGCCAGTTCCAGAGCTGGCGTGGAGATCGAATTTATTGCTCGCCCTGTTCCCATTGCTGGGGATCGATCTGCGAGGTTCCCGTGCTGTTAAAGAGCGCCGGGCTGTGAGGCCCTTCGCAGCAGGTGTATCGCTGCGATGGAGTTAATTTAGCCGCAAGCTAAAATATCGTCAATAGCTCCAAGCTAAATATTTAGCGACGGGCGAAATTAACTCGATCCGCCGGGTTTCTCCGCGCCGCTGACTGGGGCCATAAGCGCTTTACGCGCCAGTTAGCAGTGAGCTATGATTTTCCCATTACCTGTATGGATATACAGCATTTAATTGGGAGGGGATTTCATGGCGAAGAAGCAGGTGGCACCGGCAGCACGGCAGGAAATGAGCGGAATGGCACGCCTGGGGCTGCGCGTCTCATCGATGATCAATCACCCCGTGGCGCAGGCGCAGCGCTGGGTGACGATTCATCGCCTGGACACGGACGGGGATCGGGAGTGGGAAGAGGTGCTGAGCGTGATTGCCGACACTGACGAACTCGAGTTGACGCTCAATGACGACGGCAGTGTGACGGTTAGGTGGGAGCAGCAGGAGGCTGAGATGGTGGAGAAGGGTGAGGCTGCGTTTGAGCAGGAAGAAGAGCCGGCGCCTTTCTAGAGGGCAATAAAAAACCCGCAGCGGGCGGGCTTTCTCAGGGGGGGGCTGATTTTACTTTGTCGCTTCGAGAACCTTGCGCATGCCTTCCATATCACTTTGGGAAATTTTCCCCTCAGTACCGCAGACTTGAAACTCAATGAGCTTGGCCGAGGCTAGCCGCTGAAGGTTTGCCCGGTCCACCTGCTTATCGAAGCGCTCAATCGCTGCAGATCCAGCGTTCGTTGCTGAGTACTCATATTCCAGATAGGGATCAAGCACGCCATCTACCAGCCAGTTGGTGTGATGGCATTCCCGGAATTCTGCGCTGTCTCCCCAGGTCATTAGCTGAACCTTGTAATACCCAGGTCTTGGCGAGCCTTTTAAATACAGGGCAACCGTAGAAAACGAAAAGTCATTTGCCTGCGCAGGTAAAGAGTCCCAAGTCACCGCTCTATTGCCAGTGAACCTATCAGTCTCGTCCTTGAATACGCCAGCACTTGCCGAGATCGACACTAAAAAGGCAACTGCCGCGATTGGTGCGCGGTAACGCATGGTATCCCTCCCGTAAGTGAGCCCGCACTTTACCATTCGTGGCGTACAGCCACCATTGGTCTAAAGCTGACTCAATACCCCCGATAGCGAGTAGGGTGGCGCTAACCATAGCCCCGTTGGAGGCTCAGATGAAACAGGAGCATCGAAGGCTGGCTATGAAGGCCTGGCGTGAATTATTCGCACTGACCGAGAGCAAAATGAGCGCGGAGGTTAAGTACTTCAGCTTGTTGAGGCGAGCCGATGCTATGGAGCGTGCGGAGCTCATTACCAGTGATGAGTGGGTAATGCTCGTAAAGGAGGCAGGGACTTCACTTGCGAGTACAGCGGAGTGCATGGGCGGACCGGGGTAGGTCACATAGTAGTCGCCCGGCGCTGGTCTACCGTCATGCGATCAAACTCAAGACAAAGAAAAGCCCGCGATAGCGATTAGCGGGCTTAAAGGGTTTCACTAGGAGCTGGGTTAACCATAAGCGCCCTACTGTGAAAAGGTCGTGAAATCCTTGATTCGTCGAGTCTACGTTCTATGCTCATTTGCACTCTCAATAAGTGCCTAGGCCAATGATTACCTATCGAATCGAGAAAACTAGCAGGGGCTGGGCTATGTTCAGATCGCGAGGGTTTCGCCCCCTCATCGAAGCCGATACAAAGAGCGAACTGGTAAAACGGGCGGCTCACATGCTTGCAGGCTCCAATGTTGCGGTGCGTATACACCGTGGGGACGGTAACTTCCTGGAGCTTCGATTCTAAGCGATGCCAAAACGGGTCAGAACGTACTTACGATTGCCTGGGCGAATTGCTGATCATTCATCAGCGGTGGTGCATAGGTCGTACGGTAGAAGCGCACCGCCTGTTCAAATTGGGCGCCGCGTATGTCACCGTTTGAGCCAATAAAGGCGAGTGCGTCAGCCTTTGCAGGCTTGAAGTTATTACTGGCCAACATGGTGAGCCCGGTAGTTCCTGCAACGGTGTAGCTTGGAGCCATCAGTACAGACAGCATCGAGTTGTTATAGGAGTCATCGGACCCCTCAGAGGCATGAGCGTTGATCGATACCATGAGGGCTGCGGCTACAATCTTCCATGAGTCCATGCTGCGATGCTTCCATTACGATCAGAGAGGGCCGCAACCATAGCAGAGTGCGTTCCTGCTGGAACAAGGCGAAGGTCCGTCTTAAGCGGGCATTAAAACGAGGTCGCTATCGCCTGGGCCAGTCGCATGTCAGACATATGAGGTGATTTGTAGGCCGAACGATAGTACCTGGACGCCTGCTCAAACTCAGCACCGCGAATCTCGCCGTCAGAACCAATGAACGCCAAGGCGTCGGTCTTGGCTGACTTGAAGATTTTTGGCGGATCGGTCGTGAGAGATGTGGTCGCGCCAATTAAAATGGTCGGCGAGGAGATTGTGATAAATATCCCAGCAGCGATAGGGTTGGCACCATCACCTGATACGGCCTGCGTGCTGACCGATGCCAGTAGGGCAATCGCCAGGGTCTTCCATGAATACATTCTTCGATGCGTCCATTGCGATCTGGAGGGGGGCGACACCATAGCAAAGCAGGACGCCCGCTAGATACAAGAAACCCGGTGCTGGTCCGGGCTCTTTGACTGCATGCTGCTGACCTTTGGGAGAGGATTCCCACCGCTATGGCCATGCAATCACTTTCATAGAGGAATCGTTCTTTTTCGATTGCGCTAGCTGGGCGTCCGCATCGGCACGAGATTCGTAGCAAATGAGCCCCGCATCTTGCTTTGACGCAACTGCATTGGCCTTCGGCTTCATCTGATAGATGAATGCGTTTTGCATTTTCATCGTATCTGCATACTCAAAATCCCCCCACACACCAGGTTGGGATTGCTTCACTTTTTCAACGTAACTGTTTAACCGAACCTGAAAGACAGATCCGGTCCGATCACTATCGTTAATTTCAACTACCGGGCTGCATGTAGATCCCCGCTCTTCCCCAACAGTCAGATAGGCGTAACAATAATTCAAAGTGCTCTTGGATTTTACTGGTAGTGCGATCGCATTCAGAACGGCGGGACTCGCTGGGGTCGGAGGTGCTACTGCTGCGTTATTGCTTTCAGCATGCGTATGAGCTTTGTCTGTTTCGGATGCGGAGCAACCCCGTTGAGTGTAAATCAGCGTCGCGTGCTGACGGGCTGCCGCGCCTTCGGGCGTCGAATAAAACGGTGCCTCATAGGCCTTTATGGTTTGTTGCAATGAGTCGCAACTCATTCCATTAAAGGCTGTCGATAAACCGTTTTGAGCTGATCCCGGCTGGGATTGGCCGAGATGATAGGCTAGCACCTCGTCGGTGTTGAACACCAATCCAACAGGGTCAACGCATCCGACAAGAGAACCTGCCGCCACAATGATGCTCAATGCCCGGCCAGTCTTATAGACCATTTAATAAACTCCATTAGGTGTGACGAAAGCGTGGCAGGGCGGATACGAAAGCCCTGCACTGGGCAGGGCTCTCTATCTGGGGAAGGTCAGTCCATCAGACCCCTTCTGAATGTCGCTTACTAACTGGCTATTAGCCTATCAGAACGGGCGCGCTGTAGAACTGCTGTCCGTGCCAGACCTTAAGCTTAGCCGTAGAGCCGATGACTGATTGTCCAATGGCCAAGCGAAAATCAATGATGTCCTCCACGGGTTTGTCGTTAATCGCCACAACGACGTCACCTCTTGATAATCCCGCCTTTTCGGCATTGCTGCCAGGCGTAGCCCCTTCAACCCATACTCCCGTTGCTGGAATTTTAAGGCGAGCTGCTTTAACCGGATCAACCGTGGATATGGAAGCACCTATACGACCAGGCAGCGGTGACAGCGGCGGACAGTTTTTTCCTTGGAATACTTGTGTCACGGCGGACTTCTTGGCATTCCCAACTTTTGGGGCTTCTGGGATTGATGAGGCTATAAGCTGATCAGCCTCCGACAAAGATAGATGTAAGTAGTCGCATGAACGGTTCTGATACTTTGCAACAGTTTCTTTGGCCAGAAGATCTGCAATCGTGGAGCTTTGTGCAGGTGTAGCCGCGCTCACAGGGACGAGGGGCGCGGGAACGCCTAGCGTAATCGCTGGCGCTGCAACGGCAAGAGATGGCGCGGAGGAAGGGGTTGTTCTGTTCGAATCATCTGAAAGGAGCGGCACAACGATCATAGACCCCGCTGCGACCGCCCCTAAGGCCATCACGGTGGATGAGTCGACGCCTGGCATCATTGAGCCGCCTATAGCGCCTAGCGTGGCCAGATCGCTTATAGCGCCTTCGGTAGAACAGCCACTAAGACCTGCAAGGCAGGAGGCAACGGCTAAATTACGGACCGACTTCGAGACCTGTACGAGCATTGCAACCCCCGGGGTGATTGACGATACGCACTCGTATCTGGGCGCATCATGGCTATTCGCCCCTATTTTGTATACGGCTAGAATCGTCAGATTTCTTTGGGCCGGACGCTATACGTCAGCGCCTATCACAAACCACAGGATGGCCGGATTCAGGTTCGGAAGACGAAGGGCAGATACAACAAGCCCGGCGCTGGGCCGGGCTGTCGAGGGTGAGGGATTTACGCAACTCTGGAAGACCACCAAGCGATAGTCTTTGCAGCAAGATCATCTGTAGAGGGCGCTCGGATTACTTCAATACCGGAGCGCTCAAGGCGGTCTAGCTGCTTTTCGATGACGTCTGAAACTCTTCTGAACTCCAAGCGATCCATTCCGCTTTTTTCAGTCGGGACCAGGATCGACAGCGCGCCGTTTCGGTCTGTGTTGCTAGTGACGAGTCCTAAATCGGATGAGGCTTGCAAAATATTCTTCTCAGCGACCACTGGGCTTTTGTACCACACAGATACAACTGACCCCACGGCAGATGAGCTGAGCAGCGGCACATCTACATCCAGCGTCCCATTCTTCAGGCGTAGCCGATAGCGGTCTTCTTGAATTATTGCAGAAGCATCCAGGTCCATTTTCTGTCTCATTATTTGAAACAGGCTGTCTCGAAGTTTTGGCGTGGATGTATATCGGAATGCATCATTTTTTGTTCCGCTTTTCGGTCGACCTAGAGTCACGACATCGTCAAAGAAACTACTCACGACTGCTTCGGGGTTCTCGCCAGATGCAAAAAGGCTAGGCCCAAGCCTGACATTGCTGCTTATAGCGTCAGGGAGATGCTTGCGGCTATCAAAAATGAAGTCCTCAATGTCATGAAGGTAATGAGTCAGGTCTTTTACGCTGACTCGATTACCATATAGGCATTTGACGCGGTCGAAGGTATCAAGGACGCGCACCTCAACCTTATCTTCGTGTGCGAAAACAACCCCCACATTCAAGTATTCCCCTGTGTCTTGATCGAGACACATTTGAATGCTGCGCCAGTGACCGTTCACGCGCAGCGGCACAGCCGCGTCGGCGACTCTCTGCTTCATCCTTGCGAGAATAGTCATATCATCAGGCCTACTTGGGGCGTGTAGTGGCTCGGTTCCAGCCTCGAAGACAAGAAGTCTAGCACCTGTGTGACTTCTGTAGGATCCATGAATTCATTCAAAACGCTCTCTGCCTTGATCTTTCCTTCCGATTTCCAGGCCAGGGAGAACGCTTTGTAAGCCATGCTGCGAGCGGATCGGATCGGTGTCTTGGTGCTCCAGTTAGGAATCCGGCCGTCTATTAATTCTATAAGGGCGTTACGCAACTCAAGCGGGCTGGTGGCGAGTAATTCTGGTGCCCACGATGGGTGCCTAAAGATGCGACCATGGTCTATCAGCGTCAGTTCGCCACTTGGGCCTCCGAGTAGATTTCCCAAATGGCGATCGCTGTTCTCCGTCCACTCATCGAATGAAACGATTCCAGGGACTGATTTGTGCGTGGAGAGGTCGGATGCGATTCTAGATAAGTTTTTCAGTCGTAGAACTTCCGGGGCATCGGACGGGCACTCGGTCATCAATGCAGGGTGCCTCATATCCTCAGAAAACCAGGCAAAGTATTCATCCTGTCGTCGGCCATCAGGCGTTTGATTGATCAGCCTATTAAGGGCGGCGGCGGGAATCTGATCATGCTGGAGAATAATTACTCCTGCGTTACTTGCCACGGAGAACCCGCAAACCCGGCCAAGCGCGTAGCCAAGTGCCTCGCTAACAATGGATCTATTTTCAACGACATCGCCGCCGGGGATAGGGGTATGGGTAGGAAAGGGTTTGATGTAGCAGCGAACGCTGGCTGAATTAACCTCAATCTTTCCTCTAAAAATTGCGTTTTCACCGGAGGACTCTGCATCTCTTAGCGGGCCCAAAAATGCATAACTGCCTAATATTTCGAACATTTTCAATCCTTGATATTTTAGTTTTCGGATCAGGCGCTGCTAGAGTTCGGGGTGCGCATGCTGTTGGATTATTTCCCCCACCTTCCATCAATCGCCACACCATAAAAGTGATTCAGCGCTATCAGCTCAACCACCGCCACGATGGCGCAGAGCACAACGAAGCCAGGGCTGAAGACTCGCTTGCGGTTGGATGAGCTGCCCTCCGGCCAAATGCCAGCTTCAGCTGTGAAAACCACCATGAGCGCCAGCCAGGCCCAGACCCAAAACTTGCTCCAAAAGCTTTGCTCTCGCCATGCAGTCATTTGCGTTGTTCCGTGTCCCGCTTGGTGCGGCAGTCTTCGCCCGTTTCGCGCTGAGCGGGTGGCGATCCCTGCTGCTCGAGGAGTAGCCGTTCGGATTCCTCGTACTCCCGCTCCGTCATTGGCATATTGCCTTTGGGGAGGAGAGGGGGCGGTTGCTTATGGCTACTGCACCCGGCAAGCGAGACCAGGGCAAAAAACGTAATTATGGTTTTCATTACCTATCCTTGGTGTCGAAAGGGGCGCTCCCCCGCATCTGTTTCTGCCTGTCCTACTCAGACTTAGCTCGCGCAATTCTCCCTGCCCGAACTTCTTCCGCATACCCCGTCAGCTTGTCCTCGGTTTCCTGAAACGAGAAGGCGATCTTCATCAGATCGTTGGCACCTTGCTCATCACCGGCCGCCAGCATTCGCTTCGCCACGCCGAACAAGTCAACGCCTGCCCACTTAAGGGTTGCCGCCGCCTCTTTCAGGTCGCGGCGCAGTTGCTGGTTGGGTTTGGTTAAGGCCATGACGTCACACCGGTTGTCCGTTCCACACGTAAAGCACCCGAGCCAGGATATGGGTGTCATCCACTCGGATGTCCTCGGGGTCATGGTGCTTGTTGTCCGAGATCATCCTGAAGCGGTCCTTGCCTTTCTTTTGCAGGCGCTTCACGTACAGCATTTCGTCATGGGAGAAGAGGTAGATCCCGTCCCCGGTGAACTCCCGGATTGTGATGTCAACGAGCAGGGGGTCGCGATCCTTGATCGTCGGGGCCATCGACTGACCCCAGCCGGTGATCATCTTGAGGTGGAAATGCTCTTTGAACGTGACGCCCAGGTCGCGCAGATGTTTGGGGCTGACCCTTATGTCCTGGAGCATTTCCGGGTATTCGTGCGGGATCTGGCCACCGCCCATCGCAGCGCGCACGTCGTAGTGGGCAATCCACACCTCGTCACCAACCTGGCCCGGGCGAGAAAAGTCGACGGTAATGACGTTGCTCGTCTCGTCCGCCGCCGCGATGATCCGGTCACGAGCGGCACTAGTTAATCCTTTGACCTTCGAAAGCATCCGCTTTATCTGCTCTGCCGCAGTTTGTGCTGACTGCGCGTCCGGCTGCTCGTCCGAAAAACGTCCGTCAACTGACTCTATCGACTCGCCTTGCGACATGGAATCGAACCAACCTCTGGGCAGCTTCTCGATCGCCTCAATTCTCCGCGCTACGTCGTCTCCCAAATTCTTCGCAGTCTTGTCCGACAAAATCTGACTCAAGTGCGCAGGGGCCATCCCCCAGCGCTCGGCGCACGCGCCTTTTCGCTGGGTTCCTATGAGGCTGATTAGTTTCTGCTTACGAATCGCATAAATATCCATGCGGGCAAGAATGCCAGCGTTTAGCTCAATGCTAAATGTGCTCAAAGCTAAATATTCCTTGCTACGATATTAGCCATAAGCTAAATTTCTCCTATGTTTAAGGAGAGATCCCATGAATGACCATCTGCGTGACTGGCTCGCCAGCGCTTCAAACGAACGGCGCCTGTCAGTGGCCGCCGCTGCTAAGACGACGGTAGGCCACCTCTGGCAGTTGGCAGGTGGCCACCGAAAGGCCTCGGCCGATCTGGCGGAGCGCCTTCAAGACGCATCTGGGGGCGAGATCACCATCGCAGGTCTCCGCCCCGATCTTCTCGACCTGGCGCACAAAGTCCTGCGCGGCGCCGCCTGACATCCCTTTTCGCCGTTCCATTGAAGCCAGATTAGAAGAGAGCAGTCCCCATGCAAACGTCCAGTTCCAGACACACCGTACAAACCCGTGATCAGGTGCTGGTCGCCCATGCTCAAAACCAGATCGCCCGCACCAGCTTGAGCCAGGACGACTTCGCCCAGGCGCTGAGTCGCGAGCTGCACCTGTCGATTCCTGATCGCGCCAAGAAGAAGGAAGTGCCGGATTTCAACTCGCCCGAACTGACAGGCGAAGTCGGCGAGTTCGTGAAGGCGACTAGCCGCTGGCTCAAGCGTGTACAGCGGTGGCTGAACGGCGATCAAGAAATGCCGTCCTGGCTGGAGGAGTCATGGGTCTGCGCCCTTGAGCCTGAATATCGAGATCACTGCCTGAACGAGCTGGCAAGCCGCCACGGCTTGACCGGTGCCCGCCAGATGATCAGTGACCAATGCGCCAACAAGAGCTTCGGCGCACTGATCCGCGCCTTGGGCGATGTGATCGACACCGGCAGCGAAGTGTTTGACGACCAGGTGATGTGCGAGCAGGACCTGCCGCGCTTGCCAGCGTTCGCCAAGCAATGCCGCCAGGTTGAAGCGAAGGCGGGGGAGTTGCGCCGCAAGGCTGAGGCTCTGCTCAACGGCAAGCCGGCACTGAAATCAATCGCCTGAATTCCAGGCACAAAAAAGCCGACGGTCGAGGTCGGCTTTTTCTACAGCGGTAAACAACTGGAGCGAATCATGCACCAACACACCGAATCGATCAATAGCCCCAACAATCCCGCGCCACGTTTTTCGCAATCGCAAAACGTGGCGCGGATTAAACCAGTGACACCTTTCGACTTCCACGGCTTCCCCGTCCGCGTAATTGACGACGGCCACGGGGAGCCCTGGTTCATCGCCAAGGACATCGCCGAAGCCCAGGGCTACTCCAACACGTCGAAGGCGATCAAAGCTCACTGCAAAGCGGTCAATACCTGCCATACCGAAATGGGAGGTCAGGTCCGTGCTGTGCAAATCATCCCTGAGCGCGATCTCTACCGTCTGGTGATGAAATCCAAGCTACCCGCTGCTGAGCAGTTTGAGGAATGGGTTGTGGGCCAGGTGCTGCCGACCATTCGAAAGACCGGCTCTTACACCGTCCAGGAGACGAACAACTCCAAGGTCATTGGCGAACTCGCCATTCTGGAATGCTTCGATCGCCTGCTGAAGCCGGCGCCCTCCAGCAAGATGATGATGCTCGCGCAGATCGCGCCCAACAACGGGCTGGATGCCAAATTTCTCCCGGGTTATGCCGTGGACGCCGCGCCTGACGCCGCTGGCGGCTCTTCGATGCCAACCAAGGCAATCACCGCGCTTATCAAAGAACACGCCATCGCCAGCACAGCTCGCGCCTTCAACCTTGCTTTGGAGGCCCACGGCTTCCTCAAAGTCCTGCAGCGCAAAAACTCCAAACAGGAAACCGTCGACTTCTGGTCCGTGACCGAAAAGGGCATGGCCTACGGCAAGAACCTCACCAGCCCCCAATGCCCCCGCGAAACCCAACCTCACTGGTACGTGGATCGCTTCCTTGAATTGGCCGCTAAGGTCGGGAAGGCCTGACATGCAATACACCGTCACGATTAACCAGGTGAAGGCGCTGGAGTGGGGGCTGAATTCTCAGCAGGCCCTGCTGTTCGCCTTCGTCTACGGTTGCCCGAGCTGGACCAAACCAATCAAGACTGATGATGGGATCTTCTTCGCGCTGAGCAAGGCCAAGATTATCGAGGAGCTGCCGCTGCTCACCGATAAGCCAGACACCGCTTACCGCATGTTAAAGGCCCTGGAAGAGGCCGGTTTGATTGAGCTTTCAAGCACGTCAAACATCACGCTGTTCCGCCTGACCGAGAAGGCCGTCGAGTGGAACCAGAAGCTGGACGGGTCGGAAAAATATCCGACCCCACCAAACAACAAGGGTCGGAAAAAAATCCGATCTACCTCGGATAAATCTCCGAGCATGGTCGGAAAAAAATCCGGGCAAGGGTCGGATAAATCTCCGACAAATCAGGATACTAATCATCAGGATACAGATCAGGAAACCAGTCAGGACTTGCAGGACGCCACCGGCAAGCCGGCTCAGTCCCGCGGCTTGGTCCTGGTGGTGGATCGCACCGACACTCCACGGGTTGAGATCCCCGCCGACATGCCTGGCCCCAAAGACCAGGCCTGCAAAACCTTCAAGGTCTGGGCGAACTACGCCATGGCCTACCGCAAGCGGTATAGCGCCTGGCCGGTGTGGAACGCCAAGGTCGGTGGTCAGCTCGGTCAATTGGTTGACCGCTTGGGTGCCGATGTCGCCCACCACGTCGCCGCCCACTTCTTGAAAACCAGCGACGCCGCCGTCCTGCGCAAGTGCCACAGCCTCAACGAGCTGCTGGTCAACGCCGAGAGCTACCACACGCAGTGGGTGACTGGGCAGCGGGTCAACGGCACGACCGCCCGCCAGATGGAACGGACTGAGGCGAATCTCTCAGCAGCGGAGGAGGCTGCCCAGATCGTTCTGGCTAAGCGCCAAGCAGGTGACCGCAATGAATACCTTTGAAATGAACGACCAGCAGGTTGCCGGGCTGGCGTCTGCCATCTGCGCAACCGCAGAGGCTATGGGCCAGGAGGTGAACCCAGGCACTGCCGCCATGATGGCTGAAGACCTCTGCGCCTATCCGGTGCCAGCGGTCAAAGCCGCGCTGAAGGCCTGCCGCTTCGAGGTGAAAGGCAAGCTTGCCATGGCCGACATCCTCCAACGCGTCCAGGCCTCCGACGGTCGTCCGGGCAAGGACGAGGCTTGGGCCATCGCAATGACCACCAACGACGAATTCGAAACCGTGGTGCTGACCGACGAGATCCAGTTGGCCCTAGCCGCCGCGAAACCTGTCCTCGACGCCGGCGACAAGATCGGCGCGCGCATGGCGTTTATCAGCGCTTACGAGCGGTTCGTCGGCCAGGCCCGCCAAGACACCAAACAGGTTAACTGGCACGTCTCCGTGGGGTTCGACGCGAGCCGCCGTATTCAGGCCGTCACCAAGGCCGTGGAGCTGAAGCGCATTCCTCGCGAACACGGCCAGAAGTACCTAGCAGACCTGAGCATCGAGCCGATCACCGAGGACGGGCGTGCCCTTGCCGGGCTGATCACCGGCGCCGTTACCCGGCCCGCTCCCGCGCTGCGCGAAAAGCTGCAGCTCGTGAAGGAATCGATGCTGGAAATGCGTGCGGCCAACGCCGAGAGGAAGGATGAAATGCGGATTGATGCGGCCAATGAGTTGGCAGATCGCCGGGCGCTGCTGCTGAAGCAGGCGCGGGACTTGGAGCAGGAGAGGGCGCCGCAATGAATGAAGCCAGACAGCAACAGGTACTCGCCGGGCAGTCTTCGATTGCTCAAAAGGTCTTCGGCTACGTCCCGATCCAAACGAGCTGGAGCAATCACGAAATCCACGGCGCGGTCACGACAGCCAAGGCCACAGGCGCATCGCCGTACGCCATACGCCGCGCCCTGGGCGAACTCAAGGAAGCGGGCCTGATCCGCGAGCCAGTCGGCGGCAAGTTTCAGCGTGACGCAGCAACCCCCAAACCAAAAAAGGAGCAGGCCGTGACCCAGGTAGCCAATCAGGCTGTTGTTTCGATCAAGAAGCCAGAGGCGGGCGCCCTGGATGTTCTCGCCGGCTTGTCCGTCGAGGTGATCGGGTTGGCCGATGAGATTGGTCTGCGCCTCAAGGCCCTGGCCGGCCGCATCGAGGAAGTGGCGCTGTCGGTTGAAGCTGAGCGCGAAACCAATGCCGCCGCCGTGGGCAAGCTGAAGCAACTGCAAGAGCTGCTGAAGGGGATCTCGCAATGAAGACGCCTGGCCAAGTATTCACCCGTGCTCTCGACGCCGCTCTCCTGGTCTGCCTTGTCCTCGGGAACTCCGACGTGAAGGAATTCGCCTTTTGGCTGATTAGCTTCATGGTCGCACTGACGTTCATGGGGTGGTTCGTGATGACTCCGGACTTGGCCGAGAAGATTCAGGGGCGCACGCTCTTGAAGAAGGCTTTTGGTGTTTTGGTGCCCCTCCTGTTTGTCGCCGCCCTCATCTATGGTGGCTTCCCGATCCTGGCTGCGCTTTACGCAACCGCAGCCTCTGGCGTTCGTATTGCTGCCGAATCGAAGCTGGCTGCTCAGGTGAAGCCATGACCAGCCTCCAGATCCGTAACGAATCGGACCGCAACCGCGCCATGGGACACCTTGCCGCCCTGGACCTGACCAAGCCCAAGAAGCTGGCCATCACCGAAGTGGACCGCAGCGGGAAGCAGAACAAGGCCCTGCACGCGGCCCTGGCCGATATCGCCGCCCAGGTGGAACACGCCGGGAAGAAGTGGGACACCCTGATTTGGAAGCGTCTGCTGACTGCCGCCTGGCTGCGTGAGTCGGGTGATCAGCCACAGATGATCCCAGCGGTAGACGGCAACGGCTTTGACGTCATCTACGAGCGCACCAGCAAGCTCACCGTGAAGCAGTGCGGCGAGCTGATCGAATGGGTTCATGCCTTCGGCGCCGAGCACCAGGTGCGCTGGACACAGAAGGACAATTGGGGAGGGCGCTACTGATGGCGATCGAACGGAAGCCGGCCAAGCCGAAGAAGTGCCGCGTTTCTACGTGCAGGGCCTCATTCGTCCCTTCGCGGATGGGGCAGGCGGTGTGCAGTCCGAAGTGCGCACTCGTCGACGGGCCACGGCACGCGCCGAAGGCCCGCAAGGCCCTGGACCAGATCGAGCGCGCCGAGATCAAGGTGCGCAAGGAGAAGCTGAAGAGCAGGGCGGATCACCTCAAGGATGCGGAGAAGGCTGTACGTGACTACAGGCGCACCTATGAACTGAGCATTGGCAGCGGGTGCATCAGTTGTGGTGACTCGCAGGAATCGATTCTGGCCGCTCAGGGCTGGAAGACCGGCGGCGCATTCGATGCCGGCCACTTCATGGGCAAAGGTGCCCGCCCAGAGCTGCGACTGGTATCAAACAATATTTGGCTTCAGTGCAAGAGCTGCAATGCGGGCTCGTCCAAGTTCGCCCGCAAAGGCCAGACGGTTTCACAGGGTTTCCGTGCTGGGCTTATCGCCCGCATCGGCATGGAGGCTGTCGAGGCACTGGAGGCCGATCACGCGCCGCGAAAAGAAACCGTAGCTCAACTGAAAGCCATTACCGCCGAATACCGGGCAAAGACCAGAGAGCTGAAAAAAGGGGAAGCCGCATGACCTATCGCAACGTTGTTTCAGCAGTAGTTCGAGCCTTGGCGGCCGAGACAATCACTTCCGCCGGCGGCTGCGACTTCGAGCCGAAAGTGCAATGCGCCAAGCAGAAGGGGGAGATCGTAGGCAGGGAGGCAGCGCTGCTTCAGGACTGCTGGGTGTTTGGCCGGCTGCACAAGTCGCTCACCCCGGCGCACTGGCGAGCGCTGGTGGCGAAGTACTCAACCCATGAAGAGCGCAAGCATGGCGCGATCCTGGAGTTGCTCAGCTCGGTTAAATCGCCGGCGCCCAAGCGGTTCCGCGAGTGCGCGATCCTGACCTGGGCGATTCCGCAGGTTGCCGGTGCCGAGGGCAAGCGCTCCGCCGCAGTGCTGCCGGCCGCCTGGTACGACATCACCAACTGGGACAATGACGGCAAGCCGGAATCGACCCGTTACCGGTGGCGCTCGTCGATCCGCAAGGCATTGGATGACCAAGTGAATGAGGGGTTAACTGCCGCTCAGGAACTGCTCGATGCGGAGGGTTTGATCGAAAGTCGAGCTGCATAGCAAATAGCCATTGCATTAAGTGAGAAAGTGAGAGAATATTTACCCATCCTGTCGATCTTGCGCGTTAGGGATTGATGTTAAGAGCCTCGCGAATATGCGGGGTTTTTTGTATGCATTGTTTGATATTGTCATACCTCCACTCACGGAGGACGATATGAGCAAGTATGTTGTGACGCAGGCGCCAGATGGGCACGAACCCCATTGGATCGTGAAACCGTCGAATTTTGGCCCTACCGCGCCAGGTTTTGAGTTTATGTTAGATAGCGAGTCTGACTCGAAATTACTGGCTCAAATGTTGAATTCGCGACCTGCATATCAATGGGTTGCGGAGGTGAATGATATGGATCATGAAGAGCTATATCAGGCAACGCTGAAAATCGAAGATTTGAAACTTGAGTGGTCTAAGATGGGGATCAAAATAGTGACCTACGCCCCTGTGGGGCATGGGCTGCTTTAGTTCTCCATCAGAGCCTCAAGTTTTAATTTTCATGAGGCAACAATGAAAGGCTCGCTCTGGTAGCGAGCTTTTTTCATTCTGGGGAAATCCCCACTTATTTAAAGCGGGGCCGGGAGTAGGGCATTAGTCTTTATTGTAACTCTAAGTGGAACCTTAGATGGGCCCACATGTGTGAAACGCCGATCTGATTGACAGCTTCTTTCACGGTGCTGTACTTATCTATTGGATCATTGTATTCGTCGGGCCAAGTCGAAAAACCACACACTATAACTGCGGATGTCAGTTGGATTATTTCTTTTCCAGACTGTCGGAAATAGTCCGGATGAGAAACCCCGAGTTGCTCCAGCTTAAATGAAAACTGGTTCCGCCAGTGCATTTCGTGGCTTAAGCATTCCTGAAGCAGTAGAGGATCGTCGATCCTTAGTTTTGTGCTTTTGAACTCTTCAATCAGCCTTGCGGATGTGAGCCAGTTGATTCGATTTCGCGGAGGCACATTGAGCTGTTCGTTTGCCCCCATGAGGGCTGCGTAGGCGCGCTCAAGCGTGGTTGTCGCGTGCTCTAGCAGGCGAGCATTTTCTCGCAGATGGTCTTCCCTGATTCTCGAGGCTGCCGTTATTGATTCATTTTGGGCTATCGCACGGCGTGCCGCACTTGCGCTCACTGCGCTAGTGATGGCTGACACTGCCGCGGCAACTGCTGCTGCTGCAGTTGCCGTAAGGGTCCACTCACTTACATCCATTATATTTTCCTAAGGTTCATATCTTCTTGCGAGAGGCTGCTGCAGAACCTTATTGAACGTCAATAGGCCCGAATATGGATTTTTTTCACCGTCTGTTTGACAGGTTCGAATTGCTGATTGCGGGCCTTGTTGGGGCGGTGATCGCCAGCTGGTGGCACAAGGACGACTTGGGTGACTGGCGAGCCTGGGTGATCTTCCTCATCACTGGCGTGGCCTGCTCGATCTACCTGACGAGCATGGTCAGCACCTACCTGGGCGTGACCGAGCCGAAGATCGTCGCCGGCATCGGCTTCCTGCTGGGGGCCTTCGGTGGTTCGCTTCTGGCGGCAATCAACCGAGCCATCAAATCCGCTGACCTTTGGGCGCTCATCCGCCAGCGGTTCGGGGGAGGCAACCCATGAATCTTGAACTGATCAACTCCATCGCCTGTGGCCTGATTTCGCTGTGGGCCACCTGGTGCGTACTGAGCGGCAAGGTGCGTGACGGCATCTTGGGCAAGCTGATCTACACCGCCATCTCCATCAGCGGGTTTGTGGTCATGGCGCGCAGCCAGAATATCTTCTTCGGCCCGACCACCGCCGGCCTGACACTGCATGTGTCCCTGGCCCTGGCTGGTATGCGGCACATCTTCATGGTCACGTACTGGCAGCGAGTAAAAGTCTGGCTTTGCCGGACGCTGAACTGCGAGCACTGCCTGCAATGCGACAAGGCGCCAGGTGGAGTGGAGCGCCGGAGTAAGTAATCCGCGCCACGTTTTCCGAATGCGCCAAATCGTGGCGCGCAATCATGGTGACCTGAATGACCGTCAAGGTGCTGGAGTTCAAGCGTGAAGGTTGGCGCGATGCCGCAAAGACCCTCCGGAAGATTGCTGACGACCTCGATGCCGGCGAGCATCCTGAATGCACTGTTGGTGCGTTGACGTTGATCGGCCCCAAAGGCCAGGTCACGGTATTTGGCTTGGGGCCGAAGTGCGACGACTTGCAATGCTTGGGCGCGATGCGCCTGGGTGAGCAGAAGCTGATTGACGTGCTGCTGGATGGCGGGGAAGGGTAAGCCGTAGTGGGCCACTTCGAACTGATGGCATACTGCTCGTCCAATTAGGATGGGAGAGAGTCATGGGTTTTCAGCCGGTAGACTTAAACAGTCAACAATCAATGAATGGTGCGAGATCCGATTGCGAAAGCATTTTGGCTTTCTGTGATCATCTGTTGAGTTCGCAGGAATGGTTTTTTGCGCTGAAGGATGCCCAGGTTCAATATGGCGTCACCTTCAAGCGTGAAGCAGGCCTGCTCTGCTCACTGGAAACCCCTTATGGCAATGCTAGGGGGCGGTTGACCATGCAGATCGTTGGTGGAGTGATGGAAGGCAGGTACGTTTTTGAAAAGAGTGTAGTTTCTGCAGACGGACAGAATGTTTGGGTTTCGGTATGGGCGATCAGGATCGGTCGTAATGGAAACGTATGGCTTGGCGACGAGGGCGAAAAAGAGATTGATGTCGTAAATCTTGGCCCTCAAAACGTTTCAATCGGCGCGGCGGCGAGATCTTTGCTGTACCGCATCGCGGTCACGCCAATCTTCAAGTAGCGTTGGTCAATAGCTCAGCCCCGCCAAGCGCGGGGTTTCTTGTTTTTGGAGGCAAGATGGATAGGCCATACCCTCCATCGTCACTGCTTGAGCTGTCCGACCTATCCGACTTCGGTATCCGCCTGACCCCAGCCCCTGAGGTGTGGGAATGGCTCCAGGCCGAGATCCTTGCCGACACCGGCAGCATTCACAACGAAGACCATGCCCACCTACTGGATGCAGACATCCGGACCATGTGGGCGTCATCGAGCTTCGCCAAGCAGGGGCGTACAGTCCTGGGCCAGGCCGAACAGGTAGCGTTCCGCGCCGGTGGCTGGCAGAAGGCTCGGATGGAGCAACAGATGCGTGATTGGTTCGGCGACGTGCCGGCTTTCATCATCACCTTGGCTGCTGACTACTGCGCCGAGTGCAGCGACACCGACTTCTGCGCCCTCATTGAGCACGAGTGCTACCACATCGCCCACGCCGCGGATAAGTACGGCCAACCAGCCTTCACCAAGGACGGCGCACCCAAACTGGAGATGCGCGGCCACGACGTAGAAGAGTTCGTTGGTGTCGTCCGCCGCTACGGTGCAAGCCCTAACGTTCAGGCGTTGGTGGATGCTGCAAACAGTCCCGCCGAGGTGGGGAAATTGAACATTTCGAGGGCCTGCGGAACCTGTCTGCTCAGATCGGCCTGATTCTTGACAGGCTCTAGACGGATGAGAATTTATGGCAGTCCTGAAAAATGAGGTGAAGAGCTTCATCGTTCAGGCGCTGGCGTGCTTTGACACACCGTCTCAGGTGGTGGAAGCCGTCAAGAACGAATACGGGGTTGTGGTGAGCCGCCAGCAGGTGGAGACGCACGACCCAACCAAGTCTGCGGGGAAGGGGCTTGCTGTGAAGTGGGTGACCTTGTTCAACGACACCCGCAAGCGCTTCCGCGAAGAAACTGCCGAGATCCCAATCGCCAACCGCGCCTTCCGGCTCCGGGCCATGAACCGCTTCGTGGAGAGGGCCGAGTCGATGAAAAATATCGGCCTGGCTATGCAGATCTTGGAGCAGGCGGCGAAAGAAACCGGCGATATGTTCGTCAACCGCTCCAAGAAGGAAGAGGCGGGCGATGAACCTGTGATCCCGACCCGGATTCAGGTCGACGTGGTAGACGCGAGGAAGCCGAATGCCGAGCCTTAACGTTCCTCAGGCTCAGTTCCTCAAGCTGCCCCACAAGTTTCGTGCGTTCGTTGCCGGGTTCGGCTCAGGCAAGACCTGGGTGGGCTGCTCGGCGCTCAGCAAACATTTCATGGAGTGGCCCGGCGTCAACGCTGGCTACTTCGCACCGACTTACCCGCAGATCCGGGACATCTTCTATCCGACTATGGATGAGGTGGCCTATGACTGGGGGCTGAAGACCAAGATCAACCAGGCGAACCACGAGGTTCATATCTACAGCGGCCGGCAGTATCGCGGCACTGTGATTTGTCGCTCGATGGAGAAGCCGCAGACCATCGTCGGCTTCAAGATCGGCCAGGCCTTGGTCGATGAGCTGGACGTGATGAGCTTGCTGAAGGCTCAGCAGGCCTGGCGCAAGATCATTGCGCGGATGCGTTACAACCTGCCCGGACTCAAGAACGGGGTGGACGTAACCACGACGCCTGAGGGTTTCAAGTTCGTCTACCAGCAGTTCGTGAAGCAGCTCCGTGACAAGCCGAAGCTGAACGACATGTACGGCCTGGTGCAGGCCAGTACGTTCGACAACGAACTGAACCTGCCGGATGACTACATCGCATCGCTGATGGAGTCGTACCCGCCGCAATTGATTCAAGCTTATCTACGTGGGCAGTTCGTCAACCTGACGTCCGGCACGATCTACACGGCCTATGACCGCAAGCTCAACGGATGCTTTGACACTGTGCAGCCAGGTGAGCCGCTGTTCATCGGCATGGACTTCAACGTCGGCAAGATGGCGGCCATCACCCACGTCAAGCGCGACCAAGGGTTGCCCAGGGCCGTGGATGAACTGGTCGACGGCTACGACACGCCCGACATGATCCGGCGCATCAAAGAACGCTACTGGCAGCACGACGGCAACGACTTCAAGAAGACCTGCGAAATCAGGATCTACCCGGACGCCTCGGGCGACTCGCGCAAGTCTGTGAACGCCAGCATCACTGACCTTGCCATGCTTCGACAGGCCGGGTTCGCGGTCATCGCTCCAGCGGCAAACCCGCCGGTGAAGGATCGAATCAACGCAATGAACGCCGTCTTTTGCAACGCGCAGGGCGAGCGCCGCTACCTGATCAACCCGTTTACCTGTCCGACCTACGCCGATGGCCTGGAACAGCAGGTGTGGGGTACGAACGGGGAGCCAGATAAAACTGCCGGTATCGATCACGCGAACGACGCAGGCGGCTACTTCATCCACCGCGAGTACCCGATCATCAAACCGGTCACCGCCATTAAAATGGGATACGCCCGATGAGCAACGACGTCTCCTTCAAGCGGGCGGAGTACCTGGAAGTGCTGGACCGCTGGGCAACTGTCCGCGACGTCTGCGCCGGTCAGCACCGAGTGGTGCCACGGCTGCCGTACATCAACTCTCACGACAAGTCGCCGGAGAATCAGGACCGCAATCGGGCCTATCGCGAGCGGGCGGTGTTCAAAAACGCCACAGGGCATACCCGGAATGGTTTGCTCGGCCTGGCCTTCCATAAAGACCCGACGCTGACGGTGCCCAAGAAACTGGAATACCTGCAGGACAACGCCAACGGTTCCGGGGTAAGCATTTACCAGCACTCCCAAGGCACGCTGGAAAAGGTGTTGGAGGCTGGCCGGCATGGCCTGTACGTCGACTACCACCAAGACAACGGTATCGGCGGGCACGCGGTGATCCTCACCTACTGCGCTGAGGACATCATCAACTGGCGCACTGGCATGGTGAACGGCCATAGCGTGCTGACCATGGTGGTGTTGAAAGAGTCGCCGGAAATCCCTGATGGCTTCGGCTTTAAGACGGTTGAGCAGTACCGGGAGCTTGCCCTGGAGAATGACGGCTTTGTTTGCCGCGTCTGGCGCCGGGCAGGCCCAAGAGGTGGCGGCCCATTGGAAATTGTCGAGAACTACAGCCCCACTGGGGTGAGTGGCCGGTTCAAGGAGATCCCGTTCACCTTCGTCGGTGCGCAAAACAATGACCCGAGCATCGACGAATCGCCGCTCTACGACATCGCCATGATCAACCTGGGCCATTACCGGAACAGCGCCGACTACGAAGACAGCGTGTTCTGGTGCGGCCAGGCCCAGCCGTGGATCAGCGGGCTCGATGAGTCCTGGCGCGACTGGATGGAGAAAAACGGAATTTATGTCGGTTCCAGAGCCCCGATGATGCTGCCGGTCGGGGGAGCATTCGGTTACGCCCAGCCTGCACCGAACACGCTGGTCAAGGAGGCCATGGCCGACAAGAATCAGATGATGATTGAACTGGGCGCCAGGATGGTGGTGGCATCGCTTGCCACCAAGACTGCTACCGAGTCCCGTGGCGATCAGTCGGCCTCTACTTCAGTCCTTGCCGGCTGTGTTGCCAACGTCAGCGAGGCCTATACCCGAGCCATTATGTGGTGCTGCGCCTATATGGGCATCGCTGACAAGAAGGTTGCCTACCAAGTCAATCAAGAGTTCGTCGAGCTGACTGCTGATCCGCAGATGATCGCTGCGTTGGTTTCGCTCTGGCAGCAACGCGGTTTCGCCAAGGCTGACTTACGGGCCTACCTTCGCAAGCTGGGGCTGATCGCGCCAGAGCGTACTGACCAGCAGATCGACGGCGAACTGGAAGAGCAGGGCGACGGCCTGGACCTGGATGACGAGGACAAACTGAATGGCGGCAAACCAAGCAATCCTTGATGCAACCATCCGGCACGCGGTTTTCCTCGAAAAGCTCAAGGCTGGGGAGGTGGGCAAGTTCGCTCCCTTCCTCAAGGAGATTGACCGCTCGATCCGAGACCGGCTCACCCAGTCGGACCTCACCGAGTACAACACGAAGCGCCTGGAAGCGCTGCTGAAGGAAGTGGATAGCCTGCTGCTGGGTATCTTCGACCGCTACAGCGCGCAACTGAACCTCGACCTGGTGGATATCGCCAACTACGAGGCGCAGTTCGAAGCGACCAGCCTTGCCAGATCGGCCCCGGTGGGTGTGTCGCTGGATGTGGTGGCGCCTACGGCCGCTGCAATCCGTACCGCTGTACTGACAAACCCGCTCAGTGTGCGCGGTACTGGTGGTGGGAAGCTGCTCAAGGCCTTCATCAAGGGCTGGACTGGCGCAGAGCGTGAGCGCGTCACCGGCACCATCCGGCAGGGATTCTTCGAAGGGCAGACGAACTTTCAGGTCATCCGCAACATTCGCGGTACCAAGGCGGCAGGGTACAAAGACGGCATTCTCGCTACCACCAACCGCAACGCCAGCACGGTCGTTCACACCGCTATTCAGCATGTGTCGTCCCAGGCGCGGATGGAGGTGGCCAAGGCCAATACCGACATCGTTTCCGAAGTCGAGATGGTCGCCACGCTCGACAGCAAGACCAGCCAGCAATGCCGATCGATGGATAAGCGCCGGTATCCGGTGGATGCGGGGCCACGGCCACCGTTTCACCCGAACTGCCGCACCACCTTCATCCTTCTGACCAAGCTCAGCGAGATGTTTGCAAAGGGCGCTACCCGCGCTTCAGTCGGGGCTGATGGGGCAGGGCAGGTAAGTGCAAGCCTTGACTACTACCACTGGCTCCAGCAGCAGCCAGCGTCGTTTCAGGACGTAGCTATTGGGCCGGTGCGAGCCAAGCTGTTTCGCGAAGGCGGGTTGACCGTCGAGCGTTTCGCCGAACTGCAGCTTGATCGCAACTTTGCTCCACTGACCCTCGTGCAGATGAAGAGCCTGGAGCCTTTGGCCTCCGAGCGCGCAGGAATTTAACCGAACACATTCAATCAGCCGGCTATGAGCCGGTTTTTTATTGCCTGCAAAGCGGGCAGACCAACCCAAGGGGTGCATCACCGTGGCAGAAGAAAACGAAATCGACCTGGAAAACCCGGCAATCAAGGCCGCTATCGCGACTGCCGTTGAAGCATCTGTTTCCGGTTTGAAAACCAAGAACTCTGAGCTGCTGGGCAAGCTGAAGGAAACCTCCGGCAAGCTGACTCAGTTTGAAACCCAGTTTGAGGGCATCGACATCGACGCCGTCAAAGGCCTGCTCAGTCGTGCGGGCCAGGATGAAGAAACCAAGCTGCTGACCGAGGGCAAGGTGGACGAGGTTTTCAACCGTCGCACCGAGCGTTTACGTGGCGACTACGACAAGCAGCTGAAGACCATCAGCGAGCGTGCCGAGAAAGCAGAGTCCTTCGCTGCCAAGTTCCAGGGCAAAGTTCTGGGCGACTCGGTACGCGGCGCAGCACTTAAGGCCGGCGCTCTGCCGGAAGCAACCGACGACATCATCCTGCGCGCCAAAGGCGTGTTCACCCTAAACGAAGATGGCGATGCAGTCGCCGTTGATGAGTCCGGCCAGGTCATCCTCGGTAAAGACGGCAAGACCCCTCTGACTCCCCTCGAATGGGCGGAATCTCTGCGCGAAAGCGCACCTCATCTGTGGCCAAGGGCTTCAGGGACATTTGCCCCGGGCGGGGGTGGCGGCAAGGCTGCATTCAAGCGCTCCGAAATGACCTCCGAGCAGAAGCGCGACTTCCAGCGCAAGCACGGCCAAACCGCATATCTGCAATTGCCCAAGTAAGGGGATTGACCCATGGCTACAACCGTAAATAGCGACCTGATCATCTACAACGATGAGGCGCAAACCGCATACCTGGAGCGTGTCCAGGACAACCTCGATGTGTTCAACGCGTCGTCCAACGGCGCGATGGTCCTGGACAACGAGCTGATTGAAGGCGACTTCCGCAAGCGCGCCCTCTACAAGCTGAACGGCTCGCTGGAGCACCGCGACGTCAACTCCGACGGTAAGGTAACTGCCAAGAAAATCAGCGCCGGCGAAGCTGTTGGCGTCAAAGCCCCATGGAAGTACGGCCCTTACCAGACCACCGAAGAGGCGTTCAAGCGCCGCGGTCGTCCGGTCGAGGAGTTCTCCCAGATCGTCGGTGCTGACGTGGCCGACGCGACCCTGGAAGGCTTCATCCAGTACGCCACCGCGGGCCTGCGCGCTGCGATCGGCTCCAACGCTGAAATGGTGGTATCGGCCAACATCGAAACCGACGGCAAGAAGACGCTGACGCGCGGCATGCGCAAGTTCGGCGACAAGTTCGGCCGCATCGCGCTCTGGGTCATGCACTCGTCTGCGTACTTCGACATCGTTGACGAGGCGATCACCAACAAGATCTACGAAGAAGCGGGTGTCGTGATCTACGGCGGCCTGCCCGGCACGCTCGGCAAGCCAGTACTGGTGACCGACACCGCGCCGGCAGACGTGATTTTCGGCCTGCTGCCAAACGCCGTAACCATCACCGAGTCTCAGGCTCCAGGCTTCCGCTCTTACGAGGTCAACGACGAAGAGAACTTGAGCATCGGTTACCGCGCAGAAGGCACCGTGAACATCGACGTGCTGGGTTACAGCTGGAAAGCCACCACCGGCGGCTCCAACCCAACCCTGGCCGCCGTTGGCTCCGCGGCTAACTGGGTCAAGCACGCGGGCAGCAACAAGGTCACCGCCGGCGTGATGATCAAACTGACTGCCACGCCTCCAGCCGGCGGCTGATAACAACCCCTGAGAGCGGCCAGTAATGGCCGCCACGGAGATATTCATGAAACTGACTTACAGCAATCAGCTCGATGGCTTCGATCCGGATGAGCGTTATCGCAACCCGGAACACTTCGATAAGCCAGAAGCGGGTGTAACCAGCGTGCTGGTGATTGGCGATTGGCCGAAGGTGGTAGACGCCTATGAGTCGGTTGGCGTCGATGTTTCGGTAAAGGAGGACGTTCGAGTACAGGTTGTCGGCACCGACAATCAGGCTGAGCTGGAACGCCTTATTGCTGGGCTGCGCGCTGAAAACGATGCAGTTGTCTTCTTGGTTGACGGCCTGAAGTCCGGTGAGATTTTGCGTCCAGAAGCAGGTGAGTTGGCGATCTGCTTGTTTGGTGCGTTTGAGTCCGCCCATACCTCTCTTGGTGAGTTGACCAAGGAGCGTGACGACCTGGCCTCTACTGTCGGCGAGTTGCGTGGTGAGATTGAAGCGCTCAAGAAGGCCGCAGTCGCGCAGGCTACTGACGAGGCCGGCGAAGTCGCGGAACTGAAAGCGAAGCTGGACGAAGCCAAGGTGCCCTACCGCGCCAACGCCTCGAAAGAATCCCTGGAAAAGCTCGTAGCTGAGTTGCCCAAGGAGTGATAATGCTGGCTGTCGGTGACCCGGCGGCCAATCTTCAAACCATTCCAGCGAGTTGACGCATGACACTCATCATCGAGGACGGCACTGGCAAGCCTGACGCCGAAAGCTACGCGAGCGCCGAGGATCTGGCCATGTATGCCGTGAAGTTTGGTACGGTCATCCCCGCAGGCATTCCCGAGCAGGAAGCGTTGCTGCGCCGAGCGGCCTTGGCGATGGATGGCATGGTCTGGAAGGGGCGCAAGACCAGCAGCGAGCAGGGCTTGTCCTGGCCGCGCCAGGAAGTGCTGCTCGATCGTGAAATCAAGGCGAACAACTACCTGCCGGCGCGGATTCAGTACGGACAGATGGCTCTTGCTGCTGAGATCCATCAGGACGATATCGATCCGGTGGAGAAGCGCAAAGGCGCCGTGCTGCTCGACCGTGTTGAGGGCGCTGTAACGCGGCAATATGCGGCGATCCCGTCCACCAGCAACCGACTACTGCCGGCGGCGCCTGATCGGCCGAGCGCGACGCAGTTCGCGGATTATCTACAGCGTCGGGGATTGCTTGCTGTCAGGGTGTGATCTAAAAAGATCAAGAAAAATACAAAATGATACTTGCGAACTACTTATTGGTGATGCATTATGAATGCACAAACCAACGAGAGGTGTTCACATGCTACCTAATCCTAAGCACAAAAGTTTCCCAGAGGCTCTACGTAACGCTCGCAAGGCGGCAGGAATGACTCAGGCGGACCTCTCTATCGCTGCTGATATTTCGAGTGTGATGGCGGGCCGCTATGAGCGTGGCATGCACAGTCCAGAAATGAGCACTTGGGCAAAGCTGAACAAAGCGCTTTTCGCTGAGGTAAACGAAAGCGAACTGGAGGCACTCATCCAAGATGCTTTTACCGAGATTACTTTGGGTGAAGCGTCTGTAGAGGAGATTATTGAAGAGCTGAAAAAGCGCGGTTTCGCCAAGGTCACGCTCGCAAGCGAATAGCGTTCCTAGCCATTCAAGCCCGCCTCGAGCGGGCTTTTTTATGAGGTGCTCATGGCCTTCTACGACGAAATGGCCGTGATGGCTCTGGAGATGATCACAGAGTTCGGCCAACCCGTGACCATCAGCAAGACGCAGCCGGGCGAGTACGATCCTGAGCTCGGCGGCGAAGCGCCAGGCGCAACCGTCGAGCAAACCGCCCAAGGCATCCTGCTCGACTTCACCGGCCAAGAATTCCAAAACAACAGCCTCATCAAGCAGGGCGACAAGAAACTCAAGATCGCCGCGCAGGGCTTGGCCTGGGTGCCGGATCTGCTCGACAAGGTGGTCGCCCAAGGCCGCACCTGGTCAATTGTCCCTCCACTGAAAGAGATCAACCCCGCAGGTACGCCGATTCTGTATGAGCTGCAGGTGCGTTCATGAGTCGCGTAGGCGCCGGCCGATCCGGTAGTTTCGCCTTGAGCTTGGCCGAGTTCGCCGCCCAAACCAGCGAAGCCATCGACGCCAGCGTGCGCGAGATTATCATCGAGGTCGGTAGCAGCTTGATCCGCATGTCGCCCGTGGGTAACCCGGAGATCTGGGCCGAGAACGCCATCGCGACCCAGTACAACAAGGCCGTCGACGACCACAACAATGCATTGCGCAGTGATCCGGCCAACCTCACCAAGGGCGGCATGCTGAAGAAGGGCCGCAAGCTCAACGACGACATGGACATCAACGCGCCCGAAGGCTACGTCGGGGGCCGGTTTCGTGCGAACTGGCACATCTCGCTGGGCGTTGTCGAAAGCGTCACCTTCGACGAGGTGGACCCGAGCGGCGCCGAAACCGCTGCCGCGCTGGTCGCTGCAATGAGCGACTTCACCGCGGGCCAGATGGCCTACATCATCAACAACTTGCCCTACGCGATTCCGCTGGAATTCGGCCACTCGACCCAGGCCCCCGGCGGCATGGTTCGGGTCACCGTGGCTCGCTTCCAGCAGATCGTGTTGGAGGCCATCAGGAACAACCAGGTATGAGTCACGCCATCATCGCCGCCATCTACGAAACCAGGCTGATCGCCTGGAACGCTGCCAGGTCAGAGAAGCTGAAGATCGTCTTCGAGAACACGGCCTACACGCCGGCGGCAGATGAAACCTACCTTCGAGCCTTCAACCTGCCGGGCGATACCGCAAGCAACACGCTCGGCGGCGATCACCGACTGTATACGGGCGTGTTTCAGGTCAGCATCATTGCGCCGGCGGGCACCGGCAAGGCCAAGACCAACCCGGTGGTGGCGGAACTGATCGAGCTGTTCCCTATTTATGGTCGGGACACGAAGGGCGAGGTGACTGTCATCACTATGTCGCCGGTAGATCAAGGCCCTGGCATCAACAGCGATTCCACCTACACCGCGGCGGTCTCTTTTTCGTACCGCTGCGACACCAACTGATCCAGCCCATTGGGCAACCCCGAGAATCCGTCATTGAGCGGGTTTTTTCATATCTGCAAAGAGGAAATACCCCATGGGCTACAAACTCCCGAACGGCGGCACCTTCCAGCACGCGGCTACCTACGCAGCTGCACTGGCGTTCGCCACCATTAGCAATGCGACTGAGGCTGTGGCCACTGTGGTCGGCGGCACTCTCGCGGCTGGCGATATCGTCCTGCTGACTTCCGGTTGGAGCAAGCTGGACAGCAAGGTGGTGCGTGTTAAGGCTGCGACCGCTATCGCGATCACCCTGGAGGGTATCGACACCAGCGACACGCAGATCTTCCCGGCAGGCAGCGGCGGCGGGACGATGCGCAAGGTGATGAGCTGGGTGCAAATCCCGCAGATCTCCGATGTGGCCTTCTCCGGCGGCGATCAGAACTACCTGGACGTAGTGTTCCTCGAAGACGACCAAGGCAAGCAGATTCCCACCGACAAATCGGCGGCAAGCATGGTGCTAACCCTCGCTGACGACCCGATCCAGGCATTCAACGGAGTGCTGCTGAAGGCGGACGCCGGGAAGCAGGTCGAGGCGGCGCGTCTTAACCTGCCTGGCAACGACACGCTGCTCTACGGCACCTACACGTCGTTCTCCAAACAGCCGGCCGTGTCCCGTAACAACCTGCTGACCCGTACCGTCAGCCTGGCGTTGCAGTCCGAGCCGACCCGCTACCTGACAGCGGTGGTGTAATCCATGGCTAAGATCCGTATCGCGCAGAACGCGACGTTCAACGCGCTCGTGCTGATTCCAATCGTCGGCAGCGCGCCCGAGAAGGTCGAATTCACCTTCAAATACCGTGATCGCGTCGAGCTTGCCGCTCTGTTCGATGAATGGAACGAGAAGAAGGATAAGGCACGGGCCGCGCTGGGCGACAAACCGTCTTGGTCGGAGATTGTCGCTGTGGACACCGAGCAGCAAACCCAGCAGATCAAGGACCTGGTTGTCGGGTGGGCGTTCGACGACGAATACAACGACGACAACATCGTCGCATTCGTGAAGTCTTGCCAGGGTGCCGCGGAGGCTGTCGTTAAGGCTCATGAGGGTGCATACAGCCAGGCACGCTTGGGAAACTGACCGACGCTGCCCGCGCCATGTACTCGCCAAGCGTGCCCGACGCGATTATCGGCATGTTCGGCCTTGCCCCTGGTGATCTGGTTGAGGAAGTGGAGGTCTGGCCATGCAACTGGCCGGCCTTCCTCCTTTTCAACCGCATGTCCACCCAGTGGCGAGCAGGCGCCGGCGGCGCGATCGGTCTCGACTACAGCTGCATTCGCGACGTGGCCGGGTTCCTCGGCATCAAGAAAAAGAAACTCGCTGCAATCTTTCCTGATCTTCAAGTGCTGGAGGGGGAAGCCCTGCGCGTTATGGCAGAGGCAGACTGAGCAAAGTGCCACTAGGTGCAAGAATGTTAATTGCTGCTTTAAAATGAGGGCTCCCTATTAATTCAAAGGAATGAGTTTGTGGTAAGTCCAAACGCTATCGCCTGTCCGCACTGCCAAGGTCAGAACGTCCAGCTTCTATCAGTCATCTACGCGGCTGGTACGTCTCAGATTCGGTCAACCCATCAAGCGCAGTCGGGAACGGGGCCGAGTGTGACTGTCCAGACGACTGGTAGGCACCAGACAGACTTAGCCGCAAGCGTTTCCCCTCCGCCAGGTAAGCGCTTGCTCGGCCCCGTAATTCTTGCAGGCGTGGGCTCCATCATCCTTTACGACGGCATGAAGCTCATGAACACCTACTGGGGCATCGATTGGAGCAGATTCTTTATCGGTGTGGCGTTTATTGCCGTCGGTGTAATCGGCTTTATTCGCCACTGGAAATTCAATGTCGCGCAATATGACAAATTAGAAGAATGGCGTCGTACTTGGCTATGCCACGCCTGCGGTACGAGGTTTCAACCTTCTTAAAAAGTAGTTTCCCCTATTTACACTTAAGCCCGCCTAGTGCGGGCTTTTTGTTGCCTGCCTGGAGCAGATCATGACCACAATTGCCGAACTGGGCATTCGGGTTGATTCCGGCGATGCAGTCCAGGCCGCTACTGACCTGGAGAAAATGACCAAGGCCGGCGGCCGGGCCGAGCAGTCCGCCGTTTCGCTGATGAACGAAATGCAGGCCCTGGAAAAGTCGCTTTCCACCAGCGCCAAAACCACCCAGGACCTGGCGAAGCAGCGCGAGGCGCTCGCCAAGCTGACCAAGACCGGCGCCTATGGCGAGGCCGAGGCGGCGAAGATCTCCGCGCAGCTCGACAAGCAGCAGGTGGCCCTGGCTAAGTCTGCCCTGGACGAGCAAAAGGCCTTGAATAGCCTGCTGGGTGCCATCGACCCGGCCCGCGCAGCGCTGGCAAAGCTGGATACCCAGGTTGAGCAATTGGGCAAGCACTTGGACGAGGGGCGCATCAGCCAAGAGCAGTACAATAGTGCCCTGGGCAAAATAGACAAGGACTACGCCAAGCTCGAAAAAACCACCACCGGTTTCGACAGGTTGCGTCTCGGTACACGGCAGGCTCAGGAAAACGTTGTACAGCTCGGCAACGCTCTGTCCTCGGGTGACTGGGGTAGTGGCGTGCGTGCCGTGGCTCAGTTGGGCGCAGGTGCTGGTGCGGGCGCTGCAGGTTTGCTCGCAATCCTGGCTCCTCTGGCCCTGGCAACTGCTGCTGTGGGCGGATTGGCTGTTGCCTACTACAAGGGCAGTGAAGAGCAGGACAGCTACAACAAATCGCTGATCCTTACCGGTAACTACGCCGGTGTGAGCGCCGGGCAACTGGGCGACATGGCTCGGCAAGTCAGCGCAACAGTGGGCACCACCGGTCAGGCTGCCGCTGTCCTGGCGATGCTGGCGGACAACGGCAAGATCGCTGGCGAGAGTTTCACAGGTATCACCCAGGCCGCCGTGTCGATGCAGGAAGCCACCGGCAAGGCGGTCAGTGAGACGGTCGCCGAGTTCGTAAAGCTGGCAGACGACCCGGTCAAGGCGTCCGCTGCGTTGAACGAGCAGTATCACTACCTGACTGCCTCGGTTTACTCGCAGATCACCGCGCTGGAAGAGCAGGGCGACCATGCTGGCGCAGTGAAGCTGGCGACCGAGCAATACGCCGACGCAATTAACGAACGCACGCCGAAGATCCTGGAAAATCTCAGTTTCTGGGAGCGCGGCTACAAAGCCGTGGCGCGTGCTGCCGACAACCTCAAAAACGTCGGCCGTCCGGATATCGGCGCCGATATCGAACAGGCCCGACGTGACCTGGCGAGTGCACAGGCGGGCGATGTCGGCGCCTTCCAAAACAAGCAGGTGATGGTTGATTACTACACCAATCAGCTGAACATGCTGGAAGACCAGCGTGATGCTGAAGCCGACATCGCCAAGCAGGAGGGCGAGCGAGCCAAGGCGCAACAGTCCGCAATCACTTCGATGCAGAAGGTGGACGCACTCACCAAATCCTCATGGACCAATGAGCAAAAGCGAACTGAAGCGATCAAGGATTACAAAAAGCAGCTCGATGATATCCGCAAGGTTTCGCCGAATGACCCACGCCTGGCCCAGGCGACGGTCGATAAAAACATCTCCAATATCAACGACAAGTTCAAGGATGCGAAAACACCTGGCACCCAGGTCGATCTGACCAGCTTCAACAACGCCAAGAACGACCTAGCGGCCATCACCGACACCTACAAAAACTACCAGAAGGAACTGGAAGCGGCACAGAAGGCCGGCTTGCTATCTGAGGCTGATTACCTGCTGCGGCGCCAAGAGCTAATCGGCAACCAACTCGACCAGACCACGGCAGCATACGAGGCCGAGATTGCCGCCCTGGAAGCCGCCAAGGGCAAGAAGACCACATCGGCCGCGCAAAGTATCCAGCTCGACCAGAAGATCGCCGACGCGCGCGCAGAGATGGTCAAGGCGCAGAAGGATGCGGATAGCCAGCTTGAAGTGTTGGCGACCAACGAGACCGGGCGACTCGCTAAGCAGGAACGGGCGATCAGTTCCTACGTGCAGGCGCTGGGGCAGCAACAGCGGGCCTTGGAGTTGGCCGGGCAACGCGCCGTGCTGGGCGTAGGCCAGGGAGACCGCCAGAACGCGCTCAACGGTGAGCTGAACGGCCAGCAAGACCGGTTTGCTCAGCAGTCGCTGGAACTGGAAAGCCAACGCTCCGACCCTTCGCGCAATATGTCGGACGAAGAGTTCATCCGCAAATCGCAGGCGCTCGCCGATGCGAACAAGAAGGCCACCGACCAGATCCGGCAAAACTATGCGGATGTGGAGAATGCCCAGGGCGATTGGACCAATGGCGCTACGGCGGCTTGGGACAACTATCTCAACTCTGCCAAGGATGTGGCAGGGCAGACGAAGACCCTTTTCGGCAACGCCTTCAGCTCCATGGAAGACGCCATCGTCAACTTCGCGCTGACCGGCAAGCTTTCGTTTGCTGACTTCGCCAAGTCGATCATCGCAGACATGGCGCGCATTGCTGCCCGGCAGGCGGCGTCATCGGCGCTGAGCTCGCTATTTGGGCTCGCCGCATCTGCCGCCGGTTCTTACTTTGGAGGCGGCGGCGCTACAGCCTCAGCAACTGCTGGTGGCGCGGCACAGGGCGCGAGCAACTTCGGCAGCCAGTTCGATGCGAGCAGTGGGTCAGTGGCGTTTCCTCAAGCCCTCGGTGGGGCCTGGTCCAACGGCGTACAGATGTTCGCCGACGGCGGTGCATTCACCAACGCGGTTGTCAGCAAGCCAACGGCTTTCGGCATGGCAAACGGCAAGACTGGCGTCATGGGTGAGGCTGGGGACGAGGCGATCATGCCTTTGACTCGAACTGCCGGCGGCAAGCTGGGCGTTATGGCAGTTGGCGGTGGGCAGGGTTCAAGCACTGAGGTGGTGATTCAGCAGCACTTCACGGTGCCAGAGGGGCAGGGTAGTGGGGCGTCTGACGATGCCCAAAGCCAGGCTGTGGCTCAGGCCTACGCCAAGGCAGCGAAGCAGGGCGCGCAAGAGCAGATCGCCCGCGAGCTGCTACCGGGCGGTCAAATTTGGTCAAAGATCAACGGTCGATAACCAAGCCCCGCTTCGGTGGGGTTTCTTTTTCTGGGGAGCCGCATGGCGACGGAAACCTTCAGCTGGACTCCCGACAAGGAGCCCACCGGTACCACTACGTTTCGCGTGAAGTCAGCCAAGTTCGGCGACGGCTACGAGCAGACGGCCGAGGACGGGATCAACAATAAGTCCGAGTCCTGGCCGCTGACCTTCACCGGGCAGAAGGCCAAAATTGCTCAGATCAAGGCCTTCTTGAATCGGCACAAAGGCGCGATTGCCTTCAGTTGGACCGAGCCTTTTGGAGAAAACCTCCTGATCAAGTGCAAGGAGTATCAGTCCAGCAATAAGGGCGGCAGCGTCTACACCTTGGCAGCAACCTTCGAACAGGCATTCCATCCATGAGTATTGTTCCTCTCAAAATCGGCTCGGCACCGAACGACGGAACCGGCCAGAGTTTGCAGTCAGGCGGCCAGGTCATCAACGCCAACTTTTCCGAATTGGACCAGCGTACGACGGCGGCTCAGTCGGCGGCAGAAAGCGCGCAGGCCAAGGCTGATGCGGCAATTCCTGGTGCGCAGAAGGGGCAGCCCAACGGCGTGGCTGGCCTGGATGCCAACGGCACGGTACCGGCGGCCCAGCTACCGAGCTACGTGGATGATGTTCTCGAATTCAGTAGCGTCGCCGCGCTGCCTGCAACCGGTGAAACGGGAAAGATCTACATCACGACTGATACCAACAGCCAGTATCGCTGGAGCGGCACCCAGTACGTTCTGCTGACGGCTTCGCCGGGTTCAACCGATGCGGTGCCCGAAGGTGCGGTTAACAAGTACTGGACTCTTGCCCGAACCCTTGGGAGTGCGCTTACCGGCTTGGTAACCACCAACCCAGCGGTGATCGCTGCGACGGACACTGTCCTTACCGCCTTCGGTAAATTGCAAAAGCAAATCACCGACTTGGCTGCCACTGTGGCCAACAAAGCCGGCAAGGGGGCAAACAGCGACATCACCGCGCTCACCGGCCTTACAAGCCCGCTTTCAGTCAGCCAAGGCGGAACCGGGTCTGCATCCGGTGTGCCTGATATGGCTGGGGCCTCAGTAGGGGCGGCGGGTACCAAGGGCCTGGTTCCGGCACCGGCTGCGGGCGCTACTCGGTTCTTGTCGAGCTTGGGCACCTGGCTGGCGATCAGCGCTTCGGCATCTTGGGGCAATATCACTGGCACGCTTTCTGCGCAGCCAGACTTGCAAACTGCTCTTGACGCTAAGCTGGCAAGCAACCTGGCGGAATTCACCATCATCTACCCGAATGGTGGTACGCAAGCGGCACCTGCAACGGTAGCGCTGAACTCTGAATACTCCACCGCGAATCCCTTTGCCGGATTTAACGTTATTACTCAGGTGGAGATTCTGTATTCAGGAAACTGGTATCAGGTTTGCGTTGCCACAGTTTCCGGTCAAGTTTACGGGGCGATTTGTGGCCAGGTCGGCAGTAACATTATTCTTAAAACAGCGCTTACTGGACTTATTTATAATGTTAGTGGCTGGCTTAACAGTACGGCTCCAGCTGTATCGGTTGCCGCCGCTCCATGCCGCATCAAAGTATGGAAGGTTAAAGCATGAGCGATGTAGAAGAAGATCCGGGAGAGGAAAAACCGATAGTGCTTAGTGTCTACGCCAGGGTTGGCGAAAACTATATGTACGTTGGCGGCGACTGCCCGGATGGCTGTATCGAAATGGGAGGGGCACGACCAGAAGACGAAAACGCTCTGGACTACACCGCGCAACCCGACGGAACCTGGGCAATCACTCAGGGAACCCTGAACGCCAAACAGTCGCCGGTTGAGAACGCATGGCGCAATGAGCAGATGCCGCTTGCATTGGAAAACCTCACAGCCGTTCAACTCGGCGCGGATGACGTTGCAGGGACCGAGAAGCAATGGAAAGACTATTGGTTATCCCTGCGCAAGTGGACCGACACCAATCCCGACTTCCCTGACAGCACCAAGCGCCCGGTCGCGCCCAGCTGACCCCTAGCCGCACACCGCCACCCGCCATCGAGCGGGTTTATTTTTGCCTGAGGAAATCCCATGCCGATCACGGCCGACATCCAGACCCTGGAGCCCGGCGCGTGGGTGGAGCTATTTGAGCTCGACGCCACGTCGCTGGGTGCTGAGCTTTACCGGTTCCACGGATACCCGCAGGAGTCGCCGATCTTCTGGCAGGGCCTGGAGTACTCGCCCTGGCCGATCAAGGCTGGCGGGTTCGAGATGACGGGGCAGGGTGCCCAGCCAACCCCGACGCTTTCGGTAGGGAACGTTGGCGGTTTCATCACCGCCCTGGTGCTGTACTTCGAAGACCTCGTGGGGGCGAAGCTGATTCGCCATCGCACGCTGGGCAAGTACCTAGACGGGCAGCCGGAGGCCGACCCTGAAGAGGAACTGCCGCCGGATATCTGGTACGTGGAGCGCAAGTCTTCAGAAGATAACGCCGTTGTGCAGTTTGAGTTGGCCTCGGCCCTGGACTTTCAGGGCGTTCAACTGCCCAGGCGGCAGATCGTGGCCAACGTGTGCTGGTGGCTCTCCTGCGGCGGCTATCGTGGCCCCTACTGCGGCTACAACGGCCCGCCGGTGGCTGACGAGAACGACATCATCGTGACCGATGCGACCAAGGACAAATGCGGCGGGCGCCTCAGCAGCTGCAAGCTCCGCTTCGGTGCCAATAACCCGCTTCCGTACGGTTCATTCCCCGCCGCCGGCCTGATCAGGACCTGACCCGATGAACAAATCAAGCAAGGCAGCGATCGAGGCGCACGCACTCGCCGAGTACCCACGCGAATGCTGCGGGCTGCTGGTGCGTGAAGGCCGCAAAGAGGTTTACTTTCCGTGCCGCAACACCGCCTCGACGCCCAGCGAGCATTTCCGACTGTCGCCTGAGGACTTCGCCGCCGCCGAGGACTTGGGCAAGATCCTGGCCGTGGTGCACAGTCACCCAGACTATCCGCCAGCGCCAAGCGAGGCCGACCGGGTATCGTGCGAGGCGTCCGGCCTTCCCTGGTACATCCTCGAAGTGCGCAAGGGCGAGGACGATGTAGTGCGCGCCGGCGAGCTGGTGAGCTTTGCGCCTGTCGGCTATGAGGCGCCGCTGATCGGCCGGGCCTTTGCCCACGGCATCAGCGACTGCCTGAGCATCATCCTCGACTTCTACCGTCGCGAGATGGGCATCGAGCTTGGTGATTACGAGCGCGAGGATGGCTGGTGGGACAAAGGTGGCAACCTTTACCTGGATAACCTACCTGCCGCCGGCTTCGAGAAGGTTTCGACTCTTCAGCACGGTGACCTGGTGCTGATGCAGATTCGTTCACCTGTACCGAACCATGCAGCGATCTACCTGGCCGACGGCGTGTTGAAAACCGAGCCGGAGCATTACCCTGCGCCCGGCTCGATCCTGCATCACCTGTACAACCGCGACAGCAAACGCGATGTGTACGGCGGCTACTGGTCAGAGGTCTCGGTCGGCTATTGGCGGCACCGGGATGCAATCAAGAACGCTTAGTCAAACTGGAGGCTCAAATGGCTGAAGCTCTTGAAGCTCGTGTAGGAAAAGATGGAAAAGCTCCACAAGCTGACGATGAGTCGATTCTTCCGTCGCGCGATAGTAAGCGGTTATCAGATATTGCGGCTCACTTCCACGGAGTGAAAATGAACGATACGCCAATACCACGTTTGCCAGAATCGGTACGGCGTAGTCTGGGTATTTCGACTTGACCCACTGCTCCCAGGCGTCGTTCACAGCGTGAATCGCTTCTATGTCGCGCGCCTGTTTCTGGTTGCGATATGTAAGCTCCAGGTATGAGTGATAGGCGGCGCCATCGAAGCCCGAAGCGCTACCCAAGGTCATAAACTGCCCAGTAGCACTGTTGAGCTCCATTAGAAGGGGGCGAAGCCCATTGGCATCAGTCGCCTCATGGATTTCAACAATGCGATCTGGATAGGCCACCAGATCGATTGCACCATTGTTATGGTCGCCATCGTCTCGATGTTCGGGGACGTAAGGCCACCGCTGGAAGTGGTCTGAGTCGAAGTCCTGTTTCATTGGCATGTGCATATCCTTGGCAGTTCTTGGTAGCGAGAGGCTACTACCGGCCGCCATGGCCCAGTTACTGAGGATTCGTACAGCCGCCGTAAATGTTATCGTCTGCCCAAATCACAAGGAGCTGACGATATGCGTTCTTATGTTGGATTGGCGTCAGTGTTGCTTCTGGCGGGCTGCGCTTCTTCGCCGATCCCCTCCAGTCAAGCCGACCCCGTTCCATCTACCAGGTTGTTTGCCTATCAAGCCTCCGTCCAAGGCGAGTCTTTTCTCGTCGTCACTCGGGACAAAGGCTTTGCGGGTTCGGGATGCAATGGAACCGTGAGCATTGATGGTGTTCGCGCGGCAGAGGTGGGGACCGGTGAAACTGCAAAATTCCGCGTAACACCAGGGGAGCACATCGTCTCTGTATCCACGTGTGGCAGCGGGCTTAAAGAGCGCGAAACCACGATAAAGCCAGGTGCGACCAAGAAATTCAGGATCTCCATAGACTCAGCGATGAGTCTGGACTTATCCCCTACGATGCAATGACAACAAGCCGCCTCCGGGCGGTTTTTTATTACCCGGAGAAAAAATGGCTCAGTCAGTCGAAAAAATGCAAACCGTTCTGCTTTCTGGATCGCTCGGTCGGCAGTTTGGTCGGCGGCACAGAATCACCACCAGCGCGGGGTTTCGTGATGTAGTCGGTTATCTAAAGCAGTTTCCTGGCTTTGAACAGCATATGGCGGAAAGCTCAAGCAAGGGGCTCAAGTACGCGATTTTCAACGGCAGGGAGAACATCGGAGAGGACGACCTGGGCAAGCCAACTGGTCGTGATGTGATCCGCATTGTCCCAGTTATTGCGGGCTCCAAACGTGCTGGTCTTATCCAGACTATTGTCGGCGTGGTGCTTATTGCCGTCGGCAGTTATTTCGGGCAAAGCTGGGCGGTTCAGCTTGGTATCGGCCTTACGGTTGGTGGCGCTGCGCAACTACTGAGCCCTCAGGCCAAAGGCCTCGGCACTCAAGACGGCCCCAATAACAGGCCCAGTTACAGCTTCAATGGCCCCGTGAACACCAGTGTCCAGGGTAATCCTGTTCCGCTGCTGTACGGCCGGATGACTACAGGCAGTGCAGTCATCAGCGCCGGCATCTACTCCGAAGACCAGATGTAAGCGACATACCTCTCCACCAGGCCCGCCGTGAGCGGGCTTTTTTTCGCCTGAAGGAAAGCCATGACCAATTTAGCTATCGCCGGCAGTAAAGGCGGCGAGGATAAACCACGCCCGTCCGTTGAGGCGCCGGACAACCTGCAGAGCACTGCGTATGCACGAATCCTGGACCTGGTGAGTGAGGGGGAAATCGGCGGGCTGGTAGACGGCATGCGGTCTGTTTACCTAGGCGAAACCCCGCTGGCGAATGCGGATGGCACCTTAAACTTCAGCGGGATATCGCTCGACATCCGCACTGGTGCCCAGGATCAACTGCATATCTCAGGCTTCCCGGCGGTTGAAAGCGAGAACGCCGTGGGTGTTGAGCTTCGCTATGACCAGCCCTGGGTGAGGGCTGTCACCAACCTGCAACTCTCCGCTGTGCGTATTCGCATCTCGGTACCTCGTCTCTCCCAGACCAGCACCACGAGCGGTGACACCAACGGCTACAGCGTCCGGTACAGGATTGAGCTTTCCACTGACGGCGGGCCGTATGTGCCGTTGGTTGACTCGTCATTCAGCGGGAAAACATCGACGAAGTACGAGCGCTCCCACCGCGTGGATCTGCCGCCGGCCAACAGTGGGTGGCAGGTGCGTGTCGTAAGGCTCACACCAAACGCCACCAGTTCAGCAATCGCTGATACCACCACCATCGACGCAATCACTGAAGTCATCGACGCGAAACTGCGCTATCCAGGTTCGGCGATGCTTGGTGTCCAGTTTGACGCTTCACAATTTCAGTCGATTCCAACCCGCTCGTTCGATCTGTACGGGCGAATTATCCGGGTGCCGAGCAACTACGACCCGGCCACTCGCACCTACGCTGGCGTTTGGGATGGCAGTTTCAAAAGCGCCTGGACAGATAACCCGGCCTGGATCTTCTACGACCTGCTGCTGCATTACCGCTACGGCCTGGGCCACCTGCTGAATGCCAGCCAGGTCGATAAGTGGGAGTTGTATCGGATCAGCCAGTACTGCGACCAGATGGTGCCAGACGGCAAGGGCGGCACTCATCCGCGCTTCACCTGCAACCTCTACCTGTCCGTGCGCGCTGACGCCTTGCGCGTATTGCAGGATCTTTCAACGACATTCCGGGGGATGGCGTATTGGGCTGGCGGTTCAGTTACCGCTATTTGCGACATGCCAGAAGACCCGGTCTATACCTATTCGAATGCCAACGTCATTGACGGCAAGTTCGGGTACTTCGGTTCAGCGAAAAAGACACGCTACACCGTTGCCCTGGTGAGCTGGAACGATCCGACGGATTTCTATCGGCAGAAGGTCGAGTATGTTGATGACCAGCCCGGCATTGCCCGTTATGGCATCCAGCAGACGGAAATCACCGCGACCGGCTGCACCTCTCAAGCCCAGGCTCAGCGAATTGGTAAGTGGGCACTGCTCACCAATCGCCTGGAAACCGAGAGCGTGGGCTTTTCCGTGGGCCTTGACGGCACGCTGGCGCGCCCAGGGCAGATTATCCGAATCGCGGACAATGACCGCGCAGGCCGTCGCATCGGTGGGCGTCTGCGCTCTTCCACGCTCGACACCCTGGTGCTTGATGCCGATGTGACAGCGTACCCGGGCGACACCATCACGCTGATCATGCCGAACGGCAAGGCCATCTCCCGCGCGGTCAAGTCGGTGGGCTACCCGCTGACCTGGGACAGTACCGGCATCACCTGGGACAACGGCAACATCACCCTGGACACCACGGGCTTCCCGTCGGACGTGCAACAGATCGTGTTGGCTGAACCACTGGCCGACTTGCCGCCCACGCACTCGATGTGGGCCATCGACTCTGCGACCTTGGCCGTGCAGCAGTTCCGAGTTATGTCCGTGCTTGAGGATTCCTCCGATACGGAGATCAAGTTCACCATCAGCGCGGTTCGCCACAACTCCAGCAAGTACAGCGCAATCGACAACGGGAGCCGCATCGAGCAGCCGCCGGTGACGGTGATCCCGCCGAGCGTGCAGCCGCCGCCGATCAACGTGACAGTCAGCAATGACCACTTCGTCGACCAGGGCAGCGCCATCAGCGTTATGACCATTGGCTGGGAGAAGCCTGAGGCGGCGATCGCCTACGAGGTCTACTGGCGCAAGAACGACGGCGACTGGATCTATCAGGGCCGCACCGGTACCACCTCGGTCGATGTGAGCGCGATCTACGCTGGGCGCTACGTGGCCAAGGTGCGGGCGATCAACTCGCTCGACATCGGCTCTGTGTTTGCCACTTCGGCGGAGACCGTGCTGAACGGCAAGACCACGCCGCCGCCCGTAGTTTCGTCCTTCACCGCTCAATCGATTGTGTTCGGCATCAAGTTGCAGTGGTCGATTCCCCAGGACCTCAGCACCGCTGACCTGCAGCGCACGGAGATCTGGTACAGCGAAACCGCCGATATCGCCACTGCGGTCAAGTTCGGCGATTACGCAAACCCGCAGACCGATCTGACGATCATGGGCTTGGCCGCTGGCAAGCGGTTCTTCTTCTGGGCGCGCCTGGTGGATCGCATCGGGAACATGGGCGCGTTCTTCGGCCCGGTTGATGGCCAGTCGTCTTCGGATGCTGGGCCGATCCTGGACTATCTCGCCGACCAGATTTCAGAGACCCAGCTCAGCCAGCACCTGCTGGAAAAGATCGATTCAGGCGGTGGTGCCCAAATCGAAATCGAGGCGCTCAAGTCTGAGCTGGCGGCGATGTACAGCATCAAGACCCAGCTTACCGTGGACGGAAAGCCGTATCTCGCTGGTATCGGCGTAGGTGTCGAGAACGACGAGGGCATCATCACCAGTCAAGTGCTGATCGCTGCAAGCCGTTTCGCGATCATTGACCCAAACACCGAAAACGTCTTTTACCCATTCGTGGTGCAGGACAACGCGGCGTACATCGATACGGCTTTCATCCAGAACGCCTCCATCGGCGTAGCTAAACTGACCGAAAGCATTCAGTCGGCGAACTACGTTCCAGGGAAGACCGGTCTGATGATCAACTTTGTCACCGGCGAGTTCGAGCTGAACAGCACTGTTGGCGTAGGTGGCCGGCAGACCATCAATAACCGTGGCGGCAAGGTCTATGACGAGCTTGACACTAAGCGCTATCAGTGGGGGGATCTTTCCGCATGAGCTATGGCGTAAGAGTGTGGGGGCCGACCGGGCTCCTTGAACTGGATGAGAACTCTTTTACTGTTCGGATTGTATATTCGGAGATAGTACAGGCAGGCGTTCCCGCACCTGGCCGCACGAGATTCATTTCAATACCCGGTATTCGTCCGGAAACTCACTCTGCTGTATGCGTGCCAATTGCCTCATATAGCACGTCTGGTCAAAGTAACTATGCCATTCAATACACTCCAGTGGTTGGTGTTGATGGGGTGACCTTGTATTTTGGTTGTCCCTCTACTTCGACAGGGCCGATTGGACTTAGCCCTCAGCGTCTTTTAGTAATGAGGTATCGCTGATGACTTTTGGAGTAACGTTCAAAAACAATAACGACGTGGTGACACTGGACTCTGAATTTGCAAGGCTTGTAGTGCTTGATCGGGGCACTTGGAGTGGTTCTGGTTCTGGCGTGTACGTCCCGTTCTCCACAGTCATAACTTCAGATGAGCCCCCACTCGTCTTCGTAAGGCCCGGCCAGTCAAACACCTTTTGTTTTTGTTTGGTGCAAGGATCGGCTAGGGCGTGGACTGGCTTTTCCTTCGTGGGGATTGCAGGGCAGGGGACGTCGGGGAAGTGGTTCGCCGCAGCGTTTAAATCTGCTCCCACCGCGACTTTCGGTTTTCGTATTTGGGATGCAAATTCAAAACTGCTGTTTGATAGTGGTACACCCGCTGCGCAATTCACGAGAACTATTTCCGGATGGAGTTATCTGGGGGCGACTCAGACTGGGCAGGGCGTTTATAGATTAAGTTGGACGGCCTACACCCCGCTCGATACTGGTGATTATATGCTTCTGAATAATATTGCAATGGATGTGGCAGGCGGTACATCACGGCAGGGAAATATGTATGCGGTGTGGGACTACGGAAGCAACAGGTTGGTAATTCAGGTTGTTGGCGTAGACATTCAAACCTCGCTCTACACGCCCGTAGTGTTCGCCAAACCAATTTCCTGACTATTCAATTAAATCCAAATGGCCGCCTTGTGCGGTTTTTTATTGCCTGGAGAAAAGCAATGGCACGTCTTTCCGAATCAGCCGCCGGCGGCCGTAACGCGCTGGCCTTCCTCGATATGCTCGGCTGGTCTGAGGGCACCAGTACATCGCCAGCAACGGCCATGGATGGCTACGACGTGATCGTGACCGGTATCGACCGCAAGCCTGAGGTGTTCAGGGACTTCACCGATCACCCGTTCGCCAAGGGGCGCGCGTCGAAGGTCATCAACAGCAAGGGCCTGAAGTCCAATGCTTCAGGCCGGTACCAGCAGATGCTGAAGGACTGGCCGCACTACAAGGCCTTGCTCAAGCTGCCGGATTTTAGCCCGATCAGCCAGGACCTGGTGGCGTTACAGCACATTCGCGAATGCCGCGCATTGTCTGATGTGCTTGCCGGGCGGATCGAGACGGCAATCTCGAAATGCCGGAATATCTGGGCCAGCCTGCCAGGTGCCGGGTACGGCCAGCACGAACACCGACTGGATGATCTGTTGAAGCAGTACCGCCTGGCGGGCGGGGTGATGTCGTGACGTTGGGGCAGATTCTGGCTGCGGTCCTGCTGGCGATGGCGATCACCGCCGCCGGTACCTGGCAAGTGCAGGAAAATCGATACGGCAAGAAGCTGGCGGATATCGAGCGAGACCAGGCGATCGCCATAACCAACGCAGGCGCCGCAGCCCGCCAAGAAGAACAGCGCCGTCAGACGTCCGTAAATAAGGAAGCAAGCGATGCGCGAGAACAGAACAAAGCTGCGGCTGTGGATGCTGGCACTGCTGATGCTGGTGGCGACCGGCTGCACGTCGAAGCCGGTAAGTTTGCCGCCACAGCCTGCGCTGATCCCGGAGCTGCCAAGCGAGGCGCGTCAGCCACCCGCGCCGCCATGGTGCTCTCCGACCTGTTCCAGCGGGCTGACAAAAGAGCGGGAGAGTTGGCGGTTGCGTATGACCGAGCCCGAATAGCGGGCCTGGCCTGTGAGCGGAGTTTTGATTCGATGCGCTAATGAGGGTTGAGTTTGCGCATAATCGCAAGGTGGGCAAATCTTGCGTGGCGTCATGGCTGGATGACATGATCGCGAAAATTTAAAAGGAAGCTGGCTATGCGCAGGGGTGATCATTTGGTGAGTGTGCGTTTGGGTTATACGCACCATGGGATCTACATAGGTTCTGGCGAGGTGATTCACTACTCGGGATTTGGAGACAGTGTTTCCGGACCAATCTGCCGAGCTAGCCTGGACAAATTCAGCGGTGGCATGCCGACAGTTGTGACACCGCATCTGCTTGCTGTGCATGACGCGGAGGAGCGAATTGCGCGAGGGTATACACGGTTAGGAGAGGACTCGTACAACCTGCTCACAAACAACTGTGAGCATTTCGTAAGCTGGTGCATCTACGGGACAAATTCCAGCGAGCAGGTTCGCTCGGTATTTTCCAGCGCAGGAAGAACGTTGGCCCACATTGTCCCGGGTATCAGTGCAGTGGCCACTGTGGTAGCTACCGGGTCAGCATTGAAAAATGGTTATGACGCAGCATCTGGTTCGGACAAGCCTATAGAGGCGGCCTTGAAGGTTACGTCGAAGTCCGCATTGCTTGGGGCGGCCACCGTCATCAGCGGACCCATAGGATGGGTTGGCGTTGCCGCGGTATTTGCAGCTAAAAAGATACTGACCAAAAAATAAGAACTTTTGAAATTTTTCGTGCCGCCTCGGAGGTTGGCGGCCGAACCTGCTCAACTAGGTGCGGCGCATGATGGAAAATTATCGGCATCACCCGCGCTGGCGAACAAGGATTGATCGCGCTTTACGCATGCCAGGCTTATGTGACAGGGATATCTGCTCCCCTGCGTGAGCGAGCAATTCAAACTCTACGAACACTGCTGGTTTTCGCAATCACTTCTTGGCTGCGATGTTTCTTTTAAGTGTAAGAGCCACTTCGCTGCCCGGCGTTACATAGGCAAATCCTGTCTGGTAGCCGTCAATATCGTTAATCACCAGCATTGCGACTTGGGACCAGCCGATAGTTATGGTTTTATTTTCAACACTAGCGATTTCAGGATATTTGATTTTGAACGCGAGGCCGTAAGAACCTCTCGTTAAATCCCAATATGCGGCGTACAGACCTTTTGAGGTGACGTACAACGTGACCAACCGGAGCGCAGCATCGCCGCTATATTGTTCGGCTAAACTTTCAGCCTCGATTGATTTCGCCCCGTCATTTGCTTTGGCTAATAATAGGGTTCTGTCGGTGTCACGATTCGACGGGGGCATCGTTCCACAACCTGCTGTAACTGCCAGGGAGAGGATAACTGTGATGAAGCGCATCATGCTGGTGGTTTCCTTACCTAATTATCTTTTAGGAGCGCGCTGAAAGAGCAGACCGTAGTCTGTAGTGGCATTTTGGCTTTTTTCTTGCTGGATGCTACCCGAACGCGTCGCAGAAATCACATCACCTTGAGCTGTGATGGTGGCTCGCGCCTAAGCGAGTGCAATTATTCATGAGCGATTGACTACTCTGGCGCCATCAGTACAGCCAGCGTCAGCTTTATGAACTCTTCATTCTCATCAACGGTGTGCAGAGCTCCTCGGATGTTTTCGGCCACTTCGGGAGAGCCGCGCAGCTCTACCCAATTCGAGAGTTCCATGATGGAAGCCTCAAGGGCCAGCTGGTTTTCGTAGAGCTTCGAAAGCAGGGAGGGGAGTAGGTCTGAGTTTGGCATCGGCGTTCCTCTGTTGGAGTCAACAGCGTAGCAGCAGGTGTTTAGTAACCCGGTCCAAAGTTATGATTGCCCGCTCTCTACCAGACGCGGGTACGGGTGAATGTGCTGGGGCATCATCGACATTTAAATTAGTCAAATTTTGCGTGCCCAGCCTCCGAACATCACATCGCCGATGTAGATGCCTGAAGAGGCTGAACGCTCCTGATCCAGTCGCTCTTGCAGCGTTTCAATTTCGACCTCTTCTCTACTGGCTACCCCTAATGCAGTGATTCGCGGTAAGCACGCCCGAACAATGGCGCCAAGGCTGTAGCGTGTATCAGGTGTTTGTATCAGGCATTCGGCTCGCACGTTTTCAACGGTGAGCCCTGCCTGTGTAAAAATTCCGTGCAGATTGAAACCGATGTGTAGATCGGCCCCTTCGCGAGCAATCATTTCTTGTATCCAAGATTGCGCTCTTTTATGCAAAGGGAAGGGATCCAGACTTTTAGGCACCATCGTCGTATCGTGTTCTTGAAATACTACTATGCCAGTGGGGCGCAAATACTTTGACAGCGCACGCATCGCTGCCATCGCATCCTTCTGATACATCAGGACACGCCGCCCAACGATTGCGTCAAAAGTACCGAGAGAGTCGTGCAGTTCTAAAAGATCACACTGGAGAAATCTCAGCGCAGGGTGGTCTCGTGATTCACTGTGCTGGCTTGCAATGGCGATGGCTTCGGCGTCACGATCAATTCCGATGATCTCTGCGTCATTACCTACCAGATCACACAACAGAAAAGATACATCACCCGAACCGCAGCCTACGTCCAGGACTCGCATCCCTTTTCCGATTCCTGCGTCGATCAGCAAACGTGTGGTGAAGTCGAGTAGGTTGGTCGACATTACTAAGCCTCAATGTGTTTATGAGTAGGCGTATTGCACCGTTTAGCCATCATGCCTCCTCGTAGCGAAAGCTGCCTGCGAAGATTGGCAGCAATCGACCTTAGCGGCGTTTGTGAAGGCTCATTTCGCGTATTAGCTCGCCGCCCCCAGCAGCGCTGCATCCTTCGCTACCGCACGTTTATAAGCGTCACGGCCCATTAGTTTTTCGGCGTAAGCAAGAAACGCAGCTCTGTGCGGCAAGGTGCCCAACCCTAGCCCCCAGCCGATGTGAGAGCCCACATAAACGTCGGCAGCGGTGAAACGCTCTCCTGCAATGAACCGGTGAGCCGACACTGCGCGCTCGAGTTGATCCACGGTGCGCTCGTAGCTCCCATAGCCAAAGAAGAACTCCTGATCCGGCGCTGGGTTGAAGCCGGCGCGGTGGTTGGTCACAGCCTGCTCCAAGGGGCCCGCTGCAAAAAACATCCAGCGGTAGTAGGAGGCTCGCTCCGATAACACGGGAGCCAAGTTTGCATCGGGGAACGCTTCGGCCAGATACGCACAGATCGCAGCGGTTTCTGTTATGGTTTGCCCGTTATGCACGAGTGCGGGAATCTTCCCCATCGGGTTCACGTCGCGAAAGAAAATAACGCTTGGATCAGCTGGGGCGGCCGCCGCCGGTACTGCCAGCGCAGCACCGCCCCAGCGATCATCCTGGCTGGTCTGCTGGTAATCCAGAATGATCGTTTCATAGGTGCAACCGATTTCCTCGAGCATCCAGCGCACCATGCGCCCGCGAGAGTTGGGATTGGTATAGAACGTCATTGTCATCGTGAGCTCCTCTTGGCCCGGTTCAGTGACGACAATGTTAAGAGCGGAGCTGCATAACCCCGTGGGCGGTTTACGCCAGAATACTTGCGGAACGCGCCATTAGCCGGGCGTTCTGTTACGTCGGCCGCTCACATGCGGTTCGGAGCATAGAAATGTCGCACCTTCAGAACAGCGCGGAGCGGTGTAAATTGCCCAGAGTATTCTGGCAGTCGATAGAGCAATTGGTGCTCGATCCCGCGTTGATTCAACAGCAGGCTAAACTGCCCCATGACATTCACCTGAACGAAGCCACTGTTATAAGCACTCGTCAGCTCTTTGCCGTTTGGAATTCCATCGAGGCGCTTTCTGCAGACCCTGCTTTCGCGATAAAAATGGTACGCGACACGCCCAGTGCGAAACACAAAATGGCATTCCTCGCTGCGTTATATGGGGCCGACTACCGCGACGGAATAGCGAGGTATTCCCGCTTCAAACGCCTATGCAGTCCCGACCAAATTGGCATCGAAGAGCGTAAGGGCAGTGTGTCATTCACGATTCAGTGGCCTTCAGGTACTGGGCCGGCGCCTTACATTTCAGTGGACGCGGGTTTTGCTCTGGTACTAGAACTAGGAAGACGAGGCACCGGCAAACAGTTGGTACCTGTCGAATTGAGTTTAAGACGGCCAGCGCCGACCTCAGAAACCCACTCGATTTATTTCGGTTGCCCCATTCGCTACAGCGCGGACCGTGACGAGTTGACCGTTAGCGCCGCCGACCTCGATTCACCGTTTCTTGAACACAATCCGGACGTGTTGCATATGATGAACCCTGGCCTTACCGCAGCAATGCGAGAGATTGAGGCTCCCGAAGGATTCTGTGAGCAGGTCATTGAAGTTCTGAAACGAGCCTTGGCGGGGGGGCGGCCAAGTTTGCAGAATCTCGCCCAAGAACTATTGCTGAGCGAGCGAACGTTACAACGACGATTAGCATCAGAGGGTACGACGTTCAGCGCACTGCTCAATGAGGCGCGGCGCCAAGTCGGATTTCATTTGCTTGCTGATACGACCCTTGAACTAAAAGAGGTGGCCTACCTGCTCGGCTACGAGGACGTCAACTCTTATCACCGGGCATTTAGGCAGTGGGAGAAGGTTTCACTCAGTCAGTGGCGACTTTCCAATGCATGATGTGTGACGCTGGCAATATGTGAACTGAGATGTCCGCTTCTGGCCGAAAGCCGCCCCTTACGAACGGCGGCTTTCGGCGTAGGCTGTGTGAAAGCGTTTTAGAGCGAGCTTGGCAGTCAGAATCGCAAAGAAAATCGCGCTCCTACACAAATTTCAGGTCTGTCTGACTATCCAAACGCTGACAGATTTTATGTAGCAGTGCAGAGTTCAAAACGGTGAATGCGTTTTTACACAGCCTCGGCCATAAGCGGTCGCACACTATTTAAGAAATCTTGGGCGATTCAGGCTCCCACCCCTGCATTTTGCATGCAAGCGCTCGGGGTTGGTTACTGCGATTGAATCGCTGCAAGATTAGAAGGGGCATCTGCTAGCAACGTTGATTCCGCAATGACTTTAGAGTAATGAAGTCCGAGGTAAAGGCGACTAAAATTGGGCATACCACTCTCTTAGACCGCCATGCTCTAGGCGAGAATGGCCCCAGAGCGAAAATGGCGTTAGCATTCCGCCTCACTCGGCTTAAACAGCCTGTTTTTTAGATCAGGGTCGCATCGTGGAAAAGCTAAAACGCCTCCAAAGTGGAATCGAAGGGCTTGACGCTCTGCTCAAGGGAGGGCTGGTTACGGGCGCTTCATACATAATCCAAGGGCGGCCAGGGTCTGGCAAAACGATCCTAGCCAACCAACTTGGCTTCCATCATGCGAATAATGGAGGCCGGGTTCTGGTCGCCACACTGCTGGCCGAGTCACACGACCGTCTTTTTCAGTTTCTTTCTACTCTGAGCTTTTTCGACTCATCCAAAGTCGGCGCCGAAATTCAGTTTGTCAGCGCGTTTGACACCCTAGAAAACGAAGGACTGGACGAGGTGGTGAAACTGCTTCGGCGCGAGATAAGTCGCCAAAAAGCAACAGTGATGGTGGTAGATGGCCTGCTCAATGCTCGCTCAAAAGCCGACTCGCACATCGACACCAAGAAATTCATTTCTGAGTTGCAAGGGCACGCTGCTTTCGCGGGTTGCACTGTGCTATTTCTCACCAGCTCCCGCCTCGACGACGGCAGCCCTGAGCACACCATGGTTGATGGTGTAATTGAAATGGGCGAAGAGCTATTTGGCACTCGCTCCGTACGTCGTATTCAACTGCGTAAAACTCGCGGCAGTGGAGCAATGACAGGCCTTCATGAGTGTGAGATTACCGACGAAGGATTGGTGGTTTACCCTCGACTCGAAAGTCTTTACAGCCACCCGTCGGCCCCTGACAGCGCCGACATGACGCGTATTCCTAGTGGCATTGGTTCGCTGGACGGCATATTGGGTGGAGGCCTATACAGTTCCAGTGTGTCTCTGGTCATGGGCCCCTCCGGCATCGGTAAAACGACTCTGGGTCTCAAATTTCTTGCAGAGTCGACGGTCGATGCTCCGGGGCTGCATTTTGGCTTTTACGAAAGCCCACAACGGTTGCGACTCAAAGGCCAATCACTGGGTATCGATATCAAGGGTATGGAGGACAGCGGCGCTTTGAGCATTGCCTGGCAGCCCACCACGGAAGGCCTGCTTGATGGGCTGGGCGCACGACTGCTGAGGATCGTTGAAGAAAAGAGTATCAAGCGCCTGTTCATAGATAGCCTTAGCGGTATGACACGAGTCTCCACAAATCCGGCGCGAATTACTGACTTCTTCAGTGCGCTCATGAATGAGCTGCGATCCAGGGGCGTAACCGTATTCGCATCCTGGGAAATGCGTGATCTATTTGGATCCGAGGTAAGCGCGCCAAACTCTGACCTGTCCAGCATCGTCGACAACCTGATGCTTATGCGTTTCTCTGAGAATCACTCTGAACTAAGCAGGACGCTTTCCATTCTTAAAGTACGAGACAGCTCTTATGACCCCTCGCGCTTTGAGGTAGTCATCCATGATAAAGATGTTTTTCTGACAAAGGCTTCAAGACATGAACCGTCAGCCCCCACTGAGTCACCTCCAGGTTCGATTTCTTAAGCTTTTGAGTGGGTTGAACTGAAATGACCACCATCCTGGTCGTCGACGACGAGTATTTGATCGCTGACATTCTCAGTTTCGCGCTGGAGGATGAGGGGTTCATGGTGGTAACCGCCAGCAATGGTCGAAAAGGGCTCGAGGTACTCGATAGGGAAAGGCCTGCCCTAATCATTACCGACTTTATGATGCCGGTCATGGACGGTCTAGAATTCGCTACAGCTGTACGGGCACTTCCTTCCGCTCACGATTTGCCGATCATCTTGATGAGCGGTGCTCAGGCACACATCGGTATGCAGAGATCGGATCTGTTTGATGCAGTATTGGCAAAGCCATTCAATATCGATTTGATCATCGCCGAGGTTAGAAAGCTCTTAGGTTCCGAGTAGCTCGCAGCCGCTCAAGGCAATTTGAATCACCCTGGTTTCCGTAGACATTCTTGGTTTCCGTTTTTGGACGACAGAACTCACTCATGAACAGCCGCTTCGGGTCGATTTCAGCCGGTCCCGACAGGAAGCTATTGGCCGGAAGCCGTCATTGCGCGGACGCCGAGTGAATTGTTTAGCTGATTGACTTGTTGCAAGTTCGAATCTCTCCTTCATCGCCATATTCTGAAAATACAAACCCCTGATTTTCCGAGAGAAAGTTGGGGGTTTGTGGTTTTTGGCGTTTAAAATGGCCCCATGGGACCATCATGGGATTGGCGCTCTATTTTGGTGCAAAAATTGCGCCTGTCACTGAGTGTGCGGAGGGCATGTCATCAGGCCACCTATCCTGGTTCCCACGCCCTTGCTGCCCCGTTTGCGGTTTCGCAACGATGACTCTTTTTAGATTTATAGCGTGCATGTTGGGGTAACTAAACCTATATTGACTCGGAATCCCGATCGCTGTGGATACGCTCAACCTGGATCTTGATGAGTTTAGATAACTCACAGGAAGGTTCAGCATTTCAACGCTATGATGAACTCAATGAAAAACATAACGCTCGTGTCTGGCCGATTAACACCTAAAGCTCTGTCTGTTGGCCTGATAGCTTTCATCTCCCTTGTCTGTGTCACCTTGGTTTTCGCAATTGCCTGGCAGTTAAAACAATCGGCGGACGAACGATTGACTAATGCCAAAATCGCTGTCCATAACATTGTTCGCGCTTCTGATCAGCAGGCTCAAGACACCTTGCGCCAGGCTGAAAATATTCTCAGTAACCTTGCTGAGCGCGTTGAAAATGACAAACTTGACGCCGAGCAGCGACTTCGGTTGTCCAAATTGATGGCCAAGAACGTTGAGGCAACCGATGGAATTCAAGGATTGTTCATTTACGACAAGAATGGCGACTGGGTAGTAAATTCGTTCTCATCAGAGACTGTCGCAAAGAATAATAGCGATCGTTCTTATTTTACCTACCACAAGAACCATCCTGGATCGGCCATACATATAGGCAAAATCATTTTGAGCCGCACCACCGGCGACATGATCATTCCTGTAAGCCGCCGCACCCAATACCCAGATGGCAGCTTCAGCGGCGTGGTTTTGGCAACGTTGCCCGTCGCATACTTTCAAAATTTCTTTGAACGCTTAGACGTCGAAAAACAAGGAGTGATACTGCTGGCACTAGATAGTGGCGATTTGCTGGCCCGACGACCAATGATTGACGCGCTAATGACGACTAATATCACAAAGGGAGAGCTGTTTAGTCGATACTTAAAAAACAGCGACGAAGGAACAGCGAACTGGACTTCCGTCGTAGACGGGGTCGAACGAGTCTATGCGTACAGCCGCATACGGGGCCTTCCGATAGTGGCTGCGGCAGGGTTGTCGCTAGATTCGGTATTTGCAACATGGTGGACTTACGTCTATCAGGCATCGATTATGTTGGTGCTTATAATTTTGGTGCTGACCAGCATAGGCTTTCTCTTTTACCGACAAATTCAACGTTTGTTGGTGGCGGAAGAAGAACTGCGTCTCGCGCATCAAGATTTGGAACATATTGCTAAAACAGACAGCCTTACGGGGTTGCCCAATCGTAGGTGTTTCGACGCTACATTGGCACAAGAGTGGTCGAGAGCATGCCGCACTGGAAATAGCTTAGCGCTCATACTTATCGATATAGACTGGTTCAAACAGTATAACGACCATTATGGTCACGTTCTCGGCGACGAATGCTTAAGGCAAATCGCAGAGTTGATAGGTAAAAATATAAAGCGTCCCGCCGACCTCGCTGCCCGGTATGGTGGTGAAGAGTTTGTAATCCTGCTTCCAGAAACAGAACTTGCAGGTGCAATAAAGATCGCTGAGGAAGTGCGTTCAGCAATTGAGGCCGCAAAAATAGAACACAAAGGCAGTACGGCAGGCATTGTCACCATCAGCTCAGGTGTCATTTCCAACCATCAGCGTGCCGTAACTGTAGCGATTGATTTGTTGGAAAAAGCCGACGTTCTTCTGTATCACGCAAAAAAACTGGGGCGCAATCGAGTAGAGCATCAGTCGCGGGAAGTCGTAGAAACATAATGCGGCTCGGCTATAGATCGAATATTCTGCAGATCCATTTAGATGAACGGTGAATAGCTCCGTATTTCTTGGACGCTTCCGAAACTCAGTTTTTGGCCGTTAGCTGCATTCCTCGAAAGGTAACAATGGCTCACCTACGGCCCTTGATGACAGGTGCGAATAACGCGGTTTATGTTTAAAGCGCCCCTACGGTTAGCCTCGTGCGGGGGCATTTTAGTGGCTGCAGTAACCAACGCTCCTACACTGGCCTACCATGCCCCCCCTACTGGTAAGCGCATAACCCGCGCTAATTTAATGGCTCGTGCAAGTCCACCCCTTATTCGAAACCACCGATCTGCCAGGCTTACCAATCGACAGGGTTCAAAGATCTGGTCTTTGCGGTTGAGCGCATTGCATGCGGTTAAACGCCACGCTGCTGCTATACGTGCTTACCATGAGGCTTTTGGTTGCACGCATGCTCCGCGGGAGCTCAACTGATTCGGAATGCAACACAGCAGGCGATGGCGTCCACTCGGGTTGAGGTGTGGAAGGCTGTCGTTGATCGCTTGCGGGTAAACAAAGATACATGAGTGATGTGTTTCTCCCTAAACAACAGCCTGCCGGATTTGATTCGCACCAAGCTGCTTTTGACAGCCTCCAGGTGATCAGTCTACTGACTGCCATGGGTCGAATGCTGCCATGTGACGTGTCTCGGGGGAGTAGTGGGGCAATTTGGTGGTTTGTGTTCAGTCGGCAGGACGCCGGGGAAAGGGTATGCAGTTTCGGCATGGGCTGAAATTTGCCCGTTGGGACCAATCTTGGGACCAACGGGTGCATTTCGGTGGTTTATCGTTGATTACTCATGACGACTTGGCCCAGTAAACACTGATCAGCATTAATCACCAGTATGCGTTTCAGACCGCATGGTGATGTTAGCTGTGGAGATCAATTACTTTACCTATCAATGGGTTGCGAGCGTGGCGGCAGGAGCCTTCAGGCATGCATCAACAGCGACATCAAGGTGCGAAACCCGGTCGCTGAGCAGAAATTTGGGATGTGTGTTGGAATTTGGCGCGCATTGTCGCATATGTGAGGCGACAGTTGTATGGCGAAACCGACGACGTTCCTGCTCACCACCCTCCAAACTCAAAAAGCCGCGACGATAGCCTGCGCCAGTTGCTGGTCGGTCATCAGTGGCGGGTGATACGTGGCGCGGTAATAGCGCACCGCTTGCTCAAATTGCGCGCCACGGATCTCGCCATCCGACCCCATGAATACAAGGGCATCGCTCTTGGATGATTTGAACAACTCCGGGATATAGGCGGTTGCCGCCGTTGCGCCGCCAATGATCACGGTGGGAACGATCGAGGTGATCATCAGCGTGGCCTGGAACGGGTTGTTGTTTTCGGCGGCAAATGTGGTGTTGCCGAGCGACAAGCTAAAGACGGCCGCCAGTGTTTTCCATAACGTCATTCTTTATTGCTTCCTTGCAGTGAGGTGGGTGTTCAGCAGTTAAACACGGGCGCGTAGCGTTCCTCGCGTTTCTTGAAGTGAATGGGGGCCATGGGGACTTTTTCGCCGTTGACGAAGATGTCGGGGAAGGTGAGGGTGAAGTCATCCATATCGCCCTTGCCTAGGGCAGTCCCTTTGAACCCGCTGTGAAATACGGCCCGTGGATCAAAGCCGGTCTTGAGTTGTTCGATCGTCACGCGATAGCGCTCGCCGCTGGCCAGCGTCACGGTGACGACCGGCGATGCGGCGCTGACCCGAAGCGTCGGTGGCTGGTCAGTACCGAGGGTGTGCAGGCGTTGCGGTGTATAGAGCCGTCCAAACAGGCGCAACTCGGTATCGGTGGATCGTAGGTTGCCCGGCCAGCTCGATGTGCCGGGTGGTGCGACGTAGACCAGCACATGCACCCAGCTGAGTTCTTCTGATAACGGGGCATAGCTGATGGCTGCTTTCGGCCCGGGGCAGGTGCGTTCGAGCAATGCGTTTTGGCCCAGGGCGGATTCCGGATGGAGGTAGGGGCCCGTGCTGCATCCCGCGAGTAGTATCAATAACGGATAAATGAGGTGCTTTTTCAAAGGGCCAAATCCATTTGTGGTCGAGGTAGGGCTGTCATCTGTCCTTGCGGGCGACATTGTGGCTTATATCAGACTGCGGTTACATGGCCCGTGAGCGCGGGTTTCGCCAAGGTCTCCGGCATGGCCACCCACAATAGCGCCAAAGCCACGGTCGCAACGCCGGCCAGGGTCAGGAACGCCGCGTTATAGCCGGCCTGTTGCACCACAAACCCGGCCAAGCTGCTGCTCAGCGCGGCGCCCAACCCAAATACGGTAGACAGGGCGCCCAAGCTGACATTGAAGCGGCCAGTGCCCTGGGTCAGGTCCTTGACGATCACCGGGAACAGCGCACCAAAGATCCCTGCACCGATGCCGTCGAGCAGTTGCACGGCCACCAGCCAGTAAGGATCGTCGTACAAGGTATAGAGCACGCCACGCAGCGGCAGGATCATAAAACCGGCCAGCAGCAGCGGCTTGCGCCCCCATAGATCCGCCTTGACGCCCACCAGCCAGGCCACGGGCACCATCACCAGTTGGGCGGCGACGATGCACGCCGAGGTCAGCGGCGTTGCCATCTGCAGGTTGATCTGCGCGAGCTTCTGACTGACCAGCGGCAACATCGCGGCATTGGCCAGGTGGAACAGCGCGCAGCAGATGGCGAACAGCAGCAACGGGCGGTTGGCCAGCAACACCCGGATGCCGGAGGGCTGTTCGTGATGCGTGGAGTGAGCGGGGTCGAAGCCACGGGCGACATCATGGTCGATGGCTTGCGCCGACACGCAACTGACCGCCACCACACTGGCCAATGCCATGAATGCCATCAGGTAAAACACTACGACCGGCCCGAACAGATACGCAGACCCGCCGGCGAGCAGTGCAGCCACGGCATTACCCGCGTGATTGAAGGTTTCGTTGCGCCCGGTACGGCGGGTAAACGCCCGTGGGCCGGTGATGCCTAATGAAATCGCGGAAATCGCCGGGGCGAAGACCGACGCGGCCACGGCGCTGGCTGATTGGGTCAAGGCGACCCAGGTAAACGAGCTGACAAAGGGCAGTATCAAGCAACTGCCCGTCACCAGCAGCGCGGCGAGCGCGATGACCGCGCGCTTGCTGCGGGTGCGATCGATCAGGGCGCCCGCCGGGCCCTGGGTAATCAGCGCGGCGATACCGGCCAGGGTCATGACCACGCCGATACTGGCCGGGTCCCACTTGTGTACGGCTAACAGGTAGATCGCCAGGTACGGGCCGAGACCGTCGCGCACATCGGCGAGAAAGAAATTCAGGCTGTCCAGTGACAGGGTATTACGCAGGTCGGCGTGTTTGGCCATGACGATGACTACAGAAGGGGCGTTCAACGGCTGAACACTCATTGCGCTACTGACCTACGACTTCTGCGTTAAGTTTCGCGTGCTGCCTGGGGTTTTAATCGGCGCGCTGCTGGATTACTTTCTGAGCCCCGCTAACACGATTTTCTGGAGACGCAATGGACATGCCCTCAGCTCAGCAGGCGATTGCCTGCAACAAGGAGGCCTGGGATCAATCCGCCAGCCTGCACAAAACCACCGACACCTGGGCCGCCTTGCTCACGTCAGTAGGTAACCCTGGATTTTCCTGCCTCGACCCAACGATCACCGCTGTGCTGCAAAGCCTCGGCGTGGCCGGCAAGGATGTGGTGCAACTGTGCTGCAACAACGGTCGTGAAAGCCTGTCGTTGTATGGCCTCGGCGCACGCGCGGTAGTGGGGGTGGATCAATCCCGGGCCTTTGTGCAACAGGCCCGCGAGCTGGCGGAGGTCTCACCCCATCACCCCGAATTTATCGAAAGTGATATCCACCATTTGCCGGCGCATCTGCACGAGCGTTTTGATATCGCCTTGGTGACCATCGGAGTACTGGGCTGGATGCCGGATGTTGCGCAGTTCATGCGTCATGCGGCGAGCACCTTGAAACCTGGCGGCAGTCTGGTGATGTACGAAACCCACCCGTTTCTTGAGGTGTTCGACCCCAGGGCTGACAACCCGATGCTGCCCGCCAGCTCGTACTTTCAGCGCGAGCCCTTTGTGCTGCGGGAGTCCATCGTCTATGAGGGCTTGGGCGAGCAAGCGGGGCCGACATCGTATTGGTTTGTGCACACCATGGGCGATGTGGTCAGCGCGGCCATTGGCGCCAACCTGCAGATCAGTCATTTGCAGGAGTACCCCCATTCCAATCGCGAAGAGCTGTATGACCAGTACGAACACCAGCCAGCGCAACTGCCGCTGTGCTTCACCTTGACCGCAAGCAAGCGCGCCCGTTGACTGGGTTTTCACCAAGCAAAAAAAGCACGCGAGGAGGGCGGGCTAAGGGATTCACTGGAGTAGGTAGGCTTCACCCTATAGACGGGAAAGTGAAGGCTTTGTGAAAATGGTGTCGCAACTTCGGATGGCTAGCGCCAATCACGAACGGCGTACGAACGTGCGCATGGTTTGACCTGGGCCCGTACTGAATAAGGTTGGCCTAGGCATACTTTCATCAGCTGCAATAAATACGAATTCATCTCCGTCAAGGCGGTAGCTGGCGGGCAACTGTTTGCCGGCATCGTCCCCTATGTCATCGACCCAGGTAATGCTCTTGGGGTGGGTCGTGCTGTCGAGGAAAAATCGGCCCGCCAGCAATACCTCGCCATTGACAGTGTTCACTTCGAAGCGGTCGCCGGTGATGGTGGTGATTGCGCCTGGAGCGGTATGGGCGTCGGGCGGGTTGAGCACGCCGCTGTCTTCGAGTGAGGTTTGCTCCCAGGCACCTTGGAGGGCCAGGTAGTCCGGATCTGTAATGGATGACATGTAAAATTCCTTTTTCTGTGCAAGGGCTAACCGCTAGTTGAAAGCGGTAATACAGCGTTCTGCGTAATCTGACGTGTAATCAAGTGTAGGAATCATCTTATCTTTTAGTTTTTTCTCTGATTTTTCCTTTATTGACAGGTAATTAGCGTTAATTTGCCTGGCCGTTGGGTAACGTCTTGTAACGGACCGTCTATGCTCTGCATGTCTGTCAGTAATGACATCCATGTGACTGAAGTCAACCGTGTGCTGCTTAGGCTAGCGGGCCAGTCAAGTGGGTGCTCCTGTTGCTGGCGGAGGGCCACGAGTATCGTGAGCCCAGACGTTGCCCCCTGTTTATCCAGTTGTTATCCAGGTCTGAGTATTTGGGCGCTGAATTTCAACTCATCAGGGTGTATGAATTTTGAATAACACTCCCCAGCTTCACCGTCATATGGCTTCGGATGAAGTCGATCTTTTTGAGCTGTTTCATGCCATCTGGAAACAAAAAAAATGGGTTATCGGCTGCACGATTCTTGTTGGCCTTCTGGGAGTAGGCTATGCCTTTCTTGCGCCGCGGGTTTACCAGGTAAGCAGCGTGTTGCGGCCTGCGGCCATCAATGAACTGGATGCACTCAATCGCTCAGAAGTCTATAAATTGCCGCCGGCTGATGCACTGGCCAAGGTTGCCGCGCAACTGGATTCCTACGAAGCCCGGCTGGGTTTTTTCAGAGCCAACCCCTCGCTGTTTGAAGCTTTCCAGCGACCAGGTCAAAGCCTGGAGCAGAGTTTTGAAGCGTTTAACCGCGACGCTATCAAGCTGGTGCTGCCCGACCCGAAACAATCCGAGTCACTGAGCAGCTTTGTCCGTTTGGAAATGCAGTATCCCGAGGGCGTTGACGGGGTGGCGATCCTTAACGGGTTTGTCGACTTCGCCATCAGCCTGGAGCGCGAGCAGGTAGGCGCTGACCTAAAGGTGATCGTCAATAATCGACTCAATGAACTCAAGGGCAAGATCGCCGCGGCCCGCGCCAACTACGACACGGAAAAAGAATCGAAAATCGCCAGGCTGCTGGAGGCCGACAAGGTCAGGCGCGCCCGTTTGCAGGATGAGCTCAGCGCCTTGCGCTTGCAGATGAAAATGGAGCGCACGAGCCGTCTTGCGGAACTGGCCGAGGCCATTACGATTGCCACGACCATTGGCATCAGAAAACCTACCGTGCCCTCTGTAATGGGGAGCGAGGATCAGCACGGGTCCAGCCAGGTCATGCGCACGGTGGTAGCCAGCCAGACGGTACCGCTGTACTTCATGGGCACCGAGGTACTGGAGGCAGAGCGAACAGTGTTGCAGTTGCGCACCAACGACGACTTTACCAACGTGCGCATTGCCGAAATCGGCAAGGAACTGAGCATGCTTGACGTGAACCGTGAGGTAGAGGTGCTGAACGGCCGTACGAACGAGGATGTGTTCCTGCAGGACGTTGAACGGTTGTGGGCCGAACAAGCGCGGTTGCGTGGCCTTAATATCGATATGAGCGAACTCAAATTGGTGACCATCGACCGGCAGGCACAAGAGCCACTGGGGCCTATCAAACCGAGGAAATTAGTGGTTATTGGCTTGAGTGTGCTGGCCGGGCTAATGCTTGGGATGTTGGTCGCATTGATCCTGCATTTCGCTCAGGTTCGACGCGTGGCCGGGCCTTTTTCGATGGCAGACGAGCGTAGCCTGCCGCGCCTATAAGCCTGGCCGAAATCGCGATGGGCTCACTGCAACGCGAGCCCGTTGAACCGCATTCAGTGGACAGCGTTTCACAATTCTTGGTTAACTTTTGGTTACAAACTGTGGCTAAATAACTGCCGATGACCCGGTGTCGGGTGGCTGCCCGTACGTTCAGGTCGACCGTGTGAATTGTGATTTCAGGTGCTGCTTATTAATCCTCGGCCGTTGTGGGCACGCAGGAGCAGCCTGTTCTCTTCTGACGTGTGACGAAATTCCTTGAAACTCATCATTGTTGCTCTCTACGTTACCTCGATTGCGTATGTACACCTGCGTGGACGGGTGCGACACAAGCTGGGCCGCCAGCTCAGCGACCATTCAACCTTCCTGGCGCCGATCAACTGCTTCCTCTATTTGTTCTCCAAACTGCCTGGCCGACCCTATCTTTCACCGGGCGATTTCCCTGACCTGAGGCCCTTGCAGGAGCACTGGGAAGAAATCCGCCGGGAGGGTCAGAGCCTGATGCGCGCGGGTGAGATCAAACGCTCGGACCAATACAATGACGTAGGTTTCAATTCCTTCTTCAAGTCGGGTTGGAAGCGCTTCTATTTGAAGTGGTACGGCGACAGCCACCCTTCGGCGATGAAGCTGTGCCCACGCACCACTGAGCTGGTGCAGAGCATCGGCTCGATCAAGGCGGCGATGTTTGCCGAGTTGCCGCCGGGCTCCAAGCTGGTGCGCCATCGCGACCCGTATGCGGGCTCTTATCGCTACCACTTGGGGCTGGACACGCCGAACGACCCTGGCTGCTACATCAATGTGGACGGCGAGAATTATTACTGGCGCGACGGTGAGCCGGTGATGTTTGACGAAACCTATATCCACTACGCCGAGAACACCACGCAGCAGAACCGTATCATCTTGTTCTGTGACATCGAGCGGCCGATGAAATACCGCTGGGCCGCAGCGTTCAACCGCTGGTTCAGCCGCCATGTGATGGCTGCGGCAGGCTCACCGAACGATGCGGGTGACAAGACCGGTGGGTTGAACCGTGCGTTTACCCGCCTGTACAAGATTCGCCTACGGGGCAAAGAGCTGAAAAAGCGCAACCGCGCACGTTACTACCTCGAAAAGTGGGCGATTTTCGCTGCACTGGCGCTCATCTTCGTGCTGATCTGAGCAAACCGGCGCCCCAGATTGCTGGCGGCAAGGCTGTTCTCCTTCAGAGGGCCGAATCTTCAGGTGGCTGACGGGGGCCGAGAAACGTTTCTGTGGGCACCCCGACACATCGTGTTGCACCTGATGAGAAACTATTTAGTTACCAAAGCCGAACCCAGGGCGTAGCGTGTTATCGAAAGCACGTACCACTCGCTCCAGAGAGGCTTTGTCATGAACAGTTGTATGCGTCACGTTGCAGCGCTGTTGCTGGGTTTTGGCCTGATGCCGATGGGGCAGGCGCAAAACCTGCCCGGCCGCACAGATTCCAACAACAGCCCGATTCACCGGGCCAACCCCAACAGCATGCAAGGCACCCAGCCCAATGCGCCGGCGGTTCGCGGCACGCAGATCGGGCCCACTCAGCGCACGCCAACCCTGGAAAACCGGGGTATCGGCAATAGCTACCCCAAGCGCGATCCCGCCCCCAGCCGCCCAGCCCCTGAAACCCAAGCCCCCACTTATGATGCCAACGGTAATCGCCGCTAAGGACTCGTCTTATGTTGCTACGTAAAACCCTTCTCGCTGCCCTGTGTGCAACCGCTGTGCTGCCTTTGGCGGGCGTGTACGCGGCGGATAGCCAGCAATTTCCGAGTGAACAAGGCAGCCTTAGCGTCACGCCGGTTGCCAAGGGCTTGGATCACCCTTGGGCGGTGGCTTTTCTGCCGGACAAGCAAGGTTTTCTGGTGACTGAGCGCCCCGGCCACCTGCGCTTTGTGAGCCCGGACGGCAAGCTGTCAGCACCGTTGACCGGCGTGCCCGAAGTCTGGGCCAAGGGGCAGGGCGGTTTACTCGATGTGGTGTTGTCGCCAGACTTCAAGCAAGACCGTACGGTCTATCTCTCGTACGCCGAAGGCGGCGGCAAGGGCGGCACGGCCGGTACGGCAGTGGGGCGCGGGCAATTGTCGGCCGACCTCAAGAGTCTGACTAATTTCAAGGTAATCCTGCGCCAGGAGCCCAAGCTTTCCACCGGCAACCACTTCGGCTCGCGGCTGGCCTTCGACCGGGATGGCTACCTGTTCGTGACCCTCGGCGAAAATAACGACCGGCCCACTGCCCAAGACCTCGACAAGCTGCAAGGCAAGGTTGTGCGCATCTACCCGGACGGTCGCGTGCCGGATGACAACCCCTTCGTCGGCCAGGAGGGCGTACGCCCGGAAATCTGGTCCTACGGCCAGCGCAACCCGCAAGGTCTGGCGTTGAACCCCTGGAGTGGCACGATCTGGGAAAACGAACATGGGCCCCGTGGCGGCGATGAGATCAATATCATCGAGCGCGGCAAGAATTACGGCTGGCCGCTGGCGACCCACGGTATCAACTATTCCATGGCCGCGATCCCCGAAGCACAGGGCAAGAGCGTGGAAGGCACGGTAGCGCCCCATCATGTCTGGGAAAAATCACCCGGTATCAGTGGCATGGCGTTCTACGACGCCGACCGTTTCAAGCCTTGGCAGCACAACGTGTTTATTGGCGCGTTGGCCAGTCAGGAGCTGATTCGCCTGCAATTCGAGGGTGACAAGGTTGTGCACGAGGAGCGCTTGCTGGGCGGCTTGAAAGCGCGCATCCGCGATGTGCGGCAAGGGCCGGATGGCTACTTGTACGTGCTGACCGATGAGGACAATGGCGTGCTGTATCGCGTGGGCCTGAACCAGGACTAAGCCAATTACACGATCCCCTATGGGAACGGGCTTGCTGTGGTGAGCGGGCTTGCCCCGCGCTGGGCTGCGTAGCAGCCCCCTGGATCTCCAGTGAAAGCCCCCTCACCACACAAGCCAGCTCCCACATTTGCACGGTGTGAGTCTATAGCCCGAGCTCAGACAGACCGGGATGATCATCCGGCCGTCGCCCCTGCGGCCAATGAAACTTGCGTTCACTTTCCTTGATCGGCAGGTCATTGATACACGCAAACCGATTGGCCATCAGGCCGTTCGCATCAAACTCCCAGTTCTCATTACCGTAAGAGCGGAACCAGTTGCCCGAATCGTCGTGCCACTCATAGGCATAACGCACGGCAATGCGGTTATCGGTAAACGCCCACAACTCCTTGATCAGCCGGTAGCCCAGCTCCTTGGCCCATTTGCGGGTGAGGAAAGCCTTGGCTTCTTCGCGGTTATGGGCGAATTCGGCACGGTTACGCCACTGTGTATCCAGGGTATAGGCCAGGGATACGCGATGTGGGTCGCGGGAGTTCCAACCGTCTTCGGCCAGGCGTACTTTTTCAATCGCCGACTCACGCGTGAACGGCGGCAGTGGCGGGCGGGGTTCTTGGATCGGTGACATATCACGGCTCCTGAAGTCGACACAGTGCAAGGCGAGACAGTCTATCCCCGGCGACGAGACCTGAGCACCCCCATGGTGTAAGCTCGGGGCCTCTTCGGATTCGACCCATTGCGAGCCTTATGCCGTCGTTCTTCAAACGCTCCCTGTTGCCCAAACTGCGCGGTTTCCCCCTCACTCCTGATGCCATCGAGGTCCTGTCTGGCGCGGCTGCGTATCGCCGTTGCCTGCTGGAGAAAATCCCCCAGGCCACACGGCGTATCTACATCGTCGCGCTGTACTTGCAGCACGACGAAGCCGGGCAGGAGATCTACGACGCGCTGCACGCGGCCAAGGCTGCGCGGCCGGAGTTGGAAATCGTGGTGATGGTCGACTGGCTGCGCGCCCAGCGGGGGCTGATCGGCGCCGGCAAGCAGCCGGGCAACAGCGCCTGGTACCAGGCCATGACCCAATCCCATGCCAGTGAGGTGCCGGTATACGGCGTGCCGGTGCAAACCCGCGAGCTGTTTGGCGTGTTGCATCTCAAGGGTTTTGTGATTGACGACACGGTGCTGTACAGCGGCGCGAGCCTGAACAATGTGTACTTGCACAAGTTCGACAAGTACCGCTTTGATCGTTATCACCTGATCCACAGCAAACCCTTGGCCGACTCCATGCAGCACCTGGTAGAGCATGGCCTGGTGGCCTCCAAGGCCGTGCATCGTCTTGACTTGCCCAACCCACCCACCACCCGCAGTTTGCGCAACGACATCGGCGATCTGCGCAGCCGCTTGAAACACGCAGCCTACGACACCACGGCGGGGCAGTTGGCCAATGGTCATTTGTCGGTCAGCCCGCTGCTTGGCGTGGGCAAGAACAACCCGCTGAGCCGGGTGATCCTCGAATTGATCGCCAGCGCCCAACACCAACTCACTATCTGTACACCGTACTTCAACCTGCCGCTGCCGGTGACCCGCGAAATCAACCGCGCCCTGGCACGTGGCGTGAAGATCGACATCATTGTCGGCGACAAGACCGCCAACGACTTCTACATCCCGCCGAGCGAGCCGTTCAGGGTTATCGCAGCGTTGCCTTACTTGTATGAGATCAGCCTGCGCCGCTTCGCCAAACGCCACCAGCCGATGATCGACAGCGGCCAGCTGAGCTTGCACCTGTGGCGTGATGGCGATAACACCTATCACCTCAAGGGCATGTGGGTCGACCAGCGTTACACCCTGCTTACCGGCAACAACCTCAACCCACGGGCGTTTCGCCTGGACCTGGAAAACGCCTTGTTGATCGACGACCCACAGGGCCAATGGCTTGAGCCGCGACGTACCGAGTTGGCGCAGATCTTCCTGCATACCACGCGCATTCAGCGATACCAGGACTTGCAGACGCTGGTGGAGTACCCGCAAGCAGTTGGCAAGTTTTTACGCCGGGTCAGCCGGGTGAGGATCGAGCGGTTGCTGTATCGGATTCTCTAAGCGCTTCTCGTGACGAATTTTCTCACGATTTACTGAGAACGTTTGCTCGGCTCGGGACCACTCTTTTGGCGTATATCACCCGAAGAGAACGACCTCATGACAATCCCCGCGCTCATTCGCCGACAAGTTACCGTATTCAATACCAACGGCGGCGGGGACGCTGCCCTTACGCTGCAGCATGACCCATTGCCGGTTGTACATTCGCCGCCGCTGCTGAGGGTTCGACGCGCCGCAGAACCGCAGGGAGATGATCGTTCTTCTGCCGACATCCTTCTGGGGCAGCGGTTGGGCGATGCGATGCAAAACGGTTACACCATGCTTGAAGTGCCCGCCAACAGCAGCCTCGCGCCCTCGCTGGCGCTGTACCAGCAACGTTGGAGCGAGCCAACCCTGCAGGCTTGGCTGACCAGCAAGGCCCTTGAAATGCATACCCTCACTTTGCATAAAGACACCCTCCATGGATACGCCGACCGAGGTGGCGTGCGCACGGCTGTCAGTTTCTCCACAAGCGATGATTCGGGGTGGTGGCAGGCTTCAGCGGCTTTACGCGCGGCACGTGAAGTATTGGACCCCCAGGACCGGGGCCTCAACCCTCTGGCCGGTGAGGAAACCTGGGTGCCACGGCATTTGGTTCTCCAGGCCTTCGACATCGCTAACCCGTCATCCGTGGAAGAGGCTGATCACCTCAAACAGCAGTTACGCACTCAAGGCCTGTTGATGCAGCCCGAGCAAGCACGATCGATAGAGCGTGCCCTCGTGCAGGCTAATAAGGCTATCGCTGAGCTTGAGAGTCGTCCCCGCTTGGCGAGCCGGTTGGAGCAGCTCATCGAGGGCTTGCCGGACGCCACCGCCTGGGATGGTGCGCAGCACCTCGACGGTACCGATACGCTGAGCCAGGCCATTGAGAAAAACAACCTGGGAACCCCGCAGACGGTTGGAGAGGTACGCAATGTCATCAACTGGCTGCGCACTACGTTGCCACCGGCCCCGCCTTTGGGTAACTACGCAGGCTTCATGGATTGGGAGTGGGCACCAGGGCAGTTGTCAACGGCAGACAAGGCCACGCTGGGCGCTTTGGCCAACGTGCACTTGGGCGCAACGCCCCCTGAGCCCCTTGACTACCTGGAGAGCCTAGGCGTCGAGGACCTACGGTCAGATCCAGCCGCTCACCTGCAACGCCTGCTCGCCAGCCCCGACGCATTGGCGTTGGGTGAGCGCCTGGCCCGCAGTGTGAAGGGGTACGGCACGGGCGAAATCGGTGCCGTAGCGCCTAAAGCGGCGAGTCAACAGATGCTCATTGCTGCAATCAAACTGCACACCGACCCACAGGCACCGGGCAAACCGGGGCAATTGGCCGGTTATAACCTCTACCAGCCTGCCAATATGGGGCGTACGTTCGACGCCATACGCAGCGACCTGGAAAAGCATCTGCAAGAGGTCGTAGGCCTCGACCCGAAACTGGCGGTATTGGCCGCCCATATCGGCCTGGCCCAGGCAGCGCCGGAGTTTCTTGTGCGCAATGTGCCAGATGCGATCGGCATGGGAACCCCGGCTTGGATGGAGCTGCGCCTGGGGTGTGCGATGGTGGACAACATCGCGCCAGGCACCTCTCGGGCGATGGACGAAGAACAGATCAGCGCGATGACGGTGCTAGGCCCGACCAGTGAGGCCCAGGCGACCCTGATGCGGTTGCTTGGTTTGCCGATCATTACCGATTGGGCCGTGCTCAACGGGGTGATTCCCGCTGCCGCCGATGGCGAGTACTCCAAGTCGATGATCCAGTCTGCGTCTTTGGCATTTCAGCAACAGCGCGAAGACGTCAGCCGTGCATTTACCCGTTGTGCATCCGATTTGCCAACGCGCAGGTCAATGGCCGTTGCCGAACTGCTGAAGGTATTTCCCGGCGTCACGGCCAGTCGCCTGGAAGGCATGAAGGTCAGCATCGTCGACGCTCAGGAGCGCCGTAATATGCGGGTTTCCGAACCGCGGACGCGTTCGCTGGTAGAAACCTATATGAGCGGCGACCTGATTCCCGGCAAATGGGTGTTGAGCAGTGATCTGCCCCCCGTCCAAGCAAAGAAGACGCCCTATCAGCCGGCCCGCGAAGTTGAGGTGCCTGCCCAAAAGCGCGAAGAACTCGACGCGCGCATTCGCCGCCTGCCGGATATAGAAAATGTGCTTAAGGAGGCTGTCAACGAACACCGCAGCGCCTTGCAGGATGCCTATGCGACCCAAATAAAACTCACAATCGCCGGTCTGCCACTGGAAGACCGCCGGACGCTGGAACTGGCCAAGGTCGAACTCTTTACCTTGCGCGGTGAAACAGGACAGAATCTAGCCAACGAAACTGATGAGCATCGCGAAGCCTTAAAATACCGGCAAGGTACCCTCATACGCGCTGAGCACGGCAATACCGTCAACTATTACGAAGTCTTTGCCAATGGGACGATCGTCAAGCGTCAGGACCTTCCGCGTCGGTTGGTACCAGGGGGCGTGGTTGAGATTAAGCGTGTCCCGGTCCCGTACGGTGCAATTCGTGTCCCGATGGTGCGCGGAACTGAGTTGGCGATTGACATCGACGCCTACGCCAAAGGCAGCGCGCCTCGATCAGGTCTCAAACCCTCAAAGGTGATTGTTGAAAAGCTTGGCGGTGAACTGGCTGGCGCATTGCCGCCAACCGGGCTCATCGCCGCTGACTACGTGCCCAACAGCTATTCGTCGTCGAAGACAGCCACTATTGCGACACGAATCGCCCAGGACAACTTCTATGAGTCGCAAGACGCGATGTTCAAACGGGCAAAGGGTGTGCTGCCCCTTGAGCAGCACCGAGAGGCCGTCGCTCGCGATCACAAGATCTTGCTGGGGTTGGTGCCTTTTGTAGGCGCCTATCAAGAGCTTGCGGCGGGCAACATCGGTAGCGGGTTATTCAGCTTGGCACTGGATGTGGGCGCGGTGGCACTGGCGGCCGCGGGTCGGGCACGCTCATTGATACGAGCAGGAAGGGCGCTGGCGCAAACCCCCGTCACGGGTGTACTGCGGCAAATGACATCCACGGTCAGCCCGCTTGTAGCCAAAACGGCCTGGGCGAAGCCGGTGGCGTCCTTCAGCGACAAGGCGTTCGATTTCATAAAGGAAAGCGTGTTGTTCACCAGTGCCGCACTCAATCCGTTCGATGGCTACCCGCAAATGGTCAGTGCGGCTGTGAAGGGCCTGACGAAGTTGCCGATACTGGTGGCAGGTGGAATCAAAAAGTTGGGTAAGGCTGCACCGCATTTGATAACGGCCGAGGAGAAGACGCGCAGCTATCTAATGGCGGCTTCTGGTACCACAGCGACACCCGTGTCTCCTGAGGTGGGGTTTTCAGGTACAAGCCAGGGTATTGCGGTGCGTGCCATGAACAAAAACGGCCGTTGGTACGCCATTGACCCGCTTAATGGCCGGCCTTTTGGCGTGCCATTAAGCGGGTTCGTGTCGGTGCGCTAAACCCGCGACCTCTCGTGTAGGCGAGCTCTATCAGTTCAAACCCAACTTGCCACGCAGGGTCGACAGGTCTTCAGCCAAGGTATTGACCGGACCTACCAGGGCCTTACGGTCGTTTTCCTTGACCTTGTCGTAGGTCTCGAAGCCGCCATCCTTGGTCTTGTACTTGGCCAGGACCTTGTCCACGGTGGCGAAGTTCTTGTCGACTTTGGCCAAAAAGGCCTTGTCTTGTTTCTCGATCTGACCACGGAACAGGTCGACGATTTTCTTGGCGCCGTCGATGTTGCCCTGGAAGTCGTACAGGTCAGTGTGGCTGTAGCGGTCCTCTTCACCGGAGATCTTGGTGGCGGCGACTTCTTCGAGCAGGGCAGCGGCGCCGCCCACTACTTTTTCAGGCGGGAAGGTCAGGCCGTCGACGCGGGTCTTGAGGTCGTTGACGTCGGTGTTGAGCTTGGCGGTCAGGGCTTCCAGGCCTTTGGTGGTGTTTTGCGAGAACAGCGCGTATTCGATGCGGTGGAAGCCGGTGAAGTCTTGAGCGGTCACGCCTTTTTCATGGTCGTCGACACGCGAATCGATGGACGCATCGAGGTCGCTGAACAGCTCTGCGATCGGCTCGATGGACTCATAGTGCACGCGGGTCGGCGCGTAGAGCTTCTTGGCGGTGGCGAGGTCGCCCTTGTTGATGGCGTCGGTGAACGCTTGGGTCTGGGTGACCAGCTCGCCGATTTCTTCGGTGACGTAGATTTTGTAGTCCGACACTGGGCCTACAAGGTCCAGGGGCGCGGTAGCGGCGAACGCTGCAAGCGGCGAAAGGGTCAGCAACAACGACAACGCGATAGACGACTTTTTCATGGAAATTGCGCTCTGGGGTTTGTGTTAGGTGTTGGCAGCTGTTTGAGGGTGCGTTGCAGCCAGCAGCGTGCGACCAATGAAATCCGTTGGCCCGGTGACCCCCGGCAAGGTGAAGAAATACCCGCCGCCCACGGGCTTGAGGTACTCCTCCAAAGGCTCGCCGTTGAGCCGGGTTTGCACGCTGATAAAGCCTTTCTCCAGGTCAGCCTGGTAGCAAATGAACAACAGCCCCATGTCCAGCTGACCGTTTTTATTGACGCCGTTGGAGTAGTTGAACGGCCGACGCAGGATCAGGTTGGCCTGTGTCTGCGGGGTACGCGGGTTGGCCAGGCGGATGTGGGCATCAAGCTTGGTCAACTTGCCTTCGGGGTCTTTGGCGTAGTCGGGCACCTGGCTTTCTTGGCGGCCATCCATGGGCGCGCCCGTGGTCTTGACGCGGCCGATGATGCTTTCCTGTTCTTGCAGCGGGGTGCGGTCCCAGCGCTCGACGAAGTTGCGGATGATGCGCACTGCCTGGTAGCTGCCATTGGCGGCCCAGGTCGGCTCGTCGCTGCCGGGTTGCACCCACACAATCTGGTTCATGGCGCTGTTGTCGTTGGAGTTCGGGTTGGCCGAGCCGTCACGAAAACCCAGGAAATTGCGCGCGCTTTGTGCCGGTTCGCCAGGGCGGGCTGGGGCTTGGGGCGGTACGCTGCCTTCCTGTTTCCAGCGCACCAGCAACAGGTCGGGCAGGTTTTTCACGATGTCGCGCAGGGCGTGAATGTTGGTGTCCGGCGTGTTGGAGCTGAACTGCAAGCTCAGGTCGCCGTGGCACTGTGCCGGCTCCAGTGCATCGTTGGGAAACCCCACCATGCGGCTCAGGCGCTTGGGCTTGGCTTTGGCCAGGCCGAAGCGCTCATCGAACAGGGATTCGCCGACAGAGACGGTGATGGTCAGGTTATCCGGCGTGACCACCGGGCCGAGGATGCCGGAGTCTGTGGGTGGCAGCTTCGGGTCGACTTGCGGCACGGTGCCGCCGGTCATCAGAAACGCGATGCGCTCGTTCAACGTGCGGAACAGGCGCTCAAGGTCGTCACGGTCGCTGGCCAATACGTCGAATGCCACCAGCATGCCGCAGGCTGGGCGTGGGGTGACGATGCCGCTCTGGTGCTTGCCGAAGAAGTCGTGGTGGTCTTGGGTCTTGTCACTGCGCGGTGCGGTGGTGACTTGCTCAGCGGTGGCGGCCATGGCCGGGCAGGTCAAGGCACTGCTGGCAATCGCCGCGCCAGTGGCCGCCATGCCCAGCAAGACACGGCGACGCTGTAGGTTGGTGTGTTCTGTTTCACTCATGTGTGCGGTCGTCTTCACTGCAGGCCGGAAAGGCCAAGGGCGGGGTCGATTCCATCGAGTGCGGCGGCCAGAGCCTTGGCCTTGTCGGCGATCTGCTTGCGCTGATCGGCGGTGACGCTGTCATAACTCGCGTAGCCTTTTTCGACTTTGAAGCCTTGCAACTCGGCATCGAAGGCGGCGAGGGCGCTGTCGATGTTTGGCAGCAGGTCGGCGGCAGATTTGGTCAGCAACGGGCGCATTAGCTCGACCACTTTGTGCGCGGCTTCGAGGTTGGCGACGAAACCATTCAAATCGGTGTGGCTGTAGCGTTCCTCCTCACCGCTGATGGCGCGCACGTCCGCCAGGCTGTTGAGGTTGCGCACCACGATGCTCACCAGTTGCTCCGGGGGCAGAGACTGGGCCAGCAGTTGCTGCTTGAGGGCAGTGACGTCGGTCACCAAGCGCTGGGCAGTCGGCGCCAGGCCATCAACGCTGCGTTGCTGGAACAGGCTGTATTCGAGGCGGTGGAAGCCGCTGAAGGCTGGGTCTTGCTCGCGCTTTTCAAAGTAGTCGGCGCGGGCGTTGATGGCGTTGTCCAACTCTGCCAGGCGTTGAGACGCAGGGGCCAGGCGCTGGTAGGCTTCGCGGGCCGGCACGTAGAGCGCCTGAGCCTGGGCCAGGTCACCGGCAGCGATGGCCTGTTGCAGTGCGGTCGCGGCCTTGATCAGTGCGCTGCCCTGGCTGCTCAGGTACACGCGGAACTCAGACAACGGGCCGATAAACGCCACCATCGACGGCTTGGCTTTGGCCTGGGCGTCGGACTCGGCGGTTGGCGTGACATGCAAGGTGCCGCGGGGGTTGCTCAACAGCCCGCAGGTGATCGCGTAGTCGCCGGGCAGCAGGTTGGCGTTGATCACCTGGCTCAGGCCGGGTGCAATATTTTCCCGTTCTTCCACCACCAGCACGCCGTCGAGGATTTCCCATTCCACTGCCCGGTCGGAGCGGTTGATGATGCGAAAGCTGGCATGCCCGGCGGGTACGGTCAGCGCATTCGGCTCACACGCGTGGGCATGGATGGTCACGGCGATTTCATTGTGGTTGGTCTGGCGCTTGCTCGCGGCCAGTTGCGAGGCGTAATAGAACAGGCCACCGGCGGCGATCATCACGACCACCGAGCCCGCCACGGCCCAGCGCAAGGCGCGGGGTGGCGAAGCCGGTTGAGGAGTAGGGTTGGACAAGGGACGGTCCTTACTGGCTGGAAACGGAAGAAGGTCTGGCGACCGGCTTGCCCGGTGGCGCCGGCAGGAAGAACATCACCAGCGCCACCACGAGGTAAATCAGGTAGGCGCCCAGGGTGCTGACGGTCGGCGCTTCCTGGTAGCCGAACATACCGGCGAGTACCGAGCCCAACGGGCTGTCCATCGGCAGCGCGGCGCTGAAATCGAACAGCACGGTTTGCAGGTGGTTCCACACGCCCGCTTCATGCAGGGCCTGCACCGAGTTGGCGAGAATGCCCGCGGCAACGACGAGGATGAACAAGCCGGTCCAGCGGAAAAACGCGCCAAGGTTCAAACGCATGCTGCCGGTGTAGATCAGAAAGCCGACGATGATCGCCAGAATCAGGCCGAGCAGGGCGCCAATCGGCGCGCCCGGGCCTTCACTCTGTTGGAACACCGCCAGCAGGAAGAACACTGTTTCCAGGCCTTCGCGAGCCACGGCAAAAAACACCATGAGGATCAGCGCCGTGACCTGGTGCTTGGAACCTGCCAACGCGTGGTCGAGGGATTGATGCAGGGAATGCTTGATGGACCGCGCCACTTTGCGCATCCAAAACACCATGGAACTGAGAATGCCCACAGCGACCAGGCCGACGATGCCTTCGAACAGCTCCTGTTGTTTCTGCGGGAATTCGGCGCTGACCAATTCCAGGCCACCCCCCACCAGCAGGGCCAGGGCGGCGGCGAGGAACACGCCAATCCACACGGCGGGCATCCACTGGCCACGGCCGGTCTGTTGCAGGTAACTGGCGATAATGCCAACGATCAGGGCGGCTTCAATGCCTTCGCGCAGCATGATCAGAAAGGGAACGAGCATTCGGCACCGCATGACAACTAGATAGGAAGCTAAGTTGTAACATAATGATACTCATTACTAAACAAGCAATCTTGACGTTTGCTGAACATGGGCTGAACGGTGGTGGCGAAGCGCAAGCCACCTTATGATGCTCGCCCTTGTTTGCGGCGACGGATGCACAATCTCCCATGTCGGAAAAAGACACCATCTCCATTCACCTTGTGCGCGAAGCCTTGTTACAGAGCTGCGCGCCGGGGGCAGCCAGCATTGAGGTCCTGCTTAAAGCCGGTATCGATCCTGCGTTGCTGGAGCAAACGCATGCGCGTGTACCGGCCACGTCCTATGCGCGCCTGTGGCGTTTATTGGCGCGGCGCACGGATGACGAGTTTTTTGGCATGGACCCACGCAAGCTAAAGTCCGGCAGCCTGGCGTTCCTCTGCCGTGTGGCGATGGCGCAGCCAACCCTGGCCGATAGCCTGGAAACCGGCCTGGGGTTTCTGTCACTGATGCTGGAGCGAATGCCAGCTCAACTGGTGCGCCAGCAAGGCTTGGCAGAGATCGTATTGCTTGAGCCCGAGGCTCAACCGAATCGAGCCTTCACCTACTTTACCTACTGGATGATCGTGCACGGCGTGGCGTGTTGGCTGGCGGGGCGACGGATTCCGATCCTGGCGATCGAGCTGCGCGGTTCAAAACCAGACTTTTGCGATGACTACCAGGTGATGTTCTCCGATAACCTGCGTTTCAACCGACCCCGCACGCGCATGATCTTCTCCGCCGACTGCCTGGAGCTGCCGGTCAAGCGCAGTGCCGAAGAGCTCAAGCGCTTCCTGGCCCATGCGCCGGCCAACATCCTGGTCAAATACCGCGACCCCGAGAGCTTTGCCGCTCGCATCAAGCATGAGCTGCGCCAGATGCCTCCTGACACCTGGCCCGAAACCGAAGGCCTTGCCACCGCTCACTGTATTTCAGCGTCGACCCTGCGCCGCCGACTAGCAGAAGAAGGGCAGACTTATCAGGGGCTCAAGGACAGTGTGCGTAAGGAGCTGGCGATCGTGTGGCTGGCGGAGCCTCAGATCAGTTTTGCCGAGATTGCAACGCGGTTGGGGTTTGCTGACACCAGTTCGTTCTATAAAGCCTTTCGCAAGTGGTCGGGCTCAAACCCCGGGCATTATCGCAGCCTTATCCTGGGCGATGCGGGCTGAATACCGGCTACGGATTGCGTCGAATGCGCACACTCGCTCAACAGCTTTTTCCTATTCAGTCAACTCGCTGAACCTCGCACTCTAGGCGCCTTTTTCTCTGTGTGAGCGAACGACGTGTTGTCAAAAGTGCCTGTTGCCATACCACCTCCCTCGACTGCACGTTTTGAACCCGCGCCTTTCGTCACGCTACCAACCGTGGAACATCAAGTGCCTTCGCAATGGCGGGCCGAGTCGCAGGGCTCGCAGCAGGCAATCTCCGCTGCTGTGGCGGATGCGCGAGACAGGGAGCGTTGGGTCATCGCGTTGGAACGCAGCGTACTCGGCAAGCCGGACAACGCAGCCGTGGATCTGGCGGGCATTGTGTTTACGTTGACGGCGCGTGGTGAAAAACCCGAAAGGGACCTGACGGCCAAGCGCTACCTCAAGCGTGTTTTGCCGAGTCTGGGGGCTGAAAACCTGCCCCAAACTGCTGCTCAAGTGCGCAACCTTATCAACTGGCAACGGCATCCACTGCCGTCGAACCCCGCCCTGGATAGCTACACCGGCCTGTTTTTGAGCGGGCAGACTGCCTTGCGCCCACAAGAGCGCACACAGTTGTTGGCGGCGTTTGAACGCAATGTCGGCAACGGCATTCTCGACAGCATGCCGCTGACCGCAGGCAATATGGATGATCAAATCAGCCGCCACCTCAAGGACCACGCAGGGCTCAATCGCTTCAGGCAGCACACGTTAATGGAGTCGATAGGTCGCAGAGTTGCCGGGGCTACAACCGAGCAACGCAACCAATTCCTGCTCACCGCCCAAATGTTGCAAATCGACCCCGAACTGGGGATGCGCAGAAACCGTATCGCAGGCTATGACCTGTATTCCCAAGCCAACGCCGGGCGTAGCCTGGCAGAAGTACGCGGTGATCTGAAAGAGCATTTGGTGCGCAACAAAGGCGTTAGCCCCGCAGCGGTAGACGCGACGGCGCACATCCTGCTGGCGAGCGTCGCGCCGGAGTTTCTGGTGCGTGGCGTGCCTGACACGTTGCACGTCGGAGCGCCCGCCTGGGTGGCGCTCAGAAAAACCGTCGCCTTGCTTGAGGAGTCCGCCGAGGGCTCCAGCCGCGTCCTCACCTTTGGCCAAGTGCTGGACCGTGCGGTTCTCAAACCGCTGACACCCGAGCAAACCGTACTGTTTCACGCGGCTGAGACAGACCCTCTGCTGGACTGGGCGAAAATGCACGGCGTCATTGCCACCCGTGCGGACGACCAATACACCGTCGACGACGTCGCTGTCGCCGCAAAAAACTACAACGCCTACATCGAAGCCACTCACCAGGCCACAACGGTATTGAGCACCCCGGTGAAAACCCGGCGTGAGTTGGCGACGGCTGACTTGAAGTCGGTGTTTCCCGATCGCGACCTGAGCAAGCCAATGCACACGGTGGAGTACCGACCGACATGGCCGATGCCAGGCATCGGGTATCAGCAAAGTCTCGTGGACTTGCACATGATGGGGCAGCTCAAAAACAACACGTTCAAGGCTAGCAATCTTAAGAACTTGATTGGCGCCACGCTGCACAAAAATGAATACGACCCCGAGATCCTGCGCCTGCAACCGCACTTCAAAGCGCTCAAGCATTCTGAGCAATCACTGAATCAATCCATCCAGGACAATACCGGTAGTTTGCGCGACGCGATCTCAACAGGCTTGAAAGATATTCTCAGCAAAATGCCCTACGCCGATCGCCAAGCGCTGCAAACCCAGGAGCTGACGTTTTATCGGGTCGAAACCGAATCCATCAATGGGAAAGGCACCCCCATAAAAGGCGCTGATGAGCAAGCGGCGGCGGTCCAGGGGCGCTACGGTTTTCTGGTAAGTGCCGGGAAGGGTAAAGACGCCAAGTGTTTTGAGTTTTTCCCCATGAGCGGTATTTACGTCGAGCGGCCGGACTTTCTCGCCACGCTGGCCAAGGGCGAAGCGATTGTCCCGCGCGTTTGGGTTACGCGGATGAAGTCCCACGCAGGTGGGAAAAATGCTGGGGAGTCCGAGGTCCAGATCCGGGCGTTGCGTGAGACAGTGCCCGCGTCCAAAGCATCGTCGGTATTGATTTCCCCGCTGGGGTTTTTCTCGCAACGGGCCGATGCGATTGCCCAGTATGTAGCGAGACAAAACCTGGTACTGCACCCCGATCAACTGGAGGCACTGGCAAAGGGTGAAACTCCTCAGGAACGTTTCGTCGGCAACCTTAAACTGGCAGGGAAGACGGTGCTCAATATCCTGATTCCATTTAAAGCCTGCTATGACGACATCGTGTCCGGCCGCGTCAGTAAAGACCTGGGTGCCATGACCGGTTGCGCTACCGACGTAGTAATGACGATTGCAGTCGTCGGCGGCGGTGTAGCCGAAGGTGTAACAGCGGTCACCCGAGCGGAGGGTGGGTTTTCAAAGCTGGCAGCGACCACTCGGGCAGTAGGCAGCCTCACTAACGCGCTGCTGAACCCTGCCGCGGGGCTTTCCGAGCCCCTGCTCAAGGTGGGGAAGTGGTTAGAGAAAAACACCGTCGCTCGGCTCAGCAAACCTCAAGGTGCCGTGCGTGCCGCCTGGCATGCGCAACTGGACGAACAGCGCTTTGGCCGGCCTCGACAAATGCGCAGGGAGTCGCTTGACGGAACCGGGGTCATTGACGCCGGCCTACCGGGCATCAAAGCGCTCAAACCCGAACTGCAAGCCACACGCGCGGAGGTCAAGAACATCGTCCAACGTGCCCAGCCATTGGCTGTCTCCAAACTGGACGATGCACTTAAAGTGATGGCGGACCCTGCATTAACGGACGACGTTGACTTTGTGCTAAAGCACTTCCAAGGCATGTCGCCCACCCAGGCCCGCAAAATGATGACGTCGCGGCTTGCGGGGCTCAAGACCAAGGCTCAAGCACTGACCACGAAAAACATTAAGTTCATGCGCTCCAAAGACCACAACTGGGTTGCACAGACTGACCCGAGTGCTTACAAAGTGGACAAGTCCGGGAAGTTTTTTGAGGTCAACATCGATGGTGCCAAGCATTATTACCAGCACTTTGGTTCCCATGGAGGTGCCATGAGCAATGCGTTGATTCATGAACTGGACCATCTCCCTGGAACGGTAACCCAAGGCTCGGTGGATTTTGCCTACCTGACGCGACTGGAAAAGAACACTGAAAATGCGCGGGGTTTGTTAAACCTTGCTAAGGGGCATGTCGACCCTGCCGACCTGCTGCTTCCTGGCTCCGAAGCGCCTGAATTGGTGGGTAAAACGGGCGTAAGCATGTATGGCTCGCGTGCGGGCAGCATGAATGCTGAATCCACCATGACCAGTGTGGCGCTGTTGTCGCAACTCAAGACTGACCCGGCGTTGTTCAAGCAGAATCGGACCATGATAGAAGAGGCGCTGACTACCTTCGGCGCACAGCCGATCACCGACCAGGTGGGTATAAGAATCGTCAGCAAGCGCTCCGTCGGTGAGCCGGGGCCTCAGTTGATTTATGCGGTGGATGAGGCAAGCGGAAAATTGATCGGGGTTTACAAAAGGATGCCTCAACCGCCAGGTGCGGCTAAACCCGAACAGCCGCCGACGACTCAAGTGGCGCGAAACCAAGCGTTCAAAAACCATGTGCAGGAGCATCTTGTTTTTTGAAGGCCGCGAGATACCGCACCCTTGTCAACTTACGCTAATAGGGGCTTTGCCCGAGCGTGCACGGTGGGGCGGTACTAGGACATAACTGACGTTGCGCTTCAAGCGTACTACAGATCGGTCTTTCAATATTTTAGGATGCGACTGGCTTACTTAGGGCAATAAGTCATGCATTGTCTTTTTTGTCAGCGCGTTACTGCAACTGCTGGGATGGCGTTCTGAGTCGAGGGCGCCTTGTGCATAAATGAGAGCGATTGATGTAATGCCGCTGAGTGCGAAGCTATTAATGACTTAACCTTGAGGTGAAAATCATGAAAAGTATTTTTGCTGTGCCTTTTTTGGCTTTGGCGCTGTCGTCGTTTCAGGCGAGTGCGGTGTGTTTGTATATTACCGACAGTTACAGCGGGATCGTGTCGGGAGGCGTTGAACAAACGGCCTATGGTCCGTTTACTGTAACCTCTGCTAATGGATGTTCTAATGCAAATATTGATGCACGAGTATCTGTTCTCGGTGTTGGCAGAGCACCAGAGACATTATCGAGAGACAGGTCGGTGGTTCTTGGAATAGGGTGACTTTCGGTATTGGCGCAAATGCCTCTTATAACGGCCCTCTGGGCACCTACCGAGTGCGGGTAAGAAATGGCGAAGAGCTTCCAAAAGCTTATTCAGGAACGACTCGTTACGGACGGTAGCCTGCTAAAACGGCCAGTACGTTTAGGTTTTCTAAATGCACGGGGCCTATTTTGCCTCAGGCGCGTTCGTCAATGGCCAAATTACTACTGTTGGAGTTTACGAAATAAGCCAGGGCGTTTATCGCGTGATTAGCATCTACCATACCTTGCAAGTGGTCCGTTGCTCCTTCGCTTTTGGAAAGCGCAGGTTCGGATTTAAAAAAAGCAATAGTATCTTCAAGCTTTTCGTTAAATAGAGCGATTGCGTTGAATTTAACGTGGGTTTGCGTTGGTCGCCCGTTGTCATCATTCGCGCCATTGCCAACGATGAACATGCCGAACGAGCGATAGCTGATCATTTCACTTTTATAAAGGCGACGACCAACATCTCTTAGTTCATCAGTGCTAATGGAGGTCATGTCATAGCCCTTAAGAAAGGTTTTCAATGAGTTGATGTCTTCACGGTCATTCAGTTTCAATGTCTGCGCCGCTTCAGATGCCTCCGTTATCGTAAACTGATTCGTCACCTGCCCAGGATTCTTTATCTGATAAGGATTCGACGCCTTGGTATATCGCATTTGTTCCGCCGTCAGCAAAATCGCCATGATAAAACCCTCCGGGAAATTGAACGTTACATCCGCTTGTCGACAGTAAGGTTTTATTCTTTAATAGCGCCAGCGCTGATGTTTTTCGAATGGCGCAGCGTATAAGTCAATGCAAATACGCTGATTCACATGCCCTGGGCAGGATTAGGAATGAGCCTACGACGTAGCTCTTTAGTTCCTACGGTTAATTCCCTCAACTATTCAGGACCAATCCCACAAATAAAGCTCAAAAAAAAGCCCCGCGTCCGAACAGGCCGCAGGGCTAAAAATTGGCTGGATGCGACCAACCAAAGGAGCTCTTTACATCACTTGTTGCTGGCTACCACCGTATCCGGCTGCCAACCACCGCCCAACGCCTTGTAGATAGCAACAATGCCACGATACAAATCCACTTCAGCCTGGGCCTGGGAGTCTTCTGCGGCAAGGCGCTCACGCTGGGCGTCGAGCAGTACGAGGAAGTCCACAGTGCCTTCGCGATAACGGATCGCGGCCAAGTCGGCGGCGGCGCGGCTCGATTCACTCTGGCGGATCAGCGACACCAGGCGTTGCTGACGCTTGCCGTAGTCGCTGAACGCATTCTCGGACTCTTCCAGCGCCAGCAACACTTGCTGCTCATACGTCGCCAAAGCGCCGTCGGCTTCAGCGTTCGCCCCGCGCAAACGAGCGCGCACGCTGCCCAGGTCGAAGGCGGCCCAGGTGATGCTCGGGCCAAGGGACCAAGCATTCGCGGCGGCCGAACCGATTTGTGAACCGCGCCCGGCGGTAAAGCCGAGGAAGCCGCTGAGGCTGACCCGTGGGAACAGGTCGGCCTTGGCCACGCCGATACGTGCAGTGGCGGCGGCCAGTTTACGTTCGGCGCTGAGGATGTCTGGGCGACGTTGCAGCAGTTGGCCCGGGTCGCCAATCGGCAAGGCCTTGGCAATCGCCGGCAGGTCTTTGGGGCTCAGGTCTACGCTGAGCTTGTCGGGACGCTGGCCGAGGAGGGTGGCGATGCGGTTGCGCTCGCGCACTTGTTCGGCTTGCAGTTGCGGCACGCTGGCTTCGACGGCGGCCAGGCGCGCATCGGCGCGTTCCACATCCAACTGATCGCCGACGCCAGCATCACGCAGGCTGATGGTGATGGTGCGCGATTCCTGCTGGTTTTTCAGGTTGTCCAGGGCAATGCGTTCGCGCAATTGGGCGCCGCGCAGTTGACCGTAGGCGTCCACCAACTCGGCAATCATGGTCACTTGCAGTTGGTACAGGTCGGCTTCGGCGACCTGTTGGTCAGCGTCGCTGGCCTCCAGGTTGCGCCGGATGCGACCGAACAAGTCCACCTCCCAGGCCATGTCCAGGCCCAGGTCATAGCGCTCGCTGGTGACACGCTTGGTGGTCTGGCCAGGAATTTGGCCCTTGCCCCCTTCACTGCTGGCGCGGGAGGTGACCACCGGCATGATGTCGTTGGCCGCATCGTCACGAATCGCGCGGGCCGCTCGCAGTCGGGCGAACGCCACACGCAGGTCACGGTTACCGCTCAGCGACTGGGTCACCAGTTGGTCGAGGGTCGGGTCGTCGAACTGCTGCCACCAGATGCCTTCGTACTTGGCGTGGTCATAGCTTTTGGTGTCGGCGGCGGCCGTGATATTGGCCGCCTCCAGGTTTTGGGTTTTGTAGTCCGGGCCTACGGCACAGGCGCTCAACGCCAGTACCAGCAAGCTCGGCAAAAAGACTTTCACGCTCATTGCTGTGTCTCCAGCTTCAAGGCCTTGGCCGCTTTGCGCGCCTCTTGGCGCTCCACATAGCGACGGATCAATACGTAGAACACTGGCGTCAGCAACAGACCGAAGAAGGTCACACCGATCATCCCGGAGAACACCGCCACACCCATGGCATGACGCATCTCGGCACCGGCACCGCTGGACAACACCAGAGGCACCACACCCATGATGAACGCGAACGAGGTCATCAGGATTGGCCGCAAACGCAGGCGGCAGGCTTCCAGTACCGCGGCCAGTGGGTCGAGACCCTCGGCCTGTTTATCCTTGGCAAACTCGACGATCAGAATCGCGTTCTTACACGCCAGGCCTACCAATACGATCAAGCCGATCTGGGTAAAGATGTTGTTGTCGCCGCCCGAGATAATCACCCCGGTGATAGCCGACAGCAGCGTCATCGGTACGATCAGGATCACCGCCAATGGCAGGCTCCAGCTTTCGTATTGGGCGGCCAGTACCAGGAAGGCCAGCAGTACGCAGAGCGGGAACACGAACAGTGCAGTGTTGCCCGAGAGGATTTGCTGATACGTCAGGTCGGTCCACTCGTAGGTCATGCCGTTGGGCAATTCCTCTTTCAACAGTTTCTCAATCGCCGCTTCAGCCTGACCCGAGCTGTAGCCCGGTGCAGCGTTGCCGTTGATCTCAGCGGTGATAAAGCCGTTGTAGTGCATCACGCGGTCCGGGCCGGAGGTGTCGCTGACCTTGATAAAGGTCGCCAGCGGGATCATCTCGCCTTTGTTGTTGCGTACTTTCAGCTGGCCGATCTGGTCTTCATCCTGGCGGAACTGCTGCTCAGCCTGCACGTTGACCTGGTAGGTGCGACCAAAGCGGTTGAAGTCGTTGGCATACAACGAGCCCAGGTAGATTTGCAGGGTGTCGAAGATGTCGCTGATGGCCACGCCGTGGGTCTTGGCCTTTTCGCGGTCGATGGCTGCATCGACCTGGGGCACGTTGACCGTGTAGCTGGTGAACAGGCCAAACAGCTCCGGCACACCACGGCTTTTGGTGATGACGTTCTGCACTTCTTTGTACAGCTCGTCGTAACCCAGGTTGCCACGGTCTTCAATTTGCAGGCGGAAGCCACCAATGGTGCCCAGGCCCTGTACCGGCGGCGGTGGGAAGATCGCCATGTAGGCTTCCTGGATGCTGCTGTACTTGCCGTTCAACGCACCGGCAATCGCACCGGCCGACATGCTTGGGTCTTTACGCTCATCGAAGGGTTTCAAGGTCACGAACACGATGCCGTTGTTCGGGCTGTTGGTAAAACCGTTGATCGACAGGCCCGGGAAGGCGATAGCGCTTTCCACGCCTGGCTGTTTCAAGGCGATGTCGGACATGCGCTTGATCACGTCTTCGGTGCGGTCCAGGCTCGCGGCGTCTGGCAGTTGGGCGAAGGCCACGAGGTATTGCTTGTCCTGGGCGGGTACGAAACCGGTCGGGGTGTGAGCAAAACCTGCCCAGGTCAACACCATCAGGCCGGCGTACAGGAACAGTGCAATCCCGCTGCCACGGATGACCCGGCGCACAGTGCCGACATAGCCATGGCTGGCTTTTTCGAAGAAGCGGTTGAAGGGGCGGAACAACCAGCCACCGAGCATCTTGTCGAGGAACTTCGAGAAGCGATCCTTCGGCGCATTGTGACCTTTGAGCAACACCGCGGCCAACGCAGGCGATAAGGTCAGCGAGTTGAACGCCGAGATCACCGTCGAGATCGCAATGGTCAAGGCGAACTGCTTATAGAACTGCCCGGTCAAGCCGCTGATAAAGGCTGCCGGTACAAACACCGCACACAACACCAACGCGGTGGCGATGATCGGGCCGGTCACTTCGCTCATGGCTTTTTCAGTGGCGGGGAAGGGCTCAAGGCCCAGCTCGATATTACGCTCGACGTTCTCCACCACCACGATGGCGTCGTCCACCACGATACCAATCGCCAATACCAACCCGAACAGCGACAGCGCGTTGAGCGAGAAGCCAAACAGGTGCATCACCGCAAACGTACCGATCAACGATACCGGCACCGCCACCAACGGAATGATCGAGGCGCGCCAGGTTTGCAGGAACAGGATCACCACCAAAACAACCAGGATCAGCGCTTCGAACAGGGTGTGCACCACCGCTTCGATGGAGCCTCGCACGAACACCGTTGGGTCATAGGCGATGCGGTAATCCATACCTTCAGGGAAGCTCTTTTTCAGCTCCGCCATCTTGGCGCGCACTTCATTGGAGATGTCGATGGCGTTGGAGCCAGGGCGCTGGAAGATCGGAATCGCCACGGCCGGCTGGTTGTCGATCAACGAGCGCAGGGCGTATTGGCTGGAACCCAGCTCAACCCGCGCGATGTCTTTGAGGCGCGTGATTTCGCCGTTGTCACCGGCGCGAATCACGATATTTTCGAACTCTTCCTCAGTGACCAGGCGGCCCTGAGTGTTGACCGACAGCTGGAAACTGGTGTCATTAGGCGCAGGCTGTGCGCCCAGTGCACCGGCCGCCACCTGGCGGTTCTGTTCACGAATCGCCGTCACCACATCGGTGGCGGTCAGGTTGCGCGAAGCGGTCTTGTTCGGGTCCAGCCACACACGCAGGGAGTAGTCGCCCATGCCGAACAGCTGCACATCACCCACACCGCCCAATCGCGCCAACTCATCCTTGATATTGAGGATCGCGTAGTTGGACAGGTAGAGCATGTTGTAGCGCTGGTCCGGGGAGGTGACGTGCACCACCATGGTCAGGTCGGGGGAGGCCTTGTCCACGGTGATACCGATGCGCGTCACTTCCTCAGGCAGTTTTGGCTGCGTGCGCGTCACACGGTTTTGCACCTGCACCTGCGCGTTGTCCAGGTCGGTGCCCAGGGCGAAGGTAATGGTCAGGGTCAGCTTGCCGTCGGCGGTGGACTGCGAGGACATGTAGAGCATGTTCTCGACGCCGGTAATGGCTTGCTCCAGGGGAGCGGCCACGGTTTCACCGATGACTTTGGGGTTGGCACCCGGGAAGTTGGCGCGCACCACTACAGTCGGCGGTACGACTTCCGGGTATTCGCTGATCGGCAATTGGAACAGCGAGATCGCACCGGCAATCAGGATCAACAGCGACAGCACCGCTGCGAAGATCGGCCGCGAAATGAAGAACTTGGAAAAATTCATCTTGAGTCGTATCCCTTAACCGCGTGGAGTCGCAACGGCTGCGAGCTTGGGCGCGGTTTTATCCGGCGCCACTTGCTCCAGGTTGCTGGCTTCAAGCGCTTGTCGTTGTTGGGCCAAGGCGGCCAGGGTTTCCTTGCTGGCCATCGGAATCGTTTCCGGGGCGACCGGCGAGCCTGGGCGCACACGTTGCAGGCCCTTGACGATAATGGTGTCGTCCTTGTTCAGGCCGTTGCGCACGATGCGCAAACCTTCGATCTTCGGCCCCAGTTCCACCGAGCGGTAAACCGGCTTGTCGCCGTCCATCACCAACACGAATTTTTTACCGAGATCGGTGCCAACGGCTTCGTCATTGATCAGCACAGCGGAGTAGGTGCCGCTGCCGACCAGCTTCAGTCGCGCATACAGGCCAGGGGTGTATTCGCCCTTGCTGTTATCGAACACGGCGCGCCCACGAATGGTGCCGGTCGCCGGGTTGACCTGGTTGTCGACGAAGTTCATCTGGCCCAGGTGCGGGTTGCCGGTTTCGTTGGACAGGCCCAGGTACACCGGGGTGGTAGCACCGCGACGGCCTTGGCGGGCCAGCTCGGTGTACTTGAGGAACACACGCTCGTCGGCGTCGAAGTAGGCGTACACCTTGTCGGTGGAGACCACGCTGGTCAGCGGGGTGACATCGGCGGTCACCAGGTTGCCGGCGGTGATGTCGGCACGGCTGACACGGCCGCTGATGGGCGAGGTCACGCGGGTAAAGCTCAGGTTCAGCTTGGCCAGGTCCAACTGCGCTTGAATACCGGCAACTGCGGCGCGGGCTTCCTGGGCGGCGGTGGTGCGCGAGTCGGCCAGTTCGGCGGAGATCGCATTGCTCTGGCGCAGGCGCTCGCCGCGCTGGGCTTCGTTATCACTGCGGGTGGCGGCGGCGCGGGTTTGTTGCAATTGGGCTTCAAGGCGGCGCACCTCAGCCTGGAACGGACGCGGGTCGATCTGGAACAGCAGGTCGCCTTTCTTGACCAAAGCGCCTTCGATGAAAGCGACTTGGTCAATCTGGCCAGACACCCGTGGGCGGATCTGCACGGTTTCGGGGGCTTCCAGGCGACCGGTGAACTCATCCCACTCGTTGACCGGTTGTTCGAGCACCTTGGCTACGCTGACGGCAGCAGCAGGCATGGCGGCCGCTTGTTCCGGGGTCTTGCCGCATGCGCTCATCACCACCACGGCCAGAATCGCCAGGGGGAAGCGCAAATGTTTGAGTGACTGTTCCATGAGGTGCATCCGCCAATGTATTTGAGATGGGCGGATCATGCGCGGCGGGGTGCTATGTCACGAATCGAATGAAGCAAAGGTAACTATCATTCGGAATGATATAAGCGCTGGAAAAGCCCTCTAGGATGGGCTTTTCGTTAGGGTGCTATCAATGTGGTTGATGACAAAGCACTGTTACAAGGCGCGCAACACACTTTAAATGTGGGAGGGGGCTTGCCCCCGATGGCAGTGTGTCAGCCAGCACATCTGATACTGATACACCGCAATCGGGGGCAAGCCCCCTCCCACATTGATTACAACATGCCAAACCCCACCTGCACCGTCAGCGCCCCTTGGTTATCCCCCAACCCAATCCCATACCGACCTTCCAGGTCATCATTGATGCACAGCTGCAATTCCCCCGTTTGCCCCGGCGGAATCTCCGCCAAATCCCCCACCAGAAACGGCGTGCCGCCACTGCCCACGCGGCCGATCAACGCGCCTTCATTGGCTCCCGGCAAGGTGTACCCCGCCTTGGCGATCAGGCCTGGGCTGCCATTACCATCGACCATGCCTCCAACCGGGCTGGCCAACCACTTGCCACTGACGTAACGCACCAACCGTGGGCTCGGCCCGCTGATCTGCACGCCGGTGGCTTGCCAGGGTTGGTTGGCTTGCACCTGCACCGTCACGGCCTTGAGGTCGTTGCACAAGGTGTCACCGGCCTGGATCGACAATGCAGCGATGGTCAGGCTCGGGTTGGACGTGCCGGTGGTGGGGAACACACCGTCGCCCACCAGGAACAGATTGGCGTGGTCCCAACTGCGTTGGTATTTGTCGACCACCGATGTCGTGGGGTCGGCGCCCATGCGGTAGGTGCCCATCAGGTGCCCGGCGCCCTGGAAGGAATAGGACTCTCCTTGATAGTCGAACAACCCAGGGGCGATATCGGCAGTCAACTCGGTGGCGCCCAACAGTTCGGTGATCACATGGCTTGCGAGGATGCGTGCTTGCTTGAAGCCCTCCTTGGTGTAGTCCGACAGGTCGTAGTGGATCTCCGGGCGCGGTATGCCCAGGCGGTCCTTGTACTGGCTGGACGGCATGATGTAGCAGTTGGCGTTGTTCGGGTCGTCTTCGACTTGTTCCACCAGGAAGCCCACGCGAAATTGCCGTGTCAGCAGGTTGTTCAACTGCTGCACCAACGCCGTGCCGAACAGCACTTGCGAGGCGTCGCTGGTATTAGGCAACGGGTTGGTACGGCTGACGTTGGTGCCATCGATCAGGTCGGCGACGGTGGTGTACGGGTCACCAATCGGCCAGTTGAAACCTTCGTTGCCGATCTCGATGCGCCACGCGGCACGTTGGCTGCGAAACGCCCCGTCGCGCAGGCTTTCGATGCCCGAGGTCGACACCGGCCCCCGGTATGGGAACACCGTCTTGCCCTCGGGCATCAAGCCCCAGGCCAGGTAGATCGGGTGGTCCGCCAGGCTGCGACCGACCTGACCGCTGCTGTTGGCGACCCCGTTGGGCCAGGCACTGCTGGTGGAGTTGAGCAACAACTTGGGCGTCTCGATGGCATGTGCGGCGATTACATAGCGCTGGCCCACGGCAACACCTGTGCCGGTCGGCGGCCCATCGCCGAGTTGGTACTGGATGAACTCGATACCGCTGATGGTCTTGTCCGCCGCCACCGTGACCTTGCTCGCCACGGTCTTGTAAAGCACCCGCACATTGCCGGTGTTGAGCGCGTTGTTCATGGTCACGGTGGCATCGTACTTGGCCTGGATCGGGCAGATGGGCGTGCAGTTGGTGTTGCCCGCACAGACCCGTCGCCCGGCATACGGCTGGGAGTTGCGCCCGGCCGGGGTCGGGCTGACCACCAAGGGCAGGCCTTGGAACGACTGGCCCTGTACTGCACTGACAAAACTGCCATCCACCAGCGACAGCGGGATGCTGGTCATGGGGAACTCATAGTTGGCAGGGAAGGTGATGCCCAGGTATGCCTGGTCCGCCACATTGGCTGCCACGCCGATTTCCGCTTCGGCCCGGCAATAGGCACTTTGCAAGTCGTTGTAGCCGATGGGCCAATCCACACCCACGCCGTAGAGCGACTTCATGCGAAAGTCATTGGGCAGCATGCGCAGGCACGTCGCGACCCAATGCCAGGTAGTGCCGCCGCCCACCCGTTCATAGGTGCTGGTGAACGGCAGCGGGCCTTTTTGCACCAGGTAACTGACGTCGGGGTTGTTCCAGCCATTGATCAGGTCGGCAATGGTGGCGCGGGGCGCGTTCTGCTCGGTGGGGTTGCGCGCCGGGCTCAAGGTGCTCACGGGCGGGTAGGGGGACTCGGGGGTTTTTAGCGTCGCGGTATAGAACCGCTCCAGGTACTGGTTACGGTTGGGTGGAATTTCCGGGCCGGATTCCAGCACCAGTACCTTCACGCCTGCCAAGCCCAGTTGATAGGCAATGATACTGCCCGCCAGGCCAGCACCGACGATCACTACATCCGCTTGTTCGGTACTCATGATGATGCTCCTGGCTGCGTGCTGGCGGGTACCCCGGTGAAATCCTCAAGGCTCGGCGGTGGGCTGTTCCAGTAGCCAAAGAAGAACTCGCTGTAACCCATGGGATGGGCCTGGGCGATGTTCCAGGCCCAGCTTTGGGTATAGGCCTCGTCACTGACCACGGTTTGCTCGCCGGTGGAGAACTCGCCCTGGGTGTAGGGCTGGTACCACACGCCAAGCAGCCAGAGTTTCATGATCGCGCGTGCCGCTTGAGCCGTTTGCGTAGGCGCAGGCTGGCCGTTCTGCATCAGGATCGCGGTACCGATTTGTTGCGGTGTCGCTTGCTCGGCCACCAGCGATGCGTACTGCGCGAGGAGGGCATTGAGCACGCTTTGCCCCAGGCGTGGGCCGATAAAATTGAGAAAGGTAGTGGGCAGCCCGATAGGGTCCACGGACGGTGCCAGCAGTTCCTGATTGATGCCAGTGAGCACCACGCTAAGGCCGGTGAAATTGTCCAGGTCGGTGCTCATGGCTGACTCCTTGTTGCGCCGGTGGATTGGGCGCGTTCGAGCAGGTAGGTGAAGTCCGCAAAGCTGGTGCGCGGCGACTGGGTCACGTGGGTGGCGGCGTTGCCGTGACAGGCGATGCAGCTGGATGAGGCCTGGGGCACGGTGCCCTGGATATAGGTCTCCAGCGTGGCATTGGCAAGGAACGACGGCGCCGGTTTGCCCAACGGCACGGTGGCCGAGATTTGGCACGGCGGTTGGCCGCTGAGGGTGGGCCATTGGGTGCTGATCAACTGGTAGTTGGCCCACACACTGTTGGGGTTCACGCTGCGCAACAGGGTTTGATAGGTGCTGTTCAGCGCCTTGGTGGCATCGGTCAGGGGGATTTCGCGCACGATCTGTGAGGGTGTGGCTTTTACTGCGGGGTTCCACGGCCGGGGCGGTGGCTGGTTGACCTCGGCATGGCTGCTGGCGTTGTAGAACAGGTACGGGCCTTTACGCTCGGCGGGCGGCGTGGTTTTTTCCGGCACATTGTCGATGTGCTCGAAGGTCGACCACACCCACTGCGGCGCGCTGGTGGTCTTGTGCACGATATGCAACCCCACCAGCCCCACCGGCTCGGCCGTGCAGGACTCGGCCACCACCGGCCCCTTACTTGGGTCGCTGTTGCCCGGCGTATACACCAGCGCATCCACCGTATGGAAGTTGCCGGGCTTGTCGTTGCCGTCCAATACCTTCCACGCCGCCTTGACCATCAGCGAACCCACTTCGCTGGTGGCCGGGTTGCCGCAACTGAACGCCACCGCATTGGTGGGGTTGGCGGCAAAAAATGCCTGCTGGCCTTGGATGCTGTACAGCCCGTTGTTGACGATGCCGTCGAACATCGATTGGTTGACCACGATTTCATTGCGCGTGTACACGCCGCTTTGGTCCACCAGCGGGCCACTTTCAAACGGCTGGATAAACTCGTCCAGCACATCCGGCACCTTGCCCATCTGTTGCAGCAAACGCCCGGAACCCTTGCCTTCGCAAGCCTTGGGCACGCTCGCCGGGGCGTGAAACGGCAACGGTTTTTGCCCTTGCGGCAGGAACACCTGGTAACTCTCCTTGTAGCTTTCCCACACCGTTGCGGCATCCTGCTGGCCGATCTGCACGCCGGTGTTGGGGTTGCCATCGGCCAGGGCAGGCCAGTTCAGCGCGATAAACGTCTGCCACGACATGTCATCGAAGTTCTGTTGCAGGCTGGTGAGGGAAAACGGCGGTGTGGCCGTGACATCGAAGGGGATTTGCGTAGACAGTGTGGGGGCCGCGTCGACCAGCGGGCTCAGCAATGCGCCAAACAAAGCGCAGCCGAACCCGGGCCGGGGGCGATGGGTTTCCTTTCTCATCGGTATCTCCTTGGCATCAGGCACCAGGAGACAGGGGGTCCGTCATGGACTCTTCAATGCGCCTCCTGGCACGGGCTTGAGCGTAGATAAGGCAGGAGACGCAGGTGTATGGGCGACTAGATTTATTCGTAATAAAAACAATCGCTGAGGCGCTTCAAGCACGCTCTTTATCGGCACTGCAGCGTTGAGGCCGAATGAAGGTGCGAAACACATGGTCCCACAACGGCGATGAAACCCCGAAGTTCTTCTCGATCCCTTGCCGGTGGTGCAAGTCGTGATTGGCCACCAGCCTTGGCATGAATCGGTAGGCCCAATGCTCGGGGCGATGCATCACGTAATGCACCGAGATGTAATAGAAGTAGCCGGTGACGGCGCCAATAAATACTGAGGTCAGGCCGGTGTACCAGGCAAACAGCAGCAGGGCGGCGAAGGTGGAGCTGGTTTTCCAGCTGGACACACCGATATAGGCCAGCACATCGACATGGTGCGTCCAGTGCTCGCGACGGTACAGCGAATGAAACAGAAAGCGGTGAGCCGAATACTCCACCAACGTCCAAGCCAACAGCCCAATCAACGCCAGGCCCGCGTCGAACGGCGCGAGGAAAAGGGCAATGAGGATGAAAAACGGAACGGTGAAGAAATCGAGGTAATAAGCGACTGATGACATCAGCCATTTATTTGAGGCAGCCATGTGCGGAATATCCCTGTAGTGCGCGATGGGGTGGTGCAAAATGCGCGCGCAGCATGCCACTGGCCTGCAATCAACGCTACAACGGCGTCAACACATTCATCACGGTATCCAGGGCCGAACGGGTGTCATCCAGTTGCACCAGGGAGGCGTGCCGTGCGCTGAGCGCATCGCGATTTTTGATCGCGGTCAGAATCGCCTTGTGCCGCGGCAGGCTCAGTGCCTGGGTATTGGGGCGTTGGTTGGTGACGTTGATAGACTCGCGCAACGGCAGCGAGAGCATGTTGCACATGTTGGCCAGCAAGTCGTTGTGGGTGGCGTTGGCCACGGCGCGGTGGAAGTCCAGGTCGGGCTGCAACAGCTCGGCGGGGCTTTTCGCCGCCTCCATGCGCCGGTAGGCATCTTCGATGCTGGCGATGTCCGCTTCGGTCGCCGTGGTGGCCGCCAGGGCGGCAATCTCCGGTTCGAGGATGCGCCGCACCCCGGCCAGCGTGTGGAAAAATTCGCTGTGAGGCGTCGACTGCATCAGCCAGTACAGCACGTCCGGGTCGAGCAGATGCCACTCCACGCGTGGGCGCACAACCGTGCCCACACGGGTCTTTGAGTAGACCAGGCCCTTGGCGCTGAGCACGCGAGTGGCTTCGCGTAATACCGGGCGGCTGACCTTGTATTCCTCGCACAACAAGGCTTCAGCCGGCAACTTTTCTTCGGGTTTGAAGCGCCCGGAAACGATGTGCATGCCCAGTTCCTGAACGATCTGGGCATGCATGCTTTTGCCGGGCTGGAGAGTCTGGTAATTCATGACGACGACGTGGCTCTGACGAAATACGCTGCATCATAGCATCGCTTTCGGATCGATTTGGCGGGACGCAAATGCGCGCCAGAAGCTGGCGCGCAGCCTGTGAATCAGTGCGAGTGGCGCGGTACCTCGGAGCCACGGCAGCCCACCAGGAAGTCGAAGTCGCAACCTTCGTCGGCTTGCAGCACGTGGTCCACATAGAGGCGGGCGTAGCCGCTGGAGAAGATCTTGGCGCTGGTGTCCGGCTTGAGGTCACTGAGGCGCGCTTGCAGTTCTTCGTCGCTGATGTCCAGGTGCAGGCGGCCACCGGCGCAGTCGAGTTCGATGAAGTCACCGTTGCGCACGGCGGCCAACGGCCCACCGGCAGCGGCCTCCGGCGCCACGTGCAGCACCACGGTGCCATAGGCAGTGCCGCTCATCCTTGCGTCAGAGATGCGCACCATGTCGGTCACGCCCTTGGCCAGCACTTTGGGAGGCAGGCCCATGTTGCCGACTTCAGCCATGCCAGGGTAACCCTTGGGGCCAGCGTTCTTGAGCACCAGCACGCAGGTTTCATCGACGTCCAGGTCCGGGTCGGCAATACGCGCCTTATAGTCGTCGAAGTTCTCGAACACCACGGCACGCCCACGATGTTGCATCAACTCAGGGGTCGCGGCCGATGGCTTGAGCACCGCGCCGCGTGGCGACAGGTTGCCACGCAGGATGCACAGGCCACCGTCGGCCACCAGCGGGTTGTCGACCTGGCGGATCACTTCGTCGTTGTATTGCGGCGATGCCTGGCAGTTGCTCCAGATGCTCTGGCCATTGGCGGTCAGCGCATCGGGGTTGGGCAGCAGGCCGGCTTCACCCATGCGGCGGATCACGGCGGGCAGGCCGCCCGCGTAGTAGAACTCCTCCATCAGGAAGCGCCCCGACGGCTGCATGTCGACAATCGTCGGGGTGCCGCGACCGATGCGGGTCCAGTCTTCCAGGTCGAGCTCCACACCGATGCGCCCGGCGATGGCTTTTAAGTGGATGACTGCGTTGGTCGAACCCCCGATGGCGGCGTTGACCTTGATGGCGTTCTCGAACGCGGCCTTGGTGAGGATCTTCGACAGGCGCAGGTCTTCATGCACCATGTCGACAATACGCATGCCCGACAAATGCGCCAGCACATAACGGCGTGAATCCACCGCCGGGATCGCGGCGTTGTGCGGCAGCGATGTACCCAAGGCTTCTGCCATGCAGGCCATGGTGGAGGCGGTGCCCATGGTGTTGCAGGTACCGGCCGAGCGCGACATGCCGGCTTCGGCAGAGAGGAATTCATCCAGGCTGATCTGCCCGGCCTTATAGGCCTCGTGCATCTGCCACACCACGGTGCCCGAGCCGATGTCCTTGCCTTTGTGCTTGCCATTCAGCATCGGCCCACCGGTGACGACGATGGCGGGCACATCGCAACTGGCAGCACCCATCAGCAAGGCCGGGGTGGTTTTGTCACAGCCGGTCAGCAGCACCACGGCATCCACCGGGTTGCCGCGAATGGCTTCTTCGACGTCCATGCTCGCCAGGTTGCGGGTAAGCATCGCGGTAGGCCGCAGGTTTGACTCGCCACTGGAAAACACCGGGAACTCCACCGGGAACCCGCCGGCCTCCAGAACACCCTTCTTCACATGCTCGGCAATTTTGCGGAAGTGGGCGTTGCACGGCGTCAGCTCAGACCAGGTGTTGCAGATGCCAATGATGGGCTTGCCCTGGAACTCATGGTCTGGGATGCCCTGGTTTTTCATCCAACTGCGGTACATGAAACCGTTCTTGTCGGACGTGCCAAACCACTGGGCGGAACGAAGCGGAGTCTTTTTACCTGTCATGGCGAGGTCACTCTTATTGTATGACTAATCAAAATTTACACGACGAATCTACCGCATAAAAAGCCGTTTTGAAACGATTGCGTGAGTATTTGTATTACTATATTGTTTTCGCCAGTTGCCAATGTCGGCGGTCGATTGACCGCTGGCGGACCGGCCGGATCGACGCATTCCATAACAAAAACAACGATGGAGAAGACTATGAATCCGGACGCTCGGATTATTCGCACGCTCACGCTCAGGTTGATTCCCTTCCTGATCCTGCTGTACCTCGTCGCCTTCATCGATCGCTCGGCGGTGGGCTTCGCCAAATTGCACATGAATGCCGATATCGGCCTCAGCGACATGGCCTATGGCTTTGGCGCAGGGCTGTTCTTTATTGGCTATTTCTTCTTCGAGGTGCCCAGCAACCTGCTGCTTGAGCGTTTCGGCGCACGGCGCTGGTTTGCGCGAATCCTGGTGACCTGGGGCGCGATCACCGTCGGCATGGCCTTCGTCCAGGGCAGCTACAGCTTCTATGTAATGCGCTTTTTGCTGGGTGCGGCCGAGGCCGGGTTCTTCCCAGGGGTGCTGTACTACATCACGCGCTGGTTCCCGGTCTGCCATCGCGGCAAGGTGCTGGGCTTCTTCATCCTGTCCCAGCCTGTCGCGCTGATGGTCACCGGGCCTTTGGCCGGTTGGTTGTTGGGCATGAATGGCATCTGGGGCCTGGCGGGTTGGCAGTGGCTGTTCATCACCATCGGCCTGCCTGCCATCCTGCTCGCTTGGCCAACCTTGAAACTGCTGCCGGATACACCAAAGGACGCACGCTGGCTGGCTGAGGCCGACCGCCAATGGTTGTTGGGTGAGCTGCATAAAGATCGTGAAATCTACGGCCAGACCGAGCACACCAACCCTTTGCGGGCCCTGGCCGACCGTCGTGTGTTGCTGTTGGCGTTGCTGTACCTGCCGAGCACATTGAGCACCTACGGCCTGAGCCTGTGGTTACCCACCTTGGTCAAACAGTTCGGTGGCAGTGACCTGACCACGGGCTTCATCTCGGCGATCCCTTATGTGTTTGGGGTGATTGGCCTGCTGTTGGTGCCACGCAGTTCCGACCGTTTAAACGACCGCTACGGGCATCTCACCGTGCTGTATGTGCTGGGTGCAGTGGGTCTGTTCTTGAGTGCCTGGCTGAGCCTGCCGACCTTGCAACTGGCCGCGCTGTGCCTGACGGCCTTCAGCCTGTTCTCGGTGACTGCGATTTTCTGGGTGCTGCCGGGTCGCTTCCTCTCGGGGGCTTCGGCTGCTGCCGGCATTGCGCTGATCAACTCGTTCGGCAACCTGGGCGGCTATATCGGCCCGTTTGGTATCGGCGCGTTGAAGGAATACACCGGCACGCTGTCGTCCGGTTTGTATTTCCTGGCGGCAGTGATGCTCTCGGGTGTGGTGCTGACGTACATCGTTTATACAAAACTGGAAAAGAAAGCCGCGGCCGCGCCCAACCCAGCGCTTGGCCAGGCGTCCTGATTGCCCAGGCGGGCATGGACGCCTGCCGACCTGGAGTAGTGATATGACTGGAAAATTGAAAGTGGCGATCATCGGTTCCGGCAACATCGGCACCGACCTGATGATCAAGGTTTTGCGCAACGCCAAACACCTGGAGATGGCGGTGATGGTTGGCATTGACCCGGCCTCCGATGGGCTCGCCCGCGCCCAGCGCATGGGCGTGGCCACCACCCACGAAGGTGTCGAAGGGCTGGCGCGCATGCCGGTGTTCAGGGACATCGACTTTGTGTTTGATGCCACCTCGGCCAGTGCCCATGTCGCTAACGATGCGCTGTTGCGTGCGGTCAAACCCGGTATCCGCCTGATCGACCTGACCCCCGCAGCCATCGGCCCGTACTGCGTGCCGGTGGTCAACCTGGAGCAGAACCTGGCGCAACTCAACGTGAATATGGTCACGTGTGGTGGCCAGGCCACCATCCCTATCGTGGCTGCGGTGTCGCGGGTGGCGAAGGTGCATTACGCCGAAATTGTTGCCTCGATTGCGAGTAAATCGGCGGGCCCGGGCACCCGCGCCAATATCGACGAATTTACCGAAACCACTTCCAAGGCCATCGAAGTCATCGGCGGCGCGGCCAAGGGCAAGGCGATCATTGTGATGAACCCGGCCGAGCCACCGCTGATGATGCGTGACACGGTGTTTGTATTGTCCGAAGCCGCCGACCAGGCGCTGGTAGAAGCCTCAATTGTCGAGATGGCCGCCGCTGTGCAGGCCTATGTGCCGGGCTATCGGCTCAAGCAGAAAGTCCAGTTCGATGTGATCCCCGAAGACGCGCCGCTGCACCTGCCAGGCCTGGGCACGTTCTCGGGGCTCAAGACTTCTGTGTTCCTTGAGGTCGAAGGCGCCGCCCACTACCTGCCTGCCTATGCCGGCAATCTCGACATCATGACGTCTGCAGCCTTGGCGACCGCCGAGCGTATGGCGCAGTCGCTGCTGAAGGCCTAAGGAAACCGACATGACTAAAAAGCTGTATACCTGCGACGTAACCCTGCGTGATGGCAGCCATGCGATCCGCCACCAGTATTCGATCCAGAACGTACAGGACATCGCTCGCGCACTCGACAAGGCGCGGGTCGATGCCATCGAAATCGCCCACGGTGACGGCCTGCAAGGTTCAAGCTTCAACTACGGCTTTGCCGCCCACACCGATTTGGAATGGATCGAAGCGGCCGCCGACGTGATCAGCCATGCCAAGATCACCACCTTGCTGCTGCCCGGTATCGGCACGGTGCACGACCTCAAGGCCGCCTACAACGCCGGGGCCCGCGTCGTGCGCATCGCCACTCACTGCACCGAGGCGGATGTGTCCAAACAGCACATCGAATACGCCCGCGAGCTGGGCATGGACACCGTGGGTTTCTTGATGATGAGCCACATGATCCCCGCCGAGCAGCTCGCCGCCCAAGCCAAGCTGATGGAAAGCTACGGCGCCACCTGCGTGTACATGGCCGACTCCGGTGGCGCGATGAACATGCAAGATGTACGCGACCGGTTCCGGGCGTTCAAGGCCACCCTCAAGCCGGAAACCGAAACCGGCATGCATGCGCACCACAACCTATCGCTGGGCGTGGCCAACTCCATCACGGCGGTGGAAGAGGGCTGTGACCGTATCGACGCCAGCCTCGCCGGCATGGGCGCCGGCGCAGGCAATGCGCCGCTGGAAGTGTTCATTGCTGCCGCCGACCGCCTCGGCTGGAACCACGGCACCGACCTGTACACCTTGCTCGATGCCGCCGACGACATCGTGCGCCCCTTGCAAGATCGCCCGGTACGGGTTGACCGCGAAACCCTGGCGCTAGGTTATGCCGGTGTGTATTCAAGCTTCCTGCGCCACGCCGAAATCGCCGCCGCCAAGTACGGCCTCAAGACCCTCGACATTTTGGTGGAACTGGGCAAACGACGCATGGTGGGCGGCCAGGAAGACATGATCGTGGATGTGGCGCTGGACTTGCTCAACAACAAGGCGTAATCGCGCAGCAGGTGTTGGTGGCGCAACAGCGGTTCAATAAACTGCCCGATTGTCGTCGCCGATGGTGTTTTGGATTTGATTCAACTAGTTGAATTTAAAGGCTTAAAGCGTTGGCATGAATTGTGTGTTGAGTGGGGGTGACCCAACCGACCACTTCTCATAAGAACCCACAGCCATGCACAACGCTTTGCAACGCACCCTCATCGCCAGCCTGGTGGCGCTCAGTTCCTTGGGCGCACTGCTGCCGGCCGCCGCCCAAGCGGCCAATGATCAACAGTTCATCCCCTTGGCCACTTACCGCGTGGGTGCTTATGCCTCCAGCGGTATTCCGTGGTGGGCGGGGGAGATCGACTACTTCCGTTATATCAACGAGGTCGAGGGCGGCGTGAACGGGGTCAAGCTGGTCTGGCAGGAATGCGAGACCGAGTGGAAGACCGACCGCATCATCGAATGCTATGAACGCTACAAAGACGGCCTGGACGGCGCGCCCACCGGGTTCTTCTTCACCCACAGCACACCTGCTTCCTATGCGTTGATGGACCGTGCCGCCAAGGACCACATCCCCTTGATCGACGGCGCCGGTGGGCGTACCGAATCCACCGATGGCCGCGTGTTCCCCTATGCGTTCCCGCTGTTGCTTAACTATTACGGCCAGGCCTCGGTGGGCATTAACTACATTGCCGAGCGTGAAGGTGGCCTGGATAAGCTCAAGGGCAAGAAGATCGTCACGGTCTATCACGACTCGGCTTATGGCCGGGAAACCCAGGCAGCGATGCAGTTGCTGGCGGAAAAATACGGCTTCGAGAATATCCAGATCCCGGTCGCCGACCCCGGCAGCGAGCAATCCACCCAATGGCGCCAGGTACGCCAGATCAACCCGGACTGGGTGTTTTTACGTACTTGGGGCGTGTCCACGCCGGTGGCGATCAAGACCGCCGTGCGCTTTGGTGTGCCGGTGGATCGCCTGATCGGCGATGTATGGGCCGGCTCCGAAGCCGATGTGATCCCTGCCGGCACCGCCGCCAAGGGCTACCAGGCGCTGGCGCCATTTCCGGGGGGCGACACCTTTGAGATCCACCGCAGGCTTAAGCAGTACATCCTCGACCCGGGCAAGAGCAATCTCAAGGACCACAGCTACTTTGGCAAGGTCTACTACAACATCGGCCTGATCAACGCCGCGATTGCCGTCGAAGCCCTGCGCACCGGCCAGGCCAGGTTTGGTAACCGGGCGTTGAACGGTGAGGAAACCCGCTGGGCTTTCGAACACTTGGACATCGACGCCGCGCGCCTGAAGGCATTGGGTTTGGAAGGGTTGCTGGCGCCATTGAAACTGTCCTGCGCCGACCATGAAGGCGGCGGCTCGGCTCGGGTTCAGCAGTGGGATGGGCAGAAGTGGGTGCTGGTGACCGATTGGCTCCAGGCCGACCGCGCTACCTTGCGCCCGCTGATCGAGGCCAAGTCTGCTGCGTATGCCCAGGAAAAAGGCATCGTGGCGCGGGATTGCGCTGCCCAATAAACCGCCAATACAAGGCATCACTCGGTTCAAATGTGGGAGCGGGCTTGCTCGCGAAGACGGTGGATCATTCAACGTATTTCTTGGCTGACCCACCGCCTTCGCGAGCAAGCCCGCTCCCACCTATTGATCTTTGTGCATCAGGCGGGCATCGGCCAGCCTTTGGCCTCACGCCGCATTCGCCGTTTGTTGCCCTGGAATCGCCGCAATCAACTCCCGGGTGTAATCGCTGGCCGGGCGGTTGAAGATACGGTCCACCGTCCCTTGCTCCACCACCGTGCCATTGCGCAGCACCAACACCTCATGGGCAAAGTTGGCCACCACTGACAGGTCGTGGGACACCAGCACATACGCAATGCCCAACTCCCGTTGCAGTTCCTCCAGCAGGTCGAGGATGTGTGCCTGCACCGACACATCCAGCGCACTCACCGGCTCATCCAGCAGCAACAGATCCGGCTTCAATGCCAGGGCGCGCGCGATGGCCACCCGTTGGCATTGGCCACCGGACAACTCCCGTGGCAGGCGATCAAGGAAGCTCACCGGCAAATGCACTCGGCTGATCAGCTCTCGTGCCGCCTGCTCCAGGGCCGGGCCCTTGAGCAAGCCGAACGACACCAAGGGTTCGACAATGCTGTCGAACACCGTGAAGCGCGGGTCGAGGGCGGCAAAGGGGTTTTGCTGCACCAGTTGCAGGCGCTGGCGCAGTGGGCGGAAGTCTCGCCAGCTCAGGTTTGTCACGTCTTGCTGTTCGAACCACACCTGGCCTTGGGTAGGTTTTTCCAGGCCGAGGGCGATGCGCAGGGCGGTGCTTTTGCCGGAGCCGGACTCGCCGACAATCGCCAGGGTCTGGCCGGCATACACGTCCAGGTTGAGGTTTTCCAGGGCCACGAAGGTGCTGTTCTCACCCTTGACCTTGGGCAGGGCGAAGGTCTTGCCGACGTTCTTCAGGCTCAGGATCGGCTCTTCCATAGGGTCGATACGAATCAGCGGTTCACGCCGCTTGGCGAACGCCGGCGCCGCCGCAATCAGCGCCCGGGTGTAGTCATGCTGCGGTGCGTTGAGGATCTGGCCGGGCGGCCCTTGTTCTACCAACTCACCCTGTTGCATCACCAGGATGCGGTCGGCGCGGTCGGTGGCCACGCCCAGGTCGTGGGTGATGATCAGCAGCGAGATGCCGCGCTCGCTGACCAGGCGTTGCAGGTGGTCGAGGATCTTGCGCTGTACGGTCACGTCAAGGGCGCTGGTGGGTTCGTCGGCGATGATCAGGCGTGGGTTGCCGGCCAGGGCGATGGCGATCAGCACGCGCTGGCGCATGCCGCCGGAGAGTTCATGGGGGTACTGGCGGGCGCGCAGTACCGGGTTGTCGATGCCCACCTGTTGCAGCAGCTCGACGATATCGGCATCCACGCCGGGGTAACGCTTACCCTTGCCCAGGACCAGCGCCTCGGCGATTTGCTGGCCAATGCGCTGGGTTGGGTTGAGGCTGACCATTGGGTCTTGGGGTACCAGGCCCACCGTACGCCCGCGCACGGCACGCTTCTGGCGTTCACTGGCGTGGGTCAGGTCGTTGCCCTCCACCCACAACTGCCCGGTGCTGATGTGCGCATTGGCTGGCAACAAGCCAAGGATCGCGTTGGCCAGTGTGGACTTGCCCGAGCCCGACTCGCCGACAATCGCCACCGTCTCGCCCTGTGCAATGGCAAACGACAGCGAGCGCACCGCTTGGTTGACCTGCCCATGGGTGCGATAGCTGACACTGAGTTGACGAACATCCACTAAAGCGCTCATCGCGGGTTCTCCTCAAAGGTGCGGGCGATATGGTTAAGGCTGAACACCACGGCCACCAGGAACAGGCCGGGCAGCAGTGATACCCAAGGGGCGGTGATCAGGAAGTGACGGCCGTTGGCGATCAAGGTGCCCCATTCGGCGGCGGGCGGCACAGCGCCAAAACCGAGGAAACTCAGCCCGGCGGTGGCGAGGATGGCGGCGCCGAAATCCAACGTGGCCAACACCGCCACCGGGCCCCAGGCGTTGGGCAGAATATGCAGCAGCAACGTGCGCCCCCAACTTGCCCCGCCCAGGCGCGCCGCTTCGACATACGCCAGCGTCTTGACCCGCAGCACCTCGGCGCGAGTAGTGCGTGCAAACCCCGGAATAATGCCCACGCCCACTGCAATGGCCACCGGCACTGTGCCAAAGCCGATGGCCGTGACAATCGCCAGGGCCAGCAATACGCCGGGCAGAGCCAGCAGCACATCGACAAAGCGCATGATCACCGAATCGATACGCCCGCCGGCAAAGCCCGACAAAATGCCCAGCCCCAAGCCGCCCAACAGGGCGATGCCCACCGCCAGCGAGGCCGCCAGCATCGACAGGCTGGAGCCGTACACCACCCGGGTAAACAGGTCGCGGCCCAGCTCATCGGTGCCGAACCAGTGGGTGAGGTTGGGGGCACGCAGTTTGTCGACGGGGGAGGTGGCGTAGGGGTCAAAACTGGTCAGCAGGTGTGGCGCTACGGCCGACACCAAGGCAAACAACACCAGCAGCACCGCCAGGCTGAAACCGGGCCGGCGCAGCAATGGCAACACCACCGCCGTGGCGCGTTGCAGGCGGCTGCGGCGACGCCACAGCGGGTGGCTGGCCGGGAGGGCTTTGCCGCGCAGGTTCTGCTCAAGAACAGTCATGATTCAGGACACCTTTGGCGTGTGGGAGATGCGCGGGTCGAACCACGGGTAAAGCAGATCGACCAACAAGTTCACCAGGACAAACGCCGCCGCCGACACCGCGACGATGGCCAGCACCACCGGGATGTCCTGGCGCAACACGGCTTCCTGGGCCAGCCGGCCAATGCCGTTGCGAGCAAAGATGGTTTCCACCAGCACTGCGCCGGACACCGTATTGCCCACCTGCAAGCCGATCAGGGTGAGGATCGGCAGCGCGGCGTTCTTGAACCCGTGGCGCGCCTGCACCTGGCTGCGGCTAAGGCCCTTGGCGTAGGCGGTGATGATGTAGGACTCCTGCCATACCCCCTGGAAACTGCGCTGCAGCACCTGGGCGTAGACCGCAGCACTCGGGATTGCCAGGGTGACGGCAGGTAAAATCAGGCTTTCCACGCCCTTGCTGCCAGTAGCCGGAAACCAGCCCAGGCCAAACGCAAACACCTGGATCAGCAACAGCCCCATCCAGAACACCGGCACCGAAAAACCCAGGGACGGCAAGCGTGTCAGTGCTTTTTTCAGCGGTTGCCAGCGGATATAGGCAGTCAAGTAGGCCAGCCCAATACCGCCGAGCAATGACAGTACAATCGCCAGCCCGGCCAGGGACAGCGTTTGCGGCAGCCGTTCAACCAGCAATTGGGCCACAGGGCGGTTCATTGACAGCGACTGGCCAAAATCACCGCGCAGCGCCCCCCACAGCAGGCTGAAATATTGCTCGAACACGCCCTTGTCCAAACCGTAATAAGCCCGCGCCTTGGCCAGGTCTTCCACTGACAGCGCATCGGCTTCCATCCCCGAAGCGCTGAGCATCAGGGTCAACGTGTCTCCCGGCAGCAGATACAGGATGAAGTAGGTGATGCTGTAGGCGCCCCATAACACCAAGAGTGCCTGCCCGACACGGCCCAGCAGGTAGCGGCTCATGGCGTGCCGATCTCGATATCACCCAGCAGCGCAAAGCCCTCGGCGGTCCAGCGAAAGTTCTTCACCTTGGCCGACGTCGCCGCCTGCCACACGCGCTCGTACACTGGGAAGGCCGAGCTTTCATCGATCAGCAAGTCTTGCAGGTCGCCATAGGCCGCTGCGCGTTGCGGGCTTTGGGTGGCGGTGATGCCGGCATCGAACAAGGCCTTGGCTTTGCCCAGTGCGCCTGGCTCAAACGTGTTGGTGGCGACAGTGGCGCTGTTGGCGCTACGCGGGTCGAGGATGGTTTGCAGGATGATCGGGTCGGCGCGGGTCATGTAGTTGATGGTCAGGTCGTAGTTGCCGGCCGAGTTGTTGGCCACCCATTCGGCGCGGGTGACCACGCTGAGTTTGAGCTCGATACCGACCTTGCGCAGTTGGTCCTGGATCAACACATCGCCTGCGGTTTCAGCCGGGCTGATGTTGTAGCTCAGGCTCAAGCGCTTGCCGTTTTTGTGCCGGTAGCCGTCGGCGCCCTTGGCCCAGCCGGCTTGGTCGAGCAATTGTTCGGCAGCTGCCGGGTCGTACCCGAGCTTGGCGGCCTGGCTTTTGGCGTAGGGGGTGGTCACGTCGAACACGCCTTGCACCACCGGGAACTCGGCGTTGTACACGGTGCTGGCGTAACTCTTGCGGTCGATGGCTTTTTGCACCGCCAGGCGCACTTGCTGGTCGGCCAGAATGCGCTCGCCACGGGTATTGGGGAACAGGTTCAGTGCCGGCCCCGGCAGCGAACGGCTTTGGATGGTCGCGCCCTTGGATTGGAACAGCTTGAGGTCCACTTCCGAAAACGGGTTGCGTGGCCACAGGATGTCGGCCTTGCCTTGCAGGAACAAGCCATTGCGCACGCTCTCTTCGGGGATGTAGGTGACATCCACCGCATCCAGGTGTGCTTCACCCTGATTTTTCATATTGGCCGATGCCCAGGCGTAGCCCTTGCGTTTGGTCAGGTGCGCGCCGACTTCCGGGGTGTAACTCTCCAGTACAAAGGGGCCGGTGCCGATGATCTTGCCCAGCGAACGTTCCTTGACGGTGAGGGCGTACGACGCCGGTGCGAGGATCGACAAGTTGGTGGTTGAGGTGGCTTGCAGGAAACCCGCGTTTGGCTTGCTGAGCACCAGCTTGACGGTGAAGTCGTCGACCACTTCGGCGTGGTCATAACCCGCCAGATACGTGGCGCCGAAGGTCGCCGGCAACTCGGTGGCCAGAGCCTTGTCGCTGTCAAACGCGGTCTTTACCGCCTTGGCATCGAAGCGTTCGCCATTGCTGAAAGTGACGTCCTGACGCAGGTGAAAGGTGTAGGTCAGCGCGTCGTCGCTCACGTCCCAGCTTTTGGCCAGCCACGGGATGATCTTGCCGGTTTCCGGGTCTTGGTCGGTGAGTGACTCGGCGACGTTGCGCAGCAACACGCGGTGCTCCAGCCAATACACCTGGAACGGGTCGACGCTCACCAGGATGGTGTTGTCGCCGAAAAACGCGATGTTCAGGGTTTTGTTGGCCTGGGCCTGCTCACCCGAAGGTGAGCAGCCCGCAAGAGCCAACGCCAGGGCGCAGGGTGCCAGCAGACGGCTCATCAAGTTGGAGGTATTCAATGGGGTGCCCTCGTATGGCGATTCGGGTGCGTGAGAGGTGTGGATCAGAAGTCGTAGGCCAGCTTGGTGTACCAGTAGCCGCCGCCGGGGTAGAACGGTGGGTTGCCGTAAGCCGCCAGGCCCAGGTTGCTGTAGACGGCGTGCTTGTCGGGGCGCACGTCGAAGATGTTGGTGCCGCCGATGCTCACGGTGAGGCTGTCGACGAAGGTGTAGCTCACGTCCAGGTCGGTGATCCATTTGGCGCCGAAGCTGCGGTCGCCTGTGGGGTTCACGGCGAGGGTCTTGACCGCGCCGTAGCGGGCGGTTTGCAGGTTGACCGCCAGGTCCGAGACCTTCCAGTTGGCGCCCAGAATCCACTTGGTCTTGGGTGAGGCGTCAGTCAGGTCGCCTGCGCGGTCGCGGCCCACCAGGGTCACACCAGAACCTGCCAGCGCATTCGGCGTGTCGCGGGTGCCTTCAATGGTGGTCTTGTTCCAGTTGAAGCCCAGGCTCCAGCGCACCTCGCCAAAGTTATCCAGCGGCGTGGTGTGGTCGGCCACTACGTCCAGGCCTTTGGTGCGAGTATCGAAGGCGTTGGTGTAGTAGTTGACCCAGGTGCCGCTGGGCACGCCTTGGGCGGTGAGAATGGCGTTGATCGCGCCGTTGCCGCGGTCGTAGATGTTACTGGTCAGGGCGATGCGGTCATCGATGTCGATCAGGTAGGCATCGGCGGTGATGCTGGTGCGCGGCGCCGGTTGCCACGTGAGGCCCAGCCCGAGGTTGCGGGATTTCTCCGGCTTGAGGTCATCGCCACCCAGGGCTTTTGCCAGGTTGCTGCCCGAAGGCGTCAGGCGAGTCACGGCCGGCACCACGTTGCCGTTGGCATCCACCGCAACGCGGTTGTCGGCCACGGTGTAACCGATCTGGGTCAACGAGGGCGCACGGAAACCGGTGCCCACGGTGCCGCGCACGGCCACGGTGTCGGTCAGCTCGTAGCGCGAGTTCACTTTCAGGCCAAAGGTGTTGCCTGAGTCATCGTCGTAGTGTTCGATGCGGCCGGCGACATCGAGAAACCAGCGGTCGGTCAGGTCAAAGCCCAGGTCGAGGTAGCCGGCGTAGTTATTGCGGATCAGGCTGACTTCATCTTCAGGGCGAATCGTCACCGCAGCCTGTGCACCCGAAGCGGCCGGGTAGGTGCCGGTAATGTAGGCTTCGCGATCACCTGCGAACGTACTGAAGTGTTCCCAGCGATGCTCCAAACCGGCTGACACCTGCACCGGCGACGTCAGGTTGAACAGGCTGTCGTAGCGGCGTGTGAAGTCGAGGTTATTCACCCACTGTTCAAAGCGAAAGGTCGCCAGGTTGTCGAACTTGGTCGGTGACGCGGTGCCCAGGGACGGGTTGATGTTGAGGTCGCTGGAGTGGTGCACATTGTTGCGCCCGTAGGTGGTGCTCAGGTCCCAGTTCCACTCGGCGACCTCACCTTTGCCGCCAAACAGCAATTGATAGTCGCGGTCCTTGATGTTGTTCAGCGGGAAGTAGCCATCGGGGAATACTTCGGGCACGGCAGCCGTACCGGTGGGCAGGCGGAAATAGTTGGCAGCCTCGGCATCACGCTCGCCATAGGTAGAGAAGGAGTACAGCGTCAGGTCTTCGAGCGGCAACTCGGCGTTGTAGGCCAGGTTGAAGGCCTTGAGGTCGGGGTCGCCGTTCTTGATGGCAACACGGTCCCAGGCCGCTTCCTTGGCGGGGTCATTGAACGCCCGCACACTGCTGTCAGCCTTGTCGTTCCAGGAGGCATTGCCCCGTTTGCGCGCATCGGCAGAGAGGTGAAAGAAACCCCCTTCGCCCAGCTCGAAACCCTGGTCACCGGCCACCTTGATGGTTTCGCCCTGGCCGGAAAACAGCTGGCCGTAGCTGGTTTCGAGGTGGCCGCCGCTCTTGGTGTTCTTGAGGATGATATTGATCACACCCGCCACCGCATCCGAGCCGTACTGCGCGGCCGCGCTGTCTTTGAGCACTTCGATATGGTCCACGGCACTCACCGGGATCAGGTCGATGTCTACCGCGTTCGCACCGCTGTTATCGATAGACCCGCGTTGACCGGTGGCGCCGTTATGGCGGCGCTTGCCGTTGACCAGCACCAGGGTGTAGGCCGGGCCCAGGCTGCGGTTGCTGAGCGGGCGCGTCACCGAGTTGTAGCCGGCGATATTGGTGCCGAAGTTGAACGACGGCAGCAACTTGGCAATCGCCTCCGACAACTCAGCCCGGCCGGTTTTGAGCAGCTGGTCGCTGTTGATCACATCAATCGGTGCCGGGCTGTCGGCCACGGTGCGCTGCTGACCGCGCAGGCCGGTGGAGATCACAGTGACCGTGTCGAGCTTGGCGTCTTCTTTCACGGTGTCGGCGAAAGAGGGCACTGCGGCCAGCAGTAGGGAGCTGGTCAAGAGCGACAGGTGGAATTTTTTCAGGGGCAGCGGGGCGGTGAGGTCTGGCATATCAGAAAGAGTCCATGTGAGCCTGCTGAAGGCTCCTGGTGGTCGGGGGTTTAGGTCCTCCACCAGGCATGGGGTCGGTCTGTGAAATGAAGATATCTCTATAAAAAACTGCGGGGAAATTCTTTTTTGGAATAAGCTAATTATCAGACAATGTTATTTTGTGGTTTCATAAGATCATCTATTTTTATTATGTCGCGAGCTACCCGCCAATGAAGTCACGAACCCCCTTGATGGTCTGTGCGGGGGCTTCTTCCATCAACCAATGGCCTGCGCCGGGAATCACCAACTCTGTGACATTGTTGGCGGCATTACGCATCACGATGGCTTCATTGTTGCCGAAGGACTTTTCACCGCCAATCGCCAGCACCGGCATGGTCAGCTTGGTGGTCATCGTCGCGGCATTGTCCACCGCGTCCTGGCGGATGCTGCGAAACTGCGCAAACGCGGCGCGCATGGTGCCGGGGCGCGCGTACAGCTTGGCGTAATGCTGACGGGTTTCTTCATCGATTTTGGTGCGGTCGCCCGCGAACTCATTCCAGAAACGGTCGAGATAAATACGTTCACGGCCGGCCACCAGGCGCTCGGCGTCGGGCCCACCGAAATCGAAGTGCCACAGCATGGGCGAGCGCACGATGTCGTTCCACGGCGCAATGCCGGGCACTGGCGCGTCCATCACCACCAGTCGGTCGGTCAACTGCGGGTAGCGCGCCGCGTAGGCAAACGCCACCATGGTGCCGATGTCATGGCCGACCACCACGGCATGCTCGATGCCCAGTTTGGCGAGTACGCCACGTACATCGGCAGCTTGGGTTTTCTTGTCGTAGCCACTCTCGGGAATCGACGACAAACCCAGGCCGCGCAGGTCGGGCACTACCACGGTGTGGTCCCGAGCGAGGTCAGCGGCCAACGGCGCCCACATATCGCCGGTGTCACCAAAGCCATGCAGCAACACCACGGCTGGCCCTTTGCCGCCAACGCGCACGTGGATCTTGGCGCCTTCGACGGCAATGTCCTGGGTATGAAATGACGCGGGGAAGGCGGGCACGCCGGCGTGGGCCGCAGCGGCCACGGCGAGGAGCATGGATGCGATCAGCAGGGCTCGGGTCATCATGGCGTCTCCAGGAGGGTGTGAGGAGCGTAGACCCATTTGGTAGGCACCGTACAAAGCACTAATCCCAATTGCCTGCGCCGGGTCTCTTTAGTCCTGTAGGGCGCCGTTGCGTTGGACGGCGCAGCAGGCACCTGCAATGGTTGTCGGGACGCCCCAAAACAATAAGGACTTTGCCCATGCTTGGTTACTACGCCCACTACAGTCAGCACTACATCAGCATCCTGATGATCACCACCACGCTGTTTTTCGCCATCCCGCTATTTATCGCGCCGATTGCCTGGGCCCGGCTCATGGGCTGGACGATCCCCGAGCACCAGCACCTGGCGATCTACTTCGGGCGTTGCTTGGGGGCGTTCATCCTGGTGATAGAGGTTGCGATGCTACGCTCGGCCACCACCGGCACGAGCTTCAGTTACGCCTTCGACTTGCTGTTTGTGGTGTTCAGCTTGATGTTCGTCGTGCATGTGTACGGTGCGTTGAAACGCATCCAGCCGATTTCCGAAACCCTTGAGATCGGATTTTGGTTGTTGCTGTTGGTACTTAACACGGTGTTCTATCCGGGGGCGTCTATAACCCTCTGATTAGGTGTCAAGCGCCTTGCAGGTGTCGATTAACGTTCTACGTACCCACTGATGCGCTGGATCGTGATGCGTACGCTCATGCCAGGCCACAGTCTTGCTAAACCCTGGTATTTCAACCGGGGGCTCAAGCATTGCCAGGCCTTCAGCGTGCAATGCCAGGCGCCGAGGCACAACGGCGATCAAGTCACTGGTACGCAAGATATCGGGCAGCACCAGGAAGCTGGTCACCGACACTGTTACACGCCGCGATTTACCGATGCGGGCCAGTGCCTGATCGGTCACCCCGTGGAACGCGCCACCGGAGGGCGAGACCAGTGCATGGTCGAGTGCGCAGAAGCGCTCCAGCGTCAGGGTTTTGCCCGCTGCATCCGGGTGTTGCGCACGCATCACGCACACATAGCGCTCCTCAAACAACGCCGCCGCGTGCAGGCCCGGCACGGTGCTGTCCGGGGTGACGAGGGCCAGGTCGATATCACCGCGTTCCAGTTGGCCGGGCAGTTGCTGTGCATCCACTGATTGCACGGCCACGCGGATATTCGGCGCCTGGACGCGCAGGGCGCTGAGGAACGGCACGACCACCGCGCGCAACGCGTAGTCGGTCGAGGCGATCGAAACGGTCATGTCCGCCGTGGCCGGGTCGAAGGCTTGGGGCCGCAGCAGGTGCTCAATATCGCCAAGCAGTTGTTTGACCGGCGCTGCCAATTGCTCGGCGCGCAAGGTCGGCACCATGCCGCGCTGGGCACGGACGAACAGCGGGTCATCAAAACTTTCCCGCAGGCGGGTAAGCATGCCGCTCACGGCGGGTTGGGTCAGCGACAGGCGCTCGGCGGCGCGGGTGACGCTGCGTTCGTCGAGCAGGGCATCGAGGGTTTTGAGCAAGTTGAAGTCGAGGTGTCTGATATCAGAATTCATGATGCTCTGGATAAAATATGGCGATTGGCGTTATTTCACGCTAGCACCGACCATGGCGCTCGTCCATTACCTCAGAGTGCTGATCATGCGTGAGATTGTCTGGCCAGAAGGCTACCTGCCTGGCTTCACCGAAAACTTCGTGTCCAATGAAATTATCGTCGCCGGCCTCACTGCCGCCGATGTCTGGCCGTTGCTAAGCCATGCAGCACGGTGGCCGACGTACTACGCCAACTCGGCAAACGTGCGTTTGCATGACGGGCCAGGCCCTGAGTTGCAGGACGGCACACGCTTCTACTTTGAAACCTTCGGCTTCCCGGTGGAGGCCCAGTGCAATGAATGTGTCCCGCCCGTTGCTGGGCAGCCGGGGCGAATCGCCTGGCACGGTTGGGCGGGTGAGGGTGATACGCGTCTGGATGTACACCATGCGTGGCTGATCGAGGATCTATCCCAAGGTCGTGTGCGCATCCTCACCCAGGAAACCCAGAAGGGTAAGCCGGCTGCGGAACTGGCGATGACGCGGCCAAACCCGATGATCAATGGGCATCAGGATTGGTTGGATGGGTTGGTCAGGGCTGCGCGTGAGGCGAGCACTCAAGCGCCGACGCCAACAACCACTGCCTGAGTCGCTCGACCGGGTCGCGTAACGGCGATTGGTCGTTGTGCACCAGGTAATAGCCTTTACCGACCGTCAGAGCCGCTTCGAACACTTGCACCAATTGACCTTGTTCGATCGCGTCTTCGACCAGCCACGGGCTGGTCAGCACCAAGCCTTGTCCCCGCCGGGCCGCATCGATGGCCAGTTCCGGCTGATCGAAGCGAATGCCGTTGCTCACTTCGGTATTGCCCAGGCCGACCTGGGCCAGCCAGTTGGGCCAATGCGCGTGCGATGTGGTGTAGAGCAGCGTCACGCGTTTAAGGTCGGCCAACGTGTGTAGCTGCAAGCGTTCGCGATAGCTCGGGCTGCAATACACCCGCACTTCATCGTGTAGCAACAACTCGGCGACCAGCCCCTGAACCCGCCCATCGCAATGGCGCACCGCAAGGTCAAAGCCATCGTGCGTGACGTCGACCAGCTCGGTGCTGGCGCTCAGGTGCAACTTGAGTTGCGTGTCTTGGTCGATGAGGGTCGGCATGCGTCTGGCGAACCACGAATTGGCGAAGGCGGGCGGCAGGCTCAGGCGCACGCTTTGGTCCTGACGGTTGCGCAGGGCAAGGCTGGCGTTCTCCAGCTGTATCAGCGCGGGTTGCACGTGGTCCCAGTAGGTGAGTGCGGCCTGAGTTGGGTGCAACTTGCGCACACTGCGCGTGAACAACGCCACACCCAGCCACGCCTCCAGCTTGCGCACCTGTTGCCCGACGGCTCCTGGCGTGACGCACATCTGCTCGGCGGCCAGCAGCGCACTGCCGGTGCGCATGACCGCGTCAAAACAGGCGATGGCTTTGAGGGGGATATCAGGTTTCATGGCGCAGATTTTCTCTTCCATACAACGAAAAACGATGGTTTGTCACGGGGTGGGGCATGCCCGGAAAATCAATGGCTATTAACCCTGATGAGAGGACTGAACATGCCTGTTGTACGCGTAACCTGGTTCGACGACAAACCTCAAGCTGCCAAAGTGCAGGTGGCTGCCGAGATTACCCAAACACTGATCAAGCATACCGGGGTAGACCCCAAGTGGGTCCACGTTGTGTTTGAGGATGTCCCAGCATGTAACTGGGCGGTGGCCGGGGAGCTGTTCGAGCCGGGGCTCTGACCTTGAGGAGCGAGCGATGAATGTTCTGATTGTTTACGCACACCCCGAGCCTCGATCCTTCAATGGCGCGCTCAAAGACCGTGCGGTCGAGGTGTTGACTGCACAGGGGCATCAGGTTCGAGTCAGTGATTTGTATGCGCTCGACTGGAAGCCGAGCCTGGACGCTGATGACATCACTACCCCACGTGTAGACGCCGGCTTTCTAAACCTGGCGGCCGAGCAAGAAAACATGTTCGCCCATGGTCGCGCCACGTTTGATGTGGAGCAGGAGCAGGCAAAAGTTTTGTGGTGCGATGTGCTGATCTTTCAGTTCCCGATCTGGTGGTTTTCGATGCCCGCCATTCTTAAAGGCTGGGTCGATCGCACCATGACCCGTGGCTTTGCCTACGCCTCTGGCGAGAAATACGACAAGGGCAAATTCAAGGGGCGCAGGGCTATGGTCTGCGTCACGACCGGGACTGCCGAGAGCCTGTATCAGCCGGATGGGATTGACGGGAGCATCCACCACATTCTATGGCCGATTCATAACGGGATCTTCCGCTACTTGGGGTTTGACGTATTGCCGCCGTATGTGGCCTGGATGCCGGGCAATGTGCCCGAGGGCGAGCGTAAAACGTATCTTGAGGATTACGCCGCAGTGTTGAAGGAAATCGATAAGGTGACACCGTTGTTCTTTCATCCCCGTGAAGACTACGGCGACGATCAGCGCTTGAAACCTGGGGTTGTGGCGCGCTCAGGTTTCCAGTGGAACCCACGGGCAGGTCAGACCCATCACCAGGCCGCTGACACCTTCACTTGAGCCCCGGGCGCTGGTGGTGAAGGCGTCTTGCAACAGGTTTATCTGGCCCTGACGCGAGGTGCATACGGCAACAGAAAGACCAGCGCCACCCCCGCCAACGACAGCATCCCCAACCAGCCCACCGGCCCCATGGCCCAGCCCCAGGCCATCACGTTACAGCCCAGGCTGGCGATCAGTGCCAGCCAGCCTGTGCCACGCAATACTCTCAGCACGGCTGTGCCGGGCGCTGGCCGGCCGAGGGGTTTGTAGTTGCGTGCAAGGCCCAGGCATAGACCCGTCATGCCGAGGCAGGCCAGTAGAAGCCCGGTAATCAAGGCTGGGTTCATGTCAGTGCGCCTCTTTGATTGTCGGATTTAATGGTGCGCGGCCGGGTCGGTTGCCCGAGTTTCCAGCAAACCGCTGCGAGCATGACGCCAAGCGCCACGCTGGTGATTTCCAGTGCAAGGGCATGCCCTCGGTTTGCGCCTAGCAGGTTCAACAGCGGCAAGCCCATGCACAGCACCGCTGCCAACCCCAGCTGTTCGCGCCAGGCGGCTTGCCACGGGCGTGCGATGGCATGGCCCAGGCTCAACAACCAGACCAGGAAAAACACCCGCACTTCCCACAGGCCGCGTGCGCTCAACTCCACGGGCAGCAGGCGGTTGGCCCAGAGCAGGGCGACGCATGCCACGCCAAGCCCGGCAACCACCGCGATGTTGAGGCGCTCTGCGGCGTGATACAGCCACGTACCAAGGATGCCTTCGCTGTCATGGCGTCTTCGGCGCTTGACGGTAAACAGCACCAGGCCCGTGGCAATCATCGCGCAACTGACCCAGCCACAGATGAAATACAGCCAGCGCATCGGGTAACCGCCAAATTGTGCGAAATGCAGACCGGCCATGACCTTTTGCGTCAGCAGGCTGGCACGGCTGTCTGTCGGTGCTCGCAGCACGTTGCCGTTCACGCCATCAAAGACCATGCTCATGCCCTTGGTCAGCTCGATGCGATTGCCCAGCACGGGCCGTGCCTCGATGCGTGCATCACTGCGCCCAGGATTCTGGATCGACAACCCGGCGACCGGGCCCATGACGCGCTCGGCCTCGGCCAGCACGGGCGCCAATGCGGTCAGGGGCGCGGCGCTGGCGGCTGCCGGCGGGCGCTGACCCTGGCGAGCGCCGTGTTGTTCCGCTGGCGCGCCGCGCATCGCACGGTTGACGGCGTCACGGTCGCCACCGAACAGGGCGTCTACGGCCGCCGGCATATAGATCAGGTAGAAAATCACCAGCCCGGTGTAGGTGATCATCAAGTGAAACGGCAACACCAACACGGCGCTGGCGTTATGCGCATCCAGCCACGAGCGCTGGCCCTTGGCGGGGCGGAAGGTGAAAAACTCCTTGAAGATTTTCTTGTGGATCACGATGCCGCTGACCAGTGCTACCAGCATTGCCATGGCTGCCAGGCCGGTGAGCCAGATGCCGATATTACGCGGCAGGTTAAGGGTGAAGTGGAAGCGGAAAAAGAACCCGCCGCCGGCGGTTTCGCGCACGTCCAGCAATTCGCCGGTGGTGGGGTCGAGGGTCTGGCCGCCGCCGCGCCGTTGCTCACCGCTGGACACGGTCAACTCAGGTGAGCGCGCGGTGGGCAGGCCGATATTCCAGGCACTGGCGTCCGGTGCCTGCGCCTGAAGATACGTCAGCGCGACCTGCGCGGCGTCGCCCTGGCTGAGGCTGTGGGCGGGAATCTCCGGCTGCATCCAGCCATCGATTTCTTTATCGAACACCGCCAGGGTGCCGGTCAGGAAAATCGCAAACAGCAGCCAACCCAGCAGCAGGCCGCTCCAGGTATGCAACCAGGACAAGGATTGAGTAAAGGTCTTGTTTTTCATCGCAAAAACTCCAGACCATCCGACCAGAAGCCTATGGCCGCCAACGGCAGCGCCAGGCTCAAGCCGGCCCAGGCGCGGGTGGCACTGCGGCAGGCGAATGCCCACAGGATGGCCAGCGTGTACACCGCAAACGACAGCAGGCTGGCGATGATCATGGCGTCGATCTTGCCCAGCGGCAGCAGGCGCGCCAAGGCGGCCGTAAAGGCATAGGTGAACAGGTAGCCGCCCAGCAGGGCAGCGGCGATTCGGGACAGTATCGGCCCGTAAGGGGAGGGCGTTTTCATCCGGCTTGCTCATCAATTGCCCCGTGATAGGCCGGGGACATTTTATCGGTATGGGTACACACAAACGCCCAGCCGGCGAGCCGGCTGGGCGATGGGTGGGGCGTTAATGGGCGTTAGAACGAGGTAGTGACAGACGCATACACCGCACGCCCCGGTTCGTTGTACGTACTGGCCCCGGCACTGGTGCCCGCACCTTCGCGGTACACGCGCTTGTCGAAAATATTGCTGACGCCGGCGCCGAACGACAGGTGCTTGTTCAGCTCATACGTGCCGCCCACACCCCAGATGTGGTACGGGTCGAGCGTCTTCATCTCGTTGGCGGCGGTGACCTCGACAGCCCGTGTCGGGTTGTAGTCACGCGGTTCCTGCTTGCCGTAGTAGGTGCCTGTCAGGCTCAGGGCCAGGGCCTCGTTGACTTGCCAATCGAGCATGGTGTTGACGGTGTATTTGGGCACTACCGACAACGGGTTGCCATCGCTGTCGGTGTTGTCCTGCATATAGGTGAAGTTGGTGTTCCAGCTCAGCGTTTCACCCTGTTCGCCCAGCAACGGCACGCCGATACTGCCTTCCCAGCCCTTGACCACGGCGTCGGTGGCGTTGTCCCACTGCAGGATCGGCTCATTGGCGGCGGTACGGCCGACTTCACTGTTGGCGGAGACGATCTTGCTGTCGTAGTCATTGCGGAAATACGTCAGGCTCGCCGTCCACCCCTCACGCGCAAAGCTCAGCCCCAGCTCTTTGTTGATGCTGATTTCCGGGTCCAGGTTGGCGTTGCCCAGTACATAGCAGCCGCTGGCGTTCAGGCTCGGCGCGCAGCCGTTGCCGTTGCTGCGGTACAGGTAATTGGGGTTGGACTGGTACAGGTTTGGCGCCTTGAACGCACGGGCAATACCGCCTTTGAGCGTGAGGTCGTCGGTCAGCTTGTAGGAGCTGTTGAGGCTCGGGCTCCAGTTGGCGCCGAACTGGTCGTGATGGTCCAGGCGCAGGCCTGGCGTCACGAACCATTTGGGCGTCAGCTCGATATTGTCTTCGAGAAACACCGCCATGATGGTTGCGTCCATACTGGTGGAGCGCGCACCCGCAGCGGAGTTGGGCAGGGTGGTGCCGATGGCGCGGTCGAAGGTGCTGGGGTCGTCCAGCTCTTGGCGGTTCCATTCCGAGCCGAGCGTGAGCGTCTGCGGCAGCAACACGTCCAACGGGATGTTCAACTCGCCTTGAAGCAGGTAGCTGTTGTAGGTGCTGGTGCTTTTGTCGGCATTCGCGCTGATGTCGCCGTCGACCGAACCGGTCTGGCCTTCCAGCAGGCGGTTGTTGCGGGTTTTTTCGTATTGCGCCAAGACTTTTGAGGTGCCGAATGCCCAGTCGCCGCGATGGGTGACCGAGAAATTCTGCCGATACATCGTGTTGGTTTCGCGACCCAACCATTTATTGATGGTGCTGCCAGGGGTCAACGAGTCGGTGCCGCCGGTGCCCACATCACCGGTGTAGATATTGCCCTGACGACTGAAACCGGCCTCGAAATCGAGGATCTGCTGCTCATTGAGCTCCCAGCTCAACAGACCATTGAGGTCTTTGTTGCGAACGCCTTCACGGCCGGCGGCCAGGGACGCGCCGGACGCCGTGTCGGTGTTGGCCTGGTTGATATCGGCATCATCGGCATCGGTCTTGTTCAGGTTGCCATAGACACGGAAAGTCAGCGCCTCGGTCAACGGCCCGGCGAGGCTGAAGGTGGTGCGTTTGGTCACGCCTTCGGCATCGTCTTCGGGCATATTGGTGAATGCAGAAATCGAGCCGGTGAGCTCTTGGGTCGGGCGCTTGGTGATGATGTTAACCACGCCGCCCATGGAGCCCGAACCGTAGCGCGCAGCGGCCGGGCCGCGCAGCACTTCGATGCTTTCGACTTCGTTGGCGGGCACCCAGTTGCTGTCGCCACGGGTATCGCGTTCGCCCGAGCGGGTGTAGCGCACCGAGTTGCGCGAGGTCACCGGTTTGCCGTCGATCAGGATCAGCGTGTTTTCCGGGCCCATGCCGCGCAGGTCGATCTGGCGGTTATTGCCCCGGGTGCCGCTGGCGCTGTTGCCGGTCAGGTTGACCCCTGGCATTTTGCGGATGATTTCCGACAGGTCGTTGACGGGCGGGCGTTTGTTGATGTCTTCGGCGGTGATGATCGAGACCCCGGAGGCCTGCTTCAGCTCTTCTTCGGCGGTGGCCACTACATGGGTATCACCCAACACGAGCGCCGTGTCCGGCGCTTCAGGCGTTGAGGCGGCCGTTTCGGCGAGCAGGGTGCCAGGGGCGCAGGCCATCAGCGCTACGACGAGATGCTTGAGTTTGAACCTGGGGTACATCGATAACACTCCTTAGGTGATCAGACCGATGGAGCGTGAGCGTCAGGTACATGAGGGGGCGCTCACCCTGTGTCTCCAAGGGTGGCGCAAATAGTAGTGATTCCCAACTGAGAGTAAATCTGATTTACATTTTATACACTTGGCAGCCATAGGTTCATGCGCAAGCCGCTGCCGGTGTTGCTGGCCCACAGCTGTGCACCTTGCAGTTGCACGACACTGCGCGCAATTGACAGGCCCAGGCCAAAGCCGCTGCCACCGGGGCGTGCGGCATTGAGGCGACTGAAAGGCTGGAAGATATGTTCGAGCATATCCTCAGGCACACCGGGGCCTTGATCCTCGATCCATACGTGCCACCCGGTTTCATCCTGCACACCCGCCAGTGTCACCGTGCCGCCTGGCGGGGAGTGACGGATGGCGTTGCGCAGGATGTTTTCCAGCGCTTGGGCCAAGCCGTTGAGGTTACCCAACACGCGGCAATCTGCTGGCAGTTCACAGGGGAAACGCTCCATGGGCAGCCCGCTTTCAAAGCTTGCGTCGGCACACACCACGTCCCACAGCTGGTCCAGCTCCACCGGTTCCAGCGTCGGGGCAGGGCGGTCCGTGTCGAGCCATACCAGTTCGAGGGTATCGCCGATCAGCTGGTCCATGCCGCGTACTTCGCGTTCGAGGCGCTGGCGCATGGCGTGCATATCCTGCTCGCGTTCACCGGCCACTCGCAGGCGACTCAGGGGCGTGCGCAGTTCGTGGGAGAGGTCGCGCATCAAGCGGCGTTGCAAGGTGAGGGTGCTCTCCAGCCGTTCGGCCATGTGATCGAACGCCCGGGCCAAGTCACCCAGCTCGTCCCGACGCTTGGCCATGGCCGGCCCTACGCGTGCACCCAGGTCGCCGGCGCTCAGTGCGGCGGCCTGGCGTCGCAGCAGTACCACCGGCGCAATCAGCACGCGGTACAACAGAAAACCCAGCAGCAGTGCCAGGCTGGCGGGCAGCACCCATTGCAGCAAAATGTCCCAGAGCTTCAGGTGTTGGCGCGGGTCAAAGCGCTTGGGCAGTTCCATCACCAGCCGCGCATGGCCATCGCTTAAGGCCACAAAAAAAGTCGGCCGGCTGCCGGGCCTGCCGACGGTCCAGTCCAAGGGGCGGACGAAGTCGAGTTTGCGTCGTTCTTGCTCGCTCAGGGGCGTGGAAGACAGTGAATGCTGGTGTTGATCCACCACCACGGCCCACACCTTTTCGCGCTCGCGCAGCGTGCGTAAAAAGCCGTCCACGCCTTGGGCGCCCTGGGCTTTCAAAGCGCTTTCGGCTTGCTGTGCATAGGTGCCATAGGCGAGTTTTGCGGAGTCAGGCAGCAACGCCGTCGCCTCGCGCACGCGCTTGCTCAGGTCGGCCTGCAGGCTGATCACCAGCAGGCACAACAGCGCAAGCACCCCGGTCAACTTCCACAGCAGCGAGTGCCGGCCAGGCAGCTTCATGACGGTAGCGGCGTGAGCAGATAGCCCATGCCGCGCACGGTTTCAATGCGCCCGGCGGTGTAGCCGATGGCCTGCAATTTGCGCCGAACCCGGCTGACGTGCATGTCCAGGCTTCGATCATGCTGGGAATAGGCTCGGTGCATGATCTGCTGATAGAGAAACGCCTTGCTCAAGGTCTCGCCGGAGTGTTGGACCAGGGTTTCCAGCACCCGATATTCCGTGGCGGTCAAATTGGCCCAGACGTCGTTGCGGCACACATCCGCCCGCTGTTCGTCGAACACCAACTGCGGGTGTTGGGTGATAGGCGCCAGGCGCTCCTGCTCGTAAGCGACGCGGCGCAGGATCGCGTCAATGCGCACGTCCATTTCCAACATGCTGAAGGGTTTGGGCAAGTAGTCGTCAGCGCCCTGACTGAAGCCGGTGATACGGTCCTGCTCGGCGCCCAAGGCCGACATCAGGATCACCGGGATGCGTTGGCGTTGGCGCAACTGTGCCAATACCTGCAGGCCGCTGCTGCCAGGCAGCATGATGTCCATCAGGATCAAATCGAAGCGCTCTTCGCGCAGCAGATCGAGGACGTGCCCGCCGTCCTGACGCACTGTGACCGAAAACCCGCGTTGTACCAGATGGCTATCGAGGTCGGCAGCGAGTATCGGGTCATCCTCGATCGCGAGGATGCGTGTGGCGGTAGAGGGGAGGGAGGCGACTAACATGCAAAGCCTGCAAATGAGAATGATTATAAAGCGCCATCCTAACCAAAAGCCGCGCACATTCCTATTCAGCGGGGTCATGGGCCCTAAAAACCAACAGTCCATCGCCGTCAGAACGCCGGGATGGACTGCCTATGGTCAAGTTACGCTTGGGTGTCAAAACAGCGTCTGGACTTCCATGCCAAACACCAGCGAATTCGGCACTTCCCGCACGCCGTCCGGGTGTTTGATGTACTGCAGGCTTGGCATCGCACTCAGCCAGCGTGTGGCTTGCACACGGTAGTTGAGCTCGGCCACATACATGCTGTGTTGCTCGGGCACGTAGCCTGCGTCGTCATAGCCCAGGCCGCTGGCTTCATTGGCCGTTTGCGCATTGCGCAGCAGGTGCGAACTGCCGTGCACGCGGGCTACGCCGAAACCAAGGGCGTCTTTGGGGCGTGCATCGAAGGGGCCTTTGTAGAGGGCGCTGAGCTTCTGGTAGCTGGCAACGGGCGTGGTCGCACGGTCGTAGAACGACAGGCTGGCCGTCAGGGTCAGGCCGCGCGATGGGTCGCCATCCACCGAGGTGACCTGCTGCTTGCCCACCCACCAGTAACCATGGCGGCTGGAGACGCTGCGGTAGTCGTTGCCGGTCAGGGCGGCCGGTTGGCGGTTGTCATCTTTATAGAGGTCGGTGCCGTTGGCCGTGCTGCGGAAGTAGCCGAGGCGGTACTCGCCCGGCAGGTCGTTCACGCGGGGCGTCCACACCAACTCCACCGGTACCAGCGTGCCAGTGGTACCGGCCGTGTTGAGCTTGAAGCCGTTGCCGTTTTCCAGGTTCGACGGGTTGACGTTGAATGCGCCGATTTGTGCATACACCTCGTCCGTCAGGCGGTAGCGCAGGCGCGCCGCCCATTGGCTGATCGGGCCGTTGTAGATGCTGTCGACGTAGTTGCCCGGTTGCGAGCCGCAAAAGGCCAGGTTCTGGAACACGCAATCTTCCGACGCGAACTCGTCGCTCACGGCAAAACGACCGGCCTTGAGGTTGATGCGGTCATTGAACCAACCCTTGCTCAGCCACAGTTCGCCCAACCGCGTGACGCTACCGCGGCCGTTGATTTCCTGAGTCGAGCCCATACCACGCGCGCGCGGGTCGTCGATTTTCTCGCCCAATTCACGGCCGTTACGGTTGGAGATTGCCACGCTGAACAGCGTGTCTTCCCAGCCCATGAATTTTTGCAGATCAATATCAGCGCCCAGGTTGAACTGGTCGGAATAGCGTGTGGGGTGCTCGTGACGGCTATAGCCGCCGCGCAGGCTGGTGGCGGTTTCGCCAAGGTAGCCCATCTTGATGTCGACACCCTGCTTGAGCAGGTCGGTGCGTAGGCCGCCCCAGTCGCCGGTCATCCACGGCGAATCGGCGGCGAAGGCTTCAGCGCTGGCCGAGCCGCTGGCGGCGCAGAGGCAGAGCAGCAGGGCAGTGGCAGAGCCTTGAGGCAGTGTGCGTAGACGCTTGAGTTCCATGATGTGTTGTCTTCCAGAGCCAAGGGTGGTGCCGGGCAGCGCGCAGGCGCACCGCCGGCAATTATTGTTATTGACGGTCCAGCCATTGCTGCGCATCGAGTTGACTGCGCGCTTGTTTCACATCGTCCGGGGTGACGCGTGGTGCGCTGTTGCCCCAGCTATTGCGGATGTACGTGAGCACGGCGGCGATGTTGTCGTCCGGCAGGCGCCAGTCGAAACGCGGCATGCCGGCGCCGGTTGGGTTGCCTGCGGTGACTGGGCCTTCGGCACCCTTGAGCACCACATGCAGCAGGTTGGCCGGGTCGTCGGCGTTGACCTGGGCGCTGGCGCTCAGGGCCGGGATCATGTGGCGTACGCCCGAGCCATCGGTGTTGTGGCAGGCGTTGCATTGGCTTTCCATGACCAACTTGCCGGTGACCATTTGCGGGTCGGTGGCGGCGATAGCGGTGGTGGTTTTTGACGGACTGGCCGGCAGTTGCTGCAAATAGGCGGCAATCGCTTTCAGGTCAGGGTCAGTCAAATGCTGCGTGGAATATTCCACGGCTTCCTGCATCGGGCCGGTCGCTACCGACTGACGGCTGGCGCCGGTCTTCAGGTAGCTGACGATATCGTCTTCGGTCCAGTGGCCCAGGCCGACCCTTGGGTTAGTGGTCAAGTCCGGCGCATGCCAGCCTTGCAGGGTGCCGCCTTGCAGAGCCGCGCTGACGTCGCCGCCGAGGAAGTTTTTGGCGGTGTGGCAAGCGGCGCAGTGGCCCGGGCCGTTGACCAGGTAATCACCGCGATTGACGATGGCCGTCACGCCCGGCAGCGGGGTGAACGGCTGGTCACGGAAGAACAGCAGGTTCCAGCCCGCCAGCAATACGCGCTGGTTGTAAGGGAAGGGCAGTTCGTTCTCCACCACCTTCTGCTTTACCGGGGCGATGGTTTGCATGTAGGTCCACAGGTCGGCGATGTCCTGGTCGGTCATCTTCGCGTACGCGGTATAGGGCATTGCCGGGTACAGATAGCCGTGGGTGCCGATACCGTGGCGCACCGCCTTGTCGAAGCGTGCCAGGTCCCAGTTGCCGAGCCCGGTTTCCTTATCCATCGTGATGTTTGACGCTTTGATCACGCCGAAGGGGGTCTCCAGCACATAACCGCCGGCATACGCTGGCTTGCCATGCGCGGTGTGGCAGGCCATGCAGTCGCCGGTGGCGGCGACGTATTCGCCGCGCTTGATCTGCGCGGCAATCGGGCCGGTGGTGTCGGCTTTGATGGCCGGGAACGTACGGTGTTCGCCATATTTGGCAAAGCCAATAAACCCGGCCATGCCGAGGATGCCGCAGCCTGCAACGACCGCAGCGAGCTTGGTGAGCTTTTTCACGGTGTTGTCCTCAGCGGGTCAGCAGGCCAGGTTGGCGCAGGTAGTCATTGATGATGGCTTTGGCGGTCCACAGGGTCAGCGCACTGAGCGTGCCAGTGGGGTTGTAGCCGGCGTTGTTGGGGAACGACGACGCGCCGATCACGAACAGGTTGTGCGCATCCCAGCTTTGTTGATAACGGTTGAGGGCCGACGTGGCCGGGTCCAGGCCCATGGCGGCGCCGCCAATGGTGTGACCGCTGTCGTAGGCGCGGTTGGGCGAGAAGGGCTCATCCGGGAAGGCCTGCGCATCCCAGGTCTTGGCGCCGCTGGCACGGCAGATATCCGCGATGCGGTCGCGTACGAAACGCGCCATCTTGCGGTCGTTTTCGTTGTACTCGAAGGTCATGCGCAGCAGCGGCTGGCCGTTGGCATCGTTGTAGTTCGGGTCCAGCGACAGGTAGCTTTCGACGTGGGCGTAGGAGGTGCCCTGGCCCTGGATCTTGGCGTAGTTCTGGTAACTGTGCTGGAACGCTTTTTTCCACTGCGAGCCCCACATTTTGGTGCCGGCAGGCACGCGGTCGGTCATGCCCATCGGCGTGGCTTGGTCGCTGAGTGCCTGGATGCCAGCGCCGCCCAGAAAGCCCAGGTCGGTGTGGTCGAAGTTGTCGCCGTTGTAGTCGTCGATCTGGGTCGACAGCGCGCCCGTGGAGATGAACGGGTTCATGTGCTCGTTTTCGAAGTACAGGAAACCGTAGGACATGGTCTGGAAATTATAGGCGCGACCCACGGTGCCCTTGCGGGTTTCCGGGTCGTACGGGGTGCCGACTTCGGAGAGCAGCATCAAGCGCACGTTGTCGAACTGGAACGCGGCAAACACCACGATATCCGCGGGTTGAAAGCCGATGTTTTTGTCTGAATCAAGGAACGTCACGCCGGTGACGGTCTTGCCGTCTGCCGCTTTTTCGGCCTTAAGCGCGGTGCACTCGGTGAGCAAGGTGAAGTTGGGGCGAGTCATCAGCGCCGGGATCACGCAAGCGTTGGGTGACGACTTGGACCAGTTGCCACAGCCATAGAAGCCGCAGAAGCCGCAGTACGTGCACGGCGCCAGGTTGATCCCCAGCGGGTTGGTAAACGCCGCGCCGATGGTGCCGGCGGGAATCGGGAAGGGGTGCAGGCCCATCTTTTCGGTGGTCTGGTGGAACATGTCGTTCCAGCGCGAACGCACCAGCGGCGGCGTCGGGTATTCCGAGGTGCGCGAGCCTTCAAACGGGTTACCGCCGGGTTGTACCTTGCCGTTCAGTACGCCAGCCTTGCCGGAGATGCCGGAGATTTTTTCCCAGCGATCGTAGTGCGGTTCCAGGTCGTCATAGGTCACGCCCCAGTCCTGCACGATCAGGCCTTCGGGCAGGTTCATCTTCGGGTAGCGTTCTTTGACCCGGGTGGCCATAGTGAAGTCCGCCGGGGTGAAGCGCCAGGCGTTGGCCGACCAGTGCTTGCCGGCACCGCCGACGCTGTAGCCGACCACCCAGTTGTTCATGTCGCGGCCGGGCAGGGCTTTTTCGTGGCGGTTATTGCGAAAGGTCAGGGTCTCGACGCTCGGCGGGCGCAGGGCCTCGCGGCGGGCGCCGTAGCGCAGTTCATCGGCGGCAATGCTCGGCGGCATATTGCGGTGGGTCTGCTCCCACGGGCCGCGCTCGATCACCACTACGTTGAGCCCGGCGCGGGTGAGTTCTTCGGCCATCAACGCGCCGGCCCAGCCCAGGCCGACGATGACTGCATCGGCTTTAGGTCGTTTGTAATTCATGAATGCATTCCAGATCAGGCATGCGCCTATACGGCGTCATTAGGATGAAAATCGGGCTTCAGATACGGCCGATAAGGCTCACGGGGATGATGTCGAGCTTCTGGCCCTTGAGGTTCACGTAGTCGCGGTAGTCGTAACGTGCGCCGGGGAAACCGACCATCTTCCAGCCCGCCATGTCTTTGTTACCGCCGTAGATCGGGTCGGCGAAGAAGCCTTCCTGCACGTTGCTAAGCAGTTGCGAGAACAGCGCGTTGGACGGGATAGACGCCAATTGCACCTGGCCGTTCTCCATCTGCTCCAGCAACTCATCCTGCTGCTCGATGCTCAGGGCTTCAAAGCTGTTGCCCAAGTGATCGAGACAGTATTTGTCCAGCTCTGCCAGGCCCGTGCGATACACATACGCGGGGGTTCTTAGGGACTGATTGCCCTGGGTGCTACTGCCTTTTTCTTCCGGGCCACTCAGGTAACGCAAGGCGCCCGCCGCCCATGGCGTGACCAACTGGTGATCGATGAATACCACGCAACCGGCCTGGGAAGCGCTGACGCTGACTTCATCGGCTGGGATCAGGCGATCGAAGATCGCGGTCACTTGAGCGACTTCCTTGTCGGTGAGGAACATGCGCTTGGTCGGGTCGACCGGGGAGGGCGGCAAGGTCTCTTTGGCCAGCCACTTGGTGCCACCGTTGAGGACCCTCAGCGCGGCGCCGGCGGGCCGGAAAATCGAGGCCGCCACGCTGGTGCTGATCAGCACCATGCCGGCTTTCAATACACTTCGACGGTCCATTTTTACTCCTTATCAGGTGCAGCATTTCGGCGCCGATTTCGCACAAAAAATGCGATTTATGTAGAGAGCGCTCTCATTTTTTGTCAAAAAATAAACGCACCTCAAAAATTGAGAGCGTTCTCATTTTGTCTCGAAAAAAAGCCAGCAAAACGGACACAAAATGTTGCATCCGGAGCTGGCAGGCGGCGATTCTAGGCCGCGACACAATGTCGCGTCAATCCATCAGGGGGGCGAAACAGCCCGAAATGCAGCGCTCAGATGGCTTTCACCGGCCCGGATGAGTGGCGCAAAACCAGCTCTACCGGCATCACATGGCGGCGGATACGCTTGGCGCTGTTGGCCATGATTTCCTGTAGTGAATCGACGGCGGTCTGTGCCTGGGCATCGATATCCTGGCGCAAGGTCGACAGGGAAAATACCGAGTTGGCAGCACTTGGGATGTCATCAAAACCGACCACGGAGACGTCTTCCGGTACCGACAAACCCATGCCCTTTAGACGGTCAAGTACGCCCAGTGCAAGGAAGTCATTGGAGGCGAAAATCGCCGTCGGTGGGTTGGCGTCGGTGAAGAGCGCATCCACACCACGGCGGCCTGAAGCAGCATCGTGGGTGCCGCGCAGGAAAAACGGTTCAAGCCCCGCCTGCTCCATCACTTCGCAATACGCCTTGGTGCGTTCCCGTGCTGACGCCTCGTTACCGCCCCCCAGGTGAGCGATACGCCGGTGGCCGAGGGACAGCAGGTGCTCCATCGCGGTGCGCACGCCGCCATTGTCGTCGACGGTGATCACCGTGACGCGTGGATGATTGACCCGCTGGCTGCCCAGGTACACGCACGGCAGGCTGTCGGCAATGGTGCTGATGGCTTTGGAGGTAATCAGCGGTGCGATCAGAATCACCCCGGCCGCCCGAAAGCGCAGTAGCCGTTCAGTTTCGTTCACCGCCGAGCCATCCTCGGCCGAGCGCAGCGTGGTCACCGGTTCGAAGCCACGGGCCAGCAGGGCGCGGTCGACGGCTTGGGCCAACTGAATATGGAACGGGTTGCTGGGGTCGCCAATGATCAGCCCGACGATGGAGGAGTGCGCAGACACCAGGCTGCGAGCGGCCAGGTTGGGCCGATAGTTCAGCTCGGCGGCAATCGCGGCAATACGTTCACGTGTCTCAGGGCGCACGCCCGGGTCGCCGCGCAGGGCACGGGAGGTTTGCGCACGGGACATATTGGCGGCCAGGGCCACATCTTCCAGGGTCGTGAAAGGTTTTTTCATGGGGCGAGGTCAGGCGCTCTGAATGAAGAGGCGCAGAGTATCGCATGAACCACGAAAAGCGTTCAGCCGAACGCCCCCGGCCGTTATAGCCGGGGGCGCTGGCGTCTAGTTACTTGCGAAACGACATCGAATTGCCCAGCGGGATGCCATCCACCGAGGCTGGCAACGGCATGGAGTACACATTAAAGGTGCCGGACGTGCCATTCACGCCCCGGTTGAAGTTGGCCATCAACTCACCTTGGGTCGCCGGAATCAGCAGGCGGCGGTTGGCGTCGATGAACAGCGCATCCGGGCCGATCAGGCGGTCGTCCTGGATCAGCGTGGCGGTGCGGCCATCCGGGGCGACCACGCCAATGCTGCGTGACTCCACCAGGCCCAGGTAGATGTTGCCCAGGGAGTCGATGCACGTGCCGTTGATGGTGCCTTTATCGAAAGCCTTGACGATATGGCGTTCCAGCTCGTCGTCGCTGATGGAAGCATCGTCGAGCAGTTTGCGCGGGATCTTCCACATCGGGCTGCTCGGCGTGGAGAACAGCAGCCACTCGCCGTTGGGGGTAATCTCCAGCATATCGGCGTGGACTTGCGGGCGTTTGCCGTTTTCGTCCTCATAGAGCCGGCCGTTGGTGGCCAGCAGCGGGCTGTCCAACGGTTGGCGTAGCTGCGGGCGATTGTGCAGGCGGCGCAGGGTCTTGCCGGTTTTCAGGTCGTGCACGATCAGGCCGCCGACGCCGGCGTCAGTGATATAGACGCGGTTGTCGAACACCCGCAGGTCATTCATAACCGCGCCTGGTGGCAGGATTTTATCGTCGAAACGCAACACGCGTAGGGTCTTGCCGGTCTTGCTGTCGAACTGCGCGACTTTCGCGGCGCCGGGCAGCGTGGTCTGGTTGTCGGGGGCGCCCTGGTCGACGATCCACACGGTGTCGTCGTCGAAAACATGCACGGAGTTGACCTGCACAAAGGCGTTTTTCACATCCTTGCCCGGCGCCCAGTTGTTCCAGTCGCCGCCTGGGAATGGGGTGAGATGGGTCGCATCCTTTACACGGGCCAATGAGGAGGTGTGCGTCGTGGCGTGCCAGCGTGGCAGGCCGACAAACAACGTGCCGTCGCGGGTGGCGGCCACGGCGTTGACGATGGCATCGGCACTGACTTCGGTTGTGAGTCTATCGGCGGCAGCCGGTGTGGTAGCGGCAAAGCCCAGGGCGGGCAGGGCGAACGCCAGGATGGCGGCGCCTTGGATCAATCTACGTCGTTGCATGAGGTGCATCTCCTTTTTTATTGGGTGTTGTAGCGGCGACGCGGCGGCTGATATCAGCGCGCTCTTTTTCAGAATGGTATCGGTACCATTTTTAAGTCAAGCGAGTTTTTTTGCGCTTGGCGGTTTAATTCTCGATGCGGTCTTTGAGGTCCAGAACTTCTGGAGCGCCATCCACCCAGGTGTTCAATTGCGCGCTGAAGGCGTTGGTGTAGGCGGTCAAGCGCTGGCGTTGATAGGCCTTTGCATCCGTCCAGCGTTGATAGATGACAAAAGTATTGGCGTCGTTGTGTTGCTGGTAAACGTCGAACACCAGGTTGCCCTGGGCTTGACGTGACTGCTCGATCACGGGCCTTACGCCATCGATAAACGCCTGGCGTTGCGCCGCCTTGATCTTCACCAGCGCGACCACGTTGCGGGTCTCGCTGGGCTGGTCGATCGCTTTGCGGGCGGGGGCGGGCAGGTCCACGACGTTCTGCAGCAAGTACTTTCGCTCGGGTCGGGCAAAACCGGTGGGCACCAACGCGATCACCGGCGCCACATGCGCAGAGCCCTCGTGTTGAAGGTACCCGGCACGGTCGCGCCAGCTTTCGAACAGCACCAATGTCGGGTCGTTGCCGCCCAGGTCACCGACGTCGAACACAATGTTTGCCGCCTCTTTGCGGCTTTGCAGGGCGTTGTTGCGCATTGAGGCTACGAAGGCCGCGCGGGTTTGCGGCTGAATGGTTTGGATATTCAGGTAGTGCAATGGCACCGGGTCCGGAAGCTCGGCGGCCTGCGCGGCGCCGGTGATCAATGTGCCCGCCAGCAGCCCTTTGAACCAGGGCGTACGGCGTGTCTGTGGGGCGTTTTGCATACAGCATCTCCTGTGGGTTGGAGGTCGCATCCTGATGAGAGCGCTCTCAATCTGTCAAGGGCCGGTTGGTCGAATTTCGCCTTGGCCATCGTGCAACTGTTAGCATCTGCCGTTCACCTCACCTTGAACCTACGCGGATATCACTCAGCACATGGCGGCGATTCCACCTGATCACAGCGGTCAAACACGGGCCACAGTCACCCTGCGCGATGTCGCACGCTTGGCGGGAGTGGCGCCAATGACGGTGTCGCGTTACCTGAACAACCCTGAGGCAGTCCGTGCGCCGACGCGGTTGAAGGTGCAGCGGGCGGTGGAACAGACAGGCTATGTGCACAACCGTTTGGCCGGCTCGTTGAAGTCCAATCGCACCCGCTTGGTGGCGGTGGTGCTGCCGATGGTGACCAATCCGATATTTTCCGACACCTTCCAGGCGATCAATGAACGCCTGACCCGTTCGGGTTATCAGGTGCTGCTCGGGGTGTCCGGCTATCAGCGTGAGCAAGAGCAAGAGTTGCTGGAGGTGATCCTCAGTCGCCGCCCCGATGGCATCATTCTCACCGGTACCCTGCATACCCCCGCCAGCCGCAACCGCCTGCGTGCTGCCGGTGTGCCGGTAGTCGAAACCTGGGACTTGAGCCCTGAGCCGATTGATATGCTCGTGGGCTTTTCCCACGAAGACGCCGGCCGGGCAGTGGCGCGGCAGTTGTTCGCCCAAGGTTATCGACGCTTTGCCTTGCTGGCGGTGGACGACCCGCGCGGGTTGCGGCGCGCCACGAGTTTTATCAAGGCATTGGCCGAGCAGGGCATCAATGCAGTGCCGCAGCGCATCGCCCAAGGCTTGCCGAGCCTGGCGCAGGGGCGCGAAGGCTTGAGTGCGTTACTTGCGGAAGAGCCCTTGGTAGCGGGGAATCCCCCGGTTATTGTCTGCACCTCCGACACGATCGCCCACGGCGTATTGACCGAAGCGGCTGCGCGCGGTTTGTGGGTTCCGCAGGATCTGGCAGTGATGGGCTTTGGCGACATGAGCTTTGCTGCCCATACCTTTCCGGCACTTTCCACTGTGCGCATTGATGGTACGCTGATGGGCGATACCGCAGCGCGCATGCTGCTCGAGCGCCTGCAAGGCAGCGGTTCTGCTGAGTCGATCACCGATATCGGCTTCACCCTTGTTCAGCGCGAGACCACCCTCAGCCGGGGCTGATTCCAGCCCGCTCAGCGGTAAAAACTCACCGACGATTTACAAATGTGCTTGTTGGCATGATCAACCTAAGGTAGGTTTTAGCTATAAATGGTACCGATACCATTTAGTAAAAACCGCTTTGGGATAACAACAATGTCAAAAATTACCTGCATTCGGACCCTTCGCCTGCCCGAACGTCCAAAACTGATCTGGCTGGAAATCGAGACCGATGAAGGCCTGATCGGCCTCGGCGAAACCTTCCGCGGCGCGGCCACCGTCGAGGCCGCCGTGCATGAGCTGATAGCTCCCGGCCTGATCGGTCGGGACGCGCGGCAAATCGAAGCCATCTCCCTGGAACTCACCACGCCTTATGTGGGTTACCACAGCGCCAGTGCGGAGATCCGCGCTGCGAGTGCGGTGGACATCGCCCTGTGGGATCTGATGGGCCAGCGCCACGGCATCCCGATCCATGAAGCCCTCGGCGGTGCCTGCCGCGAGCGCATTCGCGTGTACAACACCTGTGCCGGTTATGAATTCAACACCCAACAAGGCGCTCGCCGTGAAATCAGTGCCAGCGACCGCGCCCAAGGCCCCTATGACGATCAGCTAGCGTTCAGCCGTGACCCTGCCGCGTTGGCCATCAGCTTGGTGGAAGAGGGCTACACGGCGATGAAAATCTGGCCCTTTGACCAATTCGCCCGTCAGCCAGGCGCCAATAGCATCAGCCTTGCCGAGGTCGAGAAGGGTGTTGAGGTGTTCCGCCAGATCCGCGAAGCAGTGGGTAATCGCATCGAAATCATGTGTGAACTTCACAGCCTGTGGGACAGCGCAGCCGCGTTGCGTATTTGCCAGGCGCTGGAGCCGTTCGACGTGTATTGGGTCGAAGACCCGCTGTGCAAAATGGACGACGTCCAGGCGCTCGCCGACCTGCGCAGCCGCACACGCGTGCCGATCTGCGCCAGTGAAACCCTCGGCGGCAGCGTGGCCTACCGCGACCTGCTGAACGCCGGCAGCCTCGACTATCTGATGCTCGATCTGGTCTGGTGCGGCGGTTTTACCGAGGCCCGCAAGATCGCGGCACTGGCGCAGGTCTACAACAAACCCTTGGCCCCCCACGACTGCACAGGCCCGGTGGCCTTGTTTGCTGGCCTGCAACTGGGCATCCATGCACCCACCGCCGTATTGCAGGAAGTGGTGCGCGCCTCGCTGTCGACCTGGTATGGCGAACTGGTCACGCACCTGCCCGAGATCACTCATGGCCACGCCGCCGCCCCGACTCTACCGGGGTTGGGCACCGCCTTGCGCCCCGAGGTCAGGCAGCGCCGCGACGCGATCATTCGCGAAACCCGGGTCTGACCCGGGCACCTCCGTTTTTCGGCATCGAGAATACAATGAAAACAACACGTTCTCTTCGACGCTTCATCGCTGAACACCGCCGTTTTGAGGTGATCATCCTGCTGTTCATCATGATGATCATCAACCAGGGCGACCGCGCCACGCTGTCCATTGCGGGCGCGAGCCTGTCCCACGAAATGGGTTTGAGTCACGGCGAAATGGGCTGGCTGTTTTCCGCCTTTGCCTGGGCCTATATGTTGCTGCAACTGCCGGGCGGGCTGGCGATTGACCGCTTTGGCAGCATCAAGGTATTGGGCATCGCGATTATTGCCTGGTCGGTATTCACTGCTGCCATCGGCACCGTGGCAATGATGCCGGTGGGCGTGGCCTTCTTCGCGGTGTTTGCCCTACGCTTCATGGTGGGTGCCGCCGAAGCGCCGTGCTTTCCAGCTAACAGCAAAATCGTCTCAATGTGGTTTCCCACCGCTGAGCGCGGCACCGCGACCGCTGTCTTCAACGCGTCGCAGTATTTTGCCGCAGTCGTGTTCACGCCGTTACTGGCCTGGATCTCCACACGATGGGGCTGGCCGTGGATTTTCTACGTGATGGGGTTTGCCGGTGTGGCCATGGGCATTGTGTTTATCGCGCGCATCAAGGCACCGCTGGACCACGCTACGCTGACGACTGTCGAGTTGGAAGAAATCCGCGCCGGCGGTGCTGGCCTGCAAGAGCAGGCGGCCGTACCTGGCAAGCAACACAGCTGGCGCGATACCTGGGCCAGCGCTCGCAGTTTGCTGAGCCAGCGCATGTTTGTCGGTATCTATATGGCGCAGTTCTGCATCAGCACCCTGACGTTTTTCTTCCTGACTTGGTTTCCCGTGTACCTGGTGCAACAGCGCGGGCTGTCGTTGCTCAATGCCGGGCTGTTGGCGGCCATTCCCGCGATCTTCGGTTTTATCGGTGGCATCAGCGGCGGCATGGTATCGGACTGGATGCTGCGCAAGGGCATCAGCCTGACGATGGCGCGCAAACTGCCCATTTTTATCGGCATGGCATTGTCGATGAGCATGATCCTGTGCAACTACGTGCAGACCGATCTGCTGGTGGTGGTGTTTATGGCCGTCGCGTTTTTTGGCAAGGGCATGGGCGCGTTAGGCTGGGCGATCATTGCTGACGTGTCGCCGAAAAACAGTGCGGGCATGAACGGCGCGATCTTTAACACCTTTGGCAGTGTCGCCGGTATCGTCACGCCGGTGGTGATCGGCTATATGGTGCAGTCGATGGGCTCGTTTAACGGCGCGTTGATCTACGTGGCCCTCAATGCCGCGGGTGCGTTTGTGTGCTACCTGTTTGTCGTCGGGCCGTTGAAGCGACCTGACGAGCCAGCGACGTTGGCCAAAGAAGCCTCGCTGCTGACACCTGCCTATGCGAAACAACGCAGACTCCAATGACTGCTCCAGCCCGGCACATCGGTGCCTGCCGAGGTCTCTGCAACAGCGCGCGTGGTAAAGGCGTTGGAATGCAGGGCGAGGTTAGCCCTGGCTGGCCGTCAAAACGCTACTGCAAATGATCCAGTGGCAACGGCGAAGGTGACTTGATCTCGCGCAGTACCACACTGGAGCGGATTTCACTGACGCCGGGCAACTTGAAAATCACGTTATAGAGAAACGCGTCGTAGTGGGCAATGTCGGGTGTCACCACCTTGAGCGAATAATCACCACGCCCAGTGGTGCTGTGGCACTCGATGATTGCGGGGCAATCACGCACCGCTTGCTCGAACTCTTCCACCACATTGCCGACATGCCGGGCCAGGTTCACTTCGGCGAGCACGCAGGTGCCCAAGTGGACTCGTGTACGGTCGAGCACCGCAGTGTAGTGATGAATGACGCCTTCGCGCTCGAGATCTTTCAGGCGTTTCCAGGTCGGCGAAGTGGATAAGCCAATCTTTTTGCCCAGGTCCTGAACGGTCAAACGGCCATCCGTCTGCAACTCGGCGAGAATTTTCAGGCTGTAAGTATCCAGCAGATTATTTTTTTCCATTTTTTATAATGTCCGGAAAATAATTTCGTAGTTTGGCGACTGTGCAGATTTTCAGCATCGCTTTTCAAGGTCTGTTTTTTATAAAGCATAATTTTTCACGGTTATGCATTTATCGAGAATATATTACTTTTAATTGAATGATTTTGATCAATTGAAAAAGCACTTTTCGGGTGCGCAATTTTAAGCTCGTCAGCACATGAGTAAGGCCTTTATGCCTGCTCTTTCGCTCGCGAGGATAACAATAAAATGTCCGCTCCACGCCGTAAAAGCCTTGACGTAAAAAACCCGGATAACGCGGTTTCGACCGTGAACTGGCCGCGCATTGCCTATCTTCTGCACGTGTCCAGGGCTTTGGATGAACTGGAAGAAAAGACCCTGGTGCCGGAAAAAAAGGTGCTCTATCAATTTTCTGCGCGAGGGCATGATTTAGCGCAAATTCTGCTTGGCTCAAAACTCACTAATCGCAACGACGCCGCTTGCGGCTACTACCGTTCACGGCCGCTGCTATTGGCGATGGGCGTGGACATGGCGGATGCCTTGGGATCGTCCATGGCGCGTGCGGGTGGCTACTCGGATGGCCGGGATATTGGGGTGGTGTTCAATTACCCCAACCCTGGCGGCCCGACGGCGTTGCCAATGTGTGGGGGCGTTGGTGCGCAGTACACGCCCACGGCAGGCTGGGCGCAGGCCATCGAATACCGCAGCAAGGTTTTGAAGGATGCGTCCTATGACACCGCGATCAGTGTGGTGCTAGGTGGTGACGGCTCTGTCGCCACCAACGGTTTCTGGGCGGCGCTGACCATTGCGACCACGCAAAAGCTGCCGATGCTGTTCTATATCGAAGACAACGGTTATGGCATTTCCGTACCGTCGACCTTTCAAACCCCCGGTGGTGATATCGCAGCCAACCTCAGCGGGTTCCAGAACCTGCACATCCTCAGCGGTGACGGTTCCAATCCTGTGCAGAGTGCCGAGTTGGTCGAGCAGGCGGTGGACCACGTTCGCACTCATCAAGGGCCATGTTTGTTACGCCTGAAGGTGCCGCGCCTGCAAGGGCACAGTTTCCAGGACACCCAGACCTACAAGTCCGCGGACTTCATCAAAATGGAATGGGCCCGTGACCCGCTGCACAAGTTGCGCGACTTCCTGGTGCCCGACCGCATGACTGCCAGCGAGTGGGATGAGCTGGGTGAAAACGCTCGCGCCGAGGTCAATGCATCACGCATTGAGGCCGAAGCCCGGCCAGTCAGTGACCCTGCTCGCGTCACACACCACGTGTTCCATGAAGGTGAAATGCAGGCGCGGGGCGGGCAGTGGTCGGAGGGATACACGCCATCGGCAACCACGTTTATTCCGCTGCAGGAAGGACAACGGCTCAATATGGTCGCGGCCATCCGACGCACCTTAGACCGCGAGTTGGAGGTCAACCCACGTGTGGTGCTGTTTGGTGAAGATATCGGCCCCAAAGGTGGCGTGCATGCGGTCACCTTGGGCTTGCAGGAAAAGTACGGCGAGGCTCGGGTGTTTGATACCAGCCTTTCCGAAGAAGGGATCATCGGTCGTGCTGTGGGTATGGCCGTCGCCGGACTCGTGCCTGTCCCGGAAATCCAATTCCGTAAATACGCCGATCCTGCCGTTGAACAATTGAATGACTGCGGTACCATGCGCTGGCGTACCAACAATCGCTTTGCAGCGCCGATGGTGGTGCGCATTGCCGGTGGCTTCTTCAAGTGCGGTGATCCATGGCATAGCCAGACCAACGAAGTGCAGTTCGTGCATTCGCCAGGTTGGCAGGTCGCGGTACCGTCCAATGCCGAAGACGCGGTAGGTTTACTGCGCAGTGCCATGCGCGGTAACGATCCTGTGATCTTCTTTGAACACCGCGCCATGCTCGACTCTGCGTCGGCTCGTCGGCCGTACCCGGGCGATGATTTTATCGTGCCCTTTGGCAAGGCCCGCAGCGTTGTCGAGGGTAATGACCTGACGATTGTGACGTGGGGAGCGATGGTTGAGCGCTGTGAAAAGGCGGCGGAAGGGCGCTCGGTCCATGTGCTCGATCTACGTACCCTGATGCCTTGGGATCGCGAGGCAGTGCTGGCCTCGGTGCGCCGAACCCACCGTTGTTTGATCGTGCATGAGGATCTGGGCACCGCTGGCTTCGGTGCAGAAATTGCGGCCGTAGTAGCAGATGAGGCCTTTATGAGCCTGGATGCCCCGGTCGCTCGACTGACCATGCCGGATATTCCGAGTCCGCACCACCCTACGTTGCTCGAACACGTGCTGCCGTCTGTAGACGCTATCCGCAGCAAAATCGACTACCTGGTGGGCTTCTGACATGAATGACATGACCATCAAACCTGGCAGTTTGAACATCATTGCCCCACTGGAGCAGGAAGGTACCAAAGCAGTCGTCCGCACTTGGTTGAGGAAAACTGGCGATACAGTCCGTAAACATGAACCGGTGGTCGAACTGGAAACCGACAAAGTCGTGGTTGAGATTGCCGCGCCGGCCGATGGAACGTTGGAGATTATCCTGCGCGAGGACGCGGACGCCGAGCCCGGTGCCGTATTGGGCGTGATTAACGCAGGCGGCGTGCAGGAGCCGTCTGCCCCCGTGCTGGAACCTCTTATCGAGTCGCCAGCAGACTCGTCAGTGGTGTTCGACCCTGAGTTGCGTTTATCGCCTGCGGTGCGCAGGCTGTTAAGGGAGCACAATGTTGCGCCGACGGCCGTTGCTGCAACGGGAAGAGGCGGGCGGTTGACCCGTGAGGATGTGCTCGCGTTTGTGCAGGCAGAACCGGTAAAACAGGCACTTTCCGTGCCCTTGCCGGCTCCCAAGCCCCAGGCAAAGGCAGTGCCTGCGCCGGCCACGAAAGCGCAGGCCGCTCCCTCGGCCGTCGTGCCCGCTTCAGGTGAGCGTGGCCCACGTGTGAGTGCTCACGTTCCTCATAGCAGCATGCGCCGCAAAATCGCCGAGCACATGCAGCACTCCGTGAGCACGGCACCCCATGTCACCTCTGTGTTTGAAGCAGACTTCAGCGCGATCATCGCGCACCGCAAGAAGAACAAAAAACTGTATGCCGACCAGGATGTGAACCTGACTTTTACGACTTATTTTGTGGCCGCTTCGGTGCAAGCCATGTTGGCGGTACCGAATGTAAACAGTCGCTGGCATGACGACTACCTGGAAGTCTTCAAAGACATCAGTATCGGCATCGGCACCGCGCTGGGCGAGACCGGTCTCATTGTGCCGGTGATCCAGCGAGCCCAGGAGCTGAACATCCTCGGCATCGCTTCGCGGCTACAGGAGCTGACCATGGCAGCCCGCAACGGCAAGCTCAAGGCGGCGGACGTGCAAGGCGGCACGTTCACGATTTCCAACCACGGTACTTCAGGCTCCTTGTTCGCCTCGCCGATCATTATCAATCAGCCGCAATCGGCGATTCTGGGTATTGGTGCGCTGGAAAAGCGCGTGGTGGTTCGAGAAGTCGACGGCGTCGACAGCTTCCAGGTTCGGCCCAAGGCCTACGTGTCCTTGACGATCGATCACCGGGTGCTGGATGGCAGTGTCACGAATGCCTGGTTGAGCCGTTTCGTGGAGGTCATCGAAAACTGGCCTTTGGAAGGCTGATTGCAATTGAACAGAAAACGCGACGTTGTCGCGTTTTTTTATGGAGTGGGAAACACGTGGTCTGAACACCAATTGACGGGAGTCTAACTTTGCCAACTTTTAATACTTTGCAGTTGTTGCCCAACGATCCGATCCTGGGTCTTGCCGATACGTTTGCCCAGGATACCCGCAGCAATAAAGTCGATCTGGGTATTGGCGTATACAAGGACGTTGCGGGGAAAACGCCGGTGCTGGCCTCCGTGCAGGCGGCTGAAGAGTGGCTGCTGGAACATCAGGTGAGCAAGGCTTACTTGGGCTCAGAAGGGTTGCCCGCATTCAACCAGGCCATTATCCGGCTGGTGTTTGGCGAAGCTTCGGATGCGCGCTTGGCTGATCAATATGCAGGGGTACAAACACCCGGTGGCACCGGGGCCCTGAGACTGATGGCCGAATTTCTAAAGCGCACGGCGGTACGCAACATCTTGGTTCCAGTGCCCACTTGGGCGATTCATGAAGAGCTGTTCCGACGCGCCGGAATGTGTGTGCAGACCTGCCAGCACCTTACGTCCGAGGGTGCGTTCAATCTAGAGGCGCTGCTAACGGCGCTCGAAGGCTTGTCAGAGGGCGATGCCGTTCTGCTGCATGCCTGCTGTCATAATCCAACCGGAATCGATCCGGATGCGGATCAATGGCGTTCGATTCTTGAGGTCGTGAAAAGGAAAGGGTTGCTGCCATTATTTGATATGGCCTACCAGGGTTTTGGTGAAGGGCTGGAAGAAGATACCTGGGCACTGCGTTTGTTTTGCGCTGAGCTTCCTGAAGTGATGACCAGCATTTCCTGCTCGAAAAACTTCGGGATCTATCGGGAGCGTACGGGTGCTTTGCTGATCAGCTGTATCGAAAGCGCAACCTTGAAAGCGGTCAAGTCTCAAGTGATCGATACCGCGCGCTGCCTCTGGTCCATGCCGCCGGCGCATGGCGGGGCTGTCGTCTCACATATTCTCAGTACCCCGGTGCTCAAGGCGCAGTGGCATCAAGAAGTGCTGGAAATGGCCGAGAGGATTAAAACGTTACGGGCGGGCTTGTGCGAAGAGCTTCGAAAAATTGACGCGTATGACGAATTCAAGAGCATTGAGTTGCAGAAAGGTATGTTCTCTCATCTCAATCGCACCCCTGCCTATGTTGAGCACCTGCGTGAGCGCAGTGGGATATACCTGGTGGGGAACGGCAGAATAAACATCTCCGGTCTGCCGCTTGAGAGGTTGGACGAAGTTGCTGCTGCCTTGAAGTCCGGTTTGACGGTGTGACACGCCTGTTTTAAGTCATCCCCCCGGTGTAGGGGGGATGCTGAAGCAGGGTTTTTTACGCGTTGGTTTCTTCGCGTTTTACAACCAATGTCAAAATGTCATAGCTGGCAACCAACTCGCCCAGCTGATTGGTCACCTCCACGTCCCATGCCACCACACCTTGCGGGCTGCCCTGTGAACTCTTCTTGCCCTGGTCGATCTTGCGCTTGCAGGTCAGGCGCGCCTGAATAGTGTCACCGATGCCGACCGGATTGATGAAGCGCAAGGTATCGAGGCCGTAATTGGCCAGTACCGGGCCAGGCGCCGGCGAAACGAACAGCCCGGCGGCCGCTGACAGCACGAAATAGCCGTGGGCAATGCGCTTGCCGAATTGCGATTCCTTGGCGGCGATGTCGTCGAAGTGCATGTAGAAGTGATCGCCCGACAGGCAGCCGAAGTTCACCAGATCGGCTTCGGTGACGGTACGGCGGTGAGTCAGCAGCGACTCGCCGATTTGCAGGTCCTGGAAGAAGCGACGGAACGGGTGCACTTCGGTTTCAATGACCTTGGCGCCGCGCACATATTCACCGGTTACCGCTGCCAGCATGGTTGGTGAGCCCTGTACCGCTGCGCGTTGCAGGTAGTGCTTTACTGCGCGCAGGCCGCCAAGCTCTTCACCGCCGCCTGCACGTCCAGGCCCGCCGTGTTTGAGTTGCGGCAGCGGTGAGCCGTGGCCGGTGGATTCGGCGGCGGACTCGCGGTCCAGTACCAGCAAGCGGCCATGCCAGGCGGCGGCTACCGGGATCGCTTTGGCGGCAATCTGTGGGTCTTTGGTGATCAGGCTTGCCACCAGGCTGCCTTTGCCACGAGCGGCCAGGGCCAGGGCTTCGTCCAGGTCGTCGTAAGCCATTAGCGTGCTCACCGGGCCGAACGCCTCGATATCGTGAGCGCCGCCTTCGGCGTGTGGGTCGCGTGATTGCAGCAGGGTAGGGGCGAAGAACGCGCCCTGGCCGACGTTTTCACCACGCGGTTCAAAACCATCGCGAGCGCCGAACAGCAGGTCGCTACTGTGCAGCAGGGCTTCCAGGCGTTCAGCCACATCTTTTTGTTGATCGTGGGACGCCAAAGGTCCCATGCGCACACCTTCTACCGACGGATCGCCGATCACGACTTTGGCCAGTCGCTCACGCAGGCGCGAAGCCACGGCGTCGATATGTTTGCCTGGTACGATTGCGCGGCGAATGGCGGTGCATTTCTGCCCGGCCTTGACGGTCATTTCACGCGCGACTTCCTTGATGAACAACTCGAACTCCTCGTCGTCCGGCGTCACGTCCGGGGCGAGGATCGCGCAATTCAGCGAGTCCGCCTCGGCGTTGAACGGCACCGAATTACGGATCAGGTTCGGGTTCACCCGCAGTTTGGCGGCAGTGTCGGCGGAGCCGGTGAATGTCACCACATCCTGGCCTTGCAGGCGATCCAACAGGTCTCCCGTGCTCCCGATGATCAATTGCAGGCTGCCTGCCGGCAGCAAGCCGGACTCGTCCATCAGGCGCACCACGGCTTCAGTCAGATAGCTGGTGGCGCTGGCTGGTTTGACGATGCACGGCATCCCGGCCAGAAAACTCGGTGCGAATTTCTCAAGCATGCCCCAGATGGGGAAGTTGAAAGCATTGATATGCACCGCCAGGCCGCCACGCGGAACCAGAATGTGCGTGCCGGCAAAGCTGCCTTTTTTGCTCAATTGCATCGCCGGACCTTCGTGGACGATGTTGCCCGATGGCAGCTCCCGCGAGCCCAGGCTGGCGTAAGTGAACAGGGTGCTGTTGCCGCCCTCGATATCTATCCAGCTGTCAGTACGAGTGGCGCCGCTGTGATGGGAGATCGCGTAGAGCTGTTCCTTGCGCTCGCTCAGGTACAGGGCCAGTGCCTTGAGGCGCTGTGCCCGTTGCTGGAAGTCCAGCGCCATCAGGCCGTTTACGCCTTGGCTGCGGCCGTGGGCAACGGCTTCGGCGAAGTCCAGGCGTTCTTCGTGGGTGCGCGCAATCTCATGGCCGTCAATGGCACTGCGCAGTACTTGTGCGCCGTGTTGGCCGATCCAGCGACCGGCGATGAAACTTTGCAGAGTAGGGGCGTGAGACATCACGGTTCCTCCAGGGTAGAAAACGAGTGGGTTAGTGTTTGCTGGCGCCAGCGGCACCGATTCCGGTCATGGAACGGATGAACTGCGCCAGGTAACGGCCGCGTTCAAGGGCTGCACGCGGTGAGGTGTCGGTGACGGAAAACAGCCAGGCACTGAAAAACGCCAGGCTCATGGAAAACAGCGCCGGGTTGGAATACGGGAACAGCGCGTTGTCGTGATGCAGCACGTTGACCCACACCGCCGGGCTAAGCACCAGCAGCACAATCGCCGAGACCAGCCCGGCCAGGCTGCCTGCCACGGCGCCACGGGTGGTCAGGCCCTTCCAGTACATCGAAAGGAACAGCACCGGGAAATTCACCGACGCGGCGATCGCCAGCACCAGGCCGGACAGGAACGCAATGTTCTGCGACTCAAACAACAAGCCAAGGATGATCGCCAGCACGCCGATGCACAGCGTGGCGATGCGCGATACGCGGATCTCCTGCTGTTCAGTGGCCTGGCCTTTGCGCATGACGCAGGCATACAGGTCGTGGGACACTGCCGACGCACCGGACAGCGCCAGCCCAGCCACCACCGCCAGGATCGTGGCAAACGCCACCGCTGAAATGAACCCGAGGAACAGGTTGCCGCCCACCGCTTGCGCCAAGTGCACGGCGATCATGTTGCCGCCGCCGATGATCGCACCGCTGGCATCACGGAAGGTTGGGTCGGTGCCCACCATGACAATGGCGCCAAAGCCCACCACGATCAGCAGCAGGTAGAAGTAGCCGATAAAGCCGGTGGCGTAGAACACGCTCTTGCGGGCTTCCTTGGCGTCGCTGACGGTAAAGAAACGCATCAGGATATGCGGCAGCCCGGCCGTGCCGAACATCATGCCCACTCCCAGGGAAATCGCGTCGATAGGGTTGGACAGCAAGCCCCCCGGCGCCATGATCGCGCTGCCCTTGGCATGCACGGCGGCGGCCCCGGCAAACATCGCCTCGGTGCTGAAACCGAAATGCTTGAGCACCATGAACGCCATGAAGGTAGTGCCGAACAGCAGCATCACCGCCTTGATGATCTGCACCCAGGTGGTCGCGAGCATGCCGCCAAAGGTCACGTAGAACACCATCAGCACGCCCACCAGCATCACCGCGTACAGGTAGTCGATGCCAAACAGCAGCTCGATCAACTTGCCCGCGCCGACCATCTGCGCCACCAGGTACATCAGCGCCACGGTCAGGGTGCCGAAGGCCGAAGTCAGGCGCACCGGGGTTTGTTCCAGGCGGTACGAGACCACATCGGCAAAGGTGTACTTGCCCAGGTTGCGCAGGCGCTCGGCGATCAGGAACAGGATGATCGGCCAGCCTGCCAATACACCCAGGGCATACAGCAAACCGTCGTAACCATTGAGGAACATCATCGCCGAGATGCCCAGGAAGGACGCCGCCGAGATCATGTCACCGGCAATCGCCAGGCCGTTCTGGAAACCGGTCATGCCGCCGCCAGCGGTGTAGAAGTCACTCGCCGAACGGGTGCGTAACGCCGCCCAGCGCGTCACACCGAACGTAAACAGCACAAACACCAGGAACATGCCGATGGCGTTCCAGTTCAGGGGGCGCGCCGCGTCATCGGCGGCGATGGCCAGGTCGGTGGCCAACGCCAGGGGCAACAGGAACCACGCAATCAACCGGCTCATGCGGCGCACTCCTGCTTGAGCTTGTCGTTGAGCGGGTCGATCACATGGTTGGCGCGGTGTACGTAAAAACCGGTCAGCGCGAACGCCAGCAACACAATCACCACACCCACCAGCATGCCCACCGTGGTCACACCGCCGCTCAGGGATTGCCCGAGGGTGGCGGGGGAGAACGCCACCAACAGCACAAAGCCGAAATACACCACCAACATGATCAGCGACAGGGACCAGTACAGGCGCTGTTTGCGCCGTACCAACTGGATAAAGTCGGGATGCCGGTGGATACGTTCGATATCGTCGGGAGTCATGGCGGTGGTCCTTTTTATTGTTGTGTTGGGGTGTGGCGGCACGCGTCAGAGTTGGTCGAAGTCCAGCACCACCTTGTCGCTGATGGGGAATGCCTGGCACGACAGCACGTAGCCGGCAGCTACTTCGTAGTCTTCCAGGGCGTGGTTGCTGTCCATTTCCACTTCGCCTTCGATCACCTTGCATTTGCAGGTCGAGCACACGCCGGCCTTGCACGAATACGGCAATTCGGCGCCCTGGGCGTTGCCCGCGTCGAGGATGCTCTGGCTGTTGCGCGGCAGGTCGAAGGCCAGGGCGCGGCCGTCGCTGATCACGGTGATCTGGCTGACGGCGGCGTCCAGTTCGCGGGCGGCTTCGCGCGCCTCACGCTTTTGCTGGCTGCCGGCGGCGGCGAACAGTTCGAAGTGAATGCGTTCAGGCTGCATGCCGCGGGCCTTGAGGCTGTCGCGCACGGTCTCGGTCATTTCCTGCGGGCCGCAGATGAACGCAGCATCGAGGGTTTTGACGTCCAGCCAGCGGGAGAACAGTTGTTCGCATTTGTCGGCGTTGATGCGGCCGTTGTAGAGGTCCACATCCTGCTGTTCGCGGCTGAACAGGAAGATCAGGTTCAAGCGCTGCAAATAGCGGTTTTTCAAATCTTCAAGCTGCTCGCGAAACAGCGCGCCGGAGCTGGAACGGTTGCCGTACAGCAACGTCACGCGGCTATGGGGCTCGGTTTGCAGGGTGGTCTTGATGATCGACAGGATCGGCGTAATGCCGCTGCCGGCCGCGACGGCCAAATAGTTGCCGTGGCGCGCAGGGTCCAGTTCAACATGGAAATGCCCGGCGGGCGGCATCACCTCCAGGCTGTGCCCGGCCTTGAGCTGTTCATTGGCAAACGCGGAAAAACGCCCACCGGCCACACGCTTGATGGCGATGCGCAGTTCACCGTCATTCACGCCGGTGCAGATCGAATAGGAGCGGCGCACTTCTTCGCCATCCAACTGGGTGCGCATCACCAGGTGCTGGCCCTGGGTGAAGTGGAAGCTGTCTTGCAGGTGCTGGGGGATCTCGAAGGCGATGGACACCGCGTCACGGGTTTCGCTGCGTACGTCCTTGATCACCAGGCTATGAAATTTGCTCATTGTTATTCTCCCACCGAGACGGCCAGTGGCCCCTCAGATGCACTTGAAATAGTCGAACGGTTCCAGGCACTCACGGCAGCGGTACAGCGCCTTGCAGGCGGTGGAGCCGAACTCGCTGAGCACTTCGGTGTGGCTGCTTGCGCAGTGCGGGCATACCACCACCGGGCTTTCACCGAGCAGGCTGCGCTTGCTGGCGCTGCCCTGGGGCGGTGCGATGCCGTAGGCGCGCAGGCGCTCGCGGCCACCTTCGGTGATCCAGTCGGTGGACCAGGCCGGGGTCAACTTGCGCTCCAGGTGCGGCGCACGAAAACCAGCCTGCTCCAGCGCATCGCGGATATCGCTCTCGATCACTTCAGTGGCCGGGCAACCGGAGTAGGTGGGGGTGACCACCACATGCAGGTGGCCCGCCTGCCAGTCGAGATCGCGCACGATGCCCAGGTCGACCACGCTGACCACCGGCACTTCCGGGTCCATCACCTGGGCGAGGGTGGCCCAGGCGGCGGCCAGCTCGGTGGGCTGTGCCGGGCGGTCGCTGGCGATCAGCTCACCAGGTCGCATCGGGGTACGCTCGGGGCAAAAACTGCATCTCGGCCAATAGAATGCCCAGGTGCTCGGTGTGCAGGCCGCGCCGGGCATTCAGGTAGAAGTAGCTCGCGGCGGGCGGCACGGGCAGGGTGGCGCTGGCGAAGAGTGCGCTCACCGTGTTCTGCCAGGCGGCGGCTACCTGCGCGGCATCCGGGGTAATACCGGCGGCGCACAGGCGCTGCTCGCTGTCGTCGGCGCTGGTCAGTTCGACGGTGAAGCGCCATACCTCGGGGATCGCCGCGAGCATGCGTGCATGGCTGTGCTCGGTGCCGTCGCCCAAACGTTCCACCCATTCGCCGGAGCGGCGCAGGTGATAGGTGACTTCCTTAACCGCCTTGGCGGCGATCCCGGCGATGCGTTCGTCGCTGGACTGGCTCAGGCCCGTCAACACCGGCAAGTGCCAGGCGTCGTACAGGAACTGCTTGAGGATGGTCACCGCATAGTCGCCGTTGGGTTGCTCCACCAGCAGCAGGTTGCGGTAGGCGCGTTCATCGCGGCGGAAGGCCAGGTCGTCGGCGTCGCGGCCGTCGTCCAGCAGTTCGGCGGCATAGTCCAGCCAGTTGCGGGCCTGGCCCACCAGGTCAAGGCCGACGTTCATCAACGCCAGTTCTTCTTCCAGCGCCGGTGCGTGGCCGCACCATTGGCACAGGCGCTGGCCCTGGATCAGGGCGCTGTCGCCCAGGCGCAGCAGGTATTCGATCAAATCGGTTTGCGTGTTCATGGTCGACCTCACATGTGCCCGACTTCGGCCGGCAACTCGTAGAAGCTGGCGTGGCGGTAGACCTTGTCGTCGGAAGGGTCGAACAGCGGGTCTTTTTCATCCGGCGACGAGGCGGTGATCAAGGCCGAGGGCACTACCCACAGACTCACGCCTTCGCTGCGACGGGTGTACAGCTCGCGGGCGTTCTCGATGGCCATGGTGGTGTCGGCGGCATGCACGCTGCCCACGTGTTTGTGGTTCAGGCCGTGCTTGCTGCGCACGAAGACTTCAAAAAGGGTCCATTCAGACATAGCGGCAACTCCGGATCAGGCAGCGTTCTTATTGTGTTTTTTACGGGCGTGGGCCACGGCGGCTTCGCGCACCCAGGCCCCGTCTTCAATGGCTTTGCGGCGAGTGGCCACGCGTTCCTGATTGCACGGGCCGTTGCCCTTGAGCACTTCGTAGAACTCGTTCCACTGGATCTCGCCGAAGTCGTAGTGGCCGCGCTCGGCGTTCCACTTCAAGTCCGGGTCGGGGCAGGTGCAGCCCAGCAGTTCCAGTTGCGGGATGGTCTGGTCGATAAAACGCTGGCGCAGCTCGTCGTTGCTCTGGCGCTTGATCTTCCAGGCCATGGATTGGGCGCTGTTGGGCGAGTGCTCATCGCTTGGGCCAAACATCATCAGCGACGGCCACCACAGGCGGTTGATCGCGTCCTGCACCATGTCTTTTTGCGCCTGGGTGCCGTGACGCATCATGGTCAGCAGAATTTCGTAGCCCTGACGCTGGTGAAAGCTCTCTTCCTTGCAGATGCGCACCATGGCCCGGGAGTAGGGGCCGTAGGAGGTGCGTTGCAGCACCACCTGGTTGACGATCGCAGCACCATCCACCAGCCAGCCCACGGCGCCCATGTCGGCCCAGTTCAGGGTCGGGTAATTGAAGATGCTCGAATACTTGGCCTTGCCGCTGTGCAGCTTGGCGATTTCTTCATCGCGGTCGGCGCCCAGGGTTTCCATCGCGCTGTACAGGTACAGGCCGTGGCCGGCTTCGTCCTGGATCTTGGCCATCAATTGCAGCTTGCGCTTGAGGGTCGGTGCGCGGGTCACCCAGTTGCCCTCGGGCAGCATGCCGACGATCTCGGAGTGGGCGTGCTGGGAAATCTGCCGGATCAGGGTCTGACGGTAGGCGTCGGGCATCCAGTTCTTGGCTTCGATCTTGATTTCGGCATCGATCTTTTCCTGGAAGTGGCGCTCCTGCTCGGACATCTCCGACAGGTCCTTGATGCGCTTCACTCCGGTTTCTACAAGCTGTGCGTACATGGTGAGTCTCCCGCCGTGAATCTGTTTAAAGGCATGGAGAACTTTATAAGTGATACAGAAATATTTATCAAACACAAAATAACGTGTCATTAATATTTTTGTATCGCTTTGGGCTTGCCGGTTTTCCTGCGGGCAAAAAAAAGCCCCGCCAGAGCGGGGCTTAAAGTGCAGCAGTCATGCTTTGGGACGGTTGTCGATCACGTGGCAGGCCTTGCCTTCGGAGCGCTTGATCGAGTGCATAGGCTGCAACACGATACGGGTACTGATACCGATATAGGTCTTGATGTGCCGGCTCAGCTCGCCCGCGATTGCCTTTTGCTGTTCGTCGCCCAGGTGTTGATGTTCGGCCTTGAGTTCCACATGCACGTCAACGCTGTCCAGGTTGCCATTGCGATACAGATGGATCTCGTAGCACTCGCACAGCTGTTTGACTTTGAGTACCTGCTCCTCGACCTGGGTGGGGAACACGTTGACCCCACGGATGATCAGCATGTCGTCGCTACGCCCAGTGATCTTGTCGATGCGCCGCATTGGCCGTGCGGTGCCGGGTAGCAGGCGCGTGAGGTCGCGGGTGCGGTAGCGGATCATCGGCAGCGCTTCTTTGCTCAGGGAGGTGAACACCAGCTCGCCCATCTGCCCGTCCGGCAGCACCTCACCGGTGACCGGGTCGATGATTTCGGGGTAGAAGTGGTCTTCCCAGATGGTCGGGCCGTCCTTGGTTTCGGCGCATTCCATGGCCACGCCCGGGCCCATGATTTCCGACAGGCCGTAGATGTCCAGGGCGGTGATGCCCAGGCGATGTTCGATGGCGCTGCGCAGCTCGCCCGTCCATGGTTCGGCGCCGAAGATGCCCAGGCGCAGGGCGAGCTTGTGCGGGTCGAGGCCCTGGCGCTCGATTTCATCGGCGATGTTGAGCATGTAGGACGGCGTTACCATGATGATGTCCGGCTGGAAATCCTTGATCAGTTGCACCTGTTTCTCGGTCTGCCCGCCCGACATCGGGATCACCGTGCAGCCCAGGCGTTCGGCACCATAGTGGGCACCGAGACCACCGGTGAACAGGCCGTAGCCATAGGAGATATGCACCTTGTCGCCACGCCGCCCACCCGCTGCGCGGATCGAACGGGCGACCACGTTGGCCCAGGTGTCGATGTCGTTCTGGGTGTAGCCGACCACGGTGGGTTTGCCGGTGGTGCCGCTGGACGCGTGCAGTCGCACCACGTCGTGCATGGGCACGGCGAACATGCCGTAGGGGTAGTTGTCGCGCAGGTCGGACTTGGTGGTGAACGGAAACTTCGCCAGGTCTTCCAGGCAGGTGATGTCGCGCGGGTGCACGCCCAGCGCATCGAAGCGCTGGCGGTACAGCGGCACATTGTTGTACGCGAGGTTGAGGCTCCAGCGCAGGCGGTCCAGTTGGTGCTGGCGCAGCTCGTCGATGCTGGCGGTTTCCAGCGGGTCCAGCACAGGTTCAAGCACGGTTTGGGCAATTGGCATGTTCATGACTTCACTCGAATTATTTTTGTGTTCCAGCCCGGTTGCACCAGGGCTTTGAGTGCATGCCCCAAGGATACCGCTCGGCTCCCTGGGAATTGGGATTATTTGGTCCTATAGACGCTCGATGACCAGCGCGATGCCCTGGCCGACGCCGATGCACATGGTGCACAGCGCGTAACGGCCTTGGCGTTCCTCCAGTTCGTGCAGGGCGGTGGTCACCAGGCGCGCGCCGCTCATGCCCAGGGGATGGCCCAGGGCGATGGCGCCGCCGTTGGGGTTGACCCGTGGGTCGTTGTCGCCCAGCCCGAGTTCACGCAGCACCGCCAGGCCTTGGGCGGCAAAGGCTTCGTTGAGCTCGATCACGTCCATGTCCGCCAGGCTCAGGTTGGCCAGCTCCAGCACCTTGTGGGTCGCCGGTACCGGGCCGATACCCATGATGCGCGGCTCCACGCCGGCGGTGGCCATGGCGACCACCCGGCCACGTGCCTTCAGGCCATAGCGTTTGGCGGTTTCGGCGTTGGCCAGCAATAGCGCGCACGCCCCGTCATTGACCCCGGACGCATTGCCGGCAGTGACGCTGCCGCCTTCGCGAAATGGCGTGCCGAGCTTTTGCAGTTGCTCAAGGGTGGTGTCGCCGCGCGGGTGTTCGTCCTGCTCCACGCGCTTGGCGGGGCCTTTGCGCTGGGGGATTTCAACGGCGACGATTTCTTTGCTCAGGCGCCCGTTGGCTTGCGCTGCGCCAGCCCGTTGCTGGCTGCGCAGGGCAAACGCGTCCTGGTCGGCGCGGGAGATATTGAACTGCGCGGCGACGTTCTCGGCGGTCTCCGGCATGGAGTCGATGCCGTAGGCCGTTTTCATCAGCGGATTGACGAAACGCCAGCCGATGGTGGTGTCATGGACCTCAGCCTGGCGCGCAAACGCCTGCTCGGCCTTGCCCATCACCAGCGGTGCGCGGGACATGGATTCCACGCCGCCCACCAGCATCAAGCCGGCTTCACCACAGCGAATGGCGCGGGCGGCGCTGCCGATGGCATCCAGCCCGGAGCCGCACAGGCGATTGAGGGTGGTGCCTGGCACGCTCACCGGCAACCCGGCCAGCAGCGCCGACATGCGCGCCACGTTGCGGTTGTCTTCACCGGCCTGGTTGGCGCAGCCGTAGATTACATCGTCCACGGTGCTCCAGTTCACGTTGGGGTGACGGCGCAGCAGCTCGCGCAGCGGCACTGCGCCGAGGTCGTCGGCGCGTACGCTGCTCAAGGCTCCGGCGTAGCGGCCAATCGGGGTGCGCACCGCGTCGATGATCAGGGCGTCATTCATTCGGGGTCTCCTGCGCCAGCACCGGGCCGCGCACTTTGTAGGATTTGCCATGGAACAGGGCGATCAACTCGCCCCGTTGGTTTTCGATACGCACGTCGTAGTTGCCGGTGCGGCCGGAGCGGCTTTGCTCGATGCAGTCGGCATTTAGGGTGTCACCCAGGCGGGCCGGGGCGATGTAGTCGATGCTGCAGCCCATGGCCACCGTGGCCTCGTTGTAGCTGTTGCAGGCCAGCGCAAAGGCCGAATCGGCCAAGGCGAACAGGTAGCCGCCATGGCAGGTGCCGTGGCCCTGGAGCATGTCGGCGCGCACGTTCATGCCCACGCGGGCGGTGCCTGGGGCGGCTGAAAGCAGGCGCATGCCCATGCCTTGGCTGGCGCTGTCGCGTTCGAACAGGGCTTGGGCGCAGGCACTGGCCAGGCGGTTGGCGTCGTGGTTAGTCATGCAAACTTCTCCCTTCGGCCACGCGGCGGCGCAACAGCAGCGACGGCCGGTAGCGTTCTTCGCCATAGCTGGCGTACAGGTGTTCCAGCACGCGCAGCACATGGGCAGGCCCAATGGCATCGGCCCAGGCCAGCGGGCCTTGGGGGTAATTGACCCCGGCGCGCATGGCCAGGTCGATGTCGGCGGCCGAGGCCACGCCTTGCAGTTGGGCGTCGGCGGCTTCGTTGGCAAGCATCGCCACCGTGCGCAGTACGGCCAGTGCCGGGCTGTCGCTGAGTAGGCTGACGCGCAGCCCGGCTTGTTGCAGCAGGGCCACACCGTCTTCAAAGGCGCCAGGGTCGATGCCCGCCGCACAACTGATAGCGATGCGGCTCGCGGTGCCGTAGTCGAATGCCAGGTCCAGCAGGATCAGGTTGCGCAGGCCATCTTCCTGGGCGCGCTGGCAGGCCATGCGCCCGTCGCTCAGGGCCAGCACCGCATCGCCGACCCGCAGTAGGCCTTGGCCGTCGCGGTGGATGACGTCGATGGCGTGTTCGCGCAAGCGTGGGAGCAATGCGTTGGCGATACCCAGGTCACCCTCGACCACGCAGGTGGTGACGGCTCGCTGGCTGAGTGTGGTTTTCGCCGTTGGCCGCTCGGCGCCGTCTGCATAGCTGTAGAAGCCCTGGCCGCTCTTGCGCCCCAGGCGCCCGGCGTCTACCAGGTCTTTTTGGATCAGCGAGGGCTGGAAGCGGTTGTCGCCGTAGTAGGCGTTGAACACCGAGCAGGTCACCGCATAGTTGACGTCGTGGCCGATCAGGTCCGTCAGTTCGAAGGCGCCCATGGCAAAACCACCCGCGTCGCGCATCAGCGCGTCCAGTGTTGGGCAGTCGGCAACGTTTTCCTGCAGCAGGCGCAGGCTTTCGGCGTAGAACGGGCGGGCCACGCGGTTGACGATAAAGCCCGGCGTCGAACGGGTGTGCACAGGTTTTTTACCCCAGGCCTTGGCGGTGGCGTACAGGCAGTCAGCAAGGGCTGGGTCACTGGCCAGGCCGGAGACGACTTCCACCAGCGCCATCACCGGCGCCGGGTTGAAGAAGTGCAGGCCCAGCAGACGCTGCGGGCGCTCCAGTTGGGCGGCGATGCTGGTGATCGACAACGACGAGGTGTTGCTGGCCAGGATGCACTGCTCGCCGCAAATGCCTTCCAGTTGGCGGAAGAGGGCGCGCTTGACCTCCAGGTTCTCGACAATGGCCTCAATGACCAATGCGCAATCGGCCAGGGCGTCGATGGACTCCACCGCCTGCAAGCGGGCGATGGTGGCCGTGCGGGCGTCGGCCGAAAGCTTGCCTTTTTCCACGCGCTTGCCCAACTGCCGGTCGATCCCGTCGATGGCTTGGGCGGCGGCGCCGGGGCGGTTGTCCAGCAGCAGCACGAGGTGGCCGGCCTGGGCCGCAACCTGGGCGATACCGGCGCCCATGGCCCCGGCGCCGATCACGGCAATACGTGCAGTGGTGTTCAGTGCGGTCATGGCTCAGCGCCCCTTGAAGCTTGGCGTGCGTTTTTCCATGAAGGCGCTGACGCCCTCACGGTAGTCCTCGCTGCGCCCGGCCAGGCGTTGCAGGTCTTTTTCCAATTCCAGCTGGTCGTCAAAGGTGTTGCTTAGGCTGGCGTTGAGGCTGCGCTTGATCAGCGCCAGGCCGTAGGTCGGCTGGGTGGCCAGGTGGCGGGCCAGGGTCAGCGCCTCGTTGCGTAACTCGGCGTCGTCTACGCAGCGGTAGATCAGCCCCCATTGCTCGGCCTGCTCGGCGCTCAAGCGGTTACCCAGCAAGGCCAGTGCCTTGGCCCGGGCCATGCCCACCAGGCGTGGCAAGGTCCAGGTACCACCAGAGTCGGGGATCAGGCCGATCTTGCAGAACGCTTGGATAAAACTGGCCGAACGCGATGCCAGCACCAGATCGCAGGCCAGCGGAATATTCGCCCCAGCCCCGGCGGCCACACCGTTCACCGCGCAAATCACCGGCATCGGCAGGTCACGCAATTGGCGAATCAGCGGGTTGTAGAACTTCTCGATGGACTCGCCCAGGTCCGGCGCGCTACTGCCCGGCGCGACGTTGCGGTCGCTGAGGTCTTGCCCGGCGCAAAAGCCGCGCCCCTCACCGGTCAGCAACAATACGCGCACATCCGGGCTCTGGCGCACTTGCTTGAGGGCTTCTTTGACCTCGCCGTGCATCTGCGTATTGAAGCTGTTGAGTTGCTCAGGCCGGTTGAGGCTGAGCAGGGCGACGCCAGCGTCGATGGAAAACAGGATGTGTTCGAAGGTCATGGTCAGGGGGCTCTCTGGGAATGCTGGGGTTACTGGCCGGTGAAGGTCGGCGTGCGTTTTTCCTGGAAGGCGCGGATGCCTTCTTCGCGGTCGCGGGTGCCGGCCAGCACGGTGAAGGCATGGCGTTCAAAGCGCAGGCCGCTGGCCAGGTCGGTGTCCATCGCCTTGAGCAGCGCTTCCTTGGCCAGGCGCACGGCCAGCGGGGCTTTGCCGGCGATGTTGCGGGCGATCTGCAGGGCGCGTTCGACGGTGAGTTCGGGTTGGGTCACTTCACTGACCAGGCCGGCGCGCTGGGCGTGGCGGGCGCTGATGGGCTCGCCGGTGAGCACCATCTGCATGGCCATGGACTTGCCCACCGCTCGCAGCAGGCGTTGGGTGCCACCGGCGCCGGGCATGATGCCCAGGTTGATTTCCGGCTGGCCGAAGCGGGCGTCTTCGCCAGCAATAAGAATGTCGGCATGCATTGCCAGTTCGCAGCCGCCACCGAGGGCGAAGCCGTTGATCGCTGCGATCAGCGGTTTGTTGAAGTGGGTGATGGCCTGCCAGGCGGCCTGGCGTGGGTCATTGAGGATGCCCACCAGGTTGCGCTCGGCCATTTCATTGATGTCGGCGCCGGCGGCAAAGGCTTTGCGACTGCCGGTGAGGACCACGGCACGGGTGTTGTCGTCCGCTTGGGCATCGGCCAGTTCGGCAGCCAGTTCGCTCAACAGCTCGGTGTTGAGGGCATTCAATGCCTGGGGACGCTGCAGGGTAATCAGGCGCACGCCCGGTGCAAGGAATTCGACGGCAAGGGTCTGAGGCATGGCGGATGCCCTCGGTGCACGCACGGCTTGGGTGCCGGCTCATTATTGGATCGGCCGCAGGTGGCCGGTTTTGCCAGAGTATAGCTTTAACGCGATACACAAAATCAAGTATGAAATTGAATTAACGTGTCCTATTGTGGGTTTGTTATTTTCAATATTCCCGCGTTTTCGGTCTTTATATCCCTATTTGATTGAGATTATTGGCGTTTTAGAAGCCCGCTTGGCCGGCGCTTAAAAGTGATACGGTTTTTTGTGCTTTGTGTGAGATAAGTGATGTGATACAAAATAAGTCTGCATGCGCATCGCTTTGCGCTTTCAAGGAATTCTCTATGACGTGCTACAGCCTCAATGGCCTCACCCCGGTAGTCGACCCCACAGCCTATGTGCATCCATCGGCCGTGCTGATTGGCGATGTGATCATTGGCCCGCACTGCTATGTCGGCCCGCTGGCCAGCCTGCGCGGCGACTTCGGCCGTATCGTGCTGGAGGAGGGCGCCAATATTCAGGACACCTGCGTGATGCACGGTTTCCCGGAGAGCGACACGGTAATCGAGCGCAACGGCCATATCGGCCATGGCGCGGTGTTGCACGGTTGCCGCATTGGCGAGGACGCCCTGGTGGGCATGAATGCGGTGGTCATGGACGGCGCGCGCATTGGCCCGCGGTCATTCGTATCCGCCACGGCGTTCGTCAAGGCCGGTTTCGAATGCCCCGGGCAATCCCTGGTAATGGGCACGCCGGCCAGCGTCAAGCGCAGCCTCAGCGATGAAGAAGTGAGCTGGAAACAAACCGGCACCCGCGAGTACCAACAATTGGCCAAGCGTTGCCTGGAACAGATGCAGGAGTGCGAGCCCCTTGATGCCGTCGAACCCCAGCGGCCACGGGTCAGCGACAGCGGCCTGCGGCCCAAGGGCGCAACGCTGTGAGCGTGCATTGCATGCGCAGGATGGTCACAAGGCCCGCTCGCCGGGTATATTTCAGCCTTTTTTCCTGTCCGGTACGCCCATGTCGTCCCTAGCCCCGTTGAATTCCCTGATCACGCGCTTCCAGGAGCAGACGCCGATCCGCGCCAGTTCGCTGATCATCACCCTGTACGGGGATGCCATCGAACCCCATGGCGGCACCGTCTGGTTGGGTAGCCTGATCCAGTTGCTCGAACCCATTGGCATCAATGAGCGGCTGATCCGCACCTCGATTTTCCGCCTGACCAAAGAGGGTTGGCTCACCGCCGAGAAAGTCGGGCGGCGCAGCTACTACAGCCTCACCGGTACTGGCCGCCGACGTTTCGACAAAGCTTTCAAGCGCGTGTACAGCTCTACTGTACCGGCCTGGGATGGTTCCTGGTGCCTGGTGATGCTTACGCAGCTGGCTCAGGACAAGCGCAAACAGGTGCGCGAAGAGCTGGAATGGCAAGGTTTTGGTGCGATCTCGCCCGTACTGTTGGCTTGCCCGCGCAGCGACCGCGCCGATGTGAACGCCACCTTGCAGGACCTGGGCGCCCTCGAAGAAACCATCGTCTTCGAAACCACCGCCCAGGATGTACTGGCCTCCAAGGCCCTGCGTTTGCAGGTGCGCGAAAGCTGGAATATCGAGGAACTGGCCACCCACTACAGCGAGTTCATCCAACTGTTCCGACCGCTCTGGCAAGCCCTGCGCGAGCAGGAGAACCTGTTGCCGTCCGACTGCTTCCTGGCACGGGTTCTGCTTGTGCATGAGTACCGCAAATTACTGCTACGCGACCCCCAGTTGCCCGACGAGCTATTGCCCGGTGATTGGGAAGGTCGCGCCGCACGACAGTTGTGCCGCAATATCTACCGTCTGATCTTCGCCAAGGCCGAAGAATGGTTGAACAGCGCACTGGAAACCGCCGACGGGCCCTTGCCGGATGTCGGCGAGAGTTTTTACCGACGCTTTGGCGGGCTCAAATAACCCGCCATCAACCCAGCAACATGCTCTCCGTTTTAGCGTGGATCGACGTAGATAATAAAAATAAGCCTGCGTGAGGCCTCACATGACTTCAACATTTGCACAGCGCCGTGATGGGTTCGACCAATGGCTCCACCAGATCAACCAGATCTGCGGTGCCTTCAACGCACAAACCCTGGGCGATGAGTTTTCCGGGCAGATCCGCGAATACCACAGCGGTGCACTCAAACTCAGTTTCGTCGACGCTTGCCAGGCGCGGCTTTACCGCACGCCACGGGAAGTCGCGGCGGGCGAGGGTGGTAAGTATTTTGCGGTGTTCCAACTCGAAGGCACGGCCAACATGGCCCAGGGCGAGAACCGGGTGGCGTTGTCTGCCGGGGATATCACCCTGATCGACGCCTCACAGCCCAGTGACTTCACCTACAGCGAAAGCTCCCGGCAGTTGTCATTGATCTTGCCGTACCCGCTGGTGGAACAGTCCCTGCGTTTCAACCCGGTCAAGTGTGGGCACCGGATCGCCGCCACGTCGCCTATCGCCACGCTGTCCCACCACTTGATACTGGACGCCACGCGCCAGGCCAACCTGAGCCAGCAGGAAAGCGAAGCCACGTTGGACGCGGTGGTCAGCCTGCTGCGCCCGGCCATCACCCAGTGCGAAGGCGCGGATGATCCCCACGAGCGCATCTTTCGCAAGACCCTTGGCTATATCGATGCGCATATTCGCTCGGAAGACCTGTGCCCTGAGTTGCTGGCACGGGAGGTTGGCGTGTCGATGCGTGGGCTGTATCGGATGTTTGCGCGTAAGGGGTTGGTGGTGGCGCGCTATATCAAGAACCGTCGGCTGGATTTGTGTGCTGAGTCGCTGCGCCAATCCCGTGCCGAGCAGAAGTTGTCGGCGTTGGGGTATTCGTGGGGGTTTTCGGATTCGAGTTACTTTTCTACGGCGTTCAAGTCGCGGTTTGGCATTTCGCCGGGGGAGTACCGCAAGCAATTCGGTTGATACAAAAAGCCCCTGTCACGACGGTGACAGGGGCTTTTTTGCGCGTGGGTTATTTAGGTGAATTAAGGTTCAGCGTCGGCGTTTCATCAAAGAAGTTCCACGGCTTGAGCAGCACGTGCACCCACTCGGTCGGCATGATCGGCCACTCTTCGGCACGCGCAATGTGGGTGGTGCCGGTGGTCAGCCACACCACGTCGTCGCTGTTTTCGATGGACTGGTCGTCCTTGGTGAACTGCCCCAGGCCGGTGTCGCTTTGCGAGCGGTTCGGGTACTTGCCTTCCGGGTACTTTTCCTCCGGGTTATAGCGCGTGACCCACAGCTGCTTGTCCATAAAGCTCAGGCGGTGATAGAGCCATTCGTCCTTGCCGAAATTGGCGCCCTTGGCCACCGGGTGTGTGCCGCCGGCATAGGGGATCAACTGGTAGGAAACCGGGTTGCCGACCTTGTTTTCCTTACCGAAGTTGGTCAACAGGCGCACGGTAGACGGGTCAAACTTCTGCGCGGCCTGCTGCTCGGTGCTGACCACTCGTTGCTCGGTTTGCATGGTGCTGGTACGTGGGCCGCCACGGTCGTTCGGTGCAACCACCGGGTTCACTTCCACCAGCGAGTTGCTCTCGCCGTCGATGTCCATGTCCAGGCGGAAGTTATAGATGTGCTGGTGGGTGGTGCCGACGATGTTGTGGTCCAGCAGGGTGCCGTAGCGGGTGTCTTCCTTGGCGGTGGCTTCGTGCATGGTCTTGGACTTGACGCCCTTGACCGCTTCGATACCGGTGGCGCCGGCGTCGATACCGATGGTGCCGTTCTGTTGGAAGACCCAGTCGAAGATGTAGTCGTAGTTGCCCACGGTGCTGACCCAGCGGATCACCAGCTCACGCCGTTCGGCACTGAGGTTGGGCTGGCCCATTTCCTGGTGTTTGTATTCGGGGCCGGCGTAACGCTCGAACACCGCGATGGCGTGGGGGATGGTGGTGGGGGCGCCGGTGTAGTCGGCGATGGTGGCATCCAGCAGCACGGCGTTTTCCGGGGCGTCTTTGCCGCGGGCAATCGGCGAGGTGAGGGTGCCCATGCCGTAGTCGCCCGAGTCCAGGTAGGCCTTGAAGTACCAGCCAGCGTCCGGGTCGCCGTAGGGCACGATCATGCCGCCCAGGTTGCCTTCGTACATGATCTTGCGTTTCTTGCCCTTGTCGTCATAGGTGACGGTGGACAGGATCGGCCCCACGCGCGAATCCAGGCGCACGTGGAAGTCCCAGTTCTGCCAGTGGATGCTGTTGCCGGTGATGGTGTAGTTCTTGCCTTCGGGCTCGATGATCTCCAACGGCTTGAGCGCCACGCCCTTGCGGCCGCGGCCGTCATAGGGGGTGGGTTTCATCGGCACCGGGACCACCGCGCCGTCTTCGATCTTGATCAGTTTTTTCTGTTCAAGGTCGACCACCGCCACCAGGCCTTCAATCGGGTGTGCCCAGTAGTTGCCGTCGCCAACGTCGAGGTAGCTGACGATCTTCAGCAGGCGCTTGTCCTGGGTCAGCCCGTCCTTGCCATCGAAGTAGCCGACGGTCAGCGGCGTGGTCACCACCTTCTTGATATCGGTGATGCCGCGCTTGGCCAGCGCCTGGGCGTAGTCAGCGCTGGTTTCGATCACCGACTGCACGGTGGCGAAGTCATCCAGCAGCACCATGCCATGGGCGCCTTCAATCGGCTTCCAGGACAAGAGGGTCTTGCTGTCCAGGTCGACCTGACCTTCGATCACATGCTTGCCATCGAGCACCACGATATTGGCCTGGCGCGACTGGGTGGGTTTTTGCCCGCTGTAGATGAAATTCCACACCTGATCCTTGGGCGGCGTGTGTACGGAAATTTCGGTGAAACGAAAACCAGGTTTGTAGTTTGCAGACTGTTTGATGATCTCGACCGCACTGTTGATCTCATCCGCGCTCAACGGGTTGAGCGGGCTGGGGCGGGTCTCGATGACAAAGGTCTTGTCCAGGCCGGACTGGAACACCTGGTTGATAAAGTCTTTGGACATGTAGGCCGTCTTGCCCTTGAACACCACCGGCACCGGCAACTCCATGCGCTTGCCATTGAGCACAGCCACCTTGCTGTCGGGTTTGACCTTGACGTAGGCCCCGTCCTTGGCGATCACGAATACGTTAGCGTAGTCGTCCCATTTGACCGTGGCGCCGAACGCTTCAAGGGTCGACTGCAGCGGCACCATTTCGGCAGCGCCGCCATGGGCTTGCGCAGTGGGCTGCAAGCCAGGCAGGCCGAAGGTGCCTAGGGCGATGGCCAGCGCGAGCCGCGCAAGGGGCGTTCTTTTGAGCAAAGCGGTGGGCGAGAGCATTTCTGAATTCCTTGAGGTGAACCGAGGACAGTGTCAGGTAGCACTTTGCTACAGCGCAGAAAGGGATGCTTTTGGATTCTCGCCAAAATCCTTGTGCTGCGTGCCTGAATGGATCATAGGGCCAGGCAGCGGCGGCAAAAAGGTCAGGTGGTTGCCAAAGCATTGAATGTGGCTGCCAGCGAGGTCGGTTTGGCAGCGCCGAAAAAACATCTGGCACGCAGGGAAAATCTGCCGCTAAAGCGTACGCGGACAATCACGCCACCTCCCTGCTAAATCATTCGAACAAAAGGTGAATCATGAGCAACGTTGAGATTTTGCCCCGGGTTACTGCATTCCTGGACCGTCGCCACGGTTGCTTTATCGACGGCCAGTGGGTGTTTGGCGAAGGGCAAACCATCGCAGTGCTCAACCCGGCCACCGGAGAGAGCCTGTGCGAAACCCTGGATGCGCCGGTGGAACTGGTCGAGCGGGCCGTGCAGTCATCCCATGCCGCGTTCAAGGCAGGCGTGTGGTCTGGATTGCGCCCGGCTGACCGTGAACGCATTCTGCTGAATTTCACCCGTCTGGTGGAAGAACACGCCGAAGAACTGGCCCAGCTCGAAACCCTGAGCCAGGGCAAGTCGATCAATATGGCGCGGGCCCTGGACCTTAACGCCACCGTGGAATTTATGCGTTACATGTCCGGTTGGGCCACCAAGATTGAAGGGCAGACTTTCGATGTGTCGATCCCACTGCCGCCGGGTGCCAAGTTCACTGCTTTTACCAAGCGCGAACCGGTGGGCGTGGTGGTGGGTATCGTGCCGTGGAACTTCCCGCTGATGATCGCGGCATGGAAGCTCATGCCGGCCCTCGCCACCGGCTGTACGGTAATCATCAAGCCAGCGATGGAAACACCGCTGACCGCCATGCGCCTGGCTGAACTGGCCATTGAGGCAGGCATACCGGCCGGTGTGTTCAACGTTGTCACCGGGGGCGGTGCTTCGGTTGGCGGCGCGCTGGCTAGTCACCCGTTGGTGAGCAAGGTGTCGTTCACCGGTTCAACCGCCGTAGGCAAAAGCGTCGGTGTGGCGTGCATGCAGAACATGACCCGCTTTGCCCTGGAGTTAGGCGGCAAGAACCCAATGATCGTGCTCGCCGATGCTGATATCGGCAAAGCCATCCAGGGCGCGATCCTCGGGGGCCTGCTGAACAACGGCCAGGTGTGCGCGGCGGCGTCGCGGTTCTACGTGCATCGCTCGATCCACGACCATTTTGTCGAAGGTCTTGCAGCGGCGGTCTCGGCACTGCCAATTGGCGCCGGCTTGGATGATGAAGCGGTAATTAACCCGCTGGTGTCACGCAAGCAACAGCAAAGCGTGCTCAAGCACATCGAACTCGCGCGCCAGCAAGGTGCACGGGTGGTGGCGGGAGGTGAGTTGATTGAGGGGGACGGTTTCTACGTGCAGCCGACAATCCTGGCTAACGTGGACCACAGCATGGCCGTCGCCCGAGAGGAAGTGTTCGGTCCGGTTTTGGCGGTGATTGCGTTTGACGATGAAGACACCGCCATTGCACTGGCCAACGACAATCAATACGGCCTGGCTGCCAGTCTGTGGACCAATGACCTGACCAAAGCCTTAAACCTGGTGCCGCGCATCGAAGCCGGCACCGTGTGGATCAATGCTCACGTGGTACTCGACCCGGCGATGCCGTTTGGCGGTGTCAAGGCGTCCGGTATGGGGCGCGAGTTTGGACGCACTGTGATTGAGGCTTATACCGAGCTTAAATCCGTGTGCATCGCACACTGATTTAAGCCGTGCGGGTGGGGCGCACCGTTGCGCCTCCACCAACATCGCGGTGCGACAGATCAAAAAATCTTGATGGGCACGTTAACGATCAGCCGAAACTCTTCGACGTTGCCTTCCGCCTGGTACTGGCTAGCGCGATGCCAGACGTAGCCGCCGAGCACATTGGCGCCCTTTAAATTGCCGGACTGGATGACGTAACTGGCGAATGTGCCCACCTCGTAGTGGCTTTCGTTGTCTTGCTTGATTACTGAGGAATAAATACCGTTGGTGCCGCCGTCATAGTGCGTGCCATCGATGCCCCAGCCTTTGATGTACCAGAGATTGGTTTTAAACCCCGGTAATCCATAGGCGGCGAAGTCATTGATGTAATTGATTTGGAATGAGCGTTCGTTGGGACCGTTGTAAAGCGACAGTTGTGTGTTTGGCAAGTTGATCGCATTGGACTCGGCCACAAAGTCGAAGTATTCGTCTCCCTTGATTTGCTGAACGGTGAGTTTCAACGTGTGGTTTTTATACTTGGGTGTGAAGGTCAGGCCATAGGCCTGCTGGTCGATATTGCCGGCAGTTTTGCGCCCGCTCGCCTGGGTGTAGTAGAAGTCGAATTGCAAGTCACTGGTGATCACGTCCCCGTTGAACTGTCGTCCCAGCCCTACGTACTGGCGGTCCCAGATATCTTCAAATCGCGAGGCGTAGGCGCTGGCACGCCAGCCGCTCTTGGCAACGTAATCAGCGCCGAGATATCCGATGCCGTCGCTGGTGACCAGGCGCGAGCCAAAGGTCGGGCTCAAGTCCTGGCTGCCGGCCCCGGTGCGCGGTGTGCCTTTGTCGAAGTAGCCAGACTTGATCGTCAGACCTTCAATGTCATGGCTTTCCAATGACGCACCATCATAGGAGGCTGGAAGCGTTCGTGTATCCGAGTAGTTCATCACTGGCGTCCTGACCTGGTGCCGGCCAATCTTGATGACGGTGTCGGATATTTTGAACTTCAGGGCCGCGACACCCGCCTTGGCCCAGTCGTCGACAACGTTGCCATCCTTGTCTGCCAGCAGACGATTGCTACCGCCGGCAGTGGCCAACTTGCTGCGTTCCAGTGAAATAGCCGAATACAATGAGACATCCAGACCAAAGCCGACCATGCCTTGGGTAAAACCGGAGACATAGTCGAGCTTTAAGCCCTGCAGCCACGCGGTGCGGTCATGCACGTTACGCACACCGTCGGAAGTTTGAGCACGATAAAAGTTGGCCTTGCGGGCGATCTCGTGGGAGTACCACTGACGGGTATTGAGGGTCAGCGAACTGTCTTCGATAAAGCCGGCTTCCTGGGCCTGGGTGGTAGTGGGTGTCAGAAAAAACACAGCCGAAAGCCCTACGGCCACTTGGGTCGAACGCACGATTTGCATAACTTGCTTCCTATAGAGGACTTTATTGTTGTTTTGGCAGTGCAGTTACATCGAACGCTTACTTCATCGTTATTGTTTTATGGCTTCATAAAGTGGCGGCTATGCGGCCAGGGTGAAGCTGGGGCAATACCGCCGGGTTGAACTAAAAAGTGCGGTTAACCAGCGCTGAGCCCTTGCAGGGTTTGCAGCAGTACCACTCGCATCTGGCCGAGAATCGAGCCCTTCCAATAGTCGTGGTCGCAATAGAAACCGCTGTACAGGTCCTGGTGAATGGCGCGTCGTTGCGATTCGCTGGCGTGCGGGTTGTTGCGTACCCATTGATCGGCACGTAGGCGATCGAGCATCACCATGTCCGGCAAGGTGCCGAACTCCAGCCCCATGGACGTCACCGCTGCCGAAGGGCATTCATCGTACGCGACGCTGACGATCGGCCCGGAGACATCCGGCGAAACAGAGTCGCCTTCAAATGGCGCGAACACATCGGTGCCCCACCAAGCGCGTGCACGTTGCAGGCCATCCGGGCGGCCCGGGTAGATTTTTTCGCCGTGACCATGCGGGCCCAGTCCCGTATGAACATCAATCCAGGCGATATCAGACACGCCGCGGGAATGCTCGCGGATGATCGAGCGTACCGTCAGATTGCTCCACGCCGGTGCTTGGCCACCGTAAAACATGCCTTCGGGCATCTCGTACTGCCCCGAGCACAGCGCCGTGCGGTAACCGCGCTCACCGTGTTGCTCGATGTACGCAGCCCTGGCTGCTTCCTGTTCGGGGGTGGGCGGCCAGTCAGCGGGGAGTACCACGGTGTGCACTTCTGGATAGCCAGCGTTCTCTGGCAGTGGTTTGGAAAAATCAATGTGGTTACGGTTCAGGTCGACGTTGTCTTCGTTCGTACGTCGGACATGGGAGAAACCGTATGGGTTGACGGCATGGATCAGCAGCAAGCGCACGTCTGCCTTCTCAAGGCGCGCCAGCAGATCCGTGTCGTTTAATGCGGCGACCTGGCAGCCTGAGCCACAGAACCCTTCGGGGCCGTGGGTGCCGGAGGAGACGACCAACAGTTTTTTTGCATCGGCATTGCCCAGCACGGCAACGTCCATCGCCAAGGTTTCACCAAACGCACCTTGATAGCCATTCAATTCAAACGACTGGATATGAGCGCTTTGTTCTGCTGCTGCATCCAGGAATTTACGCCGCGCTTCGGCGTAGCTGGAGGAAAAAAAGCGCGAGGGGGAGTGAGCTTGCATAATTGCCTTCCGGTCCGTTTCAAGAAAAGGGGGTTAAGCGACGGCGTTTGCCACTTCAACGTCGACGTCCACGGGTGCCTTGTCGATATCGACGCCGGTGTGGTCCTTCAGCCACAGCAACCCCAACAGCGAAACCAGGGTCGCCGCGAGCAGATACCAGGCAGGGGCCAACTTGCTGCCGCTGGCATTGACCAACCAACTGCTGATAAACGGCGCGAAGCCACCGAACAGCGAAACGCCGACGCTGAACACCAGCGACATGCCGCTGGCTCGCACATGCTTGGGAAACATTTCCGGCAACATGGTGAGCAGCGCGACCGATTGAAAGACCAGGCACACGCTCATCGCACCGACCACCAGGAACAGCACGGTGGCGCTCGGTTCTGCGTTAAGCCACAGAAAGGCGGGATAGACGTGGATAGCCATGGCCAGACGGCTCCACAGGATCGGGCGCTTGCGCCCAACGCGGTCGCATAGCTGGCCCACGAACGGCGCGAGAGCAAACGAGATAACGCCGGTGATCACCGCGCCAAACAGCGCGACGGTGGGCGGTAATCCCAGTTCACGCACCGCATAGGTGGGCATATAAAACGTGATCACATACGCAGCGACCGTGCCGCCCGCCACTGCGAGGATCGCTGCCAGCACGCGGCCGCCATAGTTGACGCACACTTCCGAGAGCGGGCTGCGGCGCTTTTGGGTCGAGGTGGCCGGTACGTCCAGCGATTCCTCAAGATGGCGACGGATATAGGCGCCCACCGGCGCAATCAGCAGGCCCAGCACGAAGGGGACGCGCCAGCCCCAGGTTTCCATGGCTTCGGTCGACAGCGCAGCCATCAAGCCGCCGACGACCAGCGCACCGAGCAAAATGCCCAGGCCCTGACTGGCGAACTGCCAACTCGCCATGTAAGCCCGGTTGGTTGGAGTGGCGTGTTCCACCAGCAAGGTGGTGGACGCACCCACTTCACCGCCAGCGGAGAAGCCCTGGATCAGCCGGGCGAACAAAATCAGCAGCGGCGCCGCAACGCCGATCTGCGCATAGGTTGGTGTGATTGCGATGATCCCGCAGCCCAGCGCCATCAAGCCTATCGTCAGGCTCATGGCTTTTTTGCGACCGCAGCGATCGGCATACGCGCCAATCACGATGCCGCCCAGCGGGCGCATGATAAAGCCCACGCCAAAACTTGCGACGGTCAGCAAGAGCTGGCCGTAGCTGCTGAAGGTTGGGAAGAACAGCTTGCCGATGATCAGGGCGAGAAAGCCGTAGACGGTGAAGTCAAAATATTCCAGGGCATTGCCGATCGTGATGGCGACGATGGTTTTGCGCCGGTTGGGGGCGGGTTGCTTTGCACGGGCGTTCATTAGGTTGACCTTTGAGGTGGTGAGCACGTCAGGTTTTTTTTGTGAGTAGCGGTCAGCTGGGGTGAGCCTCATTCATGCTAGGCAGATACACTTCAGATAAAAAGACAATAATGTTGTCAGGGTGATAGCAAAAAAACATCGCATTGTGCGCCCTGAAACATAGCCGGCCCAGTGGGTTGAGCCGTGCCAATCATGTCCGTGTGTGGGGTGTATGCCTTAGTTGCGTGAGGCTCGCCTGTCAGAACCGGTAACCACGCGGATACAGAGGCGCTTGGCTGTCGTCTGGCAATGACGGAGACTGCTCACGCACCGCTGCCATTGACGAGGGCAGTTCGAACGGCAAATGCCCCTGCGGTGTGGCGCGGCCGACGATCACATCCAACAGCGCTGCGTCGCTGGCGCCGAAGTTGACCAGTAAGGCAGCCGCTTTGTCCTTGATATTAGTCAGGATCGCGGGGCGGTCGAGATACACCGACACGATCGTCGGCACTCTGGCGCTGGCGCGTTTGACGGCCTCGTAGTCGCGGTCGCCATCACGGAAGTCCAGCCGACCCTCGTGCTGACGGCGGCCGAAAAAGTGATACGGATGCAGTATTTCATGCGGTGCGCTGATGCGGATGATGGCCAATTCTGCCGACTCGGGCGTGTCGACGACGGTGAACCCGTAGGTTTCGGCCACCGCGCGGTCCACGCCGGACAGGAACACCTTTTTGTGCGCCGGCGCGACTGGCAGCATGGCCTGGTTCTCCAGGAGTACCTGGGCCCGCCGTTGCGTAAAATCCGCTGCCTTGACGAACTGTGGATTACCCACGACCCGCTCAGCTTCCACCGGATCCACATACGGGTTCTCGAACAGCCCCAGTGCGAATTTTTGCTCCAGAATGCGCTGGGCGGAGGCGTCGATGCGCTCCACGGGTACTTCGCCGGCCTGCACCGCTGACAGCAGCGGCTGCACCGCGTCAGACCCGCCAAACTGGTCCAGCCCCGCCAGAACGCCCTTGACCAGGCGTTGCTGCAGGGTTAACGACTCCACCCCCCAGGGCATTGCGATCGATTGCGGCAGTTGTGAGTGCTCGCCACTCGGCGCACGGCAGGTATCGTCACAGTCGTCGGTGATCGCCCAATCAGACAGGATCAGGCCCTTGAAGTGGTACTTTTCGCGAAGCAGCTCAAGGAGCTGGCGATTAAAGCCTGCGCCTACTGGCTCGATTGGCTGGCCGTCCAGCGTCAGGCCGGTGACGATCCCGTAGGTTGGCATGATGGTCGAGGCATGCGCGGAAAAGGCGCCTTGAAACGCGCGCACGTGCAGGGCGAAGCTTTTCTCGTCCATGACCAAATGGCGCCCATAGTAGCTGTGTGCATCGAAGCCCTCCGGCTCTGCGCCATAACCCACCCAGTGTTTGACCGCAGTGGCTACACTCAGCGGTCCCAGGCCATCTGGGCCCTGGAAGCCTTGCACGTAGGCTTCGACTTGATCACTGACCTGTTGCGGATCGGCACCAAACGTCGCAGCACCGCGTGGCCAGCGCGGTTCGCTCGCCAGATCAGCCTGGGGTGACAGCGCCACCCGAAAGCCGACCGCGCGGTACTCGGCGCTGGCGATCTCGGCAAACCGACGGGTTTGCGCGGGATCCTGCAGTGCTGCCAGGCCGAGTGTTTCGGGCCATTGTGAAAAGGCCACGCCCTTGACCGAGGCGCCGCTGACCAACTGGAAGTGATGGCGCGGATCGGTGCTGATGGAGACCGGAATGCCCCAACGTGTAGATTCGGCCAGCGTTTGCACCTGGTTGTTTTGCTCAGCGAGTTTTCCCGGTGCTACCGAAAGTCGCGAGATGAAACTGTTGACGTGCTTGTCCTGCACCAGGGGACGCAGCGCCTCCAGGTCGTAACCGACCGTCGAGGCACCAATCGGTGCGCCGATACCGGGCAGGGTCGAGTGGAACATCAGCCCGACTTTTTCTTCCAGGCTCATGCGACTTGCAAGGTCTGCGGCCCTGCGTTCGGGAGCCAGCCGCCAGTCCTCAAACGGCTCCAACCGGCCATTGCGATCCAAGTCCTTAAAGCGCAGTCCATTCAGCTCGATCACCGGGGCGCTGCGCGTGCCGATGACCGGCTGTGTCTGCGCCGCGTCTGTGGCGCAGGCGTTTGCGGCCAGCGCGATAAAAAAAACAGGTAGCACGTGTCTCATGCGAGGACTCCGAATTCCAGGGTGTGAGCAATAGCGTTGTGGGGGGGGATAACCAACCAGCATCAAAGCGGGGCGGCGCGCGTGGCGTCCCCCCCTTAGTGCGAGCCTTATCGACTGATTAGAAAATCTTGATCGGCACATTGAAGACCAGCCGAAACTCTTCAACATTGCCTTCCAATTGATGCCCGCTGCCGCGGTGCCAGACATAGCCACCAAATACATTGGCCCCCTTTAACTGACCCGATTGCAGGACGTAGCTGGCAAATGCGGCAATTTCGTGATGACTTTCATTGTCTTGCTTAAGTACCGAGGTATAGATGCCATTGGTACCGCCGTCATAATGCGTGCCATCTATGCCCCAACCTTTGATGTACCAAAGATTGGTTTTAAAGCCTGGCACGCCATAAGCGGCAAAGTCGTTGATGTAATTGATTTGAAATGAGCGCTCATTGGGGCCGTTGTAGTTCGATAATTGGCTGTTGGGCAAAGTGAATGCATTCGATTCGGATACAAGATCGAAATACTCATCGCCGTTTATCTGTTGGTAGGAGAGTTTTAGCGTGTGGTTTTTATACTTTGGCGTAAATGTGAGGCCGTAGGCCTGCTGGGCGATCTTGCCGGCCACTTCACTGCCGCTGGATTGGGTGTTGTAGAAGTCCACTTGCACATCAGTGGCAATGTCGAACCAGTTGAATTGCCGCCCCGCACCCAGGTACTGGCGGTCCCAGATGTCTTTGAAGCGAGAGGTGTAGGCACTGGCGCGCCAGCCGCTCTTGGACAGGTAGTCCGCACCGCCATAGGCAATCCAGTCACTGGTGACCAGGCGTGAGCCGTACGTGGGGTGCAACGCTTCACTGCCCGCCGCGGTGCGGGGTGTACCCCGGTCAAAATAACCAGATTTGATCGTCAGCCCTTCAATATCGTGGCTTTCCAGCGACGCGCCATTGTACGAGGAGGGCGGCATGCGGGTGTCCGAGAAGCCCATGACCGGCGTCCTGACCTGATGCCGGCCGACCTTGGCCACGGTGTCTGCGACTTTGAATTTCAGCGCCGCGATACCGAGCTTGCTCCAATCGTCGACCACACCACCGTCGGCGTTTACCAGCAGGCGGTTTCCGCCGCCCGCGGTGGCCAACTTGCTGCGCTCCAGCGCGACGACCGAGTAAAGCGACAGGTCCAGGCCAAAACCGACCATGCCTTGGGTAAAGCCGGACACATAGTCGAGCTTGGCGCTCAGCGACCACGCAGTACGGTCATGCACCTTACGCACGCCATCAGAGGTGTGGGCGGTGTAGTAGTTGTCCTTGCGGGCGATTTCGTGGGAGTACCATTGGCGGGTATCGAGGGTCAGCGAACTGTCCTCGATAAAGCCGGCTTCCTGGGCCTGAAGTGTCATTGGAGCTAAAAAAAACACGGCCGAAAACCCTACGGCCACTTGGGTCGAACGCACGATTTGCATGTTTGCTTCCTGTAGAGGATTTATTGTTGTTTTGGCAGTGCAATTACATCGAACGCTTACATCAAAAATTATTGTTTTATGGCAGGGACGGGCAGGTATTTCTGCGCACAAGAAAGTGCTGCATTAGTTCCGCCGATTATTGCGTCAAGCGTGCGTTTAGCTAAGGGTGTGGTGTATGGGTAATCATCTGGTTGGCCTCTGAATAGGTGCGAACATCGGTTCTTCGCGTAGCACTCAATTGTGATGCGCTTCACAGATGCTAAGCAGTTAAACTCTGCTTAAAAAGACAATAATGTTGTCAGTGCGATAGCAAACCGGCATCCCCACGAGGCGCTTTATGAAACCCAACCAACTCAATGCTTTTTCAGCGGTGGCCAGCCACCTCAGTATTCGCGGCGCAGCGCGGGCCCTAGGCTTGTCTCAGCCCGGTATCACCCGCATTGTTCGTGAACTGGAGCGCGAGCTGGACGCGCCCTTGGTCGAGCGCGGGAGCAAGGGCGTCAAGCTGACGCCGTACGGCATTGCCTTTGCCCCAAGAGCCCGGCAGTTGCTGGAGGACATGCGTCGCGCGTGCGACGAGATCGCACAGATTCGTGACGGCGAGCGTGGGCATGTACGGATGGCGGTGACTTCGTCCTTTGCCCTGACGCATTTGCCTGGCATTTTCACCGAGTTTCACGAGCGCAACCCGTCGGTGGATGTGCATTTCAGTGAGGCGGTGATGCCCGGCCTATTGCTGCAATTGCTCGATGGTCGACTGGACTTTGCAGTGGTGCACCTGGCGCCAGCCAGCGTATCACCCGAGTTCGAGACGATCCCGCTGTACACCTCGCCGCTGGTAGTTGGCATGCGCACCCATCATCCGTTGCGCAGGACGCGTTCGCTCAGCACACTGCATGAGGCCGAATGGATTTTGCCGGGGGACGGCAGCCTTAAGCTTGAATTGGTCAGGCCGATCTTCGCGCCGCTCAACCTGGAGCCCCCGGCACGCATAGTCCAGGCCCAGTCGGTGGCGGTCGCCTTGGGCCTGGTCAGTAAGACCGACCTGATTGGGGTATTTGCCGAAGAACTGGTGGACGTGGCGTTCAAGAATCACGGGATTCGCCGCGTCGACATTCTTGAAGCCATCCCGCCCTTGCAGGTGTGCGTGGTCAAGCGCCGCGAGCGCCAGCTGACCCCCGCGGCCCAGCAGTTTGTGGATTGCATGATGAGCAACTTGAAGGCCTAGTGGCTCACTCCGAGAACATCTCGAAAAACAGGTTGCGCAGCCAGATATTGCCGGCGTCCTGATGCACGCGGCGGTGCCAGAAGATATTGATCTGCGCGGCCGGAATCGCCATCGGGTGCGGGCGCGCCACCAGGTTGAAGCGCTGCAGGGTTTGCTGCGCGAGCTTTTCCGTTACCGTTACGATCAGGTCGGTTTCACTGATGATGTACGGCACCGCGACGAAGTGCGGCACCCGCAGGCTGATCCGTCGCGGCACGCCAGAACGGGTGACCACTTCCTCGGCATGCCCGTGGCCCGTGCCTTGGGCGACGACCACCGCATGATTGGCCTCACTGAACTGCTCCAGGCCGAACTCGCCCTTGGCCAAAGGGTGGTCGCGACGCATCAGGCACACGTAGTTCTGCCGGAACAGGCGGCGTTGATAAAACCCTGCGCCCAACTGCGGCAACAGGCCGACGGCCAGGTCGACGCTGCCGGCCTCCATTTCCTCCTTCAACGTGATGGCGGTGTCGCGCACCGTGGTCAATTGCACCCCTGGTGCCACGGCAGCCAGGCGGCTCAGCAGCCCAGGCAACAGGTGAATTTCCCCCAGGTCGGTCATGGCTACGCGAAAAGAGCGGGTGCTGGCAGCGGGATCGAAGTGGTCGTTGTGATTGATGGTGTCTTGCAGTGACGACAAGGCAAAGGCAATGGGTTCGGCGATGGCGTCCGCATAGGGCGTGGGGCGCATACCGCGTGCGGTACGTTCGAACAACTCGTCCCCCAGTGCCTTGCGCAAGCGTGCCAGCGCATTGCTGATCGCCGGCTGGGACAGCCCCAGTTGCTCGGCAACGAGGCCGGTCTTGCGTTCGCGATACATGTGCTGGAACACCACCAGCAGGTTCAAGTCGATGTCATTCAGGCGAATCATGGCGGGTCTTCTTATTAGTTTTATGAATATTTTCTATTTTTGATATTGGGTGTCTCAATAACTTAGGCAGCCCTAGAGTGTCCGTCAATACAAAAACAAGACTGGATTCCTAGGAGGTAACGTGGAAATTCTGGTTCAACCGCTTAACCGGCAGATCAATGTGGTGGCCGGCAGCAATTTGCTTGATGCCCTGCTTAGCCATGCAATTCCCATCTCTTACAGCTGTATGTCAGGTCGCTGTGGCACCTGTCGTTGCAAGGTGCTGCACGGCAGCGTTGTGCATGTGGACGCCACCGCTGGACAGCCGCCGCAACACGGCGACTACTTCCTGGCCTGCCAGTGCACCGTCCAAACCGATTGCGTCATCGAGGTGCCTGAACCTGATGAAGTGGTGATGCACCCGGCGCGTACCCTCAAAGGCACAGTCACCGCGTTTGAGGCGCTGGCGCACGACGTGCGTCGACTGCGCCTCAAGCTAAACAAGCCATTGGAATTCTCCCCAGGGCAATACGTAACCCTGCAGTTCTGGCCGGAGGCGGTGCGCTCTTACTCGATGGCCGGCCTGTGCGGCGACGATGAGCTGGAGTTTCACGTTCGTATCGTTCCGGACGGGCGAGTGACTGCCTTGCTGGATGAGCGCCTGGCGCTCGGCGCCGCGATCAAAGTCAACGGCCCGATGGGCGCTTCCTACCTGCGGCGTAAACACCTCGGCCCGATGCTCTGCATCGCCGGCGGCACGGGCCTGGCGCCGATGCTGTCGGTGATTCGCGGCGCATTGAAAAGCGGTATGCCCAATGACATCCACCTGTACTTCGGGGTGCGCGCCGAGCGCGACGTGTATGGCGTGTCGATGCTTGAGGCGTTGGCGCGGGATTTTCCGCGCTTTCACTATCACATTGTGCTCAGTAGCCCCGGGCCGGATCAGCCCTCTGCTTATTTGACCGGCTGGGTGACAGATGTGGTCGCCGAACACTTTCCCCGCCTCGATGGCTGGAAGGTCTACCTGGCGGGCCCACCGCCGATGGTCGAAGCCGCGAACACACTGGTGAGCCAACTGGGGGTGCCCTTCGAGCACATCCATGCCGATGCTTTTTATGCGAGTGGAGCCTGAATATGTCGTTGCCTAATCTCTCAAGCGCGAACCCTCGCGCAGCGTTTTACGCGCGCCTGGATCAGCAGAGCATGGCGCCCTTATGGGAGTCGTTGCATGCGCTGGTGCCACCGCGGCCTGCTACCGAGGTCAAACCCAGCGTCTGGCGTTATGCGCAAATGCGCCCGTACCTGATGGAAGCCGGTGAGTTGATCACGGCTGCCGAAGCTGAGCGTCGGGTGTTGATCCTGGAAAACGAAGGCTTGCGCGGTCAGGCGGCCGTGACGCAAAGCCTGTACGCCGGCTTGCAGTTGATCCTGCCCGGTGAAGTCGCGCCGGCCCATCGTCACGCCCAATCGGCACTGCGCCTGGTGTTGGAAGGTGAGGGCGCGTACACCGCCGTTGACGGCGAACGCATCCCGATGAGCCGCGGCGATTTCATCATCACGCCGGCCCACACCTGGCACGACCATGGTCACGACGGCCAAGGCCCGGTGGTATGGCTGGACGGCCTGGACATTCCCCTGGTGCGTTTCATGGGGGCCGGCTTTGCTGAAAAGGCCAGTGATTCCATGCAACAGGTGACCAAACCCCAAGGTGACTCCCTGGCCCGTTACGGTTGCAACATGGTGCCGGTGGATTACCAGGCCGCCCCCGAAACGCCATCGCGTCTCTGCCATTTCCGTTATGTCGACACCCGTGCGGCCTTGACCCAATTGTTGCGCAGCACACCCGACGTGCACACCGGCCACAAGCTGCGGTTCGTCAATCCGGCCACCGGGCGTTCGCCCATGCAGACCATCGGCACCTACGTGCAAGCACTGCCGGCCGGATTTAGCACGGCGCCGCTGCGCAGTACCGACAGCACCGTGTATTGCTGCCTGGAGGGTCGCGGTTTGGCCCGGATCGGCGAGCTCGAAGTCGCCTTTGACGAACGCGACATCTTTGTCGTGCCGTCCTGGGTGACGGTGCAGTTGGAGGCAGCAGTCGAGTGCGTGCTGTTCAGTTATTCCGATCGCCCCGTTCAGGAAGCGCTCGGCTTGTGGAAAGAAGAGAGGAGTTGAGCTGATGAGTGCTTATGTATTTGCCCCGGCCGCCGTGCGCAGCCTGCCCATTACCAACAGCAAACAGCAGTTTGCCGTGCACCGGATCTTCTGTGTTGGCCGCAACTATGCCGCCCACGCCCGTGAGATGGGCCGCGATCCAGATCGCGAGCCGCCGTTTTTCTTTATGAAGCCTGCCGCCGCGCTGGTGGTGAGCAACCCCAGCGCGACGATTCCGTACCCGCCGCAAACCAGCAACTTTCACTACGAAGCCGAACTGGTGGTGGCGATTGGCAAGGGCGGGCGCGATATCCCGTTGGCGCGTGCCCTAGAGCATGTGTATGGCTATGCGGTCGGGCTGGATATGACCCGCCGCGACATTCAATTGCAGGCGCGTGAACAGGGGCGGCCGTGGGAGTTCGGCAAGTCATTCGCGCTGTCGGCGCCGATTGGCCCGATCTATTCGGTCAGCCAGGTCGGTTTTCTTGAGCACGCGACTATCCAGTTGCAGGTCAATGGCGTGACCAAGCAAAACTCCGATATCAGCAAACTCATCTGGTCGGTGGCGGAGTGCATTGCCCACCTGTCGACATTTGACGAGTTGACCGAGGGTGATCTGATCATGACCGGCACCCCCGAAGGCGTCGGTGCCGTGGTGCCCGGCGACCTGATGCGCGTGTCGATTGACGGCATCGGCCACATCGAAGTCAGCGTGGCCTGACATCCCCGGCGATCCTGTGAAGGATCGCCCCTATAACCATAAGAAGGAGACTGGGATGAACCTCATCTACGGTAACCCCGCCAATGCTCAAGCGCAGATGCCTGCGTGGCAGGAGGACGGCTCCAGCCGGATTCCGTTCTGGGCCTATACCCGTGACGACGTCTACCAACGTGAGCTGGAACGTATTTTCTATGGCAAACACTGGTCCTACGTTGGGCTGGAGGCTGAAATCCCCACCCCGGGCGACTTCAAACGCACGGTGGTGGGCGAGCGCTCAGTGATTCTGGTGCGGGCCAACGATGGCAGCGTCAATGTGGTGGAAAACGTCTGTGCCCATCGTGGCGTCAAGTTCTGTCGCGAGAAGTCCGGCAATCGCAAGGACTTCACCTGCCCGTATCACCAATGGAACTACGACCTGACCGGCAAGCTGCAAGGCGTGCCGTTCCGGCGTGGCGTCAAGCAGGACGGCAAGGTCAATGGCGGCATGCCCGCTGACTTCAAACCCGAGGAGCATGGCCTTACCCGGTTGAAGGTGGCGGTGCGCAACGGCGTGGTGTTCGCCTCGTTCGATCACGATATCGAGCCGTTGGAGGACTACCTGGGCCCGGACATCGCCGCCTATTTCGACCGTACCTTCGACGGCCGCAAATTGAAGCTGCTGGGCTACAACCGCCAACGCATTCCAGGCAACTGGAAACTGATGCAGGAAAACATCAAAGACCCGTATCACCCGGGGCTGCTGCACACCTGGTTTGTGACCTTCGGCCTGTGGCGCGCCGACAATAAATCGAAGTTGATCATGGATGAACAGTTCCGCCACGCCGCGATGATCTCCACCCGGGGCGAGGGCGGTAAAAGTGATGTCACCAGCGGGGTCAGCAGCTTCAAGGAAAGCATGACGCTGAACGACATGCGTTTTCTTGACGTGGAATACGAACCCTGGTGGAAGGGCCCGACCGCTGTGCTGATGACGCTGTTCCCCAGTGTGATCATCCAGCAGCAGGTCAACTCGCTGTCGACCCGGCATATACAGCCCAATGGCCCGCACTCGTTCGATTTTGTCTGGACCCATTTCGGCTTTGAAGACGACAGCGAGGAAATGACCCAGCGCCGTCTGCGTCAGGCCAACTTGTTCGGCCCGGCGGGCTTTGTTTCGGCGGATGACGGTGAAGTCATCGAGTTTTCCCAGGAAGGCTTCAACCAGAAACCCGCGCACCGCACCCTGGTGGAGCTGGGCGGACGCGACTGCGAGCACGCCGATCATATGGTCACCGAAACGCTGATCCGCGGCATGTACAACTATTGGCGCAAGGTGATGGGGCTCTGAGATGAAGACTGACCAAGAGACGTTTTTTGCCCTGGTTGCCTTGCAGGCCGACTACAGCGCTGCGCTGGATGCAGCTGACTGGGACCGCTGGCCGGAGTTTTTTACCGAACAGTGCGTGTATAAGCTCCAGCCGCGCGAAAACCACGAACAGGGCTGGCCGCTGGCGACCCTCAGCTTTGAAAGTAAAGGCATGCTCAAGGACCGCATCTACGGCATCCGCGAAACCCTGTTCCATGATCCGTACTACCAACGCCATGTGGTCAGCCTGCCGCGCATCCTCGGCGACGACGGCACGCGTATTCAGGTCGAGACCAACTATGCGGTGTTTCGTACCAAGCCGGACGAGCCCAGCAGTGTCTTCAATGTGGGACGCTACCTGGACAGCGTGGTCAGGACACCCGATGGCCTGCGTTTGGAATCCAGGCTGTGCGTGTTTGACAGCGAGATGATCCCCAACTCGATTATCTACCCGATCTGAGGTGTGCCATGAATGAAGAATGGATCAACGTGGCGGCTTTGGCAGATGTCCCCGAGGACGATGTGATCGGGCTGGTGGCCAACGGCCGTGATGTGGCGCTGTACAAGGTCGAAGGCGAAGTGTTTGCCACTGACAATCTGTGCACCCACGGTAACGCGCGCCTTAGCGATGGCTTCCTTGAAGATGGCCAAATTGAATGCCCGCTGCACCAGGGGCGCTTTTGCGTGAAGAGCGGCGAGGCGCTGTGTGCGCCGCTCACCGAAAATATCCGGGTCTATCCGGTGCGGATCGAGGGTGAGCGGATCTTGCTGAACCTCGTTTGAGCCTTGCCTACTAAAACAACAATAAAGGTCCTGCCATGAGTCATTCCACTGCACTAGATGTCAGTCACCTGATCGATATCAACCCCCTCAGCCGTTTCCAGATTTTGGTAATCGTGCTGTGTGGCATCGTCGCGATGCTGGACGGCTTTGATACCCAATCCATCGCCTATGTGGCGCCGGCGATTGCGGCGGAGTGGGGCCTGGCTCCTGCCAGTTTTGGCCCGGTGTTCGGTGCGGGGCTGCTGGGGCTGACGGTGGGGGCCGTGATCTTTGGGCCCATGGCCGACCGTGTAGGCCGGCGCAAAGTGATTGTGCTATCCACCGTGCTGTTTGCGGTGTTTGCGTTACTGACGGTGACCGTCCGCTCGCTGGATGAGCTGCTGCTCCTGCGATTTCTCACCGGGATCGGACTGGGCGGTGCAATGCCCAACCTGATCGCCCTGACTTCGGAATACTCGCCCAAACGCCTACGGGCGACCATGGTCACGGTTATGTTCGCCGGTTTCCCGTTGGGCTCCATGCTCGGCGGTTTCGTCAGTGCCCAAATGATCCCGATCTGGGGTTGGCGCTCGGTATTCTTCCTTGGCGGTGTGCTGCCCCTGCTGGCGTGGCCGGTGTTGCTGCTGTGGTTGCCGGAGTCGATTCGATTCCTGGCAGCCAAGGGCAATCAGACTGACAGCGTGCGTGGCATCGTCCGCCGCTTGGTACCGGGTGGTGCCTTTGCGGCAGAGGCACGCTTTTATCTGCCGGAAACCCGGCATACCGGTTTTGCGGTCGCGCATTTGTTCAAGGCAGGCCGCTGGCGCATGACGTTGCTGATCTGGGTAACGTTTTTCATGAACCTGTTGGTGATGTACTTCCTGGTGAACTGGTTGCCGTCCCTGCTCAAAGAAGCTGGTCTACCGCTCAAGACCGCCATTTTGGGCACCGCGTTGCTGAACGGGGGTGGAGTGATCGGCAGCGTGATCATTGCGCGTGCAGTCGACCGCTTTAATCCCTTCAAAGTGCTGGCGGTGGCGTACACCGGGGCGGCTGTGTTTGTGGCGCTGTCAGCGATACAAAGCCTGCCGGTAACGCTGTTGCTGGCCGCGGTGTTTTTTGCTGGGTTTGGCATCGTCGGCGCTCAGTTGGGCGTCAACGCGGTGGTTGCCGATTTGTATCCAACGGCGTTTCGCTCCACCGGCATTGGCTGGGCGTTGGGCGTGGGGCGCATTGGATCGATCCTCGGCCCTGTCGCAGGCGGGATGCTGCTTGCGGTTGGTTGGGAAGGGCACTCGATTGTGATGATTGCCGCGCTGCCGGCGCTAGTGGCCGCCGTGGCGGTGACGCTATTGGGGCGCACCCGTCAACCCCGCGGTGCGTTGAACCCTCAGTCTTGAACCCTTGTTTAACACCATGGAGCATCCGATGATTTTGTATGACTACTTCCGTTCGTCTGCGGCCTATCGCGTCCGTATTGCCTTGAACCTGAAAGGGCTGAGCGCCGAGCACCACTTCGTGCACCTACGCAAAGGCCAGACCCGCACTGCAGATTATCTTGCGATCAATCCACAAGCCCTGGTGCCCAGCCTGGCAGTGGACCAAGGCGTGGTGCGTCAATCCCTGGCGATCATCGAGTATTTGGACGAGGCGTTTCCAGACGTACCGCTGCTTCCGGCAGATGCTTTGGGGCGTGCGAGGGTGCGCAATCTGGCATTGGCCATAGCGTGTGATATCCATCCACTGAACAACCTGCGTGTGCTCAGTTATTTGCGCGAAACCCTGGGTCTGGACGAGGCGGCTATCAACGCCTGGTGCAAGCGTTGGATCGAAGAAGGGCTGACGGCGCTGGAGGTGTTGTTGGTGACTGAATCGCCCGAAGGGGATTTTTGCCACGGGCACCAGCCGACACTTGCAGATGTGTGTCTGATGCCGCAGGTATTCAGCGCGGAGCGTTTTGGGTGCGACCTTGGGCAATGGCCGAGGATCCAACGTATTGCCGCGCACTGCCGCACACTCGAGGCGTTTATCCAGGCTGCGCCGGAAAGGCAGCCGGATGCCGAGTGAGGACGAGGTGCATTAGGTTTGATTAAGTCAAATATATAAAAGCGCGTAGGGTTTGTTATGAGCATACCGGTCCAGCCACATTCACTGCTGTTTATACAGCGGTGAAACAGCGGGACTTGCTCAGTCTCTGGTTTTTGAAAATAACAATAAGCTGGATTATTTGCGCTGTCTCAGTGCGGATTTTAGCTGCCAATAAAATAACCTAGGAGCAAACCCATGAAACGTCCTTTGTTGCGTTTTGGGGTAGGCGTGTGCCTGATCGGCAGCGCTTTCCCCGTCTTCGCGCTGCAGGTCACTGATAACCTGCAAGTTGGCGCGGCGCTACGCGCGCGGATCGATTACGACCCCGATCGTGATATTCAAAAACTAAACTTCGACACCTTTCGGCCCTACATTAATTACAATTCAGATACTTGGATTGCCTCCGCCAGATACCGTTTCTACGGTAAAGCCTACCCCTATCAATACACCCAGCGATTTGGTGATATCTCCTTCGCCGAATACGCCTGGGTCGGCTACAAGTTTGATGAGAATCGACAGGTCCAAGTGGGGTTGAACCAGGTGCCCTTCGGCATCCTGCCGTACTTCAGCAACACAGTGACTGAGACGCTGGGCTACACCCTTGGCCTGGAAGACCTGTACGAGGTGGGCGCTAAATACAAACAGAAGCTCGGCGATTGGGACCTACAGGCGGGCTACTACATACGCCCGGCCTGGCAGGGCAAGGGCACCAGTAAAGGTGGGGTCAGCTATTCCAACGTGCCGGCCGATGCCGACAGTTATGTCGAGGACGGGTCGAATAACCAGGAGCGCAATATGATTGCGCTGCGAGTGGCGAAAACCGTCGACCTGGACGGTTGGAAAACCGAGCTGGGGGTGTCGGCGCTGACGTCGCAGCTGCAGAACCGTGACACGGACGACAACGGCCGCAGAAACGCGTTGGCGTTGCACATGACCGGCACCAAGGGCGCATGGACCACCGGCTTGCTGGCCGCACGCCAACAAATGTCGCCGCGCAATCCCGGTAACGACGATGTGGTGACGCTGGGTGGCTATGACAGTAGCTACAACATTGCCAGCCGTGGCACATTGTTGATGGCGGACCTGAATTACGATATCGCTGGCAAATACCTGGGTGATTGGGTCAGTGCCATTAAGCTTTATGGCAACTACAGTACGTTCCTGAAGTCCGGTAACGGTTACGAAGATACTCAGCGTTATATTGCGGGTGCATCGTTTATGCTCGGCGAGCATGTGTTTATCGCCGGTGAGTGGATCTTCGGCAAGAACGACCCGTATGTGGGGGGGAGTAGTTACACGCAAAGTCTTGCGGCAGGGGGCTCCAATCAATGGGAGAACCAGGTGCTGGCGAATTTTGGGTATTACTTCTAAGGTAAAAAAACCCACGCATGGCGTGGGTTTTTTTTGCTTGAATCACATGGCGTTATTGAGCGTCAGTGCATTGATGCGTAACTTATTGATCAGCCGATCCAACTGCATCATTTCATCGTTGGACAACACCCCCAATAGCTTTTGATTGGCATCACAATACCGCTCAAACAAGCGCGTATAGAGGTCCCGGCCTTTATCGGTCAGGACGACCTTGGCAAACCGTGCGTTGTCCGGGTTGGACAGCCGGCGCAGATAACCTTCACGCATCAGGGTGCCGATGGTACGGGAGGTTTGGGCCATGTCGAGTTCGGCATGCTGGGCCAACTGACTCACCGTTGAACCCTCTGACTCGGTCAGAGAAGCAATGATGCGCCAGCGCCGACGATTGATGCCAAATTCCTTTTTGCACAGTGTCTCGGTGACATGCCCGCAATCTCGGTAGACCAGGTACAGCCGATAATCGAGCATGTCCATCATCCGCTGAGGGTTAAAGATCCGGTCGTGCCCCGCTGGAGCAGTCGAGTAGGCCTTCAATTGTTCAACGTTCATGGGGGGATGCTCCTATTAAAGCGGTGAGCTTAATTACTAGCAAAGCTTATGCCGGAATCGTCCTACAGCCCCGACGCATTTAAATCATGTGATTTATCTAGGTCGAGCCAGGAACGCCCAAACTGTCACCCTGACTGCGCGCCACTTATGGTAACGCCTGGCCGGGCGATGACTGGGGTAGGTGCACCTATCGTTACGTTTTGAGGCGTGCCAGCAGCGATCCAAAACGGGGCGCTAAGCATCGACTTGGCGCACTCTCCACCGATTCAAGGCTTTGTTCCCGGCATTGCTGGCATGCGCGCAGATATGACTTAGTCAAATCAACTACAGGCTCTTAAATTCGATCCATGCAAGGCGGGTGGTGTGAAACTAAAAGCGCCCCTGGTGAAGTGCTTTATGGGTTCTTTGAAGGAAGTCTGAGATGAAAACGAAAACTCAAGTCGTGGTGATTGGTGGTGGTGTCATCGGTTGCTCCGTCCTTTACCACCTGACCAAATTTGGCTGGCGTGACGTCATGCTGTTGGAGCGCAAGGTGCTGACAGCAGGGTCGACCTGGCACGCCGCGGCGGGCTTTCATACGCTCAACGGCGACATGAACATGGCTCGCCTGCAGAGTTACACCATCGAACTTTATAAAGAAATCCAGGAAGTGGGTGACCAGGATGTCGGCATCCACATTCCGGGCGGCATCAGCCTTGCCGCCACCCCGGAGCGCTGGGAGTTCCTGCGCACCGAGTACACCCGTCACAAGTTCATGGGCATCGACTCCCAACTGATCACGCCCTCCGAAATCGCGGCGGCCTGTCCCTTGGTGGATGTGACCGATGTTCTCGGCGGCTTGTGGTTCAAGGATGAGGGCCACCTTGATCCCTATGGCTGCACCCAGGCGTATGCCCGTGCGGCGCGCAAAAATGGTGCTGAGATTCACCAGCAGACCAAGGTTGACGCGCTCAACCAGCGCCCTGATGGCACCTGGGATGTGGTGACGGATCAGGGCGTTATCCATGCCGAACACGTGGTCAATGCGGCAGGCCTATGGGCGCGGGAAGTGGGGGCCATGGCTGGAGTCAAGCTGCCCCTGATTCCGATGGAACACCATTACCTCATCACCGAAGAAATTCCTGAGCTCAAAGCCTTCGGCAAAGAAATCCCGGTGATCGCCGACCTCGACGGCGAAATCTACATGCGCCAGGAACACAATGGCGTGCTGCTGGGGGTGTACGAGAAAAACTGCCTGCCATGGGCGCTCGACGGCACCCCGTGGAGCTACGGCGAGAGCGACCTGCTGGTGCCCAACCTGGAGCGCCTGGAAGATGCCTTGCTCAAGGGCTTTGAGCGCTTCCCTCTGGTGGGCGAGGCCGGTATCAAGAAAATCGTCAACGGCCCCTTCACCTTTACGCCGGACGGCAACCCAGTGATTGGCCCGGTGCGCGGCAAGCGTAATTATTGGGTGGCGGCCGGCTGCATGGCCGGTTTCAGCCAGGGCGGCGGTATCGGCTTGGCGTTGGCCCAGTGGATGATCGAAGGTGAGCCCCATGACAACGTGTTCGCCATGGACGTTGCCCGCTATCCGAACCTTACCCAGAACTACGTGACGGCCAAGGCCAAGGAGTTTTACGGCAACCGCTTTTACCTGGCCAAGCCCAACGAGCAATGGCCTGCCGGCCGCCCGCTGAAAACCACCCCGATCTACGAAGATCAGAAAAAAGACAATGCTATTTTCGGTGTCGGCTACGGCCTGGAAACGCCACTTTGGTTTGCTCCGCCTGGCGTTGAGGCGATAGAAATCCCGACTTTCCGTCGCTCCAATGCCTTTGAACACGTGGCCGCCGAGTGCAAGGCAGTGCGTGAGCATGTCGGTGTGTTCGATGCGGCGAGCTTTGCCAAATACGAGATCAGTGGCCCGCACGCCGCCGAGTGGCTGGACAGGGTATTTGCCAACCGCCTGCCGGACATCGGCCGAGCACGCCTGGCGCCGTTGTTGCTGGAGTCCGGCAAGCTCAAGGGCGACCTGACCATGTTGAGGCTGGCCGAAGACCGGTTCATGGTCACCGGCTCCGGTTACCTGCAGGAATGGCATCAGCGTTGGTTCGAACAGCATCTGCCAAGCACCGGTGTGTTGATCGAAAACCGCAGCGAAACCTGGATGGCCCTGGCGATTTCCGGTCCCAAAGCCCCTGCACTGTTGCGCGCCGCGTTTGGCCCGAACGTGCTGGACGGTATGGAGCGGGTACTCTCGGTGCGCGAGGTCGATCTGGGTTTCGCACCTGGGCGAATTGCGCGCATTGGCCTGTCGGGTGAGTTGGGCTTTGAGGTTTACGTTGAGGCGCAATACCTGCCGAGTGTTTACAAGGCGCTACTGGCCGCGGGTGAAGCCTTTGGCCTGACTAAAATCGGGGTATGGGCCCTGATGTCGCTGCGCTTGGAAAAGAGCTACGGCATCTGGAATCGCGAGTACGCCACGGACTATACCGCTGCCGAAAGCGGGCTGGACGCCTTCGTAGATTTCAACAAACCCGGCTTTATTGGGCGTGACGCGGCCCTGCGCGAGCGCGAAAAGGGCCCGTCTCGCCGCCTGGTTACGCTGGTGGTCGACGCTGTGGATGCCGATGCATCCGGTTTCGAGCCCATCTGGCTCGGTGACCAACTGGCTGGCTACACCACGTCCGGTGGCTTCGGTCACACCGTCGGCAAGAGCATCGCCATGGGCTACGTCGATGCCGACAAGATCGACACCGACGCTCAGTACGGGGTGGACGTGTTGGGCGATCGCCGCCCGGCACGCCTGATCCTCGATTGCACCTTCGACCCCTCTGGCGCACGCATGCGCGCAACCCTCAACGCCTGATTGTCTGGACATCACGGTCTGCGCTCTTTGTTAAGAGCGCAGCGCGACCGGCTACCTGAAATACGGAATCGAACCTATGAAAGTGCTAGTGGCTGTAAAGCGCGTCATTGATCACAACGTCAAGGTGCGCGTGAAAAGTGATGGCTCAGGCGTTGACCTGAACGCCGTCAAGATGAGCCTAAACCCCTTCGATGAGATTGGTATCGAAGAAGCGGTGCGGCTAAAGGAGCAGGGTATTGCGACGGAGGTGATCGCCGTGACCTGCGGCACCGACGCTTGCCAGGATGTGCTGCGCACCGCCCTGGCCTTGGGGGTTGACCGTGCCGTCCTCGCCCAAAGCGAGATTGAATTGCAGCCCCTGGCGGTGGCCAAGATCCTTAAAGGCCTGATTGCCCGCGAAGCCCCCGACCTGGTGATCCTGGGCAAACAAGCGATCGACGACGACTGTAACCAGACCGGCCAGATGCTCTCGGCGCTATTGGGTTGGGGGCAGGCCACGTTTGCCAGCCGCATCGAGACCGAAGAGGGCGCGGTGCGGGTCACCCGTGAAATCGACGGCGGTATGCAGACCCTGCGCTTGGTGCTGCCGGCCGTGGTGACCACCGACTTGCGCTTGAATGAACCGCGCTACGCCAGCCTGCCCAGCATTATGAAGGCGAAGAAAAAACCCATCGAAGTGATCGCCGCCGCCGAACTGGCTGCCGACCTTGCCCCTCGCATCAAGACCTTGCGCGTCGCCGAGCCGGCAACGCGCAAGGCCGGGGTGAAAGTAGCCAGCATTGCCGAGTTGATCGACAAGTTGAAAAACGAAGCCAAGGTCATTTGAAGGGGAACCACCATGTCTGTACTTGTTATTGCCGAGCATGATGCCGGCACGATCAAATCCGCTACGTTCAACAGTATCACGGCCGCCCGGTTGATCAGCGCCGACGTGCATGTGTTGGTTGCCGGTTTGTCTTGCGGCGCTGCCGCTGAGCAGGCCGCAACGCTTAATGGCGTCAGCCAGGTCCTGTTGGCCGATGCCGCGTCATTGCAGCATGGCCTGGCGGAAAACCTGGTGCCCTTTATCGTCAGCCTGGCGGCGGAATACGCCCACGTGGTTTTCAACGCGACCGCCCAAGGCAAGAACCTGGCGCCCTGCGTGGCAGCGCTATTGGATGTGGCGCAAATCAGTGACGTACTCAAGGTCATCGGCGCCGACACGTTTGAACGCCCCATTTATGCCGGCAACGCCATCGCGACGGTACAGGCGACCGATGCCAAGGTGGTCATGACCGTGCGCTCGACCGCCTTCGAGGCAACGACGCAAGGGGGACAATCTGTCCCGATCCTACGGGTGGCCGGCGGCGCTGAAGCTGGCACTTCGAGCTTTATCGGCGCCAATACACTGAGCAGTGATCGGCCCGAACTGATTGCGGCCAAGGTCATCGTCAGCGGTGGCCGCGCACTGGGCAGCAGCCAAAGTTATCAGCAGGTACTCACGCCGTTGGCGGACAAACTTGGCGCCGCACTGGGGGCCAGCCGTGCAGCGGTGGATGCCGGATACGCACCCAACGACGCCCAGGTAGGGCAGACCGGCAAGATTGTCGCGCCTGATCTGTACATCGCCGTGGGCATCAGTGGGGCCATACAGCACCTGGCGGGGATGAAAGATTCTAAGGTCATCGTGGCCATCAACAGCGACCCGGATGCGCCACTGTTTGGCGTCGCCGACTACGGCATTGTCGGCGACTTGTACGAGCTGGTTCCGCAGCTCACCGCCGCCCTGTAGTACGCAACCTGCAAGAAAAGTCGGTATGTGTCATGCGTGATTCATTGTCCATTCTAAAAGAGGCGCGATCATGAAAAGAGTGACCAAAGGCGTGAGTGTCGGGGTATTCCTGGCCGCAGGTTTGCTGGCCAACACGGCAATGGCAGCGACGGGAAACACGTGGTGCGACAACAACAAGATGGTGCGCTTCGCCGAAGTTGGCTGGGACAGTGGCAAGTTTGAAACCGAGATCATTCGGCAGTTGATGGAGCGGGGTTATGGCTGTCAGACCGAAACGGTGCCAGGGACTAATCCCATCACCATGGGGGCGTTGATCGGCGGCAAGCTGCAACTGTTTGTCGAGTACTGGCAGGGCCGCACAGACACGATGGAGCAGGCGGCAAAAGATAAAAAAATTCAGTTTATTGGGTCGCTGGTCAAGGGCGGTGGTATCGAAGGTATCTACGTGCCCGAGTATGTGATCAAGGGCGACCCCGTCAACGGCATCAAGCCAATGGCCCCCGACCTGAAAAGCGTCGCGGATTTGCCCAAGTACCAGGCCCTGTTCAAGGATCCGGAAGACCCGAAGATGGGCCGTTTCTTGAATTGCCCATCGGGCTGGAGTTGTGAAAAGGATAATAATCAGCGTATGAAGGCCTATGGCTTGACGACGACCTACAACAACTTCCGACCTGGCACCGGGGCGGCCTTGGATGCGGCTATCGCCGGTGCTTTTCAGCGTAAACAAGCGCTGTTGTTCAGTTACTTTGAACCTTCCAGCATCCTCGGCAAGTACAAGTCCATTCGCCTGGAAGAACCCACCTGGACTGAAGACTGTTGGAAAACCATCAACGGCAGCACGCAAGACAATCCGTGCGGCTCGGCTTCTCCGGCTACCAATTTGACCACGGCAGTCGCGATTGATTTTGCCGCGGCGAACCCCGGTCTGGTGGCATTGATCAGCAAGGTTGAACTGCCGATCACCACCGTCAACGAAGCCATCGCGGAAATGGCCGATAAGAAAATCCCGGCAGAAAAAATGGCTGAACAGTTTCTGCGCGACAACCCGTCGGTGTGGAAGGCCTGGGTGCCCGAGCAAATCGGCGCAACAATTCAAGCTTCGCTTAACTAACTGAGTACCAGGGCCAACCTTATCGTTGGCCCTGCTGCTTTTTGGAGTGACTATGGGCGGTATATTTATACCCTTGTCGGTAGAAGAGTGGATCAACCGCTTCTTCACAGCCGTCGTACAGGATTATGGAAGCTATTTCCAAGCGGTCAGCGACTTCGTCTTGGCGTGGGCCTTGTTACCGTTGGAGCAAGGCCTGCGCGCATTACCCGCCTGGACCATTCTCGCGCTGGTCGCGGTGCTGGCCTGGCTGGGCACGCGGCGGGTCATCACCACCCTGGCGTTGGTGGGGCTACTGTACCTGATCGGGTGCTTCGGCTTGTGGGACAAGCTGCTGCAAACCCTGGCCATCATGCTGCTGTCGACTTTTCTGACCATTGTGATTGGTCTGCCGGTGGGTATCTGGATGTCCCGTAGCCGTTGGCTGAAAGTGCTGCTGGCGCCGGTGCTCGACATGATGCAGACCCTGCCGACCTTCGTGTACATGATCCCCGTGTTGATGCTGTTTGGCTTGGGCAAGGTGCCGGCGATTATTGCCACGGTGATTTATGCGTTGCCGCCGCTGGTTCGGCTCACTGACCTGGGCATCCGCCAGGTGCCGTCGGACATGATCGAAGCTGGCCAGGCGTTCGGTTGCACACGCAGCCAATTGCTCATCCGCGTGCAGTTGCCGCTGGCCCGGCACAGCATCATGGCCGGCATCAACCAGTCGATCATGATGGCCTTGGCCATGGTGGTCATTGCGTCGATGATCGGCGCACGTGGGCTGGGCGAAGACGTGCTAGCCGGCATCAACAATCTGGATATCGGCAAAGGCATGCAGGCAGGTCTGGCCATTGTCATCCTGGCGATCGTCATCGATCGGATCAGTCAGTCCTTCGGGCGCAGCAAACGCGAACGTCGCATCAAGTCGGGTTACGGATCATGAGCACTGCGGTTCTGGAAGTTAAAGATGTTTTCAAGGTGTTCGGCGACGAGCCTGCGGCTGTACGCCGGGCCATCGAGTTGGCTAAAGCAGGCCATGACAAGCAGGCGATTATGGAGGGCAGTGGTTGTACGGTGGGTGTGAACAACGTCTCTATGACCATCAATAAGGCCGAAATCTACGTGATCATGGGCCTGTCAGGCTCGGGCAAGTCCACCTTGGTACGCCACTTCAACCGCCTGATCGAGCCCACGTCGGGGCAGATCCTGCTCCACGGCAAGAATATCCTTGAACTGTCGGACACCGACCTGCGCACTGTGCGCCGCGAACAGATCAGCATGGTGTTCCAGAGTTTTGCGCTGCTGCCGCACAAGACGGTGGTGGAAAACATTGCCTTTGGCTTGATGGTCCGCGGTGAAGACAAACGCCTGAGCGAACGCAAGGCGTTGCACTGGATCGACGGCAAGCTGGGGCTCAAGGGGTTTGGTGACAAGTACCCGGATGAACTCTCTGGCGGCATGCGCCAGCGTGTCGGGTTGGCGCGGGCACTGGTGGCTGAAACCGATGTGGTGCTGCTGGATGAAGCCTTCAGTGCCTTGGACCCACTGATTCGCAACGAGATGCAGGACATTCTCTTGGATATCCAGAAAGAGATGCACAAAACCCTGATTTTCATCACCCACGATCTCGACGAGGCGCTGAAGATCGGCACGCGTATCGCGATCATGAAAGATGGGCGGGTGGTCCAGGAGGGCACGCCTAACGAGATCATGAACCACCCGGCCGACGACTACGTAAGACGCTTCGTGGAAAAGCGCGGCCACTGATTCTCTCTTCCTTCAGGCTGCACGAGGTTTCCACTCCTTTGCTCGTGCAGTCCTTTTTTCGTGCCTACATGTTGGCGTAGTTAGGGCCACCTGAACCTTCAGGCGGTGTCCAGGTGATGTTCTGTGCCGGGTCCTTGATGTCGCAGGTTTTACAGTGCACACAGTTCTGCGCGTTGATCTGGAACCTGGGCAATGCGCCTTCCACCTCGACGATCTCGTACACGCCGGCAGGGCAATAGCGTTGCGCGGGTTCGGCGAACAACGGCAGATTTTTATCCAGGGGCATGCGGGGGTCCGCCAGTTTCAAATGAACTGGTTGGTTTTCTTCATGATGGGTATTGGAGAGGAACACCGAGGACAGCTTGTCGAAACTCAGCTTGCCGTCGGGCTTGGGGTAGTCGATGACCTTGGCGTCCTTGGCCAGCTGCAGTTGTAGATGATCGGGCTGTGTGTCACGCAGGGTGAAGGGTAGCTTGCCGTTGAACAGGTTCTGTTCGACAAAGTTGTAAGCGTTGCCCAGGTACAGGCCGTATTTGTGAATCGCCGCGCCGAAACTGCGACTGTTGTACAGCTCGTCATAGACCCAGCTCTGGCGGAATACGTCTGCGTAGTGAGTCAGTTCGGTACCGGCTGGCGTGTCTGTCACCAGCGCCTCGATGATGCACTCGGCGGCGAGCATGCCCGATTTCATCGCGGTATGGCTGCCCTTGATCTTGGAAAAATTCAAGGTGCCGGCATCGCAACCGATCAGCAACCCCCCGGGAAAACTCATCTTCGGCAATGCATTCAACCCGCCTTTCGTGATTGCCCGGGCGCCATAGGCGACCCGACGACCACCCGTGAGGTAACGCGCGATAACGGGGTGATGTTTGTAGCGCTGGAACTCATGAAACGGCGAGAGGTAGGGGTTGCGATAAGACAGATCGACGATCAGGCCGACCACGACCTGATGGCCTTCCAAGTGATACAGGAACGACCCACCGGGGTTGCTATCGTCCAGTGGCCAGCCTGCCGTGTGCACCACTAGGCCGGCCTCGTGCAGGCTGGGGTCAATGTCCCACACTTCCTTGATGCCGATGCCGTAGTGCTGGGCGTCGGCGTTGCGGGCGAGGTCAAAGTGTTGCTGCAGCTGCTTGCCCAGATGGCCACGACACCCTTCGGCGAACACCGTGTGGGTGGCTCTTAACTCCATGCCCGGTGTGTACTGGCCGGGCTTGGGCTGACCGTTCCGATCAATGCCCAGATCGCCCGTGACGATGCCGCGCACGATGCCGGCCTCATCAATGATCGCCTCCTGCGCAGTGAAACCGGGATAGATCTCAACGCCCAATGCTTCAGCCTGCTGTGCGAGCCAGCGACACAGGTTGGCCAGGGAAATAATATAGTTTCCCTGGTTGTGCATGGTCTTGGGGACGAGTACATCAGGCAGCTTTAGCGCACGTGCGGCATCTCTGAGTACGTAGAGCTCATCGCGCTTGACCGGCGTGTGCAGGGGCGCACCGGTGGACTTCCAGTCGGGGAACAGTTCGTCGAGCGCCCTTGGCTCGAAGATGGCGCCGGACAAAATATGTGCGCCTACCTCCGAGCCTTTTTCCACCACGCAGACAGACAGTGGTCTGCCCAATTGTGGTTCCATCTGTTTAAGCCGACAGGCGGTGGCCAGGCCCGCTGGGCCTGCCCCCACGATCACGACATCAAACTCCATGTGTTCACGCTGCACTGCACGTTCCTCTTGTTTTTTTTGGGTGTCGGGGCTCACCGCGCTCAGCTGTGGCCGAGATAACGGGAGGGTTTGAAGTTCAGAATCATCAGCACGTTAACCAGCACGCAGCCCAATAATGAGTACAGAACGGCACTCACCGGGGCGATCAGTAAGGCACTCAGGAGGATGGCTACGTCGATCGCCATCTGAGTTTTACCTGCATTGATGCGGTATTTGGCTTGCCAGTGCAGCACCAAAATGTTCACCCCGCCCAGGCTTGCACCATGCCTGAACACGATGATGAACCCCAGGCCGATCAAGCCCCCGCCCATCAGCGCCGCGAACAAGGGATGCAGTTCGTTGAACGAGACCCAGCGGGGCAACTGGTCGGTGAGCAAGGCCAGCGAGCTGATGGCGATCAGGGTACGGATGATGAAGGCCAGGCCCATGCGTTTGTAACCCAGCCAGTAGAAGGGCAGGTTGATAGCGAACAACGCCAGCCCGATTGTCCAGCCGGTGAAGTAGTGCGTGAGCAAGGCCAACCCGGTGGCGCCTCCGGTAATCAGCGTGCATTTAGCGTACATATTCAACGCTAGTGCGATCAGCGCGGTACCGATCACGATGGCTTGCGTGTCTTCCAGTAGGGTGTGCTTGTGCTCGATGGCGGGGGTTTTAAGTGCAGCTAACATGCGTCGACATCCGATGTATTCCGCTGGGACGGGAATAGTTGAAAGGTTCCCGGACGCTGCACCGCCCCACGGGCGGGGTTTAGCGCGACCGGTTCTTAAGCAGTCGGTGACCAGAGGTCGAAGTCTTCTTGTCGTTGTTTGTTGGGTGGGACGGCTTATCGGCCTACAGCTCAATGTCCAGGTCGGTCACCGGGCGATAACAGCACGCCAGTGCCCAACCTTGCTCCAGCTCGCCATCTTCTAGCCCACCGTCATCTTGACCGGTGACTTGCCCGTGCAATATTCGGACCTTGCAGGTGCCGCATATACCGGCCTCACACGAGTAGGGCACATAGACACCGGCTTCACGTGCAGCGTCGAGTAAGGTCTGGTCACCCCGGCAATGGGCTTGCGTGCCGTCTGCGGTAAAGGTGAGGGTGTAATGTTCGCGCTGTGCCGCCTCGTCCACTTCACCGAAAGGGTGCGTGCCGACCTCGAAGCTTTCCTGCTGATAGTGCGCGTGCGGAACGCCCAGTGCATGAGCCAGGGCCTGGACATGGCGCATGAAACCATCGGGGCCACAGCACAGGACTTGACGTTCGTGCAGGTCGGGAACCTGCGTTGCCAGCCCCGCGACCGTTAGCCGGCCGTGCTCACTGCTGGATCGCAAATGCAGCGTGAACCCTGGGTGGTGGGCGTAGCCACGCAACTCATCGATGAACAGCCACTCACTGGCTTCGCGGGCGCACTGGATGAACGCAATGTCCAGCGCGCAGCCACTGGCGACCAGCCAGCGCGCCATCGATAACACCGGCGTGATGCCGACGCCGCCCGCGAAAAACGCGTATTTTTCCGGGCGAGTGTCAGCGATATGGAACCTGCCCGCCGGGGGCAGCGCATGGATCCGCGTACCCGGCACCAGGTGCTGATGCAGCCAATTGGAGGCCAGCCCGCCGTCTTTGACCTTTACCGTAATCGCCAGTTGTTCCTGCGCGGTGTCGTCCAACGGCGCGGACGAGACGGTGTAGCAGCGGCGCACTGGCGCACCATCGATCTCCAACAGCAGGGTGATGAACTGTCCCGCCAGGTACGCGGGTAAGGTGCCGGGGATGACGGGCTTGAACGTGAACGTACGCACATTCGCCGTTTCCGGCGTGACGCCCGTGCACTCCAGCTCAATGGCGTTGGGATCAGCGACCATCATTGAGTCCTTCGCGCAGGGCGGCCAGGTACCAATCGATAAACGCGAGTACGCCATACTCAAAATATTGCGAGTAGGGGCCTGGTCGGTAGCTGGGAGAGTTAATGCCTAACTGATTGTTCTCGGCCAGCGTGCGGTCCTGGTCGTTGGTCGCGAGCCACACCTTGGTCAGTTTTTCCAAGTCGTAATCGACACCCTCAACAGCGTCCTTGTGCACCATCCACTTGGTGGTCACAGCAGTGCGCTGGGCATCTAACGGCAGCACGCGAAACGCCAGGGCATGGTCACCCAGCGCATGGTTCCAGGTGTTTGGAAAGTGCAGCAAGCGCACAGAACCCACGTCAAAGTCCGGCAGTTCACCCATCAGTCGTGACGAGGCGGGCTGGCCGTCCATGGTGAAGGACAAGCCACGCGCCATCGGTACCCGCACAATCTGCCAACCGCTATCGGCACCTTTGATCAGCTTATAGGGCAGGTTCTGGCCCACCCAGCGCTGTTCGTCTGCCTGGCTTTTTTGCACATAGGCCGGGCTGCATTTTGGATCGCTGGTGTCTTCCACTTCGGCAATCGTTTTGAGCAGTTCTGGGTGGCTACCGGCGCAGTGGTAGCACTCGCGATTGTTCTCGACCACTAACTTCCAGTTGGCGTTTTCAATGATGGTCGATTCGAACACCACTTTGGCGCTGGATAGCTGATGCGGCTGTAGGTAAGGCGCTATCCCGAATTTAAAGGCCTCGAACGGCGTCGGCTCAGCCGCAAAGTTGATAAAGATATAGCCCCCGACCGACTCGACGTGAATCGGGTTGAGCCCGTGCTCGGTCTTGTCGAAGTCGTCGCCCATTTCCTTGGCAAACAGCAATTTCCCCTGACTGTCATAAGTCCACTGATGGTACGGGCACGTCAGGTTGCGGGACTTGCCCTTGTCCGCGCTGCACAGGCGTGAACCCCGGTGGCGACAGGTGTTATGAAAGGCGCGCACAGCCCCATCATGACTGCGGATAATGATCGCAGAGGCTTCACCCAGATCCAGCTTGAACCACATCCCGGGTTCGCCGAGCTCGCATTCCAAGCCGGCGAAAATCCATTGTTTGAACCACAAGGCCTCCAGTTCGGCTTGGAACACCGTGGTGTCCTTATAAAACGCTTGTGCGAGTGAATAGCCTGGTCGATGTTCATTGATCAGGCGTTCCACAGGGGTGCCCAGGCAATCAGCGTTGGTGTTCATTCCTCACTCCTTAGGCCTGGCCGGGATGCCAGGCCGTTCTGATCAGCGGTAAATCACAATGGCGATGCAGCCTGTGGCAGACCAGGCGCGATGCGGTGTGCCTCGCGGGCGAATGCAATAGTCACCGGGCTGGTAGGTGCCGTGGTCATCCTCAAAGCAACCATCGAGGACAAAGATCTCCTCGGACTGGGTGGGATGCGCGTGGGGTTCGGTGCGCGTACCCGGTTCCAGCTTCATCAGGGCGGTGCACGCTGGGCCGGACGGAGGGTGCAGGGTTGCCTGCAACACGCCGGGGGTGGCTGTCGGCAGCCATCGGGTTGTGCTGAAGTCCATGGGGGCCAATCTCGTTGCGTCTAAGGGCGTTTTGGCCACCTTAGCCAGCGAGGGCAGGTTTGTTTCAGTCAAATCTGGCGGTGTGGATGCACTGGGCTTGAGCGTTAGCCGCGTGATAGCAGGGGGAGGGTGGTGGGCAGCAGGGCGCAGCGATCTAGCCGACTCGACATGGGAGAGTCATTCGTGGGATTGGCTTTGCTGGTACTAGAGAAGGCTGGGGATTGCTCCCAATCTTTTATAAATGGCGCTGTCTTTCTTGATGGCGGTGGGGGCTTTGAGCCCGGCCGAATTGACCTCCAAGTACAGTTCAAGCAAGGCGTCGAGTTGCTTGGCGTTCACGGCAGGGTCGCTGTCCAGATGTGCGCCGGCATTGGCCAGGTTCTGCACGATGCTGTTTACGCACAAGGCAAACCGATGGCGTGTCAATACCGGTGCAATCTCGGGGACGCTTTGTTCCATCAGTGTATTGAGCCTGCGCAAGGCATCAGTGGCGACGCGACTGTGAGCTTCGCGCCCCGTGCTCTCTTGCTCAAATTGCAGGTGGGCAATCAAGCGGATAGCCGCGTAGCCCCATTCCTCGGTTTTCATCAGCACGATATAGGGCATTGCCCATACGCGTAAAACGTCTTCCGTAAGGACCGGGGCCAAGCGGGCGCTGGCTTCCAGCGTACTGAGCGGGGCTTCACGTTGTGCGGTAAACCAGTCTTGGATAAAGCTGATTACCGCATCGACCAAACCCGGCTTATCGCCAAAATGATAGTGCGCAGCAGAGGTGTTCTTCTGGCCAACGGCGCGATTCACCGTGCGCAGTGAAACAGCCGCAATACCCTGCTCCGAAAAGAGATGCAGGGCGGTCAGGATCAGGCGCAGCTTGATGTCCTGCGGTGCAACGGTACGAGCCAAAGGTGCCTCCTGGATACGTTCGCGGCAAAGATAAGTCGCCGTCGGTGTTTTACCACGGTAGCCGCCTGAGGCGTTGTACTCCATGAGAATTGCGAACGTCAAACGTGCTTTTGCGTTGACTGAAATTAAGTCAGGTGAATTAATTGAGGCCTGGGTGAGCGCCAAGACTTTGGTCGCTCGGGCAACGATTCACGTGAATTCACGTCATCAGGAAACCGGTCATGACTGCAACGAACCATAGCGCTTCCGTCAGCTATCTCTTTACCTTCAAGTGCCCTGATCGCTTGGGCATCCTGGCCAAAACCACCGGTTTGCTTTACGACAATGGGGCGTTTGTGTGTGAGTCCAGTCACTACAGTGATCCGGACACCGAGATGTTTTTTGCGCGGATGGTGTTCAAGTCTCACGTGTTGAAAGTCAGCCTGGATCAGCTCAATGAACTGATGGCGGGCCTGGCGGCCGAGTTGGATATGGAATTCAGCATTCGCAGCCTGGAGCAGCGTCCGAAGATCATGCTGGCGGTCTCCAAGTACGATCACTGCCTGAATGTGCTCTTGACCAAGTGGCGCTCGAATGCGCTTGAGGTGGACATTGTCGGCGTGGTGTCCAATCACGATGATTGCCGTGGGCTGGTGGAGTGGTATGGCATTCCTTACCACCATTTGCCGGTCACGCCTGCCACCAAGTCCGCACAGGAACAACAGATTCTCCAACTGATGAACGACACCGACGCCGAAATGCTGGTGCTCGCACGCTACATGCAGATCCTCTCCGATGACCTCTGCCGTGCCCTGAATGGGCGTGCCATTAACATCCACCACTCATTCCTGCCAGGTTTCAAAGGGGCCAAGCCTTACCATCAGGCGCACGAGCGTGGGGTGAAGATCATTGGCGCCACCGCCCACTATGTCACCAGCGACCTGGACGAAGGTCCGATCATCGTTCAGGAAGTGCGCGCGATTGATCATAAATTCCGTCCACAAGACATGGTCCTGGTAGGGCACGACACCGAATCCATTGCGCTCTCCCATGCGGTGCGCCTGCATTGCGATGGCCGCGTGTTCATGAACGGTCATCGCACCGTGATTCTTTAACCCTGGCGCCTGGCGCAAGAGGTCGCTGTGGAAAAGTATTCGCTGCTGTCTTTGGCCAAGCATGCGCTGTCGCGGCATCGCAACTGGACGCCTGCCTGGCGTACCGTCGAGCCGAAAAAAGCCTATGACGTGGTCATTATCGGTGGGGGCGGCCAGGGCCTCGCCACCGCTTACTACTTGGCTCACCGTTACGGCATCCGCAATGTCGCGGTGATTGAAAAGGGCTGGATCGGTGGCGGCAATACCGGCCGCAATACCACCGCGATCCGCTCCAATTACTTCTTTCCCGAGAGCACGAATTTTTTCGAGCACTCGCTGAAAATGTACGAGGGTTTGGGCAAGGAGCTGAACTACAACGTGATGCTCAGCCAGGGCGGCGTGCTGACCCTGGCGCACACTCCACACCAGATGGACATGCTTGAACGCTGGTCGAATTCGATTCAGATGCAGGGTGTGGATGCGCAAATGATCACGCTGCAGGGCGTGCGCGAGTTTATGCCGTTGCTGGATACCAGTGCGCAGGCGCGCTTCCCGATCATGGGCGGGTTTATCCAGAATCGTGGCGGTGTAGCGCGTCACGACGCCGTCGCCTGGGGCTATGCGCGTGCCGCTGACAGCCTGGGTGTCGATATCATCCAGAATTGCGAAGTGACGGCCATTCACCGCTCGGGCAATCGCGTCACCGGGGTGCAGACCCCCTTTGGTGTGATCAAGGCCGATAAAGTGGCCATGGCGGTGGCGGGTAGTTCGTCGATACTGGCGCAGATGGTCGACCTCAAGCTGCCGATTGCGAGTATTGCCTTGCAGGCGATGGTCAGCGAGCCAATCAAACCGGTGCTCAACGGCATCGTGGTCTCGCCGACTGTGCACGCCTATGTCAGCCAATCGGACCGGGGCGAAATACTCATCGGTGGGCGCGCGGATGCTTATCCGTCCTACGGTCAGCGCGGCACCTTGCCGGCGTTGGAAGAAACCGTCAGCGCCACCTTGAATCTGTTCCCGACCTTTAGCCGTTTGAAACTGATGCGTCAGTGGGCAGGCATTGTCGATATTTCCCCTGACTCCAGCCCCATCTTGGGCAAGACCCCAGTGACCGGCCTGTACATCAGCACTGGATGGGGCACTGGTGGCTTTAAGGCCATTCCGGCGGGGGGCGACACGCTGGCCTACACCATCGCCCACGACCGCCCACACGAGTTGATCAAACCCTTTGGTCTTGAGCGCTTTGCCAGTGGACGGTTTGTCAATGAAGCGGCCGCTGCCGGCGTGGATCACTAAGGGGTTATGCCATGTTGATAATTGAATGCCCTCACTGTGGTGCCAGGGACGAGGACGAGTTCACCTACGGCGGGCCCTGGGATCGGGTGCGCCCGGCTACCCCCGCGCAGCTGACGGATGTGCAATGGGCCGATTACCTGTTTCGGCGGGATAACCCGCGTGGCCTGGCGCGCGAGAAGTGGCGACATACCTACGGTTGCCGCCAGTGGTTTGTGTGCGAGCGCGATACGTTGACGCATCGCATTACCCAGGTTCTGGAGCTACGTGACGTGCCGCGTTTCTCGTACGAGGCCGAGCACAACGTTCAATGTGACGGCGCACAGCAGGTCTTATCATGACGCAATTGAACCGATTGGCGGTGCCGGGTGCCGCTGCCAAGGTCATCAACTTCGAGTTCGATGGCAAACCCTATCAGGGTCGAACCGGTGATACGCTCGCCGCCGCCTTAATGGCCAATGGTGTGAAGATCGTAGGGCGTAGCTTCAAGCTGCACCGACCACGCGGCCTAATGGGCAGTTGGGTGGAGGAGGTCAACGGGCTCGTTCAGCTGGAATCCGGTGGATTTGCTGAGCCCAACGTCCGCGCCACCATGGTCATGTTGTATGAAGGGCTCACAGCCCGTGGCCAGAATGCGTGGCCCAACGTGCAACATGACTTGCTGGGGGTCATGGACCGCTTCAGTCGCTTGTTGCCAGCGTCGTTTTACTACAAGTCGATGATCTGGCCGACCTGGCACTTTTATGAGCGTTTTGTGCGGCCGATTGCCGGTCTGGGCAAGGCGCCCACGGAGCGGGATGTACAGAACTACCAAAAACAGAACCTGCACTGCGACCTGCTGATCTGCGGCGGTGGCCCGGCGGGCATCGCTGCCGCGCTGGCGGCGGCCGACAGTGGCCTGCGAGTGGTGCTGGCGGATGATCAGGAAACGTTCGGCGGTAGCTTGCGGGGCGAACGGTTGACGATTGATAACCAGCCGGCAACCGATTGGGTTGCCCGATCCATCGCCACGCTGGCGGCGCAACCCAATGTACGGTTACTGCCGGCCACCAATGTCAGTGGTTACTACGAAAACAATTTCCTGGTGGCGTCGCAGCGCTTGCAGACTCAGGGGCCGGTGGGCACGGCCTTGCATAAACCCCGCGAGCGTCTGTGGCGAATCCACGCCAAGGAAGTGATCCTGGCCGCGGGCGCGCTGGAGCGCCCATTGATCTGCCCGAACAATGATCGCCCCGGCGTCATGCTGGCGTCGGCGGTGCGTCACTATGCCAATCGATTTGGCGTGGTCGCCGGTGAGAAGGTCGTGGTGGTGACCAACAATGACAGCGCTTACCGCACCGCGTTGGACCTTGCGGCGCTGGGCGTCAGGTCGATCACGCTGGTCGATACCCGTCGCAGCGTCGACTCGCGCTTGCGCGAGCAACTGGCCGCACAGGGCATTGTCCATGTGCTGGGGCAGGGTGTGCGGGATATCAAAGGCACCAAATGCATCACGGCGGTGCAATTGGCGGCGCATTCAGGCACGGGGCAGTTGGATAACAGCACTCAGCTTCTGGAGTGTGATGTGTTGGCGCTGTCCAGTGGCTGGACGCCGACCATTCACCTGCACAGCCAGTCGGGTGGCAGCCTGCGTTACGACGAACCACGAGCGTGCCTGGTACCCGGCACGACGACCCAGCCCTTGACTGTGGTGGGGGCCGCCAACGGCCAGATGACGCTGCAGGAATGCCTGGACGAAGGCTACAAGGCTGGCGCAGATGTCGCTCGCAAGCTCAAGCCGGGTGTTGTTATCGCGGCACGCAGCTGGACGGCGTGCGACGAAGCGCTCGCGTCGGCCATTGAGCCGTTCTGGTTCACGCGCTCGGAGCCGACCGACAAGCAATGGGTGGATTTCCAGTACGACGTGAAGGTGTCCGACCTTGAACTGGCGGTGCGCGAAAACTTCGTCTCGGTGGAGCACGTCAAGCGCTACACCACTGGCGGCATGAGCGTCGATCAAGGCAAATCGAGTAATTTCAATATCCTGGCCATACTCGCGCAGCTCACCGGCAAGCCCATCGAGAAGGTCGGTACCACCAAGTTTCGCCCGCCTTACCAGCCCGTGACCCTGGGCGCTTTCGCGGGGCCGACGGTGGGTGAGGGGTATGCGCCTTGGCAGACGCTGCCGGCCCATGACTGGCACGTGCGGCATGGGGCCAAGTTCGGCGACTACGGTTGGCAACGCCCGGATTACTACCCGCGCGGCAATGAGGATATTCATGCGGCCACTTTGCGCGAGGTGACCGCCGCACGCACCACGGTTGGTATGTTCGACGGCTCGCCCCTGGGCAAGATCCAGGTCACCGGTCCCGACGCGGCTGCATTTCTTGATCGCCTGTACGTCAATACCCTGTCCAGTCTCAAGGTGGGGTTTGCACGCTACGCGATGCTGACCAATGAAAACGGCGTGCTGATCGACGACGGCGTGATCATCCGCATGGCGGATACGATGTTCCTGGTGCATGCCACCAGCGGTGCGGTGGGGCGCGTAGCCTTAATGATGGAAGAGTATTTGCAATGCGAGTGGCCTGACTTGCAGGTGCATATCAGCAACATCACCACCCAATGGGGCAACCTCACCCTCTCTGGTCCATTGGCGCGGCAGGTGATGGAACAGCTCGATTGCGGTATTGATCTCTCGGCGCAACAGTTCGGGCATATGCAATACCGCGAGGGCGCCATCGACGGAGTGGCCGTGCGGGTGCTTCGTGCCAGTTTTACCGGTGATGTGACGTTCGAAATCGGCGTGCCCGCGCGGTACACCGAAGCGCTGTGGGACAAAGTCTTTGAGGCCGGCGCAACCTTTGGTATCACGCCTTATGGCGTCGAAGCCTTGGAAGTGATGCGTACCGAAAAAGGCTATATCCACGTCGGCAGTGACACCGATGCGTGCTCCAACCCGTTGGACTTGGGCATGGCACGTGTCATCGAGCGCAAGGCGGTGGACTTCATTGGTCGTCGCTCGTTGCAGCGTCAGGCGGAACAGGCCGCAGACCGCTTGCAATTCGTTGGTCTCGAACCCGATGACCCGCAGCAACGTCTGCCGGTGGGTGGGCATGTCGTGGAGCGTGATACGTCGGTCGCGCCGATGGCCAGCCATGGGTATGTCACGTCAGCTGTATTCAGCCCGACCCTGGGCAAGCATATCGGCCTGGGTATCGTCCGACGTGGCGCGTCGCGCCTGAATGAACAGGTGTTCATTTATTCCAATGGCAAGATCATCGCCGCGCGTATCGTCTCGCCGGCGCATTTCGATCCCAAGGGAGAGCGTCTCAATGGTTAAGCTCATCGCCCGCGACAGCGTGATCAAAGCGCGAGTGCCTGGCACCTATACGTTTCCGATTCACACCCCTTGCCTGAGTATTACCGAGCCGCCGTATGGCGGCATTCTGAGGGTTCAGGCCAATGCCACAGACCCTGGCGTAGCCGCTGCGTTACTGGCGGTTTGCGGGGTCGGGGTGCCTGGCTCTGGCGCCATTGCTCAAGGCCCTGTGTGTGAAACGGCCTGGGCCGGGCCAAAGGAGACACTGGTCTTTGTCCCCGCCAGCCAGCAGGGCAGCCTGACTGGCGCATTGCACACGGCGCTGGAAGGCGTGTTCGCCACCGTGACCGTGATCTCCGACAGCCGCGCCTGTGTGCTGGTGAGCGGGCCGGCGGCGCCAGATTTTCTGGCCAAAGGCTGCGCGGTGGATTGCGACCCCGCCGTGTTCACCCCTGGCAGCGTCATGACCGCGCGCTTCGCCCACCAGCCAGCGATGCTGATTCACGAGCGAGCGGGGCATTACCGCCTTTATGTGGAGGCATCGTTCATCGTGTCCACGCTCAGTTGGCTCGCGGATGCTGCCAAGGAATTCTCTGCGGCTTAGCCGTATCCCCTTTTTCGTATAACACCGATGACAGGAAGCAATATGGCTACTTTGATTGATGGCAAGGCGGCGGCTGCGCAACTCAACCAGGCGTCCCAGCAAATTGTGCTTCAGTTGAAAGACAAGTTTGGCCTCACCCCTGCCTTGGCGGTGGTACTGGTAGGCCAGGACCCGGCGAGCCAGGTCTACGTGCGCAACAAAATCCTGCAGGCTGAGCAGGCGGGCATTCACAGCATTGAAAAACGCTTCGACGCCGACTTGGACACTGACACGCTGATGACGGTGATTGAGGGTTTGAACAACGACCCCACCGTCAATGGCATCCTGGTTCAGTTGCCGTTGCCGGCGCACATCGATGCGGCCAAGGTGATTGCCGGCATCGCGGCGCATAAGGATGTCGACGGCTTTCACATTACCAACACCGGCCTTTTAATGACCGGTGAGGGCCGCCCCCTGATGCCGTGCACCCCACAGGGTTGCGTGATTCTGGCCAAGCAATATCTGGGCGACAACCTCTCGGGCAAGCATGCGGTCGTGCTTGGGCGTTCCAACATCGTCGGCAAGCCCCTGGCGATCATGCTGTTGCAGGAAAACTGCACGGTGACCATTGCTCATTCGCGTACCGCTGACCTTGAGGGTGTATGCCGCAGCGCCGACATCCTCTTTGTCGCCGTCGGCCGCCCGCAACTGGTCAAGGGCAGTTGGATCAAACCGGGTGCCACAGTGATCGACGTGGGCATCAACCGCATTCGCGTCAGCGAGCATGGCTCGCGTCTGGTGGGCGACGTGGACTTCGAGTCGGCGCTTGACGTTGCCGGGGCGATCACGCCGGTGCCGGGCGGCGTTGGGCCTATGACCATTGCGTGTCTGCTGCGCAATACCTTGGTTGCAGCCTGCGATCAGCACGGTATTGATGGCGCAGAAGCAGGTTTGTAGAGAGGGCATTGGCGCGATTTTATACCCGCTTGAACCGCTACCCGACGCACCTAACTTAACGTTGGGTATGCCGCTCTTGCCAGCAGCGCAACCCCCAGTCCATTCTGCGAAAAAAAACAATAAGGGGGACTCACCGTGCTTTTTGATCCGGCGCCACAAAGCATCTCGGCTGCAACTAAAACTCGGGCCATCAGCGGCGAGGCGTGGGTTGCGCTGACACTATTGACCCTCGTATACGCCTTGAATATCGCTGACCGTTACGTGCTTTCAACCCTAATCGAACCGATCAAACAGGAATTTGGCCTGAGTGATAGCGCGGTCGGTTTTTTAACGGGTACCTCACTCGCACTTTTTTATGTCACGGCGGGCTTGCCGCTGGGTGTGTTGGCTGATCGGGTAAATCGAAAGCGCATGATCGCGCTGGCGGTAGGGGTGTGGTCGGTAATGACCACTGTTTGCGGGCTTAGCGGTACCTTCTGGCATCTGCTGATCGCACGTATCGGCGTAGGTGTGGGCGAAGCCGGCGGCACGCCGCCCAGTCACTCGATGATATCCGATTACTTCCCGGCCAAATCCAGAGCGTTTGCGCTGTCGGTAGTCGGTCTGGGCGCCAGTGTCGGTGCCTGGCTCGGCGCCACCGGTGCGGGCCTGCTTAACGATGCGTACGGCTGGCGCGCCGCGTTGATGGTGTTTGGCCTATGCGGTTTACCCATCGCGGCATTGGTATGGGCGGTTGTACGGGAGCCAAAGCGTGGTCAGCAGGATGATGCACCTGCGTCTGCGGCCATAACGTCCAGTTCTTTGCGTGAAACCCTGACATTTATCCTGAACACCAAAGCGGTGTTTCATATCATGGCCGGGGCAACGGCGCTGACCTTCTGGGGATGGGGCATCGTGTGGTGGGTACCGGCCTTTCTGAGCCGTTCCTATGCCCTCACCGTGGGCCAGGCGGGCGCGTTGATGGGGCCGATTCACGGTGTTGGCGGTACGCTGATTATGCTGCTGACCGTGTTCATGATGTTGCGCTATCGCAATAAGCCGCTGTCACTGCAACCCCGGTTTGTCGGTTGGACCACGCTACTGGGCACGCTCAGTTCTATCGCCGTGTTTGCCGTGCATGATGTGCGTTTCGTCACGCTCGCGCTGTGGCTGTTCATCCCGATCATCTATATCTACATCGGCCCCACCAGCGGGTTGATCCAGAACCTTTTTCCACCCTCCATGCGTGCCAAGGGCATTGCGGTGCTGTTGTTTGTCGTGAATATCGCCAACTTGGCCGTCGCTCCGCAATTGATGGGTTTTTGCTCCGACCTGCTCGCTCCCCACTTGGACAACCCCCAGGAGTCGCTGCGCTATGTGCTGTTGGCCTTTACGCTGACGGGGTTTTGGGCGGCGTATCATTATTATGCGGCGGGGCGGTGTATGAATGAGCGTGTACAGCCAATTCATCACAAGTTGTGAACCCTCACATCATTAACCGATATTTTTAATCATGACGCTGTGCCCTTAGGCTGGGGGGTACGTACACAGCCAAGGAACACAGCATGCAGATTGCGTTTATCGGTCTGGGGGAGATGGGATTGCCCATGGCAAGCCACTTATTGGAGGCATGCCCAGGCCTGCTTGTCAGCTCCGCCAGTGGTCGAGCGTTTCCGGCCATGGGGCGGTTAGGCGCGCGCCCAACCCACGACCGTAGGGCCCTGGCCGATTGCGATACCGTTTTTCTCTGCCTGCCCAATGACGCGGTGGTCGAAGAGGTGCTGTTCTCATCCCAGGGCTTGGCCCAGTGGATGCGTCCGGGCAGCACGGTGGTGGACACCAGCACCAGCGGGCACGCGCAGACCCTTGAGATTGACCGTCGGCTTGCCGCGTTGGGCCTGCGTTTTTTGGACGCGCCGGTATCTGGCATGGCCCAGCGCGCAGCCGATGCCACGTTGACCGTGATGTGCGGCGGCGAGGCGCAGGTGGTCGAAGACATGCTGCCTTACCTTAAAACCATGGCATCCAGCGTCCTGCACATGGGACCTGCGGGCAGTGGACAGTTGGCCAAGTTGGTCAATCAATTGCTCTACAACATCAACATCGCTGCGCTGGCCGAGATCATGCCCATGGCCTGCAAGCTCGGCCTTGATCCGCAGCAGATCACGCAGGTGGTCAACAGGGGTACCGGGCGTAGCCATGCCTCGGAATACTTTCTGCCGCGCATCCTGGCTGACGATTTCTCCAGTGGTTACCCCTTGGAGAACGCCTACAAGGACATCCTCCAAGGCGTGCAATTGAGCGCGGCCATGGGCCTGCCGCTGCCGGTGTTGGCGGCCGCTACCACGACTTACCAGACCGCGCTGTTGCAAGGTCATGGCCACCTGGACAAAGGGGCGATGATCAAAGTGTTTGAAACGCTGTTGGGCGTGCTATTTCGCAGCCCTGAGCCGCAACTCGTCAGCCCGAGGTTTTAATGACTACTTTCGTACCCCAAGCCACCGCCGAACACCTGCTGCAAGCCTGGCGAAGCGGTGAACTGCTGTCGGCGTTGCCAGACAAGCTCAAGCCCGAAACGTTGAGCCAAGGCTATGCGGCGCAGGATCAGTTATTTCGTGCAGCGGGAGGTCAGCGCGTCGGCTGGAAACTGGGCGTCGGCAGCCCGGCGGCCAGGCGCGCAGGCGGACTGTCCCGGCCCTTGGTGGGCCAGTTGGAAGCCGCGCGTTGCCATGGCAACAACGCACAGATACACCTGCCGGCACTGACACCGGTGACCATCGAATGTGAAGTTGCCTTTGTGCTCGATCGGGATGTGCCGCCCGAATCCGGGCGCCTGCCTACGACCAAGGATATCCGTACGACGTGCGTGACCTTCGAGGTCGTACGCTCGCGGTTTGTTGATCGAAAAAGCGTCGGCTGGCCCAGTTTTGCGGCTGATAACGTCGGCTTTGAAGCCTTGGTGATCAGTGAACCGCTGTGTGCAGGGATCGACGAAGCATTGTTGGCCGAGCTTGCCGCGACGGCAGTGGTCTACTTGGATGGTGTACCCAAGGCCCATGGCTTGTCCGGCGATGCCGCGACCGACCCTTTGAGTTCGTTGGCCGCGCTGTACGCCCATGCTGCTGATCGCGGTGAAGTCCTGCGGGCCGGCGATATCGTTTCCACCGGCGCCATGTGCGCCCCTTTTGATCTGGTGGGTACGGGGTTCTGCGTTTCGGTGCAGTATTTCGGCACGGTGTTGACGTTCACGCTGTAACCGATAAAAAACCGGGCAGGTCAGCCCCGCGATAACCGCCGTGCGCTCACGTATACTGGGCGCCGGCGTCTTATTGAATGGGTCCCTAGACATGGTAACCAGCACACTGGTGCAGCGAATCGTTTTCGAGATCAGGCAACAGATCCTGATTGGGGAGCTCGCCCGTGGTGCCCATTTGAGTGCGCAGAAAGTCGCAGATAACTTTCAGGTCTCACGCTCGCCCGCGCGCGAGGCGTTGACGGTGCTGGCTGAGCAAAGCGTGCTGGAACAGATCCCGAACCGGGGCTTTTTCGTTCTCGGCGGCGTTGAGCCCATCGGCGTCCAAAGTGACGAAGTCATCTCCCTGGAAGAACCGCCGGCGTATTACCAACTGTCTGAGGACTGGCTCAACGACGCCATCCCGGCCGAAGTGACGGAAAAATACCTGCGAGAGCGTTATGCCCTGACCAAGCTTCAGGTGGACGACATTCTCAGTCGCGCCGCCAGGGTCGGCTGGGCGGAGCCAAAACCCGGGTATGGCTGGCGCCTGCTGGATGTGGCGAAGACCCCGGAAGCGCTCGAACAGATCTATAACATGCGTGCACTGATTGAACCTGCGGCACTGCTGGAAACAACGTTTATGTGTGATCGGCCAGTGCTAAGCCAGCTCAAAAAAGAGCAGCAGGATCTGCTGGCCGGGAGCATCGATACCTACCCGGCGGAGGCCTTGCTCAAGGCCGGTATCCGCTTTCACGAAGAGTTGATCAAGCTCTCGGGCAACCCGCTGTACCTGCTGATGCTCAAGCAACTAAACAATATGCGCCGGTTGATCGAGTACCGCGCTATGGTCGATCGCAAGCGCGTGTATTCGCAGTGTGCCGAACACCTGAAGATCATCGAGTTGGTGGAGCAGGGCGACAACCTCCAAGCCTCGGACCTGATGCGCCGCCACCTCAGAGGCTCGTTTGCGCGCAAGTCCACGGTTCTTAAGCTGCGCCGCAGCGGTGCGTTGTCGAGTCAACAGGCTCAGCCGTTGTCTTGATCCTGCCTGGCCAGCCACAGCTTGAGGATCGGTTCGGCGCAGAGCATCACCACCACCAGGCGCATGATCTGCATCGCCGTGACCATGCCGGCACCGAGGTGCAAGGCTTCGGCCGTGAGGTACATTTCCGTGCTGCTGCCCGGCATCATGCCCAGCGCCAGGGTCAGGATCGGAAAGCCCGAGAGCGCACCGAACCCCCAGGCAAACACCAAGGTGCCGGCGATCATGCACAGGGTGAACACCGCCACCTTGAGCAGGTAACGCGGCGAGCGGCGAAAGAATGCACGGTCGAAAAAACTGCCCAAGGCACAGCCAATCATCAGTTGGCCGTACTGGCTTAGTTCCACGGGCAGCGCGGTGCGCAGGTCGAATGAGGCCGTTACCACGGCACAGAGTGTCATCGGGCCGAACATCCAGGGGTTGGGTAAACCCAGACGCTTCCACAGCAGCGCCACCAGCACTCCGCCGGCCAGCAACGGCCCAAGCCAATGCCAATCGGCGGGTGGACGGGTGGCTACGACAGCGTCAGGTGCCAGGTGCATCAGTAGGAACATTGCGGGCGGTACGCTGAGCACGATCAACACCAGACGGATGCTGTGCGCCGCCGCAATTTGACTGACATCGGCACGGTAACGCGCACCCAGCTGGATCATCTCGGCAAAGTTGGCGGGCATGAACGCGAAGTAGGCGGTGGTCAGGGTCATGCCCTGGTGGCGCATGACGGCGATGCCGGCCAAGGCCAGCAGCAACGTGAGGACGGCGGCGGCAAGCATCAAGGGAAAGTGGCTGAAAATCTCCTGTGCCACAGGTTGGGTGAAGTGCAGACCAATGGAGGTGGCAATCATCCACTGCCCGGATTTGCGGCCATTGGGGATTTCGGCGATCAGCCAGCCACTGCAACGCACGACGATCACCGCCAGCATGGAGCCGATGATCCATGGCAACGGCCAGTCCGCCAGTTTGGCCAGCAGCGCGCCGGCAATGCCCACGAGCGGCGTGGCCCACCAGGTTTTAAGGCTATTGAGCATTAGCCATCAACCTGCAATGACGTGAGCTACCGCTGCACCAAAGGCTTGGCAGCCCATAGCACCGCCCAGGTCTGCTGTGCGGGTGGCCGGGTTTTCCAGCACCGTATCCACTGCCGCCGCCATAGCCCTGCCGGCGTCATTCAGCGCGCTGCGGCTGTGGTGCTCACCCAGCCACTGCAACAACATGGCTACCGACAGAATCATCGAGACCGGGTTCGCCTTATCCTGCCCTGCGATACCGGGGGCCGAGCCGTGCTGAGCCTGTGCGCAGCAGTGCGTGTCGCTGGCCATGATCGAACCTGCCAAGCCCAGGCTGCCGGACAATTCGCTGGCCAGGTCACTGAGGATGTCGCCATAGAAGTTGGTCGCGACCACTACGTCGAACTGTTCCGGGTTGCGCACCAGATGGGCGGTGGCGGCGTCCACCAGCAGGTCGTCTAGCTGCACCTCAGGAAAGTCTTTGGCAACGTGGCGTACGCATTCCAGAAACAGGCCGTCGGTCATATGAAAACTGTTGGCCTTATGGATCGCGGTGACTTTCTTGCGGCGCTGCATCGCCAGCTCAAACGCACGCCGGGCAATGCGCTCGCTGCACTGGCGGGTAATCTTGCGGGTGGACAGCGCCATGTCCGGCGACGGCATCACTTCACCCCAGCCGCGCGACATGTTGCGGTCGGGGTAAAAACCCTCGGTGGCTTCGCGCATGATGACCAGGTCCATGCGCTTGCCCGGTTTCATGTTCGATTCAATAAACGCCCGTGTACGTGCCGGGCGGACGTTGGCGTACAGATCCAGGCCAGTCCGAAAGCCTGCAGAGACATTGCGGCCACCGTTTTCCGGTGCTGGGTAATCCGCGTGGGATTGGGTGCCCAGGATGATCCCGTCATAGGTTTTGGCTTTTTCCAGCACCGAGTCGCGCAGGGTGGTGCCATGTTTTTCAAGGCTTACGAAGCCAACGTCGTCGTAATCGAAGCTCAGGCCAAGCTGAAAGGTGTCGTTGGCGGCCCGCACTACAGCCATGGCCGCATCAACGATTTCCGGACCGATGCCATCACCGGGAAGAACCAGAACACGCATAACACTCTCCTACGCCAGTCGACGGTTAGTTTTTGTGATTGCATTTTAGTCTTCATAAATGCAGTTTATGCAACTATTGTTTATGGCGACTCTCTGCCGGTTCAACGCCCATCAGGTTTCAAGGACTATTCTGTTCCCAGAGCGACCCACCCCAAACGCTGCCATGTCAGGACTTTCTCGTGCGCTATGACCTCACCAGCCTGGACCTTTTCATCACCGTCGCCCAAGAGCGCAACCTCACGCGTGCCGGCCGCATCAAGCATGTAGCGGTCTCCGCGATCAGCAAGCGCATCACTGAGCTGGAGGCGCAGGTGGGCTCGCCGCTGCTGCTGCGCAATGCGCGCGGGGTCGAGCTGACGCCGGCGGGGCAGTCACTGTTGTTTTATGCCCGCCAGGTCAAGCAGACCATGGCGCAACTCGACACTGAGCTCAGCGGATACGCCAGCGGGGTCAAGGGGCATATCCGTATTCACGCGATTACGTCCGCGCTGTCGCAGTTCCTGCCGCAAGACGTCGCCGGATTTGCCGAGCTGTACCCGCAAATCAAGTTTGATATCGAGGAACGGGTGGGCTCGGCGGTGATTCGGGCCGTGGCGGATGGGCGTGCCGACCTTGGGATCATTGCGGCACAAACGCCCTCGGAGGGGCTGGAAACCATCACCTATCGGCACGATGAGTTGACCTTGGTGGTGCCTGCCGGGCACGTGCTGGCGGCGCGCAAGGGCATTAAGTTCAAGGAGGTGCTGGAGCACGAATTCGTCGGGCCGCACCTGGAAAGCTCGATGCACACGCTGCTCACCAGCGAAGCGAGCAAACTGGGCATGGCCCTTAAGCTGCGTATCCGGATCAGCAGTTTTGACTGTATGTGCCGCATGGTCTCGGCCGGTTTGGGCATTGCGGTGCTGCCGCGCAGCGTGATCAATCAATATGTGCGTAGCCACAAGCTCAAGATGGTGACGCTGGATGAGCCATGGGCCCAGCGCACCTTGTTGCTCGCGTTGCGTAAATACGAGGCCGCATCGCCCACCCTCAAGACTTTTATCGACCACCTCAAGATGCCGGATTGAACGCCTGCCCAGCGTTCTCGTTCGGAGAACGCTGCTGTGGTAATTGACCAATTTTCATCCCGCCAGACTGCTCTTAGTATCCGCTCATCCACCCCGTCGGCCGCCTGGGCCACGTCGGGTGAACACTATAAGAAAGCGAGCGATATAAGCATGACCGAGACTGCCTGCGACCTCTTCAGCCCCCTCGTGGTCAACGATGACGCCTTCACCATCGTCGACCTGAGCAAGCTGCTCAGCCACGACCAGTTGGCCAAGCTGCCGTACTCCATCCGCATCCTGCTGGAAAACGTTGCGCGTTGCTCGCCGCACGCCTTGGCGTCGGTACTGGCACGCGCCATCGGCCAGGGCCCGAATTGCGAAGTGCCGTTCCAGCCCAACCGCTTGATGTTCCACGACACCACGTGCCTGCCGGCATTGGCCGACTTTGCGGGCATGCGCGATGTGGTGGCCGAGCTGGGCGGTGACCCCCAGGCGATGAACCCGCTGATCCCGGCCGTGCTGACCATCGACCATTCGGTGATTGTTGAGCGTTATGCCGAAGCCGATGCGGTAGAGCAGAACCTGGACATCGATTTTCGCCGCAACAGCGAACGTTATCGCTTTATCAAATGGGCGCAGAAAAGCCTGGATAACTTCGGTGTGATCCCACCGGGTACCGGCATCATTCACCAGATGAACATGGAAGCGCTGGCCCAGGTGGTCTGGGAAAGTCGCGGTGAAAACGGCGAGCGTCTGTTGCATCCGGATGACATGGTCGCCACCGACAGCCATACACCGATGATCAATGCCATTGGTGTTCTCGGCTGGGGCGTCGGCGGGTTGGAAGGGCAGGCGGCCATGGTGGGCGAACCGGTGCCAATCAGCTTTCCCAAAGTCATCGGCATTCGGGTTACCAATACCCTGCGACCTGGCGTGACCGCTACTGATCTGTCGCTGCATGTGGCTGAAATTCTGCGCAAGCGCTCGGTGGTCGGTAAGTTTGTCGAGTTTACCGGCCCAGGATTGTCCAGCCTGAGCTGGGCGGCCCGTGGCACGGTGTCGAACATGGCGCCGGAGTACGGTGCGACGGTGGTGTTCTTCCCGTTCGACAACGAAACCCTCGCTTACCTGGAGCTCAGCGGTCGTCCCGCGAAGTTGCGCGAGCAGGTCATTGCTTACATGAGCGCTCAGCCTTTGTGGCGTCGCGATGAACTGGCCGAGCCCGCGTTTGACGAGTTGATCGAGCTGGATCTGGCAAGTATCGAGCCGAGCGTGGCCGGGCCCCATCAGCCGCACCAGCGGCAGGCCTTGTCCCACGCAGCCGCGTCGTTCCGCAATGAAGTGCTGGGTGGCGGCAAGCTGATCAACGCCCCTCAGGATCAAAGTTTCTACGAGCCGTCCTTCGGCCAGCCCATCACTCACGGTGCCGTGGTGATGTCGGCGATCACCAGTTGCACCAACACCGCCAACCCGGCGCAAATGATCCAGGCCGGATTGGTAGCGCGCAAAGCGCGTGCCCTTGGCCTGCAACGCAAGCCCTGGGTGAAGACGTCGCTGTCGCCGGGCTCGCAAGTGGTGGCGGACTACCTGGCTGAAGCCAAGCTGCTGGAGGATTTCTCGGCCTTGGGTTTTGATCTGGCGGGTTTCGGCTGCATGACCTGCATCGGTAACTCCGGCAGTCTGGAAGAGCATGTCGAAGCGTTTGCGGACCAGGGCCTTAAGGGTGTGGTTGTGCTGTCGGGCAACCGTAACTTTGAAGGTCGGGTCAACCCCAAGGTGCCCGCAGGTTACCTCGCGTCCCCGGCGCTGTGTGTGGCCTACGCCATCGCCGGCACCATCGATATCGACCTGACCACGCAGCCATTGGGCGAGGATGCTTCGGGCCAGCCGGTCTACCTGCACGACCTGATGCCTTCCGACGCGGAAATTGCGGCGCAGGTGGCCCTGGTGGTCAAGCCGGAATTCTTCCAGCAGCGGCTGGCCACGGTGTGGGACGGTACCCACCATTGGCAGGCGCTCTCGGCAGAGGGCAGTGTGCAATTCCCGTGGAGCCCGCAGTCGACCTACCTGCGTCGCCCGCAGTACCTGGCCGATATCCAGGCCGAGCCGAAGGCGTCGTTGGCCATCAGCGACGCCCGTGTACTGATGGTGCTGGGCGACAACATCACCACTGACCATATCTCGCCAGCGGGCGCGATTCCGGCCAATAGCTTGGCCGGCCAGTGGTTGCTGGAGCGTGGCGAAGACCCACAGGACCTGAACCAGTATTCCACCCGTCGCAGCAACCACGAAGTCATGCTGCGCGGCGCCTTTACCAACAAAACCGTGCAAAACCGCCTGCTCGGCGCGCAGCAGCCAGGCCTCGGTGCCTGGGCCTGGAACGCCGACCACAGCGAGTGCCTGCCGCTGTACGAGGCCGCCAAAAGCTACGCGGCGCAGCACACGCCGATGGTGGTGTTTGCGGGCATCAACTACGGCGCCGGCTCCAGCCGTGACTGGGCCGCCAAGGCGCAGGCGTTGCTCGGGGTCAAGGCGGTGGTCGCGCAAAGCATTGAGCGCATCCATCGCAGCAACCTGATTGGCATGGGCGTGTTGCCTCTGGTGTTCCAGCCGGGGCAGAGCGTTGACGACTTGCTGCTCGATGGCTCGGAACAGTTCGACTTCCTCGGTCTGGATGCACTGGAGGTCGGGGAGAACGCCATCACTCTGGTGATTCGCCGCACCGACGGGCGCCGTGATGAAGTCGCGGTCATTGCCCGCGTCGATTCCCAGCAGGAAGTGCGCTACCTGACCAATGGCGGTGTCCTGCCGTTCGTGATTCGCAAGGTCGTCGCCCGCACCCGGCGCTGATGCTGCACCGGCCTCACCCTGTGGGGCCGGGCTTGACCGACACGGTCTTCAACCCTTTCTGCAAGCGGGAGAACTACCCCTATGTTCGCGTATGTTGGATCGCGCACAACCCGGGAACGCAATGCCCGAGGTGATGGCATCACGGTTTATCGGCTGGACCAGCAAGCCGGCACGCTGGAACAGGTGCAAGTGCTGGGTGATTTGGTCAACCCGTCCTACCTGATCCTCAATCGTGCAGGCGACCGCCTGTACAGCGTGCACGGTGATCGCAGCGAAGTCAGCGCCTTCAGCGTCGACACGCTCAGCGGTAAGCTGACATTGCTCAATCGCCAGAGCTGCGAGGGCAACAACCCCGTGCACCTGGCGCTGGACCCGAGCGAGCGCTTTTTGGTGGTGTCCAACCACATCAGCAGCAGCCTGGCGGTACTCAACGTTGGCGTAGACGGCAGCCTGGGGAGCGTCAATCAACTGCTCACGCTCGAAGGGCCGTTAGGCCCGCACCGTGTCGAGCAGCCGTTTGCCAAGCCGCATTTCAACCCGTTTGATGCGTCCGGCCAGTTTGTGCTGGTGCCGGACAAAGGCCTGGACCGCGTGTTCAGCTACCGGTTTGCCGACGGCCTGTTGCAGCCCGCCGAGCAACCCTTTGTGGCGACCCGTGAAGGGGCCGGCCCGCGCCATATCGTGATGCACCCCAAGGCCGCGTTTGCCTATGTGATCAACGAACTGGACTCCAGTGTTACCACTTACCGTTTTGATCCAAACAGCGGCGCATTGCAGCCGCTTCAGGTGCTGCCGTCGCTACCGGCGAGCTTCACCGGCAACAGCCGCGCCTCGGCGATTGATATCGACCGCAGCGGGCGTTTTCTTTACGCCTCCAACCGGGGTTACGACAGCATTGCGGTGTACGCCATCGACCGGAGCAGCGGTTTGCTCAGCCAGGTGGAGTGTGTGACCAGCGCAGGCAAGACGCCGCGTTTCTTCACCCTGACGCCCAACCAACGGTTCCTGTTTGCGCTCAATGAGGACAGCGACAGCCTGGTGTCCTTCGCGGTTGACCCGCACAGCGGTGCCCTGACCAAAACCGGCTTCTCGGCTTCGACCGGCAGCCCGGTGTGCATGATTTTTTCTGCCTGATTAGCGACACAACGATAACAATGATAGGGACGGGCCAAGGTTCGTCCCAGATGAGGTGCCTATGAACAATAACAAGACTGTCGATGAACAGGCGATTGTCCGCAAGATTACCTTGCGCATCATCCCGTTCATGTTCCTGCTGTACATCGTGTCATACCTGGATCGCGCCAACATCGGCTATGCCGCGCTGGAGATGAACAAGGAGCTGGCCCTGACCAGTGAAGCCTTCGGCTTTATTTCCGGGATCTTCTTTATCGGCTATTTCCTGTTTGAAGTGCCGAGCAACGTGATGCTCAACAAGTTCGGTGCTCGGGTGTGGATTGCCCGCATCCTGGTGACCTGGGGTTTTATTGCCGCCGCCACGGCCTTTGCCCAGTCGGCCGAGCAGTTGTATGTGCTGCGCTTCTTCCTGGGCGTGGCCGAAGCGGGCTTCTTTCCGGGCGTGATTGTCTACCTGACCTACTGGTTCCGCGCACGGGAACTGGCAACCACGGTGGCGCTGTTCACCGCGGCGATTCCGGTCAGCTACATCATCGGCGCTCCGCTTTCGACCTGGATCATGGACAACATCAAGTGGTTCGATTGGAGCGGCTGGCGCTGGATGCTGTTCCTGGAAGGCGTGCCAGCGGTGTTCCTGGGCATCGCGTGCTTTTTCTTCCTGACCGACAAGCCGGAACAAGCCAAATGGCTGACTCAGCAGGAGAAAGACTGGCTGCTCGCTGAGCTTGAGCGCGATCGTCAGAGCCGCAAGAACGTCAAGCGCCTGAGCGTGTTCAAGACCATGGTCAACAAGAAGGTGTTGTACCTCTCGTTCATTTACTTCGTGTACCAGTGCGGCAGCCTCGGTGTTGGTTACTGGATGCCGCAGATCATCAGGGGCTTCTCCAGCAACCTGACCCATACCCAGATCGGCCTGATCGCCATGCTGCCGTATATCGTTGCGACCATTGCGATGATTATCTGGTCGCGCAGTTCCGACCGTCGCAACGAGCGCAAGCTGCATTCGGCCATTCCGCTGGCAATTGCCGCGCTGGGCCTGGTGGGCGCCGGCATGCTGGCCAGTCCGGTGGCGTCGATGCTGATGATCTGTGTGGCGCTGTCTGGCCTGTACAGCTTTAAATCGCCTTTCTGGGCACTGCCGACCTTGTTCCTGGACCGTGCCACCGCCGCTGTTTCGATTGCGGTGATCAACTCCATCGGCAACCTGGGTGGTTTTGTCGGCCCGTCATTGATTGGCGTGGTCAAGGGCAACAGCCAGAGCGCCGCGACCGGCCTGATCTTCCTCAGTGCGCTGTTGCTCATCGCGTTTGTGATGACCGTACTGATGCGGGTCACCAACCAGGAACCGGACCAGCCGGTGACTGCTTCCGCACATTGATTCGAGGGGCCGTCCTGCGGCCTTTCCCACCCCCCCCCTGTAGGAACTGTATTTTCCCGGCCCATGCTCGGGCCGGGCAGTCGCATGCCCATAAAAAAGGAACCGCCAGATGCACAACAATAAAAATATGCTGCGTACCCTGATCACTTTGTCGCCCTGCATGATCGCTGGCACTGCCAACGCCGAGGGATTTGTCGAGGACAGCAAGCTCAACCTGCAGACGTCCAACTACTACTTCAACCGTGATTTTCGCGACGGTACTGCTCAGTCCAAACGTGAAGAGTGGGCCCAGGGCTTCCTCCTCGATTTTCGTTCCGGCTACACCCCCGGCACTGTCGGCTTTGGCCTGGATGCAGTGGGCATGCTCGGCATCAAGCTCGATTCCAGCCCGGACCGTGCAGGCTCCGGTTTGCTGCCGGTGCATGACGACGGGCGCGCGGCCGATACGTTCAGTCGCTTGGGCCTGACGGCCAAGGTCAAGGTGTCTGACAGCGTACTCAAGTACGGTACGTTGATTCCCAAGCTGCCGACTTTACAGGCCAACACCGGGCGCATCCTGCCGCAAACCTTTGAAGGTGGCTTGCTGACCAGCAACGAAATCGACGGGCTGACCCTGACCGGCGCACGCTTCAATCGCATGACCGATCGCGATTCCAGCAATGCCCAGCCGATCACCCTGAACAACAAGAACCGTCGATTCAAGGGCGTGGTGGAGGGTGATGATTACTGGGTGGGCGGCGCCGACTACGCCGTGAGTAAGACGCTTAGCCTGAGCTATCAGTACGCGCAATTGCAGGACGTCTACCGGCAGAACTTCTTCGGCATCAACCACGTCTGGAGTGTCGGCCCGGGCAAGCTCAAAAGTGACCTGCGCTACATGCTCAGTGATGACGCCGGTAATGCCCGGGGTGGTGCTATCGACAGCGGGGCCTTGAGCGGCATGTTCACCTACAGCCTGGGTGGCCACGCGCTCGGCCTGGGCCTGCAAAAGATGAACGGCGATACTTCGATGCCGTTTATCAATGGCACCGACCCGTACCTGACCAACTACATCCAGATCAACGACTTCGCCGAGCCCGGTGAGCGCTCTGTGCAGGTGCGGTACGACTACAACTTTGCCGCTATCGGCATCAATGGCTTGACCTTCATGACCCGCTACGTCAAGGGTGATCGTGCCAACGCCGCCACCCTCGCCGCCGAAGGGCGCGAGTGGGAGCGCAACACCGATATCGGTTATGTGTTCCAGTCCGGAGCGCTGAAAGATGTGGGTATTCGCTGGCGCAACGCGGCCTACAGGTCCAACTTTGCCCGGGGTGCGGATGAAAACCGCTTGATCATTTCCTACACGCTGCCGATCTGGTAAGCCCCCAACCTTTAATGGAGTGACCGATGACGACTGACTTGCCTGCCGTACTCGCAGACCTCGCGCCGGATGGCGTGCTGCACGCGGCGATCAACTTTGGTAACCCGGTACTGGCCCAGCAAGGGCCGGACGGAAGCCCGCAAGGGGTGTCTGTGGCCTTGGCCAAAGCCCTGGCCGAAGAGCTTGGCGTGCCGTTGCAGATGCGCACCTTTGATGCGGCAGGCAAGGTGTTTGCGGCACTGGAGGAGGGCGTTTGGACTATCGCATTTCTGGCGATCGAGCCGGTGCGTGAGGCGCAGATCGCCTTTAGCGAGCCGTACGTGATCATCGAGGGCACCTACCTGGTCGAGCGTGATTCGCCTTATCAGGCGGTCAGCGATCTCGATCAGGCCGGCTTGCAACTGGCGGTGGGCAAAGGCGCGGCCTATGACCTGTTCCTCACCCGCAGCTTGAGCCATGCGCAATTGGAACGTGCCGATACCTCGGCCGGGGCGGTTGACCTGTTTATTGAACGCGATCTTGATGCTGCGGCCGGCGTACGCCAGCCGTTGCAGAAGGTCGCCGATGCAGACCCGCGCTATCGGGTGTTGCCCGATGCCTTTACCGCCATTCGCCAGGCGATGGCGGTGCCGCGTGGGCGCGACGCAGGAGCGGCGTATGTGCGTGGGTTTGTCGAGCGCAAGAAAGCCGAAGGTTTTATTCATACCGCACTGGCGCAGAGCGGCCAGGCGGATGTGACTGTTGCACCGTAATAAACAAGGAGGTCGGCTCACGACCTCCGGAATTGAACGTCAAGGGCACTAACGCCCTCCGTGCTTGAGGAAATGAAATGGCCAAGGCCGCCGATGTGGTTGTGCAATGCCTGGAAAATGAAGGTGTCGAGTATGTGTTCGGCATTCCTGGTGAGGAAAACCTCGATTTGCTGGAGTCTCTGCGCAAGTCGAAGATCCAGTTGATCCTGACGCGCCATGAGCAATCGGCGGGGTTTATGGCGGCGACCTACGGTCGCCTGACCGGCAAGACCGGCGTCAGCCTGTCGACCCTGGGGCCTGGTGCGACCAATCTGGTGACCGCCAGCGCCTATGCCTACTTGGGCGGCATGCCGATGCTGATGATCACCGGCCAGAAGCCGATCAAAAAATCCAAGCAAGGCCGTTTCCAGATCATTGATGTGTGCGGAATGATGGCGCCCATCACCAAGTACACCCATCAGTTCGCCTCGGCCGACAACATCCCAGCGCGTATGCGTGAAGCGTTCCGCCTGGCGGAAGAAGAGAAGCCGGGCGCGGTGCACCTGGAGTTGCCGGAAGATATCGCCGCCGAGCAGACCGACAGCCTGCCGATCCCGCCGAGCCTGCATCGGCGTCCGCTGGCGGAACACAAGGCCGTTGAGGCCGCCGTCGAGAAGCTGAAAACCGCACGCAGCCCGATCCTGGTGATCGGCGCCGGCGCCAACCGCAAGATGACGGCCAAGGTGCTCAAGCAACTGATCGACCACACCGGTATCCCGTTTATCACCACCCAGATGGGTAAGGGCGTGGTCGACGAGCGTCACCCGCGCTTCCTTGGCAACGCTGCGTTGTCGTCGGGTGACTTTGTGCACCGTGCGGTTGAGGCCGCGGACCTGATTATCAACATTGGCCACGACGTGATCGAAAAACCGCCGTTCTTTATGGTGCGGGGCGGTACCGAAGTGATTCATATCAACTTCCGCTCTGCCGAAGTCGATGCGGTGTACTTCCCGCAGATTGAGGTGATCGGTGATATCGCCAATGCCGTGTGGCAGATCGGCGAAGCGTTGGTTGGCACTGACCATTGGGACTTTACGCGTCTGCTGGCGATCCGCGAAGCCAATGAGGCGCAGATTGTGGAAGGCGCCGACGACGCGCGGTTCCCGGTGTACCCGCAGCGCCTGGTTGCCGATATCCGCCGTGCGTTGCCGTCCGAAGGCATCGTTGCCCTGGACAATGGCATCTACAAAATCTGGTTCGCCCGCAACTACAAGGCCCATAAGCCCAATACCGTGCTGCTCGACAACGCCCTGGCCACCATGGGCGCCGGCCTGCCGTCGGCGATGGCGGCGCACCTGGTGCACCCGGATCGCCCAGTGGTCGCGGTGTGCGGGGACGGTGGTTTCATGATGAACAGTCAGGAACTGGAAACCGCGGTGCGCCTGGGGATGCACATTACGGTGGTGATCCTGCGTGACGACGGCTACGGCATGATCCGCTGGAAGCAGGCCAACATGGGCTTCACCGATTACGGCCTGGATTACGGCAACCCGGACTTCGTCAAATATGCCCAGGCCTATGGCGCCCAGGGTCACCGCGTAGAAAGCGCCGAAGGCTTCTTACCGTTGCTGGAACACTGCATCAGCACGCCCGGTGTGCACGTGATCGACTGCCCGGTGGATTACAGCGAGAACGACCGCATTCTCAACAGCGAATTACGGGAGCGCGCGTTGGCGGTTTAATGCGTGTGCAAACATGTCGTAACAAAGTAGCGCTCGACTATTTTGTCAGATGTGCAGCGTTCTCTTAACAAGAACGCTGCTTTGCTTAATCACCAATTTTCATTTGCGCCTGCTCTTTCTAGGATGAGTTCAGGCGCATGTGTGTGCGTTTAATTAATTCATTTCAACGACCCCATAAAAATTATAAAGGTGTGCGTAATGTCCAAGAAGATTGCGTTTGTGACCGGCGGCATGGGTGGTATTGGTACTGCTATCTGTCAGCGCCTGGCAAAAGACGGGTTTATTGTGGTGGCCGGCTGTGGGCCGGACTCGCCCATACGCACGCAATGGTTACAACAGCAGAAACAGGCCGGGTTTGAATTTGTTGCCTCTGAGGGCAATGTCACCGATTGGGAATCCACTGTTAAAGCCTTTGAGAAAGTGCGTAAAGATGTGGGCCCAGTTGATGTATTGGTGAATAACGCCGGTACAGCTTGCAATGTGTTGTTCCGCGATATGGTGCCCGCCGATTGGCAGACCGTCATTGATACCAACCTCAACTCCCTGTTCAACGTCACCAAGCAAGTCATTGACGATATGACTTCGCGCGGATGGGGCAGGGTGATCAATATCTCCTCGGTTAACGCTCAACTGGGGCACGTTGGTCAGGTTAACTATGCCACCGCCAAGTCGTCGATTCGTGGCTTTACCCGGGCACTGGCACGTGAAGTGGCGGCGCGTGGTGTCACCGTGAACACCGTATCGCCTGGCTATATCAGTACCGCACGCTTGAAGGCGATTACCGAAACCGAACGCATGGACAAGGTTATCCAGGACATCCCGGTAAAACGCCTGGGCACCCCGGAAGAAGTCGCGGCCATGTGTGCCTGGCTGGCCTCGGAAGAGTCTTCATTCGCCACGGGCGCAGACTTCGCCATCAACGGTGGCCTGCACATGAGCTGATTCCACAGCTGATGCCTGCAACTTCTTTATAAAAACAATAACGCTGGAGATACCAATGCTGTCCATTCTTGGCTACGGCATGATCATCACATTTATGTCGTTGATCATGACCAAGCGACTAGCGCCATTAGTCGCCATGACTACCATTCCGATCATATTCGCCATCTTGGGCGGTTTTAGCGGTGATATGGGCCTGATGATGATCGAGGGGCTGCGTAAAGTTGCGCCTACGGCGGTCATGGTGATGTTCGCTATTTTGTATTTCGGCATGATGTTTGATACCGGGCTGTTTGACCCTATTATCAAAACCTTCCTCAAGTTAATTAAAGGCGACCCCGCTAAGGCCGTATTGTTTGCCACATTACTGGCGGGGATGGTCTCGCTGGACGGTGATGGTTCTACCACTTACATGATTACCATCACGGCCATGTTGCCGTTATTCAAACGTTTGAACATCAACCCGTTGATATTACCCTGTGTGGTTATTCTGGCGGCAAGTGTGACCAACTTGCTGCCTTGGGGCGGGCCGTTGGCGCGTGCCGCCGCCTCGCTGCAAGTGGAAACCACCGAGCTGTTCCTGCCGCTGATCCCGGCAATGATCATCAGTTTTCTCAGCGTGCTGGGGCTGGCCTTCTACCTCGGCCTGCAAGAGCGCAAGCGTTTGGGCACCCTGACCCTACCTGGCAACTTAGGTCGCCACGTGAGTGCAACGGATGATGACTTCAGCGATTTGCTCACCCTAAGTGACGAAAACGCCGAGCTGCGCCGCCCGAAGATGTTCTGGCTCAACGCCGTCCTCACCATCACCCTGATGGGCTGCCTGGTGGTGGAATTGTTGCCGCTGCCGATTCTGTTCATGTTGGCGTTCTCGGTCGCACTGGTCATTAACTACCCAGGCATCGACGACCAACGTCGCCGCATTGCTGCCCATGCGCCGACCGCACTTAACCAGATTGCGATTTTCCTCGCGGCGGGCATTTTCGCCGGGATCCTGTCGGGGACTGGAATGGTCAAGGCCATGTCGGAAACTCTGCTCTGGGCCTTGCCAGAAAGCTGGGGTGCGTACCTGGCGCCGATCACCGCGATCATCAGCATTCCTGGCACCTTCTTTATGTCCAACGATGCGTTCTACTACGGCGTATTGCCGGTACTGGCACACGCTGCCGAGGCCTACGGCATCACCGCCGCCGAGATCGGCCGCGCCTCAATGGTCGGTCAGCCGGTGCATTTGCTCAGCCCGCTGGTTGCATCGACGTACCTGCTGGCGGGGCTGGCGGGGGTGGAGTTCAGTGATCATCAGAAGTACACCTTCAAATGGTCGCTGTTGTTGTGCCTGGTCATCATGGCGGCGTCAATGGCGTTTGGTTTGTATCCTTGGTATTCCTCAGCGGCTTGAAGCATTTCTTTAGAGTCCAGGGCACTGCAAGAGCATCTCGGCATCGCGCGATCGATGCCTGGATCATAGGCTTGTTGTGCCCCGGACACAGACTGCAATCTCATCTATTGACGCGGTTGCTTTAAATAAAAGCACGCGTTTTCAGATAGGTAGACTAGTAAGAGAAGACCCGTTTCCCCTCGACGTCTCCTTGATTGTCTTCGCTATACCGCTAGCTTTCCTTATCATGCGTCGCGCTCCTCCTCAAGAGGTCCAGGTAGTTCGCCCACTGTTGGGCGGCCTCCCGGCGCTGCGCCAATAGTTGTGCACGCGCATACACCGCGCCAAGCGCCCCAGGCATTCGGTGGGACAACGACAGTTCGAGCACAATAGGATCGATACCCAAGTGCTCGTGGGCAATGGTTCGGTAGGTAGCGCGAAAACCGTGAGCGGTGATGGCATATTCTGGCCAGATATGCTGAAAGGACTTGAGCATGGAGGTCGGGTTAATGGGGCGACCAGGATAGATAGGGGAGCCGAACACCCAGCCTTTGCCTTCTTCATCCACCACGCGGGTTCTACTTAGTTCGCGCAATAGGACCAAGGCTTGTTCGGGCAACGGTACGATGTGTTTGCTCTTGTCCAGGTGTTGGGTCTTGCTCACCACGTATCGCCAATCCGCCCCAATCAGATCGACATCTTCCCAGCGCATCTGGGCGAGTTCGCCGGGGCGCACGGGTAACATCACCAGCAGACGCATTGCGGTCGCAACGCTGCCGTCGTTGCAGTCATCCAAGCGCAGAAGAAGCCGGCCCAGGTCAGCCGGCCTTTCGATCGCCGGGTTGCTGGTGACGATGTGGCGGATCTTCAATTCCTCGATGTTGCTGAGCGCCACGTTACGCTCCACCCAGCCGCGCCCTTCGGCGAAACCCAGCACGGCACGGATGAGGGTGCGCACGCGCCGGGCCATGGCCATGGTGCGCTGACGACGCAGCTCGGTGATGATCGCGGTGATGTGCTCCAGCTTGATCTGGCTGACCGGCTGCTTGCCAATGGCAGGCAAGATGTGGTTTTTCAGCGCTCCGCGAAACCCTGCGATGGATTTGGTCACCAGATCGGCGGACTTGAATGCCAGCCATTGCTCGGCGACGTAAGCGAAGGTGCGCTCTTCGTTGACCAGCTGTGCTTCGATCTTGGCGGTCTTGGCCTTGAGGGGGGCGGTGTGGTTGGCCACGTCACGGCGTGCACCGCGGGCAATATCGCGCGCCTCTTTCAGTCCGATGTCGGGATAGGCACCGATCGAGAAACGGTTCTCCTTGCCGTGCAGCCGATATTTCAACCGCCAGAACTTAGAAGGGTTTTTTCCAGCCTTGCTCGACGGCCTCACCTCCAAATAGAGGCCAGGTACTTCGCCGTCGGCGTGCTTGCCCGGTTCAGTCAGCGTGCGGATGAAGGCGTCGCTGAGTTTTCGTTTGAAAACGACTGCATTTTCTGAGGGCATCGGTGGGGGCATCCTTTTTAAGGAACCGAAATTTGCCCCCAATTATGCCCCCACCTGCCTCGGAACTCAGTGGATTCAGATAAACGGCAGTGGACCTACCAAGGCTATAACCCGTTGTTATAAATGGTTTTTTGGAACTCAGTGGAATTCAGTTACAAACTCTCGGGGTCCCCGAAAAACATCTGAATCCGCGACCGCAACCACCGCTCCCCCGGATCATTGTCCTGAGACCCACGCCAAGCCATATGCAACTCAAACGAACGTACCGGCATGGGTGGCTCTTCGGCGCGCAAGCCGCCGGCTGCCGTCAATGCCTCGGCGGCATAGTCCGGCACGATGGCAACGATATCGGTGCCTGCCAGCAAGGTTCCCAGGCCATTGAACTGCGGCACAGCCAACACCACATGCCGCTTGCGGTCGAGTTTCTCCAGTTCTTCGTCGATAAATCCGCTCAAGTCCCCGGCAAACGATACCAGCGCGTGGGGGCGGGCGCAGAAGTCGTCCAGGCTCAGGGCGCCGGGTACGCTGTCGGCGCGCAGCACTTTCGGTACGCTGCGGCGCAGCAGTTTGCGCTTGGCGTTGGCCGGCAAGTCGGCGGTGTAGCTGACGCCGATGGAGATTTCGCCGGAGGCCAGCAAGCTTGGCATCAGGATGTAATTGACGCGGCGCACCACCAGCACAATGCCGGGCGCTTCGGCACGCAGGCGTTTGAGCAGTTGGGGCAGCAGGGCGAATTCGACATCATCGGACAGGCCGATACGGAACACGGCGGTGCTGGTGGCCGGGTCAAACTCGGCGGCGCGGCTGACGGCGGTGGAAATCGAGTCCAGGGCCGGGGAGAGCAGGGCAAAGATCTCTACGGCGCGCGCCGAAGGCTCCATGCTGCGACCGGTGCGCACAAACAACGGGTCGTCAAACAGGCCGCGCAGGCGTGACAATGCTGCACTGATCGCCGGCTGGCCAAGGAACAATTTCTCGGCGGCGCGGGTCACACTGCGCTCATGCATCAAGGTTTCGAATACGATCAAGAGGTTAAGGTCGACACGACGCAGGTCGTTACGGTTCATCTTGTGTCCTGGAAGAGTCAGCGAACTTGACGAGAGCAGCCACTTAGCAACAATGACCGGCATGAATCTTACGGGGAAAGGCTGTTACTCTGCACAGGTAAATTGATTTTTCCTACGATACTTGAGGTCTGTTCCTCAGATGCGGAATCAATGGCAGGCATGTTGACTATTAATGGCGACCGATGGCCTTAGCCGCAAAGCCCAGATAGAGTTCATGGCATTAGAGGTTACTTTGACGAGGTTTGCGATGTCCCGCACGATCCGTTTTCACAAGTTTGGTCCGGCCGAGGTGCTCAAGTGCGAAGAGCATGCAGCCGCGTTGCCCGCACCGGGCGAAGTGCAGGTGCGTGTCGAGGCGATTGGCATCAGTTGGTACGACATTTTGTGGCGTCAAAACCTGGCGTCGTCCCATGCACGCTTGCCGTCGGGCCTTGGCCATGAAATGGCGGGGGTTGTAGTTGCAGTAGGCGACGGCGTGGATGATTTGGCAGTGGGCGATAAAGTGGCCAGTTTTCCGGCCGAGAGCCCGAACGATTACCCGGTGTATGGCGAACAGATCGTCTTGCCCCGCTCGGCCCTGACCCGTTACCCGGACGTCTTGAGCCCGATTCAAGCCAGCGTGCACTACACGCCGCTGCTGATTGCCTACTTTGCATACGTGGACCTGGCTCGGGTAAAACCCGGGCAGTTTGCCCTGGTGACCGACGCCAGCCACTGTGCCGGCCCGTCGTTTGTGCAACTGGGTAAAGCCCTGGGTGTGCGAGTCATTGCCGCGACCAAAGACAGTGCCGAGCGTGAGTACCTGCTCTCCCTGGGCGCAGAAAAGGTCATCGTCACCGAAGAACAGGACCTGTTGATGCAAATCAACAAGTTCACCGAAAACCGTGGCGTCGATGTAGTGTTCGATGGCTTGGGCGGCCCGCAGATGTCGTTGCTCGGTGATGTGCTGGCGCCCCGTGGCAGTCTGGTGCTGTACGGTCTGCAGGGCGGCAACCAGACTCCGTTCCCAGCGTGTGCGGCGTTCCAGAAGAATATTCAGTTCTTTGTACACTGTATTGGCAACTTCACCGGTAAACCGGAGCTGGGCATTATCCAGGACCAGGTCGCCTTGCAGCGGGCGCTGCGAGACATCAACCAGCTGACGGCTGACGGTGTGTTGGCACCGCTGAAAACGACGGTCTTCCCATTCAGCCAATTCGTGGAAGCCCATCGTTACATGGATGAATGCCCGTGCCGTGAGCGCGTAGCGTTGAAGGTTGAAGCTGTTTAGCGCGTAGGAATATTCTCAAACGAGTATTCCTTGCCGCTGGCGCATGGGGCAAATGCGCCATTTGACAGGGCTGAACTCTCCTGACTCGCCCGCTGCCTGGCTGGCACCTTCCCCCCTTGAATCCTGACGTTTGTGCTGACGCCGCCCTGAATTCCAGTGCGGCGTCTTTGTATGTGCAGGTTTTGTGCACTGGCCGTTATTCATCTGCACTGGTTTTCGGTCCGGTTCTGTGTCTATTAATCATTGTTCCAGCGCTGATAATTGCGCCTTCACTTTCATCTCAAGGACTGAGCAATGATTGACTCTCTGACACTGCAGTTACGAGTGCTTGGAACTAATCTGGGGCGTTTATGTAGGGCCCGGGAAATAGGTGTGCCGATAAAAAGCGTCAATCCAATAAATTGGAAAGTTGATTGATCTATGTGTCAGACGCTTCTTTGAATAGTTGGATAAGAGTGCGTAAGAGAATGTCGGAAAAGTCCTAGGGGGCGTGATGCGGGGCTGCTGCGCCTTGTAGATACGCCGGTTTGTGCGCCCTGTGACTTGATCGTGAGCCGAACTTCTACGTGCCGTTTTGTTGTGCGGTGCTAGTGTTCTAGTTGTCGGCGCACACGCCGATACGCACATTTCTTACACGCGTGATAGGTCGGGCAACTCCTGTTGGCAGTTGCTCGAAACTGATATTTCAACTCAGGTAGTAGAACGATGAGCACTATTCACGAACAGGCTATGAATTATGTTTACCAGCAAGTTCTGCAACGTTTGATCGGTCACTTTAATCGTGAAGAGCGAACGGCACTTCAATTGTTGATCCAGCGAATTGTGGTGGCGGCGGGAGGTATGGAACAAGTTGGGGACTACAAAGTGCTGGTGGCCCATGGCGGGGGAGAGGTCAGCAGCTACACGCTGGCACTGATACGTGCTGCGCAACTGACGATTGCTGGTCGAGCCCCGCGCACCTTTCACTTGCGGGTTGCGACGCTGCGGTACGCGGGTATGGCCGAAGGCAGGCTCGACGACCTCAATCAAGCGTATGGCCGCTTGTTTCTCCACGACGACCCAAGGGTTGAGCTACTGATGGTGGAAAACCAGGAAGTGCTGCCCTTTAACCACCTGCGGCCAACCTCCAACGTCGGTCGGGAAATAAGTCAGCGAAATAGGTTGATGGTCGGTCATCTGAGTTCCGGCGACTGCCGCGCGACCCTATGCAGTGATGTGTACCTGGCGCTTGGCGATTTCTACCAGAGGGTCACTACTTACAGCGGGGGCGTTCATTTACTTGTCAGCGGTGACTCCCCGCGTAAACAGAGCCAGTTGCTTGCCTGGCTGAAAAAAGCGGCGCAAGGCGCCGGGGTCGTCACTGCCAAGGGCTGGCCTTCGTCACTCACAGGGTTGTTTGCTCGCATGGACGAGTGGAGCGTCGGCTGTTACCGAGACATATACGGTGAACACTACGTGCCGAACGATAACCCCAGCAGGGCCAGCCATCGCCACTTGGCCTATATCGGAATTGCCGATCTGCTGGACGCCATTGATCTACCGGCATCCACCTTGCTTGCCGAGTTCATGGCGTATACACCCGACCCTTTGGGCTTTCACTTCAGCCATCCGTCTTACTCCAACCCCTTGCTGATGGCCCACCTGCGTGGCCTGCAGGCCCAATGTCTGCGTGACCTGGATTATGCAGAGGGCGTGCAGGATTTCATCCTGCAGGCTGCCCCGTATCTGCGCCGTCTGAATATGCCTGAGGAGTTGCTTGTGCAGGGCATGAGCCGCGAGGGGCGGGTTTCTTCCAGCGCCTACGCGCAGCAGTTCTTTGGTTTGGATGAAACCCAATTGACCTGTCTGCTGTTCTCGCCGTTTATCCATCATGGCGAGCGGCTGGAAGGTTTTTTGCGCCAATGCCACCCGGGCATGCTGGTGGCCCTCCCCGAATTGCACAAGGTATTGCAGGGCCAGTCGAGCGCCGAGATGCTGCAACAGTGGGCCACCGACACCAGCGGCTTGCCGATGAGCTTGTTACAGCACCTCTACCGTAAGCGTCCGCTGGTCAGCATGGGCAGGAAGGTGCCCGGTGCAGACCCTTTGGTGCAAGGCAGTGTGCACGCCTGTCAATTGTCCGAGCGATGACACTGCGCGCAGAGCGGCAGGCAGATTTCGCCTATCAGGCGGTCTACCGCTACATGATCAACCTGATTAACGAAGTCAGCACGGATGCCCGAGTAAAGCTGCCATCCCTGCGGCAACTGTCGGGGCGCCTGAATGTGTCGATCTCGACGATCCAGTACGCCTATTCATTGTTGGAGAAGGAGGGCAGGGTCTATTCGGTCGCCAAGTCGGGCTATTACGCCTGGCCCCTCTCGGCAAGCACGCAGGCTTGGGCCACCGGTGACTTGCTTGACCGGGTCTATGCGGCGGCACGGCGCCCCGACATGTTGGTGCTCAGCGGTGATGAGCCTGCGCTTCTGGCTTCGCTGGACGGCACACTGCTGCGCCTGGAGCGGGAACTGGTGCGCCAGTACCCGCATCAGTTACAACCGTGGTCACAACCTTGTGGTGTCTGGGAATTGCGCGCAGCGCTGGCGGCCCGTTATACATCGTCTCCCACGCGCTGCTGGCACGCCGATGACGTTTATTTGGGGGCCGACCTGCGCGGTGTTCTGGACATCCTCGTCGAAGTCTTCGGCTTAAAAGGGACTACAGTGATTGTGGAATCTCCCTGCGATTGGCTGATACTGCGCCTGCTCGAGAGCGCGGGGGTACGCATCATCGAATTGCCCTGGACGCCGGAAGGGCGCCTGGACCTGGCGACTTTTGACCGTCTGATGAGCGCTGAGCCGATACACATGGTGCTGCTGTCATCTACGGTCAGCCAGCCATCAGGGGGCGCCTTGTCAGCTCACGAGCGCGTGGCCGTCGCGCAAATGCTGGATCAACACGGTTGCTGGCTATTGGAAAACGACACCTTTGGCGAACTGGCTGTTAAAGAACCGCAGACCGCGCTGCGCGAATTGGTAAACCCTGATCGGTTGGTGGTTTTTTCCTCATTTGAGAAAGTATTGGGCTCGGAAGCACCTTTCGGTTATTTGCTCTCTCGGCGCATGAGCAGTGAATTGCAGCGCCAGTTTCTGCTGCGTGCCTTTCGTTTGTCGTCAATCCGCCAACGTGCAATTGCCCGCCTTTATCAAAGCGGGCGAATCGACCAGCACCTGCGTGCACTGCGCCTGCACCTGCGCCAGCAAACCGAGGAAATGAGCCAGCGCCTGAGCCAGCACCTGGGAGATCGAGTGGCCTATCGTGCACCCACTGCAGGAGCGGCGTTTTGGCTGCGCTCCACACGGGCGGTGGACATGCGCCAGGTATTTCAGCGGATGCTTGCCCAGCAGGTGGTGATTGCACCGGGGGAGTTGTTCAGCGTCAGTGGCCTTCACCAGCAGCACTTGCGCTTGAGCCACACGTCTGAGGGGCAACCGAACCTGGATGTTGCCTTGGCTGCCCTTAGCGAAGCGCTTCGCCAGGCTCAGATCGCTTAGCGAGTGAAATTTCTCTTTCTGACGTAGGATCTATAACGTCGCGCAGCAGTCGAACTCTCAGTAAACTGCCATTTTTTCCGATTCCTTCTTTCCGAGGTTCATGCATGACAATCAGTCCTTTTGCGGGCAAGCCGGCGCCAGCCCAGTTGCTGGTGGATATCCCGCGACTGGTCACGGCCTACTACACTGGCCAGCCTGATGCAGCGATCTCCACCCAGCGTGTAGCTTTTGGTACTTCTGGCCACCGTGGCAGCTCATTCGAGCTGAGCTTTAACGAATGGCACGTACTCGCCATCAGCCAAGCGATTTGCCTGTACCGCGAAGCCCAAGGCATCAATGGCCCGCTGTTTGTTGGCCTGGACACTCACGCGTTGTCCACGCCAGCCGGTGCCAGCGCCCTGGAAGTACTGGCCGCCAACGGTGTGCACGTCATGCTGGCCGAAGGCGATGAATACACGCCGACCCCGGCAATTTCCCACGCCATCATTTGCTACAACCGTGGCCGCACCACGGGCCTGGCCGACGGTATCGTTATTACCCCGTCCCACAACCCGCCACAAAGCGGCGGCTACAAGTACAACCCACCCAATGGCGGCCCGGCCGATACCCACGTCACCAAGTGGATCGAAGCCAAGGCCAATGAACTGCTGGCCAACAAACTGGCCGGGGTTAAACGCATCACACACGCCCAGGCGCTCAAGGCCGACACCACCCGCCGCCATGACTACCTCAACAGCTATGTGGCCGACCTGGTCAATGTGATCGACATGGACGCCATCCGCAGCGCCGACCTGCGTCTTGGCGTAGACCCGCTGGGCGGAGCAGGGGTGCGCTACTGGTCGGCGATTGCCGAGCATTACCGCCTGAACCTGGACGTGGTGAACACCGAAGTCGATTCGACCTTCCGCTTCATGAGTGTCGACTGGGACGGTCAGATCCGCATGGACCCATCGTCCAGCTATGCGATGCAAGGTTTGATCGGCCTCAAGGACCGTTTCGACGTGGCTTTCGCGTGCGACCCAGACCACGACCGCCACGGCATCGTGACGCCCTCCGGTGGCCTGCTTGCACCGAACAACTACTTGGCGGTGTCCATCGATTACCTGTTCCAAAACCGCCCCGAGTGGCGCGCCGATGCAGCCGTGGGCAAGACCGTGGTCAGCAGCGGCTTGATCGATCGGGTGGCCGCACGTATCGGCCGTCGCTTGTACGAAGTGCCGGTAGGTTTTAAATGGTTCGCCGACGGCCTGTTCGAAGGCTCGTTGGGCTTTGGCGGTGAAGAAAGCGCCGGTGCTTCGTTTCTGCGTAAGGACGGTACCGTGTGGAGCACCGACAAGGACGGCCTGATTCCTGCGCTCTTGGCGGCAGAAATGACCTCACGCAAAGGCCAGGACCCGAGCCAGATCTACCGTGGCCTGACCGACGCCTTGGGTGAGCCGTTTGCCATTCGTGTCGACGCCAAGGCCACGCCCGCGCAGAAAGCACTGCTGGGCAAGCTGTCGCCTGAGCAGGTGACGTCCACCCAACTGGCGGGGGAAAGCATCCAGCAGATTCTCAGCCACGCGCCGGGCAATAACCAGGCAATTGGCGGCTTGAAAGTCATGACCGAAAACGGTTGGTTCGCTGCGCGACCTTCGGGTACCGAGGACATCTACAAGATCTACGCCGAGAGCTTTATCGGTGAAGATCACCTCAAGCAGTTGGTGGAAGAGGCGCAAGTCCTGGTAGACGGCGCAATTTCCCAGTAATCGCGCAAAGCAAATGTGGGAGGGTGCTTGCTCCCGATAGCGGTAGATCAGTCGATATCTCTGTTGACTGACCCGCCGCTATCGGGAGCAAGCCCCCTCCCACATTGTGATCGTGGCAAAGAGAAAAATCAGGCCAGGTCGACGAGGACGATCTCACTGTCCTCTACCGCCACCACCCGTAACAATTGCTCGTCCTCTACCGCCACACCGTCCCGAGCGTGTGCGCGCAAGCCATTGATCTCAATCACCCCGGTCGCTGGCACCAAATAGGCACGACGCCCGCTATCGAGTCGATACTCGGCACTTTCTCCCGCCTTCAACGTTGCCGCCACCAAGCGTGCATCGGCGCGAATGCGCAGGCTTTCATTATCACCGGCCTTGCCACTGGCCAAGGTCACAAACCCGTCACGACCTTCTTTGGGAAACGGTTTGGCCCCCCACGACGGTGGCAGCCCGCCTTCATTTGGAATAATCCAGATCTGAAAGATCTTGGTCGGCGTGGCCTCCAGGTTGTATTCGCTGTGCGCGATCCCGGTGCCGGCGCTCATCACCTGCACATCGCCGGCCTCGGTGCGACCTTTGTTGCCCAGGTTGTCGGCATGGCTGATAGCGCCTTCACGCACATAGGTGATGATTTCCATGTCACGGTGCGGGTGCTGAGGGAAGCCAGTGCCGGGCGCGATGATGTCGTCGTTCCACACCCGCAGGTTGCCCCAATGCATACGCTGTGGGTCATGGTATTCGGCAAATGAAAAATGGTGATGGGCGTCAAGCCAGCCATGATGGGCGCCGCCCAGCGTGTTGAAAGGTCGAAGTTCAAGCATGATCGTCTCCTGTGGATGGCGCCTATGATCCGGCAGCACATCATCGATAAAAAGCGTAAAAAATGCCTGATTCCTATCAGTGGATTAGATTGGTTGCCGGCGTTTTGACTTTCACTTCATCGCCTAACTGTATGACCGCAAAGCAATTGGCTGGCACTTAGCGCCGATTCCGGCGACCATGACCTACTCGTCAACATCAAGCTCACCGCAGGAGTCCGCGTGCCGCTACAACAGCCTGATCTGCCTCCCGAACTGCGTCCCCTGGCAGAAATGCCCCTATTCAAACGCCTGGCCGCGCGCCTGTTTGGCCATGGTCTGACTCGCCTGCGCGCCCAGCACCGGTTTTCATGGTTGCATGGGCAGGCCGATGGTTTTCGCAGTGGGCACGAGGCTGGCGTGGAGTACGGCTACCGTGAGGGCAAGGCCGAGGGCATTGAGCAAGGGCGTCAGGTCTTGCTGATTCGCGACTTCCGCCCGGATGAGCACCGTGCCCCTGGCGTGGATGACAGCCTGTTCGATGATTGGCGACTGCCGCTGACCGCCGACCTGAAGAAGCGCATCAAGGCCGATGTGGCGCGCTTGTTACCCGCGCATGCCCAGCCCAGTGCGGCGCAATGGAAGATGATCTTCAGCGATACGCCATCGACCTCGGTTATCGCCGGGGCCGGTGCGGGTAAATCCACGTCTTTGGTACTGCGTATCCTGTTGCTCACCCATTACCTGGGTTTCGAGCTGAGCTCGATGACAGTGGTGACCTTTACCCGTGAGTCGCGCAAGGACTTCATCCATAAGCTCATGGAGATTCTAAGCGTGTGGGGCCGACCACTGGATATCAAGGAGGCCCAAGCGGTAGTGCGTACTTTCCACTCGCGCATCCTGCCGATGGTGCGCAGCCTACCGGGCTTTGAGCGCCTGCAAGCCTTCGAAAACCTCAAGTCGGGCTTTGAGGACGCCGACAGCAACCCCTTCGACCTGCGTATCAATGACGCCCAGCGCCAGCAGATGAACGCCTGTTACCACCGTTTGCACGGCCAGCACTCGCGTTTCCGCGAGCTGATTGCGCCGTTGGCTCGCCATGGCCTACAGCTCAAGGAATTGGAACGCGATCACCCCGATGTGCAAAAGCGCGTAGCCGTCACCGAGTTGGCCGCCAAGCGCGATGAAGAACTTTGCGATGTCATCGAAGACCTTTGGTTTCGTGCGGGCGCCTGGCCGATCAAGGGCATCGAACCCAGCCGTCAGACCCTGGAGATCAACGGCGCGCAGTTCCACTGCCATGGCTATATCCCTGAGTTGGATGCTTGGGTGGTGCTGGGCTTTGATTCGCGGGAAAACGCCCAGGTCAGCAGGCCCAATTCGAAGTTGTCAGTGCGTGCAGAATGGGCGGTAAAGCGCACCTTGTTTCAAGCTTTCTGTCGTAAGCCTTTAATTTGGCTAGATAGTTATGAGTCATCAAAGCGGCTGCTAAGCAGTCTGGCAGGGGATGCTACTGCGGGGCCTGGCTTTGATTACAAGGTCAAGGGCGAGCTGGCCTCCGCACCGCTGCTCGACAGTTTTGTAATGGCTGCCGGCTTTATCGAGAACCTGGGCCTGGACGTGCCAACGGCGGTGGGCCAGATGAGCTTCGCCAAGGACGACCCGGATCGTTTTTTCTTCGAAGCCCTGAGCATCTTCTGGAAAGCCCTCGAAGATCACCTGCTGGACCAATCGCCGCCGATCATGACCTACAACCGCATGTTCTCGCTGTTTGGCGAGAACATGCCGGAAAACCTCAAGCTGCTCAGCGATCCACTGTTACGGCCGCTTTCGCACCTGATGATCGATGAATTCCAGGACGTTTCGCCGCAGATCGTCTCGTGGCTGCGTGCCAGCCTGCGCGAGATACGCAGTCGTGGCCCGGCCATGCATGTGGGCCGGGGCGCGCAACGTTCATCCCTGCTATGTGTGGGGGACGACTGGCAATCGATCTACGGCTGGCGGGGCAGTTCGCCCAAATACTTCATGGAGTTCAACACAGAGTTCCCGTCGCCGAGTACCACCCGCGTGATGCTGAGCGACAACTATCGCAGCCATCAGCACATCATCGATGCGGCCGAACACATCGTACGCGCCGCACCGGCGATTGCGGGTAAGAAGGCCAAGGCCAGTGGCTCGCCTAAAGCACTGGAGCCCCTCAAGGTACTGGAGCGCGATGACGCTGCACTAGGTCGCCAGTTGTCGGAGCATTACCATAAGGGCGAAACAGTGTTAATGCTTTATCGAAAAAGCAGCGATAAGTTATTGATTAGTGAGCATATTCGGTCTGTAGTTAATGCGGATTCTAGCTTGCCGCAGCAAGATCGCAGACTCAAACAGCTGACCTATCACAGTGCCAAGGGCTTGCAGGCGGATGCGGTATTTCTACTGGGGGATTGCCAGCACCTCACCAGCTCACCGTACAAAAACCAGGTGTATCGCATGGCGGGCCTGGGCAAGAGCGGCGACAGTGAGCCGTATGACAACGCGCAGAAAGACGAAGTGCTGCGCCTGGCCTATGTGGGCATTACCCGCGCGGTAAGTCACTGCTATTGGTACGTGGAGAAGCCGGAGGGCCAAGCGGTAAATGTGCCGAAGGCGTCGGAGCGGGTAGATGGCAAAAAGGCGTTTTTCGATGATCAACGCGGCTAATCCCGCACCCAAGCCCTGCACATAACCAATGTGGGAGGGGGCTTGCCCCCGATAGCGGTTTTTCAGTCAGCACATCATTGACTGACCCTCTGCTATCGGGAGCAAGCCCCCTCCCACATTTTTCCCCACTCACCTGTAGAGGCAACTTTAGGCCCGCAATGACAGCGGCGGCACAAACGCCTCCAGCTCATCCTCCACGGCCTCGATAATCCGCTCTACGTCCGCAGCATTCATCACCGTGGCACAAGGGATGCCGGCGATGGCAATCAGCGTCTCGCCGCTGGCTCGGTCGAACAAACGAGCAACCATGCTACCGGGCGCGTCCATGCTGCCCTCGAAACCCATTGGATGAAAATGCCAGCGCATCAACTGGCATGCATTGGGGAACGTCACTTTGTTCATGTTGCCCACCTTGTTCATTGAGCGCTTCCTTTTGCTCGCGGCAGGGGCCAAGACCTTCACTGGTCGTGGCGTCGAAGAAGTAAAAAATAGCACCCGTGGGTGACAGGCATGTGAGTTTTTTCGCCCCGTTCAGCGGTTGTTTTCCATAACTTTGATGTAGGTCATGTCCTACTTAATAAGTGGGGCAATAGGCCACTAGTCGGTGATGGTTATTTGAGCATTGTCGCGGCTGGCAAAATTGGTCAATCTCCAGCGTTTATCGCCTTCGAGCCGCTTATGTCCGATTGTCAGCACACTCAAGCCACCAGCGACCTGGTGCTGCGCCATCACTTGTGCTGGCGGCATCGGGACCTCGACGGGGTGATGTCCTACTACCACCCGGACATTCAGTACCACGACTTTTTCCAGAACCGCGTAGTCGGTTACGCCGAGTTACGTGAGTATTTGCAAGCCAGCATGCCCCGTGAAGCCGACGAGGCCATTGAACACACCGATCGCATTCGTGCCGACGGCGATACCGCGTTTATCCAGTACCGCATCACCTTGCGTGGCGGCCACGGCCTGGTGTCATTTCGCACCAGTGAAGCCATTACCGTGCGCGACGGATTGATCTGGCAGGTCAATGAGTATGCGTCACTGGTGCACGAGCAGCAGACCCAGGCAACGCGCCCAAGCGTCAGTCGGCTGGGCCTGTCGCCCCAGCAACTGGGGCATATGGCCAATGACTTGCAGCAGTATTTCGAACGCAAGCAGCCCTACCTGGACCCGGAGTTGGATTTGCAACGGGTATCGAAAGAATGTGGCTATAGTCGCAATCAGATTTCTTACCTGCTTAACCAGGTGCTGGGGCAAAGCTTCTACCGCTACGTCAACCAGGCGCGGCTCCAGCATTTACTCACCGCGCTGGATAACGCTGCGCCGCCGATCAAGGTCGACGACCTGGCGTTTGCCGCCGGCTTCAATTCGCTCTCCGCGTTCTATAGCGCCTTTCGCCAGCACACCGGCCAATCGCCAAAAGCCTACGTCAAACAAATTTCTTTGCGTGCACGCGCGCAAGACATTCAATAACACCGCGGCCTAGCATCGACCCTATCGAAACGAGGTAGGGGAAGGGCGCATGCAAGCATGGCGCAACATCAGTTTGTGGATGGACCAGTTGGACGACCCACTGGTAGCGCGGCCGTCGCTGGAACACGACCTGGACGTCAACGTGGTCATCATCGGCGCCGGCTACACAGGGCTGTGGACCGCCTACTACCTCAAACGCCAGGCCCCTGAGCTGACTATCGCGATCATCGAAGCGCAAACCGCCGGTTTTGGCGCCTCGGGCCGTAACGGTGGCTGGCTGATGGGTAACCTGCTGGGGGAAGACCGCCTGCTGGCAAGCCTGAACCCCGAGCAGCGCCGCACCTCGTTTGACCTGTTGCACGGCATTCCCGATGAAGTCGCGCAAGTACTGGCCCGTGAAGGCATCGACTGCGACTACCGCAAGGGGGGCGCGCTGTATTGCGCCGCACGTTACCCCGAGCAGGAGCGCAGCCTGCGCAGCTACTTGGGCAAACTCTACGCTCAGGGCCTCACCGAAGCCGACTACCGCTGGTTGAGCCCAGAGCAGTTGGCCGAGCAGATTCGCATCGCCAAGCCTTACGGCGGCATTTATGCGCCCCACGTCGCCACGATCAACCCCGCCAAACTGGTACGCGGCCTGGCCCGGGTGGTCGAGCGCATGGGCGTGACGATCTACGAAAACAGCCCGGCCACCCATTGGCAGTCTGGCTGCGTGCGTACGGCCAAGGCCAGCGTTCGTGCAGCTTGGGTGGTGCCAGCGGTTGAGGGCTATGCCAACACTTTGCCGCCCCTGGGCCGTTACCAACTACCCGTGCAAAGCCTGATCGTCGCCACCGAGCCGTTGCCTGCCAGTACCTGGGACGAAATCGGCTTGAGCGGCGGCCAAGCGTTCGGCGAAAGCAGTCGCCAGGTCACTTACGGCCAGCGCTCGGCAGACAACCGCCTGGTGTTCGGCGCCCGCGGCGGTTACCAGTTCGCCGGCAAGCTACGCCACAACTTCGATTTGACCGACAGCGAAGTAGCGCTACGTCGCTACCTGTTTGGTGAGCTATTCCCACAACTCAAGCACGTGAAGATTACCCATTCGTGGGGTGGCAACCTGGGTATGTCGCGTAATTTCAGGCCCCACATGCTGTGCGATCACAAGAGCGGCATCGCTCTGTCGGGCGGTTATGGCGGGGAGGGTGTCGGCGCCACCAACCTGGGCGGCCGAACGCTGGCCGACCTGATCCTGGGCCGTGACACGCTGTTGGTTCACCAACCCTGGGTGAGCCGCGAGCAGGGGCTGAACGCCCTCAAAGCGTGGGAGCCCGAGCCGTGCCGCTGGCTGGGCTACAACGCGATCATTCGCAGTTTTGTCCATGAAGACCAGGTGTTGGCCAACCCCAACTCCGCCCCTTGGCGCCGCAAATTGGCGACCGGCATGGCCGGGTTCATGGAAGGTTTCATGCACTAAGTCGTTTCACTCACACGGGAAAACCCATGAGCATCACTCAATTCAAAGACGCGCTGAATGCCCACCTGCCGGACTCCTCACCGGTGGCCGTGCCCTTGGGCGAACCCATTGCGGTGGCCTCGACCTTGAGCGTTGAGCGTACCGATGGCGTCGAGACCGGTATCTGGGAATGCACCCCAGGCCGCTGGCGGCGCCAGATCAAATCCCAGGAGTTTTGCCACTTTATCCAGGGCCGCTGCACCTTCACCCCCGACACCGGTGAAGTCATCCACATAGAAGCCGGCGATGCACTGATGTTGCCAGCCAATAGCACCGGCATCTGGGATATCCAGGAAACCGTGCGCAAGACCTACGTATTGATTCTGTAACGCTTTGATCCTTGATCGCCTGCCATAAGAACAGCCCTAAAACCGCCAGGAAATCGAACCATGAAAGCCATTGCCCTGTTGCCCTTGATGTTGGTGGCCTCTATCGGCCAGGCCGCCGAGACGGTGAAGATCTACAACTGGTCCAGCTACATTGCGCCGGACACCACGAAAAACTTCCAGAAGCAGACCGGCATCGGTTTCAGCTACGACGTGTACGACAGCAACGAGACCCTCGACGGCAAGTTGATGACCGGTAACTCCGGGTATGACGTGGTGTTTCCGTCCAACCACTTCATGGCCCGGCAGATCCAGGGCGGCGCCTTGAAGAAGCTCGACAAGAGCCAGTTGCCCAACTGGAAGAACCTCAACCCGGTGCTGCTCAAGGCCCTGGAGAACAATGACCCGGGCAACGCCCATGGCTTCCCGTACCTCTGGGGCAGCACCGGCATCGGCTATAACATCGACAAGGTCAAGGCGGTGCTGGGGGATAACGCACCGGTGGACTCCTGGGACTTGATCTTCAAGCCCGAATACATGGAAAAACTCAGCAAGTGCGGCGTAGCGATCCTGGACAACGGCCCGGAATTGTTGCCGATTGCGCTGAACTACCTCGGGCTGCCACCCCATAGCAAGAAGCCTGAGGACTACAAGAAAGCCGAGGCGCTGCTGATGAAAGTGCGGCCGTATGTGGCGTACTTCCATTCCTCGAAATACACCGGCGACCTGGCCAACGGCGATATCTGTGTGGCGGTCGGTTTCTCCGGCGACGTGCTACAGGCAGAAAGCCGCGCCAAGGAAGCCAAGAACGGCGTGAAGATTGGTTATCAGATCCCGAAGGAAGGCGCGGCGATCTGGTTCGACATGGTGGCCATGCCCGCCGATGCCCCGGATGAAAAGGCCGGCTATGCGTTCATGAATTACCTGCTGGAGCCTAAAGTGATGGCCGATATCACCAACTCGGTGCACTACGCCAACGGCAACAGCGCGGCGGATAGCTTGGTAGACCCAGAGATCAAGGCCGATACCAAGATTTACCCGAGCGAGGAAATGATGGGCAAGTTGTTTGCGTTGGAAGCGATGCCGCTGAATATCGATCGGGTTCGTACGCGGGTCTGGAACACCATTCGTACCGGTCGCTAAGGTCGTGGGAGTGTAAAAAATCCAATGTGGGAGGGGGCTTGCCCCCGATAGCGGAGTGTCAGTCACACATTTTTGGCTGATACACCGCCATCGGGAGCAAGTCGAATCGTCGCACCGCCCCTCCCACATTTTGACCATATACCGTTGCTGACTATGGGTTTTCCAGGTCATGCCCCAACGACTGGATAAACAACGAAAACAGCTCCGGCTGTGACGAGATATCCAGCTTCGCGTACAGGTGCCGGCGATGCACCTTCACCGTGTCCGGCGAGATATTCAGGCGCTCGGCCATGGCCTTGGAAGAGAACCCGCGCAACACCAACCGCGCCACTTCCAGCTCTCGGTCCGACAGCACGCCGCAGCCAAAATGGCTCAACGCGTCTCTGATCTGGCTGTCCATCGCCGGTACGCGCTGGGTACTTTGTTGCCAGTGCTGCTGCATCAATGGCAGCACCCAGGCCCCCAACGTCGTCATCAGCCCGGTTTCTTCGGCCGTAAACCTGCGTTGCATGCCCAACGACAGCGACAACGTGCCCGCGCCCGGCAATTGCAGGATGCACTGCACCTCGTCTTCCAGCACGTTGTCGTGGAAGTAATTGAGGAAGTATTCACTCTGGCGAAAATGGTCCGGCGCTACTTCCTCCAGGCGGTACACGCCGCTTACATAACCCTCGCGACAGGCCTGGAAAAACGGGTCCAGCAAGTACAGGCCATTGAGGTACACCAGCATCGACGCCGGTTTGCTGCTGGGCTGCGCATCGTATTCTTCCAGAGCCTGGGGCGTGCCCTCACGCGGGTAGTAGATCGCCAGGGCGTTATCGAAGGGCAAGCACTGGTGCAGCAAGAGCACCAGTTGCTTCCAGAAACGTTCGGTGCCGATGTGCGCCACGGTGCGGCCCAGGCCTGCATGCATGCCGACTTCCCGAAACAGGCTCATGTGTCAGGCTCCCGCCAGCAAAAGATTGGCCAAGGGTTCGGCTTTTGCCGGGAGCCGTCAAGGGGAGTACGCCAATAGGGGAATTGGCTGACAAGCCTGCGCTGGTTAACGTCGGCATTATTCAGCGGGCAACATAGCCCGCGCTATTCAGACTTTTCGTTTCTGCCTCATACCAAGAACAACGACAGAGGATAACGATATGAGTGCTTCCCCCACGCCCGACGGCGTATTGAAACCCACCCTGAGCGTCTTCGATGTAGTGGCCATTACCGTTTCGGCGGTGACACCGGCCAGTTCTGTGTTCGTCATCGCACCGTTTGCCATCCAACAGGCCGGCAGCGGCGTGTTCCTGGCGTTTGTGATGGCGGGTTTGCTCGCCTTGATGTTCGCCTTTTGCTACGCCGAACTGGGCCGCGCCCACAACAGTGCCGGCGGCGAGTATGTGTACGCCAAGCGAGTATTTGGCGGTATGGCCGGCTACGCGACATTCCTGACCGTGCTGGTGATGCTGCTGTTTATCCCGCCGGTGTTGGCCACGGGCGCGGCGACGTACCTCAATAACGCGCTCGGCACTCAATTTGACGCGCAAACCGTCGCCCTGGTAATCGTGGTGTGCAGCTACGCGCTGGGCATTCTCAATATCAAGCTCAATGCCTGGATCACCGGCACCTGCCTGCTGTTGGAGGTGGCGGCCTTGCTGGTGATCGTGTACCTGGGTTTCGGCAATCCGGTGCAGCCGGTCAGCGTGTTGTTTGAGCCGCAGATCGTCGAAAACGGCGTGCTGCACCTGGCGCCCTGGGCGTTGGTGATCGGTGCGGTGGGTATTGGTTTGTTTTCCTACAACGGTTACGGCCCAGCGGTATTGTTGGCTGAAGACATGAAGTGCGGCGGCAAAGGCGTGCACAAGGCGGTGTTGTGGTCCCTGGGGCTGGTGGTGGTCATTGAGCTGGTGCCGATCACCGCGCTGTTGATCGGCGCGCCGTCCCTGAGTGAAATGATCGCAAGCCCCGACCCCATCGGTTACCTGCTCACCAGTCATGGCAACGAAACGCTGTCGCGCCTGGTCAGTGCTGGAATCTTCCTGTCGGTGTTCAACGCCATCGTCGCCATCGTGATCCAGATCGGCCGCGTGGTGTTCAGCAGCGGCCGCGACGCGCTGTGGACGCCGAGCATAAACAAACTGTTCACCCGCATTCACCCGCGCTGGGAATCACCATGGCTGGCGACGCTGTTCCTGGCGATCCCCTCGGCACTGCTGAGCTTTAGCTCCAACCTGGCCGACCTCACCTCGTTCAGCGTATTGCTGATCATGCTGGTGTACCTGATGGTGGCGATGAGTGCATTGATGAGCCGGGTGCTGCTGCGTGATCGCGAGCATCCCTATCGCATGCCGTTGTGGCCGCTGCCGGCGTTGGTCGCGGTGCTGGGCGCGGGGTATTTGCTGGTGACCCTGGTGGCAGCGGCCTCGATCCGGGACCTCATGATCATCATCGGCTTGCTGGCCTTGTCGGTGATTCTGTATTGCATCAGCGGCCGGTCGAGTCCGGTCTACCAAAAATTGTAAGGAGTGGTTATGCGCGCACGTCAATTGGGCATCACGTTGGGGTTGGGCACGCCCGGTGAGTTGAATGCAATCACCGATGTGCCGGGTGTGCGGGTCGGTCACAGTACCCTCAAGGCCTGTGTCGACGGCAAGCAGGTGCGTACCGGCGTCAGCGTCATCCAGCCTCGGGCTGGGGAGGCCCGGCAGCAGCCGTGCTTTGCCGGGTACCACGTGCTCAATGGCAACGGCGATGCCACCGGGCTTGAGTGGATCAGTGAAGCAGGGTTGCTGACCACGCCGCTGGCCATCACCAACACCCACAGCGTCGGCATTGTGCGCGACACCTTGATTGCCCTGGAGCGCGAGCGCCTGGCAGACCCGGCGGTGTACTGGTGCATGCCGGTGGTGATGGAGACCTATGACGGCCTGCTCAACGATATCTGGGGCCAGCACGTGGGGCCGGAGCATGTGCGCCAAGCCCTGGACAGCGCCGAAGCCGGCCCGGTGCAGGAGGGCGCGGTGGGCGGCGGCACCGGGATGATCTGCCATGAGTTCAAAGGCGGCATCGGCACCGCATCCCGGCGTTTACCGGCGGAGCAGGGCGGTTGGACGGTCGGCGTGCTGGTGCAGGCCAATCATGGCAAACGCCAGGAGCTGCGAGTCGATGGCTACCCGGTGGGCCGCCAGTTGATGGGCATTCCCTCGCCATTTGCCGAGCGGGGCACGCCGGGGATGGGGTCGATCGTTGTGATCATCGCCACGGATGCACCGTTGCTGCCGCATCAGTGCAAGCGCCTGGCACAGCGCGCATCCATCGGCATAGCTCGCACCGGCGGCGGCACTGAAGACTCCAGCGGTGATTTGTTCCTGGCGTTCGCCACGGGCAACCAGGATTTACCGCCAGCAGATTACGGGCGCAAGGGGCTACCGTTCAGCAGCGCGTTGCAAATGGTCAATAACGACCATATTTCGCCGTTGTTCAGCGCGGCGGCAGAGGCCGTGGAGGAGGCGATCATCAATGCCATTTTGGCCGGTGAGGATATGTTGACGGATGACGGCGTGCGGGTGCCTGGGTTGAACGGCGAGAAGTTGTTGGAGGTATTGCGCAACACGGGGTGGCGCTGATACATGGAGAACCAAATGTGGGAGCGGCGGTGCGACGATTCGACTTGCTCGCGAATGCGGTGTATCAGTTACAGATTTATCAACTGGAAGACCGCATTCGCGAGCAAGCCCGCTCCCACATTTTGAGCTGCGTTTGACATGAAAGACCTATGGGCTCAGCTACCACAGATGATCAACGCAGGCAGTAGATATCACTTTTCCTTGATAACAGTAGCCACATCGGCAGCCTTGACCCGCACGCGCTTGCCAGCGATATCAGTAAACTCATAGAACCCATCGGCCGTGTCGGTTTTTGGCTGGTCCTTGGTCAAATACTGCGTGCCGTTTTGCAGTGTCACCACGGTTTGCGTCGCGCACCCGCTCAATACCAGAAAAGTGAGTGCAACCAGTGGCAGACCCAAATTCTTCATGTTCATAACCTTTACCTTTAACCCTGAAAAATCCCGCGCCAGAGGCTGCGGGCGACAAATTTTACGCGATCAACTCCCCCATCTGATCACTTTTATACAAAAAGTTGCGTGCGCCATTTATCTATTACCGATTGCAACAGGGCCTTGGCAGCGGCACTCTGTATGCATAACCAGTATTTGATCTTCGTGTGCCATGGCCAACCCCCTCGACGACCCGCTCTATTACCTGCATAACTTCCGCCAGGTCCTGCATTGGCTGGGGCAACGCTATGCCGATTTGCTCGACCCTGATGAACAGCATTTCATTCAGCAATTTGACAGCTTGCCCCAAGCTTCCCAAGCGTTATTGGTGCGTATGGTCATGCGCAAGGGCGTGCATTTTCGGGCGGGTAAGCTCAGTTATCAGGAGATCGGCTGCCCCCATGCCGCCGCTCAACCGTTGCTGGCATTGGGCTGGGTATTGGACCAATGCCCACTGACGTTTGAAGCGCTGTTCGGCTTGCTGCAAAAAGGCGAAATTCTCGGCGCTTTCACGCCCTGGATCGATCAGCCCAAAGGTAAGAAAACCGACTGGCTTGAAGGGTTGGCCGCGCAATTTACCGAAGCTCGCTGCTTCACCGACTGGTGCCCTGACCTTACCGACACGCTTTACAGTCTCAGCGTGATGCCATTATGCGACCGCTTGCGCCTGATGTTCTTTGGCAACCTGCATCAGGACTGGTCCGAGTTTGTGCTGGCTGACCTGGGCATCTACACCTACGAAAAAGTCGAGATCTGCGCCGAGTCCCGGGGCTTGCGCAGCCGCGACGACGTACACGGTTTTCTATTCCTGCACCAATGCCAGCAAGCCTTTGAAACCGGTGCAGCGTTGGAGGGGGTGTTGGCCGATATCGCCACTTTCAGCACCGACAACCCCTGGTTGGAAAAGCGTCGCGCCAAGCTGTTATTCCAGCTCGGGCAGTATTGCGAGCGCATGGCCGAGCTGGCCCTGGCGCAGCAGATTTACCGCACCTGCGCCTACCCCGGCGCTCGCTCACGGTTGATCCGCGTACTGGAGCGCCAGGAGGATTACGCCCAGGCCATGGCCCTGTTGACCATGGCGCAACAAGCGCCAGAGAGCGCCGCCGAACAGCAACACCTGGTGCGTGTGCTGCCGCGACTGCGCCGCAAACTTGGCGAACCGGCTTTACCCAAGACCAAACCCCGCCCCGTTACGCGCCTCGACCTGGACCTCGCCTTGCCAGACCCACTGATGTCGGTGGAGTACTGCGTGCAGGGGCACTTGAGCGAACCTGACGGGCCAGTGCACTACGTCGAGAACGGCCTGATCAACTCGCTGTTTGGTCTGCTGTGCTGGGACGTGATTTTCGCGCCGCTGCCAGGTGCGTTTTTTCACCCCTTTCAACGCGGGCCCGCGGATTTGCACAGCGAAGACTTCCACCAGCGCCGTGCCCCTTTGTTCGCAGCCTGTTTCGAAAAACTGCAAGACGAGCAATACAAGGCCACTATCCGCCAGTGCTACAGCGCCAAATGGGGCATTCAGTCGCCGTTCGTATTCTGGAACCTGCTCAGTGAAGACCTGCTGGAGCAGGCATTGGAGTGCCTGCCCGCCGAGCACCTGCGCTTCTGGTTCGAACGCTTACTGTTGGATATCCGTGCCAACCGAACCGGCATGCCGGACTTGATCCAATTCTGGCCGGCGCAAAAAACCTATCGGATGATTGAAGTCAAAGGCCCCGGCGACCGCTTGCAAGACAACCAGCTGCGTTGGTTGGAGTTCTGCGGCGACTACCAGATGCCGGTCACTGTCTGCTATGTACGCTGGGCAGAGCCCGCTTGAACTACACCGTTGCAGTGCGGGCCTTGTGTGAGTTCACGGCCAAGGTCGGCGACCTTGACCTGCGCTTTACGCCGTCGCCGAGTGCCCAGGAAGGTATTGCGGGGCATCGCACCGTCGCCTCTCGGCGCAACACGCACTATCAGAACGAAGTGGCGCTGGAAGGCGAGTACCAACAACTCAAGGTACGGGGCAGGGCAGACGGCTACGACCCGGACGCCAACCGCCTCGAAGAAGTCAAAACCTATCGCGGCGACCTCGAGGCCCAACCCGCCAACCATCGGCAACTGCACTGGGCTCAGGTCAAGGTGTACGGCTGGTTGATGTGCCAAAAGCTCGGCCTGAGCGAGATCAACCTGGCCTTGGTCTATTTCGATATCGTCGGCGAAGGCGAGACGTTGTTGAACCAGCATTTCCAGGCCTGCGAGCTGGAACCTTTCTTCAACCAGCAATGCGCGCTGTTCCTTGGCTGGGCTCAACAGGAAATGCAACACCGCGAAGCCCGCAATGCGGCGGCGCAGGCGCTGGGCTTCCCCCATGCCGAGTTTCGTACCGGTCAACGCGCCCTTGCTGAATCCGTGTACAAAGCGGTCAGCACCGGCCGTTGCCTGATGGCCCAGGCGCCCACCGGTATCGGCAAGACCATCGGCACGATCTTCCCGCTGCTCAAGGCGCTGGCGCCCCAACAACTGGACAAGGTGTTCTTCCTCACTGCCAAGACCCCCGGCCGCAAACTCGCCCTCGATGCGGCCCAAGTGCTGTACGCCAACAACACAGACCTTTCATTGCGCGTACTTGAGCTCGTGGCACGAGACAAAGCGTGCGAGCACCTCGATAAAGCCTGTCATGGCGACTCCTGCCCGCTGGCCAAGGGCTTCTATGATCGGTTGCCCGCTGCGCGCACTGCGGCGTCCAACGTACGTCTGCTAAACCAGCGCAACCTGCGCGAGGTGGCCCTGGCCCATGACGTCTGCCCCTATTACCTGAGCCAGGAAATGGCACGCTGGGCCGACCTGATCGTCGCCGACTACAACTACTATTTCGACTTCGGCGCCATGCTGTTCGGCCTGGGCCAACTCAACCAGTGGCGCGCCGCCGTGTTGGTGGACGAAGCCCACAACCTCGTGGAACGCGCCCGGTCGATGTACAGCGCAAGCCTCGACCAGTACAGCCTCAAGACCCTGCGCGACACCGCGCCCGAACCGTTGAAGAAACCCTTGCAGCGCCTGAACCGTGAATGGAATGCGCTGCACAAGGACCAGATCGCGCCGTACCAGGCCTACGCCACGCGCCCGGAAAAACTGCTGCAAGCCCTGAGCCTGTGCGCCAGCGCCATGGGCGACTACTTCAACGACCATCCCGAGGCGCTGAACGGCGACCTGCAAGCCTTCTACTTCGAAGCCCTGCAATTTGCCAAGGTCGCCGAATTGTTCAATGAACACTTCATTTTCGATATCAGCAAACGCCAGTTCAGCGGCACACGGAGCAGTTCAACGCTCTGCCTGCGCAACGTGGTGCCCGCCGAATTCATCCACCCACGCTTGACCGCCGCCCGCAGCAGCGTGCTGTTTTCCGCGACGCTGAGCCCACGGCATTACTACGCCGACCTGTTGGGGTTGCCTGCGGACACCGCATGGGTCGATGTGGAATCGCCCTTCAAGGCCGAACAGTTGCACGTGCGCATCGTCGACGCGATCTCTACACGTTTCGTGCATCGAAACGCTTCGCTGGCGCCCATCGTCGATTTGATCGCCGCTCAGTTTGCGCAGAAGGCGGGTAACTACCTGGCGTTTTTCTCAAGCTTTGACTACCTGCAACAGGTCGCGCAGTTGCTGGCTGAGCGGCACCCGCAGATAACGCAGTGGCAGCAATCACGCGGCATGACCGAGGCCGAGCGCCAAGCATTCCTCGACCAATTCACCCCAGATAGCCAGGGCATAGGCTTTGCCGTATTGGGCGGTGCGTTCGGCGAAGGTATCGACTTACCCGGCGCGCGCCTGATCGGCGCGTTTATCGCCACGTTGGGGCTGCCTCAGCTGAACCCGGTCAATGAACAGATGAAACTGCGCATGGGCGCGATTTTTGGTGCCGGTTACGACTACACCTACCTGTACCCCGGCATGCAAAAGGTCGTGCAGGCAGCGGGGAGGGTGATCCGCAGTCAGCACGACCAAGGCGTGGTGATGTTGATCGATGATCGGTTTGGCGAAGCGCGAGTGCGGCAGTTGTTGCCAGCGTGGTGGTCGCTCAACGGCTGATGAGTAGTACCCAAACCGCCCGGACCCTTGATCGAGCGCGCGGCAGCCTTATTCCTGCGATCAATGATGCTGGCCCCGGCGAAACCCATCCTGCACGCTTGCCCAAACCCTAAGAGTGACCACACCCATGTGCTCCCGGACCGAGCAAGTAATCGCCGTCAACGGCATTGAACTCAATGTCCATTGTGCCGGCCCTGAACACGGCCAACCGATATGGCTGCTGCATGGGTTTCCTGAGTGCTGGCATTCCTGGCGTGAGCAAATCCCGGCACTGGCACAGGCAGGTTATCGGGTATTTGCCCCTGAGATGCGCGGTTATGGTCGCTCAAGTTCGCCACCTGCCGTGGCCGATTACGATCTACTGACGTTGTGCGCAGACATCCAGGCAGCCATGGACCTGTTCGGCCATCGCCGAGTGACCATGGTCGGGCATGACTGGGGCGCTGTGGTGGCTTGGCACCTGGCGCTATTGGAACCTGAGCGGGTCACGTCATTGGTGACGATGTCGGTACCGTTTGCCGGGCGGGCACGGCGGCCGGTGATTGAGATCATGCGCGAGTTGTACGCCGATCGCTTCAACTACATTCTGTATTTCCAGGCGCCGGGTGTGGCCGAGCAAGAATTGAACGCCGATATCCAACGCACCTTGCGGCTGTTCATGCAGGACGAGGACGTGTTCCTGCAGCACAAGCCTGCCAGCGCAACGTTGCTCGAAGGCGTTGCAGCCGCGGGCAAGCTGCCGGATTGGTGCAGCCAGCAGGACCTGGACGTGTATGTGCAGACCTTCGCCGAGCACGGCTTTCGCGGACCTTTAAATTGGTACCGCAACTTCGAACGCAATTGGCAGCGCACCGAACCGCTTGCCGGCAGGCAGATACTGCAACCCACGTTGTTTCTGATCGGAGATCGCGACCCGGTGGGCGTCTTTGAAGCTCACACCCTTAAGCGCATGCCCGGTTCAGTGCCCCACCTGGAGCAACATGTACTGCCCAACTGCGGCCACTGGATTCAGAACGAGCAGGCCGCTCGTGTGAATGCCTTGGTGCTCGATTTTCTTGGGAGCGTGTGAACGCAGCTCCTCACCGAAGTGGAAATCCCCAATGTTAAGCCTTCTGTATGTGCATCCGTTGCTACGTCGTTGATGGTCGGTGACCCATTGGGTTGAAAGTCATCCGTAGTCATCTGCCAGGCACACCAATTTGCACAAGCTGGCGCTCCGATTCGTTCCACTTCACCGAGCGAGACTTTACGTCCGGGGGATTAATCACGTAGTAAAGATGCGGCTTATATCCATTGAAGCGCAAAAGGTCAGCTCTATAGATCACCCGCTTGACCGGTGCCTCATCTGGCCACGAGGCCCCTACGACGAACTCATCGCTGTAGACCACTACATCGTTCAACCCTCTGACATAGCGAAGGATCAACGTTATCTCATCGGTAGGCTTGCGCCAGGGGTACCAGGGGATGTCCACAACGGCCGAGTTGGGTATCGGGTTCACGATATGGCCTGGGTATTGTTCGAACCGAGGCGCGTCCAACGGAACAATCGACCCTACTACCTGCGCAGGGGCGACTCTGGAGTACAGGTCCGAAGGCGGGTTCTGCTTTCTCAGTACATACCTGGCTTCTACCCGTCCGCCAGCGGCAGCTCTGACGATGGCATGGGGCACTGGGTGATTAACCGGCCTGCCAGCGGTGGTGATGAACTCAAATCCACGGTGTACGATTATGCCGCCCAACGCCAGGTAGACTCGAAAATCGATGTCATATATATCGCCCACCCGGCCGATAGTGGCGCTGTTGTACATTTCGAGGATCAAGTCTCTATTGTCGAGGCGCTCTAAATCGATAAATCCGGGGAAGTCATCGGTGAGAAAGGCGGGCTCTGCGAGCTTGGAGCTGTCCAAGTCCACCAGTACGTTTGTATCTGGGGATCGCTCCGATGATGGGTTGCCAACCACGTCGACGATATAGAACCCTGTCAGCAAGCCGACACCGTCGCCGCCCTCGATCAACTGCGCATGGGTGAGGGTGAAGACGGTTGCCATACCGACTCCCGTCACCTGATGAGTGACGAGCAGGCTGCCCCAATGGAAGTGAATGGTGTCCCAGGCATGCATCTGCGGGTAGGGTTCTACTGTCACTGTCACTCCGCGTATGGCGTCGGGCGGGTAGACAGTGGTAATCGATAGACTGAACTTGAGCTCAGAGTGCCCAGCGCCAGGAAAGGGCGGGTTGTTGTTTTTGCCGCCAGGCAGATCGGTTTTCACCAACACGCTCAACGGATAGGAGGCGTCCTCACCGCCGTCCTTGTAATGCACCACATAACCTAGCCGCGCTTCGCCATCCGGCAGGTCTTCTTGGTCGATACTCAAGAAGTAATGGGCTGCTGTCTCGTCGCCGGATTTAAGCTGATAGGTCGCCAATTGCACCAGTTCAGGCATACGCACAACAGTGATGACGTCGCCAGCCTTGGCCAGCCAGTTTCTTTCGATCAAGACGGTGAGGCCAAAAGCCACTAGCATGGCGTTAACTCCGCCGTCATACCCCGGGACCTGGCGCGTCATGCCAGGAATGCTCAGGCGGTCGAGTTGGCGGGGCTGAGCGTCGGTAGATGAAGTCGTCGTGGTTGACATATTTCTTCTCCTGGATGAAAGCACATAACGAGCAGGTAGTTACGCAAGTCACGCTCGTATGCTGTTGACGCTGATTAAGACACTGTCGCTGATGCGATGACTACTGTCAGAGTTGACAGGTGGCGATGAGTGGTTGAATGGGCGCGGCAGGCGTAACCAAGCCTGCAATCGATGGGGAAGGGTTGCGACGCGAGCACGCGCTTGATCTACAGCCCGTCCCCCCTGTCAACTTTGACAGTAGCCGCACTCACCAAAGCAGTGTCTGATTCCACTCACAACCAAGTGCCGCATTGACGGCCTACTTGCCCGAGAGGAAATCGCCATGACCAAGCGCCGCCAGCCGCCAAGCCCCTTCAACCCGGACTTGCCACCCGTCGAAATCGGCCTGCTCTACCCACCGATTCCCGGCGATCGCGAGCGCGCCGACGGCGGCATTGGCCTGCGACATGTCGAGGTGCCTTTGGTGGTGCATATTGCCCGCCCTCTCAACACGCCGATCGCCACCACCTTCCAGTTTTATTGGGCCGGCGTTCTGGTGGCGCTTAGCCAGATCCGCGACGGTGACGAGCACCTGACCCGCATTCCGTTCACCGTGCCCCTCAACGTCGTGCGTGAAGCCTGGGCCGACCCGGTATTTGCCAACGTCATCCGTACCAGCGGCAACAATTCGCAAACACTGCCCCTGCGTTTACGGGTCAACCTACGCCGCCCAGGCGGGCAAGCCCCTGAACCGA
>NZ_JACVZE010000007.1 GCF_015461805.1 Pseudomonas pisciculturae
AGTGAAACGATGCATCGCCGATGGTAGTGTGGGGTTTCCCCATGTGAGAGTAGGTCATCGTCAAGATTAAATTCCGAAACCCCATTTGCGAAAGCAGATGGGGTTTTGTTTTGGGCGCGAGAAAAGTTATTGCGGCTTGGTCGTGAAGTGTATCGTATCGGTTCACTAGCTCATGGCCTTGCCCGGCAACGCTATTCGACGATGCAATACAAAGGGGTACGGCGTGCAGCGTGTCATGATTGTTGGCCAGCCAGGTTCAGGAAAGACTACCCTCGCTCGGGAAATGGGTAAGCGTACCGGGCTGCCAGTCATCCACATCGACACGATTCACTGGCAGTCTGGCTGGGTCGAGCGAAGCAAGGACGAGAAGACGCGCCTCTGTCGCGAGGTTGAGGCGCGTGATCGGTGGATATTTGAAGGGGGGCATTCGGTCACTTGGGACAGCCGTATTGCCCGAGCCGATCTCTTGATATGGATTGATCGTTCGTGGCCGCTGCGATTCTGGCGTGTACTTCTCAGGGCGTTGATTTGTAGAGGCCGCTCTCGGCCTGACCTTCCTGAGAACTGTCCTGAGCGGTTAGGGAATCTCCCGGAGTTTTTCCGCTTCATGTGGGCGACTCGGAAATCGGCGCGTACCAAGATGAAAAGGCTCGTGGCATCGGCCCCATCGACGTGCCGTGTCGTCTGCCTGCGCTCCAATCACCAAGCTAAGCTGTTTCTGGAGAGCATCGAGAAATTGCCTGGCGCAGAGATGCTGCAAAAACACCATCTCTGACACAACCTCCGCGCATATATTCAACTAGCCACTGCGCCTCTCACAGGGCCCCTGTGGCGCGTTTGACGAGCATCGCCTAGGCTGATGCGCCAGGCAGCGTTACAGCCTCGAATCGCCAGCAGAAACGTAATCTTGCCGGAGGGGGTAATCGTAGAAGACTTCTAGATTATGTTGATGCGGGAAGGGGAATCTAGCCAGCGAGGCACTTTTCTGTAGGCGAAAAAAAAAGACCTTGATAATCAAGGTCTTTCTTTAAGATGGTGCCCCGAGGGAGACTCGAACTCCCACTCCTTTCGAAAACGGATTTTGAATCCGCCGCGTCTACCAATTCCGCCATCAGGGCTCAATGGCGGCGAAGTATAGAGATGAGATTACCGTTGGTCAATCACCTTTCATGGTCTATTTTCACTATTTCCGCTAGACTTCCCGGCCCTGCTAGACGAACTCCATCATGCGCGTTGCTGACTTTACTTTTGAACTCCCTGATTCGCTGATCGCTCGCCACCCTTTGGCCGAGCGTCGCGCAAGTCGACTGCTGACCCTGGACGGGGTGAGCGGTGCCCTCGCACACCGTCAATTCACTGATTTGCTTGAGCATTTACGCCCTGGCGATCTGATGGTGTTCAACAATACTCGAGTGATTCCTGCGCGCCTGTTTGGCCAGAAAGCGTCCGGCGGCAAGCTGGAAATTCTGGTGGAGCGGGTGCTGGACAGCCATCGCGTGCTGGCCCACGTACGCTCCAGTAAGTCGCCGAAATCGGGATCGAAGATCCTCATCGATGGTGGTGGTGAAGCTCAAATGCTCGCTCGCCATGACGCGCTGTTCGAGCTCGAGTTCGCCGAAGAGGTGTTGCCGCTATTGGAGCGTGTCGGCCATATGCCGTTGCCGCCCTATATCGACCGCCCCGACGAAGACTCGGACCGCGAGCGCTATCAGACGGTTTACTCCCAGCGCCTCGGTGCCGTTGCCGCGCCGACTGCCGGGCTGCATTTCGACCAGCCGCTGCTGGATGCAATTGCTGCCAAAGGCGTCGAGACCGCCTATGTGACCCTGCACGTGGGGGCCGGCACGTTTCAGCCGGTGCGTGTGGATAACATCGAAGACCACCACATGCACAGTGAGTGGTTGGAAGTCAGCCAGGAAGTCGTCGACGCTGTCGCCGCCTGTAAGACCCGTGGCGGTCGAGTAGTGGCCGTGGGAACCACCAGCGTGCGCTCGCTGGAGAGTGCGGCGCGTGATGGCGTGCTCAAGCCCTTCAGTGGTGATACCGATATCTTCATCTTCCCAGGCCGACCTTTCCATGTGGTCGATTGCCTGGTGACCAATTTCCATTTGCCCGAATCCACGCTGTTGATGCTGGTTTCGGCATTTGCCGGTTACCCGGAAACCATGGCCGCTTACCAAGCCGCCATCGCTAACGAGTACCGTTTTTTCAGCTACGGTGATGCGATGTTCATCACCCGTAATCCGGCGCCACGCGGCCCAGAGGAAACCTTATGAGTCGTATGTCGTTTGAACTGCTCGCCACTGACGGCAAGGCCCGCCGTGGCCGCCTGACTTTCCCGCGCGGCACCGTGGAGACTCCGGCATTCATGCCGGTCGGTACCTACGGCACCGTCAAAGGCATGCTGCCACGCGATATCGTCGCCACCGGTGCCGAGATTATCCTGGGCAATACCTTCCACCTGTGGCTGCGCCCAGGCACGGAAGTGATCAAGAAACATGGCGACCTGCATGACTTCATGAAGTGGCAAGGCCCGATTCTCACTGACTCTGGTGGCTTCCAGGTATTCAGCCTGGGCGCCATGCGCAAGATCAAGGAAGAGGGCGTGACCTTCGCCTCGCCTGTGGACGGTTCCAAGGTATTCATGGGCCCGGAAGAGTCGATGCAGGTCCAGCGCGACCTGGGCTCCGACATCGTGATGATCTTCGACGAGTGCACGCCTTATCCGGCTGATGAGGACGTGGCTCGTATCTCCATGGAGCTGTCGTTACGTTGGGCTCAGCGTTCGAAGAATGCGCATGGCGACAATACTGCCGCGCTGTTCGGCATCGTCCAGGGCGGTATGCATGAAAGCCTGCGCAAGCGCTCGCTCGAAGGCCTCGATAAAATCGGCTTTGACGGCCTGGCCATCGGCGGTTTGTCGGTAGGCGAGCCCAAGCACGAGATGATCAAAGTGCTGGATTATCTGCCAGGTCTGATGCCCGCTGAAAAACCTCGTTACCTTATGGGCGTTGGCAAACCGGAAGATCTCGTAGAGGGTGTGCGCCGCGGTGTGGACATGTTCGATTGCGTGATGCCAACCCGTAATGCCCGCAATGGGCATCTGTTCATCGATACAGGCGTGCTGAAGATCCGTAACGCGTTCCATCGCCATGATGATTCGCCGCTGGATCCCACCTGTGATTGCTACACCTGCCAGAACTTCTCCCGTGCTTATCTGCACCATCTGGACAAGTGTGGGGAAATGCTGGGTAGCATGTTGAATACCATCCACAATTTGCGTCACTACCAAGTCCTGATGGCTGGTTTGCGCGAGGCTATTCAACAGGGTACATTGGCCGCCTTCGTCGATGCCTTCTATGCCAAGCGCGGGCTTCCTGTGCCGCCCTTGGACTGAGTTTTCCGACCCTAAGATTCACTATTTGCAACTGGAGTGCTAAATGAGCTTTTTTATCTCTAACGCCATGGCTGACGCCGCTGCGCCTGCTGCTGCCGGTCCTATGGGCGGTGGTTTCGAGTGGATTTTCCTGGTCGGCTTCCTGGTCATCTTCTACCTGATGATCTGGCGTCCACAGGCCAAGCGCGCCAAAGAGCAGAAAAACCTGCTGGGCAGCCTGCAGAAAGGTGACGAAGTTGTGACCACTGGCGGCATCGCTGGCAAGATCACCAAGGTCTCCGATGCTTTCGTGGTACTGGAAGTCTCCGACACCGTAGAAATGAAGTTCCAGAAAGGCGCCATCGCCGCCACGCTGCCAAAAGGCACGCTCAAAGCGATCTAAGTTCCAACCTTTACCAATCGACGGGGCGCGCAAGGCGCCCCGCGTTATAAGCGGGCGGCGTGATGCTGAACAAATACCCTCTGTGGAAATACGTACTGATCCTGGCGGTGCTGGCGATCGGTTTTATTTATTCCGCTCCCAATCTCTATCCTGATGACCCTGCGATCCAGATCACTGGCGCCAGCACTTCGCTGCAGGTCAATCAGGCTGATCTGGAACGCGCGAGCAAAGCGCTCACCGACGCAGGTATCCAGGTTAAAGCGGCAACATTGGCAGCTGATGCGAAGGGCGGTTTGTTGCGCCTGACCAAGCAAGAAGACCAATTGCCGGCAAAAGACGTTGTGCGCAAAGTCATGGGTGATGACTACGTAGTCGCGCTCAACCTGGCACAGACCACGCCACAATGGTTGCGCAGCATTGGCGCGCACCCGATGAAGCTGGGTCTGGACTTGTCCGGTGGTGTGCACTTCCTGTTGGAAGTGGACATGGACAAGGCGCTGGATGCACGCTTGAAAGTCTACGAAGGCGACGTGAAGAGCCTGCTGCGCAAAGAGAAGTTGCGTTATCGCAGCCTGCCGCAGCTCAACGGTGCCATCCAGCTGGGCTTCTCTGATGAGGCTTCCCGCGAACAGGCCCGTGCGCTGATCCGCAAGAACTTCAACGATTTCGACATCGTGCCGGCTGACCTGAATGGTCAGGCTGTACTGCGCCTGGCAATGAGCCCGGCCAAGATCGCGGAAATCCGCGAGTACTCCATCAAGCAGAACTTGACCACGGTACGTAACCGCGTCAACGAGCTGGGTGTAGCCGAGCCAATCGTTCAGCGCCAGGGTGCCAACCGCATCGTGGTTGAGCTGCCAGGCGTACAGGACACCGCTGAAGCCAAGCGTATCCTGGGCAAGACCGCCAACCTGGAATTCCGCCTCGCGGCCGAGCCGGGTGCTACCCGTGCTACTTCCGAAGAGTTTGAGTTCCGCGAAGGCAACCGTCCTCCTGCGTTGATCGAGCGTGGCTTGATCATCACCGGTGACCAGGTAACGGACGCCAAGGCTGGCTTCGGCGAGCACGGTACTCCTGAAGTGAACATCCGCCTGGATGGCCACGGCGGCGAACTGATGAGCCGCGCTACGCGCAGCAACGTCGGTCGCAGCATGGCGGTGATCTTCATCGAGCAGCGCCCGGTGACCACCTACACCAAGCAGATCGTCAACGGCGTCGAGAAAGACGTGCCGGTGCAGACCTTCAAGGAAGAGAAAAAGATCATCAGCCTGGCGACTATCCAGTCGCCGCTGGGTGCTCAGTTCCGTATCACTGGCCTGAACGGCCAGGGCGAATCTTCCGAGCTGGCCCTGCTGCTGCGTGCTGGTGGCCTGGCTGCGCCGATGTACTTCGCTGAAGAACGTACCATCGGCCCGAGCCTGGGTGCTGACAACATCACCAAGGGTGTCGACGCGGCGTTGTGGGGCATGCTGTTCGTGTCCCTGTTCATCATCGCCATCTACCGCTTCTTTGGCGTCATTGCCACCGTAGCCCTGGCGGGCAACATGGTCATGCTGCTGGCCCTGATGTCTTTGCTGGGCGCTACACTGACCCTGCCAGGCATCGCCGGTATCGTACTCACCATGGGTATGGCGGTAGACGCCAACGTGCTGATCTTCTCGCGGATTCGTGAAGAGATCGCCAACGGCATGACCGTGCAGCGTGCAATCAACGAAGGCTTCGGCCGGGCATTCACCGCGATTCTCGACTCCAACCTGACCACGTTGCTGGTCGGTGGGATTCTCTTTGCCATGGGCACCGGCCCGGTCAAGGGTTTTGCGGTGACCATGTCCCTCGGTATCTTTACCTCGATGTTCACGGCCATCATGGTGACCCGCGCAATGGTCAACCTGATCTATGGCGGGCGTGACTTCAAGAAGTTGTGGATTTAAGGGGCTGCCATGTTACGTACAATCAACTTCATGGGCGTTCGCAACATTGCGTTCGGCGTCACTGTGCTCCTTACCGTTCTGGCGTTGTTCAGCTGGTTCCATAAGGGTTTGAACTACGGTCTGGACTTCACCGGCGGTACGCTCATCGAGCTGACCTACGAGAAGCCCGCCGACGTTACCCTGGTGCGCAACGAGCTGGTCAAGGCTGGCTATCACGAAGCCGTCGTGCAGAGCTTTGGTGCGACCACCGACCTGCTGGTACGTATGCCCGGTGAAGACCCGCAACTGGGTCACCAGGTAGCCGAGGCCTTGCAGAAGGTCGGCGGCGACAACCCGGCGTCGGTCAAGCGTGTCGAGTTCGTGGGCCCACAAGTGGGTGAAGAGCTGCGCGATCAGGGCGGCCTCGGCATGCTGATGGCTCTGGTCGGCATCATGATCTACCTGGCTTTCCGCTTTCAGTGGAAGTTCGGTGTCGGCGCCATTGTGTCGCTGATCCACGACGTGATCGTGACCGTGGGTATCCTGGCGTATTTCCAGATTACCTTCGACCTGACCGTACTGGCGGCCGTACTGGCGATCATTGGTTACTCCCTTAACGACACCATCGTGGTATTCGACCGGGTTCGTGAGAACTTCCGTGTACTGCGTAAGGCCTCGTTGATCGAGAACATCAACATCTCCACCACCCAGACCCTGCTGCGGACCATGGCGACGTCGATCTCCACCTTGCTGGCGATTGCTGCGCTGATGATCTTCGGTGGCGACAACCTGTGGGGCTTCTCCCTGGCGCTGTTCATTGGCGTTCTGGCGGGTACCTACTCGTCGATCTACATCGCCAACGTGGTGCTGATCTGGCTGAACCTCAACAGCGAAGACCTGATCCCTCCGGCCAGCACTGGCAAGGAGGTCGACGACCGTCCTTGATGGGCGATTGTTGATCTGCTGTTACAAGAAAGGCACGAGTATTGAACTCGTGCCTTTTTTTTTGCTCCAAGGCTGGGTATAGCGCGAACGTTTCGGTTCGCATGTGATGGTCAGGAGGTTCACGTGAACAAGTCGTTGCTGGTTGGTGCGGTATTGGGTGCTGTCGGTGTCACTGCCGGGGGTGCTGTTGCCACCTACAGCCTGGTGAAAAGCGGCCCTGAGTATGCGCAAGTGCTGGCTGTGCAGCCGGTGAAAACCCAGATTAAAACCCCACGCGAGGTCTGCAAGGACGTCGCAGTCACCCGGCAGCGCCCGGTGCAGGATCAGCATCAAATCGCCGGTACTGTTGTAGGTGCCCTGGCGGGTGGCTTGCTGGGTAACCAGATTGGTGGTGGTAACGGTAAGAAGCTGGCCACCGTGGCCGGTGCGGTTGGTGGGGGTTATGCGGGTAACAAGGTTCAGGAAGGTATGCAGAACCGCGATACCTACACCACGACTCAGACTCGTTGTAATACCGTCAATGACATCAGCGACAAGGTCGTGGGTTATGACGTGCGTTACAACCTGGATGGCAAGGAAGGTTCGGTACGCATGGATCGCGATCCAGGTGGCCAGATTCCAGTCGACAAAGAAGGTCGCCTGATCCTGGGTCAAAACCAGCAGTAATCCCAGGCCTGGCGTAGATCAGAATGTGGGAGGGGGCTTGCTCCCGATAGCGGCGAGTCAGTCTATATATCTGCTGACTGACACCGTGCAATCGGGAGCAAGCCCCCTCCCACATTTGATTGATGGTGTTGCTGGTCTCTCGGCCAACGCCAAATTCCAGGCAAAAAAAAGCACCCCGAAGGGTGCTTTTTTGTGCTCGCTCGCTTAACGCTTCAGCGAAGCCGGCAGGTGCGGCTGGATCGCCGTCAGCACTGCCTTGAAGCATTTGGTGTTACCAGCAACCACATGCCCCTTCTCAAGGAAGTCGTGACCACCGGTGAAGTCGCTCACCAGGCCGCCCGCTTCTTGAATCAGCAATGCGCCTGCAGCCATGTCCCATTCGGACAGGCCCGACTCCCAGAATGCATCGAAACGACCAGCAGCAACATAAGCCAGGTCCAGGCTGGCTGCGCCAGCGCGACGGATGCCAGCGGTCTGGCCAACCAGGGCGCGGAACATGCCCAGGTAGTTTTCCAGGTTGTCCATCTGGTCGTCACGGAACGGAAAGCCAGTGCCCAGCAGGGCGCCGTCCAGGCTGGTGCGACCGCTGACGCGCAGGCGACGACCGTTCAGTTGGGCGCCACGCCCACGGCTGGCGGTGAATTCTTCCTGGCGAACCGGGTCGAGTACGACCGCGTGTTCCAGGCGGCCACGGTATTTGCACGCGATGCTCACGGCAAAATGCGGGATACCGCGCAGGAAGTTGGTGGTGCCGTCCAGTGGGTCGATGATCCACAGGTAGTCTTCGCCTTCGCCGCTACCTTTGTGCAAGCCGGTTTCTTCACCGAGGATGCCGTGGGTAGGGTAGGCCTTGCGCAGCGCGTCGATGATTTTCTGTTCGGCGGCGCGGTCCACCTCGGATACGTAATCCTTGGCGTCTTTTTCGTCGACCTTGATGGTATCCAGGCGCTCGATGGAGCGGAAGATCAATTCACTGGCGCTGCGGGCGGCGCGCAGCGCGATATTCAGCATGGGCTGCATGGATGTGTCACCTAAGGTTGTTAAAGAAAGCCGAGCATTCTAGCAGAAACTTTCTTCAGGTGAAGGACGACGTTAGCTTTCATGGCATAACCTTAGGCGGTTCTGTAAGATTTGCTCCCCTTTCCCGTGTCCGAGAGCGCCTCCCGTGCTGCAAAACATTCGTGTCGTCTTGGTCAATACCAGTCATCCCGGCAATATCGGCGGGGTGGCGCGAGCCATGAAAAACATGGGCCTGACGCGCCTGGTGCTGGTCGAGCCGCGTGTGTTTCCGCACCACGAGGCTGATGCTCGCGCGTCCGGCGCCAATGACATCCTCGAAAAAGCCCAGGTCGTCGCCACATTGGAAGACGCCTTGGTCGGCTGCAATCTGGTGCTGGGCACCAGTGCGCGCGACCGCCGTATCCCTTGGCCGCTGCTGGACCCGCGTGAGTGCGGCACCAAAGTGGTGGAAGAAGCGGCAGGCGGCGCTGAAATCGCTTTGGTGTTCGGTCGTGAAGACTCCGGCCTCACCAACGAAGAGCTGCAGCGATGTCATTACCACGTGCACATTCCATCAGACCCTGAATTCAGCTCGCTGAACCTCGGGGCAGCGGTGCAGGTGCTGACTTACGAAGTGCGTATGGCCTGGCTGGCCGCTGAAGGTCAGCCGAGCAAAGTGGAAAAGGATGAAGTTGCTTCGACCAAAAGTGGCGAGTTGGCCACTATGGACGAGCTGGAGCGGTTCTATGAGCACCTGGAGCAAACCCTGGTGGCCATCGAATTCCTCGACCCTGAAAAACCACGGCACTTGATGGCGCGCCTGCGTCGCTTGTACGGGCGCAGCTCGGTCAGCCGGGCAGAAATGAATATATTGCGTGGCATCCTCACGGAAACCCAAAAAGCGGCCCGTGGCGAGCTTCTTAAGCGGAAGGATTAAAAATGTTCGAGCGTTTGCGAGAAGATATCCAGAGTGTTTTCCACCGTGACCCGGCGGCGCGCAACGCCTTTGAAGTGCTGACCTGCTACCCGGGTATGCATGCGATCTGGATTCACCGCCTATCCGGTGCCCTGTGGGGTATGGGTTGGAAGTGGCTGGCTCGGCTGGTGTCGAACTTTGGTCGCTGGATGACTGGGATCGAGATTCATCCCGGTGCCAAGGTGGGTCGTCGATTCTTTATCGATCATGGCATGGGCATCGTTATTGGCGAGACGGCTGAAATTGGCGATGACGTGACCCTGTATCAAGGCGTGACCTTGGGGGGCACCAGTTGGAACAAAGGCAAGCGCCACCCAACGCTGGAAGACGGTGTGGTGGTAGGGGCTGGCGCCAAGGTGCTCGGCCCGTTCACTGTGGGTGCAGGCGCCAAGGTTGGCTCCAATGCCGTGGTGACCAAGGCTGTACCGCCCGGTGCGACCGTAGTGGGTATTCCCGGCCGAATCATCGTCAAGCCGGAAGTCGGCGACGAGCAGGAAGCCAAGCGCAAGGCCATGGCCGAAAAAATCGGCTTTGATGCCTATGGCGTCAGTGAAGACATGCCCGACCCGGTGGCGCGCGCTATCGGTCAATTGCTTGACCATCTACAGGCGGTGGACGGCAAGCTGGAAGGGATGTGCGGCGCGCTGAAGGACCTGGGCAGTCCTTACTGTGCGAAAGATCTGCCTGAGTTGCGCGAAGAAGACTTCGCTGAGATCAAGGACGAGGCGGCTACCAAGGCGGGCTAGTTCCAAAGGCTGATGCATGGTCCTGTGGGAGCTGGCTTGTCGGGTCGCCGCATCGCTGCGATAGCGGTGGGTCAGCAACCCAATAGGTGGCTGGCATACCGCTATCGCAGGCAAGCCAGCTCCCACATTTGATCTCCGCTGGTCCTGCAAGCCCAATCCAGTCCTGTTCCCGCTGTTCGATCCCGCCCCATCCTGCTATGATTCTGCGCCCTTTCTACGGGTAATCCCGACTAAAGCACTAGGTCTTATAGTTGACTTAAACAGTCGGGAATCGCATACTTGCCCACATTCTGAAACACCTTGGTAATTGTCCATGAGACTGACTACAAAAGGCCGATACGCGGTGACTGCCATGCTCGACTTGGCCTTGCACGCGCAAACTGGGCCGGTGTCCCTGGCCGATATCTCCGAGCGCCAAGGCATTTCCCTGTCCTATCTCGAGCAACTGTTCGCCAAATTGCGCCGTAGCAACCTGGTCTCCAGTGTGCGTGGGCCAGGCGGTGGCTATCAGTTGTCCCGCGACATGCAGGGCATCCAGGTTGCCCAGGTGATCGATGCGGTCAACGAATCCGTCGACGCTACCAAATGCCAGGGCCTGGGTGATTGCCATGCCGGCGACACCTGCCTGACGCACCATTTGTGGTGCGATCTGAGCCTGCAGATCCATGAGTTTTTGAGTGGTATCAGCTTGGCCGATCTTGTGACTCGCCGTGAGGTGCAAGAAGTAGCCCAGCGTCAGGACCAGCGCCGTTGCAACACCAAGGCGCCGCGTCTGGACAAGATTGAAGCGTCCGCCGTCGAGTGACAGCCGCAGAGCTAACGGCACGCCAGCCAGCCTGATTTAGGAGAAAGTCCATGAAATTGCCGATTTACCTTGATTACTCAGCGACCACCCCGGTTGATCCGCGTGTCGCGCAAAAGATGAGCGAATGCCTGCTGGTTGACGGAAACTTCGGCAACCCGGCCTCCCGTTCCCACGTCTTCGGCTGGAAAGCCGAGGAAGCGGTCGAGAACGCTCGTCGCCAAGTTGCCGACCTGGTTAACGCCGACCCGCGCGAAATCGTCTGGACTTCCGGTGCTACCGAGTCCGACAACCTGGCAATCAAGGGCGCGGCGCATTTCTATGCGACCAAAGGCAAGCACCTGATCACCACCAAGATTGAGCACAAGGCTGTCCTTGACACCATGCGCCAACTGGAGCGTGAAGGTTTTGAGGTTACCTACCTTGAGCCCACCACTGACGGTATCGTCACCCCGGCCATGATCGAAGCCGCGCTGCGTGAAGACACCATCCTGGTTTCCGTGATCCACGTGAACAACGAAATCGGCACCATCAACGACATCGCGGCCATCGGCGAGCTGACTCGTTCGAAGGGCATTCTGCTGCACGTCGACGCTGCTCAGTCTACCGGCAAGGTCGATATCGACCTGTCGAAGCTGAAAGTCGACCTGATGTCGTTCTCTGCCCACAAGACCTACGGCCCTAAAGGCATCGGCGCCCTGTACGTAAGCCGCAAGCCGCGCGTGCGTATCGAAGCCACCATGCACGGCGGCGGTCACGAGCGCGGCATGCGTTCGGGCACCCTGGCGACCCACCAGATCGTTGGCATGGGCGAAGCCTTCCGCGTAGCCAAGGAAGACATGGCTGCCGAAAACATTCGCATCAAGGCTCTGAGCGACCGCTTCTACAAGCAGGTTGAGAACCTTGAAGAGCTGTACATCAACGGCAGCATGACCGCCCGTGTACCGCACAACCTGAATTTGAGCTTCAACTACGTTGAAGGCGAGTCGCTGATCATGGCGCTCAAGGACCTGGCGGTTTCGTCCGGTTCGGCCTGCACCTCGGCGTCCCTTGAGCCTTCGTACGTACTGCGCGCCCTGGGCCGCAACGACGAACTGGCACACAGCTCGATCCGCTTTACGTTCGGCCGTTTCACCACCGAAGAGCAAGTCGACTACGCCGCGCAAAAAGTCTGCGAAGCCGTCAACAAGTTGCGCGTCCTGTCGCCACTGTGGGACATGTTCAAAGACGGTGTTGACATTTCCAAGATCGAGTGGGCGGCACACTAAACAAAGAAGCCGCCACCCAAGCTCTGTAGAAACGTGGCGGAAAACGCAGGCGTTTTTACAGGGTTCCAGAGCGGCCCTGATGAGTGAGGATTCAGTACCATGGCTTACAGCGAAAAGGTCATCGACCACTACGAAAACCCGCGTAACGTCGGCAAGATGGACGCGGAAGACCCAGACGTCGGCACCGGCATGGTCGGCGCCCCGGCGTGCGGCGATGTGATGCGCCTGCAGATCAAGGTCAACGACGCTGGCGTTATCGAAGACGCCAAATTCAAGACCTACGGTTGCGGCTCGGCCATCGCCTCCAGCTCCCTGGCGACCGAATGGATGAAAGGCAAGACCCTGGATGAGGCTGTGACTATCAGCAACACCCAGCTGGCCGAAGAACTGGCGCTGCCGCCAGTGAAAATCCACTGCTCCGTGCTCGCAGAAGACGCCATCAAGGCGGCCGTTCGCGACTACAAGCAGAAGAAAGGCTTGATCTAAGCATTTGGCGACGAGTAAGGAGTCAACGATGGCTATCAGCATGACAGAAGCGGCTGCGCAACACATTCGCCGCTCCCTGAATGGGCGCGGTAAAGGTGAGGGGATTCGTCTGGGTGTTCGCACCACGGGCTGTTCCGGCCTTGCCTACGTGCTGGAGTTTGTCGACGAGGTGGTTGAGGAAGACCAGGTGTTCGAAAGTCACGGCGAGAAAGTGATCATCGACCCTAAGAGCCTGACCTACCTGGACGGCACCGAACTCGATTTCGTCAAGGAAGGGTTGAACGAAGGCTTCAAGTTCAACAACCCCAACGTACGCGGTGAGTGTGGCTGCGGCGAAAGCTTCAACATCTGAGGCTATTCGTGGGTACTCCTTGTCATTTCGCTTTATTCGAGCTGCAGCCGAGTTTTCGGCTGGACCTTGAGCAGCTTGCCACGCGCTACCGAGAATTGGCGCGTGGGGTGCATCCAGACCGCTTTGCTGACGCTTCCGAGCGCGAGCAACGCGTGGCGCTGGAAAAATCGGCCAGCCTCAACGAGGCCTATCAGACCCTCAAGAATCCGCCCAAGCGCGCGCGTTATCTGCTCGCGATGAACGGTGGTGAGCTGCCGCTGGAAGTCACGGTGCACGATCCGGACTTCCTGATGCAGCAGATGCAGTGGCGCGAAGAGCTCGAAGACTTGCAGGACGAGGCTGATCTGGCCGGCGTCGCGGTCTTCAAGCGTCGTCTGAAAACGGCCCAGGATGAACTGAACGAAAGCTTCGCAGCCTGTTGGGATGACGCAGCGCAACGCGAACAGGCCGAACGCCTGATGCGGCGCATGCAGTTCCTCGACAAGCTCACCTACGAAGTGCGCCAGCTAGAAGAGCGCCTCGACGATTAACCCAGTGTGCTGCCCGTGATGCACGCCTGATAGACAGATAAGACCTGATTACCATGGCCCTACTGCAAATCGCCGAACCCGGCCAAAGCCCTCAACCGCACCAGCGTCGCCTGGCGGTCGGGATTGACCTGGGCACCACCAATTCCCTGGTTGCTGCCTTGCGCAGCGGCCTGTCCGAGCCGCTGCCCGACGCCGATGGCCAGGTGATCCTGCCGTCCGCTGTGCGTTACCACGCTGATCGCACCGAAGTCGGTGAGTCGGCCAAGCTGGCGGCGTCTACCGACCCCTTGAATACCGTGCTGTCGGTCAAGCGCTTGATGGGTCGTGGTCTGTCCGACGTCAAGCAATTGGGCGACCAGTTGCCATACCGCTTCGTCGGTGGCGAATCCCATATGCCGTTCATCGACACTGTCCAGGGGCCGAAAAGCCCGGTGGAAGTGTCGGCCGATATTCTCAAGGTGCTGCGCCAGCGCGCAGAAAAAACCCTGGGCGGCGAACTGGTGGGTGCAGTGATCACCGTTCCGGCCTATTTCGATGACGCTCAGCGCCAAGCCACCAAGGACGCGGCAAAACTCGCCGGCCTCAATGTGTTGCGCCTGCTCAACGAGCCGACTGCTGCGGCCGTGGCCTATGGTTTGGACCAACATGCCGAAGGCCTGGTCGCGATTTACGACCTGGGCGGCGGTACCTTTGATATTTCGATCCTGCGCCTGACCGGCGGCGTGTTTGAGGTGCTGGCCACCGGTGGCGACAGCGCCCTGGGCGGCGACGACTTCGACCACGCCATCGCTGGCTGGATCATCAGCAGCGCCGGCTTATCTGCCGACCTGGACCCAGGTGCGCAGCGCAGTCTGCTGCAAACCGCTTGCGCCGCCAAAGAAGCACTGACTGATGCGGCATCCGTTGAAGTGTCCCACGGCGACTGGTCGGCCCAGCTGACCCGTGAAGCCTTCGATGCGTTGATCGAGCCGATGGTCGCCCGCAGCCTTAAGGCTTGCCGTCGTGCCGTGCGTGATTCCGGTATCGAACTGGAAGACGTGGGTGCAGTGGTCATGGTGGGTGGTTCGACTCGCGTGCCGCGTGTTCGCGAAGCCGTCGCCGAAGCCTTTGGCCGTGAGCCCCTGACTGAAATCGACCCGGATCAGGTGGTCGCCATTGGTGCCGCAATCCAGGCCGATACCCTGGCTGGCAACAAGCGTGATGGCGGCGAACTGTTGCTGCTCGATGTGATTCCGTTGTCCCTGGGCCTGGAAACCATGGGCGGCCTGATGGAGAAGGTGATTCCGCGTAACACCACCATCCCCGTCGCCCGCGCCCAGGACTTCACCACTTACAAAGACGGCCAGACGGCCATGATGATTCATGTGCTGCAAGGCGAGCGCGAGCTGATCAGCGACTGCCGCTCCCTGGCGCGCTTCGAATTGCGCGGCATTCCGGCGATGGTTGCTGGCGCCGCGAAGATTCGCGTGACCTTCCAGGTGGATGCCGACGGGCTGCTCAGCGTTGCGGCGCGTGAGTTGGCCTCGGGCGTTGAAGCCAGCATCCAGGTCAAGCCGTCCTACGGTCTCACCGACGGCGAGATCGCCAAGATGCTCAAGGACTCGTTCCAGTACGCCGGTGACGATAAAGTCGCCCGCGTCTTGCGTGAGCAGCAAGTCGATGCCCAGCGCCTGCTCGAAGCGGTGCAGGGCGCCCTTGAGGTCGACGGCGAGCGCCTGCTGGACGCTGAAGAGCGCATGGTCATCGACCTGCAAATGCAGGAGCTGGCCGAACTGATGAAAGGCACCGATGGTTACGCCATCGAGCAACAGACCAAGCGCCTGTCGCAAGTGACTGACGCCTTTGCCGCCCGCCGTATGGACCAGACGGTGAAAGCCGCCCTGGCGGGACGCAACCTGAATGAAATCGAGGAATAATTAATGCCGCAGGTCATTTTTCTGCCACACGCCGAGCATTGCCCGGACGGTATGGTTGTTGAGGCTGAGACCGGCAAGTCCATCCTCGAAGTTGCCCATGACAACCACATCGAGATCGAAAGTGCCTGCGGCGGTGTCTGCGCCTGCACCACCTGTCACTGCATCATCCGTGAGGGTTTCAACACCCTGGAAGAAGCCGACGAGCTGGAAGAGGACTTTCTTGACCGTGCCTGGGGCCTGGAAGCGCATTCGCGCCTAAGCTGTCAGGCAAAGGTCGGGACGGAAGACATCACCGTCGAAATTCCGAAGTATTCCCTCAACCATGCAGCCGAAGCGCCGCATTGATTCAAGGAAATGTCATGAGCCTGAAATGGGTTGATGTACAAGAAATCGCTATACAACTTGCTGAAGCCCATCCTGAGGTCAATCCTCTGACGGTCAACTTCGTTAAGTTGCGCAATCTGGTGCTGGAGCTGCCGGACTTCGACGACATCCCGGATCGGGGTGGCGAAAAGGTCCTGGAGGCGATTCAAGGCCTGTGGATCGAAGAAGCAGACTGAGCCGCCTTTTTACGCAGTTAGGCAATACCCAATAACCCGCGTATAATTCGCGGGTTTAATTTTTCGTAAATTACCGTTTCTGGAGTTACACCATGGCTGTTCAACGTACTTTCTCCATCATCAAGCCTGACGCTGTTGCAAAAAACGTCATTGGCGAGATCACCACTCGTTTCGAAAAAGCCGGCCTGAAGGTTGTAGCTTCGAAACTCAAGCAACTGTCCAAAGCTGAAGCCGAAGGCTTCTACGCTGAGCACAGCGCTCGTGGCTTCTTCGGCGACCTGGTTGCCTTCATGATCTCCGGTCCTGTTGTTGTTCAGGTTCTGGAAGGCGAAAACGCTATCGCTCTGAACCGTGAGCTGATGGGCGCTACCAACCCTAAAGAAGCCGCTGCCGGCACCATCCGTGCTGACTTCGCTGAATCCATCGACGCCAACGCTGTACACGGCTCGGACTCCGAAGCTGCCGCTGCTCGCGAAATCTCGTACTTTTTCGCTGCTACTGAAGTAACCGCTCGCTAAGCATTGGCTTAAAGAGTGAGGGTGAATCCATGACTACATCGACTGTTAAAACCAACCTGCTGGGTCTGACCCAGCCGGAAATGGAGAAATTCTTCGACTCAATCGGGGAGAAGCGTTTCCGTGCCGGTCAGGTAATGAAATGGATTCACCACTTTGGCGTCGACGATTTCGACGCCATGACGAACGTCAGCAAGGCCTTGCGCGACAAGCTCAAGGCCATTGCTGAGGTCCGTGGCCCCGAAGTGGTCAGCGAGGACATCTCCACCGACGGCACCCGTAAGTGGGTGGTGCGCGTGGCATCCGGCAGCTGCGTCGAGACCGTGTACATTCCCCAGGGCAAACGTGGCACATTGTGCGTTTCGTCCCAGGCAGGCTGTGCCCTGGACTGCAGTTTCTGCTCCACCGGCAAGCAAGGCTTCAATAGCAACCTCACCGCCGCCGAAGTCATCGGCCAGGTGTGGATTGCCAACAAATCCTTTGGCAGCGTCCCGGCAACCGTCGACCGTGCCATCACCAACGTGGTGATGATGGGCATGGGTGAGCCGCTGCTGAACTTCGACAACGTCATCGCGGCCATGCACCTGATGATGGACGACCTGGGCTACGGCATTTCCAAGCGCCGCGTGACCCTGTCGACCTCCGGCGTGGTACCGATGATCGATGAGCTGGCCAAGCACATCGACGTCTCCCTGGCGTTGTCGCTGCACGCACCCAATGACGCATTGCGTAACCAATTGGTGCCGATCAACAAGAAATATCCGCTTAAGATGCTGCTCGAATCCTGCCAGCGTTATATGGCGACCTTGGGTGAGAAACGCGTATTGACCATTGAGTACACCATGCTCAAGGACATCAACGACAAGGTCGAACACGCGGTAGAAATGATCGAGTTGCTCAAGAACACCCCGTGCAAGATCAACCTGATCCCGTTCAACCCGTTTCCGCATTCTGGCTACGAGCGGCCGAGCAACAACGCTATTCGCCGTTTCCAGGATCAACTGCATCAGGCCGGCTACAACGTCACTGTCCGCACCACCCGTGGTGAAGACATCGATGCCGCCTGTGGCCAATTGGTAGGGCAGGTAATGGACCGTACCCGCCGCAGCGAACGATATATCGCCGGGCGCGAACTGAACGCCGCCGACGATTTGCCGCTTATCGCTGTGAATCGAATCTGAGAGAGGATCTCTATGCCCTTGCGCCTTGCGCTGCTTTTACTTGTTACCGCCCTCGCGGCAGGTTGTGTTTCATCGGGCTATGACAGCCCTTTGCAAACCGGTAAAGGCCGTGATGAGGCGCGAGCTGCCTATGTGCAGTTGGGCTTGGGTTACTTGCGCCAAGGTATGAACGAGCAGGCCAAGGTGCCGTTGAAAAAGGCTCTTGAACTGGATAGCAACGACGCTGACGCGAACGCCGCACTGGCGCTGGTGTTCCAGGCTCAGGCCGAGCCTGAACTGGCTGACCAGTATTTCCAGAAAGCGTTGGCTGCCCGACCTGCTGACCCACGGTTGCTAAACAATTACGGTAGCTTCCTGTTTGCGCAAAATCGGTATGAGCAGGCCGCCCTTTATTTCCAGCAAGCCAGCACCGATACCCTCTATCCTGAGCGTTCCCGTGTATTCGAGAACCTTGGGGTGACCTCGATACGCCTCGGGCAGCGCGACAGCGCCCGCCAGCAGCTGGAAAAAGCCCTGCATTTGAACAGTCGCCAGCCTCGGGCATTGCTCGAAATGGCTGAGTTATCCTTTGATGACAGGCATTATGTGCCGGCACGTGACTATTACGAGCGTTTTAGCCTGCTCAGCGGGCAAAATGCACGTAGTCTATTGCTCGGTGTGCGCCTGGCGACGGTTCATGAAGAACGCGACACGGCCGCACGTTTTGGCCAGCAACTCGAACGACTCTATCCCGGTACGCCGGAATATCAGCAATACCTGTCGGAGCAATGATGAAAGCGGCGCACCCGGAAGTTGTAGCAGCTAATCGCGTAAACCCAGGCGACACCTTGCGCCAGGCCCGCGAAAGCAATGGTTGGTCTCTGGCGGAAGTGGCCCTCAAGCTCAATTTGACCACCACCTCCCTGGGTAATCTGGAAGCCGGCGCATTCGACAAGCTGCCTGGGCATACCTTTGCCCGCGGTTATATCCGCGCCTATGCCAAGTTGCTGGGCATCGACCAGGCCGTGCTGGTCCAGGAATTCGACCAGTTCACCGGTACCGATTCCCAGGGCAGTAACGTTCATGGCCTAGGGCGTATCGAAGAACCTGTGCGGGTTTCCCACACGATTTTGCGTATTGTCAGCCTGCTGCTGCTCATCGCCGTGATCGGCGGCGGTTTTGTCTGGTGGCAAGACCAGACTTCCCAGCGCACCAAGGACCTGACCAGCAACGCCATGGAGCACGTCGAAGTCGAAAGCGCCGACGGCACCACCCAGATTCACCCGTTGGACGAGCCGGAAGATCAGGCTGTTGCTGAAGGCCAGGCCGCTCCTGAAGCGCCGCTTGCAACCGAGCAGCCAGTGCCCGAAACCGCTCCAACCGCGACTGCCGCTGCGCCTGCCGCTCCTGCAACCTCGGTTGCCCCGGCCCACACTCCGGCCGCGCCCGCGCAAACCCCAGTCGCTCCAGCGCCTGCCGCCCCGGCTGCGCCTGCCATTTCGCCGCCCACCACCCCAGCGTTGATCGCCGGTGATGGCCGTGTACAGATCACCTTCGTCGCCGACTGCTGGACGCAAGTCACCGACGGCAACGGCAAAGTGCTGTTCAGCGGCCTTAAGCGTAAGGGCGATTCGCTCGACCAGGGCGGCAAGCCTCCTTTGACGCTGCGTCTGGGCTTTGCCCGTGGCGCGCAAGTGGCCTACAACGGCCAGCCTGTAGACGTGGCGCCGTTCACCACTGGCGAAACCGCTCGCCTGAAGTTGGGACAATAGTCATGCACGGCGAATCTCCAATCAAACGTCGCGTATCGCGCAAAATCTGGGTCGGCTCCGTGCCTGTGGGTGGCGACGCCCCCATCGCAGTGCAGAGCATGACCAACAGCGACACCAACGATGTGGCCGCCACCGTTGCGCAGATCAACCGTCTGGAAGCCGCTGGCGTAGACATCGTGCGGGTTTCCGTACCCGACATGGACGCTGCCGAAGCCTTCGGCCGTATCAAGCAACTGGTCAAGGTGCCGTTGGTTGCCGACATTCACTTCGACTACAAGATCGCCTTGCGCGTGGCCGAACTGGGTGTGGATTGCCTGCGCATCAACCCGGGCAACATCGGCCGTGAAGACCGTGTGCGCGCTGTGGTCGATGCTGCCCGTGATCGCGGTATTCCAATCCGCATCGGCGTCAACGCCGGTTCCCTGGAAAAAGACCTGCAAAAGAAATACGGCGAGCCTACTCCGGCGGCGTTGGTCGAGTCGGCACTGCGCCACGTTGAACACCTTGAACGCCTGAATTTCCAGGACTTCAAGGTCAGCGTAAAGGCTTCCGACGTGTTTATGGCGGTAGAAGCCTACCGCCTGCTGGCCAAGGAAATCGTGCAGCCGCTGCACCTGGGTATCACTGAAGCGGGCGGTTTACGCTCAGGCACAGTGAAATCTGCGGTGGGTCTCGGTATGCTGCTCGCCGAAGGGATCGGCGATACTATTCGCATCTCCCTGGCGGCAGACCCCGTAGAGGAAGTGAAGGTCGGTTACGACATCCTCAAATCCCTGCGTTTGCGTTCCCGTGGTATCAATTTCATTGCCTGCCCGAGCTGCTCGCGGCAGAACTTCGACGTGGTGAAAACCATGAACGATCTGGAATTGCGCCTCGAAGACCTGCTGGTGCCACTGGATGTTGCGGTGATCGGGTGTGTGGTCAACGGGCCGGGCGAAGCCAAAGAAGCCCATGTGGGTCTCACAGGCGGTACGCCGAACCTGATCTACATCGACGGCAAGCCGGCTCAGAAGTTAACGAATGACAATCTGGTGGATGAGCTCGAAAGACTGATCCGCCAGAAAGCGGCCGAAAAGGTCGCAGCTGACGCAGCGCTGATCGCGCGCGGCTGATTGAACGAATTTAAGGATTTGATGTGAGCAAGTCTCTGCAAGCCATTCGTGGCATGAACGACATCCTGCCGGAGCAGACGCCGCTGTGGCGCTACTTCGAAAGCACCGTCGCGCGCCTGCTGGATAACTACGGTTACAAGCAGATCCGCATGCCGATCGTCGAGTTCACCGAGCTGTTCAAGCGCTCCATCGGTGAAGTGACCGACATCGTCGAAAAAGAGATGTACACCTTTGAAGACCGCAACGGCGACTCCCTGACCCTGCGTCCGGAAGGCACCGCCGCGTGCGTGCGCGCTGTGCTTGAGCATGGTCTGACCGGTGCTGGCCAGCCGCAGAAATTGTGGTACATCGGCCCGATGTTCCGCCACGAGCGCCCGCAGAAAGGCCGTTATCGCCAGTTCCACCAGATCGGCCTCGAAGTATTCAACATCGACGGCCCGGATATCGACGCCGAGCTGATCGTGCTGACCTGGCGCCTGTGGGGCCTGCTGGGCATCCGCGATGCGGTCAAGCTTGAGCTCAACAGCCTGGGCACCAGTGAATCCCGCGGCCGCTACAAAGTGGCCCTGGTCGAGTACCTGTCGGCTCACCTGGACAAGTTGGACGAAGACAGCCAGCGCCGTCTGAAAACCAACCCGTTGCGCGTGCTGGACACCAAGAACGCCGACACCCAAGCCGTACTGGTCGATGCGCCAAAAATGGCCGACTACCTGGACGACGAGTCGCGCATTCACTTCGAAGGCCTCAAGGCTCGGTTGGATGCGGCTGGTATTCCGTTCGTGATCAACACCAAGCTGGTGCGTGGCCTCGATTACTACAGCAAGACCGTCTTCGAGTGGGTCACCGACAAACTTGGCGCCCAAGGCACCGTGTGTGCCGGTGGCCGTTATGACGGCCTGGTCGAGCAGATGGGCGGCAAGCCGACTACCGGTGTGGGCTTCGCCATGGGCATTGAGCGGCTGATCCTGCTGCTCGAAACCCTGGAGAAAGTCCCTGAAGAAATCTCCCGTCAGGTGGACGTGTACCTGTGCGCCTTTGGCGAGGCCGCCGAGCTGGCAGCCCTGGCCCTGAGCGAAAAAGTGCGCGACCAGTTGCCGAACCTGCGCCTGCAAGTCAATGCCGGCGCCGGCAGCTTCAAGAGCCAGTTCAAGAAGGCCGACAAGAGCGGTGCGCTGTATGCACTGATCCTGGGCGATGACGAACTGGCCCAGCAAGTGATAGGTTTCAAACCCCTGCGTGGCCAGGGCGAGCAACAGAACATTGCCTTTGATGCGCTCGCTGCGCACTTGGCCACCTGCGTCGTGCAGGGTTGAAGCTGTCGAACAGCCGAATTTAGCGATTAAGGAGTATTGGGGTGTCGAGTTCTGATGATGATCAACTGGCCGAGTTCAAGGACTGGTGGCAGCGTAACGGCAAGCCCCTGGTTACTGGCGGCCTGCTGGCTTTAGTGGTGGTGTTCGGCTGGCAAGCCTGGACCAAGTATCAGGCCAACCAGTCCCAAGGCGCCTCGATCCTCTATCAGCAATTGCTGGAAACCACGTTGACGCCGGACGGCAAGCCCGACCCTGCACAAGTTGCAGACCTGGCCGGCAAGCTGAAGAACGAATTTGGCGGTAGCACCTACGCCCAATACGGCAGCCTGTTCGTCGCGAAAGTCGCGGTCGACACCGGCAAGCTGGATGATGCGGCTGCAGAGCTCAAAGCCATCGCCGACAAACCGACCAACCCAACCCTGGGTGAAATCGCACGTCAGCGCCTGGCTCAGGTACTGGCGGCACAGAACAAGGCTGACGAAGCACTCAAACTGCTCGACGGCGATGCTGACAAGGCATTTGTAGCCACTCGCGAAGAGCTCAAGGGCGACCTGTTGGTCCAATTGGGTCGTACCGACGAAGCCAATGCTGCGTACCAAAAAGCCAAGGCGGCGCTGTCTGATGAAGCGGCGGTCGGTGGCTTACAAATCAAGCTGGACGACTTGGCCAAAGGGGATGCGTGACGTGATCCGTTGGAAACATGCAGCATTGCTGGCTCTGGCCGTTCTGGCCGCGGGTTGCAGCAGCAACAGCAAGAAAGAACTGCCGCCTGCGGAGCTGACCAGCTTCAAGGAAGAAGTGGTCCTGCAAAAGCAGTGGAGCCGCTCCATCGGTGACGGTCAGGGCGACACCTACAACATGTTGGTACCGGCTATCGACGGTGACAACATTGTCGCCGCTGACGTGACCGGCGTGGTGACGTCCATGGACCGCATGAACGGCGACGTCAAGTGGACCAAGGATCTGGATTTGCCAGTATCCGGCGCGGTAGGCGTGGGTTACGGCATGGTCATGCTCGGTACGCTGAAAGGCGAAGTCGTTGCCTTGGACTCCAGCACCGGTGAAGAGAAATGGCGCGCTCGCGTGACCAGTGAAGTGCTCGCACCGCCTGCCACCAACGGCGATATCGTCGTGGTGCAAACCCAGGACGACCGCGTGATCGGCCTCGACGCCAGCACCGGCGAACAGCGTTGGTTGTACGACAGCACCCCAGCGGTGCTGACCTTGCGCGGTACCAGTGGTCCGGTTGTGACCAACAATCTGGCCGTTGCGGGCCTGTCGACCGGTAAAGTGGTCGCCCTTGATACCCAGAACGGCGTGCCGGCCTGGGAAACCCGTGTGGCTATCCCGCAAGGTCGTTCCGAGCTGGATCGCGTAGTGGACATCGACGGTGGCCTGTTGCTGTCGGGTGAAACCCTCTACGTCGCCACCTACCAGGGCCGTGTTGCGGCGCTTGACCTGCAGACCGGCCGCGTCAACTGGCAGCGTGATGCTTCCAGCTACGCCGGTGTCGCCCAAGGGTTTGGCAGCGTCTACGTAAGCCTGGCGTCCGGCACCGTTGAAAGTGTCGACGAGCGTTCCACCACTGCACTGTGGAGCAACGACTCCCTGGCCCGCCGTCAGCTGTCGGCACCGGAAGTATTCTCCAGCTATGTAGCGGTCGGCGACTTTGAAGGCTACCTGCACCTGCTGAGCCAGGTAGACGGTCGCTTTGTCGGTCGCGAGCGTATCGACAGCGACGGCCTGCGTGCTCGTCCGCTGGTCGTGGGTAACATGCTTTATGTGTTTGGCAACAGCGGCAAGCTGGAAGCCCTGACCATCAAGTAAGAACTATGCTTGGGGTAACACCCAGGCGGCCCCGCTTCGGCGGGGCATGCGGCATTTGATTATGCTGCCCCGAGCACCAGCCGCTGCCCTGCAGCGGCTTTTGTATTTTCTGAAATAACGAAGTGGAGAGCCGCATGGTTCCCGTAATCGCCCTGGTGGGCCGACCTAACGTCGGCAAGTCCACCTTGTTCAACCGCCTGACCAGGACTCGCGACGCCATTGTCGGCGACTTGTCCGGTCTGACCCGTGATCGCCAATACGGTGAGGCAAAGTGGCAAGGGCGCTCCTACATTATTGTCGACACCGGTGGTATCTCCGGTGACGAACATGGCATGGACGAAAAAATGGCCGAGCAGTCGCTGCTCGCCATTGAAGAAGCCGATGTTGTGTTGTTCCTCGTGGACGCCCGCGCGGGCTACACCGCTGCCGACCAGATGATTGGCGAGCACCTGCGCAAGCGCAACAAGCGTTCTTATCTGATCGCCAACAAGATCGACAACATCGACCCTGAAGCGGCCCGTGCCGAATTCAGCCCGATGGGCCTGGGCGACGCGATCCCGGTCGCCGGTGCCCACGGTCGTGGTATCACCCAGATGCTGGAAATCGCCCTGCGCGATTTCCCTAAGGATGACGCCGAGGAAGAAGAGGGCGAAGAAGAGATCGTTGCCGAAGGTGAGGAAGCCAAACGCATTCCTGGCCCAAGCGAAAAAGACGGTATCAAGATCGCCATCATCGGCCGCCCTAACGTGGGCAAGTCCACGCTGGTCAACCGCATGCTCGGTGAAGACCGCGTAATCGTCTATGACCAGCCCGGCACCACCCGCGACAGCATCTACATCCCGTTCGAGCGTAACGACGAGAAGTACACGCTGATCGACACCGCCGGTGTGCGCAAGCGCGGCAAGATCCACGAGGAAGTTGAAAAGTTCTCGGTGGTCAAAACCCTGCAAGCGATCAAAGACGCCAACGTGGTGATCTTTGTGATGGACGCCCGCGAAGGCGTGGTGGACCACGACCTGAACTTGCTGGGTTTTGCCCTGGAAGCCGGTCGCGCCCTGGTGATCGCGATCAACAAGTGGGACGGCATGACGCCGAGCGAGCGCGATTTCGTCAAGATCGAGCTGCAGCGTCGCCTGTTCTTCGTCGAGTTCGCCGATATCCACTTTATTTCGGCACTGCACGGTACCGGCGTGGGTAACCTCTACGCATCCGTACAGAACTCGTTCAAGTCTGCGGTCACTCGCTGGCCGACCAACCGTCTCACCCAGATCCTGGAAGACGCCGTTGGCGAGCACGCGCCGCCGATGGTCAACAACCGCCGGATCAAACTGCGTTACGCCCACTTGGGTGGTGCCAACCCGCCGATTATCGTGATCCACGGTAACCAGATCGAGAAGGTGCCAAAGTCCTACGTGCGTTACCTGGAAAACACCTACCGCCGTGTCTTGAAACTGGTCGGTACGCCGATCCGTATCGAGTTCAAGGGTGGTGACAACCCATACGAAGGCAACAAGAACACACTGACTGACCGTCAGGTGAACAAGAAGCGTCGTTTGATGACTCACCACAAGAAGGCCGACAAGAAGCGCCGTGACAAGAAGTAACGGCAGCTTCATGTTGTAAGCGACACGCTGCAAGAGAGGGCTCCTTTGGAGCCCTTTTTTGTGCGCGACGGTTTGTGCCTTGACCCGATGCAACGGGCAGCTTAAAACTTGGGGCTCACCTGCAGGGGCCTTTCAATGATCACCAGCAAGCTGCCGAATGTCGGCACGACTATTTTCACGACTATGTCGCAACTCGCAGCCGAGACTGGCGCGCTTAACCTGTCCCAGGGGTTTCCGGATTTCAACGGCCCTCAAGCCTTACTCGATGCCGTGGGCAAGCATGTGGCCAGCGGGCACAACCAATATTCCCCAATGACCGGCCTGCCGGCCCTGCGCCAACAAGTGGCAGCAAAGATTGCCCGCAGCTATGGCGCAACGGTGAATGCCGACAGCGAAGTCACCATCACGCCCGGCGCCACTGCGGCGATCTTCTGCGCGATCCAGGCGGTGATCCGCGCTGGCGATGAAGTCATCGTGTTCGACCCTAGCTACGACAGCTACGAGCCCTCCGTCGAGCTCGCCGGTGGCCGCTGCGTGCATGTGCAATTGAGCCTGCAAGGCTTTGCGCTGGATTTTGAGCAGATCAAGGCCGCGCTGTCGCCACGCACACGCATGATCATCCTCAACACCCCACACAACCCCACAGGCGCCTTGATCAGCCGCGCTGAGCTCGACCAGTTGGCTGAATTGATCCGCGACCGCGATATCTACCTGGTCAGCGATGAGGTCTACGAACACCTGGTATTCGACGGCGTGCCCCACGTCAGCGTATTGGCCCATGAGGAGCTGTATCAGCGCGCCTTCGTGGTCAGCTCTTTCGGCAAGACCTACCACGTCACCGGCTGGAAAACCGGCTACGTGGTGGCGCCACCGGCCCTCACTGCGGAGCTGCGCAAGGTGCATCAATACGTCAACTTCTGCGGCGTGACGCCGTTGCAGTTCGCACTGGCCGACTTTATGGCTGAACACCCGGAGCACGTGGACGAGCTGCCCGCGTTTTACCAGGCCAAGCGCGACCTGTTCTGTGACTTGCTGGCGCCGTCCCGCTTCAACTTTACCCGTGTGACCGGCACCTACTTCCAACTGGTGGATTACTCACAGATCCGCCCAGACCTGGACGACGTCGCCATGTCGCTGTGGATGACCCGAGAGCACGGCGTGGCGACGATTCCGGTCTCGGTGTTCTACCAGAACCCACCCCAAGGCCAGCGCCTGGTGCGCCTGTGCTTTGCCAAACGCGAGGAGACGCTGCGCCAAGCAGCCGAGAAACTATGCGTGATCTGAGTGCATTGCCGAACCTGACTATCGCCCTGATCCAGACGACGCTGGCCTGGCACGACCGCCAGGCCAACCTGGAGCATTTCGAGCTGCTGCTGGAACAGGCCAAAGGCGCCGACTTGATCGTGTTGCCGGAGATGTTCACCACCGGTTTTTCCATGGAGTCGGCCACGCTTGCCGAATCGGAGCACGGCCCTACCCACGTCTGGCTCCAGGCTCAGGCGGCGAAATACAACGCAGTGATCACCGGCAGCGTGATCATCCAGGCCGCCGACGGCAGCCACCGCAATCGCCTGTTGTGGGCGCGGCCGGATGGCGAGGTGTTGCACTACGACAAACGTCACTTGTTTCGCATGGCTGGTGAGCACGATCACTACACGCCGGGCGAGCGCCAGGTGCAGTTCGAATTGAAGGGCTGGCGCATTCGCCCGTTGATTTGCTACGACCTGCGTTTCCCGGTGTGGAGCCGTGATGCCCAGGACACCGACCTGCTGTTGTACACCGCCAACTGGCCGGGGGCGCGGCGCCTGCATTGGAACCGCTTGCTGCCGGCGCGGGCTATTGAGAACCTGTGTTATGTGGCCGCTGTGAATCGCGTCGGCACGGACGGCAAAGGGTTTGCCTATACCGGTGACAGCCAAGTGCTGGACTTTCAGGGCGAGACCCTGCTGAGTGCGGGGGAGGCGGATGGGGTGTTTCAGGTGTGTCTGGATGCGGCGGAGCTGGCGGCGTATCGCACACGGTTTCCGGCGAACCTGGATGCCGATATTTTTCAGTTTGTCTGATACACCGCCATCGCGGGCAAGCCCGCGATGAGGCCCTCACAGCCAACAAAAAAGGCCCCTGGACTCACACCCAAGGGCCTTTCACATTTCAGCAGTAGTTACGCCGCCTTGGCTTCCTGCAGGCTCAATGAGCGGTTCAGCGCACTGAACAGTGCCTTGAAGCTGGCAGTAGTGATGTTTTCATCAATACCCACACCATGCACCGGACGCTCACCGTTCACACGCAGCTCAATGTAGGCCGCTGCCTTGGCATTGGTACCCGCGCCAATCGCGTGTTCGTTGTAGTCCATGATCTCTACACCAATCGGCAGGCCGGCGACCAAAGCTTCCAGTGCGCCGTTGCCTTTGCCTTTCCAGTGCAGGTTGGTTTCGCCCTGGCCTTTACCCGAGACTTCCACCTCGACAAAGCTGTTGCCGTTTTCTTCTTGCAGACGATGGCTGACCAGCGCATACGGGGTGTTGGCTTGCAGGTATTCACGTTGCAGCAAGGCGTAGATCTGCGGTGCAGTCATTTCCAGGCCCACGCGATCGGTTTCGGCCTGTACCACTTGGCTGAACTCTATTTGCATGCGGCGCGGCAGGCTGATGTCGTATTCCTGCTCCAGCAAGTAGGCGATGCCGCCTTTGCCCGACTGGCTGTTCACACGAATCACGGCTTCGTAGCTGCGACCGATGTCGGCCGGGTCGATCGGCAGGTACGGCACTTCCCACAGGGCGTCGTCTTTCTGCTGGGTGAAGCCCTTGCGGATCGCATCCTGGTGAGAGCCGGAGAACGCGGTGTGCACCAGGTCTCCCACGTACGGGTGACGTGGGTGAACCTGGATCTGGTTGCACTCCTCAACGACTTTGCGCACGCCGTCGATGTCGGAGAAGTCCAGTTGTGGGTCCAGGCCCTGGGTGTACATGTTCAGTGCCACAGTCACCAGGTCAACGTTACCGGTACGCTCGCCGTTGCCGAACAGGCAGCCTTCAACACGGTCGGCGCCGGCCATCAGGCCCAGTTCGGTAGCGGCCACGCCGGTGCCACGGTCGTTGTGGGTGTGCAGGCTGATGATCACGCTGTCACGGCGGTTGATATGGCGACCGAACCACTCGATCTGGTCGGCGTAGATGTTCGGCGTGGCGCATTCAACCGTGGCTGGCAGGTTGAGGATCATCTTGTGCTCAGGCGTCGGGTTCCACACCTCGATCACGGCGTCACAGACTTCCTTGGCGAATTCCAGCTCCGTGGCGCTGAAGGTCTCAGGGGAGTATTCGAAGGTCCACTGGGTTTCTGGCTGCTGGGCGGCGTATTTGACGAACAGCTTGGCCGCGTTGACCGCGATGGCCTTGATGCCGTCCTTGTCTTGGTTGAACACGATGCGGCGGAAGGACGGCGAGGTAGCGTTGTACAAGTGCACGATGGCTTTCTTGGCACCGCGCAGGGATTCGAACGTGCGTGCGATCAGGTCTTCACGGCCCTGGGTCAGCACCTGGATGGTGGTGTCCTCGGGGATGTGGCCGTCTTCGATCAGCGTACGTACAAAGTCGAAGTCGGTTTGCGAAGCGGCTGGGAACGAAGCTTCGATTTCCTTCACGCCAACGGCGACCAGGGTCTTCCAGAAGCGCAGCTTTTTCACCGCGTCCATCGGTTCGATCAGCGACTGGTTGCCATCACGCAGGTCGGAGCTGCACCAGATCGGCGCTTCGGTAATGGTTTTCGACGGCCAGGTGCGGTCCGGGATATCGATGGTCGGGAACGCGCGGTACTTCGAAGACGGGTCTTTGAGCATGCTCATCGGGAAATCCTTTGTTGTAGGGGCCGAGAAAAGGCGGCCTGCCGTAAAACTGTTTTTGGGGATAAAGCGTGAGGGCGAGGCAGATCGATTCAGCCTGGCAGTCGTGCGCTGACGAGGCACAGGCTGCGGTGCTGGCGTTGCTGAATGAGGGTGTGAGAGGTTTTCATAAGCCCAACCCTAACCGCCGGGGTGAAAGATGGCAAGCAGTGGCTAAAAATTGAGATAAGTTCTGCGTTTTATGTGGGAAACAAGATTTTGTGGTTGGGAATTGATGTGGGGCTTGTTTTAATTGCGCGCCATTTGTATGGCGCGCAATTGACTTGGTCAGGGTTGAAACGCGCCGATAAAGATCGCCGGGTCGACCCGTGCATCGTTCAGGCTGACGTTCCAGTGCATATGCGGGCCGGTCGCACGGCCGGTCGCGCCGACTTTACCCACCACTGCGCCACGCGTCAGTTGATCGCCGACTTTCACGTCGATCTTCGACATATGGCAGAACATGCTGATAAAGCCTTGGCCGTGGTCGACGAATACGGTGTTGCCATTGAAGAAGTAGTTGCCCACCAGGATTACTTTACCGTTTGCAGGCGTCTTGATTGGCGTACCCGCCGGCACGGCGAAGTCCAGGCCGGAATGCGGGTTGCGCTCCTCACCATTGAAGAAACGGCGCACGCCGAACTTGCTCGACAGCGGCCCGTTCACCGGTTTGTCCAATACCAGGTTGCTCGGCAGGTTCGGGCTGAAACTGCGGTAAGCCTTGATCTGCACCGCCAGCTCCGCCTCGATGCGCTTGAGCTGTGCCGGTTCGGGGTTGACCTGGCTTTTATTCTTCAGGGTGATGCGCTGTTCCGGGTACTTCTTGTAGCCAACGATAAACGGCAGGCTGCGAGTGCCGCTGGTGATGCGCTCATTGCCCGGCTTGACGGTGAGCGGGATACCGACAATCGCCAGCCAGTTGTCCGCCTCCTTCACCACCAGTACTGGCTTGCCTTGATAAGTGGCTTTCGGCGCGGTAGCCGAGGGGCCCAGTTCGACCACTGCAACGCCGCCCGGTACCGGTTTGTTCAAGGTGCGGCTGATGTAGCTGTCGGCGTGGGCGTTAAAGGTAAGGCACAGCAGCATCAACAGGCTGAATAGACGAGGCATCAATCAATCCAATAACGAAAGGGTGACGGGTGTCAGGTGGTTGTCTTCCACCCGCACTTGCAATTGGCCTTCACCGAGGCGCGCGGTCAGGCGCTGGCCGGTGTGGGTTTGTGCAGCATTGCGAATCGCCTGGCCGCGTTCATCCAGCAGGATGCTGTAGCCACGGCCGAGGGTCGCAAGCGGGCTGACAACTTGCAGCGTCTGCACCTGGCTTTGCAGTTGCAGCCGGCGTGCCTTGAGGCCTTCGCGCATGGCGCGGGGCAGGCGGTCGGCCAAGCTGTCGAGGCGTTGGCGCAGCAGGGCCAGTTGACGGCCGGGGTGTTGGCCGGCGAGGCGGGTTTCCAGGCGGATCAGGCGCTCGCGACGGGTATTGAGGCTGCGCTCGAAGGCGCGGCGCAGGCGCATATCCAGATCATCCAGGCGCTGGGCTTGCTGGCGCAGGCGTTCGCCGGGGTGACGCAGGCGCCGGGCCATGCCCTCAAGGCGCAGGCGGTCGTGGCTCAGGCGGTTGCGCATCAGCATCACCAGGCGGCGGTGCAGGTTTTCAACCTGGCGCACCAGGTGGCTGGCGTCTGGGGCGAGTAATTCAGCCGCGGCGGACGGGGTAGGGGCGCGCACGTCAGCGACGAAATCGCAGATGGACACATCGGTCTCATGGCCGACCGCGCTGACGATGGGCGTGACGCAGGCGTCCACTGCACGGGCCACGGCTTCTTCGTTGAAACACCAGAGGTCTTCCAGCGAGCCGCCGCCACGGGCCAGGATCAATGCGTCGAAGCCGCGGGCATCCGCCAGTTTCAGCGCTCGCACAATCTGCGGGATCGCTTCGCGGCCCTGCACGGCGGTGGGGATCAATGTCAGTTCAACGTTCGGCGCACGGCGGCGAAACACGCTGATGATGTCGCGGATCACCGCGCCAGTGGGTGAACTGATAATGCCAATGCGCCGAGGATGGGCCGGCAGCGGCACCTTGCGTTCGGCACTGAACAGGCCTTCGGCGCTGAGTTTTTCTTTGAGCGCATCGAAGGCCAAACGCAGCGCACCATCGCCCGCAGGTTCGACGGTGTCGAGAATCAGCTGGTAGTCACCACGGCCTTCAAACAGCGAGACCTTGCCGCGCACTTTCACTGCCAAGCCGTCCTTCAGCGCCTGACGCACCCGCGCCGCGTTGTTGCGAAACAACGCGCAACGCACCTGGGCGCCGCTGTCCTTGAGGGTGAAATACACATGGCCGGAGGCCGGGCGGGCGAGGTTGGAGATCTCGCCTTCGACCCAGATATTGGTGAACACGTCTTCCAGCAACACCCGCGCACGGCCGTTGAGTTGGCTGACAGTGAGGACTTCGCGGTCCAGGCCCAGGCGGGCAAAGGGGTCTTTAATCATGGTGAGGGAGTTTATAGGCATTCGTGCAGGGTTTGGCAGAATTGCTCCACCAGCGCGCTCGGCGTTTGCTGGCAGGCCAGGGCCACAGTGCTCATGCAGTCCGGGTCGGCCAGGGGTAAAAAGCGCACGTTGGAAGGAGCAATGTCCTGCATGGATTTTGGTAACAAGGCAATACCGAAACCCGCTTGGATCAGTTGCAACTGGGTAGTCTTGCGCGACATCACCCGCGCCGCCTTGGGGAAAAATCCCGCCCGCATGCACAACTCGGCTGACAGGTAACTCAGGCCTCCGCGCTGTGGATGGGGGATCGAGATAAACGCTTCATCCTTGAGTTGCTCCAACTCGACAGGTGTTTTGCTGCCCGCCAGCGGATGGTTCGGCGGTACCGCTAGCAACAGTTGTTCACTATATAAAGGCACGACACGCACGCCTTCGCGCTGGCGCAACACCGGCAGGCGCAACAGCCCCACCTCAAGGCGACCGTCGGCAATCTCTTCCAACTGCGCTTCGGAGGACAGTTTGACGATATCCATCGACACGCCGGGGCAGCGCTCCAACCAAGTGCTGATGCCTTGCAGCAACTGGCCGCTCATCGGCACGGTGCTCGAATGGCTTAGGCGCAGGGTGCCGAGCTGGCCATTGCCCACTTGCGTGGCCATCTCACTGGCTTTGAGCAACTCACTCAGCAGGTTGCGTGCTCGCGGGTAAAAGGCTTCGCCGGCCGCTGTAAGGTGGGGCTGGCGTGCGGTGCGTTCAAACAACGGGGTTTGCAGCTGGATCTCCAGCTCCTTGATCTGCCGGCTCAGGGCCGATTGCGCCACGAACAGGCGTTCGGCGGCGGCGCTGAAGCTGCCACTGTCGGCGATTTCGACGAAGTAGCGCAGTTGGCGGGTAGAAATCACACGTCATGCCTTTTCGAGATAGGTGGAGGGCTTTGAAGATATTAGTCGCAACCCTCGTCGATGGCTAAAGTGAAGGGCATCTCTTTAAAGGAATAACCCATGAGCCCGGTTGAGCTGATGAGCCAGTGGTCGTTTGGCGGTGTGGAGTGGCTGGTGATCGGCCTGGGTGTGGTGGTGGCTTATATCGTGTTCGGTATTGCCGGGTTTGGTACGGCGTTGGTGGCGGGGCCGATTCTGCTCCTGTTCATGCCTTTGTCGAAGATCATCCCGCTGCTGGTACTGCTGGATTTTGTCGCGGCGTTCGGCGGCCTGCTGCAAACGCGGCGGGACGTGAACAGGTCGGAACTGTTGCGACTGCTGCCATGCATGGCGATTGGCTGCACGTTGGGCGTGGTGTTTTTGCTCAATCTGCATTCGGATGTGTTGCTGTTGTTGATGGGGTTGTTTATCAGCGCGTATGCCATCTACAACCTGGCGGTAAAGGCGCGGCCGACGCAGCTGGCGACGGGGTGGTCGATTCCCATGGGCACCGTTGGCGGGTTGTTTGGCGCATTGTTTGGCAGCGGCGGCTTTTTATATGCGATCTATCTGAACAGCCGCTTGCCCAAGGACGCGGCCCGCGCGACCCAAAGTGCGCTGATCAGTTGCAGCACCGTGGTGCGCTTGAGCCTGTTCCTGATTGCCGGGGTGTATGCGGATTTGCCGCTGTTGATGTTGGCGGTGTGCCTGTTGCCGGCGATGGTATTGGGGCTGTGGTTTGGGCGCCGGCTGACGATGCGCCTGTCGCGGGAGGCGTTTGTGCGGTTGGTGACCTGGTTGGTGCTGGCCAGTGGGGTTGCGTTGATTGGGCGGTATTTGAGTGCTTGACCTGATTGCTTCAGGGATTAAGCTGCCAGCCTTTAGGGCCTCATCGGGGGCAAGCCCCCTCCCACACTTGAAAGCATTCACAATTCAAATGTGGGAGGGGGCTTGCCCCCGATGGCGTCAGCAGCCACACCGCAGGACTCCCATGAATTCCCAAAGCATCCTTGTTCCGAAAATCTCCACCTTGCCCGTCCACGAACCCCGCGCCCGGGCGATCGTGCGTTGGCTGGTGCGCAAGAACATCATCAAGGAAGAACTCACCACCTGTGGCCGCACCGGCAACCGCATGGGCCACGCCCTGGCCGATGGCGCCCGCGCCGTGGTGCTGCACCCCGAAGCGCTGCCGTTCAACGAGCCGGTCAACGGCCTGGAGATTATCTACAAGCGCTGTATCTATACCCCTGCCAAGGGTTTTCTCGAAGAAGCCGGCTGCCCGGAATGCCGCAAGGAAGTCGGCGAAGCACTGTTCGAAAGCCTGGAAGACTGGATGCCCGGCCACACCGACAACTTCACCTGCCCGCTGTGTGGGCATGAAGACGACATCAACGGGTTTCTGTTCCTACAGGAGTGCGGGTTTTCCAACCTGGGCTTCATTTTCAACAACTGGGCGGAGGCGGGGTTCAAGCAGAGCTTTATCGACGAATTTGCCGATTGGCTGGACCAGAAGATGAGTTGGGTCAAAGTCGAACTTTAATCCATCTATCAGTATTACCAAGTTTGTCAGAGTTTTACATTGAGCCCGACAGGGTGCATGTATATAATGGCGCGCTTCCATTTTCCCGCTCGGGAGCCCCCGCGATGCTGCGTATCAGCCAAGAAGCTCTGACATTCGACGACATTCTCCTAGTGCCCGGTTATTCCGAGGTGCTTCCTAACGAAGTCAGTCTCAAGACCCGCCTAACCCGTGGCATCGAGCTGAATATTCCACTGGTTTCCGCTGCCATGGACACCGTCACCGAAGCCCGTTTGGCAATCGCCATGGCTCAGGAAGGCGGCATCGGCATCATCCACAAGAACATGACCATCGAGCAGCAAGCTGCCGAAGTGCGCAAGGTCAAGCGCTACGAAGCTGGTGTGGTCAAAGACCCCATCACCATCGAAGCCGACGCCACCGTGCGTGACCTGTTCGACCTGACCCGCCTGCACAACATCTCCGGTGTTCCGGTGCTGCATGATGGCGACCTGGTCGGCATCGTCACTTCCCGTGACGTGCGTTTCGAAAACCGTCTTGAAGTCACCGTCCGTGAAGTGATGACGCCCAAAGAGCGTCTGGTCACTGTCAAGGAAGGCGCCGACAAGAACGACGTGCGTGAGCTGCTGCACAAACACCGCATCGAGCGCGTGCTGATCGTCGACGACAAATTCGCCCTCAAAGGCATGATGACCGTCAACGACATCGAAAAAGCCAAGGCTTACCCGCTGGCCAGCAAGGATGACCAAGGTCGTCTGCGCGTCGGCGCCGCTGTCGGCACCGGTAAAGATACCGGCGACCGCGTTGCTGCCCTGGTTGCAGCGGGTGTTGACGTGGTGGTGGTCGACACTGCCCACGGCCACTCCAAAGGCGTGATCGACCGCGTGCGTTGGGTCAAGCAGAACTTCCCTGAAGTCCAAGTGATCGGCGGCAACATTGCCACCGGCGCAGCTGCCAAGGCCTTGGCCGAAGCGGGCGCGGACGCGGTCAAGGTCGGTATCGGCCCAGGCTCGATCTGCACCACCCGTATCGTCGCCGGTGTAGGCGTGCCGCAAATCAGCGCCATCGCCAACGTCGCCGCTGCCCTTGAAGGCACCGGCGTTCCGTTGATCGCTGACGGCGGCATCCGTTTCTCCGGTGACCTGTCCAAGGCCATCGTAGCCGGTGCTTCCTGCGTGATGATGGGCTCGATGTTCGCCGGTACTGAAGAAGCGCCAGGCGAGATCGAACTGTTCCAGGGCCGCTCCTACAAGGCTTACCGTGGCATGGGTTCGCTGGGCGCCATGTCCCAGGCTCAAGGCTCTTCCGACCGTTACTTCCAGGACTCCTCGGCAGGCGCCGAGAAGCTCGTACCGGAAGGCATCGAAGGCCGTGTGCCGTACAAAGGCACCCTGAGCGCGATCATCCACCAACTGATGGGCGGCCTGCGTTCCTCGATGGGTTACACCGGCAGCGCCGACATCGAAGAAATGCGCACCAAGCCAGAGTTCGTGCGGATCACCGGCGCCGGCATGGCTGAATCCCATGTCCACGACGTGCAGATCACCAAAGAAGCGCCAAACTACCGCGTAGGTTGATGCTTTCTGCAAAACGTTAAGTAACCGGGGCTGTTTTCAGCCCCGAGTTGTTTCTGATTTTCTTCACCGAATTGCATAGACGAGACTGACCCCATGGCCCTCGACATTCACGCCCACCGCATCCTGATCCTCGACTTCGGTTCCCAGTACACCCAGCTGATCGCCCGCCGCGTGCGTGAAATCGGCGTGTACTGCGAACTGCACCCGTTCGACATGGACGACGAAGCGATCCGCGAATTCGCACCCAAAGGCGTCATCCTCGCCGGTGGCCCCGAGTCCGTGCACGAAGCCAACAGCCCGCGCTGCCCGCAAGCCGTGTTCGACCTGGGCGTGCCCGTCTTCGGTATCTGCTACGGCATGCAGACCATGGCCGAGCAACTGGGCGGCAAGGTTGAAGGTTCCGAGCTGCGTGAATTCGGTTATGCCCGTGTGGACGTGGTCGGCAAGAGCCGCCTGCTGGACGGCATCGAAGACCACGTCGACGCCGACGGCCTGTTCGGCCTCGACGTGTGGATGAGCCACGGTGACAAAGTCACCAAGATGCCGGAAGACTTCCACATCCTGGCCAGCACCCCGAGCTGCCCGATCGCCGGCATGTTCAGCGACGAGCGTCGTTACTACGGCGTGCAGTTCCACCCGGAAGTGACCCACACCAAGCAAGGCGGGCGCATCCTGTCGCGCTTCATCCTCGACATCTGCGAGTGTGAAGCCCTGTGGACCCCGTCGAAAATCGCTGAAGACGCCATCGCCAACGTGCGTGCACAAGTCGGCACCGACAACGTATTGCTTGGCCTGTCCGGCGGCGTTGACTCCTCGGTAGTTGCCGCGTTGCTGCACAAAGCCATTGGCGACCAGCTGACCTGCGTCTTCGTCGACAACGGCCTGCTGCGCCTGCACGAAGGTGAGCAAGTGATGGCCATGTTCGCTGAGAACATGGGCGTCAAAGTGATCCGCGCCAACGCTGAAGATCAGTTTTTGAACAACCTGGCCGGTGAGTCCGACCCAGAGAAGAAGCGCAAGATCATCGGTCGCACCTTCATCGATGTCTTCGATGCCCAGTCCAACAGCCTGGACAACATCAAGTACCTCGCCCAGGGCACCATCTACCCAGACGTGATCGAGTCGGCTGGCGCCAAGAGCGGCAAGGCCCACGTGATCAAGTCCCACCACAACGTGGGTGGCCTGCCTGAGGAAATGAACCTCAAGCTGGTAGAACCGCTGCGCGAACTGTTCAAGGACGAAGTCCGCCGTCTGGGCTTGGAACTGGGCCTGCCGTACGACATGGTCTACCGCCACCCATTCCCGGGCCCGGGCCTGGGCGTGCGCATCCTGGGTGAAGTGAAGAAGGAATACGCCGACCTGCTGCGTCGCGCCGACCACATCTTCATCGAAGAACTGCGCAAGGCCGACTGGTATCACAAAGTCAGCCAGGCGTTCGTGGTGTTTCAGCCGGTGAAATCGGTTGGCGTGGTAGGCGATGGTCGTCGTTACGCCTGGGTTGTCGCCCTGCGTGCTGTAGAGACCATCGACTTCATGACTGCCCGTTGGGCACACCTGCCGTACGAACTGCTGGAAACCGTCAGCGGCCGTATCATCAATGAGATCGAAGGCATTTCGCGCGTGACGTATGACGTGTCGAGCAAGCCGCCGGCGACGATTGAGTGGGAATGATCCCCGCTCTGACTAATCGTCTGTAATAAGTGAAAGGCCCCGTGAATGTGAGTTCACGGGGCCTTTTGCGTATCAGGCATTTGCAGAAGGCAAGCGCCCCTCGAGCGCCAGGCCCATGCGGTTGAGTGCGTGGGCCAGGCTGAGCAAGTTCGCGTAGGTGACCTGATGAACGCTCGGCCAGGCGGGGCGGTTGATCCGAAAGCCGCTGTCCATCGTTCGCTCAATGGGCGTGCGTACAATCTGGTTCGTGCGGCTACGGTGAATCAGCGTCAAGGTCTCTTCCGACCGTTCGAGGGTGAACATGCCCTGGCGAAATAGCAGTCGATTGATTTGCTCAGTCGTTCTCGACGTTGCCTGGGTTGGTATCTGCAGGTTGATATCGGCGTACAGAGTGTCGACATTGCCGCGCATTTGGCGAGGAGTGCCCACATATTCATAACCTATATCGATGCCATGGTCGATATCCAAGTGCATACGCTGATCAGGTCGGACTTCTTCAATACGCAAACCGATTCCACCCTCGGTTTCGCTGATACCCGCCATTCCCCTGAAGGTGTTGGTACTCTCCTGGTCAGTCAATACCACCCATTTTCCGCCGCCGTTGCGCGCCTGAGTAGCCTGCATGATGGTGTGGGTGAGGTAGGTCTTGACGGATTGCCGCGACAATGCCGTGACGCGTGCATCGGGATAGCGATAGCTGGCCAGGCAGTCGGTAGCCTGGATCCGAATGCCGTTCTGTTGGGCCGTCTTAACCACCTCAAGCGGCGTGTATTGACCTGAGGGATCACCCGGCAGTTTTTCCAGGTATTTCTTGAGCATGCCTTCCATATTCCCCGTTTCTGCGAACTTATTCAGGTCAATTTGATTGAAATCGTTGAGCAGCCGATGCATGTAGAGTGTCTTGACGCCTTGCCTGGCCAGCGTCGGCATGTTCTCGATCAGAAACCGCATGCTGGCAATGCGGTCCTGACTTTCACCGACCACCAGTCCCGGTGCGGACTCGAATACCTTCTCGATGAGTTCGGTTACCGTTGTCGAAGGTGTGATCGCGGGCTGCACCGGCCGGGGAGGCAGGGAGGCGAAAAAACCCTCGGGTGTCTGGAAACTGTTGGCATCCCTGATCAGTACCGTACGACGTCCGGCAACGAATTCGTCGAAAGGAGGGACTCCTCTTAGTTCGCCAGAGGGTGTGACGACGATCTTTGTATGGGTTTCCAGTTTTCCCAGGGCCAGGAAATTCAGTGAGCGTCCATTGGGGGCATCGTATCTCGTCAAGTGTTGAGAATAATCTTCGGGTCGCGTCACAGGCTTGGCCGGTGTGGAGGGGCCGGGCACCGGATCGACAGGTGGCTGCGACGTGTGAGCAGGTGTAGCGGAGCTGCGAGCGGGCTTGCTGAGCTGCTTGCCGCCGCCCGCCAGGCGCAGTTTTGGTGCCAGCTCCCATTCGCCTTTGGCATTCAGGCGTACCGGCAGGGTGCCTGAAGACGCAAGCGGGTTTTGTGGGTCGATGATTGCCCACGTACCGCCGCCGTTAACGTCGGCTTCGTAGCGCACGGAATAAGCCTGATCGTTCATCAAAATGGCTGTAGAGGGATTTGAGTCTAGTTGATAGATGCCCTGGAACTTTCCGCTGGTGGCTAGTGGCGCCTGGCTTTCCAGAATTTCGTTGCTCTGCCAGTGCTCAGGCACCAGAACACCGTCGCTGGATTCTGCGGCAGGGGTGAGCGCGGCTTCGGTTTGCAGGGGGCTTTCTTCGGACTCATCACGCACCTGCGGTTCTTGCGCATCCGCATCCAGTGTCTTGTTCAAGTCGGCCATCTCGCTCGCTTCAGCGGCTTCAGCCGCAGCCCCGACTTCGTCCAGTACGTTGATCTCCTTGAGCATCGGTAGGTTGAATATGGTGTTGATGCCCGCGAGTACCGCGCCAATGACGCCAGCCTTGCGTTCCGCTGCGGTTCTACCATTGACTGCCTTGTCGATGTTCAGCCCCATCGCCGCGATGCTCGCCCCGATGACGGGCAGGGCGATGGGCCAACCGAGCAGGGCCAACGGACCGAAGACCTTCAGGCCAACGGTCAGATACCCCAGCCACAAGTGTTCGCGCATCTGTCCATTGGATATCAGAGTGAGCGTGGCTTCTTCGCGCATCGCGTTTTGCACGGACTGACTCAGCCAAGTGAACACGTCGTCGCTGACAATGATGTTTTTTTGATTGATCAAGCTGTGGTCGTATTTGCCCCAAGTGCCAACAAGTTGGTTCATCAGTGGCGTGATGTTGTCGTGAACCTCCTTGCGTATCGACAGTGGGAAATGGGTCATGAATTCGCGGCGAGGGTTTTCCTCGTTCATCTGCAGCAACACCCACCAATGCATGTCCGTAGGGGATGGGTGCACGTTGAAGGGGATTGCGGCGCCGGGAACGTAGGTGATCTGACGACCGTTCTGGTCGGTGATGTGAAGAATGTCGGTGGCGACACGTCCTGCTACATCCAATGCGCCCACCCGAAGATCGACGGGTGAAACGGTGTGTGAGTGCAGGCTCGCCAGCGTGATCGGCCAGGTCGCGTTACCGGTGACGGCTCTGACAGCGGTCTGGAAATCCGCTTCTTCCAGTTGGCCGCTTTCGCGCGCTTCAACGGCCTTGCTCAGGTAATTACATTTGGCAAGCACCCGGTAGTCATCGAAATGTGTGGCCCAAAAAGCATTGAATCTGGCGTCGTAGCGGCGACTGAGGTCCATCTCCCACAGGTCAGCCAGGACCTTGCTGGGGTACATGCGCACTTCATTGGTTTCGTTGTAGATACTGGCGCTTGCATCTGCGGTGTAGAACCCGCCATTGCTGTTCAATTCGAGGGCATCGTCTTGGTCGGTCACGCGAAATCTATGGATGACCAGTTGCGTCAGCGTGTAGGACTCACACGGTTTGGGCGCATGCTCCCATCCCAGGAACGTCTTGGTGCTGCTGGCCGTGACGTTGTCGAATCGGTGCCACCAGACGTGGTCCGGGTCATGGCCGGTGATGCCGTGTTTTGCCAGGATCTCACTGGCGACGGCATGCGCTTCTCCCAGCAAATCCGGACACGCGGTCACGAGAACGGGCGCGACGAGTTTAAGCGTGTCTCGATCAACGGTGTTGGTGGCAAGTAAAGTAATCGGGTCGCTGGACATAAACGCATTCCTTGGGGAGTCAGGCAACTAAGATTGCCCATCTGCCCAAGGAGGGTGCGTTAAGTATTTAGGGGCTAGCGTGGTTAAGGGGGAGGCTCACCGCCGCGCAATATCCGAAAAGTAAAACTTATCCAACGTATGCCGCGACTCGGTGTACTCGAACTGCCGCCCGTCCTGCAAAAATGTCTGGTTGCTCACCACGATCACATGGCTTTGGCCATCGAGGTCGAGGTGTGCCTGGTCGTCCTTGCTGCGGGGCAGGGCTTCGATGGTGCGTTGGGCGTAGGCGATTTGCAGTTGCAACGTCTGTTCGATAAACGCGTAGATCGACTGCTCGGCAATCGCCTGGTCCAGGCCGGGGATTACTTCGGCGACGAAGTGGTTGATGTCGAGGATCACCCGTTTGCCGCCGATGCGCCGTACCCGTTTTATACGGGTAATCAGCGTGCCGGGTTCGGCTTCGATGTGTTGCAGCAATGAGCCTCCCAGTGGGAACTGGGTGAATTCGACTACTTCGGTGCGTACGTCATCGCCCAGGTCGGCGTGGGTTTCGTGGAAGCTGACGATACCGCCCAGTTGGAACTCGATGGGGTTGGGGGACAACACGAAGGTGCCCTTGCCATGGATCTTTTGCGCAAAGCCACGCTCCTGCAACTGCTCGATGGCCCGACGTACGGTGCCCCGGCTGGCCTGGTAGCTGTCCATCAGTTCGGTTTCGGAGGGAAGGCGCGTACCGCGTTGCAGGCGTTCGGTGGTGATGCTGGCAAGCAGATCCGTGTAGATCTGGTTGTATTTGCTCATGGGGATGGCTCTGTGCCGATTTTCGGTCAAGGCAGGAACCTTAGTGGCCTGACCGGGCTTTGTCCATTGCGCTCACTACGACAAAATACCAATGATTTGTAACTCGTACAGACGAGTTGTTGCTTTAACTCGTCTGTACGAGTACTTTTGCGTTCGTTCCCTCAATAAAAAAATCAAAGTGGAAACCCAGCATGAGCCACGACTATCCCAATATTGCCCGCGAGATTCTCGAACACCTCGGGGGCAGCGACAACCTTGAGCAAGCTGCCCACTGCGTAACCCGCCTGCGCCTGGCGCTTAAAGATCCCAGCCTGGTCAACAGCAGTGCGTTGAACCAAGTCGATCTGGTCAAGGGCTCGTTCTTTACCGGCGGCTTGTTTCAAGTGGTTATCGGCCCCGGTGAAGTGGAAAAGGTCTACGCCGCCCTGCGTGAGCAAACCGGCCTCGCTGCCGCCACCATCGCCGACGTGAAGAAGAAGGGCGCCGACAAGACCAACGCCATGCAGCGTCTGGTGCGGGTGTTTTCCGATGTGTTCATGCCGATCCTGCCCGCGCTGATCATCGCCGGCCTGCTGATGGGCGTGAACAACCTGATGGGCGCCAAGGGCATGTTCATCGAGGGCAAGACGCTGCTGGAGGCGTATCCAAACCTGGATGGCCTGTGGAGCCTGATCAACCTGATGGCCAACACCTCGTTCGTGTTTTTGCCGGCGCTGGTGGGTTGGTCGGCGGCCAAGCGCTTTGGTGGCAGTGAAATCCTCGGCATCGTGCTGGGCCTGATGCTGGTGCACCCGGACCTGCTCAACGCCTGGAACTACGGCAAGGCCGTGGCAGGGCTCGACGGCCAGAGCCTGCCGTACTTCGATATTTTTGGTTGGTTCAAGATTGAAAAAGTCGGCTATCAGGGGCAGATCCTGCCGATCCTCATGGCCGCCTATGTGATGAGCGTGATCGAAAAATGGCTGCGGGCGCGGGTGCCCAACGCGATTCAGCTGCTCGTCGTGCCCATCACCACCATCGTCGTCACTGGCGTGCTGGCCCTGGCGATCATTGGCCCGGTGACCCGTCACCTCGGCATCCTGATCACTGAAGGCGTGGTCACCCTGTTTGACCTGGCACCGATGGTCGGCGGGGCGATTTTCGGCCTGCTGTATGCGCCGCTGGTGATCACCGGCATGCACCACATGTTCCTGGCTGTCGACCTGCAGCTTATCGCTACTCAGGGCGGCACGTTTATCTGGCCGATGATCGTCATGTCCAATCTGGCCCAGGGCAGCGCGGCGTTGGCGGTGTTCTATATGAGCCGCAATGCGCGGGATAAAAGCATGGCCTCCACCTCCGCTATTTCCGCTTATTTCGGCATCACTGAACCGGCGATGTTTGGGGTGAACCTGCGCTTCAAGTTTCCGTTTTATGCGGCGCTGGTGGGGTCGGCGTTGGGCAGTATTTTCCTGTCGCTGAACAAGGTGCAGGCGTCGGCCATCGGGGTGGGGGGCTTGCCGGGGTTTATCTCCATCGTGCCGCAGTCCATCGCGGTGTTTGTTATCGGCATGGTCGTTGCGATTGTGGTGCCGTTTGTTTTGACCTGTGGGTTGAGCATGAAGATTGTTCGGCCTGGGTACAGGGTCGCCTGAACCACCGCTATCGGGGGCAAGCCCCCTCCCACATTTTGATTTGTGAACATATTCAAAGGTGGGAGCTGGCTTGCCTGCGATGAGGCCCTCAAAGCCAACACAAAATTCTACTGAAGGAACCTCTATGCAAACCTGGCAACACTCGGTGATCTACCAGATCTACCCCAAAAGCTTCCACAGCCACGCGGGTAACGCCACCGGTGACCTGCTGGGCATCGTCGACAAGCTCGACTACCTGCAATGGCTGGGCGTCGACTGCCTGTGGATCACCCCGTTCCTGCGTTCGCCGCAGCGCGACAACGGCTACGACATCAGCGACTACTACGCCATCGACCCCAGCTACGGCACCATGGCCGACTGCGACCGGTTGATCAGCGAAGCGGCCAAGCGCGGCATCAAGCTGATGCTCGACATCGTGGTCAACCACACCTCCATCGAGCACGAGTGGTTCCAACAGGCACGCAGCAGCCTCGACAACCCCTACCGCGATTTCTACATCTGGCGCGACCAACCGAACAACTGGGAATCCAAGTTCGGCGGCTCGGCCTGGGAATACGAGGCGCAAACCGGCCAGTACTTTTTGCATCTGTTCGACCACACCCAGGCCGACCTCAACTGGGACAACCCCAAAGTGCGCGCCGAGGTGTTCAAGCTGATGCGCTTCTGGCGTGACAAGGGCGTGGGCGGTTTCCGCCTGGACGTGATCAACCTGATCTCCAAGCCCGCCGATTTCCCCGAAGACAACACCGACGGTCGCCGCTTCTACACCGATGGCCCCAACGTGCATGAATACTTGCAGCAAATGCACCGCGAAGTCTTCGAGGGCCATGACCTGATCAATGTCGGCGAGATGTCCTCCACCAGTCTTGAGCACTGCATCCGCTATTCGCGGCCGGAGTCGAAAGAGCTGTCGATGACCTTCAACTTTCATCACCTGAAAGTCGATTACCCGAACATGCAAAAGTGGGTGAAGGCCGACTTCGACTTCCTGCAACTCAAGCAGATTTTCTCCGACTGGCAACTGGGCATGCAGGCCGGTGGCGGCTGGAACGCGTTGTTCTGGTGTAACCACGACCAGCCGCGGGTGGTCTCGCGCTTTGGTGATGACGGTGAACACCGCGTGGTCTCGGCCAAGATGCTGGCTACGGCGCTGCACTTTTTGCAGGGCACGCCGTATGTGTACCAGGGCGAAGAGTTGGGCATGACCAATCCGGGCTTCGACAGGATCGAACAGTACCGCGATGTGGAGACCCTGAATATCTTTCGCCTCAAGCGCGATGCGGGTGAATCCGAAGCGTCGAGCATGGCGGCAATCATGCAGAAATCGCGAGACAACGGCCGCACCCCGATGCAGTGGAATGCGCAGGCCAACGCCGGTTTCAGCAGCGGCGAGCCGTGGATCGGCACTGCGGCCAACGCTTCGAGCATTAACGTCGAAAGCCAGCTGGATGACCCTGACTCAGTGCTGCATCACTACCGAGCCTTGATCGCCTTGCGTCGTCATGAGCCGCTGATTCAGGACGGCGTTTATCGCGAACTGCTGCAAGGCCACCGGCAGGTCTGGGCCTATCTGCGCGAAGGCCATGGCGAGCGTCTGTTGGTATTGAACAACTTCTACGCCACGCCGTGCGAAATCCAGTTACCCGACAGCCTCGTCAACCCGGCGGCGCAGCAGCGCGTGCTGATCAGCAACTACCCCGACTGCCCGCTGCGTACCGGCACGGTGGTGTTGCGCCCGTACGAATCGTTTGTGCTGCACCTCAAGGACTGAGACCCGTTGTAACCCCGTGTGGGAGCACGGGGCGCTTTGAAAAAACATAATAAAAATATCGGAGTGCTTCATGAAATCAACAATAAAGCTGGGCCTCGTTGCATCCTGCCTGAGCCTGCCGTTTGGTGCCCAAGCCTTGGAGTTCGCCGGTTACTTGCGCAGCGGCGCCGGGACGTCAACCGGCAGTGGCAAGCAACAATGTTTCCAACTGCCGGGGGCGCAATCCAAATACCGCTTGGGCAACGAATGCGAGCAGTACGCCGAGCTGGAATTGCGCCAGGACCTGCTCACCCTCGACGACGGCTCGGTGTTCAGCGTCGATGCGATGGCCTCCCTCTATAACCGTTACGACCGCTCCCCCAGGTTCCAGGGCGAAGACTACGGCACCGCGCGCATGCCGCAGATGTATGCGCAGTGGTCCAACCTGCCCAGCCTCAATGGCGGCTCGCTCTGGGCCGGTCGGCGTTACTACAAGCGTAACGACATCCATATCTCCGACTTCTACTACTGGAACCAGAGCGCCACGGGCGGCGGTATCGAGGACGTGCTGATTGGCGACCTCAAGTACAGCTACGCCATTTCCCGCAAGGACAACCTGGGTCAGAAGGAATACGCCACCCGGCACGACTTCAACGTGGCGGGCTTCAAGACCAACCCCGGCGGTGAGCTGGAATTGGGCCTGAGCTATATCGAAAAAGCCGGCGGGCGCGACACCAACAGCGGTTGGGCGCTCACCGCGCAGCATGTGCAAACGCCCTTTCTGGGCGGCAAGAACAAGTTCGCCTTGCAGTACGGTGAAGGCCCCGGCACGGGCCTGGGGTATACCGGCGATACCTTCCTGGACAAGAGCAGCAAAAGTTACCGCGCCGTGGAATTCTTCGACTGGCAGGTGACCCCGCGTTTCGGCGGGCAGATCGAAGCGGTGTACCAGAAGGATATTCGCCCCGGCAGCCAGGACCAGACCTGGATGTCTGTCGGTGTGCGCCCGGCCTATGCGATCAGCGAGCAGTTCAAACTGGTCACCGAGCTGGGTCATGATCAAGTCGATGCCACGGGCGGGACACGCAAGCTGAGCAAATTCACCTTCGCCCCCACGTGGTCGCCCAAAGGCCCGGATTTCTGGGCGCGGCCGGAAGTGCGTTTGTACTACACCTATGCGAGCTGGAACGAAGCGGCCAAGCGGGCAGCCAATGAGCTGGCGGCGGGTTCGGCGTTGTCGGATACCGGCTCGTACGGTACGGCGCGGCATGGCTCGAATTTTGGTGTGCAGGTTGAGTACTGGTGGAAATAAACATAGGGGTGTACGCGGACTAAATGTGGGAGCGGGCTTGCTCGCGAAGGCGGTGTATCAGTCACCTATGCATCAACTGACAGACTGCATTCGCGAGCAAGCCCGCTCCCACATTTGATCTTCGTCCCCCCCAGGATTTGCATCTACCCAATGATGTTTACAGAACACAACAACAGGTGAAGTCATGACCACAACCCAACCCCTGGAACTGCTGGCGCCGTTATCCGGCGTGCTGCTGGCGCTGGACACGGTGCCCGACCCGGTGTTCTCCAGCCGTGTGATCGGCGACGGCCTGTGCATCGACCCCACCTCGCAGACCCTCTGCGCGCCGCTCGCCGGGGTGATCAGCAATATCCAGGACAGTGGGCATGCCGTCAGCATCACCAGCGATCAGGGCGTGCAGGTGCTGCTGCATATCGGCCTGGATACTGTGAACCTAGCCGGCAAGGGCTTCACCCGCTTGGTCGAGGAAGGCCAGCGAATAGAGGCTGGGCAAGCGCTGATCGAGTTCGATGCGGACTATGTGGCACTCAACGCCCGCAGTTTGCTGACCTTGATGCTGGTGGTCAGCGGCGAGCCGTTTACCCTGCTGGCCGACGGTCTTGTGGCGGTGGGCCAGCCGCTGGTGCAGTTATCCACAAGCGAAACGGTTGACGTGGTAGATGAGGAGGAGGGCGACGCGCTGTTCTCCAAGCCGCTGACCTTGCCCAATGCCAACGGCCTGCACGCACGGCCGGCGGCGGTCCTGGCTCAGGCGGCGAAAGGCTTTGGCGCCAGCATCTACCTTCATAAGCATACTCAAAGTGCCAACGCCAAATCCTTGGTGGCGATCATGGCGCTGCAAACCGCCCAGGGCGATAGCTTGCAAGTGAGCGCGGCAGGGGCAGATGCCGAGGCGGCGATCGCGGCATTGGTTGACTTGTTGGCGCAAGGCTGCGGTGAAACCGTTGCGCCATCGGCTGTGGTGGTTGAGCCCGTGGTGTCGGCCACAGTACTGCGGGGAGTGTGTGCGTCGCCGGGTTCGGCGTTTGGTCAGGTCGTCCAAGTGACCGAGCCTGCGCTGAATATCATTGAACAGGGCGCTGGTGAAACGCCAGAGCGTGCCGCCTTGGAGCATGGCCTGTTGGCGGCGAACAAGGCGTTGCAAACCCTGCAAGACAACGCCGTCGGCAGTGCCCAGGCACAAATCTTCCGCGCCCACCAAGAGCTGCTCGAAGACCCGACTTTGCTCGAACACGCCCATGGCCTGCTGGCCCAGGGCAAGAGCGCCGCCTTCGCCTGGAACAGCGCCACCGCGGCCACCGTCAAACTGTTCCAAGGCCTGGGCAATGCGCTGATCGCCGAACGTGCGGCAGACCTGGCGGATGTCGGCCAGCGTGTGTTGAAGCTGATCCTCGGCATTCAAGACAGCGCCTGGGATTTGCCCGAGGGCGCGATCCTGATTGCTGAGCAATTGACGCCCTCGCAAACCGCCAGCCTGGACACACGCAAGGTGCTGGGCTTTGTCACGGTCGGCGGCGGCGCCACCAGTCACGTTGCCATTCTTGCCCGCGCCCTTGGGCTGCCAGCGGTTTGCGGTGTGCCGTCGCACGTGTTGGCACTCGCCAACGGCAAGCAGGTGCTGCTCGATGCCGACCACGGCGAGCTGCATCTGGCGCCGAACCTGGCCGAGATCGAACAGCTGGAGACGGTGCGCAAACAGCAAGTCCTAAAGCGCCAGCATGAAGTGGCACAGGCTTCACTACCTGCAACCACGCGTGACGGCCATCATGTCGAAGTCACCGCCAACGTTGCTTCGTTGCAGGAAGTAGAGCAATCCCTGGCCCTCGGCGGTGAAGGCGTCGGCCTGCTGCGCTCGGAGTTCCTTTACCTGGACCGCAATCGCGCCCCCAGCCCCGAAGAACAGGCCGGCACCTACACCGCCATCGCCCGCGCGCTGGGCGCCGAGCGCAACCTGGTGGTGCGCACCTTGGACGTTGGCGGCGACAAACCCTTGGCCTACGTGCCGATGGCCGCCGAAACCAACCCGTTCCTTGGCTTGCGCGGCATTCGCCTGTGCCTGGAACGCCCGGAACTGTTGCGCGAACAATTTCGCGCCATCCTCGCCAGTGCCGGTTTTGCGCGGCTGCATATCATGTTGCCGATGGTCAGCCTGCTGTCCGAGTTGCACCTGGCGCGCAAGATCCTTGAGGAAGAAGCGCTGGCCCTCGGGCTTAGCGAGCTGCCGAAGCTGGGCATCATGATCGAAGTGCCCTCTGCCGCGTTGATGGCAGATGTGTTCGCGCCCTATGTGGACTTCTTCTCCATCGGCACCAATGACCTGACCCAATACACCCTCGCCATGGACCGCGACCACCCGCGCCTGGCCAGCCAGGCCGACAGCTTTCACCCAGCGGTTCTGCGCCTGATCGCCACCACGGTCAAGGCCGCCCATGCCCATGGCAAGTGGGTGGGCGTGTGCGGTGCGCTGGCGTCCGAAGCGCTGGCGGTGCCGGTGCTGCTCGGGTTGGGGGTGGATGAGTTGTCGGTCAGCGTACCGTTGATCCCCACCATCAAGGCCACCGTGCGCGAGTTGGACTTGGCCGACTGCCAGATCATCGCCCGCCAGGTACTGGGCCTGGAAGAGGCCGCCCAGGTGCGCGAGGCCGTGCGCCAGTACCACGCAGCGACCGTTGAAACTTCACTGGAGCTTTGAGCATGTTCGAGAAATTGCAGCAGGCGTTCTGGAAGGCGCTGACGCCGGATTTGATCAAGGAAGAGGTGGCCGCGGCGCCGGGGTTATTGTCGGCCGATGTGCTGAGTGCGCTGGGTGGGGCGGACAACCTCAAGTCGCAGCAGCGCGTGGCGCTGACGCGGGTGCGGGTGCAGTTGCGGGATGGGGCGAAGTTGGATGCTGAGGCGTTAAAGGCGGCCGGTGTGCCGGCGGTGATGGTGTTGGCTGGCGGGGTAGTGCATCTGCTCACCGGCCTGAACTCGATCTAGAGATCAATGGAGAACAATGTGGGAGCCGGGCTTGCCCGCGATAGCAGTGTGTCAGGCAGAGGATATTTCGACTGCCAGGCCGCCATCGCGGGCAAGCCGGGCTCCCACAGGGTTTTGTGGTGTTTGATTAACAGTGTTTACAACTTCGGGTTGTCTTCTGGCGGCTTGGTCTTATCCACGCCCGGCACATGCAGGTTGCCTTCAACCACCTGGTTGCCCTCCAGCTGCGGCTGGGTCACCCAGGTCAGAATGTCGTAATACCGTCGGATGTTCGCCACAAAGTGCACCGGCTCACCACCACGGGCATAGCCGTAGCGCGTCTTGCTGTACCACTGCTTCTGCGACAAACGCGGCAGCATCTTTTTAACGTCCAGCCACTTGTTCGGGTTCAGGCCTTCGCGCTTGGCCAAGGTGCGCGCATCGTCCAGGTGGCCACCGCCGACGTTGTAGGCGGCGAGGGCAAACCAGGTGCGATCAGGCTCGACAATGCTGTCGTCCAGCTCTTGCTTGATCTTGGCCAGGTACTTGGCGCCGCCCATGATGCTTTGCTTGGCATCCAGACGGTTGGACACGCCCATGGCCTGGGCGGTGTTCTGGGTCAGCATCATCAGGCCGCGTACACCGGTCTTGGAGGTGACCGCCGGTTGCCACAGCGATTCCTGATAGCCAATGGCGGCCAACAGGCGCCAGTCGACCTTTTCTTCCTTGGCGTAGGCCCTGAAATGCTTTTCGTACTTGGGTAAACGTTGCTGCAAATGCTGGGCGAAGGTGTAGGCACCCACATAACCGAGTACATCCACATGCCCGTAATAGCGGTCTTTGAGCCGCTGCAAGGTGCCGTTTTTCTCGACTTTATCCAGGTAACTGTTGATCTCGTTGAGCAGGCTGTTGTCTTCACCGGCGGCCACGGCCCAACTCTGGTTGCTGGCATCGCCCAGGTCGAAGGCTACGCGCACGTTGGGGAAGTACACCTGGTTCATCGCCACTTCGTTGGAGTCCACCAGGGTCAGGTCGATCTGCCCCTCGTCCACCATGCGCAGCAGGTCGACGACCTCAACGGCGTCGGATTCTTCGTATTCGATTGCAGGGTTCTGTTTTTTCAGCGCCGCCAGTTGTTCGGCGTGGGTGCTGCCCTTGAGCACCATGATCTTCTTGCCCGCGAGGTCTGCCGCGTTGGTCGGCCGGGACTGGCCGTTGCGGTAGATGATCTGCGGGGTCACTTCAAGGTAAGGGTGGGAGAAACGCACCTGCTGCAGACGTTGCTCGCTGCTCACCAGGCCGGCGGCTGCGAGAACCGGGCCGTTGGACTTGCCCAATTGGCCGAACAGGTCATCAAGGTTGTCGGCGGTCTCGATCTCAAGCTTCACGCCCAGGTCATCGGCAAAGCGCTTTACCAGTTCGTATTCGAAACCGGTTTCACCGTTGCGGTCCTGGAAATACGTGGCCGGGCTGTTCCGGGTAATCACCCGCAATACGCCATCCTCCTTGATTCGCTCAAGCGTGCTGGGTTTATCAACACAGGCGCTGAGCATCAGGAAGAGTCCGGTTGCGATCAGCCATCTGGCGTATCGCGGGCGCAAAGCAGTAGGGGAGAACATCTGCGCAGTATACGCAAACGGCCCACGGCGCCATATCTCGACAGCGGGGGACTTGTCTGCTAGCGCGGTGAAAACTGTGCTGCAGCCCGCAGAAACGGGGCTTGGCGGCCGATTGTGACGGTTAAAATAACTGCTGCGAATGCCTACGCGCAGCCCCGCAAAGGGGTCGAATCCGGCCAACTGACGTTCGGCAGCAGCCAGCAGCACCGTTTCGGGTGCCGTTGGCGGCGGTTTACGCTAGAATGCACGGCCTCAAAGCACACCCCCTTCCCGAGGCTGTCCCGAAGATGTTGATCCTGCGCGGCGCTCCTGCCCTTTCTGCCTTTCGCCACAGCAAACTCCTTGAACAACTGAGCCAGAAGGTTCCAGCGGTTACAGGCCTGTATGCTGAATTTGCTCACTTCGCCGACGTTACCGGCGTGTTGACCGCCGACGAACAGCAAGTGCTCGCACGCCTTCTGAAGTACGGCCCAAGCGTTCCCGTTCAAGAGCCGACTGGCCGCTTGTTCCTGGTTCTGCCACGGTTCGGCACCATCTCGCCCTGGTCGAGCAAGGCCAGCGACATCGCCCGCAACTGCGGCCTGTCGAGCATCCAGCGCCTGGAACGCGGTATCGCCTTCTACGTGGCTGGCCAGTTCAGCGACGCCGAGGCCGAGCTGATTGCCAGCAGCCTGCACGACCGTATGACCCAAATCATCGTCAGCCAGTTGGAACAGGCTGCCGGCCTGTTCAGCCACGCCGAACCCAAGCCGCTCACCGCGATTGACGTGCTCGGCGGTGGCCGTGCTGCCCTCGAGAAGGCCAACACCGAGCTGGGCCTGGCCCTGGCCGAAGACGAGATCGACTACCTGGTCAACGCCTTCAACGGTTTGAAGCGCAACCCGCACGACATCGAACTGATGATGTTTGCCCAGGCCAACTCCGAGCATTGCCGTCACAAGATCTTCAACGCCAGTTGGGATATCGACGGCGAGAGCCAGGAAAAAAGCCTGTTCGGCATGATCAAGAATACCTACGTGATGCACAGCGAAGGCGTTCTGTCGGCTTATAAAGACAACGCTTCGGTGATCGTCGGCTCCGTCGCCGGCCGTTTCTTCCCGGACCCTGAAACCCGCCAATACGGCGCGGTGCAGGAACCGGTGCACATCCTGATGAAGGTCGAGACCCACAACCACCCGACCGCGATTGCCCCTTTCCCTGGCGCAGCCACCGGTTCGGGCGGCGAGATCCGCGACGAAGGTGCTACCGGCCGTGGCGCCAAGCCAAAGGCGGGCCTCACCGGTTTCACCGTATCCAACCTGCAGATCCCAGGCTTCGAACAGCCGTGGGAAGTGCCGTACGGCAAGCCTGAGCGCATCGTCACCGCGCTGGACATCATGATCGAAGGCCCGTTGGGCGGCGCCGCGTTCAACAACGAATTCGGTCGTCCGGCCCTGACCGGCTACTTCCGTACCTTCGAACAATCCATCACCACCCCGCGTGGCGATGAAGTGCGCGGTTACCACAAGCCGATCATGTTGGCCGGCGGCATGGGCAACATCCGTGAAGAGCACGTCAAGAAAGGCGAGATTCTGGTCGGCTCCAAGCTGATCGTGCTCGGCGGCCCGGCAATGTTGATCGGCCTGGGCGGCGGCGCGGCTTCCTCCATGGCCACCGGCACCAGCTCGGCCGACCTGGACTTCGCTTCCGTACAGCGCGAAAACCCAGAGATGGAGCGTCGCTGCCAGGAAGTCATCGACCGTTGCTGGCAGTTGGGTGACAAGAACCCGATCAGCTTCATCCACGACGTCGGCGCGGGTGGTTTGTCCAACGCCTTCCCGGAACTGGTCAACGATGGCGACCGTGGTGGCCGTTTCGAACTGCGCAACATTCCAAACGACGAGCCGGGCATGGCCCCGCACGAAATCTGGAGTAACGAATCCCAAGAGCGCTATGTATTGGCTGTAGGCCCTGAAGACTTCGCGCGCTTCCAGGCCATCTGCGAACGCGAGCGCTGCCCGTTTGCCGTGGTTGGCGAAGCCACTGCCGAGCCGCAACTGACGGTCACCGACAGCCACTTCGGCAACAGCCCGGTAGACATGCCGCTTGAAGTACTGCTGGGCAAAGCCCCGCGCATGCACCGTTCGGCCGTGCGAGAAGCTGAATTGGGCGATGATTTCGACCCAAGCAAGCTGGAACTGGCTGACAGCATCGAGCGCGTGCTGCACCACCCGGCTGTGGCGAGCAAAAGCTTCCTTATTACTATCGGCGATCGCACCATCACTGGCCTCGTTGCCCGTGACCAAATGGTCGGCCCGTGGCAAGTGCCGGTGGCTGACGTTGCCGTTACCGCCACCAGCTTCGACGTGTACACCGGTGAAGCCATGGCCATGGGCGAGCGTACCCCGCTGGCCCTGCTGGACGCCCCGGCGTCGGGCCGCATGGCCATTGGTGAAACCCTCACCAACATCGCCGCCTCGCGCATTGGCAAGCTGTCCGACATTAAGCTGTCGGCCAACTGGATGTCGGCTGCCGGTCACCCGGGTGAAGACGCGCGTCTGTATGACACCGTTAAAGCGGTCGGCATGGAGCTGTGCCCTGAGCTGGGCATCACCATTCCGGTGGGCAAGGACTCCATGTCCATGGCCACCCGTTGGAATGAAGATGGCACCGACAAGAGCGTCACTTCGCCGCTGTCGCTGATCGTCACCGGCTTCGCGCCGGTCACCGACATTCGCCAGACCCTGACCCCGCAACTGCGTATGGACAAGGGCACCACCGATCTGATCCTGATCGACCTGGGCCGTGGCCAGAACCGCATGGGCGCCTCGATCCTGGCGCAAACCCACGGCAAGCTCGGCAGCCAGGCCCCAGACGTCGATGACGCCGAAGACCTGAAAGCCTTCTTCGCCGTGATCCAGGGCCTTAACGCCGATGGCCACCTGCTGGCTTACCACGACCGTTCCGACGGTGGTTTGCTCACCAGTGTTGTCGAGATGGCCTTCGCCGGTCACTGCGGCTTGAACATCGTGCTCGACAGCGTTGCCGAGGCGGCTGGCGAAATCAACGGCATCCTGTTCAACGAAGAGTTGGGCGCGGTGATCCAGGTTCGCCAGGACGCTACCCCAGACGTACTCGCCCAATTCAGCGCTGCGGGCCTGGACGACTGCGTGGCGGTGATCGGCCAGCCGATCAACAACGGCGAGATCAACATCTCGTTCAACGGCGACACCGTGTTCGCCGGCCAGCGTCGCTTGCTGCAACGCCAGTGGGCTGAAACCAGCTACCAGATCCAGCGTCTGCGCGACAACGTTGAGTGCGCCGAGCAAGAATTCGACGTGATCCTGGAAGAAGACAACCCGGGCCTGAGCACCAAGCTCAGCTTCGACGTCAACCAGGACATCGCTGCGCCTTACATCAAGAAAGGCATTCGCCCACAAGTTGCCGTACTGCGTGAGCAGGGCGTCAATGGCCAGGTAGAAATGGCGGCTGCGTTCGACCGCGCCGGCTTTAATGCGATCGACGTGCACATGAGCGACATCCTCGCCGGTCGCGTTGACCTCAACGAGTACAAAGGCCTGGTGGCCTGCGGCGGTTTCTCCTATGGCGACGTGCTGGGTGCTGGTGAAGGCTGGGCCAAGTCGGCCCTGTTCAACAGCCGTGCCCGCGATGCTTTCCAAGGCTTCTTCGAACGCAACGACAGCTTCACCCTGGGTGTGTGCAACGGTTGCCAGATGATGTCCAACCTCAGCGAACTGATCCCGGGCAGTGAGTTCTGGCCGCACTTTGTGCGCAACCGTTCCGAGCAGTTCGAAGCCCGTGTCGCCATGGTGCAGGTGCAAGAGTCCAACTCGATCTTCCTGCAAGGTATGGCCGGTTCGCGCATGCCAATCGCCATCGCCCACGGTGAAGGCCATGCTGAATTCGCCAGCGAAGAAGCATTGCTCGAAGCCGACCTGTCCGGCACCGTCGCCCTGCGTTTCGTCGACAACCACGGCAAGGTCACCGAGACCTACCCGGCCAACCCGAACGGCTCGCCGCGCGGGATCACCGGCCTTACCAGCCGCGACGGTCGCGTCACCATCATGATGCCGCACCCGGAGCGTGTATTCCGCGCCGTGCAGAACTCGTGGCGCCCGGAAGAGTGGGACGAGGACGGCGCCTGGATGCGGATGTTCCGCAACGCTCGTGTGTGGGTGAACTAAGACGGTGTTCAAGCTCGCCTTCTTTGTACCCGACAGCCATGTGGAGACGGTGAAAACCGCCGTCTTCGCAGCCGGCGGCGGGCGCATCGGCGACTACGACAGCTGCGCCTGGCAAGTGCTGGGCCAGGGCCAATTCCGCGCGTTGGACGGCAGTAAGCCGTTTATCGGGCAGGTGGGCCAGGTTGAAGTGGTTGAAGAGTGGAAGGTGTAGCTGGTGGTGGCGGATGAATTGATTGTGGCTGTTGTGGCTGCGCTCAAGCTAAGCCACCCGTATGAAACACCGGCTTATGAAGTGTGGCAGTTGGCGGATTATTGATTCGTAGGCTGTAGAAACAAGAAACCCGCTGGGCCTGGACGGTCAGCGGGTTTTTTGTTGCCTGTGAGGGCCTTATCGGGAGCAAGCCCCCTCCCACATTTGACCGAGTTCCAACTTTGGAATGCAATCAAGTGTGGGAGGGGGCTTGCTCCCGATGAGGCCGAGGCAGGCGATGAAGATTTAGGCCCCAGCCCCAATCTGCCGACCACTGACCAACCGCTCCAATACCTCACCCAACCCCGAAGCCTTATCGCCAATCAACAGGTGCCAAACCCCGCTGTCGAGTTGGATGACACCCTGACAGCCAAGCGCCACAAGCTGAACCTCGGACAACACGGAGTCATCCCCCAATTCCACCCGCAACCGGGTGATTGCTACCGCTTCCAACTGCCGCACATTGGCCCGGCCACCCAAGGCGTTCAGCCAATTTTCGGCTTCCTGGACATTCACCGCTGCCAGTTTATCCACAGGCGCAACGGAGGCGGGTTCAGCGGCAACAAAACCCGGCATCGCCAACCGAATCTCATCGGCAATGCTGTCAGCCATCGGCCCGACCACCACCTGCAAACTCCCACCATTGCCCGGCCGCACCACGGCCATGGCACCCAGTGCTTTCAACTCCGCATCCACCGCTTTGTTGCGATCCACCATGTCCAGGCGCAGGCGCGTAGTGCATGCCCCCACACTCAACAGATTCGAAGCACCGCCCAACGCGCGGATGTATGCACTGGCGCGCTGGTTATCGGTCATCACCTCGGCCTGCACCACTTGAATATCTTCACGCCCCGGTGTCTTCAGGTTGAAGCGGCGGATGCAGTAGCTGAACACCGTGTAGTAGATCACCGAGTAGGCCAACCCAACCGGCACCACCAGCCACCCATTGGTGGACTTGCCCCAACCCAGCACCATGTCGATAAACCCACCGGAGAAGGTAAACCCGAGGTGGATATTCAACAGGTTGGTCACCGCCATCGACAGGCCCGTCAGCAACGCATGCAGTAAATAGAGAAACGGCGCCAGGAACATAAACGCAAACTCAATCGGCTCGGTCACCCCAGTCAAAAACGAGGTCAGCGCCATCGACAGGAAAATCCCGCCCATCACTTTGCGCCGCTCCGGCAGCGCATTGCGGTACATCGCCAGGCACGCCGCCGGCAAACCGAACAGCATAACCGGGAACATGCCGGTCATGAACTGGCCGCCTTTCGGGTCGCCGGCAAAGTAGCGGGTGAGGTCGCCCGTCACCACCGCACCGGTCACCGGGTCGGTAAAGCTGCCGAACACAAACCACGCCATATTGTTGAGGATATGGTGCAGCCCGGTGACGATCAGCAGGCGGTTGAACACGCCAAATACAAACGCACCCAGGCTGCCGCTTTCCATCAGCAACACGCCAAAACTGTTGATGCCGTGCTGGATCGGCGGCCAGATCAAACCAAAGATCACCCCCAGCCCAACTGCCGAGAACCCGGTGACAATCGGCACAAACCGTCGCCCACCAAAGAACGCCAAATACTCCGGCAGCTTGATGTCCTTGAAGCGGTTATACAGCCCGCCCGCCATCAAGCCGCTGGCGATACCGGCGAGCATGCCCATGTTGATGGTGGTGTCCATCACCTTGAGGGTGGAGATCATCACCAGGTAACCAATCGCCCCGGCCAGACCCGCCGTGCCATTGTTGTCGCGGGCAAACCCCACGGCGATGCCGATGGCGAAGATCAGCGCCAGGTTGGCGAAGATCGCCTGCCCGGCATCGTGCATCACTGCGATGTTCAACAGGTCTGTGTCGCCCAGGCGCAGCAGCAGGCCGGCGATGGGCAAAATCGCAATCGGCAGCATCAGCGCACGGCCGAGGCGTTGCAGGCCTTCGATAAAGTGTTGGTACATGGCGTGTCTCCTTTTTCTTGTTGTTGTCAGCTCAGCGGCCAGTGGTGTTGACAGGCTTGGCGAACGGCTTTGGCGCTGCTCAGGTCAAGCAGGCTGTGGCTCAGTTGCCGGCAGTGCGCTGCGTCCAGGTGGCGGACGCGGTCCTTGATTTCGCCGATCTGCGGCGGGCTGACCGACAGCTCGCTGACGCCCAGGCCGACCAGTACCGGGGTGGCCAGCGGGTCGGAGGCGAGGGCGCCACACACGCCGACCCAGCGGCCGTGCTTGGCCGCGCCGGCGCAGGTCTGGGCGATCAGCCGCAACAATGCCGGGTGCAGGGCATCGACACGGGCGGCGAGGCCGGCGTGGTCGCGGTCCATTGCCAGGGTGTACTGGGACAGGTCGTTGGTGCCGATGGACAAAAAGTCTGCATGCTTGGCCAGTTGCTCGGCCATCAGTGCGGCAGCGGGCACTTCAATCATTACACCCAGCTCAGGGCGTTGGGTCAGTTCCAACTCGACGCACAGTTCATCCAGTCGCTGGCGAATCTGCAGCAGTTCATCCACTTCGCTGACCATCGGCAGCAGAATGCGGCAACGTTCCAACGGCGAGACTTGCAGCAGCGCACGCAATTGCTGGTCGAGCAACTCAGGCCGCACTTGAGCCATGCGAATGCCGCGCAGGCCCAACACGGGGTTGGCCTCGACAGGCAGCGGCAGGTAATCGAGTTGCTTATCGCCGCCCACATCAATAGTGCGGATGATTACCGACTTGTCGCCCATGGCATCCAGCACGGCTTGGTAAGCCTGACGTTGCTCTTGCTCATCCGGCGCGGTGCGGCGGTCGACGAAGAGAAATTCGGTGCGCAACAGGCCGACGCCATCGGCGCCATTGTTGAACGCCACTTGGGCTTCGGCACTGGAGGCGACATTGGCGGCGACTTCAATATGTACACCATCGGTGGTGCGCGACGGTTCTTGGGCTTGGGCCTGTTGCTGCTGGCGACGCAATTTCTGCGCGTCGCGAATCTGGTGCACTTCGGCGTGGCGAGCGTCGGTGGGCGCCAGCTCCAGACGGCCGTTGGCAGCGTCCAGTACCACGCGTTGGCCTTGGGGCACGTCGAGTAGTTCGGCGCCCAACGCGACCACGCAGGGCAGGCCTTTGCCGCGTGCCAGGATCGCCACGTGGGAAGTGGCACCGCCTTCGGCCATGCAGATACCCGCGGCGTGTTGCGCGCTGAGTTGCAGCAGGTCGGAGGGCGTCAGTTCATGGGCGCTGACAATCGCGCCCGCCGGCAATTCGAAATGCCAGGCTTCACCGAGCAACCCCCGCAGTACCCGTTGTTGCAGGTCGCGCAGGTCATTGGCACGCTCGGCAAACAACGGCTTGCCCAGGGCCAGCAATACCGCGCATTGGGCCTGGATTGCATCACGCCAGGCGTGGGTGGCGGCGCTGCCGTGTTCGATGGCGCGGGTGGCGGCGTCCAACAAGGCCGGGTCTTCCAACAGGGCGAGGTGGGCGGCGAAGATGTCTTCTTCCTCGACGTTCTTGCGCTGGCGAGCGTGGTCCAAGGTTGTGCGGATCTCGCTGCGCACGTGCTCCAGGGCGGCATCCAGGCGTTGCAGCTGCTCATCAGCGACTGTGTTGCCGGTGTCTGCCGGCAGCTCAATACCGGTCAGGCGAAACATCGGCCCGCAGACCAGGCCCGGCGCTGCACACACGCCTTGCAACACACCGGCTTCGGTATTGACGTGGCGTGGTGTGACGACGGCCGGGGCGTGGTGTTCTTCTTTGACGGCGGCGGACAACGCGGCAACCAGTGCCTGCAAAGCCGCCTCGGCATCCTTGCCGCGACAGCTCACACGTACCTCGTCACCTTCGCCAATGCCCAGCCCCATCAAGCCAATCAGGCTGTCGCACGGCGCGCTTTTATCGCCATGGTGCAGCTGCGCCTGGCTGCTGAAACCAAGGGCCGTCTTGCGAATCAGCGCCGCCGGACGCGCATGCAAACCGCCGCGATGGGTGATGCGCACAGTGGCGCTGCACTCAGCGATCGAGTTATCCACAGGTGCTTGAACCGATGCCACCGAGCGAGCAACGATCTGTAGTAATGGCTCGCCCACCTTGACGGTTTTCCCGGCAACGGGCCGTAGCTCAAAGCGCTCGCCGTTCGTAAGAATTATCAGGCTGACCAGGCTGCGGCACTGCCGCGCAATCCGGTCCAGATCAAACTGCACCAATGCCTGGCCCTTGCTCACGCGCGCGCCTTCCTTGACCAGCAGCGCAAACCCTTCGCCATTCAATTCCACGGTGTCGATGCCCACATGCATCAGCACTTCGGCACCGTTGGCAGCACGGATCGTCAGCGCATGCCCGGTGCGGGCGACATGGATGATCACCCCGTCACAGGGTGCGTGCAGGCAATCGTTAAGCGGGTCGATGGCAATACCGTCGCCCAGGGTGCCACTGGCGAACACTTCATCGGGAACGTTGCCCAGGGCCAGCACCGGTCCGCTTAAGGGGGCGCTGAGGGTCAATTCATTATTGTTGTAGGACATGGGCACGGTACTCATCAGGAAAACACGGCAATCGACTCAGTGAGTACGAGTGACTTTGCTCAGGTGGCGCGGTTGGTCCGGGTCCATGCCTCGGGCCACCGCCAAACCTGCGGCCATCACATAGAAACTCTGGATTGCCAGGATCGGGTCCAGGCTCGGGTGTTCAGCACGGCTCAAGGTGAGGTCGCGTTCGGCGATATCATCCGGCGCGGCCAGCAGCACGCGGGCACCCCGTTGGCGCATATCGGCGGCCAGGCTCAGCAGGCCGGCTTGCTCGGCGCCGCGTGGGGCGAAGACCAGCAGCGGGTAGTTGTCGCCGATCAGGGCCATTGGGCCGTGGCGCACTTCGGCGCTGCTGAAGGCTTCGGCCTGGATCGCCGAGGTTTCCTTGAGCTTGAGCGCGGCTTCCTGGGCGATGGCAAAGCCGGCGCCACGGCCGATTACCATCAATTGTTGGCAGCCGCGAAGGGCTTCTATCGCCAGGCTCCAGTCTTGTTTGGCGGCGGCACGCAGGTCATCGGGCAGGGCCTGGCAGGCTTGCAGCAGCTGCGCGTCCTGGTTCCAGTGGCCGATCAACAGCGCGCTGGCGCTGAGGGTGGCGATAAAGCTTTTAGTCGCGGCCACACTGAGTTCTGGCCCGGCGCACAGCGGTACATGGAACTCGCAGGCGGCTTCCAGCGGTGAGTCTTCGGCGTTGACCAACGAGATGCTCAGGGCGCCCCGTTTGCGCAGCAGGCGCAGGCTGTTGACCAGGTCCGGGCTTTGGCCCGACTGGGAAAACCCGAACGCGACCTGGCCGCTGACCTTCATCGGTGCTTGCAGCAAGGTCACCACCGACATCGGCAGCGATGCCACCGGGATGCCCACGTGCTGCATGGCCAAATAGGCGAAGTAACTGGCGGCGTGGTCGGAACTGCCGCGAGCGATGGTCATCGCCACTTGCGGTGGCTGGCGGCGCAGGCGGCCGGCGATTTCTTCCAGCAGCGGCTCAAGGCGTGGCAGTTGGGCGGCGACGGCGTCGCAGGAGGCCAGGGCCTCTTCAAGCATTTTTGAAGTCAATGGTGTCTCCTTCGACCATTACGTCGGTGAGTGTCAGGGAGCGGTCCAGGCGCACGCAGTCGGCAAAGCTGCCGGGTTGCAGGCGGCCGCGTTCTTCCAGGCCCAGGTAGTCCGCAGGAAATTGCGACAAGCGTTGTGAGGCTTCGCTGATGGGCAGCCCGATCTTCACCAGGTTGCGCAGCGCCTGGTCCATGGTCAGCGTGCTGCCGGCCAGGGTGCCGTCGGCCAGGCGTACGCCGCCCAGGCATTTGGTCACGGTGTGGCTGCCCAGCTTGTACTCGCCATCCGGCATGCCAGCGGCGGCGGTGGAATCGGTGACGCAATACAGGCAAGGGATCGAGCGCAGTGCCACGCGCATGGCGCCGGGGTGCACGTGCAGCAAGTCCGGGATGAGTTCGGCGTACTTGGCGTGGGCCAATGCCGCACCGACGATGCCCGGCTCGCGGTGGTGCAGCGGGCTCATGGCGTTGTACAAGTGGGTGAAGCTGGTGGCGCCGGCGGCGAGGGCGGCGACGCCTTCTTCGTAGCTGCCCAGGGTATGGCCGATCTGCATGCGCACGCCGCGTTCACTCAACGCACGGATCAGCGCATCGTGGCCGGCGATTTCCGGTGCGATGGTGATCACGCGAATCGGCGCCAGGCGCAGGTAGGCTTCCACTTCTGCCATCAAGGCGGTGTGGGCGAAGTTGGGTTGGGCGCCGAGTTTTCCGGGGTTGATGTAGGGCCCTTCCAGGTGCACACCGAGTACGCGGGCGCAGCCTGTAGGACGCTGCTCGCAGAAGGTGCCCAGTTGGCCGAGCACGCGGGAGATCTCGTCTACCGGTGCCGTCATGGTGGTGGCCAGCAGTGAGGTGGTGCCAAAGCGCACATGGGTGCGGGTAATGGTTTCGAAGGCGTGCGCGCCTTCCATGATGTCCTTGCCGCCACCGCCGTGTACGTGCAGGTCGATAAAACCCGGCAGCAGGTAGGGCAAGTCGTTGGCCTGCGGGTCGCACGGCGCGCCTTCGATGGCGATCACTTTGCCGTGCTCGTGCACCAGGCGGCCGCGAATCCAGCCGTTGGGCGTGAGGATGTTGTCTTCGGACATGGGCAGTTCTCTAGATTCGCAGTTCAGCGGAATAGTCGTGGCGACGCAGTTCTGCGACGAAGTCGTAGTAGTCGTTGCGGCAGTAGGTGTCGGTGATTTCGATCGGCGTGTTGTCGGCGGTGTAGCCGACCCGGGTCATCAGCAGCATGGCGGTGCCGGGGGCGATACCCACCAGCTTGGCGAACTCATCCGAGGCGTTGATCGCCTGGATGTGCTGCAGGGCACGCACCACAGGTTTGCCGATGCCTTCCAGGTATTCGTACAGCGAGTTGCCAATGGCTTGTGGGTGCGGCAGTACCGACGCGGGCATGGTGGTCATTTCAATTGCCATCACGGTGTCGTCGGCCTTACGCAAACGCTTGAGGCGCGCCACTTTGTCGGCGGGAGATAACCCCAGGCGAATCATTTCTTCGTGGGTCGGCTGAGTGATGTCGCGCTCCAACCATTGGGAGGTAGGCACGAAACCTTTGAGCCGCAGCATTTCGCTGAAGCCCGACAGGCGAGACAGCGGCTGCTCCAAACGTGGCGAAATAAAGGTGCCAGAGCCTTGATTGCGGCGGATCAGCCCTTGGGCAAACAGCACTTCCAGTGCCTTGCGAGCGGTCACTCGCGAGATGCTCAATTGCTCGCTGAGCACGCGTTCTGATGGCAGCGCCTGTTCGGACGTCCACTGGCCAGCATGAATCGCCGCTTCCAGTTTGCGCGCCAATTGCAGGTACAGCGGCGTGGATTGTGTGTCGTCGGGGCGCAGGGCCAGGATAGGGTTCATCTGTCAGGTTTCCGATGCGGTTATTGGAGTGTTGTCGCCCGGTAGTGGCCGGAAATTAATACCACTTAAATACCATGTCAATGCGGCCAAAACGGTGCGGTCAACAGTTTATGGGCACCTTAGTGGGGCCCGGCATGAAGTGGTATTAGAGAGGTCTTTATCGCGTGCAGAACGGCACAGCCCGCCGGGATGAACTGGTATTCACCGGCAGGCATCAGCGGGGAGGAGAATTTTTTTTGAATTAATTTACGAACGGTAGGTGATCACGGCCGAATTTCGATCAGCGTGCCGTCTTTGACCAGGTTCCAGACTTCGCGCATGTCGACGTTGCGCATGCCGATGCAGCCGTCGGTCCAGTCCAGGGTGTGGAACCACTGCTCGGGGTAGTCCTCGGTGTCAGGGGTGCCGTGGATCATGATCATGCTGCCGGGCCTTACGCCTTCGCGGCGGGCGCGTGCGGCGTCGCTGATATTGGGGTAGGAAATGTGCATGGCCAGGTTGAAGCGGTCGCTGGTCTTGCGCCAATCGATCCAGTAGAGGCCCTCCGGCGTGCGGCGGTCGCCCTCGATGAGCTTGTGGCCCTTGGGGTTCTTGCCCAATGAAATGCGATAGGTCTTGAGGGGCTTGCCGTCATTGATCAACTGCAACTGGTGGGCGGATTTGAGCACCAGCACTTTCTCGACAGTCTTGCCGCCCAGGGTTTCCTGGATGGCGGCTGACGACAGGGTGGTAAACGATAGGCAGAGCAGAGCAAGCAACCAACGCATTGAAACGGTATCCCTGATGTTATGGGGCAGGCTTGCCCAGCGGCGGTACCGCTTCGCTGCGCACCGGAAATGACTGCTGCCGACGATCAGCGAAAAAGTACTCCAAGGTACGCCCAACCGTGCGGAAAGCCAGCTCGGACCAAGGGATGTCAGCTTCGTCGAACAACTGCACTTCCAGGCTCTCGGGCCCGGCGGCGAAGTCCAGGTCGACCAGTTCGGCGCGGTAGAAGATATGCACCTGGTTGATATGCGGCACATCGATCAGCGTGTAGATGCTCAGGTTGTGCACGCGGGCGCAGGCTTCTTCGAGGGTTTCGCGGGCGGCGGCCTGTTCGACGGTCTCGCCGTTTTCCATGAAACCTGCGGGCAGGGTCCAGTAGCCCAGGCGCGGCTCAATGGCACGGCGGCACAGCAGCACTTTGTCGCCCCACACCGGCACAGTACCGGCGACGATATTGGGGTTCTGATAGTGGATGGTCGAGCAGTGGTCACACACATAACGCAGGCGGCCGTCGCCTTCGGGGATGCGCTGGGTAACCGATTTACCGCACTGGCTGCAGAAATTCATGCTGGGGTCTCTGGGAAGTGCGCCTATCTTGGCTTGGCGGGCTGGGCCCTGCAAGTTGTCGTTTAGCGACACGGCCCAGGTTTTGGGGTTGGGCGCCCGCACGCTTTGGTGCATGATGCAAGGTAGCCAACAGACCGAGATGACTCATGCTGGACGAGCTACTTCGCCGGGTAAGCAATCACACTCCCCACACGCTGGAAACCGACGGGCGTTTCCCCGAGGCTGCGGTGCTGGTGCCGATCACCCGCAGTGACGAACCTGAGCTGATCCTGACCCTGCGCGCCAGTGGCCTGTCGACCCATGGTGGCGAAGTGGCCTTTCCCGGCGGGCGCCGCGACCCGGAAGACCCTGACCTGGTGTTCACCGCCTTACGCGAAGCCGAAGAAGAAATCGGCCTGCCGCCTGGCCTGGTGGAAGTGATTGGCCCGTTGAGCCCGCTGATTTCCCTGCATGGCATTCGGGTTACGCCTTACGTAGGAATAATCCCTGATTACGTCGAATACCTGGCCAACGATGCCGAGATTGCTGCGGTTTTCAGTGTGCCTTTGGACTTTTTCCGACAAGACCCACGCGAACATACCCACAGGATCGATTACCAGGGCCGCAGTTGGTACGTGCCCAGTTATCGGTTTGGTGAATACAAGATCTGGGGGCTGACAGCGATCATGATCGTCGAGTTGATCAACCTGCTTTATGACGACGCCAAGATCAGCCTGCACCAGCCACCGAAAAGCTTCATCAACATCTAATAAGCCATCGTTTGAATGGCGAGCCGTGAGGAAACACCATGAAATACCGCCTGGGCGACGCCCGCGTCGAGACTCACCCACAGAGCTGGGTGGCCCCCAATGCCACGCTGGTGGGCAAGGTCAAGCTGGAGGAGGGTGCCAACGTCTGGTTCAACGCGGTGTTGCGTGGTGACAACGAACTGATCCTGATCGGCAAGAACAGCAATGTGCAGGACGGCAGCGTGATGCACACCGACATGGGCTACCCGCTGACCCTGGGCACCGGCGTGACCATCGGCCATAACGCCATGCTGCATGGTTGCACGGTGGATGACTACAGCCTGATCGGCATCAACGCGGTGATCCTCAACGGCGCCAAGATCGGCAAGCACTGCATCATCGGCGCCAATTCACTGATCGGCGAGGGCAAGGAAATACCCGATGGTTCGCTGGTAATGGGTTCGCCCGGCAAAGTGGTGCGGGAGTTGACCGAGGCGCAGAAGAAGATGCTTGAAGCCAGCGCCGCGCACTATGTGCATAACTCACAGCGTTATGGGCGTGACTTGGCTGAGCAGGAAGAATGAGCCCGGTTGAACGCCCCGTTGCATCGCCCTGCGTGAGTATTTGCGCGTTGGATGATGATGATGTTTGTACCGGTTGCCAGCGTACGGTGGATGAGATTACGCGCTGGAGCCGCATGGATAACGCCGAGCGCCGGGTGGTGTTGGGGTTGTGTCATCAGCGGGCGGTGGCGGGTGGCTTGGTGTTTATGGTTTCTGGGAAATCTGGCGCCTGATAGGCCGCCATCGGGGGCAAGCCCCCTCCCACATTTTGATTTGTGAACACAGTCAAAGGTGGGAGGGGGCTTGCCCCCGATGAGGCCCTCCCAGACGACATATTTCAAATTGTGAAGTACCCTGTGCGGCATAACCCACAGGTCCACTTCCCCATGCTCTTCCTGATCGCCTACATCAGCAGCGTCGTGCTGATCAACTTCGCCTTTTCCACCGCCCCGCACCTGGACGTCATCTGGTCCGCCTGGGGTGGCCTGGTCTTCATCTTGCGCGACATGGTGCAAACCCGCTTCGGCCACGGCGCTATTCTCGCGATGTTGGCCGCATTGGTGTTGTCGTATATCACCTCCGACCCGTCCATCGCCCTGGCCAGCGCCACCGCGTTCGCGGTGTCCGAATGCATCGACTGGCTGGTGTTCAGCATCACTAAGCGCCCACTCCACGACCGTCTGTGGATAAGTTCGGCGCTGAGCATACCGCTGGATACCTTTATCTTTTTCGGCCTGATCGGCGCGCTCACCCCAGCCGTGGTGGGCACTGCGCTGGCGTCCAAGTTTGCCGGAGTCACCGCGGTGTGGCTGATCATGGCCTGGCGTATCCGCCGGCGAGCCTTCGCCAACTGAGGCCAATTTTTACAGTTCATGTAAAATGCCGGCCTTTCTCCAAACGATCCGCTCCCCTGAGGACCTGAGATGACCCGAATCGGAACTCCATTGTCGCCAACCGCGACCCGCGTTTTGCTGTGTGGCTGCGGTGAGCTGGGCAAGGAAGTGGTAATCGAGCTGCAACGCCTGGGCGTTGAAGTGATTGCCGTGGATCGCTACGCCAACGCCCCTGCCATGCAGGTTGCGCACCGTAGCCACGTGATCAATATGCTTGACGGTGCTGCCCTGCGTGCCGTGATCGAGGCCGAAAAACCGCACTTCATCGTGCCGGAAATCGAAGCCATCGCCACCGCCACCCTGGTAGAGCTGGAAGCCGAAGGCTTTACCGTGATCCCGACGGCGCGTGCCACCTCGCTGACCATGAACCGCGAAGGCATCCGCCGCCTGGCCGCCGAAGAGCTGGACCTGCCAACCTCGCCGTACCACTTCGCCGATACCTTCGAAGACTACAGCAAGGCCGTGCAAGACCTGGGCTTCCCGTGCGTGGTCAAGCCGGTGATGAGTTCGTCGGGAAAGGGTCAGAGCCTGCTGCGCAGCACTGATGACGTGCAGAAAGCCTGGGACTACGCCCAGGAAGGCGGCCGTGCCGGCAAAGGCCGGGTGATCATCGAAGGCTTTATCGATTTTGACTACGAAATCACCCTGCTGACCGTACGTCACGTGGGCGGCACCACATTCTGTGCGCCGGTAGGCCATCGCCAGGAGAAGGGCGATTACCAGGAGTCCTGGCAGCCACAGGCCATGAGCCCGGTTGCGCTGGCTGAATCCGAGCGTGTTGCCAAAGCCGTGACTGAGGCCCTGGGTGGTCGTGGTCTGTTTGGTGTGGAGCTGTTCATCAAGGGTGATCAGGTGTGGTTCAGCGAAGTGTCGCCGCGCCCGCATGACACCGGTTTGGTGACCCTGATTTCCCAAGACTTGTCGCAGTTTGCACTGCACGCTCGCGCGATTCTCGGCCTGCCGATCCCATTGATCCGTCAGTTCGGGCCTTCGGCCTCGGCGGTGATTTTGGTGGAAGGGCAGTCCACACAGACCGCCTTCGCCAACCTGGGCGCAGCCTTGAGCGAGCCGGACACGGCGTTGCGCCTGTTTGGCAAGCCAGAAGTGAATGGTCAGCGTCGGATGGGTGTGGCGTTGGCGCGGGATGAGTCGATTGAAGCGGCTCGGGCTAAGGCGACCCGTGCTTCCAAGGCTGTTGCAGTAGAGCTGTAACCGAGTCGCGCCCTTCGCGAGCAAGCCAGCTCCCACATTTTGACCGCATTCCTACAGGATAAACGCGATCAAATGTGGGAGCTGGCTAGCCTGCGATAGCGATCTATCAGGCCACCTTGTTCAAATCATTATCCCGCGTCTCTTTCAGGCACAGCACAGCAATCAAGCTGAGCAACGCTGCCGCCGACACATACCCGCCGACATAACTCAGCCCACCCATCGCCACCAGCTTGGTCGCGAAGAACGGTGCCGCTGACGCCCCCACAATCCCACCCAGGTTATAAGCCGCCGAAGCTCCGGTATAACGCACGCGCGTCGGGAACAGTTCTGGCAGCATCGCGCCCATTGGGGCGAAGGTCACCCCCATCAAAAACAGCTCCAGCGCCAGGAACAACGCCACGGCCCAGGTCGAACCGTGGGTCAGCAATGGCTCCATGGTAAAGCCTGACAGGATCGCCAGGATCGCGCCGACGATCAGTACGGGTTTGCGCCCGTAACGATCACTGGCCAAGGCTGCCAGTGGCGTCGCCAAACCCATGAACAGCACCGCAAAGCACAGCAAGCCGAGGAAGGTTTCGCGGCTGTAGCCCAGGGTTGAAACCCCGTAGCTCAGGGAAAACGCCGTGGTGATGTAGAACAGCGCATAGCACACCACCATCGACGCGGCGCCCAGCAGTACCGGCAGCCAGTGTTGGCTGAACAGCTCCACCAGTGGCACTTTTACCGGCGCTTCTTTTGCAACCGAATTGGCGAATACCGGGGTTTCGTGCAGCTTCAGGCGTGCGTAGAGGCCAACCATCACCAAGGCTGCGCTGAGGATGAAGGGGATGCGCCAGCCCCAACTGCGGAACTGCTCGTCGCTCAGGCTCATGGCCAGGATCAAAAACAGACCGTTGGCCGCCAAAAAGCCGATCGATGGGCCCAGTTGCGGAAACATGCCGAACCAGCCGCGCTTGCCTTTCGGTGCGTTCTCGGTGGCCAGCAGCGCTGCGCCGCCCCATTCCCCACCCAGGCCAAGGCCCTGGCCAAAGCGCAGTACACACAGCAGGATCGGCGCCCAGGCCCCGATGCTGTCGTACCCCGGCAGCAAGCCAATCAGCGTGGTGCACACGCCCATCAGCAGCAGCGATGCCACCAACGTGGATTTACGCCCGATACGGTCACCAAAGTGGCCGAACAACGCCGAGCCCAGCGGGCGAGCGATAAAGGCGATACCGAAGGTCAGGAACGACGCCAGCATCTGAGCGGTGCCGGAGGTCTGTGGGAAGAACACCGGGCCGATCACCAGCGCAGCGGCCGTGGCGTAGATATAGAAGTCGTAGAACTCGATGGCGGTACCGACGATGCTCGCCGTGGCGACGCGGGCGGTCGAGTTGGTTGGGGCGGCGGCAGGCGCGGCCTCGTTATAAGTGGTGCTCATGGCAGTATCCCTGACGGTCATTGCGCGTTTGGACGCGGATTATTATTGGTCGAACACCCATGGATCAGGGTTGTGCTCGGGGTGGCTCGGGATGGGAGCCAACACCGGTCAGACACGGTAAAGCGGTGCCTGGACGCTTGAAGTGCGGGTAGCACGCGCTCGGGCGGGGCTTGGGTAAGCCGCAGGGATTATAGGAAGGGGTTTTGAAATACAACAAGAGGAACTGATGCACCACAAATCAAATGTGGGAGCGGGCTTGCTCGCGAATGCGGTAGGTCAGTCACTGATGAGTTGACTGATCCGCCGCATTCGCGAGCAAGCCCGCTCCCACATTTTTACCGCGTTGCATCAGATAGTCAGGCCGCGACCGGCATCCGGCTGGTATGCCAAATCAACACCTTGCTCACCCGGTTGTCCTCGGTCTCAAGGATTTCCAGGCGATAGCGCCCAATCTTCAGGCATACCGCGCAATCTGGAATCGTCTCCAACGCTTCCGTCACCAAGCCATTGAGGGTCTTGGGGCCGTCGCTGGGCAGGTGCCAGTTCAGGCTTTTGTTCAGGTCGCGGATCGAGGCGGCGCCGTCGATGATGTAGCGGCCATCCGGCTGGGCTTCGATATGTGGGTTGTCTGCGCTCTGTTCACTCTCGAATTCGCCGACGATTTCTTCGAGGATGTCTTCCAGGGTAACGATGCCCAGTACTTCGCCGTACTCGTCAACCACCATGCCCAGGCGCCGTTGCTGCTTGTGGAAGTTGAGCAGTTGCAATTGCAGGGGCGTGCTTTCCGGGACGAAGTAGGGTTCGTGGCAAGCGGCCAGCAGCGCTTCCTTGGTCAGGCTGGCGTCCGGCAACAGGTGCTGGATCTGCCTCGTATTAAGTACCGCTTCAACCTGGTTGATGTCGCTGTGGAACACCGGCAGGCGGGTGCGCTGGGAGGTGCGCAATTGTTCGATGATCTCGTCGATCGAATCATCCAGGTTGATACCGTCTACTTCGCTGCGCGGCACCAGAATGTCATTGACGGTGATGTTGTCCAGGGCGTGGATGCCGGGCATGCCGGGCGTGCGGCCTTCGTCGGCGTTATGCTCTGGTTCGTCATCATGATCGGGCAGCGGTTCGTCGCTTTTCTTCACCACGCCGGGCTTGCGTGCGAATGGGCGCAGCAGTAGTACAGCGATGCCGTTAAGCAGCCAGGCCAACGGGTAAAGGATTTTCAGCGGCACGCCCAGCAACGTGTTGCCAAAACCCAACACGGCTTGGGGATGGCGTACGGCGAGGGCGCGGGGCAGGTAGTCGGCGAGTATCAGCAAGATGGCACAGGAGATCAGCCAGCCCAGCCATGGGCCGTTTTGCGCCCAGGCATAGATCGCCAGCAATGTGCAGAGAATCACCACCGCAGCTCGGCACAGGCTGTTGCACAGGATCAAACTGTGGCGTGGGAAGTTCAGGCGGGCGGCGGCTTTGTCACCCTGGCGTGTGCCAGGGCGCAGGGCCAGCAAATGTTGCTGGGCGGCTTCGATGGCGGTAAACAGCCCGGCCCATAACACCAGCAAGGCGATTACGGCGAGCATCGGTTCCAGGGGCAGGTTGTCCATGATCGTTGCCCGTCAGATATGCAGGATGTATTCGCGGACCAGCTTGCTGCCAAAATAGGCCAGCATCAGCAGGCAAAAGCCGGCCAGGGTCCAGCGGATTGCCTTGTGCCCACGCCAGCCGAGGCGATTACGGCCCCACAGCAGTACGCTGAACACTACCCAGGCCAGGCACGCCAGCAGGGTTTTGTGTACCAGGTGCTGGGCGAACAGGTTCTCGACGAACAGCCAACCGGAGATTAGCGACAGCGACAGCAACGTCCAACCGGCCCACAGGAAACCGAACAGCAGGCTTTCCATGGTTTGTAGCGGCGGGAAATTCTTGATCAGGCCAGAGGGATGCTTGTGCTTGAGCTGGTGGTCCTGCAACAGCAGGAGCAGGGATTGGAACACCGCGATGGTGAACATGCCGTAGGCCAGGATCGACAACAGAATGTGAGCGAGGATGCCCGGCTCTTCATCAATGACCTGCACCGTGCCGGTGGGGGCGAATTGCGCGATCAGCACCGTCAGCATGCCCAGCGGGAACAGCAGCACCAGCAGGTTCTCGACGGGAATCCGATAACAGGCCATCAAGGTCAGCCCGATGACGGCAGCCGCAATCAGGCTGGCGGCGCTGAAAAAATCCAGGCCCAGGCCGACGGGGGTCATCAGGTGGGTAAACAGGCTGGCAGCGTGAGCCAGCAGGGCAAAGACGCCAAGGCCGACCAACAGGCGTTTGTCCGCCTTGGTGCCTTGGGCCAGACGAGTGCCCTGATAAAGAGTCGCAGCGGCATACAAAAGGGCGGCGGCGAGGCTGGGTAGCAAACTGGGTGACAAAGGGAGCATAAATCCTGTTAGGCAAGCCCGAAAGGCGCTGAGTTTGGCATACCCCTGCGTAACACGAAAGACTCTCAGGCCAGACAGCGGGTGTGCATGGCGGCAGTCTTCGCTATAATCCGCGACCTGCCCACGCCGCAGGCTCGCCGAGCGCTGTTTTTAATAGCGATTTACCACAGCCTGGGCCGTCATTACCTCGGTCTACCACTGCATTTCGATGAGTAGGGCCTGAAAGGATCGCGCATGTTTGAAAACTTGACTGACCGTCTCTCGCAGACGCTGCGCCACGTAACCGGCAAGGCCAAGCTGACCGAGGACAATATTAAAGACACCCTGCGTGAAGTGCGCATGGCGTTGCTCGAAGCCGACGTCGCTTTGCCGGTGGTGAAGGACTTCGTCAACTCGGTCAAAGAGCGCGCAGTGGGCACTGAAGTGTCCCGCAGCCTGACGCCTGGCCAGGCATTCGTGAAGATCGTCCAGGCCGAACTCGAAAGCCTGATGGGCGCGGCCAACGAAGACCTGAACCTCAGCGCCGTGCCACCGGCCGTCGTGCTGATGGCGGGTTTGCAAGGTGCGGGTAAAACCACCACCGCCGGCAAGCTGGCGCGCTTCCTTAAAGAGCGCAAGAAGAAGTCGGTGATGGTGGTGTCGGCCGACGTCTACCGTCCGGCGGCCATCAAGCAGCTGGAAATGCTCGCAGGCGAAGTCGGCGTGACCTTCTTCCCGTCCGACCTGAGCCAGAAGCCGGTCGACATTGCCAACGCGGCTATTAAAGAAGCCAAGCTCAAGTTCATTGACGTGGTCATCGTCGATACCGCCGGTCGCCTGCACATCGACGAAGAGATGATGGGCGAGATCAAGGCGTTGCATGCTGCGATCAACCCGGTCGAGACGCTGTTCGTGGTCGACGCCATGACCGGCCAGGATGCGGCCAACACCGCCAAGGCCTTCGGCGACGCACTGCCGCTCACCGGCGTGATCCTCACCAAGGTCGACGGTGACGCCCGTGGCGGTGCCGCGCTGTCGGTACGTGCCATTACTGGCAAGCCGATCAAGTTCATCGGTATGGGCGAGAAGAGCGAAGCGCTTGAGCCGTTCCACCCTGAGCGTATTGCCTCGCGCATCCTCGGCATGGGCGACGTACTCAGCCTGATCGAGCAAGCCGAAGCCACCCTCGACAAGGACAAGGCCGACAAACTGGCCAAGAAGCTGAAGAAGGGCAAGGGCTTCGATCTTGAAGACTTCCGCGACCAGCTGCAGCAGATGAAGAACATGGGCGGCCTCGGCGGCCTGATGGACAAACTGCCGAACATCGGCGGTGTGAACCTGGCGCAAATGGGCAATGCCCAGGGCGCGGCAGAGAAACAGTTCAAACAGATGGAAGCCATCATCAATTCCATGACCCCGGCTGAGCGCCGTGACCCTGAGCTGATCAGCGGTTCGCGCAAACGCCGGATCGCCATGGGTTCCGGCACCCAGGTGCAGGACATCGGTCGCTTGATCAAGCAGCACAAGCAGATGCAGAAGATGATGAAGAAATTCTCCGCCAAGGGCGGTATGGCCAAAATGATGCGCGGCATGGGCGGTATGTTGCCCGGCGGCGGCATGCCTAAAATGTAAAGTATTCGAGCGCAAGCACGCTTGCGCTCTGACCCACAGGGATGTGGGATCTCCAGCAAACCCGCCGTTGGCGGGGGCTGATTCGCCGTTTTAATCGACGGCTCTATAGCAGATCTGAATGGCACGCTGATAGGCGCCAGAAAAAGACATTTGCAAAAGTCCGGATATTCCTTAGAATATGCGGCCTTTCGGGCACCTATGCCCGCTGTGCATTTAGATTTGCAGCACCGACTACAGGAACGATGTTCACATGCTAACAATCCGTCTTGCCCTTGGCGGCTCCAAAAAGCGCCCGTTTTACCACTTGACCGTAACCGACAGCCGCAACCCGCGCGACGGTTCGCACAAGGAACAGGTTGGTTTCTTCAACCCGGTTGCTCGTGGTCAAGAAGTTCGTCTGTCCGTGAACCAAGAGCGCGTAGCCTACTGGCTGAGCGTTGGTGCACAACCATCTGAGCGTGTTGCTCAGCTGTTGAAGGACTCGGCTAAGGCCGCAGCCTGAGCAATATGAACGCGACGCCAGCTGTTGCTGATGATTTGATCGTTATCGGCAAGATTTACTCTGTTCATGGCGTTCGCGGCGAAGTGAAGGTGTATTCCTTTACTGATCCGACTGAAAACCTGTTGCAGTACAAAACCTGGACGCTCAAGCGCGAGGGTAGTGTGAAACAGGTCGAGCTGGTCAGTGGACGCGGGAGCGATAAGTTCCTGGTCGCAAAGCTCAAAGGTCTTGATGATCGTGAAGAAGCTCGTCTTCTGGCCGGTTATGAGATCTGCGTGCCACGCAACCTGTTCCCTGAATTGACCGACGGCGAGTACTACTGGTACCAGCTGGAAGGTCTGAAGGTTATTGATCAACTGGGGCAATTGCTCGGGAAAATCGATCACCTTCTGGAAACCGGCGCCAATGATGTAATGGTGGTCAAGCCTTGCGCTGGCAGCCTGGATGATCGCGAACGCTTGCTGCCCTATACCGGGCAATGTGTGTTGGCTGTCGACCTGGCCGCAGGCGAGATGAAGGTGGAATGGGACGCGGACTTCTAAGCGTGGCTAATTTGCGCATTGAAGTGATCAGTTTGTTTCCCGAGATGTTCTCCGCCATCAGCGAGTACGGCATCACCAGTCGGGCGGTGAAGCAGGGGCTGTTGCAGCTCACCTGTTGGAACCCGCGAGACTACACGACGGATCGACATCACACTGTGGACGATCGCCCATTTGGCGGTGGCCCGGGCATGGTGATGAAGATCAAGCCCCTGGAAGACGCGTTGGCCCAGGCCAAGGCTGCTGCCGGGGAGAAGGCGAAGGTAATTTACCTGTCCCCTCAAGGCCGTCAGCTGAAACAGGCTGGGGTCCGCGAACTGGCGAATGAGGAAGCACTGATCCTGATTGCCGGTCGCTATGAAGGCATTGACGAGCGTTTTATTGATGCTCATGTCGATGAAGAGTGGTCGATTGGGGACTATGTCCTGTCTGGCGGCGAGCTGCCGGCGATGGTCCTGATAGATGCGGTTACACGACTGCTGCCTGGAGCTTTAGGGCATGCGGACTCCGCGGAGGAAGATTCCTTCACGGATGGTTTGCTGGATTGCCCGCACTACACCCGACCGGAGGTGTATGCGGATCAGCGTGTTCCCGACGTATTGCTAAGTGGCAATCACGCACACATCCGGCGTTGGCGTTTACAGCAGTCCCTTGGTCGGACCTATGAACGACGCGCCGATCTTCTGGAAAGCCGCTCGCTTTCTGGAGAAGAGAAGAAGCTGCTCGAGGAATACATCCTCGCGCGGGACGATAGTTAACAACGTATCGATGGTAGGTCCATTGACTTACCTTAGGAGCACAGCATGACTAACAAAATCATCCTTGCACTCGAAGCAGAGCAGATGACCAAAGAGATCCCTACCTTTGCCCCGGGCGACACTATTGTCGTTCAGGTGAAAGTGAAGGAAGGCGACCGTTCGCGTCTGCAAGCGTTCGAAGGCGTGGTAATCGCCAAGCGTAACCGTGGTGTGAACAGTGCTTTCACTGTTCGTAAAATCTCCAACGGTGTTGGCGTAGAGCGTACTTTCCAGACCTACAGCCCGCAAATCGACAGCATGGCCGTTAAACGTCGCGGTGACGTACGTAAAGCCAAGCTGTACTACCTGCGTGACCTGTCCGGTAAAGCAGCTCGCATCAAGGAAAAACTGGCTTAAGTCCAGCTTCCCGATGCAGAAAAAAGCAGCCTACGGGCTGCTTTTTTGTGCCTGAAATTTGTCTATTTGCCGGTAATTGTTTATGACCACCCGCCTCGAAGAAATCCAGCGTCGTACCGATCTGTCCGTTACTCATGTGACCAAAGCCGTGTTCCCGCCGACCACGAACCATCACAACACCCTGTTTGGCGGCACTGCACTGGCCTGGATGGATGAAGTGTCGTTCATTACCGCCACGCGTTTTTGCCGGTTGCCACTGGTGACGGTGTCTACCGACCGTATCGACTTTAATCATGCGATCCCGGCGGGCTCTATCGTTGAGCTGATCGGCCGGGTGGTCAAGGTGGGTAACACCAGCATGAAGGTTGAAGTGGAGGTGTTCGTGGAAAGCATGAGCGCCGACGGTCGTGAGCGAGCGATCCAGGGTGTGTTCAGCTTCGTGGCCATCGATGCTGACAAGCGGCCGGTGCCGGTGTTGCCTGGGTTTGTAGACTGATCTGAGGCCGAGTTGCGGCTATCGCAGGCAAGCCAGCTCCCACATTTGACCGATGCCTGTCACAAATGAGTGGCCTGACACAAAACCCTGTGGGAGCTGGCTTGCCTGCGATAGGATCTAACAGACACTACAGAAATCCGCCTGAGCCCCCATGCCCGCCATTGACCACCCCCTGATCGACCGATTCCTCGACGCCCTCTGGCTGGAAAAAGGCCTCTCGGACAATACTCGCCAGGCCTATCGCAGCGATCTGGCCTTGTTCAACGGCTGGCTACAGGAAAAAAACCTCGAACTGCTCAACGCCGGTCGAGAGCTGATCCTCGACCACTTGGCCTGGCGCCTGGAGCAAAACTATAAGCCCCGCTCTACCGCGCGATTTCTCTCCGGTGTGCGTGGGTTTTATCGTTATTTGCTGCGGGAAAAACTGGTCGCCCTCGACCCGACCCTACAAGTCGATATGCCGCAGCTCGGTAGGCCGTTGCCCAAATCCTTGTCCGAAGCGGACGTCGAGGCCTTGCTCGCCGCACCAGACTTAAGCGAAGCCATCGGCCAGCGCGACCGCGCCATGCTTGAAGTCTTGTACGCCTGCGGTCTGCGGGTTACCGAGCTGATCAGCCTGACCCTGGAGCAAGTCAACCTGCGCCAGGGCGTGCTGCGGGTAATGGGCAAGGGCAGTAAGGAGCGCCTGGTGCCGATGGGGGAGGAGGCAATTGTATGGATTGAGCGCTACATGCGTGACGGGCGCAGTGAATTGCTCGGCGGGCGCCCCAGTGATGTGCTGTTTCCCAGTCAGCGCGGCGAGCAGATGACCCGCCAGACCTTTTGGCACCGTATCAAGCATCAGGCCAAGGTCGCAGGTATCGGCAAGAGCCTGTCGCCCCACACATTACGTCACGCTTTTGCTACGCATTTGCTCAACCATGGTGCGGATTTGCGGGTCGTGCAAATGCTGCTCGGCCATAGCGACTTATCCACAACCCAGATCTACACCCACGTTGCACGCGCGCGCTTGCAGGATATGCACGCCAAGCACCATCCGCGGGGTTGAAAAACGCCAATTTAAGCCACTGCGGGCTGCCCTGCGGCCCAACTGTGGTAGGCTTTGCCGGTTAGTACAGGGGACGGCCCAGAGCTGTGTTTACAAGCGGTGTACCTTCCCGTCCCTGCATCTGCCTTCAGGAGTTTCCATGCGCTTGACCCAGATTATCGCCGCCGCAGCCATTGCGTTGGTTTCCACCTTTGCCTTCGCCGATGACGCCGCCGAGCAGACCATCCGCAAGAGCCTGGCCAACCTGCAACTCGACACGCCTATCGAGAGCATCAGCGCCAGCCCCATGGCCGGTCTGTATGAAGTCAAACTCAAGGGCAGCCGCGTGCTGTACGCCAGCGCCGACGGCCAGTACATCGTGCAGGGCTATCTGTTCCAGTTGAAAGACGGCAAACCCGTCAACCTGACCGAGAAGGCCGAGCGCCTGGGCGTGTCCAAGCTCATCAACGGTATTCCAGTGGCTGAAACCGTGGTGTACCCGGCCATTGGCGAGACCAAGACCCACATTACCGTGTTCACCGATACCACCTGCCCGTACTGCCACAAGCTGCACGCCGAAGTGCCTGCGCTGAACAAGCTGGGCGTTGAAGTACGCTACGTAGCGTTCCCGCGCCAGGGCCTGGGCTCGCCGGGTGATGAGCAGTTGCAGGCGGTATGGTGTTCGGCCGATAAAAAGGCTGCCATGGACAAGATGGTCGATGGCAAGGAAATCAAGGCGGCCAAATGCGCCAACCCGGTTTCCAAGCAGTTCGCCCTCGGCCAGTCTATTGGCGTGAACGGTACACCGGCCATCGTTTTGGCTGACGGTCAGGTGATTCCGGGCTACCAGCCGGCACCACAAGTTGCCAAACTGGCGCTCGGTGCCAAATAAACCAGCATCGTCGAAGCATCGACGATCAAGGCCCGTTGACGCGTCGACGGGTCGTTAATTGCAAGCCGCAGTCGTGCGGCTGTTTTCCACGGCCGACCTAGCGTCGGCCGTTTCATGGGGAGTTCTTCAGTGAAACCGGTCAAAGTAGGCATCTGTGGGTTAGGGACCGTCGGTGGCGGCACCTTTAACGTACTTCAGCGTAATGCTGAAGAAATTTCCCGCCGCGCAGGCCGTGGGATTGAAGTGGCACAAATTGCCACGCGTTCGCCAAAGCCTCAGTTCGAAACGACCGGTATTGCGATTACCAACGATGTCTTCGCCGTTGCCACCAACCCCGAGATCGATATCGTCATCGAGCTGGTCGGTGGTTACACCGTGGCTCGCGAGCTGGTGCTCAAGGCCATCGAGAACGGTAAGCACGTGGTCACCGCCAACAAAGCGCTGATCGCTGTGCATGGCAACGAGATCTTCGCCAAGGCCCGCGAGAAGGGCGTGATCGTGGCGTTCGAAGCCGCCGTGGCCGGTGGTATCCCGGTGATCAAGGCGATCCGTGAAGGCTTGTCTGCCAACCGCATCAACTGGGTCGCCGGCATCATCAATGGCACCGGTAACTTCATCCTGACAGAGATGCGCGAGAAGGGCCGTACCTTCGAAGACGTGCTGGCCGAAGCCCAGGCTTTGGGTTACGCCGAAGCCGACCCGACGTTCGACGTGGAAGGTATCGACGCCGCCCACAAGCTGACCATCCTGGCGTCCATCGCCTTTGGCATTCCGTTGCAGTTCGACAAGGCCTACACCGAAGGCATCACCAAGCTGACCACCGCCGACGTGAACTACGCCGAAGCCTTGGGCTATCGCATCAAGCACCTGGGCGTCGCGCGCAGCACCCCAGCCGGTATCGAGCTGCGTGTGCACCCGACGCTGATCCCGGCCGATCGCTTGATCGCCAACGTCAATGGCGTGATGAACGCCGTGATGGTCAACGGTGACGCTGCCGGCTCCACGCTGTTCTACGGCGCCGGTGCCGGCATGGAGCCAACCGCTTCGTCGGTGATCGCCGACCTGGTGGACGTGGTTCGCGCCATGACCAGCGACCCGGAAAACCGCGTGCCGCACCTGGCCTTCCAGCCGGATTCGCTGTCGGCTCACCCGATCCTGCCGATCGATGCCTGCGAGAGCGCCTACTACCTGCGCATCCAGGCTCAGGACCACCCGGGCGTGTTGGCCCAGGTTGCCAGCATCCTGTCGGAGCGCGGTATCAACATAGAGTCGATCATGCAGAAGGAAGTCGAGGAGCAAAACGGCCAGGTGCCGATGATCCTGTTGACCCATCGCGTGATCGAGCAGCACATGAACGATGCCATCGCCGCCCTGGAAGCCCTGCAAGGCGTGGTTGGCCCTGTGGTGCGCATCCGCGTCGAGCACTTGAACTAACCGATTTGTTCCAGAGGCCCCGTGCGAGCGGCGGCCTCTGTTCGAGAATGTTTTAGAGGAGCCAGTCATGCGTTACATCAGCACCCGCGGCCAGGCACCGGCCCTGAATTTCGAAGACGTTTTGCTGGCAGGCCTTGCCACTGACGGCGGCCTGTACGTGCCGGAAAACCTGCCACGTTTTACCCAGGAAGAAATCGCTTCGTGGGCTGGCCTGCCGTACCACGAGTTGGCGTTCCGGGTAATGCGCCCGTTCGTCACCGGCAGCATTCCGGACGCGGACTTCAAGAAGATTTTGGAAGAGACGTATGGCGTGTTTTCACACAGCGCCATCGCCCCATTGCGCCAGTTGAATGGCAACGAATGGGTGCTGGAGCTGTTCCACGGCCCGACCCTGGCGTTCAAGGACTTCGCCCTGCAACTGCTGGGTCGCCTGCTCGACTACGTGCTGCAAAAGCGCGGCGAGCGCGTGGTGATCATCGGCGCGACCTCCGGTGATACCGGCTCGGCCGCCATCGAAGGCTGCAAGCACTGCGAAAACGTCGACATCTTCATCCTGCACCCACACAAGCGTGTGTCGGAAGTGCAGCGTCGCCAGATGACCACCATCTTTGGTGAGAACATCCACAACATCGCCATCGAAGGCAACTTCGATGACTGCCAGGAAATGGTCAAGAACAGCTTTGCCGACCAGAGCTTCCTGAAAGGCACGCGCTTGGTGGCGGTGAACTCGATCAACTGGGCGCGGATCATGGCCCAGATCGTCTACTATTTCCACGCGTCCCTGCAGTTGGGCGGCCCGGCGCGTTCAGTGTCGTTCTCGGTGCCGACGGGCAACTTTGGCGATATCTTTGCCGGTTACCTGGCACGCAACATGGGCCTGCCGATCAACCAGTTGATCGTCGCCACCAACCGCAACGACATCCTGCACCGCTTCATGAGCGGCAATCAGTACGTGAAGGAAACCCTGCACGCTACGCTGTCGCCGTCGATGGACATCATGGTCTCGTCGAACTTCGAACGCCTGTTGTTCGACATGCACGGTCGCAACGGCGCGGCGATTGCCGGCCTGATGGACACCTTCAAGAGCGGTGGCGGTTTCAGCGTGGATGAAGAGCGCTGGACCGAAACCCGCAAGCTGTTCGACTCCCTGGCCGTGGACGACGCGCAAACCTGCGAAACCATCGCCGATGTCTACGCCCAGACCGGCGAGCTGCTGGACCCGCACACCGCCATCGGTGTGAAGGCCGCCCGCGAATGCCGTCGCAGCCTGGATATCCCGATGGTGATCCTGGGGACCGCGCACCCGGTTAAATTCCCGGAAGCGGTGGAGAAGGCTGGCGTTGGCAAGGCACTGGAGTTGCCGGTGCACCTGACCGACCTGTTCGAGCGTGAAGAGCGTTGCACGGTGTTGGCCAATGACCTGAAGGCTGTGCAGGCGTTTGTGAGCCAGCATGGCAACCGGGGCAAGCCGTTGTAAGGCGGACCGCGTAGACAAAAACGCCGCTTTCCCTTCCTGGGCCAGCGGCGTTTTTTGTTTCTGGGCGGCCCGATCTGCGTGATGTTCAGGTTAGTATTTTCAGCGCGATCGCCAGCACGCTGCTGAAAACCGTAAACATGGCCATGACGACGCCCATTGGGTACCAGAAATTCTCACGGGTAATCTTGTGAGCTTCGGCGTTGAGTTTGCGTTGCTCGGCGTAGATGCGTGAGATATCAGCGTGAATCTTCTCTAGCGCAGCCTGTTCTTTGTTGTGTTCCAACATCATGTTCATCCTTCGCAATAAGGGCCTTTTGACATGCGCCCCTGCCTACAAGACAGAGTGATCGACGCTCACCGAGTATAGGATTCACCTCGGGCTTCAGCCCTCGGCAAACCCCAAAACAGCCGCCCATTGCGTAAGCATTTATGTGCGCCGTTTTTTCCCTGTCATGTTGCAAGCGCATGCTGGAATCCGTCACCCCCTGACGGCCCCATAAAGACGATAAAGCGAACTTTCCTACGTCACAAACAGTCACTTAGGATAGATGCAGCTCCCGTTGAACCGATTGTTCCCGAACTATTGAGTGGTGATCGAGATGGAAAGTATCAGCCTATTGCTCGAAGAAGCACTGAGCCCTTATCAGGTTACGCTGACCACCGCTGGTGTGCAGGACGAGTGCCTGGTGACCGTGAAGAACCCTGCTGGCGCTATCGTCGTCGAGCGAGAAGTCGACCGGGCGCAATTGATGGATAAGCGCGTGTTGGTGGATGTAGTGGACTGCCTGCTGCGCGACATTAAAATCGCCGAAGGGCGCCTGGAACCCTCAGTCATTGCGGCCCTGCGCAGCGCTGCCCAGACCCGCAGCGCCGCCGCTGCATGAAGAATTGTTTATAGATGGAAACTTCCTACAACGTGGCCGGTCAGATTTCATAACAGCAAGCGCAAACATTGTGCTCCGGTGTTTGTGCCTTGTTGTACTGGTCTTTATTTACAGGCCACGTTTAACCCCGAAGTGTCTCCCCACTCTTCGGGGTTTCTTTTTGCCCGCGATTCGTCACGGTTCCGGCGAGTCCAGGAAAAAACTCGGGTTGTCCTGCAAGTAGCGCTCGCGCATCACCGGGTCCAGCCACGAGGCGTAGGACTGTTGTACCTGCTCCTGTGGGACCTCGCGCATTACCTGGTTGATCCGCTCGATGGCCTGGCGCCCTTGGGGTGTGTCCGAGCAACCGATATGGGTGCGCTGGTAAGGCGCGGAGCCCTTGATGGGGTAGAAGCTCAAGTCTTCGGAAGCGATGCTTTGTTGCATCGCGTGATAGCGGATCTCGGGCCAGTACCCCAACACCGCTTCCAGCCGCCCAAGGCGTTGCATCTGCAACAGGCTGCCCAAGGCATCGTTGCCGTAGTGAAGCGCCAGTTTGTGAGCGTCAGCATATTTGAGGCGCTCATCGATTACCGGCCCATAACTGCGCTCCGCGATGGCACCTACTCGCGCTTTATGAGCGTCGAGAAATGCCTGCAGGTCGAATTGGCCCTGCGCGATGTAAGGGGCCATGGCGTCCTGCTGGTTGCGCCGGATCGTTACCCCATTGCTGGCGACCACAAATGCCTGCCTGGAAAACACCACGTACTTCGCCCGCTCCGGTGTCCACAGCAGCGATGGGTCGCAGGTGAATGAGGGTTCGCGCAACATCTGAGTGCCCCGCGCGCGGTTCACGTGCAACACCTGATGCTGATACTCCGGCAAACGCTCGATCAGCATCGGCAGCAATTGGTCCAGTGCGCCCTGGCCCTTTCGTGGCCCTTCGAAAATAGTCAGCGGCGGCAAATCGCGTAGCAACCAGATCAGCGTGTCCTCGGCGTGCGCGTTCACAGGCCAGCCAACCAGTATCCCGGCGCTGAGGCATAGCTGCATGAGCCAGCGTTTGCATCTTAGGGCCATCAGATCGCGCCTTCCTCACGCAAACGGATAATGGCAGCTGCGTCATAACCCAGCCCGTTGAGCACTACGTTGTTGTGTTCACCCAGTTGCGGCCCCACCCATTCGCAACTGCCGGGCGTTTCGGACAGTTTGGGCACGATGCCTGGCATCTTGAAGTCCTTGCCATCGGGAAGCTGGGCCTTGAGGAACATCTCCCTGGCGAGAAATTGCGGGTCGCCCAGCATGTCCTCGGCACTGTAGATGCGGCTCGCGGGCACCTCGGCTTTGTTCAACGCTTCGACTACCTGGTCCAGCGGCAGTGAGTTGACCCAGCGATCAATGACCCCATACAGCTCGTCACGACGGCCATCACGCCCGTCATTACTGGCAAGCTGCGGATCGTTGGCCAAGTCCTCCCTGCCGATGGCCAACATGAAGCGCTTGAAGATCGCATCGCCGTTGGCACCAATCTGCACGTGCTTGCCGTCGGCGCTGGTGTGGATCGAGGAGGGCGTAATGCCTGGCATGATGTTGCCGGTGCGCTCGCGAATAAAGCCGAACACGTCGAACTCGGGGATCATGCTTTCCATCATGGCGAAGATCGCTTCGTACAGCGCCACATCCACCACCTGACCGAGGCCGCCGTTGACTTCACGGTGACGCAGCGCCATCAGCGCGCCGATCACCGCCCACAGGGCGGCAATGGAGTCGCCGATGGAAATGCCGGTGCGCACGGGCGGGCGGTCCTCGAAGCCGGTGATATAGCGCAGCCCGCCCATGGATTCGCCCACCGCACCAAACCCAGGCTGATCCTTCATTGGGCCCGTCTGGCCAAAGCCGGAGAGACGCACCATCACCAGTTTGGGGTTCAACGCGTGCAGGGTTTCCCAGCTCAGGCCGAGTTTTTCCAGCACGCCAGGGCGGAAATTTTCGATCAGGATGTCGGCGTCTGCCAGCAACTGCTTGAGGATAGCCAGGCCATCCGGGTGCTTGAGGTTTAGCGTCAGCGACTGTTTATTGCGCGCTTGCACAAACCACCACAGCGAAGTGCCCTCGTAGAGCTTGCGCCATTTGCGCAGCGGGTCGCCGCCGTCCGGGGATTCGACCTTGATCACCTCAGCACCGAATTCGGCGCAGATACGCGAAGCGAACGGGCCGGCGATCAGGGTGCCGAGTTCGACGACTTTCAGGCCAGCAAGCGGTTTGGCATTAAACGACATGAGGATCCTTGGCTGCGCAGGGCGAGGGTGTGATGCGTTTTAACATAGGCGAGCGGCGCAGTGATAAGGATGATGCAGCGCAGATTCGTTGAATGGCCCCGCCATCGGTTAGACTGGCCGCCTTTCCCTGTCTCTAGAAGCCCGTTCATGGCCCAGCCGTCCACGACCTACAAATTCGAACTCAACCTCACCGACCTTGATCGTTCGGTGTACGAGAGCGTCAAACAGACCATCGCCCGCCACCCTTCGGAAACCGAAGAGCGCATGACCGTGCGTCTGCTGGCCTACGCCCTCTGGTACAACGAGCAGTTGGCTTTCGGTCGCGGCCTGTCAGATGTAGACGAACCTGCCCTGTGGGAAAAAAGCCTGGACGATCGGGTGCTGCACTGGATCGAAGTCGGCCAGCCCGATGCCGACCGCCTGACCTGGTGCTCGCGCCGCACCGAACGCACCAGCCTGCTGGCCTACGGCAGCCTGCGTGTGTGGGAAGGCAAAGTGGTGCCGGTGGCGAACAACCTGAAAAACGTGCACATCGCTGCCGTACCCCAGGAAATCCTCGAGGTATTGGCCAAGGACATGCCCCGCGTGATCAAGTGGGATGTGATGATCAGCGAAGGCACCATTTTCGTGACCGACGATCGCGGCCAGCATGAAGTGCAACTGCAATGGCTGGTCGGCGAGCGCGGCTGAAGCTGCAGGAACGGGTTTGTGTGGGAGCTGGCTTGCCTGCGATGCGGGCGCCTCGGTGTAACAGTTACGCCGCGGTGATGCTATCGCAGGCAAGCCAGCTCCCACATAGCGCCTGTACCGTTTTCAACATTTCTGTTTAACCGTTGTATCGAAGAGAAGCTCCCGCCACCCCATGCGTATCGATCCCCGCCCGTTGCCCGCCGTCCTGCCATTCCTCGGTGAATTGCCACCGCTGTTGACCCGCCTATATGCCGCACGCGGGGTGCAGTCCGAAGCTGAGCTGGATAAAAGCCTGGCGCGGTTGATTCCCTATCAGCAACTCAAGGGGATCGACGCAGCGGTGGACCTGCTGGTGACGGCTCTGGAGCAGCGCCAGCGCATCCTGATCGTCGGCGACTTCGACGCCGATGGCGCCACCGCCAGTACCGTGGGCACTCTGGGCCTGCGTTTGCTGGGGGCGGCCCATGTGGATTACCTGGTGCCCAACCGTTTCGAATACGGCTACGGCCTGACGCCGGAAATCGTCGCCGTGGCCCTGCAACGCGAGCCGCAGTTATTGATCACTGTGGATAACGGCATCTCCAGCGTCGAAGGCGTGGCAGCGGCGAAAGCGGCGGGGTTGCAGGTACTGGTTACCGACCACCACTTGCCGGGCGATGAGCTGCCGGCGGCGGACGCCATCGTCAACCCGAACCAGCCAGGTTGCGAGTTCCCCAGCAAGGCGCTGGCTGGTGTTGGCGTGATCTTCTATGTGTTGATGGCCCTGCGTGCGCGCCTGCGCAGCCTGGGCTGGTACGAGAACAAACCCCAGCCGAATATCGGCGAACTGCTCGACCTGGTGGCCCTGGGTAGCGTGGCTGACGTGGTGCCGCTGGACGCCAACAACCGCATCCTCGTGCACCAAGGCCTGGAGCGCATTCGCGCCGGTCGTGCGCGGCCGGGGATCAAGGCGATCCTCGAAGTGGCCAAGCGCGACGCCGCACGCATCACGTCGACTGACTTGGGCTTTATCCTCGGGCCCCGCCTGAATGCGGCAGGGCGCCTGGATGATATGAGCCTGGGCATCGAATGCCTGCTCACCACCGACTTTGCCGCCGCACGGGAAATGGCCGCGCAACTGGACGGCATGAACCAGGACCGCAAATCCATCGAGCAAGGCATGCAGCGCGAGGCCTTGGCCCAGCTCAAGGACCTGCCGGTGGAGTCGATGCCTTACGGCTTGTGCCTGTTCGACCCGGAGTGGCACCAAGGCGTGATCGGTATTCTGGCGTCGCGTATGAAAGAGCGTTACTTCCGCCCGACCATCGCCTTTGCCGACGCGGGTGACGGCCTGCTCAAGGGCTCAGGGCGCTCTGTGCAGGGCTTTCATATCCGAGACGCCCTGGCAGTGGTTGCGAGCCAGCATCCCACCCTGATTGCCAAGTACGGCGGTCACGCCATGGCGGCGGGGCTGACACTGCCCGAGGAAAACTTCCCACTGTTTGCCGAAGCCTTTGACGCCGAAGTGCGTCGGCAATTGCGCGAAGAAGACCTGACCGGGCGTTTGCTGTCCGATGGCACCCTGGCGGTGGAAGAGTTTCACCTGGAGCTGGCCCGCGCGTTGCGCCACGCCGGCCCTTGGGGGCAGCACTTTCCCGAGCCGGTGTTTCATGGTGTGTTCCAGTTGGTGGAGCAGCGCGTAGTGGGGGAGCGGCACCTGAAGGTGGTGCTCAAGACCGAATGCGGGTCGGTGAAGCTCGAGGGCATTGCGTTTGGCGTAGATCGCGAGGTGTGGCCGAACCCGACGGTGAAGTGGGTGGAGTTGGCCTACAAGCTGGATGTGAATGAGTTTCGGGGCAATGAAACCGTACAGCTGATGATTGCCCATATCGAACCACGCTGATTATTTGGCGAAACCGGAAACCCAATGTGGGAGGGGGCTTGCCCCCGATAGCTGAGTGTCAGTCACTGAATTGGTTGACTGACACACCGCCATCGGGGGCAAGCCCCCTCCCACATTTTGTATTGCATGCAGCCAGTGATTACTCGGCTTTGGCCTGATGCTTCACAATGATATCCACCAACCGCTTCGCCAGCGCCGGATAGTTCTCATCGAAGTGATGCCCACCTGGCAACTTCAGCGCCTCACCTACGGCAGTCTTGTCGGTGCAACCACTCTCGTCGACCTCTTCCTCACCGTAGATGCACACCACTTTTTCAGGTGGCAGCTTGGCCATTTCCGGCCCGGTGGCGGCTTCTTTGCCCGCGTTGCCCAACCAACCTTCCACTTCGATCTCAAAACTGCCAGTACGCGCAAACGCCAGCAGGATGATTGCGTCCACACGCTGCTGCTCGTTTTCTGGCATGCGGTTGTAGATCGCGGGCAGCACGTCTGCACCGAACGAATAACCGGTCAGCACGAAGCGCTTGGTGCCCCATTTCTGGCGGTAGTGCTGCATCAGTTCGGTCAGGTCTTTGGCACTTTGCTCAGGGGTTTTGTGCTGCCAGTAGTAGCGCAGGGTGTCGATGCCCACCACCGGGTAGCCGATCTTGGCCATCTCGCCGGCCACATCGCGGTCCAGGTCGCGCCAGCCGCCGTCACCGGAGAGAAACAAGGTCACGGTGTCTTTCGCTTGGCCGGCTGGCACTTCGACCACTGGGATCGCCAGGCCGCCGTTGTCCGAGCCCACCAGTTGCTTGCGCAGCTCGTTGTTCAGCACTTGCGGGTAATGAATGTCGTAGTCGCTGATGCTGGTGGTGGCGCGTGGTGTATCGCGTACGAAACTGGCGCTTTCATCGTCAGGGTTGTCGTTCCACGCGACCAGCCAATTGCCGTGGGCAGCCGTTTTCGGCAGTGGGTCTTTACAACCTTCCTGCACCAGGGCGAAGCCGACTGAGATGGCGTTTGCTTTGTCGTCGTTCTGGGTGGCCAGCCAGCGCCATGCCAGCGCTGCGCCAGGGCCGATGCCGCTGACCAGCGTCGCCGGGCCCTTGAGCTGGCCCAAGGCGCCTTGCAGTGCTTGTTCCTGCAGTTTGCAGTCATCTTTAGGCAGGACCACCTGAACAATCTGCGCTTTGCCGCCCTGGCTGAGGGCAACCAGTTGGCTGTCAGTAAGGGTTTCGTCGGCCATTACAGCCACGGCCACGCGTGCTTTTGGCGTACCGTTTGGGGTTACGCGGGTCATCACCGAGCCGTCGGCCTGGGGCAACTGCTCCAGGGTCGGCTGCGGGGCAGGGCGGTTCCAGTACCAAAAGCCGCCAGCCGCAATAAGGGCGAGCAGCACTACAACGGCCAATACATACCGCCAGGAACGTCGAATCATCAGCGTTTCACCAATCCAGTCAAGCCGCCCGCGATCAGGGCGGCGGTATCGGCCAGTGCCACCAGCGGATCAAGTCCTGCGGGCACGGCCATGTAACGGGGTTCCCAGTCAGGCTGGAACTTGTCTTTGAAGCGGCGCAAACCTTGGAAGTTATACAGTTGCTCGCCACGGCGGAACACCATCGAGCCCAGGCGTTGGGTCAACGGTGCGCCTCGGCGCGGTTGCAGGCCCGACAACGGCACCATGCCGAGGCTGAAGCGGGCGTAACCGTGACTCTTATAGTGTTGAATCAGGCCGACCATCATGAACTCCATGGTCAGCTTGGGCGCGTCCGGGTGGGCGCGCATCAGGTCGAGGCTGGCCAGGTCATGGTTGTAGGTTTCGAGCAGGTTGGCGAACGCCACCGGGCGCCCTTCGAAGCGAATGATCGCCATGCGAAAGTGCTTGAGGTAGTCATCGCTGAAGCGACCCAGGGAAAAGCCCTTTTCCCGCACGTTCTTGCCGGTCAGCCAGGCGTCGGAGATGACTTTGAGCTCATCCATCGGCGCCATGCCCGGTTCATGGATCTCCAGGGACAAGCCATCCCGGGTGCCACGGTTCCAGGTGTAGCGCAGGTCTTTCATCTCTTTGCCCTTGGCTTCCAGGTCAAAGCGTTTGAGGTCCACGCGGGCTTCTTCGCCCAGCTTGATCGCGGTGAGGCCGATGTCCATGTAGTACGGCAGGTTCTCTGCCCGCACTTGGTAGAACACCGGGCGCGCATGGTGAATGTCGCACAGGTCGCGGAACTGCCAGATCATCTCGGCCCGTGGTTGGGTCGGCCCGATCGGGTCGTACAAGGCTACCAGGCTGCGCCCGCGGCGGGCGTACATGAGGAAAGCTTCATCATTGGGGTGGAACAGCAGTGCCTTGTCGCCAGTGAGCGCCAGGCCGCCGTCGGGTTGGGACGAGGCCATCAAAATCTTGGTGGCGCGCTCCAGTTCGTCCGGCGTCGGCAGGTGGATCACCGGGCGCGCGGTGCGCAGCAGCCAGGTCAGCGACACGATCACCAGCAGTACGGCGGCACCTAGCAGGGAGCGCAGGCCGCGAGGGGCGTTGGCGTCGAGGGTGAACTGCCACCACAGTTGGTGGCTGTAGGGTACGTCTTGATAGGCAAACAGCAGCAGCCAGATCGAAGCCCCCAGCACGCACACGCTGGCCACCAGGTACAGCGGCGAGAACGGCAATTCGGTCAGGCGGCTGGCGCGGTAGAACGAGCGGCGGAAGATCGCCAGCAGGATCGCGGTCATGGTCATCAGGCTGGCTTCTTCCCAGTCGAAACCCTTGAGCAGCGACAGCAGGGCGCCCACCAGCAGCAACACCATGGTCAGCATCCAGGCCGCCGACAAACGCCGACGCAGGCCCTGGGCCAGCAGCAGGCACAACACGCCGATCAGGCTGGCGCCAAAGTGCGAGGCGTCAATCAGGCGGTGGGGAATCAGGAAACCGATGTTTTCCAGGCGTGAGTCGATTTCGGGCGTGGCGCCGGAAAACAGCAGGACCACGCCGGACAAAAAAACCAGTACGGCCAACACCGGTGCCGCCAGACCCGAGGCCACCCGCAGGCTTTGTTGGGTCTGGAACAGGCGCTGAGCCTCGTTGATCAGCAAGAACACACAAGCGATCAGCAGCGGCAGCACCACGTAGATCATGCGGTACAGCAACAGAGCGGCGGCCAAGGGCGCGGCGCCAAGTTTATCGGCGAAGGCGGCAAGCAAAATCGCTTCGAATACGCCGACACCCCCCGGCACATGGCTGAGCACACCGGCCGCGAGGGCCAGCAGGTACACCAGCAGGAATGGGCCGAAGGGCGGGGCTTCTGGCAGTAGCATATAAAGGACGGTAGCGGCAGCGGCGACGTCCAGGGCGGTGATGATCAGTTGCAGGAAGGTCAGGCGTCGGCCCGGCAGGCGCAGGGTACGACGGCCGGCCTTGACCAGCAGGTTGTCTGGGTAGGGTTGTTCCGGCAGCCGACGGCGATAAATGCCAATGCACAACATGGCCGACAAGGCCAATACGGCACCCGCAATGCCGCCGAGTAAACCTTGGGATAAATGCAGGTAAGTCGAGGCGGCCGGCAGGTTGCTCAGCGTCGCCAATGCAGCCAGCGGCGGCAGGGCGCAGCCCAGGGCCAGGCTGGCGAACACAGTCATGTGGGCAACTTCGGACGCCCCGATGCCATGGCGGGCATATAAGCGATAGCGTACCGAGCCGCCCGAGAGCATCGACAGGCCAATGGCATTGCCGATGGCAAAGGCCGTAAAGCCGCCCATGGCCAGGGTCTTCGCCGGCAATTTCACGCCCGCGTAACGAGCACCGGAAAATTCATAGCCTAATAGAATGATGAACCCGGCGACCCCAGCAGCAAACGCGCCCAACAGGGCAGGCTTGGGCACTTCCAGAATCGAATCGTGGAGCGCGTAGAGATCCAGTTCCAGCAGCAGGTGTCGGCAGGCGATCAGGGCGATTGCGAACAGCAACAAGGTGACGGCCAAACCAATGGGTTGGCGGTACTTGCTCAACAGATCCAGCCAACGCAAGCGGGTGGGAGTGATCGGTTGTTCTGCTGTGACGGTGTCTTGTGGTTCAGACGAGTTGGCGCGCATCAATCACCTCGTGGATTGTGCGCGACAGGATGGAGGTATCCAGCCAAGTTACCAATCCCTATGGACAAAATAATTACAAATATTAACGCGTATCACCGGGTGCGGCGACAGCGGCCATTGGTCGTAGAGGAGTAAGCATAGCTTGCGATGAGATGGACTCTACAAACCGTAAACGGTTTCATGAAAGATGCCATGCCATTGTTTCAGAAGAACTTTTTCGCCGGATACAAAAAAGGCCACTCTTTCGAGTAGCCTTTTTTGATGTTTGGTTGCGGGAGCCGGATTTGAACCGACGACCTTCGGGTTATGAGCCCGACGAGCTACCAGACTGCTCCATCCCGCGTCTGTGGGCGGCATTCTACAGCCAAGTGGCGGGGTGTCAACCGTTAATAGATGTATCGGTCAAATAAGTGCGAATTAATCGTTGATTGCCTGCTGCGTACGTTAAGTGCGCGATAGACAAAGGTTTTTGTCCAACAATCAAAAACAGACACGCACAAAAAAGGCCACTCTTTCGAGTAGCCTTTTTTGATGTTTGGTTGCGGGAGCCGGATTTGAACCGACGACCTTCGGGTTATGAGCCCGACGAGCTACCAGACTGCTCCATCCCGCGTCTGTGTGTCGGCATTCTACAGAGGAACGCGAGTGTGTCAACCTGTGATTCTAAGAAAAGCGCTTGTGGTTCAATCGGTTAGCTCTCCAAGGAGGAGGGTAACAGCCCTCCGGGCCAGTGTGGCCGAGGGTTTCAGCTCTATTGGGAACCCTGATTCGATTGAAAAAATAAATTCATCAACGAAGATTCCTACCTCTTAAGCGGAAGATTCAAACTACTGGTGCTATATACAGGGGTGAGTGCGATACTGGCGATCCGTTGAATCAACCCTCTGTTTATATGACGCAGCGCAAAATCATCCACGTCGACTGTGACTGTTTCTACGCCGCCATCGAGATGCGTGATGACCCGAACCTGGCGCAAAAGCCGCTGGCGGTGGGGGGCTCCGCAGACAGAAGGGGGGTGATCGCTACGTGTAATTACGAAGCACGGGCGTATGGCGTGCGTTCGGCCATGTCATCGCGCCATGCCTTGAAGCTGTGCCCCGACCTGACCATCGTCAAGCCGCGTATGGATGCCTATAAGGAAGCCTCGAAGGAAATCCAGACGATCTTTCGCGACTACACCGACCTGATCGAGCCATTGTCGCTGGATGAAGCTTATCTGGATGTCTCAGACAGCCCGCATTTTGGGGGCAGTGCCACGCGCATCGCCCAGGACATTCGCCGCCGCGTCTCCAACCAGTTGCACATCACCGTGTCTGCCGGCGTGGCGCCGAACAAGTTTCTGGCCAAGATTGCCAGCGACTGGAAAAAACCCAACGGCCTGTTTGTGATTACTCCGGATCAGGTCGAAGACTTCGTCTCCCAATTGCGCGTGAGCAAATTGCATGGCGTAGGCAAGGTTACCGCCGACAAGCTGGCGCGTTTGGGTATCGAAGACTGCCTGCAATTGCGCGAATGGAACAAGCTGGCGCTGGTGCGCGAATTTGGCAGTTTCGGTGAGCGACTCTGGAGCCTGGCCCGTGGGGTTGATGACCGTGTGGTGCAAAACGACAGCCGTCGTCAGTCAATCAGTGTGGAAAACACCTACGACGTAGACTTGCCGGACCTCTCAAGCTGCCTGGCCAAGCTGCCCGAACTGATGGAAACCCTGGCCGGGCGCATTGCGCGCATCGACAGCAGTTACCGTGCAGGTAAGCCGTTTGTGAAGGTGAAGTTTCATGACTTTACCCAGACAACCCTGGAGCAGGCGGGGGCGGGGCGGGATTTGGAGAGTTATCAACAGCTGCTGACGCAGGCGTTTAATCGGGGAGGCAAGCCGGTGCGGTTGTTGGGGATTGGTGTGCGCTTGCTTGACCTGAGCAGCGGCAACGAACAGTTGGAGTTCTCCTGGTAGAAACCGGATAAAACTGTGGGAGCTGGCTTGCCTGCGATGCAGGCACCTCGGAATTTCAGTAACACCGAGGTGATGCCATCGCAGGCAAGCCAGCTCCCACATTTGGATTTGCTGCGTTTGTAAAATGTCAGCGAGCGCCGGGATCTGCCACCAGTCGCCCCGCATCCTTGGTCAGGGCCTGCAAAAACTCTTGCTGCAACTCAGGATCATTGCGGGTCAACTCGATCAAGCTCTGTTCAAGCTCACTGGCCTCTTCTTCCAGCCCCAACTCCGACAGGCGCTTGACCCGGTGAACCCACTGGCTCACTTCGTCATCTTCCAGGTCGTCATAGATCAGGCCGTGGGCTTCCAGCAGCTTGCCACGCAAGGTGCTGCTAATCGCCAGGGTCGAGTCCGAGTGCACATCGTCCTGGCCATCTTCCACGCTGATCTTCAAGGCGCTGACGCGGTTCAAGTCCTGCTCGGCAAATGGGCTGTCCAACAGGTTCAGGCGCAATACGCCGTTACGGTCGGTGGTCAGCTCATGGACGTGCTTGCCAGCAGTGACCTGCACCGGGCGCTCGCTCCAGGGCAGGCTCGAATACTCCGTACGCTTGTCGCGCTGGACTTCATCGATGCCCGCCAGGTTCTGCTGCGCACGGCCATGGGATTGCACGTTCATGAACGGGTTGAGGCCGTCCACGCCGTAGGTGAGCCAGTCGTGAGTCATGCTGCTGGGCAGGTGGCCGAGGGCGAAGATATTCGCCACGTTGGCGCCCGCGCCCGCGACCAGGGCTACCGCTCCCAGCGGCATCTCATAGAGTTTGCGCCAGGGCTGGTAGGGGGTGTAGCGGTCGTAACGACGTGTGACTTCGAACTCGGTGACCTCAAAGGTCTTTTGCTCGTGAATGCGCACTCGACGTTGCGGCAGCTCAAGCACTTTGGGGTCGCCCACATCGATCTGCAGGCTGTGGTCGAGCAACTTACGCTCGACCCGCTCCTCGTGCTCACTGCGTTGCGACATCTGGTTGGCGCAGCCGCTGACCAGCAGGGCGCCGCACAAAGCGGCGCCCCCCAGGGCTCTGGTGTTTCGCTTGAACATGACTTCTCTTGATCTGGTTTTCAGCGACGAATACGCGCCTGAAGGAAAGACAGCACGTCAGCCACCGGCAACGGTTGGGCTTCGGCTTCGGTCCGGCTCTTGTATTCCAGGTTGCCATCGGCCAGGCCGCGGTCACTGACCACGATCCGGTGCGGGATGCCAATCAGTTCCATGTCGGCGAACTTGATGCCAGGGCTGGTTTTCTTGTCCCGGTCATCCAGCAGCACTTCAAAGCCGGCAGCCGTCAGTTCGGCATACAGCTTGTCGGTGGCTTCGCGTACTTGCTCGGTTTCATAACGCAGCGGTACCAGGGCGATCTGGAACGGCGCCAGGGCGTCACTCCAGATAATGCCTTTCTCGTCGTTGTTCTGTTCGATGGCAGCGGCAACCACGCGGGAAACACCGATGCCATAGCAGCCCATGTCCAGGGTGATCGGCTTGCCGTTCTCACCCAGCACTTCGCACTTCATCGCCTTGCTGTACTTGTTGCCCAGCTGGAAGATGTGCCCGACTTCGATGCCACGCTTGATTTCGAGGGTGCCCTTGCCATCCGGGCTTGGGTCGCCGGCCACGACGTTACGCAGGTCGGCCACGGTCGGAACCGGCAGGTCACGCTCCCAGTTCACGCCGAAGTAGTGCTTGTCGTCGATGTTCGCGCCAATGCCGAAGTCGCTCATCAGCTCAACCGAACGGTCGATGATGATCGGCAACGGCAGGTTCAGCGGGCCGAGGGAGCCGGCGCCGGCGCCAATGGCGTCGCGCAGTTCGGCATCGGTGGCCATGACCAGCGGGCTGGCCACGCCAGGTTGCTGGGCGGCCTTGATTTCGTTGAGCTCGTGGTCGCCACGGATGACCAGGGCGATCAGCTTGCCTTCTTCCTCGGCGCGCACGATCAGGGTCTTGATGGTCTTTTCAATCGGCAGATTGAATTTTTCCACCAGGGCCGCGATGGTCTTGGTCTCAGGGGTGTCTACCAGGCGCAGTTCTTCGGCCGGTGCAGGGCGGGAAGTTTCCCGTGGCACGGCTTCGGCTTTCTCGATGTTCGCCGCGTAGTCGGAACCGTTGCTGAAGGCGATATCGTCTTCGCCGGACTCAGCCAGCACGTGGAACTCGTGGGAGCCAGCGCCGCCGATGGAGCCGTTGTCTGCTTCAACCGGGCGGAACTTCAGGCCCAGACGCGTGAACACGTTGCAGTAGGCCTGGTGCATGCGGTCATAGGTAGCCTGCAGCGACGCCTGGTCAGCGTGGAACGAGTAGGCGTCCTTCATGATGAATTCGCGGCCGCGCATCAAGCCGAAGCGTGGGCGAATTTCATCACGGAATTTGGTCTGGATCTGATACAGGTTCAGCGGCAGCTGCTTATAGCTGCTCAGCTCGTTGCGCATCAGGTCGGTAATCACTTCTTCGTGGGTCGGGCCAGCGCAGAAGTCGCGGCCATGACGATCCTTGAAGCGCAGCAACTCAGGGCCGTACTCTTCCCAGCGCCCGGATTCCTGCCACAACTCAGCCGGTTGGGTGCTCGGCATCAACACTTCCAGAGAGCCGGCAGCGTTCATTTCTTCGCGAACGATGGCTTCGACCTTGCGCATCACCTTCAAGCCCATGGGCAGCCAGGTGTACAGGCCGGAGGCCAGCTTGCGGATCATACCGGCGCGCAGCATCAGCTGATGGCTGATCACGACGGCGTCGGAAGGCGTTTCTTTCTGTGTGGCGAGCAAATATTGACTGGTACGCATGGTAGGCCGTTGTCGGTTGCTTGGACTTGAAATGACTTGGGATTGTACGGGCGGTTGCTGCCGGAGTACAGGCGTGAGGTTGTGCGGCGTTTGTGCGGGAAGTGGAGCTTGTGTGGGAGCTGGCTTGCCTGCGATGCAGACGGCGCGGTGTATCTGATGCACCGAGGCGATTGCATCGCAGGCAAGCCAGCTCCCACATTGACAGCGGCGTGTCAGTCTTCAACCGGCGGATTCAACCGCGCCCGCCGATTTTCCTGAAACCAATGCAGCGCAATCAGCACCAGCGTCGGCACGCCTAGCATGCAGGTGATGAGGAAGAAGTTGTGGTAGCCGAACTTCTCGACCATTACCCCCGAATACCCGCCGATCAGGCGCGGCAGCAGCAGCATGATCGAGCTGAGCAGCGCATATTGGGTGGCGGAGAATTTAAGGTTGGTCAGGCTCGACAGGTAAGCCACAAACGCCGATGTGGCCATGCCCGAGCTGAAGTTGTCCAGAGAGATGGTGAAAATCAGCATCTGCAAATCCGGGCCCATATCGGCCAGCGCCACGAACAGCAGGTTGGTGCCGGCAGAGAACACGCCGCCGATAAACAGGATCGGCAGAATGCCAAACCGCACAATCAGCAGCCCGCCCATACCAGCGCCCACCAGGGTCATGATCAGGCCGAAGACTTTGCTGACCCCGGCGATCTGGTCCTTGGTGAAGCCCTGGTCGATATAGAACACGTTGGCCATCACGCCCATCACCGTGTCGGACATGCGATAGGTAGCAATCAGCCCGAGCAGCAGCAAGGCCTGCCAACGGTAGCGCAGGATAAAGTCGTTGACCGGCGTCAGCACCGGCGCCAGGCCGCGGCGGCCCATGGCTGACAGGCACAGCGCGGTGAGGGTGATATAGAGGAGGGCGCGCAGGAAGGCGCGGTCGTCCATCAGCAAGTCCCACAGGCTCATGCCATGGAACAGCACACTTTCGAAATCGGTGTTGAACAGCTGGGTAAACATCGCCGGCACCGACACCAGCAACACGATCAGCACAAACACCGAGACCAATTGGTGCACGAAGCTATAACGCCCGGCCTGCAACTGGGTGCGCAGGGGCACGTTTGGCTCGCGCATGAGCAGGGTCGTTACCAGCGCCGGAATCATCAGCACGCCAAAGAGCACATAGGTGCCGAGCCACGCCGAGTGTTGATAGTTGAACCCGGTGGAGCCGAAGCCTTCGGCAAAAAACAGCGCACCCGCAGTCGCCAGCAGGGCGGCGATGCGGTAGCCGGACATATAACTGGCAGCCAACGCGGCTTGGCGGCTGTCGTCGGCAATTTCCAGGCGATAGGCGTCCACCGCGATATCTTGGGTGGCAGAGGCGAATGCAACGATTACAGCAATGGCGATCAGCCAGGACAGGTGTTTCTGAGGGTCGCAGAACCCCATGCCAATCAATCCGAGGATCACCAGCGACTGGGCCAGCACCAGCCAGGAGCGACGGCGCCCCAGTTTACCGAGCAGCGGCAGGCGCCATTGGTCGAGCAGCGGCGACCAGACCCATTTGAAGGCGTACGCCAGGCCGATCAAGCTGGCATAGCCGATGGTCTCGCGGGCCACACCGGCCTCACGCAACCACACCGAAAGCGTCGAGAACACCAACATGTAAGGCAAGCCGGCGGCAAAGCCGAGCAACAACAGGACTAACGTCGAAGGGCTGGCATAGGCAGCGAGCGCGGCGCGCCAGGTTTTACGGGGCATGGGCTGGAGTCTGCCTCAGGTTTGCGGAAACAAAGCGCGCACTCTAACCGCTGTGCTCTACCGGGCGCCAGCCATGGCGCTGAATATCCACGCGATTGTTGCGGACAGTGACGCCCTCGTCTCGCAAACGCGCGCGTTGTTCGTCGCCCGAAGCGCTGCCTGCTGGCAGGCTTATCCGACCACCGGCACCCAATACGCGGTGCCAGGGTAGCTTCGTGCCCTCAGGCAACTGGCTGAGCGTACGCCCCACCCAGCGCGCGGCGCGGCCAAGCCCGGCCAAGTGGGCCAGCTCGCCGTAACTCACCACGCAACCTTCAGGCACTTGGGCCAGGGTCAGGTACAGCGCCGTTCGGCGCATCTCGGCGGGGCTTTGCGGGGGCTCAATGGGTTGATTCACTGTGGCTATATCCGTTGAGATCGTCGGTCTTTTGTAAGAAACGTCTGTAAACATGCTGATGAGCATTGAACTCAACACAAATCCTTGAGTCAGTCCTAGCTATCTAACACGATAACGCGCCCTTTCCGCCAACCTTGAGCCCCAATCCGCTTATGTTGTCCAGAACCCTGTTGTGCCTTGCTGTTTTCAGCGCCTCCACGCCCTTGCTGGCCGACACCGTCTGGTTAAAGAACGGTGACCGCCTGACCGGCAAGATCAAAGTCTTCGACGGTGGCAAGTTGCTGATTCAGACCGACTACGCAGGCGCCATCCCTGTCGACTGGAAACAGGTGAAAACCCTGGAAAGCGACCAGGAGTTGCTGGTCAAGCAGGATGCCTACACCGGCGAGAAGGCCAAGTCTTTGAAAGCGGCGGACGACGGCAAAGTAGTGCTGGCCAATGGCGAAGCGCCCAAGACCGTGGAGCTGGCGAGTATCCAGCAGATCATCAAGCCCAAGCCTGTGATCGAAGACCTGGTGTGGAAGGGCAACGTCGACCTGGCGCTTGACTACAAACGCGCCGAGAACGACACCAACGACTACGACATCGACTTCAAGACCACTGCGCGCCATGGCCAATGGCGTCATACCGGGCAGGGCGAGTACAACCGCGAGTTCCAGGACGATGTCACCACCACCGACAACTGGGCCCTGGAATATGACCTGGACCGTTTCCTCACTGAGCATTGGTTCTGGCAGGGCCGTTTAACCTACAAGCGCGACAAGGTTGAAGACCTGGCCCGTCAACGTACCGTCGGTACCGGCCCGGGCTACCAGTTCTGGGACGATGAGCTGGGGGCATTCTCCCTTGGTTCGTTGGTCAACCGTACCGACTATGAATATGCCGAAGGCGGTAAGGACAACTTCTATTCGGTGGCCATGAAGTGGAACTACAACCGTTACCTGGTGGGCAAGACCGTCGAGTTCTTTACCAATGGCGAGCTGGGCCGCCCGATCGACGGGCCGGTTGATTACTCGCTGGATGCTGAAATGGGCCTGCGCTACAAAGTCACTGAATGGGCGTCCCTCAATCTCAAGGCCGAGCGCGACATAATCAGTGGTGATTCCGAGAGCAGCCTGAGCAAGACCCGCTACACCGCAGGCTTCGGCGTGGCTTGGTAACAAGCTGCACAAAACCCGCTTGGCAACCTTTGCCGATATTGATTACCTTGTGTTGAGATCCATTCCCATATGCTGTGGGTGGCGCAATTCCCGAGGAGTCATACGTTGAGCACACAGGTTGCCAAGAACGCCCGCGAGCTGTTGCTCAAGGAATACCGTGGGGCGCTTTCCACACTGTCCAAGGCCATGCCTGGCTTTCCTTTCGGCTCGGTCGTGCCTTACTGCCTCGACGAGCAAGGCCGCCCGCTGATTCTGATCAGCCGCATCGCCCAACACACCCACAACCTGCAGAAAGACCCCAAGTGCTCGCTGCTGGTGGGTGAGCGCGAGGCCGATGACGTGCAGGCCGTCGGGCGCCTGACGTACCTGGCCGAAGCTGAAAAGCTGGAGGACGGCGCTGCCATCGAGGCTGCCGCCGAGCGCTATTACCGCTACTTTCCCGACTCGGCCAATTACCATAAGGCCCACGATTTCGACTTCTGGGTGCTCAAGCCGGTGCGCCATCGTTATATCGGCGGGTTTGGCGCTATCCATTGGGTAGATCAACTGACACTGGCCAACCCTTTCGCCGGCAAGGCTGAGCTAAGCATGATCGAGCACATGAACAGCGATCACACCAAGGCGATTGCCCATTACGTCGACCTGGCGGGTTTGCCTAGCACTGAGCCTGCGCAACTGGCCGGTATCGACAGCGAGGGCATGCACCTTCGCATTGGCCAATCGCTGCATTGGTTGCCGTTTGCGCAGACTTGCAACACGCCGACACAAGTACGCGAAGCCTTGGTTTCATTGGCCCACGCACAGGTCTGGCCGAAAAAAGAAGCGGCCAGCGCTTGAATTCACGAAATGGCGACGTCATCTAAGGTGGACTGGCAAGGCATTCTTGCGTTGAGGAACCATTTGATGCGCCCTTTTTTATTGCTCTTTCTGCTGTTCCCGGTGTTGGAGCTGTTCGTATTCGTTCAAGTCAGCGGTGCGATCGGTTTTTTCCCGGCGCTGCTGCTGATCATTCTCGGCTCGATGCTCGGCGTGTTGGTGCTGCGCGTCGCCGGCTTGGCCACGGCGCTGCGTGCCCGTGAAAGCCTGAACCGCGGCGAACTGCCGGCCCAGACCATGCTCGAGGGCCTGATGATGGCCCTGGCCGGCGGCCTGTTGATCCTGCCGGGTTTCATCAGTGATGTCGTCGGTCTGGTCATGCTGCTGCCGTTCACCCGCAAGCTACTGGCCGGCAAGATGCGCCAGCGCGCTGAAGAGGCCGCGCTTCGCCAGCGTGCATTCGCCGATGACCTGCAACCCCGTGGCGGCCCGGCTCCGCGCCAACCGTTGGGGCGAGAAGGTGATGTGATCGAAGGCGAATTCGAGCACCGCGACAGCAAATAACCGCTTCACTGGCACGGCACCTTCGGGTGCCGTGTTGCTTTTGGCCGTCGGCACAGGTAAAAAATTTCCGCCGCGGCCCCTTGTAATAAGCTTATGCGCCCTTATGTAACGGTCACCGCAAGGTTTCTGGTGGCGACACCAGACAGACTTCCGCGTCTTGCTTGGCGAGCCGCGACCGGCACAGCCGGAATACAACCTGCCGGTACTGACACCGGCCGATGAAAAACACAATTAGGAGAGATCGACAATGAGCAAGCTTCGTCCTCTGCACGACCGCGTCGTTATCAAGCGCAGCGAAGAAGAAAAGAAAACCGCTGGCGGTATCGTTCTGCCAGGTTCGGCTGCTGAAAAAGCCAACCACGGTGTGATCGTCGCTGCTGGCCCAGGCAAAACCCTGGAAAACGGTGAAGTGCGTGCTCTGGCCGTTAAAGTCGGTGACAAGGTTGTATTCGGCCCTTACTCCGGCAGCAACACTGTGAAAGTCGACGGCGAAGACCTGCTGGTTATGGCTGAGAACGAGATTCTCGCTGTTCTGGAAGACTGATTTCCCCGCTCATTTTCCCGTTACTACAAAGTATTTAAGGAATATCGATCATGGCTGCTAAAGAAGTTAAATTCGGCGATTCCGCCCGCAAAAAAATGCTCACCGGTGTCAACATCCTGGCTGACGCAGTAAAAGCGACCCTGGGCCCTAAAGGCCGTAACGTGATCATCGAGAAGAGCTTCGGCGCTCCGACCATCACCAAGGACGGCGTTTCGGTAGCCAAAGAAATCGAACTGGAAGACCGTTTCGAAAACATGGGCGCGCAGCTGGTCAAAGATGTTGCCTCCCGTGCCAACGATGACGCAGGCGACGGCACCACCACCGCTACCGTTCTGGCTCAAGCCATCGTCAACGAAGGCTACAAAGCCGTCGCTGCCGGCATGAACCCAATGGACTTGAAGCGCGGCATCGACAAGGCGACCATCGCCATCGTTGCTGAGCTGAAAAACCTGTCCAAGCCATGCGCTGACACCAAGGCAATCGCTCAGGTAGGTACTATCTCTGCCAACTCCGACAGCTCCATCGGCGACATCATTGCCGAAGCCATGGAAAAAGTCGGTAAAGAAGGCGTGATCACCGTTGAAGAAGGCACTGGCCTGGAAAACGAACTGTCGGTTGTTGAAGGCATGCAGTTCGACCGTGGCTACCTGTCCCCGTACTTCGTCAACAAGCCAGAAACCATGGTTGCCGAGCTGGACAGCCCGCTGATCCTGCTGGTTGACAAAAAGATCTCCAACATCCGCGAAATGCTGCCAGTACTGGAAGCCGTGGCTAAAGCCGGCCGCCCACTGCTGATCGTTTCCGAAGACGTTGAAGGCGAAGCCCTGGCGACGCTGGTTGTGAACAACATGCGTGGCATCGTTAAAGTCGCAGCCGTCAAGGCTCCAGGCTTCGGCGACCGTCGCAAGGCCATGCTGCAGGACATCGCCGTATTGACCGGCGGTACCGTTATCTCCGAAGAGATCGGCCTGAGCCTGGAAAGCGCCACCCTGGAAAACCTGGGTAGCGCCAAGCGCGTGACCATCTCCAAAGAAAACACCATCATCGTTGACGGTGCTGGCGTAGAGCAGGACATCCAGGCTCGCATCACTCAGATCCGTGCCCAGGTTGCCGAAACTTCGTCTGACTACGACCGTGAAAAACTGCAAGAGCGTCTGGCCAAGCTGTCCGGCGGCGTTGCAGTGATCAAGGTTGGCGCTGGTTCCGAAGTTGAAATGAAAGAGAAGAAAGCCCGCGTTGAAGACGCCCTGCACGCAACCCGCGCAGCCGTTGAAGAAGGCGTGGTACCTGGCGGTGGCGTTGCGCTGATCCGTGCTCTGGAAGCCCTGACCAACCTGACCGGCGACAACGCTGACCAGAACGTCGGTATCGCTGTACTGCGTCGTGCTGTTGAAGCACCACTGCGTCAGATCGCTGCCAACTCCGGCGACGAGCCAAGCGTTGTGGTCAACGAAGTCAAGAACGGCAAAGGTAACTACGGTTACAACGCTGCGACTGGCGTCTACGGCGACATGATCGAAATGGGCATCCTGGACCCTACCAAGGTGACTCGTTCGGCGCTGCAAGCTGCTGCTTCCATTGGTGGCCTGATCCTGACTACCGAAGCTGCAATCGCTGACAAGCCAAAGGCTGAAGGCGCTGGCGGTGGCGGTATGCCAGACATGGGCGGCATGGGTGGCATGGGCGGCATGATGTAAGCCAGCCTTACCCCCGCTCTGAAAAAGCCCCGCCTGCAGTGATGCAGGCGGGGCTTTTTTGTGGGAGACCGGATAGCTGAGTACACCGCTAACCCCTGTGGGAGGGGGCTTGCCCTAATGCCAGTCAGTTAAGGGTGAACACTGCACCTGTGGCGAGGGAGCTTGCTCCCGCTGGACTGCGTAGCAGTCCCATTTTTTATAAACAAAGAGCGGGGCCGCTTCGCGGCCCAACGGGAGCAAGCTCCCTCGCCACAGGTTATTTTTTAGCCTTTCAACTTCTTAACTGACTGGTATTAGGGCTTGCCCCCGATGGCTGAGGGTCAGTTTTTGCAGATGCTGGCTGTCACACCGCCATCGTGGGTAAGCCCACTCCCACAGTTGGGTCTGCACCAGAACTAGCGTCCGCTCAATTGCGGGCTCGCCTCCCTCGGCGCCTTCCAACTCAACAACTGCTGCTTGAACCCATAACTGGCCGCCTGGTAATAGGTGATCGCCCGCTGAATCAACGGGTCATCACTGCCCACCCGCGACTCCTGACTCTCGCCTAATGCCTGGTCATGGCGCCGCAATCCCAAGCGTGGGCTGAGGATCGCCAGGTCCGTGCCGTCAAACAAACCCAGGTGTTGATAATTACCGACTACCACGCGCGGCGGCAGTGGGTTGTCTTGCAGCAGGTTGCGGCCAAAGAAGGTCGACTCATAGCTCAGGTTGATCAGCCCCAGCAACGTCGGCGCGATGTCGATCTGGCTGGCCAGTTGCGCGGTTTCCCGGGCCTCAATCAGCTTGGGTGCATAGATGAACAACGGAATCTGGTAGTTGGTGATGGGCAGGTCTTCCTTACCCGCGCTGCCGGCGGTGTGGTCGGCGACGAACACGAAGATCGTATTGTCGAACCAGGGTTTCTGGCGCGCAGCGGTGAGAAATTCACCGATGGCGTGGTCGGTGTATTTCACCGCGCCGTCCCGACCGTTGCCGGATTTGATGTCGATGCGCCCGTCCGGGTAGGTGTAGGGGCGATGGTTGGAGGTGGTCATCAGTTGCAGCAGGAACGGCTGCTGCTTGGCGTAGTCGGCATCGGCCAGTTTTAGGGTTTGCTTGTAGAGGTCTTCGTCAGCCATGCCCCAGGCGTTTTTAAATGAGATGTCGGATTCTGCCACGCTGCTCTGGTCGACAACCCGGTAGCCGTTGCCACTGAAGAACGCATTCATGTTGTCGAAGTAACCGCGCCCGCCGTAGACAAATACGCTGTCATAGCCGATGGCGCTGAGCTGTTGGCCCAAGCTGGCGAAACCGCTTTCACGGCCGATGCGCTTGACGATCGAACGCCCCGGCGTCGGAGGAATTGCCAGGGTAATGGCCTCCAGGCCGCGATCTGTGCGGGTACCGGTGGCGTAGAAATTATTGAAGTACAGGCTCTGTTTACGTAACGCATCCAGGTTGGGCGTGAGGTTGCGCCCATCGCCGTTGCTGCCCATGTACTTGGCGCTGAAACTTTCGATGGTCACTAGCACGATATTGGGTTTGCGCAAGGTGTCGGGGTTGTCGATGGCGCGGCGGATATCCAGTGGGTCCTTGCCGATAAAGCGTGCGTTCGGCTCGCTGAGTTCGGCGCGCAGTTGTTTAGCCACAACGTCTGTCGGCAGGCTTTTGTAGAACTGGCTGTAGTCCAGTTCGTTGTTACGGAACGCGGCGAAAAACTGATACGGGCCGTTGCTGGCCAGTTCATTCATGTAGGCGTTACCGCCTTGGGCGCGGGGGCTGTCCTGGCTGATCAGTTGCAGGCTGAGGCCAGCCATCACCAGCAGGCCCAAGGCATTCAACAAGCGGCCACGCAGGGGCGGCAGTGGTGCGTTCAACGCGGCATTGAACGGCTTGCGCAGGGCCAGGCTCAACACAACGGCCAGCATCGCCAGCAAGCTGAGGAGCTTGCCGATCGGGTAGGACTCCAGCAGGTTGTTCAGCACTTCATCGGAATACACCAGGTAATCGACGGCGATGAAGTTGAAGCGCACGCCGAATTCATCCCAGAACAGCCATTCGGCCACCGACGTAAACAGCATGGCGAACAGGCTGACGGTCAGCACCGCTTGCAGGAACCAACGGTGGCCACGGCGGCGCCACAGCGCGGGCGGGCACAACAGCAGATACAGGCCCAGGGGCAGGGCGGCATAGGCCAAAAAGCCCAGGTCGTAAAGCAAGCCCACGCCAAATACCGGCAGCACATTGGCGCCGACTTCATCCAGGTGGGTGATAAGCAGCACGCTGCGGGTGAGCAGGAAAACCAGGAGCCAGGCACCGGTGACCAACAACAAATAGCGCATAGGCGCCGTTTTGATAAACCCCATATCCAAGTTCCTTATATCAATGGGCGGCGATCTTCGCCCTGACGCTGTAGTCAGTTTGTGAAGCTATAGTGAAAATCTCGTTCAGCTGAAATATCGGTTGTAAACCTTTATCGACGGGGCTTCCAGGTCTATCCCTGAGCCCCGCTTGGCCTTAAGCTGCGCGAGCCAACACGGCCGTTACCGCGTACGGAGACACTGCCCATGCGAATTTTATTGGTTGAAGACAACCGCGATATTCTGGCCAACCTGGCCGATTACCTGGGGCTCAAAGGCTATACCGTGGACTGCGCGCAGGACGGTCTGTCGGGCCTGCACCTGGCCGCCACCGAGCATTACGACTTGATCGTGCTCGACATCATGCTGCCCGGCATCGATGGCTACACCTTGTGCAAACGCCTGCGCGAAGACGCGCGCCGCGACACGCCGGTGATCATGCTCACCGCACGCGACCAGTTGGATGACCGGCTACAGGGCTTCAAGTCCGGCGCCGATGACTACCTGCTCAAGCCTTTTGCCCTGTCGGAACTGGCCGCTCGCATCGAAGCGGTGCTGCGCCGTGCCCAGGGTGGCGGGCGCCGTGCCCTGCAAGTGGGTGACCTGAGCTACGACCTCGATACGCTGGAAGTCACCCGCGAAGGGCGCCTGCTCAAGCTCAACCCGGTCGGCCTGAAACTGCTGGCGGTGCTGATGCAAAAGAGCCCCCACGTACTGCGCCGTGAAATCCTCGAAGAAGCCCTGTGGGGCGATGACTGCCCGGACAGCGACAGCCTGCGCAGCCACGTCCACCAATTGCGCCAGGTGATCGACAAGCCATTTGCCAAGCCGTTGCTGCAAACGGTGCACGGCGTGGGTTATCGCCTGGCCGAGGGTCGTGATGGAGTTTAAGCAAAGCCTTGCCCAACGGATCATCATCGCCTTTGCCTTGATGAGCGCGTTGGTGGCGGGGGCCTTCGCCATGGGCATCGTCGCAACCGTGCACCTGGTAGAAGAGAAGTTGATCTCGGCGGGCTTGGGCGGTGACTTGCAACGTCTGCTGCTGATGGACACCGTCGAGGACTGGCGGCACCGACCTGAGCCGGACCAACTGTTTTACTTCAGTGGTGGGCCGGGGGATTTCGAATTACCCAAGGACCTGCGGCACCTTGAGCCCGGCTTTCACGAAGTATTCCGCGAGTCGCTGTCGTACCACGCCATGGTTGAAGTGGTAGACGGGCGGCGCTACGTGCTGCTGCAGGACCAGAGCGATTTCGAAGAGCGCGAGCGCGTACTGTTTGCCGTGGTGCTGGTGGGCTTTGTGCTCAGCCTGGCATTGGCCGTGTTCCTGGGTTGGGTATTGGCCCGTAAAGTGATGGCGCCGGTCGTGCGCCTGGCTCGCCAGGTGCGCCATCGTGACCAGTTGCTTGGCTTGGCCCCACCGTTGGCGCCGGATTACGCGGCCGATGAAGTCGGTGAATTGGCGGTTGCCTTCGATGCTACCCTGGGCCGATTGCGCCAGGCATTGTCCCGTGAGCAGTTGTTCACTAGCGATGTCAGCCACGAATTGCGTACACCCTTGATGGTGCTGGCCAGCTCCTGCGAGCTGCTGCTGGAAAACCCCGCCATTGATCAGCGTGGGCGCAACCAAGTGGAACGCATCGCCCGCGCCTGCGAAGAAATGCGCGAGCTGGTGCAGACCTTCCTGATGCTGGCCCGTGCCCAGCATGACGATGCTTCCATGTCACCCCAAGTCACCCTGACCCAGGTCGCCGAGGATTTGCTCGGCATCTGGCGCGACCCTATCCAGCACAAGGGCCTGGAGCTTATCTTCCAGCCGGGCAACCCGCTGGATACTCGCTACAACACCACCTTCCTGCATGCGGTAATGGGCAATCTGTTGCGCAATGCTCTGCATTACACCGAACACGGCTTTATCCGGTTGACGCTGGAACCGAGTGGTTTTGTGGTGGAAGACTCAGGTGTCGGCATTCCTGAGGAAAAACGTGAAGCCATGTTCGAGCCCTTCGTACGGGGTGCCGAGAAACGTGGCGACGGCCTGGGGCTTGGCCTGTCGCTGGTGCAACGCATCTGTGAAAACCAGGGCTGGAGCGTAAGCCTTAGCACCATGGAGCCCAATGGTTGCCGCTTTCATGTTGAGCTGAGCCAGGTCAACGCCTAATCCCCGGGCTTGTCGTTATGCTGCGACACGCCCGCGTCGATTTTCGGCGAAGATGGCTACATGATACTGAATGTGTCCGTAAAGTCTTGAAATGTATGGGATTCGACAGGACACCTTTTTCACAAAGTGTTGACTGAGTGATCACAGTTGGGTGCTTAAGGTTGTAGGCATCAGTAACTGGAGAACCGTTGATGTCTACCCCGATCAAGCTTGAATTTTCTGATAAGTACGACGATCAGCACGCCGAGGAGTATTTGCTCAAGCACAAGGACAATCTGTCTCGGCGCTTGTCCCATAAGCGCGACGAGCAATTGGCCCGTGGTGCGCTGGCCATGGCCGGTGAGCCAGGCCTGGTGCTCGACCTGCCTTGCGGGGCGGGGCGTTTCTGGCCGCTGCTGGCCGAAAAACCCAATCGCGTGATCATTGGCGCCGACAATTCAGCCTCGATGTTGAAGGTTGCCACAGCCGCCCAACCGGCCGATGTGGTGAAACGGGTACGGCCCTTGCAGACATCTGCCTTTGATATCGACTTGCCGGACAACTCGGTCGACAGCATTTTCTGCATGCGCCTGCTCCATCACATCGGCGATCCGGCGCACCGGCTGGCGATACTCCGTGAGTTTCAGCGTGTTACACGCGACAGCGTGATCATTTCGTTGTGGGTGGACGGCAACTTCAAGGCTTGGAAGCGCAAGCGTCTTGAGGGGCAGCGTCGCAAGAAAGGTGAGCAGGAAAGTTACCAAAATCGTTTTGTGTTACCAGCTGCTACTGTTGAAGACGAATTCGAGCAGGCTGGTTTCCGCGTTCAGGAGTCTCTGGACTTCATGCCGCTGTACGCCATGTGGCGAGTGTATGTATTGCGAAAGAGGTAACAGGATGGCAGTTGAGTGCGTAGCAGGCAGTCACGTAGCTCCCGAAGAACGGTTTGATTATTTCTGGCGCCAACAGGGCGAGTGGGTCGAAGAGCCCAACCGCCGACGCGGTGGTGAGAGTGGTGTGCAGCGGGTGATGAGCGCCAATGGCAACTTGCTCTACAGCAAGCGCCAGACGGGGCATATCTATCGCAGTTGGCTTCACCCGTTTGGTCGTCCCACTGTATTGCGCGAGCGGGATGCTATCAAAGGCCTGCGCTTGTTGGATGTGCGCGTCCCAGACATGGTCTTTTGCGAGGCGCGCCGCGACCCGCAGCACCAATGGAAGGCATTGCTGGTCACTGCAGCTTTGGATGGCTTCGACGAAATCGAGAACTGGTACGCAACCGGTGGCCGCGAACGGTACGGTGAGTGGGTGCACGAGCGCGTACTCAAGGAATTGGCCGGCACATTGGCCCGTATGCACAAGGGGCGCTGGCAGCATGGTTGCCTGTACGCCAAGCACATTTTCGTACGGGTCACCGGCGAAGGTGATTCAGCCAATGTGGAAATTGCGTTGCTGGATTTCGAGAAATGCCGTCAGCGCCTGACCGCCCATCGGGCCGCATCCCACGACATGCAGCAACTGCGACGCCATTCGTCGTGGAGCAGCGATGACTGGAACAAACTCAGCTACTTTTACGAGACGGCGTTTGGCAGCGCTATCAAGGGTTTAACCAGATGAAGCTAGAAATAGCACGAGGTGTGTTCCTGGTCGGGGCGTTGGGCGTTGCAGCCTTGGCGTTGGCGGCGTGGGAACAGCCTCGCACACAGGTGCTCAGTGCGACGCAGAGTAGCGGGCAATGCCTGCTGCCGCGTGTCGCCAAGACGAATGTGGCGGTCAAGCCTGATCATGAGTTATTGCTGTTCATGTTTGGCATGTCTCAAGGGATGAGGCCACAGAGTTGAAACGATTCAAACCTCCGAGAAAGGGCCTTGCGATGCGAGGCCTTTTTTTTCGTCTGTGGTCTGTGGTGAGCTAATACCAGTCAGTCAAGGCGCAACACTGTGCCTGTGGCGAGGGAGCAAGCGCCCTCGCCACAGGTACAGCGCACTGCGCTCTCCAGCGCCCGCAAGCCCCCACCTTTAGATCAGTGCCCTTCATGCCCTGTCTGGTTTGGCCAGCAAGGTGTACACGCAGGGCAACACAAACAGCGTAAACAGCGTGCCAATCGACATCCCCGTCGCAATCACCATCCCGATGTCAAACCGGCTCACCGCCCCCGCGCCCGTAGCCAGAATCAACGGCACCATGCCAAACACCATCGCGGCAGTGGTCATCAACACCGGACGCAGGCGAATAGCCGCAGCCTCTTCCACGGCCTGACGTGCGGTCAGGCCCTTGTCCTTGCGCAGTTGATTGGCGAACTCGACGATCAGAATCCCGTGTTTGCTGATCAAGCCGATCAACGTCACCAAGCCGACCTGGGTGTAGATATTCATGCTCGACCAGCCGAGGAACAACGGAATCAACGCGCCGCAGATCGATAACGGCACCGTCACCAAAATCACCAACGGGTCGCGAAAACTTTCGAACTGCGCGGCCAGCACCAAAAAGATGATCGCCAGGGCCAAGCCAAACGTTACCCACAACGCCGAGCCTTCCTGGACGAATTGCCGGGATGCGCCGCTGTAGTCGAAGGCATAACCGGGTGGGGTTTCTTCAATGGCAATCTGGCGCACCGTCTCGATGGCTTCACCCATGCTGACGATGGGAAAGCCTGAGATCAACGCCGAGTTGAGTTGCTGGAACTGGTTCAACTGGCGAGGCCGGGCGCGGTCAGACACGGTGATCAGGGTCGACAGCGGCAGCAGTTCGCCCTGGGCGTTTTTTACGTAGTAGTTGTTGAGCCAGTCGGGGTTGTCGCGGTACGCACGCTCCACCTGGGCGATCACCTTGTAGCTGCGCCCATCCAGGGTGAACCGGTTGATTTCCGCCTCTGCCAGCAACGTTGCCAGCGTGCCACCGAGGTCTTGCATCGACACGCCCATTTGCGCCGCCTTGGCACGGTCGATGTCCACCACCACTTCGGGCTTATCGAACGCCAGATCGATATCGACGAAGGCAAACTTGCCCGACTCCATCGCACGTTTTTTTACCCGGTTGGCCACTTCCAGCAGCGATTCATAGTCGTTGGCGGTGTTGATCACAAAGCCGAACGGCAAACCTTCGCCCGTACCCGGCAATGAGGGCAGGTTAAAGCCGAACACCTGTAAGCCTGGGATCTGCTCCAAGCGGCTTTGCACCTCGGGCAGGATCTGCATCTGCGTGCGCTCGCGCTCGTTCCACGGTTTGAGCAGGAAGCCGCCAATACCGGACTGCACGCCGTTGAACCCGTTGATCTGGAACGATGAGTAGTACTCCGGGAACTCCTTGAAGATCTTGATGAACTCGTCGGTGTAGGTGTTGAGGTAGTCCAGGTTGGTCGGTTGCGGCGCGCTGGCAATCATGAAAATGATGCCCTGGTCCTCATCGGGTGCCAGCTGCGACTGGGTGAACTTGAGAAACACCGGGATCAGGCACAACACGATCAATGCAAACACGATTACCACCGGCCGCGTGTTCAAGGTGCCGTGCAACATGCTCTGGTAGCGGCGCTTGAGGCTGTCGAAGATACGGTCGAGGCGATGGGCCAGGCCTGTGGGGTTCTCATCGTGGCGCAACAGCAGCGCGCACATCATCGGTGACAGGGTCAGCGCAACGATCCCGGAAATGATCACCGCCCCGGCCAGGGTCAGGGCGAACTCCTTGAACAGCGCGCCGGTGAGCCCCTCCAGAAAACCGATAGGCGCATACACCGCCGCTAGGGTGACAGTCATCGAAACCACCGGCAGGGCGATTTCCCGTGCGCCTTCGAGCGCCGCATCCAATGGGGTTTTGCCTTGCTCGATATGCCGGTGAATGTTTTCCACCACCACAATCGCGTCGTCCACCACCAACCCGATGGCCAACACCATCGCCAGCAGGGTCAGCAGGTTGATCGAGTAACCCATCAGTTGCATGAAAAACAGCACGCCGATCATCGACAGCGGAATGGTGACCACCGGGATCACCACCGAGCGCAAGGCGCCGAGGAACAGGAACACCACCACAATCACGATCAGCACTGCTTCAAACAGGGTCTTGACCACTTCGTTGATGGACGCCTGGATGAACAGCGTGGCGTCGTAGGCAATTTCGGCCTTGAGGTTGGGCGGCAACTGGGACTCCAGCTCCGGCATGATCTTGCGCACTTCCTTGATCACATCCAGGGGGTTGGCGCTGGGGGTGGCCTTGATGCCGATATACACCGACGGCGTACCGCCGAACGAACTGATGGCGTTGTAGTTTTCCGCGCCCATTTCGACCCGTGCCACGTCCCGCAGCAGTACCCGGCTGTCGCCATCGGTTTTCACCGCAATGGCGCCAAAGGCGTCGGCCGACTTGAGATCGGTGTTGGCATTGATGCTGGTGACCACGAACTCGCCTTTCACTTCGCCGGCGGCAGAGAGGAAGTTATAGCGGCGCACGGCGTCGGTGATGTCACTGGCACTCAGGCCAAAGCCTGCGAGCTTCACCGGGTCGAGCCAGATACGCATGGCGAACACCTGGTTGCCGAGGATCTCCGCTTCGGCCATGCCCGGCAGCGTGGCGAGCTTGGGCTGGATCACCCGTGACAGGTAGTCGGTGATCTGCGGGTTGTTCAGTTGCTGGCTGGAGAAACTGATGTACATCAGTGCCGAGGCATCGGCGGCTTCTTTGCTCAGCACCGGGTCTTCTGCATCTTGGGGCAGTTGGTTCTTCACCTCGTTGGCCTTGGCCAGCAACTCGGTAAACAGCCGGTCGCTGTTGGCACCAATGCGTGCGTAGATCGAGATCACCGAGAAGTTCTGGCGACTGACCGACGTCATGTAGTCAATGCCCTCGGCGCTCGCCAGGCTTTGTTGCAAGGGTTGGGTGATATAGCCCTGGATCGTCTCGGCATTGGCACCGGGGTAGGCGGTGGTCACCGTGATGAGGGCGTTTTCCATGCTGGGGTATTGGCGCAGTGGCAGCTTGCTGTAGGCCTGGAAACCCAGGAGCACAATCAGCAGGCTGACCACCAAGGCCAGCACCGGACGGCGGATAAACACGTCTGTGAACTTCATGACTCAATGCCCTGCCGGCAGGTTTTTGTCTGCGCTGATGGCGATGGGCGTACCGTTGTCCAGTTTCAACTGGCCGGCGCTGACTACCTGTTCACCGGCTTTCAGACCTTTGCTCACCAGCACCAGGCCACCGCGTCGTTCGCCGGTTTCCACAAAGCGCCGCTCGGCAATCAATACAGGCTGGCCGTTGGCGTCTTCTTCCACCTCGCCGCTCTCGGACTTTTTCTCGGCCACGGCATACACCGAGTTGCCGTAGAGGGTGTAGGTGATTGCGCTTTCCGGCACCACGATCTGTGCAGTCGGGTTGGGCAGCAACACGTCCAGGCTGGTGAACATGCCGGGTAGCAGTTTGCTCTCGGGGTTGGCCAGTGTGGCGCGCACCAGCACGTTGCGTGTGCTGTCCTCAACCTTGGGGTTGATCGCACTGATGCTGCCGGGGAACTGCTGGCCAGGGTAGGCCGAAACCAGCACCTGCACGCTTTGCTTAAGGGCGACTTTGGGCACGACATGTTCGGGGATATAGAAGTCGACGTAGAGGCTGCTAATGTCTTGCAACGTGGCGATCACCGTGCCGCTGGCCAGGTAGTCGCCCACGTCTACCTGGCGAATGCCGATGGTGCCGCTGAACGGCGCCACGATATGTTTCTTTGCCAGGGATGCCTTGAGCTGGTTGACCGTCGCTTTGTACTTTTGCAACTGCGCGCTGAGGCGGTCGAACTCGCCCTTGGAGATCGCCTGACTGCCCACCAATTGGCTGCCACGCCCGTAATCGAGCTGCGCCAGGCCCAGGTCGGCCTGGGCTGTTTCCAGCAGCGCGCTTTCCACGGCGCTGTCGAGTTGCACCAAGGGTTGCCCGGCCTTGACCTTCTGCCCGGACTCGAACTGCACGTCTTTCACGGTGCCGGCCACCTCCAGGCTCAAGTTGACGCCTTGCAGGGCTTTGAGCGTACCGACTGACGGCAAGCGTTGTTGCCAGGGTTGCTCGACCGCCGTCGCGACCGCCACGCTGACCGCCGGTTTTGGCTGTGAAAAGACCTGGATCTGCTGGTAGATGGAAAAGGCCTTGTAGCCCCCCAGCAGCAGGATGATTAACAGGACGACACCCAACATGATCAGCATGCGACGGCGCAGCATATTTCCGATTCCTTGGAAAAACTGAGACAGACGAAGACAGACAAGCCCGGAACATTACTCCGAGTGTAGTGGGGTTTCCAGCCGGTAATTTTGACAGGTGACAGGGCCAATACTGGCCCTGTGGGTGAGGCGGGGGTTAGATCAGATGCAGATGGTTATCCCAGAGCCCTGCGGGTAATTCCAATGGCTTTGCTACCAACTGTTTCTGGCGGCAATCGTAGAAGCGGCATCGCCCTTGACCTGAGGTCACCACAAATCCGTCGGCCACTGCGCCTACACCGGCACAGTCTGGCAAGGGGCCGTCCAGGCGCAGCTCGCCGCTGTCCATGTCCCAGATAAAGAAACGGTTGCCCCGTGGTGCGGTCAACGCCACCAGGCGCAATTCGCTGTGCACGGCGACGCTGGCGGTGTAATGCCCCATCGCCTGCAATTGCTCATCGGCCACCGGGAACGCCACGAACGGTTGCCCGGGACGCTTGATCGCCAGCAACTCGGAACGCTCCTGGGACGGCCCCATGAATTGCTGGCCCGTGAGGATGGTGCCATCGCTGGCGATGCCCATATGGCGCACGCTGTTCATCTGCTGGGCCAGGGCTTCCTTGCTGATGAGGCTGCCATCACGGTGCATCAGCACCAGGCTCGGTTCCATGGCGTTGAGGTTCATTTCCACGCGGCTTTCGGCTTCGGTGCGAATGCCGCCGTTGGCCACCACCAGGGTTTCACCGTCGGGCATCCATGACACCTGGTGCGGGCCGATGCCGTGGGTGGAAATCTCGCCGGTGTGCACCAGCCGTTCGCCTTCGAACTTGTACACGCCGAGCAGGCCACGGCCGGGGTCGGACGTGTCGTTCTCGGTGGCATACAGCCAGTCGCCGCTCTTGTGGATCACCGCGTGGCCATAGAAGTGGCGATTGGCCTGGGACGTGATCGTTTGCAGCAACGTGCCATCACGCAGATCGATCAGGTAACTCTCGGAACCGGGGCGACGTGCGACAAACAGCGCAATCGGCAGGGTGGGGTGGTTGATGATGTCGTGGCAACGCTGGCCGACCTGGGTAGCAAACACCTGCTTACCGTCCAGGCGGTAGCCCACGGCGTAGTGCTTGCCGTCGGCATCATCGCGGGCCGACAGCAGCAACGGGCCCTTGTCTTTCCCCTTGAACAGCGTCCAGCCGCCCAGCGTAATCGCACTGAGCAGCACGCTGCCAACTGCCAAAGCCTGTCGCCTGAGCATCATCAGTCACCGTCGTTGGCGTTAAAGCCCAGTTGAATGCCCAGCGCCTTGGCCAACTCGCCTTCGTGCAGGCGGTGGACAACGTTGAGGCTGTCGTAGATGTCGTTGAGTTGCTGGCGCCCGGCGTCGTCGCTCAACAGTTCGTTGAGGGTGCGCTGGTTGCTGGCGAACAGTTTAAGCGACGCAGCGTAGGCGGCGTCGATCTTGTCGGCCAACGGCTTCTGATCGGACGGCAGCAGGCCACGCAAGCCTTTGTTGTCGACGCCGACCCACACGGTCTGGGCCGCCGCGAGGCTGGCTTCGAGGCTTTGCAGGGACGATTGGCTGCGCCAGGCATCGGCCTGGAACGGCTGCGGGATGCCCTTGGTCTGGCGGCCCATCGGCGTGCCGAGTTTCTTTTTGAGGGTGTCCAGTGCGGTCACCTGGACGCGCAGCAGATCGGCGATGGCTTCGTGGGAATCGGCGTAGCGTTGGTTCGGAAACTTGGTCATCTGCGCGAGCATGCCGTCGGTGCTGTTCCAGCTCGCCAGGATCTCTTCGGCCAACGCCTGCTGGCGCTCGCCAATGGCGATCAACAGCGGGCAGTAACGGGCCTTTTGAGCCGCGTCGGCAACGTCGGGCTTGGCGTCGTAGAGGATGTATTCGTAAGCCGACAGGCCCTGAACCACAACGCTGGACTTGGCAAGGGCGGCGCCGTCGATCTGCGGCTGGGCGCTCACCAACTGTTCAACCTGGCGACCCACCAGGTTCTTTTTGTCTGGCCAGAACTGCACCTGCCACGAGCGGTTGCCCTCGGCCAGCGGGCCGATCAGCAGCGGTTGCAACTCGGCCCAGGCTTTTTGCGCGTGCAGGAAGTCGGCGCGGGCGGTGTCCAGGCTCTCTTTACCCTGGCAGTAGGCCAGGGCGCTGACGGCCAGTTGGCGGTCAGCTTCGACCCAACGGCTGTAAGTCGGCAGGATCACTTGCTTGGCGATGGCCGCCGAGGTCACCGCTTGCGGGTCTTGTGGCGAGCAGGCGCCCAGGGCGAGGGCGGCAAGGCTGGTGAACAACAACTTGGGACGGAACATGTCGAGCTCCCTTCTGTAAGTGGGGCAAAGCTTATAAAGAATTCAGGAACGCCAGCAACGCAGCGCGCTGCTCGGCATTAAAGGACAACACATGCTGCTGCGCCGCTTGTGCTTCACCGCCGTGCCACAGCACGGCTTCCAGCAGGTTGCGGGCGCGGCCATCATGCAAGAACTGGGTGTGGCCATTCACGGTCTGCGTCAGGCCAATGCCCCACAACGGCGCGGTGCGCCAGTCGCGGCCACCGGCCTTGAACTCGCTGCGGTTGTCGGCAAGGCCTTCGCCCATGTCGTGCAGCAACAAGTCGCTGTAGGGGCGGATCACTTGGCTGGCCAGTTCAGGTTCGGCAGCGTTGGCAGCCGTGGTGAACGCGGGTGTGTGGCAACCCTGGCAACCGGCTTGATAGAACAGGTTTTTGCCGGCCAGCACTTGCGGCGTGTTAACGCCACGGCGAGCCGGCACTGCGAGGTTACGGGTGTAGAACAGCACCAAGCGCAGGATGTTGTCGCTGACTTCCGGCTCACCGTCTGGGCCATTGCCATTGGGCGCCTGTTTACAGGCGACTTGGGCGTCGGAGCAATCATCAAAGGGTCTCAGGGAGGTGGTGAGGCCCATATCACCAGAAAACGCGTGAACATTTTGTTGATTGAGGTTGGGTTGCCCGGCTTTCCAGCCAAAGCGCCCGAGGACGGTTTTTTGCTGGGCGTCATCCCATACCCAATTGGCGCGGCCGACGATGGCCTCCTGGTCGGCAGTCTTGGCGTCGGTGTTGCGCAGGATATCGGCGTCGCTGATGGCTTCGAGCAAGCCCAGGCCGATCATCGGGGGCGCGACCCGTGCTGAAAACAGGGTGTCGGGGTGCATCGGGCCATAGCCGAGTTGGGTGATTTGCAGGGTTGGCTTGCGCAACTCCACCACGGTGCCGTCCTTGAACGTCACGTTGACCGGCGTGTAGTCGACACGCACCTTGCCTTCCGGTGGTACGCCTGGCACGGCCATGTCCTGCAATTGCCCGCCGTAGACCGGCTCGGGCACCACGCCGTTCTGCTCGATAATGCGTGCATAGGCTGGTTGATCGGGAACCGACAACCGCACCAGCATCGACACGGCATTGGCCGCGTCGGGCAGCGGCGGATGCCCGCGGCCGTCCTTGATATGGCAGTTTTGGCAAGCATTGGTGTTGAACAGCGGGCCCAGGCCGTCTCGCGCGGTGGTGGTGGACGGCGCGATCACCCAAGGGCTGCGGAAGAAGCTGTTGCCGACGCTGAAATCCACGCGGCGGGTGGGCGACAGGTTGGCCGAGGGCAGCGAGAACGCGTTCTGGTCGCGCTTGTTCACCGTCGCAGCGCCACCCGCCCGTGATTCACCAGGCTCGGCCTTGGTAAATCTGGGCGCGTCATCGCAGGCAACCAGGCTCAAGGCCATCAATGTTGCGCACAGGCGAAAAAGCGAACGGAACATCACGTTTCCCGGGCGAAGATGAAAAATTAGGTCGCAAAGTCTAACAGGGCAGGGCCGAATGAATAAGAGCAATTATCGTTTGGTGGCCGGCGCTGCATTCCCGCTAGAATGGCCGCACATTTTATTCTGGAGGTGGCCAATGCAGGCTCTCGACGCTTTGCTCAACCGTGTTTCCGTGCCGCGCCTGCTGGAACCGGCACCGACCCAGGAGCAGCGAGATGTGCTGTTCGCCGCCGCCATGCGTGCGCCGGACCACGGCCAGTTGCGCCCTTGGCGTTTCCTCACCGTCGAAGGCGCCGCCCGTGAGCAGATGGGTACGCTGCTGGCCGAGGCTGCTCGCTTGCAAGACGCCGACGCGCCGCAAGCTGCGATCGACAAAGCCCAGAGCGGCCCGCTGCGTGCACCGCTGGTGGTGGTGGTGATTGCGCGGTTGCAGGAGCACTTCAAGGTGCCGAAATCCGAGCAATTGCTGGCGGCAGGCTGTGCGGCCCACGGGATTTTGCTGGCGGCTTATGCACAGGGGATCGGCGCGGTGTGGCGCACGGGGGAGTTGTCGTACTCGGCGCATGTTGCCAAGGGGTTGGGGCTGGGGGAGGGTGAGGAGGTGATTGGTTTCCTTTACCTGGGTACGCCGCAGAACCCGCCGCGTACGGCGCAGAAGGAAGAACCGGCAGTCAGCGCCTGGACCGGTCTTTAATTTCAATGTGATCAAAATGTGGGAGGGGCGGTGCGACGATTCGACTTGCCCCCGATGGCGGTGTATCAGCCAGCTTATGTATTGGCTGACACTCTGTCATCGGGGGCAAGCCCCCTCCCACATTTGACCGGTGGTGTTTTTGGGATTGGGGTTACACCCTGAACTGATCCATCAACTTCATCTGCTGGCTGGCCAACGCATTGAGCTGGCTACTGATGGCCGCCGACTCGGTCGCTTGCCCTGTGAGGGTTTCCGTCACCGTACGGATCGCCGAAACATTGCGGTTAACCTCTTCAGCCACCGCACTCTGCTGCTCGGCGGCGCTGGCGATTTGCAGGTTCATGTCGCTGATCACCGTCACTGCATCGCTGATCTTGCCCAGGGCCTGCACCGCTTGATGAATCTGCCCGGCATTGCTCTGGGCCTGGCTCTGGCTTGAATGCATGGTCGCCACCACGCCTCGGGTGCCGCTCTGGATGCATTCGATCACATGGCGGATCTCTTCTACCGAATCCTGGGTGCGCTTGGCCAGGTTGCGTACTTCGTCGGCCACCACCGCAAAACCCCGCCCGCTTTCGCCGGCACGGGCTGCTTCGATCGCGGCATTGAGGGCCAGCAGGTTGGTCTGCTCGGCAATGCTGCGGATCACTTCGAGCACCGAACCAATCTGCTCACTGTTGACGGCCAGGGCTTCGACTTCACCCACGGCCTTGCTGACTTCTTCGGCGAGGGTGGTGATGTCGCGGGTGCTTTGCTCGATGATCGCCATGCCTTCGCGCGCTGATTGGTCGGCGCCCTTTGCCGCGCTGGCGGCATTGGAGGCGCTGTTGGCCACGTCGTGAGCGGTAGCGCTCATTTCATTGGAGGCCGTGGCGACTTGGTCGATTTCGCGGAACTGCACCTGCATGCCTTCGCTGGTCTGAAGCGCAATGGCTGAGGATTGATCCGCCGTGCCCCGGGCTTCAGTGATGCTTTGCTTGATCTGCGCAATGGTCGGTTGCAGTTTGTCGAGGAAGCGGTTGAACCAGTTCACCAATTCGCCGAGTTCGTCTTTTTTGGTGTAGTTCAGTCGTTGGGTGAGGTCGCCGTCGCCGCTGGCGATGCCCTTGAGCATGGCGGCCACGCTGTTGATCGGACGGGTCACGCCGGTGGCCGTCAGCCAGATCAGCAACAAGCCCAGCAGGCCAGCGGCGGCGCCTACCAGCAGGGCCTTGAGGGTGCCGGCATCCTGGGCCTTGTCCAGCAGGTCTTGCAGTTTGACGGTGTCGGCCAGCATCACGTGTTTGGGCAGTTTGACCAACACACCCCACGACTTGGCATCGGCAATCGGCTTGACCGGGTACACGGCACGTATGGTTTCGTCCTGTTCGCGGATCATGCGGGTGTCGCTCGCCAGCAGTTGCACGATCTCTTTGCCCTCGGCGCCGAGGGTGTCGATGAGGTTTTTGCCGACCCGGCCCGGCTCGCCGCTGTAGGCGGCAATCAGGCCGGTGCTGGAAATGATTTCCAGGTGCGCGGCACTGTCGAACAGTTCTTTTTGCGCCGCATCCGTGGTGGCTTGCAGGGTGTCGAGGGCGATATCGATACCCACCACGCCGATGATTTTGCCGTCGACGATCAGCGGCAGCGAGATGGTGGTCATCAGCATCGACTTGCCGGCCACGGTATCTTCATACGGGTCGAGCAGGCAGGTGCTGCGGGTGTCACGTGGGCAGGTGTACCAGATGTTGTAGGGCGTACCGCTGAGGTTGAGGCTGGTCTTGGTCAGGTCGTCTTCGACCATGATGGTGTTCAAGCCAGCGCCACCGGCGCGGCTCCAATAGCTGGCGAAACGCCCTTTTTCATTGGACACGCGGGCCTTGTCGTCGACGAATTCACTGTCTTTGCCATCCAGCCCATTGGGTTCGAAGGCCAGCCAGATACCCAGCGCCTTGTTGTTGCGCTCAAAGGCGGTCTTTACGCTTTGGTTGAGAGCTTCGCGCAGCGCACCGGCGTCCAGCGAACGCTGGCTAGCGAGGGCACGCAGGTCTTTGACCTGGTCGGCGAGGGTGGTGACTGCCAGCAGGTTTTCGCCGAAGGTTTTTTGCAATTGCACCGCCTGTTCGGCGGCTTTGGATTGCAGCAGGTTCTGCACGCTGTTGGTGAGCATGCGCGAGCTGGAATCGCTGATCAGTCGGTCGTTCTGATTGGTTTCATACAGATTGACGCTGATGATCAGCGCAATCACCCCCAACAGGCATAGGCCGGACAACAGCACGATTTTCAGACGTATGGAGAGGGTGTCGAACATAGGTTCACTCGCGAAGGGACTTGTTGATGTGCACAGCACGGCAGAGTCCATTCAGCGCTATGTCTGGAACATCGGCGCAGCACGATGTTTCATGAGGAGGAGGCGATGAGCGGTAGGAAATGCCCTACATGTCGCGCTATACGGGCTGTGCGAGCCGTTCCGGGCGGGACCAGATCCACAGGTTGCCCAGGCTCATGCCGGCAATGGCCAGGTAGATCGGCCAGCCGTGGTCGAGCATCACCAGCATCAGGGTGGCGCACAGCAACATGCTCACGGTGGCACTGACCTTGGCCCGGCGAGCGATGATCTTGCCGTTGCGCCAGTTGGACAGGATGGGCCCGAACAACCGGTGGTTTTCTAGCCAGGCGCTGAGGCGCGGCGAGCTTTTGGTGGCGGCCCAGGCAGCGAGCAGGATGAATTCAGTGGTGGGCAAACCGGGTATGACAATCGCCACCAACCCAATGCCCAGGCTGACGTAGGCCAGCAGGCCGAAGAGGATTCGGGCGATTTTTGAGGTGGATTGGGGTTTGCCGGTCATGGTGAAGCTTATCTGATGGGAAAAATTACAGATTATCTGGGTTGAAATGCAGTCAAGTGTGGGAGCTGGCTTGCCTGCGATAGCGGTGTATCAGTCAACTTATCGGTCACTGACACACTGCCATCGGGGGCAAGTCGAATCGTCGCACCGCCCCTCCCACATTGGAATACATTCCAATTTCAGGAATCAGGCCAGTTCAGGGGCGTTAGCGTACGCCTGTTCGAGCAAGACGGTGAAGCGCACAAACGCATCGACCGCACCTTTCTCCACGGCAGCCTCTTCCTCGGCGCTGAATTCCAGGCCATCAAGGGTTCGGGTAAAGCTCTTCCAACCTTCAGCACGACCACCGGCCGGCTCGCCCAGGTGGCGGGCGCCGAAGGTTTCGCTCAGGCCCAGGCCCACGGCGCGTTTGATCAGGAATGCGGCGCCCAGCTTGGAGCCTTCGGACACAAACAACCAACCCAGGGCTTCAGCCTTGCTCGGGTTTTTCACCGCGCCAGCTACGGGCGCAGGCACTTCGGTGTCCAGGTCGGCCAGGTCGAGCTTGGCGGCGTCGGCGCGGCAGCGTGCGGCCAGGTCGGGAACGATCTTGATCAGTTCGGCATCGGTGTACAGGGCTACCAGTTCGGACTGGAACAGGTATTGCGCCACCACAAAGCGGGCAAAGTTGGCCTGAGTCTCAAACGGGGCGTGAGCTTTTACCAACGCATCGAGCTTGGTGTGCGGCTCGTTGGTGATCTGGTTCAGGCGCTGGGAGCGCAGGCTTGGGCGTTCTGCGGGGGTGGGTGCGGTCATGAAAAAAGTCCTTGAGAAGGGGAGCGCCTTTTTGCTCAAAAGAGAGCTGTTATCAACTAGACGAACAAGAAGACGCGGCACAGTAAAAAATCCTCACCCCGTCGAGGAAGTTTCGACAAGGTGAGGGCGCGGCGTTATCAGATGTCCCAGATCAGGTTGATCGCAAAGTTGCGGCCGGGCTGGGTCAGGCGGTCGATGTTGGCGGGGGCGGTCACCCCTGCTTCGCCAACGCTGTCGAAGCTGCGCACGTCGTCCCAGTTCCAGTATTTCTTGTCGGTCAGGTTGTAGATGCCGCCGTTGAGGGTGACGTCCTCGGTGACCTTGTAGAAACCGGTCAGGTCGACGATGCCAAAGCCTGGGGTCTTGAACGGGGCCTTGGTGGTGTCACCGTCGGGGGAGAAGAAGGTGGCGCTGTCGACACGGTTTTGCTTCTTGACCAGCGTCCAGCTGACCAGCGCGCCGTAGTTATCCTGCTCGTAGCCCAGGCCAAACACGCCCTTGAGCGGGTTGACGCTATTGATCGGCTCGCCGGTGTCATCGTTGCGGCCGTAGGCGTAGGCCACCGAACCTTGGGTGTACAGGCCCTGCGGTGCACCGAAGGCGTCGAGGTTCAGGCGGCCTTTGGCTTCTACGCCCTTGATGGTGGCGCGTTTGATGTTGCTGGGCTTGTATACGGCGCCGGTGGGGGATAGCTGCACGGCATCTTCGTTAATGAAGTTGTCGTACTTGTTATAGAACACCGCCACGTCGAAGTTGCCTGACTCAAAGTTACCGCGCACGCCGGTTTCAAAGCTCTTGCTGCTTTCGGGCTTGAGGTTCGAGTTGGGCTCTACCACGTAGCCTTCCTGCAGATTTTCAAAGCGGCCATACAGGGATTTGGCTGACGGCGTGCGGAAACCTTCTGCGTACTGGCCGAACCAGGTGTAGTTGTCGGTCAGGGCGTAGGTCAGGCCGAATTTGGGCGAGACGCGATGCCAGGTCTTGGGGCTGTCGTCGTGCGCAAACTCCCGATTCGGGTCGGTGGCGTTGAGAAAGTCCTCGGTCAGCTTGGGCTTGAGTTGGGTGTAGTCATAACGAACGCTGGGCAGGAAGGTCCATTTGCCCCAACTGATCTGGTCTTGGGCGAACAGGGCGTAGGTGTTGATGGTCGGGTCCGGGAAGTCACTGGCCGGTACGACGCGGTCGTTAAGGTTGGTGCTCGGGCCGCCGATGGCAGGGCAAGAGGCGCTGACGGTCAGGCACGTGGCGCTGCCGGTACGGGAGCCGGTGACTTTCGCCTGTTTGATTGTGGTGCCGTAGGTGACTACGTGGTCGGTGTCACCGATAGCAAATGCCTTGTCCAACTGGGCATCGAGCACCCATTGTTTTTCTTCGTAGAGCGTCTGCCGGTTGCGCTGCAAGTTGCGTGCGCCTGACACGTAGTGTTCGACGGTGGTCTGGTCGGTCTTGGCGATCTGGTAATTGAGGCTGGTCTTGATGCGGTCGGCAAACAGGGTGTCGACGGCGATGCTGTTTTCCAGGCCAAAACGCTCGCGGGTGATGGTGTCGTTGCCCGCGCGGGCACGGTACAGGTTGCTATTGAAACCGGTGTTGTAGGGGCCGCCTACGGCGCTTTTCTGGTTGGTGTCGCGGTCGTCCTTGTACTTCTCATAGGTAAAGCCCAGGCGGTTGTCATCGCCGTAGTTCCAGCCCAGCTTGGCCAGCACGTTGGTGGTGCGCGCGTCTTCCGGGTTGGCGCCGGTGCGGTTCAGGCCTGTGGCGTTGTTGCCGTCGTAGGTTTCGGTCTCGTGCCCGTTGCGCTGGCTCAGGTGCAGCAAACCGTCAAAGTCCTGCACGCGGCCGGCGACGGTGCCGGAGGTCAGCCAGCTTTCGTCGGCGGAGCTGTAGCCGGTCTTGAGGCGGGCGCCCACGTCCTGGCCGGGCTTGATGATGTCGTCGGGGTCGAGGGTGAAGTAGCTGACGGCGCCGCCGATGGCGCTGCTGCCGTACAGGGCCGAGGCCGGGCCGCGCAGGATCTCGACGCGCTTGACGATTTCCGGGTCGACGTAGTTGCGGCGGGTTTGTGCGTAAGGGCCGTTGGAGAAGTGATCGGGCACTTCGACGCCATCGACCTGGGTGAGGATGCGGTCGCCGTCGATGCCACGGATATTGAAACCGGCATTGCCGGAGCGCGTGCCAGCGCCACCGACGGAGACGCCCGGCTCGTAACGCACCAGGTCGCGGCTGTTGCCGACGTTGAGGCGGTCCAGTTCCTGGCGATCGTGCACGCTGACGGTGCTCGGTACGCTGGTTACATCCTGCTCATGACGGGTGGCGCTGATGGTCACCTGTTGCAGGTTGAGGGTGCTGCCGGCAGCGCGTTTTTCCAGCACGATGTTGTTATTGCCGAGTTTGCGGTAGCTCAGGTTGGTGCCGACCAACAACTGGTCCAGGGCTTTTTCCGGCGACAGCGGGCCGCGCGCGCCAGGGGACGACACACCCTGGCCCAGCTCTGCCGGCAGGCCGACTTGCCAGCCGGTCACGGCGGTAAAGGCGTTGAGTGCCGAGACCAGTGGTTGCTGTTCGATGCTGAAGTTGTAGTTGCTGTGGCTGCGTGGCGCGGGTTCGGCCGCGGTGGCGGTCATCACCGGCGCGCCGGCCAGCAAGATGGCAGCGGTCAGCAACGACAGGACGGGCGAAGGAGACCGGCGGTTGAAACGAGAGGACATCGGAGCGCTCCGGGTACGAATCTTATAGTTGCGAACTGAGAAAATAGGAATCAGTTGCATTGGCTAAGACGAGACGTACCGTAGGAAGCTATCGAGTAAAAATAATTCTCATTTAGTTCAAGATCACCAGCGCGGGGTATTCCGTGAGCTTGGCCGAGGTGATGTGTGCCAGGGAGCGCACCACGTCCAGAGGCTGGTCGAGGCGGTAGTTGCCGGTGACGGCGACATTGGCAAGCCTGTCGTTGGTGTTGACGATCCAGCCAGGGTAATAGCGGCGCAGCTCGGCGAGCACTTCGCTCATCGGGCAGTTTTCGAAGATCAGCCGGCCTTGCACCCAGGCCATGTCCTTGTTGGCGTCGAGCTTGGCCGGTGGGCCGAAGCCTTTAGGGCCGATGCGGATACTCTCACCGGCACTCAGGCGTACCCGGGCGTCGTTGACGGTGTTGCTCAAGTCCACGTTGCCGCGCTGCACCTGCACCTGCGCTTCGCCGTTGAGGTAACGCACGGCGAAGTCGGTATCGCGCACGCTGGCGCGTACCGGGCCTGCGTCGATTTCCAGGGGCAGGCCATGGGTGGGCAGGATTTCGAAAAATGCTTCGCCTTGGTAGAGGCGGGCGATGCGTTGATGGTCCTTGATGCTGCTGGAAAACGCCGAGTTGGTGTTGAGCAGTACTTTCGAGCCATCGTCCAATTGCAACCGTTGGCGTTCGCCTACCACGGTGAGGTGGTCGGCTTGCAGGCGCACCGGCAGGTTGCTGAAGCTGAACAGGCCAATCAGCAGCACGGCGGCGGTGGCCAGGGGTTTCCAATGCGGTTTGATCCGGCGCCAGGCGCTCGGCTTGCGAGGGGCGGCCAGCGCGACGGCAGCACTGTGCACTGGCGCGCCACCCCAGGCGGCTTGAGCCTTGGCGAAGGCGGCGGCGTGGGCTGGGTCGCTGGCGAGCCAGGCTTCAAACTCGGCCTGTTGCCCAGGCTGCGGGCACTGCAGGGCGATCAGCCAGTCGAGGGCTTGGTCCATAGCCATGTCTTGCAACACCTCATGAGCGAGCTCATGGGGGGGCGGTTTGATCGGGTCCGTCACGGTGTGCCTCGGGTCTTCGCCACGTTTTAATCAACTTTCCTACAGCTCGGGTCGGATGAAGCTTACGACCGATCTAACCTTTGGGCCACACCTACGCAGATAGCCATAATCAATTTCAGCTCCTTTTGCACCGTGCTCAAGGACACCTCCAACTGATCGGCAATCTCCTGGTAGCTGCACCCATGCAGGCGGCTGAGGATAAAGATTTGCTGCTGGCGCGCGCTCAACTGGCCCAGGCTGACGCTCAGCGCTTCAAGCATTTGCTCGGCCTGGGTCGCATCTTCGGGGGTGCTGATGGGGGCGGCAACGCTTTGCAGCACATCCAACGGGACATCTTCCTGCAACGTGCGGGCCTGGATGCGACGCGAGCGCAGGTGATCCAGCGCCAGGTTGCGGGCGGTTTGATAGACGAAGGGTTCGAGGTGATCGATGGGCCGTTCACTCAGGGCCCGGGTGACGCGCAGGTAGGTTTCCTGCAACAGGTCCTCGGCGGTGCTGTGGTTATTCACCATCCGCTGCAAGGTGCGTAGCAGAATTACCCGTTGGGTAAGAAAGACTTGATTGAAGCGTGATTGGCTCACAGTGATACCAGACCGATATGCAGTTAATGATAATGCTTATCATCAACTGAAATGGCAAGTAGCACTTTGATGTACACCGCAGATCCCTGTGGGAGCCGGGCTTGCCGGCGATGCAGGCACCTTGGTCTGTCAGTCAGACCAAGGTGATGCCATCGCAGGCAAGCCAGCTCCCACAGGGAATCTTCGCTGGCAGTTACTCGGCGTTGCACAGCGCCAGGCAGTTATCCAGCATGCGGTTCGAGAAGCCCCACTCGTTGTCGTACCAAGCCAGTACTTTCAGCAATTTGCCGCTGACCTTGGTGTGGTTGGCATCGAAGATCGACGACAACGGGTTGTGGTTGAAGTCACTGGAAACCAACGGCAGGGTGTTGTAGCCGAGGATCTTCGAGTGTTGGCTGGCGTCTTTGAGCAGCGCGTTGACCTGTTCGGCAGTGGCTTCTTTCTTCAACTGCACGGTGAGGTCGACCAGCGACACGTTGATCACCGGCACGCGCACGGCCATGCCGGTCAACTTGCCGGCCAGTTCCGGCAGCACCAGGCCTACCGCTTCAGCGGCGCCGGTCTTGCTCGGGATCATGTTCTGGGTGGCCGAACGCGCGCGGTACGGGTCGGTGTGGTAGACGTCGGTCAGGTTCTGGTCGTTGGTGTAGGCGTGGATGGTGGTCATCAGGCCGCTTTCGATGCCCAGTTCGCGATGCAGTACCTGGGCAACCGGCGCCAGGCAGTTGGTGGTGCACGAGGCGTTGGAGATGATCTGGTGGGATTGACGCAGAATGTCATGGTTCACACCGTAGACCACGGTGGCATCGGCACCTTTAGCCGGAGCGGAAATGATCACCTTGCGTGCGCCGGCGGTAATATGGGCAGCCGCCTTGTCACGGTCGGTGAACAGACCGGTGCATTCGAACACCACGTCGATCTTGTGCGCAGCCCACGGCAGGTCGGCTGGGTTGCGAATGGCACTGACGGCGATCCGGTCACCGTTGACGGTCAGGCTTTCCTGATCGTGGGCGACCTCTGCTTCGAAAGTGCCATGCACGGTGTCGTATTTGAGCAGGTGAGCATTGATCGAGCTATCGCCCAGATCGTTGATGGCGACGATCTGCAGATCCTGGCGGTAGCCTTGGGTATACAGTGCGCGCAGGACATTACGGCCAATACGGCCAAAACCATTGATTGCGATACGAAGAGTCATTGGAAAGTGCCTGTCGTCGATTTGTTGTAAGAATTACAAGATTATTCGCATAAAAATAGAAAACAAGCCTTTTTAGTGGCAATATTTTGTTCAATCTACAACGAGTGACCTGAATCAACTGGTCCGATGATTCAAACGACACCCTGCCATCCCATGCGCTGCGGGCGTTTGATCAGCATAGACACTCAGGTCGCCACATCCGTTAGCCTGGAGTTCTACACATGCATCCCCGCGTTCTTGAGGTCACCGAACGGCTTATCGCCCGTAGCCGCGCCACCCGCGAGGCTTACCTTGCGCTTATTCGCGGCGCAGCCAGCGACGGTCCGATGCGCGGCAAGCTGCAATGCGCCAACTTCGCCCACGGCGTGGCCGGTTGCGGCACTGAAGATAAAAATAGCCTGCGTATGATGAATGCCGCCAACGTGGCAATTGTTTCGTCATATAACGACATGCTCTCGGCGCACCAGCCGTACGAGCACTTCCCCGAACAAATCAAGAAAGCCCTGCGCGAAGTTGGCTCGGTCGGCCAGTTCGCCGGCGGCACCCCCGCGATGTGCGACGGCGTGACCCAAGGCGAGCCCGGCATGGAGCTGAGCTTGCTCAGCCGTGAAGTGATTGCGATGTCGACGGCGGTAGCGCTGTCCCACAACATGTTCGACGCTGCGCTGATGCTGGGTATTTGCGACAAGATCGTCCCCGGTTTGATGATGGGCGCGCTGCGCTACGGTCACTTGCCGATGATCTTCGTGCCGGGCGGCCCGATGCCGTCGGGTATCTCCAACAAGCAAAAAGCTGATGTGCGCCAGCGCTACGCCGAAGGCAAGGCCTCCCGCGAAGAGCTGCTGGAATCGGAGATGAAGTCCTACCACAGCCCTGGCACCTGCACCTTCTACGGCACCGCCAACACCAACCAATTGCTGATGGAAGTGATGGGCCTGCACCTGCCGGGCGCCTCCTTCGTCAACCCATACACGCCGCTGCGCGATGCGCTGACCCGCGAGGCTGCGCACCAGGTCACGCGCTTGACCAAGGCCAACGGCAGCTTCACACCGATTGGCGAGATCGTCGACGAGAAGTCCATCGTCAACTCCATCATCGCGCTCAACGCAACGGGTGGTTCCACCAACCACACCTTGCACATGCCGGCCATCGCCATGTCGGCGGGCATCATTTTGACGTGGGACGACATGGCCGACCTCTCCGAGGTAGTGCCGACCCTGTCCCACGTGTATCCAAACGGCAAGGCCGACATCAACCACTTCCAGGCGGCGGGCGGCATGTCGTTCCTGATCCGCGAACTGCTTGAAGCCGGCCTTCTGCATGAAGACGTCAACACCGTGGCGGGCAAGGGCCTGAGCCGCTACACCCAGGAACCGTTCCTGGTGGACGGCGAACTGATCTGGCGCGACGGCCCCATCGAAAGCCTCGACGAAACCATCCTGCGCCCGGTGGCCCGTGCGTTCTCGCCGGAAGGCGGCTTGCGCGTGATGGAAGGCAACCTCGGCCGAGGTGTGATGAAAGTCTCCGCCGTGGCCCCTGAGCACCAGATCGTCGAAGCACCGGCGGTGGTGTTCCAGGACCAACAAGACCTGGCCGATGCTTTCAAGGCCGGCCAGTTGGAAAAAGACTTCGTCGCGGTGATGCGCTTCCAGGGCCCGCGCTCCAACGGCATGCCCGAACTGCACAAGATGACCCCGTTCCTTGGCGTATTGCAGGACCGTGGTTTCAAAGTGGCGTTGGTGACAGACGGGCGTATGTCCGGCGCGTCGGGTAAGATTCCCGCCGCGATTCACGTCAACCCCGAAGCCCAGAGCGGCGGGCCACTGGCGCGGGTGCGTGATGGCGATATCATTCGCGTCGATGGCGTGAAGGGCACCCTGGAGCTTAAGGTGGACGCCGAAGAATTTGCAGCGCGCGCGCCTGCCACGGGCCTGTTGGGCAATAACGTGGGGGCCGGTCGCGAGCTGTTTGCATTTATGCGCTTGGCCGCAAGCTCCGCAGAGCAAGGCGCCAGCGCCTTTACCTCTGCCTTGGAGACGCTTAAGTGAAGCTTGCGCTGGTCGGTGATATTGGTGGAACCAACGCCCGTTTTGCGTTGTGGCGGGACCAGGAGCTGCATTCGATCCGCGTGCACGCCACGGCGGATTACCCAGGCCCTGAGGACGCCATCAAGGTGTACCTCAAGGAAGAAGGCCTGGAAATCGGTGCCATCGGCGCCGTGTGCCTCTCAGTGGCCGGGCCGGTGAGTGGCGATGAATTCAAGTTCACCAACAATCACTGGCGCCTGAGCAAGACCGCGTTTTGCAAAACCTTGCAGGTAGATGAGCTGCTGCTGGTCAATGACTTCTCGGCCATGGCCCTGGGCATGACCCGCCTCAAGCCCGACGAATTCCGTGTGGTCTGCGAAGGCACGCCGGAGCCATTGCGCCCGGCGGTGGTGATCGGCCCGGGCACCGGCCTGGGTGTCGGCACCCTGCTGGACCTGGGCGGTGGCCGCTTTGCAGCGCTGCCGGGGGAGGGCGGCCATGTCGACCTGCCCCTGAGCAGCCCGCGTGAAACCCAGCTGTGGCAGCACATCTACACCGAAATCGGCCATGTCAGCGCCGAAACCGCCTTGAGCGGTGGCGGCTTGCCGCGTCTGTACCGGGCGATTTGTGCGGTAGACGGCCACACGCCGGTGCTGGATACACCCGAAGCCATCACCGCTGCCGGCCTGGCCGGCGACCCGGTGGCCATGGAAGTCTTGGACCAGTTCAGCATCTGGCTGGGCCGGGTGGCCGGTAACAATGTGCTGACCACCGGTGGACGCGGTGGCGTGTATATCGTGGGCGGGGTGATACCGAGGTTTGCCGACTTTTTTATCGTCAGTGGTTTCGCCAAGAGCTTTCGTGACAAGGGCTGCATGAGTGACTACTTCAAGGGCATTCCGGTGTGGTTGGTGACGGCGCCGTATTCCGGGTTGACCGGGGCGGGTGTGGCGCTTGAGCAGGCTTTTGCGTAGGCATTGATGGCCCTATCGCAGGCAAGCCAGCTCCCACAGTTGATCGGGTTCACACGGTCAGCATGTGGGAGCGGGCTTGCCCGCGATGAGGCCCTCAGAAACACCCCATAACAACAAGGAGGCCCCCGTGAGCGTAATCAGTAAATCCATTCTCCTCGTCGACGACGACCAGGAAATCCGCGAATTGCTGCAAACCTACCTCAGTCGCGCCGGTTTCCAGGTGCGTGGCGTGCCGGACGGTGCGGGGTTCCGCCAGGCGATGAACGAGGCGCCGTGCGACTTGGTCATCCTCGATGTGATGCTGCCGGACGAAGACGGCTTCAGCCTCTGCCGCTGGATTCGCCAGCACCCACGCCAGGCCCAGGTGCCGATCATCATGCTCACCGCCAGCTCCGACGAGACCGATCGGGTGATCGGCCTTGAGCTGGGCGCCGACGATTACATCGGCAAACCCTTCAGCCCCCGCGAGCTGCAAGCGCGGATCAAGGCCTTGTTGCGCCGTGCCCAGTTTGGCCAGGAGCAAAAGGGCAGCAGTGACGTGCTGGTGTTCGACGAATGGCGCCTGGATATGATCAGCCACCGCCTGTTCCATGTGGATGGCGAAGAGGTGATCCTCTCCGGTGCCGATTTTGCCCTGCTCAAATTGTTTCTCGACCACCCGCAACAGATCCTCGACCGCGACACTATTGGCAACGCCACCCGTGGTCGCGACCTGATGCCGCTGGACCGTATCGTCGACATGGCCGTGAGCCGCCTGCGCCAACGCCTGCGCGATACCGAAAAACCGCCGAGGCTGATCCGCACCGTACGCGGCAGCGGTTACCAACTGGCAGCCAGTGTGGTTGCCGGCAATGCGCACTGAGCAACTGGGCGAACACCTGAGCGAGCGTCGCCGGCGCTTTCCGGTACCGCGCTCGTTGCTGGGGCGCATGTTGCTGCTTACCTTGCTCGCGGTGCTGTTCGCCCAGGCGTTGTCCAGCGTGATCTGGGTTTCGCAATTGCGCGCCACACAGCTTGAAGGCCTGGTCACCAGTGCCCGCAGCCTGGCGCACTCGATGACCGCCAGCGTGAGTTATTTCCGCTCGTTGCCGGTTGCCTATCGCCCGTTGGTCCTGGACCAATTGCGCAGCATGGGCGGTACGCGATTTGTGGTGACCCTTAATGACCGCCCGCTGGATATGCAGGTGCTGCCGGAAACACCGCGCAAACAAGCCGTGCTGGTGGCCGTGGACGAAGTGCTGCGTCAAACCCTGGGCGCCGACGTACATATCTCGGTGGAGTTCGTCAGCGCCGAAGACCTGCGCATCTTCAATGCCGGCTTGAAACTCGATGAATTGCCACGCTCCTGGGCCCACTACGCCTTGACCCTGGAACCGGTGAACCCGCCGGTGTTGGTCACCCAGATCCAACTCGCCCCCGGCGAATGGCTGTATATCGCTTCGCTATTGCCCGAGCCCTACACCAGCCTTGAGGAACAAGGCCTGCCGTCCCAGCAGGTGTGGTTTATCGTGCTGACCAGTGGCTTTCTGCTGTTGTTTATCGGCCTGTTGGTGCATTGGCAGAGCCGGCCGCTCAAGCGCTTGGCGCGGGCGGCGCGAGATATGTCCCTGGGCGCCGACGTGGAGCCTGTGGCCGAAGGCGGCGGCAGCGAAGTGGTGGAAGTGGGCCGCGCCTTTAACGCCATGCGCGAACGCATCAGCCGCTACCTCACCGAGCGTAGCCAATTATTCAGCGCGATTTCCCACGACTTGCGCACGCCCATTACCCGCCTGCGCCTGCGGGTGGAACTGCTCGAAGACGAAAACCTGCAAACCAAATTCGGCCGCGACCTGGATGAGTTGGAGTTGCTGGTCAAAGGCGCGCTGCAATGCGTGAAAGACACGGATATCCACGAGAACATCGAGCCGGTGGATCTCAACCATGTGCTCGATTGCCTGGTGGAGCCTTACCTGGCGCCCAATGGCAATGGTCGCGTGACCCAGCACGGCCGAGCCCTGACCACCTACCCTGGCAAGCCGTTGGCGCTCAAGCGTTGTATCGGCAACCTCATCGACAATGCACTGAAGTACGGGCAGAACGCCCATTTGCATATTGAGGATGATGGCGCTGAATTCATCCTGCATGTGGATGACGAAGGGCCAGGGGTACCGGAGCAGCGTTTGGAGCAGGTCTTCGAGCCGCACTTTCGGCTGGCCGGGCAGCAACAGGGCTATGGCCTGGGGTTGGGGATTGCGCGAAACATTGCCCACAGCCATGGGGGCGAGGTGAGTTTGCAGAATTTGCGCGAAGGCGGCTTGCGGGTGACGTTGCAACTGCCCCGTGGCCTGGACTGAATACACACGGAACCCATGTGGGAGCTGGCTTGCCTGCGATGGCGGTATGTCAGTACCAAATTGGCCAACTGACCCACCGCCATCGCAGGCAAGCCAGCTCCCACATTTTGATCAGCGGTGTGTCAGATGGTTTGGCGCAGTCTGGCGAGGTCTCTTAGGGGCGGCGCACCGAATAACCTGCTGTATTCCCGACTGAACTGCGACGGGCTTTCATACCCCACCCGGTACCCTGCCGCCGACGCTTCCAACCCTTCGGCAATCATCAAACGCCGGGCCTCTTGCAAGCGCAACTGCTTCTGATACTGCAACGGGCTCATGGCCGTAATCGCCTTGAAGCGGTGGTGCAGGGTCGAGACGCTCAGGTTCACTTCCTTGGCCAGGTCATCAATGCGCAGTGGTTGTTCGTAGTTGCCGTTCAGCCACTTGATCGCCTGGCTCACACGATGGCTCTGACTGTTGGCCACGGCAATTTCGTACAGCCGATAACCCTGCGGCCCGCGCAACAGGCGGTAGAGGATTTCCCTGCTGATCAACGGCGCCAGCATGGCGATGTCTTTGGGCGTATCCAGCAAACGCGCCAGACGCAGCACCGCGTCGAGCAGTGCGTGGTCGATACGGTCGACATACATGCCACGGGAAGTCGGGCGCGAGGGCACGCCCATCGGCCCGGCTTCGGCGATCAGCGCGGTGAGTTGCGCCGGGTCGATATTGATGCGCACCGACAGGTTCGGGTCCTCTGGCGTGGCCTCAATGATGCGCCCGGCCACTGGCATTGCCACCGAGAACACTAAGTAATTGAGCGGGTCATAGGCAAAGATTTCATCGGCCAGACGCACTTCCTTGCTGCCGCTGGCGAGGATGCACAAGGCCGGCTCCACCAGCACTGGCATGAAGTCACGTGGCGCATTGTGGCGGTTGAGGAACAGCGAGGTGATGGCGGTGCCGTAGGAGCCGTCCTCCCAGGTATGCCGCTGCACAATACTGGCCAGTTCGGCGCGCTGCTTTTCCATCTCGGCGTCGAGGGGAATGGACTGATGATCAGGCGACGGCATGGGGCGTCCTCTACAGGCTTTTCGATGGGCTCAGCTTAGCGGTGACTTTTCAAACAGTGTTACTTCGATTCTGCTCAATCCTTGCCTGATTCTGCGGCGTATCGTGAATTGGGCAAGCAGATCGGCCGTCATCGTCCTGAAACAAAGCGTATGGCCATGGAATAAACGCCGGGGCCCAAACGTCTTCTCTACGCTTCTCGCAGGATTGTGCAATAAGCCGGCAGGAATCGACTAACCGCGCTCGCACCGTCGCCGTTATCTTTGATCCTGTGGCAACACACCCTCACAGTGCTTGCCGAGCATCACTTCTCAACGGGAGAGTCGAACATGTCCACCCCCATTCCCGCGAGCCATATGGCCTTTATCCGCGCCCGTACCGGGTGCAGCACCGAGCTTGGTGCACGCTTGAGCAGTTTGATCGAACCCGGCCGCCAGGCTCAGGGTTGCCTGCAATTTTCGTTGCAGCATTCCCAGGTTGACCCCGATGTGTGGCTGGTCTCGGGTTTCTGGAGCAGCGAGCAGGCGATGAGCGCCTATTTCAACTCGCCGGCCTTGATGATCTTTACTGAACTGTTGAATGACATGGTCGTGCGCAGCATGGACTTCCAGACCTTCACTGACACATCCGCCGCCCATGCCTATGGCGAGTACCTGCAACTGGCAGGTTAGAATGGCCGACTTCTCATTGGCCAGGACCTGCAACATGGCACGTAAAGCATTTGCCCACCACGAAGCTGTTTCCGCCGTTGTTCCGGGGGAGGGTGGCTACAGCGCCGCCGTCGCCGTCAAGGGACTCGATGGCATGGGCGCACCGCGCTTTCACAAGATCCTTGAGGGGCAGACGTTCAAGACGGCGTCTGATGCCGATGATGCGGCTGCGTTGCAGCTTGAACGCTTGGTTGATGTGGATGAAGAGGGCCAGTTGGCCTGGGCGCCAGCCACTTTCTAAATCTCGCCGCTGATCAAAATGTGGGAGCGGGCTTGCTCGCGAATGCGCAGTGTCAGTTGAAATATTTGTGACTGACATACCGCCTTCGCGAGCAAGCCCGCTCCCACATTTTTGATCGCATTTCAGTCAGGGTCTTGTGGCGCCTGGGCGATACATCTTGAACAATGCCTCCGGCCCCAACTGGAAGTAATCCGCCGGCCCGCCCCCGCGCAGGATCGGCTCAGCCGCCGCAGTGTCGTAAATGCCATCCTTGAGCAACCACTTGGCAATGTGCACCGCCACCACCTCGCCGAGCACCAGCCAGCTCGGCACCAACGCCTTGTCAGCGCGCTGCAACTGAATGATCTGCGTCACCTTGCACTCAAACGACACCGGGCTCTCGCCCACCCGCGGCACGCTGATGATTTTCGAAGCCACCGGCGTCAGCCCGGACAGCTCGAATTCGTTTACGTCCGGCGATACCGCCGCACAACTCTGATTCATCTGCTCGGCCAACGGGCGGGTGGCGAGGTTCCACACAAACTCGCCGGTCTGTTCGATATTGTTCAGGCTGTCTTTGCGCCCGACACTGGAAAAACCAATGATCGGCGGAATGTAGTTGAACGCATTGAAAAAACTGTAGGGCGCCAGGTTCAGGCGGCCATCACTGTCGTGGGACGAGATCCAACCAATCGGCCGTGGGCCGACGATGGCGTTGAACGGGTCATGGGGCAGGCCGTGGCCGTTGGCGGGTTCGTAAAAGTGGATATCGTCAGGCATGGCCGGGGTTCCTGCGGTTGAGTTCGGTGAAGCGGCCATACTGCAAGGCATGGCAGCGAATTTCCATCAACGATATGGAATTTTCATACAGCGCCCACCTATTTTTCACAGCTCCACGTTCAGTCTGCGCCCAAATGAATGACTGCGCTTTGGAGCCCTCCACCCCATGAATAAACTTCCTCAGATCACCCTGGCGTTCTGGGTCATGAAAATCTGCGCAACCACCCTGGGCGAAACCGCCGGGGATTTGCTGTCGATGACCCTGAATGTCGGCTACGCCATGAGCTCGTTGATCTTGATCAGCGTGTTCCTGGTCACGTTGGTGACGCAGTTGTGGTCGAAAACCTACAACCCGGTGCTTTATTGGATCGTGATCCTGTCCACCAGCACCGCCGGCACCACCCTGTCGGACTTCATGGACCGCACCTTGGGCCTGGGGTACGCGACGGGGTCGATGATCCTGATTGTGCTACTGATGATAGTGTTCGCCATGTGGCATCTAAGTGGCGATTCGCTGAACGTCAACAAAGTGCAGACCTCCCGGGGCGAGCTGTTTTACTGGACGGCGATCCTGTTCTCCAACACGTTGGGTACTGCGCTGGGCGACTTCCTGGCGGATGATTCGGGGCTCGGGTTCGCCGGTGGCGCTTTACTGATTGGCTCGACCATTGCCGCCGTGGTGGCGCTCAAGTACTTCACCCGGATCTCGTCGGTGCTGTTGTTCTGGGTGGCGTTTGTGTTGACCCGGCCGTTTGGCGCGACCTTGGGGGACTTCCTCACCAAGCCTCATGACAAGGGTGGGCTGGACTTCGGCACCATTGGCTCGTCGGCGGTGTTGGCGGCGGTGCTAGTGGTGATGATTGCGGGGGCGTCGTATGCGCAGCGGCGGTATGGACGGCGTGAGGTAGCAGAGCTGTCCTGAACCTATTTATCAGACTATACAAAGCAAATGTGGGAGGGGCGGTGCGACGATTCGACTTGCCCCCGATGGCGGTGGATCAGTTGACTAATTGGCCAGCTGGCACACTGCTATCGGGGGCAAGTCGAATCGTCGCACCGCCCCTCCCACATTGACCCCATTTCAAATTGCTTATTGCATCAGGACTGTTAGTCGGTGGTAATCCGCGAATGCTTGCGGGTGTCCTTCATGGTCACATACACCACCAGCGACACCGCGATACATGCGGTCACATACCAGTAATAACCGGTCTCCATGCCGATGCTCTTGAACCACAGCGCAATATATTCAGCCGTACCGCCGAAGATCGACACGGTCAGCGCATACGGCAGGCCCACGCCCAGCGCACGGATTTCGGTCGGGAACAGCTCAGCCTTCACCACCGCGTTGATCGAGGTATAGCCGCTGACGATGATCAGCGCCGCCATGATCAGGAAGAACGCACCCCACCAGCTCTGGATGGTATGCAAGGTAGTGAGGATCGGCACGGTGAACAGGGTGCCGAGGATACCGAAGGCGATCAGGATTGGCCGACGGCCCACCTTGTCCGACAGCCCGCCGATGATCGGTTGCAGGCACATGAACAGAAACAGTGTCGCCGCCGAAATGGTGGTGGAGTCGGAAATGCTCATGCCGACGGTATTCACCAGGTATTTCTGCATGTAGGTGGTGTAGGTATAGAAAGCCAGGGTGCCGCCCATGGTCAGGCCGACCACGGTCAGCAGCTCCTTGGGGTGGCGCATCAAGGTGCGCATGGCGCTTTCCTTGGCCTTTTCTTTCTTGGTGAATGACTCGGTTTCTTCCATGCCACGACGCAGGTACAGCGCGACCACTGCGCACAGCGCGCCAATGGCGAACGGGATACGCCAGCCCCAAGCGTACAGTTGCTCGGTGGTCAGCACCTGTTGCAGCACGATCAGCACTGCCAAGGCGATGAGCTGGCCGGAGATCAGGGTCACATATTGGAAGCTGGAGTAGAAACCGCGACGCTCTTTGGTCGCCATTTCACTGAGGTAGGTGGCGGAGGTGCCGTATTCGCCGCCGACCGAAAGGCCCTGTAGCAGGCGGGCAAACACCAGCAGGATCGGCGCACCGATACCGATCATTTCATAGCCCGGGCTCAAGGCGATCAACAGCGAGCCAAAGCACATCAGGTAGACCGAAGCCATCAGGGCTTTTTTACGCCCGACCTTGTCGGCGTACAGGCCCATCAGCCAGCCACCGATGGGGCGCATCAGGAAACCCACGGCGAAGATCGCGGCGGTGTTGAGCAGTTGTGCGGTGGTGTCGCCTTTGGGGAAGAACGCTTTGGCGAAGTACAGCGAGAAAGCGGCGTAGACGTACCAGTCGTACCACTCGACCATGTTGCCGACCGAGCCACTGAAAATCGATTTGATGCGGCTGGAGGTGGTGCGCTCTTTTGCCGGCACGGCAGCCGACCCCAGAGGCAGGGAGTTGGAGTTATCCATTGAAGGAACCTTCATTTAGTTGTTTTTATGGAGCGTGCCGGGGCACAGCCTGATTGGGGCTATAGCAGGAGCTGTGCCAGGTGGGTGAAGGCCCGGTCTAGAAGGGTTGTAGGATTTTTATAGGCGGAATGTTGCTGATGATTTAGAGGGTGGTGAGCGGAAATCCGCTTATGGCAGCCGGCCTCATCGGGGGCAAGCCCCCTCCCACACTTGACCCCATTCCACATTTGGAACTCGGTCGAATGTGGGAGGGGGCTTGCCCCCGATGAGGCCTGTGAGGCCATACAAAGACTGGCCTAGAGAAACATCTCCCGCACCAACCCATGCCGCTGCATCTTCTCATTCAAGGTACGCCGTGGCAGTTGCAGCTCTGCCAGCACCGCCTTGATATCGCCCTTGTGCCGGGTCAGCGCCGCTTTGAGGCAATGCGCCTCGAACGCTTCCTGCTGCGCGGCCAACGATTGCCCAGCCTCAATACCTTCCGGCTCCGGCTCGCCCAATCCCAGCACCTGACGTTCGGCGACGTTGGCCAACTCGCGCACGTTGCCCGGCCAGTCGTGACTGAGCAGGCGCCCCAGTTGCGCACCGCTCAAGGGCTCAACGTTGCGGCCCAGACGTTCGCCCGCGCTCTGGGCGAAATGGTCGAACAGCAGTGGGATATCTTCGCGGCGCTCGCGCAAAGGCGGCAGGCGTAGTTGCGCGACGTTGAGTCGATAAGCCAGGTCTTCGCGAAAGCGTCCGGCGCGGGCTTCTTCCAGCAGGTCCGGTTTGGTTGCGGCAATGATGCGCAGATCCACGTGAATGCTTTGATTGGAGCCCAGCCGTTCGAGTTTCTGCTCCTGCAACACCCTCAGCAGTTTGACTTGCTGGGCCAGGGGCATGCTTTCGATTTCATCGAGGAACAGCGTGCCGCCGTGGGCGTATTCCAGCTTGCCGATGCGCTTGCCCTGGGCGCCGGTGAACGCGCCGCTTTCATGGCCGAACAACTCGGCCTCAAACAGTTGCTCGGGGATCGCCGCGCAGTTGAGCGCCACGAACGGCTTCTTCGCCCGTGGGCCAAAGTCGTGCAGGCAGCGGGCGACCAGTTCCTTGCCGCTGCCGGTTTCGCCACGGATCAGCACGTTGACCGGCAGGCTCGCCAGGTCCAACACCTGGCGACGCAGGTTTTGCAGGCCTCGGGAGACGCCGAGCAGGCTCGATTCCAACTGGGCTTTATGGTCGGCATGTTGGTGCAGGCGGCGGTTTTCCAGGATCAGCCCGCGCTTGTCCAGGGCCCGCCTTAGGCTGTTGAGCAGGGCGTCGGGGCTGAAGGGTTTTTCCAGGAAGTCGTAGGCGCCATCGCGCATGGCTTCGACCGCCATCGGCACATCGCCGTGACCGGTGAGTAGGATCACCGGCAAATCCCCATCGCGCCGTTGCACTTCGGCGAGCAACTCCAGGCCGCTGAGGCCGGGCATGCGCACGTCGCTCAGGATCACGCCGGGGAAGTCCCTGGGCAATTGCGCCAGGCATTCCTCGGCGCGGCTGAACAGCTGCACTTCAAAGCCCGACAGGCTCAGCCATTGCTCCACGGCCGTGCGAATACTGGCTTCGTCATCGACCACAATCACCGCGTTTAACATAGGTCGGGCGTCTCCAGCGCGATGGGCAACGTGAGGGTAAACACCGCGCCGTCGCCACGGTTGCCGGCGATCAGACGCCCGCCCAGTTCATGCACGATAGCGTAGGACACCGCCAGCCCAAGGCCAAGCCCGTCGCCCACGGGTTTGGTGGTGAAGAACGGGTCGAACACGCTGTTGAGGTGCTCTTCGGCAATTCCGCCGCCGCTGTCGCTGACGGTCAGTTGCCACAGCTGCTGGTCGGCATGCAGGCGGATTTCCAGGCGTTTGCGCGGCTTGTCGGCCATGGCGTCGAGGGCATTGCGCAGCAGGTTGATCAGCACTTGTTCCAGGCGGATCGCGTCGCCGCGCACCCAGGCTGGGTGGGTGAGATCGAGCACCACGCCGATGGCTTCATCCCGCAGGCGTGCATCGAGTAAATGCAAGGATTGGTCGACCACCAACGCCAAGTCCAGCCGTTCGCGCAGGCCGCTGGGGCTTTTACGCGCGAAGGTCTTGAGGTGGCCGGTGAGCGCGGCCATGCGCGTGAGCATTTCGTCCAGCGGGGTGAGGGCTTTGTAGGCATCGTCCACTCGGCCGTGGTCCAGCAGCAGGCGCAACGTCGCCAGTTGCATACGTTGGGCGGTCAGCGGCTGATTGATTTCATGGGCGAGGGCGGCAGACATCTGCCCCAGCGCTGCCAGCTTGGCCGATTGCACCAGGCCATCCTGGGCGGTACGCAGGGCTTGGGTGCGTTCTTCCACCAGTTGCTCAAGCTCTTCGCGGCTGCGCTGACGCAAGCGGGCCAGGCGCCAGCGTTGGGTCAGGAATAACACCAGGAACACCAGCGCCAACCACGAGCCGGCGGCGGCGAGCCCGGCGTTGCGTTGGTCCTCAAAGGCGAACTGCGGTTTGCGCAGCAGGTGCAGGGTCCAGCCTTCGGCTTTGAGCGGCAGCGATTCCCAGATGTAATTGGCGTTGCCGTCGGGGCCGTTGACGCGCATCAGGTGGCTGTTGTCGTCGAAGCGTTGCAGCGTTTGGGTCTCCAGCGGTTGCAGTTGTTTCTTGTCGTACTGGCGGGTGGCCTTGAGCTCGGCCAGGTCGGTGTCTGACAGCGGCCGCAGGTTGCGGTAGCGCCAGCCCGGCTGATTGGCGATAAATACGATGCCACGCGCGTCGCTGACCAGCAGCAGGTCGTTGCCTTGGGCCCATTCGCGTTCAAGCTCAGGGAATTCCAGCTTGACCACCATGGCGCCGAGGAACTGCTCGTGTTCATCAAGCACCGCGCTGGAGAGGAAATAACCCGGAACCCCAGTGGTTACACCCACCGCGTAGAACCGCCCGGTGCCTTGGCTGCGGGTCTGGCTGAAATACGGCCGGAACGCATAGTTGTGGCCCACATAACTGCTGGGCAGGCTCCAGTTACTGGCCGCCACGGCGAGGCCGGTGTGGTCCATCAGTTCCAGCGTTGAAGATTGTGCGGCGCCGTTGATGCGCTCCAGTTTGCGATTGAGCACATCCTGGGTGGTGGCATCCAACGGGCCCTTTAATGCGCTGATCATTTCCGAGTCCAGCGCGAGCACGGCGGGCAGGGCGCGGTAGCGTTCGATCAGGGTGTGCAGGGAATTGGCGTACAGCGCGAGCTGCTGATTGGCACGGGCGGCGTCGTCTACCAGGGCTTGGCGTTCGGCGTGGCGGGTGGCCAAGGCTGCGGCCAGCAGTGCGCCGGCGATGATCAGCAAGGAATAGAAGGTCAGGCGCAGGGGGCGGGGGATCACGATCATACGGTGATGAACAGGCGCAGTAAGGGGAGTGCACCATACCATTGTGGGAGGGGGGTTGCTCCCTCCCACATTGGTTGTTGTTGCCTTTTACTGCACTTCTACCGCCAGGCTTTCACTGATCTTTTTCTGCCAGATGGCAGGGCCAGTGATGTGTACCGACTCGCCCTTGCTGTCGACTGCAACAGTCACAGGCATGTCTTTGACGTCGAACTCGTAGATCGCTTCCATGCCCAGCTCGGCGAATGCGACAACGCGAGACTTCTTGATGGCTTGCGCCACCAGGTAAGCAGCACCGCCGACAGCCATCAGGTACACGGCCTTGTGGTCCTTGATCGCTTCGATCGCAGTTGGGCCGCGCTCGGATTTGCCGATCATGCCCAGCAGGCCGGTTTGCTCCAGGATCTGACGGGTGAACTTGTCCATCCGCGTGGCGGTGGTCGGGCCAGCAGGGCCAACCACTTCTTCGCGTACCGGATCAACCGGGCCGACGTAGTAGATAAAGCGACCCTTGAGGTCTACCGGCAGGGTTTCGCCCTTGTTCAGCATCTCGACCATGCGCTTGTGCGCGGCGTCGCGACCGGTGAGCATCTTGCCGTTGAGCAACACGGTTTCGCCCGGCTGCCAGCTCTGCACTTCTTCCGGGGTCAGGGTGTCGAGGTTGACGCGACGGGCCGATGGGCCGGCTTCCCAGACGATTTCCGGGTAGGCGTCCAACGGTGGCGCTTCCAGCGAGGCCGGGCCCGAGCCGTCGAGCACAAAGTGTGCGTGACGGGTGGCGGCGCAGTTGGGGATCATGCACACCGGCAAGGAGGCTGCGTGGGTTGGGTAGTCCATGATCTTCACGTCGAGCACGGTGGTCAGGCCACCCAGGCCCTGGGCGCCGATGCCCAGTTGGTTGACCTTCTCGAACAGCTCCAGGCGCATCTCTTCGATACGGTTCTGCGGGCCGCGCTTTTTCAGCTCGTGAATGTCGATGGACTCCATCAACACTTCCTTGGCCATCACCGCGGCTTTCTCGGCGGTGCCGCCGATGCCGATGCCCAGCATGCCCGGTGGGCACCAGCCGGCGCCCATGGTCGGAACGGTCTTCAGAACCCAGTCAACGATCGAGTCGGACGGGTTGAGCATGGCCATTTTCGACTTGTTCTCGGAACCGCCGCCCTTGGCCGCCACGTCCACTTCCACGGTGTTACCCGGGACGATGGAGTAGTGGATGACCGCAGGGGTGTTGTCCTTGGTGTTTTTACGCGCGCCTGCCGGGTCGGCCAGGATGGATGCACGCAGGACGTTTTCCGGCAGGTTGTAGGCGCGACGCACGCCTTCGTTGATCATGTCGTCCAGGCCCATGGTGGCGCCATCCCAACGTACGTCCATGCCTACGCGCACGAACACGGTGACGATACCGGTGTCCTGGCAGATCGGGCGGTGGCCGGTGGCGCACATGCGCGAGTTGATCAGGATCTGGGCGATGGAGTCACGGGCCGCTGGCGATTCTTCGCGCAGGTAGGCTTCGTGCATGGCCTGGATGAAATCAACGGGGTGGTAGTAGGAAATGAATTGCAGGGCGTCGGCAACGCTCTGAATCAGGTCGTCTTGCTTGATCACGGTCATGAGTCGCGCTCCTCTATAAGGGAACATTCAATAAAGGTGGCTTCAGTTGGGTGCATCGGTCGGCTGAAACCACCTTTCCAAGGCACGCCATTGATGCAGGCGCGACGCTAAAAAGGCGCGGCAGTATAACCCGACGCGGTGGCCGATACACCCGACTATGGTCAAACTGTCGCAGGCATGATTCCCTGTGCCCATCCCCGGTGATTGAGACCTTTATATGCCTGAACTGCACGTCGGCGAACACCATTGGTCGGTCGCCACCGGCAGCAACCTGCTGGATGCGCTGAACCTGGCGGGTGTGGCCGTGCCCTACAGTTGCCGTGCCGGCAGTTGTCATGCGTGCCTGGTGCGGTGCCAGGGTGACCTTGAGGACAAGCAGCCCGATGCCTTGAGCCCCGCGCAGCGCCAGGAGGGCTGGAGGCTGGCATGCCAGTGCCAAGTCAGCGGGGATGTGCGGGTCGAGACCTTTGACCCGACGCGTGACGGTCTGGCGGCGCAAGTGGTGGGGCTCGATTGGTTGAGTCCGACGGTGCTGCGCCTGCGCCTGCAACCGGAACGTGGTCTGCGTTACCGCGCCGGTCAGCACCTGGTGTTGTGGGCAGACAAAGTGGCGCGGCCGTATTCGCTGGCGAGCTTGCCCCAGGAAGATCCGTTTCTGGAGTTTCACCTCGATTGCCGGCTGCCCGGCGAATTCAGCGATCGTGCTCGGCAGTTGCAGGTTGGCGACCGTTTGCGCCTGGGTGAACTGCGTGGTGGCGCGTTGCAATATGACCCGGACTGGCAAGCCCGACCGCTTTGGTTATTGGCGTCCGGTACTGGGCTTGGTCCTCTTTGGGGGGTATTGCGCGAGGCTTTGCGCCAGAATCATCAGGGCGACATTCGTGTGATTCACCTGGCCCATGATGCGGGCGGGCATTATCTGGCCGAACCCCTGACGCAGTTGGCTGCGCAGCATTCAAACGTATCGGTGGAGCTGTGGACAGCGGCGGACGCGGCCCAGGCATTGGCACAACTGCGGCTTGTTTCGCGGCAAACGCTGGCCTTACTCTGCGGACACCCCGCCCACGTCGAGGCCTTTTCCAAGCGCCTGTTCCTGGCGGGACTGCCGCGCAATCAACTGCTGGCCGATGTGTTCCTGCCCCGTGGTTGAGCGCTGAATTCCACAGTCGCGAGATTCGCCATGACCGATGCCATTTTGCAGCACCGCGACGGCGGGCTGCTGACCTTGCAGCTCAACCGCCCGGACAAGAAAAACGCCCTGACCCGTGCCATGTACAACCACCTGGCTGAGGCGCTTGAGCTGGCTGATGCCGATTCAGGTGTGACTGCGGTGCTGATCCACGGCAGCGCTGATTGCTTCACGGCTGGCAACGACATTGGCGACTTTCTTGAGCAACCGCCCAGTGACCTCGACAGCCCGCCCTTTCACTTTATGAAGAGCCTGCTCAACTGCCGAAAACCGGTGATTGCCGCTGTGGCGGGAGCCGCGGTAGGCATCGGCACGACGCTGCTGCTGCATTGCGATTTGGTCTATGTCAGCCGCGATGCGCGTTTGCGGATGCCGTTCGTCAACCTGGGGCTGTGTCCTGAATTTGGTTCTAGCCTGATTTTGCCGCGCTTGCTGGGGCATGCGAAGGCGGCTGAACTGTTGCTGTTGGGCGAAGGCTTTACCGGCGAGCAGGCGGCGGCTTGGGGCATTGCCACCGAGGCGTTGGGCAGCGGTGAAGCGGCGTTGGCCAAGGCGCGGGAAGTGGCTGGGCGTTTTGAAGCGTTGGCGCCGGGGGCGGTGCAGGTGACCAAGCAACTGATGAAGAACGTGGATCGTGAGCAATTGCGGCAGGTGATTGAGGAAGAGGGGGCGCTGTTTACCCAGCGGTTGAGGTCGCCGGAGGCGGTGGCGGCGTTGTCTGCTTTTATCACTCGGCGGTGAAGGTGTGGTGGCAGGTCGGCCCTCATCGGGGGCAAGCCCCCTCCCACATTTTGAGGGCGCCGCCAATTAAAGGTGGGAGGGGGCTTGCCCCCGATGAGGGCCGACCTGCCCCACAAAACTATCAGGCATAAAAAAGCCCCGAACCAGTCGGGGCTTTTTATTTTCAGCGCGTCACTCAGACCTGTGGGTCGCCCACATGCAGGATCTTCATGCCGTTGGTGCCACCCGTGGTGTGGTAGCTGTCGCCCTTGGTCAGGATGACCCAGTCGCCTTTTTCCACGACGCCGCGTTTGACCAACTCATCGATGGCCGCCTGGCTGACTTCGTTAGGTGCCAGCGAAGCCGGGTCGAACGGGATGGTGTACACGCCACGGAACATCGCTGCGCGGGCCTGGGCTTCGCGGTGCGGGGTGAACGCGTAGATTGGCACCGAGGAACGGATGCGCGACATGATCAACGGCGTGTAACCACTTTCGGTCAAGGCGATGATCGCTTTAACGCCAGGGAAATGGTTAGCCGTGTACATGGCGGCCAAGGCGATGCTTTGGTCGCAGCTTTCGAACTCTTTGCCGATACGGTGGCTGGAGGTCTTGCTGGTAGGGTGCTTTTCAGCGCCGATGCAGATACGCGCCATCGCCTGCACCGCTTCCAGCGGGTATGGGCCAGCAGCACTTTCAGCCGAGAGCATCACGGCGTCGGTGTAGTCGAGCACGGCGTTGGCCACGTCGGACACTTCGGCACGGGTCGGCATCGGGTTCTGGATCATCGACTCCATCATCTGGGTCGCCACGATCACCGCTTTGTTGTGACGGCGTGCGTGCAGGATGATCTTCTTCTGGATACCGATCAGCTCGGCGTCACCGATTTCAACGCCCAGGTCGCCACGAGCAACCATCACGGCATCGGAAGCCTTGATCAGGCCGTCGAGGGTTTCGTCGTTGGCCACGGCTTCGGCGCGTTCAATCTTCGCCACCAACCAGGCAGTGCCGCCGGCTTCGTCGCGCAGTTTACGGGCGTATTCCATGTCGGCTGCGTCGCGAGGGAAGGACACGGCGAGGTAGTCCACTTCCATTTCGGCGGCGAGCTTGATGTCGGCTTTGTCTTTTTCAGTCAGGGCTGGAGCGGTCAGGCCACCACCGCGACGGTTGATGCCTTTGTGGTCCGACAGCGGGCCGCCGATGATCACGGTGCAGTTCAGTTCAGTGACGGTGGCGGTGTCGACACGCATCACAACGCGGCCGTCATCGAGCAGCAGTTCATCACCGACGCCGCAGTCTTTGACCAGGTCCGGGTAGTCGATACCCACAACGTCCTGGGTGCCTTCGGTCAGCGGGTGGCTGGTGGAGAAGGTGAACTTGTCACCGATCTTCAGCTCGATACGCTTGTTGGCGAATTTGGCGATACGGATTTTCGGGCCTTGCAGGTCACCCAGCAGTGCCACGAAGCGGCCGTGCTTGGCAGCCAGGTCACGCACCAGCTTGGCACGAGCCTTGTGCTCGTCCGGGGTGCCGTGGGAGAAGTTCAGACGGGCAACGTCCAAACCAGCCAGAATCAGCTGTTCGAGGACTTCCGGCGAGTTGCTGGCCGGGCCAAGGGTGGCGACGATTTTGGTACGACGGACGGACATGCACAGACTCCTGAGTTCAAGCGCTGAGGAAGGCTACTATGCTCTTTCGTTGTAGTCATTGTTCGTTTGCACTACTTATCGACGATTGACTTGTTTTCGCTGCGGCTGATTGCGAACAACCTTGAAGATTTTTGACGAGGGGTCGATACATTGCACAAGACAGGAGAACCCTCATGCGAATTTTGCTCGTTGCTGCCCTGGCCGTCAGTGTTGTCGGCTGTACCCGTTGGTCGATGGACCACCATTTGAACAACGCCTACCGCGCTTATAAGGTCGGTGATTGCGAACGTGTGACCCTGGAGTTGTCCCAGGTTGACCGCGAGAGCCGCACGCGGCGTTATGTGCAGCCGGAGGTTTCGATGTTGCGCGGGCAGTGCCTTGAGCGGCAAAAACTGTTTGTGGACGCGGCCCAAACCTACCAATTCATCATCAATCAGTACCCATCGAGCGAGTATGCCTATCGTGCCCGCGCACGGCTCGACACCCTGCAACAACTGGGGCACTACCCCGGCGCGAGGGTCGCTCAACCGCGTCCAGCGTCTTTGTGATGATATTCGTCATTTCATAGCTGGCCTGATGCCAGTCTTGGGCTATTCTTTGAACGTTCGTTTGTACAAGTTTTTATTCGAACGAATGCAGGGCCCGGATTCGGCAGATAGTTAGTGGCAAAGCGTTGTCTTTCGTCACACCGAGATCCAGGGAGAGCGAGGGCTTTTTACTCGTTCCGAATGACTGGCACGGCCAGAGTCATGGCCACAGGATGGCGATCTCACCATGTTTACCGACCGACGGATCGAGCGGCACCAGCTACCTTACTTCCTGCAAGTGTTTAACCGCTTCACCGACAAACCCATTGGCTTTTTGGGCAATGTGTCTGATGAGGGGCTGATGCTCATTAGCCAATTGCCCATGATGGTTGATGCGGACTTCGAGCTGCGCTTGAAGATTCCTGGCGTTGATGGCACCTTCCATGCAGTGGACCTCACGGCGACCTGTCTCTGGAGCCACGAGGACATCAACCCGCAACATTATGATTCAGGTTTCAGCGTGCTTCAGGCGCCCAAAGAATACGGGCAACTGATCAATGTGTTGATGCAGTACTTCAGCTTTGACCCTCTGCAGGCTTCAGCCTAGATACAGCGCGCCGTCGGCACGGTTTGGGCGTATTGCCCCAACCGTGACCGTGTGCTCTTTTTCTCAAAAAACGCCGGCTTTCTTCCAACCTAAATAGCGAGTGACCAGCGCCGCGCCAAGTTCCGATGGCAAGCTGTCCAGCACTGAAAGACCATGGGCACTCAAACGGTCATGCAGTTCGTCCCGCGTATTGAGGTAATCGACAGTGCCGCTGTACGCCAGGGCTTCGGGTAGGGTTTGTACGGGGGATTGGCGCAGTGTATCGAGTACTTCTTCGCGCAAACTGGCCACCAGCACCCGATGTTGACGGCTCATACGATTCACTGCTGTTAATAAGGCCTCATCGTCCTCATCCCGAAGGTTGGTTACCACAATCACCAACGCTCGGCGTTTCTGCCGGGCCAGTAGTTGGTTGGCGGCCGCCTCGTAGTCGGCTGTTCGACGCGTGGTGTCCAGGTCATAGACCGCATTGAGCAGCACATTCAATTGGCCAGTGCCCTTGACCGGCGCCAAGTAGCGCGGTTGCTCGCCAGCGAAGGTGCACAACCCCACGGCATCGCCTTGGCGCAAGGCAACATAGCTCAGCAGCAGGCAGGCGTTGAGAGCGTGGTCAAAGTGTGACAACTCGTCATCCTGGCTGCGCATGCGGCGGCCGCAATCGAGCATGAACACGATCTGCTGGTCACGCTCGTCCTGGTATTCCCTGGCGATCGGCGTGCGCTGGCGCGCGGTGGCCTTCCAGTCGATCTGGCGCAGGCTGTCGCCCTCGCGAAATTCACGCAATTGATGAAATTCCAGGCCCAGACCACGCCGCTGGTGTTGTCGTACCCCCAGTTGGCTCAGCCAGTTATCCACCCCCAGTAGCTGTGCCCCATACAGTCGAGCAAAGTCAGGGTAGACGCGCGTGGCGTCGCTGACCTCGATAAAACGCCGCGCCGACCACAGCCCCAAAGGGCTGGGCAGGTGGACTTCGCAGCGGTTGAAACTGAAATGCCCGCGCTGCACTGGGCGCAAGCGATAGCCCAGTTCGCTGCGTTCACCCGGGCGCAGTTCGATGGACTGGGGCAGGTTCTCCACGGTGAGCCCGTCGGGAACGTGGTCGAGCACCTGTACCGTCATTGGCTGCAGATTGTCGTGCTCCAGTGTGAGGCGCACTTCGCCCCACCGACCCAGTGCCAGGCTGCCAGGCATGTGCCGGTGCACTCGCACAGGTGGCCGGCGACGCAGGCGTAAGGCGTCCAGCATGGCCAGCAGCGCCAGTGCCAGCAGCAATCCCCACGCTACTGAATGCACGGTTTCGGGCACTTTTAACTGCAACGCTGCCGCAGCGCCGAGCAAAATGTTCAGGCCCAGCAGTACGCCGAGCCAGTTCAGCAGTAGACGGGTGGGTTTCATGGACGACTCATTGTCGGGGCGCTGGTATCTGATCAAGCAACTGTTGTAGCACTTGGTCGACTTCCAGCCCGTCAATGTCCAATTCTGGCGCGATTCGCACCCGATGACGCAGTACGGCAAGCGCGCAACCCTTGATGTCATCCGGCGTGACGAATTCGCCACCGCGCAGCAGCGCGCGGGCGCGGGCGCCACGCACCAACGCGATGGACGCCCGGGGGCCGGCGCCGATGGCCAGCCCTGGCCAACTGCGGGTTGCGCGCGCGAGGCGTACGGCATAGTCGAGTACTTGTTCATCCAAGGCCAACTCGCTGGTGATCTGTTGCAGTTGCAGTACATCTTGAGCCTGGAGCACCGTGCGCAGCGGATGCACATCCAGCATGTCGGCCCGGGACGAACGGGTCACTTCACGTACCATTTCCAACTCCTGCTGCGCATCGGGATAATCCATGCGCACCTTGAGCATAAAGCGGTCCAGTTCCGCTTCTGGCAGTGGGTAGGTACCCTCCTGTTCGATCGGATTCTGAGTCGCCAGAACCATGAAGGGTTGGCCGATGGGCAGCGCCTCGCCTTCAAGGGTTACTTGCCGTTCCTGCATGGCTTCAAGCAAGGCGGCCTGGGTCTTGGCCGGGGCTCGGTTGATTTCGTCTGCCAGCAACAAGTGAGTGAATACCGGCCCTTTACGCAGTTTGAATTGCTCGGTGTGCAGGTCGTAGACCGCGTGGCCGGTGACATCACTGGGCATCAGGTCCGGAGTGAACTGAATACGTGCGAAGTCACCGTCGAAACACCGCGCCAAGGCACGTACCAGCAAGGTCTTGCCCAGGCCAGGCACGCCTTCAAGCAGCACATGGCCGCCAGCGAACAGCGCGGTGAGCACATCATCGATCACTTGGTCCTGGCCAATCACAGCTTTGCGTAGCTCAGCACGCAGGGCCCGGGCTTGCTGGCTAGCACGTTGCAGGGTTTCGCTGGTCAGGGCAGTCGCCGTTGGAAATTCATTCATAGGGCATTCCTGAGGGTTTGCAGGCATGCCACCTGCCGGCTGAAATCGGCGCTGGAAAGCCGTTTCGTCGGGAGTGGGCCGAGGGCCTGGCTGATGACATGAGAGGGTTGATGGGTCAGGTGCTCAAGCGCCTGCCACTGCTGCGCGTTATCGAGGTGTTCAAAACCGGGATGGCGGCGTCGGGCTGCACGCAGGATGTCGCGCTGCAAGGCATGCAGCAGTGTGCCCTGACCGTTATGGCGCAGCAGGAAATCGGCGCTCGCTTTCAAATGTTCCTGTAACTGCCTGCGGGCCTTGGGGGCCGGTGCCTGGATCGGGCCTTGGCGCATGCCGACGTGCCAGAGAGCGAGACCGATCAAGGCAATGAGTGCTACCAAGGCCTGGGGGAAGTAGCGGATCAGCAGGGTGAGCAGATCATCCACGTCGCTGTTGAACAGCAAGGTTACCGCTGTGCCCTGGCCCAAATACCACAGCAGCCAGGCGTTGTCGTGTTTGCCGATATTGGCGTTTTTCCACAGGTCGCTGTCGGTGATAACCGTCACGCGACCGTTTCCGAGGTTGAGTTGCATCAGGTGGCTTGAGTTGGCGCTGTTGGCTGAAAATTGCGCCAGGTGCCTGGGGTCGGTGAGGTTGAAGTCGGTGTCGAAGCTGAAATAGGCCGGCGGGGTTTCATTGTCGACGTACAGCTTGGTGAGGTCCGGTGCTTTCTTTTTCCGCGCCGTTGCAGGATCGTCGGGCTCATCACTCAAGACCTGGTGGATATGCAGACGATCCAGCAGCAAATCGCCGCTTTTACCGGTTTCTTCATCCCACAGTGCTTCGGCTACCAACAACAGATGGCCGCCTGCCTTGGCCCACTGCAGTAGTTGCTCGACTTGGCGAGGCGACATGTTGCTGCGTTCGCCCAGTAATAAGAGGCTGTTGCCGCTTGGGGGCAGGGTAGTGAGTCGCTCAAGGCTACTGGCATGTTCTACGGTCAACCCTTGCTGGCTGAGGAATTGCTCGGCCGCCAGGTAGACATTCGCCACGGCTTGCGGGGAAGGGCCACGGTCGATCACTTCTTCATAGGGAATGGCTTTATGCCAGGCGTAGAAGGCACCCGCCCCCAACAGGCCTATCAACAGCAGGCCGACCCACAGTAACAGGCGGTTCATTGCGCGCTCCCCGAACTGAACAGAGCGCGCCAATCGCTGCATAGTTTTTGCTGGGCAGAAGCAGGGGGGAGGTGATGGCCATAGGCAAGATTTCGCCAGTGTCGGGTCAGCTCATCGCTGAAGGCCAGCAGTTGCGGTTGTTGCAACAGGTGAACACGGTCCAGGATCTGGCCTTCCGTGTCGGCGCTTTTAAGTGGCACGTTGAAGTCATGCAACAACTTGCTCAGCAGGCCGCGATACAGCAGGCCGAGGGCTTCCCGTGGCTGGGTAGGCCACAGTTGCTCGGCGAGTGCGGGGATATCGTCGGGAAAGGTTTCGGTGCCCAGTTCCAGCCCGAACAATTGTGTAGGCGCGGGCTTGGGCGTTTTTGGGGTGAGGGATGAACGGAGGCTGACAAAGGCGTGCAGCCAATCGCGGTAGCGCCAGACCAGCAACGCCAAGGCAACAACCAACAAACTCCACAAGAGCACTTCGAGGCCTTGGGCAACATGCTTGAAGGCGTTGCTGTCAAGGCTGTCGAGCACCGCTTGCAGCCAGGCTGGAAGTTTGCCGTCACGGTGCGCTTTGTTTGGAGCGGCCGGTTTTTCTTCGGCGAAGCGATAGCGGGTCACGGTCTCCGGATTTTTGAAAGGAGGCTTATCCAGCAATGATTTGATCGATTCACCGGCACTCTGAGGGCTCAGGGGTTTGGCGTTATCGGCCATGGCGGGTGGGTGGAAAGAGAGCATTAGACCGACTACCAGCAGTAACACTGGCGCCACGCTGCTCAGGCGTTGGCGAAGGCGGCGGAAGACCAGTTCCAGATCCCAGGCCTCCAAAGCGGTACGGCGATTGAGATAGAGGCTGAACCCGCAGGCCACATAGATAGGCTCCCAAAATATCAGGACCAGGGCGTAGAACGCATTGCTCAGGTGTTCCAGCCATAACCCTTCCGGGCTTGAAGCCAGTGCCAGGCGCTGCCAGTCCCAACCCAGTTCAACCTGCTGCGGGATAAAGAGATAAAACAGTGCCATGCAGCCGAACCACAGGCCGATCTCCAGATGCACGCCAATGAGGGTCAGCCAGCGGGCCCCACCGGCGTTACGTTGCAGCAGTACGCCGAGACGTTTTTGCCGCGCATCGCCATTTAGGCCTTCAAGCTGACTCACCGGCATGACAAAGCTGCGGCTCAGGCTCAGTCGCCGCCAAGTCAGGCTGGCCAGCAGTTGCCCCTTCAGTAGCCGTGGCCATTGGCGCACGGCCTGTTTGAGAGTGGGCGTTTCGCCAAACAAGGCTTTGGATAATATATAGAGAGGCAAGCGGTCGAACGCGGGTTTGAACCACCAGAACAGGAACATGGCCGTAGACGGATGTTTCCATAGCAATGCGGTGAGCAGGACAAACACCGGCAAGGTCACCAATGCCCAACTGCTCATCAATAACAGGCGATGTTCCCGAGCCATTAATACCCCAAGGTCCATGGCTTCCCAGGAGGTACGTGGACGGATCACTACGCTGGCATCACTCAGGCGCATGGCGAGTCCGTCCGGCAAGGGTCAGGTAGGCGGCCACCAACAACCAAAGCACCGCGCCCACCAGGTATTTGATCCAGGGCGCGATCTGGGTGGTGGACGACCAGTAGGCCTCGATAAATGCTGCAATTAACAGAAATATCATGACGCCGCATAGCATCTGCACGCTCTTGAGTGCGGCCAGCCGCAAGGATTCGCTACGCCTCAATTGCCCGGGTGCAATCAGCGCCCAGCCCAGTTGTAAACCTGCGGCACCGGCCAGGGCGATAGCGGTCAATTCGAAGGCGCCATGCCCGATAACGAACGACCAGAAGGTCTGGCCATAGCCGATTTCTGTCAGGTGCCCAGAAACCGCACCGATGATCAGGCCGTTGAAAATCAGGAAAAACACACTGCCCAGTCCAAACAGCAAGCCAGCGGCAAAGGTCTGAAAGGCGATGCCGATGTTGTGCATCACGTAGTAGCCAAACATCATCCAGTCTTCGCTCGATGCACGTTCGGCGGCACGGCCCAGGCGGCTCGCATTGGGGTCGTACATCCCCTGCATCTCGGCCACCTGCTGAGCGCTGACGATGCTGTAGATGAGGTCGGGAAACAGGTAGACCAACAACGCTATGCCCACCAGGCTGCCAAAAAACAGCAGGCTGGCGATCAGCACGAACCGCCACTGTTCGCGCACCAGCCGAGGGAAGTCGGCCAGTATGAACCCCAGCACATTGGCTGCCAGTTGGCTGCGATGGCGGTACATCTGTTGATGGCCACGCAGAGCCAGTTGTTGCAGTGGGTCTACCAGGTAACTGCTATAGCCGCGCTCTTGAGACAGGGCGAGGTGTTGGCACAGCCGTCGGTATTGATGAGGGAAATCGGCAACGTCACTGGCCTTGACCTTGCCTTGTTCCAACTGCGTGAGCTGATTGGCGAACGCTTGCCATTCGGGCTGGTGACGGCTTTCGAACAGGCTCTGTTTCATGTCGGCCCCAGTAGGCCACGGGCCACGCCATTGAGTTGCTCCGCGGCGCGGGCCGGAGAGACTTGCAACGGAGTCGCCAGGATCGAGGCCAGCTCGTGGACGCGCTCTGCGGACAATTCACCTTGGCGCTCCGCGAAGCCCAGGATAGCCCGTTGCTCGCTCAGCTCCAGTGCAAAGGGCAAGCGCAGGGCAGCAGCCTTGGGCACCTGGGGGCGCGCCAGTGGCTGTTCACGGTAGATCACCAGCGTACCAGCAGCCAGGTCGCCAAGGCGTTTGAAGTGAGGGTGTTGCAGGCAACTGATGGCGCCGAGAAAGTAGCCGAAGGGCAACATGTCCACGAAGCGCAGCAAATTGCGGATCAGCGATGCAGACCAGCCAATAGGCGTGCCGTCGTCTTGCACCACGCGCAGCCCCATGACCTGTTTGCCCGGCGAGCACCCCTGGTTGAGTACTTCGAACAGCACCATGTACCACCAGCTGACCAGGAACAACAACAGTGAGCCCAGGCCGATACCAATGTTGCCCAGTAACGCCAATGGCACCAGGAGCACTCCCATGACCACCCCGCGTACACCCAGGTCGAACGCAAAGGCCAGTGCGCGGGGCACCAGGCCAGCTGGGCGTAGGGGCAGGTCGATGCCCTCTGGCGTCTCGATCTGGTAGCGGGTATCCAATGGGGCTGATGGCATCGCGATCCTTGGCAGTGCAGAGCGGCTGGGAGACAGGGATGCTAGCAGTGTCGGCGATGGAAGCAACCATTCAAGATTTTGCTGGATGTTTGTACAGCTTATTTGGTGCTGGTCGCGGGGGCTGTCCAGCGCCTAGACTTTGTCGATCTTCAGTACAGGAATAGCCCGTGACCTCCATTTTCTGGTACGACTATGAAACCACCGGCATCAATCCGCGCAATGATCGTCCCCTTCAGGTAGCGGGTATCCGTACGGATTTCGAGCTCAATGAAATCGGCCCGCCGGTCAATCTCCATTGCCAACTCAGCGACGATATTCTGCCCCATCCGGCCGCCTGTGCGATTACCGGCATAACCCCGGATATATTGGCGGAAAAAGGCCTGGCCGAGGCCGACTTCATGACCCGGGTACACGCCGAACTGGCCGCCCCCGGTACTTGCGGCGCCGGCTACAACACCTTGCGTTTTGACGATGAAATGACGCGCTACAGCCTGTATCGCAACTTTTTCGACCCCTACGCACGAGAGTGGCAGGGCGGTAACAGTCGCTGGGACTTGATCGATGTGGTCCGCACCGCCTATGCCCTGAGGCCGGCAGGTATCGAGTGGCCGCAACAGGATGGACGGGTGACGCTCAAGCTCGAACGCCTGACCGAAGCCAACGGCATCGACCATGGCCAGGCCCACGATGCGCTGTCCGATGTACGCGCCACCATTGCGTTGGCGCGATTGATTCGTGAAAAACAACCTAAGTTGTACGACTGGCTATTCCAGCTGCGCAGCAAGCAACGGGTGATGGATCAGGTGCGCTTGCTGCAACCGATGGTGCATATCTCCGGGCGCTTTTCGGCCGAGCGTCATTACCTGGGCGTAGTGCTGCCGCTGGCCTGGCACCCGCGCAACCGCAATGCGTTGATTGTCTGCGACCTGGGGCTCGACCCCCAAGGGCTGCTGGACACAGACGCAGCTACTTTGCGCCAACGTCTTTATACCCGCCGCGATGACCTGGCTCCTGGCGAGTTGCCGGTACCCCTCAAATTGGTGCACATCAACCGCTGCCCGGTGGTTGCCCCATTGAACGTACTGCGGGCCGAAGATCGTGAGCGCCTGCAATTGGATATGGACAGTTATCAGGAGCGGGCACTGCGGCTAACCGACGCACAAGAACTTTGGCGCGATAAGTTGGCGGCTATTTACGCCGAAGAAGAATTTGCACCCACTACTGACCCGGAACAGCAGCTTTATGACGGTTTTATTGGTGACCGGGATAGGCGTTTATGCGAACAAGTCCGGGCAGCCGAGCCAGCGCAATTAGCGCGTCAGCAGTGGCCTTTTGATGATCATCGATTGCCTGAATTATTATTTCGCTACCGGGCGCGTAACTTCCCCGATACCTTGAACAGCGAGGAGCAACAACGCTGGAAACTGTTCTGCCAGCAGCGTTTGTCAAACCCGGAGTGGGGAGCACCGAATACCCTGGAGGCATTTAATCAAGCGCGGCTGGAGTTGGCTATTAGTGCGACACCATTTCAGCTCGGGGTACTGGACCAGTGGCAGGAATATGCTGACTCTTTAGCGGCGCGTGTGAATCTGTAGTCGTTTTTTTACACAGCCTGCGAGCAATAAAAAACGCCAGCTAGCTGGCGTTTTTCAATGTCTCGCGTATCAGGCGAGCCCGGCAAGGCTTAGCCCAGCAGGGTAGCCCAGCCTTCAACCACGTCACCGCCCCACTTGGCTTTCCACTCTTTCAGAGTTTTGTGGTTGCCACCTTTGGTTTCAATCACTTCGCCGTTGTGCGGGTTTTTGTATTGTTTGACCTTGCGAGCACGCTTGGTACCGGTAGTTTTCACGGCGCCACGTGGTGCTTTAACTTTCGACTCAGGGTCCAGCAGCGCGATGATGTCACGCAGGGATTTGGAGTATTCACCCATCAGGGTGCGAAGCTTGCCTTCGAATTCGAGCTCGGTTTGCAGTTTGTCGTCTTGGGACAGGTTCTTCAAACGGGCTTGCAGCTCTTTGATAGCTTCTTCGGTGGCACGGTATTCGTTGATCAGAGACATGTGGACTACCTTATGTAGAGCGCTGATTGACAGGGTAAGTGGCCCAATAATAGTCAGGCTGTTTGCCCAAGTAAACATTTAAGAGGGTATTTAGGTGAATTACATTGGATGTTTGTAGTCGCCCCTTGCAATCGAGTTAATTACTAGGTCGTATGCCTAAAAATAATCAGCCTCGAAATGCGAGTGCGCACTGAGCATGACGCAGTCAATTCATATTAAGGTGGTAAACCCTTAGGTTATTAAGGGGAAAGCCCGAAGCAGGGTGCCAGAATAAGCGTTAACGAATAATGCAGTTTTTCTGCGCAATGGCTAGAATGGCGGCCTTTGCGAAGTTCTGGAGTCTCCCCCTAATGCGCACTTTTCGGCTGGTGATTGCTTGCCCGGACCGGGTAGGTATCGTTGCCAAAGTCAGTAATTTTCTGGCGTCCCACAACGGCTGGATCACCGAGGCGAGCCATCACTCGGACAATCTCAGCGGTTGGTTCTTCATGCGTCACGAGATTCGTGCAGATTCGCTGCCGTTCGGTCTCGACGCCTTTCGCGAGGCCTTTGCGCCGATCGCGGAAGAGTTTTCGATGACCTGGCACATCACCGACACCGAGCAGAAAAAACGCGTGGTGTTGATGGCCAGCCGTGAGTCCCATTGCCTGGCCGACTTGCTGCACCGCTGGCACAGCGACGAACTGGACTGCGAAATCGCCTGCGTAATCTCCAACCACGATGACCTGCGCAGCATGGTCGAGTGGCATGGCATTCCGTACTACCACGTGCCGGTCAACCCACAGGACAAGGAGCCGGCATTCGCTGAGGTGTCCCGCCTGGTCAAGCAGCATGAAGCCGACGTCGTGGTGCTGGCGCGCTACATGCAGATCCTGCCGCCGGAACTGTGCCGCGAATACGCTGGCAAGGTGATCAACATCCATCACAGCTTCCTGCCGTCATTTGTCGGTGCCAAGCCTTATCACCAGGCCTCCCTGCGTGGCGTGAAGTTGATCGGCGCGACCTGCCACTACGTCACCGAAGAACTGGACGCCGGCCCGATCATCGAGCAGGACGTGGTACGCGTCAGCCACAGCGACAGCATTGAAGACATGGTGCGTTTTGGCCGTGACGTCGAGAAGATGGTGCTGGCCCGCGGCCTGCGTTACCACCTAGAAGATCGCGTGCTGGTGCACGGCAACAAGACGGTCGTGTTCTGATCAGCAGGTTGTGATTGAAGAAAGAAGGGCCTGGGCGTTAAATCGTCCCAGGCCCTTTTTCTTTGCCTGTCATTGAGGATTGAGCGATGAGCGACCCGTTGGATAAAGCCACATCCAAAGCCCCGGCGACCCTGGGGGAGGGGTGTTTGAGTCGCTATGACCCGGATGACCTGGACGCAGACGACGGCACCGAGTTTCCGGGTGCCGCCGAGTTGTGGGAGCGTGAGCGGGGCAAGCCCGAACCCACGGACGACTAAACACCCTGCAATCAGATCCGGAAGCTGCCCACCAATTGTTTCAATCTTGCCGCTTGTTGTTCCAAATCAGAGCAGGCACGCAGGGTTGATTGCAGGTTTTCCACGCCCTCCTGGTTGAGCGTATTGATCTCGGTAATGTCCATATTGATCGACTCCACCACTGAGGTTTGCTCTTCAGTGGCCGTGGCGACCGACTGGTTCATGCCGTCGATCTCACCAATGCGCTGAGTCACGCTGTTAAGTCGCTCGCCGGCAAGGTTGGCGATGTCCACGCTATCAAGGCTGTGGCGCTGGCTTTCACCCATGGTGCTGACCGAGTCCCGGGCGCCAACCTGCAACTCTTCAATCATCTTTTGAACCTGTTGGGCCGATTCCTGAGTGCGGTGCGCGAGGTTGCGGACTTCATCGGCGACCACCGCAAACCCGCGTCCGGCTTCCCCGGCGCGCGCCGCTTCAATGGCGGCGTTCAGCGCCAGCAGGTTGGTTTGCTGGGAGATGCTGGTGATCACTTCGAGAATCTGCCCGATATTCACCGTCTTGCTGTTAAGCGCTTCGATATTGCTGCTGGAGGCGCTGATCATCGCTGACAGTTGGTTCATCGCCTTGATATTGCGCTCCACCACTTGCTGGCCATCTTCGGCCAGATGCCGTGCGTCGCTGGCCTGGTGCGACGCCTGTGCCGCATTGCGGGCGATTTCCTGGGCGGCGGCGCCCAATTCGTTGATGGCAGCGGCGACGCTGTTGGTGCGGTTGGCCTGCTCGTCGGAGTTAACCATCGACGAGTTGGACGCGCTGACCACCCGCAGTGCCACTTCATTGACTTGCTGGGTGGCTGAGGACACTTCGCGAATCGATGTGTGAATCCGCTCCACAAAGCGGTTGAATGCATTACCCAACGTACCGAACTCATCGTGATTCTGGATGGTAAGGCGGCGGGTCAGGTCGCCCTCGCCGTCGGCGATGTCCTGCATGGCGCGGGTCATCAGGTGCAAGGGTTGTAACAGTACGCGGATCAGCATGCCCAGCAGGGCGATGATGATTACCACGGCAATCACCGTAGCGATGACCGCCGAGGTGCGAAACTCGCTGAGCATGGCGAAGGATTTGTCTTTATCCACCGAAATGCCGAGGTACCAGTTTACCGACGGCAATCCTTTAATCGGGGTAAAGGTCACAATGTTGTCTTTGCCGTTGGCCTCGACTTCGCTGAAGGCATTACTGATTTTCGGCGTGTTTTTCGGATACATGTCGGCCAGGGTTTTCATCACCAGGTCTTTGTTCGGATGCACCAGCACTTTGCCGTCGGCACTGACGAGGAACGCATAGCCTCGGCCGCCGAATTTCAGCGCACCGATGTTATCTACCAGGGTTTGCAGGCTCAGGTCTCCACCGACCACGCCGATGCTCTGGCCGGCCTTGGTGCTTGGGGTGGCGATGGAAATGATCAATTGGCCGGTGGCAGCATCAATGTAGGGCTCGGTGAGGGTCGAACCGTTGCTGCTCTGGGCGCCTTTGTACCAGGGGCGCACACGCGGGTCGAAACCGTCCGGCATCTTGGTGTCGGGGCGGATGGTGAAGGCCCCTGTGCTGTCACCTACGTAGGTCGCCATGAACGAAGATGTAAGCGTTTTCTGTTCCAGCACGCCCGCAGCCGCCTTGGGGTCGGTGGCGATGTTCTGCGCGGCGTTCTCTACCAAGGCAATGCGCCCAGTGAGCCAGGTTTGAATGTTGCCGGCAGTGACATCGCCCATTTCATGCAGGTAGCTATTGAGGTCATCACGGATGGCATTACGTTGCAGGTAGTCGTTGTAGAGGGTAAACAGTGCGAAAGCCGCAATGACGATAAGGGAGGCTGCAAGCAGGATTTTGTGGCTGAAACGCAGATTTTTATTCATGGCTTGTAGGGTCCGCTAAGGTCTTAATATCAATGCGCGCCCTTGTGGGATGCGCAGAATGGCAGCGTCAAAAAAGGTGTGATATTTCTTGTGAAAGCTCCTCTGCCTCCTGTAGGAACTATCTGACCTGTTTTTAGACTTCGTGGGTCTCACATCCGTCTATATCGACCTGGCGGCACTTAAGATTAACCATGGGTGACAAAATGCCTCACGCCACGCAACTCTTGATCGGCGCAGACCTTGAAGGCCGGCCAATCGCCCAGGCCATGCGCCTTGCCAACCGCCATGGGCTTATCGCCGGCGCCACCGGTACGGGCAAGACCGTCACCTTGCAGCGCCTGGCCGAAGCCTTCAGTGATGCCGGGGTGGCGGTGTTTGCCGCTGACATCAAGGGTGACCTTTGTGGTCTCGGCGCCGCCGCCAACCCCCAGGGCAAGGTCGCCGAGCGTATTGCCGGCATGCCGTTCCTGGGTTACACAGCCAAGGCTTATCCGGTGACGTTGTGGGATATCCACGGTCAATCCGGTCATCCTTTACGCACGACCATCAGCGAAATGGGCCCGCTGTTGCTCGGCGCTCTGCTGGAACTCACCGACAGTCAACAGTCGGCGCTCTACGCCACCTTTAAGGTGGCGGACCGTGAAGGTCTGTTGCTGCTGGACCTCAAGGACCTCAAGGCACTGCTTAATCACCTGCGTTATCACCCGGAACTGTTGGGCGACGATGCCGCGCTGATGACCACCGGCTCCAGCCAGGCGCTGTTGCGACGCCTCGCTGTTCTGGAGCAGCAGGGCGCCGAAGCCTTGTTTGGCGAGCCAGCGCTGCAGCTCGAAGATATCTTGCAGCCGGCCAGTGACGGTCGTGGGCGCATCCATTTGCTGGACGCCAGCCGGCTGGTGCACGAGGCGCCGAAGGTCTATGCGACGTTCCTGCTGTGGCTGCTGGCAGAATTATTCGAGCAGCTGCCGGAGCGCGGCGATGCGGAAAAACCGCTGCTGGCGCTGTTTTTCGATGAGGCACATTTGCTGTTCGCCGATACGCCCAAGGCGTTGCAGGAACGTCTTGAGCAGGTGGTGCGGCTGATCCGCTCCAAAGGGGTCGGGGTGTACTTTGTTACGCAGTCGCCCGGCGACCTGCCGGATAGCGTGCTGGCCCAACTGGGGCTGCGCATCCAGCATGGCCTGCGGGCTTTCACCACCAAAGAGCAAAAGTCGCTGCGGGCGGTGGCGGACGGTTTTCGGCCAAACCCGGCCTTTGATGCCTTGTCGGTGCTGACGGAGCTGGGCACGGGTGAGGCGTTGGTAGGTACGTTGCAGGAAAAAGGCACGCCGGAAGTCGTCCAGCGGGTATTGGTCGCGCCTCCGCAATCGCGGATCGGGCCGCTCAGCGAGGCAGAACGTGCGGCGCTGATCGCCAGTTCGCCCTTGCAAGGGCGCTACGACAAGCCAATCGATCGGGAGTCTGCCTATGAAGTGCTGATGGCGCGCAAGGAGCTGGGCCCGGCCGAAGACGCTGCGCCCGCAGCGGGCGAACCGAGCTTTACCGACAAGGCCGGTGCATTCCTGGGGACTACGGCGGGCAAGGCGCTCAAGTCAGCGATGCAGCAAGCGGCCAATCAAATGGGGCGTCAGCTGGTGCGGGGGCTGTTGGGGTCGTTACTGGGCGGTAGTAAACGTAAATAAGAGGTCATGCCTTGGGCTTGGCGTGGGCGGCCAGTCGCTCAAGCGCCGCGCGCAAGCCCGGGTCGCTGATGCCGTCGGCCGTTGCTTGAATGGTTTCGGCGGCATTTTCCGACAGATCCAGGGTGTGCCCCACCACGCCTTGCTGGACGGTAGGTGGCTGCACCTTGAACTGAATGCGCATCAGGCTGGCGAACTCGTCAAATGCCATCAATTGCCGCTGGAGGCGTTTTTGCTGGTACCGCAGCCGGGTCGCCCAATGGCCATCGGTGACAATTAATAGCAAATTACCTTCACGCCATGACGCCACATGACAATGTTCACGTGCCGCCGGTTGCAGTTGGCTTTCGACCAGGCGTTGCAGATGGCCCAAGCGTTGCGCATGGCCAAAGATGGCTTTCAACGGCTTGGCTTCGCGAAGCAACACGCTGGGCGCGCGGGCTGTAAGAGGGCGAAACGCCATGATCGGACACCTTAAGTAACAGAGCGGCCATCTTAGCAGAAAGCACCTGCACGCCCCCTGGCAATGCATCGGAGGGGCAAAGTCTGTGAAATCAATAGGTAACTTCTACGCTCCATGGGTTGAAGTTCCAGCAAAAGCCCTTATTTTAAACAAGCCCTCTCACAGCACCATGCCAGCATCGGGGAACAACGCCACTTTCCTCACCCACGATTCCGGGTAGAATGCGCGTTCGCATGCGGCCGTGAGGGCTGCTCGGGCCACTCACGGTGCGCCCTCCATCCCTATGTGTGGAAGAACCTGCCGATATGTTTGCGCCTTTGTTAAAGAAACTTTTTGGAAGCAAGAATGAGCGCGAAGTCAAACGCATGCTCAAGACGGTGCAGCTGGTCAATGCCTTCGAAGAGCAGATGGTTGCCCTGTCGGACGAGCAATTGCGCGCCAAGACCGAAGAGTTCAAGGCCCGCATAGCCAAAGGTGAAACCCTCGACAAGCTGCTGCCCGAAGCCTTTGCGGTCGCCCGTGAAGCCGGTAAGCGTGTCATGGGCATGCGCCACTTCGACGTTCAGTTGATCGGCGGCATGACCTTGCATGAAGGCATGATTGCCGAAATGCGTACCGGTGAAGGCAAGACCCTGGTAGCGACCCTGGGTGTTTACCTCAACGCACTGTCCGGCAAGGGCGTGCACGTTGTGACGGTGAACGACTACCTGGCTCGCCGGGACGCCAACTGGATGCGCCCGCTGTATGAATACCTCGGCCTGACCGTGGGTGTGGTATTGCCGTTCCAGCCGCCGGAAGAGAAGCGCGCCGCCTACGCGTGCGACATCACCTATGGCACCAACAACGAATTCGGTTTCGACTACCTGCGCGACAACATGGCGTTCAGCATGGATGAAAAATTCCAGCGTGAACTCAACTTTGCCGTGATCGACGAAGTCGATTCCATCCTCATCGACGAAGCCCGTACCCCGCTGATCATCTCCGGCCAGGCCGAGGACAGCTCGCGCCTGTACACCGAGATCAACAAGTTGATCCCGCGCCTGGAGCAGCACATCGAGGAAGTCGAAGGCGTAGTGACCAAAGAAGGTCACTTCAGCATCGACGAGAAGACCCGTCAGGTCGAACTCAACGAAGCCGGTCACCAGTTCGTCGAAGACATGCTGACCCAGATCGGCCTGCTGGCCGAGGGCGAGAGCCTGTACTCGGCGCACAACCTGGGCCTGTTGACCCACGTCTATGCCGGCCTGCGTGCCCACAAGCTGTTCCATCGCAACGTTGAATACATCGTGCAGGACGGCCAGGTCGTACTGGTTGACGAACACACCGGTCGTACCATGCCGGGTCGTCGTCTGTCCGAAGGCCTGCACCAGGCCATCGAAGCCAAGGAAGTGCTCAACATCCAGGCTGAAAGCCAGACGTTGGCGTCCACGACCTTCCAGAACTACTTCCGTCTGTACAACAAACTGTCCGGCATGACCGGTACGGCCGACACCGAAGCGTTCGAATTCCACCAGATCTACAGCCTGGCCGTGATGGTGATCCCGCCGAACAAGCCGCTGGCCCGTAAAGACTTCAACGACCTGGTGTTCCTGACTGCCGAAGAGAAATACGCGGCAATCATCAACGACATCAAGGACGGCATGGCCCAGGGTCGTCCGATCCTGGTGGGTACTGCCACCATCGAGACTTCCGAGCACGTGTCCAACCTGCTCAACAAGGAAGGCATCGAGCACAAGGTCCTCAACGCCAAGTTCCACGAAAAAGAAGCCGAGATCATCGCCCAGGCCGGTCGCCCAGGCGCGCTGACCATCGCCACCAACATGGCCGGTCGTGGTACCGACATCCTGTTGGGCGGTAACTGGGAAGTAGAAGTGGCCTCGCTCGATAACCCGACCCCTGAGCAGATCGCCCAGATCAAGGCTGACTGGCAGAAACGCCACCAGGCTGTGCTGGAATCCGGTGGCCTGCAGGTCATCGCTTCCGAGCGTCACGAATCGCGCCGTATCGACAACCAGTTGCGTGGCCGTGCCGGTCGCCAGGGTGACGCCGGTTCCAGCCGTTTCTACCTGTCGCTTGAAGACAGCCTGATGCGTATTTTCGCCTCGGACCGTGTGAAGAACTTCATGAAAGCCCTGGGCATGCAGTCCGGTGAAGCGATCGAGCACCGCATGGTGACCAACGCCATCGAGAAGGCACAGCGCAAGGTTGAAGGCCGCAACTTCGATATCCGTAAGCAACTGCTTGAGTTCGATGACGTCAACAACGAACAGCGTAAAGTGATCTATCACATGCGTAACACGTTGCTGGCCGCTGACAACATTGGCGAGACCATCGCTGATTTCCGTCAGGACGTGCTCAACGCCACCGTCAGCGCTCATATCCCGCCACAATCGCTGCCAGAGCAGTGGGATGTTGCCGGCCTGGAAGCTGCGTTGAAGAGCGACTTCGGTGTGGACTTGCCGGTTCAGCAGTGGCTGGACGAAGACGACCACCTGTACGAAGAAACCCTGCGCGAGAAGCTGATGACCGAGCTGCTGGCCGCGTACAACGAGAAAGAAGAGCAGGCGAGTGCCGAAGCACTGCGCACCTTCGAGAAGCAAATCGTACTGCGCGTGCTGGACGACCTGTGGAAAGACCACCTGTCGACCATGGACCACTTGCGTCACGGCATTCACCTGCGTGGCTACGCCCAGAAGAACCCGAAGCAGGAGTACAAGCGCGAGTCGTTCACGCTGTTCTCCGAGTTGCTGGATTCGATCAAGCGCGATTCGATTCGCGTGCTGTCCCACGTTCAGGTGCGTCGCGAAGACCCGATCGAGGAAGAAGCTCGCCTGCGCCAGGAAGCCGAGGCACTGGCTGCGCGCATGCAGTTCCAGCACGACGAAGCACCGGGCCTTGAAGCCCCGGAAGTATTGGGCGAGGAGGTCGATGTGGCCTTGGCTCAGACGCCGGTTCGCAATGACCAGAAGCTGGGCCGTAACGAGCTGTGCTACTGCGGTTCGGGCAAGAAGTTCAAACACTGCCACGGCCAGATCGAATAAGATTTTGCCCTGACGCTGCAACACCCTGCGCCGCGACCGGCCTCTGCCGTCGCGGCGTTTTGCCATTAACTTCACCGTCGATCACGACGGCACAGACACCCCTAATTTTTGAGGAGCGCATTCATGGCTGTTGGTCTTGGTCCTTTGCCCACATTGCACCCGGTTGCCGGTTTTGAACTCGGTATCGCTTCTGCCGGCATCAAGCGCCCTGGGCGCAAAGATGTGGTGGTAATGCGCTGTGCCGAAGGCTCGACTGTCGCCGGTGTATTCACCCTCAACGCCTTTTGCGCTGCGCCGGTGATCCTGGCCAAACAACGCGTGGCTGGCACCATCCGCTACCTGCTCACCAACACTGGCAATGCCAACGCCGGCACCGGCGAGCCAGGCTTGGTGGCGGCTGCGCGCACTTGCGCCAAGCTGGCCCAACTCACTGGTGTAGATGCCAGCCAGGTGCTGCCGTACTCCACCGGCGTGATCGGTGAGCCGCTGCCTGTCGAAAAAATCGAAGGCGCACTGCAAGCCGCGTTGGATGACCTGTCTGTGGATAACTGGGCCGCCGCTGCCACCGGCATCATGACCACTGACACCCTGCCAAAAGGTGCGAGCCGCCAGTTTGTGCACGAAGGCGTGACCGTCACCGTGACCGGTATCAGCAAGGGCGCGGGCATGATCCGCCCGAACATGGCCACCATGCTCGGCTACATCGCCACCGACGCCAAAGTTTCCCGCGACGTGCTGCACAGCCTGATCCTGGACGGCGCTAACAAGTCATTCAACCGCATCACCATCGACGGTGACACCTCGACCAACGACTGCTGCATGCTGATCGCTACCGGCCAGGCCGACTTGCCGGAAATCACCTCTGCCAGCGGCCCGCTGTTCGCGGCGTTGAAGCAGGCGGTATTCGAAGTGTGCATGGAAGTGGCCCAGGCCATCGTGCGCGATGGCGAAGGCGCGACCAAGTTCGTTACTGTTGAAGTCAATGGCGGCGGCAATCACCAGGAATGCCTGGACGTGGGCTACACCGTTGCCCACTCGCCGCTGATCAAGACGGCGCTGTTTGCCTCCGACCCGAACTGGGGCCGTATTCTCGCCGCCGTTGGCCGTGCCGGCGTGCCGGACCTGGACGTGAGCAAGATCGACGTGTTCCTCGGCGACGTGTGCATCGCCAGCCGTGGCGCCCGCGCAGAGACCTACACCGAAGCCCAGGGCTCGGCAGTGATGCAGCAGGAAGAAATCACCATCCGTATCGAACTGGGTCGCGGTGAGTGCAGCGAAACCATCTGGACCACTGACCTGTCCCACGAGTACGTGAAGATCAACGCGGAATATCGTACCTGATTGCCAAGAGGATAAGCGCGGTGAAACGAGTGCATGTAGCAGCAGCGGTGATCCGCGGTGTCGACGGCAGGATCCTGCTGGCGCGCCGCGCTGACACTCAGCATCAGGGCGGCCTCTGGGAGTTTCCCGGTGGCAAGGTGGAGGCCGATGAGTCGGTCGCCACCGCGCTGTCCCGCGAATTGCAGGAAGAGCTGGGCATCCAGGTCACCACGGCGCGGCCGCTGATCAAGGTGCAACATGACTACCCCGAAAAACAGGTGTTGCTGGATGTTTGGGAGGTATCGGCTTTTACCGGCGAACCCCATGGCGCCGAAGGGCAGCCGTTGGAATGGGTGGCGCCTCGGGATCTTCCCAATTACGAGTTCCCGGCGGCCAATGCACCGATCGTTGCTGCTGCGCGCCTGCCGGCTGAGTACTTGATCACGCCGGGTGAGCTTGAAACACCGACATTGTTGCGTGGTATCCAGAAAGCTATCGCCGGTGGCATCAAGCTGATTCAACTGCGTGCGCCCAATGGCTACGACCCCAAATACCGTGACCTTGCGGTAGATGCGGTGGGCCTGTGTGCGGGTAAGGCGCAGTTGATGCTCAAGGGGCCGTTTGAGTGGCTGGGGGATTTTCCTTCGGCCGGTTGGCACATGACCTCGGCGCAATTGCGCAAATATGCGAGCAAGGGTCGGCCATTGCCTAAAGACCGCTGGCTGGCGGCGTCTTGCCACAATGCTGAGGAACTGGCGCTGGCAGAGTTGATGGATGTGGACTTTGTCACGCTGTCGCCGGTGCAACCGACCCAGACACACCCCGATGCTCAGCCGTTGGGCTGGGAGCAGGCGGGGGAGTTGATCCGTGGCTTTAGCAAGCCGGTTTTTCTGCTGGGTGGGGTTGGGCCTGCTGAGCGGGAGAGGGCTTGGGAAGTCGGGGCCCAGGGCGTTGCTGGGATTCGGGCGTTTTGGCCTGAGGTTTGATGGTGTTTTGACGGGCCTCTTCGCGAGCAAGCCCGCTCCCACAGTTGACCGAGTTCTACCTTTGAAATGCGGTCGAATGTGGGAGCGGGCTTGCTCGCGAAGGCGTCAGATCAGACGCTGAATTATCAATGGGGTTTTGCAGCCGCCTGCCACAACACCTCTGCAACACCTTGGCGCTTGGCAATCACCCGCGCCGCCACAAACAACACATCCGACAACCGATTGATATACGCCAACCCCACGCCTTCCAACGGCTCGATTGCATTCAACTGCTGACACCGCCGCTCCGCACTGCGCGCCAGGCTGCGGCATACATGGGCCTGGGCGATCAACGCCGAGCCACCGGGCAGGATGAAGTTCTCCAGCGGGCCTACTTCTTCGTTCCAGCGATCAATCGCCGCTTCCAGGCGGTCCACTTCGGCTGCATTCAGCGCTTTGTATACCGGCATCGCCAGTTCGCCACCGAGGTCAAAGAGGCGATGCTGGCAAGGTGTGAGCACCTCAATCACGTCCTTTAACTCCGGGTGCTTGCCGCTCTGTTCTTCCAGGTTGGCCAACAACAACCCCAGCTGGCTGTTGAGCGTATCCACCTCACCGATGGCCTCCACCCGCGGGTGGTCCTTGGGCACACGGCGGCCGTCACCGAGGCCGGTTTCACCTTTGTCGCCGGTGCGGGTGTAGATCTTCGACAGGCGAAAGCCCATGGTCATTGCTCCAGTTGGGTGAGGTCGTAGGGTGGCAGTTGGCTGCCGGCCAAGGGCAGGCGCAGGGTGAAACACGTGCCTTGGCCGGGGGTGGAATGCACTTCCATCTGGCCCTTGTGGTTGTTGGTGATGATGAAATACGACACCGACAGCCCAAGCCCGGTGCCCTGGCCTATTTCCTTGGTGGTGAAGAACGGCTCGAAGGTGCGTTTGCGCACGTTCTCGCTCATGCCGATGCCGTTGTCTTCTACTTGGATCTCCGCCCATGGCGGGTTGAGGCGGGTGCGCAGGATGATGCGCCCTGGTTCGCTATCGTCGGCCCGCAGGTGAATGGCCTGGGCGGCGTTTTTCAGCAGGTTGAGCAACACTTGCTCAAGCTCGTTGGCGGTGCCGGGCACCGGGCCGAGTTGGGGGTCGAACTGGCGAATGATCGCCTGGCCCTTGAAGTCGAAGCCGATGGCCAGGTCGAAGTCGTTACCGGCGATTTCCACCGCTTGGTCAATCAAGGCGGGCAAGTCGCACGGGGCCATCTGCCGGTTGCTGCGACGGCTGAAGCTGAGCATATGGGTCACGATTTTCGCCGCCCGTGCCCCGGCCTGTTGTATGCCGTCGAGCAGTTGCGGCACTTCGCGACTTTGCAGGTAGTGGTTGACCGTTTCCAGTTCGATACCGGCCTGTTCGGCGTGTTCCAGGTTTTTCGGCAGGTCGGGTGACAGGCGTCGGCGGATGTTCTGCACGTTATGCAGGATCGCCCCCAGCGGGTTATTGATCTCATGGGCCATGCCTGCTGCCAGCCCACCCACCGAGAGCATTTTCTCCGACTGCACCATCATTTCTTCCAGGGACAGGCGCTGGGTGATGTCGTCAATACGGATCACTACGCCACGCCCGGCGCCGCCCATCAGCGGGTAGAAGGTCAGGGCGTAATGCTTGGCTTCGTCGTCCTTGACCCACGTGACGCGCTCGATACGTTCCACGGTGTGTTGCTCGACGGTGGCGCGGATCTGCGGCAGGTACGGCTTGAGTGGTTGGAACGCGAGGTAGATCGGCTGGTTCAAGGCTTCGTCCAGGCGGGTGCCGGAGAGGGCGCTGGCTTCCTGGTTCCATTGCGTTACGTAGAGTTGTTCGTCCAAGGCGATGAGCGCCGAGGGCATGGAGTCGATGATGCTGTTCAGGTAATTCTGAAAGCCGGTGAGTTTCTTCTCGATCTTGCTGCGCACCTGCACCTCCAACTCCAGCTTGCGGTTGGTGTGGCGCGTTTCTTCGGCCAGCCCTTGGGCTTGAGCGTAAGCGGCCTGGGAATCGTCCCGTGCACGCTTGAGTTGCTGCTCGCGGGCTTCGATACGCGACAGCATGGTGTTGAAGGCTTCGGCCAGGCTGCCGATTTCATCGTGATTACCGCGACCGGCGCGCAGGGCGTAGTTCTCTTCGCGGGTGACCTGGCGCGACAGCTCTTCCAGCTCATGGATCGGCCGGGTGATCAGGCGTTTGATCTGCCGAGCGATGATCAGCCACAGCAACACGCTGAAAATCAGGATGCCCAGGCTGGCCGTCAACGTGCCGGTATAGAAGGCGACCGGCAGCTCGCTGCTGGCCACCAGCAACAAGTGCCCCGGCGGAAGGCCGGCGCGGGGCAGGGTGATGATCTGGTTGCTGCGAAACTCGGTGACGCGCCAGGCCTCGATATGTCGGTAGGTGTCTGGCAGGTGCAGGCGGTCGCCATGTTGCATCTGCGCCAGGCGGTTGCCTTCGCTGTCGTAGAGGGCGGCGGCGCGCAACGGCGAGTAACTGGTCAGCTCATTGAGCAAGGCGTTGGCCTTGTCGGGCGATTCGAGGGCTTCAGCGGCGAGGGCCGGGTTGGACACCAGGCGACCGATGGCCTGCAAGGCCTGGGGGGCCATGCTTTCCTGGGAGATCCAGTAGGCGGCGCTGATAAACGTGAGGTTGGCCACCAGCAAGACGGTGGTCAACAGCACCAGCAGGGCGGCCAGCAGTTTCTGCCCTACCGGTAGATTTTCTAGACGCTGGCGCAGCGGCATCAGGGTTTTCCCAGGTGATAGACAGGCGGGCAGGGTAGCGCGTGGCTCAGTCGCGGGGCAATCCACGTGCAAGCAGTTCGTCTACCAGACGCACTTGCAGCTGTTGCAGGTGCGGCAAGTTCAATTGATGACGGGCCGCCGCCTGGCAAGCATAGCCCAATAGGTAGCTGATTTCGGTACGCCGGGCGCTGGCCACGTCCTGATACATCGAGGAGTAATTGGCGGCGGTGGCGTGGATCACCCGTTCCACTTCGTGTTGCAACTCGACGGCGGCGGCGGGTTGGCCGCAACATTCCAGCAGTTCAGCGAGTTCGGCGCACAGGGTGGCCACCTCGCACTGATGAGCATGCAGTTCGCCATTCCGGCATTGATACAACACGGTCAGCGGGTTGATTGCGCAATTGAGCGCCAGTTTGCGCCATAGGCGTGTCAGGATGTCGGTGCTCCATTCGTGGGGGATGCCGGCGGTTTGCAGGTCGTTTAGCCACAGCGGTGGAGTGGGGTGGCTTGCGTCCCCCAGCCAGGTGTAGCCATGGCCGGCAAATACCACGCGCCAGTCGCCATCGCGAAAGGCACCTTCGGTGCTGGAGGCAAAGATGCAGCGGGCCTGGGGCAGTTGCGCGGCCACTGCGTCCTGGCTGCCGAGGCCGTTTTGCAGCAGGATCAGTTCGGCGTCCGGTGCCAGTCGGTGTTGTAACTGGGCGACGGCACCTTGGGCGTCGTAGGCTTTGCAGGCTACGAGCAGGCGGCGAATAGGTTGTGGGCTGTCGGGCGTTTCGCCGATTACCGGGTAAGTGTGCGCCACGCCCTGTTCCACCAGGGTCAATCCTGGCGCGGCCTGGTAACTGGCCAGGCGTGCCTCGTCGCGCAGGATCAACCGCACAGGCACCCCGGCCCGCGCCAGGCGTGCGGCCCAGAGTGTGCCCAGGCTGCCAGCGCCGAGAATATGCCAGGTGGTCGACATCAGTTTGTACTCCGTAGGGTCGCCCGCAGTGAACGCGGCGAAAGAACCGCTATAATGCCCCGGCATTTTAGCTCGGGCGCGCTCCATCTCTACTGAGCCCGCCCCTTATATTGGAGAAATCACATGCCTTCGTTCGACGTGGTATCTGAACTGGACAAACACGAAGTCACCAACGCCGTCGAGAACGCCGTCAAGGAACTGGACCGTCGCTATGACTTGAAAGGCAAGGGCAGCTTCGAATTCAAGGAAAAGGACCTCACCGTCAACCTGACCGCTGAAGCCGATTTCCAGCTGGAAGCGATGATCGAAATCCTCAAGCTGTCGCTGGTCAAGCGCAAGATCGACGCGCAGTGCCTTGAAATCAAGGACGCCTACGCTTCGGGCAAGCTGATGAAGCAGGAAGCCGTGCTCAAGGAAGGCATCGACAAGGAGTTGGCGAAGAAAATCGTCGCTCACGTGAAGGATGCCAAGCTGAAAGTCCAGGCCGCCATCCAGGGTGAGCAGGTGCGTATCACCGGCAAAAAGCGTGACGACCTGCAAGAGGCCATCGCGGCCCTGCGCGCCAAGACCTTTGACATGCCGCTGCAGTTCAATAACTTCCGCGACTGATGGCACCTTGGGGAACCTGCGGGCGTTTTTGACGTCCCACGCCCCAGAACCAGTGCCTACACTTGAGCCCTACGGGGCTCATTTGCGTTTTTAGGCAGTCAATAAAGCCGCACATCCGCCACACAGGAGAAGATAGATGGATTTGAATGCTGAAATGGATAATTTGATCAAGACGTCAGAGTCTTGGATCCCGATGATCATGGAATACGGCAGCCGTGTACTGCTGGCCGTCCTGACCCTCGCCATCGGCTGGTGGCTCATCAACGTGTTGACCGGCCGTGTCGGGCGCTTGTTGGCGCTGCGTAATGCGGACATGGCCCTGCAACATTTCATCACCAACCTGGCCAACATCGCGCTCAAAGTGATGCTGATGGTCAACGTGGCCTCGATGATCGGCGTGGCAACGACCTCGTTCGTTGCTGCAATCGGTGCAGCTACCCTGGCCATCGGCCTGGCACTGCAAGGCAGCCTGGCGAACTTTGCCGGTGGTGTACTGATTTTGCTGTTCCGCCCGTTCCGCATTGGTGACTGGATTGAAGCCCAAGGCACTTCGGGTACCGTGGACAGCATCCAGATCTTCCACACCGTGTTGCGCACCGGCGACAACAAGACTGTCATCATCCCGAATGGCAGCCTGTCCAACGGCATCATCACCAACACCAACCGTCAGCCAACCCGCAAAGTCGTGTTTGATGTGGGTGTGGACTACGAGGCGGACCTGCAAAAAGCCCGTGAGGTGCTGCTGGAGTTGGCCAAAGACCCGCGCGTGTTGACTGACCCGGCCGCGGTGGCAGTGGTTTCGACCTTGGGCGATAGCTCGATTACCGTGTCCCTGCGTTGCTGGACCAAGACGGCGGATTATTGGGATGTGATGTTTATGTTGAACGAACTTGCACGAGATCGCTTAAAAGCGGCGGGGATTGATATTCCTTTTCCGCAGCGGGTGATTCGCGTGGTTCAGGAAGCGGCTGTGCAATAAGTCGTTTTCATGACTTGGCCTTTTGGTCAACTAATGCTGTTCAAGACAAGGGGCTCCAGGCCCCTTGTTTGTTGTCAGGCTCCTTGGCAACTACCAAGTTCTAAGCAGTACCGCCTATTACAACTAGCGAACACGGCTTGCTTAGTTAGCTTGCTATTTAAGTGACTGGTCCCGTATAGGCATTTTTCTTGGGCATAAAAAAACCGGCGACCTCATTCGGTCGCCGGTTTTTTAATAGCGTTACGCGTTAGCGCAATCAGCTGAGCATTGAAATTACAAGATGCTCAGTGGGTACTCTACGATCACACGCGTGTCGTTCAGGTTGTCGTAGTTGGTGCCGCGGTAATCGGCGTTGGAACCACGATAGATCGCGTTACGCACACGGAAGGACAGGTCTTTGGCCGGGCCTTCTTGCACTACGTACTTGGCTTCTACGTCCCACTCGTGCTCTTTGCCATCGCTGGAAGAGTCGGCAACGCTGACGCCGCTACCGCGAGTGTAGCGAGTCATGAAGCTCAGGCCTGGCACGCCAAAAGAGGCCATGTTCAGGTCGTAGCGAGCCTGCCAGGACTTCTCGTCTTTACCGACGAAGTCGGAGATCTGCACGGAGTTGGCCAGGTAAACGGTACCGCCACCGTCGACGCCGTAGTTGTAACCGGTTTGACCCGAGGACTTCTGGTAAGCCAGGGTAAACTTGTGGGCTTCGAAGGTATAGGCAGCTGCCAGGCTCCAGACGCGGTTGTCGAGGTCGCCAGCCAGTTTCTTGCCGTCGTCCTTGCTGCGGTAGCCGTTGAAATCAAGACTCAGCGATTGTTTGTCGCTCAGTGGCAGGGTGTAGAACACGTTGACGTACTGCTTCTTCCAGTAGTCTTCAATGTCGGAAGCGTGAGCGGCCAACACCAGGTTGTCAAAACCCGAGTAGGTTGCGCCAACGATGTTCGCCGAGCTCAAGCCTGGGTTTTGCTCGCCGGTGACACGGCTGCGACCGTTGATGGTGTCACGGCCCATGCCGGTTTGCGCGCTCAATGCGGTGAAGCGGCCGCCGATCAGCTCGAGACCTTTGATCTCGTTGCTGGTGATCAAAGTACCGGTGGCGACTTCTGGCAGCAGACGGCCGTCGTCGGTGGTGAACACCGGGCTGGATACGAATTGATTACCGTATTTGAGTACGGTGTTGGAGATGCGCAGCTTCGCCGCCCCAGCAAGTTTGGACTGAGTATTTTCAGGCTCGCCGGAACCATTGGTAGCGAACAGACCGTTACCGGCAGTGCCAGAACCGCCGTCGAGTTTTACGCTGCCCATGGCCATGGCATCGAGACCGAAACCAACGGTGCCTTGAGTGAAGCCGGACGTGTAGGTGAGCAGCTCGCTGACACCGGTGTCTTCACGGTAACCGCTGAGTTTGTCGTCGGTGCCGGTGGTGTAGGTACCGTTACCACGACGTACGTTGCCCACGCCGCTCTTGTAGTCACGGTTCATGTACATGGCACGGGTTTTCGCGGTCAAAGTGCTATCTTCGATAAAGCCCTTTGCATCGTCCTGGGAGGACGCGATTGCGAACTGCGAGGTGCCTGCTGAAACAGCCAGGGCGATCATGCTCCACTTCATCACGCGCATCGTGATTTGCTCCTTTGGTTTTAGGAAGAGTACTGCCGTCCCACCTGTATTTTTGTCTGGGCGGCTCTTTCTTTTTGTGTCGGCGCAAAGTTATATCACGCTGACAATCTTGGCGATACTTGCTCAACTTTCCTTTCAGCTTCTTTACGAGCTAGTCGTAAATTGCTATGTCCATGTCGCAATTTCACAGCCTCACTGTAACGAGGCTGACAACTTCAATACTGTTGTAAATCATTGAACAGAGCGCCTGAAACGCCACTTTCAAAGTTTCCAATCTTCCTTGGTGCGTATTGAATCGCTAGTGTTTTTCATCGCGAAACACCTGCTTCCATTTCGGTGCCGTTGCCGACGATGTGGGGATGAATGCAACAAGCGCGCCCAAACGGGTAACCGAATGTCATTTTTTCGTGAAAAATGTCATGGCTGCGTAAAAACCGCATAAGCACGGGGTTTTTACGCCGATTGGTTTGGCCTTGACGCCCGTGTTCTGTGTATGTCCTGTGGTGCATAAATGCCGAGCCTGTGTAAAACGTTACCCGTTCACCCCAGTCAGTGGGTAATCGGCGGATCTCTTTGACGCATAAGTGGGTCATTTTGGTGCAGTGGCTTGAATCGTCCCTGAACCAGATGATGGCTTAATGCCTTATTTTTTGAGGGCTCTGTATCGGGGCTCTCGTGGGTGTTTTTTAATCAGTACGTGAATGAAGGCTGTGGGATTGGTCAGAGAGCGTAGTTCAAATAAACACTTGTCTCGAAATGGTGCGCTTTTTTCGCCTTGCCTTGTCTGGGCGCGTATTCGCCGGCGTGAAGCGTCAGCCATTCGCAGGTATGCTGGGGCCTTGAACCTGACCTGCCGAACGGAGTGCCTGCGGTGTTCGCCTTAGATCAACGCCTTCAACAAGACACACTAGTCATCGGGGATTTCCCCCTGAGCCGCCTGCTGCTGTCCAATGACTCGAACTACCCTTGGTTCATCCTGGTGCCGCGCATTGACGGTATCAGCGAAGTGTTTCAGCTGGATGTCGCCGACCAGCAGCGTTTATGGCAAGAGACCACGGCCCTGGCGCAGTTGCTCAATGAGGGCCTGGCGGCTGACAAAATGAATATCGGTGCCTTGGGCAACGTGGTCAGCCAGCTCCATGTACACGTTATTGTGCGCAAACGTGACGATGCGGCCTGGCCTGCGCCGGTCTGGGGCAAGCACCCGGCCAAGCCTTACAGCGACGCGCAGGTGAGTGCCCTCCGCGCGCGCTTGCGCGAACTGTTGCCCGCCGACTTTATCTTTACCCAGGGCTGAATTATGGATTTGCAAGACCGCGTCACAGATCTGGAAAGCCGCCTGGCCTTTCAGGACGACACCATCGAGACCCTCAATGACATCCTCGTCACCCAGCAGCGTGCCGTCGAGCGCCTGCAGTTGCAGATGACCGCGCTGCTCAAGCGCCAGGAAGAGATGGGCGGCCAGTTCGAAACGTCCGAAGAGGAAGCACCGCCGCCGCATTATTGATTAATGCGCGGGCAATAAAAAACCGCGATCCAGCCAACGCTGGGTCGCGGTTTTTTTTGCTGCGAAGGCTGGGGTCAGCGACGCGGCAGTGCTGCGATCACGTCTTCGGCCTGCAGGCCTTTGTCGCGATTCATCACGGAGAACTCCACGCGCTGGCCTTCCACCAGGACACGATGGCCTTCGCCGCGAATGGCCCGGAAGTGGACGAAGATATCGTCGCCCGAATCACGGGAAATAAAGCCGAAGCCTTTGGACGTGTTGAACCACTTTACGGTACCGGTATCCCGATTGGTCATGTCGTAGTTTTGCGACGAGGCGGCAGGGGATGAACGGTAGAAGCTGATGGCCAGGTGAAGAACGATGGCGACCACAGCAATCACCAGGCTGAGCAGGATGGCCGGGTGGCCGCCGACTTCAGGCATGGGTGCCAGGAGGGTGAGGGTTTGTACGACAACAGTCAGCACCAATAGCGCACTGACCAGGTTTTGCAGTTGATGACGGGTGCCTTTGTTCCAGTAAGGAATCACCGGTGACAGCGTCAGGTTAAGAAGGCCGAACATGGCCAGGTACAGAGCGTCGTGTTGTTCCAGGTAGGGAGGGCTTCCCTGTTGCAGGCTCGGTATAAAGGACAGCAGCAAAGCTGCAACGCCCGTTAGCAGGTGGACGATTTTCAACATTTTGATTAACTCACGTTAAGACGGATCACAAGGAAGAGCTGACGGGCACGGTTCGCTTCTGAACAATTGAAGGCGTTGGGCACGTGCACGGGTATCAGCCTATGGCGCTGGCGCGAAAAGTAACGGCAGCGACACGCCGTCTATTTAACAGCAAAGGCTGTGCCTACTCAAATCAAGGCTTTACAGGGGTTGCATGGGGTAGGGCATTTCTGCTGGAAACGCTTGTCCTAGACAGGTGCGGGTGTTTTGCTTGGCTTGCTGTTGAAATATCCTACGTCACTTAAAGGCTTTCCTGTCGCTTGCTGGGGAGCCGAACAGAGGCGATTTGCCGCACGTCGCCTGGATGCATACGGCGGCGCGTTGTCGACTCTCTTGCTAGAGTGGTCCTGCACCTGATCAATGAATGCTCGTCAATTGAAGGGGAAAAACATGGCAATCGATATTGGTATCAGTGAAGAAGATCGCAAATCCATCGTTGATGGGCTGTCGCGGCTGCTGTCTGATACCTATGTGTTGTACCTGAAGACCCATAACTTCCATTGGAACGTCACAGGCCCGATGTTCCGCACGCTGCACTTGATGTTTGAAGAGCAGTACAACGAACTGGCGCTGGCGGTGGACTCCATTGCCGAGCGTATCCGCGCCTTGGGCTTCCCGGCTCCGGGCGCCTATTCGATCTACGCTCGGCTTTCTTCCATCAAGGAGGAAGAAGGCGTGCCAAGTGCCGAGGAAATGATCAAGCAGTTGGTCGCAGGCCAGGAGGCAGTCACTCGCACTGCACGGGGTATTTTCCCGCTGCTTGATAAAGTCAGCGATGAACCGACTGCCGACCTGCTGACCCAGCGTATGCAGGTTCACGAGAAAACCGCGTGGATGCTGCGCTCCCTGCTCGAAAACCAATAATCGTCAGCCCGCAGCGGCGCCGTCCTGGCGCCGCTCGCTTGTTTCCGCGCATTTGCTGGCGTTGTCCTACGCCCATCAACTCCCCGTCTTCTGGCTGTGCTTGCCTGCCTGCTGTCTTATAGGGCTATCGTCCAATGGGAGGCCCCATGGACTGCTGTTTGGCAATGGAGTGTCAGGTGTATGTCGCGCGCAGTAGGTAGTGGAGTGATGGAAACCGGTGGTTTCCATAAGTTGAAGGTCGACCCCTTTGCAAGGGGCTTCGATATGGGGCTGGCCAGGCCTCTGTCCCGATCGGTCAGGCTCAATGGGTTTTCCACGTGTCTGCGGCTGGAGCAGATCTATTGGAATATCCTCACGGAAATCGCCAGGCTCAATGCCTGTTCCGTCAGTGCCTTGCTGTCTTATGTCGATCGGGAAGTGCATTTGCGCTATGGCGGCGTGAAGAACTTCAGCGGGCTGGTGAGGGTGGTGTGCGTGGTTCACCTGCTTAAAGGCTGCGCAGAACCCTGACCCATCAGGTACGCCCGGCGCCCGCCCACTGCCCAGGTGGGGGAGGCGTCGGGTAGAAAGCCGGCTGCGCTGCCTCGATTTACCAGATATAATCCCGCGCTTTGCTGCGCATGCAGGGCTTGCCCCAGAACAGGCGTGGCGCAGTAACGTTCTGACCGCCGAGACATCGCCATGCCCATGTACGACTATCAATGTGCTTCCTGTGGTCATCAGTTGGAAGCCATTCAGAAGATCAGCGCAGCGCCGCTGGTCGATTGCCCGGCCTGCCAGGCGCCGGAACTCAAGAAGATGTTGTCCATGCCAGGCTTCCGCCTGAGCGGCAGCGGCTGGTACGAAACCGATTTCAAGACCGGCGCGAAGAAGAATATCGCGGGCGGCGACAAAGCAGACTGAGTTGAACTCTACGCGCAGGCTCCTGCATTATCCGTCCCCTGCTTTAATGTACGGTGACGAGGCAGGCCTCCACCGAATTTCGAATTACGAGAAGTGAAACCACTACCATGATGCGCAGCCACTATTGCGGCCAACTGAACGAGACCCTGGATGGTCAGGAAATCACCCTTTGCGGATGGGTTCACCGTCGCCGCGACCACGGCGGGGTGATCTTCCTCGATATCCGTGATCGTGATGGTCTGGCCCAAGTGGTGTTCGACCCGGACCGCGCTGAAAGCTTCGCCGCCGCCGACCGCGTGCGCAGCGAATACGTGGTGAAAATCACCGGCAAGGTTCGCCTGCGTCCGGCTGGTGCCGTGAACAAGAACATGGCGTCCGGCGGCATTGAAGTGCTGGGCTACGAGCTGGAAGTGCTGAACGAGTCGGAAACCCCGCCGTTCCCACTCAACGAATACTCCGACGTGGGCGAAGAAACCCGCCTGCGCTACCGCTTCCTGGACCTGCGTCGTCCGGAAATGGCCGAGAAGCTGCGCCTGCGTTCGCGCATGACCACCAGCATCCGTCGCTTCCTCGACGAAAACGGCTTCCTGGACGTAGAAACGCCGATCCTGACTCGGGCCACCCCGGAAGGCGCGCGTGACTACCTGGTGCCGAGCCGTACCCACGCAGGCTCGTTCTTTGCCCTGCCGCAATCGCCGCAGCTGTTCAAGCAACTGCTGATGGTGGCCGGCTTCGACCGCTACTACCAGATCGCCAAGTGCTTCCGCGACGAAGACCTGCGCGCTGACCGCCAGCCTGAATTCACCCAGATCGACATCGAGACCAGTTTTCTCGATGAAAAAGAGATCATGGGCCTCACCGAGAAAATGATCCGCAACCTGTTCAAGGAAGTGCTGGACCTGGAGTTCGGCGATTTCCCGCACATGACCTTCGAAGAAGCCATGCGCCGCTACGGTTCCGACAAGCCAGACCTGCGTAACCCGCTGGAACTGGTAGACGTAGCTGATCAACTCAAAGACGTCGACTTCAAGGTGTTCAGCGGCCCGGCCAACGACCCTAAATGCCGCATCGCCGCCCTGCGCGTGCCTGGCGGCGCGAGTATGCCGCGCAAGCAGATCGACGACTACACCAAGTTCGTCGGCATCTACGGTGCCAAGGGCCTGGCGTACATCAAGGTCAACGAGCGCGCCAACGGTGTTGACGGCCTGCAATCGCCGATCGTCAAAAACATTCCGCTGGACAACCTGAACGAGATCCTTGATCGCGTGGGTGCAGTCGATGGCGACATCGTGTTCTTCGGCGCCGACAAGGCCAAGATCGTCAGCGAAGCCCTGGGCGCGCTGCGTATCAAGCTGGGTCACGACCTGAACCTGCTGACCTGCGAATGGGCCCCGATGTGGGTCGTTGACTTCCCGATGTTCGAAGAGAACGACGACGGCAGCTTCAGCGCCTTGCACCACCCGTTCACCGCGCCGAAGTGCTCGCCAGCCGAGCTGGAAGCCAACCCGGCGGGCGCTCTGTCCCGTGCCTACGACATGGTGCTCAACGGCACTGAGTTGGGTGGCGGTTCGATCCGTATCCACCGCAAAGAGATGCAGCAAGCGGTGTTCCGTCTGTTGGGCATCAACGAAGCGGAACAGGAAGAGAAATTCGGCTTCCTGCTCGATGCCCTGAAATACGGCGCGCCACCTCACGGTGGTTTGGCCTTCGGCCTGGACCGTCTGGTGATGCTGATGACTGGCGCCCAGTCGATTCGTGAAGTGATTGCCTTCCCGAAAACCCAGAGTGCTGCGGACGTCATGACCCAGGCTCCAGGTGTGGTGGATGCCAAGGCACTGCGCGAGTTGCACATCCGCCTGCGCGAGACGCCGAAGGCTGAGTAAGGCTGCTGCGTGAAAGCGCACTGAGGTTTACGCAGTCTAAAAAGGCGCATCTTCGGATGCGCCTTTGCGTTAAAGGACTACATCTCGCCTGGGGCGAGGTTGATCAAGGTTTCTACAGAATTTCGGAGTTGTGTTATGGCTGGCCATTCCAAGTGGGCGAACATCAAGCACCGCAAAGAGCGTCAGGATGCCAAGAAAGGCAAGATCTTCACCAAGTGGATTCGCGAGCTGACCGTCGCTGCCCGCCAGGGCGGTGGTGACCCGGGCTCCAACCCGCGTCTGCGCCTGGCGCTGGACAAGGCCCTTGGCGCCAACATGAGCCGCGACATCATTGACCGTGCCGTGGCCCGTGGCGCCGGTGCTGCCGATACCGACGACATGGTCGAGCTGACCTACGAAGGCTACGGCCCGGGCGGCGTGGCGGTGATGGTTGAATGCATGACAGACAACCGCAACCGTACCGCAGCGGCCGTGCGCCATGCGTTCAGCAAGTGCGGTGGCAACCTCGGTACCGACGGTTCGGTGGCCTACCTGTTTGAGCGCAAGGGGCAGATCACGTTTGCACCGGGTACCGATGAAGATGCGTTGATGGAGGCCGCGATGGAGGCGGACGCCGACGATGTGGTGACCAATGAAGACGGTTCCATCGATGTATTTACCTCATTCGCCAGCTTCTACGCGGTGCGTAATGCCCTGGAAGCCGCCGGTTTCAAAGGCACCGACGCAGAAATCGTGATGCTGCCGACCACCAGCGCCGAGCTGGACCTGGACGGTGCGCAGAAGGTGTTGAAGCTGCTGGATATGTTGGAAGATCTGGATGATGTGCAGAACGTCTATTCCAACGCCGACATCCCTGAGTCCGTTGCCGAACAGCTGACTTAAGCGCGATGAAAATCCAGTGTGGGAGGGGGCTTGCTCCCGATTGCAGTGTGTCAGCCACACATGAACTGACTGACCCACCGCTATCGGGAGCAAGCCCCCTCCCACATTGGATCTATATGTACCCATAAAACCGCAGGCGTTATGACTTTAATCCTAGGTATCGACCCCGGTTCGCGCATCACCGGTTTTGGCGTAGTGCAACAGACCCCGCGCGGCTGTGTGTATGTCGCCTCGGGTTGCATCCGCACCGGCGCGGGCGAGTTGGCCGAGCGCTTGCAAATCGTCTATCGCGGCGTGCGTGAAGTGATCCAGACCTACGGGCCGGTGACCATGGGCATCGAAAAGGTGTTTATGGCCAAGAACGCCGACTCGGCGTTGAAGCTGGGCCAAGCCCGTGGTGCGGCCATCGTCGCAGGTGCCGAAGAGGGCCTGGAAATCGCCGAATACACCGCCACCCAGGTTAAACAGGCCGTCGTCGGCACCGGTGCAGCCAATAAAGAGCAGGTAATGATGATGGTCATGCACATGCTCAAGCTCACCTCAAAACCGCAGATCGACGCCTCCGACGCCCTGGCCATCGCCATTTGCCATGCCCATACCCGCTCAAGCCTGTTGCCCCACGGCTTGGGCACCGCACGCAGTCGTGGCGGGCGGCTGCGTCTCTGATAGCATCAGCGCAATCGTTATTTCCGGTCAGGCCTTGAACTGACCCCCAAGCTTTAAGGATTTGAACCGTGATTGGACGCTTGCGCGGCACCCTGGCTGAGAAACAGCCGCCGCACCTGATTCTGGATGTAAACGGGTTGGGGTATGAGCTGGAAGTGCCCATGACCACCCTGTATCGCCTGCCGTCGGTCGGCGAACCGCTGACCCTGCATACCCATCTGGTCGTACGCGAAGACGCCCAGTTACTCTATGGTTTTATCGGCAAGCGCGACCGCGATTTCTTCCGCGAACTGATTCGCCTCAATGGCGTAGGGCCCAAACTGGCGCTGGCGTTGATGTCGAGCCTGGAAGTGGATGAGTTGGTGCGTGCCGTTTCGGCCCAGGACACTTCGGCGTTGACCAAGGTGCCGGGTGTCGGCAAGAAAACCGCCGAGCGTCTGTTGGTAGAGCTCAAGGACCGTTTCAAGGCCTGGGAAGTCGTACCGAGCATGTTTGCCCTGGTGCCGAACCAGCCGGACATGCCAGCGGCTCCAGTTGCCAGTGCCGAAAGTGATGCCGTGAGTGCGCTGATTTCCCTGGGCTACAAGCCACAGGAAGCCAGTAAGGCGGTGTCGGCCATCAAGGACAAGAACCTGAGCAGTGAAGACATGATTCGCCGCGCCCTGAAGGGAATGATTTAAGTGATTGAAGCTGATCGTCTGATCGCGGCCACCGGCCCGCGCGACCGTGAAGAAGTCCAGGACCGGGCCATTCGCCCGCTGAGTCTGGCCGACTACATCGGGCAGCCCACCGTGCGTGAGCAGATGGAGTTGTTTATCCAGGCCGCGCGCGGGCGCAGTGAGTCTCTGGACCACACGCTGATCTTCGGCCCGCCGGGGTTGGGCAAGACCACGTTGGCCAATATCATTGCCCAGGAAATGGGCGTGTCGATCAAGTCCACCTCCGGCCCGGTGCTGGAGCGCCCTGGTGACCTGGCGGCATTGCTGACCAACCTTGAGCCCCATGACGTGCTGTTCATCGACGAGATCCACCGGCTTTCGCCGATCGTCGAGGAAGTGCTGTACCCGGCCATGGAAGATTTTCAGCTCGACATCATGATCGGCGAAGGCCCGGCAGCCCGCTCGATCAAGCTCGACCTGCCGCCGTTCACCCTGGTGGGTGCTACCACGCGTGCGGGCATGCTGACCAACCCGCTGCGAGACCGTTTCGGCATTGTTCAACGTCTAGAGTTCTATAGCACCGCAGACTTGGCGACCATCGTCAGCCGTTCGGCGAGCATTCTCGGCCTGCCCCTGGACCCGGAAGGCGCGTTTGAAATCGCCCGCCGGGCCCGTGGTACGCCGCGAATCGCCAACCGTTTGCTACGCCGCGTGCGCGATTTTGCCGAAGTGCGGGCCAAGGGTCATATCACCAAGGCCGTGGCTGACCTGGCGTTGAATCTGCTGGATGTGGACGAACACGGCTTCGATCACCAGGATCGACGTCTACTCTTGACCATGATCGAGAAATTCGACGGCGGCCCGGTGGGCGTCGACAGTCTGGCGGCGGCCATCAGTGAAGAGCGTCATACCATTGAGGATGTGCTGGAACCGTACCTGATCCAGCAGGGTTACATCATGCGTACGCCAAGGGGGCGGGTGGTGACGCGCCATGCCTATCTGCACTTCGGGCTAAACATTCCGTCACGATTGGGCGAGATGCCCGTGGTAGACGAATTCCTCGATGCAGTGGACGATTAAAAGCTTAACGCTCGCTGATTTATTCAAGGTTTGTGCTGTCCTAGTGGCTGGCGTCGTCATTCAGTCACTGGATGTGTTTTTCGAGAATGAAAAAACAGTTGCCCAGCCGGATTGGCAACCTGAGGAGTAAGCACTAGAGTATGCGCGCGCAAAACGGGGATCAGTCGTTCGCACATCGATGTCGCGTTTATTACGAGGACACCGATGCTGGCGGCATCGTGTATTACGTCAATTACCTCAAGTTCATGGAGCGGGCTCGAACCGAGCGGCTACGGGAGCTGGGCTTTGCCCAATCCGAGTTGGCAGGCGAGGACCTGTTGTTCGTCGTGCATTCCAGCGAGGCGCGCTACCACGCGCCGGCGCGGCTGGATGACGAATTGTTGGTAAGCGCTGAAGTAATCGAATTGAACCGTGTCAGCCTGCGCTTTAAACAGCAGGTCAGGCGGGCAACGGATGCAACGCTGCTCTGTGAGGGGCAGTTCCTGGTGGCCTGTGTGCGCACCAATAGTTTGAAACCCCGGGCCATTCCCGAAGCTCTACGTGCGGCCTTTGCCGGCGTAAGCGGCGCGGGTAAACAATCAAAGCAGGAGATTTAGCGTGGAACCTACCGTCGTCGACCATTCCTCCATGTGGAGCCTGGTCAGCAATGCCAGTGTTGTGGTTCAACTGGTCATGCTGACCCTGGTAGCCGCATCGGTTACCTCTTGGGTCATGATTTTTCAGCGCAGCAACCTGCTGCGTGCCGGTCGACGTGCCCTGGAGAGCTTTGAAGAGCGCTTCTGGTCGGGTATCGACCTGTCCAAGCTGTACCGCCAGGCGGGCAGCAACCCGGACCCGGATTCGGGCGTCGAGCAGATTTTCCGTGCTGGCTTCAAGGAATTCTCCCGTCTGCGCCAGCAGCCAGGTGTTGACCCGGAAGCCGTGATGGAAGGCGTGGCCCGTGCCATGCGTGTTGCCATCTCCCGCGAAGAAGAGAAGCTTGAGCAAAGCTTGCCGTTCCTCGCTACCGTCGGCTCCGTGAGCCCGTACATCGGCCTGTTCGGTACCGTATGGGGCATCATGAACTCCTTCCGTGGCCTGGCCCAGGCGCAGCAAGCCACCCTGGCCACCGTGGCCCCGGGTATCGCCGAAGCCCTGATCGCCACCGCGATCGGCCTGTTCGCTGCTATCCCGGCAGTAATCGCATACAACCGTTTTGCCGCTCGCGGCGAAAACCTGATTGGCCGTTACTACACCTTCGCCGATGAATTCCAGGCGATCCTGCACCGTAAAGTGCACACCAGCGAAGAATAAGCAGGTACTCCCCGATGGCTTTAATCACTCGAGCTCGAACCAAGCGCAAGCCGGTCGCCGAGATGAACGTAGTGCCTTACATCGACGTGATGCTGGTGCTGCTGGTTATCTTCATGGTGACCGCGCCAATGCTCAACCAGGGTGTGAAGGTTGATCTGCCCAAGGTTTCCAGCGAAGCCTTGCCCCAGGACAACAACACCCAGGTGCTGACCATTTCGATCAAGTCCGACAAGACCTACTACTGGAACCTTGGCAGCGAAGTCGACACTCAGAAACAGCAGGACAAGGCCCTGACCTTGCCGGCAATGACCGACGCAGTGACCAAGATCATTCGTTCGGGCAACGAAGGTGGCAAGCACACCCAGGTCTTTATCCGCGGTGACAAGTCAGTCGACTACGGCTCTGTCATGGGCGCCATGGGCGGGCTGCAGAAGGCCGGCGTCGGTAACGTTGGCTTGATTACCGAGGCGCCCTGATGCAGCAACAGCGAGAGCCGTCCGCCTCGGAAAGCTTCTTCTGGCCTAGCGTCTGGGCAATTGCCCTGCACGTCCTGGTGTTTGGCATGCTGTTTGTCAGCTTTGCCATGACCCCGGACCTGCCGCCAGCCAAGCCGATCGTGCAGGCGACCCTGTATCAGCTGAAATCGAAAAGTCAGGCCACCACCCAGACCAATCAGAAGATTGCGGGTGAGGCCCAGAAGTCGGCTGCGCGCCAGACTGAAGTCGAACAGATGGAACAGAAGAAGGTCGAGCAGGAAGCGGTGAAGGCTGCTGCGGAACAAAAGAAAGAAGAGGCGGCTCAAAAGGCCGAGGAATCGAAAAAGGCTGACGAAGCCAAGAAGGCTGAAGAGGCGAAAAAGGCTGATGAAGCCAAGAAAGCCGACAAAGCTGCCGAAGCGAAAAAGGCCGAAGAGAAACAATTGGCTGATATAGCCAAGAAGAAATCTGAAGAAGAAGCCAAAAAGGCTGCCGAAGAAGAGGCCAAGAAACAGGCCGCTGAAGACGCCAAGAAAAAGATTGTCGAAGACGCGAAGAAGAAAGCCGCCGAAGACGCCAAGAAAAAAGCTGAAGCAGACGAGGCGAAGAAGAAAATCGCCGATGACGCGAAGAAGAAAGCTGCCGCCGACGCCACCAAGAAAAAGGCCCAGGAAGCAGCACGTAAATCCGCCGAAGAGAAAAAGGCCCAGGCCTTGGCAGATTTGCTTTCCGACACGCCGCAGCGTCAGCAAGCCTTGGCCGATGAACGTGGTGATGAAGTCGCGGGCAGTTTCGACGACCTGATTCGGGCGCGGGCAGCAGAAGGCTGGACACGACCACCTTCGGCACGCAAAGGCATGACAGTCGTGCTGCAGATCGGCATGTTGCCGGACGGCACCGTGACTTCCGTCACCGTGGCCAAAGGCAGCGGCGATGGATCGTTTGACAGTTCAGCGGTTGCCGCAGTCAAGAACATTGGCCGGTTGACCGAGATGCAGGGAATGAAACCAAGCGACTTCGCTCCCTATCGTTCATTCAAGATGACATTCACACCTGAGGATCTAGCCTTGTGAGAAACCTTCTTCGAGGAATGCTTGTCGTTATTTGCTGTATGGCAGGGATAGCGGCGGCGGATGAAAAGAACATCCTGGTCACCAGCGGTAGCGATCGGGCCACCCCGATCGCAGTAGTGCCGTTCGGTTGGCAGGGCGGCAGCGTGCTGCCGGACGACATGGCCCAGATCGTCAGCGACGACCTGCGCAACTCCGGTTACTACGCGCCGATTCCTAAAGGCAACATGATCAGCCAGCCGAACCAGGCCAGCGAAGTCGTGTTCCGTGACTGGAAGGCCGTAGGCGCGCAATACCTGATGGTCGGCAATATCACGCCGGCCGGCGGTCGCCTGCAGATCCAATACACGTTGTTCAACGTGGCAACCGAGCAGCAGGTTCTGACCGGCAGCGTTTCGGGTACTGCCGAACAACTGCGGGACATGGCCCACTACATTTCGGACCAGTCGTTTGAAAAACTCACCGGTATCAAGGGTGCGTTCTCGACACGCCTGCTGTACGTAACGGCTGAGCGTTTCTCGGTAGACAACACGCGTTATACCTTGCAGCGTTCGGACTACGACGGTGCGCGTGCGGTGACCTTGCTGCAATCGCGTGAGCCAATCCTGTCGCCGCGCTTTGCGCCGGACGGCAAGCGTATTGCCTACGTGTCGTTCGAACAGAAGCGTCCGCGTATCTTTGTCCAGCACATTGATACTGGCCGTCGTGAGCAGATCACTAACTTTGAAGGCCTCAACGGTGCGCCAGCCTGGTCGCCGGATGGTTCGCGCCTGGCGTTCGTGCTGTCCAAGGACGGCAACCCGGACATCTATGTGATGAACATGGCGTCGCGTGCAATCACTCGCGTCACCAGCGGCCCGGGTATCAATACCGAGCCGTTTTGGGGTAAAGATGGTTCGACCATCTACTTCACTTCCGACCGTGGCGGCAAGCCACAGGTTTATAAAGCAAGCGTCGGCGGCGGTGGTGCGGAACGAGTGACCTTTATTGGTAACTACAACGCCAATCCGAAGCTTTCGGCTGATGAAAAGACGTTGGTGATGATTCACCGTCAGGATGGTTTCACTAATTTCCGGGTTGCGGCCCAGGATTTGCAGCGTGGAACGGTAAAAATCCTTACAGATACCAACCTTGATGAGTCAGCCACTGTTGCGCCCAACGGCACCATGGTAATCTACGCCACCCGCCAGCAGGGCCGGGGAGTCTTGATGCTCGTTTCCATTAATGGACGCGTAAGGCTCCCACTTCCTACCGCTCAAGGCGAAGTCAGAGAACCATCCTGGTCCCCTTACCTGAACTGACGCGGCGCTACAAAAAGAAGTACTTAACACACTGGGGTTCATTAGGAGTTTCACGATGGAAATGCTGAAGTTTGGTAAGTTTGCTGCTCTGGCTCTGGCTCTGTCCGTAGCCGTTGGTTGCTCGTCTAAAGGCGGCGACAATGCCGGTGAAGGCGCAGCTGTTGATCCAAACGCTGGTTACGGCGCTAACACTGGTGCAGTTGACGGCTCCCTGAGCGAAGAAGCTGCTCTGCGCGCTATCACCACTTTCTACTTCGAATACGACAGTTCGGACCTGAAACCAGAAGCCATGCGCGCTCTGGACGTTCACGCGAAGGACCTGAAAGGTAACGGCGCTCGCGTTGTTCTGGAAGGTAACACCGACGAACGTGGTACTCGTGAGTACAACATGGCACTGGGCGAGCGTCGTGCGAAAGCCGTTCAGCGCTACCTGGTACTGCAAGGTGTTGCTCCAGGCCAACTGGAACTGGTTTCCTACGGTAAAGAGCGTCCAGTTGCTACTGGCCACGACGAGCAGTCCTGGGCTCAAAACCGTCGCGTCGAACTGCGTAAGTAATTCGTCATGCGAACGTGCCGTCGTGCTCTAACTGTATTGGCTCTCAGCCTCGCACCGCTTGCGGTGTGGGCTGCGGTTCCTGTGGAAGATAGCAACTCTGGCTATAACAATAGCGGGAGCAGCTATCCGCCAGCGGGTTATGGCACGAACGGCGCCTATGCTGGGGGGGCGGCTACGTCCGCTCCCTCGGCACAGGGCGAACTGTTCAACCAGCTGCAACGCATGCAGGATCAATTGGCGCAGCAGCAAGGCACCATTGAAATTCTGCAAAATGAAGTGCGTCAGCTGAAGCAAGAAGGCCTGGAGCGTTACCAGGATCTTGATCGACGCATTGGAGCCGGCGTTCAACCTGCCGCAACTCCTGATAATTCTTCTGCCGGTGGCGCGCCAAGTGCCGCCGCCGGTGGTGCAGCAGCAGGGGCGGCTGCCAGCCAAGCCCCTGCCGCCAGCAGCGAACCGGGTGATCCGGCTAAAGAAAAGCTGTATTACGACGCAGCTTTTGACCTGATCAAAGCCAAGGATTTCGATAAGGCCAGCAAGGCTTTTACCGCATTCCTCGGCCGTTACCCAAACAGCCAGTACGCGGGCAATGCCCAGTACTGGTTGGGTGAGGTGAACCTGGCAAAGGGTGATTTACAGGGCGCGGGCCAGGCATTTGCCAAGGTCAGCCAGTTGTACCCCAAGCACGCCAAGGTGCCGGATTCGCTGTATAAACTCGCCGACGTAGAGCGCCGCCTGGGTCATACCGACAAGGTAAGGGGCATTCTGCAGCAGGTGGTGGCCCAGTATCCGGGTACTTCTGCCGCCCAGTTGGCTCAGCGGGATCTGCAACGCTTGTAAGCGGTGCAGCCCGTTTAGAAGAAACCCGCGCCTGGCGCGGGTTTTTTCGTTAGAATCCACGCCCTTTTATGAAACACGCTTCTTGGGGCCTGCGCGTTGGCGGGGTCTCTCGAAGTGCCTGACGGAGGCGGACAGCCTGTTTAGCTGTTACGCCCGTGGCGACTATGCAAGACACATTACGCATCACCGAAGTTTTTTACTCGTTACAGGGTGAAACGCGCACCGCTGGCCTGCCCACAGTATTTGTGCGCCTCACCGGCTGCCCGTTGCGCTGCCAATACTGTGACAGCGCCTACGCCTTCAGTGGGGGCACCGTGCGCACCCTCGACGACATCCTGGAGCAGGTTGCCGGTTATCGGCCACGCTACGTCTGTGTGACGGGTGGCGAGCCGCTGGCCCAGCCCAATGCGATTCCTTTGCTCAAGCAGCTGTGCGACGCCGGTTACGAGGTGTCGCTCGAGACCAGTGGCGCCCTGGATATTTCCGCGGTAGACCCGCGTGTCAGCCGCGTGGTCGACCTCAAGACCCCGGACTCCAAGGAGTCGCACCGCAATCGCTACGAGAACATCGACTTGCTGACGGCCAACGATCAGGTCAAGTTCGTGATCTGTTCCCGTGACGATTACGATTGGGCCAACTCCAAGCTGATTCAATACGGCCTGGACCGTCGCGCCGGCGAGGTGTTGTTCTCTCCAAGCCACCACGACCTGAATGCACGTGACCTCGCCGATTGGGTCGTTGCGGACAACCTACCGGTGCGCCTGCAATTGCAGCTGCATAAATACCTTTGGAACGACGAGCCGGGACGCTGATATGACCGAACACACGAATGATCAAAAACGCGCTGTAATCCTGCTGTCCGGTGGCCTTGACTCCGCCACCGTGGTGGCCATGGCCCAGGCCGAAGGCTACAGCTGCTACACCATGAGCTTCGACTACGGCCAGCGCCACCGCGCCGAATTGAATGCCGCCGCCCGCGTCGCTCGCGACATGGGCGTGGTCGAACACAAAGTAATTGGCCTTAACCTCAACGGCATCGGCGGCTCCGCACTGACCGATAGCAGTATTGATGTGCCAGAAACCCCTGGCGAAGGCATCCCGGTGACCTACGTGCCTGCGCGTAACACCGTTTTCCTGTCCCTGGCCCTTGGCTGGGCAGAAGTGCTCAACGCTCGCGACATCTTTATCGGCGTCAACGCGGTGGATTACTCGGGCTATCCGGATTGCCGTCCTGAGTTCGTCGAGTCATTCGAGCGCATGGCCAACCTGGCGACAAAGGCCGGTGTAGAGGGGCAGGGCTTCCGCATCCTGGCGCCGCTGCAAAACCTCAGCAAGGCCGATATCGTGAAGGCTGGTGTAGGACTTGGCGTCGATTATTCGCTGACTGTTTCCTGCTACCAGGCAGACGATGAAGGCCGTGCTTGTGGGAAATGCGACAGCTGCCGACTGCGTGCAGAAGGCTTCCAAGCGGCCGGAATTACTGACCCAACGCGTTATTTCTGATTTATTTCAAATAAGGTGTTGAATAATCCTTAGAAATCAGTATTATACGCGCCACAACACAGCGGGTCGTTAGCTCAGTTGGTAGAGCAGTTGGCTTTTAACCAATTGGTCGTAGGTTCGAATCCCACACGACCCACCATTTTTGGCGGTTTAGAAAATCCGGAAGGCCCACGCAAGTGAGGATTTCCGGGTTTTTTTTTGCCTGCGATTCCATCTCTGCTGTGGCTGATATCCATGGCTTCGGTCTATCCTTCCCCGCTGGCCGTATGGGCCAGTGCGTACAGGGGAGAGGCGAATGAAGCATGTCAGGTTGATTCGCCACGGAGAAAGCGCCGCCAATGCCGGCGAACCAAGCCGGGATCACGCGAGTATCCCCCTTACGGCAAGGGGCGTTGAGCAGGCACATCAGGTGGCTCGTTCCTTCGTCCAGGCGCCTGCTTTGATCGTTGCCTCGCCGTTCTCCCGCGCCCATTCAACCGCAATGGCGACGGTCGCGAATTTCGCAGCCAGTGCCATCGAGACCTGGCCCATCCATGAATTCACTTATCTTGAACCTGCGCGGTGCGCCAATACAACGGTTGCCCAGCGGCGGTCGTGGGTCGAGGCCTATTGGTTCAGGGCAGACCCGGCATTCAGGGATGGCGAAGGCGCGGAGTCATTCCTGGACTTTATCGCCAGGGCGCAGTGTTTCCTCGATCAGTTGGCGCGGCATCCGGCCCGCGATATCGCAGCCTTTTCCCATGGGCAGTTCATCAACGCCGTAGCCTGGTTGATTGAACGCAAGCCGCAACGCATTGATGGCCAAGCCATGGCCGACTGGCGTGACTACGAAATCAGCAACCATGTGCTTAACGGCGGCGGATACAACCTATCCATGTCGCCCGGCGAAGGCGCGTGGCAAATAGGTTGATCAGGCTGCGAGGCGTTGCGAATGGATAGGGCTCATCGTCCGCTCTCTGCTAGAGATGTGTGCGAGGTGCTGCGCGAGGTCACTTGGGGCCGGCGCGTCATGACCGCGGTGGGGTGGCAGTCGTGGGATGACATGAATGCCAGTCATGTAATTGTCGACGTCGACGGTTGGCGTCTCTCGATTTACAACGACTGCGGTGCGTTGGGCTACTGCCAAACGTGCATCTGTCCGGCCGGGCGGCAATGGTCGTTTGGCTCGGGTGACAGGTATGGGACTGATCCGGTGGCGTTGCTGTCCACGTGGGAGCATAAAACCCTGGAGGGGCTGCTGAAAGTCGTTGGTAGAGAATGCCTTGGATGACATGCCTCTCTCGTTGATATGAGAATCATTACCAATTATTATCGGCGCTTCTTTCGGGGGGCGAGTAGTGAGTGAGGATCGTCTAGGGCTGCTTTATGCAGAGCACAACAGGTGGCTGAAGGGTTGGCTTTATCAGCGCCTGGGCTGCAACAGCCAGGCGGCGGACCTGGCGCAGGATACGTTCCTGCGCATCCTCACTTCCCAGCGTAGAACCGGCGAAAAGCTGATCCTGGAGCGCCCTCGTGCGTATTTGGCGACGGTGGGGCAGCGCCTGGTCTGCGACTATTTTCGTCGGCAATCGCTGGAGCGCGCCTATCTCGAGATGCTCGCCACGCTGCCCGAGGCATTTGCGCTCTCACCCCAAGAGCAGTGGCAGATGCGTGAAACCCTGCAGCAGCTCGACGCCATGCTCGATCGCCTGAAGCCGGTGGTGCGTACGGTGTTTCTGCTGGCGCAGTTGGATGGCCTCACGTACCTGCAAATCGCTCGTCAGTTGGGTATCGGCGAGCGCACGGTCAAGCGACATATGGCCAGCGCCTTCGAAGCCTGCATTCTGCATGACGTGGGATTGTGATGCCCGCTCAAGCCCCTATCAGCCGTGACGTCGCACGACAGGCCGCGCATTGGCTGGTGCTTATGCACGAGCAGCCGCTGAGTGTCGCGCAGCAACTGGCCTGTACCCGTTGGCGTGCCGCCGACCCTGAGCATGAGCGGGCCTGGCAGCGCGTGCAGCATGTGCAGCAACAGCTGGGCGGCCTGCCCCCTTCGATTGCGATTGGCACCCTTAACCGCGAGCGGCGCCAGGCGCTGAAGGCACTGCTGGTGCTGGCGACGATGGCGCCGGCGGGCTACCTGGGTTACCGCATGGTGGGGCAGCAGGGTTGGATGGCCGATTACCGTACCGCCATTGGCGAGCGTCGGCAGCTGACGCTCGCGGATGCCAGTGTGGTCAATCTGAACACCGACAGTGCCATCGATGTGAGTTTTGATGCCGGCCAGCGCCTGATTCGCCTGGTGCGCGGTGAAATCGTCATCACCACGGGGGCCGACCAGCGCCCGTTGCGAGTGGTCAGTGCCCAAGGCGTCATGGAGCCCTTGGGGACGCGCTTCGCGGTGCGTCAACTCGATGGCGTCACCCAGCTCGCGGTGTTGCAGGGGCAAGTTCGCGCCACGCCTGCGCAGGTGGCGGCGCAGGTTGTCGAGGCTGGGCAGCAGTTGTATTTCAGTGAGGCGGCATTCGGGCCATTGCGCCCGGCCAGCGCGCTGGCGACGGGGTGGACCCAGGGCCAGTTGGTGGCCGAAAACCTGCCGCTGCGCGACTTCCTGCAAGAGCTGGCGCGGTATCGCCCAGGTCGCGTGTATTGCGATGACAGCGTGGCAGGCCTGCGTATCAGCGGTGGTTTTCAGCTCGACAATACCGACGCCATTCTCGCCGCGCTGCCCACCACGCTTCCCGTTGCGGTGAGTTATCGCACCCGCTACTGGGTCACCATCAAAAAAGCCTGACCTTTATTTGGCCCGTTTTTTTGCGGCGCTCGTCCTTAGTTGTGAATCGCTACTCACCATAGGACACCTTGCTCCATGACGCTTCCCACTATCCCGCGCGCTGCCCGGGGCCGCACGTTTGCCGTGTCGTTGCTTACCCTGGTTCCGGCCCTGGCCCTGGCCGTGCAGCCGCTGTGTGCCCACGCTGAGGGCGTTGCCCATACGTACAGCGTTCAGCCTGCAAGCTTGAGCCAGGCCCTGACCGGGTTCAGCGCCCAGGCCGGGATCACCGTGCAATTTGTGCCCGCGCTCACTGAGGGGTTGGACTCGCCGGGCCTGGAGGGTGACTACAGCGTCGAGCAAGGTCTGGCCACGCTGCTCGGCGGTGCCGGGCTTGCAGCTGTCAAGTTGGGGGAGGGGGTCTATGGGCTGGTCCAGACCCGTGGTGATGCAGGCACGATGACCCTTCCGGATATCGCTATCCAGGGCCAGCGCGCTTCATTGGACGGCTCGCAGGCGGCCGGCTATGTGAGTGAAAACATCAGCAGCGTGGGCGCTTTGGGGGCGATGAAGTTGCAGGATACGCCCTATTCGATGAGCGTCACTTCCCAGGCACTGCTCAAGAACATGCTGGCGACGTCTACCGACGATGTGCTCAAGCGCAACCCGTTCACCCAGCTGTACTCGCCCAAAAGTGCGGGTTATGCCAGCGCCGTGACCATTCGTGGTTTCGGTAGCTCGGCCAGCCTGAATATCGCCAACGACGGCCTGCGTTTCACCACGCTGGCCGATGCAGGCAACTTCATCGAGGACACCGAGCAACTGGAAGTGGCCACCGGCCTGACCGGTTTCCTGTATGGCCCGGCGTCGCCCGGCGGCTTGGTCAACTATGTGCTCAAGCGCCCGACCTATCAGCGCTATAACAACGTCACGCTGGGCAATGCCGGTGGCGAGAACTACTACCTGCACGGCGACTTCGGTGGCCCGATCGACAGCGAAGGCAAATTCGCTTACCGGCTCAACGTTCTGACCCAGGATGGCGAAACCGCGATGGACCTGCAAAAGCGCCGTCGCCAGATGGTCAGCCTCGCGTTGGACTGGAATATCAGCGACGATTTGCAAGTGCAATTCGACGCCTCCCACAAGGAAAGCCTGACCCGTGGCCTCACCAGCTACTGGTATTTTGTCAACGAGGCGTACCGCCCAGGCGCGTCTTCGCTGGATACCGACACGCTGTACAGCCAGAAATGGGCGTTCTCCAAAAACCAGACCGACAAGGCCGGCGCGAGGGTCAAGTGGCGCTTGAACGATACGTTCAACCTGCGCGCTGCCTTTGCGGCGCAGCAATATACCCAGGAGTACACCTACACCGGCCCGCAGGTGGATGCGCCGGATCGATACACGCAGCCGCTGTACGCGTTCGCACCGATTGAAACGCGCGAGTATTCAGGCTATCTGTTCCTTGATTCGCAGTTCGCGACCGGTTCGCTGGCGCATAAGGTCACCCTGGGTTATCAGGGCAACAGCGCGCGCAGCCTCATGTACGAAGACCATACGCCGAGCCAGCAGCGTAGCTCGGTGACCGGCCCGGGCTTGTCCCTCGACCAGCAACCCCAGGCCAGCCAGCCGGCTTACTCCATCGGCCATGGCGCGCAACATGTCTCCAGTACCTCCGATACCCATAACCTGTTGATCGGCGACATCATCACCTTCAACGAGCAGTGGTCGACTATCCTGGGGGCGACCCGCACGCGCATCACGTCCTATAACAATGACTTCGCCACCTCGACCGCGCCGCGCAAAACCGAGTACGACAAGAGCACCACCTCGCCCAGCCTGTCGTTGATCTACAAACCCGTACCCTGGCTGACCACCTACGCCACCTACATCGAAGGCCTGCAAAGTGGCGGCATTGCGCCTTCTCGGGCGATCAATGCCGGGACAGCCCTGGCACCGCAGATCAGCGAGCAGTACGAGATCGGCGCCAAGGCCAGCCTGGGTGACACCCTGTTTACCCTGGCTTTTTTCAACATCGACAAGCCCAATACCTACACCAACTCGGCGCGTGTCTATGTTCAGGATGGGCGTCAGGAAAACAACGGTCTGGAGTTCAGTGTCACTGGCAAGGTCACCCCGCAGCTGACGCTTGTCAGCGGCTTTACCTTGCTGGACCCGAAGGTGAAAAAATCGGCGGTGGCGGCAAACGCTGGCAATGCGCCCATCAACGTGGCTAAGCAGTTGGCCAAGGTCTACGCCGAGTATGACGTCGCCTCGGTGCCAGGCTTTGCCCTCACCGGCGGTGCGTTCTACACCGGCAAGCAGTACGCAGACGAGGCTAACAACTACACCTTGCCGTCGGTCACCACCTTTGATGCCGGCGCCCGTTATCACCTGCCGCTGGGGGTCAATGACCTGACGCTGCGCATGAACGTGAGCAACCTCACCGACAAGCATTACTGGCTCAACAGCAGTTACCTGGGGGATTCGCGTACGGTCGCGTTCTCTGCGCAGTTGGAGTTCTGATCGAGGCGTGTAGCCGATTGTTTTGATGGGTTCTGAAGGTCCGGAAAGCCCCACGCAAGTGCGGATTTCCGGATTTTTTTTGCCTGCGTATTCAGTGGTAGCGGGGTGGCCGGCGAATCCCTTGGGTAAATACAGTATTTACTTGAGTTTCTATATGACTTATAAAATAGCCGGTATCACAGGTTTATATATAAAATCAATTCACCTGTAAAAATAACATTTCACAATGAATAAATACAACATTCTGCCCTTCATTGAAGAACGGTTTTAACCGTCCTTTTTGCTCCCACCAAGCTCGGGTACCTTGCATGACCACTCTCAAAGCGTTCACCAGAACCCTCCTGTTATCAGCCTCGCTGCTGGTCGGCGGCCTTACCGCCACCACCACTCAGGCCGCCACGCCTGCGCCTGTCATCTATGGCGGCTCGACCTGGTTCAGTAGCTTTCCAGTCTGGGTGGGCATTGATAAAGGCATCTTCAAAAAGAATGGCCTGGATGTGCAGTGGCAGCTGTTTGGTACCTCGTCGAGCCGCATGAGTGCGATGGTGTCCGGCAACCTGGATTTCGCCGCGTCAAGCGCGATTCCTGCGTTGTCGTTGATGGCAGCGGGCAGCAAATCGTTCGAGGTGGTCTCGGAACCGGACTCCTTCGTGACCGTGCAGGGCGTGTTCACCAACGGTGAATTCAAGGATATCGCCAGCCTCAAGGGCAAGAAGATCGGTGTCACATACGCATCAAGCGGGCACATTCTCATCCTTGACCTGCTCAAACAAGCGCAGATGGACCCGAACAAAGACGTGATGCTGCTGAACATGCCAACCCAGGAGATGCCAGCGGCCCTCAAGACCGGGCAGATCGACGCTGCCGTGGCGTGGTCGCCCACCTTCAATATCCTGCAGCAACAGGGCAGCACGCTGCTGGCGGACGACACCCAGTTCAGTCTCTACAAGCAATTCAAGATCGGCACCGGGCCAGACATCCTGATCGCCAGCCGTGCCTACACCAAGGAGCACCCGAAGGAAGCCCAAGCGTTCGTCGACAGCTACATGGAAGCCATCGCCTTCATCAAGGCTCACCCAGAGGAAGCCGCGCAGTCGATCACCTCGCTGACCAAATTGCCGGTGGACGAACAACTCAAGACCATCAATGCCATCGAGTGGCACGACCTGGCCGACCAGAAGCAAACCCTGATCGAGACCCAGAGCTTCCAGCATGGTCTCAAGCAACTGGCCGCCTTCATGCTGGAGAACAAGCAGCTGTCCAAGGTTCCGGCCGTGGATGACTGGTTCAACACCTCGTTCGTCAGCCACGCAGAGATCCGTCCATGAGTAGCGCCATCGCTCGCCCTTATGTGCCAATGGGCACCGGCATCGTGTCGCGGCTGGTGATCGGCTTCGCCACCCTGATCATCATCCTCGCCGTCTGGGAAGCCGCCGTGAAGATGGGCTTCATTGAGGCCCTGTTCCTGCCGGCGCCGTCTGACATCTGGCACCGCGCCGTCGACATGACCGGTGATGGCAGCCTGATCGCCAACATCTTCGCCTCGACCCGCCGCGTCATGGTCGGCTTCCTGCTGGCCACCATCGTTGCCGTGCCGCTGGGCATTGCGATGGGTTCGTCGCCGCTGTGCATGGCGATCTTCAACCCGCTGCTGTCGTTCCTGCGGCCGTTGCCGTCGATGAGTTGGGTGCCGCTGTCACTGTTGTGGTTCGGCATTTCCGAGTCGCAGAAGTACTCCATCGTGTTCATGGGTTCCCTGGCCCCGGCGCTGCTGTACATCATCGACTCCACCCGCAACGTCGACCCACTGCTGATCCGCGCCGCCAAGAACCTGGGGGCCAAGCGCCACAACATCATGTTCGGCATCATCCTGCCGGCTGCGCTGCCGCAGATCATCACCGGCCTGAAAGTGATGCTCGGCATCGCCTGGACCTGCGTGATCTCCGCCGAACTGATCGCCGCCCGTGAAGGCCTGGGCTTCATGATCATGAACGGCAAGGAGTACTTCCAGACCGACACCGTGGTATTGGGCATGGTCATGATCAGCATCACCGTACTGCTCACCGACCTGGTGATGCGCATTATCGAGAGGAGGCTCGTATCGTGGCAGGACTGAACCCAATCATTGAGCTCGAAGGCGTCTCCAAGCGCTACGGCGACATGCTGGCGTTGGATAACGTCAGCCTGCGCATCGAGAAAGGCGAGTTCGTGGTGATTGTCGGCGCGTCAGGCTGCGGCAAGAGCACCACCCTCAACATGATCGCCGGCTTCGACCATCCCAGCGAAGGGCTGGTGAAGGTCGAGGGGCGCCAGGTGACCGAGGTGAGCCCCAACACCGGCATGGTGTTCCAGCAGTACGCGCTGTTCCCGTGGCTGAGTGTGCTCGACAACATCGCCTACGGCCTGAAGATGAAGGGCATGAAAAAGGCCGAGCGCCGCGCCATTGCCCAGCAGTTTGTTGACATGGTCGGCCTTAAGGGCTTTGAAAACGCCTATCCCAAGCAGCTCTCCGGCGGCATGAAGCAGCGCGTGACCATTGCCCGGGTGCTGGCCAACGACCCGGCGGTGATGCTGTTCGACGAACCCTTCGCCGCGCTGGATGCGATGACGCGCCAAGTGCTGCAAGAAGAGCTGGTGCGCATCTACGAGCAAAGCGGCAAGACCATCGTCTTCATCACTCACTCCATTGATGAGGCGCTGATGTTGTCGTCGCGCATCCTGATCATGTCGGCCCGGCCGGGCAAGATCGCCCAGGACATCGTCAACGACCTGCCGCACCCGCGTAACGCCGACGTGCAGTTGTCGGAGCAGTACCTGGCAATGAAGCAGAAGATTTGGAAGACCGTTCAGGGCGAGGTGGCTAAAAGCCTGGCGACGCGCTGACGAAGCCATTGGGCGTAGACCTCCCTTTGAAGGTCTGCGCCCAGGTTTCGCTCGTCCGTAGCTTTTCAATAAAAACTATATTTGCAAGCGATTTTAGTAATGCCTTAAAGCAAGGTTTTATTGATAAATAATTTCACTTACGAACTTAAAATTGTCAGGCGAAAAATGAACACTTTGAACGAATCTTTTATCCTCACCGTCAGTTGCCCGGCCACTTCGGGCATCGTCGCCGCCGTCACCTCTTACCTGGCGCAGCAGAAATGCTACATCAGCGAGCTGGCGCAGTTCGATGACGAGTTCACCGGGCGTTTCTTCCTGCGGGCGGTGTTCCGCTTCAATGCCGGCGTGGTCGGTGATATCGAAGCGCTCAAGCCGGGCTTTGAACCGGTGGCCCAGGCATTCGACATGACCTGGCAGATCCACGACCGCAGCCGCCCGATGAAGGTGCTGCTGATGGTCAGCAAGTTCGACCACTGCCTGTCCGACCTCTTGTATCGCCGCCACAAGGGCGAGATGGAGATGGACATCACCGCCATTGTCTCCAACCACAAAGACCTGCGCGCCATGGCCGAGCGTGAAGGCATCCGCTTTATCCACTTGCCGGTGACCAAAGACACCAAGGCTCAGCAGGAACAAGCACTGCTCGACGTGGTACGTGAGACCGGCACCGAGTTGGTGGTACTGGCGCGCTACATGCAGATCCTCTCCGATGACCTGTGCCGCCAGCTCAGTGGCCGTGCGATCAACATCCACCACTCGTTCCTGCCCGGTTTCAAGGGCGCCAAGCCGTATCACCAGGCGTTCGAGCGTGGGGTCAAGTTGATCGGCGCCACCGCCCACTACGTGACTTCGGATTTGGACGAAGGCCCGATCATCGAGCAGGAAGTGCAGCGCGTGGACCACGCCTACAAGCCTGAAGACCTGGTGGCCATCGGTCGTGATACCGAAACCGTAGCCCTCTCCAAGGCCGTGAAGTATCACCTGGAACACCGAGTGTTCATGAACCACGACCGCACGGTGATCTTCCGATGAACACACCCCGAATCATCGATGGGAAAGCGGCCGCGCGCGAGGTGCTCGCAGCGGTCAAGCACGAGGTTGAAATGCTCGGCGCCGAAGGCCTGCAACCGTGCCTGGCGGTGGTGCTGGTGGGCAACGACCCGGCCAGCCGCGTTTACGTGCGCAACAAGGTCGAGCGCTGCGCCGAGGTGGGTATTTGCTCGATGGAGCATCTATTGCCTGCAGATATCGACCAGGCCACGGTGCTGGCCTTGATCGCCGATCTGAACGCCGACCCGCGGGTCAACGGCATTCTGGTGCAGATGCCACTGCCCAAACAGATCGACGAAGCGGCGGTGATCCAAGCGATTGACCCGCGCAAGGACGTGGATGGTTTCCATCGAGAAAACGTCGGCGCGCTGTCCCTCGGCCAACCGGCGCTGTACCCGTGCACGCCGAGCGGCTGCATGTACCTGCTTAACCAGGTGCTTGGTGATTTGAGCGGTAAGCACGCAGTCGTCGTCGGCCGCTCCAACATTGTCGGCAAGCCGATGGCCGCGCTGCTGTTGCAAGCCAATTGCACGGTCACGGTGCTGCATTCGCGCAGTGTGGATGCGCCGCGCCTGTGCCGCGAAGCCGATATCGTCATCGCCGCCGTGGGCCGCCCGCAGTTGATCAATGCGGATTGGTTGAAGGAGGGCGCGGTGGTCATCGATGTCGGTATCAACCGCATTGCCGAAGCCGACCGAACCCGCCTGGTGGGGGATGTGGACTTCGCCAGCGCCGCGCAAAAAGCCGCCGCCATCACCCCGGTACCGGGCGGTGTCGGCCCCATGACCATCGCCTTCCTGCTGCAAAACACCGTGCGCGCCCTGCGCCAGCAACTGTCCGTACCTGGAGCCCACCATGCCCTTTAGCCTATTGAAATACGGCTTGTCGTCCGAGTACCCGGTGGAAGTGGATTTGCCGGCGCCCAAGGAACTCAAGTCGGCCTATGACGTGGTGATCATCGGCGCGGGCGGTCACGGCCTCGCTACCGCTTATTACCTGGCCAAGTACCACGGCATCACCAACGTGGCCGTGCTGGAAAAGGCCTACCTGGGTGGCGGCAATACCGCACGCAACACGGCGGTGATTCGCTCCAACTACCTGACCTCCGAAGGCGTGCGGTTCTACATCGAGTCGGTGCGCATGTTCAAAGAGCTGTCCAACGAGTTCGACTTCAACATCATGTACTCCGAGCGCGGGCAACTGACGCTGGCCCACACCGATGCCACGGTACGTGCTTTTCGCCAGCGCGCCGAAGTGAACAAACACTTCGGCGGGCGCTGCGAAATGATCGACCGCCAGCAGATCCGCGAACTGGTGCCGTCCCTCAACCTCGACCCCGGCCACTTGCCGGTGCTCGCCGGGTTGTGGCACGAAGACGGCGCCACCGCGCGCCACGACGCAGTGGCCTGGGGTTACGCCAAGGAAGCGGCCAAGCGCGGTGTCGAGATCCATCAGCTCACCGAAGTACAGGACCTGGTGATCACCAACGGCCGCATCACCGCCATCAAGACCAATCGCGGCACCATTCAGTGTGGCTGCGTGGTACAGGCAGTGGCCGGTTCCAGTTCGATCCTGCTGAACAAGGCCGGGATCAAGGCGCCGATCCACACCTACCCGTTGCAGGCGATGGTCACCCAGCCATTCAAGCCGTTCCTCGACCCGCTGGTGAGCTCCTCGGCGCTGCACTGCTACGTGCAGCAAACCAGCCGTGGCGAGATCGTCTTCGGTGGCGGTTCCGACCCGTACCCGCTGTACAACTCGCGCTCCACCCTGGACCTCAAGGAAAGCCTGCTGTCGGCCGCCATCGAGATGTTCCCGTTCATGGCCAACGCCAAGCTGATGCGCCAGTGGGGCGGCATGACCGACATGACCCCCGACTACAGCCCGATCATGGGCCTGTCCCCGGTGGAAAATTACTACCTTGACGCCGGCTGGGGCACCTGGGGCTTCAAGGCCACGCCCATCACCGGCAAGACCATGGCCGAACTGGTCGCCAGCGGCGGCAAGGTCCCGGACCTGATCAAGCCGTTTGCCCTCGACCGGTTCTCCACCTTCCAGCAAGTCAACGAGATGGGCGCGACAGCGGCCAGCCACTGACGGAGTGCACGTATGAAAATCATGACCTGCCCCCTCAACGGCGCCCGCAACATCAACGAGTTCACCTACGGCGGTGAAGTCAAAAGCATGCCCGACCCGGCCACCTGCACCACGGCCGAGTGGGCCGACTACGTGTTCAACAGCGAGAACATCGCAGGCGTGGTCACCGAATGGTGGATGCACAACGCGTCGAGCTACTGGTTTATCGCCGTGCGCCACACGGTCACCGACCAGATCCTGCGCACCTTCGACCCCAAGGAAATGTTCACCCAGCGAATCGACTTCGCCACGGAGGCTTCCCAATGACGCGCCTGCCTGCCCCGATGGGCCTGCTGATCGACCGCAACAAGCCTGTGAGTTTTTCCTTCGATGGCCGCGAGTTCCAGGGCTTCAGCGGCGACACTGTCGCCAGCGCCTTGCTGGGCAGCGACCAGTGGCTGATGTCGCGCTCGTTCAAATACCACCGCGCCCGTGGCCCGCTGACCATGGCCGCCCAGGACGCCAACACCCTCGTTCAACTGCCGGATGAGCCCAACGTCATCGCCGACCTGCAACCGCTGTTGCCGGGCCTGCAAGTGACCCCGCAAAACATCAGCGGCACCCTGGAGAAAGACAAGGACGCGTACCTGGGCAAGTTCTCCAAATTCATGCCGGTGGGGTTCTACTACCGCGCGTTCTACAAGCCCAAGGGCATGTGGAAGCGCTGGGAACCGTTGATCCGCAAAAAGGCCGGCTTGGGTGTACTCGACCTTGAGTTCAAGCCTGAGTATCACGACAAGGCCTTCCTGTTCTTTGATGTAGTGGTGATCGGCAGCGGCCCGGCCGGCCTGAGCGCGGCGCTGACCGCAGCGGACGCTGGCGCCAAGGTCTTGCTGGTAGAGCAACAGCCGGTACTCGGCGGCGCGCTGACCTATGCACGCTTCGGTTTGGATGCGAACCAGGCCAGCGGCACCCGCGAGCAAATGGTCGGCGCAGTCAGCAACCACCCGAATATCCGCGTCATGACCGACGCCACCTGCAACGCCTGGTTTGCCGACAACTACCTGCCGATTCACCAAGGCAAGCGCATGTACAAGGTGCGGGCGCGCCAGTGCATCGTCGCCAGCGGCGCGTTCGACCAGCCGGTGGTGTTCCGCAATAACGACTTGCCGGGTGTGGTGCTCACCAGTGCCGTACAACGCTTGATGCGCCTGTATGCGGTCAAGCCGGGCCAGCGTGCGGTGGTGCTCACCGGCAACGATGACGGCTACCTCGCCGCGCTGGATCTACACGAACAAGGCGTGGCGGTTGCCGCCTTGCTCGACATGCGCCCACAGCCTGCATCGCAAGCCTTGTTGGCGGCGGTGAAGGCCAAGGGCATCGTGGTGCACCTGGAACACACCGTGTATGAGGCGCTGGCCGACAAGCGCGGCCTGCATGTCACGGGAGTAGATGTGCGCCGCATCGTCGGCCAGGGCCGAGTAGCCGAGCAGGGTCAGGTGCTGGACTGCGACTTGCTGTGCATGTCCGCTGGTTACATGCCGGTCTACCAACTGCTGTGCCAGGCCGGCGGCACCCTGAGCTACAACGACACCCGCGCCGCATTTGCCATCAAGGGTTTGCCGGCCAACTTGCAGATCGCCGGTTCCGTGAATGGCCAGCACGCGCTAGGCAATGTGATTGAGGACGGTCGCTACGCCGCCGCCAAGGCGCTGGCCGCCCTGGGCCTGGGGGAAGAGCCCGCGCAAGCGCCAGAGGCCGACAGTGCACGGGTCAACTTCGACTGGCCGATCTTTGCCCACCCCAAGGGCAAGGAATTCGTCGACTACGATGAAGACCTGCAAATCCGCGACATCATCAACGCCACCCGCCATGGCTATCGCGATGTGCAACTGGTCAAGCGCTTCTCCACGGTGGGCATGGGGCCGTCCCAGGGGCGTCACTCCGCTTTGCCGACGGCGCGACTGGTGGCCGCATCCACTAACCGCAATATCAGCGAAACCGGCGTGACCACTGCGCGTCCGCCGTTCACCGAAGAAAAACTCGCGCTGCTGGCCGGGCGTGGCTTCGACCCGTACCGCCGCACCCCGATGCATGAGCGCCACTTGCAGGCCGGCGCGAAAATGATGCCAGCCGGTATCTGGCAGCGCCCGGCATTTTACGGCCCGGCCCATGAGCGTGAACGCTGCATGCGTGAAGAAGCCGAGTGCGTGCGCAACAACGTCGGCCTGATCGATGTGTCCACCCTTGGCGGCCTGGATGTACGCGGCCCGGACGCCGCTGAGTTGCTGGAGCGCATGTACACCTTCGGCTTCAAGAAACTGGCAGTGGGCCGCACCCGTTATGCGCTGTTGACCAACGAGCAAGGTGTGGTGGGCGATGACGGCGTGGCGTGCCGCCTGGCCGACAACCACTTCTACGTCTCGGCCACCACCAGCGGTGTAGATCGTATCTACCAGCAAATGCTGCAATGGAACGCCCAGTGGCGCCTGGAGGTGGACGTGGCCAACGTCACCGCCGCTTACGCTGCGGTCAACCTGGCCGGGCCGCAATCGCGCAAGGTGCTGGAGAAGGTCTGCACTGACGTTGACCTCAGCGCCGAAGCCTTCCCTTACCTGGGTGTGCGTGAAGGCACCGTGGCCGGTATTCCGGCGCGCATTCTGCGAGTCGGTTTCGTTGGCGAGTTGGGTTACGAAATCCACGTGCCGGCACGTTTCGCCGAAGCCCTGTGGGACATCCTGCTGGACACCGGCAAAGCCTTTGGCATTCGCCCATTTGGCGTCGAAACCCAGCGCCTGCTGCGCCTGGAAAAAGGCCACGTGATCATCAGCCAGGACACCGATGGCATGACCCACCCCGGCGAGATCGACATGCAGTGGGCGATTGCCCGCAAAAAGCCGTTCTTCATCGGCAAGCGCTCGGTGGAAATCCTCGAAGCCCAGCCCCTCAAGCGCAAGCTGGTGGGCTTCAAACTGGACAAGACCCAACCGCTGCCGCTGGAAGGCCACCTGGTGCTCGAAGGCGGCGATATCAGCGGCAACGTCACCTCGTGCGAATACTCCAGCACCCTGGACGCGATCATCGGCCTGGCCTATGTCGGCGCCAAGCAGGCCGCACCAGGCAGCCAAGTGCCGATCCGCGTGGGTGGCGGCCAGATCGTCAGCGCCACGGTGGTCGAACTGCCTTTCTACGACCCTGAAAACAAGCGTCAGGAGCTGTGAACATGAATAACCTTGAGCGAAGCCCGCTGCATTCACTGCACGGCGATGCGGTCATGACCACCTTGGGCGGCAAGCCGTTTGTGGATACATATGCCGATCAGGCGCGTGAGTGCGGCCTGGTGGACCTGGCCAACCTGCACCGCGTTGGCTTTCGCGGTGCCCAGGCCGCCGAGTTCCTCACCGGCCACGGTTTCAGCCTGCCACAAGCGCCCAACACCGCCGTGCGCCAAGCTGGCGGCGAGTGGATTGCGCGGTTGTCGATGAATGAATACTTCCTGCTGGGCGCCCTGGGCGACGGCGGGGAGCGCTTGGCGCAATTGCAAGCCGGCTGGACGTTCAGCCCGCAAGCCAACTACTGCCTGCCACGCCAGGACAGTCACACTTGCCTGGCGCTGTTTGGTCCCCGTGTCAGCGAGATCATGGCCAAGCTCTGCGGGGTGGACCTGAGTGCCTCGGCGTTTGCACCGGGGAGCGTGGCGCAGACGTCGGTGGCGCGGGTCAATGGGATCATCGTCAACACCGGCTCCGATGGCAGCCCGTGTTTTCACCTGCTGTTTGACCGGGCTTCAGCGCATTACCTCTGGCATGTGCTGATTGATGCCATGCAGGAATTCGACGGCGCCCCGGCAGGCATTGCAGCCCTGCCGAGATAGCCCTGTTTATGCAGTCCAAATGTGGGAGGGGGCTTGCCCCCGATAGCGGTGTATCAGTCAGCACATCCTTAGCTGACAGACCGCAATCGGGAGCAAGCCCCCTCCCACATTTTTTGATTTGTGTTGTGCCGGACACTGGTATCTTGTCCGGCATTCGGTAGCCAAAAAACATTTTGTAGACGAGAGATGCACATGAGCGAGCAGGACCCCTCAGCCAAAGACTTGGACTACATCGTTCCAGCCCTGCAACGTGGCCTGCGCATCCTGGAACTGTTCAACTCCGACCAACGCAACCTGAACATGAACGAGCTGGCCGAACTCATGGGCGGCAGCGTGTCGTCCATCTACCGCATCGTGCAAACCCTGGCAGCGATGGGCTACCTGCAAAAAGTCGGCAAGAACGGCTATGAGCTGGGGCCACAGTTGATCTCTCGCGGTTTCACTTACCTCGCCAGCCGCGACATCGTCGACGTGGCCTTGCCGCACCTCAACACCCTGCGCGATCGCACCTCGCTGTCGTGCCACCTGAGCATCCGCGAGCAGCACCACACCCTCTACATCTACCGCTCGTTCGCCCAACAACGGCTGTCGGTGAATATTCCCATCGGCACGCGTATTCCGTGCCACTGCAATGCGATGGGCAAAATGTTGCTCAGCTCCATGAGCGAAGCGGAGCTGGAGTCGCTGTACCAGCACGTGCGCCTGGACGACCACATGACGTCCGGCCCCAGGAACCTGCCGGATCTCAAGCTGGCCATCAATGAAGCGCGCGAACAAGGCTGGGTGCTTAGCCGTTCGGACTACGCCACCGCCATTGCCACCGCGATCCGTGACCATGAAGGCAATGTAGTCGCCGCCATCAACGTGTCCGGCCCCGACGCCATGATGGCCGCCGAAGGCGTGCTGGAACGCACCCGCGACATGCTGCTTGAATGCGCCCGGCAGATCTCCGCCGAAGCCGGTTACCGTCCCGCCGCACTGGCGTGAATCTGACGGCATTCCTCAGCGCCGTTTGCCAAACACCGCCTTGGGCGTCTTGCCAAAGAACCGGGTAAACGCCGCGCTGAAATTATTCGGGAATCTATAGCCCACCTGATACGCCGCCTGCGCCACTTGGCAGCCGCTTTCCAGCAGGGTGTGGGCCTTGCGCATGCGCATCTCCAGCAGCATGCGGTGCGGCGTGGTGTTGAAGCGGTAGTGCAGGCCTTGCTTGAGCTTGAACTCATTGAGCCCCACCGCCGCGCACAGGTAGGCCACGGTCAGCGGTTGGTCCATGTGCTCCTGCATGAGGTCGCGTACCCGTTCGAGCTTGTCGAGGTCGGTGGAGCTGAATTGCACGCTGGCCGGGACGGTGTCGGGGCTCAGGCGCTGGAGTTGTTCCGAGAGCAGGCTGAGGCTGTGGATATGCATGGCCAGCGTGCCGCTCGCGCCATGGGTGAGGGCGCTGGCGTGGCTGGCGCTGGCCGTTGACGTGGTGCGGTAGGCCAGTTGGCGCACATGGCCGTTGCCCAACAGCTGGCGCGTGCGTTGTTCGCCGATGTACCTGTTGAGCGTGCTTTCACCGATCACCAGGCGCAGTTGGGATACCGTCGTGTCGCTCGCGTAGCAGCGTTCGCCAAGGCTGCTCTGGAACGCAGTGACGGTGGTAAACCCAGCCTTGAACGCCACTGCCGAACCATCGGCGCCCTTGTAGCCGGAGTCGCCCTGCATGCCAAAGGTGATCACCAGCATCGGGCGGCTGTGGGGGCTAACGGTGTCTTCGATCAGGTTGCGTGTGGGCCGATAGCGCGAACGCACCAGCATCAGGTCGTTGTCGAAGGCCAGGCGTTCCGAGTAGCACTCCCCCAACTCTTCGGGCAATTGCTGGCGCATCCAGCCGCCGGCCTCGCTGACCTGCCGCGCGTGGGCAGACGCCACCCGGTACGACTGGGAAATCCGTTGTGATGCCACCACGCGCGCCGCCTCCGATTTGCATATGAATGGATCCGTTATGCAGACGGGTCCAGATGATAGCCATTCGCATCCATCAGTAACATGTTTACCCATCAACTGCCATCGCCGAGACGCGGCGATGGGTGCTGCATTGAAGGGGGACACAGGTGAGCATGAGGCGCGTATGGGTGTTGGGTTGTTGTCTGGGCAGCGCCGGGGTGGCCATGGCGCAAACCGAACTGGAGGCGGTGACCGTCACCGCGAACAAGATCGAGCAGGCGCAGGAACAAGTGCCGGCGGGCCTGTCGGTGATCACCGACGAAGACTTGCGCAAAGGCCACATCAACGACCTTGAGCAACTGGCCCGCACCACGCCGGGCTTTACCTTCCAGCCATTCGGCCAGTCGGGCACCAACCTGCCGGTGGTGCGTGGCCTCAGCTCCGGTGCGACGGCGTTTTCATCCTCGATGCTGATGCTGGTGGACGGCGTGCCGACCTTGATGGGCCAGGGTTTTGACCACAACCTGCTGGGGGTGGAGCACATCGAAATCCTGCGCGGGCCGCAGTCCACCCTCTACGGGCGCAATGCCGAAGCCGGGGTGCTGAGCATCCACACCCGCCAGCCCGGTGATACGCCTTACACACGCATCGAAGCCGGCAGCGGCAGCCGCGACTTGCGCACCCTCAGCGCCGACGCCAGCACCGCCCTGGTGCCCGGCACGCTGTACGCCGGGGTATCCGGGCAGTGGCTGGCGCAGGACGGCTTTATCGACAACCGCTATCGCGGCGGCCAGGCCGATGACCGTGAGCGCCATAGCGCACGCATGGTGCTGCGTTGGACGCCATCCCTGGCCACCGAGGTCAACCTGCGCTACAGCCGCCAGGACTACCGCGACGGCGGCTCCGTCTGGGGCGCGGCCACTTCAACGCGGCGCGAAGTGCGCTCCGGCACGCCGAGCTGGAACCATTCCAGCGGCCGCAGCGTGTCGCTGGATGTGCTGCACGAATTCGACTCTGGCGTGAAGTTGCGCTCGATCACCGCGCGTAACGACTTCTATGACCGCCTGCAACAAGACACCGACTTTATGCCCGCCGACCAACTGCACCTGGCCCGCGATTATCACTTCAATACCCTGTCCCAGGAATTTCGTCTGGAAGGCCAGTGGCGCGATAACCAGTGGCTGCTCGGCGCCTATGCCGACCGTGACGACCACGACCTGTCCTACCAACAAAAACTGCCCCTGCGCCTGACGCAAATCGACAGCCAGTTGGGCGGTAATTCCAGCGCGCTGTTTGGCCAATGGCTGATGCCCCTGGCCGAGCGCTGGACCCTCACCCTCGGCGCCCGTGCCGAGCAGGACAAGGTGCATATCAACCCGCAAAGCGGCAGCCGACAAAGCGCCAGTTGGCAGCGCTTCACCCCGAAAGTCGCGCTGCAATATGAATGGCAACCCGACGCGTACCTTTACGCCAGCTACGCCGAAGGCTTCCGCGCCGGTGGCTTCAACGCCTTCTCCAGCGCGGCCAACTACCCCGGCTACGACCCGGAAAAGGTCAAGACCTACGAGCTGGGTGCCAAGGGTTGGCTGGCGGACAAACGCCTGCGTTATTCGGCGGCGCTGTACTGGATGGACGTGCGTGACATGCAGGTGCAGCAGATCATCCAGCCGGGCGTGGTGTACATCACCAACGCCGCGACGGCGCGCTCGACTGGGCTGGAACTGGAGGCCGAATACCTGCTCGCCGATGACTGGCGGGTGGTCAGCTCCGTGGGCCTGAACCGCACACGTTTCGAGCAATTCAACGAAGGCAGCAGCGACTACAAGGGCAATCACAACCCCTACGCGCCGGACGTCACCGGCCACCTCAGCCTGCGCTATGACGCCCCCGCCGGCTGGTACGCCCAGGGTGGTGTGAGTGCGGTGGGCAAGACCTACCTGGACGCGGCCAACCAATACAGCCGGGGCGGCTACGGGTTGATCGACCTGAATGCCGGCTACGACTTCAGCCACTACGGCATCAGCGCCTACGTCAAAAACGCCGCCGACAAGCGCTACGACGCGGTCGGTTACCTCAATGGCACCACCCGTGTGTACAGCCCGGGGCGTGAAGTCGGCCTGCGGGTCAGTTACGAACTGTGAGGGATCAACCGATGAACCTGTCTACGCCCCATCCACTGCAACCGTACTGGGACTTGGCGCTGTCTGCCGTAAGCGCTGATGCCCTGCGCATTGCGCTGGAATGGCAGGTGTTTGACCGCCTGTCGCGGCCCACCACGGCGGCTCTGATCGCGCAGCAACTGGAACTCGACCCCGCCAACACTGGTTTTTGGCTGGATACGCTGTGGAGCATGGGGTTGCTGGAGCGGGACACGCATCAGCCGCCGCAGTATCGAAACAAACCGGTGACCACCGATTACCTGCGCAGCGATTCGCCGGGGTATTGCGGTGACGCCTGGACCTTCCGCCTGCGTGGCCTGCGCCGCTTCGCCAGCCAACTGGGGGAGCAGGTGCGCGGCGGCCAGCCCGATAGCCAGCCCAGCGAAACCACCACCACCCAAGACAACTGGGCTGGCGCCGCGCGCGTGCAGATTGCCCAGGAGCAACGGGCGGTCACCGTCGACATGGCGTCACGCCTGATGGCGCGGGTGCCGGAGTTTGCGTCTGCCCGTCGTCTGCTGGACCTCGGTGGCGGGCCTGGTTTGGTGGCGATTGCCTTGGCACAGGACAACCCGCAGCTGTGCGGTGAAGTCTTCGATTTTGCGCCGGCGGTGGCCGTTGCGGCCGACAATATTCGTCGCGTGGGGCTGGAGCCGCGTCTGGTGGTGCGAGGCGGTGACCTGGCCTGCGACTCGATCGGCGAAGGCTACGACTTGATTTGGTGTTCTTCGGTGCTGCACTTCGTCCCGGACCTGGCGGCGACATTGGCCAAGATCCACGCGGCCTTGCGCCCCGGTGGCGTGCTGATCAGCGCCCATGCCGAGATCCCCGCCGATGCGCAGCGTGCACAGCGGGTGACGCCGTATTACCTGTCGATGCAGATGCTGGGCCGTCACGTCACCCGTGCCGGTGGTTTGCAGGCGGCCATGGAGCATGTGGGGTTCGTCGATATCGACAGCTACCCCGAAGTGGCCTTTGCCGTGGCGCCGGTGTCGGTGCTGGTGGCGCGTCGGAGTGGCGTATGAACCCTCGCGCATGGCGTCTGCAATTGCTGTTTGGCTGGTTGGGTTTTGTGCTGGTGGTGCCGAGTATTTATCTGCTACTCGGCTTGCCGTTGGTGATGCGCGAGCACGGCTGGTCCGGTACTGATATCGGCCTGTTCCAACTGGCCGGTTTGCCGGCGGTGTTCAAGTTTTTGCTGGCATTGCCCGTGCAGCGTTATCGCTTGCGGGGTGGGCATTACCGCACCTGGGCGATGGCGCTGTGCGTGTTGCTGGCGGTGTTGCTGGTGATGGTCAGCCAGCAGGCGATTACGGCCAATCGCCTGTACTTGTTTGGCCTGGCGTTTGCCGCGTCGGTGCTGGCGACGTGGGCGGATATTCCGGTTAACGCCTTGGCCATCAAGCTGCTGCCACGCTCCGAGCAAGTGCGCGCCGGTAGCGTGCGCTCGGTGGCGCTGTTTTTGGGCGCCATTGTCGGTGCGGGGGTGATGCTGCTGGTGCAAAACCGTTGGGGTTGGCAGGCGCCGTTCCTGCTGATGGCCGGCGGCTTGTTGCTGGCGTTGGTGCCCTTGGTCTGGCTGCGGGAGGGCGATATCTGCGAAGCAAGCCCGGCACCCGTATCCGCCGATTGGTCGGGTTACTTCCGCCAGCCCGGGGCCCGGCGGTGGACCTGGGTGTTGCTCAGCAGCTTTCCGTTTATCGGCGCGGCGTGGCTGTATCTCAAGCCGTTGTTGCTGGACCAGGGCATGCTCGCCCCGCACGTGGCGCTGATCGCCGGTGTGGGTGGCGGGGTGGTGGGGGCGCTGGCCAGTGTGCTGGGCGGCCGGGTGATCCAGCGCATCGGGCCGGGGCGGGCGATTCCGTGGTTTATGTTGGGCGCGTTGATTGCCTTGCTGGCAATGACCGCTGCGGTGGGCTTGCAGGCGGGGATGGTCTGGCTGGTGGGCGCCGCGTTCGTGCTAGCCTGCGCTATGGGGGCGGTCTCGACGTTGGTATTCGCCTTGATGATGTTGTTCTCCCGCGAACAGCGCCAAGCCGCCGACTACGGCTTGCAGGCCAGCCTGTTCGTGTTGACGCGCATGCTGGTGCCGGTGGCCGCCGGGGTGCTGTTGGACTACAGCGGCCACTTTGGCATGCTGGCCGGGCTGTCAGTGGCGATGGCCTTGGTGTGTGGTGTGGCATGGCTGGCCCGGCGTGCAGGGGGCACAGCCCAGGAGATCTATCTGAAGTAAGCAGATCAAAATGTGGGAGCGAGCAAGCCCGCTCCCACATTTGAACTGTGACCGACAAAAAAAGCCGGGCAACTTGACCCTGGCGCTTCACAACCGCCGCCCCAAACGCCAGATTTGGCTTTTGAATCGATTGGATATTCTGTAGCCTTGCGCAGCTTCTGTTTCACCCGTGCTTGATGAACAAAAACACTTCGTCCGGCGGCGCCCGAAGGGCTCCAGAGCCGGTGGTACACTCGACTTTCGCGCAACTGCGCCTGCAGGTCTTGCGAACATGACGCAAATTTCCGAACGCCTACTGGTTCAAGCCCACCTCGACGCCAAGCAGCCCAAGGCCCTTAGCGCCGACGAAGAGGCGAGCCTGCGTGCCGCCATTGCCGCCGAGCTCAAGGCTCAGGACGCGGTGTTGGTTGCCCACTTCTATTGCGACCCCGTCATTCAGGCCCTAGCCGAAGAAACCGGCGGCTGTGTTTCCGACTCCCTGGAAATGGCCCGCTTCGGCGCCGCCCACCCGGCCAAGACCGTACTGGTCGCCGGCGTGCGCTTCATGGGCGAGACCGCCAAGATCCTGACTCCCGAAAAACGCATCCTCATGCCCACCCTGGAAGCCACCTGCTCCCTGGACCTGGGTTGCCCGGTGGATGAGTTTTCGGCATTTTGCGACCAGCATCCAGAGCGCACCGTGGTGGTGTATGCCAACACCTCGGCGGCGGTCAAAGCCCGGGCCGATTGGGTGGTGACATCAAGCTGCGCCCTGGAAATCGTCGAAAGCCTGATGGACAACGGCGAGACCATCATCTGGGGCCCGGACAAGCACCTGGGCACCTACATTCAGCGCCAGACCGGTGCCGACATGCTGCTGTGGGATGGGGCGTGCATCGTTCACGAAGAGTTCAAGTCCAAGCAGCTCGAAGACATGAAGGCGCTGTACCCGGACGCCGCGATCCTGGTGCACCCGGAGTCGCCGACGGCGGTGATCGAACTGGCCGACGCCGTGGGCTCCACCAGCCAACTGATTGCCGCGGCCCAGCGCTTGCCGAACAAGACATTCATTGTGGCCACCGACCGTGGCATCTTCTACAAGATGCAGCAGCTGTGCCCGGACAAGGTGTTTGTCGAAGCGCCCACCGCCGGCAACGGCGCCGCGTGCCGCAGTTGCGCGCACTGCCCGTGGATGGCGATGAACACGCTGGAGCGTACGTTGCAGTGCTTGCGTGAGGGCAGCAATGAGATCTTTGTTGAGCCATCGGTGATTCCGCAGGCGGTGCGGCCGCTTAAGCGGATGTTGGATTTCACCCAAGCTGCGCGGCTGAAGTTGGCGGGCAACGCCTGACTCAAGGCAGGCTCGGTAAAAAAATGTGGGAGGGGGCTTGCTCCCGATAGCAGTTGAACATTCAACATCTCTGTTGGCTGACACACTGCAATCGGGAGCAAGTCGAATCGTCGCACCGCCCCTCCCACATTTAGATCTTCATTGTTCTGAAGGTTACTTCTTTTGCTTCGGGATTCGCACCAACTGCGTATCCGAATAGATGTCATGCCAACTGCGCTTTTGCTTATCAAACAGCGACCAGACAAACCCCAGCCCCACGCACAACCACGACGCAATCGACACCACAAAACGCAGCAGCGCCTGCCACAGGCTGATGCGCGAGCCGTCGGCGTTCTGCACGCGTACGCCCCACACCTGCATGCCCAGGGTCTGCCCGGAGTGGGTCCAGAACTTGGCGAAGAAGCCAAACAGCACAAACAGCAGAATCGTTGACAGCAACGGGTCGCCGTCCAGCGCGCCAGACTCGGTAAGGGTGCGCATCTTGGCTTCACCCACGAACGCGATCCACACCAGCTTGTAGATGAATGCGGTGACGATCAGCAGGGCGGTGCACAACAGGAAATCGTAGAACATCGCTGCCAGACGACGACCCAGCCCAACGGCGGGAAATTCGCCCTGGGGGCTCAGCAGGGGTTTGGACATGGCAGGGGTCTCTGGAGAAAAACCCATAGTACGAAATAACGGGCATAAAAAAGCCCCTGATGTCATATCAGGGGCTTTTTGTCGCAGTTGGGATCAGCCTTGCGCTTCTACTTGATCCGCTTGCATGCCTTTTTGGCCTTGTACGGCAACGAAAGTCACTTTCTGGCCTTCTTTCAGGCTCTTGAAGCCATTGCCTTGAATAGCGCGGAAATGCACGAACAGATCCGGACCGCTTTCTGGAGTGATAAAACCAAACCCTTTCTCGTCGTTAAACCACTTGACGGTACCGCTCTGACGATCTGACATTTTCTTCTTTCCTTTGACGCTAAAAATTAATGACAGTCTCTTCCAAATGAAAGAGTACTGGGCTGGGTTGCAGGAAAGTAAGAGACGTCGAACGGGTTGTAGCAAAACCACTTTAGCTACTGCCCAGGTCCAGGTTCAAAGCGACCCATGCAAACACAGTGGGCAAACTCTACGCCAACTACCAGAGAAAAAACAAGCCCTGTAAAAAGCCCAGTATTTGCTCGGCTTCATGACACTTTGGTCAACAATTCGTATAGGGCTTATTCGATAGAGTTGATCACTTGTTATAGGTTGATCCCGTAAACAACGACTATCGATACTGCACTGTTTTATGGCGGTTGCGTTACAAATTAGTGCGCGTAACGCAACCACGTTACTTATAGGAACAGTGACTCAGCCACGATAGTAACGTTGTGGCACAAATGGCATTTTACTTACACGAAGTGGCACCTTTTTCCCACGCACCAACGCAGACACTTCGGTATCCAGGGCGATAAATGCGCTGTCCAGGTAACCCATGGCCAGTGGGCCACCCAGGCTCGGGCCAAAGCCGCCGCTGCACACGCTGCCGATCACGGTGCCGTGTTCGTCGACAATCTCTGCGCCTTCACGTACCGGGGTGCGCTCCTGTGGTAACAGGCCAACACGCTTACGGCCAACACCGGCTTGTTGTTGGGTGAAGATGCGGTCGGCACCCGGGAAGCCACCGGCACGCGCACCGTCTGCACGGCGGGCCTTGGAGATCGCCCACAGCAGGCTTGCTTCAATCGGCGTGGTGTCGGTGTTCATGTCGTGGCCATAGAGGCACAGGCCGGCTTCCAGGCGCAGGGAGTCGCGGGCGCCCAGGCCGATGGCTTGTACTTCGGTTTCGGCCAGCAGGCTGCGGGCCAGGCTTTCGGCGTTGGCGGCGGGCACGGAGATTTCAAAGCCGTCTTCGCCGGTGTAGCCCGAACGGCTGACGTAGCAGTCCACACCCAGCAGGCGCAGGGTGGCGAACTGCATGAAGGTCATCTTGGTCACTTCCGGTGCCAGGCGCGCCAGCACCTTCACTGCGGCCGGGCCTTGCAGGGCGAGCAGGGCGCGTTCTTCAAACAGCGGCTCGATGCTGCATTGGTCGCCGATATGTTGGCGCAGGTGGGCCAGGTCCTGGTCCTTGCAGGCGGCGTTGACCACCAGGAACAGCTCGTCGTTACCCAGGTTGGCCACCATCAGGTCGTCGAGGATACCGCCCTGGTCATTGGTGAACATCGCGTAGCGCTGCATGCCCACCGGTAGGTCGATGATATCCACCGGCACCAGGGTTTCCAGGGCCTTGGCGGCATTCGCGCCGGTCAGGCGGATCTGGCCCATGTGGGACACATCGAACAGCCCGGCCTGCTCACGGGTGTGCAGGTGTTCCTTCATCACGCCCAGTGGGTATTGCACCGGCATGTCATAGCCGGCGAAGGGCACCATGCGTGCGCCGAGTTCGAGGTGCAGGGCGTGCAGAGGGGTTTTCAACAGGGTTTCGGTGGACATATTCAGCTCCTGAAAAACGTGCTGGCGCGCCGTTGGGCGTCAGCACTCGATAATGTTGACCGCCAAGCCGCCTCGGGCGGTTTCTTTGTATTTGCTTTTCATGTCGGCGCCGGTCTGGCGCATGGTGCGGATGACCTTATCCAGCGAAACGAAGTGTTGTCCGTCGCCACGTAACGCCATGCGCACCGCATTGATGGCTTTCACCGAGCCCATCGCGTTGCGTTCGATGCAGGGCACCTGCACCAGCCCGCCAATCGGGTCGCAGGTGAGGCCGAGGTTGTGTTCCATGCCGATCTCGGCGGCGTTTTCCACTTGGGACACCGTGCCGCCCAACACCTCGCACAAGGCGCCGGCGGCCATGGAACAGGCCACGCCGACTTCGCCCTGGCAACCGACTTCGGCGCCGGAGATCGATGCGTTTTCTTTGTACAAAATGCCGATGGCGGCGGCGGTGAGCAGAAAGCGCACCACGCCGTCTTCGTTCGCGCCGGGAATAAAGCGCATGTAGTAATGCAGCACCGCCGGCACGATCCCGGCCGCACCATTAGTGGGCGCGGTGACCACGCGCCCGCCGTTGGCATTTTCTTCATTGACGGCCAGGGCGTAGAGGTTGACCCAATCGAGCACCGACAGTGGGTCGCGCAGTGCCGATTCCGGGTGTTTGCACAGTTGGCGGTGCAGGGCGGCCGCACGCCGCTTGACCTTCAAACCGCCGGGCAAGATCCCTTCATTGCGACAGCCCGCATCCACGCAGTCTTGCATCACCTGCCAGATTTTCAGCAGCCCGGCGCGGGTTTCCGCCTCGGGGCGCCAGGCGCTTTCATTGGTCAACATGACCTGGCTGATGGACAGCCCATAGGTGCTGCAATGGTTGAGCAAGTCCTTGCCGTGCTTGAACGGGAAGGTCAGCGGCGTGGCGTCTTCAACGATGCGGTCGGCCCCGGCCGCATCTTCATCCACCACAAAACCACCGCCGACCGAGTAGTACTCACGGCTGCGGATCTGGATATTGGCGGCGTCGAAGGCACGAAAGATCATGCCGTTGGGATGGTAGGCGAGGGGTTTGCGAATCATCGCCAGGTGTTCTTTCTCGTTGAACACAATGCTGTGCTCACCGAGCAAATTCAGGCGGCCGTCCTTGCGCATTTGCGCCAGGCGCGTGGCCACGGTTTCGGTATTCACGGTGTCCGGGTGTTCGCCTTCCAGGCCCAGCAACACGGCCTTGTCGCTGCCGTGGCCTTTGCCGGTGGCGCCCAGCGAGCCATAGAGCTCCACCTTGACGCAGGTGGTGGTGCCCAGCAGGTTATCGCGCTTGAGGCCTTCGACGAATCGGGCAGCGGCGCGCATCGGGCCGACGGTGTGGGAACTGGAGGGGCCGATGCCAATCTTGAACAGGTCGAACACGCTTAAGGACATGAGTTGTTCTCCGGTTTCTTATTATTTTCTGAAGGTCGACTCGGTTATGTGTGGGAGGGGGCTTGCTCCCGATAGCAGTGTGTCAGTCAACAGAGATGTTGAATGTTCAGCCGCTATCGGGAGCAAGCCCCCTCCCACAGGGGACCAAGTTGACCTTTAAGTTATGCGTAGCTCTCGATGGAAGGGCACGCACACACCAGGTTGCGATCACCAAACACGTTGTCCACTCGCCCAACCGGCGGCCAGTATTTGCCTTCGATCAACGATGGCACCGGGTACACCGCTTGCTCGCGGGTGTACGGGTGTGTCCACTCGCTCACCAGTTCCGCTGCCGTGTGTGGCGCGTTTTTCAGCGGGTTGTCGTCCTTGTCCAAGGTGCCGTTTTCCACCGCGCGGATTTCTTCGCGGATGGCGATCATGGCGTTACAGAAGCGGTCCAGTTCTTCCTTGGATTCGCTTTCGGTCGGCTCGATCATCAAGGTGCCGGCCACCGGGAACGACATGGTCGGTGCATGGAAGCCAAAGTCGATCAGGCGCTTGGCCACGTCATCCACGCTGATGCCGCTGCTGTCTTTCAGCGGGCGCAGGTCGAGGATGCATTCGTGGGCCACCAGGCCGTTACTGCCGGTGTAGAGCACGGGGTAGTGCTCTTCGAGGCGACGGGAAATGTAGTTGGCATTCAAAATCGCCAGTTGCGAAGCGCGCTTGAGGCCCGCGCCGCCCATCATGCTGATGTACATCCAGGTGATCGGCAAAATGCTCGCGCTGCCAAATGGCGCCGCGCACACCGCGCCTTCCTTGCGTTCCATGGCCGCGTGGCCTGGCAGGAACGGCGTGAGGTGCGACTTGACGCCAATCGGGCCAACGCCCGGGCCGCCACCGCCGTGGGGGATGCAGAAGGTCTTGTGCAGGTTCAGGTGGGACACGTCGCCACCGAACTTGCCCGGTGCGCACAGGCCCACCATGGCGTTCATGTTGGCGCCGTCGATGTACACCTGGCCGCCGTTGTCGTGAATGATGCCGCAGATTTCGCGGATACCTTCTTCGAACACGCCGTGGGTGGACGGGTAGGTGATCATCAGTGCGGCGAGGTGGTCGCGGTGCTCGATGGCCTTGGCGCGCAGGTCTTCGATGTCCACGTTGCCACGCGCGTCGCACGCGGTGACGACAACGCGCATGCCGGCCATGTTGGCGGTGGCTGGGTTAGTGCCGTGGGCCGACGATGGGATCAGGCAGATGTCGCGGCGCTCATCGCCTCGGCTCTGGTGATAGGCACGAATCGCCAGCAGCCCGGCGTACTCGCCTTGGGAGCCGGCGTTTGGTTGCAGGGAGATCGCGTCATAACCGGTGGCCGCGCAGAGCATGGCTTCGAGGTCCGAGGTCAGCTCCAGGTAACCGGCGCTTTGCTCTGCCGGGGCGAACGGGTGCAGGGCGCCGAACTCGGCCCAGGTCACCGGGATCATTTCGCTGGCGGCGTTGAGCTTCATGGTGCACGAGCCCAGCGGGATCATGGTGCGGTCCAGCGCCAGGTCCTTGTCGGCCAGTTTGCGCAGGTAGCGCATCAGCTCGGTTTCGGAGTGATAGCGGTTGAACACCGGGTGGCTCAGGACGGGCGACTGACGCAGCAGGGCGGCTGGCAGTGTGGCGTCGACCTTGGCATTGAAATCCGGCAGGGTTTTGTCGCCCGCGAATATCGCCCACAGGGTTTCGATATCGGCCTGGGTGGTGGTTTCGTCCACCGACACACCAAGACGCTCGCCGTCTACGACACGCAGGTTGATGCGCTGGGCGCGGGCCTTGTCGTGCAGGGCGGCGGTGTTGGCGCCGGTGTTCAGGGTAATGGTGTCGAAGAAGTTGGCTTGCTCGACCTTGAAGCCCAAGGTGGTCAGGCCGTTGGCCAAAATAGCGGTGAGCTGATGCACACGCTTCGCGATCTGGGTCAGGCCTTTGGGGCCGTGGTACACGGCATACATGCTGGCGATGTTGGCCAGCAGCACCTGGGCGGTGCAGATGTTGGATGTGGCTTTCTCGCGGCGGATATGTTGCTCGCGGGTCTGCATGGCCAGGCGCAGGGCCGGCTTGCCGAAACGGTCAACCGACACACCCACCAGACGGCCCGGCATGTCGCGCTTGAATGCATCCTTGGTGGAGAAGTACGCCGCGTGCGGGCCACCAAAGCCCAGTGGCACGCCGAAGCGTTGCGCGCTGCCGATGGCCACGTCGGCGCCGAACTCACCCGGTGGGGTCAGCAGGGTGAGGGCAAGCAGGTCGGCGGCCACGGCCACCAGGGCATTGGCGGCGTGGAAGCGCTCGGTCAGTTCGCGGTAGTCGAACACATCACCGTTGCTGGCCGGGTATTGCAGCAGGGCGCCGAAGAACGGGCTGACGTCGGTCAGCTCACGCTCATCGCCTACCACCACTTCAATGCCCAACGGCTCGGCACGGGTGCGCAGCACGTCGAGGGTTTGCGGGTGGCTGTGGACCGAGGCGAAGAAGGCGTTGCTGCCCTTGTTCTTGCTCAGGCGCTTGCAGAAGGTCATGGCTTCGGCAGCGGCGGTGGCTTCGTCGAGCAGGGAGGCGTTGGCGATCGGCAGGCCGGTGAGGTCGCTGATCAGGGTCTGGAAGTTGAGCAACGCTTCCAGACGGCCTTGGGAAATTTCTGGCTGGTACGGGGTGTAGGCGGTGTACCAGGCCGGGTTTTCCAGCAGGTTGCGCAGGATCGGCGACGGCGTGTGGCAGTTGTAATAGCCCTGGCCGATGTAGGTCTTGAACAGTTGGTTCTTGCCGGCGATGGCCTTGATTTTGGCCAGGGCCTCGGCTTCGCTCAGGCCGTCTTCGAGGCCGAGCACGCTGGTGCCCTTGATGCTTTCCGGGATCACGCTGGCGCTCAAGGCTTCCAGGGAGTCAAAACCGAGGCTGGCGAGCATTTGTTGCTCATCTTCCTGGCGCGGGCCGATGTGGCGGGCGATGAATTCGTTGGCGGTGCTGATGTTAACGGTCATTGCGCGCTCCTCAAGCTTCAGCGTTGGCTTTGATCAGGCGGTCGTACGCGTCCTGATCCAACAGTTTAGCTACCGCCTCGGCATCGGCCGGTTTAAAGCGGAAGAACCAGCCTTCGCCCATCGGGTCTTCATTGACCAACTCCGGGCTGTCGCTCAGTTTGTCGTTCACTTGCAGCACTTCGCCTGTCAGGGGCATGTACACGCCGCTGGCGGCTTTGACCGATTCCACGGTGGACGCCTCGGCGCCCTTGTCGTAGGCCTGCAACTCCGGCAGTTGCACGAAAACCACATCACCCAGCGCGTTCTGCGCGAAAGCGGTGATACCCACGGTGACGCTGCCGTCAGCTTCGGCGCGCAGCCATTCGTGATCTTCAGTGAAACGCAACTCGCTCATGGAAACTCCTCGGGGCCAGATTCGTCTGGTGGGCAAATAATGGGGAGTTACTTAGCAAGATCGCGGCCAAGGTTGTTAAACCCTTGTAAATCAAGGGTTTGGTGAAAATGGTTATAGGCTTATGCCCAAGAGCTGTAGCGATTTCGCTACAGTTGGGCGCATGAAAAAAAGCCTATGTGGATCAAAGCCTTGCATGGCGCGCAAAAAACAGGGTTGTAGCGATATCGTTACGCTGTAGCGCTATCGGTACAGCCGATGTCGTTCTCAGACCAAAAGTCCCAATGCAGTCAATGTTTGGAATGCATACCAATGTGGGAGGGGCGGTGCGACGATTCGACTTGCCCCCGATTGCGGTGTGTCAGTCAACTCATGTTCAACTGACCCACTGCTATCGGGGGCAAGTCGAATCGTCGCACCGCCCCTCCCACATTTGGATCTCCATTCATCCTGGCAGTCAGGGTTTGTTGGGAATGCCGTACTTGCGCAGGCGATGAGCAATCGCCGTGTGGGAGGTCTGCAACCGGCTGGCCAGTTGGCGCGTCGAGGGATAGCTGGCGTAGAGCTTCTCCAGCAGGCTGCGCTCGAAGTCTTCCACGGCCTGTTCCAGGCTATCGACTTCGTTATCGCTTTGGCGCGCCACCGAGGTGCCGGCGATGTCGAGGTCGCCGATGTCCACCAGGTTGCTCTCGCAGATGGCGGCAGCGCGGAAGATCACGTTTTGCAACTGGCGCACATTGCCCGGCCACGGGTTGCCCAGCAGCGCCGGGTAGGTGCCGGGCGCCAGGCGGCAGACCGGGCGCTGGATCTGCGCGCAGGCTTGCTGCATGAAATAGCGGGCCAGCAGCAGGATGTCCTGGCCACGTTGACGCAGCGGCGGCACTTCGACGTTGAGCACGTTGAGGCGGTAGAACAGGTCTTCGCGAAAGGTGCCCTCACTGACCATCTTTTCCAGGTCGCGGTGGGTGGCGCTGAGGATGCGCACGTTGACCTTAACTTCACGGTCGCCACCCACGCGACGGAAACTGCCGTCATTGAGAAAGCGCAGCAGCTTGGCCTGCAAATACGGCGACATTTCGCCGATTTCATCGAGGAATACTGTGCCCTGGTTGGCGAGTTCCATCAGGCCCGGTTTACCGCCGCGCTGGGCGCCGGTAAACGCGCCGGGGGCGTAACCGAACAACTCGCTTTCGGCGAGGTTCTCCGGCAACGCCGCGCAGTTCAACGCCAAAAACGGCGCACTGTGCCGCGCACTGCTGGCATGGCAGGCGCGGGCTACCAGTTCTTTGCCGGTGCCGGTTTCACCCTGGATCAACAGTGGCGCATCCAGCGCCGCGACCCTCTGCGCACGCGCCTTGAGGGTGCGAATCACCGGCGATTCGCCGAGCAGCGCATCAAAGCCTTCGGCATGGTCATGGTGCAGCGCCGACAATTGTTCGCCGATCCGATTGGGTTGGTACAGGGTCAGCAAGGCGCCGGCGTCAGTAATCGGCGTGGCGTCCAGCAGCAGGGTTTGGCCGTTGACGCTGATCTCCCGCAGCGGCAAGCGGAAACCTTGCTCCAGCAAGGTGGCCAGCAATGCTGGGTCGTTAAACAGTTCGCTGATGCTTTCCCCGGCAGGTTCGCGGCCGTAGAGGGCGATCAGCGCCGGGTTGGCCAGTAGGATCTTGCCCGCGCTGTCCAGGGCCAGCACCGGGTCGGTCATGGCAGCGAGCAGGGCGTCGAGTTGCAGGTGGCGGCGTTGGCCGGGGAGGATGTCGACCACCGTCACTGCTTGTACGCCGTGCACGCTGAACAACGCATCGCGCAGTTCTTCGAGCACCTCGGCACTCAGGGTTGGCGCGTCGATATAGACGTTGGGCGGCACCATCTCCACTGCATCCAGGTTGAGATTGCGCCCACCGAGCAGGGCCAGGACTTCCTGGGTGATGCCGACGCGGTCGATGAAGCTGACGTGGATACGCATGGGGTGGATCTTGATTCTGGAGGGGCAGAGGCGGCAAGTATGCCTTGCAGGCGATGGAGATCAAAATGTGGGAGGGGGCTTGCCCCCGATTGCGGTGTGTCAGTCAGTCAATCTGTAGCTGATGCACCGCCATCGGGGGCAAGCCCCCTCCCACATTTTGAACAATGTTGTGTCAGTTACTCCAAGTGCTCAGGCTTGATCGGATCCCCCGATTTCACATCCAACTGATGCCGCACGTCCTCAAACATCAAGTCGTACTGCTTGTGCATCTGGCCGTTAAGCACCGCGATTTTCGGCATGCCGTACTTCTGCGCGATGTTCATCGCATGCCGGGCAAAGTCGAACGCCTGGTCCTTGGGCAAGAAGAACTCTTCCTTGAGGTCTTTGCCCTGTACCGAGCCGTGCAGCTTGAAGAGCATCCCCTTGCCTTCCTTGGGGTCCTGGCTGACTTCATAGTCAATGCACAGGTTGTAGCTGTAGTCCTGGGCATTGAGCGCATGACGTTCGACGTGCATGTGTCCCGGTTCAAAGGTGGCCATAGGCGTCTCTCCTCTACTTCACAGATAGGTGATACCAGGTTTTGCCGTGCTGATGCGCGTACCGGCGCTGCCCTGGACGATGGCTTCGATGTCCGAGAGTGAACCGATGACTGCGGTTTTGCCAGTGGCGCGGGCGAACTCGCAGGCGGCTTGCACCTTGGGGCCCATGGAGCCGGCGGCGAAGCCGAGTTTTTCGATTTCATCCGGGTGGGCCTGGCCGATGGCTTTTTGGGTGGGCTTGCCGTAGTCGATAAAGGCCGCGTTGACGTCGGTGGCGATCACCAGCAAGTCGGCCTTCAGTTGCCCGGCGAGCAGGGAGGAACACAGGTCTTTATCGATCACGGCCTCGATGCCTCGCAGCTTGCCGTCCTCGCCGTACATCGTTGGGATACCGCCGCCACCGGCGCAGATCACGATGCTGCCTTTTTCCAACAGCCAGGAGATCGGGCGAATTTCAAAAATGCGTTTCGGGCGTGGGCTGGCAACGACGCGACGGTATTTATCGCCGTCCGGCGCAATGGCCCAGCCTTTTTCGGCGGCGAGTTTCTCGGCTTCGGCCTTGGCATACACCGGGCCGATGGGCTTGGTGGGGTTCTTGAAGGCCGGGTCGTTGGCGTCCACTTCCACTTGGGTGAGCAGGGTGGCGAAAGGCACTTCGAAATCCAGCAGGTTGCCCAGTTCCTGTTCGATGATGTAGCCGATCATGCCTTCGGTTTCCGCGCCGAGCACGTCCAGCGGGTAGGGCGATACCTGGGTGTAGGCCGCCGCCTGCAACGACAGCAGGCCGACCTGCGGGCCATTGCCGTGGGCGATCACCAGCTCGTTGCCGGGGTGGATCTTGGCGATCTGTTCGGTGGCGACGCGGATATTGGCGCGTTGGTTGTCCGCGGTCATGGGTTCACCACGGCGGAGCAGGGCGTTACCGCCCAGGGCTACGACGATGCGCATAGCATTTGTCCTTCTAAAAATACGGATGAAGGAACACGGTCAATGTGGGAGCCGGGCTTGCCCGCGATGGCGGCATGTCAGTCAGCATTATTGTCGACTGATGTACCGCCATCGCAGGCAAGCCAGCTCCCACATTGACCGTGTTGAATCAGTGGGAGCTATGTTGGGTTACAAGTCGGCGAGGGTCGAAACCAAAATCGCCTTGATGGTATGCATGCGATTCTCCGCCTGCTCAAAGGCGATACACGCCGGCGACTCGAACACGTCGTCAGTCACTTCAATGCCATTGGCCAGGTGCGGATACTGCTCGGCAATCTGCTTGCCGATCTTGGTATCGCTGTTATGGAACGCCGGCAGGCAGTGCATGAACTTGGTGCGCGCATTGCCGGTGGCCTTCATCAACTCGGCGTTCACTTGGTACGGCAGCAGTTGCTCGATACGCTCGGCCCAGGCTTCCACCGGCTCGCCCATCGACACCCACACGTCGGTGTGGATGAAGTCCACGCCCTTGACCGCCGCTTTCGGGTCTTCGGTGAGGGTGATGCGTGCGCCACTTTCTTCCGCGTATTTTTTGCAGCGGCCTACCAGGTCATCGTGAGGCCACAGGGCCTTTGGCGCGCAGATGCGCACGTCCATGCCCAGCTTGGCGCCCACCAGCAGCAGCGAGTTGCCCATGTTGTTGCGGGCGTCACCCAGGTAGGCGTAGCTGATCTCGTGGATCGGCTTGTCGGCGTGTTCACGCATGGTCAGCACGTCGGCGATCATTTGGGTGGGGTGGTATTCATCGGTCAGGCCATTGAATACCGGCACGCCGGCAAACTTGGCCAGTTCTTCGACGATTTCCTGCTTGAAGCCACGGTATTCGATGGCGTCGTACATGCGCCCCAGTACCCGGGCGGTGTCTTTCATGCTTTCTTTGTGGCCGATCTGCGAGGAGCCCGGGTCGATGTAGGTGACATTGGCGCCTTGGTCATAGGCCGCGACTTCAAAGGCGCATCGGGTGCGTGTAGAGGTTTTTTCGAAGATCAGCGCAATGTTGTTGCCCTTTAGGTGTTGCTGTTCGGTGCCGGTGTACTTGGCGCGCTTGAGGTCGCGGGACAGGTCCAGCAGGTAGCGCAGCTCGCGCGGGGTGTGGTGTTCCAGGCTAAGCAGGCTGCGGTTGTGGATGTTGAACGCCATGATGATTCTCCTTGGATTCGGTAATCGGCCCGGTCGGCGCGGGATATGCGCCGCCGGGTGGATGGTCGCTTAGTAGTCGATAGGGTCGCGGATGATCGGGCAGGTCATGCAGTGGCCGCCGCCACGCCCACGGCCGAGTTCACCGGCGCTGATGGTGATCACTTCCACACCGGCCTTGCGCAGCAGGGTGTTGGTGTAAGTGTTGCGGTCGTAACCGATCACCACGCCAGGCTCCACGGCCACCACGTTGTTGCCGTCGTCCCACTGCTCGCGCTCGGCGGCGAAGGCGTTGCCGCCGGTTTCCACCACGCGCAGGGCCTTGAGACCGAGGGCGGCGGCGACGGTGTCGAGGAAGTTGCTTTTCTCCCGTTGGATGTCGATGCCGTGGGGTTTGCTTTCGTCAGGGCGCAGGGTGAACGCGACGATCTGGTTGACCACTTCGGGGAAGATGGTGACGAGGTCGCGGTCGCAGAAGCTGAATACGGTGTCCAGGTGCATCGCGGCGCGGGATTTCGGCAGGCCGGCGACGATCACTTTCTCCACTGCCTTGTTCTTGAACAGGTTGCGCGCCAGTTGGCCGATCGCTTGGTGGGACGAGCGTTCGCCCATACCGATCAAGACCACGCCGTTGCCAATCGGCATCACATCGCCGCCTTCCAGGGTGGAAGCGCCGTGTTCTTCGTCGGGGTTGCCGTACCAGATTTCGAAATCAGCGTTGGTGAACTCGGGGTGGAACTTGTAGATGGCGGTGGTCAGCAGGGTTTCCTGGCGTCGCGCCGGCCAGTACATCGGGTTCAGCGTCACGCCGCCGTAGATCCAGCAGGTGGTGTCACGGGTGAACTGGGTGTTGGGCAGCGGCGGCAGGATGAAGCTGGCGTGGCCGAGGAAGTCGCGGAACATCTCGATGGTCTTGCCGCCGAATTGGCTCGGCAGGTCATCGGCCGACACGCCACCGATGAGGAACTCGGCGGTCTTGCGCGGCTCCAGGCTGCGCAGCCATGAGCCGACTTCATTGACCAGGCCCAGGCCAACGGTGTTGGCGGTGATCTTGCGCTCCAGGATCCAGTCCAGCGCTTCGGGGATGGCAACGATGTCGGTGAGCAGGTTGTGCATTTCCAGCACATCAATATCCCGCTCGCGCATCTTGGTCACGAAGTCGAAGTGGTCACGCTTGGCCTGGGCCACCCACAGCACATCATCGAACAGCAGCTCATCGCAGTTGTTGGGGGTCAGCCGCTGGTGGGCCAAGCCTGGGGAGCACACCATGACTTTGCGCAGCTTGCCGGCTTCGGAATGTACGCCGTATTTCACTTTTTCCGTGGTCATTACTTATCCTCCAAGGAACATCAATTACAGAGTCAGGAAGCCGTCGTAGAGCCCATAGGCCGCCACCAGGGCGCCAATGACCACTGCGGCGAAGATCAACTTCTCGACATTGGTGAAAATCGGTTTGCCCAGTTCACGCTTGGCCTTGGCGAACAAAATCGCGCCGGGGGCGTAGAGCAGGGCGGAGAGCAGCAGGTATTTGGTGCCGCCGGCGTAGAGCAGCCAGATCGCGTAGATCAGGGCGATGGCGCCGATGAACAGGTCTTTTTTGCGCTCTTTCAGGGCGTTTTCGTAAGTTTCGCCGCGCACTGCCAACAGCAGGGCGTAGGCCGCCGACCACAGGTAAGGCACCAGGATCATCGAGGTGGCGAGGTAGATCAGCGACAGGTAGGTGCTGGCAGAGAACAGCGTGATGATCAGGAACAGCTGCACCATCGCGTTGGTCAGCCACAGGGCGTTGACCGGCACGTGGTTGGCGTTTTCCTTGCGCAGGAACTCCGGCATGGTGTGGTCTTTTGCGGCAGCGAACATGATCTCTGCACACAACAGCACCCATGACAGCAGTGCCCCCAGCAACGAAATGATCAAGCCAACGCTGATCAGCACCGCGCCCCAGTGGCCAACCACATGCTCCAGCACGGCGGCCATCGATGGGTTCTGTAGCTTGGCCAGTTCCGGTTGGGTCATGATCCCCAGGGACAGCACGTTCACCAGCATCAAGAACAGCAGCACGGTGATAAAGCCGATCACAGTGGCCTTGCCCACGTCGGAGCGTTTTTCGGCACGGGACGAGAAGATGCTCGCGCCCTCGATACCGATAAACACCCAGACGGTGACCAGCATCATGTTACGCACCTGGTTCATCACGCTGCCCAGGTCGGGGTTTTTCACGCCCCAGATGTCGGCGGTGAAAATCTCCAGCTTGAACGCGAACAGGGCGATCAACACGAACAGCACCAGCGGCACTACCTTGGCGACGGTGGTCACCAGGTTGATGAATGCTGCTTCCTTGATCCCGCGCAGTACCAGGAAGTGCACGGCCCATAGCAGCGCGGACGCGCCGATCACCGCCGCCGGCGTGTTGCCTTCGCCGAAGACTGGGAAGAAATAGCCGAGGGTGCTGAACAGCAACACGAAGTAACCGACGTTGCCCAGCCAGGCACTGATCCAGTAACCCCAAGCCGATGAGAAGCCCATGTAATCGCCAAAGCCGGCCTTGGCGTAGGCGTATACACCGCCGTCGAGGTTGGGTTTGCGGTTGGCGAGGGTCTGGAACACGAACGCGAGGGTCAACATGCCGATGGCGGTAATGACCCAACCAATCAATACCGCGCCGACATCGGCGCTGGCCGCCATGTTTTGTGGCAGAGAGAAGATCCCGCCGCCAATCATCGAGCCCACGACAAGTGCAACCAGCGCACCCAGCTTAAGTTTTCCGGGAGTTTCAGACATTGCGTGACTCCAATGCAGGAGAAGAGAGACCACAGAATAATTCCGTGCGCTAGACAAACAGCTGACTCAGATCACTTCATTGGCACATTCCATTGTGAATTAATGACTTAGGTTGGAAACTCGTGGGCGATAAAAGTCCTCGGAGAGCCGCGATACAGAGGCGTCTCCCCCTTGTGGTTAATCATTTAGTCAGGTCTATGGACGATTGAAGCTAGACCGTATTTTCGGATGTGCAAACTTTTTGATCGATGTTTCACTCAAGCGCCATAAAGTTTTATAAAGGCGCTCTATTTAAAATTTAAATAAGCCTAAACTTCAAATTTTGATAGGCCGTTAGGTTATTAATCTGCGTGTTTTATCGCCTTCTCTAATAAACGCTACACTCGTTGGGTAAATTAGTTGAGTGCACGGTTGTCAGCTCAAACGATCAAATATTCAGGAGTCTTCATGCCCCAGCTCGCCCCGAAACTTCGACTCAGCGCCCTGATCGCCCTGGTGGTCGGCTCGATGATCGGCGGCGGGATCTTCTCTCTGCCGCAAAACATGGCCGCACGTGCCGAGGTGGGCGCTGTGCTGATCGGTTGGGGGATTACCGCCGTGGGTATGCTGACCCTCGCGTTTGTGTTCCAGACCCTGGCCAATCGCAAACCCGAACTGGATTCCGGGGTATATGCCTACGCCAAGGCGGGTTTTGGCGATTACATGGGCTTTTCATCGGCCTGGGGCTACTGGATCAGCGCGTGGATGGGCAATGTTGGTTACTTCGTGTTGCTATTCAGTACGCTCGGCTATTTTTTTCCCGTGTTCGGCGAGGGCAATACGCCGGTGGCTATCGGCTGCGCATCGCTGCTGCTGTGGGCCGTGCATTTTTTGGTGATGCGCGGGATCAAGGAGGCGGCGTTCATCAACCAGATCACCACCGTGGCGAAGATCGTGCCGTTGCTGATGTTTATCGTGATCGCCGCCGTGGCCTTCAAGGCCGATGTCTTCACGCGGGATATCTGGGGGCTGGGCAACCCTGAACTAGGTGACGTGGTGGACCAGGTGCGCAACATGATGCTGGTCACTGTGTTTGTGTTTATCGGCATCGAAGGCGCCAGCGTGTATTCGGCGCGGGCCGAGAAACGCTCGGATGTTGGGCGGGCGACGGTGATTGGTTTTCTTGGTGTGCTGGCGCTTCTGGTACTGGTGAATGTGTTGTCCCTGGGCGTCATGAGCCAGCCGGAACTGGCCGGCTTGCAAAACCCTTCTTTGGCGGGCGTGCTGGAACATATCGTCGGGCCCTGGGGCGCTATCGCGATCAGCATCGGTCTGGCGGTGTCGTTGCTTGGCGCCTTGCTGTCTTGGGCGCTGCTCTGTGCTGAAATCCTCTATGCCACCGCCAGAGACAAAACCATGCCGGCGTTCCTGAAGAAGGAAAACGTCAACCAGGTGCCGGTTAATGCGTTGTGGCTGACCAACGTGATGATCCAGCTCTTCTTGGTGATCACGTTGTTTTCCCACAGCACCTACACCACGTTGATCTATTTGGCCTCATCGATGATTTTGGTGCCGTACCTGTGGTCGGCGGCCTACGCGGTGTTGTTGAGCGGGCGTGGCGAAACCTACGAGGGCGCCCAAGGCCAGCGCATGAAGGATTTGCTGGTGGGGCTGATTGCCCTGGGGTATGCGGTGTGGTTGCTGTATGCCGGCGGGTTGAAGTATTTGCTGCTGTCGGCGCTGTTGTATGCGCCTGGGGTGATTTTGTTTGCCTTGGCCAAGCGTGAGCAGGGGATGCCGTTGTTTACCCACATGGAGAAGGGGATTTTCAGCGGTGTGATTGTGGGGGCGGGGTTGGCGGCGTATGGGTTGTACAGTGGGTTTTTGACCCTGTGAAAGGGTTGGCTGTACGGGCCTCATCGCAGGCAAGCCAGCTCCCACAGGGTGACCGCATTTCAACGGATGTACTCAGTCAACTGTGGGAGCTGGCTTGCCTGCGATAGCGGCCTTCAGGTCACCACTGAGCCCGATGCGAGCCCAACTCCCCGGCCGGCAGATCCCACTGCAACGGCGTGCCGCTGATGGTCAGTGGTGGCAGCAGCCGGTGGGCCTGCCCCCAGGCGGTCTGTTCCACTAGCAAGCCTTGATCACCCGGTTCCTCGGTCCTCAGTGACGGTTGTTCGGGAACCTGCCCGCCCTCCACCAACAACGTCGCCGTGCGTGCCAACGATAACCGCGCCGACCCGCCACGCCCGGTTTTCAATCGCTCGCTCAATGCTTGAATCGCGCTGGCGGCCATCAGATACCCGGTGGCGTGATCCAGCGCCTGCAACGGCAGCGGCACGGGTTTGTCTGCTTTTTGCCAAGCCTGGCCTGCGTCGGCAATCCCGCTGCTCATCTGCACCAGGCTGTCAAAGCCTCGGCGATTACGCCACGGGCCGCTCCAGCCATAGGCGTTGAGACTTACATCGATCAGGCCGGGGGCGAGGGCTTGCAGGGCGCTGGCGGTGTAGCCCAGTTGTTCAAGGGCATCGGCGCGGTAGCCGTGGAACAGAATGTCGGCGTCCTTGAGCAGGCTTTCGAACACCTGTCGGCCCTCGGGGCTTTTCAGGTCGAGGCGGGCGCAGCGTTTGCCGAGGGTCATCTCCGGCACCACGCCGGGCTCATTCCAGGTGGGTGAGTCGATGCGCAGTACATCGGCGCCCAGCCCTGCGAGGAAGCGACTGGCCACGGGGCCGGCCAATACGCGGGTCAAGTCCAACACCTTGATTCCAGCAAGCGGGCGGGCCACCGTGCCGAGCCAGGGTTTGTCGGTGGTGGTTTCAACGGTCTGGCGCTGCACCAGTGGTTCGGCATTCACCGCCAAGCCCTGGGGGTGAGCTTGCCAGGCCTGCCATGAGCGCATCTGGGCGGCGCAACCGCCGGCATCGACAATCGCCTGTTCCAGGTCGGCAGCGTTCCAAGTGGCGACTTTACTGGCCATTTCGGCACGGTCGGCGACCTTGCCCAGTACGCTTTCGGCGGCTGCGCGATGGTGGGGCGCGTTGGTGTGCAAGCGAATCCAGCCGTCGGCGCTGGCGTAGTCGCCGGCGACCGGGTCCCACAGGGGCGGCACTTGCCAGCCCACCGGGCGAATCGAGGACGAAAACCAGACGGAGGCGAGGCGTCGGTCCACGCTGACGTTGGGCAGGCGCCCGGTCTGCTGCTGGATCAACTGGGCCACGGCTTGGCCGGCAGCGCCGATGCTGGCGCTGGCCAGTTCGGTGACGGCAAAGGTCGAGGGCAGGGCACCGACTTCGGTCAGGGTAAGCGGGGTGTGGGGTAAATCGAGTGCGGCTTGGATGGGTGTCAGCAGGTCAGTCATCAAAGGCCCTCCGTAAGAGAAGGGCCACTATAGAAGATCATCAGGCCGGTGTGACAACCCCAGGCTCCAATGGCAGGTCGATGCTGGCGATAAAACCGCCGTCTGGATGGTTGGCCAGGATCAGGCTGCCGCCATGGCGTTCGGCGGCGCGGCGCGCAATTGCCAGGCCAAGGCCGTGACCCTGTGCAGTCTGGCCAGGGGCGCGGTAGAAGGGTTCACCCAATTGGCTCAGGTGTTCGGCTTCGACCCCGGGGCCGTGGTCGCGCACGCTGATAAGGATTCGGTCGCCCGTGCGCTGGGCCTGGAGTTCAATCGCCTGGTTTGGCGGGTTGAAACGCTGGGCATTGCGCAGCAGGTTGTCCACCGCCCGTTCGATCATGGTCGGCCAGCCCTTGAGGTGCAGGCCGGCTTCGGCGCTCAGTTGCACCACTTGGTCGGGCGCGCTGAGCTGGGCGTCTTTTTGCAAGGTCTTGAGCAGCGGGTTGAGGTCAATGTCTTCGGCGCTGGCGTTGTCGGCGTCGACGCGCGCCAGTACCAGGATTTCGCTGATCAAGGCTTCCAGGCGATCACATTCACGGGTCAGGCGCGGCCAGAGTTTTTCGCGCTCCTCGGGGCCGGCGCGTTCGGCCAACGCCAAGGCGATGCGCAGGCGGGCCAAGGGTGAGCGCAGTTCGTGAGAAACGTCGCGCAGCAACTGGCGCTGGCTGCCGATCAGGCTTTGCAGGCGCGCGCCCATGCGGTTGAAGTCGGTGGCGAGCACGCCGAACTCATCGCGACGGTTGGCCAGCCGGGCCAGGCTGTTTTGCTGGTAGGTGGCCTGGCCGAGGTCATGCACCGCGCCGCGCAAGCGGCTGAGCGGGCGGGTGATCGAGAGCGTCACCAGTAGGCTGAACAGGGTCAGTACTACCAGCGCAATCGCCAGTGCACTCAACGGCCACAGCAGGCTGCTGCGGTGCCACGCATCCAGCTCTGGGTGGGGGATGCGGTAGATCAGCAGGTAGGTGTCACCGGTTTTATCGCTGGTGTATTCGGCGGTCAAACGGCGCCAGGGCAGGTGGCCGTCCTTGCTGTCGTTTTGCCGCGCTTCAAAAGCGGCGGAGCGACGGGGGAACGTGCCGCGTACCACCGGCTCGCCGCTTTCGTTCAGCACTTGCACGTCGATGTGGTATTGGCGTTTGCGCTGTTGCAGCAAGTCCTGAGCGGCGTCTTCGCCCTGGGTTTCGTAGAGCTGGGCCCATTCTTCAGGGAGGTTGGCGAGGCCGGGGTGGCGGCTGAGAATCCAGCCGTCCTGGTTGAGCATATGCCCCAGCAGGATCGACAACCCGGCAACCAGAGCGATAGCCAGCCAGAAGCTGGCCAGGATCCGCCAGAACAATGAACGCACAGGAAACCCTCAAACAGGAAAAGCCCAGTGGCGGGAAGCCACTGGGCTGGGAGCGTTAACGCGTGGGCATTATTGCGCTTTTTGCGGCTGTTGCGCTTTCCAGGCCTGGAATTCCTTCCATTCGGCGCGGCGCTGCTCTTGCTTCTTGACGATCTCGTCGAATTTTTTCTGCTGGTCAGGCTTCAGTACTGCGCGGATATCGGCCTGGGTTTTCTGTTTGCCGGCGGCGATCTCGTCCTGCATGGCTTTCTGCTCAGCCGCTGGCAGCTTGTCCAGGTACTTCTTGGTCAGGTCTTTGCGAGCGTGGAACTGGTCGCCCATCAGCTTGCCGATCTGCTGGCGCTGTTCGCGGCTCAGGTCCAACTGGCTGAAAGGGCCGCCTTTGCCACGCGAACCGTGTTCACCGCCGTGGCCCGGGCCACCCATCATGTGACCTTCCGGGCCGCCCATCGGGCCTGGGCCTTCTGGCATGGCAGCCATGGCAACGGTAGGCAGGGCAGCGGCGAACATCAAAGCGATTAGGGTCTTGCGCATGGTGATTCTCCTGTCTCTATTCCGGTGAGTCCGGATGTGAGTAGATTACGCAGAAGAAGGTCAGCGGCAGTCAGGGGAGCGTAAAGCTTGGGTAAAGAGGGTTTTGATCGAGGCTGACAAAACCCTTGAGATCAAGCAGGCCAAATATGGGAGCTGGCTTGCCTGCGATCGCGGTCTTTCAATCACATTGATGCTGGCTGACCCACTGCCATCGCAGGCAAGCCAGTTCCCACAGAGATTCTGCAGCGTGTTCAGAGGCTGTAGTAGTAGCCCCGGCTGCGCAGGGCCACGATCCGCGGCCGGCCATCCGGGTGCGGGCCGATCTTTTTGCGCAGGTTGCTGACGTGCATGTCCAGGCTGCGGTCGTAAAGGGTCAGCTTGCGGCCCAACGCGATCTGCGCCAGTTCCTGCTTATCCAGTGGCTCCCCAGGCTGACGCAGCAAGGCTTCCAGCAGGCGGCTTTCGGAAACGGTGAGGACGAACTCCTGCTCATCGATGCTCACCACGCCGCGCACGGGGCTAAAGCACAAATCGCCCAGCTCCATCTGCGTCGACACTGCCGCCGGGTGGCTGCGGCGCAATACCGCGCGCAGGCGGGCGGTCAATTCCCTAGGGTCGCAGGGCTTGGCCAGGTAGTCGTCGGCGCCCAGTTCCAGGCCGAGGATACGGTCCAGCGGCTCGCCCCGGGCCGACAGCATCAGCACCGGCAACTCCGGGTGGTCGTTGCGCAGTTGCTTGAGTAGCTCCAGGCCGCTGCCGTCGGGCAGCATCACATCGAGTACCACCGCTGCGGGGGCACTGTCAGCCAAAGCTTTACGTGCGCTCAAACCGTCATGGCAGGCGCGTACCTGGAAACCTTCCTGGCTCAACCAACTGGTCAGCAGCTCGCAGAGCTCCTGGTCATCATCTATCAGTAACAGCTCGCTCATGACTCACTCAATTTAGCCATTGTCGACGGCGACGGTGCCCACCGCTGGCGAAGATCCCGCACAGCAAGGCGATCAATGCGACGGCGCCGCCGGTGACAAACCACTGTTGTTGCTCGGTCAGCCATCGGGTCAAAGCACCGCCTTGTGTGTCTTTGAGTTGCTGGGCCAGGCGTTGGTTCTCTTGGCGAAGGCGACTCAGTTGGGCGCTTTCGCGAGCAGTGTCCGCACTTTGCAGTTGCTTGCCCAATTCTTCGCGCAGCCGTTCGCTTTCTTTCAAGCGTTGCTGCAATTCGGTGATCTGGCTGCCCGCACTCAACGACAGGGGCGTGGAATTGCCGGTGTTCGGGGTTTCTTCAGCGTGGGCAGTAGCCCCGATCATTAACACTGCCAACAGACACAACTGACGTAAGCGCATCGGAACTCCTGATTCCACACGAATATTCAGATCGTTGTCGGCAGGTTACCGAGAATAATGAGCAATTAGGAGTGTGCCGAACGTAATAGGTTCGACACATTCCAGCGTCAAGGCAGGACTTGCTTGAATGGCTTGATCACGACATCGGCGTAGACGCCAGCCGCGATGTAGGGGTCGGCCTTGGCCCAGGCCTGGGCGTCGGCCAGGGAGGCGAACTCGGCGACGATCAGGCTACCGGTGAAACCGGCGTCGCCCGGGTCGTTGCTGTCGACGGCCGGGTGTGGGCCAGCCAGCACGAGGCGGCCGTCTGCTTGCAGTTGCTTGAGGCGCTCGACATGGGCCGGGCGCACGCTCAGGCGTTTTTCCAGGGAGTTGGCAACGTCGGTGGCGATGATGGCGTAGAGCATGTCAGTCCTCGGTTTTTGGCGTAGTAGGGTCGGTGTCATGCAGATGGCGCGACAGGTAGATACCCTGGCCGACCAGGAACAATACGGTCATGCCCAGGCTGCCGAAAACCTTGAAGTCGACCCAGTAGCTCTGGAAGGTGAACGCCACGAACAGGTTGGCGGCGCCGCAGAAGATGAAAAAGATGATCCAGGCCACGTTCAGGCGCGTCCAGACCGGCTCCGGCAGGGTCAGTGCGTGGCCCATGATCCGCTTGATCAGCAGACGGTCGCCGATAAAGTGGCTGCCGATAAACGCCAGGGCAAACAACCAGTTCACCACCGGGGCTTTCCATTTAAGGAAGGTTTCGCTGTGGAAGGCCAGCGTCAGGCTGCCAAACACCAGGCACGCGACCAGGGTCAGCCATTGGCTTTTTTCCAGTTTGCGCTGGGAGATGAAGAGGGCGCCGTAGACCACGAGGGAGCTGACGATAAGCACGGCGGTGGCGCTGTAGATGCCCCCGAACGTCAGCTCATGACCGGCAACATCGATGACCCGAGGGTCGAGTTTGTAAACGATGAAAAACAGCAACAGCGGGATGAAGTCGATGAATTGTTTCACAGTAAGAGCCAGAAGCTGGATGTGGCGGCATAATAACAAACATCCTTGGTAGCGAAAGCGCCAGCTGACTTGAGGTTACACACTCCCGTGAATGTTGATTTGCACTGCCACAGCACGGCCTCCGACGGCGCCCTGGCGCCCGCGGTACTGGTTGCGCGTGCGTTTGAAAAAGGCGTGCGAGTCCTGGCGTTGACCGACCACGACACCCTCGAAGGCCTCGATGAAGCCCGTGAAGCCGCCCATTCACTGGGTATGCAGTTGGTCACGGGCGTGGAATTGTCCTGCACCTGGGGCGGCGCCACCATTCATGTGCTCGGCTACGGTTTCGATCAAAACGCCCCCGCGTTGGTGCAGGCTATCGCCAATTTGCACGATGGCCGCTGGCTGCGTTCCGAAGAAATCAGCCGCAAACTCAGCCTCAAAGGCATGCCCAACGCCCTGGAGGGTGCCCGCGCCATCCAGCAGGAACTCGGCGACAGCGGCAACGCCCCGGCCCGGCCGCACTTTGCCGACTGGATGGTGCGTGAAGGGTTTGTCAAAGACCGCGCCGAAGCCTTCCGCAAATGGCTGGGCGCCGGCAAGTTGGGCGACGTGAAGCAGCACTGGCCGACCCTGGAAGACACGGTCGCGACCCTGCGTGCCTCCGGGGCTTGGGTCAGCCTGGCCCACCCCTGGCATTACGATTTCACCCGCAGCAAGCGCCGCAAGCTGATCAGCGACTATATTGGAGCGGGTGGCCACGCGATCGAAGTGGTCAACGGGCACCAGCCCGCCGAACAGGTCGGCAGCCTGGCAATTCTTGCCCGCGAATTTGGTCTGCTGGTCAGCGCCGGCAGTGACTTTCATGGCCCAGGTGGGTGGTCCGAAATCGGCGAGTATCGCCAGGTACCTGAAGACCTGCCGCTCTTGTCGGGGCGATTCAAGCATGACCCCATTACTGCCACCGTCTGAACAGGTAGAACACGTGAGTCAATTCTTCCAGATTCATCCGGAAAACCCCCAGGCGCGCCTGATCAAACAGGCCGTGGAGATCATTCGCGCCGGTGGTGTGGTGATCTACCCGACTGATTCGTCCTACGCCATTGGTTGTCAGATCGGCGACAAGGGCGCCGTAGAGCGTGTACGACGCCTGCGTCAGCTGGACGACAAGCACAACTTCGCGCTGATTTGCAGCGATTTGTCCCAACTGGGGCTGTTCGCCAAGGTGGACACCGGCACCTTCCGCCTGCTCAAGGCCCATACGCCGGGCCCTTACACCTTTATTCTCAACGCCACCCGCGAAGTGCCACGCCTGTTGCTGCACCCCAAGAAGCGCACCATTGGCCTGCGGGTGCCGGAGCACCCCATCGCCCTGGCGCTGCTGGAAGAGTTGGGTGAGCCGCTGATGAGTGTGTCGCTGATCATGCCCGGTGAAACCGAGCCGCTGGAAGACCCGTACGAAATGCGCCAGCTCCTGGAAAAACAGGTCGACCTGATCATCGACGGCGGCTTCGGCGGCAACAAAGCCTCCACCGTGATCAACCTGGCCGACGGCGAGCCTGAAGTGATCCGCGTGGGTTGTGGTGACCCGGCCCCGTTCATGGTTGAGGCCTGAATGTCTGCCGTGGAAACCGTCGACAGCCAGGCCGGCGCCCAGCAGGAACTGCCATTTGCCATGGTCTACGGCCAGGCCGTGCTGGAAATGCCGCTGGATTTGTACATCCCGCCCGATGCCCTGGAGGTCTTCCTCGAAGCCTTCGAAGGCCCGCTGGACTTGCTGCTCTACCTGATCCGCAAGCAGAACATCAATATCCTCGACATCCCGGTGGCCGAGATTACTCGCCAGTACATGGGCTATGTGGAGCTGATGCAGTCGGTGCGTCTGGAGCTGGCCGCCGAATACCTGGTGATGGCCGCCATGCTCGCCGAGATCAAGTCGCGCATGCTGCTGCCGCGCTCGGAGACGGTGGAGGCCGAAGAAGACGACCCCCGCGCCGAACTGATCCGCCGCCTGCAAGAGTACGAACGTTTCAAGGCTGCCGCCGAAGGTATCGACGGCTTGAGCCGCGTGGGCCGCGATGTGGTGGTGCCCAAGCTTGATGCGCCTGAGGCCCGTGCGCGCAAGCTGGTGCCAGACGTGAGCCTGGAAGAATTGCTGATGTCCATGGCCGAGGTGCTGCGCCGTGGCGATATGTTTGAAAGCCACCAGGTCAGCCGCGAGGCGCTGTCGACCCGCGAGCGTATGAGCGATGTGCTGGAGCGTCTCAAGGGCGGTGGCTTCGTGCCGTTTGTTGAGTTGTTCACCAAAGAAGAAGGGCGCCTGGGGGTGGTGGTGACTTTTATGGCGGTGCTTGAATTGGTCAAGGAATCCTTGGTCGAGCTGGTCCAGAATGAGCCTTTTGCGGCTATCCACGTGCGGGCGCGAGCCGAATAAAGAGCTGAATCGATGAATTTGACTGAACCCCGCGAACTGGCCCCGCTGCTGGAAGCTTTTCTCCTCGCCTCGGGTAAACCCCAATCCCTGGAGCGCCTGTTCGAACTCTTTGAAGAAGCCGAGCGCCCTGAGCCGCCGGTGTTCAAGAAGGCACTGGAGATTCTGCGCAAGTCCTGCGACGGTCGCGCCTTCGAACTGCGCGAAGTGGCGTCAGGCTATCGCCTACAGATCCGTGAGAAATTTTCCCCGTGGGTCGGCCGCTTGTGGGAGGAGCGCCCGCAACGTTATTCCCGGGCGATGCTGGAAACCATGGCGCTGATTGCTTATCGCCAGCCGATCACCCGAGGCGAGATCGAGGATGTGCGCGGCGTGGCGGTCAACAGCCACATCGTCAAGACGCTGCTGGAACGTGAGTGGGTCCGCATCGTTGGCTACCGCGACGTGCCTGGCAAACCGGCGATGTTCGCGACCACCAAGGTGTTCCTTGACCACTTTAACCTGAAGAACCTCGACGATTTGCCGCCGCTGGCCGAGTTGCGCGAGATGGAGCCAGACCCGGTGCTGGACTTCGACGACGCGCCCGTGCCAGCAGGCTTGCAGGAACTGGCCGACGCCAGCGCCGAGCCGGAGGAACCGAAGGACGAGACCAGCTTCCATACGTTGTTGCTGGAATTGGATGACATGGAGCAGGGCATCAAGACTGACTTTGATGACTTGTTGCGTGATGGTGCCGTCGAGCCTGAGGCTCCGGAAAGCGCTGAGCCAGAGCCAGAGCCAGAGCCAGAGCCCGAACCCGAGGAAGACATCCTCGGTGTGGCCGAAGCCCGTGAAAAACTGCTGGCCGCCGTCGCAGCGTTGGAGCAGCCACCCCTGAGCGACGAAGAAGCCGAAGCTCGCGCCCTGGCCGAAGCCATCGAAGCCGAACGCCGCGAGTTCGAAGACTGACGCGCCCCGGCAAACACTGGTGATCAATGTGGGAGGGGGGCTTGCCCCCGATTGCAGTGTGTCAGCCAGCATCTTGTTTAGCTGATACACCGCCATCGGGGGCAAGCCCCCCTCCCACATTTTGAACTGCTGTGGGCCATCGGTCGGCGCAAAGCAGGTAACTTAAGCTTTATCGACTAGTCTCTGATGCGCAATGCCCACCATGCGCGTATGATTCGCGACCCTTCGCCGACCTATTCGGCCAAGACCCCGCTTTCAACACTCTTCAGGCCACGCCTGAATCGACCCACCGGGAGGTGCTTAAGATGAACGACAAAGACCAGAACGACAGCCAGGAAATCGGCCCAGCAGGCGAAAAACTGCAAAAGGTGCTGGCGCGTATCGGCGTGGGCTCGCGCCGCGACGTCGAAGCCTGGATCACCCAGAAGCGCATCAAGGTCAATGGCGTCGAGGCCACCCTCGGCCAGCGCGTAGACCTGCACGATGCAATCACCATTGATGGCAAGGTCATCAAGCGTGAAGAGGCCGCCGAATCGGTGCGCCGCGTGATCATGTACAACAAGCCCGATGGCGAGATCTGCACCCGTGACGACCCGGAAGGCCGTCCGACCGTGTTCGACAAGATGCCTAAGCCAAAAGAAGGCCGTTGGATCAACATCGGTCGCCTCGACATCAACACCACCGGCTTGCTGATGTTCACCACCGACGGTGAGCTGGCTAACCGCCTGATGCACCCTTCGTACGAAATGGACCGTGAATACGCGGTACGTGTACGTGGCGAAGTCGATGACGAGATGATCGAGCGTTTGAAAGCTGGTGTTGTCCTCGAAGACGGCCCGGCCAAATTCACCGACATCAAGCAAGCGCCAGGTGGCGAAGGTTTCAACCACTGGTACCACTGCGTGGTGATGGAAGGCCGTAACCGTGAAGTGCGTCGCCTGTGGGAATCCCAGGGCCTGGTGGTCAGCCGTCTGAAGCGCGTGCGTTTCGGCCCGGTGTTCTTGAACTCCGACCTGCCGATGGGCCGCTGGCGCGAAATGAGCCAGTACGAAGTCGACATCCTCAGTGCCGAAGTCGGCCTGACGCCAGTCGCCATGCCGCAGATGAACGCCAAGAGCAAAGACAAGCTTGAGCGTATGCAGCGTAAATCGTCGCGCCCTGTGGCCCGTACTGAGCGCGTTGCCCGTACCCTGCGCCCTGCACTGAATGCACCGGCAACCGGCGGTCGTATTTCCCGCGAGCCGCAGATCGAAGGCGAGCGTCGCCCAACCGCGCCGTCGCGTCAGGAAGGTGACCGCGCTCCACGTACGCCACGCCCGGCCCCGGCCGGTGGTCGCAGCAACCGTGGTGAAGCGGATCGCCCTGCTGACAACGCCAGCACCAAGCGCCCGGCCAAGCCTGCGGCAAACAAGCGCCCTGGCCCTAAACTGGTCGCCGACGAGCCGTCGGGCAAGCGCCGCGGCGCTCCGGCCGGTTCGGGTCAGCGTCCTGGTTTTGGTCGCAAGAAGCCGCAGTGATTCGCTAAGCACGGCCTAAAAACGCCAACCTTCGGGTTGGCGTTTTTTTTTGCCCTGAACTTGAAGATCGACCCGGTCCAATGTGGGAGGGGGCTTGCTCCCGAAAGCGGTGGACCAGCCAACTCATCTGTAGCTGACCCTCTGCAATCGGGAGCAAGCCCCTCCCACATTCTGATCTGTGTAAGATCTGTGTTCCGTGTTGTAACGAATAGTTTACGATGTGGGCCCGTGTTTACTGGGATTTATGGCATCGTAAAGATTTTTTTACGATAACTATTTATACCAACAACACTCGGCCCAAAGCTTTCCAGCGTGTACAATCCGCCGCGTTTTACTGTGACCCCCCTTGCGTAACCACGCAAAAGGCCAAGACCCAGGGTTTACCTTCCCTGATCACTCCGCCTGGCCACGAGCCGGACGGGTTCGATTTCGTCACAGATAAAAACAAACAGGTGACGCATGACCATTAGAAAGACGCTGTACTCCTGGTGCCTGCGCTGGGGTTTGAGCGGCGCTGCTTGAGTCGAGATTCGAGCGAGCGACGTGCATTCAACATCATCAAACCTTGCGTGAGACCCTTTTCATGAGTGGACCCCAATCCCCTTCAGGCGAGCTGAAACGCGGCCTGAAAAATCGTCATATCCAGTTGATCGCCCTCGGTGGCGCCATCGGTACCGGCCTGTTCCTGGGCTCGGCCGGGGTGCTCAAGTCTGCCGGGCCGTCGATGATCCTGGGTTATGCCATCTGCGGCTTTATTGCCTTCATGATCATGCGCCAGCTCGGCGAAATGATCGTTGAAGAGCCGGTCGCCGGTTCCTTCAGCCACTTTGCCCACAAGTACTGGGGCGGTTTCGCCGGCTTCCTGTCGGGCTGGAACTGCTGGATTCTGTACATTCTGGTGGGCATGTCGGAGCTGACGGCTGTAGGTAAATACGTGCACTACTGGTGGCCGGAGATCCCGACCTGGGTGTCGGCGGCGGCGTTCTTCGTGCTGATCAACCTGATCAACCTGGCCAACGTCAAAGTGTTTGGCGAGGCTGAATTCTGGTTTGCCATCATCAAGGTGGTGGCCATCGTCGGCATGATCGCCCTGGGCAGCTATCTGCTGGTCAGCGGCACCGGCGGCCCGCAGGCCTCGGTAAGCAACCTGTGGGAACACGGCGGCTTCTTCCCCCACGGCGTGGGTGGGTTGGTGATGGCCATGGCGATCATCATGTTCTCGTTCGGCGGGCTCGAAATGCTCGGCTTTACTGCGGCCGAAGCTGATCAGCCGCGCACGGTGATCCCGAAAGCGATCAACCAAGTGATCTACCGCATCCTGATTTTCTACATCGGCGCCCTGGTGGTGCTGCTGTCGCTGACGCCTTGGGACAGCCTGCTGGCCACCCTCAACGCCTCCGGCGATGCCTACAGCGGCAGCCCGTTTGTGCAGGTGTTCTCCATGCTGGGCAGCAACACCGCCGCGCACATCCTCAACTTCGTGGTGTTGACTGCCGCGTTGTCGGTGTACAACAGCGGCACCTACTGCAACAGCCGCATGCTGCTGGGCATGGCTGAGCAGGGGGATGCGCCCAAAGTGCTGGCGAAGATCGACAAGCGTGGCGTGCCGGTGCGTTCCATCCTTGCCTCTGCCGCTGTGACGCTGGTGGCGGTATTGCTGAACTACCTGATCCCGCAACACGCGCTCGAACTGCTGATGTCCCTGGTAGTGGCCACGCTGGTGATCAACTGGGCGATGATCAGCTTCTCCCACCTCAAATTCCGCCAGCACATGAACCGCACTGGCCAGGTGCCGCTGTTCAAGGCGCTGTGGTACCCGTACGGCAACGTTGTTTGCCTGGCGTTTGTGGTGTTTATTTTGGTGATCATGCTGATGATCCCGAGCATTCAGGTGTCGGTGTACGCGATCCCGGTGTGGGTGGCGTTTATGGCGGTGTGTTATTGGGTCAAGAACAAGCGCAAGGCGCAGGAGTTGCCGGGCGTGGCTGCTTCGGTAGCCGAGTGATTTAGCCCGCCTTGGATGACAAACCCGACCTTGAGTCGGGTTTGTTTTTTGTCAGGGCGTTACAGTTTTTTAGGCTTCGAGATCGCTTCAAATTCATCGATCAGTAGATGAATCTCGGTGCTTGGGTTTCTATCGTTGCTCTTGATCGCATCCTGCAAGCTTTTCGGTGCGTGCTTGCGCGCACTCTCGAACCGTTCGCCGGCCAGCATTTTGAAATATCCCTTAAGCCCCGACTTGGCGTAGTCCGCCATGCCTGGCTTGGTTCTCAGATCTGCCCCGACCAGATCGCCCGCTGAGTGCTTGCCTGACCGTGAATAGGGTTTTCGGGTGTAACCGAAGTGCAGCAGCAACCAGTATTCGAAGCAGGGGTAGGAGGCGATGATGGTTATCTTGTCGTGTGCTTTGGACAGGCGAATGGCTTCGTCAAATGACTCGTGCGTGTCACGGTCGATGGCGCAGAAGACTTTGTCGAATTTCTTTTGACGCTCAATCGCGTACTCGACAATGCCTTTTGGGTGGGTGACGCCGCAGTGCATGATTTCGATTTTTGCGTGTGAACGAAAGTGGACTGCGGCATCTTCCAGATAAACCTTGCTGGACTGCAGGTCTTCGCAAATGATCAATACCGTTGCTTGCTGCTGAAACCGGGGTTCCCTTCTCCTGAATGAGTCAGCGCTGCGAGCCATGTTTAGCTCCTGCTGAGGATTGGCAAGCCACGATAGCGACCTTCGTAATAACGTTTTTCAATATCCTCACTGTCTCTTCCTTGAAAGTCATGGATGGAAAACATTTGGGTGGCGCCGTTGGTGTCGCGTTCGGTGACCCAGAACTGATCTCTTCTGAGGAGTTTGGTGTTCATCAGATGGGTGTCGTGAGTGGTGAAGATCAGCTGCGTTTTTTTGTTTCCTGAAAGATGCTCTTTAACTAGGCTTTCAACGATTTTTGGGTGCAGGCTGCTGTCCAGTTCATCGATCACCACAACTTTTCCGTCGTTGCTCATGTTTAGACTCAGCCATGGCAACCAAAATCCGATCAGGTTTTGAGTGCCTCCCGACTCTTCGTTGAAGTCGAATTCGGCGTCCCCCAATGCCGTGGTGTGCATTAGCTTGGTTTTCGACTCGTTCTCAACCAGCCTCATATAGTCTCTAGGTTCTGAGTCCGGGCCTATCAAGGATTTTCCAGAGTTTTCTTCAAACCGGATATTGGTAATAGGTACATCAAGCCGCTGCAGGAAGCTTTGCAGAATGTCTTTGGATATGGGGGTCTGCATGACCATCGATCTGGACGCTATAGCCCAAGAATTCATCCCGTCTTGGCCTATGCAAATGTTTGAATTTTCGAACCATTTATGGGGTGTGACGAGCTGTTGCATTTCCTCGCTGCTGTTCAGTACAGCCTGGCCTAAAAATAGGCTTTGAGGTGAGGTGAGCCTCTTCCAAGCTTCATGAACTATGGATCCGCCCTCCAGGCTTTCTCCGAAGATATAAGATTCACCACTACTTGGACTGAAAGTTCTGGAGTAAAGAAGGCTTTCCTTTCCCTTTGGAAAATAAATGAGCGTTTCTTCAAAAACTCTCTCTGAGGTAGCCGCTACAACGTATTGAAAACGAAGATTGTCTTCAATGAAGTGTGCTTCGAAATAGCTGGGTTTATCAGCCAGCGCTGGATCAAACCTGAATGGCATTACAGGAGGTGAATAGTGATTGCTGGGTGTGCGGCGCAACATTGCCGGTATGACATCGAGTGCCTTTACCAAATTGGACTTTCCCGACGCATTTGGTCCGTAAATGGCAGCCACCTTCAACAGCTTTGGAAAATGTTCTCCAGAGACTTCTGGGTCGAAGACATTTTGCTTTTTTCCCAAACGCGGCGAGGCGACCATCGACAAGGTCTGCTTCTCCCGAAAGGAGCGAAAATTACTGACAGAAAATTCGATTAACATGCAGAAAACCCGCAATTGATGACGCTGATAGACAACTAATATAGCTAAATGTAAAACCAGCTGCATTTTTTCTGCACTTCATGATGTTGCGAGTTAGACTCTCGCACTGTTCGTGCTCTCCATGAGGCCCCCATGTACCACACCGACATCGACGGTGGCACCCTGCAACGCTCTGACCTGGAAGACCTGATCGCCCAGCACAGCGGCCCCTTGCGGCTGATCGGCGTCGACCTAAGCGGTGCCGATCTGTCACGCCTGTCGCTGGACCACTGGATCTTTGAACGCTGCATCCTCATCCAAACATCTCTCCTCGGTTCGCGACTTGAAGGCACTCACTGGAAAAGCTGCCGCGCCAGCCACGCCATCTTCGAAGCGGCAAACCTGCTGGAAGCGCAGTTCCACAGCTGTGACCTGAACAACACCCGCTGGCAGCGAAGCAAGCTGTCACAGGCCAGTTTCGAGCACTGCAAATTAACCGGCGCCAACTTTACCCATTGCGCGTCCTTGGGGCTAAGTTTCAGCGAAACCCGGCTAAACAGTGCATTTCTGTCCGGTTTGTCGTTTGCCCGCACTGTGCTCAATAACCTGGACTTCTCTGACAGCGATTTGTCGGACGCCGACTTTCGCAAGGCTGAGCTGATCGATTGCAGCCTGGCCCACGCCCGTATCAACGGTGCCAATTTCGCCGGTGCTGACCTGCGGGGTGCGGATTTGAGCGGGTTTCGTCTCAATGATGCCAAACTGTTCAAAGGCGCCGTGATTTCCAAAGCCCAGGCGTCGATGTTGTTGTCGGAGTTGGGCTTGTCCGTTGCCTAGGGTTTTTGATTGATGCTGGTAATTTCCAACAATGTGCACTTGTCCGATGCCGAGATCGAGCTGACCGCCATTCGCGCCCAGGGCGCCGGTGGGCAGAACGTCAATAAGGTGTCGAGTGCGGTGCACCTGCGTTTTGATATTCCGGCCTCGTCGCTGCCGGAGTTTTACAAGGAGCGACTGCTGGCGCTGCGGGACAGCCGTATCACCAGCGAAGGCGTGCTGGTGCTCAAGGCTCAGCAATATCGCACCCAGGAGCAGAATCGCGCGGATGCGCTGGAGCGTCTGGTGGAGTTGATCCAGAGCGCCACCAAGGTGGAGAAGAAGCGCCGCCCGACCAAGCCGACCCTGGGCTCGAAGAAGCGCCGCCTCGAGTCCAAGACCAAGCGCGGCAACATCAAGGCCGGGCGTGGCAAGGTGGACTTTTAAGCGTCGCGCGCTTCGCGGGCCTTGGGTGCCTGACGGTACAGGTACACACTCAGCAGCAACCCGCCGAGGGCGGCAAGGGCGGCGAACAGGAAGATAGACGCGAACCCGAACCCTGATGCGACCGCCCCGGCTAATGGCCCTGTTATCCCCAGCGACAAATCGATAAACAGCGAATACGCCCCCACCGCAGCGCCCCGGCTAGAGGCGGGCACCAGGTTGACTGCTTCCACGCCCAGCGCCGGAAATACCAGGGAAAATCCAAACCCGCTGAGCGCCGCACCGGCCAGGGCCAGGTTGGCATCCGGCGCGAGCCACAACAGCAGCAGGCCGAGAATCTCCACCGACAAGCAGGCAATCGCCACGCGAAAGCCGCCGATCCGGTTGATCAAGTTGCCAAACAGCAGGCGCGCACCGATAAAACTGGCGCCGAACAGGCTCAAGGCCCACACCGCGTTGTCCCAGTGTTGGGTGGTGTAATACAGCGTGATGAATGTAGCGATGGTGCCAAAGCCGATGGAGCCCAACGCCAACGCGCAACCGTGGGGCAGAACGCGGCCCAGCACATTCATGAAGGGCAGGCGCACGCCCGCGACAATCGGTGCTGCGACCTTGTTCCAGGCCAGCAGCAGCCCAACGATCGCCAGCAGGATGATGCTGACCCCCATGCTCCACAGCCCGAAGTTTCTTACCAGCAGCACTCCCAACGGCGCGCCAACGGCCAGTGCGCCGTAGCTGGCAATGCCGTTCCAGGAAATCACTTTGGCGGTATTTTCCGAACCTACTCGGCCAATCCCCCAGCCAATGGCGCCCGAGCCCACCAGGCTTTCTGCGCTGCCCAGCACCAAGCGGCCGACCAGCAGGCTGACCAGGCTCACCACCGGCAGGCTCGAAAAACACGCGGCCAGCAGCATAAACACGCCGCTCAAACCGCAGCCCGCCAAACCGATCAGCACGGCGCGTTTGCTGCCCAGGTTATCGATGATCTTGCCGGCATACGGGCGGCTCAGCAGGGTGGCCAGGTATTGCACGCTGATCACCAGGCCCGCGACAACCGCGCCGTACCCCAGCTCACTGTGGACGTAGCCCGGCAACACGGCCAGGGGGATGCCGATATTCAGGTAGCCAATAAAGGTGAACAACACGATGGAAACAACTTGCAGCGTGACCGCTAGGGGGCGCTGGGTATCTGGCATGGGAGAGGTCCACTGTCGCAGCAGGTAAAGATAGGCTGCTAATGATACCGGCGCTTTGGCCGGGCCGGGCGGCTAATACACAAAAAGCGTAGCTCAAAAACGCATCAGGATTTCGCGGGGGTCAGCAATTGCGTAGTGACGAGCGCGGCCAGGGCGTTTTCCTGGGTGCCGAAGCGTTTGAGCAGCAGGGCTTGTTTGTCGGCGCTGAGGCGGTTCCATACATCGACCATCTGCAGGGCAGCATCGAGTACGGCAGAGTCTTGGGTATCGGTCATGGCGGGGTCTCGATTCATTCAGGCAGTGTGGAAAGCGCTCAAAGCTGCGCTTTCCACACGGTCTGGTACGGCGTCAGTCCTGGCTTTCGCTGTCGACTGGTTTTGCTTCTTTGGCCTCAGGCTGTTTGTCACTGGCCTGCTGCGGTGTTGGCTGCTCAGTAGGGTGCAGGCTTGGGAAGGGGAGATTAGGTATCTCGTGCATCGTCGTCGCTCCTCGCAAGGTCTGTTTTTTCAATCGCAGGTGATTCCGCGCTCTCAAAAAGCCTTGGCAGGATACAGCACTGCAAATGACAAAAAGATTTTTATGTCGGCGGATGCAGGAACTTTCAGGGTTTAAACGGTCGTTTGGCTAGAACGGCACCTTGCCCAGGATCATGTCGCGGTACATCACAAAATCCCCCAACAGGCTGTAGAGCGGGTGCTTGAAGGTCGCCGGGCGGTTCTTTTCGAAGAAGAAGTGACCGACCCAAGCAAAGCTGTAACCGGCGATCGGTACGGCCAGCAACAAGCCCAACGAGCCCCGACCAATGGCATAAGCCAGGATGCCGATCACCAGCGTGGTGCCGATAAAGTGCAGGCGTCGGCAGGTGCTGTTGCCGTGTTCACGCAGGTAATACGGGTAGAACTCGGCGAAGCTGTTGAATTGTTTGGTGTTTTCCACGGTAGCCGGCCCTTTGATTGTTATGCCGCCCAACAGATGTTCGGCGGGGAGCTTATTTGAGTCTAGAGTGATCAGTAGCAACAGCCAGTGACAATAGATGCCACTTTAGTATCCTTGGCTTTCCTGGCTGCCGTTTTAAGCCTGCTTTATTAAGAAGACGCCATGAGCGAACGAACAACTTCTGCAAGCTGGGCGATGGGGATAGTCAAGGCGTTGGAAATGGACGGCCTGGATTGCCGGGCGCTGTTCAAGCAACTGGGCCTGGACTACAACGCCCTGAACGACCCCGATGCGCGGTTCCCGCAAGACTCGATGACGCGGCTATGGCAGCGCGCAGTGGAGCTGTCGGGCAACCCGGCGATTGGCCTGAACATGGGCAAGGTGGTGCGCCCGGCGTCGTTTCATGTGGCCGGCTATGCGCTGATGTCCAGCAACACCCTGGCCGAAGGTTTTATGCGCCTGGTGCGCTACCAGCGGATCATCGCCGAAAGCGCCGACCTGAGTTTTCGCCTGTTGCCCGAAGGCTATGCGCTGATACTCACCGTGCATGGCGACCACCTGCCGCCCACCCGGCAAAGCGCCGAAGCCTCGCTGGCCAGTGCGCTTGCGCTGTGCGGTTGGTTGACCGGGCGCACGCTGCAACCGCGCAAAGTGCTGCTGCAAGGCGAGCAACCGACGGACCTGGCCCCCTATAAACAAGCCTTCCATGCGCCGCTGGAATTCAACGCGCCGTATGACGCGTTGATCTTCGAACGCGCCGACATGGACGCGCCGCTGCCCACCGCCAACGAAGCGATGGCGCTGCTGCATGACCGCTTTGCCGGTGAATACCTGGCGCGTTTTTCGGAAAGCCGCGTGACTCACAAGGCGCGGCAGGTGCTCTGCCGTTTGCTGCCCCAGGGTGAGCCCAAGCGTGAAGTGGTGGCGCAGACGCTGCACCTGTCCCAACGCACCCTACAGCGCCGCTTGCAGGAGGAAGGCACCAGCTTCCAGACCCTGCTCGACGACACCCGCCGCGAGTTGGCCGAGCAATACCTGGCGCAGCCGAGCATGACCTTGCTGGAGATTGCTTACCTGTTGGGCTTTGCCGACCCGAGTAACTTCTTTCGTGCGTTCCGCCGCTGGTTTGATGCCACGCCCGGCGAATACCGGGCGCGACGGCTCGAAACGTCGACGGTCAGTGACGCCAAAACGCCGGGATGCACAGCACAAACACTGTGATGATTTCGAGTCGGCCCAATAGCATGCCGAGCGACAGAATCCACTTGGCCGCATCCGGCAGGCTGGCGAAGTTGCCGGCCGGGCCGATGGTCTCCCCCAGCCCTGGGCCGACGCCAGACACAGTGCTGGCCGCGCCAGTCAGTGCGGTCATCCAATCCAGGCCCAGCAGCGACAAGGCCAGGGCAATGGCGCAGATGGTGATGGCGAAGAAAAACGAGAACGTCAGGATCGACCGCACAATTTCTTCATCAAGCCGGTGGCCGTTGTACTTCTGCTTGATCACCGCACGCGGGTGAATCAGCTGGTTCAAGTTGGCCTTGAGCAGGATATAGGCGACCTGGAAGCGGAAGATCTTGATCCCGCCCGCCGTCGACCCCGAGCAACCGCCGATAAAGCCCAGGTAGAAAAACAGCATCAGTGAGAAATTGCCCCACAGGCTGTAGTCCCCCAGTGCAAAACCGGTGGTGGTCACCACGGAGGTTACGTTCAACGCCACATGGCGAAGGGCGTCCAGCCAATGCAGGTTGGTGGTCCACCAGTACCAGGTGCCGAGCACCAGCCAAGTCACCAGCAGCAAACCCAGCAGCCCTTGCACTTGTTGGTCCTTGATCAACGCCCGACGGTTGCCGCGCAAGGTGGCTACATACAGGGTGAACGGCAGGCTGCCGAGGATCATCACCACCACCGCCACCCAATGCACCGCCGGTTGTTTCCAGTGGGCCAGGGATTCATCGGAGGTGGAGAACCCACCGGTGGAAATCGCCGACATCGCATGATTGATCGCATCGAACAGGCCCATGCCCGCCCACCAGAATGCCAGGCTGCCCAAAATGGTGATGCCTACATACGCCGCCACGATCAGCCGCGCCACCATGTGGGAGCGGGGCATGACTTTTTCAGAGCGGTCCGAGGATTCGGTCTGGAACAGGCGCATGCCACCAATGCGCAGCAGCGGCAGGATCGCCACCGCCATGCCGATAAAGCCGATACCGCCGAGCCAGTGCAGCAGCGAGCGCCACATCAGGATGCCCGGCGACATGTTGTCCAGCCCGCTCAGCACGGTGGAACCGGTGGCGGTGATGCCGGACATGCTTTCAAAAAACGAGTCGGTGTAGCTGATGTGCTGGGTCAGCAAAAACGGCAGGGCGGCGAAGATACACACCACTACCCAGCTTGTAACGGTGAGCAGGTACATGTCCCTGGGGCGCAGGTGTACATGCTCGGGGCGACCGGGGATCACCAGAGCCAGGCCGGCGATAAAGGTGATCAGGCTGGCCCACAGGAACGAGGGCAGGTCGCGGGTGCGTTCGAAGATCACCAGCGTGGCCATGGGCACGACCATGGCGATCGCGAGGGTGATCAGGAAGATGCCGATGATGAAACCGATGATGCGTAGGGTCGGCAACGCCATGAAGTGAACTCAAAATAGGGCAGAGGCGCCATTCTACCTGCGGCGCAGGGCATGTAAACCGCGCTCGCTCTGGCCTGTAGCTATGTAGTGCCAGGCGTTTCCTGGATGGCGGCACGATGGCGGCTACTTTCCCTCTTTGAGATGCCACGATGCCGTCTGATTCATTAATACCCGCACCCCTGATCGTAAACGACACGCAGCAACAGGTCACCTTGCGTGGCCAATGGCTTGCGCTCAATCGACAGATCGTCGAGCAGTTCCAGCCGCCGCCGACGTTTCATTCATTCGTGCAGCATGAGTTCGAGCAAGCCTTCCCGACGTTGACGCCTGGTCTCGATGTGCGCCAGGGCTTCATCCAATTGCCTCAAAGCGAGGTGCCCACGCCATCCGAAGCGGTATTGCTGCCTTCGCTGCTGGACGCGGTGGTGCAACGTCTTATTGCTCAACAGCCTTCGACTTACGAGAGCCGCATGGCCACTTTGTTTCGGCGCCCGGCCATTGGCGACGATTTGCAGTCGCTGGTCGGCGTTACCCCGGCTGGCCTTGATAAATTCCTTGACCGTCTGGCCGAGGGGGCGTCGACGTACTTTTCGGCCTATATGGATGCCTATTGGGCCCGCCCGCGCAGCCCGGCCGATACGCGTACCCAGAAACAATGGTTGGTGCACACCCATACCGAACGGTTGGCAGCAGAGGTAGCGCTGCTTGGCGCGGACGGCTTACTCAGCCCCGCAGCCCAGGAGGTGTTCGCGCAGGTGCGGCTTTACCCTGAGGCCCAGGCACGGCAGGTGCTGCGGGCTGACCGGCCGTGCGTCTACGCGGTTGCCCTCAGCGGTGGTTTGACGCTGTGCGGGGCATTTGTGCTGACTGCCAGGGACCCGGAGCAAACCGTGGTCAGGCCTGTGAGTGAGGTCCAGCCGGTCAGGGTGCGCCCGGTGGACCCGAGCATGAACCTGGGCACGGTGTTGTTGTTTCTCCCGGGCACCGGCCTTGAGGCGTTTGACTCCCTGGCCAGCCTTGACCGTGAGCTGCATCGGCGTTTGAACCACGCCGTAGAATTTGCCGGTGTGCTGGACTTGCTGGCAGAAACCGAGCAAGCCCATGGCCTGGCCCTTCATCGCCAGCGAAAGGATACGGGGCAGGTGACGTACCTGGAGCGGCTGGACTCACCGTTCAACTACAGCATTGAAACCCAATGCCAACTGATACAGGACAACTGCATCGCCACGCTTACGCGCTACCAGGCACAAGGTGAGCAGGCCCAGATGTACCATCTGCCGAGCGCGTGGGATCGAGTGATAGACCCAGGCCGCCCCTTCAACGCAGTCGGTGTAATGGCAGGTCGGGAAATAAAGCGTGGCCAGGCGCAGCTCAAGGCGTTTCTTCAGGACGCGTCTGCGACCGACAAAGACGCCTGGCATGCAGCGATGGCTGACTATTGCAACCAATTGTTGAGCCTGCCGGATGCCGAGGGCTTACCTTCGCTGGCGCAGTACAGCGATAAACCGGCCCTGCTGGCGTACGCCAACCAACAGTTGCGCATCCGACTCAAGGCCGATCATGCGCTGGACATTGACCCCGACGATATCCGGGTGCACACCAAAGAGCCCTACATTCCACCTACGGTGGTCGTCCCCGGTGCTCCGGCCCCCGCGCCTCGCGAGCCCGGTACGCCGTTGTTCCGGCATCGCAGCCGGACACTGACAGAACTGGCCCTGGAAAATGTCGGCGGTTTGGATCTGAACTTCACACATTTCTCCAGGCTCAGTGAAAATACCGGCAAGAAGCCGGATGAAGTACTGCTTCCCGAAGATCTCACCCCGGCCACGCCCTACGAGGGCCTTAGCTTGCACAACGTCAAGGACTTGGTGCGCACGGTCAACGTCGGGCAAGGTTACGAGATGCTGTTGAAAGATCGCCTGATCACCTCGCCCGGTGCGTTGGCGCAAAAAAACACGTATGGCCAGGTCATGTTGCGTCAGCTGCGTCTGGACGCCATCGAGGCCAAGATCAACGGTGATTTTCTGCCGGACCGCCTGGCGCGAGGGTTCAATTGGGTGCGGGTGGTGCTCGACGAGCCCGTGGACAGTGACCGCCGCGAGCACGTCGAAGGGCATCGGATACTGGTGCAGCACTTGAAACTGCGGGGCCAGCGCGTGCGTGGGGTACTGCTGTTTTGCACCTCGACCTCCGGGGTTGGCTCAATCGTCGTGTATACCCCGCAGGCACCGGGCGGGCGGGTGTTTCATGAGTTCGCCAAAGACCGCTTGATGAGCGACTTCGTGATGAACAGCTCGTGGCGCGATTACCTGTTGGGGCGTGTGGAACAGGCGTTCCTACCCCATGTCCGGGCGATGCTCAGGGGCCGTGGTGACGTCTCGATGGTGAGCATGGGCAGGATCGCCCATAGCGTCTTCGAAGACGCGTATGAGGTTGAGGCCAATTTCGCGATCAACGATGCGGGCGCGCAATCGACGAGTACCCATCAAGTCAATGTCGAGACCGGCCTGACAGTAGCCACCGTTGCCTTCGATGTGCTGTCGATGGTGTTACCCATCAAGATCATGTTGCCCATCGGGTTGGCCCGCAGCCTCTACTCGGTGTTCAACGCCGTTGAAGCGCTGAATCTCGGGGACCGTGTCGGCGCTGCTCATTACTTCGTACGGTCGTTGGGCGAACTGATGGGGGCCTTGATGGATGGCGCCATGGGCGCACGCGCTGGGAGCGTCAGTCCCAAGCCGCGCAGGTTGCCTGCCGAGATGGCGCTGAGGAACAAGCCTGACGACGTTGTGCCATTGGTCGGTTGGGAGGGCAAGGGCCTGTATCACAAGGCGTCGAAGGCTGATGGCTCCCAGCACTACTTCCTCAATGATGGGGAGCACTGGTACTCGATCCTCGATGACGGTGACAAGGCCGCTTGGCGCCTCAGGGATGCGCGCAAGCTGACGCAATATCACTACGCGCCCATCCGGCAGAGTGCCTCGGGCCAGTGGGAAGTCGGCTCGCATACGGTAGGCGGGCTAAGGGGCGGCAACCCACCTGAGCGCCAACTCATGGACCTCTACCCGTTTCTGGATGAGGCCCAGGCACGGCGGGTGTTTGAGTCGTTCAATTTCCCGGCAGGACGTGAAGTTGAGTTTCAGGTCGCTCTGGTCCAGAACCTGCGGTTGAGGCTCTCCACGGCTGCGTTTGAGCCCTATTTGAGCGTGCCGCTCGCGCGTTTCCAGCGGCGCCTGGGCGGGCTTGATTTGCCGGACGTAGCGGTTGAAGCGGCTGTTGCCGTTGTACAGCGCCCGCGCCCTGTCGAGCCGCAGCCGGTGCCGAGTCGTCCACGGCCCATCGCGCCAGCCCCCGAGCCTGTATCTGCGCGCCCTGCGAATGAACAATTTATCGAGTGGGGAAAGCGTATCGACAGTGCGGAGCTTGAGGTGGTGGATGCGACAAGGAAAATCTACCGACGGATTGCAGGCGAGCAGCAGGGGCAGGAGTACATAGAGTCGGGCCAGCGCTATTTCGCAATTTTGCCCAGAGCCCTCTCCCGCCCTAATGAGGTATTTATTCGTGACCCTGGGCGACCTGTCGGGAACTTTCTGGACCTGGAGCACCTGCTGCACGCTGGCATCTATAACCAGCCCCGGCAGGCGCAATTCATTACCGGTGACGGCCTGTGGAAAATATCCACCGACGTGCCCTTGAAAAAAACGCTGACCTTGTATGTGGGTGATGCTTTTCCACTGCTAACCCTCGCCAGCCAGGTGGACGTCGCCGTGACGCTGTTCAAACGGGCCAACCCCGCAGGCTTGACCCAATTAGGCTTGAACTCGGTGATACGCACATTGCGCGACTGGCAGTTATGGCTACGCGCGGCCGATATGCGGCTGGCTGATCCGTTTTCGTTGCTCACGAGAACCCCGCGAAGCGCCGACAATAGCTTGCAGCTAGTGAATGTGCTTGGGCGTTACCACCGTTTGAGCTTTCGCCCCGAGCCAGTCGCAGTTCCCTTGTTCAATGCGCTCCCTTTCGGCGTCGATGGGCGATTGAGAACATTGATGAGTGAGGTCGTGAGCCGCTGTCGCTTCGACATCCTCAGTGGCTACAGCCATCCCAGCGACCTGTTGTTCAGGCGCGGGGTGCATCCTAGGCTGTATTGGCTGAGGTTGCGCCGCGTGAATGGTGATCGCATTGCTGGCGATCAGGTGATTTCGCCAGACGTCAACTTGATGGACGCGCCGACGCGCCAATTAGTCGCTCAGGCTCAAGTCAGTAACAGCCTTGTTGCGCTGATGGGAGGAATCCAGCTGACAACGCCAACAGCGTCACCGCAGATTTTTATCATCAGGGTGTAGTGCAAAAAAATGCCCCGAACAGGTCGGGGCATTTTCAGTCACGTAGGTACTGCGGCTGATCAGAACTCGTGATCAGCGCTGTCCGGGTTCAGGTCGCTGATACCCAGCTTGCCGGCAGCGGCTTCGATCGAACCGGTCTGCTTGACCAGTGCGGCGATGGCGTCACGCACGATCTGGTTGCCCGCATCGTTACCGGCGGCGATCAGTTGGTCGTAGTGCTCACCTTTACCAGCGTGGTCAACCATGACCTGGATCTTGGCTTCGGTCGCCGCCAGGTCCGCTTTGAGGGCGGTGTCGGCAGCCGGGTCAGCCTTGGCCACCAGGGACGACAGGCTGGCGCCAGTCATTTTGGTGCCGTCGGTGCGGGTGTACTCGCCCAGGTAGACGTTACGGATGCCCTTGGCGTCGTAGAAGTGCGAGTAGTGGGTGTTGTCGCTGAAGCAGTCTTGCTCGTCTTCTGGCGAGTTGGCTTCCAGGGAAACCTTCATGCGCTCACCGGCCAGCTCGCCCAGGGACAGGCTGCCCATGCCGAACAGCATTTTGCGCAGGCCGTCGGTGGCAGGTTCTGCCTCCAGGGTGGCGCGGTAGTTGTCTTCGACGTTGGGCTTCCAGTTGCCGACCATTTCTTCGAGGTCGCTGACCAGCAGTTGGGTCACAGCGCTCAGGTAGGCGCGGCGACGCTCGTTGTGGCCGCCGGTGGCGCCGTCGCCGGTGAGGTAGTCCGACGCAGGGCGGTTGCCCGCGCCAGGGCCTGTGCCGTTCAGGTCTTGGCCCCACAGCAGGAACTCAATGGCGTGGTAGCCCGTCGCAACGTTGGCTTCGGAGCCGCCCAGCTCGTTGAGGCTGGCGAGTTTTTCCGGGGTGATGTCTTTCACGTCCACTTTGTCTTCGCCGACCTGGATCTCGGTGTTGGCGATGATGTTGGCGGTGGCGCCTGGGTTACCCAGGGCGTGTTCGTAGGACTTGTCGGTGTAGTCGATCAGGCCTTCGTCCAGCGGCCATGCGTTCACCTGGCCTTCCCAGTCGTCGATGATGGTGTTGCCGAAGCGGAACACTTCGCTCTGCAGGTAAGGAACGCGAGCGGCGACCCAGGCTGTGCGGGCGGCTTTCAGGGTTTCGTCGTTGGGCTTGGCGAGGAATGCATCAATGGCGGTTTGCAGGGTTTTCGCAGTGGACTCGGCGTCGCTGTAGACCGCGTACACCATGTCTGCGTAATGCGCGACCACAGCCTTGGCGGCTGCTTCGTCGACCTGGCCTGCAGGGGTGGCAGCCGCTGGAGCGGTAGTGCTGGCAGCCGGGGTCGGCGCCTGGGGCGCTGCGGCCTTGTCTTTACCTTCGCCGCAACCGGCGAGAGAAATGGCAATGGCCAGCAGACTGGCGGTGGCCAGGGGCATACGAATCATGGCGAACATCCTGCTTCGGTTGTTGATAGGGCGCGCGGGGGAGCGCAAAAAGCTGCGACATAATGCGAAAGATTTGCATTTTGTGTAAAGGGTTAAACGTGGGAAATATTTCGTATTGTTTGCGGCGATCAAAGAATGACCGCGTTATTGCGCTCCGCCTGCTTTAAAAACGCCGCCAACTCCCGGGCCTGCAAGGGTTTGCTGTAGTGGTAACCCTGGCCTTCATGGCAGCCTTCAGAAACGATGTACGCCTCTTGTTCCGCGGTTTCCACGCCTTCGGCGATCACCTGCATGCCCAGGCTTTTGCCCAGTTGGATAATCGCCCGCACGATGGTGGCATCGTCGTCATCGTCCAATAGGTCCTGGACGAAGCTCTTGTCGATCTTGATCTTGTCCAGGGGCAGGCTTTTCAGATAGCTCAACGACGAATAGCCAGTGCCGAAGTCATCAATTGCGATCAACGCGCCTGAGCGGCGCAGGCTCAACAGGTGTTGGGCAGCGGTGCTGATGTCTTCCATCAGGCCGGTTTCGGTGACTTCCAGCTCCAGGCTGCGCGGCGGCAGGCGGTAGATCTGCATGAGGTTGTTGACCACCCGCGGCAGCTCGGTGTGGTGCAACTGCACGGTGGAGAGGTTGACCGCCATGCGCAGGTCGCTGAAACCCTGATCATGCCATTCGCGCAATTGCCGGCACGCTTGGTCCAGTACCCACTCGCCAATCGCGATGATGGTGCCGTTCTGTTCTGCCAGCGGGATAAACAGGTCTGGAGGTACCAGGCCGTGCTCCGGGTGTTGCCAGCGGATCAGCGCCTCTACGCCCACCACGCGGTGGTCGCGGTAGCTGATCTGCGGCTGGTACACCAGGTGAAATTGGTTGCGGCTGAGGGCGTCGCGCAGGTCTTTCTCCAGCTCGCGGCGGCGGCGCATTTCGCTGTCGACGCTGGCGATATAGAACTGATAGCGGTTGCGCGAACGGGTCTTGGCCAGGGTCATGGTCTGTTCGGCTTTTTGCAGCAACTTCTCGGTGCTGTCACCGTCTTCGGGGAACAGGGTGATGCCGATGGTGGCGCGCAGGCGGATGCCTTCGTGATCGAGGGGGAACTCCGCTTCCAGGTCGTCGAGGATGCTTTGCGCCAACTCGGCTGCTTCATAGGGTTGGTCGATATCGGCTTGCACCAGGGCGAACTGATCGCCACCCAGGCGCGCGAGGGCACCGAGGCGACCGCTGTGGGCGCGCAACCGGTCAGCCAGGGCCAGCAGCAATTTGTCGCCGGCCTGGTAGGTGAACTGTTCGTTGACGCTTTTGAAGTCATCCAGGCCTACGCACAACACGGCTACGCGGCGTTGGCGGCGGCCGGCGTCGATGAGGATCTTGTCCAGTTGCTCTTGCAGTTTCTGGCGGTTCGGCAGGCCGGTGAGAAAATCGTACTGGGCCATGCGCAGCAGGCTGCTTTCTGCTTCGTGGCGCAGGTGGGTGTTACGTTCGATGGACTCCAACAACTGGTTGGCGGTGTTGATCCACAGCCCCAATTCATTGCGCTCGTGACCCTTGAGCTGGGGGATCTTGTGCTCGCTGGGCCGGTCCGGGTTGATCGACGTCAGGTGCTCGATGATTCGCGACAGGGGTTTGGTCAGCAGCCAGTGATAGACCAGGTACAAAACCAGGCCCATGGCCAGCGCGCGCAGCACGCCAGAAATGAAGATGATCACCGAGTTGACGATAAACCCCTGGCCGTACGTGGCCGTGTCCAGGGTAATACTCAGGTCGCCGTAGTACTCGCTGTAAGGGCCCTTGCCTACCAGTGGGGTGGTAAAGGTGCGTTCCTGGCCAAGAATCAGGTCGGTCAGCCAGCGGCTTGGGGCTTGCTGCAATGCGCGGCTTTTCTGCGCCAGCATGGTTTCATTGGGATGGCCAATGGAGGCCATGCGCACGGCATCGTCCTGGAACAGGCCTTCAATGACCTGCATGCCCATCTCGCGATCCAGGCTGTAGACGGCTTGGGTCGAAGGGTCGCGAAACATGTCGAGGATGCGCTGGGCATCACCGGCCACGGCCTGGCGCGTCTTATAGGCATCAAAGACGATCTGCGCCACGCTCAGCGCCACGCCCACGATCAATGCCGATAAAAGCACGACCCGTAGCAACTTCACCGACAAGCTGTTTTTGAGTTCCAGCTTCAAAGGGGCATTCCTTGTCTCATGCGGGTGGCCTCAATATGCCATGAGTATTGGCAATCCCGTGATGGCAGTCAAAGGGACATTGCGCAGGACATTTCCAGGAAGTTGTCAGGGTGATCAGGTTTACCGAATGGCGCCCATGAAAAAGCCCGGCATGGCCGGGCTTTTTCTACTGCAAGGGTGCTTAGGCAGTGAAGGTCTTGCCTTCGAACTGCTCAGCCACGAACTTCCAGTTGACCAGGTTCCAGAACGCTTCCACATACTTTGGACGCACGTTGCGGTAGTCGATGTAGTAAGCGTGTTCCCAGACGTCGCAGGTCAGCAGCGGGGTGTCGCCGCTGGTCAGCGGGTTGCCGGCGCCGATGGTGCTGGCCAGGGCCAGGGAACCGTCAGCCTTTTTCACCAGCCAGCCCCAACCGGAACCGAAGGTGCCGACCGAAGTCTTGGTGAACTCTTCCTTGAACTTGTCGAACGAACCGAACGCAGCGTTGATGGCCTCAGCCAGCGCGCCGGTAGGTTGACCGCCAGCGTTTGGCGCCAGGCAGTTCCAGTAGAAAGTGTGGTTCCAGACCTGAGCGGCGTTGTTGAAGATACCGCCCGAAGAGGATTTAACGATCTCTTCCAGGGTCTTGCCTTCGAACTCGGTGCCTGGCACCAGGTTGTTCAGGTTCACGACGTAGGTGTTGTGGTGCTTGTCGTGGTGGAATTCCAAGGTTTCCTTGGAAATGTGCGGCTGCAGGGCATCGTGTGCGTAGGGCAGCGGCGGCAATTCGAAAGCCATGATGATTCTCCTAATCAGGTCAGTTGCGGTGAGCGCAAGGCCGATCACGGGCGGCCAAACAAGCGCCGGGGAGTTTGTACTCTTTGCGGCGCAGGGGCAGGATCATAGCACCGGGGGTGCGGCAAAACCACGCAACAACTGTGTGGGATAGAGGTTCCAGAGCGTTTTGGAATATTCCCTACGCGGCGATCAATTGGTAGGCCACGCTGAACATCATCACAGCGACCAACAGGTCCAGCAGGCGCCACGTCGCCGGGCGTGCCAGCCACGGTGCCAGCCATGCGGCGCCTAGGGCCAGGGTGGCGAACCACAGGAACGACGCGCTGGCAGCGCCCGCCACGTACGCACCCGGTTCGGTTTGTTGGGCGCCCAGCGAGCCGATCAGTAGCACGGTGTCCAGATAGACATGGGGGTTGAGCAGTGTTACCGCCAGTGCGCTGAGCATGACTGCGCGCAGCGAGCGCACCTTGAGATTGCCGCCTTGCTCCAGGCTTTGTGTCGAAAAGGCGCGGCGCAATGCCAGGGTGCCGTACCACAGCAGGAACGCCGCGCCGCCCCAGCGGGCAATCGCCAGCAGCAGCGGGTTTTGTGCCAGCACCGTGGCCAGGCCGAAGACTCCGGCGGCGACCAGCAACGCATCGCATACCACGCACAACGCTGCGACGGGCAAGTGATGTTCACGGCGCAGGCTTTGCGCCAGGACAAATGCGTTCTGGGTACCGATGGCCATGATCAGGCCCAGGGCCACCAACAGACCATTCAAGTAGCTTTGCCACATAGAGGTTACTCCGCGTCTATCGCCAGTTGCCGTAAGACTTGCAGGGCGCGTTCGGCATCCTTGCGGCCGACGAACAAGTGATCGTGGTAATAGCCGGCAATCACATTGCAACTGATGCCGGCCTTGCCCAGCGCGCTGGAAAACGCGGCAGTCAGGCCCACGGCTTCCAGGGCAGAATGAACATTCAGGGTGATCCACGCCGCCACGTAATCGAAGGCCAGACCGGCCTGTTCTGCCTGCTGGCGCTCCAGGATCAGGGTCAAGCCTTCCTGTTCGCGAAAGCTGCCGATCACCTCGCAGCCTGGTGGGATACGGTTGTCGGGCAAGGTGCAGAACACGTAGTCACCGTCATTCAAGTGCGGGCTCATGCTGCGCAGCAGGGTTGCCAGGGCGGTTTCGCCAGCCATGTGAAGGATCCTTTAATAGAAGTAAGCAATGCTGGTCATTCTCGGGGGCTAGGCTGTATAAGAAAAACCAATATTGCTGATCGCTCATTAGAGAAACTGATGTTCGACTATAAATTGCTTTCCGCCCTGGCGGCGGTGGTGGAACAGGCCGGCTTCGAACGCGGGGCCCAGGTGTTGGGGTTGTCGCAGTCGGCGATCTCCCAGCGCATCAAGCTGCTTGAGGCGCGCATCGGCCAACCGGTGCTGGTGCGCGCCACGCCGCCAGTGCCCACCGACATCGGCCGGCGCCTGCTCAACCATGTGCAACAGGTACGTCTGCTGGAGCGCGACCTGCAAAGTCAGGTGCCGGCGCTGGATGAGGAAGGCATGCCCGAACGCCTGCGCATCGCCCTGAATGCCGACAGCCTGGCCACGTGGTGGGCCGAGGCTGTGAGTGGTTTTTGCGCCGAGCAGCATTTGTTGCTGGACCTGGTCGTCGAAGATCAGACCGTCGGCCTCAAACGTATGCGTGCCGGTGAAGTGGCGGCCTGCATCTGTGCCAGTGAGCGCCCGGTGGCCGGGGCCCGCAGCCTGTTGTTGGGCGCCATGCGCTATCGAGCATTGGCCAGCCCGGCTTTTATAGCGCGGCATTTTCCGAACGGTGTGCGTGCCGATCAGTTGGCTCGCACACCGGCCTTGGTGTTTGGCCCGGATGATTTCCTGCAGCACCGCTACCTGGCATCCCTCGGCGTGGATGGCGGTTTCGAACACCATTTATGCCCGTCGTCCGAAGGGTTTATCCGCCTGACCGAAGCCGGCCTGGGCTGGGGCCTGGTGCCTGAATTGCAAGTGCGCGAGCAGTTGCAAAAGGGCGTGCTGGTGGAGTTATTGCCAGATAAGCCCATCGATGTGCCGTTGTACTGGCATCATTGGCGCAGTGGCGGGCAACTGCTGAGCTTGTTGACCGACCATTTGGCCCAGGCGTGTGGGCAATGGTTGGTGCCGTTGGAGTGATGGCGGGCGTCAAGGCAACAGCGATGAAAAACGAAAGAACACGGGGTAATACATGAAAATTCTGGTCACCGGCGCAAGCGGCTTCATCGGCGGGCGTTTTGCGCGTTTCGCCCTGGAGCAGGGCCTGGACGTGCGGGTCAACGGGCGACGCGCTGAAGGTGTAGAGCACCTGGTCAGGCGTGGCGCCGAGTTTATCCAGGGTGATCTGAATGATGCCGACCTGGTGCGCCACCTGTGCCGCGATGTCGAAGCGGTGGTGCATTGCGCCGGGGCTGTCGGGCTGTGGGGTAAATACCAGGACTTCCACCAGGGCAATGTGCTGGTGACTGAGAACGTCGTCGAAGCCTGCCTCAAGCAGCATGTTGGGCGGTTGGTGCACCTGTCGTCACCGTCGATCTATTTCGATGGCCGCGATCATCTGGGCTTGACTGAAGAGCAAGTGCCCAAGCGCTTCAAGCACCCCTATGCAGCCACCAAATACTTGGCCGAGCAGAAGGTATTTGGCGCCCAGGAGTTTGGCCTTGAAGTCATTGCCCTGCGCCCGCGTTTCGTCACGGGCGCTGGCGATATGAGCATCTTCCCGCGCCTGCTGAAGATGCAGCGCAAGAACCGCCTGGCCATCGTCGGCGACGGCCTGAACAAGGTCGACTTCACCAGCGTACACAACCTCAACGAAGCCTTGCTCAGCAGCTTGCTTGCCCCAGGTTCGGCACTGGGCCGTGCCTACAACATCAGCAACGGCACGCCGGTGCCGGTGTGGGATGTCGTGAACTATGTGATGCGCCAAATGGAGTTGCCTCAGGTAGCCCGTTACCGGTCCTACGGCTTGTCCTACAGCGTGGCGGCACTCAACGAAGCCTTTTGTGCGATGTGGCCCGGCCGACCGGAGCCAGCGTTATCCCGCCTGGGCATGCAGGTCATGAACAAAGATTTCACCCTGGATATCAGCCGGGCCAGGCATTATCTGGACTACGAGCCCAAGGTCAGCCTGTGGACCGCCCTCGACGAGTTCTGCAGTTGGTGGAAGGCCCAGGACCCAGGGTTGAAGTAAGGTCACACCAGGCAACACATCGGGAACCGAATCTGTGGTTCCGGGTCGATCAGTGCGACGGGAACGCGGTTTATACTCCCGCCGCTCGGCTTACCAGCTCGCCACTTACCGATTCAGGGTTGATTCATGCGCAACGATGCTAAAGACGACGACTTCGACAACGTTCCCAGCCTGCGGGCCGATGTTGGGGATGACGATGATTTCGAACCAACTCCCGCGACCTCGGTGCGTTCGCGCAACACCAAGGTGGTCAAGGTCAAGAGTGCCAGCACCGGCCCGTTGTGGGCCTTGATCGGCGCGCTGTTGATCGCCTTTGCAGGCCTTGCCTGGTGGAGCTTCCAGCAGATCTCCCTGATGGGCCAGCAACTGGTGGCCACTCAAGAAAGCTTTGCGCGCATCAGCGAAGAAGCGGCGGGGCGCCTGCAAGACATTTCCGGCAAGGTCGTGGCCAGTGAAGCCAGCGTGAACAACGGCAGTGAAGCGCTGAAGCTGCAGATCAAGCAGCTGCAAAGCCAATTGCTGGAGCAGGGCAAGCAGCAGATTGGCGTGGCCGGCCAGGCCTCTGAACTGGACAAACGTCTGGCTCAGATGACCGCCAGCACCACCGAGCTGTCCAGTGCCAACAGCAAGCTGCAAGGCCAGGTGCAGGCCCTGACCGATGCGGTAGCCACGCTCAAGGCGGCGCAAGGCGATGCAGGCAAGCGTGATACCGAACTCAAGGAACTGGCCGCCGATGTTGCCGCGCTCAAGAAGCAAGGCAACCCGAGTGCTGCCATCGCTCGCCTGGAACAGGATCTGGTGGTGTTGAAGAGCGCCCAGGACAGCCAACCCGTCAACAGCGATGCGCCGACCAATAAAGAGTTTGATGTGTTCCGCATCCAGACCACGCGCAATATCACCACCTTGCAGAGCCAGGTGCAAAACCTGCAACAGCAGCTCAATGCACCGGCAAAGGTAACGCCGCTGGGCCAATGATCGAAACCGGCTCCAAGTGTGGGAGGGGGCTTGCCCCCGATTGCGGTGGCTCAGTAATCAGATGCAGTGACTGACACTCAGCTATCGGGGGGCAAGCCCCCTCCCACAAATGCCCTCCATACACTTGTATTTGTCACCGCTTGGTGACATTTCCCTTGCCCTTCGTTACTTGCCCCTACCGCCCCCTTGTTTAGACTCCGGTCACCCCACAAACAATAATAAGGGCCACCCATGACCACCCAACCACTGCCCGCCAGCAGTTGGCTGAACGCGCCTGCCCACCACGCCTGGCTCGCCGCCGAAGGCCAGCGCCTGCTGTCATTCGCCAAGGCTTCCCGGCTGCCCGACGGCTTCGGCAACCTGGACGATAAAGGCCAACTGCCGAGCAACGCCCACGCCGAAACCATGAACACCGCCCGCATGACCCACAGCTTCGCCATGGCCCACGCCATGGGGCTGCCCGGTTATGCCGACCTGGTGGCCCACGGTGTCGCAGCCCTCAGCGGCCCTTTAAAGGATGCCGAACACGGTGGCTGGTTCGCCACGCCCCACGCCGTCGACGGCAACCGTGGCAAGGCCGCTTACCTGCACGCCTTTGTAGCCCTGGCCGCCAGCTCGGCGGTGGTGGCTGGCGCGCCCGGTGCGCAAACCTTGCTCAACGACGCCATCCATATCATCGACCAGTTCTTCTGGAGCGAAGAGGAAGGCGTGATGCTCGAATCCTTTGCCCAGGACTGGAGCGGCGTCGAAGCCTATCGCGGCGCCAACAGCAACATGCACGCCACCGAATCTTTCCTCGCACTGGCCGACGTGACCGGCGACACACGCTGGCTGGACCGCGCGCTGCGCATTGTTGAACGGGTGATCCATACCCACGCCGCCGCCAACCAATTTATGGTGATCGAGCATTTCGACGCCCACTGGCAACCGGTGCTCGGTTACAACGAAGACAACCCCGCCGATGGCTTTCGCCCCTACGGCATCACCCCCGGCCATGGTTTCGAATGGGCGCGGCTGGTGCTGCACCTGGAAGCCGCCCGCCTGCGCGCCGGGCTGGTCACGCCGGACTGGCTGCTGACCGACGCCAAAGGCCTGTTCGCCAGCGCCTGCGAATACGCCTGGGCCGTCGATGGCGCCCCCGGCATCGTCTATACCCTCGACTGGAACCAACGCCCCGTGGTGCGAGAGCGCCTGCACTGGACCCACGCCGAAGCCAGCGCCGCCGCCCAAGCCTTGCTCAAACGCACCGGTGAACAGCACTACGAAACCTGGTATCGGCGTTTCTGGGAGTTTTGCGAAACCCATTTCATCGACCGTACCCACGGGAGCTGGCACCACGAACTCAGCCCGCATAACAGACCCAGCAGCAACATCTGGGGCGGCAAGCCAGACCTGTACCATGCCTGGCAAGCGGTTCTGCTGCCTGCGTTACCCTTGGCACCCAGCATGGCCAGTGCATTGGGAAGCGGGTCTTATGTCACCAAGTGGTGACATTTGTACGTCCCTTTGTTACCTGCGCCCTAAACATCCCTGTTTAAACTCCGTGCAGCGCAAGCTCTAGACTTGCATGCATAACAACAAAAAAAGGTACTCAGATGAACGCGATTAATCGCCTCGCCGTCGCTATTTCCATTGCCTCGTTGTTTCCCCTCACTGCATTTGCAGCCGACTCCAAAGGTACGGTTGAAGTGGTGCATTGGTGGACTTCTGGTGGTGAGAAAGCGGCTGTAGATGTCCTGAAGGCCCAAGTTGAGAAAGACGGCTTTACCTGGAAAGACGGTGCCGTTGCAGGTGGCGGTGGTGCTACGGCCATGACCGTACTCAAAAGCCGCGCAGTCGCCGGCAACCCACCCGGCGTTGCCCAGATCAAAGGCCCCGACATTCAGGAATGGGCGTCCACAGGCCTGCTCGACACTGACGTCTTGAAAGACGTGGCCAAAGAAGAAAAATGGGACTCCCTGCTCGACAAGAAAGTCTCCGATACCGTGAAGTTCGACGGTGACTACGTCGCCGTGCCGGTCAACATCCACCGCGTCAACTGGCTGTGGATCAACCCGGAAGTCTTCAAGAAAGCCGGTATCACCAAGAACCCAACTACCCTCGAAGAATTCTACGCAGCCGGCGACAAGCTCAAGGCCGCGGGCTTCATTGCGCTCGCCCACGGTGGCCAGCCTTGGCAGGACAGCACCGTGTTCGAAGCCGTGGTTCTGTCGGTGATGGGTGCCGATGGCTACAAGAAAGCCCTGGTCGACCTGGACAACGGCGCGCTGACTGGCCCGGAAATGGTCAAGTCGCTCACCGAACTGAAGAAAGTCGCGACCTACATGGACGTCGACGGCAAAGGCCAGGACTGGAACCTCGAAGCGGGCAAGGTCATCAATGGCAAGGCCGGCATGCAGATCATGGGTGACTGGGCCAAGTCCGAATGGACCGCCGCCAAGAAAGTAGCCGGCAAGGACTACGAGTGCGTAGCTTTCCCAGGCACCGACAAAGCCTTCACCTACAACATCGACTCCCTGGCGGTGTTCAAGCAGAAAGACAAAGGCACTGCTGCCGGTCAGCAGGACATTGCCAAAGTCGTGCTGGGTGAAAACTTCCAGAAAGTGTTCAGCATCAACAAAGGTTCGATCCCTGTTCGCAACGACATGCTGACCAAAATGGACAGCTACGGCTTCGACTCCTGCGCACAAACCGCCGCCAAAGACTTCCTGGCAGACGCCAAGACCGGCGGCCTGCAGCCAAGCATGGCGCACAACATGGCCACCACCCTGGCTGTGCAAGGCGCGTTCTTTGACGTCGTGACCAACTTCATCAACGACCCGAAAGCCGACCCGGCCGACACCGCCAAGAAACTGGGCGCTGCGATCAAGTCTGCCAAGTAAGGCCTGGTAGCGTTTTTGTAGGAGCCGGGCTTGTGTGGGAGCGGGCTTGCTCGCGAATGCGGTATATCAGACACACATGTGTCAACTGACCCACCGCCTTCGCGAGCAAGCCCGCTCCCACAAAAAGCCTACTCCACAAGGTTTATTGGCTAGTCCTTTTTCCCTGTATTGGATTTCCCCATGAGTTCTGTTGCTGTGTTCAGCAAAGCCTCGCCGTTCGATGCACTGCAGCGCTGGCTACCCAAGTTGGTGCTGGCGCCCAGCATGTTCATCGTGTTGGTGGGCTTCTACGGCTACATCCTGTGGACGTTTGTACTCTCGTTCACAACATCTACCTTCCTGCCAAGCTACAAATGGGCGGGCCTTGCGCAATACGCGCGGTTGTTCGACAACGACCGCTGGTGGGTAGCGAGCAAGAACCTGGCGGTATTCGGCGGGATGTTTATCGGCATCACGTTGGTGATCGGTGTGACGCTGGCGATTTTTCTCGACCAGAAAATCCGCCGCGAAGGCTTTATCCGCACCATTTACCTGTACCCGATGGCGCTCTCGATGATCGTCACCGGTACGGCCTGGAAATGGCTGCTCAACCCGGGCATGGGCCTGGACAAACTCCTGCGGGACTGGGGCTGGGAAGGCTTCCGTCTCGACTGGCTGATCGACCCGGATCGCGTGGTCTACTGCCTGGTAATCGCCGCCGTGTGGCAAGCCTCGGGCTTTATCATGGCGATGTTCCTGGCTGGCCTGCGTGGTGTTGATCAATCCATCATCCGCGCCGCGCAAATCGACGGCGCAAGCCTGCCGCGCATCTACTGGAGCGTGGTGTTGCCAAGTCTGCGCCCGGTGTTCTTCAGTGCGGTGATGATTTTGGCGCACATTGCGATCAAGAGCTTCGACCTGGTGGCGGCGATGACCGCAGGCGGTCCGGGCTATTCGTCCGATTTGCCGGCGATGTTCATGTACTCGTTCACCTTCAGCCGTGGCCAGATGGGCATGGGCTCGGCCAGTGCCATCCTGATGCTCGGTGCGATCCTCGCGATCATCGTGCCTTACCTCTACTCCGAGCTGAGGACCAAGCGTAATGACTAGTCTCGCTGCCAAACCTTCCATCAGCCTGAGCCGCATCGCGATCTACGCGGTGCTGATCCTCGCTGTGCTGCTGTACCTGGTGCCGCTGGTGGTGATGCTGCTCACCAGCTTCAAGACCCCCGAAGACATCAGCACCGGCAACCTGCTGAGCTGGCCCACCGTGGTCAGCGGCATCGGCTGGGTCAAAGCCTGGGACACGGTGGATGGCTACTTCTGGAACTCGATCAAGATCACCGTTCCCGCTGTGCTGATCTCCACCGCCATCGGTGCATTGAACGGCTATGTGCTGTCGTTCTGGCGTTTCAAGGGTTCGCAGTTGTTCTTCGGCCTGCTGTTGTTCGGCTGCTTCCTGCCGTTCCAAACCGTGCTGCTGCCGGCGTCGTTTACCCTCGGCAAGATGGGCCTGGCCAGCACCACCACCGGCTTGGTGTTTATCCATGTGGTCTACGGGCTGGCGTTCACCACGCTGTTCTTCCGTAACTACTACGTGAGCATCCCGGATGCGCTGATCAAGGCGGCACGCCTGGACGGTGCGGGTTTCTTCACCATCTTCCGTCAGATCATTCTGCCGATGTCGACGCCGATCATCATGGTCTGCCTGATCTGGCAGTTCACCCAGATCTGGAATGACTTCCTGTTTGGCGTGGTGTTCTCCAGCGGCGACTCCCAGCCCATCACGGTGGCGCTGAACAATCTGGTCAACACCAGCACCGGGGCCAAGGAATATAACGTGGATATGGCGGCGGCGATGATCGCCGGGCTGCCGACCCTGCTGGTCTATGTGATCGCAGGCAAGTATTTCGTGCGCGGCCTCACGGCCGGCGCGGTCAAGGGGTAATCATGGCTACGCTTGAACTTCGCAATGTAAACAAGACCTATGGCGCCGGCCTGCCCGACACCTTGAAGAACATCGAACTGTCGATCAAAGAGGGCGAGTTCCTGATTTTGGTCGGTCCTTCGGGGTGCGGTAAATCCACGCTGATGAACTGCATCGCGGGTCTGGAGACCATCACCGGCGGCGCGATCATGATCGGCGACCAGGACGTGAGCGGCATGAGCCCCAAGGACCGCGACATCGCCATGGTGTTTCAGTCCTACGCGCTGTACCCGACCATGAGCGTGCGCGAAAACATCGAGTTCGGCCTCAAGATCCGCAAGATGCCCCAGGCTGACATCGATGCCGAAGTGGCGCGGGTGGCCAAGCTGTTGCAGATCGAACACCTGCTCAATCGCAAGCCGGGCCAACTGTCCGGTGGCCAGCAACAGCGTGTGGCCATGGGCCGTGCCCTGGCACGTCGGCCGAAGATCTATCTGTTTGATGAACCATTGTCCAACCTCGACGCCAAGCTGCGCGTCGAGATGCGTACCGAAATGAAGCTGATGCACCAGCGCCTCAAGACCACCACCGTTTACGTGACCCACGACCAGATCGAAGCGATGACCCTGGGCGACAAGGTGGCGGTGATGAAGGACGGCATCATCCAGCAGTTCGGCACGCCTAAAGACATCTATAACAACCCGGCCAACCAGTTCGTGGCGAGCTTTATCGGCTCGCCGCCGATGAACTTCGTGCCTCTGCGTCTGCAGCGCAAGGACGGTCGCCTGGTGGCCCTGCTCGACAGCGGCCAGGCCCGTTGCGAACTGGCACTGAACGTGACAGACGCCGGGCTTGAAGACCGCGACGTGATTCTGGGCCTGCGCCCGGAGCAAATCATGCTGGCGACGGGCGAGGGCGATACGGCCTCCAGCATCCGTGCCGAAGTACAGGTCACCGAGCCAACCGGCCCGGACACCCTGGTCTTTGTGCAACTCAATGACACCAAGGTCTGCTGCCGCCTGGCACCCGACGTAGCGCCGCAGGTGGGCGAGACCCTCACGCTGCAATTTGATCCAGCCAAGGTTTTGTTGTTCGACGCCAATACCGGCGAGCGTCTGGGCACTGTGCAGTCACAGTCTGCCCCTGTGGGCGCCGGGCTTGCCCGCGATGGCATCACTGCGTTGTAACTGAAGGACCGAATTGCCTGCATCGCGGGCAAGCCCGGCGCCCACAGAAGTAGATAAGTTGTTGTTTTAGATAAAAAAAGTAAACCACGTTAGATAAAAACAGTTTAATAACAATAAAGACGAGGATGTAGGGATGAAAAAGCAACACAACAATGCTCGGCTGATCTGCCAACTGTCAGCAGCAGCAGCCCTGGTTTTGTCCGCCAATGCGATGGCGGACGAAGCGTTCAGCGCCGATTCCAAGTGGATGACTGGCGATTGGGGTGGTGAACGTACCAAGCTGATCGAGCAAGGTATCGACATCAAGGCTGATTACGTCGGTGAAATGGGCTACAACGCCCACGGCGGTTACAACAACGACAAGACCGGTCGCTACGCTGACCAGTTCGGTCTGGGCGTAGCCCTGGACCTGGAAAAACTGTGGGGCTGGGACAACACCCAGGCCAAGATCCAGTTGACCAACCGTAACGGCCAAAACATCTCCAACGACCGCATTGGCGACCCGCGTGCCGGCACGCTGAGCTCGTCGATGGAAGTGTACGGTCGTGGCCACATGGTGCGTCTGACCCAGTTCTGGATCCAGCACCAGATGTTCGATAACAAGCTCGACGTGAAACTCGGCTATTTCGGCGAAGGCGAAGACTTCAACACTTTCCCGTGCGACTTCCAGAACCTGTCGTTCTGCGGCTCCCAGGTCGGCAACTATGTGAACACCTGGTACAACTGGCCAGTCAGCCAGGCTGCCATCCGCGTGAAGTACCACATCACCCCAGAGCTGTATGCGCAAATCGGCGCGTACAACCAGAACCCATCGCAGCTGGAGCACGGCAACGGCTTCAAGCTCAGCGGCAGTGGCACCAAGGGCACCGTGATTCCAGTGGAGTTGGTTTGGTCGCCGAAGGTTAACAACCTGCCGGGCGAATACCGTGTGGGCTTCTACAAGAGCGCGGCCGATGCGGCTGACGTACGCGAAGACGTCAACGGCAACAACGCTGCCACCACGGGCGAAGACTACCGCACCCGCAGCAGCAAAAAAGGCTACTGGTTCGTTGCGCAACAGCAACTCACCACTCACAACGGCGACGCTTCCCGTGGTCTGAACATCGCGGCCAACGCCACGTTCCACGACAAGGAAACCAACACCGTCGACAACTACCAGTCGTTGATGCTGGTGTACAAAGGCCCATTCGATGCGCGTCCAAAAGACGATGTCGGCATTGGCGCAGCGCGTCTGCACGTCAACAAGGATGTGAAGAAAAACGCCGAGTTGCTCAACGTCGCCAATGGTGTGGACGACTACGACAACGCGCTGTACACGCCGATTCGCGAAACCGAGTACAACTTTGAAATCAACTACGGCTTCCACGTTACCAACTGGCTGACCGTACGCCCTAACCTGCAATACGTCGTGCAACCTGGCGGCGTGGATAAAGTCGATAACGCGTTGGTAGCGGGCCTGAAAATTCAGTCTACGTTCTAACGCTGTTGCGATAAGCTCCTTCTCTCTGTGCGCATTTTGCGGGTAGCCATGGCTACCCGCTTTTTTTGGGGAAGGGGAGCACATCTCCCTGTGGGAGCTGGCTTGCCTGCGATGGCATCAACGCGGTACAGCAGGCAAACCGCGTTGATACCATCGCAGGCAAGCCAGCTCCCACAAAGACATTCAGGACAGTGGCACATGCATGAGCAACCGCTGCAACGTTTTTTCAAATCCCTGCGCGAACGCCCGGTGTTCGCCTGGGAGCGCTTTCAGATGCGCGATGTGTTGGTGATCGATCATCCGTTGTGCCAGGCGGTGTTCAGCCGCCAGGGTGCGCAATTGCTGCATTTTCAGCCGACAGGTCAAAAACCCTGGTTGTGGTGCGCCGCCAAGTGGCCGCAGGTCGGAGCCATCCGGGGTGGTATTCCGGTGTGCTGGCCGTGGTATGGCCGTCACCCCAGCGAAAACGCCTGGCCGTCCCACGGTTGGGCGCGCTTGATCGACTGGAAACTGCTGGACAGCAGCACCGACGATGACGGCGTGCGCCTGCACTGGCAATTACAGCTGTGCGACTGGCAGGTTGACCTGCATGCGCACCTGGGCGAAACGCTGGAACTTAAACTGAGCACCGAGCATCAGGACGAGCTGCCGTGCCAACTGAGCCACGCTTTGCATGCTTACTGGCGTATTGGTCACGTTGACGAGATAGCGCTGTCTGGGCTCGACGGGGCGCAAGGTTATGACCAGCTCAGTCGCCAGGCTTGCCAGCAGGAAGGTGAGTTGCGGGTGGACGGTGGGTGTCAACGGGTGTTTCAGCATGAGGGTGAATTGCAGCTCAAAGACCATGCTTGGCAGCGCGAGCTGTGCATCGATACCGGCGACAGTGCGGACACTGTGGTGTGGCATCCGGGCAGCCGGCCGCTGTTGGGCGTGAGTTTTAACGAGGCGTCGGGGTTTGTGTGCGTGGAATCGGCGATGGCCGGGGCCAGCTTGGCGCCGGGGGAGAGGGCGCACCTTAGTTTGCAGGCTCGGGCTGGGGTTTAGCGGTGTTGCTGATGGCCCTATCGGGGGCAAGCCCCCTCCCACATTGACTGTATTCACACATTTAAATTTGTGAACACGGTCAGTGTGGGAGGGGGCTTGCCCCCGATGAGGCCAGTACAGCCATCACAAAATCCAGCTAGTTGAATTCATCCCCAACCGGATACCGGCTGTCATTCAAGCTCTCTTTGATCTTGCGCAAATGCGGCTGGAAATCCACCCCACGGCGCAACGTCATGCCGGTCGCCAGCACGTCCAATACGGTCAATTGAATGATCCGCGACGTCATCGGCATATAGATGTCCGTGTCTTCCGGCAAAGGAATATTCAGGCTCACCGTGCTGGCCTTGGCCAGCGGCGAATTCTCTGCCGTGACGCCGAGCACAGACGCGCCGTTTTCCCGGGCGATACGCGCCACTTCCACCAGCTCGCGGGTACGCCCGGTGTAGGAAATAATCACGAACAACTCACCGGTGTGTGCCACCGAGGCGATCATGCGTTGCATCAGCACGTCGGCGTGGGCGGTCACGGCCAGGTTGAAACGGAAGAACTTGTGCAGCGCATCCATGGCTACCGGGGCCGAAGCGCCGAGGCCGAAGAAGTGGATCTGCCGCGCCTGGATCAACAAGTCCACGGCCTTGCTGATCAAGGCTGGGTCCAGCGCCTGGCAGGCACTGTCCAGGGACGCAATGGCGCTGCCAAAGATCTTCTGGGTGTAGGCCTCAGGGTTATCATCGGCTTCCACGGCGCGGCTGACATACGCCGCACCGCTGGCCAGGCTTTGCGCTAGCTGCAATTTCAGTTCAGGGTAACCGCTCACGCCGAACGAACGGCAGAAACGGTTGACCGTCGGTTCACTGACCGAGGCGGCCTGGGCGAGGGCGGCAATAGAGAAGCGGGTCGCCTGCTGCGGGTTGAGCAGGATGACCTCGGCGACTTTTTTCTCGGCCTTGTTCAATTCTTCGAGGCGGTTCCGGATCTGTTCCAGAAGATTTCGCACGCGGTCCATTCAGTCTTTCCTTCGGGCGACGATGCAAATAAGAGGTGGCAACCAATCGATGAGTGGCCTTTTGCGGTGGCCTATCCTACTGAGGGTAGCTGAACACCACCACTCGGAATGCGTATTTCGGGAAAATGTTGTGGTTATTACTACATTTTTCCTTGAGTGATGCCTTGAAAAAAGGTATTTGTAGCTTAACTTGATAAAAGAACAAACATCATGCCTTTGATAACCGTGGAACCCTGCACCTTTGCCCTGTTTGGCGCCTTGGGTGATCTGGCGCTGCGCAAGTTATTTCCTGCCCTCTATCAACTGGATGGCGCCGGCCTCCTGCACGACGACACCCGCATCCTGGCCCTGGCCCGTGAAGCAGGGTCGGCGCAGGACCACGTGGCCCATATTGAAAAAGAACTGCGCAAGTACGTTGGCAAAGAGCTCGACGAAGCCATCGCCCAGCGCTTCCTGGCCCGTTTGACTTACGTACACGTCGACTTCAAGAATGCCGACGACTACGTAGCCCTGGCAGAAATCGCCGGCACTGCACAAACCCTGATCGCTTACTTCGCCACACCGGCTGCGGTGTATGGCGCGATCTGCGAGAACTTGTCCAAGGTCGGCCTGGCAGAAAACACCCGCGTGGTGCTGGAAAAACCCATCGGCTCGGACCTGGAGTCCTCGCGCAAGGTCAACGACGCCGTGGCGCAGTTCTTCCCCGAGAACCGCACCTACCGCATCGACCACTACCTGGGCAAAGAGACCGTCCAGAACCTGATCGCCCTGCGTTTCGCCAACAGCCTGTTCGAAACCCAGTGGAACCAGAATTACATCTCCCACGTGGAAATCACCGTGGCCGAGCAGGTTGGCATCGAAGGCCGTTGGGGCTACTTCGACAAGGCCGGCCAGCTGCGGGACATGATCCAGAACCACCTGCTGCAACTGCTTTGCCTGATTGCCATGGACCCACCGGCCGACTTGTCTGCCGACAGCATCCGTGACGAGAAGGTCAAGGTGCTCAAGGCCCTGGCGCCCATCAGCCCGGAAGGCCTGACCACTCAAGTGGTGCGCGGCCAGTACATCGCCGGCTACAGCGCTGGCAAGCCGGTGCCGGGGTATCTGGAAGAAGAAAACTCCAACACCCAGAGCGACACCGAGACCTTCGTCGCCCTGCGTGCCGATATCCGCAACTGGCGTTGGGCCGGGGTGCCGTTCTACCTGCGTACCGGCAAGCGCATGCCGCAAAAGCTGTCGCAGATCGTCATTCACTTCAAGGAGCCGTCCCACTACATCTTCGCCCCCGAGCAGCGCTTGCAGATCAGCAACAAACTGATCATCCGCCTGCAACCGGACGAAGGGATCTCCTTGCGCGTGATGACCAAGGAGCAGGGCCTGGACAAGGGCATGCAACTGCGCAGCGGCCCGCTGCAACTGAATTTTTCTGACACCTATCGCAGCGCACGGATTCCCGATGCCTACGAGCGGCTGTTGCTGGAAGTGATGCGCGGCAATCAGAACCTGTTTGTTCGCAAAGATGAAATCGAAGCCGCGTGGAAGTGGTGTGACCAGTTGATCGCCGGGTGGAAAAAGTCCGGTGATGCGCCCAAGCCGTATGCGGCGGGTTCCTGGGGGCCGATGAGCTCCATTGCACTGATCACGCGGGATGGGAGGTCGTGGTATGGCGATATCTGATTTGAAACTGCCTCAGGGCGTAACGCCCCATGAGTACCGCACGCCGGTGCTGTTGGCTGAGGGCTTGGCCACTGACGTGGCCGAGCAATTGCGCACGGCCATCAGCGCCCGTGGCGAGGCAACTTTGGTGGTGTCCGGTGGCCGTAGCCCCGTGGCGTTTTTCCAGCACTTGGCCAAGCAAGGCCTGGACTGGTCCAAGGTCACTGTGACCCTGGCCGACGAGCGCTGGGTGCCGGTGGAGCATGCCGACAGCAATGCTGGCCTGTTGAAGCAGCACTTGTTGCAAGGCCCGGCAGCCAAGGCCAAGTTCTTGAGCCTTTACAGCGCAGCCGCCAATCTTGAAGACGCTGCCGAGCAGGCTGATCGCCTGCTGGCCGAACTGCCAGCCATAGACGTGCTGGTACTGGGCATGGGCGATGACGGCCACACCGCCTCGCTGTTTCCCAATAGCCCGAACCTGAGCGAAGCGCTGAAGGCCGACGGTACCCGCCGTTGCTGGCCGATGCTGGCGCCGACCGTGCCACACCAGCGCCTGACCATGAGTCGCGCACTGCTGGCCACGGCCAACTACACCGTGTTGTCGATTTCCGGCAGCTCGAAACTGACAACCTTAAGCGCCGCACTGGCCAGTGACGACGTTGCTGCCATGCCTGTTCGCGCGTTTTTGCAACCTACATTAGAGATTTACTGGTGCCCATGAGCCAAGGATCAGCCGCTATGAAAAGCCCTCAACCGACCGTTTCCATGGCGGATAAAGTTGCCCTGATCGACAGCCTCTGCGCCAAGGCGCGGATTCTGCCGGTGATCACCATTGCCCGCGAACAGGACATCCTGCCGCTGGCCGATGCTCTGGCAGCCGGTGGTTTGACCGCATTGGAAGTGACCCTGCGTTCCGAGTTCGGCCTCAAGGCCATTCAGGTACTGCGCGAGCAACGCCCTGAACTGTGCACCGGTGCTGGCACCGTGCTGGATCGCCACATGCTCGAAGCGGCAGAAGTGGCCGGCTCGCAATTTATCGTCACCCCAGGCATCACCCGCGACCTGTTGGAAGCTTCGGTGCACAGCCCAATTCCGCTGCTGCCGGGCATCAGCAATGCTTCGGGCATCATGGAAGGCTATGGCCTGGGATATCGCCGCTTCAAGCTGTTCCCGGCTGAAGTCAGCGGTGGCGTAGCCGCCATCAAGGCGCTGGGCGGCCCGTTTGGCGAAGTGAAATTCTGCCCCACCGGCGGCGTCGGCCCGGCCAACATCAAGAGCTACATGGCGTTGAAAAACGTGATGTGCGTGGGTGGTAGCTGGATGCTCGACCCGGAGTGGATCAAGAACGGCGACTGGGCGCGTATCCAGGAAGTCACCGCGCAGGCGCTGGCGCTGCTGGACTGATCTGATTTAACGAATCGTTGTTGCTGTGCTTAACGGCATTTTTGCGGCGCACTTGGTCGGTGTGCCGCTTTTTTTTGCCTGTAAAAAATGTTGAATTCAACGCCGATCAAATGTGGGAGGGGGCTTGCCCCCGATGACAGAGTGTCAGTCAACCTATCTGCAGCTAACACACCGCCATCGGGGGCAAGCCCCCTCCCACATTTTATTCTGCGTTCAGTTCGGTGATGGCGTGGACCAGTACATTGATATCCGCCGCTGACGTGACCAACCCCGGCGTCACCCGAATGCAGGTGCCAAATGCCGCGCCCACTCGGGTCGTGGTGAACAGGTCGTAATCCCTGAGCAATCGATCCACCATCACCTGCTGATCCTTACCCACAAACTTGAACGCCGTAATCCCACAATAAAGCCGCGGATCATCCGGCGTCAGCACCTCAACCCCTGCCAACGGCCGTACCAAGCTCACCCAAAGATCGCGCAGGTAATTCACCCGCGCGCCCTTGGCCGCCGAGCCACCCAAGGCGCGATGTTCTTCAAACACCAGCGGCAAGGTCATCAGCGCCGGAAAGTTCGGTGTGCTGTAGGACGTGCGCGCTCGTACGTCGGTAGGTGGGTAGTGGAACTCGCCCATGTCCGGGTCGATATCCGCCAGGCGTTCTGGCGCGATGTACAGAAAGCCCAGGGTCAGCGGTGCACCGATCCATTTGTGCAGGTTGAAACCGGCGAACTGAATGCCCAGCTCGGTGAGGTTGAAGTCGATTTGACCCAGGGCATGGGCGCCATCGAGGATCACGTCTACATCATGCTCACGCGCGGCTTTGGCAATCGCCGCAACGGGCATCACCAGCCCGGTGCGATGGGTCACGTGGGTGAGTGCCATCAGTTTTAAACGTGGGTACTGCACAAACGCATCACGATAGGTCTGTAGCAGGCTGTCGAAACTCGCCGGGTGCGCGTGGGACAGTTCGATCACCTCCACGCCCCGCACGCCAGCCAGCCAACGCATCGCGCCTTTGACCGTGTCGTACTCCAGGTCACTGATCAGCACCTGGTCGCCCGGTTGCAGGCGGTTGTAGTTTCGAATCAGCGACTGCAACGCTTCGGTGGCGTTACGGGTGAAGGCAACTGACTCGGGGTCGACATTGATCAGCTCGGCCAATTGGCGGCGGACCTCGACGTTCTCGCCTTGCTCAAAGCGCTGGCGCACGTAGAGCGAGTTACTGCGGTTGATAAACGCAACGTGTTCCAGATACTGCGCCTGCACCGCTCGGCTCATGCGGCCGAAGTAGCCGTTCTCCAGGTTGATAGGCCCGGGCTCCAGGTCATAGCGCTGGGCAATGGCTTGCCAGTGACGTTCGTTGTCTGCATTCCTTGGCATGGCGAGGCTCTTAATGGCGAGGGGCGGGTTTACCGTGTTTCACCCGTAAGGGTTCGAGCAATTCGGACAGGCCGTTGCTGTCGATTTCCTGCATTAACGCCAGCAAACCGCCCAGCTCGCCGTGGGGGAAACCTTCACGGGCAAACCAATTCAGGTAGGGGCCGGGCAGGTCGGCGATGATCCGTCCCTTGTATTTGCCGAAGGGCATTTGGCGGGTGATCAGCAGTTCGAGTTTTTCGGGGTTCATGGGGTTTCAGGCAGATGAGTCGAGAGTTTGGAAAATACAGGCATTCTGCATGAAGGCCAAATGACAGATCATGCAAATAACGTACATACAGATGGTTCAATAATTCGTAAATTATTGATAATTAACGATTAAGTAGTTTGATAAAACCTGGCACGGGCGCTGCAATCAATAAGACAACCTTCTTAACCCGCACAAGGAATTAGAAAATGACTGACATCAATAAAGAATCGATCTCCGTTCTCAACGACCTGATCGAGACCAGCAAAGACGGCCAGAAAGGTTTCGCTACTTGTGCTGAAGACATCAAGCACCCAGAGCTCAAAGCGCTGTTCTTGAAACGCTCCGCTGATTGCGCATCCGCCGCTGCCGAACTGCAAACGGCAGTACGTGCATTGGGTGGCGATCCGGAAGAATCGGGCAGTGTGGCCGGTGCGTTGCATCGTGGCTGGGTCGACGTGAAGTCGTTGGTCACCGGTAAAGATGAAGAGGCCGTGCTGAACGAAGCCGAGCGCGGTGAAGACCACGCACTGAAGGCTTACAAAGAAGCCATCGAGAAGATCAACAAGCATAACCTGCTGGGTATTCGTGACCTGGTGGAGCGTCAGTTCCACGGTGCGCAACGCAATCACGATCAGGTGAAAGCGCTGCGTAACCAGGCTCGCGCTCAGTCGTAAGCCCTACGCTGTAAATGCTGTAAAAAATGTGGGAGGGGGCTTGCTCCCGATAGCGCAGTGACAGTCAAAATATCTATGACTGACCCACCGCTATCGGGGGCAAGCCCCCTCCCACATTTGGATTTGTATGGCTCTTTGGATCGAGATCAGCCGATGGTAATCGGTGGCAATTCGGTCAGTTCAACAACCTGTTGCTTACGCGGCGCCAAAATCTCTGCCTCACCATCCACCACCAACTCATCACGCTGGTTAAACACCCGAGTAGCGATGCGCACGCGAAACTTCGGCAGTTTCTCAAGGATTTCCAGGCGCACGGTCAGGGTGTCGCCGATCTTCACGGGCTTCTGGAAGCTCATCTGCTGGCCGATATAGATAGTGCCCGGCCCAGGCAGCTCGCAGGCCACGGCCGCGCTGATCAGGGCGCCGCTGAACATGCCGTGGGCGATACGCTCCTTGAACATGGTCGCCTTGGCGTATTCGGCATCCAGGTGCACCGGGTTGTGGTCACCGGACATGGCGGCGAACAGCTGGATATCGCGCTCTTCAACCAACTTGCTGTAGCTGGCGGTCTGGCCGACTTCGAGGGCTTCGTATGGGGTGTTGGTTACCTGGGTCATCTTAAAGGTGCATCCTGTGGCTAATCGGTAATTATCGGCCGATTTTAAACGGCTGATTTCAAAAGAAAAGTTATTCGCAGCGAGCCGGCCTGCGCAAGGTCAGGGCCTGGTCGAGCCACGTCAATACATCCCCTGTGACTTGATCACGGTTGGTTTCATTGAACACTTCGTGACGCGCCTGCGGGTAGATCGTCAGTTGCACCTGCTGGCAGCCGGCGTCGCGCAGGGCATTGGCCAGGAGGGTGAGACGCTTGCCTTCACTGACCGGATCACATTCGCCGCCGGTCACCAGGATCGGCAGGCCGGGGTCGATCTGCGCGAGATTGGACGCTTTGCTGATTTGCTGCAAGCCGCCCAGCAGGTCGATCCACAGTTGGTTGGTGCATCGAAAGCCGCACAGTGGATCGTTGATGTACGTGTCGACCTCATCCGGGTCACGGCTGAGCCAGTCGAATGCGGTGCGGTTGGGCTTGAACGCTTTGTTGAACGAGCCGAACGACAGGAAGTCGATCAACGCGCTGCGCCCACGCAGACCTTGGCGCGCGCGCTCGACCCGGGCGATCACGCGTGCAGCCCGGTAAAGCGCCACCGGCTGGAAATTCGAACCGCTGAGAATCGCCCCATCCAGGCTGGCGCTGTGGTGCAGCAGGTAGGCCTGGGCGATATAGCTGCCCATGCTGTGGCCCAGCAAGATGATCGGCAGCCCCGGCTGCTGCTGGCCGATGTGCTGGTTGAGGCTGGCCAGGTCGCCCACCACTTTGTTCCACCCATCTTTTTCGGCGTATAGGCCCAGGGTGCCCTCGTCGGCCGTGCGGCCGTGGCCGCGTTGGTCCGGCGCATACAGACCGTAGCCCGCAGCGCACAAGGCTTCGGCCAGGCGCCCATAGCGCCCGCTGTGCTCGGCCATGCCATGGGACAACATCACCAGGGCCTTGGGCTTGCCCTGCGGCATCCATTGGTTGACGTAAAGGCGACTGCGGTCATTGGCAGTCAGCCAGAAGGTGCTGTGGTCCATGGCGGCGGCTCCTTTGCTCGGGGTGGTTGCAGTGTATAGCGCATCCCACGAAAAGCGCCTGATCAACCCTAGGCCGTGTAGGAAGATTCACGCAATCAATGACGCTCTTTCCAGTATTTGCCTGTTTAGCCATAACTGCTAACGTCCCCAAAGCTCCGCTTTCTATGCGGCCGGACACACTCAGGTAAGAGGACAAGAATAATGCAACCTGATTTCTGGAATGACAAACGCGCGGCGGGCGTTCCCAACGAGATCGACCTGACGGCCTACAAGTCGGTGATCGAAGTCTTCGAGCGGTCCTGCAAGGCCTTTGCCGACCGTCCGGCGTTCAGCAACATGGGCATCACCCTGACCTACGCCGAGCTTGAGCGCCAGAGCGCGGCGTTCGCCGGCTACCTGCAGCAGCACACCGACCTCAAGCCGGGCGAGCGCATCGCCGTGCAAATGCCCAACGTGCTGCATTACCCGATTGCCGTATTTGGCGCCCTGCGCGCCGGGTTGATCGTGGTCAACACCAACCCGCTGTATACCCCGCGTGAGATGCGCCACCAGTTCAAGGATGCCGGCGTGCGTGCGCTGGTGTACCTGAACCTGTTCGGCTCGCGGGTGCAGGAGGTGTGTGCCGACACCGAGATCGACTACTTGATCGAAGCCAAGATGGGCGACTTCATGCCCGCCGCCAAAGGCTGGCTGGTCAACACCTTGGTCGACAAGGTGAAAAAGATGGTCCCGGCCTACAACCTGCCACGCGCGGTTTCGTTCAAGCGCGCTCTGCGCATGGGCGCGGGCCTGGGCATTACCCGTCACCCGGTAACCCTCGATGATATCGCCGTGCTGCAATACACCGGCGGCACCACCGGCCTTGCCAAGGGCGCGATGCTGACCCATGGCAACCTGGTGGCCAACATGCAGCAGGTGCGCGCGTGCATGTCCCAGACTGGCGAGGACGGCCACCCGCTGATCAAGGAAGGCCAGGAGGTGATGATCGCGCCGCTGCCGCTGTACCACATCTATGCCTTCACCGCGAATTGCATGTGCATGATGGTCTCCGGCAACCACAACGTGTTGATCACCAACCCGCGGGACATCGGCGGCTTTATCAAGGAGCTTAAAAAGTGGCGCTTTACCGGGCTGCTGGGGCTTAACACCTTGTTTGTAGCGTTGATGGATCACCCCGACTTCAAGACCCTGGATTTCTCCCATCTCAAACTCACCAACTCCGGCGGCACGGCGTTGATCAAGGCCACCGCCGAACGCTGGGAGCAAATCACCGGCTGCGCGATAGGCGAGGGCTACGGCCTGACAGAAACCTCACCGGTGGCCAGTACCAACCCCTATGGCAATAAATCGCGCCTGGGCACCGTGGGTATTCCGGTGCCGGGCACCGCGATGAAGGTGATCGATGATCAAGGCGTCGAACTGCCCATGGGCGAGCGTGGCGAGTTGTGCATCAAGGGCCCGCAGGTGATGAAGGGCTACTGGCAGCAACCGGAGGCTACCGCCGATACGCTGGATGCTGAAGGCTGGCTGAAGACCGGCGACATCGCGGTGATCGATGAGGATGGGTTTATTCGCATCGTCGACCGCAAGAAAGACCTGATCATCGTCTCGGGCTTCAACGTGTACCCCAACGAGATCGAAGACGTGGTGATGGCCCACCCGGCAGTGGCCAACTGCGCGGTGATCGGCGTTCCGGATGAGCGTACAGGGGAGGCGGTGAAGCTGTTTGTGGTGGCGCGTGCCGAAGGGGTGAGCCTTGAGGAGTTGAAGGCCTACTGCAAGACCAACTTCACGGGGTACAAGGTGCCCAAGCATATTGTGTTGAGGGAGTCGTTGCCGATGACGCCGGTGGGCAAGATTTTGCGCAGGGAGCTGCGCGACATCGCCTGATGTGAAATGCGGTTAAAAATGTGGGAGGGGGCTTGCTCCCGATTGAGGTGTAACAGTCACCGGATGTATCGACTGATTCACCGCTATCGGGAGCAAGCCCCCTCCCACATTTGTCTTGCGTTGTTCTGAGGGGCCTATTCCAGAGCCTTTTACTGAAGAGTTCCAGCGTCAATTAAACTGTGACCAAATATTGTCCTACAGTCGTGTTTATGACTGTGGGCCCCTCTTTTGGCTCTAGGCGGCCCTTGGCAAAGCTGCTACTCTCGGCGCGCTTTGTGACGTCTAGGCCTGCTTGAAAGCGCCAGATTCACCCTAAAAGACATACACCAATAATAATCGCATCAAATGCGATGAAGAATTCGCGTCGCTGACGTCGCTGAGGAGTGGGCTTCCATGAACGAAGACTTTTGGAAGGATAAGTACCCGGCCGGGATTGCTCCAGAGATCAATCCAGACGAGTATCCAAATATTCAGGCGGTACTTAAACAGTCCTGCCAGCGCTTCGCCAACAAACCGGCTTTCAGCAACCTGGGCAAAACAATCACCTACGGTGAGCTGTATGAATTGTCCGGCGCCTTCGCCGCGTACCTGCAACAGCATACCGACCTCAAGCCCGGCGATCGTATCGCCGTGCAACTGCCCAACGTTTTGCAATACCCGGTCGCTGTGTTCGGCGCCATTCGTGCTGGCCTGATCGTGGTCAACACCAACCCGCTGTACACCGCGCGGGAAATGGAACACCAATTCAACGACTCCGGCGCCAAGGCGCTGGTCTGCCTGGCCAACATGGCCCACCTGGCAGAAAAGGTCGTGCCCAAGACCGCCGTCAAGCATGTGATCGTCACCGAAGTTGCCGACCTGCTGTCGCCGTTCAAGCGCCTGCTGGTCAACAGTGTCATCAAGTACGTGAAGAAAATGGTCCCGGCGTATCACTTGCCCAAGGCGATCAAATTCAATGACGTGCTGGCCAAGGGGCACGGCCAACCGGTCAGCGATGCCAGCCCGGTGAGCAGCGATGTTGCAGTGTTGCAGTACACCGGCGGCACCACCGGCGTGGCCAAGGGCGCGATGCTCACCCACCGCAACCTTGTGGCCAACATGCTGCAATGCAAGGCACTGATGGGCTCCAACCTCAACGAAGGCTGCGAGATACTGATCACGCCGCTGCCGCTGTACCACATCTATGCGTTCACCTTTCATTGCATGGCGATGATGCTGATCGGCAACCACAACATCCTGATCAGCAACCCGCGTGATTTGCCGGCGATGGTCAAGGAACTGTCCAAGTGGAAGTTCAGCGGCTTTGTCGGGCTCAACACCTTGTTTGTGGCGCTGTGCAACAACGAGGCATTCCGCAAGCTGGACTTCTCTGCGCTGAAAGTCACCCTGTCGGGCGGCATGGCCCTGCAACTGGCAGCGGCTGAGCGTTGGAAGGCCGTGACCGGCTGTGGTATCTGCGAAGGCTACGGTATGACCGAAACCAGCCCGGTGGCCACGGTGAACCCGATCCAGCATATCCAGATCGGCACCATCGGCATTCCGGTGCCGTCCACCGTGTGCAAAGTGATTGCTGATGACGGCACCGAACTGCCACTGGGTGAAACCGGTGAGCTGTGTGTCAAGGGCCCCCAGGTGATGAAGGGCTACTGGCAGCGCCAGGACGCTACCGACGAAATGCTCGACAGCGAAGGCTGGCTCAAGACCGGCGACATCGCGATCATCCAGCCGGATGGCTACATGCGCATTGTCGACCGCAAGAAGGACATGATCCTGGTCTCGGGCTTCAACGTGTACCCCAATGAGCTGGAAGACGTGCTGGCGGGCCTGCCGGGCGTGCTGCAGTGCGCGGCCATCGGCGTGCCGGACGACAAATCCGGGGAGATCATCAAGCTGTTTATCGTGGTCAAGCCGGGTGCGACCCTGACCAAAGATCAGGTGATGGAGCACATGCGCGCCAATGTCACGGCGTACAAAGTGCCCAAATCCGTGGAGTTCCGCGATGCGTTGCCGACGACCAACGTGGGCAAGATCCTGCGGCGGGAGTTGCGGGATGAAGAACTGAAGAAACTCGGTCTTAAAAAGTAACGCAATCTAAATGTGGGAGGGGGCTTGCCCCCGATGGCGGTGTATCAGTCACCAGATGCAGTGACTGACACTCAGCTATCGGGGGCAAGCCCCCTCCCACATTTTTTGACCGAATTCTTATAGGGCGAAGTGGGCGAAGCTTACGTTAGCACCGGCAGGGCGTACGTCCTTGAGGAACGAATCCTTATCCGCGCTCAGCTCCAGCGTAATTTCCGGCTTGCGCTTGTTGGCATTGCGCACCACCAACCCTTCGATGTGCTCACGCAGGAACGCCGTCGGCACCTTCAGGTGCAGCAACTGGTCGGTCTCGGCGTTGTGCATCAACAAGTGAATCCACTCGTACTGGCCCACCGCAATACGGCCCAGCGGCAGGTCGAACCACCAGATGTTGCGCTTGTGGTCCAGGTCGGTGAAGTGGCAGTTGTTGACGCCGAGTACGGCACCGCCCAGTTCGGTATTTCTGCGGGCGATGGCCTGTGCTTTATTGAGTTTCATAACCTTCCTACGGGATCTGTTATTCAGCGTTATAGCCTGAATGTGCCGGGCATTCTCGTGGGTTGGCTGCAAAACATAAAGCCAAACCTGCGACGGGCGATGAAATGCCGCCTGAAAATAATTGAAACTCTGCCGAATGCCCCTGGGTCAATCTCTAGGTAATGACCAAAAACCCTTGATTGTTCTTCTGGAGAAATACCATGGGCAGCACAGCGGATAAGGCAAAAGGTTTGGCAAACGAAGCTGTAGGCAACATCAAGCAAGGTGTCGGCAAAGCGACCGACAACACCAAGCTTGAGACCGAAGGCAAGATTCAGGAAAAGAAAGGCGAAGCTCAGCAAGCCGTCGGCAAGGCCAAAGATGCGGTAAAGAAAACCATCGACAAGGCCTGACCCGGCTGACTGCGAATGCGCAGCCACGCGGCCATCCACGGATGGCCGTTTTTGTGTCAGTGGCTGTAATTAAAGTTTGGAAATTGTTTCGAGGTCGTCAAATAGGCTACCTTGAGGTAGAAAACGGCCCCTGAGTCGCCCACGAACCTGTCCTTTTTGCGGCGAAAGGAGACGCTATGATTTTTCCGGTCCTCGATGGCCTCAAGCTTCACAAAGTGCTGGTGCGCACCGTCAAGGAATTTGTCGACGACGAGATGCCCACCTACGCCTCGGCGCTGGCTTACCAGATGCTGTTTTCCCTGTTTCCCTTCCTGCTGTTCCTCATCGCGCTGATTGGCTTCCTGCACCTGCCGGACTTCTTCACCTGGCTGCGCCTGCAATCAGAACTGGTATTGCCGCCCCAGGCGCTGGAGCAGGTCAACCCGGTAATCGACCAGTTGCAGCAATCCAAGGGTGGTCTGCTTTCGGTCGGTATTGTGATCGCGCTGTGGACGGCCTCGGCCGGTGTGCGCCTGATGATGAGCGCCATGAACGCCGCGTACGACGTAGTCGAAGGCCGGCCGATCTGGAAGCGCTTTCCGCTGTCGATCTTCTACACCGTGGGCATCGCCGGCATGCTGCTGGCCGCCGCTGCACTGATGGTGCTGGGCCCGCAAGTGATGGAATGGCTGGCCGGGCAGATCGGCATGCAGGAGTTCGTAGTGACCCTGTGGACCATCGTGCGCTGGCCGCTGATCGTGATCCTGCTGATGTTTGCCGTGGCCCTCATGTACTACGTGATGCCCGACGTAGAACAGAAATTTCGCTTTATCACCCCAGGCTCCGTGCTGGCGGTGGTGGTGTGGATCGTCGCGTCCCTGGGGTTTGGCTACTACGTCAAAACCTTCGCCGACTACAACGCCATGTATGGCAGTATCGGTGCGATCATCGTTTTGCTGCTGTACTTCTATATTTCTGCCGCTGTGTTGCTGCTGGGCGCGGAGATGAATGCGGTGATCGAACACATGTCCGCCGAGGGCAAAGACCCTGGTGAAAAAGAGTTCGATGAACCCGGCCACACCGATGAAAAACAGCACGTCTCAGGCTTAGGTCGAGACCATTCCAAGCCCACTACCGATGAAGTCTGATCGATGATCCGTGAAATCCTGAAAATGGGCGACGAGCGCCTGCTGCGTATCGCGCCACCGGTACCCCCGGAAATGTTCGACAGCCCCGAGCTGTGGCAACTGATCGATGACATGTTCCAGACCATGGAGCACGTGGGCGGCGTCGGGTTGGCCGCACCGCAGATCGGCGTTGACCTGCAACTGGTGATCTTTGGTTTCGAGGCCAGTGAACGCTACCCGGACGCGCCGCCGGTGCCGCAGACCATCTTGATCAACCCACTGATCACGCCGTTGAGTCCGGTACTGGAAGAGGGCTACGAAGGCTGCCTGTCCGTGCCCGGCCTGCGTGGCGCGGTGGAGCGTTACCAGCAGATTCGCTATGAGGGTTTCGACCCCAAGGGCGAGCCGATTGTGCGGATTGCCGATGGTTTTCATGCGCGGGTGGTGCAGCATGAGTGCGATCACTTGATCGGCCGGTTGTACCCGTCGCGGATTACCGATTTCACCAAGTTCGGGTTTATTGAAGTGATGTTCCCGGACATGGACCCAACAGCTGACGAGTAACCTTCAGACACAATGGAGTTTAAATGTGGGAGGGGGCAAGCCCCCTCCCACATTTAGTCTGCATTTCAAGTTGGGTTATTGGGTTGGTTTGACAAACCGCAACGTCATCCGATCCGATTCGCCAATCGCCACATACCTGGCCTTATCCTGCTCCCCCAGCTTCAAGGTCGGGGGCAATGTCCACACACCCGCCGGGTAATCCTTGGTGTCCTTCGGGTTGGCATTCACCTCACTTTGGCCCGCCAGCTTGAACCCGGCATCCGTTGCCAGCTTCACCACCTGCGCGGTGGTCAGATAGCCGCTGTCCTTGATCGCTTCGAGGTCGGCACCGTCTTTGGCCCGGTGATCTTCCACACCCAACACGCCACCGGGTTTGAGCACGCTGTAGAACGCCTGGAAGGTCGTCGACGCCGTATCCGCCGCGACCCAGTTATGCACATTGCGGAACGTCAGCACCGCGTCCGCCGAACCGGGCTTGCCAAACACCGGTGCCTTGGGATCGAACTCCACCACCTGGGCCTGGCCATACCGCGTCGGGTCAGCCGCAAATTTCTTTTTCAGGTTCTCTTCGGACGTACGCGCATACGCACTGCTGCTCGCCGCCTGAACAGCAGCGATGTAGTGCCCATGGTCCTTGAGCAACGGCGACAGCACTTCGCTGTACCAACCGCCGCCGGGGGTGATCTCGATCACCGTCTGTTTGGCGCCCAGGCCAAAGAATTCCAGGGTCTGCTGCGGGTGACGATAGCCGTCGCGGGCACTGTTGGCCGGGTCGCGCCAGCTGCCGGCCAGTACGCTTTGGTACTGCTTGGCGCTGATGGGCGCGTCGGCGGCCTGGGTGAACGTGGGGAGGAGGAGGGCGGTAAGGGACAGCACTGCAAACGTCGTTTTCATGATCATCCGAAAAGTGGGCCACTGTGCCGCCGAGGCTAGCACGGGCCCTCTCTCGGCCGATCACACATTATCTAAGGACGACCTCACCAAAGGTTCTAAGCCCATCGCGATCATGGGTTTGTTGCGCTTGTAGCGCACCAACCGCTCGCTGAGGGATTGTGGCAATAGCGTGTCCTGGGTGAAGCCCATGCGCTGGTACAACGTTTCCAGATCCGGATGGCACAGCAGCCATGTCGTGCCTTGCACCGACGCGAGCGCTTGAAGAATCAACTTCGCCGCCAACCCTTGGCCGCGATAGGCCGGGTCTACAAATACCCCCGTCAACCATTGCCCACCCACCACCGGCGTCAGGCACAAGCCGGCGACAATCTCGCCCTCGCGCGCCACCCACAAATGCCCGCCCTTGAGCGCCTTCATCGACGAGTTGTGGTTGCGGTAAAACTTGTTCAGCAGCGGCCACAGGGGCTCTGCCAGCAGATCGATGGTCAACTCGGGCATGGTGTTCAGGCAGCGTGATGGAGGGGCGGGGATTATAAGCGCCTTCTGCCTGGCAATAGGTGGTATACCCACTGCTACATCCCCTTACAGTGGAGTACGCATCATGGCCAAAGGTATGGATTCAAAGAAAGCCGCGAAGAAAAAACCGGCAAAGACCGCCGATGAAAAACGCGCCGACAAGAAAGCCAAGAAAACCGAGAGCGGTTTGTTCGGCCATTGAGTTAAACCTTTAAAACCAGGCATCCGCAAGATTTCCCGCGCCCCAGCACCGCGCGGGAAACATCACCCAAAGGGTGATCGCATTTCAGGTCATTCAGCTTCGGCAGCCAACGCAGCAATCACTGCCGAGCGCTGACCGACTCGTTGTTGAAACCCATCCAGTGCCGGCCATTCACTCAGGTTAATGGAGTGGAAAGCGGCCCAGCGCAGCACCACAAACAGATACGCATCCGCCACCGAATACTGCGCGCCCAGCAGATAATCCTGGCGTTCCAACGTCTGCACCAGCACCGCAAAACGCTTAAACAGCGTGGCCTGGAACATCGCCCGCACATCGCCCTGAATCGCGCCGTTGAAGAACACCGCTAACCCGCCATGAATCTCGGTGGCGATGAAGTTCAGCCATTCCTGCAACCGCACGCGCTCCCAACTGCCATTGGCCGGGGCCAGGTTGGCTGTGGGTTTAAGGTCGGCCAGGTATTGCAGGATCGCACTGGCTTCGGTCAGTACCTGGCCGTTGTCCAGTTGCAGTGCCGCCACGTAACCCTTGGGGTTGATTTGCAGGAAGTCCTCGCCGTTTGCGGTGATTTTCTTTTGGTTGTCCACCCGCACGAGCTCGAATGGCAGCGCCAATTCCCGCAGCACAATATGAGGGGCGAGGGAGCAGGCGTGGGGGAAGTAATACAGTTTCATCTCTGGCAATTCCTGATCGTGGGAGAGGGGATTTGCGCCAGTCTCGCGGCCATGGCACCGTGCGTAAAATTAAACCTTCAGCCCCCTGCCATAAGGACAGCTACTGTCATGATGAACCTGATGCACTGGCGCTTGCTGGTGGCCGTGGCTGATCACGGCAGCATCACCGCTGCCGCCGAACGTGTGGGCATGACCCAATCCGCCGCCAGCCAGGCTATGGCGGGCATGGAGGCGACGTTGGGCGCGCAGTTATTCACCCGGGAGCCGCGCAAGACGTTGCCCACTGCACTGGGGCTCAGTGTGATCGAACAGGCGCGGGTGATGCTCGGCGCCCTTCAGGCGATTCGCAGCACGGTGGACGATGCCAAGCCCACCCTACGTGGGACGCTTCGCATCGCCAGTTTCCCCATGGTGTTGGCGACGTTCCTGACCCCACTTTTACAGCGTTTCGCGCAGCTGTATCCCGGTATCGAGGTCACCACCCTGGATGTCAGCGATAACGAAGTGCACACCTTGCTCAACGCCGATTTGATCGACCTGGGCGTGGTGCTCAACCCCAAGCCTGAACAAAACGCCACGGTGCTGGGCCGCGATTTCTGGATGGCGGTGCTGCCAATACACCACCCCTTGGCGCAACGCCCGGCGGATGCAACGGTGACGCTGGCCGAACTGCTCGACCAATCTTTCGTGCTCGCCACTGGCGGGTGCGTTGCCAATGCTCGCAGCCTGGGCGCCACTGCCGGGCTGACCCTGCGGGACATCCGCGTGGAGGTGCGTGAGTGGAGCAGCGCCTACAGCCTGGTGCGCGAGGGTGTCGGCGTGACCCTGGTGCCGGAAATGGCGTTGCCGGTGCAGCGCAATGGCCTGCGTGTGATGCCGTTGACGGAGCCGCTGCATCGGGAATTCGCCTTGGTCGGCGCCCCGACCCGATCACCGTCCGTCGCCACCCGTGCATTGTTAAAAATGCTGGCTGACTAGTGACCTTGCATAGCGCCAAGCCCTGTCTATGCTCACCCAGAACCGTTGATGACGCTTGGCATATAAAGCGATTCGGATGGTTGTTTCCCCATAAATGAATGGAATGCGCCTTTTTGGCGCCGGGAATCAAGGGTGATCTGACCATGTTCAACCTCCACCACAAAGCCGACCTGCAAGAAATCGAACGTTTCTCCTGCGCCCTTACCGAATCCAACGCCAAACTCGCCGCCATCAGCCGTTCCATGGCGATGATCGAGTTCGACCGTCATGGGGTGATCCTCGACGCCAATGACAACTTCTGCAAAACCATGGGCTACAGTGCCGATGAGATCCGTGGCAAGCACCATCGGGTGTTCTGCGAAGAGGCCTACACCCATACCGAGGAATACGCCAAGTTGTGGCGCGACCTGGCGCGGGGCGAGGCCATCAGTGGCACGTTTATGCGCCTGAACAAGCGCGGTGAAGAAGTGTGGCTTGAAGCCAGCTACATGCCGGTGCTGGACAGCGAAAAACAGGTGCAGAGTGTCATCAAGGTGGCGTCGGACATTTCGGCGCGGGTTCACCACGAACACGAAAACCAAAGCCTGATCGATGCCATCAGCCGGTCCATGGCGGTGATCGAGTTCACGCCCCAGGGGCAGATCCTCAACGCCAACGACAACTTTTTGCGCACCGTGCAATATTCCCGCGAAGAAATCATCGGCCAGCACCACAGTATGTTTTGCCATCGCAGCGAAGTGGAATCGCCGGCCTACAAGGCGTTTTGGGCGTCCCTCAACCGCGGCGAATACCACTCGCACCGTTTCGAGCGCAAAAACAAATACGGCAAGACCCTGTTTCTGGAAGCGTCCTACAACCCGATCTTCGACACCAACGGGCGCCTGTACAAAGTGGTGAAGTTCGCCAGTGACATCACCGATCAGGTGACCACCCTGCGCAACGCCGCCGATTCCGCCCACGCCACCTCCGTCCAAAACGACGCCTGCGCCCGTAAAGGCTCGGAGGTGGTGCAGCAAACCGTGCAGATTATCGAAGAGATTTCCCACGACCTGAACGAGGCGGCCAAGAGCATCGATGCGGTAAGCAAACAGTCCGACATCATCGGCGCGATTGTGCAGACCATCCGCAGCATTGCCGAGCAGACCAATATGCTTGCGCTCAACGCCGCCATCGAAGCCGCGCGGGCCGGTGAACATGGGCGTGGGTTTGCCGTGGTAGCCGATGAAGTGCGCACCCTCGCGGCCCGCACCAGCCAGGCCACGGTGGAGATTGTGGACGTGGTGCGCAAGAACCACGACCTGTCGCTGAGTGCGGTGTCGAGCATGCAGTCGAGTTTGAGTCGCACGGGGCTGGGGGTGGAGTTGGCGAACGAGGCGGGGCAGGTGATCCTGGAAATTCAGGAAGGCTCACGGCATGTAGTCGATGCGATTGGCCAGTTCAATTCGACGTTGCAACTGCAATAACTCTATCAATGTGGGAGCTGGCTTGCCTGCGATACAGGCACCTCGGTGCTTCAGATGTACCGAGGCGATGCAATCGCAGGCAAGCCAGCTCCCACACAAGCCTGCTTTCACATTGGATCAGTGCTGTGGCTTAGATCGCTGCCAGGGTTTCTTTAACAGTGTGCGCTGGGTCAGTGGCTTTGGCCGTTAGCTGCTGCTCTTGCTGTTGTTTCACACGGTCGGCCACTTGCTTGGAAATCGCGTCCTGCTTTTCCTGGGACATGTTCTGCACATCCGCCTCGGTCAAACCTTGCTCCTTGAGCAACTGCTCACGAATGCGTTCGGCTGGGGATTTGCTCATGTAGTCGGTGAACTCGGAGCGCGCCGCAGACGTGGCACTGGTGGCCGGCACATCGGTCGTGCTGGCCTGCAACTGCACACGGGTTTTGGCGAAGGCTTCGTCGATACGGTCGGCGGCCTTGTCCAATGCCTTCTGCGCAGCCGGCACGGTCACGCTTTGCTGCGCCGCTTGCAGGGCACCGCTGTACAGCGCGCTGGCAGCGGCGTTGGCCGGGTCCATGTCGGAGCGCTTGAGTTGCTGCACGGTGGTCACGGCTTGGGTGTTGTTGTTAACCAGCATGATCGGTCACCTGTGGAAAAATGCATGTGCCACAGGTGGAGCAAATAGCGTGCCGGGCAGCAAGTGCCCAGTTTTGTTAGGGGGGAGTGACCGCCGCGGCAAGACTTGTCCCGCCGGCGGCCATCCGTTGCCGTCAGTGGGCGATATTATCCAGCGCCAGGTTACGCGTACGCGGCCCGAACCAACTGATGGTGATCATTACGATCAACATGCTGCTGGCGATAAACGCCAGCACGCCCGGCGTGCCCAAGTGTTCGAGGATAAAGCCGATCAGCAGGCTGCTGAACACCGTCGACAAGCGGCTGAACGAATAGCAGAACCCCACTGCCCGCGCACGAATATTGGTGGGGAACAGTTCGCTCTGGTACGAGTGATAACTGAAGCTCAGCCAGGCATTGCAGAAAGTGATCATCACCCCGCAAATCACCAACCCCACCGCCGTGGTTTGCAGGGCGAACAGGCTGCCGAAGACCATCGCGCCCAGGGCTGAGCCGACGATCTGCCATTTGTTTTCAAAGCGGTTGGCTACCTTCACAAACAACAACGGCCCCAGTGGGTAGGCAAGGGTGATGATGAAGGCGTAGAGCAAACTGTGGGTCACGCTGACACCCTGGCCCGACAGCAACGCCGGCAGCCAATTGCCGAAGCCGAAGAAGCCGATGGCCTGGAACACATGGAACACGATCAGCATCAAGGCGCGGCGGCGGTATGGCGGTTGCCAGATATCGGCAAAGCGCCCACTGCCTTGCACGCTGACGGCTTCTGGTTCCGGCTCATCCAAGGGTTTGCCGTGGTCCTTCTGGCAGCGCGCCTCAAGGTTATCCATGATCGCTCCGGCTTCGTTGAAGCGACCTTTCTGTGCGAGCCAGCGCGGTGACTCCGGCAGGCGCTTGCGCAGTTGCCAGATAAACAGCGCAAATACCGCACTGCTCAACACCACCCAACGCCAACCGGATACGCCGAACGGCGCTTGGGGCACCAGCCACCACGACATCAGCGCCACCGCCGGCACCGACAGAAACTGGATAAAAAACGCAAAGGCGAATGCCGAGCTGCGCATGCGCTTGGGCACCAGTTCCGAGAGGTAGGCGTCGATGGTCACCAGTTCAATCCCCAGGCCAATGCCCACCAAAAAGCGCATGCAGATGATGCCTATGGCGGAGGTCTGGATGCCCATTAGCACCGTAGCGACGGTGTACCAGATCAGCGCAAAGGTGAAGATCGCTCGCCGCCCGAAACGGTCGGCGATGGGGCTAAGTAGGCTGGCACCGAGGAACAGACCCAGAAACGTCGCCGAGGCAAATGCAGCCTGGTCGGAGAAGCCGAAGACGCCCTCCTTGCCGAGATGGAAGATGCCATCGCTGATCAGGCCGGGGCTGATGTAGGCGGTCTGGAACAGGTCATACAGCTCGAAAAAACCGCCGATGGACAGCAAAGCCACCAGGCGCCAGACGGTGGCGACGGCAGGCAGGCGATCAATGCGCGCGCTGATATGGGCGGCACGTATCGGGTCGATGCCGTCGGTGGCAGAGGCGGTGAGAGTGGACATGGTGGGAGATTCCGGGGGCAGTGACCTGGAATCTTAGCTGGCTAACGGAAATCGGTGTTTGTGAAGTTGCAGGCAGCGGGCTGTATTTTTGCTGATTTATTGCGTAAAGCCCCTACGATTCAATGAATTATGGCGTAGGGGGCCACATGAGAGACGTTACGCGTGGCGTCCAGGCCCACCAATCTTCAACTCGCCTTGAGTCACGTGCAGCGGGTCTTCCTTCGGTGGGACGTCTTCAGACGTGAAGGAGAAAGTCGCCGTGACTTGCTGATCCTCCACATTGAACTCAGTGAGGCTCAGCGTCCCCGTGCTGGGCTGGTAAGTCCATGGCGTCGAGCCTTGAGCGAGGTAGTAAGAGACCTTAACTTTGCCCTTGTTATCGGCAAGATCATAGTTGCCGGGTGGCGTGCCTTTAGCAAACTCAAAGCTGACCATGCGATGTTCTGTACTGATCCTGGCGTCTATAAAAACAGCCTCTGGGAAGTCGTGGAGTTGGATGTCAGCTGATTTGAACTCTCCAGTCGGATGGCTGATCTGTGCTGCTACCGAGCCATGGACGGGCAATGACTTCAAGGCCTTTGATCGATCATTAGTCATAACGGATATCTCTGAGTGGGCTAAAGGCACTTCCAGATCTTTTCGCGCTCAGTTAAACGGCGGCCAAGGGCAGCGTCTACTGTCAAGGTTGACAGTTGACCGGTGATATTCGATAGGCGGCTAATCCCGCGTCCAGCCGGGTAACCAACTTAGTCAGTAATAGGAATCTCAAAGGTCCGGAACGCATCATCCTGGGGGTGGTAACCCAGCACCCGCGTAGTTTCGCTCAAGTCCAGGCGCTTGAAGCGGTTATTGGAAATACCGTGGGCGATCAGGTGTTTCACGCCCTCGGCTTCCACTGAGCGTTGCAGCAAGTGCACCGCATCGCGGGGGCTGAGCCAGGCGCTGAGGTCGCGGGCGTTGTTGAGGTCGTGGGTTTCGGGGAATTCGAAGGCGCCGATGCGCAGGGCAATGGTCGACAGCGGCGTTTTGGCGGCGTAGTAGCCACACAGCGCCTCGCCGTAGCATTTGCTCACGCCATACAGGTTGGCGGGCATCACCTGCATGCCGGGCGTGATCTGGCGGTCTACCGGGTAGCCTTCGATGGTTTGCGCGCTGCTGGCAAACACCACGCGTTTGACCCCGGCGGCCACGGCAGCTTCGAACAGGTAGGTGGTGGCGAGGATATTGTTGGGCAGCAGTTCGTCGAACGACGCGCTGGCGTGAGGGATGCCCGACAGGTGCACGATCACGTCGATGCCATCGAGCAGGGCGGCCAGGCTGGATTTGTCGCTGAGGTCGGCCTGTACGAAACGGTGTTCGCCGAGGGCGAAATCCGGCGCGATGCGGTCGGTGAGGGTGAAGCGGTAGCGGTCGTTCGAGGTTTCGAAAAACGTCTTGCCGATTCTGCCGCAGGCGCCGGTTAGCAGTACCTTGAGTCCTTTCACGGTGTCGTCCTTGTGATTAGTTATGGCCATCGAGGGCAAAGGCCTGGAAGCCGGGGCGGTGGCTGAGGCGCTGGTAGTACGCCTCGACAGCGGGGTAGGGCGGGTGCGGTAGCGGCGCGTTGCGCCAGCGGTGCACCGACAGGCCGACGAGGATATCGGCCAGGGTGAATTCATTGCCGGCTACGTAGGCGCCGGTTTTGATCAGCTGTTGTTCGAGCAGGCCCATCTTGTCGTTCCAGGCTTGTACACCGGCCTGGATGCGCTGCGGGTCTTGGTAGTCGGGGTTTTGACGTACCAGTGCGTGGAACGCGTAGCCCCAGGATGGGTTGAGCTCGGTGGCTTGCCAGTCCATCCATTGTTCGACGCGGGCCCGCGGCGCGGGTTCGGCGGGGAGCAGGTCGTGGCGCTCATAGAGCCCGACCAGGTAACGGCAGATGGTATTGGACTCCCACAACACGCCGTGGTCATCGATTAATACGGGCACTTGGGCATTGGGGTTCAGCGCCAGGAACTCGGGGGATTGGGTGGGGGTGTAGCCGATGCCCCAGTCTTCGCGGTGATAGTCGATGCCCAGCTCCTGGCAGGTCCACAGTACTTTTCGTACGTTGATGGAGGACGTGCGGCCCAAGATTTTCAGTGAATGTCCCATGGTGCTTCCCTGGCAGTCGAGAGCAGCCAATCTAGCAGGGGCAGGAAGTTACGGCGATGTTTCCAAGTGGGCACAGTAAAAAATGTGGGAGGGGGCTTGCCCCCGATTGCGGTGGGTCAGTCAATAGGGTTGGTGACTGTTACACCGCTATCGGGGGCAAGCCCCCTCCCACATTTTTGACCGTGCTCGGCTTTAGAGGGTCAGGTGCTTTCGCGAATCTGGAGTTCAAACCCCATATCCACCACCGGCTTTGCCACCTTGTTACCCGCCATGATCGTCAACAAATGCTCCGCTGAACGCCGCCCAATCGCCTCACGTGGCGTACTGATGCTGCTCAAGCGCGGCACCATGAAGGACGAAGAGGGCAGGTCGTTGAAGCCCAGCACCGCCACACGTTCCGGCACCTTGATGCCATGGCGCATGGCTTCCAGCAAAGCGCCCTGGGCCAAGTCATCGTTGCCGAAGAAGATCGCATCCACATCGGGATGAGCGGCCAACAACTGCAGAAACAGTTCGCCACCCAGCCCAACAGAGGACGGGCGCGGCGTCAAAACTTCCAGTGCCGGGTCGTACAGGCCGGCCTGTTGCAGCGCCCGGCGGAAGCCTTCGCCACGCAACAACGTGCGCTGATCCAGTTGTGCACCTATATAAGCCAGGCGCTTGTGCCCACGCGACAGCAAATGCGCAGCTGCCGTTTCCCCCGCTGCCAATTGCGAAAACCCTACGCAGTTCACCCCGGCATTGGGGTCGAGGTCCATCATGTACACGCACGGCACATTGCTGGCCTCGACCATTCGTCGGGCGCTTTCGGTGCGGTCGAAGCCGGTCAGCAGCAAACCCCGTGGCTGGTAGGCCATGTAGTTGCGCAGCAGGTTTTCTTCTTCGTCACGCGAATAGTGGGAGTTGCCGATCAGCACTTCGAAGCCTTTAGGCCGCAGCACCTGGTGGATGGCTTCGAGGGTTTCGATAAACAGCAGGTTGGACAGCGACGGCACGATCACCACCACCGAATGGCTCTGGGCCGAGGCCAGGGCGCGGGCGGCGGGGTTGACCACGTAGTTGAGTTCGCTGGCGGCCTTTTGCACTTTTTCCACCAGTTCGGTGGCCACGGTGCTGATGCCGCGCAGGGCGCGGGAGGCGGTAATCGGGCTGACGCCAGCCAGGCGGGCGACTTCGTTGAGGGTCGGGCGACCCGTGGTGCGTAATTTTTTATCGTTCTTGGAGGTCATCAGGCGGCTTGCCAAACAAAAATCGAGGCACTAAGGTAGCGCTGTCTCCAAAAGGCTGCAAATTCTTGAATTTCGGGTTGCCTGATCCGGGTTCAAACGCTTGGAGCGGATGCACGCGTCACTCCATAAAAAAAGACAAGACGGCGCGGGAAAAGCCTGTTTTTGCACTAGCCTTACAGCGTGCAAAGGTAGCGCTATCTGCGTCCTGAGGTGTTTCATGAGTCAACCTGTTACTGCCCTGGTCATCATGGGTGTTGCTGGCTGTGGCAAGACCAGCGTCAGCGAAGCCGTGTGCCGCCTGAACGGCGCCACCGCCATTGAAGGCGACAGCTTCCACCCCGCCGCGAACATCGAAAAGATGAGCGCCGGCCACCCCCTCAACGACGACGACCGCGCCGGCTGGCTCGACATCCTCTGCGATGAACTGCGCCGCTCGCTCAAGGCCGGGGAACACCCGGTGCTCACCTGTTCAGCCCTCAAGAAGAAATACCGCGACCACCTGCGCGAAGCCGCGCCGGGCCTGGGTTTCGTATTTTTGGAGCTGACCCGTGAAGTCGCCTCTGACCGCGTGTCCCATCGCCCCGGCCATTTCATGCCGGCAAGCCTGATAGACAGCCAGTTCGCCACCCTTGAATCGCCCGTGGGCGAGCCGCTGACCCTGGCCCTCAACGCCAGCGTCGACAGCATCGAGCAATTGGCCGAGCAGACCCATGCCTGGTGGCTGCAACACGGCTTCGAACCTTCCAAGTAATTTTTTGCCAGAAAAGATAGCGCTATCTGCGGCAGGAAATTCAACACCCGCTTTAATAACAACAACAAACAGGAGAGACCCCCCATGTTTGGCATGTCCCACGAGTCTTACCTGCTGCTTGATGCAGTGGTCACTATCATCGGGTTGATCGTTCTGATCACCAAGTTCAAGGTGCACCCGTTCATTGCACTGATCATCGCGGCCGGCTTTCTCGGCCTGACCTCGGGCATGCCCGTGGACAAGATCATCAAGGCGTTCCAGGACGGCTTCGGCGGCGTGCTCGGCTTTGTCGGCATCATCCTCGCGCTGGGCACGATGCTCGGCAAGATGATGGCCGAATCCGGCGGTGCCGATCAGATCGCCCAGACCCTGATCCGCGCCTTCGGCAAAGAGAAGGTGCAGTGGGCGATGATGTTCGCTGCGTTCCTGGTGGGCATCCCGCTGTTCTTCGAGATCGGTTTTGTATTGCTGATCCCGCTGGTGTTTATCGTGGCGCGCCGTACCGGTGTGTCACTGATCAAGATCGGCATCCCGTTGCTCGCCGGCCTGTCGGCGGTGCACGGCCTGGTGCCACCGCACCCGGGCCCGCTGCTGGCCATCGGCGTGTTTGGTGCGGATATCGGCAAGACCATTCTGTACGGCCTGATCGTCGCACTGCCGACCGCCATCATTGCCGGCCCTATCTTCGGTACGTTCATCGCCAAGTACATCCCGGGCAACCCGTCCCAGGAACTGGTGGACCAACTGGCCCGCGAGTCGGAACACAAAAACCTGCCGAGCTTCAGCATTACCCTGATCACCGTGCTGTTGCCGGTGTTCCTGATGCTGCTCAAAACCTTCGCTGACATCGGTTTGCCAGACGGCCACATCGTGCGCAACTGGATGGACATGATCGGTCACCCGATCTCCGCCCTGTTGCTGGCGTTGCTGCTGTCGCTGTACACCTTTGGTCATCGCCAGGGCATTCACTCCAAGCAGATCCTCAAGCTGCTCGACGCCAGCCTTGCGCCGACTGCCGCGATCATCCTGATCATCGGTGCCGGTGGTGGCTTCAAGCAGATGCTGGTCACCAGCGGCGTGGGTGACGTGATCGGCCATATGGCGGTGAACGCGCAGATCAACCCGATTCTGCTGGCGTGGCTGGTGGCGGCAGTGATTCGTGTAGCGACGGGTTCGGCCACTGTGGCAACCATTACCGGCGCGGGCATCGTGGTGCCGGTGGTGGGGATGATTCCGGGGGTTAACCGTGAGCTGCTGGTGTTGGCGACGGGGGCGGGCTCGTTGATCTTGTCTCACGTCAACGATGCGGGGTTCTGGCTGGTGAAGCAGTACTTCAATATGACCGTGGCTGAGACGTTCAAGACGTGGACGGCGATGGAGACCATCCTGTCGGTGGTGGCGTTGATCTTCATCATGTTGCTGTCGTTGGTGGTCTAACAGGTACACCACAATCCAAATGTGGTAACCCAATCAAATGTGGGAGGGGGCTTGCTCCCGATTGCAGAGTGTCAGTCACTGCATCTGGTGACTGACCCACCGCTATCGGGAGCAAGCCCCCTCCCACATTTTTGACCACATTTATTCAGGTGGATCGGTGTTAGGCCTTTGTGACCAATCCATCCGCCCTGAACATCCCCCGAATCCCTCGCACTGCCTGCCGAATCCGGTCCTGGTTCTCGATCAGCGCGAAGCGCACATGATCATCGCCATACTCACCAAAGCCAATGCCCGGCGACACACACACCTTGGCTTCCAGCAGCAGCTTCTTGGCAAACTCCAGCGAACCCATGGCGGCGTACTGCTCGGGAATCTTGGCCCAGACGTACATCGACGCCTTCGGGTTTTCCACCATCCAACCCAGCTCATGCAAGCCTTTGACCAGCACGTTGCGACGCTGGCGGTACTGCTCGGCAATGTCTTTCACGCACTGTTGGTCGCCTTCCAATGCCGCAATGGCGGCCACTTGCAGCGGCGTGAACGTGCCGTAGTCGTGGTAGCTCTTGATGCGCGCCAGGGCGTTGACCAGTTCGGGGTTGCCCACCATGAAGCCGATGCGCCAGCCGGCCATGTTGTAGCTCTTGGACAGGGTGAAAAACTCCACCGCAATGTCCTTGGCGCCGGGCACTTGCATGATCGAGGGGGCTTTCCAGCCGTCGTAGACGATGTCGGCGTAGGCCAGGTCGTGGATCACCAGCACGTCGTACTGTTTGGCCAGGGCGATCACGCGTTCGAAGAAATCCAGCTCCACGCACTGCGCGGTGGGGTTGGACGGGAAGCCCAAAATCATCATCTTTGGCTTGGGGATCGAACCGCGAATCGCGCGCTCCAGCTCGGCAAAAAAATCGACGCCAGGAATCAGCGGCACCGAACGTACCTGGGCGCCGGCAATCACGGCACCGTAGATATGAATCGGATAGCTCGGGTTGGGCACCAAAACAGTGTCGCCCTGGTCCAGGGTGGCCAGCATCAAATGCGCCAGGCCTTCCTTGGACCCGATGGTCACGATGGCTTCCGACTCGGGGTCGATGTCCACTTCATAACGGTCTTTGTACCAACGCGAAATCGCCCGGCGCAGACGCGGAATGCCTTTGGAGGTGGAGTAGCCGTGGGTGTCTTCGCGCTGGGCCACTTGCACGAGTTTTTCAACAATGTGCGGCGGCGTGGGGCCGTCAGGGTTGCCCATGCTCAAGTCGATGATGTCTTCGCCGCGCCGACGCGCAGCCATCTTCAGCTCGGCAGTGATGTTGAACACATAAGGGGGGAGTCGATCTATGCGCGCAAAGCGGCGCGGCGAACCTTGGTCTGCCATTGTTGCCTCGAAGTACGTAAGCGCCCGGAACCGTCCGAGCGACGTCGGCCACTGCGGTGGCCTGCGGGGCAGACAATACGGTCGATGATGGCCAGTTGTCCAGATGCGTAGGAAAATTTTCTGCTTGGAGTGCAGCGCGGATATGCCCCTATACTCGATACGGGTTTGTTCCCTCATAAGAAGGAGACTGTTCGTATGGATCAGCAGACAAAACTACCGTTAGAGCCACGCATGGAAGCAGGCAAAGCACTGGTGATTGCGGGTGTGCAAGGGCGTTATTCGAAGGCCACCGTGGGGGATATCCCCAAGTTGTGGGAGCTGTTCGACACCTGCATCAAAGACATCAAGAAGCGCGTCGGCGGCGTGACCTACGGTGTGTGCCATAACCCCAAGCATGGTGAATTTGATTACATGGCCGGGGTTGAAGTACCGAGCAAAAGCGACGTGCCGGGCAACTTTGAAGTCATCGAAATTCCACCGCTCAACTATGCGGTATTCCCGCATTACGGGCCGGTGCAAGCACTTGAGCAAACGTACGAACGCATTATGTTCGAGTGGTTGCCGCACTCGGGCTACAAAGTCATGGGCGCGGACTTCGAGCGCTACAGCGCCGATTTTGATGTGCACAAGGGCACCGGGACGGTGGAAATCTGGCTACCGGTGGGCGAAAGAGGCTGAAACGGCAGCCAATGTCACGTAAACAGGACATGCACTTCTGAAAGTCATGTTTACGTGACATCAGCGTTGTTGATTAAACACCCAGCTCAACCTGCGCTCATGCCCAATCCGCCCCTTGTACGCCTCCCCGTTGTCCACCCAACCAGCGGACAGGTACAACCCCATCGCCACGGCATTGTCCGCGTCCACCGACAACTCGATCCCCTTGATCTGCGGCCAGGCCCGCAACGCCGCGTCGGGCAGCGCGTGCAAACACGCCTTGCCAAACCCCCGGCCTTGTTGCCCGCGGTCCACCTGCAACGCATGCAGCGTGGCGCTGTGTTCATCGGCCCAGTGGGGTAGGCAAGGTGGGCGTTTGAGCAGCAGGAAGGCGACGGGGAGGTCATCGGCGAGCAGCGCGAAGCCTTTGACGCTGTCAGGGTTGGGGTTGACCAGCAGGCTGTTCAGCGCGCAGTAGATATCGCCGGAATAGGCCAATTGCTCAGGGTGCACTTGCAGGGTGTCGAGCTGCTGTTTTTGCACAAGGCTCAGCGTCTCATAGGGGACGAGGCGGGTTTCCATCGGGGCTGCATCCCAAATACTACAGAGAGGCGGCGATTCTAGCGGGTTTGGCGCTGATCTATAGTGAATACCGTTCGAACACTGAATCCCTGACCACAACAACCCCAAGACTCAGGAGGTTTATCCCATGACTGCTCAACCTGCCGAATTTGAACTGTCCATCAGCCGCGTAATCGATGCGCCCCGCAGCCGGGTGTTTCGCGCCTGGACCGAGCCTGCCCTGCTGCAACAGTGGTGGGGGCCCCACGGCATGACCACCCCCGAGTGCGAAATGAACCTGTGGGTGGGTGGGCTGTTTCGTACCTTGATGCGTGCCCCGGATGGCAGCGAATACCCGACCCAAGGCGTGTTCCTGGAGATCGTCGCGCCCCGGCGACTGGTGTTTACCGATGCGTTTACACCGGGCTGGATTCCGTCCGGCAAGCCGTTTATGACGGCTGAAGTGACCTTGCAGGAAGTAGAGGGCAACAAGACGCTCTACACCGCCCGTGCCATGCATTGGAATGCCGAAGACAAAAAAGCCCATGAGGCCATGGGCTTTCACGACGGCTGGGGACAGAGCCTGGACCGTCTGGTGACGTTGGTCACCGAAAGCATGCGAGATTAAACAGGCTGGAGAAGCTCTAAATGTGGGAGGGGGCTTGCTCCCACACTTCGATCTTTATTGCCTGCAAGTGAGGGGCATCATTCGAGCATCTTGCCCAACAGCCAACTCCCCGCCGGCCCCGGCGGGAGCTGGCGCGACCACAACGCATCCACTGCCACAAAACGCGGCCAACTGCGCGCCTTGAGTTCCACCAGTTGGCCGCGCGCAAAGCGTTCCACCAACCAGCGTGGCAGGGGCGTCCAGCCAAAACCCAGCTGGGCCATTTCCATCAGCATCAGGTAACTGGGGGCCGACCATACACGGCCGCTGGCGCGGGTTTCCGTGGGGTTGATGATGCTCGCAAGGCGCAGCTCGCGGTGTTGTTGCAGGGTGTCGGCCGAGATGTTTTGCAGGGTGGCCAGCGGGTGCCCCGGTGAGACAAACAGCGCAATCTCCGTGCTTTGCGCCATCGGTGCGCCGGTAAGGTCAGGCGGGTAAACCTCCTGTTTTTCGATAAACGCGATGTGTGCCCGGCCACTTTGCACGAGGGCGATCAGGTCTTCGCATTCAGCGATCAGGCATTCCAGCTCAAGGTCGGGGTAGCGCTGTTCAAAGCGTTTTAGCGCGATTTCGAAGTGGTCGGATTGGTAGGTATCAGACATCGCGATCGTGAGCTTCGGCTCCAGCCCCTCGGCCAGTTGGCTTGCCGCCAACTCCAGGCGGCTGTTGGCTTCGAGCACCTGCTCGGCGCGTTGCAGCAGCACGTGCCCGGCCGGCGTCAGGGTCGGCTTGCGGCTGCTGCGGTCAAACAGCACCACATCCAGGTCAATCTCCAGGCTCGCCACGGCCGCACTGACGGTGGACTGGCTCTTGCCCAGCTTACGTGCGGCCGCTGAAAACGAGCCCTGGGTCGCGGCCTGGACAAACGCCTGCAGCACCTCATTGGAAGCCATAAGTATCGCCATGGTCGATGGTTATTGGTTATGAAGTATCGGTTCCAAAGGTAATGATGGCAACTATCTTCACTCACGGAGCCGGGCCATGACCCCCACCAAATCGATGACTGAGCGTGTTTGCCAAGCCCTTGGCTTTGAGGGCCTGGCCCTGTTGATCTGCACCCCGCTGTTGGTGTGGATTACCGGCCGGCCGGCCTTGGAAATGGGGGCTGTCACCTTAGGTCTGAGCCTGCTGGCGCTGACCTGGAACATCATTTTCAACAGTCTGTTCGACCGTTTGAAAGTGCGCCTGCAACTGGCTGGTGGCGCGTGGACGCGGGTGTTGCATGCGCTGCTGTTTGAAGGCGGGCTGATTATCGTCGCGGTGCCGTTGATTGCGGCCTGGTTGAATATCAGCCTGATCCAGGCGTTTATGCTCGACATCGGCGTACTGCTGTTTTTCCTGCCGTACACCTATGTCTATCACTGGGGCTATGACGTGCTGCGCGAGCGGTTTTTACAGAAACATACCGCCCGACGCCTCGATGCGCTGCCCGGTGACCCAGTGGCTGCCGTCGGCCAGCAGGCTGGCGATTGCGCCACCGATATCGTCCGGTAAGCCGGCGCGGCCCAGGGCGGTGTTGTTGGCGACCATGCTGTTGAGGGCCGCATTGTCGCGAACGGCGCCGCCGCCGAAGTCGGTTTCGATTGCGCCCGGCGCGAGGATATTGACGCTGATACCACGTGCACCCAATTCCTTGGCCTGATAACGGGTGAGCACTTCCATCGCGCCTTTCATTGACGCATACGCCGCATACCCCGGCAGGCTGAACCGCGCCAGGCCGCTGGAGATATTGAGGATGCGGCCACCGTCGCTGATCAGCGGCAAGAGTTTCTGGGTCAGGAAAAACGGGCCTTTGAATTGGATAGCCAGCAGTTGGTCGAACTGCTCTTCAGTGGTGTCGGCAAAACTGGCATGGGCGCCGATGCCGGCGTTATTGATCAGAAAATTGAAGTGATCCTGTGCGAAAACATCCTTGAGCACGCTGCTGACTTCGCCAACGAATGTACTTAAGGTCGCGCTCTGGCTCACATCCAGTTGCAGCATGACGGCTCGGCCACCCAAGGCTTCGATTTGCTCGACCACTCCTTGGGCCTCAGCCGCTGCGCTGTGGTAGGTGCCAATGATATCGACGCCTTGCGCCGCCAAGTGCAGCGCGGCGCTTTTGCCCAGGCCACGGCTGGCGCCGGTAATCAGTGCGATTTTACGGGTCATGGTGCAGTCCTCTCTGGTGATCGATAGGACTGAGTGTATTTATTCGCCCATAACATGATAAACAGCGCTATACCGGAATCACTGGCCGGATAAGGCGAACAATCCCATGAACAAACTTGAGCTGCTGCGCACCTTTGTGCGCGTCACCGAATTGTCGAGTTTCACCCAGGCGGGCGAGAGCCTGGGGTTGCCACGTTCCACGGTGTCCGAGCATGTGCAGGCGCTGGAAGAACTGCTTGGCGCACGCCTGTTGCAGCGCACCACGCGTAAGGTGCAGGCGACCCAGGACGGCCGCGTGTTGTATGAGCGCAGCAAGGATTTGCTGGCGCACATGGAGGAATTGGAAGGCCTGTTTCGCCAGGACGAGGCACAACTGAGCGGGCGAATCCGCGTGGACATGCCCAACGTGATGGCGCGGGAATTGATCCTGCCGCGCCTGCCGCAATTTATGGACGCGCACCCGTTGATCGAGTTGGAGATCAGCAGCACCGACCGCCAGGTCGACCTGCTCGCCGAAGGCTTCGATTGCGTGCTGCGGGTGGGCGCGCAGCCGGACCAGACGGTGGTGGCGCGGCGACTGTGCAGCCTGCCGATGATCAACTGCGTGAGTGCAGCGTACCTGCAACGTTACGGCGTGCCAGAGACCTTGGCTGATTTGGCACATCACCAATTGGTGCACTACGTGCGGCCGCTGGGCTCGCGCTCGCCGGGTTTCGAATACCTGCAAGGCAACAAGGTGCATCGCGTGCCGATGGCCGGGCGGGTTACGGTCAACAGCACCGATGCCTATCGGGTGGCGTGCCTGGGCGGCTTTGGCATCACTCAGGTGCCTGCCCTGGGCATTCGCGATTTATTGGCCAATGGTGAGCTGGTGGCGGTATTGCCCGATTACCCGGCGCCGCCGTTGGATGTATCTTTGCTTTACGCAGGCCAACGGCATTTGCCGCTGCGGGTACGGGTGTTCATGGATTGGCTGGCCGGCGTCCTGCAAGCCCAGCTTTAACGGCGCCCCGACAACTGCTGCGGTGCCAGGAAGGCATCGTGGAAGTAATCGCGCACCGCTTGCATCGCAGGCGTAAACGCACGTTCGCGGTGCCAGGCCAGGCCGACGCTCATCGGCGTGACGGGGTCGGTGACGGTCAGGGTTTCGATGCGTTTGCCTTCCAGGGACCAGGGCCTGTGTACCAGGTCTGACAGAATCGCCACGCCGCTGCCATTGGCGACCATGCTGCGCACCGCCTCCACGGAACTGGTGCGCAGGCGCACCTTTGGCGTTTGCCCGGCTTGTTCCCAATAGCGCATGGCACTGTGTTCGGCCTCGTCGACGGTGAGCAGGATATACGGCTCTTGCGCCACATCCGCCAGGCTCACGGTGCCGCGCTCGCACAGCGGGTGATGGCTGGGCAGCCACAGGCGGCGTTCGGAATTGAACAGAATCTCGGAGACGATATCCGGGTGAGTCAGGTTGGCGGTGAGCACCACGGCCATGTCGAACTGGCCATCCAGCAAGCCGTGCTCGATGGCCTGGCGCTCCTGTTCGAACACCTCGATAGTCACATCCGGGTGCCAGTGCTCCATGCGTTGCAGGTGGTGGGGCAGGAAGTAACCGAGCACCGTGTAGCTGGCGGCCAGGCGCAATACGCCGCTGGCGCGGTAGTCGGGCAGGGGGCTGTTGAGGGCATCGTCCACGCTGCGCACGATCACATAGGCGCGGTTGAGAAAATGCCGCCCGGCGTCGGTGAGGTTCATGCCCTGGGCCGAGCGCACAAACAGCTGCACGCCGAGCATGGCTTCCAGTTCCTTGATCGCGGTGGTCACCGCCGACTGGGAGATGTTCAGGTGAATCGCCGCCTGGGAAATCTGGCCGATCTCGGCGGTGGCGACGAAGTAGCGGACTTGGCGCAGGGTCAGGGACATCGGCCTCTCCAAAACACTGGGTTATCTGATTTTCAGAAGATGGGTCATCTGATAATAGATCTTCCCAAGGGGTCAAGCTCCAGCCTACTTTCAAGCATCACTTAGGCGGAGCGACCCCGATGCAGGCAGTGGATTTCAACTCGGACATGGGCGAAGGCTTCGGCCCCTGGACCATCGGCGACGGCGTTGACGCCGAACTGATGGCCTACATCAGCTCGGCCAACATCGCCACCGGCTTCCACGCCGGCGACCCCGGCACCATGCGCCGCACCGTGGCGCGCGCCAAGCAATTGGGCGTGGCCATCGGTGCCCACCCAGGCTTTCGCGACCTGGTGGGGTTTGGCCGCCGACACATCAACGCTCCGGCCCAGGAATTGGTCGACGACATGCTCTACCAACTCGGCGCCCTGCGGGAAATCGCCCGGGCCCAGGGTGTGACCTTGCAACACATCAAGCCCCATGGCGCGCTGTACATGCACCTGGCCCGCGACGAAGAAGCGGCTCGCTTGCTGGTGCAAAACCTGCAAATCATCGAGCCGACGCTGTTGCTGTACTGCATGCCCAACTCGGTGATCTGGCGCGTAGCCAAGGAACTGGGGCAGCCGGTGGTGCGGGAGTTTTATGCCGACCGTGAGTACGATCTGACAGGCTCCATCGTATTTACCCGCAACGTGCGGGCGCTGGACCCGACAACGGTGGCAGCCCGCGTCCTACGCGCCTGCCAGACCGGGTTGGTCAGAACCGTAGAAGGCGAAGACCTGTTTATCGAATTCGATTCCATCTGCCTGCACAGCGACACCCCCGGTGCCCTGGAACTGGTGGAAGCCACGCGCGAGGCCCTGGACCAAGCCGGCATTACCGTCAAAACACCAAAATAAAAATTGTCCCTTACTTTTTCGCCTGCCTTTCTACAACGATTCCAAGAGGAACAGACATGGCTGAAACGTCCCCCATCCGCTACAGCTTCGGCGGTGATGAACACCTGTTTGCCGAGGTCAGCGACAGCATGTCCCTGGAGGCCTTTTTCACCGGCATGGCGGTGACCCGTGCCGTGGAGCGCCTGGCCCTGGAAGGTGTGCTGGACGTGTGCCTGGCCAATGCGTCGTTCCAGATCCGCTTCGACCCCGACCGTATCGCGCCCCATGTGCTGCTCGACGCGGTACAAACCGCCGAAACCCAGGCCGTGGCCGAACGCACCTTGCACACGCGCATCATCGAAATCCCGGTGCTCTACAACGACCCCTGGACCCATGAAACCCTGATGCGCTTTCGCGACCGCCATCAAGACCCCAGCGGTACGGATTTGGAATACGCCGCACGCATCAACGGCCTGGCCGATGTGGACGCGTTTATCGCTGCCCACAGTGGCGCGCCGTGGTTTGTGTCGATGGTCGGGTTTGTCGCGGGCCTGCCGTTCATGTTCCAGATGGTCGAGCGCGAGCGCCAATTGCAGGTGCCCAAGTACCTGCGCCCGCGCACCGACACCCCCAGATTGACCCTCGGTCATGGCGGCTGCTTTGGCTGTATCTACTCGGTGCGCGGCGCTGGCGGCTACCAGATGTTTGGCGTGACCCCGGCGCCCATCTACGACCCGGCGCAGCAGTTGGCCTACCTCAAGGAACACATGGTGTTCTTCCGCCCCGGCGATATCGTGCAGTTCAAACCCATCGACCGCGACGCCTATGACTTGGCCGTGGCCGAAGTGGACGCAGGACGTTTCAACCTGCGTATCCGCCCGGTGGAGTTTTCCCTTGATGCCTTTCTCGCCGACCCCATCGGCTATCCGAAAACCCTGCAAGAGGCGCTGGCATGATCAAGGTCCTCAAACCTGGCTTGGCCACCTCCGTTCAAGACCTTGGCCGTGAAGGTTATTACCACCTGGGCATTCCGCCCTCGGGTGCGCTGGACCAGTACGCGTTGAGTGCAGCCAACCATTTGGTGGGCAACCCGCTTGGCGCGGCCGGCCTGGAATGCACGTTGATCGGCCCCGAGTTGGAGTTCCAGCAAGACGCTCTGGTAGCCCTGAGCGGCGCCTTGATGTCGCCGCGCCTGGACGGTGTAGTGGTGCACCAGGACACCGCGTTCCAGGTGCGTGCGGGGCAGGTTTTACGATTTGAATTTCCCAAGGCTGGGGCGCGCACTTACCTGGCCGTGGCGGGCGGGGTTGATGTGCCGCTGGTGCTGGGCAGTCGCTCGACTTACACCCTGGGTGCGCTCGGTGGCTTTAACGGGCGACGGTTGCAGGAAGGTGACGAGTTGCCCATCGGCGTGCCAAGCGGAGCAGGGCGTGCGGGCAACAGCTTGCCCATGGCCTTGCGCCGGTCCGTCGGAGGTGATGTGACCCTGCGCGTAGTGCCGGGGCTGTATTACGAACGCCTGAGTGACGCGGCGAAAAGCAGTTTTTTTGCCGAGCCCTGGACCGTAGGTTCGGAGGCCGACCGCATCGGCTATCGCTTCAAGGGCGGTAGTGCGCTGAGCTTTCAGCCACGGGAACAGCCGTTTGGCGCGGGATCGGACCCTTCAAATATCGTCGACAGTTGCTACCCCATTGGTTCGATTCAGGTACCGGCTGGGTTGGAACCGATCGTGTTGCATCGGGACGCGGTCTCGGGCGGTGGTTACGCGATGATTGGCACGGTGATCAGTGCCGATCTGGATTTGATCGGGCAGATGCAGCCGAACCAGCGGGCGGGGTTTGTGGCGGTGACGCTCGAGGAGGCGTTGGAGGCAAGGCGAGTCTATAAAAAGCGGCTGAAAATAATGGGTGGGTTGTTCGGTATCTGAAAACTAAGATGACCAAATGTGGGAGGGGGCAAGCCCCCTCCCACATTAGTTCTCTATTTACATTGGGTTTTGTGAGGTGTCAGAACAGTTTGGTGAACAGCCAGTACAGGCTGCCGGAAAGCAGGATTGCCGCTGGCAACGTCAACACCCACGCCATCGCCAAATTGCGGATCGTCCTCATCTGCAACCCACCGCCATTGGCCACCATCGTCCCCGCTACACCGGACGACAACACATGCGTGGTCGACACCGGCAACCCGTACATATCCGCTGCGCCAATGGTGAGCATCGCAACCATTTCAGCCGAGGCGCCCTGGGCGTAGGTCAGGTGAGTCTTGCCGATCTTCTCGCCCACCGTCACCACGATGCGCTTCCACCCCACCATGGTGCCCAGGCCAAGGGCGATGGCCACGGCGATCTTGACCCACAGTGGGATAAAACGCGTGGCGTTGTCGATCTGTTGTTTGAACAGTTGCAGCTTGCCCTGGGTGTCGGCGTCAAAGTTGCCGACCTTGCCCTTGTCCATCAGGCGGATGGTTTCACTGGTCAGGTACATGTCGTTACGCACGTTGCCCACGGCTTCTGCCGGCACTTTGGCCAGAGACCCGTAGCCTTTGACTTCATCCCCGATATGGCCGGCCAGTGCCGCCAGGGCGGGGACCAGTTCCGCAGTGGCTTCCTTGGTGCGCACGTAAGTCGAGAGGATCGGCCGTGGGTCGCCCGCCAGTGGTTGCGGCGCGCTTTTCACCAGGGCCACTTGGGTCACCTCGGCCACGGCAGCGAACTGCAACGACTGCTCGGCCGGCATGGTGCGGTTCAGCGCGTAAGCCATCGGCAGGGTGCCCACCAGAATCAGCATGATCAGGCCCATGCCCTTTTGACCGTCGTTGGAACCGTGGGCGAATGACACGCCGGTGCAAGTGGCGATCAGCATGCCGCGTATCCACCACGGCGGCGGGGTATCGCCTTTGGGGGCCTTGTACAACGCGCGGTTTTTGACGAAGGCGCGCAGGGCCAGCAACAGCAACGCGGCAAAGGCGAAGCCGATCAAGGGCGACAGCAGCAGGGCATAACCGATCTTGATCGCCTGGCTCCAGTCCACACCGCTGGTGCCGTCACGCCCGTGCATCAACGCATTGGCCACGCCGACGCCGATGATCGAGCCAATCAAGGTGTGGGATGACGACGCCGGCAACCCCAGCCACCAAGTGCCCAGGTTCCACAGGATCGCAGCGATCAGCAGGGCGAAGATCATCGCGAAACCGGCCGATGAGCCCACCTGCAAAATCAGCTCCACCGGCAGCAGCGCAATGATGCCAAACGCCACCGCACCGCTTGAGAGCAGTACCCCGAGGAAGTTGAAAAATCCCGACCACACCACCGCAAAATGCGGCGGCAGCGAGTTGGTATAAATCACCGTTGCCACCGCGTTGGCGGTGTCGTGGAAGCCGTTGACGAACTCGAAGCCCAGGGCGATCAACAGCGCCACGCCCAGCAGCAGGAATGGCGTCCAGGTGGTGAGTTGGGCGCCCATTTCGTGCATGTCGTGCATCAGGCTGTAGGCGGTGAAGAGCAAGCCCATGGCGAGTACGGCAAAGAAGATGATCACTGTCACCAGGTTGGGTTTCTTGTCCAGCCGAGGTTTGGGGGCGACGTGTGAGGAGGCGGTCAGGGAAGGGGTGGCCATGCCGGAGCATCCAGTGTGGGGAGGATGTCGTTGATGATCATTGCAAGATGTTACAGAGATGCTGCCGCAGGTCAGTGTTTGGTTAATTGAGCCTTGCGCCGATCTAAGAAGCGCTGGAGAACCAATGCGGGAGGGGGCTTGCCCCCGATGACAGAGTGTCAGTCACTGCATCTGTTGACTGGCACACCGCCATCGGGGGCAAGCCCCCTCCCACAGTTTTGAATGCATTTCAGGTTGAGAATTTGCGGAAGGCCCAGCGGCCTGCAATCACGGTAAAGGTGGCTACCAACGCCACCAAAATCCAAAACCCCTCCGGGTCCGTAGAGAGCGGTACGCCCCCCACGTTCATGCCAAAAAAGCCGGCAATGATATTGATCGGCAACGCCAACACCGTCACCACCGTCAGGGTGAACAACGTGCGGTTGCTCTGCTCGTTGAGGTTGGCGGCGATTTCTTCCTGCAACAACTTGATGCGCTCACCCAGCGCCGTCAGGTCGTTGATGATCAGCGCAAACTCTTCGGTGGATTTGCGCAACTCCTTCACGTCTTCCTTTTGCAGCCACTGCGGCGGGCGGTTGAGCAGGCGCAGCAGCGAGCCCGGTTCCAGCGCCAGCAGGCGTTGCAAGCGCACCAGCACCCGGCGTGCGGCACCCAGTTCGGCGCGGTTGGTCGACAGGCGCGAAGACAGCAACTGGTCTTCGATATGGTCGACGCTGAGGCTGGTCTTGCGCACGATCTGCGTCAGCACTTCGCCCTGGTCGCGCAGCAGGTGTACCAGCAGCTCCAGCGGCGAGCGAAAGTGTTCACCTGCCTTCACCGACGAGCGCAACTTGTCTACCGAGTGCAGCGGTTGCAGGCGTGCGCTGATCAGCAAGCGGCTGCGGGCGCACACCCAGAGCGTGGAAATATCCGACGAGACCATGCTGCTGAAGTTGAACACCACATCGTTGACCACCGCCAGCAGGGCCGAGTCGACATGCTCGATGCGGGTGGAGCGCGAGCCTTCGTGCAAGGCTTCGAAAAACTCTGCGGGCAAGTCCAGGTGCGACTGCATCCAGCGCTCGCACGCGGCGTGGGCGAGGTTCAGGTGCAGCCACAGAAACTCTTGCGGATCGTCCGGTTGCTGCAAGGCCTTGAGGGCGGTGGCTGAGTCGATCTGCTGGCCTTTTTCACCGGGGCGAAAACGAAAACCGTAGAGCAAGCCAAACAGATCGGGGTCCTGGTGGCTTTGATCAATGCTGTGGTTCATGGAGGCTCTCAGGAAAAGGGCCTGTAGGACATTTCACAGGTCGCGTGGCGAATCATTACAGGGTGAAATGACATTTTTGTGACATTTCTGGATTTACTTCACTGAAATGACATTTATTTGACCATTTGTCAGAGGCCGTTAAAGAAGGCTCTAACACGGCCGATTCAGGCCTCAAGAATCGTTTGATAACAGGGAGGTTAAGGCGTGCATGCACCAATTCCCTGTATCGAGGCTTTACCCCGATGAATGTTTTGCGTACCTCCTTGAGAGCACAAATCCTGTCGTTGCTCGGTGGCAGCCTGCTGGCGATATTGTTGATCGCCCTGGCTTGTTTCAACTTCCTGTCCAACGGGGTGCAGAGTTATCGCAGTTTGATTGACGGGCCCTTGCTCACTTCCCAACTGATCGACGAAGCCAACCTGCAATTCAAGGTGCAGGTGCAGGAATGGAAAAACGTCCTGCTGCGCGGCAAGCAGCCCCAGGACATGGATAAATATTGGGGCCAGTTCCAGGACCGCCAGCGCGATGTGCAAGGCATTCTCACTCGGCTGGTGACCCATACCACCGGCGACGCGGCACTGAGTCGTCGTATCGAAAGTCTGCGCCAGGAACATCAGCAACTCGGCGTGGCCTACCAGAAGGGCCGCGATGCCTACCTGGCCGCCGGAGGCGATGCGAGCGCAGGTGACAGCGCCGTGAAGGGCGTTGACCGCGCCGCCAGCGAGCAGATGAGCGCGCTGGTGAGCGACCTGCGCGAGCAAGGCAGCCAGCAATCCAAGGCCATCAGCGCTTACGCCGAACGCACCGTGTTGGTGGGCCTGGCGATCATGCTGCTGTCAGGTGTGTTGATTGGTCTGTTCAGCCTGTGGTTGATCAACCGCAACCTGATCCTGCCGATCCGCGGCCTGATCGACTACGTGACCCAACTGAGCCACGGGCGGTTTGCCGAGCGTGTCGCCAGCCGTCGCCAGGATGAACTGGGCCATCTGGCCGCTGCCGCCAACACCTTGCGCGACTTTCTTGCCGAAACCTTCAGCCGCTTGCAGCGCAGCGCCACCGACCTGGTCAGCGCCAGTGGCGAGCTGAACTCGATTGCCGGGCAGATGAGCGCCGGTACCCATGAACAATTCGACCGTACCGACCAGGTGGCCACGGCCATGACCGAAATGTCGGCTACCGCCCAGGAAGTCGCACGCCACGCCGCCAGCGCTTCACGGGCTGCCGATGACGCCGATCAGTCGGCCCGCGAAGGCGGTGAAGTGATGAAAGTCACCATCGCCACCATCGGGCAGATGCGCAACGAAATCCTCAACACCGGCACCATCATCCGCCAGTTGGAAACCGACAGCGTGCGCATCGGCAAGGTCTTGGAAGTGATTCGCGGCATCGCCGAGCAAACCAACCTGCTGGCGCTCAACGCCGCCATCGAAGCCGCCCGCGCGGGCGAAGCGGGCCGTGGTTTTGCGGTGGTGGCCGATGAAGTGCGCAGCCTGGCACAACGCACGGCGGCGTCGATCATCGAGATCAACCAGATCATTCACGCGGTGCAAACGGGTGCGGTGGATGCGGCCCAAGCGATTGTCAGCGGCCAGTCGAGCAGCGATGAAAGCGTGGAAAAAGTCGCCCAGGCCGGCGCCATGCTGGCGCACATCACCCAGGCAGTGGAGGCGATTCGCGACATGAACCGCCAGATCGCCACGGCCGCCGAAGAGCAAACCTCGGTGGCCGAGGATATCTCGCGCAACATCACCCAGATCACCACGGTGGCGACCGCCAATATGGACAACGTGCAGCGCACCGAAGCGGCGAGCGTGAACCTGCGGGGCTTATCGGGTGAGTTGAATGAAGTGACGGCGCGTCTAGGCGCTTGATTCAGCCGCCTGATCAGGCGATAGGCAGACGAAAGGTAAAGACCGTGCCGTGCTGCTCGGTAGTGGACACACTCAGTTCACCGCCATGGGCGTCGGCGATCTGCTTGACGATATACAACCCCAGGCCGAGCCCGGCTTGGGGCGTATCGGTGACCGGTCGCGCGTAGGGCTCAAACAGCCGCGGCAGGGCTTGTTCGCTAACTTGGCCAGCGTTCTTCACCGACAGCGTGAAATGCGTGTGTTCGATCTTTGCGGTGACTTCCACCTGGCCATCCTGGTGACCATGGTGGATGGCATTGGCGACCAGGTTGGAGAGCATTTGCGCCAAACGGTCTCGATCGCCTTTAAGCCCCTGAAGATCGCCGATATCCGCACGTATCTCACGCTGCGGGTGCACGCTCTGTACCTCCGACACCACATGCTGCAACGCAGCCTGCAAGCCTTGGCAATCGCCGATGCTCAGCGGGATGCCGTTGCCCATACGCCCACGGGCGAAATCCAGCACATCCTCAACCAATTGCGCCGCACGCCGGCCGCTGGTGAGGATATGCCGCACAACGCTGTCGGTCGCGGGGTTAGGGTGTTTACGCAGCAACCGTTCGGCGCCGAAATTAATCGCAAACAACGGGTTGCGCAGGTCGTGCCCGAGCACGGCGATGAACTGCTCGCGCAACTCGGCGGTGCTGCGCTCTTCGTTTAAGTCGGCTTCGGTTTGTTGCTGGTTTTCTTCGGCTTCGATTTGCAACGACAACACGCGCGCGAACGACTCCATGGTCGACTGGATAGTGCTGCTGCGCAAGGTTGCAGGGTTGGGGTCGAGGGCGCAAATAGTGCCGAAAAAACGCCCGTCAGTGCGAAACACCGGTACCGAAATATAGCTTTCGAACTGATAGAGACGCGGGGTGTGATGGTCGTGATAGAGCGGGTCTTCACTGGCTTTATCGATCACCACCGACACGTGAGAGCCACGGATTTCATGGCAGATGGTGGTGGTCAGGTCCAGTTCGCCACCGACGCCCAGGCCAAAGCCCAGGCTGTCGAGCACGGCGCAGGCGGTCCAGGTGTCTTCGGTGACGCGGGCGACGGCGGCGAAGCGCAAACCGGTCATGTCACTGATGACTTTGAGCATGGCCGGTACCGCGCTGATGCGGCCGATGGTGGCGATGTCGGCGGCTTTTTGCCCCATGTAACGGTCTCGATTTGGCGGCGATGGCGTAATGCCCTGTCTGAGACTGGGAGTCTAACGAGCTTGCGCTGGGTTAGTGTGATTTCCTTCATTTGTGCGAGGTTTTTCCTACGCCTTGCCGACGAGCGCCCATAAAAAAACCGCGTCACCGGTGGGTGACGCGGTTTTTTGAGTGTTCAACTCAGGTGTCTTGCTTGTCTTCCAGCACTGCACCGGTCTTGGCATCCAGCTTCACTTCAAACTTCTTGCCAGTGGTGTCGGTCAGGTCGACTTCGTAGACCAGCACGCCATTTTTGTGGTCCAGCTCGGTGTCGGTGATGCTGGCGCCAACATGTTTGGCCAGCGCTGCAGCGTTGAGCTTGTCGAATGGCATCACGGCACCGGACTTGAGCAGGCCGTCAATATGGTCCGGGCGCACATCGGCTTGAGCGAGGCCAGCGGTCAAGGTCAGGGCAGTAGCGGCGAACAATGCGGTCAGGGCTTTCATAATGTGTGTCCTTCTTGGGTGAGCTGTTTAAGTGGCCTCAGGTTAGCCATCACAACTTAATTCACCCTTAATTATTTCAAGCAGTTGCGCAGTTTATTCAATCCAGTAGGTGTGCCGGATCTCATGCTGAGGCCTCATTAAGACGGAGGCTTGAGATGAAACGAATAGTGAGTGGGCTTTATGCCCCGGTATTTCTGTTGGGGTTTATCGCATGCGGGATGTGGCAGCCGCACTGGCTGGTGCTGGTGTTCGTGGTCGCGGTAGGCGTGTCGTTCTTGATGGAGCAATGGCTGCCCTATGAGCCACAGTGGAACCGCAGCCAGGGGGACCGCCGTCGCGACACCCTGCACGCACTGGTCAATGAAAGCCTGAACGCTGCGGGCCTGTTGATCCTGCCGGTGCTCACTGCATTGTTGGCGGTGGACGGCATCTGGCCAAGGGGCTGGCCGCTGTGGCAGCAACTGTTGCTCGCCATCGTGCTCGCCGACGCGGGCATCACCCTGATGCATTACGCCAGCCACCGCATCGCGCCGCTGTGGCGTTTGCATGCGGTGCACCACAGTGTGCAACGGCTGTACGGGTTCAACGGTTTGATGAAGCACCCGTTGCACCAAATGCTCGAAGCCACTGCGGGTCTGCTGCCGTTGATCCTGCTGGGTATTGCGCTGGAGCTTGCACAGTTGCTGGCACTGGCCATCGCCCTGCAATTGCTGCTGCAGCACTCCAATGTGGACATGCGCCTGGGCCCCTTGCGCTGGGTGTTCGCCTGGGCGCCGGTGCATCGCTTTCACCATATGAAGTATGGTCGTGCTGGTGACGTGAACTTTGGCTTGTTTTTCAACCTGTGGGATTGGCTGCTGGGCACAGCGTATTACCGCGAGGGCTATCGCATGGGGCCTGGGGACTTGGGAATAGGCAGCCGCCCGGATTTTCCGGTGGCCTATGGGGCGCAGATGCTCGACCCGTTCAAACCTGTGCGTCTGGCCAAGGAGCCGCCGTTACCCGCGGATTTACACTAACAACTGCACATCCAGTTGGCGCAGCGACGCTGCGGCCGTGACACCAAACAGCTGCTTCATGGTGCGTGAGAAATGCGCTGAATCGGCGAACCCCGCGCCATGGGCCGCTTCAGTCAAGGTGCTACCGGCCAGGGCCAGTTGCAGGGCGACGCGCAGCCGCCGCCACTGCACGAGGCGGCGCACGGGCAGGCCGATTTGGTGGGCAAACAGTCGTTCCAGTTGGCTCAACGACAGGTGCGCTGCCTGGGCCAAGGCCAGGGCCGACACTTTACCGCTGAGTTGCTCATCCAGGGCGGCGAGGGCACGTTCCAGGCGCGGATCGCCGAGGCTGCGCCGGGGTAGATCGCGCAACGTTTCCAAGGACAGGTCCTGATGCCGCAGAGGGGCGATGTCGAAAACGGCAGGTTCGGCATACAGCACCGTCACCTCGCCCTCGGAATCAAGGATGGCGTGGGTTTGCCTCGAAGGAATAAACAGGCGCTGAGCCGTGGTGACCTTGCCCTCCAGGCTCACGGTGATCGGCGCGCCGGGGCTGAACATCAACTGGTGGGCATAGTGCGCATGGGGCGCGCTGCGCCCCAACTCGCCGACGATCAGGCCGTAGTCATGCCCCAGCCACAGGCGGCCTGACCATTGGCTTTTCACTCAGTACTTATAGTCGTTCAGCAGGTCTTGCACGCTGGATGACGGCCAGCGCTTGTAGAACTTCAACAGCTCAGCGGCGCGGTTGGTGAAGATGCCATCGACGCCAGTGCCCATGACTTTCTGGAAGTCCACGGGCTCGTCCACGGTGTAGACGTGCACCAGCAGGCCTTTGTCGTGGGTCAGCTTGTTCATCTCAGGCTTGACCAGGTCGGTGTAGCTCTGGTCGCCGTGGTCGGTCAGCTCAGCCGACGGGCCAGTACCGATGGCGCCGAGGCTCTTGGCTTCGTCGACCCACTTTTCGAACTCGGCGGCGTCCTTGGGCTCTTGCTTGGCGTAGTAGGCGGCCTTGCTGGTTTCGCCGGACTCGGCAAAGGTCTGCTTGTTTTTTGGCTCGATGCTGCCTTCACCCACCCACAACAGCAGGATTTTCGGGGTGTTGGGCATTTCCTTTTGCAGCTCTACCAAGCTGGATTTTTCGAAGGTTTGCAGCACCACGCGGCCACGGCCCTGGCCGACACCGGTGTTGCTCTTGCCCAGTTTGGAACCGGCGGAGCTCAGCCAGCCTTTGTCCAGCAGCTTGTTCTTGAGGTCGGCCTCAATGCCTGGGAATTGCTTGGGCTCTTTGGTCTCGATATACAGGCCGGGTTTGTGCTGCGGGTTGCCTTCGGCGATCTTGATGATGTCGTCCAGGCTCAGGATTTTGAGGCCGACAAAACCTGGGCGCGCGCGCTCGGGGTAGGCGGCGTTGAACCAGCTGCCGGCGTCGAGGGTTTGCAGTTCTTTCCAGGTGAATTCGTTGGCCGGGGCGTCTTTGCGCTCGGGGAACTTGGTGGCCACGTCGGTGGTGCGCTGCAGGTTGTTGTCGTGCAGGGCGAACAGCACGCCGTCCTTGCTGCGCTGCAGGTCTAACTCCAGGTAGTCGGCGCCCAGGTCGCGAGCGACCTTGTAAGCGGCGGCGGTGGACTCGGGGGCGTCATAAGATGCGCCACGGTGAGCGATGACCGCCGGGTACGGAATGCCTTCGTTTGTTGCCAATTCAGCCGGGCTGATCGGTTCCGCAGCCTGCGCCTGGCCAAGGCCGAGCATCAGGGCGAGCAGCAGGGCGCTCTTGGAAAACGTGACAGGCATAAGCGAAGTCCTTTCGTGGAGGTAACTTTGAGAAGGCCTCCTTTTTAGCAATTGATTGCGAAAGGCGCCATCACCAAACCGACATTAACGTGCGTACGCGCCAATTTTTTTCGGTATTTTTGCGCGGCGTTGCAGTACTCTTGCCCGCAGCTGCCCCGTCAGAGGGCAGTACTTTTCGCCACGCGTGTAAACCATCTTTCCAGTCCCTGTGGGACTTTTCAGTGAGGTTTACCATGCGCATCACCTCCGAGCTTATCTGCCAGGCCGCCGACCAACTCCACGGTTTCGTGGGCCTTAACCGCAAGACCGGCCAGTATATCGTGCGTTTCAGCGAAGATTCCTTCGGCATGGACGTGGCCGACGACGGCATCATCCCCACCGCTGAGTTTGTCTGGCTGCCGGCTCCCGAGCAGACCATGACCCTGTCCCGTGAACGTATCCAGTTGCTGCTGGACCAGAACATCGACGACCGCATCAACATCACCGAGGCGCTGCGGGTGTATATGCGGCGGGTGGAGATTCCACAGATCAGTGCGTTGCGCAGTCTGGTCAGCTAAGTCGATATTTTTTTTGCCGAGTGAAGATCAAAAATGTGGGAGCGGGCTTGCTCGCGAATGCGGTGTTTCAGTCACCAGATTCATAGCTGATACACCGCTTTCGCGAGCAAGCCCGCTCCCACAGGGGGCAGCATTTCAAGTTTGGAAGGTATAGGCCCTTTCGACTTTGCACACCCTTGTCTGAAACGCCGAATACCAGCGCGCCCGCCCTTGCTCACGCACCGCTTTATGCTCGGCCTGCTGCTTCCAGGCCAAAATCGCCGCCTCACTTTCCCAATACGACACGGTAATCCCCAACCCATCCTCCCGCGCCGACTCCACACCGAGAAACCCCGGTTGTTCACTGGCCAGTTCCAGCATGCGGGTTGCCGCTTCGCCGTAACCTTGATCCCCTTCGGTACGCAATGAGCTGAAGATCACCGCGTAATACGGTGGGGCCGGTGTGTGGGCGATCATGCCGTCGCCTCCTGGCAGGCCTTGAGCAAGGCCAGCGCCAACGGCGGGGTGATGCCCTTGAGCGCTGCGCGTTCGGGTTGGAACAGGGTGGCGATGAAGAAAGGGTGGTCGAGCAGTTCCACCGCGCGTAGTTCGCCCGCCGCGTCGTGGCCGCCGGGGATCAAGTCACCGTCCAGCAAGGCATCGAGAAACGCAGGGTTGACCCCGTAGCGGCAGCGATAGCCTTCGCTGAGATCAAGGGTGCCGTAGGCCTCGGCGATCCGGGTGTAGGGCACCAGGCGTACGGTGTCGGTGGCTTCCACCAGTGAGCAACGCAGTGGTGTGATAACTGCACGTTTAGACGACGGTGCCAGCTCACCGTGTTCGGCGTCGGCCCAGCCCAGTACGTTGCGGGCATATTCCAGCACCGCATGTTGAAACCCGCCGCAGGTACCGAGGAAAGGTCGCTTTTGTTCGCGGGCAAAGCGAATCGCGCGCATGGCACCGTCGGTGTCGCGGTAAGGGCTGGCGGGTACGCACCAAAAGCCGTCGAAGCCGTGGAGTGATGGGGGCAAGGTGTCCGTGGCCAACCACTGAACATGAACCGTCAAACCCAGGGTGTCGGCGGCCTGTTGCAGCGCCAGGGGGATGGCCTGGTGGGCGATTACTTCAGGGTTGTAATCGCCGATCAAGGCGAGGTGCAGCGCGGTGGTTTTCATCATGTATGGCCCGTAGCTTGTGGTGTCTTGGGGGGCACTATAAATTGGCGTCGATGCAATCAATATTGGCGTTTACCCATAGGTTCAATGCAGTGACGCACTATCAAATGGATTACCCCGACCTGACGTTGATCCTTGCCCTGGTGCGCGGGGGCACGCTGGCACGGGCGGCGGCGTTATTGCGGGTGGATGTATCCACCGTGTTCCGTGCGGTGCGGCGCCTGGAAGCGGCGCTGGGCCAGACGCTGTTCGAAAAAAGCCGCGCGGGCTACCTGCCCACCAGCCTGGCCACAGACCTGGCGCAGCAGGCTGAACGCGCAGAACAAGCCCTGCAAGCCGCACGGATTGGCGTGGAGCAGGGCGGTGAAGTGATCAGCGGCACGGTGCGCCTGACCTGCACCGACTCGGTGTTGCAAGGCTTGCTGCTGCCGGCGCTGGCGCAGTTCATGCCGGCGTACCCGGCGCTGGTCCTGGAGCTGAGTACTTCGAATGATTTTGCCAACCTCAGTCGCCGTGACGCCGACATCGCCCTACGCCTGACCCGCACGCCCCCCGAGCACCTTGTAGGACGTTGCCTGGGCACGGTGGCTTATCAGGTTTGTGCAAGCCCCGCCTACGCCCGCCAGCACGAGGGCCGTGAGTTGGCCGAGTTGGCCTGGATCGCCCCGGATGACTTCCTGCCCGACCATCCCACCGTCGCCTGGCGCCGTGAACACCTGCCGGGCGTGCGGCCCCGTTATCGCTGCAACAGTATGTTGTCGGTCACCGAGTTGGTACGGGCGGGAATGGGCGTGGCGGCGTTGCCGGATTTTCTGCTCGATGGCGCCTTGCAACCGCTGGGGCCTGCCTTGGCAGGGCATGACACCGCGCTATGGCTGCTGACGCGTCCGGATTGCCGGGCGTTGCGCTCAGTGGTGACGTTGTTTGATGAGTTGGGTCGGCATGTGCAGATAAAATCCCAGGCACGCCACGCTTAAAAAATGTGGGTACTGGTTTGCCTGCGATAATGGAGTATCAAGTTGACGTTCAGGCGGAATAGGCAATGACATCGGCGCTGACGTTGACCCGGTTGCGCCCAGTGTCCTTGGCCACATACAGCGCCCGGTCTGCCGCATTTAGCCACATGGACGCATCGGTGTAGGACGGTTGGAAATCCGCCAGGCCGATGCTCAGGCTGACGCGCAAATCAGGGATCTGCGGGTTGCGGTAGTTACTGAAGGTTTCGCGCATGCGCTCCATAGCCTGCGCGGCTTGTACCAGGGGCAGCTGCGGAAGAATCACGCAGAACTCATCGCCACCGTAACGCCCGGCCAGATCGTTTTCCCGCAGATTGCGACGTAACTCCAGGCTCAACTGCCGTAGCACCACGTCGCCTACGATATGGCCGTGGGAGTCGTTGATCTGCTTGAAGTGGTCAATGTCGATCAACGCAATCGTGGCGTGGCTTTGCTGCTGTTGGCACTTGTGAAACTTGAGTTGCAGCAGGTCTTTCCACGAGCCGTGGTTGAGCAGGCCGGTGAGGCTGTCAATACGGCTCAAGGCGCTGAGGGCGCGTTTGTGTTCAGAGAGTTTGATTGCCAGTTGATAGCAGACCATGCCGATGGCCATCGGGTAGAGGGTCAACATCGGCAGGCACGCGTAAACCTGGGTCTGGCTGACGGACGGGTTGAATTGCAAGCCGAACAGTCCCCCCGCCACGATTATGCCAAGCCCTTGGGCCAGTAGACCGCGCATCAACAGACGTTTGCCGCCAGCAGCGACGTTGTTCATGCTGACCATCGACAGCAGCGTCACGGTAGTCAATGGGGTAAATTGCAGCGTCGCTACCCAGAAACCGCTGAATAGAGCGTCCCACACTAAGTTGCGTTGCTCTGCTTCGTAGGGGATTTTCGACCTTTTCGCCAGTTGATAAGCCACGTGCGGCCAGATAAAACCATTGACCAGCAGCACTGACCAGAGCCACTCAGGCTTTGATAGCGGATACAGGGCGGCGATTACGCTGATGCTGCACATTGCCGTGCCGACGATTCTTGGCCCGTAGATGCGCCTGGCGAATGAAAGCCCTTTGCCTTGTCTGTTTTCCATAAATGTCTGGGTCAACTTTTTTTGCAGATTCGACAGCGCGCGTTCGCGAGATAACCGTTGATCGGATAATACCGTCGAATATTGTCAGGTATTCCTGTGAATAATCAGTGTCCTTACAGGCCATTTCTGCAATTAAGAGGGCGAATACGTCAAAAGCGACCGATGATGTCGTTCAGGCAACAGGTTTTTATTGCGCGGGGAACGGCGAGACTTCATACCCGGCCAGGAACAGGTCGATGGCTGACTCGATCACACTGGCCTGGTGAGCGGCATCCAGAATGGGTTGGCCGAGGGTAATCTGGGGCCAGAAAGCGAAGGCTTTGAGCATGCCCTGGATCTGGTGGGCGGCAAACGCGGGGTCGCTGCCACTCAGGCGACCGTCTTCCTGGGCGGCGCGAACCCATTGGGTAAAGCCTTCCTCGCGCTTGCTCAGGCGGTTGACCATGTCTTGCGCACGTTCAGGTGAATGGATGGTGGCGGCGATGGCAACGCGGGCCAGGTCCAGAAAGTTGGCGTCCGACATCATCTTCATCTTGGCTTGCAGCAACCCGCGCAATTGTTCGCGCAGAGGGCGGTCGCTGGCGTAGCTCACATCCAACTGCGCGACACTGCTGGCCCAGAGTTGGTGGAGGATTTCGGCGAAGAGTTCTTCCTTGCTGGGGAAGTGGTTGTACACCGTGCGCTTGGAAACACCTGCGGTGGCGGCGATCTTGTCCATGCTGGTGACCTCAAAACCGTTCGCGCGAAACTCGGCAATGGCTGCAGTCACGATGGCTTCGCGTTTACGGTCGGTGAGGCGTTGGGGGGCAGTCATCGGCGACGTTCGGCTCATAGAGAAAATTACACTCGGTAGTTTACTTGCTCCGGGTTTTGTTGCAATCTTGAAACTACACTGTGCAGTGTAATTTTTGAGCGGTCTGTAGGAGTTACCTGGTAATGGCCACGATTTCATCCCGCCCCGACCCCGCGCCTGTCGCCCGCCAATCGGCGGAGCAGGATCAACGGCACTTCAGCAACAACCCCCCCGTGCAACATGGCGGTCTGGGTAAAACCCTGCGCATCTTCTGGAACATGCTGTTCAACAAACCGCGCACTACTCGACCGGTTGGGCAGATCCCGGTGCAGGCGTTGACCCGCGAGCAGCTGCTGGCAGCGCCAGACCACAGCGTGTTTCGCCTCGGGCATTCCACCGTATTACTCAAAATGCGTGGCAAGTTTTGGGTGACCGACCCGGTATTTGCCGAGCGAGCCTCGCCGTTCAGTTGGGCCGGCCCCAAGCGTTTTCATCAGCCGCCTATCAGCCTCGAAGAACTGCCGCCGTTGGAAGCGGTGATTCTTTCCCACAACCACTACGATCATCTTGACCGCAAGGCTGTCGTCCAATTGGCCGACAAGACCCGTTACTTCCTTGCGCCTCTGGGTGTGGGCGACCTGCTCGTGAAGTGGGGCGTCAACGCCAGCAAAGTGCGGCAACTGGATTGGTGGCAAGGCACTGAGGTGGACGGCATTCGTTTTGTCGCCACGCCTGCGCAGCATTTTTCCGGTCGTGGGTTGTTCGATGCGAACCAGACCTTGTGGTGTTCCTGGGTGATGATCGACGGCGAGCGACGAATTTTTTTTAGTGGCGACACCGGCTATTTCGATGGCTTCAAGCGCATCGGCGAACAGTACGGCCCGTTTGACCTGACACTGATGGAAACCGGTGCTTACAACGTCGACTGGCCCCATGTGCACATGCAGCCTGAGCAAACCTTGCAGGCGCACATCGACCTCAAGGGCCGTTGGCTGCTGCCGATTCACAACGGTACTTTCGACTTGGCGTTCCATGCGTGGCACGAACCGTTTGACCGCATCATGGCCCTGGCGTGGGAACGCAATGTATCGATTACCACGCCACCGATGGGGCAGCCGTTCAGCCTGAACCAGCCTGAGCGGGGGTATGCGTGGTGGTTGGAGGTGGAGACTAAGGGTGTTGAAGAACACGTTGTAGGTTAAAAGGTACGGTCCTTGAAAAATGAATTTTCAAGGTGTTTCCGCCTTGCGACAAGCGTGCGGTGACGGTGCGATGATCCCAAGAATTTTATTTCTCGGGAGTCTCTTCGGATGGACGAAAAGTGTAGGAAATATTCGCGTACGTGCGTGCCGTGCCCCACGGGGGGCAATGCTTCGTTACCTTCGGATTGCATGCCTGCACCGACTCTTTCTGACACCACGATCGAGAGTTCAGGCAAGGGCGGTATTGCGTTCGGTATTGCGCCTCGGGTTTCTGAACAGTCGGTAGCCGGGTCCCCCCTTCCCAGGTTTGATGTGCCCGGGCCTCTGATGAAAACACTGCGTGATCCAGCGTTGTCCCTCAATGCCTTGAGTGGCATCGACCCCTCGGGGCCAGTCATGGTGGAAGTCCCTCTGGTGTTGAATAACAGCACCTTTACCGCTGTTCAGACATTGGCTGGTTGGCGCATAGGGTATGCCCTGCGATATGTGGGGGCCGGAGAGAGTGGGGCCATTGACCACAGTGAAGCGTTTCTCCAGGCATTGAATACCCTGCGCTCGGCGGGTGCTGTCTTGGTGCCGTTGGACTTGAACCGCAGTGACGAGATCAATCAATTAACCCTGAATACGCGAAATGAAATCGATACGTGCGTCAGCGAGCATCGCCTTGATGCCCTGGTGTCCGAAAGTCAAAGCGCTGCGTTTCATGGCGCTTGCCGAAGCGGCTACCCGGCGTTGTGTGAGTCACTTGGGGGTGAAGCGAAGCTTTGGTTTTACGGCGCCCTTTGGGCAGGTGACCGCGTGATGGCGCTGGTGCAGGTCTATCGTCAGTTACTACAGCAGGTTGAGTTGCTGCCTACAACGGAGTGCGAGTGATCGGCCTGGGCAGCAGGACTTGCCCCAACGGCAGTGGGTGGATGGCTTCTTAGACTGGTGTCGGGTTATCGCCTGATGGCCCGAGCATTCAGTCAAACGGAGGGGGCATTTCATGATTGGGCCAATTTCGGTAGGGGGGTGGGCTACAGGCCTGTTCGAGGCAGTTTCGGACCCTGCGCAGGGCTTTAAGAGCGCCCAGCAAATGTCAACAGAGATGGCCGAGAAGGGGAGCGTGACCTCAGAGTCCCTGGTAAAGAACTCGTTGAAGCAAATCGCCAACATTGATCAAGGGCTTCAAGGGGGTAACGCGTTTCTCGAAACCAACCCAGATGCACGAAAGGAGGCAAAAGCGCGAGACCTTGAACGTGGCAATGGGCATGTGCGTAGTTATTTGCACGGGGTACCGGTAGCGCTGAAGGACGTGTTTGAAACCAAAGACCGCATGCAGACCAGCGCAGGCTCCAAGGCGTTGGTGGGGGCGCCCGCGACTAAAAATGCAAAGGTCGTCGACAATTTGTTGAAGGCGGGTGTGGTGGTTTTGGGTAAAACCAATATGAGCGAGTTGTCCAACTACCGTTCTTTATCGCCAACTAATGGTTGGAGCTCGCGCGGCGGTCAGACGCTCAATCCCCATCGGTTGGGTGGCCAGGTAGCGGGGTCGAGTTCAGGTTCTGCCGTGGCGGTGGCGCAAGGGCATGTCCCGCTGGCGCTGGGGGTTGAAACCACTGGTTCGATTATCGCACCAGCGGCATTTAATGGCGTTTTTGGCCTGAAAACAACAGTTGGGCTGATCAGCACGGAGGGCGTAATGACCAGCTCGCGGATGGATACGGTGGGCACATTTACGCGCAATATCCGTGATGCGGCAGAGGCGCTCAACGCCATGACCGAGACCAACGCATACGACGATGGGTTGCACACTGATGCGCTAAAGGGTAAGCGAATCGGCTACACACCCTTGCCTGAGTTGACTGCAGACGATGCCAATAATCCTGCTATCCGAGCAGATAGGAAGCACTTTGAGCAGGCGCTTGAAATCTTGAAAGATAAAGAGGCCATTCTGGTGCCGGTAGGTCGATTGGACGATGGTGTTTCGGGCGACATCTATCAGGGCTATGGCGATGCATTGTTAGCCGACGCTAAACAGCAGCTTGAGGAGTACCTGGCTGGACGCAGCGGTTTGCCGGTCAAGTCGCTGACAGAACTGATTGCCTTCAACAAACTCAACGAGAAACCCGGTGAGCCCGACCAGGCATTTCTGGAAATGATCAACGGCTTTGACTTGCCTCAGGATCAGCGCGAAAAATTGTGGGCCGATGTCATGCCAGTCTTCCAGAGCACCATCGACGGGCCGCTGAAGGCGCACAAGCTTGACGCAATGCTGTCGAACTTTCTGTCTAACAGTTATTACTTCAGCGCTGCCGCCGGCTACCCAGGCATATCGATGCCGTCCGGCATGGACGATGAAGGCATGCCAACCGCGCTTCACCTGTACGGTGCGGGTAACAGCGAGGCTACGTTGTTGTCGATCGCCTATGGGTATGAGCAAGCGTCGCAAGCCATCAGGGAGCCTGCGTTTGAGCCTGGCGCACCTTTCTCGCCAAAGCCTGTGAGCGCAGATGACGCGGTTGACGTGCAAGAAAAGGACGACTGATTTACCCCAAACGCTATATGCCGAGACGCAGCAGAGGTTGATTCCTGAGTTCGAACCTTAAGATGTCGTGCGGCTTACAATTAAGGCCATGGAGGGATGCCATGGCCAACAGAATCCGCATACTCGGCGCTCCCCGGTTAATGGTGTCGCTGTACGCTACGCACCATTTGGTTGAGGGGATTGTGAGTCAATTGTTGCCGCTGTCGAGCCGATCAAACGCGAGATGATGCCTTGCGCAGTAGGCTCGGCTGGTGCGGTATCAAACTGGCGAACGCTCATTCCCCATCCCGGCGCAAAACCCGGGAAAAACACCAGCCCTTCAGCCTCCAGGCGAAACGCCAGGGTCAAACGGATTTCATCCTCCACCTCGGCGTGGCTTTCAAAGCGTTGCACTGCATTCACCGCTACACCGGCCTGGCAGGCCAGGTCTTCCCGGCTCCAGCCCAGCATGGCGCGGGCTTGGGCGCTGTGTTTGGCGGTGAATTGGTGCAGGACGATCTGCTGTTCTACGAAAGAGCTCATTGCCAGGGAGGACATTGGGGGTTTCTCCAGGGTTTGATGGGGTAGGCAAACTATACTGTGTTTTTGTACAGTTGTTTTGACCGCTCATCAACTGGATTTTTTCTCAGCGCCTACGATGTTCTATTTTCATGTCTGCAACCTCACGCTTTCGAGCTGGACAGAAGCTCGGCCTAAACGACTACGCAGGTTGCGACCTATTCAAACCCTGGGAGATACGCAGGAGGCTCTGATGGCTATTTCTGAAAGCGATTGGAAAAAATTCAAAGAATTGAGAAAAATCGCGCTTGAGCGCTTTCACCTTGGCGTGTTGAGTGACGCAAAGTCAGTCACTGAGAACGAGGCGCTATCGCCGGTCAACCGCTACAGGACGCTCTACCGTCTGGTTGCAGCGCGTGACAAAGACATTGTGAGAATATTCGAGGGATTCAGTCGTACATGGGCCCTCGACAGCCTGGCCCTGATGGTGGCACATGATCTGTTAACGGATACCGAGCTTGCCGTGTTAAGCGAACACGCGCGGGGTGCAATTAGTTATGCGGTAAGGCAGCCTTATGAAATCAATTGGGTTGATGAACCAGAATCAGCCCCCTAAGCCCTCACTTCCAGGCCACATTTGGTCTTTGAGGAACAAGCGTGACGCTGACCTTCAACTGCTCACAAGCGGCCTGTGATTTTTTCAGCCGTATTCACAAGGGCAGAAAAATCACAGCGATCCAACCCGTGCCGCCGATTCAAGTATCGGGGGAGGCTCTGTATACGGATCCCCATCAGTGGTTACTACACGCTGCGACTGTCCAGCGTAAGCATGTAGTGCTGGCGATTCACTTGAAAACCCGTTATTGCATGCTGTTTTTTGACATGAAAAAAGCCGATGCCGAAGGCTTTGTGCAGGCGTTTATCAACCGTTGGACGATGGGGGTCATGGATCTTGCAATGAAGTGCGGGTTACTCGACTTTGTTGATCCGCAAATGCCAGAGCAGTTGTTGAAGGAGGTGTGCCAATCCTTTCTTATGCTCCCGCGCGGCGATCGCAGTGCGCAAACACACATCAATGAAGTGCTTCGGTTTTTCAAATGGGATGCTGAAGACTTTGATTTTGTAAACCAACCCTGGAGTGCTGTTCGCTACGACGCTCGTACCAATCACACACCAAGAACCATCAAGGGGCAGAAGGGCTGCATCTGGCCCGATGAGGAAATGTTGATGTACTGGGTGGTTACGTTAGGCGGTACGCCTGTGCCAAAGGCTGAACAGGTTCGAGAGATCTACCGGCAGTCTTTACGCATGCGGGTTGATTAAAGACTCTCCACCCCTGGCGCCTCCCGAATAATCAGGTGGTCCAGGTTTTCGATATTGACGCTGAACACCCCAAACGTCTGCTCGGGATTCTTCATGCTTGGCACCTGTTTCAGTTCCGGCGTCACTCCGTAGAAGAAACAATACAACGGCCGCTCGCTGCCCGCCGCGGCCTTGATCTGCTCCAGGAATGCCTTGCGCTTGCGGTAGTTGTCGATGAGTTTTTTGCTCAAGTAGACGTTGACCGAATACGGTTTTTTGTCGAGCCACACCTTCTTTTCGAAGTCGATGCGAAAGCTGCTGGTGTAGTCCTTGATGGCCTTGATCTTGCCCCAGTAGATCAGGCCTTTATTGTCTTGCAGGTATTCGATCTTCTTGAAAAACGTCCAGTAAGTGGCGGTGTGGTCGCCGATCTTTAACGGCATGGACTTGAGCTTGTCCTTGTCGTCGATATTGGACACGTAGCATTCCACCGGGTGGGCGAACACGCTGGTTTTGTCTGGTGTGGTTTCGCTGGCGACATGGGCGTGGGGGACGCTGCTTGAAGGCACTTTCGGTGTTTCTTGTGGGGCGTTTATTTCACCGCCAATAACGGGGGCTTTACGCGCGTACTGACGCCGTGTGAGCACAAATTCCGATGGGAAGTTTTCCTCCCGCTCGTCGTCACTTTCATCGGTCGCCGCTTTGTGCGCACTGGCGTAGCGGCAGCCTTCGATATGCCGGGTGCTGGCCTTGTTCTTGAAGTGCGGGGTGCGCAGGTAATTGACGTTCTTGGCGTTGAAGGTGCTCAGCGCATTGCCCGTATTGAACGCTGCGCGGCAGTCGTCGTTGGGGCAGAGGAAGCGGTCCTTGTCGGAATCGAAGGCGGCGGTTTCGTCGAAATTCAGGTCTCGCACGTCGTAGATCGACAATTTTTCGTCGAGACTCAGGCAATAGGCCGTATCGAATTTCATGGGGCTCGGGTCCGTGAACGCAGTTGCTAGATATTACGCAGATATCAGTCATGAAGGAGATCAAAATGTGGGAGCTGTCGAGCCCCAGCGAGGCTGCGAAGGGTTCGACTCGGTCTCCCGGCCGACCCCACTCACCCGCATCACCGCTGCAACCGAGCTCGCTTCTTCTTCGCATGAAAATGCCGAAAATGCGCATCCTGTGCCGCCGCCAGCAACTCGCGATCCCCTCGCGTATCGCCCCAGGCCCGCAGCCGATACTCCCCCAGGTCCCCATACACCGCCTCAAGCCTGAGCACCTTGTTTTCGCACCGGCAATTATTGCCAGTGAGCTTGCCAGTCAACACGCCGTCGACCACCTCAAGCTCAGTGCCGATCAACTTGATCCCCAAACGATCAGCAAACGGCTGCAACACCAGCGCAGGTGACGCCGAACACAACGTCACCTCTGCCCCGGAGCCCAGCTCCTGTTCCACCGACAGCACCCCAGCCGGGCGCATCAACCGCGCCCAATTCTTCTGGCAATACTCCTCGGCCTTCTGCTGCACCCACGCCTTCTCCACCCCGGTCATAAAGGTGCGGATCAACTGCGCCTTCAACTCATCCCGGCTGATCTGGCGCAGCAAAAAACGCAGCCCTGGCACCGCCAGTTTTACCATCCGGCCATAGAATTCCGAGGCGCCAAAGGCAAACTTGAGGAAGGGCACAAAACTGTCGTGGTGGGTGAGAGTGCCGTCGAAGTCAAAGACGGAAAGTACTTTGGCATCTGCGGGGCCGGCTTCGAGCATGTCTGGGTTCACGGTTGGCCTCGATCCTATCTAATATTTTTTTGAGCGTGTATCAGGTTGTGACAGCAGGAGGTCACTCCCGTGCCAATCTTTGGACTTTTGCGTAAAGCCCTTCGGTGAAAGCATCCCGATCAGTCGATCGGTGACAACGCTGATGGCAATTGGTGCACAAGGCTACAGCATTGCTGACGCGATCCGAACCCTTCTGGGCGAGGTGCTTGACGTGATGTACTTCAAGAAATGGCTGGCTTTGAAGGTTAAGCGCGATCTTTCGGCTGAAGTCAGGGGTAGTCCATGCGCTCCAGCCGATCGATGGCTTTATCCAGGACTATTTGCTGGTCGCATAGCCGCATACGCAGATCTATAAGCCTTTCTTTCTGTTCTCCAATCGACCGCGCTGACGGGTTATCTAGCATTTCTTGGGCGTTTAATTGGATCACTTCGATGTTCTTGAGGGTGGCGTTGACAGCGGCTCTCGCGCGCACTTTGTCGGCTTTGGCCAGGTGCTGGGCTTTCAACAAAATGCCGCTGGCAATCAAGCTGCCGCCTGCTGCCGCAATGGTGTAGCTGACAAATGAGGCTGCCAGCTTCAGGTCGCTGAAAAACTTTGCAACTTGGGCATTATCAGCAGCTTCCTGCAATGCATAGGAGAGATACCCTCCCGCGAGTGCAAGGACAAACCCGGCGATGTAAAGAATAAACGGCTTTCTAAAGACAAATCCGCCGAGAAAGAGCCAGGCTGCCAGCCCCAATGTTGTGATGATGAGGAGAGTGGAATAGAGCATTTCCATTTGCTGATTCAACCTTCTAAGATTTTTTGCAAAAAAAAGAGCCGCTTGTGGGCGGCTCTCTTTATGACCTTGGAATCAATCCCAGCTCAGCGCACCGCCAGTCTGGTACTCAATCACGCGGGTCTCAAAGAAGTTCTTCTCTTTCTTCAAGTCCATGATCTCGCTCATCCATGGGAACGGGTTGGTCGTCCCTGGGTATTCTTCTTTCAGGCCAATCTGCGACAAACGACGATTCGCGATGAACTTGAGGTAGTCCTCCATCATCGCCGCGTTCATGCCCAGCACACCACGTGGCATGGTATCGCGCGCGTATTCGATCTCCAGCTGAGTCCCTTGCAGGATCATCTGGGTCGCTTCTTCTTTCATCTCGGCATCCCACAGGTGTGGGTTTTCGATTTTGATCTGGTTGATCACGTCGATACCGAAGTTCAGGTGCATCGACTCGTCACGCAGGATGTACTGGAACTGCTCGGCCACGCCGGTCATTTTGTTGCGACGGCCCATGGACAAGATCTGGGTGAAGCCGCAATAGAAGAAGATGCCTTCCAGCACGCAGTAGTAGGCGACCAGGTTGCGCAGCAGCTCCTTGTCGGTGTCGACGGTGCCGGTTTCGAACTTCGGATCGGAGATCGAACGGGTGTACTTCAAGCCCCAAGCGGCTTTTTTAGCGACCGATGGAATCTCGTGGTACATGTTGAAGATCTCGCCTTCATCCATGGCCAGCGATTCGATGCAGTACTGGTAGGCGTGGGTGTGGATCGCTTCTTCGAAGGCCTGGCGCAGGATGTACTGGCGGCACTCCGGGTTGGTGATCAGGCGGTACACGGCCAGTACCAGGTTGTTGGCAACCAGGGAGTCGGCGGTGGAGAAGAAGCCCAGGTTGCGCATGACGATGCGACGTTCGTCGTCGGTCAGGCCTTCAGGGTTGCGCCACAGGGCGATGTCGGCGGTCATGTTGACCTCTTGCGGCATCCAGTGGTTGGCGCAGCCGTCGAGGTACTTCTGCCAGGCCCAGTCGTACTTGAACGGCACGAGTTGGTTGAGGTCGGCGCGGCAGTTGATCATGCGTTTTTCGTCAACGGCGACGCGGGCGGCGGAGCCTTCGAGCTCGGCGAGGCCTTCGGCGACGTCGAGTTTGTCCAGGGCGGCCTTGGCGCGCACGATGGCGGCGGAGTCACTGGCGGTGACGGCGCGGGCTTCGATGGCGGCAGCAGCGCCGGCGCCGTCGAGGCGGTCCATGTTGGCTTCGGTGGCGTGGCCGGCGTTGGCGCCTTTGGTGGCTACTTCGCCTTCTTCTTCTTTGTCGAATTCGTCCCAGCTCAGCATGACGTGTCGTCTCCTGCGTGAGGGCTCAAAGGTGCCCGTGTGAAACCGGATGGTTGGGTGTTCACACGGCCCAGAGGCCGCGGTGGATCTTAAGGAATCGTTTGTTGCAACAGCTCGCGCAGGCATTAAACGGAATCAGGGTTACGGGTGGTCTGCTTGAGGCTGAGGGGCGGAGCGGTGGGTGCTTGCTCCAGCGGGGCCTCAGGTTTGGCTCTTCATCCCAGTGTAAAGGGATATTGCAGGCCCGATTTACCCGCGCATTGTAGGGGAAAAAAACCGGTTTGTGTTGGGGCGGATGGTCACGGTGAGCAGACAAAAAGGCGGCTATTTGAGCCAGAGTGCGGGTTTATAAGGCTTTGCTGGGGTTGGATTTTTTTGACGGACGGTGGGCGGGTTTTTACAGGCTGGGGGAGGGGCGGGTAAGTAAGGCTTTACGGGGTGGGTATGGCAGCTACCGCCATCGGGGGCAAGCCCCCTCCCACATGTTGACCGCGTTGGGTCGAGAGGTAGGTGCTTTGCCGCAAGAACGATTTCTTGCGGCGAATAAGATCAGGTGTGGGTTTAACTAACGAAGTTGTTAACCGTTAGAGCAACCATTACCCATGATATGGTAATTAAGAATGTGACGTTGACCTTGCGAGTCCTCATATTCCATCTTCACCGGTACAACTTCGCAAACGTCTGGAATACTGCTCATGGACAATACTTTTGCTACGTCCAGGTGGGTGCTGTAAGTGTAGTCCTCGACAATCGGGGCGTTGCGGCCAGCTACGTCAGTCGGGGCTTCGTCGGCCAGGGCGGCGGTGGCGCACAAGCTGCTGAGGGCCATAACTACTAAAGCTTTCATTTCTCTATTTACCTTATTGAGGTCGAGTGGGGTCACGGGGCCCTTGTGAGGCCACGTGTGTAACTTAAGAGTTGGGAAGTTCGGATTAACGTTGCCTTCGTGGGGGCTGTTGCGTTGTTAATCTCGGTGTCTTGTTGACGGAGTTGATTTTAGGCCTCTAGGTTATATTCATATACCCGTGCTTTTGATAAACACTATTGGCGGTTTTTGTAACAATCCCGTGGTACAGCTTTTTTCACACATCGCTCAAAGCGCCACGGGCCGCAGGCCAGAGCGGCAAAAGCACATAGCAGGGCAAAATGTAGGGGCTTGTTACTACCATCGTCGAATGGTTCTATGGGGCCGCCCCGGCTACAACAGGGCATACAAAAACAACTATTGTCACCGAGGTAAGAAAGATGAGTGCGGCTTCCCTGTACCCCGTTCGCCCCGAAGTAGCAGCCAATACCCTGACTGATGAGGCGACCTACAAGGCCATGTACCAGCAGTCGGTGGTCAACCCCGATGGCTTCTGGCGTGAGCAAGCCAAGCGCCTTGACTGGGTCAAGCCTTTCACCGCGGTGAAGCAGACCTCGTTCGACGATCACCATGTCGACATCAAGTGGTTTGCCGATGGCACCTTGAACGTGTCCTACAACTGCCTGGACCGCCATCTCGCCGAGCGCGGCGACCAGGCGGCCATCATCTGGGAAGGCGATGACCCTTCCGAAAGCCGCACCATCACTTACCGCGAGCTGCATGAAGAAGTCTGCAAGTTCGCTAACGCCTTGCGTGGCCAGGATGTGCATCGCGGCGACGTGGTGACTATCTATATGCCGATGATCCCCGAAGCCGTGGTCGCCATGCTGGCGTGTACCCGCATCGGTGCGATTCACTCCGTGGTGTTTGGCGGCTTTTCGCCGGAAGCACTGGCCGGTCGCATTATCGACTGTAAGTCGAAGGTGGTGATCACCGCCGACGAAGGCATTCGTGCCGGTAAGAAGATTCCGCTGAAGGCCAACGTCGACGACGCGCTGACCAACCCGGAAACCAACAGCATCCAGAAAGTCATCGTGTGCAAACGCACCAATGGCAACATCAAGTGGAACCAGCATCGCGACATCTGGTACGAAGACCTGATGAAAGTGGCGGGCACTGTGTGTGCGCCTAAAGAGATGGGCGCCGAAGAAGCGTTGTTCATCCTTTACACCTCCGGCTCCACCGGCAAGCCTAAAGGTGTGCAGCACACCACGGGCGGCTACCTGCTTTACGCGGCGCTGACCCACGAGCGCGTGTTCGACTATCGCCCAGGTGAAATCTACTGGTGCACCGCCGACGTTGGCTGGGTCACCGGCCACACTTATATCGTCTACGGCCCGTTGGCCAACGGCGCGACCACGCTGCTGTTCGAAGGCGTACCGAACTACCCGGATATCACCCGGGTGGCGAAGATCGTCGACAAGCACAAGGTCAATATCCTCTACACCGCCCCGACCGCGATCCGCGCCATGATGGCTTCCGGCACCGCAGCCGTGGAAGGCGCCGATGGCAGCAGCCTGCGCCTGCTGGGCTCGGTGGGTGAGCCGATCAACCCTGAAGCCTGGGACTGGTACTACAAAAACGTCGGCCAATCCCGTTGCCCGATCGTCGACACCTGGTGGCAGACCGAAACCGGCGGCAACATGATGAGCCCGTTGCCAGGCGCCCATGCCCTCAAGCCGGGTTCGGCGGCACGCCCGTTTTTCGGCGTGGTGCCAGCGTTGGTGGACAACCTGGGCAACCTGATCGAAGGCGCCGCCGAAGGTAACCTGGTGATCCTCGATTCGTGGCCGGGCCAGGCGCGTACCCTGTACGGCGACCATGACCGCTTTGTCGACACCTACTTCAAGACCTTCCGTGGCATGTACTTCACCGGTGACGGTGCGCGTCGCGACGAAGACGGCTACTACTGGATCACTGGGCGTGTGGATGACGTGCTGAACGTGTCCGGCCACCGCATGGGCACTGCCGAGATTGAAAGCGCGATGGTTGCCCACCCTAAAGTCGCCGAAGCGGCGGTGGTAGGTGTGCCGCACGACATCAAAGGGCAGGGCATCTATGTGTATGTCACCCTCAAAAATGGCGAAGAGCCGAACGAGGCGCTGCGCCTGGAGCTGAAAAACTGGGTGCGTAAAGAGATCGGGCCGATTGCTTCGCCGGATGTGATCCAGTGGGCGCCGGGCTTGCCGAAGACGCGCTCGGGGAAAATCATGCGCCGGATTCTGCGCAAGATTGCTACCGCGGAATATGACGGGTTGGGGGATATCTCCACCCTGGCAGACCCAGGTGTGGTGGCGCATTTGATTGAGACGCACAAGACCATGAATGTTGCGTAAGGCGCATTGATGGTCCCAAGCCCCGCCCGGTGCAAACCAGGTGGGGCTTTTTTTATGAATTCCAGAGGCCAGTGGAGATCAAGTGTGGGAGGGGGCTTGCCCCTGATGGCAGTGTGTCAGTCAGCACAGGTGTGTCTGATGTACCGCTATCGGGGGCAAGCCCCCTCCCACAGTTGATCTCCATTGCACATTCAGGTGGATGGTGGTCTGACGGACTCGAATAACCCCCAACCCAATAAATATCGGTTTCTATCGTAGGAGGTTTCTGGATGTTACCGCCATTGCCAAATGTGTAACCCCGCGCCCAAACATGAGGCAATGGGCTACACCTCTGCCCCGAAAAGCCGCATTCCAGACACCCTCCCAAATAAGATTAAACGCCAGACTTGCCGTCCCAGAAGGGTTTGCGAATAATAGGCCCGCAATTTGCAGCGTCTACAGGTTTACTGTCTTTTGCTTCTGCATAAAAAACAGAGGCTGTCAATGTGCTGGAACCGCTTTCTCAGTGCTTCTGTAAATTGTTGTCGCATTGAGGAAATATCGGCTTCCGGCCTGTCGTTAGAATGCCGATCACTCGCTCGTCGTCTCCGATGTTGAATCGGTGTAGGACGAAGCACCGCTATTCGGTTTCACCTTCGCCGCATCGTGGGCCATGGCTCATACTGCTGTTTTGCCCTATACCGATGGAGTCCCAAGATGAAGAAACTTGTGCTGTTGGGCGCCCTGGCGCTGTCTGTGCTGTCCATGCAGGCTTTCGCTGAAGGCAAGCCTCTGAAAATTGGTATCGAAGCAGCTTACCCTCCGTTTGCCTCCAAGGCGCCGGATGGCAGCATCGTCGGTTTTGACTACGACATCGGCAACGCCCTGTGCGAGCAGATGCAAGTCAAATGCACGTGGGTTGAGCAAGAGTTCGACGGCCTGATCCCTGCGCTCAAAGTGCGCAAGATCGACGCGATCCTGTCGTCCATGTCCATCACTGACGACCGCAAGAAATCCGTGGACTTCACCAACCGTTACTACCTGAGCCCGGCGCAGTTGGTGATGAAGCAAGGCACCACTGTCAGCGATAGCCTGGATGAATTGAAAGGCAAGAAGATCGGCGTGCAGCGCGGTTCGATCCACGACCGTTTCGCCAAGGAAGTCCTGGCGCCTAAAGGTGCAACCGTTGTGCCTTACAGCTCGCAGAACGAAATCTACCTGGACGTGGAGGCCGGTCGCCTCGACGGCACCGTGGCTGACGCTACCCTGTTGCAGGAAGGTTTCCTCGATACCCCAGCGGGCAAAGGCTACGCGTTCGTAGGCCCACAGTTCACCGACGTCAAATACTTCGGCGAAGGCATCGGCATCGCGGTACGCAAGGGCGACAAGGAAAACCTGGAGCGCATCAACGCTGCCATTGCCGCGATCCGCGCCAACGGCAAGTACAAGGCTATCCAGGATAAGTACTTCAACTTCGACATTTACGGCCCTGAAGCCAAGTAAATCGTCTTAGCTGTCTGTCTGAAATGGCGCAAGCAACAGAATTCCTGCGGTTTGCGCCATTTTTTCACCCCCCTTTTCGAGGACCTGAATCATGTTGAAAGGCTACGGGGCCGTCATCCTCGATGGCGCATGGTTGACGCTTCAGCTCGCCTTGTCGTCCATGGCCTTGGCCATTGTTCTGGGTCTGATCGGGGTCGCGTTACGCCTGTCGCCGGTGCGCTGGTTGGCCTGGCTGGGTGACTTGTACTCCACGGTGATCCGTGGGATCCCTGACCTGGTGCTGATCCTGCTGATTTTCTACGGCGGCCAGGACTTGCTCAACCGCGTCGCGCCGATGCTCGGCTACGACGACTATATCGACTTGAACCCCTTGGCCGCCGGTATCGGCACCCTGGGTTTCATCTTTGGCGCCTACCTGTCGGAAACCTTCCGCGGCGCCTTCATGGCCATTCCCAAGGGCCAGGCCGAGGCGGGCCTTGCGTACGGCATGAGTAGCTTCCAGGTGTTTTTCCGGGTGATGGTGCCGCAGATGATTCGTCTGGCGATCCCCGGCTTCACCAACAACTGGCTGGTACTCACCAAGGCCACTGCGCTGATCTCGGTGGTGGGCCTGCAAGACATGATGTTCAAGGCCAAGCAGGCGGCAGATGCCACCCGCGAGCCTTTTACCTTCTTCCTCGCAGTGGCAGCGATGTACCTGGTGATCACCAGTGTGTCGTTGCTGGCCCTGCGCTATCTTGAGAAGCGCTACTCGGTAGGCGTAAGGGCGGCTGATCTATGATCTTCGACTACAACGTCATCTGGGAGGCCATGCCGCTGTACCTTGGCGGCCTGCTGACCACCCTCAAATTGCTCGCTATCTCGTTGTTTTTCGGCCTGCTCGCCGCCTTGCCCCTGGGCTTGATGCGGGTGTCCAAGCAGCCGGTGGTCAACGGTGCCGCCTGGCTCTACACCTATGTGATTCGCGGCACGCCGATGTTGGTGCAGCTGTTTTTGATCTACTACGGTTTGGCCCAGTTCGAAGCGGTGCGCGAAAGCTTCCTGTGGCCGTTGCTGTCCAGCGCTACGTTCTGTGCGTGCCTGGCGTTTGCGATCAATACCAGCGCCTACACCGCCGAGATTATTGCCGGTAGCCTCAAGGCCACCCCCAATGGCGAGATCGAAGCGGCCAAGGCCATGGGCATGTCGCGCTATAAGCTGTACCGCCGCATCCTGCTGCCATCGGCCCTGCGCCGGGCGCTGCCGCAGTACAGCAACGAAGTGATCATGATGTTGCAGACCACCAGCCTGGCCTCCATCGTGACCTTGATTGACATCACCGGTGCCGCACGCACGGTGAACGCCCAGTTTTACCTGCCGTTCGAAGCCTATATCACCGCTGGCCTGTTCTACCTGTGCCTGACCTTCATCCTGGTGCGCTTGTTCAAGTTGGCCGAGCGCCGCTGGCTGAGCTACCTGGCTCCACGGAAGCACTGATATGCAGCGAATTGATCACCTGTTGCCTTGGAGTCACCTGGGCTGCGAGCGCCAGCTGAGCGTGTTTCGTTTCGGCAAGGGCGAGCGCAAGGCCTATATCCAGGCCAGCTTGCACGCCGATGAATTGCCGGGCATGCGTGCCGCCTGGGAGCTGAAAAAGCGCCTGACCGAACTTGAAGAGCAGGGCGCCCTGAACGGCGTAATCGAGTTGGTGCCGGTGGCCAACCCGATGGGCCTGGGGCAGTTGCTGCAAGGCAGCCACCAGGGGCGTTTCGAGATTGGCAGCGGCAAGAATTTCAACCGCGACTTCGTTGAGTTGAGCGAGCCGGTGGCAACCTTGCTGGAAGGCAAGCTGGGGGATGATCCCCACGCCAACGTGCGCTTGATTCGCCAAGCCATGACCGATGCCCTCGACGCATTACCCGAGCCAAGCAGCCAGTTGCAAGGCATGCAGCGCGTACTGCTGAGCCACGCCTGCACGGCCGATGTGGTGCTCGACCTGCATTGCGACGCCGAAGCCGCGCTGCACATGTACGCGTTGCCGCAGCACTGGCCGCAGTGGCGTTCGCTGTCGGCGCATTTGAATGTGAAGGTTGGCTTGCTGGCGGAAGATTCCGGCGGCAGTTCGTTCGATGAGGCCTGCTCGTTGCCGTGGTTGCGTTTGGCCCGGGCGTTCCCCGAGGCGCAGATTCCGCTGGCGTGCCTGGCGACTACCCTGGAGTTGGGCGGGCAAGCCGATACCGGCCGTGACGAGGCGATCTTCCACGCCGAAGGCATCCTCGCGTTCCTGGCCGAGCAAGGCTTGATCAAGGGCGAATGGCCTGCGCCCCAACACGAGCCTTGCGAAGGCCTGCCCTTCGAAGGCACCGAATTGCTGTTCGCGCCCCACGCCGGGGTGATCAGTTACCTGCGTAAAGCCGGTGACTGGGTAGAAACCGGCGAGCCGATTTTTGAAGTGATTGATCCCCTGGAAGACCGCGTCAGCATCATCCGCGCGGGCACGTCTGGGGTGTTGTTTGCCGTTGAACGGCTGCGTTATGCCCAAGCGGGTTTCTGGCTGGCCAAGGTGGCGGGGCGCGAAGCGCTGCGTCACGGGCGCTTGCTCAACGACTGACCACCTGTTTTTGTGAGAACCGACCGCATGTACAAACTTGAAGTCCAAGACCTGCATAAACGCTATGGCAGTCATGAAGTGCTCAAAGGCGTGTCCCTGGCCGCCGCCGCCGGTGATGTGATCAGCATCATCGGTTCCAGTGGTTCGGGCAAAAGTACCTTTTTGCGCTGCATCAACCTGCTGGAGCAACCTCACGCCGGCAAGATTCTGCTCAACAATGAAGAGCTGAAGCTGGTGGCCAACAAGGACGGCGCCCTTAAGGCTGCCGACCCAAAACAACTGCAACGCATGCGTTCGCGCCTGTCGATGGTGTTTCAGCATTTCAACCTGTGGTCGCACATGACCGCGCTTGAAAACGTGATGGAAGCCCCGGTGCACGTGCTGGGCATGTCGAAGAAAGAAGCCCGTGAAAAGGCCGAGCATTACCTGGCCAAGGTCGGTGTGGGCCATCGTAAGGATGCGTTCCCGGGCCATATGTCTGGCGGTGAGCAGCAGCGCGTGGCGATCGCCCGTGCCCTGGCGATGGAGCCTGAGGTGATGCTGTTCGATGAGCCTACCTCGGCCCTCGACCCGGAGCTGGTGGGTGAAGTGCTCAAGGTGATGCAGGACCTGGCCCAGGAAGGCCGCACCATGGTGGTGGTGACCCACGAAATGGGTTTTGCTCGTGAAGTGTCGAACCAGTTGGTGTTTTTGCACAAAGGCATTGTTGAAGAGTGTGGCAACCCGCGGGAAGTGTTGGTGAACCCGCAGTCGGAGCGACTTCAGCAGTTCCTCTCCGGCAGCTTGAAATAATCAAGGCTGCTTTTGTGCACTGAAGTAGTGCATTCTTTGCAGCTTTAAGGTTCGATCCAATTCCCTGTGGGAGCTGGCTTGGCTGCGATAGCGGTGTATCAGAAACAGATGTGCCAACTGACCCACCGCTATCGCAGGCAAGCCAGCTCCCACATTTGGAAACTCATCAGCTTTAAAGATTTGTGTTGGTTTCCGGGCTAGCATTGGCCCTTGTCTTCATTACCGTTACTGGCTTCGGATAGCACTCCATGACCGCCCATAAAATTGGTTTCCTGATTTGGCCCAGCACAAAAGCACTCACGCTTGCGCTGGCTGAGGAGGCCTTGCGCGTTGCCCAGCGGGTGCATCCGGACGTGGTCTACGAGCTGTCGTTCTTGCTTGCCGAACCAGCCATCGATGGCGCCTGGCAACTACCGGGCGAGCCGTGGGCGGGTAAGCTCGAAGGTTTCCAGAAGCTTTTCCTGCTGGCAGACGAGCCGCCGGTTGCCATCGCTTCTCAACTGAGCACCGCCCTCAAGCAGTTGGTGCGGGCTGGGTGTGTGATCGGCGGTCTGTCAGCCGGTGTGTACCCATTGGCCCAGCTCGGTCTGCTCGACGGCTACCGCGCCGCCGTGCATTGGCGCTGGCAGGACGATTTCGCCGAACGCTTCCCCAAGGTTATCGCCACCAGCCACCTGTTTGACTGGGACCGCGACCGCCTCAGCGCCTGCGGTGGCATGTCGGTACTCGACCTGCTGCTGGCGGTGTTGGCCCGTGACCACGGCGCCGAACTGGCCGGCGCGGTCTCTGAAGAGTTGGTGGTGGAGCGCATCCGTGAAGGCGGCGAGCGCCAGCGTATCCCATTGCAAAACCGCCTGGGTTCCAGCCACCCGAAGCTGACCCAGGCTGTTCTGTTGATGGAGGCGAATATCGAAGAGCCGCTGACCACCGACGAGATCGCCCAGCACGTGTGCGTGTCGCGACGACAACTCGAACGCATCTTCAAGCAATACCTCAACCGTGTTCCCAGTCAGTACTACCTGGAACTGCGCCTCAACAAGGCGCGCCAGATGCTCATGCAGACCAGCAAGTCGATCATCCAGATCGGCCTGTCGTGCGGCTTCTCCTCGGGGCCACACTTCTCCAGCGCCTACCGCAATTTCTTCGGCGCCACGCCGCGTGAAGACCGTAACCAGCGGCGTAGCAGCAGCCCATTCGAGTTGTCGTCGGTGCCGGCCGAACGCGGCTGATCGTTATTCTTCCATGGGCACCGGTGAACCGCGCACTACCAGCGGGTTGCCGTTTGCATCCAGGCCCGCTGCCGCCACCGCCAAGTCGTCGCCGGTTTGTACGTAGTACTGCCTGAGGATGTCCAGGCTCGATGCCGACAATGGGTTACCGCTCAGGTCTGATGCGGCGTCGAGTTGCGTGGCCAGTTGCAGAAAGCCCGCAGGAATCTCTTCGATCAAGTTGTCGCTCAAGTCCAGGGTGCGCAGCTCACGCAAGGCGACCAGCCCACTGGGCATTTCAGTGATGTCAGTGTCTGGCAGGTGCAGCACTTCCAGTTCAGACAGCTGACTGACGTCAGGCGTGAGGCCCAGCAGGTTGCCGCCCAAGTCCAGGTATTGCAGGTTCCTCATCCCTGACAGGGCATCGACACTGGTTGGCGTCAGGTGGATAGCTGACTCGGTCAGGCTCAGGGCGTTGAGTTCAGTCAGGCTGAGCGCGGTGAGGGGAATATCGCCCAGGCTGAATCGCGTGATGACCAGACTCTTGAGTTTAGGGAAACATTTGAGCAGCCCGTCGATACGGGTGGTGGTGCCATTGCCTTCAAGGTCGATGGTTGTCACATGGTCAAACCGGGCGCTCAATTCGGGCAGCTCGCCCAGTATCGGCACTTCAAGCGCCAGCTTATGGGTAGGCCCAAAGCTGTCGTTGTTGTCGTCCAGTTCGATTTCGCGGCGCCAGGCTTCTTCGAGCAGCGCTTTGAATGCCCGGCGATTGAGCTGATCCTGTGCCCGCGTTTGTTCATCCAGTGGCGCGTCCATGACCGGGTGCCGTTCTGGAACATTCACCACCCATTCCTCAAGGTCGGTGCGCAGTTGTGCGTATTCGGCTTCAAGTTGTCCGATGGCAGGCTCAGCCGCATCCAGGTCACCGGGTAGCTCAAAGAAAAAGCTGTTGGCTTCGCTTTCGGTGAAGGTGGGGTACAGCGCTTGAATCCTGCCTCGCGGCGCTGCCGGGGCATCGACGCGCCAATGCTCGCCAGTACGTTGGCAATGGCGTTTGATCTGTGCCAGTGCCGCGCGGCTCAGTGGGTTGTGGGAGAGGTCAAAGCTAGCGGTTACTGCGTCGGGCAGTTTGAACGCACTGTCGGGCACTTGGGTGATGAGGTTGTAGCTCAGGTTGACATGTTGGCGCTCCACGGCCGTCAGCAGGCTGTCGGGGATTGCAGTCAGGCCGGTTGCTTCAAGGCCGATAGTGGAAAGCCTGGGCAGCGCGCCGAAGTCGGGGAGTTGCCCCAGTGGGTTATGGCTTACGTCCAGCGTCCGCAGTTCGCTCAGTGTGGCCAGTGAAGCGGTACTCTCAGTTGATAGTGTGATCGTGCAATGGGGCAGGCGCAACGATGAAAGTTGAGGCAAGTCCCATAGCGAAGCAGGAATGTCACCCATCACGTAACCCTCGATATACAAGTGGTTAAGGGTTGGGAAGCCTCTGAAGAACAGCGAGGACTCCAAGGGGAATGGACCCTGCGCGCCCTTCAGGCGCAATGAAGAGACGTGCCTGAAAATGCCGCTGTCGAGTGACGGGAATGTACCCGTTAACGGTTGCGGGCCTTCCAGAGCGAACGTAGGAATGGCCTGTGGGCTGCTCACGTCCAGTGGACCCTCTCGGCGCCAGCAAGCGAGAAGTTCCTCTTTGAAATCCTCCCGCCGGATTTGCTCTTGCGCAGCGGGTGCCTCCCTTGCCCAGGCATCCAGCCTGTCGGATAGACCGGCATATTCGCCTTCCAGTCGTGCCAGTTCGATCTGGCCCATTTCAATAGTGCCGGGTAGGCCGAAGATGAATCGGTTGACCTCGTTCACGCTGAAGTCCGGGAAGAGCGTCTTGACTTGCTGAATATCGATTGCCAAGGCGTCAATGTCCCAATAGCGACCTGTTCGTTGGTAATAGCTTTTCACCTGCTCCAGGGTCGCTCGCGACAGGGGGTTGCCCGACAGATCGAAGGTGGTTGGAGTGTTGGCGGGCAGCTCGAACAGCTCGGAAGGCAGTTGCGTGATCTGGTTTCTGGACAGCACTGCCAGCTCCAGCGATGCCCGGCTGAGCAGGCCGACAGGTACGGTGGAAATAGTGGTCTCGGACAGGTCCAGATAGCGCAGGTCAATCATGCGTTCAATGTTGGGGGTCAATCCCAGCGGGTTATTGTACAAGTCCAGGGTTCGAAGCCTGCTCATGGCCGTCAGCGCGTTCAGGCTGTCGGGTGTGAGGGTGATGCCGCAGTCGCTGAGGACCAATGTGTTAAGGCGCGGCATTGCGCTGAGACTGGCTGGCAGCTGACCCAGTTGGGCATTGACGAGGCTAAGGTGGCGAGCATTGGGGAAGCTACGCAAAAAGCCATCGACATTCAGTACGGTCTGGTGGCCGTTGAGTTCGAGGTACGAAATGTGCTCGAAATTGGCCTGCAGCGCCGGCAGGTCTCCAAAGAGAACGGCGCGTGATTTGAATCGCTGACCGTTTTGGGTAGGAAGCTCGAAGTAGGCGTCTATCTCGGTTTCCCGGCGCCAGGCGCTTAAGAGTTCCCGCCAGAAAAGGACACGATTTTGACGCACATCACTGTATTCCTGGCGACCCATAGTCACCTCCGAGCCTGGGTAGCGGCGCGGGGTGTCTTCTGTCCAGCGGGCCATGTCGTGATTGAGTTGCCGATACTCTTGGCGCAGGGCGGTTAATGCCGGCACGGCCCCGCCCGGGTGATTGTCGAGCGCCAGAATCATCTCATCGATTTGCGCATCGGTATGGGCGGGGTACAGTTCCCTTGCCAACGCCTGTACGTTGGGTTGTTCAGCCGGTGCCGGTGGGTAGTTGTCCATGCCCAGCAGGCGCATGTGGGTACGGGTGTCGGTGGGCGCGCGCGCGGGCTCTGCGGTGATCAGCGTTCGCAACGGCGCGCGCTCCAGTGCATGGGCGCGCAGCGCCAGGCGCAGGGCCGGGCCTTGGCCGATGCGCAGGCCCAGAGCGTTACGCTCGGCATCGGGGAGGGCTTGTAGCACCGCGTTGTACAGGTCGGTTGCGCCGGACAGCTCGCCGCTGCTGTCTTGTGGGGTGTAACGCCCATCGGGTGAGCGCACCAGGATTCTTTTGATTCGTGCCTTGGGTTTGCCGATCGCATCCAAGAGGGGGCCTTCAGCCCCGGAACTCCTGATCTCGATGCGCACCTTTTTTCCTGCCCAACCGGGCAATTGCTCCAGGGAGTGCAAGGCCAGTCGGTGAGTGTCCAGACTGTCCGTCGAGTCGAGGTACAACCCGTCATAGGCGTGGTTCACCTTGGCTTCTTCTCGTAGCGATTGGGCCAACTCGGTCAAGCGCACGGGAACGTCACCCTGGTCGACTGCCTTGAGTTCCTGACTGTTGGCGGTGTCCAGCAGTGCATCGGCTGCGCTGAGCGGCAGCCCAGGGGTGCTATCGACCAGTGCCTGCTGTCGAGCAGAGGTGGGCGTTTCCAGCTTCAGGTAACGGGAATTGAACAGTTCTACCCGATGGGATTGGGCCAGCCCGGCCAGTTTTTTCCTGAGTTTATGTGCGCGGTTTTCCAGGGAGGTGACCGGGTCGCCGAATGATTCCCCCAGCAGGGTTTTGCGCTGGGGTTCATTCAGCGCTTCCAGCAGGGTTTTCAGCAAATTACCGTTTTTCAACTGGGCTTCGCTAATTTGAACCACGCTGGCGTTGGTTTCGCCGGGCAACTGCCAGGTGGTTCTGCCTTCGGCGTCTACAAACTGCAGGGTCTTGGCTTTTGGCCATAGGTTCAGGTTGGCCAACAGGTGCAACTGAGACTGCGCATCGGCCCGTTTGTAAACCGCCGGATCATCGCTGTTCATTTGATCGATGAAGTCTTGCAGTGTCTGGTCGATCTGGAAGCGGTCAACGGTGTCGGTCAGCAAAGGGGGCGGCTGGTGTTGGTTGACGTACATCTTGCGCAGCGCGCCGTCGCCGGTGCCGCTGATGCGCCGGGCAGTGAGCAACTGTTCATCGCTGAGCCCGGCGGATTTTGGGCCTTGGCGTTTCATGAGGGTGGCGCTGTCCCAGCTCAGGGGCGTGTCCAGTTCGCTCATCCATGCGCCCTTGCCGTTGGTCAGCAGGGGCGAGCGGTAGGCGTCGGCCCGGGTGGGATGTTGAAGGTAGGGCTGCCCGGTGACAGGGTCCGTCTGTACAACCAACGGTTTGTCCGGGAGCAGCAGGATATTTTTACCGTTGTGGGCGTGCAGGCCCTGGGCGTTTGGGTAGGCGTGATCAGCCAATTTGATAGCGTGGGCGTAGGGCGCAAGATCTGGCTTCCAAAGTCGGGCCTTGCCGTTTGGCAGCGTGACGGGCTTGAGGCCATTGAAAAACGTGATGACTTCGGCAGGCAGCACGGCACGCAAGGCGCCAGCGGCCAACGGTGCGCCCGCGATGAACAGGCCCAATTGTAACCCTTGTTCCACGAATGACAGAAAATGCCCCCATGCCACGGTCGCGTCGCCCACAGCCAAATCGATGACCCATTCAAAGACGTCATCGAGCATTTGATAGGCGGCGTAGCCGAGCATCAGCAGGCCCACGGGGGGAACAAAGGGAGCGACGACCAGCGCTGCAATTTGCAGGATGGCCGAGGCGACTTTCTGCACGATGGCCCATCGCTCCCAGCGCACTCTCTGGTCGACACTGGCGGTGGACACTGCGACGACGCGAGCATCGTTGAACACCTTGCTGAGTTTCGTCTGAAACAGGTGCTTGAACAGATCCCCGCTGATGCTGGAGGCGCTGAACGACAAATGCGGATTATCGATGGGCGTCTCGCGCCAGGAGGGCAGTGGGTCGCCGCGTGTATGCTCGTGCCAAGTGACTTTGGACAGCCTGCGATTGAGGTCGGCAAAAAAGGCGCCGCGGTCCTCATGATTGACGAAACGGCTGAAGAACTGCTGGTACTCAGCGTTGCGCAGGTTGTTGCCCAGTGCGGTCATGAAGTCGACGAGCGTGGGGTATTGCTTGAGCGGCGCGTAAGGGTCGTCTGGGATATAGGCGATAACGCCTACGGGGTGACGGCTGCCGATGTTCTCGGCAAACAGAACGATGCCGGTGAGGGCGGTGGACATGATGCTCAGGTTGTAACACCGCAGCGGGTAACCGGCACTTCGACTGTCGTCGCTGTCGAGCAGGCGCTGCAACAGTACGAAGGATTGATCATCGTGCAGATCGTCTTTCATCCAGGCCATTTGCACTGCGACGTGCAAGTCCGCTGCCTGACTTTGCTTGACCTTCAACTGCAGGCTCGCCATGGCCACTGAGTTTTTGAAATCAAAGAAGCGCTCAAGGTAGCGCTGGTACTGGGCGCCGATGTCCAGCTCCCGGCACAACGCGGTGAATTGTGCCACCGTGATCCGTGTGTTCAGTGAGGTGAGCCTGTCGAATTGCCCGGTGCTGGTGGGTTGGGTAATGAAGGCCGATTGCGCTTCAAATGCCTCGCCGTCTTCAAAGTTGTGCAGGGCGGCGTCGATCAATGACACCGTCCAGGTTCTTGCCGCGCCTGAGTGAACGGGGAACCAAGGTATCGTTTGGGGAATGTAGAGCCGCAGGTACGTGCTGTTGACATCAGTTTCGATGCCGAAGCGTTGCTTGAGCAGCTGCTGTAAAAGCGGCGCCCCGAAGTCTTGCGCCGATTTCAGCTCGGCCAGGGTCTGGTCAAGCAGCAGTTGTGCGTTCCAGGCGCTATTCATCCGTTTTTTCAGCAGGTCATGATCCTCGGAAGAAGCGGTTTTGTACCACCGTGGGAAGTCTGGCTTGACTGCGCTCAACGCTGCGCGCTTGTCAGGTGAGAGCTTGGGCAGCCAGTCGGGAACCGCTTGCGTGAGGATATCCAGATGCAGGTCTCGATAAGAGGACAGGTCCGGGAGCTGAATGGAGGAGGTGGGTTGGGTCACGGGAGAACGCCTTTGTGTGATGAACAGGCGTGAGAGCAGAACAATTTCGACCGCCCGACCGGGGGTAGATAGATAGCCGGCCACCCCTTGCGTGGCAGCTATCCTGCTGAACACCTGCCGCTGCGACGCCGCAGCGTTTAAACTGCGCCATTGCGACGGTATTTGTCGCATTGGCGTAAACCCGCCAAAATCGCGGGTTGGCGCTATAAGAAGTTGTCGCTTGGCGGCAAGGCCGCGCTGAAAACTGTCCTTACAATCCCTGCATCGCCCGCCATGTCCAGGCAGGCGTTCCTCTTCAGGAGACTCCGATGTCCGTTGAGCAAGCCCCGGTGCAACGTGCCGATTTCGACCAGGTCATGGTGCCTAACTACGCACCGGCTGCATTCATTCCTGTACGTGGCGAAGGTTCGCGCGTGTGGGACCAGGCGGGTCGCGAGCTGATCGACTTTGCCGGCGGCATCGCGGTCAACGTATTGGGCCATGCCCACCCGGCGCTGGTCGGTGCACTGACCGAACAGGCCAACAAGCTGTGGCACGTCTCTAACGTGTTCACCAATGAGCCGGCCCTGCGCCTGGCCCATAAGCTGATCGACGCCACGTTTGCCGAGCGTGTGTTCTTCTGCAACTCTGGCGCCGAAGCCAACGAGGCCGCGTTCAAGCTGGCCCGTCGTGTGGCGTTCGACCGTTTCGGCACTGAGAAGTACGAGATCATCGCTGCGCTCAACAGCTTCCATGGCCGTACCCTGTTCACCGTTAACGTCGGTGGCCAGTCCAAGTATTCCGATGGTTTCGGCCCTAAAATCACCGGTATCACCCACGTGCCTTATAACGACTTGGCTGCGCTGAAAGCGGCCGTGTCGGACAAGACCTGCGCCGTGGTGCTGGAGCCGATCCAGGGCGAAGGCGGCGTATTACCCGCCGAGTTGGCGTACTTGCAAGGTGCTCGCGACCTGTGTGACGCCAATAACGCGCTGCTGGTGTTCGACGAAGTGCAGACCGGCATGGGTCGTAGCGGCCACCTGTTTGCCTACCAGCATTACGGCGTGGTGCCAGACATCCTCACCAGCGCCAAGAGCCTGGGCGGTGGTTTCCCGATCGCAGCGATGCTCACCACTGAAGCGCTGGCCAAGCATTTGGTAGTCGGCACCCACGGCACCACGTACGGCGGCAACCCGCTGGCGTGCGCAGTGGCCGAAGCTGTGATCGACGTGATCAACACCCCTGAAGTGCTGGCGGGCGTGAATGCCAAGCATGATCAGTTCAAGTCGCGCCTGGAGCAGATCGGCAAGCAGTACGGCATCTTCACCGAAGTGCGCGGCATGGGCCTGCTGATCGGTTGCGTGCTGAGCGATGCGTTCAAGGGCAAGGCCAAGGACGTGTTCAACGCGGCCGAGAAAGAAAACCTGATGATCCTGCAAGCCGGCCCGGACGTGGTGCGTTTTGCGCCGAGTCTGGTGGTGGATGAGGCGGATATCACTGAAGGTTTGGATCGTTTTGAGCGTGCGGTAAAAACCCTTACACAAGCCTGATACACATTTGTCTGCCGGACTCGGTAAAAAATGTGGGAGGGGGCTTGCTCCCGATAGCGGTGGATCAGTCACCTGATTTATCAACTGACAGACTGCTATCGGGGGCAAGTCGAATCGTCGCACCGCCCCTCCCACATTGGGAACTGTGTTGTTCCTGATCTTTCCGGCATCTTTTTCCTATGAGTTTTTCGAGTTAAGGAGTGACACCATGCTGGTGATGCGCCCCGCGCAAATGGCTGATCTGGGCGAGGTACAGCGTCTGGCTGCGGACAGCCCGATTGGTGTGACTTCCTTGCCGGATGATGTCGAACGCCTCAGCGACAAGATCGCTGCCAGCGAAGCGTCCTTCGCGGCCGAGGTGAGTTTCAACGGTGAAGAGAGCTACTTCTTTGTGCTCGAAGACACCGAGACCGGCAAGCTCGCCGGCTGCTCGGCCATCGTTGCGTCGGCCGGTTACTCGGAACCCTTCTACAGTTTTCGTAATGAGACCTTCGTGCACGCCTCCCGCGAGCTGAAGATCCATAACAAGATTCACGTGCTTTCCCAGTGCCACGACCTCACCGGCAACAGCCTGCTCACCAGTTTCTACGTGGTGCCTGAGCTGGTCGGCTCGCCGTGGTCGGAACTCAATTCCCGTGGCCGCCTGCTGTTTGTCGCCAGCCACCCCGAGCGCTTTGCCGACTCGGTGGTGACCGAGATCGTCGGCTACAGCGACGAGAACGGTGACTCGCCGTTCTGGGACGCCATCGGTCGCAACTTCTTCGACCTCAACTACGCCGCCGCCGAGCGCCTGTGCGGGCTCAAAAGCCGCACCTTCCTCGCCGAGCTGATGCCGCATTACCCGATCTATGTGCCGTTGCTGCCTGACGAAGCCCAAGAGGCAATGGGCCAGGTGCACCCGCGTGCGCAGATCACTTTCGACATCCTCATGCGCGAAGGCTTCGAGACCGACCACTACATCGACATCTTCGACGGTGGCCCAACGCTGCATGCACGGGTGTCGGGCATTCGCTCGATTGCCCAGAGCCGCGTGGTGCCGGTGAAGATCGGCGAGATGGTCAAGGGCGGCGGCCGTCAGTACCTGGTGAGCAATGCGTCGTTGCAGGACTACCGCGCGGTGATGCTGGACCTGGACTATGCGCCGGGTAAACCGGTGACCTTGGACCTGGCCGCCGCCGAAGCGCTGGGTGTTGGCGAAGGCGCGAGCGTGCGTCTGGTCGCGGTTTAAAGAATTGAGTTTCGCGGGTGGCTGCCAAACAGCGGCCCGTATGAGGAGATAGCATGATCGTTCGTCCTGTACGCAGCAGCGATTTACCCGCCCTGATTGACCTGGCGCGCAGCACCGGCACCGGCCTCACCACCTTGCCGGCCAACGAAGAGCGCCTGACCCACCGGGTTGGCTGGGCCGAGAAAACCTTTCGCGGCGACGCCGGGCGCGGCGATGCCGACTACCTGTTCGTGCTGGAAAACGACGAAGGCCGTGTGGTGGGGATTTCCGCCATCGCTGGCGCCGTTGGTCTGCGTGAGCCTTGGTACAACTTCCGGGTGGGCCTGACGGTCAGCGCTTCCCAGGAGCTGAACATCTACCGCGAGATCCCGACGCTGTTTTTGGCCAACGACCTCACCGGCAATTCCGAGTTGTGCTCGTTGTTCCTGCACGCCGATTACCGCACCGGCCTTAACGGTCGCATGCTGGCCAAGGCGCGCATGTTGTTTATCGCGGAGTTCCCGCAGTTGTTTGGCAACAAGATCATTGCCGAGATGCGTGGTGTGTCTAACGACGCCGGGCGCTCGCCGTTCTGGGAGAGCCTGGGCCGGCACTTCTTCAAGATGGAGTTCAGCCAGGCCGACTACCTCACTGGCGTGGGCAACAAGGCGTTTATCGCCGAGCTGATGCCGAAGTTTCCGCTCTACAGCTGCTTCCTGTCTGAAGACGCGCGCAACGTGATCGGCAAGGTCCACCCCGATACCGAGCCCGCGCTGAGCATGCTCAAGAGTGAAGGGTTCAGCTACCAGGGTTATGTCGATATCTTCGACGCGGGCCCGGCGGTTGAGTGTGAAACCAGCAAGATCCGCGCGGTGCGCGATAGCCAGTCGCTGGTACTGGCCATCGGCACGCCGGGGGACGACGCCACGCCGTTCCTGATCCATAACCGCAAGCGCGAGGAGTGCCGCATTACGGCCGCTCCGGCCCGTCTGGCGGCAGGCACCTTGGTGGTCGACCCGCAGACCGCCAAGCGCCTGCAACTGGTGGTGGGTGATCAAGTGCGTGCTGTTCCGTTGTCTGCTGCCCGGGAGTCGAAGTAATGAATTCGTTGTATATCGCAGGTAGCTGGCTGGCTGGCCAGGGTGAGCTGTTTGAATCGCGCAACCCGGTGACCCAGCACGTGCTGTGGGCTGGCAATGGCGCCACCGCTGAGCAGGTCGAGTCCGCCGTTCAGGCTGCGCGCCAGGCATTCCCGGCGTGGGCCAAGCGCTCGCTGGAAGAACGCATCAGCGTGCTGGAAACCTTCGCCGCTACCCTGAAAAAGCGCGCTGACGAAATCGCCCGCTGCATCGGTGAAGAGACTGGCAAGCCCCTGTGGGAGTCGGCCACTGAAGTCACCAGCATGGCCAACAAGATCGCTATTTCGGTGCAAAGCTACCGCGAACGTACGGGCGAGAAAAGCGGCCCGTTGGGCGACGCCACCGCCGTGTTGCGCCACAAACCTCACGGTGTGGTGGCGGTGTTTGGCCCGTATAACTTCCCAGGTCACTTGCCCAACGGGCATATCGTGCCGGCGCTGTTGGCGGGCAATACCGTACTGTTCAAGCCGAGCGAGTTGACCCCCAAAGTCGCCGAGCTGACCGTGCAATGCTGGATCGAAGCCGGTTTGCCGGCAGGCGTGCTGAACCTGCTGCAAGGCGCACGGGAAACCGGTATCGCCCTGGCGGCCAACCCTGGGATCGACGGGTTGTTCTTCACCGGTTCCAGCCGTACCGGCAACCATCTGCACCAGCAATTTTCCGGGCGCCCAGACAAAATCCTGGCCCTGGAAATGGGTGGAAATAACCCGCTGGTGGTGGACGAAGTCGCGGATGTGGACGCCGCTGTCTACACCATCATCCAGTCCGCATTTATTTCCGCTGGCCAGCGTTGCACCTGTGCCCGCCGCCTGTTGGTGCCGGAAGGCGCTTGGGGCGATGCGTTGCTGACGCGCCTGGTGGCGGTCAGCGTGGCGATTGAAGTTGGCGCGTTCGACCAGCAACCGGCGCCGTTCATGGGCTCGGTGATTTCCCTCGCGGCGGCCAAAGCCTTGATGGACGCCCAGGAATTGATGTTGGCCAACGGCGCCGTGGCGCTGCTGGAAATGACCCAGCCCCAGGATCAGGCGGCGTTGCTGACCCCCGGCATCATCGACGTGACCGGCGTGACCGAGCGCGAAGACGAAGAACTGTTCGGCCCGCTGTTGCAGGTGATTCGCTACGCTGATTTCGAGGCGGCCATCGCCGAGGCCAACAACACCCAGTACGGCCTGGCCGCAGGCTTGTTGTCGGATTCCGAAGCGCGTTACCAACAGTTCTGGCTGGAAAGCCGTGCGGGCATCGTCAACTGGAACAAACAACTGACCGGCGCCGCGAGTACCGCGCCGTTTGGTGGGGTAGGGGCCTCGGGCAATCATCGCGCCAGTGCGTATTACGCGGCGGATTATTGTGCGTATCCGGTGGCGTCGTTGGAAACACCCAGTCTGGTAGTGCCTGCCACCCTGACCCCAGGGATAACACTGAGCTAAATGTGGGAGGGGGCTTGCTCCCGATGGCGGTGTGTCAGTCACCTGATTTATCAACTGACAAACTGCTATCGGGAGCAAGCCCCCTCCCACACTTGATTTGTGGTGTGTTCAAGCAATTTGAAGCCTATAAAAACAGATGTTCGTGGAGCCTCGCCGATGAAATCCTATGAAGTCAATTTTGACGGTCTAGTGGGGCCGACCCATAACTACGGCGGTTTGTCCTTTGGCAACGTCGCGTCACAAAGCAACAGCCAGCAAGCTTCCAACCCCAAGGAAGCGGCGTTGCAGGGCCTGCAGAAAATGAAGGCCCTGATGGACATGGGCTTTGTGCAAGGGGTGTTGGCGCCCCAGGAGCGCCCTGACGTCGCCGCCTTGCGCAGCCTCGGTTTCAGCGGCACCGACGCCCAGGTCATCCAGCAGGCCGCCAAGGACGCCATGCCGTTGCTGGTCGCCAGCTGCTCTGCATCGAGCATGTGGGTCGCCAATGCCGCTACCGTCAGCCCAAGTGCCGACACCTTTGACGGCCGCGTGCATTTCACCGCCGCCAACCTCAACTGCAAATACCACCGCAGCATCGAACACCCGACCACCAGCCGCGTGCTGGGGGCGATGTTTGCCGATGCGAAACACTTCGCCCATCACGCCGCATTGCCGGCGGTGGCGCAGTTCGGCGACGAAGGCGCGGCCAACCACACACGCTTCTGCCGTGCGTACGGTGAGGCCGGCGTTGAGTTTTTCGTGTTCGGCCGCAGTGCGTTCGACCCTCGTTACCCGGCGCCGCAAAAGTACCCGGCGCGCCAGACCCTCGAAGCCTCCCAGGCGGTTGCACGCCTGCACGGCCTGAAGGATGACGGCGTGGTCTACGCCCAGCAGAACCCGGCGGTCATCGATGCCGGTGTGTTCCACAACGACGTGATCGCGGTGGGCAACGGTGAAGTGCTGTTCTATCACGAGGACGCGTTCCTCCATACCGAGGCGATGCTCGCCGAGCTGCAAGCCAAGCTGGCCAAAGTGGGCGGCAACTTCCAGTCGGTCTGCGTGCCGCGTGCCCAGGTCAGCGTTGAAGACGCGGTGCGTTCCTACCTGTTCAACAGCCAGTTGCTGACCCGCCCCGACGGCTCGATGCTATTGATCGTGCCGGAAGAATGCCGTGCCAATGAACGCGTCTGGAACTACCTGCAAGGCCTGACAGCCTCCGGTGGGCTGATCCGCGAAGTCAACGTCTTCGACCTTAAGCAAAGCATGCAGAACGGCGGTGGCCCGGCGTGCCTGCGCTTGCGTGTGGCCTTGAACGAAACGGAGCTGGCGGCGGTGAACCCAGGCGTTATCATGACAGCGCCGTTGTACGACACCCTGACCCAATGGGTCGAGAAGCACTACCGCGACAGCCTGCGTGAAACCGACCTGGCTGACCCGCAGTTGCTGCTTGAGTGCCGGACGGCACTGGATGAACTGACGCAAATCCTTAAACTGGGCGCGGTTTATCCTTTCCAGATCAATTAAATGCCATACGGCTGAGAGTTATTTATGACCACCGACACCCTGAAACTGATCCTCGAAGACACCGACGGCACCCAGCTGGAAACCTCCTGCACTCGCGTCGCTGTCGTTTGGCAGGGCAAGGAAATCTGGATCCAGCACGACGGCCGCGGCCAACTGCTGATCGGTGTAGACGTTGAAGAAGGCGACGCCGAATACGCCAACCTGCTGATGCGCCCGCTGGCCACCAACCTGATGAGCCTGCAACTGGAAATGGAACCGGCCGACGTTGAAGGTGATGACGACGATCACGTCCACGGCCCAGGCTGCAACCACTAAGGAAGCTGCTTATGCTCGCCCTCGGCAAACTGCTTGAACTGACCCTCGCCGGTCGTGAACCGGCGCAAAAAATTCAACTGACTGTCGACGGCGTGCAGATGCGCTGGCTCAGCGAAGGTGCGCTTGAAGTGCGCCCGCCGCAGGGCAAGGACGATGGCGGCGACCTGCTGCTGTCGTCTGGCATCCATGGCAACGAAACGGCGCCGATCGAACTGCTCGACCGCCTGTTGCATGGCATCGCCCGTGGGGAGATCAAACCCCGCAATCGAATTTTGTTCCTGTTCGGCAACCCCGAGGCCATGCGCCGCGGTGAGCGTTACCTGGAACTGGACGTCAACCGGCTGTTCAACGGCCGTCACGAACAAAACATCGGCCCGGAGGCCATGCGCGCCGCCGAGCTTGAGCAACTGGCCCGCAGCTTTTTCAGCCTGCCTGATCGTTTGCGCCTGCATTACGACCTGCACACGGCCATTCGCGGTTCGAAGATCGAGCAGTTTGCGCTGTACCCGTGGAAGGCAGGGCGCCAGCATTCGCGCCGTGAGCTTGAACGCCTTAACGCCGCCGGTATGGAAGCGGTGCTGTTGCAAAACAAGACCTCCATCACCTTCACCGCGTTTACCTACGAGCAGCTCGACGCCGAGGCCTTTACCCTGGAGTTGGGCAAGGCACGGCCATTCGGTCAGAACCAGGGCGTGGATGTGTCACGCCTGGAAGCTCGCCTCAAACAGATCATCGAAGGCACCGAGCCGCAAACCGGCAGCCTCGACGGGCTGAAACTGTTTGCCGTGTCACGGGAAGTGATTAAGCACAGCGATGGGTTCATCCTGCATTTACCGGCGGACGTGGAAAACTTTTCGGAATTGGAAAAGGGCTACTTGCTGGCCGAGGACGTGGCCAAGACCCGTTGGGTGATCGAGGAGGAGGGCGCGCGCATTATCTTTCCCAACCCGAAGGTGAAGAATGGGTTGCGGGCAGGCATCCTAATTGTTCCAACCACCGAGGCTGTGCTGGTGTAAAGGCTCGCCTGGATAGTTCCCGGTTCAACCTGAAGGGTGCTTGCCCGCAGCCGTTTTGCCACCGGCAAGCACTTGCACTCTGTCCCGCTCCTCTGGTTAGGTCGGTAACTTGGTGACCGGCGCGGTCTGGTAGTTGTGAAGCATGATGTCATCAGGCTTGAGCAAGGTGACTTTATCCTTTGCGTCACCGGTAATAATGACGTTGGTCGTATCGCCGGCTTCAATGTCGTCGTCGCCTGGGCCGCCAATGAGAATGCTGTGGCCGTGGCCACCGATGATGAGGTCATTATCGTTGCCGCCATCGATGAATGAGTGGCGGCCGCCCGCGATTTCATCGTTACCTGGCCCTCCATACGCGGTGATGTCGGCGTCAAACTTCGCCTGGATCAGATCGTCGCCCGGGCCGGCGTCGATGTGGTTTGCCCCTTTAAAGACCGTCACGCTGTCATTGCCGGCCCCGGTAACAATTTTGGCACTGGTGGCCGCGCTGATAACAAAGTCATCCCCGTCGCCGGAGTCCACCATGACGGGGTTTTCAATCCTGTCATCGATCTGCACGACGTCTGAGCCGCCTTGAGTGATGAACACCAGTACCTGATGCCGGGTAGCGGGGATGATGCAGTACTTTTCGTCGTTGACCTCAAGCGTGAGGGTCGTGAGCGGTAGCGCGGTGTGTGACCTGCTGAGGGGGATCGCGTGAATCTTCGCTGCTTCGGGTACATACTTTCGCAGTACGACGATGTCATCATGGTTCAGCGTGGTGAATATCAATTGATCCGCATCAGTGCTCACCCTGCGTGCGATCGTCAGTTGATTGCTCGAATGCAGCAATACCTCGACGCTCCCCTGAATAACAGGGGGGACAGGCCCCGGCGCCGTGCCTGCACCCTGAATGACTTTGAATCCCTGGGCGGTTATCTGGCCTATTTCCAGTTCGTATTGGCCTGCAATGGACATGCGAATTTCTCCCTATCTAACCAGTAATGTCGCCTTATGGCGCCTCAGCATTACTAAATAGAAAATTGCGGTAGGCAGGGGGTAATTAGTTAGTGTGAAACCCGCCCCAAATAAAAACACCCCGGCAAGCGCGCTTTGCCGGGGTGTTTTTTTGACGGGATGAGGCGTGTCAGACGGCCAGTTTTTGCTCGCTACGGCGAATCGCACGGACTTTATGCAGCGTGTCGGCGCAGGTGCGCGCCGCTTCCTGACCCTTGTGCACAAAGTGATCATGGAAGAACGCATGGTGCTCGCTGCCCGCATGGAAGTGATGCGGCGTCAGCGATACCGAAAACACCGGCACTTCAGTCTCCAGTTGCACCTGCATCAGGCCGCTGACCACCGACTGGGCCACGAACTCGTGACGGTAGATGCCGCCGTCCACCACCAGCGCGGCAGCGACGATACCGGCGTAACGGCCGGTCTTGGCCAGCAGCTTGGCGTGCAGGGGCATTTCAAAGGCGCCGCCGACTTCGAAGAAATCGATGTCCGATTCCTGGTAGCCCTGAGCGATCATTTCGGCGAGGAAGCCTTTACGGGATTGGTCGACAATATCCTTGTGCCAGCAGGCCTGGATAAACGCGACGCGCTCGCCGTGATGGTTTTTGCTTTTGCTGTCGATTGCGGTGGGTTGCATGTTCTGACTCCTGTTTAAGAAAAAAACAGGGCGTTATGAATCGAATGGGATTTAAGGGTACGCATACAGAGCGGCCCTTAGGTGCCAATCCCGTTCTCTCTTCATCCGGACTATGACCGTCGGCCCCGGGATCACACCGGGTCTGCTGACCTTGTCGCCGTCCTGCGTGAGCAGTTCGAGGCGCCAAGCGCTCGCGGGCTATACACATTGCGTGTAATTACCGCCGGTGGGGAATTGCACCCCGCCCTGAGAACGTTGCCGCCAGAACCCTGGCGGCGGAGAGTTTTTAACATGGTTTTTCAAAAACTGCACCACCGTCGTATCGATAGGCTATATCGGTTTGTTTGGTTGGTATTCGATTGAATGCAGCGGGGGCTTGATATTGAGCGGGTTTGCCCGCAGTAATCATCCACAAAAGGACTTCACCACCCCCTCAGAGGCTTGTTTCATGACTGTGATTGACCTGCGCAGCGACACCGTGACCCAACCCACCCCCGGTATGCGCGACGCGATGGCCAGCGCCCCCAGTGGCGATGACGTGTATGGCGAAGACCCCAGCGTCAACCATCTGGAAGCCGAACTGGCCAAGCGCCTGGGGTTTGAAGCGGCGTTGTTCGTGCCCACCGGCACCATGAGCAACCTGTTAGCGTTGATGGCCCACTGTGAGCGCGGCGAGGAATACATCGTTGGGCAGCAGGCCCACACCTACAAGTATGAAGGCGGTGGTGCTGCAGTGCTGGGTTCGATCCAGCCCCAGCCATTGGAAGTGCAGGCAGACGGCTCGCTAGACCTGGATCAGGTATTGGCCGCCATCAAGCCCGACGATTTCCACTTTGCCCGCACCCGCCTGTTGGCGTTGGAAAACACCATGCAGGGCAAAGTGTTGCCGCTGGAGTACCTGGCCAAGGCGCGGGCGTTCACGCGTGAACACGGCCTGGCCCTGCATCTGGACGGCGCGCGACTCTATAACGCTGCGGTGAAGCTGGGAGTGGATGCGCGGGAAATTGCCCAGCACTTCGACTCGGTCTCGGTGTGCCTGTCCAAGGGCCTCGGCGCGCCGATTGGCTCAGTGTTGTGCGGCACCACGGCGTTGATCGCCAAGGCACGGCGCCTGCGCAAAATGGTCGGCGGCGGCATGCGCCAGGCCGGCTCACTGGCGGCAGCGGGGTTGTACGCCCTGGATCACCAGGTACAGCGCCTGGCCGACGACCATGCCAACGCCCAATGGCTGGGCGACGAGTTGCGCAAGGCCGGCTTTGAAGTGGAGCCAGTACAGACCAACATGGTCTACGTGCAGATGGGCGACCGGGCCCAGGCCTTGAAAGACTTTGCCGCCGAGCGCGGTATCAAGTTGAGCGCCGCGTCGCGCCTGCGCATGGTCACGCATTTGGATGTGAGCCGGGCACAGATTGAGCAGGTGCTCGCGACATTCGTCGAATTTTCGCGCAAATGACCGTGCAGACCGTCCAATTGAACCGCTCTATCGCATAAACACGCTGTACCCCCGGCAAAGGGCCGATATAATGCGGCCCTTTGCCGTCGCTCCGTCTGATGATGTTGCGCACTGGCCTTTGGCCGCAGCCTCCGTGGAAGAACCTAATGAAAAGCGCAGAAATCCGTGAAGCCTTCCTTCGCTTCTTCGAAGAGCAAGGTCACACCCGTGTCTCCTCCAGCTCCTTGATCCCAGGCAATGACCCAACCCTGCTGTTCACCAACGCGGGGATGAACCAGTTCAAGGACTGCTTCCTGGGCCAGGAAAAACGCGCCTACACCCGTGCCACCAGCAGCCAGAAGTGCGTGCGGGCCGGCGGTAAGAACAGCGACCTGGAAAACGTCGGTTACACCGCTCGTCACCACACCTTCTTTGAAATGCTGGGTAACTTCAGCTTTGGTGACTATTTCAAGAAAGATGCGATTACTTTCGCCTGGACCTTCCTGACCGGCGTCTTGAAGCTGCCCAAGGAAAAACTCTGGGTCACCGTCTATGCGACAGACGATGAAGCCTATGACATCTGGACCCAGGAAATCGGCGTGCCCGCCGAGCGCATGATCCGCATCGGCGACAACAAAGGCGCACCGTACGCCTCTGACAACTTCTGGACCATGGGCGATACCGGCCCGTGCGGCCCTTGCACCGAGATCTTCTACGACCACGGCGCCGACATCTGGGGTGGCCCGCCAGGCTCGCCGGAAGAAGACGGCGACCGTTACATCGAGATCTGGAACAACGTGTTCATGCAGTTCAACCGCACCGCCGATGGTGTGTTGCATCCGTTGCCAGCGCCGTCGGTCGACACCGGCATGGGCCTGGAGCGGATCAGCGCGGTGATGCAGCACGTGCACTCCAACTACGAAATCGATCTGTTCACCAACCTGCTGAGCGCGTCGGCTGCGGCCATTGGTTGTGCCAATGAGAGCCAGTCGTCCCTCAAGGTGGTGTCGGACCACATCCGTTCGTGCGGCTTCCTGATCGCCGATGGCGTGCTGCCGTCGAACGAAGGCCGTGGCTATGTGCTGCGCCGTATCATCCGTCGCGCTTGCCGCCACGGTAACAAGCTGGGCGCCACCGGCAGCTTCTTCTACAAGATCGTTGCTGCACTGGTTGCCGAGATGGGCGAAGCCTTCCCGGAACTCAAGCAGCAACAAGCCAACATCGAGCGCGTGCTCAAGGCCGAAGAAGAGCAGTTCTCCAAGACCCTGGAGCATGGCCTGAAAATCCTGGAACAGGATCTGGCTGAACTCAAAGGCACCGTGGTGCCGGGCGACGTGGTGTTCAAGCTGTACGACACCTACGGCTTCCCGATGGACCTGACTGCCGACATTGCCCGTGAGCGCGAGCTGACTATCGATGAGGCCGGTTTTGAGCGTGAGATGGAAGCCCAGCGCGTGCGCGCTCGTTCTGCCAGCTCCTTTGGCCTGGACTACAACACCCTGGTCAAGGTTGATGTGCCTACCGAGTTCACCGGCTACAACGCCACCGTGGGTTCGGCCAAGATCGTGGCTATCTATAAAGACGGCAAGTCGGTCGATGTGTTGAACGAAGGCGAAGAGGCCGTTGTGGTTCTGGACCAGACGCCGTTCTACGCCGAGTCCGGTGGCCAGGTTGGTGACTGTGGCTACCTGAGCTCGACGTCCGGTCGTTTTGAAGTGCGTGACACCACCAAGACTGGCGGTGCGTTCCTGCATCACGGTGTACTGGTCCTGGGTAACCTGACCATCGGTGCGCCGGTGGACACCCAGGTCGATGCCGATGTGCGTCACGCCACTGCGCTGAATCACTCGGCCACTCACTTGCTGCACGCGGCACTGCGCCAGGTGCTCGGTGAGCACGTCCAGCAAAAAGGGTCGTTGGTAGACAGCCAGCGCCTGCGCTTCGACTTCAGCCACTTTGAAGCGATCAAGCCTGAGCAAATCAAGGCCCTGGAAGACATCGTCAACGCCGAGATTCGCAAGAACACGCCGGTGCAAACCGAAGAAACCGACATCGAGACCGCCAAGGCCAAGGGCGCCATGGCGCTGTTCGGCGAGAAGTACGGCGACAGCGTGCGCGTATTGAGCATGGGCGGCGACTTCTCGGTAGAGCTGTGTGGCGGTATCCACGCCAACCGTACCGGCGACATCGCCCTGCTGAAAATCATCAGCGAAGGCGGCGTGGCCTCCGGTGTGCGTCGTATCGAGGCAGTGACCGGCGCTGCGGCCCTGGCCTACCTCAATGCGGCCGAAGAACAACTCAAGGAAGCGGCCAGCCTGGTCAAGGGCAGCCGCGACAACCTGATCGACAAGCTGTCGGCTGTGCTGGAGCGCAACCGTGCGCTGGAAAAACAGCTCGAACAGCTGCAAGCCAAGGCAGCCAGCGCAGCGGGCGACGATTTGTCGGCCTCTGCGGTGGACGTCAAGGACGTGAAAGTGTTGGCTGCACGCCTGGAAGGTCAGGACGGCAAGGCGCTGTTGGCGCTGGTCGATCAGTTGAAGAACAAGCTCGGCCGCGCAGTGATCCTGCTCGGCAGTGTCCATGAGGATAAGGTCGTTCTGGTTGCCGGTGTAACCAAGGACCTGACTGGCCAACTCAAGGCCGGTGATTTGATGAAGCAAGCCGCTGCGGCAGTGGGCGGGAAGGGCGGTGGTCGTCCGGACATGGCGCAAGGCGGTGGTGTAGACGCTGGCGCCCTGGACGCGGCACTGGCCCTGACCGTGCCGTTTGTCGAGGCAGGTATTTAAGGCATTGTTAACCCGCCCGTGGTCTAGTCGCGGGCAGGTGCAGTGCTGGTTGATTGGATATTAGGCGCCCCTTTACGGGCTGAGGCGGCTTAGAAATGGCTTTGATCGTACAGAAGTTTGGAGGCACCTCGGTCGGTTCTGTCGAAAGAATCGAACAGGTGGCCGACAAAGTTAAAAAATTCCGCGATGCCGGCGACGACCTGGTGGTGGTGCTGTCGGCCATGAGCGGCGAGACCAATCGCCTGATCGAACTGGCCAAGGCAATCAGCGGCGATCAACAACCGCTGCCGCGTGAGCTGGATGTGATTGTGTCCACGGGCGAGCAGGTGACCATCGCCTTGCTGGCCATGGCGCTGAACAAGCGCGGTGTGCCGGCGGTGTCCTACACTGGCAGCCAGGTGCGCATCCTCACCGACAGCGCGCATACCAAGGCGCGCATCCTGCAGATTGACGATCAGAAAATTCGTACTGATCTCAAGGCCGGGCGCGTGGTAGTTGTAGCGGGCTTCCAGGGTGTGGATGAGCACGGCAACATCACGACCCTGGGGCGTGGCGGTTCAGACACTACTGGTGTAGCGCTGGCAGCGGCCCTCAAGGCTGATGAATGCCAGATCTACACCGATGTGGACGGCGTCTACACCACTGACCCGCGTGTGGTGTCCGTGGCCCAGCGCCTGGACAAGATCACCTTTGAAGAGATGCTGGAAATGGCCAGCCTCGGTTCCAAGGTGTTGCAGATCCGTGCGGTGGAATTCGCCGGCAAGTACAACGTTCCGCTGCGCGTATTGCACAGCTTCAAAGAGGGTCCGGGCACCCTCATTACTATTGATGAAGAGGAATCCATGGAACAGCCGATCATTTCCGGTATCGCTTTCAACCGTGATGAAGCCAAGCTGACTATCCGTGGCGTGCCAGACACCCCGGGCGTGGCGTTCAAGATTCTGGGCCCTATCAGCGACGCGAATGTTGAAGTCGACATGATCGTGCAGAACGTTTCGCACGATAACACCACCGATTTCACCTTTACTGTGCACCGCAATGAGTACGATGCGGCGCTCAAGATCCTGGAGAACACTGCGAGCGAGATTGGCGCCCGTGAAGTGGTCGGCGATACCAAGATTGCCAAGGTGTCGATCGTTGGCGTGGGCATGCGTTCCCATGCCGGTGTTGCCAGCCGCATGTTTGGGGCCCTGGCCAAAGAGAGCATCAACATCCAGATGATCTCCACCTCGGAGATCAAGGTCTCGGTGGTGATTGAAGAGAAGTACCTGGAACTGGCTGTACGCGCGCTGCATACCGCGTTTGAGCTGGACGCTCCGGCCCGACAGGGCGAGTGATGTAATGCCAGGAAGGCGCGGTTTACCGCGCCTTTCCTTTTTTTGTAGGGCGCATGTTCTTTTGCGTGGGCTCGACAATACTTAGGCGGTAGGGCTATGGCCTGTTGGTTGTAGGTCGAAGGCCTTTTTTTTGCAGACTGTTGTTCCTGAAATGAAATGCGTGAGGAGAAAGGTATGCTGATTCTGACTCGTCGTTGCGCAGAAAGCCTGATTATCGGTGATGGCGAAATCACCGTGACCGTGCTCGGCGTCAAAGGCAATCAAGTGCGTATAGGGGTTAACGCTCCGAAAGAGGTAGCTGTCCACCGCGAGGAAATCTACCTGCGGATCAAGAAAGAGAAGGACGAAGAACCAAGCCTTTAATTTTTATCGTTTTTTATGTTTGCAAACGGGGATGAACGTGGTTAATATACGCCCCGTGTTGCGGAGAGCTGGCCGAGTGGCCGAAGGCGCTCCCCTGCTAAGGGAGTACACCTCAAAAGGGTGTCGGGGGTTCGAATCCCCCGTTCTCCGCCATTATTTGCTTAGTACGTTGCAATCTGGTTTTTTTCGTAAGTTGTTGAAATTAAACGAAAAAAACGCTTTACATAGAGATTGAACGGCCTATAATGCGCGGCAACAAATGCACTCGTAGCTCAGCTGGATAGAGTACTCGGCTACGAACCGAGCGGTCACAGGTTCGAATCCTGTCGAGTGCACCATTTAAGAGTCAGTTGCAGCAATGCAGGTGACTTGGCTTCAACCAGTTGTGATCTGGTCTAAAAACACAATCTGCACTCGTAGCTCAGCTGGATAGAGTACTCGGCTACGAACCGAGCGGTCACAGGTTCGAATCCTGTCGAGTGCACCATACAAACAAAAAGCCCGCCTAGTGCGGGCTTTTTGCCGTCTGGGTTTTATCTTTTTCTCCCGCCCCATGTGTTTTCCTTTCGGGCTGCGTCGTCGCAGTTCATAGATGCAGCCGATACTAGCTTTGGTTCGCAAGCGCTTGTTCTTTCCAGTTTTTTAACGTTTAAAACGCACGCAGCGTGTATCATTGCGCCCGTCAGCCCCGCCGGGGCTTGTGGAATACCTCCATGGACTTACCCAGTAGTAACTCAGTAACCCGTTTTACCAATCATGAATTGACTGATTGATCCTTCCGGCGTGCCCCGCTGCTGGGAGTGGAGTTCGCCTATGACCGAAGTAGAAGTAAAGAAAACACAAGAAAGCCTGCAGGATCGCCTGGCTCAAGTCATTGAGCTGTTGCAGCGCCAGCGCGTGGTCGAAGACCTCACGCATCGCCAGGATGGTCCGAATAACAATCTGGTTGAAAACCTGGTTCACCGGCAGAACCTCGTCGAGCTGCAACGCAAGCTCGATGACCTGCACTCCGCCGACGTTGCCTATATCCTCGAAGCCTTGCCGCTCGATGATCGACTGACTCTTTGGCAGTTGGTCAAGGCTGACCGCGACGGCGACATCCTCCTCGAAGTATCCGACTCGGTTCGTGAAACCCTGATCGCCGACATGGACGATCACGAGCTCCTGGCTGCGGCCAAGGAGATGGATGCCGACGAACTCGCTGACCTGGCCCCTGAGTTGCCACGCGACGTTGTGCATGAGCTGATGGAGGCTCTGGACGGCCAGCAGCGTGAGCGTGTGCGCTCTGCGCTGTCCTATGACGAGGATCAGGTCGGCGCCCTGATGGACTTCGAGATGGTCACCATCCGCGAAGACGTCAGCCTGGAAGTGGTCTTGCGTTACCTGCGCCGCCTCAAGGAGCTGCCAGGTCATACCGACAAACTGTTTGTGGTGGATTACGAAGGCATCCTCAAGGGTGTGCTGCCGATCAAGCGTCTGCTGGTCAATGACCCGGATAAAAAAGTTGCTGACTTGATGGCCAGCGACACCGTGAGCTTTCACCCGGATGAAGATGCCTACGAGGCCGCCCAGGCATTCGAGCGTTATGACCTGATCTCGGCGCCCGTGGTCGACAAGAACGGCAAGCTGATCGGCCGTCTGACCATCGATGAAATGGTCGACTTGATTCGTGAAGAGAGTGAAACCGAAGTTCTCAACATGGCGGGTTTGCGTGAAGAGGAAGATATCTTTGCGTCGGTCTGGCGCTCGCTGCATAACCGTTGGGCGTGGCTGGCCGTTAACCTGATTACCGCCTTTATCGCTTCGCGGGTGATTGGGCTGTTTGAGGGCTCGATCGAGAAGCTGGTGGCCCTGGCGGCGCTGATGCCGATCGTTGCCGGCATCGGCGGTAACTCGGGCAACCAAACGATCACCATGATCGTGCGCGCCATGGCGCTGGATCAGGTGAGCACCGCCAATTCGTCACGCTTGCTTCGCAAGGAGCTGGCGGTTGGCCTGATCAACGGCCTTGTATGGGGTGGCGTGATTGGTGTGGTGGCTTACTTGCTGTATGGCAGTTGGTCGCTCGGCGTTGTTATGACAGCGGCAATGACCCTCAACCTCCTGTTGGCCGCGTTGATGGGGGTATTAATCCCCATGACCCTGGCGCGGCTGGGGCGTGACCCGGCAATGGGTGCCAGTGTGATGATTACCGCCATGACTGACAGTGGTGGCTTCTTTATCTTCCTTGGTTTGGCGACGATCTTCCTGCTTTGACCTCATCCTGTGGGGGCAGCTCTGCCCCCCACTTCATTGCATCTTCTCAAATCCCACGCAAAAAAAAGCCAGCACATGGCTGGCTTCGGCTTTCAGTGGCAGATCAATTGGCTTCTGCGGCCGCCTCAACGTCGTGCGCGATAAGCGAGACGAGAGCATTTTGCTGGCGGTGGGAGAGCTGACGAAAACGCTGCAGCAGTTCGCGTTCGTGCAGTGACAGCTCAGGGCTGTCCAGGCGCATGCTCAACTCTTCACCCAGCGCACCTTCCTGAATAAGGCTCTGTTCCAGGCGCGCGATGATTTCGGAGTTCATGCTGCGGTGATGATTGCGAGCCACCTCGGCAATGCGTTCCCGCATTCCGTCTGGCAGACGTACGACGAACTTGTCAGCCGTACGGCTGGAATAAATTGCCTGTTTCAATGGGCGCATATATTTAACCGGTTAGTTCAGGGGAGCGGTTTTTGGAATTGGCCGCAAGATGTCTGTTAGGACAAGGCTTGCGGGCAAATGTTCAACCTCAATTGCAAAGAGGCCGCATCATGCCTCAGATTTGCCAGTTCCTTGGCGTCAATTCTGTGACAAATATTGAACTGCCTAAAGGCTTTATGCCAGCACTCATTTGCATTTTTGCGGACTGGTTGGAAAACTTTCCGACGAATGATCCAGCAAGCGAACATCCCGTAAAACCGAGCCACCGCAGGGTTTGAGGCCACTCATTCTAAAGCAAAGTGGCCTTTTGCCCGTAGCGATAAGGCTAGTGGCATTTTGCCGATTTGCTAGCGCGAGGCGACATAAGGTCGGAGGAGGGGGAGTCGGAGGGCAGGGGGAGTTAGCGCAAGACGGGATCGAATTTGATGCGACGACCCACGATCAGGGTGATCAACAGTAGCGTGCCGGATATGCCCGCGGCGACCAGTGCGGTGATTTGCCCTTCCTCGGAGCTGACATTCAGGCCAAGCGCCAAGGTGATAAGGGTCAGGCAAAAAAACAGCCAGGCGGATTTGCTCATGAGTGGTTTCCTCAGAAAACCCAGTGTTCGGATGCAGGCGCAGCCTGGGTGCCTTGGGTCAGGCGTACCGGCGATTGTGCGTTTGGGGTCATCACCGCCAGTTGCGGACGTTGTTGCAGGTGGTGCGGCACAGCCTGGCTGATCTGGGCAGGGTCATTACTGCCGGTCGATTGAAAGTGAAACGTCACCAGTGCAGCCAGGGCTACGGTGTTAAGGGCTAACAGAAGGGCACTGTTCATGGTCATGTTCTCCGCTTAACGCCGTGACTGAAGAGGGTTGTGGGAGAAGTATTGCAGGTGTCGTGCCAATCTTTTATTTCAATAAAATCAAGGGTTTGAGTCTACTTCAAATGCCTCGGGTGTTGCAATTTGCAATGCTGGCATTTTGGGGTAGTGCATTTTGCACGGCGGGCCCAAGTGCCCGTGTTTGTGGGGTGAAACCTACGTCCGTCACAGGAGGATCGGCCTACACTCAAAAAGCCCACGGACGACATGACAAAACCGACCTCGGCCGTTAACATGCACGCCGTCCGTCGCTACGCCTGTGGCGCGATGGCTGTCATTTGTCCCAGTAGCTCAATTGGATAGAGCATCCCCCTCCTAAGGGGAAGGTTGGCCGTTCGAACCGGCCCTGGGACACCATATTCTAAGCCCCGCTCAGATTTCTCTGGCGGGGCTTTTTTGTGGGCGTTCGGCAAAGATAGGTCGAACCTTGCCAGTGTTCAGGGTTCACAGCAGGTGCGCGATGTATTTATCGCAATCTGTGTACCGTGCAGGCCGCCTGTCAGCGTCTGAGCAGGTAAGTAAATTAATCCCGAATCGGCGCCTGTCGCCTGTCCGGAACCGGCCACCCCGGACTATCATGCCGATAGCCCTGTCTCTCACTGCAAGGAGCCGCTCGGAACGCCGATGCGCCAGATCTGGAAATCTTTTCGAGCCCTTTATTTTGCCTCCCTGATGATGCTGATCGGCTCCGGCCTGCTCAGTACTTACCTGGCCTTGCGCCTGGCGGCCGACCATGTCGACAGCTTGTGGGTCGGTGCGCTGATGGCGGCCAACTACTTCGGCCTGGTGCTGGGCGGCAAGATCGGGCACCGCCTGATCGCCCGGGTCGGGCATATTCGTGCCTATGCCACGTGCGCCGGTATCGTCGGCGCAGCGGTGCTGGGCCATGGCTTGGTCAACTGGCTGCCGGCCTGGATCGTGCTGCGGATGATCGTGGGCCTGGGAATGATGTGCCAGTACATGGTCATCGAGAGCTGGCTGAACGAGCAGGCCGACGCCAAGCAACGGGGTGTGGTGTTCAGCGGCTACATGATCGCGTCCTATCTGGGCTTGGTGTTGGGCCAACTGATCCTGGTCATGCACCCCGAGCTCGGCCTCGAGCTGCTGATGCTGGTCGCACTGTGCTTCGCGCTGTGCCTGGTGCCGGTGGCCATGACCCGGCGTATTCACCCGGCGCCGTTGCACCCTGCGCCGATGGAGCCGCGCTTTTTTATCAAGCGTGTGCCGCAGTCGCTGAGTACGGTGCTGGGGGCGGGGTTGATCGTGGGCTCCTTCTACGGCTTGGCACCGCTCTATGCATCGCAGCAAGGCTTGACCACCGAGCAGGTGGGTCTGTTTATGGGTAGCTGCATTTTTGCCGGCCTGGTGGTGCAGTGGCCTTTGGGTTGGTTGTCGGACCGCTATGATCGCGCGCTGTTGATTCGCTGCTTTGCCCTGAGCCTGGCGGTGGCTGCGTTGCCGTTGGCGATAATGACTAAAGTGCCTTTGGAGGTGCTATTCGTAGCCGGCTTCCTGTGCTCGCTGGTGCAGTTCTGTCTGTACCCGCTGGCCGTGGCGTTCTCCAATGACCATGTGGAAGGCGATCGTCGTGTCTCCCTCACGGCCATGTTGCTGGTGACCTACGGTGTCGGCGCCAGTATCGGGCCGCTGTTGGCGGGCGTGGTGATGAAGATGTTTGGCAGCCACATGCTGTATGCGTTCTTCAGCCTGTGTGCGCTGATACTGGTGTGGCGCATCCGGCCTAAAGCCGTGACCAACCTGCATCAGGTGGACGACGCGCCGCTGCATCACGTGGCGATGCCTGACAGTATGTCCAGCTCTCCCTTGGTCGCTGCGCTGGACCCGCGGGTGGATGAACAGGTGGTGCAGGAGCAGATGCAAACTGCGGTTACAGAGCCGGAGCCTGAGCCAGCCCCGGCTGTGGATGAGTCGCCCTTCGTGGGGCCCCCAGAGCCTATCGCGCCGGATGAGCACCCGCATGACTTGAGCAGGGCGCGCCCCTGAAAGCGCCCCTGAAAGTAAAAACGGGCAGTTCCCATTAGGAGCTGCCCGTTTTTTATGGCGCGATCTTAACTTTAAAAATCGTCGTCTTTATCAAAGCGCCGCGCTTCGCGTTGCAGCTGGTACACAAAACGCTCGACCTGGCGCTGCACCAGGCCACTCATGTTGTGGAAGCGTACGCCGGCGAAGGTGGTGTTGATCTTCTCTTCGAAGTGCAGGTAACGCAGCTCGACGGAGGTGGTCATGCTGCCAAAGGGCAGAGCGGCGATAAAGCGGTCGTAGACCTGGCCCAGTTGCAGGCGCTCGGAAATGTCGCCTTCGAAACGCAATTTGCAGCCTGTGGCGGAGATATCCAGCAGTTTGCCGCCGATGGGGGCTTTGAGTTTCTCGCCGCCCATCTCGATGTTGACCAGTTGAGCGAGCTTCAAGGCGGCGCGGAAGGCATTGCGGCGCTGATGGTAGACCACCTCGTCAGGCATGCCGCCGGTGTAGATGCGGTGACCGTCTTTTTCGCTGATGGTCATGCTGCCGGTGCTTTCCCAGGCAACGCGCACGCCGTCGTGGAAGCCTTCGATGCGGAAAGGTTCGCCGCTTTCGAGGTGGCGCTCGCCGTCACGTGGGATCATTTCGTCCAGGGCGAGGGTGCCGTTGTCACGGTCGACATCCACCAGATAGCTCTGGAAGCGCTGGCTGCGTTCGTGGAAGGTGATGATCAGCGGGTCATGGCTGTCTTGCAGCATGCGCAAGGTGCTGGCGATTTCCAGAGGCGTGGTGAGCACCTTGGGTGGCTGCGGTGCATCTTCCGCATTAAGGGCGTTGAACACGGTTCTTCCATCTCCAGACAAAATACGACTACACGCAAGAACCGGCATTTTGCCAGCATGTGGCGCGCCTTGGATAGGCCGCGCTGTAAACAGGCGTCAGGCTTGGCTGCGGGTGCCCGACTTGACCAGGCGCGAGGTGGAACCTTGGGCGTTATAGAGCGCCGGAGGCTCTCCGCCGTGAAGTATACGCAACTGGTTGGCGGTCGTGGCTTGCTGAAGCTGGATCGACTGACCGTTGAGCTGGTTGGCTTCCTGGCACTGGGCGAGCAAATGATTGAGTGCTTGGCTCTGGGCCAGCAATTGATCGCCGACCGAGGAGTGACTGGCTAACTGGGTCAGGCCGTCGTGGTCTGCCGGCAGCCCCAGGCTAATGAGGATCTGGCTGCGCTTCTTGCCATGCTGTTCCAGCAGGACGATCAACGATTGCTTGCGCGCCAGAATGTCTTCCAGCAACGGCATATCCCGGCCATAGAGGGCCAGGGATTCTTCCTTCAGCAGCTCGAGCAGGTGCTGCGTCGGCGCTAGATCATCAATGATCAGTTGAAGCAGATTTTCGTCGTGATGCATGGCTGGCCTTGGGGTTTAAGCGTCCAAAAGCCCGGCGCAGGCCTTTGCCTAGCGCTCGGCTTCGAAGTTAAGCAGCTTGCTGGCTACACGGTTGCTGTCGACTTTATAGCTGCCATCGGCGATGGCCTGTTTCAATTCGGCCACACGGGCTTTATTGACAACCGGTTGATCGCGCAGCGAGTCAGTGACCTTCTGCAACTGTTGAGCCTCATTGCTCAGGTGTACGGATTCCCCGCTTTGGCTAGCACTGGCCTGTTCTGCCTTGGCGGGCAGGGCCGGCGACTTGGCTTCTACGCTGTCCTTGGCACCTGTGGTGCGCGTAGTGCCGGGCAAAGCCTGGGAGTTATTTAAACGGCTGAAATCGATGACCATGATAAAAAAACCTCTGGGTATTTGGACGCTTGCCATGTTTTCGGCCATACCCGGACAAACTTTAGGCTCGATTGACAATAAAACCTACAGGCCGGCATCCAGTCGACAGTGTAGGAAAAGCTGACGTGCGATACCAGTAGTCTATAAAGCTACCTCGACTTGGCCGGGTGCCGTCACCCGCGCTTTGATCACACGATTGGAGTTGAGGTTCTTCACGCGGATCTGTTCGCTCATGCCGCCGTTAGATAACGCTTCACCCGGCATTTTCACGTTCAACGCGCCGCTGCTGGCTGAAATTACCACCTGGTCACCCTTGCGAATGACCTCGGCCTGTTCCAATTGCACCAGGGTCATGACCTGGTCAGTGACCACTGGTCGGGTCAGCTTCTGCCCAATGGCCTGGTCAACGGAAGTCAGGTAGCCCTGGTTGATCAAGCTGATGTCTCGTTCACGCAGCACAACATCCTCGAAACCGATGATGCCCATGCGTTTCATCGGGCGGGCCACCACCACCACATCGCGGAACAGCTTGACCTGCGCCGGCACAAACACCGTCCAGGGCGACGCGCCTTCGCAGCGCACCTTGACCGTCACGCGGCCGATGGGCTGGGCAGGGCTTTCCAGGGTGGCTGTCAATTCCTTGTCGCACATGGGCATGCGCAGGCGTGGGTCCAGCGGGTTGACCTGGATTTCATAGCGACCCGGAGTCTGGGTGGTCGCCAGATAATCTTCTACAGTGAACTCAAGAAACCCTTGGGTGACGCCGATAAGTAGATCAGGCAGGGTGACGTTGTCTGCACGGGCCGTGGTGCCCAGGCTGAAAGCGAGCAACGCCACCGAGGCGCAGAGCAGTCTGCGGTACAGGGGTAGGTGAAGGCGTCGGGAAACTGTCGTTTTAATATCCATACCCAATAAATAGCAAAGCTCGTGCCGTTTAGTGTTGGGTGCGCGTCGCATCCCTGAAGGTTTTAGCGTAGGAGTCTGGGCATGGCAGGAGTAATGGATTCAGTAAACCAGCGCACACAGCTGGTAGGGCAGAATCGCCTGGAGTTGTTGCTTTTTCGCCTGGACGGCAAACAGTTATATGGCATCAACGTGTTCAAGGTGCGGGAAGTGCTGCAATGCCCCAAGCTGACGATCATGCCCAAGTCCAGCCCGGTGGTGTGTGGCGTCGCCAACATCCGCGGTGCGACCATCCCGATTCTTGACCTGGCCCTGGCCACGGGCTCGGCCGGTTTGCAGGACCGTGAAAACCCGTTCGTGATCATTACCGAATACAACACCAAGACCCAGGGTTTCCTGGTGCGCTCGGTGGAACGTATCGTCAACATGAACTGGGAAGAGATTCATCCACCACCCAAGGGCACTGGCCGCGACCACTACCTCACGGCGGTGACGCGGGTCGATAACCAGTTGGTGGAAATCATCGACGTGGAGAAGATCCTCGCCGAAGTGGCGCCGACCTCGGAATCGATTTCGGTGGGTGTAGTAGACGCAGAGACGGCGCACAAGGCCATTTCCCTGCGCGTACTCACGGTGGATGACTCCTCGGTGGCACGCAAGCAGGTGACGCGTTGCCTGCAAACCGTCGGTGTGGAAGTCGTGGCGCTCAATGACGGTCGCCAGGCCCTGGATTACCTGCGCAAGCTGGTAGATGAAGGCAAGAAACCGGAAGAAGAATTCTTGATGATGATTTCTGACATCGAGATGCCGGAAATGGACGGCTACACACTCACGGCCGAGATACGCAGCGATCCTCGCATGCAAAAGTTGCATATCATCCTGCATACTTCGTTGTCGGGCGTATTCAACCAGGCGATGGTCAAGAAGGTCGGTGCCGATGACTTTTTGGCTAAATTCCGTCCTGATGACCTGGCAAACCGGGTAGTCGACCGGATCAAGGCAGCAGATCACGGCTAGGGTTTTCTCCCTGGCGGTCATACGATTTTAGAGGCGGTATCAGTGTCTACGGGTAATTTGGATTTTGAACAGTTCCGGGTTTTCCTGGAAAAAGCCTGTGGCATCTTGCTCGGTGAAAACAAGCAGTACCTGGTATCCAGCCGTCTCAACAAGTTGATGGAGCAGCAGGGCATCAAGTCGTTGGGCGAATTGGTCCAGCGTATCCAGGGTCAGCCGCGCAGCGGCCTCAAGGAAATGGTGGTCGATGCCATGACCACCAACGAAACCTTGTGGTTTCGCGATACCTACCCCTTTGAAGTGCTCAAGAGCAAAGTGCTGCCGGAGGCCATCAAGGCCAGCCCGGGCCAGCGCCTGCGCATCTGGTCGGCGGCGTGCTCCTCGGGGCAGGAACCGTATTCGATCTCGATGTCCATCGATGAGTTCGAGCGGACCAACATGGGCCAGTTGAAGGCCGGCGCGCAAATCGTTGCCACTGACCTGTCTGGCACCATGCTTACCAACTGCAAGACGGGTGAGTACGACAGCCTGGCCCTGGGCCGTGGTTTGTCCCAGGAGCGCCTGCAACGTTATTTCGACCCGAAAGGGGCGGGCCGTTGGGCGGTCAAGGCGCCGATCAAGAGCCGGGTGGAGTTTCGCTCGTTCAACCTGCTCGACAGCTATGCCAGCCTGGGCAAGTTCGACATGGTGTTCTGCCGCAACGTGCTGATCTACTTCTCGGCCGAAGTGAAGAAAGACATCCTGTTGCGCATCCACGGCACTCTCAAGCGTGGCGGCTATCTGTTCCTCGGTGCTTCCGAAGCACTGAACGGTTTGCCGGATCATTACCAGATGGTGCAGTGCAGCCCTGGGATCATCTACCAGGCCAAGTAAGCCTGAGTTCACTTGGTCCAAAATGTGGGAGGGGGCTTGCCCCCGATAGCGGTAGTTCAGTTGATACATCTATCACTGACACACCGCCATCGGGGGCAAGCCCCCTCCCACATTTGTTATGTGGCAATCCTTACTGCAGCGGCAAGGCCCATTGCCGCTTTACTGGCACCACGCGGAAACCCATTGCCGCTTTTCTGGCATTGCCGCCCGGCAATCCGCCGCCAAACCCTTTAAATACGGGCTCTGCGTAAACTGGCACACACCTTGCTATAACCCTGTTAACGAAAAGCAGGTCAGCCTAAAGGTTTCCGCCATGAGCATCAGCTTCGATAAAGCGCTCGGTATCCACGAACAAGCCCTGGGCTTCCGCGCCCAGCGTGCCGAAGTCCTGGCCAACAACATTGCCAACGCCGACACCCCGAACTACAAGGCTCGGGACCTGGACTTCTCCGCCGTGCTCGCCGCACAGCAGGACAAGACCAAGAACGGCACCTTCGCCTTGAACATGACCAACAACCGTCATATCGAAGCACAAGGCCTGAGCAGTGGTGACGAGTCGTTGCTGTATCGCACGCCGATGCAGCCGTCGATCGACCAGAACACCGTCGACGCCCAGCTGGAGCAATCGGCCTATGCCGAGAACTCGGTGAACTTCCAGGCCAGCTTCACCCTGCTCAACAGCAAATTCAAAGGGCTGATGTCAGCCCTGCGTGGAGAGTAAGCCATGTCCCTGTCCAGTGTTTTCAATATTGCCGGTAGTGGCATGAGCGCTCAGACCACCCGTCTGAACACCGTCGCCAGTAACATCGCCAACGCCGAGACCGTGTCTTCGAGCATTGACCAGACCTACCGCGCTCGCCATCCGGTGTTCGCCACCATGTTCCAGGCCGGCCAGAACGGTGGCAGCGATTCGCTGTTCCAGGAGCAGGGTGCTGCCGGTTCAGGCGTGCAAGTGCTTGGCGTGGTCGAAGACCAGAGCAACCTCGAAGCCCGTTACGAGCCTAACCATCCCGCCGCGAACGAAAAGGGTTATGTCTACTACCCCAACGTCAACGTGGTCGAGGAAATGGCTGACATGATTTCCGCCAGCCGCTCGTTCCAGACCAACGCGGAAATGATGAACACCGCCAAATCCATGATGCAGAAGGTCCTGACCCTGGGTCAGTGATAAGGGGCGCCGAAGATGGCCATCGTTGATACCACATCAACTAACACCGCGGTCCAGGACCTTTTCAATACCAAGGTCGCCACCGCCACCAATAACGTTGCGAGCACTGCAACCGCTGCCACGGGTAACCAATCCCTGGGCAAGGACGCATTCTTGCAGTTGCTGGTGACCCAGCTGAAAAACCAGGACCCGCTGTCGCCGCAAGACAACGGCGCGTTCGTGGCCCAGTTGGCGCAGTTCAGCAGCCTGGAAGGCATCAACACCCTTAACGACTCGGTGAATGCAATCTCCAGCAACTTCAGCTCTTCGCAAGCGCTGCAGGCTTCGTCGCTGGTTGGGCGGTCGATCATCACCCAGACCGACAAGGCCTTGGTGGATACGAGCAAGAGTATGACTGGCTCGGTGGCTGTCACGGCGGCAACCGGCAACGTTTCGGTGAAGATCACCGACGCGAACGGCAACGTGGTGCGCACCATCGACATGGGCGCCCAAAGCGCCGGTTCTGCGGACTTTATCTGGGATGGCAAGAACGACAAGGGTGAAGTGGCTCCGGCGGGCACCTACACCTTCGCTGCCACCACCAAGAATGACAAGGGTGACGCGGTTGCCCTGGCCACCTCGCTTCCAGCCACGGTCACCAGCGTGACCTTGAGCAAGACCGGCGGCGAGATGGTGTTGAACCTCGCGGGCGGCATGGGCAGCGTCAAGCTGTCGCAAATTCAGACTATCGGTACATAGAGCCGGCTAAATACGGCAGAGGGAGAGAAACATGTCTTTTAACATCGGCCTTAGCGGCCTCTATGCGGCCAACAAACAACTGGACGTGACCGGCAACAACATCGCCAACGTCGCGACCACTGGCTTCAAGTCGTCCCGTGCGGAATTCGCGGACATCTACGCCGCTTCCAAACTGGGCACTGGCCAGAACAGCATCGGTAACGGCGTGAACCTGGCGGCAGTGTCCCAGCAGTTCACCCAGGGTGATGTGAACGGCAGCGGCGGCATTCTGGACATGGCGATCCAGGGTGGTGGCTTCTTCGTACAGAAGGGCAGCGACGGCTCGCTGGAATACACCCGTAGCGGTGCCTTCCGTGCCGACAAAGACGGCTACATCACCAACAACACCGGCACCTCGCGCTTGCAAGGTTATGCGGCCGATGCTGATGGCAAGATCATCAAGGGCGCGCTGACTGACCTGCAACTGAACCTGGCGAACCTGCCGCCGCAGGCGTCCAGCAAAGTGGACTCCACCAGTAACCTGAACTCGTCGGAACCGTCGATCGATCAAACCGTCAAGGCGTTCAATCCGACCGACACCAGCACGTTCACTACCCAGTACAGCACCACCTTGTACGATTCCCAGGGTAATGCTCACCCGATGGTGCAGTACATGGTGAAGACCGACTCCAACAAGTGGATGGCCTACACCTTGATCGACGGGCGTAATCCCGACGGTACCACTACCGCGCCAGTGGGTAAGCTGCTGTCGTTTGACGGCGCCGGTAAGCTCGATACCATCACTGTTCCGCCTGCCACCGTTTCCAACACCACCTGGACCATCGCTGACTGGAACCCGGGCTCGCTGGTCGACGGCGTATGGACAGACAACGGTGCGGACTCCAAAAGCATTGCGGTGAACATGAGCAACATCACCCAGTACAACTCCGCCAGCTACCGTAACCCGCCAGTCACCGATGGCTACGCCACCGGCCAGATCACCGGCCTGAAAATCGACGGCAGCGGCGTATTGTTCGCCACCTTCAGCAACCAGCAGAGCAAGGCCATCGGCCAGATCTCCCTGGCCAGCTTCAACAACGAGCAGGGCTTGCAGCCGGCCGGCGGCACCACGTGGAGAGAGACCTTCGCGTCGGGCCAGCCGGGTTACGACACCCCGCAAGCTGGCACTTTGGGTTCGATCGTGGCCAACTCCCTGGAGAACTCCAACGTCAACCTGACCAACGAACTGGTAGACCTGATCAAGGCCCAGAGCAACTATCAGGCGAACGCCAAGACCATCTCTACCCAGAGCACCATCATGCAGACCATCATTCAGATGACCTGATGCGGTAGCGCTCCACAAGAAGCCCCTCAATCGAGGGGCTTTTTTGTGGGCGGTTATTGACGGTCTTTGTAGTGAGCGGGGCAAGCCCGCTCACTACAGGGTGCTCACCAGGAGGGCGGATCGGCGGGCAAAAGAAAACCCCCGCCAAACCCAGGGGGCTTGGCGGGGGTTTCAGGTCAGCGCCTTTCGGCGCTTACCGGCTCAGCTTATTGGCAAGCTTCGCAATCCGGCTCGTCAATCGCGCAGGCTTTTGGCACGGGTGCCGGGCCAGCTGGAGCGGCGAGTACCGAGTCATCACCGTGGTTGCCGCCGCTGGAAACAGCGTTGAGCTTACCGGTGTTGATGGTCGACTTCTCGGTGCTGGTCGCAGCCAGGGCACGGAGGTAGTAAGTGGTTTTCAGGCCACGGTACCAAGCCATACGGTAGGTTACGTCCAGCTTCTTGCCCGAAGCGCCGGCGATGTACAGGTTCAGGGACTGGGCCTGGTCGATCCACTTCTGACGACGGCTGGCGGCGTCAACGATCCACTTGGTGTCCACTTCGAACGCAGTCGCGTAGAGCTCTTTGAGTTCTTGCGGGATGCGTTCGATCTGCTGCACGGAACCGTCGTAGTACTTCAGGTCGTTGATCATGACCGAGTCCCACAGGCCGCGGGCTTTCAGGTCGCGAACCAGGTACGGGTTGATCACGGTGAATTCGCCCGAGAGGTTCGATTTCACGTACAGGTTCTGGTAGGTCGGTTCGATCGACTGCGATACGCCAGTGATGTTGGCGATGGTCGCGGTCGGTGCGATGGCCATGATGTTGGAGTTACGAATGCCTTTCTGCACACGGGCACGTACCGGCGCCCAGTCCAGGGATTCTTCCAGGTCAACATCGATGTACTTCTGGCCACGCTGCTCGATCAGGATCTGTTGCGAATCCAGCGGCAGGATGCCCTTGGACCACAGCGAACCCTGGAACGTCTCGTAGGCGCCGCGCTCGTCGGCCAGGTCGCAGGAAGCCTGGATCGCGTAGTAGCTGACCGCTTCCATGGACTTGTCGGCGAACTCGACCGCAGCATCCGAACCGTAAGGAATGTGCTGCAGGTACAGTGCGTCCTGGAAGCCCATGATGCCCAGGCCAACCGGGCGGTGCTTGAAGTTGGAGTTTTGCGCCTGTGGCACCGAGTAGTAGTTGATGTCGATAACGTTATCGAGCATGCGAACGGCGGTGTTGACGGTGCGCTCCAGCTTGGCGGTGTCCAGCTTGCCGTTGACGATGTGGTTCGGCAGGTTGATCGAGCCCAGGTTGCAAACGGCGATCTCGTCCTTGTTGGTGTTCAAGGTGATCTCGGTGCACAGGTTCGAGCTGTGGACCACGCCCACGTGCTGCTGCGGGCTGCGCAGGTTGCACGGGTCTTTGAAGGTCAGCCATGGGTGGCCGGTTTCAAACAGCATGGACAGCATTTTGCGCCACAGGTCTTTGGCCTGGATGGTCTTGAACAGCTTGATCTTGCCAGGGTACTGGGACAGGGCTTCGTAGTACTCGTAGCGCTCTTCGAAGGCCTTGCCGGTCAGGTCGTGCAGGTCCGGTACTTCGGACGGCGAGAACAGGGTCCACTGGCCGTCATCGAAGACGCGCTTCATGAACAGGTCAGGGATCCAGTTGGCGGTGTTCATGTCGTGGGTACGACGACGGTCATCACCGGTGTTCTTGCGCAGCTCGATGAACTCTTCGATGTCCATGTGCCAGGTTTCCAGGTAGGCACACACAGCGCCTTTGCGCTTGCCACCCTGGTTAACGGCTACCGCGGTGTCGTTCACCACTTTCAGGAACGGAACAACGCCCTGGGACTTGCCGTTGGTGCCCTTGATGTACGAACCCAGTGCACGCACCGGGGTCCAGTCATTGCCCAGGCCGCCGGCGAATTTGGACAACATGGCGTTGTCGTGGATCGCGTGGTAGATGCCCGAAAGATCATCCGGCACGGTGGTCAGGTAGCAGCTCGACAGCTGTGGACGCAGGGTGCCGGCGTTGAACAGGGTCGGGGTCGACGACATGTAGTCAAAGGACGACAACAGGTTGTAGAACTCGATGGCGCGGTCTTCTTTGTGCTTCTCTTCAATCGCCAGGCCCATGGCCACGCGCATGAAGAACACTTGCGGCAACTCGAAGCGGATACCGTCCTTGTGGATGAAGTAACGGTCGTACAGGGTTTGCAGGCCCAGGTACGTGAACTGCTGGTCGCGCTCGTGGTTGATCGCCTTGCCGAGTTTTTCCAGGTCAAAGGTGGCCAGGATCGGGTTCAGCAATTCGAATTCGATACCCTTGGCGATGTAGGCCGGCAGTGCCTTGGCGTACAGGTCGGCCATTTCGTGGTGGGTAGCGCTCTGGGCGACACCGAGGAAGCCCAGGCCTTCGGCACGCAGGGTGTCCATCAGCAGGCGCGCGGTCACGAACGAGTAGTTCGGCTCACGTTCAACCAGGGTACGGGCGGTCATCACCAGGGCGGTGTTGACGTCGGTCAGGGCCACGCCGTCGTACAGGTTTTTCAGGGTTTCGCGCTGGATCAGGTCACCGTCGACTTCTTCCAGGCCTTCGCAGGCTTCGGTGACGATGGTGTTCAGGCGACCCAGGTCCAGCGGTGCAAACGTACCGTCGGCCAGGGTGATGCGGATCGATGGGTGAGCCTGTACCGAAGCGTCTTCAGCTGGGGTGCGTACGGCGCGCTCTTTGGAGCGGGCGTCACGGTAGATCACGTAGTCGCGAGCCACTTTCTGCTCGCCGGCACGCATCAGGGCCAGTTCGACCTGGTCCTGGATTTCTTCGATGTGGATAGTGCCGCCCGAAGGCATGCGACGCTTGAAGGTCGCGGTGACTTGTTCGGTCAGGCGGGCAACGGTGTCGTGGATGCGCGACGAGGCAGCAGCGGTGCCGCCTTCAACTGCAAGAAACGCTTTGGTGATCGCGACGGTGATTTTGTCGTCGGTGTAAGGCACGACAGTGCCGTTACGTTTGATCACGCGCAGTTGGCCGGGTGCAGTGGCGGACAGATCCAGGTTCGAATCAGCGGCCTGCGGCACGGAGCCCTGCGGGTTCTCGCGAGTTGTGTCGGTTTGCATGGGGGGTTGTCTCCACGTTCTATATTTGATTGCGAGTGCCAGGCTCTTCCTGCAACACCCGTACCGTTTTCCATATCGGGGATGGGAAACAGCTGCCATCCGCGTGAGCGGTTTGGTCTACTGAAAGTCTCTTGGTTCCATGCTGCGCTAGCAATAAAACGCTTGAATTTCGAGCCACTTGTGTGGTTGGGCGATTTCGTCAAAAACCCCACATATAGGGTCTTCTCTGGCGCCGAGGTACAAGATAATGCGTTTTGTAGGGGTTGGCAACGCAGTAACCTGTGGATAACGCTGTGGGTAAAATGTGTATGAAAGGTGGAACATGCGTGTAGGCCGCATTACTGCTGTGTTGCACCGTTTGTCATGAAATATTTCGGGCTTTAAACCGCTGGCCCATTTTCGAAGGGCGCGAACCCTATCACAAAAAAACGCGATCACCGAATGGATTTCCTGGCTTGTGCTAGAGGGCTGGGCCATGGCTACAATCGGCCTTTGTTATGCCTTCCTAACATTACAAATAGCGTATGGCTGGTGAAGATCAAATGTGGGAGGGGGCTTGCCCCCGATAGCGGTGTATCTGTTCCAAATGCAGTGACTGACACTCTGCCATCGGGGGCAAGCCCCCTCCCACATTTGAATCTCCACCGGTAATAAAATTTCTAATAACAACGAGGACCACCCGTGGAGCAAGAAGCCTGGCAGGTATTGATTGTTGAAGACGACCAGCGACTCGCCGAGTTGACCCGCGACTATCTGGAGAGCAATGGCCTGCGGGTATCGATCGAAGGCGACGGCGCGTTGGCTGCCGCACGCATCATCGCCGAGCAGCCAGACCTGGTCATCCTCGACCTGATGCTGCCCGGCGAAGACGGCCTGAGCATCTGCCGCAAGGTGCGCGAACGCTATGACGGCGTGATCCTGATGCTCACCGCCCGTACCGACGACATGGACCAGGTGCAGGGACTGGACTTGGGCGCCGACGACTACGTGTGCAAACCCGTGCGCCCGCGCCTCTTATTGGCGCGCATCCAGGCCTTGCTGCGGCGCAGTGAGCCCGCCGAAGCGCCAGCCGTAGAAAGCCTGCGCCGCCTGCAATTCGGCCCCCTGGTGGTAGACAACGCCCTGCGCGAAGCCTGGCTGCACGAGGGCGGTATCGAGCTGACCAGCGCCGAATTCGACCTGTTGTGGCTGTTGGTGGCGAACGCGGGGCGCATTCTGTCCCGCGAAGAAATCTTCATCGCCCTGCGCGGTATCGGCTATGACGGCCAGGACCGCTCCATTGATGTGCGCATTTCACGTATTCGCCCCAAGATCGGCGACGACCCTATCCACCCGCGCCTGATCAAGACCATCCGCAGCAAAGGCTACCTGTTCGTCCCCGAAGCTTGTGCCGACATGCCGCTGTGAATTCAATCTTCCTGCGTATCTATGGCGGCATGTGTGCGGCGCTTATTCTGGTGGCCCTGCTGGGGGTGCTGGCCCTGCATCTGCTCAACGAGGTGCGCAGCGGCCAGTACCGCGAGCGCCTGGCCCACGGCACCTTCGCCTTGATGGGCGACAACCTTCAGCCCATGAGCCCTATCGAGCGCCAGCGTGCCCTGGCGGTGTGGGAGCGCCTGCTGGGCATTCCCCTGGAGCTGCGCACCCTGAGCGACGCTCAGTTGGACCTTGGCCAGCGCAACCGCCTGCAACGTGGCCAGGTGCTGGTGGAGCAGACCGGGCCCCATGCGGCGCGCGTCTTGCGTTTGGTCAGTGAGAGAGAGCAACTGGTGCTCACGGGAGAGGTGCAGCAGATCAGCGAGCAACTGGCCCGAGCCACTATTTACCTGTTGGCCGATGAGCTGGTGCGCTTCCCGGTGGCCGAGCAACCGCAACGGTTGGCAGACATAAAGGAAGCCAAAGGTTTTGGCTTCGAAATGCACCTGATGACCCTGGATCAGGCGGACATGGATGAAGACCAGCGTCGCCGCGTATCCGAAGGCGACACGGTGATGGCTCTGGGCAAGGGCGGCGATTCGATCCGGGTGTTTGCCGGCATGGTCGGCACACCCTGGGTGCTGGAAATCGGCCCGCTGTTTCAAATGAACCCGTACCCGGCGCAATGGCTGATTCTGATCGCGCTGATCGGCCTGACCCTGATTGGCCTGATCGTCTATTTGCTGGTGCGTCAACTGGAGCGGCGCCTCAAAGGCCTGGAAGCCGCCGCCACGCGCATCGCCAAGGGCAACCTCGAAGTGCGTGTGCCGGCCCGTGGCGCGGACTCCGTTGGGCGCCTGGCCGCGGCGTTCAATGGCATGGCCGAGCACTTGCAGCAATTGCTGGCGATCCAGCGCGAACTGGTGCGTGCGGTGTCGCACGAGCTGCGCACCCCGGTGGCGCGCCTGCGCTTCGGCCTGGAGATGATCGGCAGCGCCGCCACCCCCGAAGCCCGACACAAATATATGGACGGCATGGACAGCGATATCCAGGACCTCGACGGCCTGGTGGACGAAATGCTCACCTACGCCCGCCTTGAGCAAGGCGCGCCGGCGCTGAACTTTCAGCGGGTTGACCTCGATGCACTGCTTGATCAAGTGATCGACGAGTTGTCGCCATTGCGCCCGCAGGTCACGGTAGCCCGTGGTATCTGCCTGTCGTCGGCGCATTGGGATGACGCTTGGGTCGACGCAGAACCGCGCTACCTGCACCGCGCCCTGCAAAACCTGGTGAGCAACGCGATGCGTCACGCTCAAGGGCAGGTGTTGATCAGTTATCAGGTGGGGCAGGTGCGTTGCCGCATCGACGTGGAAGATGACGGCCCCGGCGTGCCGGAAAGTGCCTGGGAGCGGATCTTTACGCCGTTCCTGCGTCTGGACGACAGCCGCACCCGTGCTTCCGGCGGGCATGGCCTGGGGTTGTCGATTGTGCGGCGGATTGTCCATTGGCATGGCGGGCGGGCGTTGATTGGCAAGAGCAATAACCTTGGCGGGGCTTGCTTTAGCCTGAGCTGGCCTCGGGATCAGGAGAAACCCTGACACCGCTATCGTAGGCAAGCCAGCTCCCACATTCGACTGCATTTCAACGTTGGAATGCAGTCAACTGTGGGAGGGGCGGTGCGACGATTCGACTTGCCCCCGATAGCGGTAGTTCAGGCGCTGATGGCTACCAGGCTCAACAACTGCCCGCCACTCACCGCAAACTGCCCAGCCAACTCAGTGCCATGGTTCCACTCGCTGGAAAGGTCTGTCAGCAGCCGCAACCGCACAGCCCCCGTCTCAGACCACTCCAACACTTCGGCATGTTCAAAATAGAAACGCTTGTGCACGATCGGATACAGCGCCTTGAACAGGCTCTCCTTGACCGAAAACGTCAACGTCACCAACAGCGCAATTTGCTCACGCGGTATCAAGGCTAGGCGCTGCATTTCATCCGCGGTCAAAATCTCCCCCGCCAGCCGCTCCGCCCTCTCCAAGCTCAGCACATTCTCCAAATCCATCCCCAGCCCACGCCACTGCGCCTTGTGCCCGACAATCGCAGCCGCATGCCCAGTGCTGTGGGTGATCGAACCGCTGATATGCCCGGGCCATACGGGCGCACGGTCTTCGCCGATGGCGGGGATGCAATCAAGCTGGTCAAGTTGTTGCAGGGCGGCGCGGGCACACAGACGGCCGGCCAGGAACTCTGCCTGACGCTTGGCCACCGAACGCTGGATGCTGGCCGGTGGCGGTACCGCGCAACGCTGGAAATCACCCGCTGTTAGTAAGGCCGGGTCGAAACGGGTGCTGAGAAACACCGTGCCCGGCAAGGGTTCGGGCAACGGCCAATGGGCATCGAGTGGGGTGCAGCAAGCGGGTAGGGGATTCATGGGCGGTATTTTGCCCAGTTGCTGTGCCAGAGGATAGCCCGCAACTGTTCAGGGGGAGTTCAGGGGCAACTGGGTAGTCTGGCCACAACAGCCAAACGCGTAGAGGCAAGCACCATGACTGCGATCAAAAAGCTGATGTTGGCGTTAACCATGCTCAGTGCTACTGCTGGGGCCCAGGCGTCCGATAGTGATTTCGCTGCCTTCGGCAATCAAAAAACCAAGAAATCCAGCACCTTGATCCAGCGTGTCAGTTTCGAAGAGGCCGGCAGCCCATCGACGCCCTGGGGCCAGTCTTTGGGCTTTACAGCCCCGCAACCCGCCTACCGCGCCGGTTATGAACACCTGACGGGCCAGTACAACGGTATTAAATTACGCCAGCAAGATTTGCAGGGCCGCTATGATATCCCCCTGTCGGACAGTTGATTTGCTTTGGAGAGCCTTATGAAATTGCTGGTGGTGGAAGATGAGGCGCTGCTGCGTCATCACCTGTATACCCGCCTGACCGACAGCGGGCATGTGGTCGAGGCCGTGGCCAATGCCGAAGAGGCGCTGTACCAGACGGGTCAATTCAACCACGACCTGGCGATCATCGACCTGGGCCTGCCCGGCATGGGTGGGCTGGACCTGATCCGCCAACTGCGCAGCCAGGCCAAGACGTTTCCGATCCTGATCCTCACCGCGCGCGGCAACTGGCAGGACAAGGTCGAAGGCCTGGCCGCCGGCGCCGACGATTACGTGGTCAAACCGTTCCAGTTCGAAGAGCTGGAGGCGCGGATGAACGCTCTGTTGCGCCGTTCCAGCGGCTTTACCCAATCGACCATCGTGGCCGGGCCTTTGCTGCTGGACCTCAATCGCAAACAAGCCTCCCTCGACGAGCAACCGCTGGCACTGACGGCCTACGAATACCGCATCCTCGAATACCTGATGCGCCATCACCAGCAAGTGGTCGCGAAGGATCGCTTGATGGAACAGCTCTACCCCGACGACGACGAGCGCGACCCGAATGTCATCGAAGTGTTGGTAGGCCGTCTGCGCCGCAAACTGGAAGGCCCCGCCGGGTTTAAGCCAATCGACACTGTGCGCGGCCTGGGTTACCTGTTCAATGAGCGCTGCCGTTGATTCGCTCGCTGCGCGTGCGCTTGATGCTGGCGGCCGCCACCTTGGCCGTGCTGTTTATGCTCGGTCTGTTACCGGCGATGCAAGGCGCTTTCAGCCTGGCGTTGCAGGACTCCATCGAGCAACGGCTGGCGTCGGACGTCACCACGTTGATTTCGGCGGCGCGGGTAGAAAACAACCGCCTGCAGATGCCGGCGCAATTACCGGATGAGCGTTTCAACCTCGCCGACAGCCGACTGCTGGGCTATATCTACGATCGCGAGGGCCGCCTGGTGTGGCGCTCGCGGGCAACCAAAGAAGAAAACATCAACTACAAACCGCGTTACGACGGGCGCGGTAATGAGTTCGCACGGATTCGCGAGGCCAACGGTCAGGAGTTCTTCGTCTATGACGTCGAGGTCAAGCTGCTGGGAGGCAAGAGCGCGGCGTTCAGTATCGTCGCTCTGCAACCGGTGCGCGAATACCAGCTGACCCTCGAAGGCTTGCGCGAGAACCTCTACCTGGGCTTCGGCGCGGCCTTGTTGGTGCTGCTGACCTTGCTGTGGCTGGGCCTGACTTGGGGCCTGCAAGCCCTGCGACGCCTGAGCCAGGAGTTGGACCAGATCGAAGGTGGCACCCGCGAAAGCCTCACCGAGCAACACCCCCGCGAACTGCTGCGCCTCACGGGTTCCCTCAACCGCCTGTTGGCCAGTGAACGCGAGCAACGGGCGCGCTACCGCGATTCCCTCGACGACCTGGCCCATAGCCTGAAAACCCCGCTCGCGGTGTTGCAAGGCGTGAGCGAAGACATGGCCCAGCGCCCCGAAGACCGCGACCAGGCCTGGGTGCTGCAATCGCAGATCGAGCGCATGAGCCAGCAGATCAGCTATCAGTTGCAGCGCGCCAGCCTGCGCAAAAGCGGCCTGGTGCGCCACCAGGTACGCTTGGAACCTGTGCTGCAAAGCCTGTGCGACACGCTGGACAAGGTCTACCGCGACAAGCGCGTCACCGTGACCTTTGAATTGCCGCCAAAGTGCGATGTGCCTATCGAGAAGGGCGCGTTGCTGGAAATGCTCGGTAACTTGTTGGAAAACGCCTATCGCCTGTGCCTGAGCGAGGTTCGCATCAGCCTGAGTGAAAGCCTTGAAGGCACTGAACTGTGTATCGAAGATGACGGCCCAGGTGTGCCACCGGACCAGCGTGCGCGCATTTTGCAAAGGGGCGAGCGGTTGGACCGTCAGCATCCGGGGCAGGGGATCGGGCTGGCGGTGGTCAAGGACATTATCGAAAGCTACGGGGCGCGGCTGACCTTGGGGGATTCGCCATTGGGTGGGGCGGCGTTCAAGATTCACTTTCCGGCCTTGTGATCTCTATTGGCTGTACTGGCCTTATCGGGGGCAAGCCCCCTCCCACACTGAATGGGTTCACACGTCAAAATAGGTGTGAACCCGATCAAAATGTGGGAGGGGGCTTGCCCCCGATGAGGCCAGCACATTCACAGCATCTCTAACTTTCTTGTGCCCTGTAAGCCCCGGGCGTCACCCCCGTCCACTTCTTGAACGCCCGATGAAACGCCGACGGCTCAGAAAACCCCAACTGCTCGGCAATCTCCTGCAACGCCAAATTCCCCCGGCCCAAATGATAAATGGCGATGTCCCGCCGCAGCTCGTCCTTGAGCGCTTGAAAACTGGTGCCTTCCTCCCGCAGGTGCCGGCGCAGGGTCTGCGGGCTGATGTGCAGGTGCTTGGCCACAGCCTCCAGATCGGGCCAGGGCGTGCGGTCACGGCTTAGCAGGCGACGCAATTGGCTGCTCAGGCTGTCGCCTTCATCCGGTCGAGACAACAGGTCGGCGGGTGAGCGTTGCAGAAAGTGCTTGAGGGTGCGTTCGTCCTGCAGCAGCGGCAGGCTCAGGTAGCGGGCGGGGAACACCAGGCTGCTGTTCGGTGCGCCGAACACCTGGGGGCAGGGGAATAGCAGGTCGTATTCGCCAGCATGGGCCGGCATCGGGTAGCTGAAGCTGGCTTGGTGCAGACGAATGCGCTGGCCGATCAGCCAACTGCCGAGGCGATGCCAGATCACCAGCAGGCACTCGCTGAGAAAGTGATCCGGGTCCCAGAGTTGGGAATCGTCCAGGCTCAAGCGGGCCATATCGCCCTCTCTTGTCAGCTGCCAGCGCGGGCCTTGCGGGAATAAGCTATAAAACAATAAGCCGCGTTCCAGAGCCTTCTCCAGGGTGCGGCAGTGGATCAGCGCGTGGCACATCATGGCGAAGGTGCCACGTTTGCTTCGGGCCTCGGCGAACCCCAGGTATTCATCGTCCAGTGCCAGCCAGAGCATCTGCAACAGCCGGGTAAATTGCTCCGGTGCGATGCGGGCGCGCGGTTCGCTCAACAGCTCTGGGGTGATTCCCAACTGTTGCAGCAAGCCTGAAGAGTCATAGCCCGCCCGACGCGCACCGCCGAGGGCAGCACGGGCGTAGTGGCTGGCGATGGTACGTTCACGCATGCGGAGCCCTCGTCCATGAAGTGGCGAATGGTAGTCACCACCGGGCAGGGCGACAAGGCGGATATCCGCCAAATTGTAGGACGGGATTGGGTGAGTGGGCGGATATCCGCCACCTCGATTGGCGCGCTGAAAGGCGCTTCGAAACCTTGAGGCCTGATGCCTAAAGGCCTGTAGGGTTTTTCAGCAAAGTGGCACGGCGTTTGCGATAAGGACTACAGCGCAGGCCGGTTTCCATAGGTCTCGCAAACAACAAATCCCTCCAGTGCAGGAGGGTTCGCAATTGAAGTGTCGTGGGCAATGGCGGATCTTTGCCACACGGGACGATTGAGGAATTTTGCAATGACGACTCGTCAGCCATTCTACAAAACCCTGTATTTCCAGGTGATCGTCGCAATTGTTATCGGTATTTTGCTCGGTCACTTTTACCCGCAGACCGGCGTGGCTCTCAAGCCACTGGGTGACGGCTTTATCAAGCTGATCAAAATGGTCATTGCCCCGATCATCTTCTGCACCGTTGTCAGCGGTATCGCTGGCATGCAGAGTATGAAATCGGTCGGCAAAACCGGCGGCTACGCGCTGCTGTACTTCGAAATCGTTTCCACTGTCGCGCTGCTGATCGGCCTGATCGTGGTCAACGTTGTGCAACCGGGCGCCGGCATGCACATCGACGTAGCCACCCTGGACGCCTCTAAAGTCGCGGCCTACGTGACTGCCGGTAAAGACCAGAGCATCGTTGGCTTTATCCTCAACGTTATCCCGAACACCATCGTCGGCGCTTTCGCCAACGGCGACATCCTGCAAGTGCTGATGTTCTCGGTGATCTTCGGTTTCGCCCTGCACCGCCTGGGTGCCTACGGCAAGCCGGTACTGGACTTCATCGATCGCTTCGCCCACGTGATGTTCAACATCATCAACATGATCATGAAGCTCGCGCCAATCGGTGCCCTGGGTGCCATGGCGTTCACCATCGGCGCCTACGGTGTAGGTTCCCTGGTGCAACTGGGCCAGTTGATGATCTGCTTCTACATCACCTGCCTGCTGTTCGTACTGGTGGTATTGGGCGGTATCTGCCGCGCTCACGGCTTCAGCGTGATCAAGCTGATCCGCTACATCCGTGAAGAGCTGCTGATCGTTCTGGGTACTTCTTCCTCCGAATCCGCACTGCCACGCATGCTGATCAAGATGGAGCGTCTGGGCGCGAAGAAATCCGTAGTAGGCCTGGTGATCCCAACCGGCTACTCCTTCAACCTCGACGGTACTTCGATCTACCTGACCATGGCTGCCGTGTTCATCGCTCAGGCGACCGACACACACATGGACATCACCCACCAGATCACCCTGCTGCTGGTGCTGCTGCTGTCCTCCAAAGGCGCCGCAGGCGTGACCGGTTCGGGCTTTATCGTACTGGCTGCCACCCTGTCGGCCGTAGGCCACCTGCCGGTTGCCGGCCTGGCGCTGATCCTGGGTATCGACCGCTTCATGTCCGAAGCCCGCGCACTGACCAACCTGGTGGGCAACGCCGTTGCTACCATCGTTGTGGCCAAGTGGGTCAAGGAACTGGACACCGACAAGCTGCAAAGCGAGCTGGCGTCTGGCGGTACCGGTATCTCGGAAACCCGCGAAATCGACGACCTGGGTGTGGCTGAAGGCCCTGCACCGGCTGTCAAGTAAGACGCTGATGGCGTGAACTGACGCCACAGCAACTCACAAACGCCCCGACTTGTTCGGGGCGTTTGCGTTTCTGGCGATCTTTTGTTTTACAGTGAGTGAATCGGCTATGGGTGGAAACGCTTGCAGGAGGTCTTGTGGACAGTGTGGATCTGAATGTCCTGCGCAGCGTGCTCGAATGGCGCCGCGCCGGGCAGCGAGTGGTGTTGTACAGCGTGGTCCAGACCTGGGGTAGCGCGCCACGCCCGCCGGGGGCGATGCTGGCCTTGCGTGGCGATGGGGTGGTGATTGGCTCGGTGTCAGGTGGTTGCATCGAGGACGACTTGATCGCCCGCCTGCACGACGGTCGGCTGCCTGAAGACGGGCCGCCGGTGCAGCTGGTGACCTATGGCGTTACCCGCGATGAGGCGGCGCGGTTCGGCTTGCCGTGCGGCGGTACTCTGCGCCTGACAGAAGAGCGGGTCGACGATTGGGAGTGGGTGTCGCAACTGCTGGCACGCTGTGAAGATCATCAGATCGTCGCGCGTGAGTTGGACCTGGCCAGCGGAGCAGTCACGTTAAGCGCAGCCAGCAAGGATGATGTGGTCACCTTCGACGGCGAACGCCTGCGGGCGATCTATGGGCCGCGCTGGCGCCTGCTATTGATCGGTGCCGGGCAGTTGTCACGCTACGTGGCAGAAATGGCGCGCTTGTTGGATTTCGAAGTGTTGATCTGCGACCCGCGCCTAGAGTTCGTCTACGGCTGGGAAGAACAGCACGGCCGGTTTGTGCCGGGCATGCCCGATGAGGCGGTGCTGAATATCCAGACCGACGAACGCACGGCCATCGTCTGCCTGACCCACGACCCGCGCCTGGATGATATGGCGTTACTGACGGCGTTGAATTCGTCGGCGTTCTATATCGGCGCGCTGGGTTCGCGGGTTAACAGTCAGAAACGCCGGGAGACCCTGGCAGCGCTGGAGTTGTCGCCGGAAGCGATTGCGCGTTTGCACGGGCCGATTGGTTTGCATATCGGTAGCCACACCCCGGCGGAAATTGCCTTGTCATTGATGGCAGAAATTGTTGCGATCAAAAATGGTGTGGCGCAGTGAATGTGGCGGCGATTGTGCTGGCGGCGGGGCAGGGCAGTCGCTTTCGTGCTGAAGCAGGGGCTGATCAGGACAAACTGCTGGCCGAGTGCGTAGGCCTGGATGGTGTGGCGCGGCCAGTGATTGAGCAGGTGCTAAGGAATTTGCCTACGGGCGTTACAAGGCGCTGGCTGGTGACGTCGCCGGAGCGTACGACGGTCATTCGTCTGGCTCGGGAATATGGATGTGAAGTTTTGCTGCTGCGCTCGGCCGGGATGGGTGACAGCCTCGCGGCGGCGGTGGCGGCCAGTGGTCCGGCAGATGGCTGGTTGGTGGTGCTGGGGGATATGCCGTTTATTCGGTTGTCGAGTATTGAACGGGTGATTGAGGGGTTGAGCGAGGATGGCATCAGTGCGCCGGTGCAGGAGGGGCAGTATGGGCATCCGGTGGCGTTTGGCCAGGCTTTTGGGGCTCGGCTGATGGCGTTGACCGGTGATCGTGGAGCCAAGCCGTTGTTCGCTCAGGCGGTGGTGAGTGAGGTCGTAGTTGATGATCCCGGTGTGCTGTGGGATATCGACCTGCCACATTCCTTGGACTTCAAGCAGGACTAAATGTGGGAGGGGGCTTGCTCCCGATAGCGGCGGGTCAGTTGAAATATGCGCCAACTGATACTCTGCTATCGGGAGCAAGCCCCCTCCCACATGGGAACTGCGGCATTTTTCAGAATGCATAAAAAAGCCCCGCCTGATCACTCAGGCGGGGCTTTTTAGTTGCTGCGCGAGGGGTTTAGTCTCGTGCTTCAGCTTCCTGTGCAGCGGCGGCTGCGGCAGCTTCGGCTTCCTTGCGACGACGACGCACTTCACGTGGGTCATTCGGTGCACGGCCGTTTTCGGTCAGGGCGCTGGCCGGTGCGGCTTCAACCACGGGCGCAGCCACTTCGGCAACAACCGGTGCTTCAACCACTGGCGCAGGCTCGACGATTGGGGCTGGTTCAACCACTGGGGTTGGTTCGGCAACAATCACTTCGGCAACCGGTGCTGGCGCTTCTTCGACGACAGGGGTAGGTGCTGGTGCTTCAACCGGAGCGGCTGGCTCGGCAGTCCATTGGAAAGCGGTTTGTTCTTCACGAACTTCACGCACTTCTGGAGCTGCTTCAACAACCTGAGTTTCAACCACGGGCTCAGGCGCTACCACCGGTGCAGGCTCAATGGCGGCCACTTCAACTTCTGGCTGGGCTTCTTGAACCTGGGCAACTTCCACTTCCGGAACAACCGGCGCTTCGATTGGGGTGATGGCTTCTACAGCAGGGGCTTCAACCACCGGTGCTTCAACGGCTGGTGCTTCAACAACGACTGCTTCAACGACTGGCGTCTCGGCAACAGGTGTTTGCACAGCAGCGGTTTCTTCGACGGCAGCGGTAGCACGTTCAGCTTGCTCGTGAGCCTGGGCTTGCGCAGGAGCGCTGATGACCGAGCTGGCAACGGCGGCGGTAACGGCCAGGCCGGCAGCCAGTTCGGCGCCAGTCGGTTCGTCGGTTGCGGCTTCTGCGTTTTCGCCGGTCTCTTCCGAGCCTTCGATCACGTTGCCGTTGGCATCGCGTTGACGCTCACGACGGTTGCTGCGACGACGCTGGCCACGGGAGCGGCGACGTGGGCGATCGCCTTCGGCGCCGTCCTGACCGTCTTCCTGCAGTTGCTCTTCAGCGGTCAGCACTTCTTCTTCATCGCCGGCGGCAGCGGCTTGCTCGGCACGTGGTTGGCGTTCTTCACGCGGGGCGCGTGGTTGACGCTCCTCACGCGGTGCACGCTCTTCACGCGGCTGGCGAGCCGGGCGTTCTTCAGCAACAACGGCGGCACCGGCAACAGCAGGCGCTGCGTCCAATGGCTCGCGCAGTTCACGCACGCGTTCTTCACGTTCGCCGCGCGGTTTGCGATCTTCACGCGGTGCACGTGGAGCACGTGGTGCGCGTTCTTCACGCGGTGCACGTTCTTCGCGGGCTACGGCCGGGGTTTCTTCACGGGCTTCGCGAGGTGCACGTTCTTCACGCGGTGCGCGTTCTTCACGTGGGGCACGCTCTTCGCGCGGCTTGCGTTCTTCATCACGGCGACCGTTACGGTTGCGGCTCTGCTGGCGACCGTTGCGACGCTCTTCGTTACGTGCCGGGCGTTCGGTGGCAGGTTTTTCAACCACAACCGGAGCAGCAGGCTCTTCCTTGGTAGCGAACAGGCTGACCAGCGACTTCACCAGGCCCTTGAACAGGCTTGGCTCAGGCAGGGCGGCCGGGGCGGCAACTGGCGCTGCAACTTCGGTCGGAACCGGTGCGTTGGCACGGGCCGGCGCGGTCTTCACGGCAGCTTCCTGGCGAACCAGGGTGCGGGTCGCGGCGGCTGGCTGGACTTCTTCCACTTCGGCAGCGGCAGCAGCGATTTCGTAGCTGGACTGGCCGCTATGGGCTTCCGGGCTGTCATCACGCAGGCGCTGTACTTCGAAGTGCGGCGTCTCGAGGTGATCGTTCGGCAGGATCACGATACGGGCACGGGTGCGCAGTTCGATCTTGGTGATCGAGTTGCGTTTTTCGTTGAGCAGGAAGGCTGCAACCGGGATCGGCACTTGCGCGCGGACTTCAGCGGTGCGGTCTTTCAGGGCTTCTTCTTCGATCAGGCGCAGGATCGCCAGCGACAGCGATTCAACGTCACGGATGATGCCGGTGCCGTTGCAACGCGGGCAGACGATGCCGCTGCTTTCGCCCAGGGATGGACGCAGGCGCTGACGGGACATTTCCAGCAGGCCGAAGCGCGAGATGCGGCCAACTTGCACGCGGGCACGGTCAGCTTCCAGGCACTCGCGGACTTTCTCTTCCACGGCGCGCTGGTTCTTGGCAGGGGTCATGTCGATGAAGTCGATCACGATCAGGCCGCCGATATCACGCAGGCGCAGCTGGCGGGCGATTTCTTCAGCCGCTTCCAGGTTGGTCTGCAGGGCGGTTTCTTCGATGTCGCTACCTTTCGTGGCGCGCGCCGAGTTGATGTCGATAGACACCAGGGCTTCGGTCGGGTCGATCACGATGGAACCACCGGAAGGCAGTTCGACCACGCGCTGGAAGGCGGTCTCGATCTGGCTTTCGATCTGGAAACGGTTGAACAGCGGCACGCTGTCTTCGTACAGCTTGATCTTGCTGGCGTACTGCGGCATCACCTGGCGGATGAAGGTCAGGGCTTCGTCCTGGGCTTCAACGCTGTCGATCAGCACTTCGCCGATGTCCTGGCGCAGGTAGTCGCGGATGGCGCGGATGATCACGTTGCTTTCCTGATAGATCAGGAACGGCGCGGAACGATCCAGGGAGGCCTCTTTGATGGCGGTCCACAGTTGCAGCAGGTAGTCGAGGTCCCACTGCATTTCTTCGCTGCTGCGGCCCAGGCCAGCAGTACGAACGATCAGGCCCATGTCAGCCGGTGCGATCAGGCCGTTCAGCGCTTCACGCAGTTCGTTGCGCTCTTCGCCTTCGATGCGACGGGAAATACCGCCGGCACGTGGGTTGTTTGGCATCAGCACCAGGTAACGGCCAGCCAGGCTGATGAAGGTGGTCAGGGCTGCGCCCTTGTTGCCACGTTCTTCTTTTTCGACCTGAACGATGACTTCCTGGCCTTCGCTCAGGACGTCCTTGATGTTCACGCGGCCTTCAGGGGCTTTCTTGAAGTATTCGCGGGAGATTTCTTTGAGGGGCAGGAAGCCGTGGCGCTCGGAGCCGAAATCGACAAAGGCAGCCTCAAGGCTTGGTTCGATGCGAGTGATCTTGCCTTTATAGATGTTGGCTTTTTTCTGCTCGCGTGCACCGGACTCGATGTCCAGATCGTAAAGGCGCTGGCCATCTACCAGTGCAACACGCAACTCTTCGGGTTGAGTTGCGTTAATCAGCATTCTTTTCATGTTGTACCGTCGGTTTCCGGGCTGCCGGAAACGGCGTTCGGCACACACGACTTCTCACGGTCGGTGTCAGGTGCGTCAAGAGTGGTTGGCCACTCCAGTGTCCAGCAAATACAAGCCAATTGGGCCGGTATCGCGACGGACGCGTCCTGCTTGTTAGCGGTGGTGACAAAGGCACCACTTCAACAAAAGCTAAGGTCAGGAGGAGGAATCAACCGGCGACTGTGGACGAGATGAAGCGTCTAAATATAAGCCTAGTGCTACACGGTCCGACGGTTGTGCATCTCCACCCTACACGTATCCCTGATAATTCGGGTGCTGCCGCGCGCAGAATCCGCAGCGGGTTGGCATTTACCGTGTTCTCCAATGGGGAGAGCACGCTCATGGCTAAACAAGACTGAGTGTGGGCGACTGCGCTCGCACTCAGCTCTTAACAGGCGTTGTTTCCGAAGCATTCGCCATGGTCTGGCTCAAGACTGACTGCACTTTGTGAACTGGCCGTAAATATCGGCGCAAAACGCGAGTATTCACTCTGCTTTTTGCACTCGCTTCAGGCCTCATGTCACCTGCGCTCGTTACAATCCTGAGCCTTCCAAGGTGGCGAAAGCCCCGTAGGACGGCCTCGCGTCCTGATGAATTGCGATGGTCAGGGCCGGCTGTGTGCCGCATGTCCTCTGGCCAGGCCGCTTTTGGCGGCGTTCGCGACTATAGCAGCAATGATTAAGTGCTTCAATTCCATAAAAAATTGTTATCATCGCCGCCATGACGACTACCGCCCCCCAGACCCCCAGCGTCCAGCTGCTTGAGGTCTCGCCGGAATATGCCGGCCAACGCATCGATAATTTTCTCCTGGCCAGGCTCAAAGGCGTGCCCAAGACCTTGATTTACCGCATCTTGCGTAAAGGTGAAGTGCGGGTGAACAAGGGCCGGATCAAGCCCGAGTACAAGTTGCAGGCGGGCGATATCGTTCGTGTGCCGCCGGTTCGCGTGCCTGAGCGTGATGAGCCCGTGCCTTTGGCCCAAGGCTTGTTGCAGCGCCTGGAAGCCTCGATTGTCTTCGAAGACAACAAGCTGATCGTGATCAACAAGCCGTGCGGCATTGCGGTTCACGGTGGCAGCGGCCTGAACTTTGGCGTGATCGAAGCCTTTCGTCAGTTGCGCCCGGATGCCAAGGAGCTGGAACTGGTCCATCGCCTTGATCGCGACACCTCCGGCCTGCTGATGATCGCCAAGAAACGCAGCATGTTGCGTCACTTGCACACCGCCTTGCGTGGCGACGGCGTGGACAAGCGCTACATGGCGCTGGTACGCGGCAACTGGGCCAGTTCCATCAAGAGCGTCCGTGCGCCGTTGCAGAAGAGCAACCTGCGTTCTGGCGAGCGCATGGTGGAAGTGGACGAGGAGGGCAAAGAAGCCCTGACCCTGTTCAAGGTACTGCGCCGCTTCGGCGACTTCGCCACCATGGTCGAGGCCAAACCGGTCACCGGGCGTACCCATCAGATTCGTGTGCACACGTTGCATGCGGGCCACTGCATTGCCGGCGATACCAAGTATGGCGATGAGGGTTTCTCCAAGGAAATCCGCGATCTGGGCGGCAAGCGTCTGTTCTTGCACGCCTACATGCTCACCGTGCCGCTGCCCGATGGCGGCGAATTGAAGTTGCAGGCCCCGGTCGATGAGATGTGGGCCAAGACCGTGGAGCGTTTGAGTGTCGCACCTTGATTACAAGCTGCTGATTTTCGATTGGGACGGCACCCTGGCCAACTCCATTGGCCGGATTGTTGAGTCGATGCACGCCGCGTCGACCCGTTCGGGTTACGCGCTGTGCACCGATCACGCGGTCAAGGGGATTATCGGCCTGGGTTTGCCTGAGGCGATTCGCACCCTGTACCCCGAGATCAGCGATGCCGAGCTGGTCACCTACCGTGATCACTACGCCGACCACTACATCGCCCTGGAGGCGACGCCTTCGCCGTTGTTTGAAGGGGTTGTGCAGGCCCTGGACGCCTTCCGTGCCGAGGGGTATCGCCTGGCCGTTGCTACCGGCAAGGCCCGTCGTGGCCTGGATCGGGTGCTCAAGGCGCACGGCTGGGAAGATTATTTCGACATTACCCGTGCCGCCGATGAAACCGCCAGCAAGCCGCACCCTCTGATGCTTGAGCAGATCATGGCCCATTGCGGCGTGTCGCCTCGCCAGGCGTTGATGGTAGGGGACGCTTCCTTTGACCTGATGATGGCGCGCAATGCTGGCATGGACAGCGTGGCAGTCAGCTATGGCGCCCAGTCCGCCGAGGCGTTGCAGCAATATGAGCCGCGCGTGACGATCGATCATTTTTCCGAATTGCAGGCCTGGCTTGGCCGGGCCTTATAAGTCTTTGTTGGGGTTAATGGCATGAGTGACGAGTGGAAAGCGCCCGAAAAGGCTGAAGGCGGTGATGACAAAAGCTGGAAGCTGCTGGAGAAGACCCTCCTGGCCAGCGTCCAGGAGCAGCGTCGTTCACGGCGTTGGGGGATTTTCTTCAAACTGCTGACCTTCACTTACCTGTTGATCATGCTGGCACTGTTCAGCCCATTGATGGACATGGAAAAAAGCGCGACCCGCAGCGCCAATTACACCGCGCTGATCGAAGTGCGCGGCGTAATCGCCGACAAAGAGCCCGCTAGCGCCGATAACATCGTCAGCAGCCTGCGCGCTGCGTTTGAAGACCCCAAGGTCAAAGGCGTGATCCTGCGCATCAACAGCCCAGGTGGCAGCCCGGTGCAATCGGGTTATGTGTATGACGAGATTCGTCGTCTGCGTGGCCTGCATCCGGATACCAAGCTGTATGCGGTGATTTCCGACCTGGGTGCCTCGGGTGCTTATTACATTGCCAGCGCCGCTGACCAGATCTATGCCGACAAGGCCAGCCTGGTGGGCTCCATTGGTGTGACTGCTGCTGGCTACGGGTTTGTCGGTGCCATGGAGAAGCTGGGGGTGGAGCGTCGTACCTACACCTCGGGTGAGCACAAGTCATTCCTTGACCCGTTCCAGCCGCAAAAGGCTGATGAAACCGCTTTCTGGCAGGGCGTGCTCGATACGACCCACCGCCAGTTCATCGCCAGCGTGAAGCAGGGGCGTGGGGATCGTCTGAAGGACAAGGATCACCCAGAGTTGTTTTCCGGTTTGGTGTGGTCGGGCGAGCAGGCGTTGCCGCTGGGGCTGATCGATGGTCTGGGCAGTGCAAGCCTGGTGGCGCGGGATGTGATCGGCGAGAAAGAGTTGGTGGACTTCACCGTGCAGGAATCGCCGTTTGACCGGTTCTCCAAGAAACTGGGTGCCAGTGTGGCGGAGAAGTTGGCGCTGTATATGGGTTTCCAAGGCCCGGCGCTGCGCTGAGATCTTGAGCCTGATGTAGATCAAAATGTGGGAGGGGGCTTGCCCCCGATTGCGGTGTGTCAGCTACAGGTGAGCTGGCTGATCCACCGTCATCGGGGGCAAGCCCCCTCCCACATTTGGTTTTCGGTGTGCTTTAAGGGATTTGCACGCCTTCGGACAGAAGCATGTCCACCAGTCGGATCAGCGGCAAACCCACCAGGCTGGTGGCATCCGGCCCTTCCGTGCTCTGGAACA
>NZ_JACVZE010000008.1 GCF_015461805.1 Pseudomonas pisciculturae
CGAGCACCATACTGGCTGCCTTGAGTTTGAATTCACTGGAATAAGATTTGCGCATATTCAAAACACCTCAAATTTAGGCGCCATCATAGCGCCCGATTAAAGTGTCCAAAATCATTAGGCCAGATCAAGCCCCCTCCCACATTGGGTTTGCGGTGGTCTGTAGATCAGCGCTTACTGTCAGAGCAACGAAATCGGGTAACTGATAAAGACCCGATTCTCATCAAACTCGTTATTACTGAAATCCCGACGCATGGTCGCATTGCGCCAGCGCACGTTCAGGTTCTTCAACGCACCACTCTGCACCGTATACGCCAACTCCGACTCCCGGCCCCATTCCTTGCCGTCGGTAATCGCGCCGGTGTGCACGTTACTGCCGCTGATATAGCGGTTCATCATGGTCAGCCCCGGAATGCCCAGCACCACGAAGTTGAAGTCATGGCGCACCTGCCAGGATTTTTCCTTGGCGTTGTCGTAGCTGGCGTTGTAGCTGTCGTTGGCCAGTGTGCCGCCGCTGGTGCCATTAACCTTCATCCAAGCGCTGTCGCCGGTGAGTTTCTGCAAGCCGACATAGAAGGTGTTGCCGTTGTATTTGGCCGAGAGCAGGGCAAACGCGGTCTTGTTATCGAGGTCGCCGGCCAGGGCGCTGCCGTCTTCCTTGCCGGTGAAGAAGCCGAGGTTGGCGCCCAGGGTCCAGTCGCCCACGGGCTGGCTGTGGGTGAGGTTGAAATACTGCTGCTGGTAGATATCGGTCAGCTCGGCGTACCACACGCCAACCTGGGTGCGTTTGTCGTTGAAGGTGTATTCGCCGCCACCGAAGTTGAAACGGTCGGAGGTGAAGGCGGCTTTGCCGTTCATGAACATGTCTTCCATGCTCGCGTCGTTGCGCGGGCTGTTGCCGCGAAACTGGCCGCCGTAGAGGTTCAGGCCGGCGATTTCATTCGACGTCACCTGGCCGCCACGAAAGGTCTGGGGCAGGGAGCGGCCATCGTCGGAGCGCAGGATTGGCAGCACCGGCATCCATTCGCCGACCTTCAGTTCGGTCTTCGACAGCTTGGTTTTCAGCGCCACGCCCAGGCGGCCGAAGTTATCGGCGGGGCGGCCGTCATCGTGCACGGGCAACAGTTGAGTACCGGCAGTGCCTTTGCCACCGTCGAGTTTTTGCGAATACAGGCCCAGCACATCAATGCCGAAGCCAACGGTACCTTGGGTGAAGCCTGACTTGGCATCGAGGATGAAGTTTTGCGTCCACTCTTCGGCCTTGGCCTGAGGGTTGGTGTCGTTGGTGAAATTGCGGTTGAAGTAGGCGTTGCGCAGGTTGAGGGTGGCTTTGGCGTCTTCGACAAAGCCATCGGCCTGGGCGCTGAGGGGGAGGGTGAAGGCGAGGCTGCCAAAACTGATAAAACCCAGACGTGCGCAGGAATTGCGGGCGAATTGACTCACAGTGAAGCTCCCTTTCTTTTGTTGTTTTTATTATTTGTCATACGTTGTCGTACAACATTGGAGGTGATATTTGCGAGGTTTTGGTGAAGTGTCAAGCAGAAGTTATACGATGACTTTGCTGGCGATGATCTAAAGCGGGGCACGGTCAAAGTGGGAGCTGGCTTGCCTGCGATAGCATCGGCGCGGTGTTTCTGGCAGACCGCATCGTCTGCATCGCAGGCAAGCCAGCTCCCACAGTTGATTGCATTTCAAAGAGGGGACGTCAGTTGGCCATGACCATCGGTGGCAGGGTTCCTAGTAGAGAAACCGCCGCCACTGCCGCAATCCCCAACAGCCACTCCAGCATCACACTGGCCTTCAAACTGCCTACACGCTCGTCACAACGCTCGATCCGCAACCGGTTCAACAGCGCCAGTGCCAACATCCCGAGCACCAGCATCACCTTGATCAACAGAATCAACGCAAACCCGCTGAACAGCGGGGTGGGCCACAACTGCCCGGTCAGCACGCGCACGTTGATCAAGCCAGTGACCAGCAGCCCGGCCACCAAGCCATACCCCACACCGCTGAACCGTCGAAGGGTCGGCTCCAGCGCATGGCCTTGCGGTTGACGCAGGATCAACACCAGTAACAACAACCCGCCAAGCCACGCGCCCACGCAGGCCAGATGCACCACCTGATTGAGAATCAGCAGTTGCCCGCTGAGCCCATCGAGCATGGCGCCATGGCCAACCGGGGCCAGGGTTGCCAGCAGCAGGGCGAGCACGGGCAGTCGCAGTGCCGGCCAGGGCCTGGCCAGCACGATCACCAGTAACAGGTTGAGCAGCAGATGCCACACCCACACCTGGCCAAAAAACGTCTTGCCCAGTACCAACTGCACGGTGGCCGGTTGCAGCGCCGCATCCCAACTGCCGGCCATGCTGGCGGTGATCAACAGCAGCCAGGTCACGCCCGATACGAGCCCGATCCAGGCCAGTGCGCGAGTGATGCGCAACAACTGCCGGTCCAGTCTTGGCTGTGCTTCAACGCCCAGCAGCCAGGGCCTGAACAAGCAGGCCCCGAACATCAGCAACACAACGATGAAATGCACAAAACGGCACAGCACCAGCAGGGTCGCCATGGGTTATTGGCCGACCTTGAAGCTGTATTCACCGTTGCTCTTGTGGGTGTCGACCGACACCGCGTTCCACACCACCTTGTAGGTGCCGGTGGCCAGTGGTGCGGCAGGCGTGACCACCAGGGTTTTCTTGTCGGCGTCTGGGGTTTGCAGGCCTTGGATGGCGACTTCGGTGCCGTCCTTGCTCAGGGACACTTTGGTAAAGGTGGCTTCTACGCCTTCGCTGAAGGTCAGGCGCAGATCCGCAGGCGCGGCGACGGTGCTGTCGGCGGCGGGCGTTGCGGTTTTCAAGTGGGCGTGGGCGAAAGCCGCCGAAGCGCCTAATAGGGAGGCGAGCAGGGTGACGGTGGTCAGGGTCTTTTTGATCAACATTGTTCAATACCAATCAATGGGGGCAGAAGCGGGCAGTGTACGAAGTTTTAGTATGGCCTGTCGCCGCGATCTAGAGCCGGTGGTAGTCTCTAACCCTAGTTGTTGTCAGGGAGCCCTTATGGGCAATCACAAGATCGGAATTCGCCGGGTCAACGTCGAAAAAATCCTACTGGCGGCGGAGAAAATCTTCGCCGAGAAAGGCTATGGCAGCACCGCCATGGCCGATATCGCCGAAGAAGCGCAACTGCCGCGCTCCAACCTGCATTACTACTTCACCACCAAGAGCGAACTGTACAGCGCTGTGCTGTTCGACCTGCTGGAATTGTGGAAACAGGACGCCCTGAGTTTTGAGACCTTCGATGACCCACGCGTGGTGCTCAGCAGCTACATCCGCGCCAAGATGCAGCGCTCGCGCACGCGGCCCTATGGTTCGAAAGTCTGGGCCAATGAAATCATCCACGGTGCGCCTACCCTGGGCGAAGCGCTGGATGAAAGCCTGTACGACTGGGCCAAGATGAAGGAAGCGAAAATTCGCCAATGGGTGGAAGACAAACGCATCCTGGCGGTAGAACCGTCGAGCCTGCTGTATATGATTTGGGCGTCGACGCAGCACTATGCTGACTTTGATCATCAGGTGAAGATTTTGAATGATCACCAGCCGTTGTCGGATATGCAGTTTGAGCGGGCGATTCAGACGGTGACGGGGGTGATTTTGCGCGGGATTGGACTGGAGCCTTGAGGTGTGTGGTGAGGCTGATAGCCTCATCGGGGGCAAGCCCCCTCCCACATTTGGGTTTGTGAACACGGTCAAATGTGGGAGCTGGCTTGCCTGCGATAGCGGTCTGAAGGCCTACACCGCTTCCCGATAAGGATTACGCGGATCCTGCGTCCAATTCAAAAACGGCTTGCCGGTATCCATCGGCACCATCTCGATACAGTCCGCCACCGGGCAGGTGATCTGGCACAGGTTGCAGCCCACACATTCATCATCGATCACCTCGTATTTGTGCGTGCCATCTGCCTGTTTCAAGCTCGCAATCGCTTGGTGCGAGGTGTCCTCACAGGCAATGTGGCAACGCCCACAGCCAATACAGGCCTCTTGGTCGATCTTCGCGATCACCTGATAGTTGATGTCCAGGTACTTCCAGTCCGTGGTATTGCCCACCGCCCGCCCGGAAAATTCCTGCAGGCTGGTGTAGCCCTGGCTGTCCATCCAGCGCGACAGCCCGTCCTTCATCTCTTCCACAATCCGAAACCCATGCAGCATCGCCGCCGTGCACACCTGCACCGCGCCGCAGCCCAGCGCAACGAATTCGGCTGCATCGCGCCAGTTGCCGATGCCGCCAATGCCGCAGATCGGCAGGCCCTGGGTTTGCGGGTCGCGGGCAATTTCGGCGACCATGTTCAGCGCGATCGGCTTGACCGCTGAGCCGCAATAACCGCCGTGGGTGCTTTGAGTACCCACCATCGGCAGGGCGACCATGCGCTCCAGGTCGACGCTGGTGATGGAGTTGATGGTGTTGATCAGCGACACGGCATCCGCGCCGCCGCGATAGGCCGCCCGCGCCGCCACGCGAATGTCGGTGATGTTCGGCGTGAGCTTGACGATCACCGGCAGCGAGCAATAGGTCTTGCACCAGCGCGTCACCTGTTCGACATACTCCGGCACCTGGCCCACCGCTGCACCCATGCCGCGCTCGGGCATGCCGTGGGGGCAGCCGAAGTTCAGTTCGATGCCATCGCAACCGGTGGCTTCCACCAGCGGCAGGATGTTTTTCCAGGACTCCTCCACACACGGCACCATCAGCGACACGATCAGCGCGCGGTCGGGCCAGTCTTTTTTCACCTGGGTGATTTCCCGCAGGTTGATCTCCAGGGAACGGTCGGTGATCAGCTCGATATTATTGATGCCCAGTACTTCACGGTTGGCGCCGTAGTGGGCCGAGTAGCGGGATGACACGTTGACCGCCGCCGGGTCTTCACCGAGGGTTTTCCACACCACGCCGCCCCAGCCTGCTTCGAAGGCGCGCACTACGTTGTAGGCCTTGTCGGTGGGCGGCGCAGAGGCCAGCCAGAAGGGGTTAGGGGCTTTGATACCGGCGAACACAATCGAGAGATCGGCCATTACGCAGCCTCCACATTCAGCATGAGTTGGGCGTGCATGGCTTCGGCAGCCAACTTGCCGTGTTGCACGGCTTGCACGGTGAGGTCTTGGCCGAGGCTGACGCAATCGCCGCCGGCATACACCCCGGGAATACTTGTGCGCAGCTGTTCATCGACGAAGATGCGCTCGCCGACGCGGTGCAGTTGTTGAGCGAGAGGATCGTGCAACGCCTCGCTGTCAAACCCTTGGCCGATGGCCTTGAAGATCGCATCGGCGGCCAGTTCAAAGGTCTCGCCGGTGGGGTGCAGGCGGCCGTTTTCCATGTGGGTACGCAGGAAGCGCATGCCGCGTACGTGGCCTTTTTCGTCGAGCAGTACTTCTTCGGGCTGGGCCCAGGTCAGCAGGCGCACCTGATTGGCTTTGGCAATGTCTTGCTCGTGATGAGTGGCGCCCATATCGGCCAGGCCGCGACGGTACACGAGGTTCACATCACGAGCGCCGAGTCGGGCCATCTGCACGGCCATGTCGATGGCAGTATTACCGGCGCCGAGCACGATGCAGCGGTCGGCCAGCGGCAGTTGGGTCAGGTCATCGGCCTGGCGCAGTTCGCGAATGTACTCGGTGGCGGCGAGCAGGCCGGGGGCGTCCTCATGGGGCAGGCCGAGTTGTTTGCTGGCGGCGAGGCCGAGGCCCAGGAACACCGAGTCGAATTGTTGGTGCAGCTCGCTCAGGCTGAGGTTGTCGCCCAGGCGTTGGCCGTGGCGTATCTCGATGCCACCGATTTGCAGGAGAAAATCCAGCTCTTTCTGGGCGAAATCATCCACCAGCTTGTACTTGGCGATCCCGTATTCGTTGAGGCCGCCGGCTTTTTCTCGGGCTTCGAAAATCACCACGTCATGGCCGTGCAAGGCACTTCGATGGGCGCAGGCCAAACCGGCGGGCCCGGCGCCGACCACGGCAATGCGCTTGCCAGTGGAGGCGGCACGGTGGAAGGGGTGTTCAGTGAAATGCGCGTTGTCTACCGCATAGCGTTGCAGCAAGCCGATCAGCACCGGGGCGCATTCTTCGGCGTTGTTACGCACGCAGGCTTGCTGGCACAGGATTTCGGTGGGGCACACTCTGGCGCAGCTGCCACCGAGGATGTTGGCCGAGAGGATTTTTTGCGCAGCGCCTTGCACGTTTTCGGTGTGAATGTTGCGGATGAACGATGGGATATCGATCTCGCTGGGGCATGCGTTCACGCATGGCGCGTCGTAGCAATACAGGCAGCGCGAGGCTTCCAGTTGGGCCTGGCGGGCGTTGAGGGGGGGCGCCAGGTCGGTGAAGTGGCTGGCGAGGGTAGGGCCATCCTCTAGGGGATGGGGGAGGTGGGTCAGGGTCTGGATCACGGGTTTGGCCTCACGGTTATTGAGGTGCTGCCTCTGATGGGCATTGGTTTTTGTGTTGTTTGTACTGGCCTCTTCGCGAGCAAGCCCGCTCCCACATTTTGAATGTGTTCACAAATCGAAATGTGGGAGGGGGCTTGCTCCCGAAGGCGGCTTCAGCGGTTCACAGCCACTGGCTTGGAGTGCGCTGCCCGCTTGCTCAACTGCTCAAACACCGGCGGATACGTCGGCCGCTCCACATACCGCCCGGCACCCCGCTCGGCGCGCAGGTCGCCGTCTGCCCAGACCAACTTGCCCTGGCTGATGGTGTGGCTCGGCACGCCGCGTACGGTCTTGCCTTCGAAGATGTTGAAGTCGACTTTTTGATGGTGGGTCTTGGCGGAAATGGTCCGCGTGCCCTCGGGGTCCCACAGCACCAGATCAGCATCGGCGCCGACGCGGATCGCGCCCTTGCGTGGGTAGAGATTGAAGATCTTCGCGGTGTTGGTGGAGGTCAGGGCGACAAACTCTTGCATCGACAGGCGCCCGGTGTTGACGCCTTCATCCCACAACAGCGCCATGCGGTCTTCGATACCGGCGGTGCCATTGGGGATCTTGCTGAAATCGTCCCGGCCAGCCGCTTTTTGCTCGGCGCAGAAGCAGCAATGGTCAGTGGCGGTGGTGTGCAGGTTGCCCGATTGCAGGCCGTGCCAGAGGGCTTCCTGATGCCCGCGTGGGCGGAACGGCGGGCTCATCACGTAGCCGGCGGCGGTTTGCCAGTCGGGGTGTCTGTAGACGCTGTCGTCCAGTAGCAAATGGCCGGCGAGGACTTCGCCATAGACCGGTTGGCCCTTGCTGCGGGCGTAGGTGATTTCGTCGAGGGCTTCCTTGGTCGAAACGTGTACCAGGTACAGCGGCGTGCCAATGGTTTCGGCGATACGGATCGCGCGGCTGGCGGCTTCACCTTCTACCTGAGAAGGCCGCGACAACGGATGCGCTTCCGGCCCGGTGATGCCCTGGGCCATCAGCTTGCGTTGCAGGTGGTACACCAGCTCGCCATTTTCGGCATGCACGGTGGGCACTGCGCCCAGCTCCAGGCAGCGCTCGAAGCTGGCGACCAGGGTGTCATCCGCCGCCATGATCGCATTCTTGTAGGCCATGAAATGCTTGAAGCTGTTGATGCCGTGATGGTTGACCAGCTCGGCCATTTCTTCGCGCACCTGCTCGCTCCACCAGGTGATCGCCACGTGAAAACCGTAATCGGATGCGGATTTTTCTGCCCAGCCGCGCCACTGGTGAAAGGCTTCCAGCAAGGATTGCTGCGGGTTGGGGATCACAAAATCGATGATCGACGTGGTGCCCCCTGCCAAACCCGCCGCCGTGCCACTGAAAAAGTCTTCACTGGCCACGGTGCCCATGAAGGGCAGTTGCATATGGGTATGGGGGTCGATGCCGCCGGGCATCAAATATTGACCGCTGCCATCGAGTATTTCAGTGCCGGCGGGAATATCCAGATTCGTACCAATGGCGCGAATTAGACCGCCTGCGCATAAAACATCGGCGCGGTAACTTTCATCATGGGTAATAACGGTGGCGCCACGGATCAACAGCGACATGTCGAGTTCCTCACAGGCTTGACCGGCTTGTGCCAGTTCTAAGTGTTGTAATGCTGCGTGCCGATGGAGAAGTTAATTCCTGTCATCGGTGACAGGAATAGAAACTAGCCCGAGTTTTTCGATTGGGCAAGAAGATTTTTTATAAGCTTATATCGTGTTTAAAGTATTGAGTTATAACGATAAAAATCAAAAATAACCAAAATGTAGCGAGCGCTCACCATTTTGACGCACTTGACAGGTTCTCAAATTGAGCAACATTTCTTATTGCAAATCAGACGCTTGAGACATGCCCCTTGACGGGGCCGGGAAATAAAAATAATTGTGTTGCACCAGATTGAGTCCTGACAGTTCGGGAAACTTTCACTTGGTTTAGCCTGAGCCGCGTGAGAAGTACCGATGGATCAATCGGAAAGCTGATAAACATCAGCAAGTTATATAAGCGGTGCGGGTTGAAGATGGTCGGTCGGCACGGTTATTGAGTGCAGTGGCGGCTGGCCGGGCCCGTGATGTCATGTTGTTTACGAGGTACTCCGGCCATCCAGCGTAAAGCGTTGGATGAGCAACAATAATTCGAAAAAACCGTGGAGCGGCCATGCAACAGAACAGATCGCAAGTCATTGAACGCAACGGCCTGTACGAACTCGACGCCGGCCCCGACGTCCTCGACAGCCCGCGCTACAACCACGACATGGCACCGACCAAGGTGCACGAACGAACCTGGAACAAGTGGCATATCACCGCGCTGTGGGTGGGCATGTCGATCTGTGTGCCCACTTACACGCTGGGCGGGGTGCTCACTGCGTACTTCGGCTTGTCGGTGGGCGAGGCGCTGATGGCGATCTTGCTGGCCAATATCGTGGTGTTGATCCCGCTGACCCTCAATGCGTTTCCTGGCACCAAGTACGGCATTCCGTTTCCGGTGTTGTTGCGTTCATCGTTCGGCATTCTGGGTTCTAACGTGCCGTGCCTGATTCGGGCGCTGGTGGCGTGCGGCTGGTTTGGTATTCAGACGATGTTTGGCGGGCTGGCGATCCACCTGTTTTTGGGGTCGATTTTCGAAGGGTGGAAGTCCCTCGGTGGCACCGGTGAAGTCATCGGTTTCATGATTTTCTGGGTGCTGAACCTGTGGGTGGTGTTGCGCGGCGCCGAGTCGATCAAGCTGTTGGAAACCCTGTCGGCGCCGCTGCTGGTGGCCGTGGGGATTGGCCTGCTGGTATGGGCGATGCCGAATGTGTCCATCAGCGAGTTGATGGCGATCCCGCCCAAGCGCCCCGAAGGCGCGAGCCTCACCGGTTACTTCATGGCCGGCCTGACCGCGATGGTGGGGTTCTGGGCGACCTTGTCGCTGAATATTCCGGACTTCAGCCGTTACGCCAAGAGCCAGAAGGACCAGATACTGGGGCAGATTTTCGGCTTGCCCCTGACCATGTTCCTGTTCGCCTCCCTGGGCGTGATCATGACCGCCGCATCGGTGAAACTGGTGGGTGTGAGTGTGTCCGACCCGGTGACGTTGATTGGGCATATCCAGAGCCCGGTGTGGGTCGCGGTGGCCATGGCGCTGATTATCGTCGCCACGTTGTCCACCAATACCGCGGCGAACATCGTTTCGCCCACCAATGACTTTCAGAACATTGCCCCCAAGCTGATCAACCGCACGACCGCCGTCATCCTCACGGGGCTGGTGGGGTTGGCGTTGATGGGGCATGAGCTGCTGAAGAAACTGGGGTTGATCGTCTCCGACGTGAGCCTGGAGACGGTCTACTCCAACTGGTTGCTCGGTTACTCAAGCCTGCTCGGGCCTATCGCCGGGATCATGGTGGTGGACTACTTCATCACCCGCAAACAGCAACTCGACCTGGCCGGTTTGTACCGCGATGACGTGTACCCGGCGTGGAACTGGAGCGGTTTTATCGCGTTTGGCGTGCCGGTGGTGCTGACGCTTTTGTCGTTGGGCAGTGACGCATTCAGCTGGTTCTACAGCTATGGCTGGTTTACCGGTTCGGCGTTGGGTGGGCTGCTGTATTACGGCCTGAATGCCAAGCGCGGGGCCAGCCCGGTGCCCGCCAAATCCCAGTTGTGAATGCGGACCAGTGTGGGAGGGGGCTTGCTCCCGATAGCGGTGTATCAGCTACAGAGTTATCAACTGAACCACTGCAATCGGGAGCAAGCCCCCTCCCACATTTGACCCGAGTCAAACCATAAGAAATTCAGCTTGAGGAGATCCCCATGAACGCTGCGCTCGACGTTCTGCAATCCACCCATCAGCACATCAACCGCGACCGCTTGTGGCAGTCCCTGATGGACCTGGCCCAACTTGGCGCCACGCCCAAGGGCGGCGTGTGTCGCCTGGCCCTCACCGACCTCGACCGCAAGGCCCGCGATCTGTTTGTGCAGTGGTGCGAAGACGCCGGCTGCACCGTGACCGTCGACGGTATAGGTAACATCTTCGCCCGCCGCCCCGGCCGCAACCCCAACCTGCCGCCGGTGATGACCGGCAGCCATATCGACACCCAGCCCACCGGCGGCAAGTTCGACGGTTGTTTTGGCGTGCTGGCCGGAGTGGAGGTTCTACGTACGCTTAACGACCTAAAGATCGAGACCGAAGCGCCGCTGGAAGTGGTGGTATGGACCAACGAGGAAGGCTCGCGTTTTCCGCCGTGCATGATGGGCTCAGGGGTATTTGCCAAGAAATTCAGCCTAGCGGATACCTTGGCCAAGGTTGACGCGGATGGCATTTCTGTAGGCGACGCGCTGAACGCCATCGGCTATGCGGGTACTCGTCCGGAAAGCGGTCACAAGGTCGGCGCGTATTTCGAGGCCCATATTGAACAAGGCCCGATTCTGGAGGATGAGAAAAAAACCATCGGCGTAGTGTTAGGCGCATTGGGCCAGAAGTGGTTCGACCTGAAACTGCGCGGCGTCGAAGCCCATGCCGGGCCAACACCGATGCACCTGCGCAAGGACGCCTTGGTCGGCGCGGCGGCTGTGGTTGCAGCGGTGAATGCGGCAGCGTTGGGGCATCAGCCGCATGCTTGCGGCACGGTGGGTTGTTTGCAGGCTTATCCGGGGTCGCGCAACGTCATCCCCGGCGAAGTGCGCATGACCCTGGATTTTCGTCACCTGGAACCGGCACGGCTGGACTCGATGATCGCCCAGGTACGTAACGTGATCGAAGACACCTGCGCCAAACACGGCTTGAGTTTCGAAATGGAACCCACTGCGGACTTCCCACCGCTGTACTTCGACAAAGGCTGCGTGGACGCCGTGCGCGACGCAGCCAATGGCTTGGGCCTGTCGAACATGGACATCGTCAGCGGGGCCGGGCACGACGCGATCTTCGTCGCTGAACTGGGCCCGGCGGGGATGATCTTTGTGCCGTGCGAAGGGGGCATCAGCCATAACGAAATCGAGAATGCTGCGCCGGATGATTTGGCCGCCGGCTGCGCGGTTTTGTTGAGGGCAATGGTCGCCGCCTCAGCCGCTATCGCCAGCGGCAAACTCGCCGCCTGAAATGCAGTTCAAAACTGTGGGAGGGGGCTTGCTCCCGATGGCGGTGTGTCAGCTACATATGTATCAGCTGACACGTCGCTATCGGGAGCAAGCCCCCTCCCACATTTGAACTGTGTTGGCAGTTAGATCCAGATGGCATCCCATAGTGGGTAGTCGCCAATTCGCTCGACCAAACCTGCCCGTAGCGGGTTGGCCACCACATACCTGGCCATCTTCACCAAATCATCTTCCTTGCGCAGTGCTCGATCATGAAAACTCTCCTGCCAAAGCCGCCCTTTGCGCCCGCTTGCCCCGTTGACGGTCCGTGTGCTTTTAGATTTCACCTGACACATCAGATCCGCCAGCGATCCCTTTTTCAACTCGATAATCCAATGAAAGTGGTCAGGCATGATCACCCACGCCAGCGAATTCGCCAGCCCTTGGTACTGAACCAGGCGAAACTGCCAAACCACCAGCCGACCGAGATAAAAGTTGCTAAAAATGGGCGTGTGTTCGTGGGTGTTGGTGGTGATGAGATAGATGCGGTTGGGCTCGCTGAAACGCCCGATACGCAGGCGGTTTGACGCCGGTAGATCTGCCATTCCCTGGCCCTCTCAAGGTGTGTGTTGAGAGGCTAGATGGGTGTGCAAGAAGTTGATGGGCAGGCTGTTGGCAGGATGTGTCTGGGCAGGCGCTATCGGGAGCAAGCCCCCTCCCACATTGGATCTGCGGTGTTTATACAATCTGTGTCTTGCGCAGAACCCATGTGGGAGGGGGCTTGCTCCCGATGCGGTGCGTCAGTCGCAGCAGTTTTAACCGGCACGCCTTTGCCAGCCGCCGCCAAGGGCTGTGATCAAGCCGACGCTGGCTTGCAGTTGTCGCGTCTGCACCGCCTGCAACGTTCTCTGTGCCTGCAACGCCGCCGTCTGTGCAGTCACCACATCCAGATAACTCACCGCCCCGGCCTGGTAGCTGTTCATCGCCAGCGTTTGGGTGTGCTGCGCTGCATCCGCCGCTGCTTGTTCATCCTGCGCTTCCTGCTGCAAATCCCTCAGTTGCCCCAGGTTGTCTTCAACTTCGCGGATGGCTTTGAGCACATGACTACGGTACTGCGCCGAGGCTTCTTCGAATTCGGCTTTTGCCTGGCGTTCATTGGCGCTCAGGCGGCCGCCATCGAAGATCGGCAGGTTGACCAGCGGCCCCAGCGCCCAATAGCGATTACCCGCCGAGAGCAAATTGCCAACGCCCTGGGTCTGCCCGCCTATCAGCCCGGTCAGGCTGAAGTCCGGGTACCACGCGGCCTTGGCCACGCCGATATTGGCGTTGGCGGCGAACACCCGGCGTTCTGCCGCAGCGATATCCGGGCGGCGTTGCAACAGGTGGCTGGGCAGTTGCGAAGGAATGCCTGGCAAGGTGATTAGTTGCTGGCTCGGCGGCAATGAAAAATCACTCGCCGCCACGCCCACCAGTTCGCCGATGGCATGCTCGGTGAGGTTGCGTTGGCCGCGTACTTCATCCAGCTGCGCCTTGGCTTGCGCGAGTTGGTTTTGCGCGCGGGTCAGGTCCAGCTCCGAAGCGATCTGGCCTTCGTAGCGACTGCGCGTGAGTTGTAGCGCCTGGCTGAAATCCTCCAGCGAACTGTTGAGAATCCGTGCCTGGGCGTCGAGCCCATTGAGCTGCACATACAAGGTCGCCAACTGGTGTTGCAGGCTCAGGCGCGCCACCGCTAGATCGTCGGCGGACGCTTGCGCCTGGGCATCGCCGGCCGCCACCTGGTTGCGGATTTTGCCCCAGAGGTCCAGGTCGTAACTCAGGGAAAAACCAGCGGTGTTGCTGTTGTAGACCGACGGCTGGGTATCGCCCCGCAGCGGTCGTGAGTCCGACTGGCGTTGTCGCAACGGCTGCGCACTGGCAGTGATCTGCGGGAACAGCCCGGCATGCAATTGGCTGGCATACGCCTGGGACGCGTCAAAGTGCGCCAGCGCGGCGGCCAAATCCGGGTTGGCCTTGAGCAGTTGCTGTTGCAGGCCGCTCAGGCGCGAATCGTTGTAGAGCGTCCACCATTGAGGCGCCAATGGGTCGGACGGTTGCGCGCTGTGCCACGGGCCGTCGCTGGTTTGTTCGCGATAGCCCGCTGGCAAATCAACCGAGGGCACCTTGTAGGTCGGCGCCATTGAGCAGCCCTGTAATGCCAGCAGCATCAAGGCGGTGAGGGGCTTAAGCCTTGGGTGCATGCGCACCTCCGGAGGCCGCTGCCAGTTGCACCGGGTCGCCTTCGCGCAGGGCGTCGGGTGGGTTGTCGACGACGCGGTCGGCGGGTTTCAGGCCTTGGTCGATGACCAGGCGTTCGCCGAGGTCCAGGCCGATGTGGATGGTTTGCAGATGCACATGATTCTGCGCGTCCAACACAGCGACTTGGGTGCCTTGGGCACGGAAGATCAGGGCGCTGGCGGGAATGCTAACGCCGTGGGTGTCTGCTGGAATCGGCAGTGTCGCTTCGGCGTAGTCACCCGGCAGCAATTCGCCCTTGGGATTGTCGGCCACGAACTGCGCGAGCAAGGTGCCGGAGCGGCGATCAATGGCGGTGGAGTCGCCAATCAGGCGCGCCTTGAAGTGTTCACCGGGATGCTCGGGCACGGTCAGCTCGGCTTCAAGGCCTGGGTGGATGACGGCCGCGTAGTTCTGCGGCACCGGCACGTACAGGCGCAGTTGGTGAGTGTCGGCGATATTGAACAACTCCGGGTCGCTGTCGGTATCGGCTTTGATCAACTGGCCGATATCGGTGTTGCGCGCGGTGATGGTACCGGCGAACGGTGCGCGCAGGGTCTTGTAGCTTTCCAGTGCCGACAGCCTTGCGTAGTCGGCTGCGGCGGCTTCGGCGTTGGCCTTGGCGGCCGCGGCGTTGGAGGTTTTTTCATCGGCCTCCTGACGTGATACCGAGTGGCTGGCCAACAGGTTTTGCCAGCGCGTGGCCGTGGTTGCGGCCAGGCGTGCGTTGGCCTGTTCCTGAATCAGGCGGGCGTGGGTTTGGGCTAGTTGTTGGTCCAAATCCGGGCTGTCGATTTCGGCAAGGATCTGCCCGGCTTTGACCTGGGTGCCGATATCGGCTTTCCAGTCTTTCAAGTAGCCGCTGACCCGTGCATGGATCGGCGCCTTGCTCCAGGCTTCCAGGTGTGCGGGCAAGCGCAGGGTGTCGCCGGCGGCGTTTTGTTGCGGTTGGAACACCATCACTTGCGCGATGGCGGCGGTTTCCGTCCACGCAGTAACCGATTGCTCGTGCAATGTACGGGCGTGCAGGCCGTTGGCGACCAGCAGGGCGGCCAGTGTCAGGCCGCCGACACCCATGAGCATCAGACGCTTGCGCGAGGGTTGGTGATCAGACGACATGTGGGGTTTCTCCTGCAACAGCGCGAGTAGGGTGACGCCCGTGGACCAGGCTGAAAACCACGGGTACAAACAACAGGGTGGCGACGGTGGCGAAGATCAAGCCACCAATCACCGCCCGGCCGAGGGGGGCGTTTTGTTCTTCGGAAAGGGCCAGCGGCAACATGCCGATGATCATCGCCAGGGCGGTCATGCACACCGGGCGGAAGCGCGTGTAGCCGGCCTCCATCGCGGCCTTGAGCGCATCACCATGCTCGGCCAGGCGTTCGCGGCAGAAGCTCACCACCAGGATCGAGTTGGCGGTGGCCACGCCCATGCACAAGATGGCCCCGGTCAGTGCCGGCACCGACAGCGAGGTGCCGCTGAGGAACAGCATCCAGACGATCCCTGCGAGTGCCGCCGGCAATGCGGTGATGATCACGAACGGGTCGGCCCAGGATTGGAAATTGACTACGATCAGCAGGTAAATCAGCACCACCGCGCCCAGCAGGCCCAGGCTCAGGCCGCTGAAGGCTTCGTGCAGTGCATCGATCTGCCCATGCAGGCTGATGGTCGCGCCTTTGGGGCGCATTGACGCGGTGTTATCCAGCACCTTTTGCACATCCCGTGCTACGCCGCCGAGGTCGCGGCCCTGTACGTTGGCGTAGAGGTCCAGGGTCGGCTCGATGTTGTAGTGGGTCACCACCGCCGGGCTTTGCACGCGAGAAATGCTCGCCACGCCGCCGAGGATTTGCGACTGGCCGTTGGCACCGGTCACCGGTAGCGCTTCCAGTGACGGCAGGCTGTCGAGGCGGTATTGCGGCGTGGCCGCGACGATGGAGTACGACACGCCATTGGCCGGGTTGAGCCAGAAGGTCGGCGCGGTCTGCGAGGTGCCGGCCAGGGAGGCGACCATGCTGTTGGTGACGTCGCGCTCGGTGATGCCCAAGCCGTTGGCACGCAGGCGGTCCACATTCACTTGCAGCGACGGGTAGCCGGTGGACTGCTGGATGCGCAGGTCGGCGATACCGGGTACGTGTTGCAGGCGGCGCTCAAGCTCTACCGCGTAGGCACGGTTTTGTGCATCGTTGCGCCCGGAGATTTTCACGTCCAGCGGAGCCGGGGCGCCGAAGTTGAGGATCTGGCTGCTGATGTCGGCTGGCAGGAATGCGAAGTGACTGCCGGGGAAGCTTTGCGGCAGGGCTTCACGCAGTTTTTTCACGTAGTCGGCGGTGGGGGCGTGGTCCTTTTTCAGGCTGACCTGGATGTCGCCGTCCTGCGGGCCGATGGTGCCGCTGCTGCTGTAGGCCATGTCGATGCCGCTCAGCGGGATGCCGATGTTGTCGACGATGGTGTCCAGTTCTTCGGCAGGGATCACTTCGCGGATTCGCGCTTCGATACGGTCGAAGGCGGCGGCGCTTTCTTCAATGCGCGTGCCCAGCGGCAGGCGCACATGCAGGGCCAGGGCGCCTGCGTCGGTGGCCGGGAAGAAGTCCTGGCCCAGGCTTGGCAGCAGCAGGAACGAGGCGAGTACACAGGCCAGGAAGCCGACGATAAAGCGCTTGCGGTTGCCCAGCGCCAACATCAACAGGCCATGGTAGGTGTCGCGGATATTCGAGAAGTGGCGCTCGAAACCCTGCTGGAAATTCAGCACCGCTTGCAGCAGCGCATTTCGCGGAGGTTTGTGCTGCTCGCCCTCGTGGTGGTTGATGAATTGATCTTCCGGGTGATGCCCTTCGCCTTGCTCCGGTGTGTGGGGCTTGAGCAGGAACATCGCCAGGGTTGGCACCAGGGTGCGCGAGAGGATGAACGAACTGGCCATGGCAAAGATCACCGCCAGGGCCATGGGCCGGAACAGATAACCGGCGATGCCTTGCAGCAGGAACATCGGCACGAACACGATGCAGATACACAGCAGCGAGACGAACGCGGGGCCGACGATCTGCGCGGCGCCGTCGAGGATCGCGGTTTTCACCGACTTGCCTTGTTCCAGGTGCCAGTTGATGTTTTCGATGGTCACCGTGGCGTCATCCACCAGGATACCCACGGCCAACGCCAGCCCGCCCAACGTCATCACGTTGAGGGTTTGCCCGCTCACCGCCAGCAGCGCGATGGCCGACAAGACTGCCAGGGGAATCGAGGCGGCGATGATCAGCGTCGAACGCCAGCTGCCGAGAAACAGCAGGATCATCGCGCTGGTCAGCAGTGCGGCAATGATGCCTTCCTGGGCCACGCTGCCCACCGATTGCTTGACGAACACCGAGGCATCACCCAGCAGCGAAGTCTTCAGCGACGGCGGCAGGGTTTCGTTGATGCGCGGCAGCATCTGGCGGATGCCGTCGATGATCGACAGGGTGGAGATGCTGCCGTTTTTCAACGCCGGCATCAGCACGGCGCGGTGGCCGTCGACGCGTACGATGTTGGTCTGCGGCGGCGAGCCGTCCCGTACGTGAGCCACTTGGCCGATGGTGATCAGCGCGCCATCCACGGTCTTGATCGGCAAGTCGTTAAGCTCGTCGATCGCCTTGGGGCTGTTGTTGAGCAAGATCGTGTATTCGTTGGGGCCGAGTTTGGCGGTGCCCACCGGAATGATCTGGTTCTGCAAGGCCAGGGCGTTGCCCACGTCCTGCGCCGACAGGCCTTTGGCGGCCAGCGCCTGCGGGTCGAGGTCGAGGGTGATCTGGCGTTGCTTGCCGCCCATGGGGGTGGGCATGGCCAGGCCGGGCAGGGCGCTCAGGGGCAGGCGGATATTGTTCTGCACCAGGTCGCGGATCTTCGCCTCCGAGAGGCTGGGGCTGGAGAACGCCATTTGCAGGATCGGCACCGTGGAGGCGCTGTAGTTGAGGATCAGCGGCGGCGTGATGCCCGGTGGCATCTGCTTGAGCACGGTTTGTGACACCGCCGTGACTTGGGCGTTGGCGGTACGGATATCTACGCCGGGCTGGAAGAAGATCTTGACGATGCCCATGCCGGGCAGCGATTGCGATTCGATATGTTCGATGTCGTTGACGGTGGTACTCAGGGAGCGTTCATAGGTATAGATCACCCGACCGGCCATGGCGTCTGGCGACAGGCCGTTGTACTGCCACACCACGGCGACCACAGGGATGCCAATATCGGGAAACACGTCGGTGGGAGTTCGCAGGGCCGCCATCGGCCCGATGATGCAGATGAATATGGCCAACACGATAAAGGTGTATGGCTTTTGCAGTGCGGTCTTTACCAGCCCGAGCATGCGTGAGTCTCCGGAGAAAGCAGGATTGCAAACCCCGGCAGTCTTGCCCGACCCACCTAACACGCACCTTTCAGCCAGGTGAAGGAACATTTAGGTTGGGGCTTAAGATCGTTTCATCTGTATTCATTTGTTCTACGCAGGCCAGCTCTCCAAGCTTGTAACCCATTGGACACATCGTCTTCCCTTGGAGCCCTGCCATGTCACTTAAACCTAAGTCACTTAACCCTCTGTTGTTGATTCCCGCCCTCGGTGCCGTGCTGTTATTATCGGCGTGCGCCGGCCCGATCCCGAAAGCGGACCCGAGCGAAGCCTGGATTGGTTTGAAAGAAGACGCGCCGAATGACCTGATGGCCGAGCGCGTGGACGGCAAGCGTGTGGATGACGGGCGTTTTTTTGAGGTGACCCCAGGGGATCATCGCCTGGACGTGACGTTATTCGAAGAGGAACCCGGTGACGACAACCAGCGGGATTGCCAGGGCCGGGTCGAGTACCAGGATTTCAAGGCGGGTGAGCACTACACCCTGACGGAATCAAGCTTGGGCACCACCGTGCGCGCATCCCTGAAGGATGGCCATGGCAAGGAAGTCGCAGCAACGCAGGACTTCAGTTGCATGCCCGGCTAGGCGTGATGCACCGCCGCCTTGTGGGGCTTCGCGGGTTTAACGTGGGGGTGATGGTGCCGGCGCGTAATGCGCAACACCCCCCACAACATAGCGCCGGCAACGGCCAGCCAACCGCAGATCAACATTAAAATCGTTGTAGCAAGGCTCATTCTGGCCTCCTTTCGCCCCGTACGGGGCACACACAGTCTTCTCAATGGACAGTCTAGCTACCTGGCGGTTGCCTGCTATTGACCAATGGTCGTGTCTGTCCAACTTCTTTGCTCTATGCCGGGTGTTTTACTGGCGCTTGAGGCTATACCCGCGTGGCAGAGCGTCCTATGATCATCGGCCTTACCGGCAGTTGATCAAGAGAGTAAAAAATTGCGGTTACGGTCGAACCTTTCAACGTCCTTGTTGCTTGCTTGTGCCCTGGGCCTCGCAGCCTGTTCCTCTGCGCCTTCAAAGCTGCCGGGCTTGCCGGAGCGTGTCGAGCTCAACGGTGTGCCGACTTTTCGTGGTGAGGCCTATCAGAGCGGCCCTACGGCTTTAGCCAGCATGCTGTCGCAACAAGGCATTGTCATGACACCGGGCTTGCTGGATAAGCCCTTGCATTTGCCCGGCGGCGAAGCGCACCTGGAGCGCAACATGCAGGTGCTGGCGCGTGAATACGGGCTGATGGTGTACCCGTTGGACGCCAAGCTGACGGCGGTGCTGGCGCAGGTGGCTGCGGGTTACCCGGTGATGGCGCGGATTGGCGGCGGGGTATGGTCGGATGCGCGCTATGTCGTGGTAGTGGGGTTCAATCAACAGAAAAGCACAGTGCTGCTGCGGTCGGGCATGGACCGACGTTTGTTGATGAGCTTCAGCGACTTTGAATCAAAGTGGAAGAGCGCCGGGAACTGGGCAATTCTCACCCAGCGGCCGAGCCAGTTACCGGCCAATGTGGATGCGCAGCGCTGGCGGGATGCGGCGAATGCGACGGCTCAGGCCGGGCAGGAGCGGGCGGCGGCGCAGGCCCTAAAGGTGCTGGCAGAACGCAAATAATCCATCATGTGTAGGTCAATGTGGGAGGGGCGGTGCGACGATTCGACTTGCCCCCGATAGCGGTGTTTCAGTCACATAGTTATCAACTGACCCACTGTCATCGGGGGCAAGTCGAATCGTCGCACCGCCCCTCCCACATTTGAGCATTTCATATTGGAATTGAGGTTGTGGCTTAGCGACGCACTTCTGCCGCGTTCGGGCGATTCTTCAGGTTTTTATCGGCCTTGTAGCGCAACGCTACATCCGGCACCGACCCACTCTTGCCGGTCTCAACCCAATTGCGAATCCGGCTGGCATCGGCAAAGTGCGTGAACTTGCCAAACGCATCCAGGATCACCAACGACACCGGGCGGTTACCCATGCTGGTGACCAGCACCAGGCAGTGGCCAGCCTGGTTGGTAAAGCCGGTCTTGGTCAGCTTGATATCCCAGTTGGCGCGGTTGATCAGGTGGTCGGTGTTGGAGAAGCCCAGGGTGTAGTTGGGCTTGCGGAACGACACGGTCTTTTCCTTGGTGGTGCTCAACTGGCTCAGCATTGGATAGTGACGCGCTGCGGCCAGCAGCTTGCTCAGGTCGCGGGCCGTGGACACGTTGTGAATTGACAGGCCTGTAGGCTCTACATAGTGCGTGCTGGTCATGCCCAGCGCCTTGGCCTTGGCGTTCATCGCGGCGATAAAGGCTGGGTAGCCGCCTGGGTAGTGGTGGGCCAGGCTGGCGGCGGCACGGTTTTCCGAGGACATCAGGGCGATCAGCAGCATTTCTTTGCGGGGCATTTCGCTGCCGATTTTCACGCGGGAGAACACGCCTTTCATTTCTGGCGTGTCCTTGATGTTGATATCGATGTACTCATCCATGTTCTGCTTGGCTTCGAGCACGATCAGGCCGGTCATCAACTTGCTCACCGAGGCGATGGGTACCACCACGTCGGGGTTGCTGGAATAGATGACCTTGTTGGTCTGCAAGTCCACCAGCATGGCGCTGCCGGAGGCGATTTGCAGTTTGGAGGTGTCACGCGGCGCTTGGGTGGTCTCGGCGGCGTGCGCGAAGGTGCCTGTGAAAGCAAAAAATAGGCTGGCAATAGAAAGACGAATTTTCACGCGGATGAACTCGCTAAAAAGTAAGGAAATACCGTTGGGGAACGGGTTGTGCGACAAATGCCGTTACATTTTAGGAGTATGGATCAGAAAGCGATAGAGAGCCTTTAAATAAAGGCTGTAAGCCGATGATGGGTTAGGGCTGTACCGGGTGTGTGGGGCTGGGATGTATGGGGGCGTTACAAATTTTGTTGCTGAGTATCACTGCGTTGCTTTCTGGCGATACTCGGTTGGAGTCAACCCGAGTTCCCGGCGGAACGCCCGGCTAAATGCTGCATCCGAGTCATAGCCAAGACCTTCGGCAATTGTAGAGATACGCTGGCTTGAGGATCTAAGGCGTTTGACGGCGAGTTGCATTCTCCAGCGCACGAGATATCGCATTGGGGATTCGCCGATCAGCCGGCTAAATTTATTCGCAAGATTTGACCGTGATTGACCAATTCTGGTCGCAAGCTTCTCCACCGTCCAATCTGCACCTGGCTCGGCGTGCAGCAATGCAAGTGCGTGACCGACGATAGGGTCGCGCAATGCCGAAATCCAGCCGGTAAAGCTATCCGGTGCTGTTGAAAGCCAGTTACGAATTGCCCAGATGAACATCAGGTCGATGATCCTGGAGAGCATGATCTTGCTCCCTATCGACGGAAACGCCTGCTCCTTTTGCATTGCCTGCACCGTCAGGTTGAGCCACTCCCTGGAGCCAAGCGTGTCAGGCTCGGTGGATGGCTGGCTTGACACGTGGAGAACCTTCGGCAAGCCCGACATCAGGGCCTTGCCGCCAATGCAATCAAACCGGTAAAGCCCGGAGGTAATGCTGCCGCCGGGCGTCGACGCTGTGGTTTGATACTGGATCCAATGGCTTACGCCACTGGGGATAAAAATGATGTCGCCCGTGCAAAGGTGCGTTGGCGTGTTGGCGTCCTCAAAGTGCAGTGCGAACGCCCCGTGATGCACGATATGAAAGCACCCCTTTTCTCCGTCAAAACGCTGCTTTTCAGTTTTTGAATAAACGTGTGTTGGAAGCAACTCGCTGGTCATTTCTGCCTTACTGAAGACATCAAAAAAAACGTCTGCAGCCGGGTGCCTCAAGTCGGCGTCGAACTTTCCCGTACTGCGGCGTTTCAGCATGTTTTCTGGCGTTTCGATCATGGTAAATCCCTTTCTGTCGACACAATAATTGCTCGGCCAGAAGGCTCCGAGGGTTTGCGCTTGGTTTGGCAGATGAAACGATTCAGGGTTCCTCTGGGAGATGCTCTAAACAACGGATTTCCGCTTAGCGGATTTCTTTCACTGACGAGTGGGGTTCTAACAATGACCAATAAACCTACGATATTGCTGGTCCACGGGTTTTGGGGCGGCGCAGCGCACTGGAGCAAAGTAATTGTTGAGTTAAACCGTAAAGGCTATACGTCCATTCATGCAGTAGAGATGCCTTTGACATCGCTCGCTGAAGATGCAGAGCGCACGCGTAAGATGATCGCTCAGCAAAAGGGGCCTGTCTTGCTTGTGGGGCATTCGTACGGTGGCGCCGTCATCACTGAAGCGGGTGACCAGCCCAATGTCATTGGGCTGGTTTACATCGCGGCATTTGCACCTGATGCAGGTGAGAGCCCGGGCGAGATCACTCAGCGAAATCTGCCACAAGCTGCCGCCAACCTTGAGCCGGATAGCGACGGATATCTGTGGGTAAAGGCGGATAAATTCCATGAGAGCTTTTGCCAGGACCTCTCTGCCAGTGAAGCGTTGGTGATGGCCGTCACTCAAAAGGCTCCGCTCGCCAGTACATTTGGCGACAAGATCACTGCACCTGCCTGGAAGAACAAACCGTCTTGGTATCAAGTGTCCAGTGAAGACAGAATGATTCATCCCGAGAATCAGAGGTTAATGGCGGCAAAGCTTGATCCTGAGGGCCTTATTACTTTAGCGACCAGCCATGCGTCGCTGGCGACTAAGCCTTTCGAAGTTGCTTCGTTTATTGATGAGGCTGCGGTAGCTGCATCCAAGGACTAAGTTCGCCCGAAGGATCCACTAGCCCAGCGTGTGTTGGGCTGCCCATGTTTATTACAGGCAATAAAAAGCCCTGCGCAACGGCAGGGCTTTTTTAGCACGGCTGTTTATTAGTCGTGCAGGGCTTCTGCCGCATACAGCGTGTTTTCCAGCAAGCACGCTCGGGTCATCGGGCCGACGCCACCCGGTACTGGAGTGATCCAGCCGGCGCGGGGCAGGGCGGTTTCGTACACCACGTCGCCCACCAGCTTACCGTCTTCCTGACGGTTGATGCCGACGTCGATAACGATGGCGCCCTCCTTGATCCACTCACCCTTGACCAGGCCTGGCTTGCCGGCGGCAACCACTACCAGGTCGGCGCGGCCAACGTGGCCGGCGAGGTCCTTGGTGAAGCGGTGGGTGACGGTCACGGTGCAGCCGGCCAGCAGCAGTTCCATGGCCATCGGGCGACCGACGATGTTGGAGGCGCCGACGACCACGGCATCGAGGCCGTACAGGTCGATACCGGTGCTTTCCAGCAGGGTCATGATGCCTTTCGGCGTGCACGGGCGCAGCAGCGGAATACGCTGGGCCAGGCGGCCGACGTTATAAGGGTGGAAACCGTCGACGTCCTTGTCTGGGCGGATGCGCTCCAGCAGTTTGGAGGCGTCCAGGTGTTGCGGCAGTGGCAGTTGCAGCAGGATGCCGTCGATACCCGCGTCGTCGTTGAGGCCGTCGATCAGGTCGGTGAGCGCCTGTTGGGAGGTCTCGGCAGGCAGGTCGTAGGCCTTTGAAATAAAGCCGACCTCTTCACAGTCTTTACGCTTGTGCGAGACATAAACCTGAGAGGCAGGATCGCTGCCGACCAGGATCACCGCGAGGCCAGGCGTGCGCAGGCCTTGCTGGCTGCGCTCGGTGACTCGTTTGGCGATCTGCTGGCGCAGGCTGGCGGCGATTGATTTGCCGTCGATAAGTTGTGCAGTCATTACGCGTGATTAACCATCGAGAGGGGGAAGAAAAGTGCGCGCATTCTCGCATGCCATGGCGTGAGGGCAAAGGCGCTTGGTCTGCAAATTGCCCTAACCCCTTAAATAAAATGAATTTTTTTCAAAAAAGATTTGACGGGTTTCCAGGCCCTCTATACTATTCGTCGCACTTGTCGGGCACAGCCTAGCACTGGTTAAGAAGGTCAAGCAGAATAGATGGTTATTCTGTAAGGCTGGAAGCATTTAGTTTGTAGTCCTAATAGAATACAGATTAATCAGGCGCCCGTAGCTCAGCTGGATAGAGCATCCGCCTTCTAAGCGGATGGTCGCAGGTTCGAGTCCTGCCGGGTGCGCCATTAGGCAGCTTTGGCACAAGTAGCGCTATATGGTGGGCGTAGCTCAGTTGGTAGAGCACGGGATTGTGACTCCCGTTGTCGAGGGTTCGATCCCCTTCGTCCACCCCATATTTTGAAAAGGCGCCAGATTAATCGTCTGGCGCCTTTGCTTTAAGAGCTTCAAGCGCGGATGTGGTGGAATTGGTAGACACACTGGATTTAGGTTCCAGCGCCGCGAGGCGTAAGAGTTCGAGTCTCTTCATCCGCACCAATTTCAAAGCGTCACCCTGCCGCAAGGTGAGGTGAGGTTCAACAAAGAAGATGTTCGAGTTCTTTGTTAATGCAATATGGTGGGCGTAGCTCAGTTGGTAGAGCACGGGATTGTGACTCCCGTTGTCGAGGGTTCGATCCCCTTCGTCCACCCCATATTCGAAAGGCGCCAGATTTAACAGTCTGGCGCCTTTTTTGGTTTTAGCGGTTCGAATATTCAGTGGCTGCAGGTTCTGGGCTGCAACGGCAGGGCGTTTCATCGTATTTATGTGTCTCGATGATACTGCGTTGTCCGCTCGCTCCCTTTGAAGGGTGGGCCGTCAGGGAGATGGGTGACGACTTCTTCTATATATAGAAGGGGCGGCGCAGAGCCCTGGCGTGATTGTCTGTATTTGTCACCGGGGCGAGGTACTTCAGTGCCTTCGTACCGATAAATTGCCGGCTGTTTTCGGGCGTATTTGCAGTAGGGTGACTTCTTGAGTTTGACCCACTAGAATGCATGCCCTTGATTGGGGTCGGAAATGGCCGGCTAACGTCTGTGCAACGAGGAATATCCATGCAAGTTTCTGTTGAAAATACTACTGCTATCGAACGTCGCCTGAGCATCACCGTGCCGGCTGAGCGTATCGAAACTGCGGTCAACAAGCGTCTGCAGCAGACTGCCCAGAAAGCCAAGATCGCTGGTTTCCGTCCAGGCAAAGTGCCGATGAGCGAAATCAAGCGCCGTTTTGGTGCTGATGCGCGCCAGGAAGCTGTTGGTGACGTGATTCAGGCTTCTTTCTACGAAGCTGTTGTTGAGCATAAGCTGAACCCGGCTGGCTCGCCTTCGATCGAGCCTAAGTCCCTGGAAGCGGGCAAGGACCTGGAGTACGTTGCTGTATTCGAAGTGTTCCCAGAATTTGAAGTGGCCGGTTTCGAAGGTATCGAAATCGAGCGTCTGAGCGCCGAAGTGGCTGATTCGGACCTGGACAACATGCTGGAAATCCTGCGCAAGCAGAACACTCGTTTTGAAGTGGCCGACCGCGCTGCCCAGAACGAAGACCAGCTGAACATCGATTTCGTTGGCAAGGTTGATGGCGAAGTATTCGCTGGCGGCTCCGCCAAGGGTACTCAGCTGGTGCTGGGTTCCAACCGCATGATCCCTGGTTTTGAAGACGGTCTGGTTGGCGCTAAAGCCGGCGAAGAGCGCGTTCTGAACCTGACTTTCCCTGCTGACTACCAGAACCTGGACCTGGCTGGCAAAGCCGCCGAGTTCACCGTGACCGTCAACAGCGTTTCCGAGCCTAAGCTGCCAGAGCTGAACGAAGAATTCTTCGCTCAATTCGGTATCAAGGAAACCGGTATCGAAGGTTTCCGCACCGAAGTTCGCAAGAACATGGAGCGCGAGCTGCGTCAGGCCATCAAGTCCAAGGTCAAGAACCAGGTTATGGACGGCCTGCTGGCTGCCAACCCGATCGAAGTGCCTAAGGCTCTGCTGTCCAACGAAGTGGATCGCCTGCGCGTTCAAGCGGTTCAGCAGTTTGGTGGCAACATCAAGCCTGACCAACTGCCGGCTGAGCTGTTCGAAGAGCAAGCCAAGCGCCGCGTTGTGCTGGGCCTGATCGTGGCTGAAGTGGTCAAGCAGTTCGACCTCAAGCCAGACGAAGACCGCGTTCGCGAAATGATCCAGGAGATGGCTTCGGCCTACCAGGAGCCTGAGCAGGTCGTGGCTTGGTACTACAAGAACGACCAACAGCTGAACGAAGTACGTTCGGTTGTGCTTGAAGAACAAGTTGTGGATACTGTTCTGCAGAAGGCTAAGGTGACCGATAAAGCGGTCTCTTACGAAGAAGCAGTCAAACCGGCGGAAGCAGCACAAGCCGACTGATTGTCCAACTCGTTGGAAATACAACCATAAGCCAGCCTCGCGCTGGCTTATGCGTTTTCAAGACATGACTATTTGGGAGTAACTGCAGAGCATGTTCCGTAATTCCTATATTCAGCAGAACTCTGATATCCAGGCCGCTGGCGGCCTGGTCCCGATGGTTGTCGAGCAGTCCGCTCGTGGCGAACGCGCCTACGACATCTACTCGCGCCTGCTCAAGGAGCGAGTGATCTTTCTGGTGGGCCCGGTAGAGGACTACATGGCCAACCTGATCTGTGCGCAACTGCTGTTCCTTGAAGCGGAAAACCCGGACAAGGACATCCATCTCTACATCAACTCTCCAGGCGGTTCGGTAACGGCGGGCATGTCGATCTACGACACCATGCAGTTCATCAAGCCAAACGTGTCGACCACCTGCATCGGCCAGGCCTGCAGCATGGGCGCGTTCCTGCTGACCGCGGGTGCCGAAGGCAAGCGTTTCTGCCTGCCGAACTCCCGTGTGATGATTCACCAGCCACTGGGCGGCTTCCAGGGCCAGGCGTCGGACATCGAAATCCACGCCAAGGAAATCCTGTTCATCCGTGAGCGTCTCAATACGCTAATGGCTAAACACAGCGGGCATACCCTGGAAGAAATCGAGCGCGACACCAATCGCGACAACTTCATGAGCGCCGAGGCTGCGCAGGCATATGGCCTGATCGATAAAGTGATTGACCGTCGCCCCGCTTAATATAAGCCGCTCAAAATAGGGCTGGTCGGCATGTCCGACCACTTGCGGGCTTGAAAAAGCCCGCATAAGCCTTCATCTTGTGTTGCAAGCCTATCGGATTTGGATCGAACGAATGACTGACACCCGCAACGGCGAGGACAACGGCAAGCTGCTCTATTGCTCCTTCTGTGGCAAAAGCCAGCATGAAGTACGCAAATTGATTGCCGGCCCCTCGGTCTTTATCTGCGACGAGTGCGTCGACCTGTGCAATGACATCATCCGTGAGGAGGTGCAGGAAGCCCAGGCCGAGAGCAGCGCGCATAAATTGCCTTCGCCTAAAGAAATCAGCGGCATCCTTGACCAGTACGTGATTGGTCAAGAGCGTGCAAAGAAGGTTCTGGCCGTAGCGGTGTACAACCACTACAAGCGCTTGAACCAGCGTGACAAGAAAGGTGACGAAGTTGAACTCGGCAAGAGCAACATCTTGCTGATCGGTCCTACGGGCTCGGGTAAAACCTTGCTTGCAGAGACCCTTGCTCGCCTGCTGAACGTTCCGTTCACCATCGCCGACGCCACCACCCTCACCGAGGCTGGCTATGTGGGCGAAGACGTCGAGAACATCATTCAGAAGTTGCTGCAGAAGTGTGACTACGACGTAGAGAAGGCCCAGATGGGTATTGTCTACATCGACGAAATCGACAAGATTTCGCGCAAGTCCGACAACCCGTCGATCACCCGTGACGTTTCCGGTGAAGGCGTGCAGCAAGCGCTGTTGAAGCTTATCGAAGGCACGGTTGCTTCCGTACCGCCCCAAGGCGGCCGCAAGCACCCGCAGCAGGAGTTCCTGCAGGTCGATACGCGCAACATCCTGTTTATCTGTGGCGGTGCATTCTCCGGGCTGGAAAAAGTTATCCAGCAGCGTTCCACCCGTGGCGGCATCGGTTTCAGTGCAGAAGTGCGCAGCAAGGAAGAAGGCAAGAAGGTGGGCGAGTCCCTGCGTGAAGTCGAGCCTGATGATTTGGTCAAGTTCGGTCTGATCCCGGAATTCGTTGGCCGTCTGCCGGTCCTGGCCACGTTGGACGAGCTGGATGAGGCTGCTCTGATTCAGATCCTCACCGAGCCGAAAAACGCCCTGACCAAGCAATACGCCAAGCTGTTCGAAATGGAAGGTGTAGACCTCGAGTTCCGTACCGATGCACTCAAGTCAGTGGCCAAGCGGGCACTGGAGCGCAAAACCGGTGCACGTGGTCTGCGTTCGATTCTCGAAGGCGTGTTGCTCGACACCATGTACGAAATCCCCTCGCAGTCTGAGGTGAGTAAAGTGGTGATCGACGAAAGCGTTATAGAAGGTAAGTCCAAGCCACTGTATATCTACGAAAACAGTGAGCCGGCTGCCAAGGCTGCGCCAGACGCGTAAGCGTTTTGCAGTTTCGGTAAAAACAAGGGGCCTTTAGGGGCCCCTTTGTTTTTACGGCGTTTTTTGTTGCGAGGCGTTTCCTGCGTTTAACTGCTGGCAATAAGCTTGTTTTTTTTGCATGCAGCCCCCATCTTGGTTTCAAGCTTATTTTTCATCTGTCATAGAGGCGAAATCATGAAGACCACCATTGAATTGCCTCTCCTGCCGTTGCGTGATGTCGTCGTCTATCCGCACATGGTTATCCCGCTGTTCGTGGGGCGCGAGAAGTCTATCGAAGCCCTCGAGGCCGCGATGACGGGCGACAAGCAGATCCTGCTGTTGGCCCAGAGAAATCCTGCTGACGATGATCCAGGCGAAGACGCCCTGTATCGCGTTGGTACCATCGCTACTGTCCTGCAACTGCTCAAGCTGCCTGATGGCACCGTCAAGGTGTTGGTCGAGGGTGAGCAGCGCGGTGCGGTGGAACGTTTCATGGAGGTGGACGGCCACCTGCGCGCCGAAGTGGCGCTGATCGACGAAGTCGAAGCCCCTGAGCGTGAGTCCGAAGTCTTTGTACGCAGCCTGCTCTCGCAGTTCGAGCAGTATGTGCAGTTGGGCAAGAAAGTCCCGGCTGAAGTGCTGTCTTCCCTCAACAGTATCGATGAGCCAAGCCGCCTGGTAGACACCATGGCCGCGCACATGGCGCTGAAGATCGAGCAGAAGCAGGATATCCTCGAAATCATCGACCTGTCGGCCCGTGTCGAGCACGTACTGGCGCTGCTGGATGCCGAAATCGACCTGTTGCAGGTTGAAAAGCGCATTCGCGGTCGCGTGAAGAAACAAATGGAGCGCAGCCAGCGCGAGTACTACCTGAATGAGCAGATGAAGGCCATTCAGAAAGAACTCGGCGACAGCGAAGACGGCCACAACGAAATCGAAGAGCTGAAAAAGCGCATCGATGCTGCGGGCCTGCCAAAAGACGCCCTGACCAAAGCCACCGCTGAACTCAACAAGCTCAAGCAAATGTCGCCGATGTCGGCCGAAGCCACCGTGGTTCGTTCCTATATCGACTGGCTGGTGCAGGTGCCGTGGAAGGCCCAGACCAAGGTGCGTCTGGACCTGGCTCGCGCCGAAGATATCCTCGACGCCGACCACTATGGCCTCGAAGAAGTCAAAGAACGCATCCTCGAATACCTCGCTGTGCAAAAACGCGTGAAGAAGATTCGTGGTCCTGTGTTGTGCCTGGTGGGGCCGCCTGGGGTGGGTAAAACATCCCTGGCTGAGTCCATTGCCAACGCGACCAACCGCAAATTCGTGCGCATGGCCCTCGGTGGTGTGCGTGATGAGGCGGAAATTCGTGGTCATCGCCGTACTTACATCGGTTCGATGCCAGGAAGATTGATTCAAAAGATGACAAAGGTGGGTGTGCGCAACCCGCTGTTCCTGCTCGATGAAATCGACAAAATGGGCAGCGACATGCGTGGCGATCCGGCATCAGCCTTGCTGGAAGTGCTCGACCCCGAGCAGAACCATAATTTCAACGACCATTACCTGGAAGTCGACTACGACTTGTCCGACGTAATGTTCCTGTGCACCTCCAACTCCATGAATATTCCGCCAGCCTTGCTGGACCGGATGGAGGTGATTCGTCTGCCGGGTTACACCGAAGACGAGAAGATCAACATCGCCGTCAAATACCTTGCGCCCAAGCAGATTTCGGCCAACGGTCTGAAAAAGGGTGAGATCGAGTTCGAGGTCGGCACCATCCGCGACATCGTGCGCTACTACACCCGCGAGGCCGGTGTACGGGGCCTTGAGCGCCAGATAGCGAAGATCTGCCGCAAGGCGGTCAAGGAACATGCGTTGGAAAAACGCTTCTCGGTGAAGGTCACGGCCGACTCCCTGGAACACTTCCTGGGCGTGCGTAAGTTCAGCTACGGCCTGGCCGAGCAACAGGATCAGGTCGGCCAGGTAACTGGCTTGGCATGGACTCAGGTAGGCGGCGAATTGCTGACCATCGAAGCCGCCGTGATCCCGGGCAAGGGCCAGTTGATCAAGACCGGCTCCCTCGGCGATGTGATGGTCGAATCCATCACTGCCGCGCAGACCGTGGTGCGCAGCCGCGCCAAGAGCCTGGGGATTCCCCTGGACTTCCACGAGAAGCACGACACCCACATCCACATGCCGGAAGGGGCAACCCCCAAAGATGGCCCTAGTGCTGGCGTAGGCATGTGCACGGCCCTGGTGTCGGCACTGACTGGCATTCCGGTGCGCGCCGATGTGGCAATGACGGGCGAAATCACCCTGCGTGGCCAGGTATTGGCTATCGGTGGGTTGAAAGAGAAATTGCTTGCCGCACACCGGGGTGGTATCAAGACCGTGATCATTCCTGAAGAGAATGTTCGCGACTTGAAGGAAATTCCTGACAACATCAAGCAAGATCTGCAGATTAAACCGGTTAAATGGATTGACGAGGTCCTGCAAATTGCGCTGCAATACGCGCCGGAGCCCTTGCCGGATGTGGCTCCGGAGATAGTTGCAAAGGACGAAAAACGTGAGTCTGATTCCAAGGAAAGAATTAGCACGCATTAATGCGATTAAGCCTGGGGGCTTCCTTGACAGCTTTTTAGAGCCCTTGTTATAAAGCGGCTCTTAAGTGTCTGTAGGCCATTCAGCACTGGTTTTTGCTTTCACCAAAAAACTTAGAATCATACTCAATAGATATATAAGGGGACTTAGAGTGAACAAGTCGGAACTGATTGATGCTATCGCTGCATCCGCTGATATCCCGAAAGCTGCTGCTGGCCGTGCGCTGGATGCAGTAATCGAATCCGTCACTGGCGCTCTGAAGGCCGGCGACTCCGTAGTACTGGTAGGCTTCGGTACTTTCTCTGTGACCGATCGCCCAGCTCGCACTGGCCGTAACCCACAGACTGGCGCAGCCCTGAAAATCGCTGCTGCCAAGAAACCAGGTTTCAAAGCCGGTAAAGCCCTGAAAGAAGCCGTTAACTAAGCTTCGATCCAGCCTTTACCTACCCGGGTCGAACGCAGGTTTGACCTGGCAGCGGAGCGGCAGTTGACCCATGTATGCATCGGGTCGCCACGCCGGGGGGAGAACCAAAGCCCCCGTCCGCTCCGCCAGTTGCGAGAAGGCGCATCCTTGGATGCGCCTTTCTTATATCCGTACTCTACCCACGCTCCACGGTTGGCTATTTCTGAAGATCAACCGTTTCTGGGGGACGCATGCTGCAAAATATCAGGGACAATTCACAAGGCTGGATTGCCAAGACCATTATCGGGATCATCGTCGCATTGATGGCGTTCACCGGTATCGAAGCCATTTTCCAGGCTTCGGGTAACAGTAAGCAGGACGTGGCCAAGGTCAACGGTGAAGAAATCACCCAGACCGAGCTGAGCCAGGCCGTCGACATGCAACGTCGCCAGTTGATGCAACAGCTGGGCAAGGATTTCGATGCTTCCCTGCTGGACGAAAAACTGCTGCGCGAGGCGGCCCTCAAGGGTCTGATCGATCGCAAGCTGTTGCTGCAAGGCGCTGCCGATTCCAAGTTTGGCTTCTCTGAAGCAGCATTGGACCAAGTGATCCTGCAGACGCCGGAATTCCAGGTGGACGGCAAGTTCAACGCCGAACGCTTTGACCAGGTGATCCGTCAGCTGGGCTACAGCCGTATGCAATTCCGTCAGATGATGACCCAGGAAATGCTCATCGGCCAGGTTCGTGCAGGTATCGCTGGCAGCGGTTTCGTGACCGACGCCGAAGTGTTGGCATTCGCCCGTCTGGAAAAACAGACCCGTGACTTCGCCACTGTCAACGTCAAGGCCAACCCAGCGGCGGTGAAACTCACCGACGATGAGGTCAAGGCTTACTATGACCAGCACGCCAAAGAGTTCATGACCCCGGATCAAGTCGTCATCGACTACCTGGAGCTGAAGAAGTCCTCCTTCTTCGACCAGGTCAGCGTCAAGGACGATGAACTGCAGGCTGCCTATCAGAAAGAAACCGCCAACCTCGCTGAACAGCGTCGCGCGGCGCACATCCTGATTGAAGTCAACGATAAGGTCACCGACGCCCAGGCCAAGGCCAAGATCGAAGAGATCCAGGCACGCCTGGCCAAGGGTGAGAAGTTCGAAGCCCTGGCTAAAGAGTTCTCCCAGGACCCGGGTTCAGCCAACACTGGCGGCGATCTGGGCTTTGCCGGCCCTGGCGTTTATGACCCAGACTTCGAAACGGCCTTGTACGCGTTGAACAAGGACCAGGTTTCGGCGCCGGTACGCAGCACCTTCGGTTGGCACTTGATCAAGCTGTTGGGCGTTGAAGCACCTGAAGTGCCGACGTTTGCCAGCCTGAAAGACAAGCTGACCCGCGAGCTCAAGACCCAACAGGTCGAGCAGCGTTATGTCGAAGCGACCAAGCAATTGGAAGATGCGGCATTTGAAGCCTCTGACCTGGCCCAGCCAGCGTCCGACCTGAAGCTGACCGTGCACACCTCCGCGCCGTTTGGCCGCGAGGGTGGCGAAGGTGTTGCGGCCAACCGTGCCGTGGTCACTGCGGCGTTCAGCCCGGAAGTGCTGGATGAAGGTGCCAACAGCACCGCTATCGAACTGGACCCGGAAACCATCATCGTGCTGCGTGCCAAAGAGCACTTGAAGCCTTCGCAGTTACCGCTGGAAAGCGTCGCTGCGGCGATCCGCACCCAGATGGCCAAGGAGCGCGCAAGCGCGGCTGCCAAGGCACATGCTGACGAGTTGATCGCCAGCCTGCGTGATGGCAAGACCCCGCTGAACCAGCCGATTGACGGCCAGGCGTGGAAGGTTACCGAAGCCGCTACCCGCAACCAGGAAGCGATCGACCCTACCGTGCTGCAAGCCCTGTTCCGCATGCCCAAGCCTGCGGCCAAGGACAAGCCGACCTTCACCACCGTGACCTTGCGTGACGGTAGCCTGGTGATCGTGCGCTTGAACGGCGTCAACGAAGCGGCTGCCCCAACGGACGAAGAAAAGGCGCAAATCCGCCGCTTCCTCGCTTCTCGTGTGGGCCAGCAGGACTTCGCGGCGTACCGCAAGCAGCTGGAAACCAAGGCTGACATCAAGAAGTTCTGATGTCGGTTTGAATAGAAAGCCCCCGGCCTGAAAAGACCGGGGGCTTTTTTATGGGCGCTTGCTCAGCGCCAGCAGCATCAACACGACGACTGCCCACGGGAACGCAATTACCCCCCAGCTTTGCAGCAACAAACCACCCACCAGCCCGCCGCCGGCGATACCCAGGTTCCACACAGTCACGAGCATCGACTGTGCTGCATCTGCAGAGTCCCCAGCGGCCTTGACCAGCGCAGTTTGTAGCAGGGCAGGCAGGCCACCGAACGCCAGGCCCCAAACCGCTACAGCAATGTAGACCACCAGGGGCGAGCTGAGCCACATCGCCAACGCGAGGGCGAGCAAACCAAACAGTGCGCAACTGATCAGCACCAACAGGCGCAGCCAGCGGTCGATCAACAGCCCCACCAGCCAGATACTTACCAGCGCTGCCAGGCCAAACACCAGCAGCACGCTATCGATGTCGGCGGCGATCCCGGCCGGAACCAGCAACGGTGCAATGTAGGTGTACAGAATGTTATGGGCCAGCACGTAGGTAAAGGTCACCCACAACACCGGACGAATGCCGGGCAGCGCCAGCACTTGACGCAGCCCCCGGCGCTTCTCGGTGGGCTGGCCGGCGAAGTCCGGCAGTTGCCAGCGCGCCCAGATCAGCAGCACCAGGGTCAGCCCGGTCATAATTGCGAAGCTCAGACGCCAGCCCACCACAGCGCCCAGAAAGGTGCCGGCCGGCACGCCCAGTGACAGTGCCAGTGGCGCACCTAACATGGCCACTGCAATCGCCCGGCCTTGCAGGTGTGGCGCCACCATCCGGCTCGCGTAACCGGCTAGCAGCGCCCAAAGCAACCCGGCGAATACCCCGGCGAAGAAACGCGCGATCAACGTAATACCGTAGTGGCTGGACACGGCGGTCACGCTGTTGACCAAGGCAAAGCCCCCAATGGCCAGCAACAACAGCGGCCGTCTGCGCCAGCCCCGGGTCAGCAAGGTCAGGGGAATGGCTGCCAGCAATGAGCCCAAGGCGTAAAGTGTAACCAGTTGGCCGACCAGTGCAGGTGACACGCCAAGGCCTTCTCCCATTTGGGGCAGCAGCCCGGCGGGCATGGCTTCGGTGAGGATGGTGATAAAGCCGGCGCAGGCCAGTGCCAGCAAGCCGCCTAAGGGAAGCCTATCCGGGGAGTCGCTTACAAGTGATGTCATGACGCAGTATCCATGCAAAGGGCAAGGATGCAGGGTAGGGGGCTGTGATCGACGGAAAAACAGGCTAAGGTTCCGAACTTATCGGACATCAGCGTCCGTAATAATTGAGGACTCAATCATGGATAGTCTGGGCAGCCTCTCAGTCTTCGTGCAGGTCGCAGAGACTCGCAGCTTCACGGCGGCCGGGCGCGCCTTGGGTGTGTCGTCTTCGGCAGTGGGCAAAAGCATTGCGAGAATGGAAGATCGCCTCGGGGTGCGCTTGTTTCATCGCAGCACCCGCAGCATCACCTTAACCTCGGAGGGCGCGTTATTCCTTGAGCGTTCGCGGCGCATCTTGGCCGAGGTCGAGGCGGCCGAGCGTGAGTTGACGCAAGCCAGCGCTACGCCACGGGGCAAGTTGCGTATCAGCCTGCCACAAGTACGCGGATTGTTGATGCCGGTGCTCAGCGACTTTATGCGTGCTTACCCGCAGATCGAGTTGGATGTGGACTTTTCCGACCGCATGGTGGACGTTATCGAAGAAGGCTTCGATGCAGTCATACGCACCGGCAAGCCGGAAGATTCGCGCCTGATGGCCCGTCATCTAGGGCACTACCACTTGGTGCTGGTAGGTACGCCGGCCTACTTCCGTCAATACGGTACGCCGCAACAGCCGCTGCACCTCAATGACCACGCTTGCTTGCGCCACAAGTTCTGCGCCACGGGCAAACTGGAGCCCTGGCCGCTGCGCCTGGCGCCTGGTACGGTGGAGCCGACCCTGCGCGCGCCTTTGGTCAGCACCACCATCGAGTCCCTTAATCATGTGGTGCATGAGGGGTTAGGCATTGCCTGCCTGCCGGATTACATGGTTAACCATGCCGTTGCGCAAGGGCGCCTGCAAAGGGTACTGGATGATTACCTGGAGCATCAGGGTAGTTTCTGGATGCTCTGGCCATCAAGTCGCCATGCCTCGGCCAAACTGCGCGTGTTTATTGATCATATGTGCGCTGGGCTTTTTCCCACCGCTACCCCTGCGTAGCCCTGTGACGTTTTACTGACAGGAATGCGCCCGCCAAGGCCTGTTCTGTTGCACAATACCGCCCGGACTGTTTTCCCCAGGATTTTCAATGTCGACATCATTTCACTTGCGTAGCCTCGGGCTGGCGCTGGTGTTGGCGGGCGCCGCGGGCTGCTCGTCACCCAAGACCGCTATTTATGAACATGAGAATTTCGACGACTCCGGCACGTTTTCCCGGGATTACCCGGTGACTGATGTGGCGGCATGCGAAGCGGCGCGACGTGCGCTGCTGAGCCAGGGTTACATCATCACCAGCAACGATCCGAAGCTGGTAGTGGGTAACAAGAGTTTCCAGCAGACCGGTGAGAGCCATCTGCAGATCAGCTTCAACGTGGTGTGTGCCGATGATGGCAAGGGTACTAACCACTCGACGATGTTCGCCAACGCCTTGCAGGACCGCTATGCGCTGAAGAAGGTCAACAACTCAGCAAGCCTGGGTGTCGGCGTGCTGGGCTCGGTGTCGATGCCGATCGGCTCTACGGATGACTCGATGGTGAAGGTCGCCAGTGAGACCGTGTCGGCGCCGAAGTTCTACGACCGCTATTTTGCGCTGGTGGATGTATTCCTGCCGCAAGAGGTGAAGAAGGCCGAGAATATCCCCGAGAAGCCCAAGGCAGACCTGGGGGTGCCGGAGCCAAAAGTCGCACCGGCTGCCGAAAAGGTTGAGGCGCCCAAGGAAGAGCCAGCGGTTTCCGTTCCGGTCTCGCCGCCCGCCGAGGCCGCGCCGATTGCCCCGCAGGAAGAAACTGCGCCTGCACCAGCGACCAGTAATCCGGACCTGCCGGCGCCAACAGAAGCGATTCCGCCTCTGCCGACGCCCGCGCAGTAAATCACACCGCTACGGGGTCGACCTTGTCGACGTTGATCCCGTAGCGTGTGATCGCCTCACTGACTTTGTCGCGGCCTATTACGCCGTCATCCGCTAGCGCCTTCAAGGCCGCCAGAGCGATGAAATAGCGGTCCACCTCGAAGAACGCCCTTAAGGTCTCCCGCGTATCCGATTGCCCGAAACCATCGGTGCCGAGCGCGACAAAGCGCCGGCCTGGTACGAATGGGCGGATCTGATCGGCGAATAACTTCATGTAATCCGTCGCGACGACCACCGGCCCGGTGTGCCTGGCCAGGCACTGCTCCACATAACTTACACGCGGCGCGTGCTCGGGGTGCAGCAGGTTCCAGCGTTCTACGGCATGCCCATCGCGGCGCAATTCGGTGAGGCTGGTTGCGCTCCACACCGTGCTGCGCACGGCGAAATCGTTTTCCAGCAGCTCAGCGGCGGCGATCACTTCCCGCAGGATCGAGCCGCTGCCCATCAGTTGCACCTGCGCCTGATCGCTTGTGCTCAGTGGGTACATGCCTTTGATAATCCCATCTTCCACGCCGTCGGGCATGGCCGGATGCGGGTAGTTTTCGTTGAGCAGGGTGATGTAGTAATAAATGTCCTCCTGCTCGACATACATCCGGCGCATGCCCTCGCGAATAATCACCGCCAACTCGTAGGCAAAGGTCGGGTCGTAGGACACGCAGCACGGAATCACCGACGAGAGGATATGGCTGTGCCCGTCGTCGTGTTGCAGGCCTTCGCCCATCAGCGTGGTGCGCCCGGCCGTGGCACCCAGCAGGAAGCCGCGGGCCCTTGCATCGCCCGCCGCCCAGGCCAGGTCGCCGACGCGCTGGAAGCCGAACATCGAATAGAAAATATAGAACGGTACGGTCATCAGACCGTGGTTGCTGTAGGACGTACTCGCCGCAATCCAAGAGGAAATGGCGCCGGATTCATTCAGGCCTTCCTGCATGATCTGCCCGTCTTTGCTCTCTTTGTAGTAGCTCAGTTGCCCGGCGTCCTGTGGGGTATAGAGCTGGCCAACGGCGGAGTGGATACCGATCTGACGGAACAGGCTTTCCATGCCGAAGGTGCGCGATTCGTCTGGCACGATGGGTACGATCAGCTTGCCCAGGTGCGGGTCTTTTAGCAGGGTGCCGAGGATGCGCACGAAGGCCATGGTGGTGGATATCGCGCGTTCGCCGGTGTCCTTGAGCTGGGTGCTGAAGGCTGACAGTTCGGGAATTTGCAGCGACTGCACGGCGCTATGGCGAGCGGGTACATAGCCCCCCAAAGCCTGACGGCGCGCCGCGAAATAGCGGGCTTCTTCGCTGTCGGCGGCGGGCTTGATGTAGGGGATTTCGGCGAGTTGCTCGTCAGCTACTTCCAGACCGAAACGGTCACGAAAGGCTTTGATGGCGTCGGCGCCCATCTTCTTCAACTGGTGATTGATGTTTTGGCCTTCGCCAGCATCCCCCATGCCAAAGCCCTTGACGGTCTTTGCCAGGATCACCGTCGGTTGGCCGGTGTGGCGCACAGCGGCGGCGTAAGCGTTGTAGACCTTGTCGGGGTCATGCCCGCCTCGTGAGAGTTTCCAGATTTCGTCGTCGGACATGTCTGCCACCAGTGCGAGCAGCTCGGGGTACTTGCCGAAGAAATGTTCGCGCACATAGGCGCCGTTCTGGGATTTGTAGTTCTGATACTCACCGTCCACGCACTCCATCATGCGTTGGCGCAGCAGGCCGCTCTTGTCTTTGTCCAACAGCGCATCCCAGCCGCCACCCCAGATCACCTTGATCACGTTCCAGCCGGCGGCGCGGTAGAGGCTTTCGAACTCCTGGATCACCTTGCCGTTGCCACGTACCGGGCCGTCCAGGCGTTGCAGGTTGCAGTTGACCACGAAGATCAGGTTGTCGAGTTTTTCGCGACCGGCCAGGGAAATGGCGGCCAGGGATTCCGGTTGGTCCATTTCGCCATCACCGAGGAACGCCCAGACTTTGCGGCCCTGATGTTGCTTGAGGTCGCGAAACTCCAGGTAACGCATGAAGCGCGCCTGGTACGCGGCGGTGATCGGGCCCAGGCCCATGGATACCGTAGGAAACTGCCAGAAGTCGGGCATCAACCGTGGGTGCGGGTAGGAAGAAATACCCTCGCCACCGGCTTCGCGCCGGAAGTTGTCGAGCTGCGCTTCGCTGATGCGCCCCTCTAGGTAGGCGCGACCGTAGATGCCTGGGGAGGAGTGGCCTTGGATATACACCAAGTCGCCGTCGAAGCTGTCGGTACGCCCACGGAAGAAATGGTCGAAGCCTACGTCGTACAGTACGGCGGCTGACGCATAGGTGGCGATATGCCCACCTACACCGGAGTGTTTGCCTGCGCGCAGCACCATGGCCATGGCGTTCCAGCGAATGTACGCATTGGTGCGGCGCTCAATCGCCAGGTCTCCGGGGTAGGGCAGTTGGCGGTCCACCGCAATGGTGTTGACGTAGGGGGTGGTGACCCGCCCGTAGAAGTCGCCATGGCGCGCAACGTCGAAATCAAGCAACTGGTCGATCAGGTAGTGGGCGCGCGGGCGACCTTCGGTGTGCAGCACCGATTCGATGGACTCCAGCCACTCGCGGGTTTCCTGCGGATCGTCGTCGCGTCTGATTGCGTTATTCGGGGGCATGTGAGGCTCCAGGGTAGGCGGATTTCAAGTGGCGGGTTCCTTGTGGGAATGCCGTCAAAGTAATTGCAATTGCAACTACAAGGTCGAATCTAGCGCGGGATGAGCTACTATTGCAACCTTCTTGAAATTCCCCGGATGGTGTTGCATGTCGTCGAAAGAGCCTGATGTATGGTTCCGTTTTGTCAGGGCCCACAGGACGGTCATCCGCGAAATCGAACGGCGCCTGGCTGAAGCGGGCTTGCCGCCCTATGCCTGGTACGACGCATTGTGGGGTTTGGAAAGCGGGCCAGAGGGCACGCGCCGCATGCACGAATTGGCCGATGTGCTGGCTATTGAGCGCTACAACCTCACACGCCTGGTAGACCGCTTGGAAAAGGATGGTCTGGTGGTGCGCTCCCGGTCCGAAGGCGATGGTCGTGGAGCATCCGCTTCGATCACAGACACTGGCCGGGTGCTGCGTAAAAAGATGTGGAAGATTTACGAAAGCACGGTAGATGAGTTGTTTTTGTCGCAAATCGAGCCCGAGCAGCGCCAGGGGTTTGCCGATGCGTTGGAGCGCACGGCGGGGATGGCCATGGAGGCGGGTGTGCAGACCCGTGGGCGCCGCAAAACCTGAAGAGCTGTGGAGATCCGATGTGGGAGCGGGCTTGCTCGCGAAAGCGGTGGTTCAGTTGAAGCATCTGTGAATGACACACCGTATTCGCGAGCAAGCCCGCTCCCACATGTTTGATAGCATTCCAATTCATGGCAGTGGGTAGCGGGCCATCGCTGTTTCCAATTGCTGTAAACCAATACGCCCTTCATCCACCAACGCGCGCAACGCCGCCACCACAATCCAATACCGACTCGGCGCAGCCCCCAACGCGACAAACCTGGCATCCATGTACCCGCCCAGTTGATCGACAATCGGCTGCGGATAGCCGGTGATAGCAATCACGGGCGCTTCACTCCCTTCCAGGCAATCACGCAAATGGCAGCCACGCTTGGGCTCGGTGGGATGCAGGCGATTCCAGCGCTCAGCGGCCGCCGCCTCGCGAGCCAGTCGCGTATAGCTGGGGCAACTCCATACCTGCGACTTCACATTCCAGTCCTGTTCCAGCAGCCACGCCGCTTGAAGGACTTCCTCCAACGCCTGGCCCGCGCCTAGCAATCGGATATCGGCTGCGCGTTCACCCTGGATCAGGTACATGCCCTTGAGCGCGCCGTCGCGGTCTTGCTCCGCCAGTGGCATTGCGCGCTCATGATCATGCAGCGCCAGGTAGTAAAAGCCCGGCTGGCCGTCCACATACAAGCTGCGCAACCCGGCCAGCACAATCGCCCGGGCTTCCTCGCCGCAGGCCGGGTCGTACGGTGTGCAGCGTGGGTTGGTCGCCAGCCAAAGTGGCAAAGAGGGCTGCGTGCCTTTGGGCCAGCGGGAGGGGTGGTTCTCGATGTCGTTGCACAGGATGCCACGCTGCGCCGTGGCGTCCGACAGCGCGCACAACTGCGCCGAAGACGCCGCACTGTGCAAGTACAGCATGGGTTTTTCCGCGGTGTTGCGGGCGAACCAGGTAGGCCAGCGGCCCAGGCGTTGGTTGCGCGACTGGCTGCGAATCACCCACGCCTGCCGGCTGGATTCAAGGGTATTGGCTATGTTCATCACGGTGTACAGCGGCGAGCTGCGGGAATGTTCGGCAGCGCTCAACGCATCAAGGCACAGCTGTGCGGCGTGGGCGGTGGAGGCGGGCATGGGTTGAGTCCCCTGATAACGAATGCCCTAACCCTAAAGGAAAAGTGTATGTGATTGCAATTGCAATCAAATTCGAAATCCAAGATGCTAAATTGCCACAACGCTGCTACGTTTAATTCTGGAGTGCAGGAACGTCATGGCGCAGACATTTTTTCGTCACAACGGCACTTTAGGCTGGTGATGCAGGTCACTTATTTGCATCCGCTTTTTTCAAGAAGGAGTCCACGATGGACGATTACCAGGAAGAGTTGCTCGAGTACCACGCGATTGAGTTGGACCCGTTGGAACCGGCAGACGACGCAACAGAGTTGTAACACCGACTTCAGGCGGAATGCCGCTGACTGCGGCGAAATTCCCCTGGGGTCTGGTTGTTCCACCGCCTGAACGCCCGTTGAAACGCCTGGGCTGAGGCAAAACCCAGCAGGTAGGCGATCTCGCCAAATGCCAGCTCCGTATCGCGAATGTAGGTCATGGCCAGATCGCGGCGGGTATCGTTGAGAATCGCGCGAAACTGAGTGCCTTCTTCGGCCAGTTTGCGGCGCAGTGTCCAGGTGGGCAGCTTCAGGCGTGCCGCCACTTCTTCCAGGTCGGGCTCCCGGCCACCATTGAGCATCGGCCCGAGCAAGCGGGTAATGCGCTCGCGTAGGCTGCGGGTGCGGGTCAACTGCTCCAACTCCCTCTCGCAAAGTTGTAACAACAGGTTCCAGGTACTGGGGCAATGCTGTGGGTTGCGTAATGCCAGGGTGTGCTGGTTCAAGCGCAGTTGGTTGGCATCGGCGCCGAAATGAACATCGCCGAGCATGCTGTAGCGCTCGCTGTAGTCCGGCACTTCAAACTCGATGTCGATGCGTTGCGCCTGCACCGCCTGCTGCGCCAGGGCCGATAACTGAAACAACCAGCCGGCGATGATCGAGTCCACCACAAAGCGGTTGTAGGCGTTATACGGGCTGATGGAATAGAACCGCAGCCAAGCGCCTTCGGCATCCTCATGAAAACTCGATTGCCCGCGGTAGTTGGAGCCGTAAAGCGCCTCGAACCGGGTGAGTGCACGCGCGGCTTCACGCACATTGGGCGCCTGGGCGGCGGTGACGCCAGCGAGCCCGGCCTGGCTCAAGCGGCTGAGCTGGCCCATGCGCAGGCCCAAGCCTGGGTCGCCGGTGAGTTGGATGGCCGCATGACCCAGTCGCATATAACGCGGGATCGATAACCGTGCACCGGCCTCGGCGAGTCGCGCCGGGTCGAGGCCGTATTGCAGCAGCAGTGGCTGCGGGTCTAGCCCGTGGCTTTGAATGGCATCGGCCAAGGTGTGCACAAAACCCACCGACAGGTCCCCCAGCCGCACCGGTTTCACAGCCAGATATTCAACATGCGCGCGCCACGGGCTTCACCGTCGGCGCTGATTTGGCCGTGGTTGCTGAGAAAACTGTGGCCGCCGGTGCCCAGGTCCCAGAACTGCCCGCGTAGAAATACACTCATGCCAGCACTGGCCTGACTGACGGGCTGCTGGCTGATCAACGTCAGGCGGCGCCAGGCTTCGCCCTCGCTGAGCTCTTCGGGTTTAAGGCTGATTTCGGGCGGGGTGGACACGCTTTTAAAACCGCGCCAAGGTCGGTCCCAGGTATCGCGGCCCAGCACAAACGCGGGCACTGCGATCATTTGCGCGCCTTGCTCGTTGAGTTTGCGGTAGTTGTCCGGGTACCAGCTGTCACTGCCTACCAACACGCCCAAACGCCCGGCGGGTGTGTCGACCACACTGACGATGTTCTCATCGCCGGGGGCGATAAAACCGCGTTCATCGTAGATCGGGTAGAGCTGGCGCTGCGGCTGGCCCACTGGCAAGCCGTCGGCGTTGAATACCAGGCTGGCGTTGTACAGCGCGCCGTGGCCGATTTGCAGTTGCCCTTGGCTCACCGTCGGATTGGGCAAGGTGATGGAGCCGGCCACCAGGGTGACGCCAAACTCCTTGGCCAAGCCGCCGAACAGCACTTGATAGTCGCGGGCCATGTCGGCCGATTTCATGCGCAAGTAGGCATCATCGGTACGGTTGTCGCCGGTGGCGCTGATCCAGGCGCGGGCGAAGCGCAGCGGGTTGCTGACCGACAGCCAGTTCATCGCCTCCTTGGCATGCAAGGCTTGGTACACCTCGTTCTTTTCGCCCTTGAGCATCAGCCAGGTGCCAATATGTTCCGGCAGCACCACGATAGTCTTGTCGTTGATCAGGCCCTGGTCGCGGGCGTTTTGCAGATAGGCCGCGAGTTTCAGGTGCAGGCGTTCCAGGCTTTGGTAGTCGGCCGGGAACAGCTCCGGCTGGATGCCCAGCAAGTTGCCACGATCGGCCGGCAGGCCTTCGTTGACGGCGAGGGTGATGCGCAGGTCCGACAGGTAATGCGCCACAGGGCGCTCCTGGGTCCAGACCAGATACGCGGCGACGGCGGCAACCAGGGCCAGGGAAACGGTAAAAGCGAGAAGTTTACGCATGGGGCAACAGACAACAGACCGGGTATAGGGTTCGCCGACTAGGGTAGGGCTCATGCACGCGCTTGCCAAGGGGCGCTGTACATTTGGATCAATAAGTTGTCAGTTACGGTCATTGAGCCTTCATCCATCGCCTCTTAGTCTGTGGGACATAAACCGATGGCACGCCGTTCGAGCGCGCCACGTCCCGTGATGATCCGTTGTGGAGCTTGACCATGACCGCTGTTGCCTACCCGCACCTGCTGGCCCCGTTGGACCTGGGTTTTACTACGTTGCGCAATCGCACCCTGATGGGCTCGATGCACACCGGCCTTGAAGAAAAACCCGGTGGTTTCGAGCGCATGGCGGCTTACTTTGCCGAGCGTGCCCGTGGCGGTGTGGGTTTGATGGTCACTGGCGGCATTGGCCCCAACGATGAAGGCGGGGTGTATTCCGGTGCGGCCAAGCTGACCACCGACGAAGAGGCGCAAAAACACAAGATCGTGACGAAGGCCGTGCACGAAGCCGGTGGCAAGATCTGCATGCAGATCCTCCACGCCGGCCGTTATGCCTACAGCCCCAAGCAGGTTGCGCCGAGCGCTATCCAGGCGCCGATCAACCCGTTCAAGCCCAAGGAGCTGGACGAAGAGGGCATCGAAAAGCAGATCCAGGATTTCGTCACCTGCTCGCTGCTGGCCCAGGTCGCCGAGTATGACGGCGTGGAAATCATGGGCTCTGAAGGCTACTTCATTAACCAGTTCCTCGCGGCCCATACCAACCATCGCACCGACCGTTGGGGCGGCAGCTATGAAAACCGCATGCGCCTGGCCGTGGAGATCGTGCGCCGGGTGCGTGAAGCCGTAGGCCCGAATTTCATCATCATCTTCCGCCTGTCGATGCTCGACCTGGTGGAAGGCGGCAGCACCTGGGAAGAGATCGTGCAGTTGGCCAAGGCCATCGAGCAGGCGGGCGCGACGATTATCAACACCGGCATCGGCTGGCACGAAGCACGTATCCCGACCATTGCTACCAAGGTGCCCCGTGGCGCGTTCAGCAAAGTGACGGCCAAGTTGCGTGGCGCGGTGCAGATTCCGTTGATCACCACCAACCGCATCAATACCCCGGAAATCGCCGAGCAGATCCTGGCTGAAGGCGACGCGGACATGGTCTCGATGGCGCGGCCGTTCCTCGCCGACCCGGAATTCGTCAACAAAGCCGCCGCCGGGCGTGCGGATGAAATCAACACCTGCATTGGCTGCAACCAGGCCTGCCTGGACCACACCTTCGGCGGCAAGTTGACCACCTGCCTGGTCAACCCGCGGGCGTGTTATGAGACTGAGCTGAACTACCTGCCGGTCAAGCAGATCAAGAAGATCGCCGTCGTCGGCGCCGGCCCTGCGGGCCTCGCTGCTGCCACAGTTGCGGCTGAGCGCGGCCACCAAGTGACCCTGTTCGACTCCGCCAGCGAAATCGGCGGCCAGTTCAACATCGCCAAGCGCGTGCCGGGCAAGGAAGAGTTTTTCGAAACCCTGCGTTACTTCAAACGCAAGTTGCAGACCACCCATGTGGAGCTGTGCCTCAACACCCGCGTGGATGTCGAGCAATTGAAGGCCGGCGGGTATGACGAAATCATCCTGGCCACCGGCATTGCACCACGTACACCCGCGATTCCAGGCGTCGAGAACGCCAAGGTGCTGAGCTACCTGGACGTCATCCTTGAGCGCAAGCCAGTGGGCAAGCGTGTCGCCGTGATCGGCGCGGGCGGCATTGGTTTTGACGTGTCGGAATTTCTTGTGCACCAGGGCGTGTCCACCAGCCTGGACCGCGAAGCATTCTGGAAAGAGTGGGGTATCGACACCCAGCTGCAAGCCCGTGGCGGTGTGGCCGGTATCAAGCCGCAACCCCATGCGCCTGCGCGGGAAGTATTCCTGCTGCAACGTAAAACGTCCAAGGTCGGCGATGGCCTGGGCAAGACCACCGGCTGGATCCACCGCACCGGTTTGAAGAACAAACAGGTGCAGATGCTCAACAGCGTCGAGTACCTGAGCATCGACGATCAGGGCCTGCATATCCGTATCGGCGCGCAGGGCGAGCCCCAACTGCTGGCGGTGGACAACATCATCATCTGCGCCGGCCAGGACCCGTTGCGCGAACTGCACGACGGCTTGGTGGCAGCGGGCCAGAACGTGCACCTGATCGGCGGCGCCGACGTGGCGGCAGAGCTGGATGCCAAACGCGCCATCAACCAGGGCTCGCGACTGGCCGCCGAGCTGTAAGGCACATAGACTACGGGCCCTTTTTGCACGCCGAGATGCATTCCGATGGGCCCGTTTGATTGGCTTCCCCGCGCACCCCTCGAACCCTTGCATCTGGATTGGCTGCAAGGGGTTGAGCTGGCCGTACTGCGCCTGGACCGCATCGACCCGCTGATCAGCGGCAACAAGTGGTTCAAACTCACCGGGCATCTGGCCCAGGCGCAAACAGCCAGCGGCATCATCAGCCTGGGCGGCGCCTACTCCAACCATTTGCATGCGCTGGCGGCGGCGGGCAAACGCTTTGGTTTTCCCACTGTCGGCCTGCTGCGTGGCCATCCTCAAGACACCCCCACGGTGCTCGACCTCAAAGCCTTTGGCATGCACCTGCATTGGCTGGGTTATGGCGGTTATCGTGCGCGCAACGAGCCGGATTTCTGGTTGCCTTGGCGCGAGCAATATCCTCATTTTCATCCTGTGCCCGAAGGTGGCGGCGGGTTGGCCGGTGCGGTGGGGTGCGGCGTGCTGGTGGAGCAAGCCCGCACGCAGTTGAGCGCATTGGGTTGGAGCGATTACGACGGCTGGTGGTTGGCTGCGGGTACCGGCACCACATTGGCGGGGTTGGTGCTGGCGGAGGCAGGTACGCACCCGGTATACGGCGCCATGGCCGTACCGGATGATCACGGTGTGGCGCAAAATGTGGCCGCTATCGCGGAAGGTGGTTATGAGCTGTTGGACGCCTGCCGAGGGGGCTTCGCCAAGGTTGATCCGCAGCTTCTCGACTTTATTGAAACCACGGAAAAGGCTTGCGGTTTGCGCCTCGAATCGCTCTACACCGGCAAAGCCCTACTGGCCTTGAAACAACAGATCGAGGCCGGGCGCTTCACCCCCGGCACCCGCCTGATCTTCATCCATACCGGCGGCCTGCAAGGCTGTCGCGGGTTCAAGGGTTAGCCCGCTTCCCCGGCATCATCCGCAACGCCGTGTTATCGCGCATCACATAATGGTGAAACAGCCCCGCCAACGCATGCAGCCCGATCAACCAGTACCCCACCTTGCCAAACCACACATGCCAACCCTCGATCTGCTTGGCCAAGTCCTTGTTTTCGCCAATCAACGGCGGCAGCTCCATGCCATAGAACATCACCGAATGCCCCTCGGCACTGACGATCAGCCAGCCGGCAATCGGCATGCCGATCATCAGCGCATACAGCGCCACATGCATGAGCGTCGCCAACAGGCTCTGCCATTGCGGCGGTGCGGGCACGATCTTCGGTGCAACGCCCAGGCTGCGGGCAAACAGGCGCAGCCATACCAGCACAAACACGGTGAGGCCGAGCATAAAGTGCATCTCGACAATCAACGTACGCGCACCGCTGCCTTTGGGAAACTGGCCGCGTAACTCAATGCAGGCGTAGACCACCGCCAGCAGCACCACCATCAGCCAGTGCAACGCAATCGATACAGTGCTGTATCGCGTATCGGAGTTTTTCCACGGCATCGCTGGGTTCCTCACTCATCAGGGCAAACGTGTGGCGAGGGAGCTTGCTCCCGCTGGGGCGCGAAGCGGCCCCCAAAAGCCGGCTCCAGCTTCGCTGTCGAACGGGACCAAGCGCCCTCGCCACAGGTACGGTTAACAGCATTGCGTTCTTGAGCGACGCAGTCCTTTTACTGTATGCCGGTTTTGAGCGGTTTGCCTGGTGCGAGTGCCGTTGTCTTGACCTCTATCAATGACCCTGCGGCATTTCCCCACGGGCCAGGCGCGCATTGATGTCGGCGATCACCCCTGGCAAGTCAATGAGGGTGTCGATCAGGTAGTGCGGGCGCGAGCCTTCGAACAGCGCTTCGATACGCTGGCGTTCGCTGGCCAGTGTCGCGGCATCCAGGGCGCGGAACTGTTCGTAGGTCAGGCCCAGCGCGTTGCCGGAGCAGGTCAGGGCCACGGTCCACATACCCGCACGGCGGCCTTCGAGGATGCCGGGCACTGTGTCGTCGACCTTTACGCAGGCCGCGACATCATCGAGCCCCAGCGCAATCACGTTGGCCAACGCCTGGGCGGGCCAGGGGCGACCGTTGGGTACTTCGTCGGTGGCCACCACGTGGTCGGCAACGTAGCCGTTGGTGGCGGCCAGTGCGACGACTTTATCCATCACCTGCTTGGGGTAGCCGGAGCACGAGCCGATCTTCAGGCCTTGCGCGCGTAGCTGGGCGATGGTGTCGAGGGCGCCGGGGATCAACGCCGAGTGTTCGGCGATCTTCTCAATCTGCAACGGCATAAAACGCTGGTAGATAGCGCTGACGTCATCGTCGGTCGGCGTACGGCCGAATGCCTGGCGATAACGCTCGGCCACCTGCGGCTGATCGCACAGGGTGCGGATGTGGTCCCACTTACCCATCCCCATCGGGCCTCGCGCTTCTTCAATGGAAACTTGCACGTCGAACTCGGCAAAGGCCTCGACAAAAATCTGCGTGGGCGCAAACGAGCCGAAGTCGACCACGGTGCCGGCCCAATCGAGGATCACAGCCTGGACAGTGTTGGGGTTTTGATAATTCATGCGGGCGATCCAATGGAAGAAAGGTTGATGTTCATGGCGTGCAGTGCCTCGGCGATGGCGGCGACGGCGGCGTGCATGTCGGTGGCGTCGACGTCGCCGATGCAGCCCACGCGAAAGGTGTCTACCTCGGTCAGTTTGCCGGGGTAGAGGATGAAACCCTTGGCCTTGACCCGCTCGTAGAAGTGCTTGAACTGGTAGCGCGGGTCTTGCGGGGCATGAAAGGTGACGATGATCGGCGCCTGGATCGCGGCCGGCAGAAAGCTGCGCAGGCCGAGTTCGGCCATGCCGCCCAGCAGCACCTGGCAATTGCGTGCGTAGCGTTGATGGCGTGCGGGCAGGCCACCTGCTTCGGCGTATTGCAGCAGCGCTTCATGCAGGGCGGCGACCACGTGGGTCGGCGGAGTGAAGCGCCATTGGCCGGTCTTGGCCATGTACGCGTGCTGGTCGAACAGGTCCATCGCCAGGGAATGGCAGTTACCTTGGGCGGCCGCCAGCGCTTGTTTGTCGGCGAAGACGAAGCCCATGCCGGGCACGCCTTCCAGGCACTTGCCGGACGCGGCGATCAGCGCATCGAACGGCACTTCGCGGGCATCGATGGGCAGCGCGCCGAAGGAGCTCATGGCGTCGACGATCAGGCGCTTGCCATGGTTTTTCACGACCTGAGCAATGGCCGGCAGCGGGTTGAGAATGCCGGTGCTGGTTTCACAGTGGATCAACGCGACGTGGGTGATGGCGCTGTCGGCGCGCAGCAGGCGATCAACATCGGCGGCGGTAGTGGGTTCGTCTTCGGCGGTTTCAAACGTGCAGAAGGCGCGCCCCAGTACTTCACAGATCTTCGCCAGGCGCTTGCCATAGGCGCCGTTGATCAGCACCAGCACCTTGCCGTTGCGCGGCACCAGGGTGCCGATGGCGGCTTCGACGGCGAACGTGCCGCTGCCTTGCAAAGGCACGCAGTGATGGCTGCTGGTGCCATCAATGATCGCCAGCAATTGCTCGCAGACGCTGGCGGTCAGTTGGTTGAAGCGCTCGTCCCATGAACCCCAATCCACCATCATCGCCTGGCGGGTGCGGGCAGAAGTGGTCAAGGGGCCTGGGGTGAGCAGGGTCGGTGCGGCGGCGGTCATTTTACATCCTCGCAAGGCTGGGGCTGAAGCTACGGCGCCTAAATTGCAGTTTGGCTTGTTATCAATCAAATTGTTTGTTGTTATGCGAGCTATCAGTGAGGCCGATAGCTATGAACCTGTTTCAACTGCGTGCATTCGATGCCGTGGCCCGCGAGGGCAGTTTTACCCGTGCCGCAAAGCGATTGTTTATCAGCCAGCCGGCGGTGACGGGGCATATCAAGGCCCTGGAGGAGTACTACCAGATCCCCTTGCTGCGCCGCACGGCGCGACGGGTGGAGCTGACCGAGGAGGGCGCACGCCTGGCGGCGATTACCCGGGCGATCTTTGGCCTGGTGGACGAAGCGCAAGCCCTGCTGGAGGCCAATCGCCAATTGCTCACCGGGCGCCTCGAAGTGGCGGCCGATGGCCCGCACCTGGTGATGCCGATGATCGCCAGCCTGCGGGCGCGCTACCCCGGCATCACCGTCAACCTGCGCTTGGGCAATGCCCAGGAAACCTTGGCGGCGTTGTTGTCCGAGCATGCGGATGTGGCGGTGCTGACCGAAGTGGAGCAACGTAATGGCCTGCATTTGCAGCCCTTGAGCGAGTCACGGATTTGCGCGCTGGTGCCGGCCAACCACCCCTGGGCGACACAGCCAGAAGGTATCCGCCTGGCGCAACTCAACGACGAGATCATGGTGCTGCGCGAGCCCAGCTCCATTACCCGCCGCACCTTTGATGACGCCTGCCTGGCGGCTGGCGTACAGCCCAAGGTGTTGCTGGAACTCGACAGCCGTGAGGCCGTGACCGAAGCCGTCGCCGCCCAATTGGGGGTTGGGGTCGTGTCGTCGATGGAGGTCAGCCCAGACCCTCGGGTACAGGCGGTCGCGCTGCAAGGTGACGGCCTGGCCAACCGGCACATGCTCGGCTGCCTGGAGCGACGCCGCTCATTGCGCCTGATCCAGGCGTTTTTCGAGTTGGCGCCCTGACGGTTTTTTGGTGGAACGTTGCGTTTTTGCGCTATAAACTCTGCCCCCAAAGCGCCGGCCAGTAGACGTTTGGGCGCGATGGATATCGAGAGAGTGAGTCATGGGCGCACAGTGGAAAGTCAAACATAAAGAAGCGGCATCCAATGCCAAGGGCAAGATCTTCGGCAAGCTGGTGAAAGAAATCACCATCGCCGCCCGCAACGGTGCCGACACCGCGACCAACGCCCACCTGCGTCTGGTTGTAGAGCAGGCCAAAAAGGCCTCGATGCCCAAGGAAACCCTGGAGCGCGCCATCAAAAAAGGCGCCGGCCTGTTGGGCGAAACCGTGCAGTACCACCGCGTGACCTACGAAGGGTTTGCCCCGCACCAGGTGCCGCTGATCGTTGAGTGTGTGACCGACAACATCAACCGTACCGTGGCAGAAATCCGTGTGGCGTTCCGCAAAGGCCAACTGGGGGCTTCCGGCTCCGTGGCTTGGGACTTTAACCATGTCGGCCTGATCGAAGCTTCGCCGGACACTCCGGACGCTGACCCTGAGATGGCGGCCATTGAAGCCGGTGCTCAGGATTTCGAAGACGGTGAAGAGGAAGGCGCGACCCTGTTCATCACCGAGACCACCGACCTGGATGCGGTACAGAAATCGCTGCCAGAGCAGGGTTTCACCGTGTTGTCGGCCAAGTTGGGTTATATCGCCAAAAACCCGGTGAGCGGTTTGAGCGACGAGCAGATGGCTGAAGTTGAAGCCTTCCTCGAAGGCCTGGACAACCATGATGACGTGCAGGATATGTTCGTCGGGTTGGCTGGCTGATTATCCAACTGGATAAATAGGCCCAAAATGTGGGAGCGGGCTTGCTCGCGAATGCGGTGTATCAGTCAATTCATGTATCGACTGATACACCGCATTCGCGAGCAAGCCCGCTCCCACATTGGTTTAGTGGTGTTGGAGGGAACTGAGTACGACTTCAATTTCCTCGAAGCCAGGCCGCGCCAACACATCCGGCTGGCAGCAGCTGTCGCGCAACGCTAGCAGCCCCTCACCTACCTCCCTCTCAACCCGCTCCAACAACTCCCCTAACAACACCCCAAACGCCCGCACTTCAATGCGCTGCAACGCCCGAGTCTCCAACGTGTCCGCCGTGGTGTGAAACGACGCCGCGCCAAAGTCCCCCAGCAAACAATCCCCCGCGTCATTGCACAGGATATTGTGACCGTACAAATCGCCATGGGTGATGCCGTGCCGGTGCAGATGCGCCGCGACCGAAGCAATGCCCCGCGCCATGCGCAACGCAACCTCAAGACTGAAACGGGTATCGGGTGCGTAGATATCGCGGGTGCACGAGGCCAGGCTCGGCAGGGCGGCGAGGTTGCGGTAGCTGGGGTCGATCAGGCTCATCACCAATGCCGCCTGACCCTCAGGATGATCGATTACGCGGCCTTCTACCTTGATCAGGTTGGGATGCAGCCCGGCAGCGATGCAGGCCTGCATTTCGTGCAAGGGCGAACCGTCGCTGGTGATGGTGCCTTTGTAGAGTTTCACCGCCACGGGTTTAGCCGCCGGCGTCCACATGGCCTTGCGGATCACGCCAGAGGCGCCCTCACCGAGAACCTCGGCCATTTCCAGTTCGGCCCAGGGAATGTCTGGCGTGGCGTCTTCCTCGGCGATGCTCACCGCCATCTCCACCGGGTTACCGGCGTAGGCCAGCCAGGTGAGGTTCGGCAACGCCAGTAGCCATTGCGGTAAGTGAGTAAAGCGGTTCGAGGCAATACGCAGCAGTTCGAGGTTATGACAGTTGGCCAGGCTGTGGGGCAACTGTGACAACTGGTTACCGGCCAGCATGAGTTTTTGCAGCAAAGGCCGCTGGCCCAACTCATCGGGCAATTGGCTGATCTGGTTGTCGGTGAGGATCAACCAGCGCAGTAACGGCGGCAGTGCGGCGGCGGGTACATGGCTGATCTGGTTGGCCTTGAAGCCGATCATGCTCAGCTTGGCGCACTGGCCCAGGCATTCCGGCAGTTCCGTAAAGAGGTTGTCCGAGCAAAACAGCACGCGCAGGTGCGGCAGGCGGTGCAAGTCGTCGGGCAGGCTGCTCAGGGCATTGGCGCTGAGGTTGAGGATTTCCAGGGAGTCCGCCAGCGCGAAGATTTCCCGGGGGAACTCGGTCAGCCCGCAGGACAGGTCCAGGCGCGTGATGCCAGCCAGTTGGCCGGCCTTGAGTTGGGCGAGGGTGTGCATGACCGGCGCAATCTCTGATGGCGTGAAGGGGGCTCATGATACCGGGTCGGGCAGCGCTTGCGGGTCGAGCGGCTGCAGTTGGCCCAGACGGCTGGCGGTGCGTGCCAGGTCGATGGCCTGGCCCGCCAGGCATTCGGCCAGGGGCTGGAGGCCGATCAGGGTCAGGTGCTTGTCCTTGTCGTAAAGCACGTCCACCAGGTTGATAAAACGCTGCTGTACGGCAATCGGGCAATCGGCCAGGTGGGGCAGGCCGTCGATGATCCAGTGGTCGAAGTCTTGGCACAGCAGCAGGTAGTCCATGACTGCCGTGAGCTGTTCGCACAGGTCGTTGAACGCGAAGGCGATGGTGCGCCCCTGTTGGCTGCGGCAACGCAACTGACGGTTGCCGACGGCCAGGGGCTGTGGCGGGCAGTCTGCAGCGGGTAGATCGAGCGCAGTACGCTGACTGGCGGTGCCCGGCCACACGTAATGGCCGTGGGTAAAGCGTTGCGTACTTTGCGCTTGGGGCAGGCTGCGAAAGTCCTGGGGTGAACTGACTTCCAGCACATCCATGCGCGCCGCGATCAAGTCAATCACCGGCTTGAAGCGTTCATGGTACAGCGGGTTGGGCAGCAGCCCTTCGGGCGGGTAGTTGGACGTGACCAGCACCAGCACGCCGCGTTGGAACAGCGCCTTGAACAAGCGGCTGATGAGCATGGCATCGCCGATGTCATGCACATGGAATTCGTCGAAACACAGCACCTGGCAACCTGCCAGCAACTCATCCAGGGTCATCGCCAGCGCATCGTCCTGATGCTGGTGCTGGAACATGCCCCGGTGTAAACGCGCAAAGAAATCGTGGAAATGCACGCGTTGCTTTTCGGCAATCGGCAGCGCCTGGAAAAAACCGTCCAGCAGCCAGCTTTTACCGCGCCCCACCGGCCCGTGCAGGTACAGGCTGCGGGTGGCCAGGCCCGCAAGCAGGTGCTGGGTTTCGCGGGCCAGGGCGTTGATGGCGCGGGTCTGCCCATCGCTGAGGGTATAGCCCTGTTGCGCGGCTTTTTTCTGAAAGAACGGCGGGATGGGAGAGTCGTCAAGGGTGTCGGTTTTTTTACCGAGCAGGCGACGAATCAGGGAGCGCGGAGCCAAGGCAAATCACTCTGTAGGTCGATGGTCGCTCACTTTAGGACGCTTGCCGCGATTTGACCAATAGAGAAGGGCGCCGCCAGCCATCTCGAAAAAGCATGGCGCTGGGTGGCCCTGTCGTAACTGGCGGATTCCCGCTGAGGGTCTAACCTTCTACACAGCAGTTACCCCTGTACAAGGATTTGGGGCATTGAAGGGACGAGCAGTAGTGGCAGTCATGAGCGCGATGCTCTGCAACACGGCTTACGCTGCGCAACTCCAGGTGGAGGTGCGCATCGACGTGCAGCGGGGCTGCCAGCTGGTGGGTATGACCCGCAGTGCTGGCATCGAGCAACTTGGCGTATTGGATTTTGGCAGCGGCCCGCGTCTGGATGACCCGGCCGGGCCCCTGAGTGCGGCGCTCATCAGCCAGCGCCAACCACGCCTTGAGTGCAACCCCGACACGCCATACCAACTGCGCGTCGATGGCGGCCTGCATGGCGGCTCCGGCGACGTGCGCTACCTCAGCGCGGGTCTCCCTTCTGGCAAACCCATTCCCTATCGTTTGTATGCCGACGCCGCGCGGCGCATCCCCTTGCCGGTGGATGTGCCCCTCAGCGGTCGCGTGCCGGATTCGGGCAGCGTCGACCTGCCGCTCTATGGGCGTATCGAACCGCTCAAGGACATCCCCGCAGTCGGTCGTTATTCCGACCTGCTCAAGGTCACGGTCACATGGTGAGCCGGTGCCTGGCCCTGGTGGCTATGGGTGGCTTGCTGCTGCTGGCGGATGACGCGCAGGCGGCGGCCGCTACCGGGCAGATCCACGCGCGGCTGGTGATCACCGCCAGTTGTGAGGTCAGCAAGGGCCCGGATGTCGCCCCGGTTACCCCGGAAAGCGGGTCAGCCCTGCTGGATTTCGGCAGTCATGGGCCGACTTGGAGCGAGGGGATGACCGCCGGCGTCACCGATGGCAACAATGCGCCGCTGGCCGTGTCCTGCAACCCCTCACTGGTCAGCAGTTTCACCGTGACCATCGACGGCGGCGTCAACGGTGACGGCGCCACGCGACGCCTGAGCAACGGCCGTCAGACCATTCCCTATCGTTTGTCGGCTGATCCCTTGGGGCGCAGCACCTACAGCATCGGCCAGCAACGCAATTTCGTCGTGACCAGGGGCACACAGATACCGATCCCGGTATTCGGCTCGGTGGTGGCGAATACCCGGGCCTTACCGGCCGGCATCTACACAGACACCCTGACGGTGACTCTGGATTGGTAAACCATGAGGATGGATATCATGCATGTACGCGTATCTCGATTAGGCGTTTGCGCGCTGGGCCTGGCGATGGCTTGCAGTGTCAACGCGGCCACCACGGTGACTGGGCAGATCACCTCCAGCCTGACGTTGATCGCCAGTTGCCAGGTCAACGGCTCCGGGGCGGCCACCGGGCTGAACTTCGGTAGCTTGAACTTCGGCACCACCAACAGCCTGTTCACCAATGCCGACGCCCAGTTGCTCGGCGGTACTGGCACGGGTGGGGGGTTGTCGGTGCTGTGTTCGGCGGGTACCACGCCGACGATCAAGGTGCGTGCCGGCGCCCATGACAACGCCTCCCCTGGCGGCACCCGCGCGCTGGCCGACGGGCTGGGCAATTTCGTGCCCTACGACTTCTACACCGACAGCGGGCATTCCACGCTGCTGGCCATTGATGGCGTGATTACGCTCGCCACCAGTACCGGCGTGGCGCAAACCGTTAGCCTCTACGGCCGGGCGGTGGGTAAGGCGGGGCTGCCAGCGGGCAACTACACCGACACCGTGGCCGTTGAACTGACGTTTTAGCGATGTGGCGCATCGCATTGATGGCCTGTGGGCTGGCGCTTCCTTTGCCGTTATCGGCGTTGCCCAGCCAGAGCTTCCAGGTGAGTGCCACCATCACACCGGGTTGCCTGGTGGTGGGAGGCGGCAGCAATTACGGGACGTTGGCCTACGGCAGTTATTCGGCGCTGGCCACCAGTACGGTGACCGCCGCGCTGACGGGCGGTGTGACCCTGCAATGCACGCCGGGGGTGACGCTGAACATGAGCGTCGACGGCGGGCTGCATAACAGCGCCGGGCGTAATTTGCAGCTCAACACCGGCAGTGCGCGGGTGGCTTATCAGTTGTTTCGCGATGCGGCGTTCAGCCAAAGCCTAGGGGTCAGTCAGAGCGTCAGCGTGGCCTACACCGACGCCAATAACATCAGCCTGCCGATCTACGGGCGGGTGCAATTACCGGGCAATCAGCCTGGGGGGACGTACAGCGACACGTTGCAGGTGCAACTGTCGTGGTAGGGCTATGGGTATAAGGAGTGGTTTTATGCGTTCACCTTCCCGGCGGTTGTGGGCCGCGGGTGTTGCCTTGGGTGCTTTGTGCACGGCCGGGCTCGTGTCGGCGGCCAGCTCGGTGCTGATCTGGCCTATCGACCCGGTGCTGGAGGCTGACCAACAGGCCAGCGCACTCTGGCTGGAAAACCGAGGCTCAGAGACGGCCAACTTGCAGGTCCGGGTGTTTGCCTGGAGCCAGAGCGGGTTTGACGAGCAATATCAGAACCAGCGCGACGTGATCGGCAGCCCGCCGGTGGCCAGGATCGAACCGGGGCAGAAGCAACTGGTACGCCTGACCCGTACCCGCGAAGTGCCCCCGGGGCAGGAGCTGGCCTACCGCATCATCATTGATGAAATCCCGTCACCCATGCAGTTGCCCACACCACCGGAGGGCAAGACCACGGCGGCGGCGATTCGCTTCCAGATGCGTTATTCGGTGCCGCTGTTCGCCTATGGCACGGGCCTGTGGAGCAAGGAGGATGCCACGCGCCAACGTGACCCCAAGGGCGCCGGCAAGCCGGACCTGAACTGGCACAAAGTCACGGTGGCGGGGCGCAGTTACATCGAAGTGCGCAACCAGGGCGCCGTGCATGCCCGCCTGACTGATGCCTCGTTCAAACAGGGCGGCCAGACTCGGCCCCTGGTGGACGGCCTGTTGGGCTACGTATTACCGGGCGCGACCATGCGCTGGCCGGTGCCGGATACCTTATCGGCCGACCAGCCGCTGCAGGTGCGTATCAACGGCGCAGCGCAGTTGGAGAGCCTTGCGCCGAAGCGGTAACGGGGTGTGCAGCGGGACGGGCTGACGCCCGGGTTCAACAGGATGGAGATGTCCATTGAAGGGCACAACGCCATGGTGAGTCGTGGTCCGGCTCGTTGTCTGTGGTCGTCGGTGGCAGTGGTGAGCGGGCTGTGGGGTGCACTGTTTGCGCTGCCAGGCGTGGCTGGCGACTTGCCGCCGCCGCCGAGCAGTATGGAGGCTGTCGCCGATGCGCAGTTGTTTCTGGAGCTGGTGGTCAACCAGATGGACACCGGCCGTGTCATCGCGGTCGAGCAACGGGCTGGGCAACTCTATGTGCCGGCCACCGCCTTGCAGGACGTGGGCATGAAGCTGCCCGGCGAACCCACAGGCAGCGTGGCCCTGGAAAAAGTCCCCGGCCTGCACAGCGACTACGACAGCAATGGCCAACGCCTGTTGTTGGACGTGCCGCCATCGTGGTTGCAGGAACAGTTTATCGGTAACCGCAACACTTACCCGCGCACCCCGGCGATGAGCAGCTTTGGTGCCTTGCTCAACTACGACCTGTATTTCAATGACACTGATGAAGGCGGCAGCTACCTCGCCGCCTGGAACGAACTGCGGCTATTTGATAATTGGGGCACCTTGTCCAACACCGGGCAATACCGCCAGACCCTGGCCGGCGGCATCAGCAACAGCACCCTCAACAACGGCTATCGGCGTTACGACACCACTTGGCGTTTCTCCGACGATGAGCGAATGCTCACCTACGAGGCCGGTGATGTGATCAGCGGTTCGTTGCCCTGGAGCAGTTCGGTGCGCCTGGGCGGGGTGCAGCTGTCGCGGGACTTTGCCGTGCGGCCGGACTTGGTGACGTACCCCTTGCCACAATTTGCCGGCGAGGCGGCGGTGCCGTCGTCGGTTGACCTGTTTATCAACGGCTACAAATCCGAAAGCGCACAGCTGCAACCGGGCCCCTACACCCTGACCAACGTGCCGTTTATCAATGGCGCGGGCGAAGCGGTGGTGGTGACCACCGATGCCTTGGGTCGCCAGGTATCGACCACGGTGCCGTTCTACGTCACCAGTACGTTGTTGCAACAAGGCCTGACGGATTTCTCGGTAGCGGCCGGGACCTTGCGGCGGGACTACACCGTTCGGGACTTTGCCTACGGCCCAGGCGTGGCCAGCGGTACCTTTCGTTACGGCTATTCCGACAACCTGACCCTGGAAAGCCACGCCGAGGCCGCCAGCAACCTGACCCTGGGCGGGCTGGGCGGCAATCTGCGCTTGGGCAACTTCGGCGTGCTCAACAGCGCCGTCAGTCAAAGCCAGTTTGAGGGGCGCACCGGCCAGCAACTGAGCCTGGGCTATCAGTACAACAGCACGCGCTACAGCTTGTCGTACCAGCGGGTGGAGCGGCGCGACGAGTACGCCGACCTGACCCTGGTGGACACCCCTTACGCCAGCCTGAGCAAGCGCAGTGAACAGGTGACCCTGAGCCTTAACCTGGAACGCTTCGGCAGCCTGGGCCTGGGCTATTTCGATGTGCAGGCGTCGGATGACTCGCGCACACGCCTGCTCAACCTGAGCTGGAGCAAACCGCTGTGGCGCAATACCAGTTTTTACCTGTCGGCCAACCGCGAGATCGGCGACAGCAACTGGGCCATGCAGGCGCAGTTGGTGATCCCGTTCGACCTCAATGGCAGCCTGGCCGTGAGCAGCGAACGCGGCAAGGACGGCGCCAGTCGCCAGCGCGTCAACTACAGCAGCGCGGTGCCCAGTGAAGGCGGCGTGGGTTACAACCTCGGCTACGCCCAGGGCGATGGGCCCACCTATCGCCAGGCCGACCTGACCTGGCGCCTGCAATCGGTGCAATTGCAGGCGGGCGTGTACGGCAGCAGCGATGCCCAGACCCGTTGGGCCGATGCCAGCGGCTCGTTGGTGTGGATGGGCGGCGACACCTTTGCCGCCAACCGCATCAACGATGCTTTTGTGGTGGTGAGTACCCAAGGGTTTGCCGGGATCCCGGTGCGCTACGAGAACCAACTGGTGGGCCAGACCGACCGCAACGGCAAATTGCTGGTGCCGTGGAGCAGCGCCTACTACCGCGCCAAGTACGAAATCGACCCACTGAACCTGCCGCCCAATATCCAGAGCCAGAATGTGGAACAGCGGGTGTCGGTGCGGCGCGGCAGTGGCTACCTGCTGGAGTTTCCGCTGCGTCGGGTGCTGGCCGCCAGCGTCACGCTGGTGGACAGCCAGCATCAGGAACTGCCCCTGGGCAGCCTGGTGGTGCATGAGCAGAGCAGCCAGCAGGCGGTGGTGGGTTGGGATGGCTTGGTGTACCTGGACAATCTGGCGGCCCATAACACGTTACAGGTGACCCTCGGTGAAGGGCGAACCTGCCAGGCGACGTTTGATATCGATGAGCAGCAACAAGACGTGCCTTTGATCGGGCCGTTGGTGTGCCAATGAGGGTGTGAGCAAGGAGCGCGCGGGTGAGGGGCAAGGGATGGCTATACAGTGTGTTGAGCGTTGCCGGCGTGGGTATTTCGAGCCCGGCGCTGGCCCTGTGCGGGGTGGCGGTAACGACGCCGGCGGGTTTTGGCTCGGTCAGTTCGGTCACTGTGAACACCACCTCGCAAGGCAGTTCGACCTTGAACGGCGGGTTGAGCTGCGGGCAGTCGCTGATCGCCCTGGGCACCAACGATCACTTTTACCTGACCGTTTCCTCGTTGACGGCGGGGATGGTCGGTCCTACCGGCGATGTGATCCGCTATACGGTCTATGGCAATAACACCACCAGCTATCCCATCGCGCGTAACACGCTGTTTGACTTCGGGCCTAATGGCATCGCCACCGCCGCGGGGCTCTTGACCGGCCCGGGCAATAAGTCCTTGCCGCTTTACTTGGGCAGCATCACTGGCAGCAATGTGGCGGCGGGGGTCTACACCGAAGTCTTGAACCTGGCGTGGTCCTGGGACTATTGCGTCGGCTTGGGTGTGGGCACGTTATGTGCGGTGCGCGATAAAAACCTGACGCCCCAGACCCGTACGTTGACCGTCACAATGACGGTGACCAATGACTGCCAGATCACGGCACCGGCCATCAGCTTTGGCAGCGCCCCGGTGATCAGCGGTTTTGCCACCGTGACCGGGCAGGCCAGCGTCTCTTGCACCAAGGGCAGCACCTACACCGTGGGCATGAGCGACGGCCAGAACCCGGTTGCCGTGGGCGGGCGCCGGCGGATGATTTCGGGCAGTAATTACTTGGCCTACGACATCTTCAAAAGCGCCGGCGCCACCCGATGGGGCAGCGTCGGCGCGGCTCGGCGCGACAGTTCAACCGCCGAAATCAACCCCGGCAATGGCCTGGGCACTGGCACGGGGGTGGGCAGCCAGGTGTACAACTACAACGCGAAAATCTACACCGACCAGACCACGCCGCCGGCAGGCACCTATATCGACAACGTGGTACTCGATGTGGGTTTCTAGAAACTCAGCAGCGGTGTGGCAGGCTGGTTTTCAGGGCTGACCATCGCGTAGTTGTAGCCGCCGCCGGACCAATATTGGGCGCGCAAGCCGTCTGCACTGCGATTGCCCCGCGGCAGAAAGCCGTTATCCGGGCCGGGTGGGCGGATGTAGAAGCTGATGCGCCGACCGTTTTGATCCTCATACAGCACCATTGCCGCCGCGCCTTGATCGGTGGTGAGCAAACGCCCGCTGATCGGCGTGAACCCGGCAGCGCTCAAGTCCGGCAGGCGGTGGGCCTGGTTGAAGTAACGGTCGAGCCAGGCCTGCATGGTGCCGCCACCCTGGGCCTTGAAATCGGCGGGCATGATGCCGTCCTGGGCAAACAGGCGGTAAGCCTGCATCGCATCGGCCATCGGCAGCAGCGGTGGTTGCGTGGCTTCGCGGGCATGCCAGCCGCCGAGGCCGCCGAGGCTCACGGCAATCAGCAACACCGCCGCTGTGGCGAACTGCCGGCGTGTTTGATGCTTGATGCGTTGGCGTATCAGCGCCGGGTCCAGGTCTGGGTTGGCCGGCTGTTGCAGGGTGCCGCCCAATGCGGCGCGCAGCGATTGCGCATCCTGTTGCCAGGCATGCACCTGGGCCGCGACGTCCGGGTGGGCCGCCAGCCAGGTTTCAAGGGCACGTCGATCGCTCTCCTGGAGCTGGTGATCGACATAGGCGTGCAAATCGCGTTCGTTGGGGGGCAGGCTGATCATTTGAGTATCCGCAGAGAAGGGCTGGCAATTTCGCCATCACTGAGTTGACGCAGGGCTTGGCGCGCCCTCGACAGGCGCGACATCACGGTACCAATGGGCACCTCAAGGATCTCGGCGACCTCCTTGTAGCTCAAGCCCTCCACCGACACCCACAGCAGCAGCGCACGTTGCTCGGTGTTGAGTTGGTCGAAGGCTTGCAGGGTCGATTGGGCGATCACCGTACGTTCCACCGATGGCTGCGCGTCATCGCGACCGGTAAAGAACTCCAGCATGCGCGCATAGCGCCGGGTGCGGCGGTGCGCGTCGAGGAACTGTCGGTAGAGGATCGAGAACAGCCACGCGCGCAGATCGCCTTCGATGCGCTTGTCGGCCCAGCGCGTGATCGCGCGTTCAAGGGTCGATTGCACCAAGTCGTCGGCGCTGCTGGCGTTACGGGTCAGGGACACGGCAAAGCGCCGCAGCCTGGGGATGAGTTCACGTAACGGTTCGTCGAGTTCGTGCATGGGAATCTGGCTGGTCACTACGCTGGGACTAGGGAGACGTGCGGCGTTGAAGGTTATTCCCGGTCTTTGCAAAAAATCGGCAAATAAATCGAAGGCCAAGGAATAGACCCGTGCGGCGTTCGTCTTAATGCTCCGACCTTATGTTTCACCCCTAAGGCCTTTGGCCCTGGAGTTCCTTCATGGTAGATCAGTCATCACCGCCCCGTCCCCCCTTAAGCACCGCGAGCCTGATCGCACGCCTCGTGGGTATCGGCGCCGTGGTTGCGGTTGTTGCGGGGGCGTTTGCCTACGTCAACGGCACCCTTGACCCACAACGCCTGCGCCCGAAAACCTTGGTCAATGCCCTGGAAACCAACAACGGCGTGCACCCAGGTTTTCGCCGCAACCATGCCAAGGGCGTGTGCGTGGCCGGGTATTTCGAGAGCAGTACGCAGGCCCGTGCTTACTCCAGTGCCCAGGTGTTCAGCGAAGCCAAGACGCCGGTGATCGGCCGGTTTGCCTTGCCCAGCGGCAACCCCTACGCACCGGACAGCAGTGTGCCGATCCGCAGCTTTGCCCTGCAATTCAGCCAGGCCAATGGTCAGCAATGGCGCACCGGGATGAACAGCATGCCGGTGTTCCCGGTGGGTACGCCTGAAGCCTTCTACGGTTTGCTCAAGGCCGGCGCGCCGGACCCAGCCACGGGCAAACCGGACCCGGCGGCGATGCCGGCGTTTTTTGCGGCCCATCCCGAGACGGCGGCGTTTCTAGCCTGGGTCAAGACGGCCAAACCGTCGGCCAGCTATGCGACTGAAACCTATAACGGCATCAACGCGTTTTACCTGGTGGGCGCCGATGGCAAGCGTCAGGCGGTGCGTTGGGGCGTGGTGCCACAGAGCCAGGACGCAGCAGGCGATAGCGCGCCGGCCGGCGGCGACTTCCTCGAAAAAGACCTGGTGCAGCGCCTGTCTGCCGGGCCGCTGCGCTGGCAGTTGAACATGACCCTGGCCAACCCCGGCGACCCGCTGGACGATGCCAGCAAGACCTGGACCGGTGAACACAAGGTGCTGAACGCCGGCACCCTGGTGCTGCAAAGCAGCCAGCCGCAGGCCGACGGTGATTGCCGCGACATCAACTTCGACCCGCTGATTTTGCCCAGCGGCATCCAAGCCTCCAATGACCCGCTGCTGGCGGCACGTTCGGCGGCCTACGCCAGTTCGTACCTGCGCCGCGCCGGCGAAGTCAGCCCGTTGCACAACACTCCACAGGAGTCGAAGCCATGAATGCCCAACCCCGGTTTTTCGCCCCGTTGGCGCGCCTGTTGCACTGGCTGATGGCGCTTATGGTCATCGCCATGCTGTTTATAGGCGCGGGTTTGGCGGCGTCGGTTTCAGAGCGATACGAATGGTTGATTCACCTGCACAAGCCCTTGGGGATCGCGATTCTGGCACTGGTGATCGTGCGGCTGGTGGTGCGTTTTTCCACCCGCCAACCGCCGTTGCCCGCAGACCTGCCATTGTGGCAAGTGCTGGCGGCCAAGGCGTCCCATCTGGTGCTCTACGGCCTGATGCTGGTGTTACCGCTATTGGGTTGGGCGATGATTTCAGCCGCCGGAGACCCGGTGATGCTCAGCAGCTCGGTGCAGTTGCCGGCGTTGGTGGGGGCCAATGCGCCGTTGTTTGCGGTGTTGCGCAAGGCCCATGGTTACCTCGCCTACCTGCTGTTCTTGACGGTGCTGGTGCACCTGGCGGCGGCGTTGTTCCATGGGCTGATCCGGCGTGACGGCGTGCTGCAAAGCATGACCGGGTCCAAACCCTAGCGCAGGCGGCCGACGATATCGGCGATGCTGCTTAATACGTCCTTGCCCAATTGCAGCGAGCGCTTCCCCGACCAGCCCGTCAGGGGGTTGGGGGCGTCGTTGTTGTCTTTGAACGGCATTTCCAGGGTCAGGGACAGGCAGTCGTATTGCTCGCCCACGGCGTTGCAGGCCAACGTCATGTTGGCTTCACCCGGCAGGTCGCGGGTGTAGCCGTGGGTGGTCTGGAAGTCTCGGGTCAGTGAGCTCAAGTGGCTGCGAAAGTGTTTCTCCAGGCCGGCAATGCGGGGTGTGTAGCCGGGGTTGCCTTCGCAGCCGGCGGTGAATACGTAGGGGATTTCCTCGTCACCGTGGATATCGAGGAACAGGTCCACGCCGTACTTTTCCATCTGCTGCTGCACGAACAGCACTTCGGGGCTGATCTCCTGGCTGGCGCTCTGCCAGGCGCGGTTAAGGTCCTGGCCCATGGCGTTGGTGCGCAGGTGGCCATGGAAGGCACCGTCCGGGTTCATATTGGGCACCAGGTAAAGGTCGGCGACCTTCAGCAACTTTTTCATCTCGGCGTCGCCGTCTTGTTGCAGGCGCTCAATGATGCCTTCCATAAACCATTCGGCCATGTGTTCGCCGGGGTGTTGCTGGGCGATGATCCAGATCTTGCGTTGACCTTCACCGCCCTTGCCGCGACGCAACAGTTGGATATCGCGGCCTTCGACACTGTTACCGGTGGCCAGCAGTTGGGTGTCAGCACGGCTCAGGGCCTGCTCGATCAGCCAGTCGTGGCGCGCACGGCTGTAGGGTTCGAAATAAGCAAACCAGGCGTGTTTTTCGCGGGTCTTGAGGCTGACGTGCAGGATTTCTCCATCAAAACGCGAAGGCACGCGAAACCAATTGATGTGGTCGTAGGAGGCCACAGCTTGATAGTCGCTCCACGCATGCGGGTAGGAAGACTTGCCCGCATTGCTCAGGCGAAAGGTGTGGGTGTGGCCCACGTGCATGCCTTCGGCCTTGAAGTGAAACCATTGGAAATGCTGACTGCGGGTGTCGGGTTTGATCGCGAGCAACAACTGGTAGGCATCGTGGGCATCCAGTACCTGGATATTGCCACTGTCGAAGTTGGTGCTGATCCTGATGGAGGTCAAAGCCACGGTCATAGTCTGGTTGCCTGATTATGAGTGTTGTGACAGATATCTTACACAGGAGTGGGTCAATCTCTGGATGCAAAAATTGTTGCAGGGGAGGGGGCATCGTCCTTGACGCGGCCGAAGCTTAGAGTCTATGAGATTGATTCTCAAGCGCTAATTCGCAAAGATCCGGTCTGGAGCGCTGCTTCGACTTTCTTTTGGCGATGGTCTTTTGCTACCATGCGCGCCATCGAGCAACACACAGTCTTCATTAGCCTGAAGCCATGCCAGGGAAACTGGCAAAAAAAAGACCCGGCCAAAGAGCCGGGTCAAAAACCGTGATTAGCCTGATGAGGAGATATTCCAAGAGTCCGACCTAAGGTCCCTTGGTCTATCGACTGATCTCGCGATCAGCTAGGTCCAATAATAATCATTATCATTTGCAAGTCAAATGTTTTTATCCATCTGATAGAAATATTTTTCGTTCGCGCCTGTTATCCGTTTGCCTGAGCCTGTGGCGCGTGCAACGACCGCTCTACCAAGGCCTTGGCCATATCAATCAAATACACCACTGAAAACGCCAGGTCCCGCTGGTTGCCTTGATACCTGCTCGCCGACTCGTAGGCCGTGGCCGCTGCGCTGCGCAACAGGTCTGAGGCGTGCACCAGGGCTTCCTCCTGGCTGATCTCGGGTTTGATGGCGAACATTGCTCCGTCCGGGGCTTGTGCCGATATATCTTCTTTCAAGTAATAATCCAGCGCGCGTCGGGCAGCTGCGCTGTTGCGCATGTCGCGTAGTTCTTCGTTTGCAGGTGTTTCGGGCAGCAGGCGAGGGCTTGTGGTCATAAGGGGAGGTACTCCGTGTGGGTGTCGAAAACCTTATGCTCGATAATAGTACGTATCGTATTTATGTCGTTTTATGGATTACTACAAACTGTTTATTGCCCTGGAAAATACCTCACGTATCTTCAGGCGCCATGGATAACTGGATAGCGTTGGTCAAGGCCAGCATGAAAGATCGCAAGGTCACGCAAGGTGAACTGGCTGAACGCTTGGGGATGTCCCAGGGCGGTGTCGGCCATTGGCTCAACAAGCGTCGAGCACCAAGCCTGGAGGACATGAACCGCGTATTGGCAGCGTTGGGCCTCGGCTATGTGGAAGTGGTGCTGGAGATTCGTGAGCGTCGCCTTGATGTCTTGCCACCCGCCAAAACACACTACAACCCGTATTTCCGCTACCCGGTCAGCGATTGGAAAGGCCTGTGTGAACTCCGTGAAGAACGTGCCGCCTATGGCGCGTCACGCTTCGAGCTGACGGACTATCACGCCCAGGGCAACGCCTTCTGGCTGCCAGTGACGGGCGATGCCATGACGGCCCCCAACGGCCTGAGCATCGGCGCGGGAATGCTGATCCTGGTAGACCCAGCCATCCCCGCCGAGCCCGGCAAACTGGTGGTCGCCCAATGGGCCGACAGCCCTCAGGCAACTTTTCGCCAGCTACAGGAAGAGAGCGGCCAGCTTTACCTGGTACCGCTCAACCCTACTTACCCCAAGGCCCGCTTCACCGACGATTGCCGCATCCTGGGCGTCGTGGTGCAGGCGACGGCCAGGTTTTAGCCAGCCGTTTCAAGCTCTACCAACGCGCAACCTTCGGCAACCATTTCGCCTTCGTGGCAGAACAGTGCCTTGACTACCCCGGCGTGGGGGGCACGGATGCTGTGCTCCATTTTCATCGCCTCAAGCACTACGAGCTGTGTGCCGGCTTCCACCGGTTGGCCCACCTCTACCAGTACGCGCACAATGCTGCCGTTCATCGGCGCGGTAAGGCCGCCTTGATGGGATTGGTTGGCCTCCACCGCTGCAATCGGGTCGAACAGGCTCACCGCGTGCATTTCGCCGTCCCAGCGCAAGTAAAGGGTGCTATCGCGACGAACCGCCAGATGGGCGCGACGCACGCCCTTATGCTCAATCAGTAACTGCTCGTTTTGCAGTTGAGCGTTGCCCGACAACATCACCAAGCGATCCTGCCCATTGCAGCTCAAATGCAGGGAGACCTCTGCCGGCAAACCTGCGCGGAACCCACGGGTGTCCGCCCACGGCCCGTCACCGGCCGGCAGGCTCTGCATGAAGGCCGCACCGGCGGCTTGCCAGAACTGATCACTCAATGCACTGGGCTGCGGCAGCAATTGGTCCTGATAGCGCGGAATAAACCCGGTATCGAGTTCAGCTGCTGCGAAGGCCGGATGGCCAATGATGCGCCGCAAAAAGCCCAGGTTGGTCTTGAGACCGCCAATGGCAAACTCATCGAGCATGCTTAGCAAGCGCAGGCGCGCCTGTTCACGGTTTTCGCCCCAGGCGATCAATTTGCCGAGCATCGGGTCGTAGAAGGGCGACACGCTATCGCCTTGCTCGACCCCGCTGTCCACGCGGCGGCCAGGGCCGGGCGCGGACTCACGGTACAGCGTCAAGTCGCCAGTGGCCGGCATGAAATCATTGGCCGGGTCTTCGGCATAGAGCCGCACTTCAATCGCATGGCCCATCAGCGGCACCTGCTCCTGGGTGATCGGCAACGCCTCGCCCTGGGCCACGCGAATTTGCCAGGCCACCAGGTCCAGGCCGGTAATCGCCTCGGTCACCGGGTGTTCCACTTGCAGCCTCGTGTTCATCTCCATAAAGAAGAACTCGCCCCGCGCATCCAGCAAAAACTCCACGGTGCCGGCGCCCACATAACCGATGGCTTGGGCCGCACGCACGGCGGCTTCGCCCATGGTCTTACGCTGTTCAGCGCTCAGCCCCGGCGCAGGCGCTTCTTCGACGACCTTTTGGTGACGACGCTGGATCGAGCAATCGCGTTCGTTGAGGTACAGGCAATGCCCGTGTTGATCGGCAAACACCTGGATTTCAACATGGCGTGGCTTGATCAGGTATTTCTCTACCAGCATCTGCCCATTGCCGAACGACGACAGCGCCTCGCGCTGTGCAGAGGCCAGGGCTTCGGCGAGTTGGCTGACGTCTTCGACCACCTTCATGCCCTTGCCGCCACCACCGGCCGTGGCCTTGAGCAATACTGGGTAACCGATGCGCTCGCAGGCGTCGCGAAAGGTTTCCAGGTCTTGGGCTTCGCCGTGATAACCCGGCACCAGCGGGACGCCGGCGGTTTCCATCAAGGCCTTGGCAGCGGACTTGCTGCCCATGGCGTCGATGGCCGAGGCGGGCGGGCCCAGGAAGATCAAACCGGCGGCTTCAATGGCGCGGGCAAAACTGGCGTTTTCGGATAAAAAGCCATAGCCCGGATGAATCGCCTGGGCGCCACTGGCTTGTGCTGCGGCGATCAATTTGTCGATTTGCAGGTAACTGTCGGTGGCCTTGCTGCCACCCAGGTCTACCCGGATATCCGCTTCGCGGCTGTGCTGGGCATCCCGGTCAGTGGCGCTGTGCACGGCCACGGTGGTCAGGCCCATGGCCTTGGCGGTGCGCATCACGCGGCAGGCAATTTCGCCGCGATTGGCTACCAGTAGGGTGGTCAGTGTGCTCATGAACGCGGCTCCTGAGCTTGCCAACTGGGTGCACGTTTTTGCAGGAACGCGCGCAAGCCTTCCTGGCCTTCGGCGCTGACGCGAATCCGGGCGATGGCATTTTCGCAGTAACGGCGCAGTGCTGGGGTGAGGGCGCCGTTGCCGACTTCGCGCAGCAAATCCTTGCTGGCGCGCATGGCCGCCGGGCTGTTTTGCAGCAGGTTGGCGATCCACTGTTCCACGTGCAGAGCGAGGTCTGCGGCAGGGTAACTCTCGGCCAACAGACCGATTTCCCGCGCGCGTTGGCCGCCAAAGCGTTCGGCCGTGAGCGCATAGCGGCGGGCCGCACGTTCGCCGATGGCCTGCACGACAAACGGGCTGATCACCGCAGGCGCCAGGCCGATGCGCACTTCCGACAGGCAGAACTGTGCATCATCGGCGCCAATGGCCATGTCGCAGCAACTGATCAGGCCCAACGCGCCGCCATAGGCCGCGCCTTGCACCACGGCCAGGGTCGGGATTTTGAGTTTGGCCAAGTTGTACATCAGCTCTGCCAGTTCGCGGGCGTCGTCCAGGTTGGTGTGGTAATCCAGCTCGGCCGATTGCTGCATCCAGGCCAGGTCGGCGCCGGCGCTGAAATGCTTGCCGCGCCCGCGCAGCAACAAAAAGCGCAGGGAAGGGTCGCCTTGCACTTGGTCGAGGGCGATGATCAGTTCGCGGATCATCTGGGCGTTGAACGCGTTGTTCTTGGCTTCGCGACTGAGCCACAGGGTGGCAAAGCCACGGCTGTCGGTGATCAGTTCGAGGGTGCTGAAATCGTTCATGGGGTACAGCTCCATTTACATGCGGAACACGCCGAAGCGGCTCGGCTCGATGGGGGCATTCAACGCGGCAGAAAGGGCCAGGCCCAGCACATCGCGGGTTTGCAACGGGTCGATGACACCGTCGTCCCATAGGCGCGCACTGGAGTAGTAGGGGTGGCCTTGGGTTTCATATTGGTCGAGGATCGGTTGCTTGATCGCGGCTTCTTCATCGGCACTGAACGCGTTGCCGGCACGTTCGGCCTGCTCGCGCTTGACCTGCACCAGCACGCCGGCGGCCTGTTCGGCGCCCATCACGCCGATGCGTGCATTTGGCCACATCCACAAAAACCTCGGGTCATAGGCGCGCCCGCACATGCCATAGTTGCCGGCACCAAAGCTGCCACCAATGATCACGGTGAACTTCGGCACCTTGGCGCAGGCCACCGCCGTGACGAGTTTGGCGCCATGCTTGGCGATGCCGCCGGCTTCGTATTTCTGGCCGACCATAAAACCGGTGATGTTCTGCAAGAACAGCAGGGGAATGCCGCGCTGACAGGCCAGCTCGATAAAGTGCGCGCCTTTTTGCGCAGCTTCGGCAAACAAAATCCCGTTGTTGGCAAGGATCGCGATCGGGTAGCCGTGCAGGTGCGCAAAGCCACAGACCAGGGTGGTACCAAACAATGCCTTGAATTCATCGAACACCGAGCCGTCTACCAGGCGTGCAATCACTTCACGCACATCGAACGGCTGCTTGGCGTCGGCCGGGATCACACCGTACAACTCTTCGCCGCTGTACAACGGCGCGACGGGCGTGCGCTGTAGCAACTGGCCCTGCTTGCGCCAGTTGAGGTTGGCCACACTGCGTCGTGCCAGGGCCAGGGCGTGCTCATCGCTGTCGGCATAGTGGTCGGCCACGCCAGAGATCTTGCAGTGCACATCGGCCCCGCCCAGTTCTTCGGCGCTCACCACTTCACCGGTCGCGGCCTTTACCAGCGGCGGCCCGGCGAGAAAGATGGTGGCTTGCTGGCGCACCATGATCGCTTCGTCGGCCATGGCTGGCACATAGGCACCGCCAGCGGTGCATGAGCCCATCACCACGGCGATCTGCGGGATGCCCTGGGCGCTCATGTTGGCCTGGTTGAAGAAGATGCGCCCGAAGTGCTCGCGGTCCGGGAACACTTCATCCTGACGCGGCAGGTTGGCACCGCCGGAGTCCACTAAGTAGATGCACGGCAGGCGGTTCTGCTCGGCAATGGTCTGCGCGCGCAGGTGTTTTTTCACGGTGAGCGGGTAGTAGGAACCGCCTTTGACCGTGGCATCGTTGGCGACGATCATGCATTCGACACCTTCGACGCGGCCGATGCCGGCAATCACCCCGGCGGCGGGCACATCTTCACCGTACACCTGATGGGCGGCCAATTGGCTGAGTTCCAAAAAGGGTGAGCCGGGATCAAGCAGGCGATTGATGCGTTCGCGTGGCAGCAATTTGCCCCGCGAGGTGTGCCGCTCTTGAGCCTTGGCGCCACCGCCTTGCTGCACATGGGCGAGTAGGGTGTGCAGGGCGTCGACTTGTTGGCGCATCACCGCGCTGTTGGTGGCAAACTCCGCCGAGCGCGGGTTGAGTTGGGTATGCAAGGTGGCCATGGTGCGCTCCCTCAGCGGGTTTCGTTGAACAGTTCGCGACCGATCAACATGCGGCGAATCTCACTGGTGCCAGCGCCGATTTCGTACAGCTTGGCGTCCCGCAACAGGCGCCCGGCAGGGAATTCATTGATATAGCCGTTGCCCCCCAGGATCTGGATTGCATCCAGCGCCATCTGCGTAGCGCGCTCGGCGCTGTACAGGATCACCCCGGCGGCGTCCTTGCGCGTGGTTTCGCCGCGTTCGCACGCCTGGGCTACCGCGTAAAGGTAGGCGCGGCTCGCGTTGAGTTGGGTGTACATGTCGGCGACCTTGCCCTGGATCAACTGGAATTCGCCGATGCTCTGGCCGAACTGCTTGCGGTCGTGAATGTAGGGCACGATCAGGTCCATGCAGGCTTGCATGATCCCGGTGGGGCCGCCGGAGAGCACCACGCGCTCGTAATCCAGACCGCTCATCAGTACCTTCACGCCACCGTTGAGCGCGCCGAGGATGTTTTCTTCGGGCACTTCGACGTCATCAAAAAACAGCTCGCAGGTGTTGGAGCCGCGCATGCCCAACTTGTCGAATTTGCTGCTGCGGCTGAAGCCTTTCCAGTCGCGCTCGACGATAAACGCGGTGATGCCGTGGGGGCCCTTTTCCAGGTCGGTCTTGGCGTAGATCACGTAGGTGCTGGCGTCGGGGCCGTTGGTGATCCAGGTCTTGCTGCCGTTGAGCACGTAGTGGTCGCCGCGCTTGTCGGCGCGCAGTTTCATCGAGACGACATCGGAGCCTGCGTTCGGCTCGCTCATGGCGAGGGCGCCGACGTGTTCGCCACTGATGAGCTGGGGCAGGTACTTGAGTTTCTGCTCGTGGTTGCCGTTGCGGTTGATCTGGTTCACACACAGGTTGGAGTGGGCGCCGTAGGACAACGCCACCGATGCCGAGCCGCGGCTGATCTCTTCCATGGCGACTACGTGGGCCAGGTAACCCAGGCCGGCACCGCCGTATTCCTCTGAAACAGTGATACCGAGCAGGCCCATGTCACCGAACTTGCGCCACAGGTCGGCAGGGAACAGGTTGTCGCTGTCGATTTGCGCTGCGCGGGGTGCGATTTCCTTGGCTACAAAGGACTGCACCTGGTCGCGCAGCATGTCGATGGTTTCGCCGAGGGCGAAGTTCAGGGACGGGTAACTCATGGACAGGCACCTTTTCTTAAGCATTGTTTTTATGGGGCCGCTTTGTGGGTTAGGCAGCGTGCTCACCTTTACGTTAACGTAAGCTTGCGTTACGGCGCTGTCAATCGTAGTTTACGTAAACGTCAACCTACAAAAAATACAATAGGGGTCGTTATGGAACAACCGAATCAGAGCTACAGCCGTGGCTCTCAGGACAAGACCTTGCTGGCCATGACGATTGGCCAGGCCTTCGACAAGACCGTCGCGCAATACCCCGATGGCGAAGCGCTGGTGGTGCGCCATCAGCAGCGCCGCTACACCTGGCGGCAGCTGGCCGAGGCCGTTGACCTGCACGCTCGGGCATTTATGGCCCTGGGCATGCAGACCGGAGATCGCTTGGGGGTCTGGGCCCCCAACTGCGCCGAGTGGTGCATCAGCCAGATCGCCAGCGCCAAGCTGGGGGTGATACTGGTCAACATTAATCCTGCGTATCGCAGCAGTGAGTTGGACTACGTGCTCAAGCAGTCCGGCTGCCAGTGGCTGGTGTGCGCGGGGGCGTTCAAGACGTCCGACTACCACGCGATGCTTCAGGCGTTGAAGCCGGACGTGCGCGGCATCATCAGCCTTGATGCCAACCCGCCCGAAGGGTTCATGCCCTGGTCGCAGTTATCAGCCCTGGGCGCAGGTGTTGCGCCCGAACAGTTAAGGGCATGCCAGGCCGGCCTGCACTTCGATCAACCGGTGAACATTCAATACACCTCCGGCACCACCGGCTTCCCCAAGGGCGCCACCCTCAGTCACCACAATATCCTCAACAATGGTTACATGGTCGGCGAAAGCCTGGGCCTCACCGCCCAAGACCGCCTGGTGATCCCGGTGCCGCTGTACCATTGCTTTGGCATGGTCATGGGCAACCTGGGTTGCATCACCCACGGCACCACGATGATTTACCCCAATGACGGCTTCGACCCGTTGCTGACCCTCACCGCTGTCGCCGAAGAGCGCGCCACCGGCCTGTACGGCGTGCCCACCATGTTTATCGCCATGCTCGATCACCCACGTCGTGGCGAATTCGATTTGGCGGCCCTGCGCACCGGCATCATGGCCGGCGCCACATGCCCCATCGAAGTGATGCGCCGGGTCATCAGCGAGTTGCACATGGGCGAAGTGCAGATCGCCTACGGCATGACCGAAACCAGCCCGGTGTCGCTGCAAACCGGCGCCGATGACGACCTGGAACGGCGCGTCACCACCGTTGGCCGTACTCAGCCGCAGTTGGAACACAAGATCATCGATACAAACGGCAACACCGTTGCCCGTGGCGAGATCGGCGAACTGTGCACCCGTGGCTACAGTGTGATGCTCAGTTACTGGAACAACCCCGACGCCACCCGCGAGGCCATCGACGATGCAGGCTGGATGCACACCGGCGACCTGGCGAGCATGGATGAACACGGCTATGTGTGCATCGCCGGGCGCAACAAGGACATGATCATTCGCGGCGGCGAGAACGTGTACCCGCGTGAGCTGGAGGAGTTTTTCTTCACCCACCCGGCGGTGGCGGATGTGCAGGTTATTGGCATCCCGGACGAGCGCTATGGCGAAGAGATTGTGGCGTGGGTCAAGTTCCATCCGGGCCATGTGGCCAACGCGTTGGAGTTGCAGACCTGGTGCAAAGACCGGATCGCGCACTTCAAGACGCCCAGGCACTTCAAGTTTGTAGACGAGTTTCCGATGACGGTCACCGGCAAGATCCAGAAATTTCGCATGCGCGAAATTTCGATTGAAGAGCTGCGAACCCACTCTACCTAACACCGCAAATCAAATGTGGGAGGGGGCTTGCTCCCGATAGCGGCGTGTCAGTCACCTCATGAATTGGCTGACACATTGCTATCGGGAGCAAGCCCCCTCCCACATTTTTATTCTTCGCCCGCCCAGAACATATCAAACGCCAGAAAGCACAAAGGGGACCCAAAGGTCCCCTTTAATTTGTCGTTGCGTGCTCTTTTTTTATTATTGAGGGGCGGTCTATTGTTGTTTTTGGCAACCGTTACCCTTTACCGCTGTTTTTGGCGACCCCCATCCGGGGTCAAGAGCAAACGTATTTTTTTGAGCGCTGATCTGCTTCTTCGTAAACGATCCAACCAGTGGGTAGCTACCTGAGGTAGTTTTATTTTTCTCTACTGGTCGCGGGTTTCGGCATTACCGTTCCCTGCGAAGCACATCTTCTCCAAAAAAATCTGTTAGCTGCGTCTCTGCCGTGTTGTTTTTGTTATGTCAGAGTCGTTTCGTCTTATTTTTATTAGGTTTGGCGCTTTTTATTCTTGTTATGCCATAGAGATAGCAGAAGCCGTGCCAACTTTTTAAAGTCCTTTAAAATCAATGGCTTGTGTTTTTTGCATGAAATGACCTACGGCAAATACGACAAAATATGTTCCCGTGTTACTCGATGTGTAGGCGGGCGGTAACACATTGTCACGGCCCAGCTACTCAACCGGCGTTACGTGCCTTGGCCACTCGTGAGCCGGTAGGTCGGCCCAGTACGTTGCTGATTTGCAGGCCCGCAGCTATCAATGCTTGCAGGTCGATACCCGTCTCGATGCCCAGGCCGTTGAGCAGGTACACGACATCTTCAGTTGCGACGTTACCGCTGGCGCCCTTGGCGTACGGGCAGCCGCCCAGGCCCGCGATAGAGCTGTCGAACACACTGATACCTTCCAGCAGGCTGGCGTAGATATTCGCCACGGCCTGGCCATAGGTGTCATGGAAATGCCCCGCCAGTTTGTCCCGTGGCACCTGCGCACCCACCACCTCGAATAAGCGTCGGGTAGCGCCCGCCGTGCCAGTACCGATGGTGTCGCCCAGGGAAACTTCATAGCAGCCCATGGCATACAGCTCCCGTGCGACCGCAGCGACTTGCTCGGGGGCGATCTCACCTTCGTACGGGCAACCCAACACACAGGACACATACCCGCGCACGCTGATGCCATGCTGCTTGGCCGCCGCCATGATCGGCGCAAAACGCTCCAGGCTCTCGCTGATGGAGCAGTTGATATTGCGCTGTGAAAACGCCTCGGACGCCGCCGCAAACACCGCCACTTCCTTTACCCCGGCGGCCAGCGCGTCTTCAAAGCCGCGCAGGTTTGGCACCAGTGCACCGTAGGTCACGCCGGGCTTGCGCTGGATCTGTGCAAACACCTCAGCGGAACCGGCCATCTGCGGCACCCACTTGGGCGAGACAAAACTGCCGACTTCGATATAGCTCAAGCCCGCGGCGCTCAACGCGTCCACCAGCAGGACCTTGTCCGCCACACTGATAGGCAGGGCTTCGTTCTGCAAACCGTCGCGTGGGCCGACTTCTACCAGGCGAACATGGGAGGGGAGGGGCATGGCGATTACCTTCTGATTATTGGCCAATCTGGCTCATGGTATGGGCCAGGGCCTGGGTGCAGCGCTCTTCGGCGGTGTCCAGTTCCAGCTTCATCTGTTCGATGTCCAGCAACTGCTGCTCAAGCTGCTCACGCCGCTCGGTGATCTTGGCGAGCATGCTGTTGAGCTGCACATGGTTGCCGCTGGTGGGGTCGTAGAGTTCGATGAGCTCACGGCATTCGGCCAGGGAGAAACCGATGCGCTTGCCCCGCAAAATCAGCTTGAGGCTGACCTTGTCTCGCGCCGAATAGATGCGCTCCTGGCCCCGGCGTTCCGGGGCCAGCAGGCCTTGTTCTTCGTAGAAGCGAATGGCGCGGGTGGTGATGTCGAGCTCGCGGGCGAGGTCGGAGATGCTGTAGGTGGTGCTCATGGATGGCGCTCAAGAAAATCTTGTCGCTAAACTAAAGGCAGGTTGACGTATACGTCAAGCGAATCGCAGTCTGTGGCGAGGGAGCTTGCTGTGGCGAGGGAGCTTGCTCCCGTTCGACAGCGAAGCTGGAGCCGGCTTTTCTGGGGCCGCTACGCAGCCCAGCGGGAGCAAGCTCCCTCGCCACAAAAGCTGCCCCAGCACAAAAAGCGGCTCAAGCTTGCTTGCCATCCAACTTCTTCTCATGCGCCGTAACCTGCTGGCACAACTCGATCATCTGCTCGCGCATCCAGCGATTCGCCGGGTCCTGGTCGGTGCTTTCATGCCAGTACAGGTGCGTTTCCACGGGCGGCACGTCGTTCACCGGCAGGTTGAACCAATGCAACTCATGACGGCGTGCAAAGCGCTCGGGCACGGTCATGACCATGTCGGTCTGTTGCAGCACTTGCGACGCCATCAGGTAATGCTGGGAGCGCAGCGCGATCTTGCGTTGCAGGCCCATCTTGCCAAGTGCCAGGTCGACATGGCCCAAACCGTTGCGGCGGCTGGAGATATGGATGTGGGTCAGGCCCAGATAGTCATCTAGGGTGAGTTTATCCTTGCTCGCCATGGGATGGCCTTTACGCATCGCGCACACGTAGCGGTCTTCCATCAGCTTGACGTGACGCACCTGCGGGTCGGTGTTAAGCGGCGCATCCACGGCAAAATCCAGACGCCCGGCCGCCAGTTCCTTGGTGGTCTCGCGGCGTTTTGACAGAAAACTCTCGATCACCACCGTCGGCGCCAAACGGCGCAGGCGCTGGAACAGCAGCGGCAAAATCACCGCCTCAGTGAGGTCGGTCATGCTGATGCGATAGGTCTTGGCCGCCTGTTGCGGGTTGAAAATGCGGCTTTCCTGCACCGACACCCGTAGCAGCGACAGCGCATTGCGCACCGGGCCGATGATGTTCTGCGCCATCGGCGTCGGCACCATGCCTTGTGCGGTGCGTACGAACAACGGGTCGTTGAAGGTCTCGCGCAGGCGGGCCAGAGCGTTGGATACCGCCGGCTGCGTGATGCCGACGATCTGCCCGGCGCGGGTCAGGTTGGCTTCGGTGTAGATCGCGTCAAAGACGATAAACAGGTTGAGGTCGACCTTGCTCAGATTCATTTCGTTGCGCTCTTATTGTTAGGTGGCCATCGGTCAATCATATATCGGTGATGAATGTTAATACACGCCGAGAATAGGCTAGGTAAATTATCAGTGCTGTTCTAGCATCGATTGCATGACCTAAACAACCTCTCAGAGAAGGGAGCTGCTCATGGATTTCGCTTATTCGCCCAAGGTTCAGGAACTGCGTGAACGCGTCACCGCGTTTATGGACGCCTACGTTTATCCGGCCGAGCCGGTGTTCGAACGCCAGGTCAACGAAGGTGACCGTTGGCAGCCCACTGCCATCATGGAAGAGTTGAAAGCCAAGGCTAAAGCCGAAGGCCTGTGGAACCTGTTCCTGCCCGAATCTGAGTTGGGCGCTGGCCTCACCAACCTCGAATACGCACCGTTGGCCGAAATCATGGGCCGCTCGCTGCTGGGCCCCGAGCCGTTCAACTGCTCCGCCCCGGACACCGGCAACATGGAAGTGCTGGTGCGCTACGCCAACGAAGAGCAAAAAGAGCGCTGGCTACAACCGCTGCTGCGCGGCGAGATCCGCTCGGCGTTTGCCATGACTGAACCCGATGTGGCTTCCTCGGACGCCACCAACATGGCCGCCACGGCCGAGCGTCAGGGCAACGAATGGGTGATCAACGGCAAGAAATGGTGGACCTCCGGCGCTTGCGACCCGCGTTGCAAGATCCTGATCTTCATGGGCCTGAGCAACCCCGACGCACCGCGCCATCAGCAGCACTCGATGATCCTGGTACCGGTCGACACCCCCGGTGTAAAAATCGTACGGCCGTTGCCGGTGTTCGGCTACGACGATGCGCCCCACGGCCACGCCGAAGTGCTGTTCGACAACGTGCGTGTGCCGTACGAAAACGTTCTGCTCGGTGAAGGCCGTGGCTTTGAAATCGCCCAGGGCCGCCTTGGCCCAGGTCGTATCCACCACTGCATGCGCTCCATCGGCATGGCTGAGCGGGCGTTGGAATTGATGTGCAAACGCGCCGTCAGCCGCACCGCGTTCGGCAAACCGTTGGCCCGCCTGGGGGGCAATATCGACAAGATCGCCGACTCACGGATGGAAATCGACATGGCCCGCCTGCTGACACTGAAGGCGGCGTACATGATGGACACGGCGGGTAATAAAGTGGCGAAAAGCGAAATCGCCCAGATCAAGGTAGTGGCGCCGAACGTGGCGTTGAAGGTAATCGACCGTGCGATCCAGATCCATGGCGGTGCGGGTGTTTCAAACGACTTCCCGCTGGCCTACATGTACGCCATGCAACGCACCCTGCGCCTGGCCGACGGCCCGGATGAAGTGCACCGCGCGGCGATTGGCAAGTTTGAAATTGGCAAGTATGTGCCTCGGGAGTTGATGCGCGGCGGGCAGTAACACCGCATCGCCTGCATCGCGGGCAAGCCCGGCTCCCACATTTTGAAGGCGTTCACAAATCAAAATGTGGGAGGGGGCTTGCTCGCGAAGGGGCCCGCCTGAACAACAAAAAACCTGAGGTTTCAGTACACCCAAACCTCCACCCGCCGGTTCTTGATGCGCCCTTCATCCGCCGTATTCGCCGCCACCGGCATCTGCGCCCCAAACCCGCGAATATCCCTCAGCACCACGCCGTTCTTGACCAACTCCCGCCGCACCGCCATGCCGCGCAGTTTCGACAGCAGCGCCGCACGCTGCGGGTCATTCTTGGCATCGCCAAACCCCACCAGGGTCACCTGCCTGTCGAGCTTGCCGTGGCCCTTGAGATAGGCCGCCACCCGCTGCAAGTCCTGGCGCGCCTTGTTGTCCAGGCTGGCGCTGCCTTCTTCGAAACGAAAATTCACCGTCAGGCGTTGGGCTTGGCGGGCGATGGCTTGATAGTCCTCCGGCATCGACGAGCGTGACTCCACCGAAATCGCCTGCACCTGCTGCGCGATAAACCCGCTGGCCGCGACAATCGCCTGGCCTTTGCTGCTCTGGGAAAAGTCCACCAGCGCCTTGGCCCATGGGTTATGGCTCGACGGCGGCAGGTAGAAAAACAGTCGGCGTGACAGCGGGTAATCCTCGGTAGCAATCAGGCTGTTCAACGGCAACATCGGCTGCGAGTCGCCGTCGACAATCGCCACGGCCTTGGCCTGGCGCACATAGGGCAGGCCGATAAAACCGATGCCCTGCGGGTCTTGGCTCACAGCGTCAGACAACTGCTCGCTGGACTCAAAACGCTGGGCCGCTGCGGCCAACGGCTTGCCGCGCAGGCGCAGCACCAGTTCCTTGAAGGTGTCGTAGGTGCCGGACTGATCATCCCGCGCATATAAATGAATAGCCCCGCCGACGCCGCCCAGGGCTTCCCACGTGCTGATATCGCCATTGAAAATCTGCGCCAGTTGCTCAGTGTTCAGGGTGTTCAATGGGTTTTGCGGGTTGAGGATAATCGCCAGGCCGTCGATGGCGATCACCTGTTCGGCGCCGGGGCTTTTCAGGTCGCCCAGGGGTTCAAGGTCGACCAGCTCGCTGTCTTTGATCGGACGGGATGACGCGGCGAGGTCAGCGGTGGTTTTTTTCAGCGCGCTGAAACCGGTGCTGGAGCCGTGGGCAGCGACTTCGATGGTCACGGTTTTGCCCTGGCGGGTCTTGCCGATGACGCGCTGTTCATTGGCGCCTTGCGCCGGTTCGCCGTGCACCGCTTGCAAGCCTTGGTGCTCCATCAAACCCTTGACCAACGCTGGCCCCAGTGCGGCGCCGATGGTGTTGGAGCCCTGGATGCGCAAGGCCGGGCCTTGGTCGGGAACAGGGAGGGGGGCAGCCACAGCGAACAGTGGAAACAGGACCAACAGGAACAGAACGCGCAGCCTCATGCCGGCACCTTCTTAAGCCAAAGGGAGTGCCGCGAGAATAAGTCAGGCAGGTTGCATAAATATGACTGACGCAGTGTGGTGCAAAATGTGGGAGGGGCGGTGCGACGATTCGACTTGCCCCCGATTGCAGTGTGTCAGCTACTAATAAGCTGGCTGATACTCCGCTATCGGGGGCAAGCCCCCTCCCACATTTGACCCCCTATCAGCCAGGAGGAATCAGCTCAATTCAAGCCATATCGGCGCATGGTCCGACGGCTTCTCCAGCCCACGCAAATCGTAATCCACGCCCGCATCCTTCACGCGAGGCAGCAAGCCATTGGACGCCAAAATCACATCAATGCGCAGCCCACGCTTGGGCTCATCCTCAAACCCACGGCTGCGGTAATCAAACCAGCTGAAGCGGTCGGCCACGGTCGGGTTGAGGTGGCGAAAGCTGTCCACCAAACCCCAGTTTTTCAGGCGGGCCAGCCACTCGCGTTCTTCCGGCAGGAAGCTGCACTTGCCGGTCTTGAGCCAGCGCTTGGCGTTGTCGGCACCAATGCCGATATCGATATCTTCGGGGGAGATGTTGATGTCGCCCATCACCACCAGCGCCTGGTCATTGCTGAACTGGCTTTCGAGCAACTGTTGCAGGTCTTCATAGAAGCGCTGCTTGGCCGGGAATTTGGTGGGGTGGTCGCGGCTTTCGCCCTGGGGGAAATAGCCGTTCATGATGGTGATCGGGTTGCCGTTTTCATCGGCAAAGGTGCCCCAGATAAATCGGCGCTGGGCGTCTTCTTCGTCGCCGGCAAACCCTTTGTGCAAGCTCAACGCCGGCTGGCGCGAGAGCAAGGCCACACCGTAGTGGCCTTTCTGGCCGTGGTAGTACACGTGATAGCCAAGGGCTTGCACTTCGGCGAGGGGGAACTGGTCGTCATGTACCTTGGTTTCCTGCAGGCCAATCACATCCGGTTGGTGCTTCTCGATCAGTGCCGCCAGCTGATGAGGGCGGGCGCGTAGCCCGTTGATATTGAAGGAGACGATTTTCATGGTCGGCAGTCCAGTCTTGGCAAAAGGGCGATGCTAGCCGACAAGTCGGACGGGGGCCAGCATGGCGGTAGGGCAGATGCGCTGCTAATGTCCGGGAACGACTCGTGCTGTGTAGGTTCGTAGCTATAAGAGCACTGCAAGAACGCTGCCTTTCAAGCCGCGCCCAGGGAGATTGACCATATGCCGGACACTTCAACTGCACCCGCTGAAATTCGCCTGCTCAACAGCGGCTATTCCCGCGAGGCTCGTTCCTTGTTGTACCAGGCCTATCGACACGAACCGACGTTCGCCTACATCTTCGAGGCCGAGCGTCCCGGTTATGAACAACGTGTGCGCGCCACGGTACGCGAGTTGGTCAAGCAGCATTTTTTTCAGAAACTTCCCGCCATCGGCCTGTTCGTCAACGACCGGCTGATCGGCATCGCGTTGATCGCACCGCCGCAACGGCGCCTGGGGATCACCGAAAGTTGGGCCTGGCAACTGCGCATGTGGCTGAGCACCGGGGTGCGCGGCACCCGGCGCTATCTGGACTACCACCACGCGGTTCTGGCCTGCTTGCCCAGCGAGTCGGTGCATGTGCTGCCATTGTTGGGTATTCACCCGCAGTTCCAGGGCAAGCACTACGGCGAGCAGTTGCTGGAGGCCGTGCATAACTGGTGCGCCGAAGACCCGCACTCGTCTGGCGTGGTGCTGGACACGGGGAACTCTCGCTATCTGGAGTTTTATAAGCGTCAGGGCTATGAGGAGATTGGCGAGGTCGCTGTAGGCCCCGTGCTGGAGCATGTTTTTTTCCACCCCAACCCCCGGCCGTTACAGGCTGCAACGGCTTAATGCAGAATTATTCAGACAATTCTGGGTTCAATGAATCTCCCTTGCTCGTGTAGCATCCGCGCCTATGAAGTTTCCAGGAAGATACACCAGCGGCTTGATGCTGCTGTTCACAAGCTTTGGCGCCTTGGCGCAAAGCGAATTGGACGTGCGGATCAAGCCCTCAAACGACGCGTTGAAAGCCAACATCGAAGGCTACATCGGCGGGGTGGGCGATCGTGATGAAGAGGCGTTGCTGCGGTTCAGCCGTGGCGCCGAAGAGCAGGCGCGTAAAGCCGCCCAGGCTCTGGGCTTCTATCAGCCACAGATTGAAAGTGATGTGAAAGGCGGTAAAAACCCGCGCTTGATCCTCACCATCGACCCAGGCGAACCGGTGCATTTGCGAGACGTAACCATTCGGGTCGACGGCCAGGCCTCCGACCTCAAGGGGTTTCGCGTGCCCGCCAGCCACGACCTCAAATCCGGCGCCGTGCTCAATCACGGCCATTACGAAGACGCCAAGCGTCTGATCCAGAACCAGGCCTCGCGCTACGGCTTTTTCAGCGGGCGCTTTATCAGCCAGAAACTCTCGGTAGACCCGCAAGCCGGCGTGGCCGATATCGAACTGATCTACGACAGCGGCCCGCGCTACACCTTGGGCCACGTCAACTTCAAGGGTGACACGCCGTTCGATGACGAACTGCTGCAACGCATGGTGCCGTTCAAAAGCGGCGCACCCTACGATTCCGAACTGATCGCCGAACTCAATCAAAACCTGCAAGCCAGCGGCTTTTTCGAAGGCGTGCGCGTGGACGCGACCCCGGCTGCGTCAACAGACGATGTGATCCCGGTGGCGGTGCAACTGGAAACCCGCAAGCCGCGCACCATGGGCCTGGGGCTTGGGTTTTCCACCGACGTCGGGCCGCGCGGCAAGGCCAACTGGACTCGCCACTGGGTCAACCCCCAAGGCCATAGCTATGGCTGGGAAGCCGAACTCTCGGCACCCCGTCAGAACGTCGGCTTGTGGTACGACATCCCGCTGGACCCACCGCTCACCGACAAATTGCGCTTCGCCGGTGGCTACCAGAATGAAGAACTGGCCAACACCGACACCTTGAGCAAGTTGCTCACCCTCGGCCCTGAATGGCACAGCAAATTGCCCAGCGGCTGGACCCGGGTCATCTCCCTCAAATACCAGCGCGAAGAGTATCGCCTGGGCAATGACTCGGGCCTCAGTAACCTGGTGATGCCGGGTATCAGCTATTCCTACCTGCGCAGCGACAACCGCATCGACCCTCACAACGGCTACCGCCTGCAATTTGATTCCAAGGTGGCCAAGGAGGGCTTGGGTTCCGACACCAACCTGCTTTACGGCACGGCCATGGTCAAAGGCCTCACCACGCTGTGGGACAACCACCGCTTTCTGGCCCGCGCACAAGTGGGTGGCAGCGCCACCAACGGTTACAAGTCGGTGCCGCCGTCACTGCGCTTCTTTGCCGGTGGCGACCAGAGCGTGCGCGGCTACGAGTACCAGACGCTGTCACCCGAAAACGATCGGGGCGACCGCATCGGTGGCCGCTACATGGTGGCCCTGAGCGCCGAGTATCAATACTCCATCACTGACAAGTGGCGGGTCGCGACCTTTATCGACCAAGGCAACTCCTTTAACAGCCTGGAACTGCCCAGCCTGAAAACCGGCGTTGGTGTTGGCATCCGCTGGGTCTCGCCGGTGGGGCCGATCCGCCTCGACCTGGCCCATGCCCTCGAAGATCCGGGCGGCGTTCGATTGCACTTTTCCATGGGGCCTGAGCTGTGATGCGTGGTTTGAAAATAGCGGGGCTGGCCGTGGTGGCCATCCTCGCCGTGCTGTTACTGGCACTGTGGGCGGTACTCGGTACTCAAGCGGGCAGCCGCTGGGCCCTGGGCCGGGTGCCGGGTTTAAGCGTGGAGAATTTCCAAGGCCACTTGGGTGGCCGCTGGAGCGCCGACCATCTGTTGTGGCAGCAGGAAGGCAGTCGCGTCGAGCTCACGGCGCCGACGTTCGATTGGTCACCGGCGTGCCTGCTGCGTATGACCCTGTGTATCGATCAGTTGGACGTAGAAAAAGTCAGCCTGCAATTTGCGCCGAGCACTGAAGAGAGCAGCGGGCCAATCCTGTTACCCGATTTGAAACTGCCGGTAGCCCTCCAGTTGGGCGACGTTCGCGTCGGTAGCCTGCTGTACAACGGCAGCGAAGAACTCAAGGGCCTGCAACTGGCTGCGCACTGGACTGCCGCGGGTATGCAGATAGATTCAGTACACCTGCAACGCGACGATTTGGTCCTGGACCTGACAGGCCTGCTGCAACCCACTGGCAACTGGCCATTGAGCGCAACCGGTAATGTGAGCCTGCCGTACGCGCCAGGCGGGGCGCCGTGGAAGGTCGCGTTGAAAATTGAGGGCGACCTGCTCAAGACCCTCAAACTCGACGCCGACAGCAGCGGCTACCTGCCCGCCAAACTCACGGGCGAGTTGCAACCGTTGGTGGAAAACCTCCCGGCGCAGCTGCATATCACCTCAGACGCTTTCAAACCCAGCGCCGACCTGCCCGATACCCTGCAACTCAATCAACTGGATCTCACGGCCAAAGGCGACCTGAAAAGCGGTTACCAGTTGCTGGGCAAGGCCGTACTCCCAGCGGAAAAAGGCCCCGTGGACCTGCTGCTGCAAGGCAAGGTCGACGCAAAGGGCGCGCAGATCGCCGGGCTGGACCTGACGGCAGGCGACAAACAAAGCCTCAAGCTCACCGCCCAATTGGACTGGCAACAAGGCTTCAGCGCCGACGCCAAGATCGACTGGCTGGATTTCCCTTGGCATCGCCTCTATCCGGTGATCGATGAGCCCCAGGTTGCACTGCGCACCTTCAACGGCGAGATCTCCTACAAGGACGGCAACTACCTCGGCAACCTCAAGGCCGACCTCGATGGCCCGGCGGGCAAGTTCAATGTGGTCACGCCGTTCAGTGGCGACCTTAAGCAGATCTTTCTGCCGGAACTGAAACTCACCGCAGGCCAAGGCAAGGCCGAAGGCCACCTCAACCTGCAATTCGCCGATGGCATCGCCTGGGACACTGCGCTGGATTTGTCGGCCTTGAACCCGGCGTACTGGGTCGCAGAACTGCCTGGCACCCTGGCCGGCCCGCTGCGCAGTAAGGGTGAGTTCAAGAACGAACAACTCAAGCTCAACGCCGACCTCGACCTCAAAGGCCGGCTGCGCGGGCAAACCGCCGTGGTGGCGGCCAAGGCTGAAGGCGCGGGCGAGCAGTGGACACTGGCTAACCTGGATATCCGCCTGGGCGACAACCGCATCAACGGCAGCGGCAGCTTGCAACAGCGCCTGGCCGGGCAGATCGATATCAAGCTGGCGCGCCTGGCCCAGCTGTGGCCGCAATTACGTGGGCAAATCAACGGCCGTCTCGACGTCGCCGGTAGCCTCAAGGCGCCCCAAGGCAAGCTCGACCTCAAGGGTCTGCAATTAGCGTTTGCCGACAATCGCCTGCAAAGCCTCACCCTTAATGCAAACCTCGACAGCGCCCAACGCGCCAAAATCGACCTCAAGGGCAGTGGCATCCAATCCGGCGATACGCAGGTGGGTACCTTGACCGCCAGCGCCCAGGGCGATATCAAAAACCAGAAAGTCCAACTCGACCTTGCCGGGCCTTTGATCAAACTGGCGTTGGCGTTGGACGGCAACCTCGACAAAGGTAACTGGCGCGGGCGCCTCGCCAGTGGCGATGTACAGGCCGGCGGCCAGGACTGGAAGCTACAAGCGCCAGCCAAAATCGAACGCCTGGCCGATGGCAAACTGACCTTCGCCGCCCATTGCTGGGTGTCTGGCCCCGCGAGCCTGTGTGGCGAAGACCAACGCCTGATGCCCGAGCCCAAGCTGCGTTACCACCTCAAGCAATTCCCCATCGACAGCCTGGCGGCTTGGTTGCCCAAGGACTTCGCCTGGCACGGCAAGCTCAACGCCGACGTGCAACTCGACTTGCCTGACAGCGGCCCCAAAGGCGTGGTCTCGGTGGACGCCAGCGGCGGCACCTTGCGCGTCAAGGACAAGGCCCAGTGGGTGGACTTCCCCTACGACACCCTCAAGCTGGAAACCACCCTCAACCCCAAGCGCATCGACACCTTGCTGAACTTCCGTGGCGGCAAACTCGGCGAACTGATGGTGCAGGCGCAGATCAACCCCTTGGCCAAGAACAAACCCATCACCGGCACCTTCAACCTCGCCGGTCTCGACCTCGCCGTGGCGCGGCCGTTTGTGCCGATGGTGGAAACCCTCAGCGGCAAGCTCAACGGTAACGGCCGCATTTCCGGCGGCTTGCTGGCGCCACTGGTCAACGGCAACGTCAATCTGGTGGGCGGCGAAGTGTCCGGCCCTGAACTGCCCATCAGCCTCGAAGGCCTCAACGTGCAAGCGTTGATCGCTGGCGAAAGCGTGCAGCTCAACGGCGCCTGGCGCAGCGGTAAAGCCGGGCAGGGCAGCCTCAAGGGGCAGATCGATTGGGGCCAGGCCGTGGTGGTCGACCTCAGCCTGCAAGGCTCGCAACTGCCGGTCACCGTGGAGCCTTACGCGGTGCTGGAAGTAGCGCCTGACCTTAAGATCACGATGAAAAACGACAAGCTGGCCATCGCCGGTAAGGTGCAGATTCCGCGTGGCGATATCGTGGTGCGGGAGCTGCCGCCGTCTACCGTCAAGGTCTCGGATGACACCGTGATCATCGGCAGCCAGACCGAAGAGGGCAAACCGCCGATGGCCATGGCCATGGATATCGACGTGGCCGTGGGCGAAGACCAGCTCAACTTCTCGGGCTTCGGCCTCACGGCCAAGGTGCAAGGCCACGTGCATATTGGCGACAACCTGGACACCCGTGGCGAGCTGTGGCTCAACGACGGCCGCTACCGCGCCTACGGCCAGAAGCTCGACGTGCGCCGCGCCCGATTGCTATTCGCCGGGCCGCTCGACCAGCCGTACCTCGACATCGAAGCCATCCGCAAGACCGGCGATATCGTCGCCGGTATCCGTTTGAGCGGCAGCGCCGAGCAGCCCACTACGCAAATCTTCTCTGAGCCGGCGATGGCCCAGGAGCAAGCCTTGTCTTACCTGGTGCTGGGGCGTCCGCTCAATAACACCGGCGAAGACAACAACATGCTCGCCCAAGCCGCGCTGGGCCTGGGCTTGATGGGTAGCGCCGGGGTTACGTCTGACTTGGCCAAGAACCTCGGTATCAAGGATTTCGAGCTCGACACCCAAGGCAGCGGCACCACCACCGCAGTCGTGGCCAGTGGCAAGATCACCGAGAAACTCAGCCTGCGTTATGGGGTGGGAGTGTTTGAGCCGGCGAGCACGATTGCGTTGCGGTATTTGTTGAGCAAGAAGGTGTATCTGGAAGTGGCCAGTGGTGTGGCCAGTTCCCTGGATATCTTCTACAAGCGCGATTTCTAAAGCCTCACTGGGACTAAAAATGTGGGAGGGGCGGTGCGACGATTCGACTTGCCCCCGATGGCGGAGGGTCAGCTACAAATCAGTAGACTGATACACCGCTATCGGGGGCAAGTCGAATCGTCGCACCGCCCCTCCCACATTTGTTTGTATTCCACTTCCCCATCTCAAGAAAATACCAAGCAACCTAATCATTCCATTTGACATTCGCTGCCTAAGCAGTAATATCTCGTCATACATTCACTGCCTAGGCAGTAATAAGGTGACTTCCCAATGAAACACTTCACCCCGGACAACTTCCATAACTGCCACCTCGGCCTGTTGCTGGGCCGTGCTGCGATCCTCAAAGACAAGATCATCGACACCCATATGGAGCCCCACGGCATCACCGCCGCGCAGTTCAAGGTGTTGATCATCATGGCGCAGTTCGGCGTCGATACCCCGGCGGAGCTGTGTCGCAACCTGTCCCTGGACAGCGGCTCAATGACCCGCATGCTCGACCGCCTTGAGCAAAAGGGCCTGCTGGACCGCAAACGTTCCGAGCAGGACCGCCGCCAGGTGCAGTTGGTGCTTACCGAAGGTGGTCAGCGTTTGGCTGACATGTTGCCGCACATCGGTGCGCAAGCCTTGAACCAGCTCGCTGGCGCTCTTGAGCCGGGTGAGCTGGAGACCCTGGAAAAGATCCTCAAGAAAATTCTGATAGCTGCCGGTGACCCCATCACTCTGCAGCGGGTAGGTAAATAATGAACACACGTGCCCTTTGCCTGGTGCTGGTCGCCATGAGCATGGCCGGCTGCGCCAACTTCAGTGGTCTCGATACCCAGGGTAAAAACCTCGACGCCAATACCCTGCAAATCGGTAAATCCCTGAGCGGCATAACCCTGTCCCAAGCCGCCTGGCCCAGCGCCGATTGGTGGAAAAGCCTCGGCGACCCGCAGCTCGACAGCCTGATTCAGGAGGCCCTGCAAAACAGCCCCGACATGCAAGTTGCGAGCGCCCGTGCCCACCAGGCTGAAGCGGCTGCCTACGCCGCCGACGCTGCACGCATGCCGACCCTGGACGCTAGCGCCGGTGTGACCCGCTCGCGCCTTCCTAGGGATCAAGACCCATTGGGGCAGGGCGATGCCTATTCCACCGTGCGAAAAATCGGCGCCAGCTTCAATTACAGCTTTGACCTCTGGGGTGGCCAGCGCGCCGCCTGGGAAGCCGCATTAGGCCAGGCCCGCGCCGCCGAAGTCGATCAACAGGCTGCGCGCCTGACCCTGGCCGCCAACGTGGCCAAGGCCTACAGCGATTTGGGCCAGGCCCATATCGTGCGTGACCTGGCCAATGACGACCTCAAGCGCACCCGTCAAATGTTGGACCTGGGCAAACGTCGCCTCAGCTCGGGCATCGACAGCCAATACCAGTACCAGCAAACCGAAAGCCTGGAAGCCAGCTCACAGTCGCAACTGATCGACGCTGAAAAACAACTCTCCAGCGCCAAGATCGCCCTGGCGGTGTTGCTCGGCAAAGGCCCTGACCGTGGCGGCGAGTTGACCCGCCCCAATGTGCTCAAACCCAGCGCCGTGGCCGTGCCGTCGGTGCTGCCCGCCGAACTGCTGGGCCGCCGCCCCGACCTGATCGCCGCGCGCTGGCGCGTCGAGGCCGCGAGCAAGAACGTGGCCGCGAGCAAAACCCGTTTCTACCCCAACCTCAACCTGAGCGCGAGCGCCGGGGCCGAGTCGTTGCTGGGGGATGCGATGTTCGGGTCCGCCAGCCGCTTCTTCAGCATCGCGCCGACGATCTCGCTGCCGATTTTCGACGGTGGCCGTCTGCGCGCCGACCTCGATGCTCGCGACGCCGACTACGACCTGGCCGTGGCCCAGTACAACAAAACCCTGGTGCAAGCCTTGGGTGACATTGGCAACACCCTCGCACAACTGCGCGACACCGGCCGCCAAATCCAGGCCCAGCAACATGCTGCGGACATTGCCCAGCAGTCCTACGACACCGGCGTGCAGCGCTACAGCTCGGGCATCGGTAACTACCTGGATGTGCTCAGCATCGAGCAGCAATTGCTGCAAGCCCAGCGTCAGTTGGCAACCCTGAATGCCGCGCAGATCGATCTGTCGATTCAATTGATGCAGGCCCTGGGTGGCGGGTTCAACGCCGCAAACGTGGCAGCGGCCACCCCAGCAACACGTACGGAATAATTTGAGGTATTTGTCATGGCCACTGCCGACAGCAACACCGCAACACCGCAAGACAACAACCCACGCAAGCGCAAAGTCCTGCTGATCGGCCTGGCGCTGATCGTCATCCTCGCCGTCGCTGGCGTGTGGGCCTGGCATGAACTCTATGGGCGCTTCAACGAAAGCACCGACGACGCCTACGTGAACGGCAACGTGGTGGAAATCACCCCGCTGGTCACTGGCACCGTGGTCAGCATCGGCGCCGACGATGGCGACCTGGTCCACGAAGGCCAGGTGCTGATCAACTTCGACCCGAACGACGCCGCCGTCGGCTTGCAAAGTGCCCAAGCCAACCTGGCCCGCACCGTGCGCCAAGTGCGTGGCTTGTACAGCAACGTCGATGGCATGAAAGCCCAGGTCAACGCACAGAAAGCCGACGTGCAAACCGCCCAAGACAATTTCAATCGCCGTAAAACGTTGGCCCAGGGCGGTGCGATTTCCCAGGAAGAACTGTCCCACGCCCGTGACAGCTTGACCGCCGCCAAGAACGCGCTGACCAACCTTGAGCAACAACTCAAGACCAGCAACGCCCTGGTGGACGACACCGTGATTTCGTCCCACCCCGACGTGCAGGCCGCCGCCGCGCAACTGCGCCAGGCTTACCTGACCAACGCCCGCAGCACGCTGATTGCACCGGTTACCGGTTACGTGGCCAAGCGCACCGTGCAACTGGGCCAGCGCGTACAGCCGGGTACTGCGTTGATGGCGGTGATCCCACTGAACCAGCTGTGGATCGACGCCAACTTCAAGGAAACCCAGCTGCGCAATATGCGCATCGGCCAGCCGGTGGATATCGAGTCGGATATCTACGGCAGCGACGTGAAGTTCAGCGGCACCATCGACAGCCTCGGTGCTGGCACTGGCAGCGCGTTTGCCTTGCTGCCGGCGCAAAATGCCACCGGTAACTGGATCAAGATCGTGCAGCGCGTGCCGGTACGCATCCATATCAACGCCGACGAGTTGGCCAAGCATCCGCTGCGCGTGGGCTTGTCTACGCTGGTCAACGTTGACCTGCACGACCAGAGTGGCCCGGTGCTCGCCCAGCAGCCGCCGCAAAAAGCCTCGTTCACCACCACTGTGTATGACCGCCAACTGGCCGAAGCCGACGCCATGATCACCCAGTTGATCCATGACAACAGCGTCGCCGCTCCCAAGGCTGCGCAACGCTGATGAGCAATAACGCCTCCTTCACGCCACCCAGCCTGTTGATGGCCACTATTGGCCTGTCGCTGGCGACCTTTATGCAGGTGCTCGACACCACCATCGCCAACGTGGCGTTGCCGACCATTTCCGGCAACCTGGGCGTCAGTTCGGAGCAGGGCACCTGGGTGATCACCTCTTTTGCCGTGAGCAACGCCATCGCCTTGCCGCTGACCGGTTGGCTGAGCCGTCGGTTTGGCGAGGTGAAGCTGTTCCTGTGGGCGACCATCCTGTTTGTACTGGCCTCGTTCCTATGCGGTATTTCCACCTCGATGCCCGAGCTGATCGGCTTTCGGGTGCTGCAAGGCTTGGTCGCCGGGCCGTTGTACCCGATGACGCAGACGTTGCTGATCGCGGTCTACCCGCCGGCCAGGCGTGGCATGGCCTTGGCGTTACTGGCGATGGTCACGGTGGTGGCGCCGATTGCCGGGCCGATCCTCGGCGGGTGGATCACCGACAGTTACAGCTGGCCGTGGATCTTCTTTATCAACGTGCCTATCGGCATCTTTGCGGTGATGGTGGTGCGTTCGCAGTTGAAGAAACGCCCAGTCGTCACCAGCCACCAGCCGATGGACTACGTTGGGTTGCTGAGCTTGATCGTCGGGGTTGGCGCCTTGCAGATCATCCTCGACAAGGGCAATGACCTGGACTGGTTCGAGTCCAACTTCATCATCATTGGTGCGGCGATTTCGGTGGTTGCCCTGGCGGTGTTTATCATCTGGGAGCTCACCGACAAACATCCGGTGGTCAACCTGCGGTTGTTTGCCTATCGCAACTTCAGGATCGGCACCATTGTGTTGATCCTTGGCTATGCGGGCTTCTTCGGTATCAACCTGATCCTGCCGCAATGGCTGCAAACCCAGATGGGCTACACCGCTACCTGGGCCGGGCTGGCAGTGGCGCCGATCGGTATTCTGCCGGTGCTGATGTCACCGTTCGTGGGCAAGTACGCGCACAAGTTCGACCTGCGTTTGCTGGCGGGCCTGGCGTTCCTGGCGATTGGCTTGAGCTGCTTTATGCGGGCGGGTTTCACCAATGAGGTGGATTTCACCCATATCGCCCTGGTGCAGTTGTTTATGGGTATCGGCGTGGCGCTGTTCTTTATGCCGACCTTGAGCATCCTGATGTCTGACCTGCCGCCGCACCAGATTGCCGATGGCGCGGGCCTGGCCACCTTCCTGCGGACCCTGGGCGGCAGCTTCGCGGCGTCGCTGACCACTTGGATCTGGATTCGCCGGGCCGACCAGCACCATGCGTACATGAGTGAAAACATGACCACTTACGACTCCGCCACCCGCAATGCGCTGGACGCGTTGGGTGGGGCAGGGCAGAAGGCCTACACGCAGCTGGACCAGATCCTCACCAGCCAGGCGTACATGATGTCCACCGTGGATTACTTCACGTTGCTGGGGTGGATGTTCATGGGGTTGATGTTGCTGGTGTGGCTGGCCAAGCCGCCGTTTGGGGCGAAGGCTGGGCCGGAGGCTTCAGGTCACTGATCCACAAAAGCCGGGATGCAATCCAAAGGTTGGAAAGCAGTCAAAGGTTGGAATGCAGTCTAATGTGGGAGGGGGCTTGCCCCCGATGGCGGTGTGTCAGTGAATATATCTATCACTGACCCACTGCAATCGGGAGCAAGCCCCCTCCCACATTTAAATCTGTGTTCACATTGGAGCTGTGTTGTCTGGTCTTAGGCGCCAGGCAGTGCCAGCTGTGGATTGACGAAGTCAAACGCCGCCAACTGAAACCCTTGCTCATCCACCTGCAACGCCCACCCTTGCTTGTCCCAATCCCCCAGCACAATGCGCTTGGCCGCCTGGTCACCAATCTGCAACTTATGAATGGCCGGGCGGTGGGTATGGCCGTGGACCAGGGTGCGCACGCCAAACTGCTGCATCACCCGCGGCACTTCCTCGGGGGTGACATCCACAATGTCATTGGCCTTCATGCGCGTCTGCGCACGGCTCTCGCTGCGCAGTTTGCGCGCCAGCTTGTGGCGGGTGCGCAACGGCAAATGCCGCAGGATAAACAGCACAATGGGGTTGCGCAGGATGCGCCGCAGCTTCATATAGCCGACGTCGCGGGTGCAGAGGCTGTCGCCGTGCATCAATAGCACCGGCTCGCCTAACAATTGCACGACACTCGGGTCCTTGAGCAAGGTGGCGCCGGCGGCTTTGCAGAACGCCTTGCCGATCAGGAAATCGCGGTTGCCATGCATGATAAAAATCGGGGTGCCGCTGTCGCTCAGCTCGCGCAGAGCCTCGCCTATCGAACGCTGGAAGGGGGTCATGCCATCGTCGCCAATCCAGGCTTCAAAGAAGTCCCCCAGAATGTACAACGCCTGGGCGCCACGGGCGCGGCCGTGGAGCAGATCCAGAAACGCCCGGGTAATATCCGGGCGCTCCTCTTCCAGATGCAAGTCTGAAATAAGCAGGATCACGCTTAGATGATCTCGGCTTTCTCGACGATAACGTCTTCTACCGGAACGTCTTGGTGACCGGCTTTGCTGGTGGTCTGCACGCCTTTGATCTTGTCAACGACGTCCTGGCCTTCGGTCACTTTACCGAATACCGCGTAGCCCCAGCCTTGTACGTTCTTGCCGCTGTGGTTCAGGAAGGTGTTGTCGGCCACGTTGATGAAGAACTGCGCGGAGGCCGAATGCGGCTCCATGGTGCGGGCCATGGCAACGGTGTACTTTTCGTTGGAAAGGCCGTTGTCCGCTTCGTTCTGAATGCTTGGGCGCTTGTCTTTCTTTTCTTTCATGCCAGGTTCGAAACCGCCGCCCTGCACCATGAAGTTACCGATCACACGGTGGAAAACGGTGTTTTCGTAGTGGCCGGCGTTCACGTACTCGATGAAGTTGGCAACGGTGATCGGCGCTTTTTCGGCGTTCAGCTCGATGACGATGTCACCGTGGTTGGTGGTCAGTTTGACTTGAGTCATGGTCGTTTCTCTTTCAAGGAATTCGTGGGTGTGGACGACTGAGCGCCTTACCAGTTTGGCGAAACAGCGGCCAAGGGGCGCAGTTTAGCGTGACCTGTAGGAATTTCGAGGTGGTTTTTTACCGCCTATGCAATAAATGCAGCAGTTTTTGGCCGCGCTCTGTCAGCGGCTTGACAGCATCGGCTATGATATCGCCTTTGTTTTATCTGGCCCCAACCGGCCACGAACCTGTCTGTTCAAGGATCCTATGAGCAAGCCCACTGTCGACCCTACCTCGAATTCCAAGGCCGGACCTGCCGTCCCGGTCAACTTCCTGCGCCCGATCATCCAGGCGGACCTGGATTCGGGCAAGCACACGCAGATTGTCACCCGCTTCCCGCCAGAGCCCAACGGCTACCTGCACATCGGTCACGCCAAGTCGATCTGTGTGAACTTCGGCCTGGCCCAGGAATTCGGCGGCGTCACGCACCTGCGTTTCGACGACACCAACCCGGCCAAAGAAGACCAGGAATACATCGACGCCATCGAAAGCGACGTGAAGTGGCTGGGCTTCGAATGGTCCGGTGAAGTGCGCTATGCCTCGCAATATTTCGACCAGTTGCACGACTGGGCCGTCGAGCTGATCAAGGCCGGCAAGGCCTACGTTGACGACCTGAGCCCGGAGCAAGCCAAGGAATACCGTGGCAGCTTGACTGAGCCTGGCAAGAACAGCCCGTTCCGCGACCGTTCGGTAGAAGAGAACCTGGACTGGTTCGCCCGCATGCGCGCCGGTGAGTTCGCCGACGGCGCCCGTGTACTGCGTGCCAAGATCGACATGGCCTCGCCGAACATGAACCTGCGCGATCCGATCATGTACCGCATCCGCCACGCCCACCACCACCAGACCGGTGACAAGTGGTGCATTTACCCCAACTACGACTTCACCCACGGCCAGTCGGACGCCATCGAAGGCATCACCCACTCCATCTGCACCCTGGAGTTCGAAAGCCATCGCCCGCTGTACGAGTGGTTCCTGGAGCACTTGCCGGTGCCGGCGCACCCACGTCAGTACGAATTCAGCCGCCTGAACCTGAACTACACCATCACCAGCAAGCGCAAGCTCAAGCAACTGGTGGATGAGAAGCACGTACATGGTTGGGACGACCCGCGGATGTCCACCCTGTCGGGCTTCCGTCGCCGTGGCTACACGCCTGCGTCGATCCGCAACTTCTGCGACATGGTTGGCACCAACCGTTCCGACGGCGTGGTGGACTTCGGCATGCTCGAATTCAGCATCCGCAACGACCTCGACCACAGCGCCCCGCGCGCCATGTGCGTGCTGCGTCCGCTGAAAGTCGTGATCACCAACTACCCGGAAGACAAGGTCGACCACCTCGAGTTGCCGCGTCACCCGCAAAAAGAAGAACTGGGTGTGCGCAAGCTGCCGTTCAGCCGTGAAATCTACATCGATCGCGATGACTTCATGGAAGAGCCGCCAAAAGGCTACAAGCGCCTGGAACCGGCTGGCGAAGTGCGCCTGCGTGGCAGCTACGTGATCCGCGCCGACGAAGCGATCAAGGACGCCGATGGCAACATTGTCGAACTGCGTTGCTCGTACGACCCGGAAACCCTGGGCAAGAACCCCGAAGGCCGCAAGGTCAAGGGCGTGATCCACTGGGTGCCGGCCGCCGCCAGCATCGAATGCGAAGTGCGTTTGTACGATCGCCTGTTCCGCTCGCCGAACCCTGAGAAGGCCGAAGACAGCGCGAGCTTCCTCGACAACATCAACCCTGACTCCCTGCAAGTACTCACTGGTTGTCGTGCCGAACCCTCGTTGGGCGAAGCACAGCCGGAAGACCGTTTCCAGTTCGAGCGCGAAGGTTACTTCTGCGCAGATATCAAGGACTCGAAACCAGGTCAGCCGGTATTCAACCGTACCGTGACCTTGCGTGATTCGTGGGGCCAGTGATTTAAGGGATTTGTCGTGCTAACGATCTACAACACACTCAGCAAGACCAAAGAAGTCTTCAAGCCGCTCGATGGCAACAACGTGCGCATGTACGTGTGCGGCATGACCGTGTACGACTACTGCCACATCGGCCACGGCCGCAGCATGGTGGCCTTCGACCTGGTGACCCGCTGGTTGCGTTTCAGTGGCTATGACTTGACGTACGTGCGCAACATCACCGACATCGACGACAAGATCATCAACCGCGCCAACGAAAACGGCGAGTCGTTCGACGCGCTGACCGAGCGCATGATCGCCGCGATGCACGAGGACGAGGCACGCCTCAACATCCTCAAGCCAGACATGGAACCGCGTGCCACGGACCACATCCCGGGTATGCACGCCATGATCCAGACCCTGATCGACAAGGGTTACGCCTACGCCCCAGGCAACGGCGACGTGTACTACCGCGTCGCCAAGTTCATGGGCTACGGCAAGCTGTCGCGCAAGAAAATCGAAGACCTGCGCATCGGCGCACGTATCGAAGTGGACGAAGCCAAGCAAGACCCGCTGGACTTCGTGCTGTGGAAGGCCACCAAACCGGGCGAGCCGAGTTGGGAGTCGCCATGGGGCGCGGGCCGTCCGGGCTGGCACATCGAATGCTCGGTGATGTCCACCTGCTGCCTGGGCGAGACCTTCGACATTCATGGCGGCGGCAGCGACCTTGAGTTCCCGCATCACGAAAACGAAATCGCCCAAAGCGAAGCCGCCACCGGCAAGACCTACGCCAACGCCTGGATGCACTGCGGCATGATCCGCATCAATGGCGAGAAGATGTCCAAGTCCTTGAACAACTTCTTCACCATTCGCGACGTGCTGGAAAAGTATCACCCGGAGGTTGTGCGTTACCTGCTGGTGTCGAGCCACTACCGCAGCGCCATCAACTACTCGGAAGACAACCTCAAGGACGCCAAGGGCGCTCTGGAGCGTTTCTACCATGCGTTGAAAGGCTTGCCGGTCGTCGCCCCAGCCGGCGGCGAAGCGTTCGTTGAGCGCTTCACCCAGGTGATGAACGACGACTTCGGCACTCCCGAAGCCTGCGCGGTGCTGTTCGAAATGGTGCGCGAGATCAACCGCCTGCGCGAGAGTGATCTCGACGCAGCGGCGGGCCTGGCGGCGCGCTTGAAAGAGCTGGCCAGCGTGCTGGGCGTGTTGCAGATGGAAGCCGATGACTTCCTGCAAGCCGGCGCCGAAGGGCGTGTGGATGCTGCCGAGGTGGATGCGCTGATCCAGGCGCGCTTGGCTGCACGTGCGAACAAGGACTGGGCGGAATCCGACCGTATCCGCGACCAACTCACCGCCATGGGCGTGGTGTTGGAAGACGGCAAGGGTGGGACAACGTGGCGGTTGGCTGATCAGGCCTGATCGGTAAACGCTGAATGAAAAACGCCCCGACTGGTTCGGGGCGTTTTTTTGCACATCACTTTAACGACCCACTCGACCCCTCGATCCACTCTGGGAGCTGGCTTGCTCGCGAATGCAGTGTGTGTCAGTCAATAGATTCATTGGCTGATCCACCGCATTCGCGAGCAAGCCCGCTCCCACATTTTGATCTCCATGTATCAGGTGGGACTGTGGTTTGCTCTGGCTCTGGCTCTGGCTCTGGCTCTGGCTCTGGCTCTGGCTCTGGCTCTGGCTCTGGCTCTTGATTTTGATCTTAGGCGCCCCGTTAAACACGCTGGCCGGAATTCGGCATGGATTTGGGGGGTAAACCGGCAGGGATGCCGGTTTAGCCGCCCCGCGCCATGGATGGCGCGTGGCGGCGGCCCCCCAAATCCATGGCGGATTACGGGCATGCCGAGCCTAGGCGAGGCACCGAGTGTTGGGGCAAGAGCCCTTTTGGTTACTTTTGGGGCTCTTTTCCAAAAGTGACCCGCCGTAAGGGCGGAACCCTAAGCCGCCGTTACCGAAGAAATGGATATGTACCCCGCCCAAAAAAAGCCTCAGCGCCTAACACACAGCTATCGCAGGCAAGCCAGCTCCCACATTTTTTACCGTGCCCGCTCAGTACCGCGAAAGTCTGCGCGGCGTACGTAATCCACCCACTCATATTCAAGGCCTTGGTGTTCCCTGACACCATGCCGGCTGACCTCGATGAACTCATTCTCGAAGCTGGGGAATTTGGCTTCGCCTTCGTGATCATCGTTGAATAGGGTGAGGTAGAGCCTGTCCACCTGGTCGATCACCTGGTCATACAACTCCGGCCCGCCGCCGATATGAATCTCTTCGGGCGCAAAGGCCGCCGCGCATAGCAGGGCGGATGCCAGGGACCGGCAAACAATCGCGTGTTCGTGCTGATACGCCGGATCACGCGAAAGCACGATATTCGGCCGATCCATCAGCGGTCGCCCGCTGAGTGCAATCACCGACTCAAAGGTCTTGCGCCCCATGATCACGGGTTTGCCGATGGTCTTGGCAGTAAAGCGCCGCATGTCGTCGGGCACCATTCGCAGCAACCCGCCAGCCTTACCGATGGAGCGGTTGCGACGGCCCATGCCTGCCACTATTGCGAGGGGTATGCTCACGGTCTGTTCCTTCAGAGGTGTTTTCATTTGTTTTGACGCCTGCCCAATCCTAGCTTTAGATAGTCGCCACCACCCACCCCACGACTGAAATGGCAGCGATTAAAATGGATTGTATTTTCTGCAGCATTGTCCGCAAAACCGCCCCGGCCCACATCCTGTGGGAAGACGACCAGCACATGGCCTTCCTCTCGATCTTCCCCAATACCCCCGGTTTCAGCGTGGTCATCCCCACGCAGCATTACGGCAGTTATGCGTTTGCGCAGTCGGATGAGGTGCTGGCCGCACTGGCGGTGGCGGCGAAGAAGACGGCCTTGCAGATCGACCGCGCGTTCCCCGATGTGGCGCGCACGGGGCTGATCATGGAGGGGTATGGGGTGGATCACCTGCATGCGAAGTTGTTTCCCATGCATGGGACGGGTGGGGACAGTACGTTCAAGCCGTTGAGCTCGAAGGTGGATAAGTTTTTTGAGGCGTATGAGGGCTATATCTCGTCCCATGATCATGTGCGGGCCGATGATGGCGAACTTTCTGAGCTAGCGGCGCGAATCCGGTCTTTCGCCTAGCATCGATCCAAATGTGGGAGCGGGCTTGCTCGCGAATGCGGTGTGTCAGTCAATACATGCGTGACTGATGTACCGCATTCGCGAGCAAGCCCGCTCCCACATTTTTAACCGAGTTTTCCTGAGGAATTAGCGGCGGCTGCTGACTTCGGCGGGCACATCATCCCCGGCCATGCGCTTGCGGAACAGTGCGGTTCTAGCCAGTAATAACGTGGTCACCGGCACCGTGATCGACAACAAAATCGGAATCAACCACCCGTGCAACACCGGCCCGGACTTGAGCACCGAAAAGTACACAATCGACGCCAACGCCACGCACCACGCCCCCAGTGTCGAGGCCAGTGCCGGCGGGTGCATGCGCTGGAAGAAGTCTTTCATGCGCAACAACCCAATCGCACCAATCAAGGCAAACACGCTGCTCATTACCAGCAGCACCGCGACGATCACTTCCACCCATAACGGCATCATTCAATCACCTCGCCACGCAGCAGGAATTTGGCCAGGGCAAACGAGCCCACAAAGCCGAACAGCGCGATCAGCAGCGCCGCTTCGAAGTAGGTGTCACTGGCATACCGAATGCCCAGCACCAGCATCATCAGCATCGCCAGCATGTAGAGGTAGTCCAGCGCCAGTACCCGGTCTTGCGCCGAGGGGCCTTTGAACAGGCGCACCAGCGTCAGCACCATGGCCAGCGAAAACAGGAACAGGCTGAACAGGATCGCATTGGAGAGCAGGGCGCTCATTCGAAGATCTCCATCAGGGGCCGCTCGTAGGTGGTCTTGAAGTGCTCGATAAACTGCGCTTCATCGTCCAGGTCGAACACATGCAACAGCAGGATGCTGCGGTCCAGCGCCAGTTCAGACCAGATGGTACCGGGCACCACCGTGGTGATCATCGACAGGGCGGCCAGGCCGTTGGCGTCGCGCAGGTCCAGAGGGATCTTGATAAAGCGCGAGCGCGGTGGGCGCCAACCGCATATCAGCACACCCCAGGCCACTTGCAGGTTGGACACGATCACATCGCGGCCCACCACGAAGAACAGGCGAATGATCACCCCAGGCCTGCGAATACGGATCGGCAACGGCCGCAATGGCGCCATCAGCAGCGGTGCCAGAAAGCCCAGCAACGCGCCCAGCAGCAGGTTGCCGGGGCTCATCGACAGGTTCAGCACCAGCCACAGCAACCACAGCGCCAGCGACAACCACGGGGCGGGGAACAGGCGTTTCATGGCTGCACCTCCATGGCGGCGGTCTTGGCTTCAGGGCTGGGCACGGGCCGCGTGGCCATCACTGCCATCACATACTGCTCGGGGTTGTTCAGGCTCACGGCGGTGTCTTGGGTGTAGCGCATCAGCGCTTCGCCCTTGAAGGTCAGCGCAATGCTCAGGCCCAGCAGGAAGAAAATCGGCAGGCATTCATAGCGGCGCAGCAGCGGCGAGGGGCGTTCTTCCGGGGTCCAGAAGCGCTGGATGCCCAGGCGTGCGAAGGCAATCAGCGAGGCCAGGCCTGAGAGGATCAGCAGGGCGACGAGGCCCCAGGCCGCCGGACGGATCGGCGCGTCAGCGCTAACCCCTAGCCCCAGCGGATTGACCAGCGCACTCAACAAACTGAGCTTGCCGATAAACCCCGACAGCGGCGGCATGCCGATGATCAGCAGCGCACAGGCGATAAAGCTCAAGCCCAGGAACGCCATGGTCCAGGGAATCACCTGGCCGACCACAGCTTGCTGCTCGTCATCAAGGTTCACGCCAGGCCGTGGATGCAGCGATTCCATGGCCTTGGGCAATGCATCGATTTCTTCATCCAGCGGCAGGTCATTGGCCGAGCGCGAGCGCTCGATCAGCTCGGCCAGCAGGAACAGCGCGCTCAAGGCCAGCGTCGAGCTGACCAGATAGAACAACGCCCCCGCCGTCAGGCTTGGCTGGGCGAAACCGACGGAGGAAAGCAGAATCCCCGCCGACACTAAAATGCTCAAGCTGGCCATGCGCTCCAGGCGTTGTGCCGCGATCATCGCCAACCCGGCGCAGATAATGGTCGCCATACCGCCGTACACCAGCCAGTCACCACCAAACAGCGCCGACGCACCGGCCTGGCCGGAGAACAGCAGCGTCCACAGGCGCAGCACGGTGTACACGCCGACCTTGGTCATGATCGCAAACATCGCCGCCACCGGCGCACTGGCTGAGGAGTAGGCAGGTGCCAGCCAGAAGTTCAGCGGCCACATGCCGGCCTTGGCCAGGAACGCCGTGGCGAGAATTGCGGCACCTGCATGCAACAGGCCGCGATCAGCCTCTGGCACCAGCGGGATCTTCAACGCCAGGTCAGCGAAATTCAGCGTACCGGTGACCCCGTAGATCATCGCCGCGCCAATCAGAAACAGCGACGACGCCAACAGGTTGATCGCGATGTAGTGCAACCCCGCCGACACCCGCGCCCGGCCCGAGCCGTGCAGCATCAAGCCGTAGGACGCCGCCAGCAGCACCTCGAAAAACACGAACAGGTTGAACAGATCAGCGGTCAGGAACGCGCCGTACAGGCCCATCATCTGCACCTGGAACAACGCATGGAAACTCGTCCCTGCCCGGTCCCAGCGGGCCATGGCAAACAGCAGCGCGCTCACGCCGATGATGCCGGTGAGCACCAGCATCAGTGCCGACAGTTGGTCGACCACCAGCACAATGCCGAACGGCACTTGCCAATTGCCCGGCAGGTACACGCCAATCGAGCCAGGGCCGCCTTTTTGCGTCCAGTACAGCAGCAGGATCGCGATGCCCAGGCCGATCACGCTGGAAAACAGGTTGATCTTGGCTTTAAGCGGGCGGCGTTTTTCGCCGAGCATCAGCATCAATGCGGCGGTGAGCAACGGCAGCAGGATCGGCGCGACGATCAGTTGATTCATCCACGTCATTCCTTGGGCTCCCGGCCGTCCACATGGTCAGTACCGGTCAAGCCCCGCGAGGCCAGCAGCACCACCAGGAACAAGGCGGTCATGGCAAAGCTGATCACGATGGCCGTCAGCACCAGGGCTTGGGGCAGCGGGTCGGTGTAGTTGAGCAGGTCTTGGGGCACGCCGTCCTTGATGATCGGCTCTTTGCCGATAAACAGACTGCCCATGCTGAAAATGAACAGGTTCACCCCATACGACAACAGGCACAGGCCCATCACCACCTGGAAGGTTCGTGGCCGCAGGATCAACCACACGCCGGAGGCCGCCAACACCCCAATGGCGATTGCGATGACTTCTTCCATCAGGCGGCTCCTTCTGTTGCGGCGACCACTTTGGCCTGGGTGCTTGGTTTGTGCGCACGCACCGATTGGTGACCGAGGGCGGTGAGCATCAGCAGCGTCGAGCCGACGACCATGGCGTACACGCCGACGTCGAAGAACAAGGCGCTGGCGACATGAATATCCCCCAGCACCGGCAAGCTGAAGTGCCACGTGTGGGTGGTGAGGAACGGGTAACCCGCAAACAACGCGCCGAGCCCGGTGAGTGTGGCCGAGAACAGCCCGAAGCCCATCCAGCGCATCGGCCGCAGGCTCATCTGCGCCTCGACCCACTGGGTGCCAGCCACCATGTATTGCAGGATGAACGCCACCGACATCACCAAACCGGCGACAAAGCCGCCGCCCGGCTGGTTGTGGCCGCGCATGAACAGGTAGAACGACACCACCAGCGCAATCGGCAGCAGCAGGCGTACCAGTACGGCCGGCACCATCATAAAGCCCAGGGCGGTGTCGCTGGCTTGGCGCGGGTTGACCAGGTCGGTGGCCACGTCTGGCGCCAGTTGGCGCTGTTGGGCGGGCAGTTGCATGCTTTCTTTCGAGGGGCGGAAGCGACGCAGCAGGGCGTACACGGTCAGCGCCACGGCGCCGAGCACGGTTATTTCGCCCAAGGTGTCGAAGCCCCGGAAGTCCACCAGCATCACGTTCACCACATTGCTGCCGCCGCCTTCGGGCAGCGCGCGGCTGAGGTAGAACGAAGAGATATCGTTGGGCGTCTGGCGCGTCAGCATGGCGTAAGACAACAACGCCATGCCACCGCCCACTACGGTAGACAGCAGGAAGTCCCGCAGGCGACGGATACGCGCCTTGCGCAACGAGCTTGGCAGTGGCGAGACTTCTTCGATCCGCCGTGGCAGCCAGCGCAGGCCGAGCAGTATCAGCACTGTGGTCACCACTTCGACAACCAGTTGCGTCAGCGCCAGGTCCGGCGCCGAGAACCATACAAAGGTGATGCAGGTCATCAGGCCGCACACGCTGACCATGGTCAGGGCCGCCAGCCGGTGGTATTTGGCTTGCCAGGCGGCACCGAGGGCGCACGCAATCGCCAGCAGCCACAGGGTCACGAACACGATTGAACCCGGGATCTTCGGCCGGTCGCCCCAACTAAGGCTGCTGTGCAGCATCGGGATCACACCGGCGACCACGGCCACCAGCACCAGCAGGAACAGCTGGGTTTGCAGGCGCTTGGTACTGATGCGTTTCTCGATCTTGCGCACGCCGCGCATCATCACCACCAGGCTGCGCTCGAAACCGCGCTTGCCATTGAAGTAGCTGATCAGGGGCGGGTATTTGAAGCGGCCACGCTTGAGCTGCTTGCGCAGGATCAAATACAGCACCACGCCGCAGCTCATGGCCACCAGGCTCATGATCATCGGCGCGTTCCAGCCGTGCCAGATCGCCAGGCTGTACTCGGGCAGCACGCCGCCTACTACCGGAAGGGCAGCAGCGGCCAGGATCGAACCCACCACCTGGGCCGGGAAGATCCCCACCAGCAGGCAGGTAAACACCAGCAGCTCCACCGGTGCGCGCATCCAGCGCGGCGGCTCGTGGGGCGTATGGGGTAGGTTGGTGGCGGTGGGGCCGAAGAACACATCCACAGTAAAGCGCAGGGCATAGACCACGCTGAACGTACCGGCGATGGTCGCAATCACCGGCAGCGCGAACTCCACCCAGGCGGTCGAGGAAATAAACACGGTTTCGGCAAAGAACATCTCTTTGGACAGGAAGCCATTGAGCAACGGCACCCCGGCCATGGAGGCACTGGCAACCATCGCCAATGTGGCGGTAAACGGAATCAGGCGAACCAAACCACTGAGCTTGCGGATATCCCGCGTGCCGCTTTCGTGATCGATAATACCCGCCGCCATGAACAGCGAGGCCTTGAAGGTGGCGTGGTTAAGAATGTGGAAAACGGCAGCGACGGCTGCCAGCGGGCTGTTAAGGCCCAGCAGCAAGGTGATCAAGCCAAGGTGGCTGATGGTGGAGTAGGCCAGCAGGCCCTTGAGGTCGTTCTGAAAAATCGCGCAGTAAGCGCCGAGGAGTAGAGTAATCGCGCCGGCACCGCCGACGATATAGAACCATTCTTCGCTGCCGGACAGCGACGGCCACAGGCGGGCCAACAGGAACACGCCGGCCTTCACCATCGTTGCCGAATGCAGATACGCCGACACCGGCGTGGGGGCCGCCATCGCGTGGGGCAGCCAGAAGTGGAACGGGAACTGCGCGCTTTTGCTCAAGGCGCCGATCAGCACCAGGGCCAGCATGATCGGGTACAGCGCGTGGGTGCGAATCTGATCGCCCGCCGCCAGCACCAGATCCAGGTCATAGCTGCCGACGATATGCCCCAGCAACATCACACCCGCCAACAGGCACAAGCCCCCCGCGCCGGTGACCATCAATGCCATGTAGGCGCCGCGGCGCGCATCGGCGCGGTGGTGCCAATAGCCGATCAACAGGAACGAAAACAGGCTGGTCAGTTCCCAGAAAAACACGATCTGAATCAGGTTGCCCGAGATCACCAGCCCGAGCATCGCGCCCATAAAGGCCAGGAAAAACGCAAAGAAGCGCGGCACCGGGTCATCCGGCGACATGTAGTAGCGCGCATACAGCGACACCAGCGTGCCAATGCCCAGCACCAGCATCGAGAACAGCCAGGCAAACCCGTCCATGCGCAACACGAAGTTCAAGCCCAGGCTGGGCAACCACATGAATTCTTCGCGGATCACGCCACCGTGGGCGATCTGGGGGTAGAGCAGGGCGACTTGAATGGTGCCGACCAGGGCCACAAGGCCGGCCAACAGGGATTCGGTGTTACGTGCGTTATGCGGCAGCAAGGCCGCCAGACAGCTGCCAGCGAACGGCAGAAGCAGTAGAACTATCAGGGACATAGGCTTCTAATCTGCGGGAGTTTGGGATGCATCATACGTGCCGCTTTCACGATCACCAAACGGCAAGATGTGGCAGGATCCTACAAGGTAAGCTGAAACCCCCCGTAACGCACTGTTACACCAAGACCAAATTTGGAATGCAACTCCTGTGGGAGCCGGGCTTGCCCGCGATGGCGATATCCCAGGCCTCCCACCCATCGGGCCTTACCCCAGACGCTCCTGCTCCAAGTCACTCTCCAACTCAGCAGCCTTCTGCCCCTTGGTCTTCAACTCACTCACAATCACCGCCACCACAATCAACACCGCTCCCAGCATCGCAATCGGCGGGAAGCGCTCGCCGGCAATCCGCCCAACCACACCTGCCCACACCGGCTCCCCGGCATAAATCAGCGTGGCCCGCGTTGGCGAAACACTCTGCTGCGCCCAGTTCATCGCCACCTGGATCACCGCACTGGTCAAGCCCAGGCCCACCGCGCTAAACAGCAGCAACCACGAGAACCCCGGCAGCGCCTCACCCATCGGCACCACCATCATGAACGACAGCACCGACGCCGTAGCCAGTTGCACCACAGTTACCCGGCGCACATCCACTTGGCCGGCATAGGCGCCAATCAGAATGATCTCGGCCGCTATCGCAATTGCACCAATCAACGTAGCGATTTCACCGGGGCTGAAATTCAACGAAGCCCCCGCTGGCCCCGTCAACAGCATCAACCCGGCAAACGCCAGCATGATGCCAATGCTCGGCATCAGCCCAGGGCGACGGCCGAGTACCAGCCATTGCAGCAACGGCACGAAGGGTACATATAAAGCGGTGATAAACGCCGACTGGCTGCTAAGGATCGTCTGCAAGCCAATGGTTTGCAGGCCGTAGCCAAACATGATCGCCACGCCGATAAATATCCCGGCCTTGAGCTCGAACAGCGTCAGGTCGCGCAGGGTACGTATAGAGAAGAAACCCACCACAATCGCCGCCGCTGCAAAGCGCAGGCCTACGAAGAACATCGGCCCACTGACGGTCATGGCGTGTTGCACCAGCAAAAAGGTGCCGCCCCAGATCATGGTGATAAACACCAGGATGCATTCGGCTTTGCTGAAACGGTTGAAACGCGAGGGGGTTTTCGGGGCAGTCATGGCGGCTCGGTCTTGCAAGGGAAAGGCACGGACCGCACAATGCGCCGCACGCTGGGCAGTATACTGCGCACACCCACCCATTGAGCAATATAGTGCACAAAGAAAATCCACAACGGGCCTCGGTCCTGCAGCACGTCAGCCAGAACGTTCGTCGCCTGCGCCACGCTGCCGACTTGAGCCAAACCGCGCTTTCGGAAAAGTCCGGGGTCAGCCGGCGCATGCTGGTGGCCATCGAGGCGGGGGAGAAGAACGTCAGCCTGTCTACCCTGGACCGGGTCGCCGAGGCGTTGGATGTGGCGTTCAGTGACCTGATCCAGGCCCCGGATGTGCGCGACCACAGCCGCATCAATGAATTGGCCTGGGCCGGTGAAATCGACGGTAGCAAGGCGGTGTTGCTGGCCAAGGCCACCGCACGCCGTGAAGTGGAACTGTGGGAGTGGCGCCTTGAACCCGGCGACCGCTATTGCCCCGACCCCGACCTGGAAGGCTGGAGCGAGCAGCTGTTTGTGTTTGAGGGCAGCTTGACCCTGGTAGTGGCTGGCGTAGAAAACAGCATCGGCGCCGGGGAGTTCTTCATGTTCGCCAGTCACCAGCAGCATACCTATCGCAATGACGGCGACGTGGCCGTGCGCTTTATACGCAACGTAGTGATCTAACTGTTTACCAGGCAACAGCGTATGGACACTTTGCTGGTTTAATGCGCCGCCCAACCCTGCATTTCATCAGCAACTTACTGATTTAGCTGGCGATTAATTTCAGGCACGACTCCTGCAATCACTCCGATATACCCTCGGAGCCTGGAGTCGGCCCATGTCAGCCCACCCTCAACACCCTGCCCATATCATCCGCTCGGACGCGGAGGCCATCGAGGTCGCCACGCGCCTGGCTGAACGCTTTGCCGTCGAGGCCAGCGAGCGCGACCGCGAGCGTCGCCTGCCCGTTGCCGAGCTCGACGAATTTTCCGCCAGCGGCCTGTGGGGCATCACCATTCCCAAGGCCTACGGCGGCGCCGAAGTGTCTTATGTGACGGTGGCCGAGGTGATCAAGTTGATCTCCGCCGCCGACCCGTCTCTGGGGCAGATCCCGCAGAATCACCTGGGTGTGGTCGACATCCTGCTGCAAACCGCCAGCGAGGAACAAAAGCGTTACTACTTCGGCAAGGTCCTGGCGGGTTATCGCTTCGGCAATGCGTTCTCCGAAGCCAAGAGCAAAAACGCCGGCACCTTTGATACGCAGATTCGCTTGCGTGGCGACACCGCGCAAATCAACGGTGAGAAGTTCTACTGCACCGGCGCGCTGTTCGCCCATATCGTGCCCACCGTGGGCAATAATGAAAACGACCAGGCGTTCATTGCCTTTATCGAGCGCGACGCGCCAGGCCTGAGCGTGGTCGATAGCTGGGATGGCTTCGGCCAGCGCACCACCGCCAGCGGCGGCGTGACCCTTGATGGCGTCACCGTACCGCTGAGTGCGGTGATCCCCGCGCACTTGGCGTTCGATCAACCCACCGCCAACGGCCCGATTTCACAGATCATCCAAGCGGCTGTTGATACCGGCATCGCGTTGGGTGCGCTTGAACAAGCCAAAATCTATGCCCGGCAAGCGCGCCCGTGGATCGACAGCCAACAAGATCACGGCTGGCAAGACCCATTCACCATCGCCGCCATCGGCGACCTGGAGTGGCGCGTACATGGTACCGAAGCCATCCTCGCCAAAGCCGGCCTGGCGGTAGACCGCGCCCTTGCCGAGCCCAACGAAGACACGGTAGCCAACGCCTCACTGGTCGTCGCCCAAGCCAAAGTGCTGTCGGCCGAAACCGCCTTGCTCGCCAGCAGCAAACTGTTCGAACTGGCCGGCACCCGCTCGGTCACCGGCAAGCACAACCTCGACCGCTTCTGGCGCAACGCCCGCACCCACACCCTGCACGACCCGGCCCGCTGGAAATACCACCTGATCGGCAACTTCGTGCTCAACGGCGTGAAACCTGCGCGCCACGCCTGGAACTGAGGAGCTTACCCATGACCACCCTGAACCTTGCGCGCCAATTGCTGGACAGCACCCGTCGCCACGTTGAAACCAGCACCGACCCGTACGTGATCAGCCGCTTCGGCGACTTGCAGATCCGCGTCGACGTAGCCGCTGCCTTGCTCGAACGCGCTGAAACCCACCCAAGCCCGGTCGCTGCCACTGAAGCGCAGATCGCCGCCGCTGAAGCCCTGATCGCCGCCAGCAACGCCGAATTCGAACTCACCGGCCAACGCACCGCACTGCCCTCGACCCTCGACGACCCCCTGCGCGCCAAATACCAAGTTGTCGGCAACTATCACCTCAACGGAGTGCTGTGATGTCCCGTGAAATCCGCTTGAATGCCTTCGACATGAACTGTGTCGGCCACCAGTCTCCTGGCCTATGGGCGCACCCGCGTGACCGCTCGTGGCAGTACAAAGACCTGGAGTACTGGACCGACCTGGCCAAGATCCTTGAACGTGGCAAGTTCGACGGGCTGTTTATCGCCGACGTGCTGGGCATCTACGACGTGTACAACGGCAACGGTGACGCAGCGATTCGCCAGGCCACCCAAGTGCCGGTCAACGACCCGCTGTCGCTGATCGCACCGATGGCGTTGGTGACCGAGCATCTGGGCTTTGGCCTGACGGCCTCGCTGTCCTTCGAGCATCCGTACCCGTTCGCTCGCCGTCTTTCTACGCTGGATCACCTGACCAAAGGCCGCATCGGCTGGAACATCGTCACCTCCTACCTGGAAAGCGGCGCCAAGAACCTTGGCCAGAAAGCCCAGACCGAACACGATGCGCGCTACGACTACGCCGAGGAATACCTAGAGGTTTGCTACAAACTCTGGGAAGGCAGTTGGGAAGAGGGCGCCGTACTGCGTGACCGCGAGCGCAGGATTTTCAGCGACCCAAGCAAAATCCACGAGATTCGCCACGTCGGCAAACACTTCCAGGTGCCCGGCATCCACCTGTGCGAGCCGTCGCCACAGCGCACGCCGGTGCTCTACCAGGCCGGTGCATCCAGCCGGGGCAAGCAGTTCGCCGCCGAGCAGGCCGAATGTGTGTTCGTCGCCGCGCCGTCCAAGGTGCTGCTGAAAAAGACCGTGGCCGACATCCGCCGCCGTGCTGCCGAGGCTGGGCGTGATCCGAAGAAGATCCTGATCTTCAACCTGCAAACGGTGATCGTCGGCGAGACCGACGCCAAGGCCAAGGCCAAGTTCGACGAATACAAATCCTACGTCAGCTACGAAGGCGCGATGGCGCTGATCTCCGGCTGGACCGGCATCGACTTCAGCCAATTCAAGCCCGATGAACCGCTCAAGCATGTGCATACCAATGCGATCCAGTCCGCGGTGGAAGCCTTCTCCACAGCAGACCCGAACAAAGTCTGGACGCCCAATGAACTGGCCGACTGGGTCGGCATCGGCGGCTTTGGCCCATTGTTCGTCGGCAGCCCGGAAACCGTGGCCGACCTGTTGCAGGAGTGGGTGGAAGACACCGATGTGGATGGCTTCAACCTGGCCTATGCATTGACCCACGAAACCTTCATCGACGCCGTGGAGTTGTTGGTGCCGGAGTTGCAGAAGCGCGGGGTGTACAAAACCGAATATGCCCAGGGCACGTTGCGCGAAAAACTGTTTGGTGACGGGGATCGGCTGGGCGCCAATCACCCTGGCGCTGGATACCGAGACCTTAAGGCCACTAGCCTCTAACTGAAACACCTCGGTCAATGTGGGAGCTGGCTTGCCTGCGATAGCGGACTGTCAGTTGATAAATGATCAGCTGACCCACCGCCATCGCAGGCAAGCCAGCTCCCACATTTGATCTTCATTGTTTGATAGATACCAGCCAGCGGACCACCGCACGCACACCCCACCAATAGGAGCCTTACCCCTATGAGCGTGCACGCACTCAAACGGCCGCTGGCCCTGGAATGGCCCGCCGAACTGCTCGGCGACCTGCCCAATGCCCTGGAACAACTGCACCATTGGGCGCAGATCACGCCGCTGCACACCGCCCTGCGCCACAAACGTCAGGGCCAGTGGTATGCGTGGCGCTGGATCGACGCCTTGCGCGATGTAGAGCGCCTCGCCGATGGCTTGCGCCAGCAGGGTTTCAGCGAGCAGTCGCGGCTGGCCCTCAGCGGTGCGTTCGAGCCGAACCTGTTGCTGTTGGCCTTGGCTGCCCAGTCCATCGGCGGGCAGGTGCTGACCGTGGCCGACAACGTCGACCCCGAGGCCCTTCAACACCACTTGTGGCGTATTCAACCCACCCATTCCTATACCCAAAGCCGGCAACACACGCGGTATTGGCAAGGCGCCAACCTGCTGGATTTTGCCCAGCTGCTCGGCCCGGCCGACCCCGCGCAACACCTCACCCGTTGGTGGCAACCCAGCGGCGAAACCGCGTTGTGGAGCGAGGAGGGCACCCACTGGCAGGGCGGCCTGAGGGTGGTGCTGGAGCAATGGCTCAACACCGGCCACGGCCTGGCGTTTCCGGAAGGCCTGGCCTCGGCGCAGCGTGATCGTGGCGAAGTCGCGCCCACGGGCCTGCTGCTGTCGCCGGCACGTTTGCAGTACCTAGCCGATGAGATCGAAAGCCGCCTGGCGCCCCACGGCACCTGGCGTCGGCGTCTGTGCGACTGGGCCATTGCGCAGCCACACAGTGGCCTGCGCCGGCTGGTGAAAAACCGCGTGCGCAAACTGCTGGGTTTTCAGCGCCTGGCCTATATCTGGCAACCGCTTAAATCGACCGCCGAGCCGAGCTGGCTGTATGAATCCAAACGGGACATCGCATGAGCCAAACCATTCTCCAAGTGCGGGACATCTCGCTGTCGTTCAAGGGGGTCAAGGCGATCAATGCCTTGTCCTTCGATGTACAGCGCGGCGAGATCTGCGCGCTGATCGGCCCTAACGGTGCCGGTAAAAGCTCGTTGCTCAATGTGCTCAATGGCGTTTACCGGTTCGACGCGGGCGAGATAGTGTTCGAAGACCAGCACTTTCACCGCATCGACCCACTCGGTGCGGCACGGCGGGGCATTGGGCGCACGTTTCAGAACAACGCGTTGTTCAAGAAAATGAGCGTGCTCGACAACATCCTCACCGGCCTGTCGCGGCATATGCGCAGCACCTTTATCGAACAGGCCCTGGGCCTGCCCCGCGCGCGCCGTGAGGCCGAGACTTTCCGCCTGCGTGCACAGAGCATTCTCGAATTCCTTGAACTGCAAGCGCACCGGGACGTGTTGGTTGGCAACCTCTCTTATGGCCTGCAAAAGCGCGTGGAGCTGGGCCGCGCGTTGATCGCCGGGCCCAGCCTGTTGCTGCTCGACGAACCCATGGCCGGCATGAACGCCGAGGAGAAACAGGAAATGGCGCGCTTCGTCGCCGACGTGAACCGCGACCTTGGCACCACGGTGGTGTTGATCGAACACGACATCGGCGTGGTCATGGGCTTGTCCCACCACGTCGTGGTGCTGGACTACGGGCGCAAGGTCGGCGACGGCACGCCGGCCGAAGTGCAGGCCAACCCCGAGGTGATCGCGGCCTACCTGGGAGCGGCGCACTGATGACGTTTTTCCTCGAAACCCTGCTCGGCGGCTTGCTCGCCGGCACCATGTATTCCCTGGTCGCCATCGGCTTCGTACTGATCTACAAGGCCAGCGGCGTGTTCAATTTTGCCCAGGGCTCGATGCTGCTGTTTGCCGCGCTGACCTTTGTCAGCCTGCATGACCAGGGCGTGCCGTTTGCCCTGGCGTTGTTGCTGACGGTAATCGTGATGATCATCGGCGCGCTGCTGATCGAGCGCTTGGTGCTGCGGCCGCTGGTGAACCGTTCGCAGATCACCTTGTTTATGGCGACCCTGGGCCTGTCATTCATCATCGAAGGATTGGCCCAAGGCTTGATGGGCTCGCAAGTGCGCGCCCTCGACCTGGGTATCGACGATGTGCCGCTGTTTCTCGGCCCCTTGATGCTCAGCCAGTTCGACCTGATCGCCGCCGCGGCTGCGGTGGTGCTGGTGACCGTGCTGGCGCTGCTGTTCAACAAAACCCGCATCGGCGTGTCGCTGCGGGCCGTGGCGGATGACACCACGGCGGCGCTGTCCATCGGTATCAACCTCAACCGTATCTGGCAGATCGTCTGGGCCGTGGCGGGGGTGGTCGGGCTGGTGGCCGGGCTGCTGTGGGGCGCGCGCCAAGGCGTGCAGTTTTCACTGTCGCTGGTGGTGCTCAAGGCCCTGCCGGTATTGATCATCGGTGGCTTCACCTCGATTGGCGGGGCGATTGTCGGCGGGCTGATCGTGGGCGCGGCCGAGAACCTCGCCGAGGTGTACATCGGTCCGCTGATCGGTGGCGGCATCACGCCGTGGTTCGCGTATGTCTTGGCCTTGGCCTTCCTGTATATCCGCCCCGCCGGCCTGTTCGGCGAGCGTGCCATTGAGCGAGTCTGAAACCATGTCGATCCCTGTCGTGCAAGAAACCGCGCCGTTGTTGCTGATCCAGCGGCGCATTCCGTGGGGCCTTCTTGGCCTGTTGGCGCTGGCGTTTATCGTGGTGCCGCTGTGGGGCAATGACTATTGGCTCAATGCGATTTTGATCCCGTTCCTCGTGCTTTCGCTGGCCGGGCTTGGGCTGAATTTGTTGACCGGCTATACCGGACAAACCTCGGTAGGCGCGGCGGGTTTCATGGCAGTTGGTGCATTCGCGACCTATGGGTTTTTGCTGCGTCTGCCTGAGCTGGGCTTGCCGGTGGCATTACTCGGTGGCGGGGTTATCAGCGCGTTGGTCGGTTTGCTGTTCGGCCTGCCCAGCTCGCGCATCAAGGGCTTCTACCTGATGGTCACCACGTTGGCGGCGCAGTTTTTTTTGGAGTGGCTGTTCGTCAAATTCCCGTGGTTCTACAACTATGGCTCGTCCGGCACCATTTCTGCGCCGAAGCTGGCGTTGTTCGGCCATGACCTCAACACCCCGCTTGGCCGCTACCTGCTGACGTTGGTAACGGTGCTGCTGCTGACCTGGACCGCCATCAACCTCGTACGCAGCCAGGTGGGGCGCAACTGGATGGCGATCCGCGACATGGACACCGCCGCCGCCGTGGTCGGCATCCCGGTGGTGCGCTACAAGCGCCTGGCGTTTGCGGTCAGCTCGTTCTACTTAGGCATTGCCGGCGCGCTATGGGCTTTCGCCTACCTGGGCACCGCCAGCGCCAGCAGCTTCGATATCAACCGCTCATTCCAGATCCTGTTCATCATCATTATCGGTGGCATGGGCAGCATTGCTGGCAACTTCGTCGGCGCGGCGTTTATCAGTTTGCTGCCGATCTTTCTTAGCCATGCCGGGCAGGCGTTATTTGGCGGTTCGGTGGATGCGGGGCAGTTGCAGAACCTGCAAAAAATCATCTTTGGCGCGTTGATCATCGTGTTCCTGATCAAGGAACCCGAGGGCTTGATTCGCCTGCTGCACAACCTGCGTGACCGTCTGCGGCAGTGGCCGCTGCGCTTCTAACTCCTAAGAGAACTCTCCATGCGTGCATCCTTGAAACGTTCCCTGGTCGGCACCGCCTTCGCGCTGGCTGCACTGGCCGGTGCTGTGCCCCAGGCCGTGGCTTCGGCCGATCAGCAATTCTTCCCTTTAGCCACCTACCGCGTCGGCGCCTACGCTTCCAGCGGCGTGCAGGTGTGGGCCGGGATGATCGACTACCTGCGCTATATCAACGAGGTCGAAGGCGGCATCAATGGGGTGAAATTGGTGTGGCAGGAATGCGAAACCGAGTGGACGGCGGAGAAGGGCATCGAATGCTACGAGCGCTTCAAGAACGGGCTCGATGGTGCGCCGGTGGCGGTGTACCAGCCCAACGGCGCTCCAGCGGCGTATGCGCTCAGCGAAAGGGCAGAGGTGGACAAGATCCCACTGATCACCCTCGGTTACGGGCGCACCGAAGCCACCGACGGCACGGTGTTCCCGTACAACTTCCCGGTGATGCTGACCTTCTACAGCGAAGCCTCGACGCTGGTGAACTACATCGCCCAGCGCGAGGGCGGGTTCGACAAGCTCAAGGGCAAGAAGATCGCCACGGTCTACCACGACTCGGCCTACGGTCGCGAAACCCTAGGGCCGCTCAAATTGCTGGCCGAGAAGTATGGCTTTGAGAATATCCAGATCCCGGTGGCCGACCCGGGCAACGAGCAATCCGCGCAGTGGCGCCAAGTACGCCAGGCCAACCCCGACTGGGTGTTCTTGCGCACGTGGGGCGTGTCTACCCCGGTTGCCGTGAAAACCGCCGCGCGCTTTGGTTTCCCGGTGGACCATATCATCGGCGATATCTGGGCCAGCTCCAGCGAAGACGTACTGCCCGCAGGCGCCGCCGCCAAAGGCTACCTGGCCCTCACGCCTTACCCGGCGGGCGCTGATTTTGAGATCCATAAACGTCTCAAGCAGTACATCCTCGACAAGGGCCACAGCGATCTCAAAGACCTGAAAAACTTCGGCAGCGTCTACTACAACTCGGGCCTGGTGAACGCCGCCGTGGCGGTAGAAGCGATCCGTACCGGCCAGGCCAAGTTTGGCAAGCGCCCGCTCAATGGCGAAGAAGGGCGCTGGGGCCTGGAGCACCTGAATATCGACGATGCGCGTTTGAAGGACATGGGCTATCTGGGCCTGATGCAAAACCTCAAGCTTTCGTGCCGCGATCACGAAGGCGGCGGTTCGGCGCGGGTGCAGCAATGGGACGGTGCCAACTGGACGTTGGTGAGCGAGTGGATTGCAGCAGATCGCGCGCTGCTGCGCCCATTGATCGACGAAAAATCCGCGGCCTTCGCCAAAGAAAAAGGCCTGACGCCGCGCACCTGCACCGGGGATGAGTAAACCATGAGCCAGCCCGCCGTTGAGTCCGCCATTGCCTCGCTGCTGACGGTCAATGACATTGAAGTGATTTACGACGGCGCAATCCTGGCGGTGGCCGGGGTGTCGCTGCACGTGCCCAAGAGCGCCATCGTCGCCTTGCTTGGCGCCAATGGCGCGGGCAAGAGCACCACCCTCAAGGCGATTTCCGGATTGGTGCGGGCCGAACGCGCCGAGGTCAGCCGGGGTGTGATCGCGTACGACGGGCACGACCTGGCCGGCGTCGACCCCAGCCAGCGCGTGCGCCAGGGCATGGTCCATGTGCTGGAAGGCCGCCATGTATTCGGCCAGCTTACGGTGGAAGACAACCTGCGCAGCGGCGGCTTTGTGCGACGCCTGAGCCGCAAGGACATGGAGCACGACCTGGAGCGTATCTACGCCTGGTTCCCGCGCCTCAAGACCAAGCGCCACACCCGCGCCGGCCTAACGTCGGGCGGCGAGCAACAAATGGTCGCCATCGGCCGGGCGTTGATGACCCGTCCTACTTTGGTACTGCTCGACGAGCCGTCCATGGGTTTGGCGCCTATGATCGTGCAGGAGATCTTCGAGATCATCGCGCAGCTCAACCGTGAGCAGCAGGTGAGCTTCCTGATCGCCGAGCAGAACATCAACGTCGCGCTGAACTATGCGTCCCACGGCTACGTGCTGGATACTGGCCGAGTGGCCTTGAGTGGCAGCGCCGCGCAGCTGCTGGCACGGGGCGATTTGCATGACATTTATCTGGGTAAACAGTAAAGGCGAACTTGCATGACTGACTCCATCCGCAACGCTGATGTCTTGATCATCGGCGGCGGGCTAAGCGGCACCATGCTGGCGGTGCAACTGCTGCGCCAGCCGGGCCAACGCCGCATCCTGGTGATCGAGCCACGTGCCGAACTTGGTCGTGGCGAGGCCTACAGCGCGGTTGAACTGGGCCACACCCTGAACGGCAACGCCGCCCGCATGAGCGTCGACCCGGACAACGCCGACGACCTGACCCAATGGCTCACCGACTACATCGGCGCGGGTGGCTGGCCGGAGTCGGACCAACAACATGTACCCATCAGTGAACTGTTCCCGCCACGCGGCATTTTTGGCCTGTACGCGCAGCAACGCCTGGTCGAAGCCAAGGCACTGTCGGTGTCTACGGTCGAGCATGTGCGCGGCGAAGTGGTCGACCTGCAAGTGGATGAAGACGCAACGTTGCTGACCCTCGCTGACGGCCAGCAACTGCGCGGCGCCTTTGCGGTGTTGGCCACTGGGATGTTCCCCGCGGCGCGTACGCCGCAGACTGAGTCCAGCGGTTTGAATGCGGCGGCTGTTGACCCCTGGGATGTGAAAACCATGACCCAGCTCGACCCGCAGGCCACGGTGTTGATCATCGGTTCCGGGCTGACCATGGTGGATGCCGTGGTGTCTCTGGAACAAGCCGGCCATCGTGGCCCCATCGAAATTTTCTCGCGCCACGGCCTGCTGCCCCATGTGCGCCGCCAGCCACCGAGCTGGGTGGATTTTTTGGGTGAAGATCACCGTCTGCGCAGCCCGCTGCAATTGCTGCGGGAGGTGCGTCGTCAATGCCGCAGCGCGATAGAGCAGGGCATCGATTGGCAGTCGCCGCTGGATACCGTGCGCGCCCATATCGGCCGCTTGTGGAGCCAGGCCAGCGAGCGCGAAAAGCGCCAGTTTGTGCGGCATGTACGGCCCTGGTGGGAAAGCCATCATCACCGTTCGCCGCCGTTGAGTGCGCAGTTGGTGGCGCGGTTGCATGAAGAGGGGCGGTTGCGCATTCAGGCCGCGTCGTTCAAAGGCTTGGAACCTTCGGTTGAGGGCGTGACCATCCGCTTGCGCCACCGGGGCGAGCAAGCGCTGACCCTGATGTCGGGTGCGGCGTTGATCAACTCCAGTGGTATCGAATACGACTGGCGCCGCGTGGCACGGCCGTTGCCGCAGCAGTTGCTCAAGCGCGGGCTGATTCAACCTGGGCCGTTGGCGTTGGGGATTGCGGCGCATGCCAGCGGGGCGGTGATGGATGCGGCGGGGCAGGTCAGCCAGCGATTGTTTGCCATGGGGCCTCCGTTGCGGGGGTTGTGGTGGGAGAGCACGGCGGTGACCGATGTGGCGATTCAAGCCAAGGCATTGGCCTTGAAACTGACCACCTTCTAAATCTGCAATGCAATCCAATGTGCAATGCAACTCAATGTGGGAGGGGGCTTGCTCCCGATAGCGGTGGGTCAGCTGAAAGTCTAGTGCTGACAGACCGCCATCGGGAGCAAGCCCCCTCCCACATTAGAGCCTCATTCATTTCGGGACCTTCACCAGGCCGGACTTGAGCCCGAACACTTCAACGCCCTGCGGGGTTGATTGGCCGGTGGTGACTTTAACCCGCTCCACCGGCTTATCCATCGCCTCTCGATACTCCACCTCACCCGCCGAAATCGCCTGCACCGGCACCACAATCGCCTGGTCATTGTTGTAAGTCACAATGGTCAACCGCGCACTCATGCCCAACCGTACCCGTTGCAACTGTTGCGGCGTGAGCTTGGGGATCGACAAAGTCACCACAAACTGCGCGCTGCCCTGGCTGTCGCTGGCAATCGCCAGGCCGCTTACCACACTGACCGAGCCGGTCAGGCGTTCGCCGTCGAAACCATCCCCCAGCACTTCGACTGCCTGACCCTGGCGCAGTTGGTTGATGTCCAGCTCCGACACCTTGGCGGTGATTTTCAGCCGTTCGATATTGGCCAGGCCAAACAACACCTGGCCTTGGCTGACCTTGCTACCGGCTTGTACCGGGGCGTTAGTGTTGCCGCCGCCTTGGGGGCCGCTATTGCCAGGGGCGGGCACCACGATGCCGGAGAACGGCGCCTTCACCTCTTTGCCCTCAAGCAACTTGAGCAGCGCGTCGTACTTGACCGTGGCGTTGGTCAGTTCCATATCGGCGATCTGGCGGTATTCGCCCTTGCCCTGGTCGAGGGCCTGTTGCAGTTCGCTGCGGGCTGAGGCGAGGTCGAATTGTTGTTGCTGGGTTTGCTGCTTGAGGTCGTCCAGCTCGTTGCGCGGGATGATGCCGCGCTGGAACAGGTTTTCGCTTTCGGTGAGTTTGCGCTGGTTATTGCCGGCGGACATTTCGGCGGTGCGCAGGCTGCGTCGGGCGCGGGCGACGGCGGGGCTGCTGTCCCAATCTTGCATCTCTTGCACGGCGCGGCGCGCCTTGAGCTGGGTGGAGAGCGCGTCGCGCAGTTGCACTTCGAGGGTGGAGGGGTCCATGCGCAACAGCACCTGGCCGGCTTCGACTCGCTGGCCTTGTTCCACCAGGTTGGCTTGCACATTGCCGTCGAACGGCGCCGTGAGGGTGAGGGTGGTGTCGGGTTCGATCTTGCCCACCAGGCCGATCTGGTGCACCAGCGGGTCGGGTTTGACCGCCAGCCACTTCTCGGCAGGGTTGGACGGTTCATTCGCCGGGCTGCGCAGGCCGAGCAGCCCGGCAGTAGCGAGCAAGGCGATCACGGCAGCGCCGAGCAGGCGTTTTTGATTAGTAGTCATTGAGGGCGATTTCCCAACTTTCCAGCGTCATGCCCAGGGTCAAGTCGAGCTGGGTCTGGGCGTTCAGGTAAGCGATCAGCGCATTGAGTTGCGCGTTCTCGGCGTTGCGCAAATCGGTTTCGAAACTCAGCACCTGGAAGTTGGTGGAGCGCCCGGCGCTGAGTTTTTCCCGCTCGATCTCGATCTTGCGCCGCGACAGTTCCACGGCACGTTGGGAGATTTCGTATTGGCGCCAGCGGGTGCCGAGGTCGCGCACCACGTCGTTGACGCTGCGCTCCAGCTCTTGGCGGGCGTCGGTAATGCGGATCTCCTGGTCCTCCACATTGACCCGCGCACGCACTTCGGCCTGGCGCGTGCTGATGTCGCCAATGGGGATTTGCACCTGCACGCCGGCATAGCTGTCCCAGGTGCGGTTGTTGCTGCTGCCGGCATCGCTGTTGTAGGCATCGCGCACCTGATTTGCGCCGGCCACCAGGTCTACTTGCCAGCGGCCCGAGTCTTTTGCGATTACCAGGTTGAGGTCGGCCTGCTGGCTACCGAGCAGGGCAGCGAGGTATTCAGGTTGCTGGTTTTGCGCCAGGTTAAAGGCCTGGCGCTTGTCGATCTGCAGGGGCTTGGCCTCCAGGGCTTCGCTGGCTCGGATCGGCGTAGACAGGTCCAGGGCCAGCAGGCGCAGCAGGGCCAGGCGGCTGGTGTCGAGTTGGTTTTGGGCCTCTTCAACGCCCAGTTGTTGGGTGGCGATATCGGCTTCGGTCTGCACGATTTCGAACTCGGCCATGCGCCCGGCGTTGATCAGCGCCTTGTTGATTTCCAGCAGGGTGCCGGAGCGTTTGAGGGCGTCCTGCACGATGGTCAGTTGCTCTTGAGCGCGCAGCAGTTCGCGGTAGGTGGCGATGATCTGGCTGATGGTTTGCGCCACGGTGGCCTTGAGGTTCAGGCGGTTGGCCTGCTCCGACAGGCGTGACAGGCGCAGCGGCGCGGTGGTGGCGTCCCAGCCGGCACCGCGCATCAGTGGCTGGATGATCGCCAGGTCGAGGCCGTCGCTGCGGTAGCGGCCGGCGCGGTCGGCGTTGTTCAGTTGCTGGGTCCAGGCCATGCTCAGGCGGGTGCCGTATTCGCCGAGCAGGCTGGTGGACGGGGCCACGTTGGCATTGCGCGCGTTGTCGGCGGTGCCACGGGTGCCCCGGTAGTAGCTGTTGAGGGTCAGCTTGGGGTTGAAGGTGTCTTCGGCCACGCGCAAGTCGAACTTCTGCGCCACCCGTTGCAGGTAGGCGCTGCGGATCGCCGGGTTGTTGCGCAGGCCCAGGTACACCGCATCCCCCAGGGTCAGGGTGGTGACCTGGGCATTGAGCGACACGCCACGGTCATAGCCGCTGCGGGTGGTGCTCGGGGCTGATGGGTTGATGACCACCTTTGAGGCCATGACGGGCAGGCAAACCAGGGTCAGCAGCGCGAGCCATTTATTCATCGCGCAGGGCCTCCACCGGTTGCAGGCGTGAGGCTGAGACCGCCGGGTAAATGCCGAAGAACAACCCCACCAGCAACGTGCTGCCCACCCCCAGCGGCAGCGCGGCCACGGCCAGTGAAAATTCCCAGCCCGACAGCCAGGCGTAAAGCCATGCGGCGGTCATCCCCAACACCGCACCGCACAGCGCGCCGACGGCGGTGAGGGTGACGGCTTCGAGCAGGAACAGGTTGCGGATATCCCGCTGGCGTGCGCCGAGAGCCATGCGAATGCCGATCTCGCGGCGGCGCTCCGCGACATTCATCAGCATCACGTTCATCACACCGACACCGCCGCCCACCAGGGAAATCGCCCCCAGCGCCAACAGCAGATAGGCGAAGGTGCGGCTTTGCCGGGTCATGCCGTCGATCATTTGCTGAGGCACCTGGATATCCACCGTATGCTCGGTCAGTTGGCGTTGCAACGCCGCGGCGGCGTCCCTGGCCACGCGCTCCATGTCCAGACCGGGCGCGGCGCGAATGACGATATTGCTGATCTGCGGGTTGGCGTAGATGCGGCGCATGCCTTCGGCGGGGATAAACAGCGATTCGCCCCCCTGGATGGGCATCAACAACGCGCGAGGCTGGGCGTGCAGAATGCCGATGATCAGGAACAGGTAGTCGTTGATGCGCACGCGATCGCCCGGTTTCAGCGGGTCGCCAGGGACGCTCAGCGCCTGGGCGACCTCGGCCCCAATCACGGCGTAGGTTTCATTGGCGTCGAAGGCGGACAGGAAGCGGCCTTCGCGCAGGTTCAGGCGCATCGCCTGCTGGATGCCCGGGGTGCTGCCGACAAAATTGGCGTTGGTGGTGCGCCCGTGGAACACCACAGGCCCGCTGAACAGGCTGAGGGCACCAATGTGGATGATGCCGGGCACGGCCTGGCGTACGGCATCGAGGTCCAGGTGGGTGCGCATCTGTAGGGTGCTGGTGCCTTTGGATGGGAACTGCGCGACCAGGGTGTCGGTGCCCATGTCCTTGAAAATCATCGCCGCATCCACCGCCGCGTTGTGGCCGATATTGATCAGCGCCACCACCGACGAGCTGCCGATCACAATGCCCAGCAGGGCCAGGATCGAGCGTTTACCCAGGGTGCGCAGGCTGACGAAGGCTTCATGCAGCAGCTGGCTGAAGCTTTGCTCGACCCGCGGGCTCATGGGCGGGCAATCTCTTGCACCACGCCATTGCGCACCAAAATCTTGCGCTCCAGGCGTTCGGCGATGTGCGGGTCGTGGGTGACGATGATCAGCGTCACCTGCTGCTCGCGGTTCAGGGCCAGGAGCAGGTCCATGATGTCCTGGGCGGTGCTGCTGTCGAGGTTGCCGGTGGGTTCGTCGGCGAGGATCACCGAGGGGTTGCCCACGAGTGCACGGGCGATGGCCACTCGTTGGCGCTGGCCGCCGGAGAGGTCGGCGGGGCGATGGTGGGCGCGGTCGGCCAGGCCAACCTGGTCGAGCATGCGCAGGGCTTGCTCCACCGATTCATGGCGCGAGATGCCGCGATAACTCAGGGGCAGGGCGACGTTGTCAAGGGCGCTGAGGCGCGCCAGCAGGTTGAAACTCTGGAACACAAAGCCGATTTGTTGGTTGCGGATCGCCGCCAGCTCATCCGGGGTGGCGTTGAAGATATCGTGGCCAGCAAAGTGGTACTGGCCGCCGTTGGGCAAATCCAGCAGGCCGAGGATATTGAGCAGGGTACTTTTGCCGGAGCCGGAAGCGCCGAGGATGCCGCAACTGTCGCCACTGGCGATGTGCAGGCAGACGTCGTTAAGAATGGATAGATGCTGCCCGGCCAGCTGATAATGCTTGCCGATGCCTTGCAGGGAGATCAAGCCTGGGTGCGCGGGGGTATCTGTCGTCATGACTACGCCTTCAGTCTCGACGGTTCTCGCTCGCCCCTGTAAATCTTTGTAACAAGTTCGGGGGCTGCCTGGAACGCGTCACGGACTGGTTTTATTTCTTGTTTTTAAAATATTGTTTGAATAGTAACCGCGTTCCCCATGCTTCGCCAGCCATGGATATAGAGCGGTTTTACGCTCTGAAACGATTCACCTAGGGGGTGTTCCGAGTGTGCTGGACCCCGTTCGACTACCGGCAGAAAGCCCGCTGGCCAAGGCTTTGGATAATATGGCGGAGTGTCACTACTTGCTTTCGATCGGCCGCCCCGGTATAAAAAATCAAATTATTTTTTAAAACAATATTTCCGCCGTGGAACTCTTATGGTCGCGAAGAAACTCAGCGCTCCAAACGTTACCAAAACTCGATTGCTGGATGCGACTGAGGCCCTGTTCATTAAGTACGGATACGATGCGGTTTTGTTACGCCAGATTACCGAGCGTGCCCAGGTCAACCTGGCCGCCGTGAACTATCACTTCGGGGACAAGGACGCCCTGATGAAAACCCTGCTGATGCAACGCCTGGAACCGCTCAACGAGCAACGCCTGGAGCTGCTGGCACGTTGCGAGGCCGAAGCCGACGGCCCGCTGGACTGCGACACCCTACTCGGCGTGTTGTTCGCCCCGGCCATGGGCCTTGAGCGCAGCGACCCGGCCGGTGCCAATGGGGAAGGGCGTTCGTTCATTCGCTTCCTGGGCCGGGTGTACAGCGACACGTCGCCGTTTATTCAGGAATACCTCAAGGTGCATTACCAACCGGTGTTCCAGCGCTTCTTCGAAGCCTTCGCCCTGGCCCTGCCAGACCTGCCGCGCAATGAACTGGGGGTGCGCCTGCAATTTGCCCTCAAGGCGATCTCCGGCGTGATGGCCGGTACTGAGTTGCGCCTGCTGATGAACTCCATGAGCCTGGGCCGCCCGGCCACGGACGCTGAGGTGATGGCCAAGTTGATCACGTTGGTGTCGGCGGCGATCCGCGTGCCGCAGCAAAGCCCTGAAGCCGAAAATGCATTGGCCAAGGTGCTCGATACCCAGCGCGCCATTCGTGAGCAAACGGTCGCGCCCGTCGTCAAGGCCGCACGTTAGCCAGATTTCAGTATAGGTATCTACACAACTACTGCCCCCAGCATCCACAAGCTATGGCTATGGCTATGGCTATGGCTATGGCTTTTGACTTGGCTTTTGATCTTGATCTTAGGCGCCCCGTTAAACCACGCTGGCCGAACGCAGGCTTGAATCCGTGGGCCGGCATGCCGGCTCTTTTCCAAAGTGACTCGCCGTAAGGGCGAAACCAATATCAGCCCTCACCAAAATAACGGATATGTACCCCGCCCAAACCCCTCCAGCGCCCAACACACAGCCATCGCAGGCAAGCCAGCTCCCACATTAGAGCGGTGTACATCCCACAAAACTCGGCCACATGATAGGCCGCCTTCGCGACCAAGCCCGCTCCCACACTCGAACCGGTTTACACCCGGCGAGGCCGTCACGGGAGCAAGCTCCCTCGCCACAGGTCCAGCAGCAATGCTCAAAGTTGTGTAGATACCTATGCAGATCTCAGGCAAAAAAAACCCAAAAAAAAGCCCGCTGGGGCGGCGGGCTTGATGTGCAACATGTGTAACGGATGAGGCTTCACACTACGTTCCGGGATGTGAATAAAACGTGAAAACTTTGTAAGCTAAAATGTGAAAAGCCTGGGTTTTGTATAAGTTTCTGAAAACTTCCTGCTTCGCCCACTTTTTCAGATTTTCCAGTGTCCGGCAGTCTTCGCCAGCCGCTGGCGCATCCCGTCCACATTCTGCGCCAGTTGCAGTGTCAACAACCGATAGCCATCCAGCGCACTGTAAACCGGCGCGTCCAGTGCTGGCTCAACACCGCTGGCAGGGCTGACCCGCTCTAACCGCTCGGTCACTCCCGACTTCAACGCCCGCGCCATTCCCACCAGTTGCACCCGAATCTGCCGGTGCTCGGCCTTTAACATTGCCTGCATCCGCGCCATGGCCTGTTCGTCCCGTGGGTCGGGGCGAGTATTGCCGAGAATCTCCAGGGTGCTGATGCACAGGCGCAGGTGGCGTTGAATCGCATCCAATTCCGTCATTGAGATACGCACTTCCTTGGACACCGACGGCATCAGCGAACGCAGTTGCACCATCGCCCCATTCAGGCGGTTGAGCAGTTTGAAGTGTTCATCATCGGTGACCGAGCGACCGCTGATGATGCGGCTATAAATTTCGGCACAGTCGCGTAACGCACTGGCCAGGTTGTAGCGCCACGAATACACCGCATACAGCGGCAGGGCGAACGAGAACGCCAGGGCCAGCACGATGCCGATCAGGATGTCGACGGTACGCCATAGGCCATCCGACACGGGGTTGTCGCCGTGGCCGGCGACGATAAACACCGTGATCGCCGAGAGCAGCGCGATGTACCCGCCCTTGCCGATGGCGTGATAGGAAAAGAACCCGCATACCACCGACATCAGCAGGTAGGTCAGCAACGGCTGGCCCAGCCAGGCCTGTTGCAGCACCAGGGCCAGACCGACACTGGCGCCGATCAGGGTGCCATAGGCGCGCTCTACCGCTTTTTTGCCGATATTGCCGTGGTGCTGCAACCCGCCGATCACGATCAGCATGGTCACCGAAGCCCATTCACCATGGGGCAGGTTGATGCCGGTGGTCAAAAGGATCGTTGCCAGCAGGCCGATGGATACGCGCACGGCATGTATCAGTTTGGCGTGGCGATAGCGGCGGTACGGGTCGAGCAGGGGGCGCAGCAGGCGCCGGGCAAAGAGGGGCAGGTTCATCGGTACTAAAATGGCCTCGATAGTCGGTTTGTGCGGGGTCTGAATGTGGGAGCAGACTTTTGATCACCGATAACTCAGAAGATGTAATCGGTTGTCAGGAAGCTGGAGTCACGGTTGCGCAAGATATCGCTGACCAACGCCTTGTTACTCTCCTGGAACTTGGTCGCCACCAGCGTACGAATCGAAAACACCCGCAACGCGTCATGTACCGACAACGTGCCCTCGGCCGAGTTCTTGCGGCCGTTAAACGGGAAGGTGTCGGGCCCGCGCTGGCACTGGGCGTTGATGTTGATACGGCCGACCTGGTTGGCGAAGGTGTCCACCAATTTGCCGACGGCTTCGGGGTCGGTGCCGAAAATGCTCAATTGCTGGCCAAAGTCGGAATCCAGCACGTACTCGATCACGGTTTCCAGGTCGCGGTAAGGCACGATCGGCACAACGGGGCCGAACTGTTCCTCGTGGTACACGCGCATCTGTGGGGTCACCGGGTACAGCACCGCCGGGTAGAAGAACGAGCCACGGCTGGTGCCGCCATGCTCATTCACCACCTGGGCGCCGTGTTGCGCGGCATCGGCCACCAGGCCGTTGAGGTAGTCGACCTTGCCCGCTTCGGGCAGTGGGGTCAGCGCTACGCCGTCTTCCCACGGCATGCCGGGTTTGAGGGTGGCGAGCTTCCTGTTGAATTTCTCGATGAAGCTTGCGACGACATCCTCATGCACGAACAGGATTTTCAACGCGGTGCAGCGCTGGCCGTTAAACGACAGGGAACCGGTGACCGCTTCGCTCACTGCGTTGTCCAGGTCCACCTCAGGCAACACGATGCCGGGGTTTTTCGCATCCAGGCCCAATGCCGCACGCAAGCGGTGTGGCTTGGGGTGCAGCTTTTTCAAATCGCTGGCGGCCTTGTTGGTGCCGATAAACGCAAAGATATCGATCTTGCCACTGGCCATCAGCGCGCTGACGGTCTCGCGGCCGCTGCCGTAGATCACGTTGATCACCCCGGCCGGGAAGCTGTCGCGGAAGGCTTCCAGCAGCGGGCGGATCAACAACACGCCGAGCTTGGCCGGCTTGAACACCACGGTGTTGCCCATGATCAGCGCCGGGATCAGCGTGGTGAACGTCTCGTTGAGCGGGTAGTTGTAGGGGCCCATGCACAGCGCTACGCCCAATGGCACGCGGCGGATCTGCCCGAGGGTGTCTTGCTCCAGCTCAAAGCGGCTGGAGCGGCGGTCCAGCTCCTTGAGGGCGTTGATGGTGTCGGTGATGTAGTCGCAGGTGCGGTCGAACTCTTTTTGTGAGTCTTTGAGGTTCTTGCCGATTTCCCACATCAGCAGCTTGACCACCGCGTCGCGCTGTTCACGCATACGCCGTAAAAACGCCTCCACGTGTTGGATGCGATCGACCACGCGCATCGTCGGCCACTCGCCCTGGCCACGGTCGTAGGCACGTACGGCGGCGTCGAGGGCGGTGAGGGCGGTGTCGGCGTCCAGCAACGGCGTGCTGCCGATATGCACGCGTTTTTCACCCAGTTGCACCGGGCTCTGTACTTGGGCGAGCGGCCCGTTCCACACCTGCAACTGGCCGTCGACCAGGTAATCACGCTGTTCAATGGGCGCCGCCAGGCGGTATTGCTCGGGAATATCGGCGACGGAGTTGGGAAACAGCTGGGCGAGCAGGTTGCTGGTGGTCATGTCGTTACCCCTGAAATAGTTGCAAAACATGACTAGAGAGTCACCCAACACAGGGCTCTATGGCAAGGCTTGCGCGCTTTCTCCTACGCAGCGAAGTGAACGCCGGTTAAACTGTGCGGCTTTCTTGAAGGAGTTCACATGAGTCAGTACCAGCCGGGCATTCTTGCCGCCCCAGTGCCGTTGCAGGCACGCCATCTGTTTTTTGCTGTCGATTCCCTGGCCGCCGTGCCCGCTGCGCTGGACGCACTGGTGCAGTGGGTCGATTCGGCGGCAGTGGTGGGTTTTGGCGAGCCGCTGGTAACCGCATTGGGCGCACAGATCGACGGCTTGCGCAGCTTCCCGGCCGTCAGCGGGCCTGGCGCGCACAACCCGTCCACCCAGCAGGCGTTGTGGGTATGGCTGCACGGTGTTGATCGCGGTGAGCTGCTGTTGCGCAGCCGTACCGTTGAAAAGGCCCTGGCCCCGGCGTTTCGCCTGGTGCAAATGACCGAAGGCTTTCGCTACAAGACCGGCTTCGACCTCACCGACTACGAAGACGGCACCGAAAACCCCCACGACGATGCCGCCGTTGAAGCCGCCCTGACCGACAGCGGCGCCAGCTTTGCCGCGATCCAGCAATGGCAGCACGACCTCGACGGTTTCGCCGCATTGCCCGCCCAGGAGCGTGACCACATCATCGGCCGCCGCCATGGCGATAACGAAGAACTCGATGACGCCCCCGAGTCTGCCCACACCAAGCGAACCGCCCAGGAGAGCTTCACCCCGGAAGCCTTCGTGGTGCGCCGCTCCATGCCGTGGGCCGAGAATGGCCAGGCGGGGTTGATGTTCCTGGCGTTCGGGCATTCCTTCGACGCATTCGAAGCGCAATTGCGGCGCATGAGTGGCTTGGAAGACGGGATTGTCGATGGGCTGTACCGCATCAGCACGCCGTTGACCGGGGGCTACTACTGGTGCCCGCCGGTCAATAATGGGTGCCTGGACCTGAGTTCGTTTCGCTAGCCTGCGCCTGACGTAATGGCTACAGGCGCGCCATCGGTGACAACGGCGCGCTTAGCGCCCGCGTCATAAATGGCTCTGGCGGATAGGCCTGCGCCAAGCAAACGGGGGGGTGGGCGCATGGAGCGCCAATGACGGGTTTGTCTTTGGGCACATTGCCAGGGGCAGGCTTGGGTGGGGCCTTCTGGGTGAGGACCGTTAGCGCTTTGTTTGTACCGAAGGCCGCGGCGCCACCGACGGCCGCGAGCGCGACCGCTTTCGCGACGGGTACGATAACGGCCGACAGCGCCGCGCCGATTGCAGCAAAGATGGGAAGCATAGGCAGTATCCTTTTTCACGAGTGAGTAATGGTGATGAGGGAACGCCTCTCTTGAGTGTTGCCAACGTCGCGATCGGTTCCCGCCTTGCGCCCATGAATGGGTGATGTCAGCGATGGCTGTCCCCCCTAATCCTTGGGGGGCGTTCGCTTATTGAAAGGGGTCAGGCGACCCACTCCACCTCACCGCTGTTGAGTCGGTAAATGCCGCCGACGATGTTCAACGTTCCCTGGGCGAGGGCGTCGGTCAGCACGCTTGATTCGCGCTTGAGTCGCGCCACGTTGTCCATCACGTTTTGCGCGATGGCGTTGTCGAGCAAATCGCCAGGGGTGTTCACTACGGTGTTCACGGCCGGCTTGAGCGCATCCGCCAGGCCCTGGATTTTCCCCGGGAAGCGGGCATTTTCCTTGACGGCCTTGACCCCGGCCGCAATGGCGCCGCAGCGATCATGCCCCAATACCACGATCAGCGGCGTACCCAGCACGGCCACTGCGTATTCAAGGCTGGCCAGGCCATCATCAGTGACGAAGTTGCCGGCTACCCTCACCGCGAAGATATCGCCATGACCCGTATCGAACGCGTACTCCGGTGCGATCCTGGAGTCGGCGCAACCCAGCACCGCTGCAAAGGGGTTTTGCCCGGCTACCAGCGTTTCCCGCTCAGCGATGAAGTCAAGTCGCTTGGTGACGCCGGCAACGTAACGGCTATTGCCTTCCATCAACCGGGCAAGTGCCTGCTGAGGGTTGAGACCGTTGGCGGGTTTGGGTACTACGACTGGGGCCGCGTGGGCCTCGGTGGCGGGCAGCGCGCCCGCCAGCAACAGGGCGCCTGCACCGGCGGCGGCCAGGCGCAGGAAGCGCCGACGGTCATTCAACGAAGTCGGAGCAGTGGTTGTATGAGCATTGCACATGGGCTGGACTCTCGGCGTAAAGGAGCCAAGGGTGCAAAGAATGTTGCGTAAAGAACCTAGGATATTTCCGGGTATCGGCAGGTTTCTGCGCTCGAAGATGAAAATACTGACAGCCAGGCAATTGGCCACTGAAAAAAATCGCCACTCCCCGTAACCTAGACGCTTTTGTCACCTGTGCGGATGGGTCATGTCTTCTGTTGCCGATGGGTTACCTCTCAATAAACGCCTGCCGGCGGTGATCGCGATCTCGCTGGGGATCGGCATGGCGACGCTGGACACGGCCATCGTCAACACCGCGTTGCCCACATTGGCCGAGGGGATCGGTACGGATTCCGCCTCAGTAATCTGGGTGGTGAATGCCTACCAGTTGGCAATTATCGCCACCGTGCTGCCGTTTGCTTCACTCAGTGATGTGCTGGGCCATCGCCGGGTGTACCTGGGTGGGTTGCTGCTGTTTATCGTCTCATCGCTGTTTTGCGGGCTGGCCGGGTCGCTGGTCACGCTGACGGCTGCGCGGGTGGTGCAGGGGCTGGGGGCGGCGGCGATCATGAGTGTGAACACGGCGCTGCTGCGGCATATCTACCCGTCGAAAATGTTGGGGCGTGGCCTGGGCTATAACTCGTTGGTGGTGGGGCTCGCCTTTACGTTGGGCCCAACGGCCGCCTCGGCGATTCTATCGGTGGCCACTTGGCACTGGCTGTACCTGATCAACGTGCCGCTTGGGTTGTTGGCCCTGGTATTGGGCCTGCGCTCGCTGCCGACCCTGCCAATGACCGGGCATGCATTCGACCGACTCGCTGCGTTGCTGTGTGCGGGGCTGTTTGCTCTGTTGGTGCTGGGCCTGGGCACGGCGGTTCACGGTGCCCAAGGTGTATTGCCCCTCGGTTTGATCGGCGTGGCGCTGGTGTGCGGCGGGTTGTTGTTGCGGCGCCAGGCCGAACACCCGGCGCCGATGCTGGCCCTAGACCTGTTCAAGCGGCCGGTGTTCGCGTTGTCGTCCCTGACCGCGATTTGCGCATTCAGCGCCCAGGGCTTGGCGTTTGTGTCGCTGCCGTTTTTGTTGCAAGCGGTGCTTGGGCACAGCCAGGTGGAAACCGGTTTTCTGATGACGCCGTGGCCGGCCGTTGTCGCGGTGATGGCGTTGGTGGCGGGGCGACTGGCGGACCGCGTGTCGTTAGGCCTGCTGTGCGGCATCGGTCTGTTGATGCTCAGTGCGGGCATGGCGGCGTTGGCCGGTTTGGGCGCGGGCGCATCGGCCTTCGATATTGGTTGGCGCATGGCGTTGTGCGGCGCGGGCTTTGGTTTCTTCCAGTCGCCCAATCTCAAGGCGTTGATGACCAGCGCGCCTCTGGCCCGTAGCGGGGGAGCCAGCGGCATCGTGGCGATTTCGCGGTTGCTGGGGCAGACGCTGGGGGCGTCGTTGGTAGCGCTTTGCTTCCACTTGTCGTTAGGCAGCGGCCCGCAATACGCGCTCTGGCTGGGCTGCGGATTTGCATTGGTGGGGGCTGTCGCCAGCGGATTGCGTCTGTTGCCCTATGGGAAAAAACGCTGAATAAGGCTACCGTGGCGACCTGAATATTTCGGGATGTTTCAGATTTATGACCCGCCAGGCCCTTCGCACCGCCGACACCCAGTCCCGCCGCGCCGCGCTGACCTTGGCCTTGTGCTTGCCCAGCGACGTGTTGCTTTACTTGTTGCTGCCCATGGAATCCCAAGCGTTTGGCATCACGCTGGCCCAGGCCGGGGTATTGCTGGCCGCCAACCGATTGGTGCGGATTTTTGGTTACCGGCATGTGCTGAATTTCTACGCACGCAATGGCGACCGCCTCACCTGCATGATCGCTGCGGGCGCTGCGACGCTGTGCGCGGTGGGCAACTCGGTGTTGTCCGGTTTCGCGGCGCTGCTCGGTCTACGGTTGGTGTGGGGCCTGTGTTTTGCCGCCTTGAACCTGTCGACCCAAGTCTTGGCCACTGCGCAACCCGAAGGGGCTGCACGCCGGGCCGGGCGCTCGCGGGCATTGATCGCACTGGGGCCGATGCTGGCGCTGCCGCTGGGTGGCTGGCTGACGCTATGGGCCGGGCCACGTCCGATTTTTCTGATTCTGGCAGCGGCCTGCCTGGTCGGGTTATGGATGGCGTGGGGGTTGCCGACGGTTGGGCACGACTTGCACAGCACGCCGGGCCGACGCTTCAAGTGGCCGGACAGCGTGGCGATGTGGTCGTTTATCGAGGGCGTGGCGCTCGATGGGCTGTTTATCTTCGGCCTGTCGATTCAGGCACAGAAGATTCTCGGCGGCGACGCAGTGCTGATCGCGGGCGGTTTGATGGCGTTGCGGTATGTCTCGGAAATGCTCCTGAGCCCTTTAGGCGGCCGTGCGGCACAGCGCTTTGGCGCCACGTCGATGCTGTTGCTGTTTTCGTTCCTGAGTGCCCTGGCCCTGACTGCGTTTGGCAGCTACTGGGTGATCGTCGGCGCGGCGGCGGTGCTGGTGCTGCGTGCACTGCAATTGCCGCTGGTGACTACATTGGTGGCCGAGCGTAACCCAGGTTCGATGCGGGTTTCGGCGCTGGCGTCCAACGCGGTGTGGCGCGATATCGGCGCGGGTCTGGGGCCATTGCTGGCCGGTCTGCTGCTGCCGATTGCTTCGGCGCCGTGGGTATTCGGTGTGGCAGGGGCGGCCATTGCGGTGAGTGCGGTGTTCTGCTGGCGGGCAAAGGTCTCAACGCAGTAGCTCAGGCGGTTTTCAGGCGCTCGATCCAGGCGGGATCGAATCGGGTCTGCTCGGTTTCGATCCCCAACGCCTGCAACCTGGCCTTGTGCGCGTCGACCTCACCGACCAGCTGCGCCTGTGCACTGGAATTGGCGTCCAGCTCATGCATCTGCGTCAGCCCCAGGTGGTAAAAGCGCAACACCTTGAGCGCCGTCAGGTCATTGGCCTGCACCCGCTCGGTGACCTTGTGCATCACATTGGTCACGCTCATCAGGCAGCGCTTGAGCTGCCAGCCATACACTGCTGCTGCCATCCACGGCCGGGTCCAGAACGGGCCGCGCACCAGCGCTACCGTAATCAACACGCCAGCGAACACACCTCCGACATTGAAGCGAACGTTATCGCCGCCGGGCTCACCGAACAGCAACACCGCCAGGCTCGACAGCAACATGGCCAACGCCAGGAACAGCACCGCGACAATGACCGTACTGCGGCGGGTTTGCTGGCGATAGGTGACGGGGTCCAAGGGTTTGAGTTCGAACATCCGGTTCAAGTCTCTAGAAGAGGGCGGGCAGGCATCTTCGCACGCTTGGGCAAACAAGTTGAACGATGGCTCAACGCAGTTTCTCTAAAACTACGTAACCCCCCCTGAGGTGAACCATCATGGCCGAATACAAACAGCCGCCACCCGGCACCCCCAACCCTGACCGCACACCCGGCGAAGAGGAGCGCGACAACGATGCGTTGCGCCCCAACGACCCGGCGGAGCGTCAGGACAACGAAGTGAAGCAGGTCGAAGACGACCTGGAAAAACTTCACGACAAAGCCCGTCCACTTTGAGCAAGGAGAATGCCGTGAGCACGACTCCCAAAGGCCCGCACTCGGGTGAGCAGGGTGCCGATAAAGATGAACTGGGCTTTGATCCGGATTCGCCGGATGTGAGTGATCCGCAGGTTGACCCTATCGGCGCGGCGATTGCGCCGTTGGATAAAAACAAAGACCCGGCGAAAAAAAAGCCGCCCTATGATCCATTGGGCGACTTGAAGCCATAACCTGAGCCCCGGCGTTGTACGGGGCTTTGTTTATTTGGGCGCTATCCACGTGACTTCGGTAATCCCAAACTTCTCTGCCCAAGGGCGAGTCGTCTTTTTCACTTGCTCATGCCCTACGCGGCCTACGCGACTGACATGGGCAATATCGGCATCAACCGCCGCCCAATGCCAGGCCTCGGCGTTGTTCATCACCTCGGCGCGCACCACAAAAGACTTCGGTTGACCGTGCAGTTGGTAGTGGATGGTGTAGATTTTCGCGCTGCTCATGTTGCCTCCCTGTGTTGTTATCAATGGATAGGGGAGCGTTCAAAAAGGTTCATTCAAAATGACAATCTGCGTGCAGGCGCGGCATAGTGACGCCTTCGCCCCGCGCCCAAGGATTGCGCAATGTCCCACCTGACCCACCGCCAGCTCTACCTGCAACGCTTGGGCTACGACACGCCACCGCCGCCCACTTTGCAAACCCTGCAAGACTTGCAACTGCGCCATGTGTGCACTTTCGCCTTCGAAAGCCTATCGACTTTGCTGCATTTGCCGGTACCCATCGACCTGCCCAGCGTCGAGCAAAAAGTGCTGTTGGATGGGCGGGGCGGGTATTGCTATGAGCTGAACCAGATGTTCCTGGCCTTGTTGCTGTCGCTTGGCTTTGAGGCCCGAGGCATCACCGGTCGAGTGGTGATGGGCGGGCCGGCGGATGCGCACACTGCGCGTACCCATCGCCTGAGCCTGGTGACCCTGAACGGCGAGCGCTATATCACCGATGTCGGCTTTGGCGGCATGGTGCCCAGCAGCCCGTTGTTGTTGGACACCGAGGCGGTGCAGGCCACGGCCCATGAGCCGTATCGGCTGACTCTCGACGGCCAGGGCAGCTACACGATGTGGGCGCAGGTGGCGCAGCAGTGGCGCGGGCTGTATGTGTTCGACCTGCAAGTACAGGCCGATATCGACTACACCATCGGCAACTGGTACGTATCGACTCATCCGGATTCGCCGTTCTTGGGCCAACTCAAGGTCGCGCGCCTGGCGCCGGGTAAACGTTACACCCTGGCCAACGCCAACTATGCCGTGCATTCCCTGGATCGACCGAGTGAAAAGCGCACGCTGGGCAGTGCCGATGAACTGTTGCAGGTGTTGCAGGAGACCTTTGGTCTTTGCTTATCGCAGCTTCCTCAACTGCGAGAGGCACTTGATGAAATGACGGATAGGCACTTGGATCACGAAAAGCCAGTGCCTACCCCATAGCCATCGCAGGCAAGCGTGACTCACCGCGCCCAAGCGCCCCGGTAGCCTGAGTCTCACTGCATGCCTGGCCTGACAATACGTTCGGAAGCGCCGCACGCCATAAGGCGTGACGTGCTCTGGGCTGCATCGTGGCAGATGACTAGGCTCTGAGCCTTATGGGTTCGCAGGTCATCCGGTTATGTCTTCCATGCATCACAATACGCCGACTTTGGCGGTCATCGACCCACGTGGACTGAGTGTTCGCAGTGTCGCTTATCATCGCCGCACGCCCGGGGAGAAGCCCCAGGCGTGCATCACCCAGCAGGTCTTCGATGCCAGGGGGGGCTTGCAGGAACAGTGGGACCCGCGTTTGTTTGCACTGCAACAGACGCACGCCGACATACAGCCCAATCAGCGTCATTGCACCAGCCTCACTGGCAAGGTGTTGAGTACGCACAGTGTCGACGCGGGCCTTGAAGTAAAACTCTTTGGCCCCGGCGATCAATTGTTGCAGCGCTGGGATGGTCGGGGGGCTCAACAGCGATTTGAATTCGACGGGGCGATGCGGCCCGTGGCGGTGTACGAGCGGGGTGCGGGTGACGCCGTCGAGCGCTGCGTCGAACGCATGAATTACGCGACGACTACCGCAGAAAATGCAGCGCATAACCGCTGTGGCCGATTGCTGCGTCACGATGACCCTGCCGGCACCTTGCTGTATGAACGGTACGACCTTCAGGGCGGGGTCACCGAACTCACTCGACGATTTTGTGCAAGCCTGCACGACGTTGACTGGCCGTTGCCGCACTCCGCACGCGACACGCACCTTCAGGCCGAGGCCTTTACCACCACCTGGCAATACGATGCGTCGGGCCAAGTGCTGGAGCACGTCGATGCCAAGGGGCACCGCCGGCAATCACGTTACGGCGTCGACGGCAGCCTGATTCACTGCTCCCTGGTGTTCAAGAGTGGCGTGCGCAAGCCGTTGCTGGACCAACGCACGTACAACGCTTTCGGCCAAGTGCTGTCTGAGCGTGCCGGCAACGGCGTGGTGACGGTGGCGGAGTACGCCGATACCGACGGGCATCTCAAGCGCCTGACTGCACGCAAGCAAGATCGACTGCTGCAGGACCTCTCGTACGCCTACGACCCGGTCGGCAACGTCCTGAGCATCCGTGACGCCGCGCAGCCGGTGCGCTGGGCAAGCAATACCCAAGTCGACGCTGTCAGCACGTTCGAGTACGACAGCCTGTCCCGCTTGATCAAGGCCACTGGCCGCGAAAATGCCAGTCATCCTAATGCCCCAAGCGGGCCCGCGCACGTTGCATTGGGGGCGGTGGACGGCAATCTGTGGCGACAATACACCCGCCACTACCGCTATGACGTGGCGGGCAACCTGCTCACGATGCGACATGCACCCAGCACCGGAAGCGGTTTTACCCAGCACATGCGGGTCGGTGAGCGCAGCAACCACAGTGTCGTCGAGCAAGCAGGCGCACGTGCACCAGGGCTGGGCCAGGGTTTTGACGCGTGCGGCAACCAGCAGGTGTTGGCGCGTGGGCAGGCCATCACTTGGAATGTGCGCAACCAGATGGTCCAAGTGACGCAGGTGATGCGTGAAAACGGCGAGCACGACGATGAAGTCTATGTATACGACGCTGCCGGGCAGCGGGTCATCAAACGCCGCGTGGAGCAAGGCAAATCCCTGACCCACCGCCATGAAGTCCGCTACCTGCCAGGGCTGGAGTTGCATCGCGCAGGTGCCACGGGGGAATGGCTCGACGTGCTGCTTGTACAGGCCGGTCGTACCAGCGTGAGGGGGCTGCTTTGGGAGCAGGGGCGTCCTGAAGGCTTAGCGAATGAGCAGTTGCGGTTCAGCCTGGCCGACCATTTAGGCAGCAGTGCATTGGAGTTGGATGAACAAGCGGCACTGCTTAGCCAGGAAAGCTACTACCCCTTTGGCGCAACGGCTTGGTGGGCAGCCAAAAATGCCGTCGAGGCCAGTTACAAAACCCTGCGTTATGGCGGCAAGGAGCGCGATGCTAGCGGCTTGTATTACTACGGCGTGCGGTATTACGCCCCCTGGCTGTTGCGCTGGATCAGCGCGGACCCCCTGGGCGATGTTGATGGCTTGAACCTCTACGCCATGGTAGGCAACAACCCCGTCAGTTTTGTCGATCCGGACGGCTCGCAACGTTATCCGATTCTCATGCCGCTGATGATTATCGTCATGCTTGCGCTGGCGGGTTATGGGTCACAGATGGGGGTTGGCATGGTTGCACTAGTCGCGGGCTTGGGGTTTGTATTGGGTATCGCCTCACTGACGGTGATCGCTCATGGGCGGCATCGACCTTTGCCCGAAAGACGTCGGCAGTTCTATCAGCCTGAAATCTTAAAAAATGCTCAGGAACTGGGGCAAAGGCGCGGTTTGAACAGCGACGAGATCAACGATTTAGCCGCCTTTTTCCTGTCCCATCGATTGGCTGCTCCCGATACGCAAGTGTTGTCCTATGGCCTTACCCCGGCGGCACGCGGCGGCTTCTACGGCTACATTGGTCCTAGAGAGAACAGGGTCGAGGCCGAAGCTGCCTCTCATGCAGAGCGTAACCCTCACCGCACGCTGTCCCGTCTGGGCTTCTCTGGCACGCTGGTCAGGGCGTCGGCGCGCAAGACCGGCGCGGCTCCTCTGCCACCGGGTGGGCCGACCGAGGCCGACGTTCACCCGCAGACTCGCGTGTCCACGGTTCGTCGAGACAGCGGCGCGGTGGCTGTTGATGAACCGGCGTCTGAAACCCCAGGGCCGTCCGCCGGCGGTGCAGTGCAACGTCTTGTGATCAATGCCGCCGATATTCTGGAGGAGCTGCGCGGCGAGGGCGGGAGCATTATCCGCAACGTGATCCGCGAGTTGGAGCAAAGACTAACCCCATTCTCGAAAGGCCACGCCTACCATGGCGCCGAGAAAACCCGTGGCTTTGATTTGCCGGGGTATCGCGGGCAGCAGCGCCGTGGTGCCTATCGGTTATTGGTTCAACATGTGAGTGGCCTCAATTACCGTGCAGTCAGGGTCATGAACCCCCACCGTGGCTGACGCGTCGTGCTTGCTGAACCGTTATCGAGCCGAGCCTTTTAAAGGCCCGGCTCTTTTGCAGCCACCGGTGTGATATCAGCCGGTGGCGGGCGGCATAATCGTGTCGTTTTCATCCTCACTGACGGTGTACCAGGCCCAATAGGTCTGGCGGCGGGTGTGGTTATTGGCATTGAGGGTGCGTAGGAGGCGGCCCAGAGGGTCGTAGAAATAGCGCTCACTGTGGCGCTGCGCCCTGAGTGCCTCGTCGTTGACGTAGCCTGCACGGTCGACAAAATAGGGGCGCCAGGTCCGTGCTAGCTGGCCTTTTGCGTTGTATTCGGCAGGGGCGCTGATGCGCCAGCGAGTGGGGGTTTGGACCTCCAGCAGTACCTGGAGGTTGCCACTGTCCAGGCTCTCCCGGTCGTTGACTCGCCAGGCCGGCCCCGGTTGAGTCTTCTGTTGGTGTTGCAGGATTCGACCAAAACCGTCGCTGAACGCGAGCGCGACCTGGATATGTTTATCTTCTTGAGCACCTGCCCCCTGAAGCCGATCGGTTTGAAAGGCTGCGGTATGCACGGGTTGGCGGGTGGTCGCCTGGATCAGCGCTTTGAGTTCGAGGTGATGGGGTTGAGGGCTTGCCAGCGCGTTCAGTCGCAGCAATGCCGACCCGCGGATATGCCCGCCAGGCAGTAGATAGCCGCGCTCTATCCATTGCGTCTTTACACTGGCCGGCGTGATGCGCCCCATCCAACTGAAGGCCTCATGTAAGAACGCACGGTGGGCGTCACCCAGCGCGTGCTCAGGGCCGGCGATGGCCTGTATGGGGCTGGCGCCGGGCTCGCGCTTGAACGATGCGCGTGTGTCTGCGCCGATGGGCGTCTCGCCCTCATGGCCCAGCATGCCTACGGCCAGCACCTGCCCCAGGGCATTGTAGTGAATGTATTGTTGCGTTCTCTGCGGGTCGGTCATCAATACCGGCAAGCCAAGACGGTAATCATAGGTGGCAGAGGTGGTGCAGCCGTCTGCCGTTGTGACCTGGATGAGGTGTAAACAATAGGCATCGTATTCGGTGAGGTTTGGCGCATGGCTCTCACTCGCCCACTGCCTGCGCGGTCGAAAGAAACCCTGTGACTGGTCATAACGCACGTGCTCCCGGGTGAGCGACCAGAGCGTTTGCGCCGACGGCTGCACGGAAGCTTCGGGCAAAAACAGGCGCATGGGCCGATAGCCCAGGGTCGTCAGTGAGAGCGTCGGCAAATGTTGGTAAGCCGCCAGGGCGGGCTCATCCAGTTCTGCGACCTCCAGGCAGGCGGTCAGTGCCTGGAAACTCGCCGTTCCGGGTGCCAACGTTTCACTGCAATCGGCTTGGCAGTAATGGTGCACTGAAAGCCCGGCGAGTTGGCGCTGGGCACTTGGCCCCAAGGGATGTGCCGCATGGCGGTCGGTGAAGTATTCGTATGCAATCTGGTCGGCGCGAAGCGCGTTTTTTGCCAGCACCAGCACATTACTTCTTTGCCGATAGGGCAGTTGCAGGCGCCAACGCTCAGTGGCATCGAGATGAATCCATTGAGTGCACGTTTCGTTCAGGTACCAGGACTGTTGCGCGGGGTCGTGTGCATCACGCCACCATTGCTGTTCATCGTCCGCGCTGAAGGGCGGTGCGTCGGTGGCGATGGTTCGCCGCGCATGGTCGATGGCGATGCTGTGCTCAAGTGCGCCGTAGCGGTCCCAGCGCAGATTGATCTGATGGCGGCAGAGCGGGTCATCCTTTTGGCGCTCATAGCGACAGGTCACCGACTCCAGCAACCGGGGCATCAGCGCTGCTGGCTCCGAGGGTTGGCGTGACGGTTTGAGCAAGCGTACGAGGTAACGCTGGTGTTGAACCGAGTAGGGCACTGCCGTTTGCGGGGGATCGTCGGCCGCGTAGATTTCCTCACGCAGCAGCATGCCGCTCAACGCACGTTCGACCTCACGCAAGGTCGTCGGCAGAGGGTGTGTGAGCACCCTGTCCTGCGGGTCGTCATCTGTCACGCAGGTGAGCAACGTGGCACCTGGTTTCGGGGCTGCTGCGTCGCCGGTGTAAAAGGGCGTGTGCGGTGGGTACAGCGTGTGAAACCAACGCTTGGTCAGCAACACGCCGCTGTCGCGAAGGGTGGGCGGGCCGTCGGTCTCCAGCAGCAGGCCGAAGCCGATGAACTTGCGGTCTTCGCTGTCGTAACAACTTTCTCTGTAGGTGAAGTGCTGCGATTGGCTATCGCCGCTGACCAAGTCTTTTTGCCCGCGACTTTTGAGCACGTGCACGGTAAAGGGCAGCCCCCTGCCGATGGGCTTTGCCTGTGCATGGCCGTCACGTTTGTCGTCCAGCCATTCCTGGGCGCTGCTGCGATAGCCCAACTGTGTGGCCGCGCCCATGTTATTGAGCATACCGTTGAGCAAATAGGGTTTGTGCCGCACAAAGTCGTAGCGCCAGTGCCGCGGGCTTTTATGCGGTACGGTCAGGATCAGGCTGGAGCAGCCCACACCTTGCAGGTCCGCGATAGTGACCTGGCACGTCGTGTCGTAGCGCACCCCCTCTGGCCAGGGCAATCGCATCGCCGGCTCCACCAGCCCTGTGCCGAACCGATTCATGAAGATCAGCGCCTGGTCTGATTGCAGGTAGAGCACATCGACTGCGCCTGAGCCATCCAGGTCGGCCAGGCGGATGCGGGCGGCATCGAACCCGTCATAGGCGAAGGGCAATGTCGCGAACACAAACCCTCGACCAAAGTGGCCGCGCCCCAGATTGGGCCAGCATTTGATTTCGTTGTGACGAATGCGCACCAGGTGTTGTTGACCGCTGCCCAGCGGGTCACAAAAGGCGATCAACTCACCGGGCCCGTTGCTCAAGGTCGGCAGCTGATCATCGTCGGGCGCATGGGTGACCTGCACGCCAGGCCCGTAGCCTTCGGCCTGGCGCCCGGCATACAGGCGTACGCTGCGGCTGCCGATCAGTGTCAGGTCCAAGCACCCCGCGCCCATCAGGTCGGCCAATTGCCCCTGAGGGTGGAAGAACTCCTGGGGCAATGCCGCAAACGGGGTAAAATCGGACCACTGACGCTGTGGGCCCAAGCTGAAAAAGCCGCTGAGCCCCGGTTGCGCCATGACCCACTCCAAGTGCCCGTCACCGTTAACGTCCATCAAGGCCTGATAGGTAACGCGGGTGCTGTCGTTAACAGGGATGCGTGGCAGTTGCTGCTCAGGGCCGTAGGCGACAGCGTCGGCGTCGCCCGGGTTGAGCGCCCTGGTTGGCTCGCGGTAGTGCCAGCTTTTATCGGTACGGTAGAGCAGCCCCGGCAGGCCGTCGTTGAACAAATCAACCAACTGATAGTGGTGCCCGTCATTGAGGCCCGCCATGGCCTCGAACGGACGGTAGTGGCGATTGTTCAGCAACGGTTTGAAGTGCTGGTAGGCCAGTTCCAGCGGGGGCCAGGCGTCGGTCTGCCCTTGGCCATCGTAGGCCTGGTTATGCACGGCGCGCAGGTAGCTGCCGGCGTACGCATGGCGACTGTATTCCAGCACCAGCCGCTTGGTGAGTACAGGCTCCGGGCCCATCGTCGGCTCGTCGGGGAAGTAATGGAACATCAGTATTTGCCGGCAAAGACGCTGCGTGCCCAGTTCAAAACCAAAGGCGTAGCGCAAAAAAGGGTCTGGACGTGCGTCCCACGGCTGCTGTGCGGCGTAGCCGGGTAGGTGGGTCAACTCACTGCTGCGTTCGCCATAGTCAAACAGCAGTTCAAAGTGCCAGTGTTTCTCGCCGACATCCGGACTGTTCCAAAGGGCCAGTTGGCTCTGGTGCTTGAGGTTGCCGTAGCACACGCGTTCAAGGTAACGCTGAGCACGAAAGTCTCTTGAACCCGGCGCCAGCGCATCCTCTTGTTTGTAGTGGTAGTAGATCTGCTCACCGAGGGGGTTGAGGCTTTCCTGCAAAAACCAACAGGCGACATGCTCGCGGTTGCCGGGGTCGGTACAACGCGCCAGGTCGGTTTTGCCAAACAGATGGACGTTCCCGTCTGCGGCTTGAATCAGCCAGAACCCGGCGGCGTCGGAGGGGGGCGACCAGTGCTCGATCCGGTCGAACTGCGCCTCCACGGCTGGAAAGTAGCGCACCACGCGGTGCGTTTCGTTTAAGGCCAGGTCGTTGAACGCCGTGCGCAGCACACTGTGAATAGCACCGTCTGCGTCCCGTTCGGGAATCAGGTCAACGCCCTGGGGGCTGATGAATACATCATTGTCAGTGTAGGTCGGTACGCCCTTGCGGATATCGCGGCTGATGGTCGCCACCGGCACCGCCCAGCCGAGGCCGAATGGGCTGTTGCCCTGGCCGCTTCGGTAGCTGAGGGTTAACGCGGGGTCGAAGCCGCGACCGGCTGAAATCGGCAAGGGCAACTCTACCGACGCTTCGCCACTCATGCCGACAGGCGCCCAGTTGGCGCCGGGACTCTTCAGGGCTTCTGTGCCTTCGGGGACGACCAGTGGCGAGGATGACGGATTGCCCTGCGATTGGGTGTTCATTGCTGACCCCCGCGTTTAGCGGTGTAGCGCACATGCACGATGATATCGGTCAAGGAGTTGAGCAGGGCATTCTGGTCTTTGTGATTGGGGAAGGTCAGTTGCCACGAGGAGATAGCGCCGGTGTATTCAAACGGCAGGTAGCGCTCATCGTTCTCAAAGCTCAACGTGAATAACCCGCTGTCGTTCAGCCCGTTGGACAGCGCAATTTCCTGGCGCACACGCAAGTCGTGCCTGGCTGGAGCGTTCGCCGCAGCCGAGGGCGTCAGGTAGACGGTGCTGGCGGTCTGGGTCAGCAGGGCCTTGACATCCTCATAGGGGCCCAGGGTGGCCGGTAGGGAAACACTGACGGTTTTGATGCGCCTCAGGTAGTGGTTGGGGTAGTCGTTCTCGAACGCCTTGTGCGTCAGCTTGAAGGTGACGCTGCCTCGGCTGACAAGCGCGGCATGAAAGGCTTCCCAGGTTTGATCTTCAGTCGCGGCGGGTTCCCTTTCGCACAACTGGCGCAGCGAGACGGTCTTGCAGATTTCCAGCAGGCGTTCGTTGTGGGTGAGATAGGCGTTGCTCATGGTCAGCAAATTGAGTTTGAGCCCTTCGCCTGCGCTCAAGCCGCGGTATTTGTTGCTCCACTGATGGGGTGCAATGAAGTGCTGATCCCATTGCGCACGTTCTTCTTGCCAGCACGCCTGAGCGGTCAGGCAGAGCGATAAAGTCGAGTCATAAGCCTGGAAGTAGACACTCGCTAGTTGGTCGTTGAGCCATTGGTAGAGCTGGCTGGCGGTGAAGCGCTTACCCAGCATGTCGTAGAGGGTGCGCGCCTGCGCGAGCGACGCCTCGGCCAGGCGCAGTTGCAACCGGTTGATATCCTCCTGCTGTGTGTACGCTTTAAGTTGTGCGTCGACCTGAGCCAGTTCCAGCCGTGCCTGGTCCAGCGCGTGCTGCCATTCCTGGGCGCGTCGGGCGAACTGTTCGCAGCGATCAAGCCCGGTAGCCTCGGAGCGTTTGTCGTTGGCCATGCCTTGAAGGGCCGCATGCGTGGCATGGAAGGCGCCTTCGAAGCGAACGCCGCCGTTGGCGGTCCCGAAAATGTTCGGCAAGAGCATCGCCAACCCTGCTGCGGCTTGGGCTCCGGCTGCTGCGAGTTCCCATTTGGCACTCTCGCGGTACTCCTCTGTGGCTCTGACTTCTCCCTGGGTGAGACCGGCTTTGAGTTGGGTTTCAAAAAATGTCACGCGGCCTTGAACAAGCTTGCGTCCGGCCAACAACGCTTGCCGGTTTTTAGTGTCCAGCTGCAACGCCTGGGCTTGTTGCTCGACGGACAGGGTCGCCAGTTCCCAGGCATGTTGCTGCTGGGTTTCCAGGAGTTGGGCGTGTTCCTTGCGTTCCAGCAGTGACAATAGGGTGGTGCCCAATTGCGTCAGGTTATCGACCATTTGCAGCGCGTATCCCAAGATCACATTGAAGCGATAATGAGCGTTATGCGGCGGGGGTGAAGTGTGTACAGACCTAGGGGCGCCGCCCCCGTGAGCATAGGCAGTCAACAGCATTTGCGGTGTCAGCGTCGCCGCATACAGTTGAAGGTTCAGGGGGTTGCCGGTCAAGTCGAGGTAGTGACGCAGGTTATGCAGGCGCGCTTCGACTTTGTCCCAACGCATGAGCAGGTCGGCGCTTAACGAGCGGCATAGTTTCGTGACCGTACTTGTGTCGGCCTTGGGGGACGGTTTGAACGTAGAGGCCTTGAGTTGACCCAGGGTAGTGGCGGACCACGGGTCGATGGGGTTGACCGGCGGACGAGGGCCAAGCAGGCGTTTGGTTCTGATGTAACACAACTTGGCCTCAGCCAGACTGTCGCGGGTCAGCCGGCGATAGGCGGCGTCACCGCGATTAAGCAGGATGTCGACGTACAGCAGGTACAGCGCCTGACGAAAATACACAGGGTTTCCCAGGGCCAGTTGGTTGGGGTCGTTTGGCGCCGCCATGGCGTAATTCGGTTCGACCTGATCGTGCAGCAACGCGGGAAGTCGCCAACAGTCACGCAGGGTTTTGAGTGTCGTGGAGGTGTTGGCAGGTTCGAAGAGATACCGCAACCAGGACTCCGCTTCAGCGTGTTGGTGTTCAACATTCAAGCGATGCGCCAGAAGCCAGGGCAAATAAAGAAACAATTCCCAGAAGTATCGGCTGTAGGCGCCCTGGAAATCCAAGGGCTTGTCATCGGAGCCTTTCAGCAGCGTTGGCTCGCGCCATGTATGAGACGGTAAGGCAAGCAGGCGATGGAGGCCGTCGTTGGCGGTTTTCGTCAGCAGGTTGGCGACACAGGTATTGGTACGGATGGGTGCGCGTTTCAGATCAGGGCCTGTGTCGGTAATGATTGAATCTTTGAAGTCGATAAATTCTGCGGTACCGCCCGAAGAGGGCGGACCGAGGCGGATTCCGGGTGCCACCGGTATAGCGAGCGTCTGACCACCACGCTGGATATCAACGGCGACGGAGACAGCTTTGAGCGCATACCCCAGAATCGTTGCGCCTGAATGTTGGTGGCTGGTTTCCAGGATCAGTACGCCATTGATCAGCGTGATGGTTTCGTTGCCATTGGGCTTTTCGGCGTAGGGTCTCAAGGTGGCAGGGTCGAGCTCAACCTGCAGCTTGAGGGGGTGGGGTACGAGTAATTCGGTGAAGGTGTCGTGCAAATCGTGCCGTGGGTTTTCGGTCATGCCAATGAGCACCGTGTTGCCTCGATGGACATGTAACGGTAGGGCGTGGTTTTGCCATACGGGGTACATGAGCACGGGCTTGTATCGGCGTTGAGCCTGCATCACCCGGCAGTTATTAAGATGCACATCCCGTAAGTGCCGCTTGTCGCCCGTACAATCGTGAAAGGCTAATTTGATCAGGCTGGGTGCATCCGGGGTGTTAAAAAAATATTCAAAGGTTTCCTGACTGATGAAGGCATTGCTCAAACTGATCAGGCCGCTCTGCGTCGATGTGGGGGCAAGGCCCGTCGCTGGAAAAACCAATGTGAGTGAGGCGTTGTCTTTGTCACGAATAAAATCGGTGTGGCTGATGCCTGCGGTTTTGTAGTCGAAGGTCAACCGAATTGACGTCGAGGCAATGTCGAGAATGGGTTGGTAAATATCGAAGACAATCTTCGAGGCGTCACCCAAGGCAAACACAGTGTCACCGTTTTTTTTGCGGGTACTCAGTATCAGCGTGAAGCTCGCCAGCGTACTCAGGCTTGTTAGCGTCACGGTCCTGTGGGACTCGAAGCTTTTTGCAAGTCGGCTCGTCACTTCAATGACCGAGGTGGTGGTGTTGAGTTGGATGTCGTCGGGGCCCAGGTTGCCTATGTTGTCTTGGGTGCGGTCGAAGTCCCAACCGTCGGACCCTGGGTGAGGTGTCAAGTTGTGTACGTGTTTGAGACGGACCTGAGACGTTTGCGGCGCCCTGAACTGAAAGTTACGCTTGTTGTGTTGGGCAAATAACGTCAAGTATCGCCCGGCCAGTTCTGGGTTCATTTTCCATGGCCATAACGTGCGTGCGCCGCCGATGGACTGCACCCAACTGATGTTGAAGTGTTGATCCATCTGAACAGCCTGATAGAAATACGTGGCTGATTCGCCGATCCTGGAAGGGGCGTCAGAGGCCTCGGGGACCGCGCAGAGGCCGAGAAACAGCGAAGATGGCTGGGTGGCGGTGTCGAGGAAGGCCAGGCTGGTAATCCCGCCCATCAACTGCTCTTTGTTCAGGTTCATGATGGATTGCAGGACGCAATAATCCTGTATGCACGTTTGCGGTGCGCTCCAGCTGCCATCCAGCTTGCAAAAAGAGAAGTTCATCCGTAACTGTACGTAGTGGTTCCTCATCTGGGTTTCCAGACGGTGCGCGTACTCGTTTTCTGTTTCAGTTTCCCCTCTGCCGCGTAACGGCGTGAAGTCCGTTAAAGGCGTCAACGGCTTAATACACTCAACCCACACTACAAACAGTCGACCATTGAAGAAAACCGGGCGAATGCTCTGTTCAGGGATAGGTTCGCCACCGAGCGGCAAATGGATTTTTTTCCAGTTCGACCACGCAGTCGGGTACGGTTTGTGGGTCGCGTTGCTTGCTGCTTTATCACGTTGAGACAGGTCCAGCGATCGCCAGTAGAAGGTGTTTTCAGACCTGGATTTACCCACGAAGTAGTAAACGCTGTCAGCGAGATTGGCGGTGTCGCCGTCAATGTAACCATTGAGCGTTTTGATGCTGGCCAGTTCTTCGAATCGGTTGAGGTAACCCTGCACGGCCTTCGACAGTGGCTCAGCTTCGATGCGGAACTGGCTGAGTTCATTTTCGAGTTGCTGGAAACTATCGGTTTTGCCCTGGCGCAAGCTTGGGGAAAGGTAGCTCGCCGGGTAATGGCGCAGTTGCTGGTGGGCACGCCAGAGTGAGTAGGTCTGTAACGTGTCGTTCCAGGTTTTCTCTTGGGAGGGGCCGATGCCCCCGGTTTCGTAGCCGGGCTCAATGCCCATGAAAATGGCAGTGATGTAGTGTTGCAGGCTGGTAATGGCGCTTGCGATCAAGGTAGTGGGTACGGCCTGACTGACCTGGGGGTCGATCAGCCAGTGCGCGTAAAGGTCATCGGTGGTCTTGAGGGTTTCTGCCAGTTTCAAGCGCTTGATCGTAGCGTCTTCCGCCAGGGCGGTGGTCAGGTAAAAGGCGAGCATGGCATCGCGTAAATGCTCGTTCAGCGTGTGGGTGAGTGAGTCAGACATGGTCATTCCTTGAGCCGGGAATAAAGGGGCGTGGGTTATTGCGCGGCGGCGACAAGGGCGGCGCCCGTCTGTGCCCAATCTTGCGTCGTGAAGTCCGAGTTCAGGTTGACGGCCTTGAGCAATACGTCGGCTGACAGCCCGGTGCGCTTGGCTATTTCTCGACAGCGAATGATCCAGTCCAGGTCCGCCAGGGTGAGCACTCGCTTGCCGGGCAGGCGACCCACCAGGCTATTGATTTCGCCGGAGGTCCAGTCGAGCAGCGAGGCGAGGCGAGTGTGTGATGGGGTGTCTGCAGGGGCGGGAGAGTTGGCGTGTTGCAGGTAAGTCAGCAATGTTTCCTGGGAGAGTCCGTAGGTATCCAGGCATTGCGCAAAGCGCTGAAGCAGATACACCGTGGAGAGTGTCAATTTGAGCATTGCGCCGGGAGCGTAGTCTCTGCTCAACCATTGCGGATGAAGCAGGAAGGTATGCAGCACCTCACGGCTGACGGGCAGCCCAAGGAGCGTTTCTGCGTCGGGCAGCATCAACAACAGGTGCTTGAGCACTTCGGTGCTGGACGTAGCACTGGCGGCACGGGCGGTCTGACGGGCAATGTGTTTGAGCGATTGACTGATTAGGGTTGGATCGTAGGAGGCGTGCAAGGCCGCGCCGAAGAACGCATCTATTTTTTCTTTAAGCGGCAGCACCTGCAGGTAAAACTCGGCGAGCTTCTTGGAGAGTGCGGCCTTGATGTCGGTCTGCAGGATTGTGTTGCGTGTCGCGTCACTGTCGAACATTTGGTTGTCGACGAAATCAATCAGGTGTTTGGGTAACGCTTTTGGGGCTCGCCGGGGAAGCAGGGGGTTGTTGTGCAGAAAACCCTGCACGATCACGGCATGCCATTGGATAGGCAGCTTGCCTGTGCCGGCGAGTGGTTGCGGCAGCTGGAGGTCGTCGATGTCCTGTTGTTTGAGCAACCCGTGTCGGGTGAGGTTTGTCAGTTCCTCAAGAAGATTGAGGTGCGCCTGCACTGCAGGAGGTTGTAAGTTGTGGTTGATAATCAACAGGCGGTGCAAATCGGTGACAGATTGACCTCGGCGCCGTAGCCAGCCCACCAGCCAGTCCATCTGCATGAGCATGTCCAACAGGTCGCAAGGGTCGCTGTCGCCTGATCCATGCAGGAAAGGCGCAACCAAATACTTGCAGAAACGCTTGCCACCCAGCAGGTGTGCGAGGTGGTAGCTGTCCATCACCGACAGGCCAAACAGCGCTGCAATGCGAGTCTGTCGATACAAGGCGGACAGCACGGTCAGTGTGTGGTGAGGAGCAGGCAGATACTCTCGAGCCTGGCCAATGAGCCAGAGCAAAGAGTCGGGGGTATCCCTCAGACCCAGGCACGTGCACAACCCATACCGGAGGCTGTCGGGTAAGGGTTGGTCGAGGCGCAGTTCCAGCTGATCCATGCGCACGGGAAGACCCGGCAACGGCGTGTGATCGAACACCTGGTCGAACAGCGTTTTGCGCGTGCGCGGCGCCCTTACCGGGATATCGTGAAAAATCGCTGCAAACTCTTCGGCTTGCAGTTGGTGGTGGTGATTGAGGTAGCGAAAGACGCCCAGTACACGCAGGGAATTACCGTTGATAAGTGCGCTTGGATTGGCGGTGGGCTCGCACTGCATGGCGCTCACGAGTAGCGTGTCGAGTATGTCGAAGGGCACTTGCATCACGCGCTGTAGACGGATCATCCGGTGCAGGCGCTCGAAGCGATTAAACGAAGTGTTCACAAGGCGTGCCGGGGCATTGGCCGTTACCTCAAGCGGCGTTGTGGTATCGAGGTCGGTGGTTATCGGCCCATTGACGTAGGCCGCGCCGGCCTGAAGTTTGAGAGGTTCCGGCGGCAGGGCCGCGGGTGAGACATTGGGCGAAAGCTGCGGTAGGTATCGGCCGCAGGCCAGCAGTGCTTCGGTTTGATCTGCAGATAATTCTGTACGTTGCAGCCACGTCTCAAGGGATAGCAGTGCTGTTTCGTTCGAGCCGTAATGGTCGGTAAGGAAGTCCCGCTGCTTAACATTCGTGGGGGCTATCAAAAAGGCTTCAGTCAGCAATTCTTGCAGGGCCGGGCTCACGCCGGACAACAGGCGCTGCGCTTCATACGCGGATTGGATAGGGGCGCCGTAAGTGTTTTCCGCCCGTTGATTAAGCGGCAGCTGGATGCTGATGAGGTAGCTGATTTCGCCCAGTTGCGGTTTGCCGGTTGACGACAAACCCAGCACACATTCCTGATGGGCTCGGTCAAAGGGCAAGAGGAACGGGTAACGCCGTTGGCTGAGTACCTTGTGCAGGGGCTGCCCGCGGTACTTTCCCGCTGTGACTTTCAGGAAGGTATCCAGTTTGTCGGCGAGCATCGTGTTTACGATTGAGAGTTGGGGGACGAGGGCGGTGAGGCTGTGCCCGTCAATCTTCAATGTGGTGAGATCCGGGCGGCGGGCTTCCAGCTGGATCTTCGGTGCGCTTCCTGTACCGGTCGATTCCAGTGTCAGCGCAAACGCATGCAGTGCCTGCAAATACGCGACAGGAGAATCGACGGCAGCCATCGAGTCCGGTGAACATAAAAGCGACCACTGTTCATTGAACAGTGCGGTATAGGTGGGGGCGAGGGTATCCATGTTTTGGTGAATCTCCAGAGAACTCACGGGCCAATGCCGTAGGTCGAGGCACGCTACCACGGGCTGACGCAGTGGCCAGGTGGCCCTTTTCAGCACGTGAGCGGGGAGATATCACCGCGAGTTGTCCCTCTGCGAATCGCTGCGCCATTGGCGCACGCCCATGGGCGAAACCCTCTAAAACCAAAGCATCAGAATGCAAAACGGCGCCCTAAGGCGCCGTTTTGTTTACCGCATCACACTAAGCGATCAAACGCCCAACACCGCATGCTGCACCAGGGTCAGCAACGGTTGCGGGTACACGCCCAGGAAGAACGCGAGCAGGGCGATGGCCAGCAGCATCACGCCGCCTGCCTTCTGTTCCCAATGCAGCTCGGCATCCACACGGCGCAGGTTTGGCTCGATCAGGTACAGTGTCACCATCACGCGCAGGTAGTAGAACACGCCGATGGCGCTGCCCAGCACCAGGGAGGCCACCAACCACCATTCGTGTGCTTCAACACCGGTAGCCACGATGTAGAACTTGCCGATAAAGCCTGCGGTCAGCGGAATGCCGGCCAGTGACAGCATCATTACGGTGAGTACGGCGGTCAGGTACGGACGGCGCCAGAACAGGCCGCGGTATTCGTACAGGGCATCGGCGTCACGGCCTTTGAACGGCGAGGACATCAGCGTGATCACGCCGAATGCGCCGAGGCTGGTGATCACGTAGGTGACCAAGTACACACCCATCGCTTCCACGGCCAGGCCTTTGCTCGCCACCAGGGCGATCAGCAGGTAGCCGAAGTGCGCGATGGAGGAGTAACCCAGCAGACGCTTGAGGTTGTTCTGGGTCAGGGCCAGCAGGTTACCGAACAGGATCGACGCAATGGCGATCACGGTCAGTACGTTGCTCAGCACGCCGGTGTTGGCGACAGGCGAGATCTGGAACAGACGCACCATCACCGCAAACACAGCAACCTTCGACGCAGTGGCCAGGAACGCAGCCACCGGCGCCGGGGCGCCTTCGTACACGTCTGGGGTCCACAGGTGGAACGGCACCAACGACAGCTTGAACGCCAGGCCGATCAGCATCATCGCCAGGCCCAGTTGGGCAATTGGCGCTGGGCTGTTGGTGGTAGCCAGGGCGTGGCCGATACCGGTGAAGCTCAGGCTGCCGGCTTCGGCGTAGAGCAGGGCCATGCCGAACAACAGGAACGCAGAACCTGCTGCCGACAGCACCATGTACTTGATGCCGGCTTCCAGGGAGCGCTTGTTGAAGAAGGCGTAGGCCACCAGGCCATAGGTCGGGATCGACAGCAGTTCCAGGCCGATGAACAAGCCCGCCAGGTGCTGCGCGCTGACCAGCACGATACCGCCAGCCGCAGCCAGCAGGATCAGCAGGTACAGCTCTTCGCGGTTGCCTGGGTAGCCGGTGCCGCCTTCGCCGAGGTAGGCGTGGGCGAGGGTGACGCAGGCCAGTGTGGCGACCAGGATCAACGCGATGTACAGCAGCGCGAAGTCATCGACCATCATCAACGGCGTAACTGCCAATGGCGCGACCTTGAGGGCCGGGATGATCGACAGCAGGGCCAGGTTCAACCCGGCACACGACAGCAGGAACGTTTGCGAGTGATTGCGGCGCCAGGCGATGGCCAGCATCACCGCGACAACGGTGAGGCTGGTGATCAGCAGCGGCGCAAGCGCGATAAAGTGTTGGATCGTGAATTCCATAGCGCTCTTACCGGGCCGAAGCGAGTTGAGAGAAGGCGGTGCCGAACCACTGCTGCACGCCATGCATCGTCGCGGCAGAAGTGTCCAGGAACGGTTGCGGGTACACGCCGATGTAGATCAGCAGTACCGCAAGGCCGAGCACCATGATCAGTTCGCGAGCATCCATCCCTTGCAGGACGGTGTCGGACTTGGCCGGGCCGAAGTAGGCGCGGTGGATCATGATCAGCGAGTAGACCGAACCGAATACCAGGCCGGAAGTCGCAATGGCGCTGATCCACGGGGTTTGCACGAAGGCACCCATGAGGATCAGGAACTCGCCGATGAAGTTACCGGTACCCGGCAAGCCCAAGGATGCGGCGGCGAAGAACAGGCTGATCGCCGGCAGGTACGCGATGCGCGACCACACGCCACCCATCTCACGCATGTCACGGGTATGCAGGCGCTCGTACAGCTGGCCACTCAGGATAAAGAGGGCAGCGGCCGAAACACCGTGGGCCAACATCTGGATCACCGCGCCTTGCAGCGCCAGTTGGCTGCCGGAGTAGATGCCGATCAGTACGAAACCCATGTGGGAAACGGACGAGAAGGCAATCAGACGCTTGATGTCGGTTTGGGCGAACGCCAGGAACGCACCGTAGAAGATCCCGATCAGACCCAGGGTCATGGCGATCGGCGCGAACTCGGCCGAGGCATTCGGGAACAGCGGCAGGGCGAAACGCAGCAGGCCGTAGGCAGCGGTTTTCAGCAGGATACCGGCCAGGTCAACGGAACCTGCGGTCGGCGCCTGTGCGTGAGCATCCGGCAGCCAGGAGTGGAACGGCACCACCGGCAGCTTCACCGCAAACGCGATGAAGAAGCCCAGCATCAGGATGTACTCGGTGGTCAGGGACATCTTGGTTTTCAACAGGTCGGCGTAGTTGAAGGTGATCACGCCGGTGGTGTTGAAGTTGACCAGTACCAGACCCAGGATCGCCACCAACATGATCAGGCCGGAAGCCTGGGTGAAGATGAAGAACTTGGTCGCCGCGTAGATCCGGGTTTTCTTGCCGTCCGAAGAACTGTGACCCCAGAGCGCGATGAGGAAGTACATCGGCACCAGCATCATTTCCCAGAAGAAGAAGAACATGAACAGGTCCAGCGCCAGGAACACGCCGACAACGCCGCCCAAAATCCACATCAGGTTCAGGTGGAAGAAGCCCACGTGACGCTGAATCTCTTTCCAGGAGCAAAGTACCGAGAGGATACCCAGCAAGCCGGTCAGCAGGATCATCAACAGTGACAGGCCGTCGAGGGCCAGGTGCACGTTGATGCCGAAGCGCTGGATCCACACGTGCTTGAATTCAAGCGCGAACGTTGGATCGACACCCGGTGCCGGAGCAAATGAATAGTCGCCATGGGCCCACAGCCAGAGGCCGAGTGCGAGTTCCAGGGACATGGTCAGCAACGCAATCCAGCGGGGGAGGGTGGCGCCGAAGCGCTCACCCATCCAGCAGAGCAGGCCGCCGATAAAGGGGATCAGGATTAGCCAGGGCAGAATCATGACAGGCTCGTTTCCTTTCGCAAGTTCGCAAAGTTGGCAAAGTTCATAATCAGACCGCTACCACAACGATGGCGCCGATCACCAGAACCGCACCGGCGGCCATGGACGCGGCATACCAACGCAGTTGACCGGTCTCGCTGCGGCTCAGGGCGGTGTGACCGGCCTTGGCGGCGCGCGGGATCAAACCGATGGTCTGGTCGAGCGGGTCTTTGCGCAGTACATGGCTGATGGCCAGGTAAGGCTTGACGAACAGTTTGTCGTAGATCCAGTCGAAGCCCCAGGCAGCGAACCACCAGGCCGACAGGAAGCGGCCAATGCCACTGTTGGCAACGCCCGTCACGAAGCGACGCTTGCCGAGGAACAGCAGCGCGGCCAACAGGATACCGGCGATGGCGATGGCGCCCGAGGCGATTTCCAGGCTGTGCTTGGCAGCGCCGCCGGCATGGCCGGCGCTTTCCGGCAGTACACCGGCCAACGGTGGAGTGATCATGGCGCCGATGAAGGTCGACAGCACGATCAGTACCGACAAAGGCAACCAGTGGGAGATGCCGTGGCCTGCGTGGGCTTCGGTCTTGGCTTCACCGTGGAACGTGATGAAGATCAGGCGGAAGGTGTACAGCGAGGTCATGAACGCACCCACCAGGCCTGCGTACAGCAGGTTCTGGTTACCGCTGGCAAAGGCTTCCCAGAGGATTTCGTCTTTCGAGTAGAAACCGGCGGTCACCAGTGGCAGGGCTGCGAGCGCGGCACCACCGACGATGAAGCTGGCGTAGGCCAGTGGCAGTTTCTTCCACAGGCCGCCCATCTTGAAGATGTTCTGCTCGTGATGGCAGGCAACGATCACCGCACCGGAGGCAAGGAACAGCAGGGCCTTGAAGAAGGCGTGGGTCATCAGGTGGAAGATTGCCGCGTCCCAGGCACCAACGCCCAGGGCCAGGAACATGTAGCCGATCTGGCTCATGGTCGAGTAGGCGAGGATACGCTTGATGTCGGTCTGTACCAGGGCAGCAAAACCGGCCAGCACCAGAGTCACGCCGCCGACGATGCCGACAAGGTGCAGGATGTCCGGCGCCAGGGTGAACAGGCCGTGGGTACGGGCGATCAGGTAGACACCGGCGGTTACCATGGTTGCCGCGTGAATCAGTGCCGAAACCGGGGTAGGGCCGGCCATCGCGTCCGCCAGCCAGGTTTGCAGCGGCAGTTGCGCGGATTTACCCACGGCGCCGCCCAGCAGCATCAGGGTCGCCAACGTGATCCAGAAGTCGCCAACCTGGAACTTCTGCGGTGCCAGCACCAGCAGTTCCTGGATGTTCAGCGTGCCCACCTGTTGGAACAGGATAAACAGGCCGATGGCCATGAACACGTCACCGATACGGGTCACGATGAAGGCTTTAAGAGCTGCGTTACCGTTGTTGCGGTTGCTGTAGTAGAAACCGATCAACAGGTACGAGCACAGGCCCACGCCTTCCCAGCCGAAGTACAGGAACAACAGGTTATCGCCCAGCACCAGGAACAGCATGCTGGCGATAAACAGGTTGGTGTACGAGAAGAAGCGCGAGTAACCGGCTTCACCGCGCATGTACCAGGACGCGAACAAGTGGATCAAAAAGCCTACACCCACCACCACGCCCAGCATGGTGATCGACAGGCCGTCGACGTAGAGGGCGAAGTTCGGCTTGAAGCCTTCTACCGACATCCACTGCCACAGCACCAGGGTGTAGTGGCCGCCTTCGGGCGGCGCCACGTTGAATTGCCAGATGACGTAGGCGGCCACGATGGCCGACAGGCCAATGGAGCCCACGCCGATCAGGGCAGAGAGGTTTTCCGACCAGCGTCCGCGAGAGAACGACAGCAGCAGGAAACCGATCAGGGGAAATACGAAAGTCAGAAAGATCATGTTCATCCGCGCATCTCACTGGCAGCGTCGATATCAAGCGTGTGGAAGCGACGATACAGTTGCAGCAGGATCGCCAGGCCAATACTGGCCTCGGCGGCTGCCAGGCTGATCACCAGGATGAACATGACTTGTCCATCCGGCTGGCCCCAACGCGCACCGGCAACGATGAAGGCCAGTGCTGCGGCGTTCATCATGATTTCCAGGCTCATCAACACGAACAGAATGTTACGGCGAACCATCAGGCCGACCAGGCCAAGGCAGAACAGGATGCCGGCGACCGCCAGACCATGCTCCAAAGGGATAGCAGGCATCGTCATTGCTCCTTGGCTTCGTTGCGGCCCAAGTGGAAGGCGGTGATGGCTGCGGCGAGCAGCAGCATCGAAGCCAGTTCGACCACCAGCAGGTACGGGCCGAACAGGCTGATGCCCACGGCCTTGGCGTCTACGGTGGTGTGGCCGATGGCCTGGCCGCTCTGGTGAGCGAACAGCACGTACAGCAGTTCACCCAGCAGCAGGGCTGCCAGCACAACCGGGCCCAGCCAGATGCCGGGCTTGAGCCAGACGCGCTCCTGGGCGACCGAAGCCGGCCCCAGGTTGAGCATCATCACCACAAACACGAACAGCACCATGATGGCGCCCGCGTAGGCGATCACTTCCAGCACACCGGCGAACGGTGCGCCGAGGCTGAAAAAGGTCATGGCCACGGCGATCAACGAAATGATCAGGTAGAGCAGGGCGTGCACAGGATTGGTGTTGGTGATCACGCGAAGCGTGGACACCACTGCAATACCGGACGCGAAATAGAAAGCGAATTCCATCTTTCTTCCTTAAGGCAGCAAGCTCTTCACGTTGATCGGCTCGGCTTCGTTTTGTGCGGCGCCCTTCGGCTTACCGGCAACGGCCATACCTGCAACACGATAGAAGTTGTAATCAGGGTTTTTACCGGGACCAGAGATCAGCAGATCTTCTTTCTCGTACACCAGGTCCTGACGTTTGAACTCGGCCATCTCGAAATCCGGCGTGAGCTGGATCGCGGTGGTCGGGCAAGCTTCCTCGCAGAGGCCGCAGAAAATGCAGCGCGAGAAGTTGATGCGGAAGAAGTCCGGGTACCAGCGACCGTCTTCGGTTTCAGCTTTCTGCAGGGAGATGCAACCCACCGGGCACGCCACGGCGCACAGGTTGCAGGCTACGCAGCGTTCTTCGCCATCGGGGTCGCGGGTGAGCACGATACGGCCGCGATAACGCGGCGGCAGGTACACCGCTTCTTCCGGGTATTGCAGGGTGTCGCGTTTGCGAAAGCCGTGACCGAACACCATCACCAGGCTTCGCAACTGGGTACCGGTACCCTTAACGATGTCGCCAATATATTTGAACATGGGTCAAATCCTCACTGAACCGCGCCGGCGGGCGTGTTCAACAACACAACGGCAGCCGTCACCAGCAAATTGATCAGGGTCAGCGGCAGGCAGAAGCGCCAGCTGAAATCCATCACCTGGTCGTATCGTGGACGCGGAATGGAAGCGCGCAGCAGGATAAACAACATGATGAAGAACGCGGTCTTGAGGAAGAACCAGAAGAACGCCAACTGCGGCAGGATGCCGAACGGACCATGCCAGCCGCCGAAGAACAGCGTGACCAGCAGGGCCGAGATCAAGATGATGCCGATGTATTCACCGACGAAGAACATGCCCCATTTCATGCCGGCATATTCAATGTGGTAACCGTCGGCCAGTTCCTGTTCTGCTTCCGGCTGGTCGAAGGGGTGACGGTGAGTCACGGCCACGCCAGCGATGAAGAAGGTACAGAAGCCGAAGAACTGCGGAATGATGAACCACAGGTTCTGCGCCTGGTACTCAACGATGTCGCGCATGTTGAACGAGCCAACCTGAACCACGATGCCCATCAGCGCCAGGCCCATGAACACTTCGTAGGACACGGTCTGGGCCGAAGCCCGCAAGCTGCCCAACAGGGCGAACTTGTTGTTACTGGCCCAACCGGCGAACAGCACCGCGTAGACCGACAAACCGGCCATGGCGAAGAAGAACAGCAGGCCGATGTTCAGGTCCGCCACGCCCCAGGTCGGGGTGATCGGGATGATCGCGAAGGCGATCAGCAAGGCGCTCATGGCTACGACCGGTGCCAGGGTGAAGATCACCTTGTCGGCAAACGGAGGGGTCCAGTCTTCCTTGAAGAACATTTTGAGCATGTCGGCCGCGATCTGGAACATGCCGAACGGGCCAACGCGGTTCGGACCGTAACGGTCCTGCCACCAGCCCAGCAGGCGACGTTCGACGAAGCTGAGCAGGGCGCCCGCCACGACCACGGCCAACAGGATCACGATGGCCTTGACCACCGAGATGATCACATCGATCACTTCAGGAGTGAACCAAGTCATTTCGCTGCCTCCTGCAGACCGTCAACGGTTTTGCCAAAGATCGCCGCTGGAATGCCAGCGATGCCTTTTGGCAAGGCAATCAGGCCAGCGCCGAGCTCTTCATTGATGCGCAGCGGCAGACGCAGGGTCTGGCCGGCTACGGTCAAGCTGAGCAGGGCACCGTCGTTGACGCCCAGGCGATCGGCTTCGGACTTGGCCACCGACACATAGGCTTCAGGAATGCGCCCTTGCACCGGCGCGGCTTTGGAAGAGTTCTCTTCGCTGCCGAACAGGTGGAAGAACGGCACAACCTGCCAGGTGCCCTGGGCCGGGTTGAACGGACGCGGTACGGCAGCGAACCAGTTCAGCGAATCACCGGTGCTTTCGATCAGGCGGGTGCCTGGGTCGCCAGCGCGGATGTGACCACCGACTTCGTCCTGGAACTTGTTCCAGGCTTGTGGCGAGTTCCAGCCCGGCGACCAGGCAAATGGCACCTGCTGACGCGGTTCGGCGGAGCCCGAGTAACCTTCCATGGAGAAGGCAAACGCGGTGTCGTTGTCTTGTGGGGTACGCGGTTCGTGCACGCTGATATTGGCGCGCATGGCGGTACGACCGGAGTAACGCAGCGGTTCACGGGCCAGTTTCATGCCCTTGATGCGGAACGCGGCAGATGGCGCAGCGTCGACGATGCGGGCCAGTTGCGGCGCGCTGGCGGCGGTGGCAGCGGTCACGTGGTCGAGCTGGGTCCAGTCGATCGGTTGGTTCAGCAGGGTGGCGCGCAGGGCATGCAGCCAGCGCCAGCCTTCGTGTACCAGGATGCTGGCGTCCATGTACTTCGGATCGAACACCTGGAAGAAACGCTGAGCGCGGCCTTCCTGGCTCACCAGAGTACCGTCGCCTTCGGCGAAGGTGGCGGCTGGCAGCACCAGGTCGGCACGTTCGCTGGTGGCGGTGGTCTGGTGGTCGGCAACGATCAGCACCTTGGTGGCGTTGAGCGCGGCGTCGACCTTGGCCGAATCCGTACGGGTGTACAGGTCGTTTTCCAGCACCACGATGGCGTCGGCATTGCCGTCGATCACCGCTTGCAGGCCAGCGTCCAGGGACTCGCCACCGAGCATGGCCAGGCCAAGGCTGTTGGCTTCCGGCACTACCAGGCTGATGGAGCCGTTCTTGTCACGCAGCTTCAGGGCCTTGGCGATGTTGGCCGCGGCTTCGATCAGCGCTTTGGAACCCAACGAGGTACCGGCAATGATCAAGGGGCGCTTGGCCGCCAGCAGGGCGTCGGCGATACGCTGGGCCAGTTCGACGGCTTCGGTGTCCAGGCCTTCGACGGCAGGGGCGCTGGCGTCGAGGGCGTGAGCCACGGCGAAACCGATGCGAGCCAGGTCGTCTGGTGCGGCGTGCACGCACTCTTCGGCGATGTCGTCGAGCTTGGTTTCAGCCAGGCTGGCGATAAACAACGGGTTCAGCGCGTGCTGGCCGATGTTTTTCACCGCAGCGTCGAGCCACGGCTGTACGCGCATGGCGTCAGCCATCTCTTCGGCCTTGCCTTTGACCGACTGGCGCAGGGACAGGGCTACGCGGGCAGCGGTTTGGGTCAGGTCTTCACCGAGCACGAAAATGGCGTCGTGGTCTTCGATGTCGCGCATGTTTGGAACCGGCAGCGGGCTGTCGTTCAATACTTGCAGGACCAGACGGATTCGCTCCAGCTCACCGGCTTCGATGCCGCTGTAGAAGTGCTCGGCCCCGACCAGTTCGCGCAACGCGTAGTTGCTTTCGAGGCTGGCGCGTGGCGAACCGATACCGACGATATTGCGGCCGCGCAGCAGGTCGGCGGCTTTATCCAGCGCGTCGTCCAGGCTCAGCTTGGCACCGCCGGCCAGTGGCTGGCGCGGGCGGTCCTTGCGGTTGACGTAGCCATAGCCAAAACGGCCACGGTCGCACAGGAAGTATTGGTTGACCGAACCGTTGAAGCGGTTTTCGATGCGACGCAGTTCGCCGTAGCGCTCGCCTGGGGAGATGTTGCAACCGCTGGAGCAGCCATGGCAGATGCTCGGTGCGAATTGCATGTCCCACTTACGGTTGTAGCGCTCGGAGTGAGTCTTGTCGGTGAACACACCGGTCGGGCAGACCTCGGTGAGGTTGCCGGAGAACTCGCTTTCGAGCACGCCGTCTTCAACGCGACCGAAGTACACGTTGTCGTGGGCGCCGAATACGCCCAGGTCGGTGCCGCCGGCGTAGTCTTTATAGAAGCGCACGCAGCGGTAGCAGGCGATGCAGCGGTTCATCTCGTGGGAAATGAACGGGCCGAGGTCCTGGTTCTGGTGGGTACGCTTGGTGAAGCGATAACGGCGCTCGTTGTGGCCGGTCATCACCGTCATGTCTTGCAGGTGGCAGTGACCGCCTTCCTCACAGACCGGGCAGTCGTGGGGGTGGTTGGTCATCAGCCATTCGACAACGCTGGCGCGGAACGCCTTGGATTCTTCATCTTCGATGGAGATCCAGGTGTTGTCGGTGGCTGGGGTCATGCACGACATGACGATACGACCACGGGTGTCGTTTTCGTCGGTGTATTGCTTGACCGCACACTGGCGACAGGCACCGACGCTACCAAGTGCGGGGTGCCAGCAGAAATACGGGATGTCGAGACCGAGTGACAGACACGCCTGTAACAGGTTGTCTGCCCCATCGACTTCGAGCGCTTTGCCGTCTACGTGGATAGTGGCCATGGTTCAAAGTTCTTCGTTGGCCCGTTGTCAGCGGGCGTGGCTAATGGAATCTTGTTATTCATGTGCATCTACACAGCCGTTAAGGCGTCAGCACATGAGAAAGCGAAGGGCACGGACCCTTCGCTTCTTTAAGCGTTACGCGCCGACTACGATCGGCCTCGCCAGAGGCGGGACGGCGGCGCTGGTAGGCGCGATGCCGGCTTCGAACTCCGAGCGGAAGTATTTGATGGCGCTGCCCAATGGCTCCACGGCGCCCGGTGCGTGAGCACAGAAGGTCTTGCCTGGGCCGAGGAAACCGACCAGGCCCAGCAGGGTTTCGATGTCACCCTCGCGGCCTTCGCCTTTTTCCAGGGCCATCAGCAGCTTGACGCTCCACGGCAGGCCGTCGCGGCATGGGGTGCAGAAGCCGCAGGATTCACGGGCAAAGAACTGCTCCATGTTGCGCAGCAGCGAGACCATGTTCACGGTGTTGTCCACCGCCATCGCCAGGCCCGTACCCATCCGGGTGCCGACCTTGCCGATGCCGCCGGCATACATCTGTGCGTCGAGGTGCTCAGGCAGCAGGAAGCCAGTACCGGCACCGCCTGGCTGCCAGGCTTTCAAGGTGTAGCCGTCGCGCATGCCGCCGGCGTAGTCCTCGAACAGCTCGCGTGCGGTCACGCCGAACGGCAGCTCCCACAGGCCAGGGTTCTTGACCTTGCCGGAGAAGCCCATGAGCTTGGTGCCCATGTCTTCGCTGCCTTCACGGGCCAACGATTTGTACCAGTCCACGCCGTCGGCGATGATCGCCGGCACGTTGCACAGGGTCTCGACGTTGTTCACGCAGGTCGGCTTGCCCCACACGCCAACGGCGGCAGGGAAGGGCGGCTTGGAACGCGGGTTGGCGCGACGGCCTTCGAGGGAGTTGATCAGTGCGGTTTCTTCACCACAGATATAACGCCCGGCGCCGGTGTGCACGAACAGTTCGAAGTCGAAACCCGAACCGAGGATGTTCTTGCCCAGCAGACCCGCTGCCTTGGCTTCTTCTACCGCACGGTTGAGGTGCTTGGCGGCGGTGGTGTATTCGCCACGCAGGAAGATATAGCCACGGTAGGTTTTCAACGCGCGGGCGCTGATCAGCATGCCTTCGATCAGCAGATGGGGCAGTTGCTCCATCAGCATGCGGTCTTTCCAGGTATTGGGTTCCATTTCATCCGCGTTGCACAGCAGGTAGCGGATGTTGATGGATTCGTCTTTTGGCATCAGGCCCCACTTCACGCCAGTGGGGAAGCCTGCACCGCCGCGGCCTTTAAGGCCTGCGTCTTTCACGGTCTGGACGATGTCGTCCGTGGCCATGTCGGCGAAGGCTTTGCGCGCAGCGGCGTAACCGTTCTTGGCCTGGTATTCGTCGAGCCATACCGGCTCGGCATCGTCACGCAGGCGCCAGGTCAGCGGATGGGTCTCAGGCGAACGCTTGATCAGGTTGGCCGGGCCGAAAGATGTAAGGGTCATGGGTAGCCCTCAAGCAATTGGGTCACGCCAGTTGCCTGCACGTCACCGAATGTGTCGTCGTCGATCATCAACGCCGGCGCCTTGTCGCAGTTGCCCAGGCAGCACACCGGCAGCAGCGTGAAGCGGCCGTCCGGGGTGGTTTGGCCGAGGCCGATGCCCAGTTTGGTCTGGATCGCGTCAACCACTTTCTCGTGGCCGCCGATGTAGCAGACCATGCTGTCGCACACGCGAATGATGTGGCGGCCAACCGGTTGGCGGAAGATCTGGCTGTAGAACGTGGCCACGCCTTCAACGTCGCTGGCCGGGATGCCGAGGATCTCGCCGATGGCGTAGAGGGCGCCGTCCGGCACCCAGCCACGTTCCTTCTGAACGATCTTCAAGGCTTCGATCGACGCCGCGCGCGGGTCTTCGTAGTGATGCAGCTCGTGCTCGATGGCCGAGCGCTCGGTTTCACTCAAGGTGAAACGGTCTGTCTGGATAAGCGTGCTGTTCATGCTTAGCGGTCCACGTCGGCCATAACGAAATCGATACTACCCAGGTACGCAATCAAGTCCGCGACCATCTCGCCTTTGATCACCGAAGGGATCTGCTGCAAGTGCGGGAAGCTTGGGGTGCGAATCCGGGTGCGGTAGCTCATGGTGCCGCCATCGCTCGTCAGGTAATAACTGTTGATACCCTTGGTCGCTTCAATCATCTGGAAGGATTCGTTGGCCGGCATGACCGGGCCCCACGAAACTTGCAGGAAGTGCGTGATCAGGGTTTCGATGTGCTGCAGCGTGCGCTCTTTGGGCGGCGGCGTGGTCAGCGGGTGATCCGCCTTGTACGGGCCGGCCGGCATGTTGCGCATGCACTGCTCGATGATCTTCAGGCTCTGGCGCATTTCTTCGACGCGCACGATGCAACGGTCGTAGGCATCGCCATTGGCCGCCAGCGGCACTTCGAACTCGAAGTTCTCGTAGCCGGAGTACGGGCGCGCTTTACGCAGGTCGAAGTCGCAACCGGTGGAGCGCAGGCCAGCACCGGTGACGCCCCATTCCAGGGCCTCTTTGGTGTTGTACTGAGCGACGCCGATGGTACGACCCTTGAGGATGCTGTTATCCAGCGCAGCCTTTTGGTACTCGTCCAGACGCTTGGGCATCCAGTCGATGAACTCTTTAACCAGGCGCTCCCAGCCGTTCGGCAGGTCGTGTGCAACACCGCCGATGCGGTACCAGGCCGGGTGCAGGCGGAAACCAGTGACGGCTTCGATGACCTTGTAGGCGCGTTGACGGTCGGTGAAGGTGAAGAACACCGGGGTCATTGCGCCGACGTCCTGGATATACGTACCCAGGAACAGCAAGTGGCTGGTGATGCGGAAGAACTCGGCCATCATGATGCGGATGGTGTCGACGCGGTCTGGCACCTTGATGCCGGCCAGCTTCTCGACCGAGAGCACGTATGGCAGGTTGTTCATCACGCCGCCGAGGTAGTCGATACGGTCGGTGTACGGGATGAAGCTGTGCCATGACTGGCGCTCGGCCATCTTCTCGGCACCACGGTGGTGGTAGCCGATGTCTGGCACGCAGTCGACGATTTCTTCGCCGTCCAGTTGCAGGATGATACGGAAGGCGCCGTGGGCCGAAGGGTGGTTCGGGCCCAGGTTGAGGAACATGTAGTCCTCGTTGGTGCCGGAGCGCTTCATGCCCCAGTCTTCCGGACGGAAGCGCGCCGCTTCTTCTTCAAGTTGCTGCTTGGCCAGGTTCAGGCTGAACGGGTCAAATTCGGTGGCGCGGGCAGGGAAGTCCTTGCGCAGCGGGTGACCTTCCCACGTTGGCGGCATCATGATGCGCGTCAGGTGCGGGTGGCCAGGGAAGTCGATACCGAACATGTCCCAGACTTCACGCTCGTACCAGCTGGCGTTCGGCCAGATGCCGGTGACGGTCGGCACGCTCAGGTCGCTCTCGGAGAGGGCAACCTTGATCATCACGTCGCTGTTACGTTCCAGCGACATCAGGTGGTAGAACACGGTGAAATCGGCGCCGCTCGGCAGGCCCTGACGCTTGGTGCGCAGACGCTCGTCCACGCCATGCAGGTCATAGAGCATGACGTACGGCTTGGGCAGGTTACGCAGGAAGGTCAGGACTTCGACGAGCTTGGCACGCGCCACCCACAGCACCGGCATACCGGTGCGTGTGGCCTGGGCGGTGAAGGCGTCAGGGCCAAAACGGTTATTGAGTTCGACGACCACATCCTGGTCGTCTGCCTTATAAGGCGGGATGTACAGAGCGCTGCCTGTAGTCATGGTTTTTTTATCGCTTTCGGTCAACGTAAAGAATGAAGCCAGGTGTTCGTTCTATAAAAGAAGCGGTACTGGATCAGACTTCGTCAGGGCTGCGCAGGTTGGTGACTGCGATTCGCTGTTCGCGGCGCTCTTCCTTTTGCGAAGGCATCTCGGCGCGGTAGACGCCTTGATCGCCGACGACCCAGGAAAGCGGGCGACGCTCCTTGCCAATCGATTCCTGCAACAGCATCAAGCCTTGCAGGAATGCTTCAGGGCGAGGCGGGCAGCCAGGCACGTAGACGTCCACGGGCAGGAACTTGTCCACCCCTTGAACCACAGAGTAGATGTCGTACATGCCGCCAGAGTTGGCGCACGAACCCATGGAGATAACCCATTTTGGTTCGAGCATTTGCTCGTAGAGACGCTGGATGATCGGCGCCATCTTGATAAAGCAGGTGCCGGCGATAACCATGAAATCCGCCTGGCGCGGCGATGCCCGGATAACTTCGGCGCCAAAGCGCGCGATGTCGTGGGGCGCCGTGAAGGCGGTGGTCATTTCTACATAGCAGCACGACAGGCCGAAGTTGTACGGCCACAGGGAGTTTTTACGCCCCCAGTTGACCGCGCCATTCAGCACGTCTTCGAGCTTGCCCATGTAGATGTTTTTGTGGACTTGATCTTCTAACGGATCGGAAACGGTTTCCCGTTCGCCGATGGGGTACTGATCGTTAGGAGCATCCGGGTCGATCCTGGTGAGATTGTATTGCATCGCCAAAGCCTCATTGTTTCAGCTTCGCTTGCCGCTTACGACGAGCTTCCGGAGCCCAATCAAGGGCGCCCACTCGGAATAGGTAGACAAGGCCTGCCAACAGAATTGCTATGAAAACGAGAGCTTCGACGAATCCGGTCCAGCCGCTTTCGCGGACGGACACAGACCAGGCAAAGAGAAAGAGGGCTTCGATATCGAAGATCACGAACAGCATCGCGACCAGATAGAATTTGGCTGAGAGCCGCAAGCGGGCGCCACCTGTAGGCAGCATGCCGGACTCGAACGGTTCATTTTTGCTGCGGCCCCAGGCTTTTGACCCAAGGAGGCTGGAGACACCGAGCATGAAGGCACAGAGGCCGACAACACCGAGAAGGAAAATGGCAAAGCCCCAGTTGTGGGCCATGAGTCCTGTCGCTTCGGTCATGCTGGAAGTCCTTAACAGAGAGCAAAGGTCTCTGAGCTTAAAAAAGTAACGATGCAGTGACGATATGTCGCACTGCAATCAATCGCGGTGATTTTATGGCTAAACACCGGGCAAGTAAAATTCCTATAGCGAAATTATTCGATGGAATAAGGACATAGTGCACCTTCTTGGGGCTGTAGCCCTTGCGGGACGGGCATTAGCGGGCATTTGATCAAATGTGTTTTGTTTAAGCTGTAACGAAGTTTTCATCGTCCAAATGATAATGACTATTGTTTGCGCGGGGTTTAAGCGAATGTTTCTCGTGTGGCGCGGGAAGTTGTCGTTACTTGGTTGAATGCGGCTTAGTTGTTGACGGGGATCTTTTAACTGATCCGGGTGAGGCGGGTACCGCTCTGGATCAATGTTTTGCGCAAAATCCCAGGGTTGTCAATTTTTTAGTGTGAGAGGGGGCTTGCCCCCGATGGCAGTGGATCAGCTTGCACATGTGTTGTCTGACCCGCCCCTATCGGGGGCAAGCCCCCTCCCACATTTTGATCTTCATTTTGTCAGGGAGGTTTTCACGAAATAAAAAAACGCCCCGAACCAGTCGGGGCGTGATTGTTGTGCGGCACTGCGGTTAGCTCTTTAGTGGTTCCGCCGTGGCCGTGTACGCGGTGCTTAGTGGAACTGCTCTTCTTCAGTCGAACCGGTCAGCGCGGTCACGGACGAGGAGCCGCCCTGGATCACGGTGGTCATGTCGTCGAAGTAGCCGGTGCCCACTTCCTGCTGGTGCGCCACGAAGGTGTAGCCTTTGGACGCGTCAGCGAACTCTTGCTCTTGCAGCTTCACATAGGCAGTCATGTCGTTGCGGGCGTAGTCGTGCGCCAGGTTGAACATGCTGTGCCACATGTTGTGAATGCCAGCCAGGGTGATGAACTGGTGCTTGTAGCCCATGGCCGACAATTCGCGCTGGAACTTGGCGATGGTCGCGTCGTCCAGGTTCTTCTTCCAGTTGAAAGAAGGCGAGCAGTTGTAGGACAGCAGTTGGTCCGGGTATTCCTTTTTGATCGCTTCGGCGAAACGGCGGGCTTCGTCCAGGTCTGGCTTGGCGGTTTCGCACCAGATCAGGTCGGCGTACGGCGCGTAGGCCAAGCCGCGGGCGATGGCTTGGTCGAGACCGGCGCGTACTTTGTAGAAGCCTTCCTGGGTGCGTTCGCCAGTCACGAATGGCTGGTCGTACGGGTCGCAGTCCGAGGTCAGCAGGTCTGCTGCGTTGGCGTCGGTGCGGGCCAGGATGATGGTCGGCGTGCCGGCAACGTCAGCGGCCAAGCGGGCAGCGGTCAACTTCTGTACGGCTTCCTGGGTTGGAACCAATACTTTGCCGCCCATGTGGCCGCATTTTTTCACGGAAGCCAGTTGGTCTTCGAAGTGAACGCCGGCAGCGCCTGCCTCGATCATGCTCTTCATCAGCTCGTAGGCGTTCAGTACGCCGCCGAAACCGGCTTCAGCGTCAGCCACGATTGGCGCGAAGTAGTCGATGTAGCCTTCGTCGCCTGGGTTCTTGCCGGCTTTCCACTGGATCTGGTCGGCACGACGGAACGAGTTGTTGATGCGCTTGACCACAGTTGGAACCGAATCCACTGGGTACAGCGATTGGTCGGGGTACATGGACTCAGCGGAGTTGTTGTCCGCTGCCACTTGCCAGCCGGACAGGTAGATCGCCTGGATGCCGGCTTTTACCTGTTGCACTGCCTGGCCGCCAGTAAGGGCGCCCATGCAGTTGACGAAATCTTTGTCGGGGCGGAAGGATGGCTTGGCACCTTGGGTTACCAGGTTCCACAGCTTCTCGGCGCCGAGTTTTGCAAAGGTGTGCTCTGGTTGAACCGAGCCACGCAGGCGGACGACGTCAGCAGCGGAATAAGCGCGGGTCACGCCTTTCCAGCGTGGGTTTTCAGCCCAGTCTTTTTCGAGGGCTGCAATTTGCTGTTCGCGTGTCAGTGCCATGGGGAAAAACCTCGTCGCATAGGTCTAGGTGGAAAGATCCATTTGCCAGCCGCGCAATCGTTGCGGGGTATGGCTGCTCGCTGACCAGAAGCATAGGCGGTCAAGTCAGGTTCGACGGGGAAGGCGACGGGATGAACGATTGGCGAGAGGGCGGGTAGGTAAAGGCGGACCAAGAACAATCTTCAGGCGTCGTGGGCCCTTGGGTGTTCATCAGCGTGTTGCCGGGTTACCTGGTTAGCTTCCGTCCCTCGGGACAACTTCGTTCCAGTCGCAACCAAAGTCAAACACACCTTGTGGGCGGTACAGACACGAATCGGCTCAGGTGGGTAGCTTGGAGCGACGATCCGAAGGCCCTTGCCAGGGCCCCTGATTAGCGGGAGCGAGGCCATCATGCCCATGCTTTTTTGGATCGTCAAATGTTTTGTAGTGCTATTTTTTGGGCACTACATCTTTAGTCTAATACGACTCATCAGTCAGTTTTTGGTGCTTCAGTTCAGGGTGTCGACCTTGACCCGCACAGTCAGGTCATCGCGCCCCTGAGTAGAGTAGCTGCGGGTTGTAGAGGATTTGTCGGCCTGGGTCTGGCGATTGATGCCGGCCAGGGTGATCCACTCGCCCAGGCGGCCGCTGATAGTTGTGTCGGTACTTTGTACGTTCACTACATCGGGACGTTCCTGGCTCATGCGGTCACGGTTGGTACTGATTGCCAGGTGAACGGTGTCGCCGGTGACGCTGGCGGTCACGTAGAAACCCTGGGTTACGTTGCGGTATTGGGTTTGGTTTTGTAGGCGGCCGTAGCTGTCTTGCTGGGTGCTGGTGAGCGGCACGCTTTGGCCAACCTGGATCAGCGCCGGTACGCCTTCGCTGGCCTGGATCTGCTGCACGCCGCCGTCACGGCTGGTGGTGCCGTAGCTGATGATGCGGGTTTGGCTGTCGCCGCTGGCCTGCTGGTTGGTTTCGTTGGTGTCGACGGTGATCAGCAGGCGCTTGGACGGCGTGTCCAATTGACTGAGCAGGGCACGCAGGTCCTGGATCTTGCCGGGGTCCGCGTTGACGATAAGCTGGTTGCCGTAGGCGCTGACGGTGCCGTCCTTGCCGATGAAATTCTGCGCCACTGGCAGCAGGTCGGCGCTGGTGCGGTTGTTGAGGTTGACCACTTCGGTGTCGGCCATCGCCGAGGCACTGACGGCCAGCAGGAGGGCGGTGAGCAGGGTGCGTAGGGACATGTCCGTTATCTCTGCGAGTCAGTTGGGCTTGATAGTGCCAGTTTGTCGGCCGGGCGGGGTGCTTGTTGAATCGTAGACGGCAAAATGCCCTGGCAGGGCAGGGCATTTTGGGGTGTTGCTGATTAAGTCATCGCGGGCAAGCCCGCTCCCACATTTTGACCGCATTCCAAGGGGAGGACTCGGTCAAGTGTGGGAGCTGGCTTGCCTGCGATGCAGGCGCCGCGGTCTAGGATCAGTCTCCGCGCACCATATCCACATGCGGAATCCCGACTTCAAGAAACTCATCGCTGACAATCTTGAAACCCAGCCGCTCATAGAACGGCGCTGCATACACCTGAGCACTCAGGAACTGCTTGGCCTGGCCACGTTCTTCGGCCACCCCAATCACCGCTTCCATCAGTTTGTCGCCGACCTTCAGCCCGCGCCAATCCTTGAGCACCGAGACGCGCCCGATCTCGCCGCTTTCCAGCAAGCGCGCGGTGCCAATCGGAAAATCGCCTTCGAATGCCAGGAAATGCACCGCATCAGCGTCATCTGCATCCCATTCCAGCTCAGGTGGAACCGATTGTTCAGCGATAAATACCGCTTCACGAATGCGCCGTATCTCAGCGATATCCTTTTGCCAGTCTGCGACACTTACGTGAATCTTATTCATCGGCAAACCCCAGGCTTCCTTGCTTGACCAGTTCGCACAGCAGGTCGCGACCGTCTTCGTCTGCCAGCCATGGGCCAAGGTTTTCGGCGTGCAGGGCGTCGGCGGCGCAGACCAGCTTCAGCAACTCGCGCAGCTTGCCCGGCAGGTAACGGCTCTGGCCACTGGCGAACAGCAGCACGTCATCGTCCACTTCCGACCAGGCCATGCGCGCGCTTGGGTTGCGCACCAGGATGGCGCCGTCTTGCAGGGTGCTGATGAAGTCTTCCTCGCCCAACTCTTCGCCGGCCACCAGTTCCGGGTAGCGCGGCTCGGTCATGAACTGGCCGAACCAGGTCAGCAGCATGCGCTCGTCGCTCATGTGCTCGGCCAGCAGGCTTTTCAGGCGGTCGAGGGCGTCGCTCTGGATCTGGTGCGGGTCGCTGACCGGCTGGGCGTCGGCGTCGGTGTAACGCTCTTCGTCCGTCAGGTACTGGCTGAGGAAGTCGGTGAAGTGGGTCAGCACTTCGGCGGCGCTCGGGGCGCGGAAGCCGACCGAATAGGTCATGCAGTCGTCTTCGGCAATGCCGAAGTGCGCCAGGCGCGGCGGCAGGTAGAGCATGTCGCCCGGCTCCAGCACCCATTCGGCGCTTTCTTCGAATTCGGCGAGGATGCGCAGGTCGGCGTGTTGCAGCAGCGGGCTTTCGGAGTTGCACATCTGGCCGATTTTCCAGTTGCGCTTGCCCTGGGCTTGCAGCAGGAACACATCGTAGTTGTCGAAGTGCGGACCCACGCTGCCGCCGGGTGCGGCGAAGCTGATCATCACATCGTCGATACGCCAGCTCGGCAGGAAGCGGAACTGCTCCAGCAGCTCGGCGACTTCCGGTACGAACTGGTCAACCGCTTGTACCAGCAGGGTCCACTCGCGTTCCGGCAGGGTGCTGAAGGCGTCTTCGGCGAACGGGCCGCGGCGCAGCTCCCACGGGCGCTCGCCGTGTTCGATCACCAGGCGCGACTCGACTTCTTCTTCCAGGGCCAGGCCGGCCAGTTCGTCGGCGTCGATCGGGCTTTCGAAATCAGGGATGGCCTGGCGGATCAGCAGGGGTTTTTTCTGCCAGTAATCGCGCAGGAATTCCCGTGCCGTGATGCCGCCCAGAAGTTGAAGAGGGATGTCAGGATTCATGTGTAACCTATTGAAAGAAAGCACTTTTCAGACTGGAATAAAAACGCCCGGCGCGGCCGGGCGTCTCAAAGGGTCTTGCGATGATCAGATGCGCTTGGCTTGATCTACAGCGTTACCGATGTAGTTGGCCGGAGTGAGCAGTTTCAGCTCGGCCTTGGCGGCGGCTGGCATGTCCAGGCCGTCGATGAAAGTTTGCAGCGCTTGCGGGCTGATGCCCTTGCCGCGCGTCAACTCTTTCAGCTTCTCGTAAGGGTTTTCGATGTTGTAGCGGCGCATCACGGTCTGGATCGGCTCGGCCAACACTTCCCAGCAGGCATCCAGGTCAGCGGCGATTTTCTGCTCGTTGAGTTCCAGCTTGCTGATGCCTTTGAGGCTGGCTTCGTACGCGATCACGCTGTGGGCAAAGCCCACGCCGAGGTTGCGCAGTACGGTGGAGTCGGTCAGGTCGCGCTGCCAGCGGGAGATCGGCAACTTGCTGGCCAGGTGCTGGAACAGGGCGTTGGCGATGCCGAGGTTGCCTTCGGAGTTTTCGAAGTCGATCGGGTTGACCTTGTGCGGCATGGTCGACGAACCGATCTCACCGGCAATGGTGCGCTGCTTGAAGTAGCCCAGGGAGATGTAGCCCCAGATATCGCGATCGAAGTCGATCAGGATGGTGTTGAAGCGCGCAATGGCGTCGAACAGCTCGGCGATGTAGTCGTGCGGTTCGATCTGGGTGGTGTAGGGGTTGAAACCCAGGCCCAGCTCGTCTTCGATGAAGGCGCGGGCGTTTTCTTCCCAGTCGATCTCAGGGTAGGCCGAGATGTGAGCGTTGTAGTTGCCCACGGCGCCGTTGATCTTGCCCAGCAGCGGCACGGCCGCAACTTGAGCGATCTGACGCTCCAGGCGGTACACCACATTGGCCAGTTCTTTACCCAGGGTGGTCGGCGAGGCCGGCTGACCGTGGGTGCGCGACAGCATTGGCACGTCGGCAAAGCGGATAGCCAGTTCGCGGATGGCGTTGGCGGTCTGGCGCATCAGCGGCAGCATCACGTCATCACGGCCTTCGCGCAGCATCAGGGCGTGGGACAGGTTGTTGATGTCCTCGCTGGTGCAGGCAAAGTGGATGAACTCGCTGACAGCAGCCAGTTCCGGCAGCTTGGCTGCTTGCTCTTTGAGCAGGTATTCGATGGCTTTGACGTCGTGGTTGGTGGTGCGCTCGATCTCTTTCACACGCTCGGCGTGCTCCAGGGAGAAGTTTTCCGCCAGGGTGTTGAGCACGGCGTTGGCTTGCGCGGAAAACGCCGGCACTTCGCTGATGGCGGGGTGAGCGGCCAGGCGCTGGAGCCAGCGCACTTCAACCAGAACACGAGCACGGATCAGGCCGTATTCGCTGAAAATAGGGCGCAGGGCCTGGGTTTTGCCGGCGTAGCGGCCGTCAACAGGGGAAACCGCAGTGAGCGAAGAGAGCTGCATGGGGTGTTCTCGGACAGTCGGGCAACGAAATGGGGCGCGTATCATACATGAAAAAATCCGCCGGTCCGTCGCCAACTGACCGGCGTATTACGCGTGACGCTTGAAAAAAACGCTGTTGCTGCGACTTATTCGTTGCGCATCAACGGGTAAAGCTCTTTAAGCAATTTGCGTCGGCTGATGACCAACTGCCAACGATGACCGCCCAATTGACGCCACAACCGCGCCGAACGAATGCCGGCCAACAGCAGGGCGCGGATTTTCGAGGCGTTGTTTGGTTGTTGCAGGTTGCGCATGTCGCCGTGCACCTGGATGCGTTGGCGCAGGGTGCTCAAGGTGTCCTGGTATAGCGCACCGCAGGCGGCGATCACGTTTTCGTGGGCCGGGCCGAAGTGTTCTACCTGGGATTGAATCTGTGGCAGGCGCTTGCCGATGACTTCCAGCATGTCCTCGCGCTTGGCCAGTTGACGCTCAAGGCCGAGCATCGACAGGGCATAGCGTAGGGGCTCGCGCTGCAAGGTGCTGGGGTCGCGCTCCAGGGCGCCGATCAGTGCGCGGTAGCCTTCGCGCAGGGCGATGTCGTCGCCGCCGTAGACTTCCAGGGTGTCCTTGGGGTCGCGGATCAGCAGGCTGCCGAGCATGCAGGTCAGGCCTGCCTCGGTGACCTGGCCGGTCTTGGCGATCTTGTCCACCAAAACGGCGGCGAGGAAAACCCCGCCCAGTGCCGTCAATTGCTCCTGGGTCGGGCTCATGCCTTGTGGCTCCAGGCTTCTGCGATTTCAATCACGCCGCCGCCCAGGCAAATTTCGCCATCGTAGAACACTACGGACTGGCCGGGCGTGACCGCGCGTTGCGGGTCATCAAAGGTGGCGCGATAGCCGGTAGCGGTTTTTTCCAGCGTGCACGGCTGGTCGCTCTGGCGATAGCGCACCTTGGCGGTCAGGCGGCGCGGGGTGCTCAGGTCGATTGGGTTGACCCAGTAGATTTCCGAGGCCAGCAGGGCGCCTGAGAACAGCAGTGGATGCTCGTTGCCCTGGCCGACGATCAGCTCGTTGTTTTCCAGGTCCTTGACCAGCACGTACCAAGGCTCTTCGCCGGCGTCTTTCAAGCCGCCGATGCCCAGGCCTTGGCGTTGGCCGATGGTGTGGTACATCAAGCCATGGTGGCGGCCGATGACTTCACCGTCGGTGGTCTTGATCTCGCCCGGTTGTGCCGGCAGGTATTGCTTGAGGAAGTCGCTGAAGCGGCGCTCGCCAATAAAGCAGATCCCCGTAGAGTCCTTCTTCTTGGCGGTGGCCAGGCCGTGTTTCTCGGCGATCTTGCGCACTTCGGGTTTTTCCAGCTCGCCCACCGGGAACAGGGTCTTGGCGATCTGTTCACCGCCGACGGCGTGCAGGAAATAGCTCTGGTCCTTGTTCGGGTCCAGGCCTTTAAGCAGTTCGGTACGGCCATCGATATCGCGACGGCGCACATAGTGCCCAGTGGCGATCAGGTCGGCGCCCAGCATCATGGCGTAGTCGAGGAACGCCTTGAACTTGATTTCGCGGTTACACAGGATGTCCGGGTTCGGCGTACGACCGGCCTTGTATTCGGCCAGGAAGTGCTCGAACACGTTGTCCCAGTACTCGGCGGCGAAGTTGGCGGTGTGCAGCTTGATACCGATCTTGTCGCACACGGCCTGGGCGTCTGCCAGGTCGTCCATGGCGGTGCAGTATTCCGTTCCATCGTCTTCTTCCCAGTTCTTCATGAACAGGCCTTCCACCTCATAACCCTGCTCCATGAGCAGAACGGCGGAAACGGAAGAATCCACGCCGCCGGACATGCCGACGATGACGCGCTTCTTTTGTGTGTCAGAAGGGGCTGGATCACGCATAGGGTTTCAACGGGTGTCTTGAAAAAGGACGCGATTCTATCAGGCTCAGGCGTCCAAGGCTAAAGAGAAGGGCGGATCAATTCGAGACTGTGGCAGTGGCCGGCCAAATAATCATCGATGCAGCGGATGATCAGCTCGCTGCGCCAGTTGTCGCGCGCCGCCATTAACTCATCACGGGTCAGCCAGCGGGCGCGCAGGATGCCTTCGTCGAGTTGATAGTCCGGGTGGTGTTTCAGCGCCTTGGCGATGAAGCAGACCCGTTGATAGGTCACGCCGTTGCTGGGGGCGGTGTAGAGGTAGATGCCGACGATGCCTGAAGCTTCGACGTCCCAGCCGGTTTCTTCGAGGGTTTCGCGCACGGCGGCTTCGGTCAGGGTTTCATGCGGGTCGAGGTGGCCAGCGGGTTGGTTGAGCACGGCGCGGCCGTTTTTGAGCTCTTCGACCATCAGGAAGCGGCCGTTGTCTTCGACGATGGTAGCGACGGTGATGTGGGGTTGCCAGGTCATTCAGAACCTCGATTCAGGGTGTGGCGCGGTCTTTGAGTTGGATTGCAGTCAGTGTGGGGGCGGGCTCGCTCGCGAATGCGGTGGGTCAGTCGCTGTAAATGTTGACTGAATCACCGCATTCGCGAGCAAGCCCGCTCCCACATTTTGATCCGGTGTGTTCAACAAAATTGCAGTATCCGCAAACAAAAACCCCGGCACTGGGCCGGGGCTTCTTTGCATCCTTACAACCTTACTTCAACTTGGCAATTGCCGCGTTGAGGGTGTTGCTTGGGCGCATGGCTTTGCTGGTCAGCTCCGGGCTCGGCGCGTAGTAGCCGCCGATGTCCACTGGCTTGCCCTGTACGGCGTTGAGCTCGGCAACGATGGTTGCCTCGTTCGCGGTCAGGGTTTCGGCCAGTTCGCCAAACTGCGCTTGCAGTGCAGTGTCTTCGCTCTGGGCAGCCAGGGCTTGAGCCCAGTACAGCGCCAGGTAGAAGTGGCTGCCGCGGTTGTCGATGTTGCCGACTTTGCGCGAAGGCGACTTGTTGTTGTCGAGGAACTGGCCGGTGGCCTGGTCCAGGGTCTTGGACAGTACCAGGGCTTTTGGGTTGTTGTACGTCACACCCAAATGCTCAAGGGAGGCCGCCAGGGCCAGGAACTCGCCCAGGGAGTCCCAGCGCAGGAAGTTCTCTTCAACCAGTTGCTGCACGTGCTTCGGAGCCGAACCGCCAGCGCCGGTTTCGAACAGGCCACCGCCGTTCATCAGCGGCACGATGGACAGCATCTTGGCGCTGGTGCCCAGCTCCATGATCGGGAACAGGTCGGTCAGGTAGTCACGCAGCACGTTACCGGTCACCGAGATGGTGTCCAGGCCCTTGCGGGTGCGTTCCAGGGTGAACTTCATCGCGTCGACCGGGGCCATGATGCGGATGTCCAGGCCTTCGGTGTTGTGGTCTTTCAGGTAAGCCTGAACCTTCTCGACCACGACGCCGTCGTGCGCACGCTTAGGGTCCAGCCAGAAGATAGCTGGAGTGGCGCTGGCGCGGGCACGGTTGACGGCCAGTTTGACCCAGTCCTGGATCGGCGCGTCTTTGGTCTGGCACATGCGGAAGATGTCGCCGGCTTCGACTTTCTGTTCCATCAGCAGGTTGCCCTTGCTGTCGGTGACGCGCACTACGCCGTCAGCCTTGATCTGGAAGGTCTTGTCGTGAGAGCCGTACTCTTCGGCTTTCTTCGCCATCAGGCCAACGTTTGGCACGCTGCCCATGGTGGTTGGGTCGAATGCGCCATTGGCCTTGCAGTCTTCGATGACCGCTTGGTAGATGGTGGCGTAGCAGCGATCCGGGATCACGGCCTTGGTGTCGTGCAGTTGGCCGTCGGTGCCCCACATTTTGCCGGAGTCACGGATCATGGCCGGCATCGAGGCGTCGACGATAACGTCGCTCGGCACGTGCAGGTTGGTGATGCCTTTGTCGGAGTTGACCATCGCCAGGGAAGGGCGAGCGGCGTAGACCGCTTGGATGTCAGCTTCGATCTGCGCTTGCTGGTCGGCCGGCAGCGCCTTGATACGCGCGTACAGGTCGCCGATGCCGTTGTTCAGGTTGAAGCCGATCTGCTCCAGCACGGTGGCGTGCTTGGTCAGGGCGTCTTTATAGAACTCGGCTACGATCTGGCCGAACATGATTGGGTCGGAGACCTTCATCATGGTGGCTTTAAGGTGGACCGACAGCAGCACGCCTTGTTTCTTGGCGTCTTCGATTTCAGCGGCGATGAAGCTGCGCAGGGCTTTCTTGCTCAGTACGGCGCTGTCGATGATCTCGCCAGCCTGTACGGAGGTCTTTTCCTTCAGAACAGTCGCGGCGCCGTCCTGGGCGATCAGTTCGATCTTGACGGCGTCAGCGGCTTCGATCTGTACGGCTTTTTCGCTGCCGTAGAAGTCGCCATTGCTCATGTGAGCGATGTGCGACTTGGAGTCAGCAGCCCAGGCGCCCATTTTGTGCGGGTGCTTGCGGGCGTAGTTTTTGACCGACAGCGGAGCGCGGCGGTCGGAGTTGCCTTCGCGCAGTACCGGGTTCACGGCGCTGCCCTTGACCTTGTCGTAACGTGCACGGGTTTCTTTTTCCGCGTCGGTGGTTACGGTTTCCGGGTAGTCCGGCAGGGCGTAGCCCTGGGCCTGCAGTTCCTTGATCGCGGCTTGCAGCTGCGGGGTCGAGGCGCTGATGTTAGGCAGCTTGATGATGTTGGCTTCAGGCGTAACGGCCAGGTCGCCCAGTTCGGCGAGGTGGTCCGGGATGGCCTTGGCGCCCAGTTGCTCAGGGAAGCTTGCGAGGATGCGCGCGGCGAGGGAGATGTCGCGGGTTTCCACGGCAATATCAGCGGAAGCGGTGAAGGCCTCTACGATAGGCAGCAGTGAATAGGTGGCGAGGGCCGGGGCTTCGTCGGTGAAGGTGTAGATGATCTTCGAGCGGGTGGGCATATTCGGATTAACTCTCTTCTTTGCTGAAAGCGTGCGCAGAAACTCGAGATGCGCCGGGTGGAGCGCGTTCGTTCAAAGTCATCCATGAGCGAAATGTCGAGGTTTCTTCGCGGTGATGTTGGGTTGCATCAGTCGAGCGTCAAGCGTTTGGACTATTGTAATAGTCCTGCTTTCTGGCTGAAGGCTACTGTCTAGAGCGGTCAGCTGTCGTGACTCTTGGGTCAGCGGCGGCATTATACATAGGTCGCTATGCTTACGCCGAGCCTTCATACAAAAGGTGTGTCGTCCATTGGTCTAAAGGTCGCAGGTACTTCGTCGCGCCGAAAGTCGCATGGCGTGCTCAAGATTGGCGATTTTGCCTTTGATTTCAGGCTTGTAGGCGACTAATTGTGCTGTTTTCGATGCAAATGAGCATGGCGTGAGGTTTCAGTCGCCATTTATCTGGAGTAGGCTCGAACGCAGCCAGATGTTCAATCCATAGATGGAGTTCAGCATGGGATACAAGAAGATTCAGGTTCCGGCCGTCGGCGACAAAATCACCGTCAATGCAGACCATTCTCTCAATGTTCCTAATAACCCGATCATCCCTTTTATCGAAGGTGACGGTATCGGCGTCGACATCAGCCCCGTGATGATCAAGGTGGTCGACGCAGCTGTTGAAAAGGCCTACGGCGGCAAGCGCAAGATCTCCTGGATGGAGGTGTACGCCGGCGAGAAGGCCACTCAAGTCTACGACCAGGACACCTGGCTGCCCCAGGAAACCCTGGATGCGGTCAAGGATTATGTGGTTTCCATCAAGGGCCCGCTGACCACCCCGGTAGGTGGCGGCATCCGTTCACTGAACGTGGCCCTGCGTCAGCAACTCGATCTCTATGTCTGCCTGCGCCCGGTTCGATGGTTTGAGGGTGTGCCGAGCCCGGTGAAGAAGCCTGGCGATGTGGACATGACCATCTTCCGGGAAAATTCCGAGGATATTTACGCAGGTATCGAATGGAAGGCCGGCTCGCCTGAGGCGATCAAGGTAATCAAGTTCCTTAAGGAAGAGATGGGCGTCACCAAGATTCGTTTTGATCAGGACTGCGGCATTGGCGTGAAGCCGGTGTCGAAGGAGGGTACTGAGCGTCTGGCGCGTAAAGCCCTGCAATATGTAGTGGATAACGACCGCGACTCGCTGACCATTGTGCACAAAGGCAACATCATGAAGTTTACCGAAGGCGCCTTTAAAGAGTGGGCGTACGGTATTGCCGAGAAAGAGTTCGGCGCGACCCTGCTCGACGGTGGCCCGTGGATGCAGTTCAAGAACCCCAAGACCGGCAAGAATGTCGTGGTCAAGGATGCCATCGCTGACGCCATGCTCCAGCAGATCCTGTTGCGGCCGGCAGAATATGATGTGATCGCAACCCTTAACTTGAACGGCGATTATCTTTCCGATGCGTTGGCGGCTGAGGTGGGGGGGATCGGTATCGCGCCGGGCGCCAACCTGTCCGACACCGTGGCAATGTTTGAGGCGACCCACGGCACTGCGCCCAAATATGCGGGCAAGGATCAGGTCAATCCGGGTTCGTTGATTCTGTCGGCTGAAATGATGCTGCGTCACATGGGCTGGGTGGAGGCGGCTGACTTGATCATCAAGGGTACCAACGGTGCGATTTCAGCCAAGACGGTAACCTACGATTTTGAGCGCTTGATGGAGGGCGCGAAGCTGGTGTCGTCGTCGGGCTTTGGGGATGCGTTGATTTCGCACATGTAGATCTAGTCGTAAAAAAATCGGCCATTCCAAGTTGCTTGGGGTGGCCGATTTTTTTATTGCAGTTGCGCGCTCGGGGCGGGTCAGGCCGTTTGTTTCTTCTCTACGTGGTGAGCGTGTGAGGCTGCAGTTTTTGCGTGTATATCGACTTTCACTGCGTCGATGTTGGTAGCGTGCAGCCCTTTCGGTCCTTGAATGATTTCAAACGTTACCAACTGGCCAGCTTTCAGCGTTCTATACCCTTCCATGATAATCGCTGAGTAATGCGCAAAAAGGTCTTCGGTTTTACCTTCTTCATTGATAAAGCCGTAGCCCTTGGCATTGTTGAACCATTTGACCTTGCCATTGATCTTGACGCCAGACATACCCATATCCCTCTGCACCAGACTCCATCACTGGAGTATCATCCAGTTTATCCGTCCTAACCCGAATAAATTAAGGTTGACTGCGCGGACCTTTTTTACCCACTGTGGGTTCTATTGGTTGTAACACTGATTTGCCGATAGTCAAGGCGACCAGTCGGTCAGAGTTGAAATTCTGACAGGTCGCCCCCACCACTGTAATTGAACCACTGACGAACCTTTCTTTCCATGCATGCAAACAGCCAGATTCGACTAACATTCAATCAGGATCGACCGGATCAGGAACATGATGACGACGGTTCTGCAGGCATTGCTGTTCAGGAGGCCAAGCCTGCTCTACAGGCGCCGCCGATGTACAAGGTGGTTTTGTTCAATGATGACTACACACCGATGGATTTCGTGGTCGAAGTACTCGAGGTGTTTTTTAACCTGAACCGCGAGTTGGCGACCAAGGTAATGCTGGCCGTTCACACAGAAGGACGGGCAGTATGTGGAGTGTTTACCCGCGACATCGCCGAGACAAAGGCCATGCAGGTCAACCAGTACGCCAGGGAAAGCCAGCATCCGCTACTCTGTGAAATCGAGAAGGACGGTTAACGCCGACCACTTGGGTATGAGGTGAAGCTATGTTAAACCGCGAGCTCGAAGTCACCCTCAATCTTGCCTTCAAGGAGGCTCGTTCGAAGCGTCATGAATTCATGACCGTCGAACACCTGCTGCTGGCACTTTTGGATAATGAAGCTGCCGCCACCGTGTTGCGTGCGTGCGGCGCCAACCTCGACAAACTCAAGCATGATTTGCAGGAGTTTATCGACTCCACGACCCCACTTATTCCGGTTCACGATGAAGACCGTGAAACCCAACCAACCCTGGGTTTTCAGCGCGTGCTTCAGCGTGCCGTGTTCCATGTGCAGAGCTCCGGTAAGCGAGAAGTGACAGGTGCGAACGTACTTGTGGCTATTTTCAGCGAGCAGGAAAGCCAGGCAGTGTTCCTGCTTAAGCAGCAGAGCGTTGCCCGTATTGATGTCGTCAACTACATCGCCCACGGTATCTCCAAGGTGCCTGGGCACGGCGATCATTCCGAGGGTGAGCAGGAGATGCAGGACGACGAGGGCGGTGAGTCTTCTTCTTCGGGCAATCCACTGGATGCCTATGCCAGTAACCTCAATGAGCTGGCGCGTCAGGGGCGGATCGATCCGTTGGTGGGGCGTGAGCTGGAGGTTGAGCGTGTAGCGCAGATCCTGGCGCGTCGTCGCAAGAACAACCCGCTGCTGGTGGGCGAGGCGGGCGTGGGTAAAACCGCGATTGCCGAAGGCCTGGCCAAGCGCATCGTCGATAATCAGGTGCCTGACCTGCTGGCCAACAGTGTCGTCTACTCCCTTGACCTGGGTGCCTTACTCGCCGGGACCAAGTACCGTGGTGACTTCGAGAAGCGCTTCAAGGCGTTGCTCAGCGAGCTGAAAAAACGCCCGCAGGCCATCCTGTTCATTGATGAAATCCATACCATCATTGGTGCCGGTGCGGCGTCCGGTGGGGTCATGGACGCTTCCAACCTGCTCAAGCCGTTGCTGTCGTCGGGTGATATCCGTTGCATCGGCTCGACCACGTTCCAGGAATTCCGTGGCATCTTCGAGAAAGACCGTGCCTTGGCGCGTCGCTTCCAGAAGGTTGACGTCTCTGAGCCTTCGGTGGAAGACACCATCAGCATCCTGCGCGGGCTCAAGGGGCGTTTCGAAGCGCACCATGGCATCGAGTACACCGATGAAGCCCTGCGCGCTGCCTCTGAGCTGGCGTCGCGCTACATCAATGACCGGCACATGCCGGACAAGGCCATCGACGTGATCGACGAGGCGGGTGCCTACCAGCGCCTGCAGCCGGTCGAGAAGCGTGTGAAGCGCATCGATGTTCCCCAGGTCGAGGACATCGTGGCGAAGATTGCGCGTATTCCGCCTAAACACGTCAACAGTTCCGACAAAGAGCTGCTGCGTAACCTGGAGCGTGATCTCAAGCTCACCGTGTTCGGTCAGGATGCTGCCATTGATGCGCTGTCCACTGCGATCAAGCTTTCGCGTGCGGGCCTCAAGTCTCCGGACAAGCCCGTCGGTTCGTTCCTGTTCGCAGGCCCGACCGGCGTCGGCAAGACCGAAGCGGCGCGGCAGTTGGCCAAGGCCATGGGGATCGAGCTGGTACGCTTCGACATGTCCGAGTACATGGAGCGGCACACTGTGTCGCGCCTGATTGGTGCGCCGCCGGGCTATGTGGGTTTCGACCAGGGCGGCTTGCTGACCGAGGCGATTACCAAGCAACCGCATTGCGTGCTGCTGCTCGATGAAATCGAGAAGGCTCACCCGGAAGTCTTCAACCTGCTGCTGCAGGTCATGGACCACGGTACCCTGACCGACAACAACGGGCGCAAGGCGGACTTCCGCAACGTGATCGTGATCATGACCACCAACGCCGGCGCCGAGACCGCTGCGCGGGCTTCGATTGGCTTCAGCCATCAGGATCACTCTTCCGATGCGATGGAAGTGATCAAGAAGAGCTTTACGCCGGAGTTCCGCAACCGCCTGGACACCATTATCCAGTTTGGTCGCCTCAGCCATGAGGTCATCAAAAGCGTGGTGGACAAGTTCCTCACCGAGCTTCAAGCGCAGTTGGAAGACAAGCGCGTGCAGCTGGACGTGACGGAAGCGGCGCGCAGTTGGATCGCCGAAGGTGGATACGACGCGGCAATGGGCGCTCGCCCGATGGCGCGCCTGATCCAGGACAAGATCAAGCGGCCTCTGGCCGAAGAGATCCTGTTTGGCGAGCTTTCCGACCATGGTGGCGTGGTGCATATCGACCTGAAGGACGGCGAGCTGACCTTCGAGTTCGAGACCACGGCTGAAATGGCCTGATTGATAGTCGCAATAAAGCAAAAGGCGCCGAAAGGCGCCTTTTTGCTGTCTTCAAATATTGGAATTCATTAACAGCAATGGAGATCAAATGTGGGAGGGAGCAAGCCCCCTCCCACAGGATTTCTCAGTGCCTGATAAAACCTGTGCACACAAAAACGCCCGGCATAACCGGGCGTTTTGTATTGACTTGCTTAGCGAGCGCGGTAAGTGATGCGCCCTTTGCTCAAGTCATAGGGCGTCAGCTCGACGCGCACTTTGTCACCGGTAAGAATACGAATGTAGTTCTTGCGCATCTTGCCGGAGATATGCGCGGTTACGACGTGCCCATTTTCCAACTCCACACGAAACATGGTGTTGGGCAGGGTGTCGACGACAGTGCCTTCCATTTCGAAGCTGTCTTCTTTCGACATGCAGTAAAGCCCTCGGTATCCAGTGAATGGCCCGGTGCAACTGCGCCAGGCAAAAGCGGCGTGCATTGTGCCCGAAAAAGGGTGTTTAAGCCAAGGGGTTCTAGTTAAGCACGACCCATCTTTGATTAATCAGCAGTTCTATGGGCCGATATTGGGTCTTATAGCTCATCTTTTTGCAGTTTTTGATCCAGTAGCCCAGGTACACCGCCTCCAACTCCTGGCGCATGGCTTCGCTGATTTGCCAGAGGATCGCGAAACGCCCCAGGCTGCGACGCTCTTCGGTCGGCTCATAGAAGGTGTAGACCGCCGACAGGCCGTTAGGCAGCAAATCGGTCACGGCCACCGCCACCAGGCGGCCGTCAGTGCGAAATTCGTAGAAGCGCGAAAAAGGCAGGTCGCGTACCAGGAACGTGGAAAACTGATCGCGGCTGGGCGGGAACATATCGCCATCGGCATGGCGTTGTTCGATATAGCGCTGGTAGAGGTCGAAGTACTCCTCGGTGAATCGAGGCTTGCTCGATGTCACCGTCAGGTCGGCATTGCGCTTGAGAATGCGCTTCTGATTGCGGTCCGGCAGAAACTGCGCCACAGGGATGCGTGCCGGCACGCAGGCATTACAGTTTTGGCAATGAGGCCGGTACAAATGGTCGCCGCTGCGCCGAAAACCCATTTCCGAAAGATCGGCATACACATGCACGTCCATTGGCTGGCTGGGGTCGAGGAACAGCGTGGTGGCCTGCTCGTCGGGCAGATAGCTGCAAGAGTGAGGTTGAGTGGCATAAAACTTCAAACGCGCCAACTCGGTCATGATCAACCCTCGGATAAGCTTTGAAATAAGTGTAAGCCAGGTGCGACAAAGTCGCCTAGGAAACCCAAGGCCCGGTGTTGGGTTGATCCAGGTGGTCGCGCAGCAAACCTGCGAATTCACTGCGGGGTATGGCGCGGGCGCCCAGGCTGTGCAAGTGATCGTTGGGCATTTGGCAATCGATCAGCACAAACTCCCAGGCCTGCAATTGACGGGTCAGGGTGGCAAAGCCGAATTTCGAGGCGTTGTCGGCGCGGCTGAACATGGACTCACCGAAGAACAGCTGGCCCATCGCCAAGCCATACAGCCCACCCACCAATTCGCCGGCGTCCCACACTTCTACCGAATGGGCATGGCCGCGCCGGTGCAACTCCAGGTAAGCGCTTTGTATGCCTTCGGTGATCCAGGTGCCGTCGGCGTAGGCTCGCGGTGCGGCGCAGGCCTGGATGACGGCGGCGAAGTCTTGATCGAAGGTCACGGTGTAGCGTTGTTGGCGCAGTAACTTGCCCAGGCTGCGGGATACATGCAACTCATCGGGGAAGATCACCGTGCGCGGGTCTGGCGACCACCAGAGGATCGGCTGGCCCTCTGAAAACCATGGGAAGCACCCGTGGCGGTAGGCCTGTACCAGCCGTTCGGGCGACAGGTCGCCACCCGCGGCGAGCAAGCCGTTGGGTTCGCGCATCGCTTTGGCCAGTGGGGGAAACGTCAGTGAATCGCGTTGTAACCAGGTCAGCATGGCATCCAGGCTTGTGGAAGGGGAGGGGAGTGGCAGGTATGTGATCTGCCTCGGCAGTGCTGATTATTGTCGACGCAGCGCCATCGGGCCAGCCCGAATCCGGCATTGACCCGTATAAGCGTAAGCAAGTGATTCTGCAACTCTATGCCGGGGATGCGGTCGTAATCGGGTCTGCGGGATGCAGGCCATTTGCCAAGCTGCCCTGGATTAGTAAAAACAGCTCATAAGCCTTTGTCAGCAAAGGCAATGCATGCTCAAATTGAACATGTCGTAACACTTCAATTAGCTATGCTGCCGGGTAGGGGGCAGGGGCGTGGCATCGCGAACACAAACCCGTACAATGCGGGCATTGTGGCGCTATTGCCATTCCATCAAGTAATCGCCCGGTGTTAAAAGTAGAGTCAACGACGCTCGTTCATTTTTCAGCTGCTCGGATTGGGCAGTATTTGCAGTCATTCAGTCGATGGACGCGCTAAAGGCGCAGGAATAGACCCGTTTTGAAGAAATCCGCCGCAACACCTAAAGCAGCAGTCGTGCCGGCCTGGCGCCAGCACCTGCATTACCGACTCAAGGAAGGCGCGCTGATCGCCATTGGCGCCCTCTGCCTGTTCCTGATGATGGCCTTGCTCACCTATGGCAAGGACGATCCGGGCTGGAGCCACAATAGCAAGATCGAAGACGTGCAGAACTTCGGCGGCCCCGCCGGTTCCTACAGCGCCGACATTCTATTTATGGTGCTAGGTTACTTCGCCTACATCTTCCCGCTGTTGCTGGCCATCAAGACCTGGCAGATTTTCCGCCAGCGTCACGAGCCGTGGCAGTGGAGCGGCTGGTTGTTCTCCTGGCGCCTGATCGGCTTGGTGTTCCTGGTGTTGTCTGGTGCGGCGCTGGCCCATATCCATTTCCATGCACCCACTGGCCTGCCGGCCGGTGCGGGTGGGGCGCTGGGTGAAAGCCTCGGCGACCTGGCGCGCAAGACCCTGAATATCCAGGGCAGCACCCTGATGTTCATCGCCTTGTTCCTGTTCGGCCTTACCGTGTTTACCGACCTGTCGTGGTTCAAGGTGATGGACGTGACCGGCAAGATCACCCTCGACCTGCTGGAACTGTTCCAGGGCGCCGCCAACCGTTGGTGGGCGGCCCGGGTTGATCGCAAGCGTATGGTGGCCCAACTGCGCGAGGTGGACACTCGCGTCAACGAAGTGGTGGCCCCAACCACGCCGGACCGCCGCGAGCAGGCCAAGGTCAAGGAGCGTCTGATCGAGCGTGAGCAGGCCCTGAGCAAGCACATGTCGGACCGCGAGAAGCAGGTGCCGCCGGTGATCGCCCCGGCACCGCCTAAAGCGCCCGAGCCCAGCGCCCGCGTGCAAAAAGAGAAACAGGCGCCGTTGTTTGTCGACAGCGCCGTCGAAGGCACCTTGCCGCCGATCTCGATTCTCGACCCGGCCGAAAAGAAACAGCTCAACTATTCCCCGGAGTCGCTGGCGGCCGTCGGCCATCTGCTGGAAATCAAACTGAAGGAATTCGGCGTCGAAGTGACCGTGGACTCGATCCACCCAGGCCCCGTGATTACCCGTTACGAGATCCAACCGGCCGCGGGTGTCAAAGTCAGCCGTATCTCCAACCTGGCCAAAGACTTGGCCCGCTCCCTGGCCGTGACCAGCGTGCGTGTGGTGGAAGTGATACCCGGCAAGACCACCGTCGGTATCGAGATTCCCAACGAAGATCGCCAGATCGTGCGCTTCTCCGAAGTGCTGTCGACGCCCGAATACGACAACTTCAAATCGCCGGTCACTCTGGCCCTGGGCCACGATATCGGCGGCAAGCCGGTGATCACCGACTTGGCGAAAATGCCTCACCTGCTGGTAGCCGGTACCACCGGTTCCGGTAAGTCGGTGGGTGTGAACGCGATGATCCTGTCGATCCTGTTCAAGTCCGGCCCGGAAGACGCCAAATTGATCATGATCGACCCGAAGATGTTGGAGCTGTCGATCTACGAAGGCATTCCGCACCTGCTGTGCCCCGTCGTGACCGACATGAAGGACGCCGCCAACGCCTTGCGCTGGAGCGTGGCCGAGATGGAGCGTCGCTACAAACTGATGGCAAAAATGGGCGTACGTAACCTGTCGGGCTTCAACGCCAAGGTTAAAGAGGCCCAGGACGCCGGCACGCCGCTGACCGACCCGCTGTACAAGCGCGAAAGCATTCACGACGAAGCACCGCTGCTGAGCAAGCTGCCGACTATCGTGGTGGTGGTCGACGAATTCGCTGACATGATGATGATCGTCGGCAAGAAGGTTGAAGAACTGATTGCCCGTATCGCCCAGAAGGCGCGGGCCGCAGGTATCCATTTGATCCTCGCTACTCAGCGCCCTTCGGTGGACGTGATCACCGGCCTGATCAAGGCGAACATTCCAACGCGCATGGCGTTCCAGGTGTCGAGCAAGATCGACTCGAGGACCATCATCGATCAAGGCGGCGCCGAACAACTGCTGGGCCACGGTGACATGCTCTACATGCCGCCGGGCACCAGCCTGCCGATTCGTGTGCACGGTGCATTTGTTTCCGATGATGAAGTGCACCGTGTGGTTGAAGCCTGGAAGCTACGTGGCGCGCCGGAATACAACGACGACATCCTCAACGGCGTCGAAGAGGCCGGCAGCGGCTTCGAGAATGGCGGTGGTGGCGGTGACGACGATGCTGAAACCGACGCGCTGTACGACGAAGCCGTGGCCTTTGTGCTCGAAAGCCGTCGCGCCTCGATTTCCGCAGTGCAACGCAAGCTGAAAATCGGCTACAACCGCGCCGCACGTATGATCGAAGCCATGGAACACGCTGGCGTTGTGACCGCAATGAATACCAACGGCTCGCGCGAAATCATCGCCCCCGGGCAGATGCGCGACTGATCTCGTGCCGCGTGGCAGCACGCGGCACGCCTTAACGACTCAATGAGGACTCCCATGCGTCTTATCCGCATGCTGTTGTTGCCGGCACTGGCCCTGACTGCTGTTTCGGCTCACGCTGACCCGGCTTCCGTTGCCAGCCTGAAAAACCTGTTGGACAAGTCCCAGACCCTGACCGCGCGTTTCTCCCAGCTGACACTGGACGCCGGTGGCACCCAGTTGCAGGAAACCGCAGGCGAAATGGCCGTGCAGCGCCCTGGCCTGTTTTACTGGCACACCGAAGGCAAGGCTGAGCAGACCATCGTGTCTGACGGCCAGAAGGTTACTCTGTGGGACCCTGACCTGGAGCAGGCGACCATCAAAAAGCTCGACCCGCGCCTGAACCAGACCCCGGCGCTGCTGCTGTCGGGTGATGTGTCGAAAATCAACGACAGCTTCGACATCACCTCCAAGCAAACCAGCAACGTGATCGAGTTCACCCTCAAGCCCAAATCCAAGGACACGCTGTTTGACACGCTGTCCCTGTCGTTTGGCAACGGCGTCATCAACAACATGCGCCTGGTTGACAGCGTCGGCCAGCGCACCGATATCCTGTTTTCCGGGGTCAAGGCCAACGTGCCTGTGCCTGCGTCCAAGTTCAAGTTCGACATCCCCAAGGGTGCCGACGTGATCCAGGAATAATCTAGCCAGAGGTTTCAAGCGCTGCCCATGGATCTGTTTCGAAGTGACCCGATTGCCCAGCCCCTGGCCGCGCGCTTGCGTTCGACCAACCTGGATGAGTACGTCGGGCAAGAACACCTGCTCGCAAGGGGCAAGCCCCTGCGCGAAGCCCTGGAGCAAGGTGCGTTGCACTCGATGATTTTCTGGGGGCCGCCAGGAGTAGGCAAGACCACCTTGGCGCGGTTGCTGGCGAAAGTCTCGGATGCACACTTCGAAACGGTCTCGGCGGTACTCGCCGGGGTCAAAGAGATCCGCCAGGCGGTGGACGTCGCCAAACAGCAGGCCGGGCAGTATGGCAAGCGCACCATCCTGTTCGTTGACGAAGTGCATCGTTTCAACAAGTCGCAGCAGGATGCGTTCCTACCGTATGTGGAAGACGGCACGCTGATATTCATCGGCGCGACCACCGAAAACCCCTCGTTTGAACTCAACAACGCCTTGCTCTCGCGGGCGCGGGTCTATGTGCTCAAGAGCCTTGACGAAGCAGCGATGCAAAAGCTGTTGCACCGCGCGTTGAGCGAAGACAAGGGCCTGGGCAAGCGCCAGCTGACGGTCAGTGATGAAGGTTTCAAGATCCTGCTGACCGCCGCCGATGGCGATGGCCGGCGTTTTCTCAACCTTCTCGAAAACGCCTCCGATCTGGCCGAAGACGGTAGCGAGATTGGCGTCGACCTGCTGCAAAGCCTGTTGGGCGACACCCGCCGTCGTTTCGACAAGGGCGGCGAAGCGTTCTACGACCAGATCTCGGCGTTACATAAATCCGTGCGCGGCTCCAACCCGGACGGTGCGCTGTACTGGTTTGCCCGCATGATCGACGGCGGTTGCGACCCGTTGTACCTGGCCCGCCGCGTGGTGCGCATGGCCAGTGAAGACATTGGCAACGCTGACCCGCGCGCGCTGAGCCTGTGCCTGGCGGCGTGGGACGTGCAAGAGCGCCTCGGCAGCCCGGAAGGCGAGTTGGCGGTGGCGCAGGCCATCACCTACCTGGCCTGTGCGCCGAAAAGCAACGCGGTGTACATGGGCTTCAAGTCGGCATTACGTGCCGCCGCCGACTACGGTTCGCTGGAAGTGCCGCTGCACTTGCGCAACGCCCCGACCAAACTGATGAAACAGTTGGGTTACGGCGATGAATACCGCTATGCCCACGATGAGCCGGACGCCTATGCGGCCGGCGAAGACTACTTCCCCGATGAGCTTGAGCCGCTGGCGCTCTATCAGCCGGTGCCCCGTGGCCTGGAGCTGAAGATTGGTGAAAAGCTCAATCACCTCGCCCAACTCGATCGACTCAGCCCCAAGCAGCGGAGAAAGTAGTGCTCAAGACGATTCTTGCCGTGTCCGCAGCCGGCATCGCTGGTACATTATTGCGTTTCGCCACTGGTACTTGGGTCAGCGCCAACTGGCCGAAGCATTATTATGCGGCGACCCTGGCCGTGAACCTGGTGGGCTGCTTGATCATCGGGTTGTTGTACGGCTGGTTCCTGTTGCGCCCGGAAGTGCCGATTGAGATTCGCGCCGGCTTGATTGTCGGCTTTGTAGGCGGTCTGACGACCTTTTCATCCTTTTCACTGGACACGCTGCGCTTGCTGGAAAGCGGGCAAGCCTTGATTGCCTTCGGGTACCTGGGCATCAGCGTGTTCGGCGGGCTGCTCGCTACCTGGGCTGGCCTGTCCTTGACCAAACTTTGATAAACGAGAGACCGACATGCTCGATTCCAAACTGTTACGTAGCAACCTTCAGGACGTAGCGGACCGCCTGGCATCCCGTGGCTTTGCCCTGGATGTTGCGCGCATCGAAGCGCTGGAAGAACAGCGCAAGACCGTCCAGACCCGCACCGAAGCACTGCAGGCTGAGCGTAATGCCCGTTCCAAATCCATCGGTCAGGCCAAGCAGCGCGGCGAAGACATTGCGCCGTTGATGGCAGACGTTGAGCGTATGGGCACCGAGCTGTCCGACGGTAAAGTCGAGCTGGAAGGTATTCAGACCGAGCTGGATTCGATCCTGCTGGGCATCCCTAACATCCCACACGAATCCGTGCCGGTTGGCGCAGATGAAGACGACAACGTCGAAGTGCGCCGTTGGGGTACGCCAAAAGCCTTTGATTTCGAGGTTAAAGACCACGTTGCCCTGGGCGAATTGACTGGCGGCCTGGATTTCGAAACCGCCGCCAAGATGTCCGGCGCACGTTTCTCGTTGCTGCGTGGCCCGGTGGCCCGCCTGCACCGCGCACTGGCGCAGTTCATGATCAACCTGCACACCGCCGAGCACGGCTACGAAGAAGCCTACACGCCATACCTCGTGCAGGCGCCTGCGCTGATGGGCACTAGCCAACTGCCGAAATTCGAAGAAGACCTGTTCAAGATCAGCCGCGAAGGCGAAGCCGACCTGTACCTGATCCCGACGGCCGAAGTGTCGCTGACCAACATCGTGTCGGGCGAGATCCTCGACGCTAAAGAGCTGCCGTTGAAGTTCGTGGCCCACTCCCCGTGCTTCCGTAGCGAAGCCGGTGCCTCGGGTCGCGATACCCGCGGCATGATTCGCCAGCACCAGTTCGACAAAGTGGAGATGGTGCAGATCGTCGAGCCGTCGACTTCGATGCAAGCGCTGGAAGGCCTGACCGCCAACGCCGAGCGCGTCCTGCAACTGCTGGAACTGCCGTACCGCGTGTTGGCGCTGTGCACCGGCGACATGGGTTTCAGCGCCGTGAAGACCTACGACCTCGAAGTGTGGGTGCCAAGCCAGGACAAGTACCGCGAGATTTCGTCGTGCTCCAACTGCGGTGATTTCCAGGCCCGTCGCATGCAAGCGCGTTTCCGTAACCCGGAAACCGGCAAGCCGGAGCTAGTGCACACCCTCAACGGTTCGGGCCTGGCTGTAGGCCGTACCCTGGTGGCCGTGCTGGAAAACTACCAGCAGGCTGATGGCTCCATCCGTGTACCTGAAGTGCTCAAGCCGTACATGGCGGGCGTTGAGGTCATCGGTTAAATGGAATTTCTGCCGCTGTTTCATAACCTGCGCGGCAGTCGTGTGTTGGTCGTCGGTGGCGGGGAGATTGCCTTGCGCAAATCCCGGCTGCTGGCCGACGCCGGCGCGTTGCTGCGGGTGGTTGCTCCCCAGATCGAAGACCAACTCAATGAGTTGGTGCTGGGCAGTGGCGGGGAATTGATTCTGCGCGGTTATCAGGAGGCCGACCTCGACGGTTGCACCCTGGTAATCGCGGCAACCGACGACGAGCCGCTGAACGCGCAAGTGTCCAGCGATGCCAAGCGCCGTTGCGTTCCGGTCAACGTGGTGGATGCGCCGGCCCTGTGCAGCGTGATCTTCCCGGCAATTGTCGACCGCTCGCCCTTGGTGATTGCGGTGTCCAGTGGCGGCGATGCGCCGGTGCTGGCGCGCTTGATCCGCGCCAAGTTGGAAACCTGGATTCCGTCCACCTACGGCCAGCTGGCGGGGTTGGCGGCGCGTTTTCGTGCCCAGGTCAAAGGTTTGTACCCGGATGTGCAGCAACGTCGCGCGTTTTGGGAAGAGGTTTTTCAGGGGCCGATTGCCGATCGGCAGTTGGCCGGGCAGGGCGCCGAAGCCGAGCGCCTGTTGATCGAAAAGGTCAATGGTGCGCCGCCCTATGCGCCAGGTGAGGTGTACTTGGTAGGTGCAGGGCCGGGTGACCCGGATCTGTTGACCTTCCGCGCCTTGCGCCTGATGCAGCAAGCCGATGTGGTGCTGTACGACCGCTTGGTAGCGCCTGCGATTCTCGAGCTGTGCCGCCGTGATGCCGAGCGCGTCTACGTCGGCAAGCGTCGCGCAGACCATGCTGTGCCCCAGGACCAGATCAACCAGCAATTGGTGGACCTGGCCAAGCAAGGCAAGCGCGTGCTGCGCCTCAAGGGTGGCGACCCGTTTATCTTTGGGCGGGGTGGAGAAGAGATCGAGGAACTGGCGGCCCATGGCATCCCGTTCCAAGTGGTGCCGGGCATCACGGCGGCCAGTGGTTGCGCGGCGTATGCCGGGATTCCGCTGACCCACCGCGACTATGCGCAATCGGTGCGTTTCATCACTGGGCATTTAAAGGACGGGACGTCGGACCTGCCTTGGCATGACCTGGTGGGACCATCGCAGACCCTGGTGTTCTACATGGGCTTGATTGGCTTGCCGATCATCTGCGAACAGCTGATCAAGCATGGGCGTGCGGCAGATACGCCGGCAGCGTTGATCCAGCAGGGCACTACGTCCAACCAGCGCGTGTTTACCGGCACGCTGGCGGACTTGCCGCGCATGGTGGCGGAGCATGAAGTGCATGCGCCGACACTGGTGATCGTGGGTGAAGTGGTGGTGTTGCGCGAGAAGCTCAAGTGGTTTGAAGGCGCTCAGTCCCAAATCTGAGCCTTTTAAAAGCATCGGGAGCAAGCCCCCTCCCACATTTTGACCGCGCCGCCTGTCAAATGTGGGAGGGGGCTTGCCCCCGATGAGGCCCTCAATCACCGCCCATCTTTTGGATCAGTCCCAGACACCCTTGGTGCTCAACCGACCCCTATCATACTTACCATCAAACCCCTGCAACGGCCCCTTCGGCACAATCCCCGTCGGATTGATCGTACGATGGCTGGCATAGTAATGCCCTTTGATGTGTTCAAAATCCACCGTCTCGGCCACGCCCGGCCACTGATACAACTCCCTTAGCCAGTTCGACAGGTTCGGATACTCCGCAATCCTGCGCAAATTGCATTTGAAGTGCCCGTAATACACCGCGTCAAATCGAATCAGCGTGGTGAACAGGCGCACATCGGCTTCGGTCAGGTATTCGCCGGCCAGGTAGCGATGGTCACTCAGGTGCTGTTCCAGATAATCCAACTCGGCAAATACATCATCAAACGCACTTTCATACGCCTGCTGCGAAGTGGCGAAGCCTGCGCGGTATACGCCGTTGTTCACCGCGGGGTAGATGCGCTCGTTTAGCGTGTCGATGGTGCCACGTAGCGGCTGCGGGTAGAAATCCAGGGTGTTGCCAGTCAGCCCGTTGAACGCGCTGTTGAACATGCGGATGATTTCCGCCGATTCATTGCTGACGATGCGATTGAGCTTTTTGTCCCACAACACGGGCACTGTCACGCGGCCGGTGTAGTCGGCAGTGTCAGCCGTGTAGCGTTGATGCATGAAGGCAAAGTCGTCGAGGGCGTCACCGCTGGAGCCGTGAGCTTTGTCGAAGGTCCAGCCGTTTTCCAGCATCAACCAACTGACCACCGACACGTCGATCAGGCCTTCCAGGCCCTTGAGCTTGCGCATGATCAGCGTGCGGTGAGCCCAGGGGCAAGCGAGGGACACATACAAGTGGTAACGACCGGCTTCGGCCTTGAAGCCACCTTCGCCGCTGGGGCCAGGCGCGCCGTCGGCGGTCACCCAGTTGCGGCGTTGCGCCTGTTCGCGCTGGAAAGCGCCATCTGCGCTACTTTCGTACCACTGGTCTTTCCAGTGCCCTTCGATCAGCAAACCCATGACTGGCTCCTCAACTATTAAGCGTTGGAAGCCAGTCTAAAGGGATAGGTTCGATTTAAAAGCGCAAAGACTGCGGGTGAATTATCGATTAAATCGATTTGTCTCGCGCGTCCCAGTATTGCTGGGCCACAATGAAGGCTTGTTCCCGTGAGTGACCCAAGCCGCGCAATGTCAGCGCCATCGTGGCAATCAGTGCCAGTTGCGGGTAGCTGTCCTCGACGTCGCCACGCCACAGTGCTTTCAAGTGCTCGGGCTCCAAGGCCGCCGGCTTGACATGACGCTGAGCGGAGAGCGCGGGCCATTCCTCATCCCAGCTTTCGCCGCCAGTGGTGCCATACAGGTGGCTTGTGGCGTCGGGGTTGATCTCGATTTCGCCGCCGTCGCCTTTCACCACAATCACGTTGTCGCCCAGCAGGCCGCTGGCATCGCGATGCACACCCTGATAACCGGGGTGGAAAATGCTTTGCAGGCCCAGGCGAGCATTCAACGGGTTAAGCAGGCGCGCCAAAGAATGGATTGGCGAACGCAGGCCGAGGGTGTTGCGCAAATCGATCATGCGTTGCAACTGCGGTGCCCAGTCGCCCAGCGGGATAAACGCCAGATTGCCCTGTTCGAAGGCGCTTTCTACCTGCTGCCAATTGCGGCACAGCGGGATCTGCAAATATTCCAGCAGTTGTTCGGTGTACAACCGGCCCGCCGTGTGGGCGCCGCCGCCGTGCATCAGGATGCGCACACCGTTTTGCGCCAGGCACTTGGCCGCCAGCAGGTACCACGGCAGGTGGCGTTTTTTGCCCGCGTAGGTTGGCCAGTCCACATCCACGTTCAGTGACGGGGCATCGAGGCGTTCGCGCAAGGCCTCGGTGAAGCCGGCGAGTTCTTCCGGGCTTTCTTCCTTGTGGCGCAACAGCATCAGGAAGGCGCCGAGTTGGGTGTCTTCGACTTTTTCGTCGAGCAGCATGCCCATGGCTTCGCGGGCTTCCTCGCGGGTGAGGTTGCGCGCGCCGCGCTTGCCTTTGCCCAGGATGCGCACGAATTGCGCAAACGGGTGCTCGGCAGGGGTTTCAAGGGTGAGCGGGGCAAAGTCGGTCATAAGCAATTCGTCGGCCTGGGCAGGCCCGCCAGCTTGGCGGCGAGTTTGGCGGGAGTGCCGTTGAACAGTTTGTTGAGGTGCAGGCTGTTGCCCTTTTCCGGGCCCAGCTTCAAGGAGGTGTACTTGATCAGCGGGCGCGTGGCCGGGGACAGCTGAAACTCAGCGTAGAAGCCGCGCAGCAGGTCGAGGATTTCCCAGTGGTCGGGCGTCAACGCCAGCGGTTCGGCGGCGGCCAGGGCATTGGCGACTTCGACGGACCAGTCGTTCAGGTCGACGAGATAGCCGTCCTTGTCCAGCTCATAGGTGCGTTCGCCTACGGTCAAGGTGTTCATAGCCAGCTGTTGACCTTGTCGTAGTCGAGCGACAGTTGCACGAAAGCGGGGTAGTCCACGCTGTCGGCCCAGTCGGGTAAGGGCAGGTTGCGCGCCTGCATGTCTTCGGCCAGCACAAACACTTTCACGCCCTTGGTGTGCAGGGCGGGGGCGTGTAGCCCGTAGGCGCCGTCGCCGCACAGCAGGATCGCGTCCTCGGCGCCGCAGATACGCAGGCAGCTGTCGAGGCGACTGTCGGAAAACGGCGAGTGAGACACCACATGTAAAGTCGACATCAGAGGGTAATCACCTGATCGTAGCGGTCAATCAATTGGGAAATAGCCTCGTTGCTCAACGGTTGCGCCTCGGTGGGCGGCGTCAAGCCACGCACGGCCATGCTGTGGCGGCAGACAAATACATCGTCGATGCCGAACAGCCCCAATGCTTGCAGGTTGGCGCTGAGGTCCTTTTGTTGCACGGCCTTGGCGTTCTGGTGCGGTGCGAGTTGGAACACGCCGTCGTCCATGAACAGCAAGCCGATGGGCAGATCAAACGCGCCGCCGGCCAGCACGATATCCAGCGCTTCCCGCGCACTTGGCCCCGACCACGGCGCCTGACGGCTGATCACTAATAAGGATTTGGACACGTCATGGCCCTCCAAAACAGATCAGGCGGTCGGCGGTCTGCGCGGCATCATGCAATTGGCCTAGGCCCGACAACGCCCACGGCGCGTCCAGGTTCACGGCGCTACGCTGGTAACGAGCGGCTTCTTCGCTATTGAGCACACCACGACGCAAGGCCGCAGCGATGCAGACCACACCGTCAAGCTGGTGCTGGCTGACAAACTCGCGCCATTGACGCGCGACATCTTGCTCATCCTGAGGGGCGACGATGTTATTGGACGCGGCGTACACGCCGTCCTGATAGAAAAACAGCCGCACAATCTCATGCCCACCGGCCAACGCCGCCTGGGCAAACAGCAGGGCGCGGCGCGAGGAGGGCGCATGGGCGGCACTAAACACTGCAATCGCAAACTTCATGGAACACTCTGCAAGCAAACGTGGGCCAATGATAAAGCCGCCGCCGTGAAAAAGCCCGCCGTGATCAAAACAGTCACTGTCACTGAACGTTCTGACGATTGCCGGTAGGACCAAGGCTGCCTAGTCTGTGGGCAACCGAAACGGAATTGGAGTGCCCATGTCTGGCCCCTTGGCGTCCCTTAAAGTATTGGATTTCTCTACGCTGCTGCCCGGCCCGTTTGCATCCTTGATGCTGGCGGACATGGGCGCCGAGGTGCTGCGTATCGAATCGCCCACGCGCATGGACCTGCTGCGGGTGCTGCCGCCCCACGACCAAGGTACATCGGCCAGCCATGCGTACCTCAACCGCAACAAGCGCAGTTTGGCGCTGGACCTCAAGCAAGCTGAGGCAGTGGAGATTGTGCGCGCGTTGGTCAAGGACTACGACATTGTCCTGGAGCAGTTTCGGCCCGGCGTGATGGAGCGGCTGGGTCTGGGCTATGAGGCGTTGAAGGCGATCAATCCCCGGTTGATTTATGTCTCGATCACCGGTTACGGCCAGACCGGCCCCTACAAGGATCGCGCCGGTCACGATATCAACTACCTCGCGTTGGCCGGCATAGCCAGCTATACGGGGCGCCAGGACAGCGGGCCGGTGCCGTTGGGCGTGCAGGTGGCGGATGTGGGCGGTGGTTCGTTGCATGCGGTGGTGGGGTTGCTGGCGGCTGTGATTGCTCGGCAGCACAGCGGCGTCGGCCAATACCTTGATGTCAGCATGACGGATTGTTCGTTCAGCTTGAACGCCATGGCGGCCTCGGGTTACCTGGCTTGCGGGGTGGAGCCTGGGCGGGAAGGACATGTATTGAACGGCGGCAGTTTCTACGATTACTACCGCACGCGCGATGGGCGTTGGATGTCGGTAGGCAGTCTGGAGCCAGGGTTTATGCTGCAATTGTGCGACGCATTGGGGCGCTCTGACTTGGCGGCGCTGGGATTGTCGCCGCAGCTTAAGATTGCGCTCCAAGTTGAGTTTGAAAAGCGCAGTTTCGATGAGCTGTGTGAATTGTTTGCCGCAGTGGATGCCTGTGTCGAGCCGGTGCTGAGCTTGAGCGAGGCGGTGGAGCATCCGCAATTGAAAGCGCGGGGGTTGGTCAGCCAGGTGCCGCGCGGCGATGGCTCGACTCAGGCGCAGTTGGCTTGCCCGCTGAAGTTTTCTGATGGTCTGCCGGAGCCAAGGCATATTGGGGTTGCGGTGGGGGCGCACAGTGATGAGGTGTTGGTGGAGTTGGGGTTCAGTGCTCAGCGGATAGAGCAATTGCGGCAGACCAAGGTGGTTGGGTGACTGGTCTGGTGCTATCGGGGGCAAGCCCCCTCCCACACTGATCATCGGTACGGTCAAAATGTGGGAGGGGCGGTGCGACGATTCGACTTGCCCCCCGATGAGGCCCTCATTCCACCCGAGTTTCCCCGGTAAACACCAAGGTTTGCCGACACCGCCGACACAAATACCGCCGCCCCTGACCCACCAACCCATGGCGCTGCGCCGAAAACGGGAAGTCGCTGTCTGCACACGGACACCGGTAGATATAGCGGGTCACCTGGCGACGCTTCACTTCATAGGTATGGCAACGATCAGGCGGCAGCTCGTACACCCCGCGCATGATCAATTGCCATTCCTCGCCATGGGGCTGAATGCGCTCACCAAACAATTGGTGGGCAATTAAATGCGCCACTTCGTGGGCCACGGTCTGTTTCAGGAAGTGTTGGCTGTTTTCACGGTACAACTGTGGGTTGAAGCGCAGCAGGTTCTCATGCAAATGCGCGACACCGGCCTTCTGGCCCCGCAGCTTGAGGCTGACCTGGGGGCGTTTGAAGCTTCGTTTGAAAAAGGATTCGGCTTGCAGGTAACAATCTTCGACGCGGGTATTGAGTTGCTCGGGCATGCTGTACATATCTCCAGAGGTGCCCAGTATGCCGCAAAGCCGGGTGTTTCCGAATCTGTCAGGCGCCGAATGGTCATGTATGACGCACAAAGCCACCTTGCGGTGGCCCTGCGCTCTGGTTGAAACCGCTTAGTTGGTGTAGATCGGCCCTACGCCCAGCCCCCAGACGATCACGGTAAACGCCATGATCGCCACCAGTACCACGAGGCCTACAGCCAGTACCGAGCTGGAAAACAAAAAGCCTTCGTCCGGGTCAATGCTCATAAAGGTCGGCAGCCCCACGTATAGCAGGTACACCGTGTAGCAGATCGCCGCCGTGCCCACGACCATGCCTAGCCACATATGCGGGTAAAGCGCCGCCAGCCCGCCGATAAACAGAGGGGTCGCGGTGTAGGTGGCAAAGGCCACGCAACGCGCCATGCTGGGGTTGGCGTCGTAAGTACGTGCCATCCAGTGAATGAACGCACCCATCACCGCGACGCCGCCGAGCATGGCCGCGTAAGACATGATGGTCATCCACAGCGCGCTTTCCTGGGTCAGCATGACCGGTGAGCGGTTGCCGATGACCCAGCCAACTTGAGTGGTGCCGATAAAGGCTGATACGGCGGGGATCGCCGCGAGAATCAGCGTGTGAGTGAGGTACATGTGGCTGATGCTTTCTTCTTTATCGCCACGGATTTCCCGCCATTCCTGGTCGGGATGGGTAAAAAGCCCCACGACGTGATGGATCATGCCAGTCACTCCTGTCGTAATTACCATCGCCCCCCATCGGAGCGCCCACGGGCCAATTGGCCTCAAAGGTCTGGATAGATGTGCGACCTCTAGTCGCAGTATAGGAACGTATGACCGGAATGACTGTAGGGCCTTTAGAGCGAATTGCGCTGTAAACGTTGGGCTTAATCGCGCTGAGGCCTGTCGGGACTGCCACGGTCGATGGGGGAGCTGGCTTGCCTGCGATCGGGGTGGGGCAGCCAGCTCATCTGTTTCTGACCCGACGCCATCGCAGGCAAGCCAGCTCCCACATTGGATCGGCGTCGCTCATTGAAGTATTTTTGCGTAAAATGCCCCGCTTTTCGTCACACACCTTTTGCGGATCCAAGCGCCATGGGCACTCTTACGGTCAACCAGAACAAACTGCAAAAACGCCTGCGTCGCCTGGCCGGTGAAGCGGTCGCCGACTTTAATATGATCGAGGACGGCGACAAGGTCATGGTCTGCCTTTCCGGCGGAAAAGACAGCTACACCATGCTCGATGTGCTGCTGCACCTGCAAAAGGTCGCGCCGATCAAGTTCCAGATCGTCGCCGTCAACATGGACCAGAAACAACCGGGTTTCCCCGAACACGTGCTGCCGGCCTACCTTAAGGAGCTGGGCGTCGAGTACCACATCGTCGAGAAAGACACCTATTCGGTGGTCAAGGAGCTGATCCCGGAAGGCAAGACCACCTGCTCACTCTGTTCGCGCCTGCGCCGCGGCACGCTCTACACCTTCGCCGACGAGATCGGCGCGACCAAAATGGCGCTGGGGCATCATCGCGACGATATCGTCGAGACCTTCTTCCTCAATATGTTCTTCAACGGTTCCCTCAAGGCCATGCCGCCCAAGCTGCGCGCCGATGACGGGCGCAACGTGGTGATCCGCCCACTGGCGTATTGCAACGAGAAGGACATCCAGGCCTACTCCGACCTCAAGCAGTTCCCGATCATCCCGTGCAACCTGTGTGGCTCCCAGGAAAACCTGCAGCGCCAAGTGGTCAAGGACATGCTGCTGGACTGGGAGCGCAAGACCCCGGGCCGCACCGAGAGCATCTTCCGCAGCCTGCAGAACGTGCAGCCGTCGCAGCTGGCCGACCGCAACCTGTTCGACTTTACCAGCCTCAAGATCGATGAGAGCGCCGCGTCGCGCTTCGTCAATGTAGTGAACCTCTAAGGTTCTTCAACGCTCTGAAAGACGGCGCTCATGGGCGCCGTTTTCATTTCAACCCCCAGGAGAGGGCATGCGCGATTACAAATGGCTGCACGAATATTGTCTGAACCGTTTCGGTTCTGCGGCCGAGTTGGAGGCCCACCTGCCGGTGCCGAATACTCCCGCGCAGTTGCGCAAGATCAGCGATGACCGCTACCTGTCGACCCTGGCCCTGCGGGTGTTTCGCGCTGGCCTCAAGCACAGCGTGGTGGATGCCAAGTGGCCAGCGTTCGAGAAGGTGTTTTTTGGTTTTGATCCAGAAAAGGTCGTGCTGATGGGCGCCGAGCACCTGGAGCGATTGATGCAGGACACCAGCATCATCCGCCACTTGGGCAAACTCAAAAGCGTGCCGCGTAATGCGCAGATGATTCTGGACATTGCCCAGGAGAAGGGCAGCTTCGGTGCGTTTATCGCCGACTGGCCGGTGACCGATATCGTGGGGTTGTGGAAGTACCTGAGCAAGCACGGCCATCAGTTGGGCGGGCTGTCGGCGCCGCGCTTTTTGCGCATGGTGGGCAAGGATACGTTTGTGCCGAGTTATGACGTGGTGGCGGCATTGAATGCACAGAAGATCGTCGACAAGGCGCCTACGAGCCTGCGGGATTTGGCGACGGTGCAAGGGGCGTTCAACCAGTGGCATGCCGAGAGTGGGCGGCCGATGTGCCAGTTGTCGATGATGCTGGCTTACACCGTCAATCATTGAGACCGAGGTGATACCTTCGCGAGCAAGCCCGCTCCCATATTTGACCGATTTCCGTCAGTTGAAATGCGGTCAAATGTGGGAGCGGGCTTGCCCGCGAAGGCTGCCTGACAGGCACTACAGTTCTATCAGGCCTCAGCGAGTCGCCGAGTCAGCTGATGCCGCCAGCGCACATACAGCAATGCCGTGCAAAACACCGCCAAACTCGCCAGCATCTCCAGCACCCCGAACCACTGCCGGTTCGGGTCATACGCCGCCAACGCGCCTTTGATGAAATACAAGTTCACCACAAAGCACATCCATGAATGCCCGCGCGCACTGCCCAGCAGCATACCCGGCGCGAGCACCAGCAGCGGCACCAGTTCGATGACCAGAATCACCCACGGCCGCGCACCGTGCAGGTCGGCGACGAACAGGTAGTACACGCACAACAACCCCACCAGGCCCACAAATGCCAGCAGGCTCAATGCACGTGCCACCTTGACCCGAGGCTCCAGCCACGCCTGGGGTGGCAAGACCTTAGGCTTTCTGGCCACGGCCGCTCTCCAGCAGGGTAGCGGTGCTCGCCAGGCGCAGGCCCAGGGCGCGGCACAGGGCGATCTCATGTTGGTCGAGCAGGCGCTTGCCATCCGGCCCGGCGTGGTGGCTGGCGCCGTAGGGCGTGCCGCCGCCCTGGGTGTCGAGCAGGGCTTGTTCGCTGTAGGGCAGGCCCGTGATCAGCATGCCGTGGTGCAACAACGGCAGCAGCATCGACATCAATGTGGTTTCCTGGCCGCCGTGCAGGCTGGCGGTGGAAGTAAACACCCCGGCCGGCTTGCCGACGAGGGCGCCGGTGAGCCACAGGTTACTGGTGCCGTCGATAAAATACTTGAGCGGCGCCGCCATGTTGCCAAAACGGGTCGGGCTGCCGAGGGCCAGGCCTGAGCAGTTCTTAAGGTCATCCAGGCTGGCGTAGAGTGCGCCTTCGTCCGGGATGCTTGGCGCAACGGCTTCGCACTCGGTGGAGATCGCCGGCACGGTGCGCAGGCGCGCTTCCATTCCGCCTTGCTCGATGCCCCGGGCAATCTGCCGGGCCATTTCGCTCACCGAGCCATGGCGGCTGTAATACAACACCAGCACATACGGGGTCGTCACGGCAGGATCTCCAGCACGTTCTCCGGCGGGCGGCCAATGATGGCTTTATCGGCGGTTTCCAGGATTGGGCGCTCCATCAACTTCGGGTGCTCGGCGATGGCGGCGATCAGTTGTGTTTCGGTCAGGCTCGCGTCGGCCAGGTTGAGGGCTTTGTATTCGTCTTCGCCGGTGCGCAGCAATTGCCGAGCGCTGAGGCCCAGCTTGGCGAGCAGGGCCTTTAATTGCGCGGCGTCCAGCGGGGTTTCCAGGTAGCGCACCACCGTTGGGGTGAGGCCACGGGCTTCGAGCAGTTCGAGCGCACCGCGGGATTTCGAGCAGCGCGGGTTGTGATAAAGCGTCAGATCGGTCATGTGCGGGTCGCATCTTGCGTAAGGTGGCGGGTATTCTACCCGCGCAGCGACCCGCCCTTAAACCGTAAGAGGCGATAGGTCGCAGCCAACGTTCATTTTTTACGAAGGAATACCCCATGACCAGGCAATTGATCGGTGCATTAGCGATCATCACCACCCTGCTGCTCAGCGGCTGCGGTAACGATTACGGCGTAGACCAATACGGCCAGAAAGTCGCGGCTGAACGCCTGGATAAACAGTGGGTGGTAGTCAACTACTGGGCCGAATGGTGCGGCCCGTGCCGTACGGAAATCCCGGAACTCAATGCCTTGGCAGAGCAGCTCAAAGGGCAGGGCGTGGGCGTGTTCGGGGTTAACTTCGACAATGTGCAGGGTGAAGAGCTGAAAGCGGCCAGCGAGAAACTGGGCATCAAGTTCACCGTACTGGCGCAGAACCCGGAGGTGATCTTTGATATTCCCCGCAGCGAAGCGTTGCCGGTGACCTACATCATTGATGACAAGGGCAAGGTACGCGAGCAGATGATGGGGGAGCAGACGGCGGAAGGTGTAATCGCCAAACTCAAGGCCTTGCGCGGTTAAAGCAACACCGCTAATCAAATGTGGGAGGGGCGGTGCGACGATTCGACTTGCTCCCGATCGCGGTGTGTCAGCTACAGATAAGCTGACTGATACACCGCCATCGGGAGCAAGCCCCCTCCCACATTTTGACCTCGCCCAATCCTGAGATTGGCGTTGTCAGCCCTCTTCAAGCCACAAGCGAATCGGCTTGCCTTCAGCGGGCCAGAAACGGGTTTGCTCGATCGGCGAAATATCCCAGCGTTGCACGCCTTGCAGCGCCTGGAAGAAGCGGTGCTCCTGCTCCATCAACGCCTCGGCGCAGAGTTTGCGGGTGCTGCCGATCTTGCCAAAACTGAGCGTGTCGCCGTCGAGGGTGTACGGCGCGAACCAGTGGTTGCAACCGCCGTTGCCGTAGGCGCGACCATCCGAACCCAGGGTGACGGTCAGGTGCGCGTAGTCCATCAGCGGTCGCTCGCCGATCCATTCCACCACGTAGCTGTGATCCTGCTTGAGCTTGACCGGATCGCCGGCGCAACCGGTGAGGCCGGCACCGAGGGCGGCGAGCAGAAGCAGGCCTTTCATTGCGCGGCCTGCTGGCATTTCGGGCAGCGGTGCTTGTCGCCTTCGCTGGCCCAGCCGAGCTCTTTGATACGTGCGTTGGCAGCCGGTTGCAGGGGCTCTTTGGTCAGCTTGGTTTCCACCGCGAATTCAAACTCCAGCACGCTGTCGCAGCTGTCGCAATTGACCTTCCAGGTGTGAATCTCCAGCTCGCCGAATTTGGGCCCCTGGGCCATGGCGACCCACTGGCCTGCCGGGCGGATGGAGTAGCGCGCATCGCCTTCGACGGTCAAGCGCATCGACAGGGTTTTACTGCCGCGCAGGGTGACGATCAAGACGTCGCCGTGTTTGATCGAACCACCGTTGCCGGTGACCTGGTAACGGCCCGGCACCAGGGCGCGGCATTCGATCAGGGTGTGTTGCGGGCTCAGCAAGCTGAAGCGGAAATCGTGTTCGGCCATGGATCCTCCAAATAGGCGCGGCATCCTATCACGGGTGCCTGCCCATCATGCGCCTGGTATGTGACCACTGATCATCCTTCGACGAGGTTCTGCGCCCGGCCATCAGCCCATGCCGCGATGTTGCCCAGGGTAGTGCCCGCAATCGCCGAAAGGGCTTCGTGGGTGAGGAACGCCTGGTGGGCCGTGATGATCACGTTGGGGAAGGTCAGCAGGCGCGCGAGCACGTCGTCTTGCAGGGGCAGGTCGGAGCGGTCCTCGAAGAACAGCTGGGCCTCCTCTTCATACACATCCAGCCCCAGGTAGCCGAGCTGGCCGTCTTTGAGTGCTTCGATCAGTGCCGGGGTATCTACCAGGCCGCCGCGTCCGGTATTGATCAGCATCGCGCCAGGCTGCATATGAGCCAGGGAACTGGCATTGATCAGGTGCTTGCTGTCGGCGGTGAGCGGGCAGTGCAGGCTGATGATCTGCGCCTGGGCCAGCAGCTCGGGCAGGCTCACGTAGCGGGCGCCGAGTGCCAGCACCTGCGGGTTGGGGAAGGGGTCGTAGGCCAGCAACTGGCAGCCGAAACCGGCCATGATCTTGGCGAAGGTGGCGCCGATCTGGCCGGTGCCCACTACACCGACTGTCTTGCCCACCAGGTCGAAACCGGTGAGGCCGTGCAGGCTGAAATCGCCGTCGCGGGTACGGTTGTAGGCGCGGTGCAGGCGGCGGTTAAGGGCCAGGATCAGCGCCACCGCGTGCTCGGCTACGGCGTGGGGCGAGTAGGCCGGCACGCGCACGATGGTCAGGCCCAGGCGCTTGGCGGCGGCCAGGTCTACATGGTTGTAGCCCGCCGAGCGCAGGGCGATCAGCCGCGTACCGCCTTTGGCCAGGTGTTCCAGCACCGGGGCGCTGAGGTCGTCGTTGATAAAGGGGCAGACCACCTCGTGGTGCTCGGCCAGGGCCACGGTGTCGAGGTTGAGCCGGGCTGGCTGGAATTGCAGTTCGACGCCGGGCGGTAGGGGCTCGCCGAGAAAGCTGTCGCGGTCGTAGGTTTGGCTGCTGAAGAGAATGACGCGCATCAAAGACTTCCTTTTTTTGATGAATTCAAGCGCTGACCCGTGCCTCACCGGCCAGCCGCGTTATAGCAATGTCCAGTTCATCCAATGCGGCCAGGGCCTTGGCGTCGTCTTGCTTGAGCAAGGTTTCGGCCCGCTGGCAGGCGGCGCGCAGTTGCGGCACGCCGCAGTAGCGGGTGGCGCCATGCAGGCGGTGCACGCGTTCGATCAGAGCGTTGTTGTCATTGGCATCGCGGGCGATGGCGATCGCCAGGCGGTCGGCTTCCAGGGAGGCCAGCAGCATGGCGAGCATATCGGCGGCCAAGTCGGCCTTGCCGGCAGCCAGGCGCAGACCCTCTTCGTGATCCAGTACCGGCAGTTGCACGCCGGTGCCTGCGGCGTCGAGTGTTCGGTCGGGGCTCTGATTGCGCAGGGCCAGGCCGGTCCATTTCAATACCACTTGGGCCAATTGCCGTTCGCTGATGGGTTTGGTCAGGTAATCGTCCATGCCGCTTTGCAGCAAGGCGCGCTTTTCGTTGGCCATGGCGTGGGCGGTCAGGGCGACCACGGGCAGAGGCGTGCCGTTGCGCTCGCTTTCCCACTGGCGGATCACTTCGGTGCTTTGGCGCCCATCCATGCCGGGCATTTGCACGTCCATCAGCACGAGGTCGAAGGTGTCCTGCTTCACTGCGTCGACGGCGGCATAACCGCTTTCTACCGCACGCACCTGAGCACCCATGTCTTCCAGCAGGGTTTGCACCAGCAGCAGGTTTGCCGGGTTGTCGTCCACGCACAATACGCGCGGTGCCCGACTGGACAGCGGCTCGCCTGGTTCGCTGCGCGACGGGCGCGGGCTGATCAGGTCGGACAGGGCCCGACGCAGCTTGCGGGTGCACGCCGGCTTGGCCTGGAGTTGGCTGTTGGGGTTGGGCACCGACTGGTTGAACAGCATTTGTTCGGTGGTGGGGCAGAGCACCAGCACCTTGCAGCCCAGGTGTTCCAGGTCCCATAAATGTTGATTGAGGCGCTCGGGTGGAATGTCGTTGGCCGTCACGCCGAGCACGGCGAGGTCGATGGCCTGCTCGGTCTGATGGGCACTGGTGATGCCGTTGGTCAGGCTTTCGAGGGTGTTGAACGGCGTCACTTGCAGGCCACAGTCCTCCAACTGATGTTGCAGGGCCTGGCGCGCAAGCTCGTGGTTTTCCAGCACGGCCACGCGATGGCCCAGCAGTGGGGCGCTGGGCAGGTCTTCAACATCGTCGCGGGTCTTGGGCAGGTTCAGGCTGATCCAGAATTCCGAGCCTTCGCCCGGTGTACTGTCGACGCCGATTTCACCGCCCATCTGTTCGATCAATCGCTTGGAGATCACCAGCCCCAGGCCTGTTCCGCCCGGTTGGCGCGACAGCGAGTTGTCGGCCTGGCTGAACGCCTGGAACAGTGCGCGCACATCCTGGCTGGAGAGGCCGATGCCGGTGTCCTGCACGCTGATGCGCAGTTGCACGCTGTCTTCCTGCTCGTCCTCGATCATCGCGCGGGCCACGATGGTGCCTTCGCGGGTGAACTTGATCGCGTTGCTGATCAGGTTGGTGAGGATCTGCTTGAGGCGCAGCGGGTCGCCCACCAGTGCCAGCGGCGTGTCGCGGTAGACCAGGCTGACCAGTTCGAGCTGCTTGGCGTGGGCGGCGGGGGCGAGGATGGTCAGGGTGTCTTGCAGCAAGTCCCGCAGGTTGAAGGGGATGCTGTCGAGCACCAGTTTGCCGGCCTCGATCTTCGAGAAATCGAGGATCTCATTGATGATGCCCAGCAGGTTGTCGGCGGATTTTTCGATGGTGCCCAAGTAGTCGAGCTGGCGTGGCGTGAGCTCGCTTTTTTGCAGCAGGTGGGTGAAACCGAGGATGCCGTTGAGCGGCGTGCGGATCTCGTGGCTCATGTTGGCCAGGAACTCCGACTTGATGCGGCTGGCTTCCAGGGCCTCTTTGCGCGCCAGGTCCAGCTCGATGTTCTGGATCTCGATGGTTTCCAGGTTCTGGCGCACGTCTTCGGTGGCCTGGTCGATGCTGTGCTGCAATTCTTCCTGGGCGTTTTGCAGGGTCTCGGCCATGCGGTTGATGCCCGAGGCGAGATGGTCCAGTTCCTGGCTGCCCAAAGGGGGCAGGCGGGTTTCCAGGTTGCCGTCCTTGAGCTGGGCCACGGCTTGCTTGATCAGGCCAATCGGCGAGTTGATGGTGCGGCTGATGCGCAACGCCAGCGCCGCGGTGCAGACCAGGCCGATGGCGATCAACAGCAGGCTGGCGAACAGGCTGCGGTAGCCGCGCAAGAGCATGCCGTTGTGGGACAGTTCCACTTCGACCCAGCCCAATAGGCGGTCGGATTCGTCAGGGATCAGGTCGCCGGCCAGATTGCGATGGCGGCCAAACACGGGCAGCAGATAACGGGTGGCATCATTGCCGGTGCGTTGCAGCAGGTGGGAACTATTGCCGATGGGCGGCGGGTTGAGCATCGTCGGGCCGGCGTGGGCCAGCGGCGCGCGGTCTGGGCCGAGGAAGGCAACGGTGCGTACGTCCTGCTGTTCCAGGGACTGGGTGGCGATGCGTTCGAGCAGGTCGGTGTTGCGTGCGCTCAGGGCGGGCGCCACCAGCGGGGCGAGTTGCTCGGCGATCATTTCGCCGCGTTGCAGCAGTTGGGTCTGCAATTCCGAAAGCTGCATCCAGGTGAAATAGCCCCCCAACAACAGGGCCATCAGGCTGGTCGGCAGTAACGTCAGCAACAGTACGCGGCCTTTTATCCCCATTCTTCTCAGCACGCCATTCTCCCGCCACCACCGTGTTATCAATGAATTGCGCAGGCGTCCGGCCCGCGCCACCTGCGCAGTGTAGCCATTTGCGCGGCGTGGAATCTTGCAAATTAACGTCGGGCCGCAATCTTCGGGCCACCGGGCGCCGGATGGCGATTGCCTGCGGCAGGGTTATCTTGAATAATCAGCGATTGAGAATGACTTGCAGACGCTAATGAATCCCGCAGCTATTGGCTTACCCAGTATCCTGACCATTGAAGATGACCCTGTGCTGGGCGCCTATGTGCAAGAGAGCCTGGGGCGTTGCGGCTTCCAGGTCACCTGGTGCCAAAACGGCCAGCAAGGCTTGCAGATGGCCCGTGATCAGGCATTCGACGTGGTGTTGATGGATATTTTGTTGCCAGGGATGGATGGCTTGTCGATCCTGACCCATTTGCGTGAAAGCCATTCGATACCGGTCATCCTGATGTCAGCCTTGGGCGCCGAAGCCGATCGCGTCAGCGGTTTTCGTCTTGGCGCCGATGATTACCTGCCCAAGCCGTTCAGCATGATCGAATTGCGGGTGCGCATCGAAGCCATACTGCGCCGCGTGGCGTTGGATCGGCGCCCGTTACCGAGCCTGGCGCCTGCACGTGACGACGCCCGCACCCTGCGTTTTGACGATGAGCTGTGCGATGTTCTCCACCAGGACCACTGGGCCGGTTTGACCCGCAGCGAATACCGCCTGCTGGAAACCTTGCATCGCAACAGTGAGGAGGTGCTGAGCAAGGCGTTCCTTTACCAGCACGTCTTGCAGCGCGGTTATGCCCCCCATGATCGCAGCCTCGACATGCATATCAGCCAGATCCGCCGCAAGCTCAAGGCCATCGGCTACAACGAGCGCGAAGTGCGCACGGTTTGGGGCAAGGGCTATGTGCTGAGCGGTCACGATGACAGTCTTTGAACGCCCCCTTAAGCAACTGCCGGGCAAACACTCTTTATTCTGGAAACTGGCGTGCCTGCTGATCGCGTTCTGCTTGCTGATGATCTGGCTCAGTTGGTCCTGGGGTCGGTATATGGAGGAGCAAAACGCGTACCTCGACGACGAGGCGCGAACTACCTTGAGAGGTTACGCCGTCAGTGCTGAACAGGCCTGGAAGCGTGGCGGCAGGGCCGGTGTGGATGCCTGGTTGCAATCGATGCGTACGCGGGAAACTACCTGGGTCGGTGTAATCGGCAGCGACCTGCAATCGCTGAGCAGCACAGCGCTGATCGACAAGGAAAGCCAGCGCCTGACCTTTCTGCGCGGCCTTGACTGGCCCGTGAGCCGGCACGTCAAAGGCTTGCCGTGGCTGAAGGTGCCATTTGCGGTCAACCCGAATGCGGGCTCCCTGGTGATCGAATTGCCGCAGCGCTTTATGCCGGGGCGCTACCAGTTGTTCTGGCGCGTGGCGACCAACGGTGTGATCCCGGGTTTGTTCACGCTGTTGTTGTGCGTAGGCCTGTATCGACTGTTGATCATGCCCCTCAACCAACTGCGCGAGCAGGCCAATGCCTGGCGTGCTGATCAATTGCATACGCGGCTGTCCCACGATGCCACCAGTCGCCAGGATGAATTGGGCGAGCTGGGCCGGGCGTTCGACCATATGTCCGAGCGCTTGCAGGGTACTGTGGTGTTGCAGCAGCAATTGCTGCGGGACATGTCCCATGAATTACGCACGCCACTGAGCCGCTTGCGAGTGGCCTGTGACAGTGAGCGAGACCTTGCGCAACTGCGTGAGCGCCTGGGGCGCGAGATCGACGGCATGCAGCGCCTGGTGGAAGATAGCCTGCAACTGGCCTGGCTGGATACCGAGCGTGCGCCTTTGCCCAAAGAAGATATCCAGCTGCAAGCGCTGTGGGACATGTTGCGCGAGAACGCCTGTTTTGAAAGCGATTGGCCTGCGTCGCGCCTGCCGTGCCTGCTGGAGCCCGACTGTTGGGTGCGGGGCAATCTGAATGCCCTGGCCCAGGCGCTGGAAAACATCCTGCGTAATGCGATTCGTCATTCCCCGGCCGAGGGTGTGGTGTGTCTGGATGGGCGACGAGAGGGCGACTACTGGCATTTATGGCTGGAGGATCAGGGCGCAGGCATTGATGAGCAGGATCTGGAGCGGATCTTTGCGCCATTTACTCGTCTGGAGGGCTCACGCCCCGGCGATGGTGGGTTCGGCCTGGGCTTGAGTATTGCCCGTAACGCTGTACTACGCCAGGACGGCAGCCTGTGGGCCGAAAACACCGGGCGAGGGCTGCGGGTTCATCTGCGCTTACCGGCCCTCTAGGCCCTAGCCGCGACGCTGTTTGCGTTTTTTCCACTGGTGCGCGACCCACCAGCGCCAGTAGCCCATGGTCAGGCAATAGGCCAGCGCGCCCAGCACCAACCCTAATACCACCGAGCCCAGCAGGAATGGCTGCCACAGCGTACTCAGTTGGCCGCTGATCCATTCCCAGGTGAGGTCGTCCGGCAGGCTGCGCGGCGGCACATTCATCAGCCAGGCCCCGGTCATGTAAGTGCAGATAAATACCACCGGCATGGTAATCGGGTTGGTCAGCCACACCAGGCTCACTGCGATGGGCATGTTGCCGCGAACCACAATTGCCAGGACCGCCGCGAGCAGCATCTGCAAGGGGATAGGGATAAATGCCGCGAACAAACCTACCGCCATCGCACGCGCCACCGAGTGCCGGTTCAGGTGCCAGAGGTTCGGGTCATGCAGCAACGTACCGAGAAACTGTAATGACTTGTGTTCCCTGATACTGGTGGGGTCGGGCATGTACCGTTTGAATAAGCGCCGGGGCATAAGGGGTCCAGGTCAGTTCGAGGGGCAAGTATGCCCGCATTCTATAAACAGAAAATTCAGACTTTGTGACAAAAGATCATAGGCCGCTTTGCAGGTCCGGCTAAGACTCAATGGATCACTGGAAAAGGATGATTCATGAGGACAGGGATGCTTGCCTTGGCGCTGGGTTTGTTGGCGCTGCGTTACTTGCCTGGATTGCCATCTGTCGGGTGGCTGCTGGCCGTGCTGGTGTTGGCGTTGATGCTGTTGCCGTTTCGCACTTATCCATTGGCGTTCTTCTTGGTGGGGTTTAGCTGGGCTTGCATCAGCGCGCAATGGGCGCTGGATGATCGCCTGCACCCCGCGTTGGACGGCCAGACTCGCTGGATCGAGGGGCGTGTGATCGGGTTACCGCAACAAACGGGCGAGGGCGTACGGTTTGAATTGGCCGACAGCCGGTCTCGTAATGCCCGGCTGCCCAAGCGCATCCGCGTGTCTTGGCGGGGCGCACCCACGGTGCGCAGTGGCGAGCGCTGGCGACTGGCAGTAACCCTCAAACGGCCAGCCGGTCTGCTGAACTTTCATGGTTTCGATCAGGAAGCCTGGTTATTGGCCCAGCGCATCGGTGCGACGGGGTCGGTGAAGGACGGCGAGCGCCTGATCCCGGCGCAGGGTGCCTGGCGCGACACGGTCCGCCAGCGTCTGCTGGCGGTAGATGCCCAAGGCCGTGAAGCGGGCGTTGCGGCGTTGGTGCTGGGCGATGGTTCCGGCCTGACCCGTGAAGATTGGCAGGTGCTCCAAGACACGGGCACCGTGCACCTGCTGGTTATTTCCGGCCAGCACATCGGGATGTTGGCGGGTTTGATCTACGCACTGGTCGCTGGCCTTGCGCGTTACGGTTACTGGCCCCGCACCTGGCCGTGGCTGCCTTGGGCCTGCGGCCTGGCCTTTACCTGCGCAGTAGCTTATGGCCTGTTGGCGGGGTTTGGCGTACCGGTGCAGCGCGCCTGCGTGATGCTCGGGCTGGTGCTGCTGTGGCGCTTGCGGTTCCGCCATCTTGGGCTGTGGTGGCCTTTATTGCTGGCGTTTAATGGGGTGCTGATCCTGGAACCGTTGGCCAGCCTGCAACCTGGGTTCTGGCTGTCGTTTGCAGCGGTGGCGGTGTTGATCCTTACATTCGGCGGGCGCCTGGGGCCTTGGCGCCTTTGGCAAGCGTGGACCCGGCCGCAGTGGTTGATCGCTATCGGCCTGTTCCCGGTTTTGTTGGCGTTGGGATTGCCCATCAGCCTTAGCGCGCCGCTGGCTAATTTGGTGGCCGTGCCTTGGATCAGCCTGGTGGTATTGCCCTTGGCGCTGTTGGGAACTGTGCTGTTGCCGCTACCTTTTATAGGGGAGTTGTTGCTGTGGCTGGCGGGTGGCACATTGGATGGGCTTTTCAATGGCTTGGCGTGGCTCGCAGGGTGGGTGCCTGCATGGGTCCCGGCGGAGGTGCCGTTGGGGTGTTGGTGTGTGAGCCTGCTGGGCGCGGTGCTACTGTTGCTGCCCAAAGGCGTGCCATTTCGCGTGCTGGGTTGGCCGATGTTACTGCTGGCGGTGTTCCCCCCGCGAGAGCAGGTGCCCTACGGGCAAATAGAGGTGGTGCAACTGGATGTCGGGCAGGGGCAATCCGTGGTCCTGCGCACCCGCCATCACACCTTGCTCTACGATGCCGGCCCGCGTTCCGGCACGTTTGACCTCGGCGCCCGGGTGGTACTGCCATCGTTGAGAAAGCTTGGTATTGGCCATTTGGACATGATGCTGCTCAGCCACGCCGACGCCGATCATGCCGGTGGCGCGGCGGCAGTTGCCAACGGTATGCCGGTCAAGCGCGTGGTGGGCGGCGAGACCGACGGGGTGCCGGCGTTTCTCGGTACGCAGCGGTGTCTTAGTGGCGAGCGCTGGACGTGGGATGGCGTGTCGTTCGAGCTCTGGCAGTGGCCGGGCGCCACTAATGGCAACGCGAAGTCCTGCGTATTGCAGGTGCAGGCGAATGGCGAGCGCTTACTGTTGACCGGAGATATCGATCGCGCCGCCGAGCAGGCCTTCCTTGACTCTCCCTTGGCGGTACCGACCGATTGGTTGCAGGCACCGCACCATGGCAGTCGCAGTTCGTCTTCCTGGCCTTTTTTACAGCGGCTGGCGCCTACCTCTGTATTGATATCCCGGGGGCGCGGCAATGGTTTCGGTCATCCTCATCCTCAGGTTGTAGAGCGCTATCAGGCGCTGGGCAGCCGAATGTATGACAGCGCCGAGCAAGGTGCCGTGCGTTTTAGGTTGGGGGCTTTCGCGCCGCCGGTTGTTGCGCGTGGTCAACGTCGCTTCTGGCGTGAACGGTTACCTTAATCCGGAGTTACAAAGGGCTGGCTCAGGCGCAGGGTCGACGAACCCCGCTGCCGAACCTATATGGTAAAGTGGCGCACTTTTTCGAGGGGACATTCACTGTGTGGGAATTGGTCAAATCCGGCGGCTGGATGATGTTGCCGATCATCATGAGTTCTATCGCCGCACTCGGCATCGTTGCCGAACGCCTGTGGACCCTGCGCGCCAGCCGCGTGACCCCCGAGCATCTGCTGGGGCAGGTCTGGGGCTGGATCAAGAACAAGCAGCTGGACAAGGAAAAACTCAAGGAGCTGCGCGCCAATTCGCCACTGGGTGAAATCCTCGCGGCCGGCCTGGCCAACTCCAAGCATGGTCGCGAGATCATGAAGGAATGTATCGAAGAGGCCGCCGCTCGGGTCATCCATGAGCTGGAGCGCTATATCAATGCCCTCGGTACCATTGCTGCCATGGCCCCATTGTTGGGGTTGCTGGGCACGGTGCTGGGCATGATCGATATTTTCAGCTCGTTCATGGGCTCGGGCATGACCACCAATGCGGCCGTGTTGGCCGGTGGTATTTCCAAGGCCCTGATCACCACGGCGGCGGGCCTGATGGTCGGCATTCCTGCGGTGTTCTTCCACCGTTTCCTGCAGCGCCGCATCGATGAACTGGTGGTGGGCATGGAGCAGGAAGCCATCAAGTTGGTGGAAGTGGTGCAGGGTGACCGTGACGTAGACCTGGTTGGGGGCAAAGCGTGAAATTTCGCCGCAAGCAACGGGAAAATGTCGATATCAACCTCGCGTCGCTGATCGACGTGGTGTTTATCCTGCTGCTGTTTTTTGTCGTCACCACTACTTTCACTCGCCAGACCGAACTGCGTGTCGACCTGCCCGAAGCCGTCAGCGGCTCGCCGGCCGAGGATCAGGAGGTCAAGCAACTGGACATCGCCATCAGTGCCGAGGGGGTATTTTCGGTGAATAACCAGTTGCTGGAGAAAAACGACCTCACCAGCCTGATGGCCGCGCTGGAGAAAGAGTCAGGCGGAGATACCAAGATGCCGCTGTCCATCAGCGCCGATGGCAAGACCCAGCACCAGGCCGTGATCACCGCGATGGATGCCGCCGGCAAGCTCGGTTTCAGCCACTTGCGCATGACCACCATCGAGGCGGCGAGCCAACCCTGATGGCCATGTCTGATCGTTTACTCAAGGCCTGGTACGAGGGCCATCCGGCACTCGTGCTGTTGCGGCCGCTGGAGTCGCTGTATCGCCAAGTGGTACTGCGTAAACGCGCACGGTTTCTGGCGGGTGAAGGCGAGATTTATCAGTCACCGGTGCCGGTGGTGGTGGTGGGGAATGTCACCGTCGGTGGTACGGGCAAGACGCCGCTGATCCTGTGGTTGATCGAGCATTGCCGGCGCAGCGGTTTGCGCGTCGGAGTGGTCAGTCGAGGGTACGGCGCCAAGCCGCCATCGTTGCCGTGGCGAGTTGATGCCAGTCATAGCGCCGACGTAGCCGGTGATGAACCCCTGCTGATCGTGCAGCGCAGCGGTGTGCCGTTGATGATCGACCCCGACCGCAGTCGTGCGGTCAAGGCATTGCTGGCCAGCGAAACCCTGGACCTGATCCTCTCCGACGACGGCCTGCAACATTACCGCCTGGCTCGCGACCTTGAGCTGGTGCTGATCGACGCCGCCCGTGGCCTGGGCAACCGTCGGTGCCTGCCGGCCGGGCCATTGCGCGAGCCGGTGGAGCGTCTGCACAGTGTCGATGCGCTGCTCTACAACGGCGCCGAATCAGATCGTGAAGACGGTTTTGCCTTTCGCTTGACGCCGACTGCGTTGGTCAACTTGAAAACCGCTGAGCGTAAAGCCGTCGATCATTTTCCCGTGGGCCAGCCAGTTCACGCGGTTGCCGGCATCGGCAACCCGCAGCGTTTCTTCAATACCCTGCAAACGCTACACTGGCACCCGATACCCCATGCTTTTGCCGACCACGCGCCGTACAGCGCCGAGGTCTTGAATTTTACGCCGTCATTGCCGCTGGTCATGACCGAGAAAGACGCGGTGAAGTGCCGCGCTTTTGCCCAGCCTGACTGGTGGTACCTTGCGGTGGATGCGGTGCCGTCACCGGCGTTCGTCGCCTGGTTCGACACGCAATTGATGCGTCTGTTGCCCGCCCGACTCTTGCCTTAAACGCTTCTTTCCAGGAAACACTCATGGACACCAAACTGCTCGACATCCTCGCTTGCCCGATCTGCAAAGGCCCGCTCAAGCTCAGCGCCGACAAAACCGAGCTGATCAGTAAGGGCGCTGGCCTGGCTTACCCTATCCGTGATGGCATCCCGGTGATGCTGGAGAGCGAGGCCCGCACCCTGACCAACGACGAGCGTCTGGATAAATGACCACTGCCTTTACCGTTGTCATTCCATCGCGCTACGCCTCGACGCGCCTGCCGGGCAAACCACTTCAACTGATCGGCAATAAGCCGATGGTGCAGTTGGTATGGGAACAGGCCTGTAAAAGCAGCGCCGAGCGCGTCGTGATCGCCACCGACGACCCACGCATCATCGAGGCCTGCAAAGGTTTCGGCGCCGAAGCGGTGCTGACTCGAGAAGATCATAATTCGGGCACTGATCGCCTGGCCGAAGTGGCCACGCAACTGGGCCTGGCGCCGGATGCCATCGTGGTCAATGTGCAAGGTGACGAGCCGTTGATCCCTCCGAGCGTGATTGATCAGGTGGCAGCCAACCTGGCGGCTCACAGCGAGGCGCGCATGGCGACCCTGGCTGAGCCCATCGAAGACATCGACACCCTGTTCAACCCGAACGTGGTGAAAGTGGTCAGCGACATCAATGGCCTGGCGCTGACCTTCAGTCGTTCGACCTTGCCCTGGGCACGTGACGCCTTCGCCAAGAGCCGTGACGTACTGCCCGAAGGCGTACCGTATCGCCGCCACATTGGCATTTACGCCTACCGCGCCGGATTCCTGCATGACTTCGTCAGTTGGGGCCCCTGCTGGTTGGAAAACACTGAGTCTCTGGAGCAACTGCGTGCCCTTTGGCACGGCGTGCGCATACATGTGGGCGATGCGCTGGAAGCGCCGCCAGCCGGTGTGGACACACCCGAAGACCTAGAGCGCGTCCGTCGCCTGCTGGGGGCCTGATGGAAGTTCTGTTCGTCTGCCTGGGCAATATCTGTCGCTCGCCTACCGCTGAAGGTGTGTTGCGCCATAAATTACGCGAAGCGGGGCTGGCGGGGCAGATCGAAGTGGCGTCTGCCGGTACCGGTGACTGGCATGTCGGCAACCCACCGGACCAGCGCAGCCAGCGTGCAGCGTTGGTGCGTGGCTACGATTTGTCGGCCCAACGTGCCCAGCAGGTCTCCCGCGCCGACTTTGCACGGTATGAGCTGATCCTGGCCATGGACCACAGCAATCTGCGTAACCTCAAGGCGATGCAGCCGCCGACGGGCAAGGCGCAGTTGGATCTTTTTCTGCGTCGCTACGATTCGGAAGTGGACGAAGTGCCAGACCCTTATTACGAAGGCGAGCAAGGCTTCGAACGTGTCCTGGACCTGATCGAGCGGGCCTGTGATTCATTGGTAATCGAATTGAAGGGGCGGCTATGACCTTGCAGGTGCTTGCGCAGGTGTCGCTCAAGCCATTCAACAGCTTTGGTATCGACGTGCGTGCGCAGTTCTTCGCCGAAGCCCACAGCGATAACGATGTCCGCGATGCCCTGGCCTACGCCACAGCGCACTCACTGCCGCTGTTGGTGATCGGTGGTGGCAGCAACTTATTGCTGACCCAAGACATTCAGGCGTTGGTCTTGCGCATGGCAACCCAAGGTATCCTGGTGTTGCAGGACGACGGTCAGCACGTAGTCGTCGAAGCGGAGGCGGGCGAGGCCTGGCACCCGTTTGTACTCTGGACGCTGGAACAGGGCTTTTGTGGCCTTGAAAACCTTAGCTTGATCCCCGGGACCGTCGGTGCGGCGCCGATGCAAAACATCGGCGCCTACGGTGTGGAGATCAAGGACGTATTCGCCGGCCTGACTGCCCTGGATCGCCATACCGGCGAGCTACGAGACTTCAGCCTGCAAGAGTGCAACTTCGCTTACCGTGACAGCCTGTTCAAGCATGAGATTGGGCGTTGGCTGATCCTGCGAGTGCGCTTTTCCCTCAGCCGTGTCAGCCACCTGAAACTCGATTACGGCCCGGTGCAACAGCGCTTGGCGGGGCAGGGCATCACCGAGGCGACGCCGAGTGATGTCAGCCGCGCAATCTGTAGTATCCGCCGGGAAAAACTGCCAGACCCCGCAGAACTCGGCAATGCCGGCAGCTTCTTCAAAAACCCTTTGGTGTCCCAAGTGCTGGCGGCTGAACTCCAGGTGCTCTACCCGGACCTGGTGGCCTACCCTCAGGCTGACGGGCAGATGAAGCTCGCTGCCGGTTGGCTGATCGACAAAGCGGGCTGGAAGGGCTTTCGTGAGGGCGACGCGGGTGTACACAAGCTGCAAGCGCTGGTATTGGTGAACTATGGCGACGCTACGGGGCACGATATCGCCAACCTTGCCCTGCGTATCCAGCGTGATATTGCATTGCGCTTCAAGGTCGATCTGGAAATGGAACCCAACCAGTACTGAGCCCAAACCTTGAAAACAAAAACGCCCCGTATCTTTCGATACGGGGCATTTTTATTGCAGCGACACAATCAGTCGTCGCGGCTCATGATGCCGAAGATCTGCAGCAGGCTGACAAACAGGTTGTAGATCGATACATACAGGCTGACGGTCGCCATGATGTAGTTACGCTCACCGCCGTGGATGATCGCACTGGTCTGGAACAGAATGCACACGGAGGAGAACAGCACGAAACCTGCGCTGATCGCCAGTTGCAGGCCGCTGATCTGGAAGAACATGCTCGCCACAACAGCGGCCAGCAACACGAAGAAGCCTGCAGTAATGAAGCCACCCAGGAAGCTCATGTCTTTACGGGTGATCAGTACATAGGCCGACAGGCCACCAAACACCAGCGCCGTCATGGCAAATGCCGAACTGACCACTTCCGCACCGCCGGCCATGCCGAGGTAACGGTTGAGGATCGGGCCGAGGATAAAGCCCATGAAACCGGTCAAGGCAAACGCCGATACCAGGCCCCAGGCCGAGTCACGCAGCTTGTTGGTCAGAAAGAACAGACCGTAGAAGCCTATCAGCACAACAAAAATGTTCGGGTAGCCGACGCGCATCTGCTGAGCTATGAACGCCATCACGCCGCTGAATGCGAGGGTAAGGGCGAGCAGGCCATAGGTGTTGCGCAACACGCGGCTGACTTCAAGCTGCTCAGCCTGCGCGTTACCATTCACTGCGTAATTCTGTTCGCGCATGGCGACACTCCTTCAGTTTTGAAACGTTCAGTCGCAAAGATCATAACAGACGCTCTGTAACAAGCGATGCCAAGAGTTTGACAGTGTGTTTCATTCGGGTATTATGGCGCCCGCTGAGACAGGATGAGCTATTCTAATCCTGTGATGCACAAGGGAAATTGGCAGAGTGGTTGAATGCACCGGTCTTGAAAACCGGCGGACGTTAATAGCGTCTCCAGGGTTCGAATCCCTGGTTTCCCGCCAAGATTCAAACGAAAGCCCCGCACTAGCGGGGCTTTTGTGTTTCTGGGGTTTGGGTAGAGAGCGACGGTTTTTCATAGGCGTTCCATAACTATTGTGGAAGCGTTCCAGAATTTTTCTATTTTGACGGCTTCTCGGTTGGCCTGAACCTTTGCGGTACGCGCATCGCGATCCCCGGCAACATTGGCTGGCGTCATCGAGTCGATAAGCGCCGCCCTCCACTGACGGAATGCAGCAAGCAGATTGAGGTGATGGCCTATTGCAATTACGATCGCGTCCTTCTCAAAGGAGTGATTTGATGTTTCCACGATATTTCCGCTGGATTTCGGCGTTGGGCATCCTTGCTGCAGCTGTTGTCTTCGTACTTGCGAGCCTGCAAATATTTACGGGTATGGCGCCGGCAACAGACCTGATTCGACCGATCATTGCAGCGGTCGCATTTGGCTGGGCCTTCACACAGTCCACAAAGGTCTGAGCCTGGACAAAGTTTTTACCCAGGTTTGCGGGTTACTCTTCGTCTTCGACGTTTATTTGAAACCATTCGGCAAAACCCGCTTGGATCCTCAGTCCCGTCGTCAGAAATAGGCATGTGAGCCGTGGAATAAAAAAGCCACTGCACAAGTGTGGCAGTGGCCTAAGAAGCAGGTTTAGCGCGGTAACAGCAACGCTATCAAGCGACGGCGAAGTAGTGCTTGACGAACTCTTCGCTGACAATCTCCCAGACCACGGCAGTCCCCTTGGTCACGAACCAGGTGTCGCCCACCGCATAACGCGTGCTTTTGCCCGTGGCTTCTTCGGTCAGGATGACTTCTCCGGTGACCACCGTTGCTTGCTCATTGAACGGGTATTCCATGCGGAACTTGCCTTGGGTGGTGCCAAAGTAAGCGCTGCTGACGGCGTCGGTAGGGGCCCCAAAGGTCATCTTGCCAAAGGCTTTGACTTCGCCTTCGAGGATGGTCGAGCCGAGGTCGGCCACGGTGCCCCAGGCGTCCAGTGCGGACAGCTTGATGTGTTGCTCGATAGTGGTAATGGTCATGGCAGTTCTCCAGTGAGTGGTTTTGACGCGCTGTTCAACGGCGCCCGTTGAAATAGCCCGAGAGTTGGTGAAGGCTTTTGCCGGCCGTGAGGATCAAGGGGCGGATATGATCCTTGCCGAGAATCTGTGCGTGTTTGACGGAACTGATCAGGTTGTAGCGTGACGAGCCTTCGCTCATGCCTTCGGCCAGCACCTTGCAGATGATGTGGCTCGGCGTGACGCCGAAACCCGCGTAGCCCTGCACGTAAAAGGCGTTCGGGCGGCCGCTCAGCGTGCCGATTTGAGGAAACAGGTTGGCTCCCGTTGCCATCGGTCCGCCCCAGGCGAGGTCGATCTTCACGTCCTTGAGGTAGGGGAAGATGTCCAGCATGCGCTTGCGGTTCCACGCCTTGAGGTCCTTGGGGATGTGCTCGATCACCGGGGTTGCGGCGCCGAACAGTAGCCGGTTCTCATTGGTCACGCGGTAGTAGTCGATCACGGGACGGATGTCGCTGTAGGCCCCGCGGATCGGGCTGATGCGCTGGATCATTTCTTCAGAAAGTGGCTCCGTCATCATCTGGAACGCGTAGGTGTTGATCGTGGTCTTGTGCAACTCCGGCTCCAGCTTGTTGAGAAAGCTGTCGCAGGCCCACAGCAGCTTTTCAGCCGTCACTGAGCCACGGCCGGTACGCACCGTGATGCGCTCGCCGTAGGTCACTTCAAGCGCCGGGCTGTGTTCAAAGATGCTGACACCGAGGCTGGCTGCCGCGGTTGCTTCGCCCAGCAGCAAATTGAGCGAGTGCACATGGCCACCGCCCATGTGCAGCAGGGCGCTGCTGTAGGCATCGGAGCCAATGATCTGCTTGACCTCGCTGCCCTGCATGAAGCGGATCTCGTCGCGGGTATTGATGGTCTTGAAATCCTTCTCCCACGCACGCAGGGTTTTGGCCTGGCGATCATTGAAGCCCAGGTAGCCATAGCCATGGCAGAAGTCCGCATCGATTGCATATTTGGCGATGCGATCCTTGATGATGCCCGCGCCCAATTCGCTGATTTCAAAGATCTCGCGCAGCCCTTGTTCGCCGACGCTGCCTTTGATCTTTTCCAGGTCATGGCCGATGCCCGCCATGATCTGGCCGCCGTTGCGGCCGGTGCCCCCGAAACCCAGGTAGCGCGCCTCCAGGACCACGATATTGGTGATGCCTTTTTCGGCCAGCTCAAGCGCGGTATTGATGCCGGAAAAACCGCCGCCAATGATCACAACTTGCGCGTCGACATCGCGTTCCAGGGTTGGGAAGGCGAGGTTGTATTTTTTGGTGGCCGAGTAATAGGTAGGCGTTTCGATATTGATCATGGTGCGGCCTGACTAGGTTGAAAAAAACGTCATAGCAAGGCTCCAGCAAGCCTTGTTCCATGGCATCCATTAAGGACCTAACGAGCGGTAGGTGTCTTGATTGTGCATGCCTTCGCTTTTGTATCTGCGTGCCAGCGCAAGCGCCAGAGGGCTGATGCAAAACACAGGGGGAGCAGGCTGTGCTAGATTGGTTAACGTATTAACAAATAATCTGGCTGTGATGCATGACCAAACCCCGCCCGTCGTTGACCCTTAACCTATTGCAAGCACGCGAAGTCGCCATGAGTTATTTCCGGCCGTCACTCAATGAACACGGCCTGACCGAACAGCAATGGCGCGTTATCCGGATTCTCAGCCAGCAGGGCGAGTTGGAAACCAACCGCCTGGCCGACCTGGCGTGCATTCTCAAACCCAGCATGACCGGGGTACTGAGCCGCATGGAAGCCGCAGGCCTGGTGCATCGGCGCAAGGCTGATCAGGACCAGCGTCGGGTATTGGTGACGCTGGCCGAAGGTGGGCAGGCATGTTTTGCTTCGATGAGTGATCGCATGGAGCAAAACTACCAACGCTTGCAGGAGCGCTTCGGCGCCGAGAAACTCCAGACCTTGCTGGCCTTGCTCACAGAACTCAAGTCGATCAAACGCTGACACCCCCCTGCAGGAGCGAGCAAGCTCGCTCCTGCAACCGTCAGTACACGCCGCCGGCAGCGCTGGTGGGCGCCCGGGAACCCTTGAAGGTGCTGGCCAGGGTTTGCAGCCCGCGCATCAGCACGGTGGTGTCGACGCCGACCGCGACAAAGGCCGCGCCGAGTTCGATATAGCGGCGGGCGAGTGTTTCGTCAGCGCTGAGAATGCCCGCCGCCTTACCCGCTCGTTGAATGCGCACAATCGCGTCCTCAATGGCGGCCTGCACCTCAGGATGCCCGGGGTTGCCACGATGACCCATGGCGGCGCTGAGGTCGGCAGGCCCAATAAACACCCCATCGACGCCTTCGACCGCCGCAACCGCGTCCAGGTTGGCCAACCCTTCAGGGTTTTCAATTTGGACCAACAGGCACATCTGCTCGTTGGCCAGATCCAGATAGCCAGGAATACTGTTCCAGCGCGATGCTCGCGCCAGCGCACTGCCAACGCCGCGAATGCCCTGGGGCGGATAGTGAATGGCGCGCACCAGCTGGCGTGCCTGCTCGGCGCTTTCAACCATTGGCACCAGCAGCGTTTGGGCGCCAAGGTCCAGCACCTGTTTGATCAACGCCGTATCGCCAATCACCGGGCGAATCACCGGTTGACTGGCGTAGGCCGCAACCGCCTGAAGTTGGCTCAACAACCCTCGCAGGTCGTTGGGCGCGTGCTCGCCGTCAATCAGCAGCCAATCGAAACCGGCGTTGGCAGCCAGCTCGGCGCAATACGCGTCCGCCAGGCCCAGCCACAGGCCAATTTGCACGGTGCCGCTACAGAGGCGTTGCTTGAATAGATTTACCGGCATATCCATGACAGGTTCCTCGTCAGACAAAACGGCATGAAATGGAACCGAGCATGTCGTAGTCGACATGGAAGGTATCGCCAGGGTTGGCCGCCACCGGGCGCGTAAACGAGCCCCCCAGAATGATCTGGCCGGGCTGCAAGGTGACGTCATACGGCGCCAGCTTGTTGGCCAGCCAGGCCACGCCCTTGGCCGGATGGTTGAGCACGGCGGCCGACACCCCGGACTCCTCGATCACGCCGTTGCGATACAGCACGGCAGGGACTTTGCGCAGGTCGATTTCAGTCGGGCGAACAGCGCGTCCGCCCATGACTACACCGGCGTTGGCCGCGTTGTCGGAAATGGTATCGAAGACTTTGCGGGTGGCCTTGGTCTGCGGGTCGATTTGCTGAATGCGCGCATCGATGATTTCCAGGGCAGGGATCACCCATTCGGTGGCGTCCAGCACGTCAAAAATCGTGCAGTTGGGGCCCTTTAGCGGCTTGCCGAGGATAAACGCCAGCTCCACTTCAACCCGAGGCACGATAAAGCGACTGAATGGGATATCGGTGCCTTCGTCGAAAATCATGTCGTCCAGCAACGCGCCGTAGTCCGGTTCGGTGATGTTCGAAGAGACCTGCATCGCACGGGAGGTGAGGCCGATCTTGTGGCCGACGAGCTTGCGACCGTCCTTGATTTTTTGTGCCACCCAGGCCCGTTGAATGGCATAGGCGTCTTCGATGGTGATGTCGGGGTGGTCCAGGGAAAACTGGCGCACTTGCTCGCCAGAGCGTTCGGCCTGGTCCAGTTGTGCGGCAGCTTGCTGTATCACGCTTTCGTGGAGCATGGTCTGGGTCTCTTACTGTGGATTGACGATGGCGGCCTGGGTGCGCAGCACCAGCACGGCGCCCAATGTGATAAAGGCGGCGAGTACATACAGGGCAAGGCTGGCGCTATGAGTGTTGTCACGCATCCAGCCGATCAGGTACGGCGCGAGGAACGACGCGATGCTGCCGAAGGAGCTGATCAGGGCGATGCCGGCGGCTTGGGTCGAGTTGGACAGGAAGGCGGGTGGCAACTGCCAGAACATCGGCAGGGCGGCGCTGGCCCCCATGCCTGCGATGATCAAACCCGTCATGACCAGCACCGGGTTTTCTGGCATTAGCCCGGCGATGGCAATCCCGGCAGCCGACATGAGCAGCGGCACCAGCAAGTGCCAGCGCCGCTCGCGATTACGGTCTGAAGAACGCCCGCAGGCAATCATGAAAAAACAGCCCGCCAGGTAAGGTACGGCGCTCAGCAGCCCGACCTTGCCATCACTGCCGATACCGGCGCCGTGGATCAGGGACGGCATCCAGAACGCCAACGTGTTCACCGCCAGCATGACCGCGAAATACACCGCTACCAGCACCCAAACTTGTGAGTCTTTGAGGATTGCGGAAAACGACGTGATGGCTTTGCGTTGCTCCTCGCTGTGCAGTTGGTCGCGCAACTGAGCCTTTTGCGCATCGCTCAGCCAGTTCACACCTTCAAAAGTGTCCGGCAGGTATTTGAGTACCACCAGCCCCAGCAGCACCACGGGCGCGCCTTCAATCAAAAACATCCACTGCCAACCCCGCAGGCCGCCGAAGTCGTGGAATGCCTCAAGAATGCCGCCCGACAGCGGGCCACCGATAACGCCGGCCATGGGCACGGCGATTGCGAACAGTGCCGTGACCTGGGCCCGCCGACGCGCCGGGTACCAGCGATTGAGAAACACCAGAATGCCAGGGAAGAACCCGGCCTCGGCGACACCGAGCAAGAAGCGCAGGACGTAGAACTCAACGGCATCGTCCACAAACAGCATGCTGGTGGACAAAATCCCCCACACCACCATCAGGCAGGCGATCCAGCGGCGCGGGCCGAAGCGGTCCAGCGCCAGGTTGCTGGGTACGCCGAACAAGGCATAGGCCACGAAAAACAGACCGGCGCCGAAGCCGTACACGGTGTTGCTGAAGTGCAGGTCGGTGCTCATTTGCATCTTGGCAAAGCCGATATTGATGCGGTCCAGGTGGGCAAACAGGTAGCAGACCAGCAGCAGCGGCATCAGCCGCCAGGTGATGGTGCTGTGGGTGCTGTCTTGCGACGTGCGCAAAGGCTGTGTGGCAGTGTTGGCTGTGCTCATGATGTTGTACTTCTTTTTATATGAGATAGGCACGGGGAGGAGGGCGGCTGGCCGCCCTCAGGTGGGTGTGTTGAACAACGGGTGAAGGCTGCTGTGCTTGGCGTCGTAGACTTGTGCGGAGCTTTCGTCGATTTGCACGGTGATGCCCAGGGGTCGCCTCTGGAGAATGGGGTCCAGGTAGGCGCGCAGCACCCCAAGCAAGCTGTCGCCTACCGCTTGGTGCACGGTGTGGCTGCGGCCGCTGCCCATGCGCAGGTTGGCGTAGCAAAAGCCGTAGTCGCCCTTGCCGTCAGCGATAGCACAATGCGCCGCCGGGTACGCCAGCACGCGGGTGCCGCCAGTGGGGAAGACGGCTTTGCCAGCTTCGTCACGCTGTTCCAGCATGGTGTCGGCGAGGGCGCGGCAGAGCGCAGAAATGTCCGCCTCTTTTTCAAGCTCGGGGGTGTAAAGCAGCACCAGGTGCGGCATGTCGAGTCTCCTGCGTTGTACTCAAGGGGCGTTTAAAGGCGACTGGTGGGCAGCACCGCGCCAGGGTTGGCCGCTTGAGCCGGGGGAATGTTGGCGCCGTCCTGCGGGGTAACCGGAAACACCGCGTTGATCTGCCCCGTACCGGAGGAACCGAAATAGGGCGTCAGCACTTCGGCCTTGCCGTCATAGTCGCTCCAGCCCAGCGCGCCGAGGAGCATGGCGGTGTCGTGCATGAAGCCTTCGCCGTGGCCTTTGGACGCGTATTCCGGGAGCATCCCGCAGAACTCGGGCCATTCGCCGTCCTCCCACATTTTCACCACGCGGTGATCGAGGGTTTCCAGGAATGGGCTCCAGACTTTGGTGGCGAAATCCGGCGCCTGGCCGTTCTGGGCAAAACGGTGGGACAGCGAACCGCTGGCGAGAAAGGCCACGGTGCCGTCGTAGTGATCTTCGACCGCCTTGCGCATGGCCCAACCCAGGCGCGCGCTGTCGCCCAGAAAGTGCGAGGTGCACAACGCCGACACCGAGATCACTTTGAAGTCCTGCTGCTGGTTCATGTAGCGCATCGGCACCAGGGTGCCGTACTCCGGGCCCAGCGTGGTGGCGTGGTGCGCCATGGTCTCGACCTGGAAGCGGTTGCATTCTTCGGCGAGCAAAAGGCCCAGCTCGGTATTGCCTGGGAATTCGTATTCCATGTTGCTGATGAAGTGGGGCAGCTCATTGCTGGTGTACACGCCTTTGAAATGCGGGCCGCACAGCACGTGGTAATTGGCGTTGACCAACCAGTGGGTATCGAACACCACGATGGTATCGACCCCCAGTTCGCGACAGCGGCGGGCGATTTCATAGTGGCCGTCGATGGCGGCCTGGCGAAAACCCTGGCGCGGGCCGGGCAGCTCAGAGAGGTACATGGAAGGCACGTGCGTAATCTTGGCGGCTAAAGCCAGCTTGCCCATGATGAATCTCCTTTCTTGTTGTTGGGTGCTTGGGCGCCGGGCTAGTGCGGATGTGCATGAAGCCTGGCGACCAAGGTGGTTCGGTTACACGCCCCAACGCGGGATGTGGTGACTGCCCATCGAGACGCAGATGTTCTTGATCTCGGCAAACACTTCAAAGCTGTATTGCCCGCCTTCACGCCCGGTACCGGAGCCTTTCACGCCGCCGAACGGCTGACGCAGGTCACGCACGTTCTGGCTGTTGATAAAGACCATGCCGGCCTCGATTCCACGTGCCAGGCGGTGAGCTTTACCAATGTCCTGGGTCCAGATGTACGAGGCCAGGCCGTACTCGGTGTCGTTGGCCAGTTTGAGCGCTTCGGCTTCGTCCTTGAACGGAATCAGGCACACCACCGGCCCGAAGATTTCTTCCTGGGCGATGCGCATGCTGTTGTTCACATCGGCAAACACGGTGGGTTGAATGAACTGACCCTTGGCCAGATGCGCAGGCAGGTTCGCCGGGCGCTCAAGGCCGCCAGCGAGCAGGGTGGCGCCTTCTTCCAGGCCGATTTTGATGTAGCCGGTGACTTTGTCGTAGTGGGCCTGGGTGATCATCGAGCCTACTTGGGTTTTCGGGTTTTGCGGGTCGCCGACGATCAGGCGCTTGGCTCGTGCCGCGAACTCGGCGACGAACGCGGGGTATACGCTTTCCTGAATGAACACCCGGCTGCCGGCGGTGCAGCGTTCGCCGTTCAACGAGAAGATCGTGAACAGTGCGGCGTCCAGTGCACGCTCCAGGTCGGCATCTTCGAAGATCACCACCGGTGATTTGCCACCCAGTTCCATCGAGTACTTTTTCAAACCCGCGGTCTGCATGATCTTCTTGCCGGTGGCGGTGCCGCCGGTGAAGGAAATGGCGCGCACGTCCGGGTGACGCACCAGCGCGTCACCGGCTGTAGCGCCGTAGCCCTGGATAATGTTGAGCACGCCATTGGGAATGCCGGCCTCGACGGCCAGGCGCCCCAGTTCGTTGGCAGTGAGCGGCGATAGCTCGGACATTTTCAGCACGGCAGTATTGCCCAGCGCCAGGCATGGCGCGGTCTTCCAGGTGGCGGTCATGAACGGCACGTTCCACGGCGACACCAGGGCACATACACCCACCGGCTGATACAGGGTGTAGTTGAGCATCTGGTCATCGACCGGGTAGGTGTGACCGTCCATCCGCGTGCACACTTCGGCGAAGAAATCGAAGTTGTGTGAGGCGCGCGGGATCAACACGTTCTTGGTCTGGTGGATCGGCAAGCCGGTGTCGAGTGTTTCCAGTTCGGCCAGGTGCGGAACGTTCTGCTCGATCAGTTCGCCCAGTTTGCGCATCAGCTTGGCGCGTTGCGCCGCCGGGGTATTGGCCCACTTGGGAAAGGCTTCCTTGGCAGCAGCGACGGCTTGTGCGACTTCTTCGGCGCCACCGCTGGCCACTTCGCCAATCGCCTCGCCAGTGGCCGGGTTGTAATTGATGAAAACGTCTTTGCTTTCTACTTCGCGGCCGTTAATCCAGTGCTTGATCATGGTCGTTACGCCTCTTGCTCAGCGAGTTTCTTGTTCTTGAGAAGTTGGTGACTGAAGAATTCAGCTTCGCTGACGATCCGGTTGACCAGGCGGCCAACGCCCTCGACTTCGACCACGACCTCATCGCCCGGCACCACATCCGCGAGCCCCTCCGGGGTGCCGGTGGCGATCATGTCGCCGGGTTGCAGGGTCATGAAGCTGGACAAGTATTCGATCAGGTAAGGGATGTCGAAAATCATGTCCTTGGTGCTGCCTTCCTGGCGCAGTTCGCCGTTTATCCAGGTGCGCAGCTTCAGGTTCGAGGCGTCAGGTACGTCCGCCACATCCACGATCCAGGGGCCGACCGGGGTGGTGGCGTCGCGGTTTTTCACGCGCAGGTTCGGGCGGTAGTAGTTTTCCAGGTAATCGCGGATCGCGTAGTCGTTGCACACGGTGTAACCGGCCAGGTAGTCCAGCGCATCCTCGCGTTTGACGTTGCGCGCAGGCTTGCCGATCACCGCCACCAATTCGCACTCGTAGTGCATGTAGGCAACGTTGTCCGGGCGCCAGGTGATCTGATCATGGCCGGCGTAGGTGCCCACGGATTTAACAAACGCGAGGGGTTCGGTCGGAGGCGCGAAGGCCAGTTCCGCCGCGTGGTCGGCATAGTTCAGGCCCAGGGCGAACATGCTGCCGGTAGCGGGCGGTAGCCACTCGACGGCGCTGGCCGGCACGCGGCGACCGTCTGCGAGGTGGAGGGTGTTGTCGTCGCCTTCCACGGTTGCGCAATGAATGGCGCCTTCAAAGCGGATACGTGCGTGTCTCATACAGAGGCCTCCTGCTCGGCGACGATGTGATTGACCAGGCTGCCCAGGCCGCTGATCTGGACTTCAACTTGATCGCCGGGCTGTACGTCGACCCGGCCTTGCGGCGTGCCGGTGATCAACACGTCACCGGCATGCAGGGTCATGAACTCACTGATTTCAGCGATCAACTGCGGGATGCTGCGCACGAAGTTGGCGGTGGAGTTTTCCTGACGCAACTGGCCATTGATCAGCAGTTTAAGGCTCAGGTCATGGGGGTTTGCAACCTGGTCGCGAGGAATCAGTTCAGGGCCGATCGCGCAGAAACCATCGCGGCATTTGGCCTTGACCGCAGGGCGGTAGTAGCTGTCTTCCGGCAGGCTGAACTCATTGACGATGGTGTAGCCGGCCACGTAGTCGAGCGCCTGCGCTTGGCTGACGCGGCTGGCGTCTTTGCCGATCACCACACCCAAAGCCGGGCCGGGTTGCAGGTGCTCGACACCCGCCGGGTAAACCACTGCCTGGTCATGGCCGTTGCGCGTATTGGGGGTCTTGATAAACAGCACCGGTTTTACGGGCGGCTGTTTGTACGGCGCTTCGTGAAATTGAGCGAGATGCTGATCGACCAGACCCTGGTAGTTCAGTGCAACACCGAACAGGGTACCGGTCGCAGCGTCATGCAATGCACGGCTCATGCTTTTCTCCTGGCAGTAGCGGGGCGCAGGCGGCCTCGCCTTAATTGTTAATGTGTTAACGTTATAATTAAGATGTTAACGATCGTCAAGGCCTGAGCGAGTGGCGAAAGTCTTTGGGCAGGTGCAACATGGGCGGCGCTGCGGGTTGTACCGACAAAAATAATGAGTGAACTCAGATGAACGATCGTCACCCGATCCCCAACATCAACATCGGGCAGGTCTACGACCAGCGTTACAGCGACAGCGAGGTGCATTACGACAAGCTCGGCAACCTCGCAGGTTTCTTCGGCCGCAATATGCCGGTGCACCGACACGATCGCTTTTTCCAGGTGCACTACGTCAAAAGCGGTGCGGTGCGCGTCTACCTCGACGACCAGCAGTACCTGGAATCGGGCCCGATGTTCTTTCTGACGCCACCGACAATCCCTCATTCGTTCGTGACAGAAGCCGATAGCGACGGGCATGTGTTGACCGTGCGTCAGCAACTGGTCTGGCAATTGATCGAGAGCGACCCTGGTTTGGCACCGGGCCCGCAACTGGCTGCGGCGTGCGTTGCACTGGATCGGCTGGCGCCCGAATATCAGGGTGAAGCGCGCCGGCTCGCGTTTTTGTTCGAGGAGTTGCGCGTCGAGATGAATGCCACGGCGGCAGGCCACAGCGCGGCATTGCTGAGCCTGACGCGCCTGATCATGCTCAGCCTGTTGCGGCTGTGCGCCAACTCGCTGGAGGCCACGCCCGCTCGCCATGAGGATTTGCAGATCTTCCATCGCTTTAACGAGCTGATCGAAGCGCATTACCTGGAGCATTGGGCATTGGGGCGGTATGCGCAGGCGGTGGGCGTCACTGAAGCAAGGCTTAATGATGTGTGCCGGCGTATTGCGGACTTGCCCTCCAAGCGCCTGGTGCTTGAGCGCGTCATGCAGGAAGCCAAGCGCTTGTTGCTGTTTACACGGGGCTCGGCAAACGAAATCTGCTATCAGCTGGGTTTTAAAGACCCGGCTTATTTCAGTCGTTTTTTCCAACGCTATGCGCAGATGACTCCGGGGGAGTATCGGCAACGTCAGGCGGGTTTGCGTTAGCGCCAGCATGGGTTTGTTCCGTCTTCGTCCAACCAGCAGCGAAAAAAAACCGCGCAGGGCGCGGCTGAAGAAAGAGAGGCCCATGCTGATGGATTTTTGGGGGTGCGAACATGCGCTTTACGGTGGATCGCTTGTACTTTCCATCCAGAAGTACCCATCCCGTAGCTTCCATCAGGCGGTGCGGCTTTAGAACAGCGACAGGTTGTAACCCACAATCAGTCGGGTTTCGTCGATGTCGGTGGTCAAGCCGCCGCCGGAGCGCAACGTCGCATTGCGCAGGCGGATGTTCAGGTTTTTGAAGGTTCCACTCTGCACCACATAGCTCAAGTCGGTATCGCGCTCGCGCTCGGTGCCCCCGCTGACTCGGTTGGTGTCGATGTGGGAGCCGCTCACGTAGCGGGTCATAAAGGTCAGCCCCGGCAGCCCCATGGCGGCAAAGTTGTAGTCATAACGCAGTTGCCAGGCGTCGGTTTCGGCTTTGGTGAAGACGTTGATCGTGACCAGGTTGACCGAATAGGGGTCAAGGCCCGGGTAAGCGAAGTCGCCCTGGCCCGAGAGGTTCTGATACCCCACGCCGAAGCGATGGCCGCCGATGCTCAAGCTTTCCATGCCATTGAAAAACCGATTGTTGATCCGGCCGCCATCCACGCGGGCGGCGGCGCGCAGGCGGTGTTCGCCGTCTTCACGCGTGACGAAATAGCGCAGGTCCGAACGTAAGCTGACCCCGGCGCCCAAGGGTATTTCGTGGGTAACGCCGGCGAAGTCCTGGCGGTAGATGTCCTTCATGCGCGCATGGTAGTAGCTCGCAGTGAGGTTGGGCGTCAGCGCGTAGGCGCCGCCGGCAACGTCCAGGTAGCGGGTGTTCACGCCGGCGTAGCTCATGGAGTCGTTGCTGCTGGAGTCACGCAGGTTTTGTTGTTCCAGGCGGCCGAGATTCAAGGTCAAGCCGTCGAGCTCTTTGGAGGTGATGAGTTCGCCGCTGTAGGTGGATGGCAGCAGGCGGGTGTCGTTGAACGCGGCCACCGGCAACTGCGGTTGCAGGGTGCCGATTTTCAGGACGGTCCTGGACAGTCGCACCTTGCCGGTCAGCCCCAGCTCGCTATAGCTATCTGCAGCCCGGCCACTGGCGCCGTAAGGCAGCAGGCCGGTGCCATGGCGGTCTGGGCTGGAGTCCAGCTTGAGCCCCAACTGGCCCAACGCATCCAGGCCAAACCCCAGGGTGCCATCGGTAAAACCGGACTCGTAACGCAACATCAGGCCCTGGGCCCATTCGGCGGCTTGGCTTTGCGGCGCATTTGCCTGGCGATAGTCGCGGTTGAAGTAATAGTTGCGAGTTTCCAGCGTGGCTTTGCTGTCCTGGATAAAGTCGGCAAAGGCATGGAACGGGAGGGCTGTGGTGCACAGGCTCAGTGAGGCCAAAGCACTGCGGGTGCTGACGCGCATTGGGGTGATTCCTTGTTGTTTTTATTGTGATCGTTGGCGGGACTATGCTGGCCCCTTTGTTTCGTTAACATATTATCGAAGTGGCAAAAAAGCAAAGCCTTCTTGCAGCATTTCGCGGCGTTGGAGGGCAGTGGGCATCTGCGCCGTTGTTGCACCTGAGGGCTGTCGACCTTAATCTGGCCGCTCCTCCACAGTGCGCACACCCAATGGCCAATCCCCGACCTTCTCTGACCCTCACCTTGCTCCAGGCACGCGAGGCCGCAATGGCCTTCTTTCGTCCAGGGCTCAACGAACATGACCTGACCGAGCAGCAATGGCGGGTGATCCGCATCTTGCGCCAGCAAGGCGAACTGGAAAGCCACCAGCTGGCCACTCAGGCCTGCATTCTCAAGCCCAGCATGAGCGGTGTGCTAAAGCGTCTTGAGCGCGATGGCCTGGTGACACGGCGCAAATCCAGCGAAGATCAGCGGCGGATTTTTCTTAGCCTGACGGTGCAGGGCCACCAGTGCTTTCTGTCGATGAGTGAGGGCATGGAGCGCGGCTATCTGGAAATTCAGCGCCAATTCGGCGAAGACAACATGCAGCAACTGCTCGCGCTGCTGGATGAGCTGAAAAAAATCAAGCCTTAAAGCGGCATCGCTCGATCAAGACAACCTGCCGGTTGCTCGCCAAAAAGGCCGCAGAGCAGGGCGGTCAGTAGCGAATCATGACCGACTTCAGCTCTGTGTAGTCGTCGATAAATGCCGAACCAAATTCACGGCCGATACCTGATGACTTGGTGCCGCCGAAGGGCACTGCCGGGTCGAGTAGGGTGTGCATGTTGACCCATACAGTCCCCGCTTGAATTTCCGGCACCAGGCGCAGGGCCTTGGACAAGTCGTTGGTCCACAGGCTGGCACTGAGGCCGTAGGGCGTATCGTTCATCAGGTGCAGCAGCTCTTCTTCAGTGTCGTACGGGAAAAACGTCGCGATCGGGCCGAAGGTTTCTTCGTTGAGCAAGGTGTCGTTGATGGAGTGGGCGAGGATGATCGTTGGCTCGACATAGCAGCCGGGGCCCTCGATGATGTTGCCGCCGTAGACAATCCTGTTGTTTTGCGCGCGTGCCGTGTCAAAAAAACCGGAGAGTTTCTGTTGATGTTGCTTGTTGGTGACGGGGCCGAACTGGGTTGCTTCGTCCAGTGGTGAGCCAATTTTCAAGGAGGCCAGGCGCTGGGCGAGCTTTTCCATGATTGGCTCGATTTGCGAACGGTGTGCAAAGAACCGCTCGGCGGCCGCGCAGATTTGCCCCGAGTGCAGGAAGCCCGCCTCGATAATGCCGTCCGCCGCTTTGTCCAGGTCAATGTCACGCAGAAAACCGACTGAGTTCTTGCCGCCCAGCTCCAGGGTGGCGCGGGTCAACTTCGCATCCATCGCGCCCCTGCCCACGGCGATCCCGGTGGGGACGGAGCCGGTGAACGAGACCTTATCGGTGCCCGGGTGTTCGATCAGGGCTTTGCCGACCAGGCCGCTGCCCGTCAGCACGTTCAGTGCGCCGGGCGGCAGGCCGGCTTCGCTGGCCAGTTCGGCAATGCGCAGAATCGTCAGCGGTGTGAACTCACTCGGCTTGATGATCACGCTGCAGCCGGTGGTCAGGGCCGATGCCAGCTTCCAGATGGCAATCATGGTGGAGAAGTTCCACGGCACAATGCCGACCACCACGCCGACCGGCTCGCGCAGCGTAAAGGCGGTGTAACGTTCTCCGGCATAGGAGGGCAGCGACGGGGTGATCGTTTCGCCAGTGATTTTAGTGGCCCAGCCAGCGTAATAACGCAGGAAGTGGGCAGCCTGATCGACCTCGAATGCGCGGGCAATCTGAATGAGTTTGCCGGACTGGCAGGTTTCGATCTGCGCCAGTTCTTCGCGGTTTTGCTCCAGCAGGTCGGCGAGCTTGAACAGCACTGCTGCACGGGCTGCGGGGCTGGTTTTGGACCAGGCTTTAAAGCCCCGGTTGGCAGACTCGACAGCACGGTCGATGTCGCCCTGGGCGGCATCGCTGACCTGTGCAATCACTTCCCCTGTGGCCGGGTTAATGACCTTGAGTTTGGTGCGGGTGCTGCTGGCTACATAACCTCCATCGATGTAAAGACCGTGATCGCGCGCCAGAAACTGGCTGACACGGGGAAGCAGTGGGGTATCGTTCATGCGGGCAGGCTCCAATGATCAAACAGGCAGACATTGGGAGGGAAAGTACGCGGGGCGACGCGGTTTATCTTGACTGTGCGTGTCACGGACATGACTGAGCCTGCCAGCTTTCGCACGCGGTGATGGGCTATGAAAAGTACAACCTTCTACGTGGAACGTGCATGTTCCACGGCGTGTACGCGACTCATACTGGCCCGGTATTTTTCAGCGTTCCTGGCCAGGAGCAACGGTTTGCGCGCAAACCGGAGCTGTTCGGCATAGGCGCCGCCGACATCCAATAATAAAGAGTCCCGTCATGAAAAAGCCCAACCCTCTGCTCGAAGACCTCAAGGCTGTCCTGCCTGCCATTGCTGCCAACGCCTTTGCGGCGGAAAAAGACCGCAGCGTCCCGGCCGAGAATATTGCCTTGCTCAAAAGCATCGGCATGCACCATGCGCTGCAACCGCGCAAGTATGGCGGCCTGGAGATTTCACTTCCCGAGTTTGCCGATTGTATTGCGCTGCTGGCGGCGTCGTGCGCCAGTACCGCCTGGGCGATGAGCCTGTTGTGCACCCACAGCCATCAACTGGCGATGTTCTCCCCAACCCTGCAGGACGAGGTGTGGGGGCATGACCCCGACGCCACTGCCAGCAGCAGCATTGCGCCCTTCGGGCGGACCGAAGAGGTCGAAGGCGGTGTGACCTTCAGCGGTGAGATGGGCTGGAGTTCGGGCTGCGATCACGCAGAGTGGGCGATCATGGGCTTTCGTCGCAAAAACGCCGAGGGCACCCAGGACTATTGCTTTGCCGTGTTGCCGCGCAGTGATTACGAGATCCGTGACGACTGGTATGCGGTGGGCATGCGCGGCAGCGGCAGCAAGACGCTGATCGTCAAGGATGCCTTTGTGCCTGAGCACCGCATCCAGAAAGCCAAGGACATGATGGAAGGCAAGTCCGCAGGCTTTGGTCTTTACCCTGACAGCAAGATCTTCTTTGCACCTTACCGTCCCTATTTTGCCAGCGGGTTTTCGACGGTCAGCCTGGGGGTTGCCGAGCGCATGCTTGAGGTCTTTCGCGAGAAAACAAAAAACCGTGTGCGAGCCTACACAGGCGCTGCGGTGGGTGCCGCCACACCGGCGCTGATGCGTCTGGCCGAGTCCACGCATCAGGTGGCTGCCGCTCGCGCCTTGCTGGAAAAAAGCTGGAATGAGATCGCATTTTACAGCGAACAGCACCGCTATCCCGAGCGGGAAACCCTCGCGTTCTGGCGCACCAACCAGGGCTACGCGACCAAAATGTGCATCCAGGCCGTTGACCGTTTGATGGACGCCGCTGGTGGTGGCGCCTGGTTTGAAACCAATGAGCTGCAACGCTTGTTTCGCGATTCCCACCTCACCGGCGCACATGCCTACACCGACTATGACGTGTGCGCGCAGATCCTCGGGCGCGAGTTGATGGGGCTTGAGCCAGACCCGTCAATGGTTTGATCGCGTCATCGCCGCAGGGCTATTCCAATAACAACAATCAGGGTCGATCAGTAGGTCGGCCCGGGAGTTTTTCATGTCTGATGTGCTTGCATCCAATCCAACCGCTGAATTCGACGCCCGTGCGTTCCGCCGAGCCTTGGGCAACTTCGCCACCGGTGTCACGGTGGTGACGGCGTCGACGCCCAGCGGCCGCAAGGTTGGCGTGACAGCCAACAGCTTCAACTCGGTGTCCCTTGACCCTCCATTGATCTTGTGGAGCATCGATAAACGCTCCAACAGCCACGAGGTGTTTGAAGAGGCCAGCCACTTTGCGGTTAACGTGCTGGCGGCTGACCAGATCGACTTGTCCAACAACTTTGCGCGGCCGAAGGAAGACCGGTTTGCCGAAATTGAATTTGAGCCGGGGCAGGGCGGCGCGCCGGTATTTGCCGACTGCTCGGCACGGTTTCACTGCGAAAAGTTCCAGCAAGTCGACGGCGGCGACCACTGGATCATGATCGGCAAAGTGGTGGCGTTTGATGACTTCGGCCGTTCGCCCCTGCTGTATCACCAAGGTGCCTACTCGATGGTGCTGCCCCACACCCGCATGACCAAGCGCGACGAAGGTCAGCCGCCCAGCAGCCATTTCCAGGGGCGCTTGAGCCACAACCTGTATTACCTGATGACCCAGGCGCTGCGGGCTTATCAGGCCAGCTACCAGCCTCGCCAGCTGTCCACCGGGCTGCGTACCAGTGAGGCACGGATGTTGATGGTGCTGGAGAGTGACGCCGGCCTGGATCTCAACCAGTTACAGCGTGAAGTGGCGATGCCGGTGCGTGAAATCGAGGAGGCGGTGGCCAATCTCAAGCGCAAGGGGTTGGTGGTGGACGATAACGACCGCGTACGGCTGACCGTCAAAGGTGTCGATGAGACGGAGTCGCTGTGGACCATCGCCCGTGAACAGCAGGACAAGGTGTTCGGCCAGTTCTCGGATGAGCAGATCGATACGTTCAAGACCGTGCTCAAGGCCGTGATTGCCAGCTGAGGGTTGAGCCGGCGCTGCCAGGCAGCAGCTACAGACAAAGTGCCTGGCAGTGCCATACAACGTATTCCCCGCGATTTCGCGTCATACCCCGTGCACAACTGACTTCACAGCCAAACGGTGCATGGATGTTCAATTACCGCCAAAAATGATTTTGCAGCTGGCGACGACCCTGAGCCTGCTTCGGAACGGCCAAGCCTTGTCTGCGCCCTCGCTACAGGCGTATCCAGCGCTGCTTGAGACCCTCGGGGCGCTCGCCGATAAACATCAGCAGACCCAAAGTGATTTGCACGAGGCGCTTGCCACCGTTATGCGGTTGTCGCAGGTTTCGGCGCAGCAAGACCGGTTACTGGCCGACCTGACTGTTCGGCATGAACAAACGCTTGAACATTGCGTCACCCTGCACGCCGACAGTGAGCGGCATGCCCGGAGGGTCGAGACGTACGCCAGCCAGGCCCATCTCAGGGAGTTGCTCCAATCCACATTGACCGAAGGCACCTGGGACCAAAGCCGAAACGAGCGTTTTCGATGCCGTTGCCGCGCTGACTCAGCTCGCCAGGTGCCCGACGTTGGCAGGCTGCAACAAATCCGGCGGCAGCCGTGGGCAAGACGCTAGGGGTGCCGGGGCGCACAGTGAGGGTGTGCGGCGACGCCAGCATCCAGTTGAGAGGATCAGCCTGTCGCTTCTTACGCCAACCTAACGTCAGGGACATTAAAAAATGTCGATCAACCATAAGCTCACTGAGCATTTGAACCGCGGGTCGGTGGGGTTTCCGACCGCACTGGCCAGTACTGTAGGCCTGATCATGGCCAGCCCCGTCATCCTTACGGCGACCATGGGCTTTGGTATTGGGGGCAAGGCCTTCGCCGTGGCGATGTTGATCGCGGTGGTGATGATGCTGGCCCAGGCGACCACGTTTGCCGAAGCGGCAGCGATTTTGCCCACTACCGGCTCGGTGTATGACTACATCAACTGTGGCATGGGGCGGTTCTTTGCAATAACCGGCACGCTGTCGGCCTACCTGATCGTGCATGTGTTTGCAGGCACCGCCGAAACCATTCTGTCGGGCGTCATGGCGCTGGTGAACTTTGAACACCTCAACACATTGGCCGAGTCTGCCGGTGGTTCGTGGTTGCTGGGGGTGGCGTTCGTGATCGGGTTCGGCATCCTCAACGCGTTTGGCGTGAGCGTATTTGGCCGTGCAGAAATCATCCTGACGTTCGGCATGTGGACCACACTGATGGTGTTTGGCGTGCTGGGCTTGATCGCGGCCCCGGCGGTCGAGTTGGAGGGCTGGTTTGGTGAGTCGTTGGTGGGCAGCGACCCGATGACTATTCTGTCGCTGGTGGGCATGGCCATGTTTATGTTTGTGGGCTGCGAATTCGTCACGCCGCTGGCGCCTGACTTGCGCAAATCCGCCACGACCATGCCCAGGGCCATGCTCCTGGGCCTGGTGGGCGTGGCATCGTGCATGTTCATTTATGGCGCGGCCATGAAGCGCCAGGTGGAAAACCTGGTGCTGGACCCCGCCACCGGCCTGCACTTGCTGGATACACCGATGGCGATTCCCAAGTTCGCCGCCCAGGTCATGGGGGATATCGGCCCGGTCTGGCTGGGCATCGGCTTTTTGTTTGCAGGCGCTGCGACCATCAACACCTTGATGGCCGGTGTGCCGCGCATTCTCTATGGCATGGCGGTCGATGGTGCGTTGCCCAAGGTGTTTACCTATCTGCATCCACGCTTCAAGACGCCGCTGCTGTGCATTCTCGTGGCGATGTTGATTCCGTGCCTGCATGCCTGGTACCTGGGCGGTAATGCGGACAACATCCTGCATTTGGTATTGGCGGCGGTGTGTGCGTGGAGCACCGCTTACCTGTTGGTGACGCTCTCGGTGGTGATGCTGCGAATCCGTCGCCCGGACCTGCCACGGGCCTATCGCTCACCGTTCTTTCCGCTGCCGCAGATCATTTCCAGCGCGGGGATTTTGTTGGGCATGTGGTTTATCACGCCGCCCGGCATGAACCCTGCGGATGTGTACATTCCTTTTGGCGTGATGTTGGGCAGCACTGCCCTGTACGCGCTGTTTTGGACGCTGGTGGTGCAGAAGGTCAACCCCTTCATACCAGCGCGGGTCGAAGATGTACTGGCCAAGGAATTTGCCATGGAGCCCGGTATTCAGCCGACCGAGGTACTCGATCATGCTTTCAAAACTGTCTGATTTGTTCAGTTCCAAGCGCGCACCGGCGGGGTATCGTCCGGGCGCGACGCTTGAGCATGTGCGGCGTAATCTCGGCCAGCCCTCGTTTCAATTGTCGGCCCCGGTACGCGCGCAGTTTCAGTTCAGCCCAGAGGGGCCGGTCATCGAGGTACATGAGCGCGCGCAAGCGCAGTTACTGATGCATATAGTGCTCACGCAGTTTCGCTTCCACACGCCCGCCTCACAGTGGCGCGAGGGGTGTTACCAAGTGCACCATACGGGGGCCATTACCCGTACGGGTTTGGTCTGCCGCCGCCGCGAAGGGCCGCGGGACTTTGCCGATTTGCTGACCCGCGAACTGAGCACCAACAAGGCGTTGCGCGAGGCGCTGATGCCGCTGGATTTCAAGAAGATCACCCTTGAATACTCCCACGGCGGCTGGAGCGTGACGCTGGAGCACATGGGGGGCAGCGAGGTGGTCAATCGCATGCCTGCTTTTCGCCGCTATATTTCGTTGAGTATTGAACAAACTCGCCTATGCAGCAGAGCATCTTTGCGCTTCATCTCGTGCTTAAGACCCTTTAAGCCTTGAGTGGCATGGCTTGTGCTTAAGTACTTTGCATAGATCTACAGTTGTACGCTTATAGATAACATGTTAACTATTGGCGTACAAAAATAAGCATCTCGTGCGGAGGTATTCATGAGCATCCATCAGGCTGCCTGGGACGGGTTGGACCAGTGGACAACAACCATGCAGGCATTGTGCGGTCGTTTCGAAACCCAACTGGCGTTCAATCGCTCGCTGTTTATCGGCGAGATTTCCACCTGGTCCCATGGGGGCCTGTCATTGGCCAATATGCGCACCAACGCTGGCAACATCGTGCGTTACGGCGACCGTGCCGATTGCGACAACGACGAGCACTGTTTCCTGGTCAGTCAGCGCACCGGTTACTCCCACATCACCCAGGGCGGAGTGACTATCCAGCTCGCGCCGGGCGACCTGATGCTGATGGATTCAGTCGGCCCGTGCTCGATTGCACCCCATGGCCTGATCGAGCACGCGTCCCTGTCGTTGTCGCGCGCGCAAGTGCAGCGCCAGCTCAAGGGCGTCTCTCCGATCTTTGGCAAAATCTCATCGACCAAGGCCTGTGGCCGCATGCTGCATCTGCTGATGGACCAGGCGTGCAAGGGCAGCGACGGCACCGACAGCGCCGCGGCCGAGGGTGAGGCCTTGCAAAGTGCGTTTATCCTGCTGCTGGCGTCCGGGTTGGAGCAGGCCGAGGAGAAGGCCAGCGATGCTGCTGTGCTCGGTGGCGTGAACCTGCGCAGTTATGTGCAAAAGGTCATCGATGAGTCTTTGGCCCAGACCCATTTGACGCCCGCCTGCCTGGCGGGGCGGCTGAAGATTTCCGTCAGGCACCTTTACCGTCTGTTTGAAGAGGAGGGCGACAGTGTGTGTCGTTACATCCAGCGCGCAAGGCTTGAGCGCAGCGCCACCGATTTGTCGAACCCGTTCCTGCGTTCTGAGTCGATTACCTCAATTGCTTACAAGTGGGGGTTCACCGATTCCGCGCATTTCAGCCGCTCCTTCAAAAAACACTTTGAACAATCGCCCAAGGATTTCCGCGCGCAGGCGCTCTCGGGCGCGTTAGCCGGTGCTGCCTGACCGTTAATTGGTTAACGACTTGACCTTTTGCCAAGCCATTGGCTAACCTCGCAACTTCAGCCTACCGACCGGTAGGAAGCAAGTCGTGAGTTTATGATGAAATCGATCAATTCAAGCAGTCCCTCATTGAAGTTCGCCGTGGCCTTGGGCGCCATTGGTGCCCTTGGCCCATCGGCCGTCGACATGTATCTGCCCAGCCTGCCGGAGATGGCAGTGGACTACTCGACCAGTGTGGCCAGTATTCAGCTGACACTCACGGTCTTCCTTTTAGCGATGGGTCTTGGCCAGCTCCTGTTCGGCCCTATCGTTGACGCCTGGGGGCGTCGACGTCCCTTGATCGCAGGCCTGGTGGTGTTCAGCTTGAGTGCCCTGGTGGCCGGTGCGGCACCAACACTGGACTGGCTGTTGGTGGCCCGATTCGTTCAGGGCCTGGGCAGTGCGCTGACCCTGGTGGTCATCATGAGCATGGTGCGTGATGTCACCCAAGGCGTGCAGGCGGCCAAGCTGTTTGGCTTGCTGATGACCATCGAAGGTGTGGCACCGATTATCGCGCCGGCATTGGGCGGCTACATTGACGCGCACTTTGGCTGGCGGGCGGTGATGGTCGTACTGGCCATGCTGGGAGCCTTGGTGGCGGTGAACGCCATGGTGGTCCTGCGGGAAACTTTGCCCGCGAACAAACGCGAGCCGCTGAACTTCAAGCTCGCGATCCAAACCTACGCACGCATCGGCCAGGACTTGCGCTTCCTGCAGCCGGCGCTGGCGCTGTCATCGGTGTTCTTTTTCCTGTTTGCCTACATCGGCGGCGCCACTTTTATCTACCAGAATGACTACGGGTTGCCCGCCGCCCAGTTTGGTACCCTGTTCGGCGCAACCGGTATAGCGATCCTGATAGGGGCCTCGCTGGCGGCGAAGTTGGTTGGCCAATACGGCCTGGCGCGCATGGCCCTGGCAGGTTCGTGCTGCATCGTGGCGGGTGCGCTCATTGCCTGCATGACGGTGGCTGCCGGGATGGGCTTGTCGTGGCTGGTGGCCGGGGTCGCGATTGCGTTGCTTGGGGTGGGGATTGCAGAAACCACGCTGATGACGCTGGTGATGTCGTCGCAAACCACCGCGCTGGGTTCGACCGCCGCCTTGCTGGGGGCCTTTCAGCTTGGTACTGCGGCGTGTGCGACACCTTTGACCGGCCTGGTCAGCAGTTACGGCGCGGCGGCGTGGAGTGGCTTGCTGGTGCTGTGCGCCGTTGCGGTGGGTATGCTCACCTGGATCAGTGTGCGCCAAGGCAAGGCTGACTCGATCACTGCGTTAAATCACTGATAAAAGAATGCTGGCAAGGATATCCCTATGAAAGTGCTCAGCCCCTCAGCGGGAAGAATTTGCGACATTGCCTTGGTGCATTTCGCAGAGCGAGGCTACGACGCGTCCTCACTCAACGACATCGCCGTGCTGGCGGGGATGCGCAAGCCTTCGTTGTATGCGCACTTCAAAAGCAAGGATGACCTGTTCAGCGCGGCGCTGGATTTGGCGTTGGCGACCGAACGCCAATACCTCGAGCAACAGTTTGCGGTGACTGCCAGCGCTTCGGTTGGCCTCGACACGCTGTACACCGACGATCTTGCGCAGCGCTATGAGCATTCAGCGGCGCTGCGCTTTCTGCTGCGTACCGCGTTTTTTCCGCCTGCCGAACTCAAAGGCCAGGTGAGTGCAGGGTTTGAAGCTTATCTCGAACGCATGCACGAACTGTTTGGCGTCAGCCTCAAGGCCAAGTACCCGACGCTGAATGCCACCGACCTTGGGATATTCCAGGATGCGTACATCGGGCTGATTGATAGCCTGCACGTCGAGCTGATCTACGGTAACGAGTCAACCTACCGTCGCCGCGTCGCTGCGTTGTGGCGAATCCTGGGGGACTCCATTGCACTGGCGGCTGGCGCGGTAGCCCATGGATAAGGAGGTAGTTGGCCAGTGTGGCAGTGTCGTTACTGTAAGCGAGGGCACCTGACCTAATGTAAGCCCGTTGGGTGACCGCTTGCTTAACGGGCGCATGCGCAGTGTGGTCCAACTATATAGCCGCATTAAATTTGTGGCTTTGTTGATGAGCTTTTACTCGTCATCTTTTTGTTTTTTCACTATTATCGTTCGTCTGCGAACTCAAGGAAGAGCGGTTGAGCGCCTTGAGGCTGGTAGAAAATTTACACTCGATCATTGAATGAGTTGTTACTTTTACCCAGAACCTAACGACTCAGCCAACCGTAATTACTTCTTGGTGGAACCGATGGATAAAATGTGTGGCATCGTTGTAGTGGTAGGGCTTGCCCTCTCGGGATGCGTTACAAAAACGCCAGAAAAACCTAACGTGGCTCCACCTCCCGCCGTCGTCCATGAAGCACCACCTGAAGTCGCACCTTCGACACCAGAAAATTATACTGTGCGATATGAGGGTGCACCTGCGAACGCAAGTGCTCACGCCCCAACGCCTGTCTCTGCGCAGGCCGCCGAGTCTGAATCCGACACGAACTTGAACCAAAATCGTGCTGAGCAGTGCCGTAAAGAGCTGGATGTTTTGAAGATTTACAGCAAAGCGTCTTACACTAAGTACGACACGGAATACCAAGCGATTGCCGTCAAGACGGCTAAATATATGGAAATCAAAGACTCGTTAGGTCCTGATCTGAACTATATGGTTATGCCCGCTTATCAATTTCAGATTCGTGAGTTCTGCTTCCGGGTCAAGACCCGTCTCTCGGAGCTTGTGCTTCGCCAAGCCAAATAAAGATTTCACGTTCGGGTGAGTCTTTTGCCGGTTAAGGCAGCGCTGAAAGGCTTCCCGTCAAAGTTCAAACAAAGGCCCCGCACTGGCGGGGCTTTTTATTTCTGGGGTTTGGGTAGTACATTGACTCACGGAAGGCTCTAGACCGGGGCTTTTGATGCATTTCGGAGCTACGTAAAGGTTGACGTGATGGCCCTAAGCCATGATCATTCCGGCCTGCCGTTTCGGCATGCCATGGATGAGTAGGTAAATGGGTACCAAAGTTTTCGAGGGAAATATCTCTCGTACTAGCAACGCAATCATTGTTAACGGTCGACTAACGAAATACGAGTTCATCGAGATCGGTGGGCAGCGAGTGATGAAAGTACAGGCAGATTCCCTTCTGGATACTTTCATCAAAGTCGGGGATGACGTAGGCCTGTCGTGCGTCAAAGTGATGGGCGGCGTACACAAGGTTTGCGCGGTGCGGGAGTCCGATGGCCGCATCACAAAAATGGAAGGGTCTGTACCGGTTCTCGCCGCGATTGTAGCGTTTGGTCTTTGGGTGTTCTTGCTCGCCTTCATTTTTATGTTTGCGGTGTTCTTTATGCCAACGGCCTTGGCAATCTTGCTTTGGCTCGGGCTTCCTGCGCTGTTTGCGTATTTCCATACCGTTGACTATTTCAAAGCGCGAAATGCGTTCGACGATGTCTCGCCGAAGGCAGCCCCCACTAAAGAGTGGTAGCCCGCTCGTGACACTGGGGGCGCAGATGCTTTTGGTTTGTGCATCGCGCCCTCGGTGCTCTGCCCGGCTGTTGAGCCGGTTTTTTTCGCCTCAAATTTGCATTGCTGGGCACTACTGTCTGGGAGAACTGCTACCGTTTACGCTGCAGTTTTTGGAGCCTGCCGGATGAATCGTCACCCTCCACCTGACCTTGTCGCAACGACACCCGCTGAGCCATGTACTGAAAGCCCTCCCGCTCACCCACCTATTTGGCACTACGGCCCGGATATACCGATTATTGGCAGCAATGGCATGGGTGTTTTTGGTTTCTACCTTGCGCTGCTCTTGCTGTTACCCGGTTATGGGCTGGCGATGTTGCTCATGGGTGGGCTTGATGCGATGCAAGGTGCTACGCCCGGCACCGGGCCAGGCGTTACCGCATCGTTGTTCATCCTGCCGTTGATTGGCAGTGCCGTGCTCACGGGGGTGTTCTTTGCGTGGTTTGCCTCTGCACCTCAGGTGCAGGCCTTCACGTTTGACGCAAACCAGCAATTGCTGACCCTTACGGTCACGCGGCGCGGCCGTAAGCCCACCGAAGTGCGCGTGGCATTTGACGACATCCTCTACATCCGCCCCTACGTAGTTTTCAGTTCTGACCGCAATGGTCATTTTCGTGTCGTTTATCAGGGGCCGAACGGGAAAGTTTTCGAGTATGAATTAGGTGACGGTACTTCTCTGAAAAATCTGGAGTTTCATGCGCAGTGGTTTCGGGGAATGATGGGTGATCGGGTGCACGAGCTATTGAATCTGGACAAGTGAGAGTGGCCAAACCCTCTCGCCACTCAATGCATCGCTCGGCCCTGTTACGGGGCCGAGCGACAGTTCATCAATGCCGTTTGTTCTTGTGTTTGTGCTTGTTGTTGCCCTTGTGTTTTTTACCGTCAGAACGATGATTGCTCTCATCATCCGCCAGGTTATTGCCCAGCGCGCCACCTGCGGCACCGCCCAGGCCAGCGCCGATCGTCGAGCCGGTTGTGCCGCCCAGGCGATTGCCTATCAACGATCCGCCAGCGGAGCCGACCCCGCCGCCTATCGCAGCTTCTGCGCGATTACCCTTTTGAGCACCGACTGCTCCGCCTGCGGCACCGCCCAAGCCTGCGCCAACCGCTGCTCCGGTTGAGCCGCCGAGCTGTTGGCCGACGATATTGCCAAGTGCACCACCAACGCCGCCTCCGAGAGCGGCGGTACCGTCTCCGGCAGCCATCGCTCCTTGGGAAATCAGGGCGCCCAGAACCAGGGCGGGTAGTGTCATTTTCATGGGGTGAACCTCTATGGGTTGTCAGCAGGCGCTCACGATTTGAAGTACGCCTGGTATTAGGATTGAAACAAAAGCTCGAAGTTCTTCGCGCAGGGTACCCTGAGGCAAGGGGTTGTAACAAAGTGTGGCGCGATCAGCCCGGCCGTAGTTGTTCGTACTCCGCACTCAAACGTATGATCAGACCGAGCGATCTAACCTGGTCGCTCAGACTCCCCCCTTTTGAAGGACATGAGCATGCAAAAGCACTTCGGTAATTCTGGCTTGTTCAAGGCTGCTTCGTATCACTGCGATGAAACCATGGGCTGCGGCATCGCTGCCTGGGTATTGAAAAACAGTGCGTTGAATACGAAGGAGTTTTTGATATGTCCAAAGAACTACTCGGAGTTTCTGCTCTAGGGTTGATGATAATCGGTGAGTTTTGTGCAATTTACAGTGAGGTGGTAACCGCCCGGTTGGCTCAAGCGGGCGACGGCTCATTGCAGGCGTTCATCATGCCTGTGTTGGTGATGTGTTTCGCAGGCTTTTGTCTGCTGGGCGCTTATTGGCTGGGGTATCTGGCGGTCGGTGATATCTGGGTAGTCACGGTCGTTTCCGTCACCTCGTTACTGCTGCTGGAGCCTGTCGTGATCTGGGTGCTGTTCCATGAAGTACCCGGCCGAGGCGCATTGATCGGCTTTTGCCTGGGCGCTTTGGGAATGCTCGCGACGGTCTTGCTGTAGTTGCACGTTCTGGTCCGGCACTCAACTGTCGGGCCAGATTATGGACTTATAACGGGCGATACCTCACACCACCGCACCTGCGGCCGAATTTAAAAACACCAGCAGTGGCCTTTCACTCAGCAAAAAAGCTGAGCCACCGAAAGCAAGCAAATAACCTGGACGACTATTTGCGCTCGAATCGGATGTTTCATTGCTGTCACCCTCATGGCAGCGGACGGTAATGCTGTCGTCTGCGACTTTGAGAGCCGCAATCACCCGTAACACACGCCGCTGCACCCTTCAGTATAGGCGCTAAAACGAATTGTTCACGTTTGGCCCGCTGTAACGGTGCGACGGTACCGGTTTGTAACAATCTGCCCGCCTGCACCGCACTTTTTTTCATTTCTCCGATCTATCCTTGTCCCAGCCCCGCCGATCCCCTGCGTGGCCAGACAAACCAGATCGGGTGCCGATGGATCGCGCGTTTCCTTTTTCAACCCTACTACGGGTGCGTTGGCCGCTGTTGCTGGCCGCGGCTTTGATGCTGTGTACCGGTGGCTGCACCCAGCAACAGGGGCGGGATATCGCCAAGCAGTTCAGCAATGGCAAGCCCGATGAGTTCTTCCAGACCAGCGTCGACCGCATGGCTACCCTGAGCATGCAAGATAACCTGCAAAGCCTGTATCTGCTGATGAACAAGCTCTATCTGCGCAACCCTAACCAATGGCGCCAGTCCGGTTCTCCAGATGCGGTCACGGCTGCACGGGAAATTCGCCAGGCCATTGAACAACGTCGATCCTTGCCTGCTCTTGGCGATCGTCGCGACCTCGCGGCGCTGAGTTATTCGTTGAGCCCGGAGTTCAAGGGGGACCGCGTCGGCGCGTTTATCTATGCGATCGGCAGCATGTTGGTAACCGCCCACGGTGGGCGAACCCAGTTCTATATGACTGACTCGATCAACCCCCAGTTCGTGAGCAACGCTGCGCGCAATATTGAAAAAGCCACTTGGCTGCTGAGCAAACGCCAGGATGCCAATGGCGTGCTGTTGCTGTTCTCCAACGAAATTTCGGAGGAGGGCAGTAACCTCAGTTTCGCGGTCGAGTTTGGCAAGATCGTGGCGCGCCTCGACCTGTTGACCCAGTTGCTCGACGAACGCTACCGGCGCATTGGGCTTAACTATGCGCAGAGCCTGTTGCTGATGAATTTCCTGCCGGTGCAATGAGTGCGCGCCTCGGGCCAGCCCCATTGGTGCGGCGTTTCTCTTTCCTATGTAGGACGCGGCCTATCTTGCCTCTTGATGCTTGAAACACCTTCGGGTCATCAATAGCCTCGGATTTTTCCGAAAAGTCGAGGCCTCTATATGGGTAAGCGAAAAACGGTTTGGCCCACTGATCGTGAAATCCGTCTACGCTTTATCCTTTTCGCCGTGATTGATGCTGCGAGTGCCCAGGGCGTAGCGTCTGAGTTGTTGTTGGCAGCGAACGCGCTGTTGCGCGATTCGCCCACTGAGGCGCAATTGCTCGGCGCCCTGGGTGACATTCTGAGCGCCGATGAAATGTACGGTTTCAGGTTTACGCCCGGCTCTGAAGCAGAAGAGTTCATGCAAGCGCTGGAAATATCAGCCGACTAGATTCATCCCCATTCCTCCGCTTGTGCGCTCAATGGAAGTCGTCCTTACGGCTGCTGCTCCCTGAAAGCGCAATTCCCCTCTCAGCCTATGCCACTTCCGTCTACGACTGAGCATCTCAAAAACGACGCGATACGTTTCTATAACCGACCTGTGCTCTTAGCGTCGGTTCTCTGTAACTCTATGAATTTAAACAACTTAATCTTATTAATATTGTGTTTTGTGTGAATTCTATATGTATACAGAGAAAATACATTCTATTGACCGACACTTTTGCCCATGCGAATCTCAATCCCACAGGCAGCCTTTACCGGGGCTTGAAACTAAAAAAACAACGTAGAGCGAGGCGCGCCATGAAGACATTTTGGAAGACCGTTTGTGCGGTTGCGTTAGTGGGTGTGGTTGCGCTTCCGGTCCAGGCCGAAGAAAAAACCATCACCGTTGGCACCATGTCCTGGGAAGACCTGACGCCGATTACCGGCATTACCAAAAAGGTGTTGGAGAACGCCGGTTACACCGTAAAAGTGGTGGAGTTCTCCGAGATTGGCATCGCTTACGCCGCGCTGACCAAGGGTGACGTGCAAGTCCTGGCGTCGCAGACCGATTACGCGACCCAGGATTACTGGAACAAAAACAAGAACCGCCTGGAAAAACTCTCGCCGGTGTCCTACGGCTTGTACCAGGCCATTGCTGTTCCGAAGTACGTGGATATCGATTCGCTGGAACAACTCAACGATAACGCCGACAAGTTCAGCGGCAAGATCATCGGCATCGAGCCCGGCTCAGGCTTGATGAGCGACGCCAACAAAGCCGTCAAGGACTATGGCCTCAAGCTGCAACTGCTTGAAGGCAGTACCGCCGCCATGACCGCTGCACTCAAGTCCGCCGTCGACCGCAAAGAATGGGTGGCCGTGACTATCTGGGAGCCGTCCTGGATGGCCCAGAAGTTCGACCTCAAGTTCCTCAAAGACCCCAAGGGCTCCTTCGCACCTCCTCAGGCTTACTACTGGATCGGGCATAAAGGCTTCACCGCTGAATACCCCCATGCCCGTGAAGTCATCGCCAGCGTGTACGTGCCCCTGGCCGATATCACCGCCATCAACGGTGTCGTCAAAGACGGCAAAACCATGGATGAGGCCGTCAACGGTTGGGCCGCCAGTCATGCCGACTTGATGAAGCGCTGGGCCAATATCAAACAATAAGCATCGATCTTTTTTTGCCACTGCCAGGTTCGAATAACACGTTCTGATCAATTAGAAAAACCAGCCCGACTGGTTCAATAGGCTTAGCAATGACAACGGTCAAAATAGACACCAACGAAGTGCTTGTGGATTGCCAGTCGGTCTGGAAAATCTTCGGTCAGAACGCCAAGGCGGCGATGGAGGCGGTGGTCCACCAGGGCCTGGGCAAAACCCAGGTTTTGCAGGATTTCAGCTGCGTGGTCGGCGTGTCGGATGTGAGCCTGCAGGTTCGCCGCGGTGAAATCTTTTGCATCATGGGCTTGTCCGGCAGTGGCAAATCAACCCTGATCAGGTTGCTCAATAAATTGATTACACCCAGCGCCGGCAAGGTGCTGGTCAAGGGCAAGGACCTGTCCGCGTTATCGCCTGCGCAGTTGCGCGATGTGCGGGCAAAAAACATCGGTATGGTGTTTCAGAGCGTAGCGCTGCTGCCTAATCGCACGGTGCTGGAAAACACCGCCTTCGGCCTGGAAGTGCAGGGCGTGGGCAAGGCTGAACGCTACAAAGTGGCGGAACGTGCATTGGCCAAGGTCGGCTTGACCGACTGGGCTTCGCGCTACCCTAGCGAACTGTCTGGCGGTATGCAGCAACGGGTTGGACTGGCGCGAGCGCTCACTGCCGACCCAGAAATTATCCTGATGGACGAGCCGTTCAGCGCGCTCGACCCGTTGATCCGCCGCCAATTGCAGGACGAATTCCGCCAGCTCACCAAAGAATTGGGCAAGTCCGCCGTGTTTATCACCCACGACCTGGAAGAGGCGATTCGTATCGGTGATCGCATCGCCATCATGAAGGATGGGGTGATTATCCAGGTCGGCACCGCCGAAGAGATCGTGTTGAACCCGGCGGATGACTACGTCGCCGAATTCGTCGCCGGCATTTCACGCCTACACCTGGTCAAGGCCCATTCGGTAATGACGCCCGTAGCGGTGTACGCTCAAGCCTTCCCGCTGTGCGATTTCAACCGGCTGAACCAGACCTCACCCGACACTGATATCGATGCGCTTATCGGCCTGACCATAAATGCCGAGCTTGAACCGCTGGCAGTGGTCGAGCACGGCGTGGTGGTCGGTATCATCACCGCTAAAGACTTGTTGCGCGGCGTCCAGGGTATCCCCAACGATGCTCACGCCGTCGCCCCTGTGCTGGAGACCTCGCCATGAGCACCCCGGACTTCTCGGTGCAATTCGATGCCGCCGTGGACTCGGGCCTGATGTGGCTGCAAGACAATGGCGAGGCCTTTTTCGAGGCTGCCAACACGGGGTTGACCGCAGTATTCAAAGGCGTGCAGTGGTGCATTGCCGCGCCGCCGTTCTACGTGATTGCCATCGTCATCGGCCTGCTGGGCTGGCGCATGGTGGGCGCACGCTTCGCACTGTTGTCGGCGCTGGCCTTGCTCGTATGCAACTTTATCGGCCTGTGGCCCGAAACCGTCAGCACCCTGGCGCTGGTCTTGACGGCCACGTTGCTGGCGCTGTTGGTGGCGGTGCCGCTGGGGGTGTTGGCCGGGCTCACGCCGGCGTTTGACCGCGTGGTCGACCCCTGCCTGGACCTTGTGCAAACACTGCCGCCTTATATCTACCTGTTGCCGGCTATCGCGCTGCTGGGCTACGGCCCCGCTACCGCCTTGCTGGCCACCTTTATCGTCGCGGTGCCACCCGCGCTGCGCCTGACCTCGCTGGGTATCCGCATGACGCCCAAAGAGTTTGTCGAGCTGGGCGAAGCCAGCGGCGTCACCGGCTTGCAGATGTTCTTCAAGATCCGCCTGCCATTCGCCATGCCGAGCATCATGGCTGGGGTCAATCAAAGCCTGATGATGGCGTTTGGCATGGTGGTCATCGCCGGCATCGTCGGCTCCGGGGGGCTGGGCGAAACCATCTACGGCGCAGTGCGCACGCTGGATATTGCCAAGTCGATCAACGCTGCGCTGGCCATCGTCATCCTCACCATGATCCTCGACCGCCTCGCGCAAGCCGCTGCACAGTCGCGGATGGGAGCAAGCCAATGAACCTGACGGACTTTCGTTTTTCGCCAGGCGCGTTCCTGGCGCCGGCTATCGATTGGCTGAACGCCAATCTGCACGGCCTATTTGTGGTCATCAGCAAGATCATCGAAGCGACCTTGGGCGCCATCGAAACCGCGTTGCTTGCGCCTCATGCCTACGTGTTGATTGCCGTCGTGGTGCTGGCGGCGTGGGTGCTGGCCAATTGGCGTGTGGCATTGTTTGCCGGCCTGATGTTGGCGTTCTGCCTGTTTGCCGGGCTGTGGGTGGCGTCGATGCAGACCATCGCACTGGTCTCGGTGGCGGTGCTGATCTCGGTGAGCATCGCGTTCCCGCTGGGCATCCTGGCTGCAAGGGTCAAGCGCGTGGATGCGGCGTTGCTGCCGATCCTCAATATCATGCAAACCGTGCCGCCTTGGGTGTACCTGATCCCCGCAGTGATGCTGTTCAGCCTGGGCCGGGTGCCGGCGATCATTGCCACTATCGTATATGGCATTCCGCCGATGCTGCGTTTGACCACCCTGGCGTTCAAGCAATTGCCCAAGGACTTATTGGAGCTGGGCCAGGCCATGGGCGCGTCGCCTCGGCACATCTTGTTCAAGATCGAATTACCCACGGCGGCACCGACGCTGCTGGTGGGGCTCAACCAATGCATCCTGTTGTCGCTGGCGATGGTGGTGTTGGCCGGATTGGTCGGCGCAGGCGGCTTGGGCGCGGAAGTGACCCGCGGTTTGACGCGCATGGAAATGGGCCTGGGCCTGCGCGCCGGCCTGGCCATTGTCGCGGTGGCGCTGTTGCTCGATCGTCTGTCACGCGGCGCCTTGCAGCGTCAGGCACGGCGAACATAACGTGGTAGCGCGACGTCAATTCAGCGATGGCATGCAGTGCAAGAACCTGCGTTACCTCAACGATCATCAAGGCTTGGAGGTGCGCAAGGCGCGGGCGGGTTTTGTGCTGCTGGAGCATTTTTCGTTGCCGGCCTTTACCCAGGCGCTGGACACCATCGTCACCGCCAACCTGCTGCGGCCCGACCTGTTCGCCACACAGACCTTTGGCCTGACCGCTGATGAAATCGTCAGCGACCTGGGCCTGGTGATCCGCCCGGACGCGCGCCTGACGCTCAGGGCGGTGTGCGAACTTGACCTGCTGGTGATCTGCGGCGGTTATCGCACACCGCTGCGCTACAACGATGAGTTGAGCTTGCTGCTGGAGGCGGCGGCAGAGCAGGGCGTGGCGCTGGCCGGGATATGGAACGGCGCGTGGTTTCTTGGGCGGGCAGGGCAGTTGGAGGGTTATCGCTGCGCGGTTCACCCGGAGCATCGGCCGGCATTGGCGGAGATCGCCCGGCTTACCCATGTGACGAGTGAAGCCTACGTGGTGGACCGCAATCGTCTGACGGCATCAAGCCCCACCGGGGCCTTTTATATGGCCCTTGAGTGGATCCGCAGCCTGCACGGCAAAAGCCTCACCGACGGCATCGAAGACATCCTCGCCTTCGAAGCCTCTCGTTTTCGGCGCGTCAAACCGATGTTGAGCGTGTCGGTAAGCGGGCCGCTGCGTGAGGTGATCAACCTGATGGACGTAAACCTCGAAGAGCCGCTGCAAATGCACGACCTGTGCCTGTACGCCGGCCGCTCCCGGCGCCAGATCGAGCGCCTGTTCAAGGACCAACTCGGCACCTCGCCGCAGCGCTACTACATGGACCTGCGCATCACCGAGGCGCGGCGCTTGTTGCAGCACACCTCGCTGACCATCGTCGAGGTGTCGGTGGCCTGCGGGTTTGTTTCCCCCAGCCATTTCAGCAAGTGCTACAGCGCCTATTTCGGCCATCGTCCGTCCAAAGAAATCCGCCTGGTCAAATAGCCAATGGCCCCGTAGGCAAAGGGCTGCAACTGATGTTTATGCTGTGTATTTTAATTGTAGACACAAAGTATTTTGTTGTTTTATAGTGCGAATACAGGTAGTAGACCGTGTGCACTTACTACTAGGAAGGTTTCACCATGGCGACCAAAGAACTCAGCACCCCGGCTCCCGTCGAGCCAACCCTGGACCGCAAGGCTGTTTTGGGTGAAGCGCTACGGCGCCGCATCCTCAGCATGGAGCTGGCACCAGGGGCCGTGGTGGATGAGTTGGCACTGTGTGATGAGTTCGGTTTGTCGCGCCCACCGGTGCGTGAACTGATGCGGCAAATGGCGGCAGAAGGGTACATCGACCTCGAAGCCAACCGCGCTGCACGGGTGTCGGCGATGAGTTACCAGTCGCTGCGCAGTTTCTTTTTGGCGGCGCCATTGATTTACATCGCCACGACCCAGTTGGCCTGCTCCCACGCAACGCCGGCTGAGGTTGTGGAGTTGAAGCGGATACAAGCTTTGTTTCGCACGGCCATCGAAGAAAAAGATGTCGAGAACCGTGTGTTGTACAACGACGAGTTTCACCTGCAGATCGGCAAGATGGCCCACAACGCCTACCTGATGCCGAGCTTGCAGCGCTTGCTGATCGACCACGCCCGCTTGGGCAAGATTTTCTACCGCCACCCCACCACGGTGGATATGCAGGAAGACCTGGAAGTGGCCGCCCAGCAGCACGACGACATGATCCGCGCAATTGAACACCACGATCCGGTCTTGGCCGGGGAAATCGTGCGGGCCCACCTCGAACTGTCCCGTCGGCGGATGTCCGAGTACGCGGCGCCCGAAGGCCTGGATGTACCGCTCACCTTCTGACCTGTCGAGACCGGCCAGTGTGACGCGATGCAACCGGGTAGCTGTTAGCTCTAACAACTATAAAAGAACCCAGGTCGCGAACATGGCACTCATTAGAAACACCCCGGCAGACGATTCAACCTGCGGCTGGTTTCACCTCAGCCCACCGCGCGTGGCCCGGCCACCGCACATTGGCACGCGAACCGCGCGCTGGGCCGTGGTAGGGGCGGGGTTCACCGGCCTTGCGGCGGCGCGCCAGCTGGCGCTGAATTTCCCGGACGACGAGATCGTGCTGATCGAAGCGCAGGAAGTCGGCTACGGCGCCTCCGGGCGCAACGCCGGCTTTGCCATCGACTTGCCCCACGACATCGGCGCCGAAGACTATATCGGCGACATCGCCACCGCCACGATCAGCATGGAACTCAACCTCGCCGGGCAATCCATGCTGCGCGCGCTGGTGGACCAACACGGCATCAACTGCCAGTGGCGCGATTGCGGCAAATACCAGGCTGCCATCGAAGACCGTGGCATCGCCGTGCTGGATGCCTATCGTCGTGGTCTGGACAAACTTGGCCAGCCCTACCAAGTGATCGAGGGCGACGAATTGCCCAGCCGCATCGGCACCCGTTTCTACCGCAAGGCCCTGTTCACCCCTGGTACCGCGCTGGTGCAACCGGCGGCGCTGGTCAAAGGCCTGGCAGACACCTTGCCGTCCAACGTCACCCTGTACGAAAACACCCCAATCACCGAAGTGGAGTACGGCGACAAGACCGTGCTGATCCACAAGCACGGCCGCATCGTCGCCGACAAACTGGTGTTGACCAACAACGCCTTCGCCATGAGCTTCGGCTTTCTCAAGAGCCGCATGCTGCCGATCTTCACCTACGCCAGCCTGACCCGCCCGCTGGACGAAGAAGAGCAGGCGCGCTTGGGGGGCGACCCGTTCTGGGGCGTGATCCCCGCCGACCCGTTTGGTACCACCTTGCGCCGCACCGTCGACAACCGCCTGCTGGTGCGCAACAGCTTCAGCTTCAACGCCGATGGGCGCAGCAACCCCAAATACCTGCAGCGGTTTGTGAAGCGCCACAAAGAGTCCTTCGACCGGCGCTTCCCGCTGCACCGCGAGGTCAATTTCGACTACACCTGGGGCGGCTCCCTGAGCCTGTCACGCAACCACATGGCGCACTTCGGCGAGCTGGCCAAAAACGTCTACGGCGCCTTGTGCTGCAACGGCTTGGGCGTCACCCGCGGCACCGTCACCGGCACCTTGTTGGCCGAGTGGCTGGCGGGCAAAAGCAATCACCTGGTGGACTTCCTGTTGACGTCCCCGGGCCCGAGCAGAAACCCACCCGAGCCGCTGTTATCAGCGGGTGTAAATATGAACTTGCTATGGGGGCAAAGCCGCGCCGGCCAGGAAAGCTGATTCGCAACACGCTTAATACGCAATACCGAACTTAATCTATCGATTGGAAAACAGCAGGCGTTTACGCGACGGCGGTTTCTGATTGAGACGGCTTTCATTCGCCTGGATTTCAAGTGTGCGTTGTAACCCGGCGAATGAACGAAGCGAAGTAGGAGATAATAATGACAAGTCCGAATGCCTCAGTTGAGGATGTACCGCTCAATAACTTTCACCGTTTGCTCACGGCCCGTTCGGGCGGTGGTTCATTCGTGGATGGTTATGTTTTAAGCATTATTGGCATTGCGATGCTGCAAGTGACCGGCGCCCTGGAGCTGACCGAGTTCTGGCAGGGCCTTATTGCCGCGTCAGCCTTGATCGGCGTGTTCTTTGGCGGGTTTATCGGTGGTTGGTTGACCGATAAGTTAGGCCGCAAGAAAGTCTATTTCATTGGCCCGTCGTTATTTATCGTGTGTTCCCTGGCGCAGTTCTGGGTTGAATCGGCGTGGGTATTATTTGCCCTGCGCTTCATCATTGGTTTGGCGGTGGGCATTGAATACCCGGTGGCCACTTCATTGTTGGTGGAGTTCCTGCCGAAGAAACAACGAGGCCCACGGCTCGCCGCACTGACCATCCTGTGGTTTGCCGGTGCCGCGTTCGCCTATGTAGTGGGTAACGCCATCATCAACACCGGCGCAGATGACGCTTGGCGCTATGCCTTGGCCAGTGCTTCGGTGATTGGCCTGGTGCTGTTTGTGCTGCGCCTGGGCACCCCGGAATCGGCGCGCTGGTTGCTGAGCAAAGGCCGCGACGCCGAAGCCGAGCAGGTGATCAAACGCGTCTACGGCCCGCACTACTCGCTGCGCGACCTGCCGGAGCAACCGGACGAACGCAAGATGACCTTCCGCGACCTGCTGCGCTCGGGCTACGGCAAGCGCCTGTTCTTTGTCTCGGTGTTCTGGTCGTGCTCGATCATCCCGGTGTTCGCCGTGTATGCCTTCGCACCCAAAGTGTTGCAAGCGCTGAATCTGAAAGGCGAGTGGGCGTCCTACGGCTCGATGTTCATCACCCTGTTGTTTGTGGTCGGTTGCATCCTCGCCACGCGGCTGATCAACACCATCGGCCGACGCAGCATGCTGATCCACAGCTTCCTGTGGTCGGGCCTCGCCTTGCTGTTGCTGGCGGCCTTCTCCAGCAGCCATGAGCTGCTGGTGCTGTGCCTGTTTGGCGCCTACGCCGTGTTTATCGGCGGCGCCCAAGTGCTGCAACTGGTTTACCCCAACGAACTGTTCCCCACCGAAATCCGCGCCTTTGCCGTGGGCATCGGCACCTCGCTGTCGCGGGTCGGCGCTGCTGTGGGCACCTACCTGGTGCCGCTGTCGCTGACCTCCATCGGTATCGGCAACACCATGTACGTCGCGGCTGGCGTGACCTTTGTCGGCCTGGCGGCCGCCTGGGCCATGGCCCCTGAAACACGCTCATTGAACTTGCGGGACGCAGCGGCATTGAGCAGCTGAACGAAAAAACCACCCCTTTCACTGTTGGAGAAACACCCATGAAATTCGAAGGCATCTACACCCCGGCAATCACCCCGCTGACCGCCACTGGCCAGATCGACAACGCAGCCTTCGCCGAAGTGCTGGAATACCTGATCGAGTCCAAAGTACACGGCATCATCATCGGCGGCTCCACCGGCGAGTACTACGCGCACACGTCCCAAGAGCGTATCGACCTGGCGGCCCACGCCAAAGAAGTCATCGGCAACCGCGTGGCGCTGATCGTCGGCACCGGCGCCATCCGCACCGAAGACTCGGTGGAATACGCCAAGGCTGCCCGCGCCATCAAGGCCGATGCGATCCTGGTCGGTTCGCCGCCGTACGCACTGCCGACCGAAGAAGAAAACGCCATCCACGCCCTGGCCGTAGACAAGGCGGCCGACCTGCCGATCATGCTCTACAACTACCCGGGCCGCATGAGCGTGAGCATGGGCAACGACTACTTCAAGGCCGTATCGGCCTCGAAGAACGTTGTGGCCATCAAGGAAAGCTCCGGCGACATGGGCCAAGTGCATCGCCTGGCCACCCAGTTCCCGAACATCGCGCTGTCCTGCGGTTGGGATGACCAAGCCCTGGAATTCTTCGCCTGGGGCGCCCGCAGCTGGGTGTGTGCCGGTTCCAACTTCGTACCGCGTGAACACGTTGCGCTGTACGAAGCGTGCGTGATCGAAAAAGACTTCGACAAAGGCCGCAAGATCATGGGCGCGTTCATGCCGCTGATGGACTACCTCGAAGGCGGCAAATTCGTGCAGGCCATCAAGGCCGGCTGCGCCTTCAACGGCATGCGCACCGGCAGCGTTCGTGCGCCGCTGCAACCGCTGACCGAAAGCGAAAACCAAGCGCTGCAAACCGTTATCACCAACCTCAAGCGTGACGTTGCGCGCATCCAAGGGGGTGCATGATGACTCACCTGCTCACTGCCCCCGAATACGCCGCGATTGCCAAGGACATCCAGTTCCCAACCCAATCCTTCATCAATGGCGCGTTGCACACGTCTGCCTCGGGCAAGACCTTCGCCACCACCAACCCGGCCACCGGCGAGTTGCTGGCTGAAATCACCGCGTGCAACAGCGCCGATGTGGACTACGCCGTCGCCTCGGCCAAACAGGCCTTCGACGATGGCCGCTGGCACAAACTCAGCCCCGGCACACGCAAGAAAGTGCTGCTGCGCTTCGCCGACCTGCTGGAGCAGCATTCCCACGAACTGTCCGTGCTCGAAAGCCTGGACAGCGGCAAGCCGGTGCGCGAGTGCCAACTCACCGACGTGCCGGAAACCATTCACATGATCCGCTGGCACGCCGAGCTGATCGACAAGATCTACGACAACACGGCGCCGGTTGGCCACGACGCGCTGACCCTGGTGGTGCGCGAAGCGATTGGCGTGGTTGGCCTGGTGCTGCCGTGGAACTTCCCGCTGCTGATGCTGGCCTGGAAAATCGCCCCGTCCCTGGCGGCTGGTTGCTCCATCGTGGTCAAGCCTGCCAAGGAAACCACCCTGACCGCGCTGCGCGTGGCTGAGCTGGCATCCCAGGCAGGCATCCCGGACGGCGTGTTCAACGTGGTCTCCGGTGGTGGTCGCGAAGTGGGCGAACCGTTGGGTCGTCACATGGACGTGACAATGGTCAGCTTCACTGGCTCTACCGACACCGGCCGCCTGTTCCTGCAATACGCGGCCGAGTCCAACCTCAAGCGCATCGTGCTGGAGTTGGGCGGCAAGAACCCGGCCGTGGTCATGAACGATGTGGCCGACCTCGACCTGGTGGCGGGGCATATCGTCAACGGCTCGTTTTGGAACATGGGCGAGAACTGCTCGGCCTCGTCGCGCCTGATCGTGCACGCCGACATCAAGGATGAACTGCTCAAGCGCATCGGCGTGCAGTTGCAAGACTGGAAAATGGGTAGCCCCCTGGACCCGGACAACCGCCTGGGCTCAATGGTCAGCAAGGCACACTTCGACAAGGTCAGCTCGTACCTGGTAAACGCCAGCGAAGGCAACCAGCGCGTGGTCTTCGGTGGCAAGACTGAAGACGGCATCTACGTGCAACCGACCGTGGTCGATAACGTCAGCGCCGACAGCCTGCTGTTCAAGGAAGAGATCTTCGGCCCCGTGCTGACCGTCACCACCTTCAACACCCTGCAAGAGGCCGTCGCCCTGGCCAACGACACCATCTACGGCCTGGCCGCCTCGGTGTACACCGACAACCTGCGCAACGCGATCAAGCTCTCGCGCGAGATCCGCGCCGGTATCGTTACCGTCAACTGCTTCGGCGAGGGTGATGCCTCGACACCGTTCGGCGGCTACAAGCAGTCCGGTTTCGGCGGGCGTGACAAGTCCATCTGGGCCCACGACCAGTACACCGAAATCAAGACCATTTGGATCGATACGTCCGAAGGTTAACCACACCAGGCGCCCCTCTACAAAGCTCCACGCAAGCGGCGATTGGGGCGCCTTCCTCTCAACCGGGTCAACAATAAGAAGTCCACGGCCCAGCTCGTTTTCTCGAAGCCCTTTTCATGACTGCCTATCGTACTGCCCTTACTTCTGCCCATATCACCGCACTACTGTTTGGCTTGACCGGCATTTTTGGCGCACTGATCCATGCCAGCGCCAGTGTGATCACCTTTGGCCGAGCGGCGTTTGCCCTGTTGGCGCTGATGGTCTTCGCGCACCTGCAAGACCGCGCGCTGCTGCGCGGCCTGAACCTTCGCAAACTCGGCATTTATGCTGTCTCGGGGCTGATGCTGGCCGCGCACTGGATCACGTTTTTTATCGCGATCAAGGTGGGCGGGGTAGCGGTGGCGACCCTGGGGTTTGCCAGTTTCCCGGCCTTTATCACCTTGCTCGACATGGCGGTGTTCCGAGACCGGCCGCACCTGGCCGAAGCACTGTTATTGCTGCTGGTCACCCTCGGCCTGGTGTTGGTCACCCCCTCATTCGAACTCGCCAACCAAGGCACCGTCGGGTTGTTGTGGGGCATCGCGTCTGGCTTGTCGTTTGCCTTGCTCGCCATGACCAATCGCCGTGCCACCGATGGCCGTAATGGCGTGCAAGTGGTGTTCTGGCAGAACGCGACGGTGGCCGTGATCATGGCGCCGTTTGCCGTGTTCGACCTGGTGGGCCTCGGCGCGGTCGACTGGACCAACCTGATCATCCTCGGCGTGCTCTGCACGGCGGTGTCCCAGGCGCTGTTTGTCAAAAGCCTCAAGGGCCTCAATGCGCGCAGCGCCGGCATGATCATTTCACTGGAGCCGGTGTACGCCATCGCCTGCGCGTGGTGGTTGTTTCACGAGGCGCCGTCGTACCGAATGTTGGCGGGTGCGGCGTTGATTGTGCTGGCGATTGTGTTGTCGGCGCAGGGCAAGGGGCACGGGCCGCAGCCGGCGACGGGTTGAGTCGCAGTTTTTTTCCGATGGTTAGATCGATTATTTCCTTCTGATTGGTCGGCCAATCTGTTTCGAATATCCATAACGACGGTTTTTCTACTTTGCCGGAGAAGGCTGGCGTTATAGCGACGAAAGGTGTGCGCCAGCATCCTGGTTGGCTGTTTTGTTCGACTAAGCTTGGCCCCGAGCATCCAAACCTGCTGCTCTGCCGCCGTCTTGCGCCGCCGCCGGGCGTCTCTAGAATCGGCGCCAGAACTTAGCCATTTCCTGTCGATTACGGAGTTTCGAACATGATGAATGCAATGCAGATGCCGATGAACACCACCATGCCCATGATGCCGATGATGGGCATGCCGATGATGATGGCCACCATGACCTGCAACATGGCCGGCGACGCCATGATGTGCACCATGAAACCCGCTGCGGGCATGGACATGGCTCAGTTCAAGACCAACGCCGAAATGATGGCGATGATGATGAACTGCGGCATGCCGATGATGATGCAGTGCGCCAACATGTCGATGATGTGCATGTCGGCCGACGCCATGAAGATGATGAAGGACATGAACATGCCGATGATGGCCATGGGCATGCCAATGAACTGCATGATGGAATGCACCCTGATGGGCGACAGCATGCAGTGCAAAATGATGCCAATGCCCGGCATGAGCATGGAGATGATGGGCAACTGCTGCATGCTCATGAACAAACTGATGAACGACTGCGCCATGCCGATGATGATGAGCTGCAACGGCATGCCGATGATGTGCTGCACCTGCTGATAGGTAGCGCGCAATAAAAAAACGCCCCGACCAGTCGGGGCGTTTTGCATTTCAGTCCAGCCGCTCTGGGTAGGTGATCACGAGGAACGCCACCGCCTCGCTGTCCGCCGGGTTGCGGTAGCGGTGGGGCTGGTCGGCATAGAACAAAATCGAATCGCCGGTTGAAAGCAGGTAGCGCTCGTCATTGACGCTCACCTCCAGCACACCCTGGGCCACCACCAGGTTTTCCTGGATTCCGGCGCCGTGGCCTTCGGAGACTTCCTCGCCCAGCGCCCGTAGGCGAATCTCATAAAATTCGGATTGGCGCGCCGTGTCGTAGGGGAACAGCGCCCGGCTGATAAACGCGCCATCGGCACTCACCAGGCGCTTGCTCTGTTGCGCTGGCAGCACTTCCACCCCCTCAAAGGCGCGGTCCTCCAGGAACGCCGCCACCGACACCTTCAACCCCTTGGCAATCTTGCACAGCACCTTGATCGACGGCACGCTGCGCCCGGACTCGATCTGCGCCAGCATTGCCCGGCTTACCCCGCAGGCTCGGGCCAGCCCGTCTAAAGACAAGTGACGTTTACCGCGCAGGCGTTGCAGGTTGTGGGCGACGCACAGGCTGATCACATCGTCGTCGGTATTGGGTTTTGGCAGCGGTTCGGGTGGTTCTGGCAGTACATGCAGGAAATTCATCGGCCTTACGCCCGGCGGGTATCGCTGGACAGTGCGGCCTGTGCGGTGAACACCGCCAGCCCTGCACGTGCGGCGTACATCGCCCACATCAGCTCGGCCGCAGCACGCGCCTGGCGGCGTTTACGGTGGAGCGTGAAGTCGATGACGGTGGCAGATGTTTGCATGGGGGCGGTCTCGTGGGGCTTGGTTAGCTCAGTGGCTCCACAGTAATCCTTGGCGGTTATTTCTTTAAATACTGAGTTTGCATGTGGTAATTCGATTTTGGACTTAGAAAATAATCCTGGTCCGATGCTGTTGTGGGAAAGGTCTGGCTCGTTAATTAAGCGTGACTTGGCGCACGCCCTTGTCTTCCCATCCCATGCCCCCCGACTCTCAAGGACTTGCCCGATGCTGCTGCGCCAACCTCCGCTCCTGTTTGCTGCCCTGACGTTAAGCTCACTGGTACACGCCGAAGACCTGCTATTGGCCCCGGTAGAAGTCACGAGCAGCGAAGCCAGTGCTGGCGAAGTGGCCCAAGCCCAGCTTAAAAGCGTGCCCGGCGCCACCAACTACATCGACATGAGCAGCGTGGCGCAGGGGCGGGTGAGCACCAACGAGGATGTGTTCAAGTACCAGGCCGGGGTATACGCCAAGGCGGCGAACAACGAAGGGGTCAAGCTCTCGATTCGCGGCTCGGGCCTCAACCGCAGCCCCGGCGCTCACGGTTCGGGCCTGTACGAGATGTTCGACGGCCTGCCACTGACCGGCCCCGGCGGCACGCCCTACGAGTTGAAGGTGCCCCTGTGGCAAAGCCGCGTCGAAGTGCTGCGCGGCGCAAACGGCTTCGACCAGGGTGCGCTGGCGCTGGGCGGCGCGGTCAACTACGTGACCCGCACCGGCTACGACGCCCCCAAGCTGCAACTGCGTTATGAAGTGGGCAGCAAAGGCTATGCCCAGCGCGAGATCAGCTCGGGCCAGGTGCTGGGGGATGCCGATTACTACATCAGCCTCACCGACTCCGAATCCGACGGCTATCAGCGCCAGAGCGCGGCCACCGGCAAGGGCTTTGCCGCCAACTTCGGCTACCGCTTCAGCCCGGAACTGGAAACCCGTTTCTATATTCGCTACCGCGAAACCACCAACGACACCCCCGGCAAACTCACCCGCGACCAGATCAGCCACGACCCACGCGCAGCCAACAGCCTCAATGCCGCTCGCGATTCCAAGCGTCTGGAGCCAGGCTCCACCTGGATCGCCAACAAGACCACCTTGCAGCTCGACGACAACTCTCGCCTGGAGTTTGGCCTGGCGTACCACGATTACCCGATGGACCTGCGCGAAGGCACCATCCGCCTGAAAGTCGCCTACACCGACATCAGCAGCACCCTCAACTACATCCGCCAGGACACGCTGTTCGGGCATGACAGCAAGACCACCATTGGCCTGCGCACGACCCAGGCGATGCCCAATAACGGCGGTTCCGAATACGTGCGCATCCCCGGCGCCTACGCCCCCGGCACCAAGACCCGCGACTACAGCTACCTGGGTTCGGACACCGTGCTGCATATCGGTAACGACCTGGAACTGGTGCCCGACCTGTGGCTGACCACCGGCCTGGCCGCGATCTACACCCGTCGTGAAACCGAGGTGAGCTACCCCGTGACGGGTGCAAAGGTCAGCCAACACGACTGGGACTACGCGCCGCGCATCGGCCTGCGCTACGACTTCACCCCGCAATTGCAGGTGTACGGCAACCTGAGCCGCTCGGTTGAGCCGCCGCATGCGTGGTCGATGATTTGGGGGTCTGGTAACAAATTCACCGGCGGTCCAGCTAATGGCTATGCGCGCGAAGGCATCAAACTGAAAAACCAGACCGCCACCACCCTGGAAATCGGCGGCCGTGGCGAGCAGTGGTTCGGTCAATGGGACCTGGCGCTTTACCGCTCCGAAGTGCGCCACGAACTGCTCACCGTCGAAACCCAGGCGCAAACCTCTACCACCGACGCCGTCATCGCTGAAAATAACGCCAGCCCCACCGTGCATCAGGGCATAGAACTGAGTCTGCTCAGCCCGTTGTGGGAGGGCGGCCGCAACGGCCGTCTTGCCCTGCGCCAGGCCTATACCTACAGCGATTTCCACTACCGCGACGACGACCGCTTCGGCGGCAACACCTTGCCGGGCATCCCCAAGCACTACTACCAGGCGCAGGTGCGCTACAGCCATCCGACGGGTTTCTACACCAGCCTCAATACCGAGCATTCTTCAAAGGTGGCGGTGGACTATGCCAACTCGTTCTACGCCGCGTCCTACACCTTGCTGGGCGCCACGTTTGGCTACGACGCGCCCAAGCAGGACTGGCAGGCGTGGGTCGACCTGCGCAATTTGACCAACAAGCGCTACGCCAATACCGTCACGCCGGGGTATGACGACAAGGGCCTGGACGCCGCACGTTCCACGCCTGGCGATGGCCGCGGCATCTATACCGGCGTGTCCTGGGCCTGGCGCTGATACAACACCGACATTCAGGCAAAGCAGGTCTAAATGTGGGAGGGGGCTTGCCCCCGATGGCAGTGTGTCAGTGACTTAATTTGTTGGCTGACACTCCCTCATCGGGGGCAAGCCCCCTCCCACAGTTGATTTGTATCAACTTAGAGATCCTTGCTCCTACATCGTTTTACTGGCATTGTTCGCGCAATTGGTAACACTTCCCATTTGAGACATTTTTGCGCATGCACAACATTCCGGCCGCGCTGGGCGATTCCATTCGCCAGCAGACCCTCACGGCAATGTACAGCGAGCACCACGGCTGGTTGCACGGCTGGCTGCGCAAAAAACTCGGCTGCTCCCAGCATGCCGCCGACCTGGCTCACGACGCTTTTATCCGCGTACTCATGCTGGCCGAACCGCAAAACATCAAGGAACCCCGGGCCTTCCTGGCCACCACGGCAGGGCGCCTGCTGATCGACGGCGCCCGTCGCCGACGTATCGAAAAAGCCTACATGGAAGCCCTGGTGATCCAGTGCGAAGACGCCGGTATGCCTGACCCTGCGGCGATCCACGTAGCGCTGCAAGCCCTGGAACGCATCGCCGAAATGCTCGCCGGCTTGCCCGCCAAGGCCCGGGAAGCCTTTCTGCTGAGCCGCCTCGATGGGCTCACCTACAGCGAAATCGCCACGCGCCTGAACGTCTCTTCCAGCACCGTCAAAAACTACATCTCCAGCGCCCTGGTGCACTGTTACCACAGCCTGCACGGCGCGGACCCGTTGGCATGAGTTCTGAACAAATCATCCAGCAAGCCGCGAATTGGCTGACCCGCCTGCACGACGAAGACGTCACCGACGCCGACCGCCGCGCTTTCGACACTTGGTGCCAGGCCGACCCACGCCACGCCCTCGCGATCGAGCGTATGCGCGGCTTGTGGGGCAGCCTCGACACCTTGCCGGCCAAACCGGCACGTATCGCCCTCAACCGCGCCTTCGCCCCACGTCGCCCACGGGGCGTACAGGTGGCGGGGCTGGTCGGCATGCTGCTGTGTGGCTGGTTCGGCCTCGATCACCTGCCGGTGTGGATGGCCGACCAACGTACTGGCGTCGGCGAGCGTCGGCAGATCGCCCTCGAAGACGGCAGCCAACTCCAGCTCAACAGCAACTCGGCCGTAGACGTGAGATTCGATGGCCACCAACGGGTGATCGAACTGCTGCAAGGCGAGCTTTGGGTAGATGTGGCCAAGGACGCGCAACGGCCTTTCGTGGTACGCACCAACCAAGGCACGGCGACGGCCTTGGGCACGCGTTACCTGGTCAAGCGCGCAGACGATGGGGCCACCGTGGTGACGGTGATCGAGTCCAGCGTGGCAGTCAAAGGCGACGCCAGCGAAGGCGTCAAGGTGACGGCCGGCCAGCGCTCGGTTCTCGACCACGGCTTCGCCCAAGCCCCACAAGCTACCGGCAACAGCGACCCAGACGCCTGGACCCGTGGCCTGCTCAAGGTCAACGACCAACCCCTCAGCGAGGTGTTGCAAACCCTGGCCAGCTACCGCCACGGCCTGGTGCGCTTCGACGCACCGGCCTTGAAAGACTTGAGGGTGTCCGGCGTGTTCAAGCTCGACGACACGACGGCAGCACTCGCGGCACTGGCCGATAACCTGCCGATCCAAGTGCAGTACTTCACCGACCTGCTGGTGGTGGTCAAGCCGCGTTAAGGCTGGCGCAAGCGTTTGTACAACGTATTGCGGCTCACCCCCAGCTCCCGCGCCAGGTGCGAGATATTTCCGCCTGCTGCCTTCAGGCGCTGGTTCAGGTCGATGCCGTCATCCAGAAACTCACCTGTTGGCAACGGCACCGGCACATTCAAATCCACAAAAAAATCATCCGGAAGATGCTCAGGGCGGATCGGTTGCTCCTCGGCCATCGCCAATGCCACCTGCAACACACTGCTGACCTGGCGCAGGTTTCCGGGCCACGGGTGCTGCTCGAACAACGCCAGCACTTCGGGGCTCAGGCCTGCCCATTGCGTGGGTTCGCGATGTTGCTGCCACAGTTGCTGGAACAGGGCGCGCTTGTCGGTGCGCTCGCGCAGCGGCGGCAGCTCTAGGGTCAGGCCGCCAATGCGGTAGTACAAGTCCTCACGAAAGCGCCCGGCCTGCACCCATTCGCGCAGCGCACGGTTGGTGGCCGAGATGATGCGCAGATCCACCGGGAACAATTCGCTGCTGCCCACCGGTTGCACGCAGCGCTCCTGCAACACCCGCAACAACCGGGCCTGGGTTGGCAGCGGCATATCGCCGATTTCGTCAAGAAACAGCGTGCCCTTGTCGGCCTTACGGATCAGGCCGATGCTGCCTTTCTGATTGGCCCCCGTGAACGCGCCTTTTTCGTAGCCGAACAGTTCCGATTCCACCAACTCGGCCGGAATCGCCGCACAGTTCACCGCGATAAACGCTTGCGAGCTGCGAGAGCTGGCCTGATGCAGGGCTTTGACGAAGACCTCTTTGCCCACCCCGGTTTCGCCGTGGATCAACAAGGGAATGTCTTTCTCCAGCAGGCGCTCGGCCTGGCGCACGGCTTTCTCCACGCGTACATCGCCAAAGTGCAGGGTCTTGAGGCCAATCGCCGCAGGTTTTGGCGGCTCTTTGAACACGCGCGCCTGCACGGGGGGCTGTTTGGGGCGCTTCAACAAACACTGGAACCGATTGCGGCCCTGCGCCTGCAATGAAAACGGCAAGCCTTCGGGTTGGTTGAGCAGCTCCAGCAACGACACCTTGAACAAACGGTCGATCATCACCCGCGACAAACTAATGCCCAGCAGGTTGTCGGCACGGCGGTTGGCCGACAGCACCTGGCCGCTCTCATCAAAAATCAACAGGCCCGCCCACTGGCTGTCGAGGTTGCTCAAACCGGTGTTAAAGGTCAGTTGGAAATGCTCACCGCGAAACAGGTTGAGGATCAGCCGGTTTTCAACCGTCTGGCTCATCATCTTGACCATGCCCAAGGTGTGGGAGGGCGGCAGGTAGCTGTCGCTGGACACATCCAGCACCGCGATGATCTCGCGCTGGGCATCAAAGATCGGCGCCGCCGAGCCGGTCATGAAGCGGTTGGCCTTGAGGAAGTGTTCATCGTGTTCGATGTGTACCGCCTGGGCACAGGCCAGCGCCGTGCCGATGGCATTGGTGCCGCTGGAACGCTCTTGCCAACTGGCCCCAGGGTTGAAACCGCGAGCCAGCTTGGGCTCGATAAAACGCTGAGTGCCCCACGAGGTCAGCACCTGGCCCTGATTGTCAGCCAGCATGATCAGGCAGTTGGAATTGCTCAGGATGTTTTCGTAGTAGGGCAGCACTTCCTGATGGGTGGTCTGCACCAGGGAATGCTGGCTTTCGAGCAACTGGCTGATGCCCTCGGCGGGGAGCTGGTCGAAGCTTGGCGTGCTTTGATGATCCAGGCCAAAGGCGCGGCAACGGCGCCAGGATTCCTGGATAAGGGTGTCGTGAGGCAGTGGTTCGGCCATGGTGTGACCTTCTTTTTATTGTTTTAGGTACTGCACGATCTAGTGGTCGGATACAGGTCAATGTGGGAGGAGGCTTGCTCCCGATAGCGGTGGGTCAGTCACAGATGTATCAACTGACACGGCCTCATCGGGAGCAAGCCCCCTCCCACATTTGCCCTCTGTTGTCTGGGCAACCGAGTCAGAAGAGTGTTGTTCAGAACTGTTCATTGTCAACCCCCGAACTGTTCAGTTGTTCACCCGGAGTGTTCACTCTCGAACATGCTGTTTATCTCATTTCCTTACACATCAAACGCTTGCGTTTTTGGCACGAAACTCGCTCTGACGAATGGCCAGATTCATTCCAATAATAAAAAAGGTCGTGTCATGTCATTGACCCTGGAACATGTCTCCCGCGTCGTAGAAGGGCAAACCTGGATCGACGACGCCACCCTGCGTTTCGAAGCCGGCTCCTTCAACGTTTTGCTCGGCCGCACGCTGTCCGGCAAGACCAGCCTGATGCGCCTGATGGCCGGCCTGGACAAGCCCGACAGCGGCCGCATCCTGATGAACGGCGTCGACGTCACGCAAAAGCCGGTGCGCCTGCGCAACGTGTCGATGGTGTATCAGCAGTTCATCAATTACCCCACCATGACCGTGTTCGAAAACATCGCCTCGCCGTTGCGCCAGGCCGGTGTGGCCAACGAGATTATCCAGGCCAAGGTGCTGGAAACCGCCAGGATGCTGCGCATCGAAAAATTCCTGCAGCGCCACCCGCTGGAGTTGTCCGGCGGCCAGCAGCAACGCACGGCCATGGCTCGCGCCTTGGTCAAAGACGCCGAGCTGATCTTGTTCGATGAACCCCTGGTGAACCTGGACTACAAACTGCGTGAAGAGCTGCGTCAGGAAATGCGCGAGCTGTTCAAGGCGCGCCATACCATCGCCATCTACGCCACCACCGAACCCAATGAAGCCCTGGCCCTGGGCGGCACTACCACCATTCTGCATGAAGGCCGAGTGATCCAGAGCGGCAAGGCCGCCGAGGTCTACCACCAGCCCCAAAGCGTGCTGGCTGCCGAACTGTTCTCCGAGCCGCCGATCAACCTGATGCCGGGGCGCATCAGTGGCAACGAAGTCAGCTTCGCCAATTTCGTGCACTTCCCCCTCAACGTCGACCTGCGCCCCATTGGTGAGGGTGAGTTCCGCTTTGGCGTGCGCCCCAGCCACATCAGCCTGGTGCCCAGCAACGATGACGACCTGGAACTGGCGGTGACCGTGGAAGTCGCCGAGATCAGCGGTTCAGAAACGTTCCTGCATGTGCGCAGCGAACACTTCCTGCTGGTGCTGCACCTGCCGGGCGTACATGAATACGACGTCGATGCGCCGATCCGCGTGTATATCCCCACCCATAAACTGTTTGTGTTCGATAGCCAGGGCCGCTTGGTCCAGGCCCCCGGGCGCCGTGTCGCGAGGGTTGCCTGATGGCCGAGATCCATTTGCAGAACCTGGCGCACAGCTACAGCCCTACGCCGAGCGGCCCCGAGGACTACGCCATTCGGGCCATGAATCACGTGTGGGAGCAGGGCGGCGCCTACGCGTTGCTGGGGCCATCGGGCTGCGGCAAGTCGACTTTGCTCAATATCATCTCCGGCCTGCTCAGCCCGTCCGAAGGCCAGGTGTTGTTCGATACCAAGGTGGTCAACGACCTCACCCCGGAAAAACGCAATATCGCCCAGGTGTTTCAGTTCCCGGTGGTGTACGACACCATGACCGTGTTCGACAACCTGGCGTTCCCCCTGCGCAATCAGGGCATGGCCGAGGCGAAAATTCACAGCAAGGTGCAGGAAATTGCCGAAGTCCTTGACCTGCAAAACCTGCTCAGCAAAAAGGCGCGCAACCTCACCGCCGACGAAAAGCAGAAAGTCTCCATGGGTCGTGGCCTGGTGCGTGACGACGTGTCGGCGATCCTGTTCGATGAACCGCTGACGGTGATCGACCCGCACCTCAAGTGGAAGCTGCGGCGCAAGCTCAAGCAGATCCACGAGCAGTTCAACATCACCATGGTCTACGTCACCCACGACCAGCTTGAGGCATCGACCTTCGCCGACAAGATCGCCGTGATGTATGGCGGCCAGATCGTGCAGTTCGGCACGCCCCGCGAGCTGTTCGAACGACCGAGCCACACCTTTGTCGGCTATTTCATCGGCAGCCCTGGGATGAATCTGATCGAGGTGCAGGCCGAGGCGGGCGGGGTGCGCTTTGCCGGCACCCATCTGTCGCTGTCCGAGGCCTTGCAGGCGCGCATTGCCAGTACCGAGTACACGAAGCTGCAAGTGGGCATCCGCCCGGAATTTATCCACGTGTGGGACGAATACAGCCCCGACGCCCTGCAAGCCGACGTCACACACCTGGAAGACCTCGGCACCTACAAGATCATGACCCTCAACCTCGACGGCGCGCTGCTCAAGGTGCGCCTGGCCGAAGATAAGCCCGTACCTGAAGGCAAGGCTTCCATCAGCTTCCCCGCGCAATGGCTGATGCTTTACGCCGACGACTACCTGCTGGAGGTGCAGCCATGAACAAGGTGCAGAACAACAAGGCCTGGTGGCTGGTGTTGCCGGTGTTTTTGCTGGTGGCGTTCAGTGCGGTAATCCCCATGATGACCGTGGTCAACTATTCGGTGCAGGACATCTTCGATCAGTCCAGCCGCTATTTCGTTGGTGCCGACTGGTACAAACAGGTGCTGCTCGACCCAAGGTTGCACGACTCGTTGCTGCGCCAGTTCATCTACTCGGCCTGCGTGCTGCTGATCGAGATACCCTTGGGGATTGCCATCGCCCTGACCATGCCGACCAAAGGCCGCTGGTCTTCGCTGGTGCTGATCATCCTGGCGATACCGCTGCTGATCCCGTGGAACGTGGTGGGCACCATCTGGCAGATCTTCGGCCGCGCCGACATTGGCCTGTTGGGCTACAGCCTCAACGCCATGGGCATCAGCTACAACTATGCGGCCAACACCGCAGACGCCTGGGTCACCGTGCTGGTGATGGACGTGTGGCACTGGACCTCACTGGTGGCGCTGCTCTGCTACTCCGGCCTAAGGGCGATCCCGGACGTGTACTACCAGGCTGCACGGATCGATCGCGCATCGGCTTGGGCGGTATTCCGACATATCCAACTGCCGAAGATGAAGAGCGTGCTGTTGATCGCGGTGATGCTGCGGTTTATGGACAGCTTCATGATCTACACCGAGCCCTTCGTGCTCACCGGCGGCGGGCCGGGGAATGCCACCACGTTCCTCAGTCAGACGCTTACCCAGATGGCTGTAGGCCAATTCGACCTGGGCCCAGCGGCGGCGTTTTCGCTGGTGTACTTCCTGATCATCCTGTTGGTGTCCTGGCTGTTCTACACCGCCATGACCCACTCCGACGCCAACCGCTGAGGCCGCCAACATGAGCAAGCGTCTTACGTTTATGAAGAAAGTTATCCCCCTGCTGATCTACATCCTGTTTTTGCTGGTGCCGATCTACTGGCTGCTGAACATGTCCTTCAAGAGCAACACCGAAATCCTCGGTGGGCTGACGCTGTTTCCGCAGGACTTCACCCTGGCTAACTACAAGGTGATCTTCACCGACCCGAGTTGGTACACCGGTTACCTCAACTCGCTGTACTACGTGAGCCTGAACACGGTCATATCCCTGAGCGTGGCGCTGCCGGCGGCCTATGCGTTTTCGCGCTATCGCTTCCTCGGCGACAAGCACCTGTTTTTCTGGCTGCTGACCAACCGCATGGCGCCACCGGCGGTGTTTTTGCTGCCGTTTTTCCAGCTGTATTCGTCGATTGGTCTGTTCGACACCCATATCGCCGTGGCCCTGGCTCACTGCCTGTTTAACGTGCCGTTGGCGGTGTGGATTCTGGAAGGCTTTATGTCGGGCGTGCCCAAGGAAATCGACGAAACCGCCTACATTGACGGCTACTCGTTTCCCAAGTTTTTCGTGAAGATTTTTATCCCGCTGATCGGCTCCGGCATCGGCGTGACCGCGTTTTTCTGCTTTATGTTTTCCTGGGTCGAGCTGCTACTGGCGCGCACCCTGACCTCGGTCAACGCCAAGCCCATCGCGGCGGTAATGACCCGCACGGTCTCGGCTTCGGGTATCGATTGGGGCGTGCTGGCAGCGGCGGGGGTGTTGACTATCCTTCCCGGCATGCTGGTGATCTGGTTTGTTCGCAACCACGTGGCCAAGGGCTTTGCCCTGGGCCGGGTCTGAGGAGTCGATGATGGAATGGATGGCCTGGACCACCCCCACCGCACTGTTCTTTGGTGGCATCGCGCTGATTCTGGCGGGCATGACCACCTGGGAGCTGCGCTCGCCGAGCATCCCTCGGCGCGGTTTTTTACCGATCAGCACCACCCGTGGTGATCGTTTGTTTATCGGTCTTCTCGGCAGCGCCTACCTGCATTTGCTGGTTATCGGCGTTACCGACTGGAGCATCTGGGTGGCCACTGCGCTGTCCCTGGTATGGCTGTTGAGTGTGATGCGTTGGGGCTAGTGCCCTTATGAATAAACAACCAGGAGGTCTCTATGTTGAATAAGAACAATAAGCTGCGACATAGCATTTCATTGGCCGCCGTATTGGCCCTCAGCGGTTTGAGCGCCTCGGCCTGGGCCGATGCGTACGAAGACGCCGCGAAAAAATGGATCGGCAGCGAATTCAAACCGTCCACCCTCACGGCCGAGCAGCAGCTTGAGGAACTCAAGTGGTTTATCAAGGCCGCCGAACCCTTTCGTGGGATGAAGATCAACGTGGTGTCGGAAACCCTTACCACCCACGAGTACGAGTCCAAGGTGTTGGCCAAGGCCTTCAGCGAAATCACCGGGATCAAGCTGACCCATGACCTGCTGCAAGAAGGCGATGTGGTGGAGAAGCTGCAAACCCAGATGCAGTCCGACAAAAACATCTATGACGGCTGGGTCAACGATTCCGACTTGATCGGTACGCACTTTCGCTATGGCAAGACCGAATCCATCACCGACCTGATGGCCAATGAAGGCAAGGCCTATACCTCGCCGACCCTGGACCTCAAGGACTTTATCGGCCTCTCATTCACCACCGCGCCCGACGGCAAGATCTACCAATTGCCCGACCAGCAGTTCGCCAACCTCTACTGGTTCCGCGCCGACTGGTTCGAGCGTGCCGACCTCAAAGCCAAGTTCAAGGAAAAGTACGGCTATGACCTCGGCGTGCCGGTGAACTGGTCAGCCTATGAAGACATCGCCAAGTTCTTCAGCGAAGACGTCAAGGAGATCGACGGCAAGCGCGTCTACGGGCACATGGACTACGGCAAAAAAGACCCGTCCCTGGGCTGGCGTTTCACCGATGCCTGGTTCTCCATGGCCGGTGGCGGCGACAAGGGCTTGCCCAACGGCTTGCCGGTGGACGAGTGGGGCATTCGCGTGGAGGACTGCCACCCGGTGGGCTCCAGCGTCACCCGTGGCGGCGACACCAACGGCCCGGCCGCCGTGTACGCTACCCAGAAATACGTGGACTGGATGAAAGCCTACGCACCACCGGAAGCGGCGGGCATGACCTTCTCCGAGTCTGGCCCAGTGCCTTCGCAAGGCAACATCGCCCAGCAGATCTTCTGGTACACCGCGTTTACTGCCGACATGGTCAAGCCGGGCCTGCCAGTGGTGAATGCCGACGGCACGCCGAAATGGCGCATGGCGCCGTCGCCTGTCGGGCCTTACTGGGAAAAAGGCATGAAAAAGGGCTATCAGGACGTAGGCTCCTGGACCTTCCTCAAGTCCACCCCAGAGAAACAGAAACTCGCGGCCTGGCTTTACGCGCAGTTCGTGACCTCGAAAACCGTCTCACTGAAGAAAACCATCGTCGGCCTGACGCCGATTCGTGAGTCCGACATCAACTCTCAAGCCATGACCGACATGGCGCCGAAACTGGGTGGCCTGGTGGAGTTCTACCGCAGCCCGGCACGCACCGAATGGTCGCCAACCGGCACCAACGTGCCCGACTACCCACGCTTGGCACAACTGTGGTGGAGCAACATCGCCTCGGCTGCCAGCGGCGAGAAAACCCCGCAGCAGGCGCTGGACAACCTGGCCAAGGAGCAAGACGCGATCATGACGCGACTGGAACGCTCCAAGGTGCAGCCGGTATGCGGCCCGAAAATGAACCCCGAGCGTGACGCGCAATACTGGTTCGACCAACCGGGGGCACCGAAGCCGAAACTGGCTAACGAGAAACCCAAGGGCGAGACCGTGGCGTACGGCGACCTGCTCAAGCAGTGGGAGGCGGCGCGCAAATAGTCGCGATTTGTAAATCAGCTCCAATGTGGGAGGGGGCTTGCTCCCGATAGCGGTGTATCAGTCGACAGATTAATTGACTGGTATACCGCTATCGGGAGCAAGCCCCCTCCCACATTAACCTCGCGTTGCGGCCAAAATTCGCGCCGTATCCTTCGCCGGCGGCAACCCAAACACCCGCGCATAATCGCGGCTGAACTGGGTCGCGCTTTCATACCCCACCTCAAACGCTGCACTGGTCACGCTGCTCGCGCTGGCCACCATCAAGGTGCGCGCCTGTAGCAGCCGCACACGCTTGTGATACTGCAACGGGCTCAAATTGGTCACTGCCTTGAAGTGCCGGTGAAACGCCGAAACACTCATTGCCGCTTTCTGGGCCAACGCCTCCACGCGAATCGGCTCGGCATAGTCGCGACGAATCCATTGGATCGCCCGGCTGACCCGCGCCATGGCGGTATCCGGCGCGGCAATCTCGCGCAACATCCAGCCGTGGGGGCCTTGCAGCACGTGGTAGAGGATCTCTCGCTCATACGCAGGCGCCAGCGCGGCAATCGCCACCGGGTCACCCATCAGGCGCAGCATGCGCACCCAGGCGTCCATCAAGGCGGGTGTGACGGCCGCGACTGAAAACCCGGCTTCCTGCTCGCAACGGCCACTGGGCGCGGGCAGGTCGTTGAGCAGGGTGGTGAGCACGGTCGGGTCCAGGGTCAAGCTCACTGCCAAATACGGTTCACCCGTAGTCGCCGGGTTTACCACGCCCACGGCGGGCAACTCGATGGACATCACAAAGTACGTCGCCGGGTCGTAATGCAGGGTGCGGTCGCCCACGGTCATGCATTTACTGCCCTGCAGGATCAGGTTGATCATCGGGTCATAGACCGCCGCGAGCATATGCTCCGGAATCGCCCCCTGCACCATCGCCACGCGCGGGATGCCGGTCTCTGTGCGGCGGTTTTCGGCATGGGCGGCCAGGGCGCGCAGTTCGATCAATTGAGTATTCATGCGGGCCATGCTGTTCCTTCCTACAACGCTTGCGCAAGCAAAAAGCAGAAACAGGCAGGATTGGAGTAGGAACGGCTGCGTCGGCGGGCAGGGCGATGGCTACTGTGGTCACTCAACTTTTTAACAGTGGAGCAGGCCATGAGCGTCATCGTGATTACCGGAGGCAGCCGTGGTATCGGTGCCAGTACCGCCGAACTGTGTGCCCGCCAGGGTCATGGCGTGATCCTTACCTACAACCGCCACCCGGATGCGGCGCAGGCGGTGGTGCAGCGTATCGAGGCCGATGGCGGTAAGGCCGTGGCGCTGGAACTGGATGTTGCCAACGTAGGCTCGTTCGCCGCATTCCGCGACGCGGTCACCAGCACCCTGCATTCGACATGGGGGGTAAGCACTCTGAGCGGCCTGGTGAACAACGCCGGCTACGGCCTGTTCAACCCGCTGGAGTCAGTGACCGAGGCGCAGTTTGACGGTTTGTTCAACGTGCACCTCAAAGGCCCGTTCTTCCTTACCCAAACCCTGCTGCCGCTGCTTGCAGAACACGCCAGCATCGTCAACCTCACCAGTGCCACCACCCGAGTTGCCACCGCAGGCGTCGCACCTTATGCCACGTTCAAGGGCGGCCTGGACGTACTCACCCGCTACATGGCCAAGGAGTTCGGCGAGCGCCGTATCCGCGCCAATGCGGTGTCCCCCGGTGCCATTCGTACCGAATTGGGCGGCGGCTTGAACGATGAGTTCGAAGCCCAGCTGGCCGGGCAAACTGCCCTCGGGCGTGTTGGCGAACCCGAAGACGTGGCACGGGTCATTGCGATGCTGTTGTCACAAGAAGGCCAGTGGATCAATGCGCAAACCATAGAAGTCGCTGGCGGCTACATCATCTGAACCTGGAGGCCACACCATGCTCGATCATCTGTTTATCTCGGTCAGCGATATCCAGCGTTCCATCCGTTTCTACGAAGCCACCCTCAAACCCTTGGGCATCACCGCCCGGCTTGACTACGACGGCAAGGACGGCCCCCCGGCCACCCGGACCTGAAGGGCTTTGGCGCCCACGGGCGCATGTTCTTCTGGCTGCGCGAAGGTGTGGTGGAGGGGCGGGCGGTGCATGTGGGCTTTGTCGCCAACAACCGCGCCGAGGTCGAAACGGCGTACACCGCTGCGTTGGCCAATGGCGCTACCGACAACGGCGCACCCGGCGCACGCCTGCATTACGACCCCAACTATTACGCCGCCAACGTGCTTGACCCGGACGGCTACAGCCTCGAATTCGTTTACAAAAACTGGCAGCACACCTCATGAAAACACTGATGATCTACGGCGCCACCGGCTACACCGGGCGCATGGCGGCAAAACACGCAAAACAACTCGGGCTGAACCTGGTACTCGCCGGCCGCAACGCCGGGCACTTGGCAAGCCTGGCGGCTCAGCTGGACGCGCCTTACCGGGTGTTTACCGCAGACGCCAGCCAGTTGGAGGGCATCGACGTCTTGCTCAACTTCGCCGGCCCCTTCGCCCAGACCGCCGGAGCCTTGATGCGCGCCTGCATCGCCAACGGCACCGACTACCTGGACATCACCGCCGAAATCAACGTGTACCGCCTGGCCGAACAACTGGGCGCCGACGCGAACGTGATGCTGCTGCCCGGCGTTGGCTGGGACGTGGTGCCCACCGACTGTCTGGCCATGCACGTTGCCAGCCGTGTGCAGCAACCGCAGTCCTTGAAAATAGCCTTGCAGGTGCCGGGCGCCATGTCCCGTGGCTCGGCAATGAGCGTTGGCGAGATCATCGGTGCCGGCGTCATGGCGCGCATCGACGACCAGTTGCTCGCCACCCCGGATGCGCAACCGCAACACCTGGACTTTGGCGACGGCCCGGCGCTGTGCGCACCGCTGTCGTTTGGCGACCTGGTTACGGCCTGGCACTCCAGCGCCGTCCCGAATATCGCCGTGTTTGTGCACATCACCGGCGAAGCGTTCCCCGAGGGCGACTTGTCGCTGCTGCCCGACGGCCCCACTCAAGCCCAGCGCGACGCCCATCGTGCCCGTGCGGTGGCTGAAGTCACAGGTGCGGACGGCACGGTTGCACGCTCAGTCATCGAAACCGTCAACGGCTACAGCTACACCCCGCTGGCCGCTGTAGAAGCGGCTCGCCGAGTGCTCGGTGGCGAGCGCCAGGCCGGTTTCCAAACCCCTGCAAAGCTGTTTGGGGTGGGTTTTGCCCAGACCATTGCCGGCACACAGATCACCGATTATTAACCTCAGGAATAACGCCCATGACTGCTATCGACCTACAAACCGCTGCCGAGAAGTTCGCGGTCATCGACACCTTGCATCGCTTTGCGGCGGGCATTGATCTGAAGGACTCGGCCCTGCTTGCCTCGGCATTCACCGTCGGTGCCGTCTCGGATTTCCGCCCGGCCGCCGCCAAGGCCGGCTTTGAATACCCGGTGCTGGAAGGGCGCGACACCCTTGTTGGCGCATTGTCCGGCGCCCTCAGCCAGCTCGACACCACGCACTCGGTGAGCAATGCGCGGGTGACCCTCGATGGCAACAGTGCGCGGCTGGACGCCTTGGTCGAAGCCCAGCACGTGCCGCAAAGTGACCCTTCACGGCATTACCTGATGAAAAACCGTTATGACGTGGAGTTGGTGCGGGAGGCGGGCGTATGGCTGATCCAGCGCGTGACCGTGGATAACGTGTGGCGCTCGGGCGACCCGGCCGTACTTGCCGGTATCTAATAGCCCTGTGGCGAGGGAGCTTGCTCCCGCTGGACCGGGCTGGCGCTCCAGTGCGTAGCGCTCCCGTTTGTTGGGGCCGCTTCGCAGCCCAGCGGGAGCAAGCTCCCTCGCCACACTGGTTCGCAGTCGGTTCAAATCGGGGTTTTGAACCGCGCCGCATCCTTCACCGGCGGCAAACCAAACAGCCGCGCATATTCGCGGCTAAATTGCGAGGCACTTTCATACCCGACCGTGAAGGCAATGGACGCCGCATCCAGCGTGTCGAACAGCAGCAACCAGCGCGCCCGCAACAGGCGCAAACGTTTCTGGTACTGGATTGGCGTCATTGCGGTAATGGCTTTGAAATGCCGATAGAACGCCGCCACGCTCATATCGGTCATGGCCGCCAGCGGCTCCACGCGAAAGGGTTCGGCATAGTGCTGGCGAATCCACTCGGTGGCCCGGCGAATTTGCGCCAGGCGGCCATCGGGGCGCGCCATGTCCACCAGGGTGTCGCGCAACGGGCCTTGCAGCACACGAAACACGATTTCGCGCTCAATCATCGGTGCCAACACGGCGGCTTCGCTGGGGCGATCCATCAGCCGCAGCATACGCAGCCACGCATCGATCATGTGCTCGGGAGCGGGCACGGCTGAAAACCGTTGGGTGCGCACGCGTTCAAGGGGTGGGATTTCATCCGCCAACACGGCGGCGATCACGCCGGGGTCCAGGGTCAGGCTCAGTGCCAGGTAGGGCTGCTCGGGCGAGTCGGGATGAACCTGCCCGGTCGCTGGCACCTCCACCGGCACCACAAAGTAGCTGGCCGGCCCATAGGATGAGACCTGATCGCCGATGGACAAGGTCTTCGACCCCTGCAACACCAGGTGCAGCATCGGCTGATACACCTGATCGGCGCAGGCTTCGGCGCACACCATCGCGACGCGGGGCAGGCCGGTATCGGTCCATTTGTTTTCTGCGCGCCTCACGAGGCGGCGCAGTTCGTCCAGGTCGTTGTTCATGGGCCGACCTTGAGCTACGTCGACCGGCAAAGCAAGGCAACTGAGAAGAATAGGCAAGCATGGGATAAGAACCGGCAACCGCCCGTGCAGTCACCGCCCGAATACTGGCAGCACGCAATATCACTCCACCTTAAGGAACATCAGGCTTATGAAACTCGACGGAAAAATCGCAGTTGTCACCGGCGCCTCCAAAGGCATCGGCGCAGGCATTGCCAAAGGCTTGGCAGCGGCGGGCGCAACAGTGGTGGTCAACTACGCCACCAGTCAAACCGACGCGGATGCGGTGGTTGCCCATATTCAGGCGCAGGGCGGTAACGCCATCAGCGTTCAGGCGGACATGAGCTCAGGCGCCGACGTGACGCGCTTGTTCGACACCGTGCGCGAGACTTTCGGCCGCCTGGATATCCTGGTCAACAACGCCGGTGTCGCGGTGTTCCAGATGCTCGAAGACCTGACCGAAGAGGCTTTCCACAAGCAGTTCAACCTCAACGTGCTCGGCTATCTGCTGGCGGCGCGGGAGGCAGTGAAATTGTTGGGGCAGGGCGGCAGTATCATCAATATCAGCTCGATCCTCAGCACCGACCCGTACCTGGCTTCCAGCGTTTACTCGGCCACCAAGGGCGCGGTGGATACGCTCACCTTCGCCTTGGCGCGTGAGTTGGGGCCCAAGGGCATCCGGGTCAACTCGATCTTGCCGGGCCACACCAACACGCCGGCCACCGATGGCAACTTTGCCGGTGAGTTTGGCCAATCGCTGATTGCCGGTACGCCGCTGGGGCGTTTCGGCGAGCCGGAAGATATCGCGCCGTTGGCGGTGTTCCTGGCGTCTGAAGACGCCCATTGGGTCACCGGCGAGTCGATCCGGGCTTCCGGTGGTGTGCGGGGTGTTGGTTACTGACCGCGCCGATCACTGCCGTACCTGGGGGTGTGCGGCAAACACCTCCACCAGCCAGTCCACAAACACCCGCACTCGTGCACTGAGGTGGCGGTTGGGCATGTACACCACCGACAGCGGGTTGGGCGGCGCCGACCATTGCGTGAGCACTGGCACCAAGGCGCCTGCCTCGATGGAGGGTTGCACCATAAAGCGCAGCGTGTGGATCACCCCCAACCCCGCAAGGCCAGCCGCCAGGTAGGCGTTGCTGTCATTGACGGCCACGAAATGGTGGCCTTGCACTGCGACCTGTTCGTCTCCCCGTATCAACACCAGCCGGTTTTGCTTGCCGGTACCGGGGAAAAAATAGCGAACCAGCGTATGGCCGTTTTCCAGTTCTGAAGGATGGCTCGGAGTGCCGTGAGCCGTCAGGTAAACGGGCGTGGCACAGGTGACAAACTCCAGGCTGCCTAGGCTTCGCGCAATCAACGTTGAATCCGGCAAGTGCCCGCCGCGTATGACGCAGTCGATGCTTTCACTCGCCAGGTCGGCGGTGCGGTCGCTGGCGCCGATATCCACCTGGATATCCGGGTAGCGTTGATGAAAATCGCGCAGGGCCGGGATCACCAGCAACGTGGCGATGGTGGTGCCCATGTCGACCCGAACGCGGCCGCTGGGTCGGCTACGGGTCACCGCGATGTCCGACTCGGCCTCTAGCCACTGGTCCAGTACCCGGCTCATGCGTGTGTGGTAGGCGCTGCCTTCCGGGGTCAGCGTCACCGTGCGTGTGGTGCGGTTCAGCAGCTTCACCCGCAAGTGAGCCTCCAGCCCCTGTACCAGCTTGGTCACCGCGTTGGGGTGCACCTGCAGTTGCGCAGCGGCCTTCACGAAACTGCCGGTTTCGACGATGCGCAAAAACGCTTGTACGGCGTGGAAGTAGTCCATGGTGCCTCGCGTATTGTCACGAATTGAGTGATACGAGATACAGCAATACGCCGTTTATCACCAAAGACGAAGAGATTACCTTGTTTTACGCCTCGCAACCCGCGAATCGACAGGCTTTCAAGGAATCATCATGACTCACTCTCTCAAAGGCAAAGTCGCATTGGTCACCGGCGCTTCACGGGGTATTGGCGCCGCCATCGCCAAGCGCCTCGCGGCCGAAGGTGCCGATGTTGCGTTCAGCTATTCCCAATCGGCCGAGCGTGCGCAGGCGGTACTGCGCAGCATCAAGGCCCATGGGGTAAACGGGCTTGCCGTGGCTGCGGACCAAGCTGATGGCGCCGCGGTGGCAGCGTTGGTCAAGACGGTGCATGAGCACTTCGGGCGCCTGGATATCCTGGTCAACAGCGCAGGCGTGTTCACCATGGGCGTGGTGGGTGACCCCGACGCTGATATCGCTGCGCTGGACCGCCAACAGGCGATCAACCTCAACGGCGTGGTGGCCGCCGTGCGTGCGGCGGTGCCCTTGATGGCCGATGGCGGGCGCATTGTGTCGATCGGCACCATGTTTGCGAGCCGTGCGCCGTTCCCCGGGATTGGCGACTACGCGGCAAGCAAGGCCGCCGTGGCCGCGTACAGCCGCGCCTGGGCACGCGACCTGGGGCCGCGAGGAATCACGGTCAACACCGTGCAGCCGGGGCCGATCAATACCGAAATGAATCCAGAGACAGGCGACATGGCGCCATTGGTCAAGCAGATGACCGCGTTGGGGCGCTATGGCCAACCGGAAGAAATCGCCGGGGTGGTGGCGTTTCTGGTGGGGGCGGATGCGGCCTACATCACTGGCGCCACATTAAACGTCGATGGCGGGCAGAACAGCTGAAGCCCAATCACAGGGAAGCCTCAATGCCAGTCAGTGTTCGCCGTCAGAGCGGCGTCAGTACATTCATCACCGTATCCAGTGCCACCCGCGTGTCATCCAACTGCACCAGCGACGCATGCCGCGCGCCCAGTGCGTCGCGGTTCTGGATCGCGGTGAGGATCGCCTTGTGCCGAGGCAGGCTCAGGCCCTGGATATCGGGGCGGCGGTTGGTGATGTTGATCGACTCGCGCAGGGGCAGTGACAGCATGTTGCACATATAGGCCAACAGATCGTTGCGCGTGGCGTCGGCGATGGCGCGGTGGAAGTCCAGGTCGGCTTGCAGCAATTGCTCGTGGGTCTGGGCGGTTTCCATGCCTTGGTAGGCTTGTTCGATGGTGGCGATATCTTCGTCGGTCGCGGTGGTTGCGGCCATGGCGGCGATTTCCGGTTCCAGGATGCGCCGCACACCCGCCAGGGTGTTGAAGAATTCGCTGTGGGGCGTGGACTGCATCAGCCAGGACAGGACGTCCGGATCGAGCAGGTGCCATTTCAAACGGGGCCGAACCACTGCGCCCACCCGTGGCTTGGAATACACCAGGCCCTTGGCGCTGAGCACCCGAGTTGCCTCGCGCAACACCGACCGGCTGACCTTGTATTCCTCACAGAGCGTAGCCTCCATGGGCAATCTTTCTTCAGGTTTGAAGCGACCGGAAACGATGTTCATGCCCAAGTCCTGAACGATCTGGGCGTGCATGCTCTTGCGCGGCTTGGGCGGCTGGTGATCCATAACGGAAAAAGGCTCTGGCTAAATACGCCGCATCATAGCATCCCAATTAGTGGGAACGGCTGGGGGCTTTTTTGTCACGAAAGCTTGGCATATTGTACGACTATATCTATTTAAATATCACGACGTGAGCGCATATTGAGCTGTTGTTTCGTAAATAGTACTACTATATAGTCGATCCCAACGTTTATAAAAACAACAGGCGAAGATCGCCCCAACGTCGGTTTTCGGGAGAAAAAACATGCGGTTAGTTCAGTTCGAATTGAATAACGGTGAGCGCCGGGTGGGCGTAGTGGAAGGTTCCAGGCTGCTGGAAGTCAAAGCCGCCCGCAGCGTGCGCGAACTGGCGCTGGCCGCCATCGACGCCGGTGTGGGCCTGGCGCAACACGTTGACAACCTGGGTCTGGGCGAAAGCCATGACTACGCTGCGTTGCTGGCCGAGCTGAAAATCCTGCCGCCCCTGGACCACCCAGACCCTGCCCATATGCTGATCAGCGGCACCGGCCTGACCCACCTGGGCAGCGCCTCCGCCCGCGACAAGATGCACCAGGCCGGTGACGACACTGCACTGACCGACACCATGCGCATCTTCAAATGGGGCGTCGAGGGCGGCAAGCCCGCAGCCGGCGAGGCGGGCGTACAGCCGGAATGGTTCTACAAAGGCGACGGCAGCATTGTGGTGCGCCCCGGCGCAGCCTTCCCGGTGCCTCCGTTTGCTGAAGACGCGGGTGAAGAGCCCGAGATCAGTGGCCTCTACGTCATCGGCCCGGACAGCAAGCCCTACCGCGTAGGCTTTGCGGTGGGTAACGAGTTCTCCGACCACGTGATGGAGCGCAAAAACTACCTCTACCTGGCCCATTCCAAACTGCGCAGTTGCAGCTATGGCCCCGAGCTGCGCGTCGGCGAACTGCCCCAGCATCTGTCGGGCAGTAGCCGAATCCTGCGTGACGGCAAGGTCATCTGGGAAAACGAGTTCCTCAGCGGCGAAGCCAATATGTGCCACAGCCTGGAAAACCTCGAATACCACCACTTCAAATACCGCCAGTTCCTCACGCCGGGCGATGTGCATGTTCACTTCTTCGGCACCGCCACGCTGTCATTCGCCGACGGTATACGTACCCAACCGGGGGATGTGTTTGAGATCAGCCAGGCCGAGTTCGGCGCGCCGCTGGTCAACCGCGTCGGCACTAGCGACGCAGCGTTCGAACCCGGCCACGTCATCACCCTTTAAGGAGACCTTCATGACCCAGTTCCTCGGCCACAACTACATCGGCGGCCAGCGCAGCGCCAACGGCAGCATCACGCTGCAAAGTGTCGACGCCAGCACCGGCGAAGCCTTGCCCCAGGCCTTCTACCAGGCCACCCCGCAGGAAGTCGACGCCGCCGCCAAGGCCGCCGCGCAGGCCTACCCGGCGTATCGCGCACTGAGCGCGGCCCGGCGTGCGCAGTTCCTTGATGCCGTGGCCGATGAGCTGGACGCATTGGGCGATGATTTTGTCGAACTGGTCTGCCGCGAAACCGCGCTGCCTGCCGCCCGCATCAAAGGCGAGCGCGGTCGCACCAGCGGCCAGATGCGCCTGTTTGCAACCGTGCTGCGTCGTGGGGATTTCTATGGCGCGCGCATCGACAAGGCGTTGCCAGAGCGCCAACCGCTGCCGCGCCCGGACCTGCGTCAATACCGCATCGGCCTGGGCCCCGTCGCCGTGTTCGGCGCGAGCAATTTCCCCCTGGCTTTCTCAACGGCGGGCGGTGATACCGCAGCGGCATTGGCGGCGGGCTGCCCGGTGGTGTTCAAGGCGCACAGCGGGCATATGGCAACGGCCGAGCGGGTGGCCGATGCAATCATTCGGGCGGCCGAGGCCACCGAGATGCCGGCGGGTGTGTTCAACATGATCTTCGGCGGCGGCGTAGGGGAGGCGCTGGTCAAGCACCCGGCGATCCAGGCTGTCGGCTTTACCGGCTCGCTCAAGGGCGGCCGTGCCCTGTGTGATATGGCGGCAGCACGCCCGCAGCCGATCCCGGTGTTTGCCGAGATGTCGAGCATCAACCCGGTGATCGTGTTGCCTGAGGCGTTAAACACACGCGCCGACAGCATCGCCCGCGACCTGACCGCCTCGGTGGTACAAGGCTGCGGTCAGTTCTGCACCAACCCCGGCCTGGTGATCGGTATTGCGTCGCCTGCCTTTACCGCGTTCACCCAGCAGGTCGCGCAATTGATCGGTGATCAACCGGCGCAAACCATGCTCAATGCCGGCACGTTGGGCAGCTACGGCAAAGGCCTGGAAAAACTCCTGGCCCATCCAGGCATCCAGCATCTGGCGGGCAACACCCAGTCAGGCAACCAGGCGCAACCGCAGCTGTTCAAAGCTGATGCAAGTCTGCTGATCGACGCCGATGAAGTGCTGCAAGAAGAGGTCTTCGGCCCTACTACGGTGTTTGTCGAAGTCGCCGACCAAGCCCAACTCAGCGCCGCGTTGCATGGCCTGCACGGTCAACTGACGGCGACGATCATTGGCGAGCCGCACGACTTGCAACAGTTCGCCGAGCTCACGCCACTGCTGGAGCAGAAAGTCGGGCGCATCCTGCTCAACGGCTACCCCACCGGCGTGGAAGTCTGCGATTCGATGGTGCACGGCGGTCCGTACCCGGCGACGTCCGATGCGCGTGGCACCTCGGTCGGCACCCTGGCCATCGACCGTTTCCTGCGCCCGGTGTGCTTCCAGAACTACCCGGACAGCCTGCTGCCCGACGCGTTGAAAAACGCCAACCCGCTGCGTATCCAACGCCTGGTGGATGGCTCGCCCACGCGCGATCCGCTGTAAAACGCAGGCCTGAGAACAATAAAAATCCAGGAGGCATCATGCCGTGTATCGCCGTTACCCCGCACCGCGCGCAATTGGGCGAGGGGCCGTTTTGGGATGGGCCGACCCAGGCGCTGTACTGGGTCAATATCGCCGGCAAGCAGGCGCTGCGCCTGATGGGCGGGCACTTGCAGGTATGGCAATTGCCCGAGCATGTCTCGGCGTTTATCCCGTGTGAAAGCGGCGATGCCTTGGTGACCTTGAGCAGCGGCGTGTATCGGCTGGACCTGGTCACCGAGGCCCTGACGTTGCTGTGCGTAGCCGACCCCCAACCGGGCAACCGGGGCAACGAGGCACGCTGCGATGCCCAAGGCCGCCTGTGGCTGGGCACCATGCAAAACAACATTGGCGAGCACGGTGAAGACCTGCCGATAACGCGGCGTTCCGGTGGCCTGTTCCGTATCGATGCGGATGCCCAGGTCACGCCATTGCTCAGCGGCTTGGGTATTCCCAATACCTTGCTGTGGAATGAAGACGCCAGCCTTGTGCATTTTGGCGACAGCATGGATCGAACGCTGTACCAGTTTGCAATCCAGCCCAATGGCCAACTCGACCCCGCGCAGGTGTGGTTCGGCCCCCACGAACGCGGTGGGCCGGACGGCTCGGCCATGGACGTTGAAGGCTATATCTGGAACGCCCGCTGGGATGGCAGCTGCCTGCTGCGCATAGCGCCGGATGGCCGCGTGGATCGCATCATTGAACTGCCCGTCAGCCGCCCCACCAGCTGTGTGTTCGGTGGCCCCAACCTCACCACGCTCTACATCACCAGCGCGGCAAGCCCGTTGGATCATCCGTTGGATGGCGCGGTATTGGCCATTGAAGTGGATGTACCTGGAACACCCTGCACACGCTTCGCCGGATAACCAACGAGCTGCAATTGTGGCGAGGGAGCTTGCTCCCGCTGGGGTGCGAAGCACCTCCAAAAAAGCTTGTTCCTATGGTTCTACTTAAAAACAACAACAAGGAGTCACCCTATGAATCGTCGTCGTGGTTTGCGTTCCCTGTGCTGCGCCGCTGTGGCGGTCTCGGCCCTGAGCTTGAGCGGGCTGCTGCTGGCCGCTGAAGAAGTGAAGATCGGCTTTCTGGTCAAGCAGGCAGAAGAGCCGTGGTTCCAGACCGAGTGGGCTTTCGCCGAAAAAGCCGGCAAGGAACATGGCTTTACCGTGATCAAGATCGCCGTGCCCGACGGCGAGAAAACCCTCTCGGCCATCGACAGCCTGGCGGCCAATGGCGCCAAGGGTTTTGTGATCTGCCCGCCGGACGTGTCCCTCGGCCCGGCCATCGTCGCCAAGGCCAAGGCCAATGGCCTCAAAGTGATCGCCGTGGATGACCGCTTCGTCGACGCCAAGGGCAATTTCATGGAGGACGTGCCGTACCTGGGCATGGCCGCCTTTGAAGTAGGCCAGAAGCAGGGTGCGGCCATGGCTGCTGAGGCGAAAAAACGCGGCTGGGACTGGAAGGACACCTACGCGGTGATCAACACCTTCAACGAACTCGACACCGGCAAAAAACGCACTGACGGCTCGGTCAAATCCCTCGAAGAGGCTGGCATTCCCAAGGACCACATCCTCTTCACCGCCGCCAAGACCCTTGACGTACCCGGCAGCATGGACGCCACCAACTCGGCCCTCGTGAAGCTGCCCAGCGGCGCGAAAAACCTGATCATCGGCGGCATGAACGACAACACCGTGCTGGGCGGCGTACGAGCGACTGAAAGCGCCGGCTTCAAGGCGGCCAACGTGATTGGCATCGGCATCAATGGCACCGACGCCATCGGCGAGTTGAAAAAGGCTGACAGCGGCTTCTTCGGTTCGATGCTGCCAAGCCCACATATCGAGGGCTACAACACCGCGTTGATGATGTACGAGTGGGTCACCAAAGGCACCGAGCCGGCCAAGTACACCGCCATGGATGAAGTGACGCTGATCACCCGCGCCAACTTCAAGGAAGAGCTGACCAAAATCGGGCTGTGGCAATGACCGCTGCGGCCCTGCGGTTTGACGGCATCGGCAAGACCTTCCCCGGGGTCAAGGCGCTGGACGGCATCAGCTTCAGCGCCCAGCCCGGGCAGGTACACGCGTTGATGGGCGAAAACGGTGCGGGCAAGTCGACGCTGCTGAAAATCCTTGGCGGCGCGTATATTCCCAGCGCTGGCACGTTGCAGATCGGCGAGCAGGCCATGGCCTTTAAAAACGCCGCTGACAGCATTGCCAGCGGCGTGGCGGTGATTCACCAGGAGCTGCACCTGGTGCCGGAAATGACCGTGGCCGAGAACCTGTTCCTGGGGCATTTGCCCTCGCGTTTTGGCGTGGTCAATCGCGGGCTGCTGCGCAAGCAGGCCCTCGCGTGCCTCAAGGGGTTGGCGGATGAAATCGACCCGGCTGAAAAGCTCGGTCGTCTGTCTCTGGGCCAGCGCCAGCTGGTGGAAATCGCCAAGGCCTTGTCCCGTGGCGCCCATGTCATCGCCTTCGATGAACCCACCAGCAGCCTGTCGGCACGGGAGATCGACCGCTTGATGGCGATCATCACGCGCCTGCGGGACGAGGGCAGGGTGGTGCTGTATGTGTCGCACCGAATGGAAGAAGTGTTCCGCATCTGCAATGCGGTCACCGTGTTCAAGGATGGCCGTTACGTGCGCACCTTTGACGACATGAGCGCTTTGACCCATGACCAATTGGTGACCTGCATGGTCGGCCGCGATATCCAGGATATCTACGACTACCGCCCGCGCGAGCACGGCGACGTCGCGCTCAAGGTTGACGGCCTGCTGGGCCCCGGCCTGCGCGAGCCCATCAGCTTCAACGTGCGCAAGGGCGAGATTCTTGGGCTGTTCGGGCTGGTGGGGGCGGGGCGTACCGAGCTGTTTCGCCTGCTCAGCGGCCTGGAACGCGCCAGCGCCGGTGAATTGGAACTGTGTGGTGAAACCTTGCACCTGCGCTCACCCCGCGACGCCATCGCCGCCGGCGTACTGTTGTGCCCGGAAGACCGCAAGAAGGAAGGCATCATCCCGCTGTCCAGCGTCGCCGAAAACATCAATATCAGCGCCCGTGGTGCGCATTCGGCCTTTGGCTGGTTGTTGCGTGACGGCTGGGAGAAGGGCAACGCCGACCAGCAGATCAAGGCCATGAAAGTCAAAACGCCGAATGCGGCGCAGAAGATCATGTACCTGTCTGGCGGCAACCAGCAAAAGGCAATCCTGGGCCGCTGGCTGTCGATGCCGATGAAAGTGCTGCTGCTGGACGAGCCCACGCGGGGCATCGATATCGGTGCCAAGGCCGAGATCTACCAGATCATCCATAACCTCGCGGCCCAGGGCATTGCGGTGATCGTGGTGTCCAGCGACCTGATGGAAGTGATGGGCATCAGCGACCGCATCCTGGTGCTGTGCGAAGGCGCATTGCGCGGCGAGCAAACCCGCGAACACGCGACTGAATCCAACCTGCTGCAACTGGCTTTGCCGCGCAGCGTGGCGAACTGAGAGACGACTATGACCATTCAACAAAACGCGCTGCCCACCGCACGCAAACCCCTGGATGCGCGCGCATTGCTCGACAACTGGGCGATGCTGCTGGCAGCGGTGAGCATCTTTTTGCTCTGCGCCTTGCTGATCGACAACTTCCTCTCGCCGCTGAACATGCGCGGTTTGGGCCTGGCGATTTCCACCGTGGGTATCGCTGCCTGCACCATGCTGTTCTGCCTGGCGTCGGGGCACTTCGACTTGTCGGTGGGCTCGGTGATCGCCTGCGCGGGCGTGGTGGCGGCCATTGTGATGCGCGATACCGACAGCGTCATGCTCGGCATCGGTGCGGCGTTGCTGATGGGGCTGGTGGTTGGGCTGATCAACGGCATTGTCATTGCCAAGCTGCGGGTCAATGCATTGATCACCACCTTGGCGACCATGCAGATCGTGCGCGGGTTGGCCTATATCTTTGCTAACGGCAAGGCGGTGGGTGTCTCCGAGGAGCAGTTCTTCGTGTTCGGCAACGGCCAATTGTTGGGCGTGCCGGTGCCGATCCTCATCACTATTTTGTGCTTCCTATTCTTTGGCTGGCTGCTCAACTACACCACCTACGGGCGCAACACCATGGCCATCGGCGGCAACCCGGAAGCCGCGTTGCTGGCCGGTGTGAACGTGGACCGTACCAAGATCATGATCTTTGCCGTGCATGGTTTGATCGGTGCATTGGCCGGGGTGATCCTGGCCTCGCGCATGACCTCGGGCCAGCCGATGATCGGGCAGGGGTTTGAGCTGACGGTGATCTCTGCCTGCGTGTTGGGCGGGGTGTCGTTGAGTGGTGGGGTGGGGATGATTCGCCATGTGATTGCCGGGGTTTTGATCCTGGCGATCATTGAGAATGCGATGAACCTGAAGAACATCGACACGTTCTACCAATACGTCATCCGTGGCTCGATCCTGTTGCTGGCGGTGGTCATTGACCGCATGAAGCAACGCTAAGTGATGCAATGTGAGAGCTAAATGTGGGAGGGGGCTTGCCCCCGATGGCTGAGTGTCAGTTGAAACATCTATGGCTGACACACTGCAATCGGGGGCAAGCCCCCTCCCACATTTTAATCGGTGGTGAATTTGAAGATGGTGTTCTGGGTATAGGTTTGCCCAGGATTCAGGCGAGTTGATTTAAAGCCCGGCTGATTCGGCGCATCCGGAAAATGCTGTGTCTCCAGCGTAAACCCACTCCAATGCTGATACGTCTTCCCCGCCTTACCCTTCACCGTCCCATCAAGGAAGTTGCTGGTATAAAACTGCACCCCAGGCTCGGAGGTAAACAGTTGCAAGCGCCGCCCCGACTCAGGGTCGTGCACCTCGGCGGCCAACTGCTTCACGTCGCCTTTGGTATCCAGCGCCCAGTTGAAATCGAACCCGCCTTGCTTGGGCTCGGCAAACTTGAGCTGCGGATGATCATCCTTGATGTGCTGGCCGATCGGCGTGGGCTTGAGGAAGTCCATCGGCGTGCCCTTGACCGGCGCCAGTTCACCGGTGGGAATCAACGTCGCATTCACCGGCGTGTAATGGCTGGCATGCAAGGTGGCGACTTGCTTGAGAATGTCGCCATTACCCGCGCCGGCCAGGTTGAAGTAGCTGTGGTTGGTCAGATTGAGCACCGTGGGTTTGTCGGTGGTCGCCTTGTAGTCGATGTGCAGTTCATTGTTGTCGTTGAGGCGATAGGTGACCTCGGTTTTCAGGTTGCCGGGGAAGCCCATTTCACCGTCCTTGGACAGGTAGGTGAGGGTGACGCCCACCGAGTCCTTGGCTTTTACGGGCGTGGCGGTCCATACCTGCTTGTCGAAACCCTGTGCGCCGCCGTGCAGCGAGTTGGGGCCGTCGTTGAGTGGCACCTGGTAGCGCTTGCCGTCGAGCTCAAAGGCACCGCCGGCCAACCGGTTGCCAAAACGCCCGATAGTCGCGCCGAAAAACGCCGTGCCAGCCTGGTAGCCCTGCACATCGTCGAAGCCCAGCACCACGTCTTCGACCTTGCCGTGCTTGTCTGGCACCTTGAGCGACTGCAACACGCCGCCGTAGGTAATTACCGTGGCTTGCATGCCGTGGCTGTTACGCAGGATGTACTGTTCGACGGCAGTGCCGTCATTGGTTTTACCGAAGGCCTTGTGCTCGCTGCTGAGCCCTGCGGCCTGGGCGCCGCCACTGGCGATCAGCATGGACATGGCGAGGCCCGAGAGCAGGTATCGAGGGTGCTTCATGGTCGAACTTCCTTTTGTTGTTTTGACTGGAATAGTTCTACTAATGTGCGATATTTTGTCGATGTGACAGCGAATTTATAGCCTTTAACGCCGTTTTTGCAAAATAAAATAAGACTAATTAAGTGAGGCAGCACGTTATGAGTACCCAGCACGCCGTATACCCCGACCTTGAAGGCAAGACCGTCCTGATCTCTGGGGGCGCCTCGGGCATTGGTGAGTTCATGGTGCGGGCCTTTGCCGCCCAGGGCGCCAAAATCGGCTTCGTGGACCGCGCCCAAAGCCAGGGCGAACGCTTGGCAGCGCTGTTGAGTTCCAAGGGCCATACGGTGGAGTTCGTGTGCTGCGACATCACTGATGAAATCGCCTACAAGGCCGCCATCGGCCGCTTCGAACAATCCCTGGGGCCGATCACCATCCTGGTAAACAACGCCGCCAACGACGTGCGCCACACCCTCGAAGAAGTCGACTCCGAAACCTTCGACAAACTCATCTCCGTCAACCTCAAGCACGCGTTCCTCGCCGCCAAGGCCGTGGTGCCGATGATGAAAAGCGCGGGCGGCGGCTCGATCATCAACCTCGGCTCGGTCGGCTGGATGATGGCCTCGGCCGGCTACCCGGTGTACGCCGCCAGCAAAGCCGCCGCCCACGGCATGACCCGCGGCCTGGCGCGTGAACTGGGGCCGAGCCATATCCGCGTGAACACACTGGTGCCGGGCTGGGTAATGACCGAAAAACAACTGGCGATGTGGGTCGACGACGCGGCCAAAGAACTGATCAGCCGCAGCCAGTGCCTGCCGGGCAGTGTGCTGCCGGAACATATCGCCAATATGGCGCTGTTTTTGGCTTCCGATGCCTCGGCGATGTGTTCGGCGCAGAACTTTATTGTGGATGGTGGGTGGGTCTAAACCTGACTCGGTAATTCAGACAACACAATCCAAATGTGGGAGCTGGCTTGCCTGCGATAGCGGTGGGTCAGCCCGCATTTGCACCGACTGACACGCCGCAATCGCGGGCAAGCCCGCTCCCACAGTGGCGGGCGCTACCTAACCCTTCGGCTAGTTGTTTACCGCGAAAAGATTCTGTTAGCGTTCAAGTGATTCGTGAGGTGTGGGACTTCATAAGGCGGACACTTGAATATGGTGAGTTATGGCGTAATTATCGGCTTGGCCTTTTGCCTGATCAGCGCAGCCTTTGATGTTTATGTCGCTTTTATCACCCAGTCGATAAATACGCTTGTTGTAATCTTTTACTGTTTTACAGTCTCCGCAGTGTTTTTTGCCGCCTGTGCCCTCTGTCAGAAGTCGAGCCCTTTACTTTCAAAGTTCAGCGAAAGCTGGCGGTTGATTGTCATCGTCAATATCTCGGTATTGCTCAACTGGGGCGGCTTGTTTTACGCGCTTCGTTATCTTGAACCCGCCGTAGTCGGTGTTGCCTCGGTCGCCTTTGGCCCGGCACTTACGATCATAATTGTGCTGGCCACTAAGCGTGGTACCAAGGTTGCCTTCATAGATACGCTGGTCTCATGCCTGGTGCTGATCTCGGTGGGTATCATGCTGTTCAACTCCTTCGCCGGCGATAGCGGCATTGCCACCACCACCGCTGAGCAGCGGTTGCTGGGGATTGCCAGTGTGTTGGTGTGCGCAGTGGGCACGGTCATGTACACAGTGTTTTCCAAGCAGCTGTTCGCCCGGCAATGGTCCGTTTATGAAACGCTGGCCGTCAGAAACATTGTGATGATCGGCGTGTGCGTTATTGCAATCCCAGCGACAGGCGAAAGTTTTGCCCTGGGCCGTGAGTTGATCTTGCCGATGATGGTTTTGGTCGTGGCGGGGCATTTGCTGCCGATCTATCTGATTCAAAAGACCATCTATTACCTCACGCCGATTCATGTATCCCTGGTGTTGCTGACCCTTCCGGTATTTGTGCTGTTGTTGCAGTACTTCGACGCACGAGTCGAGTTTTCCATCGCCACCGTTACGGCGGTTGGCATCATTGTGCTTTTGCTGGTTGGACGGGCGCTATTCGCATTGATGAGGGAAGTGACATGATCAGCGTTGTCGTAGTCGACGGTTTTTCGTCCGGTAAATTTGTCGCCAAAGGCTTGAGTGAAAGCGGTTGCCGGTTGATGCATTTAGCCTCATCTGGCGAGTTGGACAGTTATTACTACAAGGGCTTTGACCTCTCGCTGTATGAACAGATGATCGTGAATGCCGATTACGCTGCCACCTTGGCAAGTGTCGAACGGTTCAAACCGCAGTTCATTATTGCCGGCGCCGAAACCGGTGTACTGCTGGCAGATCTGTTGAATGAGCACCTGCAATTGCCGTATCGCAATGACATCCGCCAGAGCACCGCCCGGCGCAACAAGTACGACATGATCCAATGCATCACCCAGGCGCAACTGCCGGCTGCGCGGCAGTTCGTGGCTGATACCTGGCAGCTGGCCGAGGGCTGGATCGATGATCACGGTCGTTTTCCGGTGGTGATCAAGCCCCTCGAAAGCGCCGGGGCCGATGGCGTATTTATTTGTGACGACGTGCGGGCTTGCCAGGTTGCGGTGGGCAAACTGCTGGGCACCACCAATAAGTTGAACATTGCCAATACCCAGGTGCTGATCCAGGAATACCTGGTGGGTGTGGAGTATGTGGTCAATATGGTCTCACTCATCGGTCAGCAACTGGTGACTGAGGTGGTGCGGTACCAAAAGCAGCGTACGGATATAGGCGGCATCCTTTACGACATCGATGAGCTGATTGGCTCCGACTCGCCAGAGTATGACCTCTTGGTGGACTACACCCGAGCGGTTGTGAGCAGCCTGGGCATCCGCAACGGCCCCAGCCACGCAGAGGTGATGCTCACTGAAGACGGCCCCAAGTTGGTGGAGATCGCTGCGCGAACCGATGGCATTCTGCGCCCCGATGTCTCCAGGCAAACTACGGGGCTTGGGCAAATTGAGGCAATGGTTTTATCCGTCACGGCGCCGGATGTGTTTGCGCAATTGCTGGCAAGGCCGTTTGATTATCGACTCTTGCGACACACCTATAATGTCTGTTTGATCAGCCATGCGGATGGCCGCTTTAATAAAGACTCTTTCCTCGAGGAGCTACTCAAGCTTGAATCCTTCTTCGATGCGGTGTTCTACGTTGAAGATGGGCAGCGGGTAGGTGTGACTCAGGATGTATTCAACCAGCCGGGCACGGTGTATCTGGTGCATGCTGATCCTAAAGTGATTGCAGCGGATTCCCTCAGGATTCGCGTTCTTGAAGTGCAGGGGGCCTATCTGGCAGCGTGGTAGTCAGGCGCAGCAGTCCAAATGCGGGAGCGGGCTTGCTCGCGAAGGCGCAGTGTCAGTCGATACATTTGGTGGCTGACCCACCGCTTTCGCGAGCAAGCCCGCTCCCACACAAGCCCGCTCCCACATTGGATTGGTGGTGTTTACTCGATTGGGTATTTCTTGAAGGCTGGATGCTGTTCCAGGCGTTCAGCCAGGCGTTTGAGGTTGGGGAACGCGTCTTCCTTTACGACCGACGCCACGGTGAATTGGCTGAAGGACCACGCCACTGCCGCAGTCAGGTTGGCTTGGTTCAATGCTTCACCGTCTCCCAACTGCTTCTCCAACAGCGAATAGGCCGCCAGCAACTGCCCGCTGATGCGATCAAGCCACGGCGCATGCAGCTTCTCGGCCGGGCGCAGGTTGTGTTCGTACACGATCTGCACGCTCTTTTCGCACGCCGCGAGGGCCAGGCCCAGCCGTTGCAGGTCGTGGGCGCGGTCGGCGGGGGCCTGGGGCAGTAGCTTTTTGTCGGCTGGTGCGAGGGTTTCCAGGTAGTCGAGGATCAGGCTGGAGTCCATCAGCACCGTGCCGTCGTCCAATACCAGGGTTGGCGCCTTGACCACCGGGTTGATCTGGGAGAACTCGTCGAAGGTGCTGAACACCGACAGCGATTGATGCTCAAACAGCACCCCGTACAGCTCCAGGGAAATAGCCACGCGACGTACGTAAGGCGAGTCCAGCATACCGATCAGTTTCATGCAGCCTCCATTGCTCACAACGAAATAGGCTCAAGAGATTAAGGGCACTTGATCGGCCTGCGCAATGGCCTTGCGTCATTGCTTATAAACGACCACCAGGCTGTCTTCGATGCGCTCGTTCACGTCGGGCTCAGGCTGCGCTGACGGCTGGCCCCAGGGGGGTGGCCGGTAATACGTTTGAACGCACGACTGAACGCCGCCTGGGACGTATAGCCCAGGCGCAGTGCCACTTCTTCGATCGGTAAACGCTCCAGGGTCAGCCATTGGCTGGCCAGGCGCATGCGCAACTCCGTGACGTAGCGCAGAGGCGGGATTCCCAACGTGGCCTGGAAGCGCTCGGCGAATACCGAGCGGGAGGTATGGCAGTGCGCCGCCAACTCGGCCACGCTCCAGTCGCGACCCGGTTGCTGGTGCAACGCCAGCAGGGCGCCGGCCAATCGCGTGTCGCGCAACGCTGCCACCAGGCCCGATGCATTGCCGCAGGCACATTCCACCCAGCCTCGCACAATCATGGCGGCCACCACATCGGCCAGGCGCGCGAGGATGCCGGAGTAACCGATACGGGCAGCGGATACTTCACGTTCCATCACCGCCAGTATCGGCATCAAGCCGGGGTAACGCTGGCCCTGGGCATCGATCAGCATCATGGCTGGCATCAAGCTGCCGAGCCCCTGAATACTGCCGAGCTCGAACGCCATGCAGGCACTGAACAGCAAGGTACTGGGGCGCGAATCGGGGGAGGCGTCCACGGCGCAGACGGTATCGCCGAGCGCGATGGCGTCAAAGCCATTGATGTCCTGCACAGGCCTGTCCGCATGAGAGGACAGCGCGTGGGCGCCGCCGTGGGAGATGAACACGGCATTGCCCGCCGACAACTCAAACAGGCCACCGTCGTCGGTACGAAGGGTGGCCGTCCCAGCGGCAAGGAAGTGGAAGTAGGCGTGCCCGGGTTTGGCCTCAAACCCCATGCCGAAGCTCGGCCCGGCCTGGATACGGCGGTACTGCACCCCGCGCAGGCGCATACCGCGCAGCAGTTCGTCGATAAGGTCGCTGGAGAGATTAAAGGGCGCTGCTGCGGTCATGTTCGGGGTTTGGGTCAAAAACTCAAGGGTTTGCATCATAGATCATCCGGGTTGGCGAACCTAGACTGGCCGTCACGCTAATGTCCCAAGGATGTCGTTTGATGAATAACTGTGTCGCTCAAGGCTCGCTGCATTCGCACGCAGAGCCCGCCACCCCGGCCTGGATGGCAGTGTTTTCCCTGGCGATGGGGGTGTTCGGGTTGTTGACAGCGGAATACCTGCCGGCCAGCTTGTTGACGCCGATGGCAATGGACTTGGGCGTGTCCGAGGCCCTGGCCGGCCAAGCCGTGACGGTGACGGCAGTGGTGGCGTTGTTCGCCGGGCTGCTGGTGCCTGGCCTCACGCGTGGGATCGACCGGCGCGTGGTGTTGTTGGGGTTTTCCCTGCTGATGATTGCCTCAAACCTGTTGGTGGCATTCTCCTCCAGCCTGGCGGTGTTGCTGTTGATGCGCATCCTGCTGGGCGTCGCCCTGGGTGGTTTTTGGAGCATGGCGGCGGCCGTTGCGATGCGCTTGGTGCCTGCTGCGCTGTTGCCCCGTGCGCTATCGATCATCTTTAGTGGCATTGCGGTGGGGACGGTGGTTGCCGTGCCGCTGGGCAGCTACCTCGGTGGTCTGTATGGCTGGCGCAGTGCGTTTCTTGCCGCCGCCGCCGTCGGTGGGGTGACGCTGGTGTTCCAGCTGTTCACGCTGCCACGCCTGGCCCCTACGGGCACTGCACGTCTGCGCACGGTACTGGATGTGCTGAGGCGGCCGGGCATCGCCATCGGCATGTTTGGCTGCGTGCTGGTGCACACCGGGCACTTTGCGTTGTTTACCTACATCCGGCCGTTCCTGGAAAGCACCACGGGGGTCGGGACGCAAGGGCTGGCCTTGATGCTGCTGGGGTTCGGTGCAGCCAACTTCGTCGGCACGTTGCTGGCGGGTTGGATGTTGGTGCGTTATCCGCGCGGCACCTTGGTGTTGATGCCGGTATTGGTGGGCGTCGCGGCACTCGCCCTGGTGCTGTTGCCCGCTTCGCTGCCAGGTCAGGCGATATTGCTGGTGCTGTGGGGCATGGCCTTTGGCGGGGTGCCCGTTGCGTGGTCGAACTGGGTGGCCCGCGCCGTGCCGGACCAGGCTGAAAGCGCCGGTGGCATGGTTGTGGCTTCGGTGCAGTCGGCCATTGCGGCGGGGGCGGCCGGTGGAGGGGCAATGTTCAGTGTCAGTGGCATCGGCGGGGTGTTTCTCGGCGCGGGTGTGTTGATGTTGCTGGCGGCCTTGTTGATTGCGTTACGGGTCAATGTGCCGCGCAACGGTACTGTGGGTGCGTCGCTGCATGTTTGAAGCGGCCTTGCAGGTTGACGGCAATTGACTGTGTGACGAGCCATCAACCTTTGGTTTAGTCTGGAGCGCTTCGTTGATCGCAAGCGCCTCTGGAGCAGTAAGCATGACCGACTACGTACCCCCAAAAGTCTGGACCTGGGACACCGAAAACGGCGGCACTTTCGCCAGCATCAACCGGCCCATCGCCGGTGCGACACATGAGAAAGAACTGCCCGTTGGCAAGCACCCGTTGCAGTTGTATTCCCTGGCGACACCCAACGGGCAGAAAGTCACCATCCTGCTGGAAGAGCTGCTGGCCCTGGGGCACAGCGGCGCGGAATACGACGCCTGGCTGATCAAGATCGGCGATGGCGACCAGTTCGGCAGCGGGTTTGTCGGCATCAATCCGAACTCCAAGATCCCGGCCTTGCAGGACCGCAGCGGCACCACGCCGATTCGCGTGTTCGAGTCCGGCGCGATCCTGCAGTACCTGGCCGAGAAATTCGGTGCGTTCTTCCCCACCGAACCTGCGGCCCGTGCCGAGTGTTTGTCGTGGTTGTTCTGGCAGATGGGCAGTGCGCCTTATCTGGGGGGCGGTTTCGGGCATTTCTATGCGTATGCGCCGAGCAAGATGGAGTACGCGATCAACCGCTTTGCCATGGAGGCCAAGCGTCAGTTGGATGTGTTGGATCAGCGTCTGGCAGTGAGCGAATACATCGCTGGGGATGAATACACCATCGCCGATATTGCGATCTGGCCTTGGTACGGTGGGTTGGTCAAAGGTCGCTTGTATGGCGCGGCAGAGTTTTTGTCAGTGCATGAATACAAGCATGTGCTGCGCTGGGCGGATGCGATTGATGCGCGGCCGGCGGTGCAGCGCGGGCGGCGGGTGAATCGGGTGTCGGGTGAGCCCCATGAGCAACTGGCCGAGCGCCATTCTTCCAGCGACTTGGACTAAACGCATAACACGGAAAACTGTGGGAGCGATCTACACCTGATACAACTCAGTAGCCTGTCAGGTCGCTATCACAGGCACGTCTATGCCTTGACCTCAATGTCGAGGGCCTGTGCCATTCGCACCAGGTCGGCAAACGAGCGCGCGACCATTTTGCGCATCGCCTGCCCACGATGGATCTTCACCGTGATCTCGCTCAAACCAATCTCACCGGCAATTTGCTTGTTCATCAGCCCAGACGCTGCCAGGGCCATCACCGTTTGCTCGCGGGGCGTGAGGGTGGCATAGCGCATGCGCAAGTCGTCATTGCCGCGCTCGGACTCGCGTCGAGTCTTGTCTTTTGTATGGGCGGCGCACACGGCATCAATCAAGTCTTGCTCACGAAACGGCTTGGCCAAAAAGTCCACGGCGCCGGCTTTCATGGCGCGCACGGTCATGGCGATATCGCCGTGGCCAGTCATGAACACAATGGGCAGGTTGATCCGCGCCGCCACCAGTTCATTCTGAAAATCCAAGCCACTGGTGCCTTGCAGTCGCACATCCAGCACCAGGCAACTGGGCAGGTCGGGGCGGGGGAAATTCATGAACTCGGCCGCCGAGCCAAACAGCTGCACTTGCAGGCCCACCGAGCGCAACAGGCTGCCGAGGGATTCGCGCAACGGGCGGTCATCATCGACGATATACACCCAGGGTTCGTGGCTGATAACGCGGTTCATCGGGTGCAGGTCGTTCATGGGGCGTCCTTGGCCAATAGCGGCAGTGAACAGGTGAAGGCCGAGCCTTGGCCTGGTGTGCTGGTGGCCCAGAGTCGGCCGCCATGAAAATCGATGATCGAGCGGCAGATCGACAGGCCCATGCCCAAGCCATCGGGTTTGGTGGTGAAGAAGGGCTGAAACAGGGTGAGCATCGAGGCGTCGTCGATGCCGATGCCGTGGTCGGCGACCTCCAGCAGCACGTCATTGCCCTCGACCCAGGTGCGCACGTGCAGCAGGCGTTGGCGCGGCGCGATGGTTTCCATGGCGTGGCAGGCGTTGATGATCAGGTTGATGATCACCTGTTGCAGTTGCACGCGGTCGGCGTTGATCTGTGCATCGAGCACGTTCAACTCCACGCGGCTGCGCACCTTGTGGCGCGACAGTTCGTGCTGCACCAGGCCCAGGGTTTCATTGACGATGGCGTCCAGGGACTCGGGCTTGCGCAGTGGGTCGCACTTGCGTGACAGCGCACGGATGCGGCTGATCACCTCACTGGCCCGGCAGGCGCTGGAGACGATGCGGTCCAGGGATTGGCGTGCTTCGTCGAGGTCTGGCTGCGGGCGGTCGAGCCAGCGTCGGCAGGCTTCGCCGCTGCTGGTAATAGCGGTCAGGGGCTGGTTCACCTCGTGGGCGATCGAGGCGGCCAATTCGCCCAGGGAGGTGATGCGGGTGACATGGGCCAGCTGGCTTTGGGCGTGAAACAATGCTTCTTCAGCGCGTTTGCTGGCGGTGACATCCATCACCGCGCCCAGGTACTCGACCCGCCCACGGGCCTCGACGGGGCTGGCGATCATATGGATATGCTTGATGCGCCCGTCGGGCATCAACAGGCGATGCTTGACCTCAATCAGCGGCGAGCGATTCTGCGCCTTTGCGAACACTTCGTGGGCCAGGTGCAGATCGTCGGGGTGGGTGCGCTCCAGCACCATGGCTGCCGTGGGCGCTTGGTGATGGGGGTACTCAAAGATGCGCGCCAATTCCTGCGACCAGGACATCGACTCGCTGTCGCCGCGAAAACTCACGCTGCCCGTCTGGCTCAGGCGCTGGGCACCAATCAGGTAGGCCTCATTGTGGCGCAGGCTGTCTGCCGCGTATTTGCTGCGCAGCGCCAGAAAGGTGATGGCAGACAGGGCAGTGAGGCAACGGAAGAAACCGGTGACCGCCTCCCAGCGATCATAGTTGCCGTTGTACAGGAAGAGCATGGTGAGCAGCGCGATGGAAAACAGTGCAACACCAATCACCACATTGATCGAAAACAGATTGGCAGCCATCAACAACAGCGTGATGTACAGCAGGGTGGGCGCCCAGTCGGTGTGGGTTTCAGAATTGATCACCACGATGCCGCAGGCCACCACCAACCCCACCGCCCAGCCCAAGGCGTTGATTGCAGGTGTGGGGCTGATGCCGAATGCGGCGCGTGCCTGGGCCTGGCGCGGGGTGAACAGCAGCCTGTCCCAGAGACCGGTCAGCCATGAATGTTCGCGGCGCACACTCGCGGGAGCGGTGGTTTTCATGGCCTTCGGGCACTCCATTGTTGTTGTAGAGAGTGGAGCATCGGACGCTTACTTTAAAAGCATCCGTTCGCACCGAGTAGGACACAAAACCCTGAAATCCTGCCAAGCTCTATACCCAGGTATGACTGGCCTGTCCCCAGGTAGGAGAGACGCCTGGCTCGCCCGCACCTAACCTGAGGCCTCTCACTCCTCTCCAAGGCCCTGCGGCCGGGTGGCTAACATGATGAACAGAAATGACCTGCGTCGTGCTGACATCAATCTGCTGGTGGTGTTCGAGTCGATGATGCACGAGCGCAATGTCAGCCGTGTCGGAGAAAAATTGTTCCTCGGCCAACCGACCATCAGCAGCGCCCTGGGCCGTTTGCGGCTGATGTTTGATGACCCGCTGTTTATCCGTGCCGGGCGCTTGATGCAGCCCACCTCCCGTGCCGAAGAGATCTTCAGCAATCTGGGCCCGGCGCTGGACAGCATCGCGGCGGCGCTCAGCCGTTGCCAGGCGTTCAACCCTGGCACCAGCGAGGCGACCTTTCATATCGGCCTGTCGGATGACGTGGAGTACGCCTTGCTGCCGAGCCTGCTGCGGCGCCTGCGCATCGAAGCGCCCAATATGACCCTGGTGGTGCGTCGCGCTGATCACTGGCAGATGTCTCAGTTGCTCGCCAGCGGCGAGATATCCCTAGGCATCAGCCACACCCAGGAACTGCCGGCCAATGCCCGCCGCAAAAGCCTGCGGCCGATGCGCCCGATGTTGCTGCGCGCGGACCACCGGCCGGGTGATCTGGGGTTAGAGGAATTCTGCCAGCGCCCTCATGCGGTGGTGTCGTCGATGGGCAATGTGCTCGATGACGCTGATCGCGCCCTCGGTCTGCTCGGTCGCCAGCGCAAGGTGGTGCTCACGGTGCCGCAGTTCAGTGCCTTGACGGTGTTGCTGGCCGACAGCGACATGCTCGCCATCGTGCCGGATTACGTGGCCCACGCCATGGCCGGGGTGAGTGGGCTGCGGGCGCAGTGTGCGCCGCTGGCATTGCCCGAACAGGAGCTTGCATTGGTGTGGCGCGGTACGACCCACAACGACCCGGGCGAGCGCTGGTTGCGGGCGCGGTGCAGTGCGTTTCTTGGCGACCCTGCGACCGAGTTCTCTGTGGTGAGCGAGCTTGCCCGCGCTGGGCTGCGAAGCGGCCCTAATAAAGTCACTGCGGTGTGTCAGAGCGGTTGAGGTGGCAGGGTTTGGGGCTGCTTCGCAGCCCAGCGCGAGCAAGCTCGCTCACCACAGAAAGCTCGCTCGCCACAACAGCTGAGGAACACTTGCCATGTATACCCATCCTTTGTTGCTCGGCGGTGCATTGATTCTGCTCGACCTGACACTCTGGCAGTGCCTCGGCCCGCCCAAACGCACCTTGCGCACGGTGCTGCGGGTATTGGTGTTCGCGCTGTTCTGCTGGGTGATGGTAACCGCCGGTATCAGCCCGTTGCAGCCGCCGCCGTGGCCCGATGACGCAGTGCTTAATCTGATGGCGACGGTGATGGGGATCGGCTGGTGGTTATTTGCCGCCCGCACCGTAACGGTCATCTTGGGCCATGGTCTCACTGCCCGCGTCGGTCAGAGCGCGCGTTTGTTGCACGATGTGATGGGCGCCGTGATCTTCCTGGTGGCCATCGTCGGCGCGGCGGCGTATGTGCTGCAATTGCCGGTCAAGGGGTTGCTGGCGACCTCGGGGGCCATGGCGATCATCCTCGGCCTGGCGGTGCAAAGCACCTTGAGTGATGTGTTCAGTGGCATCGTGATCAACACCACCAAGCCCTATCAGATTGATGATTGGGTCAGCATCGACGGCATTGAAGGCAAAGTGCTGGACATCGACTGGCGCTCCACCCACTTGCAGACCGAGGCCGGCAGTGTCGCCGTAGTGCCCAACTCGCTGGCGGCCAAGGCCAAGATCCTCAATCACAGCCGGCCGGCTGCGCTGCATGGCGTCAGCGTCACCCTGGCGGTGCCCAGCGCAGCGGCGCCACGTCAGGTGCTGGAGGCACTGGAAAAAGCCTTGCAGGGCACCCAAGCCTTGCTGCCGGGGCAGGCCGCAAAAGTCTCGATAAAAAGCTCACAACTGGGCTTCAACGAATACGAACTCAGGGGCTTTGTGGCTTCGCGTTCAGCCCGCAGTGGGGTGCGCAATCTGATGTTTGACCTGGCCCACCGACACCTTGAAGCGGCAGGCGTGACGTGGGGCGCGACCGTGCAGGCCTGGAGCCGCCAGCGCCAGTTGCTGGAGGAAGCGCGGGTGATGCGGGCCCTCAGTGTCGAGGAGCGCGACCGCCTGGCCGACGCCATGACGGCAGTAGACTTCCAGGCCAATCAGGTGTTGCTGGCCTTCGATGAAATCGCCGATGGCCTGCTGATCATCGCCGCTGGCGTGGTCTCGGTGGCGGTGCATGATGGCGAGCGCGTGGTCGAAGCCGTGCGCATGGGCCCCGGCGAAGTGATGGGCGAGGAGGGCATCCTGACGGATGGCCGTTCCCGTGGGCAATTTCGCAGCCTCACCAGCGGGCGCCTGTATCGCATCGAAAAAGCCCTGCTGGGCGCGCAGTTGCAGCACAGCAGTGATCTGTTGATGGCGTTGGATAAATTGCAGCATCAGCGTGAAGGTATTCGGGATGCCGTGGTACTCAAGAAACCGCAGCCCATCAAGAAAACCGGGTTCCTGCGCTGGCTGCAAGACAAATAACCACCGCTGGCTTTGCATTGGAATGCAACCCATGTGGGAGGGGGCAAGTCGAATCGTCGCACCGCCCCTCCCACATTGATCTTCACTGCTTACCGGTACCGTGTCAGCGGGAGAATCGCTCGCGGTATTCGCGAGGCGAAATCGTCAGGTGCCGGTGAAAGGTATAACGCATCCGTTCTTCATCCCCGAAACCGCACAACCGCGCGATCTGGTCGATATTGCGTTCTGAGTCTTCCAACAATCGTCGCGCCGCTTCCATGCGAAACAACTCGACGGCCTTGGCCGGCGTGCGCCCAGTACGCTGCTTGTAGACCCGCGCAAAATTGCGCGGGCTCATCTGCGCCTGTTGCGCCAAGCGTTCCACTGACAGGTCGGCTTCCTGCAGGTTGTCGGCGAGCCACAGGTGCAGCTCATCAAAACCTGCGCTGTCGTCGGTTTGTGCCTGCAACAGCTGGCTGAACTGCGCCTGCCCGCCAGGGCGCTTGAGAAACACCACCAGTTCGCGGGCCACTTGCAAGGCCACATCACGGCCACAGTCGATTTCCACCAGGGCCAGGGCCAGGTCGATCCCGGCAGTCACACCCGCCGAGGTCCACACATTGCCCTGCTGGATAAAAATCGCGTCCATATCCACCACGATCGCCGGGAAGCCGGCCTTGAGCATGTCGCACATGGCCCAGTGGGTGGCGGCGCGGCGGCCGTCGAGCAAACCGGCCATGGCCAGCAGGAAGGTGCCGCTGCACACCGAGGCCGTACGCGCGGCCGTGCCTGATGCCACCCGCAGCCATTCCACCAGTTCGGTGTTGGCCGCCATGGCCTGCTGGATCGCCGGCGCGCCGGGCACGATCAAGGTGTCGATGGCGCTGGCGCTGAACTGCGCCAACTCCACCGTGTGCACGCTCAGCCCTTCGGCGGTTTGCATCAACCCGCCCGCCAGGCTCGCCGTGTGCATCACGTAGCCGGGCAAGCCGCGCTCGGTCATGGCTTTGGTGGCGGCCCAGAACACCGTCTGGGCGCCGGTCAGGTCGAGCAAGCCCATCTGCGGATAGGCCAAGAACACCAACGTGCGCGGCTGACCCAGCGCCGCGACCGCCATCATGCGCGGGCCAGCAGGGTTTCCAGCTTTTCCTGGTCGCGCGCGAACTGGCGAATGCCTTCGGCAAGTTTCTCGGTGGCCATGGCGTCTTCGTTGGAGGCCCAACGGAACTGCGCTTCGGTCAACGATTGGCGAGCTTCGCCAGCGGTGCCCGGTTGCAATTTGCGCTCAAGAGGGCCGCTGTCTTCGGCGAGTTTTTGCAGCAGGTCCGGGCTGATGGTCAGGCGGTCGCAACCGGCCAGTTGTTCGATCTGGCTGAGGGTGCGGAAACTGGCGCCCATCACCACGGTAGGGATGTTGTTGGCCTTGTAGTAGTTGTAGATACGTGTCACCGACTGCACGCCCGGGTCGTCAACGCCGGTGTAGTCCTGGCCGGTGCTCTTGCGGTACCAGTCATAGATGCGGCCCACGAACGGCGAGATCAGGAACACCCCGGCATCGGCGCAGGCCACGGCCTGGGCGAACGAGAACAGCAGGGTGAGGTTGGTCTGGATACCGGCTTTTTCCAGGCGCTCGGCGGTGCGAATGCCTTCCCAAGTGGAGGCCAGCTTGATCAGCACACGGTCGCGGCTCACACCGGCTTGGTCGTACAGCGCGATCAACTGGTTGGCCTTGGCCCATAGCGCCTCTTCATCAAACGACAATCGCGCGTCGACCTCGGTGGAAATGCGCCCCGGAATCACCTTGAGAATCCCCGCACCCACCGACACCGCAAAGTGATCGCAAGCCAGGTCTACATCGCCTTTGGCGTGGGCCACGGCGCTGCGCAACAGCTCGGCGTACTCGGGGATGGCGGCCGCCTTGAGCAGCAGCGACGGGTTGGTGGTGGCGTCCACCGGGCGCAGGCGGCTGATGGCTTCCAGGTCGCCGGTGTCGCAGACTACGGTGGTGAATTGCTTGAGTTGTTCGAGCTTGGACGTCATGAACGGTAGTCTCCGAAATAGGGGTTATTGGTTCAGGGCCTGCGCGGTATCCAGGTCGCTGATCAGGATGTCCAGGTAGCCGCCCTTGAGCGCGCCGCGAATCGCCTGGACCTTGTTCAGCCCGCCGGCCAGGCCGAGTACACGGTGGATGGCACGCAGCTTGGGCAGCGCCACCGACACCACGAATTCTTCATCTTCTTCCAGTACCGGCTTACCTTGCGCATCGAAGTAGCGCAGGCAGATATCACCTACCGCGCCACGCTCGGCGAGCAGGCGCAGCATGTCTTCGGTGTAGTAGTTGCCGCTGTTGCGCAGCAGTTGCGAGGGCTCCAGGTCGCCGATGCCGACAATCGCCAGGGTGATGCTGTCAAAGCGTTGCAGCACCTCCTTGACCTCTTCCATCTGCACGATGCGTTGCTTGCTTTCCACCGATTGCTCGATGCTTTGCGACGGCAGCAGGTACGCCGGGCAGTTGAGCAGGGTGGCCAGGCGCTGGGTGAGCAGGGTGGCTTCGAACGCGCCCTTGTTGCCAACGCCGCCGAGCAGTTGCACCACTTCTTCGGCGCCTTGCTTGCCTGCCTGCACATGCAGATGGCCGACCATGGCGCGAATGGTGCTGCTCCATGACGAAATACCGATGTGATCCTGGGGTGACAGGCTGGTTTCCAGGTAATGGGCGGCCGCTGAGCCGATGGCCTGCTTGATGCTCTCGTCGTTGCCGGGCTCGGTGGCTTCCACCACGATCACCCGGCGCACGCCGTAGCGGCGCTGCAATTGGCTTTCCAGCTCCAAATGCAGCCCTTGCAGGCGCATCACGCTGATTTTCACCACGCCGTCTTGCAGCGCCCGGCGCAGGGCGCGGCTGATAAAGGACTGGGAGAGGTCCAGTTGCGTGGAAATCTCGGACTGCTTGAGCCCTTCTTCGTAATAGAGGCTCGCGATCTTGGTGATCAGGCGCTGTTCTTCGATCTGGCTCATGAAGGCCTCAGTAGATGTATCAATGTCGGTGAGGATACCAAACCCTTACGACATGATCAGGCCGCCGTCGATATTGATCGCTTGGCCGGTGAGGTAGGCCGCATCGTTCGACGCCAAAAACGCCACCAAACCCGCGACATCCGAGGGTTTTCCGGCACGGCGCAGAGGGATGTTCTTGACCCATTCGGCCATCAATTCACCCTTGCCATAGCGTTTTTCGTCGGTGCTGAGGATCTCGCCCCAGACGCGGTCGTTGTAGTCCCACATCTCGCTCTCGATGATGCCGGGGCAAAATGCGTTGACCGTGATGTTATGCCGCGCCAGTTCCAGCGCCAGGCTTTGGGTGATGCCGATCACGCCCATCTTGCTCGCGGCATAGTGCGGCGTGTAGATAAAACCCTGGCGGCCCTGGCCGGACGAGGTATTGATCAGTCGCCCGCTGCCTTGCTTGACCATGTACTTGGCCGCTTCCCGGCAACCGAGCCACACGCCGGTGGTGTTCACCTGCAGTACCTTGTCGAAGTCGGCGCGGGGCATTTTGTCGTAATGGTCGATGGTGATGATGCCGGCGTTCTGCACCGACACGTCGATGCTGCCGAAGCGTGCGTGTCCTTCACGGTAGAGCTTTTCGATGTCGTCTTCGTTGGTAACGTCGATGCCCAGGGCGAGGGTGTCGACGCTGTATTCCTGGGCGAGTTGGTCGGCGGTGAAGGTCACGCGCTCCAGGTCGTTGGAGGCCAGTACCAGGTTGGCGCCTTCTTGGGCGAAGCGCTCGGCAATGCCGGCGCCGATGCCACGGCAGGCGCCGGTGATAACGATGGTTTTACCGCTGAAACGTTGCGACATGAGAGTGGGCTCCAAGGCTTACCAGCAAACGAAACCGCCATCGACCAACAGGTCGACACCGGTGCAGAACGACGATGCCTGGCTCACCAGGAAGATCGCCGGGCCAACCATTTCTTCCACGCTGGCCATGCGGCCCATGGGCGTGGTCTGTTCAAAGATCTTCACCTGGTCGGCGACTTCCGGGCGTGAGTTCATCGGCGTGGCGGTGTAGCCAGGGCTGATGCAGTTGACCCGCAGGCCCTTGTCGGCCCACTCCATCGCCAGGCTTTTGCTCAGGTGGATCACCCCGGCCTTGGAGGTGTTGTAGTGGGCTTGCAGCAGGCCACGGTTGACGATGCTGCCCGACATGGAGGCGATATTGACGATGGCGCCTTTGCCACGGGGCAGCATCACCGCGGCCTGGGCCTGGCAGCTGAGGAAGATGCCGGTGAGGTTGATGTCCAGGGTGGTTTGCCAGCGTTGCAGCTCCAGGTCTTCGGCGGCCTGGGCATTGGCGATGCCGGCGCAGTTGACGGCCACGCTGAGTTCGCCGAGTTCTTGTTCGGTGCGCGCTACGGCTGCATCCAAGGCGGCGCGTTCAGTAACCGTGCCACTGAGGGCGAGGGCGCGACGGCCGAGGGCCTGGATGCGTTCGACGGTGCTGCTGATGCCTGGGCTGCCGGGCAGGTCGAAGCACGCCACATCGGCACCCGCTTCGGCCAGGCCCACTGCAATCGCTTGACCGATGCCGCTGCCGGCGCCGGTCACAAAGGCTACCTGACCCTGAAGACTAAAAAGCTGCATGAATAACTCCAATTTTGAATTCACTGTAGATCCCCTGTGGGAGGGGCGGTGCGACGATTCGACTTGCTCCCGATAGCGGTGAGCCAGGCACAGATTTTTTCAACTGACCCACCGCTATCGGGAGCAAGCCCCCTCCCACATTTGATCTCCATTGTTAGTAGGGGCCGGGTTATGCAGTGGCCATTTCCATCACCGATACCGGCGTAGCCTCACCCCGCTCCAGAATCCCCATCTGCCGCCCCCGGCTCATGACCATCACGCGGTGCGACAACCCCAACACTTCATCCAGGTCCGAACTCACGACAATCACCGCCATGCCCTTGGCCGCGAGATCCGCGATCACTTCATAGATCGCCGCCCGTGCCCCCACATCGATGCCCCGTGTCGGCTCATCGAGAATGAACACCTTGGGGTTGCGCGCCAGCCATTTGGCAATGATCACTTTCTGCTGGTTACCGCCTGACAGGCTGGAGATCCGCGACTGCGGCGCCCCTTTCACACCCAAACGCGCCACCGCCGTGCGGGCGAATTCGTGCAGGGCGGCAGGCAGCACCCAGCCGCGTTTTTCCAGCAGGTCGGTGTTGCCGTAGATCAGGTTGTCTTCGATGCGATGCTCCACCACCACGCCTTGCTGCTTGCGGTCTTCGGGCACCAGCACCACACCGGCCTGGATCGCTTCGAAGGGTGAGCGCAACTGGCGCACTTCGCCGTCCAGCAGCATGTGCCCCTGGATGTCCTGGGCCGCACCGGCGATGGTACGTACCAGCTCGGTGCGCCCGGCGCCAACTACACCGGCAATGCCGAACACTTCACCAGCGCGCACGCTGAAGTCGATGCCGTGTAGGGCTAGTTCGCGGCAGCGCAAGTCCTTGACCTGCAACATCACCCGCTCCTGGGGCGGCTGCAACGCGGGGAAGATACGCTCCAGGCTGCGCCCGACCATCTGCTCCACCAGCTCGCGTACCGGCACCTGGGCCGTGGCGTGCAGGGCCACCTGTTGGCCGTCGCGCAACACCAACACCCGGTCGGCAATCCGTGCGATTTCTTCCAGGCGATGGCTGATATAGATAAACGACACGCCCTCGGCCTTGAGCCGTTCGACCTGCTTGAACAGCAGCTCAGTCTCTTCACCACCCAGCGCAGCGGTGGGCTCGTCGAGAATCAACAGGCTGGCCTTGAGGGTCAGGGCCTTGGCGATTTCCACCAGTTGCTGGGCCGCCACGCTCAGGCCTTCGACCTTGCGCGAGGCGGGCACCTTGAGCCCCAGGCGTTCCAGTTGGATCTGTGCCTGGGCCTCCATGTACTCGCGGTCCACCTTCCCGTAACGCATGGGCAGGCGGCCGACGAAGATGTTTTCGGCGATCGACAACTGCGGCAGCAGGCGGATTTCCTGGTGGATCAGGCCGATACCCGCGCTCAACGCCGCCCCTGGGGAACCGGGTGCGTAGGGCTGGCCAAGCCAGGTCATGCTGCCCCCGGCTTCGGGTTGTACAAGACCGGCGATGATCGACGACAGGGTGGATTTACCCGCGCCGTTCTCGCCCAGCAGGGCCAGCACTTCGCCGGGGCGAATATCCACGTTCACCTGGGACAATACCTGCACCGGCCCATAGGCCTTGCTGATATTGCGCAGGCACAACACCGCTTCCACGGCGTTATCCAAAGCTGCTGCGTGCATGACGACCTCCAAGGCTTACGGGTGCTGTTGCAGGAACGGCGCGACGTTTTCTTTGGTGGTCAGCACGGTGGGCAGCAGTTGCTCTTTAGGCACGGCTTTACCGGCTTTGAGGTCGATGGCAGAGGCCACTGCCAGGCGGCCCATTTGTTGGGTCTGCTGGGTCATGGTGGCGTTCAGCACGCCGCTTTGCACGGCCTTGAGCCCGGCGACGTCACCGTCAAAACCAACTACCACGACTTTGTGATCGAGGTTGCCGACCTTCACCGCCTGGGCGGCGCCGAGGGCCATGGCATCAGCACGGCCGAAGAAGACTGTGATGTTGGGGTCACGCTGGAGCAAGTCCTGGGCGACGGCAAAGCCTTTGTCCTGAGCCCATTCGGCGGGTTGCTGGGCGACCACTTTCAGGTCCGGGAAGGCTTTGAGGCCCTCTTCGAAGCCTTTGGCACGGTCGTTTTCCGGCGTGGTGCCGAGCTGGCCTTGCAGGATCGCGATGCGGCCTTTGCCTTCGGTGACCTTGCCGACGTATTCGGCCAGGGTCTTGGCGCCGGCCACGCTGTCGCTGGCGATAAAGGTATCGCCCGGCGCGTCGGGGGCGTTGCGGTCTACGGCGATCACCGGGATACCGGCGGCCTTGGCGGCTTTTACCGGCACACCGGCAGCGGTAGCGCCCGCAGGGATGTAGATGAGTACGTCGATCTGGCGGGTGATCAGGTCTTCAATCTGGCTGACCTGGGTGGACGAGTTGCCCTGGGCGTCCACGGTGATCACTTTGATGCCCTTGGCCTTGCCCTCGGCTTCCACCGATTGCTTGATCTGGTTGAAAAAGTCGGCCTGCAGGTTGGCCACGGCCAGGCCGATGGTCAGGTCCTTGGCCCAGGTGGTGCCGGCAGTGGTAAGGGTGGCGGCAGCGAGTGCGGTGGCCAACAGCAGTTTCTTGGGGCTGAACATGTCGGGTGACTCCTGGTTTTATTGTTGGAGGGTGTCAACGGTCGAACAGGTTTAACGGGCAGTACTGGAACGGCGACGCAGGGTGTCGATGGTCACCGCGAGGGCGATGACCACGCCGATCACCACTTGTTGGATAAAGGGCGAGACGCCCAGCAGGTTCAGGCCATTGCGCAACACGCCAATGATCAGCACGCCCACCAGGGTGCCGCCGATACTGCCGACGCCACCGTTGAGGCTCGCGCCGCCGATCACCACGGCGGCGATGGCGTCCAGCTCCAGGCTCAGGCCGGCACTGGGTTGGGAAGAGTCCAGGCGTGCGGCCAGGGTGACCGCAGCGATCCCGGCGAGGGCGCCGCTGATGGCGTAGACCCACAGCGTGATCGCCCGCACCTTGATGCCCGACAAGCGCGCCACTTCCGGGCTGCCGCCCATGGCATAGAGGTTACGGCCACCGGCACGAAAGCGCAGGAACACCCAGGCCACCAGCAGCATCACCAAAAACAGCCCGACGGTGGCCGAGAGGAAGCCGAAGTGACGCACCGTGGCCAGGCTGGTGAACCAGTCCGGGTAGCCGACGATCTGCCGGCCTTCGGTGAGGATATTCGCCAGGCCACGGGCCACCGACATCATGGTCAGCGTGGCAATGAACGGCGGCAACTTGGCGTAGGTGATCAGCGCGCCGGACACCAGCCCGGCGAGCATGCCGGTGGCAATCGAGATCGGAATCGCAAAGCCCAGCGGCACCGCCTGATCCTGGTAGAGCCAGCCGAGCATCATCATCGAGAACGCCAGCACCGAGCCCACAGAGAGGTCGATACCGCCGATGACGATCACCGCTGTCATGCCAATGGCGAGGATGCCCAGCACCGTGACCTGATCAAGGATGTTCAGGCCATTGCGCAATGAGAAGAAGAATTCGGAACTGAAGGAGAAAACCAGCACCAGCAGCACGAGGCCGATCAGCGGGCCGCCGATGTTGCTGGGGAGCAGTTTCACCAGCCGTGGGCGGTGGGGCGGCTTGAGTTCGGCCGGGTGCTGGACAATAGCTTTGGCGTCCACAGTGTTCTCCTGATTTATTTTTTTTGGAGTGCTTTCAGGTCGCTTGAATATTTATGCGTGCCTGACTGTTAATTCAGATTCCAGTGACACCGTGGCAAAGTCAAGCGCTTAATTTTTCAGGTATGCCTCTAGACCGGTGCTTTCATACCACGCGAAGCCACGGGATAGAGTGCTCGGTGTAGGATTTTGGCCGTTTGTCCGAGGGATATTTTTCATTTTTAACGTGTTCTGTCTCTTGACGTGTTGATCGTTCGGCGCCTAAATAGAAATATATTGTCACTGCTGAATAAATATTCAAAACAGCTTTGGACACTTTCACCCCGCGTGGTCAGCCTCAAAGGAGCCGCTGCATGAATGCCTTCCAGTACGACGCCCACCAGATCAAAGAACAGGCCCGGCTTATACGGCGCCATGTCATTCGCCTGAATGCCGACTCACCGGCGGGCGGCCATACCGGGGCGGATTTGTCTGAAACCGACATCCTCGCCACCCTGTATTTCCGCATCCTCAATGCAGGCCCGGAACGCACCCAAGACCCTGAGCGCGATATCTACATCCAGAGCAAGGGCCATGGTGTGGGCGGGTTGTACTGCTGCCTGGCACAGGCGGGCTACATTCCGGTGGACTGGTTGCCGACCTACCAACACTTCAATTCCCACTTGCCCGGCCACCCGGTGCGCCAGAAAACCCCCGGCATCGAACTCAACACCGGCGCCCTCGGCCACGGTTTGCCAGTGGCGGTAGGGCTGGCGCTGGCGGCAAAAATGTCCGGCAGCAAAAAGCGCATCTATGTACTGACCGGCGACGGCGAGCTGGCCGAGGGCTCCAACTGGGAGGCGGCGATGGCTGCCGCCAAATACGGCCTGGATAACCTCTTTGTGATCGTCGACAAGAACAAGCTGCAACTGGCCGGGCTGACCGCCGAGATCATGCCGCTCGACCCGCTGGACGTGAAATGGGCCGCCTTTGGCTTCATCGTCAGTGAGTGCGACGGCAACGATGTGGGCCAGCTGATTCAAACCCTGGAAGGCATGCAGGCAAAAAAGGGCGCGCCGCAAGTGCTGATCGCCCACACCGTCAAAGGCAAGGGCGTGTCGTTTATCGAAGCCCGCCCCGAGTGGCACCACCGCGTGCCCAAGGGTGATGAAATCAACGCAGCACTGGAGGAGTTGAGTCATGGCGAGTGAACATTTGGCGAGCGTGATGGTGGAAGGCTTTATCGCTGCCGTCGATGCTGGGCTCGACGTGGTGCCGGTGGTCAGCGACTCTACCTCCACGGCCAAGATCGGCCCGTTTGCCCAGCGCTTTCCCGAGCGGTTGATCAACGTGGGGATCGCCGAGCAGTCCCTGGTCAGCGTGGCGGCCGGGTTGGCGCTGGGCGGCAAGATCGCCGTGACCTGCAATGCCGCGCCGTTTTTGATTTCGCGGGCCAATGAGCAGATCAAGGTGGACGTCTGCTACAACCAGGCCAACGTCAAAATGTTCGGCCTCAATGCCGGTGCCAGCTACGGCCCATTGGCCAGCACCCACCATAGCCTCGACGATATTTCGGTGATGCGCGGTTTTGGCAATGTGCAGATTTTTGCCCCGGCCGATGCACTCGAATGTCGGCAGATTGTCCATTACGCACTGCGCCATGAAGGCCCGGTGTACATCCGTCTCGACGGTAAGGCCTTACCCGATGTGCATGGCGCCGACTATCAATTCACTCCCGGCCAGGTGGACATCCTGCGCCAGGGCGCCGATGTGAGCATTGTTGCGCTTGGCTCGGTGGTGCATGAAGCAGTGGATGCAGCGGCGTTGCTGGCAGAGCAGGGAATCCAGGCCCAGGTGATCAACCTGTCGTCGATCCGCCCGTTGCAGCGCGATGTGTTGCGTGATGCGCTGCGAGGCACCCGCGCGGTGATCACCGTGGAAGAGCACAACATCAATGGCGGCGTCGGTAGCCTGGTGGCCGAAGTGCTGGCCGAAGCCGGGCTGGGAATTACGCTGGTACGCCTGGGTATTGGCGATGGCGAATACGCCGCCGCCGGTGCCCGCGAACCGACCCGCGCCTTGCATAACATCGACGCGGCTGGGATCGTGGCGGCTGCCACTCGGTTGCGGTGAATTTGATGACTAACAACACTCCGCTGATCCTGGCGATAGACGAAGGCACCAGCAACGCCAAGGCGGTGCTGGTCAATGAGCTCGGGCAGGTGATTGCCCGGGGTTCGCGGCCGTTGAGCATCAGCCATCCGCAGCCTGGGTTTTCCGAGCAGGACCCGCTACTCATCTGGAAGAGCACCCTGGCGGCGATTGAAGAGTGCCTGGCCCAGGTCGACCGGCCGATCACCGCGCTTGCCATCAGCAACCAGCGTGAATCGGTGGTGGCCTGGGACCGGCGCAGCGGCGAGCCGTTGTCGCCGTGCATTAGTTGGCAGTGCCGCCGCTCGACGGCGTTGTGCAGCCAACTGCATGAGCAGGGGCATGAAGCACTCATCCTGAAAAAGACCGGGCTGGCGCTGGACCCGATGTTTTCCGCCGGTAAGTTTCGCTGGATTCTCGATAACCTCGAAAACGGCCATGCCCGTGCAGCAGCGGGCGAAATCTGCCTGGGCACCGTCGACAGCTGGCTATTGTGGAAGCTCAGTGGCGGCCAGGTGTTTGCCACCGACTACTCCAACGCAGCGCGTACGCAACTGTTCAACCTGCATACCTGCGCGTGGGACGCTGAGTTGCTGGACCTGTTTGCCATTCCTCTTGCCGCGCTGGCACCGATCCAGCCGAGTGCCGGTTTCTTTGCTGAAACCGTCGCGGTCGGTGGGCTGCCTGCCGGTATCCCGGTGATGTCGATGATCGGCGACTCCCACGCTGCGCTCTACGGCCAGGGCGGTTTTGCACCGGGGTTGGTCAAGGCCACCCTTGGCACAGGTTCATCGTTGATGACGCCCATGAGCGGGCCGATTGCTTCTACCCACGGCCTGTCCACCACCTTGGCCTGGCATGACGGTGGCCAACCCACGTTTGGCATGGAAGGCAATATCGTCCACACCGGCGCGGCCGTGCAGTGGGCTGCGCGCCTGGGGGCCGGGGAGTCCCTGGATGCGTTGACCGAACAGGCCGCGCAATTGCCGGACAACGGTGGAGTGTACTTTGTGCCAGCGTTGTCCGGGCTAGGGGCGCCGCACTGGAAAGCCGACGCACGCGGCTTGATCTGCGGGCTCACCGAAGCCACCTCGGGCGCGCATATCCTGCGGGCGTCGCTGGAGTCTATCGGCTATCAGATTCGCGATGTGTTCGAAGCGATGCAGCAAGACATCGGCAGCCCGTTGAAGGAACTGTGGGTAGATGGCGGTGCTACACGCAATCGCTGGTTGATGCAGTTTTTGGCCAACCTGCTGCAACGCCCGGTGGTACGCAGCCTATCGCCGGAGGTATCGGCGCTGGGTGCGGCGCATCTGGCCGGGCGGGCGTTGGGGGTGTGGGCCAGTGATGCTGCGTTGGCCGCGCTGGAGCGTCAGCGTGAACGGTTTGAACCGCAGGATGACCCGGCGATGCCAGGGCGTTACACAGAGTGGAAAAAAGCCCTGACTCGTACACTGCTCTAATGTCATGTGCAGATCAAACTGTGGGAGGGGGCTTGCCCCCGATGAGGGAGTGTCAGTCGGCAAATTTGTTGCTGACACACTGCAATCGGGAGCAAGCTCCCTCCCACATTTAGTCCTCAGCGGGCTTTAGGGCCTCCAGGTTTGTACATCCTTGGCATCCACAGCCTTGGGCAACAACCCGGCCTTGAAGAACGCATCCGCGATTTTCTGTTGCTCACCCAACTGATCAACCGTCACCGGCTGCACCTGGTAACTGCGGTGCGCATTGGCTGCTTCCACCGTGGCCACATCCAAATTCCCCCACAGCGGCCCTAGCACTTTTGCCGCATCTTGCGGGTGGGACTTTACCCACTGGCCAGCCTTGTCCAACTGCTCATACACCACCTTCAACACCTCAGGATGCGCCTTGGCGTACGGCGTGCCGGTCAGGTAATAACGCTTGTAGCTGGCCAGGCCCGCGCCATCGGCCAAGGTGCGGGTGGGCAGTTGGCGCTGCACGCTGGTGAGGAAGGGTTCCCAGGTAACCCAGGCGTCCACCTTGTTGTTTTCAAACGCGGCGCGGCCATCGGCGGGGGACAGGTAGGCGGGTTCGATATCAGAGAATTGCAGGCCCGCCTTGGCCAGTGCCGCGATCAACAGATAGTGCGTGCCGGCCGCCTTGGTCACGGCGATTTTCTTGCCCTTCAAGTCACCCAACTGCTGGATCGGTGAGTCCTTGCGCACCACGATGGCCTGGGCTGAAGGCGAAGGCGCTTCCTGGGCGAAGTAGGTGAGTTTGGCCTGGGCGGCCTGGGCGAAGATCGGCACGGTGTCGGCGACGTCGGCGCTGATGTCCACGTTGCCCACGTTCAGTGCTTCCAGTAGTGGCAGGCCGCTGGGGAACTCGTGCCAGCTCACGTCGATATTGTCGGCCTTGAGGGCTTTTTCCAGGGTGCCCTGGGTTTTGAGCAGGGTGATCAGGGTAGAGGACTTTTGGTAACCAATGCGCACGGTTTCCTGGGCTCCGGCGCTCACGGCGACAGAAAAGGCCAGCAACCCGAGTACCGCGGCGAGGGGACGACGTATGGACATGGCGAACTCGATCTTCAACGAAATAAGTCTGAGCTTAAAGTTCTAAAAACCATTCGTTAAATACTCTTTCGATCTTAGCTTAGGATGCTTTTTTCGCGTTTCGACGATTCAGGCATAACCATAGAGTTATATGTTTCTTTCATAATGATTACTCATTTATATAATCGAATTGATTTTATAAGCGAGTATTTGTGCATGGATGATTTCGACCGTCTCACCCGCCGCCGCCTGCTGGGCATTGCTGGCATCACTGTGGCCAGCCTGTCGCTGCCACGCTTTGGCTTCGCCGCCGATGCACATGCTGGTCACAACACGGCGCAGGAGCCCGCCGGCACCGGCGACTTCATCCGCCTCGATGCGCCACGCAAGTTGAAGCTGGCGGTTAACCTCAACGCCGTGTGCCTGGCCCCGGTGGTCATCGCCCATGGCCAAGGCTTCTTCACCAAACACAACCTGGATGTGGAGTTGGTCAACTTCGGCAACTCCACCGAAGTGCTGCTCGAGGCCATTGCCACCGGTAAAGCCGATGCCGGCGTGGGCATGGCGCTGCGCTGGCTCAAGGCGCTGGAGCAGGGCTTTGACGTGAAACTCACTGCCGGTACCCATGGCGGTTGCCTGCGTTTGCTCAGTGCGGTCAACGGTGGAGTGACCAAACTCGAAGACTTGAAAGGCAAGGCCATCGGCGTGACCGACATGGCCAGCCCCGACCGCAACTTTTTCTCGATCCTGCTGAAAAAGCACGGCGTCGACCCGGTGCGCGATGTGGAATGGCGCCTGTACCCGGCCGACCTGCTGGGCACTGCGCTGGAGCGCGGCGAAGTGCAAGCAGTGAGTGGCAGTGACCCGTTCATGTACCGCCTGATCAAGTCTGGTGTGGCGCGGGAGCTGTCTACCAACCTGGTGGAAGAATACGCCAACCTCAGTTGCTGCGTGGTCGGTGTCACCGGCAAGTTGGTGCGCGAAGACAAGCGCGTGGTGGCGGCGCTGACCCAGGCGATCCTCGAAGCCCACGACTATTCCGTGCAACATCCGGAGGAAGTCGCCAAAGGCTTCCAGGCCCATGCGCTGAATACCTCGGTGGAAGAGGTGCAAGCAATTCTGCATGACCACACCCACGGCCATCACGCGGTGGGTGCCGCACTCACTCAGGAAATCACCACCTACGTCACCGACCTGAAAACCGTCGAGGTGATCAGCAAGGGCACCGACCCGGTGGAGTTTGCCAAGGAGATCACCGCCGATGTCTTCAGCTGACGCCACTACCCTTAATCCGCCCCTGACCCTGAAAATTTGGGGGCAGGGCGTTGCAGTGGTGACGGCTTGGCTGGCCGTCGCACTGTTGATCAGCTACTGGCCTAACGCGGTCCGCAATTGGCCGATGACCCAGGGGCTGGCCAACGTCTGCGTCGGCGTGGCGGGATTATTCGTTGTGTTGAGTGTGCTGGGGCGAAGGGTGTCGAGGCTGGGCACGCGCCTGCGCACGGCCGGCTCCTGGCTGATTGCCTTGCCGGCATTGCTGGCTATCTGGGAATTGCTCACCGCCAAGCTTGCGCTGTTGCCGGTGCCGTTTTTTGCGCCGCCCCAGGCATTGCTTGCGGTGTATGTCGAAGACTACGCACGCCTGGCCGACAGCCTGCTGCATTCGGCACTGCTGCTGGGCTCGGGCGTTGCGCTGGGGGCGATCACCGGTTTTATCGCCGGTGTGGCCATCGGCTGGTCTACACGCATTGGCTACTGGCTGCACCCGGTGCTGCGCATCCTTGGGCCCGTGCCGTCTACGGCGTTGCTGCCGCTGTGTTTTTTCCTGTTTCCCAGCAGTTGGAGCGCCAGTGTGTTCCTGATCGCATTGGCCACCTGGTTTCCGGTCACGGTGCTGACCTGGTCGGGTGTGGCCAGCGTGGATAAGGCCTACTACGACGTGGCGCGCACCTTGGGCGCCAAGCAAGGGTTCTTGATTTTCAAAGTGGCGATTCCAGCCGCCTTGCCCCATGTGTTCGTCGGTCTGTTCATGGGCCTGGGCGCGTCATTCTCCACCTTGGTGGTGGCGGAAATGATGGGGGTCAAATCCGGCATCGGCTGGTACTTGCAATGGGCCCAAGGGTGGGCCGCCTACGCAAATATGTACGCCGCATTGTTGATCATGGCACTGGCCTGCTCGGGGTTGATCACCGGGTTGTTCCTGGTGCGTGACCGGTTGCTGGCCTGGCAAAAAGGAGCAATGAAATGGTAGCCCTGGCACACGCGGTATCGGCGCCTGCGGGTTTGGCGCTGCGCATTGAAAACCTCAGTCATGGCTTTGCCTTGGACGGTGAGCACCTGCCGGTGTTGCAGCAGGTTTCGCTGGACGTTGCACCGGGGGAGTTCGTGGCATTGCTGGGGCCTTCGGGGTGTGGCAAATCCACCTTGCTGCGCTTGGTGGCGGGCCTGGAACCGGCGGATTCCGGACGCTTGCTGGCCGATGGCGCGGCCATCACCGGGCCGGACCCTAGCCGTGTGGTGGTGTTTCAAGACCCCACGCTGTACCCGTGGCGCCGTGTGTGGGACAACGTTGCCGTGGGCCTGGAAGCCCAAGGGTTGCTCAAGACGCAGTCGGCGAAGGTCGATGAGGCGCTGGAAAAAGTTGGTCTCAGTCAGTTTGCCCGTGCCTACCCTCGGCAGCTCTCTGGCGGCATGGCCCAGCGGGTGGCGTTGGCGCGCGCGCTGGTCAATCAACCGCGTTTGCTGATTTTGGATGAGCCCTTGGGCAAGCTCGATTCGCTGACGCGTATCACCATGCAAAAGGAGTTGATCGACCTGTGGCAGCGCCAAGGGTATACGGCGTTGTTGGTGACCCATGATGTGGAGGAGGCGTTGTTGTTGGCCAATCGGGTGATTGTATTCAGTGACCGCCCGGCGCGGATTCAGGCGCAGTTGACGATTGAACGACCGTATCCGCGGCATCGGGATGATCCTTATCTGGTGGATTTGCGGCGGCAGATATTGGGGTTGTTGGGGTTGGGGGAGAGTTGGTAGCCAATCCTCAGGTGTACACCGCCCCAAGGTGGGAGCTGGCTTGCTCGCGAAGGCAGCCTTTCATTCGGCTGAGTTTTATTGGATGTACACCGCTCAAATGTGGGAGCTGGCTTGCCTGCGATGGCTGTGTGTCAGGCGCTAGAGAGGGTTGGGTCGGAGTGCATATCCGTTATTTGGGTGAAGGCTGATATGGGTTCCGCTCTTACAGCGGCTCACTTTTGAAGAGCGCAAAAGTAAGCAAAACGCTTCGCCCCACCACTCGGTGTCTCGCCTAGGCTCGACATGCCCTCTCTCCGGCTTGAATCCGTGGGCCGCCGTCATGGGCCATCCTTGGCCCAGGACGGCTAACCCGGCGTCCTGCCGGGTTGCCCACGGATTCAAGCCTGCGTTCGGCCAGCGTGGTTTAACGGGGCGCCTAAGATCAAGATCAAAAGCCAAATCAAAAGCCAGAGCCAGAGCAGGGGCGTCTGGGGGAGGGCTGCGTTGGCGGACTACCGGGCGGCTTAACGCGAGATGCAGCGAGACCTATGAATTTCAAACGAAAAAAAACCGGCTGATCAGGCCGGTTTGGGGTTCCCGCAAACAGTGCGGCGTTAAGCGTGGTTGTCCAGCAGACGATCCGAACCGCCCTCAGCGACACGGTTGCCTTGCAGGCGTTCAGCACCGCCTTCAGCCACACGTCGTTCCAGCAGGCGATCCGAACCACCTTCGGCTACGCGGTTACCTTGCAGGCGTTCGGCACCGCCTTCTGCTACACGTCGTTCCAGCAGGCGATCCGAACCACCTTCGGCGACACGGTTGCCTTGCAGGCGTTCGGCACCGCCTTCAGCTACACGACGTTCCAGCAGACGATCCGAACCACCTTCGGCTACGCGGTTGCCTTGCAGGCGGTCAGCACCACCTTCGGCGACACGATTTTCGATCAGGCGATCCGAGCCGCCTTCAGCGACAACCGGGTGGGCAAAAGCGTTTGCAGCAAGTACCGAGAAAGCGAGGCTAAGCAAGATTTGGCGTTTCATGAGTGTGTGCTCCAAGTGTTTTAGTTGGGTGTCGCTGGGTATGGGTTTGATGTTACGCGTTGCATTTTTTAAGAGAACTTCATTGCGCTGATGGTGACTATCGATGCCAGCGATAGCCCGTTGTTGCGGGCTATCGCGGGGCCGGTCATGGCATCTGCGGCAGTTCGTTGGGGCGCAGGTCAAACACCAGTACCTCGGCGTCTTCGCCGTGGCTCAGGCGAACCTGGCGCTCATCGCGTACTCGGGCACCGTCGCCTTCCTGCAAGCGCTGACCGTTGACTTCAACGCTGCCCCGGGCCACATGGATGTACACGTGGCGGTCCGGTGCCAGGTCGAGGGTGGCGGCTTCGTCGCCGTTAAACAGGCCGGCGTATACCCGTGCATCCTGGCGCACGCTCAGCGAGCCGTCGGCGCCGTCCGGTGAGATGATCAACTGCAAGCGCCCACGTTTCTGCGCCTCGGTGAAATGCTCCTGCTGGTAGCGCGGTTCGGCGCCGGCCACGGCGGGCACGATCCAGATTTGCAGGAAGTGCACGCCACGGGTCTGGCTGTGGTTGAACTCGCTGTGGGCCACGCCGCTGCCGGCACTCATCAGTTGCACGTCGCCAGGGCGGATCACCGAGCCGGTGCCCAGGGTGTCCTTGTGTTCCAGGGCGCCTTCGAGCACATAAGAGAAGATCTCCATGTCGCGGTGCGGGTGCTGGCCGAAGCCTTTGCCAGCGATGACGCGGTCATCGTTGATCACTAGCAGGTCAGAAAAGCCTTGCTCTTGCGGGTTCCAGTAGTTGGCGAACGAGAAGGTGTGGAACGACTTCAACCAACCGTGATTGGCGGCGCCGCGTTCGGAAGCTTTGCGAAGGGTCAGCATGGTCTTGTCCTCAAGTGGTAGCGGGCTGCGGTATGCAGGGCTACTGCGTTGAGAAGAAGGTTAATGGTTACTGAGATATTCATTAAGAAGATGAAAACTGAATAACTGTCCCTCACAGATTGACAGTTAAAGTCATGCCATAATGCGCGACTCTCACCTCGCAACTCTTTACTCGATGGACGCTCATCCTATGAAAACCGTGGCCATGGCGCTGTTCCCGGACTTCCTCCTGCTCGACATGGCCGGGCCGCTCGAAGTGTTTTCCATTGCCAACCGCTACCTGCCGGCGGATGCGCATTACCAGATCCTCACGATTGGCACCGAGCCCGGGCCGTTGCGTGCGTCCAATGGGGTTGAGGTGAACACTGACCTGTTGCTGGATCAGGCGCAGGATGCCTATGACTTGCTCCTGGTGCCCGGCGGCCCTGGCGCCTATAACGAATGCCACCCCGCGCTGCTGCCCTGGCTCAAGGCGGCTGCACCACGGGCGCGGCGGGTGGGTTCGATCTGCACCGGGGCCTTCGTGCTGGGCTACGCCGGGCTGCTGGACGCGCATCGCGTGACCACCCACTGGCACTACACCGAGCGGCTGATCAAGGCGTTTCCCAAGGCCATCGTCGAGACTGATCGCATCTACCTGCAGGATGGGCGCTTGATCACCTCCGGCGGGGTCACCGCCGGGATCGACCTGGCACTGTCGGTCGTTGCCCAGGACCACGGCAAGCAAGTCGCCGTCGATGTGGCCAAGGTGCTGCTGGTGGTCATGAAGCGCCAGGGTGGCCAGGCCCAGTTCAGCCCGATGACCGCCGCGGTGGCGCCCCAGGAAACCACCATCACCCGCGTGCAGAACCATGTGTTGGCGCATCTCGATCAACCGCTCACGATTGAGTCCATGGCCGAATTGGCCGGCATGAGCGCACGCCACTTTGCGCGGGTGTTCGCCAAGGACGTGCAGATGACCCCCATGGCCTTCCTGCAAGGTGCGCGCATCGACCGTGCCCGCCAGTTGTTGGAAACCACTGACCTGCCGCTCAAGACCGTGGCTTTCCACGCAGGCTTTGGCAGCGTGCGTTATATGCGCTTTCTGTTCAGCGAAAAGCTTGGCCTGAACCCCACCCAATACCGACAACAGTTCAGTTAACGACACAATGTCCGTCTCGCGCACCCGATTGTCCGTGTCGCTCCCCGTGCCAGCATTGCCCTGTCATGCCTAGCTGGCAAGATAGCTGCAAGCCCATGGAAAAGGATGCGCAAATGCCCTGGGCCGGGTGTTTGCGCGCGATAACAGACATGAACAACCCCCAGGCGATTGACGTTGACGGCACGGTACGCTTCGGTGCGTATGCCTTTCACCGGCAACAGCGGCTGGTCAGCAAAGCAGGCTGGCCGGTGCCTTTGGGCGGGCGTGCGCTGGATATCCTCGCTGTGCTGCTTGAAGCGCCGGGGCAGTTCATCAGCAAGCTGACGTTGATCGAGCGCGTTTGGCCCAACAGCGTCGTGGAAGAAAACAACCTGCGGGTGCACATCGCCGCACTGCGCCGTGCCCTTGATGGCCAGCGTTTTATCCTCAACGACCCCCTGCGCGGCTATTGCTTTGCCGCCGCCGTACAGGGGGCAATCCAGCACGTCGAGCCTCGGCACAATCTGGCCGTGCGGCTCAGCCCGGTGATCGGTTGCGATGAGCTGCTCGGCGTGCTGGTACGGCGCCTGTCCGGGCAACGCCTGGTGACCCTCACCGGCTGCGCCGGCGTGGGCAAGAGCACACTGGCTCTGGCATTGGCCGAGCGCGTGTTGCCGCGTTATCGCGATGGCGTATGGTGGGTCGACCTGGCCACGGTGCAGGCGCCTTTGGCGATGCTGCGCCACCTGGCCACGGCGTTGCACCTGGAGCCCAGCGGCAGCGCCACTGAACTGTCTCGCCAGTTGGCCTCCCGGCAACTATTACTGGTGCTCGACGGTGCCGATTTGTTGCTCGGCGCGTGCCGGCATTTGCTGCGTGTGCTGCGCGAAAAAGCCCCACACGTCAGCGTATTGATCAGCAGTCGCGAGCCGTTGGAGATTACTGGTGAATGGGTGCAGCGAGTGCCTCGCCTGGCGGTGCCCGCGCCGTCGGCGTTGGGCTGCGTGGCACACGCGATGACTTATCCGGCCGTGCAATTGTTCGTCGCGCGGGTGAGCGCCAGCCAGCAGGGCTTTGTGCTGCGGCCTCAAGACCTCGCGCCCCTGCGGGACATCTGTCGGCGCCTCGACGGTATCCCGCTGGCCCTGGAGCTTGCTGCGGCGCAAGTCGCCGCCTTGGGCGTGCGCGGCGTGCACCTGCAATTGCGCCAAGGCCTGCTGGTGCTGACCCGCGGCCGGCGTACGGCAGTGGAGCGCCATCAATCCCTGACGGCCGCGCTGGATTGGACCTTTGAGCGCCTGAGCCTGCCCGAGCGTTGGCTGTTCCTGCAACTGAGCCTGTTCAAGATGGCTGTCACCTTGCCCGCGTTGAGCGAGCTGGTGGCCGGTACCGAATTGGAGCACGCTGACCTGTCCTACCTGCTGGCGCGCCTGGTCAACACCTCGCTGCTGCACCTGGAGCCCGGCCCGGGGTTTTCGCGTTATCGCCTGCTCAACTGCGTGCGCAGCTATGCGCTGGCCCAACTGCGTGACCCGGCGCAGGTGGCGCGTTTGCAGCAGGGGTACGGACATTACCTGGGGCCGTTTTCAGGCCGGCCGTTTGTCTTGCAACTCGTCGAGCAGGCTGCGTACGCGGATTAGATCCTGAGTGGCGAAGCCTTCGGTAAATCGCGCATAGACCGAACCCAGCACATCCCGCGCCACCTGCACGCGGCCTTGCTGTTGCCACAGGCGTGCCAATGACGTGGCGCAACGCAGCTCCCAGGCCAGCGCGCCTTGCTGGTTCGCCAGGCCCAGGGCCTCAAGCAGCAACGCCTCGGCCGCTCGCTCATCCGCCAGGCTCTCGGCGCGTACCCGCAGGATCTCCGGGGTGCACCAGCCAGCCGCGCCGCTCCTGGCTCGTTCGAATACAGCGTCTTGCACAGCGATTGCGTTGAACGTCACCAGGGTATCTTCGACCAGGCCCAGCCCCTGTATATCGGCAATCTGCAACGTACCTTCGTAGCAGCGCGCCCAGGTTTGGAACAACTGCGCCGAATGCTTCTGCGCCTGTTGCAACAGCAAGTCCAAGTGGTCGCGCGCGACGGCGGTGTCACCGTTGTAATGGGCAATCACCACCCCGGCCAGCGCCAGGGTGTAGCAAATCGACGTGCCATGATTGATCTGCAATGCCAGCTCAAGGGCTTGGCTCGCCGTGCGCTGGGCGCGCTCGGGAAAACCGCGCAGCCACAGGATGCGCGCCAGGATGGTCAGCGAGGCAACGCTCTGGTCGTACTGCACGCCAAAGCCATGGGTAAATCGATTCAAGTGGCCGCTCTGGGCCATGCGCTGCATCACTTGCTCGGCATTGTGCAGCGCCAGTGCCTGGTTGCCGGCGTAATGCTGTGCCAGCACTCGCAGGCGCTGCGCGCTGAGGGCCAGCAACGGTTCGGCCTGAGGGCCGAGTTGGTCAAAGTGCAGGCTCTGTACCAGGGCCTCGCGGTAATTGCCGCTGCACAGGTTGACCGCCATATGCCCCGACACGGCTCGCAGTTGGCCCGCCAGGTCTTTGCCAGCCTCTGCCAGGCGTCGCGCAGCCGTAAACGCCTCGATGGTCTGAGGCGTACCGCCCTGGGTGTGATACGAAAAACTGCCCAGCGCCAACAGCAACGCCATATGCAAGCGTTGGCTCGGCGCTGTCGATTGTCTCAGTCGCGCCAGGGCCTTGCTCACGTAAAGTCCATGTTCGCGCAGCAGCGACAGTTCCTGCCACAACGGCATCGCGCTCACCGTCAGGCCAATACCCAGCCGGTGCACGCCCTGGTCGCCCAGGCCCCAGTCGAGGGCGGCGCGGATGTCTTCGCGCAACGGTGCGTAGCGCTCGATCCATACCTGGGTTGCGGTGCTCTCCCAGTCGTCCTGCGCCTGGTTCATGAGGGCCAGGCAGCGCTCGGCGTGACGTTCGCGGGTAGCGTCGAACTCGTCGGCGATGCTGAGTTTTTCCAGGGCGTAGGTGCGGGTGATGTCCAGCAGGCGATAGACCATCTCGTCATCACCGGCCTCCACGTTGAGCAAGGATTTGGCCACCAGTTGCGTAATGGAACCCAGTACCTCGGTCGGCGCGATCTGCTCCCCGGCAATCACCGCCGCCGCGCTGGCCAGGCTGAAGCCGCCACGGAACACCGCCAGGCGCCGCAAGCAAATCTGCTCGCACGCCGTCAGCAGTTCGAAGCTCCAGTCCAGCGTGGCGCGCAGGGTTTGATGGCGGGGCAGGGCGTTGCGTCGGCCACGGGTCAGCAGGCGGAAGTTATCCTCCATCTGCACCAGCAGCCCCGGCAGGCCGAAGCGTTCGATTTGCGCGGCTACCAGTTCAATGGCCAGTGGAATGCCGTCGAGGCGCTGGCAGATATCGATCGCCAGCGGCAGTTCGGCTTCGCTGAGCTCAAAGCTGTCCTGATGGGACATGGCCCGTTCGATCAACAGTTGCAGGGCCGGGTAACCCAACGCCTGGGCGCGGTTGCCGGCAGCGGGTGGGCAGGCCAGCGGTTCCAGGCGCTGCACGTACTCGCCCTCGGCGCGCAACGCTTCGCGGCTGGTGGCAAGGATGTGCAGCCTGGGCGCGTGGCGCAGCAGGGTTTCACTGATCAGGGCGATGTCGTCGAGCAGGTGCTCGCAGTTGTCGATCACCAGCAGCAGTTGGCGCTCTTGCAGGTTGCGGGCAAAGACGGCCAGGGGTTCTTGCTCGGTGTAGGTAAGGTCGAGCAGCGCGGCGAGGCTGGGCACGATCATCGACGGTGCGCTCAGTGGTGCCAGGTCCAGCAGGCGAATACCGTCGCGGTAATGACCGATCAGTAACTCCGCGACGCGCAATGCGACGGTGGTCTTGCCGATACCACCGGTACCGGTGAGGGTGATAAAGCGTTGCTCGGGCAGTTGCTGCACCAGGCTGTCGATCAACGCCTGGCGGCCGATCATCCGCGTGCGGCGCAGGGGCAGGTTATGGCACGGACTTGCTGTGGGGCCGTCGCTAGGCAGGCTCATCGGTTCGATGCTCAGTGGCGCAACAAAACTGTAGCCACGCTGGGCCACGGTGACGATATAGCGCTGCCCGGCCTGGCCATCGCCCAAAGCCTTGCGCAGCGCTGCCATGTGCACCCGCAGGTTGCCGTCTTCCACCACGCTTTTGGGCCAGACGCGGGCAATCAATTCTTGCTTGCTCACCACATTGCCGGCCTGTTCCAGCAGGATCAGCAGGATCTCTACCGCCCGCCGCCCCAGGCGTAATGGGCGGCCGGCCTCCAATACCAAGCGCTGGCGCAGGTGGACGCGGTAGGGGCCGAAATGCACGGCCTGATCGCTGTGGTCACTCATGGTTGCCCATGCTCTGGGAAAGGGTCTGGCAAGCATATTCCAGGTGCGCACGCACCACTAGGCCGCAATCACTTGAGGCTTGTGACGCAATTGGTGATTTCGCCAGGTCATCGGGTTAACACCCTCGCTGCGGGTAAACATGTGGCAGAAGTGTGCCTGGTCGCAAAAACCGCACTCCAGGCTGATTTGCGTCAGGCTCAGGGCAGAACTGGTGATCAACTCTTTGGCTCTCTGGATGCGCTGCTGGCGAATCCACTCCTGAGGCGACAGCCCGGTGGTGCACTTGAACGCCCGGGAAAAATGGCTGCGCGACAGCGCACAGGCTTGGGCCAGGTCGGCAATGGCCAGGCTTTCGCCGAGGTTGGCCTGAATCAGTTGCTTGGCGATACGCTCGCGCCGAGGGCATAGGCCGCCGGTAGCGGATAAACGAGGGGCATATTGCTCGAATCGGGCCATGACAATTATCCGCAGTCGATGGGAGCGTTCCCGGTGAATGGATGCAGTGTAGACGCCAGTCATCTTGTTGCCGTACCGCCTGGCTGACGAGTTAATCGTTGTTAATTTCGCCAGGTGCAGGCGTCGAAAAGACAGCACAGGTGTGCAATCCAACCAACGTTTTGCGTGCTTATCTATGAGCTTGCCAACCGTTTGGATACAACCATGAACCGCAACGACCTGCGCCGCGTCGACATGAACCTGTTGGTGATTTTCGAAGCGCTGATGTTCGAGAAGAACCTGACCCGCGTCGCCGAGAAACTCTTTATGGGCCAACCGGCGGTGAGCGCGGCATTGGGACGTTTGCGTGACCTGTTCGACGACCCGTTGCTGCTGCGCAACGGGCGGGGCATGGAGCCCACGCCACGCGCTGTGGCGATACTCAAGGAGCTGCAACCGGCCATGGACATCATCTCGGGCGCCGTCAGTCGCGCCAAGGATTTCGACCCATCAACCAGCTGTGCGGTGTTCCGCATCGGCCTGTCTGACGATGCTGAGTTCGGCTTGTTTCCGCCGTTGCTCAGCCAGCTGCGCGAAGAAGCCCCCGGCATCGTCGTGGTGGTGCGCCGGGCCAACTACCTATTGATGTCGTCGCTGCTGGCCAGCGGTGAAATCACCGTGGGGGTGAGCTACACCACTGAACTGCCGGCCAATGCCAAGCGCAAAAAGCTGCGGGACATTCCATGCAAGGTACTGCGCGGTGACGATGGCGACGCACCGCTGACCCTGGACGACTACTGTGAACGGCCCCATGCGATGGTGTCGTTCTCGGGGGATCTGAGCGGCAACATCGATCTGGACTTGGCCCGCATCGGCCGGGCGAGGAGGGTAGTGCTGGCTGTGCCGCAATTCAGCGGCTTGCGTGCGCTGCTGGCCGGCACGCAGATCATTGCGACCGTGCCGGACTACGCCGCTTGCGCGTTAACCGAAGGCACCACCTTGCGGGCCGAAGACCCGCCCTTTGCGATCGATGCGGCGGAACTGTCGATGGTGTGGAGCGGGGTGCATGACAATGACCCGGCGGAGCGCTGGTTGCGGGGGCGGATTGCTGAGCATATGGCACGGGTCATTTAGCACGCGGCGGCTATAGGAACGACCGGTCTTTTATGTCGATCACACTCCAAATGTGGGAGCGGGCTTGCTCGCGAAGGCGGCGGGTCAGTCACCTGATTTATCGACTGACAAAGCCCCATAGCGATCAATCCCCCTGCCACCATTTTGAACTAAAAATATAAAGTATTTCTACAAAAGCTAAAAAAAACCACAATGATACAATTTGTGGTAAGGCGCGGTGGTAGGTGGGTGAGTGGAGGTGTGAGCGGGGTGGCTCGTC
>NZ_JACVZE010000009.1 GCF_015461805.1 Pseudomonas pisciculturae
TTCTTGACGACCATAGAGCATTGGAACCACCTGATCCCATCCCGAACTCAGCAGTGAAACGATGCATCGCCGATGGTAGTGTGGGGTTTCCCCATGTGAGAGTAGGTCATCGTCAAGATTAAATTCCAGAACCCCATTTGCGAAAGCAGATGGGGTTTTGTTTTGGGCGCGAGAAAAGTCTGTCTACAAGGTGCGTTTTTACGTGGTGCTAAAGTCCGCCATTTCTATGCAATGGCCTTGAGCATGGCTATTATGCCTGCCTCATTGTGAGGCGATACCTGCATGCTGACGTTGTTAAAACTACTGAAAGACGGCCATTTCCACTCTGGAGAAGCGCTTGGCGCTGCTTTGGGTGTCAGCCGCAGTGCAGTGTGGAAGCAGCTCCAGCACCTGGAGGCTGAGTTAAATCTGCCTATCCACAAGGTCCGCGGAAAGGGTTACCAGTTGGCATCGCCATTGGTTTTCTTGAATGCTGAGTCTATCTTGCTGAATGCTCCTGCCTCGGCATGGCCTGTACATATTCTTGATACAACCGACTCCACTAATGCAGAGGCCTTGCGTTTTGTTAGCAGTGGCCATAACGCCCCGTTTTTGGTGCTTGCGGAGCAGCAAACGGCAGGGCGGGGGCGGCGTGGCCGTAAGTGGGTCAGTCCATTTGCCCAAAACGTTTATTACAGTCTCGTGCTACGTATTGAGGGCGGCCTTCGGCAATTGGAGGGCTTAAGTCTCGTTGTTGGTCTTGCTGTCATGCAGGCGCTACGTGAGTCGGGAGTTCAGGGGGCTGCCTTGAAGTGGCCCAATGATGTTCTTGTGGCCGATAAGAAAATTGCCGGGATCTTGCTCGAACTGGTGGGTGATCCAGCTGACATCTGTCACGTTGTAATCGGGGTCGGAATCAACGTGAATATGCAGAAAACTGAGGAAGTCGATCAGCAGTGGACTTCGGTGCGGCTCGAAACAGGCTCTGCTGTTGATCGGAATCATCTGGTCGCACGGTTGGGTGCGCAATTGCACAGCTATCTGGAGCGACATAGGGAATCGGGTTTTGCGGCGTTCCAGCGGGAGTGGGAGCAGAATCACTTGTGGCAAGGTCGGCGTGTATCGCTTATCGCGGGAACTAGCCAGATTGATGGTGAAGTGCTCGGCGTGGATCGCCAAGGCGCATTGCGTCTAAATGTTGATGGGATTGAAAAAATATACAGCGGCGGTGAGCTAAGCCTGAGGTTGCGTGATGATTCTTGAGCTCGACTGTGGAAACAGCTTTATCAAGTGGCGCGTGCTCGAGTCGGGGTGTGCAACGGTCCGCGCTGAAGGTGTGGTTGGCTCAGATATCGCGTTAATTGATAGTTTGAATACGCTTCCCGGTTTGTTGCTCACGCGTTGTCGTTTGGTAAGCGTCAGGGCGCTGGAGGAGACGGATAAGCTGGTAGGCGCCCTGGTGGGGGCCTTTGGGGTGGTCGTTTCCTGTGCAGCTCCTGCGCGAGAGATGGGCGGAGTGCGAAACGGCTACGAGGATTTCGAGCGCCTTGGTCTTGACCGTTGGTTGGCGATGCTAGGTGGATTCAAGTTGGCGTCTGGCGCATGCCTGGTGTTGGATTTTGGTACTGCGGCAACTGCAGACTTTATTGCGGTAAATGGCGAGCATTTGGGCGGCTTCATTTGTCCTGGTATGCCGCTGATGCGTAATCAGTTGAGAACTCATACCCGAAAGATCCGGTATGACGATGCCGCCGCTGAAAGAGCGCTGGGGTGCCTCTCTCCTGGTCACACCACGGTTGAGGCTGTGGAGCGTGGCTGTACGCTGATGCTCAGGGGGTTTGTGCTGACTCAGCTTGAGCTGGCGCGCACCTATTGGGGGGACGACTTCACTGTGTTCCTGACGGGTGGTGACGCTGAGTTGGTCTCGGATGCTGTTCCGCAGGCGCGACTCGTTCCCGATCTGGTTTTCGTTGGTCTGGCGATGGCTTGCCCTTTGTCTTGAGGTTTTTTATGCGTTGGCTGTTTCTGCTTCTGCTTGTTCTCAACGCCTTCTACTACATATGGCATCAGCAAGAAGCACCGTTGCGTGCGAAAGATGTAACGCCTCTGAGTCTCTACAAGGGCTCTCAGCAGGATATCCGACTCCTCAGTGAGTCCTCTGATGCGGTCGCCCGAAGGGATCGAGCAAAGATCGCTGAAGGGCAAAACACCTGTCTTTATATCGGTGGTTTTGCAGATCTGCGTCAAGCGCAGTCCATTGAGCAGCGGCTCATAAGCCTGGATATAAAGGTCAAGCTTCAATTGCTTAGCGCTGCTGATGCCTCTGGCTATTGGCTTCGTGTCGCTCCTGAAAGCCGACGCCTGGCGGACGATCTGCCCTTTGAAAACCTTGCTAAGGAATTCAATGAGTTAAAACATAAAATAATGTTGTGCGAAGGCGTTGCAACTCTCGAATAGTTTGCATAGAATGGCGCCCGCTTCGCAGTGAAGACCTTTAAGGTCAACAGGGTGAAGCGATCGTCAATGCAGCTAACCTCATAATTTAAATGAGAAAATGCTTGACAGAAGGTCGGCGTGATGTAAAATGCCGGCTCGCTTAGGAGGGGTTCCCGAGCGGCCAAAGGGATCAGACTGTAAATCTGACGTCTACGACTTCGAAGGTTCGAATCCTTCCCCCTCCACCATTTTTAGCGTGAGCTGCAAGCTCCGCGGGTATAGTTTAGTGGTAGAACCTCAGCCTTCCAAGCTGATGATGCGGGTTCGATTCCCGCTACCCGCTCCAAGTTTGCAGGTTGTGCAAGGTGTTTTGCTCTTGTAGCTCAGTTGGTAGAGCACACCCTTGGTAAGGGTGAGGTCAGCGGTTCAAATCCGCTCAAGAGCTCCATATAACAAGGCAGATATGAAAATATCTGCCTTTGTTTTAACAGCTGCCTCGGCTTGATTCTGGTGTTGCTGGCGTTTGCGCCAGGTGGTTTCAAGTCTGTTGGGGTTGGTTGTTGTAAAGTCTTTTTCAGGCCTGCATAATGGTCGGCCTGATTTTGTTTTAGGTCAGTAGCTCAATTGGCAGAGCGACGGTCTCCAAAACCGTAGGTTGGGGGTTCGATTCCCTCCTGACCTGCCAGATTCACGTGGTGTATCTGGCTTTCTTTTCACAGGATCTTCATAGATGACTCCTAAGGCTGAAGCTCAAAGCTCTCGTTTCGATCTGGTCAAGTGGCTAGCAGTAGTTGCCTTGGTGGTCGTAGGCGTTGTTGGCAATCAGTACTATTCTGCTTCGCCGATCCTGTACCGCGTACTCGCTTTGCTTGCCCTTGCTGCTGTAGCTGCCTTTGTAGGTTTGCAGACGGCTAAAGGTAAGTCGTTTGCAGTGCTGGTAAAGGAAGCTCGCACCGAAATACGTAAAGTCGTTTGGCCGACTCGCCAAGAAACCACGCAGACCACGTTGATTGTAGTGGCTGTTGTTCTGGTTATGGCGTTGCTGTTGTGGGGGCTTGATTCCCTGCTCGGCTGGCTTGTTTCCTTGATTGTTGGCTAAGGGTGTCCCGTGGCTAAGCGTTGGTACGTTGTTCATGCTTACTCGGGTTACGAGAAGCATGTTATGCGCTCTTTGCTGGAGCGCGTAAAGCTGGCAGGCATGGAAGATGGCTTCGGCGAAATTCTGGTTCCCACTGAAGAAGTGGTTGAAATGCGGAATGGTCAGAAGCGTAAAAGCGAACGCAAGTTCTTCCCTGGCTACGTGCTGGTTCAGATGGACATGAATGAAGGTACTTGGCACTTAGTCAAGGACACTCCTCGTGTTATGGGTTTCATTGGCGGTACCGCTGATAAGCCTGCTCCGATCACCGACAAAGAAGCAGAAGCGATTCTGCGACGTGTTGCTGATGGTAGCGACAAGCCTAAGCCGAAGACGTTGTTCGAGCCGGGTGAGGTTGTTCGTGTTACAGATGGTCCGTTTGCTGATTTCAACGGCACCGTCGAAGAAGTTAACTACGAAAAGAGCCGGATCCAAGTGGCAGTGCTCATTTTCGGTCGCTCTACTCCGGTAGAGTTGGAGTTCAGCCAGGTCGAGAAGGTCTAGCTGTTCAAGCATCCCAACCCCGCAGCCTTAGGCTGTGGGGTTTTGTCGTCACTGGGATAAACGCGCAAGTAACCGGGGAGCCTTTCGAGGCGTTTGAACCCGTAATTGGAGTGCCTCATGGCCAAGAAGATTACCGCTTACATCAAGCTTCAAGTGAAGGCCGCTCAGGCCAACCCAAGTCCACCTGTCGGCCCGGCTCTGGGTCAGCACGGCGTGAACATCATGGAATTCTGCAAGGCCTTCAACGCCCGTACTCAGGGTCTTGAGCCAGGTCTGCCGACTCCAGTGATCATCACTGTATACAGCGACCGTAGCTTCACTTTCGAAACCAAGTCGACTCCGGCTTCGGTTCTGCTGAAGAAGGCTGCTGGTCTGACTAGCGGTTCCGCTCGTCCTAACACCGTTAAAGTCGGCACTGTAACTCGTGCTCAGCTGGAAGAAATCGCGAAAACCAAAAACGCGGATCTGACTGCAGCTGATATGGATGCAGCCGTGCGTACCATCGCCGGTTCTGCTCGTAGCATGGGCCTTAACGTGGAGGGTGTGTAATGGCTAAGCTGACCAAGCGCCAAAAGGCTATCGCCGGCAAAATCGAAGCAGGCAAGGCCTACAACTTTGTAGACGCTGCTGCCCTGCTGACCGAGCTGTCGACTGTCAAGTTCAGCGAGTCCGTTGACGTTGCTGTAAACCTGGGTGTAGACCCACGTAAATCCGACCAAGTCGTTCGTAGCGCTACTGTGCTGCCACACGGTACTGGCAAGACTGTACGTGTAGCTGTCTTCACCCAAGGCCCGGCAGCTGAAGCTGCTCTGGCCGCCGGCGCTGATCGCGTTGGTATGGACGACCTGGCTGCCGAAATGAAAGGCGGCGACCTGAACTACGACGTAGTTATTGCTTCCCCGGATGCAATGCGCGTTGTAGGTCAGTTGGGTCAGATCCTCGGTCCACGTGGCCTGATGCCTAACCCTAAAGTCGGCACCGTAACGCCAGACGTAGCTACCGCGGTTAAAAACGCCAAGGCTGGTCAGGTTCGTTATCGCACCGACAAAAACGGCATCATCCACACTTCCGTTGGCAAAGTCGGTTTCGACGCCGTCAAGCTGAAGGAAAACGTTGAAGCCCTGATCGCTGATCTGAAGCGTATCAAGCCGGCTTCCTCGAAAGGTATCTACGTCAAGCGCGTTACCCTGAGCACCACTATGGGCCCAGGTCTGGTCATCGACCAAGGCTCGCTGGACGTATAAGACATAAATTGGCGTGAGAGATTGCGCCAATTGAAAAAATTGGGGTCCCTGCCTGGCGGGGGCTATCCAAGACCGTAGGCGACGCAAGTCTTAAACCTCAAGCCTACGCAGATGGTGCTCCCGGTTCCTTACCGAATCAGACACCAAAACGACATCCGGCCTCGGCCAGATGAAACGGTAACAAGCAGGAGTTAAACCCGTGGCAATTAATCTCGAAGACAAGAAGGCCATCGTCGCTGAAGTCAACGAGGCTGCCAAAGCTGCTCTGTCCGCTGTCGTGGCTGATGCCCGTGGTGTGACAGTAGGCGCTATGACCGGACTCCGTAAAGAGGCTCGTGAAGCTGGCGTATACGTACGTGTTGTACGTAACACCCTGCTCAAGCGCGCTGTTGCTGACACTGAATACAGTGTCCTCAACGACGTGTTCACCGGCCCGACTCTGATCGCGTTCTCCAAAGATCATCCAGGCGCTGCTGCCCGTTTGTTCAAGGAATTCGCCAAGAGTCAGGATAAGTTCGAGATCAAGGCAGCTGCGTTCGAGGGCAAGTTCCTCGCAGCTAACCAAATCGACGTACTGGCAACACTGCCGACCCGTAACGAAGCTATTTCGCAGCTGATGAGCGTGATTCAAGGCGCTACCAGCAAGCTGGCTCGTACTCTGGCCGCAGTTCGCGAGCAAAAAGAAGCCGCCGCAGCCTAAGGCTGAGCATCTTCTCTCGCGTATTTTTGTTTATTTCGATGGCCGAGTAGGCCGTCCCCCAATTCAGGAAATACAGCAATGTCTATCTCCCAAGACGATATCCTCAACGCCGTAGCTGAAATGTCGGTTCTGCAGGTTGTTGAGCTGATCAAAGCTTTCGAAGAAAAATTCGGCGTTTCCGCTGCCGCTGCTTCTGCTGGCCCAGCCGCTGTTGCTGCTGTTGCTGAAGAGCAAACCGAATTCAACGTCATGCTGCTGGAAGCTGGCGAGAAGAAAGTAAACGTGATCAAGGCAGTTCGTGAGCTGACCGGTCTGGGCCTGAAAGAAGCCAAGGCTGTAGTTGACGGCGCTCCTGCCCAGGTTCTGGAAGCAGTGTCGAAAGACGCCGCTGACAAAGCCAAAGCTACTCTGGAAGAAGCAGGCGCTAAAGTCGAGCTGAAGTAAGCATCGACCTTGCGTCTCCAGCCCAAGCGTTAAGCTGAAGGCTGATGGCTGGTGGCTCTTGCCACCGGCCTTTTTCCGTTCTTGGCTGCCGACTAGGTCGCCGCCATTAACGTGCTGTAGCCACCCGAAGCGGTGGTGCAAACCATGGGGTTTGCGAGATTTTCTGGCTGCTCCCGTCGGAGGGGCCAAACAAGCAGGTGACCAAGCTGGGGAACGCTGATGGCTTACTCATATACTGAGAAAAAACGTATCCGCAAGGACTTTAGCAAGTTGCCGGACGTCATGGATGTCCCGTACCTTCTGGCTATCCAGCTGGATTCGTATCGTGAATTCTTGCAGGCGGGAGCGACCAAAGATCAGTTCCGCGACGTGGGCCTGCATGCGGCCTTCAAATCCGTTTTCCCGATCATCAGCTACTCCGGCAATGCTGCGCTGGAGTACGTGGGTTATCGCCTGGGCGAACCGGCATTTGATGTCAAAGAATGCGTGTTGCGCGGTGTTACGTACGCCGTACCTTTGCGGGTAAAAGTCCGTCTGATCATTTTCGACAAAGAGTCGTCGAACAAAGCGATCAAGGACATCAAAGAGCAAGAAGTCTACATGGGCGAAATCCCACTGATGACTGAAAACGGTACCTTCGTAATCAACGGTACCGAGCGTGTAATCGTTTCCCAGCTGCACCGTTCCCCGGGCGTGTTCTTCGACCACGACCGCGGCAAGACGCACAGCTCCGGTAAACTCCTGTACTCCGCGCGGATCATTCCGTACCGCGGTTCGTGGTTGGACTTCGAGTTCGACCCGAAAGACTGCGTGTTCGTGCGTATCGACCGTCGTCGCAAGCTGCCTGCCTCGGTACTGCTGCGCGCGCTTGGTTATACCACTGAGCAAGTGCTGGACGCTTTCTACACCACCAACGTATTCAGCCTGAGCGGCGAGACCCTCAAGCTGGAGCTGATCGCTTCGCGTCTGCGTGGTGAAATTGCCGTGCTGGACATCCAGGACGAAAATGGCAAGGTGATTGTTGAAGCTGGTCGTCGTATTACTGCGCGCCACATCAACCAGATCGAGAAAGCCGGTATCAAGTCGCTGGAAGTGCCTCTGGACTACGTCCTGGGTCGCACTACCGCCAAGGTCATCGTTCACCCGGCGACAGGCGAAATCCTGGCTGAGTGCAATACCGAGCTGAACACCGAGATCCTGGCTAAAATCGCCAAGGCTCAGGTTGTCCGCATCGAGACCTTGTACACCAACGATATCGACTGCGGTCCGTTCGTCTCCGATACTCTGAAGATCGACTCCACCAGCAACCAATTGGAAGCGCTGGTCGAGATCTATCGCATGATGCGTCCTGGCGAGCCGCCAACCAAAGACGCTGCCGAGACCCTGTTCAACAACCTGTTCTTCAGCCCTGAGCGCTATGACCTGTCTGCGGTCGGCCGGATGAAGTTCAACCGTCGTATCGGTCGTACCGAGATCGAAGGTTCGGGCGTGTTGTGCAAGGAAGACATTGTTGCGGTCCTGAAGACTTTGGTCGACATCCGTAACGGCAAAGGCATCGTCGATGACATCGACCACCTGGGTAACCGTCGTGTTCGCTGCGTAGGCGAGATGGCTGAGAACCAGTTCCGCGTTGGCCTGGTACGTGTTGAGCGTGCGGTCAAAGAGCGTCTGTCGATGGCTGAAAGCGAAGGCTTGATGCCGCAAGACCTGATCAACGCCAAGCCAGTGGCTGCGGCGGTGAAAGAGTTCTTCGGTTCCAGCCAACTCTCGCAGTTCATGGACCAGAACAACCCGCTCTCCGAGATCACCCACAAGCGCCGTGTATCTGCACTGGGCCCGGGCGGTCTGACCCGTGAGCGTGCTGGCTTTGAAGTTCGTGACGTACACCCGACGCACTACGGTCGTGTTTGCCCGATCGAAACGCCGGAAGGTCCGAACATCGGTCTGATCAACTCCCTGGCCGCTTATGCGCGCACCAACCAGTACGGCTTCCTTGAGAGCCCGTACCGTGTGGTGAAAGACGCTCTGGTCACCGACGAGATCGTGTTCCTGTCCGCCATCGAAGAAGCTGATCACGTGATCGCTCAGGCTTCGGCCACGATGAACGACAAGAAAGTCCTGATCGACGAGCTGGTAGCTGTTCGTCACTTGAACGAGTTCACCGTCAAGGCGCCGGAAGACGTCACCTTGATGGACGTTTCGCCGAAGCAGGTAGTTTCGGTCGCAGCGTCGCTGATCCCGTTCCTGGAGCACGATGACGCCAACCGTGCGTTGATGGGTTCCAACATGCAGCGTCAAGCTGTACCGACCCTGCGTGCTGACAAGCCGCTGGTAGGTACCGGCATGGAGCGTAACGTAGCCCGTGACTCCGGCGTTTGTGTCGTGGCTCGTCGTGGCGGCGTGATCGACTCCGTTGATGCAAGCCGTATCGTGGTTCGTGTTGCCGATGACGAAGTTGAAACTGGCGAAGCCGGTGTCGACATCTACAACCTGACCAAATACACCCGCTCGAACCAGAACACCTGCATCAACCAGCGTCCGCTGGTGAGCAAGGGTGATCGCGTTCAGCGTAGCGACATCATGGCCGACGGCCCGTCCACCGATATGGGTGAGCTGGCACTGGGTCAGAACATGCGCATTGCGTTCATGGCATGGAACGGCTTCAACTTCGAAGACTCCATCTGCCTGTCCGAGCGTGTTGTTCAAGAAGACCGCTTCACCACGATCCACATTCAGGAACTGACCTGTGTGGCGCGTGACACCAAGCTTGGGCCTGAGGAAATCACTGCAGACATCCCGAACGTGGGTGAAGCTGCACTGAACAAACTGGACGAAGCCGGTATCGTTTACGTAGGTGCTGAAGTAGGCGCAGGCGACATCCTGGTTGGTAAGGTCACTCCGAAAGGCGAGACCCAACTGACTCCGGAAGAAAAACTGCTGCGTGCCATCTTCGGTGAAAAAGCCAGCGACGTTAAAGACACTTCCCTGCGTGTACCTACCGGTACCAAGGGTACTGTCATCGACGTACAGGTCTTCACCCGTGACGGCGTTGAGCGTGATGCTCGTGCACTGTCCATCGAGAAGACCCAGCTCGACGAGATCCGCAAGGACCTGAACGAAGAGTTCCGTATCGTTGAAGGCGCGACCTTCGAACGTCTGCGTTCCGCTCTGGTAGGCCACAAGGCTGAAGGCGGCGCAGGTCTGAAGAAAGGTCAGGACATCACCGACGAAATCCTCGACGGTCTGGAGCATGGTCAGTGGTTCAAACTGCGCATGGCTGAAGATGCTCTGAACGAGCAGCTCGAGAAGGCTCAGGCCTACATCGTTGATCGCCGCCGTCTGCTGGACGACAAGTTCGAAGACAAGAAGCGCAAACTGCAGCAGGGCGATGACCTGGCTCCAGGCGTGCTGAAAATCGTCAAGGTTTACCTGGCAATCCGTCGTCGCATCCAGCCGGGCGACAAGATGGCCGGTCGTCACGGTAACAAAGGTGTGGTCTCCGTGATCATGCCGGTTGAAGACATGCCGCACGATGCCAATGGCACCCCGGTCGACGTCGTCCTCAACCCGTTGGGCGTACCTTCGCGTATGAACGTTGGTCAGATCCTTGAAACCCACCTGGGCCTCGCGGCCAAAGGTCTGGGCGAGAAGATCAACCGTATGATCGAAGAGCAGCGCAAGGTCGCAGACCTGCGTAAGTTCCTGCACGAGATCTACAACGAGATCGGCGGTCGCAACGAAGAGCTGGACACCTTCTCCGACCAGGAAATCCTGGACCTGGCGAAGAACCTGCGTGGCGGCGTTCCAATGGCTACCCCGGTGTTCGACGGTGCCAAGGAAAGCGAAATCAAGGCCATGCTGAAACTGGCAGACCTGCCAGAAAGCGGCCAGATGCAGCTGTTCGACGGCCGTACCGGCAACAAGTTTGAGCGCCCGGTTACTGTTGGCTACATGTACATGCTGAAGCTGAACCACTTGGTAGACGACAAGATGCACGCTCGTTCTACCGGTTCGTACAGCCTCGTTACCCAGCAGCCGCTGGGTGGTAAGGCTCAGTTCGGTGGTCAGCGTTTCGGGGAGATGGAGGTCTGGGCACTGGAAGCATACGGTGCTGCTTACACTCTGCAAGAAATGCTCACAGTGAAGTCGGACGATGTGAACGGCCGGACCAAGATGTACAAAAACATCGTGGACGGCGATCACCGTATGGAGCCGGGCATGCCCGAGTCCTTCAACGTGTTGATCAAAGAAATTCGTTCCCTCGGCATCGATATCGATCTGGAAACCGAATAACACGTGACGCGAATCGAGAGCGGGGCTGTTTTGCCCGCTCTCTGCTCCGCCAGGAGGAAAGGCCTTGAAAGACCTACTGAATTTGCTGAAAAACCAGGGTCAAGTCGAAGAGTTCGATGCCATCCGTATTGGGTTGGCATCGCCTGAGATGATCCGTTCGTGGTCGTTCGGTGAAGTTAAAAAGCCGGAAACCATCAACTACCGTACGTTCAAACCTGAACGTGACGGCCTGTTCTGCGCCAAGATCTTTGGCCCGGTAAAGGATTACGAGTGCCTGTGCGGTAAGTACAAGCGCTTGAAGCACCGTGGTGTGATCTGCGAGAAGTGCGGCGTTGAAGTTGCACTGGCCAAGGTTCGTCGTGAGCGCATGGCGCACATCGAACTGGCTTCGCCGGTTGCCCACATCTGGTTCCTGAAATCGCTGCCGTCCCGTATCGGCTTGCTGATGGACATGACCCTGCGTGATATCGAACGCGTTCTCTACTTCGAGAGCTATGTCGTTATCGATCCAGGCATGACCACCCTTGAAAAAGGTCAGCTGCTGAACGACGAGCAGTACTTCGAAGCGCTGGAAGAGTTCGGCGACGATTTCGATGCCCGCATGGGTGCCGAAGCTGTCCGTGAACTGCTGCACGCTATCGACCTGGAACACGAGATTGGTCGTCTGCGCGAAGAGATTCCGCAAACCAACTCCGAAACCAAGATCAAGAAGCTGTCCAAGCGTCTGAAGTTGATGGAAGCCTTCCAGGGTTCCGGCAACCTGCCAGAGTGGATGGTGCTGACCGTTCTGCCGGTTCTGCCGCCAGACCTGCGTCCGCTGGTACCGTTGGACGGTGGTCGTTTCGCGACGTCCGACCTCAACGACCTGTACCGCCGCGTGATCAACCGTAACAACCGCTTGAAGCGCCTGCTCGATCTGTCCGCTCCGGACATCATCGTGCGCAACGAAAAGCGTATGTTGCAAGAAGCCGTCGACGCCTTGCTCGACAACGGTCGTCGTGGCCGCGCTATCACAGGTTCCAACAAGCGTCCTCTGAAATCCTTGGCTGACATGATCAAGGGTAAGCAAGGTCGTTTCCGTCAGAACTTGCTCGGTAAGCGTGTTGACTACTCCGGTCGTTCGGTAATTACCGTAGGCCCGACCCTGCGTCTGCACCAGTGCGGTCTGCCTAAGAAAATGGCACTTGAGCTGTTCAAGCCATTCATTTTCGGCAAGCTGGAAATGCGCGGTCTCGCGACCACTATCAAAGCGGCCAAGAAAATGGTCGAGCGCGAACTGCCAGAGGTTTGGGACGTTCTCGCCGAAGTGATCCGTGAACACCCGGTTCTCCTCAACCGTGCACCGACCCTTCACCGTCTGGGTATCCAGGCGTTTGAACCGGTACTGATCGAAGGTAAGGCTATCCAGCTGCACCCTCTGGTCTGTGCTGCGTACAACGCCGACTTCGACGGCGACCAAATGGCCGTGCACGTACCGCTGACACTGGAAGCCCAGTTGGAAGCGCGTGCGTTGATGATGTCGACCAACAACATCCTGTCGCCAGCCAACGGTGAGCCAATCATCGTTCCGTCGCAGGACGTTGTATTGGGTCTGTACTACATGACCCGTGAAGCGATCAACGCCAAGGGCGAAGGCCGTATATTCGCTGACCTGCAAGAAGTTGACCGTGTGTTCCGTGCCGGCGAAGCCGCACTGCACGCCAAGGTCAAAGTGCGGATCAACGAAACCGTCAACGACCGTGACGGCGGCAGCGTGAGCGGCACCCGTATCGTCGACACTACTGTCGGCCGTGCGTTGCTGTATCAAGTTGTGCCAAAAGGTCTGTCGTACGACGTCGTCAACCTGCCGATGAAGAAAAAGGCGATCTCCAAGCTGATCAACCAGTGCTACCGCGTGGTTGGTTTGAAAGAGACCGTGATCTTCGCTGACCAGTTGATGTACACCGGTTTTGCTTATTCGACCATCTCCGGCGTTTCCATCGGTGTTAACGACTTCGTTATCCCGGATGAAAAAGCCCAGATCATCGGTGCTGCTACCGATGAAGTGAAAGAGATCGAAAGCCAGTACGCCTCCGGCCTGGTAACCCAGGGCGAGAAGTACAACAAAGTAATCGACCTTTGGTCGAAGGCGAACGACGAAGTTTCCAAGGCGATGATGGCCAACCTCTCGAAAGAGAAGGTTATCGACCGTCACGGCGTGGAAGTTGATCAAGAGTCCTTCAACTCGATGTACATGATGGCCGACTCGGGCGCACGGGGTTCTGCTGCGCAGATCCGTCAGCTCGCCGGTATGCGTGGCCTGATGGCCAAGCCGGACGGTTCCATCATCGAAACGCCGATTACTGCGAACTTCCGTGAAGGTTTGAGCGTACTTCAGTACTTCATCTCCACTCACGGTGCTCGTAAGGGTCTTGCGGATACCGCGTTGAAAACCGCTAACTCGGGTTACCTGACTCGTCGTCTGGTAGACGTTGCACAAGACTTGGTTGTTACCGAGATCGACTGCGGCACCGAGCACGGCCTGCTGATGACTCCGCACATTGAAGGCGGTGACGTTGTAGAGCCGTTGGGCGAACGCGTACTGGGTCGAGTGATCGCCCGTGACGTATTCAAGCCAGGCACCGAAGAAATCATCGTTCCTGCCGGCACGCTGGTAGACGAGAAGTGGGTCGAGTTCATCGAACTCAACAGCATCGACGAAGTGATCGTTCGCTCGCCGATCAGCTGCGAAACCCGCTACGGCATTTGCGCCAAGTGCTACGGCCGTGACTTGGCTCGTGGTCACCAGGTGAACATCGGTGAAGCGGTCGGCGTAATCGCTGCCCAGTCCATCGGTGAGCCAGGTACCCAGCTGACCATGCGTACGTTCCACATCGGTGGTGCGGCAAGCCGGACCTCCGCAGCCGACAGCGTTCAGGTAAAGAATGGCGGTACTGTCCGTCTGCACAACCTGAAACACGTTGAGCGAGTGGATGGCCACCTGGTTGCTGTGTCCCGTTCCGGTGAGCTGGCAATCGCTGATGACTACGGTCGTGAGCGTGAGCGTTACAAGCTGCCGTACGGTGCTGTGATCTCGGTTAAAGAAGGTGACAAGGTCGACGCTGGCGCAATCGTGGCCAAGTGGGATCCGCACACTCACCCAATCGTTACCGAAATGAAAGGTACCGTGACCTACGTGGGCATGGAAGAAGGCATCACGATCAAGCGTCAGACTGACGAATTGACCGGTATGACCAACATTGAAGTACTCGACGCGAAAGATCGTCCAGCTGCCGGTAAAGACATCCGTCCTGCCGTGAAGATGGTCGATGACAACGGCAAAGATCTGTTGCTGCCAGGCACTGACGTAATCGCTCAGTACTTCCTGCCAGCCAACGCCCTGGTCGGTGTAGCGGATGGTGCGAAGATCGCGATCGGTGATGTTATCGCGCGTATCCCGCAAGAAACTTCGAAAACTCGAGACATCACCGGTGGTCTGCCGCGTGTTGCCGACTTGTTCGAAGCTCGTCGTCCGAAAGAAGCGTCGATTCTGGCTGAAGTCAGCGGCACCATCGCGTTCGGTAAAGAGACCAAGGGCAAGCGCCGTCTGGTCATTACCCCGAACGACGGTACCGATCCGTACGAAGAGCTGATTCCTAAGTGGCGTCACCTGAACGTCTTCGAAGGCGAACAGGTAAACCGCGGCGAAGTTATCTCCGACGGCCCGAGCGATCCACACGACATCCTGCGTCTGCTGGGTGTGAGTGCGCTGGCCAAGTACATCGTTAACGAGATCCAGGACGTTTACCGCCTGCAAGGCGTGAAGATCAACGATAAGCACATCGAGACCATCCTGCGTCAGATGCTGCGTAAAGTTGAAATCGCTGAATCCGGCGATTCCAGTTTCATCAAGGGCGACCAGATGGAACTGACTCACGTACTGGTAGAGAACGAGCGCCTGGCGAACGACGAGAAATTCGTTTCCAAGTTCACTCGCGTACTGCTGGGTATCACCAAGGCGTCGTTGTCCACTGAGTCGTTCATCTCGGCGGCCTCCTTCCAGGAGACCACTCGCGTACTGACCGAAGCAGCGGTAACTGGCAAGCGCGATTACCTGCGCGGCCTGAAAGAAAACGTGGTTGTGGGTCGTCTGATCCCAGCGGGTACCGGTTTGGCTTATCACAGCGAGCGCAAGCGTCGCCGTGAAGCTGACAAGCCGCTGCGCGTAAGCGCCAGTGAAGTGGAAGCTGCACTGACCGAAGCGCTGAACTCAAGCGGTAACTGAGTTCTGCGATAAATAAGTCTGGGCCCTGGCAGCCCCATTCGTCGGATCGAGGCAATTTTGCCCCGGTTCGACGAGAGGGGAGGTCGGGGCCTTGCCTTGACTGGGGGCAAGATCCTCTTTAGACTCTTGTACCCCTAAATTTGGCGGGAATTCGTTCCTGCCATTTTGCTTTTCTTGCAAGACAATAGCGTCGCAAGACAACAGTGGAGCTAGTAGATGGCAACTATCAACCAGCTGGTACGTCAGCCGCGTAAGCGTATCGTCGAGAAATCCGACGTACCTGCGCTGCAGAACTGCCCGCAACGTCGTGGCGTATGCACCCGTGTGTATACCACCACGCCGAAAAAACCTAACTCGGCACTGCGTAAAGTATGCCGTGTGCGCCTGACCAACGGTTTCGAGGTTTCCTCGTACATCGGTGGTGAAGGTCACAACCTGCAAGAGCACAGCGTGGTACTGATCCGCGGCGGTCGTGTAAAAGACTTGCCAGGTGTTCGTTACCACACCGTACGCGGCTCCTTGGATACCTCCGGCGTTAAAGGTCGTAACCAGGGTCGTTCGAAGTACGGTACCAAGAAGCCTAAGTAGTAGCGGCTTTTTGTAAAACTGAATCATCTTATTTTCTGAGTCGATAAGAGTAAGGTCGGAGGCGTCCCGAAAGGGCACCGATTCCGAGCGAACCTGAAGACCGTTTGAGGGCTTATCCATGCCAAGAAGACGCGTAGCAGCCAAGCGCGAAGTGCTTGACGATCCAAAATACGGAAGCCAAATCCTGGCCAAGTTCATGAACCACGTGATGGAAAGCGGCAAGAAAGCCGTTGCCGAGCGTATCGTTTATGGCGCGCTGGAAAAGGTTAAAGAACGCAAGAACAGCGACCCCCTGGAAATCTTCGAGAAAGCTCTCGACGCCATCGCTCCGCTGGTCGAAGTGAAGTCGCGCCGTGTAGGCGGTGCTACTTACCAGGTTCCGGTTGAAGTTCGCCCGTCCCGTCGTAACGCTCTGGCAATGCGCTGGTTGGTAGACTTCGCCCGTAAGCGTGGCGAGAAGTCTATGGCTCTGCGTTTGGCTGGCGAACTGTTGGACGCTGCTGAAGGTAAAGGTGCTGCTGTTAAGAAGCGTGAAGACGTGCACCGTATGGCTGAAGCTAACAAAGCTTTCTCGCACTACCGCTTCTAATCTTAGCTTCACTAATTTTGCGAGGGCTTTATGGCTCGTACTACTCCGATTAGCCGCTACCGTAACATCGGTATCGTTGCTCACGTGGATGCTGGTAAAACCACCACCACTGAGCGCGTACTGTTTTACACCGGCAAAAGTCACAAAATGGGCGAGGTGCATGACGGCGCCGCGACCACAGACTGGATGGTTCAGGAGCAGGAGCGTGGTATTACCATTACTTCTGCTGCTATTACCGCCTTCTGGAAAGGTTCCGAGAAGCAGTACAAAGACGAGCATCGCTTCAACGTAATCGATACCCCGGGCCACGTAGACTTCACCATTGAAGTTGAACGTTCCCTGCGCGTACTCGACGGCGCTGTCGTTGTGTTCTGCGGTACCTCGGGTGTTGAGCCTCAGTCGGAAACCGTATGGCGTCAAGCCAACAAATACGGCGTTCCACGTCTTGTTTACGTAAACAAGATGGACCGTGCTGGTGCCAACTTCCTGCGCGTGATCGGTCAGATCAAGCAGCGTCTGGGTCACACCCCGGTGCCAATCCAATTGGCTATCGGTTCCGAAGATAACTTCCAGGGTCAGATCGATCTGATCACCATGGAAGCGGTCTACTGGAATGATTCCGACAAAGGTATGGTTCCTGTTCGTAAGCCTATCCCTGAAGAGCTTCAGGAACTGGCTGACGAGTGGCGCAACAACATGGTTGAGGCTGCTGCCGAAGCCAGCGAAGAGCTGATGAACAAATACCTCGAAGGTGAAGAGCTCACCAACGTGGAAATCAAGGCCGCTCTGCGTCAGCGTACTATCGCTGGTGAGATCGTCTTGGCTGTTTGCGGTTCTTCCTTCAAGAACAAGGGTGTTCCCCTGGTTCTCGACGCCGTTATCGACTACCTGCCGGCTCCAACCGACATTCCAGCTATCAAGGGTTCCAACCCTGATAACGAAGAAGAAGAGATGGAGCGTCATGCTGACGACAGCGAGCCGTTCTCGGCTCTGGCGTTCAAGATCGCTACCGACCCATTCGTGGGTACTTTGACCTTCGTCCGCGTTTACTCGGGCGTGTTGGCATCCGGCGACGGCGTGATCAACTCGGTTAAAGGCAAGAAAGAGCGTGTGGGCCGTATGGTGCAGATGCACGCAAACGCCCGCGAAGAGATCAAGGAAGTACGCGCTGGTGACATCGCGGCCCTGATCGGCATGAAGGACGTCACCACTGGTGAAACCTTGTGCGACGCTGCCAAGCCAATCATCCTGGTTCGCATGGACTTCCCGGAGCCGGTTATTTCGGTTGCCGTAGAGCCTAAGACCAAGGATGACCAGGAAAAAATGGGTATCGCTCTGGGCAAGCTTGCTCAGGAAGATCCATCTTTCCGCGTTAAAACTGATGAAGAGACTGGTCAAACGATCATCTCCGGCATGGGCGAGTTGCACCTGGACATCCTGGTTGACCGGATGCGCCGAGAGTTCAACGTCGAAGCCAACATCGGTAAGCCTCAGGTTTCCTATCGTGAGCGCATCACGAAGAACTGTGAAATCGAAGGCAAGTTCGTTCGTCAGTCCGGCGGTCGTGGTCAGTTCGGTCACTGCTGGATCCGTTTTGCTCCTGCTGACGAAGGTCAGGAAGGTCTGCAATTCGTGAACGAAGTAGTAGGTGGTGTTGTTCCTAAGGAATACATCCCTGCTATCCAGAAGGGTATCGAAGAGCAGATGAAGAACGGCGTTGTTGCCGGCTATCCGCTGATCGGCCTGAAAGCAACCGTTTTTGACGGTTCTTACCACGACGTCGACTCCAACGAGATGGCGTTTAAGGTGGCTGCCTCCATGGCAACCAAGCAACTGGCCCAGAAGGGCGGTGGTGAGTTGCTTGAGCCAATCATGGCGGTAGAAGTTGTTACACCTGAAGACTATATGGGTGATGTCATGGGCGACCTTAACCGTCGTCGCGGCATGATCTTGGGTATGGAAGACACGGTTTCCGGCAAAGTGATTCGCGCCGAGGTTCCGTTGGGTGAGATGTTCGGTTATGCGACCGACGTTCGCTCCATGTCCCAGGGTCGCGCAAGCTACTCTATGGAATTCAAAAAATACAACACAGCTCCGGCGCACATCGCTGAAACTGTATCCAAAAAACAAGGCTGATTCAGTCCTTTAGGCAAGGAGTTAATTGTCGTGGCTAAAGAAAAATTTGATCGTTCCCTACCGCACGTCAACGTTGGCACCATCGGTCACGTTGACCACGGTAAAACCACTCTGACTGCTGCTCTGACTCGCGTTTGCTCCGAAGTTTTCGGTTCCGCAATCGTTGATTTCGATAAAATCGACAGCGCACCAGAAGAGAAAGCTCGTGGTATCACCATCAACACCGCGCACGTTGAATACAACTCGCTGATCCGTCACTACGCTCACGTTGACTGCCCAGGTCACGCTGACTATGTGAAGAACATGATCACCGGTGCTGCCCAGATGGACGGCGCGATCCTGGTTTGCTCGGCCGCTGATGGTCCGATGCCACAAACCCGTGAGCACATCCTGCTGTCCCGCCAGGTTGGCGTTCCGTACATCGTGGTTTACCTGAACAAGGCTGACCTGGTAGACGACGCTGAGCTGCTGGAACTGGTTGAGATGGAAGTGCGCGATCTGCTGAGCACTTACGACTTCCCAGGCGACGACACTCCGATCATCATCGGTTCCGCTCGTATGGCTCTGGAAGGCAAAGATGACAACGAAATGGGCACCACGTCCGTTCGTAAACTGGTAGAGACTCTGGACAGCTACATCCCAGATCCAGTTCGTGTTATCGACAAGCCATTCCTGATGCCAATCGAAGACGTGTTCTCGATCTCCGGTCGCGGTACTGTTGTGACTGGTCGTATCGAGCGCGGTATCGTTCGCGTTCAAGACCCGCTGGAAATCGTTGGTCTGCGTGACACCACCGTCACCACCTGCACCGGTGTTGAAATGTTCCGTAAGCTGCTCGACGAAGGTCGTGCAGGCGAGAACTGCGGCGTTCTGCTGCGTGGTACCAAGCGTGACGACGTTGAGCGTGGCCAGGTTCTGGTTAAGCCAGGCTCGGTTAAGCCGCACACTACCTTCGAAGCTGAAGTGTACGTGTTGAGCAAAGAAGAAGGCGGTCGTCACACTCCGTTCTTCAAAGGCTACCGTCCACAGTTCTACTTCCGGACCACTGACGTGACCGGTAACTGCGAACTGCCGGAAGGCGTTGAAATGGTAATGCCAGGCGACAACATCAAAATGGTTGTCACCCTGATCAAAACCATCGCAATGGAAGATGGTCTGCGTTTCGCTATTCGTGAAGGCGGTCGTACCGTCGGCGCTGGCGTCGTAGCCAAAATCATCGCTTAATAAGTGATGACTTGAAAAAAGCCTCCGCCTAGCGGGGGCTTTTTTTATTGGGTTGACACCTATCTGGGGCGTCTATAGAATTGCGCCTCCTTTTAACGGGCGTATTGCGCTCGCTGGGAATAGCAGCCGGAGTCTGAAATCCAATGCAAAATCAGCAAATCCGTATCAGGTTGAAGGCTTTTGACCATCGCCTGATCGACCAATCCACCCAGGAAATCGTGGAAACCGCGAAACGTACTGGTGCACAAGTGCGTGGTCCAATTCCACTGCCTACCCGTAAAGAGCGGTTCACCGTTCTGGTCTCCCCGCACGTCAACAAAGACGCGCGTGACCAGTACGAGATCCGTACTCATAAGCGCGTACTGGACATCGTCCAGCCAACGGATAAAACCGTTGATGCACTTATGAAGCTTGATCTGGCGGCCGGTGTGGAAGTACAGATCAGCCTCGGCTAAGACTTGGGTCTTAGTCGTGTAACGCTCTGAAATGGGCGGCCATAGCGGGTGAAAGCCCCGTACACTCATGAGGTTTACAACATGACTATTGGTGTAGTCGGTCGTAAATGCGGTATGACCCGTATTTTCACCGAAGAAGGTGTCTCCATTCCGGTCACGGTCATTGAGATCGAACCGAATCGCGTCACCCAGTTCAAAACTGAAGAAACCGATGGCTATCGTGCAGTGCAAGTCACTGTCGGCGAGCGTCGTGCTTCGCGTGTGACTGCTGCTCAAGCGGGTCACTTCGCTAAAGCAAACGTTGCAGCTGGTCGTACTGTTATGGAGTTCCGTCTTGAAGATGGCGACTACCAGGCTGGCGATCTGATCAACGCTGAAATCTTCGCCGCTGGTCAACTGGTTGATGTAACCGGTCAGTCCAAAGGTAAAGGCTTCCAGGGTACGATCAAGCGTTGGAATTTCCGTGGCCAAGACAACACTCACGGTAACTCCGTTTCCCACCGCGTCCCGGGCTCTATTGGCCAGTGCCAGACTCCTGGTCGTGTATTCAAGGGCAAAAAAATGTCCGGTCATATGGGCGCTGAGCGCGTGACCGTGCAGTCCCTCGAAGTAGTGCGCGTCGACGCTGAACGCAATCTGTTGTTGGTCAAGGGTGCTGTTCCTGGCGCTACTGGCGGCAACCTGGTTGTACGTCCAGCGGCCAAGGCTCGCGGTTAAGGGGAAGCTGACATGCAATTAAATGTAAATGACGCTCAAGCGATCGAAGTTTCCGAACTGACATTTGGCGGCGAATTCAACGAGACGCTGGTTCACCAAGCAGTCGTGGCCTACATGGCCGGCGGCCGTCAAGGTAGCAAGCAGCAAAAGACCCGTTCCGACGTACGTGGTGGCGGTAAGCGCCCTTGGCGTCAGAAAGGCACTGGCCGTGCTCGTGCCGGTACTATCCGTAGCCCAATCTGGCGTGGCGGCGGTACCACTTTCGCAGCTCGTCCACAGGATCACTCTCAGAAGCTCAACAAGAAGATGTATCGCGCAGCACTGCGCTCCATCCTTGCTGAACTCGTGCGTACTGATCGTCTGGTCGTGGTTCAAGACTTCGCTGTTGAAAGTCCAAAGACCAAAGATCTGCTGGGCAAACTGAACAACATGAGCCTGACCGACGTTTTGATCGTGTCTGAAGCTGTTGATCAGAACCTGTACCTGGCTGCTCGTAACCTGCCACACGTTGATGTACGTGACGTGCAAGGTTCCGATCCAGTTAGTCTGATCGCATACGACAAGGTGTTGATCACCGTGTCGGCCGTGAAGAAATTCGAGGAGCTGCTGGGATGAACCAGGAACGCGTATTTAAAGTTCTGCTTGGCCCGCACGTTTCCGAAAAGGCTACGGTTCTGGCTGACAAGAAAGGCCAGTTCGTTTTCAAGGTTGCAACTGACGCAACCAAGCTGGAAATCAAGAAGGCCGTCGAAAGCCTGTTCAGCGTGAAAGTAGAGCGTGTTACTACCCTGAATGTTCTGGGTAAGAGCAAGCGCACTGCTCGCGGTCTGGGCAAGCGTAATGACTGGAAGAAGGCAGTTATCTCCCTTCAGCCAGGCCAAGATCTCGATTTCAGCAGCAGTGCTGAGTAAGGAAGGGGTGCATCATGGCAATCGTTAAATGCAAACCGACTTCCCCTGGCCGCCGTTTTGTGGTCAAGGTGGTCAACCAGGAGCTGCATAAAGGCGCTCCTCACGCACCGCTGCTCGAGAAAAAATCGAAGACTGGTGGTCGTAACAATAATGGTCGTATTACCACTCGTCACATTGGTGGTGGCCATAAGCAGCATTATCGTCTGGTCGACTTCCGTCGCAACGACAAAGATGGCATCTCTGCCACTGTCGAGCGTATCGAATACGATCCAAACCGTACTGCTCACATCGCTCTGCTGCTGTACGCAGATGGCGAGCGTCGCTACATCATCGCCCCTAAAGGCGTGAGCGCTGGCGACCAGCTGATCGCAGGTGCTTTGGCACCGATCAAGCCGGGCAACGCTCTGCAACTGCGTAACATTCCAGTTGGTAGCACCGTACACGGCATCGAATTGAAGCCAGGTAAAGGCGCGCAAATCGCTCGTTCCGCTGGTGCTTCGGCTCAGCTGATCGCTCGTGAAGGTGTCTACGTGACCCTGCGTCTGCGTTCTGGTGAGATGCGTAAAGTGCTGGCTGAATGCCGCGCGACCCTGGGCGAAGTCTCGAACTCCGAGCACAGCCTGCGTTCGCTGGGTAAAGCTGGTGCCAAACGCTGGCGTGGCGTTCGCCCAACCGTTCGTGGTGTTGCCATGAACCCGGTTGACCACCCACACGGTGGTGGTGAAGGTCGTACCTCTGGTGGTCGTCATCCGGTATCGCCATGGGGCTTCCCGACTAAGGGCGCGAAGACTCGTGGTAATAAGCGTACCGACAAAATGATCGTCCGTCGTCGCAAGTAAATAGAGGGATACGACAGTGCCACGTTCTCTGAAAAAAGGTCCTTTTATTGATCTTCACCTACTGAAGAAGATCGAAGTGGCGGCGGAAAAGAACGATCGCAAACCAGTTAAAACCTGGTCGCGTCGTTCGATGATCCTGCCACAAATGGTCGGTCTGACCATCGCAGTACACAACGGTCGTCAACACGTCCCAGTTCTCGTTAACGAAGACATGGTCGGCCACAAACTGGGCGAGTTTGCCGGTACCCGCACTTATCGTGGGCACGTGGCAGACAAGAAAGCCAAGCGTTAAGGGGTTAGGAAATGGAAGTAGCCGCTAAGTTGTCGGGCGCTCGAATCTCCGCCCAGAAAGCCCGCTTGGTCGCCGACCAGATCCGCGGGAAGAAGGTGGGCGAAGCGCTCAACCTGTTGGCTTTCAGCAGTAAGAAAGCCGCCGAGATCATGAAGAAAGTGCTGGAGTCGGCCGTAGCCAACGCCGAGCATAACGAAGGCGCAGACGTTGATGACCTGAAGGTCAGCACCGTTTTCGTCAACGAAGGGCGTTCGCTGAAGCGCATCATGCCACGTGCCAAAGGCCGTGCTGATCGCATCGTCAAGCGGTCTTGCCATATCACTGTCAAGGTTGCTGACAAGTAACGGAGTCGAAGAGATGGGTCAGAAAGTACATCCCATTGGCATTCGCCTGGGAATCGTCAAGGAGCACACCTCCGTCTGGTACGCAGACGGTCGGACTTATGCGGACTACTTGTTCGCTGATCTGAAGGTGCGTGAGTATCTCCAAGACAAACTAAAAAGCGCGTCCGTAAGCCGTATCGATATCCATCGTCCGGCACAAACTGCACGTATCACCATCCACACCGCTCGTCCAGGTATCGTTATCGGGAAGAAAGGTGAAGATGTTGAGAAACTGCGTCAGGACCTGACCAAGCAAATGGGTGTGCCTGTGCACATCAATATCGAAGAGATCCGTAAGCCGGAGCTCGACGGTATGCTGGTTGCGCAGAGCGTAGCTCAGCAGCTGGAGCGTCGCGTAATGTTCCGTCGTGCTATGAAGCGCGCCGTACAGAACGCCATGCGCATTGGTGCCAAAGGCATCAAAATCCAAGTGAGCGGTCGTCTCGGCGGTGCTGAAATCGCACGTACTGAATGGTATCGCGAAGGTCGTGTGCCACTGCACACCCTGCGTGCCGACATCGACTATGCCAACTACGAAGCTCACACCACTTACGGTGTGATCGGTGTAAAGGTTTGGATCTTCAAAGGCGAAGTAATTGGTGGTCGCCAAGAAGAACTGAAACCACAAGCACCAGCGCCTCGTAAAAAAGCTGCTAAGTAAGGGGTACGCCAAATGTTGCAACCAAAGCGTACGAAGTTCCGCAAGCAGATGACAGGCCACAACCGTGGTCTGGCTCAGCGCGGTAGCAAAGTCAGCTTCGGCGAGTTCGCGCTGAAGTCTGTAGCTCGTGGTCGTCTCACCGCTCGTCAGATCGAGTCAGCGCGTCGTGCTCTGACCCGTCACGTAAAACGTGGCGGCAAGATCTGGATCCGTGTATTCCCGGACAAGCCGATCTCCAAAAAACCTCTCGAGGTTCGGATGGGTAAAGGTAAGGGTAACGTGGAATACTGGGTAGCCCAGATTCAGCCAGGCAAAGTCCTGTATGAAATCGAGGGTGTAACTGAAGAGCTGGCGCGTGAGGCTTTTGCCCTGGCTGCTGCAAAGCTGCCGCTCGCCACCGCCTTTGTTAAACGGACGGTGATGTGATGAAAGCGAATGAACTTCGTGAAAAATCCGCACAGCAGCTGAACGAGCAACTGCTCGGCCTGCTGCGCGACCAGTTCAATCTGCGTATGCAGAAAGCAACTGGCCAGTTGGGGCAGTCTCATCTGCTCTCGCAAGTTAAGCGTGACATCGCTCGCGTGAAGACTGTGCTCAACCAGCAGGCAGGTAAGTGATCATGGCTGAAGCCGAAAAGACTGTCCGTACGCTGACTGGCCGTGTTGTCAGCGACAAGATGGACAAAACCATCACCGTTTTGATCGAGCGTCGCGTTAAGCACCCGATCTACGGTAAATATGTTAAGCGTTCGACTAAGCTGCACGCGCACGACGAAACCAATCAGTGCCACATCGGCGACAAAGTCACTATTCGTGAAACTCGTCCGCTGGCCAAGACTAAGTCTTGGGCACTGGTTGATGTTCTCGAACGCGCTGTGGAAGTCTAAGGACTAGGGGTCGGAGAAATTATATGATTCAGACTCAATCCATGCTCGATGTGGCCGATAACAGCGGCGCTCGCCGTGTTATGTGCATCAAGGTGCTGGGTGGCTCCCATCGTCGTTACGCTGGTATCGGTGACATCATCAAAGTTACCGTCAAGGAAGCAATTCCTCGCGGTAAAGTGAAAAAAGGCCAAGTGATGACTGCTGTTGTAGTCCGCACTCGTCACGGCGTTCGCCGTGCTGATGGCTCCATTATCCGCTTTGATGGCAACGCTGCTGTTCTTCTGAACAACAAGCAAGAGCCGATCGGCACCCGTATCTTTGGGCCAGTGACCCGTGAACTTCGTACTGAGAAGTTCATGAAGATCGTCTCGCTCGCCCCAGAAGTGCTGTAAGGAGATCCGACATGCAAAAGATTCGTCGTGACGACGAGATCATCGTGATCGCCGGCAAAGACAAAGGTAAGCGCGGTAAGGTGCTTAAGGTTCTCGCTAATAACCGTCTGGTTATCGGTGGTCTGAACCTGGTTAAGCGTCATACCAAGCCTAACCCGATGTCGGGCGTGCAGGGCGGTATCGTCGAGAAAGAAGCTCCGCTGGATGCTTCTAACGTCGCCATCTTCAACGGCGAAACCAACAAGGCTGACCGCGTTGGTTTCAAAGTAGAAGACGGTAAGAAAATTCGTGTCTTCAAGTCGACCCAAAAAGCGGTTGATGCTTGAACACTGCTAGGTAGATTAGACCATGGCACGACTACAAGAGATTTACCGGAAGGAAATCGCCCCTAAGCTTAAGGAAGAACTTAAGCTTGGGAACGTGATGGAAGTTCCGCGCGTTACCAAAATCACCCTGAACATGGGTCTGGGCGAAGCGATCGGCGACAAAAAAGTCATCGAGCACGCTGTTGCTGACCTGGAAAAGATCACCGGCCAGAAAGTCGTTGTGACCTACGCTCGCAAATCCATCGCTGGCTTTAAAGTCCGTGAAGGTTGGCCGATCGGCGTCAAAGTGACCCTGCGCCGTGAGCGTATGTACGAATTCCTGGATCGTCTGCTGTCGATCTCCCTGCCTCGGGTTCGCGACTTCCGCGGCCTGAATGCCAAGTCCTTCGATGGTCGTGGTAACTACAGCATGGGCGTGAAAGAGCAGATCATCTTCCCGGAAATCGACTACGACAAGATCGATGCTCTCCGCGGTCTGGACATCACCCTGACCACCACTGCCAAGAACGATGATGAAGGTCGCGCCCTGTTGCGTGCTTTCAAATTCCCGTTCCGCAACTGATTGGAGTAGGACCATGGCCAAGATGAGCATGAAAAACCGCGAGCTGAAGCGTCAGCTCACGGTTGCCAAGTACGCCAAGAAGCGTGCAGCACTGAAAGCAATCATCGTTGATCTGAACGCAAGTCCAGAAGCGCGTTGGGAAGCTACAGTTGCACTGCAGAAGCAGCCACGTGACGCAAGCGCTGCGCGCATGCGTAACCGCTGCCGCCTGACTGGTCGTCCACACGGCGTTTACCGCAAGTTCGGCCTTGGCCGTAACAAGTTGCGTGAAGCGGCAATGCGTGGTGACGTACCGGGTCTGGTTAAAGCCAGCTGGTAAGTACTTTCAGCGTCCAGGTGGTTGGGATCGCAATATAACGACCGCCGGTGACCTTGAATCTGGAACAAGCCCCTTTTGGGGCTTGTTTCATTTCCGGAGTGTGTCTAAAATACGCGGCTCGCCTGAGCCCGTGTTTTTTACGCGGAGATTCTCGGCGACAATATGTAGCCGCAAGGCTAATTTTTTTGTATTAGGAGCGTCTAGCCCATGAGTATGCAGGACCCGTTAGCGGACATGCTAACTCGTATCCGTAATGCCCAGATGGCTGAAAAGTCCGTCGTGAGCATGCCATCTTCCAAGTTGAAGGTAGCTGTTGCCAAAGTCCTGAAAGACGAAGGCTACATTGCGGGTTATCAGATCAGCAGCGAAATCAAACCACTGCTGTCCATCGAGCTGAAGTACTTCGAAGGCCGTTCGGTCATCGAGGAAGTGAAGCGCGTTAGCCGTCCAGGCCTGCGTCAGTACAAGTCCGCTGAAGATCTGCCGAAAGTTCGTGGCGGTCTGGGCGTGTCTATCGTCTCCACCAACAAAGGTGTGATGACGGATCGTGCTGCGCGCGCTGCCGGTGTCGGCGGCGAAGTTCTTTGCACTGTGTTCTAAGGGGGGATAAGCATGTCTCGCGTCGCTAAGAACCCCGTTAAGCTGCCAGCCGGTGTCGAAGTCAAATTCGCAGGCCAACAGCTTTCGGTGAAGGGTGCCAAGGGTACTCTTGAACTGAACATCCATTCGTCCGTTGAGATCGTTGAAGAAGCTGGTGAGCTGCGTTTCGCTGCTCGCAATGGCGATCAACAAACTCGCGCAATGGCCGGTACCACGCGTGCGTTGGTAAACAACATGGTCCAAGGCGTAAGCCAAGGCTTCGAGCGTAAGCTCCAGCTGGTCGGTGTTGGTTACAAAGCGCAAGCAAAAGGCACGGTTTTGAACCTGGCCCTTGGCTTCTCGCACCCAGTGGATTACGAACTGCCGGAAGGCATCACCGCTGAGACCCCTAGCCAGACCGATATCCTGATCAAGGGCATCGATAAGCAGCTGGTAGGTCAAGTGGCCGCTGAGATCCGCGACTTCCGTCCACCAGAGCCGTACAAAGGCAAAGGTGTGCGCTACGCGGACGAAGTCGTCCGTCGTAAAGAAGCCAAGAAGAAGTAGGGCATAGCAAATGACCGACAAAAAAGTTACTCGACTGCGTCGCGCTCGCAAAGCACGCCTGAAAATGCACGAACTCGAAGTCGTGCGTCTCTGCGTGTTCCGCTCGTCGCAGCACATCTACGCCCAGGTCATCTCGGCCGACGGCAACAAAGTCCTGGCAAGCGCCTCGACTTTGGATAAAGAACTGCGTGATGGTGCCACTGGCAACATCGACGCGGCCACTAAGGTTGGCCAGCTGGTCGCTACGCGTGCTAAGGCCGCCGGCGTCTCGCAAGTGGCTTTCGACCGCTCTGGCTTCAAGTACCACGGTCGCGTGAAAGCGCTGGCTGATGCTGCTCGTGAAGCTGGGCTGGAGTTCTAAGTTATGTCAAATAACGACCAAAAGCGCGACGAAGGCTACATTGAGAAGCTGGTTCAAGTTAACCGCGTAGCCAAAACCGTTAAAGGCGGCCGTATCTTCACTTTCACCGCGTTGACCGTGGTTGGTGATGGTAAAGGCCGTGTTGGCTTCGGCCGTGGCAAGTCGCGTGAAGTGCCTGCTGCGATCCAGAAGGCAATGGAAGCTGCTCGTCGCAACATGATCCAAGTTGATCTGAACGGCACCACGCTGCAGTACGCAATGAAGTCCGCCCATGGCGCTTCGAAGGTGTACATGCAGCCTGCTTCTGAAGGTACCGGTATCATCGCTGGCGGCGCTATGCGTGCTGTCCTCGAAGTTGCTGGTGTTCAGAACGTTCTGGCCAAGTGCTACGGCTCGACTAACCCGGTAAACGTGGTTCACGCCACTTTCAAAGGTTTGAAAGCTATGCAATCTCCTGAGTCCATCGCTGCTAAGCGTGGTCTGACTGTCAAGGAGATCTTCTGATCATGGCTACCGTTAAAGTAACGCTGATCAAAAGCATGACCGGCCGCATCCCTAACCACAAACTGTGTGTTAAAGGTTTGGGTCTGCGTCGCATCGGTCACACTGTAGAAGTCCTGGATACTCCCGAGAATCGCGGGATGATCAACAAGGCTTACTACATGCTGCGTGTAGAGGGTTAATCGATGAAACTCAATGATCTGAGTCCAGCGCCGGGTTCCCGTCGCGAAAAGCATCGTCCGGGCCGTGGTATCGGTAGCGGTTTGGGTAAGACTGGTGGCCGTGGCCACAAAGGTCAAACCTCCCGTTCCGGTGGCACCATCGCTCCAGGCTTTGAAGGCGGTCAACAGCCGCTGCATCGTCGCCTGCCTAAGTTCGGTTTCGTTTCCCTGAAAGCCATGGATCGCGCAGAAGTGCGTCTGTCCGAGCTGGCTAAAGTGGAAGGCGACATCGTTACTGTGCAGACCCTGAAAGATGCCAACGTGATCAACGTCAACGTACAGCGTGTGAAAATCATGCTGTCCGGTGAAGTGACTCGCGCTGTCACTATCGGCAAGGGAATCGGCGCCACCAAAGGTGCGCGTTCGGCTATCGAAGCAGCTGGCGGCAAGTTCGAGGAATAAATGGCTAAGCAAGGTGCTCTCTCAGCGCTCGGCAAAGGCGGTATGTCTGAACTTTGGGCTCGTCTGCGTTTTCTGTTCCTGGCGATTATCGTCTACCGAATAGGCGCACACATCCCGGTTCCAGGTATCAACCCGGACCGACTCGCAGACCTGTTTCGACAGAATGAGGGGACCATTCTTAGCTTGTTCAACATGTTTTCCGGCGGCGCGCTGGAACGGATGAGCATCTTTGCACTGGGGATCATGCCGTACATTTCGGCATCGATTATCATGCAACTGATGACCGCCGTCAGCCCGCAGCTGGAGCAGTTGAAGAAGGAAGGTGAAGCTGGCCGTCGCAAGATTAGCCAGTACACCCGCTACGGCACTGTCGTCCTCGCCTTGGTCCAAGCTATCGGCATGTCCGTTGGTCTGGCAGGGCAGGGCGTTGCGTTCACTGGTGACTTTGGCTTCCATTTCGTCGCGGTATCCACGTTTGTGGCTGGTGCGATGTTCATGATGTGGCTGGGTGAGCAGATTACTGAGCGTGGTGTTGGTAACGGTATCTCGATGTTGATTTTCGCAGGTATCGTCGCCGGTCTTCCGAGAGCAATCGGGCAGTCTTTCGAGTCTGCACGTCAGGGTGATATCAATATCTTCGCTCTGGTTGCCATCGGTTTGCTGGCAGTAGCGATTATCGGTTTTGTGGTGTTCATTGAGCGTGGCCAGCGTCGAATTGCTGTTCACTACGCCAAGCGTCAGCAGGGCCGTAAGGTCTTCGCTGCGCAGACCAGCCACTTGCCGCTGAAAGTGAATATGGCCGGTGTTATTCCGGCAATTTTCGCGAGCAGCATTTTGCTGTTTCCGGCTTCGTTGGGTACCTGGTTTGGTCAGTCTGAAAATATGGGCTGGCTGCAGGACCTCTCTCAGTCGATCGCTCCTGGTCAGCCGTTGAATATTCTGCTGTTTAGTGCAGGGATTATTTTCTTCTGCTTCTTCTATACGGCGTTGATGTTCAATCCGAAAGACGTAGCGGAAAACCTGAAGAAGTCCGGTGCCTTTATTCCGGGCATCCGTCCAGGTGAGCAGTCTGCGCGCTACATTGATGGCGTTCTGACTCGTTTGACCCTGTTCGGTGCTCTATATATGACGGCCGTGTGCTTGCTGCCCCAGTTCCTGGTGGTTGCAGCAAACGTTCCGTTCTACCTTGGCGGGACCTCGTTGCTGATCGTCGTCGTGGTTGTGATGGACTTCATGTCCCAAGTACAATCGCACCTCGTTTCGCACCAGTACGAATCCCTGATGAAGAAAGCCAACCTGAAGGGCTACGGCAGCGGCATGTTGCGCTGAGTACCCATAAGGTTCGAGGAGTTGGTGATGAAAGTTCGTGCATCGGTGAAAAAGCTGTGCCGTAACTGCAAGATTATTCGCCGCGAAGGTGTTGTTCGAGTAATTTGCAGCGCGGAACCGCGTCACAAACAGCGCCAAGGCTGAGTGTGATCCGCTTGAAGCCCGGCAGCTAGTGCGCTGCCGGGTTGATTATTTGTTATTACAGCGATATTATCTCGCGCCCTATTTCTTGGCTTCCGGGGCGTAGGTAGCTGTCAATTGGAGTCCCACTGAATGGCCCGTATTGCAGGCGTTAACATTCCAGATAACAAGCACACTGTTATCTCGCTGACCTACATCTATGGTGTTGGTCGCACTACTGCGCAGAAAATTTGCGCAGTTGCTGGGGTAAACCCAGCCGCTAAGATCAAGGATCTGAGCGACGAGCAGATTGAACAGCTGCGTGGCGAAGTGGCGAAGTTCACCACTGAAGGTGACCTGCGTCGCGAAATCAACATGAAAATCAAGCGTTTGATGGACCTCGGTTGCTATCGCGGTCTGCGTCATCGTCGTGGTCTTCCAGTACGCGGTCAGCGTACCAAGACTAACGCGCGTACCCGTAAAGGTCCGCGTAAGCCGATCCGCAAGTAATCGCCCCAGCGAATCGACAGGAAAATTATCATGGCAAAACCTGCTGCTCGTCCTCGTAAAAAAGTTAAAAAGACAGTGGTTGATGGCATCGCCCACATCCATGCATCTTTTAACAACACAATCGTGACCATCACCGACCGTCAAGGTAACGCGCTGTCTTGGGCTACCTCTGGTGGTTCGGGTTTCCGCGGTTCCCGCAAGTCCACCCCGTTTGCTGCTCAAGTAGCTGCTGAACGTGCTGGTCAAGCTGCGCTGGAATACGGCCTGAAAAACCTCGACGTTAACGTCAAAGGTCCAGGTCCAGGTCGTGAGTCTGCTGTCCGTGCTTTGAACGGCTGTGGCTATAAGATCGCCAGCATCACCGACGTGACGCCAATCCCGCACAACGGGTGCCGTCCGCCGAAGAAGCGCCGCGTGTAATCCAGGAGATTGTAAAGAATGGCTCGTTACATTGGTCCAAAATGCAAACTCGCTCGTCGCGAAGGCACCGATCTCTTCCTGAAGAGCGGCGTGCGCGCGATCGAATCGAAGTGCAACATTGAAGCAGCACCTGGTATCCACGGCCAACGCCGCGGTCGCCAGTCCGACTACGGCACCCAACTGCGTGAAAAGCAGAAGGTCCGTCGTATCTACGGCGTTCTCGAGCGTCAGTTCAGCGGCTACTACAAAGAAGCTGCTGGCAAAAAAGGTGCAACCGGTGAAAACCTGCTGCAACTGCTCGAATGCCGTCTGGACAACGTTGTATACCGTATGGGCTTTGGTTCGACTCGTGCCGAATCCCGTCAGCTGGTATCGCACAAATCCGTAAGCGTAAACGGCCAAACCGTTAACGTCCCGTCTTACCAGGTTCGTGCTGGTGACGTGGTCGCGATTCGCGAGAAAGCAAAAAACCAACTTCGCATTGTCCAAGCTCTCGATCTGTGTGCCCAACGTGGCCGCGTAGAATGGGTAGAAGTAGACACTGAGAAGAAGTCGGGCGTTTTCAAGAACGTTCCTGCTCGCAGTGATCTGTCCGCCGACATCAACGAAAGCCTGATTGTCGAGCTCTACTCCAAGTAAGGGCTAGAAAATAGGTGCATCCATGCAGATTTCGGTAAATGAGTTCCTGACACCCCGCCACATTGATGTGCAGGTTGTCAGTCCAACCCGCGCCAAGATCACTCTCGAGCCTCTCGAGCGTGGTTTTGGCCACACCCTGGGCAACGCGCTGCGCCGCATCCTGTTGTCCTCAATGCCCGGCTGTGCAGTAGTCGAGGCCGAGATTGACGGTGTGCTCCACGAGTACAGCGCCATCGAAGGTGTACAGGAAGACGTAATTGAAATCCTGTTGAACCTTAAAGGTCTGGCTATCAAGCTGCACGGCCGTGACGAAGTTACGCTGACCTTGTCGAAGAAGGGTTCGGGGGTGGTTACCGCTGCCGATATTCAGCTGGATCATGATGTCGAGATCGTTAACCCCGATCACGTAATCGCTAACCTGGCGTCTAACGGCGCCCTGAACATGAAGCTCACCGTAGCTCGTGGTCGTGGTTATGAACCGGCCGACTCGCGTCAGAGCGATGAAGACGAAAGCCGCAGCATTGGTCGCTTGCAGCTTGACTCTTCGTTCAGCCCGGTTCGCCGTATCGCATACGTGGTGGAAAACGCCCGTGTCGAGCAGCGTACTAACCTGGACAAGCTGGTTATTGATCTGGAAACCAACGGTACTCTGGATCCTGAAGAGGCTATTCGCCGCGCTGCAACCATTCTGCAACAGCAGTTGGCTGCGTTCGTCGACCTCAAAGGTGACAGCGAACCAGTGGTAATCGAGCAGGAAGACGAGATCGATCCGATCCTGCTTCGCCCGGTTGACGATCTGGAACTGACTGTACGTTCGGCTAACTGCCTTAAGGCGGAAAACATTTACTACATCGGCGACCTGATTCAGCGTACCGAAGTAGAACTGTTGAAGACTCCGAACCTGGGCAAGAAATCCTTGACTGAAATCAAGGACGTTCTGGCCTCCCGCGGTCTGTCCCTCGGCATGCGCCTCGACAACTGGCCGCCTGCAAGTCTTAAGAAGGACGACAAGGCGACTGCCTGATCGTCGTAATCACCGAACGTGAGTTTGGTAAGGAATGAACCATGCGTCATCGTAAAAGTGGTCGTCACCTGAGCCGTACCAGCTCGCACCGCAAGGCCATGTTTCAAAACATGGCGGTGTCGCTGTTCGAGCACGAGCTGATCAAAACTACACTGCCGAAAGCTAAAGAACTGCGTCGCGTTGCTGAGCCGCTGATCACTTTGGCCAAGACAGACAGCCTGGCTAACCGCCGTCTGGCTTTCGACCGTACTCGTTCGAAAGCTATCGTTGGTAAGCTCTTCAACGACCTGGGCAAGCGTTACGCTACCCGTGAGGGTGGCTACCTGCGCATCCTCAAGTGCGGCTTCCGCGCTGGCGACAACGCGCCTATGGCGTACGTCGAGTTGGTTGATCGTGCTACTGCCGGCGAAGCTGTAAGCGCCGAGTAAGACGACAGTCTGCAACGAAAAACCGGGCCTTGTGCCCGGTTTTTTGTGCGCGTAATAAAAGCGCCATCTGTACAAGCTTCCCAAGGTAGTGCTCAGCACTATGGATGCTGGAGTTGTTGGTAGTAATTTTCTATTGAAGCCTGCAATTTAATGAATTTGTGGGTGTCATGTTGATGATCAATACTCTCCACCAAGCCGATTAGCCGGCAGTTCCAAGCCCGACCTGAGGAATACGCACATGAGCCAGAATAAAATCCTTACCACCGCCAGCGGTGCTCCCGTTGCGGACAACCAGAACTCCCGCTCCGCTGGCCCTCGTGGCCCGTTGCTGCTCGACGATTTTCATCTGATCGAGAAGCTTGCTCACTTCAACCGTGAAAACATTCCTGAGCGCCGTGTGCACGCTAAAGGTTCGGGAGCGTACGGTACGTTCACGGTGACGAAAGACATTACCCAATACACCAGCGCTAACCTATTTGCCTCTGTTGGCAAGCAGACTCCGACGTTTCTGCGTTTCTCCACCGTAGGCGGTGAGCGTGGTTCTGCGGACACCGAGCGTGACCCGCGTGGCTTCGCCTTGAAGTTCTACACTGAAGAGGGTAACTGGGACATCGTGGGCAACAATACCCCCGTGTTCTTCATCCGTGACCCGCTGAAATTCCCCGACTTTATCCACACCCAGAAGCGCCTGCCGCAAAGCAACCTGAAAAGTGCGCAAATGATGTGGGACTTTTGGTCGCACTCTCCAGAGGCGCTGCACCAGGTCACCATTCTTTTTTCTGACCGTGGCATCCCTGATGGCTACCGCCACATGCACGGCTTCGGTAGCCACACCTACAGCCTGATCAACGCCAGCGGCGAGCGTCATTGGGTGAAATGGCACTACAAAACCAAACAAGGTATCAAGAACTTGGCGCCAGCTGAGGCGGCACGTCTTGCAGGCAGCGATCCGGATTACGCTCAGCGCGATCTGTTCGGTGCGATTGAGCGCGGTGATTTCCCGAAATGGCGTGTCTGCATCCAGATCATGACCGAGGCCCAGGCCAACGCTCATTACGAAAACCCGTTTGACGTGACCAAAACCTGGTCGCAGAAGGAGTTTCCGTTGATCGAAGTGGGCGAGCTTGAACTCAACCGCAATCCACAGAACTACTTTGCTGAAGTTGAGCAGGCTGCGTTCGGCCCAAGCAATATGGTTCCAGGCGTCGGCCTCTCACCGGACCGTATGCTGCAAGGTCGTGTATTCGCTTATGCAGATGCCCACCGCTACCGCGTTGGCACCAACCACCAGCAATTGCCGGTGAATGCGCCGCGCAACCCGGTGAACAGCTACCAGCGCGACGGTTCGATGGCATTCGGCAGTAACGGCGGTGCCGCCCCCAACTACGAGCCAAATAGCTACGCGGATGCACCCAAGCAAGCACCGCAGTATGCCGAGCCTGCCTTGCCCCTTAGCGGCGCTGCTGATCGCTACGATCACCGCGAGGACACTGACTACTACAGCCACGCCGGCGCACTGTTCCGCCTGATGAGTGACGAGCAGAAAGCCTTGCTCACCAGCAACATCGCCGGGGCAATGAGCGGTGTTTCCAGTGACGTGGTTCAGCGTCAATTGCAGCACTTCTACAAGGCCGACTCGGCTTATGGAGAAGCAATCGCAAAGGCACTGGGTGTATCGCTTAACTGACTCTAAACGATAAGCAGAACCGCCCTCATTTGGGCGGTTTTTGCGTTATTTCAGCCACTTCTCTCAGGAAATGTTCACTTTTCTGCCGTTGATCCCGTGACCTGCGGGTCATCATGGTTCAAACTACTGACTTTCAAGTAGGGAGATGTAGGGCGATGCAAGGTCACCCCGACGTAATCGATTACCTCAACACGTTGCTGACGGGCGAACTGGCAGCTCGTGACCAATATTTCATCCATTCGCGCATGTACGAAGACTGGGGCTTTACCGAGCTCTACGAGCGTATCAACCACGAAATGGAAGAAGAGGCACAGCACGCCGACGCACTGATGCGCCGTATCCTGATGCTCGAGGGCACGCCGCGTATGCGTCCCGACGACCTGGATACCGGCACCACGGTGCCTGAGATGCTCGCCAGCGACTTGCGCTTGGAGTACAAGGTGCGTGCCGCACTGTGCAAGGGCATCGAGCTCTGCGAGAAGCACAACGACTATGTCACCCGCGAAATTCTGCGCGTGCAACTGAACGATACCGAAGAAGATCACACCTACTGGCTGGAAAAGCAGTTGGGCCTGATCAAGCTGATCGGCCTGGAGAATTACCTGCAATCGCAGTTCTGATTCCCGGTTACAAAAAAGCCCCTGTCACTGCGAAGTGACAGGGGCTTTTCATTGGGGCCTATAAATCAGGCCCGGTCGCGTTCCAACAACGGTTTCAAGTAGTAACCGGTATGGGATTGCGGCATCTCGGAGACCTGCTCCGGCGTACCCACCGCAATGATCTGGCCGCCCTTGGAACCGCCCTCAGGCCCAAGGTCTACCAGCCAGTCGGCCGTCTTGATCACGTCCAGGTTATGCTCGATCACAACCACCGTGTTGCCGTGGTCGCGCAGTCGGTGCAATACGTCCAGCAACTGCTGGATATCCGCGAAGTGCAGGCCAGTGGTCGGCTCATCGAGGATGTACAGGGTTTTGCCTGTGTCACGTTTGGACAGCTCACGCGACAGCTTCACCCGTTGCGCTTCACCGCCGGACAACGTGGTCGCCGATTGCCCCAGCTTGATATACGACAGGCCCACGTCCATCAGCGTCTGCAGCTTGCGCGCGAGCGCCGGCACCGCATCGAAGAACACCCGAGCTTCCTCGATCGTCATCTCCAGCGTTTCGTGGATGTTCTTGCCCTTGTACTTGATCTCAAGCGTTTCACGGTTATAGCGTTTGCTCTTGCACACATCACACGGCACGTAGATGTCTGGCAGGAAGTGCATCTCAACCTTGATCAAGCCATCGCCTTGGCACGCTTCGCAACGCCCGCCCTTGACGTTGAACGAGAAACGACCTGGCCCATAGCCCCGTGAGCGGGACTCCGGCACGCCTGCAAACAGTTCGCGAATCGGTGTGAACAACCCGGTATACGTCGCCGGGTTTGAGCGCGGTGTGCGGCCAATTGGGCTCTGGTCGATGTCGACTACTTTATCCAGATGCTCCAGGCCCTTGATGCTGTCGTGCGCTGCGGCTTCCAGGGTCGTCGCGCCGTTCAAGGCAGTGGCACTCAGCGGGAACAGCGTATTGTTGATCAGCGTCGATTTACCCGAGCCTGAAACACCGGTGACGCAGGTGAGCAGACCCAGGGGGATCTCAAGATCCACATTACGCAGGTTGTTGCCACGCGCGCCCTTGAGGTGCAACGCAAGCTTCTTGTTACGCGGCGTGCGCTTGGCCGGTACTTCGATCTTCACACGGCCAGACAGGTATTTGCCGGTCAAGGAATCGGGGTGCGCCATGACTTCGGCCGGTGTGCCCTCGGCCACAATATGCCCGCCATGCACGCCCGCGCCGGGGCCGATATCAACTACGTAATCTGCCAGGCGAATCGCGTCTTCGTCGTGCTCCACCACAATCACGGTGTTACCGATGTCCCGTAGGTGTTTCAGTGTGCCCAGCAGGCGATCGTTATCCCGCTGGTGCAGGCCAATCGACGGCTCATCGAGGATGTACAGCACGCCCACCAACCCGGCACCAATTTGACTGGCCAGACGAATACGCTGCGCCTCACCACCGGATAGCGTATCGGCACTACGGTCCAGCGACAGGTAATCGAGGCCGACGTTGACCAGGAACTGCAACCGCTCACGAATTTCCTTGAGGATCTTGTCGGCAATTTCTCCACGGCGCCCCGTCAGCTTCAGTCCACCAAAGTACTCACAGGCATCGCCAATCGGCAGGTTGGTCACCGCCGGCAGTGTCTTCTCACCCACCCACACATGCCGCGCTTCACGACGCAGACGAGTGCCCCGGCAATCCGGGCAAGGCTGGGTGCTGAGGAATTTCGCCAGCTCTTCGCGTACGCTCGCCGATTCTGTCTCGCGGTAGCGGCGATCCAGGTTCGGCACAATCCCTTCGAACGGGTGGGAGCGTTTGACGATGTCGCCCCGGTCGTTCAGGTACTTGAAGTCAACATTCTGCGAGCCGCTGCCATGCAAGATGACTTTCTGCTGCTCGGCTGGCAATTCGTTGAAGGGCACTTCCAGGCTGAACTTATAGTGGGATGCCAACGACCCAAGCATCTGAAAGTAATAGACGTTACGTCTGTCCCAGCCACGTATCGCCCCCTCTGCCAGCGTCAGGTCGCCATTGACCAGGCGCTTGATGTCGAAAAACTGCTTAACCCCTAAGCCATCACAGGTTGGGCATGCGCCAGCCGGGTTGTTGAAGGAAAACAGCTTGGGTTCCAGCTCGCTGATGGCGTGCCCGCAGATTGGGCAGGCGAAACGTGCGGAGAAGATGATCTCTTCGCCCGGCTCGTCGTCCATCGGCGCCACCAGCGCAATACCGTCAGCCAGCTTCAACGCGGTCTCGAACGACTCCGCCAGGCGCTGTTGCAGGTCAGCCCGCACCTTGAAGCGGTCGACCACCACATCAATGGAGTGCTTCTTCTGTTTGTCGAGTTTCGGGGCTTCATCCAGCTCATAGAGCTTGCCGTTGATGCGCGCTCGCACAAAACCCTGCGCCCGCAGCTCTTCGAAAACAGAAAGGTGTTCACCCTTGCGCTCGCGAATCACCGGTGCCAGCAACATCAGCTTGGCGCCTTCCGGCTGGGCCAGCACCAGGTCGACCATCTGGCTGACGGTCTGGGCTTCCAATGGAATATCGTGATCAGGGCAACGGGGAATACCCACGCGCGCATACAGCAGGCGCAGGTAGTCGTAGATTTCGGTGATGGTGCCCACGGTGGAGCGTGGGTTATGGGAGGTCGATTTTTGTTCGATGGAGATCGCCGGCGACAGGCCTTCGATGGTGTCGACGTCGGGTTTTTCCATCATCGACAGGAACTGGCGGGCGTAGGCCGACAGTGATTCCACATAGCGACGCTGGCCTTCGGCATACAGCGTGTCAAACGCCAGGGACGATTTACCGGAGCCGGACAAGCCGGTGATGACGATCAGCTTGTCCCGGGGCAGGGTCAGGTCGATGTTCTTCAGGTTGTGGGTTCTAGCCCCACGAATCAGGATCTTGTCCAAGATGGCCTCGCACGGCGGGCGTAAATAATGCCGGAGTATACGGCTAAAGACTGGATGAATATACACTGCCAAAGTGCCGGGTGCAGCCTTACATGAAAGCTGCGCGGCAAAGCGCCGCATATACCCTCTCAATCGATGGGACTGGTAGAATCGCCGCCGGTTCACACGAGGTTTTTCCATGCACGATCCCCACAGCGAACGCATGAGTAGCGGCGAGACCCGAGCGGCAAGCGGTCTGGCCCTGGTGTTCGCCTTCCGTATGCTTGGCATGTTCATGGTGTTGCCCGTGCTGGCGACCTATGGAATGGATCTCGCAGGTGCAACCCCCGCGCTGATCGGCCTGGCCATTGGCGCCTATGGTCTGACTCAAGCGCTGTTCCAGATTCCGTTTGGGATCATTTCCGACCGCATCGGCCGCCGCCCGGTGATTTACCTGGGGTTGATCGTGTTTGCCCTTGGCAGTGTGTTGGCCGCCCAATCGGATTCGATCTGGGGCGTGATTGCTGGCCGCGTCCTACAGGGGGCCGGGGCGATTTCGGCAGCCGTGATGGCGCTTCTGTCAGACCTGACTCGCGAACAGCACCGCACCAAGGCCATGGCCATGATCGGCATGACTATCGGCCTGTCGTTTGCCGTCGCCATGGTGGTCGGGCCTCTATTGACCAGCGCGTTCGGTCTGCATGGCTTGTTCCTGGCCACCGGCGGCATGGCGTTGTTCGGTATCGTGATCGTCGCATTTATGGTGCCGCGCTCTACCGGCACGTTGCAGCACCGAGAATCGGGCGTTGCGCGCAAGGCATTGTTGCCGACGCTCAAGCATCCCGACCTGTTGCGCCTCGATTTAGGTATCTTCGTATTACACGCGATGCTGATGTGCAGCTTCGTCGCCTTGCCCCTGGCGCTGGTGGAAAAAGCCGGCCTGCCCAAGGAACAGCACTGGTGGGTCTACCTCACGGCACTGCTGATTTCGTTCTTCGCCATGATCCCGTTCATCATCTATGGCGAGAAACGACGCAGGATGAAACATGTGCTAATCGGCGCCGTCGCGACATTGATGCTCACTGAACTATTCTTCTGGCAGTTCGGCGATAGCCTGCGGGCACTGGTAATCGGCACGGTGGTGTTCTTCACCGCGTTCAACCTGCTGGAAGCTTCGTTGCCTTCGCTGATCAGTAAGGTTTCACCGGCCGGCGGCAAGGGCACGGCAATGGGGGTGTATTCCACCAGCCAGTTCCTGGGTTCTGCACTGGGCGGCATCATGGGTGGCTGGATGTTCCAGCATGGCGGTTTGTCGGTTGTGTTCCTCGGATGCGCTGGCCTTGCTGCACTTTGGTTGGCCTTTGCTGTTACCATGCGCGAACCTCCATACGTCACAAGCCTGCGCCTGCCGTTGTCGCCCGAAGCAATTCGTGAAGCCGGCCTGGTAGAGCGCCTGAAGGCCGTTGTTGGGGTAACAGATGCGGTAGTGATCGCCGAAGAAGCCGCCATCTACATCAAATTGGACACCGAATTATTGGATCGCGCGACGCTTGAGCAACTGGTCAACCCAGTGCCGACAGCGCGCCCAGCCTAGGAGAACGTTATGGCCCGTGGGGTTAACAAAGTCATATTGGTCGGTACATGCGGCCAGGATCCCGAAGTTCGCTACTTGCCTAACGGTAACGCCGTGACCAACCTGAGTCTGGCGACCAGCGAACAGTGGACCGACAAGCAAACCGGCCAGAAGGTCGAGAAAACCGAATGGCACCGTGTGTCGATGTTCGGCAAGGTTGCAGAGATCGCCGGTGAATACCTGCGTAAAGGTTCGCAGGTCTACATCGAGGGCAAGCTGCAAACCCGCGAGTGGGAAAAAGACGGTATCAAGCGTTACACCACCGAAATCGTGGTCGACATGCAAGGCACCATGCAATTGCTGGGCGGCCGTCCACAGGGCGACCAACAGGGCCAGGGCGGCATGTCCAACTCGGCGCCTCGCCCACAGCAGTCGCGTCCGCAGCCAAGCCAGCAGCCTCAGCGTGAGTCGCGTCCAGCGCCACAGCAGGCTGCTCCGCAACCGGCTCCGGATTTCGACAGCTTTGATGACGATATCCCGTTCTAGGATATAGCCCAGAATCAGGGCGTAAAGTTTTACCCTGAAAGCCCCGGTGCATAAGCATCCGGGGCTTTTTATTTGGCGGGGAAAAGTGAAACCTGCACAGCTGCCCACGCTGTGCTTTGTATGATAAAAGCCGATTTTGGATGGAGATCACATTAGCAATGATGACGTTACCGAAACGGCCAGCCTCTCACATCATTGGGAATCTGGCGGAGGCTTTGGTGGAACGGGCTATTACTGCCAGGGGGTGGGTATATCGCAGGCTGGAAAAAGACAAAGACTACGGCATCGATGGCGAGGTTGAAGTGTTCAGCCCGAGTGGCGATGCAACGGGGATCATCTTCAAGGTTCAAGTAAAAGGCTCCCGCAAGATCTTGCGAAAACTCACGCTTAAGCAAAGCACCGAAAACTACCTTTCTGTCTCGCCTCTTCCTGTGTTTTTTTTCGTGGTTGAAGTGGGCAGCGGCGCAATCAGATTTCTCCTGGCTGAGCGTGATAGGGCAGGCCAGGGGGCGATCAGTCTGGATGATGCTGACGAGTTGGATGACAGCGGCTTCGAACTGTTGGAAGAGATTGCCGGTGAGCATTGCGGCGCTTGCGTCATGATGTCTGATTACACGTTACACAATGCGTCGGCGCAGCTAATCCGGTGCCTCGATTTGTTACTGAATTTTGGTGGTGATGTGGAAGCCATGGTCAAGTGGTTGCGCTTTTTTGCGCCGGACGACGTGTTAACGCTTTCTTATGGCTACGCAGTGCACTTAAAGCGTGAAATGAAGCGCGACGACGGGTTGCTGGGGAGAATCCGTGAGTGGGTGATCGAGTTTTTCCCTGAGCGGCAGGAAGATATCGATAAGGCCATCGCTGCATTTCAACGTGGGGACGTGGTCGGAAGGCGTCTGGAGGTTGCTCACCTTTGATTCATTTCGGCTGTACTTGCCCTGTCTGAAAACTACGCTGTGTTTGTTCTGCAAGGTTACAAGATTTAGGCTGTGCTCCCCCCTTAAAAGGAAGGAACGCCGCGATGACCTGGTCTGCCAAGCAATACACACTGTTTGAACAACAGCGCACCCGTCCCGTCCGTGATTTGATCGCGGCGATTGCTAACACCCAGGTGCGCAATGCGGTTGATCTGGGATGCGGCCCTGGTAATTCCACCCAAGTGCTGGCCGAACGTTTCCCCGCGGCCCAGGTCACCGGCCTGGACAGCTCCGACGACATGCTGGCCGACGCCCGCAAACGCCTTCCGGCGCTGAACTTCGAGCTGGCTGATATCGGTGCCTGGAGCCCGGCGCAACCCTTGGATGTGATCCTGGCCAACGCTTCCCTGCAATGGTTGCCAGATCACGCCACGCTTTATCCGCATCTGGTCAACCAACTGGCACCGGGCGGTACGCTGGCGGTGCAAACCCCGGACAATCTCGACGAGCCCGCCCACCGTCTTGCTCGCGAAGTCGCGGCCGATGGCCCGTGGGCCGCCAAAATCGGTGCGGTGAAACACAACGAACGCCACGCCGCGAGCTACTACTACGAACTGCTGAGCAAACATTGCAGCACTGTTGATGTGTGGCGCACTACGTATCTGCATCCACTGGCCGACCACGCCGCCGTGGTAGAGTGGTTCAAGGCATCCGCACTGAGGCCATACCTCGCGCCGTTAAACGACGCTGAAAAAACCGCATTCCTACAGGAATACCAGGCGCGGATTACCCAGGCTTACCCAGCCTTGGCCGATGGCACCGTATTGCTGCCATTCCCACGCCTGTTCATCATCGCTGTCCGCTAACCCCAACAAGACAAGTGGTGGTCATGCCGCCGCCGCTTGCGCCTTCAGATAGTCATCTGCCGACACCACGCCCGCATACCCGAAGGCCAGTGACGCCATATACGCCCCGTGCACCTGCGCCGCCGGAATCACCTGCCCGTTGAATTCCAAGTCCCGAGTGGCGCACGCGTCATGAATTACCGTGACGGTGTAGCCAAGATCGGCCGCCGCCCGCACCACGCCATCGATGCACATATGGCTCATGCTGCCGACCACCACCAGTTCGGTGATGCTGCGTTGTTCCAGCAGGGCGCGTAGATTGGTTTCTCGAAACGCGTTCACAAAGTGTTTAAGCACTACCGGCTCATTACCTTCGTTCAGTACCTTGCCATGCAGGTGTGCGCCCTCGGAGCCTGGGGTAAAAAACGGCGCGTCTTCGGAGGTGAACTCGTGGCGCACGTGAATCACCGCATCCCCAGCCTGGCGAAACGCCTGCAGCACTTTGGCTGCTTTGTCGGCTGCGGCTTCCACTCCGTCAAGTGGCCACTTGCCCTGGGGGAAGTAGTCGTTCTGGATATCGATTAGGATGAGCGCTTGCTTGGCCATGGGTATTGCCTCGTGATGGGTTGATGGGCCCCAGTATCTTAGCTGGCGCCTGCATTGGGGATTGGCTGCACCGACAATAACAGGGGGAAAACTGACAATGGCGGTCGTTGAGCTGGGCGTGTTGATTTACCAAGGGGCACAACTGGCCGCCGTGCATGGCCTGACCGACCTGTTTGGCGTGGCCAACCGCATTGCCGCCGAGCATCAGTCCGCGCAACTTCCCCTGTTGCGGGTCAGCCATTGGCAGGTAGACGCCACCGGCAAACCTGCACGGGTATTCGACAGCCATCCCGGTCCCGAGCAACCGATGATGGCCGTGCTGGTGCCGCCCTCGATTGGCGAATTCACCGAAGAACAAGCGCCGCCCGCACTGCTTGAATGGCTTCGCCAGCAACACGCGACAGGCACGGTGCTGGGCGGTGTGTGCATCGGTTCAATCATGCTGGCGCGCAGTGGTTTGTTGGATGGGCGCAGCGCCACCACCCACTGGTCGTCGGCAAAATCCTTCACGACCCTTTACCCCAATGTGCGCTTGGAAGCAGATAAACCCATCGTCGATGACGGCGACCTGATTACCACCGCCGGTCTGATGGCCTGGTCCGAACTGGGCCTGCGCCTGGTGGATCGCCTGATGGGGCCGAGCATCGCCGCCGACACCGCGCGTTTCCTGGTGATCGAGCACAGTGATAGCGCCAGCCAGTGCGGCAGCAACTTCGCGCCGATCCTCGGCCATGGCGACGGCGCGATTCTCAAGGTTCAGCATTGGTTGCAAGCCAGCGGAGCAGTGGAGGTGTCTGTCGCCACCATGGCGCAAGAAGCTGGGTTGGAGGAACGCACCTTCCTGCGCCGCTTTCGCACGGCCACAGGCTTGAAACCCACCGAATACTGCCAACACCTGCGCGTGGGCAAGGCCCGGCAAATGCTCGAATTCACCAACGGCACCATCGACCATATCGCCTGGACCGTGGGCTACCAAGACCCCAGCGCCTTTCGTGTGATCTTCAAGAAGATCACGGGCTTGGCCCCCAGCGACTACCGCAGCCGTTTTGGCGTTTGAATCGTGCAGAACACGGCCAAAAAAAGCGTCGTCGTGCAGAATAAGACAGGCCAACTGCCATCGCTTTTTCAACAACTGACTGATTTTGAAGTCTTCTTTATCCACAGCGCCTTGGCCTGATCCCTGCACCTTTCCTCCTACACTAATGGCCTGATAGCCAAGGGGGACGCATGACCCCAATCCAACGCAAGAAGCTGGTGGTGGCCCACTCCACGCGAGATGGCGCGCCCCTGCACGAGGTCGAAACCAATCGCGCCCTGGCGCGCTGGCTGGCGCAGATCCTCGGGCTCAAGTTTGGCGGCAGCTACGATCTTGATCTGCATGCGAATCGCGAGTTGTACCTGTTGCCCACGCAAACCCTGGTAGGCCCCGCTCAAGCCCGCGCACTTCATATAAAAGGCCCCGAGGATCTATGGGGCGGCTATGTCGATCACGATTTCATCGCCACCAAAGCGATTAGCCATGGGCTGCTCAGCCCGCAGGCAAGCGCCCCTGAAGGCTGGTCGCCGCTGTTTTGCGAGCGTGTTCGAAAAGTGGTGTTGAAGGGGCTCAGCGTTTTCGCCCTCGAGGACGCCCGGCCCGCCGCCACTCGTTTGCTCGACTGCGGCCCCGTGCGTCTGAAACCCGTGCACGCCTGCGCCGGGCGCGGCCAGGAAGTTATCCACAACCTCAAGGAACTCGACGCCGTGTTGGCGCGGCCCGATGCGGGAAAACTCTTCAACGAGGGCGTAGTGTTTGAGCAAGACCTGCAGGATGTGATCACCCACAGCGTCGGTCAAAGCTTCATTGGCGATCACGTCATCAGCTACTGCGGCGAGCAATACCTGACTCAGGACGGGCAGGGCGAAGACGTCTACGGCGGCTCCAACCTGCTGGTGGTGCCGGGCTACTACGAGGACCTGCTCACACTCGGCTTGCCCGAAGACGTGCGCCTGGCCATCCAGCAAGCCCAAGTGTTCGACAGGGCGGCTGATGAAGCTTACCCAGGCTTCTATGCTTCACGGCGTAATTACGACATCGCCCAAGGCCTCGACAGCAAGGGCCAACGCCGCAGCGGCGTGCTCGAGCAATCCTGGCGCATGGGCGGGGCCAGCAGCGCGGAGGTCGCGGCGCTGCAAAGTTTTATCAACAACCCGGGCTTGCGCGCGATTCATGTGTCCTCGGTAGAGACCTACGTGGACCAGGCGCTGCCCGCGGATGCCATCGAGGTGTACCGCGGCCCGGCCGAAAACAGCGACTTTCTTCTCAAGTACGTGACGGTTAAATCTTATGACGGCTAGAAGCGAAAGCATTGCGATCGATATCGACGACGAACAGATGAGCGGCACCTTCCTGAGCCCCAAATCCAAAGTCCCCGGTGTGCTGTTTGTGCACGGTTGGGGCGGTAGCCAGGAGCGCGACCTTGAGCGCGCCAAGGGCATTGCCGGCTTGGGATGTGTGTGCCTGACGTTCGACCTGCGCGGCCATGCTGGCACCGGTATTCCGCTGTCACGCGTTACCCGCGAAGACAACTTGCGCGACCTGTTGGCGGCCTACGACCGGCTGCTGTCTCACCCGGCCATCGACACTTCAGCCGTGGCGGTGGTGGGCACCAGTTATGGCGGTTACCTAGCGGCGATTCTCACCACACTACGCCCGGTGCGCTGGCTGGCACTGCGGGTGCCGGCGCTGTACCGCGACCAGGAATGGCTCAAGCCCAAGCGTGATTTGGACAAGATCGACCTGATGGATTACCGCAGTACGCTGGTAAACGCCGAGACCAATAGGGCCTTGCATGCCTGCGCGAAATTTACCGGGGATGTCTTGATCGTCGAATCGGAGACCGACGACCACGTGCCCCATGCCACGATCATGAGCTACCGTGCGGCGTGCCAGCAGACTCACTCACTGACCCATCGGATTATCGATGGGGCGGATCATTCGCTGAGCGATCCGGTGTCGCAGCAGGCGTATACCTCGATCCTGGTGGACTGGATTACCGAGATGGTGGTGGGAGAGCGGTTGAGCATTATCCAGGCTCAATAATTAGGGTGTTCTTGAAATTGCCATCGGGGGCAAGCCCCCTCCCACATTTGAATGTATTCCAACATGAGAATGCATTCCCCTGTGGGAGGGGGCTTGCCCCCGATAGCGCCAGACCAGTCACCCCAATCTCAAGCCGGCGCCTTTTTAACCCGCAACGCCTTCGCCTTGGCCTCCACCCCCAGGTACATCACCAACGCAATCAGCAACGGCAAAATAAAGTAGATCGCCCGGTAAGCAATCAACCCCGCCAGCAGACTGCCCCGCGACGCCTCATGTTGCAGCAACCCGATAAACACCGCTTCCAGCACCCCAAGCCCGGCCGGGATATGGGTGATCACGCCCGCTATGGCGCTGATCAGCAACACCCCCAGCACCAACGGATAATCCAACTTGGCCGGCAGCAGCGTAAAGATCACCGCCGCCATCAGCGACCAGTTCAGCGCACCCAACGCCAACTGCAAGCAGGCCATGCGCACCGATGGCAGGTTGATCTCCATGCCGCGAACCGACCACGCGCGTTTTTTCGAAAATTGGCAGGCCGCCAAATAACCGAGGCTGAGCAGTACCAACACAGCGCCAATACCCTGCAATGCAACGGTACTGATCTTCCAACCCGGCGGCATGGTTACCAGGCCGCTGCTGAAAATCACCCCGGCCAGCGCCATGTAGCCAAACCAATTGGTCGCCAAACTCAAGCCCAGGATCTTGGCGATATTGCCGGTGCTCACCCCCAGCCGCGAATACAGCCGATAGCGCATGGCAATGCCGCCCACCCACGCGCTCAGGTTGAGGTTGAACGCATAGCTGATGATGCCCACCGGCAAGATTTGCTTCCAGGTCAGATCCTGGCGGATGTAGGTGCGGCCGATCAGATCGAAGCTGGCATACACCAGAAAACTGCACAGCGTCACAGCACCTGCAATCAGCAAGGTGCGCAGTTTGAAGTCAGCCAGGGTCTGCACCACTTCGCTCCAGTCGATGCGCCGGGCGAGCAGGGTGAACAACACAATCAGCGCCAGGAAGAACACCACGGTCAGTGGTTTCTTCCAACGTTTGAAACGGCTTTCAGAGGTCATGGACCTGGCCCTCAAATGGCTTCAAACGCGGTTTGTGCGCGGGCAACCAACCGGTCATCGCCGGGAAGTGGCGCATCACATGAAACACCAAAAAGCCTACGGTCAGTCGCCAGAGCCATAACCTCGGCTTGCGGTTTTCCGGCATGGTCTGGCAGTGGTCGTGGGCGAGGACTTGCAAGCGTTCAAAGAGCTGTTGATTGAACGCACGGTCGCGAATCAGCACGTTGGCTTCCAGGTTTAACGACAGGCTCAAGGGGTCGAGGTTGCTTGAACCCACGGTGCTCCACTCGTCATCCACCAGCGCGACTTTGCCGTGCAGTGGGCGCTGGCAATATTCGTGGATCACCACGCCGTCCTTGAGCAAATAGTCATAGAGCATGCGCGCCGCCAGCTTGGCCAGCAGCACGTCGGGTTGGCCCTGCATGATCAATTGCACCTGCACGCCACGCCGCGCAGCGTTGCGGATCTCTCGCAGCAGACGGTAGCCCGGGAAGAAGTACGCGTTAGCGATCACCACGCGGTTTTGCGCCTGGCTCAACGCGTGGATATACGCTTCTTCTATGTCGTCGCGGTGTTGCACATTGTCGCGATAGATCAGGCGAACCAGCCCGTCGCCGTTATCGGTCGACCACGCTGAAGGCCGTTGCTGGCGCCGCCGCCAACCGCGCCGCGTGCGCACCTGGCGGCCGCTTTGGGCCAGGGCAAAATGATGCAGGTCGGCCACCGCCGGGCCGGTCACCTGCACGGCATAATCCTGTTTGGCTTCGGGGCCGAAGTCCCCCAGGTGGTCGGCCGAGAAATTGATCCCACCGATAAACGCCACAGTCGCGTCCACCACCACAATCTTGCGATGCAGGCGGCGAAACCAGTTGGTGCGAATGCCGAATGTCTTGGAGGCCGGGTCGAACATCTGCACGGTCACCCCGGCATCCGCCAATTCACCGAGAAACCCTGGGCTCAACTCCCCGCAGCCAAAGCCGTCGAGGCTGACCACCACTTTTACGCCCCGTTGCGCGGCGTCGATCAGAATGCGCTGCAGCTCATGGCCGACCTTGTCTTCGAATACAATAAAGGTCTCCAGCAAAATCTCGCGCTGCGCCCCGCGCAAGGCATCAAACACAGCGGGGAAATACGCCTCGCCGTTCTCCAGCAACTGCACCTGATTGCCGCTTTGCCAGCCGTAATCCAGGTCGCGGGCCTTGGCTTCGTTCGGCGGCTGGTCGGTGGCGATGTGTTCCACGGCGACGTTCATAGCTCGATCTCCACCGAGAGGGGCACATGGTCCGACAAATGGGACCATGGCCGAGTCGTTAGCACGCGGGGGTTGTGCACCTTCAGGTTGCGCACATAAATGCGGTCCAGCGGCAGTAATGGCAGGCGCGCGGGAAAGGTTCGTGCAGGCTTGCCGTGGGTTTCGACAAACACTTCCCTGAGGCCGCTCTGACTCAGGTCGGCCTTCTGGCGCCAGTCATTGAAATCGCCGGCCACCACCAGCGGCGCATCGGCCGGGATCTCGCTGATGCGCTGTTCCAGCAAGCGCAATTGCTGCTGGCGGTGCACTTCGCGCAGGCCCAGGTGGATGCAGATCGCGTGCACCTCTTGCCCGGTGCCCGGCAGGCGCAGCACGCAATGCAGCAAGCCACGGTTTTCATGGCCGCTTTGGGAGATATCAAGGTTGTCGTAGCGCACGATCTGGAATTTTGACAGCACCGCGTTGCCATGATCGCCATGGGGGTAGACCGCATTGCGCCCGTAGGCGAACTGCGGCCAGATGCTATCGGCGAGGAACTCATACTGCGGCATATTCGGCCAGTCGCTGTAACGCTGCGGGTGGCGTTCGTGGGTGCCGTGTATTTCCTGCAAAAACACCATGTCGGCGCCCACACTGCGCACCGCTTCACGCAGCTCGGGCAGGATGAATCGCCGGTTCAGGGCGGTAAAGCCCTTATGGATATTGACCGTCAGCACCGTGAAGCGAGTGATGGCGACGCTGGGGGTGATGGGCACCGCGTCGGGAATCGCAGCCATGGTTGCTCCTGAGAGAGAGTGGGGGCCTGGCCCCCGTTTATGGCTGACTGTGATTTTTGGCGGAAAGTTTCCGGCGTCCTACAGACGGCATAAACATGACGACATCGGGGAACGATCAAGCCTTAAACCCGTCAGTTCCTTACAGACCCTTCTGTAAGGAGCCCGGTGTTTTGCTCAATCTCAAGACTGCGTTACTGCTCGGTGCGCTGCTGTTTTGTGGCAGCGGTGCGCTGCAAGCCGCTGCCACCGCGCCGGAGCCCGAAGCACCCGCTCAGCCGGAATTGCTGGTAGAGGGCGGGTTGCTCGGCGCTATCAGCTCCAGCATCGACAGCGTGCAAGACAAACTCGACCTCAACCAGAACCTTATCGACGCCTGGCGCTTGCGTGCCGATCGTGCGGCAGATGAAGTCGGGCGGCTGGTGGATCAGACGTCCGAGCGTTCGCCTTGGACCGTGGCCGGTAACTTTCTGCTGTTGTCGGGCGTGTGGATCGGCGCCTTCACCGTGTTGACGTTGCTCGGGCGCTTTATCGTGCAGCGTTTGAACCGACGTGGCTTTATCGAGCAACGCGAGCGCCTGCAAGGGGTGCTCGGTTATGTGGTGCCCTACACGATCCCCGCGCTGATCTGCCTGCCATTGACCCTCTACGTCAGCCACTTTCTGCCGACCTCGATAGGCCGTGCGTTGGCGCTGTGTTTCGCCTATGCCACCAGCAGCGGCATCTTTTCCACGTCGATGCTGTTGTGCGTCATCGTTATGTTCAACGTCGGGCACAAGCGCCCGGCGGTGCAGATTATTCGCGACTACTGCCCCAAGCCGCTGTTTCTGATCGGCTTCCTCGCGGCCCTCAGCGACGCATTGACCAGCCCGCAGATCGCCCGGCAATTGGGCGGCAATATCACCAGCAGTGTTGCGGTCTTCACCGGCCTGTTTGCGGCGGTGATCTTTGGCGTGCTGGTGGTGCGCCTGCGCCGGCCGGTGGCCCATTTGATTCGCAATCGGCCGTTGGCCCAGCGCCTCAAACACCCGGCGCTGCAACAGTCGCTGCGGGTATTTTCGGGGTTGTGGTATTGGCCGATCCTGTTGATGGTGTTGGTCTCGGCGATCAACTTGATCGGCGCTGGCGACGATAACCAGAAGGCTTTGCGGTGTGCGCTGTTCACCACGATCTTGCTGATTGGTACGGTTTTCCTGAGTACGGTGTTGCAGCATCTGTTCAAGTCCCGCAGCCAGGTGGCGATTCAGCGCAGCAGTGCCTACAAAGAGCGCTTCCTGAGCCTGCTGCACGCGATTTTGCGCATTGCGATGGCCATCGCGTTTATCGAGATTCTCGGGCGTATCTGGGGGGTGTCGCTGTTTGAGTTCGCCGAGCGCAACTCCATTGGCCGGGCGATCAGCGACTCCCTTAGCAGCATCGGCTTGATCCTGCTGATGACCTGGCTGTTTTGGGTGGTGCTCGACACGGCAATTCAGGAAGCGCTGAAACCCCCGGTAAACAAACGCTCCAATCGCCAGCCCAGCACGCGGGTGAAAACCATCCTGCCGCTGGTGCGCAATGCGGTGAAGATCATTTTGGTGGTGATCTGTGCAATTACGACCATGGCCAACCTGGGCATCAACGTCGCGCCGCTGCTGGCGGGTGCGGGCGTGGTCGGCCTGGCCATCGGTTTCGGCTCGCAACAGCTGGTGCAGGACGTGATCACCGGCCTGTTCATCATCATCGAAGACACCCTGTCGATCGGCGACTGGGTGGTGCTCGACTCGGGCCATGCCGGTACGGTCGAAGGGCTGACCATCCGCACCCTGCGCCTGCGCGACGGCAAAGGCTTTGTGCATTCGGTGCCGTTCGGGCAGATCAAGGCGGTCACCAACCAATCGCGGCAATTTGCCTATGCGTTCTTCTCGGTACAGTTCACCTACGAAACCGATGTGGATAAAGCCGTGGAGTTAATCCGCGAGGCGGGGCAGTCGATTCGCGACGATGTGTTTCTCAAGTACAACCTGCAAGGGCCGCTGGAGGTGTTTGGCGTCGACAAGATGGACCTCAATGGCGTGGTGCTCACGGCGCAGTTCCGCACGGTGTCGGGGGGGCAATATGCGGTGAGTCGGGCCTTTAACCAACGGCTGAAAAAGCTTGTGGATAACTGCGCCGAGGTGCAGTTCGCGCAGACTTATCCACAGCAGGTTGTGGTGCCCCAGCGAGCGGCCCTTGAGCATGAACCCTTGGATACCGGGGCGAAGATAGTTAATCCGTGACGGTTGCGCTACAAACCCGCAAAATGCAACGATTCAGGCAACTACTTAAATAGCCATCGTTCCACACTGACCGGGCCTGCTTAATCTATGCGAATGCGCCTTATGTTACTGGGCGGCGGGAATGCCCTCGGGCAGGCGCTGATTCGCCTCGGTGCAGAGGAAGATATCGGTTTCCTCGCACCCAAACCGCCCCAAGACGGCTGGGATGCCGCGAGCCTTACCCAATTGCTCGACGACACCCGTCCCGATGCGTTGATCAACCTCGCCTACTATTTCGACTGGTTCCAGGCCGAAGCTGTCAGCGAAACCCGCCTGGCTTCCCAGGAGTTCGCCATCGAACGCCTGGCTGAACTGTGCCAGCACCACACCATTACCTTGTTGCAACCTTCCAGCTATCGCGTGTTCGATGGCTCCCGCGCCACCGCTTATAGCGAGAAAGACGAGCCGGTGCCCTTGGGCCAGCGCGGCCAGGCGTTATGGCGTATCGAGCAGAGCGTGCGCGCCACCTGCCCGCAACATGTGTTGCTGCGGTTTGGCTGGTTGTTGGATGACAGTGTCGACGGTACCCTCGGCCGCTTCCTGGCCCGGGCCGAAAAGCCGGATGAATTACTAATGGCCGATGACCGTCGCGGCAACCCGACGCCGGTCGACGATGCCGCGCGAGTGATCATCTCGGTGCTCAAGCAACTGGATTGCGCGGCGCCGCTGTGGGGCACCTATCACTACGCCGGCCAAGAGGCGACCACGCCGTTGGCGCTGGGCCAGGCGATCCTCACCGAAGCGCGCAACTACCACCCGCTGGCCATTGAATCGCCCACCGCCCAGGCCCACGCGGCACGGCCGGATGCGAGCGATGAGCCGCAACATGCGGTGCTGGCTTGCAAGAAGATCCTGCACACTTTTGGTATCAAGCCACGGGCGTGGCGGGCGGGGTTGCCGGCGTTGTTGGACCGTTACTACCGCCATACCTGAAGAAATAGAGAGCCAAATGTGGGAGGGGGCTTGCTCCCGATAGCGGTGAATCAGTCAATAAATCAGTGACTGACAACCCGCTATCGGGAGCAAGCCCCCTCCCACATTTGCTATGCGGTGTTTGTTGGATCTCAGTTAGAACTTGTAACCAATACCCACCATGTAAACCATCGGGTCCACGTCCACATTGACCTTGGCACGCGTGCCTGGCGCCACGGCGTTGTTTTCCACGGTAGCCTTGGTGCTGATGTCGATATAACGCGCCTGGGCGTTGATCATCCATTTATCGTTGATCATGTAGTCCGCACCGATCTGCGCGGCCCAACCCCAGGAGTTTTCAGCCTTGAAGTTGCTGAAGCCTTCGCCCTGGGCGCGGCTGCCCACGTGTTCGTCGTAGATCCAGGTGTAGTTGATACCGGCGCCGACGTAGGGTTGGAACGCGGACTTGTTGTCCAGCGGGTAGTACACGACGCTCAGGGTCGGCGGCAGGTGTTTCAGGGTGCCGAGCTTGCCGTTGGCGGCACCGAGGGCGGTGCCCTTGATCTTCACGTCATGCTCGAACGGTGTGGCGGCGAGCAGTTCGATACCGACGTGATTGGTCAGCATGTAGGCGAAGTTAAGGCCCAGTTGGGTGTCGCTGCTCATGGTCGCCTTGCCGCCCAGGTTGGTGCCCGCCAGCGGGCCCTGGTCAACCTTGACGTGGCCGCTGTCAGCCTTCGGGTTCACGGTGATTGCACCGGCGCGAACCAGAATGTCGCCCGCTTCGTGAGCGTGTGCAACGGGGGCGACGAGGGCGAGCGCGAAGAGGGACGCGCCGAGCAGAGACTTGTTCATGGGAGCTCCAAAGGACGTTTAAAAGTTGTAGGTCCAATGGTAAAGATCGTTCCGCTCGGTCTTTTGACTCAGCTCAATGAAAGGGCGATCAGCCTTATTCGGGCAGCTCGTACATGTAAATCTTCTCGGCTTCCATCTGGTAACCGGCGTCGGCCAGTTCGCTGCTGGAGGGTTTGACCTGCATCGCGCCTTCGATCCAATACGGCTGGTACAGCTCATCGAGCTTCACGCCGACTTCGCTTTTGACATGCACAATCTGGTTGGACGGCGGTGGCGGCACATGGATGCACGCGCCGAAATACGGCACCAGCAAAAATTCAGTGGTGCGGCCTTCTTCGCTGACTTCCAGCGGCACGATGTACCCCGGCAGGCGGATGTGCTTGCCGTCCAGGGCCTGTACCACTGGCGCGTTGGGCAGGTCTTGCTTGGCCGCCGGCGCTGCTTCGACCGACAAGGCATCGGCCATGTTCGACAGGTCGTGCAGCGGTTTCATATTGGGCACTTCCGGCGGTGCATCCGCCGGGATCATCTCTTGCCACGACAAATCCTTGGGCTGCTCCTCGGCCCACGCGGGCACGCCCACCAGCAATAACAATGCAAACAGCGCACGACGCATCGCAGCCTTCCTCATAAACGTATGGACAGGCCATCGGCCAGTGATTGTCGATAAGCGCGCCACGCGGGCACGCTGCCCATCAACAGCGCAGCGGCCAGGATACCGACGAGCAGGGTCCATTCATATTCGCTGGGCCAGGCCATCGGCAGGTCCAGGCCGTAATTGGCCTGCAAGTAACCGCGTGACGCAGCGATGCACACGTAGAGCAGGCCAACGCCCGCCACCACCCCTGACAACGCCAAGGCGAAGGCTTCAAAGATCAGCAACGTTGCGATATGCCAGGGGCGTGCGCCCACCGAACGCAAAATCGCCATCTCACGCCGACGCTCGTTGAGGCTGGTGAGGATCGCCGTGAGCATGCCGATCAGACCGGTCAGCACCACGAACAGCGAGATCACGAACAGCGCTTTTTCAGCGGTGCCCATCATGCTCCACAGCTCTTGCAGCGCCACCCCCGGCAGGATCGCCAGCATTGGCTCACCACGGAATTCGTTGATCTCCCGTTGCAGGGCGAAGGTAGAAATCTTGTTGTTCAGGCCGAGCATGAAGGCGGTGATGGCCTGCGGCGTGAGGTCCATGTTGCGCGCCTGGTCCGCGCTGACACGGCCTTTGCCCTGGGCGGGCACGCCGTTATGCCAGTCGATATGGATCGCTTCCATGCCGCCGAGGCTGATGTGCAGTGTGCGGTCCACGGGCGTGCCGGTGCGCTTGAGAATGCCGACCACGGTGAAGGGTTTATCGTCGTGCTTGACCAGGCTGACCACGGCCACGCCGTGAGCCAGTACCAGTTTGTCGCCGAGGTTGTAGTGCAGGGCTTCGGCCACTTCGGCGCCGAGTACCACTTCGAACGGATCGGTGGCGAAGGCGCGGCCGTTGGCCAGCTCCAGGTTTTGCTTGCGACCGTATTGGTAGTGCTCGAAGTACGACTCGTTGGTGCCCATGACGCGGTAGCCACGATGGGAGTCGCCGAGGGAAATCGGGATCGCCCATTTCACCTGGGGGCTGGCGGCGAAGTGCTCGAAGCTGTCCCAGCGGATGTTATTGGTGGCGTTGCCGATGCGGAACACCGAGTACAGCAGCAGGTTTACCGAGCCAGAGCGGGCGCCGACGATTAGGTCGGTGCCGCTAATGGTGCTGGCGAAACTATTGCGCGCCTCGACGCGCACCCGCTCAACCGCCAGCAGCAGGCACACCGACAAGGCGATGGCGAACGCGGTAAGCGTCGCGGTAAAACGGCGGTTAGCCAGGCTGGCCATGGCTAGACGGAACAGATACATCTCAAACCTCTGCGGGCGTGGCGGCGCGATTGAGTTCGGCCAGCGACAGGTGGCGGTCGAACAGCTGGGCCAGGCTTTGGTCGTGGCTGACAAATAACAGGCTGGCGCCTGCCTCGCGGCATTCGGCGAACAACAGTTGCAGGAAGGCTTCGCGAGCGTCGTAGTCCAGCGCCGAGGTGGGCTCGTCGGCGATGACCAGTTCCGGTTGGCCGATCAGCGCACGAGCAGCGGCAACCCTTTGCTGCTGGCCGATGGAGAGTGAATCGGCGCGACGTTCCAGCAAGTCCTTGTCTTTCAAACCCAGGTGGGCAAGCAAGGTTGCAGCGGCCTTATCGACACTGCCGTGACGCTGCTTTGCCCGTTGCGCACGCAGCTTGGAAAAGTGACACGGCAACTCGACGTTCTCGCGCACCGACAGAAATGGCAGCAGGTTGAACTGCTGGAAGATGTAGCCGGTGTGGTCGACGCGAAACCGGTCGCGGGCGCCGGCCGTCAGCTCGGTCAGCTCTTGGCCGAGCAGGCGGATGCTGCCTTGGCTGGGCTTCTGCACACCACCAAGCAGGCCCAGTAGTGTAGTTTTGCCACTGCCGCTGGGGCCCTTGAGAAACAGGGTTTCTCCCGCTTCCAGGCGAAAGGTGGGGATGTCCAGCAACTGCGGGTGACCGGGCCAGTTGAAGCCCAGGTCAGACAGTTCGATCAGTGCTTGGGTCATGGGAAATCAGTATCGCCTGCTGGCTAGTTTGCAAAAGTGGCGCTGGACCCCTGTGGGAGCTGGCTTGCCTGCGATGGCATCGCTGCGGTGTGTCTGATTTACCGCGGCGCCCGTATCGCAGGCAAGCCAGCTCCCACATTGACCGCATGTTCACATCAGAATTTAACGGTAGCTGCCGATACCGTTGCTTCAACACCTTGCTGGCCGCTCGGGCCGATCAGTTGTACCTGAATTTTCTGGGTGGCGGGGAAGGTCTTGAACACTTGGGTCAGGTCGAGGTTGCTCAGCGCAGTCGGCGTGGTGCAGGTGAACTGGTAGTGCGCGTGGATTTCACTGTGGTCGTGATGATGCTCGCCGCCTTTGGCGTCGTGGTCATGGTCATCATCGTCGTCATGGTCGGCTTCAGGTTTGTCGCCAAACAGCGGGCTGTTGAGTTCCTGGGTGCTGACCACGCAACCGGCGCCTTTGGGCAGGTTGAACAGGGCCACTGGGTTTTCCAGCTGCTTGCGTACCGCCGCGACCTTGGCTTTGTCGGCCGCAGTAGTGGCCAGGTGTTCGAAGCCCACCAGGTTCATCGCCGGGCTGTCCAGTTCCAGCTCCAGGGCTTGGCCGTCCAACACGGCATTGAGGCGACCGACGCCATGTTCGTGTGCGCCCAAGCTGCCATGTTCATGGTCGTGGTCTTCATGGGCGTGGGCAACCGCCAGTGGCAGCAGGGCAAACGGCAAAGCGAGCAACAGACGGCGCATGGGGCGGCTCCAGAAGATGAAGGTTTTGTTATGTGATCTTATAACAATAAGCCCGAGAGTTTGACCGCACGCTTGGCGTTGCGCAAGCCGCATGGGAGCATGCCCGTCAGAAAAACTGCGGGAGGAAGGACGATGTTGCGAATTCGTGGAACCGTCGGTGACCTGCCGGTGGACTTGACCCTGGAGCTCGATGACGGCGATTGGGCGAAGCTGGGCGCGCAATTACAGGCGACGCCAGCACCCAGCGCGGCGCCGGCAGCGGCGCCAGCCAAACAGGATGAGGATCTGTGGCAGAACGCCCAGGACCTACTGCGCAAAGCCGGGCAGCTCAGCGGCCTGGAACTGCTCGATCAACTCGAAGGCCTGGCCGGCGATGCTTCGGCGGGCAAGCGCCTGTTGGTGCGCCTGCGCCATAGCGCCAAGGTGAAAGTGGCCAGCGGCGGGGATACGCCGCTGTACAGCTGGGTCGGCGATTAGTACAGCGCAGCAAACAACTTGCGGCGGTACACCGTGACCAGCGGGTGATCATTGCCCAGCAGCTCAAACACCTGCAGCAAGGTCTTGTGGGGCAAGCCTTCGCTGTAGCTGCGGTTGCGGATAAACAACTTGAGCAAGCCTTCAAGCGCCGCATCGTACTGCTGGCGTGCCAGTTGTTGGATGCTCAGTTGGTAGGCTGCCTCGTCGTCCTGCGGGTTTTGCGCCAAGCGGCTTTTCAACTCGGCGGTGTCCGGCAGGTCGGCGGCCTGGCGCAAGAAGGTGATCTGCGCCTTGGCGCCGGCGAGGGCGGCTTTGTGGTCGTCGCTCTTGACCGCATCCAACACGGCCTGGGCTTCGCCCAACTCGCCGCGTTCGGCCAGGCAGCGTGCGTAGAGGATCAGCGCCGCGGCGTTGGTGTTGTCCTCACCCAGCAGCGCGACCAGCACGGCTTCTGCATCGCTGATGCGACCGTCCGCAAACAGCGCCTGGGCCTGCTCCAACGGGTCTGCCGCCGCTGGCGGTGGCATCTGCACATGCGGCTCCAGCATCGCCCTCACGGCCGACTCCGGCTGCGCGCCGGCAAAGCCGTCCACCGGTTGGCCATCCTTGAACAGCACCACCGTGGGCAGGCTCTGAATGCCAAAGCGCGCGACGATGTCCTGCTCAGCCTCGCAATCGACCTTGGCCAGCAGCAACTCGCCCTGATAACTCTCGGCAATCTTCGCCAGCAACGGCATCAACGCCTTGCACGGCGCACACCACTCGGCCCAGAAATCCACCAGTACGGGTTTTTCAAAAGAGTTCTGAATCACTGCCTGTTCGAAATTGGCGGTGGTGACATCGAAGATGTACGGGGTGGGCTGACTCATGGCGCGTCTCGAATAAAGCGGGAATGGGGGGAACTATAAGGGCTGGCGCAGTTGGCTGAAAGCGTGATGAACCGACGATTGCTATCGCGGGCAAGCCCGCTCCCACAGGGGAGTGTGGTCAAGTGTGGGAGCGGGCTTGCCCGCGATGGCCTCAAGGACGCTGCGAATGGTACAGACTCACCTTGCGAAACTCCCATGGCTCGGCCAAGTCCGGCAACGTCAGCGCATCCAGGATCTCCAGCCGCTGATAATCCGCATGCTGAAAGTCCCGCACCCGCGAGTCCGCCACCAGCGCTTCCCGGCCACGGCTGAGAAACTGATCCAGCAGCGGCAGGTTGGCGCGGTCGTACAGCACGTCGGCCACCAGGATCAGGTCGAAGCGGTCGGTCTCGGCGAAAAAGTCTGCCGAATAGCCCAGCTCCACGCCATTGAGTTCGGCGTTCGCCCGACAGGCAGCCAGCGCCAGAGGGTCGAGATCGCAAGCCACCACTTCCAGTGCGCCCGCCTTGACGGCGGCGATTGCGGCCACACCGGAGCCTGCGCCGAAATCGAGCACGCGCTTGCCGGCAACCCACTCGGGGTTCGCCGCGAGGTAGCGTGCCAGCGCCAGCCCGCTGGCCCAGCAAAAACTCCAGTAGGGCGGCTCGTGCAGGATGCGCCGGGTTTCTTCGGGGCTGAAGGCGCGGTCCATGTTGTCGGCATCCAGCAGCCATAATGACAACTCGGTGCCCGGCAGCGGGCAGGGCACCAGGTGGGCGTCGCCGATCAATTCGCTCAGCGCCGCTTGCAGGGCCAGCGGTGGCGTCATGGCGCCTTGTCGAGCTGCAGGGGGCCGGTAGCTTGGGTGATTGCCTGGGTGATACGCACAGGGGGCAGGTGCAGGATCAACTGGCCGGATTGGCTGGCGCGACCACGCAATTCAACCCGCGCACCGGCCGGGAAGGCTTCGGGGTTGAAGCGCAGGCGGAAGGCCAAGGGTTTACCGTTGCCGGTCAGCACGCTGCTGGCGAGCAGTTGTTGTGGGCGCGAACGGTCGTCGATCACCAGGAGCGCCATCTCGACTTCGGCACCGGCGGGCACATTCGTCAGGCTGCCGCTGATTTCACGCTGATACGCCGGCAACGGGCCGAGGTCTTCAATACCCGGCACTTTTTTCTCTTGGGCCGGCGTGGGTTGAGGGGCGGCAGGCTTGGGGGCTTCGCTGCTACAGGCGACCAGAACACTGAACAGGGCAAGCAAAACAAGTGGTCGTAACTGCATGTACGGCTCCAGGAAGGGCAAAATCCGTGACGTGAAAATAAAGAAACATATAAGCCTGCCTATATACCGTAAAGGCTATGGCTTGTCTTGCCACAGGGATGCGCTACCATGGCCCTCCCTTTTTTTGTTGCCTGCCACCATGCACTGTCCCTTCTGCGGTGCCAACGACACCAAGGTCATTGACTCGCGTCTGGTCGCCGAGGGCGATCAAGTGCGTCGCCGGCGCGAATGCCTGGCCTGCGGTGAACGTTTCACCACCTTCGAAACCGCCGAATTGGTGTTGCCACGGCTGATCAAGTCCGACGGCAGCCGCCAACCTTTCGACGAAGAAAAACTGCGCGCCGGTATGCAGCGTGCCCTGGAAAAACGCCCGGTGAGTGTCGAGCGCCTCGAAGCGGCGCTGGTGCACATCAAGCACAAGCTGCGGGCGACCGGCGAGCGCGAGGTCAAGAGCCTGGTGGTGGGCGAACTGGTGATGGGCGAGCTGCAAAAGCTCGACGAAGTTGCCTATATCCGTTTCGCCTCGGTGTATCGACGCTTCCAGGACCTCAATGAGTTCCGCGAAGAGATCGACCGCCTGGCCCGAGAGCCTGCCAAACAATGAACCCACCGTCTGCCGAACAAGCTGTGCTTGACGCCCACTACATGGCCCGTGCCCTGGAACTGGCGCGCAAGGGCCTGTACACCACCCACCCCAACCCACGGGTGGGCTGCGTGATTGTGCGCGATGGGCAGATTGTCGGCGAAGGCTGGCACGAGCGCACCGGCGAACCCCATGCCGAGCCCAACGCCCTGCGCGCCGCTGGCGACAAGGCTCGTGGCGCGACGGTGTACGTGACCCTCGAACCTTGCAGCCACCATGGCCGTACGCCGCCGTGCGCCGATGCGCTGGTGAGCGCAGGTGTGGCACGTGTGGTGGCCGGTATGCAGGACCCGAACCCGGAAGTGGCGGGGCGGGGCATGCAGCGCTTGGCCCAAGCCGGGATCGAGACCCGCAGCGGTGTGCTGGAAAGTGAAGCGCGCGCGCTGAACCCCGGCTTTCTCAAGCGCATGGAACACGGCTTGCCGTTTGTGCGGGTCAAGCTGGCGATGAGTCTGGACGGTCGCACCGCCATGGCCAGCGGCGAAAGCCAGTGGATCACCGGCCCGGCCGCCCGCGCCGCCGTGCAACGTTTGCGTGCCGAGGCCAGCGTAGTGCTGACCGGCGCCGATACCGTGCTGGCCGATGGTGCGCGCCTCACCGTACGCGCCGCCGAACTGGGGCTCGATGCCGAAACCACCGCCCTGGCCATGTCGCGCCCGCCATTGCGCGTGTTGATCGACGGCCGCCTGCGGGTGCCGCTGAACGCGCCGTTCTTCAAGGCCGGCCCGGCATTGGTCATCACCTGCGTCACCCCGGAAAACCAATTCCCCCGCGGCCCCGAGTGCCTGGTGGTACCGGGTGTCGAAGGTCAAGTCGACCTGCGTTCGGCCCTGGTCGCCCTCGCGGCCCGTGGTGTTAACGAGGTGTTGGTGGAAGCCGGCCCAAGCCTCGCCGGTGCCTTCGCCCAGCAAGGCCTGGTAGACGAATATGTGATTTTCATCGCCGGCAAGTTCCTCGGCTCCGCCGCGCGGCCTTTGCTGGACTGGCCGCTTGAGAAACTGGCCGACGCTCCCCAACTCAAGATCATTGAAATGCGCGCTGTGGGCGACGACTGGCGAGTCACTGCCGTCCCGGTATCACCAGCGAGCGTATAATTCTGACCGGGCGCTCAAGCGCCCCGTACCGTATTCCAGGAGAAGGCCATGTTCACCGGCATCATCGAATCCATCGGCAGCATTCGTGCAATGACCCCAAAGGGCGGCGACGTGCGCCTGTCGGTTGAAACCGGCAAGCTCGACCTCGGCGACGTCAAACTGGGCGACAGCATCGCCATCAACGGCGTGTGCCTGACCGTCATCGAGCTGCCGGGCAATGGCTTTGCCGCCGACGTCAGCCGGGAAACCCTGGACTGCACCGCGATGAACGACCTCAAGGCCGGTAGCCCGGTTAACCTGGAAAAAGCCCTGACACCTACCACCCGCCTGGGCGGTCACCTGGTCAGCGGTCACGTCGATGGCGTCGGCGAAGTGGTAGCGCGTAGCGAGAACGCCCGTGCAGTCGAATTCCGAATTCGTGCGCCGAAGGAACTGGCCAAGTACATCGCCCACAAAGGCTCGATCACCGTCGATGGCACCAGCCTGACCGTGAACGCCGTGAATGGCGCCGAATTTGAACTGACCATCATTCCCCACACCCTCAGCGAAACCATCATGGCGTCTTACCAGCCAGGTCGCCGGGTGAACCTGGAAGTCGACTTGCTTGCCCGTTACCTGGAGCGCCTGTTATTGGGCGATAAGGCCGCAGAGCCAACCGGTAGCAACATCACTGAAAGTTTTCTGGCCGCAAACGGCTACCTGAAATCCTGACCAAGGGGGTGCCCCGTGGCGCTCAATAGCATCGAAGAACTGGTTGAAGACATCCGCCAAGGCAAGATGGTCATTCTGATGGATGACGAAGACCGCGAAAACGAAGGCGACATCATCATGGCCGCCGAGGCGTGCCAGGCTGAGCACATCAACTTCATGGCCAAGCACGCCCGTGGGCTGATCTGCATGCCCATGAGCCGCGAGCGCTGCGAGTTGCTCAAGCTGCCGTTGATGGCGCCGCGCAATGGCTCGGGGTTTGGCACCAAGTTCACCGTGTCCATCGAAGCCGCCACGGGCGTCACCACCGGCATCTCCGCCGCTGACCGCGCGCGTACCGTGCAAGCGGCTACCGCCAAGGACGCCAAGGCCGAAGACATCGTGAGCCCCGGCCACATCTTCCCGCTGATGGCCCAACCGGGCGGCACCCTGGCCCGCGCCGGCCACACCGAAGCCGCCTGCGACCTGGCGCGCATGGCCGGTTTCGAGCCGTGCGGGGTGATCTGCGAGGTGATGAACGACGACGGCACCATGGCCCGTCGCGCCGAACTCGAAGCCTTTGCCGCCGAACACAACATCAAAGTCGGCACCATTGCCGACCTGATTCACTACCGGATGATCCACGAACGTACCGTTCAGCGGATTGCCGAGCAGCCACTGGACAGCGAACTGGGCCAATTCAATTTGGTGACCTACCGTGATTCAGTCGAAGGCGACGTGCACATGGCCCTGACCCTGGGCAGCATTTGCGCCGACGAACCGACCTTGGTGCGCGTGCACAATATGGACCCGCTGCGCGACCTGCTGATGGTAAAACAACCGGGCCGTTGGAGCCTGCGAGCCGCCATGGCTGCGGTCTCCGAGGCAGGTAGCGGTGTGGTGCTGTTGCTCGGTCACCCGTTGGATGGCGATGTATTGCTGGCGCATATCCGCGAAACCGCCGACTCGGCGCCGGTGAAAACACCGACCACCTACAGCATCGTCGGTGCCGGTTCGCAGATCCTGCGGGACCTCGGTGTGCGCAAAATGCGCCTGATGAGCGCACCAATGAAATTTAATGCGATATCCGGTTTCGATCTGGAAGTTGTAGAATACGTGCCCTCCGAATAAAGGCCGGCGCTGTTTGCCCCTTGTTCGCGGTTAAATCATCACTAAGGGACGCACTTTTCGCGTCCCCGCTCTTTAAGAGATTTGTCGAATGACCCTGAAGACCATCGAAGGTACCTTCATCGCCCCCAAAGGCCGCTACGCCCTGGTAGTTGGCCGCTTCAACAGCTTCGTGGTTGAAAGCCTGGTAAGCGGTGCCGTGGACGCCCTGGTTCGCCACGGTGTGAGCGAAAGCGACATCACCCTCATCCGTGCCCCTGGCGCCTTCGAAATTCCACTGGTTGCGCAAAAAGTTGCTCAGCAGGGTGAATACGCGGCAATCATCGCCCTGGGCGCGGTTATTCGTGGCGGTACTCCGCACTTCGAATACGTGGCTGGCGAATGCACCAAGGGCCTGGCCCAGGTGTCCATGGAGTTCGGCGTGCCGGTCGCTTTCGGCGTACTGACCGTAGACTCCATCGAGCAAGCCATCGAGCGTTCCGGCACCAAGGCCGGTAACAAAGGCGCTGAAGCTGCCTTGTCTGCCCTGGAAATGGTCAGCCTGCTGTCGCAGTTGGAGGCCAAGTGATTTCCGACGAGAGCGACAACTTCAACCCGCGTGAGCCACGTCCAGCCGATGCTGGCAAGCCATCCAAAAACGAGAAGCGTCGCGCTGCTCGTCAGTTGGCGACCCAGGCGCTGTACCAGCGTCACCTGGCGGGTACGTCGTTGAACGAAATCGAAGCACAGTTTCGCGTCGACAACGATTTCACATTTGCCGACCTCCCGTACTTCCACGACATCCTGCACGGCGTGCATGCCAACCTGACCGAGATCGACACGGCCCTGGCACCTTGCCTGGACCTGACCATCGAAGAACTCGACCCGGTTGAACTGTGCGTAATGCGCCTGTCCACCTGGGAGCTGCTCAAGCGCGTCGACGTGCCTTACCGTGTGGTCATCAACGAAGGTATCGAGCTGGCGAAAGTCTACGGTTCGACCGACGGCCACAAGTTCGTCAACGGCGTACTCGACAAGCTGGCTCCGCGCCTGCGCGAAGCCGAAGTGAAGGCGTACAAGCGCTAACCGGCGCTTGAGTCCTGAATGGGCGAGTTTGAGCTGATCCGTAAATACTTCGCCGCCGCGCCTTGTGCGCAGGGCGGCGAAGGCATTGCCCTGGGGATCGGCGACGACTGCGCCCTGCTGGCGCTCCCCGCTGGGGAGCAACTGGCAATCTCTACCGATACGTTGGTGGCCGGGGTGCATTTTGCCGACCCCTGCGACCCGTTCCTGCTCGGTCAGCGCTCGTTGGCCGTGGCCGTGAGCGACCTGGCCGCCATGGGCGCCCACCCCCTCGCGTTCACCCTTGCTCTCACCACCCCGACGGTTGATGCCGATTGGTTGCAACGCTATGCCCAGGGTTTGAACCTGATGGCGCAAAGCTGCGGCGTCGGCCTGGTGGGCGGCGATACCACGCGGGGGCCGCTGAGCCTGACCATGACCGTGTTCGGCCGTGTGCCGGCCGGTCAAGCGTTGACCCGTAGCGGTGCGCAGCCGGGTGACCTGCTGTGCGTGGGCGGTGAGTTGGGCAATGCCGCTGGGGCCTTGCCGTTGGTATTGGGCGAGCGCAGCGCCGACGCCGCCATCGCCGAGCCGTTGTTGGCCCATTACTGGTCGCCACAACCGCAGTTGGCCCTCGGGTTGGCGTTGCGGGGCAAGGCGACCTCTGCGATGGATATTTCCGACGGGCTTCTGGCCGATTGCGGGCATATCGCCAAGGCTTCGGCTGTCAGCTTGTTGATCGAGCGTCAGCAGTTGCCATTGTCCAAGGCGTTGCTGGCGTTTGTCGGTGATGAGGCGGCGCGGGTGGCGGCTTTGAGCGGGGGCGATGACTACGTTCTGGCCTTTACCCTGCCGCCGGCCGAACTGGCGCCGTTGCAGGCCGACGGCTGGCCGGTACACGTGATTGGCCGGGTTGCAGCGGGGCAGGGAGTGACGTTGCTGGATGCCAGCGGGCAAGACATCACACCTGCCATCCGTGGCTATCAGCATTTTCGCGAGACGCCGTAAGCCGGCGACCTGCGCTACCCTCTATACGATCATCGCGCAGTAGGAGGTTTTCCCCATGGATGTGCGCCGCTGGCTGTTGGTAGTGTTGTGCGCCTTCATATCGTGGGCACAGGCCGATGAAGTGCCGGTGCCTGGCAAGGTGCTATTGGCCAGTGAAGCCTGGGACGACTACACCAACGCCGACGGCGGCGGCCTCGCTTGGGATGTGCTGCGCAAGGTCTTCGAACCCGCCGGGATCACCCTGCAAACCCGTACAGAACCCTACACACGCTCGGTCGGCCTGGCCCAGCGCGGTGAGGTGGATGGCTGGGTCGGCGCCTATCGCGATGAAGCCAAGGGGGTGTTGTTCCCGCGCTGGAACTACGATTCGGACCACATTTACGCACTCGGGTTGGCCAGCGCGCCAGTGCCCACCAGCGCGACGCTGGGCAATTACCGCTTGGCTTGGGTGCGCGGCTACAAGTACGAGGACTACTTGCCCAATGTGCGCCGCTTTAACCAGATTGAGCGTCGTGATGGCATCCCTTCGATGTTGCAGCACGCTCGGGCCGACTTTTACATCGATGCCTTGACTGAGGTTACCGAAGTCCTCAAGCAAGCGAGTGACCCCTCCCAGTTCCGCTTGACCCACGTCGCTGAACTGCCGCTGTACGTGGGTTTTGCCGACAATGAACGGGGCAAGGGCTTGATGGCGGTTTTCGATCAGCGCATGGAGGCTTTGGTGAAAAGCGGCGAGTTGAAGCCGATTTTCGAGCGCTGGAAACAGCCCTATCCGTTCTGACTTGCATAGAACCAGGATGAAGGCCAATCGAACCTATTGATCTTTATCAGCGATAATTCAGCTTAAGCGTCTGTAGGAACGTGCTGTTACAATGGCCGCCTTTGTAAAAACTGAAATCAGGAGCACACGGTGCCCGTCGTTTTCGTCGCCGCTTCCAAGCTGCCTACCCCTTTTGCCACGTTCACCATGAACGGCTTTCTCGAAGAAGCCACCGGCCGCGAGCACGTTGTGCTCAGCCTGGGCGACATCGCTGACGGCGCGCCGGTGCTTGGCCGCGTGCATTCCGAGTGCCTGACCGGTGACGCATTGTTCAGCCAGCGCTGCGACTGCGGCTCGCAACTGGAAGCCGCCATGCGCGCCATCGCCCGTGAAGGCCGTGGCGTGTTGCTGTACTTGCGCCAGGAAGGCCGGGGCATTGGCCTGATGAACAAGATCCGTGCCTACGAGCTGCAAGACGGCGGCGCCGACACGGTTGAGGCCAACGAGCGCCTGGGCTTCGCCGCCGACCAGCGTGACTACGCGATCTGCCTGCCGATGCTCGAACACCTGGGGGTTAAATCCCTGCGCCTGATGACCAACAACCCGCGCAAGGTCAAAGCGTTGACCGACATGGGCATCACCGTGGCCGAGCGCGTGCCGCTGCACACCGGGCATAACCCGCACAACAAACTCTACCTGGCCACCAAGGCCAGCAAGCTCGACCACATGATGGGCAACGAGCACCAGGGCGAGGTCGACCGCGCGTGACCCGTGGCCAGGTGAAACGGCGACTGTCCTTCAACTGGTGGCAGTACCTGGCCCTGGCGTTGCTCCCCCTGTTTGTACTCAACCTGGTGTTTGGCCAAGCCCAATCCCTGCTGCCAGTGCTGGCCATGCCGTTCTTTATCGCCGGCGTGGCCTCGATGTTCCTCAGCCTGCGCTACTTCAACGGCTATAAACACGCGTTGATCGCCACTTCCAAAGCCCTCGATACCCCCGAAGAACCGGCTGCCTGGATCACCCTGGCGGCCCGTCGACGTACCGCCTTGTTGGTGGCTGCCGCGCCCGCCTGGATCGGTGCGCTGGCGGTATTCGTCGGCCTCGAAGCGGTGCCGTTGTTTCTGCTGGCGCTGTCGACCCTGGTGCTGTTCTACCTCTACCGCATCCCCCGTCAACTGGGATGATGCGCCGCTGGCTGGGCGTTCTGCTGCTGGCGTTGAGTGCCCAGGCAATGGCGGCCGAGCGCGTCGTGAGTTTGGCGCCGTCACTGTCTGAAATCGTGGTTGAACTGGGCGCTGCCAACCTGCTGGTCGGCGTGCTTGATGGCGGTGAGCGGCCGGTGGAATTGGCTCAAGTGCCGTCAGTCGGGCAGTACGGCCAGCTGGATATGGAGCGCTTGCTCAGCCTCAACCCCGACTTGATTTTGCTCTGGCCCGGCAGCGTCGGCCCGGCCCAGCGCGAGCAGTTGCAGCGCCTGAATATTCCCGTCTACGTCGCAGAACCCCATAGCCTTGAGCAACTCACCACCCAGGTACAGGCCATCGCCGAGCAATTGGGCCGTGCTGACGCCGGTCGCCAATTAGCCGCGCAATTGCGCCAGCGCCTGGCCGAGTTGCGCCAGCGCTATCAACGGGCGCAGCCGCTGCGGGTGTTTTATCAGGTGTGGAACCAGCCGCTGTACACCGTGGGCGGTGGGCAGATCATCAGCGATGCGTTGAGTGTTTGCGGTGCGCGTAATGTGTTCGATGACCTCAAGTTGCCTGCGCCGCAGGTGAGTATCGAGTCGGTGTTGCAGCGTGATCCTGAGCTGATACTGGTGGGGGATCAGGCGCAGCTGGAGGCCTGGAAGGTTTGGCCAACGATGGCGCCGCGCGTGCGCCTGGTGCCGGACAAGGGATTGGAGCGGCCAAGTGGGCAGATGCTGGAGGCGGTGGGGCGGTTGTGTCAGGTGATATCGCCGAAACCTTGATACCGCTATCGCAGGCAAGCCAGCTCCCACAGGGGAACGCATTCCAAATGTGGGAGCTGGCTTGCCTGCGATGAGGCCGGTACAGCCAATTCAGATCTCAGGCGTCCACGTCACCCCAAACATCCAAACCCGCCCCTGCTCCCGATACCGCTGATTCACCTCAAACCCCGGATCTTGATAGCTGTACATCGCCCGCGCATAAGCCTTGTCCAACAGGTTATCCACCTTCACTGACAGCAGCACTTCCCGGTTCAACGCCCAACTGCTGCGCAATCCCAGCAAGCCATAGCCCGCCAAGCGATGAGCATTCGCTTCGTCGTCATAACTCGTGCTGACCGCCTGCCAAGTGGCGCCGAGCCCCAGCTTGTCGAACTGCCGATCCAGGTCCAGGCTCAATGTACGCCGCGCTCGCCGGGCCAGGGTGTGGCCGCTGTCGCGGTCACGCGGGTCGATGACCGAGAGCCCCAGGTTGCCTTGCCAGCCGAACAGTTCTTGCTTGAGGGCGGCCTCGAAACCGTTGATACGGGCGGACGCGACGTTGTGCGGGATATAGAAGTCCGCTGGCTGCGCGACGATTGCATCCCTGAGATCGGTACGGTACAGCGAGGTTTCCAGGCGCGTGGTGTCGGTTAGCTGGCTGCGCCATTGCAGTTCGTAACTTTTTGAATGCTCAGGCTTGAGGTTGGGGTTGCTGCTGTCGGGGTAGTACAAATCGTTGAAGCTCGGCGCGCGGAAGCCTTCGCTGTAGGACAGCAGCACGTCGTTGTTCGGGTTGAGCGGTACGGTCAGCGTGCCGCTCCAGGTGTTTTGCCTGCCGAACTGTTGGTTGGTGTCGTGGCGCAGACCCAGCTCGGTAGAGAACGTGTCGGCTGCAAAGCGATGCTGGATAAACACCGCACGGTTCCAGCGGCTGTCCTGGTCGAAGTCGGTGCTGGCGTGCACGCGGTCTTCATACCAATCGGCGCCCAGGATCAGGCTGTTGCGCTCATCCAGGGTCAGGTCGTGCTGCCAGTTCACCGAGTCGCGGTACGTGTTGAAGGCGCTGCTGCTGTCGCTCAGGTCATCGCGTTTTTTGTCACGATTTTCGCTGTGGCCCAGTTCCACGCGGGTTTGCCAGCGCTCGTTGAGCTTGGCGTCGATATAACCGCTGGCGCTGCTCACGGTGTAGTCGGTGTAGGGCTTTTGGCCGACTGACTCAGTGAAGCTGATGAAACGCCCGAATGGGTTGTCATACTCGGACTTGCCCCGGCCATCTAACAGGTTGAAGCCGACTTCGACGTCATCGCTCAACGAGTGACTGAGGTTCAGACTTAACGACTTGTTGCGATACGAATCGTGGTCGCCATCACTGGAAAACGACTCATGGGTCCAGTTGATGCCCTGGGTTTCATCCAAACTGGCGCCGAGGTTGAAGCGGGTGCGCTCATCGCCGCCCGACAGGCCCAGGCTGCGCTCCCAGGTGTGGTTGCTGCCGAACCCCAGGTGCAAGCGCGGGTGCACGCCGGTTTGTGCGTTGCGTCGGGTGAAAATCTGGATAACCCCGCCAATGGCGTCGCTGCCGTAGATCACCGAGCGTGAGCCACGCAGCACTTCCACCCGCTCGATCTGGTCGACACTCAAAAATTGCAGGCCGCTGTCACCGGAGGTGGCATTGGCAATGCGCTGGCCATCCACCAGCACCAGGCTCTGGGCGGCCTTGGTGCCGCGAATGAAGATCCCCGGCAAGCTGCCGCGCCCGCCGGTTTGCGCCACTTGCACGCCGGGTACGCGGCTGAGCAGGTCGGTGACGCTGGTGGGTTGCAGGCGGTCGATGTCGTCGCGGGTGAAGACGCTGTTGGCGGCGCTGCTGTCGTTGCGCGCCTGCACCTGGCGGTTGGCGCTGATGACGACGTCGGGGAGGTTAAGCGCTTGGTCGCGTGTGTCGGCGAACAGTTCGGGGGCGGGCACAAGCAGCAGGGCGAGGTACAGGCGTTTCATGGGCTGTCCATAGTATTTGAGGCACACACAAACCAAATGTGGGAGGGGGCTTGCCCCCGATTGCGGTGTGTCAGTCTCAGTATCGTTCACTGAACCACCGCTATCGGGGGCAAGCCCCCTCCCACATTTTTGATCCCGGTTTACAGGCCCAATAGCGCCATGCGTTCGCGCACCGATGCCTCGATCCCGGCTTCATCCAACCCGCATTCAGCCAGCATCTGCGCCGGCTTGGCATGTTCGACATACACATCCGGCAGGCCCAAATGCAGCACCGATTTGAGAATGTTCTCCCGCGCCAGGAACTCGCTGACCGCCGCACCGGCACCACCCATGATGGCGTTTTCTTCGACCGTCACCAGCAGCTCATGGCTACCGGCGATTTCGCGCACCAGCGCTTCATCCAGCGGTTTGACGAACCGCATGTCGACCACGGTGGCGTCGATCTTCTCGGCGACTTTCAAGGCTTCGGCCAATTGCACGCCAAATACCAGGAACGCAGTCTTGCTGCCCTGGCGACGGACGATGCCTTTGCCGATCTCGATAGGCGCCAAGTCCTTCTCGATCACCGCATTCGGGCCGTTGCCACGCGGGTAGCGCACGGCGGCCGGGCCGTTGTACAGGTGGCCGGTGCTGAGCATCTTGCGCAGTTCGTTCTCGTCGCTCGGCGTCATCACTAGCATGCCGGGGATGCAACGCAGGTAGGACAAGTCGAAGCTACCGGCGTGGGTCGGGCCGTCTTCGCCCACCAAACCTGCGCGGTCGATGGCGAACAGCACGTCGAGGTTCTGTACTGCCACGTCGTGAATCAACTGGTCGTAGCCACGCTGCAGGAATGTCGAGTAGATCGCCACCACCGGCTTGGCGCCCTCACAGGCCATGCCAGCCGCGAAGGTGACTGCATGCTGCTCGGCAATCGCCACGTCGAAGTAGCGCAGCGGGAAACGCTCGCTGAACGCCACCAGGTCGGAGCCTTCCTTCATCGCAGGCGTAACGCCCACCAGGCGTGGGTCGGCGGCAGCCATGTCGCACAGCCATTCGCCGAACACACCGGAATACTTCGGCCCGCTGGCCTTTTTCGGCGCAGCGGCGGGGGCGTCTACAGGTTCCAGCTTGGTGATGGCGTGGTAGCCAATCGGGTCGACTTCCGCCGGGGCGAAGCCTTTGCCCTTCTTGGTGACAATGTGCAGGAACTGCGGGCCCTTGAGGTCACGCATGTTGCGCAGCGTGGCGATGAGGGTTGGCAGGTCGTGGCCGTCGATCGGGCCGATGTAATTCCAGCCCAGCTCTTCGAACAGGGTGCCGGGCACCAGCATGCCTTTGGCATATTCTTCGGTACGCCGGGCAATTTCCCACGCGCCAGGCAGACGCGAGAGCACCTTCTTGCTGCCTTCGCGCATGCTGGCGTAGGTGCGGCTGGAGAGGATTTTTGCCAGGTAATTGGACAGGCCACCGACGTTGCGCGAGATCGACATGTCGTTGTCGTTAAGGATCACCAACATGTTGGCGTTGACTTCCGGTGCATGGTTCAGCGCTTCGAAGGCCATGCCGGCGGTCAGCGCGCCATCACCGATCACGGCAATCGCCTTACGGTCGCTGCCTTGCAGGCGGGCGGCAATAGCCATGCCCAGCGCTGCACTGATGGAGGTGCTGGAGTGGCCGACGCCAAAGGTGTCGTACTCGCTCTCGGCGCGGCGCGGGAAGGCGGCAATGCCGTCCTTCTGGCGCAGGGTGCCCATTTGCTCACGACGACCCGTAAGGATTTTGTGCGGATACGCCTGATGGCCCACGTCCCACACCAGCCGGTCGTCCGGGGTGTCGAACACGTAATGCAGGGCGATGGTCAGCTCGATGACGCCAAGGCCAGCGCCGAAATGCCCACCGGTCTGGCCGACCGTGTAGAGCAATTCCAGGCGCAACTCATCGGCCAGGGTTTCCAGCTCGGCTTCACCCAGACGGCGCAGGCCGGCCGGCATGACAGCACGGTCGAGCAGGGGCGTGGACGGGCGCTTGCGGGGAATCTCTTGAAACGTCGTGGGCATCAGGCGAATCGTTATAGGTATAGAAGAGGCGGCAGTTTACCTCAAGCATTGCAAACTGCCCACGCAGAGCGCCGAACTTGGCCGATATGCGGCCGCAATGGCCGCTGTGATCAGTGCCGACGTTCGACGATAAACCGCGCCAGGTCGCGCAACGGCTCGGCGGCCGCGTCGAAAGGTCGCAGGGCGTCGAGAGCCTGGTCGCGCAGTTCCAGGGCATAGGCCTTGGCCGCGTCGAGCCCGAGCAGGGCTGGGTAGGTCGGCTTGTCCCGTGCGATATCAGCACCTTGGCGTTTGCCCAGGGTGGCGGTGTCACTTTCGACGTCGAGAATGTCGTCCTGCACCTGGAAGGCCAGGCCGATGGCGCGCGAATAAGTCTTCAGCGCGGCCAAGTGTTCGGCTCCGGCGCGCCCGCTGGCCAGGGCGCCGAGCTGCACGGCGGCTTCGATCAGCGCACCGGTCTTGTGGCGGTGCATGTATTCCAGGGCCTGTTGATCGAGCTTCTGGCCGACCGAACCGAGGTCGATGGCCTGGCCGCCGACCATGCCAGCGGGGCCAGCAGCGACGGCCAGGGTGGTGACCATGCGCAAGCGGATCTCGGCATTGACGCTGCTCAGCGTTGGGTCCAGCAGTGCGCTGAACGCCAGGCTTTGCAGACCGTCGCCGGCCAGAATTGCGCAGGCTTCGTCAAAGGCTTTGTGGGTGGTGGGCTGGCCGCGACGTAGATCGTCATCGTCCATCGCCGGCAGATCGTCATGCACCAGGGAATAGGCGTGGATCAACTCCACCGCACACGCCGCGCCATTGGCCTGCTCGGCAGGCGCGCCCAACGCTTCACACGCGGCATACGCCAGCAACGGGCGCACGCGCTTGCCGCCATTCATCACGCTGTAGCGCATGGCTTCATAGAGGCGGTTCAATTCGGGGCTTGGCGCAACAAACAAGGGTTCCAGCGCCGCATTGACCCGCGCTTGGCTACTGGCCTGATACGCGTCGATCATTCGGGTTGTTCCGCATCGAAAGGCTCTTCGGCCAACTCCCCGTCACGTTCCAGCAGCACTTGCACCTTCTGCTCCGCCTGCGCCAAGGCGCTCTGGCAGTCGCGGGTCAGGCCGATGCCTTGCTCAAACGCTGTCAACGAGTCTTCCAGCGACAACTCGCCGTTCTCCAGACGCTCGACCAGGGTTTGCAGGTCGGCGAGGGATTGTTCGAAATCGAGTGCAACTTTTTTGCGGGCCATGGCGGCTATTCCGGTAGACGGTAAACCGGCGCGACACTAGCAGACATGGGGATTTGGGGCAAATGAGCGGGGGTGGTTCAATCGTCCATGAGATTGATGTGATAGTGCCTGACGGTGCCGAGCATGCCCAGCAGCTTGCCCTGAGCGTGCCCGCACTCAAGCAACAAGACCGCCAGGCGGCCTGGTTGCCAGTGAACGTGTGGCCGATCTTCGTATTGCCAGGTCCAGAATGGGTGGTCCATGGCGCAATACCCGAAGAAGTGCGCCGATCATGGACGCCATTCGGCTCATTTAATGAGCCGACTGTGTGGTCTATTCGGCTCATGGTCCAGTCTAGCCACCTTTAAAAGTCATACTTGAACCCCGTCATCACGTTACGTGGCGCCCCATATACCCCGGCACTGGTGGTGCTGAAATACTCTTTGTCGAATACGTTGTTGAGATTCAGCGACGCCGAAAGGTTTTGCGTGATCTCGTAACGCGCCATCAGGTTGGCCACGGCGTAGCTGTCCTGGGTGTAGTACTTGAGGTCGAAGCCGGTTTTGCTCTGCCAGTTGAAGCCGCCGCCGACAGTGAGTTTGTCCAGTGGGCCGGACAGGCGGTAAGTGGTGAACATCTTCACGCTGTGGCGGGGGATTTGCGTGGCAATACGCTGGTCATCCGCATCGGTGCTGACGCTGTAGGTATAACCGCCGGCGATGTTCCAGCCTCGGGCCAGTTCGCCGTTGAGTTCCAACTCGACGCCTTGGGTCGTGGTGCCTTGCACAGCAGTGTAGGCCTGGAATTGTGTGGGGGTCAGCTTGTTGCCGTCGGGCTGTGAGAGGTTGTCCTGCTCCAGTTTGAACAGTGCCAGGCTGGCATTGAGCATGTCGTCATTGAAGCTGCCCTTGACCCCCAGCTCGTAGCCAGTGCCTTCCAGCGGCGGCAAGTAGGAGCCGGTCACGGTCTGGTCGCTTTGCGGGTTGAAGATCTTGGTGTAGCTGGCGTACACCGACCAGCTATCGCTGAGGTCATAGACGATGCCGCCGTAGGGGATGAATACGCCGTTTTCTTCACGATCCAAATGGATGTCGTCGTAACCGGCCGCGGTGTAGGTCACGTCGTCAGTCTGCTTCCAATTGATCAGTCGTCCGCCCAGGATCAGGCTGGTGGCGTCATTCAGGTGCCAGCGCGAGGTGAGGTAGGCCGAGTACTGGTTTTCCTTGAAGTCCTCTTCACCTTTTTTCTCGAAATTTGGCTTTGGCGCGCTGCCGTCCCATTCGTAGACGGGCCCGATGCTGCCGTCGTAGCCGCCGCGCATCCAGCCTCCGTAGTCAGGCGCGTTGGTGTTGCGGATCTGCGATAGCTGCACGCCTGCGATCAACTCATGCTCGCGCCCCAGCAGTTCAAAGGGGCCGGTGACATACACATCAACGGCGTTCTGCTTAGGGTTACCCTTGAATTTGTTGGGCAGTACGGCGGCGCCGAGCCCGGTGGCCGGGTCGATGTCGCCGTACAGATAGCTGATCGCCGAGTCGTATTGATTGTCGGTGTGGGTGAAATCGAGCTTGGCGCTCCAACCGTTGTCGAACTGCTGCTCTAGCGAAGCGAAATAGCTGGTCTGGTCGTGATCGTAAAATGACCAATCGGTAGCGGTATTGAAGGAGCGCTTGAAGTCTGTGCGCCCGCCGGCGCTATCGAACAGTGGAAAACCGCTGCGAGGTGGCGCGTTGGTGTGCACGGTCTGGTAGCTGAAGCCCAGGGTCAACAGGGTGGTTTCGCTCAGATCAAACTCGCTGATGCCGTAGACCAGTTGGGTGTCCTGTTTGTAGCGATCGACCCAGGAATGCTGGTTTTTGTAGTCCAGCACCATGCGGCCTCGGATATTACCGGCGTCGTTGAGCGGGCCGGAGACGTCAACGGATGTGCCATAACGGTCCCAGCTGCCGGCTTCGCCGCTGATGCTGGCTTGGGGCGTGGCGGTGGGGCGTTTGCGAATCAGGTTGATGGTCGCGGACGGCTGGCCCATGCCGCTGATCAGGCCGGTGGCGCCGCGCACCACTTCGATCCGATCGTACATGGCGGTGTTCTGGGTGTAGTTGTCCATGCGCGACGAGGTGGGTACGCCGTCGACTTCATAATTGCTGATGGCAAAACCGCGTGAGTAGTAAGCGTCAGAGTCGGCACCTTGGCCTTCGCGTACAACGGTGATACCGGAGGTGGCTTCCATCGCATCGGTGAGGTTTGACAGCTTTTGGTCGGCGATGCGCTGTTGGGTGATCACCGTGACGGACTGTGGCGTTTCCTTGAGTGCGATGTTCAGGCGGTTGGAGCTGCTGGACGATTGCGTGGTGTACGAACCGGTGCCCTCAGTGGTAGAGCCGGGCGCCTTGCCAGAGATGCTCACGGGCGACAACTGCAACGTGTCGCCGACGTTGGCCGGAATATCAATTACAAAGCTGCTGGCGTTCGGTTGGCTATAACGGGCGCCCGTTCCGCGCGTGAGAATGGTCAGCGCTTGCTGGGGCGTATGTTCGCCGCTCAATTGGGTGGAGCGCAGCCCCGTGGCTTGCGCGGCGTCGTAGATCACTTGGTAGCCGCTTTGGCGGGCGAATACGTCCAACGCGTCGGTGAGCGATTGTGCGGCGATCGTGAAACTCACGCGCTGGCCGCCTGCTTCGTTTACCGCAGGCTCAGCGGCCTGGACGAATGAAAGCGGCATGCCGGCGGCCATCAGGGCGACCAGCAAGGGTAAGTGTTTGAAGCCTGCGACCTGTGAATACTGCATGCATCCTCCCCCGAGTTATAAATGATAATGCTTCCTATGTGCGGGGTGAGACGCAGCAGAAATCCAAATTACCGTGGGAGAAGAAAATAATTTTTGCGGCCTTAGCCGCGCACGATCAGCACTCGGCGGGTGAGGGCAGTGGTGCGCAATTTTTGCGCGCTGATCAGGGCATCGAGTGCGCTGTCGATTTGCTTGAGATTGAAGCTGGCACTGATGGGGCGTTGGGCGGCTTGGTCATCAAGCCAGACCACATGGCCACCCTGATAGCGCATCAACTCGTCCAGCACGTCTCGTAGCGGCGCATTGCGTACCTGCAGCTGGCCATTGCGCCAGGCCAGCAAGCGATCAGCGTCGACCGCGACCGGCGCTTGGATCTGGCCGTTGATGACCTTCAGTTGTTCGCCGGGTTGCAACGGCTGATGCTTGCCGCCGGCCATCACCTCGACGCGGCCGCGAAGCAGCGTGACATCATCCTCGTCCGCCCCGTGGCTGACGGCAAACGCGGTGCCCAGCACCTGTACCCGCGTGTCGCCGGAGCGCACCACAAACGGCCGGCCGTCGTGGACCACCTCCAGGAAAACTCGGCCGCGCAGCAGGTGAACGCGTCGTTCATCGCGGTTGAGCGTGATATCCACGGCGCTGTCGGTATCCAGGTGCAGCTGCGATCCGTCGGCCAGGGTAATGACCTGTTGCTGGCCCGCGGCGGTGGCGTAGTCGCTGCCCCACGTGCTCAGCGGAGGGGTCATCAGCATCAGTGTGGCAAAGGCCAGTAACACACAGGCTGCCGCCGCATAGATCGCCCGACGTGACGCCGGCCGCTGCCGTTCGCTGTGCCGCACGGCGTGGGCGGGTCGTTCGAGCAGTTTCCAGAGCATCTCTACGTTCTGATAGGCGTTGGCATTGAGCGGGTCCGCCCGCCACAGCTCGAAAGCAGCACGCTGTTGGGCGGTGATGGTTTCGTTGCGCAGACGGGTCCACCAATCCAGTGCTTGCTGATCACGTTCGGAAGATGAGGGGCTTGGCTGATTATTCATCGGGACTCGTTGGCGTGCAGGACCGCGGCGCAATGGGCCATGGCCTTGTTCAAATGCCGCTCGACCGCACGGGCATCCAGGCCCAGGCGAATGGCGATCTCCTTGTAGCTCAGCTGTTCAACCCGAGCCAGCAGAAACACTTCACGGGTGGGCGAGGGTAGCCCATCAATCAAGCGCTGCAAATGCTCCAGGGTGTTTCCGGCAATCGCACTGTTTTGTGGGTCGGCGTTGCCGGGCAAGTCCTGCAACTCCTGCTCATCGCTGATCCCCCGCACACGGTTGCGCCGCGCATGGTCGATGCTCAGGTTATTAGCGATACGGTACAAAAAGGCGCGCACGTTGCCGATCTTCGCCACTTCACTGTTCATCAAGCGAATGAACGCGTCCTGCAACAGATCATTGGCGGTTTCGCGGCAATTCACCCGGCGAGTCAGGTAGGCCAGAAGTTCGCTGCGGTGACGGCGGTAGAGCGGGCCGAGGTTGCGATTGCCGGGGTCTTCAGGCATGGCGAAGGGCGCCGCTCTGGGGAAGTTGGGGAACGCGATGGTAGTGCTAATGAGAAGTTGTCGCAAGAACGTCAGGTGTTCAACGTGCATTGGCCTTGTGCCGTTTTCAACTGAGTTTCAAACGCCTGTAACCCTGAGTGCATGTTCTGTAAATGCGCAATTTGGGTCGCGAGTTGCTGCTTCTTGTTGGCGATGATGTGTTCAGCCCGATCCCAGGGCAATGCAGCGTCATGACGGTCCTGCAGAATCTCCTGCAATTCCTTGAGCTTGAACCCCAACTGCTGCGCGCACTTGATAAACATCAGCCGCTCGACACATTGCTCTGTATATACCCGGTACTGCCCCAGGCGCTGCGGCACCGGCAGCAGCCCGATCGCCTCATAGTGACGAATCGTCTTGATGGTCGTGCCCGATAATTGCGCGGCTTTGCCGATGTACATGAAAACTCCCTTTTCCTGCGAGTAGGCCAGCCTGTTGCAGCCACTTGGTCCTTTGCGTCGCAGTAGAGCCCAACACCGGCCCGAACAGCAATGTCTTGGTCGGCCTGATGCCACAAAACGCCAAGGTGGTCTTGCGCATCTGATGGATGCCCGGCATGCGGTAGAACCAGCGGTAATACCATGGCGGCGTGTCCAGGGTCACCAACAAGTGCGCGGTTCTGCCAACAAGCAGCTTGTCGGGGAATGCCTTGCCGGCACGGTATTTAAAGGCAAAGCCGGGTAGGAAGATGCGGTCGAGAAAACCCTTCATCAAGGCGGGAATACCACCCCACCAAATGGGGAACACGAACGTGAGGTGAGTGGCCCAGAGAATGTCGGATTGGGCGCAGAGCAGGTCCGGTTCCAAGGGTTGGATTTGGGTGTAGCCATGGTGCAAGACGGGATCGAACGTAAGATCACCCAAGTTCAGGACGCGCACTTCGTGGCCTGCGGATTTTGCATGGCGAGTGTAGGTGTCGGCCAGGGCGGCGCAGAAGCTGGTTGTTGAGGGGTGGCCAAGGATGATGAGTATGCGGTGGGGCATGAGGGAGGTCCTGAAATCGGGATCTCAGGGTAGGGGGTGCTGTATAGGGGAGAGTCAAGCGGGCCAATTGTCTCTCGCACAGTAAGAAGCCTGCTTTTTAGGGCAGGCTTGGTGTGTGAAACCTAGTGGATTAGTCCTTGCGAGCCGTCAGCGCCGAGTAACCATTCATCAAGTTGCGATAGTTGGGAATCCGCTGGGACAACAGGTTGCCCAGGCCTTCAATATCGTTGCGCCAGTCGCGATGCAGCTCACACGCCACCGAGAACCAGTTCATCATCTGTGCACCGGCCTGGGTCATGCGACTCCACGCGGCCTGCTGCACCGTAGTGTTGAACGTGCCCGACGCATCAGTCACCACAAACACATCAAACCCTTCCGCCAGCGCCGACAGTGTCGGGAACGCCACGCACACATCCGTCACTACACCGGCAATGATGATCTGCTTGCGGCCGGTGGCCTTGATCGCCTTGACGAAGTCTTCGTTGTCCCACGCGTTGATCTGACCAGGGCGAGCGATGTACGGCGCGTCCGGGAACATCTCTTTCAGCTCTGGCACCAGCGGGCCATTGGGGCCTTGTTCGAAGCTGGTGGTGAGGATGGTTGGCAGTTCGAAGAACTTGGCCAGGTCTGCCAGGGCGAGCACATTGTTTTTGAACTCGTTGGGGGAGAAGTCCTGCACCAGCGAGATCAGGCCGGTTTGATGGTCGACCAGCAGAACTACGGCGTCGTCTTTGTTGAGGCGGTTGTAGGTTGGAGTGCTCATGGTTGAATCCTTTTTTGTTTAAGTGGATTAGGGCGTTGCGTTCAACATGGGCATAGATTAATGGGCTGTGTGAAAGTGATAAATCGGGTCGCGCGTGTAATACCGTCAACCTGAAAGAGACAGTCGTGGTTTACGGATTTTGAAACCCTTTACATGATGGTGCTGACGCAGTGGGTCGCTGAATGTGGAGCACAGGGGGGTATGCAGCGAGCAGGCGCAGCGCTGGAATGTAGTCGCGGGTATTGGTTTTTCAGGCATTAAAAAGCCGGCTTGTGGCCGGCTTCTCGCTGACTGCTTCAGCTTGTTTTTGACAAACCTCAGCAGCCTTCAAATCGCTCAGCCCACATTGCGTCAGGCTGAATAGTAGGGGCACCCGCGGGGACTTCTCCGCTTCGCCGAGCAGGGTGGATAGCGCGAAGCAACCCCCTGCCAAATGTGGGCCGCATGATACCCACATTCATTTCAAATGCCCACCTCCGCATCCGTATTAGAGCCTTCCCAGCCCAATAAATGCTCATCCAACGGTACCGGCGGGCGGCGGTTGTTGAGGGTGGACCACCAGAACACCCAGCCCACGACTTTGAAGTTTTGTTCGAAGCGTTCTTCGTGGTTCAGGTACTCGTCGGGGTGTTCGCTGGCGTTGTGGCTGCGCATGCGTACGCCGCCGCCGGGGCGGTTGTAGAGGTATTTGATGCGTAGCATGCCGTCGTGTTCGACGGCGTAGATTTCGCCGTCGATGATCTGGGTGCGGCCTCGGTCGAAGGCGAGGGTGGCGCCTTGTTGGATGATGTCGGTCATGCTGTTGTCGACCATGTAGGCGCCCAGTGCGCGGTCGGGGTTGACGTTTAGGGTTTGGAGACTGTGCAGGGAAATGCGGATGCGTTCGGCTGAGGTAAAGGTGGGATGGAGGGGGACCTCCACGTCAGGTTTTTCCGGATGGCAGGCGGGGCCTGCGAGGTATTGGCCGCTTCCTTCGCGGGTGGTGGGCAGTCCTTGTCGGGTTTCCGGGCCTTCTACCAATAGGAAGTTGGCCGGTGGGTGTTTGAGGCCTTCGCCGGTGCGAAGCCAGCGGCTGGAGACGCACAACAGTTCTGCGAACTCGTTGAGTCGGCCCATGGGCACGCCGCGTTTGAACCAATTATTCACGTGTTGAGGCGTGACGTTGCGGTTCTTGGCGAAGTCGGAGGCGGAAAGATGCACTTCCCGTAATAGCGCTTTTAAGCGATCACCTGATGTATTCATAAACGCAGAGTTTACTGGCCGGAAAAACAGATCAAATAAACCATGCGTTGAGTTGCGCATGTAGGGCTTTGCTTAGTTGTAGCTTGATAGTTCGGATTCTAAAGTTTTTTAAACGAAAATTATAAGTTAATGAACTTATCGTTTATTTATTCCCACAAAAAAAGCCCCGAATGATCGGGGCTTTTTCAATTGCCGGGGGCAATGAGTAGTCGGTATCAGCCTTTGTAGGCAGCAACCGATTTCATGATCTCGGCGCGGGCGGCTTCTGCATCACCCCAACCGTCGATCTTCACCCATTTGCCTTTTTCGAGGTCTTTGTAGTTCTCGAAGAAGTGCTTGATCTGTTCCAGCAGCAGTGGCGGCAGATCGGTGTATTCCTTCACGTCCACGTACAGCTGGGACAGCTTGTCGTGAGGTACCGCGATAACTTTGGCATCGCCGCCGCCGTCGTCGGTCATGTTCAGGATGCCGACTGGGCGAGCGCGGATAACCGAGCCTGGGGTAACCGGGTAAGGGGTTACAACCAGCACGTCGAGGGGGTCGCCGTCGTCAGCCAGGGTGTTGGGGATAAAACCGTAGTTGGCCGGGTAGAACATCGGGGTGGCCATGAAACGGTCAACGAACAGGCAGTCGCTGTCTTTGTCGATTTCGTATTTGATCGGCGCGTGGTTGGCCGGAATCTCGATGGCGACGTAGATGTCGTTCGGCAGGTCTTTGCCAGCCGGAATCTTGCTGTAGCTCATTGGGCGTTGCCCCCGTTAATTGGCCAAGAAACTTGGCCGGATTGGCCTAAAAGTGGCGGCGATTATAGGCACATTCTGGCGCCGATGCCATGCGCCAGACGTCGTACGGTCATTCGCCTTGCGGCTGATAGCGTGGGTCGCTGGCTTGCAGTTGGAGCAGGCGGGCCAGGGGATCCTGGCGATAAAAGCGGCTGAGTTGGGCGTACACCTGTGGATAACTATGGACGAGTAAATCCGGGGCGCTGAAGAAATACTCGCTGGTCACGGCAAAGAATTCCGCCGGATTTTCGGCCGCGTAGGGGTCGATTTCGGTGTCGGCTTCCGGGTGGGCGTCGAGCTGGCGATTGAGGTCGTCGTAGGCGCTTTGCATCACGCTGGCCCACTCCTGCACGCGCATGTCGTTGTGCAGCGGCGGCAGGCCGTTGGCGTCGCCGTTGAGCATGTCGAGCTTGTGCGCCAGTTCGTGGATGACCAGGTTGTAGCCTTCCCAGTTGCCGCTGGCCAATACGCCGGGCCAGGCGAGGATCACCGGGCCCTGTTGCCAGGCTTCACCACTGTGCTCGCCGTCCCACTCGTGTTCGATGCCGCTGCTGTCGCGATGGCGCTGGGGGCTGACGAAGTCGTCGGGGTACAGCACGATTTCATGAAAGCCCTGGTACCAGTCGAGATCACCGAGGTTCATCAGCGGCAGTTGAGCCTGCGCGGCGAGCAGCAGGCGTTGTTCCTGATGCAGCTCGACGCCCGGCAGGGCGGTCAGATGTTTTTCGGCGAGGAACACCACGCAGGCTTCGCGCAACCATTGGTCTTGCTCGGCGCTGAGGCCGTCGAGGAAGGTCAGGTGGTGGCGCACCCGTTGCCAGGTGTCATCGGCAATCGGGTGCTTGGCCAGCAGGCGCCGGCGACGCCAGGCGCTCAGGGACCACATCGCAGGTTACTGCGGCTTGGCTTCGGAGGAGGTGCGACCAAAACGGCTGCGGAACACGCCGATGATCATCGGCACCAGCGACAGCAGAATGATGAACACCACCAGCAGCGACAGGTTTTTCTTGATAAACGGCACGTTGCCGAAGAAGTAGCCCAAGGTCACCAGGCCACCGACCCATAGGATGGTGCCCAGCACGCTGAAACCGAAGAAGCGCGGGTAAGGCATCCTGGCGATACCGGCGACGAACGGTGCAAAGGTGCGCAGGATCGGCAGGAAACGCGCCAAGGTTACGGTTTTGCCGCCGTGCTTGTCGTAGAAGTCGTGGGTTTTCTGCAGGTAGTCGCGGCGGAAGATTTTCGAGTTCGGGTTGTTGAACAAGCGCTCGCCCACCGTTCGCCCGATTACGTAGTTAGTGCTGTCACCGAGAATCGCCGCCAGCATTAGCAGGCCGCCCAGCAACACCGGGTCCATGCCGCCGCCCGCTGCTACGGCACCTGCGATAAACAGCAATGAATCACCCGGCAGGAACGGCATCACCACCAGGCCGGTTTCGCAAAAGATAACGAGGAACAGAATGGCGTAGATCCACGGACCGTAATTGGTGACCAGCATGTCGAGGTAGACATCGAGATGCAAAATAAGGTCGAGCGGGTTGAAATCCATGGATGGCACCTGTGTGAATGGCCCGGCTCAGCAGGCCAGTGCGGACGCGAGGGTAAGTAAGGCTACAGATGTATGCCGCATTTCTTACAGCCCTGAAAGGTCCGCATTATACGGATTGAGAGGTGAAAAGCCTGTTGGTTTTGTAGCGGGGGATGTCGTAGTAATCGGTCCCCTGGGCATCACAGAACCAAATGTGGGAGCGGGCTTGCCCGCGATGGCGGAGTGACAGTTACAAATTGTCTAACTGATACTCCGCCATCGGGGGCAAGCCCCCTCCCACATTGAGGCAGTGGTGTTCTGGGGGTTGGGTTTCAGTCTTCGCTAATCGGCAACGTGTAGTTCTTGAACTCGGTATCCTCACGAAACCCAATCGACTCATACGTCTTCTGCGCCACCTCATTGTCGCTGCTGGTAGACACCCGCAGCCGAACTGCATGGGTGTCCTTGGCCATCTTCTTCGCCGTGCGCATCAGGTTATCGGCTACCAATTGCCGGCGGGCGTCTTCAGCGACGTAGATGTCGTTGAGAATCCACACACGCTTGAGCGACAACGACGAAAAGCTCGGATACAGCTGGCAAAACCCGAGCAGTTTCTTGTCGTCATCATCGGCCAGGGCCAGGTAGATCACCGACTCTTTACGGCGCAGGCGCTTTTCCAGGAAGGCGCGCGATGAGTCCGGGAAGGGCAGGGCCCCGTAAAATTCGCGGTACTTGACGAACAACGGGGTCAACAGGTCCAGGTGTTCCAGGGTCGCTTGAGTGATCCGCATGCCAGGCCTCAACTTCCAAAGGGGTATGACCACGCGAGCGGCCGTGACTTGATGCTGCCTAAACACTCGAAAAAGCGCAATCGTGCGGGTATCAGTCCCGCGGTGGGCCAAGCAGGAAGTTACCCTTCATCAGGTCAGGGTCATCCGACTCGATGGTCTGAACCTGCGCCTCATCCTTGAGATTGACTCCCGACAGCTGGCGACGACACGCCTCTCGCATCAAGTACAGCAAACGATGGGCCGCCATGCCATAACTCAAACCCTCCAAACGCACATTAGAGATGCAGTTGCGATACGCATCGGTAAGGCCGACCTTGGGGTTGTAGGTGAAATACAGCCCCAAACTGTCCGGCGAACTGAGCCCTGGCCGTTCGCCGATCAGGATCACAGTCATCTTGGCCCCGAGCAACTGGCCCACTTCATCGGCCACTGCCACGCGGCCCTGTTCCACCAGAATCACCGGTGATAACGACCAACCATCTGCGTTGCTCTGCTCTTCCAGGCGGGTCAGAAACGGCAAGGTGTGTTTATGCACCGCCAGCGCCGACAGACCGTCAGCCACGACGACCGCCAAATCCACACCGCCAGGATTGGCCGCCGCATGATCGCGCAGCAACTGGGCTGACTCATCGCTCAAGCGCCGGCCCAAGTCCGGGCGTTGCAGGTATAGATGTCGGTCGCCCGCAGCGCTGTGCAGCAACAAGCTGTCACGCCCGCGTTCGGCCAACTGGCTACTGATACCCGCATGGTCGAACGGCAGGTGCACCGCGTCCCGTGCCTGGGCGTGGGCAAATTGAAAATCCAGCTGTGCGCTGGTGGGAATGCTGGTGCCGGTGCGGCCCAGGGCGATACGCGCCGGGGTCAGGCGGCGCAGTTCCAGCCACGGGTTGTCGGGTAGGTCGAGTTGCACAGGCGGCTCCTTCATCCCAATTGCGCCAAGGCGTGGCGAAACGCCGGTGGCAGGCTGTTGCCGAAGCGTACCTTGCCGTCGGCTTGCGTGAAGATGCCCATTTTCGCCAGCCACTGTTCAAACTCCGGCGCAGGCTTCAAGCCCAATGTTTGCCGGGCGTACAGAGCGTCGTGGAACGACGTGGTCTGGTAGTTGAGCATGATGTCGTCGGAGCCGGGTATGCCCATGATGAAGTTGATCCCGGCCACGCCCAGCAGGGTCAGCAGGGTATCCATGTCGTCCTGGTCGGCTTCGGCGTGGTTGGTGTAGCAGATATCGCAACCCATCGGCACACCCAGCAGCTTGCCGCAGAAGTGGTCTTCGAGGCCGGCGCGGATGATCTGTTTGCCGTTGTAGAGGTACTCTGGGCCGATAAATCCTACGACCGTATTCACCAGGAACGGCTTGAAATGTCGGGCCACGGCGTAGGCACGGGTTTCGCAGGTTTGCTGGTCGACGCCAAAGTGCGCATTGGCCGACAAGGCGCTGCCTTGGCCGGTTTCGAAATACATCAGGTTCTGGCCCAAGGTGCCGCGGTTCAGGCTCAAACCTGCGTCGTAGCCTTCTTGCAGCACGTTCAGGTTGATGCCGAAACTGGCATTGGCCGCTTCGGTGCCGGCAATCGACTGAAACACCAGGTCCAGCGGCACGCCACGGTTGATGGCCTCGATGGAGGTGGTGACGTGGGTCAGCACGCAGGCTTGGGTTGGGATTTCGTAGCGCTGGATGATCGCGTCCAGCATTTCCAGCATTGCGCAGATCGAGGCAATGCTGTCGGTGGCCGGGTTGATGCCGATCATGGCGTCGCCGTTGCCATAGAGCAGGCCGTCGAGAATGCTCGCGGCAATGCCGGCGGGCTCGTCCGTAGGGTGGTTGGGTTGCAGGCGTGTAGATAAGCGCCCGCGCAGGCCCATGGTGCCGCGAAACTGCGTGACCACGCGGATCTTCTGCGCTACCAGTACCAGGTCTTGCACGCGCATGATTTTGGACACGGCGGCTGCCATCTCCGGTGTAAGACCGGGCGCCAATGCTCGTAGGCTGATTTCATCTGCAGCGTCGCTGAGCAGCCAGTCGCGCAGGCCGCCGACGGTCAGGTGGCTGACCACTGCAAACGCCTGTTTATCGTGGGTGTCGATGATCAGCCGGGTGACTTCGTCGCTTTCATAGGGGATGAGCACTTCCTCAAGAAAGTGCTTGAGCGGGATGTTGGCCAGCGCCATCTGCGCCGCCACCCGCTCGCCATCGTTCTGCGCCGCTACACCGGCGAGAAAATCCCCGGAGCGTGCGGGACTGGCCTTGGCCATCACGTCCTTGAGGCTGTCGAAGCGGTAGGTTTGTGTACCCACCGCGTGGGAAAAGCTTGCCATACAGTGTCTCCTTGACGACGGGAGCAACGGCCCCCGTCGAGGTTTACGGCAGTTAGTGCAAGGCGGCCTCTGCGGCCTGGATCGCCGCGAATTCCTCTTCGGGCGTGCCTGCTACCAAGTGATGCCGGCTGTAGAAAGCAAAGTAAGCAATTAATACTCCATAGATGATCGCCGCGCCAATCACCACGCGTGGATCGACCAGGAAGCCCGCAACCACGGCCACGCAAGCAAGTACCAAGGCGACGCCCGAGGTGAAAATGCCACCCGGTGTGCGGTATGGACGGTCCATTTTGGGGCGACGGATGCGCAACGTAATGTGCGCCGCCATCATCAGCACGTAGGAAATGGTCGCGCCAAACACCGCTACCAGAATCAGCAGGTCACCCTGGCCGGTCAGTGACAGGCCAAAACCGATGATGCCGGGGATCACCAAGGCCAGAACCGGCGCCTTGCTCTTGTTGGTCTGGGACAATTTGCGCGGCAGGTAACCAGCGCGGGACAGTGCAAAGATCTGCCGCGAATAGGCATAGATGATCGAGAAAAAGCTCGCGATCAAGCCAGCCAGGCCTACCAGGTTGACGAACCCGCCCATCCACGTTGAGCCGCCGTAGGACAACGCCAGCGCTTCCACCAGCGGGTTGCCAGACTTGATCAGCGCGTAGGTGCCCGCGCCGCCCGGTGCAATCACCAGGATCAACAGAGCAAAACTGGTCAGCACCACAATGGCGCCGATCAAGCCGCGCGGCAGGTCGCGTTTCGGGTTCTTGGTTTCTTCAGCCGCCAGGGGCACGCCTTCGACGGCGAGAAAAAACCAGATCGCATAAGGAATCGCTGCCCACACGCCGACGTAGCCAAACGGCAGGAAGGTGCTGGCGCCCTTGGCTTCGGTCACCGGAATGTCCAGCAAATTGGCGACATTAAAGTGCGGCACCATCGCCACCAGGAACACGCCCAGTGCGATTGCAGCGACGGCGGTGATCACAAACATCAGCTTCAACGCCTCACCGACACCAAAAATATGGATGCCGATAAAGATGATGTAGAACGCCAGGTAGATCATCCAGCCGCCAATACCAAACAGCGACTCGCAGTAGGCACCGATAAATACCGCAATGGCGGCGGGGGCGATGGCGTATTCGATCAGGATGGCGGTGCCCGTCAGGAACCCGCCCCACGGCCCAAACGCACTGCGGGCAAAGCCGTAGCCGCCGCCGGCGGTGGGGATCATCGAAGACAACTCGGCCAGCGAGAAGCACATGCACAGGTACATCGTGGCCATCAGCAAGGTGGCGAGGAACATACCGCCCCATCCACCCTGGGCCAGGCCGAAGTTCCAACCGGCGTAGTCGCCGGAAATAACGTAGGCAACACCAAGGCCCACTAATAGCACCCAGCCGGCGGCGCCTTTTTTAAGTTCGCGTTGTTGAAAGTATTGGGAGTCGACTTTTTCGAAATCGACGGAAGAGCCAGTCGGTTCGCTAGGCATGGGGAAGTACCTTTCGTTGTTATTGTTTTTTAACTCGGCCTCTTTGTGCCGAATGCAATTGCCAAGTACTTATGAAGATCTAAATATGTGAATGCTCAAATGTGGGAGGGGGCTTGCCCCCGATGGCAGTGTGTCAGGCAAATTTATTTCACTGAAACATAGCTATCGGGGGCAAGCCCCCTCCCACATTTTTAATTGCATTTCATATGTGGGAGGGGGGTGTTGGTTAGAAGAACCCCAACGGATTAATGTCGTAACTCACCAGCAAGTTTTTAGTCTGCTGATAATGATCCAACATCATCTTGTGCGTCTCACGCCCCACACCCGACTTCTTGTACCCACCAAACGCAGCATGCGCCGGGTACAGGTGGTAGCAGTTGGTCCATACGCGGCCCGCCTTGATCGCCCGGCCCATGCGGTAGGCGCGGTTGATGTCACGGGTCCACACGCCGGCGCCCAGGCCGAATTCGGTGTCGTTGGCGATCGCCAGGGCTTCGGCTTCGTCCTTGAAGGTGGTGATGCTCACCACCGGGCCGAAGATTTCTTCCTGGAATACGCGCATTTCATTGGTGCCTTTGAGCAGGGTCGGCTGGATGTAATAGCCGCCCTCCATGTCGCCACTGAGCTTCTCGACCTTGCCGCCGGTGAGCAATTGCGCGCCTTCGCCCTTGGCGATTTCCAGGTAGGACAGGATTTTGTCGAACTGCTGCTCCGACGCTTGGGCGCCGACCATGGTGTCGGTGTCCAACGGGTCGCCGCGTTTGATCGACTCGATTTTCTTCATCACGACCTTCATGAAGTCGTCGTAGATCGACTCTTCTACCAACGCGCGGGAAGGGCAGGTGCACACTTCGCCCTGGTTGAAGAACGCCAGCACCAAACCTTCGGCTGCTTTCTCAATAAAGGTCGGCTCGGCCTTCATGATGTCGGCAAAGAAGATGTTCGGCGACTTGCCGCCCAGTTCAACGGTGGACGGAATAATGTTCTCGGCCGCCGCATGCATGATGTGCGAGCCCACTGGCGTCGAGCCGGTGAAGGCGATCTTGGCGATGCGCTTGCTGGTGGCCAGGGCCTCACCGGCTTCTTTGCCGAAGCCGTGCACCACGTTCAGCACGCCGGGTGGCAGCAGGTCGCCGATGACTTCCATCAACACGCTGATGCCCAGCGGGGTTTGTTCGGCGGGCTTGAGCACCACGCAGTTACCGGCGGCCAGGGCCGGGGCGAGTTTCCAGGCAGCCATCAGGATCGGGAAGTTCCACGGGATGATCTGGCCGACAACGCCCAGGGGCTCGTGGAAGTGATAGGACGCGGTGTGCTCGTTGATCTCGGCGCTGGTGCCTTCCTGGGCGCGGATGCAGCCCGCGAAGTAACGGAAGTGGTCAGCGGCCAGTGGGATGTCGGCGTTGAGGGTTTCACGCACGGCCTTGCCGTTGTCCCAGGTTTCGGTAATGGCCAGCAGTTCTAGGTTCTGTTCGATGCGGTCAGCGATTTTCAGCAGGGCCAGTGAGCGGTCCTGGGCCGAGGTCTTGCCCCAGGCGTCGGCGGCGGCATGGGCAGCGTCCAGCGCTTTGTCGATGTCTTTGGCGGTGGAACGCGGGAATTCAGCAATCGGCTTGCCGTTGACCGGCGAGGTGTTGGTGAAATAGTTGCCATCGACCGGCGCAACGAATTCGCCACCGATGTAGTTGCCGTATTTGGCCTTGAACGAAACGATGGCGCCTTCAGTACCGGGGTGTGCGTAACGCATGATGGGTATCTCCTGGCTCTTATGTTTATTGGGAGTGCAGCGCAGCAAGCGCATACAAAGCGTAGAGCAAAGGTTGGGCCAGTGCGTTGAGGGCCAGGTAAATCAAGGGGTTGGGCTTTGTTGCAAGGCGTTGCTGTGGCAGGGGCGATACAGCAGGTGTGACAGTTTGTGCCATAAACGGGACAGGCTGTGACCGGTGGGTCTGGCCGGGATTGCATTGGTCGAGTGCCTGGGGGATGCTGGGCATTCTCACGCAGGGAGAATAATAAGAAATGCACAACGATCATTTCACGCGCCATGCCCAGCAAGTCCTCACCGTGGCCCATGGCCGCGACCCATCGAGCGACCCGTCCATCGCCCGCTCGTGGCTGCGCTGCCTGGAGGACTACCACCTCGACCCTGCGCAAACGCTTGCTCCCACGGTGCTTGAGCACGGCCGCGTGCTGGAAAGCCGCGAGCGTTTGCAGCAAGTGCTGCACATCGCCGGCAGCGAGATGAACAGCCTGCACCAGCAGCTTTCCGGTGCCGGTCATGCAGTGCTGCTCACCGATGCCCGTGGCGTGATCCTCAACTGTGTGACCGCGCCTTCCGAGCGCAAGATCTTTGAGCGTGCCGGGCTCTGGCTCGGCGCCGACTGGAGCGAGGCCTGCGAAGGCACCAACGGCATTGGCACCTGCCTGGTAGAACGCCAGTCGCTGACGATTCATCGTGATGAGCATTTTCGCGGGCGCCACACCGGGCTGACGTGTTCGGCGAGCCCGGTGTTCGACCCCCATGGCGACTTGCTGGCGGTGCTGGATGTGTCGTCGGCGCGCGAAGCCGTGTCGCGCCAGAGCCAGTTCCACACCATGGCGCTGGTGAACTTATCGGCGAAGATGATCGAGAGCTGTTATTTCCTGCGTCACTATGAAAACCACTGGTTACTGCGCTTCCACCTGCAAGCCGAGTCTGTGGGCCTGTTCAGTGAAGGTCTGGTGGCGTTCGATGGCGAAGGGCGCATTTGCGCCGTGAACCAGAGTGCGCTGAGCCTGCTGGGGCAACAGCGCGGCGGCCTGCTTGGGCAACCGGTGGAAGCGCTATTCGAATGCTCCCTGGACCAATTGCTCGGCCGCGCCAGCGTCAATGCCACCGCCAGTTGGCCGCTGCGTACCCGTGATGGTCGTCAGCTGTTTGCCGCCTTGCGCGGCCAGGCGCGTAGTGCGCCGGCACCCATGATCAAGCCCGTTGTATCTGCCCGGCCGCAACTGCCTGGCATCTGCCTGGGCGACCCGGCGCTACAGCAGGATTTCAGCAAGGCACTGCGCGTATTCGAGCGAGACGTGCCCTTGCTGATCAATGGCGAAACCGGCTCCGGCAAAGAAGCCTTCGCCAAGGCCGTACACCAGGCGAGCCAGCGTGCCGACAAGGCATTCGTGGCCCTTAATTGCGCCGCCATCCCCGAAAGCCTGATCGAAAGCGAGCTGTTTGGTTATCGCGGCGGCAGTTTTACCGGCGCGCGTAAAGAGGGCATGCAGGGCAAGTTGCAACAAGCCGACGGCGGCACGTTGTTCCTGGATGAAATCGGCGACATGCCGCTGGCGCTGCAAACCCGTCTATTAAGGGTGCTGGAGGACCGCTTGGTGGTGCCCCTCGGCGGCGAGCCTCAGGCCGTCAACGTCAGGATTATCAGCGCGACTCACCGCAATTTGCTGGAGCGTGTGCAGGACGGCAGCTTTCGCGAGGATTTGTACTACCGCCTCAATGGTCTGGAAGTTGGCTTGCCGCCCTTGCGCGAGCGCAGTGACAAGTCCCAACTGCTGGACTTCTTGTTGGCGCAGGAGGCTAGCGGCGAGACGGTGTTGCTCGACCCGGCGGCGCGCGGGGCGCTGTTGGCTTTTGCCTGGCCGGGCAACGTGCGTCAACTGCGCACGGTGCTGCGAACGCTGGTGGCGTTGTGTGATGAGGGGCGTGTGGCCCTTGGCGATTTACCCGCGCTGATTCGCCAGGCTCGCCCGGCAATGGGCGGTGACGCCAAACCGCTGGAGTCGCCACTGGACGATGCCGAGCGTCTGGCGCTGCTGGCGGTATTGGCACAGCAGCGCTGGCACATGAGCCATACGGCCGAGCAGTTGGGCGTCAGCCGTAACACCCTGTACCGCAAGCTGCGCAGGCATGGCATCGCACGTCACGCCCTCAGCTAAAGGGTGCGATTTTCGCCCCCCTGCGCTAACCTGCCTCGATGTTTACGAGGTCGACTATGCACATTCATATTCTCGGTATTTGCGGTACGTTCATGGGCTCGATGGCGGTGCTGGCCAAGGAGCTTGGCCACCATGTCACAGGCTCAGACGCCAACGTTTACCCGCCCATGAGCACGCAACTCGAAGCCCAAGGCATTGAGTTGACCCAGGGCTACGACCCGTCGCAGTTCGACCCGGTGCCAGATCTGGTGGTGATCGGCAATGCCATGTCCCGTGGCAACCCTGCGGTCGAATACGTGCTCAATAAAGGTTTGCCTTATGTGTCTGGCCCGCAATGGCTGGCGGACCACGTGCTGCAAGGCCGCTGGGTGCTGGCGGTGGCCGGTACGCACGGCAAGACCACCACCAGCAGCATGCTGGCCTGGGTGCTTGAACATGCCGGCATGAGCCCGGGGTTCCTGATTGGTGGCGTGCCGCAGAATTTCTCCGTGTCAGCCCGCTTGGGTGACACCCCGTTTTTCGTGATTGAGGCGGATGAATACGACAGCGCCTTCTTCGACAAGCGCTCCAAGTTCGTCCACTACCGCCCGCGCACGGCGATCCTGAATAACCTTGAGTTCGATCACGCCGACATCTTCCCGGATCTGCCGGCCATCGAGCGCCAGTTCCACCATTTGGTGCGCACTATCCCGAGCGAAGGCCTGGTCATTCACCCGACCACCGAGCCGGCCTTGCAGCGTGTGATCGACATGGGCTGCTGGACCCCGGTGCAAACCACCGGCGCTGGCGGGCAGTGGCAGGTCAAGTTGCTCAGTGAAGACGGCTCCCGATTTGAAGTGTTGTTCGAAGGTGAGGCCCAAGGCATCGTTGATTGGGACATGACCGGCCAGCACAACGTCGCCAACGCCTTGGTCACCCTGGCAGCCGCACGGCATGTGGGCGTGGTGCCGTCCATGGGCGTCGCAGCATTGAGCGCATTCAAAAGCGTGAAGCGGCGCATGGAAAAAGTCGCCGATGTGAACGGTATTACCATCTACGACGACTTTGCCCACCACCCGACTGCCATTGCCACTACCTTGGATGGCCTGCGCAAACGCGTGGGCGATGCGCCGATCATTGCCATTGTCGAGCCGCGTTCCAACTCCATGAAGCTGGGCGCGCACCGTGATGGCCTGCCAGAAAGCGTCAACGACGCCGATCAGGCGGTTTGGTATGCGCCCGCTAACCTGGGCTGGGACCTGCCAGCGATTGCGGCGCTGTGCACCGTGCCGTCCAAGGTCTGCGACTCTATCGACGGCATCATCGAACACGTCAAGCAACTCGCCACGCCCGGCACCCACGTGGTGGTGATGAGCAACGGTGGTTTTGGCGGCCTGCACGGCAAATTGGCCGAGGCGCTCAAATGAGCGGCCCGGAACGCGTCACCCTGGCGATGACCGGCGCATCGGGTGCGCCTTATGGCTTGCGCCTGCTGGACTGCCTGGTGCGCGAAGACCGCGAGGTGCACTTCCTGATCTCCAAGGCTGCGCAATTGGTGATGGCCACCGAGACCGATGTGGCGCTGCCGCCCAAGGTGCAGATGATGCAAGCCTTCCTCACCGAATACACCGGTGCGGCGGCGGGGCAGATCAAGGTCTACGGCAAAGAAGACTGGATGTCGCCCGTGGCCTCGGGCTCCGGGGCGCCTGCGGCAATGGTGGTGGTGCCGTGTTCCACCGGCACCTTGTCGGCGATTGCCACCGGTGCCTGCAACAACTTGATCGAGCGCGCAGCGGACGTGACCTTGAAGGAGCGTCGCCAGTTGATCCTGGTGCCGCGTGAGGCGCCCTATTCGAGTATTCACCTGGAGCACATGCTCAAGTTGTCGAACATGGGCGTGACGATTTTGCCGGCATCACCGGGCTTTTATCACCAGCCGCAAACCATCGATGACTTGGTGGACTTTGTGGTGGCGCGCATTCTAAACCTGCTCAATATCCCCCAAGACATGCTGCCACGTTGGGGCGAACACCATTTGAGCAGCGATGAATAAGGCGCTGATGATTCTGCTGGCGCTGCACCTGGCAGGCTGCGCCACCGCGCGCACGCTGGACGCGGCGCAACCCGGTGCGCCGGTGGTGTATGCCGGCACGCGGCTGGATCTGTATGCGATCAATGGCGGGTGTTGTGCCAAGGACCGGTTTGGTGCCGAGGCGCCGAGTTATCCCCATGTGGATCTACCGGCCAGTGCGTTGCTCGACACGCTGCTGTTGCCGCTGTCGGTGTTAACGGTGCTTGGGGTTGGCTTCAACGCGACAGGCGGGTTGTAACCCCTATCTTTTGATAGACATAAATCAAATGTGGGAGGGGGCTTGCCCCCGATAGCGGTGGGTCAGTCAACAAATCTGTTAACTGACACTCTGCCATCGGGGGCAAGCCCCCTCCCACATTTGGATCTATGCCTGGTCTTTAGACCGGGTTACTTGCCGAGCTTGCGCAACTCATCCGACTCCACCACCCGCACCCCATCTTGCTCTTCCAGTGCCAGGCGCCACATGGCCCGGGCCAGTTCGCAGACTTCAATGCCGTGGTACTTGCCCGGAATCAGCCGCGACAACGGCCCGGCCAGTTGCTCGGCCAGGCGAGGCTCCAGTCGCTCGCCCAGCAGCAGTGACGGCCTGACGATGGTCAGTTGCGGCCAGCCTTGAGCCTTGAGCGCCTGCTCCATCTCCCCTTTGACGCGGTTGTAGAAAATCGAGGATTTCGGGTCGGCGCCAATCGCGCTGATGACCACCAGGTGCCGTGCGCCCATCTCCCGTGCGCGCTGGGCGAAGGCCACGACCATGTCCAGGTCCACGGCGCGAAACGCCGCTTCCGAGCCGGCTTGTTTAATGGTGGTGCCCAGGCAGCAGAAGGCCAGGTCGACCTGGCCGCTCAGTTGCGGCAGGAACACCGCCGGGTCGCCCACCGGGTTTTCCAGGCGCGAGTGTTCGGCCAGAGGCTTGCGGCTGGGCGCCAGCACGCGGGTGACCGTGGGTTCGTTGAGCAAGCGGTCGAGCAGGTGTTCGCCGGTGAGGCCAGAGGCGCCGGCAAGCAGGATATGCTGAGGTGTCAGGTACATAGTGTTTCCCCCTTGTTACACGTTACAGCTTAGTTGCCTTTGGCTTCCTTGCTATTCATTGAGACGCTTTCGAGCGCCTTTCGTGCCTGCTGCTTGCGTAAAAGTTGCCAGTGGGCGATGACGCCCTTGGGGGCCCAGATCTGCGGCTCGGAAGCTTCGAAGTTGTCTGCCTGCTCGCGTTCGCTCACATGCAGTTGCGCCAGTTTGAAGGCTTGTTGCAGGTCATCGGTCTGGTTGAAGGCTTGGGCGAAGAGGGCGTCGCCAAAGTAGGTAAAGTCGGCTTCCTCGGAACAACCGAAGGACACTCTGTCGGCACGGGAGGCCGTCATGATCAAGGTGCGTTCGTCTTTGAGCGCCGGGATAAAACCGCCGGAGTAACAGGCGGAAATCACGATGACCTTGTCGCGGTTTTTCAGCGGCGCGAGCACGGCGGCCAGCTCATCGGCGGGCAAGTCGGCCAGCTCCATGCGCGGCTGGTCGAGCACCAGTTCGTGCTCATGGGTACCGTGGCTGGTCATGTAGATGAACACCAGGTCTTCGGGCCCGGTGCGTTCGGCCAGGGTCTGCACGGCGCGGCGCAGGCTTTCGCGGGTGGCCAGCGGGCGGTCGGCGATGTGGTCGCGGTGGTTGACCAGGCGGATCTGCCCGCGCGCGCCGAAGCGGGTGGCGAGCATGTTGCTGACGTAATCGGCTTCGCGCAGGAACACGCTTTGTTTACCATCGCCAGCCAGCACCAGCGTGTACAGCTCGACGGCGGAGGTGGAGGCGGGCACCGCGGCGAGTGCCGCATCCAGCAGGTGGCCCTGGGCGAGTACGCCGATTTCCAGCGGGTCGGGCAGCAACTTGCCGTCGGCATCACGCACGCGCATGCCGTTGACCCAGGTGCCGGCCTGTACGGTGCCGTCGGTCAGCACCAGAGTGCCTCGGCCCTGATAGCTGTCGCTGTCGAAGCCGCCAATATAGAAGCTGCCATCGGTGAGGTTCAGGCGACCTTCGCCGGTGAAGCGCCAGTCGCTGAACTGGCCGACATAGTGGCTGCCGTCCACGCCGATCAACTCGCCTTTACCGCTGAGGGCGCCTTCCTTGAATTGGCCGATCCACACGTCGCCGTCGGCGTTTTCGTAGCGGCCCTTGCCGTTGAGCTGGTTCTGTTTGAACTGGCCGACATAGATATCGCCATCGGCGCTGTTGAAGTTGCCATTGCCCTCCAGTTGCCCGTCCACAAAGTGACCGCTGAACTGGTTGCCACTGTCGTCGTTGCGCTGGCCTTCGCCATTGGGTTTGCCGTGGGCGAACTGGCCCTGGTATTGACTGCCGTCGGCCAGTTCCAGGCGGCCGAGGCCGGAATACTGGTCGTTCTTGAACTCGCCGCGATAGGTCATTTGCCCCTCTTTGAGGGTGCCTTCGCCGTTGCGTCGACCGTTCTTGAAGCCGCCCACATAGTGGCTGCCCGCCGTGGTCAGGCTGCCCTGGCCGTCGAACAGGCCTTGCTGGAACCGGCCCTTATAGACTTCGCCATTGCTGCCATGCCATTCGCCCTGGCCGTGCCACTGGCCGTTGTCGAACTGGCCGGCGTACCAACTGCCGTTGGGGTAGTCCACACGGCCTTCGCCTTGTAGCAAGCCATTGACCACATCGCCCCGGTAGCGGCCGCCATCGGGCAGGCGCGCATCGGGCGGCAACAGCGATTCGCCATCTCCGCAAGCGGTGAGCAACAGGGCAAGGGCAAGGGGGGCGAGTGGGCGCATAGCGGGATCCGGGTAATTGAGCGCCGAGTATGCCGCAGCCGTGAGGTACATACATAAATTTACACAGCCTGTGGCGAGTTTTGATGCATCGCCACAGGGGCGGGCCTACACGAAGCAGAGTGACAGCGACTCGGCAATGTAGGCAGGTTTCTCCTGGCCTTCGATTTCCAGGGTGCATACGGCTTTGAGCAGCCATTGCCCAGGTTTTTTCTCGGTGGCGTCGGTGAGGCTGACGTGCAGGCGTACCTTGGAGTCGACTTTCACCGGTTGGATAAACCGTACGCTGTCCAGGCCGTAGTTGACCGCCATCTTCAAGCCTTCGGGCATGATCAGGATGTCTTCAATCAGCTTGGGGATCAGCGATAGCGACAGGAACCCATGGGCGATGGTGCCGCCAAACGGGGTTTGCGCGGCCTTGACCGGGTCGACGTGGATGAACTGATAATCGCCAGTGGCTTCTGCGAACAGGTTGATGCGGTCCTGGTCGATGGTGAGCCATTCGGAACGTCCCAGTTCCTTGCCGACATAATCGTTGAGCTGCGCTACAGGTACATAGGGCATTGCGTCTCTCCTGGGTTCATCGGTTTTTATAAGTGTGCGAGATCCAATGTAGATCATCATGAGCAATGAGGCCGGTCAAGCCACCATGCTTTTGGCGAATGCCGGTGCATAGGGCGGGCATGCTTATAATGCGGGCACGTTGAGAGGGGGAGAGGACGGATGCTGTTACGTGGGCTGACATGGCTGGTGCTGTTCCAATTGATCGGCACGGCGCTCAATCATTTGCTGTTGCCGATCTTGCCAGGGCCGATTATCGGGTTGCTGCTGATGCTCGGCTTTTTGATCTGGAACGGTGAAGTCGGCGAGCCCTTGAGCCTGGCAGCCAGCAGCCTGTTGCGATACTTACCGTTGCTGCTGGTGCCACCTGCCGTTGGGGTAATGGTGTATGCCAAAGACATCTTGGCGGATTTCTGGGCCATCGTCGGCGCCTTGGTGTTGTCGCTGGTGATCGCCATGGGCTTTGTCGGCGTGCTGATGCAGCAGATGGTCAAGCGCAAGGAGAAGGATCAATGATCGTCGACTGGCACGGTGCGTGGACGGCGGTGATTCATCACCCCTTGTTCGGTATCGGCATCACCCTTGGCGCTTACCAGTTGGTACTCGCGGCGTTCGAGAAAACCCGCTGGATTTTCCTGCAGCCGGTGCTGGTTTCCATGTTGCTGGTGATCGGCATCTTGCTCACCTGTGGCCTGAGTTACGCCGAATACCGCAAGAGCACCGAGATCATGGGCATCCTGCTGGGCCCGGCGACGGTCGCCCTGGCGGTGCCGCTTTATTTGAACCTGCGGCGCATTCGCCAATTGTTCTGGCCGATTTTTACTACGCTGGTGGTAGGTGGCGTGTTGGCCACCGGCCTGTGTGTGCTGCTGGGCTGGTGGTTTGGTGCCGAGCACATGATGCTGATGACCATGGCGCCCAAGTCGGTGACGTCACCGATTGCCATGCTGGTGGCCGAGCAGATCGGCGGCGTGGCGGCATTGGCGGCGGTGTTTGTGCTGATTACCGGGGTCGTGGGGGCGATGCTCGGCCCGGCGATTTTATCCCGCTTGGGTGTGCACAGCCCCGAAGCACGGGGCATGGCGCTGGGCATGACGGCTCACGCCGTCGGCACCTCGGTGGCGTTGCAAGAGAGCGAAGAGTGCGGCGCCTTTGCGGCGCTGGCCATGAGTCTGATGGGCGTGGCCACGGCGGTGTTCCTGCCGTTGGCCGTGTCGGTGATCGTTTAAATCGGGTTTAAGGAAACCTTTATGAGTCTGGCGCTGTTCCCGCTCAATACCGTGCTGTTCCCTGGCTGCACCCTCGATTTACAGCTGTTTGAGGCGCGCTACCTGGACATGATCAGCCGCTGCATGAAAAAGGGCGAAAGCTTCGGTGTGGTGTGCATCCTCGACGGCAGTGAAGTGGGCGCGGCCCCGGACGGCTACGCGTTGATTGGTTGTGAAGCGCTGATCCGTGACTTCAAGCAGCAGGACAACGGCCTTTTGGGCATTCGTGTCGAGGGTGGTCGGCGGTTCCGCGTGCGCGATGCCGGTGTGCAGAAGGACCAACTCCTCGTGGCCGAGGTGCAATGGCTGGAAGAGTTGCCCGATCAAGCGTTGGAAGAAGAAGACGCCGACCTGCTGGCCCTGCTCCAGGCGTTGGCCGAACACCCCATGGTCGCCTCGCTGGACATGGGCAGCCACGCCGATGGTCAACAGGCCCTGGGCAATCAACTGGCCTATCTGCTGCCGTTTACCGAGGCCGACAAGGTCGACCTGCTGCAACTCGACGACCCGCAGCAACGCCTGGATGCGATCCAGATGTTGCTCGACGAGTTGCAGGGTGAGTTGTTCACTTAATAGGCATATCGCAGCAAGGCGTGGGGCGTGCCAGTAAAGGCGATGAAGCCCAACACCGCGACAACGGCGGGTAATACCAGCCACCAGGCTTTTTGCGACATCGGTGGTAACGGGCTACGGTGTTGGATAACGGTCAGGCTGAACGCACACACCGCCATTGCCAATAAGGTACCGGCCAAAATGTCCGTCGGCCAATGGGCGCCCAGGTAGACCCGCGACAGCGCAATGAACGCCGCAGGGATACAGCCCAGCAGCAGCCAAGTCATGCGCAGTCGCGTCGGTTGACCGCAACCGGCGAGTACCGCCAGCGCCAGAAAAAACGCGAATGCCCCCGACGCATGCCCACTGGGCATGCTGAAACTGGTCAGTGGGTCTGTAAGAATTTCCGGGCGACCACGTGCGAAAAACAGCTTCGTGCCGGTGTTGATCACCGCTGCGCCCGCCAGTGTGGCGCCCACGAACAGTGCATGCCGCCATTGGCGTGCCAGCAACAAAAGTGCAGTAAATATGGCGCTGGCGACGAACATTTTCTTGAACTCACCCAGCTGCGTCACCATCACCATGGTGCGATCCAGCCAGGCACTGCGGTGTTCCTGCACCAAGGCGCTCAGGCCCTGGTCGAAATCGTTGAGGTGCGGGTAGCCGATAAACAGTGCGATCAACAACGTCAGGCTGGCGCAGCCGATCCACAAGGTGGCGCGACGATGGCCGCGCAGGCCGCTGTTCAAGCTCAGGCCCAGCAAGACCGCGATGCACGCGGCGACAATCCCCGCTTCCGGCCAGAAACCTTCCGGCAACGGCAGGCGGAACGCAGCCCCGGTGGCCCAGCCCGGCAGCAAGTAGGCCACCGTCCAGCCGGCGGCGGCCAGAATGCTTACGGCGGCGAAGCGTGGGAAGGGCATGTCGCACATGCCGGCTACCATCGGCAGCATGGGGCGCAGCGGGCCGATGAAGCGTCCTACCAAGAGGCTGGCAATGCCGTACTTGTGGAAGTAGGTTTCGGCGCCGTTCATCCACTCCGGATGGTGGCGCAAGCCGGGCAGGCGGCGAATGTTTTGGTGGAAATGTCGGCCAAGAAAGTAGGAAACCCCGTCGCCCAGCAAGCCGCCGAGAAAGCCCAGCAACAGGGTCTCGCTCAACGACAACGCGCCGCTGCCAGCCAGGGCTGCTATCGCAAATAACAACACCGTGCCCGGCACGATCAGTCCGGCGATGGCCAGGCATTCCACGCAGGCGACGATAAACACCGCCACCGCGAGCCATTGTGGGTTCAGGGTCAGCCAGCCGGTAATGCTATCGAGCCATGGGCCCATACACTCAACTCCATCTTAAAATGTGGGAGGGGGCTTGCCCCCGATAGCGGTGGGTCAGCCAAACATCCCTTCACTGGTACACCGCCATCGGGGGCAAGCCCCCTCCCACATGGGGTTCGCTGTGTTGCGGCGAGCGGGTTCACAACAAAAAATAATCCCGGCCTTCGACCTGGCCCCGGCGCAGCGGGTTCCGTGTGCAATAAGGCGCATATCCCGCATCCACAAAGCGGTACATCAAGTGCTCATCGCGCCCGCTGGGAATGCCCAGGCGGGTGGTTTGGATGATCTGAACCGGTGTCTGGCCCACATCTTCAACGTACAGCGACTCCTGATCGAAGCGCTTGGCATCCCACACCGGCACTTTCAACCCCAAGGCCTTGCACAGCAATGTCTGGCCAGCACACAGCTTTTGCGACGGGCGCGGGCTCCCATTGGTCGCCGGGTTGTTCAACAGCATCTGCGCCAGGCTCGCCGGGCCGGACAATTCATCGACCCACGGATAAGCCGATTTGATCAACACGGCATTGCCTGGCCCCTGCGCGCTGAAGTTCAGCGAATCACCGCCACGGGCGTAATACATGTAGATGTGACCACCATCCAGAAACAAAGCCTTACGCTTTTCTGTGTAGCCGAGTGAGGCATGACTGCCTTTTTCGGCCACGTAATAGGCTTCGGTTTCAATAATTCGCGCCGAAAGCCAGATTTCGCCGACGCGATGGCGTATGACTTTTCCGAGCAAATCGCGCGCAAGTATTTGCGCGTCACGGTCGAAGAAGCTGTCGGGCAAGGCGCTGGCGGGGCTTTGGGGGGCAGGAGTGGGCATGGCGGTCAGGGGTTAATACGGCTAAATGTGACGGAATAATAACAACTCCCCGCTTAATTACGGCTGAACGCCATGTTTTTACAGTTCATTTCGACCATCCGCCCCTCACCGCTGTCAGTCGAGCGGCGTCACAGCTATAATCTGCCGCTTTCCTCCCTGCCAAGACTCCCTGACCATGACTGAGTCCGTTCTTGACTACATGACCCGCCTGGGTCGCGCTGCCCGTCAGGCCTCGCGGTTGATCGCCCGTGCGAGCACTGCGCAGAAGAACCGTGCCCTGCTGGCGGCCGCCGATGCTCTGGATGCCTCGCGCTCCGAGCTCACCGCCGCCAACGAGCAAGACCTCGCCAACGGCCGCGCCAATGGCCTGGAACCGGCCCTGTTGGACCGCCTGGCGCTGACCCCGGCACGTATCGACGACATGATCGAAGGCCTGCGTCAGGTGGCCAAGCTGCCTGACCCCATCGGTGAAATCCGCGATATGCGCTACCTGCCGTCCGGCATCCAGGTGGGCAAGATGCGCGTGCCATTGGGCGTGATCGGCATCATTTATGAGTCGCGCCCGAACGTGACCATCGACGCCGCGAGCCTGTGCCTCAAGTCTGGCAATGCCACCATCCTGCGTGGCGGTTCCGAGGCGATTAATTCCAACCGTGCCATTGCCGCCTGCATCCAGCAGGGCCTGGCGGTGGCCGAGTTGCCTGCCGAAGTGGTGCAAGTGGTCGAAACCACCGACCGCGCCGCCGTTGGCGCGCTGATCACCATGCCCGAATTCGTCGACGTGATCGTGCCGCGCGGTGGCAAGAGCCTGATCGAGCGCGTCAGCCGCGATGCCAAGGTGCCGGTGATCAAACACCTGGACGGCGTGTGCCACGTGTACATCGACATCGCCGCCGACATCGACAAGGCGATTCGCATCGCCGACAACGCCAAGACCCACCGCTACGCGCCGTGCAACACCATGGAAACCCTGTTGGTGCACGCCGGCATCGCCGAGCGCGTGCTGCCGCCGCTGGCTGCCATCTATCGCGACAAAGGTGTGGAATTGCGCGGCTGCGTGCGTACCCGTGCGCTGCTGGGCGCAGACGTGATCGAAGCCACCGAGCTGGACTGGTACACCGAGTACACGGCACCGATCCTGTCGATCAAGCTCGTTGATGACCTGGACGAGGCCATCGAGCACATCAATACCTACGGTTCCAAGCACACCGACGCCATTGTTTCCGAGCATTTCAGCGATGCACGGCGCTTCCTCAACGAAGTGGATTCCGCTTCGGTGATGATCAACGCCTCGACGCGCTTTGCCGACGGTTTCGAGTACGGCCTGGGCGCAGAGATCGGTATTTCCACCGACAAGCTCCACGCCCGCGGCCCGGTAGGCCTTGAAGGCCTGACCAGCGAGAAGTACGTGGTGTTTGGCGACGGTCACGTGCGCACTTGATGGCTAAACGCATCGGGCTGCTCGGCGGTACCTTCGACCCAGTGCACATCGGCCATTTGCGCAGTGCCCTGGAAGTTGCGGATGCCCTCGCGCTGGATGAGTTGCGCCTGACCCCCAATTTTCGGCCGCCGCACCGCGATACACCGCAGGTGTCGCCGCAACAACGCCTGCAAATGGTGCGCCTTGCCGTTGAAGGCATACCGCCGTTGGTGGTGGACGACCGTGAGCTCAAGCGCGATAAACCGTCCTACACTGTTGACACCCTGGAGCTGATGCGCGCCGAGTTGGCCGCTGATGACCAGTTGTTTTTGCTTTTGGGCTGGGACGCATTTTGCGGCCTGCCCTCTTGGCATCGCTGGGAGGAACTCCTCCAGCATTGCCACATCCTGGTTTTGCAACGCCCGGATGCCGACAGCGAACCGCCGGATGCCTTGCGCAACCTGCTGGCCGCGCGGTCGGTAAGTGACCCCTTGGCCCTGACCGGGCCGAACGGGAATATTGCATTCGTCTGGCAGACCCCGCTTGCGGTGTCTGCCACCCAGATCCGTCAACTGCTGGCCAGCGGTAAGTCGGTACGTTTCCTGGTGCCTGACGCGGTCCTGGCCTACATCGATGCGCACGGGCTTTACCGTGCGTCGAACTGAAAAGGCGCGCTTGAACGCACGAACAATCGTGCAGCGAGCGCCCGAACATACGAGCAAAACGAGTTTTATATGACGAACAAAGACGTAAGCAAAGTTAAGCGCAAAGGCACCTTCAAAAGCGCCCCGCTGCCAGTAGAAGCCCACGTTGGTCCTGAGCTGGCTGGCGAAGCGCTGGTAAAAGTCGCCGTGGCTGCCCTGGAAGACGTAAAAGCCCAGGACATCCAGGTGCTGGACGTGCGCGACAAGCAAAGCATCACCGATTTCATGATCATCGCCACCGGTACTTCGAACCGTCAGATCGGCGCGATGCTCGACAAGGTCCGTGAAGCCGTTAAAGCCCAAGGCGTGAAGCCACTGGGTGAAGAAGGCAAAGGCGACAGCGACTGGGTGCTGCTGGACATGGACGACGTGATCGTTCACATGATGACCTCCAACGCCCGTCAGTTCTACGACCTGGAACGTCTGTGGAAAGGCGCCGAGCAGAGCCGTGCCGCCGACGGCAAGCACCACAGCCCGGAAGTGGGCCATGCGCACTTCGACAAGCTGAACAAAGACCAGGAATAAGGAACGGCTGTGCGCCTGCGTCTGATTGCTGTCGGTTCACGCATGCCCAAGTGGGTGGAAGAAGGTTGGCACGAGTATGCCAAGCGTCTGCCCGCTGAGCTGTCGCTGGAACTGGTAGAGATACCGCTCAATACCCGGGGCAAGAATGCCGATGTGGCGCGCTTTATCCGTCAGGAAGGCGAAGCCATGTTGGCCAAGGTCGGCCCCAACGAGCGCATCGTTACCCTTGAAGTGCACGGCAAACCCTGGAGCACCGAGCAATTGGCGGTGGAGCTGGATCGCTGGCGCCTTGATTCGCGCACCGTCAACTTCATGGTGGGCGGCCCCGAGGGGCTGGCGCCGGAAGTCTGTGCGCGGGCCGATCAGCGCTGGTCGCTGTCGGCGCTGACATTGCCGCACCCGTTGGTAAGGATTCTGATCGGTGAACAGCTGTATCGCGCCTGGACAGTCCTGTCCGGGCACCCTTACCACAAATAGTCTGCGCCCCTTTCGATGACCCAGCCGATCCGCATCAAGGACCACGAGAAAGACGCACGTCTGGTACGCGCTCGCGTGGTATTTGGTGCGTTTTTGGTGGTGGGCCTGATCGGGGTGTTGATTGCGCGCCTGTATTTCCTGCAGGTGATCCAGTACGAGTATCACTCCACGTTGTCGGAAAACAACCGGGTGCATGTGCAGCCGATTCCGCCGACCCGGGGGCTGATCTTCGACCGCAATGGCGTGGTAGTGGCAGACAACCGGCCAAGCTTCAGCCTGAGCATGACCCGCGAACGGTCTGGCGACTGGCAGCAGATCCTCGATGTGATCGTGGAGGTGCTGCAACTGACACCGGAAGATCGGGTGATCTTCGAAAAGCGCATGAAGCAGGGGCGCCGGCCTTTTGAGCCGGTGCCGATCCTGTTTGAGCTGACTGAAGAGCAGATCGCACGGATCGCGGTGAACCAGTTCCGTTTGCCGGGTGTGGAAGTGGTGGCGCAGTTGGTGCGGCATTACCCGCAAGGGCCGCACTTTGCCCACTCCGTCGGCTACATGGGGCGCATCAACGAGAAAGAGCTTAAAAGCCTCGATCCGGTGAATTACAGCGGCACCCACCATATCGGCAAGACCGGCATCGAGCGTTTCTACGAGCCCGAGCTGCACGGCCAGGTGGGTTACGAAGAGGTCGAGACCAACGCCCGTGGCCGCGTGCTGCGGGTGCTCAAACGCACCGACCCGGTGCCGGGCAAAGACATCGTGCTGAGCCTGGACATCAAGCTGCAGGAGGCCGCCGAGATGGCCCTCGGTGGTCGACGTGGCGCCGTCGTTGCGTTGGACCCGAAAACTGGCGAAGTACTGGCGATGGTCAGCCAGCCAAGCTTCGACCCCAACCTGTTCGTCACCGGCATCAGCTTCAAGGCCTACGCCGAGTTGCGCGATTCCATCGACCGGCCGTTGTTCAACCGGGTGTTGCGCGGGTTGTACCCGCCGGGTTCGACGATCAAACCGGCGGTGGCGATTGCCGGCCTCGACGCAGGCGTCGTGACCGCATCGAGCCGGGTGTTCGACCCGGGCTACTACATGCTGCCCAACTACGATCACAAATACCGTAACTGGAACCGCACCGGTGACGGCTATGTCGACTTGGACACCGCGATCATGCGCTCCAACGACACCTATTTTTATGACCTGGCCCACAAGCTGGGCATCGACCGCCTGTCTGCCTATATGGGCAAGTTCGGGCTTGGTCAGAAAGTCTCTTTGGATATGTTCGAAGAATCCCCTGGCCTGATGCCATCTCGGGAGTGGAAACGCGCAACCCGTCGTCAGGCGTGGTTCCCGGGCGAAACCCTGATCCTTGGGATTGGCCAGGGCTACATGCAGGCCACTCCATTGCAGTTGGCCCAGGCCACGGCACTGGTGGCCAATAAAGGCATCTGGAACCGCCCGCACTTGGCCAAGACCATCGAAGGCGAAAAGCCGGTGGATGACAACCCGATCCCGGACATCGTGCTGCGTGACCCGTCCGACTGGACCAAGGTCAACCATGGTATGCAGCAGGTGATGCACGGTGCCCGTGGCACCGCGCGCAAGGCCGCGATCGGTGCTCAATACCGCATTGCCGGCAAGAGCGGTACCGCCCAGGTCGTCGCGATCAAGCAGGGCGAGAAATATGACCGCACCAAGGTTCAAGAGCGTCACCGTGACCACGCCTTGTTTGTCGGCTTTGCCCCGGCGGATGACCCGAAAATCGTCGTGGCGGTGATGGTCGAGAACGGTGAGTCCGGCTCCGGCGTTGCCGCGCCTGTGGTGCGTCAGATCCTCGACGCCTGGCTGTTGGCCGACGACGGCCGGCTCAAGCCCGAATATGGCGGCCCCCCTTCAAGCACCGAGGTTACGGCCAGTGAAGAGTAATTTTGACCGCATCCTCTCAAGCGAAGATGTGATGCGTCGCCGTGCGACGTTGTTGCAGCGTATGCACATTGATGGCCCGTTGCTGATCCTGCTGCTGACCCTGGCGGCCGGCAGCCTGTTCGTGCTGTATTCCGCCAGTGGCAAGAACTGGGACCTGCTGATCAAGCAAGCCTCGTCGTTCGGCCTGGGCCTGCTGTCGATGGTGGTGATTGCCCAATTGGAACCGCGCTTTATGGCGCGCTGGGTGCCGCTGGGTTACGTTGCTGGTGTGTTGCTGCTGGTGGTGGTGGACGTCATGGGCCACAACGCCATGGGCGCGACCCGCTGGATCAACATTCCGGGGGTAATCCGCTTCCAGCCGTCGGAATTCATGAAGATCTTGATGCCGGCGACCATCGCCTGGTACCTGTCCAAGCGCACCTTGCCGCCGCAGCTCAAGCACGTGGGCATCAGCCTGATGCTGATCGGCGTGCCGTTCATTCTGATCGTGCGCCAGCCCGACTTGGGTACATCGCTGCTGATTCTGGCTGGTGGTGCATTCGTGCTGTTTATGGGGGGCTTGCGCTGGCGCTGGATCCTCAGCGTGCTGGCAGCCGCCGTGCCCGTGGCCATCGCCATGTGGTTCTTCTTTATGCACGACTACCAGAAGCAGCGAATCCTGACGTTCCTCGACCCTGAGAGCGACCCGCTAGGCACCGGCTGGAACATCATCCAGTCGAAGGCGGCCATCGGTTCGGGCGGCGTGTTCGGCAAGGGCTGGCTGCTGGGTACCCAATCGCACTTGGACTTCCTGCCAGAAAGCCATACCGACTTCATCATTGCGGTGTTGGGCGAAGAGTTCGGCCTGGTGGGCATTTGCGCACTGCTGCTGATCTACCTGCTGTTGATTGGTCGTGGCCTGGTGATTACCGCCCAGGCGCAGACGCTGTTCGGCAAACTGCTGGCCGGTGCCTTGACCATGACGTTTTTTGTTTATGTTTTCGTCAACATCGGTATGGTCAGTGGCCTGCTGCCGGTGGTTGGGGTGCCGTTGCCATTCATTAGCTACGGCGGAACTTCGCTGGTGACATTGCTGTCAGCGTTTGGGGTTTTGATGTCGATTCATACGCATCGCAAATGGATCGCACAGGTTTGAATAAGGTGAAGATGTCAATGCAAGTAATGCGCGGCTGGGCGACTCGGCATGCGTCCTGGATGGGCCTGATTGGCCTGCTGGGTGCAACGCAAGAGGCGCAGGCCGGTGACTACGATGGTTCACCCCAGGTCGCCGAGTTTGTCGGCGAGATGACCCGCGACTACGGTTTCGCCGGTGAACAACTGATGGGCGTGTTCCGCGAGGCGCAGAAAAAACAGGCGATCCTCGACGCCATCTCCCGGCCGGCCGAGCGCGTCAAACAGTGGAAGGAATATCGCCCGATGTTCCTCACCGACGCCCGCGTGGCCCGTGGCGTGGATTTCTGGCGCCAGCACGAAGCCGTGCTGGCCCGCGCCGAGCAGGAATACGGCGTACCGGCCCAGGTGATCGTCGCAATCATTGGCATCGAAACCTTCTACGGCCGCAATACCGGCAGTTATCGAGTGATCGACGCGTTGTCGACGCTGGGCTTCGATTACCCGCCACGCGCCGACTTCTTCCGTAAAGAGCTGCGCGAATTCCTGCTGCTGGCCCGTGAAGAGCAAGTCGACCCGCTGACGCTTAAAGGCTCCTACGCTGGTGCCATGGGCTTGCCGCAGTTCATGCCGAGCAGCTTCCGCGCCTATGCGGTGGATTTCGACGGCGACGGCCATATCAATATCTGGAGCAACCCCGACGACGCCATCGGCAGCGTGGCCAGCTACTTCAAGCGCCATGGCTGGGTAGCGGGCGAACCGGTGGTGATCCGCGCCGATGTCACCGGTGATCGCGCCGATGAAGGCTTGACCCAGGGCATCGAGCCGGCCAAAACGGTCGGGGAGTTGCGGGCGCTGGGCTGGTCGAGTCAGAATGCGCTGCCTGACGATATGCCGGTCACGGCGTTTCGCCTCGAAGGCGAAAACGGCCCTGAATACTGGATGGGCCTGAAGAATTTCTACGCAATCACGCGTTATAACCGCAGTGTGATGTACGCCATGGCCGTGCATCAGCTGTCAGACATGCTGGTCCAAGCACGGGGCAACAAGTAATGCGGGTATCGCCGATCAAACAACCGCTCAAGCTGGTGGCGTTCGCCGCGTTGTCCCTGCTGATCGTCAGTTGCTCCACCAGCCGTGCTCCGGCCCAGAAGGGCGGCACCGCCGTACGTTCCCAGCCGGGCCTGGACATCAACCGCGCTCACAAAGACGGCGCGCCGTGGTGGGATGTGGACGTCTCGAAGATCCCGGATGCCACGCCGACCCTGCACACCGGGCCGTACAAGGCCAACCCGTATACCGTGCTGGGCAAGAATTACTTCCCGCTGCAAGAATCCAAGACCTACGTGCAATCGGGTACGGCGTCCTGGTATGGCACCAAGTTTCATGGCCAAAACACCGCCAATGGCGAAGTGTATGACTTGTATGGCATGAGCGCGGCCCACAAGACCTTGCCGCTGCCCAGCTATGTACGGGTGACCAACCTGGACAACAACCGCACCGTGATCCTGCGGGTCAACGACCGTGGGCCGTTCTATTCGGACCGCATCATCGACTTGTCCTACGCCGCTGCGAAGAAACTCGGCTACGCCGAAACGGGCACAGCGCGGGTCAAGGTCGAAGGCATCGACCCGGCGCAGTACTGGGCCCAGCGTGGCAAGCCGGCGCCGTTGATGCTTAACGAGCCGCAGACCCAGCAGCCACAAGTGACCGCTTCCACCGGCAAGATCGAACAGTGGACGCCGCCACCGGCACAGCACGCGCCGGATACGGTGGCCGTGCCCCGTGCAGCGCCTGGCGCTTCGATGGCTGGTGGCCAATACCTGCAGGTCGGCGCATTCGCCAACCCGGATGCGGCAGAACTGTTAAGGTCCAAGCTCAGCGGCATGGTCAGCGCGCCGGTTTTCATCAGCTCCATCGTGCGTAACCAGCAGACCCTGCACCGCGTACGCATGGGCCCGATCGGTTCGCCAAGTGAAGTCGCCCAAGTGCAGAACAGCGTGCGCATGGCCAACCTGGGGCAACCCAGCGTGGTCACCGCCGAATAAAAAAGATTGATGGTTCTGGCTCGTGCGCGGGCTTGAACTGTGGTTGTTGGCTCGTTGAACAATAAAAACCCAGGGGCAAGGGGTGAGCGGGCAACCGAACACGTGACAGTCTGCTAGCGGGCTGTCTGAATAGTTTTGCCCGCGAGGGCAAGTTTCCATAAGCAATTTCGAGAGACGGATGAACATCACCACCTTAGCCAAACGCACGTGCCTGCTTCTTTCGCTGATCATCACCCCGGCCGCCTGGGCGGTTGAAATGGTGCCAGCCTCCCCGCAACTGGCTGCCAAGGCCTGGGTCCTCATGGATGCCGCCAGCGGCAACGTGTTGGTCGAGAGCAACGGTGACCAGCGTCTGCCCCCAGCCAGCCTGACCAAGCTGATGACTGCCTACATCGCGACCCTGGAAATCCGTCGCGGCCAGATCGGCGAAAACGACCCGGTTACCGTCAGCGAAAACGCCTGGCGCACCGGCGGTTCGCGGATGTTCATCAAGGTGGGCTCGCAGGTAACTGTGAGCGACCTGCTGCACGGCATCATCATCCAGTCCGGTAACGACGCCAGCGTGGCCCTGTCCGAGCACATCGCCGGCAGCGAAGACGCGTTTGCCGACATGATGAACAAGACGGTCGCCGACCTGGGCATGACCAACAGCCACTTCATGAACCCGACCGGCCTGCCAAACCCTGAGCACTATTCGTCGGCTCACGACATGGCGATCCTGGCCCGCGCGATCATCCGCGTTGACCCGGTGCACTACGCGATCTACTCCCAGAAGGAATTCTTCTGGAACAACATCAAGCAGCCTAACCGTAACCTGTTGCTGTGGCGCGACAAGACCGTCGATGGTCTGAAAACCGGCCACACCGACGAGGCCGGCTATTGCATGGTGTCATCCGCGGTACGTGACGGCCAACGCCTGATTGCCGTGGTATTTGGCACCAACAGCGAGCAGGCCCGTGCGGCCGAGACGCAAAAACTGCTGACTTACGGCTTCCGTTTCTTCGAAACCCAGACCTTCTACCAGAAGGGTGCAGAGCTTGCGACCGCGCCGGTTTGGAAGGGTGCTACCTCCCAAGTCAAGGCCGGCCTGGCTGAAGACCTGACCCTGACCATGCCTAAAGGCCAGCTGAAAAAGCTCGCTGCCAGCATGACCATGAACCCACAATTGGTTGCCCCGATTGCCAAGGGTGACGTGATCGGTAAAGTCGAAGTGAAGCTGGACGACAAGGTGGTGCACAGCGCCGACCTGATCGCTCTGGACGCCGTCGACGAAGGTGGTATCTTCCGCCGCGTGTGGGATAGCATCCGTCTATTCTTCTACGGCTTGTTCAACTGATACAGTGCATCTGCAAGGCCCCGCGTTGAACAGGCGCGGGGTTTTGTCGTCGCCAAGGCATACGCTTACGAGGCCGTTACGCCATGACCGATACCGAAGTAAAGGCGCCTAAAATCGAATTTCCGGTGGTGGACTATCCCATCAAGGTGATCAGCGATACTGGCGTAGGTCGCAAAGACCTGATCCTTGCGATCGTGCGTAAACACGCCACGATCAACGACAACCGTGTGGATGAGCGTTCCAGCTCGACCGGCAAATACACCACGATCCAGTTGCACATCGTTGCGATTGATCAAGACCAGCTCTACAACATCAACAGCGAACTGCGGGCCACCGGCTTCGTGCACATGGTGTTGTGATGCCTCAGGTACTGGGCTTTCGCGAGCTCGGCCAGATGGCCTACGAGCCCGTCTGGCACGCCATGCAGCGCTTTACCAACGAGCGCGGCAGTTCGGCCCCCGATGAAATCTGGCTGGTGGAACACCCGCCGGTGTTCACCCAGGGTCAGGCCGGCAAGGCCGAGCACCTGTTGGTTCCGGGGGATATTCCGGTGGTGCAGGTCGACCGAGGTGGCCAAGTGACTTACCATGGCCCCGGACAACTTGTCGCATACCTGTTGCTGGATGTGCGCAAGCTGGGTTTCGGCGTGCGCGACTTGGTGAGTCGCATGGAGGCTTGCCTGATCGAGCTGTTGGCCAGTTACGGCGTCAGCGCCGCGGCCAAGCCTGATGCACCCGGTGTCTATGTGGATGGCGCGAAAATCGCCTCCCTGGGCTTAAGGATTCGCCACGGTTGTTCCTTTCATGGCCTGGCCCTGAACGTGGACATGGACCTGGCGCCCTTCCGGCGCATCAACCCGTGCGGGTACGCCGGTTTGGCAATGACCCAACTGAGCGAACACGCCACACCGATTAAATTTGCCGAGGTTAGTGCCCGGCTGCGTGCGCAGCTCGTCAAACACCTCGACTATGCTGAGCAGACGACCCTTACGGGCGGAATCGACTGATTATGACTACTGATGCAGTGCAAACCATGATCCCGACGGTGGACGTTACTGACCGTCCGGCCCCGGCCCCGCGTGCCAAGGTCGAAGCCGGCGTCAAGCTGCGCGGCGCCGAGAAGGTTGCACGCATCCCGGTGAAGATCATTCCGACTACCGAACTGCCGAAGAAACCAGACTGGATTCGCGTACGCATCCCGGTTTCGCCGGAAGTCGACCGTATCAAGGCCCTGCTGCGCAAACACAAGCTGCACAGCGTGTGCGAAGAAGCCTCCTGCCCGAACCTGGGGGAGTGCTTCTCCGGCGGCACCGCCACCTTCATGATCATGGGTGACATCTGCACCCGTCGTTGCCCGTTCTGCGACGTTGGCCACGGCCGACCGAAGCCACTGGACGTCAACGAGCCAGAAAGCCTGGCCATCGCCATCGCCGACCTGAAACTCAAATACGTAGTGATCACCTCGGTAGACCGTGACGACCTGCGTGACGGCGGTGCCCAGCATTTTGCCGACTGCATCCGCGAAATCCGCAAGCTGTCGCCGAACGTGATGCTCGAAACCCTGGTGCCGGACTACCGCGGCCGCATGGACGTCGCGCTGGAAATCACCGCCGCCGAGCCGCCGGATGTGTTCAACCACAACCTTGAAACCGTGCCGCGCCTGTACAAGGCCGCGCGCCCGGGTTCGGACTACCAGTGGTCGCTGACCCTGCTGCAAAAATTCAAACAGATGATGCCGCACATCCCGACCAAATCCGGCCTGATGCTGGGCTTGGGCGAGACCGACGAAGAAGTCATCGAAGTCATGAAGCGCATGCGCGAACACGACATCGACATGCTGACCCTGGGCCAATACCTGCAACCGTCCCGCAGCCACTTGCCGGTGCAACGTTTTGTGCACCCGGACACCTTCGCCTGGTTCGCCGAGGAAGGTTACAAAATGGGCTTCAAGAACGTGGCGTCGGGCCCGCTGGTACGCTCGTCGTACCACGCTGACGAGCAGGCCAAGCTGGTCAAGGCGAGTTTGGTTTCTTAACACCGATTTGCGTAACACCGCAGGTCCAATGTGGGAGGGGGCTTGCCCCCGATAGCGGTGTGTCAGTCAGCAGATTTGGTGCTGATACACCGACATCGGGGGCAAGCCCCCTCCCACATTTGGTTTAGTGCTGATCAGGAGATTCGTGTATGTCCGCTGCCGTACCCGCACTGCGTGCCGAGGGCACCATCGCCCTGATCGCCCCCGCCGGCCCTGCCGCGTTGGACGTCGAAAAAGCCGGCCAATGGATGCGCGCCCGTGGCTACGACCTGCGCATCTTTACCGGCGTCTACGAACGCGACGGCTACCTCGCCGGCAGCGATGAAGTACGCCTGCGCGACCTGCATGCCGCCTTCGCCAACCCTGAAATCGACGCGATCTTCTGCCTGCGCGGCGGTTACGGTACGCCACGCCTGCTCGACCGTCTGGACTTCGACCTGCTGCGGGCCAACCCAAAGCCGTTCGTGGGTTACAGCGACATCACCGCTCTGCACCTGGCCATCAGCCGGTACGCCGGTTTTGTGACCTTCCACGGCCCCATGCTCAATGCCGACCTGCTGGGCGATAAACAGCAACCTACCGAGTACTCGCTGCTCAGCATGCTGCGTGGTGATCTGCGTGCTGGCAGCGTGCTTGCGCACCCGGTGGCCTACCCGTTGACCACCCTTGCGCCAGGCATCGCCTGTGGGCGTTTGCTGGGGGGCAACCTGTCGATGATTGCGGCGGTGATGGGCACGCGTTTTGAGATCGACGCAGAAGGCATCATCTTGCTGATCGAAGACGTCAACGAGCCGATCTATCGGATAGACCGTCTACTGACGCACCTGCACTTGGCGGGCAAGCTGGTTCAGATTGCCGGCGTGTTGGTGGGGGATGTGGCGGGTGTGGATAAAGCGGCGTTGGAGCACTTGCTCAAGCAAACCTTTGAGCCGTTGTGCATTCCGGTGTTGGCGGGGTGGCGCAGTGGGCATTGTGACCCGAACCTGACACTGCCGATGGGGGCGTTGGTGAGGTTGGATGCGGGGGAGCAGCAGTTGGTGCTGGAGCAGGATGTGGTCTTTAAATAGTTGTTGCCCGTTAGATCGCTATCGCAGGCAAGCCAGCTCCCACATTTGACTGCATTCCAAACTTGGAACTCGATCAAATGTGGGAGCTGGCTTGCCTGCGATAGCGGTAGTCGCCTTACAGCGGACTAACGGTTCTGCAACGACTCCAACAGCTTCACCGTCGGATACCCATCCGCCGGCCAACCCAGCGCCTGCTGCGCCGCCCGAATCGCCTTGCGCGTATTGGCACCGATAATCCCATCCGGGTTGCCCGCGTCATAACCATTGGCGCTCAGTGCCGTCTGCAAATCAATGCGCTGGGAACGACTCAGCGGCAGCTCATCCTTTGGCCAATCGCCACGAATCACACCGCCGCCGCCGAAGCGTTCCGACAGCAGCCCAACCGCCAACGCGTAGGACGACGAGTTGTTGTACTTGAGGATCGCGCGGAAGTTATCCAGCACCAGAAACGCAGGGCCACGGTAACCCGCTGGCAGCAGCAGAGCCGCTGACAATTGGTCGACGTTTGGCGGCATGCTGGCGCCAAATGGCAGCTGGATACCCAGCTTCATCCACTCGGCCACGGTCTTGCGCACGCCGCCATCAGCCAGGGCGTAATCGAAATTCGACGGCAGTTGCTTCACCTCAAAACCCCACGGCTGGCCTTTCTGCCAGCCGGAGCTTTGCAGGTAGTGTGCGGTGGAGGCGAGGGCGTCGGACGGGCTGTTCCAGATATCGCGGCGACCGTCGCCATCGAAGTCCACGGCGTGGGTGTTATAGGTGGTCGGGATGAACTGGGTCTGGCCCATGGCGCCGGCCCAGGAGCCTTTCATCTGGTCGGCCTGGATATCGCCGTGCTGGATGATCTGCAACGCCGCCAGCAGTTGCGCTTGGGCAAACGCTGGGCGACGACCTTCATAGGCCAGAGTCGCCAGGGAGCGAATCACCGAGTTATTACCCTGGAACTGCCCAAAGTTACTTTCCATGCCCCACACCGAGACCAGCGCCTGGCGATCAACGCCATACCGTTGCTCGATGCTTTGCAGGATATCGGCGTATTTCACCAGCAGCGCTTGGCCGTTGCGTACCCGCACCGGGGAGAGCGCGCCGTTGAGGTATTCCCACACCGGTCGGGAAAATTCCGGTTGGCTGCGGTCGGCTCGAATCACGGCCATGTCGGGCGTGACGTTGGCGAAGGCGTTGTCAAAGACCGCGGGGGTGATCCCGGCTTTCAAGGCTTGTTCGCGAAAGCCCGCCTGCCATTCGGCGAAGGTCTGGGTCGGCTGGATATCAAGATTGTCCACAGCCAGTGGGGCCACGACAGCGGGCGCTACCACGGGGGCGGTTTGGAGCTTGGGTAGGGGTTGAGCGTCGGCAGCGGTAGGTTTTTCCGCGCAGGCGACGAGCAGAATGAGGCTGGAGGCAGCGATCAATTGGCGAAGGTGCCAACGACGGGAAAGACAAGAGGGCATGCACAGGTCCAGGGATTACAAATCAGGTGCAGACCTTATCATGCCAGAGGGGCGCTTGCCTTCAGGCAGCCAGAAAGTAAGAAGCCTCCCAGCTATTAGACTGGAAGGCTTCGCGGCGGTAGCTGCCTTTGCCCTTGCCGGCGCGTTCTTGGCGGCTGCGGAACAGTGGCTGGGCGATGATGGATTTGGCCTTGTTGGGGCCATGCTTGGATGGCTTTTTGCTCATGGTTTGTACTCGCTTGGGTGGGGGTAGCGGCGCAAATGATCTGCCGAAGTTTGGCGGCTGTAAAGCCCGGCGATATGTAGGCGTTTTCACAATATGAAGTGGGCACAGTTAATGTGGGAGCTGGCTTGCCTGCGATTGAGGTGTGTCAGTGCAATAGATGCAAGCTGGCCCACCGCTATCGCAGGCAAGCCAGCTCCCACAGGGAAATGCATTGTCTGGACGATTTTATTCGGCAGGCAGAGTCAGCCGCTGCCCGGCCATCAATAACGACAAACGGCTCAAGCTCATCCACGGCGAGCCCGCCGCCTGACCCTTGATCTGCGCATCAATGCGCTGCGCTTCCAGCAACAGTTGCGCCCAGCGTTGCGCCGAGTGTCGTTGCAGGGCTTTGCTCATCAAGGGTTTGCGCTTGTCCCAGACCGGTGGTCGGGCCTGGCTGAAGCATTTATCCAGCGGCGTGCCCTGGCTGTATTGCAACGCAATATTGGCCAGTACCCGCAGCTCACGGGCCAGGGCCCATAGGATCACCGGCGGCTCCACGCCTTCGCCGCGCAGGCCTACAAGCATGCGCAGGGCGTGGGCGGGCTCGCCGTTGAGGATCGCATCCACCAGCCCGAACACATCAAAACGTGCACTGTCAGCCACTGCGCCTTGGACGGTTTCGACGGTGATCTGCCCGTCTTCGGCCATCAGCTTGAGTTTTTCGATTTCCTGGGCGGCGGCAAGCAAGTTGCCCTCGACCCGGGCAGCGATCAACTCTACCGCGTCCTGGGTGGCCGACAACCCCGATTGGGACAGGCGCTGACGAATCCATTGCGGCAACTGGTTGCTGTCCACCGGCCAGATCTGGATGAACTGGGTTTGCCCGCCTTCCACCAGGGCTTTGCCCCACTTGGTTTTCTGCGCACTGCCGTCGAGCTTGGGTAGGCTGATCAACAGCACCGTGTCTTCGGCGGGGCGCGAGCAGTATTCCATCAAGGCGGCCGCGCCCTTGTCGCCTGGCTTGCCCGAAGGCAGGCGCAGTTCCAGCAGGCGTTTTTCGGCAAACAGCGACATGCTCGCACCGGCTTGCAGCAGCGTCCCCCAGTCGAAACTGGCGTCGGCAGCGAACACCTGGCGCTCATCGAAACCTTGCTGGCGTGCGGCGATGCGAATAGCGTCGGCGGCTTCCTGGCACAGCAGCGGGTCATCCCCACTGACGATATAGACAGGCGCAAGGGCGCCTTGCAGGTGTTTGGCGAGTTGGGCGGGGGCGAGTTTCATAGGCGGGGTAAACGGGGCGCTTGGGGCGCCCCGTCTGGCTTACTCGACAGGGACTTCAACAGGCGATTGTTTCGGCGTGTTGTCTTCGTACTCTTTAGCCGCTTTCGCCGCATCGGCGTCAGCCTTGGCCTTGTCGTCAGCACGCTGCTGCAAGGTTGCCAGTTGCTCAGGCGTCAGCATCGACAGGCGCAGGACCATGCGTTGCACCAGTTCACGACGCATTTCTTTGCGCACTTGCAGTATTTCGGTGTCCGAGCCCACCAGGTTGTTGCCGTCATGGCTGACGACTTTCTGCACCTGGATATTGTCACTCATCAGCGGCAGGTGGTCGCGGCCCTGGATTTCGAAGCTCAGCACGGTGCTCAGTTCGATATCAGACGCACGGCCGGCACTGGCGTAGCTCAGGTTGCGCTGGCTTAGTTTCTCGTTTGCCAGGAACAGCTTGTAGCTCGCGCCGGTGTAAACGTGAACACCGCTGTTCTCAAGTACCTGGCGCAGCTGGGTCACGGTTTCGCTGTAGGCGTCGCGGGCGCTGACGTCCAGTTCCTTGATCGCCAGTTCGTTGGTGCCGGTGCCGCGCAGCTGGAAGCCGCAAGCGCTCAGCATGACGGCCAGACCCATAACCAACAGGTTGCGTTTGATCATTTTGTTGCTCCCCTTGAAACCATGTGGGCCTTATCGAGGCCCTGAAGGCTTTGTTCGGCGCGGGGCTTGAGCCCCACGCCCGATCCGATTAGCTAGCGACGATATTGACCAGTTTGCCAGGCACCACGATCACTTTGCGGATCGTCAGGCCTTCGGTGAAGCGCAGCACGTTCTCATTGACGCGTGCGACGGCTTCGACTTCTTCACGGGTAGCGCTGGCAGGCATGTCGATCTGGCCACGCAGTTTGCCGTTGACCTGGATCACCAGTTGCAGCGTGTCCTGAACCAGGGCGCTGTCATCCTGTACCGGCCAGCGGGCGTCGATAACGGCGCCGGTGTGGCCCAGGCGGTTCCACAGGTCATGGCTGATGTGCGGCGTGATTGGCGCCAGCAGCAGGGTGACCGTTTCCAGGCCTTCCTGAATCAGCGCACGATCTTGCTCAGTCACTTGCGGGGCTTTTTCCAGCACGTTCATCAGCGTCATCACTTGGGCGATGGCGGTGTTGAACTTGTGGTTCTGGCCCACGTCCTGGCTGGCTTGCTTGATGGCCAGGTGGATGCTGCGGCGAATGACTTTCTGCTCGTCAGCCAGGCCGGCTACGTCAGGTGTGCCCGGCAGGCCCTGGCTGATGTGAGCGTGGGCCAGGCGCCAGACGCGCTTGAGGAAGCGGTGCGAGCCTTCGACGCCGGAGTCGGACCATTCGGCGCTCATGTCTGGTGGCGAAGCGAACATCATGAACAGGCGGCAGGTGTCGGCGCCGAACTGGTCGATCATCGATTGAGGGTCAACGCCGTTGTTCTTGGACTTGGCCATCTTCTCGGTGCCGCCGATCTCTACCGGCAGGCCGTCGGCGATCAGCTTGGCGCTGATAACCTTGGCTTTGCTGTCGCGCTCAAGCTCGACATCGGCAGGGTTAAACCAGGTGAAGGCACCGTTGGCTTCGCGGCGATAGTAAGTCTCGGCGACCACCATGCCTTGGGTCAGCAGGTTCTTGAACGGCTCGTCGGAGCTCACCAGGCCTTCGTCACGCATCAGCTTGTGGAAGAAGCGTGCGTACAGCAGGTGAAGGATGGCGTGTTCGATACCGCCGATGTACTGGTCTACCGGCAGCCAATGGTCAGCTGCGGATTTTTCGACCAGGCCACCCTCGTAATGCGGCGAGGCATAGCGGGCGTAGTACCACGAGGACTCGACGAAGGTGTCCATGGTGTCGGTTTCACGCTTGGCAGGCTGGCCGCATTTCGGGCAGCTGCATTCGTAGAACTCGGGCATGCGCGCCAATGGCGAGCCTGCGCCGTCCGGCACTACGTCTTCTGGCAGCACGACCGGCAATTGGTCTTCTGGCACGGGCACATCGCCACAGCTTTCGCAGTGGATGATCGGGATCGGGCAGCCCCAGTAGCGCTGGCGGCTGATGCCCCAGTCGCGCAGGCGGAACTGGGTGCGCGAGGCGCCCAGGTTCTTCTTGATCAGCGCGACTTCAATGGCGTCGAAGGCGCCCTGGAAGTCCAGGCCGTCGAACTCGCCGGAATTGATCAGGGTGCCGTGTTCGTTGTAGGCGTCCTGCCAAGGCGCCGGGTTGGTGTCACCGGAGCTGGTGCGCACCACGGACTTGATCGGCAGGCTGTATTTGACGGCGAATTCAAAATCGCGCTCGTCGTGGGCCGGCACTGCCATTACAGCGCCATCGCCGTAGTGCATCAGCACGTAGTTGGCGACCCATACCGGCAACTTTTCGCCCGTCAGTGGGTGCTCAACAAACAGGCCGGTCGGCAGGCCTTTTTTCTCTTGAGTGGCGACGTCGGCTTCGGCCACGCTGCCGCCTTTGCATTCGGCGATGAACGCCTGCAGCTCAGGGTTGTTCTGTGCGGCTTGGGTGGCCAGCGGGTGCTCGGCGGCCACGGCGACGTAAGTCGCGCCCATCAAAGTGTCGGGGCGGGTAGTGAAGACTTTCAGCTCACCCGCCACGCCGATGGAATCGACGTTGTACGGGAACTGCACTTCCATACCCTTGGATTTGCCGATCCAGTTGCGCTGCATGGTCTTGACCTGTTCAGGCCAGCCCGGCAGGTCGTCGAGGCTCGACAGCAGCTCATCGGCGTAGGCCGTGATCTTGAAGTAGTACATCGGGATTTCGCGCTTTTCGATCAGCGCGCCGGAACGCCAGCCGCGGCCGTCGATCACTTGCTCGTTAGCCAGTACGGTTTGGTCGATCGGGTCCCAGTTTACGGTGCCGCTTTTTTTGTAGATCACGCCTTTTTCGAACAGACGAGTGAACAGCCATTGTTCCCAGCGGTAGTAGTCCGGCTTGCAGGTGGTCACTTCGCGGGACCAGTCCACCGCCAGGCCCAGGCTGCGCAGCTGGGTCTTCATGTAGGCGATGTTTTCGTAGGTCCACTTGGCGGGCGCTACGTTGTTTTTCATCGCGGCGTTTTCTGCCGGCATGCCGAAGGCGTCCCAACCCATGGGTTGCAGGACGTTCTTGCCTTGCATGCGCTGGTAGCGGGAAATCACGTCGCCGATGGTGTAGTTGCGCACATGCCCCATGTGTAGCTTGCCGCTGGGGTAAGGGAACATCGATAGGCAGTAGAAAGTCTCCTTGCCTGGCTGTTCACTGACTTCAAAGGACTTTTGCTCGTCCCAGAAGGTTTGGGCGGCATTTTCGATTTCACGGGGCTGATATTGTTCGTGCATGGCTACTTTTGAACTGAATAGGGGTGGCCTAATCCTCTTCGGTGCAGTGCTCGGGTTGATCGACACCAAAAAGCGGCGCGTCCGTGCCCAAACCCTGCGGGAAGTGGAGTTACAGGAAGCGCCGTAGCATACATGACCCCACTCTATCGAGGGAAACCCTGATTACACGGCATGGGCCGTCTGTCGCGGCATCAGGCGCGCGCAGCCATGGGGACTACGCTGTTTATTGGGGAGCAAGTCTTTCTTCAATGAGGTGAGGGGATGGTTGAATCGCAGCGAATGGCAACGAAACCGCAAATCTACGAAGGACTGATCGACCGATTGGGTCGTGCATTGGATGCAGCCAGAACGGCAGGCCGATTGCGTGATGAGCGGCCTGTGGAGTTGGAACTGCGTGGCTTGAGTCGCGCAGAGCTGGAACTGATCAAGGCTTATCTGGAACGCAATGGGCGCGGTGCGTCTCCCTGGGTGGCAACCCCGCCAATCCAGGAGCCTACGCACTCAGCCAAGGTGGTGTGGCTCAAGGATTTGTCGGCCGGTCGTGGCCCGGAAAAGCTCCGGTCCGCCCGCTACAAGTAATTCACTCCCCCCTGAACAGCACCATGTCACTGTAAAGATTGTCGCTAAACCCCGTTACACCTTAGGCTTCGGGCATCAATGGAGATGCCCGATGCCTATTCGTTATTTCATCAAACAATTGCTCTTGCCGCCCGGCATCCTCTTGCTGATGCTGGCGCTTGCCTGGTGGTTTCGCCGCAGTCGGCCGCGCTTGGCAGCATTGTGCTTTGCCCTTGGCTTTGGCGGCATGGGGTTGATGAGCCTGCCGGTCATGGTGGAGTGGGGCGCGCGTGCCCTGGAGACAGAGCCTGCGTTGGCCCGAGAAGACTGGGCAACGCTCGCCCAGCGCGCCGACGCCATTGTTGTATTGGGCTCGGGCCGTGAGCGCGGCGACCCGGCGTGGGGTACTGACCAGCCCACCGGCGTAGGCCTTGAACGTGAGCGTTATGCTGCGCGATTGGCCAAGGCGTCTGGCCTGCCGGTGCTGACCACCGGGGGTTTGCATTACGGTACGCCACCCAGCGAGGCAGAGTTGATGGCGGTATCGATGCAGGACGACTTCGGCGTGACCGTGCGCTGGAAAGAGGAGCGCAGCCGCACCACCTGGGAAAACGCGCAGATGAGTGCTGAGATTCTATTGCCCCAGGGCATCAAGCGCGTAGTGGTGGTGACGCAGGCTTGGCATATGCCGCGTTCGGTGTGGAGTTTTGAACAGGCTGGCTTCACCGTTGTACCGGCGCCAGTGGGTTTCCTAGGCGTGGACAACGCACGGCCGCTGGGCGGTTGGATGCCGGAGTTCGTATCGGTTTGGCGCAGCGGGCAGTTGATCAATGAAGCGGTGGGGCAGGTGGGTTACCGACTCTTTTATAAGTAACGCCGCAGGGCAAATGTGGGAGGGGGCTTGCTCCCGATGGCGGGGTGTCAGTCAAAGATGTATCACTGACACGCCCTCATCGGGAGCAAGCCCCCTCCCACATGTGGTTTTGTGTTGGTCTGTTAGACAGTTTTGGACATGCGCGATGCGAGCAGCGCCCAGCCAAACAATGCCAAACACACAATAATCAACGGCCACGACCGCCATTGCAGGTACGGCGTGAGGTTGTGCATCGGCACCACTTCACCATAAAGAATCCCGCGTTCGAACTGCGGAATCTGCGCAGTGATCTGCCCAAACGGGTTGATCAACCCGGTCACGCCATTGTTGGTGGCGCGAATCATCCAGCGGCCGGCTTCCAGTGCACGCATCTGCGCCATTTGCAGGTGCTGCAGCGGGCCGATGGAGCGGCCGAACCAGGTGTCGTTGCTGATGGTCAGCAGCAGGTCACTCTGGGCCGACAGGCCGGCGGCGAATTCCGGGTACACCACCTCGTAGCAAATGAATGGCGCAATTTGATAGCCCTTGGCTTGCAGCATCGGCTGGTCCGCAGGGCCGCGGGCGAAGTCGGACATGGGCAGGTCGAAGAAGGCGATCAAGCCGCGCAGCATGTCTTGCAACGGTACGTACTCGCCGAACGGCACCAGTTTTTGCTTGAGGTAAGTGCCATCGCCTTCACCCAATACGGTGATGCCATTGAAGTAGCGCTTCTGGTGATGCACTTCCTGGCGGATCGGCACGCCAGTGATCAGCGCGGTATGCCGGTCGGCGGCGAATTTGCCCATCATGCCCAGGTAGCCTTCCACCGATTCCTTGAGCACAGGCACTGCCGTTTCTGGCCATACCAGCAGGTCAACCGGTTTGGAACTGAAGCTCATGTCGCGGTACAGCGCGAGTTGCGCATTGAGCTGTTCCGGGTCCCACTTCATGCTTTGCTCGATGTTGCCCTGGATCGCGGCCACGGTCAGTGGGGCGCCGGAAGGGGCGGTCCAGGCGTGGTGCTTGAGTGCCAGGCCAATGACCCATGGCGCAACCAGCAGCACCAGGGCCGCACCGATGAATGCGTTGCGCTTGCCCGCCAACAGACGCGGCAGGTTGCACAGCAAGGCCGCCGTCAGCGCCAGGGCAAAGGAGATCAGCCACATCCCGCCCAGTGGCGCGAGGCCAGTCAGTGGGCCATCAAGTTGGCTGTAGCCGGAGTACAACCAAGGGAAGCCGGTCAGGAACCAGCCACGAAACGCTTCCTGGCCCACCCACAGGGCAGCGAAGGTCAGCGCATCCGCCAACGGTGCCTCATTGCGACGCAGCCAGCGCGCCCACAACCAGGCGGGCAGGGCGAAGAACCAGGCGATGGCGGCGGTGAACAACAGCATCAGGAACCCCGCCAGCAGCACCGAAGCGCCGCCGAAGTGGTGGATGCTGTAGTAGATCCAACTGGTACCGGCACCAAACAGGCCGAAACCAAAACACCAGCCACGGCCCAAGGCCTGGCGTGGGCTCAGTTCCCGCAGCCCGATATAGAACAATCCGACGGCCACCAGTGCAAACGGCCACAAGTCGAACGGCGCTAGCGCCAGGGTGGTGATAGCACCGGCCACCACGGCCAGCAGATTACCGGGCCAGCCGGGAGCGGTGAGACGGCGCATTTCAGTCCTTAACGGGCGATTGGGGTCAGGCGGATCAAGTGGATACGACGGCTGTCCGCATTGAGAATGCGGAAGCGATAAGCACCAATCTCGGTGGTTTCGTTACGTTTTGGCAGATGCCCGAACGCACTCATCACCAGGCCACCGACCGTGTCGAACTCATCGTCGGAGAATTCGCTGTCGAAGAACTCGTTGAAGTTCTCGATCGGCGTGAGGGCCTTGACCAGGAAGTCACCGCTGGGCAGTGGCTTGATGTAGCTGTCTTCTTCGACGTCGTGTTCGTCTTCGATGTCGCCGACGATCTGTTCCAGCACGTCTTCAATCGTGACCAGGCCGGCCACGCCGCCGTATTCGTCGATCACAATGGCCATGTGATTGTGGTTGGCGCGAAATTCACGCAGCAACACATTCAGGCGCTTGGATTCGGGCACGAAAGTGGCAGGACGCAGCAGGTCCTTGATGTTGAAGCTGTCGCCATTCTCTTTGAGGATCAGCGGCAGCAGGTCCTTGGCCAGCAGGACGCCCATGACGTCGTCATGGCTTTCACCGATCACCGGGTAGCGCGAGTGCGCCGAGTCGATCACGGCCGGGAGGAATTCCCGTGGAGTCTGGGTCGCCTTGATGCTGATCATCTGCGAGCGCGGGACCATGATGTCCCGTACTTGCAGGTCAGCCACCTGGATGGCGCCCTCGACGATGGCCAGCGCTTCGCTGTCCAGCAACTTGTTCTGATGGGCCTCGCGCAAGAGCTCAAGCAGCTCCTGGCGGTTTTTCGGCTCGTGGGCAAAAGCCTGGGTCAGTTTACCCAGCCATGACTTCTGCCCGTTGCTCGATCGGTCTTCGCTCATAGCGATTACTCTAAATCCTTTGTTGTTTCAGTTGAGTGTCTTAGTTTTCGTCATCTGCGTAAGGGTCTGGATGACCCAATTCTGCAAGCAACGTTTGTTCCAGTGTTTCCATCTCTTCGGCTTCGTCATCGTCTATATGGTCGTAACCCAAGAGATGCAAGCAGCCGTGGATGACTAGATGGGCCCAATGGGCCTCAAGTTCCTTGCCTTGTTCCCTCGCCTCGCGCTCGACCACCTCGACACAGATGACCAGATCACCCAGCAAGGGAATATCCAGTAACTCATCGGGTACGTCAGCGGGGAAGGACAGCACGTTGGTCGCGTAGTCTTTCTGGCGCCAGGTGTGGTTCAGTTCGCGGCCTTCGGGCTCGTCCACCAGGCGAATGGTCAGTTCCGAGTCCGCGGTGCGCTGGCGCAGTGCCAGGGCGCACCATTGGCGGAACTGCTCTTCACTGGGGGCGGGCGCTTCGGTGGCCATCTGCAGGTCGAGCTCAAGCATCGCGGCGAGCGTCCTTGGACAAACCATCGTCACGGTGTTCGAAGCGCTCATAGGCCTCGACAATACGCTGCACCAGCGGGTGGCGGACCACATCCTTGGGCGAGAAGTGCGTGAAGCTGATGCCCGGCACGTCCTTAAGCACTTCAATCACATGGCTCAAACCCGATTTCGTGCCCTTGGGCAGGTCAACCTGGGTAATGTCACCGGTGATAATGGCCGTGGAGCCGAACCCGATGCGGGTCAGGAACATCTTCATCTGCTCGACCGTGGTGTTCTGGCTTTCGTCGAGGATGATGAAACTGTTGCTCAAGGTGCGACCGCGCATGTAGGCCAACGGGGCGATCTCGATCACCTGACGCTCGATCAGCTTGGCCACGTATTCAAAGCCAAGCATCTCGTAAAGCGCGTCGTAGAGCGGGCGCAGGTACGGGTCGATCTTTTGTGCGAGGTCGCCGGGCAGGAAACCGAGCTTTTCGCCCGCTTCGACTGCCGGGCGCACCAGCAGGATGCGGCGCACTTGCTCGCGCTCAAGGGCATCCACTGCACAGGCAACGGCCAGGTAGGTCTTGCCGGTACCGGCGGGGCCGATGCCGAAGTTGATATCGTTACCGAGGATTGCCTTGACGTACTTCTGCTGATTCAAGCCCTTTGGGCGAATCATGCCTTTTTTGGTACGCAGGGCCACGCTGGCTTCGGCCACTGGGTTGTTGGCCAAGTCTTCCACCGCCGATTCCTGCAAATACAGGTGCACGGTTTCTGGCGACAGTTCGCTACCCTTGGTTTCGCGGTAGAGGCGGCGCAGCAGGTTTTCTGCGGATTGAGTGGATTGGGTCTCACCAATAAGCTCGAACTGATTGCCGCGATTGCGGATCTCGATGCCCAGGCGTTGTTCGATCAGGCGCAGGTGCTCGTCGAACTGTCCGCACAGGTTGGCGAAACGGCGAGCCTCAAACGGCTCGAGGAGAAAACGATGGGGTTCTACTGTGGGTGCGTTCAAGGTCGCTTTTAGCCGCCCTTTGGCTGTTTAAGTGAAATAGAGAATAACGCCAGCCGCCGGTGTGCGAAAGCACTTAAATGGGCTGGCCTTGTTCTCAATAACAATGAAGAACTCCTGTGGGAGCTGGCTTGCCTGCGATGAGGCCGGCACATCCAAAATAGATGCTGGCTGTTACACCGCTATCGCAGGCAAGCCAGCTCCCACATTTGATCTTCATTTGTCTGCCGGGTTGTGAGATCAGATGATCAACGACCCGCGCAACGAGTGCGGTTGGGCCGCATCGATGTGCACATCGGCAAACTGGCCGATCAGAGTCGGGTTGTCGCAACGGAAGTTGACGATCCGGTTGTTCTCGGTACGGCCCTGCAACTCGCCCGGGTCTTTCTTCGAGTAGTCGGTGACCAGGATGCGCTGCACCGAACCGACCATTTGTCGGCTGATCTCGAAACCCTGTTGGTTCAACCGGTGTTGCAGCGCGTTGAGGCGCTCTTTTTTCAGCGCTTCCGGGGTTTCGTCCAGCAGGTCGGCGGCCGGGGTGCCGGGGCGCTGGCTGTAGACGAACGAGTAGGAGAAGTCGAAACCGACGTCTTCAATCAGCTTCATGGTCTGCTCGAAGTCTTTCTCGGTTTCGCCAGGGAAACCCACGATAAAGTCCGAACTGATGCAGATACCCGGCACCGCCGCACGCAATTTGCGCAGTTTGGATTTGTACTCCAGGGCCGTGTGGTTGCGCTTCATTGCCGCCAGGATGCGGTCCGAGCCCGACTGCACCGGCAAGTGCAGGTGTTTGACCAGCTCCGGCACTTCGGCGTGGGCCTGGATCAGGCTGTCGGAAAACTCCAGCGGGTGGGACGTGGTGTAGCGAATGCGCTCGATACCGTCCACCGCAGCCACCACGCGAATCAGCTCCGCCAGGTCAGCGAGACGCCCGTCATGGGTCTGGCCGCGATAGCCGTTGACGTTCTGGCCCAGCAGGGTCACTTCGCGTACGCCGTTTTCGGCCAGGTGGATGATTTCTGACAGCACGTCGTCAAATGGCCGACTGACCTCTTCACCACGTGTGTAGGGCACCACGCAGAAGGTGCAGTACTTGCTGCAACCTTCCATCACAGACACATAGGCGCTCGGCCCGTCGATGCGGGGCTCGGGCAAATGGTCGAATTTTTCGATTTCAGGAAATGACACGTCGACTTGCGGCAGCTTGGTGGCGCGGGCGGCGTCGATCATTTCCGGCAAGCGGTGCAGGGTCTGCGGGCCGAAGACCACGTCGACATAGGGCGCACGGTCGCGGATCGCGGCGCCTTCCTGGCTGGCCACGCAACCGCCGACGGCAATCACCATCTCCGGGTTGGCCAGTTTCAATTCACGCCAGCGGCCCAGCTGGGAGTACACACGGTCCTGGGCCCGCTCGCGGATCGAGCAGGTATTGAGCAGGATCACGTCGGCATCTTCGGCGCGGGCGGTGACTTCCAGGGCCTGATGTTCGCCCAGCAGATCGACCATGCGCGAGCTGTCGTACTCGTTCATCTGGCAACCGTGGGTTTCGATGTAAAGCTTCTTGGCCATGGGGATCGTCAACTGGTGGTAAAGAACCGCGCATTATAGGGGGCATGCCCATTGGTTCCTAGCGTTGTGCATCGGGTGCCATGCTATAGTTCGCGCCCTCTTTTATATCCCCGATGTGTTATCCGCCCACCATGACCAAACGTGAAGCTCCAATCTATAAGGTGATTTTCCTCAACCAGGGCCAGGTGTTCGAAATGTACGCCAAGCAGATCTATCAGAGCGATCTGTGGGGGTTTCTGGAAGTGGAAGAGTTCGTCTTTGGCGAGCGCACTCAGTTGGTCGTCGACCCGGGCGAAGAGAAGCTCAAGGCGCAGTTCGAAGGTGTGGTGCGCAGTTTTGTGCCGATGCATTCGATTGTGCGCATTGATGAGGTGGAGCGTTTGGGGACGCCGAAGATCAGCGAGGCTCGGGGCGTGAGCAATGTGATGCCGTTTCCGATGCCTATGCCTGAGAAGTAGGGCTTAAGACAGTAGTGTGCCCATCGCAGCGATGCGGCGACCCGACAAGCCAGCTCTCACATTCGATTGTGTTCACAAATCAAAATGTGGGAGCTGGCTTGCCTGCGATAGCGGTAGAAGGGTTTAGCTGTATTCAAGGCAAGGGTGAGAACGGCGAACGCCCATCCGCACTCTGCAATTCCTGCAAATAGTTACGAAAAATCTGCCCCAGCACCTGGGTCGCCACTTCCAATTCATCCCGCTGCATATGCTCGGCCACTTCATCGGCCGTATCCAGCGCATCCTCTGCACCATTGACCGCCGCCATCTTCAGCACGATATACGCCTGAACGTTATTGGCCGGCACGCCTTCGCCATGGAAAAACATGGTGCCCAGCTTGAATTGAGCTTCGGCGTGGCCCTGCAACGAGGCTTTTTCGAAGTAGCTCAACGCTTTGTTGAGGTCGCGGGCGGGGTTTTTAGCGTCGTGGTAGTACTCGCCCAACTCGTATTGCGCCTGCGCATCCCCGCCGTCGGCCTGTTTCTGGCACGCGCTCAAGGCTTCGGCCTGGCTGTCTGGCTGGGTATTGAGGGTGCAACGACCCATCGCTGGGATTAACAACGAGTTGCCGCCTGCTTGTGCATGTGCCAGCAGCGGCTGAAGGAGCAACAGGCAGCCCAGAACCAGGGTGCGGCCGGTGCGTTTCATGGGAATCGACTTACCTCTGACGGGGCACGCGGACCCTCGGGGGGTCCAATAAGCGCGCATTATGAAATAAGCAGGCCTCTGCTTACAAAGTCTTTACTCGTTTTTCTGCTGGTTGGGCAACTTATCTGCCGGATTGCAGGTGATTTCTCGAAAAAACTCGGAAATCTCTGTCAGCAAAGTAGCAAATCAGACACCGTTCGGCGCGGTGTCTGATTTTTGCAGCCTTTTTACTTCAGTGCGGCGAACGCGCGCTCGGCGGCATCGAGGGTCAGCTTCAATTCAGCTTCACCATGGGCGATCGACGTGAAACCGGCTTCGAACGCGCTTGGCGCCAGGTACACGCCGCCTTCCAGCATCAGGTGGAAGAAGCGCTTGAACAGGTCGGCATCGCTGCCCATCACGTCATCAAAGGTGACAATATCGTCGGCGCCGCTGAAGTACAGGCCAAACATGCCGCCCGCCTGGGTTGTAACAAACGGGATACCGGCCGCGTCGGCGCGTTGTTGCAGGCCATCCAGCAGGCGGGTGGTGTAGTCGGTCAGCTCGGCGTGGAACCCCGGGCGGCTGATCAGGCGCAGGGTGGTCAGGCCGGCAGCCATGGCCAGCGGGTTACCCGACAACGTGCCCGCCTGGTACACCGGGCCCAGCGGCGCGATGTGATGCATGATCTCGCGCTTGCCGCCAAAGCAGCCCACCGGCATGCCGCCACCGATGATCTTGCCGAAGGTGCTCAGGTCTGGCGTGACGCCGTAGTGTGCCTGGGCGCCACCGAGGGCCACGCGGAAGCCAGTCATCACTTCGTCGAAAATCAGCACCACGCCGTGCTTGTCGCACTGCTCGCGCAGGCCTTCGAGGAAGCCCGGCGCCGGCGGTACGCAGTTCATGTTGCCGGCCACGGGTTCGACGATGATGCACGCCACGTCCTGACCCACTTCATTGAGCATCTGCTCGACGGCTGCGATGTCATTGAACGGCAGGGTCAGGGTGTGTTTGGCAAAGGCGGCCGGTACACCCGCCGAGCTTGGCACGCCTTGGGTCAGCAGGCCGGAGCCGGCCTTGACCAGCAGGCTGTCGGAGTGACCGTGGTAGCAGCCTTCGAACTTGATGATGCTGTCGCGGCCGGTGAAACCACGGGCCAAACGGATCGCGCTCATGGTGGCTTCGGTGCCGGAGCTGACCATGCGTACCATTTCCATGGATGGCACGATTGAGCAGACCAGGTCCGCCATTTCGGTTTCCATAGCGGTCGGGGCGCCGTAGGACAGGCCATGTTCCAGCTGCTTGCGTACCGCGTCCAGCACGTCCGGGTGGCTGTGGCCGAGGATCATCGGCCCCCAGGAACCCACGTAGTCAACGTAGCGTTTGTCATCTTCGTCGGTGACATAGGCGCCTTCGGCGTGCTTGAAGAACAACGGCGTGCCGCCCACGCTCTTGAACGCACGCACGGGGGAGTTCACACCGCCGGGGATGTGTTTCTGGGCATTGGCAAACAGGGTTTCTGAACGGGACATGAGGAGGCTCTCTAAAATCAAATCTTAAGAAGGTCGTTAAAGGCGCGGGCACGACGCGTGACTTCCTGGGTGCTGTCGGCGCCAAACAGGCCGTGGACCACCGCCAGCAAGTCAGCACCATGGGCCACCAGCGGCTCGGCGTTCTCCAGGGTGACGCCGCCGATCACACAGATTGGCAGCTGCAACCGCGCACGGGCCTGGGCCAGCATCTCGACGGTGGCAGCCGGGGCGCCAGGCTTGGTGTTTGAATTGAAGAAGCGACCGAACGCGACATAACTGGCGCCTTCTTTGGCAGCTTGCTCGGCCAGTTCGATCTGGCTGTGGCAAGTGGCGCCGATGATCGCCTTGGAACCCAGCAGCGCACGGGCTGGGGTCAATGGGCCGTCGGTCTGGCCCAGGTGCACGCCGACGCCCAGGCGCGCGGCCAATTCGGCGTCGTCGTTGATGATCAGCTGGGTTTTATAGCGTGAGCACAGTTCTCGCAGCTTCTCGGCTTCACGCAGGCGCCGGGCTTCGTCGCCGCTCTTGTCACGGTATTGCAGCAGGGTCAAGCCACCGTCCAACGCCGCTTCGACGTAGGCGAGGAATTTGCCGGACAACAGTTGGCTGTCGGTAATGGCGTAAAGGCCACGTAGTTTCATCGGGCAGGCCTCTTAAAGTCTTACGAGCAGAAATCCAGCGGCAATCGGCGCGGCACAAACTGGCCCTGGCCGAGTTGTTCGGCGTCGCGCAGGGTGCGCCAAGTGTAGTTGAGCGCCGATTGCACCGCGCTCACCAGGCCTTCGCCTTGGGCGATGCGACCGGCCAGTGCGCTGGCCAGCGTGCAGCCTGAACCGTGATAGCTGCCGGGCAGGCGCTGGCAGGTAAAGGTCTGCTGCGTGCCATCGCGGCTGTAGAGACGGTTGTGCACTTCGTGCTCGTCGCCATGGCCACCGGTGATCAGCAGGTGCTTGATGAACGGCAGCAGCTTGGCGGCGCATTCGTCCGCCGTGCCTTCGGGCAGCTCGGCGAGGATGCGCGCCTCTGGCAGGTTCGGCGTGGCGATCAGCGACAGCGGGAACAACCGCTCACGCATCGCATAACCGACTTCATCCTTGCCCAGGCTGCCACCGCCACCGGCGCGCAGCACCGGGTCGCACACCACCGGCAAGTGCGGGTGCGCCTGCAGCAGCTCGACCACGGTGTCGACCATCGCGGTGGAGCCGAGCATGCCCAGCTTGACCGCCGCCACTTCGGAATCGCCAAGCACGGCGTTGGCCTGGGCCAGTACCCACTCGCGGTCGAGTACGCGGAAATCGCTGACATTGACCGTGTTTTGCACGGTCAGCGCGGTGACGGCCGGAGCCGCATGGCAGCCCTGGGCGAGCAGGGCTTCGATATCTGCCTGCAAGCCGGCGCCACCACTGGGATCATGGCCGGAGAGACATAGAACAACGGGGCGAGAGCTGTAGATATTCATGGTGCGCGAGCTTACCACCAAACGCTTTTTGCGTGGATGTCTGGCGATGGTTGAATTTTACGTGTGGGGTGACGCTTTTCTGGCGCTTTTCAGGGGTGGTTAAAAGCGCTGAAAGCCCCGATCTAGAGCCTTTCAAAAAATTATTTCGATGGTGTCCAATAGCCTTTAGTGGCTATGCTAGAGTGGATCCAAACCACCATTAACTGTATTGCCGGTTTACGTCTTCTCAAAAGGAATGGGGGGCTTTTTGACATGACCGGGCAGGCCACGCTGGGGCTCTATGCGCTATTTGCTGATTTTATTGTTGTGCGGGCTGCCGATGCTCGCCAGCGCCGTCGAGTTCGACCAGAACACGCGCAGCCTGCCGCTGGGCCGAGTCATGCAAGTGCTCGAAGACCCGACTGACGCCCTCACCATCGCCGAAGTCAGTTCCCCCACGTATGCCGGGCAATTCAAACCCCATGACAAAGCCACCCTTAACGCCGGCTATTCGCGCTCGGTGTTCTGGCTCAAAGTCGATCTGCATTACATGGCCAAAGACCCTCGTGCACCACGCACGTGGTTTCTGGAGCTGGCCTACCCGCCGTTGAATCATTTGGACCTGTACCAAAATGACGGCACGGGCACCTATCGGCTGGCTACCCGCACCGGCAGCGCGTTACCTTTTTCCAGCCGTGAGGTGCGTCAGAGCAATTACCTGTTCAAGCTCAACTTCGTACCCAATCAGCAAGAAACGGTTTACCTGCGCCTGCAAAGCCAAGGCTCCATCCAGGCGCCATTGACCCTCTGGGCCGGCACTGCCTACCTCGAAGAGCAGCCCCTGCGCCTGTATGTGCTGGGCGCGATCTACGGCGTATTGCTGGGGATGCTGATCTACAACCTGTTCATCTACCTAAGCGTGCGCGACACCAGCTACCTCTATTACATCTTCTATATCGCCTCGTTTGGTCTCTACCAGCTCTCAGTCAACGGCGTTGCCACCGAGTACTTCTGGCCCAATAACCCTTGGTGGACGAACGCGGCGGTGCCGTTCCTGATCGGTTCGGCGGCGCTGTTCGGCAGCCTGTTCGCCCGCAGCTTCCTGCACACCGCGCAGCACAGTCGTTGGCTTGATCGCATTCTGCTGGCCCTGGCGGCCTGTGGCGCAGTGGTGATGGCCCTGGCCCTGCTGACCAGCTACGCGGTGGCCCTGCGTCTGGCCACCGGGCTGGCGCTGGTGTTTACCGTGACCATCTTCATTGCCGCCATCAAGGCCTGGCTGTGTGGCCAGCGCATGGCGCGGTATTTCATCATTGCCTGGTCGGCGTTTTTGCTGGGCGGGGTGGTCAATACGTTGATGGTGCTGGGTTACCTGCCCAACGTGTTCCTCACCATGTACGCCAGCCAGATCGGTTCGGCCATCGAAGTCGCATTGCTGTCCCTGGCCCTGGCAGACCGCATCAACAGCATGCGCGAGCAACAGGCGCAGATCCTGTTTGACGCCAGCCAGAAACTGGAAGTGCTCAACCAGCAGCTGGCCCGCAGTAACCGGCTCAAGGATGAGTTCCTCGCCACCTTGACCCACGAACTGCGTACGCCCATGAACGGGGTGATTGGCTCCCTCGAACTGATGCAGACCGTGCCCCTGGACACTGACCTTGCGCAGTACCAGCAAACCGCCGCCGGTTCGGCCCGGGACATGATGCGCATGGTCAATGGCATCCTCACCCTCACCGAATTACAGGCCGCGCGTCTGAGTGCCCAGCCTCAGGTGTTCAGCCTGCGCGGTGTGCTCCATACCCTGCGCCAGCAGTTCACCGCCAGCGCTCAAAGCAAGGGCCTGGAGTTTTCCATCGATGTCGCCGTTGAGCTGCCGGATCGCATGATTGGCGATGCCGACAAGCTGACGCAGTGCCTCGACTGCCTCTTGGACAATGCCTTCAAGTTCACCCACGAAGGTTCTGTGCGCCTGCGCGTTGTGGGCGTGCCCCAAAGTGATGGTGGCCTGCGCCTGAGTTTTATTGTGACCGATACCGGTATCGGCTTTGCGTACCTCGATGAAGCGACCCTGTACCAACGTTTCTTCCAACTCGATGGCTCCACCACCCGCGAATACGGCGGGCTGGGAATCGGCCTGGCCATCTGCCGACAACTGATCGAACTGCTGGGCGGGCGCCTCACCCATCATTCTGAGCCGCACAAGGGCAGCCGTTTCCAGCTGGAAATGGAGGCCAGCCCTGTACCGCCGGAGCCTAAGCAGGCGCTCGACCAGCAGCGCGCCCCCCAGGACTGCGCAGTGCTGTTGGTCGATGACAGCAGCGTCAGCCAATTAGTGGTGCGCGGCATGTTGCTCAAGCTCGGGTACCGGGTGAAAGCCGCAGACAGCGGCCCCAACGCACTGGCGGCCTTGCAGGCGGAAAGATTCGACGCAGTGTTATTGGACATACCTGAAGGCGGCTTCTCGTTGTGCTGTCAGATCCGTGCGTTGCCGGGCTGCGGCGAGTTGCCGGTGATTGCCTTGAGTTCGTCGCTGACGGTGTCGGAGCGTGAACACTGCCACGGTATTGGCGTTACTGACCGCTTGGCCAAACCGGTGCGTTTCGACGCGTTGCAAGCCGTGCTGGAGCGCCGCTTGCTGTGCTCGATAGAGGGCGAAAGCGCCGGACATTAGGCGCGTATGTCACTTTTTTAAGCCGGGTGACGGTGCTTAACTGAAATTCGGGCCTCAACTGAATGCGGCCTTTTTCCAGGAGGCCCGTCATGAACCTGCATCAGTTCGCCGAAACCCACGACGTCACCAACCAGCCCCCGTCCCTGGACGGCACCAACCTTTACCGCATTGACGTGCCCCTTCAAGATTGGGCGCGGCGCTTTGGCGCGGGCTGGGCCGAAGGGCGCCTGGAGGCTTACGGTGCACTGGCCGGCGGGCCGCTGATGGAGGCCGGGTTCCTGGCGAACCAGAACAAACCGGTGTTCAGCAGCCATGACCGTTACGGCCATCGTATCGACCTGGTGGAGTTTCATCCGGCCTATCATGAGTTGATGCGCACCGCCGTCGAGCACGGCCTGCCGTCGCTGCCCTGGGCCCATCCGCAACCCGGCGCCCATGTGGCGCGCGCCGCCTTGACCTATCTGCATAGCCAAGCCGAAGCCGGCACCGGGTGCCCGCTGACCATGACCTTTGCCTGCGTGCCGGCCCTGCGCCTGCAACCAGACCTTGCTGATACCTGGCTGCCGAAAATCCTCAGCACGCACTACGACCCGCGCAATGTCGGCATTGCTTATAAAAGCGGTGCCACTATCGGCATGGCCATGACCGAGAAGCAAGGCGGCACCGATGTGCGCGCCAACACCACCCGTGCCTACCCGGTGGGTGCTGGCGGGCCGGGCCAAGCCTATGAGCTGGTGGGCCATAAATGGTTCTGCTCGGCGCCCATGTGTGATGCGTTCTTGACCCTGGCCCAGACTGACAAAGGCCTCACGTGCTTCCTGCTGCCCCGGCATCGCCCGGATGACACGCGCAACGAGTTCTACATCCAGCGCCTTAAAAACAAGCTCGGCAATTGCTCCAACGCCTCCAGCGAAGTGGAGTTCCGTGGCGCCCTGGCCTGGATGATCGGCGAAGAAGGCCGTGGCGTACCGACCATTATCGAAATGGTCGCCATGACCCGCTTCGACTGCATGGTCGGCTCCAGCGCCTTGATGCGCCAGGCGTTGACCCAGGCCAGCCATCATTGTGCTCACCGTTCGGTAGGTGGCCGTGTACTCAGCGAGCAACCGTTGATGCAAAACGTGCTGGCCGACCTGGCCCTGGAAAGCGAAGCCGCGTTGGCGTTGAGCATGCGCATGGGTCGCGCCCTGGACCACTTGGGGGATGAACAAGAAGCCAAGTTCGCTCGATTGGTGACGGCGGTGGGCAAATATTGGATCTGCAAGCGTGCCCCGGCCATGATCAATGAAGCGGCCGAGTGCATGGGCGGTGCCGGGTATGTCGAGGACAGCATCCTGCCGCGCCTGTACCGTGAGGCGCCGGTGAATTCGACGTGGGAAGGTTCCGGCAATGTGCAGTGCCTGGACGTGCTGCGGGCCCTGTCCAAAGAGCCGGGCGTGTTGGAAGCGTTGTTTGTCGAACTGGGGGATGGGCATGGTGACAAGCGTCTGGCGCGGCATATCGAGCAGTTGAAGTCGGCGTTTATGGATACCCAGGATATTCAGTACCGTGCGCGGCAGTTGACCGAGGATATTGCGCTGGCATTGCAGGCCAAGCTATTGCTGGAGGCGGGGAATGGGGCGGTGAGTGATGGGTTTATTGCCAGTCGTCTTGGTGAGTCGTCTGGTCGCGTGTATGGCACCTTGCCACGCGGGGTGAATGTTGAGGCTATCGTCGCTCGCGCCACGCCCACTGTGTCTATGTAAATGTGGTCCAAGTGTGGGAGGGGGCTTGCCCCCGATAGCGGTGTGTCAGCTATGTATAGGCTTGCTGACACTCAGCCATCGGGGGCAAGCCCCCTCCCACATTAATAATTGCATTCCAACTCCGGTGTTTCAGTAGGGCCGGGATACAGGCAAGATAAAGGCCTGCACGTCAGAACACAGGATGCTTACCGTGACCGAAGCTTTTGTTGTCGTTCAAACCGCCGAAGAAGCCGTCGACCGGCTGGCGGCCCTGCATGAGCGGGCTACCGGCGCGCTCAACCAGGCCCTCAAGCAATACCTCAAAGACCGCGTCGAGCCCGACGCCGAGCAACGCGCGCTGTTTCGCTACCCAGAGCTGCGCCTGACCTACCACTGCCACGGCGAAGTCCCACAGACCACCCGGGCGTATGCCAAGGTCCAGTTGCCGGGCACCTACAGCGTCACCGTCACCCATCCCGCCGCGTTCCGTAAATACCTGCTGGAACAACTGGTGCCGCTGATGCACGACTTCACCGTGACGGTGGAAGTGGGCGTCAGCCAACAGAACATTCCATACCCGTATGTGGTGGAGCAGGGCGACGAACTGGCCGGCTCCGGCGTGACCGCCGCCACCCTGGCCCGCGTATTCCCGAGCACCGACCTGTCGGCCGCCACCGATGGCATCGCCGATGGCCTGTACGACTGGGAAAACACCGACCCGCTGCCCCTGGCATTGTTTGATGCCGCTCGTGTGGACTTCTCCCTGCGCCGCCTGGTGCACTACACCGGCAGCGACTGGCGCCATGTGCAGCCGTGGATTCTGCTGACCAACTACCACCGTTATGTCGACCAGTTCATCCTGCATGGCCTTGAACAACTGCGCAGCGACCCGCGCTTTATCCGCATGGTGCTGCCGGGCAACGTGGTGATCGACAAGAGCATGGACCACGGCGAAGCGTCGGCCATTGCCGCAGGCGTGGTGTGGCATCGTTACCAGATGCCGGCGTATCACTTGCAAGCCACCGACGGCCACGGCGTGACGCTGGTAAACATTGGCGTCGGCCCGTCCAACGCCAAGAACATCACCGACCACCTGGCCGTGCTGCGTCCGCATTGCTGGTTGATGATTGGCCACTGCGGCGGCCTGCGCCAATCCCAGACCATCGGCGACTACGTACTGGCCCACGCCTATATGCGCCGCGACGGGATTCTCGACCGCGTGGTGCCGCCGAACATCCCGATCCCGGCCCTGGCGGAAGTGCAGATGGCGCTCCAGCAAGCGGCGGCCAACGTCACCGGCGAAAAAGGCGAAGAGCTGAAAAAGCGCCTGCGCACCGGCACCGTGCTGACCTACGACGACCGCAACTGGGAGCTGCGCTGGGCCCAGGAACGACCGCTGATCAACCTCTCTCGCGCCGTGGCCGTGGACATGGAAAGCGGCACCATCGCGGCCCAAGGTTATCGACTGCGCGTGCCGTATGGCACCTTGTTGTGTGTGTCGGACAAACCGCTGCACAGCGAAATCAAGCTGCCCGGCTCGGCTAACGCGTTCTATGAGCGTGCGGTCAGCCAGCACTTGAAGATCGGCATCGAGGCAGTGGATCTGTTGCGCACCGAGCTCAACTCGCTGCACTCGCGCAAACTGCGCAGCTTCGACGAGCCGCCGTTCCGCTAAGCGGTTGGGATGGTTATTTAACGGTCAGGCCACTAGCATTGTCGGTCCTGACCGTTAGATGTTCCTTTGCCATGTCCCGTCCTACTCGCCCCGATTCGCGCCGCCCTGGCGTGAAACCCCCGTACTCCGCTGCGCGCCGCGTTGCCAAGGCACCGCCGGCCGAGCCCAAGCTGATCTTGTTCAATAAACCCTTCGACGTGCTGACCCAGTTCAGCGACGAAGGCGGGCGCGCGACCCTCAAGGACTTTATCGATATCCCCGGCATCTACCCGGCAGGCCGCCTGGACCGTGACAGCGAAGGTTTGCTGCTGCTGACCAATGACGGCCAGCTACAGGCGCGGATTGCCGACCCCAAGCACAAACTGGCGAAAACCTACTGGGTGCAAGTCGAAGGCGAACCCACCGAAGAACAGTTGCAGCGCCTACGCGATGGCGTGGAATTGAACGACGGTATGACCTTGCCTGCCGAGGCTCGGCAGTTGGATGAGCCCGAGTTATGGCCGCGCAACCCGCCGGTACGGTTTCGTAAAAGCGTGCCCACGTCTTGGCTGGAATTGGTGATTCGTGAAGGGCGCAATCGCCAGGTACGACGCATGACCGCAGCGGTGGGCTTGCCGACGCTGCGCCTGGTGCGCGTGCGCATTGGGGATTGGTCAATCGATGGCCTGGACCAGGGCCAGTGGAAGGAAGTACCGGCGCGCCTATAGTGCGCCGGACTCGATCAGGCCAATCACCACGCTTTTAATGATGAACGCGGCCACGCCCAGCCCCAGCACGAAAAACAGGATGAACGAGCCAAAGCGACCGGCTTTGGACTTCTTTGCCAGGTCCCAGACGATAAAGCCCATGAAAATGATCAGGATCGTGACCAGGCCGGTCATCATCCATTCTTCGAAGAGGGCGGGGTCGATGTTGTTCATGGGGTATTTTTCCGACAATACAGACGGGAAGTATAAGGCAGCGTGGCAGGCGCTATATTGACCTACGTCGTGCACGGTCAAAATGTGGGAGGGGGCTTGCCCCCGATTGCAGTGTGTCAGTCAACACATGCATCAACTGACAGATTGCTATCGGGGGCAAGCCCCCTCCCACATTTGTCCTGCATTGATTTCAAGTGCGCAGGTGAGTCAGTGGCAATTCGGTGCTATTGAGCACCTGGTTCAGCACAAAACTCGACCGCACACTGGTCACACCGTCGATACGCGTCAAATGCCCCAGCAGCAGCTTCTGGTAGTGATCCATATCCGGCACCACCACTTTCAACTGATAGTCGGCATCCATCCCGGTCACCAGGCTGCATTCCAGCACTTGGGGCAGGGTGCGGATGGCCGCTTCGAAGTTCTCGAAACGCTCCGGGGTGTGCCGGTCCATGCCGATCAGCACGTAGGCGGTGAGGCTCAGGCCGAGCATCTTGCGGTCGAGCAGGGCGACCTGGCGGGCGATGTAGCCATCGTCCTCCAGCTGCTTGACCCGGCGCGAGCACGGTGACGGCGACAGGCCGATACGTTCAGCCAACTCCTGGTTGGAGATCCTCGCGTCGCGCTGCAATTCCGCCAAAATACTCAGGTCGTATCGGTCAAGCTTGCTCATTGGGTTGGCCTTTGTCGTAACTATTGCGGTGAATTATCCATGAAGGGTTAAAAATTGCGCAAGCACTGTTTATTGACGCAATCTTCGCAATCATCCGTCAGGCGCGGGCAGGTATCTTTATCAACAGAATCACCGCCTGGACAACAGTCCAAAGCAGCTCGCCCAATCAGGCCCGCTGCGGCCGCCACCCCAGCAGGGTTGAGCCGGCCTCCAGGCTGCACACTGCCCAGAAGGCGGCGTGAGGTGAGCCAACGCCACAAGCGTTGAGCCAGGACGAAGTTCTCAAGGGGTGGCCGACGGGTCACCCCTTTCTTTATGCCTGCGAAAAAGTTTCGCGTGACTGATAACCTGTCCGAGAACCGGGCCGTGCTTTTCCAGTCTCATGAACAGGCCCTAAACCGCAGTGAGGAATAGCATGAAGCGCATCTGGCGTTTGGCAGGTGTAGGTTTGCTGATGGCCGCCGTTGGCAACCACGTGTTGGCCGACGAGCGTGATAACGCGCCGCGTCCTGAAGGCGGTGGTCAGCATGAAAGAGGGCAAGGCAACAATCAGCCGCGCCAGCAGCAAGCGCCTCGCCCCGAGAACGCCCAGGCGCGCCCGCAGAATCAGCAGTTTGAGCGGGCCGAGCAACAGCAGCGCAACGGCGGGCAGTGGCAAGGCCGCCCACAAAATGCCGAACAGCCGCGACCTGCGCCGCAGCCCTCGAACAATTTGCCGATCCAGAGTCGCCCCGATACCGTGCGCCAAACCCAGGAGCCGCGTCAGGGCAACTACCGCGATATCCCGCGCCGCAATGACGGTAATCAGCATTGGGAAGCCGGGGGCCCAGGTTCGCGTCCGGGTAACAATGGCGGCGGTTACAACAATAACCGTCCTGGCGACAACCGCTGGCCGGGCCGCCCGGATGGTCACGGCAATGGCTGGGGCCCTGGCCCGCAGCACCGCCCCGGCTACGTGATCGACCGCTTCCCCGACCGCAACTACCGCGTGCCTTACCGTGGCCAGGACTACTTCTTCTCTGGCGGCTATTGGTATCGCCCGCAAGGCCCGCGTTATGTCGTGGTAAGGCCGCCGTATGGCATTCGCGTGCAATACCTGCCCGATTACGCGCGGGAAGTGTGGGTGGGCAGCGCGCTGTTCTTCCTCGCCGCCGGTGCCTATTACACCTACGAAACCAGCTCCCAGCAGTACGTGGTGGTGCAACCGCCGACCGAAGTGCCGGTGGCCCAACCGGCGCCGCAAGGCAATGGCTATGACGTGGTCGCTTACCCCGCCAACGGCCAATCACCGGCCCAGGTGCAGCAGGATGGTTACGACTGTTATCGCTGGGCCGTGCAGCAAAGCGGTTTCGACCCGCAGCAAGTCACCTACGCCCCAGACCCGGCGGTGGTGCAAACCTACCGCCAGGCTCAGGGCAACTGCCTGAGCAGTCGCGGTTATCAGGTGCAGTACTAAGGCGTGTTGCCAGTGACCACTTCCCGCGGGTCGGCGTGCACCAGCACTTCGGCACGTGGGTAGGCGTGGTGAATGGCATCGGCGGCCTGGTCGCTGATGCCGTGGGCCACTGACAAGGTCAATTCCCCCGGCAACTCCAGGTGCAGCTGCACAAACCAGTGGCTGCCCGAAATACGCGTGCGCAAGTCATGGGCGCCCAACACTCCGGGTACGCCACGGGCCAGTTCCAGCATGTGCTGGCTGACGTCTGGCGGCAGTTCCTCGTCCATCAATACCGCAAAGCTTTCACGGGCGATCTGGATCGCGCTCCACAAGATGTAGGCGGCGATACCCAGGCCGAACCAGGCGTCCACTTGATGAAAACCGAAACCCGCCAGTACCAAGGCCACCAGGATGCTGCCGTTGAGCATCAAGTCCGATCGGTAATGCAGGGAGTCGGCGCGTACCGCGTTGGAGCCGGTTTCGCGGATCACCCGGTGTTGCAGCATCAGCAGCGCGACCGTCAGCACCAGCGAAAAGATGATCACGCCAATGCTCAACCACGGTGCGCCTACGGGCTCCGGATGCTGCAAGCGGTCATAGGCCTGGAACGCGATCAACACCGCACTGCCGGCGATAAACAGCGCCTGGGCCATGCCCGACAACGATTCCGCCTTGCCATGGCCGTAACGGTGATCGTCGTCCGCCGGGCGCAGGGCGTAATGCACCGCGACCAGGTTCAGCAGCGAGGTCACGCCGTCCAGCAGCGAGTCGGTCAACCCGGCGAGCATGCTCACCGAGCCGCTGAGCCACCAGGCGATGGCCTTGGTGATAATCAGCGCACAGGCCACGCCCACCGAAGCGCGCGTGGCCAGGCGTAACAGCCTGGCGTGTTCGGGGCTGCTGGTCATGGCTTAGGCAGCCGACTTCAGGCCGAGGGCTGCCAGTTGTTGCACGCTGCCCTTGAACTGGATCATGCGCGGGTCGTCCAGCGGCAGGCGGTGGCCGGTTTCTTTCTGGATGATGGTTTGCAGCTTGACGTTGTCGACCTTGCCGTCGGCGCCGATGGCTTCATGGAGTTTTGCCGGGTCGACCTGGGCAGTCTTGCCCGGCTCGAAGTAGATGGCGCCGGTGGCGAAGTCCACACCGAAGGCGATCAGGCCAGGGATCACGTAGAACAACAGGCCGATGGCATCGAGCACGACTACGGTGGGGTCGATCTTGCCGTCGATCTGGCCACGGCGGTCGGGGAAGAAGATCGAACCGCAGGCCGTCAGTTGGCTCAACAGGGTGACGGCGAGGACACCGCCGATGACACGGGAAGCGATACGCATGGGGGAATCTCCAGAACATGTTTAAAGGTGACTATAAGCTAGATCTACCGGGCGACACTGAACCAATGTGGGAGGGGGCTTGCTCCCGATGACAGTGTGTCAGGCAACTTATTTGTTACTGATACACCGCTATCGGGAGCAAGCCCCCTCCCACATTAGGACAGTGTTCACCGCCCGGCTCAGCGGTGTTTCTATGACCAGCGCCGGCACTCAGCAGTTCGCCGTTATACTCGCCGCTCTGCTTTGGAGCCAGTATGAATTCGTTGCCGATCGATGATGTTTTACCCGCCCTGCGTGACGCCTTGGCGAGTCGCCATGAAGCCGTGCTGGAAGCGCCGCCCGGCGCCGGTAAAACCACCCGCGTGCCTTTGGCATTATTGAACGAGCCATGGCTGGCCGGGCAGACCATCCTGATGCTCGAACCCCGCCGCCTCGCTGCCCGCGCGGCTGCCGAACGCTTGGCCAGCGAGTTGGGTGAAAAGGTCGGCGAAACCGTCGGCTATCGCATTCGCCTCGACAGCAAAGTCGGCCCCAACACCCGCATCGAAGTGGTCACCGAAGGCATCCTCACCCGGCGCTTGCAGGATGACCCCGCGCTGGACGGCGTGGGCCTGCTGATCTTTGACGAATTCCACGAACGCAGCCTCGACGCCGACCTGGCGTTGGCCCTGAGCCTCAACGGCCGTGACCTGTTTCGTGATGAGCAACCGCTGAAAATCCTGCTGATGTCCGCCACCCTCGAAGGCGAGCGCCTGGCCGGTTTGCTGGGTAACGCGCCGATCCTGCGCAGTGAAGGGCGCATGTTCCCGGTGCAGATGCGCTGGGGCCGGCCTTATCAGGCCGGGGAGTTTATCGAGCCACGGCTGGTGCAAACCATCCTCGACGCCCTGCAGGACGAAACCGGCAGTGTGTTGGTTTTCCTACCGGGTCAGGCGGAGATTCGTCGGGTCAACCAGCAGTTGGCTGACGCCCTTGGCGATCGCGCTGACGTATTGTTATGCCCGCTGCATGGCGAGCTGGACCTGAATGCCCAGCGCGCCGCCATCGACCCAGCGCCCGCAGGCAAACGCAAAGTGGTGCTGGCCACCAACATCGCCGAGACCAGCCTGACCATCAACGGCGTGCGCGTGGTGATCGATGCCGGGCTGGCGCGGGTGCCGCGTTTCGACCCCGGCAGCGGCATGACCCGCCTCGACACTCAGCGTATCTCCCGTGCGAGCGCCACCCAACGTGCTGGCCGGGCAGGGCGGTTGGAGCCGGGAGTGTGTTATCGGTTGTGGTCCGAAGACCAGCATGAAGGGTTGACTGCCTACAGCAGTGCAGAAATCCTGGCCGCCGACCTCGCAGGTTTGGCTTTGCAGTTGTCGCGCTGGGGCGTCACGCCTAATCAACTGGTATGGCTCGATGTGCCGCCGACCGCCGCCTATGCCCAGGCCCAGGATTTGCTGGTGCGACTGGGCGCCCTGAATGACGACAAACTCACCGCCCATGGCCAGAAAATGGCCGAACTGCCGGCCCATCCGCGTATCGGCCATCTATTGTTACGCGGCCAGGAACTGGGCCTGGCGGCGACGGCGTGTGATGTGGCCGCGCTGCTGGGGGAGCGCGATATCTTGCGCGGTGGCGGCGCGGACCTGCACAGTCGCCTGGCGCTGATGTCCGGTGAGGAGCGTGCACGCGGCACCCAAGGCGGTGTGCAGCGGGCCAAACAACTGGCGCGGCAATATCGCGGCTATCTGAGAGGTCAGGCCAAGCAACCCGTGACCGACCCTGATCACCCACGATGGCTTGGGGCCTTGCTGGCGTTGGCTTACCCCGACCGCGTCGCTCAACAGCGTCGCCCCGGCGGCGCTGAATATCGCCTGGCCAACGGCCGCGCCGCGCTGTTTGCCGAAGCCGACAGCCTGATGAAACAACCCTGGCTGGTCATCGCCGACCTCGGTAGCCGCCAGGGCCAGCGCGAAGAGCGTATCTACCTGGCAGCGGATTTTGATCCCGCGCTGTTCGACACGGTACTCGCCGAGCAAGTGCGCAACGTCGATCAGCTCGACTGGGACGAACGCGAAGGCGTGCTGCGCGCCGAGCGCCAGCGCAAAGTCGGCGAACTGGTGCTCAGCCGCGAACCGCTCACGGGCCTGGACGAATCCGCCCGCAGCCAGGCGCTGGTCAACCTGGTGCGCCGCAAAGGGCTGGAGCTGCTGCCGTGGACGCCCGAACTGCGCCAATGGCAAGCTCGCGTCATGCTGCTACGCCACCTCGACAGCGGCAAAACCAGCGAATGGCCTGACATCAGCGACAACGCCTTGCTCGACAGCCTCGAACACTGGCTGATGCCCTATTTGGGTAAAGTTTCGCGCCTGAGCCATTTCAGTAATCTGGATATTTCCAGCTTCCTGCACAACCTGCTGCCCTGGCCGCTGCCCCAACGCCTGGATGATCTGGCGCCGCAGCATGTGAAAGTGCCGTCGGGCTCATCGGTGCGTTTGGACTACAGCGAAATGCCGCCGATTCTGGCGGTGCGTTTGCAGGAACTGTTCGGCCTGGCAGACACCCCGCGCATTGCCGGCGGGCGCCAGGTGGTGAAATTGCACCTGCTGTCCCCGGCGCGCCGGCCGGTGCAGGTGACGCAAGATCTGGCGAACTTCTGGCGCAGTACCTACATCGAGGTGAAGAAGGATCTGAAGGGGCGGTACCCGAAACATTACTGGCCGGATGATCCGTTGATTGCCGAACCCACTGCGCGAATAAAACCGCGCAAATAAAAAATCCCGCGATCAACGCGGGATTTTTAACTGGGCTATCAGTTCAGGTGAGCCTTCAACTCACCCGCCGCCTGACGCATGGCTGCTTTGACTTCCGGAATACTGCTCAGCGGGTTGAGCAAGCCGTAGTCATGGATCATCCCGTTGTAGCGTACCGCCGTCACGTCCACACCGGCCGCATCCAGCTTGCGGGCATAGGCCTCGCCTTCATCGCGCAGTACATCCAGCCCAGCGGTTTGTACCAGTGCCGGTGGCAGGCCGGTCAGTTGCGCATTGGTGGCCCGCAATGGCGAGGCGTAGATCTCGGCACGTTGCTTGGCGTCGGTGGTGTAGCTGTCCCAGAACCAGCTCATCATGTTTTTGGTCAGGAAGTGGCCCTCGGCGTACTGCTTGTACGACGGGGTGTCGAAGCTGGCATCGGTCACCGGCCACAACAGCAGTTGGAAGCGCAATTTCGGCGCGTTCTGTTCCTTGGCCTTCAGCGCAACCACCGCCGCCATATTGCCGCCGACGCTGTTGCCGGCCACCGCCAAGCGGCTGCCATCGACGTTGATCTCCTTGCCATGCTCAGCTACCCAACGGGTCGCGGCGTAGGCCTGGTTGATCGCCGTCGGGTAGTGCGCTTCTGGCGATGGTGTGTAGTCGACATACACCGCCACGGCGCCAGAGCCTACTACCAGGTCACGAATCAGACGGGCGTGGGTTGGGTAGTCGCCGAGCACCCAGCCGCCGCCGTGGAAGTACATGAACACCGGCAGCTCACCCTTGACGTTGGCGGGGCGCACGATGGTCAGCTTGAGGTCCTGGCCATCGGCCTTGATGGTCTTGTCGCGGACTTCAATGCCCGACATGTCCACCTTCACCGAGTTCTGCGCGCCGGTCAGCACCGCACGGGCATCCTTGGGGCTCAGTTGCTCCAGCGGGCGACCGCCGCCGGCGGCCAGTGCGTTGAGAAACGCTTGGGTCTGGTGCTCGGGCACTGCGGTGTCGGCGGCATAGGCGCTGCCGATGGACAGGGCGAGCAGGGTGGCGGTCAGGGCTTTTTTGAAAGTGTTCATGTGGTTTGCGCTCACTTGAAGTATTGGAAGGGGGAGGCCGCTTCAGCGCCTCTGGCTGTCTGCGTGCTGGCTTGGGAGTAAATTTACGGCCTGATCGAGTGAGAGACAATTAGGCTGGTTCGGGATTCATTGTCCCCTTTTAGAGGACAATGTGCGGTGCATTACAAGGTCGGCAGTAGGAAGCGCGCAATCACCGGAAGATGATTGGAAATGCGCAGGGTGTCGTCCTGTCGCACCTTGGCTTCCACCCGCTTGATGCGCGGGCTGTAGAACAGATAGTCGACGGTGCGATCCGGGCCATCGACGCTGGGGTCGTTGGGGAAGTTCGTCAGCCATTTCTCACGGTCGATGCCGCTCGATTGGCTGTTGCTGGGGATCATCGGGTATTTGTCCCACAGCAGGTGCAGCTCGCTGTCCGGCGAATACTGCCCGCGTTTGCCTGCATCCAGGCGTAGGAATTGCCCCAGGGGCAGCAGGTTGAAATCCCCGCCGATCAGCCAGGGTGTGCCACGGCCTTCGAATTTATCCAGCAACTTGACGGTGGTTTGCACTTGCTCCAACACGGCACTGCGCCCCGGGGCATCGCCGTCCAGGCGGGTGTTGAGCACGGCCAACTGGCCGCCATCGCTCAGCGGCAGGTACGTTAGCAGCAAGGCGGGCTTGGGTTGGAACTGGCGACTGATGACGTTGGTGGGCGAAACCGGCAATTGCAGGCGTTCGGCGTGTTCGATCTGGTAGCGGCTGAGGGTCGCCAGTTTGCGGCCGACGCTGCCGAAGATATGCCAGTTGGGCACGAAATCGGCTTTCCAGTCGAAGGCCTGGGCGCTGCAGGGGTAGAGGTCGACCAAGCGTTCTTGCAATAGGGCAAGCTGGTCTTGGTAGTGGGAGGGCTTGGCGTTTTCGTCGAGTTCTTGCAGCAGCAGGATGTCGGGTTGTTCGTCGCGAATCACCCGCGCCACTTCGTCGAGGCTGGCGGCCATGTCTTCCACGGTGGGGCGGTCGTCGGGGCCTTTGCCATCGGCGGTGTCGTACCAAAACACGTAGTTTTTACCGGCCAGGTATTGCACGTTCCAGGTCATGACCTTGAGCGCCTGGCCCGGCAACAGCGTCGGCGCACGGGGCGCCACGCAACTCACGGGCAAGGTTTGCTTGGGCTCGGGGCGCCAGGTCAGGCTGTAAATGAGAGTGGCGAGTAGGCCTGCGATAATCAACAGGCCCAACAAGGTTATGCGCAATAAACGGGTCATCGGCTCGGCTTATAGCGTTTCAGAGGTGGCACGGAGCATATCACCGTGCGTCGGCATCACCACCGATCAGCATGAATAAACGGAACAGCACCACGCTGGTGAACAGTTGCAGGAAGCTGTGGGCGCTGTCCATCACCAGCCCGAGCAATGGCGCCGGGGTAGGGTAGGCCGCGACGCTGGCGCCTTTGAGCAGCCACAGCGGCGTCATCACGCACAGCAGGCACAGCAGGATTCGCCAGAAATGCCCACGGCTCAGGCGGATGCTTTCCTTCATCGCCTCCAGCGCCGGCATGCCGCGCAGCACCAGCAGGTATTCGGCAAAGGCCAATACCACCATCAGAAACAGACCCGGCAGAAAATACAGCGACAGCCCCAGCAAAATCAGCAGCGTGCTCATGGCCGTCAGCAGGGCGAAACGCGGCCACAGCGTCAGGGCCATGGCCCACACATCCTTGGTGCGCGGCGACTCGCCACGGGTGCGGGCGTCGAGAAACAGGATCAGCGCGCCGGTGTACAACGGGTACACCAACAACCCCACTACCACGCTATAGCCGGGGAAGGCATCCGCGCCGACCACGTGGTTGAGCACCTGTTGAAGCAGGGCTTCGAGGATCACCAACGGCAGGCACAACTGAACGATAGCGCCCAGGTTGCCGAGGGTGAAACGCAAGGAGTCGCGCAGTACGTCTAACGGATTCATCAGGTTCATCACAGGCCTAAATGCAAGGGCGACACTTTAACCGATCGTGACCTTGGGTACGCAAACGTAAACCTTGAGTAAAGACTATTGAAACAACTGGTAACACCCCCATAACTGGATTGCACCTTAGCCTGATTGCAGGCGGGGCCACGATTTTTACCGGCAATCTAACGAGGTCGCCATGAACAGCGAAGAGCAAACCCTGATCGATGGACTGTTTTCACGGTTGCAACAAGCCGAAACGGATTCAGCCCCCCGCGACGCCCAGGCAGAAGCGCGGATCAAGGAGCACATGACGCGCCAACCGGCGGCCGGGTACTACATGACCCAGTCGATTTTGGTGCAGGAACACGCGCTCAAGAGCCTCGACGCGCAGAACAAGCAGCAGGCGCAGCAGATCCAGCAGTTGCAAGACGAGTTGCAGCGGGCCAAGTCCTCAGCGCCGGCGCCTTCGAGCGGCGGTGGTTTCTTGTCGAGCATTTTTGGCGGCGGGGCTTCTCGCGATTCGCAACCGGCACAAACCCCAGCTTCTGGCGGCGGCTGGCGTGAGCCGACGCGGCCATCGTTTAACCAGCAGCCTGCGCCGCAACAAAGTTATCAACAGCCTCCCGCTGCTGCACCGGCTGGCAGCGGCTTTCTCGGCGGCGCGATGAAAACCGCCGCTGGCGTGGCGGGTGGTGTGTTGTTGGCCGAAGGCATCAGCAGCCTGTTCCACCACAACCAGCAACCGCAGGTCGTAGAAGAAATCATCGAGCAACCCGCACCGGCCAGCGACCAAGGCGGTTGGGGCAACGATGATCAGAAATTCGCCGGCAATGACAACTGGGGCAGCAACAACTCGGACAGCTTCGCCGACAGCGATTATTCCGACGACTCCTCTTCTTTCGGCGACGACGATTCCTTCGTCTGACACGATGAGGCCCGAGGCGCTTCGTCGCTTCGGGCTGATTTTTCTCGGAAACGTTCCCATGGCTGGCATACTGGCGCCTTTGCGGGCCTTTGCGCCCGGCGTCCAAGTGGCTGTCATGGGGAAGTGCGGTGAAAAAAATTGCAGTGTTCGCCGATGTGCAAAACCTCTACTACACCGTACGCCAGGCGTATGGCTGCCACTTCAACTACGCCGCCCTGTGGGCTGACATCAGCTCGCGCGGGCAGATCGTCGAGGCGTATGCCTACGCCATCGACCGTGGCGACAGTAAGCAGCAGCAGTTCCAGCAGATCCTGCGCAACCTGGGCTTTACGGTAAAGCTCAAGCCCTACATCCAGCGCAGCGACGGCTCGGCCAAGGGCGACTGGGACGTGGGCATCACCCTCGACATCATGGACGCCGCCGACCATGTCGACGAGATCGTGCTGGCCTCAGGTGACGGTGATTTCGACATGCTGCTCGACCGTATCATCCAAAAACATGGCGTCGAAGCCGTGGCCTATGGCGTACCGGGGTTGACGGCGAACTCACTGATACGCGCCGCCAGCCGCTACGTGCCGATTGAAGGCGCATTGCTGCTCAAATAAATTGATTAGACGGAGTTGGAACAGGTTTGGAACGTATAGCGGTCATCGACTTTGAAACCACTGGCATTACCCCGAGCAGCCACTGTCGCGCCACGGAAATCGCGGTGGTCATCCTCGAACGTGGTCAGATCGTGGACCGCTACCAGAGCCTGATGAATGCAGGCGTGCGCGTCCCCGGTTTCATCGAACAACTCACCGGCATCAGCAACGCCATGCTGCGCGCTGCGCCGCCGGCCGAGCGGGTGATGAACGAAGTCAACGAGTTCGTCGGCACCACCCCATTGCTGGCGCACAACGCCGCGTTCGACCAGAAGTTCTGGGACTTCGAACTGGGCCTGATCCGCCGCACCCGTCTGCAGAAATTTGCCTGTTCGTTGTTACTGGCGCGACGCTTGATGCCGACAGCGCCGAACCACAAGCTCGGCACGCTGAACACCTTTGCCCAGCTGCCCCACACCGGCAAGGCTCACCGGGCGATGGCGGATGCGGAGATGGCCGCGAACTTGACCGCCCATTTGGCGCAGGAGTTGCGCGGCACCCACGGCTTGCGCGAACTGTCCCATGACCTGCTGTGCACCTTGCAGAAAGTGCCGGCGGCGAAGATCAACGAGCACCTCAAGAAACATCGCGGGTTCTGAGCCCGAGCCCGCATTCAAGAATGATAAAGCTCTAAATGTGGGAGGGGGCTTGCCCCCGATAGCGGTGGATCAGTCAGCTCATCTTTAGCTGACACACTGCCATCGGGGGCAAGCCCCCTCCCACATTTGACCGCGTTGTTCATGCCCTACGCGGTCCCCGATGGTGGCGGGTCAGTTGCCACTTTTGCCATTGGCCTCCAACTGCCCCAATGGCACCCGCCGCTCTATCGCACTCGACAAAATAATCGAGGTCTTGCTGAACCCAAACTTCGCCACCCGGTTAATCAGGTCTTCCAACTCCGGCATCGACCCCACCGCCGCCTGCATGATCACGCACGGATCACCCGTGACCCGATGGCATTCGGTCAGCTCGGGGATCTTGCTCAATTCGTCGTAGACCTTCTGGCTGCCGTGATTGGTCAGGCGCAGTTCGATCACGCATTGGATCGGCAAGCCGACTTTGGACAGGTCCACCTTGGCCTGGTAACCGGTGATTACGCCACTGGCTTCCAGCTTAGCCACCCGCTCAGCCACGGCCGGGGCCGAGAGGTTTACCGTACGCGCCAGTTGGGCGAAAGAAGCCCGGCCGTCTTCGAGCAGGGCGCTTAGGAGCATGCGGTCGTATTTGTCCATGATAAGGCTCCAGTTGCGCGTGGCTTTCGAAAGCATGGTTTATAGCCTTCATAACCATGCTTTGAAAAGTGTATTGGCGGTTTAAACAGGTTTTGTAACTTATGTTTAATCACCTGCCTTTTTAGAATATGCATCTCTTCTACTGCCATAGAGCCACCCAATGCCTGGCCCACGTCGCTTTCCCTTACCGTTGATCGCCGCTTTTTTTGCGCTGTATGTGATTTGGGGTTCCACCTACCTGGTGATCCGCATTGGCGTGGAGTATTGGCCGCCGTTGATGTTGGGCGGGATTCGCTTTCTGATGGCCGGTGCGGCGATGTACGTATTTTTGCGCTGGCGCGGGGCGCCGGCGCCGACCTGGGAGCAGTGGAAGGCCGCGGCCAAGATCGGCATTTTGCTGCTGACCTTCGGCAACGGCGGCGTGACATTGGCCGAGCACTCCGGGGTGTCGTCCGGTGTGGCCGCGCTGGCGGTTGCGACCGTGCCGTTGTTCACCTTGCTCTGCGGCTATTTCTGGGGGGCGCGTAATACGCGTCTGGAATGGGCCGGGGTGATTCTGGGGATTGCAGGCATCGCCATGCTCAACATGGGCAGCACCCTGCAATCAAGCCCGACCGGCGCGGCCTTGCTGCTATTTGCTGCGGCCTCGTGGGCCTTTGGTTCGGTGTGGAGCCGACGCCTGCCGCTGCCCCAGGGCGCCATGGCCAGTGCCGCAGAAATGCTGGTGGCCGGTGTGACACTGCTGATCGGCAGCGCGCTGAGCGGCGAACGTCTGCACGCCATGCCGCCGATAGAAGGCTGGCTGGCCTTGGCCTACTTGGCGGTATTCGGCTCGATCATCGCCTTCAACGCCTATATGTACCTGCTCAAGCACGTGCGCCCGGCGGCGGCGACCAGCTATGCCTACGTCAACCCGGCGGTGGCGGTGTTGTTGGGTATCGTCTTCGTGGGCGAAACCATTGGTATGGAAGAGGCCTTGGCGATGCTGGTGATCATCAGCGCGGTGCTGTTGATCAGCCTGCCCCAGTGGCGCAAGCCGAAGCCGGAAATAAGGTAAACTGCGCCCCATTGCGTTCCTTGCGCTGAATTTTCCTACGGTAAACACATGACTTTCGCCACCCTTGGCCTGATCGAACCCTTGCTGCGCGCCCTTGAGACGCTTGGCTACCAGACCCCGACGCCGGTGCAGGCGCAAGCCATTCCGGCGGTGCTGGCCGGTCGCGACCTGATGGCTGCGGCCCAGACCGGCACCGGCAAGACCGCAGGTTTTGCCGTGCCGTTGCTGCAACTGCTGACCATGGAAGGGCCGAAAGTCGCCGCCAACTCGGCACGCGCGCTGATTCTGTGCCCAACCCGCGAGCTGGCCGAGCAGGTGCACGCCAGCGTCGCCGAGTATGCGCAAAACCTGCCGCTCACCACTTACGCGGTGTACGGCGGCGTGAGCATCAACCCGCAGATGATGAAGCTGCGCAAGGGCGTCGACATTCTGGTCGCCACGCCGGGTCGCCTGATCGACTTGTTCCGCCAGAACGCGCTGAAACTCAACCAGCTGCAAACCCTGGTGCTGGACGAAGCCGACCGCATGCTCGACCTGGGCTTCTCGGAAGAGCTGGCAAACATCTACCGCATGCTGCCGAAAAAGCGCCAGACGCTGCTGTTTTCTGCGACCTTCTCCGATGACATCCGCCAGCTGGCCGGGCAGATGCTCAACGACCCGCTGAGCATCGAAGTCAGCCCGCGCAACGTCGCCGCCAACACCGTGAAGCAGTGGGTGGTGCCGGTCGACAAAAAGCGCAAGCCGGAGCTGTTTGTGCACCTGATGCGCAAAGGCCGTTGGAAACAAGTGCTGGTGTTCGCCAAGACCCGTAACGGCGTAGATGCGCTGGTGGATAAGTTGCAGGGCCTGGGCATCAACGCCGATGGCATCCACGGCGACAAACCCCAAGCCACGCGCCAGCGTGTGCTGGACCGTTTCAAGTCGAGCGATGTGCAGATCCTGGTCGCCACCGACGTGGCCGCCCGTGGCCTGGATATCGAAGACCTGCCGCTGGTGGTCAACTTCGACCTGCCAATTGTGGCCGAGGACTACATCCACCGTATCGGCCGTACCGGTCGTGCGGGCAACACCGGTGAGGCAATTTCCCTGGTGTGCGCTGATGAAGTGAACATGCTGTCGGCCATCGAGATGTTGACCCGTCAGACGTTGGCTCGCCACATGGAGCAGGATTTCGAACCGGAACACCGCGTGCCCGACACCGATGCCAGCGGGCAGGTGGTGAAGAAGCCGAAAAAACCGAAGAAGCCTAAAACGTCCGGCGGTGGCGGTAAGCGCAACCTGGGCAAGTGGGTGGACAGCGGGGAGTCGGCGCCAGTGGAGCCTTCGATCAAACCGGTGCGCAAGGTGCCGGTGTTTAATACTGGGCCGCGTAAGAAGAAGTGATGTTGCGGTGGGGCTGATGGCCCCATCGGGGGCAAGCCCCCTCCCACATTTGAAGGTATTCACAAATCAAGTGTGGGAGGGGGCTTGCCCCCGATGGCGGCCTTGAATCCAACAAAGATCTCAGCCTTTAAGCCACTCCAGCATCCCCCGCCCAGCCGCCCGCCCACTGGCAAAACACCCGGTCAGCAAGTAGCCCCCGGTCGGCGCCTCCCAATCCAGCATCTCCCCCGCACAAAACACCCCCGGCAATTGCTTGAGCATCAAGCGTTCATCCAGCGCCTCAAATGGCACGCCGCCCGCGGTACTGATCGCCTCATCCATCGGCCGGGTTTTCACCAGGGTCAGGGGCAGCGCCTTGATATCCACCGCCAGTTGCGCCGGATCGTTGAAATGTTCAGCCGGTGCCAACTCACGCAACAGCGCCGCCTTCACCCCATCCAACCCCAATTGACTGTGCAAGTGCTTGCTCATCGAGCGTGAGCCCCGTGGCTTGGCCAAGGCAGCCTGGATTTTGTCCACAGGCTTGCTCGGCAACAGGTCGATATGCACCGCGGCCGAACCGGTTTGGTTGATCGCTTCACGAATCGGCGCCGACAGTGCGTAGATCAGGCTGCCTTCGATGCCGGTGGCGGTGATCACGCATTCGCCCAGGCGCGGTTTGTCGTCGCCCAGACCGATCGCCGCATTTTTCAGGGGGGCACCGGCGAATTTGCTGACCATCAATTCACTCCAGCCCGACACCTCAAAACCGCAATTGCTTGGTTGCAGCGGGGCGCAGGGCACGCCTCGGTCTTCCAGCGACTTGAGCCAAGCGCCGTCGGAACCCAAGCGCGACCAACTGCCGCCGCCGAGGGCCAGCAGGACTGCATCACTGCGGACGGTTTTTTCGCCGTCCGGGCTGTGGATAAGTAAATCACCCTGCGCATTCCAGCCTGCCCAACGATGCCGGGTGTGGATAACCACGCCTTGGTCCCGCAAACGCTTGAGCCAGGCGCGCAGCAGGGGAGCGGCTTTCATATCGGTCGGAAACACGCGGCCAGAGGTGCCGACAAAGGTTTCGATGCCCAGCCCATGTATCCATTCGCACAACGCTTCGGCGCCAAACCCCCGCAGCAACGGCGCCATGTGCGGTGCACGTTCGGCGTAGCGCGACAAGAACGCCGGGTAGGCTTCGGAGTGTGTGATGTTCATGCCGCCCACGCCCGCCAGCAGGAATTTGCGCCCCACCGAAGGCATGCCGTCGTACAGGTCCACCCGCACGCCCGCCTGGCTCAGGACTTCGGCGGCCATCAGCCCGGCGGGGCCGCCGCCGATGATGGTGACGTGGTGAGCAGTGGTCTGGGGCATGGCGAGGGCTACGGTCGAATAAACAGGGCGAGCATTCTACCCGACGAGAGCGCAAACGCCTGATCAAAAAACGTACAACTTCCTACAGACCATGTGGGTGTTGCCTCTTGGACGCTTACGCTCAAGTTATCCACAGGCCGTTCCACAGGCATTGTGGGTAACACCCACAGCTCAATGACAGCCTGATGACGCCCACACCCGCTGCGCGCTGTGGTGCAGGATGCCATGGCGGCGGGCGAGGGCCGGTCGGTCTTTGCTGTAACCGCCGCCAATCACGCCCATCACCGGGATGTCGCGGCCCAGGCAGTGACGCATCACGCGTTCGTCGCGGTCGGCCACACCTTGGTCGGTCAGCTTGAGGTAACCGAGCGCGTCATCTTTGTGCACATCGACGCCGGCGTCGTACAGCACCAGGTCGGGTTGGTAGAGCGGCAGCAGGTAGTTGAGGGCGTCGTCCACCACCTTGAGGTAGTCGGCATCGCCCATGCCCATGGGCAGTGGGATGTCCCAGTCGCTCTGGGCCTTGCGGGCGGGGAAGTTTTTCTCGCAGTGCAGCGACACGGTGATGGCGTCGGGCGTGTCGTGCAGGATACGTGCAGTGCCGTCGCCTTGATGCACGTCGCAGTCGAAGATCAGCACGCGGTTGACCCGGCCGCTGGCCAGCAGGTAATGACTGATCACCGCCAGGTCATTGAAGATGCAAAAGCCGGCCGGGTAATCGTAGTGGGCGTGATGGGTGCCGCCCGCCAGGTGGCAGGCCAAGCCGTGTTCCAGCGCCTGTTCGGCGGCCAGGATCGAGCCGCCCACAGCACGCACAGTGCGCCGGGCCAGGGCTTCGTTCCACGGCAGGCCGAGACGGCGCTGGTCTTCGCGGGACAATTCGCCGCCCATGTAGCGCTCGATGTAGCCGGGGTCGTGGGCCAGGGCCAGAATCTCGGGCGGGCACACCTGCGGTCGCAGCAGTTGGCTGTCTTCGGTCAGCCCGCTGGACACCAAGTGGTCACGCAACAGGCGGAACTTGTCCATGGGGAAGCGATGGTCCGCCGGGAACTCAGGGCTGTAGTCATCGTGGTAGATCAGTGGCAAAGGCATGGGATTTTCTGACGGGAACCTGCGACGCATCTTACCCGCGTTGTACACTCACGCACATGGCAAGGGAGGGGACCCATGGAGCCGATACTGGAACTTGAAAGCGCACGTCTGGTGCTGCGCCAATGGCGTGACAGCGACTTGCCGGAATTTGCACGCATGTGCGCCGACCCGCAGGTGATGCGCTATTTCCCGGCCAAGTTGAGCCACCTGGAGAGTGCTGCGTTGATCGGCCGCATTCGCGGGCACTTCGCCGAGTACGGTTTTGGCTTGTGGGCGTTGGAGCGCAAGGACACTGGCGAATTTATCGGCCTGACCGGCTTGCAGCATGTCAGCTTCGACGCAGCCTTCACCCCTGCGGTGGAAATCGGCTGGCGCCTGGCCCGCGAGCACTGGGGCCTGGGGTACGCCAGCGAGGCGGCCTGGACGGCATTACGCTGTGGTTTTGACCGCGCGCAGTTGGATGAAATTGTCGCCTTCACCACCGAGGCCAATCTGCCATCACAAAAAGTCATGCAGGCCATCGGTATGCATTACGATCCCCAGGCAGATTTTGAACACCCCAAGGTCGCAGCCGATGACCCGCTGCGCCATCATGTTTTGTATTGCATCACCCGCGCCCAATGGTTGGACACGCTGCACGGATAAGCAGCCCGGAATGCCCCATAGATTTAGGAGTTGCTCTATGAGCCAAGTATTGGAAGATCTGGTTGACCTGCTGACCCTGGAGCCGATCGAGGAAAACCTCTTTCGCGGCCGCAGTCAGGACCTGGGTTTTCGCCAACTGTTCGGCGGCCAGGTGCTTGGCCAGTCGCTGTCGGCCGCCAGCCAGACCGTAGAAGAAGCGCGGCACGTGCATTCCCTGCACGGTTATTTCCTGCGCCCTGGCGATGCGGCGTTGCCGGTGGTGTATTCGGTGGACCGCGTGCGTGACGGCGGCAGTTTCAGCACGCGCCGCGTGACGGCGATTCAGAAGGGCCACCCGATCTTCACCTGCACCACGTCGTTTCAATACGACGAGCAAGGGTTTGACCACCAGACCACCATGCCCGTGGTGGTCGGCCCGGAAAACCTGCCCTCGGAGCTGGAACTGACCCAGCAGCGCGCGCACCTGATTCCCGAGCATATGCGCGACAAGCTGCTGTGCCCCAAACCGATCGAAGTGCGCCCGGTGACCGAAAAAGACCCGTTCAACCCGCAGCCGTCCGACCCGGTCAAGTACGTGTGGTTTCGTGCTGACGGCGCGCTGGCCGACACGCCTGCGTTGCATAAATACCTGCTGGCCTACGCCTCCGACTTCGGCTTGTTGACCACCTCGCTGCTGCCCCATGGCAAGACCGTGTGGCAAAAAGATATGCAGGTCGCCAGCCTCGACCATGCACTGTGGTTCCACGCCGACCTGCGCGCCGACGACTGGTTGCTGTACGCCATGGACAGCCCGTGGGCCGGCAATTCCCGTGGGTTTTCCCGTGGCAGCGTGTACAACCGCGCCGGGCAACTGGTGGCCTCGGTGACCCAGGAAGGCTTGATCCGTCATCGCAAGGATTGGGCATGAGCCTGACCGACGTTAAACATTGGGTATTTGACATGGACGGCACCCTCACGGTTGCCGTGCATGACTTTGCGGCGATTCGCGTGGCGCTGGAGATTCCACCCGAGGATGACATCCTCACCCATCTGGCGGCGCTGCCGGCGGACGTGGCGGCGGCCAAGCATGCGTGGTTGCTGGAGCATGAGCGCGAGTTGGCGCTGGGCTCGGTCGCCGCCGAAGGCGCGGTGGAACTGGTACGTGAGCTGGCCGCACGGGGTTATCGCTTGGGTATCCTGACCCGCAATGCGCGGGAGTTGGCCCACGTGACCCTGCAAGCGATTGGCCTGGCGGACTGCTTTGCCGTCGAGGATGTGTTGGGCCGTGATGATGCGCAGCCCAAGCCCGACCCGGATGGGCTGCAGAAACTGGCAGCGGCGTGGGATGTGGCGCCGAGCGAGATGGTGATGGTCGGCGATTACCGCTTTGACCTGGATTGCGGCCGGGCGGCGGGGGCGCGGACGGTGTTGGTCAACTTGCCGCAGAACCCGTGGCCGGAGTTGGCGGATTGGCATGCCGAGGACTGCTCGGTGCTGCGTCGGATGATCCAGCCCAATCAGTGAAGATCAAATGTGGGAGGGGGCAAGCCCCCTCCCACATTTTGAGCCGGTTTCTTCAGGGATTACTGGGGAAACAACACCTTCTGCCCCTCAGGCGACGTAAACATCCCATCCCCGTTATGCCCCACCCCCGGCACTTCCACCAACCTCTGCCCCAACTGCGGATGCCGCTGCTTGAGGTAGTCAAAATAGTTGTGCCCACGAATCAGCCGATACGCGCCTTGAGTCTCTGCCTCACAGCCTTTATCCAGCGCGTGATGATTCGGGTCGGTGTCCTGTTGGCCCAGCAAATAAGTGATGTCGTGTGACACATACGCCTGCTCAAGCTGCGCCGGGCTCTGGCCTTTGGCGTAAGCGGGCAGGTTGTTCAGGCCATATTTCCAGTCGTTGAAACTGGGGCAGGTGGCCGCGTCGAACTTCACCGGGCGCTGCGGGGTGAAGTAGGCGTACGACGAGGGGTTTGCCACCACATACCGCAGGCCAATGCCTTCGCTTTGCAGCTTGGGATGCTCGTGGCTGGTGAGGGCAAAGCGCTGCACCACCTGGCCACCCCCGGAATGCCCAGCCACCACGATTTCTTTCAACGCCGGGAACAGCTTGCGGTTGCCCAGGTGCTTGATGATTTGATCAAGGGCACCGTAGGAACTGATGTGGCCCGGGCCGGTGGAGGGCTCGCCGGCCATCCAGCCGTTGTCGGTCCAGCGCAGCAACTGATTGTCCAGATGCTCGTGCTTTGCATCCGCCTCAATCAGAAACCTTGGCGCGATCACCAGGGTGTTGGCTGCTTGCCCGGCATTCTGCGCAGCCTTTTCGCCGCTTTCCAGATAGGTCTGCGCGTCGCGTAGGCGACCATGCACGATGATCAACGCCCGTGTGACGTTGGGCAGTGGCTGGCGCCAGTCCTGGCTCAACCCCAGGCTGAGATCGCCAGCCTTGAGGGGGAAGCGATCGAGACCGGTTTCGTTAACGTGGTGCCCGCCGGCCAAGGCGGAGCCGGTGACCAGCAAGCCCAGCAACAACCCCAATCGTTTCTTCATTTAAAGGCTCTTGGCGGAAAAGGTGTCGCATTGAGTGATCTGGCCCTGGGCGAAGCCGGTCTTGAACCAGCGCACGCGTTGCGCCGAGGTGCCGTGGGTAAACGAGTCTGGCACGACGCGGCCTTGACCCTGTTGTTGCAAACGGTCATCGCCGATGGCGTTGGCCGCATTCAGTGCCTCTTCAATGTCGCCGGGCTCCAACCAGTTCAGGCGCTTTTGCGCGCGGTTGGCCCACACACCCGCGAAACAGTCGGCTTGCAGTTCCTGGCGTACCAACAGGCCGCCGTCGCCTTGCATCTGCCGGCCTTGCTGGCGCGCCGCCTGGATTTTCGACGAGATACCCAACAGCGTCTGCACGTGGTGCCCGACTTCGTGGGCGATCACATACGCCTGGGCGAAATCGCCGGCGGCCTGGAAGCGCTGGGACATTTCCCGGAAGAAATCCAGGTCCAGGTACACCTGCTGGTCGGCCGGGCAATAAAACGGGCCGCTGGCCGAGGTAGCGCCACCGCAGGCGGAATTCACGCGGCCACGGAACAGAATCAGTTTCGGGTTCTTGTAGGCCAGGCCGTTTTCCTGGAACACCTGGGCCCAGGTGTCTTCGGTATCGCCGAGCACCGCGCGCACGAAATCCGCTTGTTCGTCGTTGGCTGGTGGTGCCTGGCGGGTCTGGGTACTGACGGACGGTGCCTGCTCCATCTGGCCGGTGAGCTGGCCGAGAATCTGCAGCGGGTCTTGGCCGGTGATCCAGCCAATGCCGACGATCAGCAAAATCGCCCCCAGGCTCAGGCCCTTGCCGCCGCCAAAGCGCATGCCACCACCACCGCCGCCGCCATCGCGGGCATCCACCACGTTGTCACTGCGTCGGCCTTTTTTCCATAGCATGGGGGCGGTCCTCTTGATGTGCGTTCTGTGTCGTGTAGTGAGGGAGCAAGCTCCCTCACCACAAGGGTTGAGTATGGACGCTATTAGCGGCAGTAGCCTTCGCCGCTTGCCACGACCAGGCAGTCCTTTTTATCGGCCAGCCATTTCAGGCCGGTGTCAGCACCGTCACCGGCACGCAGCAGTTGCGGGCCGTCCGGGCGGGTGAAGGCGATGCCGTCTTCGGCCGCTTCACCTTTGAAGGTGCCCGAGTCATCGGCGTCGAGGCCGTACTGCATGGTGAGGATGTAGTGCCCGCGGCCGATGCTGTCGTCTTTGGCGATGGTCAGGTTGAGGCCTTCGACGCCGATCCACTTGCCGACCCATTTATCGGTGGGCGGGGTTTCGGGCACCAGGGTCGCCTGCACCGAAGCGGGCGCAGGTTTAGGGGCTTCTTTCGCTGCTTTGTCGCAAGCGGTGAGCAGGGCAAGGGCAGACAGAACAAAGAGGAATTTTTTCATCGCGGCAAGGCCTTGGTTAAAAAGTGTGCAATAGGGCGATCAACGTGAACCGTTGGACTTCTCTCCCGTGATTTAGTGCGCTGTTCGCACGGTGTTTGGTTATGCTCTTGGGGCAGACCCACGCCCGGCTGCTAGATTACCGGGTTGAGTCCCATCGTGCGCCACGCAGAGAATTCGATGACAGTCAGTACCCCGCTTTCCGGCGTCAACCACCCTTTCAAAGGCATCCTGTTGATTGTGCTGGCGACGTTTTTGTTCTCCAGCCACGACGCCTTGTCCAAATACCTCGCGGGGTTCTACCCGATCGTGATGGTGGTGTGGGCGCGCTACATGGTGCACACCTTGCTGATGGCCGGGATCTTCCTGCCGCAATCGGGCTTGCGCGTACTGCGCAGCAAGCGGCCGGGCATGCAGGTGGTGCGGGCTTTATGCCTGCTGGGCACAAGCCTGTTCTTTACGGCGGCGTTGCACTACATCCCGTTGGCGGAAGCCACGGCGGTTAACTTCCTGGCGCCGATCCTGGTGACCGCCCTGTCGGTGCCCCTGCTCGGCGAGCACGTCACCCGTGGCCAATGGCTGGCGGTGATCTGCGGCTTTGTCGGTGTGCTGATCATCATCCACCCCGGCGGCGAGCTGTTCACGCCTGCGGTATTGCTGCCGCTGTGTTCGGCGTTGTTCTTCTGCTTTTACCAATTGCTTACGCGCATCCTTAGCAAGGTCGACACGCCCACCACCAGCAACTTCTTTGCCGGGCTGTGCAATACCTTGGTGATGAGTGCGATGGTGCCGTTCTTCTGGCAGATCCCCACGCTGTGGCATGGCGTATTGATGCTGGCGCTGGGCACCTGCGGGATGACCGCGCACTTGATGTTGACCCAGGCGTTCCGCTTCGCGGCACCGGCCTTGCTGGCGCCGTTTGGCTACTGCCAGATCGTGTTTGCGGGGTTGTTGGGCTGGCTGGTGTTCAGTCATACCCCCGACGTGACCACGGTGGTCGGCATCGGGGTGATTTGCATGAGCGGGTTGGCCGCTGCCTGGCAGCAGCGGCGTCGGTAGATCAAAGGTCTACGGTAGGGATCTTGCGCGGCGCCATGAAGTACATCCAGGTCAGCGCCAGGAAGTACATCGCCGGGATCAGCGTAAACAACACGGTGTAGTTGTTGTTGGTCACGGTGAGGATGTGGCCGACGATCTGGGTCATGAACATGCCGCCGATGGCCGCACACATGCCGCCGAAGCCAAACACCGTGCTCATCATGTGCTTGGGCGTGTAGTCCATCACCAGGCTCCAGATGTTGGCCGTCCAGGCCTGGTGCGCGCCAATCGCCAGGGAGATGGCAAACACTGCAACCCACAGCTGGCTCGAACCGGCCGCCATCACCACGCCGACGATGCAGCAGGCAAACAGCAGCATCGACAGCAGCCGCGCCTTGATCGAGTTCATGCCGCGACCGATCAGGAACGACGACAGAATGCCCCCACCTACACTGCCGAAGTCGGCGGTCAGGTAGATGATGATCAGCGGGATACCCATCTGGGTCACGTTGATGCCCAGGTTGTATTGCTGGTTCAGGAACGGTGGCAGCCAGTACAGGTAGAACCAGAACACCGGCGCGGTCAGCGCGTAGGCAATCGCGAACGCCCAGGTACCGCGCATGCGCAGGATGCGGCTGAACGGCACGCCTGGTTGTTCTGGCTCGACGTGTTGTTGCACGTAGTCCAATTCGGATTGTTTAACGGTGGGATGGTCTTCCGGGTTGTAGTACTTCAACCCCCAGAACACCAGCCAGATCAAACCCAGCGACGCCATGCACAGGAACGCCGCCTGCCAGCCCCACACGTGCAGGATCAACGGCAGCAGCATCGGCGTCATCATCGCGCCCACGTTGGTGCCGGCGTTGAAGATACCAGTGGCCACCGCACGCTCACCGGCGGGGAACCACAACCGTGTGGTCTTGACGCAGGCCGGGTAGTTGGCGGCTTCGGTCAGCCCGAGGATAAAGCGGCAGACCATAAAACCCACCGCCGACGTTGCCAGGCCGTGGGCGCCAGTGGCCAGGCTCCACAGCAGCACGGCGCAGAAGAACACGCGTTTGACGCCTACCCGGTCGATCAAGCGGCCTTGCAGCACAAAGCCGATGGCGTAGCCAACCTGGAACCAGAAGTTGATGTTGGCGTAGTCCATCGCCGTCCAGCTCATTTCTTTGGCCAGGATCGGTTGCATCACGCCCAGGGCGGCGCGGTCGATGTAGTTCAGGGTGGTGGCAAAGAACACCAGGGCCAACATGCCCCAGCGGGTTTTACCCACGGCCAGGGCGCCGCGGATCTTGTCGCCGATGCCGGCGTGCGGGGTGCCGGGGCGCGCGGCCAGGGCGGAATTTTGCAGAGGCATGAGGTCGTACCCGTTTTTTTTGAAATTTTTATGGTGTGTTCTGGGTCTTTTTTTAACGCTGGTTACGGGGTGGATGGTGCGCAGTGGTTAAAAAATCGTCAATTCGCCAAACAGGCAAAGTGTTCGATAATCGCACCAAAAACTAACCGGTTCGTACATTTTAATTGCTGCCGCCAGGCTGGGGGCGAATAATTTGCCATAAACAACAATTGCCGGGAGTCGCCCATGCAACGTTCCATTGCCACTGTGTCCTTGAGCGGCACCCTGCCAGAAAAGCTCGAAGCCATTGCCGCCGCCGGGTTCGATGGGGTTGAGATCTTCGAAAACGACTTGTTGTATTACGACGGCAGCCCGCGCGAAGTTAGGCAGATGTGTGCCGACCTCGGCATCGCCATCACCTTGTTCCAACCGTTTCGCGACTTTGAAGGCTGCCGCCGCGACCGCCTGGCGCGCAACCTGGAGCGTGCCGAGCGCAAGTTTGACCTGATGCAGGAACTGGGCACTGACCTGGTGCTGGTGTGCAGCAACGCGTCGGCCGACAGTGTCGGCGACGAGCGCATTCTACTCGATGACTTGAGCCTGCTGGCCGAACACGCTGGCCGCCGTGGCCTTCGCATTGGCTATGAAGCGCTGGCCTGGGGCAAGCATGTGAACACCTGGCAGCAGGTGTGGAATTTGGTGCGTCAGGTTGATCACCCGGCCCTTGGTGTGTTGCTCGACAGCTTCCACACCCTGTCCCTCAAAGGCGACCCGAGCGCCATCGCCGACATCCCGGGCGACAAGATCTTCTTTGTGCAAATGGCCGACGCGCCGATTTTGGCCATGGATGTGCTGGAGTGGAGCCGGCATTTCCGTTGCTTCCCAGGGCAAGGCGAGTTTGACCTGGCAGGCTTCCTGGCGCCGATCATCAAGAGTGGCTACACCGGGCCGTTGTCCCTGGAGATTTTCAACGACGGTTTTCGTGCCGCGCCTACCCGTGCGAATGCGGCGGACGGCCTGCGTTCCTTGCTGTACCTGGAAGAGAAAACCCGCGAGCGCTTGAAACAGGAAGCGCCAGCGCAACCGGTCGAGATTCTGTTTGATACCCCGGCCGCAAGCGAGTACGACGGCATTGAGTTCCTCGAATTCGCCGTGGATGAGAGCCTGGGCGCCAAGCTGACCCTGTGGCTGGAACGCCTGGGTTTCGTCAAGGCCGGGCAGCATCGCTCCAAGAGCGTAAGCCTGCTTCGCCAGGGCGATATCAACCTGATCCTTAATTGCGAACCCTATTCTTTCGCCCACAACTTTTTTGAAGCCCACGGGCCGTCGTTGTGCGCCACGGCCGTGCGGGTCAAAGACAGCGCCAAGGCCCTGGAACGAGCGGTGGCCTACAAGGGGCAGCCCTATCGCGGGTTGGTCGGGCCGAACGAGTTGGAATTGGCCGCCGTACGTGCGCCGGATGGCAGCCTGATTTACCTGGTGGACCAGAACGAAGGCGGGATCTATGACACCGACTTCAACCTGCAAGCCTCTTCAGCTTCCAGCGGTGGCCTGCTGCGCATCGACCACATGGCCATGGCCCTGCCGGCCGACAGCCTCGACAGCTGGGTGCTGTTTTACAAGAGCCTGTTGGATTTCGAAGCCGATGACGAAGTGGTGCTGCCCGACCCCTACGGCCTGGTGAAAAGCCGCGCACTGCGCAGCCGTTGCAGCTCGATTCGCCTGCCGCTGAATATCTCCGAGAACCGCAACACGGCCATTTCCCACGCCCTATCGAGCTATCGCGGCTCGGGCGTGCACCACATTGCCTTCGACTGCGCGGACATTTTCGCCGAGGTGCGCCGGGCGAAAGAGGCGGGTGTGCCGTTGCTGGATATCCCGCTCAACTACTACGACGACCTGGCGGCACGCTTCGATTTCGACGATGAGTTCCTCAGCGAGTTGGCGTACTACAACGTGCTGTACGACCGCGACGCCCAGGGCGGTGAGCTGTTTCATGTGTACACCGAGCCGTTCGAAGGGCGGTTTTTCTTCGAGATCATCCAGCGCAAGAACGGCTATGCCGGTTACGGTGCGGCCAACGTGGCGGTGCGCTTGGCGGCGATGGCCAAATCGCGCAGCGGCGCGGCGCGCCAGGCGCGTTTATAAGGGCTGGCCGGGTGCTTCCTTCGGGGAGCATCGCGGCCCATAATCAGCGCCTGCATAACACTGGCTGTGAGCGCACCATGACCGCCGAGGCACCCCGTAAGAGTCGTAAGAACAACCCGGAAAAGACTCGCGAAAACATACTCCAGGAAGCCATCGTCGAGTTTGTCCAGCAGGGCCTTTCCGGCGCTCGCGTGGATGCCATCGCCGAGCGCATCCACACTTCCAAGCGCATGATCTATTACTACTTCGGCAGCAAGGAGCAGTTGTACGTCGAGGTGCTGGAGAAGCTCTACGGCGACATTCGCAACACCGAAACCCGCATGAACCTCACCGCCCTGGAACCGCGCGAAGCGATCCGGCGCCTGGTGGAGTTCACCTTTGATCACCACGACCAGAATGTGGATTTCGTGCGCATTGTCAGCATCGAGAATATCCACAATGCCGAGTACGTGAAGCGCACCGACACGATCAAGGCGATGAACAGCAAGATCCTTGAAGGGCTGGGGGAAACGCTGCGCCGTGGTGCCGAGCTGGGTTTGTTCCGGGAAGGGCTGGAGCCTTTGGACGTGCACCTGCTGATCAACTCGTTCAGCTTTTACCGGGTGTCCAACCGCCATACGTTCAGTGAGATTTTTCAGATCGAGCTGTCGGATGAGGTGATTAAGCAGCGGCATCGGGAGATGATTTGTGAGTCGGTGATGCGTTACCTGCAGGCCTGAAAATCTCGGCATTGAAATGCAATCAAATGTGGGAGGGGGCTTGCCCCCGATTGCAGTGTGTCAGTCACCAGATGTGTTGGCTGACCCACCGCCATCGGGGGCAAGCCCCCTCCCACATTTTGAGTTTCATTTCGCCAGCTAAGTATTCATGCTCTGAAAATGCGCCAACATCCTGCCTGCATCCGGCGCCTCACCGCTGAACAGCTCAAACGCCTTCACCGCCTGAAACACCGCCATATTGCCGCCATCCAGCGTGCGGCAACCCAAGGCGCGGGCGTCGCGCAGCAGTTGGGTTTCCAGCGGGAAATACACAATCTCAGCCACCCACAGTTCGGGTCTTAGCAAGGCCGCTGGCACCGGCGTGCCTGGCAATTTAGCCATGCCCATCGGTGTGGTATTCACCAAACCATCGGCCTCGGCCATGGCATTTTCCAAGTGCTTGCCGACCTGAGCGCGCCCGCTGCCGAAACGCTGGGCGAGGTTATCCACCAAGTCGTGGGCACGGGCGGGGTCGACGTCGAAAATACTCAAGTGCTGCACGCCTTCTGCCAACAGCGCATGGGCCACCGCCGCGCCTGCGCCACCGGCACCCATCTGTACGACGCGGCGGCGTGCCACATCATTCAGGTTGCGCCGAAAACCTTCGGCAAAACCCAGGCAGTCGGTGTTGTGGCCAATGCGTTTGCCGTGTTTGAACACCACAGTGTTGACCGCGCCAATGCCGCGCGCTTCGTCAGATAAGTCATCGAGCAGCGGCAGGATCGCCTGCTTGCACGGGTAGGTAATATTCAAACCGGTGAAGTGCATCAACTCGGCGGCGTCCAGCAGATCGGGCAGGGCGTTGATGTCCAGGTGCAGGGGCTCAAGGTCGATCAGGCGATACAGGTAGCGCAGGCCTTGGGCGTCGCCTTCCTGCTCATGCAGGGCCGGGGTGCGGGAGGCCTGGATGCCGGCGCCGATCAGGCCCGCGAGAATGCGCGGCTTCATCCCTTCAACACCTGGCTGAAATGCTCCAGGGCGAGGTGATAGCCATGGCTGCCAAACCCGGCCAGCACCGCCTTGGCGATGGGCGATACAAACGAGTGATGCCTGAACGCTTCGCGGGCATGCACGTTGGATAAATGCACTTCGATCACCGGCACTTCACTGGCTACCAACGCGTCGCGAATCGCCACCGACGTGTGGGTCCAAGCTGCCGGGTTGATCACGATACCGGCGCAACGGGCACGGGCGCCGTGAATCCAGTCCAACAGTTCGCCTTCGTGGTTGGTTTGGCGAAATTCGATGTTCAACCCGAGTTTTTCTGCGCTGCGCCCGCACAGGGCGGCGACGTCGGCCAGGGTTTCATGGCCGTAAGTGGCGGGTTCGCGGGTGCCGAGCAGGTTGAGGTTGGGGCCGTTGAGCACCAGCACGATGGGCTGCATGGGGGTATCTCCACTGTTCTTGTTTGTTGTGGGGATAAAATGTACTGGTTAGTTAATTTGGTCAATTGGTCACGGCGGATCTGTTCGATTACCGAACACCTAATCAGACCTTTCATACGGTAGAATCAGATTAGATATCAATTGAAAATCATTCTCGACAACGCTTAAGATGCCCGCCTGTTTCCTTTACGTTCCAGGGAGTCGGTTTGTCGGACGTGGATCTCAAGGGCCTGTTTCTCAAGCATGCCGATACCCTGCGCGGGTATCTGGCCCGCAAGGTACGGGACCCGCAGTTGGCCGCAGACCTGGTGCAGGAGAGTTTCCTGCGCCTGGCAGAAAAACCGGCCGGCGAGCGCATCGACAACTCCCAGGGCTATCTCTATCGAACGGCGAGCAATCTGCTGATCGACCATATTCGCCAGGAAGCGCGGCGCAAGACAGACTCCGTGCCCCACGAGGCGCTGGCCGAGATTGAAGATGACGTGGCCGGGTTGGAGGCTCAGGCAATGGCGCAGCAACAGCGGCAGGCATTGAAGCAGGCATTGGCAGAGTTGCCAGAACGCACCCAGCAGATTTTCCGCCTTAACCGCATTGAAGGCATGACTCACGCCCAGGTCGCCCGGCACCTGGACATCTCTGACAGCTCCGTGCAGAAGCACCTGGCCAAGGCCCTGGCCTATGTGATGCAGCGCTTGCAGGAAGGCGAGGTGGCGCCATCCGACGAATGAATTACCGAAATACGCCAGGTCAGACGTCACAGCGTTACATAACGAAAAATTCGAGATTCACACGTGAATAGCCAGGGTCCGCAACAGCACAGCATTACCGAGGCGGCCGCCGAGTGGGCGGTGCGCCTGCACGCCGGTGCCCTGACCGAACAGGAGCAGGCCGAGCTGCGGCAGTGGATCGCCTGCGACAGCCGTCACGAAGCCGCGTTGCGCTTTGCCGAGCAGACCTGGGCGGCCTTGGGCGAGGTGCATAAAGATGAGCCGGTACACCGCCAGCGCCCGGCGGCGGCAGCGATGCCCGTGCGTCGCTCCAAACGCCGAAAGCCTTGGCAGCGAGCGGCTGCCGTTGCGTTGGTCGTGGTGGTGGCCGGCGTTGGCTGGGTGCGCGGGCCGGATGCCTTGCTGCGCATGCAAGCCGACTACGTGACCCAAAAAGGCGAAGTGCGCACCGTGCAGCTGGCCGATGGCAGCAAGGTCGAGCTCGATTCCGCCAGCGCCATCCGCCTGGATTACGACGGCGTGCAAAGGCGCATCAGCCTGATCCAAGGCTCGGCAATTTTTGATGTGGCGCCCATGGTGGGCCAGGAAACCCGGCCGTTCGTGGTACAGAGCGCTGGGGGCCAGACCCGGGCGCTGGGTACGCGGTTTGTGGTGGAGCGCGAGGCGGATCGTCAGGCCTGGGTCGGTGTGTTGCAGCACAGCGTGGAGGTCACGTTGCAGGCCACTCCCCAAAAGGGGCCGGCAGACAGGGTGCTCAAGGAAGGTCAAGCGGCGCGCTACAGCCCGCAGGAAGGCGTGGTGCCCCTTGATCAACTCGATGTGGAGCGCGCCACCAGTTGGCGACGCGGTGTGTTGATTTTTGATCGCCAGCCGCTGGCCAAGGTGATCGAGCAACTCAACCACTACCGCCCAGGCCGCGTCGTATTGACCGACTCGGCGTTGGGCGAGCGCGAAGTCAGCGGCGTGTTCCGCCTCGACATGCTCGACACAGCGCTTGCCACCCTGACCCAGGAGCTTCAAGTGCAACGCTTGGACCTCGCAGGCCTTAGCCTGATCTATTGAAACACCCCGGTGGGAGGCCTTCTCCCACCTGTTCAAAACCCCTTTCTCAAAAACTTTCCAAAAAACCTTACTGACTTCCTGCGCGTCGCACGTCTTGCTAGGTGAGAAGCATTCGCATAAACAAAAATCGCTTAGCGCAGGGAAACAAGAAATGTCAGCACTCAACAGGGGGCGTATCACCGGTAGCCGGTTGGCCCTGGCCATCCACTTGGGGCTATTTGCCGCAACCGCTCCCGTGTATGCCGCGCAGCCGCAGGCCAATGCTGCCCAAGCCGCGGTGCTGATGATCGATATCCCTGCACAAGCCCTCGGCAGTGCCGTGTTGACGTTTGCCGATCAAGCAGGCTTGCAAGTGTTGTTCGACAGCCAGCGCCTGGCAGGCTTGCACAGCACGGCGGTGAAGGGGCAGTACGGCGTACAGGAAGGGTTGGCGCGGTTGTTGGGCAATGCGCCCGTGGAATACCGCTTCACTGGCGAGCGCCAGGTCACCCTGACCCGCGTCGAAGAAAGCGGCGCGGCCTTGGCCCTGGCGACCACCACGATCACGGGCATGCGCCCCAACGACTGGGTGTATTCATCACCCCATTCGGTCAGCGTGGTCGGGCGCGAGCAATTGGACCGCAACCCGCCGCGCCATGCCGCCGAGATGCTTGAAGAAGCGCCGGGCGTGTACTCGGCGGTCAGCCAGCAAGACCCAGGCCTGTCGGTAAATATTCGCGGCCTCCAGGACTACGGTCGGGTCAACATGTCGGTGGACGGCATGCGCCAGAATTATCAGCAAAGTGGTCACCAACAGCGCAATGGCACGCTGTATGTCGACTCGGAATTGCTCTCCGAGGTGGTCATCGAGAAGGGTGCGACGTCCACAATGGGCGGCGCCGGTGTGATTGGTGGCGTGGCCAACTTTCGCACCATCGAGGCGGCCGACCTGCTCAAGGATGGCAAGGAAGTCGGCGGGCGCATCCGCATGACCACGGGGCTTGGCGGGCGCAGCAACGGCACGCATTTTATCGGCAGCTCGGCGTTTGCCGTAGGCACCGATGTGTGGGACATGCTGGTGGCTGCCAGTGAGCGCCACCTCGGTGATTACAACCCCGGTACCCGAGGCAGCATTGGCGACCTGCGCACGGGCAGCTCCTTCCTGCCGGCCAGCCAGGACCGCATCAAGAACTCCACCGTCGAATACACCGGCTCGGTGATGCGCTCACGCCTGCTCAAGCTTGGCATTAATCTGCCGGTCGATCAGCGCTTGCAACTGAGCTACCTGACCACCGAGGTGGGCTACGACGACGTCAACATGATGAGCGCCGAAAAAGCCCAGTTATGGGAAAAACTCGGCAGCAGCAACGTCACGGCGCAGAACTTCGCGCTGGACTACAGCTACACGCCAGACAACCCGCTGATCGATTTCAAGGCCAAGCTCTATTACGTCGATACCCGCAATGACCAGACCACGCTGACCCGTGGCAGCACCAAGGGCTACGAGGTCACCTATCAAACCAATACCTATGGTTTCCAGGCGCAGAACACCTCGACCTTTGGCTTGAGTGAGTTGTCTGTGCTCAAGGCCAACTACGGGCTGGAGTTTTTCTACGACAAGGTTCGGCCAGACTCCAACCAAGCGGTCGCCGCCGATTCGGCGGTGGAAGCGTCGGCCGCCGAAAGCATCACCCCCGAAGGTGATCGGGCGATGGGCAGCCTGTTTGCGCGCCTGGATTACGACTATGACAACTGGCTGAACCTCAATGCCGGGCTGCGTTACGACCGCTATCGGCTGCGGGGGGAAACCGGCTTGAACACCCGTACGTTCATCATTGGCACCACCCGGCAGATCGGTTTACCCATGACCTATGACGTGGACCGGGAAGAAGGGCATTTCTCGCCGACCTTTGGCCTGTCGGTCAAGCCGGGTGTCGAGTGGCTGCAACTCTTCGCCACGTATGGCAAGGGCTGGCGCCCGCCGGCGGTCACCGAGTCGCTGGTCAGCGGGCGGCCCCATGGCGGGGGCTCGGAGTCGATTCTGCCCAACCCCTACTTGAAGCCCGAGACATCCACGGCGTGGGAGCTCGGCTTCAATGTGCTCAAGGAAGACCTGCTGCTGGCCGGTGACCGCGTGGGCATGAAGGTGTCCTACTTCAATACCCGCGTGGATGACTTCTCCTATATGGCCCTCGGCGTGCAGCCGCCCGGTTATGGCATCGCCAATATCGGCAACGCGGCGTACGTCAACAACCTGGAGACCACCCGTTTTCGCGGCCTCGAGTACCAATTCGATTACGACGCAGGCTTTGCCTACGGCCAGTTGAACTACACACGCATGCTCGGCAGCAACAAGTTCTGTAGCCAGACCGCGTGGTTGGGCGGTGTTACCAAGATTCAGAGCGGGACAGGCCCCCGTCCGCCGGTGGTGGCGATGGTGCCCGATGATGTGGCCAATGGCGCCCAGAGCTGCAACGCCATCCTGGGCTCCTCCGAACACATGCCGATGGACCGCGGCACCGCGACGCTGGGTGCGCGCTTCTTCGAGCGCTCGCTGGATATCGGCGTGCGTGCCCGCTACAGCGCCGGTTATTACGTCAAAGGCGGCGTCGGTGTGACCACCTCGCAAACCGGGGTCTACCCCGCCGACTGGAAGCCCTACACCGTCTACGACCTCTACAGCAGCTACCGCGCCACCGACCAATTGACCCTGCGCCTAGCCATGGAAAACGTCACCGACCGCGCCTACCTGGTGCCGCTGGGCGATGTGCTGGCCTTCACCCTGGGCCGCGGGCGCACGCTGCAAGGCACCGTTGAATATCAGTTCTGAGCGAATTTGCCCACTGAAGGGCAAACCGCAGCAGGCACCGGCTTGCTGCGTAGATACCACCCCATGACTTGGAGTTTTGCATGAGCATTTCTATTTCATACAGCACGACCTACGGCGCTAACACGGTTGCCGAGTACCTGAGCGACTGGTCGGCGTTCTTTGGTGACCTGAACCACCGTGAAGGTTCGGTCAAAGAGGGTACCAATACCGGTGGTTTCAACCCTGGCCCGTTTGACGGCACCCAATATGGCGTGTCGAGCACGGTCAGCAACGCGGCCGTTGTCGCTGATGGCGACCTGCACTACACCCTGTTCAACCCGCCTGCGCACACCCTGTGGGGTTCGCTCGATGCCCTGAACCTGGGCAGTGTTCTGGCGGGCGGCGCTACCACCGGTGGCTACACCATCACTCACCAGGAAGTCAGCTTCACTGACCTGGGCCTGTCGAGCCTGCAATCCGAAGGCCGTGATGGCCAGGTGCACCAGATCATCTATGGCCTGATGAGCGGCGACAGCTCGGCACTGGCCTCGGCGATCGATGCTCTGCTCAAGGACATCGACCCAAGCCTGTCGATCAACTCCACGTTCGATCAACTGGCGACAGCCGGCGTGGCGCATCTGGACACGGCTGTGGTCGCTGCTTCCGACGTAGCCCTGGTGGGCGTGCAAGACGTGCCTCAGGACTTCGCCCTGGCCGCCTGATGCCATAAAAAAGCGAATGGAAGATCGCTCTCCCATTCGCCGCATGACACACCGCTGCGGCCGAGCCTTCTAAAACTTCAGGCCGCAGCGGTGCCGAATTCTGCGCAGCGCCGTCTCGCCTGTCAACGCGGCGACGCTGCCCGCTCAACCCTTCGAGAATCCCCAGATGCGCCACGCCGGCAACGAAACCCTGGCCGCTCTCACGGCCTATAAAAGTGGCTTCTTCAACATCGGCCTGTTCTCGGCGGTGATCAACCTGCTGATGCTGGCCCCGGCGCTGTACATGTTGCAGGTGTACGACCGGGTGTTGGCCTCGGGCAATCAGATGACCCTGTTGATGCTGACGCTGATGATCCTTGGCCTGTTCGGCCTGATGGGGGCGTTGGAGTGGGTGCGTAGCCAGGTGGTGATCCGCCTCGGCACGCAAATGGACATGCGCTTGAACCAGCGGGTGTACGACGCCGCGTTCGAAGCGCAACTCAAAGGCGGCACCCAGGCGGCGGGCCAGGCCCTGCATGACCTGACGACCTTGCGCCAGTTCGCCACCGGCCAGGCGTTGTTCGCGTTTTTCGATGCGCCGTGGTTCCCGGTGTACTTGCTGGTGATCTTCCTGTTCCACCCGTGGCTTGGCCTGTTGGCATTGGGCGGCGCGGTGATGTTGATGGTGCTGGCGTGGATCAACCATCGCGTAAGCCAGGCGCCCATGGCCCTGGCGAGCCAGCTGTCGATCAGCGCCAGCCAGCAGGCCACGACCAATCTGCGCAATGCCGACACCATCGAGGCCATGGGCATGCTTGCCACGTTGCGCGCCCGCTGGTTCGAACAGCATCAGGCCTTTCTCGCCCAACAGAACCTGGCCAGTGAAAAGACCGCCGCCGTCACCGCGTGGTCCAAGGGCGTGCGCTTGGCATTGCAGTCTCTGGTGCTGGGGCTGGGCGCGTTGCTGGCGGTGCAGGGTGATATCACGCCGGGGATGATGATCGCCGGTTCCATCCTGATGGGTCGGGTGCTCAGCCCCATCGACCAACTGATCGGCGTCTGGAAGCAATGGGGTTCGGCGCGCCTGGCCTTCGATCGGTTGTCGCAATTGCTGCAAGCCAGCCCGGCACGGCCGGCGCGCATGAGCCTGCCGGTGCCCAAGGGGCAATTGAGCGTGGAGCAAGTCAGCGCCTGCGCCCCCGGCAGCCGTCGACCGGCGCTGGCGAACCTGGGTTTCACTCTGCCGGCGGGGCAGGTGCTGGGGGTGATCGGGCCGTCGGGCTGTGGCAAATCTACGCTGGCCCGCATCGTGGTGGGGGCCTGGGCGCCGTTGTCCGGCAAGGTGCGGCTGGACGGTGCCGACCTTGCCCAATGGGACAAACAGCAACTCGGCCCGCACATCGGCTACCTACCCCAGGACATCCAACTCTTTGCCGGCAGCATCGCTGACAACATCGCGCGGTTTGCCGAGGTGGACGCTGACAAGGTGCTTGGCGCCGCACACATGGCTGGCGTGCATGAGCTGATCCTGCAACTGCCCCAAGGCTACGACACCCAACTGGGGGAGGGCGGCGCCGGTTTGTCCGGCGGCCAGAGGCAACGCGTGGCCCTGGCCCGTGCGCTGTATGGGTTGCCTGCGTTGATTGTGTTGGATGAGCCGAATTCCAACCTCGACGAAGTGGGCGAACAGGCCTTGCTGCAGGCCATTGCCCAGCTCAAGCAGCAGCGCCGCACGGTGATTTTGATCACCCATAAACCCAACGTACTGAGCCTGACCGACCAATTGTTGATCCTCAAGGAAGGCCAGTTGCAGGCCTTTGGGCCGACGGCGCGGGTGTTGGAGGCACGGCAGAAACCGGCCGCCACCAAACCGGTGTCGACCATGAGCTATCGCCTCGGTGAAGGAAAACAGGCATGAGCGTGAGTAAACCGGTGCCTGTCAGCACCCCGCCAAGCAATGTGCTGGCGCTGGATGACAAAAAGTATTCACGGCTGGGCTGGTGGTTGGTGCTGGGTGGTTTTGCCGGGTTTATCGGTTGGGCTGCGTTGGCGCCGTTGGACAAGGGCGTGGCGGTGTCGGGCAAGGTCATGGTCTCGGGCCACCGCAAGACCGTGCAGCACCCGGCCGGTGGCATCGTCGAGCGTATCGATGTGCGTGACGGTGACGTGGTCAGTGCCGGCCAAGTGTTGCTGCGCTTGAAGGAAACCCCGTTGCGCGGGCAGATGCAGTCGCTGCGCAGTCAGTACCTGGCATCCCTGGCCAGCGAAGCGCGCTTGAGTGCGGAAAGTGAAGGGTTGTCGGCTATCACCTTCGAGCCGGCGCTGCTCAACGACCCGCAGGCGGCGGGCACCTTGAGCCTGCAACGCCAGCTGTTCAGCAGCCGTGCCCAGGCCCTGGCCACCGAGCAACAAGGCCTGCGCGAAACCATCGCCGGTGCCGAGGCGCAGTTGCGCGGCACGCGGGATTCCCAGGCCAGCAAGGTGCAGCAACGGGCGGCCTTGAATGAGCAGCTGCAAGGCCTGCGGGACTTGGCGCGCGACGGTTACATTCCGCGCAATCGCCTGCTCGACAGCGAGCGCCTGTACTCGCAGATCGACGGCGCAATCGCCGAGGACTACGGCCGCATCGGCCTGTTGCAACGCCAAATCACGGAGCTGCGCCTGCGCATCCGCCAGCTCGGCGAAGACTTTCAGAAAGACCTGCGCGGCCAATTGGCCGAAACCCGCACCCGCAGCGATGACTTGCGCAATCGCCTGGCCTCGGCCGAGTTCGAACTGGCCAACAGCCTGGTGCGTGCGCCAGCGTCCGGCGTTGTCGTTGGCCTGGATGTGTACACCGAAGGTGGCGTGATCAAGCCCGGTCAGGTCCTGATGGACATCGTGCCCCAAGGCGAAGCGCTGCTGGTAGAGGCGCGGGTGCCCGTGCAGATGGTCGACAAAGTGCATCCAGGCCTGGCGGTGGAGCTGATGTTCCCGGCGTTCAACCAGGCCACCACGCCCCGCGTCGCCGGCGAGGTGACGCTGGTGTCTGCCGATCGCCAAGTGGATGAGCGCACCGACGAGCCGTATTACACCGTGCGCGCCCAGGTCAGCGCGGCCGGCATGCAGCAACTGGACGGTGTGCAGATACGCCCTGGTATGCCGGTGGAAACCTTCATCAAGACCGGCGAACGCTCGATGCTCAACTACCTGTTCAAACCCCTGCTGGACCGTACTCACATGGCCTTGGTGGAAGAATGAAGGCGCTGCTGTTTACCCTGTGTCTGAGCTGTACCCCGGCGGTGCACGCCCTGGGTTTATTGGACGCCTATGATTTAGCCCTACGCAATGATCCGACCTTTCAGGCGGCCATCCAGGAGCGCGAGGCCGGCGAAGAGAACCGTGTGATTGGCCGCTCGGCGTTGCTGCCGAACCTGTCATGGAGCTACAACAATTCGCGCAATGAGTCTGAAGTGACGGCGGGGGATGTCACCAGCGACCGCGACTACCGCAGCTATGCGTCGACCCTGACCTTGCAGCAACCGCTGGTGGATTACGAAGCCTATGCGCGCTTTCGCCAAGGCACCGCCCAGGCATTGATGGCCGATGAGCGCTTTCGCGGCAAGAGTCAGGAGTTGGCGGTGCGTGTGCTCAGTGCCTACAGCCAGGCGCTGTTGGCCCAGGAGCGCATTGAGTTGAGCCGTGCACAGAAACGCGCCTTTGCCGAACGCCTGCAACTCAATGACCGGCTGCTTAAAGGCGGCGAAGGCACGCGTACCGATGTGCTGGAAACCCAGGCGCGCTTGAGCCTGGCCCAGGCTGAAGAAATCGAATCACAGGATGCCCAGGACAGCGCTTTGCGTGAACTGGAAGCCATCGTCGGCCAGCCCTTGCAGATCGAAGAACTGGCACCCCTGACCCGGCAGTTTGAGATTGCGCCCCTGGAACCCAACCGTTTTGAAACCTGGCGCGAAATGGCCATGGCCAACAACCCCGAGCTCAAATCCCAGCACCATGCGTTGGACGTGGCTTCTTATGAGGTCGAGCGCAAGCGCGCCGGCCACCTGCCCAAGGTCAGTCTGTACGCCACCAGCCGACAGACCAATTCCGATTCAGAAAGCAGCTACAACCAGAAGTACGACACCAACAGCGTCGGCATCCAGGTGAGCCTGCCACTGTTTGCCGGCGGCTCGGTGTCGGCCTCCACGCGCCAGGCGGCGAACCAGCTGTCCCAGGCCCAGTTTGAACTGGACGCCCACACCTCGGCCACGCTGGTGGAGTTGCGCAAACAGTTCAACCTCAACACCAGCGGCGCGGCCAAAGTGCGCGCCTATGAAATGGCCGTCAGCTCTGCCACCGCACTGGTCACCGCGACCAAAAAGAGCGTCAGCGGCGGTGAGCGGGTCAACCTCGACGTGCTCGACGCCGAGCAACAACTCTTCACCGCCCGCCGCGACCTGGCCACTGCGCGGCATGCGTATTTATTGGCGAGGATTCAGTTGAAGTATTACGCGGGGTTGCTGAGCGAGCAGGACTTGCGGGCGTTGGCAGGGTATTTCCAGCCATCGGCATGAGTGGTTACAACCCGGCATTCGCCGGGTTTTTTGTGCTTACTAGTCTGTGAAACAGGTTCGGGGAAATGGAGCCGGTTGTCGGGTGGCAGAGGGAAATTGTTACCTGGCGGAAAATAACCTAACAGATGGGTTACGATGCGAGTAGGCGCTTACAAAGGATATGTGATTTCAGTCTTTTTCAGGGATGAGCATTGCCCGCCCCATGTACACGTGAGGGGTTACGAATGGGATGCGCGTTTTCGTTTCAGTTTTCTGAATGCCGATGTGGAGTTGTGGGATGTGGACCCAGAACGGAGGCGGCCACCCGCTGCGGTGCTGGTGGGACTATGCGAGGCGATAGCTCAGCGGCACTACTTGGCGCGAGCACGCAGGATCTGGTGGGAAAAACTGCAAACGGTTTGCCTGGAGAATCATTCCTGGGATTGGGAAACCCGCGAGGTATTGCCCGGGTTGATCATTCGGCGTGGTGTTTATGTGATCGCACGTGCCCGGCACGATGTTGTAAGGCAGAAAACAATTTTGAACCTCGTCAGGGCACCGGGTTTTGTGGAGATTGATTTATGAAACAAATCGTAAAAGCCAAGGTTGTGCCCAGTAGACCGATCACTGAGGCCGACATCGACAAGGCAATCGCCCGTGGGCGCAAGACACGGCACCTCTATGCCCGCGCCAGCTCCGTGCGTTATGAAGACAACTGCATTTCCATCGGCTTCAGCGACGGCAGTCGGGTTGTACTCCCGGTGGCCGGCCTGCCCGAGTTCGAGGGGTTTTCCCTGGAGGACTTTGAGCAACTGGAGGTCGGCTTTGGCGGCAAGGCACTGTGCTGTGAGGCCAAGGACCTGGATGTTTCGGTCACGGGCCTGATCGCCACCAGCAAACCCCTGATGGACCTGGCCACCAGCCTTGTAGCAGCGCGCAACGGTCGCAAGAGCAGTGCGGCCAAGGCTGCCGCTGCACGAGCCAATGGTAAAAAAGGCGGGCGGCCGCGCAAGGATGTTCCTGAAAACACCGATCCAACGGATGCATGAAGATCCAATGTGGGAGGGGGCTTGCCCCCGATTGCAGTGTGTCAGTTACCGAATATATAGACTGGTACACCGTCATCGGGGGCAAGCCCCCTCCCACATTTTTGACCTATGGCGTCTGGCGGATTTATCGGCGGGTCAACAGAACCCCAGACTCCATATGATGCGTCCACGGAAACTGGTCAAACATCGCGCACTGCGTAATCTTGTGCGTGTCATGCAACTGCGCAATGTTCGCCGCCAACGTCTCCGGGTTGCAGGAGATGTACAGGATGTTGTCGAAGCGGCGGGTCAGTTCGCAGGTGTCTGGGTCCATGCCGGCGCGCGGCGGGTCGACGAACACGCTGCCGAATTCGTAGCTTTTCAGGTCGATGCCCTGTAGGCGACGGAACGGGCGCACTTCGTTGAGCGCCTCGGTGAGTTCTTCGGCAGAGAGGCGCACCAGGGTGACGTTATCTACCGCGTTTTCATCGAGGTTGCTCAGTGCTGCGTTCACCGAAGTCTTGCTGATCTCGGTGGCCAGCACTTTGCGCACGCGGGTCGCGAGCGGCAGGGTGAAGTTGCCATTGCCGCAGTACAGTTCAAGCAAGTCATCCGGGCGATCGCCCAGGGCCTCGTACGCCCAGTTGAGCATCTTCTGGTTCACCGTGCCGTTGGGCTGGGTGAACGCGCCTTCGGGTTGGCGATAGCTGAAGGTGCGCCCGCCGACGTCGAGCTTTTCCACTACATAGTCATGGCCGATCACATCACGCTTGCCCTTGGAGCGGCCGATGATGCTCACGTTCAAGTCAGCGGCGAGCTTGTTCGCGGCGGTGTGCCAGTGCTCGTCCAGTGGGCGGTGATAGCACAGAGTGATCATCGCATCGCCGGCCAGGGTGGTGAGGAACTCCACCTGGAACAGCTTGTGGCTCAGGGCGGCGCTGGCTTGCCAGGCGGCCTTGAGTTGCGGCATCAACTGGTTGATGCGCAGGCTTGCGATGGGGAACTCTTCGATCAGGATCGGCGTGCGCTTGTCGTCCTTGGAAAACATCGCGTAGTGGCGCTCACCGCCTTCGCGCCAGAGGCGGAACTCCGCCCGCAGGCGGAAGTTCTGCAGCGGCGAGTCAAATACCTGCGGCTCGGGTGCATCGAACGGGGCGAGCAGGTCACGCAAGCGCGTGACCTTGTCTTGCAGTTGAGCGGTGTAGCTTGCGGCGTCAAAAGTCATGCGTTGAACCAGCCCAGCTTGATCACAAACAGAATCGACAGAATCACCAGCGCCGGGTTCAGCTCACGGTAGCGGCCCGAAAGCAGCTTGATGGCGGTCCAGGCGATGAAACCGAAGGCGATGCCGTTGGCGATGGAGTAAGTGAAGGGCATCGCCAGGGCGGTGATCACCACCGGCGCTGCAACAGTGATTTCATCCCAGTCGATCTCGGCCAGGCCTTGGGTCATCAGCACGGCCACAAACAGCAGCGCTGGTGCGGTGGCGTAGGCCGGCACGCTGGCAGCCAGTGGCGAGAAGAACAAGGCCAGCAGGAACAGGATCGCCACCACGATGGCGGTCAAACCCGTACGGCCACCGGCGCTCACGCCCGCAGCCGATTCGATGTAACTGGTGGTGGTCGAGGTGCCCAGCAGGGAACCGGCCATGGCGGCGGTGCTGTCGGCGATCAGCGCACGGCCCATTTTCGGCATGTGGCCGTCCTTGCCCATCAGGCCGGCGCGCTTGGCGACGCCGATCAGGGTGCCGGAGTTATCGAACAGGTCTACGAACAGGAAAGCGAAGATCACGCTGACCAGGCCAATGTCCAGCGCGCCCTTGATATCCAGCTGCAAGAACGTCGGCGCCAGGGATGGCGGCATCGAGGTCACGCCGATGAACGGGGTGAAGCCCAGCACGATGGACGCGATGGTTACCGCCAGGATGCCGATCAGCACGGCGCCACGTACGGCCAGGGCTTCCAGCGCGACGATCAGCACAAAACCGAGGGTGGCCAGGATCGGCGCCGGTTGTTTCAGGTCGCCCATGCCCACCATGGTGGCCGGGTTGCTCACCACGATACCGGCGTTATGAAGCGCGATCAGCGCCAGGAACAGGCCGATACCGGCAGCAATTGCCGAGCGCAGGGGCAGGGGGATGGCGTTGATGATCCACTCGCGAATGCGGAAGATCGACAGCAGGAAGAACAGCACCGCCGAAATAAAGACCGCCCCCAGCGCAACTTGCCAGGTGTGGCCCATGTGCAGCACCACGGTATAAGTGAAAAACGCGTTGAGGCCCATGCCCGGTGCCAGCGCGATCGGGTAGTTGGCGATCAGGCCCATCACCGTCGAACCAATGGCGGCGGCCAGGCAGGTCGCGACGAACACCGCGCCTTTATCCATGCCGGTCTCACCCAGAATGCTCGGGTTCACGAACAGGATGTAGGCCATGGCCAGGAATGTGGTGATACCCGCGAGAATCTCGGTGCGCACATTGGTGTTGTGGGCTTTGAGTTGAAACAGCTTTTCCAGCATGCCGGCTCCCTGTGACGCTATTTTGCGTCGTGATTTGTTGACCTCTAAGTCAAAGCACAAACTGCGCCAAGCGCCTTTGGTTTCAGAGAGGATCGGAAAAAGCGGCGCATGATACCAGCAGCCGGGGCCTTGAGGCATACTGCGCCGACGTTTAAACCAAGGTCGCCGCCCACATGAAAAAAGCCACCGCGTGGAGTCTAGCTCTGATCCCCATTATTGGCCTGTGGCTCGGCGCAGCACCGGCGTGGAGCGCGACTGCACCGCCTTTGAGCGAGGTGCGGGTGTTCAAGGTCGAATCGGCGGGTTGCACCGAAACCATTCCGGAGCGAGCGCAGGGCACGCAAATGTGCACGCACCGTGGGCCCACCAAGGTGTCGGTGATGGAAGTGGGCCTGGGCAATAACCCTGTGGGCAAATTCGATGGCGCCGTGCTCAACGGGCAACGCACGCCGGTGTGCCAGGTCGGCAGCATCAGCCAGGTGTGCAACGGCGCGGGTACGTTGATGGGCTACATCTATGTATTTGACCTGAATGTCGAGGCCCCGGGCTGGTTCGAATACACCAATTCGTCCATCAACGGCCCGCAGAACACCTTGAAGACGATGCTCAATATCCGCTGATCAATCCCCTTGAACGCTCATAACACCGGGCAGTCGTACCCCTGAGACGGCGACTTTCCTGAACGCCGCGGATGTACACCAACCCGTGAGGTGTTTATGAGCGCAACTCCCAACGGCGCGGCGGCCCAGCCGTTCGTCAGTCACCCGATTCGCCTGCGCCTCAACGGCGAGGATCGCCAACTGGATGTGTTGCCCTGGACCACATTGCTGGACCTGCTGCGTGAACAACTCGACCTGACCGGTAGCAAAAAGGGCTGCGACCACGGCCAATGCGGCGCGTGCACCGTGCTGCGTGATGGCAAACGCGTCAACGCCTGCCTGACGTTGGCGGTGATGTGCGACGGTGCTGAGTTGACCACCATCGAAGGCTTGGCCAGCGGCGACGTGCTCCACCCGATGCAGCAAGCCTTTATCAAGCGCGACGCCTTCCAATGCGGGTACTGCACCCCCGGGCAGATCTGCTCTGCCGTGGGCCTGATGAACGAAGGTCGCGCCCACGACACTGCGCAAATCCAGGAACTGATGAGCGGCAACCTGTGCCGCTGTGGTGCCTACGGCAACATCCGTGACGCCATTGAAGATGTCGTGTTGGGAGGTGAGCAATGAACCCCTTCCAGTACAGCAAGCCCGTGGATGTGCACGAAGCCGTGCACCTGAGCAGCGCCGCTTCGCGCTTTATCGCCGGCGGCACCAACCTGCTGGACTTGATGAAAGAAAACATCAGCCGTCCCGAGCACCTGATAGACATCACCGGCCTGCCGTTGCACGAAGTGGAAGAAACCGCCCACGGAGGTGTGCGCATCGGCGCATTGGTCAGCAATGCCGACCTGGCCTGGCACCCGCTGATCGAGCAGCGTTACCCGTTGTTGTCCCAAGCGATCCTCGCCGGCGCCTCGCCGCAACTGCGCAATATGGCCAGCACCGGCGGCAATCTGTTGCAGCGTACCCGTTGCTACTACTTTTACGACGCCGCCGTGCCCTGCAATAAACGCGAGCCCGGCAGCGGCTGCCCGGCGCGTACCGGCCTGAACCGCATCCACGCGATTCTCGGCGCCAGCGACCAATGCGTCGCCACTCACCCCTCGGATATGTGCGTGGCCCTGGCTGCGCTGGAGGCGCGCGTGCATGTGCAAGGCCGCGCAGGTGCTCGGGTTATGGAGTTCGCCGACTTCCATCGCCTGCCCGGCGACACGCCCCAGCGCGACAACCTGCTGGCCGACGATGAACTGATCACCGCCATTGAGTTGCCCGCCGACAACCTGGCCACTCACAGCAATTACCTGAAAATTCGCGACCGCGCCTCCTACGCCTTTGCCCTGGTGTCTGTCGCCGCCGCCCTGGAGTTGGACGGCGACCAGATTATCGACGCGCGCCTGGCCCTTGGCGGTGTGGCCCACAAACCCTGGCGTGACCGTGCGGTAGAGGCTTCGCTGATTGGCCAGACGGTCAGCCGCGAAACCTTCAGCCACGCCGCCGACGCCCTGCTGCAAGACGCCGAGCCCTTGGAACACAACGGCTTTAAGATCAAGTTGGCGCGCCGCGCAATCATCCGTGCATTAAGTGACGCCGCTGTCGCAGGAGACCGCCCATGACTGCCATCGGCAAACCATTGGACCGTGTCGACGGTCTGCTCAAAGTCACCGGCCAGGCACGCTATGCCGGTGAGTTTCCCGAAGCGGGCTTGCTGCATGGCAGTGTGGTGTCCAGCAACATTGCCAAGGGTCGCGTGATCAGTATCGATACGTCCAGGGCGCTCGCGCTGCCGGGCGTGGTGAGGGTGCTCAGTCACCTCAATCGCCCCAAGATCGCCAGTTACGACGAGGCCTTCGCTGATGACGATGCGGCGGATGGCTCGCCGTTTCGCCCGCTGTACAATGACCGCGTGCTGTACAGCGGCCAGCCCCTGGCGCTGGTGATTGCTGACAATCTGGAGCTGGCGCGGCATGCGGGCTCCCTGGTGCAGATCGAATACGAAGCCGAAGCCTTTGACACCGATTTGGTCGCCCAACAGTCACACGCGCACCCCTCGCCGCAAACGCCGCCCGCGCCACGTGGAAACTTCCAGGCCCAATGGAATGCGGCCGCCGTCAGCCTCGATCTGCACTACAGCACCCCGGTCGAACACCACAACCCCATGGAACCCCACGCCAGCACCGTGCTGTATCAAGCCGATGGCAGCCTGCATATCCACGACAAAACCCAAGGCCCGCAGAACTGCCAGGCCTATGTGCAAAAAGTCTTCGGCCTGGATAAAAGCCAGGTACGCATCTTTGCCGCCTTCGTGGGCGGCGCATTTGGCTCTGGCCTGCGCCCGCAGTACCAGTTGCCGTTGGCGGTGATGGCGTCTTTGGCGCTGAAACGCTCGGTGCGCGTGACTTTGACTCGCCAGCAGATGTTCACCTTCGGCTATCGCCCGCGCACTTTGCAGCGTCTGCAAATGGGTGCCGCGGCCGACGGCACGTTACTCGCGCTCGGCCACACCGCCATCGGCCAGACCTCGCGTTTCGAGGACTTTAGCGAGCACGTGGTGGAATGGAGCGGCATGCTCTATCACTGCGATAACGTGCAGCTGACCTACAACCTGGTGCCGCTGGATGTGTTCACGCCGTTGGACATGCGCGCCCCCGGTGCCGCCCTCGGCGTAATCGGCCTGGAATGTGCCATGGACGAGGTGGCCTGCGCGTTAGGGCTCGACCCGGTACAGCTGCGGCTGATCAACTACGCCGAGCGCAATCAAAACGAAGACCAGCCCTGGTCCAGCAAGGCCCTGCGCGAGTGTTACAGCGAAGGCGCCGAGCGCTTTGGTTGGTCGCAGCGCAATCCGGAACCGCGCAGCATGCGCGACGGCCGCCAGTTGATAGGCTGGGGCATGGCCGGCGGCGTGTGGGAAGCCATGCAGATGAAGGCCAGCGCCAAGGCGCGTATCGACGCCCAAGGCAAGCTGACGGTGAGCAGCGCCACCACCGATATCGGCACCGGCACTTATACGGTGATGACCCAGATTGCCGCGCAGGCCAGCGGCGTGGCGGTCGAAGACGTCACCTTTCTGCTCGGCGATTCTTCATTGCCGACCGCACCCTTGCAGGGCGGCTCGTTTACCGTTTCTTCGGTCGGTACGGCTGTGCAACAAGCCTGTGAAGCGCTTAATGCCAAGTTGCTGGAAGTCGCCAGGCAGACCTATCCCGTGTTCAAGGACGTCGAGGCCTTGCGCTTTGAAGACGGCCAACTGCATACCGGCGATGTGAGTGTGTCGCTGGCACAGCTGGTCAAGGACGCAGGCGAAGACGCGCTTGAAGTACAGGTCGACAGCGAGCCCGACAAAAAACGCGAAGGGTATTCAACCGCCACTCACTCGGCGGTGTTCGTCGAAGTGCGGGTAGACGAAGACCTGGGCACCATCAAGGTCAGCCGTGTTGTCAGCGCCATTGCAGCGGGGCGCGTGGTCAACCCGAAGATGGCCCGCAGCCAGATTCTCGGCGGCGTGGTGTGGGGCATCGGCATGGCCTTGCATGAGGAGACGCAGGCCGACCATCAATTGGGGCGTTTCATGAACCACAGCCTGGCGGAATACCACATCCCGGTGAATGCCGATATCGGCGAGATTGACGTGGTTTTTGTGGAGGAACACGACGAGATCGTGAATGCATTGGGGTCAAAGGGCGTGGGCGAGATCGGCATTGTCGGGGTGGCGGCGGCGGTGGCGAATGCGGTGTATCACGCCACTGGCAAGCGGGTAAGGGACTTTCCCATCACCTTGGATAAGGTGTTGTAACCCGATTTTCCAGATTATGGAGATCCAAATGTGGGAGGGGGCTTGCCCCCGATTGCAGTGGGTCAGCTGGCACAAATGCTGACTGACACATCGCTATCGGGAGCAAGCCCCCTCCCACATTGGCCTTATTGCCATATTGAGTTAGGTGGTGGGCTTGATGGTTTCTTCCAACGGAACATGCATCCGATCCCGATTCGCCAAGGTGGGGAACAACTTTATCCACACCCCCGTCACCACCAACGTACCAATCCCACCCATCACCACCGCGGGCACCGTGCCAAACCAATGGGCGGTAATCCCCGATTCAAACTCCCCCAACTGATTCGACGCGCCGATAAACAAGCCGTTGACCGCACTGACCCGCCCGCGCATTTCATCGGGCGTTTCCAACTGCACGAACGACGCGCGGATCACCATGCTGATCATGTCTGCCGCGCCCAGTACCACCAGCACCGCCAATGAAAACCAGAACGAGGTGGACAGGCCGAACGCAATGGTCGCCACGCCGAATACACCCACGGCGGTGAACATCACGCGACCGACTTTGCGGTCCACCGAGAACCGCGCCAGCCACAGCGACATCAACAACGCCCCCACCGCTGGCGCCGAGCGCAGCAGGCCCAGGCCCCAGGCGCCGGTGAGCAGGATGTCCTTGGCGAACACCGGCAGCAATGCAGTGGCGCCGCCCAGCAGCACGGCGAACAGGTCCAAGGAGATGGCGCCGAGGATGTCCGGGCGACTGCGGATAAAGCGGATGCCGGCCAGCAGCGAATCCAGGGTGGCCTTGCCTTTGTTGAGCGGGGTCTGGCGGGCGGGCAGGTTGAGGGTCAGCACACAGGCAATGAGGTACAGCACCACGGTGGGGCCATACACCCACACGCTGCCAAACGCATACAGCAAACCGCCCAAGGCCGGTGCGACGATGGTTGCCAACTGCTGGGCCGATTGCGACGAGGCCACCGCCCGCGGGAATAACGCACTGGGCACAATGCTTGGCAGCATGGCCTGGGTGGTAGGCATTTCAAATGAGCGCGCAGCGCCAAGCAGGAACGCGAGGATAAATATCATCTCGCGGGTCACGTTGCCGGTCAGGCCGCCGATGGCCAGCGAAAGCGCAATCAGCGCCTGCACGGTCTGGCAGATGGCAGCGACCTTGCGTCGCTCATAGCGGTCGGCAACATGCCCGGTGTGCAGCATAAACAGCACGCGCGGTACGAACTCCACTAAACCCACCAAACCGAGGTCGAGCACATTGCCGGTTAGTTGATAGAGGTTCCAGCCAATGGCCACGGTGAGCATCTGGAAGCCGCTGGCGGTGAAGATACGTGCCAGCCAGAACGCGATGAAAGGGCGGTGGTGACGCAACAGCAACACGGGTTCACTAGGCATCGGGAGTTCAGGTCAAGGCCGGAGGGAGCACCGAGATTATCACTAAGTTGTAACAGATAGTTGCAACAACTGAGCTGAGGCAGTCTGTCACGCGGCAAAAGACCACGCCGTCCTACAGCGAAAACCGGACTACTCTTTCAGCAATGCTTGATCCAGATCAAAACCTCCCCAGGGATTGCTCTGGCGGCCTCAGGGCCAGATTCCCTACGTGGTGAGTTAAAAAAGAAACGAATTGAAATTCGCCAGACTCCATATCCGTGGGGGCAGTGGGTGCAGGCTCCCGCCAGCAGCCGGTATTACCTGACAGAGGAAGACATATGTTCGGTTTGGAGGCGCTAGATCTCGCCCGAATTCAATTTGCATTCACCATCTCGTTCCACATCCTGTTCCCGGCGATCACCATCGGCCTGGCCAGTTACCTCGCGGTGCTGGAAGGCTTGTGGCTCAAGACCCACAACGACACCTACCGTGACCTCTACCATTTCTGGTCGAAGATCTTTGCCGTCAACTTCGGCATGGGCGTGGTCTCAGGTTTGGTCATGGCCTACCAGTTCGGCACCAACTGGAGCCGCTTCTCGGACTTCGCCGGCGCCGTCACCGGGCCGCTGCTTACCTATGAAGTGCTCACGGCGTTCTTCCTTGAGGCGGGTTTCCTCGGGGTGATGCTGTTTGGCTGGAACAAGGTGGGGCGCAAGCTGCACTTCTTCTCCACGGTCATGGTGGCCGTCGGTACGTTGATTTCGACCTTCTGGATTCTGGCGTCCAACAGCTGGATGCAGACGCCCCAGGGCTTTGAAATCATCGATGGCCGCGTGATTCCTACCGATTGGCTGGCGGTGATCTTCAACCCGTCGTTCCCTTACCGCCTGGCGCACATGGCCACAGCGGCGTTCGTAGCGACTGCGTTTTTCGTCGGCTCGTCGGCAGCGTGGCATTTGCTGCGCGGCAAGGACAGCCCGGCCATCCGCAAAATGCTCTCGATGGCGATGTGGATGGCGCTGATCGTCGCGCCGATCCAGGCGGTGATCGGTGACTTCCATGGCCTTAATACCTTGAAGCACCAACCGGCGAAAATCGCCGCGATTGAAGGCCACTGGGAAAACATCGGCAATGAGCCGACCCCGTTGATCCTGTTCGGCTGGCCGGACATGAAAGAGGAAAGAACCAAATATGCTGTCGAGATTCCGTACCTGGGCAGCCTGATCCTCACTCACTCCCTGGATAAACAGGTGCCGGCCCTCAAGGAGTTCCCGCCTGAAGACCGCCCCAACTCGACCATCGTGTTCTGGTCGTTCCGGGTCATGGTCGGCCTGGGCTTCTTGATGATCTTCACCGGTTTGTTCAGCCTGTGGCTGCGCCGGGGCGACAAGATGTATACGTCCAAGCCGTTCTTGTACCTGGCGCTGTGGATGGGGCCGTCCGGCCTGATCGCGATTCTCGCCGGCTGGTTCACCACCGAGATCGGCCGACAGCCGTGGGTGGTCTACGGTTTGATGCGCACGGCGGATGCGTCGTCCGGGCATAGCCTGGCGCAGATGACTATTACCCTGGTGTTGTTCGTGGTGGTGTACTTCGCGCTGTTCGGCGCGGGCCTTGGCTACATGATGCGCCTGGTGCGCAAAGGCCCTGTGGCCCATGACGTGACCGAGCCAACCCACGGTGGCCCTGGCCAGAAACGCACGCCAGCCCGTCCGTTGTCGGCTGCCGATGATGGCACCGAAGACGATCACGCTGACATCCAGCACAAGGGGAATTGAGATGGGTATTGATCTTCCGCTGATCTGGGCCGTGATCATCATCTTCGGCATCATGATGTACGTGGTCATGGACGGCTTCGACCTGGGTATCGGCATTCTCTTTCCGTTTATCCCCGGCAAAGTCGACCGTGACGTGATGATGAACACCGTCGCCCCGGTGTGGGACGGCAACGAAACCTGGCTGGTACTGGGCGGTGCGGCGCTGTTCGGCGCCTTCCCGCTGGCCTATTCGGTGGTGTTGTCGGCGTTGTACCTGCCGCTGATCTTGATGCTGATCGGCCTGATCTTCCGGGGCGTGGCGTTTGAGTTCCGCTTCAAGGCCAAAGACCACAAGCGGCACCTGTGGGATAAAGCGTTTATCGGCGGCTCGCTGGCGGCGACGTTCTTCCAGGGCGTGGCACTGGGGGCGTTTATCGATGGCATCCCGGTGGTGGATCGCCAGTTCGCTGGCGGCTCGCTGGATTGGGCAACGCCGTTCACGATGTTCTGCGGCGTGGCGTTGATCGTGGCTTACGCGTTGTTGGGCTGCACCTGGCTGATCATGAAGACCGAAGGCCCGTTGCAGGAAAAGATGCACAACCTGGGGCGGCCGCTGGCCTATGCGCTGCTGGCAGTGATCGGCGTCGTGAGCATCTGGACACCGCTGACCCACCCGGAAATCGCCTCGCGCTGGTTTACCTTGCCGAACCTGTTCTGGTTCCTGCCGGTGCCGATTTTGGTGCTGGTGACCTTGTACGGGTTGATTCGCGCCGTGGCGCGTAATGCGCACTACACGCCGTTTTTGCTGACGCTGGTGTTGATCTTCTTGGGCTACAGCGGTTTGGGGATCAGCCTGTGGCCGAACATCATCCCGCCATCGGTCTCGATCTGGGACGCCGCCGCGCCGCCGCAAAGCCAGGGCTTTATGCTGGTGGGCACGTTATTCATCATCCCGTTTATCCTGGGCTACACCTTCTGGAGCTACTACGTGTTCCGCGGCAAGGTTACCCACGAAGATGGTTACCACTAGGAGGGGCGTCTCATGTCTGGCAAACCTACGTTGCACGAGATCGAACAGGCCGAGAAACAGCCGTTGTGGCGGCGCCTGGGGTGGCTGGCGATGATCTGGACCGGCAGCGTGCTGGCCCTGTTTGTCGTGGCCAGCCTGATGCGCATGTTTATGAATGCGGCAGGCCTGACCACCCACTGATATCCCACCCGGGCTTTGTGGCCCGGCTTTCAACCCTGCCCCTTGCGAGAGCGGCAGGGTTTTTTTTATTTGCGCGCTTTGAGGATGACAAATTTTGGCGTGGTGGCCACTTGCTCGACGCCACGGAACAAGCGCGCCAGCTTGGTGTGATAACCCAAGTGACGGTTGCCGACTATATAGAGCGCGCCGCCCACCACCAGGGCTTCCCGTGCCTGTTGGAACATACGCCAGGCGAGGAAGTCACCCACTACCTGCTGTTGGTGGAACGGCGGGTTGCACAACACCACGTCCAGCGAATCGGCTTCCTGGCCGGCCAGGCCATCGCCAGCGCGCACGGTGACATCGCGTTCACCCAGCGCCGCCAGCCAGTTGTCGGTCGCCGATTGCACGGCCATATAGGATTCGTCCACCAGCGTGTACTGCGCGTCGGGGTTTTGCAGTGCGCTGGCAATCGCCAATACACCATTGCCGCAACCCAGGTCGGCCACACGGGCGCTGCCCAGGTTGTTTGGCAGGTGCGGCAGGAAGGCGCGGGTGCCGATGTCGAGGCCCTCGCGGCAGAACACGTTGGCGTGGTTAAGCAGCTCGATGGCTGGCGTGTCCAGCGTGTAGCGGGTCGGGTAGGGCGAGACTGCCACGGGGCGATCGGCGACGGTGGCGATCAACAGGCGCGCCTTCTTCACTGCAAGCGAGGCGTGCATCGGCCCGATGTAGCGTTCCAGTAATTCGCCTGCTGCGCGTGGCAAATGCTTGATCATCGCTGCGGCGACGACTTCGGCACCTGGCGCCAGTTGGCCTTGCAGGCGGATGAGTTGTTCTTCCAGCAACGCCAGGGTTTTGGGGACGCGAATCAGCACCCGGTCAAACGGCCCGCTCGGCGCTTGGCTGGCAGGCACGAACGGTACGGCATCAAAGGCCTTGCCGTTGCGCACCAGGTTTTTCTCCAGGCCCAGGGCCGCCAGGCATGAGTCGCCGCTGGAGGTTACCTGCACGTGGTCTGCAAGGCTGGCAGCCAAGGCGCCGAAACTGTCGTTGAGCACCAGCACGCGCGTGGTGGCGTTTGGTTGCTGCTCGGCCAGGTAGGCGAGCAAATACTCGTCGGCCGCATCGAAGGCTTGCAGCGGATCGTTATGTTGCTCTGGCTGGCGGATCAGATCGAGCTGGGCGAAGGGGCTTTCGAGCAGGGGCATGGCGAGGGAGGCTCTGGGTCAACGATGGGGGCCCGGCGGCGGCCAGCCGGACAGTCTGAGTGAACGACGGTTGCACCCTGGTGGGGCTACTCAACACTCAGAATTGGCCGTAAATGTTACGTTTTTTTCAGAGGGATTACATGCAGTGTTTCTGCGCCGTTTAAATAATCCCGCTGCGAGCGGCACTGAGTACTGCGGCGATCTTGTTGTTGACGCCCAACTTTTTGAAACAACTGCAGATATGAAAGCCCACTGTGCGTTCGGACAGGCACAGGATTCTGGCAATGTCCGCAGCCGTCTTGCCCATGCCTGACCACATGAGAATTTCCCGTTCTCTAGGCGTCAATTTACAGGCAGGGCTGGCGTCGGGTTTTTCAGCATATTTGCGCACCACAACCGCATGCATTGCGTGGCACAACCACAATACATGGCCGGCTTTTTCGTACAGTTCTTCCGGGCTGACCCGCCCCTCGCGACGCGCCAGGGTCAGCATGCTGAACACCCCCTGGAAATCATGCACGGCTTGGGTCCATCCCACGTTTACGCCTAAGGTATTCGCCAGGGACCATAGGCTTGGGGTGTCTTTGAATGTGTTTTCCTCCCAGACAATCGGCAGTACCGAGTTCTTGCAGTGTTTGACGACAGGGTCCACATCGAAAAAGTGTGCCTGGCTATACAGTGCGGACCATTCATTGGGGTAGTTGTTGAGATCAATCGGTTTGGTTTGTTTTTGGGGTAATTGAGAACTCATCTTGAAGGAACAGTATTGGAAGCCAAGCTCATACGTTTTGTTGATGACCATTTCAAATACACTGGTGATCTCGTTCTCGCCTTCCAGTTTGGGGAGCCGTGTATTGCGCCAGTTAAGCATCGGTAACTCTCCATGGATTTCCGCGATTTGGGTACGTCCTTAACCCCAAAGCTGCACGGAAATGAGTGTAGGACAACGGCTACATTGCGAGAGGAAAATTTCGTTATTGTGAACCACGGTTTAAATGTTTTTTGGCGCGAACGTTAGTTGGCTTGGTAAGCGTTTAGTTGAATGTGGAGAGTTATTAGTAGCTTGAGTCGTTTGCAAGCATCAAATGACGGAGTGTATGTAATGCGAGTGATAGCGTTAATAGCGAATTGATTTGCAGTGCAACTAAAAAGCCACTATTGAATGCTTGCATGATGCCACTACCAACCGTAGGTGTTTCCACGAGCCACTTTGAGGGACACTAGGGCACCTGTAGAACGGAGGCCCCCATGACGGCCAGTGCTGAGAAATTTACCCGCCAGACCTTGCTTGATGTGCAATCGCTGACCCCCAGCCTGTTTACCCTGCGCACCACACGCGATCCGGGCTTTCGTTTCACCGCGGGCCAGTTCGTGCGTCTGGGCGTGACCAAGGCCGATGGCAGCACCGTATGGCGCGCCTATTCCGTGGTGTCCTCACCGTTTGACGAACACTTGGACTTTTTCTCGATTGTCGTGCCGGGCGGGGAGTTCACCAGCGAGCTGAGTCGCCTGCGCGTGGGTGATACCTTGATGGTTGAGCGCCAGGCCACTGGGTTCCTGACATTGAACCGGTTTGTCGACGGGCGCGACTTGTGGATGCTTGGCACCGGCACCGGGGTGGCGCCGTTCCTGTCGATCCTGCAGGACTTCGAGGTCTGGGAGAAATTCGAGCGTATCGTCCTGGTGTACAGCGCCAGGGAGGCCAAGGAGCTTGCCTACCAATCACTGATCAATGAATTGGGCGAGCGCGAGTATTTGGCCGAGTACGCGCACAAGTTCACCTACGTTCCCATCGTCACCCGCGAACAACACCCCGGCGCGCTGAATGGGCGCATTACCACGCTGATCGAAAATGGCGAGCTGGAACGTGCCGCTGGCGTCGAGCTGACTCCGGAACATTCCCGCGTGCTGATTTGCGGTAACCCACAGATGGTCGATGACACGCGCCAACTGCTCAAGCAGCGCGACCTGCAACTGAGCCTGAGCCGACGACCTGGCCAGGTGGCGGTGGAAAACTACTGGTAATAAAAAAGGCGCCTCATGCAGGCGCCTTTTCCAAACTCGCTTTGGTTAAAGCGGTTTGTCGTTCTGTGCCTTGAGCAGATCACGGATCTCACCCAGCAACACTTCTTCTTTGGTCGGCGTCGGCGGCAGGCTTGGCGCCACAGCCTCTTCACGCTTCAGGCGGTTGATTGCCTTCACACCCATGAAGATCGCAAACGCGACGATCACAAAATCGATCACGCTCTGGATGAACTTGCCATACGCCAGCACCACCGCAGGCACATCGCCTTGCGCTGCCTTGAGCGTTATCGCCAAATCGCCGAAGTCCACGCCACCGATCAACAGGCCGATGGGTGGCATCACCACGTCGCCTACAAACGAGGAAACAATCTTGCCGAAGGCGGCGCCGATGATGATACCGACGGCCATGTCGACCACATTACCTTTGACCGCGAAGGCCTTGAACTCACTGATCACGCCCATAGGTTATTCCTTGTTACAGATGAGAAGGGTGGGGCTCAGTGTAATTCAGTCGTAGAGGGCTTGCCCGAAACAACTGTTAACACTGTTAGTTTTTATCGACACATTAAATCGCAAATAGTTTGCAAAGTGCCATCAATCGCGCGCGAATTACGCGTAAATTCAGTGGGTTACCACACTATTTTATTAATCGGGCTGGTACGGCTTTTCTATTTATCTTCTGCGGCCTGGGCCTCTAGCCTCTGGTAAGCACAACTGAATGTGCACTAGAAAAACCAGAGGAAATCTCGATGAAGAACCCAATGAGCCGTGGGCCTGTTTCAGCGCGAACTGCGCTGCTATTGGTCACCGCCAGCCTGCTTTCCCTGTCGGTGCAAGCCGCCAACCTGACCCGCGATAACGGCGCCGCTGTAGGTGACAACCAAAACTCGCAAACCGCCGGCGCCAATGGCCCGGTGCTGCTGCAGGATGTGCAGCTTATCCAGAAGCTGCAGCGTTTTGACCGCGAGCGCATCCCCGAGCGCGTCGTGCACGCCCGTGGCACCGGCGCCCACGGCACCTTTACCGTCACCGACAACCTGAGCGACCTGACCAAGGCCAAGGTGTTTGCCGCAGGTGAGGCGACGCCGGTGTTCGTGCGTTTCTCGGCTGTGGTGCACGGCAACCATTCCCCGGAAACCCTGCGCGACCCACGGGGTTTCGCCACCAAGTTCTACACTGCTGACGGTAACTGGGATCTGGTAGGTAACAACTTCCCAACGTTCTTTATCCGCGATGCCATCAAGTTCCCGGACATGGTCCACGCCTTCAAGCCAGACCCGCGCACCAACCTGGATGACGATTCCCGGCGCTTCGATTTCTTCTCCCATGTACCCGAAGCCACCCGCACGTTGACTGAGCTGTACTCCGACTCCGGCACCCCGGCCAGCTACCGGGAAATGGACGGCAACGGCGTGCACGCCTACAAGTTGATCAACGCCAAGGGTGAGGTGCACTACGTCAAGTTCCACTGGAAGAGCCTGCAAGGCATCAACAACCTCGACCCCAAGCAAGTCACCGAGGTGCAGGGCCGCGACTACAGCCATATGACCAACGACCTGGTCACGCACATCAACAAAGGCGACTTCCCCAAGTGGGACTTGTACGTGCAAGTGCTCAAGCCTGAAGACTTGGCCAAGTTCGACTTCGACCCGCTGGACGCCACCAAAATCTGGCCGAACGTGCCCGAGCGCAAAGTCGGGCAAATGGTGCTGAACCGCAACCCGGCCAACGTCTTCCAAGAGACCGAGCAAGTGGCCATGGCCCCGGCCAACCTGGTGCCGGGCATCGAGCCGTCAGAAGACCGCCTGTTGCAAGGTCGGGTGTTTTCCTATGCCGACACCCAGATGTATCGCCTGGGCGCCAATGCCCTGCAACTGCCGATCAATGCACCACGGGTGACGGTGAACAACGGTAATCAGGACGGGGCGATGAACCTGGGCAAGACCAGCAGCGGCGTGAACTACCAGCCAAGCCGTCTTGAGCCACGGGAAGAGCCACAAACGGCGCGTTACAGCCAATCAACACTGTCGGGCAGCACCCAGCAGGCGAAGATCCAGCTTGAGCAGAACTTCAAGCAGGCCGGTGATTTGTACCGCTCCTACAGTAAGAAAGAGCGTCAGGACTTGATCGAAAACTTCGGCGGCTCCCTGGCCACCACCGATGACGAGAGCAAGCACATCATTCTGTCGTTCCTCTACAAGGCAGACCCGGAATACGGCACCGGCGTGGCCAAGGTCGCCAAGGGTGACCTTGCGCGTGTGAAAGCGTTGGCAGACAAACTGACGGACTGATCCGTCGGTGACGGCCGGCGCCCTTGATCGGGCGTCGGTCCTGGCAGGAGAAACAACCATGCGCATTTCTATCGGCCTGCTGATGGCCATGCTGGCCTTTATTGCCCATGCCGAGTCTCCTGACCCGGTGGCACTCAAGGCCCAGTTACAGGACTACTATTTCGACGCCGCCCGCCGTGGCGACCTCGACATGCTCAACACCTTTATCGACTCCGGCTATGCCCTCAACACCCAGGATGACAAGGGCTACACCGCTTTGATTCTCGCGGCCTACCACGGCCAGGGGCCGTTTGTGGCCCGTCTGCTTGAGGCGGGAGCCGACGCCTGCGTGCAGGACAAACGCGGCAACACCGCATTGATGGGCGCTATCTTCAAGGGCGAGCTTAAAATCGCCCAGCGCCTGCTCGCTACCGACTGCAACCCCGATCAACGCAATGGCGCCGGGCAGACCGCCGCGATGTACGCCGGGCTGTTCAAGCGTGTCGAGTTGCTGGATGCGTTAAAGGCCAAGGGCGCCGATCTCAACGCCGAAGACCCCATCGGCAACAGTGCTTCACGATTGGCCAGCGGTGAAATCCGGACCCAGGCGCCGCGCTGAGCTATCATCGCGGTTTTTCGGTTGGAGGTTCTCAAATGGCAAAGGCCAAGCGCATGTACGGCTGCACAGAGTGCGGCGCGACCTTTCCAAAGTGGGCCGGCCAGTGCACCGAGTGCGGTGCGTGGAACACCCTGACTGAAACCATGATCGAAAGCGGCGGCGCGGCGGCCCCCACCGGCCGTGCTGGCTGGACCGGGCAGCAGGCGCAGATCAAGACCCTGGCTGAAGTCAGCGTCGAAGAGATCCCGCGCTTCTCCACCGCCTCTGGTGAACTGGACCGGGTACTCGGTGGTGGCCTGGTGGACGGCTCGGTGGTGCTGATCGGCGGTGACCCCGGCATCGGCAAGTCGACCATCCTGCTGCAAACCCTGTGCAGCATCGCCAGCCGCATGCCGGCGCTGTACGTCACGGGTGAGGAATCCCAGCAGCAAGTGGCCATGCGCGCCCGTCGCCTGGGCTTGCCCCAGGACCAACTGCGGGTCATGACCGAAACCTGCATTGAAAGCATCATCGCCACGGCGCGTATCGAAAAGCCCAAGGTCATGGTGATCGACTCGATCCAGACGATTTTTACCGAGCAACTGCAATCGGCGCCGGGTGGCGTGTCTCAGGTGCGTGAGAGTGCGGCGCTGCTGGTGCGCTATGCCAAGCAGAGCGGCACGGCGATCTTCCTGGTAGGCCATGTGACCAAAGAGGGCGCGCTGGCCGGGCCTCGGGTGCTGGAGCATATGGTCGACACCGTGTTGTATTTCGAGGGTGAGTCCGATGGCCGTCTGCGCTTGTTGCGAGCGGTGAAGAACCGCTTTGGCGCGGTCAACGAGTTGGGCGTATTTGCCATGACGGACCGGGGGCTGAAAGAAGTCTCCAACCCTTCGGCGATTTTTCTGACGCGCGCCCAGGAAGAAGTGCCAGGCAGTGTGGTGATGGCGACGTGGGAAGGCACTCGCCCAATGCTGGTGGAAGTGCAGGCGCTGGTGGATGACAGCCATTTGGCCAACCCGCGGCGTGTCACCTTGGGCCTGGATCAGAACCGGTTGGCGATGTTGCTTGCGGTATTGCACCGCCATGGCGGCATTCCCACCCACGACCAGGACGTGTTCCTTAACGTAGTGGGCGGGGTCAAGGTGCTGGAGACCGCGTCCGACCTGGCGTTGATGGCGGCGGTGATGTCGAGTTTGCGCAACCGGCCATTGCCCCATGACCTGCTGGTGTTTGGTGAGGTGGGTTTGTCGGGTGAAGTGCGCCCGGTGCCGAGCGGGCAGGAGCGCTTGAAGGAAGCGGCCAAGCATGGCTTTAAGCGGGCCATCGTGCCTAAGGGTAATGCGCCGAAAGAATCGCCGCAGGGGATCAAGATTATCGGCGTGACGCGCCTGGAGCAGGCGTTGGATGCGTTGTTCGAATAACTTAGCAACACCGTAATACTAATGTGGGAGGGGGCTTGCTCCCGGTAGCGGGGTGTCAGTCACACATATATATTGACTGACACACTGCAATCGGGAGCAAGTCCCCTCCCACATGTTGACCTATGTTGGCTGCTAGATCTCCAGCAATGCCGCCAACTCCCGGTGCAGCTCTTCCTCATCTCCAAGATTCAACTCGATCAAGCGCCTTAGATGACTGATCGAATCCAAATCAATGTGCTCACACACAAACCCCAACTGCCCGTGATCATCATGGGTCAGTCGCACCTGCATTCGCACGTCGGTCTCGGCATCCAGGTGGATATCCACATCAAATGGCTGGGTGCTGTCCCCAAGCCACGGCTCGGGCCGTTGCACCAACAAGCCCTTGAGCGACAAATCCACCAATTGCACCGGCCATTCCCGGCCGTTTTGCCCAAGTTCGGTCGTGGCGTCAAAGGCGATCCTGCGGAAACGGCGACGATCAGACGCGTGTTCGGTCATGGTCAAACCCTCTGTGGATAAGGGGATTGTAGCTATTAGCCATTACCCAGCATTTATTTCTGCTTTTTTTGCCCGCAGAAGGCTCTAGACCAACGTAGGGGGGTGGCCTTTAGGGCCAACAGCGCTAAACTCGGAACGGCTGTCCTTTCTGTCCACCCTGGCTGGAATATAAAAATGAAAAATAATAATAGCCTGCTACGCCACTTACCCTGGCTGGTGCTGGCAATCGTAGGAGCGTGCGCCCTAGGCGTAGTGGCCTTGCGCCGCGGCGAGGCGATCAACGCCTTGTGGATTGTGGTCGCTGCGGTGGCCATCTACCTGGTTGCATACCGCTACTACAGCCTGTTCATCGCCAATAACGTGATGCAACTCGATCCACGGCGGGCCACCCCCGCAGTGATCAACAACGACGGTCTGGACTATGTGCCGACCAACAAACACATTCTTTTCGGTCACCACTTTGCGGCGATTGCCGGTGCAGGCCCGCTGGTCGGCCCGGTACTGGCTGCGCAAATGGGTTACCTGCCCGGCACGCTCTGGCTGATTGCCGGCGTGGTGCTGGCCGGTGCGGTGCAGGACTTCATGGTGCTGTTCCTGTCCACTCGTCGCAATGGCCGTTCCCTGGGGGACATGGTTCGCGAAGAGATGGGCCGCATCCCGGGGACCATCGCGCTGTTTGGCTGCTTCCTGATCATGATCATCATCCTCGCGGTGCTGGCGCTGATCGTGGTCAAGGCCCTGGCAGAGAGCCCGTGGGGCATCTTTACGGTGATGGCGACCATCCCGATTGCGATGTTCATGGGCATCTACATGCGCTACATCCGCCCGGGCCGCATCGGTGAGATTTCGATCATCGGCGTGCTGTTGCTGCTGGGTTCGATCTGGCTGGGCGGGCAGATTGCCGCTGACCCGGTCTGGGCCAAGGCCTTCACGTTTACCGGCATTCAAATCACCTGGATGCTGATCGGTTACGGTTTCGTCGCCGCAGTACTGCCGGTATGGCTGATCCTGGCACCGCGTGACTACCTGTCTACGTTCCTGAAAATCGGCACCATCATCGCCCTGGCGATCGGCATTCTGGTCACCATGCCAGACCTGAAAATGCCTGCGTTGACCCAGTTCATCGACGGCACCGGGCCGGTGTGGAAGGGCGGTCTGTTCCCGTTCCTGTTCATCACCATCGCCTGTGGCGCGGTCTCGGGTTTCCATGCGCTGATCTCTTCGGGCACTACGCCGAAGTTGCTGGCCAACGAAAGCCATGCGCGTTACATCGGTTATGGCGGCATGTTGATGGAGTCGTTCGTCGCCATCATGGCCATGGTTGCCGCGTCGGTGATCGAGCCAGGCGTGTACTTCGCCATGAACAGCCCGGCTGCGGTCGTCGGTTCTGACGTCGTCACTGTTGCGCAAACCGTCAGCAGCTGGGGCTTTGCGATTACGCCTGAGGCGCTGTCTGCCGTTGCCCATGACATCGGTGAAACCACCATCCTGGCGCGTGCCGGCGGTGCGCCGACGTTGGCGGTAGGTATCGCGCAGATCCTGCACAGTGTGCTGCCGGGTGAAAACACCATGGCGTTCTGGTACCACTTTGCGATCCTGTTCGAAGCGCTGTTCATCCTGACGGCAGTTGACGCGGGCACCCGTGCTGGCCGGTTCATGCTGCAAGACCTGCTGGGTTCGTTCGTGCCTGCGCTCAAACGCACCGAGTCGTGGACGGCCAACCTGATCGCCACCGCAGGTTGCGTGGCGATGTGGGGTTACCTGCTGTACCAAGGCGTGATCGACCCACTGGGCGGGATCAACACCTTGTGGCCGCTGTTTGGTATCTCCAACCAGATGCTGGCAGGTATCGCGCTGATGCTGGCCACCGTTGTGCTGATCAAAATGAAGCGCCAGCGCTACATCTGGGTGACGATGCTGCCAGCGGTATGGCTGCTGATCTGCACCACCACGGCGGGCTTCATCAAGCTGTTCGACGCCAACCCGGCGATTGGCTTCCTGTCGCTGGCCAAGAAGTACAGCGATGCGCTGGCTAACGGCCAGATCCTGGCCCCGGCCAAGAGCATCGACCAGATGCAGCACGTGATCTGGAACGCCTACACCAACGCAACGCTGACGGCGCTGTTCCTGTTCGTGGTGTTCAGCATCCTGTTCTATGCGCTCAAGGTTGGCGTCGCTGCCTGGGGCAACAAAGAACGTACGGATAAAGAAGCCCCGTTCCAGGCCCAGCCGGACGCGTGATAGAGGATTGCAATCATGTTCAATGACATCAGTCGTCTCGGGAAATACCTCGGTCAGGCCGCCCGCCTGATGGTCGGCATGCCCGACTACGACACGTACGTCGAGCATATGCAAACCAAGCACCCGGACAAGCCGATGATGGACTACAAGGCGTTCTTCCGGGAGCGTCAGGAAGCCCGTTACGGTGGTAAGGGTGGGCCTAAGTGCTGTTGAGTTAATGCTATATCCCCTGTGGGAGGGGGCTTGCCCCCGATAGCGGTATGTCAGTGCCAGATAAGTGCCTGACACACTGCTATCGGGGGCAAGCCCCCTCCCACATTTGTTTCTGTGTTTCTTCAAGGAGAATTTCTTTGTCCTCTCCCATCCCGGTCACCATCCTCAGCGGCTTCCTCGGCGCCGGCAAAACCACCTTGCTGCGCCACCTGCTCAAAGCCGAGCACGGCCTGAAAATCGCCGTGATCGAAAACGAATTCAGCGACGCCGGTATCGACACCCAACTGCTGGGCGCTGAGCCGGTGCAAGTCATGACCCTGTCCAACGGCTGTGTGTGTTGCACCATCCACACCGACCTGACCAAAGCCCTGTACCTGCTGCTCGAACGCCTGGACAGCGGCGAGATCGCCTTCGACCGCCTGGTGATCGAGACCACCGGCCTGGCCGACCCTGCGCCCGTTGCGCAGACCTTTTTCATCGACGAGGAACTGCGCGAGCGCTACATCCTCGACGGCATCATCACCCTGGTAGACGCGGCCCATGCCGAGCACCACCTGACCCAAACCATCGCCCAGGCCCAGATCGGCTTCGCCGACCGTTTGTTGGTGAGCAAGCGTGACCTGGTGGACGACGCGACCTTCGATGCGCTGAGTGAGCGCCTGACCCGCATCAACCGCCGCGCGCCGATTCGTGTGGCGGATCACGGCAACATCGATCTGGCGGAACTGCTCGACGTGCGCGGCTTCAACCTCAACGCCGGCATGAGCCTGCGCCCGGTCAGCGCTGCGCCGTCCATCGACCGTATTTCCAGCCTGGTGCTGCGCACCGATCAGCCGCTGGATATCGACCGCCTCAGCGAGTTTATGAACGAGCTGTTGGAAGACCATGGCAAGCAACTGCTGCGCTACAAAGGCGTACTGAACATTGCCGGGGAAGATCGGCGCATGGTGTTTCAGGGCGTGCTGAAGCTGTACGGTTTTGATTGGGACACGGAATGGGAAGAGGGCGAGGCGCGGGAGAGTGTGATCGTGTTTATTGCCGATGAGTTGCCGGAAGACAAAATCCGCGAAGGCTTCCAGCGCCTCTATCAACCCTGACTTGAAATGCAATCCAATGTGGGAGGGGGCTTGCTCCCGATGACAGTGTGTCAGTGACAGGTAAGTGCCTGACACTCTGCTATCGGGAGCAAGCCCCCTCCCACATGTTTGATTGCATTTCAGGTTGGCAAAGCAGTGTTTTCAGGCATAAAAAAGCCCGGCTCAAGAGCCGGGCTTTTCATTCAAGCAACTGCAATCAAGCGCCGTACACCGGCAGCTTTTTGCAGATGGCCTTGACCTTCTCACGTACTGCGTCGATCACGGCTTCGTTGTTCAGGTCTGCCAGGATGTCGCAGATCCAGCCAGCCAGTTCCTTGCACTCTGCTTCCTTGAAGCCACGAGTGGTCACAGCCGGGGTGCCGAAGCGCAGGCCGGAGGTGACGAACGGCGAACGTGGGTCGTTTGGCACGGAGTTTTTGTTCACGGTGATGAAGGCTTTGCCCAGGGCAGCGTCAGCATCTTTACCGGAAATGTCCTGCTTGATCAGTGACAGCAGGAACAGGTGGTTTTCAGTACCGCCGGACACCACGTCAAAGCCGCGCTCGATAAACACGCTGGCCATGGTCTGGGCGTTCTTGACCACTTGTTGCTGGTAGGTCTTGAACTCAGGCTGCAGGGCTTCTTTGAAGCAGATCGCTTTGGCGGCGATCACGTGCTCCAGCGGGCCACCCTGTGCGCCTGGGAATACCGCGGAGTTCAGCTTCTTCTCGATCTCGGCGTTGGCGCGAGCCAGGATCAGGCCGCCACGTGGACCGCGCAGGGTCTTGTGGGTGGTGGTGGTCACGACGTCAGCGAACGGCACCGGGTTCGGGTAGACGCCAGCGGCGACCAGACCGGCTACGTGAGCCATGTCGACGAACAGGTAAGCGCCAACCTTGTCAGCGATAGCGCGGAAGCGTGGGAAGTCCAGGATCTGCGAGTAGGCAGAGAAACCGGCCACGATCATTTTCGGCTTGTGTTCAACCGCCAGGCGCTCGACTTCGTCGTAGTCGATCAGGCCGTTGGCATCGATACCGTATTGAACGGCGTTGTACAGCTTGCCCGAGGACGAAACGCTGGCGCCGTGGGTCAGGTGACCGCCGTGGGCCAGGCTCATGCCCAGGATGGTGTCGCCGCCTTGCAGCAGGGCCAGGTACACGGCGCTGTTGGCTTGGGAGCCGGCGTGCGGCTGAACGTTGGCGTAATCGGCGCCGAACAGCTCTTTGGCACGGTCGATGGCCAACTGCTCAACGACGTCGACGTACTCGCAACCGCCGTAGTAGCGCTTGCCTGGGTAGCCTTCAGCGTACTTGTTGGTCAGAACCGAACCCTGAGCCTCCATGACCGCTGGGCTGGTGTAGTTTTCCGAAGCGATCAGCTCAATGTGCTCTTCCTGGCGCACGGCTTCTTGCTCCATGGCGGCAAAGAGATCGGCGTCGTACTTGGCAATAGTCAAATCACGGCTGAACATGGCGGTCCTCAAGGATCGGGGGCAGAAAAGGAGGGCATTCTAACCCAATGGGTTTTAGATGGCATATGAAAGGACATCATGTCGCGGACAAGTGGGGCTCATCTGGGGATGGGCGGTGGCTGTAAGGGCCTCATCGCGGGCAAGCCCGGCTCCCATAGGGGAACGCATTCCAAGTGTGGGAGCTGGCTTGCCTGCGATGAGGCCATCAGCCCCACAGCAGAGGATCAGTCGAACATGAACAGCGCATCATTGCTGAACTGCGCCTCAAACTGACTCGCCGGCATCGGCCGCCCAAACAGGTAACCCTGCACTTCGTCGCAACCATGCTCACGCAGGAAGTCGAGCTGCTCATGGGTCTCCACACCCTCGGCGATCACCGCCAGGTTGAGGCTGTGGGCCATGGCGATAATCGCCCGAGCAATCTGCGCGTCCTGCTCGCCGGAGGGCAGGCCATCGACGAAGGTGCGGTCGATCTTCAGCACGTCGATAGGGAACTGCTTGAGGTAGTTAAGCGACGAGTAACCCGTACCGAAGTCATCGACCGCAATGCTCAAGCCCAGGTTTTTCAGGCTGTCGAGGATGTGCAGGGCTTCGTTGACTTCGCGCATCAGAATACTTTCGGTCAGCTCCAGCTCCAGGCATGCCGGCGGCAGGCCGGTGTCCTTGAGGATGGTGGCGATGCGTGTGCCCAGTTGGCCGTCAGAGAACTGCCGCGCTGAGATGTTCACCGACACTTTCGGCACGCGCACTTTGTTTTGGTGCCAGGTCTTGAGCTGGCGACAGGCCTCGCGGATCACCCAGTCGCCCACGTCCACCACCAGGCCCAGTTCTTCGAGCACCGGGATGAAATCCCCCGGCGGCACCAGGCCGCGTCGCGGGTGACGCCAACGCAGCAGGGCTTCGGCGCCGGTCAGGCGTTTGCCGTCGCCGCTGAATTGCGGTTGGTAATAGAGCACGAACTCGTCTTGGTCCAAGGCATGGCGCAGGTCGCTTTCCAGCTCCAGGCGCTCCAGGGCGCTGGCGTTCATGTCCGCTTGGTAGAACTGGAAGTTGTTTTTGCCGCGCTCCTTGGCGTGATACATCGCCGTGTCGGCGTTTTTCATCAGTTGGCTCAGCTCGTTGCCGTCTTGCGGGCTCAGGGCGATGCCGATACTGGCGGTCACAAAGAACTCGCGGCCTTCGAGCACAAACGGTTTCACCAGACTCGCGAGAATCTGCTCGGCCACGTGGATCGCACGGTTCAGCGCCATTTCGCGGCTGACCCGCGGTTGCAGCAGCAGGGTGAACTCGTCGCCGCCCATGCGCGCCACGGTGTCGTCTTCGGCGACGCAGCCCAGCAGGCGCGTGGCCATTTCCTTGAGCATGCGGTCGCCGGCAGCGTGGCCCAGGGAGTCGTTGATCGGCTTGAAGCGGTCGAGGTCGAGGAACATCAACACCACCCACGACTTCTGTCGCTCGGCCGACTGCAACGCGGTGTGCAGGCGGTCCTGGAACAGCGTGCGGTTGGGCAGGTGGGTCAGGGCGTCGTAGTAAGCCAGGCGGTGGATGCGTTGTTCGCTGGCCTTACGCTCGCTGATATCACTGAAGAAGCACACGTAGCTGGCCAAGTCGCCTTCGTCGTCGAACACGGCGGTAATGCCAACCCAGGCCGGGTAATGTTCGCCATTGCGGCGCTTGAGCCACACTTCGCCTTCCCACGTGCTGTGCTGGTGCAATTGCTTGAGCACGTAGCGCAGGTGGGCTTCCTGTTGCTCGTCGACGGTGAGCATGTTGGGCAACTGATCGAGCACGTCCGCCACGGCGTAGCCGCTGACTCGGCTGAAGGCCTCGTTGGCCTGCACGATATAACCCGCCGGGTCAGTGATCAGGATCGCCGAGGTGGAGTGCTCGAATACGGTGGCGGCCATGCGCAGGTCTTTCTCGGCGCGGCGCTGCTGGCTGATATCGCGGCCTACGCCGAGGATACCTTCGAACGCGCCGTGCTCGTCCCACACCAGCACCAGGCGCAACTCGATCGGCACCTTGCGGCCATCGGCGCGCAGGCAGTCGAACAGATACAGCTGGGTGTGCACTTCATCGCGCAGCTTGTTCAGTGCCTCGGTATCGCTGAGTGCGCGGCTCACTTGCTCCACCAAGCTGTAGATGCCGCTCAGTTGCTGCGGGTTGGCGATGATCGACTGCCAGCCGTTCTTGAACACCCAGTCCACGTCATAGCCCAATACGGCATTGACCGACGGGCTGATGTAGTTGAGCGCCAGCTTGCTGTCGGTGGAGCAGATGACGTCGCTGATGCTTTCGGCCAGCATCCGGTAGCGCTGCTCGCTGTCGCGCAGGGATTCGCTGGCTTCGATCTGGTCGGTGATGTCTTTGGCCACGCCGATGATGCGAGTGACCTGGGCCGACTTGTCGCGGGCCAAGGCTTGCTCGCGGATATCAAAGCGCCGCCACTGGTTGTTGCGGTGACGAAAGCGCAGTTGGCATTGCAGTTGGGTGGCGTAGCCGGCTTGTCGCTGTTGTTGGCGCAAGTCGTGGTAATACTCGGCGTCTTCGGGGTGCAGCAGGATTTCCCAGAAGTACTCGCCCATTTGTTGCAGTTCGGCTTTGTTATAGCCGAGGGTGTGGCCCAAATGGTGGTTGCTGAAAATCATGCGCTGGCTGATCACGTCCTGCACATAGAGGTGGTCGGGCACGGTGCGCACCACGTCCGACCAGAAACTCTCACGCTCCACCAGCGACAGCTCGATCAGCTTGCGGCTGGTGATATCGCTGATGCTGAGGATGACTGCCTTGAAGTCATCCTGCTGCTCGGGCAGGCGCATCACGAGCCATAGGTATTGATCGTTGCCGGCCAGGTCCTTGAGCTGGATTTCCAGTTCAAGCTGGTTCTGTTGGCTCAGGAAGGCTTCCAGTATCTGGTAGCCAATGGACGTCGCGTTGCGCGGGCAATCATCGATCAGGCGTTCCCACGCTTCTTCGCAGGAGCCTACGTTCAAGAGGCGAACCGCGACCTGGTTGACCTCGGTGATGCGCAGTTCCTTGAGCAGTTGCCGGCGTGCGAGGGGGTTATCCTCCAGCCAGGCGTGCAGTTGCGCACGGGTCTGGAGGTGAGCCTTGGCGAAGAACGCGTTGAGGCCCGACAGGTCCAGTACGCAGAGCGCCACGCCGGTGCCTTCGAAAATATCCTGATAACGCCGCCGGCCCTCATGCACCTGGCGCTGACGGCGGCGCATGTTGAGCAGCACGATCACGGGGATCAGCGAAAACGCCAGACCCAGCAGGCATTTACCGATAAACGCCGGCAACAGTTGCTCCAGCACGGCGGTACGGTCAAACAACCCGCGCAATTGCCAGTCGCTTTTGCTCAGGGGCGTGACCAGTACGCTTTTATTCAGCTCATCCGGGGTGAGGGCGCCGGCCCACTGGGCTGGCATGCCGCTGTCACGGCTGATGACGCGGTGGTTAAGGCGATTCTCGATGGCCCACATCGGGCGCTGGCCCTGGCCGTCCTGGCGGGTGAGGCTGACCAGGTAGTTGGGGGCCAGGCGCAGCACCCAGTACACTTTTGAGCCACCGCTGGGCTGGTGCAGCAATAAATAGATGAGGGTGCCGTCGCTGTTGTTGCTCAGGTAATAGGACTGGGAGTGGCTGCGTTGTACCAACTCCTCAAGCCAGGCGCTGTCCTGGCTGTCGGTAGCGCTGTCGCTGATCATCGCACCGCTGGGAGCGAGCAGGGCGATGCTGCGCAGTTCCGGCAGCGAGCGCTGCAAGGTGTGCATCAGGGCTTGTTGCTGTTCGCTGTCGCGCGGCGGTTCGACCATCGGCAGCAGGTTCAGGGCGATTTTTGCGCTGAGGGCCATGTTCAGGCTGATCTGTTCAGCCAGGTCGGCGCTGTAGTCGATGGTGTATTGCTGCTGGTTTTTCTGGTTTTGTTGCAGTTGATCCAGCAGTTGCCAGAACAATAACGCGAGCAACATGAGGACGAGCGTCGCCAATGCGCCTTTAAGGGTGCCGTGCAGGGGCGCTCCCGGCGCAATATGAGCGGCGCGCAAGGGAGTTGGCGGCGTGACTTTGGACAAGCTGTGATCCTGCGGTTTGGCTGGACTGGCGCGCGACGTGCACTATAAGCCGGACGCCCGGAGGGCGGCTAGCATGCCTTGACTTGTGGCAAAGTGCCAGCCCCGCTTGGCTGGACTGACCAAGCGCATTCAGGTAGCTTTGCCGGTTACGCGGGGGCGTTCCAGCCCCAGACACTCAGGCTTTTTCCGCACGCAGGCATTGATCATCGTCAACGGCCCGCGCGGCGCATGGCCTGGCACGGGCTTGCCCCACTTAATTCATCAGTCACTGACGCTAGGTTTACCATGGCTCAATACGTCTTCACCATGCATCGGCTGGGAAAAGTTGTTCCACCGAAGCGGGAAATCCTGAAAAACATTTCGCTGTCCTTCTTCCCCGGCGCCAAGATCGGCGTGCTCGGCCTCAACGGTTCGGGTAAGTCCACGCTGCTTAAAATCATGGCCGGCGTCGACACCGAGTTCGAAGGCGAAGCCCGCCCGATGCCCGAACTGAACATCGGCTACCTGCCGCAAGAGCCGATCCTGGACCCAACCAAGACCGTGCGCGAAGTGGTTGAAGAAGCCGTCGCCGTGATCAAGAACGCCCAGGCCCGCCTGGACGAGGTCTACGCGGCTTACGCCGAAGAAGACGCCGACTTCGACAAGCTGGCCGCCGAACAGGCCAAGCTCGAAGCCATCCTGCAAGCTGGCGACGGTCACAACCTGGAGCGCCAACTGGAAGTCGCCGCCGATGCCCTGCGCCTGCCAGCGTGGGACGCCAAGGTTGAATTCCTGTCTGGTGGTGAGAAGCGCCGTGTGGCCCTGTGCCGCCTGCTGCTGTCGGCCCCTGACATGCTGCTGCTCGACGAACCGACCAACCACTTGGACGCCGATTCCGTCGCCTGGCTGGAACATTTCCTTCACGACTTCCCAGGCACCGTGGTTGCGATCACGCACGACCGCTACTTCCTGGACAACGTCGCTGGCTGGATTCTGGAACTCGACCGTGGCGCCGGTATCCCTTACGAGGGCAACTACTCCGGTTGGCTGGAAGCCAAGTCCGATCGTCTGGCGGCTGAATCCAAGCAGCAATCGGCTCACGAAAAAGCCATGAAGGAAGAACTGGAGTGGGTGCGCAAAGGCGCCAAGGCCCGCCAGTCCAAATCCAAGGCTCGTCTGCAACGCTTCGAAGAAATGCAATCGCAGGAATTCCAAAAGCGTTCGGAAACCAACGAGATCTACATTCCGGCCGGCCCGCGCCTGGGTGACAAGGTCATCGAGTTCAAGAACGTTTCCAAAGGCTATGGCGACCGTGTGCTGATCGACAATTTGTCGTTCTCCATGCCAAAAGGCGCGATTGTCGGCGTTATCGGTGGTAACGGTGCGGGTAAATCCACGCTGTTCCGCATGCTGATGGGCAAGGAAACTCCAGACTCCGGCACCATCGAAGTCGGCGAAACCGTGCAACTGGCTTGTGTAGACCAGAGCCGCGAAGACCTCGACGGCAGCAAGACTGTGTTCCAACAGATTTCCGACGGCTCCGACCAGATCCGCATCGGCAACTATGAAATCCCGTCGCGCACCTATGTAGGTCGTTTCAACTTCAAGGGCGGCGATCAGCAGAAGTTCGTCAAGGACCTGTCCGGCGGTGAGCGTGGTCGCTTGCACCTGGCCTTGACCTTGAAAGAGGGCGGCAACGTATTGCTGCTCGACGAACCATCCAACGACCTCGACGTTGAAACCCTGCGTTCGCTGGAAGAAGCCCTGCTGGACTTCCCGGGCGCCGCCATTGTGATCTCTCACGATCGGTGGTTCCTTGACCGCGTCGCGACCCACATCCTGGCGTACGAAGACGACTCCCAAGCGGTGTTCTTCGAAGGTAACTACACCGAGTACGAAGCGGATCGTAAGAAGCGCTTGGGTGAAGCTGCTGCCCAGCCGCACCGCGTGCGTCACAAGAAACTGGCCTGATTTAGGTTGGTTTGAAAGAGCGGAGCCTTCGGGCTCCGTTTTTTTTGCGTGTTTTTCAGATGGACCGAGGTGTATTTATCGCAGGCAAGCCAGCTCCCACATTTGATCGCGTCGCTGCGGATATACTCGGTCAAATGTGGGAGGGGGCTTGCTCCCGATAGCGATTTATTTGCTGGTGCATTACCTGACTTTGAAATCCCCTTTTAAGTGCATAAACCCCTGTAAAACTGGATACAGTTATATCCAATGCACCATTTAAATTCACAAAAGCGACATTCCGCCCTGTCGCAGTGCGAAACGAATTGATAAAGTCCGGCTCAATCTCCGTTAAAAACTAAAAATCTGCCGAGACTTTTCATGATCGAATCCGTCGAATCCTTCCTCGCCCGCCTCAAGAAACGCGACCCTGACCAGCCTGAATTCCACCAAGCGGTGGAAGAAGTCCTACGCAGCCTGTGGCCGTTTCTCGAAGCCAACCCCCACTACCTGACCTCGGGCATCCTGGAGCGCATCTGCGAGCCGGAACGCGCGATTACCTTCCGGGTTTCGTGGGTGGATGATCACGGCAAGGTCCAGGTCAATCGCGGTTTCCGCATCCAGATGAACAGCGCCATTGGCCCGTACAAAGGTGGTTTGCGCTTCCACCCGTCGGTGAACCTGGGCGTACTTAAATTCCTCGCCTTCGAGCAAACCTTCAAAAACTCCCTGACCTCGCTGCCCATGGGCGGCGGCAAAGGCGGCTCGGACTTCGACCCCAAGGGCAAGAGCGACGCCGAAGTGATGCGCTTCTGCCAGTCCTTCATGAGCGAGTTGTATCGCCATATCGGCGCAGACGTGGACGTGCCAGCAGGCGATATCGGCGTGGGCGCCCGCGAAATCGGCTTTATGTTTGGCCAGTACAAGCGCCTGAGCAACCAGTTCACCTCCGTGCTGACCGGCAAGGGCATGACCTACGGCGGCAGCCTGATTCGCCCGGAAGCCACCGGTTTCGGTTGCGTGTACTTCGCCGAAGAAATGCTCAAGCGCAACGGCCAGAAAGTTGAAGGCAAGCGCGTGGCGGTGTCCGGTTCTGGCAACGTGGCGCAATACGCGGCGCGCAAGGTCATGGACCTAGGCGGCAAAGTGATCTCGCTGTCTGACTCCGAGGGCACCCTGTACGCCGAAAGCGGTTTGACCGAAGAGCAGTGGTCGGCTCTGCTGGAGCTGAAAAACGTCCAGCGCGGACGTATTAGCGAGCTGGCCGAACGTTTTGGCCTGGAATTCCGCAAAGGCAAAACGCCGTGGGAATTGGCCTGCGACATCGCGCTGCCGTGTGCGACCCAAAATGAACTCGACGGCGAAGCTGCCCGTACCTTGTTGCGCAACGGCTGCATCTGCGTGGCCGAAGGCGCCAACATGCCGACCACGTTGGAGGCTGTGGATATCTTTATCGAGGCGGGTATTTTGTTCGCACCGGGCAAGGCCTCCAACGCCGGCGGCGTCGCCGTGAGTGGCCTGGAAATGTCGCAGAACGCCATGCGCCTGCTGTGGACCGCCGGTGAGGTGGACAGCAAGCTCCACCACATCATGCAGTCGATCCACCACGCGTGCGTACACTACGGCGAAGAAAACGGCCGCATCAACTACGTAAAAGGCGCGAACATCGCAGGCTTCGTGAAAGTCGCCGATGCGATGCTGGCCCAAGGCATCGTCTAAACCTCGGGCTCGATGCGCAGCACTTCGATCATTTGATCGCCGACGGGGCGCTTCCACAGCACCTCGTCACCCATCTGGGCCCCCAGTAATGCGCGGCCCAGAGGCGAACCCCAGTTGATCAGGCCTGCGGTGGCATCGGCCTGGTCTTCGCCCACCAACTGAATGCGTTGCTGCTCATCCTGCTCGTTGGCGAAGGTCACCCAACTGCCGATCTGCACCTTGTTGGTGGACGTGGCCGGTGCCACCACCTGAGCGCTTTGCACTCGCTGGTTGAAATAACGCAAATCCCGCTCAAGGTCAGCCTGGCGCTGTTTATCGTCCTTGGCGGATTCGATGCTGTATTCGTGCTGCAACTGCGCAACCTTGGCCTGCAACTGCGCCAACCCCTGCGCGGTAACGCGGTTGGGCTGTTCACTGACTTGGCGCTCCACCGGCTGGTCAGCCTGGGCGGCGGCGTTGTCCTCGTTTACAAAAGCTCGGCTCATGGTGATCTCCCTCAATGGAGTTTGGGCCATGTTCGCCGCGCTTTAGTTTCGATGGATGTCTGAAAGCGACCTATTGCGAGCGATAAGCCTTGGCGGCGTCGCGGTCCTTTTCCTGTTGCCAGGCGCGTTCACGGTCGTCCCAGTGGTTGTTTTTGTAGTCGCGCAGCTCTTCGTTTTCGCGCATGGCCTTACACTGGCGAAAGCCGTCTTCCCAGCCTTCGACGTACTCACGGTCCTTCAGATAGCGCGGTACGTTCTTGCGAAACTCACCCGTGATCACCCCGGCGGCCTGGCGACCGCTGCTGCACCCGTCATCAAAGCCATCGGCAAAGGCCGGGGGATAACCCTTGGCCAATAAATCCTGATGGGTCGACTGGCAACCCGCCAGCCACATCACCGCACACAGCAATACCGCATACCGCCACATGGCGTACTCCCTAGCCGTTTCACGGCTGATGGGGAGAGTCTAGATGGGGATTTGTCGGGGAGGTGTGAAAGGGAGGTGAGAAAGGTGTTGGGCGGCGATGAGTGTCTGGATACACGCAGACCAAATGTGGGAGGGGGCTTGCCCCCGATGGCGGTGTGTCAGCCCAGTATTTATTGACTGACACTCTGCTATCGGGAGCAAGCCCCCTCCCACATTTTGATCTGTGCCGGGTTTTATGACTCGTAATAACCCACGGTCTTTTTCAGTTGATCGGAGTACTCGTAAATGTCATCAATGGATGAAATCGCATGCCGAGTTTCGTTTTTCTCCTCATCGAAGATGCCGAGGTATTTTTGGCTGCGATTGAAGTGAAGACGACAAATCGGCTTGCGATTGTTGTCGTCCAACAGTATTCCAAAATAGCTTTGGGTATCTCGCTGAACAATCCGTTTGGCATCGACTACCGAACGCACAACAGCTCGAACAATGTGATAACCCTCCAGCTCTTCCAGGGTCGTCAGAATCTTGTCTTCTGACTCATCTCTGTCTTGTGCGTCTGAATTTGCGCTGTTTGCGACGGGCATTGAGGCCATAGTTGGCTGGATGGCCCCGCTCATCGCGGACTTGAGTCGATCGTTGATCTGGTCGTTCAGAAACTGCGCCAGCGCTTTGCGTGTCAGTTCGAAAAACTGCTCTCGTACCTTTTGTGTGATGACGCCTTCGTAAACGCGGGATGCGAAGAATTTTACGAAGTCATCTTCTGGCTTGCTGACCTGCGTGCCTATGAGCTTTTTCAGCTGGCTGACATATTTCAGCTCTCCAGCAGCATTGATGATTGAATCAACGTCGAATGCTGACTTGGTGAGCTTGATTAATTCAGGCACGGAGTATTCGTCGATGTCTAACAGGTCCAGCTCAAGAAATGGCTTCTCGTCCATTTTGTTGGGGGCGTCCAAGTCGGTAAAAAATCGATAGACCTGGCCGTTGGTGAGGATTGAGATTCTTGCGCTGGTGACGTGAAAGTATCGGAAGAGCTGTGAGGCGTGATTGATGCTGAGTGACTCACCGATCTTTTTGCACTCAATGAGTATTTGAACTTCGCCGTCTTTCATAATCGCGTAGTCGATTTTTTCTCCTTTTTTTGTCCCGACGTCGCAGACAAACTCAGGCATCACCTCTTGCGGATCAAATACGTCGTAACCCAGTACGGTATTGATAAAGGGCATTACGAAAGCATTTTTTGTCGCTTCTTCTGTTTGAATGGCGGGGCCTTGCAGCCGAACTTTTGCTGCCAGACTGATGAGCTTTTCAAAAAATTCCATGGCAAGCCTCTTACCTGTAAGGATCCGTGTTTAGAGGTGGTGGCAATTTGATTGCTACCCGAGACTAGACACAAATCCTCATAAAGCGAGGTGCCAGCAGCGCTAACTTACAGCCCCTTGAAAAAGCTAAAAAAACCCCAGGGATTTCTGGCTTTTTAATCAGTGACTTATAGGTGGCGTATAGAATTTCTTTCTCAAAGAATAAATTTGTTAATTTTCGACTGATTTGCGAATAGCCGCATGCTCAGCCAGTTCCTGCTGGATAAAGGCCGAAATCATTGCGCGGTACACCTGCTCAGTGACATCTGGATTGGCGCCGACTGTGTGGGACAGGCCCCGCACTTTGGCGATGACCTGTTCGACCCGCTGGGGCGCCTTGACGCTGTCGGTGTCTTTTTTGAAATGGGCGGCCTGGGACACGAATTGGCCGCGCTCGGCCAGCAGGGTGACGATTTGTTGGTCGAGGCGGTCGATGTTGCTGCGGACTTGTTCGAGGGTGGTGCAGGTAACAACCATGTTGGTGGAGCTCCTTGGGATGAAACTGAATAAATGCGGACTAAATGTGGGAGGCATCAGTTAGTAGTGATACCACTTCACTTCAAGCATCACTTCATTTACCGGTGTCGACAAGTGGCTGTACTCGCGCTGTGCACTCAGCCGCAAGCCCAGGTTGCGGGACAGCTCCCACTGCTGGTTCAGGCTGATGCTACGGCGCACTTCGCCATTGGTGAAGAAGTCCCCCTTGGCTTCCAGGCTCAGGTTACCCAGTGGGTTCCTCCACAGCACGCCGGTGTTGAACCCGGCAGCCGGTGAGATGGCCTCGCTGAAATCGTTGTTGTGTTCAACGCGCACGGTGCCCAGGGCGAAGCCGAGCATGTCGTCGCGCAGTTGCCAGGTGCCGCCGGCGCCGCCGTTGACGTGGGCGACGAGGGTTTCGTCGTCGTGTTTGCCGGGTACGCGCTCCAGGCCGCCGGTGACTTGCCATGACCAGGGTTGCAGCAGGGCGTTGCGCGGTGTCAGGGAGCGGATGGTGGCCAGGTCCAGTTGTTGCAGTTGCCAGTGGTTGCCTTCGTACTGGCGTAGCTTCATTTGCAGAATTTCGATCTGCGCGCCGAGGGGGAAGCCTTCAGCGTTGTCGTTGAGGTCGTGGTAGGCCATACGCAGGCCGTATTCGCCGTAAGCCTTGTCGCCTCGGGTGCCGATACCGGCTTGCCAGGTGCGCGACTCGTGGCCGTTTTCAGGTAGGCCGGGCGGCTCGATCTTCAAGTCGGGCGCAGGGTTCTGGTTGATGGCACGCAGCAGTTCGAAGCTGCGTTGGGAGCGAGCGGTGTCGCGCTCCAGGCCATTGGCGCGGTAGCGGCCCAGGCGGTAGGCGGCGTCGATGATCAGAGCCTGACGCTCGCGGGGCAGGGCCTTGAACGCGGGTTCCTGCAATTGCTTTTGGTCATCGCTGACCTTGAGTACCCACTGTTGTTCGTCACTGTCGAGCGGCTTGGCACGCTCCAGCAGCTCGCGCTCGCGGGAGGGGCGGTAGTCGATCTTTTCCACCAGCCCTGCTTCCTTGACGGCCTTGACCGTGTCGGTAGGGATGGCGGTCAGCGGAAATTGCTCGGTCAGGCGCAGGCCGGGGCGGGCGACTTGCAGCAGTTCGAGCAGGCGATAGGAGCAGTTTTCGTCGAAGAAGAAGTAGTCGAACTGAATCTGCTTGAGTTCCCACACGTGCTCGACCATGCGCTCCGTCTCGACCTGGGTGAGGTTGAGGCGGTATTCCCACAGGTCGCGGTTCTCAAGGCTACGGTATTCGGAGAGTTTCTCTTGGTATGGCACCAGCGCGAACAGACCGGGATAGCCGCCCATCAGGCCCTTCCAGGCGTACAGGATGCTGTTGTCCGAGCCTTCGATATAGGCGCCGAAGTTGATCGCATAGCTGAGCAGGGCGGTATTGTTGCTCTGTACATCAGCCTGGTCGATACGCAGCAGAGTATGGCCGAACATCGACGACGGGCTGTTGAGGTAGGCCGCCGGGAAGATCATCACCGCGCTGTGAGGGGCGACGTCTTTGAACCATTGCTTGAATTCTGCGCAGTCCACGGCGGGCAGGTCAGCGAGGTGCAACTGATCCTTGAGCCAGCGGGTACGGGCGGGGTAAACGCATTGGGCGTGTTTTTCACCGAGGCTCGCCGGAGCGTAGAGCGCTTCAACGGTGGCCTTGAGTTCGGCGTCCGGGTGGTGGGCACCGTCGGCGGCAAGGAAGAATTTCTTTTCGCTGACATAACTGCGCCAGCCACTGATTTTGCCGGCCTCGTAATGACCCAGGGAAAGCCAGAACGGATCGTTGGCCAATTGCTGCAAACGTTGATCATCAATATGCGGTGCCGCGTACAGCGGGGCGCAGGCGAAGAGTGCCATCCAGGCAAAGCGTTTGAGCATAGGGGCAACTTAAGTCGGAAAAAGTGAGACCCAAAGGGGAGGCGGGCCCAAAAATAAAACCCGCGCCTGGGCAGGCGCGGGTCGGTCGAGCTTAAGCCTGGGTAGCGTATTTCGCCAGGCGGGAATCGCTTTTCAGTACCGCAATGGTGTTGTTGTGCACGTCGTCAGCGGTGACGTCAGCCTTGCTGAAGATTTGCTGGAAGTGTTCGTGGGTCACGGCCGCGAAGTGCTCGCGGTCTTCTGGAGCCACGCCCAGTACCACGGCGTAGGTGGTCAGCGCTTCGCCGTTACCCTTGGCCATGTCTTCGGACAGCTCGTTCATCATGCCATTCATGGCAATCCAGGACTTGCCGCCATAGGAGAGCGCGCTGTTGGTGCTGCAACCGTTGGTGCCCGAGGTCATGCCGAAGGTGGCGTTACCCGAAGTGCCGTTGGTGGTGGAAGCCAGGAAGTGAGCCGGAGTACCGCGCTGGCCTTCGAACAACATGTTGCCCCAACCGCAGTTCGGGCCACCTGGTGCTTCTGCCATTGCATTGAGGGAGACGACGGTGAAGAGAGTACCGAGAAGGATCCGTTTCATAGCTTTGTTCTCTTTGTGTGCAAACCAATGGACAAGGGTTCAGGCGCGTCGCAGCGCCCTGAGGGATCGGTTATTAGTCCAACCCGCGCAGTTTGGAGTTTAGGCACGTTCCAAGGGTTCCGTGTGTTTTTATAAAACAATCAGAGTTATCGCGATTTTTTTGTAGGACGGAACCCCGGTCTACGCTTTCCTCAAGGCGCGCCTTGCCAGAGCGCGTGACCGGGAGCCAGAATGCCGTCATCTGCCCCGCCTGATGTAAGGAAGCCCGATGCCTGATCCTGTTGCTGCCAGCTTGCGTCTAGCGCCCGAAGCGCTGACTCGCCCTTTCTCCGCTGAACAGTTCAGCTTCTCGACCACCAATGATTTGGAGCCCTTTCGCGGTGTGCTTGGCCAGGAACGTGCGGTTGAAGCCTTGCAGTTCGGTGTGGCGATGCCACGCCCCGGTTACAACGTGTTTGTCATGGGCGAACCGGGAACCGGTCGCTTTTCGTTCGTCAAACGCTACCTGAAAGCCGAAGGCAAACGCCTGCAGACCCCGGCCGACTGGGTCTACGTGAATAATTTCGATGAGCCTCGCGAGCCGCGTGCGCTGGAGTTGCCGGCCGGCGGCGCAGCGGCGTTCATCAGCGACATCAACGGTTTGATCGATAACCTGGTGGCGACCTTCCCTGCGGTCTTCGAACACCCGACCTACCAACAGCGCAAAAGCGCCATCGACCGTGCTTTCAACCAGCGTTACGACAAGGCCCTGGACGTGATCGAGCGCCTGGCGCTGGAAAAGGACGTGGCGCTGTATCGCGACAGCACCAACATCGCCTTCACCCCTATGCTCGACGGCAAGGCGTTGGATGAAGCCGAGTTTTCGCAACTGCCGGAAGCCGATCGTGAGCGCTTCCACACGGATATTTCCGAGCTGGAAGAACGCCTCAACGAAGAGTTGGCCAGCCTGCCGCAGTGGAAGCGCGAGTCGAACAACCAACTGCGGCAGTTCAACGAAGAAACCATCACCCTCGCCCTGCAGCCTTTGCTCGCCCCGTTGTCGGAAAAATACGCCGAGAACGCCGCCGTGTGCGGTTACCTGCAAGCCATGCAGGTGTACCTGCTCAAGACCGTGGTCGAGCAATTGGTGGATGACGCCAAGACCGACGCCCAGGCCCGCAAGCTGCTCGAAGAGCAATATTGCCCAAGCCTGGTGGTGGGCCACCCGGTCAACGGCGGCGCCCCGGTGGTATTCGAACCGCACCCGACCTACGACAACCTGTTCGGCCGTATCGAATACAGCACCGACCAAGGCGCGCTGTACACCACCTATCGCCAGCTGCGTGCGGGGGCTCTGCACCGCGCCAACGGTGGTTTCCTGATCCTGGAAGCCGAGAAGATGCTCAGCGAGCCGTTTGTGTGGGACGCCCTCAAGCGCTCGCTGCAATCGCGCAAGCTGAAGATGGAATCGCCCCTGGGCGAGCTGGGCCGCCTGGCCACCGTGACCCTCAACCCGCAGATGATCCCGTTGCAGGTCAAGGTCATCATCATCGGTTCGCGCCAGTTGTACTACGCGTTGCAGGACGCCGACCCGGACTTCCAGGAGATGTTCCGCGTACTGGTGGACTTCGACGAAGACATCCCGATGGTCGACGAAAGCCTGGAGCAGTTCGCCCAGTTGCTCAAAACCCGCACCTCGGAAGAAGGCATGGCGCCGCTGACCTCGGATGCGGTGGCGCGCCTGGCGACTTACAGCGCACGGTTGGCGGAGCATCAGGGCCGTTTGTCGGCGCGTATTGGGGATTTGTTCCAACTGGTCAGCGAGGCGGATTTCATTCGCCACCTGGCAGGTGACGAAATGACCGATGCCGGCCATATCGAACGGGCGCTCAAGGCCAAGGCCACGCGTACCGGGCGGGTGTCGGCGCGGATTCTCGACGACATGCTCGCTGGCGTGATCCTCATCGACACCGCCGGTGCCGCCGTGGGCAAGTGCAACGGGCTGACAGTGCTGGAAGTCGGGGACTCGGCCTTCGGTGTGCCGGCGCGCATTTCTGCCACGGTGTACCCGGGCGGCAGCGGTATCGTCGACATCGAGCGTGAGGTCAACCTCGGCCAGCCGATCCACTCCAAGGGCGTGATGATCCTCACCGGTTACCTGGGCAGCCGTTATGCCCAGGAATTCCCGCTGGCGATCTCGGCGAGTATCGCGCTGGAACAATCCTACGGTTATGTGGACGGTGACAGTGCGTCCCTCGGCGAGGCGTGCACCCTGATCTCGGCTCTGTCGAAGACGCCGCTCAAGCAGTGCTTTGCCATTACCGGCTCGATCAACCAGTTTGGTGAAGTGCAGGCGGTGGGTGGGGTTAACGAGAAGATCGAAGGCTTCTTCCGTCTTTGCGAGGCTCGCGGCTTGACCGGTGAGCAAGGGGCGATCATTCCCCAGGCCAACGTCGCTACCTTGATGCTGGATGAGAAGGTGCTACAGGCCGTGCGCGCTGGGCAGTTCCATATCTACGCGGTACGCCAGGCGGACGAGGCCTTGAGCCTGCTGGTGGGCGAGCCGGCGGGTGAGCCGGATGCTGAAGGGCAATTCCCGGAAGGCTCGGTGAATGCGCGGGTGGTGGAGCGTTTGCGGGTGATTGCGGAGATGATCAGCGAAGAAGACTTGAAGGAGGCGGAGAAGGAGTTGGCGCAGCAGGCGTTGGCCGAAGCCAAGCCCACCTGAGTTTTTGGCGTGATGCAGGACCAATGTGGGAGCTGGCTTGCCTGCGATGACGGATTCACAGCCAACACTTCTGTTGACTGACACACCGCTATCGCAGGCAAGCCAGCTCCCACAATGGGACAGCAGTGCTTTCGGGTGCAGCTGTCATGAAATTGACTCAGGGTTTGAGGGCCAACGCCCGTTGGTCCCTACAACCTTGGTTTATCGCGGTTTTCTTCTATTCTCTGCTCAAGGGATCTCTACAGGAGTCGCAGGATAGAGACAGCCTCGCCGAGCGTTGAGGTTGAACACCGATCTACCGAGGGTCGCCGCCATGCCGCGCAGCCTTTGCCTTACCCGCCAGTGCCTGGGCCTGATCACCCGTATCGAATGCTCCATTCGCCCTCTCGCGGGGGATAACGGGATGTGGACGCTGTTGTTTGCCGCCGGCATGACCGGCGAACAGCCTTCCACCATCAAGTCCCAAGGCCCGTTCCCCGGGCCTTTTGTGGCAGAAACCATGCTCGAATCCATCGTCGACAACCTGACGCTGCACGGCTATGAGAAAGCGGGCGACCCGCAGATCTGGTGCCTGCACATGCAGGCCCATCTGCGACAGCTCAACGGTGGGCGCTCGCAGGGCCTCAGTGACACCCAGCACTGACGGCTATTGAGCCTGGGGTTTGTCCAGCTTGACCTCGAAACCATATTGCACGGTAGTCAGGTCGGTGCGCTGGTAGGTTTCCAGCGTCGTCGGCTGGCCGTAGAAATAATGCACATCAAAGGTGGCCGTGCCGTACTCCTCGGCGCGGTGGCTTACGCCGAGAATTTCCTTGAGGTAGTTGCCGCTGGCGTCCTTGGCGTAGAAGCGCCAGCTGTCGGACGGGAAGTCCTTCTGGTCGACGACCAGCGCGTTGTCCTTGAGTGTCAGCCCCTTGGGCAACTTGCTCACGTCCACCGTGGCTTTCTCGATATTGGCCAGGAACAACGGAATCGAGCCGACCACAAAGGCCGGGTTCTCCGGGAACAGGTTGAGGTCGTAGGTGAGGGTGCCCCGGCTCGGGTTCAGTTCAAAGGCCTCAGTGGGCAACTCGATAGGCTCGCCGCGCTCACCCTTGTCGTCGGCGGTGAAAAAGGTCACCGGTGATTCGCTGCTGTTGCGTTCGGCGCCCACCAGGTCGTCGTTGAAAGTGAAGGGGTGATCGAACTCAATATGCGCTGCGCTGGCGTCTTCGGTGGACTGGCTAATGGTGACGCTGTTTTTCAGCTGGTCTTCGGTCATCGACGCGTCTTTGAGCCAGCTGGCGGCGCCGTCGTCATACACGGTGACCGGCATCGGCAAGGCCTGCACGGTTTGTTGCAGGCTGTTTTTGTCGAAACGCATCACCGGCAGGTCGAGGTCCTTGCGGGTGAGGGTGGCCGTGGAAAAATCCAGCATGTTGACCTGTAGGTTGTCGATCAGGCCATTGAAATACACCTTGGCGTAATGGCTGCTCTGTTTGTGTTCGAAGGCTTTTTGCGCGTCGGTGAGCTGTTTTTCGAACGCGTCAGACCAGACCTTCTGCTTCTGCATCTCGGCCAGTTGCTTCTCATAGAACGTCACCTGTGCGGCGTTTTCATTGATCGAACCTGAGCGGGTGAGGAATTGCCCGGTACTGTCCCGCGCCTGTAGCAGCAATGGGTTGGGAGACTCATCGCCCACGTCCGGGGCCAACGGTGCGCTATTGGTCAGCTCGATTTCGGCGTAGTTCTTTTCAAGCAGCAGCAGCTTGAGGGTGATAGTGCCCTCGGTGCGCGTGTGGCCTACGTCCTTTTTCGATAAGTCGAAGGTCAGCACCTTGCCCGGTGCGACCACCTCGATCGCGCCCTTGAGGCTGACGGGTTGCGGCTGGCTTTTATTCTCCGTCTCGATGCCTTCGATGAACGGGTAGGTCACCGTCAGGTCATCGGGGTTGGTCAGGTTGGAGCTGCTGGGGCTGAGCTGGATGCCGGGATCGGTTTCCGACCACTCCGGCTGAAAGGGGATGACTTTGTTGTTGCTCAAGGTCACCGACTGCCATTCCAGGCCGTGGGGGAACGGGAACTGCTCAAGCGTGTTGAAGCTGAACGGAAAGACCGGCTGCAAATCCGTCAGATAGTCGGAGTGCGAGGCCCTGCGCAGCACGAACAGGCCATTGATGTAAGTGTCCACCAGCGCCTGGGGCGTGGGGTAGTGCTTGAGCAGGGCCAGGGTGTCTTCGCCGTACTCGGCCTCGATGGGTTTGGTCGCGAGCTTGGCCTGCGCCCGTTCCAGTAACAACAGCGAGCCGCCAAGGTCGCCGATGGCGTCGCGCAGCTTGGGGTCTTGGATGGCGTCCAGCGACTGCTCGAACTTGGCGGTTTTCTCTTCGAGGCTGGCTTGTTTTTTCTCATCACTGGGGGAGCAGCCACTGGCAATCAACAACGCCGCGAACAGGCCGATGCTGGCCAAAGGGGATCGCACATCCATCATCTGAGTTTTCCTGTTCGACGTCATTGAGCCGATTTGATGGGCTCGACACTATCAGAAAAATTCTCTTACAGATGCTGCCTGGGTCAGTTTTGTCGTGGTTACAGGTGACTTGTAGCGGCTGGTATACTCGCCGCCATTTCTAGCCAAGCTGTGTGAGATCCCATGGAACGCTTTATCGAAAATACTATGTACGCTTCACGCTGGCTGTTGGCGCCGATCTACCTCGGGTTGTCCCTGGGGTTGCTGATCCTGGCGCTGAAATTCTTCCAGGAAATCATCCACGTCATCCCTAACATCTTCACCATGCTGGAAGCCGAGGTGATCCTGCTGCTGCTGTCGTTGATCGATATGGCACTGGTGGGCGGTTTGCTGGTGATGGTGATGATTTCGGGCTACGAGAACTTCGTCTCGCAGCTGGATATCGACGAAAACAAAGAAAAGCTCAACTGGCTGGGCACCATGGACTCTTCGTCCCTGAAGATGAAAGTGGCGGCCTCCATCGTGGCGATTTCTTCGATCCACTTGCTGCGCATCTTCATGGATGCCAAGAACGTCGATCCGGATCACCTGATGTGGTACGTGATCATCCACATGACCTTCGTGGTATCGGCGTTTGCCATGGGTTACCTCGACAAGCTCACCAAGCATTGATGCACCGCGCCGGCCTTACTGTTCGACGAAGTAGTAAGGCTGGCGGCTGATCGCCATCTGCTTGATGACGGTTACCTTCTCATTCAGCCCATTGGTGTGATCGAGCAACGCAACGTTGCCCGGCCTGGCGGTGAGGAAGGCACGCAGTTCGGGCTCGGTTTGCAGAATCGGCACGTAGCCCTGCATGTAGAACACCCCAGCGCCGGAGATACGTTCGTTCGGCTGGAACATCGCCACTTCTCGACCTTCTGCCTGCAATGCCTGGATCTGGCTGATCACCGGCACGAATGACTCACGCTTGTCGGCCTTGGGCGCAAACCAGAACGCCGCGCTCAGGTAGCTGGCAAAGAGCACGGTGAATACGCCTACGATCACGGGCCTGTGATAGCGGTACAGGCCTAGCTTGCGATCTTTCAGCCATTGCAGCAACACATAGGCATATTCCGTGGCCAGCACCGCGGCGGCCGGGGTGAGTGACATCAGGTAGACGGTACGTTTGCTGGAGGCCAGCGTCAGCAGGGTGAACTGCGCCACCAGCCAGAGGCTGAAAAACAGGCGGTAGCGATTGCGCATCAGGCTTTTACGGAAATGCCACAGGCCCAGATACACCAGGATGTTCCACGGCAGAAACGCCTCGGGTAGTTTGGCGATGTAGTAGTAAAACGGCTCGTAATGCCCGGCCTCGACAAACGAGCCGCTGAACCGCCCGACGCTATTGGTCCACAACACCTCGCCCACCGCCTGCATGCCACCGCGCTGGAACAAAAAAGCCAGCCAGATCATCAGCGGCACCAACGCCAACAAGGTGAACAACCCAGGCTTGAGCCAGTCACCGATGCGCAGGCGCTTGTCCATCACACTGGTCACAGCCAGGTACACAAAAATCACAATGCCCGGCATCGCCAGGCCCAGCACTCCTTTGCTCAGGGTGGCGATCACCATCCCGGCAGTAAACAGCGCCCACGGCCACACGCTAGCGCCTTGGCGTTCGGGCCGCATGGCTTGGTAGAACGCCAGCAACGCGGTCGTCACACCGAGGGTGAGCAAAGCGTCTTCACCCACACCGCGCACATTGCCCCAAAAACTGGCCATGGTCGCCAGGACCAGCGCGGCGCTGAACGCCAGCGTCTTGGGCCGGCCGAATTGGCGCAGCATCCCGTAGAACAGCATCACGCTGAACAACCCGGCAAACGCCGATGCCAGGCGCACGGCCCAGGTGGTGCCGCCAAACAGACGGATTGCACCGGCGTCGAGCCATAGGCTCAGGGGTGGTTTCTCTAGGAAAGGCTCGCGAAACAGGCGCGGAATTACCCAGTCATTGTCCAGATGCATGGCCATGGCGATCCCGGCGACGCGGGCTTCGGTGGAGCCTTGGAGTTCGTGGTTGCCTAGGGCGAAGAAGAACAGCAAACCAACCAGCAAGAACAGTAGGGGAGCGGGGCGCGTCATAGGGTGTGGCTACCAGGGCAGGAGGACCGTTTGGGGGAGTGGTCATTGCAATAGGCTAGTATCTGTTGGTGTTTCTGAATATTTTGTGAATGGGTGTGCAAATAGGACGAAAAGGCCAAGGCGCTGAATGGGCCTCGGCCTTTTTTTGATTACTGGGGCGTTTGGGTGTTTTGGGTGAGTACCAGTACCCGCTCAACCAACAACTCGCCTAGCACCACCAATTGTTGAGTGGCCAGTAGCTTGTGACGGTTGGCCCCTTCGAATTCAAAGGCCAGGTCGGTGGTCATGGCGTTGATTGAGGCTAGGGTTTCGCTGGCCTGGATCAGCAGGGTTTCGCAGGGGATGTCGGGGGCGAGGGTGAAGAGGGTGGTTGAAGGGGGATTTGGGTTGATCTTTTTCATAGTGAAGCTCCCACACTGTTTAAGGAGCTACCGCCCCCTGCTGTCAAACAGGATTGGGTGGCAGCTGTACGCGGGTTGACAGACCGGAAGTGTAGGAACCCGGCGCACCCGAAGATGCCCCACGCACAGCCACCATGAACGAGACCGGACATGCCGAGCATGCCGTCTTATCAAAGGGTGTGAAAGGTTACACTTTTCGGCCTGTCAAAGCCAGTCGCTGATGAGCAGCGGCTGAAAGAAGGTAGCGTTGTGAGGTTGGCTGCGCCAGTTCACCAATGGCGCGATATCTTGCAGGAAAATTCCGAAGCCCCTTGGGCGGCGCTTTTCCAAACGGAAGCATCAACAAAACCCGCACTTGGCGGGTTTTGTTGATGCTTCGAATTGGGACCGGGGTAATTTGAACTGCTTGCGTAACTTTATGATTTTAATCGATTATTTATGATTGAATTTTTATTGGAATACCTTTTCGCGAATTTCTTTATAATTCCTGTCCTTACATCGATCAAAGCTCAATTCGATAGTCGTACTTCGGATCAGCGGAACCTAGGCTTCTGATAGCGATTGCTGAGGGCTGTACGAGCCTGCTCGTAAACCTATTCCGCAAAAAGTCGCGGTCATGTGGCCTACATAGCCATTTTTCGATTAAAACTCTTCTGTAAGTGTCAACACGCTGGCAAGATCAAAATCGCGCGCCCTTAGCCTAGGGATCGCCCTAGATACGAAGGGTATGGGGAGTCCCCATACCCTTCTAGTAGTTTGCGCTTTCTGTGTAGGTCAAGAGTCGCGTCGCCATGAAGTCCCCCCGTTTCTGCTCACCACGTTGCGCGGGCTGCGGCCTCCTTTATGCCCTTGACTACCAGCTAGCAGTTGCGTCGCAGGTGCCGCGAAGACGCAAGCCTCAGGCGTCGTCGTCCCGTTCGCGTCTAACTCTTTTCTCATGAAACTCTATGAGAAACAGAAAGTTTGAACGGATGACGTAGAAGACCGATAGGGTTTGCAATAGAGTTGCGTAAATTATGATCGTTATTGCAAAATACTTTATATCCATACGATGGGTGTGATAGAAGGCGGTGCTGGATATAAGCGTTTTTCCGAGAAGAACATAGATGATTGCCATTGCGACTAAGGCGGAAATTATTATGCTCCCTACCATAGTTTTTAGTCTGGCGGAGTTCTCCTGTGCTTCGCTGAAGTCCGCACTGGAAACGTTGTCGGAAGTTATTCGGATTAACGCGTCCGGATATAAATATGCTACCCATATCCCCATAATGGTGAATACGCATCCAGACACATTTAGCAGTGCTCCACCATAGTCTTTTATATCGGCATAACTAACAGATATCGCAGACCATTTTACAAGGAAAAATAGTCCAAAAAATACAAGAACAGGGATGGCTATATAGAGTGACCACTCATGCCGTTTCTGCACTGTTTACCTCCGCTGAGGCTTGGTCTTCAGCCACCAGGGCCGCTTGTGCTGCATCTTCAAGTTCTTTTTGCTTGGCAATGCTTGCTATATATTCTGCTCGCTTAGGCGCTAAGTAGTCAAACAAGGTTGCCGCTGGAATAACATCCCTGCCGCCGTCCTCGATCGAAATTGAGTCGGTGAGGCGATACTCTTGTGCCCATGTTACACGTGAGTTCTGATCCATGAATCCAACTTTTTCCCAGCCGTCTGCATCCATATCTCCACTGGAAGCAATAATATCTAGAATTTCAGCCTTGCTCGGTGATGTCTCTATCTTAAGCTCTACTTTTAAGTTTTCTTTGATTTTTTGTCTGGGGCGACTGAATAATTTTGATACCACAGGGATACGAGACATACCGCCAACCCATCCCTCAAGAACTTCATCTTTTGCATAAGTAGGAACGAGTTTTCTATTTAGTACGTATTTTGTGGTATGTGCGATTTCGTTAATTTTGGCGTCGGTGGTGGAGAATATTTTTAGTGCTGCTTTGTATTTAAATGTCACCTTGTATTTAAACTCGTCATCTGCCTTGGTGGTAGTTTTGTTAGCAGCATCCTGTGAGGTGTCTTGGGTAGGTTTCGCCCCTGTGCCTTCGGCGGCCTCTATCACCTGTCTTTTTACATCGAAGTATACCCTGGTAAACGCTTTGTCTTGACCTGACGCTTTGACTTCCTCTTTGGTCTTGATGCCGGGAAACTTAACTCTGAAGTTTACACAGCCATTCAGCCAGTCGTGAACCATTTCTGAGTCGCAGCGCGAATTTTCAAATTTTACAGAAACCATGTATTTTTTACTTGGTATGAACCAATAATAGCTTGGGTGCCCCCAAATGACATCCTTTTGGTCTGCACCGGTTTCTGGCTTGAGGAACTTACTCAAATTTCCACTGCTGTCTAATTTGACTCCGACCATGGACTTGTCGTTTTCTGGATCAGATTTCCATAGAACGAACAGGAAGTCTCCGGTTGCCTCATCTTTATAGACGTCATGACAGTAGCAATTCACGCTTTTCGATTTTGCAGAGTCGTCCCACGGCACTGTGGTTTTGAAAGATCGACCGCTCACCCAGTTTTTGATGGCCTCAAGTACGACCTCCGCTTCGAGCCCATAACAGTTGTCCGAAACAAAGCCGTACAGGCCGCACTTCTCGATTTCAAAAAAGTTTAGGGTACCAGTGCGACGCATAAATCAGATCCTTCGGATTTCGTTGGGGGTAAAGGCGTACTGGAGTGTTTCCGTTCACCTATGATTTTTCTCGATCTTAATGAGGTGGCGACTCGGCCTGGATAGGTGGCGCAACCAATCTGACATCATAAAGGTTGCCTGCCATGATGGCTATTCGCCCGAATTCTTGAGCACTCAGATGGCTGGGTAGCTAAGAGATAGCTTGGTTGGCCAAGAATCGATCTGCGCCGAAATTTTGGACACCATCGCCCTTATCGCAAGGAGAAAAGACTGCTTTGAAGACTATTTGTTGGAGTGTTTGGAGATCGAGTGCTGAAAACCGACAGGCTCAGATTACTGTAAGCTGATCGCCCGGGACTAGCAGGCCGGAGAAATTGGGCCAAGAGACGTATTTTTGGGTGTAGTCCATGATCGTTTCCAGAAGCCAGTTCATCCCTGTTTCCGGTCCGCGTATTCCGCACTCCCAGAGCTCGATTACTCGCCAGCCTGACCTGAGCAGTTCATCTCGGTTCCTGATGTCACGCTTCACGTTCTGATCGAATTTCGTCTGCCAAAAGTCCTCATGGGTCTTTGGGTTCGTGGCGTATCTGCAGCCCGGATGCCTGTGCCACAAGCAACCATGAACGAAGATGCAGACCCGGTGACGAGGGAGTACGATATCGGGTTTGCCAGGAAGATTTCGCTGATGCAAGCGATACCTGAAGCCGTGCCGATGAAGCAGCTTCCTGACCTTCATCTCTGGCAATGTATCGCTGCAGCGGATGCCCGCCATCATTCGAGACCTGACTTCTCTGCTGACTATGTCCATGAACAACCCAAGGTAACCTTGCCCTTGTCGCAGGATACCTTCTTGGTATCAGCAGAAACGATATCCATCAGAGCCTTTTCCGGGACCAAATATCCGCGGATGTCGGTGCCGAGCTCCTAATCCTGTCGGACGGGTGTTCCGTGATCAATTTAGTCTCGGCACCATCCGCGTTGAATCAATCGAGCTTGACACACGACTTGCGAACACGGAAAACAGATAATATACGGGCAAAACTGATGTACTCATAAAGGTTCACGCAACCTGCAAAGGCGACACCTCGCGGCATTTTCATTACACTCTGACACGATGTAGCATTTGGCGTCCGGTTGACAATTCGTCAAGTCGGGCTGCGCCGTGTGGTATGAGCAGGCCTGAGCTGCCGTCCTTCTGCGCTTCGTGCAGCTGGTCTTGGCGCATGTTCCCTATGAGAGATACCGGATGTCCATCCAAACCGAGCTGCACAAATCGCAGCCCAGCAATACCTACGAAAAACCCATTACTCTGGATGCAGACCTGTCCACCTCGACTGGCAAGAATTCCCGCGCCTCTACCCCAGACGACGAGCTGATCCGTAGCAAGCTGCAGCATATTCAGGAAAGCGGCGAAATCCGCTACATGGACATGTTCGCAGGCTGTGGCGGCATATCTCTTGGCTTCCTGACCGCCGGATTTACACCGGTCGCATCGATCGAAATGGACCCGTGGGCTGCGAAGTCGCACGGAGCCAACTTCGGCTCGCGCTCGGTCGGGGGTGACAAGGAAGCGCATCACGCCCCGCGCGACGCGGTAGCCGAAACCGCAGAAACCGTCTTTGGCGATCTCGGACTGCAGGGCGCCACGGACCATCAGATCGATGTCCTCGTCGGCGGGCCACCCTGTCAGGCGTTCGCCCGTGTAGGCCGGGCTAAGCTCCGCGAGCAGGCCCGCCTGCGCGAAGAGGTGACCGCAGACGAAGCCTTCCTGGTGGATGGACGAGTCAGCCTGTGGGAGCGCTACGTCGCATTCATCCGGGCGACAAAGCCCGTTGCGCTTCTGATGGAGAACGTACCAGACATCCTCAACCATGGCGGCACCAATGTTGCCGAGCTTGTTTCCAAAAGCCTTGCCGAAGAAGGCTACGACGTAGCCTACACACTGCTGAATTCCGTCTGGTACGGCGTTCCGCAGATACGGGAACGCATGATTTTGGTAGGCTTCCATCGTTCGACCGGCATCAAGCCAAAATTTCCGGTGCCAACGCACCACTTGGTTCTGCCATCCGGCTACACCAGCTCCAAGAATGCTGCGAGGCGTGTTATCAAAGCCGAAGGCTCAGCGCACCACCGCTGGATTCCCGATCCAGCTCCCGACTCTCCCGCGGCCACATCAGCCTCTGATGCGCTAGCGGATCTGCCGCACCTGTACGCCGAAGAAATGCTTCGCTCGGGAGCCATTCGTCGCGGGGCGAAAGACCCGTCAGAACCTGTCGAGTACACAGCAAAAAAACCGTCGACTGCCTATTCGCGCCTTATGCGGGAGTGGCAAGGATTTACGACCAAGGCTACGACTGGCCATGTTTTTCGGTATCTGCCGCGCGACTACAAGATCTTCGCCGAGATTCAGCCTGGCTGGGAGTACCCGCAGGTGCATGCCTATGTAGAGCAGAAAATTGCGAACTGGCTTGCCGACCGCAGGAGACTCGGTTTGCCCACCGACCCGAGAAACGCAGACGTCAGCACATACATTAAGTCCTGGCGCATCCCGTATGATCCGGGAAAGTTTCCGAATAAGTGGTGGAAGCTCCGCCCCGATGCCCCGGTACGTACGCTGATGGCGCACCTCGGCAAGGACTCCTATTCCCACATCCACTTCGACTCGAAACAGGCACGCACCATCACCGTCCGTGAGGCTGCGCGGCTCCAGTCATTCCCTGACGGTTTCGTTTTCAAAGGAACGATGAACCCGGCATTCAAGCAGATCGGCAACGCCGTGCCACCGCTCTTTGCATATGCTATCGCTCGTGGAATGCGGGAGTGCTTGGGGGCGCCGGAGACACTGGACATGCGTGTAGCACTGTTCGATTTGGAGCAATCACAAATCAAGACTACTGAGGGCAGTAAGTGAAGTTCACCATTCTCCGACTGCTGACTCATTCCGAACTCGGCATGTTTCATGAGTACCGCCGTCAGGGGAAGGAACGCGCCAAGCAGCGTTCCATCAACTTCGACTTGGACGTCGTCAACAGGGTTTTTCCTTCAGCAGAGACCCCTGACACCATCGCAATCACCTGCCGGCGTCTCGAAGACGAAGTTACCGTGGTTGAGATTGCTTCATGGCTCAAGCGGCAGCACAAAAATTGGAGATTCGAGGGCGATTGCCCGAAAAGCTGCTTCTACAGTTTCGTCGACCCAGGCGTTCTGTTCGCAATGGTGGTTGACGCCTCGACCACCCCGGCCAATGCATCCTGGGTTGTCATCCCAGCAGACCACCCAGCCTGCTCTTCGATCCTCGGCCATGGAGAGAGCACCCGTCTCGGCAAATCCGCAATGATCGCGTTGTACGGTGATGAAGGCCAGCACTGCCAAGCAGTGCTCTCGGATCACTTCCCGCAGGTATTCCAGGAGGCAGAAACCGTGTCCGTGACGTCACAAAAAGAAAACGACAACAACCGCGACGACGATGACGCCGCACCGGACCCGCTCGGTCTCTTCAAGATCCTGGCTCGTGCCGGGCACAGCCTGCCCAGCGCCGTGGCCGACCTAGTGGATAACAGCCTGTCGCATGGCGCTCGGGAGATCGACATCACCTTCCCGAACCCCAATGCGGGCGGCCGGTGGATGTGCATTCGCGACGACGGCACGGGCATGACTCCATCGGGGCTGCGCGATGCCATGAAGATCGGGCACCAGCGTGAATACGATGACGGCGATCTGGGCAAGTTCGGCTATGGGCTGAAGGGTGCGGCCTGGTCCCAAGCCGATCGACTGACGGTCGTATCGAAAGCTGCCGGAAACGAGAGCTCGACACTCACCTGGGACAAGGAACACCTTGCCAAGACGCGCCGCTGGGCGCTTCTGAGTGACCCGGTAGCTCCCGAGCATGCCTCGGCAGTGGACATCGGCGACTCGGGCACTGCCGTGCTGCTCACGCAGATGCGCCCCTCGATGGAGCCTGCGAGAGGCAGGGCAGATTCTCCCTACGCGCAGGAACTCGCTGCCATCAAGTCGCACCTCGAACTGGTCTTCCATCGTTACCTTGAAGGCAAGGCGCGCGGACGCGAGAAGGTCGTCATACGGCTGAATGATGAGGTTCTGTGTGCCAATAACCCCATGGGGCACCCGCTGACGAGAGAGTACGACCAGCATCGCATCGAGCTTCCCAGCGCCTCTCCAGACAAGATTCCTGTCCTCTATGTTCGTGCGTACGTCACGCCTAACGAGGCAGAATTCGACGAATACATCAAGGATCTGCCGCCGTTGGAACAACGCGTCGAACGCGACCGTCACACCCTGAATGGCCGCGCAAACGATGCTCAGGGCCTTTACTTCTATCGACTTGACCGCCTCATCAAATGGGGCGGCTGGGAAGATCTCTTCGCCAAGGATGAGCACACCAAGCTGATTCGTGTCGCAGTCGACTTCGACAGGCTGGCAGATGAGCAGCTGCAGGTAGATATCAGCAAGCAGCTCATTCGCCTGCCTTTTGCGATCACCAAGCCCCTCGGAGACCTGATCAAGAGCCCTCGCGCAGCAGCCCGCCTCCGATACAACAAGAAGGAAAAACCTGCGCCGACTCTGAAAGGAGGCAGCAAGACTGCGTCGCCGGCCGGCACGCCAGCGCCAGGCGGCTTCTTGCCTCCAACGACAGCCGCGGGAGGCTCTTCTGTAGAGGCACCTGCCCCGGCTCCTACGGCAAAGAAGGACAGAACTTCAATCCGCCTTGTCAGCAGCGGCGACAAGCCATGGCAACGCAAGACCGGGTTCAAGGGAGAGGAAGTCGAGGTCACACCGCTGATGCCGACGCTGATGACGCTCGTGCAACTCATCGACAAGGATGCCGAGGCCAAGACGGCTCTGTCTGAATTCCTTCGCGCACTGGAGACGGCCGGTGTCCTAGACCAGCTGACGGACAAGGCCTGATGCTGGCCCGGCTTCCGCTTCCCCTTACACTAAAGCCCAGGCTGACCCTGTGGGCCGATGCAACCGCCTGGACAAACTGGTCCCGGCATGAAGCCTATCTGCGGGCCCAGCCAAAATGGAAGCCGCATCAAATTGCGTCGATCGCGGAAGAGTCACTGCGGATTATCTCGAAGACCACGCCGGTAGGTCGCCCGGAATTCCAGTGCCGCGGTCTGGTCGTCGGCTACGTTCAGTCAGGCAAGACCGCCAACTTCACGGCTGTTGCAGCGCGCGCAGCAGATGTCGGCTATCGCCTGATCATCGTTCTTTCAGGTATTCACGATTCACTGCGGAACCAGACACAGAAGCGCTTGGATCTGGAGCTGGTCGGGACTGGCGTTGACTGGATCACGCTGACCGACGAGGCTTCAGACTTTCGTGAGCCGGAGGTGGCCGACGGATTCGCATCGACCGGTACCGTTCTGATCGTCGCGAAGAAGATCACGCCGATCCTGAAACGGCTCAACCAGTGGTTCGGCAAGCTCGAAGGCCGGCTTGCTGATGTACCGGTTCTTCTCATCGATGACGAAGCCGATCAGGCCTCCATCAATACACGCGGAAATCGGCGCGACCCCAGTATCGACACCGACACCGAATCGGATGACGACACGGCCCCGTCACTGACCAACGCCCTGATTCGCGACATTCTCAAAAAAATTCCGCGTGCCACATACATCGCCTACACGGCTACGCCATTCGCCAACATCCTTATCGACCCAGACGCCACCGACAGCCAGGTCGGCGAAGACCTATTCCCCAAGGACTTCGTTGTGCAGCTTCCGCGGCCGGACGGCTACACGGGAACGGAAGAGCTTTTCGGCGTCAGCTCGCAGGGCCGCGATGTACTGCGTCCTGTAGACGCGGCGGATGTGAAGGCTCTGAAGCCGAAGCAGCGCAAGAGGAGCGAGGCGATCGTTGCCCGGGGACCGCTGGATCTTCCCCCGTCGCTCGCCGATGCCCTCCTGACCTTTGCACTTGCCGGCGCCATCAGACTGCAGCGCGGCCAGATCGGTAAGCCGAACACGATGCTGGTGCACGTATCCCATCTCCAGCAGGACCAGTTGCGTATTGGAGGGGCGATCGAGGAGCAGATCCGCAATTGGTTCCATCATGAGAACGCCGAACCCGGCGTGCTCAAACAGATGTTCCGGTCAACGCTCGCAGGGCTGGGGCCGGTAGATCTGCCTTGCAGTGAAGAGGTTCTACTGGAAGAGGCAGTGACGAACCTAGCCCGCCTAGTCGTCGTTGTGCTCAATAGCACGACGGGCGATGAGCTGGAATACGACGCCAAGCCTGGACGGCAGCTCGTTGCAGTGGGTGGCAATCGGCTGTCGCGCGGATTGACGCTTGAGGGACTAACGATCGCATACTTCCTGCGCACTACAACGCTGGCAGACGCTCTGCTGCAGATGGCCCGCTGGTATGGTTTCAGGACAGGCTATGAAGACCTGATCCGCATCTGGACAACCGAAGGCATCGCTCAGTGGTTTGTGGAGCTGGCGCTGGTCGAAGAATCCCTGCGTGACTCCATCACGGCACTGAACAAGGCCGGCCGCAGGCCTGACCAGATGGCCATCCGGATGCGCTCCCATTCAAAGCTCCTGCTTACCAGCAAGAACAAGAGCAGGATGCAGACGGATGATGCACGGTCATGGTCTGGCGAAAACCCGCAGACGATTCTGTTTCCCATGCAGGACCGGGAACTGCTGGAACGGAATTTGGACTTGGCGTCCGCCCTACTGCGACAGCACCCCCCGACACAGGATGCACACGGCGGCGCCATAGCACACGATGTGCCGGCTGAGGACATCGCACTGTTCCTGAGGCGTTATGAAGGGCACCCGAACAGCATTGCATTTCTGGGCGCAGAGATTGCCGACTGGATCCTGGAGCGAACTGAAGCGGGAGAGCTGACGAACTGGACCGTGTTCGTAGCCAACCCGGAGCGGGAACGACAGGTACTCCTGGGTGGAAGGCCTTTCGGCCTTGTTCGACGTTCTTTGCAGGCCAACGAGTCGATTGGCATCTTGATCGATCCACGCCATGAAGGTGTCGACCTGCATGGCGGGCCGGGGAACTACCGTGCTGGCTCAGGCTTCAATGCACGGGCAATGCGCGAGGAGCGACCCGCACAGCAGGGCTTGCTCCTGCTCTACCCCCTGGATCCCGAACCGCTCCGCGCGCCAACACAGGCAGTGCTGGGCCTCGCGCTTTCTCTGCCTCGCACTGCGGACGGCGAACAACGGCTTGTCGTGAACCGTGGGGTACGCAATGGTTGAGATCACGCAGGACCGCTGGGCAAGTCTGCGCGAGCAGCGACTTTCGCACGAGGACATCTACGAACAGGCGACCGAAGACCTGGAAGCAGCGCTGATCGGAGTGTCAGATGACGGACGCCTGCACCTGCTGCTGGCCATTGATGTTGTCCCGCAAAACCTGCCGCCGGACCTGCAGAGCCTTCAGGTCCGGATCCTGGAAGGCGGACAGACTTGGCTCGACGTTTCCGCACGCAGCCACCACGAAGAACTGCTCACTCTGGTAGCCAACAAGGTCCTCCACGCTATCCGCATTGAAGGCCGCGATCCTGTTGTCTCGGTTGAACGCATCATCGACGATATGCGTGCGGCATTGCGCCCGCTCGCACCTGACCTGAGCGCGGTAGAGCAGATCGGTCTTTTCGGCGAACTCTGGGTGCTGTCCAATGTGCTGTTCCCGACCATCGGCCCGCGCGTCAGCCACCTTTGGAGCGGCCCTGAAAGCGAACGTCATGATTTCGTCGGACAGGGCGTCCACGTCGAAGTGAAGACCACCACGCGATCGGAACCGAAGCACGAGATATCCCGTTTTGATCAGCTGAAGGCACCCGCCACCAAGCGCCTCCTGTTTGTCAGCGTTATGCTTGAGCGCAGCCTCGGCGGCGACGAAACGCTGGCAGACCGCGTCGATGAAATTCGAGAGAAACTGGTATCCGATGGGCGTGCGCTAGATGTTTTCGATTCACGCCTAGAACAACTCGGTTGGCACGAGGGCCTACGGCAGACAGGCGCACTCCTCCGGTTCACATTCCGCGATGTCCATGTCTTCGAAGTTGCAGGTAACTTCCCCAGGCTCCCCGATGACTACGTGCCGCCACTCGGTGTGACAGGCATTAAGTACAGCATCAATGTCGGCAGCCTGCCGTCACTCGATGTATCGGAGGTTAAGGAAGTTCTATTAACCGCCTAGCGCGTCACCCCATGCCGGATGTCATGATCTCGTTTAGCCGCTGGCTAAAAAGGTTGACCGTTTCCAGGCTGCCTCTCGAACGTATGTTCCGTTTTCCGCCCCTTTAGCTTCTTGTACATCATTGCGTTGAGCTTTGGGGTCGATGACCTGTGCAAGCAGTTCTCTGGTTTCAACGGTTTTTTTTCTGGCCTAGGCAAGAGATACCTCGGGATAGGCGCCCAGTGCCATATTGATTCGGTTCTTGGTTATTGGATGCCGGTAGTTGAAACTCCACAGCCTCGATCAATTGACCCTGACTCGCAGCTGGAGCCCGTTGCCATCGGTCAGAACATAATCCTTGTCTTTTGGGCTGACCTCCCTGAGGTGGCGGTCGGAGAGGCGGGTGGTTTGAGCGCACTTGAGAAGTACTTTATGACCCCATTGGGAATACCAAACGGCTTCGAAACTCCAATAGCTCTGAAAGTCTTATACTTACTAAATTTCAGGCACAAAAAAAGACGTCCGTGGACGTCTTTTTTTGTTGATTTGGTGGAGCCGGGGGGATTTGAACCCCCGTCCGCCAGTACTCCGCTGTCGGTACTACATGCGTAGCCGTTTCTATTAAGTTAACCCTCAGCGACCCGAAGGGCAGGGTGCTTTGGGCGAGTTGTGTAAGTTTTAGCCGCTTCGTCCACAACGTACTGCACGGCGATTCTGTTCTATATGACAATCACTTTGGGTTTACAGACATCCCCTGGTGATTGCTGGACCCGAAGGTACCAGAAGCTCAGGGCTAAGGCTGCTTACGCAGCGAGAGCGAATTCCTGGCCGTAGTTTTCGTCATTGGCAACTATAAGAAGTTGCAACAGTGGATTTACGAGTTCTGTTACCAACTCGGCATGCACCTAAAGTTTCGCGACCGGCGTCGAATCCTAAACGGCCCCGTGCTTGTAACTCGTTGTTTCTTAGTGAGTGACAAGCCTGTGCAGTGTACGCCAAACCGTCGCGGAAGGCCAACCCGAAGGTTGGTCTCCAGCGGCCGGCTGGCTATTTTTCGCCTTTGTTAAGGTTTTGCAGGTCTTGCAGGGCCTTGGACGTGATCTCGATGCACTTCTTGTCGTCACCCGCGGCGTGGGCTGCCATGGCGGAGGAGACGGCGGTGTCTATTTCGCCACTTTTGCCGGTACTGTCGGTGGGGAGCGGCGTTTTGGCATTGTTGATTTTAGTGAGGTTGATTTCGCACAGGTCTTTGTCACCTGCCGCAAAGGCAGGAGAGGCCAACATCGCAGCGGTAATGAACAAGCCAGCAAGAGCGGAACGCTTCATAGGGTATCTCCTTGCGCAAAAGGGCTCGACGCTGCTGGCGTTCAAGGGCTGCCAGCGACATCACTGATGGGCCTCGTTCGTCGAGGCCTATGCAGATGACTGCGCCAGCGCGCAGGGGTTCTGTTTTTTTGCAGGATTAATGCGCGCGGGCTTGGGTTACGCGGTCCACGAGGTAGACCAGCCCGTGATAATCAATGCCCCCGTGCTGGCTCAGGCCGATCTCGCAGGTGCGGCTGGTGGAGATACCTTCGCTGCAATATTGCACCGCATCCTTCAGAGAGCGCAGGGAGTGGGCGTTGAGTTCGGGCGTGGTGAAGCCTTTGTCGCCGGCAAAACCGCAGCAATGAATGCCTTCGGGGATCACCACATTTTTTGAGCAGCGTCGGGCCAGGTCGATGAGGGCTTGGCTTTCGCCCAGGTGTTGGGTGCTGCAGGTGACGTGTACGGCGATGGGGGCTTCCTGAGGGGTGAAGTCGAGGCGGTCCATCAAGTGTGTGCGGATAAATCGTACGGGGTCGTAGAGATCCAGGCGCGTTTTGCCCAGGTCTTGAACCAGGCGCAGGGTGCAGGGGCTGGTGTCGCAATAGATCGGGTCGAGCCCGCCACGACTGGCGTGCAGCAGGGCACCGAGCAGTTCCTGGCGTTTGTGTTCGGCTTGCTCGGCATAGCCCTTGGAGGCGAATGGCTGGCCGCAACATAGGTTGTCCTGGTTATCTGGCGATACCACTTGGTAACCGGCTTTTTCCAGCAGGCCGCGGGTTTTTTCGTACAGGGACATTTGCTCTTTATCACCGGCCGCCGGGCCCATGGCGCGTGAGACGCAGGCCGCGAGGTAAACCACGCGTGGCCGTTCATCGGTCACGGCCGGGCTGAAGCGAATCGCTTTCTCCGGCTGGGGCATGGCGTTGGTCCACTGCGGGATTTGCCCCTTGGACAGTCGGGTGACTGTGGCTGAAAGCTTTGCCAGGCGTGGGGCACCCAGCAGCATGCGTGCACCGTTGGCAACATGTAGCGTAAAGCGTGCGCCTTGCAGTGCCGTGGCGAAGTGGTTGGCGAGCCATTCGGCGGTTTTCGTACGGTCGGCGTCGCGGCTGCGCAGTTTTTTTACCAGGTCGCCGGTATTGATTCCTACAGGGCAGCGTTGGGCACATAAGCCCGTGGCGGCGCAGGTGTCGATGCCTTGGTAGTGGTAGGCCGCTTCCAGCTCGGTGGTGTCGATGCCCGCACGCTTTTTTGCCTGGATATCGCGCCAGATCACGATGCGTTGGCGCGGGCTGAGGGTCAGGCCTTTTGATGGGCACACCGGTTCACAGAAGCCGCATTCAATGCATTTATCCACCAGCTCATCGGCGGCTGGAAGGGGCTTGAGGTGCTTAAGGTGAATCTGCGGGTCTTCGCTGAGCACCACGTCCGGGTTAAGAATGCCGTTGGGGTCGAGCAGGCGCTTGAGTTGCCACATGAGCTGATAGGCGTCGCTGCCCCATTCCAGCTCAACGAAGGGTGCCATGTTGCGGCCCGTACCGTGTTCGGCTTTCAGTGAGCCGCCAAATTCCACTGCCACCAGTTGCGCCACGTCGTCCATGAATGCCTGGTAGCGTGTGACTTCTTGCGCGCTGTTGAAGCCTTGGGTGAACACGAAGTGCAGATTGCCTTCCAGGGCGTGTCCGAAAAGGATCGCTTCGTCGTAGTGATGTTTGTCGAACAATGCGATCAGGCGATTGACGCCGATGGCCAACTGTTCGACCGGGAAGGTTACGTCCTCGATGATCACCGTGGTGCCGGTTTTACGCACGGCACCGACGGCGGGGAATGTGTCTTTCCGAATTGCCCACAGACGGGCGTTTTCGACGGGGTCTTCGGTGAAATCGACCTGTTTCTCTACGGGGAAACGGGCCAAGGACGCCATGATCAGCGCCATCTGTTCGTGCAGCAACGATGGCGTCGCGGCGCGCGACTCGATCAGCAGCGCGCAGGCATTTTCCGATAGGTGCTGTACGAAAGCTGGCATGCCCGGTTTGTCTTGTACCGAGCGCATGCTGCGGCGGTCCAGCAATTCAACGGCGGAAACAGGCTGGGTTTTCAGCACGGTGACAGCATTGCAGCAGGTTTCTACATTCGGGAACACAATCAGTGCCGACGCTTTGTTCGGGTGATCGATAACCGTGTTGTAAGTGACTGCGCTGATAAAACCCAGTGTCCCCTCGGAGCCCACCAGCAAATGGCTGAGGATATCCAGCGGCTCATCGAAATCCACCAGAGCATTGAGTGACAGGCCGGTGGTATTTTTCAGACGGTATTTGTGGCGGATTTTCGCAGCCAATTCAGCATTGGCCCGCGTTTCACGCCCTAAGGTTGCCAGGCGCTCAAGCAGCGCGCTGTGCTGTTGTCGGAAGGCGGCGACGCTGGCCGCATCTTCTGTGTCCACGCAGCTGCCGTCGGCCAGTACCAGGCGGATGCCCGCCAGCGTGTGATAAGTGTTTTGTGCCGTACCACAGCACATGCCGCTGGCATTGTTGGCGACGATGCCACCGATCTTGCAGGCGTTGATCGACGCGGGGTCAGGCCCGATCTTGCGCCCGAACGGCGCCAGCCAGGCGTTGGCCTGTGCGCCGATGACGCCGGGTTGCAGGCGAATCTGCGTGCCTTGCCCGCGAATGTCGCGGCCGTTCCAATTGTCCCCCAGCACGATCAACACCGAGTCGCTGATGGCTTGCCCGGAAAGGCTGGTGCCGGCTGCGCGGAAGGTCACCGGGACATGGTCGCGTTGAGCCAATTGCAGCAAGGCAACGACTTCGTCTTCGGACTCCACGCGGATCACCAGTTGTGGGATCAGTCGGTAAAAGCTGGCGTCAGTGCCGAATGCGAGGGTGGAAAGGGGGTCGTCGAAACGCCGATCTTTCGGGATCAGTTGTGCGACGTCGCTTATAAAAGCAGCAGGCAGGCTCATCGGTCCTCCAGAAATAGCTGACGCCGGAATGGGTGTCCGGCGTCGATTCTTACTCTATTACTTACGCGTTGGCCTTAGTGCACCAGCATACCGGTGAACCAGTAAGCCTGGGCCAATGTGATCAGCCCTACGATGGTGGCGAAGAACAGGCTGTGCTTGAGGGTGAAGCGGAAAAGGTCGGATTCTTTGCCCACCAAGCCGGTGGCGGCGCAGGCCACGGCGATCGACTGCGGCGAGATCATCTTGCCGGTCACGCCGCCGCTGGTGTTCGCCGCTACCAACAGAGTGTCGTTGACGCCGATCTGATGGGCGGTGGTGGCTTGCAGTGAGCTGAACAGGGCATTGGATGAGGTGTCAGAGCCCGTCAGGAAAACACCCAGCCAACCCAGGAATGGTGAGAAGAACGGGAAGGCTGCACCCGTGCCGGCCAATACCAGGGCCATGGTCGATGACATGCCGGAGTAGTTGGTGACGAACGCAAAGGCCAACACCATGCCGATGGAGAGGATCGGCCAGCGCAGCTCGTAGAAGGTCTCTTTCAAAGTGGTAAGACCAATTTTGATATCGATCTTGAGCACGATCATGGAGATCAGCGCGGAGAAGAAAATCGCGGTGCCGGTCGCCGAGATCGGGTCCAACTTGAATACGGCCGGGATCGCAGTCGGGTTGGTCACGATCGGCGCAACCTTGACCACCAACTGATCCAGGTGCGGGATCGCGAAGTTGAACACCCAGCTGTACATCGAGCCACCGGCTGCAAACATCGCTTTGAAGGGCTTGAGGGTCCAGATCGTGACCAGCACGGTGAGGATCAGGAACGGCGACCAGGCTTTGAAAATCTGCCCAAGGCTGTAGGGCGAGGCAACGGTGCTGCGGGGTAGACCGAAGCCGCCGGCGCTGGCGGTGATCGCTGCGCTGGACGTGGCACCGGCAATCTGTGCGCCTGCGGTGCGCTTGGGTTGCCAGACTTTCAGGAACAGGGTCAGGGAGATCAGGCTGGCCAGGGCCGAGGTGATGTCTGGCAGTTCCGGGCCGATGAAGTTGGAGGTGAAGTATTGCGTGATGGCAAAGCTTAGGCCCGCAACCAGTGCGGCCGGCCAGGTTTCGCGCACGCCACGCATACCGTCCATCATGAATACCAGCCAGAACGGCACGAACAGCGACAGCAGCGGCAGTTGGCGGCCGGTCATGGCGCCGATCTTGAATGCGTCGATGCCGGTCACTTGGCCCGCAACGATAATTGGGATGCCCAGGGCGCCGAAGGCTACGGGTGCAGTGTTGGCGATCAGGCACAGGCCGGCGGCGTACAGCGGGTTGAAGCCCAGGCCCACCAGCAGCGCGGCGGTAATTGCTACTGGTGCGCCGAATCCGGCTGCACCTTCGAGGAAGGCGCCGAAGCAGAAGCCGATCAGCAGCACCTGCAAGCGTTGGTCGTCAGTGATCGACAGGACGGAGCTGCGGATGATCTCGAACTGGCCGCTCTTGACGGTCAGTTTGTAGAGAAATACCGCCGCGACGATGATCCACGCGATAGGCCACAGGCCATAAGCAAAGCCGTAACCTGCGGCGGCCAGCGCCATGTCTACCGGCATCTGGAAGGCAAAGATCGCCACCAGAATCGACAGCGCCAAGGTGATGCTGCCGGCGACGTGGCCTTTGAGGCGAAACACGGCCAGGGCCAAAAAGAAGAATACGATCGGGATAACGGCTGCCAGTGCGGACAGGCCGAGGCTGCCGAGTGGGCTGTAGAGCTGTTGCCAGGTTTGCATATGGGGTAGCCCCTAATTGTTGTTGGTCAGGCACTGCATAGTCGATTTGGATAATTGGTATTACCAATTTACAATCGTTGTTGGCTAGGTTAAAAGCCTTCGGGGGGATGTGTCAATTTGTCGCCTGCGAAACTTTGGTCGTAGTTCGGGTGGTAAGCGGTGCTGATCGGGCAAAACGAGGGTGTTCTGATAGGTGTGGTGCGTGCTGGGATAGGCGAGAATAGAGGGCCCGGCGAGTGGTCGGGATGGTGGAGAGTGGGTTATGGGGTTTGATCAGGTGCGTCAGCGCCGTTTGTCTGACGATATTGTCGAGCAGCTTGAGGGCATGATCCTTGAGGGCACGCTGAAGTCGGGTGAGCGTTTGCCGGCCGAACGTGCGTTGGCGGAGCAGTTTGGTGTGTCGCGCCCGTCGCTGCGGGAGGCGATCCAGAAACTGGCGGCCAAGGGTTTGCTGGTGAGTCGCCAGGGTGGTGGTAATTATGTTGCCGAGTCTCTGGGTTCGACCTTTAGTGATCCGCTGCTGCATCTGCTGGAAAACAACCCTGAGGCTCAGCGCGATTTGCTCGAGTTTCGCCAGACCCTCGAAGCGTCCTGTGCTTATTACGCCGCGTTACGCGCTACCGAAGTGGATCGTGAGCGACTTAAGGCGGCCTTCGAGGCGCTGCAGGATTGTTACTCCCGCTCCGATGAGGTGAGTCGAGTGGAGGAGGGCGCAGCAGACGCGCAGTTTCACTTGGCGATCGCCGAGGCCAGTCATAATGCTGTGTTGCTGCACACCATTCGCGGCTTGTTTGATCTACTCAAGCGTAACGTGGTGACCAACATTGGTGGCATGTATCAGCAGCGCACTGAAACCCGCGACATGCTGATCAGTCAGCACCGGGATCTATACCTGGCGATTATCGAAGGGCGAGCGGAGCAGGCGCGTGAAGTTTCTACGCGTCATCTGCTGTATGTGCAGGAAGTGTTGGACGAGGTACGTCAGGAGGTTCAGCGCATGGCGCGTGCGGAGCGGCGCAAGGGGATGTAGCCCTGGCGGTGAGCTCAGGGCCACATAGCTGCAAGGGTTAGTCTTCCTTGCCCTTGTTGCGCACGGCGCGATGCAGTTCGCGATTGGAATCGCGCTCGCGCTCGGTATCACGCTTGTCGTATTCCTTCTTGCCCTTGCCCAGTGCAATCTCGCACTTGACCAGGTGCTTGCTCCAGTACCAGGACAGGCAGATGCAGGCATAGCCCTTCTGCTGAACGGCAGCGGCGAGTTTTTCCAGCTCGCGGGCATTGAGCAGCAGCTTGCGCGTGCGCACCGGGTCGGCAATCACGTGGGTGCTCGCGGTGGTCAGCGGGGTGATGTGACTGCCGAGCAGCCATGCCTCGCCGTCCTTGAGCAGCACATAGCTGTCGACCAGCTGCAGTTTGCTGGCACGCAGACTTTTTACTTCCCAGCCGGCCAGGACCAGACCAGCCTCGAAACGATGTTCGATGAAGTAATCGTGTCGCGCCTTTTTATTTTGCGCGATGGTCCCTGTGGGGTGTTTCTTTTGTTTAGCCATAGGGGCGGCATTATAGGGAGTTGCGAGCGTGTCGGCTACGGTCAACCTGCGTGCTTGAGCGTGTCTGATGAATCCCGGACAATGCGGGCAGTTCTTTGGTTTTTTTCTCTCGCGGATCGGGCTGTTTTTTCGCGATGTTTGCCTCAGCAGTGGAAATAACGCACACATGACGACGCATATTCAACGTTCAGCGCTGCTGCCTTATCCGGCACAGGCGCTCTATGACCTGGTCAACGACGTGGCGCGTTACCCGGAATTCCTGCCGTGGTGCTCAACTGCCGAGGTGTTGGAGGGTAGCGATGAGCATATGGTCGCCAGCGTTGGTGTGGCGAAGGGCGGCCTTAGCCAGCACTTTGTCACGCGCAATGTACTGGTGCCGGGCAAATCCATCGAAATGAACCTACAGGAGGGGCCTTTTACCCAGTTGCATGGTGTTTGGGTATTCAAGGCGCTGACCGACAAGGCCTGCAAGATCAGCCTGGATCTGTCATTCGACTACGCAGGGCCGATCGTGCGAGCGACGCTGGGGCCTTTGTTCAATCAGGCGGCCAATACGCTGGTGGATGCATTCTGTCAGCGGGCCAAGCAACTGCATGGTTGAGATCGAGGTGGTGTACGCCGCCGTGGATCGCCAGGTGTTGTTGGCGGTGGCGGTGCCAGCGGGTACCCGTTTGCGAGCGGCAGTACAGTTATCAGGGATCGCGACGCAATTTCCTGAGATGGATCTTGCAGGCTGCGCTCTGGGAATATTCGGTAAGGTCGTTGCGGATTCAGACGTGCGTACCGTGCAGGCCGGTGATCGTATCGAGATCTATCGGCCTTTGCTGGCCGACCCTAAAGAAGTGCGCAGGCTGCGCGCTGCCAAGGCGGCGTTGGCCAGGCAGCAACACTCATAAATCTGCCAATTCGCACATAGCAAAAAGCCCGGCATGCCGGGCTTTTTGTTGGGCGCCGCAAAGTTACTGCGGGCTGGTGTCCAGAGGCTGCGGCGTCGGGACGGGTACAGTCTCCACGCCGTCGACGTCTTTCTGGATCTTGTCGAGCAGTGAGCCGGGCTTGGCTGGCACTTCAGACTTCGGCTTCTCGGCTTCCTGCGCTGGCGCGGTCACGTTGGTACCGTTGTCCTTGCCTAGCAAGGCCTCATCGCGGCTTACGCCGGGCATGAAATCGCCGGACAGGCTCACAAGCTGGTCGTTGCCATTAAAAATGACACTGACGCGTTCCTGTTGGCGTTCACCGCCACCAGGCTGCAGGCTGTAGAGATAATCCCAGCGATCAGCATGGAACGTGTCGGTCAGCAGGGGGTTGCCCATGATAAACCGTACTTGCCGTCGGGTCATTCCCGGGCGTAACTGGTCTATCATGTCCTGCGTGACGACATTGCCCTGCTGGATGTCGATTTTGTAAACCCCGGGGAATGAACAACCGGCGAGTGCGAGCAGTCCCACAAAGGTGAAACTGGTTAGCAAGAGCTTGGTGTTTTGCATCGGTGGGCGACTTCCACTATCTTGGCTGGGACAACGTAAACGCCGATCATACCCGTATTAAGAGAAGCTGCGAAGCAGCATCCGCGAGAAAGCTAACCATGGTTGAAAATAGCGAACTACGCAAAGCCGGTCTTAAAGTGACTCTGCCACGAGTCAAAATTCTACAAATGCTCGATTCTGCTGAGCAGCGCCACATGAGTGCCGAGGATGTTTACAAGGCGCTGATGGAGTCTAACGAGGACGTAGGCCTGGCCACGGTTTACCGTGTGCTTACCCAGTTTGAAGCCGCAGGGCTGGTGGTTCGTCATAATTTCGACGGCGGTCATGCAGTGTTCGAATTGGCTGACGGTGGTCATCACGACCACATGGTTGACCTGGATACCAACGAGGTTATCGAGTTCACCAGCCCGGAGATCGAAGCACTGCAGCATAAGATTGCTGAGGACCATGGCTTCGATTTGGTTGACCACAATCTCGTGTTGTACATCCGTAAGAAAAAGTAAAAATCGCTGCAGATTCGCTCTGCAAAACGATTGAAGGCGACCCTAGGGTCGCCTTCGTGCTTTATATAGAGGGAGATTTATCCGTTCAGGCTTTAGCGGCCACGACCATTTTCTTCGCGTGGGCCAAAGATTCCTTGGTCAAATCTATGCCCCCGAGCATGCGTGCGACTTCTTCGACGCGTTCCGACTTGTTCAGCTTCGATACGGCGGTATGCGTTGCATCGCTGCCCCGCACTTTATGCACAAACAGATGCTGATGCCCTTGGGCGGCCACTTGTGGCAAGTGGGTTACGGTAAGCACCTGGCCTCGGTCCCCCAGGCGACGCAATAGCTGACCGACAATTTCTGCTGTCGGCCCGCCAATCCCCACGTCCACTTCATCGAACACCAGTGTCGGTACTCGGGAGGTTTGTGCGGTGATCACCTGGATCGCCAGGCTGATGCGCGAGAGTTCGCCACCTGACGCCACTTTCGCCAACGCTTTGAGTGGTTGCCCGGGGTTGGCGCTGACTAATAGCTCGACCTGTTCCAGCCCGTGTGGCTGCAGCTCATTGCTGGTGTTGGGGCGTAATTCAATGGTGAAGCGGCCGCCCGGCATGCCCAGGCGCTGGATCTCCAATTCCACTGCGCTGGCCAGGCCGGTCGCCGATTGCTGGCGCAAGTCGCTTAGCTCTCGGGCTTTCTCTTGATAGTGGCGGGCGAATGCCGCGAGTTCATCGCCCAGGCGCTCGATGGATTCATCGTTTGCATTCAGGGTTTCAATTTCATCCAGCAGTTTCTGCTGCATCGTCGCCACTTCGGTGGGCTGGATTCGATGTTTGCGCGCCAGGGTGTAGATGGTGTCCAGGCGCTCTTCGATTTCTAGCAGGCGTGCCGGGTCGGCATCGAAATGATCCAGGAAGCGATTCAACTCGCCGACGGCTTCTTCTACCTGGATCTGTGCGCTGGTCAGCAGGGTGGTTGCTTCACACAAAGAGCCGGAGGCACTGTTCACGCTGGACAGGCGATTGAGGCTGGCAGTCAGCGCATTGAGCACATTGCCGGAATCGCTTTCACTGCATTGCTCGACGACTTGGCGGCAGATGCCCAGCAGCGTCTCTGCGTTTGTCAGGTTTTTTTGTTCCTGCTCAAGCTGTTCCAGCTCGGTCTCACCCAAGCCCAGGCTTTCCAGCTCTTCAAGCTGATAGCTGAGTAATTGGTGGCGAGCGCGCTGTTCGTCACCGGAGTTGGAGAGACGCTCCAGCTCATGGCGGGTCTGGCGCCAGCGCTGGGCGGCAAGCTGTACTTGCCGGGCAAGGTCGGTGGCACCGGCATACTCATCGAGCAGGCGGCGATGGGTGTCGGTTTTCAGCAGGGATTGGTGTTCGTGCTGGCTGTGGATATCGATCAGCAGCTCGCCCAAAGCCTTCAAGTCGCCAAGGGGGCAGGGCGTACCATTGATGTAGCCTCGCGAGCGTCCTTCCGCGGTGATCACCCGACGCAGGATGCACGGCCCGTCATTATTAAGGTCACGTTCCGCCAGCCAGCTTTCGGCTTCGGGTATGTCGGCGAGGTCGAAGGTGGCCAGAATGTCGGCCTTGTCGGCGCCGGGGCGTACGACGCCGCTGTCGGCGCGGTCACCCAGCGTCAGGCCCAGGGCGTCGAGCATGATCGACTTGCCGGCGCCGGTTTCGCCTGTGATTACGCTCATCCCGCGATCCAGTTCGAGATCCAGGTGTTCAACGATGGCGTAGTTATGTACAGACAAGTGCACGAGCATGACGGCCGCTCCCAGGTGTTAGGTCTGGTTATTTATACAGTGTTTTGTTTGGGGCTGACAATCCTGATGCTTAGCTCGATTTGCTCGCTCGTCTGGGTTTTTTAGCGCAATGAGGAATGAATGAGCCGGAATTGATCCCGCGCACTGGAAAGACTTTTGGTAACGCCTGCGCCCTTGAACCTGGAAATTGTGGCCCCATATACCGGAACAGAAGCGCGAGTTGAGATCGCGCATGATTTTGAAAGGAGAAATCTATGGCTGACGAACAGACGCAGGATACGCAAACTCCAGACGCTAACTCGGCTGCCGGTGATGAGCTGGCGACTCGTGTGCAAGTGCTCGAAGAGCAATTGGCTGCTGCGCAGGACCAGTCTTTGCGTGTTGCCGCCGATCTGCAGAACGTCCGCCGCCGTGCCGAGCAGGATGTAGAGAAGGCGCATAAATTCGCGCTGGAAAAATTCGCCAATGACTTGCTGCCGATCATCGACAGCCTGGAACGTGGCCTTGAGTTGTCCAACCCGGACGACGAAAACATCCGCCCGATGCGCGAAGGGATCGAGCTGACCCTGAAAATGTTCCAGGACACCCTGAAGCGTTATCAGTTAGAAGCGATTGATCCACAAGGCGGTGAGCCGTTTAACGCTGAGCATCATCAAGCCATGGCCATGCAGGAAAGCCATGACCTGGAGCCGAACAGCGTGCTGAAGACGTTCCAGAAGGGTTACCTGCTCAATGGTCGCTTGTTGCGCCCGGCGATGGTTGTAGTGAGCAAGGCGCCAGCGCCGGTTTCGCCCTCTATTGATGAGCAGGCTTGAAATCCGCCGCAAGGCCCCCATCTATAAGTCAAGCGTTTAAGTGCTACCGCAGTTAGCCACAACTGCTGCGGCAACCAAATTCAAGTTTCGGGAGAGTAAATCATGGGCAAAATTATCGGTATCGACCTGGGGACCACCAACTCGTGTGTCTCCGTTCTGGAAAACGGTAAAGCTAAAGTTATCGAAAACGCCGAAGGCGCGCGTACTACGCCGTCGATCATTGCTTACGCCAATGACGGTGAGATCCTGGTGGGTCAGTCGGCCAAGCGCCAGGCTGTAACCAACCCGCACAACACCCTGTACGCGGTAAAGCGTCTGATCGGCCGTAAGTTCGATGAAGAAGTCGTACAGAAAGACATCAAGATGGTCCCTTACAAAATCGCCAAGGCTGACAACGGTGACGCCTGGGTTGAAGTGAACGGCCAGAAAATGTCCGCTCCGCAGATCTCGGCTGAAGTCTTGAAAAAGATGAAGAAGACTGCTGAAGACTACCTCGGTGAAACAGTGACCGAAGCGGTGATTACCGTTCCGGCCTACTTCAACGACAGCCAGCGCCAGGCGACCAAAGACGCCGGCCGCATCGCTGGTCTGGACGTAAAACGTATCATCAACGAACCGACCGCGGCCGCTCTGGCTTACGGCATGGACAAGGCCAAAGGCGACCACACCGTGATCGTTTATGACCTGGGTGGCGGTACGTTCGACGTCTCGGTTATCGAGATCGCTGAAGTTGACGGTGAGCACCAGTTCGAAGTGTTGGCCACTAACGGCGACACCTTCCTGGGTGGTGAAGACTTTGACATTCGTCTGATCGACTACCTCGTCGACGAATTCAAGAAAGAAAGCGGCATGAACCTCAAGGGTGACCCGCTGGCGATGCAGCGTCTGAAAGAAGCCGCTGAGAAAGCCAAGATCGAACTGTCGTCCAGCAATGCGACCGACGTGAACCTGCCGTACATCACTGCAGACGCCACTGGTCCTAAGCACTTGAACGTGAAGATTTCTCGCGCCAAGTTGGAATCGCTGGTTGAAGACCTGGTTCAGCGCACCATCGAGCCTTGCCGCATTGCTCTGAAAGACGCAGGCATCGACGTTGGCGCGATCAACGACGTGATCCTGGTGGGCGGTCAGACCCGTATGCCACTGGTTCAGCAAAAAGTGACCGAGTTCTTCGGTAAAGAAGCACGTAAAGACGTGAACCCGGACGAAGCGGTTGCCATGGGTGCTGCTATCCAGGGCGCGGTATTGGCCGGTGACGTTAAAGACGTGCTGCTGCTGGACGTCAGCCCGCTGACCCTGGGTATCGAAACCATGGGTGGCGTGATGACTGCGCTGATCGAGAAAAACACCACGATTCCTACCAAGAAATCGCAAGTGTTCTCGACTGCCGACGACAATCAGGGCGCTGTGACCATTCACGTGCTGCAAGGTGAGCGTAAACAAGCCGCTCAGAACAAGTCTTTGGGCAAGTTCGACCTGGCTGAGATTCCACCAGCACCACGTGGCGTGCCACAAATTGAAGTGACCTTCGACATCGACGCCAACGGCATCCTGCACGTCGGCGCGAAAGACAAGGCTACCGGCAAGGAGCAGAAGATCACGATCAAGGCCAACTCCGGTCTGTCTGATGAAGAAATTCAACAGATGATTCGTGATGCTGAAGCCAACGCTGATGCGGACGCCAAGTTTGCTGAGCTGGCCGGTGCACGTAACCAAGGTGATGCCCTGGTTCACTCGACGCGCAAAATGGTCGCTGATGCTGGCGATAAAGTAACTGCCGAAGAGAAGGCCGCGATCGAAGCTGCCGTGGTTGCCCTGGAAGCCGCTATTAAAGGCGACGACAAGGCTGCCATCGAAGCCAAGGTTGAGGAGCTGTCGAAAGTCTCCGCGCCAGTTGCTCAGAAAATGTACGCCGAGCAACAGGCCCAGCCTGAAGGCGGCGCGCAGCAGGCAGAGCCTGAAGCCAAGCACGACGACGTTGTCGATGCCGAGTTCGAAGAAGTCAAAGACCAGAAGTAAGTTGGTCGCCCGGTTGACCGCTATCAAGCGGTGACTGGTAGGATGTCGCCGCGCGGGAGCTTGCTCCCGCGTTGGCGTGTCTGGGGTATGCGAATTTTTACAGCATGCGACAACGTTCGGATGCTGGCGGTGTGATCGGGAATGCTCCTGCTTTCCGAGCAGTAAATACCGCATTTTTGGCCGGGTCCCTGGCTAAAAGTAGTAATGACCAGGATCGTTGAATTGACGTGAGTTGGGTCCGGGCCTGTATTGGGGCTCAACGAGTTTGGCAAGGCTCAGGAGGGTCTGGCTGAACGTCCTTAAGAGTGCAAAGACTTATGGCAAAGCGTGACTATTACGAAGTGTTGGGTGTGGAGCGCGGCTCCAGCGAGGCGGACCTGAAAAAGGCCTACCGTCGCCTGGCGATGAAGCACCACCCGGACCGTAATCCGGATAGCAAAGAATCCGAAGAACTGTTCAAAGAGGCCAACGAGGCCTACGAATGTCTGTCTGATCCCAATAAGCGTGCGGCCTACGACCAGTATGGCCATGCCGGTGTCGACCCGAGCATGGGTGGCGGCGGCGCCGGTTTTGGCGGTCAGAACTTCTCCGATATTTTCGGTGATGTGTTCAGCGACTTCTTCGGCGGTGGCCGTGGTGGCCAGCGAGGCGGTGCCCAGCGCGGCAGCGACTTGCGCTACACCCTGGAGCTGAATCTCGAAGAGGCCGTGCGTGGTACCAGCGTCAACATCCGTGTCCCGACGCTGGTCAACTGCAAGCCGTGCGACGGCTCGGGTGCCAAGAAAGGTTCCTCGCCCATTACCTGCCCGACGTGCGGCGGTATTGGCCAGGTTCGCATGCAGCAGGGCTTCTTCTCGGTGCAGCAGACCTGCCCGCGTTGCCATGGCCAGGGCAAGATCATCTCCGATCCGTGCGACTCCTGTCATGGCGAAGGCCGCGTAGAAGAGTACAAGACCCTGTCGGTGAAAGTGCCTGCTGGCGTTGATACGGGTGATCGTATCCGTCTGTCGGGCGAAGGCGAGGCGGGCACTCAGGGTGGCCCTACCGGCGACCTGTACGTGGTGATCAATGTGCGTGAGCACTCGATCTTCCAGCGAGATGGGAAGCACCTGTTCTGTGAAGTGCCGATCAGCTTTGTCGATGCGGCCTTGGGCGGCGAGTTGGAAATCCCGACCCTTGATGGTCGAGTCAAGCTCAAGATCCCTGAGGGTACCCAGACCGGCAAGCAGTTCCGTATCCGCGGCAAAGGCGTTGCGCCGGTGCGTGGTGGTGGTGCGGGTGACCTGATGTGCCGTGTGGCGGTAGAAACTCCGGTCAATCTGAATCGTCGTCAGCGTGAGTTGCTCGAAGAGTTCCGCAGTTCAATGGAGGGTGATGACTCCCACTCGCCGAAAACCGCGGGCTTCTTCGACGGTGTGAAGCGCTTCTTCGGCGATCTGTAAGGAATTGAATATGCGACGTATAGCTGTAATGGGCGCTGCTGGGCGTATGGGTAAAACCCTCGTCGAGGCCGTGCAGCAACGTTCCCCGGCTTCCGGGCTGACGGCAGCGATCGTTCGCCCTGGCAGCACGTTGATCGGTGCAGATGCGGGCGAGTTGGCTTCGTTGGGCCGTATCGGCGTTTCGTTGTCGGGCAACCTGGAGCAGGTCGCGGACGAGTTCGATGTGCTGATCGACTTCACCCTGCCGGATGTGATGCTGAAAAACCTGGCGTTCTGTCGTAAGGCGGGCAAGGCCATGGTGATCGGCACCACGGGTTTGACGGGTGAGCAGAAGCAATTGCTGGTGGAAGCGGGCAAGGATATCCCTGTCGTGTTCGCCGCCAACTTCAGCGTCGGTGTGAACCTGTCGCTCAAGCTGTTGGACTTGGCTGCGCGCGTGTTGGGCGATGAGGCGGATATCGAGATCATCGAGACCCATCACCGTCACAAGATCGACGCGCCGTCGGGTACCGCGCTGCGCATGGGTGAAGCGATTGCCGATGCGCTGGGGCGTGACCTGTCGAAAGTGGCGGTGTACGGGCGTGAAGGCCATACCGGTGCGCGTGCGCGTGACACCATCGGCTTTGCGACTGTGCGCGGTGGCGATGTGGTCGGTGATCACACCGTACTGTTCGCAACCGAAGGCGAGCGCCTGGAAATCACACACAAGGCTTCCAGTCGCATGACCTTTGCCAAGGGTGCGGTACGTGCTGCGCTCTGGTTGGAAGGTCGCGAGCCGGGTCTGTATGACATGCGCGATGTGCTGGATCTGCACTAATCCGTAGCTTAAATGGGGTCTCAAGCTTATGCTTAGGCCCCGTTTTTACCCGCTAAGCGACGCCCTGTCGCATTCCCCTGCCTTTTCGGCTCATTAGCGGTGGACCAAAAAAGCCTTTTTCTGTAAGCTACAGCTTTAGTGTGTTCACTAAAAGCGCGCAGAATAATTCAGTGAATAAGCGGAGTGACGTGTCCATACGTCACTCCGCTTTTTTACACCTGCGATCGCCCTTTCAGGCTTTATTTACGGGAGGTCTTCTTGACTAAGCCAGCCATACTCGCCCTTGCTGATGGCAGCATTTTTCGCGGCGAAGCCATTGGAGCCGACGGTCAAACCGTTGGAGAGGTGGTGTTTAACACTGCCATGACCGGCTATCAGGAAATCCTTACCGATCCTTCCTACGCCCAACAGATCGTTACCCTGACCTATCCGCACATCGGCAATACCGGTACTACACCGGAAGACGTCGAGTCTGATCGTGTCTGGTCCGCCGGCCTGGTTATTCGTGACCTGCCACTGGTTGCGAGCAACTGGCGTAACACGATGTCACTGTCCGATTACCTGAAAGCCAACAATGTTGTGGCAATCGCCGGTATCGACACGCGCCGCCTCACACGCATCCTGCGTGAAAAAGGCTCGCAGAACGGCTGCATCATGGTCGGTGACGACATTTCCGAAGCGGCAGCCATTGCTGCAGCGCAGGGTTTCCCTGGCCTGAAAGGCATGGACCTGGCGAAAGTCGTCAGCGTCAAAGAGAAGTACGAATGGCGCTCCACTGTCTGGGACTTGAAGACCGACAGCCACGCGACCATCGAAGCCGCTGACCTGCCGTACCACGTTGTGGCCTATGACTACGGCGTGAAGTACAACATCCTGCGCATGTTGGTCGAGCGCGGTTGCCGCGTCACCGTAGTGCCGGCGCAAACCCCAGCCAGCGACGTACTCGCCCTGCAACCGGACGGCGTGTTCCTGTCTAACGGCCCAGGCGACCCTGAGCCTTGCGACTACGCCATCCAGGCGATCAAGGAAGTATTGGAAACCGAGATCCCGGTCTTCGGTATCTGCCTCGGTCACCAACTGCTGGCTCTGGCCTCCGGCGCCAAGACCCTGAAAATGGGTCACGGCCACCACGGTGCCAACCACCCAGTGCAAGACCTGGACACCGGCGTCGTCATGATCACCAGCCAGAACCACGGTTTTGCTGTGGATGAAGCGACCTTGCCGAGCAACGTGCGCGCCATTCACAAGTCGCTGTTCGATGGTTCCCTGCAAGGCATCGAGCGTACCGACAAGAGCGCGTTCAGCTTCCAGGGCCACCCTGAAGCGAGCCCGGGCCCGAACGACGTAGCGCCGCTGTTCGACCGTTTCATCAATGAGATGGCCAAGCGACGCTGACTGAGCGGCCTGCGGGCGGCCCCGAACCTCGGTGGCCCCCGCAGGCTCTTCAAAGATTGTTCAAGACGGCTTGCCGACTGACCTGCGGATTTGAGTGACAAACCCATGCCAAAACGTACAGACATAAAAAGCATCCTGATTCTCGGCGCTGGCCCGATCGTTATCGGCCAGGCCTGCGAATTCGACTACTCCGGCGCCCAGGCCTGCAAAGCCCTGCGCGAAGAGGGCTACCGCGTCATCCTGGTGAACTCCAACCCGGCCACCATCATGACCGACCCGGACATGGCCGATGCCACCTACATCGAACCGATCAAATGGCAGACCGTTGCCAAGATCATCGAGAAAGAGCGTCCGGACGCACTGCTGCCAACCATGGGCGGCCAGACTGCACTGAACTGCGCCCTGGACCTGGAGCGCGAAGGCGTCCTGGAAAAATTCGGCGTAGAGATGATCGGCGCCAATGCCGACACCATCGACAAGGCTGAAGACCGTTCGCGTTTCGACAAGGCCATGAAGTCCATCGGCCTTGACTGCCCACGTTCCGGTATCGCCCACAGCATGGAGGAGGCCAACGCAGTCCTCGAAAAGTTGGGCTTCCCGTGCATTATCCGTCCGTCTTTCACCATGGGCGGCACCGGTGGCGGTATCGCTTACAACCGTGAAGAGTTCGAAGAAATCTGCGCCCGTGGTCTGGACCTGTCGCCAACCAAAGAGCTGCTGATCGACGAATCCCTGATCGGCTGGAAAGAGTATGAGATGGAGGTTGTCCGCGATAAGAAGGACAACTGCATCATCGTTTGCTCGATCGAAAACTTCGACCCGATGGGCGTGCATACCGGTGACTCGATCACCGTTGCTCCGGCGCAGACCCTGACGGACAAAGAGTACCAAATCATGCGTAACGCCTCGTTGGCGGTACTGCGTGAGATCGGTGTGGAAACCGGCGGCTCCAACGTTCAGTTTGGTATCTGCCCGGATACTGGCCGCATGGTCGTGATCGAGATGAACCCGCGTGTATCGCGTTCGTCGGCACTGGCCTCGAAAGCCACCGGCTTCCCGATTGCGCGCATCGCTGCCAAGCTGGCGATCGGTTACACCTTGGATGAGTTGCAAAACGAAATCACTGGCGGCGCTACACCAGCGTCCTTCGAGCCGTCGATCGACTATGTCGTGACCAAGCTGCCACGCTTTGCTTTCGAGAAATTCCCGAAAGCCGACGCGCGCCTGACGACTCAGATGAAGTCGGTAGGTGAAGTGATGGCCATCGGCCGTACCTTCCAGGAATCCCTGCAGAAAGCCCTGCGCGGCCTGGAAGTCGGTGTTTGCGGCCTGGACGAGAAGCTCGATCTGACCAACCCGGAAAGCATGAGCGTGCTCAAGCGCGAGCTGACCGTGCCGGGCGCCGAGCGTATTTGGTACGTGGCTGACGCCTTTCGTGCCGGCCTGAGCGTCGAAGACATCTTCGGCATGAACATGATCGACCCGTGGTTCCTGGTGCAGATCGAAGATCTGATCAAGGAAGAAGAGAAGGTCAAGACCCTCGGTCTGTCCTCTATCGACCGCGACCTTATGTTCCGCCTCAAGCGCAAAGGTTTCTCCGACCAGCGCCTTGCCAAATTGCTGGGTGTGACCGAGAAAAACCTGCGCACGCATCGCCACAAGCTGGATATCTACCCGGTCTACAAGCGCGTTGACACCTGCGCGGCCGAGTTCGCAACCGACACCGCGTATATGTACTCCACCTACGAGGAAGAGTGCGAAGCTGCGCCGTCGGGTCGCGACAAGATCATTATCCTGGGTGGCGGTCCTAACCGTATCGGCCAGGGCATCGAGTTCGACTACTGCTGCGTACACGCCGCCCTCGCCCTGCGCGAAGACGGGTACGAGACCATCATGGTCAACTGCAACCCGGAAACTGTTTCCACCGACTACGACACTTCCGACCGTCTGTACTTCGAGCCAGTCACACTGGAAGACGTGTTGGAAATCTGTCGCGTCGAGAAGCCGAAAGGCGTGATCGTCCAGTACGGCGGCCAAACCCCGCTGAAATTGGCTCGTGCCCTGGAAGCCGCCGGCGTGCCGATCATCGGTACCAGCCCGGATGCTATCGACCGTGCCGAAGACCGTGAGCGCTTCCAGCAAATGGTTGAGCGCCTGAACCTGCGTCAGCCGCCAAACGCCACCGTGCGCAGCGAAGACGAGGCCATCCGTGCAGCCAGCAAGATCGGCTACCCGCTGGTAGTGCGCCCGTCCTACGTACTGGGCGGCCGTGCGATGGAAATCGTCTACGAAGAAGAAGAACTCAAGCGTTACCTGCGTGACGCAGTGAAAGTGTCCAACGACAGCCCGGTGCTGCTGGATCACTTCCTCAACTGCGCCATCGAAATGGACGTGGACGCTGTTTGCGACGGTACTGACGTGGTGATCGGCGCGATCATGCAGCACATCGAACAGGCGGGCGTTCACTCCGGTGACTCTGCGTGCTCGCTGCCGCCGTATTCGCTGCCGGCGCACATCCAGGACGAGATGCGCGAGCAGGTCAAGAAAATGGCCCTGGAGCTGGGTGTGGTCGGCCTGATGAACGTACAGTTGGCGCTGCAAGGCGAAGACATCTACGTTATCGAAGTCAACCCGCGTGCTTCCCGCACCGTGCCATTTGTTTCCAAGTGCATCGGTGTCTCCCTGGCCATGATCGCTGCCCGCGTGATGGCCGGTAAGACCCTGAAAGAAATCGGCTTCACCAAAGAAATCATTCCGAACTTCTACAGCGTGAAAGAGGCGGTGTTCCCATTCGCCAAATTCCCTGGTGTGGACCCGATCCTGGGCCCAGAGATGAAGTCCACCGGTGAAGTGATGGGCGTGGGTGACACCTTTGGTGAAGCATTCGCCAAGGCTCAGATGGGCGCCAGCGAAGTGCTGCCGACCGGCGGTACTGCGTTCATCAGCGTGCGTGATGACGACAAGCCATTGGTTGCAGGCGTAGCCCGCGATCTGATCAACTTGGGCTTCGAAGTCGTGGCCACTGCCGGGACCGCCAAGCTGATCGAAGCTGCCGGCCTGAAAGTGCGTCGCGTAAACAAGGTGACGGAAGGCCGTCCGCACGTGGTCGACATGATCAAGAATGACGAAGTCACGCTGATCATCAACACCACGGAAGGTCGCCAGTCGATCGCGGATTCCTACTCCATTCGCCGTAACGCCTTGCAGCACAAGATCTACTGCACCACCACCATTGCTGCTGGCGAAGCCATCTGTGAAGCGCTCAAGTTCGGTCCGGAAAAGACCGTGCGTCGCTTGCAGGATCTACACGCAGGATTGAAGGCATGACCAAATACCCAATGACCGTCCAGGGCTTCAAGGCCCTGGAAGAGGAGCACGCCCATCTGACCAAGGTCGTCCGTCCGAAGCTAAGCCAGGACATCGGTACGGCCCGCGAGTTGGGTGACTTGAAGGAGAACGCCGAATACCACGCTGCTCGTGAGCAGCAGGGTATGGTCGAGGCGCGGATCCGTGACATCGAAGGCCGCCTGCAGAACTCGGTGGTTATCGACGTGACGACCATTCCCAAGACCGGCAAGGTAATCTTCGGCACCACCGTGGAAATCGCCAACGTTGAGACTGACGAAAGCGTGGTTTATCACATCGTGGGTGAGGACGAGGCTGACTTCAAACTTGGCAAGATCTCTGTCGGTTCTCCGCTTGCTCGCGCCTTGATTGCCAAGGAAGAGGGTGATGTGGTGGCCGTGAAGACGCCTGGTGGCGTGATCGAGTACGAGATTGTCGAAGTTCGTCACGTCTGAAAGGCGGCGCCCGCTGCGTGCGGGCGCCATGCTTTGGCAGCTCTCCCAGATGCTTTGGGTGGGCGGCCTGTGGTTGTTGCATATTGGTGTTTTACCGGCGCTGGGCCTGATTGGCCTGGCACCGTTGCTGATCGATGAGATCGACGGATTACTGAGTGCGTTGCTGGTGGGTTTTGCGGCGGCGTGCGTGACGCTCCAGGCGTTGGTGCTGGTCAGGGCCGAGGGTTTGGAGAGTTTGTGGCGGGATATTCGCGGCCAACTGCTGTTGATGGCGCTTTATGCGTGTGCAATGTATTGCATCGTGCATGTGTGGCTGCCGGAAGCGTTGCGCTGGCAGTTATTCAGCTATCTTGTGCTAGGGTTCTCCGGCTTGGTGTTGGTTATGCAACCGGCACCGGGGTGGAGTGGCAGGGCGCGCGAAGCACGCCCGTGACCCTTTGAATCATTTGAAACGATGAACGTTCGACAGTTGCTTGTTGACGCTGAAATTCTTGCGATACAGCAGCGCCATCTTGCCGATAACCTGAACCAGGTCCGCCTTGCCAACCTTGCACAGTTCTGCAATGGCAGCCAGGCGCGCTTCGCGATCAAGAATGTTGACCTTGATCTTGATCAGTTCGTGATCGTTCAATGCGCGTTCGAATTCGGCTAACACACCCTCAGTCAAACCGTTGTCTGCCACAATCAGAACTGGTTTCAGATGGTGGCCAATGGATTTGTACTGTTTCTTCTGCTCTTGAGTGAGCGGCATAATCTGACCCCTGCGTCTGATCTTGTAAAAAGCGGCGGCCAGTTTACCCGAGCGAGTCCGGGACCGCCCAGTTAATCACGACCCGTTTTATTTTTCGAGGTGGCCCGTGGCCCGTTCCAAAACCAGCCTTAAGTGGCTACAAGAACATTTCAACGATCCTTACGTCAAAAAGGCGCAGAAGGACGGCTACCGTTCCCGGGCCAGCTACAAGCTGTTGGAGATCCAGGACAAGGACAAGTTGATCCGTCCAGGCATGAGCGTAATTGACCTTGGCGCGGCCCCAGGTGGTTGGTCCCAGGTGACCAGTCGTCTGATTGGCGGCCAGGGTCGTTTGATCGCTTCCGACATCCTTGAGATGGACAGCATCCCGGATGTGACCTTCGTGCACGGCGACTTTACCCAGGACACGGTTTTGGCCGAGATCCTGGAAGCTGTGGGAAATTCGCAGGTAGACCTTGTGATTTCCGACATGGCCCCCAATATGAGTGGATTACCGGCTGTTGATATGCCGAGAGCCATGTTCCTCTGCGAGTTGGCATTGGATCTGGCAGGTCGCGTGTTGCGTCCTGGTGGTGATTTCCTGGTGAAGGTGTTCCAGGGTGAGGGTTTCGACGAGTACCACAAGAACATCCGCAAGCTGTTCGACAAGGTACAGACCCGTAAACCGGACTCTTCCCGGGACAGGTCCAGGGAGCAATACCTGCTGTGCCGCGGCTTCCGTGGCGTAGAGGGCGCGGAGAGTGAAGAGCGTTTTTGAGAAATTCGAGGGAGGCGATAGGTTTTTTTATGTCGCTTTCGTCACGAAGCTTTACGAATATTGTGTAGTCAAAGTTTCACAAAGGGTTACAGACGGCGCCTGCCAGAGTTGTAGGTAATGTAGTAAGTTAGGCCGGTGAATATCATGCGAAGCGCGCGCCAGTAGCGGAGCTTGCTTCAGAGGGTAGTTAATTGAACGATATGGCAAAGAATCTGATCCTGTGGTTGATCATCGCGGCTGTCCTGGTGACGGTGATGAACAACTTCTCCAGCCCTAACGAGCCGCAGACCCTCAACTATTCCGACTTCATCCAGCAAGTTAAGGATGGCAAGGTCGAGCGCGTCACGGTTGATGGCGCTGTAATCACCGGCAAACGCAATGATGGCGATGGTTTCAAGACTATTCGCCCGAATATTCCAGACAACGGCCTGATCGGCGACCTGGTAGACAATCATGTGGTTGTCGAAGGTAAGCAGCCTGAGCAGCAGAGCATCTGGACCCAGCTTCTGGTGGCCAGCTTCCCGATCCTCGTGATCATTGCCGTGTTCATGTTCTTCATGCGCCAGATGCAAGGCGGTGCGGGGGGCAAGGGCGGGCCGATGAGTTTCGGCAAGAGCAAGGCGCGCCTGCTGTCCGAAGACCAGGTGAAGACTACTTTGGCTGACGTCGCGGGTTGCGATGAAGCCAAGGAAGAAGTCGGCGAACTGGTTGAGTTCCTGCGCGATCCAGGCAAGTTCCAACGCTTGGGTGGCCGCATCCCGCGCGGCGTGCTGATGGTTGGCCCACCGGGTACCGGTAAAACCTTGCTGGCCAAGGCAATTGCCGGCGAAGCCAAGGTGCCGTTCTTCACTATCTCCGGTTCTGACTTCGTCGAGATGTTCGTCGGTGTCGGTGCCAGCCGTGTTCGCGATATGTTCGAACAAGCCAAGAAGCACGCGCCGTGCATCATCTTTATCGATGAAATCGACGCCGTTGGTCGCCATCGTGGCGCGGGCATGGGCGGTGGTCACGACGAGCGCGAGCAGACGCTTAACCAGTTGCTGGTTGAGATGGACGGCTTCGAAATGAACGACGGCATCATCGTCATCGCTGCGACCAACCGTCCTGACGTGTTGGACCCTGCATTGCTGCGTCCAGGCCGTTTCGACCGTCAGGTCGTTGTGGGTCTGCCAGACATTCGTGGTCGCGAACAGATTCTGAAAGTGCACATGCGTAAAGTACCGATGGGCGACGACGTGGCTCCGGCTGTGATTGCCCGTGGTACACCCGGTTTCTCCGGTGCCGACCTGGCTAACCTGGTGAACGAGGCTTCGTTGTTTGCTGCCCGTACCGGCAAGCGCATCGTTGAGATGAAAGAATTCGAGCTGGCGAAAGACAAGATCATGATGGGCGCTGAGCGCAAGTCTATGGTCATGTCCGAGAAAGAGAAGCAGAACACCGCTTATCACGAAGCTGGTCACGCCATTGTCGGCCGTGTTGTGCCTGAGCACGACCCGGTCTACAAGGTGTCGATCATTCCGCGTGGTCGTGCACTGGGCGTCACCATGTTCCTGCCGGAAGAGGATCGCTACAGCCTCTCCAAGCGCGCCTTGATCAGCCAGATCTGCTCGCTGTACGGTGGTCGGATTGCTGAAGAAATGACTTTGGGTTTTGACGGTGTGACCACTGGCGCTTCCAACGACATCATGCGTGCCAGCCAGATCGCACGGAACATGGTGACCAAGTGGGGCTTGTCGGAAAAACTGGGTCCTCTCATGTATGCCGAGGATGATGGTGAAGTATTCCTGGGTCGTGGTGGTGGCGGTCAAAGCGCCAGTTTCTCCGGTGAGACAGCCAAGCTGATCGACTCTGAAGTACGCAGCATCATCGATCAGTGCTACGGCACGGCGAAGCAGATCCTCACTGACAATCGCGACAAGCTGGACGCAATGGCTGACGCGCTGATGAAGTACGAGACCATTGATGCCGATCAGATCGACGACATCATGGCGGGTCGCGCTCCGCGTGAACCACGCGATTGGGAAGGTGGTTCGGGTACTTCGGGCACTCCGCCTGTGGTTCAGAACGAACGCCCCGAAACCCCAATCGGCGGCCCGGCAGCTGACCACTAAGGTTTGAAATGACTTCTGTGTTGTCCTCCACCCGGTTGCCTTGCGGCAACCGGGTTCTTGATTTGGCCCGTGTACATGTCATGGGCATTCTTAATGTAACTCCTGACTCCTTTTCCGATGGTGGCCGATACAGCCAGCTTGATGCCGCATTGCGTCATGCCGAGGCGATGGTGGCTGCCGGTGCGACACTGATCGACGTCGGTGGTGAGTCGACCCGTCCAGGCGCTCGAGTTGTTTCCCCGTTGGAGGAGTTGGAGCGAGTCGCGCCGATTGTTGAGCGAATTGCGCGTGAGCTGGATGTGATCATCTCGGTTGATACCTCTACGCCTGCGGTGATGCGCGAAACCGCACGCCTGGGCGCTGGGTTGATCAACGATGTGCGCTCCCTTCAGCGGGACGGTGCGCTGGACGCTGCGGCCGCTACCGGCTTGCCGGTGTGTCTGATGCATATGCTCGGCGAGCCGGGCAATATGCAAGACAGTCCGCACTATGATGATCTTGTGGGCGAGGTAAGCGGTTTTCTTTCCGAGCGCATTGTTCAATGTGTGGCGGCGGGGATTCCTGCCGAAAAGATCATCCTCGATCCTGGGTTTGGCTTTGCCAAAAGCCTGCAACATAATTTAAGCCTGTTCAAACACATGGAGTCCCTGTTTGCCCTTGGTCGGCCGCTATTGGTCGGCGTTTCGCGCAAGAGCATGATAGGGCTGGCCTTGAATCGCCCGGTGGGTGAGCGGCTATATGGCGGTCTTGCGCTGGCGGCACTTGCCGTGACCAAGGGCGCGCGAATCTTGCGCGTGCACGATGTTGCCGAGACCGTAGATGTGGTGCGCATGATTGCCGCCGTAGAATCAGCCGAATAAGAATGATGGAGCACTTATGACTAAGAAATACTTTGGTACCGATGGTATCCGTGGTCGTGTCGGCGAGTTTCCGATTACTCCTGATTTCATGCTCAAACTGGGTTGGGCGGCAGGTATGGCGTTCCGCAGCATGGGCGCGTGCCGCATCCTGGTAGGCAAGGACACCCGGATTTCCGGGTATATGTTTGAGTCTGCACTGGAGGCGGGTCTGTCTGCCGCTGGCGCCGATGTCATGTTGCTGGGCCCGATGCCGACACCTGCGATCGCCTACCTGACGCGTACCTTTCACGCTGAAGCCGGTATCGTGATCAGTGCGTCGCACAATCCCCATGATGACAACGGCATCAAGTTTTTCTCTGGTCAAGGCACCAAGCTGCCAGACGAGATCGAATTGATGATTGAAGAGTTGCTGGATGCACCGATGACGGTGGTTGAGTCCAGCAAGCTGGGCAAGGTATCGCGAATCAATGACGCGTCTGGCCGCTACATCGAATTTTGCAAAAGCAGTGTGCCGACCAGTACGAATTTCGCTGGGTTGAAGATTGTTGTCGACTGCGCTCACGGCGCGACCTACAAGGTTGCGCCAAGCGTGTTCAAGGAGCTCGGCGCGGATGTCACGGTGCTGTCGGCTCAGCCCAACGGCTTGAACATCAACGAAAATTGCGGCTCCACTCATATGGAGCAGCTGCAGGCAGCGGTCCTGGCTGAGCATGCCGACCTGGGTATTGCCTTCGATGGGGATGGTGACCGAGTCCTGATGGTGGATCACACCGGTGCGGTGGTCGATGGTGATGATTTGTTGTTCATCATCGCTCGTGACCTGCATGAGCGTGACAAGCTGCAAGGTGGTGTGGTCGGTACGTTGATGAGCAATCTGGGGTTGGAGTTGGCGCTGGCTGACCTTGGTATTCCCTTTGTACGTGCCAACGTCGGCGACCGCTACGTCATTGCCGAGCTGCTGGAGCGTAACTGGCAAGTCGGTGGCGAGAACTCCGGGCATGTCGTCTGCTTCCACCACACGACTACCGGTGACGCAATTATCGCCGCATTGCAGGTATTGCTGTCGTTGCGTCGTCGCGAAGAGAGTCTTGCTCAGGCGCGCCAGGCTTTGCGCAAGTGCCCTCAGGTGCTGTTGAACGTGCGTTTTGCCGGCGGTGAAAACCCGATCGAGCATCCGGCTGTCAAAGAGGCGTGTGAGCGCGTGACCCTTGCAATGGCGGGGCGTGGGCGGGTGTTGTTGCGCAAGTCCGGCACAGAGCCTTTGGTGCGTGTCATGGTCGAAGGTGACGATGAAATACAGGTTCGCGGCCATGCCGAAGACCTGGCAAAACTGGTAACTGAAGTTTGCGCCTGAATTCGGCTTGCCAGTAATGATGTGGTTGGGTAACATCTGCGCCCACTTTGACCGACGGGGTACAGCATGCGTCGCACTATGGTAGCTGGTAACTGGAAGATGCACGGTACCCGCGCCAGTGTCGCTGAGCTGATCAATGGCCTTCGTCACTTGGCCTTGCCTAGCGGTGTTGATATCGCGGTTTTCCCGCCTTGCTTGCATATCACCCAAGTGGTTGATGGTTTGAAAGGTAAGTCGATTCAGGTCGGCGCGCAGAATTCTGCGGTGGAAGCCATGCAAGGTGCACTGACCGGTGAGATTGCGCCGAGTCAGTTGGTCGATGCGGGTTGTTCCTATGTGCTTGTCGGGCACTCCGAGCGCCGTCAGATGATGGGCGAGCGTGATGGGACACTCAATCGCAAGTTCGCAGCGGCACAGGCTTGTGGCTTGATTCCAGTGTTGTGTATAGGGGAGACCCTTGAGCAGCGTGAATCTGGCAAAACTCTAGAAGTTGTCTCGCGTCAGCTGGGCAGCATCATTGAGGAGCTGGGTGTTGGTGCGTTTGCAAAGGCAGTAATCGCTTACGAGCCGGTCTGGGCCATTGGCACCGGGCTGACTGCTACACCGCAACAGGCGCAGGATGTGCACGCAGCCATCCGCGCGCAGTTGGCGGCAGAGAATTCTGAAGTCGCACAAGGTGTGCGTCTTCTATACGGCGGCAGCGTGAAGGCGGCCAATGCGGTCGAACTGTTCGGCATGCCGGATATCGATGGGGGGCTCATTGGTGGAGCTTCCCTGAATGCAGATGAGTTCGGTGCGATCTGTCGCGCCGCGGGAAACTGAAAAAATGCTGGAAACAGTCGTAGTCGTTTTTCATCTGTTGGCTGCCCTGGGCGTAGTTGCCCTGGTTTTGTTGCAACAGGGTAAAGGTGCGGATGCTGGTGCGTCTTTCGGTGCAGGTGCTTCAAATACTGTGTTCGGAAGCCAAGGTTCCTCTACCTTTCTTAGTAAGTTTACTGCTATACTTGCCGCCGGTTTCTTCATAACCAGCTTGGGGTTAGGTTACTTTGCTAAAGAGAAGGCTCATGTGCTGACTCAAGTAGGTCTCCCAAACCCAGCAGTGTTGGAAGTGCCAAAAGCAAAACCGGCTTCTGATGATGTCCCGGTGCTTCAAGAGCAAAAGTCGGCTACTCCAGCGACTGACGTACCTCCAGCTCAAGAGCAGAAGTAAGAAGGGTTGTAAACGCTGTATTGCCGAGGTGGTGGAATTGGTAGACACGCAACCTTGAGGTGGTTGTGCCCATAGGGTGTAGGGGTTCGAGTCCCCTTCTCGGTACCAATTATCAGGAGAGCCCGCTGTTGCGGGCTTTCTTGTAGGTGGAAGGTTACATTGACCCTGTAAGGGATCGGTCGTATACTTCCGCCCCAGCTTTGTCGCGGGGTGGAGCAGTCTGGTAGCTCGTCGGGCTCATAACCCGAAGGTCGTCGGTTCAAATCCGGCCCCCGCAACCAGTTTTAGCGGAGCCCCTTTTAAGGGGCTTTTTGTTAGCTGGACACTTTCAACGCCGCTGTTCGACGGCGTTTCAAGGATGGGCGTTTCGCCCATTTTTTTATTTTGCACAGCATGCACATACATGCACTAGGGGGTTCAGGTGTCGAGCAAGCTAGAAGAGTTGCAGGCCTTGCTGGCCCCGGTGGTCGTGGCCCTAGGCTATGAATGCTGGGGTATTGAGTTTTCGGCTCAAGGTCGCCACTCAATGTTGCGCGTTTATATCGATAAAGAGGGCGGTGTGCTGGTGGACGATTGCGCCATTGTCAGCCGTCAGATCAGCGGTGTCCTGGATGTTGAAGATCCGATCTCCGTTGAATACACCCTCGAAGTTTCCTCGCCAGGCATGGAACGCCCACTGTTCACTATTGAGCAGTTTGCAAAATTTGCCGGTGAACAAGTGAAGATCAAGCTGCGATCTCCCTTTGAAGGGCGACGCAACTTTCAGGGCCTTCTGCGCGGTGTGGAAGAACAGGACGTCGTGGTGCAGGTAGAAGACCATGAGTTCCTGTTGCCGATCGATATGATCGACAAGGCCAACATTATTCCCAGTTTTGACTGAGACGCGGATCCCGCGGATCCAATGGCTTGCGAAAGGCGAGGCGTACGATGAGCAAAGAAGTACTGCTGGTTGTTGAGTCGGTATCCAATGAAAAGGGCGTACCGGCAAACGTGATTTTTGAAGCGCTGGAGCTGGCCCTGGCCACTGCTACCAAAAAGCGTTTTGAAGACGAAGTTGATCTGCGTGTGGAAATCAACCGCCACACCGGTGCCTATGAGACTTTCCGTCGCTGGACGGTTGTCGAAGAAGCCGATCTTGATGATCCGGCCATCGAAACCTGGCCAAGCAAGGCTGCCGAAACGCATCCTGAAGCCAAGGTCGGCGACGTTATCGAAGAAAAAATCGAATCGATCGAGTTCGGCCGTATTGCTGCACAGACCGCCAAACAGGTGATCGTGCAAAAGGTTCGTGAAGCCGAACGCGCTCAAGTCGTTGACGCCTATCGCGAGCGCCTGGGTGAAATCATCTCCGGCACCGTGAAAAAAGTGACTCGCGACAACGTGATCGTCGACCTGGGTAACAACGCCGAAGCGTTGCTGGCCCGCGAAGACATCATCTCGCGCGAAACCTTCCGTGTTGGCGTACGTCTGCGTGCGCTGCTCAAGGAAATCCGCACCGAGAACCGCGGCCCTCAGTTGATCCTGTCGCGTACCGCGCCAGAGATGCTGATCGAGCTGTTCCGTATCGAAGTGCCTGAGATCGCCGAAGGCCTGATCGAAGTGATGGCTGCGTCCCGTGACCCGGGCTCGCGTGCCAAGATCGCGGTCCGCTCCAAAGACAAACGCATCGACCCGCAAGGTGCTTGCATTGGTATGCGCGGTTCGCGCGTCCAGGCAGTATCGGGCGAATTGGGCGGTGAGCGTGTGGACATCGTCCTGTGGGACGATAACCCGGCGCAGTTCGTGATCAATGCCATGTCGCCGGCTGAAGTGGCGGCAATTATCGTTGACGAAGATGCCCATGCAATGGACATCGCCGTTGGCGCAGACAATCTGGCTCAGGCCATTGGTCGTGGTGGTCAGAACGTGCGTCTGGCCAGCCAACTGACCGGTTGGACCCTGAACGTGATGACCGAATCGGACATCCAGGCTAAGCAGCAAGCTGAAACCGGTGACATCCTGCGCAACTTCATCGACGAGCTGGAAGTCGACGAAGACCTGGCGCAGGTGCTGGTAGATGAAGGCTTCACCAGTCTGGAAGAGATTGCCTACGTACCGTTGGAAGAAATGCTCAACATCGACGGCTTTGACGAAGACACCGTCAACGAGCTTCGCGCTCGGGCCAAGGATCGTTTGTTGACTAAAGCCATCGCTACTGAGGAAAAGCTGGCAGACGCCCATCCGGCCGAAGACCTGCTCTCGCTTGAGGGTATGGACAAGGATTTGGCGATGGAACTGGCGGTGCGCGGCGTAATTACCCGCGAAGACCTGGCCGAGCAGTCTATTGACGATCTGCTCGACATCGACGGCATTGACGATGATCGTGCCGGCAAGTTGATCATGGCCGCCCGAGCCCATTGGTTCGAGTAACTAGGCGCGGCCTGAGGAGAGAAGTGCATGACGCAAGTCACGGTGAAACAACTGGCCGATGAGGTCAAAACACCGGTAGAGCGCCTGTTGCAGCAGATGCGTGAGGCAGGTCTGCCGCACACCGCCGCCGATGAAGGTGTGAGCGATAGTGAGAAGCAGTCTTTGCTGACTCACTTGAAGAGCAGCCACAAGGCGAAAGTGGAAGAACCGCGCAAGATTACATTGCAGCGCAAAACCACCAGCACCCTGCGTGTTGCTGGTAGCAAAAGCATCAGCGTTGAAGTACGCAAGAAGAAAGTCTTCGTACAGCGCAGCCCGGAAGAGATCGAAGCCGAGCGCAAACGCGAACTGGATGAACGTCGCGCAGTAGAAAATGCTGCTCGTCAGAAGGCTGAAGAAGAAGCCAAGCGTCGCGCCGAAGAAGAAGCGCGTCGCCAGCCTGCTGCTGCTGCTGCTGCGCAACCTGCTGCCACTGAAGCGGTCGCGGCACCTGTTGAAGCTGTGCGTGAGGCCGCTCCGGTTGCCGCTGCACCAGCACCTGCTGCTGACGCTCGCAAGCGCGACGAACCTCGTCGCCCGGACAAACCACGTGCTGACGATAACAATCGTCGCGGCGGTGGTGGCGACGGCGAGCGTAAAAACGCTCCGCATCGTGCCTCGGTCAAAGAGAAAGCGCCTGCTCCACGCGTTGCCCCACGTACTACCGACGAAGAAAGCGATGGCTTCCGTCGTGGTGGTCGCGGCAAGGCCAAGCTGAAAAAACGCAACGCCCACGGTTTCCAGAGCCCAACCGGCCCTGTCGTGCGTGAAGTGAAGATCGGCGAGACCATCACTGTTGGCGATCTTGCTCAGCAGATGTCGGTCAAGGCAGCTGAAATCATCAAGTTCATGTTCAAGCTGGGCACTCCGGCCACCATCAACCAGGTACTGGACCAGGAAACTGCCCAACTGGTTGCTGAAGAGCTGGGCCACAAAGTGACCCTGGTCAGCGACACCGCCCTGGAAGATTCCCTGGCTGAGTCCCTGAAGTTTGAAGGTGAGGCAGTTTCCCGTGCTCCGGTTGTGACCGTAATGGGCCACGTTGACCACGGTAAAACTTCCCTGCTCGACTACATCCGTCGTGCCAAGGTTGCTGCGGGCGAAGCCGGCGGTATCACCCAGCACATCGGCGCATACCACGTTGAAACTGACCGTGGCATGGTGACGTTCCTCGACACCCCTGGTCACGCCGCGTTTACCGCAATGCGTGCCCGTGGTGCCAAGGCGACCGACATCGTGATCCTGGTGGTTGCAGCTGACGACGGCGTGATGCCACAAACCATCGAAGCTGTTCAGCATGCCAAGGCAGCCGGCGTTCCGTTGGTAGTTGCGGTGAACAAAATCGACAAGCCGGGCGCCGATCTCGATCGCATCCGTAGCGAACTGTCGGTTCACGGTGTGACATCCGAAGAGTGGGGTGGTGACACTCCATTCGTACCAGTCTCCGCGAAGATGGGTACTGGCGTTGACGAACTGCTCGAAGCCGTTCTGTTGCAAGCCGAAGTGCTGGAACTGACTGCGACTCCATCGGCTCCTGGCCGTGGTGTTGTGGTTGAATCGCGCCTCGACAAGGGCCGTGGCCCGGTTGCGACCGTTCTGGTTCAAGACGGTACCCTGCGCCAAGGCGACATGGTGCTGGTCGGTTCGAACTACGGCCGTGTACGTGCCATGCTCGACGAGAACGGCAAGCCAATCAAGGAAGCGGGTCCTGCTATCCCGGTCGAGATCCTCGGCCTGGACGGTACCCCGGACGCTGGCGACGAGATGAGCGTGGTTGCCGACGAGAAGAAAGCCCGTGAAGTGGCTCTGTTCCGCCAAGGCAAGTTCCGCGAAGTCAAACTGGCCCGTGCTCACGCAGGCAAGCTGGAAAACATCTTCGAGAACATGGGCCAGGAAGAGAAGAAGACGCTTAACATCGTCCTCAAATCTGACGTACGTGGTTCCCTCGAAGCGTTGAACGGCGCCTTGAATGGCCTGGGTAACGACGAAGTGCAAGTGCGCGTTGTCGGTGGCGGTGTCGGTGGTATCACCGAATCCGACGCCAACCTGGCACTGGCTTCCAACGCTGTACTGTTCGGCTTCAACGTGCGTGCCGATGCTGGCGCTCGCAAGATCGTCGAGCAAGAAGGCCTGGACATGCGTTACTACAACGTCATCTACGACATCATCGAAGACGTCAAGAAGGCCCTCACCGGCATGCTTGGCAGCGACGTCCGGGAGAACATCCTGGGTATCGCCGAGGTTCGTGACGTGTTCCGCTCGCCGAAATTCGGCGCGATCGCCGGTTGCATGGTTGTCGAAGGCACCGTGTACCGTAACCGTCCAATCCGTGTACTGCGTGAAGACATCGTTATCTTCGAAGGCGAGCTGGAATCCCTGCGACGCTTCAAGGATGACGCTTCCGAAGTACGTGCCGGCATGGAATGCGGTATCGGCGTCAAGAGCTACAACGACGTCAAGGTTGGCGACAAGATCGAAGTCTTCGAGAAGGTTCAGGTTGCTCGCAGCCTCTAACTCGCGCACTTCCGGAGCCACGCGGCGTGTGGGCATGCAAATGCCCCACGCAGCGTACGGACTCTAAACGCAACGCCCGGTCTGGCTTTTGTCAGGCCGGGCGTTTGCCGCTTTCAGACCCCACGGGTTTCACCGTGTGGCAGTAACAGGTAACAAGACATGGCAAAAGAATACAGCCGTACCCAACGTATCGGCGATCAGATGCAGCGTGAGCTGGCCCAACTGATCCGTCGCGAAGTCAAAGACCCGCGCGTTGGCCTGGTCACTATCACCGCCGTTGAAGTGAGCCGTGACGTGGGTCACGCCAAGATCTTCATCACCGTGATGGGTCAGGACAACAGTGAAGAAATCGCGCAAAGCATCAAGGTGCTCAACTCTGCCGCAGGCTTCCTGCGCATGCAGTTGGCCCGTGAAATGAAGCTGCGTAGCGTGCCTCAGTTGCACTTCCACTACGACGAAAGCGTCGTGCGTGGTGCGCACCTGTCGGCACTGATCGAGCGCGCCGTGGCTGAAGACAGCCAGCACCCGTCCACACCTGAAGACGCCAAGGAGTAAGCGGTGGCTCAGGTCAAACGTATCCGTCGCAACGTCAGCGGCATCATTCTGCTCGACAAGCCCATTGGCTTTACCTCCAATGCCGCTTTGCAGAAGGTTCGCTGGCTGCTCAATGCCGAGAAGGCCGGGCACACCGGCAGCCTCGACCCCTTGGCCACTGGCGTCTTGCCATTGTGCTTTGGCGAGGCCACCAAGTTCTCGCAATACCTGCTCGATTCCGACAAGGGTTACGAAACCCTGATGCAACTCGGCAAGACCACCACCACGGCCGACGCCGAAGGTGATGTTTTGCAGGTTCGCGACGTGACCGTTGGTCGTGCTGATATCGAAGCTGCTTTACCCGGTTTTCGTGGGCAAATCAGTCAGATACCGCCGATGTACTCGGCGCTCAAGCGTGATGGGCAACCTCTTTACAAGCTGGCACGTGCGGGTGAAGTAGTGGAGCGCGAACCGCGTTCTGTTACTATTGCGCGCTTGGAATTGCTCGCCTGTGAAGGCGACACCGCCCGACTGGCCGTGGACTGCAGCAAAGGCACCTATATCCGTACCCTGGTGGAAGATATTGGTGAACAGCTCGGTTGCGGCGCGTACGTTGCAGAACTGCGACGCACCCAGGCCGGCCCTTTCAGCCTGGCTCAGACCGTCACGCTGGAAGAGTTGGAAGCAGTACACGCCGAAGGTGGCAACGAAGCGGTTGATCGCTTCCTGATGCCGTCGGACAGCGGTTTGCTGGATTGGCCATTGCTGCACTTTTCGGAGCACAGCGCGTTCTACTGGCTCAACGGCCAGCCGGTACGCGCTCCGGATGCCCCGAAGTTCGGCATGGTGCGGGTACAAGATCATAACGGTCGCTTTATCGGTATCGGTGAAGTGAGCGAAGACGGGCGCATCGCGCCGCGTCGACTGATTCGGTCAGAATGACCGAACGAGGGTGGCTGTTAACAGGCACGGTCACTTCTCATTTTTAGATACAGGGATTTGTCCCTGGCCTGTTGAAACTGTTTTTCTGAAACAGTTTCCTGATAAAAGGATTGCCTCATGGCTCTCGACGTTCAAGAAAAAGCACAAATCGTAGCTGACTACCAGCAAGCTGTTGGTGACACTGGTTCGCCAGAAGTGCAAGTTGCACTGCTGACCCACAACATCAACAAGCTGCAAGGTCACTTCAAGGCCAACGGTAAAGATCACCACTCCCGTCGTGGTCTGATCCGCATGGTAAACCAGCGCCGTAAGCTGCTGGACTACCTGAAAGGCAAGGATCTGGGTCGTTATCAGACTCTGATCGGTCGCCTGGGTCTGCGTCGCTAATAAGCGATTGCGCTAGAGGTTGGTTGTCTGCCGTGTGTCAGTGGGTTTCCCGCTGGCCCATGGCAGGCTCCCAGCCTCAAGTTTTATCTGGACACACGTTTTACCCTGGACGAGCGTCGGGCCGATTCCCGCCATTGCCCAAGAATTTCGCAAGAAGACAAGTTCCCCAAGAGCCACAAAGAAGGTAGGACACCGTGAACCCGGTTATCAAAAAATTCCAGTTCGGTCAGTCGACCGTTACCCTCGAGACAGGCCGTATCGCCCGTCAAGCCTCCGGCGCAGTGCTGGTTACCGTTGATGACGACGTTACCGTACTGGTGACCGTTGTTGGCGCCAAGACCGCTGACCCGAGCAAAGGCTTCTTCCCTCTTTCCGTTCACTACCAGGAAAAAACTTACGCTGCCGGTAAGATCCCTGGTGGTTTCTTCAAGCGCGAAGGCCGTCCTTCCGAGAAAGAAACCCTGACTTCCCGACTGATCGACCGTCCGATCCGTCCGCTGTTCCCAGAAGGCTTCATGAACGAAGTGCAGGTTGTCTGCACCGTCGTTTCCACCAGCAAGAAGACCGATCCGGACATCGCTGCGATGATCGGTACCTCGGCTGCCCTGGCGATCTCCGGCATTCCTTTCGATGGCCCGATCGGCGCAGCTCGCGTTGCTTTCCACGAAAGCACCGGTTACCTGCTGAACCCGACTTACGAGCAACAGAAAGCTTCGAGCCTGGACATGGTCGTTGCCGGTACCTCGGAAGCCGTTCTGATGGTTGAATCGGAAGCCAAAGAGCTGACCGAAGACCAGATGCTGGGCGCTGTACTGTTCGCCCACGACGAATTCCAGGCCGTTATCAAAGCGGTTGCCGAGCTGGCTGCCGAAGCTGCCAAGCCAACCTGGACCTGGGCGCCTCAAGCTGAAGCCACCGAGCTGCTGGGCGCTATCCGCTCCGAGTTCGGCGCTGCCATCTCCGACGCTTACACCATCACCATCAAGGCCGACCGTTACGCTCGCCTGGGTGAGCTGAAGGATCAGGTTGTAGCCAAACTGTCCGGTGAAGAAGGCCAGCCTTCTTCCAGCGAAGTCAAAGCTGCATTCGGTGAAATCGAATACCGCACCGTTCGCGAAAACATCGTTAACGGCAAGCCACGTATCGACGGTCGCGACACTCGCACCGTACGCCCGCTGAACATCGAAGTCGGCGTTCTGCCGAAGACTCACGGTTCGGCGCTGTTCACCCGTGGTGAAACCCAGGCTCTGGTAGTCGCGACCCTGGGCACCGCCCGTGACGCACAACTGCTGGACACGCTGGAAGGCGAGAAAAAAGACCCGTTCATGCTGCACTACAACTTTCCTCCGTTCTCGGTAGGTGAGTGTGGTCGCATGGGTGGTGCTGGTCGTCGTGAAATCGGTCACGGCCGTCTGGCCCGTCGTTCGATCGCTGCCATGCTGCCTGCTGCTGACGTGTTCCCGTACACCATCCGTGTTGTGTCGGAAATCACCGAGTCCAACGGTTCCAGCTCCATGGCTTCCGTTTGCGGTGCTTCCCTGGCGCTGATGGATGCTGGTGTGCCGATGAAGGCGCCGGTTGCCGGTATCGCCATGGGCCTGGTTAAAGAAGGCGAGAAGTTCGCCATCCTGACCGACATCCTGGGCGACGAAGACCACCTGGGCGACATGGACTTCAAAGTAGCCGGTACCGCTAAAGGTGTTACCGCGCTGCAGATGGACATCAAGATCAAAGGCATCACCGAAGAAATCATGGAAATCGCCCTGGGCCAAGCCCTGGAAGCGCGCCTGAATATCCTCGGTCAGATGAACCAGATCATTGGTCAGTCCCGTACCGAGCTGTCGGAAAATGCTCCGACCATGATCGCGATGAAAATCGACACCGACAAAATCCGTGATGTTATCGGTAAAGGCGGCGCGACCATTCGTGCGATCTGTGAAGAGACCAAGGCTTCGATCGATATCGAAGACGACGGCTCGATCAAGATCTTCGGCGAAACCAAAGAAGCGGCAGAAGCGGCGCGTCAGCGCGTTCTGGGCATCACCGCTGAAGCCGAGATCGGCAAGATCTACGTTGGTAAGGTTGAGCGCATCGTCGACTTCGGCGCATTCGTCAACATCCTGCCGGGCAAAGACGGTCTGGTTCACATCTCCATGCTGAGCGACGCTCGTGTTGAGAAAGTGACCGACATTCTGAAAGAAGGCCAGGAAGTGGAAGTGCTGGTACTGGACGTGGACAACCGCGGTCGTATCAAGCTGTCCATCAAGGACGTAGCAGCAGCCAAGGCTTCGGGCGTTTAATCACCCCAACGCTTTACGCTGAAAAAAGGACTCTTCGGAGTCCTTTTTTTATGAGCGCGGGAAAGTGAAGCGAAATCAGCCGTTTAGCTCAACGCAAAAGCCGCAACTTGCATGCAGGCACGATGGGCTTCATGCAAGTTGCACGATTTCGAAAATCACGTAAATTTCTAAGATATTGATTTATATAGGTTTTATAGGTTTTAAAAACTTGGCACAGCGCCTGCAATATCCCTGTTAACGCTGCAGCATCAAGGTACACACACTGCAGACTTTTATTAAAACAGGAGTTACCCGTATGAAGAAGTTCGCTCTCGCTACTGCTACCGCTCTGACCCTGGCTATGGGGGCTAACGTTGCCTTTGCTCAAACTTCCCAAGCGCCGATGACCCTGGCCGCTGGTGAAGTGACCAAAGCCAAAGAGTCCACTTCGGATACTTGGATCACCACCAAAGTCAAAGCTGACCTGCTGACCGAAAAAGGCATTCCAGGTTCGGACATCAAGGTTGAGACCAACAAAGGTGTGGTTACCCTGTCGTCTGACGTAGAAATCTCGGCATCGCAGAAAGCGACTGCTGTAGCGATCACCAAGAAAATCAAAGGTGTGACCGCCGTTTCCGCTGACAGCCTGCATGCCGGTGGTGCGTACAAAGCTGACAACGTAGATAAAACCAAGGCTGCCGCCGCTGACGCTAAAGGTGCTACCTCCGATACCTGGATCACCACCAAAGTGAAAGCCGATCTGGTTACCGAAAAAGGCATTCCTGGTACCGACATCAAAGTCGAAACCAACAAGGGTGTAGTTTCCCTGTCGTCGACCACCGCAGTGACCGATGCACAGAAAACTACCGCGGTGAACATCACCAAGAAAATCAAAGGCGTTAAAGCTGTATCGGCCGACGGCCTGAAAGCAGAGTAACGCTTAACGTATCGCTTTGAACTGAGCGTCGGCGGCAACGAGTGAGCCCGTTTTCCACTCAATGCACCTCACGCGTTCATGCGACCGACCACAGGGATGTGGTCACTACAGGCCCCGGCATTCGTGTCGGGGCCTGTTCTATTGTGGGTGAAATAAAGACGCCAGGATAATGGAGATCCAATGTGGGAGCGGGCTTGCCCGCGATAGCAGCGTGTCAGTCGCTGAATATATGACTGATGCACCGCCATCGCGAGCAAGCCCGCTCCCACAATAAAATTGTGCTGTGCTGAGGTTACTCGGCATCCAGATGCATCGGTGTCACCACCCGACCATCTTTCTCTGCCTGCCCCAGATTGGCATCAATGAAGTACACCCGGTCATCTTCCAATTGGCCTTTGTCCACCAGATAGTCCTTGATGGTACTGGCACGGTCCTGCCCCAGCTGGCGCAGCAACACATCACTGCCGCTCCAGAACTGGATGACGCCATCACGCAGCTTGGCGGTACGGTCATCGTCACTCAGGTCTTTCCACTCGGCCGGTGGTTGCTGTTTCAAGCGCGTGCGGTAAATGCCTTCCAGCAGCGGCGCCTTTTCTTTCTCCGGTACTACAAGCAATGAGGCTTGGGCAGGGACTTTGTCACCGCGGCGCTGAAGAATCTTGTAGAAGTTGTACTGGTACTCGCGCTCCAGGCGCTGGGCGGCGAGGAAGGCGCCGTCGCTGTTGGCGGCCGCTGTACCTTCAATTTCCAGGCGAAGGGTCGGGCGTTCCTTGAGTGCTTTAGCGAGCTTGTCCAAGGCCGCCTGGGCATCTTTGCTCAAGTCGCTGGAGCCGGCCGCGAACGACACATTGCCCAGGTCTTCTGAGCCACCGCCTGAAACCAGCCCGCCAAGCATCCGGAAAGGTGCCGTTGCAGCACGCACCACCAGGTTACGCAGGGTCTGCCACACAATTGGCATGACGCTAAATTGCGGATTGTTCAGGTCGCCGGTCACCGGAAGCTCGATGGAGATTTTGCCGTCGACGTCTTTAAGCAGCGCAATGGCCAGGCGAATCGGCAAGTCCACCGCGTCGGCGCTGTCTACTTTCTCACCCAGTTGCAGTTGTTCCACCACCACTTTGTTTTCGGCTTTGAGCTGGCCTTTGGTGATGACGTAGTGCAAATCAAGATTGAGCCGGCCCTTGCGGATACGGAAGCCGGCGAACTTGCCGGAGTAGGGCGTTAGCGTGGTCAACTCGACACGTTTGAAGCTGGTGGCGATATCCAGCGCGGCCATTGGGTCAAACGGGTTTACGCTGCCCTTGATGGTCACCGGCGCATAGCGGTCCACTTTGCCTTTGATATCGACGGTAGCCGGTTTGGCCTGGCGGCTGTCGATGGTGCCGATCTGACCGTTGAGCTGTTGAATCGCCGTTGCAAAGTTAGGTGTAAGGCTGAAGTCGGCAAAGTTGGCAGAGCCGTCGTTGATTGCAATCTGCCCGATACGAATACCCAGGGGTTTTTCCTTGCTGGCCGGCTTGGCGCTCTTGTCCGCCGGTTGAGGAATCAGCAGGTCATCAACGTTGGTGGTGCGATCATCGTTGATCATAAAGCGCGCATACGGCTGCAACAGGTTGACCTTGTCGATCGACAGGCTGTCACCGTGCTGGTAGTTCAAACCTTCGACTACTAAGCGCTGCCATTTCAGGAAGTCGCGGGTCTTGAGGGTGTCCAAGGTGTGCAGTTGGTCGACCTGCGCGCGTCCAGTGATCTGGAGCTTGAGTGGGTCAGTGCTTTTCAGGTTCACGTCAAGGTTACTGCCGAGCATGCCGCTGCGCAGTTCCAGACGAATAAACGGGCTGATATAGGACTGCGCGATCCGCAGGTCGATGTCTTGGGTCGTCACTTTCAGCTTGGCGCTGACCGGGTTCAGGTTGACCTCACCGGTCGCTGCAATTTTGCCCTGTTTGCCCACGCCGCTATCAATCTTGAGAGTGAAGGGGCTTTGGTTAAGGCTGTCGAAGTTTTGCACATCGACATTCAGCGGGCCCAGTTCCAGCGCGACCGCAGGCTTGGCCTGACGGTCCGCCAGGTGCACTTGGTAGTTACGCAGTTGCACATCCTTGAGCAGCACTTGCCATGGCTTGCTTGGCGCGGCAGGTTGGGGTTTTGGCGAGTCGGCGGTGGCCGGTGCAGTAGCCGGCTCTGGCGCCTGGGCCGGTTTGCTCGGCTGGCTGGCGAACAGTTTCTGCCAGTCCAGTTTTCCATCGGCTTCAAGGGCGGCCCAGGTTTCGAGCTTGTTGCTGCGGATCTTGCCGACCACCACTTGCTGCTTGGCCAGGTCTACGGTGGTTTCGCTGACGTCCAGACGCTCCAGGCGTACCAACGGCCGACCGTCGGGGGCCTTGATGGCAAACGGTGCGATGCTGGCGGCAGTGTTGGTCAGGTTCAGTTCGGTTTCTTTGGCCAGGCTGAACTTGTAGTCGGTGCTGAAGTTGAGCACACCGTCTTCGAGTACCAGTGGCAGGGCATCACGTACATACGGCCACCAGGCTTTCATCTTGCCATCGGTGACTTTGAGCGTGCCTTCGGAGGTGATCGGCACCAGGCTGAAATTGCCTTTCCAGTCGATCTGCCCACCTTCCGGGCCGGCGGCGACCAGGGTCATGTCCGCATTGTCTTCGGGCAAGGTGCTGAGATTTTTCAGCTCGAAATCGAGTTTGTCGTAGAGGAATTCGATGGGCTCGCTGGGGCGCAAGTCTTCGAAGTGCACATAACCGCCGGCCAGCTTGATGCCGTCTATACGCAACGGGAACGGTTTGGCATTCGGGTCGGCCGGGGTGGGTTCGCTTGGCGGCAGCTTGAACAGCTGCGCCAGGTTGAGCTGGCCGGACTTGTCGAACAGCACCTCGGTCTTGGGTTGGTCGAGCTGGACGTCGGCCAAGTGCAGGGCACGGGTCCACAGGCTGTCGATCTGCAGGTTGGCATAGAGGCGCTCGAAACCCAGTTGCTCCTTGCCCGGTTCGCCGATCTTCAAGCCCCAGACGGTCAGCTCCAGGCTGAACGGGTTGAGCTCGATGCGCTCGATGCGCGCCGGCACGCTGGCGTAATTGGCCAATTGCTGGTTCGCAATGCGAAGGGCAATGCCCGGCAGAATCAAGAAACCCAGCAAACTGTATAAAGCGAGGGCGGTCAACAAGGCGCCAGCGGCGCGGATCAATCCTTTGGGCATGGGGCGGCGCCATCTATGTCAAACAGGAGTGCCTTTGAGTATGGCACGGGTTTTCGGTTCCGAAGATCCAGACTCTTGGGAAACGTCCTACAACTGGAGTATCAGTGTTTTCAGGGGCGGTTGCTGATCTTGCGAAGGGAAATCTGCGCCAGGCGTCATGATTTGCCAATCGCGTACCGGGCGCCCGGCTTTTTCCGCGCAACGCAGCACTTGTTCGCGCCAATCCTCCATGCTGACTTTTGCCAGGTTGTTGCAGCAGATCAGTACGCCATTGTCCGCAGTGGTCAGCAAGGCGGGTTTGAGCAGGCTTTGGTAATCACGAAGCAGGTCGACCGTGCCGAATGCGCTCTTTGCCCAAGCCGGAGGGTCTAGCAATACCAGATCGTATTGACGTTGTTCCAGGCGCGGGTAACTCGGCAGTTTTTGCCCGCGACGCTGGGTGATCGGCAGGCCGGCCAGTTGTCGAATCGCCGGGAAGTAGTCGGACTGCACAAACTCCATGGTCGGCAAATGCGGGTTGAGCAGGCCGTTTTCGCGCCCGACTGCCAGGTTGCCCTCGGCAAAGTCCAGGTTACACACCTCACGTGCACCGCCAGCAGCGGCGCTAAGGCCTACACCGCAGGTATAGGCGAACAGGTTCAGCACGCTTTTGCCGGCGCTGTGGTTTTTGACCCAGCCACGGGTGTTGCGCAGGTCGAGGAACAGCAACGGGTCTTGCCCAGCATGTCGGCCGCGTACGCGGTAGCTCAGGCCCCATTCGTGGCCGACCAGGTCTGCCAGCGCGGCGGGTTCGGCGCGGTACACCGTGTCTTCGCGGTCGACCCGCGAGTTGCCACGGGCACGGTCGTTGTACACCAGCAGCAATTCCAGGCCGGTGAACTGGTTGACCAGTTGATGCAGCTCCAACAGCTCTTCGGTTTGCAGTGACTGGTGAAAGCTTTGCACCAGCAGTTGCGGGCCATAACGGTCGATGGTGAGGCCACCGGCGCCCTCTTGGCTGCCGTGGAACAGTCGATAGCAATCGGTGCCCTGGGCATGCAACTCGTTGATCAGGTCTTGGCGATGATCGAGGGCGGCGCGCAGCGCCTGATTCAAGGGAGACATGGAGCGCGCCTTGCTAAGTAGTAATAGGAGAATAGGGGTAATGAGGGCGCGGAGTTTAACAGCTATGGGCCGGCAGCTACATCAGCCCCATCCGCCGATGGGCGCGTTGTACCGAACCATTGCGCATGGCCCATCGCAACAATGGCGCACTGCGCTTGACCCCGGCGCGGATCATTTGGCGTTGCAGCGGGCTCTGGTGTTGTTCGAGCATGGCACTGGCCCACTCTGGCAGCAGGTCAATGCCCGCCTGCATCATCAAGGCGCCAAAGGGCTTGGCCATCGTGCTGGGGGAGGGGGCATTGAGCAGCAGGCGCACGACTTCGCGGCTGCGCTCGTCGCAGAGCAACTGCGGGCGGATGCGCGCGAGGTAATCCGAAATTTCCTGCCGTGAACGCGGAACATGCCGCGCGTCCAAACGTTCGGCCACCAAGGCGATTTCGCTGTAGTAACGATCCTGATCCCGACCGCTAAGGTGCGGGTTGCGATAGCGCAGGTGCGCCGCGAGAAAGTTGCTGACTTCCGCGACATGCACCCAGGTCAATAACTCCGGATCGCTGGCAGCATAAGGCCGCCCATCCGGCGCATGGCCGACCACTTGCAGGTGGATGGTGCGCACTTTTTCGATCAGCCACTCGGCGTCGCGCCGCGAGCCGAACGTGGTGCCGGAGATGAACTGTGAGGTACGCCGCAAGCGCCCGAGCATGTCCTGGCGAAAGTTGGAATGGTCCCACACGCCCGCCAGGGCCAATGGGTGCAAGGCTTGCAGCATCAAGGCACTGATGCCGCCGATCAGCATGCTGCTGAAATCACCATGGACTTGCCAGCTCACCGAGCCCGGCCCAAAAAGGCCTGGGTCGCCCTTGGGGTTTTCCAGGTCCAGTTGGCCCAGCGATAAACCAGTCAGGCTCATCAGCTGGTGTTCGATACGGCTGCGGATAAATTCCATGGCGGCTCAGGGTTTCCTAGCGGTTCAGGCGTTTGTCGATCAGGCCGTCCACTACGCTTGGGTCGGCCAGGGTCGAGGTATCACCGAGGCTGTCCAATTCGTTGCAGGCGATCTTGCGCAGAATGCGCCGCATGATCTTGCCGGAACGGGTTTTGGGCAGCGCGGGCGCCCATTGGATCAGTTCCGGCTTGGCAAAGCTGCCGATTTCCTTGCTGACCAGCTCCAACAGGTGTTTTTTCAACGCGTCGTTGGGCTCCACACCATTCATGGGCGTGACAAACGCATAAATGCCTTGGCCTTTGACGTCATGGGGGTAGCCCACCACGGCAGCTTCGGCGACCAGGTCGTGCAGCACCAGCGCGCTTTCCACTTCGGCGGTGCCGATCCGATGCCCTGAGACGTTGATCACATCGTCGATACGCCCGGTGATCCAGTAGTCGCCGTCCTCATCGCGCCGCGCGCCGTCACCGGTGAAGTAATAGCCGGGATAGGGTTTGAAATAGGTGTCGATCATGCGTTGCGGGTCGCCGTACACGCTGCGGATCTGCCCCGGCCAGCTAGCCTTGATCGCCAGCACGCCACTGCCGGCACCGCTAATGACTTTGCCTTGCTCATCCAGCAACACAGGTTGTACGCCAAACATCGGCTGGGTGGCGCAGCCCGGCTTGATGCGCTGGGCACTGACCAGCGGGCTGAGCATGATGCCGCCGGTTTCGGTCTGCCACCAAGTGTCTACGATCGGGCAACGTTGCTCGCCCACCGCGTTGAAGTACCAATCCCAGGCTTCGGGGTTGATTGGCTCGCCGACGCTGCCCAGCAAACGCAGGCTGGCGCGGGAGGTATTTTCCAACGGGCCGTGGCCTTCGCGCATCAGGGCGCGCAGGGCGGTGGGCGCGGTGTAGAAGATATTCACCTGATGCTTGTCGATCACCTGCCAGAAGCGCGAGCTGTCCGGATAGCTGGGTACGCCTTCGAACATCAGCGAGGTGGCACCGTTGGCCAGCGGGCCGTACACGATGTAGCTGTGGCCTGTCACCCAGCCGACATCGGCGGTGCACCAGAACACTTCGCCATCGCGGTAGTCGAGCACGTATTTGAAGGTCATCGCCGCCTGCAGCAAATAGCCACCGGTGGTGTGCAATACGCCCTTGGGTTTGCCGGTGCTACCGGAGGTGTAGAGGATAAATAGCGGGTCTTCGGCGTCCATCGGCTCGGGTGGGCAGTCATCACTCGCAGCCTCCACGGCTGGCTGGTACTTGAGGTCGCGACCTTCGCTCCAGTTCACGCTGGCGCCGGTGCGCTCTACCACCAGCACGGTGCTGACATTCGGGCAACTGGTCAGGGCCTTATCGACATTCTGTTTAAGCGCTACCGGCTTGCCGCCGCGCACGCCTTCATCGGCGGTGATTACAGTACGGCAGTCGGCATCGAGGATACGGTCGCGCAGGGCATCCGGCGAGAAGCCACCAAACACCACCGAATGCACCGCGCCAATGCGCGTGCAGGCCAGCATGGCGTATGCCGCTTCCGGGATCATCGGCATGTAGATGCACACGCGGTCGCCTCTTTTCACGCCACGGCTTTTCAGCACGTTGGCCAGGCGGCTGACGTTTTGATGAAGTTGGCGGTAGGTGATGTTGTCGGACTTTGTCGGATCATCGCCCTCCCAGATGAAGGCAGGCTGATCGGCACGCTCTGCCAAGTGACGGTCGATGCAGTTGTAACTGACATTGAGCTGACCGCCGGCAAACCATTGGGCGGCGCCGGTGTTGATGTCTGAGCGGTGGACGGTGTGCCAGGGCTTGATCCAGTCGAGAAAGCGCTTGGCCTGTTCCGCCCAGAAGGTGTCAGGTTGCTCGATGGACTGGCGATAGAGGCTCTGGTAGTCCTCTTGACTGAGTTGCGCAGCCCGGCGCACGGCATCGGCGGCAGGGAATGTGCTGATATCGAACATGTGCGGTCCTTATTCTTGTTTTAGGGACAAGTCATAAAGATGCACGCAGTGAGAGGAGGGTTCAAGGCCAACGTCCAAACGGACGTTGGCCTTGAGTGACCGGCTTCAGCCGCGGTGACGACCGCGGAAGTAGTTGATCAGGCCCTGGGTCGACGCGTCGTCGGCCAAGGTTTCTTCGGCGCCGGTCAGGCGGTTGTACACGCCTTTGCCCAGCTCTTTGCCCAACTCCACACCCCATTGGTCGAAGGCGTTGATGCCCCAGATCACGCTCTGCACGAACACCTTGTGCTCATACATCGCAACCAGAGCGCCCAGGCGGCGTGGGCTGATTCGCTCAACAACCAGGGTGTTGCTCGGACGGTTGCCCGGGATCACCTTATGCGGCGCCAGCTTCTGCACGTCGTCTTCGGAAATACCCTTGTCGCGCAACTCAGCTTCAGCTTCGCTGCGGGTCTTGCCGAGCATCAGCGCCTGGCTTTGGGACAGGCAGTTGGCATACAGCCACTGATGGTGGTCAGACACCGGGTTGAAACTGACGATCGGCACGATAAAGTCGGCCGGGATCAGTTGGGTGCCCTGGTGCAGCAACTGGTGGTAAGCGTGTTGGCCGTTGCAGCCGACGCCGCCCCAGATCACCGGGCCGGTATCGGTGGACACTGGCGTACCGTCCTGGCGCACGCTCTTGCCGTTGGATTCCATGTCCAACTGCTGCAAGTGTTTGGTGATGTTACGCAGGTAGTGGTCGTACGGCAGGATCGCGTGGCTCTGCGCGCCCCAGAAGTTGCCGTACCACACGCCGAGCAGGCCCAGAAGCACCGGCATGTTCTGCTCGAACGGCGCGTTTTGGAAATGCTGGTCCATGGTGTAGGCACCAGACAGCAACTCCTTGAAGTTGGACATGCCGATGGCCAGGGCGATTGGCAAGCCGATGGCCGACCACAGCGAGTAACGCCCGCCCACCCAGTCCCACATCGGGAAGATGTTTTCTTCGCGGATACCGAACGCTACAGCTGCCGCGTTGTTGCTCGATACGGCGATAAAGTGACGATACAGCTCGGCTTCCGAGCCACCCTGGGCCAGGTACCAGGCACGTGCGGCCTGGGCGTTTTTCAGGGTTTCGAGGGTGTTGAACGATTTGGACGAGACGATAAACAGCGTGGTCTCGGCGCGCAGCTTCATCGTCAGCTCGTGGAACTCGCTGCCGTCGATGTTTGCCAGGTAGTGGCAGCGGACGCCTTTATGGGCGTAGGACAACAGCGCTTCGGACACCAGCTCAGGACCCAGGAACGAGCCACCGATGCCGATGTTCACCACGTCAGTGATCGGTTTTTCGGTGTAGCCACGCCATAGGCCGTCGTGGATGCGGCCCACCAGGTCAGTGATCTGGTTCAGCACCTTGTGCACGTCCGGCATGATGTTCACGCCGTTCACCGACAGCTTGTCACCCACCGGGCGACGCAGGGCGGTGTGCAGCGCAGGGCGGCCTTCGGACGAGTTGACCGGCTCGCCGGCGTACAGCGAGTTGATCGCGTCTTTGAGGCCGACTTCCTTGGCCAGGCCCACCAGCAGGTCACGGGTTTCGCTGGTGATCAGGTTTTTCGAGTAATCGAGGAAAAGTCCGCAGCTGCTCAAAGTGAATTGGGAAAAACGCTGAGGATCGGCATTGAACGCTTCGCGCATGCTGAAATCCTGCATGGCTTGGCGGTGTTGATTGAGCGCTTGCCAGGCGGGCAGAGCGGTAACGTCATGAGGAGTGCGGTAGTACGCCATCGCTGCGGGTTTCCTTTTATTACGGGGACTGCCTTTAGGACACTTCTAGGCCCGGAACGTCCAGTCTTTCATCGAGGATTGGGTTCCGGACAGCGCTAACCATAGCGCAGGGCGATTACATTAAACCTAGCGTGGGAATATGTCTTGGCTTTGTCTGCGCTGTGGCCGGTACTTTTTTATACCGGCACAGCGGGGAGGGGGTCAGTTGAGGTTCAGGTGCAGGTTGTCGATGAGGCGGGTGGCGCCCAAATAGGCAGCTACCAGGATCACAATGTCGCGGTCTTCGGCTGTGGCCGGGCGCAGGTGTACGCCTTGGCGCACTTCGAGATAGTCCATGCGCAGCCCGGCGGCTTCGATCTGGCGGACCTGTTCGGCACGCAGTTTGGTGAAATCGTGGTCACCGGCTTTGATCGCGTCGCCAATCTGGCTGAGGCTGCGGTACAGCACCGGTGCGATGGCGCGTTGTTCTTCGCTGAGGTAGCCGTTACGCGATGACAGCGCCAGGCCGTCGTCGGCACGCACAGTGGGCTCGCCGATGATCTGGATCGGCATGTTCAGGTCGTGGACCATGGCGCGGATCACAGCCAGTTGCTGGTAGTCCTTCTGGCCAAACACGGCGATGTCCGGCTGGACCATATTGAACAGCTTGCTGACCACTGTCGCCACGCCTTCAAAGTGCCCCGGACGGCTAGCGCCGCACAGCCCCTCGGACAGTTGCGCAACGCTGACGCGGGTCTGGCCGGTGGTGCCGCCTGGGTACATTTCCTCGACAGTGGGCGCGAACAGCAGGTTGCAGCCCGATTGCAGGAGTTTTTCCTGGTCGGCGGCCAGGGTGCGCGGGTATTTGTCCAAGTCTTCGCCGGCGCCAAATTGCAGCGGGTTGACGAAGATGCTGGCGACGACAAAGTCGGCTTGTTGTGCAGCCTTGGTCACGAGTGTGGCGTGGCCGCTGTGCAGGTTGCCCATGGTGGGCACGAAGCCAATGCGTTTTCCAGCGTTGCGGGCGTGGGTCACAGCGGCCCGCAGTTCACGTACGGTTTTTACGGTGTTCATGCAGAGAATCCGTGTTCGGCGCCAGGGAAGGTCACGCCTTTGACTTCAGCGACGTAGGCGCTCAGGGCTGCGTGAATGCTGTCCTGGCCGGTCATGAAGTTTTTCACGAACTTCGGCACGCGACCGGTAATCGACAGGCCGAGCATGTCGTGCAGCACCAATACCTGACCGTCGGTGGCCGAGCCGGCACCAATGCCGATCACTGGTACTTTAACGGCTTGGGTGATTTCTGCCGCCAGTTCGCTAGGAACGCATTCAAGCAGGATCATTGCCACACCGGCTTGTTCCAGGGCGATGGCATCGGCACGCATCTGACGTGCCTGGGCTTCGTTACGGCCCTGGACCTTGTAGCCACCGAGGATGTTTACCGACTGCGGCGTCAGGCCCATGTGCGCGCACACCGGCACACCGCGCTCTGCCAGCAGGCGAATCGACTCGGCCAGCCACACCGCCCCTTCTACCTTGACCATGTGCGCGCCGGCACGCATCAGCTTGCCAGCATTATGGAAGGTCTGTTCGACGGTGGCGTAATCCATGAATGGCAGGTCGGCGATGATGAACGCGCCATCATTGCCGCGTTTGACGCTGGCAGTGTGGTAAGCGAGTTCGTCGGTGGTCACAGGCAAGGTGCTGTCATTCCCTTGAAGCACCATGCCCAGGGAGTCGCCTACCAGTAACACTTCAACCCCGGCTTGGCAGCTGGCGTGGGCGAAGGTGGCGTCGTAGCAGGTCAGCATGGTGATTTTTTCACCTTTGAGCTTGAGGCTCTGCAAGGTGGTCAGGGTAACGTCTGGCATGAAAAGGGTCCTCGTTCAGGCGCTTGGAAACAGCGAGTAACGCGCGTGAGTCTTCGTTTATGCAGGCGCACTGTCTTGAGAGCAGTACTTATATGGCCTGGATTGCGCCCTTCAGCGCCGGGTTGGCGGCAGCGGGACGCCTATAGTCGTGAGGAGGGCACGGGAAGTCAATTGGATGTGTTACCGCATTGTTACGCGTGGGGTGTTACCCCTGTTACTGATGCGATTCAGCAATGTGAGCGGTATTTATGAACACGCTGGAGATCAAATGTGGGAGCTGGCTTGCCTGCGATACAGGCACCTCGGTCTTTCAGTGGGGCCAAGGTGATGCCATCGCAGGCAAGCCAGCTCCCACATGGGCCGCGTCAGGCCGTGGGAAGGCGTTCCAGGCCCACAAACGGGCAAGCTGTCAGCAGGTCGCTGAGGCGTTGGCCATCAGGCAATTGGAGGTTCTCGGGCGCCAGCTCGGCCAGCGGATACAGCACAAAAGCCCGCACATGCATCTGGTAATGCGGCACCTTGAGGCGCGGCTCGTCGATCAAGCGATCGCCAAACAGCAGGATATCCAGGTCGAGCGTGCGCGGGCCCCAACGCTCAAGACGTTCGCGGCCCTGGTCGTTCTCGATGGCTTGTAGGGCATCCAGCAGTTCAAGCGGCGCAAGGCTGCTGTCGAGGGCGGCAACCGCGTTGGTGTAGCGCGGTTGGCCCGGGAGCAGGGAGTCACTTTGATAAAACGCGGAGACGCCGGCGACGCTAGTGCCGGGCAATTGCGCCAGTGCTTCGATGGCGCTGCGCAGTTGTTGGTCTGGGGCAGCCAGGTTGCTGCCCATACCGATGTAGATGCGTTCCACGTTTATTCGCCCGAGGCGTCGGCCGCGCTACGTTTGCGCTTGCTACCGCTGCGACGACGCTTTTTCGGGGCTTCGCCATCGCCTTTGCTGCCGAGGTCGCGAATCATGTCACGGCGTTCGCTGTCGTTGGCGTCCTGATAGTCAGTCCACCATTCGCCGAGGCCGTCGGTCTGCTCGCCGGCGCTTTCGCGCAGCAGCAGGAAGTCGTAACCGGCGCGGAAGCGTGGGTTGTCGAGCAACAGATCGGCACGTTTGCCGCTGCGGCGCGGCAGGCGCTCTTGCATGTCCCAGATCTCGCGGATCGGCATGGTGAAGCGTTTTGGAATGGCGATGCGCTGGCACTGTTCGGCGATCAGCTCGTGAGCCGCTTCCTGCATGGCAGGGATCGGCGGCATGCCGCGGTCTTGCAGGCGCAGTACGCGTTTTGGCAAGGCCGGCCACAACAGCGCCGCAAACAGGAACGCCGGGGTGACCGGTTTGTTCTGTTTGATGCGCAGATCGGTGTTGATCAACGCCTCGCTGATCAGCGTGTGAGTGTAGGTCGGGTTTTGCTCCAGTGCCTCGGCGCTAGCCGGGAACAGTGGATCGAAGAGCTGCAGGTCGACCAGCATTTCGAAGGTGTCGGCGGCGTAGCCCGACAGGAACAGCTTGAGCACTTCTTCGAACAGACGTGCCGAGGGGATTTCCCGCAGCATCGGTGCCAGTTCGCGAATCGGCGCGGCGGTGTGCTTCTCGATGCCGAAGTTCAGCTTGGCGGCGAAACGTACGGCCCGCAGCATACGCACCGGGTCTTCCTGGTAACGCTTGACCGGGTCGCCGATCAGTCGGATCAGGTTATTGCGAATGTCGTGTACGCCATTGGCGTAATCGAGGATGCGCTCGCTGACCGGGTCGTAATACAGCGCGTTGATGGTGAAGTCGCGGCGCTGCGCGTCTTCTTCCAGGGTGCCGTAAACGTTGTCGCGCAGAATGCGCCCGCTTTCGTTGCTGGAGGACTGGTTGGTGTCTTCCTCGCCATCGGTTTGCGAGTGACCTGCGCGGAAGGTCGCGACCTCGATGATTTCGCGGCCAAAATGGATGTGCACCAACTTGAAACGGCGACCGATGATCCGCGCATTGCGGAACTCGGCGCGCACCTGTTCAGGCGTGGCGCTGGTGGCGACGTCGAAATCCTTGGGCGTGATATTGAGCAGCATGTCACGCACGCAGCCACCCACCAGGTAGGCCTGGTAGCCGGCGTTCTGCAAACGTTCGACGATATTCACCGCATAACGGCTGAACTGAGCCCGTTGCAGCGAATGCTGGCTGCTGTTGAGCACTTCAGGCGTGCTGCGTTTGTGTTGCGTACGACGCAAGGGAGAACGGAATGACTGGAACAACTTCTTCAGCATGGGATGCACTGTTTGAAGGAATGTTCGGCCATAACGAAGAATGACCGCATGATGGGCGGGGATTCTAGCATTTAGTCAGGGGATGGTGTAGGAACAAGCTACAGGCATTGCGCCATAAGCCTTGGAAGGTCAAATCCCGGAAACTACAAGGGGAGCCGAAGCTCCCCCAGAAGTAGTTGCGTGCTCTATTTTTATTATGGTTTCGGGCTTTTTGTTTTTGTTGATCGCCCTCGCCATGAAGCTTCACCTTCATGACACTCCCAATCGGGAGCCAAGAGCAAACGGATTGCTTTGGTCGCTGTGTTGCTGATCTACGATCCAACCAGTTCAGGCTCTGCCTTAGGGCAGTTTTTGTTGTTCTCGGCCTGGTTGCGGGGCAAGCCCCAAATGCAACGCCTCTCCAAAAGAATCAGTTAGCTGCGCCTCCGCCGTGTTGTTTTTGTTATGCGTGAGTCGATTCGTCTTATTTTTATTGTCTTGTACAAAGCTTGTTATTGTTTTTGTACTAAGCATATAGCAGGGTGCGTGCCAACTTTTGTGCCGGCCAATGAATACAGGGGTTTGAGGCGTTTTCGGGTTTTTGACGGACCAAAAAAAGCCGGGGCTTCGTTACCGTAAGCCCCGGCTTTTGTTACGCAAAAAATCAGCGGTAACAGTTTTTTCACATCTGAGGGTGTTACCTGTGGGGGCACACCCTCAGCTTTCGCTGGCCACCCCAGTCTTGCGCCGAGGGATGCCCAGGCGCTGGCGCCGTTCCCACAGGCACTTGCGGCTCACGCCCAGTTTGCGTGCCAGTTCGGTCTCGGTCATATGGTCCTGATGCTCCAGGACAAAATGCTGGAAGTAGTCTTCCAGTGACAAGTCTTCCGTTGGCTCGTGGCTGGTATTGCTACCACCGCCCTGTTGCGGAGCCAGGCCGATGAAGTCGTCATCTTCCAGATCGCTCAGCTCAATATCGATGCCCAACAGCTCGGCGGAAATCTCCGGGCTCTCCGACAGGATGACCGCGCGCTCCACCGCGTTCTCCAGTTCGCGCACGTTACCTGGCCACGAGTAATGCCGAATCGCCTGCTCGGCATCCGGGGCAAACTTGAGGTCGGTACGGTTGATGCGCGCGCTCTGGCGCAGCAGGAACGCACTGGCGATTTCGTTGACGTCAGCGCCACGCTCGCGAAGGGCCGGCAGCTTTAGGGCGATCACGTGCAGGCGGTAGTACAAGTCTTCCCGGAACTGGCCGATCTTGGCCAGGCTCTTCAAGTCACGGTGGGTCGCCGCGATCAGGCGCACATCGACCTTCTGCGATTGCACCGAACCCACGCGACGAATCTCGCCTTCCTGCAGCACACGCAGCAAGCGCGCTTGAGCTTCCAGTGGCAGCTCACCGATTTCATCGAGGAACAGCGTGCCGCCGTCTGCCGCTTCTACCAGGCCCGCACGCCCAGCGCTGGCGCCGGTAAATGCGCCTTTCTCGTGGCCGAACAGTTCGGACTCGATCAAGGATTCAGGGATGGCTGCGCAGTTCACCGAAATCATCGGCGCCTTGGCACGCTTGGACAAGTTGTGCAGGGCGCGGGCCACCAGCTCTTTGCCGGTGCCCGACTCGCCCTGGATCAATACATTGGAGTCGGTGGGCGCCACTTTGCGGATCTTGCTGTACAGGTCCTGCATCGGTGGGCAGGAGCCGATAATGCCAATCTCGCCGTTACTGTTATCGACGCCCGGCTTGTCGGCGGTCTTGCCGGCAGGGCGTTGCTCGGCAGGCGCAGTGCTGGCCGACTGACGGTCACGCAGGATGCGCGCCACGGCCTGGAGCATTTCGTCATGGTCGAAGGGCTTGGCGATGTAGTCCACCGCGCCCATCTTCATGGAGTCTACCGCCGAGCGCAGGCTGGCGTAGCTGGTCATGATCAGCACCGGGGTGCCTTGGCCCAGCTTGATCAGCTCGGTACCGGGCGCGCCCGGCAGGCGCAGGTCGCTGACAATCAGGTCGAACGTGGGAATGCTGAAACGCTCTTGGGCTTCCTGCACCGAGCCGGCTTCGCTGACCTGGTACTGATTACGTTCAAGCAGGCGACGCAAGGCAGAGCGGATAATGGTTTCGTCTTCGACGATCAAAATGTGCGGCATTGATTCAATTCTCTCGACGGTCTCAGTTCACAGCGGACGTCGCTTCGACATGACGCGGCAAGGTCACCCGAATACGGGTGCCGCGTTGGCTTTCGGTGTCAGCCGGGCTGTCGATGGTGATTTGTCCATAATGCTCTTCAACGATGGAATAGACCAGTGCAAGGCCCAGACCGGTACCTTCACCAGGGTCCTTGGTGGTGAAGAAGGGTTCGAACAATCGGTCCATGATGTTCTGTGGAATGCCGCTGCCTTCGTCTTCGACGATCAGGTCGACCGTGTGCTCGAAAGCCTCGGTCTTGACGCGTACTGCGCCACCCGGCGGGGTTGCGTCACGGGAGTTTGACAGCAGGTTGATCAAGACTTGGGCCAGGCGTTGTGAGTCGCCGTCAACCCAATGATCCGGATCGCACAAATTGAAGAACTGTACTTCGAAATTGCGCCGGTTCAAGGCCAGCAGTCCAATTGCATCCTGCGCCACTTCGGCCAGGCACACCGCTTCGTCCTGATTCTGATGGGCGCCCGCGTGGGCGAAGCTCATCAGCGACTGCACGATGCGCGAGACGCGTTTGGTCTGTTCGAGGATCTGCCCGCTGATCTCGGTGATTTCGCCGTCTTCTTCGCGCTCTTCCCGCAGGTTCTGCGCAAGGCACGCGATACCGGTGATCGGATTGCCAATCTCGTGGGCAACGCCAGCCGCCAGGCGACCAATGCTGGCCAGGCGCTCGGAGTGCACCAGCTTGTCTTCGAGCATCTGGGTTTCGGTCAAGTCTTCTACCAACAACACCAGGCCGCTGTTACCAGGGGCGAGGGGTTCGTCGATGGCGGCTTTGTGCAGGTTGAGCCAGCGCGTCTGGCCATCGAGGGCCAGGTGCTGTTTGTGCAAGTGCTCATCGGGCAGGTTGATAAAGCCTTGCAGCAGTTCTTTCCAAGGCTCGCCCAGGGTGTTCAGGCGTGAGCCCACCACCCGTTGCGCGGCGATGCCGGTGAGTTCTTCCATGGCCTTGTTCCACATCAGGATCTCTTGATCCTTGGCCAGGGAGCAGACGCCCATCGGCAGCTCCTGAAGCGTCTGGCGGTGGTAGCGGCGCAGGGCATCGAGCTCGGCGGCAAGGCCGGTGAGGCGTGAGTGGTAGTCCTCCAGCCGGCTTTCGATGAAGTGGATGTCTTCGGTCACATAGTTTTCGCCGCCGGCCTTGTAGGGCAGGAAGGTTTCAACCATGTCCTGGGACACGCTGGGGCCCATCAGCCCGGACAGGTTGGCTTCGATACGATCGCGCAGGCGGCGCAGCGCATACGGGCGACGCTCGTCAAACGGCAGATAGAGGTCGCGCAGCGCCTGCTCGACTTCTTTCTGCGCGGCCTTGGCACCGAGAGGCTTGGCCAGTTGGGTGGCGAACTCCTGGGGTGAAGCAGCATGCAGTTCGCGGCGTTGAGGGCGGCGTACGTTGTCTACCGCGCAGGCCTCAGCGGCGCTGGTTTCTTCGGGGCTGGCGTTGGTGAACAGTGAAATCAGGGTGAACATCAGTACGTTGGCCGCCAGCGACGCAATAGCCGCCATGTGCCAACTGGTGTCGTCCAGCACGTAGATCATGTTCAGCAGCGGGATGTAGAAGCCTTGCAGGTTGCCGACCAGCGGCAGCAGCATGGTAACGATCCACACCAGGATGCCCGCCAGCAGCCCGGCGATAAAGCCCCGGCGATTGGCCGTCGGCCAGTACAGCACCGACAACACACCCGGTAGAAATTGCAGGGTTGCGACGAATGCAACGATGCCCAGGTTGGCGAGATCCTGCCCGGCGCCCAGCAGTAGGTAGAACCCGTAACCTGCCATGATGATCGCGACGATCAATGCGCGGCGCGTCCATTTCAGCCAGCGGTAGATATTGCCCTCGGCAGGCGGCTGGTACAGCGGCAGCACCAAGTGGTTGAGCGCCATCCCCGAGAGGGCCAGGGTGGTGACGATGATCAACCCGCTGGCCGCCGATAGCCCGCCAACATAGGCCAACAGTGCCAGTGCCGGGCTATTGGCGGCAATGCCGATGCCGAGGGTGAAGTACTCGGGGTTGGTGGTAGCACCCAGTTTCAGGCCTGCCCACAAGATCAACGGCACTGCCAGGCTCATCAGCAGCAGAAACAGCGGCAAGCCCCAGCTGGCGCTGACCAATGAGCGCGGGTTGAGGTTCTCGGTGAAGGTCATGTGATACATGTGCGGCATCACAATGGCCGAGGCAAAGAACACCAAAAGCAGCGTGCGCCACGGGCCTTCCTGCAGCGGCGTATGCAGCGCGGCGAGGGCTGTCTGGTTTTGCAGCAGCCACAATTCCAGCTGTTGCGGGCCGTCAAACACGCCGTAGAGCGCATAAAGGCCCACGCCGCCGATGGCGATCAGCTTGATCACCGACTCGAAGGCAATCGCGAACACCAGGCCTTCGTGTTTCTCGCGGGTGGCGATATGGCGCGAGCCGAAGAAGATGGTGAACAGGGAGATCAGCCCGCAAAAAGCCAGGGCAACCCGATGCTGCACCGGTTCGCGGGTGAGAATACTGATGGAGTCAGCCACCGCCTGAATCTGCAAGGCCAGCAACGGCAGTACGCCGATCAGCATGAACACGGTGGTCAGTGCACCGGCCCAGGTACTGCGAAAGCGGAAGGCAAACAGGTCGGCCAGGGACGACAGCTGATAGGTGCGGGTGATTTTCAGGATCGGGTACAGCAGCACCGGTGCCAGCAAGAACGCGCCAGAGACCCCAAGGTAACTGGAAAGAAAGCCGTAACCGTACTGATAGGCCAGGCCAACGGTGCCGTAAAACGCCCAGGCACTGGCGTACACGCCAAGGGACAAGGTGTAGGTCAACGGATGGCGAATGATCGCCCGCGGAATCATTCCGCGCTCACTGATCCAGGCCACCCCGAACAACGCGGCCAGGTAGGCGGCGCTGATCAGCAGCATCTGGGTGAGGCTAAAGCTCATCGGCATCTTTTTGGCTCTGCAGGATGAAAGTCACGACGATCAGGATCAGCCACAGCAGATAGGGGCGATACCAGGCGCCCGTGGCGTCGATCCACCAATCCATGATGGCGGGAGAAAACAGGTAGATCCCGACGACCAGCAATAGGACCAATCGATAGATGTACATGTTGGCCTCTGATTGAAAAACTGCGGCGATGGTAACGGATGGCTGGCCGGCTGCAAGCGCCTTCAGCTCAATTGCGCTTCTTGCAGCGTGAGCGTGCGCGCAATCAGTGACGCATCCCAGTGTGCGATGCCCCAATCCAGCAGTTCCCGTGGGCTGGCGTGCAGCAGTTCGCTGCCGGGTTGCTGGCCGAGGGCGCGCAAGGCTCTTAACAGCAAAGGCGTGGCCTGGTCAGGTGTCAACGGCGGGGAGCGGTAGGATTTGCCCAATTTGTTACCGTCCGGCTGGATGATCAACGGCACGTGTAGATAGCGCGGTTGGCGCAGGCCCAGCAGTTCTTGCAGGTAAAGCTGGCGTGGTGTGGAGTCCAGCAGGTCGGCGCCGCGCACGATATCGGTCACACCTTGCCACGCATCGTCGAGGACCACAGCGAGTTGATAGGCGTAAAGGCCATCGCGGCGACGGATGATGAAATCACCCACTTCACGGCCCAAGTGCTGTCGGAATTCGCCCTGTACGCGGTCAGTAAAGTGGTACGCCAATTCCGGCACGCGTAAACGGATCGCTGCATCTTGCTGCTCATGACCGGCATTGCGGCACAAGCCTGGGTAAATCCCGTTGTAGGGTTCCAGTTGTTTGCGTGAGCAAGTGCAGGCGTAAGCCAGGCCATGGTTGAACATATCGTTCAGTACTTTGGCATAGGCATCATGCCGCTCGCTTTGTCGGACCAATTCCCCGTCCCATTCAAAGCCGTAGCTTTCCAGGGCGTGCAGGATCGCTGCCTGAGCACCGGGTTCTTCACGCGGGGGGTCGAGGTCTTCCATACGCAGCAGCCAGCGGCCATGGTTGGCGCGGGCATCAAGGTAGGAGGCGAGGGCGGCGACCAGGGAGCCAAAATGCAAGTGGCCGCTGGGCGTGGGGGCGAAACGCCCGATATAGGTAGAGGCTGTCATGGGCCGGATACTACTGGAAAATCGGTAAACGCCAGAAACAAAAATGGGGCGTTGGTACGCCCCATTCGTTCAGCTCGGAAGGATTACTTGCCGACCTGTTTTTCCTTGATTTCAGCCAAGGTCTTGCAGTCTACGCAGAGGTCCGCGGTGGGGCGGGCTTCCAGGCGACGGATACCGATCTCGACGCCGCAGGATTCGCACCAGCCGTATTCTTCGTCTTCGATCAGTTGCAGTGTCTTGTCGATTTTCTTGATCAGCTTGCGCTCGCGATCACGGGCGCGCAGTTCGAGGGCGAATTCCTCTTCCTGGCTGGCACGGTCTGCCGGGTCCGGGAAGTTGGCTGCTTCGTCCTTCATGTGGTCAACCGTGCGGTCGACTTCCTGCATCAAGTCCTGCTTCCACTGCTTCAGGATTTTGGAGAAGTGCTCGCGCATGGGCTTGCCCATGTATTCCTCACCCTTGGACTCAACGTAGGGTTGGAAACCGCTGATGCTCTGTTGCTTTGCTTGGGTGGACATGAATAGACCGCCTCTCACTCTTCTAATCCATTGCGCAGGATTGCAACGTCACCGACACCTGCCGGCCCTGCGGCTGCAAGCGGGCGAACTTACCAGATAGATTCGGGGTGCGCCACTCCCGGTTGTCGAGCCCGTCGCGGCCGGGTCGCAAACTGCGATAGCCCGTCGTAGCTGGGTATGCCTCGTTTCGAATATTGATTTTAGTCGTTTTGCTGGCGCTTGCCCGAACCGCACAGGCGGCCGGGCAGGCAATAGAACATGTTTTAACGCGCGGGTTCGGTAGAATCCTGATTTTGTCCTCACGGTTAAGGAAGGCTAATGGCTCAGCCCTACAGTGCGCGCAGTCGCGCCATCGAACCTTTTCATGTCATGGCGTTGCTGGCGCGTGCCAATGAGCTGCAGGCCGCCGGCCATGATGTGATCCATCTGGAGATCGGCGAGCCGGATTTCACCACGGCTGAGCCGATCATCCAGGCCGGCCAGGCGGCGCTGGCCAATGGCAAGACGCGTTACACCGCAGCCCGCGGCCTGCCTGAGTTGCGGGAGGCAATCAGTGGCTTCTATCAGCAGCGCTACGGGCTGAACGTTGACCCCGAGCGCATCCTGATCACGCCGGGCGGTTCCGGTGCTTTGTTGCTGGCTAGTAGTCTGCTGGTGGACCCAGGCAAGCACTGGCTGCTGGCCGATCCGGGTTACCCGTGCAACCGGCATTTCCTGCGATTGGTAGAGGGCGCGGCGCAATTGGTGCCCGTGGGTCCTGACGTGCGTTACCAATTGACTGCCGATCTGGTGGCCAAACATTGGAACGAAGACAGCGTCGGTGCGCTGGTGGCGTCGCCGGCCAACCCGACCGGTACGATTCTCACGCGCGACGAATTGGCCGGGCTCTCGAGCGCAATCAAGGCGCGCAACGGTCATCTGGTGGTGGACGAGATCTATCACGGCCTCACCTACGGCACCGATGCCGCCAGCGTGCTGGAAGTGGACGATGACGCTTTCGTGCTGAATAGTTTTTCGAAGTATTTCGGCATGACCGGCTGGCGCCTGGGTTGGCTGGTAGCGCCGCCGGCAGCAGTGGGCGAATTGGAGAAGCTGGCGCAAAACCTTTATATCAGCGCGCCTAGCATGGCCCAGTACGCCGCGCTGGCGTGTTTTACCCCGCAGACCCTGAGCATTCTGGAAGAGCGTCGCACTGAGTTCGGCCGCCGACGTGACTTCCTGCTACCGGCGTTGCGTGAGCTAGGCTTCGGTATCGCCGTCGAACCGGAAGGCGCGTTTTATTTGTATGCCGATATCAGCAAGTTCGGCGGTGATGCCTTCGCGTTCTGCCGACACTTCCTGGAAACCGAGCATGTCGCGTTTACGCCAGGGTTGGATTTTGGCCGCTATCAAGCGGGCCACCATGTGCGCTTTGCCTACACGCAAAATCTTGATCGGCTACAGGAGGCGGTGGAACGCATCGCTCGTGGCCTGCGGAGCTGGCAAGGCTGATGCGCTTTAATCCTCCCCTTGAAGAAGGTCGCTTGATTCGTCGTTACAAGCGTTTTCTCACCGATATCGAAACCGTTACTGGCGAGTTGCTCACCATTCACTGCCCGAACACCGGCTCGATGCTCAATTGCATGGTGGAAGGTGGGCAGGTCTGGTTCAGTCGTTCCAATGACCCCAAGCGCAAGCTGCCCGGTACCTGGGAAATTGCCGAAACGCCTCAAGGCCGCCTGGCGTGTGTGAATACGGCGCGGGCCAATCAGCTGGTCGAGGAGGCATTGCATGCTGGCGTGATCGCCGAACTCAATGGTTTTACGGCCTTGAAGCGCGAAGTGCCGTACGGCCAGGAAAACAGCCGCATCGACTTCCGATTGGACTACCCCGACGGTGCGGCCTATGTCGAAGTCAAAAGTGTGACCCTGGGCTTTGACGGTTCCACGGTGGCGGCCTTCCCCGATGCGGTGACCCAGCGCGGCGCCAAGCACCTGCGCGAGCTTGCCCATCTGGCGCGTGATGGCGTGCGCGCGGTGCAGCTGTATTGCGTCAATCTCTCGGGAGTCGAGGCCGTGCGCCCGGCGGTAGAGATAGATGCCGGTTACGCGGCTGCATTGCGTGAGGCCAAGGCGGCCGGGGTGGAGGTGCTGGCGTATGGCGTGCGGGTCACGTCCCAGGAGATCTACGTGGATCGTCGCTTGGACGTACTTCTGGACTAGATTTTCACCCACAGGCCTTGGGCGTCTTCACGGCCGCGCAGGGCCTTGAGGCTCTGGCCGGCGCATGGCCCGGCAATGCACTCGCCGCTTTCAATCAGGAACAGCGCGCCGTGGGTGGCGCATTTAATCAGGCTCGCGCTTGAATCAAGGAATTGGTTGGGCTGCCACTCCAGCGCAACGCCCCGATGGGGGCAGCGGTTGATATAGAAGTAGGCAACGCCATCCCGGCGCACAGCCAATAATTTGCAACCATCGATTTCGAAACCGAGGCTGCTGTCTGGCGCAAGGCTGTCGGAGGGGCAGAGAAACTTCATTTCAATCCTTAAGTGCCTTGACGTTCAAATGCAAACAATTATCAAATGCCGGCTTCGCCCGTCGGCTGACTGGGCGCTCAATACGATGCCCGGCGGGTGCAATCTGTCACATCGATGAGTGCTTGAGTGGCCCTGCCCTTGGAAGGAAACCCTGTTATGCGCCTGAGTGCCAGCGCTATTGCGCTAGTTGCCTTACTGCTGGTCAACCCTGTGACACACGCCGCTGAACTGCCACAACGCTGGGTCAGTGCCGGTGGGGCGCTGTCGGAATGGGTAGTGGCCTTGGGCGGTGAGTCGAAGTTGGTGGGGGTGGACACCACCAGTCAGCACCCGAAGTCTCTCAAGGCGTTGCCGAGCCTGGGTTACCAGCGGCAGTTGTCGGCTGAAGGCATCCTGAGTTTGCGCCCGCAGGTACTCGTGGGCACTGAAGAGATGGGGCCACCGCCCGTGTTGGCGCAGATTCGCAGTGCAGGTGTGCAGGTGGAGATGTTCTCGGCACAACCCGATCTGCCAGCCTTGAAAGGCAACCTGCAACACCTGGGCAAGCTGCTCGGCAATGAAACCAAGGCTGACGCATTGTTTGGCGAGTATGAGCAGGCTCTCGACCAGCAGAAGCGCTGGGTTGTGAAGGCCCAGGCCGCGCAAAAGGCGCCGGGCGTGCTGGTGCTGATCGGGCATGCGGGCGGTAAATCGCTGATCGCCGGCAAGGACACGGCCGCCGACTGGGTGTTGCAGCAGGCTGGCGGGCATAACCTGGCGAACCACACGGGTTACAAACCGTTTTCGCTGGAGTCGTTGGCGGGGTTGAGCCCTGATGTGCTGGTGTTTGCCGATCGCGCGCTCACCGGTGATGCGGCACGCGCAGCGTTATTCAAGGAAAACCCGATCCTGGCCTCAACACCGGCGGCCAAAAGTGGCCGGGTTTTTGAGCTGGACCCGACCTTGCTGGTGGGGGGCTTGGGGCCGCGCTTGCCGCAAAGCCTTGTAAAACTCTCTACCGCTTTCTACCCATCCCAGGCTAAACCTGCCCAATGACCACTTTGGTTAAGCCCCGCACGTTGTTTATCGGGCTGGCGCTGTTATGCGTGTTGGCGACCTGGCTCTCACTGGCCTTGGGGCCGGTTAGCTTGCCGTTGTTGGACACACTCAAGGCTGCCTTGCGCATGATGGGCGCGCCCATTGACGGTCAAGGTTTGGAGCAGGCTGAGCTGATCGTGGGTCAGATCCGCTTGCCGCGTACGTTGCTTGGGCTGGCGGTTGGCGGTGTGCTGGCGTTGTCGGGTGTGGCGATGCAGGGGCTGTTTCGCAACCCGTTGGCAGACCCGGGGTTGGTCGGGGTGTCCAGTGGTGCGGCGCTGGGCGCGGCGGTTGCGATCGTCGGCGGTTCTTACTTTGGCGGTTTGCCGGATGCGTTCGGGCCGTACGTTTTGTCCCTGTGTGCATTTGTTGGCGGCTTGGGCGTGACCGCGCTGGTGTATCGACTCGGGCGGCGCAACGGCCAGACCAATGTCGCGACGATGTTGCTCGCGGGCATCGCCCTTACCGCGCTCGCCGGTTCGGCGGTGGGCCTGTTTACCTACCTGGCGGATGACGCCACCCTTCGCACCCTGACGTTCTGGAACCTGGGCAGCCTCAACGGCGCCAGTTATTCACGGCTTTGGCCCTTGTTACTCGTGAGCGCTGGGGTTGCGCTGTGGTTGCCGCGTCGGGCCAAAGCATTGAATGCGCTGTTGCTCGGCGAATCCGAGGCCAATCACCTTGGGGTCGATGTTGAAAGGCTTAAGCGTGAACTGGTGTTCTGTACGGCCTTGGGTGTGGGTGCTGCCGTGGCGGCTGCCGGTATGATCGGTTTTGTCGGGCTGGTGGTGCCGCATTTGGTGCGGTTGCTGGCGGGGCCGGATCACCGTGTGCTCTTGCCAGCGTCGGTATTGGCGGGTGCGAGCCTGTTGCTGTTTGCTGACTTGGTGGCCCGGCTTGCCTTGGCGCCGGCAGAACTGCCTATCGGAATCGTCACTGCGTTTATCGGTGCGCCATTTTTTCTTTACCTGTTGTTGCGGGGGCGTGCCTGATGCTGCGTGTGGAAGACCTGCAAATACGCCGGGGTCATAAAACGGTGTTGGCGGATGTCACGCTCGACTTGTTGCCGGGTGAAGTGCTCGGCGTATTAGGCCCCAACGGCGCGGGTAAGAGCACCTTGCTTGGCGCATTGTGCGGTGAGTTGTCTGCTGCCCACGGCAAGGTGTGGCTGGATCAGCGCGAGTTGAGCGAGTGGAGTGGGGCGCAGCGGGCGCAACGCTTGGCGGTGTTGCCACAGACCTCGACCCTGGACTTTGCGTTCCGGGTCGAAGAGGTTGTCGGCATGGGCCGCTTGCCGCATCAGACCGGACGAGCGCGTGATGATGAGATTATCGCAGCGGCGCTTCAGGCTGCGGATGTCGGGCACTTGAACGGTCGCAGTTACCTGGCGCTGTCCGGCGGTGAGCGTCAGCGTGTGCACTTGGCGCGGGTGCTGGCGCAGTTATGGCCGGGTGAAACGGGGCAGACCCTGTTGCTGGACGAGCCGACTTCGATGCTTGACCCTTTGCATCAACACACGACCCTGCAAGCGATTCGAACCTTCGCCGATCGCGGCGCGGCTGTCATGGTTATCCTGCACGACCTGAACTTGGCGGCTCGCTACTGTGATCGAATTCTATTGCTTGAAGAGGGGCGCCCCCACGCGCTGGACACGCCGGCTCAGGTCATGCGCCCTGAGCCATTGAAAGCGGTGTTTGGGTTGGACGTGTTGGTGCAGCCGCATCCGGAGCGTGGGCATCCGTTGATCATTGCTCGCTGAAGGTGGTTTTTCGTCAGATGGCTTTTTCATAGGCAAAAAAAGACCCGGCAAGAGCCGGGTCAAATAACCGTGATTAGCCTGATGAGGAGATAATCTGAGAGTCCGAACCAATGGTCTGTCAGTTATCGGCTGATCTCGCGACCAGTTGTGATAATCATAACGATTCTCATTTGAGAGTCAACACTTGTTTTTGCTCTCTCGTCTGCTTTCCTCAAACTTTCGTTCAGCGCGCCCGAAAACGTTGGGTTATGTCGTAGAGCTAATTTTTCTGACGAGCTGAGATAGCATCCAGTTGGCGGTTCAGCGCGTCCTTGCGTTCGGCAGGAATGTCGTTCCAGTGCACATCCATCAAAGCCCCCTCGATCGCATAAAGCAGCACTTTCGACGCCCGGAACCCGCGCGTGCGCACAGCTCGATAGGCATCGACTGCCCCCAGGCGCCGCAAGTCGGACGCACTGTGGATGCCCACCGCATGCAGCCACTGTGCTGACGTCTTGCCGAGGTTTTTCAGGTGTTGCAGCTCATCGTTCATCAAGCCTCCTTGCGACGGCCGAATGGTGCGGTGGGTATCGTGACCAGGCAAGCCTGAAAAGGAGTGTAGCGCTCAGTAGGAAAAGTGTAGTTCTTTGGTCAGTAACGGCTTAAAAGCTTATAAGAATGGCGCGGGGAATTTGACGCAGGGCACGCCGAAACCCCGGCACGCTTGAGCGTGGCCGGGGCTTGAGCAACTACGCTTACTTGGTGCGGTATCGCAGGCGAGTACCAAAATTGACCGACATGAGGATCTCATCGGCGGTCAGTTCAGGTGGGAAGTAAGTGCCCGAGATTTGCGCATGGGCCAGGCTGGCGCCTTCCAGTGAGCAATCGCGTAGATCGAGGCCGCGCAAGTCGGTCGAGCGAAAGTACGCATCCGTGAAGTCGACGCCTGAGGCATTCAGCTCCCGTAGGTCCAACCCACGGAAGTCGCCACCGCGCATGTCGATCACGCCGTCTTTCGGGCGCTCATGGTTGAAGCCACGGATATCGTCTTTGTGCAGGAGCGAATAGAGCGGGGTATCAAGAAGCTTGGGCTGACTCATGACGGCGACTCCTGTTGGTTTTATGACGCCATTATAGTGCCACTATCTCTCGGGCGTGTGCCTTAGTAGACGACACGACCGAGAAGTTTTTCTTACAGGCCCGGCAGGCACTGCCGAACGTGGGCCACCAACGCGTCAAGGGTCCCGCTTTCATTGGTCTCGACGCGCTTGCTGAGCAGCAATTCTTCGGTGGTGAGTGGCTCGCGATTCGCCTGTTGTTGTTCGATAACGCTCAAGGTGGCGTCGGAAGGGTCGTTTTTATCCGCCTGACGCTGCGCCAGCCAGCTGGCGATTACGGCTTGCGGTGCATTGCAATCCAGGATCAGGAACGGCGCGCCAGTGGCTTCGGCAACTTTTGCGGCAGCATCGCGTTGTTCGCGTTTCAGGAAGGTGGCATCCAGTACCACCGGGAAGCCGGCGCGCAGCACGGTGCTGGCGATTTCGTTCAACCGCGCATAGGTGGCTGCGCTGGCGTCGGCGGCATAGATACCGGCCTGGGGGGTGTTTTCAACCTGCTGTTCGCCGAACAGGCGCTTGCGTTCCACGTCCGAGCGCAGTCGCACAGCGCCCAAGGCTTCTACCAGGCGCATGGCAACCTGGCTTTTACCCACGGCCGAAACGCCATGGGTGATCGCCAGGAAGCGCGATGGGATGGTGCTGTAGCTTTCCGCCAGGTTGGCGTAGTTGCGGTACTGGCGCAGGCTGGTGGCGCGTTGCACTGGGCTTGCGTCCCCCGGCATGCTGAACAGTGCGATCTTGGCGCGCACCAGGGCGCGGTAGGCTTTATAGAAGTTCAGCACTTCAAGACCTTGATAGTCGCCGGTCAGCTCCAGGTACTGGCTGATAAAGCGGCGCGCCAGGGACTTGAGGCCACGGTCTTCGAGGTCCATGGCCAGGAAGCCGGTGTCGGCGTACACATCGGTGAAGCGGAACGGCTCGTTGAACTCGATGCAGTCGAAGATCACGACTTTGCCGTCAATCAAGGTGGCATTGCCCAGGTGGATATCACCGTGGCATTCACGGGTGAAGCCATCCAGCTTACGCTGTGCCAGCAGGGGCTTGAGGCGCTCGAAGCTGCTTTCTGCCCACGCTTGCAGGGCTTCAAGTTGAACCAGGTCAGCTTTGTCGCTGAGGAACGGGCGGATCTGCTCAAAGTTCTGCCGCACCGGTGCCATCACTTCGTCCGGGGTGCCGGCCGGGTGATCCTGCGGGACTTTCGGGGCGTTGAGGTGGAAGTGCGCAATCTGCTTGGCCATCTCATCGATGTGCGCGCTGGTCAGTTCGCCATTGGCTTGCAAGGTGCTAAGCAGTTGGCTTTGCGGGAACTGGCGCATTTTCAGCGCGTATTCGATTACAGGGCCATCGCCACCCAATTGCGGTGCTTCGGCAGTGCCGGTCACTGGCAACACTTCAAGATACAAATCTTCGGTCAGGCGCTCGTTGAGGCGCAACTCTTCCCGGCAGAAGTGGCCGCGGTCTTCCAGGGCGGTGAAGTCCAGAAACCCGAAGTTCATAGGTTTCTTCAACTTGTAGGCGTAAGGACCGGTCAGGATGACCCAGGAAATATGGGTTTCGATGACTTGGAATGCTTCAACAGGGTGAGGGTACAAAGCCGGGTTTTGCAGGGCTGCGATCAGGGACTGGCTCACGGGCGATCCTTCAAAGTCTGGGGGAAATCATGGCGGGCATTATGGCTGCTGATGCCTGCTGTGCAAACCGCTGTCCGGCTCATGTTGATGATCAATAAAGTGCGTATAATCCGCCGCCATGACTCGAACCCGATCTCCCCGTACCCCTAAAAAACCTCCTTCACGCGGCTTGCGCCCGTGGCTGGGCTGGGCGTTGAAGCTCAGTCTGGTTGGCCTTGTGGTGCTCGCCGGCTTTGCGGTGTACCTCGACGCTGTCGTTCAGGAGAAATTCTCCGGCAAGCGCTGGACCATTCCGGCAAAGGTATATGCACGCCCGCTGGAACTCTTCACCGGCCAGAAGCTGAGCAAGGATGACTTCCTCACCGAACTCGATGCCCTGGGCTATCGCCGCGAACCCGTGAGCAACGGCCCTGGCGCGGCAGCCGTCAGCGGCAATACGGTTGACTTGAATACCCGTGGCTTCCAGTTCTATGAAGGCCTGGAAAAAGCCCAGCCTGTGCGCGTGCGCTTCTCCGGCGACTATGTCGCCGAGCTGTCGTCGCTCAATGGTTCCAAGTTGCCTGTGGTGCGCCTTGAACCGCTGATGATCGGCGGTATTTACCCGAAAAATCTTGAAGATCGCATCCTGATCAAGCTCGATCAGGTGCCGCCGTACCTGCTCGAAACCCTGGTGGCCGTTGAAGACCGCGACTTCTATAGCCACTGGGGTGTTTCGCCGAAGTCGATTGCCCGTGCCGTTTGGGTCAACACGTCGGGCGGCAAGATGACCCAGGGCGGTAGTACGCTCACGCAACAATTGGTCAAGAACTTCTACCTGACCAATGAGCGCAGCCTGACTCGCAAGCTCACCGAAGCCATGATGGCGATGCTGCTGGAGATGCACTACAGCAAGCAGGAAATCCTCGAGGCCTACCTCAACGAGGTATTCGTCGGGCAGGATGGCCAGCGCGCCGTCCACGGTTTTGGCTTGGCCAGTCAGTTCTTCTTTGGTCAGCCACTGTCTGAATTGAAGCTGCATCAGGTCGCATTGCTGGTGGGTATGGTCAAGGGGCCGTCCTACTACAACCCGCGCCGTAATCCTGAGCGTGCGCTCGAACGCCGCAACCTGGTACTCGACGTGCTTGAGCAGCAGGGCGTGGCCACGGCTGAGCAAGTGGCGGCAGCGAAGAAGATGCCATTGGGCGTCACGACGCGTGGCAAGTTGGCGGACAGTTCCTTCCCGGGCTTTATCGACCTGGTCAAACGCCAGCTGCGTGAAGACTATCGCGATGAAGACTTGACCGAAGAAGGCCTGCGCATCTTCACCAGTTTCGACCCGATCCTGCAGATGAAAGCCGAAGCGTCGGTGACTGACACCTTCAAGCGCATGACGGGTCGCAAAGGCTCCGATGAGGTTGAGGCTGCCATGGTCGTGACCAACCCGGAGACGGGTGAGGTTCAGGCCTTGGTGGGCAGTCGCCTGGCCAGTTTCGCCGGTTTCAACCGTGCGCTGGATGCGGTGCGGCCGATCGGCTCGCTGGTCAAGCCAGCGGTCTACCTGACGGCGCTAGAAAAACCGAGCAAATACACACTCACCAGTTGGTTATCCGATGATCCGCTGTCGGTGAAGGGCGGTGACGGCCAAGTGTGGACGCCGCAGAACTTCGATCGTCGCTCCCACGGCACGGTCTTCCTGTATCAGGGCCTGGCACATTCCTACAACATTTCCACTTCACGCCTCGGGCTGGAAGTTGGGGTGCCGAATGTGCTCAAGACCTTGGGGCGCCTGGGCATCACGCGTGAATTCCCGGCATTCCCGTCGATCCTGCTGGGTGCTGGCGCGATGACCCCAATGGAAGTCGCGACCATGTATCAGACACTCGCCAACGGTGGTTTCAATACCCCCATGCGCGGGATTCGCAGCGTGTTGACCGCCGAAGGTGAGCCGCTCAAGCGCTATCCGTTCCAGATTCAGCAACGGTTCGACGCGGGCTCCATCTATTTGATCCAAAACGCCATGCAGCGCGTGATGCGTGAAGGTACGGGGGCTTCGGTTTACAAGGTGTTGCCGTCCAACCTGACACTGGCGGGCAAGACCGGTACCAGTAACGATTCGCGCGACAGCTGGTTCGCAGGTTTTGGTCAGGATGTACTCGCGGTGGTGTGGATGGGGCGCGATGACAACGGCAAGACGCCGTTCACCGGCGCGACCGGTGCGCTACAGGTTTGGACCAGTTTCATGCGCAAGGCTGATCCGTTGCCGCTGAGCATGCCGCAGCCGGATAACATCGTGCAGGCCTGGATTGATCCGCACACTGGGCAGGGCTCCGATGCCAATTGTCCGGGCGCGGTACAGATGCCGTATATTCGCGGCAGCGAGCCGCCACCCGGCGCCGCGTGCGGGGGCAGTATTCCTGCTGACGCGGAGTCGGTGATGGATTGGGTCAAGGGCTGGATGAATTAAGCAAAGAGGGTTTGACGTGAACAAGTGGTTGTTTCCAGCTATGACAGCTCTGGCTTTGCTCAGTGGTTGCTCCAGTGTGCAGCGCGGTTCCATTCCCGTGGTGGACTCGAGCACGGCCGTTTCCAATAACGATCGGATCTCGGCCAATGGCGGTTTCCGTCAGACCGTGACGAATCGTCCCGCTCAAGCCCGTCCCCAGGCTGTGCCGCAGGATTCGGGCGTCGTGGTGATGGTGCCCGGTGGCGGGGCTGCTACCGCCGCGCCGATCAGCGCCGAGCCATGGACTCCTGGGCCAAGTACGTCCGGTCCGATCGATGCCACGCCGATTCAAGCGGCGCCGATCAACCAGGGCACCTACAACATGCCATCGACGCCAAGTGGCATTCCGTCGTCGTCCAATTCCGGCGGCCTGTCGGCTGACGAACAACTGGACGGTCCAGTGCTGGCCCTGCTGACCACCGCCCAGCAACAGCAAGCCGGTGGTGACCTCAACGGTGCGTCGTCGAGTCTTGAGCGTGCCCAGCGCGTTGCGCCTCGTGAACCGCAAGTGCTCTATCGCCTGGCGCAGGTGCGTATGGCTCAGGGCGATGCGCCACAAGCCGAGCAGTTCGCCCGCCGCGGCCTGACCCTGGCCAATGGTCGCCCCGACCTGCAAGCCAACCTGTGGGCTTTGATCGGTGACGCACGTGCTGCCCAAGGCGACGCTGCCGGTGCTGCCCAGGCGCGGCAAAAAGGCAAGGTCACCTACTGATGGATGTGCGCTTTGCGGCCATTGCCGAACAGTTGTTGATGATCGAGCGCGAGTTGCGCGTTCAGGGCTGGTGGGACGAGGTGTCCCCCAGTGCCGAGGCGCTCAGCAGTGTCGAGCCGTTTTCGGTCGACACCCTGGACTTTCACCAGTGGCTGCAATGGATCTTCCTGGTGCGCATGAAGCAGATTCTTGAGCAGGATCTGCCGCTGCCTAATGCGTCGGGGATTATGGAAATGGCCGAGATGGTCTACGCCGATCGCCCGCGAGAGAGTCTTGGTTTGCGAAATGCGCTGAAAAAATTCGATCAACTGATCGTCGACGCTCGTTAATTGCCTGACTGTCGGGTTTTCCGGCAGTCTTGCGCACATTTCTACCGCTTGACGACATTCAGGCGAGTTTTATCCCTCCTCAAAGCCCTTTCTTCTACGTTCTCATGCGCTTAGTTGGAAAAAAGCGCAATTATTGCTTGACTTGAACGGCCTGAAACAGAAGAATCCAAAGTCCGCTGTATCGGGACTGCCAGAAGCAGGCCCGCTCAGCAGATCATGAGGCGCACATCCGCGCCGACCTGTTACACCCGCAACGCGTTACCTCGCGCTGGGTGGGAAAAGCCCGCAACACTTGGGACGATCCCAATACTTGCTCAGTCAGTGCTGACGTAGTCGGCGACCACCGTCGCTCATGCTCTGTTGAGAAGTAAACCTATTAAGACCCGTCGGTTTCAACGGACGGTATTCTGGCGTTTTAGAGGTGAACAACGTGGAGCTTTTATCTGGTGGTGAGATGCTCGTCCGCTTTTTGCGTGACGAAGGCGTCGACTATATCTACGGGTACCCGGGTGGTGCTCTGCTTCATGTTTACGACGCACTGTTCAAAGAGCCGGCTGTTAAGCACATCCTGGTTCGCCATGAACAAGCTGCAACCCATATGGCTGACGGTTACGCCCGTGCCACCGGTAAAGCCGGCGTGGTACTGGTAACGTCCGGCCCAGGCGCAACCAATGCCATTACCGGCATCGCGACTGCCTATATGGACTCCATTCCGATGGTGATCATTTCCGGCCAGGTGCCAAGCACCATGGTGGGCACCGATGCATTCCAGGAAACCGACATGATCGGTATCTCCCGGCCGATCGTGAAACACAGCTTCATGATCAAGCATCCTTCGGAAATCCCGGAAGTCATGAAAAAGGCGTTCTACCTCGCACAGTCCGGTCGCCCGGGCCCTGTCGTGGTCGATATCCCGAAAGACATGACCAACCCGGCTGAAAAATTCGAATACGTCTTCCCGAAGAAAGCCAAGCTGCGTTCCTACAGCCCGGCTGTTCGTGGGCACTCGGGGCAAATCCGCAAGGCGGCAGAAATGCTATTGGCGGCCAAGCGCCCAGTGTTGTACTCCGGTGGCGGCGTAATTTTGGGTGGTGGCTCTGCGCCGCTGACCGAATTGGCCAAGCTGCTCAACCTGCCCGTGACCAACACCCTGATGGGCCTCGGCGCATTCCCGGGTACGGACCGTCAGTTCGTCGGCATGCTCGGCATGCACGGCAGCTACACCGCCAACCTGACCATGCACCACGCCGATGTGATCCTGGCGGTGGGTGCGCGTTTCGATGACCGAGTGATCAACGGCCCGAGCAAATTCTGCCCGAATGCCAAGATCATCCATATCGACATCGACCCGGCGTCCATCTCCAAGACCATCAAGGCCGACGTGCCGATCGTAGGTCCTGTTGAAAGCGTGTTGACCGAAATGGTCGCTGCGCTCAAAGACATCGGCGAAGCGCCGAACAAGGAATCCGTTGCCAGCTGGTGGAAGCAGATCGACGAATGGCGCGGCGATCGCGGCCTGTTCCCTTACGACAAGGGCGACGGCAGCATCATCAAACCACAAACCGTGATCGAGACCCTGTGCGAAGTGACCAAGGGCGATGCCTTTGTTACCTCCGACGTGGGCCAGCACCAGATGTTCGCTGCGCAGTACTACAAGTTCGACAAACCTAACCGCTGGATCAACTCCGGTGGCTTGGGCACGATGGGCTTTGGTTTCCCTGCGGCCATGGGCGTGAAACTGAGCTTCCCGGACACCGACGTGGCGTGCGTCACCGGTGAAGGCAGCATCCAGATGAACATCCAGGAACTGTCGACGTGCCTGCAGTACGGCCTTCCGGTGAAGATCGTCTGCCTGAACAACGGCGTGCTGGGCATGGTTCGTCAATGGCAGGATATGAGCTACAACAGCCGTCACTCCCATTCCTACATGGAATCGCTGCCAGATTTCGTAAAATTGGTTGAAGCCTATGGTCACGTCGGCATTCGCATCACCGATTTGAAAGACCTGAAGCCGAAGATGGAAGAGGCGTTCGCCATGAAGGACCGCCTGGTGTTCATCGATGTCCAGGTGGATACCAGCGAGCACGTCTACCCGATGCAGATCAAAGATGGCTCTATGCGCGATATGTGGCTGAACAAGACGGAGCGTACTTAATCATGCGGCACATTATCTCCCTGCTTCTGGAGAACGAACCCGGCGCTCTGTCTCGTGTTGTCGGCCTGTTTTCGCAACGTAACTACAACATCGAAAGCTTGACCGTGGCTCCGACCGAAGACCCGACGTTGTCGCGCCTGACGTTGACCACTGTGGGCCACGATGAGGTGATCGAGCAGATCACCAAGAACCTCAACAAGCTGATCGAAGTGGTCAAGCTGGTCGACCTGTCGGAAAGTGCCCACATCGAGCGCGAGCTGATGCTGGTTAAAGTCAAGGCCACGGGTGCCCAGCGTGCCGAGATCAAGCGCACTACCGATATTTATCGCGGGCAGATCGTCGATGTGAGCGCCAGCGTTTATACCGTTCAGCTGACCGGTACAAGCGACAAGCTGGACAGCTTCATCCAGTCGATCGGGACGGCCTCGATTCTGGAAACCGTACGCAGTGGTGTCACCGGGATTGCCCGTGGCGACAAAGTACTCAGCATCTAACTCAAATTAGTGAATGGCCTTACGGCCTGGATATATAGAGGAACCTCATGAAAGTTTATTACGAAAAAGATTGTGACCTGTCGATCATCCAGGGCAAGAAAGTCGCCATCATAGGCTACGGTTCCCAGGGTCACGCCCAAGCGTGCAACCTGAAAGACTCCGGCGTTGACGTGACTGTTGGCCTGCGTAAAGGCTCGGCCACTGTTGCCAAGGCTGAAGCCCACGGCCTGAAAGTGACTGACGTTGCTTCCGCCGTTGCTGCTGCCGACCTGGTCATGATCCTGACCCCGGATGAGTTCCAGTCCGCGCTGTACAAGAACGAAATCGAGCCGAACATCAAGAAAGGCGCCACCCTGGCCTTCTCCCATGGTTTCGCGATTCACTACAACCAGGTTGTGCCGCGTGCCGACCTCGACGTGATCATGATCGCGCCGAAAGCACCGGGTCACACCGTGCGTTCCGAGTTCGTCAAAGGCGGCGGTATCCCTGACCTGATCGCGATCTACCAGGATGCATCGGGTAACGCCAAGAACGTTGCGCTGTCCTACGCTGCCGGTGTTGGTGGCGGTCGTACCGGCATCATCGAAACTACCTTCAAGGACGAAACCGAAACCGACCTGTTCGGCGAGCAAGCCGTTCTGTGCGGCGGTACCGTTGAACTGGTTAAAGCTGGTTTCGAAACCCTGGTTGAAGCTGGCTACGCGCCAGAAATGGCCTACTTCGAGTGCCTGCACGAACTGAAGCTGATCGTTGACCTCATGTACGAAGGCGGTATCGCCAACATGAACTACTCGATCTCCAACAACGCCGAATACGGCGAGTACGTGACTGGCCCGGAAGTGATCAACGCCGAGTCCCGTCAGGCCATGCGCAACGCCCTGAAACGTATTCAGGACGGCGAATACGCCAAAATGTTCATCACCGAAGGCGCTACCGGCTACCCTTCGATGACCGCCAAGCGTCGTAACAACGCCGCTCACGGTATCGAAGTCATCGGCGAGCAACTGCGCTCCATGATGCCGTGGATCGGTGCCAACAAGATCGTCGACAAAGCCAAAAACTAAGTCGCACGTATCAAGAGAAAACGCGGCTTAGGCCGCGTTTTTTCGTTTGGGGAGCGGGTTCTGGTATAAAGCTGCATCGTTTGCGGGCGAACACTCGCCGCAAGTACCTGTCGAATTTTTTCACACCGTTGCAAGGTAAAGTCCATGAGCGAACGTCCCGAAGAGCCAAACCAGGCTTCTGACGCCGAAAGCCTGCTGCCGATCGATGAACACGTCGAAGAGGGGCATGACGCTGAAGGCCGCAAGGTCCGGCATCGTGGCATCTATCTGTTGCCCAACCTGTTCACCACGGCGAACCTGTTTGCCGGGTTCTACTCCATCATCAACTCCATGAGCGCCCAAAGCGCGCTGGCGGCGGGTGATGCGGTGAATGCCAGCAAGTATTTCGGCTTTGCTGCCATCGCAATTTTTGTCGCCATGGTGCTCGACGGCCTGGATGGCCGTGTGGCACGTATGACCAATACTCAAAGTGCCTTTGGTGCCGAGTACGACTCGTTGTCGGACATGGTTGCCTTTGGCGTTGCGCCTGCACTGCTGGCGTTTGCTTGGGCATTGGGGGATATGGGCAAGGTGGGGTGGATGGTTGCCTTCATCTATGTCGCGGGTGCCGCCTTGCGTTTGGCGCGTTTCAATACCCAGGTGGGTACCGCCGACAAACGTTACTTCATTGGTCTGGCCAGCCCAGCTGCCGCAGGTGTGGTGGCGGGTATTGTCTGGGCGTTCAGTGACTACGGCATTCAGGGTTCGAAGATGTCGTTCCTGGTGGCGCTGATGGTTGCGGCTGCCGGCATGCTGATGGTCAGCAATATCAAGTACAACAGCTTTAAAGAGCTGGATCTGAAAGGGCGCGTGCCTTTTGTGGCGATCCTGGCGGTGGTGCTGGTGTTTGCAGTGGTCTTCAGTGACCCGCCGCGAATTCTGCTGCTGGCGTTCCTCGTTTATGCTGCGTCGGGGCCGGTTCAGTATTTGCTGCATCTGCGTCGGGACAAAACATTGCCTTAATGTAATTTCCCCCATACTCCGCAGTCTATTGGTGCATCAGTTCTCCAATGCTGCGGAGTTGCCATGTTAATCAAATTGCCCAAAGCCTCCGATTGCCACGAATCGGATGTCACGCCTGAATCCTTCTACCTCTCTCGCCGTAGCTTGCTCGGTGGTGCGCTTGCCGGTATCGCCGCGAGCAGCTTGCCGCGTTGGGCTAACGCTGACGAGGCCTCGCGTTATGCCGATGTCGAGCCGGGCAGGGCGCCGAAATGGTTCGCCGAGAAGCTGCCGGGAGTCAAATGGCAGGCTGTGACGGTAAAGGACGAAGCCATCACGCCGTTCAAGGATGCAACTCACTACAACAACTTCTATGAGTTCGGCACCGACAAGGGCGACCCGGCGATGAATGCGGGCTCACTCAAGACTGAGCCCTGGAGCGTTGTGATTGATGGTGAAGTTGCGAAGCCGGGGCGATATGCCTTGGAAGACTTCATGAAGCCTTATCAATTGGAAGAGCGAATCTACCGTCTGCGCTGCGTCGAGGCGTGGTCGATGGTCATTCCTTGGATGGGTTTTCCTATCTCGGCTCTGCTCAAGCAGGTTGAACCGACCTCCAAGGCCAAATACATCCGCTTTGAAACTCTTCAGGATCCCAAGAGCATGCCGGGTCAGCGTTCAAGTTTTGGCTTGATCGACTGGCCTTATATAGAAGGGCTGCGTCTGGATGAGGCGATGAATCCTTTGGCGATCCTTGCGGTCGGCATGTATGGGCGCGAACTGCCTAACCAGAATGGCGCACCGCTGCGTCTGGTGGTGCCATGGAAGTACGGCTTTAAAAGCGTGAAGTCCATTGTGAGGATCAGTCTGGTCAGTGAGCAGCCAAAAACCACCTGGCAGAGTATTGCGGCCGACGAGTATGGGTTCTATGCGAATGTGAATCCCACCGTTGACCACCCACGGTGGACCCAGGCGCGTGAGCGCCGTCTGCCGAGTGGCCTGTTCAGTCCTAATGTGCGTGAGACGCAGATGTTTAATGGCTATTCGGACGAGGTGGCTTCTCTTTATACCGGCCTTGATCTGCGGAAGAACTACTGATGCGCTACCCGGTCTGGCGCCTTGGCGTCTTTATAGCGGCGGCGGTGTGGCCATTACTCTGGCTATATGAGGCGTGGAGTTCTTCCCTGGGGCCTGATCCGGGCAAGGTATTGGTTGACCGCTTAGGCTTGGGTACATTGATTTTGTTGCTGGTTACCTTGGGTATGACACCGCTCCAGAAGCTGAGCGGTTGGGCGGGGTGGATAGCGGTACGCCGACAATTGGGTTTGTGGTGCTTTGCTTATGTAGTGCTGCATTTGGCGGCGTATTGTGTGTTTGTCCTCGGGTTGGACTGGTCGCAGCTGGGCGTCGAGCTGCGTAAGCGGCCTTATATTATTGTGGGTGCGTTGGGTTTCCTGTCGCTGTTGGTGCTGGCAGTGACATCCAATCGCTATAGCCAGCGACGGCTGGGTGGTCGTTGGAAGAAGCTACATCGGCTGGTGTACGTAATCCTTGGGTTGGGTTTGCTGCATATGCTGTGGATTGTGCGGGCTGACCTAAAGGAGTGGGCTATCTATGCTTCTATAGGTGCGCTCCTTCTCGTGGTGCGTTTACCCCCGGTGATGCGTCGAATCCCGAGGCTTATTACGAAAAAGCCACCCGCGGCAACAAAAGTGTAATTAACCCTTGACGGCAGATTCTGGAAGCCTATAATTCGCCCCACTTCCGGCGCAGTCGAAACGGAAAACTCCTTGGTAAACAATGAGTTACGCAGTTTTCGGCAGCAGGTTGCTTCAGTTCATCGAAGCGGTCAGGAAGTTGAAAAAGAGGTGTTGACAGCAGCGTGTAACGCTGTAGAATTCGCCTCCCGCTGATGAGAGATCTGAAGCGCAAGTGGTTGAAGTTGTTGAAGAAATCTTCGAAAGCTTCTGAA